>NZ_CM185021.1:0-5612939 GCF_059682525.1 Alteromonas sp. H02
AACGCATGAGAACAACCGATGGCTAATGATGCAACTAATGATGCAACTAATGAACTAAAGGTCCGGCTGGACAAATGGCTCTGGGCAGCGAGGTTAACCAAAACCCGTGCACTGGCAAGAGACCTGATTCAGGCCGGAAAAGTTCACTACAATGGGCAAAAAAGCAAACCCGGTAAAATTGTTGAGCCCGGCGCGGCTATTCGGGTGCCCGCCGGCTGGGATGTAAAAGAGCTCATAATTCAGGATGTTTCTGAAAAACGCCTGCCGGCGAAGGACGCTCAGCTATTATATGAAGAGACGCCAGAAAGTGTGGCCAAACGCGAAGAAAATCAGCAGGCGCGAAAAATGCAAAGCTTCCATAATCCGCGACCGGAAAGCCGGCCGGACAAAAAGCAGCGTCGCGAACTTATTAAATTTAAACATCAGTGATAACACTGGTGAAAGACAGGAAATACCATGAATCAGTTTGATCAGTTACATCGTTATTTATTCACTGACGCCAGCGTGCGCGGTGAATTGGTTAGATTGCAGGACACGTTAAAGCCAATCGTGCATAGCACCGACTATCCGTTGGCCATCCAGCAACTGCTGGCCGAGATGGCCGCAGCCACCAGTTTGTTAACCGCTACCCTCAAATTTGAAGGTGAAGTAGGGCTACAAATTCAAAGCCAGGGTAAAGTGCGTTATGCCGTAGTTAATGCGACCCACGAACAAACCCTTCGGGGCGTGGCCCGCTGGGATGAGGAAGCCGATTTATCGACTGCCAGCTTCGCCGAACTGGTGGCTAATGCTGTCCTGGTTATTACCATTACGCCTACCGAAGGAGAGCGTTATCAGGGCGTTGTGGCGCTCGATAAAGGCTCGCTGGCGGGCTGTATTGAAGATTACTTCGAGCGCTCAGAGCAATTGGCAACCCGCGTATTTATCCATACTGACTTAGCAGACAAGGACGCGCCTAAGGTAGCCGGGATGTTTTTACAGGTAGTACCAACCAGTAGTGAAGCCACTAATGTGACTGCCGACAGTGAATTTGAGCACCTGTGTACTTTAACTGAAACCATGACCGCTGAAGAGCTGTTTGCGTTACCTGCTCAGGATGTATTGTACCGCCTGTATCACGAGCAAACCGTGGAAGTGTATGCACCGGAAGCAGTGACCTTTGCCTGCACTTGTTCACGGGAACGCAGCGCCGAAGCATTGCGTAACATCGACAAAGCGGAACTGCTGGCGATTATTAAAGAAGAAGGCTCAATCAACATGAACTGTCAGTACTGCCACACAGAGTATCGCTTCGACGAAATTGACGTGGAGGCGTTAAAAAGTGGCTACAACAGCGCACCAGAAGCCTCTCAATAAGCGGTTTATTGATGGCTGATTTTCACATTAAAGCGCTTGAGCTGGCCAGAGCCGGTGACTGGGATGGCTCACACGATCTGGTTCAGGATTACAGTGATGAATTTTCCTGCCTGATCCATGGCTATCTGCACCGGGTTGAAGGTGATGAGTTTAATGCCCGCTACTGGTATACCCAGGCTGGCATTGCGATGCCGGTGAATTCACTGGAACAAGAGCTGGCGCGCCTGGAAAGTCTGGTGCGCGGCCACGGATAACCGAACGCAGTCAACCCTTTCCCCCGCTTACATCGACATGCAGCGGTGATTACCAGATTTGTTAAGTACATTAACGAAATCACGCGCTGCATACGAATTCTTATTGATGTCCCCACAGATTCGATGTTATTGCTAAGGTAGCCGGTTTGTATATGGGAGCCGGACCGACACGTCTGACGGAGAACCAATGAATCGAACCCTGGCCACCACCGTAATATTCAGCGGCTTTTTTCTGCTCGGCATCCTGTTGCTGATGTGGGGGATCCTGCTGCCTCGTATGGCGGCAGAGCTGACCATGAGCAGTTTTGTGAGCGGCGCGTTGTTTACGCTGTTTTCACTGGGCATGATGATGGGCGCGATTATTGGTGGCAAATATGCGTCTCGATTTGAGTTTTTGCCATTATTTGCCAGTTTGTCGCTGGTGAATGCCCTGTTCATCGTTATTGCCGGCTTAATGCCAAACTGGCCGGGATTGCTGGTTATCGTGTTCATTGTTGGGGTACTGAGCTCCTGTAAAATCACCATCGGCCATACGGTTATCGCCCAGCTCTACGTGGAAAAGCGCTTTGCCATGATGGGCATTATGGATTTTATGTTCAGCCTGGGCACGTTGGTGGCGTCTTTTTACGTGTCGCTGATCTTTTTGTGGCAGGCTAACTGGCGCTTGCCGCTGCACTTTCTGGCCGGTTTGTGGCTTATTCTGGCGCTCTTTACTTTCTTAAGTGTGCGCAATGCCAATGCAAAATTACCGGTTGAGAAACAGCAGGAATCAGCGCCTAAACAAACCCTGGCATTTGCCACTATCATGCGTCAACCGGTGTTTCTATTGCTGGCTGTCGCCAGTTTTGGTTATGGTGCGGTGGAATTTGGTACGGTTAACTGGTTTGTGAGTTATGCGCAGCAGGGACTGGGTTTCGATGGCGATGCCGCCCGTTTGTTATTGGCTGGCTTTACCGGCGGGATGGCGCTGAGTCGGTTAAGCTTTGCCTGGTTTTTACGCTGGTTCAGCGTACACCGGTTGATGATGGTGCTGGTCACCATGCTGCTGGCGGGTGCCATTATTGCCAAGCTGGGGGATACTTTTATGCTGATAATGCTCGGCAACTTCCTGCTTGGTCTGGGGCTCGGCGGGCTCTTCCCGCTAATCCTCTCTGCTGCTATGAATATCGACAGCGAAAAAGGTCCTTTGCTATCAGGAATAACCATTCTTGGTAATGCCATGGGGGTGCAGTTGGTGTCGCTTAGTACCGGCGCCTGGGCCGGGATAGCGTCTATTGGAGTGGCTTACTGGGCAGTACCAATGGCGGCGGTGCTACTCTGGAGTGCCACCTGGTTTTACAGTCGTATTATTAAGCAAGGCTAGGCCGCAGTTTTACAGCCCCTCGCTGGGCAGCCAGAACTCAGCAATCAGGCCTTCTTCGGGGTGATTACGCAGGTTAATCTGCCCGCCATGCATCTCGATAATACGCTTGGTGATGGCCAGTCCCAGCCCTGAACCGCCGGAGTTGCGGGCTGAGTCGCCCTGAGAGAAGGGACGGAAGACGTTTTCCAGACTATCCTCAGGAATGCCCTGACCAAAATCCCGTACTTTACAGACCACCCGGTTTTGCTTTTTGTCGAAATAGGTGGTGATTTCTATATGGTTACTACCGTAGCGGAAGGCGTTTTCAATCAGATTATCCAACACCCGTTTGAGGGCGACTTTACGCAATGGAATATTCGGCAGTGGGTTGAGCTCGAGGTGAATAGACTGACGGTCTTCCGCGGAAGGATTAAACTGCTGATTGGTATTACGGGCATCGGTTAATTCGGTAATTAACGGGTTCAGGTTGGCAATGGTCTGGCGTTCCTGTTGTTCCTGCCGGGCATACTCGATGAACTGATCGATAATTGCATTCATGTCTTCGATGTCGCTGACGATGCCTTCTTTCACCCAGTCCTGATCCTCGGGCAGCATTTCGGTGGCCAGGCGAATACGGGTAAGAGGGGTGCGCAGGTCGTGGGAAATCCCCGCCGTCATTACCATGCGATCATGCTCTAACTGCTTTATCCCCTGGTTCATGCGGTTAAACGCTTTGGTTACCTCAATCATTTCGCTGGTGCCATCTTCTTTCAGCGGTGGCGGAAACTGACCCCTGCCCACTTTGATTGCGGCGCGCTGCAGTGCGCTCAATGGCCGGTTAAGGCGAAATACAAACAGCCAGCCGCCACCCACACTTAAAATACCAATTAGCAACAGATACAGGGTTAATGGGAAGATATTGGCTTCACTTAAGCCGTACACCGGTACGCGGATCCAATTGTCTGGCAGGCTGGCGATTTTGATCCAGACATAATAAGGCGTGGATTGCTGATCAAGCTGGGGCGCACTAATGCGCACTTCGGCTTTTTCGTCCAACTGCTCGGTGACCTGGGCAGACATAAACTGATAAAAGGTAGCCTGCCCCAATCTGGCAGCCTTTGCTTCGGTATCAGTAAAAATGCGAATACCGGTTTGGGCTTTTAAGGTACGCAGGTATTCCGGGTCGTTGAGTTCGTCCACGTGAGTTTTGAGTGTGGCAGCCTGGGTGGCAATCAGGCTGTTGATTTGCTCGTAACTGGGCCGGATAAAATACATGGTGACCGACAGGTAAGAGACGACCTGGTTGATCAACAATAAAACGCCAATCAGCAGTACGGTTTGGCCAAAGGCGCTTTTAGGGAGTAATCGCACAGGTTATGTTACTGGGCAACCGCGCCATCCGGCACGAACACATAACCTAAACCCCATACCGTCTGGATGTAACGTGGATTGGCTGGATCTTCTTCCAGCATACGGCGCAGGCGGGATACCTGAACATCGATGCTGCGTTCCAGAGCGCTGTAGTCACGGCCTCTGGCCAGATTCATTAGTTTGTCACGGGACAACGGCTCACGTGGGTGAGTGACCAGTGATTTTAATACTGCAAATTCGCCGCTGGTAAGCGACAGGGATTTGCCGTCGTCGGTCATTTCGCGGGTGGCCAGGTTTAACCGGTAACTGCCAAACTCGACAATTTGCTCTTCCATGGATGGTGCGCCGGGGGCCTCGTGTGTCTGACGACGCAGTACTGCCTTAGCGCGGGCAAGCAGTTCCCGTGGATTAAAAGGCTTTGGCAGGTAGTCGTCGGCGCCCATTTCCAGGCCGATTATGCGATCGACCTCATCGCCCTTGGCGGTTAACATAATAATGGGCATCTTGCTTTCTGCCTGACGCATACGGCGGCAAATAGACAGGCCATCTTCACCGGGCAGCATCAGATCAAGGACCATCAAATGAAAGTTTTCACGTTCTAACAGGCGGTCCATCTGCTCGGCATTCGCCGCGCTTCTTACCTGAAAACCCTGCTCTACCAGGTAGCGCTCAAGCAAGCTACGTAACCGCATATCGTCATCGACGACTAATATTTTTGATGTTTCCTGACCCATTTCTGCCTCACTGACAACCGCGTTCCGGTATCACTATAACCCTAAGTGATACCGGACAAAAGTGCTCAGATGTTTCGAACCGGCACGGATTGTTACAAAGCGTGTCAGGCGTGTAATTCAGGCAACGCCGGGCATGATATACGTGGCTACTCCATAAACCAGTGCATAGCCAACGGAATAGGCAATAAGCAACAGCAGGAAGTACTTGCCATAACGGGCGAAGCTCAGGCCCTTTACTTTACTCATGGTCACAATCCCGGCTGCCGAGCCGATGATGAGCAGCGAGCCGCCTACGCCTACGGCATAGGTCAGTAACATCCATTCACTCACCGACATGCCGATATTGGCCTTAAGCAACGCCGCCGTTAGCGGTACGTTATCGATTAGTGCGGAGGTTGCACCCATCACATAATTGGCAATCAACGGCGGGAAGACCTGGTACAGGTAAAGCAGCGAGTGCAAGGCTTCGATATGCTCCAGCATACCCACTAACAGCAGCACTCCCAGGAAGAACAACAAGGTATCAAACTCTATGTAGCGGATGTAATCCATAATGGGGTCCTGATCGTCATCTTCGCCCATGTGGTTGGCTACCAGAAACATAATCGCCATACCCGCGAGAAAAGTCAGCATGGGCGGAATGGCATATAACACGTTAAGGATAAGCGTTGAGATAATGGTGGTTAAGAAAATACCGGCGATTACATAATCGATAGTATTGGTGGCATAGGTCGTTTTACGAATTTTTACCTTGCCGGTCATGCCGATGCTTAGTAATCCGGTGAGTACCATGACGGCCAGGAAGGAAGGCACCAACAGCCAGAACAGCTGGGTAATGGTGACTTTATTCTGCATAAAGATCATCAAAGTGGTGACATCACCGGTAATCAGCGACACGCCACCGGAATTAACCGCGAAGACCACCAGTACCGCAAAGCGCATGGTTTGATTAAACGGCAGTCCCAATGATAGCACCATGGCGATAGACACCAGCGTAGCGGTAATGTTATCTGCCAGCGAGGAAAAGCAAAAACTGAACAGTGCGGTTATCAACATCAGCTTTTTGAGTGAAATGTTGGTTGGCATCACCAGGTTCAGCATATTGGCAATCAGCCCCTTACGGTTGAGATAGGCCACAAAGGTCATGGCCGCCACCAGGAATAACCACAGGGTGGAGATTTCGGTAATGTTATGCAGTAAGCCTTCGTTAACCGCGTCGGTTGAGGCCGGGCTGTCGGCAGAGATAAAAAGAATCATCCAGGCCAGCGTGCCAAAAAACAGGGTGATCTTTGCCTTGTTGATATGCAGGACTTCTTCGAACATCACGCCAAGCAGGGCCAGGGCGGCCAGGGTAATAAGAATGGTATCTATCATGAGGGGGATTCCGCAATTTCAGTGGCCGTATTTTACGGCGAAGCCCTCGTCAGTAAAGGGCTAAGCGGTGAATAAGCGTTGTCAGGCGTTAATAGTTAGTATTCATTTTGGTTATTAAATACTTTGGTCTTACGACCTTAGCGCTAGACTTTTAAACCCGTTGAATTCGACGGGTTTAATAAAAGGGAGATTAAAAATTAAACAGGTTGAAAGGAGTGACTATACTAAATTTGTCTCCGAGCAGATATTCGCCGCGCTTGAGCTGTAGGGGTACAGCGATGCGGCGTCTTATTCGAAATTGGTTGTGAACCGCTAAATAATTATTATTTCAAAGTCATCGAATTCGATGACTTTGGTAAGCAACTGGTTTCAACATTTTTGTGCTACTGCACCCAATCCATTTGATAGCCCCGGCTTTTCTTGCGCTTCATCAAATCTTCAATCAGTGGCGTTAAGATTAACTCCATGGCCAGGCCCATCTTACCGCCCGGTACCACCAGTGTGTTGATGCGCGACATAAAGGAGCCGTCGATCATTTGCAGCAGGTAAGGGAAGTCGACGTTTTTCATTTCACGGCGGAAACGCACCACCACGAAGCTTTCATCCTGAGTGGGTATTTCTCGGGCGCTGAACGGGTTTGAGGTATCTACCGTGGGAACGCGTTGAAAGTTAATGTGGGTGCGGGAAAACTGTGGCGTAATATAATGGAAGTAATCGTCCAGACCACGCACAATGCTGCTCATCACCGCTTCCCGGGAATGGCCCCGATCGGTGGTATCGCGCACGATCTTTTGAATCCACTCCAGGTTAACAATAGGCACCATGCCGACCAGTAAATCTACATACTGAGACACGTCGATGTCTTCGGTTTTTACGCCGCCATGTAACCCTTCGTAAAACAATAAATCCGTATCGTTAGGTAATTCCTGCCAGGGTGTAAAGGTGCCTGGCATCTGATTAAATGGCACGGCATCATCGAAGGTATGCAAATACTGGCGAAACCGGCCAGTGCCATCTTCAGCGTATTGGCTGAATAAAGTTTCGAGCAACGAGAAATCATTGGCTTTTGGGCCAAAGTAGCTGATGTGACGCCCTTGTTCCTGCGCTTTACGTATTTCTACTTCCATTTCCGGACGGGTAAAACGGTGGAAGCTGTCGCCGCCAACATAAGCCGCATCAATTTTCAGGTTGCGAAATATATGCCGAATCGCATTGGTGGTGGTTGTGGTGCCGGAACCAGATGAACCGGTAATAGCAATAATGGGATGTTTTACCGACATGCGCGCTCTTTTTGGGCTGATGGTGATCCGAAATACCAGACTCTTAGTTGGCCTGTGTCAGATACTCAATAAGATAATCCCTATTTATAAGCCGGTGAGCGCCAATAATCAACCCTGATGCGAATCCGGTTCCTGCCGGACCGGTAGTGATTTGCCGCAGTGAGGGCAGTACGAATAAGGGGTTGAGCGCAGGTTTTGCTGACTATATTCCTGCGCAATATCAATTAATAAATTCGCCTGATCATCGTCCAATCCAAGGGTTTCCCGGAGCTGATTTAAGCGAGACAATTCATGCGGTGATAAGCTGCCATCGGCAATGACTTCCATCACATGCTTGCGAAAAGTATCACGACGCAAGCGTAACTGTTCTGATAAACGGGAGGCGAGAATACCTGCAGGTAGGGCGAATATGCCTACGCCTAAAATGGTGATCGCTCCGCTGAATATCTTACCCAGTGGCGTAATCGGCGTTACGTCGCCGTAGCCTACGGTGGTCAGCGTATTAATTGCCCACCAGAGTGCGGCCGGAATGCTGCCAAAGGCTTCTGGTTGGGCGCGTTGTTCTATGTAATACATGCCGGTGGCAGCGAGCACCATTACGATAACCAAAACCGATACCGCCGCCGCAAGCACGCGTAGCTCTTTACGAATAACGGTGTACAGCAGGTTGACTGAACGGGAGTAACGACCGAGTTTTATCAGCCTTGTAAGTCGCAATAACCGTAAAATACGCAAATCAAAGGCCATGAACATGCTCAGGTAAAAGGGCAGTATCGCAGCTAGATCCACCAGTGCCATGGGCGTAAACATGTAGCGTAAACGCTGTTGCCAGGATTTACTGTATGGCGCCTGGCGGTAGCTTGCGGTTTGCGGTGCACTGGTGGCGCTCCATACCCGGGCTAAATACTCCAGGGTAAACACCAAAACCGAAAAGATCTCAAATGCATAGAGTTGAGTGTGCCATTGCCGGTGCAGTGACTCTACCGTTGACGCCATAACCGCCACAGTATTGAGCAGGATAAGGACAATCAGGAACAGGTCGAATGCCCGGCTAAGGTGATCGCCTTTACGATGGGGCTCAAGAATATGATAAATACGGTTGCGAATTGGCTGGTCGCTCATTAAAACTCCTCAGTACTCCTGTTTTACTCTACCCGTTAGCACTCATGTTGAGCAAGTCTGGCCGGTGAGCAGGCTTGAGCTATCACAATTTTTTGGTATTTAGCGAAACAGTGTAATTTTTCTGCACCATGGAAGACTACCTGTATAACCCTCTTACTTACAGGATATAGGATAATGGAATTTTTAACGCAGCTTTTCGACAATACTTCACCGGCTCAGTTTGCCGTTGTGGGTGCATCGGTGCTATTTGTGTGGTTTTTACCGGCCATGGTGGCAATGATGTTTAACCGTAAACAGCTAAAGTTAATTGCCCTGGCGTGCATACCGGCCGGTTTTTCTTTGATCGCCTGGGGCGGCGTAATGGTATGGGCATTTACAGGTAACATGGTTAACCGCTTTAATAAGAAACCGGTGACCCAGAAATAAGGCCATGATTTCAGGCTTGCTGGTGACTCAGACAGAAAAAAGCCGCTCTGTGGAGCGGCTTGTTATTTTCTTACTTTATTTGGCTAATCCAGCCTGTTCCCGCGCCATTGCCCGGTAGGCAATATCATTGCGGAAGTAAACATCTTTCCAGTCAATGGCTTTGACTAGTTGATAGGCTTGTTGTTGAGCTTCGGTAACACTGTTACCCAGCGCCGTGGCACATAGCACGCGGCCACCGCTGGTGACGACTGCACCGTCTTTCAATGCAGTGCCTGCATGAAATACTTTGCCGTCCAGTTTCGCGGCTTCGTCTAAGCCTGAGATCACATCGCCTTTGGCATAATCGGCAGGATACCCACCGGCAGCCAGCACTACACCAACGGCAGCGCGGGAGTCGAAGTCGATCTCAATACCTTCCAGCTCACCGTCACAGGCTTTCAGGCAGAGCGCCACCAGATCTGACTGTAAACGTAGCATGATAGGCTGGGTTTCCGGGTCGCCGAAGCGGCAGTTATACTCAATCACTTTAGGCGTGCCGTCGGCCATAATCATCAGGCCGGCATACAAAAAGCCGGTGTACGGATACCCTTCTTCTGCCATGCCATTAACAGTGGGATAAATCACTTCGTCCATAATTCGCTGGTGGATGTCTGGCGTTACAACCGGTGCCGGTGAGTAAGCGCCCATACCGCCAGTGTTAGGGCCGGTATCACCGTCACCCATACGCTTGTGATCCTGGCTGGTGGCAAACGCCGAAACGTTTTTGCCATCGACCATGACAATGAAAGACGCTTCTTCACCGTCAAGGAATTCCTCGATAACCACACGGCTACCGGCTTCACCAAAGGCGTTGCCAGCCAGCATGTCTTTAATGGCGTCTTCGGCTTCTTGCAGGGTCATAGCAACAATCACCCCTTTACCCGCCGCCAGGCCGTCGGCCTTCACTACGATAGGCGCGCCTTTTTCACGCACATAAGCCAGCGCTGGCTCAATCTCGGTGAAGTTCTGGTAATCAGCGGTTGGGATTTTGTGGCGAGCCAGGAAATCCTTGGTAAAGGCTTTAGAGCCTTCCAGCTGCGCAGCGCCTTTGCTTGGCCCGAAGATCTTAAGACCTTCAGCCTCAAAAGCATCTACCACACCTATTACCAATGGCGCTTCCGGACCAACGATGGTGAGTCCGATAGCGTTTTCTTTGGCAAATGCCACCAATGCTTCTACGTTAGTCGCTGAAATATCAACATTAGTTAAGCCCGCTTCGGTGGCTGTGCCGGCATTACCCGGTGCAACAAAAACGTCGGTGACGCCAATCGATTGAGACGCTTTCCAGGCCAGCGCGTGTTCGCGGCCACCACCGCCAATTACAAGTACCTTCATTAAGAGTGTTCCGTAAAGTTATTCAGGTTTCATAAATTTTAGGGTCATTCGGTCACTTTCACCAATGGCCAGATAGTGAGCGCGTTTTTCGTCGCCAAGGCGCAGGCTTGGTGGCAGTGTCCAGACACCCCGTGGATGATCTGCAGTATCCATTGCGTTAGCGTTAATCTCGCTACTTGCGACCAGTTCAAAGCCCGCTTTTTCTGCCATCTCAATCACGTATGATTGTTTCATGTAGCCGGATGATTCCATTTTATCGTCGGCATCAGATTCCGGTAAACGGTGATCGACAACACCCAACATACCGCCTGGTTTCAGTGCTTTAAAAAAGGTTTTCATGGCGTTTGCCACGCCGTCCTTTTTATCGGCCATATACCAGTTGTGCACGTTACGGAATGTCAGTACGCGATCGGCACTGCCAGCTTTGGCAACATCGAGTTGCTCAAGCGGATCAAAAGCGGTTAGCTCGACTGCGTTAAACGGTCCATCACTGGCCATTTTTTCTTTAAAGCTGGCTAACAGGCGGTTGTAGTAACTGGGAGAGTCTGCTTTCACATTAAAGTGAGCGGCAACCAGTTTACCGTCTTCTTCCAATAATGGCGCGAGGATGTTTGAGTACCAGCCACCGCCTGGCAGAATTTCCACCACGGTCATGTCAGGCTGAACATCAAAAAAGCGCAGGGTTTGCTGAGGGTGACGGTATTCGTCACGCAGACGCTCCTGGCTCGAACGTGTATCGCTGGCTACTGCATCAGCAATGGCATCGGCATTGGCTGTAAAAGCCGGTGTCGCCAGTAAGCTGGCAAGTAATAGAACCGCAGATTTACGCATTGGTATTTCCCTTCTGTCATTAACAACGTGTGGTTTATACTGCATTGCTCATCAGATCGTTTAATGAGCAATCACTATTGCGGTAGCCTAACACAAAATTTTTACATTCGTGATGTCAGGCCAACGCAAAAACACGTTACACAGCGTATGCTGAATTAGTGACGGAAGTGACGCATGCCGGTAAACACCATGGTAATGCCGTGCTCGTCTGCCGCGGCGATAACTTCATCGTCACGCATAGAGCCACCCGGTTGGATAACGGCTTTAATGCCAGCCGCTGCGGCGGCATCAATGCCGTCGCGGAACGGGAAGAACGCGTCAGAAGCCATGACTGAGCCAGCCACTTCCAGATCTTCATCCGCCGCTTTAATGCCGGCAATCTTGGCTGAATACACGCGGCTCATCTGGCCAGCGCCCACACCAATGGTCATGCTGTCTTTACAGTAAACAATGGCGTTAGATTTAACGTACTTGGCCACTTTCCAGCAGAACATCAGGTCACGCAGTTGTGCTTCGGTGGGTTGTACCTTAGTCACTACTTTCAGGTCTTCCATATCAACCATGCCAAAGTCACGTTCCTGGATCAGCAGGCCGCCGTTAACCCGTTTAAAGTCGTACCCTTCAGTTAACTGGCCAGCCCAGTCACCGCAAACCAGCAGGCGTACGTTTTTCTTGGTGGCCACAATCTCAGTCGCAGCTTGCGATACCGATGGCGCGATGATCACTTCAACAAACTGACGGTCGATAATGGCCTGCGCGGTGGTAGCATCCAGCTCGCGGTTAAACGCGATAATGCCGCCAAACGCAGAGGTTGGGTCGGTTTTAAAAGCGCGGTCATAGGCTTCAAGAATATTTTCACCCAGTGCCACACCACACGGGTTAGCGTGTTTAACGATAACGCAGGCGGGTTCGTCGAACTCTTTCACACATTCTAAAGCGGCGTCGGTGTCGGCGATGTTGTTGAACGACAGCTCTTTACCATTTAATTGCGTAGCGGTAGCAACCGAGGCTTCCTGAATATCGTTTTCAACATAAAAGGCGGCAGACTGGTGGCTGTTTTCGCCGTAGCGCAGATCCTGCTTTTTGCTGACCTGAATATTGTAGGTCCGCGGGAATTCGCTGTGCTCGTGCTCGCAGTCATCAGCGCAGTCGGTAGAATCCAGACGTGCACCGAAGTAGTTAGCAATCATGCCGTCGTATTCGGCCGTGTGCTCGAATGCTTTGATAGCTAAATCGAAGCGGGTGTTATAGGTCAGCGACCCTTCGTTGCCCTGCATTTCGCTGAGTATGCGTGGGTAATCAGCCGCATTCACCACGATAGTGACATCTTTGTGGTTTTTCGCCGCAGCACGTACCATTGTTGGTCCGCCGATATCGATATTCTCGATAGCGTCTTCTAAGGTGCAGTCTTCTTTTGCCACAGTGGCCGCAAACGGATACAGGTTAACCGCCACTAAATCGATGGGGCCAATGTTATTTTCTGCCATCACCGCTTCGTCGGTACCGCGACGGGCTAAGATGCCACCATGAATTTTAGGGTGTAAGGTTTTCACCCGGCCGTCCATAATCTCTGGGTGTCCTGTGTAGTTTGACACTTCAATAACGGGCAGCCCCTTGTCAGCGAGTAGCTTGGCGGTGCCACCTGTCGACAGCAGCTCAACGCCTGCTTCGTGCAGTGCAGTCGCGAACTCAACAATGCCGGTTTTGTCTGAAACGCTTAACAGGGCTCGTTTGATAGGTTTTGGTGTTTCCATAGTGGTATTTTGCTTCGATGAGGTTAATAACAATGGTGTGGGTGTCCGGAGTGTCTCTATTTTATCCGCCGTTGCCTCCGGAACCAGACAGGGCGGTTAAAACAAAAAGAGCACCGAAAGGTGCTCTTATGTGGGCCAGGCCCGCAGGGCTTAGTTCATGCCATACTGCTTTAATTTCTTGCGCAGTGTGCCACGGTTGATGCCCATCATGATTGCTGCGCGGGTTTGGTTGCCGCGAGTGAAAGTCATAACTTCTTCCAGTAAAGGCGCTTCAACTTCGGCCAGTACCATTTCGTACAGGTTGTCGATGTTGGTGTTGTCCAGCTGCTTCAGGTACTTGTTGACTGCTTGTTTAACAGAGTCACGCAGTGGTTTTTGTGCCTGAGTTTGTGACGGAGTAGTTACAGTAGTTGTAAAAGGAGAAGTTACATTTTGATCGAACATAATACTTTCTTGCTCTTTTGTTAATCAGTCTTAAGCTGCCGGTGAGATCTGTCGGGCCTCACCATCAGGCAGCACGTTGTTAAAGTAGTGGTCAATGGCCTGCAGTTGCTCTTCGGCAGACTCCAGCGCATTAAACACTTTACGGAACTGACGATCCTTATCATGCTCCATCAAATACCAACCCACATGCTTGCGGGCAATACGAACACCGTTTTCCTCGCCATAAAAGGCGTGAACCGCTGTTACGTGTTCTTTAAGCACCGAATGTTGTTCCATTAATGATGGTGGGGCCAGCCGTTCGCCGGTATTCAGAAAGTGGGAGACTTCTCTGAATATCCACGGATTGCCCTGGGCACCGCGGCCAATCATTAATGCATCAGCTTCAGTATACTCAAGCACTTCCCTGGCTTTTTCTGGTGAAGTTATATCACCATTGGCAACTACCGGAATCGACACCGCCTGCTTAATACTGCGGATAGTGTCATACTCGGCAAAACCTTTGTACATACAGGCACGGGTTCGACCATGAACGGCCAGTGACTGTATGCCATTTTCCTGTGCAATGCGGGCAATCTCCACCCCATTGCGGTTGTCCGTGTCCCACCCTGTACGGATCTTCAGGGTAACGGGAACTGACACAGCGTCTACCACCGACCGAACAATGGATTCCACTAAATCCGGGTATTGCAGTAGTGCTGAACCTGCCAGCTTTTTATTTACTTTCTTGGCAGGGCAACCCATATTGATATCAATAATCTGGGCGCCGTTGGCAACATTAAATTTTGCTGCTTCTGCCATTAAGTCGGGATCGGCTCCGGCAATCTGCACAGAACGAATGCCTGACTCCCCGCTGTGATCCATGCGTTGCATGGATTTCGCTGTATTCCATACCCTTGGATTACTGCTCAGCATTTCCGATACAACCAAGCCTGCTCCCAGACGGCGACAGAGCTGTCTGAAGGGCCTGTCTGTTACACCTGCCATAGGTGCTAACATTAGGTTGTTATCAAGTGTGTAAGTTCCAATTCGCATAAAAAACAACCTAACTTTGCGTAGAAAATAACCACCTGTCTGAAACGGGGCGCTAAGTGTACGCGTTTTCTGCAATCTTGAAAAGGCTAAAAATTACACAAAATTTACGTGTTCACTATTGACAAAGAGATTTCGTTTTTATGTCAAAGTTGTGACATTGACATTTAGGACAGGTCAACCAGTATCGTCGATAATTAACCGTGCCGACGACCCGAAACTCGTGCCCACTCCTGATCAATAGCGCTGATATCGAGGGTGATATCACGGGCATAAGCCTGCTCAATTCGTTCTACTTGTTCGGCGAGAATACCGGAAAGCACCAGCAAGCCATCCGCTTTACAATAACCGGTAATCACATCCTGCAGTTCCAGTAACGGACCAGATAAAATATTAGCCATCACAATATCGGCTTGCAGTGAGGGTTGGTCTGCCGGTAAAAACACCTTTAAGCGGTCGGCCACCTGGTTGCGCTGGGCATTGTCCATGGATGCCTGCAAAGCCTGCGGATCGATATCGATTCCAATGACTTCTTTAGCGCCGAGTTTTAAGGCTGCAATAGCCAGGATCCCCGAACCGCAACCAAAGTCGACCACAGTTTTACCGGCTACCTCTATGCCGTCCAGCCAGCGTAAACACAGGGCGGTGGTAGGATGCGTGCCGGTACCAAATGCCAGACCCGGGTCGAGCATCACATTCACTGCGTCGGGCTCCGGCACATCGCGCCAGCTCGGGCATATCCACAAGCGCTCGCCAAACTTCATCGGGTGGAAGTTATCCATCCACTCCCGTTCCCAGTCTTTGTCTTCCAGCGGTTCCAGGCGATATTTAAAATCCTTCCCAAGCACTCTGGCTTTTTCGAGGCGTTTAATAATGGCTGGCATGTCGTCTGCGGCATCAAATAATCCAACTACCTGAGTATCCGGCCATAACATCACTTCACCTGGTTTGGGTTCGTACATCGGGGTGTCTTTAGCATCCACAAAGGTAACAGCCTGAGCGCCATTGGCACTCATCATGCCGCCTACTTGTTCAGCTAACTCGGCAGATGTATCGATTCGTAATTGTAACCAGGGCATGGGATCCTCAGCGGTAGTACAGAAAAACGCAATTTTAACAGGGATGCTAAGAATTGGTATCAGCGATTGCACAGCATAGCGATCGTGGCGCTTTTCATTTATGGTAAATAAAAACGTTTTAGTACTAATAACAAAGCGGAACAGTCCGCCCGGAGAGAAATATGAAACAAAGACTGCTTAGCATCCTGCTCGTCTGTTTCGTTGTATCCTGTGCCACGCAAACCCAGCCTGTAGTCGACAATAAATGGCTGGATGCACCGGTGGCTGAGCAGGTAGCGGCAATGAAGCGCGGTGAGTTAACTGCCGAAGCGCTGGTGACTGGCTATCTGGCTCGCATTGAGTCGATCGATAAAAGCGGTCCGACGATAAACAGTATTTTACTGGTAAACCCGAACGCGCTGGCCGAAGCCAAAGCAAAAGATGCAGCGCTCGCCAGCGGTGAGGCAACCGGCCCACTGCACGGCATCCCGGTATTACTTAAAGATAATATTGAAACCCGGGATATGCCTACCACGGCCGGCTCACTGGCATTACTTAATAATGATACCCGGCGTGACTCGCCGCTGGTAGCCAGTTTGCGTGATGCCGGGGCGATTATTCTGGGCAAAACCAATTTGTCGGAATGGGCCAACTTTCGTTCAGAGGATTCTATCAGTGGCTGGAGTGCGGTAGGCGGGCTGACTCGCAATCCTCACGTTCTTTCCCGCACGGCTTGTGGTTCTTCTTCAGGATCGGGCGCGGCCGTAGCGGCAGGACTGGCATCGCTTGCCGTCGGTACCGAAACTAACGGCTCAATTATTTGCCCGTCTTCAATGAACGGTATTGTAGGGTTTAAACCCACGGTGGGCCTGATCCCACGCACACATATTGTGCCGATTTCCGTGACCCAGGATACGGCCGGTCCTATGGCTCGCTCGGTTGCAGACGCCGCGCTGATGGCCTCTGTTATGGCCGGGCAGGACGATCAAGACGATGCCACAAAGGCCGAAGCTCGACCAGAAGCGAGTGCACTGGCGGCAGTAAACGGTGATATTCAGGGGCTGAAGATTGGCGTTATGCGTTATCGGCAGGGCAATAATCCAGCTATTATTGCGGCGGTCGATGCGGCCGTGGAAAAGCTAACTGATCTGGGCGCACAGGTAGTGGAAATCGAGAGCCTTGAACAGCCGGAGGATTTTTGAGCCAAATCTTATCTGGTATTGCTGGCTGAATTTAAAACCACAGTGAATGAGTATTTGTTGTCATCACCCGCTGATTTGCCGGTGGCCAATCTGGACGAACTGATTGGTTTTAATCGCACGTCAAAACGGGAAATGCAGTTATTTGATCAGTCAATCTTTGAGAAATCCGCGGCCACCGAAGGCATGGCCGGTGAAGACTACCAGCAGGCACTGGCACTTGTGCGCAGTGCAACCCGCGAGCAGGGGATCGACAAGTTATTAAACGAATACGATGTGGATGTGCTGGTTGGGCCGTCTAACAACCCGGCTTTCTTAATCGACGCCGTATACGGCGATAATGCGCCACAAGGTTATGTTGGGGTTGGCTATCTGGCAGCCATAGCCGGTTACCCGCATATTACTGTACCGCTAACTACAGTGAAGGAATTACCGGTGGGATTGAGTGTGATTGGCGGACAGTGGCAGGATGCACAGGTACTTAACACTGGTCTGGCATTTGAAAGAGCTAATCAGTTTATTGCGACGCCAGCGTTTTTACCTAACCGATTACAGGCTGAATCGGTTAACGGTATTCAGTCTCCTTACCAGAAGCCGGCTCAATAATGAAAAAAGGCGACGTCACCATGGGTAACGTCGCCTTGTTAAAACTTTTTTGTTCTGCGTTTAGCCAGGCTTTTTCACCCACGCACTACACCAGCCTTTGCTGTTAACCAGTTTGCCGGGGAAGATGGCGCAAGGACGCCATTCCTGACCCGCTTCGCCCTGAATGTACATACAATTTGAGCAACTTGAGCCTTCGGTTGTAGATTTGTGAACGTACTTAAGTGCTTTAGCGGTTGCGTCGTCTTCACTGAGCTGCTCCTGAGCATTCGCACGCAAGGCAACACCGCCTAAAGTCATGCCAATGAGCGTGGTTCCGGAAAGTTTCAGAAAGTCACGACGATTGACTGATTTCATAATATTACTCCAAAAAAGTTAACGAGAATGATTCTTTTTTACCTTGGTCCCAAAATGCAAAAACCTGCCGAAGCAGGTTTTTTGGAATCGCACATATTTATTAGTTTCTACTTATACAGGTTAAAAATGGATCTACCAACTGTAATTACCCATTCTATTGATCTGCATTAAAAAGCTGTAATGGTGTTGGCGGATTATCCGCTTTGGCATAAGCCATTTTGGCTATCGGGCTGGCCTGATGATAGGTATCCAGCCCGGTAATGGCAGCCAGGTCGAGCGAAGCTATCTCCACAGTGCCGTCCTCAGTAATAACAGCTGGGTCAACCTGCACCAGCTCGATTCGGCCAATGACCAACTCGGTATTGTTAGCCTGAATCGGCAGGATGTCTTCCAGTCTCAGGGCAATACGCAATGGACTCTCGGCCACAAACGGGGCTGCAAAGTCCTGTTCCCAGAGCGGCCTAAAACCTGCCTCATCGAATTCGCTGACATCAGGCGCGTACCGCGCTGAGGTCTGATGGCCATTAGCATAATGGCTAACCGGCAGCGCATTGATGGTAAATAAACCCGTTTGTTTAATGTTGCCCAGGGTATCACGGGTGACCGTGTGCGGACGCATAATCATGCCCATCAGGGGCGGGTTAGCACCAATATGAACCACTGAGCTGATGATTGCCAGATTGGTTTGCTGCTGCTCGTTACAGGTACCAACCAGATTGGCGCTTTTGTAACCTGACAGGCTGTTAATAAAATTAGCGCGATAACGCTGTGCCATGGCATCAATGCCGGCTGCATCAATGGTTTCCATACTTATTCGTTCTCCATTTCGGCGTGAATATCGAGTTCGCCATTGCTATCGTAAATGGATACCAGGATAGGCTGACAACAAATCTGGCAATCCACCACCTGGCTCTGGCCGATATCGTTAATTTCGTCGACTTCGATATCATTGATGGTCATGCAGTAGGGGCACTCAAAGGTGCTGGCCTTGGTTAAACTCATAGTGCTTTGCCTTGGTCGTTGTTCTTTCTTGTTAGGCTATACGTATAACCGGCAAAGCTGGATTGAACAGGAGAGCAGATAGTTGGCCAGGCGGAAAAACAAAGAGCGCTGTAGTTGTTGCCGGCGAATCCACTGGCTGACCTTTCATCATTTGATTCCGCGTAAAATGCACCGGCGTAACTACTTTAAAAAGCACTACAGCAAAACTGAGCTGGCCGAAGGTATTATGGTGTGCCGCCAGTGCCATAATGGTATTCATCGCTTTTATGATGAAATGACGCTGGCCAAAACTTTTTCAACGCTGGAGAGTCTTAAAGCCGATCCCCGGCTAAGCGAATATTTTGCCTGGGTGGCGCGGCAAAAAATTAAACCTGGCGGTTAGCTGTAACGGTAGTAATTCCCATTAAATGCTGTATATTTATACATGTTATGGGTTCAGGATCTGCAATGCGAAAAACTCTACCAGAACGGTACTACCTCGATCATTTTTATGAATTTTTGCAATTTTTCGAGGGCGCTAACCGACCTTTAGTTGATACTAAAACCGAGGCTTTTATTGAGGCTTTTCATGCACTGGATAAAGATGATCAGTGTTTGATAGTGCGTGCCGCCAACCGCAAATATCCGGTAGTGGTGACCAAAACGTTTGACTACGCAGAAATTAACGCGCCCTTAGAGCGACTAACCCGGTTGCGAGAGGCGGGCTGGTTTACCAGTATCTGCCAGGGCGACAGTTATTCGCTGGGCCAGGCAATGACTAAAGCCGATCTACTGATACTACTCAAAGACAATGGCTGTCAGGCAAGCTCAACCTTAGCCAAACAGAGGTTAATTGATGAACTCGCCGGCATCATGGCTCGTCAGCCACTGGCGGTAATGGATGAGCTTAATGAGCAGTATTTGCTGCGCGCTTATGATGCACCGCTCAGTTATTTATTGTTTTTGTACTTTGGTCATACCCGGGGCCGCCTCAATCAATTTTCCATGCGTGACCTTGGCGTTATGCGTACGCGGCAGGATGTCAGCCAACAGCTGGCACGATTTGAAGGGCAGGATGCTGCGCGTGGTGCATTTTATTACGCCCGCCAGTTAACCGCTTTTAAGCAACTGAACGAAGAAGAAAAAGCGCATTTTAGTCTGAATACTGACATAACCGTGCATTGCCCAATAGGCCAGGATTACCGCGACCGGGTGTTATTCCAGATGGGGAATTACTGGCTGGCTAAAGACGCGCCAAAAGCCCTGGCGCTTTTGCAGCAGGCCGGCAGCGATCAGGCGCAGGAAAAGTGGTTGCGCGAGAGTTATAAACTCGGCCATAAAGACGCGGTGCAACAAGCGCTCGAAGCCATTATTGATGACCCTGCATCGGATACGTTACTGGCCTTCGCGGAAGACTTTTATGCCCGTAAGTTTGATCGCAAAAGAACCTCTACCCTTACTGACATGCTACGCGATGCTACCCACGTAGTGCAACTGGATGACATCCATAACCAATCTGTAGAACAAGGGGTAATCAGTTACTACCGCCGTCAGGGACTAGCCGCCTACCGCGCCGAAAACCAACCGTGGCGGATGCTCTTCGGGTTATTGTTCTGGGATTGGTTATATGGTGAATGGGGGTTGGTGAGTGAGTTTGACCGGCGCCCGCAGGTCCTTCGCTACAATGATTTTTACGACCGTTTTGGCAGTGACATAGAGCAACATCTTAATAAGTATTGCGCTAGTGCCGATACGCTGCACCGTTATCTGCTTAAACAGGCCAGTGCTCACTATGGCAAAGTAAACAGCCTTTTTATGTGGCGGCAGGGCTTACCGGAGAGCCTCAAAATACTGCTTGAGTACACGTGCATGGACAACCTGTGCCAGTTTCTGTTGCTTATGTGTAAAGACTACGCCTGCCTGCGCGATGGCTTTCCGGATATTCTGGTAGTTGATAATAACACCCTGCGGTTTGAGGAAATAAAAGCGCCGGGCGATCAGTTGCGACGAAATCAGCTGATCACCATACAGCGTTTACGCCAGTGCGGGTTTGAAGTGGGGATCACCCAGGTAAACTGGTATCACGACCCTATGCAACCTTATGTTGTGGTGGATATCGAAACAACGGGCGGGCAATCTGCCTATCATCGGATAACCGAAGTGGGCATGGTCAAGCTGATTGGTGGTGAAGAAGTGGCCCGGTGGCAAAGTCTGATTAATCCGCAGCGCCATATTCCCTCCAGAATTACCCAGTTAACCGGTATCAGCGACGACATGGTGGCCGGGGCGCCAGTATTCGCCGAAGTAGCTGAAGACATCGAGGCTTTTACTAAAGACAGCGTGTTTGTTGCCCACAACGTCAATTTTGACTATGGCTTTATCAAACAAGAGTTTGCGCGTCTCGATCTGGACTTTAAACGGCCGAAATTTTGTACCTGTGCACGAATGCGAAAAGCCTTTCCGGGACTTAAGTCCTATGGGCTGGGAGCACTGTCTGCCCACTTCGATATCCACCTGGAAAACCACCACCGGGCGTTGGATGATGCGCAGGCTGCAGCTGAACTTTTACGTTTAATTCAAAGTAAAAACGATATGAACAATTAAGTCACGGAGAATAGGTTAAAATAAATATACTAAAGGCTTACATAAATTTTAGTAAAATTTTTGATCTGTTTTTAAACAAAGCCCATACTAGTAATTACACTTTCTAAGTGTGTATGCGTTCTTGCTGTTTAGCCCACTTTTTGTGGGCTTTTTTTTATGCTCGTACCACTAACTCACCTCTTTCAATTCACTCTTGTATTCACCATGCTAAATTTTGGTCAAATTAACCAAAATGTAGTTTTAGCTTTTTGTTTAAAAATGACCAAGCGCAGGGTTTTTGTTTAAGTTGTTGATAATAAATGAAATAAAAAGTTGGCATCGTCGTTGCTCTACCTTAAGCAACTCTCTCCCGTTAATGGTAAAAAGGAAATAACGATGAAAACTTTCACTAAAATAGTAATGGTTGCAGGCTTAACTTTCGGTGCAATGGCTACAGCTCAGGCAAATTCTCAATTTGTTGCTGCAGACGATGCGATTACCTCTGAAATCTGTGTAATAGCCGCAAAAGGTAACAAAATGAAGTTACACAAAGCGATTAAGGAAGCAGGCTTAACCCGCGGTTTCGTAGAAGACAATGTTACCTGTAACGAACTGCCAATTGTTGACTTTGTTGAGCAGTATGGTGATAACGTAGCGAAAATTAACCGTTACATCACCGCTGGTGATTACACTGGTACGCTGATCAGCCGCGCAAACTAATATGGTTTGTTGGCAAAAAAGCCCCTCGATAAATCGCGGGGCTTTTGTTTTTATCTCAGACAGGTTTATCTGACCTCACTGGCAGGCACGCCGCCAATCCCCCAGTTTGCCTTGGGAACTTCTGTGATGATCACTCTTACCCTTTCTTTTGGGGCATCGATAGAACGTGAGATCGCATCCGTCACTTCGCTTATCAGTTTTGCTCGCTGCTCTGCAGTGCGGCCTTCCAGGATTTCAAGATGGGCAATAGGCATAGTGCTCCCTTAAACAAACTTCGCTGAGACTGAACCCAGATCCTGATAACGAACCGTGATGTTATCGCCTTTTTTAACGGCCACGGCTGCGGTGATACCGCCGGTCATGATAAACGTACCTGCAGGGATCTCTTCGCCGCGCTCGCCCAGCATATTCGCCAGCATGGCAACGCTTGAGGCCGGATGGCCAAGCACGGCTGCACCGGCGCCGAGTTCAACCACCTCGCCGTTAATTTCCATTACCACGCCAAGGGTTTTAAGATCCACATCCTCTACCTTTGCCATGCGACCACCGGTAATAAACCGGGTGGATGAGGCGTTATCGGCTACCACGCTGATAAGATCAAACTTAAAATTCTCGTAGCGCGAGTCAATCACCTCTACTGCCGGAATAATAAAGTCCGTTGCAGCCAATACATCACCAATGTGACAACCGGGTCCTTTAAGCGGTGCTTTGGTTACAAAGGCCACTTCCGCCTCAATTTTTGGGTGAATAAGTTCTGAAGTATCAATGTCACCGCCATCTGGCACCGAGAAATAGTCGGCTAAAAAGCCATAAACCGGCGTTTCCACGCCCATCTGGGCCATCTTAGCCCAGGAAGTGAGGCCCATTTTCATGCCAACCACTTTATTGCCGCGGGCTTCTTTGCGACGGCGAATTTCCCACTGAATATCGTAGGCGTCGTCGAAAGTCATGTCGGGAAAGTCGTTGGTGACCTTGGTGATGTCATGAACGTTTAATTCGGCATTTTCAATGTGCTCTGCCAGAGAAAGCATCTGATCTTTTGTTAATGTGCGAGTGCTCACTTAGCACCTCCTTCCTGTTGTGCCAGCAAATCCAGGGCAACGTCTACAATCATATCTTCCTGGCCACCCACCATGCGGCGGCGACCAAGCTCAACTAAAATATCCACGGTTTTAAGGCCGTATTTTTGCGCTGCCACTTCTGAGTGACGTAAGAAACTTGAATACACACCGGCATAACCGAGTGCCAGGGTTTCCCTGTCTACTCGTACCGGGCGGTCCTGCAGGGGGCGAACGATATCGTCGGCCGCATCCATCAGCGCGTATAGGTCGGTTCCGTGTTCCCAGCCCAGCTTGTCGGCGTTAGCAATAAACACTTCAAGGGGTGCGTTGCCCGCGCCTGCTCCCATGCCTGCCAGGCTGGCATCGATGCGGTCGCAGCCTTCTTCCACGGCTACTATAGAGTTGGCAACGCCTAAACTGAGATTGTGATGGGCGTGAATGCCGGTTTCGGTAGCCGGGTCCAGCACATCCTTAACTGCGCGGAAACGGTCGCGAATATCCTGCATGCCCATGGCACCGCCTGAATCCACCACATAAATACAGGTTGCCCCGTAGGATTCCATCAGCTTCGCCTGCTCAGCCAATCCTCCGGGCGTTTGCATATGGCTCATCATCAAAAAGCCCACGGTATCCATACCCAGTTTGCGGGCATGTTCAATATGCTGTTTAGACACATCGGCTTCGGTGCAGTGGGTTGCCACCCGTACAATCCGTGCGCCAGCGGCATAAGCGTCGTCGAGATCCTCAATAGTGCCTATGCCGGGCAAGAGTAACGTGGCAATCTGAGTATGGGTAAGGACATCGGCAGCCGCTTCTATCCATGCCAGATCGGTATGAGCGCCAAAACCATAGTTAAAGCTGGAGCCTTGCAGCCCGTCGCCATGGGCGACTTCAATACTGTCAACCCTGGCCGCGTCCAGTGCACGAGCGATATCCTGCACGTTTTGAATGGAATACTGATGGCGAATGGCATGACTGCCGTCGCGTAAGGTCACATCAGAGATATACAGTTTTTTACCAGGATTAAAGCTCATATTATGCGCCTCCTGTGAGCATTGATTTGGCCATGCGTTCGGCCGTTGCCATGGCCGCTGAGGTCATAATGTCGAGATTACCGGCATAGGCCGGCAGATAATGCGCGGCGCCTTCCACTTCCAGAAATACAGACGTCTTCAGACCGCTGAAATTACCCAGCCCCGGTATATGCAGCGGCGCGTTGGCAGGAATATCGTCAAACTGTACTTTTTGCTTTAGCCGGTAACCTGGCACATAGCTTTGTACCGCTTTAGCCATTTCTTCTACCGACGCGGCGACTTTGGCTTTGTCGACCTGTTCAGAAAGCACATACACCGTATCGCGCATGATCATGGGCGGCTCGGCCGGATTAAGAATAATGATGGCTTTGCCCTTTTCTGCACCGCCCACTTGCTCAATAGCGCGGGCGGTGGTTTGGGTAAATTCATCAATATTCGCCCGGGTGCCAGGGCCGGCGGATTTGCTTGATACGCTGGCCACAATTTCGGCGTAATGTACTTTGGCAACCTGTTTCACCGCGGCCACCATAGGAATGGTTGCCTGGCCGCCACAGGTGACCATATTCACGTTAGGTTGCTCGATGTGATCTTCGAGGTTAACCACTGGCACGCAGTAGGGGCCAATGGCTGCCGGGGTTAAATCCACCAAACGAATCCCCGGTTTGGCGGTTTTTAGTTTCTTATCATTAACTATGTGCGCATTGGCTGAAGTGGCATCAAAAACAATGTCTATATCGCTAAATTCTACCATGGCAATCAGCCCGTCCACCCCCTCGTGGGTAGTTGCTACGCCCATGCGTTGTGCGCGAGCCAGACCGTCAGAAGCCGGGTCGATGCCTACCATCACACTCATGTTCAGAATTGAAGAGGTGCGCAGCACTTTGATCATCAGGTCGGTGCCAATATTGCCTGAGCCAATTATGGCAACATTAATTTTGTTACTCATACCGGTTGCTCCTGTCAGGTAAAATACACACTGGCTGAGCCAATGCCGCCAATTTCAACACGCATAAAGTCTCCGGCTTTGACCGGCTCAAGCGGCACCAGTGAGCCCGATAAAATGACTTCACCTGCTTTAAGCCCTATGCCGAATTCGCCAAGCGTATTGGCCAGCCAGGTTACGCAATTCACCGGTGAGCCCAGCGCTGCAGCACCGGCACCGGTGGAAAGGATTTTGCCGTTCTTTTCAACCACCATACCGCAGGTCACCAGATCGACTTTGTGCGGAGAAACCGCTTTATCGCCGAGTGCAAACAGGCCACACGAAGCGTTGTCGGCAATGGTGTCCTGAATAGCGATTTGCCAGTTCTCAATACGGGAGTCGACTACTTCAAAGCAGGGGATCACGCACTCGGTGGCGGCCAGTACATCGGCATTGGAGATGCCTGGCCCCATCAGGTCTTTTTTGAGAATAAAGGCAATTTCCCCTTCTGCTTTGGGCGCGATAAGCCGTTCGCTGATGGGCATCACTTCACCCTGGTTAAACACCATATCGTCGGTGAGATAACCAAAATCGGGCTGGTGAACATTGAGCATGCTTTGCACGGCTTTGCTGGTTACACCGATTTTTTTACCTATCACTTTGGCCCCGGCATCGATGCGCCTATTAAGCATTTGCAGAGAAATGTGATAAGCATCTTCAATACTGATATCACTTTCCCGGGCAGTCAGCGGTGCGACGGCCTGTTTGCTTTGCATGGCGTGGTAAAGTTCATCGCCATACTGTTTGATTAACTTTGCGTCCATAAATCAGGTTCCGGTTTGGGAGGCGATATTCGCCTCATTAAGAAAATTAGTAACCAGTTGCACAAAACGGTCGGCCTGTTCAATCTGGGTCCAGTGACCGCATTTGTTGAACACGTGCAACTGGGCGTCAGGCAGCAGTTCCAGCAGAGTTTGTGAGGCGGCCAGAGGGATCACCTGGTCATCGCGACCATGCACCAGAAGCGTTGGGTGAGGCAGGCTGCCCAGCGCCCCTAAGGGGCTTGCCAGCATTTCTATCCAGCGTTGGCGCGGGGCCGGAAACATGGCGGAAAAAGCCTCCTGAACGCCGGGCTGAATACTTGCGTCATAGCGTAATTGCGCTAGCTCATCAGTGACCCTTGAGCGATCAAAAGCAAAGATGTTGAGCAGCTTGCGCATATTTTCCAGCGACGGCTCGTATCCCCACACAGCATCAAGACCGGGTGTTAACGGGAAACTTGCGCCGGCACTGCCCATAAGTACGATGCGGCGCACCCGCTTTGGGTGCGCGATAGCCAGTGCTAAAGCCAGCCCGCCGCCAAACGAGTTACCAATGATGTCAGCCTGCTCGATGTCCAGCGCGTCTAGCACACCAATGGCATGTTCAACCCAGCGTAGTTTACTGTAGTGCTGGTCTTGCGGACGTTCGCTGTAGCCAAAGCCGAGCATGTCCGGGGCGATTACCCGGCGCTCTTTGGCAAGTTCAGGAATGGTAAGACGCCAGTTGGCCCAGGCGGTGACGCCGGGGCCGGAGCCATGAATCAGCATGACCGGAAAACCATCTCCCTTATCATGAAGATTAGTTTGCCAGCCAGCGGCCTGAATAGTCTGGCCTGTCTCCGCTCTGGTGTTACTGTCGGGTGCTTTCATCTTCGTTCCTACAACTTCAGACAGATGTTTTTGAGTTCGGTATAAAACTCAAGTGAGTGCTCACCACCTTCACGACCAATGCCAGACTGCTTACTGCCACCAAAGGCAGTACGCAGATCACGTAAGAACCAACTGTTAACCCAGACGATTCCCGCTTCCACCTGGCCAGCAACCCGCGCCGCGCGGCTCAGGTTTTCGGTCCAGATAGCGCTGGCCAGGCCATAGGGCAGGCGGTTGGCCTGTGCAATGGCTTCTTCTTCGCTATCGAAGGGCTGAATATGGCAGCAGGGGCCAAAAATCTCTTCGTTGATGACAGCGGAGTCGTCACTTAAACCGGTCCAGATGGTTGGCTGGATCCAGCTGCCGTTTTTCAGCGCGTCAGGCATATCCGGTATGCCGCCACCGGTAACCACCGTTGCACCATCGTTAACCGCTTGCTGGTAGTAAGAAAGCACTTTGTCGCGCTGCTTTTGGCTGATTAACGGGCCAAGGTTAGCCGCAGCGTCATCCGGCGGGCCGATGACCAGTTTTTCGGCCTCGACTTTTAAGCGACTAACAAACTCATCGAAGATTGAGCGCTCGACATATACTCGCTCTGTGCCCAGACAAACCTGGCCACAGTTAGCAAAGGCTGAGCGCATGGTGCCTTCAATGGCTTTATCCATGTCACAGTCGGCAAACACGATACCGGCGTTTTTGCCGCCTAACTCCAGTGAAATGTCGCGCACGCCTTTGGCGGCGTTCTGCATAATCAGTTCGCCGGTACGGGTCTCGCCGGTAAAGGTGTAGCCATCGACATCCGGATGAGCGGTCAGGAAAGCGCCGGCAGAATCGCCGCCGTATCCTTGCACCACGTTAAAAACACCATCGGGTACGCCTGCGTCTTTCATCACTTCGCCAAGCAATGCAGTGGTGGTAGGCGTTTCTTCGGAAGGCTTAACCACCACCGTGTTGCCGCAGGCCAGAGCCGGACCAACTTTCCAGGTCATCAGCAGTAGTGGCAGGTTCCACGGACTGATAACACCAATCACCCCTTTAGGGCGGCGCACCGCATAATTGAGCGCGCCGGTGCCGTCGGGCGTGGCCATTTCAAACGCTTCAGTAGCGACATTTTTTACCATGTCGGCAAACACTTTAAAGTTGGCTGCACCACGCGGGATATCGATGTGACTGGCCAACGATTTGGGTTTACCCGTATCGGCACATTCCGCTTCTAAAAATTCGTCGAAGCGGGCGTTAATACCGTCGGCCACGGCATGCAGAATTTTGCTGCGCTGGTCGATAGTCATTTTACTCCAGGGGCCTTTCAGAGCGGCGCGCGCGGCTTTCACCGCCGCATCCACTTCCGCTTCCCCGGCTTCATGCACCTGGCTTATCACCTCACCCGTTGCCGGGTTGATGTTATCGAACATCCTGCCACTGGCAGAGCCAACATACTGGCCGTTGATATAATGTTTAACTTCTTTCACAGCGAGTCCTGTATTGATGAGTTAAGTTAAAACCGTAAGAAAACGCTCGTTGAGCACACGGTCGTGATAGAAAATGGCTTTGCCTAAATCCTCAGCTTTCCAGGTAATGGGGTTATGGTCGGGGTACATATAATCGCCGCCGGCAAAAACTTCGTTGCGGTTGCCCGACGGATCGAAGAAATAGATGGTTTTACCGTGGGTGATACCGTGTCGCGTAGGGCCAATATCCAGTGAGGTATTGGTCATGCTGATAAGGTCAGCGGCGCGGAGTATGTCTTCCCAGGTTTCAAGATAGAATGACGCATGGTGAAACTTGGCCTTTTCTTCATGCTGAATAAAGGCTATGTCATGGGCCTTCATCGACAACGTAAGGAACTGCGCAATCCGGTTGCCGTCTGGGTCGAGCACCTGTTCGGCCAGATAAAAGCCCAGTACGTCCACAAACAGATCATAAGTTTTGGCCAGTTCATCGCCATACAGCAGGCAGTGATCAAAGCGCACGGCTTTCATACCGCGAAGTGCTCTGGGCCAGGCTTCCGGGTTGGTCTCCTCAACGCCCCATTTCCCGGTATAGGCTTTCTCTGCGTAGAGCTCAAATACATGGCCGGAAGGCGCGGTAAACTGAACCCGGCGGCCGCAATCCTTTAAATCGCCGGCTTCTTTGTGAGTGACTTCCAGACCAAAAGCTTCGATGTCTGCGGTCAGGCTTGCAAGGGTGCTTTCATCGACTACCTTAAACGCCATAAAATCCATGCCAGGCTCATCCGCTTCACGCAGTACCAGCGAGAACTTATCCACTTCACTCCAGGCTTTTAGATATACCCGGCCTTGTTCATCACGGTCAGTTTCGTGTAAGCCTAACAATTCAACGTAATGTTTGATTGATGCTTCAAGATCCAGTACGCGCAACTGTATGTGCCCTGGACGTAATACGCCTTTTCTCATTTTATTACCTCGGTGTGTTTTTGTTTTGCCTTGGTTACCCCGGTGATGCCGTTGATAGCCAGTGGTGAAGGGCTGCATTCAATGAGCAAATCGCTGGTGGGTTTAAGCCGACAGGCCAATGCGTACCCCTGTTGTTGTTGTTCTGTGGAGACCTGCGCTTTACTCATACGACCGCATTCATAGCTGCCAGATATGACTTTGACCCGGCATACGCCGCAGCCGCCGCCACGGCAGCCCACTGCAATACTGCGTAGTCCGTTACTCTCCATGGCTTTGAGCACAAACTCATCCTGATGACAGGTAAAGCTTTGTTGGCTGTGTTGCTCGGTGATCACATAGTCAGACATGCACTGTTGCTCCGCTTTAGATGCTTAAGTCTCCGGCACCAAAGAAAAAATTTTTTGATGCAGTGTGATGACCAGAGCAACGGTTGTGCCACAGGTTAATAAAATGTTTAAAATTATTGTTAACTTGTTGATAGAGGAGTAGTTTATATAAAGCATCTAAGGTGCAGAAAAGTCACATCGCCACTCCCCAATACTTATTCATTCCATGGAAATTTAATCAAATGATTAAATTGGTTCTTAGTTTTTAATTATTTGATTAAATCGGATTTTCGCTGCGCTTAAAATTATGATCATTTAGTTGATTTCTTGTCATTTAGGGTTTTACATATGTTTTACATCTGGCTGGCTTGTCGATGTAAAACAGCAATTAGCAGGGGAAAAACCATGACCATTGAATTCGAAGCAAAGCTCAATCATGTGGATATCCAGGATCTCACTTCACTGATTCAGTTTGAGAGCACCGAAGGCAAGATCTGGTTTGGTGAACAGCTGATTTTGTTTATGCAGCTCCCTGCCCTGGCCGCCTTCAGGCGCGAACTGGTCAATAGTATTGGTGTGGAAAGAGCCAAGGGTTTCTTTATGCGCCTGGGTTATCAGGGCGGTTTACGCGATGCGGAACTGGCCCGGCGGTTACGCCCCGATAGCGACGATATGGCGCTGTTCTGGACCGGCCCACAACTGCATTCACTGCGCGGAATGGTAAAAAACCGTCCGATTAAAATAGAAATCGATAAGGAAAGTGGTCATTTTTACGGCGAGCTGGAATGGGTGGATTCCTGGGAGGTAGAGATTGTGCAAACCGAGCTCGGCCAAATTGATGAACCGGCATGCTGGTCGTTACTCGGCTATGCCTGCGCTTATACTTCGGCCATTATGGGTCAGGAAATTATCTTCCGTGAGGTAAGCTGTCGTGGCTGTGGTGATGAACGCTGCCTGATAGTAGGTAAGCCGGCTAGAGAATGGGAAGATGCCGCCGAATTCTCCCGGTATTTTACCGCTGAGCCCATTATTGAAGAGCTTTACAGCCTGCAATCCCAGGTGAAGTCGCTGCGTAGCAGTCTGGCCCGTCATCAGGGGCAATATTATGGCATAGGCGATTCTCCGGACTATAAAAATGCCTGCAAAAAAATCGATAAAGCTGCGCAGAGCAAAGTGTCGGTGCTGCTATTGGGGGAAACCGGCGTTGGTAAGGAAGTGATCGCCCGTAGCGTGCATTTACGCAGCGACCGCGCCGAAAAAGCGTTTGTTGCCGTTAATTGTGCGGCCATTCCGCAGGAGCTTATTGAAGCGGAGCTATTTGGGGTAGAAAAGGGCGCTTTCACCGGCGCCAATCAGTCTCGTGCCGGGCGTTTTGAACGGGCTGACGGTGGGACGATTTTCCTTGATGAGGTAGTAGAGCTCACGCCGCGGGCGCAAGCTTCGCTGCTTCGGGTACTGCAGGAAAGTGAGGTTGAGCGGGTTGGCGGTGTTAATACCCGCAAGGTAGATGTAAGGGTGATTGCCGCTACTAATGAAAGCCTGGAGCAGGCGGTGAAAGACGGTAAATTCCGGGCCGATCTGTTTTACCGTTTAAACGTGTTTCCGGTGCAGATCCCGCCGCTGCGCGATCGATTGGATGACTTACCATTGCTGGTAGAACACTTCCTTGCCAAGTTTCATAACGATTACTCAAAACGCACGCTGGGCTTATCGGATAAGTCCTGGCGGTTCATTAAAAATTATTCGTGGCCAGGCAATATCCGTGAGCTTAAGAACGTTATTGAGCGCGGCGTTATCCTTACTGATAACCACGAAACCATTTCACTGGAATCGCTGTTTGCCAGTGTTGGCCCTGAAGCCGTTAATACCGACGATACTCATGTGTATTCAGAAGGCCAGGTGGTGAAGCCGAGCAATATAAAAACCACTGACGGTTGGGTGGATACGCTGATTAATCAGCAAATCGGCCTGGATTCTATTGAAGAGCAACTGATAAACCGGGCCATGGCTATGACCAACGATAATGTGTCGGCAGCGGCCCGGCTACTTAACCTTACCCGCCCGGCACTGGCCTATCGGCTCAAAAAGCTTAGCGAGAATGACTCGACAAACCTGAAGTGATCAAATGATCAAACCTGTCAATTCTGGCAGTTAACCTGCTTTCTGGCGGTTCACAGTTAGTGCCGAATTAACTTTTTAAGATTCTGAAAATATTAGGTAAACCATAATATTTAGTGCATTTCAGAGAGTCGGTATTATTTATGCTGCGCTGATACTACTACGAGTCGTTTTATGTCATCAGAGGTGCCTTATGAATACCCCATCCCAGCAGCCCGTTACCGTAATTGTGTCCAGACGGGTAAAACCTGAAGCCGTTACCGCGTTTGAATCCTTAAGTGATGAGATGTCGCGCCGGGCGAGTGAGTTCGACGGTTATATGGGCGCTACCCTGTTTCGTCCGGTGAGCCCTGAAGATCCGGAATACCGGATGATTTTTAAATTTGCCGATGAGGCCCGCCTGGCGGTATGGGAAAGCTCAGCCGAACGGACCGAGATGCTGGAAAAGCTCGAAGCACTGCTGATTTCGCCCACCGAACGGGAAAAGGTTTCCGGCTTGGTGACCTGGTTTAGTTTACCCTCGCAAAATCCGGTTACGCCACCGCCGCGTTATAAAATGACCATTGTCAGCTGGCTGGCGCTCTACCCGGCCGCTACCCTGATTTTCTGGCTGTTCGGGCCATGGCTTGCGGCAATACCGTTGCTGCTGCGCACCCTGCTGGTTACGGCGGTGCTAATGATATTGATGTCTTATGTACTGATGCCGTTTATGACTAAACGTTTTGCTTTCTGGCTATTTGGCAGGCAACACTCCTGAGGTCATCAGAAGGAACGTTTAATACCAAGCAGAATCCGCCGGGTGCTATCCACCATATCGATTCTGGAAAACCAGTCCAGGTCAAAAACGGCAAGGGCGCCTGATAGTTCTACCGAACCACCGTGACCAGTACCCAGATAGTCTTCGGTCAGCTCGGCGCGCTGGCCGAAGTCAGCACTGACATAAGCATAATAGGCATACATCTCAACAGGGTACTGACCGAAGGAAAATTCACTGTCAAGGCCGAGCACCAGTTTGTTCTCTGCGTCGTCAACGCGCCTGACAAATTCAGCAAACCACACTTGATCAGACTGGTGAAAACGTACTTCACTGCGCAGGTAATTACCTTCAATAATGCGCTCGACACCAAATTCCATACTGAATTTTTCATTGATGGTAGCGCTGTACTCAAACTCAAAGAGGTTAAAATCATCGGCAAGAGATAGCGCCTTATTCGGATCGGTACTGTTAATAGCGCCTGCTACTAATTCCAGCTTGTGGCCCGGCTTTGCCTCGTAGACATGACGAATCCCCTGAAACCAGCCGTCTTTGGACATCCCGGTGGCCGAGATACGGCCTTTGTAGGTAGGAATAACGCCAAACTCGGTTTTACCCAGTGCATGAGTGCGACGCAGATAAAGACGCCTGACCGCAATCTGGTCACTGTCTTCATCGCCAAAGGTGTTGTGACTGGAGCTAAAATCATCGCCTGTTACGACAAAACTGTGCAGGCTCCATTGATCACTGAGATTAAGCTGAGGATAAAAGCGCAGCCGAAACTGTGAGCGGTTACTGCGGTCTGAACGATTATCGTAGCGAACCTGCACATCGAGTTTTTGCTGGTAGAAGCCAGCCGGTTCACCAACCGGTTCACCGATTGGTTCACCAACCGGTTCACCGATTGGTTCACCACCCGGTTCGGTTGCCTTACCAGGCGGTGTAAAAAAGAGGATGAGACATCCGATAAAGCAGGTCAGCCCGGTGCTCAGATATGCCATTGGAAAGATAAAACTCACAGCCAAAAAACGCAGTGTAGCTTAAATATAGCTTTTACAACCAGTAGATATTATTGCCGTTGATTAGGGCGCCGTTGAGATGATAAAGAAAAAAGCCGGCAAGGGTGCCGGCTAACAAGTGGAGAAGTACCTTTAACAAAGGTCACCAACAACTACGATGGGTCAATACCGTATCAGTTGGCGTAAATTAAACTAAAGTCTAATCTAAAGTTGAATATAAATGGAGTCGGTGAATATTAGTAATCAAAAAAAACGATACAGTTAATCGACAAAATAGAATGACCAACAAAAAAGGCATTCCGAAGAATGCCTTTTGTCTGTTTTTGCTCTGATTAGCTCAGGCCTAACTTTTTCTCGAGGTAGTGGATGTTAGTACCGCCTGCATAGAAGTTCTCATCGGCCATAATGCGCTGTTGCAACGGAATATTGGTTTTAATGCCGTCTACAACCAGTTCATCCAGCGCGTGACGCATGCGGGCAATGGCTTCATCACGGCTTTCACCGTACGTGATGAGTTTGCCAATCATTGAGTCGTAGAAAGGCGGCACAGTATAACCGGCATAGATATGCGAGTCCCAACGGACGCCCAGGCCACCTGGTGGGTGGAACATCTCGATTTTACCCGGGCTTGGTATAAATGTGTTGGGATCTTCGGCATTAATCCGACATTCAATGGCATGGCCGCGGATTTGGATTTGCGACTGGTCGATAGACAGTGGTTGGCCGGCTGCAATACGCAGTTGTTCTTTAACCAAATCAACGCCAGTGATCATCTCTGATACCGGGTGTTCTACCTGAATACGGGTGTTCATTTCAATAAAGTAGAATTCGCCGTTTTCGTACAGAAACTCAAAGGTACCGGCACCGCGATAGCCAATTTCGATACAGGCTTTGCGGCAACGATCGCCGATTTTATTGCGCATTTGCTCAGAAATACCTGGTGCCGGCGCTTCTTCTACCACTTTCTGGTGACGACGCTGCATTGAGCAGTCACGTTCACCCAGATGGATCGCATTGCCCTGGCCATCAGCCAGTACCTGAATTTCTACGTGGCGTGGGTTTTCGAGGAATTTTTCCATATAAACAACGCTATTACCAAAAGCGGCGCCCGCTTCTGCCTGCGTAGTTTCGATGGATTTAATCAGTTCGGCTTCGCTGCGCACTACTCGCATACCACGACCACCACCGCCACCGGCAGCTTTAACAATAATTGGGTATCCAATACGCTTGGCAATGGCTTTATTGCGCTCTGCGTCGTCGGTTAACGGGCCGTCAGAACCTGGTACACAAGGTACACCGGCTTTTTTCATGGCATTAATCGCAGACACTTTGTCGCCCATCAGGTTGATGGTATCTGCTTTCGGACCGATGAAAATAAAGCCGCTTTTTTCTACCGCATCCGCAAAATCCGCGTTTTCGGCTAAGAAGCCATAACCCGGGTGAATGGCGATTGAGTTAGTGACTTCCGCCGCCGCAATAATGCGCGGAATGTTCAGATAACTTTCAGTAGCGGATGCATTACCGATACAAATTGATTCATCAGCAAGCAATACATGTTTAAGATTACGGTCGGCAGTGGAGTGCACCGCTACCGTTTTAATCCCAAGCTCTTTGCACGCTCGCAGGATCCGCAGGGCAATTTCACCGCGGTTAGCTATGAGTACTTTATCCATGAGATTACCGTTTATTCGATGATGAACAGAGGCTGGTCGAATTCTACTGCTTCCTGGTTTTCTACCAGAATAGCTTTAACAACACCGGCTTTATCAGACTCGATCTGGTTCATCATCTTCATAGCTTCTACGATACACAGGGTATCGCCAACATTAACGCTCTGACCTACTTCCACGAAATTTTTGGCCGTCGGTGAAGACGCGCGGTAGAAGGTGCCTACCATTGGAGATTTTACAGTATGGCCTGCCGGTGCCTCTGGCTCTGCCGGCGCGGCAGCTGGTGCTGGGGCAGCTGGTGCAGCCATTGGGGCAGGAGCGGCATAATGAACAGGTGCAGCAGCTTGTGAACTGCCACGGTGAATACGTACAGATTCTTCACCTTCGGTGATTTCTAACTCGGCAATGCCTGATTCTTCGACCAGCTCAATCAGTTTTTTTATCTTTCTAATATCCATAATCTGTCTCTGTTTGTCTTATCAATTAGTGGGTAAAAATATCTGCTGCTGCGTCCAGGGCGAGCGAGTAGCCTTTAGCGCCAAAGCCTACTATCACGCCAGCAGCGATATCGGAAAAATAGGAATGATGTCGAAATGCTTCACGGGCATGAACGTTCGACAAATGCACCTCAATAAACGGGATGGAGACACTCAACAGCGCATCCCGCAACGCCACGCTGGTATGCGTAAACGCGGCAGGGTTAATAATAATGCCATCAACGTTACCCATGGCAGCATGGATACGATCAATGAGCACTGCTTCCGAGTTGGACTGCAAGTGTTCTAACTCTATACGCATGCCCTCGGCCTGTTTTGACAGACCTTCGACGATGTCGTTGAGTGTGGCGTGGCCATATTTTTCTGGCTCACGTTTGCCTAACATATTCAGGTTAGGGCCGTTCAGTAGAAGTATTTTCATTAATCTTGTAGTTATCTTGCGGCTAAGTTCGGCATAAACACCAGTTATACATAAGTTCGTGATTATTTAACACAAAAACCACGTTGAATTAATATTAAAATAAGCTTAATCATCAATTATAGTTAATAATTAAGATATCGCAGCAAAATACTGGTCTTATCAGGGGATTTAGCCGCAACTTCTCGATATTGTGATAGGCTCGAATAAATATTGCGGCTGCAGGAGGGTAAGGTTACAGGCGGTTGCCCCTGGCTTTACTGCGAATGGCTTCCGTTAGCTGTTTGGCAATCTCCGGGATTCGTAAAGATTTGTCTACGCCACCGCGTTTAACGGCTTCTTTGGGCATACCATACACAACGCAGGTGGCTTCATCCTGCGCAAAGGTTGTCGCGCCTTTATCATGCATTGCGCGCATTCCCTGAGCGCCATCCCGGCCCATACCTGTGAGGATTACGCCAAAGGCATTGTGGCCAACGTGTTCTGCCAGGCTATCAAATAAGACATCTACAGAGGGTTTATGGCCGCTAACCCGGCCCTCGTCACTGAGTTGGGTGCGGTAATCCGCGCCGTATTTTATGACGCTTAAATGCTGATCGCCCGGCGCCAGGTAAACATGACCGGGTAGCAGGCGTTCATTGTGCTGTGCTTCTTTTACCGTCAGGGCACACAGCCCGTTAAGGCGCTTGGCGAATGACGTGGTAAAGCCTGGTGGCATATGTTGGGTCATCACCACGGCCGGAAAAGATGCCGGTAGCCTGACCAGCAAATCTTTAATAGCTTCGGTACCACCGGTGCTGGCTCCGATACCTACAATTAATTCGGTACCCGAGTAGGTCAACTGGGTTTTAGCCACCGTCTCATTGGCGGCCCGTTTTTTGACCCGGGCCCCGGCGGCCGCAATGATTTTGTCGGTAACCAGTTGCTGAAAAGCCAGGAATTTGGCCTGAACATCGATTTTCGGCTTGGGTATAAAATCGACTGCACCCAGTTCCAGTGCCAGCATAGTGGCATCTGCGCCTTTTTCAGTCAGGGTTGAAATCATTACTACCGGGGTCGGCTTGGCTTTCATCAGACGGTCTAAAAAGGTCAGTCCGTCGACCTTGGGCATTTCGATATCCAGCGTAATAACGTCGGGGCTGAAACGCTTTACCATGTCTTTTGCGACATAAGCATCCGGTGCCGTGCCCACCAGGTTGAGGTCGGGATGACTGGCAATAATTTGCGTCATCAATGAACGGATCAAGGCCGAATCATCGACAACCAATACTGAAATGGTCATAGCAAGCTACTCAAAAAAATCAATTTCTCCGCTAATCGGCGTATCTTTGATACGCATGCGGTACTCACTTTCGCGATCAAGAATAGTGGTGTTGTGTATAATTTTAATTTTCCGTACTTTCACTTCTCCGGTGCCGGGAAAAAAATAGACCTTGCGTGGATAAGGGCCCAGTAAATCCCGGGCCAGTACCGGAATATTTTCCAGTTTAAGGTAGTCAAGTACAAACTCGCTGTTGCGCTCACCAATGTTGTGGACGGTAAGGCCTTGCAAGACGTTACCGCCGCCAAATACTTTGGCTTCGAGACGGTTTCTGTCGGCTCCCATTTTTAGCAACTCATTGATAAGTAACTCCATGGCATAAGTGCCATAACGGGCAGAGGTGTTCATCTCACCGGTGGTGACAAACTCATCGTTGGGCAACAAAAAGTGATTCATACCGCCAATTTTAGTTATCGGGTCGCGCAAACATACCGATACGCAAGAGCCCAATACGGTGACGATGATTGTTGGGTCCTTGGTGGCATAGTATTCACCCGGCAGGATTTTTACTGCGTCACTGTCGAAGTGTCGGTCAAAATATCGGTTCGGTGTGATCTTCCCTGGCACTGGCGTCATAAGTTTCTCTGATTAACCTGATAAATGGTTTTGCCCATGGGTCGCATATACTGACTCAGGTGAGAGAAATTTTCAGAATGTCCTGCGATGTACCAACTGTCTGTTTTCATTAATCTCAAAATTCGCTTTAGAATGACTTCCTGGGTTGGCTTGTCGAAGTAAATCATTACGTTGCGACAAAACACGATGTCCAGTCCTGGTTCCATGGCATAGTTAGTATCAAGCAGATTCTGTTGAAAAAAATGGATACTCTTGCGTAATTCAGAGACCACCCTTGCCTTGCCTGCGTTGACACCTATACCGCGATGAAAAAACTGCTTGCGTCGCATAGGGCTGAGCTTCTCGACCTGGTCGATGGGATAAATACCGGCCTGTGCCCGCTCCAGCATTCGGCTATCAATGTCGGAGGCGTATATTTTGACGTTATTGGTCAGGGACCCCCTGGCTTCTGCACAGGTCATTGCAATCGAATATGGCTCTTCACCGCTGCTGCTCGCGGTACACCAGATCCGTAACGGCTCCGGACGAGTCAGTAAAAATCCTTTTAGCTGCTCAAAATGATGTGCCTCACGAAAAAAGGACGTCAGGTTCGTGGTTAGAGCATTAATAAAGTGTTCGGTTTCCGCCTGATGATCATCCAGATACCTTAAATAGGCCTGGAATGTATCAAGACTCAGAGCGCGCAGCCGCCGTGCAAGGCGGCTGTAAACCATATTATCTTTACTGTCTGCCAGATTGATGCCAGTGAGCGCGCGGATCTTCTGGCGAACCGCATTAAACTCCCTAAGGCTAAACGCAAAGGGTTTATCCATGTCAGTGCTCTTCAGGCTTTAAAAGCTCTCCCATTCATCATCATCTGGCTTTGCGGCGCTGAGTTGCTGAGAACGGGTTGCCATGGCTTTCGCCGATATTTTGGGTTTGCTTTGTGGTTGCGGCGCAGAACGAATAACCGGCGCACTTTCCAGTTTGGTTTCCTGACCCAACTCAAAGAAATTGACCCGTGAGATTAACTGTGAGGCCTGAGAGCTCATGCTCTCAGCCGCTGCGGCTGCTTCTTCAACCAGGGCAGCATTCTGCTGTGTCATCTCGTCCATCTGAACCACGGCTTTATTGATTTCGTCGATACCGCTGGCTTGTTCAGCGGAGGCCGAGGCAATCTCAGACATAATGTCGTTAACGCGCTGGATTGCGTTGACGATTTCACTCATGGTTGCACCAGACTGATTAACCAGCTCATTACCGCTTTCTACTTTCGTTACTGAGTCAGAAATCAGACCTTTAATGTCCTTCGCTGCATTAGCCGAGCGCTGCGCCAGCGTGCGCACTTCTGAGGCCACTACGGCAAAGCCTCGACCCTGTTCGCCAGCACGTGCTGCTTCTACTGCTGCGTTGAGTGCCAGTATGTTGGTCTGGAAGGCAATACCATCGATAACGCCGATGATATCCTCAATTTTCTTGGCTGACTGGTTAATGTCGGCCATGGTGCCAACTACCTGCTCTATGAGTTTGCCGCCGGAAATGGCCACCCGCGATGCCTCTGAAGCCAGACCATTAGCCTGTTTGGCGTTGTCGGCATTAAGCTGCACGGTACTGGTGATCTCTTCCATACTTGAAGCGGTTTCTTCCAGGCTGGATGCCTGTTGCTCGGTACGGGAAGACAGATCAGCATTGCCTTTGGCGATTTCGGCCGAGGCGTTGTTAATGGTTTCAGAGCCTGAGCGAATCTCATGAATAATGCTCGACAGATTGGCGACAAAATCGTTAACCGACTGCGCCAGCTGTTCAAATTCACCTTCATATTCCCGTTCAAGGCGGCTGGTGAGGCTACCTTTGGAGAGCGCGAGCATAACTTCACAGATATCATTAACAGCCATTTTTCGGCCGGTAATATCGGTGGCGTATTTGACTACTCTGAAGACTTTACCATTGTCATCAATGATGGGGCTGTAAGTAGCCTGGATCCAAACGTCCTTTCCGCCATTGCCAATGCGGTGGTATTCCCCGGATTGGAACTGACCATCTGCCAGCTGCTCCCAGAACAACCGGTACTCGCTGCTGGAACGTACCGATGGATCAACAAACATGCTGTGATGCTTGCCCTGGATTTCGCCAAGTGTGTAGCCCATTGCATTGAGGAAGTTGTCGTTGGCTTCGAGGATTTTACCGGTTGGATCAAATTCAATAACTGCCTGGGACTGATTAATGGCCTTAATCTGGCCAGAGAAATAGGCGCTTTTGCGTTTTTCTTCGGTAATATCAGTGGCGTACTTTACTACTCGTGTGACCTTACCACCACTGGTGACTACGGGATTGTATGATGCCTGAATCCAGACTTCTTCACCGCGGCTGTTGAAACGCAAGAATTCCCCAGCCTCATATTCGCCACGGTTTAATTTTGCCCACAGCTCTTTATATTCAGGGGAACTTGCATAGTCTTTATCTACGAATATCCGGTGGTGTTTACCTACGATTTCGCGCTCGTCATAACCCATCAGGTTCAGGAAATTCTCATTGGCCGTGAGAATTTCGCCGCTGGGACGAAACTCAATAACACCCTGACTTCTGTCCAGCGCGCCGAGCTTATTAGATGTGAGATTATATTCGGTTTTATCTACCCACTCCACCATAGCCCCATTGGGATTGCCCTGGGCGTCGAGTAGCGGCGTAAGCATAAGGTCAAAGTTGACATCGCCAACCACAATCGATGAGGACATCGGTGCCCTTAAGTCAGCCAGGATGCGGCGTTGGTGGCCGGGATCCTTATGAAACTGGTCAATGTTCTGACCTACCAGATTCTCAGCAGAGAAGTGCGGCAGTACGGTGCGGATATCGGCTTCGTACTTTTTGAGCAGGTTATAAACCGCCGGGTTCGCATAAATGATATTTCGATCTTTATCGGCCACCATGACACCTGATGAAATGGCATTGAGTGCAATTTCATAATATGCCGGCGTTTGTGGTTCTGGCTGGCCCCCAAAAAGGTTACGCAAGTTCATACTGAGCCCTCGTTTTGCTGATTCATGCTGTCAAAAATGCCGATTTCCCTGCTGGTAATCAGTCGTTCTATGTTGACCAGAATGACAAGTCCGTCATCCACGCTGGCCAGGCCGTCCAGGTAGCGGCTGTCGAAAGCGACGCCGAACTCCGGAGGCGGGTGAATTTCGTCTTCGCTGACATTGATAACGTCTGACACGCTGTCTACCACAATGCCTACAATGCGGTCCTGCACGTTAAGCATAATGACAATGGTAAATTCGTTATAAGTGGCTTCACTAACATTAAACTTCACGCGGAGATCGATAATCGGCACAATGTCACCGCGCAGGTTAATAACGCCTTTGATAAAGTCAGGGGCATTGGCAATTTTCGTCACCGGTTCGTAGCCACGAATTTCCTTAACCTGAATAATAGCCAGGCCGTATTGCTCTTCACCCAACATGAATGTCAGATATTCCTTGCTTGCACCACCAGTTGCTGCGATGGCAGCGTCCTGAGATGATACGGTATTCATCAGGCTAACCCCACTTGATTGATTTGTTCATTTTTCATCAGGTTGTCAACATCAATAATCATGGCCACTTTGCCGTCGCCCATGATGGTTGCACCGGATATGCCGTCTACTTTCTTGTAATGACGTTCCAGGCTCTTAATTACCACCTGTTGTTTGCCTAGCAGCTGATCGACAATAATGCCGTAGCGCTTCTTACCGATCTCAACCAGCACAATAATTGAGTGCTCAATTGGCTTGCCAGGCTCGTCTATTTGCATTTGCTCGCGCAACGATATAAGCGGCCAGTACTGGTCGCGGCTCCATAGCATAGTGTCGTTAGCCAGGGTTTTAATTTGCTCTGGCTTTGGTTGCAGCGACTCAATAATATTCAGTAACGGAATAATGTACGTCTCACTGCCCACCGAAACACACATGCCATCAATAATCGCCAGTGTAAGGGGAAGTTTAATAGTAAAGGTAGAGCCTTGTCCGGCGGTGGATACAATGTCGATACCGCCTTGAATAGCTTCAATATTTTTACGCACCACATCCATGCCAACGCCGCGACCTGACACGTCGGTTACCGCATCGGCGGTGGAAAAGCCCGGCGCAAAGATCAACTGCCAGACTTCTTCATCTGGCATTTTAGGATCGACATCGAGGCCATTAGACAGAGCTTTATCGAGAATTTTATCCCGGTTCAGGCCGCCCCCATCATCCTGAATGCTAATCAGAATATTACCACCTCGTTGTTCTGCTTTAAGCACAACAGTGCCGGTCTCTGGTTTGCCCGCTGCCAGGCGTTTCTCCAGCGGCTCTATGCCGTGATCGAGGCTATTGCGAACCAAATGGGTGAGCGGATCGGCGAGCTTTTCAATCATACTCTTATCGACCTCGGTTTCGCCGCCTTCAATAATCAGGTCAATTTTTTTATCCAGGGTTTTGGCTAAATCCCGAACCAGTCTCGGAAAACGGTTAAACACAAATGACACCGGGATCATTCGCATCGACATAACCGCTTCCTGAATTTCACGTATGTTACGCGACAATTCGTCAATGGCACCGCTCAGCTTTTCGCCGGTATTGCCTTCTACATCCTCGCCAATCATCGATAATATTGACTGGGTGATGACCATTTCGCCGACCAGATTGACCACCGTATCTATTTTTGTGGTCTCGACCCTTATGGAGCCGGCATCGTTCTTTGTAGCAGCTTTGGCTGGCGGTTTTGCCGGTGATTTAGCTGCTTTCGCCGGCGGTTTAGTCGCTGACGTTACGGAGGATTTCTCCTGCTCGAAGAAGCCGTAGGCGTCTTCGTCTTTAATTGGCTGAGCGGGTTTGGGCTCGGTGAAAAATCCAAAACTGCCGTCGTTGTCGTCATGCTCGGTTTCTGCTGCTGTGGCTTCTGCATTCGGTTGGCCAGGCGCATCGTCAAAAAAGCCGAAGCCATCGTCTTCCTCACCTTCACCCCCTTCAGTGTCTGAGGCTTGCTGAGGCTGACCGGGTGCGTCGCCAAAGAAGCCAAAGCCATCATCGTCTTCCGCTGCGACTTCCACTTCTGGCTGACCCGGGGCGTCATCAAAGAAACCGAAGCTGTCATCGTCTTCTGTAGTGTCCGCTGCAGGGGGCAATTCTGCGTTTGTGCTTTCATCGCCTTCTGCAGACAAAACGCTTTCGAGCGCTGCTTTTCCTTCTTCTATCTGCTGCCAGTTGATTTCACTTTCGTCCTGGTATGCCTGCAGAATATCGCCGAGGGTATCAGTAGTAGCCAGCAACACATCAACAATGTCGGTGGTTAAATCCAGCTCATGGTTACGGGCCTTATCCAGGATGGTTTCCATCACATGGGTGAGGCCGGTTAAGGCGTCGAAGCCAAATATACCGCTGCCACCTTTAATAGAGTGCGCTGCGCGAAATATGCTGTTGAGCTCTTCCGCGTCGGGGTCGTCTGTAGAAATGTTTAACAGCAATTCCTCCATGGTCTGAAGATGCTCCTGGCTCTCTTCAAAAAACACGGTGTGGAATTGGTTCATATCGACAGACATGTGCGACTACCCAAGCAGTTTTTTAGCAATGTCCAGTAATTTGGACGGGTCAAAGGGTTTAACCATCCATCCTGTGGCGCCGGCCGCTTTGCCCTGGCTTTTCAGTGTATCGCCGGCTTCAGTAGTCAGCACCACGATAGGCACGGTGCGATAGCTCATCATGCCTCGCAGGGACTTAATCAGTGTAATACCATCCATTCGTGGCATATTCTGATCGGTAAGCACGAAGTCGTAACGGGTGGTTTGACACTTATCCAGCGCGGCCTGCCCGTCTTCGGCTGAATCCACATTGTAGCCGGCCCCTCGGAGGGTAACCTCTACCATTTGACGAATTGACATAGAGTCGTCAACAATTAGTATTTTCTTGCTCATATCTGTATTAATTCCTTGCTATGGAAATGGTAGTTCGATTGCCTTTGGCATTCCGCTCGACTGTCTGACAGATTGCTTCAACAAGTCCGAGGCCTCGCCCGCTAAGACCTTGCTGATCGGCAGAGTTGTCAGACAGCGCAAAACCCGAACCGGAGTCTTCCACTGATATCTTTATAAACGTAGTCGAATTTGTGTAAATTTGTATGGTTAACTGGTCATTATTTGTCAGGCTGCTCAAACGCTCTTCACGCAATGCCAGGTAGGTAGCAAATCCTTCAAAGTCATTTTTGAGCTTAGAGTCTAAATGGAGGATGCCATGATCAAGGGCGTTATTGATAAGTTCGGCCAGCACGGTAAACGCTTTTTGGCACAGATCTCTGGGCAACCCTGAATTTTGCATGATACTCATGGCCTGATTAAGCACATCAAGACTGGCGATGACTTTGCCACGAATGCAAAACTGATAATCTATCTCACCAAAACTCACTGGCTCTTCTTGGGTGCGGGTTTGTAGCTGACTGCGCAGTGCTTCGCCATTAATCACACAAAGCGTAATGTCATCCTCAATGGCATTGCCCTCAGCAAACTGCAGACAATCATCCATAATGTGGATCAGGCTTTCGGCATTCCCTGCCAGTTGCTCGGCTTGTGAGATTAATCTGGCTGATGAATAGGCTTCACCGGCCGGGTTGGTTTGTTCTATTACGCCGTCGGTGTAAAGTGCCAGTTGCTGAATTTCTTCCAGCGGAATTTGCTCAGGTTGAATACTGAACTCATTGGGCTCCATGATACCCAGAGGCATGGCCTTCGAACGGAATCGTTTTACCTCACCTTGCTTACAACAGCACAAGACGTCCGGCAACCCCGCATTTACAATGGTGACCGTAGAGGAGTAAGGGCAAATTTCGATGCCTAATAGTGCGACAAAGCGGTCGTCCGGGATCTCGGTATACAGCTTGCGGTTGATCTCGTGAAAAATCTCTTCGATAGCTTTACCTTTTATCGCCATGGCTTTGGCTGTCGTGACGATGGGGATAATACAAATCGCTGCAGCCAGGCCATGACCCATGGCATCTGCCAGAATAAGCTGAATCTTGCCAGAGGGATTCGGTGGTGAAAAAATAGTGTCGCCACTGAAATTTGTCATGGGCCGGCTACGCACAGCGGCAAAATCCGGCAAGTCACACTGACTGTTGGCCATGTTCTGATAAACGTGCTGGGCCAGGCTTTCTTCCTGCGCTTTTTCACTGAGTAACTGCTGTAACAGTTGATATTTATTAGCCAGGTCCAGGCTGGTTCGTTTGAACGTCAACAGGTTACGGATCTTTTCCCATAATAATTCAATGCTAACTGGCTTAATAATGTAATCATGCACGCCCTGATTAAAGCTATTACTGATACTATTAAGCTGGTCGTCAATGGATACCATGATTACATAGGGCGGCGGTTCCATTTGCTGCAAATCGGGTAGCAAGTCTGTGCCCTGCCCATCCGGCAGGTGATTATCCAGAATCACCACGTCAAAGTGGTGCTTCTTAAGCACTTCCCGGGCATCCTCAAGTGCAAAGGCTGAAATGACCTTTACGCCCCTGAGCATTAAATCGGAAACTAACAACTCACAAAATATCGGATCGTCGTCGACAACCAGTACCGATTCTGTTGGTTTGGGGGTTTCTTGTGAGTTCATAACGGTATTTACCCTTTGCGGATCGTAACCATTTTATCAAAGTTGGCAATTTCGAGGACTTCCAGAGCGGTGCCTTTAGCGCTGGCAATTTCGACATCGCAGCCATTGGCTTTAGCGCGCTTTTTCAGCAATACCACCATGCCAAGTGCCGCACTATCGAGATAAAGTACTTTTGAAAAGTCCAGGGTAATCAGACCGCCTTTATTGTTTTCCAGAATCTGGTTGTATTGCTCGGTAAAAGACTTATGAAAACTAAAGTCAAAGCGTTCCGGGACTGAAATTGTTGAATTCATTGATGCTCCGTTAAAACAACTCAATCTCACCTGCTTCCACAGAAGAAGATGATACGGGGTTATGCAGTGCCGCCCACTCTGATTTTACTTTTTGCTTAAACTGTTCCGGGTCGTTTAAAAACGCCTGGCGGTGAGTATCGTCCATCAGATCGGCAAGGTTCATGTTCAGCAAAGTAACGGTGCCAATGGTGTATTCAATATACTGACGGTTAATGTCGCCGAATTGCAGACTGCGAGTGGCATTATCCAGTGCCGAGTTTAACTGAATCGACAGGTCATGGAGGCCCGACGTGATATTTTGATCATGTTCGGCCTTAACAATTATACCCTCCAGCGCCTGATTAATATCTTTTTTGGCTTCAATAACATAACTCACATCATAGGCAGCCAGTACGCCGATTCGGTCGCTCAGCGAGGAAATTTTGTCATTGATACTGTTAATCTGGGTCTGAATCGATTCGCTGAACTGAGCTGAGCGATTGGATAAGCTACGGACTTCATCTGCCACTACGGCAAAACCACGGCCATGTTCTCCTGCCCGGGCAGCCTCAATGGCAGCGTTCAGCGCCAGCAAGTTAGTTTGCGCTGCAATACTGTCGATATCTTTCAGCGCCTGAATAACCGACGGTACGGTGTCGTTAATGGCGGTAATTTGCTCGAGGATTTCCATGATCCCGGCCGACATATCCACGGTACTCTGGATAAAGCGGTCCAGGGTTACGCCGGTTCGCTCAGCAAAACTGCGCATTCGATCGCTGTACAATTCATCGCTTTCGTCGTCGGCTTTGATCAACTGCAAAATGGTATTGCTTTGCTGATCCACCAGGCCTCGCAGGCCAATAAAGCTGGTGCTAAGCGTATCCACTGCGTCATTGTGGGTGGAGATGATATTGGCCAGGCTCGACTCGCAGTCGGCCAGCACTTCTGTTGATGTTTGTGCAACACTGTTTAGCGCAGGCTCTGCCGCAAGCGGACTTGCAGTGGTGGCTGGCGCAGATGACGCGTTTTGTGGCACATCAACACTGCTTACTGTTGACGATGGCGCCAGATACTCGTAGGCGAATACTGCCGCAGCGAGAACGAGCACTCCAACTACGCCGGAAACAAAATGAGCGAGAATCAGAGCAACGACTGTTGCTATCCCTACAACAAAATATTTATTCATGACTTTCTCTAATCCACAGGCTAACGCTATGAATTGTAGTACATATATGCTGCTACTGTAGGGAAGTATTGAAAGTGTTGCAACTACCTTTGTGAGTAGTTGCAACTAATTGATGATTAATAGGTTTTTCTAATATAGATTAAAGTAAATAAGGTTTAATCTAAATTGCTTAAACATAAATTTAAATGTTAAGTTATTGATTTTTACTTAATGCCTTTGTTACATGTTGAGCAAAGGGTTCAGCTTTCATAAAACCCGTTACCCGGGCTTTGATTAGCTCATTGCCAGCTTCGTCGAACAGTAAAATAGTGGGTAATCCCAACACGTCAAAGGCATCCTGAAAAGCCAGGTTGGTTGGCGTGTTGTCGGTTAAATCTATCTGCATCCACACGGTGTTACTCAGTGCGTCAATAACGGCCGGATCAACAAAGGTGTATTTTTCAAACTCTTTACAGGCCACACACCAGTCCGCGTAGAGATCAACCATAACTGACTTACCCTCTGCGTTGGCGGCGGCAAGCTTTTGTTCAAAATCCTCAAGGTCTTTCACTACCATAAAGGTTGGATGAGAAGCTGGCTTGGAGGTTGCTCCGGCGGATGTTCCGGCGGTTTCGTAGTGCCCACTGCTCTGGCCAAACAAAGCGTTATAGCCCAGCATCGCGGATATAAACAGACCCAGAAAAATCACCAGCGACCGTACGCCTTTGGCAAAGGTGGCAGCACTTGGCTGATTAACAACCTGATAGTAGCTGAAAGCCCCCAGACCGAGCGCCGACCAGAGCAGCATGCTGTAGTCTGAATTCCACAGTCGTTCAACAAACACAATCGCTACGGCCAGCAACATAAAGCCGAAGGTGGTTTTAATAATGTTCATCCAGTTACCGGCTTTCGGCAGTAACTTACCCCCGGTCATGGCAAAGATAATCAGCGGAATTCCCATCCCCAGACTCAGCGCGTACAGGGCAAGGAAGCCCAGTGTCATGTCGCCGCTCTGGGCGATAAATATCAGTACACCGGTGAGTGGCGCTGTTGTGCAGGGGGAGGCAATTAAGCCAGACAGAATACCCATCACAAACACGCCCACCAGGCTGCCACGCTGCTGAGCGTTGCTCATGCCACTGACTTTTTCCTGCCACTTACTGGGTAACTGAATCTCGTAAGCACCAAACATTGCGGCGGCCAACGCTACAAATACAACTATAAAGGTGCCGAGGATATACGGACTCTGGAGCGATGCCTGAAACTGCACGCCGGCAGAGGCAACCACCAGGCCCAGCAATGAGTACATGATGGCCATGCCCTGCACATACACAAAAGCGAGCGTGAACGCGCGGGACATTTTAATGTCTTTGCCCTGACCGATAACGATACCCGATACAATGGGATACATGGGGAACACACAGGGCGTAAACGCCAGTCCTATCCCCAGCGCTAAAAACAGCAACAGAGTAAGAGGCAGGTTTTCATCGGATTGCAGCAGGTTAGCCAGATCGTATTGCTCGCTGACTGTTTGCTCAGAGGTCTGAGAGGCTTGCGTTTCGCCACCGCTTAACTCACCGGTGACGTTGGCACCCTGAATTTCGTTAAGATAAATCACTTTGGTGGTGGGTGGATAGCATAGCCCGGCGCTGGCACAGCCCTGATAGCGCAGTTTAACCACGCCATCCTGCACGGTTTCGGTAATGGGGTAACTGAACGACACCGTGTTATAAAACACGTCAGATATACCAAAGAACTCATCTTCAATCTGCTCAGCCGGAGGGAATACCGGTTCACCTAGCGTGGCATTTTTGGTCGACACCTTAAATTGCTTTTTGTAAAGGTAATAGCCGTCTGCAATGTCAAAACGAATCACCAGGGTGTCGTCTTTTTGTGAAAAGTCAAAAACAAAGGCTTCTTCTACCGGGAGAAATGACGGTTCGTCACTGAATAGGTCATCCATGTTATTGTCACTTAACTGGGCCGAAGCCAGTGTCGTGAATAACATAGCAAAAAATGTCAGGGTGATTACTGCTAGCCGGGACTGATTCACCGAATTACTTCCTCTTTTCAATGTTTAATTCCTGTTCTATCCAGGAGCTATAAGCTTCGCTCGCTGCACAAGCCGGTACGGCAATCCACTGTGGCACGTCGTAGTTGTGAAGTGCTGTTACCAGTTGCTCTGCTTGTGCAAGCCTGTGCTGGTGGGTTTTAATGAGGATCAGGAATTCCTGAGCCTGCATCACCTGATTATCCCAGCGATAAACCGAGGTCATCCCCGGCATTATCTGCACACAGGCAGCAAGATTTTGCTCCAGCAACTGATTAGCAATGGTTTCTGCGTTTTGCCGCGAATCCGTAGTGCAATATACGATGCAAAGATCTGTCATAATTTTCATAGGACCGGGTTTATCCCAATTATAATTCAACTTATCCGGCTGGTCGGCACTTTACCGAGAAAATCGGGTCTATGACAAGTCGATCATCGTTAGTACGGGATAAATATACGATACGATGACTTGGGTTTACATAATTGTGCCCCATCTTGATTAACTGAAACTTAAGACTGCAACAGGAAACGTACTTTGCGCTTTTTATTATTACTTTTTATTGTCATGCCAATCGCTGAAATTTCGCTGTTGCTGCAGGTGGGTGACTTAATCGGTGGCTGGAATACGGTTGGGCTAATCGTAGTCACCGCTTTTGTGGGAGCTTATCTGGTTCGTCAGGAAGGCATCTCAACACTCCAGACCGCACAAGCGAAACTGGCGCAGAATCAGGTGCCGGGCAAAGAAATGATGGAAGGTATGCTGCTGGTAATTGCCGGCGTGCTGTTAGTTACTCCGGGTTTTATTACCGATATCGTCGGTTTTGCCTTTGCGCTGCCCTTTTCCCGCAAAGTTATTGCCAGCAGAGCGGCCAGTCATCTTACGGTGCGTACGTTTAATGCTACGCAGCAGTCAACTTATCAGTATACCAGCCGCCCCTCAGCTCACGATGATGGCGATACTATCGAGGGTGAGTATACCGATAAGTCTGAAAACGATCCGGATAAGCGCCTGAAATAACCGCAGACGCTGAGCTTTCCGGTCAACGCTTCTGCCTACAGTGATGCTTCAAGAGCCGCCAGTTTCGCTTCCATAAAGGCCTCAAACTGGTGTTGATTCTGGGCCTGGTCGGGATGGCCTGGCCAGCTGGCAAAGAAACCATACTGATAGGATGTAGCAGGCTTAAACTTAAACAGATAATCGTGAGGCCCGACAAATTGTTCGGCTACATCGCTTTTACGCACAAACAACGCCATACCTAAATCCAAATCATCTCCCAGCAGATTCTGCTTGCCGTAGGTGGCGATCATTTTCCAGTTCGGGCTCTCTTTCTCGATATATTCCACGTCCTCGTGCTTCACCAGTCCGGTAACCAGGTTGTCCATGGCAACCGATGACTCAACCTCAACCAGAGTGCTTGGATCGCCGGCTTTAATGGAGTACACCGTACTGACATCTGCGCTGATTCCGTCAACCGTCCAGCCGTCATACCTCACTTCAAACTGACTTTGCTCCGGGCCATTTTCCAGCAAGCGCCAGTGTGTTGCGTCGACCTCTTTAAAGTGCTGTACACCTTCGTCAACCCAGCGTCCCAGCGCGCCCAGGCCAACCGACTTGCCTACCTTCAGAGCATCTCCGCCCCAGTCGCTAAGTTCGTGATAACTGTCGTAGCCATCCTGGCCGACCTGGGGCAACACCATGTCGGTAGTGGTTTTCACAAATACGTCGATACCGTTGCGCCAGTCCAGATACAGGCGGTAGCCAACCAGGTCATTCTCCCAGCCCGGGCCTTCATAACGCAGGTAGTAAGAATGATCGGTGAGTTGCTCCGGCGAGGTAAAGGACTCTACTGAAGTAAACTGAAAATCGTCGGCAACATATTCGGTATCCTGCCATTGTCCGCCCTGACGGACCGACAGCTCGGCATGGGTTTTTACGACGGGTTGTTCTGCTGTAACGGATGGTGTTTCCGATGACTGAGTCGTCGACTGGGCCTCCGGCTGGGTATTATCAGAACAGGCCGAGAGCAGTATGGATGCGGCGATTAGCGATATTACGAGGTGCCGTTTCATGGTTTTCTCCGTGGTTAGCATTAGATAATCAATCGTAAAAATTTAGTTAATCATATTGACAATTGCCACCGGTGGCAATTATTTTAAATATTGTTAACAATGTTTGTTCCATGGGGGAACCTGCTAACATCTTCTGAAATGGAAAAACGCAAAATTATGCAAGAGGTAACATGCCAGATTTTAGTTTAACCCAGTGTCGTGCTCTGGTTACCGGTGCCAGCAGAGGCATAGGGCAAGGCCTGGCAGTGGCTTTAGCCGAGGCAGGTGCCGATGTGATTTGTGTCAGCTCCCGGCCCGGTGGGTGCGACGAAACTGTGGCCAGAATTGCCAGCATGGGCACGGTAAAAGTTGACCAGTTACATGCCGACCTCAGCGATATGCAAGCCGTACAGGCGCTTGCCGATGATGCCCTGAGGTTGTGGGGAGGCATTGACATTCTGGTTAACAATGGCGGCACTATATTTCGTAGTCCAGCTACTGAGTATCCGTTAGCCCAATGGCAGAATGTGCTCAGTGTAAATCTCGATGCCAGCTTTCTGCTTTGCCAGCAGTTGGGCAAAAAAATGGTTGAACAGGGCAGTGGCAAGATCATAAATATCGCTTCCATGCTCAGCTACAGCGGCGGAATTACCGTGCCTGCCTATACGGCCAGTAAGCATGCAGTGGCGGGTATAACCAAGGCGTTGGCCAATGAGTGGGGGGCGTCAGGCGTGCAGGTGAATGCCATAGCGCCAGGCTACATCCGCACCGATAACACCCAGGCTTTGCAGGACGACACCTCGCGCAGTAATGAAATCTGTGCGCGTATCCCGGCGGGTCGTTGGGGTGAAACGGATGATTTAAAAGGGGCCGTGGTGTTTTTAGCCAGTTCGGCCAGCCAGTATATCAACGGCCACATACTGGCCGTTGATGGGGGCTTTTTAGCCCGCTAAATAACAGGACACAGAATCATGACGACTGAATACGAAACCCGTTATGCCATTGGCCAGCAGGAAGCCAAAGGATACGATACCCAGGCATTGCGGGATGCTTTTCTGGCCGAAAAATTAATGCAGCCAGGCAAGATTTATTGGGTTTACAGCCACTATGAAAGGTTTATGGTGGGTGGTGCGGTGCCACTAGATAAGGGATTGACGCTGGACACGCTGGATGCATTAAAATCGGCGTTTTTTACCGCGCGCAGAGAAGTAGGAGTGATCAACGTTGGCGGCGCTGGCACGGTGCAGGTTGACGAAACTACCTATGCATTGGAAAAAGGTGAAGCCCTGTATATTGGCGCCGGTGAACATAAGGTGACATTTTACTCTGATAACAGCGATACGCCGGCGTGTTTCTACCTGAATTCGGCGCCTGCCCACGCCAGCTATCCGTGTAAAAAGGTGGGTAAGGACGAAGCCAATGTACTGCATTTAGGCTCACCAGAAACGGCTAATCAGCGCGACATACACCAGTTAATTATCAATGGGGTGGTGGAAACCTGCCAGTTGCAAATGGGCCTGACCAGGCTTTATCCGGGCAGTGTGTGGAATACCATGCCAGCCCATCAGCATGACCGACGTAACGAAGTGTATTTTTACCTGGATGTGCCTGAAGGTCAGGCGGTCAGTCATTTTATGGGCGAGCCCCATGAAACCCGCCATATCTTTGTGCAAAATCATCAGGCCATATTATCGCCGCCGTGGTCAATTCACTGTGGTTGCGGTACCGCCAACTATGCCTTCATCTGGGGAATGGCGGGTGAAAACCTGGATTATGATGATATGGATAAATTCCCTGCCAGCGAGCTGCGCTAGGAGCGTTTTGATGTTTAATAAGATAGTCAGATTAACCAGTGTCATGGTTATCAGTCTTGGGTTAATCAGCTGTGGGTCTGACACCGACAGTGAGGTAACTACCCTGCGACTCGGTCATACCCTGGATACTCAGCATTCTGTACACAAAGCCATGGTGCATTTCGGTGAACGCCTCAGCGAGTTATCGAATGGTGCGATGGACGTAAAAATTTACCCGAGCAGTCAGCTGGGCACCGAGCGCGAAATGATCGAGTTGCTGCAAATTGGCTCATTATCCATGACCAAAGTCTCGGCCAGTCCGCTGGAAGGCTTTGTGCCAGCCATGAAGATTTTTAGTATTCCTTACATTTTTCGCGACAACGACCATTTCTGGAAAGTGCTTAACAGCGATGTGGGGCAAGGACTACTGGCTGGAGTTGAGCCTTTCAGACTCAAAGGTCTTGCCTATTATGATGCGGGCAGTCGCAGCTTTTACACCAATAACAGGCCGGTCAGAACGCCGGCCGATTTAGCCGGTATGAAAATTCGGGTACTTAACAGCCCTACTGCAGTACGTACTGTTCGTGAGCTGGGCGGTGCTGCTACGCCGGTAGCCTGGGGTGAGCTCTACACGGCGTTGCAACAAGGCGTGGTGGATGGTGCAGAAAACAATCCACCCAGTTACTACCTGTCGCGTCACTACGAAATTGCCCGTTATTACTCGCTGGATGAGCACACGTCAGTGCCCGACGTGATGCTGATGTCGTTGCGCGTGTGGGAAAACCTGACCGACCAGCAGCAGGAATGGGTGGATAAGGCTATGCAGGATTCGGTGATTTTTCAGCGCAAAGCCTGGCAGGAGTCAACGCTAGACTCACTGGCAAGGGTCAAAGCTGATGGTGTGGAAGTCATTTATCCAGATAAAAAACCGTTTGTTGAAGCTGTACAACCTTTCCACGAAAGTCTGCGCGGCACCGCCGTTGGCGAACTCATTTCTCAAATTAAGGCCATGTAGTATGCGTAAGGTTATACGACTCATTGATCAACTCGTGGCCGGCACCCTGATGCTGGCCATGGCGCTCATTTTGCTGACCGTAGTTTGGCAGGTGATCTCCCGTTACATCCTGCAGGATCCGGCATCAGTAACCGAAGAACTGTCCCGGTTTTTATTGATTTGGATTGGCTTGCTCGGCGCGGCTTTTGCCTACCGACAAAAAGTCCATCTGGGCTTTAATCTGATTGTAGAGAAGCAGTCTGAGCATGTTCGTAAGTACATACTCACTCTGGTTGAACTGTTAGTTATTATTTTTAGTGCCGCCATCCTGTTATTTGGCGGGAGCCAGCTGGTATCTCTGACGCTGGAACTGGAGCAAATTTCCGCCGCTCTGGGGATTCGGATGGGCTGTGTGTATGTGGTGTTGCCGCTGTCTGGCATCCTGCTTATTTGCTACGGGCTAATTAATATCCATAACCTGTGGCTGGTTGACGAAGAAGGAGCGCTATAATGGATTACACCGCACTGGTGCTAGTAGTCACTTTCTTTTTACTGCTGGTCCTTAACGTACCCATTTCATTCAGCATCGGCATTGCCACCATGGCTGCCATGTTGATGAGCATCGATTTCACCCCTGCAGTTACTACCATTGCTCAACGCATGGCCGGTGGACTGGACAGCTTTGCCTTGCTGGCCATTCCGTTCTTTGTGTTATCCGGGATGATTATGGGGCGTGGTGGTATAGCCAAACGTCTTATAAATTGCGCGCTGGCGCTGATAGGATCGCTGCCTGGTGGACTGGCCCTGGTTAACGTTGTGTCCTGCATGCTGTTTGGGGCTATTTCAGGCTCCGCTGTGGCCACTACGTCTGCTATTGGTAGCTTTATGCTGCCAGAAATGAAAAAGCAGGGCTACGACGAGAACTTCAGCGCAGCGGTTACCGCCGCTGCCTCTACTACCGGTATGTTAATTCCGCCAAGTAACATTCTGATTGTTTATGCCATTGCCAGCGGTGGTGTGTCTATCGCTGCGCTGTTTATGGCGGGTTACTTACCTGGAATTATGGTGGGGCTGGCGCTGATGATGGTTTGCTTTGTTCATGCCAAACGTAAAGGTTATGCCACGGCTGATCGCTTGCCAATGAAACTGGTAGTGCAGCAGGTAGCCGCTGCAATACCCAGTTTGTTTTTAATCTTTCTGGTTATCGGCGGGATTGTTGGTGGTATCTTTACCGCCACTGAAGCCGGCGCCATCGCAGTGGTGTATTCACTGATCCTGGCGGTGGGCGTTTACCGCGAAGTGATGCCCAGGCAACTGCCGGATATTTTGCTCAAATCCGCCGAAACCACCGCTATTGTTATGCTGCTCATTGGTGCCTCAACAGCTATGTCGTGGATGCTTTCTTATGCCAATATCCCACAAGATATCAGTGCCTTTCTGCTGAACGTCAGTGATAATCCTATTGTTATCCTGCTGTTGATAAATCTGCTGTTAATTGTTGTGGGAGCATTTCTGGATATGACCCCTGCAGTGCTGATCTTTACGCCGATTTTCCTGCCGGTGGCGGCGGAACTGGGCATGTCACCGCTGCAGTTTGGTATTATGATTGTATTAAACCTGTCGATTGGTTTGTGCTCACCGCCGGTTGGGGCTGTGCTATTTATTACCTGTGCTATTGCCAAAACCCGCCTGGATAAGATAATCCGGCCGTTGCTGCCACTCTATGTTGCAATGTTTGTGGTGCTGATGCTGGTAACCTACGTGGCCTGGTTTAGTGAAGCATTACCGGCGCTGTTCGGGGTGTAAAACCCCGGCCAGTTTGGGCTATCGACAAACAAGCTGATAATCTGAGAGTAGCGTAACAAGGCGGTTAACGGTAAACTCAGGGCGATTAATAAAAAACAAAAATAAAGAGTACTCTGCATGGATAAGAAGCCAACTATTAATGATGTGGCACGCATAGCCGGGGTGTCCAAACGCACCGTCTCCCGGGTTATCAATGGTGCCTCAAATGTTGGCGCCGCTACCCGGGAAAAAATTCAGCGGGTGGTAGATGAGCTGGGCTTTTCCCCGGATAAACAGGCCCGTGGGCTGGCTGCCAGCCGTTCTTATCTGATCGGTCTGATTTACGATAACCCGGATGCACTCTATATCGACCAGGTGCAACGTGGTGTGCTCGATGTCTGCTCTAAAAAAGGCTACGAGCTGGTTGTTCACCCATGCAGCTATCGCAGTGATGATTTTATCAGTAATTGCGTGGGCTTTGTGCGGCGCTCAAACATTGACGGCGTGATAGTGCTGCCGCCAGTGTCTGAGTCAAACGAGCTGGCCACAGCGCTGAAAAATCATGGCATTAACTATGTCAGGCTGACCTCGGTGGATATCGATGATAAAGCCAATATAGTGGTGTCAGATGACCGTGCGGCATTAAGTGATATGGCTCGTTACCTGGTTTCGTTAGGACACAAAGACATCGCGATTATTAGTGGTCCAAACCACTATTACTCTACCGTAGAGCGTTTGGAAGGGATTACTAACACACTTCAGGAACTGGGCTTAACCATTCCTGCAGAGCGGATTATTGAAGGCAAAAACAGCTACGAGAGCGGCATTGAGTGTGCCCGGTCATTACTGATCCAAACGCCGCGGCCACAGGTGATTGTGGCCAATAACGATGAGATGGCCGCCGGTGTACTCAAAGTAGCGCATGAGATGGGCATCGAAGTGCCCGGCAAGTTATCGGTTGCCGGCTTTGATGATAACTTGCTGGCATCACGGGTGATCCCGTCACTCACCACCGTGCAGCGCCCGGTGGTTGCCATGGCTGGCATTGCCGCGAAAAAGATTGTTGCCCAGATAGAAAATAAGTCTGCTGAAGGGGTGGAAGAATATACGATTAAGCCACATCTTATTATTCGTGAGTCAACGCGCAAAGCAACCAAAGCATAGCAGATAAAAAATAAATAAAAATTGCTTTAACATAATTTGCCACCGGTGGCACCAATGTTAAAAGTGTGGTAACTTAATCAACAACTGGAATCAATGTTTAGAGATTTTATGGCCGATCAAACCAAGCTTATACAGGTGCATCCCAACGATAACGTTGCTGTGTCGACCATGGCCCTGTCTGCCGGCACGATCGTAGACGCTTTATCGGTCACGCTTGCCAGTGATACGCCTGCGGGTCATAAAGTGGCCCTGAGTGACATTGCCGCCGGCGAAAAAGTGGTGAAATATGGGTTTGCCATCGGCATCGCGCAGGCTGAAATTAAACGCGGTGATCATGTGCACAGCCATAATTTAAAAACGGCATTAAGCGGCCAGGAAAACTATCAGTATCAACCGGTTGCTGTTAGCAAGCCGGTTACCAAACCCTCCCAGGCCAGCTTTATGGGCTATCGGCGGGCGAATGGTAAGGTCGGGATCCGCAATGAGGTCTGGATCATCAATACGGTTGGTTGTGTCAACCGCACTGCTGAACGAATCGCCGCGGAGTGCGATCGTCGTTTCTTTGGTGAATGCGATGGCTTTCGTTCATTCACCCATCCGTTTGGCTGCTCACAATTAGGCGATGACCTGCACGACACACAAACCATACTCGCCTCGCTGGCATCGCACCCTAATGCGGGTGCTGTATTGATTGTGGGACTGGGGTGCGAAAACAACCAGTTATCCAATCTGCTTGAGAAAGTAGACCGCCCTGCCGGACAGATCCGGTATTTTAACTCCCAGCAGGTTGGCGACGAAATTGAGGAAGGTATCCGCCTTATTCATGAAATGCTGGCTGATGTTGGCAAGTGTACCCGGGAACCTATTGATGGCAGCGAGTTGGTACTGGGTGTGAAGTGTGGCGGGAGTGATGCGTTTAGTGGCATTACCGCCAACCCGCTGGTGGGTCGCATGACTGATTTAATGGTTAAACAGAACGGCAGTGTGCTGCAAACTGAAACCCCGGAAATGTTCGGTGCCGAACAGTTATTGATGAACCGTGCGACCAGCCAGGCTGTATTCTCCGAAATAGTTGAACTGGTTAACGACTTTAAACAGTATTTTATTGATAACAACCAACCTATTTATGAAAACCCGTCTCCGGGTAATAAAGCCGGCGGACTCACCACACTGGAAGAAAAGTCCCTGGGCGCCGTGCAAAAAGGCGGACAGGCACCGGTAAACGGTGTATTGCAGTATGGCGAGCCTTTGTCAAAGAAAGGCCTCAATTTGCTTCAGGCACCAGGCAACGATGCGGTAAGTTCCACTGCGCTCGCCGCCAGCGGCGCGCACATCATTTTATTCACCACCGGACGGGGTACCCCGCTCGGCTTTCCTGTACCCACAGTGAAAATCTCATCTAACAGTGAAATTGCTCATAAGAAGCCACACTGGATAGATTTTAATGCAGGCCAGATATTGCAGGGCACCAGTATTGATGACTGTGCTGCTCTGCTGTACCAGCAATGCCTGAATATTGCGTCGGGCGAGAAAACCTGCAACGAGAAAAATGGCAGTCACGAGATAGCGATCTGGAAACGTGGCGTAACCCTGTAACAAAGAGACTGATATGAAACCAATACTATTACACGAAGACAGATTGTTTCCGGCCGACGAAGCAACCCGATCTGTTGCTCGCGCGCTGTATCAAACAGTCAAAGACCTGCCTATTATCAGCCCCCACGGTCACACCGATCCGCGCTGGTTTGCCTATGACGAAAATTTTGGTAATGCCACCGAGCTGTTTATTTTACCCGATCACTATGTGTTCAGAATGCTCTATAGTCAGGGCGTTTCGCTGGAGAATCTCGGTATTCGTCGCTGGGATGGTGGTCCAACCGAAAGCGACCCGCAGAAAATCTGGCAGATTTTTGCTGACCATTATTACCTGTTTGCCGGTACGCCATCCAGAATGTGGCTCGATACGGTATTTAAGAATGTGTTTGGTTTAACCGACATGCTGTGCAGCGAAAACGCCATGGAGTACTACCATTTCATCACAGCAGAGCTGGCGAAAGACGCATACAAACCCCGCGCTTTAATGGACCGCTTCAATATTGAACTGATTGCCACCACTGAAGGGGCTCTGGATAATCTTGAGCACCACCGGGTATTAAAAGGCACCGGCTGGGATAAACGTGTTATTACTTCCTTCCGTCCGGATGATGTGGTGGATGCCTCCCGTGAAGACTTCGCACAGAATATTGAGCTACTCGGTGAAATTACCGGTGAAAATACCAGTGACTGGGAAGGTTATCTGGCGGCTATTCGCCAGCGTCGGGCTACATTCCGCGAACATGGTGCGACGGCAACCGACCACGGCCACCCTACTGCCCGTACCGCAGATCTGTCGAAGGCTGATTGTCAGGCGCTGTTCAGCAAATGCCTGAGCGGCAAAGCCAGTGAGGCCGATCAGGAATTGTTCCGCGCTCAGATGCTTACCGAATTAGCGGGTATGAGTATTGAAGATGGGATGGTTATGCAAATCCATCCGGGCGCATTCCGTAATCACAATAACGATGTGTTTACCAAATTCGGCCGCGACAAAGGCGCAGACATTCCGCTGCAAACCGAATACGTCAACGCCTTAAAACCGCTGCTGGATAAATACGGCAACGATCCGCGCCTGAACATCATTTTGTTTACGCTTGATGAAACCGTCTATTCCCGTGAGCTGGCGCCGCTGGCTGGTCATTATCCGTGCCTCAAACTGGGGCCTGCCTGGTGGTTCCACGATAGTCCGGAAGGCATGTTGCGTTATCGCCATCAGGTAACAGAAACCGCCGGTTTGTTTAATACCGTTGGCTTTAACGATGACACCCGCGCTTTTCTGTCGATTCCGGCTCGCCACGATGTAGCCCGCCGCATTGATTGCCGGTTCCTGGCCAATATGGTGGTGGAACATCGAATCAGCGAAGAAGAAGCTGGCAGCCTTATTAAACAGCTGTCTTATGATTTGGCGAAAAAAGCTTACAAACTGGGGCAGGCATAATCATGGCGGCGTCATTAACTAATTCTACGCTGGCCACCCTGCCAGCCGAGGTCAAAAAGCCAGAATACGATCGCACTGAACGCAGTCGCGGTATTGTGCATATCGGGCCGGGCGCGTTTCACCGTGCCCACCAGGCAGTGTATACCGATATGGCTATGGCCTATGGCGGTAACTGGCGCATTACCGGCGTGTCGATGCGCAGCGCTACGCTAAAGCAAAAGCTCGCCGATCAGGGCAACCTGTATTCACTGGTGGTACTGGATAATGAGCCCTATGTGCAGGTAATTGGCGCCTTCGATAGCGTACTGGTATTAAATGAAGACCGTGAAGCCATCATGGCGGCGCTGACCGACGCCAATACCCATATTATTTCGTTAACCATTACCGAAAAAGGCTACTGCCTGACCAGCAATGGTGAGCTCGATACATCCCATGCTGACATTATGCATGATTTAACTCACCCTGATGAGCCGGTATCGGCGGTAGGACTTATTGTTAGCGCGCTCAAGCACCGTTTTGAGCAGCAACAGGCCGATATCACCGTGATCAGTTGCGATAACCTGGCTGATAACGGCAAAAAGCTGGCCAGGGCGGTATTGCAGTTTGCTCAGAAAATTCAGCCCGAACTGGCGCAGTGGATTGAACAGAACATTGCCTTTCCCTGCACCATGGTTGATAGCATTACGCCGGCTACCGATGAAGCACTGATTAGCCTGGCGGCCGACAAGCTGGGTGTTGAAGATGCCTGGCCTATCCAGCGCGAAGGCTTTACCCAGTGGGTGGTTGAGGACAAATTCAGCGGGCCTCGTCCGGCCTGGGATAAGGTTGGTGTCACCTTTACCGATGATGTTGCTGCCTTTGAAAATGCCAAACTGCGTATTTTGAATGGTACCCACTCAACGCTCGCTTACACCGGTATTTTGCTTGGTAAAGAAACCGTTTATGAAGCGATCAGCGACAGCGCCCTGGAAGCGTTTATTCGTCGTTTGCTCAGTGATGAAATTATTCCATCTATCAATGCAGAAGGCGTGATGGATTTAGCGGCCTACGCGGAAGATATTTTAAATCGCTATAAAAACCGCCACATTCGCCATTTGTTGGCACAGATTGCCTGGGATGGTTCGCAGAAGCTGCCTTTCCGTGTGCTGAATACCGTGCGCGATAACTTAAAGCTTGGTCAGCAGGCAAAGCTATTATGCGTGCCGATTGCGGCATGGATTTTATTTATTGCTAAACGCGCTAACGATCAGGAAGAGCTGGTGGATCCCTTGGCAGAGACCTTAATTGGTTTAGCCAATCAGCACCAGGGTGACCTGCCGGCGCTCGGCGCAGCTGTGCTGAATCTGCCTCAGGTGTTCGCCGAACTGACTGCCAGCACATGGTTTAAAGACACCGTGCTGGAATATGTTGAAGCACTGTCGTCCATCAACACCAACAATGCGACTGACGTGTTGGGAGCCTTGTAATGAGCGACTTTAAAAGCCTGATTAAGGGCACACCATTGCTGCCGATTTTGCAGCCACAAAGTGTAGAGCAGGCCGTTAATATTGCCGGTGCCGTGCATGCCAGTGGCTTGCGTAGTATCGAAGTAGTGCGCCGTACACCCGTAGCGGCGGCCGCGGTAACCGCCATTCGTGAAGCATTTCCGGAACTGTTAGTAGGCATGGGTACTGTGTTAAATCAAGACCATGTGCAGGAAGCGGTAGACGCCGGGAGTCAGTTTATTATTACCCCGACTATCAGTGAAAAACTGCTGTTGGCACTGAGCGACATTACTATTCCCTATCTGCCTGGTACTGCTTCTCCCTCAGACATTTTACTGGCCGTCGAGGCCGGCTTGTCGGAAGTGAAATTCTTTCCGGCCAGTTTAAGTGGTGGTGCCGCTATGCTGAATAATTTCAGCGCTATTTTTCCGCAAGTATCACTCTGCCCAACCGGTGGTATTTCCAACTCTAATTTGCATGAGTACAGCAGCCTGCCCAATGTGTTCGCCGTGGGCGGCTCCTGGATGATTCCAAAAAGCTGTGTCGCAAGCGGCGACTGGCAGGGCGTAACCGCTGCCTGTGCGCTGGCGCAACAACAATTTACTAAGGATGCCGCGTGAAAAGAGTCGTCATTTTTGGGGAATGTATGGTGGAACTGGTGTCAACCAGCGCCACCGAACTGAAGAAGAGCTTTGCCGGTGACACATACAACACCGCAGTGTACTTAAAGCGCAATGCGCCGGGCTTGTCGGTAAGTTATCTGACCGCTATTGGCGAAGACTTTTTAAGTAATGAGCTGCTGTTTGCCATGGGTGATGAGCAAATAAATACCGACCATGTTTATCGCTGCAGTAAACGTAATCTGGGTTTGTATATGGTGCGAACCGACAAGTACGGTGAGCGTACCTTTGCCTACTGGCGGGATGGTTCGGCAGCCACACAAACCCTCAATGTGATGACTCAGGCCCCGGACAATATCGAGATGTTCTATTTCTCGGGTATTTCGGTGGCGATTTTAGATGTTGAGCAGCGCGAGAAGCTGTTTGACCTGATCAATACCTTACGCAGCAACGGATGCCGAATTGTCTTTGATCCTAACTATCGTCCGCGACTGTGGCGTGATCAGCAGGAAGCTCAGGAGTGGATGGATAAAAGTTACCAGGTTGCTGACATCGCATTCCCCGGTGGTGACGACCACCTGGCGTTATATGGCCATACCAATGCTGATGATGTGCTTGCGCATCTCGCTCCGTTTGGCATTAGCGAAGTGGTGATGAAAAACGGCGCGGTAGGCGTGCATATTGTGAATCACGAAGGCCAGTTTATCGTTCCGGTACAAACGGTAACAAACGTGGTGGATACCACCGCCGCAGGTGATGCGTTTAACGGCGGTTATCTTGCAGCGCGGTTATCCGGTAAAAACGTGACTGAGTCCGCCAGCTTTGGTGCCATGGTGGCCGGTACGGTTATCCAGCACCCCGGTGCCATTATTCCGGCCGACACCCTAAGAAAGGCCGTAACCCCCCTTTAATGAATAAATCAGCAGGGTAATTTGCCGCCCTGCTGATTTACCGCCTATCCCCGCTATTTACCATTTACCCGTCGTTATCACCGTTAGTCATTTAATCCACCAGACTTGATTTAATCAGGCATTCTGTGTTCCATAGCACAACCGTTAAGGAGACATTTTATGCTTAAGTGGATAACAGGTTTGGTTGCCGGATTACTGCTGGCAAATAGCAGTACAGCAATGGAAACCGCGGGTGATTGGCACGGCGAACTCAATATTCAGCCTGGTGTATCACTGCCTTTGGTACTGCATATTGCGGGCAGTGAGCCTGATTGGCAGGTTAGTCTGGATAGCCCGAACCAGGGGGCATTCGGCATCCCGGGCAGTGCCGGCAAAATCACGGAGACGCAGGTAACGTTGAAGTTTGCTGCTATCGGCGCATCTTTTGAAGGGGCATTGGAAGATGGCGAGCTTGTCGGGACATTCACGCAAAGCGGTAAATCTTTTGCGCTGACCCTGGCGCGCCAGAGTGAGGAAGGCAAAGAAAAAGCCCGGCAGGCAGCAGCCCGGCCGCAGCACCCTAAGGCGCCTTTCCCCTATTCTGTTGAAGAGGTCAGCTACCCTCATACATCCGGGCCTTTTGCGTTTGCTGCAACGCTAACGTTGCCCAAAGGCAAAGGCCCTTTTCCGGCAGCCATACTGGTGTCCGGCTCGGGCCCTCAGGATCGTGATGAAACCCTGATGGGACATAAGCCTTTTCTGGTGATTGCCGACCATCTGACCAAAGCCGGCATCGCGGTATTGCGGTTTGATGATCGCGGTACCGCTAAAAGTGGCGGTACTTTTGCTGGAGCAACCATTGATGATTTCAGCACCGACATAGCTGCCGCCTTCGAGTACTTGAACACCCGGGATGAAATAGACCAGCAAAAGATTGGTCTGATAGGACACAGTGAGGGCGGTGTAACGGCGCCGATATTTGCTGTCCGTCAGCCTCAGGTAGCCTTTGTTGTGTTATTGGCGGGGTTGGGTGTGGATGGCACAACATTATGGGCCGAGCAACAACGGGATATAGCAATGGCCTACGGATTGCCCAATGGCGAGGCTATCTATCAGGCGATGCGTGTTTTTGCAGAGCAGGTGATTGCCGGAGAAAGTCCCCAGGCCATTGAGCAGGATTTACTGAGCAAAGGGTATGACAAGGCCACAGCCCAACAGTATCTTAAAGTGGTGGCTAACGAGTGGGGGCAAAGCTTTTTGACCTACCAACCCCAAGAGGTACTGCCAAAGCTGACTATGCCGGTACTGGCATTAAATGGTGATAAGGATTTGCAGGTGGCCGCGGCATCTAATATTGGTGGTATGGAGGCCATTTTTGCAAGCACCGACAACGAGGATGTGACATTGAAAATACTGCCAGATCTCAATCACCTTTTTCAGCAGGCTGAATCCGGCCTGCCCGACGAATACGGCAGGATTAATCAGACGTTTGCACCACCGGCGCTATTGATGATCAGCGACTGGATCAGCAGCCGGGTGGGAGAATAGTGTGAAGCAATACTGGCTGCTCCAGGTGACCGGTTGGGGATTATTCTACGCCATCGACTCAATGTTAAAAGTGGCCGCAGGCATAGTCAGCTATCCTCTATTTATCGCTGTCTTTATTCTCTATGGCTTTGCTATGGCGGCTTCACATTGTTTGCGTATCTGGTATCGCCGCTGGCAGCGTTTACCCTTGTTAAAAGTGGTCGCCGGCGTCCTGTCAGCATCTCTGCTTGCTGCTGCAGGTGCAACGAGTCTGATGCTCGGTACCCTGGTGGTCATCAAAAACCCAATTATCCAGCAGGCCAGCGGCGCACTGGATTTGTTGTTTATTAACAATTTGCTGGTGGTCTGGGCCGTTCTGCTTATCTGGAGTGGCCTGTACTTTTTTATTACCCGGCAACGCAAAGTGGATGAGCTGGAGACGTCTCAGGAAGATCTGCAGCAAAACCTGCAACAAGCGCAGTTAAACGCCTTGCTGAGTCAGTTGAATCCGCACTTTATGTTCAACTGCATTAATAATATTCGAGCGCTTATCTTAGAAGATGCTGCCAAGGCCAGAGAAATGCTGGCCAACCTGGCCGATATGTTAAGGTACAATCTGCAAAGTGATGCCGGGGAAACCTCATCGTTGTCTGCCGAACTGGCTATTGTTGAGACTTACGTGAGCCTGATGAAGATGCAGTATGAATCCCGTCTGGCCTACCAGGTGACGGTGGACGATAAAGTTAGCCAGGATTGCCCCGTACCGCGATTAATGCTGCAATTGCTGGTGGAGAACGCTATCAAGCATGGTATCGCCAGGCAGGTAGAGGGCGGTGTGGTTAGCGTGTCTATGGGCCTTGCCGAGCATTGCCTGCTGATTGAAGTGGCCAATCCTGGTTCACTGAAGGCCGGAGAGGGCGGCATCGGTGTTGATAATATTCGTCAGCGGCTTGCAATACTTTATGCAGAGCAGCAGGCGTTTACGCTGAGCCAACAGCAAGACAAGGTCGTGGCAAGGGTACAATTACCGTATAAGGACAAACCATGCGGGTAGTCATAGTGGAAGACAGCCGACTGGCGAGACTGGAGTTGTGTGAGCAGTTGTCGCAACTGCCAAATGTTACGCTGGTGGGGCAGGCCGATACAGTGGAAAGCGCCACTGCTCTTATCAACGAAGTGCAGCCGGACCTGATTCTGCTGGACATCGACTTACCCGGAGGCACCGGCTTCGACTTACTAGAGCAACTTGAGGTATTGCCAAAAGTGGTGTTTACCACTGCCTTTGACGAATTTGCTGTGCGCTCCTTTGAAGTAGATGCGCTGGATTATTTGCTTAAACCCATCACCTTACCGCGGTTAACCAAAGCTTTGGCCAAAACTGAGGCGCAACTTGCCGCGCAAGAGGCTGTTACCACCGAGTCCAGACTGCATGGCGACAGCCAGTTGTTTTTAAAAGAGGGCGAGCAATGCTGGCTGATCAGGCTTAAGCAGGTACAGCTGTTTGAGTCGGTTGGGAATTACACAAGAGTCTATTTTGATCAGCATAAGCCGATGTTGAATAAGGCTATTTCGCATATCGAGGCGCGTTTGCCCGAGGCCGAATTTTTTCGCATAAACCGTTCAGAAATTATCAACCTGGCCTTTATCGACGACATTGAAGTGCCGCTTAACGGCCAGTGGCAGGTACGTATGCAAAACGGGCGTATTCTGGTGCCCTCACGCCGCCAGGCTCAGGCATTCAGGCAACGGTTATCACTGTAACACCGCTTAAACAATGTTATCCTGAGTACATAGCTACGCAGGAAGAGAAGAATAAAAATGAAACCAATAGTCTATGTATCCGGCACCTTTGATTTATTTCACAGTAACCACCTCAAAATGATTGAATAAGGCGCTGGGTTTGGTGGTACGTTAATTGTAGGCGTGAGTACGGATGAACTTGTCTGTACTTATAAAAATCCCCCTGCGGTGCCTTATGAAGAGCGTGCGGCGATTATTTCTGCTTTAAAATATCCCAATATGGTTATCCCTCAGCGCTCGCTGGATCACACTGACCGGGTAAAAGATCTCAATATTGACGTGTTTGTGGTAGGTGATGACTGGCGCGGCAAATATGATTATCTGCGCGACTTAGGCGTAGAGGTGTACTACTTCCCTTACGGTGAAGGGGTTAGTAGCACCAGGTTAAAACAGCAAATCACCGAACAATACAATAAGCTGAAAAGCACAGCCGATAAACATGAAAACCCGGAGATTAAAAAATCATGAAGCGAGTTTTAATCACCGGTGGCAGCGGTGACTGGGCGCAGAGTTTTAAGCAGCAATACGGCGAGCAATTCCATATAGATACACCAGGGCGCAGTGAACTGGACGTCACCAGCGAAGATTCTGTTAAAGGGTATTTTGCCGGACTTTCGGCTCCCTATGATATTGTGATCAACAATGCCGGCTCCATCCATCCTAAGCGTATTCTGGCGTCGGACAGTGCGCAGTGGGTTAATGATATTCAGGTTAATCTGGTGGGTACTTATTACGTATGTAAGTATGCGCTTACTGCTTCTGAATCTACTCAGCTGATTCAGATTTCATCAACGGCCGGGTTTAATGCTTACAAAGACTGGTCGTCTTACTGCGCCTCAAAAGCCGGGGTGATTACCCTATCGAAGAGCCTCGCTGCCGATGGTTATAACTCGATTTGTTTGTGCCCCGGCGCCATTGACACTAAATTCCGCGATTACTTTGATTTACCTAACAATAATATGATGACCTGTGAGCAACTCACCGGTTACGTGATACAGGTTATAAACGGTGAATTTACACCGGGAGATGTGTTGTTTATCCGGGCTAACGAGTTTGAATTGAACCCGTAAATAACAGGCCAGCGTTGGATAACCGCCGGCCCTGTTTTGCTATAGTAAATTAACTTACAGCGAGTCGCGGTATACGTATTTCGCCAACGGGTGGTTACGGGCATGCAAATCGCGAATAAAAAACTGTGCAACCTTGGATGCGCCCACCACATTTAAATGGGTATTGTCGGTTTTGCCATCCGGATAGCGGGTGTATAAATCCGGCGGTACCTGAATAAAATACTGACGGCTTTCTGGTTCACCGATGGATTTTAAGAACCCACAGGTTTGTTCGTTAAGGTCAAAAAACTCAACCTCTTCTGATTTGGCGACTTGTCTGGCAGCGTTAGCGTAATCGATGAGTTTACGTTGCAGGTTACCTTCTTCATCAAAATGGCGTCGGCAAATCGAGCTGGCGATCATCGGAATGGCGTTGTGTTCACGCACTTCCTTAATGTACTGACGTAAAAACGCCGGATAGTCTTTGTCTACTGAAGCATAGCGGGTCGGGTCGTCTTTTTTCTGGTCGTTATGACCGAACTGAATTAACACGTAATCGCCTTCTTTCAACTCGGAAAGCACCAGCGCCCAACGTCCTTCATTGATGAAGCGGCGGGTACTGCGGCCATTGGCAGCGTGATTCACAATTTCCAGTTCTTCGTTTATGTACTGTGGCAGTAACTGCCCCCAGCCACGTTCGGGATAGGCCAAATTTGGCTTGTTCGACATAGTGGAGTCGCCCACCAGATGCAGCGCCACACGGGTAGGATCCCAGGCAAGAGAATGAGAGCAAAAAGCCGAGAGTATCAGCGCAAATAAAACGCGTTTCATCTTTTCTCCTTAAAAAATAAAAAAAGGCCATTTGTAACAAATGGCCTGGGGACCGGGCATGGGAGCAGGAATTAAACTGGTTCGTAACACCTGTTTCCCGACCCGGTCTAACAGCGGATCAAATGATCCTTGGGCACACTATAAAATCGTTACATTCTGTAGCTGGCACCGATGAAGAACTGACGACCAGTTTGGGTCACATTCCACAAGCGTCCACCCATATTGGGTGATACCAGGGCAACAATCGGCTCATCGGTCAGGTTAATGCCTTCAATCGACACTTTGAGGTTCTCTGACACATTGTAGCTGGCCGAGAAGTCGATATGGGTGGTGCCATCCACATAGCGTTCTTTGTTCGGGTTACTCTGGAATGACGTGGTGAACTCACTGCGTTTCGCCATAGAAACGCGGGCACTAAACAGGTCATTTTCCCAATAAACCGTAAAGTTAGACGATTTGTCTGACTGACCGGTGAGGTTTACGTCGGCATCAACAAACGTCATGTTAGCCAACACACCGAAGTTTTTCACCCACTCAGGTCCAGGCAGGAAATCCAGTTTTTGTTGGTACTGCACTTCGTAGCCGTCGAGCTTGCCGCCTCCGCCGTTAACCGGGCGACGTACTTCAAAGTCGGCATTATTCACGATGTCAGCCTGACCGCCCAGCACGCTGTCGGGTAAGCCAATTTGTTGCCAGTTAAGGGTGCTGGTTTCGTTGGTCGGGAACGATTCAATGTCCTTAATGAAGTAGGCGAATGACAGTAACGCACCTTCAGCAAAGTAGTACTCTGCAGACAGGTCGTAGTTGGTAGCCCGGAACGGTTCGATGAACGGGTTACCATAACTAACACCCAGGTTGAACGGGTCTACACTTCCACCCGGCGACAACGTGCTCAGGCCAGGACGAGACATTACGTCGGCATAAGAGGCACGTAATACCACGTCTTCGGTGAGATCGAGTGCCAGGTTAACCGATGGCAGCGTATCGCTGTAATCGTTTTTAACCGTGGTTGGGTCGCCATTTACCAGGCCAGTAGATTCGACATCGGTTGTCGCATAACGCACACCAGCGTTACCGCGCAGGTCCATGTCACCTACCGGGAAGAAAAAGTCAGCCTGGATAAAGTAGCTCATGTTTTCTTCGCCAACCGCATAAGTATCACCACCGCGAGGCGCATAACTCCAGCCACCACTGGCCAGGAATTGCGGCAGTTGAGCGTTGTCGGCCATAAAGAATGACTGACCACCTGCGCTGACCACGTTACCGTCGGCAGCGGTGACCACATTGCTGATACCAAAAGCGACGTTATCGACCGTGCCGTCGGCCGCATCAGCATTAGCAAAGGTCCCGTCTGCCCGTGAACCGGCGATTTCATACATGTAATCTTTGTACGTAACACCACCTTTCAGGGTGACGGAATCATTCAGGATATAGGCAAAATCAAGACGCGCGTTGTCGTAACTGGATTCTGCATCATATAAACGGTCGCGGTACTCTGATAATTCCCAGTTGGCCGGATTTGCTGTATCAAAGCTGTAGCCAATGGTTGGACTCATCGGGCTGCTGTAATCAAAAGTTACCGCGGAGCTGCTTTCGGCGTAATCGAGCATACGGCGTGAGTCATTTTCACTAAAGTGCTCATAAATAATAGTGGTTTCACGGTTATCCAGAACTGACTCAGAAGTACCTGCCAAAAGGTGCAGTTTTAAATCGTCGTTAATATGATGAACCACATCGACACTGAATTGCGTAAACTCCGATTCCCAGTTTGACTCAAAGTTTTCTGAACGCACATCTACATCGTGAGCTGTCGCCGCCACAATGCTGTCGTTACCGTCTATCGTGTAGTCGGTCAGGTAAGTCTGGCCCACGCCCAGAGAGTTAGTCCGCGCCAGAGAGATAGCCTGCATAAATGGCTCAAGACGCTGTGCTTCAATTTTGGCGTATAAGGCATCTACGGTAACCGTGGTGTCGTCGGTGGGTGCAAACTGCATTGACGCGGTAATGCCGGTGCGGTCCAGGTCGTGGCTCTTATCGGCAAAACGAGGGAAGCGCGGGTGCCAGTAGCTGCTTAAATCTTCGCTCTGGGTGCCTAAGCAGGAATCGTCGGTACAGAAGCTATCGTCTTCCCAACGGCCGGTGTCAGCGCCAACGTTGCTAATTAACTGAGAAGAAAATGACGCTGAGACTAAAAAGCCAAAGGTGCGGTCTTCGTTGGTGTAGCTGGTGAGTGCCGACAGTCTTGGATCGGCTTCTTCAGATTGGTCGTTGTAAGTGCCCTGCACATTGAGGGCTGTTACGTTGTCTTTAAAATCAAACGGTCGACCGGTGGTTAAGTCCACCGTGGCACCTAAGGTACCTTCTTCAATTTCGGCAGAAGAGGTTTTGTGAACGGTTAGCTGGCTGAACAGTTCAGAAGCAAACACGTTAAAGTCGAATGCACGGTTTTTACGCACACCACCAGGACCAGCAGACAGTGATTGCGCCTGCATGCCATTCAGCTGCACGCGGGTAAAACTGGAGTTAAGACCACGAACGGTAATTTCACGACCCTGACCGGCATCACGACTGATGGCGATACCCGGGATACGTTGTAATGACTCGGCAAGGTTCTGATCAGGAAAGTCTGCAATATCTTCGGCGAGAATGGTGTCGACTGCGCCGGCTGAGGCGCGCTTGGTGATCAGGGCTTTTTGCAGGCTGTCTGCAAAGCTTGAGGCGCGAACCTCTATAACTTCAACATCATTATCAGGTACATCCTGGGCTTGCACCAGTGCAGGTGTTAGTAAAGCACAGGCTACCGCCAGACTTAATGGGGCTTTGTTAAAACTCTTGGCAAATTTCATTCGTGGCTTCCTCACGTTTTTTATTAACCTGTTCTGCAGCGTATTCATTCCGTCAGCGGCTGCTAAACATGTTGTGTGCATGGGTACGTATTCTGTTAAACCTGTTGTTATTATGTGTATGGGTTAACAAGAGGTTAACAAGAGGTTAACAATATAGATATAAATGCTACCGGTGGCAAACGCCGTTCACAAAATTTTCAAGAATTCGCTGGTTTTGTCATTTATGTTCCATATTCGAAACATCTGTTGGTTAGTTTGAGAGGCCTGTTCAAGCAATTTTTTATACTAAAGATTAATGACTTACGTTAAATCTTGCGCGTTTTCATAGCGTCTTTTTGAGCATTTGTTATTGTGTTTACATGTTGACAACAATAGTGAAATTACTAAAATGCTACCGGTAGCATAATTTATTTACATTTTTTCAACAGGGGTCGAAAATGATCGGACAGGTGATAAGGACAACGCTGGTGGCATTGCTGTTTACAACCACAGCAGTAGCGGCGCAAACTGACACACTGGATAACACCAAGCCTTGGTATCAACGCATGGTGGAATCAGAAATGGTGCGTTTCCCAGAGGCCTGGATGATGGACTGGGATAAAGAGCCGACCTGGGACTATGTTCACGGTTTAAATTTATTGGGTTTTGCCCGGGTTTACGAAAAAACCGGTGACAAGCGTTACTTTGATTACCTCAAGGGCTACTACGACGAGCTCATCGATCAGCAGGGCAATATCGCCACCTATAAAACGGAAAAGTTTAATATTGATATGCTCAATGCCGGAAAGGTGCTGTTCTTCTTATATGATCAAACCGGCGATGAAAAGTACATGCTCGCTGCAGACAAGCTGCGCGCCCAGTTAAATGAACATCCGCGCACCAGCGAAGGCGGATTCTGGCATAAAAAGCGCTATCCAAGTCAGATGTGGCTCGACGGTCTGTACATGGGGGCACCTTTCTATGCAGAGTACATCATGCGCGCCAGAAATCCAGAGCAGCTCGATGATGTGTTTTTACAGTTTGAATTAATTGAAAAGCATCTGTACGACCCGAAAACCGGCTTGCCACGTCATGGCTGGGATGAATCCCGGGATCAGAAATGGTCAGACAACGCCACGGGGTTGTCACCGCACCACTGGTCACGAGCGCTAGGCTGGTACGCCATGGCAATGGTGGACGTAATGGATATTGTGCCGGCGCAAAACTCCAAACGTGCCTGGCTGGCAGCCCGCTTTGAGAAATTTATGTCGCAGGTAGTAAAATACCAGGATCCCACCGGTGCCTGGTATCAGGTAACCGATTTAGGCGACCGTGAAGAAAACTATCTGGAAGCCTCCGGTACGGCCATGCTGACGTATGCCATGGCCCGTGGTGTTAATTTGGGCGTATTACCAGAGTCTTACCGTGCCCATGCTGAAAAAGGCTTTGCCGGGCTAGTGGACCAAATGATTTCTGTGGATCCGGCAACCAACGTGATTAGCCTCAATCAGGTGTGTGCGGTAGCCGGGCTGGGTGGTAATCCCTATCGTGACGGCAGCTTTGAGTATTATATGAGCGAACCTATTCGCCCGAATGACGCCAAAGGCGTTGGCCCTTTCATCCTGGCTGCACTGGAATTGGGTAAGTAACCCATGCGCACTATTGCCCGGCTCTGCGCGCTAACGCTGCCCCTGTGTATTCTTGCCGGGTGCAGCGGTCAGCCCGACGGTCAGCTTGAATATACGTCGCTGAAACCTGCGGATAATCGTTTGCACATCAGCGACCTGGGCAATGGCTTTTATAAAAACCCCATACTGCATATTGATTATTCCGATCCGGATGTAGTGGCCGTAGACGGCAACTATTACATGACTGCGTCGAGTTTTAATGCTTCACCCGGGCTACCGGTGCTGCATTCAACGGATTTAGTGAACTGGACGCTGATCAACTATGCCCTGCCTCAGCAGATACCCCAGGCCCATTACGATAAACCGCAGCATGGTAATGGCGTGTGGGCGCCTAACTTTCGTTATCACGATGGTAAATACTGGATATTCTATCCTGACCCGGACTTTGGTATTTACGTAGTGACCGCTGATGATCCGGCCGGTACCTGGAGTGAACCCCGGCTTATTCTGCCTGGCAAAGGTATTATCGACCCAACGCCGCTATGGGACAAAAACGGTAAGGCTTATCTGTTACATGCCTGGGCGAAAAGCCGGGCAGGATTCAACAATGTCCTTAGCCTGCATGAAATGGCAGCGGATACCTCCTGGGTAAACCCTGAGTACACCACTATTGTGGACGGCCATCAGCTAACAGGCTACCGAACCCTTGAGGGGCCAAAGTTTTACCAGCGTAATGGCTATTACTACATTTTTGCCCCGGCTGGTGGTGTAGAAACCGGTTGGCAGGCGGTATTCCGGTCGCGCAATATTTTTGGCCCTTATCAACATAAAACGGTGATGGCCCAGGGCAATACGCTAATAAACGGCCCGCATCAGGGCAGCTGGGTAACCACCAGTAGCGGTGAGGATTGGTTTATTCACTTTCAGTCCCGCAAAGCCTATGGGCGCATTGTTCATTTACAGCCGGTGACATGGTTGAATGACTGGCCGGTAATAGGCCGTGACGATAACAATGATGGCACCGGAGAGCCGGTTTATAGCCATCGTAAACCGCTTAGCGCACTGCCTGGCCGAATAATGCCGCAGCCAACCAGCGATGAATTTACCGCTAAAACGGTGGGTATTCAGTGGCAATGGAATGGCAACTTCAAATCACAATGGCTGGACGTTAGTGAGGGCCAGCTTACTCTGAATGCGATGCCAAAAGTGTTTGATACCGGAGATAATTTGTGGATGACACCTAATCTGATGCTGCAAAAACTGCCGGCACAGACGTTTCAGGTTCGCAGCCAACTTAAGGTGCCAAAAGCACAAGCGGATATTGAAACCGGCTTACTGCTATTTGGCGAAGACTACGCCTGGATTGGCATCAAAACCATCAATAACGCCCCGCATTTGGTTTATGTGCAATGTCGTGGTGCTCGTAAAGGGTGCGATGAGAGTGTTCACGACTACGGTGAAGTCGCGCATGAAAGTATCGAGCTCAGGTACATTCTGGCCTCTGATGCCACGGTGGTATTTGCTTATCGCTATAGCGAGAGTGAGCCTTTCACCGTAGTAGGTGAGCAGTTTAAGGCCCGCCGTGGTCGCTGGGTGGGTGCCAAAACCGGTGTGTTTGCCGTGGGGGAGTCGGGTGCTGACGCGCGCTATGATTATGTGCGGTTCCTGCCGATGCACAGAGAGGTTGTTCAGTGAGTTATCAAGGCGTGGCATCCCATCACATTATCGGGTTAATCATGAGCTTGCTGGTGTCGGCATCGGCACTGGCTAAAGATATCACCGTGGATGACAGCTACTCTCCCGGTGAGCGCTTTGCCCGCTACAAAGCAAAACATTCTGAGTTGGCATGGCCGGCTCAGACTTTCAGAGCAGGCCAGAGTATTGCCTTTGAAAGACCTTATAAGCGTGTTGACGGACGCGACCTGCATGCCGATATCTTCTTCCCATCGGTTGAGAATCAAAACGGCCAGGCTGTGGTGCTGGTCCACGGCGGAGGATGGCGCTCAGGAAACAAATCACACTTTTATCCGTTGGCGAATCTGTTGGCTCAGCGTGGCTATGTGGTGATGACGCCTGAGTACCGGCTGTCGGTTGAAGCCCCTTACCCAGCCGGGATGGTAGATATTAATGATGCTATCAGCTGGTTAAAGGAACGGGCTGAAGACTTTTCGATTACCCCCGACAAGGTAGCGATTGGCGGCGGCTCTTCAGGTGGTCAGATGGCCGCTCTGGCCGGGCATGCGGCGGCCAGTGACCGATATCATTCGCAGCCAGAACAAAATACTAGTGTTAACGCAGTCATAGATCTGGACGGGGTGCTCGACTTCACCACACCGCTGGCATTGCAGTTTGAAAATAAAAAGCAGCATAGCTCCGCTGCAGCGTTGTGGTTGGGCGGCACCTATGAGGAGTTGCCAGAGGTTTGGGCAGAGGCTTCGGCAACGCAGCATTTGCATCCGCAGTCACCTCCAACGCTTATTATCAGTAGCGGTCAGCCACGCTTTACCGCTGGCCATGCCGAAATAACCGGCTATCTGAAAAAGCATCATATTATTCATCAGTACATTGAGCTTACCGAAACCATTCATACCTTTTGGTTATTTGAGCCTTATTTAAGCCAAACCGCCCAATGGATTGATACCTTTTTACAGCGAGTTCAAAAACAAGGAGAACAGCAGTGACATTGTCTTTAACCCGCAGAAATCTGTTAAAGCTGGTTGGTCAGGGCTCTGCAGCCGCTGGCGTTGTGAGTTTAAGTGGTTGTTCTGGCGCTATGCAGGCCGACAGTGCATTTGCCTGGAGTGATGAAGCGACAGCCATCCGCTCGCGCATTGTCCCCCCCACTTTTGCGGATAACACGTTGAGTATTACGGAGCTGGGCGCTAAACCCGGTAAGGGACAGAATGTTGGCCCGCAAATCAAACAAGCCATTGAGCAGGTTGCCGCTGCCGGCGGCGGCAAAGTAGTGGTACCACCGGGTGAGTTTTATACCGGGCCTGTGCACCTGTTGTCGAATATCAATCTGCATATTGAAGAAGGTGCCACGCTGCACTTTATTCCTGATCCTGAACTGTACAAGCCTTATGTGTTTACCCGTTGGGAAGGGACTGAACTCATGGGTTATTCGCCGCTGATTTATGCCTTTGAGCAAACCAATGTGGCCGTTACCGGTAAAGGGACGCTGGAAGGTGGTGGCAGCCCTACCCATTGGTGGCCCTGGAAAGGCAAGTGGAAAGCAGCGCAATGGGGTGACGACCCGGTAGAAAATCAAAAGTTTACTCGCGACGTGTTGCGTCAGATGGGCGAAGACAACGTGCCGGTGAGCGAACGGGTATTCGAGGAAAACTACCTGCGCCCACCGTTTATCCAGCCGTATCGGTGTAAGAATGTGTTGATTGAAGGCGTGACCATTAAAAATTCCCCCTTCTGGCTGGTTAACCCGGTGCTTTGTGAAAACGTTACGGTGCGCGCCGTGCATTGCGACAGCCATGGCCCGAACTCTGACGGCTGCGATCCGGAAAGCTGTAAAGATGTATTGATAGAAGATTGTTTGTTTGATACCGGCGATGACTGTATTGCGATTAAATCCGGTCGTAACGGTGATGGCCGCCGGGTGGCAACTCCTTGCGAAAACATCCTCATTAATGAGTGCAAAATGGCTGCCGGGCATGGTGGTGTGGTGATTGGCAGCGAAATTTCCGGTGGTGTGCGCAACCTGTATGCCCAGCACTGTGAAATGAGCAGCCCGGAACTGGATCGTGGGATCCGGATTAAAACCAACTCCATTCGCGGTGGTCACCTGCAAAACCTTAACTACCGCTATCTGCGCATTGGCAAAGTGAAGGATGCCATTGTGATTAACTTCTACTACGAAGAAGGTGATGTGGGCCAGTTTATGCCCAAGCTGGAAGCCATCACTATCGATAACCTGCATGTAGTAGAAGCGAAGCGGGCCTTTATGATGCGCGGTTATCCGCACACACCGATTACCGGCGTAACCTTAAAGAACATTACCTTTGAATCCGTGGAAAAGCCGTCGGTTATCGAAAATGTGGCCGACGTTACCCAGCATAATGTCACCGTAAACGGAAAGCCTTATGAGATTTGAGTTAGTGAAAGGTGTGTTCATTTGCCTGGTTTTATTGGTCACTGTGGGCTGTGCAAGCACCCGGGAGCAGGCCGACTTTACCGTTAATGCCCGGGTGAGTAACACCAACCCCGGCAATATGGTGGCAGATGGCCCTGAAGTGGTGACTTATTCCACCATTCAGGCTGCCGTGGATGCTGCGCCGCAAGGGGCGGCCGACTGGACGATTTTTATTGCCCCTGGTCACTATCACGAAAGAGTAGTTATTGAGCGAGAGGGGATAAAGCTGGTGGGCAGCGGCCAGGACAGCACCCGGATCACCTATAACCGCTATGCAGGGCAACCGGTTGAGCCCGGCAGCGATGAAACCTGGGGCACCTTTCGTACTGCAGTAGTGGAAGTGCTGGCAACGGATGTTGGCTTATTCGATTTAACCATTGAGAACACCTACGACTACCCGGCCGACGACAGGTTACCCAAAGGACACCAGGATAAAATTCGCGGTACTCAGGCGGTTGCACTCAAAATTGCAGAAAGCGCCGACCGCACTGTTTTGCAACGTGTTACATTGCTCGGGTATCAGGATACTCTTTACGTGCAGGGCGGCAGGACATTCGTTACCGATAGTGAAATTCGCGGCCATGTGGATTTCATTTTTGGCAACGGTAATGCTCTGTTCGACACAGTGGACATTGTTTCTCGCCCCAGAGCTCACCCGATGACCTTTACCGGTTACCTTACGGCGCCAAGTACCCTGCTGGACAATGACTTTGGGTTTACCTTTATAAACTGCAGGTTACTGCGAGAGCTGGACATACCGGATAACTCGGTGCCGCTGGGACGCCCCTGGCATCCAACTACCACCTTTGCTGACGGCCGGTACGCGAATCCCTTTGCGGTAGGCAAGTCGACATTCATTAACACCTTTATGGATGCGCACATTGCCAATGTGGGCTGGGGATCCATGGGCGGCACCGCTAAAGATGGCAGCCGCAAGCAGTTTGACCCCATCAATGATGCCCGCTTCAGCGAGTCTGGCAGTTACGGGCCGGGAGCCGCGATTAATGATGCTCGTCCTCAACTCAGTGAGAGTGAGCTGGCGGACTATAAAAAGCGTACTATTCTGGCCGGCTGGCAGCCTTCGCTGTTGCCACCGAGTCGATATCAGGCCTTTATTAAATAGCGATTGCCAGGCTGGCAATCGCCCTTCCCCCTGCCAATTTGTGCTATCAGAAAAAAATTTCACTTTTTTTTTAACATAGCCCTTGAGTTTGTCCGGGGGCTCCCCCATTTATCCACGCAGACAAGATTTTACGGCCCTTACAGGCCAACTAGGCAAAGGCCGCACGAATATTTTGTGCAGCCCAATAACACTTAAATTGAATAGTTGATTATTCAGGAGATTTGAAAATGGCAATTCGTCCTTTACACGATCGCGTTATCGTCAAGCGCGCAGAGCAAGAAAGCAAATCTGCTGGCGGTATCGTATTGACCGGTTCTGCGGCAGAAAAATCGACTCGCGGTGAAGTAATCGCTGTGGGCAACGGTCGCATTCTGGAGAATGGCGAAGTGAAAGCATTAGACGTAAAAGTCGGTGACACCGTTATTTTCAACGACGGTTACGGCGTAAAAACCGAGAAGCTGGACGATCAGGAAGTGCTGATCATGAGCGAAAGCGACATTCTGGCAATCGTAGAATAAGAACCCGTTTAACCGAATTAAGAGGAATTAATCATGGCAGCTAAAGAAGTACGTTTTGGTGATGACGCCCGCACAAAAATGCTGAAAGGCGTAAACATTCTGGCTAACGCAGTTAAAGTTACCTTAGGTCCTAAAGGCCGTAACGTTGTTTTAGACAAGTCGTTCGGCGCGCCTACCATCACTAAAGATGGTGTATCTGTGGCCAAAGAAATCGAGCTGGAAGACAAGTTCGAGAACATGGGCGCTCAGATGGTTAAAGAAGTAGCGTCTAAAGCGAACGATGAAGCGGGTGACGGTACAACTACTGCAACCGTTCTGGCTCAGTCAATCGTTACTGAAGGCTTAAAATCAGTGGCAGCGGGCATGAACCCAATGGATCTGAAGCGCGGTATCGACAAAGCGGTACTGGCAGCAGTTGAAGAACTGAAAGCTCTGTCTACTGATTGTGCAGACAGCAAAGCGATTGCTCAGGTAGGTACTATCTCTGCAAACTCTGACGCCGAAGTAGGCGACATCATTGCTCAGGCAATGGAAAAAGTAGGCAAAGAAGGCGTAATCACTGTAGAAGAAGGTCAGGCTCTGCAAAACGAGCTGGACGTGGTTGAAGGTATGCAGTTCGACCGTGGTTACCTGTCTCCTTACTTCATCAACAACCAGGAAAGCGGTGCAGTAGAACTGGACAGCCCATACATCCTGTTAGTTGATAAGAAAATCTCTAACATCCGCGAATTACTGCCTACGCTGGAAGCGGTAGCAAAAGGCGGCAAGCCTCTGCTTATCATCGCTGAAGATGTAGAAGGCGAAGCGCTGGCAACTCTGGTTGTGAACAACATGCGCGGTATCGTTAAAGTTGCAGCGGTTAAAGCACCTGGTTTCGGTGACCGTCGTAAAGCTATGCTGCAAGACATCGCTATCCTGACTGGTGGTACGGTTATTTCTGAAGAGATTGGTCTGGAGCTGGAAAAAGTTCAGCTGGAAGACTTAGGTACTGCTAAGCGCGTTGTTATCAACAAAGACAACACTACCGTTGTTGACGGTGCAGGCGAAGAAGCAGCTATCGAAGCGCGTTGCGAGCAAATCCGTGGTCAAATCGCTGATTCAACTTCAGACTACGACAAAGAAAAACTGCAAGAGCGTCTGGCTAAACTGTCTGGCGGTGTAGCAGTAATCAAAGTTGGCGCAGCCACTGAAGTAGAAATGAAAGAGAAGAAAGACCGCGTAGAAGATGCATTACATGCAACTCGCGCTGCGGTTGAAGAAGGTGTGGTACCTGGTGGTGGTGTTGCGCTGGTACGTGCGGCGGCTAAACTGGCTGACCTGACTGGTGACAACGAAGACCAGACTCACGGTATCAAGCTGGCCCTGCGTGCGATGGAAGCGCCTCTGCGTCAAATTTCTATCAACTCTGGTGCAGAAGCCTCAGTGGTTGTTAACGAGATTAAGAACGGCTCTGGTAACTACGGTTACAACGCAGGTAACGACACTTACGGCGATATGCTGGAAATGGGTATCCTTGATCCAACTAAAGTGACTCGTTCTGCGCTGCAGTTTGCTTCATCAATCGCTTCACTGATGATCACCACTGAAGCCATGATTGCTGAACTGCCTAAAGAAGACGCACCTGCAATGCCTGATATGGGCGGCATGGGCGGAATGGGCGGCATGGGCGGCATGATGTAAGCCACCCATAAGCTTAACGCTTATAAAGAAAGGCACTCTTCGGAGTGCCTTTCTGGTTTTTAGGCCACATACTCAGGCTGTTAACTATTCGCCAATAACATAATCAGCTTTGCCGCCTTCGCCAGAAGTAAAATACCCGGTTTGTCCCTCTAGCGCTTTAGTCGTATCGCACTCAATAATGGTAAAGTGGCTGGATGCAATACCTTGTTGAAATGAGCCAGTGTGACTTATCACCAATCGACATGCCTGATTATCAATTACGCCGTCAATGTATTCAAAACCACTGAAACTAGCATTACCGGCAGCATCATAATGCATGTGATAAAAAACCTCGCTGGTTCCGGTTAGTTCACCGGTATAGTGCTGTCTTACTTTTGCTATATTGAGTTTACTGCCCTGCTCAAAGGTTTTTTCAGTAGTCTCTTGCCAGTCGGTTATCGAAAACATGCCTCGTAATGTCATGTAAACCTCTTTGTTATATATCCTGTTTGATTTTGCAGGTTACCATTACCGGTGCCTCTGGTATTGTAAAAACACGTCAGCCAAGCTTTTGTGAGAGCCATTGATTTGCAGTACAGTCATCATCGCGCATCAGGCGTTATGCACCATAGCGACAGTCAAAAACACTACCGCTTGCGCCGTTATGTGCCTGATACTCGACTGGTGAACCTTGTTGAACAGTACTGGTTAGTAAACTGGCAACTGAAAAACGGTCGGGAGCATATTCAAAGGAATTTGCCTGATCCTAACTTTCACTTAACGTTCGATCGCCAGGGGGTAAGACTTATTGGGCCGGTGAGCAAAGTGTATCAATATCCGATGGTTGCCAGTGGTTTTGTGATTGGCGTTAAATTTAACCCTGGTTCACTCAACGTGTTGTTAGAAAGTCCATCAAGCGATTATGTCGATAAGGAACTCTCTGCCAGCAAATATTTCGGGTCAGACGTGACTGACATTTTTGCAGTGGGTGCTGAGGCCCTGACTGACGAAAGGATTGTATCGACATTAAACAAGTTCTTAGGCCGCTTTGTAGAGCCGGTTACGGCACAACAAACGCAGGTAGCAAGGCTGCTGGAATGCATAAAAAATAGCAGTGAGATTTATACCGTTGCGCAACTGGCGCAGCGCGCTGACATTTCGGTAAGGACGTTACAGCGATTATTTAATCAATATATTGGACTGTCGCCAAAATGGCTGTTGCGTAAATACCGCTTGCGAGAAGCACTTGCAGAGCTTGAAATAAACAAACTGACCATGATTGAGCTGGCCACTCAGCTTGAATATGCTGATCAGTCGCACCTGATCAGAGATTTCAAAGATATGATTGGGATGTCACCAGCGCAGTACCTGACAAGAGAGATAGTCTCTATAAGCAGCGAAAGTCAACAGCGATGAACGTCAATACAGTTGGCATTGACTGAGATACTTGAGGAACCGAGGTCTCCAAACGTCAGATCCTTGATATGGTTTTGAAAAGTGGAAAGCTAACAATCCCGGTAATTACAAGATGAAAAAAATCGGGCCGCTGCGTATCGTTTACCGTAAGTTTGCTACCTAAATTGACTCTGCAGAAAAACCTCTAAACGTTTTTTACAGCGTAGTGTTACCGATAGTCAGTGTCTAATAAAAGGTAATTCAGTAGGTGGTATTGAATTTCCTTTCTAGTCGTCATCATACTTTGATGTTTCGTCGTTTTTAACTGCAACGAAACGGGTTTATTGTTAAAGATGAATACTAATAATGTTGATTTTTTGTTGACTGACTGGGTAGAGGAATGAAGAAAGTATCGTCGAAATGTTGGCTGGCTGGCTGGCTGGCTGGCGTTGTTTCATTGTTGAGTGGCTGTGCAATGGCAGAGACCCATACAATTCCAACTGAACGAGTGGGAACAAGCCCTAAGGGATTGGAAACTGTTGATTTAGGTTCTGGTTTTGATAGCAGTCAATGGCGAAACCTTCGTATGCGGGAAGCAACTTTGCAGCCCGGGGGGAGTTTACCCATGCACAGTCATGCCAATCGGCCTGCGGTCGCTTACATGTTGCAAGGTGAATTAACGGTTTACATCGAAGGTAAGCCAGAACCGATAGTTTATCGTGCAGGTGAATACTATCAAATCTATAAAGCTAGTCATGCAATGCGTAATGTGGGCGATGTACCGGTAGTGTTTATTGAAGTTGACCTGACGAATTAGTAAATGTTTCCCGCAAACGTTACTCATTGAGCGTCAGGCTCAACTGGCATAAAACAGCGAAAATCAGTCTCACGGTGTCATGCCGATTTGATAGTTAAAATTAAGCCTCTTGTGAGCTGTACTTGATATAAAAAGGTGCGTATCGACTAATACCAGTCACCTTAAGTGACTGGTATTAGCTTGTTATTGAGCACCTTTACACTTGTACTCCAGTTACTACTCAGACAGCTTAGCTACAGCTGCTTTTAGTTCCGTGATCAATGCATCGTCGGTAACTTTACCTGCATCCATATCAAATTTGTCATAAAAGCCAGGGACGGAAACGGTTGCTTTTACGCTAGCGGCGTAGAAAGGCGCAGAAGCTTCAGCTGCGGCTAACACTGATTTCGCGCCACTTGGGCCCGGAGAGGTAGCCAGATAAACCGCCGGCTTTTGCTTGAACAATTCACGGTCGATTCGTGTTGCCCAGTCAAACAGGTTTTTATATGCCGCCGGGTAATGGCCATTATGCTCAGCATAAGAGATAACAAACGCATCAGCGTCGGCCAGATCGTTTAAGAATTCTTTAGCGCCGTCAGCCTGGCCAATTTCTTTTTCCAGATCTTCGCTGAACATAGGCACATCATAATCATTGATGTCCAACACTTTAACTTCTGCGCCGTCAACCAGACCGGCAGTATAAGTAGCCAGTGCCTTGTTGATTGAAGTTGAACTGGTACTTGCTCCATAAGCTACAATTTTCATAATTTGCCCCTTGCTAATTTAGTCATTATGATAATGATAATGGAGCCTGAAAAGCACATCCATCAGATTAAAACCCCACAGATATTCGTTTTTTCAGAATGATGTTTACAAAATGGACAAATATTCGTCAGTTAAAACGAAGGCACAAAATACGATTTCCGTTGTGCGAGGCGGCTGGTATGTGTGCTAATATGACGCCGTTTTCCAGGGACAGAGCAGTAGTTTGAATAAGCGCGTTATCTTCCATGTGGGCCCGCCAAAAACCGGTAGTTCGGCGATCCAACAGTTTCTTCATCAGCATCGCCAGCAACTGATGGCGTCGGGAGTGTTATATCCCGCGCACTCTGTGGACGAAAACGGCATTAGCTCGGGTAATGCCAGAGAAATTTGCGCTCCGGATCCAGAGGGCCGTCTGGCGTTGGATCATCAAAAACTATCCAATGTTCTCAACGCCTTTGAGAACAACCCTGAAGCTCACATACTGCTGTTAAGCTCCGAATCGTTTTTCAGAATTATGGATGACATTATTCAGGCTGTGCCCGATGCTGAAATTATCTGCTTTCTGCGAAACCCGGTAGAGTTTCAGCTGTCAATCTACAACCAGTCGGTAAAACGTCATGGCAATCAAAAGCCTTTTGCGCCGGGTAAGCGCCTCAACCTTGGCCAATGGGAGAGCATTTTAAAAACAGCCAACCAACTTGAGGCTCGTCAGCTCCATTGCTTCGCTTATAAAAATCATGGTGAAAAAGGCAATGTCATTACCGACGTCCTTGGCGTGTTAGGTCTGCGGGATGAACTTTCAGTGAGTGATAAGTCGGTGAACGTATCTTACAGTTTCGCCGCGCTCGAACTCAAACGCTGGCTTAACCAGTTTCCGATTAGCGCTTTACAAGCAGAGCTGGATGCTTATTTACAGGCGGCCAGTGCCGGCGCAGGCCGTTATCGTTTGCTGGACGATGAAACTCTGGCAGCTTATAAACAGCAGCTTGCCAATGTCACTGCTAAATTTCAGCAGTTACTGCCACAACAGGACTGGCAACTGGTTAATGAAGCCCTCAATAACGTTGCTGCATTGCCCTGGTATCAGCAGGGTGTGCATGAGTCGGATATTGCCGGATTAGTCTGTCAGTTACGACAGGATAAGCCCATGCTTTTCAGGGCACTAAGTGTAATAGTCGATTCAGCGGAACAGGCGGATGACGATGCGTCGTTGAAGAACCTGTTTGAGTTGAGCCGTGGTGCACGTTGGTTAGCGGCATTACCGTTATTCTGTACGCGTATGCTGGGCGAAGTCAGACAAAAATTGAATGCCTCGACGCGCAAATCGACGCTGCAACCCCCGGCATCGCTTAATAACGCAGTAAAGGTCAGCAATGCTGACATTATTCCGCAACTATCCGGCTCGACGCCGGCTAGGATCCGTGGTGGTGTGCGGGCACAAGCGCTGCCGGAGTTTGCTCATCAGTTTCGGTATCAACAAATCAACTTACAGCAAACGGCACCAGTGCGCGCGACCAATACTGAAGTAATCGCCGGCCAGCCAGAAATTAGCCGCTGCAAAAAGGGCCATTATTACTATGGCGGGCCAGTTTTCAGTAACTTTGGCCATTTTATCGCTGAGTCGGTTCACCGCCTGGCGGGGCTGCCAGGAGCTGAGCAGCAGGCGAATATCAGTAAGGTTGTTTTTTTACCTCAACTGCGCCGCCGTTTTCGCCTATTAGCCACACCGTTATTACCGCCTCATTTTTATGAAATTCTCGATTATCTGGGAGTAGACAAATCGCGGGTCGAATTAATTAATAAGCCCCAGCGGGTTGAAAGTTTGTGGGTTGCGCCGCAACAAAGCCTGTTCCGTAGCCACCGAAAAGTTTCTGCGGATTATCGTCAGTTTTTACTGCATTGTGAGCGCCGGGCCGGCGTGCTGCCTGATAAGCACCTGCCCGCAAAACTCTATGTGAGTCGAACGCCATTTTTAATGCGGGGCAGCTTTGCCGGAGAGCGGTATGTAGAACAGTTTTTTGCCCGGCAAGGTTACACCATCTTCCGGCCAGAGAAACACTCACTGTATGAACAGTTTCGCTATTACAAAAGTGCCGCAGAAATCGTGCTTGCCGAGGGAGCCGCTTTACACGTAATGGAATTACTTGGCGAAATGAACGCCCGGATAACGGTGCTGCAGCGCAGGAGCAATTCCGACCAACTGTTTAGCCCGATACTTGAAGCCCGCTGTAAGAATGTTAATTTCTTCGGAGCGTTAAAGGTATTGCCGTCCTTGTTTGTTGTAAAAGGTTATAAAAGTGCTGCCCACGGTAGTGCATTATCTGTTCTGCACGCTTCGGCGTTTAAAGAGCACCTGACACAGCAGCTTGCCCTTAACGGCTTTGATACTGATGAATTCCTGGCAACGGTTCGACAGGATATTGATAGTTACTTCAACGCTTATGTTGAAACGCTTCGGTCAAACGATGATTTAAAGCAGATACCGGATGAATTTATTGAAAAGGTGAAAGAGTTAGAGCCTCCATACACAGGGGGCATAGCAGAAAACTGGCCCGCTGATTGATTACCGATAAACATAGTTTGGATATTTGTGAGGGGCCGCCGTTGATGATCCGTTCGCTTGACATATTGCTGAAAAAAGCATCGCAATTATGCCGGTAAAATAAACATCCAATACCAAGCGGTGAAAATCATAGTGCAGCCCGTTGCATATCTGCGCTAAATACTCAATTCCCCGCCCGCACTATTTACCTACTTCTTTGAATTGTATTATAAGTAAGAGTTATAAGGCTTAAACGTTTCATAAGTGGTATTTACGTGTTTAAGGGTAAATTTTCTCTTTCAATTTCGATTTTATTTATGCATTATTGGCTTCTCGCTGTAATCCTTTCCTAAAACTCCAATAAAAATGGAAGATTACAAAATTGTAGATATAAACCAGTTTTATAAAGCAAGAGCTTTACAATTTTGTAGTAAATGGATCAAAAGCACCTTGTGGCAACAAACAGATACCGCTTAATCGCTCCTTAAAAACGGCGGTTAGGTTAATTTTGCCCGGAGGAAAGGAGGATACTCTTGAAACTCTTAGTTCTAAACGAAGCAAGGCACGCTATTGATGATAGTTTTGTCGAACAGCGCTGCGCTGTAACGCCTGCCACAGTGATGCGGTTTACCCGAATGGGCTTTACCGTCATGCTTGAACAAGACGCTGGCGCGTTATCAGGCTATCCCGATGCCGCCTACACCGAACAAGGTGCCAGTATTGTAGAAGCCACAGCCGATGTGCTCGGTGATGCTGATATTGTGCTCTATGTTAATCGCCCACTGAGTAGCCAGCTTGAACAACTCAAAGCTAATGCCCTCGTGATTGGTCATATCGACCCGTTCTTCCAGCAGGAACTGGTTGAGAGTATGGCCGGCAAAGGGTTGTCCACGCTTTCTGTTGAGATGATCCCGCGTTCCTCCCGTGCCCAGAAAATGGATGCCCTGAGTTCTCAGGCGAGTCTGGCGGGTTATGTGATGATGATGCAGGCCGCGAATGCCCTGCCAAGCATCCTGCCCATGATGATGACACCCTCCGGTACCATTAAACCGGCCAAGGTGTTTATTATTGGTGCTGGTGTAGCTGGCCTGCAAGCCATTGCGACTGCTAAGCGTTTAGGCGCTAACGTGCTGGCTTACGATACCCGCCCGGTAGTGGCCGAGCAGGTAGAATCTTTAGGCGGCAAGTTTCTCAAAATTGATATTGGTGAAACCGGTCAGACCAAAGACGGTTATGCCAAAGAGCTTACCGACGAGCAAAAAGCCAAGCAGCAGGAAGCGCAGCGCGATGCGATTGCCGACTCGGATATCGTTATCACCACGGCCCAGCTGTTTGGACGTAAACCCCCGGTGCTGATTTCCAAACAAACTCTGGCGTTAATGAAGCCCGGAAGTGTTGTGGTGGACATGGCTGCGCTATCGGGCGGTAACGTTGAAGGCTCTGTGCCTGGCGAAACAGCGGTGGTTGAGGGCGTTACCGTGATTGGTGACGGCAACTGGAGCCAGCGCGTGGCTCGCGATGCTACCGATATGTATGCCAATAACCTGATCAATCTCATTGATGAGTTTTTCGATAAGGAATCCAAGCAGTTCACGCTGGATCTGGAAGACGAAATCCTCGCAAGTAGCGTAATTACCCACGCTGGCGAGATCACCAATGACATGCTCAAAAACGCATACAAAGGGGGCTAACGCATGGAAACTATTTACCTGATCTTTATTGTTCTGCTGGCTGCCTTTTTAGGGTTCGAACTTATCCGTAAGGTACCGGCTACACTACACACGCCGTTAATGTCCGGCTCTAACGCAATCTCCGGGATCACCCTGGTGGGGGCGTTGGTAGCCTCAGGCTCTGACAACGATACGCTAACCACTATTTTAGGTACGGCAGCCGTAGCGCTGGCGAGTATCAACGTGGTGGGCGGGTATATGGTTACCGACCGTATGCTCAGCATGTTCAAGAAAAAACAAGGCAAGTAAGGAGATTATGCTGTGAGTGATAATGCATTGATCATTAATCTTGCCTACGTACTGGCAACCACGTTATTCATTGTTGGCCTTAAATTACTGAGTCATCCGTCATCGGCCAAAAAAGGCAACCTGGTATCGGCTATAGGTATGTTTATCGCCGTGGTCGTTACCTTAATCGACCAGCAGATTATCAGCTATCACTGGATCCTGGCGGGTTTTGTGATTGGCGGAGCGTACGGTGCATGGAAAGCCAAAAGCGTAGAGATGACTTCGATGCCAGAAATGGTGTCGCTGTTTAACGGTTATGGCGGCGCAGCATCACTGCTGCTGGGCTGGGCAACCGTTTCCGGTATGAGTGCTATTACGCTGGCCACTACCGACTCACTGGTTTTTGTCACCGTGTTTCTGACTATTTTAATTGGTGGTGTCACCTTCTCGGGCTCTGTGATTGCCTGGGGTAAGCTCTCTGGCAAGATGTCGTCGAAAGCGTTTATCTTTACTGGTTTGCGTGAACTGAGCATTCTGCACCTGATTGCGTTTTTTGTGGTGGGTTACTTATTTGCCACTGACCCGGGTAATCCAATGTGGTTATACGTGTCAATTGCGCTGGCATTAAGCTTTGGTATCTGGGCAACCATCTCCATTGGCGGTGCTGATATGCCGGTGGTTATTGCGCTGCTTAACTCGTATTCAGGTGTTGCAGCCTGTGCGGCAGGTCTGGCGGTAGCTAACACCATTTTGATTGTGACTGGCCTGCTGGTGGGCGCGTCGGGCCTTATCCTGACCAACATCATGTGTAAAGCCATGAACCGCTCGCTGATGAATGTGCTGCTATCTGGATTTGCCAAGCCGGTAGAAATGGGCGAAGCCATTGAAGGTGAAGTTAAAATCATGTCTGCCCAGGATGCATTCTATGTGCTGGAAGCCGCGCAGTCTGTACTGGTTGTGCCGGGTTACGGTATGGCGGTAGCACAGGCTCAGCACGCAGTGCGGGAAATGCAGTCGCTGCTGGAAGAAAACAACTGTACGGTAGAATATGCCATTCACCCGGTAGCGGGACGTATGCCTGGCCATATGAACGTACTGTTAGCCGAAGCCGATGTACCCTACGATCTGCTGTGTGAAATGGATGATGTTAACCCGCGTATGGAAAACTACGATGTGGTTATCGTTATCGGGGCTAACGACGTGGTTAACCCGGCAGCGAAAGAAATGAAAGGCAGCCCGATTTACGGTATGCCGGTTATCGAAGTGTATCGCGCTAAAACGGTATTTGTGCTCAAGCGTTCCGCCAATGCTGGTTTTGCTGGTGTAGATAATCCGTTGTTCTTTAAAGACAACACCCGCATGGTATTGGGCGATGCCAAAGAAACAATCAATAACATCGTTCGCGAATTTGGTGACGACTAGCCATCACTTTTAGTCAATCATCGTAAAAATGGCCTGCATAACCCAATTGTGCAGGCCATTTTTTGTTTTGACTGATAATATAAATCACTCTATCCGGCAGACGATTATTGGAGTATGCGGTGAAAGATAAAGTCCTGTCAGTTGCACTGGTGTGTATTATTGCGCTTAAGTGTATGGACCTGTACATCGATTTTTCCGAGGACCTTGAACTGATACATATTGTACAGGAGTCTTTATTAATCCTTATTTCTTCGGGATTGTTTCTCTTTTTGATTTTCGATATTCGTCAACGTTCCACTGCCTTAAAAGCACTGCGGGCAGATCTGGAGCTTTCTAATTCCAAGGTCAGCCAGATGAGTGAAGAACTCAAGCGTTCCAAACGGGATTTCTTCGCTGCTGTTCAAGAGCAGTTTGAACGCTGGCAACTCACCCCCAGTGAAAAGGAAGTGGGGTTATTTTTGCTCAAAGGTCTCAGCCTGAACGAAATTGCAGAGTTGCGGCAAACGTCCGAGAAAACCATTCGCCACCAGGCGTCAGCAGTCTATAAAAAGTCAGACTGCACCGGCCGCCATGAATTAGCCGCGTTTTTCTTTGAGGAAATGGGTTAACGGCTAACTTACCCCGGCAACCGCCATAGCACGGCGCATATAAGCAATTTGTTGTGCTAGGGGGAGTTCTTTGGGGCAGAAGTCTTCACACCCCAGCATAGTCATACAACCAAATACACCGTCTTCGTTACCGATAACGTCGTAGAATTTCGCATCGGTACGATTGTCCCGGGGATCAATTTTAAAACGAGCTAATTGATTTAAGCCTACTGCGCCAACAAATTCCGGCCGCATTTGGGCAGTACCACAGCCGGCGATACAGCAACCGCACTCAATACAACGCTCCAGCTCGTAAATCTGTTCGGCCTGCTCTGGTGCCATTTTTTCTTCCATCGCATCAAAGTTACTTACTTCTGCGCTGTGAATCCAGGTTTGTAAATGCTCACTCATGCCGCGCATCCACTTACCCGTGTTCACCGATAAGTCGCCGATCAGCTCAAAGCCGGGTAATGGCATTAACGTCACTTTGGTCGGAAGCTGGCTTATCAAGGTCCGGCAGGCAAGGCCCGGGCGACCATTTATGAGCATGGCGCAACTACCGCAAATACCGGCCCGGCACACAAAATCAAACTGCAAAGAGGGGGCCTGTTTAGCGCGAATTTCATTTAACGCGATAAACAGCGTCATGCTGTCTGCTTCTTCTAACTGGTAGGTTTCAAAATGCGGCTCGCTGGCCTCATCGAAAGGGTTATGCCGAAAAATCGCAAACTCAATGGTTCTCGCGGTGCTCACCTTTACCGGAATGGTTTTTTCTGTGCTGGCGTTCATGCATCAAGCTCCTCGGATAAACGGGCGTTGCGGCCACGGAAGGGTTCGGGCAAGCAGCCTGTAAAGGGCATCAGTTGCTGTTGTTTGGCAAAACGGTCTGCATCGCCTGCTTGTACGCCATCTACTTCGGCCTGACGAGTAGGCGTATCAGGGTGATCAATGCGCTCTTTGCCACCATAACCGCGCCAGCCGGGCGGCAATTCCATGCTCATTACATCGAGCGGCTCATAGTCTATGGCAGGCGAGGCTGCCTCAGGTGACCAGCTGGTCAGCGTACGCTTGAGCCAGTCTTTGTCGTTTCTAAGCGGGAAGTCTTCACGGCAATGCGCGCCGCGGCTTTCTTCCCTGGCTAATGCACCACTGGCCACACACAGGCTTAGCTTAAGCATCTTTTTGGCGCGATAAGCCGCGCAGAGTTCCGGGTTTACACCACGGCTGGTGTCGCTGACTTTTATTCGTCCGGCACGCTCATACAGCGATTGCAATTCAGTAACCGCCTCAGCCAACTGCTCGCCATGGCGAAAAATCCCTACCTTTTCGGTCATCACTGATTGCATGGCCTCAATAATGTGCCAGGCGTTTTCGTTATTCTCGCTGCGCTGAAACGACGCCAGTTCATCACGAACCGCACTAACCTGGCTATCAATGGCCGTAGAACTGATCGCCAGTGACGCTTCAGTCAGCAGGCTGTCGGCCATAAACTCGCCTACAATCATGCCAGCCACCACGGTTTCTGCTACTGAATTACCGCCAAGGCGATTGAAGCCGTGCATATCCCAGCAGGCTGCCTCGCCGGCGGCGAATAAGCCTTTCAGCGTAGGTGATTCGCCGCGGTAATCGGTACGGATACCGCCCATAGAATAATGTTGAGCCGGGCGCACCGGAATAAGCGACTCGGTAGGGTCGACACCTAAGAAATACTGGCAGATTTCTTTTACTTCGCGCAGTTTGCTGTTGATATGCTTTTTGCCCAGCAAACGGATATCCAGCCACAAGTGTTCACCAAAACGTGACTTTACGCCGTGGCCGTTGCGAATATGGGTTTCCATCCAGCGCGACACCACATCGCGGGAGGCAAGCTCGCGCTTCTCGGGTTCATAATCCGGCATAAAGCGGTGCTCTTTTGCATCCAGCAACAGGCCGCCATCGCCGCGACAGCCCTCAGTAACCAGTATACCCGCCGGGAAAATTCCGGTGGGATGAAACTGCACCGCTTCCATATTGCCCAGTTTGGCAATGCCGGTTTCAAGTGCGATAGCAGTACCAATGCCCTGATTAATTACGGCGTTGGTGGATACCCGGTAAATACGGCCGAAGCCGCCGGTAGCAATACAGGTGACCTTAGCCAGGTAAACAATCAGTTCGCCGGTAATGAGGTTTCGTACAATCGCACCCTGACAGCGGCCGTCTTCGTGGAGCAGAGCAATGGCCTCCATGCGCTCGTGGACTTCAATGCCTTCGGCTATGGCCTGATTACTCATGGTATACAGCATGGAATGGCCGGTGCCGTCTGCCACATAGTTAGTACGCCATTTGGCCGTGCCACCAAAGTTGCGCGCGGTAATCAACCCGTGTGACTCATCCCGTTCTGTAATCGTCACTTCTTCGCCGTTGATCACGCTTTTATGATCGCCTTTTTGTACCCGGTTCCAGGGGACACCCCAGGCAGCCAGTTCGCGCACGGCTTTAGGCGCGGTATGCACAAACATGCGGGCAACCACCTGATCGGCGCCCCAGTCGCTGCCGCGAATGGTATCGGCAAAATGCACGTCTTCGTTATCGCCCCAGCCTTTGGCACTGTTGCCTAAGCTGGCTTGCATGCCACCCTGGGCGGCGGCACTGTGGGAGCGTTTAGGCGGTACAAGGCTTAAAATGAGCGGCGTAAAGCCGCGGCGTTTAACCCCAATAGCGGTTCGTAAACCCGCCAGACCACCACCAATAATCAGCGCATCGGTTACTATAGTTTGCATTAGTCATTCTCTCCTTGCGAGGCGCTGTGCAGCTGCGAATATTCGGCGGGTTGATAACGCTCTCCGGCGCTATCCTGATGCTCGTAGCCTACTTTCATATAGGCGGCGAGCGTCAGTGATCCCAGTACCAGAAAGAATAAAGTGAGTACCCATTTGGCTATGGTCAGGCGTTTGCGGCCAACTTTTGGATCCTTGCCCATAAACCAGCCCCACTTGACGAGCACCCGGTACAGGCCAATGCCGCCGTGGAGCTCAACCACAAACAGCAGCATTAAATACAGCGGCCACATGCGCCCAGTCCATACTCTGTCGGATGAGGCGTACGGGCCGATATCCGCCGGATGCATGATTAACTGGTATAAATGAACAGAGGCCAGAAAGAATAAGGCGAAACCGGTGAACACCTGCACATACCACAGGTAACTGTCGGTATGGCGTATACCGCCAAGATGATTGTGCAGGGTACGGTACTGGCGGTGAGTGGCCGGAAACTTACGCATCGCCAGAAACGCGTGAAGCACAACTAACGACAGAATAAACAGCGCAAACAGGCTCACCAGAATGGGGTAGCCCTTACCAAAGATTGGCTCGCCCTCAAACATCTTGGTCACCCAGTACATGGCATCATTGCCCAGCAGAATGCTCGACACCATAAACATGTGCGCCCACATGAACAGGGCCAGAATGATGCCGCTGACACTTTGCAGCATGTCCATTACAGCGGGGCCGCGGGGGCTGGATAGCGGATTTTTGAACAGCACAGCACTTTCTCCCTGAAAGTCGGGTTCCCTGCATGCAGGGAAAGATGGCCTGAGTGATTGAATGTAAGAGTTACGTTTTACTTTGTTATGACATGGCTGGTTGGGATTGCATAAGACGACAGCACAAACCATGCGGTATTTGTTTTACTTTACGGCACTAAAAAGTGTGGCGCAATGCACTAACTAAGGCAACTTTACCAATGTTTGTTCTGGATCATCCTCTGGTTTCAATCTCCCGTAAAAAGAGCAGGGTGGTTAAACTACTGGTACAGTTTTGTCTCGACAAGGAGCCTAAATGGCCCCTGGCTGTGCAGAATTTGGTATTTAAGAGGTCATCAGCAGGGTTGCTTTTACCGCTTTATGCCACTGGGTTAAACGCTGCTCGCGGGCGCTGTCGGTGGCATTGGCTTCAAACTCACGCTGGCAGGGATTCGCTTCGGCCAGTTGGTTTAATTCGGTGATATCTCCGGCCTGAAAAGCGGCCAGTAGTGCAGCGCCCAGTGCGGTGGTTTCCATCACTTTTGGCCTGACTACCGGCACATTCAACGTATCGGCCAGATACTGGCAAAACCACTCGTTGGCCACCATACCACCATCTACCTTTAAAATAGTTGGTGGATTACCGCCGCTGCTCATGGCAGTGACTAAGTCGTGGGTTTGAAAACAAATCGATTCGAGGGTAGCGCGCACAATATCATTGGCAGTAGTGGCACGGGTGATGCCGAAGACTGCCCCACGGGCATCAGGATCCCAGTGCGGTGCACCAAGACCGGTAAAAGCGGGCACTACCACCAGGCCGTGTTCGTTACCCACTTGTCCGGCAATGGCTTCGGAATCGGCGGCTTTTTCAATTAAACCCAGCCCGTCGCGCAGCCATTGTACCGCCGCGCCAGCAACAAAAATGGAGCCTTCTACCGCATAATGAGTAATGCCGTTAAGCCGATAAGCAATGGTGGTAAGCAGACCGGTGTGGTTGATATCGCAACGGCTGCCGGTATTAACCAGAGCAAAGCAGCCTGTGCCATAGGTGGCTTTAACACTGCCCTGAGTAACACAGCCCTGGCCGACCATGGCAGCCTGTTGGTCGCCGGCCACCCCGCTGATGTTTAGCACCACAGGCAACAGGCCTGGCTGTGTTCGGCCAAAATCGTCGGCACAATCTTTTACCTCTGGCAGCAGGCCGGCCGGAATATCAAACAGCGCCAGAAGTTCCTCATCCCACTGCTGGCTGTGAATATTAAACAAACTGGTGCGACTGGCATTGGTCACGTCGGTGGCGTGCACGTTGCCGTTGGTTAAGCGCCAGATTAAAAACGTATCAACGGTGCCGAACAGCAACTTGTTATTTGCGGCCAGCTCAGCCGCGCCTTCCACATTGTCGAGGATCCAGCGAATCTTGCTGGCCGAAAAATACGGGTCCAGTTTAAGGCCGGTTTTATGTTGTACCAGGTCTTCGTGCACTGATAAGTTGCTGCAATAGCCGCTGGTGCGCCGGTCCTGCCAGACGATAGCGTTATACACTGGCTGGCCGGATTCTTTGTTCCAGACCAGCGTGGTTTCCCGTTGATTGGTGATCCCCACATGTTTGACTGACAGTTTGAGATCGCTGGCAACGGTTAGCGCCTCACGGGCGACATTCAGTACCGACTGCCAAAGTTCCTCGGGATCCTGCTCTACCCAGCCGTTTTTAGGGTAGTACTGCGGAAATTCCCGCTGCGCCGTGTAAATCATTTCAAACTGTTGGTTAAATAAAATGGCCCTGGAAGACGTGGTTCCCTGGTCGATGGCCAGGTAGGCAGAATTACCGGTTGCAGCAGGCATACGTCGCTCATTTTAGAATTAGTTATAATGCTGTAGTTTAACGGGATAAAAGCGGAACGCCAGTCTCTGACTATGGCGCGCGTCATGACGCAATAATTATGAGTTAAGTTAATTTATTGCTTTGCTGCCTGCGATTTTTACTTTAATGTAAGTTAAGACTTATATTAATAAGCTTTACCCGCTCCTACCTGCGGCATCAGCGGTTTATTACTTAACGACCTTTGACTACTCAAGGATGAAATATGACTCGCTTTCGCTGCTTAAGTGCTTTTATAGCACTATATTCCTGTGCTTTGCATACCAATGTTAGCGCTGAAGAATGGCAACAAATCCCGGTGCCAGCCTCAGTAGAAATCATCAATGATGAGGGGCAACCGCAAACGCTGTCGCCAGCCTGTGCTCTGGAGACAATCACTGACCCTGCTACCGGGGCTGTTATTCCAAACGATTTCCACTTTTATTTTAAACCGGGCAATGCCGGTAAATTAGTGGTCTTTTTTAATGGTGGTGGTGCCTGTTGGAACGACGCAACCTGCGTGACATCGCTGGCTCTGAGCGGTGTACCTGGTGGCCGTCCTACTTATAACCCGTCTATGTACACCGAAAACTCGCCGGTCAATGCCGGGGGCATATTCGATGATGATAATCCGCGTAACCCCTTTGCCAACTGGAGTAAGGTGTTTATTCCTTATTGCACTGGCGATATCCACATTGGCTCAAATGATGTGGTGTATGAAGATACCACTGGCATAATCACGGGCGTGCCTGCCGCGCCGGTTCCGGTGCGCCATCGCGGCTTTGATAATTTTATGGCTGTGCGCGAATGGTTAAAAGACTACTATGCTCACAGCACGGTTAAGCCCCGCAGAATGCTGGTCGCCGGTTCCAGTGCTGGTGGTTATGGTGCCACTATCAATTTCCCATACCTGCAAGCTGCGTTCCCAAGAGCCCGTACCGCTTTGTTAAGCGATGGTGCAGCCGGCGTCTTGTCTGCGGGCTTCGTGGAATCGACCTTCTCCTTCGGTCATACCTGGGGCGTAGAAAATAGCCTGGCGCCTATGTTTGCTCAGTTTATGGGAGCTTATCAGGCAGCTACGTTAAATCAGGATATGATGGGCGTGCTGGCGGCCAGCTATCCCCAGGTTCGTTTTGCTCAGTATTCCACGCAACTGGATGCAGTACAGGTGCTGTTCTACAAAATTTCCTCAGAGATTGACGCCGGTAATATGGATCCGTTTACCTGGGGCCTTACTGAAGATGACTACCTGTTGTTTATGGAGTGGAGCGCAGCAATGACAGGCTCTTATGCTTTCCTGAATGAGTATGTGCCGAATTATCAATATTTTATTGGCGCAGGTGATGCACACACAGTGCTTACGAATACTTATCTCACCGCGCCGGGAGAAAATCCGTTTTATGATGAAAGAGCGGGGCGAATGCGATTCACTCGCTGGCTTCATCAGTTTGCTAACCGCTGGCAGTTCAGAAAAACCAGTGTGATTGACCAGTAAATAGCTAAGGCTGCCATCTGGCAGCCTTTTTAATGACACGAATTAGCTCAGTAGCATCAGTAAACCACCGCCAATCATAAACAGGTTTTCCGACAGTGAAATAAAGCCCAAAGGCACATTGCTGTCGCCGCCCACGCAGGCACATTTGAGTTCTCGCTTGTCTACATACACCGCTTTAAATACTGATACGGCACCAACGGTGCCGATAAACAGCGATACCGGAGCAACCCACAGGGCTGGCAAACCCGTTATCATGCCGATACCCGCATAGGCCTCCAGAAATGGATACCAATAACCGTAGCGCAGCCAGCGCATGGCAAGCAGGTCATAGGTAATAAAAGACTGCGTAAAGCTGTATAAATCCTGCAGTTTCTGCACTGCCAGAAAACACATGCTGACGGCAATAAACAGCAATAATGAAGATAAACTCAGCAGGCTGCTGGATGAGGCAAACTGCCAACCGACGGTCATTAATGCTGCTACCGAAAAGATGGCGATAACCGGAGTGTAGGTAGTCCCTGTCTGGCCCGCCTCGCCTTTACCGAAATACTCGCGGAGGTCGTCGTAACCGCCAATCCGCTGGCCATCAATAAAGGTTTGAGGGGTAGTTTTAACATCGTATTGCTGTTTAAACGCATCGGTTTCTTCGCGGGAAGATAACTGATGATCTTCCACCTCAAACCCTTCCCGCTCCAGTAAATCTTTAGAGCGCAGGCCAAAAGGGCAAATATGTTGTGATGTCACCATGCGATAAAGCTCGGCTGTTTTATTCATGAAGTCCTCCGCAATGAAAATTATTCACACCCTACGCGCCCGACCTGCAATAACTACAGCACAACACGTTAAAATAGAGGGTGTTTAACACTTTACGGAAGAGCATTGCAGGAACCATTCCTGCAATGGTAAATCATTATTGTTAACTGCTTAGTGGCTTACTACCGCGGGGGCCTCAGGTAAAATCGAATTCAAAGTCGTAGTAGTGCTTACCATCGACTATTTGAATTTGCATATTTCCGTATAAACCTTCCAGGCCGTCGGTGGCTGTATCTGGTACCACTACGATGGTTAGCTTTTGCTCGCCCCGGCTCATAATGCCCAGATGTTGCAAAGAGAAGCTGCCTTTTTTACCTTGCAGTTCGCCTTCAAAGGTTTCGATGGCTACGTAACCTGCTGAACCTGGCACGGTGCTGCGCTTACTGAGCATCTGTCCACTGGAAGTACCGGCAAGCTCGCCGGTAAAGGATTTTGTGAATAGCATTCTGCCCATGTCCAGCTCGTCCTGCTGTGGGGTTAACTCAACGGCAAATTCTCCTAATACACGTTGCATTCCCTCATACTCCTTTCCGTGGACTTATCCCGGCACCATGAAATGCTCACAGATAATATGTTAACGTCATGAATTTGTACTACTTTATGGTACTGTGGTGAGTAAAAAATAGTCAACAAATTTCTATCATATTGACTTAATACGTAAAAAAGCAGTAATCCGGGTCAGTGCCAGGTGCGTAAATTGTCATAGCGCTGATTGTAAAGACCGTTATAATACGCGCCATGAGCATGTCAGCTGCAAATCATTTTTACCAGCACGCAAAATATTTAAGGTGTTAGCGATGGATGGAACTTCTCAGGAGTGGTCTGTTGAAGAGGCAGAACGCGTATACGGCGTTTCCCGTTGGGGCGGTGGCTATTTTCACATTGGTGAAAACGGCAATATCAAGGTCACACCCAACCCTTCAGATCCATCAATTCAAATCGATTTCAAAGCGGTCATTGAAGAGATCCATCAGGAAGGCGTGCAACTGCCAGTTGTAGTACGTTTTCATGATATTTTGCGTTCTCAGGTTGCTAATCTGAATACTATCTTCCGCAATACCATTGCAGAGGCTGAATACAGCGGCGAATATCAGGGCGTGTATCCGGTGAAAGTTAACCAGATGCGTGAAGTGGTGGAAGAGATCGTTGATGTGGGTGAACACTACAACTATGGTCTTGAGGCCGGTTCTAAGGCTGAGCTCATTACCGTGTTGGCACTTAACACCAATGAAGACTCATTGACCATTCTTAATGGCTATAAAGATGAAGAGTTTATGCGTTTGGCATTGCTCGGTCGCAAACTCGGTCGGCGCATGGTTGTGGTTGTTGAGAAATACTCAGAACTACTGCTTCTGGTTAAAATCTCCAAAGAACTGGGCATTGAACCGTTAATTGGTGTACGCGCCAAAATGACAGTAAAAGGCCGTGGTAAATGGGAGAGCTCCGGTGGCGAACGAGCCAAATTTGGCTTGAGCTTTGCCGAAATCATTAATACCGCCCGTTATCTCAAAGAGCAGGGCATGGCGCATTGCCTTAAGTTATTGCATTTTCATATTGGTAGTCAGCTTACCGATATCCGCTCGGTAAAAGAGGCGATTTCTGAAGGTGGTCGCATTTATGCTGAAATGCATAAGATGGGTTTCCCGCTCGATTATGTTGATGTGGGTGGTGGCCTGGGTATCGACTACGACGGTACTGCTTCAACCAGTGAATCCTCGCGCAATTACTCCATGCAGGAGTACGTGGCCGACGTGGTTTATGGTATGAAAGAGGTGTGCGATCTGGAAGGTGTTCCGCATCCTCATCTGGTTAGCGAAAGTGGCCGCGCGATTACCGCCCACCACAGCTGCGTAATTACTCAGATCGTGGGTGAAATTCGCTCTAATAGCGCAGGAGTAGATACCGGCGAGGCTGAAGGTGAGCATTATTTCGTTAAGAACATGCGGGAAATGGCCAGCACCTTCGACCAGCAAACCAATATGCAGGAAGTGTATAACGACGCCTCCCAATATAAAGAGCAAGCGTTGGATGCCTTCAAGTTACGGGTACTTTCGTTAGAAGAATTGGCAAAAATCGAAACGCTGTACTGGGAAATCATGGAACGGTTGCAGGAGTATTATGCTCACGCTGACTATGTACCTGAAGAGCTCCAGGAGCTTGATTACAGCTTGTCATCACAGTACCTGTGTAATTTCTCGGTGTTTCAGTCTGCGGCTGATACCTGGGCTATCGACCAGTTATTGCCGGTTGTGCCGATCACACGCATGAATGAACGTCCGGAGGTAAACTGTTCGCTGGTAGACATTACCTGCGATAGCGACGGTAAAATCGATCAGTTCACTGTCGGCCGTGAAATCACCGATGTGTTGCCAATGCACAAGCTGAAGCCTGATGAGCCCTACTATATTGGTCTGTTCCTGACCGGCGCGTATCAGGACGTAATGGGTGATATGCACAATTTGTTTGGCCGTCTGAACGAAGTGCACATTTTCAGTTACGATGACGATCCGGAAGATTTTTACATCGAAGAAGTGGTGAAAGGAACCTCAGTGGAAGACGTACTGAGCATCATGCAGTATAACCCGAAAGCTATGGCTTACGATGTGAAGCGTTTAATCGACAAGCAGGTTTCTGCGGGCAATATCAAACCCCGTGAAGGAGTACGCTGGACAGACTTTTATGAAGCCTGTCTGAGCGGTTATACCTATTTAAAAACCGGCAAATAACACCAGTCCCGCCCGCCATTCTGTGGGCGGGAAACTACTCAGGCAAGCGACGCTTTGCCTGCTCAAAGTAAGCTTCCCAGAAGTCCGCTGTGGTGGTGTTTATGAGGTTAGACTCAGCGTTCATCAGCATCACATAGCCGGCTTTGTATTTCGGCGAAAACGACACATCAGCACGATAGCCTTTTACCCAGCCGCCATGATAGTTGAGTACTTCGCCGGCATAATCGTAGATTCGCCAGCCAAGACCATAATGGGCATCGCTAAGATCGTCACGCCAGCCGCGGCGGTAGACCTCACGGGTGGTACGTACCCGCGGAGTGGTAACTGCCGCCACAACATCTTCCGGCACAACAGTGGGAAACTCCAGTAACATAGCTTGCAGCCAGCGGGTCATATCATTGATGCTGGCATTTACACCGGCCGCCGGTGTAAACCGGTAGTAATTACTTTCCACCTGACCTTCGCGCCAGCGATTTCGCGCAATCGCAATATGCGGGCGAGCCCATTGCTCTGAGGCCAGCAAACCACCTTTGCCGGCACTGGCAGTATCCATCCCGAGCGGAGTGAGCAGTTGCTCCTGCAACTGGCGCTGATAAGAGGTATTGCGACTGACAAAGTATTCCTGGATCACGCCAAACAGCGCGTTCTGATAAGTGTAACACTCGCCGGGCTGACACAAGGGTTCGAGTCCGGCGAGTTGATTGAGGACCCGCTTTAATGGGTAATTCGCTTCAATAAGATTGTCGTAAGCGTTAGGCATAAAGCCACTGGACTGGCCAACAATATGGCCCAGTGTCATGCCTGGGTTCAATGTGCCTGCGGCGCCCAGCGTAGGGCTCATTTCGGTCACGGGGGTCGTCCAGTCGAGTTGATTCTGACGCACCAGCTTGGCCATCAGTACAGCGGTAAAGGTCTTCGATACCGATGCCAGGCGGAACACCGTATTCTCGTCAACAGGCTTCCCGCCACTGTGAGTTCTGCCGTAAACCTTGATAACCGGTGATTTGCCCTGCTGATAAAATACCATGGCGTAACCGGGCACATTGTATTTGCGTGCGTCGCGCTTTACCTGGGCAGCATAGTCTTCAAACCACTGGTCGGCGGCGATCGTGGTGTTACTAACAATGCATCCAGGCATTACACACAGCGCGATAAAACAGTACCGACGCAGCAAGTCCAAATAAGGCAAACAAAAAACTCCGGAATATGGGATTGAATAATATTGTGGCAAATGATCGACGCTATTATGCGGGGTGACCGCACAGTGATCAACTCATTGAAAGTAAGTGCTGATTAATCCATCGCTGACTGTCAGTTCCGATTTCTTCGCAACCTGTTCAGCAAAGCAGGCTACAATGGCCATATGTAAATCAACCGCGAGACTGCGATGCTCGACGCCGCTCTGCAACAACAGTACTCTGAGGCCCGAAAATCCAGGGATCGCCGGTTTGACGGGCGGTTTTTTGTGGCAGTAAAAACTACCGGCATTTTTTGTCGGCCTGTCTGTCCTGCCCGTCTGCCGGATGAAAAGAACGTGGATTACTATCATTATGCGCAGCAGGCTATTGAGCAGGGCTATCGGCCTTGTTTGCGGTGTCGGCCAGACAGCGCGCCGGGCTCATTTGCCTGGCGCGGCGTGAGCACCACCACCCAGCGTGCCATGCGGTTGCTGAGTGAGTCACTCGATGAAACGGTGCAGGCCATCGCCGAACGTTTGGGGATCAGCGAGCGTTACCTTGGGCAGTTAATCAGCCGGGAAGTGGGCATGTCACCCAAACGGTTTCAGCTCTACAGTCGGCTATTGCTGGCAAAACGCCTGCTGCAGCAAACGTCTCTGTCTGTTGAGGATGTGGCGTTAGCCAGCGGGTTTCAATCGAGCCGCAGCCTGCAAAGCCACTTAAAAAAAGATTTTGCCTTAACCGCAGGTGATATTCGCAAAGCTGGCGGGCGGCAGGCCATGGCATCGGAACTAGTGCTTTTTATGCCGGTTCGTTTACCCTACAACTGGCCCCAGATCCGGGACTTTCTGCAATTAAGAGCACTGACGGATATCGAGAGTGTGGATGCGCGAAGTTATAGCCGTGCCTTTAGTGTTGATAATGAGCCGGGTTTTGTTTGCGCTACCTTCGATGAACAACAAGGCGGCTTTCACATAAAAGCGCAGCTCACCCGACCACAGCACTTGCAGCCGTTGCTGAGCACTTTGCGCCGGGTACTGGATATGGACACTGATCCGCATAGTGTCGGGCAGGCATTAAGCAATGCTGGCGTACCGCCTGAGCTGCAGGCCAACGGCGTGCGTTTACCCGGCGTGTGGAGTGTATTTGAAGCCGGCTGTCGGGCGATTATAGGTCAGCAAATCAGTATCAAAGCGGCAATCACGCAGTTGCAGCGTTTGAGCAACGAGCTGGGTGAAAAGCAGCCATATGGCCATACTTTTCCAACCCCGCAGCAAGTGGCATCGTCGTCGCTGGATATGCTTAAAATGCCTGGAGCCAGAAAGCAGGCTATCCGCGATTTTGCCGCGCTGGTGGCAGCAAATCCGGGTAAGGAACTCAGCGACAGTGACATTCTGGCAATTAAAGGCATTGGCCCCTGGACCCTACAATATATTAAACTGCGAGGCGGCAGTGAGCCGGATATCTATCTGGAAAAAGATCTTATTGTTGCTCGTCAGGCACAGCGCTTTGCCATTAAGGCATCGCTGGGGGCACCATGGCGCAGCTACCTTACCATCCAGCTATGGTTACTGGCCAATCAGCACACCGGAGAATCTTAATGGCACTCAGTTACTGGCAAAGCCCTTGCGGACTTATGGCAATCAGCGCGGATAAACAGGGCATCACCAGCATTCGGTTTGTGTCAGAACCGGCCGCTGAGGCAACCCCCTCAGATCTTACTCAGGCCTGTTGCGAGCAGCTTGAGGCTTACTTCGACGGTCACCTGACCACTTTTAGCGTGCCGCTAAACCCTTCGGGTACAGCCTTTCAGCAGCAGGTCTGGCGCCAACTGCAGGCAATACCCTATGGTCAAACGGTAAGCTACGGCGCTATTGCCAATGGCATCGGTAAGCCCACGGCTTCGCGCGCGGTGGGCATGGCTAACGGCAAAAACCCGTTAACCATAATTGTGCCGTGCCATCGGGTGATTGGCAGCAATGGCAAATTAACCGGTTATGCGGGCGGGTTAACCAGAAAGCAGTTTTTATTGGCATTAGAAGGAGCAATTTAGGTGACACCGCGAGAACTGGGCGCATTATTACTCCTTGGCGCTATTTGGGGAGCCTCGTTTATTTTTATGCGCGTGGCAGCGCCTGAATTTGGCATAGTGCCGCTGGTGGTCCTTAGAACGTCACTGGCAACCCTGGTGTTTCTACCCTTTTTATTTCTCACCGGCGGTGGCCGGCAGATGGTTAAACTGTGGAAGCCAATGTGTCTGCTAGGGGCAATAAATACCGCGGTGCCTTTTGCGTTATTCAACTTTGCCAGCCTGCAATTACAAAGCGGGGTACTGGCTATTCTAAATGCTACCGCGCCGATGTTTGCTGCCATGTTTGCCTTTATCTGGTTGCGGGAACGCCTCAGTAAGCTCGCTATCGTCGGCCTGATGTGCGGGTTTGTTGGCGTAGTGGTGATTAGCCTTGATAAAACTCTGGGCAGTCAGCTCAGTATTGTGCCGGTACTGGCTGTGTTAGGTGCTGCCGGTTGTTACGGTTGGGGCGCTTGTATGATGAAAAAATCGCTGGCGGGGGTAAAACCAGTGGCGGTGGCTGCGGGCAGTCAGTTCTGGGCGTCGCTGTTAATTACTCCATTTGCATTAATGCAGCTGCCCCAGGCCTGGCCTTCGTCGCTGGCGTGGATGAACGCTCTGGCGCTGGCTCTGGTGGGGACTGGTTTGGCTTATTTGCTGTATTTCTATCTGATAGCTGCTGCCGGCCCGGCCAAAGCGGTGATGGTGGGTTATCTGGTGCCGTTATTTGGCATTGCGTGGGGCGTTATTTTTCTTAATGAGATGTTAAGTGTGTGGGACTTCTGTGGCGGACTACTGATATTGCTGGGGATAAGTTTTACTACAGGTTTTGCCCAGCGCATTGCGCACTGGGCAAAACAGCGGTTAGTCGTCAATTAACTGCACACGCACCAAATTCCGGCCGTCCCGGCGAGCCTGATATAAAGCATCCTCAGCGTGGGCGGTAAGCTCATTGAGGTTACGCTTAGAGGCAGTAAACGACACACCAAAGCTGGCGGTTAAGTGCATTTCCGGATAGTCGCTTGGCGGCGGCAGAATAGCAATGCCGTGGCGCAGAGTCTGCGCCAGCTCCTGCGCTTCACGAGGCCCCATTTCGGGGAGCAGAATAATAAACTCCTCGCTGCTCCAACGCCCCAGTACGTCCTGTTCCCGCAGGTGACTGGAAATAAAACCAGAGACCTTGTCGAGCACGTCATCACCGGCATTGCGGCCAAACTGGTCGTTGATATCCATAAAGTGATCGATGTCGACCATAATGATACTCAGTGACGCGTTTTGTTCCGTAAGCGACTGGTAGGTTTCTTCCAGCTGATTGCGATCCGGCAGGCGGTGAGTATTACGAATAATTAACTCCGGCTGCATATCGCGGCGGAAGTAATACAGCAAATTATAGATAAGCAGGAACAGCGCAAAAATAATCACCAGTATGGTAACCACACTGAAAATAAAGCCCTGAGAAATCTCTGCTTGTCTGGCGTCCAGCGGACTCAACAGGTAAACCGTCCAGCCAAACTGAGGCAGGCTCACTTCAGCAATGAGGTGGTCTTTACCATCAATGGTGATCAGTTGATTGTTAAGGGCGTTTTTGGCGCGGATAGGCTCCGGCAAGCTGGCGTACCAGGGTAATTCAGATAAGTTGGTAAACTCAGAATAGGTGGCGACCAGTGTTTGATCCGATGACAGCATAATGTCACCAGCACCATCCACGAACAAAAAGTCGTAGCCATACTGGCGTTTGTAGGTTTCGAAAACCGAAACGAAGCTTTTTAAACTTTTTCCTACGCCAAAAAAGCCTAAAAACTTACCGGCATCGTCATAAATCTTTATATCGATATAAAAATGTGGGTTTTCCCATTTACCAATATCGGCTACTGCATCGGCTTCTCTGTCACGATATTTAAAATACCACGACACCTCGCCTTCAATCAGCGCGAGCTTGCTACCATCAGAATTGTATTGCATGCGGGCCAGATCGCTGGCAATAAAGAAGGTTAACCCAAACTCCTTTTCCAGCCGGTCCAGGGCAGAAAATACCTCGGGTTCGTTGATATTTTCATGCTCCATTAATTCTACCAGCTCCCGGGATTTCCCAAGGGCTTCAGAAACATGCAGCGGTTTTAATATTTGCGACACAATAAGCGAGACCGCTGGCGACAACGACTGTTGTTGAGCCCGGCTTTGCTCGGCGACGATTTTTGAGATGCTGAAGTGTACCAGAGTGACAATGGCAATCACTACTACTGCAAACAGCAGTAATATACTTCGATGTAATGTCCTGAACGCATTCACTTGCTTTCTGCTTCTCCCTGTAAACGGTGTTATGGCCCGGAGCTGAGTATAATACAGTCAGAACGCTTTGCATGCTACTGTCGCCAAACACTGACGTATAACCTAATACACCTAAATAATCCGATGCCTGAAAATGAGCGCTGACTTGTTGTGCCGGCTTGGTTACACTATTGGCCAAATATCAGTTAAAAGGATGAGTTATGGCGTTTTCTGTAGTGGTTCTGGCAGCCGGTAAGGGCACCAGAATGAAGTCGGCGTTACCCAAAGTGTTGCACCCGGTTGGCGGTGTGGCGATGGTTCAACGGATTATCAATACCGCAGAATCCTTAACGGCCACGGCCGTGCATCTGGTTTATGGCCATGGTGCCGACCAGCTACAGGCCAATGTTAGCGGACAACAAATTAACTGGTGCCTGCAAGCCGAGCAATTAGGCACCGGCCATGCCGTAATGCAAACGGTTGAACATATCAGCGACGAAGAAGACGTGATGATCCTGGTAGGGGACGCGCCGCTGATTAAAGCCGATACCCTGCAGCGACTCATCGATGTAAAAGCCAGTTGCGAGTTAGCGCTTCTCACCGTAAACCTCGACGACCCCACTGGCATGGGGCGCATTATTCGTAACGACGATAACATTGTGGCCATTGTAGAACATAAAGATGCTACCGAGGCGCAGCGTGCTATTACCGAAATTAATACCGGCATGATGATGATGCCCGGTAAAGACTTAAAGCGCTGGCTCAGCGAGCTGAATAACGACAACGCCCAGGGCGAGTATTATCTTACCGACGTTATTGCCATGGCCGCCAACGAAGGCAAAGTGATCAAAGCTGCCCAGCCAGACTCGCCGCTGGAGGTTGAAGGTGTTAATAACCGCATTCAGCTGGCCCGCCTGGAGCGAACCCTGCAGCTATGGCAGGCAGAAGAACTGATGACCAACGGTGCCACTCTGGCTGACCCGCTGCGTGTGGATGTGCGTGGTGAGTTAACTACCGGACAGGATGTGTTTATTGACATCAATACGGTATTTAAAGGCAAAGTAACGCTGGGTAATAACGTGGTGATCGGCCCCAACTGCGTGCTGATTGATTGCGAAGTGGCAGATAATGCCGTAATCGAAGCAAACAGTATTGTGGAACAAGCCAGCGTTGGTGAATCCTGTACCGTAGGTCCTTACGGACGGTTACGCCCGGGCGCAGTAATGGAACGCGGTGCCAAAGTGGGCAACTTCGTCGAAATGAAAAAAGCCCGTTTAGGCGAAGGCGCCAAAGCCAATCACCTTACCTACCTGGGTGACGCCGACATCGGCGCCGGCAGTAATATTGGCGCAGGTACCATTACCTGTAACTATGACGGTGTAAATAAGTCTAAGACCCTAATTGGAGAAAATGCGTTTATTGGCTCTAATTCTGCGCTGGTTGCTCCGGTAGAGATAGGCGCAGGGGCAACGGTGGCAGCAGGCTCTATTATTACCGCTAAAGTGCCGGACGACGCACTGGCCGTGGCACGCAGCAAGCAGCGCAACATTGCTGGCTGGCAGCGTCCTAAGAAAAAATAATGGCTATTTCAGTATTGGTTATGGGTTTTGGCTACGCCGCCAAAACCTTTCACGTACCGTTTTTACAGGCGATGGATGCGTATAGCATTGCTGGCGTGGTGTCATCGGATCCGGCCAAGGTGCAGGGAACGTTGCCCGGCGTTAGCGTGTATAACAGCTTTGAGCAGGCAAGCACTGACAATCACTTTGATTTAGTGGTGATTACGACCCCCAATCATCTGCACGCCGAACAGGCAGAAGCGGCACTGCGCGCCGGGTGCCATGTGCTGGTGGAGAAACCCTTTACCCTCAGCAGTGAACGGGCAGAGCAACTGGTAGCGCTTGCTGCTCAGCTTAATAAACAGCTTTGCGTATTTCATAATCGCCGCTTCGACGGTGACTTCCTTACCCTTAAACAGCTAATCGCCGAGCGAACAGTGGGCGATATTAAGCGTCTCGAAAGCCGTTTCGACCGCTTCAGGCCCACGCCGCGTAAGCGCTGGCGGGAAAATGCCGGCCCGGGCAGTGGAATATTCTGGGATCTCGGCCCCCACCTTATCGACCAGGCCGTGCAGTTATTCGGGATACCGCAGCAAGTGTCGGCCGATATCCGTATTTTACGCAACGGCGGCGAATCCGACGACGCCTTTGAGGTAACACTGCACTATGCTGCTATCACCGTGAAACTGGGCAGTTCGCCATTCGAAGCAGGCCCTACACTACGATATACTCTGCAGGGAACCCTAGGCAGTTACCATAAGTACCACCTCGATCCGCAGGAAGACCAGCTTAAAGCCGGCATGTCGTTTGACGCCCCCGACTGGTCTGTAGCACCTGCGCCGCAGCACGGTACGCTTTACCTTGAAGATGAAAGTAAAACGGTGGCAACGCTCAACGGTGGTTACACTACCTTTTACCGTCAGCTTGCAACGGCATTAATTACCAGTAACCCCGAGGCGTTACCTGCCAGCGGGCAAAGTGTGGTTAATGTGATTAGGCTGATTGAACTGGCCAGGCTTGCCAGCGAACAGCAACAAACACTAAGCGTGGAATGCAGTTAACCGATCCGGATATAAACGCACTGGGCGATAGTAACGCGCGAATTCGTGTGTATATTGGCAATCGCCCCAATACGCTGATTGAGCACGTCCAGCCCGGCGTATTCCCGCTGATGGCTCAGGATATATACAATATCGGTCAGGTTTGCGGGAACGGTTGGCGAAAAGTGTTTAATGTTTATGCCAAGCTGATCTTTGCCCTGCCACCCACGCTGGGATTCAGAGACACCACATCCCGCTGGCAGGACTTTCGTGATAGCCGATTGTTACAAGCCGGCTCTGATACCGCGTTGTGGTTCACCGAACCCGAAGCGTTTTCGCCCGATGTGCTGCACATTATAACCGGCAAGACCTATGCAAACTCCCTTTCTGTGGCCTCCTCCCTGTACTGGGAAACGCCTGAATTTGCGTTAAATAAGCAACGCAACATGGTAGTGTGCCCGTACTTTGATTATCGCCAGCTTTCAAATGCAAAGATAATGTTTCTTATCAACTTGCTTGAGCGGTTACATTTACCTATGTATAAAAATTAATGCGTAACATTTGAAAGTTTAGTGTTATATTTAGTTTCAAATGAAATTTATAACTTTCAAATGAAACAAAAAAGAAACCTTCACGCGCGTCATGAAAGTATTGTTAACTGGGTTGTTCAGCACGGACAAACCCCGGTGGAAACCCTTGCCCGTGAGTTTTCGACATCTGAAGTCACCATTCGTAAAGATCTGACCCTGCTCGCCGAGCAAGGCCGTCTGGTCCGCCAGCACGGCGGCGCGGCGCCTATAACCAAGCCACAATCCTCGGCCAATAGCCAGTCATCGCTGAAACAGGCGATTGGGCAACTCGCAGCCTCACTGGTAAATGATAGCCACAAAATCGTTATCGACAGCGGCAGTACCACCGCCACGATGGTGGAGCACCTTAAACAGCCTTCGCAACTGGTGGTGATGACCAACTCGCTGGATGTCGCCAACCAGTTGGTCACTTTTGATAATGAACCTACCGTGCTGATGACAGGCGGTACCTGGGATAAACAGTCACAGTCGTTTCAAGGCAATATGGCGGGTAAAATGCTACAGTCCTATAGTTTTGATCTGGCCTTTGTGGGCGCAGCCGGACTCGATGTGGAGCGCGGCACCACCACCTATAATGAACTGACCCTGCTGAGCCAGGAAATGGCCCGGGTGGCCGGCAAGGTAGTGGTGTTGGCAGAATCAACCAAACTCAGGCATAAAATGCCGAATATTGAATTGGCCTGGCAACAGGTAGCAGTGCTGGTAACCGATGACGGTTTACCATTCAGTGCAGAACAACAATTAAATCAACAAGGTGTGAAGGTAATAAAAGCCTCACTCAATGGAGAATAGCTATGTGTGGGATCGTCGGTGCGGTTGCAGAGCGTAATGTAGTTGAGATATTGCTTGAGGGCCTGAAGCGTCTGGAATACCGGGGGTATGACTCCGCCGGGGTAGCATTGTTGCAACCCAATGGCATTCTGAGTCGCGTACGTCGAACCGGTAAGGTACAGGAGCTGGTGGATGCGCTAAGCGATCAGGAAGCGCTCGGTTCCACCGGTATTGCCCATACGCGCTGGGCAACTCATGGTGGTGTAACCGAAGCCAATGCTCACCCGCACTTCTCTGACGAACGCATTGCCGTGGTGCATAACGGTATTATCGAGAATTATCAGTCTCTGCGTGCACAACTCACCAGCAAAGGTTACACCTTTACCAGCGACACAGACACCGAAACCATTGCCCACACAGTGAATGAAGAATTAAAGAATACTGATTATTTACTGGCTGCCGTGCAGGCGTCAGTGAAGCAATTTCACGGCGCTTATGGCACCGTAATTATGGATCGCGCCGATCCGTCTAAGGTGGTGGTTGCCCGCTCGGGCAGTCCGCTGGTGATTGGTCTTGGTCTGGGCGAAAACTTTATTGCCTCGGATCAAATGGCGCTGCTACCTGTTACCCGTCGTTTTATGTTTCTTGAAGAAGGCGATGTGGCCGAGATTACCCGTCGCAGCGTATCGGTGTTCGATAAAGACGGTAAGCCGGTTAAACGCGAGATCATCGAATCGAATATCGAACACGATGCCGGCGATAAAGGCGGCTATCGCCATTACATGCTCAAAGAGATCCACGAACAGCCAGTGGTTGTGCGTAACACCTTAAAAGAACGTGTAAGCGACGAAGGATTGCTGCCGGATATCTTTGGCAAGGGGGCCGATGAATTGCTGGCTAAGATTAAGCACGTGCAAATTGTGGCCTGTGGTACCAGCTACCATGCAGGCATGACCGCGCGTTACTGGCTGGAGCATTTTGCCAATGTATCCTGTAACGTGGAAATCGCCTCCGAATTCCGCTATCGCAAATCGGTAGTGCATGAAAACAGCCTGCTGGTGACGATTTCCCAGTCGGGCGAGACCGCTGATACCCTCGCCGCACTGCGCTTAGCCAAAGAGCTGGGCTATACCGCCAGCCTGACCATTTGTAATGTGCCGGGTTCCTCGTTGGTTCGTGAGTCCGACATGGCGTTTATGACCCGCGCCGGCGCAGAAATTGGCGTGGCTTCCACCAAAGCCTTCACCACCCAGCTTACGGCGTTTTTAATTCTGACCCTAGCGTTAGGTGAGCATAACGGTATGGCCGCAACCGATAAACAAGCCATTGTGCAAGGGCTGCACAGCCTGCCCGCCAAGCTGGAAGAAACTCTGGCCATTACCCAGGGCATTGAAGACTTAGCCGAAGAGTTTGCTGATAAAAATCACTCACTGTTCCTTGGCCGTGGCGACCAGTACCCCATTGCCATGGAGGGGGCGTTAAAGCTCAAAGAGATTTCATATATTCACGCTGAAGCCTATGCATCAGGTGAACTTAAGCACGGCCCACTGGCACTGATAGATGAAGAAATGCCGGTAATTGTGGTTGCGCCTAACAACGAGTTACTGGAAAAGCTCAAATCCAACGTTGAGGAAGTGCGTGCCCGGGGCGGTATCATGTACGTGTTTGCCGATAAAGACGCGTCATTCGCCAGCGACGAAACTATGCGGGTCATCAATGTCCCACACTGCGACGGCCCGATCGCACCGATTATCTACACCATCCCGCTGCAGTTACTTTCTTACTATGTGGCACTGATAAAAGGGACAGACGTAGATCAACCAAGGAACCTGGCTAAATCGGTTACTGTTGAGTAACCGATAGACTTGCTTTATGTTGTGCACGTTAAATAATGATCGCAACAGTATTTAATGTGCGCAACTAATTTGAAAGTACGCAACTTATAAGTTCGCTACTGATACAAAGTACGAAACAAAAACGGTCACGGGATGTGGCCGTTTTTTGTTCACAATGTATACTTACTATAAACTTGACAAAACTTGACTTCACTATATACTGCTCGCCATGCAAAAGAGACTTAATATCAAAAGCGCACAAGATGCAATGGAACAAGCTGGGTTGAATCAAACCGCAGTCGCTGAGTCTTTGGGCGTAACAAAAGAAGCAGTTTCACAATGGCTAAATGCCAAATCTTTCCCAAGACCTAATAAACTGTTGAAGCTTGCAAAGCTCTTACAATTAAGTTTTGGAGAGCTTGTAATAAACGATGAGCCGAACGCTCCATTGATTGCTTTTCGCAAAAAAGCAGGCACTAAGACTAAAGATCATCATATAGAAAAAGCGCAAGAAATAGGTCGCTTTTTACGTCACCTAGTACCTTACCTACCTTTTCAAACACTGGAAATGCCACCAGTGCTAAAATCACCAAACCGTGATTATGAATATTTACGTCAAGTAACGTCTAAAGTTCGTGCTGACATTAATTTAGGTGAAATTGAAACTGTCGATTTCGTCCATTTAATTCGACGATTTACTGAGCTCCAAGCAGTAGTGGTTCCAGCTTTGTGGGGTACAAAGCAGCGACATGAGAATGCTATACATATCCACTTACCTGACTCTCAAACAACTTGGGTTTATCTAAATTTAGACACAAACATCCATGATTTTAAGTTTTGGATGGCACATGAACTTGGCCACTGTTTGTCTCCTTCTCTGTCTGGTGATGATGCAGAAGATTTTGCGGATGATTTTGCTGGCGCTTTGTTATTTCCATCTGCTCTTGCTGAAAAAGCATATACAGAGTTAAACCAGCAAAGAACTAGCGCTGCAAAAATACAGAAAGTAATTGAGTTGGCTGACGATCAAACCATATCGCCTTATACCGTTTTAGGGCAAACCAATAAATACGCGGCTTATAAAGGTTTACCAGAAATTGAGTTAAGTAAGGCGTTCTTTGGTGCGGTCACTAATTTTAACAAGCGCTTTCATAACTTAAGTGATGCGTTATTAGGTGATATTCAGAAGCTCGATGCACGAAATTTTATAAATAAAACAGAGAACGCGTTTGAGACGCCTTTCTTCGAGTTACTTAGAAAATACCTAAAAGAGCAAAACAAGGGCCCTGGATATGTACAAGTGGTTATGGACATGCCATTGCTCGATGCTCGGAGCATACACTCTGAGTTAACTTAATGCCTCAATCAAAGATACTTGTAGATACCAACTCTTACCTAAGATTAGCACAAACAATACGACCACTATTGTTTGTGCCTTTCGGCGACAATGAATATTGCTTATATATCCTGCCTGAATTGAATGATGAGCTAGCTAATAGACGATTAAACTCTAAATTCCCTTGGGTTGACGAAGCTGAATATTCAGAAAATCGCAAAAGCTTTCCAACTGTCGGCCGTAAGCAAAAAAGAGCTATTCTCACTAACTTTGATTTTATTTGGGATTTTGTTCAAACCGGGCTACCAGGTCCATCGAGAGTAGATGCTTTATATATAGCTTATGCTTTAGAGCTAGGCGTTCCAGTTGTCACCGACGACCAAGATATGACAGAGCTTGCAAAAGAATTTGAAGTGCCAGTTATGCCTACATTAGAGTTACTAAAAATCATGCATGACAGTAACCATGCTGATTTAAAAAAGATTAAAGGTATTGTTGAATACTGGCGAGCTATTGGTGACTGTCCCGCTAATTTGCACCGTGATTTAAAAAAGTTCTTCCCCGACCTCTAATTGCCCATTCAACTCCTCACTTATTGATCTACATACGTAAAAGAGTAAACTGAACTCAATTGTACTTTTTCGACACTGGTGAGATTTCTCGTCATGAGTGACCCTATCCTGACTATTAAAGACGTCGCTGAATATCTAAAAGTTAATGAGCGCACCATTTACCGGCTAGCTGCAAGCGGCGAGCTACCTGGTTTTAAAGTAGGTAACTCTTGGCGGTTTAAGCGAAGTGAGTTGGAGCAATATATTGCCGAACAACACAATCGAGCCAATGAACAAGACCCAAATAAATCAAAAAATAATTAGGAATCAGAATCCATGGCACAACTGGAAAACATTGAAGCAATAGAAAAGCGCCTGTGGAAATCGGCTGATACCCTGCGCGCCAACTCTGAGTTGGCCAGTAACGAGTACTTTTTACCTGTAATGGGGCTGATCTTTTTACGTCATGCATACAGCCGTTATTTATCAGTTAAAGACGACATTGTCGCAACCTTGCCGAGTCGTGGTGGCAAAACCCGCGCTCTAACGAAAGAAGACTTTTCTAAAAAAAGCGCTATTTATTTAAAACCAGAAGCACAGTTTGATTTCCTGATCGCTTTGAGGGATGCCGATAATCGTGCTGAAGCGATTATCCATGCCATGGAGTCTATCGAAGCTGATTACTCCAATCTGCGCAATCAGCTTCCCAAACAGGAATACAACAATATTCCAAATGATGTTTTGGGCATGCTTTTGCGTACATTAAACCCTGAAGAATTAAAAAAGGCGACAGGTGATATTTTTGGTCGTATTTATGAATACTTCCTTACCCAGTTTGCTGACCAAGGGGCTCACGATGGAGGTGAGTTCTTCACTCCTGTGTCATTGGTTCAATTATTGGTAAATGTACTAGAGCCAGACCACGGTAAGATATTCGATCCTGCCTGTGGTTCCGGTGGCATGTTTGTTCAAAGTGCTCATTTTATGGAGCGTCATGCGCAGGATCCTCATGAACTGACCTTCTTTGGGCATGAAAAAAACCGTGTGACAACACGCCTGGCCAAAATGAATCTGGCGGTACACGGGTTAGAGGGAAACGTAGAAGGTGGCGAATCAGCAATTACTTACTACAACGACCCACATGAAGGATTATTTGGTACCGTCGATTATGTCATGGCAAATCCGCCATTTAACGTCGACGAAGTTGATGCCGACAAGATCAAAGGTGATAAACGTCGATTACCTTTTGGCTTGCCTGGTGTAAATAAAAACAAAAAAGTCAGCAACGGTAACTATCTTTGGATCCAGTATTTCTATAGCTATTTAAACGCTACAGGCAAAGCAGGGTTTGTAATGTCTTCTCAGGCATCCAGTGCTGGGCGAGATGAAGCTAAGGTACGCGAACAACTGGTGAAAACCGGCCATGTAGATATCATGGTTGATATTCGTGGTAACTTTTTCTATACCCGAACTGTGCCTTGTCAGCTTTGGTTCCTAAATAAAAATAAGCCCGAGTATTTAAACGACAAAGTGCTCATGTTGGATGCGCGTAATGTGTACCGTAAAGTCACTCGAAAAATTTATGACTTCAGCCCTGAGCAGCAGCAAAACTTAACCGCGATAATCTGGCTTTATCGTGGTGAAGGCCAAAGATTTATCGAACTGGTTCAACAATACATTAAAAGTTCGCTACTTGAAGCTGGTCAATGCGAGAGTGTGGAAGAGCCAAAATGTAAACCACTTCCAGATTTCACTGAACAATTAGGTAAGCTAAACGATGCCTTTAACCCGTTTATGGAAAAGCTGCAACAAGACAAGGTAGACACCGAATCTTATCAAGACTTCCTCAAAGCAAAAGACTCTGTAGAGCATGGCTGGGCAGCCTTCCAAACTTTAACGAAGGAATTACAGACCTCATGGGGCAGCAATAAATTCAACGATGCTGCAAGCTTATTGAGTTTTACGGACAAGGATACCTGCTTAAAAGAGCTGGCGGATCAAAGCCGTAACTTAATTAAAGAGGCCGACTTAGCGTATAAATTGGCAACTCGCGTTATCGAACTCGCTGAAGCCAATGAAGCGAAAGAAAGCGAACTTTGGGATAACGCATTACTCAATGGCCGTAGCCGCACTAATCTAAAGAAAACCGTCGATGAAGCTCGCAAGCTGGCCGTGGAGCAACTCAAACAAGTACGTTATTTCTATAAGCAAGCGCACTGGTTATTAAGCCGATTCCCTGAGGGGAAACTTTGCGATGTTGAGGGCTTGGTTAAGCTGGTAGATAAAAAAGATATTGAAGCCGCTGATTGGAGTTTAACGCCAGGCCGTTATGTCGGTGTGGCACCAGAAGAAGTGGATGAAGAGTTCGACTTTGAAGAAGCTCTACGTGATATCCATATTGAACTGCAAGGTTTAAATTCCGAAGCCGCAGAGCTAGCCGAAAAAATTGCCCGTAACTTTGAGGAGTTGGGGGTATGACTCAGGTATTCGATTTGCTTGAAGAACTAATCGAAGAAGATAGAAGCATCACTTATGGTGTTGTTAAACCGGGTGATGACCCTGAAGAAGGTGTCCTTTTTCTCAGAGGTGGCGATATAGCAGAGGGAAAAATTCTAACTCAAAACCTTAGAAGAATTACGAACGAAGTTTCGACTCAGTATAAAAGAACCTTATTGAAAGGTGGCGAGCTTGTAGTTTCTTTAGTAGGAAATCCGGGTGAGGTTGCTGTTGTACCAGAGGACATGGCTGGGACTAATATTGCGCGGCAAGTTGGTCTTGTTCCCTTGAAGCCGGATGTAAATGCAAAATTTATTATGTATTTTCTTCGGTCACCTCTTGGCAAAGCAGAGCTCTTTACAAGGACAAAGGGAGCTGTTCAACAAGTGATAAATCTCGCTGACCTTAAGACTGTAAGGATTCCTAGAATAGATGAGGAATCAAAGGAAAAAATCGCTTCATTTGTTGGTGCCTACGACGACCTAATCGAAAACAACCGCCGCCGTATTCAGCTTCTGGAAGAATCCGCTCGCCTGCTGTATCAGGAATGGTTTGTTCATCTGCGCTTCCCCGGCCACGAGCAAGTTAAGATTATTGATGGTGTACCGGAGGGGTGGGAACCGACTCTCGTCCCCGATGTGATTGACGTTAATCCGAGAACTCCTGTCGAAAAAGGGAAAGAGATTTGGTATGTACCCATGTCATCACTATCTGAAACAGCGATGACAGCTAATACAGCTGATTTTGAGCGGCGAACCAAACACACCAATGTTAAATTCAAAAAGAATGACGTTTTGTTAGCTCGGATTACTCCATGTTTGGAGAACGGTAAAACAGGCTATGCCTATTTTCTTGCGGAAAATGAAGTGGCTTGTGGGTCTACAGAGTTCATCGTATTGAGAGGAGATCGAGTTCCATCGGAATTTGTCTACTGTTTAGCTCGATCGTATCCGTTTAGAGAGAACGCAATTAAAAGCATGACTGGATCGTCTGGTCGGCAGAGAGTTCAGAATTCTTGTTTCGACAAATATTCTGTTCCCTTGCCGCCAAATAGCATTTTGGAAGAATTTGTACATGTTGTTCAGAACAACTTCGAGCAGATCCGAAATTTAATGACACAGAATGCCAAGCTCGCCCAAGCCCGTGACCTGCTTCTACCAAAACTCATGAGCGGCGAATTAACTATTTAAATCAAGGAATGATAATGAACCGAGCGCAAGCCCAACAATTACTACAAACAGCGTTAGCAAATCCTACGGCCCAATTTCGTGATGGACAATGGGAAGCCATTGATGCACTCGTTAACCATCGTCAAAAACTTTTAGTAGTCCAGCGAACTGGCTGGGGGAAAAGCTCGGTTTATTTTATCAGCACTAAAATATTTCGTGATCGAGGTATGGGGCCAACGATTATTGTCTCGCCCTTACTGGCTTTGATGCGCAACCAGATAGAGTCCGCGCAGCGATTAGGTATTGTCGCTGAAACCATGAACTCTACCAATCAAAACGACTGGCAGGCAGTAACCCAGCGTATTCTTAATAATCAGATTGATTGTTTATTAATATCACCAGAGCGATTAGCGAACGACAACTTTATTGAAACAGTGTTGCAACCGATTGCTGACCGTATCGCCTTGATGGTGATTGATGAAGCCCACTGTATATCGGATTGGGGGCACGATTTCCGCCCAGATTATAGGCGCATTGTTAATATTTTACGCCAACTACCGGCCAATACCCCTGTGTTAGGTACTACAGCTACAGCAAATGATAGAGTCGTTGAAGATATACAAACGCAGCTTGGTGATATTCAAATTCACCGAGGTCCGTTAATACGAGAAAGTTTAGCATTGCAAGCAATGACACTCCCAGATCAAGCATCTCGTTTAGCATGGATTGCACAAGTGATTCCTACCTTACCTGGCACTGGTATTGTTTATACCCTAACGGTTCGAGATGCAGAGCAAGTTGCTAATTGGCTATGTGAGAATGGTATAGATGCAAAAGCCTACCATGGCAGTGTGGAAGCGGAAGGGTTTGAAAATAGTAATTTGTACCGACAACACCTTGAGGAGTTACTCTTACATAACGAATTGAAAGTGCTTGTTGCAACGACGGCTTTGGGTATGGGTTATGACAAACCAGATTTAAGCTTTGTTATTCATTATCAAGCGCCTGGCTCTATTGTTGCTTATTATCAACAAGTTGGGCGTGCAGGTCGTGGTATTGAACAGGCGGTAGGCGTGCTTATGTCGGGAGTTGAAGACCAAGATATTCATGCATTCTTTAGAGATTCAGCCTTCCCTTCAGGCCAACAGGTTGACGAAATATTAAACGTACTTGAACAGAGTGATGGACTTTCGCTTCGTAATATTGAAGAGCAAACTAATTTGCGCCATGGCCAGATTGAAAAAGTGCTCAAGTTGCTTAGTGTCGAAAACCCTGCGCCAGTAATTAAAGAAGGTAGCCGCTGGTTAAGAACACCTATTCGCTACCAAATGGATCATGCCAGAATTGCTCATTTAACAGGACAAAGAGTTCAAGAGTGGCAAGAAGTGCAATCGTATATTCAAGATGCTGGTTGTAAGATGACATTTTTACGCCGTGCATTAGATGATCATGACCCTACTCCTTGCGGTAAGTGTGCTTCTTGTCTTGAACAAGCTGTTGTAGATGTTGCGGTTGAACCAGCTCTAGTGCATCGAGCAGGCACATTTTTAAAACATGCTGAAATGGTTATTAAGCCAAACATTCAGGTCGCGGCAAATGCGTTTGAAGAATATGGGTTCAGAGGAAATCTTCCACAGCAAATTAGAGCACAAGAAGGGCGTGTTCTATCACGATGGGGAGATGCTGGATGGGGCCGAACGGTTGCAGATAACAAGCATGAAGGTCGATTCTGCGATGATTTAGTTGCGGCAATGGCTGAAATGATTCAACAACGCTGGCAACCTAACCCTGCACCTCAATGGGTATGCTGCGTACCTTCTCGGAACCATCCTGAATTAGTACCAGACTTTGCTCGGCGATTAGCTGCAAGATTAGGCTTACCTTTTGTAGATGCGATTAGCAAAGTTAAAGACAACCAACAACAAAAAGGGCAGCAAAACCGATTCCACCAGTGCCGTAACTTAGATGGTGCGTTCCAAGTGACACAACGTTATCAAGGTCAACCAGTATTGTTAGTGGATGACATCGTTGACTCAGGTTGGACGTTAACAGTGATAGCTGCATTATTACAACAAGCTGGCAGTGGTTTGGTATATCCGATTGCTTTAGCTTCATCATCGGTAAAAGATTCATGATTATTTCCACAAAGTTGTCATCAACAGCGCAAGCAACACTGTTATTGACTAGCTACTTCTCGAAAGCTAGCAGTGAAAAAACTAAACCGCTAACAAATGCTGAGTGGGGTCGATTTGCCTTATGGCTTAAAGAGAAGTCCATTACCCCGGCTGATCTGTTGGTGCAAGATCCTGCGCCGTTGTTACAAGGTTGGTTTGACTCTCGAATTAGTGCGGAGCGCATAATTGAGCTGTTAAATCGTGGCCACAGCTTGGCTCTTGCAATGGAAAAATGGCAGCGTGCAGGTTTATGGGTGGTTACACGCTCTGATCCGGAATATCCAAGACGGCTTAAACAACGCTTGAAGACCGATTCTCCCCCAGTCCTATTTGGGTGCGGTAATAAAGATTTATTAAATGCGGGTGGCTTGGCCGTTATCGGTTCGCGCAATGCGAGTGACAGTGACTTAGCATTCACCGATGAAATAGGTGCAAAAGCAGCCATTGAAAATATTGCTATTGTATCGGGTGGAGCTCGTGGTGTAGACGAAACCGCTATGTTAGGTGCAATTCGAACTGGTGGCGCTGTAATAGGTGTTATGGCTGATAGTCTTCTAAAAGCAGCTACAAGCAGCAAATGGCGAAGAGGTTTGATGGATGGTCATGCTGTTTTGGTATCACCCTTTTACCCTGAAGCAGGATTTAGTGCTGGCAATGCAATGGCAAGAAACAAATATATCTATTGCTTGGCTGATAGCTCCATGGTTATACACTCAGGCAAAAAAGGTGGCACACTTAACGGTGCGGAAGAGAACCTCAAAAAGGCATGGGTACCACTATGGGTAAAAACAACCAATGACAAAGATGCGGCAAATACTGATTTGGTTGTGAAAGGTGGACATTGGTTACCTGAATATACAAGTGACTTTACTATTTCAGATTTATTTAACACTACAAAAGTACATGTAGAGCAAGCTTCTATCGAACAGGCTGACCTTTTTTCTATGCCTGTACAAAATGAGTTGATTGAAGAGCCTGAAGTTAAGTTGGTAAAAGAGAAAATTCAATACTCTGTTAATGATATTTCAGATAATGAAATGCCAGGAAAGCAAGATGATCTCCCCAAAGAGTCGGTTGATGGTAGTGCAGCTGTAATAACTTTTCCTGTTGATTTTTATGAATTATTCATCTCGGAACTTCAGAGGTTAGCTCAAAAACCTGTTACGATGGAAGAGTTAATGGAACAAACTCAACTACATAAATCGCAATTGACCGATTGGTTGAAGCGTGCTGAAAACGAAGGAGTAGTGAAAAAGCTTAACCGTCCAGTACGCTTTAAAGTAGAGATCAGAAACTAGAGGGATTTATTCATGGCCATGACAGAAGAAACGTTAGTTCAGGAAGTCACCGCAGACTACTTGCTTAATAAACTGCACTGGGACGAATCTGTTTATGGTATGCATGAAAAACTTGGAAGGGAAGGAGATCTAGGCAGGTTATCAGAGCGCGAAACTGTGCTTTCACGTTATTTGGGTGAAAAACTTATAGAGCTAAATCCGGGCTTACCTGATATCGCCTACAGAGAAGCACTGCGTATTGTTTGTGAAGTATCGCCATCTTCTAACTTAGTGTCGGCGAATAAAGATAAATATTCGGACCATAAAAAAGGCGTAAAGGTTACCTTTAAAAATGAAAAAGGCGAGCGTGTAGAGAAACATCTCCGCCTATTTGATTTTGAAAATTATGAAAATAACCACTTTTTACTCGTTCGAGAGTTTTGGATAAAAGGGGATATTTATCGGCGCAGAGCTGATCTTGTTGGATTTGTAAATGGAATCCCACTCGTGTTTATGGAGGTCAAAAACGTCCACAAAGATATTCGTGCTGCTTATGAACAAAACCTTGCCGACTACAAAGATACCGTCCCCCATCTGTTTCATCACAATGCGTTTATTATTCTAGGGAATGGTATAGATGCCAAGATAGGTTCAATTTCTAGTAAGTTTGAACATTTCAATGACTGGAAGCGACTGAAAGAAAATGAATCTGGTGTAGTGGATATGGAAACCTTGTTAAAAGGGACCTGTTCAAAGTCTAATCTGATGGATATCTTCGAAAACTTTACATTATTTGACGAGAGTTCAGGAAAATTAGTAAAGATTGTTGCTCGTAACCATCAATACCTCGGTGTAAATCGTGCTATAGACGCCGTGATTAATCGAAATGCCCGAATGGGAAAGCTTGGGGTTTTCTGGCATACACAAGGCTCAGGTAAGTCTTATTCAATTGTTTTCTTTGCTCAAATGGTTCACCGCAAATTAGGAGGGAATTATACCTTTGTGGTGCTGACTGACAGGGAAGATTTGGATACTCAAATATACAAAACTTTCGCCGGTTGTGGCTTGGTAGATAACGATAAAGACCCATGCCGAGCTGAAAGTGGGAAAGATCTTAAAACTCTCATCGGTGCGCAGAAAGCGTATGTTTTTACTTTAATTCAAAAATTTAACGAAAAGGTGGATCCCGAAAATCCATATTCGGAGCGTGATGACATCATAGTTATCACGGATGAAGCGCATCGCACGCAATATGGAACGTTTTCACTCAATATGCGAAACGCACTTCCAAAAGCCAGTTTTATTGGCTTCACCGGGACTCCCTTGTTCAAAGATGATGAAATCACTAAAAAGGTTTTTGGTGATTACATTTCCACATACGACTTTCAGCGAGCTGTAGAAGATAACGCAACGGTGCCGCTTTACTATGATGCTCGAGGTGAAGAGCTTGTATTTACTGATGACGATGGCAATGAGCATACTGTTGCGGATCCCAAAGGCATTAATGAAAGGATTGCAGAAAAGCTCGATGAATTAGAAATAGATGATGTCGATGTACAACAAAGGTTGGAGCGAGAGTTAAAACGTGATTATCACATTATCACCGCAACCAGCAGATTAGATCAGATAGCCCGTGACTTTGTGAGCCACTATTCAAATGGATGGGAAACTGGCAAAGCAATGTTTGTGTGTATTGATAAGATTACTTGTGTCCGTATGCATAAACTTATCGACTTTTATTGGAAGGAAGAGATTAAAAGCAAAGAAAAAGAACTCTCCTCTGCAACAGATGAACAAGATCTAGCTTGGCGCGAAAGACAGTTAGCATGGATGAAAGACACGCTGATGGCGGTTGTAGTCAGTGAAGAACAAGGTGAAGTTGCAAAGTTTGAGAAGTGGGATTTGGATATTAAACCGCATCGACAGCTAATCAAGACGGGATTTTTGCTTGCTGATGGCTCTCGGCTGGATATGGAAGAGGCGTTTAAAGATAATGAACACCCATTTAGAGTGGCTGTAGTTTGCGCCATGTGGTTGACAGGTTTTGATGTTCCCACACTTTCTACCCTATATTTAGACAAACCTCTGAAAGCGCATACTTTGATGCAAGCCATTGCTCGGGCAAACCGAGTGGCAGAAGGGAAAAATAATGGTTTGATAGTTGACTATTGTGGGATCCTGAAGAATTTACGTAAGGCGTTAGCGACATTCGCTGGTGCAGGTGATGAAGGGCACGGTGGTGAGGGTGGTGAGAATGAGCCAGCCAAGCCCAATGAAGAACTTCTTGAAAGCTTGAATGAGTCTATAAGTTTTATTGCTGAATTTTTGCAAAAGCATAAATTTAACCTTTCACTAATTGTAACCGAAACCGGTTTTGCAAAAAATGCAGCAATTGCGCAAGCCAAAGAAATTATTAATCAGAATGATGAAACTCGGAAACGCTTTGAAGTCATGTCCCGAGAGGTTTTCAATAAGTTTAAGGCTTGTATTAATGTGCCTGGCATCAACCAATTTCGAGACCTTCGTGATGCGATAAACGTAGTTTATAAGAGCTTACAATCAGATAAGGAGAAAGCCGATATCTCAGATATCATGAAACAACTTTATAGTATTGTGGACTCATCAATCGACACTTCTCGCAAGGTTAATGAATCAAAAAAAGACCGCGACCGAATCTACGACATCAGTAAAATTGACTTTGAACGACTTCGCCAAGAATTTGCACGCTCAGAAAGTAAAAATACAACTGTTCAATCCCTTAAACATGCCGTAGAAAAAAAGCTTGCCCGACTAATGATGCAAAATCCATTACGAACGGATTATCAGCAGCACTATGAGCAGCTTGTCAAAGAATACAACCAAGAAAAAGACAGAGTTGTAATAGAGAAAACTTTTGAGGCTCTCTTAAAGTTTAACGAAGAGCTTTCCCAAGAAGAAAAGAGAGCCATTCGAGAAGGGTTAGATGAAGAGTCACTCGTTTTATTTGATCTGCTTAGTAAGCCTGACTTGCAGAAAAATGAAATTGTGAAGATAAAAAAGGTTGCATCTAGTTTGCTTACGGAGCTAAAAGCAGAGCGTTTAAAAATAGCAAATTGGCAACAGAAAGAATCAACTCGTGATGCCGTAAAACAGCAAATTTTTGATTTTTTATACGATGAGCGAACTGGTCTACCTGTAGAGAAATACGAAGAAGAAGAAATAGCTGAGATCACTGATAGAGTCTTTATGCATATTTATCGTGCCTACCCGAAATTGCCGTCGCCCTATTACCCTGAGCAGTCACATACGCAGTAGTTGAAAAAAGGATTAAGGAGTGAGCTATGTTTCCAAATAATGCTGGGCTAAAACCAATTCGTGTATATGAGAATGACGAGCATTTTGGGGTCGAAATTTTTACGAATTGAAGTTAATTGCAGGTTCTTTAGCTGACACCTCATGAGATGTGTCGCAAGTGACTTGAGTACATCCCTAAAAAATTGAAAGTTATAACACTCTTAAAGACGGCAATTAAAGAGACTTTTTAATTGGTCTTAAGCAATTATTAATAAATTTTGGAAGAAAGCATGGAAGTAGAAATTTGGGATGGTGGCTTACAAGAGCAGGAAGTTGCGGCCATAGAGAAAATAAAGACTGTCTTTTCAGGGCTCGGAACTTCACCTAAGACTCCCGCTCGTGGAGAATCTCTTCGCGACCAACTAAAAAGCAGCATTGGCACTAAAAGCAAACGGATGTTCCCATGGAAAGGCTATGCAGGCTTTCGATTTGTTGATTCAAAAAACCATGATGGTGAGTTCGATTTAATTATTGTTACCCACTGTAATGTAATTATCGTTGAGCTCAAAGACTGGAACTATCAACCGGTAACTGCAAAGGGGGATACTTGGTACAAAGGTACCAAAAACATGAAGCGTTCCCCCGTTAGTACGACTCGAGTCAAGAAGCAGACATTAGAAACGAAGTTGGCTCGGCTTGCTGACCGATTTACAAATAAAGGATACGTACCTCATGTGCATTTCTTTGTTGTCATGACCGGTGATGCTGATTTCAGCCAACTGCCCGAGGATCAGTTGCTTCATACAATATCACTGGATGATTTTCTAAAATTTGCAGATCGTAAGACTTTCAATGCTCATTTCAGGCCACACCCAGATGCTCAGGTCCTAAACAAGGATTTTCCACTATTCGACAAATTGTTTTTGGGGCCACAAACTGCTCCAAAAGCGATGCGAGTTGACGGCTATGAAGCAGTAGATGTAATTTTCGAACATCCAAAGAAAGTTTATAAAGAGTACATTGCTAAGTCTGAAATCTCGATTAACACAGAAGCTTTAATTCGGGTATGGCAGTTCAAGAATGTTGAGGGTAAAAAGGCCTATACACCGGAAGGAAGGGCAGAAATAGTTTCGCGCGAGAGAGAAGTACTACAGCACATTAATCATCAGAACCGAGACTTATATAACCACTGCTTGCGTTCATTGACTAGCTTCCAGAAAGATGAAGTGACAGCAGAATATAGTGAAGTATACGAACTTCCTCCAAGTCATGTTCGGTTTAACGAATTTATTGGAAAGTATGGTAAGGCTTTCACAGACCTAGACCGTTTGAATGTCACGAAGCTACTTATTGCAAAGTTTGGGGATCTGCATGAGATTAAAATAGCCCATAGAGACATAGCTGATCATAGCCTTTGGATTTCACCTTCAAAAGAGGTCGCACTTTCAAACTTTATTTCGGCTTATCACCAGCCTATCGGTACGGTTGGTGATTACCGCAAGAGTCTGTCTGTTGGGGCCGCTGAAGCTAAAGAGATGTTGGATGAGGGAAAATTAACGCCTTTTCAGCAGGATGTTCATGCATTGGGACTTGTTGCTTGGCATTTGCTTATTGGGAAGCGTATGTCGCCTAAGAGCTTGGAGACAGTTCAGGATGAAATGTTAAATAGCGAAGAGTGGTTTTCCGATGTGCTGATAGATGCTGTTGCCGCTAAATTTACATCTGCTACAAAGTTCTTTGATGCCTTAAAAAAAGCAGAACCTCAAGGCGAGGCTATTCCAACATTTGACGATACTGAGCTTGATCCTTACCGTCACGCTATCAATCATTCTCGCCAGTATAGAGAAGATGGTGATTTTATAATTGAGACTGCTGAAAAAGAAGTCTATATCTCTGGGGGAAGGCTCGTAAAAGCTTGGTTGAATGCCGGCGGACAAGGAGATGACTCAGCCGCAAACTTCCAAGTTCTTAGGTTTCTTAAGCTGCTAGATAAGCTCTCGTCCATAAAGCCTACTTACCTCCCTAAAATCCGCGAGTTCGGTATTGCTTCAAAATCATCGAGTCTTTATCTGGTTACAGATAAGGTGAACGGAGAAACTTGGGATAACGCAGTTATCGAAGAAAATGAAAAAATAGAATTAATAGGTAAATTTGTTGCGGCTGTTGAACATTTACACGGACTTGGAGTGGCTCATGGTGATATTCACCCTGGGAATGTGATGCTAGAGTCAGAAAGTCGTTCTCTTTATTTGATCGATATTCCTGACTTCTCGCCGTTTGGTGAAGAGCCCAAGAATCATAACTATAGTCCCGAATATATTGATAAATGCACATCTTTTGAACGCGACAACTTTGCGGTGATGAAGATGTCCTGCGAAATGTTGGGAATGTCTTGGGGGCATGAGTCTGAAACATACCCAGCATTATCAGATGCGATTCGAGCTGAACTTGAAGATCTTCAATTTGGATTTAAGAATTTAGGACGCTTCAAAAAGGCGATTGATAACGGTAACACTTCGCTAGAGCAAAACCTGATTGAGATTACAGCAGGTAACGCCGAAGAGACCGTTACTATACTGCCTGATAATGGACATCTGTATGTCAAAATTGAACCTAATCATAATAAGCCAACTGAAACCAAAGTAACCTTTACGGGGATTGGAGGTAGCTTTTCTGCGATGTTTTGCAAAAAGCAAAAAGCTCTGGTTGTAGGCTTTAAACCAAGAACTCGTTCATCTATTCGCAAACAAGATATTGAAGAAAGCCAGTTTGAGATTTGCACCGGTTTACGGATTATTCCTGGCTACCCGCAACAGATTTCAGCTTTGACAGAGCTGCTTAATAAAGATGAGTCTTTCTCACGAGCTATCGAACTTACGTCAGTTCCTGAAGGAGACGAAGAGCTTGAAGTGCATACACCGGAGCAAACCGGACATCGATTCCGGCTTTATCCGGACACCCTTTCCGTTTTAATCCGGACACCGATTCCGGGATAAACCAGCCAGTTTTCGTCTAACTCCGGAATCATTGTCCGGAATGCCGGAATACCTCTCTTTTCTCTTTTAAATCAATTAGTCACTATCCTCGTTATCAATTGAATTATAGCGAGGACGTGAACATGACAAAAAAGAGGACATCTATGGCAAATATCAAAGAGATTTTGCGCCTTAAATTCGAATGTGGTTTGTCTGTCAGAAAGATCGCCGCCTGTACCAAAGCTGGACGCTCAACCATCTCTGATATCCTGACGCGCTTTGAACAAAGCGCTTTGCGTTGGCCACTTACCGACAACTGCTCCGATACCGAGTTAACGCAGGCCCTGTATCGGGATAAAACGGCAGCTCAAAATAAGATCATGCCTGATTTCGCTCAGTGCTTTATCGAGCTTAAGCGTAAGGGCATGACAAAGCAGCTTCTGTGGGAAGAATATGTCGCCGAGCATCAACACAGAGCCTACCGTTACAGTCAGTTCTGTGAGCATTACCTTCGATGGCATAAGATGCAAAAGCGAAGTATGCGTCAGATCCACACTGCCGGCGATAAGTTGTTTATCGACTACTGTGGCCCGACAATCCCGGTCGTGAACCCTGATACCGGAGAGGTTCGGTATGCGCAGATCTTTGTGGCAACGTTGGGAGCATCCAATTACACCTACGTTGAAGCCTGCCCCAGTCAAAAGCTGGAGCACTGGCTGGAAGCGCACGCAAACGCCTTTGAGCACTTCACAGGCGTGCCAGCGCTTCTGATCCCGGATAACCTTAAAGCCGCGGTCACCAAAACGGATCGTTACGAGCCGAAACTCAACGACAGTTATCGTAAACTCGCGAATCATTACGGTACAGCGGTGATGCCCGCACGGCCTTATAAACCGAAGGATAAAGCCAAAGCAGAAAACGCGGTACTGATTGTTGAACGCTGGATCATGATGCGTCTTCGCCACCGCATATTCCACACTTTCCATGCATTAAATCTGGCGATCCGGGAGCTGATGGATGAGCTGAATCAAAGAGAGATGAAACAACTGGGTGCCAGCCGCAAAGCTTTATTCGACAGCCTGGATAAACCCGCGCTGAAACCTCTCCCGGTCCAGCGCTACCTCTATACAGAAAGCAAACGCGCCAAGGTAGGACCGGACTATCACATCGAATACCGACAGCACTATTACTCAGTCCCTCATCAACTGGTAGGCCAGCATGTTGAACTGGAGGCGAACGCGCGGTTAATCCAGATCTACCACCAGGGAAACCTGGTGTCTCAACATCCGACCAGCAAGAAAGCGCACGGCCTCAGTACACACACGGAGCATATGCCCAGCAACCATCAGTACCAGAAGTGGTCACCGGAGCGCCTGCTGAGCTGGGGTGGCAATGTTGGGGCTGCGACCCGACAGGTTGTCAGTGCTCAGCTCAGCGCCAAAGATCATCCCGCGCAAGCGTACCGCAGTTGCCTTGGCCTGCTTAATCTCACCAAAAAATACGGCGATGTGCGCCTGGAACAAGCCTGCAAAGATGCGCTGATGGTAGATAAGCCCTATCTGCGCTTTATCAGAAACCTGCTTAAAAACCACCGGGAAGGCCAGTTATCTTGTGAGTCTCATACCACCCCGGATATCCAGCACAGCAATGTGCGTGGCCCAAATAGTTACCACTAGGAGAACGACATGAATCAGCTTAATGAGCAACTAAGAACCCTGCGTCTTGGCCATGCCGCCAAGGGCCTTGAGCAACAGCGAGAGCAACTCTCCACCTATGCTGAGTTGACGTTCGAGGAGCGGCTTAGCCTGCTTCTTGAGTGCGAGGTACTGGGGCGAAGCCAGGCCAGGATCGAACGCCTGAAACGACAAGCCAAGTTACGTATTGATGCCTCACCCAATCAGCTTATCTACAAAGAAGATCGGGGGCTAAAACGTATCCAGATAAGTGAACTATTAACCGGGAGCTACCTGCTAAAGCACCAGAATATCCTACTCACCGGACCAACAGGTGCCGGAAAAACTTACGTAGCCTGCGCCTTGGCAACCCAGGCCTGTGAGCAGACGTACAGCGTTCGTTACTATCGTCTTAGCCGTTTACTGGATGATCTGAGTTCAGGGCGGCTGGATGGCAGTTATCAAAAACAGCTACTCGCCTTATCAAAGAAACAGCTGCTGGTAATCGATGACTGGGGAATGGAAAAGATGAACCAGGAGCAAGCCGGTCATCTACTGGAGTTACTGGAGGATCGTTATCAAACAGCCAGTACAATCATGGTAAGCCAGCTCCCGGTTAAAGAATGGTACAACATGATAGGCAATGCAACGGTGGCAGATGCTCTGCTGGACAGGCTGATCCACAACAGCCATCGGATTGAGTTGGGAGGAGAATCAATGAGAAAGCTGGCACAATCCGGACAGATAGGATAAAAATAGGATTAGAGAAAAGCGAGGAAAACAGGCGTCCGGATTAAACCGGTGCTGGTGTCCGGATAAGCCGGAATATGCATGAAGAAGATACGCTAACACTTCAACTGGAAGAGGCTTTTTCGCGACTTGATAAGCAGGTGTCGGAGGCAACATCAGCAAAAACACTCGAAATACCAACAGCTAAGTTATGGCGTGCAATCCTGGATACTGAGACTGAGTCGTATCCTAATATTGAAGTCAGCGGCGAAGTTATTCCAGTAGCGGACGCTAAAGGGGAGCTTTTAATTCATTATACCGCTGATGTAGATCCTCTAGGGGGTTTTAGTAGCAGTGATGAAGTTGAAGCTGTATTGGTCGATCAAGAAGGTGTAGAGCGATTTATAGGTGAGGTGTCACTTAAGAAATCAGCTCTTAAAGAGATTCGCTTAGTTAGAACTCGTGCGGCCGCATACAATTTGACAGACTCTGATATTATCTTCTTCCGCTCCAAACAGGATCGTGCTTCTTATCGTAAGCGCAAAAGAGCTTTAGAGCGTCTGCTTGATCGAGAAGGTGTAATGCCAGACCTAATGGATCTATTTGATCCATCTTGTGATAAAGCTGCCCACAATTACGGTATATCGTTAAGTGATAATGACTTCGCAAGGTATGACCGTGAAGATCAGCATGGAAACAAAATAAGTCTAAATGAACAGCAGCGAGAGGCGTTCGCTAAATTGGTCAACAACGGCCCTCTCTCTTTGCTGCAAGGGCCCCCAGGAACAGGTAAAACAGAGTTTATCGCAGCCTTTGTACATTATTTAATTGAGAAGCAGAACACTAAACGGATTCTGTTGGTTAGTCAGTCACATGAAGCTGTAAATACAGCCGCTGAGCGAATTAGGAAGCACTGCGCGCGGCTGACCACAGATCTTGAAATCGTCCGGTTTAGTAACCGGGAAGGAGCAGTTTCTCTAGGGCTCAAAGATGTCTATTCGAACGCAATTACGACAGAGAAACGGGAGCTTTTTAACGCCGAGAGTAAGTATAGAGTCGAAGCTTTAAGTGAGGCAATTGGCTTAGAATCAGAGTTCATTTCCAAAGTTGTGATGGCTGAGCTTAGGTTATTCAAACAAATTGATCATCTTGAGAAGTTGCTATATCAAGTTAATGACTTAAGCGATGAGAAAGATATAAAGAAGCTCAAAAATATAGCAGTAGAATTGGATTATACAATTCGTTCTAAGTTAAGAGCAGAGTATGAGATTAGGTTGGATGATGAGTCGAGAGTCTCTGAAGCCAAAGACATTTTGATATCCAAGCTATGTAGTGAATATGGTGTCAGACCTGATGAGGCTAGAAGAGTTAAGGCGCTTGCAAAAATTTCACGGGATATGCAGGATGCTTTGTCTGGAGAACGGGTTAACGTTGACGAGTTTTATGCTCGCTCCAGACAGTTGGTGACTGGAACTTGTGTCGGCATTGGTCAAGGCCACATCGGTATTCAAGAGAATATCTATGATTGGGTGATCATTGATGAGGCTGCACGCTCAATTGCGAGTGAACTAGCTATTGCCATGCAGTCAGCTAAACGAGTCTTGTTAGTAGGAGACCATTTGCAGCTACCTCCACTGTACTCCGAGGCGCATAAGGAGGCTTTAGCGAGAAAGTTGGGTATCCACAGTTCGCGAACTGAAATCGATGAAGTGTTGCGAAGTGACTTTGCCCGAGCATTTAACTCTAATTATGGTGCTCAAGCTAGTGCAGCACTGCTGACGCAGTATCGTATGGCTCCACCTATTGGCGAGCTGGTCTCAAATACTTTCTATGAAGGCAAGCTTCGTAATGGTGAAAGAGTAATTCCTGATGTATATCAGAAAGCACCGTTGGCTCTGCGCAGTATGGTGACTTGGCTAGATACTTCTAATTTGGGTCCACGGGCACACCACTTAGAAGATCGTGGAACAAGTATCTACAACCGTTGCGAAGCCGACCAAATAATATCTGTGCTCAAACAGGTATCTGAAAATGCTGATTTTGTAACTGAATTATCTAAACTCACCAGCAAAGATGAAGCCGCAATAGGTGTAATTTGTATGTATGCCGAGCAAAAACGTTTGCTGCGCCAAAAATTCAATCAGGAAATCTGGAGCGATGGCTTTAAAGATATAGTTAAAATTGACACGGTTGATAGCTATCAAGGTAAAGAAAATAGAATCATCATTTTGTCTTTGACGCGATCTGATAAACGACATAGCCCCGGGTTTCTGAGAGCTCCCAATAGGATCAACGTTGCGATGTCTCGTGCAATGGATCGTTTATTAATTGTAGGAAATGCAGATATTTGGAAGGGGAACAACAAAGAGCTGCCATTAGGCTCTGTTGTTCGTTACATGACTGAGAGTGGTCAGAAAGCTGGGTATACATTCATCTCAGCTAAGCAGGGAGCTAACTAGGAATGATAGCTGATAACAAAGTGACTTATCATGAAGTGGATTTCTTGCTCCCCGCACAGAGGTTTAATATTCAGTTTTCATATGTCTCTCAAAGGGGGTTGCCATTTATCAGAGAGTTTGTGTTGAGACTTGTACATGTTGCACCAATGAGTAAAGCACAAATCTCGACCTATTTTGGATTTAGCCGACGTGAGACAGAGGAAGCTATTTCCGACTTGGTTGATCGCGATGAATTAACTCTTTCTCCTGAAGGTCGCCTTACCCTGACCGAAAAGTCAATTGGTTACTTTTCTGAAATTGGCGACATTCCTAGGCTTTCTTCTGTTCAAGATAGCGGAGCTACCCTCTCATTTGACTTAGCTACATTTACTTGCTTCAGCAACCAGAATATACAGGATAAGTGGATAAATGGCATATCGCTAAAGGTGGATGACAGCAATGCTTCTCAAAGTGAAAAGTTAGTTGAAAAACACTTTCAGCGTCGCTTCAATCAGATCTTGGATAAAGGCTATTTATCTCACTTACAAACTTCGGATGGGAAAGATCAACCGACAATTTATACTGTAAATTCAGTGAACAAACTGCGTCAGTTGCCATTACGTTTGACTACTGTGTTTCAATTAGATATCGATGGTAAGGCTGTTGAGCGAGAAGATTATGAGGAGCTTAATAATTCTGAAAGTGTCCATGAACTAATAGCTTTAGAGTTATCTCGGTTATCAATGCACAACAATACAATGAGTATATTCAAATCTATGATTTCGGTAGGGGATGAAGATACTTTGAAGCTGTTTGATTCAAAAACGAATCTATTAAATCCCAATTATTTAGAGGATATGCAAGCTTTAGAGGAGCATAACGCTTCCGGCAGAGTGACTTTCCTTGGACCGATATACTCTACAACCAATTGGAAAAAACTGCAGAAGGTCCTGGCTCCAGTGCTCAATAAGCGTATTAAAGACAAAGCTGATTTTGGTAGCAGTCGATTTATATGGGTGGCTCCATCGGATGCATACTGGGCGAAGAGTGGACAGTTTTCTTCAAGCCTCAGCGAGTTAATTCGCAGATCCAGTACAAAAAAGAAGAAACTATATAACCCTGTTCTGTATGTACCCGTTTCCGATGACAAAGATTCTAGAGTAGCATCTCAATGGAGGCATGAACTTGGGGAGTTTCAAACTAATGTGAGTGGGCTTGTGGAAGGCTTCTTAGATGGTAATGTTGAGATACTTTATTTAGAGGATGAAGTGGCTGTTGTGATTTACCATTTCACTCAGCCTGAAACGTTGCCAATAACAATGCCTTTGGGCTTTATTACGAAAAACAAAGAATTGGTTATGAAACTCGGGAAATTGGTTAGCGGCTATATCAACGGCAGCTCAGCTTTCGATAAACCAAATGACTGCGGCCCTATAGCATCTATACTAATGAGTAATTGAGGGATAAATTTGTAGCTAGCGCTGTTCGCTGAATGACGATAAAATTCATAATTTTTAAAGGCTTATGTCGTTTCTTGCAACTTTATTGTTATGCTGTGTGTTACATTAAAGCTAAATTAGCATAATAGTTAACAACTTTGTTTATTATAGCTTCCTATCTAAGGACGAAAAATCAATGAGTTATGTGGTTTTATATTAACAACTTTATTGTTAGCCGACACGGTTGTGGTCTTTGTGATGCTGCTAAGGTAATGTTTCCCGTAAAGTTGGATAGCCTTTTAAACGTAAAAAATCCCGCAATTTGCGGGATTTTTATGCTTAACAATTTTGACTGAAATTAAAAGCGGTAGGCAATATTTAATGAGCCTGATGCGGCGACCACATCGTCTTCATCTTCATCAAGCATATCGGCGTAGTCACCAGCAGTTCGGATTGCCAGCGTAAAATCGAGTGATACTTTCTGCCAGTTGTAACCAATACCGCCGCTAATCTGGGCACCGGAGAAGTTTTCATCAAAGCCATCTGCTTCCATTTCTTCTGAGTAGAAGCCGCCACCGATGAAAGCTTTAAAGCCATTGCTAGCGAGCCCTGTTCCGAAGTATGCGTTGGCTTCTAGTCCTGAAGCTTCGAGCTCTGAGAAATCATCATGTTCCACTGAATAGTATTGGCCACGCAATGAAAAATGGTCATTAAACGCGTAGTCGCCAAATACACTAAAACCCGCAAATTGATCTTCTGAGTAGCCATCAGCTTCAACGACAAGCGCGTATGAACCTACCCCAGCGCTAAATTTACCGTTGGACTGTTGAGATTCGTGTTCAGTATTTGCGAACGCCGGAGAGGCAAGTAATGTAGACAGGCAGGCAGTTATTATTGCTTTTTGCATTTTTTAAATCCTTATTTAAACAACATTTCCACTCTATTGGAAATCGCGGGGAGGCTATCAAAATTTAACAATCAGGTAAATGAGGTGGACAAATAAAATGATTGTAAATTGTTGTTTTGTTAGATTTTGTTTGAATTTTGATAAGGGCGATTGTTCTTTGTCGGCATTTGACCGTAACAGAATCATGCGCTCTCAATATGTTTGACCCTCTCATGAATAGTCCTGGGTTACTGTGATCAACAACAGGCAGACATTTCAGAATGCCTGGTGTAATATCGCACCAGGAGCTAACTGTTGGATTGAAATTTATGCCTCGTCAAAGCATTACCCTGACTGAAAAAAATGATGAGTGGCTAAAGAGCCAGGTTGAAGCAACCCGGGAGTATGCAAACAAAAGTGAACTCGTAAACGATTTGATTCGCCGAGCTCGACGCACTGAGGCTATCAATCAAAAGCTGGAAAGTGCAGAAAATAGCGGATTCGTTAATCAATCCCCCGAAGATATGCTGAAAGAATTTAAAGCCGATTTGAAACGATAGATGAATCGTTACAAGTTATCGCTGAACGCCAAACAGGATCTCAAACGCATTTATGCCTACGGGTTTGCCGAATATGGCGAACTCCAGGCAGATAAGTACTTTGAAGGTTTTTTTCAGACTTTTGAAAAAATAGCGACGAACCCCGCTGCATATCAATCAGTTGACCATATTCGAAAGGGATACAGGCGTTGTGCTTATGGTGCCGACAGTATTTACTATCGCTTCAATGGTGTTGAGGTTGAAATTATGGCAATACTTGGGGGTCAGGATGTAGATGAGTGGCTTTAAGCCACTCATCCCGTTCTATTAATAACCGTTAGTCTTATTCAGAAATGAAAATGGTCTTTTCGTTAACAAACTCACGCATGCCAAAGCCACCATGCTCACGGCCATAGCCGCTGTCTTTCACGCCACCAAACGGCAGGTTAGGTTGAGCCAATGAATAGCCGTTAATATTCACCATGCCGGTGTCAAACTCCTCTCTGGCCAGCCTAACTGCTTTTTCTTTGTCGGTAGTAAAGATACCGCCGCCGAGGCCATAACGCGAGTCGTTGGCAATTTTCATGGCTTCAGCATCGTCTTTAGCTTTGATAAACGAAGCGACAGGACCAAATAATTCGTCGTCATAAGCAGGCATGCCCGGCTTTATGTTCTCCAGGATGGTTACCGGATAGAACCAGCCTTTACCGTTCGGCACATCGCCTCCCAGCAACACAGAGGCGCCTTTTTCCACCGATTCCATCACCTGCTTATGTAATTCATCGCGTAAATCTGCACGGGCCATCGGGCCTAGGTCTGTATCTTCGGCGCGCGGATCACCCACTTTAAGGGCTTTAAACGCGGCTAAGAATTGCGTTTTAAATTGGTCGTAAACCGACTCAGTAATGATAAAGCGTTTTGCCGCCACACAGGTCTCACCATTATTAACTATGCGCCCCTGCACACAGGCTTTAACAGCCGTATCGACATCGGCATCTGACAACACCACAAACGCATCGTTACTGCCCAGCTCCAGAACGGTCTTTTTAGCTAAACTGGCCGCCGTTTCTGCCACTGACTTACCTACGCCATCACTGCCGGTAAACGTCACACCGCGTACTTTATCGTGTTTGATCAGTGCACTGGCCGTTTTGCCATCAATAAGCAGCGATTGATAGACATGCTCCGGAAAGCCAGCATCGATGTAGAGTTTTTCAATAAGTTCAGCCATGCCAAAGACATTCTTAGCGTGCTTCATAACGGTTGTGTTGCCGGCCATAATGTTTGCTGCGCTGTAACGAATCACCTGGTAGAGCGGAAAATTCCAGGGCTGAATACCAAGGATAACGCCAAGTGGCTGATAGGTGATTATCGCTGTGCCGCCCTCGAATACGCGGTTTTCATCTTCCAATACGCTGGCTCCGTTTTCAGCGGTGTAGCGACAAATCGCTGCGCAGAGCTCCACTTCCTGTTTACCCTGCTCTACCACTTTACCCATTTCTTTAACCATCAAATCGATAATTGCATCAGACTGTTTTTCGATTTGGTCGGCAAGGTTATTCATCAGCTCGGCGCGCTCGGCAAAGCTGGTTTTCTTCCATGACAGAAAAGCCGTATTTGCCGAATCGACTGCTTGATTCGCCTCAGCTTCAGACATAAGCGTGTATTCTGCAACGGGTTGCTCGGTGGTAGGATTTACCGTGTTTACTGTCTCTGACATTATTTGTCTCCTGATATCAACATGTTCAGAGACGGGTGCAAGTCAGAGACCACTTTTAGAATTTATGTTTTCGTCTTTTAAATCAGTGTATTATAGAGTTTCTGAAAATGTAGACCTACCACAGGACTATAGAGTTTTCATTACAATAGTATTTATTTCACAGTGCCACTGCTTCAAATTTAGCCTTCGAAGAAAGTAGCAAGAGAAGATATTACTGAGGTAAGGGAACGCTCTGGGCGTTCATCGCAAATTTGCCATCGTGATAGGTGAAAAAACAGGCCTCATACGCCATTGAGGCCTTTATTCTTGAACGGTTTGCTGGCGGAAACCTCAGGCTTTTTGGTTAGCCTCATCAGGCGGTTCGATTTCACTCACGTTAACCGCCATGATTTTCGGCTGCACCGCAGGTCCAAACTGGGTATATGTGGCCACATCTGAGGCGTCATGGCCAAAGGCAATTGCCACACGCGCGCCGTCGGATGAGGGTTGGGTGGCATCAAATGTGTACCAGCGCCCACCTACGTAGGCTTCAAACCAGGCGTGCATGTCCATGGGGGTTAAGCCATGCAAATAACCCACTACCATTCTGGCCGGAATACATAAACTGCGGCACAGTGCGATGCCCAAATGCGCTAACTCTCGGCAAACACCCTCGCGAGATTGGTTAACCTCTGTGGCAGACTGTTGGAAGTAGAGCGAGTCAGGGTTAAAGTGCACGTTGGTTCGGATCCAGTCTTCGATAGCCGCCACCTGCTCATAGCCAGGCACACAATTGGCCACGATACTGTGGGCCATTTCTACAAACCGGTCCGACTCACAATAGCGTGAGGGCAGCAGGTAACTCAGCTCCTCATTGGGGAGTGTGTCGATTTCATTAAATCCCGCCCAGCGGTCGCCTATCATCGCTGGCGACGTTAATACCTTCGCCAAGGTTCGCACCGAAAATGTACCAACCGGCGCTACTAATCGCTGGCACGAATTGCCAAAACTGTCGTTGTATTCAATCACCGGGACATTAGGCGAAATAGTATAGGTTTGTTCAGCTACCCACTGATTAAAATCATTCCGGGGCCGTAACATCAGTATAAACGGGGTAGGTGTTGTTATATCAAAGGTGAGATTGCATTCTGTGCTTAACCACATACCCTGGATTTTTCCTTTTAAGTCGTGTGCAAAGCAACGATTTATCGCGCTCTGGCGTGAGTGTGTAAACAGAATCGGCGTTGGTAACTGGCTACTCAGAATTCGGGTAGCAGTTTGTGATTGCGATAGTTGCCGTTACTGAACTACTTTGCGTGTCTTGTAGGCTTGATGTCACCGGGCAAGGAATTGTGCAGTGTGATCAGGTTTCGCTAACTGCACTAATTCGTTACTAGTGTTTCTTGTTGTTATGTCTAGGATGGACCGTTTTGCTCTGCTTGTACAGTCTATTAGCCCACAGCCGTTGGTTTGGAGCCTTTAATATCGTTAGGTACTGACGTTAGTTAATTCGGCGGTGAATGTTTAACGGGGTTGTCTTCCTCCGGTCGCTCATGCAGAAAGCTTGCGAAACGCGGCATACCGCGCTGGGTAAGACCATAATATTTATAGGTTATCCAGCTTCCTACCTGTGGCGGTGACTGGCGGTTGGCCAGGCTAAAACCGCTGCCAATTTTAAACTGCCGTCCCTGGCGGGACTCCACCAACAATGAGCCCATCATGCCCCTGAACTTACCTTTGCCGGGCAGGTGGGCGAGTACTCTGGCTTCATCGTCCTGATAGCGTTTAGCCTTTAATAAACCCGGGTTACGCCCCTGCTGATAGTGCGCCTCGCGATGATGGAGCATAAGTCCTTCGCCGCCTTGTTGGGTAATGTTATCCAGGGCATCTTCCAGCGTAGGAAGTGAATCCAGGGTGAATTGCTCAATCATTTTCAGACTGGGATTATTGGCTTGAGCGATTAGCGTTTGCATACGCTTAACGCGCTCCTCAAAGGGCAGGCCGGTAACAGGCAGGTCAAACACCATCATTTTAATTGCATGCCAACGTTCATCAGGGTGATGACTGAGAACGGTGGAGGCAATCTCCTCAAAGCTGCCCCGTTTGCTCCAGAGTTCACCGTCCATGGGCTCAGTCGGCCAGTTGCGGGTAAACCATGGGGGCGGATTAATGGGGTTGCCGTTACGGGTAATAAGCTGAGTGCCTGTCCAGCGCGCCCGAATACCGTCGAGCTTTTCGCTCACCAGGTATTCACTGATGTCGATGTCGCCCTTATAGGATTCGGCCAGTTGTAGTGGTGCATTTTGCGCTGCTGCGGCGGAGCATAGCAGCATGCTTAGTAATAACAGCAGTGGTCTGATATTCATTTGTCTGTCCGGAGTAAAACCACCAGTGTAGAGGGTTTAGCTTTGCGGAAAACTGGGCCTTGGAATGGTTTAGCGTGGTTGGCTGTTGAGATACCGCTTAAGGCTTTTAGGCGTTACACCGGTTTGCCGTTTAACCACGCGGGATAAGTGGCTTTGATCGCTGAAACCGGCGGCATCCGCAATATCAACGAGTTTATGCCCCTGCGTCAGCAGATCACGCACCCGCTGTACTCGCCGTGATTCGATGTAGCGATGCACAGAGGTATAAAATGACTGGCGAAATGCCCGGGCAAAGTGAAACTCGCTAAGCCCTACCGTGCCGGCAATGTCTGCAATGGTGATGGAGCGTTGCAGGTTGTCTTCAATATATTGCTGCACGTTTTTTTTGCTGCGTAAACTCAAACCACCATAAATACGCACCTTTTGGGCAGCCCGGTGCGACTGCATCTTACATAATTCGGCAAACACGATTTGGACTACCGATTGAATGTGAAGCTGGTGGATGTCGTCATGCCAGTCCTGAGGCTGCCCCAGTTGCTGCAGGGCAGCAGCCATTGGAGCATGTTGCAGAAAAGAGTGGTCCGGCAGGGCAAATAAACGGGGCTCAAGATCCAGCTCCCGGGCAATAAACTCCCGCAGGTGGTTGTCGGTAAAGTACAGGTGAGTGAACTCAAAGCGTCCCTGGATCTCCCACACCGATTCCTGTTGTTGCGGGATAATGCAAATTGCATCCTTAAAGCCATTACGCTGTGAGCGGCGCCCATCAAGGCGATAAGTTTGCTCACCGCCGGTGGTGTAAAGCGAGAGTGTGTGCACTTCATCGGTATGATAACTCACTCTGTCCAGCTCATTTTGCCAGGCGGCCAGACGGATATCACCGGGCAGGCGCAATTCCCCTCTGAGTGTGGCGTTAGAATGGGATAGGGTGTCGAAGGTGGCCTGCTTCATCATTGCACTATTATTCATCAACGCCGGGAGCGGGCAAAGGATAATTTAACGCCTGGTACGCAGAAGACGTAAAAAAACCGCAGGATCGTCCCAAAATGTCAGGAATGTCCCAGTTTCTGTATGCTGCCGAGGCTATGCTCTTGGCTTTCCTTCTCTTTGAGAAAAGCTTATGACGCTGTTTTTATATGTATTAACAGTAGCCATTTGGGGGACCACCTGGTTAGCTATTTATTATCAGTTGGGCAATGTGGATGAGGTGGTATCGGTGTTTTATCGGTTCGGACTGGCCACTGCGATAATGATCCCACTGGTGATGTTGTTTAAAAAAGGGCGGATTGGCAGTTGGCAGGATCAACTGTTTTTTGTTGCGCAGGGAGCCTGCCTGTTTTCGCTCAATTTCATCTGTTTCTATTACGCTACCCGCTATATTCCCTCTGGTTTGGTATCAGTCATCTTTTGCCTTGCTACGCTCTACAATGCCATTAATGGTCGGTTATTCTTTAAAACCAGGGTCGCGAGTTATGTTTGGCTGGCGTCATTGTTTGGCGTAGTGGGCCTGGCACTGTTAATGGCGCCACAAATTCGCATCGACGACAGTTGGCTTACTACCCTCAAAGGGTGTGGTCTGGCAGCACTGGGTACCTTGTTCTTCTCGTTCGGTAATATGATTTCAGTTCGCCATGGCAAAGAGGGGATCACACCGCTACAAAGTAATATGTGGGCCATGATGTACGGCACTGTATTGTTACTGGTCATCTGTTTGGTTCGTGGTGTGCCTTTTGCCTGGGGTACAGGCGCTGAATACACTTTTAGCCTGCTTTATTTAGCTTTGTTTGGTTCTGTGATTGGCTTCACTGCTTATCTTTCTCTGGTCAGTCGCGTTGGTCCGGGTACTGCTGCCTATACCACGGTACTTTTCCCGGTAGTCGCGCTGAGTTTGTCTGCTCTGTTCGAGGGCTACCAATGGACTCATAGCAGCTCAGCGGGTCTGCTGTTAATTCTTGTGGGTAACTATTTAATGATTAATAAAGGTCGGTGGGTTATGCGCCCTGCAATTGTACGCTCTTAATATTTCTCGTGGACCGGAAGATAATTGGAAATTCCTGACTACAACGAAGCTTATTTCTTATTACGTTTTATTATGTTGTTAACACTAAATTTACTTATTCGCTGACGCTCAAAATTGGCAGTGATAGGCTCTGTATGATGTGTTAGCCATTGGAGTATTGCGTGCGAATTGTTGTCTGTTTATTGTTACTGATCAGCGCCCGGGTAATGGCGGTACCGGATTTTAGCGGCGAAGACGGTTACCGTCTTTGGCAGCGCTACGATGTCATCGATGCGGCCTTGCCGACGGCTACACTAAAGGTGGTTGGCCGCACCGAGACCCACAATATTATTCGCGATGAATTTCGCCGGGCGTTTGCTAACCGGGTAGGACAGTCGAGTGGTACCTTATTAGTACAAAAGATTACCCCCGAACTTCAGGCACGCTTCAACCTGCAGGCTGATGTTACTGCGCAACTCGGTGATGAAGGCTTTATTCTTAAGCGCCACGGTAACGATATCCTGATCACCGCAAAAACGGATATTGGTTTATTGTATGGCAGTTATCACCTGTTACGTCTGGTGTTTATTCAACAGCCGCTGGATTCGTTGTCGGTACTGCAAAACCCAAAAATTCAACGTCGCTTACTCAATCACTGGGACGATCTCGGCCGTCATACAGAGCGTGGTTATGCCGGTGAGTCGATTTTTGACTGGCATCGCCTGCCACTTGATAAAGACCAGCGTTATTACGATTACGCCAGAGCAAATGCGAGTATTGGTATCAATGGCATGGTGCCAATCAATGTTAACGCTAACGCCCTGATGCTCACCCCCATGTATTTGCAAAAGGTTAAAGCGCTGGCCGACATTGTGCGTCCTTATGGCATTAAAATGTACCTGTCCATCAAGTTCAGCTCACCGCAACAGCTGGACGGGCTGGATACCTCGGATCCCCTCGACCCGCAGGTACAAAAGTGGTGGAAACACAAAGCGGCGGAAATTTATCAGCTAATCCCTGACTTTGGTGGCTTTCTGGTGAAAGCCAACTCCGAAGGGCAGCCGGGCCCCGGCGATTACGGCCGCACTCATGCCCAGGGCGCGAATATGCTGGCTAGCGCATTAAAGCCCTATGGCGGCGTGGTGTTCTGGCGGGCTTTTGTGTATGCCAATGACCCGGCCAAAGAGCGCAGCCTGCAGGCTTATGATGAGTTTGTGCCATTGGACGGTAAATTTATGGACAACGTGATTGTGCAGGTGAAAAACGGCCCTATCGATTTTCAGCCGCGCGAGCCTTTCAGTCCGATGTTTGGTGCTACACCAGACACGCCGCTGGCCATGGAGTTGCAAATTACCCAGGAATACCTTGGCTTTTCTACTCACTTAGCCTATTTGGGCACCTTGTTTAAAGAGGCCATGGATGCTGATACTCACGTTAAAGGCCCGGGCTCAACCGTGGCTAAAGTGGTGGATGGTTCGTTGTATAACTATCAGCTTACCGGCATTGCAGGGGTAGCTAATACTGGTATGCAGCGTAACTGGACCGGTCATATCTTTGCTCAGTCTAACTGGTATGCATTCGGCCGTTTAGCCTGGGATCACACGTTAAGCGCGCAGCAGATCGCCAATGAGTGGATCAAGCAAACCCTTACCGTACAACCGCAGGCCGTCCGGCAGGTGGAAGCCATAATGATGCCCTCGCGGGAGTATGTAGTGGAATACATGACACCGCTTGGCCTGCATCACCTGATGGACTCCGGTCACCACTACGGGCCGGGTCCGTGGGTAGATAACCTCGGGCGGGCAGACTGGAATTCGGTGTACTACCATCGCGCTGATAAACAGGGAATTGGGCTGGACCGCACTGCTTCGGGCACGAATGCTATCAGCCAGTATGCGCCCTACTGGCAACAGAAACTTGCCAACCCGGACACTACACCGAAGGAGTTGTTGTTGTGGTTTCATCATTTGCCGTGGGATTACCAACTGGCGAATGGCGAGACCTTATGGAACGAACTGGTTGAATATTATTACCGCGGCGTAGATGGCGTCAGCGATATGCAACAGCGCTGGCAACAGGTAAAGCCCTACATTGATGCCAACCAGTTTCGTCAGGTTGAAATGGCTCTGAGCATACAATATCAGGAAGCGAAATGGTGGCGCGATGCCAGCGTACTGTATTTCCAGATGTTCTCTGAACGCCCTATACCTGCTGGTCTGCCACAACCTCAAGGCAGTCTGAAAGAGTTCCAGTCGCGCAAATTCCCTTACGCGCCGGGTCAGGGGTAAGCTTCACTCCTGACTGGCAAACTTCTAAGCGGTGATACGGGTAACCCTATCACCGTTTTTTTTATATTTGACATACGGTAAATCACATATATGATAAATTACATATGTGATTTACCGGATGTGTTGAATGATGCCATTACAACTTTTCAAATGCCTGTCGGATAACACCCGATTGCAGTCGGTGTTGCTGATAAGTCATCTTGAAGAAGCTTGTGTCTGCGATCTCATTGCAGCGCTTGAGCTTGACCAGCCCAAGGTATCCCGTCATCTGGCTGAACTGCGACGTTGCGGTATTTTGCAGGATGAACGGCGCGGTAAGTGGGTGTATTACCGGCTGCACCAGGATTTGCCTGAGTGGGCGCTGGATATTATCCGCCTGGCCGCTGAGAATAATCAGTCTTACTTTAGTTCCGCCATCGATAAACTTCATCAGTACCGGCAGCAAGGGCCGGGCTGTCAGTAACCACGCATTAAGCAAAGGTCATCATGAAAATTCTGTATATTTGTACCCATAATCGTTGCCGTAGCATCTTGTCTGAAGCCATCACTAACCATGTGGCCGGTGATAAAATCATTGCCAGGAGTGCCGGCAGCCAGCCATCCGGTGTGGTGCATCCGCTTTCTTTACAGTATCTCACTGAAGCCGGGATCCCTACTAAAGGTCTAACCAGTCAGTCATGGGATGAGTTTGAGAGCTTCGCGCCGGATGTAGTGGTAACCGTGTGTGATTCAGCAGCCGGCGAAACCTGCCCGGTGTGGTTCGGAAAGTCGGTCAAAGTGCATTGGGGACTGAGCGATCCTTCCAAAGTAGAAGGTAGCGACGAGCAAAAAGCAGCGGCTTTCCGCGCCTGCATCAGCGAAATCACTGAACGGGTGAATAAGCTGTTGCCGGTGGCAGAGAAAAGCGCGTTACCCGCCGAACTCAAAGCCGCGCTGACAGCACTGGGAGCGCAATAATGAGCGTCGAAGATACTTCACTGCCTAATATTGATGCGTCGCAACTGGATATTCCCAGCTTTGAAAAATGTCAGAGCGAAGTTGCCGCCGCCCATGCACCGCGTATATTGTTACTTTACGGTTCGTTACGTAAACGCTCCTTCAGCCGGCTGGTGGTGGAAGAGTGTGCGCGACTGCTCAGCCGGATGGGCGCAGAGGTTGAAATCTTTAATCCTGAGGGATTGCCGCAAACCGATACCGAAGATGAAAACCATCCAAAGGTGCAGGAGTTACGTTCGTTAATGATGTGGTCTGAAGGGCAGGTATGGTGTTCACCGGAACGGCACGGCTCCATGACCAGCGTATTTAAGAGTCAGATAGATTGGGTGCCGTTAAGTGTTGGCAGTGTGCGGCCCACTCAGGGCAAAACGTTGGCGGTGATGCAGGTGTGTGGCGGCTCGCAGTCGTTTAATGTAGTGAATCAACTGCGGGTACTTGGTCGCTGGATGCGGATGGTGACCATTCCAAATCAGTCCAGTGTGGCCAAGGCCTTTATGGAATTTGACGATAACGACAGAATGAAGCCTTCGCCCTATTACAATCGCATTGTCGATGTGATGGAAGAACTCATGAAATTTACCCTGCTGCTGCGCAGCAACAAGGACTATTTTGTTGACCGTTACTCCGAGCGCGTGGAGTCTGCGGAGAAACTCAGTGAGCGGGTCAACCAGCGGTCTATTTAAGGAGTCAGGTTATGGGATTGTTCGAACGTTATTTATCGGTATGGGTCGGGCTCGCTATTATTATCGGCATTGTGCTGGGTAGCCTGGCGCCGGGTATGTTTGCGGCAATAGCCAGTATTGAGTACGCCCACGTTAACCTGGTTATTGCGGTGCTTATCTGGCTGATGATCTACCCGATGATGGTGCAAATAGATTTTTCCTCATTAAAAGACGTGGGCAAAAAGCCTAAAGGTCTGGCGCTGACCCTGGTCATTAACTGGTTAATTAAACCGTTTACTATGGCGTTGCTGGGCTGGTTATTTTTCAAAGGACTATTTGCCGGCTGGGTCGACCCGCAAACAGCAACCGAATACATTGCCGGGATGATCCTGTTAGGCGTGGCGCCCTGTACGGCCATGGTGTTTGTGTGGAGTCAGCTAACCAAAGGGGATGCGAACTACACCCTGGTACAGGTGTCGATTAACGACGTTATTATGATTTTCGCCTTTGCGCCAATCGCCGGCATGCTGCTTGGCGTAACCGATATCACCGTGCCCTGGGATACCTTATTTTTGTCGGTGGTGTTGTACGTATTAATCCCGCTGGTGGCTGGCGCCATAACCCGTAAAAAGCTCGACAAGGGCGATGACCACGCCCGCCTGAACCAGTTTCTGGCGACCATGAAGCCCTGGTCCATCATTGGTTTACTGGCTACCGTGGTGTTGCTGTTTGGCTTTCAGTCAGACACTATTCTGGATAAGCCACAGGCCATTGTGTTAATTGCTATCCCGCTGTTAATACAGACCTATGGTATTTTTGCCATTGCTTATTTTATTGCCAGGCAGCTTAAACTGCCCCATAACGTGGCCGCCCCGGCGTGCATGATCGGCACGTCTAACTTCTTTGAGCTGGCGGTTGCGGTAGCCATTTCGTTATTCGGCCTGCATTCTGGTGCCGCACTGGCTACCGTTGTGGGCGTCTTGGTGGAAGTGCCGGTGATGTTGTCGTTAGTCTGGTTTGCCAACCGCACCCGTCATTGGTTTGTATAAAAGGGGCGCATAGCCCCTCCTCAGAAGCTAAATACCTGCACGCTGTCTACGTATAGGTCGATGCGACTAACCGTCCCGCCGATAACATAAATATCGTTACCCAGGGTTGTACTGGCAGCATGGCGACGAGGAAGCAGGGGAAGATTCGCATTGCTCCAAAACCCTGTATCAAAGTTATAGCGCAGGGTTTGCTCCAGCTCGTCGTAATTACCAAACGTGTAGAGATTATTCTTGATAATTGTCATGCAATGGGCGCTGGTTTCAATCGGCAAGGAAGTGAGTTCGCGCCATTGTGATGAGCCGGGCATAAACTCGTAAAAGGTTTTGAATTGTTTTCTGCCGTTAAAGCCACCGGCTAAATAAATGGCGTTATTATAAATAACAGCCTCGCTGGCAAAGGCTACCGGCATATCGTCTGACTCGGTCCACTGATGTGTCCTGGTGTCATACACACTCACCCACGCGACATGTTTAAGTCCTTTGCGCAGGCCGGCGCCCGCAGTAGCGCCGCCGAATACGTAAATCTTATCGTCTAAATACACTGCGGTGTTCATTCGGGTGGCACGGATATGCGATGGGGCTTGGGTGACTTCGTGGGTGCGGGTGTTAAATACTTCAACAGCCGATTGCAGGAAGGGACGTCGGCCCTCCAGACTCATACCGCCAATGATATAAACCGACTCTTTGCCGTCCCACACGGCGCTGAAATAGCGTCTTGGGATAAGTTTGTTTTTGAGTATTTGTGACTTTTGGGTTTGCGGATCGATAATCTCGATATCGCCGGAAAAGCCACTACTGGTTGTGCCGCCAAAGACGTAGATCTTCTCGCCATCGTTGGCAACGGAATGCCCATAACGGGCTTCGCTAAGCGTAAACTCTTGAGCCTCGATAACGGGATTGCCAGTTGGATTGCCAATTGGTTCACCGGGTGGTGTGACGCTGCACCCTGTAATAAAAAGTAAAACTATGAATAAAATACGAAATTTAATCGTCAGATGGACAAGCATAACTCTACATCCTTATAAATGCTTTAGAGTGTTATTAAATAAGCTTTATGTTGCATTGTCTATAAAGATGACCGTACTTGTACTCATTTATGTCTCTTAACGGACTAGTTGAGTCGCCTCAATAAATAATGGTAAATAATGGGGTCAGAGAACATTATTTAATGTTCTCTGACCCCATTATTTTTGCGTGCATGAAATTTCCAGCCAGATTTCACCCTTATTTTACCCGGGTAATATTGATTTAATGTTGAGCAATTGCTATTTTTACCCCGGTAAAATTAATCAGGAAAAAAATCATGAGTAGCACGTATATCGCGATACATAATAAATCGCTGATCGCTCAGGGGGAGTTGCCAGCGGTTATTCGCGAAGCACTAAGGCAGTTCCCGGAAGCCGAATCTTATTTATACAATCTGGACAATGGCAAGCGCGTGGACATCGACTGGCGCGGCGATGCCGAAGAGGTGATTAAGCGTCTGCCTGCTGCACTGGTGCCGCCTGCTAAAAAACGCGGCCGTCCTAAGCTTGGCGTGATCTCAAAAGAAGTCACCTTACTCCCAGAGCACTGGGAGTGGTTGTCGGTACAACGAGGAGGCGCCTCTACGACTTTGCGCCGCCTGATTGACTCGGCCATGAGCAGCATGACACCGGCGCAGGAACGACGCATTAAGCAGGACCAACTGTACAGCATGATGCGTGTATTTGAGGATGAAGCCGGCTTTGAGGCAGCCTCCCGGGCACTTTATCGCCTCGACGAAGCGGCTTTTACGCAGGCGACAGGCAATTGGCCCGAGGCGCTGCAGGCAATATATCAGGACAAGTTTAACCGCTTGCTAAGTATAGGAAATGACTCCCATGACGGCACAAACTAGCCACAACCCTTACGTTAGCCCGCCGCTTACGCGGGTATTTTTGAAAACCGCGTTGCCGATCATTCTGATGATGGTAGTGAGTGGTTCGCTGAATCTGGTAGACGCCTATTTTATCGGTGTCTTTGTGGGGGCCGATGCGTTGGCGGCGGTGACCGCGATGTTTCCATTGTTTATGGTGCTGATTGCATTGTCGACCTGGATTGCCAGTGGTTTTGCCAGTGTGATGGCCCGCCTTAGCGGTGCGGGTAAGCACGATGAAGCGCGCAACGCTTATGCTCAGGCCCTTACGCTGGCGCTGGTGATCAGCGTTATACTGTTGACGGTATTCAGCCTGACCGGTCAGGCGTTGGCGCTGGCCAGTACCAATGGTAATCAGACGCAGGCAGCAATGAGTTTTACCTACATGAGTATCATCATGTTCGGCGCGCCGCTGATATTTTGGCTGGAAGTCGCCTCAGACAGTCTGCGTAGTGAGGGGCATATCGGTTTTATCGCGCTGGTTTCACTGTTAACCACTGTGGGTAACGGCGTGATGAATTATGTCTTTATCGTGCTGCTGGAACTGGGTGTGGCCGGTTCTTCCTATGGCACCATAGCCGCGCAAATCATTGCTCTGTGTGCGGTGTGGGGCTTTCGCCGCAGCGCTAAAAACCGTCTCGGGCTACCATTTTTTGCTTTAACGACGGTGCGCAACCGATGGCGTGAGTTTTTGTCACTGGGCGCACCATCAAGCCTGACTTACGTGGGCGTGGCACTTACATCGGGAGCGATTTTGTTTAGTTTGCAGCAGTGGTTGCCCGACAGCTACGAAGTTACAGTTAGCGCCTATGGCGTGATCACCCGGGTAATGACCTTTATTTATTTGCCATTACTAGGGCTAGGCCTGGCCATGCAAAGTATTGTGGGCAACAACGTTGGCGCCGAACAATATCAGCGGTCTAATCGCAGTTTGTGTATTGCTGTGGGTGTAGCCCTGCTTTACGGCGTGGTAACCGAAGCGTTGCTGTGGTGGCTGCGCGCCGATATCGGCCTGCTATTTGTTGATGATCCGGCAGTAACCAGTGAAATAGCCAGATTGCTGCCTGTGGTGAGCCTTGCGTTATTCCTGCTGGGTCCGATAATGCTGATCAGCTTTTATTTTCAAAGTATCGGTGATGCCAGACGGGCGGGCATATTAAGTATTGCCAAAACCTATCTTTTTGCCCTGCCATTAATATTTGTATTGCCGTTAATGTGGGGAGAATGGGGAATATGGTATGCCGGGCCTGCGGCTGAGTTTCTTGCCCTGTTACTCACCGGCGGCATATTGTACCAACGTGCTATACAGGGCAATCATCGCTTTGGTTTATTGTATAAGGTGAATAACGAGACACCAATAGTTAACAGTGAGGCGATATGAGCAAAGATAATGAAACTTACCAGCAGGGTCTGAAAATACGGCGTGAGGTAATGGGCGATGCCCATGTTAACCGGGCTATGAATAACGCCTCTGAATTCAGCCAGCCACTGCAGGATATGGTGATCCGTAACGCCTGGGGCGAAACCTGGGTGCGCGACGGTATTAATAAGCAAACCCGCAGCCTGGTAACCATTGCCACGCTGGCAGCGCTGAAAGCCTATACAGAATTAAAAGGACACGTGCGCGGCGCACTACGCAACGGCTGCAGCGTGGCGGAAATTCAGGAAGTCTTGCTACACTCTGCCGTGTATTGTGGCATGCCAGCCGGGATTGAGGCGTTTCGCGCTGCCGAAGAAGCTATTGAGGTCTGGCAGGCTGAAAATGAATAGTGGGTATCGAGAGCTGTTGGTTTAATGGACTTAGACTCGGTCGTTATCTTGTTTTCGGCAAGAATGTCAAGGCGCAGTATCCCGTGTCTAAATCTGCAACTACAGTGATATCTATAAACTAAATAAAAGCAGTGCCTAAAGGAACTTAACAATGCTAACCGCCGCCGCCAAACCTTTTGTCAATCTGGTTGAAAAATACCTTCCCGATCCTTTCGTTTTTGTTTTAGCGTTAACCCTTTTGGTTATGGGGTCGGCAGTGGTGGTACAAAAACAACCGGTCACCCTGGTTATAGAATACTGGGGGGGAGGGTTTTGGAGTCTGCTAACATTCTCCATGCAAATGTTATTAGTTCTGGTGTCAGGCCATATGCTGGCTAGCACTGTGGTGGTGAAGAAGGCACTGAATAACCTTGCTCGTCTGGCTGCCACGCCCGGTAAAGCCATTATCCTGGTAACGCTGATATCCATGTTGGCAAGCTGGCTTAACTGGGGATTTGGCCTGGTGGTTGGAGCCTTATTTGCCAAAGCTATTGCGCGGCGAATTGAAGTGGATTATCGCTTACTGGTTGCCAGTGCCTACTCGGGCTTTGTCGTGTGGCATGGCGGGCTTGCCGGCTCGGTTCCTTTGACCATTGCGACTACGGGCCATTTTACTGAAGATCTGATTGGTGTTATCGGCACCAGCGACACCATATTTTCGCCATTGAATTTAATATTACTGGCGATCATGGTTGTGATCATGCCGGCCGTAAACAGAGCAATGATGCCAGCACAAAATGATTGCGTTTTTGTTGTTCCTAAGCGACTGGAGGAGGCTTTTCCGTCGCAACCTTCTGCTCAGTTGCGCCCGGCAGAGAAGTTTGAGCGCAACCCGTTACTTGCCATACTGGCAGGCGTAGCGGGCATAGCTTACCTTGCCTTATATTTTAGTGATGGCGGCACGCTTAACCTGAATATTATTAATTTTTTATTCTTATTTCTGGCTATCATATTACATGGCACACCTGACCGCCTGCTGTACAGCCTGCACCAGGCCATTCAGGGCGCAGGAGGTATTGTATTACAGTTTCCATTCTACGCAGGGATTATGGCTGTGATGGTTCAGTCGGGCCTGGCCACGGATTTATCCGAATGGCTAATTAGTGCTGCAACTGCCAATACTTTGGCGCTTTACAGCTTTTTAAGTGCAGGAATTGTTAATGTATTAATTCCGTCTGGTGGCGGCCAGTGGGCGGTCCAGGCACCGGTTGTGCTGCCGGCCGCAATCGAACTGGGCGCCGACGTTAGCAAGGTGGCCATGGCGGTTGCCTGGGGTGATGCCTGGACAAACCTTATTCAGCCCTTCTGGGCACTGCCAGTGCTGGCGATTGCGGGGTTAAAAGCCAAAGACATCATGGGCTTTTGTCTTGTACAGTTGATTATCACGGGTATCATCATCAGCACAGCGCTAATGATATTATAACTCGGTTATCTGCGGGTGATAGATTTAAGCTCTTTACGGGCCATTCCTGAAAGTCTTCATGTAACTTGCAGTGCCCGCTATCTTAAAGCAAGATATAACCACTTCTTACTTTGAGTCTTTGTATCAATGCAGCAACCCATTTTCATTATTGGTACGCAGCGTTCCGGCACCACGCTTTTAACCAGAATGTTGTCGGCACATCCCGGCTTATTTATTCAGAATGAAATGGGTACCTACGGTGTTTTTGATAAACCTTACACTACTGAAGTTTTGCACTCCAGAATAACCGGACGGCTGCGGGACCGGTACTCCGTTAATGTTAATTCCTTGGAGTCGGAAGGTGTTTTGTGGGGCTGGAAAGACCCGATGTTAACGCCACACCTGGATGAATTGGCTGAGCATTATCCGGATAGCAAATTTATCGTGATAATTCGTGACCCACGAGCTGTGGTTGCCTCTTATATTGATAATGCCTGGGGACTGGGTACTACGCCTTATACCGGCGCTTTACGCTGGCATGACGAAGTCACCACACAACTGGATTTTTGCCGGGCTCATCAACATCGCTGCTTATGGTTTACCTACGAAAATCTGATAGAAAACAATCAACAGGCATTATCCAGAATTTGCGAATTTCTGGACGTAGACTTCGATCAGAGCATGCTTGAGTATTATAAAAAACCATTGGAATTTGGTCAGAACCGTTCCAATATGAATACCCAAAAACCTATAGAAAAGTCGAGCTTATCCAAGTGGAAAGCGGCATTTTCACCCCGCCAGGTAGGCATCATAAATAACGTGTGCAAGGACGTAATGACCGAGCTCGATTACACTGATATGGCGGACCTTAATACCCGTATCGGTGGTCTGGAAAAAAGCTACTACGAATTACACCAAAAAGTCATGGGCGAGTTGCAACTGCAGTATCAGTTACGCAAGGCGCGCCGCAACAGGAAAAAGTAGCTACAAAGCTGCCGCTATCAAAGATATTAATAGGTGACTTGGCCGTCTACTCCCGTCAGTAGCAAATAATATTGTGAAAAACAGTGTATTCAGAGCGTGCTTTGTAGGTATGCGGTTGATCAGCGAAGAATCGCAGGCTTTGGCCGGCCTGTAGCTCATGCCAGGTATTATCGAAATACACCGACAGTTCGCCATTTAACACATGCACATGTTCGATTACGCCGGTCGCGTGAGGATCGGATTGTTGTTCATGAAAATTAAGCAGGCTGACTTCCATCACTTCCATTCGCGTGTCATCACGATACGGAAAAATGGCTTTAACCTTCATGTTCGGATCTTCCGGAAAGTTTTCGTCGCTGGTTCTCTCGTCTGAGCTGGTCGCAAAGAAGGCCGAGAAGGACGCATTTAAACCACTGGCGATTTTCCACAAAGTCGAAATTGTCGGGCTGGATTCCTGCCGTTCAATCTGTCCCAGCATAGCCTTGGAAACCCCGGTTAAGCGGGCTACCGAGTCCAGACTCAGGCCCTGGGCTTTACGTAATGCTTTTAGGTGTTGTGCGATATGTTGTTTGAATTCTTGTTCTGCCATAACGAAATAATTATTTGTGCGCTATAACGCACAGTGGTATGGTGAATTATCGCCGTGCAGTATAACGCACAACTGGCGTCAGGTCTGATAAATGTTACAAAGAGCAGTAAGGCCAGCACGGGCGGCGCAGTGAGCATCAGTCATTTTTTGGGAAACAGGTTTATGAAGTCATTGATCAGTAACTTTGAGCGTTACCCGCTTACTTTTGGGGTCACGCCTATCGAGTATTTGCCACGTCTGAGTGAGGCGCTTGGCGGTAAGGTTGATATCTATGCCAAGCGTGAGGATTGTAACTCGGGCTTGGCGCTGGGCGGCAACAAGCTCAGAAAGCTTGAGTACATTGTTCCGGACGCACTGGCCAGTGGCGCCGATACGCTGGTGTCAATTGGCGGGGTACAGTCTAATCATACCCGCATGGTTGCCGCGACGGCAGCGAAGATTGGCATGAAGTGTGTGGTGGTTCAGGAAAAATGGGTGCCACACTATGACGCGGTTTACGACCGGGTCGGTAATATCCAGTTGACCCGCTTAATGGGCGCCGATAGCCGCCTGGTGGATGACGGCTTTGATATTGGTATAAGAGACAGCTGGCAGAAAGCCATTCAGTCGGTCGAAGACGCTGGCGGTAAGCCTTATGCGATCCCGGCTGGCGCCTCGGTACATAAATACGGCGCGCTGGGTTACATTGGTTTTGCCGAAGAAGTTATCGCTCAGGAAAAAGAACTGGGCTTTAAGTTTGACTATATTGTAGTCTGCGTTGTGACCGGTTCTACCCAGGGCGGCATGATTGTGGGTTTCGCCAACCATGACCGTGCCGATACTGTAATTGGTATTGATGCGTCGGGTACCGTTGAGCAAACCCGTGAGCAGGTGACCAGTATTGTGAATAAAACGGCAGAGTTGGTAGGTTTAGGCCGAGAGGTACGAGAGGATGAAATCGTCATCAACCCGGATTACGCTTATCCTGCTTACGGTGTGCCTTCTGAGGAAACTAACGAAGCTATTCGACTGGCGGCGAAGACTGAAGCGATGATCACCGATCCGGTGTATGAAGGAAAGTCTATGCAGGGTCTTATCGACCTGACGAAAAAAGGCTTCTTCCCGGAAGGCTCCAAAGTGCTTTACGCCCACCTTGGCGGTGCGCCGGCACTGAACGGCTACAGCTATCACTATAAAGATGGTTGACAAGAAAGACCATTAGATTGATTAGAGGCGGCACTTACAGTTTTCGCCTCTAATAAAAAGCAGGCACTATCCGATACATCTGGCAACGGAACTTCTGGCGACAATGGTGGGCAGGTATTTATAGGTAACGTCCGTATCCGGTTGTTTACCCTGCGCGTAGTCCAGCGCCAGACTGGCCGCCTGGGATGCCATTAATTCAATAGGATAGTTCATGGTGGTTAACTTTGGGCGACAGAATTGTGCCTGTAGCACATCGTCGAAACCCATCACAGAAACGTCTTTCGGCACTTCAAGGTTGTGGTCATATAATGTATTGATGGCACCGGCAGCCATGGCGTCGTTGTAGGCCAGAATTGCCGTAAAGCGGGCGCCGGACGCAAGCAACTGGCGCATTGCGATTTCACCGCCTTCCTGGTTGGGGGCGGCATGGACTATCTGCGAATCGTTTAACTCAATTCCCCATTCTGAGAGGGATTCTGTGATCCCCTGCTCTCGCCCTTCGCGGTCTTCAATGGCGAAATCACTGCTGATAACTGCAATTTTACGGTGACCAAATTTGAGTACATACTCGGCCATTATTCGCCCGCCGGCGACATTGTCCAGCCATACACAGCGATGTTTGATAGCGTCAATATAACGGTTGATCAGCACAAAACCGGGGGCCTGTTTGGATAGCTCAATCAGGGTGTCGTCATCAAGAAATTTGGCGTGCACCACCATGGCTTTTACCCGGTGATTCAGCAATGTCTCGATTGCCTTTAGCTCGGTATCTGCCTGCACGGAGCCAGAGCTCATTAACAGTTGCGTGTTGGCTTTACGTGCCGCTTTTTCAATGGCATCGGCATAGGTGGCAAAAAATGGATCCATGAGTTCTGCCAGCACCAGCCCCAGGGAGGTGCTTTTTTGGGTGACCAGTGCCCGTGCGTTAATGTTGGGCCGATAGCCCATTTTGTCCATCACCGCTTTTACATGCTCACGGGTTTTCGGGCCCACCTTCGGACCATTATTGATTACCCGTGAAACGGTGGCAGGGGAAACGTTTGCTGCTTCGGCAATATCCTTGATGGTTATCATTTATCTTCCGTTACTAAAGGGGTGTACGGCATTTTTTCTTGTTAGCGTCATGATGAGGGTAATTTTAAAATGCTGCAAGGGAAACACGTTTCCCTGTTATCCCTAACGCCTGTCAGTCCGTTACCATAGTACTCTTGAGGGCTGACGTTTTGGATTAGTTTTTGTATTGTATCCAGGTCTTGATTTTACTTTACTTTCGCTCGAAACAGGCATAAATTCGCCGCCAATTCTAGCCCTGAAGTTTCTACTACCTCATTCTTAGGTAGCGCAGTTTTTCTTATGGATTCTAATATGCTCGATGTTGCATCTGGCAATAAGTCCGGCAGCCCGCTTGTGCCTGTTTTAGGATTGTCTTTCTTTGCGGTGGCTTCCGGCTTTTTAATGAGCCTAATCCCCTTGTCGCTCAAAGCCAATGGTTTGCCAGCGGATTTAGCACCATGGCTGGCTTCCATCTTTTATCTGGGCCTGTTGATTGGTGCTTTTACCATTCAGAGAATAGTGGCGGTAACTGGTCACCGGATTGCCTTTGTTATATTTCTTCTGTTACTCACACTTACCGTTGCTGTGCAGGTGGTCTGGGCTGGAGAAGTTACCTGGCTGGCAGCGCGGCTGGTTGCAGGGATCGCTGTAGCCGGCGTATTTGTGGTGGTGGAATCCTGGTTACTGATGACCGATACCGCCAAAGCCAGAGCTAAACGTTTGGGGCTGTATATGACTTCATTGTATGGTGGCACCGCGGTAGGTCAACTGGCTATCAAGCCGTTAGGTATCGACGGCGCTTTGCCTTATTTAGTGGTAATTGGCTTGCTGCTTGTGGCAGCGATGGTGCCCTTGCTGGTTAGATCCGGCCAGCCCAATCAGCACCAGTGCGAACCGCTGCGCCTAAAAGAGTTAAAAGTACTTAGTCGGCCTGCGATAATGGGCTGCCTGGTATCAGGATTAGTGCTTGGCCCCGTATACGGCCTTATGCCGTTGTACATCGCGCAAACGGATTATGCGCCCAAGACCGGGTTGCTGATGGCGGTGATTATTCTTGGCGGTATGCTGGTGCAACCCTTGGTAAGCTATTTATCGCCCCGTTGCAGCAAACGTTTACTGATGGCCGGCTTTTGCGCTATGGGTGGATTAAGCGTAATGGGCATTGCCTGGGCCGCTGAGCTCTCTGTCATTATGGGCTGCTATTTGTTGCTGGGTGCGTGCAGCTTTGCTCTTTACCCGGTGGCAATTGCACTGGCTTGTGATGGTTTGCCGGTTACTAAAATTGTCGCTGCTACCGAATTTATGCTGCTGAGTTATAGTATTGGCTCGGTAGCGGGCCCGTTATTGGCAGCGAATACCGGCATTACCAGTCAGGGCCTGCCGGTGTATCTGGCAGTGTGTTTAATCGCTACCAGTTTGTATATGTTGCTCAGCAGCAACCGTCGGGTACCCGCTAACGATCCCCCGGTTGCCAATTTGTGAATACGGGATCAGGAAATGATAATGCGTTTCCAGGCCAGTAAAGAGCCATCGGTATTCTGCGCAAGATTGAAAAGCTCATCGTCATCCCCGTCGAAAACCGTATCGCGGCTATTGTGAGTGTCGGGTTCGCCACGATTTAGGTAGTCGGGATGCGTTGAACAAATGGCATCAACGAAATCGTCATCAAAACCAAACTGAGAGATAAGCTGATCGCTATTGTTGTTTTTGACTCTGAAATGAATATGAATAGACCGGCTGCTGTACCAGCCCGGGAAACAGCTGTAAAAATTCACTCTGCCGCTGGCGTCGGTGACGGCAATACCGCGAAACCATTTTGCAGCCAGAGCGGCGCTGTCGTTACCGGTACAGAAAGACGAATTAAAGCCATTGCCGTCGACACTGTCGCTGCTATCACCTGAATAGATCCCGTCAACATCGCAGTGCCATACCTCGATTTCATAACCTGACAGCGGATTGCAGTTGCTATCAACCAGTTGCAGGCACAGCATCATTGGCAGTCCGGTTTGTTGCTCCGAAATATCATCGCGATAATCACTGTCAAAATAGCAGGGGCCTTCGGTCAGTGACTCTGTGAGCTCAACCGCGCAACTGCTCCCGGCATCGAACAAGCTGTCATCAGGAAATGATTCCGTTATCGAAACCGTTCCGCCGGATGCCCAGTCTGTGGTGGTTTCAACGCTGCCACCACTGCTGGAAGAGCCACCGGTATTGCTGCCCGAGGAGGATGCGGTTGTCGCTAAGTCGGCAGAAGGAGAGGTGCTGCTACTGTTGCAGCCCATAAAGAAAAACGTGGGCGCCAGAATGGTGATACCCGCCGCTGATTTCACCAGCATTCGGCGGCGCTGAAGATTTGTTGTCATAGCAAAAGTCCATAGAGTTAACGTACTCAATGGACCTGAAAATCTTGTTGTTATTGCAGGCTTTGCATAACTTTGCATTGCTTAGCGTTAACCTACATTCGCGGCAATCTCCATGAATATAGGAGCCTAGAATTCGTCGATGTTGTCCTGTAATTGTTTATCATCGGTGCTTGCCGCGAGCTTAAGGTGCTGTTTTACCGCATCAGTTGCGCTGGTAAGACGGTAGAGCTGGGCCAGCCGAAAGTGTGCCCATTGCTCAGATGGCAGGCCTGTGTCAGCCGGTACGGCCTCGACATACGCCAGCAATGCTTCGATACCTTGCTGGACGGACTGCTTACTAAATACCGCGTTGCGGCCTATCTGGTACAGGGCACTTAGCTTAAAGTGTGCTTCTTCGTCGTCAATAGGGGCGTTGGTAGCTTGGGTGAATTGCGCCAGCGCTTGCTCGTATTGCTCCTGTTGCTGTAGTGCCAGACCATGCTGGTAATAGAACTCGGCATGGCCGGGGTAGCGTTGTTGGGCGCTGGTCATGGTCTCCGTGTAGGCCTTATCGTCGTCGGTCTGACGGTAGTAATTTAATTTGGCGCGCATGCCTGCCTGTTCATCGAGTGCCGCAATATCGTTTACCTGTTGCCAGGCCAGCTCCGTGTCGCCTCCGGCAATGCCCGGCGCGCCCAGATAAAACATCATCAGGCCAAACTTATAATCGGTGTTCTGTGGTTCGAGTAGGGCCGCCTGTTTAAAGCAATCGAGGGATTTACCGGCATAGCTGAGGGCGGAGAAAATTGACTGGCTGGCCTGAATACCCATCACCTGGCCACACAAAAACTGCACATCGGCGCGTTTGGGGGCTAGTTCGAGCGCTTCTTCAATTTTATCTTCAGCATCGTCGATGTCAGAGCCCAGCAAGGTTTGCGCCTGCTCCAGTAAGGTATCAATCTTATCTGCTGGTGTATCGGCGAGGGTTAAATTAGTCGTCAATATGCCGCCGGCTAGCAGCAAAAGGGTGAGTTTACGTGGCATCAGTTATATTCCCTGTCGTGTTAATCGGACTCAGGGTACTGTTTAGCCTGGGTTGGTAAACAGTGCCAAAAGTCACTTTCCGTTTAAAAATGCCTAGCTTCAGACCTGACTGCTGAAATTGAGTTCAGAATCGGCCTAGAAAAACTCTATATCGTTATCAACAAACTGTTTTGCTGAGCGCTCGAGAATATTGGTCTGGTTCCGGCCATTTGATTTTGAAAGGTACAGCGCTTCGTCTGCAACTTCGATCATCAGCGGCACGGCTTGTTCTGTATTGATTGGCGTACAACCAATACTCACGGTAACGTTACCTGAGGGAAACTCATAATTCTCAACTGCCAGGCGGAATCGTTCCAGCACCGCCAGCGCCCCGTTTTCATCGGTTTGGTTAATGATCACCAGAAACTCTTCACCACCATAGCGGAACAAAAAGTCGGAATGGCGGAAGGTGGTGCGCATAATGTTCGCGAAGTGGATTAATACCTCGTCGCCGTACAGGTGACCAAATTTATCGTTTATGGTTTTGAAATGGTCAATATCGAGCAGTGCGATATAGGAATTGAGTTCGTTGTTGGCATTATTGCGATAAAAGTCGAGCACCTGTTCAAACGTGCTGCTGAGGGTCTGGCGGTTGTTCAGACGGGTAAGAATATCCCGTTCCTTGGTATCGAACAGACGAATCTGATGATCGTAAATCTTCGCCAGACCGCGCACCACCTCCAGGTTGTATTCGTCCACAACCCCTTTTATCAACACCAGCTTTTCAGGCGGTTCGCCGCGATTGACGTAAATATAAATGTACTCCTGCCGGTCACAGGTCAGGAAAGACACACCGGTTTCACCATGCAGGCTGATGTCACGCACGATATCGGTGAACTCGTCTTTGAAGTCTTCTGCCAGCGACAGGGGGAATTTGCGAATGAGTGGCTCTGGCGTCCGTTCGTCACGGTAGTTCCGGCCCAGAATTTCGTAGGAAGAGACCTTTTCGATGGTGTCGATTTCAAGCAATGTATTCATTAGCACGACATTCAGATCGTGAAATGTTTTGGCTTCCAGTAATCTGGAAGACAGTTCAAAAGCTCTGGTGAGGTCTGGAAAGGTCATCTGATTTTTATTATCGCTTTAGTCTGCGAAGCAACATCTTTAGTGTTTAATGTCGGCTGCGCTATTGTTAGGGTGATACAAACTGAATTAACGGGGCTGTTTATTCTGTTGACCTGAATATTATCTGCTAGCTTACCGCAATAGCGACTCCGGCATCCAGACTAAAATAGTATAAGTTGGCGAAAAAGTGTGTCAAATTAACCTTTTGAGAGCTTTTTGTTAAAAACTTATAGTAAACAGTGATTTACTTTTTTCTATGTGAGTATTTTAGTTGGTTAATGAGTGGCTGGCGCTGCTCTCTTTGTGTGGTGTCGCAGAATAAGTTTCTTAGAAAGTTGAATCCCCCGGTGTCAGTGATTATTCTTCCCGCATATCCGTTTATTTTGAGGTTAGCCAATGTGTGAATTGCTCGGCATGAGTGCCAATACGCCCACTGATTTGTGTTTTAGCTTTACCGGGCTAACGCGCCGTGGTGGAGGAACCGGGCCGCACAAGGATGGTTGGGGAGTCGCTTTCTATGAAGGTAAAGGCGTTCGGTTATTTCACGATCCTGAGCCGTGTGCCACCTCACCCATCGCTGAGTTTGTTGGCAAACTGCCGATTAAGAGTAAAACCGCTATCTGTCATATTCGTCAGGCCAATGTAGGCAATATTAACCTGGCCAATACCCATCCTTTTGTTCGTGAACTATGGGGGCGCAACTGGGTATTTGCGCACAATGGCCAGATCCCGGGCTTTTTCCGGCGGGTAGGTATGTACGAAGCCATTGGTGATACCGATAGTGAAGAGCTGTTCTGCGACATCATGAACCAGGTGCGTCATAGTCTGCCCCGGGATGCCATGCCTGAACAACTCACCCAGGTTTTGGTTGGGCTGGCCCAGGAGTATGCGCGCCAGGGAGTGTTCAACTGCTTGCTGAGCAACGGCGACTGGTTGTTTACCTTTTGCAGTACCAAGCTGGCCAGTATTACCCGGCGTGCGCCGTTTGGTCCTGCCTGTCTGAAAGACGTGGAAGTAGAGATTGATTTTGCGGCAGAAACCACGCCAAAAGATGTGGTCAGTGTGATTGCCACCGAACCACTTACCAGTGACGAGCAATGGGATGTTTACGAACGTGGCGAATGGCGTTTGTGGCAGCTTGGTGAGGTAGTTGCCAGTGGCAAAGTTGAGGTGCCGGTGCATTCCACAGAGGCGGCGCTGACCAGCCCCAAAAATATGCCCAGCGATTGTGAACCCCGGCCCGGACAAAGATGAAGCAAGAGTGTTATAAATCGTTACAAATTTAGAGCTTACCTGGTCAGCTTAATAGGGTAGTGTGAAAATCACACAATTATAAGCAGACGGAAAGGCCATGCTCTCAATCACTCAACTTACCAAAACCTACTCTAACGGCGTACGTGCGCTGGACGGTATCAATCTTAATATTCCCAAGGGGATGTTTGGCCTGTTAGGGCCAAACGGCGCAGGTAAATCTTCTTTAATGCGAACCATCGCCACCCTGCAGGCGCCCGACCAGGGCAGTATTGTCTTCGACGGTACCGATGTCATTGCTCAACCGAATGAGCTGCGGCAGCGATTAGGTTATCTGCCACAGGATTTTGGCGTATATCCGCGGATCAGCGCCGAACGTCTGCTCGATCATCTGGCCGTCCTCAAGGGCTTAAACAATAAAGCCGAGCGTAAAGAAGCAGTAGAAGGTTTGTTGGTACACACTAATCTCTGGCAGCACAGAGATAAGGCCGTTAGTGGTTATTCGGGGGGGATGCGTCAGCGGTTTGGTATAGCCCAGGCATTACTGGGTGACCCGGATTTGATTATTGTGGATGAGCCCACCGCCGGTTTGGATCCGGAGGAGCGCAACCGCTTTCATAACCTGTTGGTGAGTCTGGGGGAAGAAAAGGTGATTATCCTTTCTACCCATATTGTTGATGATGTGTCTGAGCTGTGCCCTAACATGGCGGTACTTGGCCAAGGGCAAATCCTCCTTGAAGGAAACCCCATTGAATTAACATATCAGCTTAAAGGCCGGATCTGGTGTAAGCAGGTTAGTCAGGAAGAGCTTAAGGAAATTGAACAACAGTACAGCCTGATCTCTTCGCGGCTGATTGCCGGTAAACATGTGGTGCATATTATGGCCGATGACGCGCCCGAAGGCTTTGAGGCGGCGCCGGCGAATCTTGAGGACGTGTACTTCTCCACCCTTTATGAATCACGTAAAAAATCAGCCCAGGCCGCATAAGGAGCGTTACTATGTTTTGGAAAAGCCTGGCTTTTGAATGGCGCTATTTCCTGCGTCAGCCGTCATTTACGGTAACCGCTCTGGTGTTCTTTTTACTGCCTTTTATGGCAACTACTACCGACAGCGTGCGCATTGGTGGTGGCGGTAATGTGTTGTATAACGGCAGCTATGCAATCGCTCAAACCGTATTGGTGATGGGCGTTTTCGCGCTCTTCTTACTGGTTAACTTTATTGCGGGGACGGCAACCCGTAACCACACTACTAAAATGAGTGAGCTGGTTTATACCCGCCCGGTAAATCCGGCCAAATACCAGTTGGGCCGCTTCCTGGGCTCAACACTGGTAACGCTAACGGTATTTGCGGCAGTGCCGCTTGGTGTACTGATTGGCTCATTAATGCCATGGGTCGATCCTGAGCGCATTGGTGCTACGCAGCTGAGTTTCTACTTAGCGCCCTTTTTCTACATTATTGTGCCGGGCTTTTTATCCCTCGGGATGATTTTCTTTGCTCTGGCGCAGCGCGTACGCTCGATGATGGCAGCCTACCTCACGGCATTGGGTATCTTTATTGTGTACGTGGTGGGTGGCGTAATCACCAGCGAGCCCGAGTATCGGGAGATTGCGGCGTTGCTCGACCCCTTTGCACTGCGTACCTTTGGGGAAATCAGCCGTTACTGGACCGTGTTTGATAAAAACGTAACCGCCATCACCCTGGATGGCGTATTACTGCAGAATCGCCTTATCTGGCTGGGCATTGGTGCGGTTATTCTGCTTGCCTTTGGTGGTATCTTTTCCTTCAAGTGGCAACAGGGCAGTAAAAAAGTTAAACCTTCCAAGGCATCCAGAGTGCCAGCGCCAGAAGGTAACCGCATTAGCTTTAAAGCCAGTGGCGGTTATCAATGGAGCAAATTTGTCACCAACCTTGGGTTCGAAATGCGCCAGGTGCTGTTGAGCCCGGCGATGATTGTGTTGGTGCTGTTCAGTATCTTTAACCTGACTTCGCTTTACGCGGTGGCCTATGGTGGTCTGTATGGCACGGATAACTGGCCACTCACGCAGAACATGACCCAGGCCATTGTGGATAATTTTGGTCTCACCATGATGATTGTAGTGATTTATTACAGTGGTGAGATTGTCTGGCGCGAGCGTGGCAGCGGCATGGGCGACATTATCGAGTCTACCCCGGTATTTAATGCGGTATTCTGGGTCTCCAAGTTGTTTTCTATGTGGGCTGTGCTGGCTGTTCTGTATGTTATCGGCATGCTGTTTACCATTTTCTTCCAGCTAACCAAAGGCTATACCAACCTGGAGTTGGGGTTGTATATCACCGAGCTGTTTTATGTTGAGCTGTTACCCTGGATGTGGGTTACCGTGCTGGCATTCTTTATTCAGGTACTGAGCCCGAATAAGTACATGGGTATGTTGATCACTTCCGCTTACCTTATTTCAACCCTGGTGATGAGTCAGTTAGGTGTAGAACACAATATGTGGACGTTCGGTAACGCACCGCAGGTATTGTATTCCGATCTCAATGGTTACGGCTGGTTCTTAACCGGATTTAACTGGTACATGTTGTACTGGGGCGCGCTGAGTCTGGCATTGTCTGTGATTGGCTATGGGCTTTGGCAGCGCGGTCCGGAAAGCAAGCTTAAAGACCGTTTCAAGCTGCTCGGTTATCAGATGGGCAACACCGGTAAAGGTCTGCTGGCCGCCAGCCTGATAGTGTTTATTGCCACAGGTGGGTATATTCACTACAACACCAAAGTGCTGAATGAGTTTACTGGCCGCGATGAAGGGCTTGATCGTCAGGCGGAATATGAGCGTCAGTTCGTGCAATACGAAGACGCTAATATTCCGATTGTTACCAAAGCCAATGCTTTGGTGGATATTTATCCTGAAGAGCGACGCATAGAAGCCACCGCCGAGGTAGTCGTTGAGAACAAACGGGATACACCGATTACCCGGGCGCTGGTGTCTGTTCCACGTCATACACCGGATTGGCATATTGACATCCCAGGTGCCAAAGTGGTGGAAATCATCGACGAGTTTAACTCTGCCTGGCTGGAGTTTGATGAACCGATGATGCCTGGCGATGAACTGGCTGGCAGTGTTTCGGTAGTGCGCGACCATTCGGGCTTTAAAGATCGCGGATTCGATCTGATGGTGGCAGAAAACGGCACTTTCATTAATAACTATGAGCTGTTCCCGATATTCGGCTTCCGTGGCGACCTGTTGATTAGCGATCGGCATGAGCGCCGTAAGCGGGATCTCCCTGAGCGTCCGCGCGCAAATAAACTGGAAGATGCCAGCAAGTACGCGCAAAGCTTCTTTGGCCCGGGCGTCGGGTTCATAGAGTTTGAAACCACGATTTCAACGTCTGCCGATCAAATTGCCATTGCGCCGGGATACCTGCAAAAAGAATGGACCGAGAACGACCGCCGTTACTTCCATTACAAAATGGATGCGCCGATGGTGGCTTTTTATTCCTTCCTGTCTGCCCGCCACGAGGTCAAGCGTGACGAGCATAACGGCGTGAATATTGAAGTGTATTACGATCCAAAACATGCCTGGAACGTGGATATCATGATCCAGAGTGTGAAGGACTCACTGGATTACTTTGAAGCCGAGTTTGGCCCTTATCAGCATAAACAGATGCGCATTATTGAATTTCCAGGTTATCGCTCATTTGCGCAGAGTTTTGCCAATACGGTGCCTTATTCTGAGGTGATTGGCTTTACTGCCGATTTGCGTAACAGTGAAGACATTGATTATGTTTATTATGTTACCGCCCACGAAGTGGCTCACCAGTGGTGGGGGCATCAGCTTGGCGCTGCCGATGTGCAGGGCAGTGCAATCCTGTCGGAAAGTCTGTCTCAGTATAGTGCCATTATGGTGCTGCAGAAGCGCTATGGCGAAAACATGATCCGTAAGTTCCTGACCTATGAACTGGACCGCTACTTACGTGGCCGCAGTAGCGAGCTGCTAGAGGAAATGCCGTTTATGCGCAGTGAAAACCAGCAGTATATTCACTACCGTAAAGGCTCTGTGGTAATGATGTCGATTCTCGACCGGTTAGGCGAAGAACGACTCAATGCGGCGCTTGAACAGTTAATGTCAGACTTCCGCTTTAAGTCAGATCCCTACCCGACTACGTTGGATTTACAGGCTGCGCTGAACGCGCAGGCCACACCGGAAGAGCAGGCGTTTATTGCCGATATCTTCGAGCAAATCACTTTGTATGACTTGAAAGTGGACGAAGTAGAAACGGTGCCGTTAGAAGAGGGCTATGAGGTGACCATTACCGTGAGTGGCGCAAAATATGCCGCTGACGGCCAGGGCATGGAAACCGAACAGCCACTTGAGGAGTGGGTGGATATTGGCGTGTTTAACAGTGATCCGTCGATACTCACCGATGACAGCCAGGTGCTCTACAAAGCCAAACACAAAATTGTCAGCGGCGAAAATACCATCACCGTCACTGTGGCTGAAAAGCCGCTGTATGTGGGTGTTGACCCGTTTGTTAAACTGATCGACCGTGACAGCGGGGATAATGTGAAACGGCTTTAACTGCGAGTGCCGGCTCGGATGAGCCGGTTACCGCCGTTATTTAAGACCCGCCAGTGTCAGGCGGGTCTTTTTATATTCCGGCCAGTCAAAGTTATTTAAAAACTCCAGCGAAGCGGCCAGACCGCGTTTGAACAGGTCGAGTTTCGCTTCATTCGACAACTCAAAATCCAGCCAGTGATGCTCACCGGTATCGATGCTTTTTACCAGCTTTTTGTAGTCGGGGTTTTTACGGATAAACTCTTCATCCGCGTCGTGGCGCATAGCGCCGATCAATGAACCCAGGTAGGGCTTAATACCATCAATGTTTCCTGCAACATACTCTTCAATGCCAAGCTTGGCACCAAACGTCGGCATTTTAGGGACCGAATGGGTGGTATGGAAAAGGTTGATAGGAAAGTTAGAAATTAATCCGCCGTCAACAAACACCGCAGTGTCGGGCATAGATTTCTTTTTATAACCCAGCGCCTGCCAGGCATCGGTTACCGATTGCGTTTTGGGTACCGGTACCTTAAACGGATAAAAGAAAACCGGTACTGACATGGATGCCCGGGCAAAGTCGGCGGGGTTGGCCTGATCCAGATCGGTATAAAACAGCTTTCCATCCCGCTCGGGAAGCACAATCTTGGTGGTACTGGAGAGTTCAGCGGTAACGACTTTTAATTCTACCTGCCAATTTTGCGGGTCAAATGGGGCCGGGTCCGGAACCTCAATGTTGTTAGGTAATGACACCGGGTCAAAGCGCAGGCCCGGTATCTGGGTATTCATTTGTTGCTTTAAGGCCTGCCATGAATCACTGTGATTTTCGGCCAGAATATCTTTAAGCCATTGGTGAAAAGTGGTGCCGGGGTTAAGACCAAGGTGTTTTAGTAAAGAGCGCAGGATAGCGAGCGAAACAGAATACTTCCACAACCAGTGTTTACCGGCCAGCCAGGCCTCTGTTGCCAGGCGGCTCAGTTTGTTGCCATCCTGAAAGCTGGCCATGGGCATATTGGCCACAGCGGCAATCATCTTTTCGCTTTTTGCGTCAAATGGCGTGCCGAGCGCCTTCACCAGCAAGGCATTAATGGCACCTGCTGAAGTGCCGGCCACCGAGCGAAAACGTATACCGGCTGCCTCCAGGCCGTAGGTATAGCCAACCAGTGACAAACCCAACACGCCGCCACCTTCCATCACCAGGTCGATATACTGGTGACCCGCTTCATCGACGATATCGGACACGCGCTTGGTGCGCAGTTGCTGGAGTTGATTGACCAGTGATTGCACTTCACTGTCTGCGGTAAAGTAATCAGGTTGAAGCTGGCTCATTGTCGGCATCCTTTGCAAAGACTGCCGTCAGGGTAGCGTCGTATGATTAAAAAGTGAACAGTTTTTAAGCCATTCCTCTGCTGCAACGTTAACGAGGCTTTTGCGCAGCACTGTCTTCTGTCACTGCTGTCTGGGTTTCTATCGCCCGTTTTGCTTCCCGCCATTCGGCTAGCTTTTCGTAATAATAGTCCCATACACAAGGACAACAGGCACCGCCGCCACAGCAGTCACTGGGTAAAGGTTTCTCTGGTTCGGGGGGAATTGTGTTCATAAAGCCTCCGTAATGCCCAGTATGTCGTTACTTAGTTGCACTTACAAATAATCCAAAATGATATCCTCCATAACCCATTTTCCATAAATTTAATAGCCGTTCGCATCATTCTAATGGCTCGTTTTACTTTGCTTATTTATCATTAGTAATTGATTTTTATTGTTATTTTGTTTTTAGGTTACCAGAGTTATGGAGTTTCATGATATTGACATGAAGATTGAATTAGGGTGCCATGTTAATTAAATGTTGACTTATGTTAATAGGCTAACAAGACCTTCACCAAACTAAGAGGTATGCAGCGATGGCCAGGGTAATCTCACAGCCACTGTCTGGTAAATTTAATCACTGGTTTAAGGAAAAGCTCCGTGACCCCAATATGTACTGCGCACTGTGTGGTGTGGCAGCCCTGGCTATCATAGAGCTGGCAGTATTTGGTGGCTGATTGCCTGCTATGGTTTACCAGTTAATCAGCCGGTTGTAATCCAGATAGCCAAATTCGAGTGGATAAGTGTGGCGATACCACTGATGAATGATATCGCTGACTTGCCAAAAATTAGCGGCGGTGCGTCTTACGCCGAAGGCTTCGTATAATCGTTGTAGGTCGGCTGCGTTTTGCAAGCCGGCGATCTGCTCACTAAAGGCCGGTAATTGTTCCGTGGCCAGATGGAAAATGGCGTTAGGGTGTGATGTGGCAAAACCGTAAGCCAAGGTCAGCGTATCTTCTTGTGGCAGGCGTCTGGCATCTTCTGCAATAATATGCGAGATATTGGTATAGGCGTTATTGCTCAGCAAGGTATAAACATGCTTCACCGCGCCGTTTTCATCTTCTATCAGCACGATGCTGCTCTGAGGCAACAGCGAGGCCGCAATGCCGCTGGTAGAGGTAATATGTTCCAGTGCGGTTAAGCTGGTATTGTCGGTGAAGCCGTTAGAAAGTTCATGGCGCGGGCTCAGCACATCAGCCAGATGTTGCTTAACCTGTTGGTATAATTCATTGAGAGGGTCGTCGGTGTCGAATGTCATGGCCGTTTCACCATTTAACTGATGGCCATCGGCAACATATTTCTCCACCGGACTGACCACACCACGATACCATTTATCCCACACCTTCTGGCGGGTTTGCGCCGGCAACAACGCCAGAAAATTAAACTCTCCTTCCATTCTAAGGAAGTCCATATAGATACGGCTGTTCAACTGGTGGCCGACATTTCCATAGACATCGTAGCCTGCGACCAGTAAGTAGTGAATTCGCTCAAACAACGGGTAGGTAATAATCCATGCCGTTTGTGGGCGCTCACCTATAAAGCCTTTTACCACCGTGGCAGCATCGTAATGGCGTAAAATAGTCAGGCCGGCATTGTCATTTTCGCCGTCGCCCTGCCAGATAATGTCCAAATCGAGTGGCACTTTGTTTTGAGCATGTTGGATAATATACTGGCTACGCGCCTCCAGATATTCCCGCTCTTGTTTGGCGTATTTTATCCAGTTGGTAGGCATGGCGTTAGATTGGGCTTCGGCGGGCATGCTGATGGTATTGCGCGCATCGCGCAAAAAGGCATCCTGGTGTTCCAGAATGTTACTGGACGGGTTTAAGAACATTACCCAGAAATGGTCATTGATGACATTGAGGGCTATTTGACCGCGACAAACCGGCCCCTTAATAAATTGCATAATGGTGTACTGGGCTTCATCAATCATAAACCGGTAGCGAGACGATACCGGAATTTGTGCAAAAGCCACAAAGGGATTAGAGGCGACTTCCGGCGTATAGCCGGGTAATTCCGAAACCTCATATTCGGGCTCAATAAACCAGCTCTTCCACTTGTCCATGCGCGCCTCATCCAGCCTGATCGGCATATGTAACTTACTGACAATGGTGTTTTTGACCGGCATAAAGCGGTAGTAAACCCGTTGATTATCGCTGTTGTCCTGATTACTAAAGGGCGGACTGAAAGGGCGCCGGGTTGCCAGCGGGGTAAAAGGTTCGCCCGGTGGTGTTAATGCCCGTTGCAACGAATAAAACCGGGTGTTGCCCTGTTTATCCTCAAAGTAAATATGGGCAATAAACAGGTGTTCATATAAATAACGGGCAACCAGCCTGTGCTTTAACGAGTCCTGGTTCAAAAAGGCTTCCCACTTTGCAATGCCCTGTTGATCACCGACAGGTATGGGGGCTGATTCAGAGGCCGGTGCGCCTGCCTGCAGCCAGGCCATAATTTGCTCATGCTCCTGCTGAGCAATGGCCGGTAAACCGTAGGGCATGCCCCACTGCGGATGATCCTTCTGATAAGCGGGGAATTCACCAATGGTCGGGCATTGCATCTCGCGGTTAATATCAAACTCAAAGTTATCGCCAAGGGGGGCGCCGGTGTTGGTGGGATGAGATTGCTTGAGCGCCAGCATGGAGGCCAGCACGCTGTTATCCAACTGGTTGTTATATTCGCTGACTTCATCGAGTACCGGATAAAAGTCTTTGCCACGCCATTCGCCCGGGCTTTGCGCATCAATAAATAGGCGGCTGGGACTATCGGCCAGCAGACGGTCACCATGATATACAGGTGCTTTATTGGCGCCGCGGGTAATACCCTCGTAGCTGCCGAGTTTTAACTGGCAGGGTGCATCGTAGCAGGCGTGACACACCACACAACGTTTGTCGAGAATAGGCTGTACAGTCTGACTAAAGGTATTGTCCGGATCAGTGGGGGGAGTATCGTAGGGGGAGGTTACACTTTCCTGTTCGATGATGGCCGGGGTGCAGCCAATGGCGCAGGCTAACAGCAACAGGCAGGTGATTTTTATTAGTTTTGACATGCAACCTATCTCACTACGAATTCGCTACCTCACAGATAATAACTGGTTTTGGGTCATTATACCCGTGCAACCTGAACCTGCTTTATTAAGGCTGAGTTCAGATGCGTTTTCTTACACTTTTTCGATTGAATTGTGACAAGCCGGGCTTTACGCTGCTGGCATTAAAATCTGCCATATTGCCTTAACAGTTTGAGCAGTATAATCAGGCTTTGCACCCTATTCTTGTGTACGTTTTTAAGGATACGAAAATGACAATGAACGTTTTTGGCAAGTCATCGGCTGTCGTTATGATGGCTGCCGTTATGTTGCTTTCTGGTTGTGCCACGCAGCAGTCCTCACGGGTGATTGATTCGCCGAAGGTAGAATCTTATAACACCGCTTATAACGGGGTAAAAAGCAAAGTGGTTGTGGGTAAGTTCGTTAACCGGTCAAGCTTTCAGAACGGCATTTTTTCAAATGGTACCGACCGTCTCGGCTCCCAGGCCAAAACGATATTAATCAGCCACCTTCAGCAAACTAATCGTTTCTCGGTACTCGACAGAGACAATATGCAAATGCTGTCTGAAGAAACCGGCTACGCCGGTAAAGAGCAATCAATTGCTGGCGGACGCTATCTGATTACCGGCGATGTGACGGAGTTTGGCCGTAAAACCGAAGGTGACCGACAGTTGTTTGGCCTGTTAGGCAAAGGCAAATCACAAATTGCTTACTCCCGTATAACGCTCAATATTGTTGATACCCAGACTACTGAGGTAGTGTATTCGGTTAGCGGTGCAGGGGAATACAGCCTGTCTGAACGCGAAGTGGTTGGCTTTGGCAGTACCGCCGGTTACGACGCAACCCTTAATGGCAAGGTATTGGAACTGTCTATTCGCGAAGCCATCAATAATCTGGTAAAAGGTATCGAAAGCGGCCAGTTCCAGCCTCAGGAGTAGTTGCCGGATGATACGGGTAGGGTTGGCAGTTATTGCCCTTATTGGGCTGGCCGGATGCCAGTCTTCGGCGAAACCGATGTACTATTATGGTGGTTACCAAACCGCGGTTTATCATTATTTTAAAAACGATCAGACCACCATTGATGAGCAAATCAATGCGCTGGAAATTATCATCGAGAAGGCCGCTAATTCCGGGCTTAGGGTGGCGCCGGGCGTGCACGCCCACCTTGGGATGCTGTATTTTGAGCAAGGCGACGGGGTAAATGGAGCGATGCACTTTGCTACAGAAAAGCAGCTGTTTCCTGAGTCTTCCGGCTACATTGATTTTCTGTTGGCTAACCAGAGGGGCGTACAGTGATGCTCCGCTTACTTTTAACGGTTGTGGCTGCTGTTACGCTGCTTAGCGGTTGTCAGACAACGCCCAAAGCCAGCTATGATTACACCGCTTTTCGTGCTGCTGAACCGGCTTCAATACTGGTGATGCCGCCGATTAACCACACACCTGAGGTGATGGCACCTTACGGGATGATGGCGCAAATCGTCAGGCCCATTGCTGAGGCCGGTTACTATGTGTTTCCGGTAGCGGTAGTTAATCAAACGTTTATTGCCAATGGCATGACAGTTGCCGAAGACGCACAGGCCATTAGTTACCAAAAACTGCATGAGATATTCGGTGCCGATGCTGCCTTGTATATTACTGTTCGTGACTACGGCACTTCCTATGCGGTGCTGGCCAGCGATACCACCGTATCGGCAGAGGCCAGACTGGTGGACTTACAAACCGGCCAGCTGTTGTGGCAGGGTGCTGCAAGTGCTTCCAGTGGTGAAAGCCGTGGCGCAAACAGTAACGGCCTGCTTGGCATGCTGGTTGAGGCGGCGCTAACCCAGATCATCGAAACCGTTACCGACCGCGGCTTTGACGTGGCGGGGATTACAGCGGCTCGGTTGCTATCAACCAAAGCACGCAATGGATTGCTGCCCGGCCCGCGTTCGGATAAAGCCAAACAAACCGAGCCGTAGGCATCTTACTTTGATAAACATGGTCTCAAACCCTCAGGGGCCCTGTTTTTCTGCTTATTTGTTGTCAGCGTTGTTAATGGAAATTGCTTCACAGGCGAGTAATTCAACCAAATATTCTGCAAAACTCTGCCTCATTACATCAATCTGCCAGATTACCTCCAGTACTATAAATCTAAGCTCGCCATGGCTTGGCCTATGGCATTAAATAAAAAGTACAGAGGGTGGAAACATGATTAAAAAATTGGGAATAATGAGTGCATTACTGGTGACGTGTTGTTCAGTTTATGCCCACGGTATTTACTTTGCTGAACGCGTGCAAAAAACGGCCCTGGTATATGGGGTTGGCGCCGATGATCTGAGAATCGTTAAGAGGTTGCCTAAGATCACTACGTTTAAAGCATTCAACGAGCAATGGCAGGAAGTCGATGCAGAATTAAAAGTGTATGACCCCATGGTCTTCGTGGAAGGTAAGCATGATGCGCTGGCTGCTGTAATGAACAACGGTGTCTGGAGTAATACCGGCGAAGGGCATTGGATTGGCAAGGGACGCGATGAGGTGCCTGATGCCATATTAAGTGAAGAAACCATCAAATATGCTGTTTTCCTGCGCGGACCGCTGCGTAAAATTCCAAAGCTGGATAGCCAGGTGCTGCAAATTGTGCCTGTGGGTGATAGTTTTCCGCTGTTGCTGGGTGAAATGCAAACTTACCAGGTTTTGCATAAAGGTAAGCCAGTTGCCGGCGCCATGGTAAAAGCCGACTTTATTAACGACACCGATGCCGAAGCTACGGTCTCTGATAACAATGGTATGGTTACCCTGCCGGTAAGAAATCAGGGCTTAAATGTTGTAGTAGCTACTTTTGATGCGCCTACAGACCGTCCGAAAATCATCGATAAATATGAATTACTGGCGACCCTGTCGTTCATTTTGCCCCATGAGCCAGAGTGATAACAAAACGTTAAGTTAAAACAATAATAAGACCAGGCTGGCCAGGCCAGCCAACGAGCTGTAAAAAGGTGAAAACATGAGTGTTGAGGCACAAACACCCACCGCGGTGATAAAAAAACGGGTTGCATCCATTGATATCCTGCGTGGATTAGTGATGTTGTTTATGTTGGTTGATCATGTGCGGGAGCGATTCTTCTTCCATCAGAATGTGAGTGATCCGATGGATCTGGAAACGACCAGTCCGGAACTATTTTTTACCCGCACAACGGCTCACTTCTGTGCACCGGTGTTTGTGTTTTTAACCGGGCTGTCAGCCTGGCTATATTCTCATCCACACAATAAAGCGCCTCGCTCGGCAACGCCGTTTTTGTTTAAGCGGGGTCTTTTTATTGTGTTTGTAGAGATCGCCATCATCAACTGGTTATGGTTTGGGACGTATGACAAGTTATATCTGCAGGTCATGTGGGCGATTGGCATTAGCATGATTGCATTGTCAGTGTTACATAAACTGCCTTACAAAGCGGTTTTTGCTTTAGGTTTACTGATTGTCTGTGGCCATAATCTGCTTAGCCCAATCAGCTTTGCGCCAGGTGAAAGTGGCTTCACTCTGTGGGCGATTTTACATGACCGGGGCATTATTTTTGATTCCGGTGCGTTCCAAATCAAAGCTTCTTATCCGGTATTGCCCTGGATTGGCGTTATCTTACTGGGCTACTGCATGGGACCTCTTTATTCTCGCGCTGTAGATGGTGCTAAACGTCAATCCACGCTGGTTAAACTAGCCTTGGGGATGTGGGGTTTATTGCTTATTTTGCGTGGCTTTAATATCTATGGTGAGGTGTTGCCCTGGGAAGTGCAGCAGGATGCCGTTCACACGGTAATGTCATTTATTAATTATACCAAGTACCCGCCTTCCATGAGTATAAGAAATATTAACGCTATGTACTACCCACTGTGTCAGCTGTATTTAAGGCCAGTTGCACGTGTGTCAAATGGGTACTTTTCAGGAATCAGTGAAGTAGTTGTCATCAAGATAGACGCAATATAACTGGTCTTTGGTACTGAAATCCGCAATGAGATATGTGAAAGCCCTTACCTCAACATGTTGCATGTTCAAGTGATGGTCTGTTTTTTGTGCTTCATGCGCCAAAATCGAAGTCGCGTTGAATGATGTAGTCACTGAATGAGGCTGTGGCTGGTGGAGCTCGAAGTGGCGGCATTAGAGAATCGTTTTTTGCTTCAAGAAGAGTCTGCTTGTCAAGGTGCGCCAAAATCTTATGGATAACAGCCGGATCCGTAATACAAGTAATAATTTTGACGTTGGTTTTTTCACAAGCCTCACAGACTGTGATGTCAATATTGAATACTCTTTTTAACCTTTGTGCCCACGACATGCTTCGCGCATGGTATGGTTTATCTGAATCTTTCAGATGCTCTGCTAAGCGAGGGCTATTCTTACCGCGTTGTGAAGCCGTTACCTCGGCACGCACCTTAGCATTGGGAGCAGTAAAGATACAGATGATCGTTTGGGGGCTCTCTATTATTCACGCCCTGAAGAGATGTGTGCACGAGCCTTTGAGGCCTATATTGAGGATTCAGTACCAAGGAATAAATTTTTAGTTCGAGGCTCTCTCCTCTCGGATGAAGCTCAGCTCGGGCTTTACCCGAAGGGGGATCAGCGACTTATTATTAATGAAATGTTTAGCCAATACTTTGGTGTCCTTGGCGCCGCTCTTCAACGTGAACATGTGACATAAAAAACCTAGTAGTTGGAATGTCCAACTACTAGGGGTCAGTTCAGCCAGCTTTTTTAAGCAGCTTTTTACTTTTTAGACAGAATGCAAAGTAGGGTAGTCGACGTAACCCTCAGGACCTGATGTATAGAAAGTATCTTGATCCGGTGTATTCAACTCGGCACCTTTATGAGTACGTTCTACAAAATCTGGGTTCGCAAGGATCGGCGTACCGAAAGCAACCGTATCAGTGTCTTTGCTTTCAATGGCAGCACTGGCTTCTTCTGCAGAATATCCCATATTGACCATTAAATGGCCTTTGTAATTTTCTCGTGCAACACGAACCACATCCGCTTGTTGCACACCCAAGAAATCTGCACGCATCAGATGCAAGTACGCCAGATTATATTGGCTCAGGTGCTTCGCTAGAAACTCTGTCAAACCAACAGGGTCACTGTCTTTCATGCTTTGAAAGCTATTAAGTGGTGATAAGCGTAAGCCGACACGTCCTGCACCAAATACACCAATAACAGCTTCAATGACTTCGGTTAAAAAGCGGGCTCGGTTTTCCATAGAGCCGCCGTATTCGTCAGTGCGCTGGTTAGAGCTATTACGAAGGAACTGGTCAATTAAGTAGCCATTGGCACCATGAATTTCAACGCCATCAAAGCCAGCAGCCTTGGCATTCTCAGCACCTTTACGGAAATCCTCAACGATCGCCGCGATACCTTCTGTTGTTAATGCTTCTGGTGTAGCATGCGGAACCTTGCCTTCAGGTGTATGAATCTCGCCATCAATTGCAATAGCGCTGGAAGATACAGAAGGCTTACCGTTGTTTAAGGCTGGATGTGCAGCTCGGCCTGGATGCCATATTTGCATGAAAATCTTACCACCCGCTGCGTGTACCGCGTCTGTGGTTAGCTTCCAGCCATCAACTTGCTCAGTGCTGTAAATGCCTGGGTCATTACCGAATGCAGAAGTACCTTCGGTAACCATTGTACATTCTGTGATCAACAAACCGGCAGAAGCGCGCTGAGCGTAATATTTAGCCATCAGCTCATTAGGTTGATGATTAATCGCTCGACAGCGTGTTAGCGGCGCCATGACAAAACGGTTTGGTAGTTCAAGTTCACCAAGACTGACTGGTGTAAACAAAGCTTCAGCTGAGTTAGACATTCTAAAATCCTTTGGAAGTTAATTTATCAATGACTACTAGATAGCACCGCAGTAACGTAATTCAACTCACTGCAAGATTTATCCTAAGTCTGTAGGTGAGTATAAGAAATATTAACGCTATGTACTACCCACTGTGTCAGCTGTATTTAAGGCCAGTTGCACGTGTGTCAAATGGGTACTTTTCAGGAATCAGTGAAGTAGTTGTCATCAAGATAGATGCAATATAACTGGTCTTTGGTACTGAAATCCGCAATGAGATATGTGAAAGCCCTTACCTCAACATGTTGCATGTTCAAGTGATGGTCTGTTTTTTGTGCTTCATGCGCCAAAATCGAAGTCGCGTTGAATGATGTAGTCACTGAATGAGGCTGTGGCTGGTGGAGCTCGAAGTGGCGGCATTAGAGAATCGTTTTTTGCTTCAAGAAGAGTCTGCTTGTCAAGGTGCGCCAAAATCTTATGGATAACAGCCGGATCCGTAATACAAGTAATAATTTTGACGTTGGTTTTTTCACAAGCCTCACAGACTGTGATGTCAATATTGAATACTCTTTTTAACCTTTGTGCCCACGACATGCTTCGCGCATGGTATGGTTTATCTGAATCTTTCAGATGCTCTGCTAAGCGAGGGCTATTCTTACCGCGTTGTGAAGCCGTTACCTCGGCACGCACCTTAGCATTGGGAGCAAACACGCCATAAAACCTCGTAAGGTTTAGCCTCGGCACTGGCACCAGTGCCGCGAGCTTGCCTATGAAATCCAAGGGAGTAAAAAAGACATGTGTGGTACCGTCTTGATAGGGAGTTTTCAGTTGATATCTTACTTTTCCTGAATCGGTTAGACTCAATCGTTGCTCGCTTAACGCTGGCCTTGAGATATATCTGCATAGCCTTTCCAGTTTGTCAGTTTGATGGCTGTCTGCAAACACCCCAGCGTGTAAGCTAAAACCGTTTATTTGAGCTAATTGACCGTAATGTTGTTCGTCTTTGGCAGGTAAGGTTTGCAAGGCAAAGACTTTTTTGCCTGTATCTGGTCCTACAGCAATGCGGTAATTGACAGAGGCTGCTTGCAAGGGCAGTAAACTATCTTCGTCATCCATGGGTAAATCGAGAAATGTGTTGTCCATATCCCGTTGAACGAGCCCGGCCTTCTCCAAGTAGGTCGCGATGCGATGGCTAATGACATTCACGAGGGTTTCCATATCATTGTGGTTTGATTATAAGAAATATTAACGCTATGTACTACCCACTGTGTCAGCTGTATTTAAGGCCAGTTGCACGTGTGTCAAATGGGTACTTTTCAGGAATCAGTGAAGTAGTTGTCATCAAGATAGACGCAATATAACTGGTCTTTGGTACTGAAATCCGCAATGAGATATGTGAAAGCCCTTACCTCAACATGTTGCATGTTCAAGTGATGGTCTGTTTTTTGTGCTTCATGCGCCAAAATCGAAGTCGCGTTGAATGATGTAGTCACTGAATGAGGCTGTGGCTGGTGGAGCTCGAAGTGGCGGCATTAGAGAATCGTTTTTTGCTTCAAGAAGAGTCTGCTTGTCAAGGTGCGCCAAAATCTTATGGATAACAGCCGGATCCGTAATACAAGTAATAATTTTGACGTTGGTTTTTTCACAAGCCTCACAGACTGTGATGTCAATATTGAATACTCTTTTTAACCTTTGTGCCCACGACATGCTTCGCGCATGGTATGGTTTATCTGAATCTTTCAGATGCTCTGCTAAGCGAGGGCTATTCTTACCGCGTTGTGAAGCCGTTACCTCGGCACGCACCTTAGCATTGGGAGCAAACACGCCATAAAACCTCGTAAGGTTTAGCCTCGGCACTGGCACCAGTGCCGCGAGCTTGCCTATGAAATCCAAGGGAGTAAAAAAGACATGTGTGGTACCGTCTTGATAGGGAGTTTTCAGTTGATATCTTACTTTTCCTGAATCGGTTAGACTCAATCGTTGCTCGCTTAACGCTGGCCTTGAGATATATCTGCATAGCCTTTCCAGTTTGTCAGTTTGATGGCTGTCTGCAAACACCCCAGCGTGTAAGCTAAAACCGTTTATTTGAGCTAATTGACCGTAATGTTGTTCGTCTTTGGCAGGTAAGGTTTGCAAGGCAAAGACTTTTTTGCCTGTATCTGGTCCTACAGCAATGCGGTAATTGACAGAGGCTGCTTGCAAGGGCAGTAAACTATCTTCGTCATCCATGGGTAAATCGAGAAATGTGTTGTCCATATCCCGTTGAACGAGCCCGGCCTTCTCCAAGTAGGTCGCGATGCGATGGCTAATGACATTCACGAGGGTTTCCATATCATTGTGGTTTGGTGCTTTAACGCACTTGAATTTGGACTGTCCACACTCCTGAGTGATAACGCCTTCCAAAAAGAGCATGTGAAAGTGAATATTGAGATTCAGTGCACTACCAAATCGCTGAATGTAAGTCACCGCTCCTGTGTTTGCTTGCTTCTTAAGATACCCAGCCCGATGCACAATATCGCAAGAAATAGCACGATGAATGATTTGCATGATTTTACTTAAGTGTTTGGGATACCTAGCTAGAAGTAGACGAAGCGGGATGGGTAAACTCAATACCCATTGGCGTACAGGGTAACCGTGAAGAACATCTTCAACTAACAACTTGGCACTTTCTGCCATCCTTCTTGCACCGCAACTTGGGCAAAATCCCCTGCGTTTGCAGCTGAACGCCAGCAGTTTCTCATGCTTGCAGTCGTCACAAACTACACGCAAAAAACCATGCTCAAGCCGACCACACCTAAGAAACTCTTCAAACTCTTTTACCACATGAAGTGGTAACGACTTCCCTTTTTGTGAAAGCTGCTTCTGAAATTCTGGGTAGTGGCGTTCGACCAATTGATACAGTAACGTCTGCTCTGGACGATGTCGTTTATAGGTATGAGAGTGAGTTACTAGCAATGGCGCCTTTATCTTGAATTGGCATCACAGTGTGTATATGATTTTAATGTAAATCTACTGATCAATAGGGTGGGAAATTTATAGTCTCAAGGTCCGAAAAACGTACAAAGCTGTCCTTAGACCGTAATCCAGCTAACGTCCGCGGCTGTTTAGATTATCAGTTATCTGCCCTCCATTCAGATCCACCTTGATGTCCTACTCTCGGGCAGATATCAGATAATCTTCGGTGGACGAAACCGCGGGATGTTACCCCTGTGGTTTGGCTATGGGGATTTCGATGGTGGATATGAGTCTGCTGTAGAGGATGATCGCCAAGATCACGTGTTTCCAGTGGTGCTTTGTTTCTATTTGCATCTGATTTTCACGTTTTTATTCAGCTCGGTTGTCTCGTTCTATTCATTGTCATGGGGTTTATAGCGTTTCAGGTAAAGCATCATCCTCACCAGTAAAGGCGCTTTTTTTATCTCTTTAAGCACCCCGCCTATTTAGGGGGCGCTCTTGGTAAGTATGCAGGTAGCCTGAGCCCCGACACCTTCATCGGTGATTGACATTGCCTGCACACGAAGGGGGCTGAGTCTGCCTTCGATTCATTGGCAGGATTTTTGATTTCTGGTGGCGGTGCTACGTGCAAGGCTTGTCTGGCCATATTGAGTTTGGCTTTACTGGCCAGTAACCCATAATGCCGGATACGATGAAACCCGGTTGGCAAGACATGCAATAAAAATCGACGCATGAACTCGTCACACGTCAGTTGCATCGTCCGGTGCATGTTGTTTCCTTTGCGCCGGTAATCCTTATAGGTGAACGAGACATGTGTTTCATCAATGGATTGGAGTCGGCGATTCGCAATCGCTACACGATGCGTATAACGCGACAGGTACTTCAGCACCGCTTGTGGTCCTGCAAACGGCGGTTTGGCATACACCACCCATTCCATGGATTGTTGCTGTTTGCACCATGCCATAAAGTGCCCGGCGTGTTCAAAGCCACTGGTCTGCGTCAACTCCCCGAAGCACAGTAACTGCGTCGATTCGTATAACTCACGTACGCCTTGCATATACAAACGGCGGAACAAGCGTGATAACACTCTGACCGGCAAGAAGAAGCCCTTTTTACACGCTTTCCATTGCTTAGCCTTATCCAGCCCGCCACCGGGCACAATGCAATGCACATGAGGATGATGCATCATCGAGGAGCCCCACGTATGCAACACCATAGTGGTGCCAACCTCAGCGCCTAAGTGTCGCGTATCACCGGCAATGGTCAGTAGCGTTTGTGATGCGGCTTTAAACAACAACTGATACATCTGTGCTTTATTGTAAAAGGCCAGTTGTGCTACCTCACCAGGTAAGGTAAACACCACATGGTAGTACTCTACGGGTAACAACTGCTGCTCTCTGGCTGCAAACCAGCGTTTGGCGCTTGACCCCTGGCACTTCGGACAGTGACGATTACGGCAGGAGTTATATGCGATGGCATCGGTATGACAGTGTTCGCAGTGCAGGTGATGAGCACCTAATTGGGCACTTCGACAACGCTCAATGGCTGACATCACTTTCAGTTGCGCTAAGCTTAAATGCCTATGCTGAGCGCTTTTATACTGCGTACCAGACAGACGAAACACATCCGCCACCTCAAGCGGTGGCCGTGAACAACTCGACATAACGTCACGCTCACAATGCCAGTGTATCTAACGGACTCACCACCTCACGCAAGAGTTTACTGGCGACTTGTGCATACAGCGCAGTGGTTTCCAGTTTACTATGCCCCAACAGCGTTTGAATGATACGAATATCGACTTTATCTTCCAGTAAGTGCGTGGCGAAACTGTGCCGTAAGGTGTGCATGGAGACTTTTTTATTCAGTCCTGCATCCAGACACGCAGATTGGCAGGCCCGACTGAGTTGGCGGGTGCCAATAGGGTTTAACGGATTCTGCCCTGGGAACAACCACCCTCCCGGTAGCATTAGGTGATGCGCTTTGGCATGTTTGTACCATTGGCGAAGTGTACTCAACAGCATTGGCGATAACATTGCCATTCTGTCTTTCTTCCCTTTACCTTGCTCAACGCGCAATAGCATGCGAGAACTGTCGATATCCGTCACTTTCAACATCGCCACTTCGCCAATCCGCAACCCCGCCCCATAAGCGACCGAGAAGGCAGCTTTGTATTTGATGCTATGTGTGGCATCAATCAGTTGCTTGACTTCCTCTTTACTCAAGACCGTCGGCAACTTCCTTGGCACCGGCACGGTGCTGACTTTGAGCATCACATCAGGTCGATTCAAGGACTTATGGAATAAGAACGTTAAACCCGATAACGTGGCATTGATGGTGATGTTAGATGTACCTTGCTCGGCCAATGCGAGTTGGAATTGGCGCAATTCTTCAGCCGTGGCATCCTCTGGCGAGCGTTTCAAAAAGGTAGCGAGTTTCTTCACGCCTCTGATGTAGCCTATTTGCGTTTTAGGACTGAGCCTACGCATGGTCATATCTTCAATCATGCGTTGGCGTATGGGGTTGGATCCTTCAAAGTAACTCATGGTTTCACTCCTGAGTGAATTCAGGGCGACATTGCCCTTCCTTCAGCTTAGAAGCGGAGAACGAGATCAGAATATAATTAATGAGGTGGGGGCGGCACTACTACCGCGGAGCGGTTTAGTCCAGTGACCATTATCAGTTTAGAGCTATATCGCTCTCTGATATTGGCTATTCTGCTTGCAGAGATAGGCAGACATAAAAAAGCCAGCGCAGAAGCGCTGGCAACACTGATTATTGTAATTGTAAACAGTGCGGGAGTGGGTACTGCTATCCCTGCATTTGTTCCAGTTCTTTGCCTTTGGTTTCGTTGATAAACTTCACAACAAAGATAACCGAAAGGAACGCGAAGATGGCATAAATGCCATATGCGCCACCTAAACCAATACCGGCAAGCAGTATCGGGAAGGTAATGGTAATGATAAAGTTAGCAGTCCACTGCACCAAGCCACTCACTGCAAGGCCTGAACCACGGATTTGGTTGGGGAACATTTCGCCCAGCATAACCCACATTACCGGTCCCCAGGACATGTTAAAGAAGAACACGTAAAGGTTTGCCGCTACCAGAGCTGTTGTACCCCAGTCTCCGAGGATCAGCTTGCCGTCCGGTCCTTGAGAGGCGTTTAAGAACGCTACAACCATAATCCCAAGGGTGACTGTCATGCCGATGGAGCCCCACTTAAGCAGTGGCTTTCGGCCAATTTTGTCGATCACCAGCAAGGTAATAATACAGGCAGCAATACTAATAGCACCGCTCAGTACGTTTATTAACAAAGCATCTGATTCGGAAAATCCGACTGCCTGCCAAAGTACTGCGCCATAGTAAAATACCACGTTGATACCCACCAGTTGCTGAAACGCTGCCAGGCCTAAACCCACCCATACGATAGGGCGGACTTTGTTGTGCGTTTTATCAATCGCTAATTGGCCTACGTTTCCACAGTTGTGGGTAGAAGGTGAGCTTGTTGGTGGTTGCGATATTATTATCGAAATGTTCCAGCAAAATGAACTTCAACCTCTTATTAAAGAAACCGCTGCAAAGTACAAAGAAGCAGAATAAATGAAGTTCTAATTACTTGATTGAAAAGCCGGCTTTTAGTCGGCTTTTTTGGTTAAAACGCCCCGAAAATACCGCACATAAATTCCCGTAAAAACTATATAGACAGGTCACAAATACAAATCCTCTATGCAATGAAAAAATATTTTTATTTTATCGAAAAAGGTTTGTTTTTTAACATCTTGCGTTCTATAAAAAGTCAACTGACGACGTATCAGTCAGTGTTGAAGGTACAAAATAACAACCACTCTCAACCTATGTTTGGCACACAAAAAAACAAGCAAGGTAGAAGAGAAAATTCGGGAAACCACCATGAATACATCCTTGTCTTTATTGACCAAAAACGTGCGCGGCGTACTAGCTGCATCAGCTGCGTTTTCAGTAATGGCTACGGCACCAGTCTACGCGCAAGAAGCAGAAGACAGTGCTAAAGCTGAAGATTATGAGCAAATAGCGGTAGTAGGCTCTCGTGCAGCGCCTCGTTCAGTTGCTGATTCAGCAGTACCAATTGACATTATTTCAGACGAAGAGTTTAAGCAGCAGGGTGCCACTGATATGGTATCTATGATGCAAACCGTTGTTCCTTCGTTCAACGTTAACGACCAGCCAATCAACGATGCATCAACACTAGTTCGTCCAGCTAACCTTCGCGGTATGGCGTCGGACCACACGTTGGTATTGGTAAATGGTAAACGTCGCCACCGTTCTGCGGTAATTACATTCTTAGGTGGTGGTTTGTCTGATGGTGCTCAAGGCCCTGATATTTCAGTTATTCCAGCAGCAGCATTAAAGCAAGTAGAAGTACTACGTGACGGTGCAGCGGCTCAGTACGGTTCTGATGCTATCGCTGGTGTAATCAACTTCGTGCTAAATGATGCGTCTGAAGGCGGTTCATTTGAAGCTCGCTATGGCTCATATTACGAAGGCGACGGCGACATGATTCAGATGGCGGGTAACATTGGCCTACCACTATCTGACAAAGGTTTTGTTAATTTATCTGCGGAATACCGTACAGCAGACGATACGTCGCGTAGTGTTCAGCGTGCAGATGCTGCTGGTCTGATTGACGCGGGCAACACGTTTGTTGCTGACCCTGCGCAAATCTGGGGTTCTCCTGAAATCAAGCACGACATCAAGCTATTCGCTAACCTAGGGTTAGAGCTATCTAACACAGCGGAAGCTTACATGTTTGGTAACTTTGCCGAGCGTGAAGTTGAAGGTGGTTTCTATTTTCGTAACCCTCACAACCGTGGCGGTGTAAACGACGGTGGTACAAACGAAGCAGGCGAACAACTATTGCTTGTTGGCGACTTAACAGGCGATATGTCGGGTAACTGTCCAACAGATATCGTAGTAGGGGACAACGTTTTAGAAAACCCGCGTTACATTAACGAAGTTCAGAATAATCCTGACTGTTTCGCATTTAACGAAATTCTACCTGGCGGTTTCACACCACGTTTTGGTGGTACAGTAACTGACATGTCGTTGGTATTCGGTACACGAGGCGAGCTAGACAATGATATCACCTATGACGTGAGCTTAAACTTAGGCCAAAACGAAGTTGATTTTGCTATTAGCAACACTATCAACCCGTCGTTAGGTCCAGATACACCGTTTGAGTTCAGCCCTGGTCGATACACGCAATCTGAACAAACGCTTGATATTGATTTTACAAAACCGTTCGATATTGGTTTGTACGAACCGCTATTCGTTGCAACAGGTTTCCAGTATAGAAACGAAAGTTACGAAAGCTTTGCAGGCGATACTGCATCTTATGAAATAGGTCCGTTGGCGACACAAGGTTTTGGCATTGGCTCAAATGGTTTCCCTGGCTTAGCGGCCAATAGTCAAGGCCGTGTGTCGCGCAACAACATTGCGCTTTACATCGATGCAGAAGCCTATATCACTGAAAACTTCATGCTTGCTGGTGCATTGCGTTATGAAGATTTCTCTGACTTTGGTGACACCACAAAAGGTAAAATTGCATTCCGCTGGCAGGCCCTTGAAAACATCGCGTTCCGTGGTGCGTTCTCTACAGGCTTCAAAGCACCAACACTTGGCCAAAGCAACGTACGTAACGTTACTACAGCATTCGGTACTGGCGGCCAGTTGATTGACCGTGCAACGCTTCCTCCAACGGATCCCGTATCTCAACTTAAAGGTGGTGAGCAGTTAACACCTGAAGAGTCTGAGAGCATCACATTCGGTGTTGTTGCTGACTTCGATAATGGCCTGTTCATTACCGCTGACTACTACAACATTGAGCTAACTGACCGTATTAGTACAGCGTCGGGTATTGCTCTGACTGAAGAAGATATTGCAACGCTACTTGCTCAAGGTATCAGCGATGCATCTAGCTTCTCTGAAATCAGCTTCTTCACCAACGATTTTGACACTACAACCGAAGGTGTTGATGTTGTAGCAAACTATTCGATGGATATGATGGGCGGTGAAACCAAGTTCTCACTTGCATATAACTGGACATCGACAGAAGTTGACCGCGCGTCGGATAATATCTCTGACTTCCGTATTCGCATGCTAGAAGACAACCTTCCAGCAGTACGTTACAGTGCAACGGCCAACCACACTAATGGCGACTGGCGTTTCCTTGCGCGAATGAACTACTACGGTAGCATCTTCGAAGATCACCTAGATTCTGCATTGCCAATTGACAAAGTAGGTTCTGAAATTACGTTCGACTTTGAAGTGGCATATAACTTTACTGAAGAGTTCACAGTAACTGTAGGTGCGAAGAACGCGTTTGATGAATACCCTGACGAAAACAATACTGATGCAGGTGGTATCACCTATGCACAGATTGCCGGCTCAGCGTATCCGACAACATCACCTATCGGTATTAACGGTGGGTTCTATTACCTAAGAGGTGTTTACACTTTCTAAGTAATAGCAAGGGGGCTTAGGCCCCCTTATATATTTTCGGCCTATGTTTGCGTAATAGCCGCCGATAAAAACGTGAAAAAAAACCAAAACATGGCATTATGAATGCCGTTGTAAGCAAATCGAAACACAAACATTTTAAAATTATGACGAGAAAGTCGACAGTAGCTGAAACCTTTTTAAAATACCGCTCGAAATTAATGCGTGCGGTAGGTTCTATTGTTGGCGCCGACGACATTGAAGATATCGTTCAAGAAGCTTTCATAAAAAGCTACGAGGCCGAATTAAAACAAGAAATACAGTACGAGCGTACTTACATGCTCAAGACAGCGCGCAACTTGGCGCTGAATCATATTGCTAAACATCGTGACTGGTCACAATACCAATGAAACGGTTCTCACTGTTTACCACCAGCATCATACGAACATGAGACTGACGCATAATCGACTCTATTTTCGTCGCTGGAGTTCGAGCATCAATAACGTGTGGTAAGTGCTGCTTAAAGTCAGTGAAGACCGCCATAGCAGATGATTTTACAGTAATGGTGTTTTCAACAACCGGCCATGCCAATGTATCGATAGCTTCGGTTTTATATAGATTTAAGGCGTGCATACCTTTCTCCTAATCAAAAATAAAAAATTCAGTTTTTTAATGATTAAGTGAAAGAAGGTGGCCCTCGAATAATGTTATCGCGCTGCCTAGTAAAGGCTTTTGCATCAATCGTTTTTCCAGCCGAAAACCGGTATTTTTCCAAGCCGCTGGTGATGTCGACAAACGAAATGCCATCATCAATGTCGTCGTCAGATACTTCAAAAGCGGAGCTTTCCCATTCGCTAATGAGGGTTGAGAGCGTATTTGCACTGTTCGACTGCCCCGCAATATTTTGCACACTTCTTCCCTCTCCCAATACGGAGACGGATACTAGTGATGAAAATAACGCTGGCAGAATAACGGCCAACAAAACGTACGAAACGCGCAAAGCGTACAACCTCTACTGAACTAAACAACATTGAAGCAAAGCAGTCACTTTTGTTACTGCCTATTTAAACTATAAGAGTATTTAGCGCGTTTAATAGAGGTGTTTAGCGCATTTTATCGACCATTAAACGACGCGCCTTCGAAAACTAACCGTGTCGCGACTCAGGTTTGGTGGGTTGTTTGCTGTACATTCGTTCTAAAAACAAGAACGAACACTCCCATTAAATGTGATGTTTAGCCAACGTAATTAGAAATACACTAGATTCAACTGATCCATAAGGTGTTTTTTCAGCAGTCATCTAGCGGTTGAGATAACGCGATTAACTGAAGGTCTAACCAACCTGATTGTAAGTAATAACGGAAGTGATATGAAACCAAGATGGTCCAGACCTATAGTTATTTTGCATTGGATATCTGCCATTGCCATTGTCGGCATGTTTGCTTCAGGGCTGTGGATGGTCGACCTCACATACTACAGCGACTGGTATAAGACGGCACCGCATTGGCACAAGAGTGTTGGATTAATTTTGCTTGCCATCACTGTTATTCGCTTAGTCACGCGCGTTGTTACTTCACGGCCGCCGTCACATGGCACCCCGTTAGAAAAAAGGTTAAGTCGCATAGGTCATGGGCTTCTGTACACCTTGATTATCATGCTATTCGCGAGCGGCTATTTAATTTCAACGGCCGATGGAAGAAGCATCGACGTATTTAATTGGTTTTCTGTACCTGCAATGGGCGAGTTCTTTGAAAATCAAGAAGACATTGCAGGAGAGGCCCATTTTTATATTGCGTGGTCAGTGATTGTATTGGCAATCATTCACGCGCTGGCTGCGCTGAAACACCACTTTATTAGTAACGATGACACACTGAAGCAGATGTTACGGCTTCGATGATATTGAGAAGAAAGGAGAAATGATGAAGAAGTTAACACTTGCCCTGGCCGCTGCGCTGTCTTTAAGCACCGCTAACGCCGCAGATTATGTGATTGATAGCAAAGGCGCCCACGCGTCTATCAACTTTAAAATTCAACACTTGGGCTACTCGTGGCTTACTGGTCGCTTCAACGATTTTAAAGGTACTTTTAGTTACGACGACGCAGCACCTGGTGCAGCAAAAATTATGGTGACTATCGATACCGACAGTATCGACTCAAACCACGCAGAGCGTGACAAGCACCTTAAAAGCGACGATTTCTTAAACGTTGACGACTTTCCAGAGGCGAAGTTTGTCAGCACAAAAATTGTCGATAAAGGCAATGGCATGATGGATGTAATGGGTGACTTCACGCTTCATGGTGTAACAAAGCCTATTACAATTGAAGCCAAAAAGATTGGCGAAGGCAAAGACCCATGGGGCGGCTATCGTGCAGGCTTTATGGGCACAACGACGATTGCACTTAAAGATTATGGCATCGACTATGATTTAGGCCCAGCGTCGCAAACGGTAGAATTAGAGCTTCACGTTGAAGGCGTGAAACAATAGCTATTTACATTTAGTCCCAGCGAACTAAATTTATGATTTAAGAAAGCCCCAAACATGGGGCTTTTTTTACATGTGGTTAGTGAAGCTTCAGCTTAGGGCTGATGGCCTGACTTAACTTCTTCACAAGGAGCTTTAGAGCACCTTTAATTTTTCCGTGTACTGCAAACTGGTGCATATTATACAAAGAAACGTAAACCAACTTAGCTAGACGCCCTTCAATGAACATACTGCTGTTTGACAGTGATCCCATTAAGCTTCCAACAGTGCTGTATTCACTCAAGTGAACCAGCGAACCATAGTCTTTGTAAGTGAAGTCCTTTGTACCTTTTTGGGTAAATAACGACGTTATATTGTGCGCAACGATGTCAGCCATTTGGTGAGCAGATTGCGCCCGAGGTGGCACCCACTTTCCATTTTCCTGCTGGAAGCCACAGCAGTCACCTAATACCCAGATATTTTTGTGCGTAGTGCTGCGAAGCTGCTTATCAACAAGAATTTGGTTGGCTCTGTTCGTTTCAAAAAGTTCTAGCTTTGTTATGAAGTCAGGTGCTTTTACCCCTGCAGCCCACACCATTAAATCAGCGTCAATCCGGCCACCGCCTTTGGTGATCAACCCTGTCGCGTCGGCTTCTGCCACCATGGTTTGCTCTTTAATGTCTACGCCCAACTTATGCAGCGCTTTTCTTGCAGAGTTTGCTATACGCTCAGGTAGCGCAGGCAATATACGCTCTCCGGCTTCCACAATAGTAATTTTAAGACGAGAAGCCGACATATCTGGCATTCCGTAAGCCTTAGACAAATTAGCCACATGGTGAAGTTGAGCGGCGAGCTCAGTACCTGTTGCTCCTGCCCCGACGATGGCGACATCAATTCTGGCGTCTTTGTCTTCTTGCTGATTAATGCGGATAAGCTGATTAAGAAGCGCTCGGTGAAAGCGTTCAGCTTGCTTTAACGAGTCGAGAAAGTAGCAATGCTCAGCAACCCCTGGCGTACCGAAGTCGTTACTCACGCTGCCAACCGCCAGCACTAACTGGTCGTAATGAATCTCGCGCTCAGGCAAAACCTGTGTCCCTTCCTCATCGATTAAAGGCGACAAGGTTATAGTTTGCGCCTGCGCGTTAAGCGAGCACATTTCACCTAATTGGAAGCGGTAGTGGTGAGTTGCAGCGTGAATAGCGTAGTCCACACCGTCTGAATGTTTATCAATTACGCCAGCGGCCACTTCGTGTAATAGCGGCTTCCAAATATGAGTTCGACTGCGGTCGACAAGGGTAATTTCGGCTTGTTTGAGTATAAGAAATATTAACGCTATGTACTACCCACTGTGTCAGCTGTATTTAAGGCCAGTTGCACGTGTGTCAAATGGGTACTTTTCAGGAATCAGTGAAGTAGTTGTCATCAAGATAGACGCAATATAACTGGTCTTTGGTACTGAAATCCGCAATGAGATATGTGAAAGCCCTTACCTCAACATGTTGCATGTTCAAGTGATGGTCTGTTTTTTGTGCTTCATGCGCCAAAATCGAAGTCGCGTTGAATGATGTAGTCACTGAATGAGGCTGTGGCTGGTGGAGCTCGAAGTGGCGGCATTAGAGAATCGTTTTTTGCTTCAAGAAGAGTCTGCTTGTCAAGGTGCGCCAAAATCTTATGGATAACAGCCGGATCCGTAATACAAGTAATAATTTTGACGTTGGTTTTTTCACAAGCCTCACAGACTGTGATGTCAATATTGAATACTCTTTTTAACCTTTGTGCCCACGACATGCTTCGCGCATGGTATGGTTTATCTGAATCTTTCAGATGCTCTGCTAAGCGAGGGCTATTCTTACCGCGTTGTGAAGCCGTTACCTCGGCACGCACCTTAGCATTGGGAGCAAACACGCCATAAAACCTCGTAAGGTTTAGCCTCGGCACTGGCACCAGTGCCGCGAGCTTGCCTATGAAATCCAAGGGAGTAAAAAAGACATGTGTGGTACCGTCTTGATAGGGAGTTTTCAGTTGATATCTTACTTTTCCTGAATCGGTTAGACTCAATCGTTGCTCGCTTAACGCTGGCCTTGAGATATATCTGCATAGCCTTTCCAGTTTGTCAGTTTGATGGCTGTCTGCAAACACCCCAGCGTGTAAGCTAAAACCGTTTATTTGAGCTAATTGACCGTAATGTTGTTCGTCTTTGGCAGGTAAGGTTTGCAAGGCAAAGACTTTTTTGCCTGTATCTGGTCCTACAGCAATGCGGTAATTGACAGAGGCTGCTTGCAAGGGCAGTAAACTATCTTCGTCATCCATGCCGATGCCAAAGCGGTTATATTTGACTGACACTTTGGGTAAGATTTCGGCTGTACGAGGAAGTCAGCCTCTTATGATCGATATTTTCAAATGGTCGCCTGATTCAACAATCGAAAGTGGCGAGCATATACTGAACTTTTCCTATAATTATCTGGTTTCACGGGGCGCAAGAGTCACGACCGTAGTCGGATATGACAGATGGGAAGATATCGAGTACGTAAAAGCCCTTGAAGCGATTAGACTTCGATCTGATTCGTTTTGTCTTCGCCTTGAATCATACGCATTTGAGGATATGTATGACGGGGAACACTTTGAGGAAGTAGTAACTGAGATATTAGAAACTTTGCAATTAAATCCAAAAAAATGCAACGTGATTCTGGATTTAGGGGATGTCTCCAATACTTCCGTAGTTGATATTTGTGAGAAAGTAGAGATGGCGAATAGATTATTGCTGCCATTTCAGTTTGATCACATTTCAATGTCAGGTTGCTCGCTGACTTCATTTATAACCGATATGGTTCCAGAGCCGGATACAAACGAGGTGATTTTAAGAAGAGAGTATGTGGCATGGAAAAGTCTTCGGGACTCTATGGATATAGGGTTTTCCGACTATGGAGTGGTGAATCCAAACTCTGCCGAAATTAGAACTCCACACGCGAATGGTAAAATTCGTTATACGATACCAGACAACTATTTTGTTGCGCGAGGGCATTCTCGAATGCATGGTAACAAAGGTGCGCAGATGTACGACCTTTCTCAGGCTGTGATTGATTCGGGGCACTATTTACTTCCTCCATTCAGCTGGGGTGACGGCCGCATAGACGACTGCGCTAACCGAAAAATGAAGGGTAACTTGAAGGATTGGGTTGCTATCGATACTTCCCACCACTTGCAGTTTGTCACAATGAGTGTGACTGAGTTTGAAAGAGAGCTACTTGTTCGTAACGAGGAGGAACATTCGTAACTCTGCAATCTACTCTTGGGTAACTATAGATAACTCCCCCACATCACTTGTGGGGGGAAGATTACATGTTGGATAAGACTTCATTAGGGATAGAAAACTTGGTAAGCATACATGCTATGCGAAACTTATCACCTTTTAAGGGGCCGTGCGTTTTTTCGATTTCACCCCGCTAACTCCAAAAGAAGTCTTAGAGCTTGAGAGTGTCAAGCTACAGATCTCAACTCAAAGTAGAAATGATGTAGTTGAAGCTCTTAACAATGACTCACTAAGTGAATACAATAGCTTTGATTCTTGGTCCCTATAGTTTAACCGGATAAAACCGTGGCCTCCTAAGCCGCTAATCGAGGTTCGAGTCCTCGTGGGGACGCCATTGAAGTATACATTTTTTCGTAAAATAATTTCACCATGCTTAGCCATCCCAAGTGAGATGATTTATTTGAAGCTAATCAGAAAGCTAAAGAACCAATAATGCCCTAAAGTTAGCTCAAACCTGAGCTTACAGTCTTGATGATTAGGTTAATATCTCACATGACATGGAGTTACGAGCGAACAAACGACGCTCGCTGTAGCTCGTTTCTGGACAGGAATGAGTTTCGGGCTTGTTCAACACTAGGGATTCAGTGTTGGCTTTACAGCATCTTAATCCTTACTTGTTATGTATATTTTTAATACAAAAAAGCCCACGTGCAAAAGTGGGCTTTAGATAAACATAACTCTATTAAGCTTCTGCTAACTCAGAGTCGAGTTGTGCAAAATCTGAAAAACTATTCTTCAGGTCTGTCCGCAAGGATTCTATTTCGAATTTCTTCAACGCTTGGGGCTTTCTTGAGGTGTCCTGCTTCACCTTGTGTGAGTTTGTCCACACCAAAGCCAACTTCACTCTTCCACCATTCATCAAGTTCGTCTCCGTGCTTGTTTTGTATTGCTTTGAGCATCGCTTCTTTAATGTTAAGTGAAGCAGCTCCTTCGTGTCCCGTCAAGGCAACTGCCAATATAACGTGACCACCCTTATTCTCTATGTAACCTCTAAGTGAAGCTAAAGTTCCACCCATTGATAAAGTATCGTCCAAGATAACATAATTACGACCTTGCTGTACAGCCCCATCGAAGAAAGGATATTGAGACAGACGATAAAATGCACCTTTACCTGTTCTCTGTGGCTTATTCGCTTGAACGATATCATCGCACAATTCAAGCTTTAGAGTTACGGCTAAATAATAAGCTAGAGCCGCTGGAATTTTATTGGTGCCAAACTCTTCGATAGCATGAACAGGGAGTATCAAGGCATTACTTTCCTGAACAATAGCTCGTAGTTCTGCAATTTTTTCTTTAGGAACAATATCTTTAACTAGTTGCAATGCTGCGTCATTGCTGCCATTTTTCTTTGCATCCTCATACCTTTCATGCTCCTTAGCCGAACCAAGAGGACAAAAGGTGAAAACTGGTGGAAAATTAGCCCATGCAACTCTAGTCTCTTCTTTTTTTAATCGTTCCCGGTATTCTGCGAGAGATACAACTTTACTAGGCATTCAAACTTCTACTACATCAAATCTTTCGGCATTCTACTAAAAAGTACGTTTGATGCATACATTCGGGTACATAACGCTTTCTTTTTAACAAATATGCGCTAATCAATGACTTTTAGAGCTTTTCTGTTTTCGTCAATAATATTGTTTGCATAGTATTCAGCGGCAGTTGTCACCGAATCGCCAATTAAGTCAGCAACTAGTTTGATGTCACCAGTAGCAGCGTAAATTTTAGAAGCAAAGGTGTGTCTGAAATCATAGTATCGCCCCTTCAGCTCAAACTGGGTACAGACCCTGAGGGATCCCCACGAATTTAATTCCATGTGCTTCCGGCCCATGCACTGTCTACTATGGAGCTGTACCATTTGAGTGCAGCTTTCCACTGTCGCATGGTAAACCTTATTCGGCAAGCAATAGCTCTAAGGCCAAGGTAGTGGAATGATAGCACGCTTCTGGTTTCGGTATTCGCTTGGAATTGGCGATGTTTGTTCGAAGAAACAAGCACCATACCCAGTAATATAGCAACCAGTGACGCTAATGTTGTCAGCAATATCAATATTGTAAGACGTTGCTTTTTAATACTTTTGTTTTGTTCATAGCCAAGCCCGAACTTGGTGCTTTTCATGTCCCTAAACCCTTCTTCAATTTGCATCCGCTGTCGATAAATACCGACCACTTGTTTTGATAACTGCCGATGAGAAGAGAGCGATGTTGCCAATAGCCAAGGATCTTTTGCACCCTGAGCATGTTTTTTTGAATGTCCTGAGCGCTTGAGCGAACCATCAGTGTTACGAGCGTGACGGCCTTTACTTTTTTGTTTAAATAAAACAAGCGTGCAGGCAAAAGGATTGCTTCTGACTATCTGGCTATTAGAGTATAAGAAATATTAACGCTATGTACTACCCAGAGTATAAGAAATATTAACGCTATGTACTACCCACTGTGTCAGCTGTATTTAAGGCCAGTTGCACGTGTGTCAAATGGGTACTTTTCAGGAATCAGTGAAGTAGTTGTCATCAAGATAGACGCAATATAACTGGTCTTTGGTACTGAAATCCGCAATGAGATATGTGAAAGCCCTTACCTCAACATGTTGCATGTTCAAGTGATGGTCTGTTTTTTGTGCTTCATGCGCCAAAATCGAAGTCGCGTTGAATGATGTAGTCACTGAATGAGGCTGTGGCTGGTGGAGCTCGAAGTGGCGGCATTAGAGAATCGTTTTTTGCTTCAAGAAGAGTCTGCTTGTCAAGGTGCGCCAAAATCTTATGGATAACAGCCGGATCCGTAATACAAGTAATAATTTTGACGTTGGTTTTTTCACAAGCCTCACAGACTGTGATGTCAATATTGAATACTCTTTTTAACCTTTGTGCCCACGACATGCTTCGCGCATGGTATGGTTTATCTGAATCTTTCAGATGCTCTGCTAAGCGAGGGCTATTCTTACCGCGTTGTGAAGCCGTTACCTCGGCACGCACCTTAGCATTGGGAGCAAACACGCCATAAAACCTCGTAAGGTTTAGCCTCGGCACTGGCACCAGTGCCGCGAGCTTGCCTATGAAATCCAAGGGAGTAAAAAAGACATGTGTGGTACCGTCTTGATAGGGAGTTTTCAGTTGATATCTTACTTTTCCTGAATCGGTTAGACTCAATCGTTGCTCGCTTAACGCTGGCCTTGAGATATATCTGCATAGCCTTTCCAGTTTGTCAGTTTGATGGCTGTCTGCAAACACCCCAGCGTGTAAGCTAAAACCGTTTATTTGAGCTAATTGACCGTAATGTTGTTCGTCTTTGGCAGGTAAGGTTTGCAAGGCAAAGACTTTTTTGCCTGTATCTGGTCCTACAGCAATGCGGTAATTGACAGAGGCTGCTTGCAAGGGCAGTAAACTATCTTCGTCATCCATGGGTAAATCGAGAAATGTGTTGTCCATATCCCGTTGAACGAGCCCGGCCTTCTCCAAGTAGGTCGCGATGCGATGGCTAATGACATTCACGAGGGTTTCCATATCATTGTGGTTTGGTGCTTTAACGCACTTGAATTTGGACTGTCCACACTCCTGAGTGATAACGCCTTCCAAAAAGAGCATGTGAAAGTGAATATTGAGATTCAGTGCACTACCAAATCGCTGAATGTAAGTCACCGCTCCTGTGTTTGCTTGCTTCTTAAGATACCCAGCCCGATGCACAATATCGCAAGAAATAGCACGATGAATGATTTGCATGATTTTACTTAAGTGTTTGGGATACCTAGCTAGAAGTAGACGAAGCGGGATGGGTAAACTCAATACCCATTGGCGTACAGGGTAACCACACCAGACACGACCAACAGCTTGACATTCGACTCCATGAATCACTCACCAATTGCAACATGACTATAGGGATATCGGCCAAGTTGAGAATTATTGATGGGCAATTTGGCAGACAATCAAAGAAAGCCTAGTCCTTGTGCCAGAGGTTTGCCAACGACGATGGATTGCGAGAGTAGAGTTTGTTGCGCGGCCGTTCACCGTTACTGATAATCAGACGTTAGTGGCCGCTAGAAGCAGAGGTGAATGACGACAAGAGGCGCCAGGTCAAAACGATAGAGGCAGGAACGAAGAAACCCCCGATCCAACACTATCGCGCCCTCCTGGCGATCTCGAAGTACAACATTCTGTATAAGAGAAGGGATAAAACCCCTCGTCGAGGGGCTGATCGGGAATACCAAAAAGGCCCTGCGCCAACTCGCCTAGCACGACCGGAGCACTGAGGCTCCTAGCATGGCGGGAGCTTAGCCTATCGGGCGAATACCCACTGATTTTCTGCACTTGGCCAACAAAGGCGAACTGAAAGAACGCGCTTTTTCAGCGCCTTGCTGCAGTTTTTCTTCAATCGCTGCAGGATTGGCCAACAGCTCGTTATAGCGCTCTCGAGCCTCCGCCAGCTCTCCGTTAACCAACTCAAACAATTGCTTCTTGGCTTCACCCCAAGCGATGCCATCGGCAAATGCCTGACGCATATCGACGGTTTGTTGCTCACTGGCAAAAGCCTGCCAAATTTGAAACACCGTGGAGCTATCGGGATCTTTCGGCTCTCCGGGCTCCAGCAAGTTGGTTTTAATTTTGTTGATGTGTTTTTTCAGTTGTTTTTCGGTCAAGAACAGGGGAATGGTATTGCCGTAGCTCTTACTCATTTTACGACCATCGAGGCCTTGCAACACCGCCACCTTGTCATCAACTACGGCTTCAGGAGCCACAAAGTGCTGGCCATAGTGATGATTAAAACGCGCCGCGATATCGCGAGCCATCTCGACGTGTTGAATTTGATCTTTGCCGACAGGTACTTTGTTGGCGTTAAACATCAAAATATCAGCTGCCATCAGCACAGGGTAGCTATACAAACCCATGGTCACGCCGTAATCCGTATCTTCACCCGCCTCTTGGTTGGCGGCAACGGCCGCCTTATAGGCGTGAGCACGATTCATTAAGCCTTTCGCAGCCATACAATTGAGCATCCAGCACAATTCTGGGATCTCTGGAATGTCAGATTGACGGTAAAACACCGAGTATAAGAAATATTAACGCTATGTACGAGTATAAGAAATATTAACGCTATGTACTACCCACGGCTAGCGCATTTTAATCCCAGATTCTAAAAGGGTTGAGCGGTAATCATCATCCAGCGCAGCCATTTTCCTTTTGGCTTTCATACTCGCTGTTTTTGTTTCATCTTGTTTAAATAAGGCCATGGCTATTTTTCGCATGACATTGAAGACCAGTGCGCCGTGTCCTTTACGGATCCTTGACTCGTCTTCTCTGAACGTCATATCCAACACCCAATGCATACTCTCGACTTGCCAATGGCTGCGTACACAATTTAAAGCTTGCTCTGCATTTAAACCCAGAGAGCTCACGTACCAGCGTGTTTCAACGCTATCAGTGTTTGTCGATTTTTCATGTATTTTTGATGTCACTTGAATAACGCTTTTTAGGCCGCTCCATTGATACTGTTTAGTTAGCCAGTTTTTCTGGATGAGTAGTTGCTGACAGGTTCTGGTTTCAATGCGCCCATGGCCTGCATTGATTTCTGTATGCGTCGAGTACACCTCGTCTGATAAGCCCTCCCGCACACTTTTATGCCACCACGCCGCCAGCTCTGCCTGCATACCTGAGTGATTGCCTTTAAGTGCCAAAATGTAATCGGCTTTTTGCTTCACAATTTGCAAGGCTATTTCACGCTGACATCCCATGGCATCCAAGGTAATAATACTGTTTTCTATTTCCAACATGCTCAGCAATTCAGGAATGGCAGTGATTTCATTGGTTTTGTTATCGACGGCCACTTGCCCGAGCACGAGTTGATGCTGACAACTCCAGGCGCTGACCGCATGCAGCGCGTTGTTTCTCTCTTTGGTGGAAAACGAACGACGGGCGGTTTTACCGTCAATCGCAATCACACCACACCCTGTTTCTTCAATAAGCGAGGATATCCACGCTTGAAAGGCTTTCTCGATTTCAGCGGGTTTTAATCGGCAAATCACCCGTGCAATGGTATCGTGACGTGGGATCCCTGCTTCAAAGGGCCGGTATTTGCGTAGCCAGTCAAGCTTGATATGACCAAACTGCTCAATGTCTTCCCAGCCTTCACTGCCTGACATTACCGCACTTATCGCCAGTAACAAGATGTCGAGTAAGTTATGTTTTTTACAGCGTTCAATACGCGGATCAGAAATGGGGGCAAAATGTTTCAGGAAAGTCGGGCTCATCAAAGTGACCAAGTAAGTGATTAGACCTCGATCTGATCGTCACTTAGGCTAAAAGTTCAATTTATAATGATCTTGCCGTGATGTACTACCCACTGTGTCAGCTGTATTTAAGGCCAGTTGCACGTGTGTCAAATGGGTACTTTTCAGGAATCAGTGAAGTAGTTGTCATCAAGATAGACGCAATATAACTGGTCTTTGGTACTGAAATCCGCAATGAGATATGTGAAAGCCCTTACCTCAACATGTTGCATGTTCAAGTGATGGTCTGTTTTTTGTGCTTCATGCGCCAAAATCGAAGTCGCGTTGAATGATGTAGTCACTGAATGAGGCTGTGGCTGGTGGAGCTCGAAGTGGCGGCATTAGAGAATCGTTTTTTGCTTCAAGAAGAGTCTGCTTGTCAAGGTGCGCCAAAATCTTATGGATAACAGCCGGATCCGTAATACAAGTAATAATTTTGACGTTGGTTTTTTCACAAGCCTCACAGACTGTGATGTCAATATTGAATACTCTTTTTAACCTTTGTGCCCACGACATGCTTCGCGCATGGTATGGTTTATCTGAATCTTTCAGATGCTCTGCTAAGCGAGGGCTATTCTTACCGCGTTGTGAAGCCGTTACCTCGGCACGCACCTTAGCATTGGGAGCAAACACGCCATAAAACCTCGTAAGGTTTAGCCTCGGCACTGGCACCAGTGCCGCGAGCTTGCCTATGAAATCCAAGGGAGTAAAAAAGACATGTGTGGTACCGTCTTGATAGGGAGTTTTCAGTTGATATCTTACTTTTCCTGAATCGGTTAGACTCAATCGTTGCTCGCTTAACGCTGGCCTTGAGATATATCTGCATAGCCTTTCCAGTTTGTCAGTTTGATGGCTGTCTGCAAACACCCCAGCGTGTAAGCTAAAACCGTTTATTTGAGCTAATTGACCGTAATGTTGTTCGTCTTTGGCAGGTAAGGTTTGCAAGGCAAAGACTTTTTTGCCTGTATCTGGTCCTACAGCAATGCGGTAATTGACAGAGGCTGCTTGCAAGGGCAGTAAACTATCTTCGTCATCCATGGGTAAATCGAGAAATGTGTTGTCCATATCCCGTTGAACGAGCCCGGCCTTCTCCAAGTAGGTCGCGATGCGATGGCTAATGACATTCACGAGGGTTTCCATATCATTGTGGTTTGGTGCTTTAACGCACTTGAATTTGGACTGTCCACACTCCTGAGTGATAACGCCTTCCAAAAAGAGCATGTGAAAGTGAATATTGAGATTCAGTGCACTACCAAATCGCTGAATGTAAGTCACCGCTCCTGTGTTTGCTTGCTTCTTAAGATACCCAGCCCGATGCACAATATCGCAAGAAATAGCACGATGAATGATTTGCATGATTTTACTTAAGTGTTTGGGATACCTAGCTAGAAGTAGACGAAGCGGGATGGGTAAACACAATACCCATTGGCGTACAGGGTAACCGTGAAGAACATCTTCAACTAACAACTTGGCACTTTCTGCCATCCTTCTTGCACCGCAACTTGGGCAAAATCCCCTGCGTTTGCAGCTGAACGCCAGCAGTTTCTCATGCTTGCAGTCGTCACAAACTACACGCAAAAAACCATGCTCAAGCCGACCACACCTAAGAAACTCTTCAAACTCTTTTACCACATGAAGTGGTAACGACTTCCCTTTTTGTGAAAGCTGCTTCTGAAATTCTGGGTAGTGGCGTTCGACCAATTGATACAGTAACGTCTGCTCTGGACGATGTCGTTTATAGGTATGAGAGTGAGTTACTAGCAATGGCGCCTTTATCTTGAATTGGCATCACAGTGTGTATATGATTTTAATGTAAATCTACTGATCAATAGGGTGGGAAATTTATAGTCTCAAGGTCCGAAAAACGTACAATGCAGCCCCTCATACTTTAGCTTCCAACCAACTGAGCCTTTTCATTGCCTTGGCAGAAAAGCTGATTTCCAACCTTAGAATGCAAATAGCCAAATAAAGGCGCGGTTTTTATTGTCGCGGCTACCAATCGGCTGGATAAACTTGATGAAGCATTATTACGTTCAGGAAGGCTTGATCTTCATGTCCATGTTCCTTTCCTGGATAAAAATGCCCGGCGCTGGTTTATCGAAAAGTTCTTGCAGTACGACGTTTACGAAGAGGCTATAGATGTTGATTTAATCGTATCACTAACGGCTGGTATGAGCGGTGCAGATTTAGAGAAGGTTCATCGGGAGACAGTGCTTCAGGCTCTAAGTAAGAATACTGGCAAAATTGGTCAAAGTACGTTACTGGAAGAAATTAATATTCTTAAATATGGCGCTAAACGGACACTTGATAAGTGCGCAAAAATGCTGGCAGAAACCGCCTTTCATGAGGCTGGTCATGCGGTTATCTCAAAAGTTCTGATGCCAGAGAGAATAATTGAACAAATAAGTATTGTGCCCAGAGAACAAGCTTTAGGAATGGTGGCCTACAACAGGGAACAAGAAATTGATTACACGAAAGCTTTTTGGTTCTCGCAGACATGTGTAGCGTTAGCTGGTCGAGCGGCCCAGGTAAAACAGTTCGGAGATGAAGGATTAGATACCGGTGCCAGCAGTGATTTGAGGCAGGCCATGTGGTCTGCCTGGAATCCTGTTGCCAAATACGGAATGCATCCCGATAGTTACAACTTAGACACCACAGTGTTACATGAATGGAGCGGAGACGTTTACTTTCAATCTCAGACTGAAAAATTAATCAAAGAGTGGCTGGATGAAGCAACCCTGAAAACTGATCAATTAGTTGACCAATACTGGGAGCAAATAAGCAAGGTTGCACAAGCTTTACTGGAAGAAGAAGTGTTATCAGAAGCGCAATTTAAGTCGTTAATAGAGTAGAACAGTAAAAGTGGAACAAGTTCTATTTTTTGAGGCTTTGATAAACCGATATCCAATCATCAACGCTCACTTTGCTGACCAACTCGCCAATTAAGTTGTAGGGAATGTGTTTGGGGTTTTTAAAACGGATACAACTTTTACCCATATCCAGCTTAGTAGGTACCGCTTCGGCGTAACGGACCCGAAACCAGCTTTCGAGCTCAGGCATTGCATAAATGCCCATATGATAAAAGCCATAATGGCTTTTCTGTGCCGCCAGGTTCATAAAGGGTAATGGCAATTCTGGGTTGCAAAGTTGAATCAGGTGATTTTAGGCGGGACTTATTTTATCGCTTAAATGTGTACCCTATTACCATTCCCTGTTTAAAAGAAAGGCAGGGAGATATCCCTTTATTAATTGAGAGTTTCATTGATCAATATAAAGTTAAATATCATAAAGAAGTAAAGGGGGTCACTGATCATGCCATGGTCCAACTAGAGCGGTACGAATGGCCAGGAAATATTCGTGAGCTTGAAAATGTCATAGAGCGGGGTGTTTTGCTTTGCGAAAATGGGGGTTATATTGAGTTAGAACATTTGTTTGCGATGATGAATATTGATGAGAAATCTGAGGCAACAGTCAGTGAGCGTGGTCAGTTGAAACCATTAAAAAAAGGTATTCATAAGCAATTTGTTGATATGTTTTTTGAAACTCAAAATAATTTGTTTGAAATTGAAGAAACGATTCTTAAAGAGGCCGTTAAAAGGTCAAACGGTAATTTGTCTGCTGCGGCTAGAAAGTTAGGGGTGACTCGTCCTCAATTAGCGTACAGGCTTGGCAAAATTGAAGAAGACAAATAATGACTTGGCGGCTGGCGTTTTATTTTAGTGTTTTACTTGTTGATCTCGATATTGTTGAGGGGTCACGCCGAACCACCGCTTGAAACTACGCCTAAAGTTTGCTGGGTCACTGTAGCCAAAAATAACCGATAAGGTGTCTATTGTAATGGCGCTTCTGCGTAAATAACTGCTGGCCTGAAATGCGTAGACATCATCTTTTATTTTTTGAAACGATGTTTGTTGATCTTTCAGTCGCCGGATAAGTGTTCGGGGTGTCAGACTAAATTGCTTCGCAGTCTGTTCAAGTGTTGGAGAGTAACTTAGGTTGGCTGATAGGTAATCATAAATTTCAGTGCTCAGGTTTATGTCACGCTGGAGCTGGTGGTACGCTTCCTGGCATTGCTCTAATGCGATTTCGTACATGTGTTTGTCTGCATTAGGGTTTGGCGTGTTTTTTAATGCTACGGGGAGTCGAATCTCAAGGTAGCCTGAATTGAAATAAATAGGGCAGTGAAAATACTGTTGGTAGCTGTCAACATAACTTGGCGCGAAGCTGTTCATGTATAAACTGGCCTCTCTCATCGGTCGCCCCAGGATAAATTCGATAACATGTTGTAATAACATGAGCATGGCTTCAATAAAAATTGTGTGTGCTGCTCTAAGGTTATCGGTCAGCGTGAGACGAATAATATAGTGCTCGCCTTGGGTAAGGGGGATATACAAAATAAAGGGTGTACGAATTTGACTGTAACGCTGAAAAATACTGATGGCGTCTGATAAAGTAGGGCTGTTGATAGCAGCCCAGCCAACTGGTCCGTGGGTTGACGGGTGTAAAAATGAGCCAAGTAAGAGGCCAATAGCCGGGTTATGGCTTAGTTTTCTTGTATTTAGGATGCAGGTAATAAATTGATCGAGGGTAACATGATCGTCTTCTTGTAATGCGTGAGTGCTCAGGCCAGTGCCCTCTAAAATTTGTTCGGGAGTAATGCCTTTATTAGCTAATTCCCGAATAGCTATTTGTATATAGCTAACAGGGAGTATAATCGACTGGGCCACAAGTGCTTCTCGTATTGATTAGGTTGTAGCATTGTCACAAAATGACATGGCGGTGTCAAATAATGACAGTTATCGGTCTTTTTTATATTTGTTTTAATTATGTGCTAAGAAGTAAAAGCTAAATAAACAGGAGACATTATGAGTACACAAGACACATCTGCAAGTGATGCATATTTTGAATCACTTAGACAAGCACCCACACTAGCAATTCCTACCGTATTGTTATTTATAGGCGTTATGGCTGGCTTGGGGACAGTTTGGTACTACGCGTTAGAGGGATCTCTACCCATGTGGCAAGGAGCCATTATCAACGGTTTTTTAACGTATGGCTTATTTAGTGTGATTCATGATTCATCGCATCATTCTCTTTCTAGTATAAAACCTGTCAATGAAACAATCGGTGCGATTGGGTTATTTTTCTTATTTCCATATGCACCCATGGTGGCCTTAAGATGGGTGCACAATCAACATCATATCTATACCAATGGGCCAAAAGATCCCGACCTTTTCGAGCACGAATCTCCCTGGTGGCAGGTGCCGTTTAGATGGTCATTTTTTGATGGGTGGTACATTTACTATTTCTTAAAACATGGGGGTAAAGTAATCCAACGCCATATGGTACAGTTGATTACTTATTATTCATCATTAGCGCTACTATTTGTTGCTGCTTTGTATTTTGGATTTGGTTACGAGTTGTTCATGTTGTGGTTTATCCCTTCTCGTATTACCTTGCTATTGATCGCGATTGTATTTGTTATATTGCCTCATTACCCTGCAACGGTTAGTCAAACAGAAGATAAATACATGGCGACAACCATGCGTATGGGTTGGGAATGGTTGTTGACACCCTTATTGGTTTACCAAAACTATCATCTAATCCATCATTTGTGGCCAGAAATACCGTTTTATAAAATGCATAAAGCATGGTACATAAAATATGATGAGTTAAATGCACAAAACTTAAGTAAGCAAACAGCGTTTGGTTTAGTGCCTGAAAATATTGAATCTCATAAAAACTTTGATCATTCAAAGTATGAGCCTCAAGTGTAGAGTTAGACGTTAATTATAAAAAAGCCCCTTTTGAAGGGGTTTTTTTATGTGTGTTTAAGTGTGCTTAGTTAAGGTTTAATAAACATTTTAAGTGCATGGTCTGATTTTTCATAAAACGTGCTGAACGCCTGATCGATATGGTCGAGTGTATAGGTGTGAGAAAAATATTCAGATGGGTTAATAACACCGCGTTCCATTAAACGAATGCCTTCCCACATGTAAGGTTGCACATTAGCAAAACCATTCATGTGAAGGCTTATATCTCGTAAAAACACATCAGCCAAGACCAGATTGAAATCCTGATCGCAAAAGACACCAATAGCCGCAATGGTCCCGCCTGGTCGAATGATATCCAGGCACATTTGAAGTGTTTCCGGGTAGCCAACAACCTCAATAACTTTGTCAAAACCCCGTCCGTTAGTATGGGTTAACGCTTGTTCTTTCCAATTTTCATTACTTGAATTGATTATAGTTGCGCCTTTTTTTTCAGCAATGCTAAGGCGATAATCAAGCTGGTCAATACAAACGAGTTGACCGGCTGATTTGCCGAGAGCGATATCCATGGTCAGCAAGCCGGTAGGGCCACAACCGATAATGGCAACGTTTTCACCGGGTTGAATATCAGCGAGTTTATTCGCAATAATGGCGGAAGGTAAATTGCAAGACAAAGTGAGTGCAGAAGCATCATCAAGGGCATCAGGAACTTTTATAGCATGGCCATCGGCGTGGGGCAAAATAAGGGCTTCGGTATGTGTGCCGTTCAAGTCACCAAAGGGTACGCCGAAACCATACACCGCTTTTTGGGTGGTTTCACAATGTGCAGTTTGACCGACTTCGCACATATAACATTCACCGCAAGAGCATGAATAAGCCATAGAAATTCGGTCGCCGACTTTAAACTTACCAACGCCCCGGCCGACTTCGCGAACGTGGGCTATTAATTCATGACCTATTTGTGAATGGCCCGGTTCCAACATGGCATCTAGAGCGCCACGGTATACATGTAAGTCAGAACCACAAATTGACGTTGCATCAACCTCCACTAAAACTTGATGAGATTCATTAATTTCGGGTTCGGGTTTCTCGCCACAACGAATATCTTGGGGGCCGTAATAGATCGCTGTTCTCATAGGATTTTCCTTTTATTGGTTTAGTATTAAGGCAGTAACATGAATTTTTCAGAGCGTTAAATCATCATTTAGTTAACTCTTTATAAACAGGTTGATTAAATAATGAATGGGTTAAGCCTGATGATGTTTTTTTTGAGGCAAAAGTTATTTCATGGATAATATGATGCTAGGATTAAGCACATACTGTACCAGTTTGTTATTTGTAATTTGATATATTGACTGTTACCGTAGAGTATTAAGAAGAGCTTACATAGAAAATACTGTGCTGAGTTTCGAAAGGGTTGTCGTACCGTTTATGGGTATGGGTGAAGATAGCCTTGCAGTACAAGGAGAATGGCGTCGAAATGAAAAATAAGTAAACTCTGATTTTTTAGAATTTGCTAAGTAAATGATGTAAGTCATGGTTGGATAGGGTTTTATTGATATAGTTTACCAACTCATGCAGCAAAGCAAGCTGAGAAAATTAATGATGTAACCAAATTAAAAATGGTGAGATAAGGAGAATAAAAAATGGGCAAACAGAGTGATATTGATTTTGCAAGCTACCTGATAGACGATAAAGAACATGGTATTTATCGCTCAGATAGAAAAGTGTTTACAGATCCAGAGATTTTTGAATTAGAAATGAAGTACATCTTTGAAAAAAACTGGATGTACTTATGCCATGAGAGCCAAATCAAAGAAAAAGGTGACTTCTTTACGACCTATATGGGTCGCCAACCTGTGATTATTACTCGGGATAAACAAGGTGAAATCCATGGGTTCATCAATGCATGTACTCACCGTGGTGCGCAGCTTGTTAATACGGCTCGTGGTAACAAAAGGTCGTTTACATGCCCTTTCCACATGTGGTCCTTTAGTACGGATGGCACACTAATGGATTGTGGCGAAAGCAAAGGAAATGTCGGTTACAGTGACGATTTCAGTAAAGACGATTTAGGTCTCCAGAAAATTGGTAACATCGAAAGTTACCGTGGTTTCGTTTTTGGTGTGCTGGATGATAATGCCTGCACGCTGGCAGAATTTTTACGTGATGCAAAACAAATGATTGATTTGTTGGTTGATCAATCGGAAGAGGGGCTGGAAATTTTACCCGGTGCCACCACTTATACTTATAACGGTAACTGGAAATTACAAGCTGAAAATGGTGTAGACGGTTATCACCTCGAAGCTATTCACGGTAACTATGTGATGACCATTGCTAACCGCGCCAAGTTAAAAGGGAAGGCTGATAAAGTTAAATCTGTTGCTGTGGGTGAATTGGCAAATGGCACAACAGAAATGCCAGCAGGCTATTTTTCATATGGTAATGGCCATGTCACTCTTTTCGGGGAGCTGCCGAATCCACAAGATCGACCCCTTCACTTAGGGGGTAGAATGCCCGAGATTATTGAGAAGTTCGGTGAGGATAGAGGTAATTTTATGGGCAGTTATTTACGTAATACGTGTCTTTATCCAAATGTCTTTATCATGGATCAAATGAGCACACAAATTCGTCACTTCCGTCCAGTTGCCGTGAATAAAACAGAAGTAACGACCTATTGTATTGCGCCTGTTGGAGAGAGTGATGAGGCACGTGAGCGTCGTATTCGTCAATACGAAGATTTCTTTAATGCAACCGGTATGGCGACACCGGATGATTTAACGGCTTTTAACAACAGCCAGTTAGGTTTTATGGGTGAAAAGGCTAAGTGGAGTGATATGTCACGTGGTGCCAAGAATGTGGTTGAAGGTGCCAGTGACTTCGCTAAAAGAGTAGGTGTTAACCCTGATGAATGTGGCATTAACCTTGAAGATGAGGGCTTAATGATTGCGCAACACAGACAATGGGCAGAAATGATGACTAAGGCACAAGCGGAGGAGAAGTAAGATGGATGTTGCATTAAAAGACCAAGCGATAGATGTCATTATTAATGAGTCTGCTGCTTTAGATCATAGGCAGTGGGACGAGTGGATTGATTTGTATACGGAAGATGCCACCTATTGGATGCCTGCATGGGTTGATGAACATAATTTGACGAATGATCCTGCGCGTGAAATCTCACTGATTTACTATAATGATCGTTCTGGAATTGAGGATAGAATTTTTAGAATCCGTACCGAGTTATCTTTTGCGACGACTCCGTTACCCAGAACATGCCACATTAATACAAATTTTAGAGTCTCTGAAAATGATGCAGGCGAAATAGTTGTTCACTCTTCATGGGTGACACATTGCTACAGCTTGAAGACTTCGCGAGAAGCGTTCGGTGTTCAAGAACATCGTTTGCGTAAAACAGAAGAAGGTCTAAAAATTTGCTATAGAAAAATCACCTTGCATAACGACATGGTGGATACCGTATTGGACGTTTATAACGTTTAGATTGATTTCTGTGTAAAAGAAGAATCCCGCGCCCTTTATCAAACAAAGGCGTGGGATTTTTTTATGTCTAAAAATAGTTTGCAAAGAAGATGACATTTAAAGTCTTAATAGAAAATACCGATGAAGTTTTTGGGTGCAGTGAAGGGCAACATATTTTATCCGCCATGTCTAAGATGGGGAAAAAAGGTATTCCATCGGGGTGTCACGGCGGCGGCTGCGGTGTTTGCAAAGTAAAAATTGAGTATAAGAAATATTAACGCTATGTACTACCCACTGTGTCAGCTGTATTTAAGGCCAGTTGCACGTGTGTCAAATGGGTACTTTTCAGGAATCAGTGAAGTAGTTGTCATCAAGATAGACGCAATATAACTGGTCTTTGGTACTGAAATCCGCAATGAGATATGTGAAAGCCCTTACCTCAACATGTTGCATGTTCAAGTGATGGTCTGTTTTTTGTGCTTCATGCGCCAAAATCGAAGTCGCGTTGAATGATGTAGTCACTGAATGAGGCTGTGGCTGGTGGAGCTCGAAGTGGCGGCATTAGAGAATCGTTTTTTGCTTCAAGAAGAGTCTGCTTGTCAAGGTGCGCCAAAATCTTATGGATAACAGCCGGATCCGTAATACAAGTAATAATTTTGACGTTGGTTTTTTCACAAGCCTCACAGACTGTGATGTCAATATTGAATACTCTTTTTAACCTTTGTGCCCACGACATGCTTCGCGCATGGTATGGTTTATCTGAATCTTTCAGATGCTCTGCTAAGCGAGGGCTATTCTTACCGCGTTGTGAAGCCGTTACCTCGGCACGCACCTTAGCATTGGGAGCAAACACGCCATAAAACCTCGTAAGGTTTAGCCTCGGCACTGGCACCAGTGCCGCGAGCTTGCCTATGAAATCCAAGGGAGTAAAAAAGACATGTGTGGTACCGTCTTGATAGGGAGTTTTCAGTTGATATCTTACTTTTCCTGAATCGGTTAGACTCAATCGTTGCTCGCTTAACGCTGGCCTTGAGATATATCTGCATAGCCTTTCCAGTTTGTCAGTTTGATGGCTGTCTGCAAACACCCCAGCGTGTAAGCTAAAACCGTTTATTTGAGCTAATTGACCGTAATGTTGTTCGTCTTTGGCAGGTAAGGTTTGCAAGGCAAAGACTTTTTTGCCTGTATCTGGTCCTACAGCAATGCGGTAATTGACAGAGGCTGCTTGCAAGGGCAGTAAACTATCTTCGTCATCCATGGGTAAATCGAGAAATGTGTTGTCCATATCCCGTTGAACGAGCCCGGCCTTCTCCAAGTAGGTCGCGATGCGATGGCTAATGACATTCACGAGGGTTTCCATATCATTGTGGTTTGGTGCTTTAACGCACTTGAATTTGGACTGTCCACACTCCTGAGTGATAACGCCTTCCAAAAAGAGCATGTGAAAGTGAATATTGAGATTCAGCGCACTACCAAATCGCTGAATGTAAGTCACCGCTCCTGTGTTTGCTTGCTTCTTAAGATACCCAGCCCGATGCACAATATCGCAAGAAATAGCACGATGAATGATTTGCATGATTTTACTTAAGTGTTTGGGATACCTAGCTAGAAGTAGACGAAGCGGGATGGGTAAACTCAATACCCATTGGCGTACAGGGTAACCGTGAAGAACATCTTCAACTAACAACTTGGCACTTTCTGCCATCCTTCTTGCACCGCAACTTGGGCAAAATCCCCTGCGTTTGCAGCTGAACGCCAGCAGTTTCTCATGCTTGCAGTCGTCACAAACTACACGCAAAAAACCATGCTCAAGCCGACCACACCTAAGAAACTCTTCAAACTCTTTTACCACATGAAGTGGTAACGACTTCCCTTTTTGTGAAAGCTGCTTCTGAAATTCTGGGTAGTGGCGTTCGACCAATTGATACAGTAACGTCTGCTCTGGACGATGTCGTTTATAGGTATGAGAGTGAGTTACTAGCAATGGCGCCTTTATCTTGAATTGGCATCACAGTGTGTATATGATTTTAATGTAAATCTACTGATCAATAGGGTGGGAAATTTATAGTCTCAAGGTCCGAAAAACGTACAATGCAGCCCCTCATACTTTAGCTTCCAACCAACTGAGCCTTTTCATTGCCTTGGCAGAAAAGCTGATTTCCAACCTTAGAATGCAAATAGCCAAATAAAGGCGCGGTTTTTATTGTCGCGGCTACCAATCGGCTGGATAAACTTGATGAAGCATTATTACGTTCAGGAAGGCTTGATCTTCATGTCCATGTTCCTTTCCTGGATAAAAATGCCCGGCGCTGGTTTATCGAAAAGTTCTTGCAGTACGACGTTTACGAAGAGGCTATAGATGTTGATTTAATCGTATCACTAACGGCTGGTATGAGCGGTGCAGATTTAGAGAAGGTTCATCGGGAGACAGTGCTTCAGGCTCTAAGTAAGAATACTGGCAAAATTGGTCAAAGTACGTTACTGGAAGAAATTAATATTCTTAAATATGGCGCTAAACGGACACTTGATAAGTGCGCAAAAATGCTGGCAGAAACCGCCTTTCATGAGGCTGGTCATGCGGTTATCTCAAAAGTTCTGATGCCAGAGAGAATAATTGAACAAATAAGTATTGTGCCCAGAGAACAAGCTTTAGGAATGGTGGCCTACAACAGGGAACAAGAAATTGATTACACGAAAGCTTTTTGGTTCTCGCAGACATGTGTAGCGTTAGCTGGTCGAGCGGCCCAGGTAAAACAGTTCGGAGATGAAGGATTAGATACCGGTGCCAGCAGTGATTTGAGGCAGGCCATGTGGTCTGCCTGGAATCCTGTTGCCAAATACGGAATGCATCCCGATAGTTACAACTTAGACACCACAGTGTTACATGAATGGAGCGGAGACGTTTACTTTCAATCTCAGACTGAAAAATTAATCAAAGAGTGGCTGGATGAAGCAACCCTGAAAACTGATCAATTAGTTGACCAATACTGGGAGCAAATAAGCAAGGTTGCACAAGCTTTACTGGAAGAAGAAGTGTTATCAGAAGCGCAATTTAAGTCGTTAATAGAGTAGAACAGTAAAAGTGGAACAAGTTCTATTTTTTGAGGCTTTGATAAACCGATATCCAATCATCAACGCTCACTTTGCTGACCAACTCGCCAATTAAGTTGTAGGGAATGTGTTTGGGGTTTTTAAAACGGATACAACTTTTACCCATATCCAGCTTAGTAGGTACCGCTTCGGCGTAACGGACCCGAAACCAGCTTTCGAGCTCAGGCATTGCATAAATGCCCATATGATAAAAGCCATAATGGCTTTTCTGTGCCGCCAGGTTCATAAAGGGTAATGGCAATTCTGGGTTGCAATGATAACCGGCAGGGAACAGTTGATGGGGCACCACATAGCCAATCATGTTTTAGTTGATGCATTCGCTAAATCTGGCTGGCAGGTTATCCAGTATTGTCTGGCGTAACTGTGATATTACCCGCTGCTTTTCCACGGGTAGGGCGGTAATGTACTGGTCTACCGATGTGTAACTCTGTGCGTCGGACATAGTCGCTCCTGGCTAACTTAGGTTAGATTGCTTAACCACTATGCCTTAAAGGTTGTCCTGATTACCAGCAAGGTGTTGCAGGAATTGGAATGCCTGTCGAGGGCTCATGGTTTCCGGCAGGAACTCAGTCTGGCCCATCTCTTTGAGCAATTTAGTAAACTCGGCACTGCCGCCGGCGTAGCCCATTTTCCACTGTTTGAAAATAGGGGCGGTGATTTCCTCATAGCTGATAATAGTGATTTCGTCATGGCGGGGGTCATCAGCAATATCCAGGTAAAGCTCGTTAACGGCGCTGCGTTCGCCTTCCAGCGCCTGCAAAAAATATTGTTGTTCGTAAGAAAGCATACCGCAAATGCCCTCGGCCTGATTGTTACGGCGGGCGGTGTCGAGAATGGATTTCAGATCGCTAAGTGACATTTCCCGCGAGGCATGGCTGTAGTACACCAATCTCACTAACTTCATTTTTACTTTCCTTTTTTCTAAACTGCGTAATTGTTTGCGTAACTGCAGGCAACGACTATCTTTCAAATATAGCAGAGTTTTCAGAAACGGTAGTGTTGGGTAAATGTATGGAAAATCCAGTGTTTTTGGTTGGTCAGAGTCCAGACTTAGCGGCATTTTTGCCGGATAACACAATGCACTGCGAAAAATTAACCAGCCTGAGAAACGCTAAAAAGACACTGCGCAGTTGTAAGCCCTCACTGGTTATACTCTGTGTAGGCTCCGATGATGATATTTCCCTCTGTCAGTCGGTAGCCCAGTATATTCGTCAGGGGCTGGTTAACCAGGATACCCGTATCATTCTTATGCATAACCCCACTCAGCAACTGGACGAAGTAGTCTGGCTGGAAGAGTACCAAATCAATGCCTGTTTAACGGCGTCTGAAGCGAAAGCCAAGTTTAATGCCAGTGTGCTCAAACGGGAGCTGGCCACTTTTGAGTATATTGAAAACACCTACCGTCAGCACGATGCAGAAACAGAATTGCTGGTGTGTATCACACGCTTTTCACGAGGCGACGAAAAGCTCACGGCGCTGCTTTCAACCTTCTCAAATGCGCTGGCGAGATTATGCCATGCCCACTGCAGTTTCGAAATTTACCTGGAAAACACATCGCGTTTTCGGGTGCGCGGTTCCGATACTGCCAGCAACGATCTGGCAAAAACTATGCAGGCATTGTTATCAGAGGGCGGGCTGCCGGCCAGCCTTGCTCAGGCCATTGAGGAACAGCACCCACAAATTCATCTGCTGGATGAAAGCGTTAGGCTGGAGCCGGTCACCCAACCAATGACAACCCATATAGGTAGTTATCTGGCATTCCCCATCGTGGTGTATAAACGGGTAGTGTGTTTATTGCTTTACCTGATCCCCGAACAGGAGATGGATAGGGTTTCCATGAAGCAGATTACGATTATCAATAAGGCCGCCGAGCAGCTTACGGTGTTGTTAGAGCGCAAACAGGCTGAGTCGAGCCTGAAGAAACAATATACCCGTCTGCGGGATACGCTGCTGGAGCTTAAATCCACTAAACAGGCATTGGCACACAACGAAAAGCTCGCCAGTATCGGGCGTATGGCAGCGGGCATCGCTCACGAAATTAATAATCCACTGTCATTTGTGATCAGCAACTTCTCCTCAATGGATAGCTATCTGGATAACATTATTCAGTTGCAGTCCATGCAGAGTGAGCTGTTAACTGCCATAGACATTCAGCAGGATCAAAAAGCGGCTCATCTCAAACAAAGTCTCAGTGAATTTGAGGAGCAGGCGGGTATACCGTTTATTTTGGAAGATATCAGAGCAATCGTCGCTGATTCTTTTAATGGTCTGCAACGGGTTAAAAATATCATTAGCGACTTACGCTCTTTTTCTCATAATCAGACCGGAGAAAAAGAGGTTTGTGATTTCTCTGTGCTGCTGGATGACACTCTGAAGATGATGCGATATGACCTGGATAACAAGGTCAGTATCCAGCGGGATGTTGAGTTTAATGGCGTGTTGCATACGCACTCAGGTCTCATTGAGCAGGTACTGGTGAATCTGATTAAAAACGCCGTTCAGGCAATGGAGACGGCAGAAACGGCTGAGCCGGTTATTCAAATAAGCGCTGCAGAGATAGATAATACGCTGCACATTCGGATTAGGGATAATGGGCCGGGCATGACAGCCGACATCCAGCAGAAAATATTTGAACCCTTCTTTACCACCAAACCCATTGGCGAGGGAACCGGGCTGGGTTTATCGGTGGTTTATAACATCATGCAGCGACTGGAGGGTTCTATTCAATGCGCCAGCGAGCCGGGCGTATTCACCGAATTTACCTTGCAATTGCCTTTGCAGCAGGACGGTGAGTCAGAGGAGTAATCGTTGCTACGGTTAACGCTTTGTTATTAGTGCTGGTTAGGACGTAAGCCCAAGGCCCGGTAAATTCTGATTTTACTTGAGTGCCAGTGATTTTTCGGCAGCGCAGGGGCCTGCGCAATCAGTGCGTCGTAGTCGATGTCCTTATCAAGTAGCGGTTTCACATGAGCGCAGTACACCCTGGACGGATTGAGGTGACTTACGCGCCAGAGTGAACGTTTATACTGATTGGGGTGACATACCGGGTAGGGCGATGTCAGTTGCTTTTTCACCGACACAATTAAATCAGCCACATAGAGTTGCCCGGTTGGCAGGTGGAGTAAGGATAGGTCGTGGTCGGTATGACCAGGGGTGTATAGCACCTGCCAGTCTGCAAATAATGGCAACCGCTGCTCGTCGCTGAGTCGGATATCCGGCTCAAAGGACGGCTTATACCAGATGTGCCGCTTGGGTTTACCTAACTTACCCGCTACCCACCAGGTCAGCGCCACATCAATGGCATGAGCGGCTCTGCCGGCGATGCCACGATACCAGCCCGGCGCTTTGGGGTGACATGCGAGTAACGCCCCACTTCGTTGTTGTAATAACCGCGCGCCACCGGCGTGATCAGGGTGCATGTGGGTAACTACAATGAGTTTTAGCGCAGTCAGTGGCAAGCCAATTTCATCACGAATATAGTGACAAACGGTTTCCACATCGGCGCGGCTGCAGCCATCGAGCAACATTAGCCCCGCCTGGTCTTCTACCAGATAAATATTTTCGATATAGCCGGCAATGGCACGAAGTTGCATAAACACCTGCTGTTTTAATCAGTCGGGTGATGTTAGCAGAGAGTTTCTGGTCCAACCACTATTTGGCGTTATGTACCGGGTTAGCATAGTTGGCTATCAGATAGCTGTGGGCCTGTTCGGGTAGCTCCGCGAGCTTGGCGGCAAAGCGATCGCGACAGGCCTGCGAGAGCTCGTCGCAGCTTTGGTTGGCGGCCAGATAGTTAATCGGATATAGCTGGTAGTTGTGGTGGATTTGCTGGTCGATATGTTTAGCCAGTGCTTCCGGTGTTTCGAAATCCTCGGTGACCACATCACCAAAGTTTACGCTCACCCGGCACTTATTGCCGATGATGCCCTGGATAATACTGTCGATATCTTCAAATTCTGTTTTGTTGTAACTACCGAGGTGCTCGCGCTGATAGAGCTCGTTGGCTTTAGCAATATCACAGGGATCGTTTTCGTAGGAAATGGCAACCGGCACGATATTTAATGTTTTCATGTACTCACCGAAGGCGAGTTTCTGTTGCTTGCCAGCCATGTAAAACATTTTCAGGATCGCCGGGTCGGTCAGGTCCATGCCGTCTTTGGCGCGCCCTTCGCGCTGAGCTATCCATATCGACTGCTGGTGGTTTAATGAGTCTTTAATAAAATTCGACAGCTGGGTGAGTGCTTTAAGTAACTCCCGCGGGCCCTTGGCTGAGCGTTTTACCACGAACCCTTTGTTGAGCTTCATTAACTCGGTGGCACTGGGCTTTTTGAGCAGGTTATCACCAAATGCGATCAGCGCAGTTTCGTGGCCGGCCCGGTGCAGGGCAAAATTAACCAGTGCTGGATCCATCGCGATATCGCGGTGATTAGAAATAAAAATATAAGCCTGGTTGGGGTCGAGTTTATCCAACCCTTTTACGGTGATGCCCTGACTGGTGCGCTGTAGCAGCGATTGCATAAACACACCCACTTCGTTTTGAATGTGGGCAACGGTTTTAAGCTTTCGCCACTTTAGTCGCATCAACACTTTTACCAGCGGGCTCAGCAACGACGACAGCCAGCGCGGGCTGTGTTCAAACCGGTGATTAACTATAGCGTTGATAAATTCCTGATCGTTAATCAGTCGCTCAATGGACGCGGGAACCTCTGCGTCGTTAAACGGGCGAATGTCGTGATACGGATCGGCGTTATCGGTCATAATGCTGCTATGGTTATTGTTGCTGAGAAAAAGCGCACATTGTACGCACATTCAGCGAATTGGGTAGTGTTGATACAATTATTCCCGGTCAAAATGACCATTTCATTAAGAGAAAACTAACTTACCTGCAGGCCTTGAAGTGGCGGATTGCATTCCCTATACTCGGACGCAATCTGATTGCAAAAGCCAACTAGGCTGCAATTAACGATACTTGTCGGAGTGCTTCGCTATTCCTTACGGAATGCAAGCTGAGACCGCGAAAGCGGGATCCGTTGAACCTGATCAGGCTAATACCTGCGAAGGGAACAAGGCAATATTACCTACAGTACAATACAGCACCGAAAGGTTTTGTTTTGGTTGTGGTAATCGTCTTTTTAAACACTCCTGACAAGCATTTTTCTCACTTCCAAAAGGAATAAATGCTATGTCAACACGACGTCAACAGCGCGAACAAGCACAACATTTTATTGAGCAATTAAGCGGCGAGAGCTTTACCGGTTCAAGGCGGGTTTATCTGCATGGCTCAGACCAGACTGTTCGCGTTCCTATGCGCAGTATTGCGCAGTCAGACAGCCTGCTCGGTGGCGATGCTGCCAATCCGGTTTATCAAGCTAATGAGCCGGTACTGGTTTACGATACCTCAGGCCCCTATGGCGATCCGGATATCAACATCAATGTGCACAATGGCTTGCAAGGAGTCAGGGAGCAATGGATTGAGCAGCGCGGCGATTGCGAGGCAGTGGCAGTGTCAGCATCACAGTTTACCCGCGAAAGCCAGCTTGATGAGCATGCCCGCGCATTACGGATGCAGGTGGAACGCCCGATAAAAACCGCTAAATCCGGTCAATGTGTTACCCAGCTTCACTATGCCCGGCAGGGGATCATAACGCCGGAAATGGAGTTCATTGCCATTCGGGAGAATATGGGCCGGGCACAGGTTCGTGATGAAGCGCTGTTACAACAGCACAAAGGGGAAAACTTCGGCACCGCATTACCGGAGCAGATTACGCCGGAGTTTGTTCGGGCTGAAGTGGCCGCCGGGCGAGCCATTATTCCGGCAAATATTAATCACCCGGAGTCTGAACCAATGATTATTGGTCGCAATTTTCTGGTTAAGGTGAATGCCAATATTGGTAATTCTGCGGTCACCTCTTCCATTGAAGAAGAGGTCGAAAAACTGGTGTGGGCAACCCGCTGGGGCGCAGATACCATCATGGACTTATCAACCGGTCGCAATATTCACGAAACCCGGGAGTGGTTGCTTCGCAACAGCCCGGTCCCCCTCGGTACCGTGCCCATTTATCAGGCGCTAGAAAAAGTGAACGGTGTCGCGCAGGACCTCACCTGGCCACTGTTTCGTGACACGCTTATTGAACAAGCGGAACAAGGTGTGGATTACTTTACGATACACGCCGGTGTGTTGTTGCGGTATGTACCAATGACGGCAAACCGGGTCACGGGCATTGTATCCCGTGGCGGCTCCATTATGGCTAAGTGGTGCCTGAGTCATCACGCTGAAAGCTTTTTGTACGAGAACTTCAGAGAAATCTGCCAGATTTGTGCGGCTTATGATGTGTCGCTGAGTTTGGGAGATGGTTTGCGTCCAGGTTCGGTAGCCGATGCCAACGATGAGGCGCAGTTTGCCGAGTTGCATACCCTCGGTGAGCTCACCAAAATTGCCTGGGAATATGACGTACAGGTGATGATTGAGGGGCCCGGACATGTGCCCATGCACTTAATTAAAGCCAATATGGAAGAGCAGTTAGACCATTGTCATGGCGCGCCTTTTTATACCCTGGGCCCGCTTACCACTGATATTGCGCCAGGTTATGACCACTTTACGTCGGGGATTGGTGCCGCCATGATTGGTTGGTTTGGCTGTGCAATGCTCTGCTACGTCACGCCCAAAGAGCACCTGGGCCTGCCGAATAAAGAAGATGTTAAACAGGGGCTTATCACGTATAAGATTGCCGCCCACGCGGCCGATTTGGCGAAAGGGCACCCGGCAGCGCAAATTCGGGACAACGCCATGTCCAAAGCCCGCTTTGAATTTCGCTGGGAAGACCAGTTTAATCTGGCACTAGACCCGGGGACCGCGCGGGCATACCACGATGAAACCCTTCCCCAGGCTGCTGGTAAAGTGGCTCATTTTTGTTCCATGTGTGGCCCCAAATTTTGCTCGATGAAGATTTCCCATGAAGTCCGTGAAGCGGCTGCTAAGGAGTCTAGGGGAGAGGCGATCGCGGTGAATGTCACGCCTCACCAAACTACCGCCGAGCAGTTGGATGGTATGCGCGCCAAATCAGCCGAATTCAACCGGCGCGGCGCTGAGCTCTATCATCCGGCCGTCAGCACCGGGGATAGCGATCATGACAGCCACTGAACAGCGTCCAGTAGTCTGGTGTATCGGCGGGTCTGACAGTGGCGGAGGCGCGGGGATTCAGGCCGATACGCTCACACTTCACGATTTAGGTTGCCATGCCTGCACGGTTGTCACCGCAATAACGGCGCAGAACTCCGTGGCGGTTGAGCAGGTGGCGGCAGTTGCTTGCGGGTTACTAAGCAGTCAGGGGCAGGCATTACTACAGGATATGGTGCCACAGGCCATCAAAATCGGCTTGTTGTGTAACGACGAACAGGTGGGTGTAGTCATCGGGCTTATTAACCAGGTACGCGAGCGCAATGACCAGGTTCGGGTGATTTGGGACCCGGTACAAGTGGCGACTACCGGCGCCAAAATGGCCAGCGTTTCTGCCCGGGGCTGTCGCGCTCTGTTAGCCTGCGTTGACCTGTGTACACCGAATAGTGACGAAGAGCAGTATTTGCTTGCCAGCGTCGGTGGCGAGTTGGATGCAGAGCACTTGTTGAAAACGAGGCTGCTCTGCACCGGGGGGCATAGCTCAGCAGAACAGGCGGAAGACCGGCTGTACACTACACCGACGCATTGGTGTTATAGCAGTATTCGGCAGCCGGCGACTCACCAGCATGGTAGTGGCTGCACGTTTGCCAGTGCTATCGCAGCCGCCTTGGCGCTGGATTACCCATTACACGATGCCGTTTGTGTTGCTAAAGCCTATGTCAATATGGGGCTGGCAAAGGGGTATGCGGCTGGCGCTGGTGCCGGGCCGTTAGCCCGCTGTGGTTGGCCCACTGATGAGCGTTTCTTTCCCACGGTGCGCCAGCTGCCCGCGGATGCTGATTTTACTGTACCGCCTGAAGGGTTTGCGCCGCTGACATGTCGTCAGCTCGGCTTATACCCGGTGGTAGATAGTCTTGAGTGGTTAGCTTTGTTACTCCCCCTGGGGCTTAACATTATCCAGTTACGTATCAAGCAACCCGTGGCTGACCTTGCCAAGCAGATCCGCCAGGCAGTCAACATGGCTGCATCTTACCAAACCCGATTGTTTATCAATGATCATTGGCAGCTGGCCATTGAGTGCGGCGCTTATGGTGTTCATCTGGGACAGGAAGATTTGCAAGCCGCGGATTTAGGCGCGATATACAGGGCCGGGCTGCGGCTGGGCATTTCTACTCATGGCTATGCCGAATTATGCCGGGCCAGACAGTTCAGACCCTCCTATATTGCCCTCGGCCACATTTTTGCTACCCAAACTAAAAAGATGCCTTCCAAACCCCAGGGATTAGCCCGGCTGCGGCGATATCAAACACTCGCTGGTGATACCCCCACGGTGGCCATTGGTGGTATCAGTCAGGCCAGGTTTGCCGATGTGGTTGATACCGGGGTTAGTGGTGTGGCGGTGGTTAGCGCCATTACCCGCGCAGCCGAGCCGCTGGCTGCGGTGAACAGGCTAAAGGAGACGTATGACCGTGTTAAGCAGAGATGATTACGGCAGATACAGCCGGCAATTGCTGGTGGCGGAGATGGATGAGGTAAAGCAACAGGCTTTAAGTCACGCCGAAGTGGTGATTGTTGGGCTTGGTGGCCTCGGCTGTGCTGTGGCGCCGTATCTGGCCGGCGCTGGGGTTGGCAGGCTAAGACTGGTCGACGGTGATGAGGTTGAGCTGAGCAACCTGCCTCGACAGCCGCTTTACGGTGAGCCGGATATCGGTGAGGCCAAGGCCAGCGTGGCAAGCCAGCGCTTGCGTGACATAAACCGGACGCTGAGTGTGCAATGCCATGCCACAAGACTGGTTAAAAGTAATGCAGAAAGTTTGTTACGAGGGGCGTCGGTAGTGCTCGACTGTACTGACAATATGGCTTCGCGGCAGTTAATTAATCAGGTTTGTTATCAACTTGGCATACCGCTTATATCCAGCGCTGCCAGTGGCATGCAGGGGCAATTACTGCTGTTACATCCACATCAGGCTCATGGGTGTTATCGGTGCTTATATGCGCCTGCGCAAAGTGAGCCCAATACGTGCCTTGCCCAGGGGGTCCTGGGACCGGTTGTAGGCATTGTTGGCATCATGCAGGCGCTGCAGACCCTGCTGTTTATTACTGCTATGGCCCCACTGAACTGGGGGGAATTACGGCTTTTCGATGGCCTTAGTGGTCAGTGGCAAGCCCTTAAATTACCGCCTCTTGAGGGGTGCCCGGTATGTGGAGAGAACAATGCAGATTACAGTTAATGACAAAGTAACGGAAGTGGTTGAAGGCCTGAGCCTGAAGCAGCTTATTGAAGACCTTTCGGTGGACGAAAACGGGCTAGCCCTGGCGGTGAATCAGCAGGTGATAAACCGCACATTATGGCCCCAGCATGCCTTGCATGCTGATGACCAAGTAACACTTTTCACAGTTGTTGCCGGGGGGTAGCTAATGCTTAAGATTGCAGATAAAACCTTTTCATCCAGATTGTTCACCGGCACCGGCAAGTTTGCCAGCGCTGCTATTATGCAGCGGGCCATTGCGGCCAGTGGCAGTGAGCTGACCACGCTGGCGTTAAAGCGGATGGACCTCTCGCACCGCTCAGATCAATTACTGGCCCCCTTACAGCAGCTAGGCGTGCAGTTACTGCCAAATACCGCAGGGGCTCGCACAGCAACGGAGGCCGTTTACGCGGCTGAGCTGGCGCGCGAGGCGCTTCAAACCCACTGGGTGAAGCTGGAAATACACCCGGATCAGCGCTATTTACTGCCAGATCCTATGGAAACACTTAAAGCCGCAGAGCTATTGGTTAATCAGGGGTTTGTGGTGTTGCCTTATTGCCCGGCCGATCCCGTGTTGTGTAAACGACTGGAGGAGGTTGGCTGTGCGGCAGTGATGCCGCTGGGCGCGCCGATTGGTTCTAATCAGGGGCTGCAAACCCGCGAGTTCCTGCAAATAATTGTTGAGCAGGCCAGAGTGCCGGTGGTGGTGGATGCGGGCATAGGTGCACCAAGTCACGCGGCCGCCGCAATGGAAATGGGTGTGGATGCAGTGCTGGTTAATACTGCAATGGCTGCAGCGCATGATCCCATTGCTATGGCGGAAGCGTTCAATCATGCAGTCAGAGCCGGACGACAGGCGTTTGAAGCCGGCCTGGCTGGTGGACATAAAATGGCTGTGGCCACCAGTCCGCTGGAAGCGTTTCTGGAGGATTTATGAGTTTTGCAGACACACTGGCGGCCACCGACTGGGATGATATACGGCTGCGCATTTATGCCACTACCGCTAAAGAGGTGGAAGCCGCGCTTAATGCGCCACACGTAACCTTGCAACATCTACCGGCGTTGTTGTCGCCGGCCGCCGAATCTTATCTGCCGGTATTGGCCAGTCGCGCCAGGCAACTTACCCGTTGCCGGTTTGGTCATACCATGCAGTTTTTTGTGCCTTTGTACTTATCAAATCTCTGTGCCAATGAGTGTACCTATTGCGGTTTCTCGGCGAGTAATGCGATTCGCCGCAAAACCCTGTCTGAAGAAGAGGTAACTGCAGAAGTCGCGGCAATTAAAGCTATGGGCTTTGACAGCATATTACTGGTGACCGGGGAGCACGAGCGTAACGTCGGTATGGACTATTTTCGCAGGGTGTTGCCGCTGATCAAACCGCATTTCAGTTATGTGGCGATGGAAGTGCAGCCGCTGGCTGAGAGTGACTACCAGACGCTGAAAACCCTGGGCGTTGATGCAGTGATGGTGTATCAGGAGACTTATCAACGACGCCGCTATGCCGAATATCACACGCGCGGCAAAAAACAGGATTTTGACTGGCGGCTGCTAACGCCGGAACGCCTGGCCTGGGCCGGTATGGATAAAATCGGTCTGGGTGCATTAATCGGGTTAAACGACTGGCGTGTGGACAGCTACTTTACGGCGCTGCATCTGGACTATCTGCAATCCCGTTACTGGCGCAGCCGTTACAGCTTGTCGGTACCGCGACTGCGGCCTTACACGGGCGACAAAGTGAGTACGCTGGATATGACTAATCGCCAGTTATTGCAGCTTATTTGCGTACACCGGCTGCTGAATACAGATGTCGAGATTAGTTTATCAACCCGCGAGTCCGCAGCCCTGAGAGACAAGCTGATGCCCTTTGGTATCACCAGTCTGAGCGCAGCATCCAGCACGCAACCAGGCGGCTATTCAGCCACAGATGAAGCACTTGAGCAGTTCAGCACCGATGATAAACGTTCACCTGAAGCGGTCGCAGACGCCGTTGCACAGCTAGGCATGACACCGGTATGGAAGGACTGGAGCCAGGCCTTTTCTGGCTGAAAGTGTCTGGCTAATTCGTTGTACTGGAAGGTTTCTGGTAGGTACTTGGTTAAATTTGTATTACTATTTTAGGGTGTGATTTTTCTAGTAACATGATGGCGGTTTTATCTTTGCGTTAGAGCAGTCAGACGAACAGTGCAAAGAGTAATGGAAAAAATTACTGCAGTATTTAAACATTCGTTATTGGTATTAACCTGGCTGGTGCTATGGCGTCTGTCGGTTTTTACTGAGTATGCTCCCCATGCCAGTATCTGGTTTCCGCCCGCTGGTTTTACGTTTACCTGTTTTCTGTTGCTCAGATGGCAGGCACTGCCTGCCATGTTTATTGCCTCTGTGTTGTCTACTGGTTGGGAAAGCCTGGTATTTAATGATCAGCGCTCGTTGGAACAGCTGCTGATTGCCGGCAGTCATTTTGCCTTGCTGCATTGCCTGGTTTACGGCGTGAGTGCCAACTTGCTGCGCGGCTCGATTGACCGGATAAGCCATCATAATTTATACGCGCCGGTGATGCGGTTTTTACTGACGGTGGCTACTGCCAGCCTGGTTATGGCAACCGCCGGCGTACTGTTATTGTTTGGCGGGCCACAACTGGAGTCGTTTTTAGCCACCAGTCTGGCCTGGTGGATTGGCGATATGTCCGGGATCCTGGTGCTGGTACCAGTTTTTATCGGTATTGTGAATCGTATCTATCCGCGCCGGGGATTGCTGTCTGCGCTCAACTTCCAGCCTAAAACCGAGAGTCGCTTTAGTTCTTTTGCCGGCAAGCTGGTACTTAGCTGGGTGCTGATGGTAGGGGTAGTCGTACTGGCAGACTATTACCAGTCGTCGGAAATTGCCTGTCTGATTTTCTTTCTGACCCTGCCACAAATGTGGATCGTTTTTACCGAGTCGCCCATTCGGATGGCTGTCAGTCTGGCTATACTCAGCTTCCTGCTGGCGCTGCTGGTAAGTATTTTAGGGGTTTCTGAACAGGCCTATATTTATCAGGTGGCTATCAATGTGATTGCCTGCAGTGCTTACTTTGCCATGTCTGTACCCGCGTTGGTGGCAGATAACCGCGAATTACATATTGAAGCCAAAACCGACTTCCTTACCAAAGCGGTTATGCGCCAGCATTTTATTGCGCTGACTGAACAACACCTTAAACAGGCTAAACGCTATGGTCACCAAACCTCGCTGTTGTTGTTCGACGTGGATAAATTTAAACAAATCAACGACCGATTTGGCCATCTGGCTGGTGACGAAGTGCTTCGCGAGCTGGCCATCCTGGTACGCAGTAAAATTCGCAGCAGTGACATCTTCGGTCGCTTCGGCGGTGACGAATTTATGCTGCTGCTACCACAAACCTCCATAGAAAATGCGTTCTCAGTGGCTGAAGCGATTCGTTAGGGAATTGCAGAGCTTACTTTTTCAGAGCCCGAACTGACTGTGTCCTGTAGTTTTGGAGTTGCCAGGGTAGATGAATGTGAAGGCTTTCAGAAGGCGTTTGATGAAGCCGACAGACAACTGCTAAAAGCTAAGCGCGAAGGGCGAAATCAGACAGCTCTGCGTTTCGCAGAGAACTAAAAAGCCCGGCTAGCATGACGCTAACCGGGCTTATACCATATATGGTATTATTACAGTTCTATACCTGCCAGGTGGAAGAAAAAGGCATATTCCTTCGCCCGTTGCTCATAACGCTTGAAGCGACCTGAGGCACCGCCGTGACCGGCTTCCATATCGGTAATGAATAGCAGCAGATTGTCATCGGTTTTGTAATCCCGCAGTTTAGCTACCCACTTCATCGGTTCGAAGTACTGAACCTGTGAATCATGCAAGCCAGTGGTGACAAACAGGTGCGGGTAATCCTGCTTTTTCACCTGATCGTAAGGTGAATAGGAAAGCATATACTCATATTCTTCTTTATTGGCCGGGTTACCCCACTCGGTGTATTCGCCGGTAGTCAGTGGAATACTGGCATCACTCATGGTGGTTACCACATCCACAAAGGGCACATGGGCGGCGATTGCGGTGTACAGTTCAGGAGCCATATTGGCCACAGCGCCCATTAATAAGCCACCGGCACTACCGCCTTCTGCAAATACGCGACTCGGGTCGGCATAACCTTGTTCAATCAGCCCTTTAGTAACGTCAATAAAGTCGGTAAAGGTGTTCATTTTGTTGCCCATCTTACCGTCTTCATACCACTGGGTACCCAGCATCTGGCTACCGCGGATATGGGCAATGGCAACGACAAAGCCCCGGTCCAGCATCGATAACCACGATGAAACGAAGGTAGGGTCCATGGTTGAACCATATGAGCCATAACCGTACTGGAACAGCGGGTTAGTACCGTCTTTTTTGAAGGTCGATTTTCGATAAACCAGTGAAACCGGTACTTTCTTACCATCGCGAGCAGTAGTCATCAGGCGTTCTGACTGGTAGTCAGCTGCGTTAAAGTCATCGCCAACCTTGTTTTGCTTTTTCAGTTCGCTTTGCAGCGTTTCTAAATTAATATCGAAGGTACTGGGTGGCGTGGTCAACGACGCGTAATAAATTCTGACAGTATTGGTGTCACTCTGGGTATTGCCGGTAAAACCTGCGGTATAAATCGGATCTTCGGTGGGGATGGTGCGCAGTGAACCGTCTTTCAGCGACATGGCTTCAAGGCGCAGATAGCCATTTTCCTTGGCTTTATATACCAGGTAGTCCTGCAAAACTTCGAGGCTGCTGATGTATATGTCAGGATTATGAGCTACCACTTCCTGCCAGGCGCTGCGGTCCTGGGTGCTTTCGGCTGCGACTTTCATAATGCGGTAATTATCAGCCTGCCAGTTGGTTAACACATAATAGTCGTCGCCATGTTTTTCGACGGAATACTCATGGTCCGGCTCGATGGGATAAAATGGCGTTGGGGTGGCCTCTGCATTGTTGGCATCGATCAGCGTTACACCAGACATGTCGGTATTGCTATGGTTAATGAAGATAACTTCACCGTCTTTACTTTTCCCTAATGAAGTATAGAAAGTGGTGTCGGTTTCTTCGTAAACCAATTCGTCATCGGCCTGATCAGTTCCCAGGGTGTGGCGGAAGACCTGCGAGCCCAGTAAGGTTTGCTTATCACGTTTAATGTAATACAGCGTTTGGTTATCGTTAGCCCAGTAAACCTGGCCCGTGGTGTCGGTCAGGGTATCGGCATATAACTCACCGGTAGCAATGTTTTTCACGTATACCGTGTATAAGCGGCGACTGACTGTATCCACAGAGTAGGCCAGTAACTCATTATTCGGGCTGGCTTCAAAGGAGCCAATACTGAAATAGCTCTCGCCTTCGGCCATTTTATTGCCGTTGAGTAATACGGTTTCTTCACCGTCCGGTTGCTGTTTGCGAACATAAATCGGGTATTCGCCGTCGCCCACATAATGCGTCTGGTACCAGTAGCCATTCTTTTTATAAGGTACAGAAGAGTCATCTTTTGGGATGCGGGCGATCATTTCCTCATAGAGGGTGTCGGTTTGTTTTTCGAGCGGCGCAAGTACGGCATCAGCGTAGCTGTTTTCTTTTTCCAGGTGCGAAAGCACCTCTGCATCAGTGCGGGAATCGTCGCGCATCCAGTAATAATCATCTACCCGGGTATCGCCGTGAGCAGTTAATTCATAGGATTCTTTTTTCGCCACCGGTGGGGCAATGGATGTCGATAAATTCATAGGTGTTGCGGGTTCTATTTGTTTTTCTGGCATTTTGTCGTCGCTACAGGCTGTAAGCAGCACGGTAGCAACAGACAGAGAAAGAAGCATTTTATTCATGGTTTTAAAGTAATTACTGTCGTTGTTGTTATGTAAGAACAAGTAAGTTATCAGTGAATGTGAGTTATAAACAGGTTTTATAAGACGAAATAGCGGTTTATTTGGTTGCAAAGTATTTCAGGCATAGTGAAAATCAAAGCCAGGATAGATAGCGACTTTATGGTTTGTGATGGAAACACTGTTAACTGCCGGCATCCTCGACCTATATACGGCGCTGGGACTCATTTTACTGGCTGGATTTACTTCATTTGTTACCGGCACCATGGGATTGGGCGGCGGCATGTTGTTGCTGGTGGTGATGGCATCCGTAATGCCCATTGCTGCGTTAATTCCTGTGCATGGCCTGGTGCAGTTGGGCTCTAATGCCAGTCGCGCGGTGATGACTTTTAAATATCTCGACCGGGCGATGTTTAAGTACTTTGCGTTAGGTACGATCCTGGGGGCGATAGCCGCCTCCTTCGTGGTAGTGCAACTGCCACTGGCGATTATCCAACTGGCCATCGCCGTCTTTTTACTGCTAATGGTGTGGGGGCTTAAACCCAGTCCGCGGGAGATGTCGCGCCCGGGCCGCATCATCGCCGGTGCGCTAACCACCTTTCTAAGCATGTTTGTAGGTGCCAGTGGCCCTATGGTAGCTTCGGTAGTATACCGTAACGGCTATAACAAAATGACCCATACCTCCACATTTGCTAACTGCATGACCTTTCAGCACAGTTTAAAAGCGGTGGTGTTTACCATGGTGGGGTTTTCGTTCTGGCAATGGTTGCCTCTGGTCGTGGCGATGATTGTCAGCGGTGCGATTGGCACCTGGCTAGGCCTGAAACTGCTAAATCGCATTCCGGCCGACAAGTTTAAACTGGCTTTTAAAATCATATTATCGGTGCTGGCGGTGCGCTTGTTGTATCAGGGGTTTATGAGCCTTTAAGTTTAATGTTGTAGCGCTGTAGCTTTCTGTATAGTGTGCGAGTACTTACATCAAGCTTATTGGCAAGCTCGTCGGGGCTGCCATCAAAGTGCTTACAGATTTTTTCCAGATACACTTGTTCGGCTTGTTCGAGCGGCATAATGTCTTCTGCTATGGCCTGTGTTTCAGTCGGGCCGACACCCAAGATCTGCGGCGGTAGGTCGCTTATCAGTATATCGTCATCGTTAGACATCAACGCGGCCTGCTCTACAATACTCTTGAGCTCGCGGATATTGCCCGGAAAGCTGTATTGCGACAGGGTTTGTAATGCCCGTTCGCTAAAGTGTTTATGACGATGTTCGCTACCAGCCAGAAAGTGCTTACACAACAGCGGAATATCTGATTTTCGTTCGCGTAATGCAGGCAGGTAAATCGGAAAGCCGGCTATACGAAAATACAAATCCTGACGAAACTCGCCTTTTTCGACCATGGCCAGCAGGTTTTTGTGGCTCGCACACACCAGACGGAAGTCAGCCTTTTTCTGTTTTAAACCGCCAACCGGTCGGTAGCACTGGGTTTCCAGTAAGCGCAACAGTTTTACCTGCATATTGAGCGGTACGTCACCAATCTCGTCGAAGAACACGGTGCCGCCGTTGGCCACTTCTATCAGGCCCTTCTTACTGTTAGTTGCGCCGGTAAACGCGCCTTTTTCATAGCCAAACAGCTCAGACTCAAACAGGCTCTCGTTTAATCCGGTACATTCAATCACCACAAAGGGTTTGTCTTTACGACGGCTCGATTGGTGAACGGCCTGGGCAACCAGTTCTTTACCTGCACCGGTTTCGCCTTGCAGTAATACGGCAATTTCCGACTGCGCAGCACGGTTGATGCGGTTAAGCATTTGTTTAAAGTTGTCTGAACCGCCAATCATTTTGTTTTTCTGCGAGTCGGCGGCGGCATAGCTAATGCGATCGAGTATTTCCAGATAGCCAATGGTCATGCCGTCTTCATCACGTACCGGTTTCATCAGGATATCGCAGTAGGTTTTACCCTCATTCGTATTATGGATGTGCACCACACTACTGGGACGATTCGTTTTCTGACACTGAGCCAGAGGGCACTCTTCACCGCGCTTATCACAGGGCGCATCATTGCGGTGGGATACCGCATAGCAAGTACTGTTACCAATGATGACTTCGGTATCGTAGGTTTCACGATAAGCATCGTTAACCGCCTGAATAACGTAATCATTGGTAATGAATATCGCCGGTTTATCAATGGCGTTAATCATTGACTGAATAAGCGATGCGTTCATAACACCCTTCTCCTGAGACAAATATGGCAGCTGAAAGCTGAGCTTGTTTGTCAAATTTGACACAGCTCAATGTGCTGTACAAGCCGTTTAATCAATAAATATATTAAAAATCTAATATAAAACATCATCCTACTACGTTTACACCACAATGGCACGAATATTGGTAAATAAGTTGTTAATAGAGCGACTTGTTAACAGAAAGACTTGTTCAACGGATTTGTTAGCGACCAGTGTGGCAGGACTAGCAGAGCCAATAACGATAAAAGAGAATGATTATGGCAAAAATAGTGGTGTTAGGTGCAGGAACCGGTGGTATGCCAGCGGCGTATGAAGTAAAAGAAGCGCTGGGCGCGGGTCATGAAGTAATGGTGGTTAACGAACGGGAAGAGTTCAGGTTTGTACCTTCCAACCCCTGGGTTGCAGTGGGGTGGCGAGAAGCCGGTGCGGTGACTATGCCTATCGAAAAGTATCTGGCCAAAAAGAAAATTGCGTTTAAATGCGCCCGGGTCGACAAGATTGATGCCGAGGCCAATCAACTGGTCACCGGCGAGGGTGAGATCATTGATTATGACTATCTGATTATTGCTACCGGTCCGCGTTTAGCCTTTGACCAAATCGAAGGGGCGGGCCCCGGTGGATTCACTCAGTCCGTTTGTACATTGGATCATGCTGAGCATTGCTATGCCGATTTTGAGAAGCTGGTGGCGAACCCTGGTCCGGTAGTGGTGGGTTCGTTTCAGGGGGCCAGTTGCTTTGGCCCGGCCTACGAATATGCCTTTATTCTGGATAAAGCGCTGCGCGACGCCAAGATTCGTCACAAAGTGCCCATGACGTTTGTGACCAGTGAACCTTATATCGGTCATTTGGGGCTGGGCGGCGTAGGCGACTCAAAATCAATGCTCGAATCAGAACTGCGCAACCGCAATATCAAATGGATCTGTAACGCGCAGGTGGATAAAGTTGAAGAAGGCATGATGCACGTATCTGAGCTCAATCGAAAAGGCGAGGTGGAATTTACCTACGAGGAGCCCTTTAACCATTCCATGCTGATCCCGCCTTTCGGTGGCGTGCCGGCAGTGGCTAATGTGGAAGGGCTGTGTAATCCCAAAGGGTTTGTCATCACCGATGAATTCCAGCGTTCTCCCAAGTACCCTAATATCTTCTCGGGTGGCGTTTGCGTGGCTATCCCGCCGGTTGAGGCAACACCGGTACCCACCGGTACGCCCAAAACCGGCTATATGATTGAAACCATGATGACGGCCATTGCGCATAATATGAAATCCATCATTGTGGACGATAAGCCGCCTTCAACAAAAGGCACCTGGCATGCAATTTGTTTGGCTGATATGGGCGACACCGGTGCCGCGTTTGTGGCCATGCCGCAAATTCCGCCGCGAAACGTTACCTGGTTTAAAAAGGGTAAATGGGTGCATCTGGCGAAGATTGCCTTTGAAAAATATTTTATGCGTAAGATGAAAACCGGTACCAGCGAACCTGTATACGAGAAATACGTGTTGAAGGCACTGGGCATCGAAAGACTGGAGCAGGATGACAAATGATCAGACTCACGAAGAAAGCAGTGTTAATAGGGGGCTTATTGCTTCCTCTGGCCGCTCAGGCCGGGCAGTTGAGCGAGGCAGAGTTTAAAGCCCAGGCAAAGCAAAAAGCGATGCAACTGGGCAAAACTCTTAAACAGAATCTGCAAAAGGCCGTCAAAGAAGGCGGATTACCGAATGGTGTAGGGGTATGTAAGGACATCGCGCCGGCCATAGCGGCAGAACTCAGTACCGACGGCTGGCAGGTAGGACGCACCGCGCTGAAAGTACGCAATCCGCAAAACCGTGCAGACAGCTGGGAGCAATCATCGCTGATGGCCATGGTGAAAGGGCTCGAAGAGGGGTTGGAGCCCGGCGCCCTGGCAACAGTTCATGTTGATGAAGCGGCCGGAACATACCGTTTTATGGCGCCCATTATAACCGGCGGCTTATGCCTGAATTGCCATGGCGCAGAGCTGGCGGAACCAGTGAAGGAAGCCATTAAACAGCAATACCCGGACGATGAGGCAACTGGCTTTGCCGCGGGAGACTTGCGCGGTGCTTTTACGGTGACTTATCAGGCTGGAGAATAACATGGCAAAGGGCTCTCTTAGTGCGCTGCTGGTGACACTTTGTCTGACATGGCCAGCGGCAAATGCGCTGGCCGCTGATGAGCGTATGGCAGTAACGCTTAACGAGGAGCAAAAAACGTTTGTGCTCGGCCATATGCGCGACATGCTTGAAGCGTTAACCGATACCCAGCAATTACTGCTGGAGGGCAAACGGGACGAGCTTCGCCAGCGTATCGCTAATCTGCAATCGAGCGAGCAGGCGAATCGTCCCAAAGGCTTGGGCCAGCAAATACCACCGGCTTTTCGTGCGATGGCGCAAAGCATGCGGCCGCACTGGCAGGCAATCCAAAATCCGGACCTGAGCGAGGAAGAAGTCCGTCAGCAGGCGGTGGATTTAATGCGCGTGTGTAATGCCTGTCATCGCACTTTCTCTCTTCAGTAAAGCCCTTTCGGCATCGAGAATGATGAGCGGGCAGCATGCTCGCTTACCCAACCAGCCACTGCCCAATGCTCTTCAACCAGAGCCTTTTCAGTTAGTTGATAGCGATCAAAATTTAACCGCCGGTATTGCTGTATCTTCATGCGACTTCTCTGATAACGATGTTTGTCAGTTCTGACAGGCTACTGACAAATATGTCAGCCAGGCGCCACGCTGCTTAGCAGATTTCCACCCGCCGAACTAGTGGGGTTTTATTAATTTAATAATATCAGTTAGTTAATTGTTTTATTCCGGTTGGCGCAAGTTATGCAGAGTGCAATTTATAAAGTGTAAAAAGCCCTGGGCCTGTTGGCTTCTCAGGTAGCAATTATTACAGACCTGCAGCATGGGTCATTCCGACCACGCTGCAGAAAGAACCCGGTTTAGTATTTAGAAATATCAAAGGAGAGTCCCATGAGCGATACGTTGATAGAACTATCGCGGTTACAATTTGCTTTAACAGCAATGTTCCACTTTATCTTTGTCCCGCTGACCCTTGGCCTGACATTCCTGTTAGCCATTATGGAGTCGGTGTATGTGATGACCGGTAAAGAAATCTACAAACAAATGACCCAGTTCTGGGGCAAGTTGTTTGGGATTAACTTTGCCATTGGCGTTGCGACCGGGCTAACGATGGAGTTCCAGTTTGGTATGAACTGGTCTTATTATTCTCACTACGTGGGCGACATTTTTGGCGCTCCGCTGGCCATTGAAGGGTTAATGGCATTCTTTTTAGAATCGACCTTTGTGGGGCTGTTCTTCTTTGGCTGGGACAAAATGTCTAAAGTGAAGCATTTAATGGCAACCTGGCTAGTGGCCATTGGCTCAAACTTCTCTGCGCTGTGGATTTTGATTGCCAACGGCTGGATGCAGTTTCCGGTGGGGGCAAGCTTCAATACCGATTCTATGCGCATGGAAATGACCAGCTTCAGCGAAGTGATTTTTAACCCGGTAGCCCAGGTTAAATTTGTCCACACTGTCTCTGCAGGCTATGTCACCGGTGCCATCTTTGTACTGGCTATTTCCAGTTACTATCTGCTCAAGCATAAACATATTGCCTTTGCCCGTCGCTCTTTTGCGATTGCGGCCAGCTTTGGCTTAGCGGCTACCTTGTCGGTAATTGTGTTAGGTGACGAAAGCGGTTACGAGCTGGGCGACGTGCAAAAAGTAAAACTGGCGGCTGTGGAAGCCGAGTACGAAACTCATCCGGCTCCAGCGGCGTTTACCGTGTTCGGTATTCCTAATGACGAAGAAGAGAAAATGGATTTCGCTATTCAGATCCCGTGGGCCATGGGGATTATTGCGACCCGTTCACTGGATGAAGAAGTGATGGGGATCAAGGATCTTAAAGAGATACACCGGGTACGTATCTTGTCAGGCGTGCAGGCGCAGAAACAGCTGGAAAAAGTGAAAGATGGCACAGCAACGCCTGCGGAGCTTGAGATGTTTGAACGCAACAAAGACGATTTAGGTTATGCGCTGTTGCTGGAACCTTTCACTGACGACATTACTCAGCCTACCCCAGAAGCGCTGGAGAAAGCGGTGGATTACAGTATCCCTCCGGTAGCACCGCTGTTTTACTCATTCCGCCTGATGGTGGTCGCAGGCTTTTTGATGCTGGCACTGTTTATTGCGGCATTTTATTACAGCACTAAGCACCGTATTACTCAGCCCCGCTGGTTGTTAAAAGCGGCAGTATGGTCACTGCCATTGCCATGGATTGCCTGTGAAGCCGGTTGGTTTGTGGCCGAGTATGGCCGTCAGCCTTGGTCTATCGCCGAAGTGCTACCAGTACATACCGCGGTGTCTAATCTGTCTGTTTCAGACGTAGTGACTACGCTGGTGGCTTACACCCTGTTCTACGCCACGATGTTTGTGATTGGCTTCTATCTGATGAAGAAATACGCCAAAAAAGGGCCGGTTCCACCGGAAGATGATAACAAACTGGATGATGCTATTGGCCTGGGTACTCAAGGAGCAAACGCATGATTGATTATGAAGTACTACGAGTAATTTGGTGGGTGCTGGTTGGTGTACTGCTAATTGGCTTTGCCATCACCGATGGATTTGATTTAGGGGTTGGCGCACTGCTCACCCTGATTGGTAAAACCGACGATGAGCGCCGGGTAATGATCAACACAGTGGGTCCGCACTGGGACGGTAACCAGGTGTGGTTTATCACCGCCGGTGGTGCCATTTTTGCGGCCTGGCCGATGATTTATGCCACCGCCTTCTCGGGCTTTTATCTGGCACTGGCGCTGGTGTTGATTGCCTTATGGATGCGGCCGCTGGGCTTTGATTTTCGCAGCAAATTAGAAGATAAGCGCTGGCGTACCAGCTGGGACTGGGCGCTGTTCACTTCTGGCTTCGTGCCTGCGTTAATTTTTGGCGTGGCCTTTGGTAACCTGCTATTGGGCGTACCCTTTGAGCTGGATGGCAATTTAAAAGCCACCTATACCGGTTCGTTCTTTGGCCTGCTGACGCCATTTGCGCTGGTAGCGGGTTTGGTTTCAGTCGCGATGATCCTCAATCACGGCGCTACCTGGCTGCAAATGAAGACCGACAGCTTTATTGAAGTGCGGGCGCGCGCAGTGTCCGTGGTACTGTCACTGGCAACCGTGGTGCTGTTTATTTTAGCTGGCCTGTGGGTTGCCTTTGGACTGGAGGGCTTTGTGGTTACTTCAGCCGTGGATACACTGGCTACGTCTAACCCGCTTAAGAAAGAAGTGGCGGTTGAGGCCGGTGCCTGGATGGCCAACTACAGCAAATACCCCTGGATGGTGGTGGCGCCACTGTTAGGTATTGGGGCGGGCCTGGCTTGCGCTTTCTTCTCCAAAGCTGGTCGTGGTGGCTGGGCATTTGTGAGCAGCGCGCTGATGATGACCGGTATTATTCTGACAGCGGGCTTCTCAATGTTCCCATTCCTCATGCCAAGTACCACCATGCCGATGGCCAGCTTAACCGTCTGGGATGCAACATCCAGTGAAATGACCCTGAAGATTATGTTTGGCGTAGCCTGTGTGTTTGTGCCCATTGTTTTAAGCTACACCGCTTACGGCTTCTACGTGATGCGCGGTCGCATAAAAAACAGCGATTTAGACTCATCTCACGCGATTTATTAAGGAGAACAGAACATGTGGTATTTTACCTGGATATTGGGTGTGTTACTGGCTTGTTCATTTGGCATTATTAACGCCATGTGGTTAGAATCGACTGAGAACCTGGACCGCCCTGAAGACCCAGAAGATCAGTAGTGAAAGAGAGTCAGTCCCTTGTGCGGTGGTTTAACGCCACCGTCACCAGGCAGGGTGTTGCATCGCGCAGCACCTTGTTTTTATTGGTGGCCATAAAAACCACCCGGCTGTTATGTTTAATTGCCGGCTACTGGCTGTTTGCCGCGATGATGCACGATTGGGTGGTGCTGGCTCAGCAGCCGGATATGAGTGACTGGCTGGGTTTGGCGGCTGCGTTATTACTGGCCTGGCTACTGCAGGGCGATGCTTATCAGCGTACCTTGCAGGCTAAAACCGATTTACTTAGTGGCCTTGAAAAGCGCTTTGCCGAGCGTTTGGTGGCAGAGCAAACCTCGTTAGTCAGTACCCATTCGGCTTACTTTTGGCAATCGGTATGGACCAGGCACATCAGCGCGTTGGTTCACTGGCGCTACGACTATCAGGTGCAACAATATGTGGCGGTGCTTACGCCGTTTTTCGCGCTGCTGTTTATTTTTGTGGTCAACCCGGTGGTGGGTGGCAGCCTGCTAATCACGTTACCGCTTATTCCGCTGTTTATGATTTTGGTGGGTAAGGGCGCCGCGGCACTTCAGCGCAAACACTTTGTCGCCCTCACCCGCCTGGGCAGCCTGTTTGTTGATCGCCTCACCGCGTTAGGCCTACTGGCCACTTTTCGCACCCACCAGATAGAACAAAAGCTATTAAAACAGGCCAGTGACGACCTGAATGAACGCACCATGAAGGTAGTTGGCGTGGCGTTTTTATCCAATACCGTGTTGGATTTCTTTTCGACCATTGCCGTTGCCTTAATTGCGGTGTTCATTGGCTTTAGTTTATTGGGCGAGTTCTCGCTAGGCCCTGAGCTTACGCTGCATTCTGGCTTATGGTTGTTACTGACAGCGCCATTGCTGTTTTCTGAACTCAAAGCGCTGGGGCAGTTTTATCACCAGAAGGCCGAAGCTGAAGCCGCGCGGGATCTTGCCGGTAACTGGCTTGCGCCCTTGGATGCCGGGAAATTGGATGAACCGGCCAACGAACTGACCAAGACACAGCATTTCAGCTTACAACTGGCCGATAATCTGCTTACCAGCCAGTCATTAACGCTGCTGCCTGGTGACTGGGTGGCCGTAACCGGGCCGTCCGGCAGTGGTAAAACGTTGTTACTGGAAGCCCTCGCCGGCCAACGTATGGGGAACTACCGCTTGCCTTGTCGGGTAGCCATGCTCACTCAGCATCCGGTTTTGTTACCCGCCACGCTGCGGGAAAATCTCAATTATCAACGCACTTTTACCACTGCCAGGCTGGAACAAGCGCTCAGTGAAGTCGAGCTTAGAGCATGGCTGGACTCGTTGCCGGCAGGGCTCGATACGCCCCTAGCTGAAGTGCCCGCGATCTCTGGTGGACAGGCTCAGCGCCTGGCTCTGGCGCGCTTATTACTGTCAGACGCACCAGTATGGCTACTCGATGAACCTACCGCGCATTTGCCTGAGACGCAGCATCGCAGTCTCAGTCTGCTTATTCATAGCCTGGGGCAGGGGCGAACCGTGTTATGGGTTTCCCATAAGGCGCTGCCGGATAACTGGTTTAACCGAACCTGGCAGGTGGAAAACCGCAGGGTGCAGCAAACAGCTGGGGAGGCGCTATCGTGAAAGCCTTCATTACCGTGTTACTGGCAGTGCTGCACGGCGGTGCCGGGCTGGCCATTTTGATTGTGTCATCGTGGTTTATTGCCGCCTGCGCTGTGGCCCCGGTAAATTTTAACTACATGCTGCCAGCGGTAGTGATCAGAGCGCTGGCGCTGATACGCATTGGTAGTGGCTATGCTCATATGTGGGTGGGCCATAAACATCTGTTGCAACTCACCTCGCTACTACGCGTGCAATTATTCGAACGGCTGTTCGCCGCGCAGATCCGCCAGCGTAGTGAGGAAGTCGAAGCGCTGGCCAGTCATACCGAGGCCATCGCAGCGGTGTGGGTCGGCTGGGTTTCTCAGCAGGCCTCTGCGGTACTTATGCTGGTGGTGAGCGCAGTAGCGCTGCTGGCGCTGGATATCCCTTTTGCTGGCTGGACAATAGCACTTGGTGTTATCTGGCTGGTGATCATGTCGGTGCTTTGTGTGCAAGGGCTCACTTTAGCTAAAATTCAGGTGCTTCAGGAGCATAAGTTCAGAGAGCAATCCGATGTGGTGCTCAGAAGTGTGGCCATCTGGCATTTAAAAACAGTGCAAGAGCAGTTAAGGCAGTTACCCTCCGCACAAGCGTTGTGGCAAACTGAAACCAGCCAGCAGCGGCTTACTTTGCAGAGTACGTGGGTGTTTCAGGGGCTTGCCTGGGCGCTGATGCTGGTGATTATTTATCTGGCTATCCATACTCAACTTGAGGGGAAAGGCGGTAACCCGCTGTTGCTGGTGGTGCCCATGCTGTTGCTCAGCGCCGGTGACTGGCTGGGCCGCTCCTTTAATGGTCAGCCTGCGCTAAACCGGTATGTGCAGGGCAAACAGGCACTTAAAACACTACCATTAGAGTCTCTGCAACTCACAGACGCCGCACCACTGTCCAACACGCTCACTCTTACAGGCTTTGGTTCAGTGAACTTACCCGAACAAAACGTGACGGCGGAATTTGATGCCAGCGGTCTTTACCTGGTTGGCGGGCCAAGCGGCGCAGGTAAATCCCAGTTATTGCAGGCTATCAGCGGGTTGGTAGCCAGCCATGGGCAACGCCTTTGCGATGGTGATGCACCGGGGGAGGGCCTGATTGAAGGCTGGCTATATCTGGAGCAGCAACCGGTGATCCTCGCCGCCACGCTCAGACATAACCTGACCCTGGGCCGGGACTTTTCGGCGACGCAGCTAAATGACGTGCTAGCCAAGGTGGGCCTTGTTCAGCTCAAAGATCTGGGCGAATGGCTCGGTCCGGGTGGCCGCGCATTATCAGGCGGCGAGCGCAAGCGCTTAGGCATAGCACGAGCAATGCTTATCCAGTCACCCGTGTGGCTGCTGGATGAACCCTTTGAGGGGCTCGATGGAGCAGCGGTTAGCCGACTGGTTGCCTTGTTACAACAGGAAGCCGCAACGCGTCTTATCATCATTGCCAGCCACGTGTATCCGGCTGAACTGCAATGCAAAGACACGCTGATACTAAATCCGCCCAGCTAATCTCATCAGGCAACGCGGATAGGGATAACATCGTCAGTGATCCCATGCTTTAGCCGGGCCTTTAAACAATCGGCCGAGCCGGCCTCAAATTCCCGGCAGGTTGACGAGCGTTGTTCATAAATACTGCAACTCACCTGTTTACCAATTTCGCCTGTCAGGGCGACACACCTTGGGTCAGGCTGATTAGTACCTGCCATCGACACCAGGTTTGGCGAAATTTTAGTAGTCAGTTCGGCCGGAACCGAACCACCGGCAAACGGGTCGGACTCCGCCCAGTAAAAAGACACCCGAAAGGTGGCGCAACAGGCACCACAATCCACACAAGACAACATACAAAAACTGCTCCACACAATGTGCAAAACAACCAGTGATTAGCTGGGTTTGCGAGCTAACGCATAAGGGTTGGAAAACGTCATTGTTAAAGCCGGCAGAGGGTACCTGCTCAACAACGTATTTGGCGAATTATGCCATTAAAATTAAAAAATCCTAAATAATATAAATCTTTAATAATCAATTAATTAAGCTTTTCTTTGGCGTTGTTATACGCAGTTATGGATAGCGTCCGGGCCAGCTGGCAAAGCTTTTGCTGTATCACACTAAAGACCCATTCTATTTTGATACAGAGAGCCGGCAAATGAGCAAAATTCAGATCACGCCATTTTTCCATGATCCCACGTTTACCGTGACCTACGTGGTAACTGACCGTGCCACTAACAGCTGCGCAATTATCGACCCGGTACTCGACTACGACGCCGCAGCCGGGCAGATTTCCCATGAATTCGCTGACAAAGTTGTCAGTTACGTTGACAAAAATGGCTTAACACTGGAATGGATCCTGGAAACCCACGCCCATGCCGACCACCTTACTGCTGCCCCTTACATCAAGGAAAAGCTCGGTGGGCTGATTGGTGCAGGTGATCATATTCGCCGGGTACAATCCACGTTTAAAGCCATTTATAACCTGGAAAGCACGTTTCCCACCGACGGCAGTCAGTTCGACCAGCTGTTTGTCGACGGCGAAATGATTACGCTGGGGCACTTAGATATTGAAGTGCTGCATACGCCCGGTCACACCCCGGCCTGTGTGTCTTACTACATAGAAGATGCGGTGTTTGTGGGCGACACCTTGTTTATGCCTGATTACGGTACAGCCCGGGCGGATTTTCCTAACGGTAGTGCACAAACGCTTTATCAATCTATTCGTAAAATTCTGGCCTTACCGGAGGCTACCCGAATGTTCGTGGGGCATGACTATAAAAGCCCCACGCGGGACCACTTCGCCTGGGAAACCTCGGTGATTGAGCAGCGTCGCAACAATATTCACGCAAAAGATGGTGTCAGCCAGACCGATTTTGTGGCCATGCGGGAAGCCCGGGATGCCACATTGGCGGTGCCTAAACTGCTGCTACCTGCGATTCAGGTGAATATCAGAGCGGGCCAGATGCCGCCGGCGGAAGACAATGGCAAGTGCTACCTGAAAATCCCCCTGACGGTTAAGTCGTAGTCATGTTGCTCACCCTTATCGGCGCTATTGTGATTGGCGTGAGTCTTGGTTTGCTCGGCTCTGGTGGTTCGATTCTCACCGTGCCACTGTTGACCTATGTGGTCGAGCGCCCGCCTAAAGTGGCGATTGCTGAATCCCTGTTGATTGTGGGCGGTATTGCGTTGGCGGGGGTATGGCGTCAACAACGAGCCGGTTTGGTGGCGTGGCAGAAAGTAGTCAGTTTTGGCTTGCCGAGTATGGTTGGCACCTATCTGGGGGCGCAACTTTCCCAGTACTTCAGTGGTCTGGCGCAGTTGGTGTTGTTTGCGGTCATTATGTTGCTCGCCAGCCGCTTTATGCTTAAGCCCGTTAACGTTGCTGCCGGTAATGAGGTGTCACTGATAAAGCTTATTCCGGCAGCTGTAGTAGTGGGCATGATTGCAGGTTTAGTGGGGGTTGGCGGTGGCTTTTTAATTGTACCGGCCCTGCTGGCTCTCGGTGGTGTCTCTATGCGCCAGGCCGTGGGCACCAGCCTGGCGATTATTGTAATGCAGTCGGTAGTGGGTTTTGGCAAATACCTGTATTTGTTCAGCCAGCTTGGTGAACTGCCCTTCGACTTTCAGCTAATCACGCTAATGGTGATTATCGGCGCTGCCGGTTCCCTGTTCGGTACAAAGCTTGGTGGGCGCTTACCTCAGCAGCAGCTGAAAAAAGGCTTTGGCGTGATGTTAATTGTAATGGGGAGTTTTATCTTTCTCTCGTCGCTGTACACGCTGTACTTTGTGGAGGTATCGGTATGAACATTCGTATTATAAATCATCATTTTAGCGTTTCGGGACCGTTAACCAAGGGCGACTTTACTACCCTCGTCCAGGCAGGCGTGACCACGCTGATCAATGGCCGCCCGGACTTTGAAGAACCTAATCAGATCCCGGATGCCATGTTACGCAACTGGGCAGGGGGTGCTGGCCTGGATTATCACTTTATCCCGGTAGTGAGTGGTAACTACACTCAGCAGGATGTTGCCGAATTTGGTCGGATCCTGTTGGGCGCCGAAGGCCGGGTCCATGCCATTTGCCGAACCGGTACCAGGGTACTGCATTTATGGGCCCTTGCCCGATGGGCTCAGGGGCTTAGTCACTACGAAATAAAGCAGGCCGGCGACCAGGCCGGTGTCGACCTTGATGGCGAGCTTCTGACCTATCAGAACAGTATTAGCCAGTCGCAGAAGTTGCACTGAAAAAGTTAATTGAATCAGTGCTTTAATCTCTTATGGGGCAGATGTCCGATAGGCAGGCAGGGAATAATCTGGCATCTTGACTCCCTCTTACAGGGACTATTGCTATGTATTTTTACCGTGTTTTCGTGTTCTTAACCACCGCTATCATTCCGATACTGAGTGGCAGTTTCTCTACTCATCTTCAGGCTTCAGAGCTCGCTGATTTAGCGGCGCTACGTGCTCAAGCTCAAGAGCGCGTCGAGCAGAATTATTCCTCTGACTGGATGGCTCATCAGAGTTCGTCGCTGAGTCGCTGGCTCATCGGCGCGCCGACGTTGGAAGTCTCCGCGTTACAATCTAACCTGGCTACCGGCACCGATGAGATTGAAGTGCGACTTGGCATGCAAATCCAGCGGCCAGATAATCTGGATTTATTTGACCAGATGGAGCAAACCAATCAGGCCATCTTGGTTGCCCAAAAGCGCCAGCAGACGTTGCTGGTCTCCGGTTTGTTAAGGCAGCGTGCCTGGGGCGCAGCCATGGCACGCCAGCAGGTCAACGCGTTGAGTGATAAGCAGGTATGGCTCACCCGGCTGGGCACTCAGTTAACCGAGCGATTTAACGCCGGAGAACTATCACGCTTAGCTTATTTGCAGTGGCAACAGCAGCAACTTGATGTGCAGCAGGCACTGGTTAGCGCCAAAGCGGAATTAGCCGGTGCAATGCGAGCTTATACCGAGCTTACCGGTGCGCAGACACTCCCTGCCAACATGGCAGAATCAGTCCCCGCTAATATCGACAGCGCACTGAATCGTCACCCTGAATTGAAACTCCTGAGCTTGCAGAAGCAATATGCCGCAGCGGCTTATCAGTATGGCCGGCAAAGTCAGAGCAACTGGGATGTTGCGCTGGTGGCGAGGCGCTTACAAAGCGTGATGGGCGATGAAAATCAGATAGGTATCGCGGTAGGGATCCCGCTGGCCATTGAGATGCCTGCCAACCCGCAGAATTTACAGGCCTGGCAGCAAACCGATCTGGCCCTTTCACAAACTCTGATGAATCTGCAAATTACGTTGCAGCAGCAGCTCAGCACGAATATGACCAGCCTCTCATCGCTGGAAGAACAAATTGCCATTGGTGAACAGCAAGTCGCTATCGGCGAACAAATTGTTGAGCAATTGGAACGGTTAAAGCAGAGCAGCGAGTTGGAGCAAAGCAACTGGCTGCAATCGTTGCTACAGCAGCGTGACCGCACCTATCAACTGGAACAACTCAAACTTTCTCAGCAACAACTTGTTGCACAACTTAATCAACTGGCAGGGCAAGTGCTATGAAGTCATTTTTCTCTTTTCTTTTGTTAGTGCTGACAGTCTCTGCTGCTTCAGCGCAAGAACAGCGTATCCCCCTTGAATCGCTTGGTCGCCTGTCACTGAATTTTGCCGCACCACAGATTGTGCCTGCTGTGCCAACACCGGCAGTAAGCGGTGAGGTAAGCTACCTTCCAGGGAATGGCTATCAACTGGTATTGCCGTTTAGGGTGTTGCAGCAGCAGTACCTGGTAGCGCCACAAGCCGTTGTGGAGGCTAACACTCCGCTGGTTAAACTGACCGGCAGCGAGGTTCATCATTTCTACGAAATGTTAAGAGCTCAAAAGGAGATTTACCGTCACGCAGAGCAGCGATACCAACAAAATCTGCCATTATTTAAAAGCAAGTCCATAAATCAGCAATCCTGGCAGGCAATTACCGATCACTACTTTGCCAGTAAACTTGAGCTGGGCCACCTTGAACATGCCGAAGAGCTGTTACAGCTGGCAAATGATGACGATTCGGCGTTACTCACTGCTCCCGTAGCCGGTGTGTTTATCCCGGCCGGTGAACAACTGGATACCGAAGCGTTTGTTTATGGTGAAGTGATTGAACAGAGCGCGTTACGCCTGAAAGTACAGCTGCCATCCCAGCTAGCCGATAAGGTATCGGCATTAACGGTGGGTACTTGTCATCTTGACGTTACCTATCGCGAACGTTTAAGCAGGGGGCTGGTCAGCCGGTTATGGAGCGCCCCGGTTACCGGCAATACTGAGTGTGCGCTACATTTTGCTGATGCGGTTATGGTGACACCGGTCATCGAGCAGGCGGGCCTGGCTGTGCCTGCCTCAAGCGTTTATTTTTTTGAGGGCGAGTATTATGCCCTGGCTAAAGACGGGTTAGAGTTAGTGCCGGTGGCGGTAACCGTGCTGGGGCGTCACGATGGCCAACTGCTGATTGCCGATAGTAAACAGCTTAAGAATGCGCAGGTACTCACCTCGTCAGTGAGTGCGGTGCAAGGCATTTTACTGGGTTTGGGAGGCGAATAAATGATTGCCCGCTGGATCCAATTTTCCTTAAGTCAGCGAATTTTCGTGTTGGCGCTGTTTGCCGTAGCCCTGACAGCCGGGGTAAGTGCCTGGCTGAAATTGCCTGTAGATGCGTTTCCGGATATTTCCCCCACGCAGGTTAACGTGATTATTAAAGCGCCGGGCATGACCGCCGAAGAAATTGAGGCGCAAATTACCCAGCCACTGGAAACCGAGTTGCTGGGGATCCCCGATAAAGCAGTACTGCGCTCAACCACTAAATACGCCATTACCTCTATTACCCTGGATTTTGTGGAGGGGACCGATATTTACTGGGCCCGGCAGCAGGTGGCGGAACGCCTGAATAATCTGTGGAGTGAATTACCGCCCACGGTAGACGGTGGTATTGCACCAATGAGTACGCCGCTCAGCGAAATGTTTATGCTGACCCTGGAAAACCCCAATCTGTCACTCATGGAGCGCAAGCATTTACTGGACTGGCAGATACGGCCGGCGCTGCGCACTGTTGCCGGTGTGGCAGAGGTGAATGTGTTGGGTGGCTATACCAAAACTGTGCAGTTCACTCCGGATGTACAGCGAATGAGTGCCCTGGGCCTGACATTGCCTGATGTGGCCGACGCGCTGACCAGATCGAATATTAATGGCAGCATCGGCCGCATAGAGGTGGGTAATGATACGCTAATTGTTCGAAGCGAGGGGCGTTTCACTCAGTTGGAAGACGTGGCTGAACGAGTGGTTGCCATTAAAGATGGTGGTGCCATTCGACTCGACGACATTGGCCGTTTGTCGGTAGGCAGCCTGGCCCGTTATGGCGGGGTCACTAAAGACGGTGAAGAAACCACCGAAGCGCTGATTGTGGCGCTAAAAAACAGTAATACCGCCGAGGTGGTGGAGTCAGTACAGGCAAAGCTTGCGCAAATTAAGCCCGGTTTACCTGCCGGCACCGAGGTAAACGTATTCTATAACCGCAAAAACCTCATCGATACCGCGGTGGGAACCATCACCAGTGCGCTCGGACAGGCAATTGTGATTGTTGTAGTGCTACTGGCGGTGTTTCTTGGCCAGATTGGCGCGTCTTTTGTGGTGGCCTGTGTTATTCCGGTAGCAGTACTTATCACCTTTTATCTTATGAGCGTGGCTAACCTTACCGCTAACCTCATGAGCCTGGGCGGTCTGGTAATTGCCATTGGCATGTTGGTGGATGCCTCGGTGGTCGTGGTGGAAAATATCGTTTCGCAGCTTTCCCGGGGAGTACCTTTGCCAAGGCTGCATGTGATTTATCGTTCGGCTAAAGCGGTTGCTACGCCGGTCATCGCCGGTACGCTGATTGTGCTGGTGGTCTTTACGCCTTTGCTAACCCTCACCGGACTTGAAGGCAAATTGTTCAGCCCGGTGGCGATGACCATCATGTTTGCCATGGCCGTAGCGCTGGTAAGTGCCTTTACCATTATTCCGGTGCTGGCATCGTTCTTTGTTCGTAAAGCGCCGCAGCAACTTCCGGGTTATTTGCAGGCATTACAAAACGGCTTTGAAAGCGCTTTGCGAAAAGCCATAGCGGTACCGAAAACTCTGTTCATTGCGATGGCGATAACCCTTGCCCTCACTGTGCTAGCCTTTACGCAGTTGGGCAAAACCTTTATGCCAACCCTGGATGAGGGCGACCTGATTGTGCAACTGGAAAAATCCCCCACACTTTCGCTAACGGCCTCCCTTGAGCTGGATAAGCAAATTGAAGAGGCGTTACTCGCCGAAGTTCCGGAGATTAAGCAAATTGTGGCGCGCACCGGCTCGGACGAACTGGGGCTGGATCCCATGAGCCTCAATGAAACGGATGTCTTTATGCAGCTTGCCCCCACCGACGAATGGCGCTTCGACACTAAGGCCGAACTGGCCAACGCTATTCGTGAGGTTTTAAAGGGCTTCCCCGGTATTAACTACGGTTTTACCCAGCCAATCCAAATGCGGGTTTCTGAAATGCTTACCGGAAGCACCGGCATGGTAAGCATTAAAATTTTTGGTGATGATATTGCCCGCCTCACCGATGTGGCCAGTGAGGTTGCCGCGGTAACCCAAAGTGTGCAGGGTGCGGTGGACGTAAACAAAACCTTGATGGAAGGCGGTGACTATTTGCGTATTAAGCCAAATATGGATATCGCACTGAGATTTGATATGTCGCTCACCGAGTTGTCTGACTATTTACAAATGCAGGTGAACGGTGTGCAGGTTACCGACATCATTAACGGCCGCATCGTAACGCCGCTGATGTTTTCTAATCAGCGTGAGGGTATTGCGGCAATAGGTAGCGATAATGAACTGGCCAACCTGCCAATCCAGCTGCCCGATGGCACCTTATTGGCTTTATCTCAGGTCGCACAGCTTGAGCGGGTAGAAGGCCCTGCGGTGATTGAGCGGGAGGATGCCTTACGTTATGTGATGGTAAGTGCCAATGTGGAAAATCGCGACCTGGCGTCTTTTGTTGAAGAAGTAGCGGCCGAGGTGAATAACAGTGTGTCACTACCCACCGGCTATACCGTAAGTTACGGCGGCGAGTTTGAAAATCAGATCCGTGCAACCAATAACCTGCTGACTATTATTCCGCTGGTGCTGGGCGTGATTCTGATCATTCTTTTTACCCAGCTTAAGGAGCTTAAGCTGGCGCTGCTGATTCTGGCCAATATCCCGTTTGCGTTGGTGGGGGGGGTGTTTGCTTTGTGGTTTACCGGTGAATACCTGTCGGTACCCGCTTCAGTTGGGTTTATAGCGCTACTCGGTGTGGCGGTACTCAATGGGGTGGTGATGCTGTCGCATTTTCAGCAGCTGGCAAAGCTGGCTGGTGATTTTAAAGAGCACATTATCCAGGGAGCGAAAGACCGCCTGCGGCCTATCCTGATGACCGCAACCACGGCTATTTTTGGTTTGATGCCGCTGGCTTTTGCTACCGGCCCGGGCTCTGAAATCCAAAAACCACTGGCCATTGTGGTGATTGGCGGTCTGCTTTCCTCCACTCTGGTAACACTTATTATTCTGCCGATTCTGTATTTCACTCTGGAGCGTAAACATCATGTCTGAACAATGCATATTTAGCTGCTTTGTGGATCCTGAAACCGTCGATAACGTGGTGGATTGTTTATTGTGCCAGTCGTTTGTTGGCGGGTTTTCCATGCATGGTATTGAAGGCTACAGTAAGGAACATGCAAATTATTCGGTGAGTGAGCAGGTTGCCGGCCATCGGTCGGTGTGCCGCATTGATATTCGCCTGCAGCATAAAGAGCTGGATAATTTAACGGCCGCCCTGGCGGCATTATCGTTACAGCATCGTATTCGCTACTGGGTTACACCGGTTATTGATAGCGGCATTATATAGTCAGGCCGCTAGTACTTAGACCTAAGCTTAAGCTTGTCTTAATAAAACTCATGTAGCTTATTGTGAAAACAATAACATGTGGTGAGTTGTGAACGTTTCTTTTGTGATACCGGCAAAAAATGAACAGGGCAATATCCGGCCGTTGGTGACTGAGATTACTCAGTATACGCCGCCAGACGTGGCGTTTGAAATCATCTATGTGGATGATGGCAGTACGGATGGCACGCTCAGTGAAATACGTGAACTTGCAAACGAGTTGCCTGTTTGCCTGCGTGTAGTGCAGCATGAAAAATCTATGGGGCAGTCCACCGCCATCATAACCGGGGTTCGTTATGCTCGTTATGAGTGGATTATCACGCTGGATGCCGATGGTCAGAACGATCCGGCGGATATCCCGCGTTTCATTGAGGTTGCGGCACGCCAACCGATGGGAGCAGATTTTTGTGTCGCCGGTTATCGCAAAAATCGAAAGGATACAGCCTGGAAGCGTTTTCAGTCGCGTATTGCTAATCGGGTGCGCCAGCGCTTGTTACACGATGAAACGCCCGATACCGGCTGCGGTTTAAAATTGATCCCACGCAGCACTTTTTTATCGCTGCCTTACTTCGACCATATGCATCGCTTCCTGCCAGCGCTGGTAAAGCGCCTTGAAGGACGCGTATTTGTCGTAGAGGTCAATCATCGCGACCGACACTGCGGCACTTCTAATTACACCGTGTTGAGTCGCCTTGGCGTGGGTATTGTGGATTTATTTGGTGTTATATGGTTACTTAGGCGGGCGAAATGCCCTCATCCTCAGGAAGTTACCGATTGATGCCTAAAACCAGTACTATGAATCGTTTGCAAGCGAGTATACGTGCGCTGTTAAAGCCGCTGATAGCCTGTCTGGTTATTGCCGGTTTGGTAAAAATGGCGAGCCTCGGTGAATTCGCGGATCCGCAGGCTGTTGAACGGTGGCTTACCGCTCAGGGGATTCTTGGTTGGCCATTGCTTGTTGTAACCGGCGTGTTGTTGATGCTGGTGGGGTTTCCTCGTCAGATAGTGGCTTTTATTGGTGGTGGCCTGCTGGGCGTGACAGCAGGCACGTTACTTTCCACCGCGATGGCAGCCATTGCCTGTGCAACGACTTTTATGATTTCCCGTTACTTTTTTCAGGCCTGGGTCAAGCGCCGCTTTCCCGGCGTGATCGCAAAACTCCATCCGCTGCTTGCAGGAAAACCCTATACCGCGACCCTGGCAATAAGATTACTGCCTATTGGCAGTAATGCGCTCACCAATATTGTGGCGGGTGCCAGTACCATTAAAGGCCGGGCTTTTGTCAGCGCATCGGCGTTGGGGTACGTGCCGCAGATGCTAACTTTCGCCCTTGTGGGGCAGGGCATGGAACAGATGTCTTCGTGGCAGATCAGCGTTAGCCTGAGCTTACTGGTGTGTTCGGTGTTACTTGGCGCACACCTCTATCGCTGGTATCAGCAACAACCAGCCAGCTCTGTTTCAACGCGCTAATTGACTATGAATTTATTATTGCCTTCTGTCAGTCGCTATCAGCGCTCAGATTTAATCTGGCTCGGTTTACTGACCTTCTTACTGCTCGCTCTGGGTATTGGACTGCGGGCTCCCTGGCCTGCCGATGAACCCCGTTTTGCGTTAATTGCCAAAGACATGGTGGAAACGGGCCAATGGTTGTTTCCGATGCGAGGACATGAGCTGTATCCGGATAAACCGCCGTTATTTATGTGGTCTATCGCGATTTTTTACGCTCTTACCGGTTCGCTGTATGTCGCCTTTTTACTACCATCAGCCATCGCTGGCACAGTCACCGTGTTGGCGGTTTTTGATATATGCCGCCGCTTATGGGGGAGACGGGAAGCCTGGTGGGCGGCCGGATTATTGCTGGCCAGCGTGCAGTTTGTTCTGCAGGCGAAAAGCGCACAAATAGACGCCAGTGTATGTATGTGGGTGACGCTGGGCTGCTATGGCTTAATGCGGGCGATCCTTTGCCAGGAAGGGCATATTACCTGGTGGCTGGCAGGTTGTGTGGCGATGGGATTGGGCATCATGACCAAGGGGGTAGGTTTTTTAGCACTGTTGATGTTGCTGCCCTATGCTCTTGTATTGTGGCGTCAGACCCCGGTGAAAATCCTGCCAAAGCGCTATCACTGGGGATGGTGGGCAACAGGTGTACTGACCATGCTGATAACATTGATGCTATGGCTACTGCCAATGCTACTGGCTGTGGATGGCAGGTTAGATCCGGCCTATAACGCTTATCGCGACAATATCCTGATGAAGCAGACAGTTACCCGCTACGCCAACTCCTGGCACCACATTAAGCCATTCTGGTACTTTCTGATAAACGTAGTGCCCTGGGCGTGGTTGCCGCTGGTGGCGTTATTACCCTGGCAATGGCCGCACTGGCGCAGCGCCTGGAGAAATAATGACGCCCGTATCATCATGCCACTGGGCTATGTACTGCTGGTACTGATGTTTTTCAGCATGAGTCCGGGTAAGCGTGGGGTTTATATCCTGCCGGCTTTACCAATGCTGGCGTTGGCCATGGCACCTTTTATGCCGCACATTGCTGACAAGAAATGGTTGTCCCGCACGTTATGGGGATTGCCTTTGCTGATTGGCAGCAGCTTTTTCATTTTAGGTGGATTGGGCTTGGTTGATACCGGGCCCGTTGCTAAACTTAATCAACGCTATGAAGTGGATGGCAGTGGTCTGTTTCTGGCCACCGGGCTGGCGGTATTGGTAGCATTGTTCGCGGTGCGCCGCAGAGCAGGCTGGCAGGCCTGGGGTATCACCATGCTGGTGGTATGGTGCAGTTACAGTGTTGGATTTGCCAGCTTACTTAACCCAATTCGCACACCAGCCGGAGTATGGCAGGCAATCGATAGCAGCGTTCCTGCCAATCACGAAATAGCTCTGTTAGATACCGGTGAGCAGTTTATGCTATTTGCTCGCCGGCCAGTTGTGCACTTTGGTTATCATACGCCGCCCGAAGCCGAGATGTTTGCCGCGTGGCAGTGGCTAAAGATACATCCGGCAGGGCATTTGCTGCTACCTGCCAGTCGTGAATCTGCCTGTTTAGACCTGACCAAAGGACACCCTGTAGGGCGGGCACACAGAGAGGATTGGTTACTTTTAGGGGCCGACGGGCTAAAAGCAGACTGCCCGTCAACTGATATCAAAGCGACGACGTTTCGTTATGAGCCAATAAACCCGTTGATCAGATAGCCGGGTAATGGCTATGCTGATAGCTCACTAGATTTCAACCCGTTGCATAGTTTCCAATATGAGCAAACATGGCCTGGGGCAGGGGCACCATCATCATTCTCACGCTCATGACCATGGTCACGAGCATCATCATGGTCATCACCACCATCATGATATCGCTGAAGACAGAATCAGCTGGGCGTTCTGGCTCAATTTCATTTTTACCATTATCGAGTTTATCGGCGGCTGGCTTACTAACAGTGTGGCGATCATGGCCGATGCGGTACATGATCTGGGTGATTCCCTGTCGATAGGCCTTGCCTGGTATCTTAGTAAAGTGGGTAAGCGCGACGCTACCGAACAGTATTCCTATGGGTTTAAGCGCCTTAGTTTACTGGGCGCTTTAATTAATGGTTTGATCCTGGTCGTGGGGTCGGTATGGGTACTAACTGAAGCCATTCCACGGCTATGGTCACCTGAAATGCCAGTGACTGAGGGGATGATTGTGCTGGCCATTTTAGGCATTGCGGCAAACGGCTTCGCCGCTTATAAGCTGCACGGTGGAGACACCTTAAACGAGAAGGTGCTGAACTGGCATCTACTGGAAGATTTACTCGGCTGGGTGGCGGTGTTGATAGTCGCTATCGTGCTGCATTTTGTTGACTGGCCGATACTGGATCCATTGTTGTCGGTAGTTTTTACCTTGTTTATTCTGTTTAACGTGGTGAAGCACGTTATTCACACGGTGAAGCTATTTCTTCAGGTTAGTCCCGATGGTGATAAACGCGCCGCCATTTTAGCTTCGTTAGAGGACATTGAGCATGTAAGTGCTTTGCATCACGTTCATTTCTGGTCACTGGATGGCGCCAGTCACGTGCTTACTGCACACCTTGAACTGGATAAGCGAATCGATGTCACTGCCCTGATTGAATTAAAAGCCCGGGTCGCCAAAGCGCTTGAACCCTTTAACCTGGACCATACCACCATAGAATTTGAAATGCCCGGAGAACATTGCAGGGATAACTTTAAGTAATATAAGGCCCTGTAAAGGTGGCCGGGCCAAATAAATGGTTCCGGCCACAGGGCACACACACTCAGGAGCCAGGGCAGACGACAGGCGTTTCTACCCGGGTAAAGCGGATATCTGACAGTTTAAACTCGGTGGCATCCTCGGCAGAGAGTGCCATTGGCACATATATTTCACGCAGATTAACGCCCTTATCAACAAAGCAGCTCAGTGGAATAGCTACGCTCTGCCAGTTGTTATCAGCAGTGGTAAAGTCGTCCAGAGCTAGTTCGGCTTCGCAACCATCACCACAAGACATGGATACGGTCATGCCGGTTGAAGCTGAACGCTGAATATCAAAGGCCAGTACACCTGTTGGTACCGCGTAATCGAGTAAATCTTCCGGAAACGGCGAGAAGAAGCGAATGCTGTCTTCGTTGCTGCCAAAGGCGATTTGCAGTGTATCTTCCTGTACATGGCGGTCGGCAGTACGGATGCTAAGGGTATTAACACTCAGTACGTTACTATTCATTGCGCCTTGCTCGCCAGCGCTGGTAGCGATAAGTGACCACGGCTGTTGTACGCTCTGCTGGAAGATAACCGCATCGCCGGCGGCGTTGGCAGCGCTGTTCACAGACTCGTCGAGTTGCGGCAGATCGGCGTTTTCACCGTAACTCAGGCCGTAGTCGTAGGCAAATAGCGATTGCTTACCATCACCTTTATTAACCGGGTTCTGGAATGGGTCGGCAGGCCATGAGAACGACAGTTTACCGTGCATAGGGTAGTTAACCGAGCCGTCTGGTTTGCTGAACAATACGTCGGCTACACCGCCGCCTTCTGAGCCAGGTAACCAGGCAACCACAAAGGCATCTGATGCGTTTAGTTCTGGCGTAACCCACAGCGGCCGACCGGTAATAAATACCGATACTACCGGGATACCCTGCGCTTTAAGGGATTTCAGCAGCGCCAGGTCCTGCTTGTCACCACGCTGATACTCCACATTAGCGATATCACCGTTACCTTCGGCATAGGGTGTTTCGCCAAATACCACAATCGCTACATCCGGCTTTTCTGTGAAGCTGCCATCTACGCTTAATTCAGCCTCACCACCGGCGGCTTCAACAACTTGCTCAATGCCTGTGTATACAGAGGTAGCCCCCGGGAAATCATTGTTTTCATTACCGGTGCCTTGCCAGGTAATGGTCCAGCCACCGGATTGCTTGCCAATATTGTGCGCGCCGTCACCGGCGACGAGTACCCGGCTATTAGGCGCAAGCGGTAACAGTTGTTGGTTATTTTTAAGCATAACCAGTGATTTACGAACGGCTTCTCGGGCAATTTCGCGATGCGCGTCTGCACCGATAACCGACATATCGCCAGACAGGCTGCGATTAGCTGGTGAAGGCAGGTCAAATAACCCAACCCGTAACTTCACCCTCAGTACCCGGCTAACGGCGTCATCAAGACGTGACATAGAGATTTCGCCACTCTTCACCTGGGCAATAAGGTTTTCCATCAAAGGCTTCCAGGTTGGGGTAGGCGCCATGTAAACATCCAGGCCAGCCAGTAATGCCTGCGGGCAGTTGTCGTTAGTACAGCCTGGGATTTGGCCATGGCCGTTCCAGTCTCCTACCACAAATCCATCAAAGCCCATTTTATCTTTGAGAACATCAGTAAGTAAGTATTTGCTACCGTGTATTTTTTCTCCGTGCCAGCTATTAAAAGACGCCATTACGGATTGAGAACCGGCATTTAAGCCGTGCACGTAGCCTTGCGCATGGATGTCGAACAGCTCTTTTTCGCTGGCCAGGTTGTCACCCTGGTCATCGCCCTTATCGGTTCCGCCATCGCCAACAAAGTGTTTAACGGTGGAAATGACATGCTGGTCGTCGATATTGCCGTCGCTGATATCCCCTTGCAGGCCGGTAACTATTGCGCGTGCATACTCTCCCACTATCGCGGGATCTTCGGAATAGCTTTCGTACGTGCGACCCCAGCGGTCATCACGGACAACCGCAACGGTCGGAGCAAAAATCCAGTCTATACCGGTGGCGCGCACTTCTTTAGCGGTGGCGGTAGCTATTTCTTCAATCAACGCCGGATCGCGCATGGCACCCAGGCCAATGTTGTGCGGAAACAGTGTGGCACCAATTACGTTATTGTGGCCGTGCACCGCGTCGGTACCCCACATGGTGGGGATACTGCTGCCGTCGAGTGAGTCATCTATGGATGCCTGGTACATGGCTTCGGCCAGGTCGATCCATTCCTGCGGCGTAGCATGTTTGTTTGCACCTGGGAAAGAGCCGCCACCATTAAGGTAAGAACCAAAACCATAGCGACGCATGTCTTCTACCGTTACATCGCGGATCTCGGGTTGGATAAGCTGAGCGACTTTTTGCTCTACCGTCATATCGGCCAATAACGCTTCAACCTTGGCTTCAACTGCTTGATTATTACTGATAGGCGATTGAATTTGCGGCCAGTAATCCGGAACAGTTACGGTATTGGCAGACTGGCTGTCAGTTTCTGATGTGCTGCAAGCGGTTAACACTGCAACCCCAATGGCTGCTGCAGCCACTGACAAAGTAGTTGATTTCATGATTACTCTCCGGATTATAACCCCTGCGAATGCCAAAGCACTGCGAAACCAATGAACGAATGTTAATAATTTGTTGTGAGAGTATATGTATAAATTTTAAAAATGCAAGCGCTTACATTTTTGTGTGAGTAAATTGTTCGGGAAATGCTTTTCAGGAACAGTTAATTTGGTTAAATAACCCGTATTGTCGAAAATAGTGGCCTGGCTTTGATTCATTAACCCTGATTAACGGTTGTTCCGCACAGTTGCTGATGATTTTATGAAAGCGTTTACATTTTTGTGGTTGCCACTTTTGCCAGCTGGCATACTCACTGCTGGTACTGGCTGCTTGCTGCGTCGCCGCACATATTTCACAACGGATGCCGCCAAAATAGGCCGTAATAGCGACTGGAATATAGAATATGGGGTTCATCCGTAATCTGTACTCTAACATTGCTGTGCCTGGAAACAATTACGATGAGTGTTGCAGTGACTATCTTTATTCAGCGAGGGCGAGCCAATGCGGTGAATTGAAATGTAAATAACTTGTATAAAAAATGAAGGCGCTTACAATTAGGGTCTGATTTTTGATGAGTCTATTCTGCAAGAGGTGGCTGTACGCTGACGGAAATCATTGCGTTAGGTACGTAAATGTAAGATGAGTAAAGGTTTTTCAATCAAAAATGTGCTCGGTGAACCGAACTTTACAATTGGAGTGGCTACGTCGTCGTTTCAGATCGAAGGTGCCAGCGAATTGCGAGAGCCCTGCATATGGGACACATTTTGCCAGGTACCCGGCGCAGTAAAGGATAACTCCGATGGCCGGATGGCCTGCGATCATTATCATTTGTGGCAGCAGGACATTGCGCTGATTGATGAGCTGGGTTTTGATGCCTACCGGTTTTCCGTTTGTTGGCCAAGGATCATTTGTGCCGACGGCAGTGTTAATCAGGAAGGATTGGCTTTTTATCTTAAAATACTTGATGAACTTCAAAGGCGTGGCCTCAAGGCCTATGTGACGCTTTATCACTGGGAGTTGCCACAATTTCTGGAAGATAAGGGCGGCTGGCTTAACCGTGCTACAGCCTATGCATTTGCTGAATACAGCCGTATTGTAGCCACGGCATTTGGCAATAAAGTAAGTGCTTACACTACGCTTAATGAGCCTTATTGCAGTGCATTCCTTGGTTACGAAATAGGCGTTCATGCGCCGGGTAAAATTGGTAAGCAATACGGTAAAAAGGCCGCTCATCACCTTCTGCTTGCTCATGGGCTCGCAATGCAGGTGCTTAATGAAGTCTGTCCGGCTATTCCAAGCGGCCTGGTACTTAATTTTACTACTTATTATCCGGCGACTGAAAGTGAGGCTGATAAGCAGGCTACCTTGCTGGCTAAAGCCCATTTTAACGACTGGTATGTGAGCCCTGCCTTAACGGGTAACTATCCACCGCTGCTGAACACATTACCCGAAGCTGAAAAGCCATTAATTGAGCCGGGTGACATGGAAATAATTGCCGCGCCCATGGCGTATCTTGGGGTTAACTATTATACCCGGGCTCTGGTGCAGGCCCGCCCCGGAGGCCACTTTGAGATCCTGCCGCCTGATGACAACGTACCAGTTACTGCTATGAATTGGGAAATTTATCCGCAAGGCTTGTGTGATTTACTGCTCCAGCTTCATAGTGAATATGATTTGCCGCCACTTTTTATTACCGAGAACGGTATGGCCGAAGATGATGTGGTACAAGATGGCCAGGTGCATGATAAAGTGCGGATAGATTATTTACAGGACCACATGCAGGCTGTTGCTGAAGCAATGGAAAAAGGCGTGGATATCAGAGGTTATTTTGTGTGGAGTCTGTTGGATAATTTCGAATGGGCGGAAGGGTATCTTAAGCGGTTTGGCATTGTGCATGTGGATTTTGCAACCCAACAACGGTTACCTAAACAAAGTGCCCTGAAACTAAGTGAATGGCTTAAACAACGCCGCTAAACTCCATAGCTGTCTGGACATATAATGATTAGTGTAAAAGAAAAAGTTGCATACGGGCTTGGCGATACAGCAAGCAACTTTGTCTTTCAGACTGTCATTTTGTTTCTTACTTTCTACTACACCGATGTGGTTGGGCTCAATCCCGCAACCGTTGGCAGTATCTTTCTACTGGTACGATTGATTGATGCGGTAACCGATCCTTTGATGGGTTCCCTGGCAGATAAAACCCGCACCCGTTGGGGCGCTTACCGGCCCTATTTGCTGTGGATGGCTCTGCCATTTGCACTTATCAGCGTACTCGCCTTTACCACCCCCGACACGGATTACAACGGCAAACTGATTTACGCCATTGCCAGCTATGTGCTGTTAATGCTGATGTATACCGCGATCAATATCCCCTATTCCGCGCTAGGCGGTGTAATAACGGCAAGCCCACTGGAGCGGGTGTCGGTGCAGTCATATCGCTTTGTGTTTGCCATGCTGGGCGGACTTATTGTGTCGCTTTGCACGCTACCAATGGTGAATTGGTTTGGCGCCGGCAACGATGCGCGTGGCTATCAGCTCACGATGCTGACCATGGGAGTGGTTGGGATGGTGTTATTTCTTTTGTGTTTCGCCGGCACCAGAGAGAGAGTGTTACCGGCTGATGGGCCGCCCTCTCCGGTGCGGGAGCAGTTAAAGGCAGTATGGCATAACGACCAGTGCCGTGTTTTATGTATTGTCAGCATGGTACTGCTTACCGGAATCGTATTGCGCAATGCGCTGGCGATTTATTACGTGAAATATGTGCTGCAACGCCCCGACGATGTCACGCTGTTTGTGTCGCTTGCGATGGTGGGTGGCATTCTGGGCGCAGCATCGGCTCATCTATTTACGCGACGCTGCGATAAGATACTGTTATACAAAGTATTACAGCTTTCCTGTGCGGGATTATGTATTGCCAATTATTTCCTGCCTGCAACCATGTGGGTAGGGGCTTTGGTGATTCACTTTTTGTGGGGATTCGTGCTGCAAATGACCTCGCCATTATTGTGGTCAAAAATGGGCGATGTGACCGATTACGGCGAGCTGCAAACAGGTACACGACTAACCGCAATGACCTTCTCCACCATAGTGTTTTTTATTAAATTAGGTATCGCCCTTGGCAGTGCTTTGGCGGGTTGGGCGCTGGCCTATTACGGCTACCAGGCAAACAATATTGATGAGCGCGTAAGTCACGGTATAACTTTGTCTTTTTGTTTAATACCGGCTGCTATGTCTTTAGTGGTAGTGTTGTTGATGCGCTGGTATAAACTGGACAGCCAGCGAGTGGACAAGATTCATAACGCCCTTATAACAGCACGGCAACCCCAGCAGGAAAACGTATAGCGAAGTTAATATGGTCACAATAAAACAAGTTAGCGAGAAAGCCGGTGTATCGTCTGCCACCGTCTCCAGGGTTATCAACAATACCGGCACGGTAAAAGAGAAAACCCGTGAACTGGTTATGACGGCCATGGCGGAGCTTGGTTACCGGCATAATGTTGTGGCAGCTTCACTGGCATCCAATAAAACTCATACCATTGGGTACGTTGTACCGGAACTGCATGGTTCTTTCTTTGGGGCGATGATGGGCGGTACTGAGCAGGCCTTACGGCAGGCCAAAAAACACATGCTGATTGCTACCGGCCACTCCGATGCACAGATTGAAAAAGAACAAATTGATGCGTTGCTGAGCCGCCGTTGCGATGCTTTGATATTGCATGTGGAAGCCGTTAGTGACGAGTATCTGGTGAGCCTAGTCCATCAGGGCGTTGAATTAGTGGTGGTAAACCGCTTTATTGGAGAAATTGGCGATAATTGCATTAGTCTCGATAACGTCAAGGGTGGGTACCTTGCTTCTCGCCACCTCCTCGACATTGGCCACACGAAAATTGCCTATATTGCCGGGTCGCTGTTTAAAGCCGATGGTAAGAACCGTTTAACTGGTCACCAACAGGCCCTTGCAGACATGGGGGTTGAATATACTGACAAGCTTACTTACGAAGGCAACTTCCAGGCAAAATCTGGTACTGAGGGGATTCGAGCATTGGTTGCTCGCGGTGCAAAATTTACGGCGGTGGCCTGTGCAAACGATGAAATGGCCTCAGGCGCAATGATTGCGTTGCGCGAGCTTGGTCGCAGAGTGCCGGAAGACGTATCGGTGATCGGGTTTGATAACGTTGATTTTGCCAGCTACCTTTCGCCGGGGCTAACCACCATAGATTATCCGGTACAAAAAATCGGTAGTATGGCGGCTCACTGGGTGCTTGAGCGGGTATACGGTCATACCCGCCATGAATACCAGCATATTCTGAGCCCGCGACTGATCCTCAGAGGTACGACGAGCAGTCCTGAGTAGTAAATCACTGGATTATTTTTAGCCAACTCTTAGAATCGCGCAATACCACCAGTAATGGTGGGGTTTTAACGTTTACCTCAGGAGCCGATGATTTGTTTGTATTTCGCACAACCCTTGAACAAGAGCAGGGAAAAGTCTCTGTTCTCAAAAGAGAAAACGCTCAGCTTGCGACACAGTTAGCAGCACTGGAAGAAGAGAACCGAGAACTCAGGGCACAACTCGCTGAAGCCGAAAACAAAGAATCTGATATGCCTGGTCTGACCGACAGTATGCTTGATTCGTTGAATCAGGTAGAAGGGATCCGTCAGACAGTACTCTCCTCATTTGAAGATATCAGTGCGCAAACCGACAAAATTACCGAGAACCACCGCCTGTTTGCTGAATCCAGCGAATCTCTGAAGCAAATTGTAGCTGATATGAGTGGCCTGAATACCATGATGTCGGCCATGAGTGACAGCATTGAAGGGCTTTCCGAAACGGCCGACAACATCAATAAGTTTGTAACTACTATCACCAGTATTTCCGATCAGACTAACCTGCTGGCCCTGAACGCCGCCATCGAAGCTGCCCGTGCCGGAGATGCGGGACGCGGGTTTAGTGTGGTGGCAGATGAAGTACGCTCACTGGCAAATGAAACCAATCAGTCGGCCAGTGAAGTCTCTGAGCTGGTAAAAAGTATCATTCAGTCTACCCAGGTGGCTGTTTCGTCTGTTGGGGAATTGCAAACCAATAATGGCAAGCTAGCCGACGGCATTAGTGCACTTAACAGCAATTATGCTGGCATGATTGAACATTGCGATGTGATGGAGAGCACCATACGCTCTGCCAGCCTGCAAACCTTTATTCAAACTGTAAAGCTCGATCACGTAGTATGGAAATCTGAGGTTTATTCAGTACTTACCGGGCGCTCTTGCAAATCTGAACATGATTTTGCCGATCACACGAACTGCCGGCTGGGTAAATGGTATAGCAGTAATGCTGGTTCAGACATGGCAAAACTGGATGCTTTCAGACGTTTAGACAGGCCCCATGCGGCAGTACATAAAGCCGGTGTTAATGCTATCCGTGCTCACGCTGGCGGTAACCATGGTGAATGTGAACAGTTGCTCAAAGAGATGGAAGCTGCCAGCCAGGAAGTAACCACCTTACTGGATAATCTTTCCCACACCGCAAAACTCTAGCCGTTTGCCGGAAGCGGCTCGCAGAGGGCCGCTCCGTTTACTATCTTGTTGTTTTAATTCCAGTCCACCATAACTATTTTCGCCGCTTGTTTAGTGGTGGTTGTGTATTTAATGGTCTATTTTAAATGATAGAGGTGGTTGGGAGCCCTGCATTCGTCTTTATTTTTCACCTAGGGTAAACCCAGCTATTGGTTGTCAGGAGCAAGAAGGGAGCTTCGTTATCGATGCGCAATAACCAGCCAGTCACACAAAAAGACTACAAATTTCCTGATCACTACCGGCTGATATCATCTACCGACAAGCGCGGCATTATCACCTACTGCAATGATGCCTTTGTGGAAGTGAGCGGTTTTGACAGGGAAGAACTGATCAACAAAAACCATAATCTTGTTCGTCATCCGGATATGCCGGAAGGCGTGTTCAAAGAAATGTGGCAAACCCTGCATGCCGGCCGAATCTGGATGGGGTTGGTAAAGAATCGGCGTAAAAATGGTGATCATTACTGGGTGTCGGCATTCGTTACGCCGGTTTACGAGAACAATGACATTGTTGGCTATGAGTCGGTCAGGGTGCCAGCCCTAGATCACGAAGTTGCCCGCGCCACCTCGCGCTATGAGCGGATCCGTAATGGTCAGTCAGCGGCCAGGGCCAGCGAAATTTACCTTTATATGCTTAAAAAACTGAGTGTGTTCTGGGGTGCGGGTATCCCACTGCTTATTTTTATGGGCTTATTTGCCGGTTGGGTGCCTACAGTAGTGACAGCCGCAGCGCTGATCATAATGACGGTTTGGCAGCACTCCTTAAGTGAAAGGCGTTGGGAAGAGCTAATAAGCCTGAGTCCGGATTCCTATGACAGCGCCGTGGTATCGCAAACGTATTTTGATGACTTCGGCGCATCGGCCAGAGCTAAGCTGGTGCTTGGCTGCGAACTGGCCCGCAGTCGTACAGCGTTAACCCGCATAAAAGACGCGGCTTCGTCGCTGGAGCATATTGCTAACACTACCCACGAGCAGGCGGCTATAACGTCTACCGCAGTGGTGCAACAAAATCAGGCGACCCAACAAATTGCTTCGGCAGTGACACAGATGTCCCAGTCTATTCAGGAAGTGGCAGAACGGGTGGAGCAAAACGCCGATACTGCCCGTTCTGCGGCGCGAAATGTGGAAACCGGAAACCAGACTGCGCAATCTGCCGCCGCAGCAATTGATGAGCTAAAAGGGGTGGTGGAAACTATTTCCGCTACGGTCACCGAGCTCGACCAGAGTACCAGTGATATTGGTGAAGCGGCAAGCATTATCTCGTCGATTGCTGAGCAAACGAATTTGCTGGCGTTGAATGCTGCCATCGAAGCTGCCCGGGCCGGCGAGCAGGGGCGAGGATTTGCTGTGGTTGCCGACGAGGTGCGGGCCCTGGCCTCGAAAACCCGGGAATCCACAGACCGTATCCACAACATTATTCAGGTACTGGCCACGCGTAGTGAGAGGGCGGTAAAAGTGTCGAAAAACGGCCTGGAGTCAGCTGAACGCGGCGCCGGTATTGTGCAGGACACCCGTCAGGCACTGTCTGATATCAATGTTGCGGTGCAGGGAATTTCTGAAATGACCATTGAAATGTCGGCTGCAGTCGAAGAACAAAGTGCTGTAGCGGAGCATATCAATCAGCAAATTGTTGAAATTGCCGATGGCGCTGCCGATACTCAGCGCAGTTCAGAGCGTTCACTGGAGGCGAGCGATCACCTGCATACCACTATTGCCGAGGTTAATGGTGTTATTAAGCGCTTCAACATAGAAAAAGAAATTGGCAACAAATAGCGCCACCAGACTCAGTACCATCACTGAGCCTGGCAGCCTTGCTATATCATTCCAACGGCGTTTGTTGCCCTAGCCGTTGGCTTTTAGCTTTACCACTTCAGCGCTTTCGCTGGATAACAGTGTATCGGCATCGGTGCCTTTGAGCAGCTTAGCCAGGTTGTCTTTATTTTTGGCCAGCATAATTGATAACTCTTCGGCCACCGCTTCGTCGAGCTTGATGCCTTTCGCCTCAATGTAAACGGCCAGGTTGTCGGCCACATCGAGCATTTTATCGTATTGATCTGCTGCTTTTTTATCGGTAGTAACCAACTTTTCTACCCCTTTATGAGAGACCACATATTGTGTTGTGATAGCCATTGTGTAACTCCGTTGTTGTGAAATTCCTTGTCACTCTATCGTAATTTACTGTATAAATAAACAGTATTTTTTAACAGGTGGTAAAGTTAACAATGCTTCAGGTTATACCCGTTGCAGCGCAAGCTGGCATCAGTGGTTTCGAGTCGCCGGCGGCTGAATATAAACAACTGGCGCTGGATCTCGATGAGCTGCTTATAGAACACCCTACTGCTACGTTTATTGGTCAGGCTCAGGGCGACTCGATGACAGGCGTAGGTATATTCGACGGCGATTTACTGATTGTCGATCGTGCGGCGCATCCCACTTCACTGGATGTGATAGTGGCCAATTTAAACGGTAACTTTGTTTGTAAACTCTACGATCGCAAAGCGCAGGTGCTGTTATCTCCCGGCCTTGATCACAAGCCCTATGCACTGGGCGACGGTGATTTGTTTGAGGTGGAGGGGATAGTGGTGCGTTCTGTGCGCATGCACCGTTATGTAAGATGGTTAAGCCAATGTATGCGTTAGTCGATGCCAATAGCTTTTACGCGTCGGCCGAGAAAGTCTTCGACCCGGCCATTCGCCAGCGACCGGTTGTTGTACTGACCAACAACGATGGGTGTATTTGTGCTCTTTGTGAGCACGCCAAGCAATTGGGCGTCGAAAAATTTGGCCCCTACTACAAGGTAAAAAAACTGCTGGCGCAGCACAATGCGGTGATTCGGTCTTCTAACTATGAACTTTACGATTACTTGTCGAATAAGATGATGCAGGTGGTGGGGCAGTACGCTCCTGACCAGCATATCTATTCCATAGACGAGTGCTTCTTATTTTTTGATACCTGGCGGCCTGCTGAAAGCTGGCGTGTATATGCTAAGCGCATACAGAATGATGTATGGCAGCAGCTCAGATTGCCCGTAGGCGTTGGCTTGGGCGCAACGCCTACTCTGGCTAAGGTTGCCAGCTTTGCAGGGAAGAAGCTTGGTGATAAGTCTGGCATTGCCGTGCTCGATACGCCGGAAGCTTGCAGGCACGTGCTGTTTCAAATGGATGTACAGGATGTTTGGGGCGTGGGTAAACGTATCGCCGCCCGGCTGCGCGAGCAAGGTATTTTAAACGCCTGGCAGCTGGCACAATCCGACCCTAAAGCGCTGCGTAAGCAGTTTTCAGTGGAATTGGAAAGAACAGTAAGAGAGCTTAACGGCACCGTTTGTATCCAGTGGGATCAGGAACGGGCCAAAAAGCAGCAAATTTACTCAACGCGCGCGTTTGGGCAACCGGTTACCAGTGAACAGTTTTTGCGTGAAAGCCTTTGCTGGCATGCTGAAAAAGTGGCTGAAAAATTACGTCGCCAGCAAAGTAAAACCTTGCTACTCACCCTATTTACGCATGCCAATCCCTTCGCTGATACAGAGCAATATCACAAGGCTATTCAGCATCGCTTTGCGCAGCCAACTAACGATACCAGAGCGCTGGTTCAGGCTGCGTCTAATGCCAGTCACGCGCTCTATAAAGCCAATATCAAATTACACAAGTGTGGCGTTGGCGCGATAGAGATTATCGAAACTGCCCATGAGCAGAGCGATATGTTCGCCGAACTGGCCCACAACCCAAAACTCATGCAATGCATGGATGCCATAAACAGCCGCTACGGCAGTCAGACTATAGGCGCAGCCGCAAAAGGAATACACCCGGAATGGGGAATGAAACGAGAACACCTGTCACCCCAATACACGACTAACTGGCGGCATTTGCCTAAGGTTGAGTGTTAGTGCCCATCATCTGGTTTTTCTGCTTCTTCTACGAGAAGAGCTGGGCCGCTTGGTCTCTCAACGCCGAGAAGGTCCGGCATTGCAGGAAGAAAGTTACCGCCCTGTACCATTAGACAGTCTTCAACAGAAATCTCGTAATTGGTTAATTTTTGCTCTATATTCATTTTGAAGTACTCGCATTAAAGTAGTTGATAAGGAGATACCAATTTAAGAAAAGGACTTCGGAGATACGCAGATGAAAAAGACAAGGATGTTGACATTTAGGACAGTATTATTTGCTGTCTTTATTTGGTTATTGACCGTAGAGAATGCGTTTGGAGTAGAACCGTCCTGGACGGGGAAACGCAAACTAAACGGTGAAGCAACAGGTATTATACGGGACATTAAAGAGCACAATGGAGCAGTATTTATTGGTGCAGAGAATGGCCTGTTCCGCATTGTCGGTAATTCAACAGAACAATTTACTCATTCCAATAGTCCGTTAGGTAAAGGGTATATTGCGGATCTACACATTGCCGGGAATAAGCTGTTTATTTCTGAATTCGGTAACGGCGTGTTTACCTATTCCTTGTCCGAAGGCACCTTTTCACAACTTGCTATCCCTGAGCCTCTGGCTGTAAAAGCATGGGCAACCCACTCTTATAAAAACTCAGTTGTAGTTAGTACATTGACTGGCATTGTGCTGCTGCCATCTTCTGGTAATTCTCAGATCATTAAAGATAAGTTCGAAGATGGTTCGAACATGAGAAGTATCTATTCGCTTACTGTTTACAATGATCTGGTTACTGCATCTGAAGCAAACCATGTCATTTTTATGGATGAGCAATTACGGGAAATTACGCTTCTTAAAAGAGATATTTACTTCCCGGGGCTGGAAAAGATTACTTATGTCAGGGCTATTGGCGAGTATCTCTATGTGGGTGGTGTTGGTGGTATTTATCGGTATCGGGATAACGTTAGTGATTTTTATCCAGTTTCTGTTCCAGAAAATCAGCTTAAGGATGTTGAAAGTATTATCGAGGATAGCGAAGGTACGCTTTGGGTCGCGGCCGGAGGGTTATTTACGCTTGATAAAAGCGATGGTGTGTTACGTGAATTAGCTTTCGGCAAGCCTCGTTTTAGTTTTGATCAAATAAGAGCAGTGCAAGCTATCCATCAATTAGAAAGTAAACAGTTTCTGGTTGCCTCCACTCAGTTGGGGATATTAGCTCTAGACCTTAATCTCCCCGCAGTTAATTACCTGCACGAATCATCATTTCCTTTTCGGAATGACATTTACTCAGTCGTACCTTTGAGTTCAAACCAATATATAGCCAGAAGCAAAGACAAGTGGTTTCGATTGAACGCCGAGACGGGTAAGTTAGACCGATTCACTAACAATGAATTTGAACAAGTCCCGATTCCAATAGGTAACAAAGTGATAGCGCCTGACGCTGCGTGCAATGCATTCGAATTTGGGGATGCTGAGCTGATTAAAACTCAGAAAATACGTGACGCATCAGGCTTTTGCTCTTATTTGAAAGCAGAACACTTCAATAAGGAAGAATTACAATACATTTATTATCAGGCTCCCACGCACGCAGGGTTCGTGAAGTTAGAAAATAACGAACTATCACACCACGTTAATGCACCAAAAGATCTCAGGTTTCTAGAGAGCACCAGTGACTTGCCTGCAATCATACTGGATAAAAAAAATGTGCTTTATTTCATGGTTGAACAGGGAGTTTGGGTTCGACATGAATTGGAGGAACTGAAAGGAGTGTTTGTATATTGCATGTACGCAGATTCAACCAGCATTTATTTTTGTACATCCGGCAAGGGGTTGAAACGATTCGACATAGTTGCGAAGCGCTTTATTGAGGAGCCAGTAAGTGCAGCTATCCCGAGGTTTATAAGGGCAGGTTTTTTGGATGCTAATGGCAACCACTGGCTGGCGACTAATAAAGGTTTCGTCTTTTTAAGTGGAAACTATCTATTTCAATTTGATAGTAGTGATGGAGTTGTTGATACTGACTTTAATTACCGGGGCATTTTGCCGCTTAACGAGAAAAAATTTATTCTGGTGGGCGATCAACTGTCTTACGTAATCGATGCAGACATGGTCGCTCAATACGTTGAAAAACGCAGACGGCATGTCGCACAAGCAGCAGTAGTAAAATTAGAGTTCTCGCCTGATATTACCCGAACAGCGCCTCCGGCCTCACAATTTACTTTGGAACTAGCCTCTGCCCCCGATGAAATGATTTTTGAATTTGCCTCGGCAGACTATGTTTACCCGCATTTGCACAAGCTTGAATACCGTCTTAAAGGGTTTCATGAAGACTGGCAGGAGTTGCCGGCTAATATGGGTACAGTGGCTTACTCAGGCCTGAGATTTGGCGCTTTCGATTTCCAGGTTCGGGTTGTGGATAGTAAAAGTCAGGCAGTACAGCCCATTAGTCGTTATCCTTTCAATATTGCCCGGCCCTGGTGGTTATCCTGGCAGGCATACTTACTGTATCTGGCGGTTTTAGCAATGACCATCTGGCTTGTAGTAGTACTGATAAAACGGCATATGGCCGAAAAAAGCCGGGTCTTGGCGGCGGTTATTGAGCAGAAGCAGTCGGCGTTACTGGAGAGCAACCGTTCAATTACCGAATTATTAAACAAAAAAGAAAAAATCTTCAGTAATCTTGCCAATGAAATAAAGACACCGGTAATGCAAATCTTAAATCCGCTCACAGAATTACGGGCAAAGCCATTAACAGCGGATATCCGGGGGAAGCTCGATCTGGTTTACGATAACGCGGGCCGCCTCAGAGTACTCACCGACCAACTTGCGGCGGTGGAGCGGATTGAACATATTAGCGGGCAGGTGCTGCAGCGATACAATATCGGCAATACATTAGCCTTCCTGGTTGAAACCTGGCGTCCGGAAGCCTTAAAAAAACAACTTATACTCAGCTGTGATTGTGAATTTAGAGCGCCAGTGTTGCTAATTCAGGACTCGCTTGAAGCGTTACTCAACCATTTACTGATTAATGCAGTTTCTTATACTCAGCCTGGCGGACAAGTGCGCATTAAAGCAATACACCAGGCTGACAAGCTAGTGGTGTGCATTAAAGACAACGGCCCGGGAATGGACAAACCGCACCTGGAATTTGTTACATCCCGGTTTGCCAAGGGCTCCAATTATAATGGCAACACTAAGACTGGCATTGGCCTGAACCTCGCGAACGCACTGGCGCTGGCCAATGACGGCTGGTTAGAATTAAAAAGTGAACCGGGTATGGGTACAGAGGTTTCGGTGCATTTGCCTTTTAACCCTGCGCTGACAGTGGAAAATAGGGAAGCTCTTACCGTTGATGATGAAACACAGCGGCAGGTAGCAGAACAATCGGCTCTGTATAGGGAAAGCAATTTACCGGTAGTTCTCGTGATCGAACGTAGTCATGAGGCCTGCGAATATATCATTAATTTACTGGGCGAAAGCTTTAATTGTTACTCAACCCAAAGCGGTACGCAGGCGCTGGAAATCATCCCCGTTTTGCAGCCTGATGTGATAGTCACTGAGTTAAACATTACCGATATTTCCGGTGTGATCTTTACTGAAAAGCTCAGGGAGAAGGATGTATTTGCAGATGTACCGGTAATGATACTCACTGCCGACAGTGATTACTCCTCAAAACTCAGTAGTTTTAAGGCGTCAGTCAATGACTACCTGGTTAAGCCGGTAGAACGTGAAGAACTGATATCAAGAATTGAAAGTAATCTCACCTACTCTCGGCTTGCCCATCGTCATAACGTTAGCCGTAACGTTAACGACAACACAGAAAATTCACCTGCTTACGTAAAGGCTATCTTGCCCCGATGTGATAATGAGAAAGACCGCAAATTTATTGTTAAGTTCTTGGATATAATAGAGAGTAATTATCAGGATGAGCGGTTCAACCGTAGTCGTGCATCGGAGCTTCTGGCAATGAGCGACAGGCAGCTCAATCGCACTCTTTCGAAATTACTACCAGATAACTTTACGATGTTTTTGAAAAAGTACCGGCTGGAGAAAAGCATGCCGATGTTGGAACAAGGTTTACAGATAACCCAGATAGCGTTTGAAGTTGGGTTTGGTTCCGGCGCCTACTACAGCCGCTGTTTCAAGCAGGTTTACAAAGTGCTGCCAAGCGAATATGAATTTTCTCAGCCAGTTGAAACCGAGTAATCTGCCAAAGCTTTGCACTTTTAAAAGTCAATTAGTCTCCCCATGTCGTATTAACTCAAAATGGAAAAAAAAGTTTGGAGACTTATTTTGGCTACTATTCTTATTACCGGTGCGAACCGTGGGATTGGTCTGGCGCTTGTGCAGGCGTATCTGAAACGTGGCGACAGTGTTATCGGGGTTTGCCGTAATTCATCTGAAGCGCTTCAGCGAAGTGGCGCAGAGGTAATTGAACAGGTGGATGTCAGCCAACAGGACGGCCTGGATAAATTGCAGAACCAGCTTGGCGGCAGGACCATCGATGTGCTTATCAATAACGCGGGCATAATGCGTAAAAATAGTCTGGATGATTTGAATTTTGAGCAGATTAGAGAGCAATTTGAGGTAAACGCTATCGGCCCGCTACGGGTTGTTGCCACCTTAAAGGCGAATTTGCAAAAAGGTAGTAAAGTTGGTCTTGTTACCAGCCGGATGGGCTCAATTGCTGATAACGACTCAGGCGGTAGTTATGGTTACCGGATGTCAAAAACGGCGCTCAATGCGGCTGGTAAGTCGCTGGCTGTTGATCTCAATAAGCAAGGGGTTGCAGTGGCCCTATTGCATCCGGGTTGGGTAAATACCGAGATGGTAAACTTTAACGGGCTTATCGAACCTGAAGAGGCGGCAGCCGGATTGCTGGCGCGTATGGACGAATTAAACGTCGAGAATTCCGGTGGATTCTGGCACAGCAATGGCAGTCAGCTTCCCTGGTAATCCGTACTAAGTATTAACGTGTCATAACGCCGGGCTTGCCCGGCGTTATGCTGATTACTTTTCGGGTGGCAGTGATACGTGGATCTTGCCGGTTTTATAATCCATGGTAAGCAGGAAATACTGGAATAAGCCATAGCCGATAATGCCGACGATGCGTTTACCTTTAATGCGGCTGCGGGTTTCAGAAAACTGGCTTTTCAGGTTGGTGGTTTCGCCCGGTGCCGGGAAGCTTACTTTCACATCGGCAATTTCGAACGGGCCAAACCTTACGGTATCTGCATTGGCAACATCCTGAATACCGGTACTGTTAACCCCTCTGGATGACTCTGAGCCATCAACTTTGTCGAGTAAGCCCGCTCGGGATGCGTAGCGCCGTTCCATAAAAATGCCGCTGGAGCTACCGGTATCAACCAGAAACCAGAAGTTCTCGCCATTTATGCCTATCTCAGCGATGGGCATGCCATTGCCGCGATTGTCCATGGATCTCACATTGGACGCTTCATTCATATCCACGCTGTCGCGGGTGAGTAAGCGTATTTTCTTTTCAGGGTAATTGATTTGGATAATGAATGGATTGAAAAATCCAGCGCCCAGTAACATGCCGCTGGAATGGTGGCCCAGATTAAACTCGACCACCTTGTCCAGCTCAAATTCAGAGCCGAACAGTCCTACCTTAACATTGTTGTAAGTGGTTCGATCTTCGGTGTCGTGAACGCCCTGAATACGCATTTTGGCGCCGGTCGATAAATCCAGGTTGTTTTTACCAATGAAGGCCTTATTGATAGCGTGAACCTGAGCGCCGGAGTCTAGTAGTACATGAGTGTCGATACCTTCAACGGTAATCGGTAAATAAACGTGGCCATTGTGCAGCGTAAAATCGACCCATTCTGAGACAGCGGCAAGAGCGCGCAGGGGGGCAAGAAGCAAGATCAGCAAGTAGGCATACTTCATTGAATTTCCTTATTTTATTAATTAATCCTTTATCAACAAACAAAAACATACACCACAAGATGATGGGAAGTCGAGGGATCTTTGAGCTGTAAACTGGCGACAGGCTTAATGCGTGTCAGCGTAATAATTGCGCCGGATGGATTGAAAGGCACCACTGGCGATGCCGTTGGCAATAATCGCTTCTAACTCGGCCTTGTGTGCGTAAAGCCACGAGTGGTTATTGATGGCAATATACTGCTGATAAACCTCAGGTGGCTGGTAATCGGCTTGCGTTATGTTGTTGGTGTAGCCGAGCTCCTTAAGGCGCAATGCGGTGCTTTGCGTCACATGTAAAAAACCATCTATGCGGCCTTTTAACAGCATCTCGATTTTTTGCTCCAGCGAACGAGCCGGCACTATATGCGCTGCGGGTATTGCGCTTAATATGGCATCACTGTTGGCGTGTCGGGTGAGGCTGAGTAAATGCTTGCGCATATCATCAGCTTCAGTAAACAGAGTCTCATTGCCTGCGAGTACAAAGAGTCCGATGCTCAGATTATCGTAGGCGGGCCTGAGCAGAATGGTATGGCTACCAATGGGGGCAGTGCCAGACACTCCAACCATCATATCGATACTGCCATCATCCAGCTCTATCAGTCGCCGGGCATAGGGCATGTGGGTGATGACCGCCTCCACATTAAGCTGCTCGCTGATATACTTAATAAAATGAGCGTGGAGGCCGTTGGGAAAATTACCGGAGACTGCCGATTTAAGTTGGTTTGCTGCATGAGTATTCCCGGATAACAGCAGTAGCAATAACAACCAGCGATACCACATAACTATCCGCCGCCTCCAGAACGCTTATTTACAGAGCGGTTTGCCCCACCACTCGCCGTCTTCCACGTATTTAACCACCAGGCCGTCATGAATCAGCAGAGCGTGTGTATTAAACCCGGTGTCTTTTCCCACCATGTTGCGGTAATTGAGCGTGGCACAAACAAGATAGCCGTAGTACACGTTATCCAGTTCATTGCCCAACCAGTAACGTTTGGGCTTTTCTATTTTGCCGTACTCAACAGAATTCGGGTGAGTGAGGTGATAGCCATAGTAAGTTTTTATGATATTTTCGTAATCATCGGGGTAGGCGCCGTAGTCAGCATCACTGATTTCCTGTTCCGAGGGGAGTGACGTACATCCGGCTAATACACCAGCAGAAATAACAGCTAACGCAGCAAGCAATTTTTTCATATACATTCATCTCCTTTTTGTTTTCAGACCAGAGTTTCAGAGTGCAAAGGATACCATATCCTTACTTTATCTTGTTACGGCAATTAGATAATGAAACCTGCCTGCGCGCTATATATTGCGACGAAACTGTGATTGTGCAAGTCCGGTAACGCTACTTTTGACTAATAAGGTTTTGTTAAAAAAAGTGGTAAAAATACTACCGTTCAGAGAAAATAAAATTCACCTTCTCTGTAAGAAGCCCGGAATAATGAAAAAAATCACTGCGATTATAAAACCATTTCGCATCGAAGAAGTACGTCAGGCCCTGGCTGACGTAGGAATAAACGGCTTAACAGTTAGTGAAGTAAAAGGATTTGGACGACAAAAGGGCCACAGCGAGTTGTACCGTGGTGCCGAGTATCAAATTGACTATGTACCCAAAACACAGATGGAGCTGGTGGTTGCCGACGAAAACGTAGAACGCGTTTGTGAAGCGATTATTCAGAGTGCCAGGACCGGCAAGGTAGGCGACGGAAAATTATTTATAACAGATGTCGAAAAGGTTATCCGAATAAGAACATCAGAAACAAACTCCGACGCAATTTAATACAACACATTTGAGAATCAACAGGACACACTTATGCGAAACTGGCTTATCGGCCTGGCGTTAATGCCGGGCTTTGCATTGGCTGAATCCGGTGCAGATACCGGCGACACCGCCTGGATCTTAACCGCTACGGCGCTTGTTTTATTTATGACCCTGCCGGGTCTGTCGTTTTTCTACGGCGGCCTGGTGCGCAGCAAAAACGTACTTTCGGTATTAATGCAATGTTTTGCAATTGCCTGTGGCGCGTCTTTGATTTGGCTGATAGCGGGATATAGCCTGGCATTTGGAGAAGGTAACGCTTTTATCGGCGACTTCTCAAACATGTTTTTAGCCAATACGGATAAGTCCTCATTATCCGGTACACTCCCTGAGCCGCTGTTTTTCATGTTTCAGATGACATTTGCCATCATCACCCCTGCACTAATGGTGGGCGGGTTTGCTGAGCGTATGAAATTCTCTTCTGTACTAGTGTTTTCTCTGGCCTGGCTGGTGCTGGTATATCTGCCAGTGTGTCACTGGGTGTGGGGCGGCGGCTGGCTGGCGCAAATTGGCTTGCTGGACTTTGCTGGCGGTACAGTAGTGCACATTACGGCGGGCGTAGGCGCTTTGGTGGCAGCGATGTACATCAAAAACCGCCACGGCTACGGCAGCGCCTCAATGATCCCACACAACCTGACCATGACGGTAGGCGGCGCGGGAATGCTATGGGTTGGCTGGTTTGGCTTCAATGGCGGCAGCGCCGTGGCGGCTAATGGAGATGCGGCTATGGCAATGTTGGTAACTCACGTGTCAGCTGCGGCAGGCTCACTGGCGTGGATGACCATCGAGTGGGTGAAATACGGTAAACCTTCGGTGTTGGGTATCGTTACCGGCATGGTCGCAGGACTAGGAACCATCACGCCGGCTTCGGGCTATGTGGGTCCGGCAGCGGCTCTGGTTATTGGTCTTACTGCTGGTTGCGTCTGTTTTTACTTCACCAACCTAATCAAGCAGAAGTGGAAAATTGATGATTCGCTTGACGTGTTCCCGGTTCACGGCATCGGCGGTATCCTGGGTACTTTCCTGGCCGGTATCTTCTGCTCTCCCGATCTGGGCATTTTCAGCGGCTACGGATTCGGAGGCGATAATACCTCCATCGGCGAGCAACTGGGCGTACAGATGGTCGGTATTTTTGCCACGTTTGTCTATACCGCAGTGGTAAGCCTGGTGCTGCTTAAGCTGGTAGACATGCTCACTAAAGGTATTCGGGTTTCTGCAGAGCATGAGCAGCAGGGGCTGGATATCAGCAGCCATGAAGAGCGCGGATACAACCTCTGAGCCACTAACAGGGCTGCTGATGCAGCCCTGTTACCTTCGTTACATTGCACTAAAGTATAATGTCGCTTTTTTTTACAAATCAACAGTTCGTAGAATTATTCAAAAAGTCTTCAAATCAAAAAATTGTCAGTTATTCAAGTAATTAATCATAAATCTAGCGATCTGGCCCCTTCTTTGCTAGATATGCGGTAGGTATGCTTAATTTTTAATCATACTTAATATACTGCAAATAAAAACGTAGAGAATGCGCGGTACTACGGGCGTTTATTGAAGAAGGACTTTTTACATGAAAGCGAAGAAACTGTTTGCTGGCGGTCTCGCCGGCGTATTGTTGGCATCTGCGTCTGCTGCCAACGCAACCATTCTAACCGTATTCGATGGCATTACTGACGGCGTTGCCGATTTTGACAGCACCGTAACGGGCGCTGGCGGTACTGTTGGCGTTGACATCTGGGATACGATCTTGTCAGGAGCTTCGATCGACCGTGGTGACTATGTTATTACGCAAAACGATGGCGGCTCTGCATCCGGCACAACCTATGGTTCATTAACGGGTACTGCAATTGGTATCAATCCGGCGGGTGGTGGTTCACTTCCTCGTACGAATCCGATGGACTATTTTGGTAGCGGCATTACCTTCACCTTCGATAGCGCAGTAAACGCTGTTGGATTTGAAGTAGGCGACTGGGCGACCTGTTGTACCGATCCTACAACTGATCTCTATATCTCATTTGACGGTGGCTCGCCAATTTTAGTGGCTTCGGCATCCACAAATGCTGAAGGGCTTTTCCCGTCGCAGGATAACCCGGCAAGTGATGTATTTGAAATATTTGTAGCGGCGTTTGACGATAGTGATGAATTTACTCAGGTGTCGTTCTGGGGCAACGGTATCGGTGAGTATCTGGTTGCTGGTGGTCAGGTGCGTTATGCACTGCTAGATCAAGACAGCCTTCCGCCAACTACTCCGGCTTCAGCGCCTGCCTCGCTGTTACTGATTATCGGTGGTTCCCTGCTTGCGGCTCGTCGCCGTCGCTCTGCATAATAATCACGAACTCGTTCGTACCTAAAAGGCCTGCTCATGCAGGTCTTTTTTATGCCTGCAAAGCATTAAGTAGTGCCGTCGTTGTAAATTTGTTGTTAAACTACGTGCTTTTATTACAACGAAAATACAGGCGACTTATCATGATAAAACTTAATAAGATCCTGCTGGCCGGATGGTTAAGTATGGTTGCAGCGGGCCAGGTTTTTGCAGCACCGGCTGAAGTGGCTAAAGCCAGTTCGCCAGTCGTTATCGACGGTAAAGCCGACGAAGCAGCCTGGGATAACGCAAAGTGGCACCCTCTTAAGCACCTCATGGTGGGTACGATGCCGATTCCGGCAGATTTTAGTGGCCGATTTAAGATGCTTTGGGACGAAGACCAGCTGTATTTGCAGGTAGAAATCATCGACGATGTATTGATCGACTCTCACCCCAATCCGCTGCTGACCTACTGGGATGATGATTGTCTGGAAATCTTCATTGATGCCGACGCATCAGGCGGCAATCATTTAAAATCCTATAACGCTTTTGCCTATCATATTGCGTTAGATGGCAATGTGGTGGATATCGGCCCTACGAGCAATGGCGGTCAGGAATTTGTCTTGCTTAATGAGCATGCCACCAGTCGCTGGACCCGTGAAGACACGCCACCCTATCAAATTACCTGGGAAGTTAGCTTCAGAGTCTATCCGGACACTTTCCACCACAATAAACCGGTGCCACCGCTGAGTCTTTCAGCTGAACAGGTGTTGGGTTTTATGCTGGCCTATTGCGACAATGACGGCAGTGAAGAGCGCGAGCATTTTGTTGGTTCTCACGAAGTGGAACCGGTAAACGGCGATCGTAACCTTGGTTATATCGACGCTTCCGTGTTCGGTAAAATCAAACTGTTAGACTAACCTTCAGATAATATCAGCTTAACTGGCTACCGGCTAACCTGCGGCATGCTTTTGTTCGTACATCAGCATGTCGGCAGCGTGAAGCAATAACGACAGGTCATTGTGCGGAGTATCAATGATTTGCGCACCGACGCTTGCCGATAGCGGGATATGCTGCTCATCAATTTTGATTATCAGATCCTCCAGACGCTGAGCGATACGTTGTTTAACCCTTTCGGCAACATTGCGACTGTGACAGTGGCTCATCACCACAAACTCGTCGCCGCCGAGCCGGCCAACGATATCCTGAGCCCGCGACTGACTGTTGAGAATTTTGGCCAGAATGACTAAGGTCTGATCACCCACCCGGTGGCCGTAGGTGTCGTTGATCTGTTTAAAATCATCTAAATCGATAAACAGCAGTAACAACACACCCCCCTCTTTACTATGGGTCGTCATCATTGTTTGCGCCGACTCTTCCCAACCCCGGCGATTTAATACCGGACACAGCGGATCGCTTGAGGCTGCAAGATATGCCTGCATCTTATCTGACTGCAGGCGCTTTACACGCTCCGAGGCGGCGATAGCTAATAACAAGGCCTCCACGGTAACCGCTACAATTAACGCATACCGGTGCAGAAACACGTTAACATCAGGCAAATACACCCTGAATATCATGGCAGCCAGCAGCACCAGCAAGGCGATAAGCACCCAACCGGCACCATGTACTTTACGTAAAAAAGCGTAGGCTGTAGCCAGCGTGACAGCAACCATACCAATCAGGGTAACCAGCCCCATTAACTGGTTGGCAATGGCGTGTAAAGGTGCGATGGGCAGTACGGCTATAAAACCCAGTCCCAGCACTATAATGCCGCTGTAAAGAATCATCTGGTACTCCCACCGCTTGAGGATAAGGCGCAGATCGAGCAATAAAGTGATGAAGCGCAGGGCAGTGTAAACGGTTGCCCCGGCAAAAATGGCTTTGAGCTGGTGGCTGTGTAACCAGTGCACCGCCGGGAACAATATGCGCAGAATTCCTTCCTGTAGCACAAAGAAAAAGCCGGCACTCAGAATATACCCGCTGTACGCGTAAAACCCGGCATTGCGCAGGCTTCGACCAAGTATTCCCACATAAATACACAGCGCAATACAAAACCCGCCAAAGGCGCTGATGGTTAAAATGTGCAGGTTGTTATCGCTTTGAAAGGTGCTGAGATCGCGAAGCGACATGCTGACTTTGCTGATATGGTCAGACTCGGCAGTCAGGGTAAACTGGTATACGCCTTCGGGTAGCAGGTAGGCTGCTCTGGCACTCGCCAACGGCGTAATAATAACATCCTGAGCAGTATACACTGACGGCTTTTGCAGTGCGTCTAAAGGGAAGCTTAGTACCCTGGCATCCGCCAGGCGGCATTTAAACTGGATGTCATTAAACCCAAGGCTGATATCCAGCGGTTGCTGTATAGATTGGGCTTGTGGAGCAATAATCTGACAGTCGGCGTAACCTGGCGATGAAAACAACATCATCAGCAGCACACCGATAAAAACAAATTTATAACGCCCTATACCTTGCTTCACAGTTCAACAACCTGATACCAAAAAGTTCGACTATTCATCCATTTAATGCCATGGGCATTACACTGTTGATTACTTTACGCGCACTCTTGCTCGCTGTGAATGAAAAAAAGGTTATGAGGGTATTTATTTCGATTAATATCGGGAGGCGCGATTAGTCGCCTCCAACAATTTGTACCTGAGCGAGGTCTGTATCGCCTTTTATTACTTTGTAGATAGCATCCTGGATAAGGGTTCGCATACCATCCTGCATGGCCTGGGCTTTCATTTCGGCAACCGATGCTTCTTTATAAACCAGCGAGCGCAGCGCAGGGGTCATGCCCAGCAGTTCATGTACACCAGTCCGGCCGCGATAGCCGGTATCCCCGCAGTCGTCACAGCCCTTGGCGCGATAGATTTCAAGATTATCGGGCAGGTTGAGTTCGTTGATATACTCTTCGCCGTACTGGCGTCTGATAAAGGCCATATCAGTATCTGACACCGGGTGCTTTTCCTTACAACTGCTGCATAAGGTTCTGATTAAGCGCTGCGCGAGTATGCCCACACAGGCGTCAGAAAAGTTAACCGGGTCGAGGCCTAAATCGAGTAAACGGGTAATGGTTTCCGGCGCAGAGTTGGTGTGCAGGGTGGATAAAACCAGGTGACCTGTTAATGAGGCTTCAATACCAGCATGCGCGGTTTCTTTATCCCGCATCTCACCAATCAGGATAATATCCGGATCGGCCCGCAAAAATGCCCTGAGTGCATTAGCAAAGGTGAAGCCGATTTTCGGGCTCACCTGCACCTGCTGCAAGCCTGGCTGGGTGATTTCAACCGGATCTTCGGCAGTCCAGATTTTCTTTTCCGGTGTGTTAAGGTAGCCGAGGATAGCGTGCAGAGTAGTGGTTTTACCGGAACCGGTAGGTCCCACAACCAGTAAGATACCGTGAGGCTTTTTGATCATTTCCTCAAGCCGGGTCATGTTACCTGGTGCAACATTCATTTTACCCATGGGCATCGCACCGCCTGATGCCAGGATCCGCATCACCACGCCTTCGCCGGCAACGGTTGGAATGGTGGCAACCCGCACTTCCACTAACTGTCCGCTCATTCTGAATGCCAGTTTGCCATCCTGAGGTACGCGTTTTTCGGCGATGTTCAGGTTAGACATAATTTTAATCCGCGCAATCACGGCACTGTGGTGTGAAGCCGGTACCTGGTTGATATCACGGCAGACTCCGTCGATTCGCATACGTACCCTGGTTGGGCCGCTCTTTTCCGGGTCGATATGAATATCCGAGGCATTGAGTCGCTTTGCGTCGTGCAGGATACGGCTTACCAGCCGAACCACCGCAGGCGCGTCGTCAGAAAGCTCATCAACCCCTTCCTCAGACTCCTCGGCTGACGTACCGATTTCATCGAGGATCTCACTCATTTCGCCGGGGGCACCGCCACCTGCTGAATCACCGAGGTATTGCAGAATATGGTTAGGCAGGCCTACTGCAATGTCGTAGCTGTCGATACCCAGCGCACTTTCAATTTCCATTAGCAACGACGCATTATTCGGCTCAGCCATCAGCACAATGGGTTTATCATGTGCATCGGCAATCACGGCTACAAAATTACGCTTCAGATAAGACGTATTAAGGCGACTTTCACTTTGATAGGAGTGGTATTTCTCCGGGTCAAAACCGATGTATGGCACTTGGTAGTGAATTGACAAAGAGGTGCCGAGCTTGCCTTCATTAATGCGGTATTCCGACATTAACCGCTGTACCGTCTGACGAATATCGCTGCTGGTTTCCTGCAATTCCGCGAGTGCTTTCTCACTGAGCAGGTTTTCGTGTAGTAGCAGATCAAAGGGGTTTTGCGTGCCACCAAGCTCAAACCGAAATTTGGTGCCCAGAATATCGTTGAGCTGTTGCGCTAGCTCCATATCACGGTTGGTGAACGGCCCGTTGTTTTTGTTGATAATCTGGAAAACGCCCATGATAACGCCGGCGTTCAGAATAGGTACACACAGAATATTACGGGTTCTGAAGTCGCTGCTTTTATCAAACCGGTCGGCAAAGCGCAGACGCGGATGAATGGCGGCAAGTTCTTCCTGATCATAAGGGTCTGAGATAATTAAGGGGCGTTGTGACAAGGCAACATAACCGGCAATCGACAAAGGGCTGATTGGCACCTTGATTTCCATTGTTTCTTTACCGGTTTTAAACCGGGCAACCAAATCCTGGTGCTGGCGACGCCGCTGAAAGATACTCATGCGTTGGGCGTCAAATAAACCGAGTATAAGGGGTTCTAGCTCTTTATAGGCATCTAACAACGTCGGCTTTTTCTCAAGCACTGTGTTGATTTTATCGAACACCAACTGGTTTTCATTTATCTCTGACATATTCTACTACAAATTAGTAAGCTGTTACTCACAGGGCAGGAAACATATCCGGCTGTGACGAAGTATAGTATTACTATATATCACCTTATACCCTCTGACCTAATGCAGCAATACTGCTAAAGGTGCAGGTAGTAAAAGTCGGTGCATGTCGGGCAGTTTACTGGCCCTGCTCAGGTGATGATTTGAGTTGTTCTTTCAGCGTCACGTTAAAGTGAAAATCACCGATTTGCATTATGCGGTACTGCGGTTCTCTATATTTGACCTCCAGTGTCTGGAGGTGCTCGCGTAGAGTCATCGTTTTATCTTTGCCGGTCGGGCCCAAATCTTCAATATCTATCGGATACCAATTACTGTTTCTGCGCATATACAGGGTGGCATCTACCAGGTAGTCAGTTTCCAGCATTAGCAGGTAGTCGGTTTGGTTATCGCCATCAGGGTCGACCGCCAGCAGGTAAAGTTGTTCAGCCTGGCGCAACAGGTAGTTACTTTTGGTCAGGCTGTCGTAAATGACATCGGCGAGATCCGGTGGCATGTCGCAGTCGTTGAGACATTCGATACTGTTTACCACCAACAGTTTGTCCTGCTCAGGTTCTTGAGCATCTTCCTGATAGGCTCGGGAAAGCCTTAGCGCCAGTGTCGGGTGACTGTCGCCATAGGTTTGCTTTAGTTGCTCTATGGCCAGGTAGCCAGGCAAAGCAAGCTGATTGGCAAAATACGGTATATCTATGTTCTGCAGTTTGGTTTGTCCGGATTCGATACGAGCTAACTGATTGTCAGCCGTTAATCTTCGTAAGTCTGCAAACGGGCTGTTTACCAATATCATCACCAGCACCAGTAGCCAGCCCATCGCAACATTAATGCGACCGAGACCGCCAATCCAGTCATCTCTATAGCGCACTATACAAGTTACATAGCCAACGGAAAAAAGCGCCAGGAACATCCATACTATCATCCCCCAGTAACGACTTACTGACCAGCCATACTGCTCCACCCTTAGAGACAGGCCATAAAATACCAGCCCGCTGTAAACCGGTAACAAGAGTATGCCGAGATAAATAAACCGGTGTACAAAAGGTGAGTAAGGGCGTTCACTCGCATCGCCCTGATATACGCTGTTCAGCGCAAATAGCAGACAGGCCTGCATCCACAGAATGAGATAACTGCCCGGGCCTTCTTCCCATAGCGGCGACAGCCCGGTAAAGGGTAGGGCGAGCAGAAAAATCAAAGAGACAAACATCAGCAGTACCAGAAGGTATTTCAACAGAGCCTGCTGCAACTGTTTAATGGTGTCGACGATAATACTAAGTCGGCGGATAAGCACTACGCCCAGAGCCAGAGCAAGATTAAGCGTCGGGTAATAAAACCATTTTTGCTCAAACAGTTCGTCAAAGAAATCGATATTGATAACCGAGAACAGTGCGGCCCACAGCATCAGAACACCCCAGGTAACCAGGGTAAACGCCAGAGCCAGACCCAGAGTGAGCAGGTTGCGCCACGAATAGTGGAACAACTGCGGATACACGAAGGGTTCAGCAGCCGTTTTCACCTGCACATACATCAGCGCTTTAAAGGTCAGTAAAGCCAGAGTAAATGTCATGGGGGCGAGCAGAGTGTCCAGGCGTGATGGAGAAGAAGGTATTGCCTGGCCTCCGGTGTAAAAGGCAAGCAGCGCACAAAGTCCGGCAAAAGGGACTATGTAGGTAACCAGCCTGACCTTATTGGATTCGTTAACCCCCAGCAGATACATGCCAGGCCCAATAATGACCAGGGCGTAAGCGGCAAACAGCCACTGCGGGGCCGTGGCCGGCCAGAACGCAAAGTCGATGGACTGATGTAATAGCAATAGAGCGAGCCCCTGAAGCAGGGCAGTAAGTAGCATCAGCCGGGTGGGATAGCGCTGTTCTTCCATAAATAAAATCGCCTGATTGTTTTACCAATTAAACTACAGTAGTTTTATGAATTGGTGAAAATTAAATAAAGAGAATAGCTGATGCCCGGTACAGAACGTTTATTAACGCTGCGCTTTCTGGCAGAGCCTGCGGACGTCAACTTCGGTGGTAAAGTGCACGGTGGTGCGGTAATGAAGTGGATCGACTTAAGTGCCTATGGGTGTGCAGCCGGTTGGAGTGGGAAATACTGTATTACGGCTTACGTTGGCGGCATGCATTTTGTTAAGCCAATTCTGGTGGGTAATATAGTAGAAGTTGAAGCAAAGGTTATCTTTACAGGCACCAGCTCGATGCATATCCGCATTCTGGTGCGTGCGGGTGATCCGAAAAGCAGCGAAAGGGAATTATGTACTCATTGTATTGCTGTGATGGTGGCCATGGATGAAAACGGCAAGCCTTCATCTGTACCCGACTGGGTACCCCAAACCGAGCAGGATAAGCGTCAGCGTGACTCTGCGTTAAAACTGATGGCAATGCGTGAGCAAATACGTGATGAAATGACGACCTATCTGGACTAGCTTAACCGTTTACGGCAACAGAAACATATACCCGGCACTTCAGGAGTACGCAGTGAGATTAAAGGGATATATCGGCCTTGCGCTCGTGAGCAGCATGCTTTGGGGCTTTGCTGCCAGGAGCATGGCGATCGAACTTGGCAGAAATCAACAACAACTGCGCGAACGGATCAACCAGGACCCGGCAGCGGTTATTGAAACAATAAATGGTATTCTTGCTGATGGTCAGCTTTTTGCCAGGGACGAAGCGGAGTATCAACTGGTGTTGAGTGATGCTTATGCAGCGGCAATTCTGGGCAGTAAGGCTATTTCATCGGCGCAACGCTGCAGGGAGTTAGCACTTTCCCTGAAAGAACACGAATTGTTCCAGTGGTGTAACATAACACTTGCACAGGCTTATGATATGGCGTCTACGCCGGAGCCGGGCCTGGAATATGCGGCACAAGCAGTAAATTGGGCCAATGAGAATAACCGACCAGGACTGAAAGCACAGGCGCAAAGTGTTGAGGGTTTGCTGCAACTTACTGTGGGTGATTATTCGGCCGCTCTTGAGATACTCACTGACGTATACCTGCAAGCGACGCAAAACTCCCAGCTTGAAGACATGCCGTCTTCAGGTGTTGCAGCTTACAATCTGGCTCTTGTTTATGAATATCAGGGGCAGCCTGAGCTTGCTATTCCCTATTACAATGAAGCCGAGGAATTTTACCGCAGTACCAACAATCAGGTTGAGTTAGCTAATGCACTCTTTGGATTGGGACGAGCCTACTGGAACCTGCATAAGGCAGACAAGGCAGTAAACTATTACCGTAAAAGCATGGCTATTTCAGAAGCTTTGGGTGATGAGCAGGGAATGGCATATACCACGATGGATCTTGTGGGTGTGCAACTGGCTAAGCGCGAAGCACTTACCGCCGAAGACGCGAAAGATATCAGGAAAAACCTATTACAGGCGATACAGTCTTTCAAAAAGGCCGAAAACTATGTCATGCAGGTTAATGCAATGAGCAAGCTGGCGTTTACTTACCGTTTCAGACAGGAGTATAACGTTGCACTTGATGTGTTGGATGAGGCGCTTACCATAGCTGATGCTTACAAGCTGGATGCGGCGAAAATTCGATTGCTCGAGCTTAAGGCTTCTGTTCACTATCGATTAGAAGAGTATCAGCAAGCCTTCAAAACTGCGATACAGGAAAAGAAAGTATCTGCCGAGTATCGCAAGCGTACCAATGAAGAACAGTATCAGCAGTTACAGGCAGAGTTTGAAATTAATAAAAAAGCGTATGAAAACGAATTGCTGGTTGCGCAGAATGAACGCCAACAGGCAGAGCTTGCCGTAGCGACCAAGCAGCAAACAATAATCCTGCTCATCGGCCTGGTACTGGCTTTGGCTTTCATTGGGATTGCATTGCTCTACATTAGTATAAAGCGTCAACACAGGCTCACGCTAAAACTGGCTCAAACCGACGAACTAACTGGCTTATATAACCGGCGGCAATGCCTGGCGTTGCTCGAACGGGAGAAGCAACTTGCAGTTCGGCAATCTCAGTCTTTGAGCGTTGCTATTGCCGATCTGGATGACTTTAAACATATTAATGACACTCACGGGCACCAGGTGGGTGATGAAGTATTAAAGCACGTCGGAGAACAGGTAAAACGAAATTTCCGTAACACCGATATCATTGGCCGGATCGGCGGGGAAGAGTTCTTATTTGTTTTTCCGGCAGCAGCTTGCGAGGAAGTTGAGGTAGCCCTCAGGAAATTTATGGACGAATGCAAGGTGTTACCCGCAGCACTCTCTACCTATCCTGATATCAGGGTGACCTTTTCTATAGGACTGGTAGATGCCAAAGACCAGGAATCGGTGACCCATACTCTGGCACGGGCGGATAACCTGATGTACCAGGCCAAGGCAAATGGTAAAGACCAGGTTGTGATAACAAATTAATGCCGTGCTGGCAGAGAGTATCTTAGTGCTCAACCAGCCTGGCCACGAAGCCCTGTAATGAGCGCTAATGTAAGGCAGATTAATTTTATTCACTCAGCGCGACTTTATCTATTACCTATGAATGCCTCCAGTGTGCTGGCAATCCGAAAGGCAGCGAATGGGAACTTTGTACTCACGGTATTGCTGTAATGGTAGCCATGGATAAAAAAGATAAACCTTCATCCGTACCGAACTGGTTACCCCAAAGCGAGCAGGATAAGCGTCGGCGGGACTCGGTATTAAAGCTTATGGCAATGCGCGATCAGCTCCGGGAAGAAATGACGACCTATGTGGACAATTGAGCCAATTTATTAAGTTTGTATACAGTCGTTACACCGATAACGCCACCCAATACAATTGCTAAAATAACAATTAAATCAAAAGACTGCGCAGTATAAAATTGCTGCGCAGCGTAAATAAGTGAGCCAAGACAAGCAAAGGCTGAAAACTTAACCCGTTTCACGCTATCCCCGCGCAGAAGAAGAGGGATAAGTGATACTCCCAACGTATAAAAGAAACCTGGTGCGGCAGTGTAAAATATTGACAGCGCCGGTAACGTTGAGGAGTTTAAATGTTCAGGATGTTTTAACTGAGTGACTACAGCCAGAATAATACACACTACAATGGCTAATATTGTATACATGCGGATAGCCATAATGTCTCCTTGTAGAAAAAATGGATGCGCCAGGCAGATCTGGCGCAGAGAATATTTAGTTGTACATATTAGAGCGGGCATCATCATTCATTTGCCCGCCGGTCGAATCAACACCACTTTCCAGCGCACCAGAGTCAATGACTTCCTCCACAATCATTTGACCTACTACGCCAAGCAAGGTCCAACCAAGTGATCTTAAACCACCTTGCACTGCGACTAAGTCTGTTTCATTGAGTATTTGCATAATAATCTTCCTTAAAAAATAAAATTGGTAACTTTTGTTTCTGTTACCTGAAGCGTGTTCACATTAACTGTAATAGCTTGTTAGCGACGATGTAACTGACCCAAAGCGAAGAAACACTGATATCTAAGCGTGTGAAGGTGATTTACTGTCAGGTATCACGCTTATTTCCATATATTGATTGATTGATACTTGCACGTTTGGATTAAAGCTGTATAATTCGCGCCCACTTGCCCCGTACATATGTACCCAGGGCATGGTTTCAGCCGCAGCCACACTGCTTTTAGGGTGGTCGCCAAAGCAACGTCTTAAGGACGCAGCGGGAGTGTTAGAAACAAAGAACAAGATTCCAATTGGGAATCACTGGTTTATACGCACATCTTTTCGTCCCAAGAATAAAAGGGAGTGAGAAGATGATTTTTTTGTTCTTTCGATTGGAGCTTAATCGATGCCAAATCAAAGAATTCGTATTCGTTTAAAAGCGTTTGATCACAAGTTGATCGATCAGTCTACGGCTGAAATCGTTGAAACGGCGAAACGTACTGGTGCTCAGGTCAGCGGTCCAATTCCACTGCCTACTCGCAAAGAACGCTATACAGTTCTGATTTCTCCGCACGTTAATAAAGACGCGCGTGATCAATATGAAATCCGTACTCATAAGCGTTTGGTAGACATCATTGAACCAACTGACAAGACCGTTGACGCGCTGATGCGTCTGGACTTGGCTGCTGGTGTTGATGTTCAAATCAGCCTGGGCTAACAAGAGAGGGTAATAACAATGGCGATTGGTCTAGTCGGTCGTAAAGTGGGTATGACTCGCATCTTCACTGAAGATGGCACATCTATCCCTGTGACTGTTATTGAAGCGACCCCTAACCGTGTTACTCAGTTACGCACTGAAGAAACTGACGGTTATCGCGCACTGCAAGTTACTGCAGGTACCAAAAAAGCGAACCGCGTAAACAAAGCTGCAGCAGGTCAATTTGCTAAAGCTGGTGTTGAAGCTGGCCGTGGTCTTTGGGAATTCCGCCTGGAAGATAACGAAGGTGGCGACATCGAAGTAGGCAGTGAAATCACTGTTGAAATCTTCAACGACACCAAAAAAATTGACGTCACTGGTACGTCTAAAGGTAAAGGTTTTGCTGGCGCTATCAAGCGTTGGAACTTCAGTTCACAGCGTATGACTCACGGTAACTCTTTGTCACACCGTGCACCTGGTTCAATTGGTCAGAACCAATCACCAGGTAAAGTTTTCAAAGGTAAGAAAATGGCTGGTCAGCTTGGTAACAAGCAAGTGACTACTCAGTCTTTGGAAGTTGTACGCATTGACGTAGAAAACAGCCTGATCCTGGTTAAAGGTGCCGTACCTGGCGCAACTGGCAACGATGTAATCGTTAAGCCAGCTGTTAAAGCGTAACGTCTGGGAGTTGAACTGATGGAATTAACATTGAAAGACGCGCAAAGCGCTCTTGAAGTATCCGAAGCGACCTTTGGACGTGAATTCAACGAAGCCCTGGTACACCAGGTAGTCGTTGCTTACGGCAATGGTGCTCGTCAGGGTACTAAAGCACAAAAGACACGTTCTGAAGTACGTGGTGGTGGTAAGAAGCCATGGCGTCAAAAAGGTACTGGCCGTGCTCGTGCCGGTACAATCCGCAGCCCAATCTGGGTTGGTGGTGGCCGTGCATTTGCTGCCAAGCCTCGTAACTTTGATCAAAAAGTTAACAAGAAAATGTATCGTGGTGCGATTAAGAGCATCCTGTCTGAACTGGTTCGCCAAGACCGTCTGGTAGTGGTTGAAAAGTTCGGTGTTGATACACCTAAGACAAAAGCTCTGGTTGCTAAGCTGAACGAACTGGAATTAAACGATGTTCTTATCGTAACTCCAGAAGTTGAAGAAAACCTGTTCCTGGCCGCTCGTAACCTGTACAAGGTTGACGTACGCGACGCAGCAGGTATCGACCCGGTCAGCCTGATTGCATTTGAAAAAGTACTTATCACTGCTGATGCAGTGAAACAACTTGAGGAGGCGTTAGCATGAAAGAAGAACGTCTACTAAAAGTGCTTAAGGCACCACACGTTTCAGAAAAGTCTACCATGGCTGCTGAAGCGGGTAACACAGTTGTATTTAAAGTAGCTAAAGACGCGAACAAAGCAGAAATCAAAGCAGCAGTTGAGAAACTGTTCGAGGTTGAAGTGGATTCGGTTCGTACTGTTAACGTTAAGGGTAAAACCAAGCGTCACGGTATGTCTTTCGGTAAACGCAGCGACTGGAAAAAAGCGTATGTAGCGCTTAAAGAAGGTCAGGACATCGACTTTGTCGGTGGTGCTGAGTAAGAAGGGGATTAGAAATGCCATTAATGAAAGCTAAGCCAACTTCTCCCGGTCGTCGTCACGTAGTTCAGGTTGTTAACCCTGACCTGCATAAAGGTGCGCCTTATGCACCTTTGCTGGAAAAGAACAGCAAGTCTGGCGGCCGTAACAACAATGGTCGTATTACTACACGTCATATCGGTGGTGGTCACAAGCATCATTACCGTGTAATTGACTTTAAACGTAATAAGGACGGCATCCCAGCAAAAGTTGAGCGTTTAGAATATGATCCTAACCGTTCTGCAAACATTGCATTAGTACTGTATGCAGATGGTGAGCGTAATTACATCCTGGCTCCTAAGGGTATCCAGGCTGGTGACGCTATCCAATCTGGTTCAAATGCGCCTATCAAAGCGGGTAACGCTATGCCTATGCGCAACATGCCAGTGGGTACCGTTGTACACGCGATTGAAATGAAGCCTGGCAAGGGTGCACAAATTGCACGTTCTGCCGGTGGTAGTGCACAGATCCTGGCTCGCGACGGTAACTACGTTACTTTACGTCTGCGTTCAGGCGAAATGCGCAAAGTATTATCTGATTGCCGCGCCACCATTGGTGAAGTGGGCAACGCAGAGCACATGCTTCGTTCATTAGGTAAAGCTGGTGCAAGCCGCTGGCGTGGTGTTCGTCCAACCGTTCGTGGTGTTGTAATGAACCCGGTTGACCACCCACACGGTGGTGGTGAAGGTCGTACTTCTGGCGGTCGTCACCCAGTAACTCCTTGGGGTGTTCCTACTAAAGGTAAGAAAACCCGAAGCAACAAGCGTACCGATAAGCTTATCGTACGTCGTCGTAATAAATAATAGCGAGGATTCACCATGCCACGTTCTCTCAAGAAAGGTCCATTTATCGACCTTCACTTGCTGAAGAAGGTAGAGGCTGCAGTGGAAAAGAACGAACGTAAACCAATTAAAACCTGGTCTCGTCGTTCTATCATCATCCCAGATATGATTGGGTTGACCATTGCAGTCCATAACGGTCGCCAACATGTACCTGTCATCATTAGTGACGAAATGGTCGGCCACAAGTTGGGCGAATTTGCGCCAACGCGTACTTACCGCGGCCATGTCGCGGATAAGAAAGCTAAACGTTAAGGGGTAGGAAGATGGAAGCATTAGCTAAACACCGTTTTGCCCGCACGTCGGCTCAAAAAGCACGCTTGGTTGCGGATCAAGTTCGCGGTATGCACGTAGAAAAAGCGCTTGAGCTTTTAACGTACAGCCCTAAGAAAAGCGCTACGCTGATCAAGAAAGTTCTGGAATCAGCAATCGCTAACGCAGAGCATAACGAAGGTGCAGATATTGATGAACTGCGCGTCGCTAAGATCTTCGTTGACGAAGGCCCAACTATGAAACGTATCAAGCCACGTGCCAAAGGCCGTGCGGATCGTATCTTTAAGCGTAGCAGTCACATCACTGTGGTTGTAGCGGATAACTAGGAGTAGATAATGGGACAGAAGGTACATCCTACAGGTATACGCCTGGGTATCAGTAAACCATGGACTTCTACCTGGTACGCTAATACCGCAGATTATGCAGATAACCTGTACAATGACCATCAGGTACGTCAGTACCTGACAAAACAACTGAAAAACGCTTCACTGTCTAAAATCGTGATCGAGCGTCCTGCTAAGAGCATCCGTGTGACTATTCACACTGCTCGTCCAGGCGTAGTAATCGGTAAGAAAGGTGAAGACGTTGAAAAGCTGCGTAACTATGTTTCTAAGCTGGCCGGTGTGCCTGCTCAGATCAACATTGCTGAAGTACGCAAGCCAGAGCTGGATGGTCAGTTAGTTGCTGACAGCATTTCAAGCCAGCTGGAACGCCGTGTAATGTTCCGTCGTGCTATGAAGCGTGCGGTTCAAAACGCAATGCGCCTTGGCGCAAAAGGTATCAAAGTAGAAGTTAGCGGTCGTTTAGGCGGTGCAGAGATTGCACGTTCTGAATGGTACCGTGAAGGTCGTGTTCCTCTGCACACTTTCCGTGCGGATATCGATTACGCGACTTCTGAAGCGTCTACTACTTACGGTATCATCGGCGTAAAAGTATGGATCTTCAAAGGTGAGGTTCTGGGCGGTCTGCCTACAAACCAGGAGCCGGCTGCGCCAGCTCAACCTAAGAAGAAAGGCCGCAACGCTAAGCGAGAGGGCTAATCATGTTACAACCAAAACGCATGAAATTCCGTAAAATGCACAAAGGCCGCAACCGCGGTACAGCTGCGGGAGCGACTGTTGCCTTTGGTACTTACGGTCTTAAAGCGGTTGGTCGTGGTCGAATGACTGCGCGCCAAATTGAGGCTGCACGTCGTGCCATGACTCGTCACGTTAAGCGTCAAGGTAAAATCTGGATTCGGGTTTTCCCTGACAAACCAATTACTGAGAAGCCTCTTGAGGTTCGTCAAGGTAAAGGTAAGGGTAACGTTGAGTACTGGGTATGCCAAATTCAACCTGGTCGTGTTCTTTATGAGATGGAAGGTGTTCCTGAAGCTCTGGCACGCGAAGCGTTTACTTTGGCTGCGGCAAAACTGCCATTTAAAACAACCTTTGTAACTCGGACGGTGATGTAATGAAAGCAGCTGAACTGAAAGAAAAAAGCGTAGAAGAGCTGAATGCAGAGTTATTAAACCTGCTACGCGAACAGTTCAACTTACGCATGCAGCATTCAACTGGCCAGCTTGAAAAAACCGACCAGTTGAAGAAAGTGCGTCGCAGCATCGCGCGTGTTAAAACCATTCTGACTCAAAAGGCTGATGCGTAATGACTGAGCAAAAAATTCGTACAGTACAAGGTCGTGTGGTTAGCAACAAAATGGATAAAACCATTACTGTTGCGGTAGAACGTTTTGTAAAACACCCTATCTACGGGAAGTTCATCAAGCGTACTACTAAACTGCACGCTCATGACGAAAGCAACGTGTGCAACGAAGGCGATACAGTTACTGTTCGCGAGTGTGCACCCATCTCTAAGAACAAATCTTGGATGTTGGTTGACGTTGTTGAGAAAGCTGGCGTTTAATCGCGACTTTCTAAGCGTTTAAAAAAAGCCGCTCTTTGGAGCGGCTTTTTTATTCTCTTCGATACGTACAGACTTGCAGAATAAGGTGTTTAAGCTGGATTATTAGCTAAAGCCTTGTTAAGTCGAGTATGGGCAGATTAACTTGCTGATAAAAAAGATTTAAAAAGAGGTCTTTCTTCAGTTAAGTTTATTTTTATGCTGTATTAAGTAAAACTTTATATCTGATATCTACGTTTTTAAGCCTATATTCCATTCAAAGCAATGCAGCGCCCATTTTTACAAAATCAGGATTAAGGTTGATTTTGAGAATAGTTTCTATCCTCATGAATATTATGATTTTATTCTATTAAAATTGAGACTTTTAAAACTGTGTCAAAAATAAACAGCTACACAGTTTTCTATTTGTCTCTTTCAAACATAGATAGTTAGCTATGCAAAGGCGTAGCGCATGGCTTGCCACCTTTGCAAGCTGTTTGAATCAGCTATTTCTGAGGCTGTTCATATCAATAACAAAGCGGTACTTCACATCACCTTTCTTCATTCGCTCATAAGCGGCGTTGATGTGCTGAATGTCGAGCATTTCGATATCACAGCTAATGTTGTGAGCAGAACAAAAGTCCAGCACTTCCTGAGTTTCTGCCAGCCCGCCAATCAGCGAGCCAAGAATCGAACGCCGTTTCATAACCAAAGCACCAGTGTTAAGAGCTGGTTCCAGCGGCGTTAGTTGCCCTACAACAATGTGTGTACCGTTGTATTTCAGGCAATTCAAATAGGGGTTAAAATCGTGTTCAACCGGAATAGTATCAAGCAGATAGTCAAATTGCTCCGTTGCGGCTTGCATCTGTTGGTCGTCGGTTGAGATGATCACGTGATCCGCACCTTGCTGTAGTGCTTCCTCTACTTTTGACTCTGAACGGGTGAAAATAGTGACTTCTGCGCCCATGGCTTTGGCAAACTTAACGCCCATATGCCCCAGACCGCCCATACCCAGTACGCCAACCTTGTCGCCCTGTTTAACACCCGCGTATTTTAACGGTGAGTAAGTGGTAATACCGGCGCAGAGAATCGGCGCTGCAGCCGCCGGATCCAGCCCATCAGGGATAGCCAGAACAAAGCGTTCTTTTACCACAATCGACTCGGCATAACCGCCCTGGTTAGGTGTGCCATCGATACGGTCTGTACCACCGTATGTACCATGAATACCTTCATCACAAAACTGTTCCTGGTGGTCGTCACAGGCCGGGCAGGTCCCGCAGGAGTCAACCAGACAGCCCACACCCACGGTATCGCCTACGTTGTATTTGCTTACTTGTGGGCCTACTGCCGTAACGGTGCCGACAATTTCATGGCCGGGAACAATCGGGTAGCTTGTGCGTCCCCAGTCATTTTCGACGGTATGAATATCTGAATGACACACGCCGCAATAATCAATACTGATGGCAACATCATCATCCCGCAGTGAGCGTCGTTGAATCGTTAATGGGTTTACCCCTGAATCCGGGGCGGTGGCTCCGTAAGCTTTAGTGTTCATTATATATCCTCATGGTGTAAGACGGTCTATTGTGCGTAATTAACCGTATCAAAGCTTTAACATTCCTCCATTGATTTTGACTATTACTCTAAACAAGTAGTGTTTTGCTGGTTAATGTCCCCACATCGTTGCATAATTCTCTTTGTCACTTAGGCAGGAATTACTATGTCCATCAGCAAAGAAATGCCGTTAACAACAACTGGTGTTAGTCACCCTTACCATCTGACCCTGCTCGACAAGGTTAACCAGTTATTACCCCGGGAAGGGGTTATCACAACTGCCATACCCGGCCTCACGGTATTCCATAGTTGCCACCACCGTCCTGCTCGTCCGTTTATTTATAACCCTGGAATAGCTGTTGTGTTGCAAGGCCATAAAATTGGCCGCGTGGGTAGCCGCGAGTTTCATTACGGACCTGGTCAGTATCTTTTGCAAACCCTGCCAATCCCTTTTTACTGCGAAACCATCGGGAGTAGAGAATCGCCCGCCATTGGTGTTCGTATCGATTTCGATCCGGCAATCGTCGCCGAATTGGTGCAGGGCCTGCCTGGGACGTGTATGGAATCTGACCGTCTGGAGCCTACAGTGTCAGTCCCCATGCATAGCGAGATGGCCTATGCAGTAGTCAAGCTGCTGGAGGGTGGGGCAGATCCGGCTGTTGCCGCAGTTTTAGGGCGTGCACGGCTTAAGGAACTCACTTACGAAGCGTTAAAAGGCCCCCACGGGTATGCGCTTAGAGCGCTTGCTGCCGATGGTGGGCATTACGCGCGGATAGCCCGTTCGCTGAAACAGATTTCGGCTAACCTGGATGGTGAATTTAATGTCACTACCCTGGCCAGGGAGGCAGGCATGAGCGTATCAGGTTACCACGCCAGTTTTAAACAGATAACTCAGACATCGCCCATCCAGTACCTCAAACGTTGCCGGTTGCTAAAAGCGCAGGCCATACTGAGCCGCCAAAGTTGCGGTGTGTCGCAGGTTGCCAGTGAGGTGGGCTATACCAGTATTTCTCAGTTTAGCCGTGACTATAAAAAGGCCTTTGGTTATCCACCTACCCAGGAACAGGGGATTGGTATTCCGGCCTAGTCCGGGTCGTGCCGTTTAAGCCAACTGGTTAATATCGCCTGCGTGATTACCGGTCGGTCACCGTAAAAACCGTGCGCACCGCCTGGTACAACCGCAAGTTCAGCCCCCGGGGTTAAAGCCAGGTAATCCTGGACCGTATCGATGCGGGCTGAGTCGTACTGCCCAATCATAAACAGGGTTTTAGCCGGATTGACACGGCTGAGTAAGTGGGTTGCATCGTAATGCTTTAATACCCCGGTAGAGGAAAATTCACTGGGGCCCCACATGGCGTTGTAAATCACCGGATTGAAGCCATTTCCGCCGACATTGAGGTAATAATCCCGTTCAGCCTTAGTTGCCGTGCCCGGTGTGTAGAACGCGGAATATAGCTTGGTATAAGCCGCGCTGCACTGGTCTTCCTCAGGCGGTTCTGCCGACTCGCACTCACGTAGTGTTTGCTGTACTGATTGTGGCGCTGCTTTAACCAGCAAGTTAGCATCCATGATCCAGTGCGGGGTAGAGATAAACGTACCGCCAAGGACAGTGGATACCACCTTGTTGGGGTACCTGGCGGTATATTCCAGTGCCAGTGCCGATCCCCAGCTGTGACCCACCACATGCCAACGTGGAATATTCAAGTGTTGGCGAATAGTCTCGATAGATTCAACAAACCTTTCTACGCGCCAGTTGTCCGGGTTGTTGGTTTGCTCAGACTTGCCGCTGTCGAGCTGGTCGTACATGATCACCATGCGGTTATCTGCAAGACCAGTCATACCGGCAAAGCCGTTGTGTGTGCCGCCGGGCCCGCCATGAATAAAGATAACCGGTATCGCTGCCTTATGGGCTAAACCGTTAAGCCTGACATACACTTTGCCGCCTTCCACCGGTACCATTAATTCCTTTTCCGGCGGCGCAAAGGGGGGTGTGTCAGCATAAACCGGAGGAACAAAAAGCAATACCAGAGTCAGTAGCAGCGGCGATAACATTAAACGGCTGGGTTTCATCACAACGGAACCTATAATTTGAGTGGTCCCCGCCAGTATAAAAGGGTTTGAGTTTGTGCTCCAGCCGGCCTATCCCTTAATTTGTTGATACAGACTTAAATATCCATTTGCCATAGCGTTAGTAGAAAAGTGAGTACTAACATGCTCAAATAGAGAGTCACCGTAGTTATGCCTTAACGCGTCATTGTCCAGGGCAGTGCATATGGCTGCGGCTAATTTTTCTGAGTCGCCGGCCGGCGTCAGCCAGCCAGTTTGCTCGTGCTTTATAATTTCCGGAATACCCCCGGACGGGCTGGCGATCACCGGTACTTTACAGGCACCGGCTTGCAACAAAATAACGCCAAGGCCTTCGGCATGCGCCGGATGTACCAGCAAATCAATATTGGGCAGTATTCTGGCCACCTGTTCGGTAAAGCCGCACAGGCGAACATTATCGCTTATCCCTGCCTGGTCTATCTGACGCTGATAAACGTCAGCCAGACCGCCTTTTCCAAATAGTAAACAGATAGTGGCAGGCTGCATTGCAATAACCCGTTTCATTGCCGCAATGATGTCGCGCTGACCTTTGCGGTCGATAAACTGGGCGAAGTTTGCCAATACCCGGTACCCCTCTGGTATGGCAAACTGACGGCGAAACCAGTCGGGGTCTGCAGCATAATGAAACTCCGAGAAGTCCACCGATGAATGGATGACCTGTTGAAGTACCGATGCCGGACAACGCTGCGAAACCACTCTCCGCACCCCTTCAGAAATACTGATAACGGCTTGATACTGGGCATATTTCAGGCAGCTTATGGCAGACTCCGGGTTATCAACCCGCCGCGTACAAATAGCTGGTATACCAGTATATCTGGCTATTATTGCGCCCCAGAGATCGGCACCGCGACGACTGTGTACATGTATAACGTCAGGTTGTAACGCCCTGACCAGCCCGGCCAGACGCCACAAAATGCTGATGTCCGGTTCACCTGCGTAGGGCAGCGCGTGTGTTTCACATTCACTAAGACCCAAAGCGGCAATGTCACTGCCTTCAGCACACACCAGGTGTTGTTCAACGGTGTTGCTTTGTACAGCAATCGCTTTAATCAGGTATTCCACCTGTTTGGCACCGCCATACAAATGCCGGCCCAGTTCCAGATGCATAACACGCATGGTTATTGCAGTCCTTGCAGTGTGCTGAACACCTGCTCGGGGGTGATTGCCTGCATACAGTCAAAACGGCCGTCACAGACAGGGCGACGCTTGCAAGGGGCGCAACTTAAGTCTGCATACAGAATACGGGCATGAGGGTTCTGGGTTCGCGTATACGGCCGGGTCGAACCGAAGATAGCCACGGTGGGGCGTTGATAAACCATGCTCATGTGCGTCAGGCCGGTATCAACACCGAGAAGCGCCGCGCATCGCTCAATTACGGCAGCACTCTGAGTTAAGCTTAATGAGCCAGCCAGGCTATGGCAGTGTGAATTACCGCCGGCAAGATGCTCAGCACTGTTCTTATCGGCCGGCCCACCAAGGATTATCACCTGATACCCATCCTTTCCCAGCATAGCAATGAGTTCGTGCCAGTAGGGCAGTAGCCAATGCTTCTGAGGGCGCGTTGTAAAAGGGGCGATTACGATAAAGTTGCCGTGAAAGCCTCTTTCTTCCAGAAGGTTATGCACAGTTACCCGATCCTGCTCACTTACCTGAAGGGTAAGTTGATAAGGTGAGTTACTAAACTTACTGGCCAGAAATTTGTACTCGCTGCTAATGTCATCTGACAGGGGCTTATCGAAAGCCTCGGTTAAAAACCACTGACTGTGTTCCTTACTGTTGAACCCTACCCGTTTATGCGCGCCGGTGAACCAGGCTAACAATGCACTCTTAAGTAATCCCTGAGCGTCAACAACCAGATCGAATCGTAAAGCTCTTAAGCTGCGCCGAAACTGTAGTAGCGCCTTAAACAGCGCAATATATTGTCGTGATTTAGCCAACGCCCGCCATTCCTGTTTTGGCCAGGTAATAACGTTATCTACATCCGGGTGGCCCGCCACCAGGGCGGCATAGGGGCTTTCAACCAGCCAGGATATAGTCACATCGTTGTCAAAATGCTGTTTTAAGCTGGACGGCAGACCTGAGGCCATTACAATATCGCCCATTGCACTTAACCTGATGATAAGCACTGCGGGTTTGGTGGCACTTGATGACATGCAATAAAAATAAACGTGAGAAACCTGTGTGTCAGTGAAACAAAACTTCACGACATTTTGATGACGGCCAGCATAACGGTGTACAAGGCAACATGAGCAAGCAACGCGCAACATATTCTCCTAAGTGGTATCAGGACGCCTTTCGCTGGCTCTACTCCTGTATTCTGGCACTGCTCATTCCATTTGCTTTTTTCACTCTTATTAAACGCGACATGACTCGCCAGAAAGACTATAACCGCCGCCGCTTTGAGCGGTTTGGCTACGTGGCACACGCACCGAAAGCCAATGGCTATCTGTTTCATTGTGTGTCGGTGGGTGAGGTGGTCGCGGCGTCGGTTCTGATTAAACGCATTATGCAGGAGCAGCCAGAGCGCCAGATAACGGTTACCACTACCACGCCTACCGGTTCGGCCCGGGTTCGTGCAATTTTTGGTGATAAGGTGCATCACTTTTACCTGCCCTATGACTTACACATGGCCATGGCGGGCATGTTGAGACGGATTAAACCCAGCGTGGTTTTTATCACTGAAGTTGAGCTCTGGCCTAACCTGATCCATGCCTGCTGGAAACGTGACATTCCGGTACTGGTGGTCAATGCCAGAATGACCGATCGCTCGGCGCGGCGGTATGCGAAGTTCCCCATCCTGTTCGAGCCAATGCTTAAAAAACTGGCCCATGTGTGTGCGCAGGGCGACAGGGATTATGCTAACTACCGATTTTTAGGCATGCCGGAAAGTAAGCTCACGCTGACGAATAATATTAAATTCGACCAGGCCTCTGCCCTGGATGCCTCTGTAAGCGGCTTTTTAGGGCTGGAACACAGTAACCGGAAAGTTCTTGTGGGGGGAAGTACCCATGACCCTGAGGAAACGGTATTGCTGCAAACCTACCAGGCGGTCAAAAAACAGTGTTCGGAGCTCTTGCTGGTACTGGTCCCCCGCTATCCTGAGCGGTTCGAAACAGTAGCCCGACTGATCCAAAAATCCGGCTTAACCATGACACAAAGTGCGTCGGTCGACAGTGTATCCGATGATTGCAACGTGTTGCTGGTGAATGAAATGGGTAAGCTCAATGCGGTGTACAGCGTGGCCGATTTTGCTTTTGTCGGCGGCAGTATTGCCGATCGAGGAGGCCACAATGCGCTTGAACCGGCAGCCAGAAAACTGCCGGTTATAATGGGACCGAATACCTACAACAACCCGGTGATCTGCGCCAAATTAGCAGAATCCGGTGCACTGTTTATCGTTGACGATGCTGATGCCATGACAGAGCTTACTCTCGCCTGGTGCAATGATGCTGATGCCGCTGAACAGGCTGGCCTTGCCGGTTACGCCGTGCTGGCGCAAAATAGCGGTGCGCTGGATAAAACAATGAAAGTTGTTGAGTTATATAACAACTGATAGGCTAAGTCCTGTAGTGATTTTTCTTCAGGGCTTTGATTATGCAAGGAAAGCGTGTCTTCTACCTGATGCTATTGAGCAGCATCCTATTGTTTCTGGCCGGCTGCGCAGCCACCAGTGTTTCCTCTCAAAAACAAGATACCGACAAACTGGTAGAGACTAATCAGGGCTACCTGCTGATTGGTCTGGTTAATGATTACGATCTACAGGCACTTTATGTGTGGGGCGAAGAAAACCTCAAACTTACCCACGAAGATTTATCCGCCGGTGAAAATTATATTCTGTTACCGGTGAAAGCATGTGAGTATCATTTCGGTCGCATCGATTACAACTTCTATTACCGCACCAGTCTCAATGAGGACGAGTGGCGTTTTGAGGTTAAACCGGGGCGGATTAATTATGTCGGGCATTTAACGGTTGAGCAGCCTTTTTATTACTTCTTTGCCAATCACATCGAGCTGGAAAACAGAGCCGCCAATGCACAGCTGTTCATGGAAAAATATTTCCCCGGGTTACTAACCAGTCGTGATATGTTTTATGCTGGCCTGGGCCAGGACCGTTTCTACTCCCTGATAGCCGGGCTGGAGGAGCAGCAATGAGATGGACGCCGTGGTTATTCACTGTAGTGAGTCTATGGGGATATGCCCAGGATGACGCGGGCAGAATCGCTGCGCCGGTACCGGCAATAAGTTTGTTTACCAATCAACAGTTCAGCGCACCGGCGTTATCGCCGGATGGTCAGTACATCGCCTTGTTTGAAATGACCGAAGAAGCCGCTCAGGTGGGGTTGATTGAACGTTCTTCAACAAACTATGTACCGCTGCTCAACCTCGGAGCCGGTGGCAGACTGAAGGAATATTTCTGGCTCTCATCAAATCATCTATTGTTCACCGGTTCTCTGGTAAACAATGGTAAGCGACAGGATGTCAGGGTAACGCTGGAAGTGATAGCCACAGACGGCGCTGTTAGCGACATAAAAGCTCACGTAGTCAGGGTAGATGGTTACATAATGGGGCAGGCCGGTGAGGATCCGAAGAAAGTGCTCTTTACTACCACCAGCCGTGGCGGCAATACAGAAATCTATGTAGTGGATCCTGTCAGGCTGGCTGATCCCAATTGGTCTGGTAAAGACAGGATCCGCAACTTGCCCGATGATATGGTGCGCTACTTCTATGACGGCGGCGCAGATATGTTACTGGGCCTGAGCTACGATGATGAAAACGCAACATATACCATCAAGTACCGCAAGCTCAGAGGCGAGTCCTGGCAGGTAATGCTCAAAGACTTTAATACCGACTACACTTTCGAGCCCATGGGTTTTCTCAACGACTCTCAAATTGCGGTACTGAGTGATATTGCCACCGATAAAATCGCTTTGTACCTGTATGACATCCCCACCGCCACTTTTTCCGATGTGTTATATGAGCACGAAAGTTATGATCTGGTCTCTGCGTCCATTGATCATAACAGCGGTGAACCGGCCAGCGTACGCTACTATAAAGGTGGTGAAATGGTAGTGGAGTACCTTAACGCTGTGCAGGAATATCATCAGGCACAGCTAAATCAAAGCGTGCCGGGCCGTCGCTTTACACTGGCAGATTACAGTGCAGCCGCTGATGTGTATGTGGCGGTGGCCTGCGCACCGGATGCGCCAACCGATTATTATTTGTTTGATGTTGCCAGACAGGAAGCTCGGCTCCTGTTCTCAGTGCAACCGGAACTGGATGACTATAAATTCTCCAGGCCACAGGTTTATGAAGTGATCTCGGCCGGCAGTAAGGTTGAATCTTATTACTACCCTCCGGTCGGGCAGGTTAATGATGTATTGCTTGTCATGCCTCACGGGGGCCCGGTTGGCGTTCGTGATACTACAGAGTTTAACCGCCTGACTCAGTTTTATACCACCCGTGGATACGCCGTTTTACAGGTAAACTTTCGTGGTTCCTTTGGGTTTGGTAAAGCGTTCAGAGAAGGCGGGGTAGGCGAATTTGGCCAGCAAATCGAGCAGGACATTCTGGCCGCTGTGAAAAAGGTACAGCAGGTTGCGCCGGCGCAGAACATCTGTGCTATGGGCTCAAGTTACGGTGGCTATTCTTCGCTTATGTTAAGCATTTTGCATCCTGAGTTGGTGGACTGCGTTATTTCCCGTTTCGGGGTATACGACCTGCCCTTGCTATTTAATCAGAGTAACCTGAAAACCAATAACGCATGGGCCAGCCAGGTGTCTTAAACCGTGGGGGAGTACAGCGAGGATTTATATCAGATATCACCACTTTATCTGGCCGAAAAAATCGCCACGCCGCTGCTTATCACAGCCGGTTACAACGACGAGGTTGCTACCTTTGAGCACACCCAGCGACTGGACTATGTGCTGAATAAACTGAAGATCCCTTTCGAGCATGTGTATTACCACAATACCGGCCACGGCCACCCGACATGGCAGGGAGATATTCATGAGAACGTTATTATTGATGATTTTATCCGGCGAACGCTGGGGCTGGAATTGCTCGATTTAAGTACACAGCCGGATAACGTTCAGGCTGCGCTGGTGAAAGACTTAACCGTGGCAGCAGATACGTTTTATGCCAACGATTTGGTCGACCGCGATGAACGAAAAGCGTTTGAGTACTACCAGCGAGCGGCAGCCAGTAATCACCATCAAGCGCTGTACAAACTGGCGCTGGCAAAGCTCAATGCCCGCGAGAAACTTTATCCCATCGACGAAATTATTCGTTTACTTAACCAGGCCGCCGGGCAGGGAAGCGCAGATGCAGCGTATTTTCTGGCCACAGCTTATTTGTTTAACGATCGGTTCAACAGCAATCCATCGCTGGTAAGGCAAACTATGCTCAAATTCCCGGACGATAACGAAGACAGCAGTGGTAAGTTGATTGGCATGCTTTTTAAGTGCCTTTATCCGTCCGCCAGCGAAACAGCGCAGAGCTGTGCAGAGGCTTTTGCAATGATTCCAGCCCAGTCCAGAAAGAGCCATGATCCGCTGATACGGCAAATGATTGCGCGTTTAATCACATCACAGCAGTTAACGGAATCAGAAATAGCCACCATCCTCAACAGCTATCACGCTATTACCACATCGAATATTGATGCTGAACTGGTTGAAGCGGGCAGGTTGGTCACTCAGGCGAATGGCAATGACGCTTACCAGACAGAGGTACGAAAGCTAAACATCGGCGATCGTTTAGGGGTTAAGTTTACTGTCTCAGCCGGCGAATTTTTTGTTCAGGCCGATGAGCAACTCGGCGTTGTTGTGCAGTGGCTTGGTGTTAGTGAAGATGGCACCACCCGGGTGTTAAAAAATATGTTGTTTAATGGCTCGCCCAAACAACTCAATTATTTCAATTATTGGGGGGCTACCTTTGAAATCGGGGCGTACGATGCCACTTTTAAAGCCATCAAACTGGTAATCAGAGACGTTCACAATCAGCCAAAACTGGAACACCTGTTTCAGGTTGACTAGCCGGTTTCTGATTGGATCAATCCATCAAATTTAATGAAATGAATAACTTCAGCAATTCTTATTTTATCATTTCATTAACCTTTTCTTGTTTTGTAGCTCCTTGTTTTCCTTACAAATTTGTAAATTTTTCCGTATAAACTATTGATCTAAATCAACTAATAATTTTATTTTTCGACCTGGCACCGCCTTTGCTTTTGTTGGCTTAATGTTAACAAAATATTATTAAAATAATGAAATTAGGTGAATATAAGATTCGGTGTTGCACCAAAGTCATTGCTTGTAGTTTCTTAACCCGGCTGTGAAGCTCCCTTAAATCTGGCAGCCGTTGAAGCCCAACGAGCGCAATCCATTCAACGTATCGATTTTTATCAGTCCATGGTGGCTAACGGTGATGAACTTATCGCCGTGGGTAATAATGGTCTGGTTATCTCTTCTGCAGATGGCGAAGTCTGGCAGCGGCAAATCCTCGAGGGTGCAGCGTCATTGTTAACCGTCGATGCCTGCCCTTCCGGTGAGACAATCGCTTTGTCATTTGATAACAACATCTGGTTGAAACAGCCCCAGGCCAGTCAGTGGCAATCAATCGCTATTCCCACTAACGAACAACTGATGGACGTAACCTGTGCGCCGGACGGAAGCTGGTGGGTTGCGGGCAGCTTTTCCACCATTATGCACAGCACCGATAGCGGCGCTAACTGGCAGACATTCTCTCTTCAGGAAGATGCCATCATTACCAATATCGCCTTTTTGAATGACACCGATGCGGTAGCAAGTGCCGAGTACGGGATGATTTTATCCTCCACCGATGGTGGCCAGAACTGGGATGTAACAGGCTTCCTGCCTGACGAGTTTTACCCCCATGGCATGTACTTCACATCGCTGGAAAGCGGCTGGATAAGCGGCCTTAACGGCTACATTTATGCCACCGAAGATGGCGGCGAAACCTGGTCAAAAGAAACAGTGGATACTGCCGTTCCGGTTTATCAGTTGGTTGCCGCCAATGACCAGCTGCTGGGACTGGGCGAAAACACCACGGTGCTTCGCCGCAACGCTGCCGGTAGCTGGACTACCATTGTTCCCCCTTCTGCGCCTGTTTACCTGCGGGCGGCTGCTACCTCTGCCGACGGCGTCACTCATGTTGCCGGCGGACGAGGTGTATATCTGGCTCTGACTTCATCAATGACTGGTTCGAAGGAGTAATACCATGAATAAGCCAAAGCATAAGTTTACTCACGCACTGCACGAACTCGAACTCAGCCTGTTTCGTCATCCGAAAACCGTGTTGCTGGTGATCCTGGCCCTGACATTGTTTTTTATGAGCCGGATCCCCGCGCTCAAGATCTTCACAGATTTTTCTAACCTGCTGCCTCAGCAGCACCCCTATATACAGTTACACAACAGTATCAAAGACAGCTTTGGTGGTGCCAATGTGCTGGTGGTAGGCATTGAGTTTACCGACGGCGATATTTTTACCAACGAGAACCTGAAAAAGATTGACCGTATGACCCAGGCGATTGATAGCCTGCCCGGGGTTAACCACAATCTGGTTTCCAGTGTAACCCACCGTAACTCACGCCATATCTGGCTTACAGAAGTAGGAAGTATTAACTCACAGCCCTACTTCGATGCGACTTCAGGCGACTACAGCCAGGCGCAACTAGACGAGATGCAGGCCAATATTGCGGCGAACCCGAGGGTCTACGGCCCGTTGGTGTCTCCTGACTTTAAGATGGCGCTGGTTAAAGCTCAGTTAATCGAAGGGCAGCTGGATTACGCCGGTACCTTTGAGAAACTGCAAAAAATCCGTGAGCAGGAAAAACAAGCTGGCATAAACATTTATGCAACCGGGCAGCCGGTGCTGGTGGGCTGGGCGTATACTTACCTTGATCAAATCGTGCAGATTTTCTTCTTCACTATCCTGATCATGCTGGCGTTACTGATTTTTCATTTTCGCCGTGCATACGGCGTGCTTGTGCCTCTTGGCGGCGTAATGGTCTCAACTATCTGGGGTCTGGGGATCATTAGTCTGCTCGGTTATAACCTGGATCCTCTGGGTCTGGTCATTCCCTTCCTGATCGCCGCCCGGGCCATGAGTCATGGTGTGCAAATTGTAGAGCGTTATTACGCTGAGGTGACCGTTTACGGAGATGGGGCTATTGCCGCTAAGGAAACCTTTAATAGTCTGTTCCGCCCCGGCACACTGGGAGTGGTGTCTGATGCTGTTGGTTTGCTGTTAATTGCGGTTGGCTCTATACCACTGAATACTCAGCTTGGTTTCTACGCGTCGCTGTGGGCAATCACCGTGGTGTTTACCGTGCTGGTAGGCGTACCCGTGCTACTGACCATTCTGCCAACACCGAAAAATCCAGAACTCAAAGAAACCTTTTTGCGCCACATCGGTGCTAGTTGCTCGCGTCTGGTCGGCAGACCGGGCGCGGCTCGCAGCTTACTGTTAGCGGCTGCAGCGTTTATGGCACTTGGTTTGGTGAGCGCATCTAACGTACAAATTGGCGATTCGGAGCCTGGCTCGCCTATCTTGTATCCACACCACGACTACAATGTGTCGTCACGGGTGGTGAACGAGCAGTTCCCCGGCTCAGAAGAGTTGTATATTGTGGCCGAAACCGATGAGCCAGGTGGCCTTAAACGCCCGGAAGTGCTGAAATCGCTGATAGATTTACAGCAGCACATGCTCAGCGACCCCGAAGTGGGTGGCAGCAAAGGCCTGACCGATCTGGTGATGCAGGTTAACCGTCTGATGCACAATAACGACCCGCGCTGGTACCAGATCCCTCATGATAAATCTTATGTGGGCGGGCTGATGTTTACCTATATGGCGTCAAGCCCCATCCCCGGCGCTCTGAATGAGTTTAATGATACCGATGATCGTATTGCCAACCTGGTGTTTTACTACAAAGACCGCCAGGGCGAAACGATCCGTCGTGCTATTCACATGGCCAAAACCTGGATTGCCGATCACGGAGATGATGTAGAAGGACTCACTATCCGTCTAGCTGGCGGTACACTTGGGGTAGCGGCAGCAATGAACGAATCCGCTTTTGAAACCAACCTGATTGTGCTGCCCAGTGTATTTTTGCTGATTTTCATCTTTGTGATGGTGTTTTACACCTCATGGCATGCCGGCGTAATGATGCTGATGACCATGATGTTTGCTACCACTCTCACTTACGCCTACATGGGATTATATGGCCTTAGTATCGATATCAACACCGTCCCTGTAGTGGCGGTGGGGATTGGCGTTGGCATCGATTATTCCATCTACATGATGGACCGCATTCGCGAATTTATGGCCCGTACCCAGGATCTGACAACCTCTGTACGCCAGTCAATTGCCACTACCGGGATGGCGATTAGCTTTACCGCCGTCACCCTGATGGCCGGGATTATCATGTGGGTCATTCTCTCTGACCTGCGCTTCCAGTCCGACGCCGCCCTGCTGCTGTGCGTCATGATCGTAATCAACGGGTTTGCCGCCATGTTGCTGGTACCAGCATGGGTATTGGTGTTCAAACCCAAATTTATCGTCAATGTATACAGCGACGAAGATGGTGTGCTGTATGCCGATGGCGAATCTGCCAAACAACCAACCACGCATAAAGACGTTGGCGACGAAGGCGGAAGTCTAGCCGGAAACGTAAGCCGCGCGTAAGCGGCACTTTCCTTACACATTGCTCCAGAGGATATTAGGATGCACACAATAAAACCCAATAAGTATTGCTCCATATTGCGTCGCTATGCGCTCCCGACGTTGCTGTTATGCGGCACGGGATCGGCAATCGCAGAAGATGCAAGAGTTAACGGCTTTATCGAGAACGCGACTTACGTTCGCGATAATGTCGGATTGTCTAAATTCAGAAATACCCTGCAAATTGAGGCCGAAAAGCAGTACGGCAACAAGGGGATGTTCAGTAACGTATCGGTAAGCGGTACGTTTCGGGTCACCTATGACGGCGTATTCGACCTTAATGATGATGAATACGGCGACAACGCCGGCGGCCCCATAGCACTGGAAAACATTGCGACCGGGCCGGGTACCACTGTCCCCTTTGGTGAGGGGATTCCGTTGCCATACACTTTTGATGTGGCCAACCACCCTAATGAGGGCATGATAGTGCTGGGCCAGGCTCTGCATGAGGCTAACGGCGGCGTAACTTTTGGGGTACCGGTTCGCCCGTGTGATGTGGACTCCCGCGGCTGTATTAACGGTTATCTTGACAAGGATGGTGATGAATTACGCTCACCTGAGCTTAATGACCGCCTGGACTTCATCCGTGAGTTATATCTGGATTTTGATATTTATACCGACAGCGGCAGCGTGCTGAGTACCCGCCTGGGTAAACAGCAGGTTATCTGGGGGCGTACCGATTTATTCCGGGTACTGGACGTTATCAACCCGGTAGATTACTCGCGTAACAACATTTATGACGAGCTGGAAGATATCCGTATCCCGATGTGGATGCTAAAAATGGATTATCGGATGGGGGCAACAGAAACCTTTGATGATATTAACCTGCAGCTAATCTGGAATTTCGACCGTTTCCGCCCGCATGACTTAGGGCAGTGCGGTAACCCTAACGTGATTCTGGATGCAGGTTGCTTGTTCCGTGGCATGAAAACCCTGTGGGACTACGGCGGTACGGTGTCTAACTTTGCCGGCGGTGTCGGCGCAACAGATTTTGGCCCCGGCCAGATTGGTTTGCGTCAGGCACATATGCCTAGCTGGAGCCTGTCAAACTCGCAGGTTGGTGTAAAATTTGAAGGTATTTTAGGTGATTTCGGCTTCTCGTTGAATGCCCTGCACTACCGCTCACAGCTACCATCGTTGCGTGGTGGTATACCTGCACAAAATTCCTATACCGGTGAAGTGGGCGTCTGGCCATCGCTGATAGCCTTTGATGTCCATTTCCCGCGGGTTACCTTGCTGGGTGGCTCAGTCGATTATTACTCACAGGGCATTGATACGGTGTTCCGGGTGGAGGCGGCTCATACCTCAGGAGAGGAGTTCGCGAACACTATGCGTGAAGAGCTGTACTCCGAGTCAGATGTTATTCGCTACGTTATTGGTGCCGATAAAAACATCTTTATTCCGTTCCTGAATGATCGCCGTGCTTTCCTGTTCTCAGGTCAGATTTTTGGTCAGCATCTGCTCGACCATGAAGAAGAGCAGCGAGCCCTGGGTCCGGTGGGTATGCCTGACTGGGACGAAAACTGGACGGCTACCCTGTTGATTAAAGGCTGGTGGATGAATGACCGCCTGAGCCCGCAAATATCGGCAGCCCACGACTTCCGCGCCGAAGCATCGGTTATCTCTTTTGCGGTTGAATATATCGTTAACGACAACTTCAAAATTACTGGCGGGGCCAACTTTAAGGTCGGTACCGGCGCCCGTTCTTACGATGATTGTCGCACCTGTAATCCATTCTCACCCTTTACCCAGGCATTTCCAGAACATCCGGATGGATATTCACTCGGCCTTGGTGGCTATGAACCTATGGGACGCTTTAAATCCGGCCCCATCGGCATGGCACAAAAAGAAGATGAGCTTCAGTTAACGCTTCGTTATAGCTTCTAATAGGAATTCAATTATGACTCTAAAGATAAAAAAACTATCAGCATTGATTATCGGGGGCGCGCTTTCCTCTCTGGCGGGCGGTGCACTGGCTGCCTCTGAAGTAGTGGAAAAATCGTTTTATCCCTACAAGGCAGATACCCCTGAATTTACCGGACTGACTCCGGGCATGGTCATCGACCAGTCAAACGTAGAGCAGTTCAAAGACATCGTCGACCCGGCTTATTACAACTTTATCTCCAGCGGTATGACCTCTATCACCGTAGACGAAACCACCTCTTTTGATTTGCATGAAAACTATGTCAAAGCCACGGAAGACGGGCTGGGTAAGGTAAAGCTGGGTGACAAAGTGGGTGAGATCAGTGGTTGGGTGGCAGGCCGCCCGTTCCCTGAAGAGCCGGACATGAATGACCCTCGCGCCGGTGAGAAACTGGCCTGGAACTATAAATACGGTTACAACTGGGGCGACAGTGGTTCCATCTATCCGACGTACTGGAAGTTCCGGGACATGGAGTCGGGCAAAATAGAGCGTACCATTAAGTTTAATTTCCACTTCCTTAACTTTAAAGGCCGGGTTAACCACGAGCCTAAACCAGAGATTACGCCTAACCCGTCGGACTTATTCCGCGCGACCTATGGCATGGTGCTGGAACCGTCGGACGTGCGTAATACGCAGTTGCTAATTCACCGCTCAAGCGACGACCTTAAGCGTGATAACTCCTGGTTATATCTGGGCTTCCAGCGTCGGGTAAGACGTCTGGCTACCGGTCAGGTAACCGACGCCTTTCTGGGCTCAGATCTGATGATTGAGGATTTTGAGGGGTATAACGGTCGCGTTTCCGATATGAAATGGACCTATAAAGGCACTCGTAACATCCTGATGCCATTCTACAATCACAATGATCTGGAACTGGACTCTGAGACTCACCAGGATGACGATGGCTTTGAAATGGTTGCCTTTAGTGGTCAGGGAGGCTGTTTCCCGAATATTACCTGGCAGCTGCGTAAGGTCTATGAGCTGGAATCCGTTCCTGTGAACGATTCACACCCGTTGTCTAAGCGTGTTCATCTCATTGATGCACAAACCTTTACTATTCCGCGTACGATCTCTTACGACCGTAAAGGGTCTATGTGGAAGTCGTATACTATCGGTCAGGCCCACCCTGATCACCATCTGGCCATGAATAAGGGCTCCGGTGTGTCTATTGACGATGCCGTTAGTATGGTGGATGTGCAGGCGAATCACTGCACCACTGCGCAGTTTAAAGGGGTGGTCGATCCCAGCCTGTCACCAGTGACCAAGTTTAATACGCAGTATATGCGAGCCTCGGGCAGTTAATTCAGTCGACCATCTTGGCATCCGAACCATGCCAGGTTCCTCCTCGGATAATGGCTAACTGAATAAAGGAATATCGGGCAAGGCGACGGCCTGCCCCATTATTCTGAAACATCTTGTCACTACATTTCCTCTTAACGCCATAAACCGCTTATGGTATGCCTGGTTGTAAAACGCCTTTACTTACCGGTATGAATTGCAGACCATGTCTGATAACCATCACAAATAAAAAGGAAAATCAGATCATGGTTATTTTCAGGCTAGCAACGATGCTGTTTGCCATATCGCTGAGCATCTGGTCTTTGTCCAGTCAGGCCAGCTCCCCGGCACTTACCCTTGAAGAGGCGAATCGCCTGGCTTCTCTACCGCTTAAATGTACCCAGGTGGAGTATCCGAATAAACTCAATCAGGTGCTTGATAGTGACGAATATCTGAAGTCACCCAAAGCACTGCACCCGGCCTTTTATGGCTGCTTTGACTGGCATTCTAGCGTGCATGGTCATTGGATGATGGTCAATCTGCTGCGTAATTTTCTGGATTTAGCCGACAGGGAAGGTATCAAAGCCATCCTGAAAACTAATCTGACGGCAGAAAACATAGCAGCAGAAGTGGCTTTCTTTGCGACCCCCGGCAATAAAAACTACGAGCGTACTTACGGCTGGGCCTGGCTACTAACCCTGGCGGCTGAACTGCACAGCTGGGATGATCCGCTGGCCAGAGAGCTGGAGCAAATCTTACAGCCGTTAACTGAGCTGATGGTGAGTAAGTACGAAACCTTTTTGCCTAAACTTATCTATCCTATTCGTACCGGTGAACACCCCAATACTGCATTCGGGCTGTCTATGGCGTATGACTTTGCCGTGGTAACAGCCAATGACGCACTGGCTGAGCTCATCAGAGCCCGTGCCTTGCACTGGTACCTTGATGATAGGCAGTGTCCTCTTGCCTGGGAGCCTAACGGATTCGATTTTTTGTCGCCTTGTTTTGAAGAGTTAAACCTGATGCGCAAGGTATTACCCGCGGAACAGTTCAAAAGCTGGGCCGGTGATTTTATGCCTGAACTGAGTAATCAGACATTTACTCTGGAGCCTGCCCGGGTGAGTGATCGCACCGATGGTAAGCTGGTTCACCTGGATGGACTTAATTTTAGTCGCGCCTGGTCGTTGTACGGGGTTGCTAAAGCGTTTCCTGCTGAATACGGTCATCTGCAAGGTATCGGCGATGAGCACGTTAAAGCGGCTTTACCGACTATAGTGGATAATCACTATGAAGGGACTCACTGGTTAGGCAGTTTTGCCATGTATGCACTGCTTAGTCGTCAGGGGCTCTGACAGCAAGCATCAGGGGGCATTTTGCCCCCTTTCAGGGTAGCGTTATTCCGGTTGCTTGGTTAACTTATACTGGAGTTTCCCCCGGCCCATTTTTAGCAGCCGTGCCGCGGCGGATACATTACCATCGGTGCGACGCATGGCCTGCTCAATCATCTTTTGTTCTATGTCTTCGACACATACGCCTTGCTCCAGCAGATTATCAATCAGCGCCTCCTCGTTGGCGTCTGTGGTCAGGGCCTTCTTGTCGGATTGTTGCAGTCGACCTGATGAACTTAAGCCCAGGGAGGCGGTTTCGATGTTCTCGCCGCCGTTAAATAAATGAGGAATATCGATGGGCATATTGTCGTCTACCAGGATCACCGCCCGTTCAACCAGATTCTCCAGTTCCCGCACGTTACCCGGCCAGTCGTAATGCCACATAGCATCTAAAGCCCTACGTGTAATTCCAGCGAGGGATTTACTGGCTTTCTGGCCATACCGCTCAACAAATACGTTGAACAGCAGGGGAATGTCTTCCCGACGTTCTTTAAGCGGTGGAATTTCAATAGGATAGACATTTAAACGATAGAATAAATCGGCCCTGAATTCGCCGTCTTCGACGGCTTTTCGCAGGTCATTGTTAGTGGCTGCTACGATCCGTACATCTACTTTAATAATTTCAGTTCCGCCTACGCGTTCGATTTCACCTTCCTGGATCGCACGCAGCAGTTTGCCTTGTGCGGCGAGGGGCAAACTACCAATTTCATCCAGAAACAGGGTACCGCCGCTGGCTCGCTCAAAACGGCCTGGTCGGGTGGAATTGGCACCGGTAAAGGCGCCTTTCTCAACGCCGAACAGCTCTGACTCTACCAGTTCATTTGGGATAGCTGCGCAGTTTACCGATACGCACGGGCCTTTGCTGCGCCGGCTAATAGCGTGCAGGGCTTTGGAAAAACGTTCTTTCCCCACACCACTTTCCCCCAGTAACAGTACACTGGTATCCGTAGGGGCGACCTTTTTCAGGCGGAAAATCACTTTATTGAAGCCTGCGGATGCGCCAACTAATTCATTCAAAGGCGAGCCGGGCTCTTCTGCGCTACTGATATCGGCGGGCACCTGGTGTTGACGTAGCTTGGGCAGATCAACAAACGGCTCCACTTTCAGAAAGCTCCCCAATTCTTCTGAATCTTCCCAGTCATCAAGGGGCTTGCCAATTACCCGACAAGTCTTATGGCCCATAGCTTTGCATTCTACTTCCCGCCACACAACCGGGCGGCCGAACATAGCGGTAGAGAAACCGTTAGCGTAACCCACCATTGTCCAGCAGGTGGGTCGACTGCTCAAACCGAAATGCGACAAATAGTATTCTGCTTCCCAGGATGAATGCCACTGATAGTCACCCTGAAAGATACCTTTCTCTACATCGATTTGCATGCTTTCGATAGGATCGTGATAAACATAACCCTCTAGTTCGGCTAGTCGCATTGCCGAGCGGATCAGAGTATCGGTGTCTTCACCGGAAATACTGCGCAGGTGGTGGTAGTAATTCACCCCTCGTTGATAACCCAGCCGGGTAAGCAGTTCCTTGGCTTTCTCAAAACTAAAGGTTTCGATCATTTCTTTGCGCAACAGCCCGAGGGTTTTGCCAGGGATAAGTAACATGCGCTGATCGAATAACCGGATGTGACCGGTGTCCGGCGCAAACATGAGTTGCTCGGAAAGCAACTGCGTGACTTTAGCTTCAACTTCCTGCTTTTTTTCCATGTTTGGGCATCTCAATTGGGTGAATGAAATCAGTAACTGAAACCATTAAAGCCATTTCAGTATGATTGAAATGATGTAATGAAACCTAACATGAAAGCTTTCATATGCAAATAAAAAGTTAACAAATAATACACATATCAAGAACATAAGACATTTTTTTATAACCTGGCTCAGCCTTTGCTATCTCTGATTAAATATTGTGAAAGTTGTTTTTAATTAATTGGTTAGCTTTCTGTTGTTGATGCAAAAGAAGCATGGCCGAGAGAGGTAAAGAATGAATTCAGAACTGATAGATGTTGAAGTTGTTAACAAGTCTTCAGAAGCCGAGGGGATTGTCAGTTTCGAACTGGCCCCTACAACAGGCGGCTTGCTCCCGGCCTTTACCCCGGGTGCCCATATCGACCTGGTATTGCCAAACGGCTTAATTCGTCAGTATTCGTTGTATGAACACAGCGCCACCCCTACAAGTTACAAAATCGCGGTTTTACGGGAGCCTGAGAGTCGCGGCGGTTCTGAGTTTGTGCATGAAAATCTGCAGGTTGGCTCCACCTTGCAAATCAGCGCACCACGTAATCACTTTGAGCTCGTTGCTGCCAAAAAATATCTGTTGCTGGCCGGCGGTATAGGCGTCACGCCGATTATGTGTATGGCCGGTAAGCTGGCCCGGGAGAATGCCGATTTTACCCTGCATTACTGTTGTCGCAGCCGCGAGAGAATGGCTTTTGAACAGCGCTTATCTACCAGTGATTTTGCTGCAAACGTACATCTGCACATTGATGAAGAGATCACGCAGCCAGCGTTTGATGCCAAAGCAGTATTTGCTGAAGTGAGTGCCGATACCCATCTGTTTGTGTGCGGCCCTAAAGGCTTCATGGATTTTGTGATCAATGCGGCTATAGCTGCCGGATGGGACGATAGCAACATTCACTTTGAGTATTTTTCCGGAGTAGAAATGACGCCGGATGATGCGGATTCGTTCCAGATTAAGCTTGCCAGCTGCGGCAAGTTGCTCACCGTGAAAGACGATCAAACCGTGTTACAGGTGTTGCAGGATAATGGCGTGGACGTCCCCGTGTCCTGTGAACAAGGAGTCTGTGGTACCTGTGTCACTAAAATCATTGATGGCGAGCCAGAACATCGTGATTTGTTTTTAACCCAGGCCGAAAGAGATAGCAATAGCGTATTCACGCCTTGCTGCTCACGCGCCAAATCAGCCTTACTGGTCCTCGATTTATAACCACTGTACCGACCTACAAAGGCATTTTAACCCTTAAATGAAAGCTAAAAAACTTGTTAAGGAACTACTAATGAAAGACACTAGCCGTAAATTTCTGACCAATACCTGGTATGCCGCCGCGCTATCCACCGAAGTTACCGACTCGCTGTTTAAGCGACGGTTGCTGGACACGCCGGTGGTTATATACCGCCGCGATGACGGTTCGCCGGTTGCCCTGCATGACCGTTGTCCACACCGGTTTGCCCCACTCAGTATGGGTAAGAAAAAAGACGACTGTGTGGTGTGTCCGTATCATGGCCTGGCCTTTAATAGTGACGGAAAGTGCACCCATAACCCGCATGGTGGCGGCCATATTCCGGCCAAGGCTGAAGTGAAAAGCTATCCTTTAATGGAAAAATACGGGTTTATCTGGATCTGGATGGGCGATAAGCCGGCAGACCCGGCGTTGCTGCCTGACTATTCTTTGTTGGATAACGGTCACCCTAATGCGCTGGCGCACACGTATATGAAGCGTCCCTGTAATTATGAGCTGATCACCGATAACGTTATGGATCTTAGCCATATTGATCACCTGCATGGCGAAATCATTACTACCCGTGGCCAGTTGTCACCGCAAATCCCCAAGGTTGAAGACGAAAACAACGAAGTTGCAGTGCGCTGGGAGTGGGAACAAACACCACCGATGTTGATTTTTAATGATTTCCTGCCAAAGCCAGGTGAGCCTGCAGCGCACTTTGTTGAAGTCACCTGGTCGCACCCTACCCATATCCAGCTAACGGTAGGTGCTACTCAGGATGGTTCAGCCATGGACTACGACAATACTGTTTCTCAATACGACTTACACACCTGTACGCCTGAAACTGAATACAGTACCCATTATTTCTTTGCAACCCGTCGAAATCACAATGTGGAAGATGCAGAGTTCAACAAGATCAAGATTGAAAGCATGCACGGTGCGTTTGAGGATGAGGATGGTCCAATCCTCGATGCCGTTCAGGACCAGATGGAAACTAATGACTTCCTGGCTCTCGATCCGGTGTTAATCAGCAGCGATGCCGGGCCTGTGCGGGTAAGACGCATCCTTAAATCGATGATCGAGCAGGAGTCTGCATAGGTTTATAAGGGCTTGTCAGGGGCGATTGAGCATCGCGCCTGGCGGATTAACCAATTTGGTGCGATGAAGCATATTGTGCTTAATTTTGGTGCTTTGTAAGCGCATACTTTTGGTGAAATTGACCGGCTTTATTTGTAAAGTTCAAATATTTCAGTTATTTATAAATTATACTAAAGTTGGCCTGTTGGTTGCTATAACCAAGCGACGCTGTAATTAGGCAAAACAAAAATTCAAAAGGTTGCACCTAACGCACCATCTAATTGCTCGTTGTTTCCAGGGAGAGGCACCCTGTCTACAGACAGGGTGCTATTCTGTTAGTCCTTCGTCGGCTTCACGACTTTTTCTGAATCCAGCATCTCAGCTTCCACCAAACTGACCAGCTTGCTGCCAGCACGCGGAATTGTTTCATCTGAACTAAGCAAAACATGCATGCGGTTATTTTCGTTGATGTACATCAGTGGGGTGGCTGCATCACCGTATTTTTCCATATAGTCCTTAAAGGTGAACTCAGGTGTGAGTGCCGTGGTTTTTATTTGCGCACCACGACTAACCGCACTGGCCAGATACCCGTAGGTAATGCCTTCAGCAAACAACGACAGTTTTTTAGCATAATCCTTAGAAACCTGATGGCTAGGCCGGGTGGCCAGTTCGTTGTTGGTCAGGCCCCAGACCTTATCCTTACCCAGCGTGTACTCAAAATGATAACCAATCATAGGATTTAGCTGTTTATAGGGCGATAACAGCAGTACCGTCCCTATGGTGTTTAAATCCAGATGGATGGCGGCATGCTCAGACGTGGGATTACCAAAATACACCGGGATATCCTGCATTCTGGCCGCGCGGATAGCATCCCAGTTGGTATCGGCTACTCGTACCGGCACCTTATGTTTAATTAGTTCTTTGGCCAGCATGCGACTGAATTCACTGGCTCCAAACAGCAGAAAGCCATTGGGCACCGGAGCGCGCACCTTGAGCAGTGCCGCTACGGGCTTAGCCGTAAGGCCCTGTAACACCACGGTGGCAATGATCACCAGGAAAACTAATGGCACGATGATTTCTACCTGGGCATAGCCGAGTTGCTCCAGCTTGAGTGAAAACAAGGCCGAAACAGCCGCGGCAACGATACCTCGTGGCGCCAGCCAGCTCAGCAAAGCCAGTTCGCGCAGGTTAAGTCCGGTGCCAATGGATGAGACAAACACCGCCAGCGGACGGGCAATGAAAATAATCGAGAATAAAACGACTGCTGCTGCCCACCCTACATCAGCCACGGCGCCTAAATCGAGGCGGGTGGCGAGTAATATAAACAGGCCGGAAATAAGCAATACACTGAGCGTTTCCTTGAATTCAAGGATGTCCTCAACGTCCACATCCCGCATGTTCGCCATCATGACGCCTATCACAGTAACGGTTAGCAGCCCGGACTCGTGAGCAAAATAATTGGAGCCGGCAAAGGCTGCCAGGATGATGGTTAGTACCGCTGTATTGCGTAAGTAATGAGGAACCAGATTGTGGCGCAGAGTGATGCCCAGGAAGTAGCCGACCGCCATACCCAGGCCAAGCCCTATACCGAGCGTTTTACCAAAGGCAACCAGGGTGTGAGACACGGCGCTCTGCGACGAAATGATATATTCGTAAACTAACACCGCCAGTAATGCACCGATGGGATCAATAATGATCCCTTCCCAGCGCAGTATATTGCCAAGGTTTGTTTGGGGGCGTACGGTTCGAAGCATAGGCACAATAACGGTGGGCCCGGTTACGGTGACGATGGCTCCGAATAAGAACGATAGCTGCCAGCTAATGTCCAGCGCATAGTGGGCCACTGTGGCGGCGATGATCCAGGTGACCAGAACCCCAATACTACAGAGGTTTCTGACCATGTTACCGTGCCCGGCAATATCACTGTATTTAAGGGTCAGCGCACCTTCAAACAGAATAATGGCGACCGATAGCGATACCACCGGAAAGAGTAAATCACCAAACAGGGCATCTGCATCTAATACATTAAAAACCGGACCAACCAGAATACCTACGACTAGAAGAGGTAAAATGGCCGGTAAACGAATCTTGTAAGCTAAATACTGACAACTGATTGAAAGCAGGCCGACGGCGACCAGAGCAATAGTTGGATCTGACACTCAAAGAGTCCTTATTTTTGTTTGGCTGCGACGTAAAACAACAGCAATTAGATTCCTACCAGATGTTATACACCAGAATTGTATCATGTGTTCACTTTCCGCTTGGGAAACGGTGTAATCGATTCCGTTATAATTATGTCGGAGTTTTTTACACTCATGAGAATATTGTTGATTTCGACTTTGATAAATCAATGATCTTGAGCCATTTTTTTTAATGGAATGATTATTGCACTTTTTCTTTTATAACAATGCATTACGATAGTACAAAAATGAAAAGACAGAACAGAAAAACGTGGTCAGCCCTGATAGCCGCCGTTATGCTCGGGTTTGGTTTATTCACTGTTACGGCCCCTGCTAATGCGGCCCTTATTAAAACCGATATGGTTATGCTGGTGGACGAAAGTGGTTCAATGAGCACTATCCACAATAACCTTCGTGACAGCATAGGTACCTTTGCCAGTATTTTGCAAAACGGTGGGCTGGACGCTCAGTTTGCACTAATAGGCTACGGCTTTGCAGGTGACAGCATCCGTCTCCTGTCTGATTTCGTTGATGCGGCAGGCTTTGCCAGTGCCATGGCGGGGATCACACCTGTAGGCGCCGATGAACCCGCTTATGATGCCACGGCTTACGCGCTGGAAGCGCTGCCTTCAGAACAGCCAGGGCTCAGTTACCGCGACGATGCGGTGAAAAACCTGATTTTGTTTGCCGACGAAGCCAGCAACAGCGACAACTATTTCGATGCCGACTCACTGGATGGCGTGCTAAAAGACAACTCTGCGTTATTTAATGTGGTACTGGGCGGTGACTTCAGCGAGTTGATTGACTTAGCTCTGAATAATGGCGGTAATAGCTTCGATTTAAACGAGTTGAATACCACCGTTCAGAGTGAAATCGATGATTTCGTCACTAATTTCGCCGAAGTGAAATTACAGGAAACCGTGGATTTTTGTGACCAAAACCCGGATCACACTGCCTGTACAGACAGTGAACCGGTTCCGGCGCCAGCCGGCATTGCATTGCTTTCTCTGGGTTTGCTGCTCCTGACTCGCAGAAAGTTCGGCTAAACCTCATAAGGGAAGCTGATATACCCGGCAGGCAAAATCGCTGTTTGCCGGGTGAGTACAAATCGCCAGTCTTATTAGCGGCAACAAATGGAACGTTTCACCGCGTTAATTGAGTTATGAAAAATTCTTCTTTTATAGCAGGTGCTGGTAAGGCATTTGCAATCAGCCTGTTATTGCTCCCTGCCGCTTGCAGCAGCACGGATTCTGGTAACGACAGTGGTATCGAAGTGCTCGAAGACATTGTTTTAGACGAACAGTTAGTGGAAACCTCGGGCTTATATTGTGATGCCAACTATATTTACACTATCAATGATTCGGGCAACAGCCCCGATTTATTTACTCTGGATACTTCCGGCACGATTGTAAAAAGTGAGAAATTGCCGCGCAAGAATACAGACTGGGAGTCGGTAACGGCAGACAGCGAGTTTTTCTACATTGGTGATTTTGGTAACAATGCCGGTAAACGCAGTGATCTGGCAGTGTTAAAGGTCAGCAGGGCAGACACGGGCGATATTACACCTTTGCCGGTCAACTATGAAAACTATGATATCGCCAAAAACGAGTACTACGCGCACGACTATGATGCAGAAGCCATGGTCTCCCGGGGCGACCAGTTGGTGCTGTTTTCCAAGAGCTGGCTAACGCGTGTGGTAAAAGTGTATTTGCTCGACAAAGGCCAGACAACCCCGCTTTTATCGCCGGTAGCTGAGGTATCAGGGATCCCAGGAGTGGTGACTGGCGCTGACTTTGACACACAAAATAACCGCTATGTGATTGTTGGCTATACCAGTAATGCACTGGGTATGTTCAAGCCGTTTATTGCCACCCTGACAGCGGAGTTTGACTTAATCAGTACCTATAAGCTTAACGGCTATGGGCAGGTAGAAGGCCTCTGTGTTCGCGAAAATAATACAATCTGGCTGACTCAGGAAAGCTCACCACTCAGTGCTGCAAAGCTTATTAAGGTGAAGCTGCCCGAGTAACCGGGAGCAGAAACAAAAAGGCCAGCCTTGCGGCTGGCCTTTGTTATATTAACCGCTTAGGTTATTTATCCTGCTCTGATGTTACCGGAAAGCCACGGTCACGCATCAGTGCTTCAACGTTAGCATCACGACCACGGAACATGCGATAGGCCTCGGCCGGATCCATAGCATTGCGTACCGAGAACAAGTACTTCACTAACTTGGCTGACACTTCTTCATCGTAAAAGCCGCCCGGCGCTTCTTCAAATGCTTCTGCTGCATCCGCGGTTAATACTTCTGCCCACATATAGCCATAGTAACCCGCTGAATAGCCCTCACCAGAGAAAACATGGCCAAAGTGAGGAGTACGGTGACGCATCACGATTTCTTCAGGCATTCCCAGTGCTTTGAGTTGTTCACGCTCAAAACTGTCTGGTTCGATATTGGCAGGATCTGTGGTGTGATAGAGCAGATCCATGATGGCTGATGCCATATATTCAGTGGTTTTGAACCCTTCATTAAAGGTTGATGCCTTCTTGATTTTAGCAATCAGGCTGTCAGGTATGGGTTCGCCGGTTTCATAATGTACCAGGTACTCATCAATGACTTCATCAGTGGTCAGCCAGCGCTCCAGTAACTGCGACTGGAACTCAGTGTAATCTCTGACGCCAGAGTGTGAAGTGGGGTATTTAACGTTTGCCGACAGGAAGTGCAGCGCGTGGCCAAACTCATGGAAGTATGTCTCAGCGTCATCCCAGGAAATCAGCGTTGGCTCTCCTTCCGGTCCTTTCACAAAGTTGGAGTTGTTAGATGACAGAACGTTCTTGTCACCATCAAAGGTGGTGTGTCGCCGGTACGTGGTTGCCCAGGCGCCGGAGCGTTTACCCTGACGAGCGAACGGATCCAGATACCACAGGCCAACCAGTTCACCGGAATTCTTATCGGCTACTTCCCATACTTTTACATCTGGATGGAATACCGGTACCGTGCCCGCCGGAACCGGTTTAAAGTCAAAATTGAACAGGCGTCCGGCCACATAAAACATGGCTTCGCGCAGTTTATCCAGTTGCAGGTATTGTTTCACCTCATTGGAATCGAGGTCGTATTTCGCGAGACGAACTTTTTCGGCGTAAAAACGATAATCCCAGGGTTTAATTTCGATGTCCGCACCTTCGGCATCGGCGATGGCCTGCATGTCGGCCACTTCTTCCTTTACCCGGGCCAATGCAGCTGGCCAGACTTTCATCATCAGCGCCATGGCATTTTCAGGGTTCTTCGCCATGCGGTCTTCAAGGCGCCACTGAGCATAGTTATTGTAACCGAGCAACTGAACGCGTTCATGGCGCAAGGTAAGAATTTGTTTGATGATGTCGTTGTTATCAAACTCGTCACCGTTATCGCCACGGTCGTAGTAGGTGCGCCATACTTTTTCGCGTAAATCCCGTTGTGTTGAATAGGTCAGGAAAGGATCCATTGATGAGCGCGTATTGGTAATGGCATACATGCCTTCCTTACCACGTTCTGCGGCAGCAGCTGCTGCGGCTTTAACAAAGCTTTCCGGCAAACCGTCGAGTTGCTCTGCCGTAATATAGGTGACGTAATTTTCTTCATCTGCCAGCACGTTATTGGAAAAACGGGTATGCAGGCTTGCCAGCTCTTTATTGATCTCGGCGTAACGAGCCTTGGCTTCGCCTTCCAGCGTCGCTCCATTGCGGGCAAAACTGTTATAGATAAGCCACGTGATGCGTTGCTCTTCGTCAGTAAGAGACTTCAGTTCGTCACTTTCATAAACCGCCTTAATGCGCTCAAAAAGCTTAGTGTTCTGATTGATTTTGGAGCGGTAGGCTGACAGCTTAGGTGATAACTCCCGCTGTAGTTCACGAAACTCGGGGCTGGATACATTAGAGCTCCAGATTCCGTAATAGGTATAGACCCGGCCAATGGTGTCGCCAGCCTTTTCATAAGCCACAATCGTATTGGCAAAGTCAGGCGCTTCGGAATTATTGGCGATAGCATCAATTTCGGCCAGGTGTTCAGCCATAGCGGCTTCCATGGCTGGCATCAGATCGGCCAGTTGCATATCTTCAAATGCTGGTACGCCACCATAGGGGCCTTTAAAAGGTTGCAACAAGGTGTTTTCAACTGTCTGGTTTGCTGCTTCGGCAGCGCCGGAGGCGGTATTTTCGTTGCTCGATGGTGCTTCAGAGCAGCCCGCCAGTGCCAACACTATGGCTGTGGCAGTGAGCGTCTTTTTTATTGTAAGCATAGAGTTCCTGTCATTTTGTTATTGTAGAATTATATATTTTGGTGCTTTGGCACTCGGGCGTGCAACCGGCAGGCGTTGTATGGCACGCTGCCAGCGACAAAAGGACTACGCGAATACCACAGTTTTGTTGTGGTGAATGATGACCCGGTCCTCGAGGTGGTTACGCACACCCGTAGCCAGCGCATTAACTTCGCAGTCTTTACCTTTACGTACCATGTCGGCAGCTGTATCACTGTGGCTGATACGTTTAACACTTTGTTCAATAATCGGGCCTTCATCGAGGTCACGGGTAACGTAGTGGCAGGTTGCACCAATGAGCTTTACGCCGCGATCATAGGCTTGCTGATAGGGCTTTGCTCCGGCAAAGGAGGGCAGAAAGCTGTGATGGATATTAATTGCTCTGCCGGCCAGTTTTGAGCACAGGTGGTCGGGCAGGATTTGCATAAAACGGGCAAGTACCGTGAGGTCGATGGCATATTCATCCAGAAGTACTTCAATTTGTTTAAATGCGTTTTCTTTCCCAAGGGTCTTAAAGTCTACCCAGTGAAAAGGCACTTTGTACCAGTCAGCAAACTGCTTCATTTGCGGATGGTTACCAATAATGCAGGGAATATCGCAATGTAATTCGCCGGTATGCCAGCGATGCAAAATATCCACCAGACAATGGGATTCAACACTACTGAGCAGTGCTACTCGCTGGCGCTTGGATGAATCAGTTACTTTCCACTGCATCTGGAACTCATTCGCCAGCGGGGTAAATTCTTCAATAAAACGATCATAAGAGAGCGTTAATGAGTCGGTGCTGATTTCGTGGCGCATAAAAAACCGACCAGTCTGAACGTCGGTATGATGGCTGGCTTCGAGGATTGACGCATCATGGTCAGCCAGAAACTGGGATACGCGTGCAACCAGGCCAACCTGGTCGGGGCAATCGATAATAAGTCTGAAAGTTTGGTGCATGTTACTGGTGTTCTCTAAAGTGATGTGTCTTTTTACCGAGCCGCGACAGTGCTGTAAAGAGGCAAAGGTTAAAAATTCCCGCGCAGCAATTTTTCCCGCACTGAGTTGGTGTTACGCAGCGGCCAGCTTTGGCGGATGGGGTATGTTACACCAGATTGGGTAGAGACAGACTCAAATAAATGGAACCGACTAAACTGGCAGACAACTGACGGCGGGAAAAGTGGAGGAGGAAAGTCAGCTTTAACGTTGCGGATCATCGTAACATGAGGCTGGTAGTCACGCTTCTCGACGGCGATGTCAGCCTGACGGGCGGCGGCCGTTGCTTTTGCGGCCAGTTCTGACAACGGTTCCGGAACCTGTTCGGGGCCCACATAGAAAATCTTCGGCCCCGACCAAAAGCCGGTTGTATCGAGCGACAACTCAAAGGGTTGCGATGTCACCTCAGCGAGGCGCTCGGTCACCGCTTCTAATTGACGTGGAGTGACAGACCCTAAAAAACACAGGGTAATATGAAAGTTAGCTGCCGGCACAGGGCGCGGCTGGCGTACCGGCGCTTTGGTATTCAGCGGCATTTTGACTCGTGGAAGTTCCGGCAGGCTTTTCTCCCGCCAGTTGTCTAAGGCCAGTTTGTTTGCCGGTGATAAATCCAATCCAATAAAATAACGCATGTTACGTCCGGGCCTGATAAGCTCAATGGCTAGCTATGTTGGCAGTTTATCCGGCGCAGAACAAGACAGGTTTATGTCTTAACCGGCCATGGCTATACTGCCTCTTTTTATTCTAGTGTAGTACAAATAGTTAAAGAACAACTATTCTTTAGCACGTTGCCGAACTTAATCTGATGTCCAAACGTTTACCTGTAGAAAGCATAATACCTGATTTACTTACCGCTCTGGATACCACTGATGTGTTGCTCAGCGCGCCGCCCGGTGCCGGTAAATCCACCGCTGTACCCATGGCCTTGTTGCGGTCAACCTCCGCCAGGATTTTGCTATTACAACCCCGCCGTGTGGTAGTGAAGCAACTGGCGGGCTACCTGGCACGGCAGTTAGGCGAGGAGGTGGGCGAGACAGTTGGCTATCGTATTCGCGGCGAGCAGAAAACCAGTGCGGCCACCCGTCTGGAAATTATTACCGAAGGGATCCTCACCCGTAGGTTGCAGCAGGATCCGGAACTGGCCGGCGTGGATATTGTGTTGTTTGATGAATTTCATGAGCGCAGCCTGCACAGCGACTTCAGTCTGGCGCTCGCCACTGAGGTACGACAAACCCTGCGTGATGACCTGCGCCTGGTAGTGATGTCGGCAACGCTGGATGTTACTCCTCTGCGTAAACTGTTACCGGAAGCAGCTGTATTATCCAGCCAGGGGCGCCGCTTCGACGTGGAAGAAGTGTATGTGGGCGAGTGTCATCTTTCGCAATTAAGCCCGCGTATTGGCGGCCTGATTACCGAGGTGCTCACTAAAGAATGTGGCGACATACTGGTGTTTTTACCTACCGTAAAACACATTAATCAGGTGCTGGGTTCTTTGTCTGGTATAGAGAGCAAAGAAGTGGCAGTCCTACCTCTTCATGGTGCTTTGCCACTTCAGCAACAGCAATTAGCTCTTAGGCCTCATGTAGAGGGTTTAAGAAAAGTCATACTGGCTACTAATATTGCAGAAACCAGCTTAACTATTGAAGGTATTCGACTGGTTATTGATAGCGGCCGGGAGCAGGTCGCTCAGTTTCATCCGACAACCGGCATGACCGAGCTGTCATTAAAAATGATTTCACAGGCATCAGCTGAGCAACGTAAAGGTCGTGCGGGCCGGGTACAGGAGGGCACATGCTACCGGCTTTGGAGTAAAGAAGCTCATAGCCGACTGGCAGAGTTCGCTCTACCCGCCATACGCACTGAAGACATAACGTCTCTGGTGCTACACAGTGCCGATTGGGGCACTTCTCTTGATGCCCTGCCGCTGTTGGACAAGCCGAGTGAAGCGCAATTAAATGCCGCAACGCAGACGCTGCAGGAACTCCGATTACTGGATACTAACGGGCGGATTACGCCACTTGGTAAGGACAGTCTTAAACTACCGGTCGATGCGAAATTCGCCAGTATGCTGTTACAGCTCAAAGAGGAAGCTGAATTAACGGATGAGCAAACACTGCTGACAGCCGGTTGCGTGGTAACTGCTCTGGCCGAAGAAGCTCCCCGAACGGAATACTGGCTGGTGAGTGATGTTCTTCGCTCCATACCTTCTCCGGTCAGACAATCGGTAAGCCGTCAGGCGTCGAGGTATGCTCGTTTGCTAGGCAGCGACGCCAAAATAGACTCCAGGCTGAATGTGCCGGAACAATACCTTGGCCTGGCAATAAGTCTGGCGAGGCCTAGCTGGATTGCCCGGGCGCGCAACTTACAGGAATTTAAGCTGGCCATGGGGACCGGTGCAGAACTGGTTCAGCCGGCGGCAACAGAATATCCCTGGCTGGCGGTATTAGCAGGCCAACGCAAAGGCGCTAATTTACTGATCCGCTTAGCTCAGCCAATCGAAGAGCCGCTTATTCATGAGCGCTTTGCGGATTCTGTCTCGTTACAGCAGGTTGCCTTTTACGACGCTCAAAGCGACACAATGAAGGCCGAAGAGCGGCGTTACTTTAAGCAAATTCTGCTGTCTCGCCAACCGCTGGCTAAGCTGGGCGAAGCTCAGCGAATTCAATGCTGGCAAGACTGGTTAGGCGAAAAAGACATTAAAGACTGGCCATTCTTTAATGAGCTTGAAGAGACTTTAAACCGGCTTAATATGGCGCGAACACATAATCTTGTGGCCAGCGGTTTTGATGGCGATTCGCCCTGGCCGGAGGTGTCGACAAGCTGGTTACTCGGGCAGGAGGTGGTGCATGCCGTATTAGGGCGATGCGCGTCACTTAGCCAGCTTAAAAAAGCGCACTGGGCGGAGGTACTACTGCAAACATTGAGCTGGCCTCAGCGTCAGGTCGTTGAGCAACAATTGCCCGCGAGCCTTAAAGTGCCCAGCGGCACAACACGACGCTTGCGTTATGAAAGCGAATCGCGGGTAGTGTTGTCAGTCAAAATGCAGGAAATTTATGGCAGTGCTGCACCAGTGACCGTTGCTCAGGGTCGCCAGATGGTTACGGTAGAGTTGTTATCACCGGCTGGCCGACCGATTCAGACTACCAATGATTTACCGCGCTTCTGGCAGGGTAGTTATGCTGAAGTGAGAAAAGAGATGAAAGGCCGTTATCCCAAACATTACTGGCCTGAAGATCCGACCACTGCAATTCCTTCTGTTAAAACAACGAAGAATAAGTAACTGAATACTATTATTAAAATGTCATATAGATCGAATAGGCTATTGACTTGGAGCATAGTTTATAGACCAACGTCTGATTTTCACGGTGGAATATTCAAGCTATAGATGATTATATAGTAATCAGTTGTACGTTGAGCAATATCAAACAAGAAGGAAATAGCATGAGCAGAGTAGCACTCGTTACAGGTGGAACACGCGGTATTGGTGAAGCAATCTGTACGACACTGAAAAGTGCGGGTTATACCGTAGTGGCTAACTATGGCGGAAACGACCAGGCGGCACAGGAATTTACCGAGCGAACAGGTATCGCGGCGATGAAATTTGACGTGTCAGATTTCGAAAAAACCAAAGCTGCCATAGAACAAATCGAGTCGGATTTTGGCCCCGTAGATGTGCTGATCAATAACGCCGGTATCACGCGCGACGGTACCATGCACCGTATGACGTTTGAACAGTGGAACGCGGTTATCCAAACTAACCTGGCTTCGTGTTTTAACACATGCCGGGCGGTTATCGAGGGGATGCGCGAGCGTTCATTTGGCCGTATCGTAAACATTGGTTCAATCAATGGCCAGGCGGGTCAGTATGGTCAGGTGAACTACGCGGCGGCAAAATCCGGGATCCACGGTTTCACTAAAGCGCTGGCTCAGGAAGGTGCTGCTAAAGGTATCACCGTAAATGCTATTGCTCCAGGCTACATTGATACTGATATGGTACGAGCAGTACCAGAAGACGTACTGAAGAAAATTGTTGCGAAAATCCCGGTTGGCCGTTTAGGTAAGCCAGAAGACATCGCTGATGGTGTGTTGTTCCTGATTAAAGATGAGTCGAGCTTTATCACAGGCTCAACGCTGTCTATTAACGGCGGTCAGCACATGTACTAAACCGAAAAAGCCGGACATGCTTTGATTAGAAAGCGCTGTCCGGCTCTTTTCATTCAATACAATTAAGAGGTGGGAGTAACTTCTATTCCCAGTGCCTGCATGACGGCCAGCGAAGGAAAACCATCGGCAATCATGTCACTACGGCGTTGAAATTCGCGGATCCCCTCGCGGGTCGCCGGGCCTAAAATACCGTCTGCACCACCCACATCAATACCTTTCTGATTGAGCTGTTCCTGCATAGCTTTGATATCGTCGCGACGATAATTCGGTAAAGGCGGCAGGGATGCAACCAGTTCACCGTCGCCGGCAATTCTGTCTGCCAGTCGACCTACTGCAATGGCATAAAACTCTGAATTGTTCCAGCGCATGATCACTCTGAAATTAGGGTAGGCGAGAAAGGTTGGCCCCTCATGACCGGCGGGCATAACTAAATAAGCGTTCATATCGCTGCTACCCAGGGCATCACCGTTGGCCCGGGTTATTCCGAGTTTATTCCATTCGGAAACGGTTCGGCGCTTGGAGTAACCTAACAGCGAGTAATCAAATCCGTCTGGCAGAGTAACTTCCCGACCCCAGCGGAAACCGGGCTGCCAGCCTAGCTGAGACAAAAAGTTGGCGGCTGATGTTAAGGCGTCGGCTTCGCTCTCCCATAAATTAATTTGCCCGTCACCATCACCATCAACGGCGTAGTTAGCATAGGCTGACGGCATAAACTGGGTATGACCCATGGCACCGGCCCATGACCCTACCATTTTTTCCTGCTCTAAAGACTGCTCTTCCAGCAGTTTTACGGCAGTGAGCAATTCGCGGGTGAAAAAGGCGCTGCGTCGCGGATCACAGGCCAGGGTTGCCAGAGAATCGAGTACCGGCATTTTGCCTTTGTAGCCGCCAAAATTTGTTTCCAGTCCCCAAAACGCCAGTAAGTACTGAGCGGGAATACCGTATTGCTTTACCAATTCCTGTAGCAGCGCTTTGTGCTCGCCGGCCAGTTGACGGCCCTTGTTGATTCGCCAGTCGTTAACCCGCTTGCTGAAGTAACCAGGAAAAGTTTGCACAAATTCCGGCTGGCTGCGGTCAAGCTCAATGACTCTGGGCTGATAGTTAATATTGGCAAATACCCGTTCGGCTGTGGCTGGTGTGATACCCGCCTCTACAGCTGATTGCTGCAGGCTTTGTTTGCACACATTAAAGGCCTGAACCGGATCGGCATTAGCAGAAGGCTGCTCATCGGTATTTTGCCGGGCAAAAGCCGATGGCTGAAAACTCAGTGCTGCCACAGATAGCATTAAACAGGAGGTTAACCGTGGGAACAAACGCTGACCTTTAGCGGATGTGCAGCGGGGAACAAAGCGCATAGAAATCTCCCTGAAATTAAGAGCACCCATGCTAACCTAAGTTGCCAGCATGGGCGAGATAACGTCAGGCAAATTTATGAATAAAATCGGTGATCAACGGACGGATATGTTTGCGGAACTGTGAACCGCTAAAAATACCGTAGTGACCAGCACCTTGTTGAACGTGGTGTTTACGTTTAGATTTTGGAATGCTCTTACACAAATGCTGAGCGGCTTCCGTTTGACCCAGACCACAAATATCGTCGTTTGCCCCTTCAACGGTTAACAGCGGCGTATTTTCGATAGACTCGAAATTAACCGGTTGACCTTTGTAGGTGATGGCGCCACGAGCCACTTCATTATTTTTAAATACACGCTCGATGGTTTCCAGGTAGAACTCTGCCGGCATATCCAGTACCGCCAGGTATTCGTCGTAGAAAGCCCGGAAACGGTCGGCATCTTCTTCTTCACCCAGAAACAGGTTCTGGTAGAAATCGATGTATTTCTGCATGTGTGCCTGTTGGTTCATGCTAATAAAACCGCCCAGCTGCATAAAGCCAGGATACACCTTACGGCCTTCGCCCGGATAACCGTGCGGGACGGTCATAATGGCGACATTTCGGAACCAGGACATGGGGTGCTTCTTAGAAAACTCATTAACCCGGGTAGGATTTTTACTGGTGTCGATTGGGCCCGCCATCAATGTAAGCGTATGTGGCGTAGCGGGGCTCTTTTGCTCAGCCATTACCGCGGTGGCAATCAATGCCTGAACGGTGGGCTGGCAAATAGCCATTAAATGGGTATTTGGACCGAGATACTCCATGAAATTAATCAGATATTCAACATAACAGTCAAAACTGAAAGGGCCCTCGTCGAGAGGCACCTCGCGGGCATCAGCCCAGTCGGTAATATACACTTCATGGTCTGGCAACAGCGCTTCAACTGTGCCTTTAAGTAAGGTAGCAAAGTGGCCGGAGAGCGGCGCAACAAGCAATACTTTGTGATTGTCCTGCACACCTACGCGATTAAAGTGGATTAAATCGCAAAAAGGTTTGGATACTGCAACTTCTTCCTTAACGGCGTGGTATTTGCCATCAATGGTGATCTCGTCAATATTAAAGCCAACTTTCTCATAACGGCGGGTTAGTCGCATGGCGGTCTCAAGACTCGCCCGGCTCACACGGCCTGGAATAGTATGGGAAAATGGATTCGACGGGTGGCTGGCAATATCGTTTAGCAGACTAAACCCTTCATGCATGATTTGCGCACCGCGAGCCATGTAGTCGTATGCTTGGTAATTCATTGTTTCACTCCCGGAGGTACTACTTTTTGAGTGATATGTGGACCGACAAGAACGTCCTTGGTTCCACAGATGTCAAAAAAAGGTAATACAAATATCAAAAAAGGGCCATTAAGTATAACAGCCCTTTTTCTGGGCCCGCATAACACTTTTGTCCAATTTTAGGGCAAGTGCTGCGGGCATTTTTAGCCTGGCGGAGTCTTATTACTTAGCAGTAAACTTAGTAGTGAACTCTTCGCTCATGCCTTTCATCATTTCGCCCGCTTTTTGCTGGGTTTCAGTGATTAGCGTGTAGCTGCTTTTCGCAGACTCAGTCATTTTTTCCTGCAGGCTTTCTAAATACGCTTTTTGCGCTTCAGCAAGGCTCATCAGATCTTTCTGCTGGCTGGCAGTTTCGGCAAAAGCCATACCGTCAGACATGAGGGTAGAGAACAGAGAATTTTGCTTTTCAGCTAATTCCTGCATGGTGTTCATGTTCAAAGTCGCAAGTTCAGTTACAGGCTTCATTGCAGTTTGAAATTTTTCAGTCATTTGCTCTAGCATTAGTCTCTCCTTAAAGAGTCGTTAATTAATTAGTTGATTTGGTTTCGGCCGCTTTAGTTGCTGGCTTTTTAGCTGTCGAAGTGGTTCTGCGCGTACGCGTGGTTTTCTTTGCCGCTGGCTTTGCTGCAGGTTTTGCCTCAGCTTCAGCGGGTTTCGCCGCTGCCTTGGCTTCCTTTGCCGGGGCTGGCTCCTCTTTCGGCGCTGGCGCCGGTGTTGGAGCAGCCTTTGCTGCAGGCTTCGGCGCGGCCTTCTTGGCTGGCGCTTTTGCCGGTGCACTCTGAGCTACGGGTTTCTCAACAGCCTTGGTGACTTCTTTCGTGACTTCCTTGGCGACTTCGGCACTATCTTCGATTGACGATTTCACGACGTCTTTCATATCCGCCTGTAAATGGCTTAAAGTCGAGTAGGCGCCTTTAGATGCAACAGCCAACCGGTCGCGCATGGCTTCAGCAAATTCAGAATTAGCGGCAAAAACACCTTTTGCTTCGGTTTGCACCGACACTGTTTCGAGATATTTCACGCTATCGCTCAGTAAACCAGTAAATAATTCGGTTTGGTTTTGCGATAAATCTTCCAGCATTTTCGCATTCACAGACATCCATGAATTCATTGGCTTTGAAGATTTCTTAAGTTGCTCTGAAAATTTGCCAAACATATAACACTCCCGTTCGAAGTTTATACTTGCTGCGTTGCAGCATTCGTTGGTTATATATTAGACAGTAGAGGGCGGAATGGTCAAGGGGTATTTTGTTGCAATGCAGCAAAACGCCTAGAACAATATAGAATAACTATACAACTTTTTATGCTGCGGTGCAGCAAGTGACTATTTTTTCTGCTCTTTTGTTGATTTGGTCCAGGCGTCGATATTCTGTTCCATGATTTTGCTGAACATCCCCAGTGGGCTGGTATCCACCATATTCTTCATCATTCCCTGCAAACTGTCCTGTTGTTCCATAAAGCTAATCAGGCTTTGTTCCAGGTACTCGCGCAGGAATAACTGCATATCAGAGTCGTAAAAACGAATAAGTTGCTTGAGGAGTTTGTTGGTCAGCAGTGACTGATGCTCATTGGTTTCAGACTCACTGATAATCTGCAACAAGATAGTCTTGGTCACATCGTCACCGGATTTCGAGTCGACCACGTTAAAGTCGGTACGCTCATTGACCAGGGTTTTAATGTAATCCATGTTCACATACTGACTGCGTGACGTGTCATAAAGCCTGCGATTTGGATATTTCTTGATCGTAACCATTGGAACCTGTGCTTATCTTGTTTGTACTAGAGTGAGCAACGCTATGAGCTGCTTTCCGGGCTGCTATTCAATGCTGAACCGCATTAATACCGGCGCCGGAATCTGGTGGACAGAGTTCTGAAAAGGTTAAATCAGGCCCTCGTCGCAGAGCCGGCAGGTTGATAAACTCTGTCAGCTATTCTGCAATGTAGCGCAGAACAGGCCGACAGAGCAAATTTTGGATGGTTAACCGTTAGCCAAGACGGCGTTTAACGTAGCTGCCGGGGGCATCCTCAACAACCGGGTAGGACTTGTGTTTACCGGGCTTGGGTGAGGTAACCTGTTTATCATTGTGTGATTGTAGCCAGTGGTACCAATCGGGCCACCAGGAACCTTCGTGCTGAGTGGCGCCATCAAACCAGGCGGCGGCATCCTCTGGCAGGTCTTCGTTGATCCAGTGCGGATACTTGCCTTTGGCGGGTGGGTTAATTACCCCGGCTAAGTGTCCGGAACCGGCCAGTACAAAGCGGGTATCACCGCCTACCAGTTGCGTACCTTTATAGGCGGCCTGCCAGAGCACGATGTGATCGGCAATAGTGGCCAGGAAGTAAACCGGCACATCGATATTGCCCAAATCGATAGGCACACCGTCAATCACCATACCACCTGGTTCCCGCAGTTTATTTTCCCAGTACATGGTGCGCACATACTGTTTAAAGCAGGCGGCAGTGATATTAGTGGCATCACTGTTCCAGAACAGAATATCAAAGGCGGCGGGATCCTCGCCTTTTAGATAGTTATTGATAAAGTACGACCAGAACAGATTGTTCTCGCGCAACAGGCTGAAACTGAGCCCCAGTATGCGGCCGTCATAGACGCCTTTAATATCGGCGTTCTGCTCCATGGCGTTAAGGCTTTCTTCGGTCAGGTAGTTACCAATTTCACCCGGCTCACTGAAGTCGGTCAGGGTGGTTAGCAGAGTAAGTGACTGAATTCGCTCATCGCCCTGGGCGCGCAGGTAAGCGGCAGTGACGGCAGACAGGGTACCGCCTACACAGAACCCGGTCATATTAACCTTGGGTTGTTTGGTAATCTCGCATACCACATCCAGCGCGGCCAGCGGGCCGTGCTTCATATAACTCACAAAATCGTGCTCGGCCAGAGATTTGTCCGGATTGACCCAGGAAATCATAAACACACTGAAACCGTTTTCGAGCAAGCCTTTCACTGCAGATTTTTTTTCATCAAGGTCGAGGATGTAATATTTATTGATAAACGGCGGCACAAACAACACCGGAGGTGCATAGGTTTTGGCTTTTTTCGGTACGTAGTGAATGAGCTGGATGAGATCATTCTGGTACACCACTTTGCCCTCTGTGGTTGCCAGGTTTTCACCCAGCTCGAAGGCCGACATGTCGGTTTGCGTAATCTTAAACGCTTCCAGTGGGCTTTGTTCCAGATCGCGCATGAAGTTCTCAATGCCTTTGAGCATGCTTTGCCCTTTGGATTTGAGGATTTCCTCACACACATCCGGGTTAGAGAACAGATAATTGGTTGGCGCAACCGAGTTAATATACTGACGAGTGTAAAATTTTACCTGTTCAGCAGATTTAGGATCGGCAAAGGTCATGGAGTCCATCATGCCCTGCAGCATTTTGGAGTTGATCAGGTAGGCTTGTTTTAAATAGTTAAAAACCGGGTTGTCGTTCCAGTCGGTGTGGCTGAAACGTTTGTCACCGCGTGACTCACTAACCACGGCTTCAGCCTTCTCGCCAAACATGGCTCTGCTTGCCTGCTGCCACAGCTCGGTTTGCTGGCGCATAAACTCCATTTGGTTTTCAACCAGCTTGGAGGTATCTACTTCAACCTTATCGGCCAGTTTTGTGGTCAGTAGCTGCTGCAAATGCTGCGGATCGAACATCTTTGCTGCATCGTTCGAATCAGCCTGACGGGTGAGAATTTTCTGTACCATGCTATTAAACTGCTCAGCATACTGGTTCAGCGTGTCCAGAATTTCCTGCTTATCCTGTTGCTCCACAAGTGCTCCTTGAAGTTGTTATTTTTTGCCTGAGGCGGTGCTGGTGGCAATGCCTTCCATCATTTTCTGGTAGAAAGAAAAGGCCTGCTGACTGCCGTCAAGGTAGGGTTTCAGAAGGGTCATCATTGTTTCCTGATTACCGTTTTTTAATTGTTCGGTAAACATGGCAATGGTGGCTTCATGGATTTTGGTCATGTCCGGCCAGCCTAAGAGTTCGCGAGCTTCTGACGGTGACAGATCGATATCGACGGTAATTTTCATGGTAAACTCCTTACTTTAGCCAGTATCATGGCTTTCCCAGAGGCTGATTGACTTACAGAGTAAAAAGCGAACAATCACTTGTCTAGTCTGATGAGCCTAAAGTTGCATACAGGTAATTGATACAGCGCAAACAAAACGGCTGTGTTCCTTGCCCGGCCTGAATGCCTGCAACCGGTCGTACCCGCAAAGTATTTACAGGAAGCGTTGTGACATCAAAAAAAGCCGAGCCTACTTCTAATCCTAACCGAAAACGCCGACTCTGGCGGTTTTTCTGGAAGTTTTCTTTAATTCTGCTGGTGCTGTTCGGGGCCTACATCATTTATCTCGATGCCCAGATTAAGCACCACTTTTCAGGTAATAAATGGCAGGTGCCTGCACAAATCTATGCCCGCCCGCTGCAACTGCAAAAGGGCGAGGAGATTACCCGCAAAGAAGTGCTGGACGAGCTGAAGCTGCTGGGTTACCGACGGGTTAATCAGATCCAGGGCAGTGGTGAATACAGTGTGGGTCAGGCCGCTATTAGCATTTATCGCCGGGCGTTCCATTTCCCTGATGGCTTTCAGCCGTTGCGGCAGTTAACTATCCGCTGGAACGGTGCGCGCATCGCCTCTATTACTGATTTACAAACCGACCAGTCTTTATCGCAGGTCAGGCTGGAGTCGTGGCTGGTAACCCGTCTCGCCAGTGGCAGTCAGGAAGATCGAATGCTGGTGACGCTGGAAGATGTGCCGCCGTTACTGGTAAAGGCATTAACGCTTACCGAAGATCGTGACTTTTACAGTCATCACGGTATCGCGCCGTTGTCTATCATCCGTGCGCTACTGGCGAATATCGCAGCCGGACGCACGGTTCAGGGGGGCAGTACGCTTACCCAGCAACTGGTTAAAAATCTGTATTTAACCCGCGAACGCTCGCTTGAACGAAAGATAAAAGAAGCCCTGATGGCCATCATTATTGATGCTCGCTACAGCAAAGATAAGATCATACAGGCCTATCTGAATGAAGTGTTTCTGGGACAGAGCGGCGATATGGCGGTACACGGTTTCGGCCTGGCCAGTTATTTTTATTTTGACCGTCCGGTGTATGAACTCGATGAAACCGAAATCGCCATGCTGGTAGGGATGATAAAAGGGCCTTCTTATTACAATCCCCGTAAGTACCCTGAACGGGCCATCGAGCGGCGCAATCTGGTGCTGCGGTTGTTGCTGGAAGGTAATGAGTTAACCCCGCAACAATACGAAATGGCCGTATCCAGACCAGTGGGGATTGCTACCGGCGATAGCCTGGCGACCGGCAAACATCCGGCATTTATGACTCAGGTTCGTAAAGAACTACAAACCATCCTCGCCGATCCTAACATCCGGGAGTCGGGCGTGAAGGTGTTCACGACCCTGGATATTTATGCCCAACGCCGCGCCGAACAGGCATTAACCAGCACGCTGGACAGCTTGCAACCTGGCCGCGAAGCGACCCTGGAAGGCGCGATGGTGGTATCAGACATTGGCAGCGGTGAGGTGCGCGCGCTGGTGGGCGGGCGCAATGTCAGCTTTGCTGGTTTTAACCGCGCGCTGGATGCGGTTCGGCCCATAGGTTCGCTGGTAAAGCCGGCCGTGTACCTTACGGCACTGGAGCAACCTACGCAGTATAATCTGGCTACACCACTGGACGATAAGCCATTATCTCTCAGTGACGAACACGGTGATAACTGGCAGCCGCAAAACTTTGATAAAACTTACCGTGGCTCCGTGCCGCTAATTGATGCGCTCAGTTTGTCGTTGAACGTGCCTACGGTTAACCTGGGGCTTGAGCTGGGCATCGATAACGTTGCCGCCACTCTAAAGCATTTGGGCGTTAAGCGGCCGATTCCGGAAGTACCTGCGCTTACCTTGGGCGCAGTAGCGCTGACTCCCTTTGAAACCAATCAGCTATACCAAACCATTGCCAACAATGGGGCGTACCGACCGTTACATACCGTTAGTGCCATTGTGAGCGTGAATAACCGTTTAATGTGGCGTCAGGCTGAATATGGCGAGCAGAGGGTTAACGAGGAGTCAGCTTACCTGCTTAATTACGCGCTTTATAAGGTGGCCACCGAAGGCACGGCAAAAGCCATTGGCAGAATCTATGGCAACATAAACATGGCGGGAAAAACCGGTACCACCGATGATTATCGCGACAGCTGGTTTGCCGGGTACGACCGTAATAATCTGGCAACGGTCTGGGTAGGTAATGATGAAAACCGCTCAACCGGCCTGACTGGCTCGACTGGTGCACTGCCGGTGTTCCTTGCTTATCAGCAGTTACAGGAACCTAAATCCCTGTCGCGTCGTTTTCCTAATGGCCTGGGCATTGCGCATTTCGATCCTGCAACCGGCGCGGTAGTGACGGCCGGATGTCCAGGCAGCATGAGTGTACCTGCGGTGCTTGAAGCGCTGCCGCCAGCGCAGGGTTGCGTGGGGCAATCGGGAGCAAAAAAACCGGCGAAGAAAGCTAAGGAAAAGTCCTGGTGGGAAAGGTTATTTGGTGGTTGATAGGCTAATAAAACCTGGCTAAAACTACCTGGTTGGTGAAGTTTATAAGTAGAGTGCAATACATCCTTATTTTTGGTTCTTATTGAGCGAGATACTGTCATTGGGCAGATGAAGTAAAAGCGTAGAGGCGTCATGGACGACGCCTCCGGCCAGCGAGGGCATGGAGCCCTCTCTGGTCGATAGGTTTTACCTGCCCGATGACAGTATGCTTTTCGTGAGTAAGAACTGCGGGGGTCAAGGGGCGTCGCATAACGCCCCTTGGTGCTGTCGGCACCCCGACAAAATGCCAAGACATCTATCGTATTTAAAGTGAACGTTATAGCAAAAATAAGTTTGTTGTGAAGAAAAGAGGCTGCTAGCTTGCTATAGACGAGTAACTGCGAGTGGTTATTAGTCTTTAGCAGATAAAAAACTCAGGAGATTGCAGAGATCTGCAATTCCTGAGAAGTGGCACTACGGGAGTGTCCAGGGATACAAATGCGGTAAGCCTTTAGTGAATCAAAGAGTCTGACGTAAACAGGTAACGAATCCCGTTAAAAATTCCCAGCGCAACGATATAGGCCAGCACCGGACCCAGTAAAAGCCAAATTAAAAAACTGTAAGTAATCATAATCTTGAACCTCGCTGTTCGTTACGGGCACACCAATAAGCGATTTACGCTCACTGCCCTGTACCCATTCAGAGCCTCATCATGCTCGCCGAGCAGGCTATCTGTTAATCTAAGTCGCAGAATAGTTAGCGATAGTTGTGCCAGTCAGGTGGTTAATTTTTAAGTGTTTGATTTGTATTTATTTATTTTGATTTTGTAAGGCCGGGGGAAATTGAGCGTGTGGTTTTTTTTGCTAATTAATAACTGAATTTCCAGTAAAGTAGCGCAAATGGCCAACGCTACCTTACTGGTGATGCTGAGTCTGATTACTGACGGACTTTATTAAAAACAGCCAGGGCGAAAGCGATGATCGTCCCTGCGACTAATCCGGCGATACCATCGGCGGCAATGCTTAGGATCAAGGCTACTTGCGGTACCAGTTGGGTTACCGATTCAGCGAGATGGTGCAAAAACGGAATACTGTGAGTCAGAATACCGCCGCCCACCAAAAACATCGCGATGGTGCCGACGAATGACAGCACTTTCATCAGAATTGGCGCCGCTGTCAGTAAAAAACGACCGGCTATGCGCTGTGAGCTGTTGTAGCCACCCGTTAGTGATTTACGCAGCAGGTATAAGCCGAGGTCATCCATTTTTACAATGCCGGCCACCAGACCGTAAACCCCAATGGTAAAGGCGATACTTAATCCACTCAGGACCAGGATTTGAGTCGTCAGATCGGCACCCTGCAGACTGCCGAGGGTAATCACAACAATTTCTGCAGACAAAATAAAGTCAGTGCGTATCGCCCCTTTAATTTTGTCTTTTTCCATTTGCACCAGGTCAATGGAAGCATCGGCCAGATTATTAAGGCGCTCATCGGCCTCTTCGGCGCTATCGGCATGGGGCAAAAACCGATGGAGCACTTTTTCGGCCCCTTCAAAACATAAATAGAGTCCGCCAAGAACCAGCAATACGGTGATTAGTACCGGTACAAAAGCACTGATCAACAATGCGGCAGGCACCAGAATCAGTTTATTGATGAAGGATCCCTTAGCCACCGCCCACACCACGGGAATTTCGCGGTCAGGTTTCACGCCCTGTACCTGATTGGCATTCAGTGCTAAATCATCACCCAGCACACCGGCAGTTTTCTTGGCTGCCATTTTCGACATCATGGCGACATCGTCGAGCAGAGTGGCTATATCATCAATGAGTGCAAGTAGGTTGGCTCCGGCCACGGGCAGTCCCTTATTGTTCTGGTTGTTTATATCGTCGTTTGTCGATGAATTGCTGAAATTCGTTGCGACTGTTGCACTTTACATTGCCTCCAAACAATCGCGCAACTGTTGCCACAGTGCTATTCACCCCCTTATCGCAATTCACGGCATATTCCCCGACTGTTTGCTTGGCTGGTTCGTACTCACCAATGCGTAACTCCGGTGATTTCTGTTCCAGACGGCGCTGCCGCGTGACTTGTTCGGCGAGTTCGTGTTGTTTTTGTAACTGCTGTCCTGCAATCCCTCGACTGATTGCGTTAGATAGACGTCGTGAAGGTGGTGCGGGGCTATCCTCTGCCTGGGTGAGTATTTCACCTGGAGGTGGCGCAGAGGTTTCGGTACTGGGATTGGGAATGTTTTCTGCCTGCGGTGGCGCCGCTTCGGCTTGTGCAGGTTCGCTTTCGGGCTGTGACTCGACTCTCTCAGGCTCTTCAGGCGGTACATCGGTAACGGCGGGCTCGGGGAACTCTGCCGGCGCAGGTTGGGCTGGTGCAGGCACAACAGGCGTGTACAGAACCGCCTGTACCGGAGTGGATTTTACCGGCTTTGGAACAGGCGGTGGAAACGACAACGTGGCCAGTACTGCAATATGAACCAGCACCGAGCCGACAATCAGCCACACCAGTCTGCCAGCCTTCTTAGGGGCTGGTTCAGCAGGTTGAAAACGCGTGGGCCCGGTAAAGGCTAAGTCCATTTTTTCCATGCCAGATAGACCGGCTGTTTGACGCTAAGTTCCCTGCGATAAACGACATTACTGACAGGATGAAATGTGATAGCACCAAAATGGTGCAAACCGAGTCTCATGCATTTAAATGGTGCGTAAAATTGTAAGAAAATATAACAATTTTAAATTTAGTTATTGATTTTTATGGGTTTTAATTTGTGGCATAGGACTTGTTCTAGTCAATCTCGCACAACATGAACACTGGTAGCAAACCACTATTATTTTGGGAGCAACACATGAAACTAGTCACAGCAATCATCAAGCCATTTAAGCTGGATGATGTTCGTGAAGCCATTTCAGAAATCGGTATTGACGGTCTGACCGTAACCGAAGTGAAAGGTTTCGGACGTCAAAAAGGACATACAGAATTATACCGCGGAGCCGAGTATCAGGTCGACTTCCTGCCGAAAGTTAAACTGGAAATTGCCGTTCAGGATGATCAGGTGGAACGTTTGGTTGAAGCCATCACAGGTGCTGCGAAAACCGGCAAAATTGGTGACGGCAAGGTCTTCGTTTACGACCTTGAAGGCGCTGTCCGGATTCGTACCGGCGAAACAGATACCGACGCACTGTAAGAGCAGTCGACGAGAAATTTGCGGAGATAAGCATAATGGAAACAACTTTTGAATTAGGGTACGCGTTAGATACCTTTTACTTTTTAATCTGTGGCGCACTGGTAATGTGGATGGCTGCAGGTTTTGCCATGCTGGAAGCTGGCCTTGTACGTGCTAAAAACACAACTGAAATTCTGACTAAAAACATCGCGTTGTTTGCGATTGCTTGTACTATGTACATGATCTGCGGCTACGGCATCATGTACGGCGGTGGTGACTGGGTACCTTTCCTGAGCGGCATCATGGCTGACGGCGCAACTGGCGTTGCTGATGAACCAGCAACCTATGCACCATCTGCTGACTTCTTCTTCCAGGTAGTATTCGTTGCTACGGCAATGTCTATCGTATCTGGTGCGGTAGCTGAGCGTATGAAGCTGTGGGCGTTCCTGGCTTTTGCGGTAGTAATGACTGGGTTCATCTACCCAATGGAAGGTGCTTGGACTTGGGGACAGTCTGATGTTTTCGGAATGTTTTATCTGAACGCACCTGATGATGCAGACCCTTCAATGTGGAACGCTGGTTTCTCTGATTTCGCTGGTTCTGGTATCGTTCACATGGCTGGTGCAGCGGCTGCATTAGCGGGTGTACTGGTACTGGGTGCCCGTAGAGGCAAATACACTGCAGATGGCAAAGTTAACGCTATCCCTGGTGCAAACCTGCCGCTGGCTACCTTAGGTACATTCATTCTGTGGATGGGTTGGTTTGGTTTCAACGGTGGTTCAGTACTGGCTACTGCTACTGTAGAAAGCGCAAACGCTGTTGCCGTAGTATTCATGAACACTAACGCTGCTGCAGCGGGTGGTACTATTGCTGCACTGATTGTTGCTCGCATCATGTTTGGTAAAGCTGACCTGACAATGGCACTTAACGGTGCACTGGCTGGTCTGGTTGCTATCACTGCTGAGCCGTCTACTCCTACGCCACTGACTGCGACTCTGTTTGGTGCCCTGGGCGGTATCCTGGTTGTATTCAGCATCGTTACTCTGGACAAACTGAAAATCGATGATCCGGTAGGCGCGATTTCTGTTCACGGTGTAGTGGGTCTGTTAGGTCTGTTACTGGTTCCTGTTACTGGTGGTGCGACTTTCTCTGGTCAAATCATCGGTGCCCTGACTATCTTCGTATGGGTATTCGTAACCAGCTTAGTGGTTTGGTTAATCATCAAAGCAGTTATCGGTGTACGCGTTAGCGAAGAAGAAGAATTTGAAGGTGTTGATATCAGTGAATGTGGTCTGGAAGCTTATCCTGACTTCACTGGTGGCCGTTCATAATCTTCGGACACATTATTGATTAGGCGCTCAAGTTAATAATAATAAGCCTAAATCACTTCGACTCAGACCCCGCTTATGCGGGGTTTTTTCTTGCGGGTGAATTTTGTGTAAAAGCCGTTTGGGCTGTTGAATAAATGTTGCCCAATGAACAAATGTCGAGTTTATATGCAATTACGCAACTGCCATGGAACCATGCTCAGGTGGTGAAAAGAGCGCTGGTATGCGGTGCTGGAAAAGGTTTACCCGGACAATACGGCAGGAGTAAGAAAGCCCGGTTCAATTGATAAAGTGGAAGTGAACCGGTCTTTTTATTGTCTTCGGCCTTAAGCGGTTTGCCTGATATCTTCAGCAACTTCCGGTTGTTCCTCGCAGGGTTGATCAATAAAAAAATCGTTCAGCTCTTCCTCTGGTGCCAGGCGGGTAACCCGGATACCGGTTTGTTCATAATCCGAATTCACATAGCCAAGCTCAGCAAACTTCTCGAAATAGTTGCATAAGGGATAACAACTCCACTTTTGTTTGAACAATTCCGCGTTGGCAACGAGATCGCACAGGTGGTTAAGCGGCGGATTAAAATGCATATGAAATTGTTTAAAGATATGCCGACCGGTATTCACTAATGTAAGGCCCGTCTGGCTGCAGCGCATGGCAAAATCCACATCGCTGAAGCCATAGCCTTCGTAGTCGGTATCAAAGCCGCCGAGACGGTCAAAATCGTCGCTGGTGATAGCAAATGCCGTGACATCAAAATGAACAAAAGGAAGTTCTTTTTGCGCCTTAACCGGTATTGCCGTTAAGTCCTGTAGGATACTTTTAGAGACTTCTTCGGCTTTGCATGGCAGATCAATGATGTTTGCAGTGACCACCCTTCCGTTTGTCAATGGCGCTGTTAGCTCCTGCAGCAGGGTCGCCGGGCATAAACAGTCTACATCCAGGTAAATAATCTTTGCGGTGGTACAGGCTTCAAAGCCCCGATTACGGGCTTTGGCTATGGGTAATTCTGAATGGGTGGCGAAACAATGCTGAATGTCAAATAGCTCACTGCTTAGTAGCGACTCGTCACTGGGTGAGGTCATCCATACAATCACTACCTCTTTGGGGATTACTGAAGAGTGCTCAATACTGCTCAGCAAATTAGACAGTTGTTGAGTGCGATGCTTAACAATAGTAACGATACTAAATTCCGTGCTCATGGTACTGACTCTCTGCGGTTGGGTGTCTCACAAGACAAATTGAAAAAATGGTCCACTGGTACTGCAAGCGAGGGGACAGATGATTAGCTCATAGCAACTCAATTCATGAATACAAGCAATATTGCAAACATGATTCCAATTCGTTTGTGCCGGGTGGTTGTTGTGCAGCCCGCGTATTTAAAGGTGTTTGGTTTTTCAGCAAAAAGTGAAGGATTGTAATACTATGTTATCTTAGGCAAAGCATTCACGCCGGGCTGGTAATTCTTACAGACAGCCAGACACTCACAGTAACAAGGGTAACGTAATAATAATGAGGTTGAGTTTAGTAAAAGGCATGGGAATTAAGCTGACTTGCGTGGTTGTGGGGTTGGTGATGACGGTATCTGCCAGTGCCTATGACAGAATTACCGGCAAACCTTTTGCCAGCCGCTCCGAAGTGATTGCCCGGGAAGGGATGGTGGCGACCAGTCAGCCGCTGGCAACTCAGGTAGGCCTGGATATCCTTAAGCAAGGCGGCAGCGCCATTGATGCAGCCATTGCAGCAAACGCCATGCTGGGCCTTGTCGAGCCTACCGGTAGCGGAATTGGTGGCGACCTGTTTGCAATTGTCTGGGATGCAGAGACTAAACAGCTATACGGGCTGAACGCGTCCGGGCGGTCACCCCAATCCCTGACTGCAGAGGTGTTCTCCGCCGCAGGACTAACTAAAATTCCATCCTTCGGGCCGTTGCCCGGCGCGGTAGATGGCTGGTTTGAGCTGCATAATCGCTTTGGCCGTTTACCCATGACCTCATTGTTGTCGCCAGCAATTCGTTACGCTCGTAACGGCTTTCCGGTTAGCGAGCTGGTGGCATATTACTGGCAGATGAATGTCGACCGAATTGGTCATTACCCGGGATTTTCACCCACTTTCATGCCGGGCGGAAAAGTGCCGCAAAAGGGCGATGTGTTTAAAAACCCGGGGCTGGCTGCGACCTACGAAAAAATTGCTACCGGCGGCCGGGATGCGTTTTATAAAGGTGACATTGCCCGGGTGATTGCGGCTTACATGAAAGAGCAGGGCGGGTATTTAAGTTATGAGGATTTGGCTACTCACACCTCTGACTGGGTGACACCGGTGTCGGCGAATTACCGTGGCTACGATGTCTGGGAATTACCGCCAAACGGTCAGGGCATTGCCGCGCTGCAGATCCTGAATATTCTGGAACAGTACGACATCGAAGGTATGGGGCTGGATTCTGCCGATTATATTCACACTTTCGTTGAAGCAAAAAAGCTGGCCTTTGAAGACCGGGCTAAGTATTACGCCGATCCGGCATTTAACGATATCCCGGTAGCCCCGCTTATCAGCAAAGACTACGCTCGGGAGCGCCGTAAACTTATCGATCCGCTAAAGGCGGCCAATCGCTATGATGCCGGCGTTATCGACGGCGACACCGTCTATCTCACCGTTGCCGACAGCCGCGGCAATATGGTGTCGTTAATTCAGAGTAACTATCGCGGCATGGGCTCTGGCATGACCCCGTCAGGACTCGGCTTTATTCTGCAAAACCGTGGTGAGTTATTCACCCTGGAGCCCGGCCATAGCAATGAATATCAGCCGGGTAAACGTCCGTTTCATACCATTATTCCGGCAATGGTCACACGCAACAATAAACCCTGGTTAAGCTTTGGTGTAATGGGTGGTGCCACGCAGCCCCAGATGCATGCACAAATAATCGTCAATCTTATTGATTTTGGTATGAATTTGCAGGAGGCTGGTGATGCGCCCCGATTTATTCACAGTGGCTCAAGCAGTCCTACCGGCGCCTTAATGAAAGACGGTGGCTCGATTAGTCTGGAGCGTGGCTTTTCGCTGAGCACTGAAAGAGAGTTATTGGAAAGAGGCCACAAACTGGAAAATAAACTGGGGATCTACGGTGGCTATCAAGCGATTATGTATGATGCCGATAAGCAGATATACTATGGCGCATCAGAAAGCCGCAAAGATGGTCAGGCTGCCGGGTACTAAATAACAACACCGGTCGATAACGATAAAAACAACGGGAAGACTATGTCGCAACCACAAAAAGGTATTTGTGCTGAACCCAATCTGCATGCGCAGTACTTGTTGTTCAATGTGATTGACGACGATTCACAGGCTGTCCGGGCCAAGCTGGGCAGGGCACTGGAAGTGCTTGATTATTACGATAATGAACACTACGAAGCCATGGTGTCAGGGGTCATTGCCGTGGGCAGTAATTACTGGAGTGAACTTTATCCCGGCCCTATTCCCGTTGAACTAACGCCGTTTCCGGATATGCAAAGCGAAGACCGCGTAGCGCCCTCCACGCCCTGCGATCTGTTTATTCAGATTCGCGCTGACCGCATTGATATTTGTTATGCCATTGGCCTGGAGATCATGGAACTGCTGCGGATCCATGTAGAGCTGGTGGAACAGATACAGGGGTTCCGCTATCTGGACGGTCGCGATCTTAATGGCTATTTGTATGCCCAGGACAATCCCCGGGGCCTACAGCGAGCTAAAGTTGCCATTATTGAAGATGATGACAACGGCTTTGCCGGTGGTAGCTATGTGCATGTGCAGCGTTTCAGACACGATTTACGCCGTTGGTTGAGCCTGTCTGACCGACAGCAGGAACAGATCATGGGCACTACCAGGGAGCATAACCTGCCCAGTGTGGAGTGTAATCCTTCTTCTCACAGCGTCAGGGCCAGCATTATTGCCACAGAGCAGGGTAAAGCTGACTTGCTCAAGCAGGGCATGCCTTACGGCGATATGACATCGCAGGGTATGTTTTCGGTTACCTGCGCAGCCAGCTCTCAACCCTTTAAAAGGATGTTGCACAGTCAGGTGTACGGCAGTGGCGACGGCGAATACGACCGCTGGCTCGATTACACCGCTGCCGAGACAGGCTGCGCGTTTTTCGCACCATCCATCGCGTTTATTAAAGCCCAGGCCAAGCTTTGACCACCTGCTTATGACGCCAATTAACTACAACCAGCTGTATTACTTTTACATGGTGGCTGAGCATGGCTCTATTGCCAGGGTAAGCGAATTACTGCATATCACACCGCAAACAATCAGTGGCCAGATAAGCGCGCTGGAAGATACCATTGGCGCATCATTGTTCACCCGTCAATCCCGGCGGTTGATACCCACCGAGCTGGGTATACTGGTGCAAGGCTATGCGGCAGATATTTTTCAGCTCGGAGAAGAACTTAAGTCGGTGCTTAATCAGCAGCACAATCAGTGGCAAAGCTTTACCGTGGGGATTACCGATGTGCTGCCCAAAACCCTGGTCTACGAAATGCTTAAGCCGGTCTTACAGTTACCGGTGAAGCTGGTGTGCCGGGAGGGAGAACTAACCTCTTTGCTCGGCGAGCTGGCGGTTAATCGTCTGGATATGGTGTTATCCGATCAGCCCATTCAAACTGGTAGTCACATTAAGGCATACAGCCACTTAATCACCGAATCGCCCATGGCAGTATATGCGGCCGCGGATAAATACGACGCACTAAGTCAGGATTTTCCCCGCTCACTGCATAACGCCCCCTTTCTGCTGCAAGGCAAAAAGTCGTTAATTCGACAACAGTTGTTGGGATGGTTCAGCACTCAGGATATTCAGCCTGATATCACGGCGGAATTTGACGACAGCGCGCTGATGCTGGCTTTTGCGCAGGAAGGGCTGGGCGCTTTCTCTGCCCCATTGTTATTAGCGCCTCAGCTTGAAAAACAATTTGGTCTGCTCAAAGTCGGCGTGATCAACCGTGTTACGGAGCAACTCTACGCGATTTCTCCGGAGCGTAAACTCACTCATCCTGCCGTTCTGCAACTGGTAAAAGCCCTGCGAAGCTGATACCAGTGCCGGGTATTTTTTAATCAGTAATTACCTGACTAAATGTAAGTTATATACGATTTTAACTTACAGCGAATGACCCTGTATAATGCACAGTGTTAATTTTCGTTTCTTGTTTAGCGAGGCTTTTATGAAACGTGTAGTGCTGTTTTTGATCACAAACCTGGCCGTGGTACTGGTACTCGGGATTGTGCTCAGTGTGGTGTTTGCCGTGCTGGGTATTAACAGCCAGAGTATGGGCGGCTTACTGATATTTGCCGCTGTTTTTGGTTTTGGTGGTTCGTTTATTTCACTGTTGATGTCGAAGTGGCTGGCAAAGCGCTCAACCGGCGCTGTCGTCATTGACCGGCCGCGTAATGCGACTGAGCAATGGCTGCTGGAGACCGTAAAACGTCAGGCCCAAAAAGCGGGTATCGGCATGCCGGAAGTGGCGGTTTATGACTCGCCGGAAATCAACGCTTTTGCCACGGGTGCCAATCGCAATAATGCGTTGGTTGCGGTGACGACAGGCTTACTGCAAAACATGACGCAGGAAGAAGCTGAGGCAGTGCTGGCCCACGAGGTATCTCACGTAGCCAATGGCGACATGATTACCCTGGCGCTTATTCAGGGCGTGGTAAATACCTTCGTGATTTTCCTGGCCCGGGTGGTTGCAGGCTTAATCAGCAACCTGATGCAAAACGATGAAGATGGTGAGGTCGTTGGCGGTTTCGCTTATCTATTCACGGTTATCATTCTGGAAGTGATTTTTGGTGCGCTGGCCAGTGTGGTGGTGTTCTGGTTCTCTCGTCAACGTGAGTTCCGTGCTGATGCGGGATCCGCTTCACTGGTAGGTAAGCAAAAAATGATTGCTGCGCTTGAGCGACTCAAGTCTAACCGGGAAAGCGAGCTGGAAGGCACGATGATGGCATTTGGTATTGCTGGTAAACGCAGTTTCTCAGAATGGTTTATGAGTCATCCGCCGCTGGAACAGCGGATCCAGGCACTGCGTTCTACTGAGCATGTTTAATCAGCCACACAACTATTGCTAAGCGGTGATGGTTAACTGCTTAGGCCGGACGGGTTTCCACTTCCCGTCCGGCTTTTTTGTGGGCCGGCATAAGCTGCTTATTTTGCTGCAGCCTGATGATCAGGTTTATTAAGCAGATAGATTAGATAAACAATCGCCACAATCGGCACGAATACGGAAATACCCAGAGACAGCGCAGTCAGTATGGGTTTGTCGGTCTTACGTTTACCTAACATAAACCCCACCACGGTCATGATCATAGCCACGGGGATAAGCCATTGAAAAATTGTTTGTATATCGTAATTATTCATTTCACCTTCCGGTTGATTAATGTGCTACCGCGCCATCCCAGTCGGCCGGGAGGTCAGTATGCATAAGAGTTTCAATGGTATGAATATGATGATGCAGCAGTCGATCGTCGGGAGCTATTAGCAAAGCCTTATTGAAATGGCTGAGCGCTTCCTGAAAGTCTCTGGTAATACGGCAAGCCAAGCCATCACGAATATAGGGGGCCACGATAAGCTTTTGTTTACGGGCATCCTCACTCAGGTGGTTAAGGACTTCATAAACCCGAACCGGAGCCTGGCGGCCTTTAATTCTGACCATATCCAGCACCCGGCAGTCTATTTGCTGTTTATGGCTAATGGCTTTGAGTGTTTGCGCACTGATAACAATATCGGCGTGATATTTCGGCGCCAGTCCTTCCAGACGAGAGGCGATATTCACGCTGTCGCCAATCACGGTGGTATCCATTCTGTCATCGCTACCCACGGTGCCCAGGATCACCGGGCCAATATGAACGCCTACACCAACCCGAATGCCTTCATAGCCGGATTTAGCCCGGTGGGTGTTATACACGCTAAGGGCTTTTTGCAGGTCGAGCGCTGCATTCACCGCATCGGTGGCCTTGTCGGTACCATTTCCGCCGGGGTGATCAAACAGGGCCATAATGGCGTCACCGATAAATTTATCGATAAAGCCGCCATTTTGGTGAATGGGGTCGTTCATGCGCAAAAAATACGAATTCAGGAAGTTCATTAACTCCTGAGGTTTCATTTTCTCCGACAGGCCGGTGAACCCACGAATGTCACAGAACAGGATGGCCACTTCGTCTTCGTCGGCGCGGCCGAGTTCGAGGGTGTCGATACCATGTTTGGCGAAGTGGTCGACAAACTGTTTTGGCACAAATTTCTGGAAAGTCTGATTCAGTCGCATGGCTTCATCAGCCTTTTCCAGAAAGCGTTGTTCGCTATCATCGTTACGAATGACCGGTTCAGGAATAACGCGGGTCGCCGCCCGGGCAATTCGCAGGGTAACCCGTTTCTGCCTGATAAGCAGCAGAGTAACAATCCCGGCGTAGAGTACCGTTACGCAAACAAAACCCGTGGAAAGCAGCGTCATCCCTGCATGTTTCCTGCACCGCCTGTTAGCTTAAAGGTTGGCAAACACTTTGCGCGCCGCCGCAAGTGTGGCGTCGACAATGTCCTGAGTATGCATCTTAGACACAAAGCCGGCCTCATAAGAGGCCGGAGCCAGATATACACCTTCGTCGAGCATGCCGTGATAAAACTGCTTAAAGCGTTCCTGATTGCAGTTTATCGCCTGCTGATAGTTCACAACCTTATCTACGTCGGTGAAAAAGAGGCCGAACATTGAACCTGCGTGGTTGGTAGTAAACGGGATGCCGTGTTCATCGGCGATGGCCTGAAACCCTTCAACCAGCGCTTTGGTGCTGTTGAAAATAGGTTCATAAAGGCCAGGCTCGGCTATTTGTTCCATCGCTGCCAGACCCGCCGCCATGGCGATAGGGTTTCCTGATAAGGTACCCGCCTGATAGACAGGGCCGGTTGGCGCAATATGGGTGAGGATGGACTTTTTACCACCAAATGCACCCACCGGCATACCGCCACCAATGACTTTGCCCAGGCAAGTGAGGTCGGGAGTGACGCCATAGCGCTCCTGCGCGCCGCCTCGACTTACCCGAAAGCCAGTCATCACCTCGTCAAAAATCAGTACCGCGTCATGTTCGTCACAAATATCGCGCAGGCCTTGTAAAAAGCCATCGACGGGGGGAATACAGTTCATGTTACCGGCAACCGGCTCAACAATGATACAGGCAATATCGTCGCCCACTTCAGCAAACACCTCCTTAACGCTATCGAGGTTATTGTATTCAACGGTTAAGGTGTGCTGTGCAACATCGGCTGGAACGCCCGGAGAGCTCGGTACGCCAAGAGTAAGTGCGCCTGAGCCGGCTTTTACCAGCAAAGAGTCGGCGTGGCCATGATAACAACCTTCAAACTTCACCAGTTTGTTTTTACCAGTGTAACCACGCGCCAGACGAATGGCTGACATCGTGGCTTCGGTGCCTGAGTTCACCATTCTGACCATTTCCATTGATGGCACTATCTCACGCACTTTTTCGGCCATGATAATTTCAGCTTCAGTGGGCGCACCGAAGCTCAAACCCGAAGCCGCGGCATGGATAACCGCTTCGCGGATCTTGTCGTTGTTGTGACCCAGTACCATAGGGCCCCATGATTGCACATAATCAATGTAGCGCTTGCCATCCACATCATAGATATACGGGCCATCTGCCTTCTCAATAAAACGCGGTGTTCCGCCGACTGCTTTAAAGGCTCGCACAGGTGAATTTACGCCACCGGGAATAGAAAGTTGGGCGCGCTCAAATAGTTGTTCGGATCGTTGCATAATGTTTTTAGCTCTTATTGCTATACCAGATGACAGGCTTTTCGTATTGACTCACCAGATTCTCCACGCCGAGCGTGAGAGCGAATAACGCCATGCGCACTAATACGCCGTTGTCGGTTTGTCTGAAAATCGCCAGATTAGGGTTGAGGTTGAGGTCGTTATCCAGCTCGTTAGCCTCGGTACGGGAATCCCTCGGTAACGGATGCATAATAACGGTTTTAGATTGAAAATGCCGGGTGTAAATCGACTGATTTAAGCGGAATTTTCCGCGGTATTTATTGGCTTCGTCTTGTGAAGGGAAGCGTTCTTCCTGAATACGGGTCTGATAACAAATATCGGCGTCCATATTCCCTTCCAGTTGGTCGGTGACCTTTAATGAGTGGCCGGCATTTTCGATAGCTTCCAGAATGTAGTCCGGCATTGCCAGCTCTTTGGGTGAAATCAAAGTAAAACGGACGTTCTTGAACAAGCACAGCAGTTTAGACAGGGAGTGCACGGTTCGACCGTAACGTAAGTCACCAATCATGGCAATGTGCAGGCCATCAATGCTTTTGTTATTGAACTGTAGTTCACGCTTAATGGTAAACAGATCAAGTAAGGCCTGAGTGGGATGTTCATTGGCACCATCACCGCCGTTTAGCACTGGCACCCGGCTGCCTTCTGCAAATTCAGCAACCGAGCCGGCAGCCGGATGGCGCATGGCGATAATGTCGGAATAGCCACTAAGAACCCGGGCTGTGTCGTACAGGGATTCCCCTTTAGCCAGCGCGGAGTTTGCCATGCCGGTGGTTTCCCGCACTTCTCCGCCAAGTAGATTAAAGGCAGTACCAAAGCTTACCCGTGTTCGGGTACTGGGCTCAAAAAACAGGTTGCCAAGAATTGCACCATCAAGAACAGTAGTTCTCTTTTGACGTCTGGCGTAGGGTTCCATGCTTTGGGCGACACTAAAGACCAGTTCTATCGCATCACGATCGAACTGAGAGACAGAAAGAATATGATTACCGGTGAAACTCGACATAGATTTAGCTGCGGCCTCATTGATTTGTGGCTAGTGTAGCAAAAATCGCTAACTGCCGTGCGGATTATCGTTGCGGGGAATCATATCCCTGTGCGTAAATCTTGCCAATATTGGCGGCTAAATATATTCCCTCAGCGTTGCGCCGGGGGCATGATAAACTATTTACTTAAATCCGTCGTTTAAATGAACAGTACAGCGTATGCCTAAGCCCAAAAAAATGACGAAGCAGAGTCAGACTGAGTTCTCAGGGAAGGGGAGCAAAAACAAGACTGGCTGGTGGTCAACGAACTGCCCGTTTTGTAAACGTATGCGGCTGTATGTGATTTGGACAATATTAATGTTTGTGGTGTATTTCTATGTCTTCCAGCGATGATTACATTTTTATCCGTTCTACCGCTAAACGCAACGGTCTTACCACACTGCTGATTGGCGTAGCCGTATTGCTGATTGCTTCACTAGCGTTGAGTCTGAGTCCAGACTGGTTGTTTTTACCCCTCATATTTGCGGTAAGTGGTGGCATTGTTACCATTTTAGTGGGCTGGTTTAAATTACGGGAGCCGCCGCATAGTCTGGCTATCGGCCGCGATAAAGTGAGCTACCAGCATCGCTGTGGGCAATGGCATATTGCCTGGGACGATATTCAGCGGGTGGATTGCCCCCGGGTGAGTCGCGGGCTGGACCATGACACCCTGGAACTGGTGGGCTTTAAACTAAAACGGTACGACGAATTCTTAACCACCATCTCGCCACGTCTGGCCTCCCACATCATTATTGAACAACGGCCATTGATGGTGCACGCACAGGACAAATCCTGTTCGACCGGCGGCTGCTACAGTAGCAGTTTGTTTGAAGATAAACCCTTCGTATTGGAGAACGGTGAGACCTTAACCGGCATCAAGGCCATCCTGGCTAATCGCATGACGGCGGTTAGAAATGCGCTGGGCTACGACGTGTTTATTTCTGCCAGCGAATTAGACCGTGAGCCGGGCGAGTTTGTCGGACTGTTGCGCGAATGTCAGGTAGCGCGGTTACGCGAACAGGCTTAGCGTGAATTAAAGGCTCCGTTATCCTGAATGAACTTGTCAGCCTGGGCGGCTGCGATTTCGCATTCCAGAATGATGGTTGGCAGCATTTCTGCTACTTCATAATGATTTCCCAGCTTTAGCGCTGATTCCATCTCATTAGCCAGCGCCTGGAGTTTAGGCACACCCGTATAACAACAGGCGCCGTGCAGGCGGTGGATCTCATCCTGTACGCCCTTGTAATGGCGGGCATCCCATTCACTTCTGATCACTTCTGCCGCTTGCGGTAGATGAGCAATAAACTCACGAAGTAGTTCCATTGCCAGGTCCCGGTTCTGATTAGCACGCTTGAGGGCCAGTTGCCAGTCCAGGGTTGGCAGCGCCATGGCGCTACTGTCTACGCCCTGACACCAGCGTTTGATAAGGGTGATTAGTGTGGAAAACTCAATGGGCTTGGGCAGATAATCTTCCATACCGGATGATAGCAGGCGTTCCTGCTCTTCCTTAAAGGCATGGGCAGTAACGGCAATGATTGGCGTTCCGGCATTAAGGGGCGTTTTGCGGATGTGACGGGTAGCCTGAATGCCATCCATTCCCGGCATCTGAACGTCCATCAGGATCAAATCAAACTCTTCATTTTTACAGCGATTCACTGAGTCCTGACCACTGGTGGATAAGCTGAGTTGCACCGGTGAATCAGCCAGCCAGGTATCCAGCAATTTCAGGTTCATGTCCATATCGTCCACTGCCAGAATACGGGCTTTGGGCAATGTGTTGAGCTTACTCTGCTGGGAAGAGGCTTTTTCTTTAATATTGCCGTGAACAATCCCCTCGAGCTTGGTAATGGTGAGTGGCATTCTTACCTGAGCTTCAAAGTCCTCTGTATAGGCCGGGAAGTCGGTCAGCGGTTCGTCACCTGAGTACCATAGGATTCGTTTGCGGGCGCTAAATACGCACAAGGCTTCGAGCATCTGCTCACGAGCGGATTTTTTCAGCGTTGGCAGGGTGGCAAACAGGTAATCAAACTCTTCGTCAACAGCCTGAAGATGGGCAATGGATTCCACGCAATATACCCTTGCCCCGAGACTAATCATCATTTGCGCACTGGCGCGGCGGCTCTGGGGGTGCGGATCAAAAATTAATACCCGTTTGTTAAGCCACTCAGGTAATGGTGAGAGCGCGTAACGCTGGCTTAACTGGTTGGTTCGCAGCACTACGGTAAAGGTACTGCCTTGTCCTGGTGCGGTTTTGAGGGTGAGGTGACCGCGCATTAACTTAACCAGTTCCTGACATATCACCAGGCCCAGGCCGGTTCCCTGGTAGCTACGGTTAAGCGCGTCATCGATTTGTGAAAACGCACTGAACAGCTTGTTCTTATCCTTGCGACTGATACCAATCCCGGTATCCTCGATTTTAATTTCCAGCTCATGAATTCCGTGTTGCAGCGCCTTACCTTCAACCGCAAGTTTGATATAGCCCGACGAGGTAAACTTGAGGGCATTACTTAGCAGGTTGTTAAGGATTTGCCGGATACGGAAGACGTCGCCTATTAGTTTTTCCGGTAACGGGCCCAGTTCAAGAATAAACTCCAGTCCTTTCATGTGTGCCGATTTCGACATAATGGTTACCATCTCTTCAATCAAAGAGTTGGGTGAGAAAGGCTGGTTGTTGATTTGCAGTTTACCGGCTTCGATTTTTGAGAAATCCAGCACGTCATTAACAATAGTCAGCAGGTTGTCGGCCGCCGTGTTGATGATCCGCACCTGTTCCATTTTATCCACCGGCAGGGTCAGGTTAGTGAGTTCTTTACTGAAACCTAAAATGGCGTTCAGGGGGGTGCGGATCTCGTGACTCATGTTGGCCAGAAATTGTGACTTAACATTACTGGCTTTAATGGCGTCTTTGCGGGCGATGTCGAGCCGGGCGTTTTGCTCTTCTATCAGCTCCATATTATGGCGCAGTTCGTCGGTGGCCTGGCTGACTTCGTTTTCAAGCTGGCTGCGGCTTTTTTCCATCAGAGCTATTGAAAACAGGCCGGCTTCGCAGAATACCGCCACCTGAAAACAGTAGGTGGTAAGCAGGTTCGAGGGCAAAATACCTACCAGACTAAGCATGCCAACAATGGCGCCGGTGGCCAGAATACCCCAGGCGAAAATAAAATAGCGCGCCGGTTTGTAGCGTTTACCATAGGCTTCAAAACCCGCGGCGATGTAACTGGTAATCGACAACATGCCAATGCCATACACCAGGTTATGCTCCCACACCGGTGGGAAGATATCGATCAGCGTAGCCAGCCCCATAAAGCCCTGTAACCACAAAAAGGCCACAACCATCGGATGCATGGAAGGTGAGTTGGTTTTGGTTTCCAGGAAGATCAGCGAGAAAATACCGGAACTAATGCCTATCAATGAGAATATCAGTGACGTATAGGGAGACAGTAGTGGTGACAAAGTATCGGCAAAGAAAAAATCGATATGACCGCCCCACACAAATTGCCAGACCAGCACGGTAACGATATAAGCCACATAGGCAATCAGGCTTGGCTCACGGGAACCAAAATAGAGCACCAGGTTATAGATGGCCAGGATGAATAGTCCGCCATAAAACAGGCCCCAGATGAGGTTATCCACCTGGCTGATGCGAATTTCGGCCGTCTCAGACATGACATAAATTGGCGCGATCAGGCTGGAAGAATCACTTTGTACGCGAATAAATAGTTCAGCTTCTTCACCAATGGGTATGCTGGTATTAAAGGTCGGCACGCGGTAAAGCTGTTCGCGCTGCAGTTTGCCCTGGTGGCTCTGTGATACCACCTCGTTGTTAATGACCAGGTAAAAATCAACCGTATCGAGCTGACTGAAGTTTAATGAGAATACCCAGTCGGTGTTATGCGAAAGGTTGGACAGTTCAGCATGCAACCACAGGCCTTTATCGCTGAAACCATAGTTGGGGTTATTATCCGCCTGGTAAATAAACTCGTGGCGACGTTTAAGGATTTCGCTAATAGTAAAGGGCGAAGCCTGTTCATGCTGAATAGCGAAGTTGTCGGCCAGCAGCTGGGTTTGTTCGCCGTCATACAGATGCACACCGGCGTGCACTGGCAGGCTGAGCCAGATAAGCAGGAGTAACCAGCGGATAACCGAGAATTTGCCGATCAAAATGTGTGCGCCTTTAAATACAGATGGCGGTTGCCGAACGCTTATTAAACCCTAACTTTGGCTCGTCTGCAAAAGCTTGATTGAATAAGGATTAATCTGCCCGGGGTGACGGCGATGATCTATTGCGCTTCATGGCGGATTCACTCACAATGGGGTGAGATCCATTGCGGCAACTCACACTCCCACGGCGGATTGGTGTAAATAATAAGACGAGAATAAAACAGTACCCATGAGCGACGAAATTACCATTAACCAAGACGGTGTCGAACAGCTCCCCATTCGACGATTTACTGAAGACGCTTATCTGAACTACTCCATGTATGTCATCATGGACCGTGCCTTACCCAACATTGGAGATGGCCTCAAACCCGTGCAGCGGCGGATTATTTATGCGATGTCCGATCTGGGCCTTAGTTCTACAGCAAAGTACAAGAAGTCCGCCCGTACCGTGGGCGATGTACTGGGTAAATTTCACCCTCATGGTGATTCGGCATGTTACGAAGCTATGGTCCTCATGGCGCAGCCTTTTTCCTATCGCTATCCGTTGGTCGACGGGCAGGGCAACTGGGGTGCACCGGACGATCCTAAGTCGTTTGCCGCCATGCGTTATACCGAGGCACGGCTGTCTAAATTCAGTGAAGTACTGTTGTCGGAGCTGGGGCAGGGAACCGTCGACTGGATCCCGAATTTTGATGGGACGTTGAATGAGCCGCAGGTGCTGCCGGCGCGATTACCACACATCCTGCTTAATGGGGTAACCGGTATCGCCGTGGGGATGGCCACCGATATTCCACCGCATAACGTGCGTGAAGTGGCTAATGCCTGTGCCAGATTGCTGGATAACAGCAAAACTGAGTTACAGGAGTTACTCGAGGATATTCAGGGCCCTGACTATCCCACCGATGCCGAAATTATTACCCCGCGCAGTGATATTCGTAAGCTCTACGAGACCGGGCGTGGCAGTATCAAAATGCGCGCTAAGTATCATGAAGAAAATGGCGATGTCGTTATTACTGCACTGCCGCATCAGTCTTCCGGCGCCAAAATTCTGGAACAGATTGCCGGCCAGATGCAGGCCAAAAAGTTACCCATGGTCAGTGATTTGCGCGATGAGTCAGATCATGAAAATCCTACGCGGCTGGTGGTTGTGCCACGTTCTAACCGGGTGGATACCGAACAATTGATGCAGCACCTGTTTGCCACCACTGACCTGGAAAAAAGTTACCGCGTTAACCTGAATATGATTGGCCTGGATGGCCGGCCGCAGGTCAAGGATTTGCGAACTATCCTGAGTGAGTGGCTGGTATTCAGAAAAGATACCGTCACCCGTCGTTTGCAATTCCGCCTGGATAAAGTGCTGGCCCGGCTGCATATTCTTGAAGGTTTAATGATTGCCTTTTTGAATATTGATGAGGTGATTGAAATTATCCGCTTCCACGATGAACCGAAAGCGGAGTTAATGCGCCGCTTTAGTCTGAGTGATAAGCAGGCCGAAGCCATTCTGGAATTAAAACTGCGCCACCTTGCCAAGCTCGAAGAAATGAAAATTCGGGGTGAGCAGGAAGAACTGGAAAAAGAGCGTGACCATCTACAGCAGTTGCTCGGTTCCGACCGCCGTTTAAAAACCCTGATTAAGAAAGAAATTCTGCAGGATGCTGAAACCTATGGTGACGACCGCCGTTCACCTATTGTGGAACGAGCTGAAGCTAAGGCATTGAGTGAGAAAGAGCTGGTGCCAAGTGAAGCCGTTACCGTAGTGCTATCCGACAAAGGCTGGGCACGTTGTGCCAAAGGGCATGATATTGATGCTGAGGCCTTAAGTTATAAGTCAGGCGATAAGTACCTCGCCAGTGCTCAGGGGCGCAGTAATCAGCCAGTGGTATTTCTCGACACTTCAGGGCGGGCATTCTCCTGTGATGCGCATGGCTTACCATCGGCCCGAAGCCAGGGTGAGCCGCTCACCGGTCGCTTTAGTGTGGTGGCAGGCGAGCAGTTTAGTCATGTCGTCATGGGCGCCGATGATGGAAAGTATCTGATGGCCTCTGACGCTGGTTACGGTTTCGTTGGCACCTTTGCTGATATGATTAGTAAAAACAAAGCGGGTAAAGCTTACCTGAACCTGCCGACTGGTGCCAAAGTGCTTGCCCCGCAGCGGGTGGATAACCTGGAGACCGACTGGTGCATGGCCATTTCAAACGAGGGTCGCATGTTGCTGTTTCCATTGCGGGATTTGCCGAGTCTGGGTAAAGGTAAAGGCAATAAGCTTATCAGCATCCCATCGGCCAAAGCACAAATTCACGAGGAATATGTCAAAGTGCTCGCGGTTGTACCGGAAGGCGCGGCAGTAAAAATTACTGCGGGTAAACGGAGTATGACCCTGAGCGCTGACGATCTGGTGCACTATCAGGGCGAACGCGGCCGTCGCGGTAATAAACTCCCCCGCGGGTTACAGCGCGTCGACCAGGTCGATATCGAAATCTAACCAAATCAAGCGCCCTCGCTCCACAGGGCGCGTGATTTTCTGTAACTCGTCTCTCTACAGCTAAGAACTTTAGTCTAAAAATCCTCTTTTATCGGACAAATTCTGTGCGCTTTCAGCGACTTCTTCTACACTTAACCGTGGATTTAGGGAGAGTTTTTATGCTTGGAATCGTGTTTACGTCGCTGGTAGAAATGCTCGAGGAGAATATTTCACCTGAGTTTGCCGATGAAGTGTTGGTTGCGGCTAACCTGGAGAATGACGGTGCCTTTACCGCTGTAGGGTATTATCCCTTCAGTGAGCTACAAAAAATTATGGTGGTGCTGGTCAATAAGACCGGCCGACCACTGAACGCATTACTTTACGATTATGGCAAATATCTGTTCACGGTGTTATCGGCAGGCCATGCCGGGATGATGGCCAACCGCCAATCGGTGCTGGAGGTCCTTGATTGCCTGGATGACGATATCCATGTGCAGGTGAGGAAGTTGTACCCTGACGCCGATCTGCCTTCGTTTAAAGTGCTGGAACGAGCTCCCGATATGATTAAGATGGAATATCATTCCATGCACGATCTTTACGCCCTTGCTGAGGGGCTTATAGACGGCGCAGCCGCATATTTCTCGCAGCGGGTTGAGCATCAGGTGACGCCAACCGAGGTACCGCATACTTATCATATAGACGTTAAATTAATCGCATCGTGAATGATATGTCATCCCCCGCAGCCAGAGTTGCCAGTCTGACCCGACGACTGGAGCGGGAAAAGGCGGCCAGAAAACAAGCCGAAACCCTGCTCACAGAAAAGAGCCGGGCCCTTTATGATGCGCTGACCACAAGTCGTAGCGACCAGGAAAAGCTTGAGCTGGCGCTATGGGCGAGTCAGGAAAGCTATTTTGAGTGGCATGCAGAGGAAGATGTTTTCATCATTCGCTCCTTCGGTTTACGCCAGAAGCAACTGCGTGAAGTTAAACAAAATGCCATCGCCCTGATGCGTCGTGTGCACACAGATGATTTACCTCAGGTACAGCTGGGCTGGTCTATGGCGGTGAATGGTGAAAGCGACGATATCGAACTGATTTGCAGGATCCGTGGGGTGGGTGGTTTTCAGTGGACCCGGGCCCGTGGCAAGGTGCTGGAGCGAGATAGAACCGGTACCGCCACCTACATCGTTGGTATGGCTAAGGATAAAACCCGCGAACATCAGGCAGAGCAGTCTTTTCAGCTAATGGCTTCCGCTTTTTCCAGTTCCAGAGAACCCATGCTGGTGTTGTCTACCAGCCTGCAAATTACCGAGTCTAACGAGGCGTTCAGGCGATTAGCCAGGCTTGGTGATACTGAGACCGCCGAAAAGCTGCGGCTGGATTGCTTTCTCCGCGATGCCAGGGAACCGCTGGAGCGAATTACCCAGACTCGCCAGGAAAGGTTTGAAACCGAGCTCACTACCTGTGATGGTGAGAAAATTACGGTTGACGTTTCTCTGGCGGTTTTTGAAGCCAGGCACCAGACTTCTTCTTACTTAATTGCCACCTTGCGTGATATCAGTGAACGTAAGAAAAACGAACAACGGCTTCGCGTGCTGGCCAATCATGACGATCTCACCGGTTTGAAGAACCGGTTAGGGTTACGCAGTGCACTGGAGAAGTTGGTAGCTGAGGAACAACGTTTCGAATTATCGTTCATCGACCTGGATGGCTTTAAACAAATCAATGATATTGCCGGTCACGAGTTGGGAGATGAGTGCTTACAGGTTGTTACGGGCCTGCTAAAAAAGACGTTTCCCGCCTCCGCTGTAGTCACCCGCTGGGGAGGTGACGAGTTTATTATTGCCTGCCCAGGCTTAGACAAACAGACTTTCCATCAATTTAACAACAAAGCAATTGCATTGTTAGAAAAGCAAATGTTCAGAAGTGGGAAAACCGAACTTACCTTGTCGGCCAGTATCGGTTTAGCCTCCTATCCTGAGGACGCTGATAGCGTCGATTCGATCATTCAGAACGCGGATGTGGCCATGTACCGGGCCAAAACAAGCGGTAAGGGCCGTATCTTTGAATACCACGAGGGCCTGGCTGAACATGTGAAAGAACAGGTTTCCCTGCTCAGTGATTTGCGCAGGACCATTCGCAACCGAGGATTGGAGTTTTATTTGCAGGGCAAATATAACGTAGCTGGCAGCTTGATTGGTGCTGAGCTGTTATGCCGCTGGTTCTCGCCATTACACGGCATCGTTAGTCCTGGCGTCTTCATTCCGCTGGCTGAGCAATACGGTCTGGATATGGATATCGGGCTGGTTGCCCTGGAGTCTGCCTGCGAATATATCAGTATGCTTGAGACCGAACGCATTAGTCTGCCGCTGTCGGTGAATATCAGTGCCAATCAGCTGTTGAGCGAATCCTTTGCTGATAATGCCGCAGCCATTTGTGCTGAGCATTTTGTTTCGCCTGAGCTGGTGGAAATTGAAATTACCGAGTCTATTTTCATTCAGGATGAAACTGCTGCAATAAAAGGACTGGCAGCATTAAAAGCGCATGGATTTATTATCGCGCTGGATGACTTTGGCTCAGGCTTTTCTTCGCTTAGCTATTTGCGCAAGTTTGACTTTGATGTGATAAAGCTCGACCGCAGTCTGGTAAAAGGGATAGATGGCTCTGAACGGGCGCGTTCGCTGTTAAATGGCATTTTTAAAATGCTCGACAGTTTGCGTCTGGAAGTCATTATGGAGGGAATTGATAACGCGGCTTATCTGCCCCTGCTTGAAGCCATAGGTATTAATAATTACCAGGGATTTTTGTTTGAAAAACCGCTCCCTTACGATCAGTTCATACTGAAGCATACTCAGGGTTGGCGCATGGTTAAGTAAACACAGCCGGGAGCCAATCGCCCGGCTGTATTTTACAAGATTAACGTGCGTTAGTACTTTCGAAAATCTTATCGGCAGACGCTTCTACAAAGCCCTGATAAAGCTTGCCATCCGGCATAGTGTAACGCTGGGCAAATTCATAGAAACAGCTGGGAATATTCAGGCTGCCATCGCTGAAGGCCAGATTGTAGTCATCAGCCATAGTTGATGACTGAGCCAGGTAGACTGACTCCCCTCCATTGATTTCTCCACCAGACGTATTTAATACAAAACCGGCTTCTTTGAGCAGGGTGTTTACATCGGCCAGGGTGTCGATGTTGTTCAGGTGGTTCACACTCACGGTAAAGTGATTGGCCCTAAAGCCCCAGGCGGCCAGCCAGCCGGCATATTCAGATTCACTGATGAGCGATTGATATTCCTGGGTGGAAAGCTGCCAGTGACGGCCAGAGTAAAGAAAGTTTTCGGCATCTACTGCGCTGGCCGGCATTTGCTCTACCAGCGCATGGATAATGCGCTGTGTTTCGGCAGAAAACTCATTTACCCGCAGTTCACTGATAAACACTTTAGGCACTGTTGGATCCGGGTGTTCGAAGTGCTGGGCGGTGACTTTTTTTGCTTTAAAGTCGTAGTCGCCCTTCGCTTCGTAACCCAGTGCCAGAAAATGCTCAGCCAAATGAGAGAGGCGGGTTTTATCCAGTGCAAAGGTTCGAAACGCGACGTGGTCGTTGACGATCAGCGGGCTGTTTTCCTCACCGGCCAGCAGCTTATGAATGCGCAGCGCACTGGGAGTAATACTAACGTAATCGTTCCAGAGCGCCGAAAACAGGCTATCGGTTGTCTTATGCATAACGAATTTCTGTCCTTATTCTAATTCTAATCCAGGGCTCAGGGTACCGGGTAAAGTCACTTTATCCAGCTCAACTGAGGCTACAGGGTATGCGCAGTAGTCTGCCGCATAGTAGGCACTGGCGCGATGATTCCCACTTTCACCAATACCGCCAAAGGGCGCAGCACTGCTGGCGCCGGTTATTGGGCGGTTCCAGTTTACGATCCCGGCCCGGATGTGAGCAAAGAAATGCTGATAATCGGCTTCACTGTCACTTAATAGTCCGGCCGATAAGCCAAAGCGAGTGTTGTTAGCCTGGGCAATAGCGGTATCAAAATCGCTATAGCGAATAATCTTCAGTAACGGACCAAAGTGTTCTTCATCTTCCATCGTGTCGGCAATGGTGGTGACATCTAGGATCCCCGGTGTTACTAAGCCCGTTTGCTCATCAAGGTGTTTAAGCGGTATCAGTGCTTTGGCCCCAGCGTCTAACAACTGTTGTTGGGCTGCTACCATTCCTTTTGCTGCGCCTGCGCTGATCATAGCGCCCATAAAGGGCTGTGGCTCAGCGTCGTAATGACCCACCGAAATCTTGCGGGTGGCATTAACCAGGGCTTCTACTAACGCATCACCGGCGGCATTGGCCGGTATAAAAAGGCGGCGGGCACAGGTGCAACGCTGTCCGGAGGTGACAAACGCAGACTGGATAATGTCGTGTACGGCGGCTTTAGTGTCGGCCACTTCAGTAACGATAAGCGGATTGTTACCACCCATTTCCAGTGCCAGGATTTTACCGGGATGGCCGGCAAACTGTTCGTGCAGAATCTTCCCGGTGCGCGAGCTGCCGGTAAAGAACAGCCCATCGATTTGCGGATGTGAAGCCAGCGCCTTGCCGGTTTCCACTTCACCCTGAACCAGGTTTAGAACGCCCGCCGGAATACCTGCCTGTTCCCACAGTTTAACGGTCGCTTCAGCAACTGCCGGGGTTAAATCACTGGGTTTAAACACGACGGTGTTACCTGCGATGAGAGCTGGCACGATGTGGCCGTTGGGCAGGTGCCCCGGGAAGTTATAGGGCCCGAAAACTGCTACCACGCCGTGGGGTTTATGACGAATAAATGCTTTGCCCACCGGCATTGGGTTTTCAACCGTGCCGGTGCGCTCGAAGTAGGCTTTTTCTGAGATGGCAATTTTGCCAATCATGGCGCCAATTTCGGTGGCGGTTTCCCACAGCGGCTTACCGGTTTCCTGTGCAATCAGTGCTGCCAGCTGTTGCTTATTTTCGCCCAGCAATTCGGCAAATTTTTTAATCAGTGACAGGCGTTCTTCAACGGTTTTGGCCGACCATTGAGGAAGCGCCGCGCGGGCGGCGTTGAGGGCGCTGTCTACCTGGGTAGCTGAGGCGGCCTGGCCGCGCCAGAAGGTTTGATTTTTGGTCGGGTCGACCGAAGTAATTGGAGAACCTTCTCCGGCAACCCACTGCCCATTAATAAAATGAATGGCTTGTTGCATGATTTCTGTCCTGATGCTGTTGTAATTATGTATTGATATCAGTTGCGGGGCTTAACGCTCGCGAACCGAATTGAGTCGCCTTCTTCCACGTCTAACGACGCTGCAGCTTTGTGAGAAAGCACTGCCTGGCCGGTCTGTTCATCGAAACTGACATCGGCAACCACCGCTCTGAAATCGGCGATTTTAGTATTGATGATGTAGCATAATTCACCGTCCTGGGCGGCTGACTGGTCGTCAATATGCACAGTGGCACGGCGGCTACGCTGGGCGGTATTAATATGGCTAAGGCGAGCTTCTACCGTTGGGCCACCGTCGAATATATCGACGTAACCGCGGCAACTAAAACCTTCTTCCTGCAATAAGCGCAGCGCCGGTTCGGTTTTCTGGTGAACCTTACCAATAACGTTCTGGGCTTCCTGGCTGAGCAGATTGACGTAAATCGGATATTTCGGCATCAGCTCGGCAATGAAAACCTTATTACCAATGCCGGTCATGTAATCTGCGGTGGGGAAGTCCATGGAGAAGAAGTGCTCCTCGAGCCACTCCCAGAAAGGCGAGCTGCCATTTTCGTCGCTGACGCCGCGCATTTCGGCAATCACGATTTCGGCGAAACGCTCGCGGTGTTCTTCCATAAACAAAAAACGTACTTTGGATAAGAACCGGCCGTTCACGCCCTTACGGGCATTTTCCCGCAAGAACAGCGTGCAGATTTCGCTGACGCCGGTGTAGTCGTTACAGAAGGTGAGGATCTCAACCGTGTTATGGATATTGAGTTCACGGGACGCGTGTACCACCTTACCCAGGTGGTAGTGGTAAAAAGCATCGTCAGTGCCGACCGCGGCTTCGATACCCGTTGTACCGACGACTTCGCCGGTAACGATATCTTCCATAACGAACAGGTAGGATTCATTGCCAGGCGCAGACACATCGCGGCTGAACGCTTCCAGTGACTTACCGATTTTACGCTTGAGCAGGCCTTCGTTGACCGGCAGCGACGTAAAGCCGATGCCGGATTCTTCTGCTACTGCATACAGGGCGTCATAATCACTCGATCGGATAGGGCGAATAATGTACATGAGCAATTCCCGGTTAATTAGCGTGCGGCTACCACGCTCGCAATAGCACGTTCAAAACGAGTCAGACCTTCGGCAATGTCTTCGTCCGGGATAACCAGAGACGGAGCAAATCGAACAACGTTAGCGCCGGCTACCAGACACATCAGTTGTTCCTCGGTAGACGCGTCGAGGAATTTACGTGATTCGCCCTTAAAATCGTCGTTTAAAGCACAACCTAGCAGCAACCCTTTACCACGAATTTCAGCAAACACTTTGTGCTTGGTGTTGATGGTCTCCAGGGTGTCACGGAACAGTTGCTCTTTTTGTTTCACGCCGTTTAGTACCACCGGATCGTTAACAATATCAAAAGTACGTTCGGCCACAGCACAGGCTAACGGGTTACCACCATAGGTGCTGCCGTGAGTACCAGGCTTAAGGTGCTGGGCAATGGCTGTGGTGGTGAGCATTGCACCTACCGGGAAACCGCCGCCAAGTGCTTTGGCTGTGGTCAGGATATCCGGCACTACCTCCAGGCCCATGTAAGCGTAAAGATGGCCGGTACGACCTACGCCTGATTGAACTTCATCGAAAATCAGCAGTGCGTTGTGCTTGTCACACAATTCGCGAACACCTTTAACAAAGGCGGGATCCGGCGAAATGATACCGCCTTCACCCTGCAGTGGTTCCATCATTACCGCACAGGTTTCATCTGATATCAGTGCTTCAAATGCTGCCAGATCGTTGTAATCACAATGCTCTACAGCGCCCGGTTTTGGGCCGAAGCCATCAGAGTATGCTGGCTGGCCGCCTACTGTCACGGTGAAGAATGTCCGGCCGTGGAAGCCCTGAGTGAAAGCGATGATCTTTTGTTTGTGCTCACCATACTGCTCGAGCGCGAAACGACGTGCCAGTTTCAGAGCGGCCTCGTTAGCTTCTGCGCCTGAGTTAGCAAAATAAACGCGCTCAGCAAAGGTATGGTCGGTGAGCTTTTTGGCCAGTCGCAATGCCGGCTCATTGGTGAAAACGTTACTCAGGTGCCATAGTTTCTGACCCTGCTCAGTTAAGGCATTAACCAGCTCTGGGTGACAATGGCCCAGTGCATTTACGGCAATACCGCCGGCGAAATCAATAAACTCGTTACCTGCCTGATCCCAAACTCGCGAGCCCAGACCACGCACCGGTACCATTTTTGCCGGGTTGTAGTTAGGAACCATGACTTGATCAAACATTTCGCGGGTTACCTGCATTTTTTCACCTCTAACTGTTGGTTATCGTCATAAATCCGCGTCATTCAGGCTGGCGTATTTATGGCTTCAATTCATTTTTTAAGCGCTCCAGTATGCCACCTTAAATGGCTGTTGTCTTGTCTATTACCTTTCCTCTAAGGCAGTAAAATCAAGGGGTCTGGCACTTATTGCATAAAAAGTGAATAACTATCCATATATATGAATATGCGGCCGTCGGGGCAATAATATTGGCGGATTCTGCGCCATGCTGGTTATAGTGAGGTTTTTGCCTGTAAAAAAGGCTTTACGGCTGAATGATTATGAATCGGTTGAAAAAGCGCATTTTGGATCTTCGTAATGACTTATTCACCGCTGTTTTGTTCAGAGATCGGTCAGTATAGGGAGCTGATGAAGGGTCTGGCTATGCAGTTTCTGAAGCAAATCGGACTCAATAGCACAGCCCGCGATGAACTTGTTATGTTCGTCATCGAGGAACAGGTTATTGTCTTTTAACATGCGATATTTGGCGTAATAACGGGCCTGTTGCAACACCTGTGTGAGCGGATCAGCATCCTCTGGCAATACGTCCTGCAGCACCTGTTGCATGGCGCTGGTATATCCAACGCGTTTAAATACCATGTATTCAAACAAATGCAGGGCTGCTTTGTCACTGTGCTCATCGATTAAAGGCAGCAATTGATTTGGGTCTGGTACCAACTGAATTAGTGCCGAGTGCAGATTACGTAATTTTGCTTTCTGCGCATGGCGTAAAAAGTCCAGATGCACCTGTTCAAACAAGCGAAAATACAGCTTAATAATAACACTTCGACCCAGTTGGCTAAAAAGGGCCAGGGTGTAGGCGTCAAAGGGTTTTACCTTGTGGCTTTTAGCAATGGTTTCAGCGGTTCTCGCGCATATCAGACTGAACTCCCAGACTTTGTGTTTTATTTGCGGAAACGGATCGCTGATTAGCGGTAAGGTCTGTTTGTATATGAGGGCTGGGATAACCCGCTTTACATTGTCGATACCAATAAAGCTCAGAGCAGTTTTGAGGGTATCTACGGCAACCACATCACCGCGGGCATCGCGGCGTCGGTATTGCGGTTGGTTTACCTGTTTAAGTAGTTCATCAACCAGCCAGGGGATATTTACCGCAATGGCTTCAACTTTGCTGATGGTGGCCGATGGTGTGGCGAGTAAGTCTATCAGGTTGGTAGTATGTTCTGACCAGTTCAACAGGTTTTCACATACATCCTGGGTATCGGCCAGTGTCTGGAGCAGCTTTTTATCGATAACCGTGTGCAGTTGCTGGTTAATTTGTTGCACATAATTGGCCTGGATTTTCGCCGTTTCCAGTTTGTTTTTAATGGCGTCTTTTTCGACTTTTAGCAGCTGACGGCGGGTAAAACTTTGCTCAGACTCGGCGTAACTCACTTCGCCAGGTGCACGACGACCAACCATCGCTTTGGCAAGCTCAGGTGCCAGCAGTAAATAGTTAAATCGTTTAGCAAAAGCTGGTGGGGCTAGTAACCGCTCTACCATTGAAGTCCCGCTCTATCCATGTAATACCCGAACCTTATCTGTTTTGCAATGCTAAGGCTAGGACATGTTTGTGTTTGTTCAGGCAATCAGACCGTTAAAATAACCTGTGCCTTACATCGTATTGTTCAGCGTAACGGACTGACCGTTGAATTCTGATACACAATTGATATCGGCATCTGCTGAGACAACCTTAGCCAGTAGCAGAAAGTTTAGCAGAACCTGATGGCCATACTCGGTAAGTAGTGACTCCGGGTGATACTGAACACCCCATACCGGCAGGTTTTTGTGTTTCACCGCCATAATTTCAGGTGTCTCGCCGTCATCGCTCCAGGCAATTATTTGCAGGCAGTCGGGGATAGAAGCCGGATCGATAACCAGTGAGTGGTAGCGGGTGACCACAAACTGTTGCGGAATATTAGTAAACAGACTGTCGTTATTGTGCTTAACGCCGGAGAGCTTGCCATGGCGAACCTGCAGGGCATTGGTTACTGAAGCGCCGAACACCTGGCCGATAGCCTGATGACCAAGACATACGCCCATGATGGGGATGATACCGGCAAACTGACGGATTACCTCCAGACTGACGCCAGATTCATTGGGTGTGCAGGGGCCAGGCGAGATAACAATTGCCTGAATCTTTGCAGGATCGATATCAGCCACTGTAATAGCATCGTTACGCACGACCTCAAGTTCACAACCCAGCTCCTGAAAATACCTTGCCAGGTTGTGACTAAAGGAGTCGTAATTATCGATCAGTAGTATCAAGGTTTAATCGACTGCTTAGGGCTTAGCGATAAATCCCACTGCTTCGTAGGTAGCCTTGAGTGTGGCGGCCGCACGGACCCGTGCTTTTTCAGCGCCCTGATGCATTACCTCATCAAGATAAGCCCGGTCGGCACGTAGTGTGTTAAATCGCTGTTGTAATGGTTCAATCAGTGCAACCACTGCATCAGCCACGTCAGACTTTAAATGACCATACATTTTATCTTCATAAGCAGGTACCAGTTCGTCCACTGTTTTGCCGGTAGCCAGTGACAGAAGTGTGAGTAAGTTAGTTACCCCTGGCTTTTCTGCCCAGTCAAAATAAATACGCGCCTGCTCGTCTGAGTCAGTCACTGCACGTTTGATTTTCTTGGCAACCTTTTTGGGTTCTTCCAGCAAGCCGATAAAGTTGTTCGGGTTGGTGTCTGATTTAGACATCTTCTTATCCGGCTCCTGCAAGCTCATAATGCGGGCACCGAACTCAGGAATATAAGGCTCCGGAATGCGGAAAGTGTCGCCGTAAATGTTGTTGAAGCGGGTAGCGATATCGCGGGTAAGCTCCAGATGTTGTTTCTGATCTTCACCTACCGGCACTTCATTAGCCTGATAAAGCAGGATATCGGCGGCTTGTAAAACCGGGTAGCTGTAGAGGCCTACATTGATATTGCTGGTATTGCGGGCCGACTTGTCCTTGAACTGGGTCATGCGGTTCAGTTCACCCATTTGGGTAAAGCAGTTTAATACCCAGGAAAGTTGTGCGTGCTCAGGCACATGAGACTGCAAAAACAGCGTACTCCTGGTTGGGTCGATACCACAGGCCAGATACAACGCCAGACCATCCAGACAAGCTTCTTTCAGCTTAGCCGGGTCCTGACGCACCGTAATGGCATGCAAATCCACAATCATATACAGACAGTCGTGTGTTTCCTGCATGGAGACCCACTGCTTCAGCGCACCCATGTAGTTACCCAGGGTAAGCTGTCCGGATGGCTGACAGCCGCTCAATACGATTGGTTTTGCGCTCATTACTTATTTACCTATTCACACTTAGTTACTTAGAAGACACTGTAGCCAGTTCGTCACGCATTTGCTGGATAACTGCGGCATAGTCCGGCTGATTGAAGATCGCTGAACCGGCGACAAACATATCCGCACCGGCAGCGGCAATGGCTGCGATATTATCGACTTTAACTCCGCCGTCAACTTCCAAACGGATGTTTTGCTCAGAAGCATCGATACGAGACCTGACTTCTCTGAGCTTATCGAGCGTACCAGGAATGAATGACTGACCACCAAAACCGGGGTTAACCGACATTAATAAGATGTGGTGCAGTTTATCCATTACATAGTCGAGATAATGCAGCGGTGTGGCCGGATTAAATACCAGGCCCGGCTGACAGCCTTTATCAGCAATTAACTGCAGGCTGCGGTCAAGATGCTGGCTGGCCTCCGGGTGGAAACTGATATAACTGGCACCGGCATCGGCAAACTGAGTAATTAAGTCGTCCACCGGCGAAACCATCAGGTGCACATCGATAGGTGCCGTAATGCCATAGTCACGCAGCGCAGAACAAATCATCGGGCCAAAGGTCAGGTTAGGAACGTAGTGATTGTCCATCACGTCAAAGTGAACCACGTCAGCGCCGGCGTCGAGCACACGCTGTACATCATCACCCAGACGGGCGAAGTCCGCCGAGAGTATCGACGGTGCTATCAGGAATCGTTGCATGATTAACCCTTATAGACGGTGTAGGGAAGCAGAGTAAAGCCGGGCGAGTGATGAGAAGCGCTGTTGTTATGTGATATGTACGACAAAACAAACACTTGGCCAGCGTATTTATTGGGCATTATTTTAACGGATTATCGTAACTGGCAAAAGGTTTTATCTCGCACCTTAACGGTGATTTTGCTTCTTTTTGGTGCAAATTATTGCTAATTGACTGTGCGAAAGCCCTTTTAAAGATTTTTATGCTGTAAAAGTTGTGAATAAAAATGCATTTAAAACAGTGATTTATTAAGTTTATATGGCCCATTTGCAAGTGTCGACACATTGGGCACTAGTTTTGCGTATACCGACATCACAAAAATAAAAATACAGACAGAAAAGTGATTTAAATAAAAACACTTATGCGTGATTTATACGGAGAACACACATGAAATTTAATAAAACACTGGTAATTTTAGCTGTTGTTGGCTCTTGCCTTTCATCACAAGCTGTACTGGCTGATAGCCTGTCTGCTAATGCTAGCGTTGCAAATAATTATATCTGGCGTGGTCTGACTCAGACCATGAACGAGCCAGCAGTATCTGGTGGTATCGATTACGCCAGCGACAGCGGTTTCTATGCAGGCACCTGGGCGTCTAACGTTAAGTACGGTGCAGCAGATAACTTCTCTTACGAGCATGACGTTTATTTTGGTTTTGCTGGTGAGTCTGGTGATATCAGCTACGACGTAGGTTATCTGTACTACAACTACGATGAAGCTGCTGGTTTCGACTTCGGTGAAATCTACGGTACTGTTGGTTATGGCGGTTTCAGCGCAACACTTTACGTGTTAGCGAATGCTGAACCAGATGAAGCGCCTGGTCAGGACTTCGGTTTTGGTTCAACCACTTACATCTCTTTAGACTACGGCTTTGCGCTGGAAAGTGGCACTGAAGTTGGTTTCCACGTTGGTTCACACCAGGGTGACTTTAACGAAGCGTTCAACGGCGTACCTGGCGACTATCGTGATTTTTCAGTATCAGTGGCTAAAGACGGCTTTGCATTCATGATCAGTACAACTGATCTGGATGACGCAGGCGATGAAGACCCGTACGACAACGATGCAATCAAATACACTGTTTCTTACTCGGTAGATTTCGAACTGTAAGAGACCTTTAACACTTTTACAGTGTTTATGTTTTGTGCACGCAAAGGCCACACATTAGTGTGGCCTTTGTACTTTGGGTTAAAATTTTCATTGCCAGATGTAACAGACTGATTATAATTACACCAATGGATTTTATTCTGGAATGGTTTTCAGTATGACAAAGCTAAAGAAAAGCTTGAACTGGCGGGTCGCAGGAGCAGTATTTGCTCTGGCTTTAACCGTGGGCAGTTTTAACCTGAGCGTGGGATCGCCAGAGGCAGATTGTCTGGAAAACCGAGTGGCTAATGTGTTCGATGAAGCTGAGCAAGTCAGTTGGGTCAGTTGGTTGACAGGTCGATCCACATCCTACCGTTTTCATTTTCTCGATCTTCTCGAATTACTGTCACGTCACAAAGGCAAAGACAGCGAGTAGCTGCTCGCTGGTTTAAGCGTTGTGGCAAATAAACCGGGTTTTCTGAAGGTCGTACAAAGCGTACTGGCCAGTGCCTTTGGCGTTCAGAGTCAGCAAAAATACCAGCAGGATTTTTCACAAACAACTATTGCGCCTTATATTGTGGTGGGAGTTATCTTCGTTGTATTGCTGGTACTCGGGTTGATTGGTCTGGTTAACTGGCTCACTCCCTGACTTTGTTTATACCGGTGGTGACTATTCGTCGTCTACCGCGGTGATTGGATACACAGGCTTGTGCTTAAATAATGCAAGCAACTCACTTACCGGCTTACGAGCACTGCCTTTCTGACTGATTGAGCGTTTTACATTCAATGTAGTGATTTGAGCGCCATAGTACATCTGCCGCGTCATCGGTAAATCATGATTTGAAATTAGTACAGGAATGTTGCGTTTAAACGCGGCACGCTGAGCCAGAGTAGCCAGTTTATGCTGACAGGATAAGCTGAACTGCTTGGCCGCGTAGCTGGTGAACAAAGCAGTTTTACTGATCGGCGCGTAAGGCGGGTCGCAATAGATCACGCTGCCTTTGCGTGCGTGCTGAAATACTTTTTCAAACGGTAAACACGTGAACCTGGCTTTTTGCGCTTTTTCGGCGAACACGAACATCTCGTGTTCCGGAAAGTAGGGGCGCTTGTAGCGGCCAAATGGCACATTAAACCGGCCTTTAAGACTATAGCGGCACAAGCCGTTGTAGCCGTGTCGATTCAGATACACGAATAACAGAGCGCGGTAATACTGGTCGCTCGTCTGGTTGAATTCTTCACGCAGGCCATAATAGATTTTTTCGCTGTTATGATGCGGCGAGAAAAAGTCTTTCAGATCATTGATGAGCGGATCAGGTTGCGCTTTTAGCAGATTGTAGAGATTAATCAGGTCCGGATTAATATCATTGAGCACATAGTGCTTAAAGTCAGAGTTGAGAAACACCGACCCTGCTCCAACGAAAGGCTCGATGAGCTTCTTTCCCTCTGGCAGGTGTGCATTGATTTGTTCAACCAGACTGTATTTGCCTCCTGCCCATTTGAGGAAAGCCCGGTGTTTACTGACGGCCATTATGTTGGTAACTACTCACTGACGCTATGATTTTTATTATTGGGGATATTGTGAACAACAGCCACAAAGCCCGGCATCCCGCACCCGGGAAGGTTACCCTTGGGTGGCATTCAACTTTAACGAATCATTGATTGTATCTGTCAGCGCGGATCTCGACAACCGACAATAGCCAGAAATCGATAATTATTAGCGTTTGTGCCGTTAGGGTATACTGGCTATTTCGGCTTTTACCTGGTTACCAGCTTTAACGAATGCTTTGTCGCTGCCAGGAAATTGCGGTAAGGCCTGCAGTTGCTGCTGAGCGGCTGGTAAAGAGGCAGCCGGCGTTGACCACAAAATGACAAACCAGTCACCACCGTAGCGATAGGTTTTATAAATGGTCACCTGGCTGGTGAGCTGATGATCCGTTAAGAAATCCCGGGCCAGCTTCAGGTCTTTCATGCCGGCTATCTGAATCCAGTACTGACCGGCACTGCTGTTGGCCAGTTGCTCATTGGCTACCTCTGCAGGCTCTGAGGAAATTACTGTTTCAGCTGTAGCAGTAACTTGCTGTGGCTGAGCGTTTTGTGCGGTGACGGCTTCTGCCAAAGAAGGTTCAGTTACATCCGCAGCAGTGTCCGGTACCTCTGCAATTAGTTTATCGTTAGCAACCTGATTATTAGTAGGTGCCGGAATCGCTTTAATTGCATCATTAAAGCTGGCCATAACGCGCGGCTGTGCGGCCGGCGCTGCCACTTCCGTTACCGGCTGCTGGTCGCTGGTGTCGGTATTATTCTGCTTTACAATACTCAATGTCCGGGTTGGCTTAATAAGCGCTTCTGGCTCATCGGTTATGTTCTGCGCGGTGCCCGGTTCGTTGCTATCGAGCGGGTCAAACAGGGTGGTCATGGTAGCGCCGTATTGCCAGCCCATAATCGCAACAAAACAGGATAAAAACACCAGCGTAACGCCGATCCAAAGCCAGGGCGAACGTAAACGGTTATCGGTGAGCGGGGGAGCACCTGCTTCTCCGCGTTCCTGACGGTAACGTTCAAAAGCGGCGCGGCGCTCAGCCAGTAATTTATCCACATCACTACTGTATTGCTGGGTAGATACTGACTGACTGCTAATTAACAGCGGAGTGTTGGTATTCTTAGCCGGTAGCCACTCTTTGGCTTGTTCGGCCCAGTCACTTTCACCAAATAGTAGTACATTAAGGTGCTGTTTATTATTGGCAAACCGGCTTTGTAAAACCAAATCCCACAATTCCTGCAGGAAGCTGTTGGGAATGTGTTGCGCCTGAGTGATGGTGATGAGTACCGGTCCATCATGATGATTAAGACCAGCGAGTAATTCATTTAACGGCCGGATATAACTGCCCACTACCTGGCCAAGGAGTTGTTTGCAGAGGGTGCCACGGTAATCCGTAACCTGCATATCCGGCTCGGCGGTAATAAAAGCCAGTTCGGTGTTGTCGGACTGCTGAAAAACGAAGGACTCCAGCGTGCGCTGCTGCTCTGCAATACTGTCTCCGCTGACAAAAATCAGCTGAGACGAGTAATTGACCAGATATTCAAGCCTGCTGTGCAGCTCAGATGCCACGGTAGTTTCCTCATTAAACGGCCAGTTATCTTTCCCGATTAACTTAATACCGCGTCCAGAACAGGCTGGGTAACGTCTTTGGTTACCACCGCTTTGCCAATTCCCTGGGGGATAACAAAGCGGATCTGGCCTGCCTCGACTTTCTTGTCGCGTGCCATATGGCGCATGTAATCAGCCACAGACATACTATCGGGGCCGGCAACTGGCAGCTTAAATTGCTGCTGGAGCGCTTCAATACGACGGGTTTCTGACGGTGTTAACCAATCAAGGTGTTCTGCTGTTTTACAAGCAAGGATAATACCAGCTGCTACCGCTTCGCCATGAAGCCAGTTACCATAACCCTGTTCGGCTTCGATAGCATGGCCGAAGGTATGGCCAAGGTTAAGCAGCGCACGAATGCCGCCTTCACGTTCATCCTGAGCCACAATCTCGGCCTTGATCTGACAGCAACGGAAAATAGCCTTGCCAAGGGCTTCGGGCTCGAGTGATTTGAGATTTTGCTGATTGGCTTCCAGCCAGTCAAAAAATGCAGCGTCATAAATAATGCCGTACTTAATGACTTCTGCCATGCCGGCGGCAAATTCACGCTCTGGCAGGGTGTTAAGCGTAGTGATATCAATAGCTACCAGCACAGGCTGGTAAAACGCCCCAATCATATTTTTGCCGAGGGGATGATTTACCGCGGTTTTACCGCCTACGGATGAATCTACCTGAGACAACAAGGTGGTAGGTACCTGAATAAAAGGCACGCCCCGCTGATAGGTGGCGGCGACAAAGCCGCACAGGTCGCCGATAACACCGCCACCCAGGGCAATCAGCGTGACATCGCGGGCTGCGTTCATTTCCAGCAGGCGGGTCATTACTACTTCAAACTGCTCAAGAGTTTTATATTGTTCGCCATCAGGTAAAGTGATGACATCGGTTTGCTTTTCTCCGCAAGCCGCCAGTACCCGCTCCAGATAAAGGGGGGCTACCGTTTCGTTGGTGACGATAACAGCCCGTTGCCCTTTGATGTAGGGCACAAAAAAGCCGGGCTGTGATAACAGTCCGGCTTCAATCTGAATAGGGTAGCTACGCTCGTCAAGTTCTACGGTTAAGGTTGACACGCCTGTAGCTCCTTTAAATGTTATAACCCAATCTTGCTTATAATTTGGTTAGCAACGGCTCGCGCAGACTGATCGTCGGTTTCTACCACGTAATCAGCCACTTCTTCGTACAGTGGGTTACGCAGTTCAGCGAGGTCTCTTAATACCTTTTCCGGATCATCCTTTTGTAACAAGGGGCGACGCTTGTCGCGCTGGGTACGGGCAACCTGTTTGTCGATAGTGGTTTGCAGATAGACTACAATACCACGCGCTGACAGGCGGTTACGCACTGCTTTGGTCATAATAGAACCGCCGCCAGTGGCCAGCACAATACCTTGTTTGTCAGTTAAATCATTAATGACATTTTCTTCGCGTTTGCGGAATCCATCTTCACCTTCGAGATCAAAGATCCAGGTAATATCTGCGCCAGAACGACGTTCAATCTCCTGATCGGAATCGAAGAACTCGAGGTGTAACTCATCTGCTAAGTGACGACCAATGGTACTTTTACCTGCTCCCATTGGACCAACCAAAAAGATATTACGTTTTTCAGCCATATTTGCTTATTTCACAACTTATCTATGTTAAGGGCAGAATGTTCTGTTTTCCTCAACCACCCGTTCACACGTGCTTATTTTGTCGCTAATAAGCACATACACAAAACCTCGTAAAAATTTCGAGAGCGGGATTATCTCAGTTTCTCAGACCGCTATGCAAGTTTTGTTGCAGGGATTAGGGCGAAAGCGTGAAAAATGAAGCTTAGCCAAAGGATTAAGCGCCAGTTTGAGGGGAGAAAAGACGAAAATTATTGCCTCAGACAGGGATTTCCCGCCTGAGGCATAAAAAATTACAGTGCTTCAGTAACGATTTTGGGCGTTACGAAAATCAGTAGCTCACGTTTTTGATACACGGTTGAGCTATTGCGGAATAATGCGCCAACCACCGGCAAATCGCCAAACAGCGGCACTTTACTCACATCGTTGCTGTTAACCTGTTGAAAGATACCGCCCAGGACAATGGTTTCACCATTTTCTACCAGTACCTGGGTTTTAATTTCCTGCGTATCGATGGCCACGGCATCACCAGTAGCGGTTTGGACGGTTTCACCACGGGTATCCTGGGTAACTATCAAATCCAGAATGATACGGTTATCCGGGGTAATGTGCGGCGTTACCTTAAGGCTTAACACGGCCTTTTTAAACTCTACCGAGGTGGCACCACTGGAAGTGGCTTGTGAATAAGGAATTTCTGTACCTTGTTCAATGTAAGCTTCCTGCTGGTTAGCCACGGTGATACGCGGGCTGGCAATAATTTCACCTTTGTTTTCTGACTCCAGCGCCGATAATTCGAGGTCCAAAATGGTGCCATCAGCCAGACTGGCAATCTGAAAACCGATACTGCCTGCGGCACTGGCCACCGGTAGGTTAACATTCAGGCGATCACCTAACGCCGGCACGTTGCCGCCCGCTATAGTTTCCGCTCCGGAGAGTGAACCTGACACGCCGTTGTCGTCCTGACGGTCAGAGAAACCCCAGCGCACGCCAAGCTGTTCGTCCACGTTATCACGCACGGTTACCATGCGTGATTCGATGAGTACCTGCTTCACCGGGATATCCAGTGATTCAATGACCCGGCGAGCTTCATCGATAGACGCCTGGGTATCACGAACCAGAATAGTATTGGTACGACTGTCTACCGTAACGGTGCCACGATCGGTCAGAATACCACCGCCGCCTTCTTCTGCTTTCAGAATCTGCGATAATTCAGCGGCTTTCGCATAGTTAACCGTAATGCTGGCGGAAGCTAGCGGTGCCAGTTGCGCAACCTGCTGGTCTGACTGCAGTTTTTGGGTTTCACGCTGGGAAAGTTCTTCGCTGGGCGCGATCAATAATATGTTGCCTTCCTGACGCTTATCTAACCCTTTAATTTTTAAAATCATATCCAGCGCCTGATCCCAGGGCACACCGGTCAGGCTAATCGATACATTACCGGTAACGGTATCGGTGGTCACCAGATTAAATCCGTTCACTTTGGCGATAATCTGTAATACCTGACGAACCGGGACGTCCTGGAAGTCGAGGGAAATTGGCTCACCTTCATACTGACTCTTCTCCAGCTTGGCCAGTTGCTCCTGGCTCATAGGGCTGATAGTCACTGTCAGGGTTTTACCGTCTTGTTCTGTGTTGGTCATTACGTTACCGGCGTAATTAAACTCAATACGTGATGAGTCTTTCTCCTGAAAGGTCTCGATAGTGGTTACCTGCGTGCCAAACGCCGTTACATCCAGTTCGATTAATTGATCTTCAGCCAGCTCGGTTGCTGGCAGTGTAAGTATTAACTTACCGTTGGCTTCTATCACCTGAGGTTGCACATCCCGGTTATTCATGGTTAGCGTGGTAACTGCCAGGCCATTAGCGCCACGGGTGAAGTCGATGTCTTTCAGGGTCGACTTAAAGACTTTCTCTGCCTCGGCATTCGGATTAATTAATTGCGGAGATTCCTGAGCTCTGAGCTCAGCGGCAACTACATTAAACAGTAAAAACGTGACCACGGCGCCGGCTACCCAGTAGCGGCGCTTGGTTTGCCGATTTAGTCTTTCGTTAAAGATATATCGCTTAGACATCTAATAATCTCCTGCTCACGACTTCATCGTTAGCGTAGTTTCTTTCTTCTGCCAGCAGCCAGTGCCGTCAGGAACAAGCTCTTCAATAATCACTTTGTCGTTGCCAATACTGATGATTTGTCCGAAGAACAAACCCAGTCGGCTGCCTTTTTTAGCCTGGTAAAGCCCGCCGTCATTGGTTTTAAATAACACCCAGGTGTCACCGTTTGAGCGGAAACTACCGGTGAGTGACAGCGCATCAATGCCGTAGGCTTCAAGAGGCTCACGGGTACGGTTAGCATTTGGCTGTAAACAATTCGCTTTTACCTGAGCAACCACAGGCGCCCGGCTGGCTTTCGGGCGGACAAACGGACTGCGAAATCCTTGTGCGTCGTAGACGAACACCGGTTTTTGTTCAAATTCCGGGTAAGGCTCGATGCTGGGTTTGGTGTTTTGTCTGACTTCGTTGGTGTAAGCCACCAGATCGTCAATATTCGGCGCACATCCAGATGCGGTCAAGGCTACCACTGCGATCCCGAGGAGGCGAGTAAATTGCGACATTACTTACTCTCCTTGTTCTCTGTGTTGGCGGCGCGGTAAGTTTTGGCCAGCAGACTTAAGCGCAAACCGCTCTGATCAGTGTGCACTTCAAAATCGTGCATGGTCACTATGCGCGGTAAGTCGGCCACTTTAGACACGAATTCACCAAAATTGTGATAGCCACCGGATACCTCGATGCGAATGGGTAGCTCAGTGTAAAACTCTTTAGGAATTTCTTTTTCCCAGTTTATCAGCCGAAAAGTAAGGCCCGCGCTGGTGCCTACATAGGTAATATCATCCAACAATCCGGGCGTTTCGTTGCGGGTGGGTAGCGACTTTAACATCGAAGAAAAATCTTCTTCGATTTGCGCCAACTGTTGTTTGTACGCCGAAAGGTTGGCGGCTAGTCGATATTTTGCCTGAAACTGCATTTTTAACTCGGCTTCCTTGGCTTCAGCCTGATCGAGCAAGGGAAGCTTAGGGCTAACAATACCGAAATAGCTGATACCAGACACCACAATCACAATGAATAAAGCAACAACGGTCTTTACCTCAAACGGCCAGATGGCAATTTGTTCAAAGTCGAGGTCGTTAATCTCTTTTAATTTGGCAAAGTCAAACTGCTTCATTTGCCACCTCTTTCTTGCTGTTCTTTTTCCATGGCAACCTGTTCGCTAATCGAAAAGGTCAGGGTAAATTCGCTAACCGCATCAGTGGCGCTGGTGTCTGCCACGATGGATGACAGTTCGCCGGAAGTGAACACTTTTGATGTTTCCAACTGGCGCATAAATTCAGCCAGGCGGTTATTCGACTCGCTGGTGCCGCGTACCTGAATACTGGAGCCGGTGCGCTGCAGCGATGTAAAGCTGACGCCCTGGGGCACTATCCGAGCAAGCTCATCGAGCACCTGAGGGGCCAGGTTTCGGCTACTTTGCAGTTGTTCAATCAGGGCCATGCGTTGCTCGATGGCCGATTTACTTTCTTTAATGCGTTTAATTTCCGCAATCTGACTTTCCAGGGCGGTGATCTGGGTTTGCAGATACTGATTGCGCGAGTTTTGATTACTGATCTGGGTATCGATAATCTGGCCAATAAACCAGAACAGCAAACCGGTCATGATGGCCACAAACGCCAGCACCACAATGTACTGTTGTTTCTGCTGCTGACGGCGTTGTTCGCGCCAGGGCAGGAGGTTTACATGTGCCATCTTGACATCCCCCGGCTGGCCAGGCCTGCAGCAATAGCCAGTAATGGGGCAACCTGCTTGACCTGCTCAGTATTTAGCTTGTCGCTAATTTTGATATTGGTAAATGGATTGAAGACTTCCACCTCAATACCGAGATCCTGCTGCAAGGTATCTACCAGCGCCGGTATAACCGCGCCTGCGCCGGTCACGACGATTTTTTCCGGGCGCTCAGCCTGCATGGTGCTCATGTACATTTGTAAGGCACGATTAATCTGCTGCTGCAGATTTGCCGCAAAAATAGGCAGGGTATCGCTAATCCAGTTGCTCGGCAGTGTATTGTTGATTAACTGCTCTTCAGTGTCTTTGCGGTCCAGCATATGTACTAAAGACAAATCCTGAAGCAGCGAATCAACGCCGAAAGTGTGCTCTTTGGTATAGACAGTCTTGCCATTGTCCCAAATACAAACTTGCAACAGTGATGCCCCAATATTAATGCAACAAATGCGCTGGGCTTCTTCGTCATGGGGGTAAAAGTAATCCACCGCATTTCCCATAGCGTAGGTTTCGACGTCCACCACTTTCGGATCGAAGCTATGTTCACGTACCAGCGTGGAGCGGTTATCTACTACATCACGGTGGGCGGCGGTAAGCAACACGTCCACTTTGCCAGAATGAGTTTCACTTATACCCACTTCCTCGAAGTCCAGGTACACTTCTTCCAGCGGATAGGGGATCAGGCTGTCGGCCTCGACTTCTATCTGGCCTTCCAGCTCATAGTCGGTTTGATCAGGTTCCATATGAACTATTTTACTGATTACGGATGAGCCGGCTACGGCAATGGCTACTGGTTTAATTTTATTCTTAAGTGCCAGGCGAACTTTTCGCAGCGCCACACTCACAGCGTCGAAGTCGGTGATCTCTCGCTCTCTGAATGCCTCTTTAATAATTGGCTCGCAGGCAAACGCGGTTAGCATGTAGTCGCCTTCGGCGCCTTCCAGCACAACTGCCTTGATGCAACGGGTGCCAATGTCGAGTCCGACAATGGGAGGTTGCTTTTTTTTGAACAGCGATTTTAGCATATCAACTGAGTCCTGAGCTATCCCCACGAATAGTAAAATAAAGTCAAAGAGTTAGGGAACATTCATGGCATTTGGTGATCAGATCTTTCGCCAAAAAAAACCAACACAGAAAACACCATGAATGCACGCTCTATATTGAACAATCTTGTCTCTTTTGTCAGCCATAAAATGCATAAAACCCGCAAACAGGCCGTTGTCGCCTGTGTGCGAAGCTTGATTGAGAGCGGTTCGGCCACTGTGACCAGTATGGGGCGCGGTATCCGTTCCAATGCCTATGAGAAACACCGTATTAAGCGGGCTGACCGGCTGTTATCTAATGGTCACCTCCAGCGTGAAGTACCGTTTATCTATGCAATGATTTGCCGGTTATTTTGTACCTGTAAACATCCTGTCATTGCCGTTGACTGGTCAGATTTGGATAAGTGCAAAAAGCACTTTTTACTTCGCGCCGCAATTGTCGTTAAAGGGCGGCCTATTACCCTTTATCAGGAAGTGCATGATAGAAAAGCCAGTGCAAAAGCGACTACACATAGAGACTTTTTAGAGATATTGCACACGCTCTTACCGGATACCTGCCAGCCCATTATTGTCACTGATGCGGGCTACAAATCGCCGTGGTTTCGTGAAGTGCAGGCATTGAGATGGCATATTGTCGGACGTGTGCGAAAGCCACATTCATATTCGCTGGATGGCGGTAATGAATGGCAATCTATCGCTGAGCTTTATCTAAAGGCTACAACACGGCCCAAGCGATTTGATAACGCGCTTATCGTCAAGTCACGACCTTTTGCCTGTACCTTGGTGTTGGTTAAAGAGAAAGCGAAAGGTCGACGAGCGTTTAATGCCAATGGCTCGCGCCAACGGGATACCAATTCATTGAAATATGCTGATGGCGCAAGAGATCCGTGGCTACTGGCGACGTCATTGCCCTACCATCGTCACTTATCTAAACAAGTCATCGATATTTATCGCCAGCGCATGCAAATAGAAGAAGGCTTTCGGGATATGAAAAGCACGCGCTTTGGTCTGGGGTATGAAAATAATCGCAGCACAACCAAGACACGCATTACTGTTCTGGTCTTGCTTACCACACTGGCTTCGTTAGTGGCTGTACTGTTGGGCATGCTATTAGTTGTCAGTAACAAGCATCGACGCTTTCAGGCAAATACCGAAACAAAATCCGTACTATCCTTTCACTTTCTTGGCTTGAGAGCTTTTAACACCTCAATGCGATTTACCCTGCATCAGTGGAAAAAGACGATCCGCTGGCTTGATGAACTCACCGCTGAAGCTTGCATGAGCAAGATTACATGCTAAATTCGTGGGGATCCCTCAGAACTGAGTCTCATTTACTTGCGATAAATTTCTAACATAAGATGTTACTTAAAATTTTTCCATTTAATGGTTCTAATAAATACACTTAGGTATAAAATATAAGTCATTCTGGCAAAAAAGCCCTTTTATTCTTATTGTGAAGTACATCAAAACCTTCTTATTACTCGGATTTGTCGGTGCACTGCTCGGCGGTATTGCACTCACGGGTATATATTTTTATATCAAGCCGGACCTGCCCAGCGTTGCAATCCTCAAGGATGTGCGGCTGCAAACGCCTATGCGCATTTATACACATGACGGCAAGCTCATCTCCCAGTACGGTGTAAAGCGGCGTATACCGGTAACCCTTGACCAGGCCCCGGATCTGCTGCAAAAAGCGATTTTGGCCACCGAGGACAATCGTTTTTACGAACACTTTGGTATTGATCCTATCGGCATCACCCGGGCTTTCATTAACCTTGTCCTGACCGGTGAGAAAAGTCAGGGCGCAAGTACCCTGACACAACAGCTGGCCCGGGGCTTCTTCTTAACCCGGGAAAAAACCTATATTCGCAAAATTAAGGAAGTCTTTATTGCTCTGCACATGGAAACTGAGCTCAGCAAAGACGAGATTTTCGAATTGTATTTAAACAAAGTTGAGTTGGGTCATCGGTCGTTTGGTTTCGGTGCTGCCGCTCAGGTGTATTACGGTAAGCGGCTCGACGAGCTGACGCTGGCGCAAATTGCGACGCTGGCCGGACTGCCCCAGGCACCTTCGGTATTAAACCCGGTAAGCCGCCCACAACGCTCCGTAGAGCGTCGTCGAATCGTGTTGCTGCGTATGCTGGATGAAGGGTATATCACCCGTCAGCAATTTGATGAAGCGGCCAGCGCGCCGGTGACAGCTGAAAAACACGGTGCCGAAATCGAACTGGATGCCCCTTATCTGGCTGACCTGATTTATTCAGAAATGGTGACACTCTACGGCAAGGAAGAAGCAGAAACCGGCGGTTATCAGGTTTACGCCACGGTCTCGTCTGAATTACAGCAAGCCGCGCAAAATGCGGTCAAGCAGAATCTTCACGATTATGATGAACGCCACGGATATCGTGGCGCTGTGGCACGTTTATGGCCACAGGAGCAGAACAGCACGGTACCGAACCCGGAAGAGACATCGACGGAATGCGAAAGTGAGCCACTCTACCCTGACTGGCCCTGTGAAGTCACCGAAGAGACGCTTATTAACCAACTGGATAATGCTGGCGCCTTCGGATTTGTGTTTCCGGTAGCTGTTATCAGTGTTGACGAGCAATCTTTTACCACCCGGGACGTCACCGGCATCGAACGGGTGATTGAATGGGAGGGTATGGACTGGGCCCGGCCGTTTTTAAGCGACAGCCGACAAGGACAACCTCCCTCCGAGGCCTATGATATTGTGAATGCTGGCGACATTGTGTACATCAGGGAACAGGATAATCAGTGGCGTCTGGCGCAGTTGCCACAGGTCAGTGGCGCCTTTGTGGCATTGGATCCCAATGACGGTGCGGTGCAGGCCATTGTCGGCGGTTACAGTTTCTACCAAAGCCAGTTTAACCGGGCTACACAGGCTAAGCGTCAGGTGGGCTCAAACATCAAGCCTTTCGTTTATTCCGCGGCGCTCGATAACGGCTATACCGTGGCCAGTATTATTAACGATGCGCCCATTAACGAGTGGGATGAAGCCACGGGAGTGGCCTGGCGTCCGCAAAACTCACCGGCGGAATATGACGGTCCTATCCGCATGAGGGTAGCACTGGGTAAATCGAAGAACGTGGTATCAGTACGTTTGCTGCGTGGCGTAGGGCTGGATAACACCATTGAACACCTTACCCGGTTTGGCCTCGATAGGGCCGATATTCACCGCGATGAAACCGTGTCGCTGGGTTCAAGTTCCCATACGCCGCTGGAAATAGTGCGTGGCATGGCCACCATTGCTAACGGCGGCTTTCTGATCGAACCTTATTTTATCGACCGGGTACTGAATGAGACCGGTGAAGTGCTGTGGCAAACAAATCCGGTGGTTGCCTGCAACAACTGTGAAGAGAACAACGTTACGCAACAGCAGACGGCCAGCGAGGAAGCGGATATCGAAGCGCTGCTGGCCGCAGAATTAAACCAGTCACTGCCAGCCCGGACTGACAGTGATGAAGTGGTGCCCGCCCCCCAGGTGATTTCGCCTCAAAATGCCTTTTTGGTTGCCGATATGATGCGTACCGCGGTACGAGCCAATGGTAGCTGGAATAAAAAAACCTACTGGCAGGGTACTGGCTGGCGGGCAAGAAACATTCTGCAGCGTACCGATCTGGCCGGTAAAACCGGTACTACCAACGACTCCCGGGATGCTTGGTTCAGTGGTTTTAGCCGCAACCTGGTGGCTACTGCCTGGGTTGGTTTTGATGATATGACCAGGCAGCTGGGTCGTGCTGCTTATAATAATCCGCTGGCCAAGCGCGATCCGGATCGGTTTGGCTGGATGGGTAACGCGATGGTGGGCACCGAGAGCGGTGCCATGGCGGCACAGCCAGCGTGGATTCGCTTTATGCAGGTGGCGCTCGAGGACGAGCCGGAAGAAGCCATGTCAGTACCAGATGATATCGTGCGGGTACGGATTGATCGTACCAGTGGGAAGTTGACCCGGCGCACAGACCATACCACACTATTCGAGTATTTCCTGAGGGGCACTGAGCCGACCGTGTATGTCTTAGATGACGAAGTCATGGATCCGGCTGAGCAGGAAGACTCAACGCCTGACGTAGAGGAAATCTTCTAACGTCTATACTTAAAACAACAAAATAAGAAACTGGTTACTAATAATGTCTGATGACGATAAGCGATATTTGTATATACCGCATGCCGGCCCGTCTTTGCTGGAAACCCCTCTACTGAATAAAGGCAGTGCATTCAGCGCTAAAGAGAGGGCCCGTTTTAATCTTACCGGTCTGTTACCCCCGCGCTACGAAACCATCGAAGAACAGGTGGAACGGGCTTATCTGCAATATAACTCCTTCGATGAGCCCCTGAATAAGCACATTTATTTACGCGCCATTCAGGATAACAACGAAACCCTGTTTTATCGCCTGATCCAGTCGCACATTGAAGAAATGATGCCGATTATTTACACCCCTACCGTGGGTGACGCCTGTGAACAATTCTCCGATATTTATCGCAGTTCACGAGGCTTGTTTATCTCCTGGGAAGAGCGCGACCAGATTGATGATATTGTCCGCAACGCGACTAAACGTAAAGTCAAAGTCATTGTGGTAACCGACGGAGAGCGCATCCTCGGCCTTGGCGATCAGGGTATTGGCGGGATGGGGATCCCTATCGGTAAGCTATCCCTGTACACCGCTTGCGGTGGTATTTCACCTGCCTACACCTTGCCGGTAATGCTGGATGTGGGAACCAACAACGAAAAACTGCTGAATGACCCAATGTACATGGGTGCCCGGCACCCTCGTATTAGTCAGGCGGAGTATGATGAATTCCTCGATTTGTTTATTCGGGCTGTTAATCGACGCTGGCCGGAAGCACTCATTCAGTTTGAAGACTTCGCACAGCCCAACGCAATGCCCCTGTTAAACCGTTATCGCAACGAAGTGTGCTGCTTTAATGATGATATCCAGGGCACGGCGGCAGTCACCTTAGGGACTATTCTGGCAGCATGCCGCATGAAACAAGCGAAACTCTCGGAGCTGAAAGTGGTGTTTGTAGGCGCAGGCTCAGCCGGGTGCGGTATTGCCGAAATGCTGATCCAGCAAATGTGTTCTGAAGGGCTCAGCGATGCAGAGGCGCGTAAGCAAATATTTATGGTCGACCGTTACGGACTGGTAATGGAAGGGCAGGAGGGCCTGCGGGACTTCCAGCAACGCCTGCAACACACTCAGGAAGACATTGCCGGGTGGTCGTTCAGCGGTGAATATCCGGTATTGCTGGATGTAGTTAACTGCGCGCAGCCTGATGTGCTGATTGGTGTGTCTGGTCAGCCAGGTTTATTTACCGAGCATGTTGTACGCGCTATGAAACGACATACCGAACTGCCTATCATATTCCCACTCAGTAATCCGTCTCGCCAGGTTGAAGCCCGCCCGGAACAGGTGATTGAATGGACCGAAGGTGAAGTGGTCATTGCGACCGGCAGCCCCTTTAAGCCTGTCGAGTACGAAGGCAATGTTTACCCGGTTGCCCAGTGTAATAACAGTTATATCTTCCCGGGGATTGGCCTGGGCGTGATTGCCTCAAAAGCACGCTTAATCAGTGACGAGATGCTGATGGCCGCCAGTAACGCGCTGGCCAATGCTTCACCGCTGGCCAATACCGGTGAGGGTGAGTTGTTGCCACCACTGCGTAAGATCTCGGCCCTGAGTCGCCAGATTGCCTTTGATGTTGCCAAGGTGGCAATGCAGCAAGGACTGGCACTGGAGCAAACTGACGACAACCTGTTAGCCAGTATTGAGAAAAACTACTGGCGCGCACAATACCGTCCCTACAAGCGGGTCAGTATCTGATTCTGGCCCGGTTACCGGCTGCGCAGCCGCGCAGTCGGTAAAAACTGTTATCGTTTTGCAACATTTACCCGCCCATTAGCCGCCTGTTTTTCAGCTGTATTCAATTAACTATCTGTAAAATATAGATAAAGTCTGTTTGGCACGGCTCTTGATTGTACTAAAGTGTAATGCACTTGCTTCACTAGGGCATGCATTGCACATTGCTTTTCAGATGTGTCACAACGGCGTCATTCCGGATGGATGAAGCGCTTGTTGTTCCCTTCTTTTGATCCTCAGGGGGCGATGGAGTGCCCCCTCTTTTTTTGTACTTCTATGCGAATTGGGATCAGGAGTGTTTAACGATCCAATTCACAATATCCGGCCAGAACGGCAGTCCGTGTTTCGAGAAGAAACGCATATGACCAAGATGCCCGAGACCATGCTGCGCAGGTTCGATTACTTTACGTGTAACGTTCAGATTTTTATAAACGGTAAGGATATCTTCCATATTGATCTGTGGAGAGATTTGGTCGTCAACCGCGCGTATCCATAATGCCGGCTGGGTAAGCTGATCATAAAATTGCTGTTGGATATGGCTGCCAAACTCAGTTTTGGCATAGCCCTGGCCGTTACACCAGCGCCGCCACTGCGCACCTACTCCCTTCGGCAGCGGTTCGCCCATACCCATCCAGTGTGACTGAGTGCGGCCAAATAACGCGTTGGTCAGCGGAATAAACACATTCATGTAAAACTGTGCCTGGTACTTATAGGCACCGGTAAAATTACGTAAACAACCGGATGAACTGCCGTAAGTAATGATACTGGTCAACTCGGTGGCGTTGGGCATTAGTCCTGCCAACTGACCGCCGGCACTGTGGCCAATAAGGTGCAGTGGCTGGTCGGGATAGTGTTGCTGCAAAAATGCCAGTGCTGCCGGCATGTCTTTCTGGCCCCAGTCCTGTAAGCGAGTTTCGCCCATCACTTTACGGGTTTTAGGAGAGTCTCCAATGCCCCGGTTATCAAAGGTGAGCACGGCAATACCTTGCTCGGCCAAAAAGGTGGCAAAGCGGGTATAGAAACCTTGTTTGATGCCCGTAGCCGGCGCAATCATTACCGCCGCAACGGGCGTCTTTAATGGCTTATAGAGTAAGCCGGATAAAGCAATATCGTCTGTACACTCAATGGTGACAGCGTGGGGAGAAAGCATAAATGACCTTCTGGTCTAACCAGTTTGGGCCAATTATAACGAACTCTTAACAATATGAAAGAGGGGGATTTTGCGGGATACTGCCACTGCAACCGGGGAGCCCGGCTACAGTGCAGGCTACAACTATAAATCGAGGGTATAGACTTTTGATTTACGCTGAAAGTTATACAGTTCTTTCTTTTGAGCCGGCAGCGCATCAACATCCGCCGCCTTGAAACCCTGATCCAGAAACCAATGACCGGTAACAGTCGTTAATACGAAGAGGCGCTGAATACCGGCGGCAATGGCGCGCTCGCGAACTTCATCGAGTATACGCTCGCCACGGTTTTTACCCCGGTAATCGGAGTGGGTTGCTACACAGGCAAGCTCGGCTGAGCCGTCATCCGGATAAAGATAAAGCGCGGCACAGGCGATGATCATGCCGTCGCGTTCTATCACAATAAACTGATGAATTTCGTTTTCCAGTCGTTCCCGGGAACGTTTCACCAATACACCACTTTCTTCCAGCGGTTTGATGAGATTGAGGATGCCGCCGACGTCGTCGATGGTGGCTTCCCGAAGCTGCTCGTAATGGTTTTCCATCACCAGTGAACCGGCACCGTCGCGGGTAAATAATTCCTGCAGCAGAGCACCATCGGTTTCATAACTAACACAGTGAGCGCGAGGAATGCCCGCTGCCACGCTGGTAGTCAGTGCGCGAATGGCCGTGGCTTCGGTCATCAGTTCATCGTCGCGGTGTAACTGTTCAAGCAGGTTTCGCTCGATGGTGCGAATGAGCTTACCGTCTTTACGAAAAATGCCCGAATAGTTGGAAAATACCACTAATTTATCGGCTTCCAGTGCAATAGCGGCCTGAGTTGCCACATCTTCGTGAGACAGGTTAAACACTTCGCCGGTAGAGGAGTAGCCCATTGGCGACAGTAGCACGATAGAGCCATCATTGAGATGGTCGTTAATACCGGTGGTGTCGATACGGCGCACCTGACCGGTGTTTTCAAAGTCCACGCCGTCGAGTACGCCCATGGGCTTGGCAACCACCAGATTGCCGGTACACACACGAATATGCGCACCGTGCATAGGCGAGTTTGGTAAACCCATGGTGAGTAACGCTTCAATATGGCAGCGTACCGAGCCAGCGGCGTCTTTGACGCATTCCAGGGTTTCTTTATCGGTAATACGCACATCGTGACTAAATCGCGCTTCGGTTTTGCGCAAAGCCACTCGCTGATCAATTTGCGGGCGGGCACCGTGCACCAGCACCAGACGCACGCCCAGACTGCTCAGCAGTGCGATATCCTGAATAATATTGGGGAAGTTGTCGTCTTCAATGGCCTCGCCGCCAAACATCAGCACAAAGGTTTTGCCCCGGTGTGCATTGATGTAAGGCGCAGAGCTTCTGAATAGCCCAATACTTTCGTGATGCGATAGCACCATTTGTGATTATCCTAACTTATCCAGTTTTTCCAGTTCTTCATACAGTGCCTTGGTAACAGTTTCAGCACTGGTTCCGCCCAGAATATTGCGCTTATCCACGCCATATTCGAGTTGGAGAACCGGGTAAACATCTTCGTCAATATCACTGCACACTGATTGCAGTTGTGCCAGCGATAAATCTTCAATCGGCGCATCCTGCTCCAGCGCCAGCAATACAACCTGACCAGAAATATCATGCGCCGTTCTGAACGGGATGCCCTTACCTACCAGGTAATCGGCCAGTTCAGTGGCGTTTGAATAGCCCTGGGCGGCGGCAATCCGACAGCGTTCTTCGTTGAGCGCCAGACTGTCGAGCACTTCACAGGCGATACACAGACAGCAATGCCATTGATTCACGGCATCGAAGGCGCCTTCTTTGTCTTCCTGCATATCTTTGTTATACGCCAGAGGCAGTCCTTTCATGGTGACCAGCAGCGCCTGCAAATGACCAAATACCCGGCCGCATTTGCCGCGCAGTAATTCCAGTGCATCGGGGTTTTTCTTCTGCGGCATCAGTGATGAACCAGAGGTCACGCTGTCGCCCAGTTGCAGAAAACCGGCTTCACCAGAGTTATAGAAAATTAAATCTTCAGCCAGACGCGACAGGTGCATCATGCTGGTGCTGGCAGTAAATAGCAGCTCCAGCACGAAGTCGCGATCTGATACCGCATCCAGGCTGTTTAAGCAGGGCCCACTAAAGCCAAGCTGATCGGCGATTTCATGACGATCAACAGGATAGGTTGTTCCTGCCAGCGCACCAGAACCCAGCGGGCACTGATTCATGCGCTCATGTAAATCGTTTAAGCGGCTCAGGTCGCGTTTAAACATTTCCACATAGGCTAAACACCAGTGTGGGAAGCGAATCGGCTGGGCGCGCTGTAAGTGCGTATAGCCGGGAATAATCGCTTGCTGGTGACGACTGGCGGTATGCAGCAGGCTGCGAACCACTGCCGTCACGTCTGCTTTTAAGGACTCAATGTGGGTACGGCACCACAAGCGGAAATCCGTCGCAACCTGATCATTACGACTACGGCCGGTGTGCAGCTTGCGCCCCACATCACCAAGCTTGTCAATCAAGGCTGCTTCGACAAAGCTGTGAATGTCTTCTTCGCCGCTGGCGTTAAAGTCGATTTCACCGGCTTGTGCCTGGGCTTTCAATTCGCTGAGTGCAGCTTCGAGTTGCTGCTGTTCCTCACTGGTCAGCACGCCGGCTTTCGCCAGTGCCCGTGACCATACGATTGAGCCTTCCATATCCTGCGCGGCCATGGCCTGGTCGAACGGCAATGAGTCGTTAACCTGACGGAACATGTTACTGCTGCCGGCAGCGAACCGGCCTCCCCACAATGCCATGATTACTCTCCCTGTTTTTTCAAGGCCGCGATACGGCTTGATAAACTGAACAGGCGGATAAAGCCTTCAGCGTGCTTCTGGTCGTATACGTCGTCGGCACCAAAGGTAGCAAAGTCTTCAGAGTACAGGCTGTTTGGCGACTGACGTTGAGTCACTGTAGCCTGGCCTTTGTAAAGCTTAACCACGATTTCACCGGTCACGTACTTGGCAAAAGAGGCTGCGCCAGCAATCAGGGCGTCGCTCAGCGGCGTAAACCAACGGCCGTCATACATTACGTGAGAGAATTCCAGCGCCAGTTGTTCGCGGTATTTCAGTGAAGCTTTGTCCAGTACCATGGTTTCCAGCGCTTTATACGCTTTCAGCAGTACTGTGCCCCCTGGAGTTTCGTAACAACCACGCGACTTCATACCAACCAGACGGTTTTCAACGATGTCGATACGGCCAACACCGTGGGCGGCAGCCAGATTGTTAAGCTCAACCAGGCCTTCGTACGGTGAAACTTCTTTGCCGTTTACGTGAGTCAGCGCGCCTTCGTTAAACTTCAGGTTGATACGCTCTGCCTGATCCGGCGCTTCTTCCGGATCAACGGTCATGGTCCAGACCTGTTTGCTAGGCTCACACCATGGATCTTCCAGCTCGCCGCCTTCGTGAGAAATGTGCCAGGCGTTGGCATCACGGCTGTAAATCTTGGTGGCAGATGCGGTGGTTTTGATATTACGCTCGGCCAGATAAGCCAGCAGGTCTTCACGGGATACCATATCCCACTCGCGCCATGGCGCGATAACGGCTAAATCAGGGGCCAGCGCGTTGAATGCGCCTTCAAAACGAACCTGGTCGTTACCTTTACCGGTACAGCCGTGGCACAGCGCATCGGCGCCGACTTTACGGGCAATTTCTACCTGCGCTTTGGCGATAACCGGGCGGGCCATGGAGGTACCCAGCAGGTACTCACCTTCGTAAATTGCGCCGGTGGTAATGGTTGGGAAGATATATTCTTTAACGAATTCTTCTTTCAGGTCAACGATGTAACATTCGCTGGCACCGGTGGCGATGGCTTTTTCTTTTAAGCCTTCCAGTTCTTCATCACCCTGACCAACATCGGCCGCGAAGGCAACGACTTCACAATCATAGTTTTCTTTTAACCAGGGAATGATGGCTGATGTGTCTAAACCGCCTGAATAGGCAAGCACAACTTTATTGATTTTGCGCATAATGAGTGTCCTGACTAGGCTCCAAGTAAATGGGTTAAAATAGCGTTTTGGCCGTGCATCCGGTTTTCAGCCTGCTGCATTAACAACGACGCATCGCTGTCCATCAGGCTGCCGGTAATTTCCAGATCGCGGTGAGCTGGCTGACAGTGCAACACGTGGGTTGCGCCGGTCAGTTCCATAAGTGCTTCGTTAACCTGGTACGGCATGAATTTGTCTTTAATGGTTTCAAGTGGCGTGTCATCGCCCATTGATAACCAGGTATCGGTGTAAATCACGTTGGCGCCTTTGGCTGCCGCAACGTCATTTGACTCAATGATTTTTACGCCGGTCTTTGCGGCGATAGCTTTGGCCTGAGCTACTATTGTGGGATCGGCTTCATGCCCTTGTGGCGTAACTACCACCTGATGACAACCCAGCAGTGCGCCCACGATAAGCAGCGAATGGGTAACGTTATTGCCATCGCCCACATAAGCCATGGTCAGGCCTTCACAACTGCCGAATTTTTCGAACAGGGTGAGGTAGTCGGCCAGGCCCTGACAAGGATGGTATTTGTCGCACAGCGCGTTGATTACCGGTACCTTGGCCGCTTCGGCAAAGGTTTCCAGCGTGCTGTGAGAAAATACCCGGGCAACAATGGCATCTGCCCAGCAAGCCAGGTTAGCGGCAACGTCTACTGAGTCCTCACGACCAGCCAGCTTGTTGGACTGACTGTCTAAGTAAACCATGTGTCCGCCTAAACGGTTAATACCAATATCGAAGCTGACGCGCGTACGTAGCGATGGTTTTTCAAACAGGGCAACAATAGACTTGCCCGCCAACGCCTGTGAATAAGCTTGTGGCGCCTGTTTAATTTGTACCGCTAATGACAATAGCTCCTGCATTTGCTCTGGTGTCCAGTTAGCAAACGTCAATAAATCCTGCTTCATTTTATACTCCAGATGTCTGGGAGGCCGGAATTACGCGGGTTCCGGTTTGATTGTCCAATATTGCTGTCAGCGGCGCTGACCAGTTTGCAATGGTTACTGGCTTAGCCAGTTCGTTGGCGGCCTGCATTGCTGCCGCCACTTTAACCAACATGCCGTCTTTGATCACGCCCTTAGCCACTTCTTCATCAAGTCGCGGCTGGTCGAGTTCATGTATCAGTTGTTTGTCGCCATCGAGCACGCCGTCAACGTTTGACAGCAGCAACAAATCGCCGCCCATCAGTTCGGCTATTACGGTGGCTGCCTGGTCGGCATTGACGTTGAGCAAACGCCCTTCGGCGTTGCTGCCAATCGAGCTTATAACGGGCAGAAAGGCGGCGCTGAGCAGCTGATTAAGCAACTCTGGTTTGCCGGCAGCCGGTACGCCCACCGCGCCATACTTTTCATTCAGTACCTTACAATCGGTTATGCCACCGTCCAGCAAAGACAATCCCACCGGTGTGATACCGGCACCAATAGCCAGGCCGCATAAACTTTTATTGGCACTGCCAGCCAGTGCGCCACAAACAAACGGCATTTGTTCATCGGGGGTCACCCGTAAACCGTCAATCTTGGTACTGGTAAGTTGCATGGCGGCCAGTAAGGTTTCGACCAGCGGGCCACCGCCATGGACTAATATTACCGGACGCTGGCTTTGCAGTGTTTTGATCTCAGCCAATAACTGGCCGGCAATCTGAGGATTTTCCAACAGAGCGCCACCCACTTTTATAACCACCGGCGATGATATGTCAGCCATTGATTAATCCCTCGGTCGCCGGCAAACCCAGCGCTAAATTGGCACACTGCATGGCCTGTGAGGCCGCGCCTTTCATCACGTTATCGATGGCACTGGTAATCACGGCATAACCTGATTGCTCGTCGACTTTCCAGTGCAGATCGCAATACGGCGTATGCGCAACATCATCAATTTTAGGGAAACTTTCGCGCAAACGCACAACAGGCTGGTCACCATACACTTCGCTATACAGATTATCCAGTGTCGATTGGCTGGTGCCACTTGTCAGCTTAACGGTAACCGTGGCCAGAATCCCACGTTTAAAATTACCCAGGTGCGGCGTAAAGATGACCGGCGTACCCAGGTGGAGTTCGATTTCCGGCGTATGCCGATGTCCCAGCACCCCATAAGCCTGCAGACTCACTTCATAGAAACTGGTGCCAAGGTTAGCTTTACGACCGGCGCCACTGACACCCGATACCGCATTGATGATCGGACGAACACTTTCATCCAGCAATCCAGCATTGTGTAATGGCTTTAACGCCAGCAATGAGGCCGTAGGGTAACAGCCGGGCACAGCAACAATACTGGCTTGTTTAATGGTATCGGCATTATATTCGGCAAGGCCATAGACCGCCTGGGCCAGGCAATCCTGCGAGGTGTGTGCAAAACCATAGTGTTTGGCAAACACTTCGGTGTCTTTGAGGCGAAATGCGCCAGACAAATCGAACACCTTGGCTTTACCGGCAGATAACTCAGCCATCCAGTCGTGGCTGGCTTCGTGCGGGGTAGCCAGGAATATCGCATCCATCGAATCTGCCAGTTCGGCAAGACGGTGCGGGGCTAAGGGCTCAAGTATGTGTTGGGTAAGGTGCGCGAGGTTACCGTGTAGCTGGGCAATTGTCTTGCCGGCATCCTGACTGTTCTCAGACACTAATACATGCTGCAAAGTCATGTGTGAATGTCCGCTGATTAAACTTACTAACTGCGCCCCGGTATAGCCGCTGGCGCCTATCACTGCTACGTTAAACATAATCTGATCGTTTGAAATTGATGGGTTACAAAATTAAAAAAACACTTTTTACCTTTGTGTTGGTGCTTGTGAGCAGGCCGATAAAACCACAAAGGTAAAAAGTGCGCTACGCATACTAGTGCATTACTTCTTCGGCGTTGATGTACTCCATCGTCGCCACAGGCACTGCATAGTGTAGCCAGCCAGGGGAGAGCTAAACTGTGATAAAGCAACCGCAGGGAGATGCCGGTTGGTTTTAATATTCATGTCCTAATCCTGTCATTTTCTTCCGCTACACTGATAGTTTAGTCAGGCATTAACGATGTGCGGAATCTTAATTGCTGCTAATGATACAATCCTGGCATATTTATGCAATAATTTTGTATAAATATTTAAAAGAAATGAATGCCTATAAGGTTTTTCAACAATTTATGTTGTATTTCTTGCCGGATGTAGCAGGATTTGCCATAGTTCGCCAAAAATCATACAAATAAAAACAGGATATCCCATGACAGCCCGCACTGTTGCTCTGGTCGCCCACGACCATAAAAAAGCCGAATTACTCCAATGGGTCAAGCATCACAAGGCGTTACTGGCTCCGTTTAATCTGGTTGCCACTGGCACAACGGGGAAATTAATCAGTGATGAAACCGGCCTGAAAGTGCATCGTTATAAAAGCGGGCCGCTCGGCGGGGATCAGCAAATCGGGGCGCTGATTGCAGAGAACAAGCTCGACGCGCTGTTTTTCTTTTGGGATCCGCTTAATCCGGCGCCTCACGACCCGGATGTTAAGGCGTTGCTGAGATTGTGTTCAGTATGGAATGTACCGGTGGCCTGTACCCCGGCTACCGCCGATCTGGTGGTCACTTCACCCTTGTTCAGCGATGCTGGACATCAGCGTTTGGTACCGGATTACGGCAAGTAATCGGCAATTAGTCGCTGAGGCTAAACTCCAGCAACACCATTACCCCTTGCACAGCCTGAGCTTTGCCGCCTTTAACGGCTGGTTTATAGCGCCATTTGGCCAATGCTCTGCGAGCCTCGCCGTCGAAGATACTTTTCGGGCTGGCGTCGAGTGCAATAATATCGGTAACGCTGCCATTCTTATCGATGTTGTAAGACAGTATAACCCAGCCTTCCTGGCCGTCGCGGGCGGCCTGAGATGGGTATTTGGGATCAATACGTACAATTAAATTGGATTCGGCCAGCTCAATATCATCAGCAGACATTGTGGGGGCTTGTCGCGGCGGTTGGGTGGCCGCCCATGCAGTGCTACAAAGCGCTATTAACGCGCCTATCCCCAGCATCCTGATTGCTCTGTTCATTCAACTTTCCTTTTTCGTGAATGTAGTCATAACCAAATTTACGTTGCCATCAAGGGGGGATTAATTCAAGCTGAACAGCATTTGGCAACATCGCTGTAAATTCTATGACAGAGCATAACTGGTACCTGTGTACCGAATCCCGGTTAGAACAACAATTCTCAGATTACATTGCGCCGTTCTGGCAGGAGCATGTGACCCTGGGAAGCTTTCAGGGAAACGGCGATATCAGAGTAAGTTATGCCTACTGTGTTCCTGAGCAAGCTAACCAATCGGTGCTTATCAGCTCTGGCCGAATTGAGTCACTGCTTAAGTATAAAGAAGTGATTTATGAGCTTTACCGTAACGGTTTTGCGGTATTTGTGCTGGACCACCGGGGGCAGGGGCTGTCTGGCCGTATGACGGTTAATCCCCACCAGGGATACATCGACGACTTTCAGCACTATGTGGATGACATGTGCCATTTTATCGATGAGATTGTTACGCCACACCAGCGAGGACCGCTAAATCTGCTCTGCCATTCCATGGGCTCAGCTATTGGCGCTCTAACCATCCTGCAACGGCCCACCCAGTTTAACCGGGTGGTGTTTGGCTCACCGATGTTTGGTATTCGGCCGGCTTTACCCGAGTGGCTGGCAAAAGCCTTAATCGGGCTTAATCTCTGTGCTAACTGGCTGCTGCCGGGGAGCTCGGGCTATTTCTTTGGTCAGCGCGATTATCATGCCGATGATTTTACGGTTAACCGCCTCACTGGTAGTAAGATACGCTACCAGTTATTCAGAAACCTGTACGCTGAACAGCCCGAGATTCAGCTAGGCGGAGTAACACCGCAATGGCTTGCCGCGGCGAGTGCCGCCATGTGGCAGGTGGAACAACACGCGCAGCAAATTACTCTGCCTGTGTTGGTTTTCGGTGCCGGAGACGATACCGTGGTAGACAATAAGCGCCAGCAACGGGTAGTAGCGACCATGCCTCATGCCGAATATATTCTGGTAGAGGGTGCACGCCATGAAATTCTGATTGAAACCGATGCCATTCGCCAACCGGTAATGAAACGTATATTCGACTTCTTTAGCGGCGAATTTTGACCGGTTGACCGAAACCTCTCATAATGCCGCCTGACTTGGCGAAGAGTGAACCAACATGCTAGACATCGTGTTATATCAACCTGAAATTCCACCCAATACCGGCAATATTATCCGTTTGTGCGCGAATACCGGTTATGCGTTACACCTTATTGAGCCACTGGGTTTTGACTGGGATGATAAACGGGTACGCCGCGCGGGCTTGGACTATCACGAGTTTGCCGACGTAAAACGCTATGCAAGTTTTGAAGCCTATCTGGCCGAGCGCCAGCCAGTTCGGGTATTTGCCTGTACCACCAAAGGCAAAGCGTTTCATTCTGATGTGCAATACAAAAAGGGCGACGCGCTATTGTTCGGGCCGGAAACCCGCGGATTACCCGATGACATCATCGACTCGTTACCGCCCGGGCAACGGGTGCGTATTCCTATGCTGCCAGACAGTCGCAGCATGAACTTATCGAATGCGGTATCGGTATTTGTGTATGAGTCCTGGCGGCAATTTGGCTACGATGGTGCGCGCTAACAAGTGCATAACTGGCTATGGCTTATTTAGTTCATCAGATAATTTAAGGGGCTACCGGATATTGCTTTGCAATTCCGGTATGAATAACAAGCCTTAGCTTGTTATTCAGATTTTAGCTCTCTGCCTAATAAGGCCAGGGCGGCGTCTTTAGGCGATTTACCTTCGTAAAGTACGGCGTAAATCTGCTCGCAAATGGGCATTTCCACGCCCAGCTTACGGGCCAGAATAACCACTTCTTCGGTGTTACGGTAACCTTCTACTACCTGACCAATTTCCTCCATGGCGTTGTCCACCGAAGTGCCTTTACCTAGCGCAAGACCAAAACGGCGGTTACGGGATTGGTTGTCGGTACAGGTAAGCACCAGATCGCCCAACCCGGCCATGCCCATGAAGGTTTCTGGTTGTGCGCCGGCCTGCACGCCTAACCGGGTAAGTTCAGCCAGTCCGCGGGTAATCAGAGCTGTTCGGGCATTAGCACCAAAGCCCAGCCCATCGGCCAGTCCGGCGCCAATGGCAATCACGTTCTTTACCGCACCGCCAAGTTGCACACCGGTAAAGTCAGGGTTTTTATAAACCCGGAATGAACGGGCGCAATGCAGTTTAGCTGCCATGGCGTCGATAAATTCATCGTCAGTGGAAGACAGGGAAATAGCCGTGGGCAAGCCCGCCGCCATTTCTTTTGCGAAAGTCGGTCCGGATAGCACCGCCAGCGGGTACTTGTCACCCAGTACTTCCAGTGCGACTTCTTTTAGCAGACGACCACTGCCGGGCTCAAGGCCTTTGGTGGCCCACACGATTCGCTGGGAGTCATGCAGTAATGGCGCTAATTGCTCCAGCATGCCTTTAAATGCATGACTTGGTACCACAACCAGAATATCGCGACTTTGCGCAACAGCAGTAGCCAAATCGCTCTCAACCGAGAGCGCATCTGGAAAAGATGCACCGGGTAGGTACCGTTCATTTTGGTGGCTGTCAGCCATAACGGATAATTGTTTGGAGTCTCTGCCCCACAGCACGGTGGGCGTATTATTTCGAGCTAAACAAATAGCCAGAGCAGTGCCGTATGACCCTGCCCCTAAAACGGTAACCGACGCATCATTCATGGGCGTCTTAGGCGTCCAGTTGTTGCTGAGAAGCTTGTGCTTCCTGAGCGCGCTTTTGCATGTAAGCAGCAAAGATCGCGTCAAAGTTTACCGGCGCAAGGTTTAACGGCGGGAAGGTACCGCGATTAACCAGGTTAGAAATGGTTTCACGAGCATAAGGGAACAGCGTGTTCGGACAGAACGAACCCAGCATGTGCGCTTTGTTTTGCTCTGGCATGTCACCAATCATGAAAATACCGGCTTGCTCTACTTCACACAAGAATGCAGTTTCTTCGCCCATAGTAGCTGTAACGGTAACCGACAGAACTACTTCAAACAGGTTGCCATCCAGTTTGTCAGTAGAGGTATCGATGTCCAGTTTGATTTCTGGCTTCCACTCTTTGGTGAAGATACCCGGTGCATTAGGTGACTCAAAAGAGATGTCTTTTGTGTAGATACGCTGGATGTTGAATTGTGGTGCTTGAGCCTGGCCGGCAGCGGCGTTTTCTTGATTGCTTTGGTTTTCTTCAGACATGTTTTTACCTAAATGTAATTTTAAATTTTATAAGAATAATTAGCTGGCCAGCAGTGGATCGAGTTCTTGCTGTCTTTCCAGCGCAAACATATCATCACAACCACCAATGTGTTGGTCGTTAATGAATATTTGCGGCACTGTGTAACCGCCATTTGCGCGCTCGATCATAACATCGCGCAAAGCAGGCTCGGCGTCGATGGCGTACTCAGTGTATTCAACACCTTTTTGCTGGAGCAGGGCTTTTGCCCGGGTGCAAAAGGGGCAATAAGCTTTGGTGTAGATTTCAACTTTACTCACAATAGCGGCCTTTTGATTGATTATTTAGCAACGGGTAAGCCGGCCTGAGACCAGGCGTTCATGCCGCCTTTCAGTACATTTACTTTACTGAAACCGTATTTTGTCATTGCAGCAGCTACGCCACGTGCGCTGTTACCCATGGCACAAACAACAATAATGGGCGTGTCTTTGTATTTTTCAAGCTTGCTGAAGTTCTTTTCACGAACCTCTTCCGGCTTAATCTGCCGGGCACCGGTGATATGACCTGTCTTAAAGTCGTTGGCAGGGCGGGTGTCAAGAACCACTGCATCTTCACGGTTAATCAGCAATGTCATTTCGTGCACACTGACTTCTTTGACAGAGGAAATCAGGCCGCTAACATAGCTGTAAATCAGCATAATAACCAGCGCCAGCCAGATACCCGCCAGAATAATGTTATTGCTGGCAAATTCGATGAGTTGATCCATTACGTCTTCCCAATGCATCGGTTTGTTAAAAAAAGAGTGCAAAGTATATAGAAAAAAACAACAGAAACCAGCTTTGCGCTGCGCAAGCCCAGTTAATACAACGCCAAGCGCGCTAAATTACTGTAGTTTGGTTGGTTAATTCACATTCTCAATTAAACTGATTGAGTTATTTTTCAACATCTGCTCTTCAATCCCACCTCGGGTTTGGTAATATAAATGTATGCCTCGCCCTACGGAACAATCCAAAGCCTGACAATATCGGTACCTAATAATAAGCCGGGCAAGCGGATAACTAACCCGAACAGCATCGCCTGATAAGGGCAACGAAAATTTACAGGAGAACCCATGACGCAATCCAAGAAGACACTGGCACTAATCGTACTCGATGGCTGGGGATATCGTGAGGATGCAGATCAAAATGCCATCCTGGCCGCGAATACGCCAAATCTGGATGCTTTAACCAAAGAGTACCCAAATACGCTAATCAGCGGTTCCGGGCTGGATGTGGGTTTACCCGAAGGGCAAATGGGTAACTCTGAAGTAGGCCATGTAAACCTCGGCGCTGGCCGCGTGGTGTATCAGGACTTTACCAAAGTCACCAAATCCATTGCCGACGGCGAATTTGAGCACAATCCGGCGCTGGTAAAAGCCATTGATGAGGCGGTAAGTAAAGACAAAGCCGTGCATATTATGGGCCTGCTTTCACCAGGCGGTGTTCACAGTCATGAAGACCACATCTTTGCCGCGCTGAAAATGGCAGCCCAACGTGGTGCGAAAAAAGTTTACTTACACGCTTTTCTGGATGGCCGTGATACACCTCCACAAAGCGCTGAAGCGTCTTTGGAAAAAGCCGATGAGGTATTTGCTGAGATAGGCTGTGGTAAAACGGCCACTATCATTGGTCGCTATTTTGCCATGGACCGTGACAAGCGCTGGGATCGGGTGCAGAAAGCTTACGACCTGATCACTCAGGGCAAAGGCGAAGCGACGGCAGAATCGGCGGTCGCCGGGTTAAAAGCCTCTTATGAGGCAGGCAAAAACGATGAGTTTGTGCCACCTACTGTTATTGGCGACAGAGTGAGTGTAGAAGATGGCGATGCCATTGTCTTTATGAACTTCCGTGCCGACCGTGCACGTCAGTTAACCCAGGTGTTCGTTGATAAGAGTTTTGATGGTTTTGAGCTGGCAGTAAAGCCAGAACTGTCGGCATTTGTGATGCTAACCGAGTACTCGGCTGACTTCAATGCACCGGTAGCCTTCCCATCCGAAAAGCTGGTTAATGTGCTCGGCGAGTGGTTGGAAAAGCAGGGCAAAACACAACTGCGTATTTCAGAAACGGAAAAGTACGCCCACGTTACCTTTTTCTTCTCTGGCGGTGTAGAAAAAGAATTCAACGGCGAAGAGCGTATTCTTATTCCATCACCCGATGTAGCTACTTATGATCTACAGCCGGAAATGAACTCAGAAAAACTCACCGACGAACTGGTTGGAGCGATCGAATCTGGCAAGTTTGACGTGATCATCTGTAACTATCCCAACGGCGATATGGTGGGCCATACCGGCGACTTCGATGCGGCGGTTAAAGCCTGTGAAGCGGTCGATAAATCCATTGGGCGTGTAGTTAAGGCACTGAAGAAAACCGGCGGCGAGTGTCTGATCACTGCTGACCACGGTAACGCAGAACAAATGGTAAATAACGAGTCTGGCCAGGCCCACACTGCTCACACCAGTGAGCCTGTACCGTTTATTTACTTTGGTCGTAGTGCTGAGCCTCGTAAAGGCGGCACACTCAGCGATGTAGCGCCTACCATGTTGCATCTGATGGGTGTGGAGCAACCAGAAGAAATGACCGGCAAAACCATTATGACTTTAAAATCTTAAATAGAGATATGCAGCCCGTAGTCGCGTTGCTGAAGAACTGTGCCACCAGCCTTGTGCTGGTGGCATTGTTGTATGGGCTATCGCCTGCTGGTTTTGCCTTAGCACAAAGTGATGACGCCGAACAGGAGCTGGCGGAGCTACAGCAAGAATTAAAAGCCCGGCAACAGGCATTACAGGGTAGTAAAGCCGATGCCAGGGAACTGCAATCAGTACTGGAACAATCAGAAAAAGATATCGGTGCAGTGGCCCGGCGACTCAATAACACCAAAACCGCGTTGGCCGAAAACCGCGACCAGCAGGAAGGCCTTAAAAGCCGGCGTGATGAGCTTGAGCAAGCCATTGCTCAGCAGCAGGAACTGCTTGGTGGTCAGTTAAGAACCGCTTTTATCTCGGGTAACTATGACTATGCCAAAATGGTGTTTTACCAGGAGGATGCAGCACGCTTTGAACGGGTACTGACTTACTACAAATACCTTAATGAAGCCCGACAGAAAGAAATCACTCAGTTTAAGGCGAGCGTCACTGAGCTGGAGCAGGTTAATACCCAGTTGCAAGTCAAGGCTCAGGAATTAAGCGCGTTGCTGAGCGATCAGGAGCGTCAGCAAAATGAACTGGTTGCTCGTCAACAGGATCGCCAGCAAACATTGGTAAAGCTGCGTAGTAAAATTGCCAGCGAAGAAGGCCGGATTGCGCAATTAAGGGAAGCCGAGCAAGCATTGGTAGAAGCCATCGAACGTGCTCAGCGGGCCAGCCAGGTGTCGCAGGAGTTAACCGGCTTATCCGGCGATAAAGGAAAGTTACTAAAACCTGCCAGCGGTACACTTCGGCGTTTATTTGGTAAGCGTCGTCAGGGCCAGGTGCGGTGGAAAGGGATCATGATAGATGGCCGTGAAGGCAGTGCGGTAAAAGCCATCGCTCATGGCCGCGTAATCTATTCTGACTGGCTGAGAGGCTTCGGTCTGGTGACTATTATCGAACATGGTGATGGTTATATGTCGGTTTACGGACACAATCAGGCACTGCTTCGCTCGGCCGGTGATGCGGTGGCTAAAGGCGAGACCGTGGCATTACTGGGTCAGAGTGGCGGTCAGTCGTCACCGAATTTATATTTTGAGATACGCCATAAGGGCAAAGCACTTAACCCGTTACAGTGGCTGGATATTTAGCCTTTTCGTATCGCCTCAGCCAGACCGGTATGGATACCGATAAGGTGGTTGATATTGGTAATTGTGAACCCGGCTGGTATGCTAGCCGCCATAACAATTACAAATAATCAGGGTTAAGTGCGCTCTTGAAACAGCTCGGTATTTATTGCGTTATTGTGTGGGGGATGCTGGTTAGCCAGACAACCACGGCTGCCAGCCTTACAACCGCGCATCAGTCACCCCAGGCACCTGCAGAACTTTATATCATTATTGATGATATGGGCTATCGTGCCACCGACGAACGGGCATTTGCATTGCCTGAATCAGTGACTTTTTCCATTTTGCCTCATACACCGCAGGGCCAGGCCTTTGCCGAACGGGCCCATGCCCAGTCCCGTGATGTAATGCTGCATCTGCCAATGGAAGCGCAATCCGACAAACCGCTGGGACCCGGGGCCATCACCTCTTCGATGTATGCCAACGAGATTACCGCGACCTTCGAGGCTGCTCTTGCCTCAGTACCTTATGCTATTGGCGTTAACAATCACATGGGCAGTGTGCTCACTGCCTCGGGCCAGGCACTACAACCGCTGATGAACGTGATTAAACATACCGGGTTGTTTTTTGTTGATAGTCGCACTACCCGCTTCACTGTGGCACAGCAGGTGGCCCGTGAAAAGCAGATCCCCAATGCCAGACGTCACGTTTTTTTGGATCATGAACAAACCGAAGCCTTTATGAATGAACAGTGGCAGCGGGCGATGGCGCTAACCCGTAAGCACTCAAAAGTGATTATTATTGCTCATCCCCACCCGGGTACTATCGAGTTTCTGCAGAACAAACTGGCTGATCTTCCGGCACAACACTACGCGCTGAAATCGATGCACGACTATTTTGATAAACCAGTTGTGCCACAACGCGAGTACGCCAACAGCGCTCAGGCAAGTGCTGCTGCGCCTAACTAAGCAATCCCCGCCGGAAAGGTTTTAAGCTAATAACCCATGTCATTCGTCGTTTTTTGCCGCTATTTGCATGAAGATCGTTGATGGGATCTTGAAAAAACTCAGGGATGTTATATTATAACATCAGCTGAAGGTAAGGTAGTTATGCAATCACCCATCGACAATCCAACATTTTTAGACCGGCTTGGGATCTGGATCTCGAGCCTGTGTGCTTTGCATTGTCTGGCGATCCCGCTGCTGCCATTGCTGGCTTCCAGTATGTTTGGCCAAACCTGGTTTGAACGGACCATTTTAAGCTTGTCTATTCTTATCGGTAGCGTCGCCCTTATCAGCGGTGCCGTGCGGTACCATGGTAAATACTATCCGCTGCTGCTATTGCTAAGTGGAGGAGTGATTTACTGGTTTAAAGACATGTTTGGTGAGTCCGGCGAGCCCTTTACCATTGCCTTTGGTGCCGGCCTGATTATTCTGGGCCACTGGCTTAATTTACGCTTATGCCGTAAATGCCGTTGTTGTAAAGGTAAAGTGGTTTCTCAGCATCTGGCCAGTAATCACCGCTAAGGTTCTTCCCCGGGGCTAAGCACCTGTCGGGCTAAGTCCGGCACGTTGGTAAAAATCCCATCCACGCCCCAGGCTTTCAGCATCAGCATATCTTCCGGATAATCCACGGTATACACCAGTACTTTTAAACCTGCCTGGCGGGCTTCTCTCACATAAAATTCATCCACTACATCCAAGGCCATATGTAGCGAAAAAGCATCCAGATCGTGGGCGAAACCCAGACCATTTTCGGGGTAGGTAGCAGTAAGCGCACCAATGTTTACCTGCGGCCAGGCGGCTTTGATCTGGCGGATCCAACGGTGATTAAATGAAGAGATAATCAGATTTTCAGCCGGGAAACCGCTCTGAGTCAGGCCCTGATGAATTTTTTCCAGCCAGCTATCCACATTACTCAGGTGTTTAATTTCCACATTGAGCACGGCCTCTGCGGGCAGAATTTCGAACACCTCTGCCAGATAGGGGATCACCTCACCATTACCGGCATCCAGGCTACGTAGATATGAAAGCGGATGGCTGGTTACCATACCCTTGCCGTTGGTGGTGCGGTTTAACCAGCGGTCGTGAATAATAACAATTTCATCTTCGACCTGATAAACATCGAGTTCGATGCCCGTTGCTTGTTGTGTCATGGCCAGTGAAAACGCGGCCAGCGTATTTTCAGGTGCTGCTGCGCTGGCGCCGCGATGACCTAAGATCCACATAACGATTACTCATTGGTGGCAGATGCTGATTTATGGGTGTTTACTGTTTCATATATTGACGCCGAGGTCACTAAAATTCCGCCTAACAGAGTTTGCCAGCCCGGCGACTCATTAAGTAGGATAATGGCAAAAATCACCCCATAAAAAGGCTGCATACAGGCGATTAAGGAGAAAGTTTTAGCGCGCAGGTGAGCCAGACTATTGGCCACCAATGCATGAGGCAGCGCGGTAAATGCGGTACCCAGCGCCAGCAGCAATAACCATACGCTGGTATCCTGTTGCGTGTTTGCTAAGTCACTGAACGGTAGCAGACATAATACGATAATCAGCGTTTGCCAGGCCATAGAACGGGCACCACTGTAGTGAGAAAAGTACTTTCTTAAGGACAGGTTACGTACTGCGTACAGGACCGCCGATATGACACCCAGCCCAACCCCGAGTGTTACGTCGTTATCCAGCGAAACCTCAGGCACAATTAATACTATGCCAATAACAACTACCAGAGCACTCAGCATGTCCTGCCAGGCCAGCCGGGTTTTCTCAAACAGTGGCTCGAGTAATACGGTAATCACCGGAAAAGTGAACATGGCAATCATCCCCACCGAGACACCCGCGTACTGCATGGAAGCAAAATAAGTCGCCCAGTGAGCTGCCATCAGCACGCCCAGCCCAATGGCAATAAAATAATCGAGGCGGCGTTCAAGACGCAGATGCTCTCTGCCAGCCCTGACAAATAAGCACAAGGCCAGACAGGCAAACAAACTTCGCCCCAACGTGATGTCGATGGCGTTGAGCGGGATGATCTTGGAAAAGAGCCCGGTACCGCCTAAAAGCACTACCGCAAGATGAAGGGTAACAAGACTCTTTTTAACGGGATCCATTAATCAGCGGCAGGGACTGTTTTGGTCGCAAAAGGCTGGCCTAACCGGGTAACCTGCTCAAGCGCCAGGTCGGCAAAGTCGACCTTATCCGGCTCAAAACACACTACAATTGTTGAGCCCAGCTTAAACTGACCAAGCTCTTCGCCTTTGGCCAACTCAACGCCTTCGTCGCCTTCGTAACGCCAGTGAGTAACATGTTTACCGGCTGGCGGGGTAACGGTGCCGGCCCACACAGTATCGATACTGGCAACAATGGTTGCACCCACCAGTACAATGGCCATTTTGCCTACAGGTGTATCATAAATGGTGACTACCCGCTCGTTGCGGGCAAACAAACCCGGTACATTTTCGGCAGTTAGCGGATTCACGGAAAACAGATCGCCGGGCACATACACCATGTCGGTAAGCTTGCCCTCAATGGGCATATGGATACGGTGGTAGTCCTTGGGCGACAGATAGATGGTGGCAAACTTACCACCTTTAAATGGCTGTGCCAGATCCGGGTTGCCACCCAGTAAAGCCGATAAGGTAAACTTGTGGCCTTTTGCCTGAATAAGATCTTCGCCAACAATATCACCAAACTGGCTGACGGTGCCGTCTACAGAGTGACACAGCACGTCGTCATTCTCCTCAATAGGACGTACACCGGGCTTTAACGGGCGGGTAAAGAAAGCATTAAAAGTACGGTAGTCCTCTGGCTGCGAGTACATTGCCTCGTCCATATTGACCTTAAACTGTTTAATAAACAGCTTGATTAGCCAGGTAGTCAGGGCGCCTGCTTCGGCGGCGGCCAGCTTACCCACTAACCGGGAGATAAGGTGTTTAGGCAGTACATACTGCAGGTTGACTTTAAACCAATTCAACAAAGTGAATGCTCCTAATTACATGTTGTCTGGCACAGCCTGAGGGCTATTTGCGCCTAATGGTGCCTATTGTAGCCGATTTTGCGGGGAAACATACCAACATAAGGTTATGGTTCATCAGGGTTTGATATAAGACGGTTCGCATATGCCGGGCGCTGCTCGGCCATGGCGGCGATGATCCGATGGTAGTTATCATAGCGCTGCTGATTTATTTTACCCTCTTCCACGGCCTGACGAATGATACAGCCCGGATCGTTGAGGTGTTTACAGTCGCGAAACTTACAGCCGCCCAGGTAATCTCTGAATTCTATAAAGCCCCAGGTAATGCGTTCCTGAGGCAGGTGCCATAAGGCAAATTCACGCACTCCGGGCGAGTCAATCAGCTCCCCGCCAGAAGGAATAGGTAATAATTTTGCGGCGGTCGTGGTGTGTGTGCCTAAACCTGAGTTTTCGGAAATTTCACCCACTAATTCGTCGGCATCGGGCAGTACCTGATTGATGATACTCGATTTACCCACCCCGGACTGACCCACAAACACGCTGGTTTTATCGCGTAAGCGTTCATGCAGCTCAGCAATGCCTTCGCCACTTTTACAACTGGTAAGCAATAACTCGTAGCCAAGCTCCTGGTAGATGGCCAGCGAGGCACTCACGGTTTCACGTTCTTCGTCACTTAACAGCTCGACTTTATTAAGCACCAGTAAGGGCTTGATGTCGGTGTCTTCACAGGCCACCAGATAGCGGTCGATAATGTTCAGCGATAATTCCGGCTTTACTGATGACACCACGATAATCTGGTCGATATTAGCAGCAATGGGTTTAACGCCATCATAAAAATCCGGGCGGGTCAGCACGGTGCGCCGATCCTGTACAATTTCAATAACCCCGCCTATATTTTCGTCGGGGACTTCAGAACGGGCAAACAGCACCTCATCGCCGCACACTACCGACTCGATGGTGCGACGAATATGGCAACGAACCACGTTGCCTTCGGTGTCCTGAACATTGGCTTGTTTACCAAAACGACCAATTACCCGGCCAGCCAGCAAAGAGGATAAATCAGGTGATGATTGCTGTTTGCGAGACAGGCGTTTCTGGCGGTTTGCCGCGACCTGTCGCTTTTGTCGATGGGATAATTTGGGTTTCTTAGCCACGCCGTTCTCGAAGTTTGCGTTTTAGGCTGTGCATGATACCTTTTGTGCACTTTATGTGTCACCTCTTGAGAGAAAATAGGCAAGGTTAATGGCAAAAAACAATGACAACCTGGTGTGGATCGATATGGAAATGACCGGTCTGGACCCTGAAACCTGTAAAGTACTGGAAATTGCCACTATTGTGACGGACCCCCAGCTAAACGTTATTGCCGAAGGGCCGGTGATTGCCGTGCACCAGAGCGATGCAATTCTTGATGACATGGACGAGTGGTGTACCCGGGTACACGGCGAGAGTGGCCTTACTCAGCGTTGTCGTGACAGTGAGTTTGATGAAGATGTCGCGGCGAAGCAAACCATTGCCTTTTTAGCCCAATACGTCGATGCCGGCAAATCGCCTTTGTGTGGCAACACTATAGGTCAGGATCGACGCTTCATGGTGAAATACATGCCTGAGCTGGAAGCGTATTTCCATTATCGTAATGTGGATGTCAGTACCATTAAAGAGTTGGTTCGTCGCTGGAAACCGGAAGCGCTTGATGGATTTACCAAGCAGGGCACTCATCAGGCTCTGGATGATATTCGTGAATCTATCGCCGAAATGCAGTTCTATCGTGAGAAAGTGTTTAGTATTTAAGCATTCAGACAAAAAAACGCAAAAAAATGAAAATAGGTGTTGCACTGGCAAAATAATTTTGTAAAATGCGCACCACTTCAAACGAAGTGCCACTCTTAAGCGGGAATAGCTCAGTTGGTAGAGCACAACCTTGCCAAGGTTGGGGTCGCGAGTTCGAATCTCGTTTCCCGCTCCAATTTCTCATTCAGAGAAGTTTTAAAATCAAAAATAATAGTTTTCAGCAGCCCCAAGGGGTTAGCGACGGCGTCAATGTCGCTCAGCGATTGTCTGTTTAATTCGTTTCACATTCGTTTTGTAAGTGCTACCTGAGAATTCACGCTCTGGGTTCAGCGCTATCACTGGTATGCCTTTCTTGCGCCGTAAAAAGTTAGCTGATAGTCTTTTTCGCCATTATCGTCACAGCGCAATATGTCAGGATATGCCTCCATGCAGCAAGCTACACTACAGCGGCTACTATCTCAGGCTAAAGGCCACATTGCTGCTGGTGAGCCTGCCGAAGCCGTCAAACTGCTATACACACTGGTGCGTCAATACCCTGATTGCTATGAGGGATGGCTGTTGTTCAGCAGAGGCCTGTTTGAAGCCGGTTATGTGAGTGAAGCAGTACAGGTTGCTCACCACGCTGAGCGGGTCGACCCACTGCAGCAGCAATTTCATGGTATTCAGCTTTGTATGCAAAAAGGGCAGCGCAAGGATGCTCAGCAACTCGCCAGAAAAATGCTTGAAGATTACCCATCTCATCCCAGGGCGTGTTTTACGTTGGCGAGTATTGCGTTAGCTGAACAACAGCCGGAACAAAGTATCGATATCCTGGCGTCGGCGGTTACGCAGTTGCCGGCGAATGCCTCCTTGCGTAAATTGCTGTCAGACAGTTATGTCAGCGCGGGACGGTATATATTGGCAATTAATGCCTGTCAGGTTTTAACCATGCTGGACCCTGGTTTCGAGGCACACTGGGCTTTGCTTTGTTTATTGTTGAAATATGGCCAGTACACCGAATTGCTTCAGCAGTGTGAGCAAGCCCTTAGTTATACCTCTGATAATCAGGCAAGGCAGAGTCAGGTGGAGCAGATTCGTGGGCAGGCGTTACGAATTCTGGGGCGCCGGCAGGAAAGTATTGCCAGTTTAAGAGCAAGCTTGAAATCTAATCCACAGAATAGCGAGGCTTGGTGGGCACTGGCCGATTTCAAAAATTACACTTTCACACACGGTGAGAAACAACAACTGGCCAGTCTCATAAAATCTGATTTGCCGGATTTTGTTCGGTGTCAGGCCCTTTTTACTGCCGCGAAAATAAGCGAACAAGGCAACGACTTTGCGCATACCCTGTCGCTTTATAACCAGGCGAACACTTGCAAAGCTCCCCCTCAATATCACCCGGAAGCCATGACCCGAGAGTTTTCAGCATTGCGTCAGGCCTACACTCCAACGGCGCTATCAGTACAGGCCGAATACAGTGCTAACCAGCTCACCCCTGTATTCATTGTTGGATTACCGCGGTCGGGGTCTACGCTTCTGGAACAGATGTTAGCCAGCCACAGCCAGATAGAGGGAACGCTGGAGCAACCAACCCTGCCCGCCATCGAGCGTCGCATGCAGCGCTATGTCAGGCAACATTATAACGCTAGCCTGAATGATTCACTGGAGCAGTTGTCAGCAACTGAACTGACCTCGTTTGGCAGTGCCTATATTGAGGAGGGGCAATTATTTCGTCAGCAGCACTGTCCTTTTTATCTCGATAAACAGCCCTTTAATTTTCGCTATACAGGTCTGATCCACAAGCTCTTACCTCACGCTGTTATTATCGATATGCGACGTAATCCACTCGATTGTGGCTGGAGTCTGTATAAGCAGTATTTTCAGTCGGGTGTGGATTTCAGCTATCGGCTGGCGCATATCGGTGCTGCCTACAATGAGTACGTCGATCTTATGGCACACTGGCAGTCTGTATTGCCTGGCCGGGTGCTTAACGTGCAGTACGAAGAACTGGTGGCTTCACCTGAACAGGAACTTAGGCGTATCTTTCGGCATATCGGCTTAGAGTATGAGTCGGCTTGTCTCAACTTTCACTCTGCCGACAGAGCGGTTCATACTGCCAGTAGTGAGCAGGTGAGATTGCCCGTCAACCGAAATGGTATTGGGACATGGCAAAAGTTTGATCAGGGCCTCAATGCACTAAAAAGCAGCTTAAGACCAGACATTCTTGATCAATGCAGTCATTATTTCGATTAAACTAACAAAATATAGCATGAAGTGCTTATTTTGGCGTGCTGTTGCATTGTTTTGGTGCAGAACTCCTGTTTTATTGGTGCATTCCGCTTGATCTTGTTCCATAGCTAACGGGTAATTTCCTCAAAATTTCACCGATATCAATCTCCTCCGGTGTTTTCGATAATATGGTACAAAGTATGCTGCGCTACTCGTTTGTGATTCTAAAAGCATAATTAAAATAGGTCGTTGAGGAACCACTATGGGTAAAAGCACACATCAACACAATAATAAACGTTCAGCAATTTCGTTATGTATAGCGGCAGCATTAAGCGCTGGGTATTCGAACCATACTTCTGCACAGGAAACGGAAGAAGATCTTAAAGCCGTTGAGGTGATTAACATCACCGGCTCCCGGATCCCAACTGATCCTAATGTACTGTCTTCTGTGCCTGTTCAGTCACTGGACAGTAAAGATATCGCAATGTCCGGTGAACTTAACCTGGCTGATGTGGTTAACGATATTCCGGCATTGATTTCATCACAAACAGCCGAAAACTCAGATACTGGTGCAAACGCATTGAACCTTCGCGGTCTGGGCGGCGAAAGAACGTTAACACTGGTCAATGGTCGTCGTCACGTGGCAGGTTTCCGAGGCACGTCTGCTGTTGATATTGGTACAATTCCACGTGCTCTGGTTGAACGGGTAGAAGTTACCACTGGTGGTGCCTCGGCAGTATATGGTGCCGATGCGGTAACGGGTGTAGTTAACTTTATTCTGAAAGACGATTTTGAAGGCGTACAAATAAATGCCACCGGGGCACTGCCACAAGAATCTGGCGGCGACTCCTATGCATTAGACGCAGCCTTCGGTAAAAACTTTGATGATGACAAGGGTAACATTGTATTGACCCTGTCCTATGAAACCGAAGAAGAGCTGCTACATGGCGACCGTGACTGGTCCAGAAACAATGGACTTTCCTCTATCGTAGCTAACCCTAATGGTGATACACAGCTGCAGCTTGCCAGTGATGTTAGATACTGGCTAACATCAAATGAAGGTTCCATCGCGCCTACCTTTGGTGGCCGTGATGTAACCTATGTCGATATCAACAATAATGGCGTGCCTGACTGTCAGGAATCTCAGGGTGGTCGTGTAGGTTATCTTGCCGGGTGCTGGATTACTAATCCCGATGGCACCGTTAGCGTTAACAGTGATGGCCCAATTTACGATGGGTTATTAAGTAGTGGTGGTGACGGCGCCAAATTTAATTTTGACAACGACACCCTGATGCCAAATACGGATAAAACCATCGTTAACCTCAATGGTAATTATCAGATAACCGATGAATTGAATGCGTTTTTCGAAGCTAAATATGTAAAAGCTGAAACGAATTTTTACGCAGAGTATGACTCCTACTACGATACGCTGTTTATTCTGCCGGATAACCCGTTTATTCCATCAGAACTATCGGCGGTAGTCGACCAGACTGGTGGTTTGTTAATTACCCAGGATGCCATTGGCTGGGATGATGACGAAACCACTTACACCCGGGAAACTCAGCGCTTTGTTGGTGGTTTTACCTGGGATTATGCCTATGATCACTCACTGGAGTTTTCCGTCAACTACGGTCGTTTTACCAATACCACAGAATACTCTGAGCAAATGACAGACCGGGTATTTGCTGCGATGGATGCAACCACTGATGCCGATGGTAATGTGGTGTGTCGTTCAGATTTAGACCCGAATGCCGCCTACGAAATCGATTACTTCGTGGCAGGCAATAATTACGCAAACGGCAACTACTACAGTGACCGTTACTATACCTTTACCCCTGGCGATGGTCAGTGTGCGCCGCTCAATCCTTTTGGTACCTTCGCCGCCAGTCAGGCCGCCCAGGACTTTATTACTGCCAGAATGGAAGATAAGCTGACCATTGAACAAACTGTCATTAACCTAACCGGTGTGGGTCAGTTTGAAGTATTCGAAAGCGTACTGGATGGTCCATTGGGCTATGCTGCAGGTATTGAGTACCGTGAAGAGTCCAGCGATAACCGTCTGGACCCACTGGCTCGCGGTATTTTGCCAGAGGGTACGTCTTACACGGCAGGTCAGCAGGTGAATGAAGTGTCGCCCTGGCTTTACTTCCTGACCGGTATTGATAATGTGCAACAGTTCAATACAGCTGGTGAATACGACGTGATGGATGCCTTCCTGGAAGTTCGTTTGCCAATCTTTATGGACAGAGAATTCGCCTACGAATTTACCGTCGATGGTGCGGTTCGCGTAGCGGACTACTCCACTCTGGGTCAGGCGACTACCTGGAAAGTAGGCTTGTCTTACAGCCCGGTTGAAGAGCTGAATATTCGCGGTACTTACTCGGAAGCGGTGAGAGCGCCAAACATTTCTGAACTGTTTGATCCACAGTTGCCAATTACCGTTAACCTAAACCTTGATCCTTGCGACCCGGCTAATATTGGCGCAGGTACCTCATCACGTGTAGATAACTGTGTAGCCGGACTACAGGCTGCCGGTGTGCCACTGGATGACATTGTTGATGGTGACGGTAACTACATATGGGTTAACCCATTAACCGCACGATTCTCTGGTACGTCAGGCGGTAACCCTGATCTGGATGTTGAGACCGCAGAAACCGTCACCATTGGTACGGTTTACCGCCCCACATTCATCGAAGGCTTAACTCTGTCGGTGGATTACTGGAGCGTGGAAATCGAAGATGCTATCTCGGCTGTGGGCTCGTCTGATATTCTCAATGGTTGTTACGACTCAGCAAACTATCCTGGCCTGGGATTCTGTGATCAGTTTACCCGTCGTGGCGATGGTGGCCTTAACAGCCTGACCACTGGGCAGATTAACTTTGCTGCGGTTGAAGCCGAAGGTTATGACGTGTCGGTTAACTATACCTTTAGCGTCGATGCAAACGACTTTGGGATCAGCGTTGTGGGTACTCGTCAGAATAAGCTGAATGAATACTTCAACCCTACGGATCCCGCAGACGTTGATATTGGTATTGAAGAAATTCGTACTCCGAAAACAGCCGGCAACATTGAGCTAAGCTGGAGCCGTGGCGATCTGAGTATGGCCTTCCAAACCACTTATCAAAGCCGCCAGGCTTATCGTGAAATGGAAGAAGCGCTTGGAATTAACGACTACGAGCAACTCTTTGGCGCAGGAAGCGGTTTCTTCGGGAGCACCGTTATTCATGACGTAAACGTGAGCTATCAGCTTGACGATGGTCTTGCTGTGTTCGGTGGTATTAATAACCTGACTGATGAAATACCTTTTGCCACACAAGAAGCATGGCCAGTAGGTCCGCGTGGGCGTACGTTATTCTTCGGCGTTAACTACACGTTAGCCAATTAATACGCCTCCTTGCTCAACAAAGTTGCCAGTCGCATTTTGCGCCTGGCGGCTATAAGCTATTGATACTAATTACGGCCGACCATTGTAAGATCCTCGGCCGTTTTTATGCGTGGCTTGCTCTTGATTTGTGCGCTAAGAAAACGTAGGCTCTTCTGGTCTAACCAGTTGAGCCGTTTTTATGTCGAGTAATCCCTTAAGGCGCTATGCCGAAAAAGTAAATCATTACCCTGCCTGGCTGAGCAGCCGCCTGCTAACATGGATGTTCCGTTATAAAGTTAAGCTGGCGGGCACTGCGCGGGTGGAGATTGTGTCTACCGACTTTTCTACAGTCACTTTCAGGCAACTAAACTATAAAAAAGTGCAGAATCACATTGGCAGTGTGCATGCCGCGGCAATGGCTTTGCTGGCAGAATCGGCCACGGGCTTTATTGTTGGCTTAAATCTGCCGGGAGATAAGTTGCCGCTGATTAAATCGATGAATCTGCAATACGTAAAGCGGGCAACAGGCGATATGACCGCAGTAGCCTCGCTCAGTGACGAACAGATTAAGATGATGCAACAACAGGAAAAAGGCGAGGTGTTGGTTAAGGTCATCGTCACCGATGCCAACAATATCGAACCTGTGGTGTGTGAAATGCTATGGGCCTGGGTGCCAAAGCATAAAAAGTAAGTCAACACAGGCGGATGCGTCTGCGTTCGACTGAATCCCTTGTTACTGGCAAGCGCTGTAAGCGGCCAAGCCGATATGGCTATCGCTATTGGAAATAGCAGCTTATTTCAACGTGCTAGTTGAGCAGGTGTTTGCTTTAAAATAGTCTCTTTAGATTGTTAAAGTTTAACTGGTGGTTAGTGACGGGAAGGTAACACGCACAGTCAGCCCTCGCTCCTCGCGGTTTTGCAAGGCAATCTGGCCATGGTGGGCTTCCGCAATCTCCCTGCATAAGGCCAGCCCCAGTCCGCTTCCCGAGCTTTTTGTGGAATAAAATGGGATCAGCGCCTGCGACAGCACGGTATCAGACATGCCCTGGCCAAGGTCGCTCACTTCAATAACGGTACGTTGTTTATTGAGGTTAATACTCAGCGTTATATCTTCGCCATGGGAGTCTGATTCATGGGCGTTTTTCAGCAGGTTGATTAGCAGTTGCTCCAGCTGAATGATATCGGCATAGAGTTCGCCTTCACCTTTTTCCTGATAATGAAACGGCCATTGCTGTTGCAACTTAGAGATAAAGGCGACCCGGTTTATCCTTTCTGGTTTAGGCTCGGGCAGTTTGGCAAATTTACCGTATCCCTGCACAAAGTCACTTAAATGCTCCACCCGTTCGGCGATGGTCGAAAAGACCCGGGTAAGCCGGGGCTCATTAAGGTTCTCACTCAACAAGCGCCCACTGTGCAGCATGGAAGACACCGGTCCGATGGAGTTATTCAGTTCGTGGCTGATAATGCGGATCACCTTTTTCCAGACGGCCACTTCCTGTCGACTCAGTTCACGGGTCATTTGTTTAAGAATAAACAGTATGTGATGCTGATTGTTCAATACAAAACGGCCTATGGATAAATGCCAGGTTTCGTTCTCGCCGGTTGAGCATGGCAAGGTAAATAGCCCTTCTCTGGCTTCCCTGAGAGCGGTGGCCGCCGGCGCTGAGACGTTGTTTAGCAAGGCTGATAACGGGAAGCCTTCCAGCCGGTCGCTGGCATCAAAGAAGTCTCTGGCCGCATAGTTACTGAACACTACCTGCTGGTGGTCGTTGAGTAACAGCAGTATTTCAGGGGAGTTCTGTAACACCTTATCGAGCATCAGCTCGCGCTGATGTAACCAACGCTTTTCCTGCCGCAGCTTTTCTGCCGACTCGTTATACAATAAGCATAAATCGCCCAGCGGATCCTTATCGCGATAAACAAGCTGATTTGAGAATTCGCCGTCTTTAAAATTAAGCAGGCCTACTTTTAACGATTCCAGTGAGGTGGAAAGTCTGGTGAGCCCCTTTTTCAATATCAGCAGGCAAACAATGAGAGTGGCAGTAAATAACGCTAGTTTATAGCTGACGTCCCAGTCGAGCAGCCACATCAAAGGTATAAAGGCGATGACAACGGTAAATACGGTGACCGCATAAACCATAAAAAAGGGTGGTAATGGACTTCTCAATATTCAATCCCGAACTTTTTGAGCCGGCGATACAGCGATTGCCTGCTCATACCAAATTCTTTAGCAACCCGGGCAATCACCCCCTCGTGTTTTTCGATTGCAAATTCCAGTGCCTGGCGGGACGGCTCTGCGGTGTTAGGTGTTGTATTGGTTACCGTGGTTGAGCCGGTCAGGGCAAAATCAGCCAGACTAATTTCTCCATCCGGTTTAAGCACCGCCACGCGCTTGCAGGCATTTTCGAGTTCGCGGACATTACCGGGCCAGGGATAGTCGGCCAGGGCCTTTTGCACATCAAGGCCAATCTCGCGACCGGGCAGGAAGTGCTGAATTAACGGCATTACGTCATCCGGGCGTTCACTCAGTGGCGGTAGCCTCAGCTCAATGGCATTGAGCCGGTAATATAAATCCTCACGGAATCGGCCTTGCCGGATATCTGTAGTGAGATCGGCGTTAGTTGCAGAGACTACCCGTACATTCACCCGCCGGGTTTGCACCGATCCCAGTCGTTCAAATTCACCGGTTTGCAGTACTCGCAGTAATTTCATCTGGCCGGCGGGCGAGAGGTTACCTATTTCATCGAGAAATAAGGTGCCCCCATCAGCGGCTTCAAAGCGGCCGATCCGCACTTTTTGTGCACCCGTGTAGGCACCGGGTTCGGCACCAAACAATTCGGCTTCCATTAAATCCGGTGGTAATGCGCCGGCATTGATACTGATAAAAGGTTTGTCTTTTAGAGGAGAGCAAGCCTGTATGAGCTGGGCAATTTTCTCCTTGCCGCTGCCATTAGGCCCGGTAATCAGTACGCTGATGTCGGATTTAGCAACCTGAATCGCCATGTCAGTGAGGCGCTGCATCGCTGCGCTCTGATACACCAACCCAACCCGGGCGGCAGCTTCCCTTGCATCCAGAAAAGCACTTTGTTGCTTTGCCAGCTGGGCGCTCTGGGAGCGGGTTTTGCCCAGCTCAATCAGGTTGGCCACGGTATTCACTAGCTTTTGATCGTCCCAGGGCTTGGCAATATAATCTGCCGCGCCGGCTTTCACCAGTTCCACAGCTTGCTCAAGCTCGGTCCAGGCGGTGATCAGGATCACCGGTAAATGAGGGTTGAGTTCGCGCAAGTCGTTAAATAACTGCTTGCCTTCCTCGCCGGAGGTAGTGTCGGCACTGAAATTCATATCCTGTATAACCAGCGAAATGGCCTGATAATTCACAATTTGCCGCGCTGCCATCGGATTAGTCGCCGTCACCACGGTGTAACCATGAATTTCCAGTAACAGCGACAATGCGTCAAGCACTGCCGGGTTATCATCAACTAGTAGAATTTTATCCATCATTTTCAGTGCTTAATCAGCCTGTTATGGGTTATGTGCCGACACATTGAGACCTTACCGCTAAATACTGCGGGTCGCAACGCTCGGCGAGATTTGGGCTGCGCGCCGGGCCGGAAATATTACCGCTACCAGCGTCATCACCAGTACCATTATTGCTGTACCTGCAACATATTGAAATTCCAGTGCCGGCAGTGAGAAGCGTTGTAATAACTGCTGCCCCATTAACACTGCGGCAGTGCAGCCAATAATCAGCCCGCCGCTACATATCAGGGTATTTTCAACCAGGAAGTAGCGAATAATATCTGATTTGCGGGCACCCAGCGCACGGCGCGTACCAATCTGACGGGTTCGCTTACTGATATTAAACAGCGTAAGACCAAATATGCCCAGTGCGGTAATTGCCACCAGTACAACTATAAGTACCATCAGCATCCGCAGCATCAACGTATCCGAGGCGTTGTACTGGCGCTTATTTTCGTCCAGCGTGATGACATTGGTAAATACCCGTTTGTCGTAGGCCGCTAGTAATTTATCTTCCACCGTCTGCATCACGGCAGCACGCTGACCAGGTTCGGTACGCACAATAATATGCTGATAGGTTTCGGCTTTAATGTAGGGGAAAATCACTACGTTATCGGGCCTATCGTCTTTCAGCCACGGGCCTTTCATCTTGTCGACGATACCGATAATTTTGAATGGCTTGTCACCCATATACATGAGTTTACCCAGGCCGTCGCCATCAGGGTAAGCTTCCTGAACAAAGGTCGAAGAGACAATGGCTACGTTAGGCACTTTGCCCGGATCCTGAGTCACGATAACTTCGTCAGGGGCAAAATTTCGGCCTTCCTTAAGCTTAACACCCAGGGTGTTGAGCATGTGATCGTCGGCAAACAGGTAACCGGCTCGAACGTTACGGCCCGGCTCTGGCGCTGGTTTCAGACCCATACCTGAGGCGCTGCCGGAGCCGCTGAGCGGCACTGCATTACTGAGCGCAGCATCCACCACGCCAGGCAGGTTACGCAGTATGGCTTCGTCTTCCTCAAACTGCTGAGACAAATCCCGATCCTTGCCGTAGGTCATTACGGTTATAGAGAAGATATCCTGCTCCGGATAACCGGTTTCCTGCTGCAGGTACGTCATCCGATCCTGAATGATAAAGGCCGCATTACTAACAATTGCTGTGGTAATGGCGATTTGAATCAGCAGTAGAATCGCTCCCACTTTAGAGCGGCGTAGTGCGTTGATAATGGGTTTAATTTCTAACATCGTGCAGCTCCTATTGGGTTTTAAGGTAAGTGGCAGGTGTGGTGCGGCAAACCAGCCAGGCCGGATAAAGGCCTGCAATCACACAGGCAGAGATGGCTATCACCGGTGCCGACAGCAGCATGGTCAGGTCCATGGTGGCAAGCGGTGAGTAGTACTCCTGAGTAAGGCGTACGCCCCATAAGCCCAATTGAGCGATACCGATCCCCATCAGGCCGCCTATCAGGCCTAACATGGATACTTCAATAATGTGTTGCAAAAAGACCTGACGCTTGCTGGCCCCCAATGCCCGGCGCACACCCACTTCCGGCGCCCGGCGCATAAACTTGGCCAGTAACAGGCCCAGAATATTGGCCAGACACACCGCCAGAAACATAAAGCTCAATGCCACCAGTACCTCATTGTCTTCAGACACCACATTACGGTAATCGAGCCAGGCATTCACATCGCGCAGTCCGTATTCGAGCTGTTCGCGGTTAAAACGGCCAAACTTTTGCTGTTCCGCCATGTAGCTCATCAGGTAATCGCCGTACTGACTTACTGCAGCCTCATCCTCAAGCTGCACCCAGAACTGCAGCCAGAAGATTTCAGACTGGCGTTTATCCTTCATAGAACGGATATTCTGGAACTTCCAGCCGTTGCTGTTCCCCCAGGTATTAATGTCCATGGCTGCAATCAGGCTAAAAGGAATATAAATGCTTTCCTGACTGTTAAAGGCGCCGTTATTCACATCATAAAACTTCATATGCGTTTCCCAGGGGGCAATGACACCGACGATCCGAAAGCTGGTATCGTCGAGATAGATTTGCCTGCCCACGGAATTCTCGCCGCCAAACAGCTTTTGGTTAAGTTCTTCACTGATCACCGCGACCGGACTGGCTGCATCAGCCTGTTCCTGCGTCCAGGCGGAGCCGTAAATGAACGACAAATCAAACAGTGTAAAGAAGTCACTGTGAGTGACCCGGGTATTCTGAATAAACGGGCGAATTTCAGAGTTGTCCAGGTGCACCGTAAAGCCGGTGCGCAGCATCGCTGCTTTATACTGCGGAAAAGGGGCTTCAGCCAGGTTTTTGGCATCCTGATAGGTTAACTGATACGGCAGGTTATCCTCAGACCAGGTATCTTCGCCGTCATCCATGGTTTGTAATTGAGGATGAAATAAACGGCTGCTTTTGTGCTCAATAGGATCCATCGACATCATGTGATAAACCGACAAACTGGTCATGGTAATGCCAATGCCGAGCGCAATAGCCAGCACCATCAAAAAGCTTACCAGCGGGGTACGGCGCAGGCTGCGCCAGCCTAAATCTATATAGTGCAGGAACATATCAGCCTCCTACCACCTGACGATCCGTCTGGCCGGTAACGCCCTGATACAGGGTTAAGTCGGCCACCTGGCCGTCAACAATCTGAATATTGCGGGGCGCCCGGCGGGCCAGTTCAGGGTCGTGCGTAACCATCACAATGGTGGCTCCATCGCGGTTAATTTGTTCCAGCAGTTCCATGACCTGGCGGGCCATCAGGCTGTCGAGGTTACCGGTTGGCTCATCGGCCAGTAAGAAACGGGGCTCACCGGCCAGCGCTCTGGCGATGGCCACACGTTGCTGCTGGCCACCAGAAAGTTGCTGTGGCAGGTGTTTTGCGCGACTGCCGAGCCCAACCTGTTCAAGGCATGACTCGATTCTTTTTTTACGCTCTGCTGCCTTGATACCGCGGTAGCGCAGTGGTACTTCCACATTCTCGTACAAGTTCAGGTCGGGTATAAGATTAAAGCCCTGAAAGATAAAGCCAATTTTTTGGTTGCGTAGATCTGCGCGCTGATTGTCGGATAATCCTCCCACATTTACGTCGTCCAGCATATACTCGCCACTGGTATACGGCTCGAGCATGCCGGCAATGTTTAAAAACGTGGTTTTACCGGAGCCAGAAGGTCCGGTAACTGCAATGAATTCGCCTTCTTTAACCTCCAGGTCAAAATCTCTTAAGGCGTGGGTCTGCACCATTTCGGTTTGATAAACTTTGCTCACATTCTTCATTATTAACATGGGGTATTCCTTTCAGTTAAATACGCTGGTTAGCCGCAAGGCTTAACGTAATAAAATGGACTCGGCTTGTTCAAAGCCCTGATAGCTGGACACAATGATTTGATCGCCCGGCATGGCGCCGGTCAGGATCTCTACTTCACGCATGCTGGTTGCGCCTGTTTCAATGTCGATTCGGCTCGCTACGTCGCCGTTAAGTTTGTAGGCTACATAGCCGCCGGATTGGAGGAAGCTGCCGCGACGAACCTTGAGCACATCGTTACGGTTTTCCAACAATACCCGGGCCATAACCTGCTGGTTCTGACGAATTTGGTTGAGGCTACTTTGATCAAAGCGCACCCGGGTGGTCACTTCCCGCTCGGCGACTTCCGGTGAAATGGCAGACAGTTTACCCATCACGGTCTGACGACCAATTTTCAGCTCAACATCCATTCCCAGACCCAGCTCATTAGCAAAGCTCTCTGCGACGTTTATTTCTGCTTCATAAGCGGTGAGGTCCACCAGCGTCATCAGCGGTTGATTGGCGGTTACCAGAGAGCGTCCGGTAACAAACAGATTGCCCACCACACCTTCTACGCTGGCCGCTATGGTCAGGTTACCAACTTTACGTTGCAGCTCATCAACAACCAGCTGCTGTCTGGCAAGGGTGTTCTCGGCAGCCTGTACTTCAAAGGCCAGTGTGTCTTTGGCCAGGGCGACTTCCTGTTCAGCATGGGTTACGGTGAGTCTGGCGCGGGCCAGCTCATCTTCCGCCTTTTCATAGTCAATCTGACTGATTATATTGGTTTTAATCGACTTGTTGGCGCGGCGGCTTTCGCGCTCCGCAGCTTTGAGTTCTACTTTGGCTAAGTCCAGTTGCTTATTTAACTGCAGCGTCTGGCGGCGGGCATCCAGGGATTTGCGCGCCAGCTCACCTTCAAGTCGTGCCAGTTCAGAGCGTTCCTGCTGTAACTGGTTTTGCAGCTGCGGGCTGTCTACCCGGGCTATTTGCTGACCTTTGCTTACCGAATCTCCTGCCCTTACCAGGAGTGTTACGAGCCCTTCTTCTGGGCTGTACACCTGAGGCGCATTGGCGGCCACAATTCGGCCGGTAGCAGCAATATCACGAACTAAATCACCGCGTTCTACCGTAGCAATTTGCACGCTGGCCCGATCCACAGATTTCGCTGCCGACTCTGTGTTAAGAATGGCGTGAGCAGACAGAGCAATGGCAATCAGTGCTACTGCGATAAAAAATAATCGTTTAATGCTGTTACGTCGTTGGGGCATCACCACAGAATCCTGGGCGCTGGTGTCCTTGATCATTTCAGGCCACCAAGGTTCATTGATTCCAACAGGGTAATGCATGCTGCGGTAATCAGTATCATTGCGGGTACGGCAAGAAAATGAATTAGTAACATAGGATGTTCCTCCTCGAACAGTTACCAGCACAGATACCAGATGCGTGCCATATTTTAACCTTATGTTTTGTATTGACTTTATTGTTTTCAGGTGTCCGTTTTATCAATGCCGGACACTTTAAGTGTCCGGCGCGGACACCTTCGTACACTTAATATGGGCGGATGCTCTGTTCGTTTTGTGTGCAGAAATCCATTACACTGGTACAGTGCTTTGCCGGGTACGGGAATGTGTAGAGGCAGCTGTTGCCCATCGCAGCAGTGGCCCATAAAGCTGTTAATAAGCTATTGCCAAAGGAAGAGCTAAAAAAGCTGAAAAGATTAAACGAAATATTCATCCTAATTTGATGCGGTAAATTAAATTGATTTTTTCGCCGTAATAAATTTGCAAGGGGTTAATTACTAAGCGCTGCAGAGCTGTTTTGATAATTACTTCTGTTAAAATCATGTAAATATAAAAATTTCGTTTTTAGTGGTTTTGATAGTTGAAAATAGGATGTATATCCTACTATATTCACTATTTGGGATATATATCTCACTTTTATTAAGAAAGTTGTTTGATCTTCCCGGTGCCTTCGATATAGTCCGCGTACACGACAACCAAGGTCAATTTACAATCGACTTTCTGTGATTGTCAGCCAAGCAACTTGCTTTAACTAATTCATTGAATTACTTAAATGATTAGTTTGAATTAATGATCCAACAGGAGATAACACCGTGAAGATGATGTCGGGCGCCGCCATGGTGGTGGAAGCGCTAAAAGATGTAGGAGTTACACATGTATTCGGTTACCCGGGTGGTGCCGTTCTTGACATTTATGATGCATTATTTGCTCAGGATGATGTCAAACATGTCCTCGTGCGTCATGAACAGGCAGCTGCTCATATGGCAGATGGTTACGCGCGTTCGACAGGTAAAACCGGTACCGTCCTCGTCACTTCAGGCCCAGGCGCCACCAATACCTTAACGGGTATTGCCACAGCGTATATGGACTCGATCCCCATGGTTATTCTGTCTGGTCAGGTGCCATCGATGCACATCGGTGAAGACGCCTTTCAGGAAACGGATATGGTGGGTTGTTCACGCCCAATCGTAAAACACAGCTTCCTGGTAAAGCGGGCTGAGGATATTCCTGATGCCATCGCGAAAGCTTACTACATTGCTAATACCGGCCGTCCGGGCCCGGTAGTGGTTGATTTACCAAAAGATATTGTGAACGTTATGGAAGAACACCCTTATGTGTTCCCTTCGGATGTCACCATGCGTTCTTATAATCCAACCGTACGCGGCCACATGAAGCAGGTGAAAAAAGCCGTTGCTTCACTTAAAAAAGCAGAGCGTCCGGTACTTTACGTAGGTGGCGGTGCCATTACAGCGGAAGCGTCTGGCTTAGTTACCCAACTGGCTGAGTTATTACAAGCGCCGGTAACTTGCACGCTGATGGGGCTTGGTGCATTCCCAGGCACTCACGAACAGTTCGTCGGCATGCTGGGCATGCACGGCACGCTCGAAGCTAACAAAACCATGCACAACTCAGACTGCATCTTAGCGCTGGGTGCCCGTTTTGATGACCGTGTTACCAATAATGTCGAAAAATTCTGTCCGCATGCAGATATCATTCATGTGGATATTGATCCGGCATCGATTTCCAAAACGGTGAATGCCCATATCCCGGTGGTTGGCTCAGTAGAAACTGTGCTGGAACAAATTTTAAACCTGTTAACTCCTGAAGAATTGCCAGAGCAGAAAGCTAAACTGGCTGACTGGTGGGAGCAAATCACTCAGTGGCGCAGCCGTAAGTGCCTGAGCTTCGAACAGGGTGAGTCGGTAATCAAACCGCAAAAGGTTATTGAGTCACTGTACAAACACACCAATGGTGAAGCCTACGTCAGCTCTGATGTAGGTCAGCACCAGATGTTTGCTGCACTGTATTACCCCTATGATAAGCCGCGTCGCTGGATCAACTCCGGTGGTCTGGGCACTATGGGCTTTGGTTTGCCTGCTGCGATGGGCGTGCAATTTGCCCATCCGGATGCCACTTCGGTGGTAGTGACCGGTGACGGTAGTATCCAGATGAACATTCAGGAACTATCTACCTGTTTGCAATACAACCTGCCGATTAAAATTATTTCTCTGAATAACCGTGCACTGGGTATGGTTCGTCAGTGGCAGGATATGATTTACAAAGGGCGTCATTCCCATTCTTATATGGATTCCATGCCCGACTTCGTCAAATTGGCCGAAGCGTATGGCCACGTGGGTATTAAAGTTGATTCGCTGTCGGAATTGGACGCCGCCATGGAGAAATGCTTTAGCATTACCGATCGTCTGGTATTTATGGATATTGCAGTTGATCAGAACGAGCACGTATACCCCATGCAAATTAAATACGGCGCAATGGATGACATGCGTTTAAGTAAGACGGAGAGAACCTGATGAAAAGAATTATTTCAGTATTAATGGAAAACGCGCCAGGTGCACTGTCGAGAATTGTTGGGGTGTTTTCTCAGCGCGGTTACAACGTAGATTCTTTATGTGTGGCACCAACCGAAGATCCGAGCCTGTCTCGCCTGACCATCATTACCCACGGCGATGACAAGGTGATTGAGCAAATTACCAAGCAGGTGAATAAGCTGGTGGATGTGCTCAAGGTGATCGATTTATCAGAAAATGCGCACATTGAACGGGAAATGATGCTGATTAAAGTTGCAACCCGTAACGAAGCTATTCGAGCCGAGGTGAAGCGCAACGCCGATATTTTCCGCGCCAATATCCTTGATGTATCGTTAAACAACTACACCATGGAAGTAACCGGTACCACAGATAAACTGGATGCCTTTGCGACAACCATGGCGCAGTGCACCGAAATTATCGAGTCATCGCGCACTGGTGTGTGTGGCCTGGCCCGTGGTGAGCGCGCCCTGCGCCCTTAACCATCCAAGCATTAAAAAGCCTGGCTAACTAGCCGGGCTTTTTTGTACCTGAAACTGGTGGTTAGGTAATGCAAGCCTGTGGTGTTTGCGGGGATCCCGAAACTGGCTGTAATCCTGACGTTGCTGACCGCGAATGGCCAGCACAATGAGTGCCACAGAGAAGAAAGAAAAAAACACACCGAGGTGACTTTCGTCAAACCGGGCACTGAGCTGTGGCTGAGGTGTGTAAAACAGGGGCGGACTCTGATAACCGAAGCTTTGCTGGTATTGTAAAAGGAGTTCGTCGTGATCCGGTTGTAACGCCGACGCTGGCAGGGAAAGACCGAGGCAAAATAACAGTTTAATGCAGCTTTTAAATAGCACTGATGCCCCTCCTTGTTGCGTATAGCGATTAATAATTAATCAGTCCAATTGGTCTATTAAACCCAATTCTGGGTTTGTGAGCAAGGGGCTGGGGACTATATTTATTACGAAATGACATAAACATAGAGTAATACACTGATTTCATGTTGTTTTATTTTTAAGCTGGTATAGCGATAAAGCATCAGGCTTAAAGTAAACATTATGGTTTGAGCTTAACCATCAGCAAGCGGCGCACTATGGCCAATTACTGTCGGCCGTAGTAAAACTCAAAGCGCATGGCGACCCCGTAAGAGGGCTTAAAGTCTTCTTTGCGAAGCCATATTACGAACGGCTCAAGTTCAAAATAAAGCCACGAGCGTAAGTAGTTAGTGCGCCACCGAGCACTGGTGTAGACCTCGTTGAGGTGGTGGTTGGGTTTGGTCAGGCCTTTGGTCACAAAGGTATACAATATCGCACTTTCCTGGGTGAGTGGCCGCAGGTATTGCATTTCATATCGCCAGAACCAGTCTTCAAAGCGGTCGCGGTAATAGTAACGGTTATTAAAGCGCAGATATTTTTCATCGGTCAGCAGGTAGGTGAAATCCAGCCCGAGCTCGGCACCAAGCTCATCCCGGGTGTAATAGTACAGTTCGGCGTCGTAATCCATCTTCAACACATCGGTAAAGTGATACTCGCTTTCGTACTGACTTTTTGCAAACAGCTGGCCCCGTCTTCCGGCACCGATACGGTGAGAAACAGGCGAGTCCTGTTCTTCCTGATAGCGCAGCGATAGGGTGGTGGAGTCGCGGTTTTCGTTCACCGCATCCCTTGCTGCACGGATGGAGTCCTGACGGTCGTAGCTTTCGTCATCAGACAGCATTAAATCTACGCGGTCTTTCAGAGCCGGTAATTTTACCCTGACCCGGAAGCGAAAATCCTGGGCCGCCAGATCGCGGGTACGGGGCTCCCAGCCAAACCGCACTCTGCCTTCAGCCCTGGCATTTTTATGCTCGTCACTATCTGCCAGCGCAAAAAACTCGTCAAGACGTTGCGCTGTGTAATCCATGGACTCACTAAAATTACTGTGCCAGCTGTCCAGCCAGCTTTCTGTGACCGGCGGACTTTGCTGCGGCTTATCCCGTTCAACCGATGTGTCATCAGACTGACCGAGAGCCTGACTACTCACCCATAACCCAAGGAGCAGCAAACTGGCGAGTTGCCTGCATTTAAACAAGATGGCCAGTTCCTTTTATTGTAAGCGTGTCTATTTCGGACATTGGTAGTTAAGCACCTGACTTCCATGAAAATGCTTGTCACTGATTAAATTAGCTTGCGCGATAATGGCGGTGGCTGCAAATAAAATTTTCGTAATTCGCCGCCACAGATCTGACCTGCGATTTTTTTGGCTGGCTGACTAATCAATACTGGCTTATCGTAAATAGCTCGGTAGAATATCCTGATTAATCGATAAAAGTGCTGTTTGAATTGACAGTCGATGGCATACTGTAGTCATTGATGTAAGCAAGAGGTTTTTATGGGCAATATTGGTTGGGTACAACTACTCATCGTGCTGGTAATTGTTGTGCTGTTATTTGGTACCAAAAAATTAAAAGGCATTGGTTCGGATTTAGGCGGAGCAATTAAAGGGTTCAAGAAAGCCGTGTCTGAGGAAGACGCTGACTTTAAAGAGCCGCAGTCTAAAGTGGAAGAAAAGCCAAAGGCCGGTAGCGAATCTGTTAAAACAGAAAGCGAAACTAAAGAAAAACACTAATGTTCGATATTGGGTTTTGGGAAATCCTGTTAATCGGTGTATTAGCGCTTGTTGTGCTGGGGCCTGAACGGCTGCCCGGTGCTATGCGCTCTACTCTTAAAACAATTCGAAGCGTTAGGAACGTGGCCAGTGGGTTCAAGGAAGAAGTCGAGCATCAATTGCGGGTTCACGAGTTGCATGAGAATTTAAAAAAAGCGGAACAACAAGGGCTCAAGGATTTGTCTCCGGAGTTGAAAAACAGCGTTGACGAACTCAAAGAAGCTGCCGAATCTGTTCAAAAACCGTATAAAAAGCCATAAATGTCTGAAGAAAATAGTCTTATATCGCATCTGATTGAGTTGCGCTCACGGTTGCTGCGCGCTGTCCTCAGCGTATTTTTGGTATTTGCTTGCCTGGCTTATTTTTCCAACGATCTTTATCAGTTGCTGGCTCAGCCGCTGTTACGGACGTTACCGGTGAATTCATCCATGATTGCGACAGATGTCGCGTCGCCTTTCTTCGCACCTTTCAAGTTAACCATGGTGCTGTCGTTTTTCATTGCAATCCCTTATGTGCTATTTCAGATTTGGGGCTTTGTTGCGCCGGGGCTGTATCGCAATGAAAAGAAGCTGGTTGCACCGCTGCTGTTTTCCAGTACTTTACTGTTTTATGCAGGTATGGCGTTCGCCTATTATGTGGTGTTTCCAGTCGTTTTTGCATTCTTTACCTCGGTGGCCCCGGAAGGCGTAACGGTTGCTACCGATATCAACAGTTATCTTAATTTTGTATTAAAGCTGTTCTTTGCTTTTGGCGTGTCATTTGAAATCCCCATTGCCATTGTGCTGCTGTGCTGGACTGGCGTAACAGATGCCAACAGCCTGCGTGAGAAGCGTCCTTACGTTATTGTTGGGGCATTCGTGATTGGCATGCTGCTGACACCGCCGGATATTATTTCTCAGTCGTTACTGGCTATCCCAATGTGGATATTATTTGAGTGCGGTGTGGTTATTGGCGCACTATATAGTCGCGATGACGAAGATGAAAACGAAGAAGATGAAAAAGAGTCCGCCGCGAAGGACTAAACTGTTCATAACAAATGGCCTGAGACAATAAACAAAGGATGCCAGCCATGAAAAAACTGCCCGCTTTGATTTTACCTGTTGTGCTGTGGCTGGTATCGGTAAGTACCTATGCCGACAACCTGCTGCAGGCCCTGGCATCCTGTAAAGCCATCGACAATGACTCCCGCCGCCTTGCCTGTTTTGATGCCATTCAATCCCCGGCTCTTGAGCGTTTAACCGTATCCAAGAATAATCAGAGAACTGGGCAAAAACCGGCCGTCACCGGCAGAGAAAAGGCAAGTGATAAGCAGGCTGCAAACATCTCTGAACAAGCCCGGTTCAGGCGCGAAGAGGGCAAACAGACCCCGCCGCGTGGTCAGGCGCCAGCCGACTTTGGTTTACCACCAAAGACCGTTGAAGAAGAGATTGATGAAATCACCGCCACTATTTCACAACTTAGTGAGACTGCCCGTGGCAAACTACTTATTACCCTCGATAACGGTACTCAGTGGCAACAAAAAGATAGTCAGCCTATGCAGCTCGATATCGGGATGGAAGTGACTATCGAAAGCGGTTTTCTTGGCGCTTTCTTTTTGAGTCATGACGGCGTTAACCGTCGAATTAAAGTCAAGCGGATCCGATAACATGACCTGGTTTGATGCCGGGGTAAATATGTTCGATGCGCGTATGCCCGTCGAACAGACCATAGAAGATGCCCTTGCTGCAGGCGTTTCCAGACTCTGCCTGATCACCACCCATCCTAATGAATGGCAGCAGGCTGAAGATTACTACCAACAGTATCCGCAGCAGCTCTGCTATACCCTCGGCGTTCACCCACACAATGCTAAAGATGCCCGTCCGGAACACTGGCAGGAATTGCGGGTAAGAGCTAAACAGCCCGGCGTCGTTGCAGTGGGGGAGTGCGGTCTGGATTTTAACCGTGACTTTTCGCCCCGTGATGTGCAGCGCGCGGTGTTTGCTGAACAATTGGTGCTGGCTGTTGAGCTTAATAAGCCGGTATATTTGCATGAAAGGGACGCCTTTGCCGATCAGTTGGCTATTCTCGAACCGTATAAAAGTAAGCTGGCAGGCGGGATTGCTCATTGTTTTACCGGTACCATTGAGGAAATGCGGGCTTACCTGGCGCTGGGGCTATACATAGGGATTACCGGTTGGGTGTGTGATGCAAAACGTGGAGAGTCACTGCGAGAAGCGCTACGCGAGCTGCCTGCACAGCGGCTTATTCTGGAAACCGATGCGCCCTATCTGTATCCTAAGGATCGGAAGCCGAGACAGCGCAATAATGCGCCGGCCTATTTGCCGCATATCGGCCAAACTGTCGCTCAGATCAAAACGCTGAGTGTTGAACAGGTACAAAATATCAGCTTTAACAACGCCAAACAGTTATTTGGCTAACAGAGCGAATAGTATGCAGTTTTTTGCGTCAACCAAACTGGTTACAGAAAAGTGGTTATTTATTTTAACCAGCCTGTTGGTTGTGGCGGTGCTTATTGTTATCACCCTGTCTGCGCAGGATGATTCACAACACAGCTTTACACCTCAATTGTATACCGCTGAAACTGCATCCCCCCCAGGCACGCTGAAGGCGTTGTATTCTCATACAGACATGAACTGGCAGCCGGTTACCAACCCGGTTAGCTTTGGTTATACCGGTACGCCGCATTGGGTGACCTTTTCGCTGGCTTCGGCAAATCTGAACGGACAACCTTCCTACATTGAAGTTGGTTATCCGCTGTTGGATAACATTGATGTGTGGATTGTGCAAGATGATGCGCAATACCTTCTGTCTGAGGGTGACAGCAAACCGTTTAACCAACGTCAGTTACGGTATAACAACTTCTTATTTGCTTTGCCGGAAAATAACCTGCCCGCAGAAGTATTTGTGCGGGTGGAATCTTCCAGTGTGGTTAAGTTGCCGGTTAAGATCTGGCAGCGCGAGGCGTTTAGCGAATATACCGCCAATACCAATTTAATCATGGGGTTGTTTTTTGGCCTGCTGCTCGCCATGGGGCTGAGTAATTTGTTTTTCTTTTTTACGACGCGTAATCTGACTTTCTTATTTTACACAGGTTATGTGCTTTGCCTGGGACTTACACTGGCAAGCATGCATGGATTTGGTTACAAATACCTATGGCCTGAACAGGTCTGGTTCCAGAGTCAGGCGGTAAGTTTTCTGGCCAGCGCAACCTTATTTTTCGCGGTCATCTTTTCAGGATCGTTGTTAGAAGTCAGGCAACACAGCCTGTTATTTACCAAATGTTTCAGAGCTCTGTCAGTATCGTTTCTGGTGTTAACCGCCAGCTCATTGTTACTCGACTATGTAATATCGATTACAGTATTTCTGGTGCTTCTGACAATCACTGTGATCTTAATTATGGGCGTGGCCATCTGGTTTGCCATGCGCCGTATTAGCATTGCCGGTTATTACGCGCTGGCATGGAGTGCTTTATTAATCAGCGCCTTATCGGCCAGCCTCGACAACCTCGGGATACTGAATATCAGCATCCCGTCGCAGGTACTCCTGGTGTACGGTGCCACCATTGAAGCCCTGATGTTATCGTTTATTCTCGCTATCAGTTACAGTCGGCAGCGCGATCAGATGATGCAGGCAAAGGAGCAGGCGCTTGAGCAACAGCGCGAAGCGGTGTCGGCTAAGCAAGAGCTTATTGAGCTCCAACAGCGAGCTCAGGATGAGTTGGAGTACAAAGTGCAGGAGCGTACTTTGGAGCTTGAAATTGCGCTGCGGGAGCTGTCTGATGCTAACCGCGAGCTGGAAAAACTCAACACCATCGACCCGCTCACCGGCATCCGAAACCGCAGACACTTTAACAAGCGCTTACAAGCTGAAGGGCGACGCAGCCGGCGAGAGCAAACACCGCTGGCACTGGCGATGATAGACATCGACCACTTTAAACAAATTAACGACCAATACGGTCACAGTGTTGGCGACACCTGTATACGCCATGTGGCACAAACGTTACAGAGCTTACTTAAGCGCCCGTCCGACGACGTGTGCCGCTACGGTGGCGAAGAGTTTGCTATTATTTTGCCTAACACCGAGACCGAGGGGGCCGGTCAGCTGGTAGAGTCGATTCGTCAGCAGTTAGCCGAGACCCCTTGTATTATCGATAATGAAAGCATTTCACTAACCCTGAGTGGCGGTGTTGCCAGTGCAATTATTTCCCATGAAGATGCCGAAACAGAATTGCTTAAACTGGCCGATGAAAGGCTGTATGCCGCTAAACAGGCCGGTCGAAACCGGGTTGTTGCTACCTCAGTTAAACCACATTGAGACAAAACTATGAGCTATTCACAATATCTGCCGCGCCGCATGCGTCGTTTACGTCGCACCGAGGGATTACGCGCGATGGTTGCCGAAAACCAACTCACTGCTGCCGATCTTATTTACCCGGTATTCGTGCTGCCTGGGAGTAACCAGCGCGAAGCTGTGCCTTCCATGCCCGGCGTAGAAAGATTATCCATTGATCTGTTGGTAGAAGCAGCTAAAGAGGCCTATGAGCTGGGGATCCGCAGTCTGGCGTTATTCCCGGTTACGCCGATGGAGAAAAAGACCCTGTGTGCCAGTGAGGCCTTCAATGCCGACGCTATCGCACAAACTGCCATTCGCACACTGAAAGCCGAATTACCGGAAATGATGCTTATTTCTGATGTCGCGCTCGACCCGTTCACATCCCACGGGCAGGATGGCCTGATTGATGAATACGGCTATGTGATGAACGACGAAACGGTCGAAATTTTAATTAAACAGGCGTTATCACATGCCGAAGCCGGTGTGGACATTGTCGCTCCGTCGGACATGATGGACGGCCGCATCGGTGCCATTCGTGATGCGCTGGAAGAGGCCGGGTTTGTCCATACCTGCATCATGGCCTACGCCGCTAAGTATGCGTCTGCTTACTACGGGCCTTTCCGCGACGCGGTCGGCTCTGCAGCAAATATCAAAGGCGGTAACAAGAAAACCTATCAGATGGATCCGGCTAATAGCGATGAAGCCATGACTGAAATTGCACTGGATCTGGAAGAAGGCGCTGATATGGTCATGGTTAAGCCGGGCATGCCTTATCTTGATATCGTGCGTCGCTGTAAGTCTGAACTGGCAGTGCCAACCTTTGCTTATCAGGTGAGTGGTGAGTATGCCATGCACGTGGCGGCTTTCGACAATGGCTGGCTTAACCGTGAGCAGGTTATCCTGGAATCTCTGCTGGCCTTCAAACGCGCCGGTGCCGATGGCATTTTAACTTATTTTGCACCGGAAGCGGCCCATCTGCTGCAAAACCGCTAAGCTACCTGACGGGCTGGCCCTACCGACAGGTCAGGTGCCAGCCTGCTTTATGTTGTAACCAGGCTTCGTTAACCAGTTCCGCATTAATCAGAGGATGTTCCTTGAGCCATTTCGCCGGAAACGTCAGCGTCCAGTCGAGGCCGTCGACTTTCAGCTCAATGGCTGGAATATGTTGCTGATGGCGGCGTAAACACACAACCACTGCGATCCGTAGGATCCGCAGCAAACCTTCCATCATGGGCTTTACGTCCTCGTGATACAAGGCAAAAGGTTGCAAATCGATAGCCTGTCGATGGCCGCCCACCAGGTCTCTGATAGCGGCACGCTGTAAGCGGGTGTAACCAGGTAAATCTATATAGTTAAGAATATAGGCACCGTGTTCATGGTGTTTTTTGTACTCAATATGCAAGCCAATTTCGTGCAGCATGGCGGCCGCATCCAGCACCGTTTCGGTGTCCAGATGACAAAACGTCGATTGCTGACAGAGCTGCTTACACAAATTGATTGCCAGTTGCTTTACGTTTACCGCATGGGGCTTATCAATATGGTATCGACGAATGGCGGTATTTAATGTCTGGGTACGGCGGTCGTTATGTTTAAGGTTGTCGAGCATGCCATAAATCAAACCCTCGCGGAGCGCACCACCGGAAATATTCATGGTGCGGATTTTTAACCGTTCAAACAAAGCCAGCAAAATAGTCAGGCCACTGGGGAAAATAGGCTGTCGATTAGGCTCAAGACCATCGATCACCAAGTCTCTCAGGCTGCCACAGTCAATACACTGCTGCCTGAGGTTATACAGATAGTCAATCCGGATAGCATCGCTGATCCCCTGTTTTACCAGGATTTCGGTGATCGCCTGTGGCGTACCAGAGGCGCCCAGACAGTTCTGCCAGTCAAAGCAAAGGAAAGCATCGGCAACCGGGTCAAGCAGTTCGTCGGCGGCTTCCTTGGCGCGCTGGAAGTTGGCTTCAGAGAGATCGCCATCGAGGAAATAGCGCTCCATAAAAGTCACACAGCCCATATCAAGGCTGACCATATGGATCGGCTGCATGTCATTGCCGATGATAATTTCGGTGCTGGCTCCGCCAATATCAATCACCAGAGAGTTGCCCTGATTAGCCGACGTATAAGCAACGCCAAGATAAATCTGTCGGGCCTCTTCTTCGCCGGGGATTACATCGAGCTGGTGACAGAGGATTTTCTCTGCTTTGTCGATAAAGGTCTGAGCATTAACTGCCAGGCGTAAAGTCGCAGTGGCAACAATTCGGATGTTAGAAGCCGGAATGTCCTGTAATCGCTCAGCAAACGTCTGCAAGCAATCCCAGCCCCGTTGCATGGCTTCTTCACTTAACACCATGTCTTTGTCGAGACCGGCCGCCAGGCGTACCTTTTGTTTTACCTTTCCGATGATCTGTACGCTGCCATTGACAACATGTACAACCACCATATGAAAGCTGTTCGACCCGAGGTCTACGGCGGCGTAGTATTCGCCGAGAGTCTCGGCGTAAAAATCGGTTTGAGGCTGCATAACGTTTTTTACTGCGATATTAATTCTTTTTATGCTGTGGGCGCTTACCTGAGCTTCTACCTGAGTTATTGCGACGCGAAGACGGGCGACGGTTTTGGCGACGCTGACGCGGTTTCGGTGGCTTAATATCTTCAAGCAAAGCATCTTGCACATATTCCGTAACCGGAATCGCATGCTGAATGTAACTTTCGATGCCCGGCAAATTGAGCGCGTATTTTTCACAGGCAAAGCTAATTGCCACACCGCTCTTTCCGGCCCGCCCGGTACGACCAATACGGTGTACGTAATCTTCCGGGTCGTCGGGTAGGTCATAGTTGAAAACGTGGGAAACGGCTTCGATATGCAGGCCTCTGGCTGCGACATCGGTGGCAACCAGAATGTCCAGTTTGCCGCTGGTAAAGTCTTCCAGAATACCCAGGCGTTTTTTCTGCGGTACATCGCCGCTCAACAAACCGACCCGGTGACCGTCGGCTTCAAGCCAGTCGGCAACGCGCTCACAGCCATGCTTGGTGTTAGAAAATACAATGGCTTTGTCCGGCCATTCTTCTTCCATCAGGGTTAGCAGCAGCTTTATTTTATCGTCGTCTGACGGGTAAAATAATTCTTCGGAAACGCGACTGGCGGTCATTTGCTGCGCTTCAACCTGTACGTGAGTAGGATTGTTCATATGCTCGTAAGCCAGTTCCTGCACACGGTAGCTTAGCGTGGCTGAGAACAGCATGCTCAGGCGTTCGGCGGCAGGCGGCATACGACGGAATAAAAAGCGAATGTCCTTGATGAAGCCGAGGTCGAACATACGATCGGCTTCATCGAGCACGGCCACCTGAATATTATTCAGCGAAAACACGCCTTGTTTATAATAATCCAGTATGCGGCCTGTCGTACCTATAACGATATCTACCCCATCCTGCAAAGTTTCGCGTTGACTTTGGTAACCTTCGCCCCCATAAATGAGAGCAAGTGAAAGCCCTGTATGCTTACTAAGCAGTTCTGCATCATTGTAAATTTGTACGGCAAGTTCCCGTGTAGGTGCCATAATAATGGCTTTTGGCCCTTCCTTTTCACCGTCAGGATTTGGTTCCCGGCTCAAAATGTGGTGGAAAGTTGCGACCAGAAATGCCATGGTCTTACCCGTTCCGGTTTGGGCCTGGCCGGCTATGTCATTACCTTCTAATAATGGAGGTAAGCTTAGCGCCTGAATTGGTGTACAATGCGTAAAATTTGCAGCATTTAAGGCATCAATGACTTTGCCATTGATGGGTAAATCGGAAAAATGTGTTTCGGTTAAATGAGTTGTTTGCATAGCTTATAGCTTATCAGTGCTTGCATTAAAAGACAGTTTCTATATAACACTTATGGTAGAGCTGAACAATTCAGCGACAGACCAATTACGGAGAAAAGAATGAGCGACAAAATTATCCAGTTGACTGACGATAAGTTCGAAGCAGATGTTATCAATGCTGAAGGTCCTGTGCTGGTTGACTTCTGGGCTGAATGGTGTGGCCCGTGTAAAATGATTGCCCCTATTCTGGAAGAGGTCGCAACCGACTTTGAAGGAAAGTTAACAGTTGGCAAGCTGAATGTCGATGAAAATAATGAAACTCCGCCGAAATACGGTATCCGTGGTATCCCTACGTTATTGCTGTTTAAAGGCGGTAATGTTGCAGCCACTAAAGTGGGTGCACTGTCAAAAGCGCAGCTGACTGAGTTTTTGAACGAAAACATCTGATACGGTGAAAATCGTCCTGAGAAAACCGGCTAAGGCCGGTTTTTTTGTATCGTGCGCCGGGCATGGCGCGTAGTGCGAAAGCACTGTTCGATTCATTGTGGTGGTGAGTCGATGACTTGGAGGTGAAAGTCCTCTGCACACCCGGCAAGGGGAAGTGCTAGCCGAACGGCAAGGGTGTTCATCGCGAGGTGAAATCTGAAGGAAGCCGAAGGCAAAATGCTGGCCTGACGAACAGGAAGCGGTTTAGGCGTTGTTGCAGGGTGAGGTGGCGATTATCACTAAAGCCCAATACTTGCACGGAATGCAGCAACGTAAAGCCGACAGGCATAAGCAGGAAGGTCGCGCGAATTACCCCGGGAGGTCTGGTGTTCTGCCTCTGATTTTTTTTTAAACAGTGTGCTACTGACATCGAGAGATGTTGGGATGGGATATCAGAAGTCAGCCGAGGCCGTAGTAGTGCTAGTAAACCGATAGCATGAAGGGCTGAACATAATTAACCGTGATTAGGACACTGTTACTCGATGTCGATTAATGATGCACAAGCGCAGAATACTGCGGCCAGTGAGTGCGATGACGGGCGGTACCCGTCGGGATACGCCACGGGTGCTGAAATTGACACGGCGGTCAGTGGGCGAACGAAAGCGGAACCATCGGTGACGATGGAAGCAGTGACAGACCGAGCCAATATGATGTTGGCCTATCAGCGGGTGGTGGAGAATAAAGGCGCAGCGGGTGTTGATAACCTGAGCACGCTGGATTTAAAACCGTGGTTGAAACAGCATTGGCAAGGTGTGAAGGTCTCACTGACAGAGGGCAGCTATCTGCCACGGGCCATCCGTAAAGTGGACATCCCGAAACCGAATGGCGACGTCAGGACGTTAGGCGTCCCAACGGTGGTAGACAGACTCATCCAGCAAGCGATAGCACAACGGCTAAGTCCGTTGGTGGAACCGCACTTCTCCCATTCCAGCTACGGATTCAGACGAAACCGCAATGCATGGCAAGCCGTGCAACAAGCACAGCAATACATACGTAGCGGAAAACGGTGGGTCGTAGACATAGATTTGGAGAAGTTCTTCGACCGGGTAGACCATGACATTTTAATGTCGAAACTGGCGAACCTGATAGAAGATAAACGGCTGTTGAAACTCATCCGCCGCTTCCTTGAAGTGGAAATGATGGACAACGGCCAGCGAGTAACACGGGACAGAGGCATGCCACAAGGCGGCCCACTATCACCATTGCTATCAAACATCCTGCTGGATAGCTTAGACAAGGAATTAGAGCGACGAGGCCATAGCTTCTGCCGCTATGCTGATGACTGCAATATTTACGTGAGCAGTCAGAAAGCAGGCGAGAACCTACTGGCCGACATCACCGACTTCCTGTCAGAAGAGCTGAAGCTGCAAGTCAATGCCGATAAAAGCGCGGTAGCCCGGCCATGGGAACGTAAGTTCTTAGGCTATAGTTTTACCTGGCACAAAGAGAGCCGGGTGAAAATAGCTGCGCAAAGTGTAAATCGTTTCAAGGATAAAATCCGCGAAATGACCACCGGGCATTGTTCACGCTCAGTCAGTGAAACGATTAAAGCATTAACCCCAGTGCTTCGAGGTTGGATAAGCTACTTCCGCCTGACAAAAGTCAAAGGCGTGCTGGAGGAACTGGACGGTTGGATACGACGAAAACTCCGCTGTTTGCTATGGCGGCAATGGAAACGCGTATACACCCGGGTCAGAAACTTAATGAAGGCAGGCATTGACGAGAATCGGGCATGGTGGTCATCGACCAACCAACGAGGCGCATGGTGGAATGCGGGGGCTAGCCACATGAACCAAGCCTTCAGGAAAGGGTGGTTCGATAAAATGGGGCTGGTGTCACTGCTGGATTGTCACCGACAGTTCCAGTGTTAATATGAACCGCCGTGGTACGGAACCGTATGCCCGGTGGTGTGAGATGTATGGACTCCCTTCCCTGAAAGGGGTACGGTCTTAATTGTCAAATTAGCCAAAGGGGTCCATACATGATTAAGAATACAATTATTGCAATTGACCTTGCAAAGCATTCCTTTCAGGTTTGCAAGTTCAACAGTGACGGAAAAATTGATTATAACAAAGCAATGAGTCGTAAAGCATTGATAGCACTTCTGGGAAACCATGTGTCAGCGTTAGTGGCAATGGAAGCCTGTGGTGGCTCGAATTACTGGGCGCGTTTAGCGAGGCGGCATGGTCATCAAGTAAAAATCATTCAGCCTCGCGCAGTAAAAGGGCTGCAATTAAAGCAAAAAACAGATAAAAATGACGCCTACGCTATCGGTATTGCGGCTCAATTACCTCATATAAACTCTTGTGGCATCATGGAGGAAGATGAACAGGGTCTTCAGGCCCTGGAGCGGGTGCGAATGCTGCAGTTGGAGCAAAGGACGGCGTTGGCAAACCAGATACGAGGACTGTTGACGGAATTCGGGATTGTGATAGCAAAGGGGTTAAATCATTTAGTCACTGCGCTGCCTGACATTTTAGAAGATGCAGAAAACGGCTTGCCGATGAATTATCGTCAGGCTTTGGCTGCGCAGTCACAAATGTTACAACTCTATACGACTCAAATAGAAAGTTATGACAGGCTCATAGCAGAACACACGCGGCATAATCCTGTTTGCCAGAAATTAAGTAAACTCGAAGGCGTAGGCCCTTTGATTGCTTTGGGGTTAACCGTTCGATTGGGAAATGCGACAGAGTTCAATACAGGCCGGGATGCATCAGCATGCATAGGTTTGACACCGAAGCAGCATTCGACCGGCGGTAAAGAGCGATTGGGACATATTTCTAAAAACTGTGCAGATAAAAGATTGCGAAGTTTGCTCTATCAGGGAGCAATGTCGGTAGTGAATAAAGCAGTATCCAGAGAGCCTAAGACTGTGAAAGAGCAGTGGCTGAAGGCGTTAGTTGACCGAAGGGGAAAGAAGGTTGCTGCCATCGCGTTAGCAAATAAAACGGTGAGAACCGCTGTTGCTCTAATAAAGAATAATGACGATTACAATCCGATACTGTTAGCAGCCTAAGAGTTAGTAAATCAACAAATTGCGAAAATAAATGGTAAGACCAACCAGCAGAATTCAGCCAGTCCTCTCAAGTGACTAAACACTGTGTGTGAGAATTGAACTGTTGGTGCGTATACATCGAAGGGCAGGAGTAGCTCTCCATTTAAAGCCCGTATATAAGAGCGCATCTACTACTAATTTTTCAAAAGATGTTGATTACTTCAGGGAGTCCATATAAGAGGACGGGAGTTGTAAAACTCCCTCCTACTCGATTGAAATACGCTTTATTTGATCTCGGTTAATACCCTTGCTGCACAGGTTGGTTAAGCTTCAGCGGCTTTTTTAAACCGGTCACTTTAACGTTATGCGAAAACCTGAATTACTGTCACCCGCCGGGTCGATGAAAAACCTGAGATACGCACTGCACTATGGCGCCGATGCGGTGTATGCCGGCCAGCCCCGTTATTCTCTGCGAGTGCGTAATAACGAATTTACCCTGGCCAAATTGCAGGAAGCCCGGGATTACACCAGTGCTCATCATAAGCAGCTGTATATCGTTAATAATATTGCACCACACAACACCAAGTTAAAAACCTTCGTGCAAGACCTGGCGCCGGTGGCTGAGTTACAGCCCGACGCTATGATTATGTCGGACCCGGGCATTATAATGCTCACTCGCGAGCATTTTCCTGACTTACCAATTCACCTCTCAGTACAGGCCAATGCCGTGAACTGGGCGGCCGTAAAGTTCTGGCAGCAACAGGGGATCAAGCGGGTTATCCTGTCGCGGGAACTGGGCTTAAACGAAATCGAAGAAATTCGCCAGCGTTGCCCGGATATCGAGCTTGAAGTGTTTGTGCATGGCGCTTTGTGTATGGCCTACTCGGGACGTTGCCTGTTGTCCGGCTATATCAATAAGCGGGATCCTAATCAGGGTGCCTGCACTAATGCCTGTCGCTGGGAATATAAAGCGGAAGCGGCAGTGGATAATGAAGTAGGCCAGTTTATTCCTGCTCGTGATGCCGTTGAGCCAACTCTGGGTACAGGCACGCCTACTGACCAGGCATTCTTATTAACCGAACCCCAGCGCCCCGATGAACCTATGCCCGCCTTTGAAGATGAGCATGGGACTTACATTATGAACTCCCGCGACTTACGGGCAATTCAGCATGTTCAGCAGCTGGTGGAGATTGGCGTGGATTCGCTGAAAATAGAAGGGCGTACCAAGTCGTTTTACTACTGCGCACGGACCGCTCAGGTTTATCGTAAGGCTATTGATGCGGCGTGGCGAGGCGAAGCATTCGATGCCGACTGGTTCCTGGAACTGGAGCACCTGGCTAACCGCGGTTATACCGATGGGTTTTTGCAACGGCATAACCACCAGGACTATCAACAATATGCCCGCGGTAATTCAGCCAGTGATACCCGTCAGCTGGTGGGAGAGGTAACCCATGGTGACAGCGACTGGTGGTACGTGGAAGTGAAGAACCGCTTCAGCGTTAGCGACAAACTGGAAGTGATGACGCCGGCCGGCAATACCGAGATTGCCCTTGATACCCTGCGCTCCCAGCAGAATGAGACGGTAGTGGTCGCACCGGGCAGTGGTTATAAAGTTAAGATCCCGGCGGTTGAGGGATTCTCACCTGAGATGGCCATGCTGTTACGCTGTATTGAGCAACCACAGTCGGTGCGGGCATAGAGAAAAAAGGGCTGTGAGGGTTTCGCAATCTTTTTTTAACATTTGCGGGATTTAGTCTGGACGATAGTAAAATATGGTGCTACCTTTACTGAGTCTAGGCTTGCCTGACATCCTTACTAGCCCGTCTCCGGGCTCAAGCACTATTCTTATTAATTAACGAATTTCCCTAAAAGACGTTCAAGCACAAAGACCCACCAGTATGAATCTAACGGAACTTAAGAATAAGCCAATCAGCGAATTGGTCGCCCTTGCCGAAGAAATGGGCCTCGAAAATATGGCCCGCGCGAGAAAACAAGACATTATTTTCTCGATTCTAAAATCCCACGCAAAAAGTGGCGAAGACATTTTTGGCGACGGCGTACTGGAAATCCTCCAGGACGGCTTCGGCTTCCTGCGCTCTGCTGACTCTTCTTATCTTGCGGGGCCAGATGATATTTATGTTTCACCCAGCCAAATCAGACGCTTTAACCTGCGTACGGGTGATACCATCGCCGGGAAAATTCGCCCGCCGAAAGACAGTGAGCGTTATTTTGCCCTGTTAAAAATCCGCGAAGTTAACTTCGACAAGCCAGAAAACTCCCGTAATAAAATCCTCTTTGAAAACTTAACCCCACTGCACGCAAATTCACGTTTGCGCATGGAGCGTGGTAATGGTTCATCAGAAGATATTACCGCCCGTGTACTGGACCTGGCGTCACCGATTGGTAAAGGTCAACGTGGTCTGATTGTGGCACCACCGAAAGCGGGTAAAACCTTATTACTGCAAAACATCGCACAATCCATTGCGGCTAATCACCCCGATTGTGAACTGATGGTGTTGCTGATTGACGAACGTCCGGAAGAAGTTACCGAAATGCACCGTCTGGTGCGTGGTGAAGTGGTTGCCTCTACCTTTGATGAACCCGCCAGCCGCCACGTCCAGGTTGCTGAAATGGTTATTGAAAAAGCCAAGCGCCTGGTTGAGCACAAAAAAGACGTGGTTATCCTGCTGGATTCAATCACTCGTCTGGCGCGTGCCTACAACACGGTTATTCCATCATCAGGTAAAGTACTTACCGGTGGTGTGGATGCCAACGCACTGCACAAACCAAAACGTTTCTTTGGTGCTGCCCGTAACGTGGAAGAAGGTGGTAGCTTAACCATCATCGCAACTGCACTGATTGATACCGGCTCTAAAATGGATGAAGTTATCTACGAAGAGTTTAAAGGTACCGGTAACATGGAACTGCACCTTAATCGTAAGATTGCTGAAAAGCGTGTATTCCCGGCTATCGACTTTAATCGCTCAGGTACTCGCCGTGAAGAGTTACTTACCGGTCAGGACGAGTTACAGAAGATGTGGATCCTGCGTAAGATTGTGCATGAAATGTCAGAAATCGACGCCATGGAATTCCTTATCAATAAACTTTCCATGACCAAGACCAATGATGAGTTCTTCGACGCGATGAAGCGTCAGCGAAGTTAATCATTAGTTTATATTTTACTAAAAACCGCTGCCTGACAGCGGTTTTTTTTTGTGATTTTTGATCAGAAGGGGTAGTGTAAAGTTATTGTAATTTTATGGATAACATTATGCGTCGCGTCGTACTTGCTGCTCTGCTACCTCTTTTTTCCCTGCCTGTTTTTGCTCAGTCCGGTGAAGTGGATCGGTTGGCCAATGAGATTGAGAGTGAGGTCATCAGCTGGCGCCACCATTTGCATGAATATCCTGAGTTATCCAATCGTGAATTTAAAACTGCCGAGTACGTGGCCCGGCATCTGCGCTCGCTAAATCTTGAGGTGCAAACCGGTGTCGCTAAAACCGGCGTAGTGGCAATTCTGGACAGCGGCCGGCCTGGCCCGGTGGTTGCGTTACGGGCCGACATGGATGGCTTACCGGTACCTGAGGAAAATGATCTGCCCTGGCGTTCTACACAGCGCGGCGAATACAATGGTAATGACGTGCCGGTCATGCATGCCTGTGGTCATGATACCCATATGGCCATGCTGATGGGGGCGGCTTCGGTATTAACTTCAATGAAAGATAAGCTGCATGGCAAGGTGAAGTTTATTTTCCAGCCTGCGGAGGAAGGCGCGCCCGCTGGTGAAAAGGGCGGAGCCGAAGTAATGGTGCAGGAAGGCGTATTAAAGAGCCCGGATGTGGACGTAATTTTCGGCCTGCATATCAGCGCTAATAACGATATCGGCACGGTGAGCTATAACCCTGGCGGTACCATGGCGGCGGTAGACCCTTTCAAAATAGTCATCCACGGTAAGCAGGCTCATGGCGCTTACCCGTGGAAGAGTGTCGACCCCATCACCACTGCTGCACAGATGATCATGTCACTGCAAACCATCGTCAGCCGTGAACTGAAAATCATTGATGATGCCGCAGTGGTAACCATTGGTTCCATCCATGGCGGTAACCGCTCGAATATCATTCCTAACGAAGTTGAGCTGGTTGGTACTATTCGTACCCTTAACCATGCCGCGCGGGAACACGTTTACGAGGCGATGGCTCGTAAGGTTAAGGGCATTGCCGACAGCATGGGCGCTAAGGCCGAGCTCACCCTGCCACTGGATTATAATTACCCTATTACCTATAACGACCCGGAACTCACCGCGCAGATGATCCCAACAGTGGAACGCACGGCGGGCAAGCAAAATACCATACTGGCTAAGCCGGTCACCGGTGCCGAGGACTTTTCTTTCTATCAGGAAAAAGTGCCGGGGTTATTTATGTGGCTGGGCGGCAAACCCCTTGATGTATCTGTGGAAGACTCGCCGGCCCACCATACGCCGGAGTTTTATGTCGACGATGCCGGGATGAAACTGGGTGTACGGGTACTCACCAATCTGACTCTCGATTACATGGATGCTAACGCAGAATAATTCCCTATGGAAAACAGGTTGCTGCAGGCGCTTGCTCTGGCGCTGGCCGGAGTTGCGGTTAATCTAATCCCTGCCCCGCTGGAAACCGGCGGGGTGGTGTTTTTTGGTGGTGGTTTCGCTATCGCTGCCGCCTTATTGCTTTCTTTTTCCCTTACACTGGTGGTGTCTACTGCCGTCTATGCTGTGTTGCTGGTGCATGGCAACGACCCATTTATGATCGCCTTTCTGGCGGTGCAGCCTTTGCTGATAAATGCATTGTCGAACAAAGCGGATGCGCTGAGTCCGTTGAAACTGGGTATTGGTTGGTGGAGCGCGCTGATTTTGCCCGTTTATATCGTGTTTGCTTATGCAACCTACAGTGGCTCTCCTACCATGGCCTTTACGGCTTATTCTATTACCTGGATAAGCGGCATTTTTTCCTGTTTGTCTGGCCATTTATTGTTTATGACGCTGCTGCGTTATCTGCCGGCAGGCAACGAACTTCACTTTAATGTAGAAACCCTGTTCCGCTACATGTTTGCTACACTGTTTTTCTTTGTTGTACTGATAATGACTTATGTACATGTCGGCCAGTTACAACGCCAGCAGGCGCAACAATTAACCTTATACATGACTCAGCGGGCGCAAGTGATGAGTACCGAGCTAAGCCGTTTTCTCGATGGGCATGCCGGCGCTATAAGCAATACAGCCAGGTCGATGGCGATTGCGCAGAAGCACGGTGCGCCGTTACCGGCCATCGCTGATGAAACACTGTCTAACCTGGCTCAGGAGTTTCCCGAGTTTCTCACTTTTTTGATTGCCGATGAAAAAGGTGCCATTACCCATTCTTACCCGACTAACCTGCTGAGCCGGGCAAAGCGACTGAATCAGGCGGTAGTGACTGAGCGCGAATATTTCATTCAGGCCATGCAGACCGAGTCGACCTTTGTATCGCAGGCGTTTCAGGGGCGGGGTTTTGGTAACGACCCCATTGTAGCCATTGCCAGCCCGCTCTACGACGGAGGAGGCAACCTTAGGGGGATCCTTGAAGGTTCGCTCAATCTCAGCAGCTTTATTGAATATGACAGTCGTAATTTAGCCGGATTTTGGACGATTTACCGGGATGAGGCCGGGAAAGTGGTTTATGCTTCGCCGGAGCTCCGGCTCGAGGCCTTGCAGCGCCCTGACTTGCCAGATTGTGAACAGGACAGTTGTTTTTTCCGCCAATCTGCGCTGTCGCGGGATTGGTTTATTGCACAATCGCGCGATCCAATCTCGGGCTGGACGATAACCATGTTGTTTGAAAACAGCAGCTATATGGCTATGAGTACGGACTATGTGCGCTGGGCGCTGTTTCTGCTTCTTGCGTTGGGGCTGGTAGGGATTATTGTTGGTGGACGAGTGGCGCAGATTTTTGCCCGGCCGCTGCGCGAATTAATGAAAACCTTCGCCGGGTATTCTCCGGAGTCACCGGTGCCAATGTCCTCATTCAGCCACAATCGCCTGCAGTTGAAAGAAATATCCGGGTTAGCGATAGAGTTTAGCGAGTTGGGAGAGCGTCTTGTGAGTGCTTTTAACGAGCTTTCCACCTCGCGCCAGCGTCAGCGGACGCTCAATGAAGAACTTGAAAAGCTCAACCTCACCCTCACTGAACGGGTAGAGGAGAAGACGGCCTCGTTAATTCAGGCGCTGGCCCAGGCCGAGGCGGCCAACGTCTCGAAATCTCAATTTCTGGCCAATATGTCCCATGAGATCCGCACGCCAATGAACGGTATTCTGGGCACCTGTGAAAATCTCCTTGAGCAATCCTTACCAGATGATGTCAGGCGGCGAATTCAGGTTATAGTGCAGTCGGCCAATAACCTGCTGCTGATCCTCGACAGCATTCTGGACTGGTCGAAGATTGAAGCGGGTAAAATGAAAGTGACCCGCCATCCTTTTTCACCACAACATATAATTCCGGCTTGTGCCGAAATTCATCGTCAGGCAGCCAGTCGAAAGCAGATCAACCTCGAAGTGGTTTGGGATGAAAGCATACCGTCTTTTCTGCTCGGCGATGCCGGCAAGATAAGTCAAATCTTAAATAACCTGCTAAGTAACGCTGTGAAATTTACCGCGATCGGCGGGGTTGTAATTAAGGTCTCGTACCAGGATGGCGAGCTCGTAATGGTGGTCAAAGACTCCGGTATTGGTATTAAAAAAGCGGAGCAGCAGACGATCTTCGAACAATTTGTTCAGGCCGATGGTTCAAGCTCCAGGCAGTTCAGCGGCACCGGGCTGGGTTTGTCGATTACCAGCAAACTGATTGATTTAATGGGCGGTACCATCGAACTTAACAGTGAACAGCAACAGGGCAGTGAGTTTATTGTTAAATTACCATTGCCCACGTCTGCCCAGGTAGAGCAGGCGCCGGAAGAGGTTGTGCTAACACTTCCTGAAGGCTTAAAAATCCTGGTGGTGGAAGACAATGACATTAATGCTGAAATTATTCTCGATATGCTCAAGGATGCAGGCGTTAAATGTCTCCGTGCCAAAAACGGCGCTGCGGCGCTGGAAGTCATCCCTAAAGTTGATTTTGATTTGGTGTTAATGGATTGTCAGATGCCGGTGATGGATGGCTTTTCTGCAACCCGGGCGATCCGCGATTTACCTGGTGACAAATCCGGCATTCCTATTATTGCCCTCACTGCCAATGCGTTTGACGATGATCGCAAAGCTTGTCTGAGTGTCGGTATGAATGATTATTTAAGTAAGCCGGTGCGACGCACCAGCTTATTTACCATGTTGATCAAGTACGTGGGTTATCAAGCAGTGACTGACGAAACGCCTGGGCCGAGAGACTGATTGGGCGGCGGCGGTTGGTCACCACCTGCCAGGTACTTTGAATCGGGAAGTCGGTGATATTAAGTACTTTAACGCTGTCGATAGCTGACTGATCGAGCGTATGCTGGGATAGCACCGCCAGGCCTAAACCGGCAGAAACGGCCAGGCGAATCGCCTCGTTACTTTCAATTACCATAGAGTTGCGCAACTGCACATCGTGCTTATCGCAGTACTCATCCAACGTGCGGCGGGTACCACTGCCTTTCTCTCTGAGCAGGAACTTGGCGTTTTGCAGCTCGGCTAAACGGCAGTTATCCGGGCCATCGTAATCTGGCGGGGCAATGACAACGAGCGGATTGGCCAGAAACGGTTCGCAGACCAAGTCGTCATCTTCGGGCGGATAGGTGAAAATATACAGGTCATCACGATTTTGCATCAGACGCTCGGCAATTTGCTCGCGGTTACCCACGGTAAAGCGTACATCGATATTAGGATGTTGTTTGCAAAACGGGCTGAGCATTGGCGGAATGATGTATTTGGCAGTGGTCACTACAGCCAGTTTAAGTGAGCCAACTTCCACTCCCTGCAAGGCGCTGATCTGGCTTTTCAGTTTGTCCTGTGAAGATAAAATCTCCTGAGCGCAGCGGTATACGGCAGCACCGGCTTCTGTGAGTTGCACGCTGCCCTGAAAGTGCTCAATCAGGGGCAGACCAATAATACTGTTTAGTTTTTTAAGCTGAAGTGACACGGTAGGCTGTGATAGTTGCAGGGCATTGGAGGCGGCGGTTACTGAACCGCAATCAACAACCTGCTGAAAAACTTCAAGTAGTCTGAACGTCAATGTATTCATAAAGCATCCCATTATAGCGTTTGTCTAAAAATATACTAAAAACTCATTTATCTCTATCTATATTTGCCGGGCTGCGTTGAAACTGGGGAAATATCCGTTTACAGGCAGTTTGTAATTGACCACAAATAGATGCTTACTATGGGCAAACGGGCCAAAATGAGCTAATATCGGCCGCTTTTCAAGCACTGCTCAACCATGAGTTAAGCGGATTAGTAAACGCAAAGTCTGTGAGGACGGCAAAATGGCGAAAATCGCAATTGTGATGGGGTCGACATCGGATTGGCCAACAATGCAAAACGCGGCAGTAATGCTCAAACAATTCGGTGTTGAATTTGAGGCACAGGTTGTCTCGGCACACCGTACTCCTAATCTGTTAGTCGAATTTGCCGAACAGGCAGAGCAAAATGGGTTTTGTGCCATTATTGCTGGCGCAGGCGGGGCCGCCCATTTACCAGGCATGATTGCCGCTCATACTCACTTACCGGTATTTGGCTGCCCGGTGAAGTCTAAAGCATTAAATGGTCTGGATTCATTACTGTCCATCGTACAAATGCCCAAAGGCGTAGCGGTTGGCACTCTGGCGATTGGCGAAGCGGGTGCGGCAAATGCCGGCTTGCTGGCTGCTCAGGTCGTTGCTTTACAGGACCCGGCAGTCCGTGAAGCAATTATTGCTTTTCGCCAACAACAAACTGACACGGTTTTAGCAAACGGTAAACTGGAGCTGTAACAATGCAGGTGCTGGTATACGGTGCCGGACAGCTGGCACAGATGATGTATCTTGATGGCGCGCCGTTGGGCATTAAAGTTATGGCGGTGGATGTTAGTAATAACGCTGTGGTCCACCCGGTCAGTAAAGCGCCGCTCGATTATACCCTTGAGCAGGCTATTGAACGGGCAGACGCGCTGACTGTTGAGTTTGAACATGTCCCTGAGACCTTATTAGAGCAGGCCGAAGCATCCGGTAAACTACACCCCGGGATCGACGCTATCCTGGTGGGAGCCGACCGGGTACGTGAAAAGCAACTGCTGAGCAGCCTGTCTATCCCGAATTGTCCTTATCAGGTTGTCGATGACCTGGCGCAACTGGACAGCTGTGTTGATAACCTCGGTGAACGGCTGATAATCAAAGCCAGCCGTGACGGCTACGATGGCTATGGTCAGTGGCGCTTAAAAGCAGCCAGTGAGTTACCGGCGCTTAAGTCTCAGCTAGCTGAGCTTGATCTGAAAGCCGTGCCGCTGGTGGTAGAGAAGATGCTAAATTTCGACCGCGAGGTATCGCTGATTGGCGCTCGTAGTCCTGGTGGTGAAGTGGTTGTTTACCCTCTGGCAGAAAACCTTCATCACGAAGGGCAGCTTCATGTTTCGGTGGCGCCGGCAAGTGCAAGCACTGCTGCATTAAACGACCAGGCCAAAGACATCTTTACCAGGCTGGTTAATGGTATGGACTATGTTGGTGTACTGGCGGTTGAGTTATTCCAGTGTGGCGACGAGCTGCTGGTTAATGAATTGGCACCGCGGGTACATAATTCCGGGCACTGGAGTCAGGCAGGTTCACCTACCAGTCAGTTTGAAAATCATTTAAGGGCTGTGCTTGATTTACCTTTAGGTCTTGCCTGTAACACTGGGGGCGAAGCAGCGGTTAGTGCAATGATTAATATTATTGGTTGCGACGACCATCAGATGGCATTATTAAGCGTGCCGGGTGTGCATTTCCACTGGTATGGTAAGTCCGTGCGTCAAAAGCGCAAAATGGGTCACATCAATGTGACGGCATCGAGTTACGCTGAGCTGGGCAGCAAACTGCAAAAGCTCAGTGAATACCTTTCGCTGGCGAATTTCCCCTGTCTGGTCGATGAAGCGAGCAGGCTGACTTCAGTAAGCTAAAATAACCATCAGGACCTCACTCGTTAGTGGGGTCTTTTTTTGTTGTAAAGTAACAGGAGTGACAACAATGATTAACCGTTACTGGCAATGTCTGGTACTGGCGCTGGGCTTGCAACTGGCTTTACCTGCCGGGGCGAAGATGGAGCACGGTGTTATGGTGCACAACGCTAATGCCCGGGCGACCTTTGCCATGGCAACCACCGCTGCCGTCTACCTTACTCTGATGAATCATGGCGAGAGTACCTTTACCTTAACCGGTGTGAGTGTGCCGGCAGACATTGCCAGCGAAGCACAGATCCATACCACGGTGATGGAAGGCGACATGATGAGGATGCGACAAGTAACCGATGGCATCGATGTGGCGCCTGACAATATGGTTGAATTTAAGCCCGGCGGCTACCATGTAATGCTTATGGGGCTGATTAACCCCCTGACCAAAGGCAATAAGTTTAACCTGACGCTGCATTTTGCTGATCAGCAAAGCAAAACGGTAGAGGTTACCGTGGGTGAGCAGGGAAAACAGGGTGGACATCACCACCACTGACAACGGGTCGCTGTAAAAAGAATGTAATCCAAATCAGTGCATTATTGCTATGAATACTATAATTGGAACAAACCAAGGAGTTTATGATGAGCAAGATTGATATCGGTATTGCAGAAGCAGATCGCGAAGCGGTTGCCCATGGCTTAAAAAAATTACTGGCAGATTCCTACACCCTGTATCTGCAAACGCATAATTTTCACTGGAATGTAACGGGCCCGCAATTCCGTGAATTGCACCTGATGTTTGAAGAACATTACACTGAGCTCGCTGTCGCGGTAGATGATATTGCCGAACGGATCCGCACCCTGGGTGTTGCCGCGCCTGGTACTTACAAAGCATTTGCCGAACTCAGCGCAATTGAAGAAGTAGAAGGTGTACCGGAAGCCAGTGAAATGGTGCAGCTACTGACCCACGCTCATGAGCAGGTAGTGAAAACTTGTCGTGAAGCGCTTAAAGTTGCCCAGCAGGCTGATGACGAGTCTTCCGTAGCCCTGATCTCAGACCGGATGCGCGTGCACGAAAAAACCGCATGGATGCTACGCGCGATGGTGCAATAACACAATTTAAAACATCAAGAGACGATCATGAAGCGACCTCAATATAAGGTTGCAACGTTTACAGCACTGGCTATGGCCGGTGCTGTTGCGTTTAGCAGCCAGGCGACAGAAACACTGCATGTAAACGAACTTGCCAGCGGGCTGGACCATCCGTGGGGCATGGCTTTTCTGCCCTCCGGTGAGATGCTAATTACTGAACGAAGCGGTCAGATTCGCAAGTTCAATTTTGCCACCGGGCTGAGTAAACCCTTAAGCGGCGTTCCCAAAGTCGCTGCCGATAATCAGGGCGGTCTGCTGGACATCACTGCCGATCCGGATTTTGCCGATAACCAGACGGTGTATTTTTGTTATTCGCGGCCCACCGACGGTGCTAGCAGTTCCAGCGTAGCCAGTGCCAAGCTCAACGGTACCAGTCTGACCAACGTGAAAGATATATTTGTGGCCGATTCGGTGGTGAATAATGGTTTCCACTTTGGTTGTCGCCTGGCTTTCGATAATGACCAGCACCTGTTCGTCTCGCTGGGTGACCGCTATAAGTACATGAAAGAAGCACAGAACACCGACAATCACTTTGGCAAGATTGTACGCATTAAGCGTAATGGTGATGTGCCCGGTGATAATCCGTTTGTAGAGGGTGATGCCCCGGAAGTGTTCAGTTACGGCCACCGTAATGTCCAGGGCTTAACCGTGCACCCGCAAACGGGCGAAGTATGGGCCATGGAACACGGTCCGAAAGGTGGAGATGAGGTAAACCTGATCAAAGCCGGTAACAACTATGGCTGGCCGGAAATTACCTATGGTATTGATTACAATGGCAGTATTATTTCCGATAAAACTGAACAGGAAGGCATGGAGCAGCCCGTTCTATACTGGGACCCATCCATCGCCCCAAGTGGCATGACGTTCTATGCTTCCGATGTATTTAAAGACTGGCAGGGCGATTTGCTGGTGGGCGCGCTGAAGTTTCGCCACTTGCGCCGCATTAGTTTTAATGAGGCCGGCGAAGTGGAGTCACAAACCGAGTACCTGCGCGACCGTAACGAACGGATCCGCGACGTCGAAGTGGGTCCCAACGGTCTGATTTATCTGTTAACCGATGAAAGTAACGGTAAGTTACTGCAGATAACTCCGGTTAACTAGTAAAAAGGGCTACCGAGGTAGCCCTTTTTTCATTCTACTCGGCCCTTGTTTCCGGCTCGGTACGATAGCGTTCGAACCATGCGAGGATATTGCCGACTTTCTGGATAAGCCGTGACGGTTTTGAGGCGATGCCATGGGATGCGCCAGGCAGGCGCAACATGGCCGAGTCTACACCACGCAGCTTCAGGGCCTGATAAAACTGTTCAGACTCACTGATTGGCGTGCGGTAATCAGACTCACCCGTTAGCAGCATGGTTGGCGTGGTCACGTTACCTACCAGTGATAAAGGGGAGTGGGCCCATAAATGGTCCGGGATTTCCCAGGGCATGCCCGGCATCCAGTACTGTGTAAAGTAGCGATAAGCATCAGCAGTTAAGGCAAAGCTCATCCAGTTGATTACCGGCTTGGCAACCACTGCGGCGGCAAATCGGTCGGTCTTACCAATTGACCAGGCGGTCAGTACGCCGCCACCGGAGCCGCCGGTGATGAACAGGTTGCTGGTATCAATAAAGCCTTTGGCGATGACGCCATCTACTACGTCCATTAAATCGTTAAAATCTTCTGACGGATAGTTGTGATGAATTAAGTTGGCAAAGTCCTCGCCGTACGAGGTGCTGCCGCGCGGGTTCGACCATACCACCACATAGCCTTTGGCAGCCATTAACTGAATCTCGGCACTGAAGTTCGGGCCGTAGGCAGTGTGCGGGCCGCCATGTATTTCCAGAATCAGCGGGTATTTTTTGTCAGGTTCGAAGTCTGGCGGTGTAATCATCCAGGCATCAATAGGGCGTTCATCCACCGTAGACGTTACTGTTATGGCTTCAATCGCCGGCATATTCAGGTGACCGAGCACATCTTCATTGAGAGCGGTTAACCGGGTTACCTTGCCGCGGCTTTCGCGCATAAACAAATCTGCCGGCGTTGAGCCATCGGAGCTGACAAAAGCCAGCGCGCCATTATCGGCCACTGCAAACTCGCCTGAAGTGTAAGGGCGCCCAAGCGACTGACCACTCAAGGCGATGTTGAGCTTATCCATGTCGCCATCGAGCTCGACAGCGGCCACTTTGGTTTGTCCGGCATCCTGATAACTGACGTATAACTCATCGCTGTCTTCGCCCCAGGCAAACTGTCCGGTAGTGCGGTCGAAGGATTCGGTAAGGTTAGTCAGCTTGCCGTCTTTCATACGCATTACCCATAAGTCGCTGCTCTGGAAGCTTAACTTGCGGTCAGTGGTGTGTTTAAACGCCAGGTACTTGCCGTCCGGGCTTAATTGCGGGGTGCTCTCCGGGCCTTCAAGGCTGGTGATCTGCGTAAACGCTCCCGAAGCAATATCCAGAGTATAAATATCACTGCTCATCACTTCCATGGCGTAGTTGTCGCTGGGGTTGGCAGAAAAGTACAACTGTTTGCCATCGTTTGAAAAGCTCAGATCGCCATTGAGCGGATAATCGGTAAACGTTAGCTGGCGGGGGGTACCACCTTCTACCGGTAACAGATAAATCTGATTAAAGCCGCCCGGTACGTAACCCGCACCATCAGAGCGGTAGTTGAGGTCATCAATAAACTTACCGGTTTCAGCCCACTTTGCCCTGGCCGGTTTGCCTGGCATATCGGTAAACAAGGGTTTATCTGCTTTCGGGGTAAACTGGGTAAATGCCAGCGATTGTCCGTCTGGCGACCAGACGACATTACCCGGCGCATAGCTCGTATTGGTTAACAGGGCGTCTTCACCGCTGTCGAGGTAGCGCACATAAAGTTGTTGTGAGCCCGAGCGGTCAGACAGATAGGCCAGCTTGGTGCCGTCGGGAGAAAGTACCGGGCTGCGCACACTGGCATGCTCAGCAATCAGCGGGCGATGCTGACCACTCTTTACTTCTACCTGCCATAAACTGATGTGCATACGATCGTTCATAATATCGTTGCTGCGACGCTCATAAATAATGTGTTTGCTGTCGGGGGTAAACAATGGTGATGCTGCATACTCCAGGGCAAACACGTCCTTGTAATCAAAGGTGGTGGGGGCGCTGTTATCGGCCGCCGCGCCGGCTGACAAGCCCAGCATAACGCTGGCTGCCAGAGCTTTTATGGTGTTATTCATTATTGTTTTTCCTTGCTTACTGTCGTCAGAATTTTATCCTGCCAAGCAGGATATCTTTATACATGACCCAGTCTCCCATTAAGCTGTACAAGGGATAACGAAAGGTCGCAGGTTTGTTGTGCTCAAATTTAAAGTGGCCGAGCCAGGCAAAGCCATAACCGGCTACCGGAAGTAACCATAGCAGCATTAACTGCCCGGTAAATAAACTCAATATCAGCAGGGTGAGTACCAGTGTTGAACCGATAAAATGCAGTCGCCGACAGGTTACATTCTGATGTTCACTCAGGTAGTACGGGTAAAATTCCCGGAATGAAGTAAAGCGTTTTGTTGTTGTCATCTTATCGCCTTAGTAATTTGTCAAAGATAGTGTAGCATTTGTATTTTAAGGACTTGTAATTAAGGCCAGCGCGCCCATATTCATAACCACAATCGAACGAAAGCAAACAGGCGAAATAAGCATGCAGCAATTGATGTCGAACAACATCGTGGATTTAACGGTAGAGAACTTTCAGCAGATCATTCTGGAAGTATCTAAAGAGAAAATCGTCTTAATCGACTTTTGGGCCGAAGGCTATGAGCCTTGCAAAGAGTTATCGCCGATTCTGGAAAAAATTGCCGGTGACTATCCGGACACCCTGTTACTGGCCCGTGTTGACTGTGAGCGTGAGCAGCAGGTCGCCGCTCAGTTCGGCATTCGTAATCTGCCTACTGTAATGGTAGTTAAAGACGCGCAGCCCGTAGATGGCTTTGCCGGTATGCAGCCGGAAACCGAAATTCGCGCCATGTTGGGCAAATACCTGCCCAGCCCGGAAGATGAATTTCTCGCCAAAGCTGCCGAGCTTATCGCCAGCGGTGACTACAGCGGCGCTTTCCCCATGGCAAAGCAAGCCTACGAAATTAACCCGGACAATGTCGATAGCAAATACCTTTATATTGACTGCCTGATTGAAACCGGCGCAGTGCCTGCAGCAAAAGAACTGCTGGCAGAGATAAAGCTGGTGGATCAGGATCAGCGTTATCATACCCTGCAGGGCAAAGTGGAACTGGCTGAACAGGCCGCTGATACGCCCGAGATCCGTGCGTTACAGGAACAGGCTGCAGCCAATCCGGATGATTTACAGGTGAAGGTGGATTTAGCCGTAGCGCTTTATCAGGTACAGCGTTTTGAAGAAGCGCTGGAATTGCTCTATGGCGTGTTGTTGAAAGACTTCGGTTTTGGCGAAGCGAAAAAGCTTATCCTCGATATTATCAATGCCCTGCCGGATGGCGATTCACTGAAGTCTGGTTATCGTCGTAAAGTATACAGCTTGATGTACTAATATAAAAACGGCTCAGGGCTGTCATTAAGGCAGCTCAGGGCTGGTATCCCTCTTCTCTGAGCCACTTTATGGCGTCCAGGTAGTTAGTAAAGTACTCACGCTTGTAGGCCTTTAAAATCGGATCGTCCGATTTCATCTGCGGATGAGTGCGTTCCAACTGGGCGTGCTTTATGTGATTGGTATCCACCACATAGGCTGCTCTTTTTAAGCCATTGCGGATATTGTCAAAAATACCTTCCCGCACGATACCCTGGCACTCGGGGGTGCTCATCACCCAGCGCCGGCAATCTACAATGGCTGCCCAGTTGCGCTGTTCAAACTGCCTGGCGATGGGCGCCATCTCATCATTCAGCATAGTTGCCATACCCACATCCCACGCTCCGGTGGCATATATCTCCAGTATGTTATTTGAAACAGTCAGGCTGTACTGACCGAGGTTAGGGAATAGCATGTACTGTGCTTAGTGATTTGTCGTACTTAATTATAACTCGCCCGGCGTCGCATGCGGTGATTTATTTGCTATAGTGCGGGACAAACATACGCATTTTTGAGACAACTATGCCAAATTGGTTCTGGGCGGCACTGGCTATGGTAATGATCGTTGAGGGTATCGGGCCTTTGCTCATACCAAACCGCTGGCGGCAATATCTTAAGCAAGTAGCCGAATCAGAGCCCAGCCAATTGCGTCAGATTGGCGGCACTCTGGTGGTGATTGGCTCAGTTTGTTTATACTTTATAGTGAATTAACGCTAAACAGGCCAAATATTCACTGGTCAGCTGAATATTTGTGCATAAAACAGATGATCCAGTGGCCTTAATTTTGATAGAATCCACGCCTAATTTTTTAACATACTCGACTCATGGCTAAAAATATTGTGGTCCTTGGCACCCAGTGGGGTGACGAGGGAAAAGGTAAAGTAGTAGATCTGCTTACTGACCGTGCAAAGTATGTTGTTCGCTATCAGGGCGGACACAATGCAGGTCACACACTGGTAATCGACGGTGAAAAAACCGTTCTGCATCTAATCCCATCCGGCATTCTGCGCGAAAACGTTACCTGTATTATTGGTAACGGCGTGGTACTGAGCCCGGAAGCATTAATGACTGAAGTCTCCATGCTGGAAGAGCGCGGTGTCCCAGTGCGTGAACGCCTGAAAATCAGTGAAGCTTGTCCGCTTATTCTGCCTTACCACGTAGCGCTTGATGTTGCGCGTGAAAAAGCCCGTGGTGCCAAAGCTATCGGCACTACTGGTCGCGGCATTGGTCCGGCTTATGAAGATAAAGTATCCCGCCGTGGTTTACGGGTTGGCGATCTGTTCAATGCCGAAGATTTCGCTGCCAAGTTAAAAGAAGTGCTGGATATCCACAACTTTACGTTAACCCAGTATTACGGCGAAGAGCCGGTTGATTTCGATAAGACCCTGGGTGATGCCATGGCGGTTGCTGATATCCTGCGTGCGATGGTGGTTGATGTGACCGATGAACTGGATAAAGCCCAGAAAGCCGGCCTGCCTATCATGTTTGAAGGCGCACAGGGCACGCTGCTGGATATCGACCACGGTACTTACCCGTACGTTACGTCTTCTAACACCACAGTTGGTGGCGTAGCAACCGGTGCTGGTTTTGGTCCATTGAACCTCGATTATGTGTTGGGTATCGTTAAGGCTTATACCACTCGTGTTGGCTCTGGTCCTTTTCCTACTGAGCTGGAAGATGAAGTAGGCCAGCACCTGGGTGTGAAAGGCCACGAATTTGGCGCTACTACCGGTCGTAAACGTCGCACTGGTTGGTTTGACGCTGTAGCCATGAAGCGCGCGGTACAAATCAACTCTATCACCGGTTTCTGTCTGACCAAGCTGGACGTACTGGATGGTCTGGAAACCCTGCAAATCTGTGTCGGTTATAAAGATAAAGACGGTAACGTAAAAGACGTTCCGCCCATGGCTGCTGATGGCTATGATCTGGTGACGCCGGTTTATGAAGAAATGCCAGGCTGGAGCGATAACACCTTTGGTGTTACCGATTATGATTCGCTGCCTCAGGCTGCTAAAGACTACATTGCTCGTCTGGAAGTGATCACCGGTGTACCGGTGGATATTATCTCTACCGGTCCGGACCGAAACGAAACCATTGTGATGCGCCATCCTTACGATGCATAAAAACGGTAAAAGATTAAAAACCCCGCTTTCGCGGGGTTTTTTTATTGCTGTGAAATAGTGCTAGTATGAAGACATCGTACCTGTAGGAGTTGTTTCGTGAGTATAGCACCGGGCGCCATCGTGTCAGTTTTTGAGCGTTTACAGCAGTCCTATGTGCTGGGCAAAACCAAAACCTTTGCCTGGCGAAAGGCGCAACTAGAAGCCTTGCAGCGCATGCTCAGCGAAAACGAAGCGGCGTTTGTTGAGGCCCTTAATGCCGATCTGGGTAAAAGCGAAGCAGAAGCTTTTACCACCGAAATTGGTTTTTTACTGAGTGATATACAGCACACTAAGAAACACTTGCGGCAATGGATGAAGGCCCGCAAGGTCAGTACGCCTTTGTTGGCACAACCGGCCCGCAGCTCCCTGCAACCCGAGCCACTTGGTACTGTGTTGATTATTGGCGCCTGGAATTACCCGGTACAGCTCACGCTGGCACCCTATGTTGCGGCACTGGCGGCCGGTAATTGTGCGCTGCTCAAACCCTCTGAACTGGCGCCCGCCAGCTCTGCACTGATGGCCAGCCTTATTCCTCGGTATCTGGATGGTGATGCGGTGGCGGTGGTCGAGGGCGATAAGGACGTTGCCAGCGAATTACTCTCGTTGCCCTTTGATCATATCTTTTATACCGGCGGTGAAGCCGTGGGTAAAATTGTCATGGCGGCGGCGGCCCAAAACCTTACGCCGGTCACTCTTGAGCTGGGGGGGAAAAGCCCGTGTGTGGTAGACGCCAATACTGATATCACCACCACTGCGCGGCGAATCGTATGGGGGAAATGGACCAACGCCGGTCAAACCTGTATCGCACCTGACTATGTTTTAGTTGAGCGCAACTGTGCCGACGCGCTCATCGATAAGCTTGGTAAGGAAATCACCCGCCAGTTTGGCAATCAGCCATTGCAAAGCAAGGATTACGGGCGCATTGTTAATGAGCGCCATTTAACGCGATTAAAGCAATACACCGAAGGGCATGAGATAGTGATTGGTGGCCAGCTCGATGAGGCGCGAAGGAAACTAGCACCCACAGTGATTTTAAATCCGGATATCGACACGCCGGTCATGCAGGAAGAAATTTTCGGGCCGGTTCTGCCGGTTATTGAAGTCAGCAGCGTCAGCGAAGCTATCGATTTTATAAAGCGTCGGCAAAAGCCGCTGGCGGCGTATTTATTCAGCGAATCTCAGAGTATTCAGCAGCAATTTGTTGATGAGGTCAGTGCCGGTAGTGTGTGTATCAATGACACCATGATGTTTATGGCGAACCCGCAACTGCCCTTCGGCGGAGTGGGCAATAGCGGCATGGGCCGCTACCATGGCAAGTTTGGCTTTGATACTTTCAGTCATCTCAAAAGCGTGATGCAACGCAGTTTCTGGTTTGATGTGGCTATTCGTTACGCGCCTTCAAGTGCCCGAAAGCGCTTTTTACTTAAAAAATTACTTTAGTTTAATGTTCAACAACGACGAAGGAGCCGTATCGTCATGCCTCAACCTTTTCATTTAGCCATTCCGGTCGACAACCTGGATAAAGCCCGCGAATTTTACGGGCAGTTACTCGGCTGCAAACAGGGGCGCAGTGATACGCAGTGGATAGACTGGGATTTAGCCGGACATCAGCTGGTAACGCATCTGGTTAAGGCCATGCCGTCCGCGCCGGATTATAATGCCGTGGATGGTCACAGTGTACCGGTACCGCATTTTGGCGTGGTGCTAACCATGGATGACTGGCAGGCCCTGGCCGATAAACTCACTGCTGCTAATATAGAGTTTGTCATTAAGCCGTATGAGCGTTTTAAGGGGCAGGCCGGTGAACAGGCCACCATGTTTTTTATGGATCCGGCGGGCAACGCGTTGGAGTTCAAGGCATTTGCCGATATTAACCAATTGTTTGCGACAGATTAAGCTCCCTTTAGGTACTTGCCCTATAATGCGAACTGATTGTTAATTTTGGCGATTTGTAATAATTTAAATATGGTATCCGTGACGCCGGAGGGTAAACTGCGTCACAGAGTTGCTTAGCCCCACAGGCAAAAAGTGACTCAGTTAAAGACAGATAAATTAACTCAGCAGTAGTCAATGCACCAGGTGTTATGCTGAACCTATAACAACAATAATAACCGACAGGATTTATCGTGATTGAAGAAGTCGTCGCTCAGGCTGGCAAAGGGTTTTTCAGGGGAATTGGTTTTCTCGTAGCGGAGTTGCTGTTCTGGCGGTTGTGCTACATCGTTGGCTGGCCGGTTTGTAAAATCCTCACCCTTGGTCAGTACCCCAGACGAGTTGAGCGCGAGCGAGCCATTTTTCGCCAGGAAAAAGCGCATACGGGTTTTACCTGCGCGGCTACCGGCTTACTCATTCTGCTTGTTTTAGTGGTTATTTACTCCGGATACTGGCCTTCGAGCTTCCCAGGCTTTGCTTCTGAATAGCCTGAAGCCGCTGGCCCCAGGCTATTACCTATTTTTATTTTACGGACTGCACTACCGCTTTACCCCGCCCACGGGCTTCGGAAGCGGCCGATAGTTTGCCGTTTTGTTGCATGATCAGGTGCAGATCGCCAAAGTTACTCTCTTTTATGTTGTAGCCCATGTCTTGCAGCGTATTCAGTGTAGCCGGGTCGAACCCTTCATGTACGCGGATCTGATCCTCCGGCCATAACTGGTGATGGAAACGAGGCAGGTTTACTGCTTGTTCTGCAGTTAAATCGTATAGCAGCGTATTAAGAATCGACAGCGTTACTGAGGAAATAATCGTGGTGCCACCGGGTGAACCTGTCACCAGCTTAACCTGTCCGTCCTCGAGCACAATAGTGGGCGTCATGGATGAAAGCATCCGCTTGTATGGCTCAATAGCATTAGCTTCCCCGCCAATCGCGCCGAAGAAATTTGGCACACCGGGTTTGGCACTGAAGTCATCCATTTCGTCATTCAATAAAAAGCCCGCGCCTTCAGCCACAACGCCGGCACCAAAGCTCAGGTTTATGGTTGTAGTGTTCGCTACCGCATTGCCCCACTGATCTACAATAGAGAAATGGGTGGTGTCCTCACTTTCGTGAAGTCCGGGTTTGATTTGTGGGGTAGCCGAAATGGCTGTCAGGTTAATTTCCTGCGCTCGCTCGGCGATATAGTCTGGCGCAATTAACTTCGGTTGTGGGACGGCGAAAAAGCCCGGGTCGCCGAGGTATTCAGCGCGGTCGGCAAACACTCGTTTACCGGCTTCACTCACCAGATGCAGATAAGGCGCTGAATTATGCGCGGGTAATACATTTGTTCTGGTCACGTTGTCGACCATGCCGAGCCATTGGGCCACCGCGATACCGCCAGAACTAGGCGGTGGGGCTGTGACAACCTGATAGCCGCGCCATTCAAACTTAATCGGTGTGCGCCATTGGGCGTGATACCGGGTTAAGTCTTCATGACTGATTAAGCCTCCATTGGCCTGCATGTAGCTAACAATATGATCGGCCGTTTCGCCCTTATAAAAACCGGCCGGCCCGTTATCACGGATGCGACTTAAAGTGGCCGCAAGCTCAGGCTGTTTAAATAACACGCCTGCTGTGGCGGCTTCGCCAAAATAGTTGGCAAAGTTGGTTTCAAGGCCGCGTTTTTCAACGCGGTTAATGTAGCGACTTACCCGACCTGCCAGTTTCTCCGGGACTTCAAAGCCCTCACTGGCATAGGTTACTGCAGGCTGAACCAAGCGTTGCCAGGGTAATTTTCCGTACTTCTGATGGGCAGCCCACATCCCGGCAACAGTGCCGGGTATACCTGAGGCCTTGGCGCCAAACAATGAGTCGGTAGGGTGTACATCGCCGTTGTCATCGAGGTACATGTCACGGGAGGCTCCCGAAGGTGCCATTTCCCGGTAATCGAGGAAATCGGCACTGCTATCCATGTAAATGGTCATAAATCCGCCGCCGCCGATATTGCCTGCCTCGGGGTAAGTTACCGCCAGAACAAATTGCGCCGCGATGGCCGCGTCTACCGCATTACCGCCGTCCTGCATGACTTCGAGAGCGACCCGGGCCGCGAATTTATCGGGCATGGCAACCGCATACTCAGCAGTACTGGCCGGTGTAGTTGTGACCTGTTCGGAGGTTGAACAGGCAGTAAGAGCAATGATTAAGGCACTTATTAACAGATATCGCATGAAACTAACCCACCATGATTAAACTGGTTATGACATAAAGGACTAAGGTTAATGCACCGCCGGTCAGGGCATAGGGCATTTGCGTGCGCACGTGCTCAAGCAGGTCGCAGCCTGAGGCAATCGACGAAACGGCGGTGGTATCGGATATCGGCGAGCAGTGATCGCCAAACACGCCGCCGCCCAGAATGGCACCGATGACCAGCGACGGAGGCAGGCCGAGCTGCTGTATCAGCGGCACGCCAATAGGGATAAGAATGGCAAAAGTGCCCCAGGAAGTACCGGTAGTAAACGACATAATGCCGCCGGCTAAGAACAGCATGGGGACAATCAGGAATAAAGGTAAGTACTCACCAACTATACCAGCAACAAACAGACCGGTTCCCAAAACCTTTAAACTGCCTCCGAGGGTAAGCGACAGTAATACGATAGTGACTAAAGGCAGTAATTCACCCATGCCTATAAAGCCTACATCTACCGCTTCGTGATGGGTAAAGCGTTTAGAAAATACCAGCATCAGGTACGCCACAGCGGTGGCCAGAATGGTTGCATACAGTACCGACTTACTGCCGCTGCCCTGAGAGAGTACGCCATTGCCGGTCCACAGCATAAAGCCAACCATGCTCACTATCATGGTTAGGATGGGGATCACCATATAGCCGGGTTTAGTAGCCGCTGCGGCAGAAAGCTGCTGCTGATTGCTCTCTAACTGTTGTTCTGCTTTGGCCATCGGGCCGTGCACTTTGTCGGCAAACACGGTGTAAGCGGCGATGAGCAGCGCAATGATGGCGTAGAAGTTAAAGAATACCGAGCCCCACAGAATACTGGCTGATGAGGCGGGCAGTTCGTAAGTATCGAGCATGCCAAGCACAAACGCGCCCCAACCATTGAGCAAAATAAGAATACAAATTGGCGCACTGGTGCTGTCGATAAGATATGCCAGACGGGCACGGCTCATGCCAAACTTATCAAATAAGCCGCGGGCAAAAATACCGGCTGTTAGTACGCTAAGGTTAGATTCAATGAAAACAACGATACCGGTAAGCATGGTAAGTCCACCCACCTGGCGACGACTTTTTGCGACCCCGCGTTTAGTGAGCCAGTCTACCGTAGCGGTTACGCCGCCTGAGTCACGAATATAAGCCAGCAGCGCGCCTACCAGAACGCTGAATAATAAAATTCGGGTATTACCGGCGCTGGTGGCTACCTCTACCACCCGTTCGATGGAAGTAATCGGTGCCAGCAACAGGCTATCTGTGCCGGCGGTGAGGAGGATCAGTGCCTCAGCACTGAGAACCGCCATCAGCAATGCCATAATGACCTCTTTCTTCCAGAAAACGATCACAATGGCGATGACTGGTGGAATGATGGAAACCCAATCCATACGAATGAACCCTTGTTGTTTTTATGTCGTTATTTTAATTGGCCTGTTTGTTCAGAATTGCTTCGTAGACCAGTGAAACGATGCTGCCGTAGCGGCCGGTTTCAAATTGCTTACCGGTAAATTGCAGCTTTTCTTCGTCTTCTTCCACAATGGGCGAATGGCGCGCGTTGGTCAAGAGGATGACGGCCAAATCAAGGGCTGGGTCGATAACAGTTGCCGTGCCTGTCCAACCGGTGTGGCCAAATGCCAGATCGCTGGCATAAGGGCCGAAGTGCCAGCGGTTGGTGCCATTAGCCGCCCGGCGCCAGCCGAGCCCATAGTGCCAGAAGCGATTATCTGGTTTGGTGAAGGCATTTATTACATTGCTGTCGAACAAATGTGTTTCACCGTACCCCCCGCCGTTTAACAGCATTTGTGCCATGACGGCCAGTTCATCGGCAGTGGAGAACAACCCGGCATGACCAGATACACCCTGCATGGCATAAAAGGCTTTTTCGTCGTGAACTTCTCCCTGCAGGGTATATTCACGGATATTCGGAAACGTGATCCGGCCGTCGCGGGTATTCCCACGTAGTTCGGTGGCGGCAAATTCGCCTTTGTGGTGACCTTTCTGCAGCGGGTTGAACAGCGTATTTTTGAGCCCCAGCGGCTGATACAGCCACTCTTCACAATATCGGTCCAGAGGCATGCCAGTAATGCGCTCCACAATCAGACCAAGCAGCATAAAGTTAACATCACTGTAGGAGGCGCTAAGCCCATTGCTGATTTCAAAGGGGGCCTGGGTGATCAGCAGCTCGCTGGTACGTTGGCGGGACTGGGAATAAAAGCGTTTGCCCAACGGGTTTTCCGGGTCGTAAAAAGCAATGCTTGGCGAGTAGCCGGACTGATGAGACAGCAGGTCGCTAACCCTTCTTGCCTCTCGTCCTGCCCCCTGATATTCCGGCAGATAATGTTTTATGGGCTGCGTCACATCGAGCTGACCGGTTTCCACCAGATGCATCAGTGCCAGCGTGGTGGCAAACATTTTGGTGTTGGAAGCCAGGTCAAAAATGGTATCGGTACGCATCGGTTGCGGGCTGGTCAGCGGCAGACCGTCCTCGTCGTAGCGCTTCTGGTATCCATAGGCTGTGCGTTTAATAATTTCGCCTTCTTTGACTATCAGTAACACCGCACCCGGAAAGCCTTCAGCGACTTCCTGTCTGATGAGCTCGTCTACTGCGGTAAAGTGGTTCTGGTATGCCTGAGTGTTGTCTTTTAATTCAGGATAGGGTACCTGAATATGCAACTGCGCTTCGGCCGGTTCTATATTGCTCACGGCCAGGGTATTGATGCCGGTTCGGGTGCGGCGGGCCAGGGAATAACGATAGGTATTGTCGGCAGCAAACTCCTCATCCAGCGACAGTACCTCGCCGTTCACCGACACCGTCGCCGAAGCTGGCAGGTTACTCTCAATGATCAGTTCGCCGCGACCGGCATAGCTTTTAAACGCGAAGCGGTCTTTAACAAAGGCGCGCCTGGATGGCTTAAGGTCTGGCAACAGCGCATCTATCTGACCACGCCGAACAGTGGGCAATTCACTTTCTGCGGTGGCAATAGCCAGCTCACGCTCTTTTTCATAACGGTTAAACAGGGCGTCTTTTTGCTCCGGGAAATACTTATCGAGTAAAGCAAACACGGCGGCCGTGGTCCGGCTATCAGGCTCACCACTGACATGCCAGGGCAGAAAGTGCATCTGAAATGCGGAAATGGCATTGAGGGTACTGGTATCGGCGATACCGGTTTCGATGACGCCATAACCATAAGCGCGCAGTGCACTTTGCAGTAAACCGATACTGGCCGGCTGCTCGTTAAAGGTTTTCCAGTAGTTGGCCAATGTTTCATTATCATACCAGGCGCCAACACCAGCCTGATATAACTCAAACCATGGAAAGCGAGGACCGGGATCGTTCTTGCGGTCGAAAGCGATATCCGAATGACCGACAACCGCAGTGGGTTCGATATCCGGGTGTCTGGCAATAATGTCTTTTACCAGCTCAATAACTACTTCGATTTGGGCCGGGTCGTAATCCGGAAAAAAGCATAACCGGTTTGAGCCATGCTCGGCCAGTGAGGGGGCCATATCGCCGTCGCGCTCACATTCCGGCACATTGACTATCTCGATGCCAATGGAGTGGTCATTTAAGCCGGTACGCCCCTGCCAGTAACTTTTTCCGGCATGCCAGGCACGCATGTTTTCGTCGACTAACTGGATTATTCTGGGCTTGCCGCCGGGATCGCTCGGATCATTGGATTCAGGGATAAGGTAGTGGGAGCTTAAACCGCCTTCATCAACCAGCGCTGTGACTGAGCGGGCATAGTCAATTGCCGTAAAGTGTAATACCAGTGATTTTACCCGCTCGCCATAATTAGCCGAGGGCATTTCAATTACCCGTCGACTGCTACAGCTAATTAAAAGCAGTGCACAAAGTGTCCATAACAAAACACCGCGAAAACTTCGGCTGGTCACAATCTTTCCTCTACTCTTTGGTTTATTTGTTGGCCGGGCGATTGCCTGAGGCACAGACGCTTACATTACTCAAACTACCATACTCGAAAGGCTTGTGCATAATAAAATATTCCTATTGTGTGGTGTGGAGTTGAGCGCTTTTTGGCAACTGTTAATTGTTGGTTAAGCGCTTTTATACAGGCATCTTCGTGTGTTTTTGTTTGCGACTCTGGTTGATAGTGGTAAGCCTTAATGGCTTTGATAAACAAAGATTAAAAATGTCAGGGTGGAATAATTTATTTTTTGTGGTCGCTGGGGTAAGCTTGGTTATCGACGTTGATGCATTTGGAAAGGGCCCTGATAGTGATGCGTACTAAAGCCGTACTGGTGAGTTTACTTGTAATGTTAACCGTAGGCTGCTCCGGCGGGCAGGACAGTGAGTTTATGCTGGGCCAGAAGCTGATGCTGGATATGCGCTACTACTGCGCCGATGGTACGCCAGCGGAAAGTTGTAAAACGCCGGTTACCACCTTGCTTCCTGAGTTTGCCGAAATTATTCGTCAGGGCCAGATTGGCGGGGTGATCCTGTTCGCTGAAAACCTCGACAACAGCCAGCAGATTATCGAGCTAAACTATGCCATTCAGCAGTTGGCTAAAGAGGAAGGTTTACCGCCACTGTTTATTGCCATCGATCAGGAAGGGGGCCGGGTTGCGCGGTTGCCGGATAAAGTGGCAACCCGTTATGTTGGCAATATGGCGATTGGTGCAACCTACCCGCTGTATAACACTACCTTTGCAGAACGGGTGAATAAAGGCATTGCTAAAAGCATTGGTCAGCTTGGGTTTAACGTAAATTTCGCCCCCACTGTGGATGTTAATGTCAATGCTGATAATCCGGTTATTAATGTCCGGTCTTACGGTGAAGACCCTCAAATGGTGGCAGAGCTTGGCGCTGCGGCCGTGGCCGCGTTACAGAGTGAAAATATTCTCAGCGCCCTGAAGCATTTTCCCGGTCATGGCGATACTCATACCGACAGTCATACCGGTCTGCCTCGGGTTGATCACGATCTGGCCACCGTGGAAGCGGTTGATTTACTGCCGTTTCGCTATGCCATTGAGCAGGGGCAGGCTCCGGCAATGATAATGACTGCACACATTCAGTACCCATTGCTTGATGACACCCGTTTTAAGGCACTCGACGGTGAGGATACCCTGGTACCAGCCACCCTCTCGCACAAAATTCTCACCGGTATACTTCGAAATAAAATGGGCTACCAAGGCATGATTGTGACCGATGCGCTGGATATGGCTGGTATTGCACACTATGTGGACCATAAGAACGCGGTGATAAAAACCTTTAATGCCGGGGCGGATATTGCATTGATGCCTTATGCGGTGCGTAATCCACAAAGTCTCAGTCGTTTTTGGGAGCTCTACAAGCAGTGGGTGCAGGCTATGAGCAGCGGAGACATTGACCGCCAGCAAACCCAGTTGTCGGTTAAACGTATTTTGCAGGCCAAACAGCAGTTTGAGCTTGATGAGTTTACTAGCAAGCCGCTGGCGGAACGGATTAAAAGCGCTGTTGATACGCTGCCTGGGGAAGAAAACCAGCGCACCGAAATGGACCTGGCCAGGGCCGCACTAACCCAGGTCTATAATCGTGGTGTGTTGCCACTCAGAGGGAGTCGCTTTTATATAGTCATGCCCGACGAGGCACGTTGCATGGCGATGACAACAGCTTTATTAAAGCTTCAGCCAGGTTTGCAACTCACCTGCGATGCATTAACCGGTATTGATCCTGCAAAAGCCTTGCCCGACATGAATGATACCGATGCTGTGATTGTGGGCGATATTACGCCCCAACACAGCCTCGCTGAAATGGGCGGCATGGCAGACCTGAGCGCCTGGCGCAACCGGCCGGATAAAAACACTCAGGAAGCCTGGGTAAGACGACTGTTGGTCAGCGCCGGTGAACAATCGGTTAATGCGGTATTCATTGCGCTCAGAGCGCCCTATATTATTTCGGATTATCGTCACCTTGCTGGCGCCGCCGTGGCTACCTTCGGTTATAACGTCACCGTAACAGGTGCAGAAGAGAAAGGTACAGTTCGCGCTCATGGTGCAGTTTTTACCGCGCTGGCAGAAGGCTTACTCGGGCGTTCGCCGATGCCGGGTAAGTCGCCTGTCACCATCGACGAGTAGGGCACATGACGGCGCGTATTAGTGCTCTGGATGCCTTGCGGGGGCTGGCTATCATCGCCATGGTGCTGGTTAATAATCCGGGCTCGTGGCAGGCTATTTATGCGCCGCTAAAACATGCTGAATGGCATGGCCTGACCCCAACCGATGTTATCTTCCCGGGCTTTATCTTTGTGATGGGCGTTACCATTGCAATCCATTTACCCCGGGAGCTAACCCGCCTGAACAGTACGATGGCTGTAGTCAGAAACACTACCAGCCGGGCTATCACTCTAATTCTGCTGGGCTGGGGGTTGTATTTGTGTTGGTATAATACCGGGAGTCCCGGATATAGCTGGTTTGAACAACGCTTTCTGGCGCTGCGTTTTGCCGGCGTATTACCCCGGCTCGGTGTGGTTTACTGGCTCACCGTGTTGCTCATCCTGGCGGTATCCTGGCGCTGGGTTGGTGTGCTGGCGATTGTATTGCTGGCAGGATACTGGGGCGCCATGGAGTGGATCCCTTATGCTGACGCCAGCGGTGGGATTTATCAGGGCCGCTGGGAATTTGGTAACAGCCTTGCCGCTTATCTTGATCATCAACTGCTCGGGGCCAATCATGTTTATTATTCTGATGCGACCCCATTTGCTTTTGACCCAGAGGGGATCCTGTCAACCCTGCCTGCGGTAGTGACCTGCCTGACCGGTGTCTGGGTGGGGCGTTACGTCCTGGTACAACACGGCTGCCCGAATAAACTGATGATACTGGCTCTGGCCGGCATCTGTGCCGGTTATGGCCTGGCGGTCATCAACCCTATAAACAAAGCGCTTTGGTCGCCCACTTTTGTGCTGGTAACCAGTGGCATACTAACCATCCTTTTTTGGCTCTGTATCCTGTACGAACGTAAAGCTGGCCCTTTACCCAAAGGGCATCCGCTATTAGTTGCCGGCACCAATAGCATCGCCTTTTTCATGTTATCTGGTATTCTCGCCCGGGTACTGCTTATTATTAAAGTTGACGGTGTTTCTCTGAAAGGTCATGCCTGGCGATTTATGGAAGCGCTCCCTCTGCCTGCGGAAATGGCTTCGCTATTGTTAGCATCAGTTTTTCTGATAATCTGCTATTACCCAATTAAGCTTATGTATAATAATGGTTTTTTCTGGCGGATTTAAACGCTGGTAAGTCCACATCCGGGTAGATCCGGTGCAATAATCATCTCACACCGTTAACGCAAACACAGGGAAAGACGTTGCGCGACTTGTTAATCTTTATATTGGCGGTTTGTCTGTATGCGGTGGGCTTTATGGCCCGCAGTGAAGAGCCTTTCGATCTGGCCGTTACGGTTGACTGGAAGCCTTACTTGTATATCAATCAACAGGGCGAGCCCGATGGCGAAGATTTACGTTTACTGCGCCGCACGCTTCAACGGCTCGGCTATGAGCTGAATGCGCAGCGGCTACCGGAAAAGCGTCTGGCGCTGGAGCTTAAACAGGGCGAAGTTGACGTGATCCTTGGCGCTGCCTATACGAAGGCCCGCGAAGCCCATAACTTCTACTCAATGCCCTATCGTAAGGAAACCATCGTATTTGGCTTCAGGTTTTCCCGTAATCCCTATTTCAGTGACGTCAATGTCAGCTCTTTGCTGCAACAAAATTATCTGGTCGCAGTCAATAAAAGTGGCTGGTTTGGCGAAGACTTCCAGCGTAAGGCGCTCGATGCTCACGATCGCTACCTGATCCACGCGGAAGGGACGATGCGGCGCATGCAGCTGTTGAAAATGGGGCGCGTGGATGCGGTGGTTGGCGATCAGAAAGTACTTGAAGCTGCTGCACAGCAGCTGGGTATTGACGACTTCAAGGTGTCCAAACAGGTGATACATGAAACCCGGGTGCACTTTCTATTTAGCCGCAACCGGGTAGATAAGGCGTTTATGCAGCGCTTTAATCAGGCGCTGGTTGCCGAGCTGACCCGGCAGACCTTTTAGAGATTAATCATTTTGCCGTTTAACACGGCCCGTTGTTTGCCCTCGCTATCCTGCATTATCCAGAAAGCGTCTGCACCGGGATATAAGGTGGAATAGGCGGGCGGCTCAGGCAAACATAACACCGGCAAGCCGCTGAGATTATCAAGCAGCGAACTATCACCGGTAAAAACACTGAAGCCCTGTTTAAGTAGCGCCAGGTAATCAGTCTCTGTTAGCACCATAGGGCCGTCGAGTTGATAGGCTTTTACCGGCAGTATGGTGGTCTGGTAGGCGCTGATATTGGTAAAGCCGGCCTGACCCGACAGGTCGCCGATATGTTTTACCGTAGCGCGGCCCTGCTTATCTCTATTCACACTGATATCCGCCACGTAATCATGGCTGGCGCAGCGCTGCGCAACCCGGGAAAATTTAATATCGACCAGACCATCTTCAACATTATCGGGAATGCGGTAATAGTCGGCCAGGGATTTTTGCTGATACAAATTACCTAATAAAGCCTCCAGCGCACTGTGCAAGCCAATGACATTCATCTTTCTTGCCACCTGGCGATGGGGATCGTTGGGGTGTGCTCCGGACTCAATCAGGATCGTGCTGGCCCCGGTACCGGCAATGTTGTCACCAAATGAGCGCTGCGAATAGGTATCGTCGTAGCGGCCGATATGGCAGGGCAGCCAGTGGCTCAGGGTATCAGCCATGCAGGCAATCAGTTGTTTTGCCCGCAGGCGCGGCGCATCAACATGCTTATCCGGATGAAAAGCCGGCGCAAGAAAAGCAATGGTAGCCGGGTAAGCCGTTGGGCCAACCGAATAGTAAGGGTTTTGGTCGTGCAGGTTAAAGGCCACATCCGGTTTAAGCGTTTGCACCTGTTGCCACAACAATCTGCCTTCCGGCGTTTGCAGCTGTTTGGCATCCCGGTTGATGTCTATGCCCTGCTCATTCACCCGTGTATCACGCTCAGCGCCATCCGGATTCAGCATAGGGATAATGTGCAGGGTAACCAGCGACATCCAGTCATTGCCTAATGCCAGTGCATTACTGCTTGTATTGAGGTGTAGCAGTTTCAGCCAGTCGAGCACCGCTGCGGTAGCTGTAGGCTCGTCGCCGTGCATTTGAGTCCAGGCCAGGATAATCAGCGGACCATTGCCCATACTTAATCGCTCAATGGATTTGCCGGTGCAGCTGTAACCGATAGTTTCACGGGTAATCGACGGATAGTCACCAATTTCATCAAGCACCGGCTGAATATCCTCGTGGCGCAGATGGGCTTTATCCAACGTATTAAAATAATGAGAATCCCAGAGACTGGCGATGGCCTGTGCTGGCGCGTGGGGATGGGCAGCTTTCATAATTTACGGTAACCTTACAAACAGTTAAACGCGTAGAGCGCCGAAAACACTATTTAAAGAGATTTTGATATTCTTATCAACTGGTTTATATTTGAATAAAAAATTCTTTCGTTATTTTTGTTGTTGGTTTCTTTGCTTAGTAACCGACGCCGACAACCGGGAACAAGCGCATGTCAGCTTTTGTTAAAATTAAAGCAATAAAGCATTCATTGTCGAGCAGTGAATCAAAACTAGCGACTTTTACGCTGGATTCACCTAACGCTGTGCGGGACCTGTCTTCCCAGGAGCTGGCCAATGTGGTGGGAGTGAGCCAGTCCAGTGTGGTGAAGTTCGCGCAAAAGCTCGGTTACAAAGGCTATCCGGCGTTCAAACTGGCAGTGATTGATGCGCTCAACCGGGAAACTCCCAACACCCAGCTACATGGCAAAATAACCCTCAATGACGGTTTTGAGCAAATGGCCGACAAGCTGCTGAGCAGTAAGATCAGTGTGCTCAATGAAACCCGCAACCTCAACGAACTGGTGGAGTTTGAGAAGGCGGTTGAAATCATTAAAAACGCCAAACGTATTCTGATCTGTGGGGTGGGCGGCTCAGGACTGGTGAGCAAAGATTTTTCATTCAAATTGCAAAAGCTCGGCATGATGGCAATTGCCGAGGCCGACGGGCACGTGCAATTAGCGCTGGCTGCTACTTTTAACGAGAGTGATGTGGTGGTGGCCATTTCTGAGTCTGGCGCTACCCGGGAGATTGTTAACGTGGTCAATCAGGCTAAAGATAATCACGCCAAAGTTATCTCCATTACCAAATATGGCACTACGCCGGTGTCGGAGCCGGCTGATGTGCAGCTTTATTCGGTGGCCGAAGAAGCGTCGGCGCGGTTGTCCTCAATCCTGGCCAGAACCGCTCAGGAGCTGATTATCGACATGCTGTTTATTGCACTTACTCAGGCATCACGGCCTGGCCGCAAACTGCTGGAGAAAACCAACGAGATTGTTTCTCAGTTTCGACGCGGCGGTTCGGGTACTCCGGGTAGCTGAACCAAGGCTGATTAGTGCGGGTAAAGTAAGTACGGCTGGCGCTGTGCTTTAAAGGCATCCAGGCCCGGTTGCCAGGTTGTGCGGATGGCGGCAGGGTCAAGCCCTTCATTCAGCTGTTTACGTAGCTTGTCAGTACCGCTTAACAGATCAAAAAAGTCGGGACGGTCGATAAAGGTCTGCCCACGTTCCTCAAACTGCTGATACACTGCGTAAAGCAATTCAATGTTAAAGCCCTCAATGTTGCTGTCGCGTAAATCACGGCCAAATAATAATTCGCCCTTTAGCTTTGGGGTCGGCGCGCTTTCCGGCATGGGGTGCGGGGTAAAGGTAAACTCGCCAAGAGCTATCTCATTATGACCGATAACCTGAAACGGCCAGTCGGTACCTCTGCCTATACTAACTACGGTGGCTTCGAATAAGCATAGCGACGGATACAGGCGAATGGCCGTGCTGTTGGGCAAATTCGGGCTGGGTGCCACCGGTAATGCATAGTCGAGCGCTTTGTTATACCCGGCAACCGGGATAACTGTGAGGCTTAGCTGTTCTGCCTGATTTATCCAGGCTTCGCCTTTTATCATTGTTGCCAGCTCACCCACAGTCAGCCCATGTAGCAGCGGCAGCGGGTCCAGACTGACGAATGAGGTAAACTCGGCTTCTCGTAGGGGCCCGTCAACATAGCGCCCGTTGGGATTGGGGCGGTCCAGCACAATAACCTCGATGGATTGTTCAGCGGCGGCTTCAAGCACATAGTGCAGGGTGCTGATGTAGGTGTAAAAGCGCGCGCCGACATCCTGAATATCAAATACCAGCAGGTCGATGTCGCTGAGCATTGCCTGGTCTGGCTTTTTATATTTGCCATACAGTGAGCGGATCGGCAGGCCCGTTTTTGGATCTGTGCCATCGGTGACTTTTTCACCGGCGCCTAATTTGCCTCGGAAACCGTGCTCTGGCGCGAATACGGCCTGCACTGCCACATTGCGACTCACTAAGAAATCCACCAGATGGGTTTGTTTTACCCGGCTGGTTTGGTTAACTACCAGACCCACCTTTTTACCTGCCAGCAGCGGTAAGTAACGCTCTGGCTGCTCAGCGCCAACCTGTAGCGCTTTACTTTGTGAGGTTGCCGAGGTGAGCAACAACAGAATAATGGCCAGAAATCGGGTCATGACTAGGAATGAGATTGCACGGCACGGCGTAAAAAGCCACCGTTGTCGGCCAGTTGTGCTTCTGCTTCAGCGGCGCTCTGGCCGGTGAGGATCATCAGAATAGCCAGCTTGGCGCGGTTATTGGCGGCCTGTAGCGCTGCATCGGCTTGTTCTTCGCTGCAGTCAGTAGCCTGCATTACAATGCGCGTGGCGCGGGCTTTTAACTTCTGATTGGTGGCGTTTACGTCTACCATCAGGTTTTCGTATGTTTTACCTAATCGGATCATGCTGGCCGTACTGAGCATATTAAGAATTAGCTTTTGTGCAGTGCCCGATTTCATGCGGGTTGAGCCGGTAATGCATTCAGCACCTACCACGGCACAAATACCAATAGCGGCTACATGCATCATGGGTGACTCTGGGTTACAGGTCACAGAAATGGTGGCGGCGTTGAGCGAGTTTGCGTAATTCATTGCTTCAATTACGTAAGGCGTGCGGCCGCTGGCCGACAAGCCGACCAGTACGTCATTGGTACAAAAGTTAATGGCTTTTAAATCTTCCACACCCATCACGGTGTCATCTTCGGCGCCTTCCACAGCGTTCTTAATGGCCTGATCACCGCCGGCGATGATTCCGATGACCATGGATTCCGGTACGCTGAAGGTTGGCCGGCATTCTACTGCATCGAGAATACCCAGACGGCCGCTGGTTCCGGCGCCCATGTAAATCAATCGACCGCCAGCCTGTAGGCTCGGCACTATAGCGTCTACGGCTTTGGCGATGTGAGGGATGGTTTTACGCACAGCATCGGCTACCCCTGCATCTTCCTGGTTGATCTTTTCCAGAATTTCGATGGTCGGCAGTACATCAATATCCATCGTGTGAGGGTTACGGCCCTCGGAAATAATTCTGTTCAGTTGTTCAAGCAATGTTGCTGACTGTTTATTTGTCATGTGCATAGTTAACTGCCGACCTTAGGGTTAGCTATCGTCCAGGTTAAACGTGTTAGTCCATTCATTTTACTTCCGCCTTTGTCTCAGGCATGTATTCAGGCTGGCGGCCTGCAGCACATACCAGCGTGGCCACCAGCGTTCCAATCACCAGTTGCCAGGTGAACCCCAGACTCAGTTGCCAGGCTTCAGGTAAATACCAGCTCATCACATAAGGTTGTAGCAGCAAGGGGATAATAAAACCACACAATAATGCTGCTGTGACGGAGGCAGGGCTGCCTCGCTGAGTAAATAGTGTAATAAAGTATACGCCAAGTAAGCCACTGTAGGAAAAAACCATCACACCCAGGGCAAACTGTAATAACGGCGTATCTGAATACTGTTGCCAGTAATAGCATAAACAGGCCATCGACGCTAACGCCAATGCTACTATCGCCATGGCGACCCGGCCGGCGTTTACAAAATGGTGCTCACTGCGCTGCTGGCCCCGTTTGCGTTGCCAGGGGCGGTATAAGTCCTGTATGAGTACACTCGACATGGAATTTAACCCGGAGTTCAGTGTGGATAGCGCGGCGGCAAGGATACCTATGGTTACCAGCCCTTTTAAACCCGCAGGTAAGTCGGTGAGTACGTAATACATAAAGATAGTGACCGGCTCGCCGGCAAACTGCGGCACCGGTGCACCGGCATTGCTGGCCATCAAAGCTGGTTGCTGATAATAGATATACAGCAGCAGGCCTATCACGATAAACAATAACATTACCGGGATTACCATAACCACCGACCAGAGCATGGCTTTGGCCCCTTCCTGCGCGTTGCGGCAGGTTAGCACCCGCTGAGTCATATCCTGATCGAGTCCAAAGGCGGCGATATTCAGTAACACAAAGCCGGTAAATACCGAAGTCAGGGTAAACACGCCGGAGGGTGAAAAGTCGATGCGGCTGTCGAACAGGGTGAGTTTTGAAGGCTCGCCGGCACCGGGGTTTTGTAAAACGTCGAGGATTGCCGGCACATCCGCGGGGATTGCATTCAGCAGCGCTATAATCACCGCCACGGCGGCGCCGATGTAGGTGAAAGCCTGCATGACATCACTGTAGATAACCGTACGGATACCGCCATAAATACTGTATATCAGCCCGATAACACTGATCAGCAGTGTGGCGGTGATGACGCTACTGGCAGCAATATTGCCATACAGGATCATTGCGACAGCCAGTGCGGCCATGTAGAGTCTTGCCCCACTGGCAAAGATGCGACCAAACAGGTACATCAGTCCGGCCTTTTGTTTGGCGCCGGCACCAAAGCGAGTTTCCAGTAATTCGTAAACGGTAAACACTTTTAGCTGGTAAAAGCGTGGAATGAGCACCCGGGCAACGAAAAAAGCGGCTATAAAAGCGCCGAGGTTGGTTGCCAGATAGGTCAGGTTACCGCGATAACCCTGATCGGGGCCGCCTAAAAACGTGGCGGCAGACTGGGATGTTGCCAGTACAGACATGGCAACCATCCATACCGGCATTGCCTGACCACCTAAAAAGTAGTCACTGGTGTTTTGCGCACGTCGATTAAAGTACCAGCCAGATACCAACAGCAGCAGCCCGTAAAAGGCAAACAGCAATAAGTCTGGCAGGGTGTAATTGGCTAGCATTTATTCTCGTTCTCACCGTTTGAAAGCTGGGTTATCATGGTGCTGTGTAACCAATAACCATCGATATCGACACCAGTTTGTCAGAGTTGGTGTGATTTTAGAATATATTATTCTGCGCTATTTTCAAATTAAGAATTTATTAATTTATAAGCAAGGTGTATTGTACAGGATATACCCAATGTAATCCGCAACCTGAGAGTCAGTCGCTTGAGCAGATCAACCCGCGCCATCATTAACCCGGATGCTATTCGCAATAATTTCCGCCAGCTGAGTGCTGGCCGGGATTGTACGGCTATTGCGGTGATTAAGGCAGACGCGTATGGGCACGGTGCGATAACGGTAGCTAAAGCGCTGGCAAAGCAGTGTGAATTTTTTGCCATTGCTATTTGCGATGAAGCGGCGGCACTCAGAGAGGCAGGTATTAACCAGCCGTTACTGGTACTTGAAGGGCCTCATGATGCTGATGATTGCCGTGCAGCCCGGGCCGGTAATCTTATTTTGTTGGTGCATAACCAGCAACAGTTGGCCTGGCTGGACGAACTTGAACAGGCACAACGGCCCGAGGTCTGGCTCAAGGTTGATACCGGCATGCACCGGTTAGGCTTTAACGCTGACGATATTGCTATGGTACTGAGTAGCTATGAATGGCTTAATCAACAGCAACCGGTGCTGGTTTCTCATTTTGCCTGTGCTGATGATCCTGACAACCCGAATAATGCCGCCCAACTGCAACAATTTTTAGCGCTGACAGGGTCACTGGCCCTGCCGGGTTGTATGGCGAACTCTGCGGCGACTTTATGTAACCCGGCGAGTCAGGCCGACTGGTGCCGGTTAGGCATTGGTCTCTACGGCGCCAGCCCGGTGACTGGTCATGCTGCTGCTGAATATGGCCTCACACCGGCTATGACGCTGATGGCGCAAATTATTGCATTACATAATGTAAAGCAAGGCGAGACTGTAGGCTACAGCCAGACATGGACGGCCCCGCGAGACAGTGTCATCGCTACTGTGGGGATAGGCTATGCCGACGGGTACCCCCGCCATTGCCCGAATGGCACGCCGGTTATCGTGCGTGGTCAGCGCGGGCAACTGGTAGGCAGGGTGTCCATGGACATGATTACCATTGATGTTACCCATATCGGGGAGGTTGCCCTGGGTGACGACGTGGAATTGTGGGGCGCGCAATTACCGGTAGATGAGGTGGCCGACCGGGCCGGCACCATTAGCTATGAATTGATCACCCGCGTCTCGGCCAGAGTACCAAGAGTCACTGGTTAAAATGGGAAATGGGTAATTGGATAGTTCACAAATAGTTTGGGCTGGTGTTATCGCCAGTGGCTGTGCCAGTCTGGGTACTGCTGCTGGAAGCCTCGGGGTCTTTTTAATCAGGCAGTTGTCACGCCGGCTGGAAGATGCCCTGCTTAGCCTGGCTGCCGGGATCATGCTGGCCGCCACCTTCTTTTCGTTGTTACTGCCATCGCTGGAATATGGCAGTACCTTATACGGTGGTGAAATGGCGGGCGGTATGGTGGCCGCAACGGGGCTGATGACCGGCGCGTTTTTATTGTTTTTTATTCACCAGACGGTGCCCCATGAGCATTTTGTTACCGGGCGTGAAGGGGCGTCGAAAACCAAATTAGCCAGGATTTGGCTGTTTGTACTGGCCATCACCCTGCACAACTTTCCAGAGGGCCTTGCCGTTGGCGTTGGCTTTGCTGGTGGTGAAATGGCAAATGGACTGTCTCTGGCACTGGGCATCGGCCTGCAAAATATACCCGAGGGCCTGGCGGTATCAGTGGCCTTGTTATCGGTGGGATTTACTCCAGCCAGAGCGTCACTGATAGGTATTGGCAGTGGCCTGGTTGAGCCGCTTGGTGGACTTGTGGGCGCAGTCGCTGTGTCGGGCGCTGAAGCGTTTATGCCATGGGCGCTGGCGTTTGCTGCCGGTGCCATGTTGTTTATCATTTCTGATGAAATCATTCCGGAGACCCACCAGAATGGTAATCAGAACATAGCCACGTTCAGCCTGCTTATTGGTTTTGTGGTAATGATGTTGTTGGATGTTTTACTGGGGTGATGGAAATGACACACAACCTGAAGTACGGCGAATACTGGCTAGGCGTAGACGGCGGCGGCACCAAGTGCCGGGCTGAGCTGTTTAACGAACTCGGTGAGTCGTTAGGACAGGGAGTTGGCGGGCCTGCCAATATCGCCAGGCATGGGCAGCTGGCTTTATCGTCAATACTGACCGCTGTAAAGCATGCTGTGGCCGATGCCGGGCTGCAGTTTAGTGACATCAGCAGTGAGCTGGTAGTCAGTGCGGGCCTGGCCGGTGCCTACCTGGACTCCTCCACAGCGCTGCTCAATCAGTGGCAGCACCCTTTTGCTGAACTGGTTTTCTCTTCCGATTTGCATACTGCTTTACTCGGTGCCCATGGTGGCGAGGATGGTGTTGTGATTATTACCGGTACCGGCTCTTGCGCTGCGGTGCTGCAAAATGGCAAAGTTACTCAGTATGGCGGCTACGGTTTTCAGCTTGGTGATCAGGCCAGCGGTGCCTGGCTCGGCCAGATGGCAGCCAGACAAGCGTTGCTGGTGGCCGACAAACTTGGCCATGACAGTCTGTTATGGCCTGAAGTGAGTCGTTTCTATCATTGTTCAACCCCGTCCGGATTAGTTGAGCGACTCAACAGCGCTTTGCCTGGTGAATTTGCCCGCTTTGCGCCCCGGTTGTTTGAACTGGCTAAGGACGATGCAGCGGCAGCGGCGATTATTAAAGAGGGTGCCGGATATTTAAATGAGCTGGCTAAACGAGCGCTTGTAAACAGCAACATGAATCTGGTGTTCAGTGGAGGCCTGGCCACCGCATGGCGGCCTTATCTGGCGGAGTCTGTTGCTGCGCGCATCAAACCTGCCCGGCAAGGGCCGGAATGGGGTGCAGTTTACCTGGCTAAACAGCAGCTTACAGCAGTGGATACCAGCTTTTAGCCGTTTTGCGGGTGCAGATGCTCCACTTCATCATCTGCCTGAGACTTTTTTACGGCGGGCAGGGTGTAACGTTCCGGTCGGTGATTCAGTGAAATCACCATGTTCAGACAAAACGCTGCCAGAATAGAGATTAGCACCAGATGCGCGTCGATAAACACAAACGACAAACTCAGGATGCAGGTATCAGCAATTAGCTGGAACGAACCGGCGCGAATATCAAACCGACTTTGCAGATAATAAGCCAGGATCCCAAGTCCACCAAGGCTAGAGCTGTGACGAAACATGATGAGCATGCCCACGCCAATTAAAATGCCGCCGAACACTGCCGCGAAAAAGGGATCGACCCGTGAAATATCAACAAAATGGGGAACCCACTCAGAAAACAGCGACACGGTAGTAACGGAAATAAACGTATTGATCATAAACCGCTTGCTGATATGTCGCCACGCCAGATAATAAAACGGTAAATTGATCAGGAAGAATAACAAGCCAAACTCAAGCGGTGTTACATAAGTCGCCAGCAGGGCAAGACCCGCGGCGCCACCCACCATGAGCTCCTGAGACTGAAACAGGAAAATACCAAACGCCACAAACAAACCGGCGCATAGCAGAGCAAAAACATCTTCAAAAACACTGTGTGATGCATTTTTCATAATAATAAACTGGATTTCTGTCGTTCTGAATGAAGTTAATTCGTCTGTTAGTTTTATAGGTTGACGAAAAATTAAGCGTCTATTATACGTGCATTACAGCATCAGAGTAGCCTGCGGCGGCCACTCGGGACCAGAGTAGAGACTCTTCTGGTATGGTAGCTTTACGTGGTGTTGCTTAGTTATTTTTAATATGTATTTTTTTTGTAAATTTAATCGCTGCTGTGGCCAGTGTATTGTGGCCTTGATCGTGAAATGACTGAGCTGGCAGGGTAAATTGATTGCCTGATGAGCAATTCGTTTCTTGAAATACTCACCTTTATAAAACCAGACAGTTTATTGCTTAAGAAAATCGACCAGTTTATCAACCGGTAAGGGTTTACTCAGCAGGTAACCCTGAATGCGATCACAACCGATGGCGGCTAGCGTCTCACGCTGGGCATCATCATCCACGCCCTCAGCAAGCACTTCGAAATGCATGGCTTTACAAATATCAATCATACCTTTGTAAATTTGCCGGGCTTGCTCACAATGAGCCAACTCTCTGACAAAGCTCATATCAATTTTTATAGTGTCTACCGGTAATCGGGTCAGGTAGCTCAAAGAGCTGTAGCCAGTGCCGAAATCGTCGATGGATAGGGCAAACCCGGCGTCACGCAGGGCGGTAAGAAGTAATATGCAGTGATCAAAGTCGCTGATAAAAGCGCCCTCGGTGATTTCTAACTCGATGTCACTGGTATCGATGTTATAAGGCTTGAGCAACGCCAGCAGACTATCGACCAGTTTAGCTCGCATAAAGTCGTTAGCTGAGATATTGATAGACACTTTGCCGGTAAACCCGTGCATGCGCAGTTTCGGGATGTCTTTGGCAACCTGACGAACAACAAAGTCGGTAATGCTGCAAATTAAACCGGTGCGTTCAGCAAGGGGGATAAACTCACCGGGGGAAATCAGTCCTTCGGTAGTATGGTTCCAGCGGATCAGTGCTTCCAGACCGTTAATCTGCCGGTTATGCAAGTCCTGCTTGGGCTGGTACCACACCAGTAAACTATCTTCTTCGGTCAGCGCCTGATTGAGCTGGGCTTCGAGCAATACCTGGCGGGTCAGGGTGTGTTCCTGCTGAGGATTGTACAATTTCTCTTTGGTCAGCGGGTCGTCTTTAGCATGGTTGAGGGCAATATACGCACTTTCCAGCAAACTAACGGGTTCTTTGCCGGTATTGATATTCAGAGACAGGCCAATTGAGGGGGTCAGGAAGACGGCACCTTTCTGGGTCATAAACGGTGGTTCGAACTGTTCGCAAATCCAACTTGAGACCTGCCAGATAGCCTCGGCATCGGCTAGTTGCGTGACCGCCAGGGCAAACTCATCACCATGCAGCCTGACCAGCTTAAACCGGGAGCCATGGTAACGCTCGAGGCGGCGGGCAATTTCAAACAGGACAAGATCACCGGCTGCATGGCCAATGGTATCGTTAATATCACTGAAATCGTCGAGCTCGACCAGACAGATACCGGTTATCGCCTCCGGGTCCTGTTCGTACCAGATACCCAACTGACGCAATAGAGACACACGCAATGGCAGTTGGGTGACGTGGTCAATTTTTTCCTGCTCCCGGTTAATTACAATTTCGACTTTGTCATCTTTTGCGATGAGCGTGACACAGCGGTGGCACAAAGGGACCACGCCATGGGTATTCTGCTCTGACGTAGCATGCAGTTTATGCAGATTTTTAATCAGGTATTCGCACTCATCGGGATAGATAACAGAACGACTTTGCAGGTTCAGCAGGTGCGCTTCAATATCAGAGACGTCACATTCAAAATACCAGATTCCGGTTGAGTCACTTTGCATTGCGCTTTCCTTCAAAAATAAAGCCGGGAGGGAAGGATATAAAGTAGCCAGACGCCAAGGTCACGCTGGGTCAGGCCTGTACACACTATTAAAACTATACGCCCATGCCGACTTTATAAAGCTTTTTTTTGTGCACGGCTGAAAAAAGTCGCCATTTAGCAACACATCGGATTTGTAGGGCTAATTTGTCAACTTATGTCCTATAAATGACCAGATAAAACCCATAAAATACAAAAATTAAGTTCACCATAAATCGACAGGTTGACTTCTTTTCACGATATTCGGGTAAAGCGCCCCACGTAATAGTGCAAATTGCCGGGTATTGGATTATATTGAACTACTATTGGTAGTAATAGTGGGTATTTGGAGACACTATGGCAGTGTGCAGTGGAAGCATCAGACAATATTCTTTCGTAGTTGCCGCATTTTTTGTTGCTTTTCTGAGCGTTGTGAGTGCACCAGCGACCGCTAAGCTGGTTGAAGCCAAAGGCATCAGCGCGGTGGCAGACAACAACATCGTCGAAGCCCGCAAAGTGGCCCTGGAAAATGCAAAACGGGCCGCAGTAGAACAGGTGGTTGGCACCTTTGTGCGCTCCCGTACCGACGTTAACAATTACCTGCTCGGCAAGGACCAGATCTATTCCAGCACTGCTGGCCAAATCGACGAGTACAAAATTATGTATGATGGCGTTGGTGACAGCCAAGACATCTATGAAGTGGTAATTCAGGCGGATGTACGGGTTGATTTACTGGTCGACAGAGTTGCCCAGATTCAGGCCTCTATGGGCTGGACCAAAATGCCCCGCGTTACCGTAGTGCTGGACGAGAATTCGACTAACCCTATCATTGCCCAGCATGCCCGTAACGAAATGACCGAACGCTTGTTACGGGATGGCTTTCAGGTGTTTGACGAGGACGAACCCATTTATGCCGGTTTTGCCGTTAACCTGACCGTGGATGCTCAAATAAAGCCGGAACAATTTCAGGGCATGAAGATTAATGCCAACGAGCTGACCCTGGGCATGCAGGTCACCCGGGTGGGTGATAACCAGGTGCTGGCTGCAGGCAGCAAGAGCGCCAGCAAGCCGGGCGTTAAATCGAACAGTATTTTTGCAAAGCTATCAGCCGATATCATTCGCAAGGAATGGCCTCAGTTACGTAAGCAACTGATCCGTTTCTGGCACCAGGAGCAGGTAAAAGCCCGCAATGTGTTTCTTGATATTGAAGGCGTTGAGTCACTGGATGTCGCGAATCAGATGAAAGCAGTCATTCAGGAGGCCATGCCGGCCATTCAGCAAATCGAAATTTCTAACATCGCCAATGGTGTGGCACACCTTGTCATTAGCTATAAGGGCTGGACAGAACAGTTATATGAAGAACTGCTGGCCAGTAACATAGCGCAACGACATAAAATACAGATTGTTGGCGTCACAGGTAACAAAATCACCGCAACCAAAGTTTGAGGATCAACCAATGAGACGGTACGTATTGGCCGCTCTGGTATTGTCAGCCCTGGCAGGCTGTCAATCAACGGGCAAGGGAAAAAAAGAGTTTGATGTATCTCAGCAGCCAGGGCAACCGCATACTTTTACCCAAAAATAAGCTCTGCTCTGAATTCATCGGCCCAGCCAGCCATTTTGAGTTTGCTTCTCATGCTGGCTTTCTTGGGGTGTAAACGAGCCATATTCAAACAAAACCGCCTAATCACTCCGACATTTTCCGCTCCGTCCTCTTTGCGTATTCGGCTATCATCTTCTTTGAACGTCACGTCTAACACCCAGTGGACTTTATTTTCGACTTCCCAGTGTGCTCGGATAGCCTGGTTGACCGCAACGGGGTCAATATCCAGTGAACTGATGTAATATTGCGTTTCAGTGCTCACCTCTTTGTCTTTAAGGTGGCGCTCTCGCTCTATTTTGATAACACTGCGTATACCTTTCCAGTGCTGTGCTTCACTTATCCACTCACTGACTCTTAGTTGCTGGCACCGGCGTACTTCAATTCGTCCATGGCCAGAATCAGTCTGTTCATTACAGGCAATCCAAGCGGGATTATCCCTCTCTACCTTATGGAAATAGGCGGCAATTTCATCGCGTAGTTGTTTGTGGTTGTTTTTGATGCAGAGCACATAATCTGCGTTCTCCGAGCTGATTTTCTCGACTATCTTTTTCTGAGAGTTCATGGCATCTGCACTGATAAGAGCGCCTTTAATATTAAGCGTGTCGAGTAGGTCCAATACCGAAGCATTCTCATTTTTCTTGCCCGATGACTTCAGTTGCGCAAGCACTAAACCTGCATCTTTGCTCCAGGCGGTAATGCTATGTAATGCCGTTTGCTTATCGCCATCGTAGGAATGACGAAGTGTCTTACCGTCGATGGCAATTTGAGGCTTACCCGTTTCAACACGCACTTCATTCACCCAATTCATAAAGGCTTTATTTAATTGTTCAGGGCATATTACTCGAACAATTCGGGCAATGGTATCGTCAACAGGAATGCCGTTTTCAAAGGGACGGTATTGGCGCAACCAATCAAGTTTATCTCGACCAAACACTTCTATATCGCTCCAACCCTCTGCTCCAGAAAGGACTGCACTCACAGTCAGAAATATCACATCAATAAAGTCATGTTGAACATTAATTTGCGTGCGGGGATCGGTAACTTCTGAAAAATGGCTTAGAAAACTCATAATTAACTCGTGTCATCAAAAAAACTATTTGATCACACTAATGATGATAAATATAACGAATTAAATCGATCAGATATCAGAGTAATTTAACAAAAGTACGATCTTGCCCTGTCTCAGCAGCTCGCTGCAGCCGGGAATTATGCTGAGGCCATTGCTTACCTTAAGCAGGCAATTGCCAAAGAGCCGGATAACCAACAGTATTCAGCTCAGCTTAGCAGCTTACGCCTGAAAGCCTCACAGACACTTATTAGTCAGGCTCAGGGGCTGCTGAATGCGGCCAGTGTCAACATTAATGATATTGAGAAAGCAGAGTCTCTGGTGGCGGAAGCAAAGCAGTTCTCGCCGAACCTGCCGGCCATCGTGCCGCTGGAAAGTCAGATTGATACCTCACGCAGTGAACTCATTGATGAAGTGAAAGAACGTTATTCTGAAGCACTGGCACTGATTGATCGTCAGGACTGGGTGCGCGCCAACCTCACACTACAGCAGGTACAAAAGCTGTATCCAAACTTTGAAGCATCAGTCCCCTTAGCTTCGCGGATTAAAACCGAAGGTACCCGGGACTATTTGCTGCAAGCCAAGAAGGCTTTCGTTGAGTATGAGTTTGAAGATGCCAAGCTGGCAGCTCGCAAAGCCACCATGCTGGATCCAAACAACGCGCCATCGCCAAGAAAATGGCCGCCGATGCCGACCAGAAAAACAATGCCACTTTCTTTAAAAACCTGGCTGCCCAGTCGTTAGATACGCAAAACTGGAGTCAGACTGAATTTGCCTGTGAAAAAGTGCTTTCGTTCAGCCCTAACGACCAGGACTGCATTGCATGGAAAGCCACCGCGCTGGAAAAACAGGTTGACGAGAAAATTGTTGAAGCCACCCGTTTACTGCAACAGGGCTACATCGCCCGGGCAATCAATCTGGCGATTGAAATCGATGAGAATACCGGTGGTGCGCTGCCTCCGCGTGCCGTTGCACTGCGCAACGCCGTGGTATCCCGCGCCGAAGATATTGCCATTGAATACATGGACAATCGTTACTGGGGTGTTGCCTGGTACATGTATGAGTTAATCGGCAAGCTCGATCCGTTAATGGAAGGCCTGTTCGAGAAGTCACGTGATGTGCAGGATAAAATTCGCGAGCGTGTCATCAAATCTATCGCGGTATTCGACTTTAAGAGTCCTTCTTACAACATGGATGCGGGTGGCCTGATTGCTGGTAAGCTGATTTCCAACCTGTTCAACAACGCCACCAAGGATATCAACATCCTTGAGCGTGAAAACCTGAAGTCAATCCTGGAAGAAATGAAACTAGGCCAAATCGGGGTGGTATCTGAAGATACCGCGAAAGAAATGGGCCGTTTATATGGTATCGACGTGGCAATCATGGGCTCGGTACTGCTGTTTAAAGTAGACGAAACCAAATCCGAAAGTGCCGAAACCGTACGTTATCAGGTAGGCCAGGAAATTCAGGACAACATTGACTTCCTTAACTGGAAAGCGCTGAACCCGAATCCGGATAAAAACGACCTGAAAGAAGCGCCTCAGGCGAAAATTATGGTGCCGGTTTATGCGGAAAAAGAATACACCGTAAACAAAGCCAAAAAGGTTGGTTTTATCGAGATTTCGTACCGTATCGTTGATGTTTCAACCGGACAAAACGTGAGTGTGGATACCATCCGGTCGCGTCTGGTGAAAGAAGACGTGGGTAACGACGGGGTAAAAGACGCCAACATCGCTTACGATCCACTGGAAATCGCCACCGACACTGAAATGTTGCAGATGATGGCCGATCAGGTGGTGGAAGACTTATCCCGTAAGGTATTACAACCACTGCGTAACCGAGAAGTGGATTACTTCGAAGCCGGTGAAGAGTTACTGCTTAAGCGGAAAGAATCGCTGGAAGCACTGGAGCGGTTTGTTGATGCCAAGTTTGACGAGCGGGTTAAATCAAACGTTAACTCTCCAATCTCCGCCAAAATTGACGGGTACATGAAGCAAATCATCGAAACCTATCAATTTAAAAACTAGTTAGCAGGCGAGGGATATGCAAGCAGTAATCTATAGAGTAGTAGTGTTGGTGATGTTGTTGTTACCAACCACTACTTTTGCAAAAACCAGCCTCGCTTTATTTAACTTGTCACCGGCCAGTATTGATGCTATTGGTCTGGACGGTGACCTGCTCTTTTCCATGCGAAAGGAGCTGGAGCGTTCGCAAACCTATCAACTGCTGTCTAGGCGCCAGATGGAAGAAGGCCTGTACCGTATTGGCGGTGCACAGGTAGCGGATACGCAAAAGATTATTCAGTACGGCAACGGGCTGGGCGTTAATTTTATTTTGTCTGGCTCCATCGACATTAAACGCGCCACTATTATTGTGGACTTCAAGCTCATTGATGTGTCAAATGGCCGGGAAGCAGCGATTTGGCAGGAAAGTTTTCAAACTCAGGGAGAGTTGGTTACCCGGGCGCCAGAAATCGTTGAGTCACTGGAACGCCGCATTCGCCGCGCCTTGTCGGTGCAGCCGGATATCGCACAAGCCAGTGCCGCACTCACTACGTTTACCAGCAAAGCGCAGGGCGAACAGATTGTGCTGAACTGGGCAACGGCGGATATTGGCGCGGTTTTTTATTACAATCTGTACCGCGGCGAATCAGAATCGGGGCCTTTTGAGTTTGTTGAAAGTACTACTGAAAGCCAGTATGTCGATACCCGAATTCCCCAAAGTGGCACTTTTTATTACCGCCTGGATATTATCCTGGAAACCGGTGATGAAATGGATGGTGGCCTGGTCAGTAAAGCCACTATTGCTAAAACTCAGGCCAGTGCCGATGTAGCAGCGCCGTCTATCCTGCAGCATCAGGTTTATGTTAATGGCGTCAAGCTCGACTTTGTTCCGTCGATTGCTAATCAGGAAAAAACCGCTGCCTATCAGGTATATTATCGTGAAATCGGCGGCGTGTGGGCGCCTGCGGTAAAAATTGAAGACACCGGTAAAATTAATTACTCCGTTTCTGCTGTTAATCTGATGGAAGCGGATAAAAGCTATGAGTTTGCGGTAACTACGGTAACCAACAGTGGTAAGGAAAGTGCAAAGTCTCCACCGGTGATGGTCACCAGTGCACCGATCATCCTGCTTAATGCGGAGAGTGAGATAAAAACCCGTGAAGTCACCCTGCAATGGCAGCCGGCCGCATCAGAATACAGTGTGCGCATCGAGCGTCGCGGTGCCGGCACCAATGACTGGCAAACGGTGGGCGAAATTAATCCGGGCCACAACGGCACATACGTAGACAAACAGGGGCTGGAAGATGGCCTGGTTTATGAGTATCAGGTTCGCCTGTTCGATCAACTGTCTGCCTCTGCGCCTTCTAATATAACCCGCAAGGAAACCAAAAAACTGGCGGCACCGGCAGAGTTCAGCGTGTCTGGCGGGGTGAAATCTGCGCACTTGTACTGGCAGGCGGTAAAAGACGATGATGTGGTGGGGTATCGGATCTTCCGTACGGAAGGAGAGCTGAAGCAGGATACCCTGCTCGATGAATTAGCCGATGTCAGCGGCGCCGATAAAACGCAATTTATTGATGGCGTGGATAATGGTCAGCCTTTAAAAGACGGCACGACCTATCATTACCTTGTGGTTGCACTGAATAAATTCAAAGGCGTTGGTTTTGTATCAGCAACCCGCAGTGCGCAAACTAAGCCACGCCCTGATCAGGCGCAGAGCCCGGCGCTCTCGGCAGACAATAATACAATTCGTGTCAGCTGGCCGCCATCGGGCGAGGTAGATATCAAACAGTACCGTTTATACCGCCGCTGGAATAACCAGGGCTGGCAGGAAATTGCGATGGTGCCCGCCAATGAGTCAGCATTTATCGATGCTAATCTTAAACCCTATGCGCAAACTTCCTATTATGTGGTGGCCGAGGATAAAGACGGCTTGCGCAGCGACCCGTCGGCGTTTGCCAGTATTGCTAGTCCTGATGAAGTAACGCTAAGTGTGGCTGCTCAGGGCATGTTGCGACGAACAGATTTAAGCTGGACTGCTCATAAAAATATTGATGGCTATAAACTGTACCGCCGGGTGCAGGGTGTAACTGACTGGGACTTGGTAAATGCTATCACAACACCGAGCATTACTCAGTACTCCGACAATGACCGCCGTAATCTGGCTGATGGGGTTAGCTATGAATATGCGATTAGTGCGGTAGACGGTGACAAAGAAACGCAAAAGTCGAATATCGTGACGGCCACTACCAAAGCGGTGCCGGCAGCACCTCAGAACTTTGCGGCAGCGAGTAATCAGGTGAAGCAGGTAACACTTACCTGGCAGCCGGCTAACGATGCCGATATTAAAGGCTATAAAATCTATCGTGAAGACAAAGGCAAATTTGATTTGCTGGACACCCTGAGCAGTCGATCGGCCAGTCGCTATGTTGATGAGGGGAGCTTCTTCAGCAAACTGGGGGATGGTCAAACCTATCGCTACAAAATACTGGCGTATAATCTATATGATGCCAATGGCGTAACCTCGCCGGTGGTTGAGGCCAGAACCAAACCGCTACCGGCCCGCATTGAGGGACTAAGCGTTATGGAATCGGCGCCTAACGTGGTCTTGCAGTGGCAGCCGGCGCCCGAAAGCGATATTGATTTTTATCAGATATACCGTGGCTCCAGTTGTGGCAATGTAAGAAAACTGGCTGCTGTCAGTGCCGCCAACTACGTTGATACAGATGTCTCTGGCAATCGCAGTTACTGCTACCGGGTATCCGCGGTAGATAAAGATGAATTAGAGGGAAGCGTCTCTGCTTCTGCTGAAATCACCACTGCACCGCGTGCAGAAGGGAACTAAATATGATCAAATTATCCAGGCTGTTATTGCTGTGCTCGGCAGTAACAGTGTTTTCCGGTCTCAATATGGCTGTGGCCAATGAGTATTCTGCGATTAAGAAAGTGAGCGAGTCGAAAGAGCTGGAAGGCCTGCGCGACAAGTACCGCGAGTGTGTATTAGCCAAAGGCACGCTATATTTAAAAGTCAACGATGTGAACTCTGCTATCGCTCATGCGCCCATTGCCTGTAAGCGTGAATTACTGAGCGTGCGTCAGTTTTTGCTCTCCGGTGCGTTTAAAGTGGAAGTTGTTGATCAATTGATGGATTCAGTACGGGAAGGTGTAGAGATTGACCTGGTTAATCACGTCTACGCTGAGGTACTTAAGCAAAAAGGGATTAAACCATGAAAGTAACGTTTTTACTGCTGCTGTTGACCGGTTTTATCGGCGTAGTTCAGGCTGAAGATTTACCCGGTGTAGTGACGGCGCAGGGTTTTGGTACTGTGGATCCGGCGATGGCAAAAACCAACGCACAGGCTCGTATGCTGGCTAAACGCGCCGCCCAGCTTGATGCTCAGCGCCAGTTATCTGAGCAGGTAAAAGGTATCGAATTACGTGCCGGTTCTACCGTAGAAGAATATGAAGTAAAAAGCGATATCATTGCGACCCGCGTGAAAACCTGGTTACAGGGTACCGTTGTGGTAGATGAGAAGGTGTATGAGCAGGAAGGTACCTGGATTGCTGAAGTGGTACTGGGCATTTGCCTGACAAACGAAGCAGATATTTGCAAAGAACGGGAAAGTCTAGAGGCGATCAGTAATGCGGCACGTTCTCAATATTAGCCTACTGGCCGCGTCGCTGGTAATCAGTCCGCTCAGTGCTGCGCAGTCGGTAGATGACTTCGATGAAATCAGCGCGCGGATGGATGCTGAATTTGAAAACCAAACAAAGCGGATCGATGATATCTACCAGGCGGTCGATGAAGCCATCGACCGCGCTTTTCGTGGCCTGACCAAACGCATTGAAGTTAAATGGCCGGATGGCGCCCTGCCTGAAAGGCACCGCTGGGTTACCTATAACAAAACCATGAGCAGCCGGGCAATCGCCGACTTTGAGTCGGGTGAATTGATCATCGAAACCCTGGTTGAGCCTGGTGAGGATCTGCAGGAACGGGTTGCTGAACTGATGGAAATGTCATCTTCCATTGCCACTGCCACACCCGCCGAGCTGGATGAGCAGGACGTATTGCTCCAGGAAGTCACCAAAGAGGTGGCCGAGGTCACCGAAGAGCCGGTAGCGATTACATCATCTACTGATTCATCCCTGGCCAGTGTGCTGCCCGACACCATCGGCGGTCAGCTCGAAGGTTTGGCTGACGCTTTACAGCAGGATTTCTCTGCAGTGCCTGAGTTAAAGATTGAATCTGAGTCGGTTGATATCAGTGCGGTGGTAAGCAAAGTGGCGCAACAGCAACAACTAGCCAAAGACAATGCGGGGCAGCCACGGCCGCAGCCAAAGGTAAATGACAAGGCGGAAGAATCACCACAAGTCGCCGCTGTACCTGTAGAAAAATCACCTGTTGTCGTTGAGCAGCCAGCTACACCGCAAAACCCCAAAGTGGAAACTGAGATAGCAGCAACCCCACAACCTGCTGAACAGGCCAAACCCTTTCCGGTACCCGCCCCCATGCCGGTGTTGAGCGTAGTGGAAGAAAACGGGCAAACGCGCCTGCAGTTAAAAATTGAGTTCGTGAACGGTTATCAGGAAAAACTCGTTAAGCAGTATTTTGATGATATTAAAGGCTATGCAGAACAGTATGATGTGCCGGTCTCAGTGATCATGGCCATCATCGAAACAGAATCAAGTTATAACCCCAGAGCGGTATCTCCCGTTCCCGCGTTTGGTTTAATGCAATTGGTTCCTAAAACCGCTGGCCTCGACGCACACCTTTTTGTGCACGGCGAGAAAAAGATAGTAAGTGCTGAGTATTTGTTTAATGAGGATAACAACCTGAAGCTTGGCTCAGCTTATTTCCACCTGCTAACCCACCGCTACCTACGCAAGATCACCGACCCGCAGGCGCGTTTTTACTGTGCGGTTGCCAGTTACAATACCGGAGTGGGCAACGTAGCCAGAACCTTTACCGGCAAAAAGAGCATTACCGCCGCGGTGAACACCATCAATGAGATGTCACCCGATGCTGTTTATGATTTTCTGATGGAAAACCTGCCAGCCCAGGAAACTAAAAACTACCTGAAAAAGGTAGTTACCCGAATGGCCAAATATAAACAATTTGATGCGTAACCCGTTTAAAGTGAGAGCAACAATGAACACAATGCGATATTTAACTTTGGTGTGTGCGTTCCTTACCGGCCTCGCGAATGCAGAAGAAGTCGTTGAGCAAAAGCCCGGAGGCTTAATTAACTGGTCTTCCGGGGTGATTTCAGCCTACGGTTACGGCGTTGCACCGGATGATGTACCGCTTGTAAAACAACGGTTGCTGGCCCGTCGGGCAGCGCAACTGGATGCTTACCGGAACCTGGCCGAGATGATTAAAGGCGTGCGGGTATCGTCTGAAACGGTCGTTGAGCAAATGGTGGCCCAGAGCGATACGGTGAAAACCAGCCTGGAAGCCATGATTAAAGGCGCTGCGATGACCGCCGATCATTACCAGAACGACGTTGCAACGGTTACCATGACCATGTCACTGGACGGTCGTTTTATTCAGATGATTGCGCCTGAGGTAGCAAAAGGCGGCATGACGGCGGCAAACTGGTACGATAAACCGGTGCAATGGGTACTGGCACGCACCGGCCAGATTGAATGGCCCTCGCTTACCCTGTTCCCCACGGCTGCGGCAGCAGAAACAACCCAGAGCCATCTGGTTATCGACAACCCCAACCAACTGGAACTGGTAAAAGAAATTACCCGGTTACTGAAAGCCCACAGCCAGCCACAGGTTATCGCTCAACTGGAACAACAAATAGAGTTCTACGAGAGTAACAGTAACTTTACCGGCGTATTAATTGATGCCAGCCAGATTGCTAATTTTGAACTGGCGACCATTCCGCGTATCAGAAATCAGAAGGGCGACATTATTTACCCTACCGCGGACGATTTAACCCAGGGCCGGATCAGCAGCCGCCCGGTGTCTTACGACTTTGATGTGAATGATGCGGTACGCAACGCGCGAATTGCGGTTAAACCTTTTATCATTCCGGCTGAAGGCACCTATAAATCGCGTAAGTCAGATTTAGTCATCAGTGACGCTGCCGTGGCGTTACTGAAATCCCAGCAAACCCTGCAAAAAGCGCTGGGTAACGCCGAAGTGATGATAGTGATTGCCAGATGATGAGCGCCACCTGCTATCGAGGGTTATTGGTGTGCCTGCTGCTGGTGTTTTGCCAGCCGGTTGCCCATGCGTCACCCAAAGTAGCGATTGTTGAAGCGCAAATCCTCATTGAAAGCGGCGAGTACGAAGAAGCTATTCGTTATCTGGAGAATGCCACGGTACAGTACCCGGGCAATGACATGCTGCTGTCGCTTTATGGTGATGCGCTGTACGAAAATAAACAGATAGCCGAGGCCGAGGTGGCCTTTCGGCGGGCGCTGGAAATCAACCCGTTGAATGCCCTTGCGGCCCGCCGGATAGAAGTAATACGGTCTATTTACGATGCGTCGGTGAGTGAGCAGGCTCAGCAGTTAGAAGAACTCACCCTTGATAAACTGTTCGACCTCATTGCGATGGCCATGGCGTTTGCCCTGGGTACGGTGATGTCGAAATATCTGCGTAAATTTTCCGACTGGAATTTTATGCGTCGCAGCCGCAAATTGTTCTTAAAAGGCGATTACGATGACTTTGTTGATTTGCTGGAAATTCAGTTGTCGACTAACGAGCTAAAACCTCTGCGCCGTAGTATAAACTTTATGCAGGAACAAATGTCGCAGGACGAAATCATGACGTTGCTTAATCGCTACGTAAACACGGAAGATAATCTCCATACCCTCACCCGTATGGTAAGGCTAAGTTATGAACACGGCGATACTGCGAATACTTAGCTTTTGCTGCGCCGCCTTGTTGTGGAGTTGTGGCAGTACGCCACCGCCACTCAGTCTGTCTGCACAGTATCAACAGCTCGCGCAGGACGCCGGTTTTCCGGTGTACGCCATGCGTAATATTGCCAATCAGGCCTATCTGAATAACGACCTGCCACTGATGGCGAAGGCGCTGTGGAAATTATGCCAGCGAGGGGTTGCCTCCACGGGAGTCACCGATGATTGTGCGGCACTGCTGGACGTGGCAATTATTCAGGGCGATGAGTTAGCCCAGGCAAGAGCCCACCTGGGGCAGTATTTTATTACCGGCAACCCGGGTGATTACGCGCGCGCCATGGCGGCACTGCCAGCCAACGACGCGTCTTACCGGGCCATCTTTGATATCAGTGTGGATAACTGCCTAAACAGTACACAAACAACCGAATGGTTAGCCTTACAGTGTTATCTCTCTGGCAAAGCCGCGTTCAACGAACCGGCCTTACAAAAAGCGTTGGTGTTATTTGAGCAATTTGATGCCCGCCATAACATGGCAGACAGCTATTTTTTACTGGCAAAGTTAAAATACGAGCAGGGACAACCGGACACGGCAGCGGATTATGCGTCGCGGGCAGCGCTGCTGCTTAGTCAGCTGGGCGAGGCCGCCCGGGCAGAGCAGGTCAGAGCCTGGCGCAGGGATACGGTTCATGCTCAGTAGCCTGGGATTAAGAGCCCGGCGTTATGCCAATGTGCTGGTAGGGATAACCGGTCTGCTCGGGCTGGCGATTAATACCTGCCCGCAACTTTTAAAGCCTCAGCGGCGTCGTATATTCTGGTTGCTGTTTAAGCGTCAGTTGTATAACTCAGGCCTCAGAGCAGCGTCGATCAACACTATTATTGCTGTGTTGCTGGGCGTGTTCGTGATGTCCAAGGCTTATTCGGTTATTCCCAATAATATGCAGTTTATCGATTACTACGCGCAGTTTTTTAATATTGTGGTGAATCGGGAAATCGGCCCGCTAATTTCCGGCATTATACTGATCGCGCGTTCAGCTTCGGCGGTAACCGCAGAAGTGGGGCAAATGCAGCTATACCGCCAGTTTGATGCTTTGTCTGCGGTGAATATGAGTCCGGCACTGGTTTTCTTGCTGCCCGTGTTCTTTGCGTTTCCGCTGTCTTTGTTGCTGATGTTTTTCTATTTTAATCTGATATGCGTGTTTACCTCCTATGCGGTCATCGAGTTATATCATGAGGGTGGCATTACACTGATGGCATTTATCCGTGCCCTGCTAGAGCAGCTCACTTTCACCGAAGTGCTGGTGAGTATGACCAAGGCGCTGGTGGGCGGTTGCCTGATTGGTCTGGCGAGTCTGTTTTTTGGCTACAATGTACAAGACCGTTTTACCGATGTGTCGCGGGCAATTTCTAATTCAAACACCTTTCAACTGTTTGCCTTTTTTGTGCTGAACGTGGGCTTGTCTTACCTGGTGTACCTATGACTTGCTTACAGATAGATAATGTTGATTTGCGGTTTAACGATAATGTGGTGTTCCGGCAGCTCAACCTGCGCGTTAATAGCGGTGAAATTGTGTGTGTGGAAACTGGCGTGCTCGATGGTGGGTCGAGTCTTTTAAAGCTGGCTGCCGGGCTGTGCGAACCGGATGACGGCAACATCATTATCGAAGGCTTATCGCTCAGGGATATGACCGAACAGGCGCGGTTTAAAGCTACCTGTATGGCTTTTGAAGACGGTGGGTTACTGAGTATATTTACTAACTACAATAACATTGCCTTTCCGATGCTGTACCATACGCGGATGTCTGAAAAGGAAATTGCTGAACACATAGAGCCCCTGGCAGAGGCGCTGGCAATAACCGAATTACTGGCGCTCGAACCGCATCAGCTGAATGATGTGCAAACCCGTATGATGAACCTGTTACGGGCCATGGTGTTTCGGCCTAAACTGATACTACTGGATGAAGTGCAAAGCGGAATGTCACACGAAATGCGTGAAAATATGCTAAATGTGTTGCTCAGGGAACAGCAAGCGCATCAGTATGCGGTAGTGATGACGGTCACCGCCGGCGATCGCACCGACTTTGCCGACCGGGTACTGGCAATCCATAACCATCAACTGGAGGAAGTACAATGAGCTTTGCGCCATCACAGTCGCTGTCTTCCCGTGCGCAGGATACGCTGCTTGGTTTGTTTGTGGTTGTGGCTGTGTTACTGGCTGGCTGGTTACTGTTTGAGGATTTACAGGAACAACACGCCGATCAACTGCGTTTTCGGGCTAACCTTTCTTCGTCGTTCGGACTGAGCGTGGGCTCGCCGGTGAAAATTAATGGTGTCAGCGTGGGCCGGATTGATAATATCCGCCTTAGTGAGCAGGGGCAGGTGGCGCTGGACTTAGTGATGCAACGGGAATACCAGCCACTGTACCGGGCGGGAAGCCGGCTTAAGATAGATTCTACGCTGGCCATTGACAACGTGCTGTCGGGCGCGGCCATTGCTTTTATTCCCGGGCCGGCGGGGCAATTACAAAACGGTGCCTTGCTGGAAGCCGAAGAGCCACGGTCAATCCAGGATCTTATGCAGGAATGGGATATCCAGGCGCTGTCACAAAAAGTGGCCGATATACTGGTGAACCTCGACAACATAGTGACCAATGTCAGTGATAATCAGGACTCACTGACGAAAAGTCTGGAAAACGTTGCTGCGCTGACCTCCAGTATGACCGAAGCCAGTCAGCAGTTGCCTGACGTGCTTAATCAGATGCAGCGCACCATGCAGGTGATGGAAAACACGCTGCAGGAAGGCTCGCAAACGGTGAACGATAATATGGCTACCTTTGCCGAGGTGGCAGAGCAGTCGGCACAGTTAATGGAAAGTATTAATGCTATCGCGGTGAATATGGAACCCACTGTGGCAGACATGCCAGAAACCCAGGCATTACTTAACAATTTATTGTTTGAGGTAAATGGTCTCACCCGCCAGTTACGTCAACATTGGTTATTACAGGGCGGGGAGCCCGCGCCGATACCAGGCAAGGGGCGGGAAAATAATGGTTTGTTCCCGCCTGATGAATCCCTATACGACCCTGCGGTACCACCGCCTGTGGAAGGAGAATCCAAGTCATGAATAAGCTGTCTGTGCGCCTGTGGTTAGGTGCGGTGTGTCTGGTGTTGGCTGGTTGTACGGTAAGTACAAAAGACACGGTGCTGGTGGGTCCACCGCAACGTTCAACCAGCAGCGAAGTTGAGAACAACACCGGCGTAAGCGGTGACCAGCAGGCGATTCCTTCGAGCATTGCCATTTTACCCTTCAGTAATGTCACCGAGGAAAAAGTCGCCGGACCGCTGCTTCGACAAGTCATTAACAGCCAGCTTTCCGGCCGGAACTTTTCGGTAATGCATCCGGGGGAAGTGGATAAACGGCTGCCATCGGGTCCGCTTGATCATACTCAGATGGCGTCTTACCTGGGCGTTGAAGGGGTACTGGTTGGTGAAGTGGTAGACTTCGAACGGTTTTTTGCCGGAATTTATTCAGAGATCCGGCTGGGCATTAAACTGTCACTGTATAACACCAAAGGCGATGTGGTATGGACCGGCGAGCATGAGGTCACTCAGCGTGCCGGTGGTGTATCGACTACCGCCTGGGGCTTATTACTCAATGCTGCGATTGCCGCCATGAACCTGGATGATGAAAACCTGCTCGCGGCCGCCGACGAACTGGGTCGCAAAGTGGCTTTTGAATTTCCTCAACCGCGCTTTTATAAAGGCAGTGCCGGACCTCTTATTGAATCAGTTATTCACGACAAAGCTGGCAAATGGCTACGCTATGGCGACGTAATCGAAGTTGGCGTGAAAGGCGAAGCAGGTTTGCAGGCATTTGTAGAGCTTGGTAATCAGCTACGTACCGAGCTTAAAGAAGTGGAGCCAGGGATTTATATCAGTGAGATCCCGGTACAACCCGATTGGAACGAACAGCGGGTGCCGGTTACCGGTATTCTGCAAGACACCGATGGCAGCACCAATACCCTGCTGAGTATTACCGGCCTGGTGAATTTTGATAATGAAGCGCCACCGCCGGTCACTAATCTGGTAGGCAGTCAGACTGAAACCACCCTTAAACTGGCCTGGCAGGATGCTGAAGTTGCAGCCGCCTATAAAGTAACGCGTACCAATGACGGCGGTAGTCAAGTCATACAGCAGAGCAGTGACTCCTTCGTGAACCTCGACATTGATTCAGAAGCATTCAGTAAGAGTACCTATGAGGTGGTGGCCATTGATGAGGCCGGCAATGCCAGTGAGCCTAAGGCACTGACGCTGACTACCTATATAAAGGAAGTGGGTAAACAAACCTTTGTGAGTGGCCCGCTGCAGGGTGGTTATACCGGTATATTGTCGCTAACCGAAACCTTTAGTCCTTATCAGGTAAAAGGTGAGGTGGTGTTTGAAGAAGACAGTGAGTTGTACATTGAGCCGGGTGTGGTGCTGGAGTTTGAACCCGGTGCGACTATCGAAATTAATGGTGAGGCGTATTTCTGGGGGCTGAAACAGGATATCCGTATTCGTGCCAGTGGCGAACAAGCGCGCCGGGAGCCATACCTGATTGTTAACAATACCAAACCAACACAAATCTCAGGACTAAAAATGTCCGGCGCCGGCATCGGCATACTGGTTAAATCCGGTCAGCCACTGCTGGAAGCCATTGAGATAACCGGCAGCCGTTTTACCGCGTTGAGTATCGAAGGTGAATCCAATGTGACCTTACGCTCCTGCGTAATTGACGGCAGTAATACGGCCGGTATTGTGGTGAGTGATTATGCCAAGCTCAATATGACCGACTGCACGCTGCAGAATAATTTCCCGTTTCATATTCAGAACGCGTCCAGTTATGAGGTCATAGCCGAGGGCAACCAATGGCAACCTGCGCCATCTGAAACGTCAATTTTAGGTAAGGTAAGGACTAAATAATGAGAAAGCTTTTATTCGCCCTGGCGCTGGTAAGCAGCAGTAGCATTGCCGCGGACGCTCATTATGAAGAATGGACAGCGGCCGGCGGTAAAATTAACTGGACCACGGCGCAAGTCTCTGCCGAAGGTTATGGTTTGCCGCCGGGCAATGTGGGCGGTAAAGCCGGGCCATTACTGGCGTGCCGTGCGGCAGTGGTGGATGCTCAGCGTAATCTGCTGGAGGCAACCCAGGGCGTCCGGGTTACTGCGACCACCGTTATCGACAACTACATGTTGAGTAACGATAAGGTGAAAAGTGAAGTGGAAGGGATCATTCGAAATGCCCGCATTATTAGCCGCACTCCTGCCAATGACGGCAGTTGCAAAATAGAAATGGTGATTAACCTGGGCGGTAAGGCTTCTAAAACCATTTATCAGGAAGTCTATCAGGAAACCGGCCTGCAAAGTTTCTATCGCTCAACACTCGACTGGTTAGGCGGAGCAGTGATCAGTAAAGCCTATGCTCAGGACGATGTGGAGCTGGAGCAACCGGTATGGCTACAGGAAATGGAAAAGCTCAACCGTCGGTTATCGGTTATTGAGCAAAAACTGGTTGAGAACCGTCGCCAGGAAGCTCAGCCTGCGCCGGCCACCGATGTGCAGCCTACCGGGCTGGTAGTGGATGCCAGAGGCAGTAACTTTATTCCGTCACTGAGTCCGAAGATTCGCCAGTTACGCGGCGCGGTTGTTTACCCGGATCAGGGCGCTAGTAATGAGCGCTTACTGGAGCGTGGTCAACTGGTGTCTTTGTTCGCCCGCGATGTGGACTTTGCTGTGCAGCACCCGGTGGTTGGAAATCGCCCGCTGTTAGTTAAGGCGCTGCGTACTTATGGTGATACACGTACCGAAATTGTGCTGGCCAGCGAATATGCCGAGCGCATTATCGAGCTTAATGATAAAGGCTTTTTCAATGAAGCCGGCGTTATTATTGTGCTCGACTAAGCGGTAATCGCTTAACAACCTTGCGTTGTTAAAAACGATTCTTACTACATTAAATTGGGCCGTAAAGGCCCAATTTGCTATCCGTTACCTGTGTCAACATAGCCAAACTCAGGTCTTTTAAGGCATACTTGACGACCTCGAAGATTACTGTCTGTGTCTATGCCTGATTTATCCCAACGCCATACTTTTGGTATCGCCAGTCGTTGCCGCGTGCTCCACGAATTTTGCTCGGTGCAGCAACTTCTCGATTTATACCCCCGCGAAACCCCTTGTTACATCATGGGGGAGGGAAGTAATACGATTTTTACCGAAGACTATGATGGTCAGGTGCTGGTGAACAAAATAACCGGCGTTGAAGCTTGTCATGAGCCCGGTGGCGTGAGCCTGCGGGTGGGCGCTGGTGAAAACTGGCATACACTGGTGGCCTATACCATAGAGCAAGGTTGGGGAGGCCTGGAAAACCTCGCGCTGATCCCTGGTTCTGTAGGTGCCGCCCCCATTCAGAATATTGGTGCATACGGCCTGGAAGTCGGCGAACGTATCAGTCAGGTAGAGGTGGTAGATGTTATCACCGGCCAGACATTCACATTAACCCGGGACGAATGCCAGTTTGGTTACCGGGACAGCCGCTTCAAACGCGCCGAGGCAAAGCACTGGGTCGTCACCCACGTGCACTTCTGGCTGGCCAACGATATTGCACCGGTAACGGCTTACGCAGAGCTGGAAGCGCTGGATAACCCAACACCTGTTGAGATTTTCAATAAGGTGATAGAGGTGCGCCAGCAGAAACTACCGGATCCTGCGGTGCTGGGTAACGCCGGCAGTTTTTTCAAAAACCCGACTATCACTACCACTGAGTATGCAGCACTGAAAAAGTCGCATCCGACTATTCCTGGCTTTGTGGTGAATGACCAACAGGTAAAAGTACCGGCGGCCTGGCTAATTGATAACGCCGGTTTTAAAGGCCAGTGCATCGACGGCGTTTGTTGTTATCATCGCCAGCCGTTGGTGCTGGTTAATCAACATCAGGCTACGGGTGAAGCACTGCTTGCGTTGGCCCGGGCGATTCAGCAAAAGGTCTCACAGCTATTTTCTGTCACGCTGGCGCCCGAAGTGAGACTACTGGGTAAACAAGGACGTATAGAACTATGAAACATAAATCCCGCGAGGTAAGGCAACAGCTACTTTGCTTGCTGGCGGACGGCGACTTTCACTCCGGTGAAACCCTGGCCCAGACATTAAACCTGTCCCGCACTGCTATTGCCGGGCATATCAACCAGCTAATTGACTGGGGCCTGGACGTCTTCAAGGTAAAAGGCAAGGGCTATAAATTAAATCGCCCGCTTAAGCTGCTCGATACTGAAACCATTACCGGTGCTTTTTGCAATAAGCCTTATGCCGACATCAGTGTGCTGCAGGTAATCGAATCAACCAATACCGAACTGAAAAACACCGACCGTGTGCGGGCGAATGGCGATACGGTACTGGCTGAGATCCAAACCGCTGGTCGCGGCCGCCATGGTCGCCAATGGCTGGCGCCGGTGGGCGGCAGTTTAACATTTTCCATGTACTGGCGTTTTAATGATGGCTATCAGGGCATGGCTGGTTTGTCATTATTAGTTGGCATAGCCATATGCCGGGCATTACGAGACTGCGGTGTGGAAGAAGCACGCCTTAAGTGGCCAAACGATGTGTACCTGTATGGTAAAAAGCTGGCCGGGGTCTTAATTGAAGTGGAAGGCCAGATTGGCGCCCCCGCCGATTGTATTATCGGCATCGGGCTGAATGTTATGGTACCGGCTCACGAATACGATGTCGGCCAGCCGCATACCGATTTAAGTCAGGTTCTCGGCCCCGATGTCGATCGGAATGAGGTAGCGGCCCGTATCATTGAACAACTCTGGACATTACTGCCTGATTTTTCCCAGCGTGGTTTCGAACCGTATATCGAAGAATGGCAACACCTGGACTGGTTTGCCGACCGCACTGTGGTAATCAAAACAGGCGACAAACGAATCAGTGGCATAAACCGGGGCATCGACGCCAGTGGCGCGCTGCTGCTGGAAACAGCAGACGGCATAACCCGGTTCCACGGAGGCGAGGTAAGTTTACGTGCAAACTAACAGCGTATTGCTGGTGGATATTGGCAACACCCGAATTAAGTACCGTTTATTAACTGATGATGCCGATAACGTCACAACGGTGGATGACTTGTCGGCATTGATTACTTATATAGAGGCCGCACCGGTTACGCATTTATATATTGCTAATGTGGGTAAGCCGGCGGTGGAAGAAGCGCTGGCACAATTATGTAACGAACAACAGATGACATTTTGCGCGGTAAAAACAGAAAGCGACGCATTTGGTATTACTAACAGTTACCAGAATCCACAAAAAATGGGTGTGGATCGCTGGCTGGCCATTTTAGGTGCGGCAAAATTAACCGATAAACCTTTTGCTGTTATTGATGCCGGTACAGCCGTAACGGTAGATTTTGTGGCAGGTGGTCAACATTTAGGCGGTTGGATAGCACCAGGCTTTCATACAATGAAAAAAGCATTGCTGTCGAATACCACCCGGGTTTTCGAAAATGAGACCGTGCCGGAACAATTAATGGCTGCCAGTGACACCGAAGAATGTGTGGCCATGGGATGCTTAGCGGCATTGCAGGGCGTTTTTTGGTCAGCTAAGCGCCGATTAAATAATCAATTCAAAGAAAATGTCATAATTTTTACCGGTGGCGACAAAAAACTGCTGACAAGTGCTTGCGACGGTGATAGTCTCACCGCCGCGAATTTGGTGATAGACGGCCTTGCCCGCTATGCTGAAAAAGCTTCTTTTGGTTGATTTTGTTCAATTAAACGACAGGGTGGTAAATTAATGACCACTCAGTCAAAAAAAAGAAAATTTTTCGCAAAAGCCTATTGCACTGAGTGATTCATTACTCTAGAATTCGCACCCACTTGATGAGGAGCCGACTTAGCTCAGTTGGTAGAGCAACTGACTTGTAATCAGTAGGTCGCCAGTTCGATTCCGGCAGTCGGCACCATTCATCAATCTCTGGAGGGGTACCCAAGCGGTCAACGGGAGCAGACTGTAAATCTGCCGGCTCAGCCTTCGCAGGTTCGAATCCTGCCCCCTCCACCACTTTCTATGAGTGTGGCAAGAGAATTAGGAATGCGGGCATCGTATAATGGCTATTACCTCAGCCTTCCAAGCTGATGATGCGGGTTCGATTCCCGCTGCCCGCTCCAAGTCCCGTGCTGATATAGCTCAGTTGGTAGAGCGCACCCTTGGTAAGGGTGAGGTCGGCAGTTCAAATCTGCCTATCAGCACCATTTCTCCCCAGCTCATGTAATAATACGTAAATTCACCTAACATTGTACTTTGCTGGGATATTAGAAAAATGGCAAAAGAAAAGTTTGAACGTTCGAAACCCCATGTAAACGTGGGTACTATCGGCCACGTTGACCACGGTAAAACCACTCTGACTGCAGCAATCACTACTGTTCTTGCAAAGACTTACGGTGGTGCGGCTCAGGCGTTTGATCAAATCGATAACGCGCCTGAAGAAAAAGCACGTGGTATCACCATCTCTACTTCACACGTAGAGTATGACACTCCAAGTCGTCACTACGCACACGTAGACTGTCCTGGACACGCTGACTATGTTAAAAACATGATCACTGGTGCTGCTCAGATGGACGGCGCGATCCTGGTAGTTGCTGCAACTGACGGCCCTATGCCTCAGACTCGTGAGCACATCCTGCTTGGTCGTCAGGTAGGCGTACCTTACATCATCGTATTCATGAACAAATGTGACATGGTTGATGATGAAGAGCTGCTTGAGCTGGTCGAAATGGAAGTTCGTGAACTGTTATCAGAATACGATTTCCCAGGTGATGACCTGCCAGTAATCCAGGGTTCTGCACTGAAAGCCCTTGAAGGCGATGCAGCTTGGGAAGCGAAAATTGTTGAGTTAGGTGAAGCCCTGGATTCATACATCCCAGAGCCAGAGCGTGACATCGATAAGCCGTTCATCCTGCCAATCGAAGACGTATTCTCAATCTCAGGCCGTGGTACTGTTGTAACTGGTCGTGTTGAGCAAGGTATCGTTAAAGTAGGTGAAGAAGTAGAAATCGTTGGTATCAAAGATACTACCAAGACTACTTGTACCGGTGTTGAAATGTTCCGTAAGCTGCTTGACGAAGGTCGTGCAGGTGAGAACGTTGGTGTTCTGTTACGTGGTACCAAGCGTGATGACGTAGAGCGTGGTCAGGTACTGGCTAAGCCAGGTTCAATCACTCCACACACCAAGTTTGAAGCGGAAGTATACGTACTGTCTAAAGATGAAGGCGGTCGTCACACTCCATTCTTCAAAGGTTACCGTCCACAGTTCTACTTCCGTACCACTGACGTAACCGGTGCTGTTCAACTGCCAGAAGGCGTTGAAATGGTAATGCCTGGTGACAACCTGAAGTTCGAAGTTGAACTGATTGCACCAATCGCGATGGACGAAGGTCTGCGCTTCGCAATCCGTGAAGGTGGCAGAACTGTAGGTGCAGGCGTAGTTTCTAAGATTATTGAATAATAGAAGCTAGCTGCATTCCAAAAAGGTCACTTCGGTGGCCTTTTTTTGTGCCTGTTGGAAAGGTCGTATTAAACCCACGATATCATGTCGGGGGTCCACGCTAAAAAGCGCGCGGGGATGACGATTTATAATCTTGACATCCCGGCCCTCGAGCCGGGATCTCCTTAAAAGGCTGACTCACCAGACACAGCCTTTTCGCTGAGGAAGTATTTATTGAGACGGAGGCGGCAATAAAGCTAATGCTGAAGGTGGCAGAGCAGACATATCAATGATCACGCCTTTCTTTGCTGCTTCCCGACCTATAATAGCGCCGATATCCTGGGGAGACTTAGCGCCGGATGCTGTCACCGCAGCCTCTACGGCACCAAAGAATTCCTGAAAGTGCCCAGGCGCAACCATTACCAGTAACTGAGCAGGCTCATCGTAAGGATTCCAGAAACCGTGCTGATTGTTGCGTGGCAATGACGCTACCGTGCCAGACTCGGCAATCACCTCATCGGTCCCATTCAGAAAATGTACCGTACCGTCTAACACGATGAATATTTCATCTTCATTGGTATGGGTATGCGGCGGAGCGCCGAGTGACTTTGCCGGCAATATTTCCTCGAACAGGCCAATTTCGGAAGGTAAATCACCCGCTTTAACATGTTGGTATATAGGCCTGCCGGTATAGATTATGGGCTTACCTTCACCAAGCTTAGTAAAGGTAGCGTGGTATTCATCATGGGACGATTCGTGTTGATGTGCAAAAACGGGAGTCGCCAGTAAAGCCGCCACACCTACCACCGCACTTAGTGTTACCTTTTTCATAGATACTCCTTGTTATTATCTGCATAAAATATGAGCAATCAATGAGCGGTGGTCAAGTTTTCAACCTGTATCAAAAATTTCTGGTAGCCGGTACAGCTTAAAAAATGCCAGACATAAGGCAGGCTAAAGGTAATCAAATTTTATCCTCTGCCTGTAAAGGGCTCAGAAAATCCAGGTAAGACTATGTTTAAAATAGTAACGTGCCATGCTTTTCAGGCGTTTGGTATCTATATGGTTTACATCAACGTTCTCAATTGGATGACGAACCAGACATTTGAGCTGATTACAGACACAAGCCTACTGCCTTATTTCTTTATATTATCGGCTTGTAATCTGTTTCTTCGTAAGGAAGAGACAATGATTCAGCGTAGCCTTTCTTCATCGTAACGAACTTAGCGGTGTAGTTATCAGCAAAATATGACGTCATGTAAACGTCATAAATCTGGGGTAGCGTCGGGCTTTATTTGCCGGCGAGGTAAAGCGATGAAATGGGATTCAATTAAGTCCCGGTTACTCCTTATGACAACTTTATGTGTGCTGGGCATGGTGTTAATGACCATTAACCAGCACTATTTTGGTCAGAAGTTAAGTGCGCTGAACGAACAGAATGTAGCGTTACAGCAAATGCAAACTGACTTACTGCAGTTAAGGCGTCACGAAAAAGATTTTTTACTGCGCCATGACCGTCGCTACATCGATCAGTTTCGTGAGCAATACCAACGTTTTATCGCTACTATTAACAGCCTCGACCAAGTCATTGGCCAATATGAATTACCCGCTAGCCTGGTCAGCGATATCGCAATAAATAGCGAACTTTACGCTCGCCATTTTTATAAATTGACTCAGTTGATGGAAGTTTACGGTCTCACCGCAGACACGGGCATCAACGGCGAACTGCGCCAGCTTTCCACGGCGTTAAATGCCCGGGCTGAAGAGCTTACGCCAGCCCTGGTAAATTTGCTGGGGCGAACTACTTATCTGGCTGCCGACTATCAGCTTATCGCCGATCCGGAAACGCTGGAAGCGCTCAGACAAACGCTGTCAGTCATACTTAGCAGTCAATCGTTACCTGTGGAAGTAGAACGTCTGCTGATTGATTTTCGCCAGCAGGTGAATCGCCTGGCTAAGGTGAAGCAGCAAATCGGCCTTACCGAACAGCAGGGCCTGCGCGGTCAGTTTCGCCAACAAGCCCATCGGGTTGAAGAGGATCTTAAAGCGCTGGATAACGCCTTACAGCCAGTGCTGGTATCACACAAAGAACAGGCTACAGTGTTCAGTACGGTTATTGCTGTACTGACGTCAGTCGCACTAATCTTGTTACTGGTCAAAAGTTTTGCCACCTTTCACCGGTCTTTTGCTAACTTCGTACTGTTTTTTTACCGCTGTAAACGGCAATATCAACGTATAGACCCAAAGCAACTGGGATTTTCGGAGTTTCGCTCGCTGGCTGCACTGGCCAATGAAATGGTTGAAAGCCGCCGGCAAATTGAGCGGCGACTGGCTAAGTTAGAAGCGACTGACTCAAAGCCCGCGGAGGTTGCACCATAACATTTTAAAAGAGGGCAGCAATGCAATTTAATCAACTAGGTAGCAGTGATTTACAGGTATCGGAAATTTGCCTGGGGACCATGACTTTCGGTATTCAGAATACTCAGCAGGATGCGAACGACCAACTGGATTACGCGATTGATTACGGTATTAACTTTATCGATACCGCCGAAATGTACCCTATTCCGCCTAACGAAGCGACCTACGCTGATACTGAGCGCTTTATTGGAAACTGGCTGGCAGCTAATCAGGATAAGCGTGATAAGCTGGTGTTGATGACTAAAATTGTCGGCAGTGGTCTCGCTTATATTCGTGATGCCAGTCCCATCAGCAGCAAGACCATTGCTATGGCACTGGACGACTCTCTGAAGCGGCTGCAAACTGATTACGTGGATGTGTATCAACTGCACTGGCCAAACCGTACCTCGCCCCATTTTGCCAAACACTGGCCCTGGCGCACTAACCCACAGGATACTGATGTGGAGCACGAGCGCGAAGGCATGCGCGACATTGTTAAAGGCATTGGTGAGGCAATCGATGCCGGTAAAATCCGTCACTGGGGGCTCTCTGATGATACTCCTTGGGGGATCCATACATTTTTAACCCTGTGTCAGGAAATGGGTGTGCCAAAGCCGGTTTCCATCCAGAATGAGTTCAGCCTGTTACATCTAAAAGACTGGCCTTATCTGATTGAGACCTGTGTATTTGAAAACATTGCTTACCTGCCCTGGTCGCCACTGGCAACCGGATTGCTAACCGGTAAATACCAGAATGATGAACGACCTAAAGGCAGTCGCTGGACCTTTGTGCAGCGTCAGGGATTATTCAGAAATACCATCGAGGCGCACGAGGCGACGGCGCGCTATCTGGAAGTTGCCGAGCGCGCTAAAATTACCCCCGCACAATTGGCGCTGGCCTGGTGTAAGCAGGTCCCCGGCGTGACATCTACCATTATTGGCGCAACCAGTGTGGCACAGTTGAAAGAGAATATTGAAGCCTTTGAAATAAACCTGTCAGAAGACACCAAGAGACAAATCAACCAGGTAATCAAGCGCTACCCTATACCGTTCTAGGGCGTTTACCCCTTCATCGATTTGTCATGTAACGTCCATAGACTGAAGGTTGGTTTACTTTCCACCTTCGGTTTATGTCCACATCATCACTTCCATTAGGCAGCCAGGCGGGCGCTGCACCTCAACCAAACCGCCATCAGTGGGTGGTCTTACTAGGGCTTATATACCTCATGCTGGTTGCCGTATCGGTAATTGGCAATGGTTTTCAGGCGATGACCGCCGGCCATGCAGAGTCACTCTTTGAGTTTGCTGAAAACCCGGTTACTGGACTTATCATCGGTATTCTCGCCACCGCTTTAATTCAGTCATCCAGCACAGTCACCTCGATTATTGTGGCGATGGTGGCCGGTGGCCTTCCCATAACCCTGGCGGTGCCGATGATGATGGGGGCCAATGTTGGCACCAGTATTACCAATACCATTGTGAGTATGGGGCATATAAAAAATGCTGATGAATACCGCAAAGCTTTTCAGGCCGCGACGATTCATGACATTTTTAATCTAATGGCGGTACTGCTCTTCCTGCCATTGGAAATCATGTTCAACCTGCTTGAGAATATCAGTGGCGTATTAGTGAGTTGGATGCACAGCGACGAGGTGCTGGAGGTTGGTGGGTTTAATCCTATTAAAGCGGTCACCTCGCCGGTAAGCAAGCAACTGGAGTCGATGCTATCGGGCTTATCTTCAGGCTTTGCTGGGGCGCTGATGATAGCAGCAGGCATAATTCTGATTATCCTCTCCATTACTTATCTCGGCAAAATAATGAAAGCGCTGATGGTCGGCAAGGCCAAGGCTTTGCTGTACAGCAGTATCGGCCGAGGGCCGGTTTCTGGTATTGCGTCTGGCACGGCGGTAACCGTACTGGTGCAGTCTTCGTCAACCACTACGTCGCTTATGGTGCCGTTAGTCGGCAGTGGCGTACTTACCGCCAGAGATATATATCCTTTTACGCTGGGCGCGAATATCGGTACCTGCATTACCGCGATTATTGCCGCGCTCGGGGTAGGGGGCCTTATGGCAGAACCTGCTCTGCAAATCGCGCTGGTGCATTTTGTTTATAACCTGCTGGCAGTGCTGTTGATTTTTGGCCTACCGTGGTTACGGGAAATCCCGCCGCTGTTGTCTGGAGTGCTGGCTGACAGGGTCGCCAAACAAAAAGTATTGGGTCTGGTGTATATTCTGGGAGTCTTTTTTGCGATGCCTTTCGGCTTTTTATTGTTGTCGGGATTTAAGCTGCCATAAAAAAGGCCACAATCAATGTGGCCAACTTGGGAACAACCGAACACAACGGGCAGCGCGCACACGCTGCCTTTTAAAGTGTAGTCTTAAAAAGCGTACTTCGCAGAAAATTGCACGCGGCTCATATCACCTTCAAGACCTGCATCGGTTTCACGCTTAGCGTAAGCATATTCAGCACCCACCGTAACGGTTTTAGTCATCGAATAAATGTAGTTTACGCGGGCACTGTAGGTTTTGTCGGTGTAATCAACCATGGTGACTTCAGTGACTTGCTCAGCGTCGGCATCGAAGGCCGAAAACATGATGCTGGTGCGGGCTTTGTCGGTCCACATGTGGCGATAAGCCACACCGTAACCAGTTGAATCAATGGCGTCCAGGCTGCCGGTTTCTTCGTTGTACACGGCACCCTGCGCGGCATTCAGTGCAGCATAACGGCCAAGGCCACTACCTGTGAAGAAAGTGAAACGCAGGTCGTCGGTATCACTTAACTTTACCTTTGAGGTAATAGATACACCCATACCGGTATCCGAGGCATCAATACCGCCAACCTCATAAGATAACTGGCGTAAGATACCGGCTACTTTCACGTGACCCCAGTCAGCTTTATGCGTGTAGGCACCAATCACGTCTGGTACTGAGTTGTCGTCTGTCGCACCCACACCTACTACGGTGGTTTCCGGGTTTTCCAGAGCAAAATCAAAACCGTTTTGTGAATAACGCACCATTACCTGACGACCGAAGGTAATCCCATCGGTGGTACCGATAAAGTCCAGAGACTCCGGTAACGCACCCACGTCCATAAAGGTGGTCCAGGTTTGGCCCACTAACCAGTTTTTGTATTTTAAGAAAGCGTGACGCATACGAGGCAGATAAGAGTTAGAAATCCGCTCGTTGTCGTAGTCGCCTTTGGTTATCATGAAATCAAGTTCCAGCACACCTGTGATGCTGTCACCGCCATCTACCGGTGTATTGGTGGTCAGACGAAAGCGAGACTGCCTTGCTTGGCCGTCAAAGCGGCCGCCAATATCATCATCAGAGGCGCCAACAGCAATAGTGGAAGGTACATAAAAATCCCGGTTCAGAGGATGACCTTCACCGTTGGAGTAATCACTGTAGATGCCATCTACTTTGATGTAACCGGTGTATTTAACGTCTGTTGAGCCGATGGTAGCGGCGTTGGCGGATGCCATACCAAAGCCAGCTACTGCCAGTGTTACTGCGCGGGTAATTGTTTTCATAGTGGTTTTCATGTTTCTCGTCCCATTTGTCCAGGAATTGGATGATTGGTAAAAAAAGTGTAAAAATACAGTTAACGAATAATAATTTGGATGAGTTTAGACCAATTGCAAATAAGCGGATGGTCTATAAGACGAAAGTCGTAACACATGGTAAGTAAATAGAATTTTCGCATTCGATAAGACCAAAGTCGCATTTTTCTTTGGTCAGGAACGGCTACATTGATCTATCAACAATATCACTGCTTTTTATTAAAAAATTGGAGGCACATCAAATGACTGCCAGCAAGATATACCCGGTTCCAGAGGACATCAAAGCATCTACACACCTGACTGAAGAGCAATACTTCGAGATGTACAAGAAGTCGGTTGAAGATCCTGAAGGGTTCTGGGGCGAACATGCCAGCACGCTGGATTGGTATACCAAGCCTACAAAAGTAAAAAATACTCACTTCGGCGCCGATGACGTCTCAATTAAATGGTTCGAAGATGGTGAGATCAATGCCAGTTATAACTGTATTGATCGTCACCTGGCTGAAAACGCAAAGAAAACTGCCATTTTCTGGGAAGGCGACTCGCCTGAAGACAGTGATGAAATTAGTTTCCAACAGCTTCATTATGAAGTCTGTAAGCTGGCCAACGGCCTGAAAAAGCTGGGCGTCGAAAAAGGCGACCGCGTTGCTATTTACATGCCGATGGTGCCGCAGGCAGCGTACGCCATGCTGGCGTGTGCGCGCATTGGTGCTGTGCACTCAGTCATTTTTGGTGGTTTCTCGCCAAACGCTATTGCCGACCGTATTAACGACAGCAGTGCCAAGGTAGTAATTACCTGTGACGAAGGCCGTCGTGCCGGTCGCAGTGTACCGCTTAAAGCAAACGTTGACCGCGCGCTGGCCAATGATGCCTGTCCTTCTATCACAAACGTTATCGTGCATAAGTTAACGGGCGGTGATGTTGCCTTTGATGACAGCGTTGATGTGTGGTGGGACTCGCTGGTAGAAGACTGCTCTGCGCAGTGCGAGCCAGAAGTGATGAACGCAGAAGATCCGCTGTTTATTCTGTATACCTCAGGATCTACCGGTACCCCTAAAGGTGTGGTTCACACTACCGGCGGTTACCTGCTATATACGGCAATGACCTTTAAATATGCCTTCGATTATCGCGAAGATGATATTTACTGGTGTACCGCCGATGTGGGTTGGATCACCGGTCACAGCTACATGACCTACGGCCCGCTGATTAACGGTGCTACGCAGGTATTCTTTGAAGGTGTACCCACTTATCCGGATGTACGTCGTATTGCTCAGGTTGTTGAAAAGTACAAAGTAAACTCTCTGTATACTGCGCCTACTGCTATCCGTGCGCTGATGGCCCACGGTGATGCGCCGGTGGAAGGCTGCGATCTGTCTTCTCTGCGTCTGTTAGGTTCGGTAGGTGAGCCAATCAACCCGGAAGCCTGGGAATGGTACTACCGCGTTATCGGTGAAAGCCGTTGTCCTATTATGGATACCTGGTGGCAAACCGAGACCGGCGGTATGATGATCACGCCGCTGCCTGGTGCAACACCACTTAAGCCGGGTTCTGCTTCACGCCCGATGTTCGGTATTCAACCAGCGCTGTTCGACGCAGAAGGTAAAGAGCTGGACGGCGCCAGCGAAGGTAACCTGGTGATTAAAGAAAGCTGGCCTAGCCAGGCCCGCACAGTCTATGGCGACCACGAGCGTTTCATTAATACCTACTTCAGTGCTTATAAAGGCGTTTACTTTACCGGTGACGGTGCCCGTCGTGATGAAGATGGTTACTACTGGATCACTGGCCGCGTAGATGATGTACTCAATGTATCTGGCCACCGTTTAGGTACTGCAGAAATCGAAAGTGCGCTGGTTGCTCACCCTAAAGTGGCAGAAGCTGCGGTAGTGGGTTATCCGCACGATATTAAAGGTCAGGGCATCTACGTGTACATCACACCGAATGAAGGCGTGGAGCCTGACGACGAGCTGACTAAAGAAATCCGTGCCTGGGTACGTACCGAACTGAGCCCAATCGCAACACCGGATATGATCCAATGGTCGCGTGGTCTGCCGAAAACCCGTTCAGGTAAAATTATGCGTCGTATCCTGCGTAAGATTGCAGCTAATGAGCATGAGCAATTAGGCGACACGTCAACGTTGGCGGATCCGTCGGTTGTTGATACACTCATAGAGGAGCGTCTTAACAAGTAAACGGAGTAACAATGATAACGCTGCTGATTGCCGACGATCACCCTTTATACCGCGATGCGCTAAAGGGAGCGTTGTCATTGTCGTTGCCAGACCTCACTATCCTCGAGGCTGGCGACCTTACTGCCACTGCCGACATTCTCGAAAAAGAGGATGTCGACTTGTTATTACTTGATTTACATATGCCGGGCAGTAACGATTTGTTTGGCTTATTACATATCCGTAAACTCTATCCCGACTTACCTGTAGCGGTGGTTTCTGGCACTGAAGATGCGACCATCATCTCTAAAATTGTGGGCGTGGGTGCGCTCGGTTTTATTCCTAAAACCACCAGTGCCGATAACATTGCCAAAGCGGTGGAGGTGATCCTCGACGGCGACATCTGGCTGCCTGAGTCAATCAGCGAAAAAATCGAAGATGTCGACGAAGAGTTCTCAGAACTGGCGGATAAAATGTCAAGCCTTACACCTTCTCAATACAAAGTGCTTTGTTACATGCGTGATGGGCTGCTTAACAAGCAAATCGGCTATAACCTCGATATCGCTGAAGCCACAGTAAAAGCTCACGTTACGGCAATCTTTAAGAAGCTGGGAATCAACAACCGCACCCAGGCGGTTCTGATTGCTTCACAGCTGGAACTGGAACCGCCGGCCACATCAGGCAAATAGTTGTTTTAAAATAAGTGCTCAAGCGGGCTGTCGAAGCGTGCTGTCGCTGCTTTGGTGGCATCGGACAGTAGTGGGTTCTCCAGACTGATAAGCGTTCTGCCTGCGAGCAGGTTACGCGCTCTGATATAGAAATGCTGGGAGGTAAGCAGGCGGGACAAGTCGCCATTGGCGGCGAGAATTGCTAACCCTTTTTCTAACCGGCGGGCGAGCTCGGGTTTGCGCTTAGAGACAAAGAAAAACATCGGGTTATCGTATTGCAGGGTGATGTGGCTGGCAATAACCAGGTCTCTGGATGCCCGCATCGCCAGTTCTTCAAAAACCTCATGGGCTGCTCGGGGAAAGTAATCTGCACTGCCGTCACTGAGCCTCTCAAAGGTTTCATCGTAGCTGTCTGTTATTAACTGAAAACCGTTATAAGTGAGTATACTGTTGTCCGGCCAGCCGGTTCCCTGTATTGCCGTAAGTGCCTTGAGGGTGGCAATAGAAAGCGGCTGCGCAAAGCGCTCGTCGTTTTCTCGTACCAGCATCACCCGATAACCAAATAAGCCGGCGGTTAAAGGCACCCGCACTGCAATGTGCTGCTGCTCCCTTTTTATTGTGGTAATTGACCAGGTAATGTCGGTCAGCCCGAGGGTTAACTCTTCAAACTGTTGTTCCTGAGAAACTACCCGGGCGTCGGGTACCAGTATTACAGGGCCATACTGGTTATCAGTCTGGGCCAGGGCCAGACTCAGTAAGGTTTTGATGTAAAAATAAAATTCACCGGTGCCCGGCTGATAAGTGGGAATATGAATTTCGCTTACTTCACCAAAAGCGGTAGGTTGTGCCAGACCGCTGGCAGACGTGAAAGATAACCAGCCGGCGAGCAGGGTTGCGATGATTAACCTTATCCGTGGTCGTGTTCTCATGCTACTACCTAATCATTATTGGTATAGGGAGCCTGCAGTAATTGCTGATACTGTTCCTCAGCTTCAAGACACTTACCCATAGAGCCATTGTTTACAAGATTGAAAATAGTCCTGTCCTGCAACATTTCCTTCGCGTTTTGAAACCACTGCTGAGATTGCATCAGGGTCTGAAATTTACCGTTTTCCAGGTTGTGGTTAAAGCCCTTAGTCAGTCTTTCAGCGAGCTCTGTATTGCTCTTTTTCACATAAACCAGAAACAATAGCGGATAGCGTAACGCGTGTTGAGGCGCCACCGTGAGCCCTTTGGTTTCGGCTATCTCCATCTCGCCAATGACTTCAGCTATGCCCCTGGGGTAGTAATCGGCCAGGCCTTTCTCAACGGCACGGTAGGCCGAAAAACGGTCTGAAGAGAATAGCGTAAAGCCATTATTCACCAGAATATCGTAGTCGTGCCATTTTGAAGACTGCACTGCAACCAACCCTTTAAGGGTTTCAACTGAGTTAATGGTAGAAAAGCGCTGGTCGTTTTCACGCACGACACTTACCCGAACACCAAAAAGTCCGGCTATCTGAGGGACTAACACGGGTTGATAAGCCTGGTTACGTTTGACAGAGCAGGTCGCCCAGGCGATATCGGTAATGCCCTGGTTTAGATTGCGCAGTTGGCGCTCTTCTTCGACCGGGATCTTCAACCATACAACATCTGTTTCACCATAATCCTGCTCGGTGGCTCTGATGGCCTGCTCCAACTGTACATGAAGGTACTGGATAATAGGGTGTTCTGTAGTGAAGGTCGGTAGCCTAATAACGTCCTTGGCATTACTCTTTACCGAGTAAATTCCAAGTACAACAAGGGCTAAGAGGGCCAGTTTCTTCATGGGCTGCAGACTTCTGTAATCATCACTGTTCCAGTATAGGTGATGGGTTTGTTTCCTGCACAATCGTTAGGCAAAAATTACTGAAGTTATGGTTAAATCCGGAAGCAGGTGCTTCCGGATAGCTTTCATTGGCAGCACTATGGTCGGGTTGGTAGGATAAACTCGTACTCCGGATCTACGTAAAATTTTCCTACCATGGCTTGTCTGCCCAACAGCATCAGATACGTCATTTCTGAACGGTCAGTCAGTGTCAGTTTAATTTTCCATGACCGGGTACCCATCTGCAGGCGCGTGTTTATGACATAGCGCCGCTGCCGGTCAGCGGTAGAGCTTTTAATTTTTTTCTGGCTGAGCACCTTACTTTCGCAGCGTACCGTGCGGGCAACGTCGTGTATATCCGGGTGAATATCAAAGCGGATCCAACGTTCGTTGTCGCGCTCGAATTCTTCGATGTTGTCTACGTGCAGCGAAGACGTTGCGGCGCCGGTATCCACCCGCATGACTAAGTTACTGATCCCCAGTTCTGGCATACTGCCATATTCAAGGGCGCCAATCATTTGTTTGGTTTTACTGGATTTGCTCATTTACAAGGCCACCGTAGTGTCATTAGGAACCAGATCGTCTTGCAGCATTCCCACCTGCTCTGCAACAGTATCCGGTGTTTTAAAATAGGCGATGTGATAAATCGCCTCGCCTTCCTGGGTAAGCGGAATATTCTGTTTACCGATGACGACGCCTTCAGACGGGCTGGTCAGGGTACCCAGAAACTGGCCGTAAGAATCGGCTATTGTGGCCAGTTTATCGCCTTTTTCCACATGATCGCCCAGTTGCGCCAGGTGGTTAATAAAGCCGCTTTCAGGCGCCCGAACCCAACCGCTGGAGCGGGCGATATAGGGTTTAATCGGCACACCTTTGGCGCGGCTTTTATTGAGCATACCCAGATGACGCATGGTGTTGATAATGCCTTTTACCCCGGCCCGAATGGAAAACTCGTCGTAACGCAGGGCCTGCCCGGCTTCGTACAACAGAATTTTGATACCGGCTTCACTGGCTGTAGCACGTAACGAACCATCACGGATATCGGCGTTTAGGAGCACGGGTACTCCAAAGGCCTGCGCCATAGCGAGGACTTCCTCATCGTCGAGATCGGCGCGGATCTGCGGTAAGTTGCTGCGATGAATCGCTCCGGTGTGCAGGTCTATACCGACGTCACACTTACTGACCACTTCATTAAAAAACAAATGTGCCAAACGCCCGGCCAGGCTACCTTTTCGACTGCCCGGAAAGCTGCGGTTCAGGTCCCGTCGGTCGGGTAAATACCGTGACTGATTGAGTACGCCATATACATTAACGGTTGGTACAGCGATGAGTGTGCCCTTTAACCTGTCGATGGCCCGGGATTTAATGAGACGGGCAATGATTTCAATGCCGTTCAGCTCATCACCGTGGATTGCCGCACTCACGAATAACGTAGGGCCTGCACGCTTACCGCGCTTCACATACACCGGAATACTCATACTGGTAGCAGTATAAAGAGGCGGCATATCCAGGGCGATTTTCTTCGTTTCACCCGGCAGTATGGTTTCACCGCCAATCACAAGCCCTTTGGTGGCCATCAGCCTTTTCCTTTCGTTTTAGTTTTATGTGGCTTTGCTGACGTTTCGATAAATTGAATAATCATGCTGGCCACATCTTTGCTGGTCGCTTTTTCGATACCCTCCAAACCGGGCGAGGAGTTTACTTCCATCACCACGGGACCGCGTGAAGAACGTAAAATGTCTACACCACAACAGTTTAAGCCCATGGTTTTCGCGGCGTTGATAGCGGTTTTTCGCTCTGCTGGCGACAAGCGAACCAGGCTGGCTGAACCACCACGGTGCAGATTAGAACGAAACTCCCCCGGTGCTGCCTGGCGTTTCATTGCGGCAATTACTTTGCCACCAACAACGAAACAGCGAATATCGGCACCACCGGCTTCTTTAATGTATTCCTGAACCAGAATGCTGGCATTAAGACCCATAAAGGCTTCGATCATTGCCTCAGCCGTTTTTTGAGTTTCAGCCAGTACCACGCCGATACCCTGAGTGCCCTCAAGTAATTTAATCACCACGGGCGCGCCGCCAACGTTTTTAATAACATCGTCAACTTTATCCGGGTGGTGAGCAAAGCCGGTACGGGGCATGCCAATCCCTTTACGGGATAAAAGCTGTAAAGAACGCAGTTTGTCCCGTGAGCGGCTGATGGCCACCGATTCGTTGATGCTGTAAGTGCCCATCATTTCAAACTGACGTACCACCGAGGTGCCATAAAAGGTCACCGATGCCCCAATGCGCGGAATAACCGCATCATAGTCAGGTAGTCTCTCACCTTTATAGCGAACCGACGGATCGCTGCTGGTAATGTCCATATAGCAGTGCATGGTGTCTATGATATCCACGGTGTGTCCACGCTCCTCTGCAGCTTCTTTGAGGCGGCGGGTAGAGTAAAGGCGGGGATTTCGGGATAGTATTGCAATTCGCATGGTTCAGCCTAATTCTGGTTGCGGCAAAAAACGGCATACTTTGCCTTGTGTGAGAGTAATGTAAAGTAAATAAAATTTGTCGTGACGGTGATAAATATTGAGTAATAACAACACTCACCGTCTACCGTATTGTTTATAGCATACGCCTAAAAAAGGGCCGCTGTCACGGGGAGATGCTGCCCACAATTAGTGGGCAGATTTAATATACCGGGTCATACTTTTCAGCAAAGCGCGCAGCTTGGCCGGTTTAATGGGTTTGCTCAGATAATTCACCCCTTGTTCCTTACAGCGGGTCACTACATCCTCATCGTGAGTGGCGGTAACCAGTGAGGCAGGCAGCACAATATCGAGATGCTGACGAATAGCGTCAATTAAATCCAGACCATTCTGATCGTTGCCAAGCTGGTAATCCATCAGCAAAATTTGCGGCGAGAAAATATCGGCCTGAGTGATAGCGTCGTCCCAGTTATCCGCAAGCACTGTACTGACACCCCATTTTTCTAACAGGGTTTGCAGTGCGTCGAGGTTTTCCTGCTGGTCGTCCACACACAGTACCCTTAAACCGCGGAAGGACGCGGTGGGGTTGGCCAGCGACGTATTCTTTGAGATCTGAGGCTGGGTTATAGGGAAGCTTAATGAGAAACAACTGCCCCGGCCCACTTCAGATTCCACTTTTACCTTACACTGCATCTGCTGGCTTAAGCGTCTTACTACACCCAAACCCAGACCGATGCCATGCTCGGAGCTTTCATTGGTGCGATAGAAGTCGCTAAAGATGAGCGCCTGTTGCTCCTTGGAAATACCAATGCCGGTATCACGAATTTCAATCAGTAATTTGCCACCGCGTTTACGGATAGAGAGCAGTACTTTACCTGAGTTTGTGTATTTCACCGCATTAGACAGCAGGTTCTGAATAATTCGATACAGGAAGGTTTTATCGGCATAGACCCAGCAGTCCAGGATGCGGGTACGCAGGATGAGGCCTTTATCCTTAGCCCGCATAGATAATTCATCGACAATGGGATCACATAAATCCTTAATGTTTACCGGCTCAGGGTTAGGTTTGAGCTCGCCCTGATCGAGGCGGGAAATATCCAGCAGAGTGGCTATCAGCGCCTCACTGGAGGTTACCGAGTGGTTGAGTTTGTTGACAATGTTATTCACCGCCTCCGGCAATTTAGCCTCCTGCAAGGCTGAAACATATAGCTTGGCCGCGTTTAGCGGCTGTAATACGTCGTGGCTGGCCAGCGCCAGAAAGCGGGTTTTACTGGCATTGGCATCTTCGGCCTGTTTACGGGCCCGGATGAGTTCTTTCTCTACGCCGCGGCGACGCTCAATCTCGAGGCGTAATTCGGCGTTAATCGAGTGCACTTCTTCCGTGCGCTTTTTAATGCGCAACTCAAGGTCGATATTGGACTCTTCCAGCGCCTGCTGGATTTCCACGTGCCCGGTAATGTCATTAAAGCTAGTTACGAAGCCACCACCAGGGAGCGGGTTGCCAACCATTTCAATAACCCGGCCGTCGCTGCGCTGGCGGGTAAACCGGTGTGGCGTACCGGAACGCAAATGTTCCAGGCGTTTCTCGATTTCGTCTTCAATATCATTTACCCCGAATTCGCCACGTTCAGCATTGTAGCGAATGAGTTTTTCTATCGGCATTCCGACCACTAAAAAGTCTTCCGGGTAGGTGTACAGCGTGGCGTACTGTTTATTCCAGGCCACCAGATTCAGGTGTTTGTCGATGACGCTGATACCCTGATCCATGTTTTCCAGTGAGGTAAGCAGGGCCGTCATATTAAACTGCATGGCCTGGGTAGTGTCGTCAAAGAAGTTAATCACTTCGGTAAAGTCGAGCTTTTTACCGCGTAATACACTGTCGATTAGCGCTTTGGCACTGGATGCCCCGATTACTCCGCCAAGTGCCCGTTCGCAGAAAGCCATAAAGGCTTCATCCGGTACCTGAGAGCTTTCTATGGTGGTGTGGTGAAGTTGCTGGTATTCGTTAACCAGTTGCTTACAGCGTCCGGTGCCCATAAACGTGGAGAGCAGTGTGATCAAATCGGCAATGGTCACGTTGACACTCTGATTTTTAAGCGGGGTATTACGGACCTCGGCCGGTGATACAAAGGCTTCGGCCTGAATCCGGTCAATCAACCGGGCCGGGGCAAACCAGGAGAACAGGCAATAGGCGATGGTGTTGGCGATAAGACTGATGATAGCGCCCTGGCTTAGCAATTCACTTTGTTCAAAGTCTGACGAGGAAACATTAACGATCGGCAAAACCAGCCACAGCACCCAGGTAATGAGGCCCACCACCAGCCCGGCATAGACGCCGTGAGCATGGCCTCGTTTCCAGTACAAACCGCCAATCACAGCGGGCATCAGCTGAATTACCAGTGAAAAAGCAATTAACCCTATGGAGTGGAGCGAACGACTGCCGGTCATTTGCTGATGGTATAAAAACGCCAGCAGCAGAATAATGCCGATGATAATACGCCTGATTAAACGGATACGTTTACCATAGTCGCCGTAGGAGGCGGAATGCTGTTTAACCGCCAGCAACCGGGGCAGAACCACGTCGTTGGTCAGCATAGTACTGAGGGTTAAAGTGGCCACAATAATCATTGCCGTGGCAGCAGATAACCCCCCTACGAATACGATCACCTGGAGCAGGAAAGACTCTGAGAACATAGCCAGCGATAACACGTACGTATCCGGCTCAATAGGGTTATCGGCGAATACAGACTGCCCGGCCATAGCAATAATAGGAATAACTGCTGCTGTGATTGCCAGATACAGCGGGAACAACCAGCGTGCGGTTTTTAAATGGTTCAGGCTCAGGTTATCAACGATCGCTACATGAAACTGACGGGGCAAACAAATGACCGCCGCGGCAGCCATAATAACCTGAGCAAAAAAGGTAAAAGAAGAAAACTGAGACAACGCCTCAGTGGTAAGGAAGTCTTCCAGGATTGGCCTGGTTTCCTGCTCGTACCACGCCTGATAGCCGACGATGGCTACAAGAACCAGCGCTAACAGTTTAATTGAAGATTCAAAGGAAATGGCCAGAATTAAGCCGCGGCGGTATTCGGTAACGTCGGTTTGCTTAGTCCCAAAATAAATGGCAAACAGGGCAATAAAGGCGGTGGCCAGGACAATAATAAACTGGCTGTTAGGCTGATTGGTTAACAGTTTAAAGGTGGCACCTATGGCTTTTAATTGCAGCGCTATGTACGGAATGGTAGCCATCAAAGCGATGATGGTCACCAACAGGGCAACCGCCTGACGTTTGCCATACCGGGACGCAATAAAGTCAGCAATAGTGTTGATATGCTGCTTTTTGCTGACCAGTGTCAGTTTATAAATAAACCGGTAGCCGAGCACGTAAACCAATACAGGCCCAAGTAAAATAGGTAAATATATCCAGGTATCGCGCGATGCCTGGCCTACCGCGCCAAAAAAGGTCCAGGCGGTACAGTAAATGGCCAGTGCCAGCGAGTAGATCACCGGGTGTGAGGTTATCCATCTGGCAGTGGGAGAATTCTTATCTCCCCAGCTGGCGATATAGAATAATAAAAATAAATAAACGAGTGCGAGCGAAACCCAACCGAACGTCATGCCTTGTCCTAACAGGTTTTTAACAAATCTGACTGCATTATAACCAACCCCCTAAGACCTGACCTACGACCATGGTCTCATTTCTTGAATTGTCATGCCCGTCTAGAGTATATCCGAAGCTCCTAATTATGCGGTTTTTAGGCGATTTTGGCGGTTTGGGATTGCTAAAGTAAGCGCTAAAGTCGCCTGAGAAGCTCTCCGTTAGGAAAATGTAAAAATAGAACATCGAATTAACCTGTTGATGAGGACGGAAAGATGGCATTTAAAAGTGATGACGACAAAACGGCGTATTGGAAGGAGAATCTCTCCATCCTCGCCAAATTGTTAGTAGTCTGGTTTGTCGTGTCTTTTGGCGCCGGCATTCTCTTAGTAGATGTGCTAAACGAGATCCAATTCTTTGGCTTTAAGCTGGGATTCTGGTTTGCACAGCAAGGTGCAATATACGTGTTTGTGGTACTCATTTTTGTGTATATGGCCAAAATGAATGCGTTAGACAAAAAATACGGCGTAGACGAGGAGTAATCCAATGGATGTACAATTATTAACCTTTATCATCGTTGGCGCCTCGTTTGCCCTGTATATCGCTATTGCGATTTGGGCTCGCGCTGGTTCAACCAACGACTTTTATGTTGCCGGCGGTGGTGTTCCACCTGTCCTTAACGGTATGGCAACCGCAGCGGACTGGATGTCAGCCGCATCATTTATTTCTATGGCCGGTCTGATTTCCTTTATGGGTTACGACGGCGCGGTTTACCTGATGGGCTGGACCGGTGGTTATGTACTGCTGGCGTTATGTCTGGCACCGTACTTACGTAAATTCGGTAAATTTACTGTACCGGATTTCATTGGTGATCGCTACTACTCACAAACCGCACGTACTGTGGCGGTATTCTGTGCCATCTTCGTAAGCTTTACTTATGTTGCCGGTCAGATGCGTGGTGTTGGCGTAGTATTCAGCCGCTTCCTTGAAGTTGATATTGTTACCGGTGTGGTTATCGGTATGGCAATTGTATTCTTCTACACTGTACTGGGTGGTATGAAAGGCATCACCTACACTCAGGTTGCCCAGTACTGCGTATTGATTTTTGCTTACTTAGTACCTTGTGTATTTATTTCTGTAATGGTGACTGGTCACATTCTGCCACAAACTGCCTTCGGTGCAACGCTGGCTGACGGGTCCGGGATGTACATGCTGGAGAAACTGGACCAGATTTCACTGGCACTTGGATTTGCTGAGTATACCACCGGAACGAAGAGCACCATTGACGTATTCTTTATTACCTTCGCACTGATGGTAGGTACTGCGGGTCTGCCTCATGTAATCGTACGTTTCTTCACTGTACCTAAAGTTCGTGATGCACGTAAGAGTGCGGGTTGGGCGCTGGTCTTCATCGCTATCCTATATACCACTGCACCGGCACTGGCTTCATTTGGCCGCGTAAATATGATTGAAACCATCAATGGTCCGGATCTGGCGGGTACGCCTTACGCTGAAGCGCCTACCTGGATTAAGAACTGGGAAAAAACCGGCCTTATCGAATTTAACGATAAGAATGGTGATGGCAACATGTACTATGCAGCGGGTAGCATTACCGACCCTAACAGCGCTAACGAAGTGAAAGTTGACCGTGACATCATGGTGCTGGCTAACCCTGAAATCGCCAATCTGCCGGCCTGGGTAATCGCGCTGGTGGCAGCTGGTGGTGTAGCCGCGGCACTGTCTACTTCAGCGGGTCTGCTGCTGGTAATCTCTACCTCGGTATCGCACGACTTACTGAAACGAAACTTTGCGCCAAACATCTCCGATAAAGCTGAGCTGGGCTATGCCCGACTGGCAGCCGGTGTGGCGATTGTTATTGCCGGTTACTTTGGTATTAACCCGCCAGGATTCGTCGCGCAGGTGGTCGCCTTCGCGTTCGGTCTCGCGGCCTCGAGCTTCTTCCCTGCCATCATTATGGGTATCTTTAGCAAGCGTATGAATGATAAAGGTGCTGTGGCAGGTATGGTCTCGGGTATCGCGTTTACCGCCGCCTATATCATCTACTTCAAGTTTGTGAACCCGGCGGCTAACGTACCTGCTAACTGGTGGTTCGGCATTTCACCTGAGGGTATCGGTACCCTGGGTATGCTGGTGAACTTCGCAGTAGCTTACGGCGTGTTCAAGATGACTGATGAAGCACCTCAGGAAATCCAGGAAATGGTTGAAAGTATCCGCTTCCCGAAAGGTGCGGGTGAAGCTTCGGCTCACTAAGATTGACTAACATTTAATTAAGAAAAGGCTCACCTTGTGGTGGGCCTTCTTTATTTATCCCTGAGTTGCTTTTTAAGCAGGCAATTCAGGCATAAACAGGGTTGATCCAGCACAGTTTGTTACTGGCTAAAACCCGCTATGCTGTATCTACTAAAAGAGAAAAACGCGACCGGGGACAGCTTATGAGTAGCACGCCACAGCAAGTTATCGATTTTCTGAAAACGTCAGCACCGTTTGACCAGTTGAAAAATGAATTGCGCGAAGAGCTGGCGCAAAAAGCGCGGCTTATCTACCTGGCTAAGGAAAGCCAGGAAACGCTACTCAAGGAAAATGCCGGTCGTCTGTTTCTTATTCAAAGCGGCCAGTTCTCGGTGAAAGACAGTGACGGACCCCAGCGCCACTTAAGTGAAGGCGATTACTTTGGTTTTCATGCCCTGATTGATGGTGTGACCTACCCGTTGGAAGTCGAAGTGGACTCTCCCGGGCTGGTGTATTCGTTTAGCGAGGCCGCGTTTAAAAAATCCCTGGAAATGCCGGAAATCGCCAACTTCTTCCTGGGCACCAAAAGTGAGGCCCTGCAAAATCAGGCGGTGCAGGACTCAAACTCCATGTGGCTGTATAAAGCCCTGTCTGAAGTGATTGAGCGTGCACCGGTAAAAATAGATGTGAATCTGTCTGTACAGCAAGCTGCCGAGGTGATGTCAGAGAGTAATGTGTCGTCGTTGCTGATCACCGAAAATGACAAACTGGCTGGCATAGTGACCGACCGTGATTTACGTAACAGGGTAGTAGCCACCGGCCTGGATGTTGGTCTGCCGGTCAAATCTATCATGACAGAAAAACCGGCCATGATTATTCAGAACCGCACTATGTTTGATGCCATGGCGCTGATGACGGAGCGTAACATCCACCATCTTCCGGTTGTCGATCGCACCACCCGGGAGCCGATGGGGATGGTCACCGCATCCGATGTAATACGGCATCAAAAGGGTAATGTGTTGTTTGTGATTGGTGAGCTGTCCAAGGCTGAAAACCTTTACGAACTTACCCGTCTGTCCTGGCAAATGCCTCATTACTTCGCCACCCATGCCAAGCGACCCGGGGACTTTGATATTGCCGGTAAAGTACTTGCACAGGCCACCGATATCATGACCCGCAAACTGATTAGTTACTACCAGCAGCAACACGGTCCCGCTCCGCTTGATTTTGCCTGGATAGTGTATGGCTCTCAGGCCCGGGAAGATCAGACCATGGGGTCAGATCAGGATAACGGCTTATTACTGGAGCGCGAGCCTAATCAGGAGGAAGCTGAGTATTTTGCTGGTATGGCCGAGTATGTATGTAACGGACTTGGTAAATGCGGGATAAAACTGTGCCCGGGCAATATTATGGCTAGTAACCCGGATCTCAGGCTATCGCTTGATGCCGCAGTAGATGAAGCTAAAGGCTGGGTAGCTCAGCCTACCAATAAAGCCATTATGTATTTTAATATTTTCCTGGATGCCCGGGCGGCAGCCGGTGATGTGGATTTATTCAGAAAAATGCAGATGGCCCGGGCGCCTTTATTGAAGCAGCCTATGTTTTTGGCCGCGCTGGCACGTCAGGCCAATGATGCCTCGGTGCCCCTGTCGATGTTTAAGAAGTTTACCTATGAAAAAGGTCACACCGTTAAAGATGCCATAGACCTGAAGGTGAGGGCTATTGCCATTATTAATAACCTGGTGCGGCTTTATGCGCTGGCAAACGGCCTGACCATGCCGTCCACCCTGGGGCGGCTTGCCGCGCTGCCGGCCGGCGCCGGACTATCGAGCCGCGATGCAGATAACCTGCGGGATATCTGGTTGTTCTTAAACCGCCTGCGCTGGCGTCATCAGCTACATAATAAAGTGACCAATAATCTGGTGTCTGTGAGCGACTTGTCGTCGATTGAAAAACACCAGCTTAAGGCGGCTTTTCAAGCCATAGAGCGAGCCCAACAGGCCGCTGTTATGAAGTTCTCTGGTGGAATGTCCTGATATGTCGACACCACAACAGCCTCCAATCTGGCGGCGCATACAGCAGTGGCTGAGCGGCGGAGCAGCGCTACCAGAGAGTCGTAAACACCAAATGCTCAGGGATGTCCCCTTGCTGGCGGTGGATCTGGAACTGACCTCGCTGGACCCACAGAAAGCCAAGATAACGTCGATTGGCTGGACTGAAGGGAAAGCGGGCAGTATCGATCTGAGCAATTGCTATTATGCGGTGGTCAGGGCATCCGGCGATTTGGAACAAAGCCCGGTTATCCATGGCCTGACAGCTGATGAAATTGCCCGGGGAGCACATATTAAAGAGGCGCTTGAGCAACTGGTGCCGTATGCGCAAACCCATGTCTGGGTATTTCATAACGCCGGGCTGGACTTAGCTGTACTGGATAAAGTGCTGGCCGCTAACGATATGTATCTGCCAGAGGTGATTACCATTGATACGTTGAAGCTGGCGGTGTATCAGTTGCAAAAACAGCACGACGTACTGCCGCCTAACAGCGCTACCCTGACTGTTTGTCGGCAGCGATTAAATTTACCGCTGGCGCCCGCGCACAACGCCCTTGATGATGCGATGGCCACTTTGCAGCTCTGGTTTGCGCAATATTACAGCATGGACCCCAGCGGCAAGATGAGTTTGCAGGATATTGCCCACACTCAGGCAGTCGGATGCAAAAATTTAGGAAAAAGTTCGAATAAGTGATTGACAAGATTAGCCCAAGAGCGTATCTTTCCGCCCGCGTTGAGCAACGAGCTAAACGCAAAGGCCCAGGTGGTGAAATTGGTAGACACGCTAGCTTCAGGTGCTAGTGACCTCACGGTCGTGGCGGTTCAAGTCCGCCCCTGGGCACCATTCCTCGAAAGACGTTTTAAACTTCCTATTTCTAGATAAATTCAAGCTTTTATCAAATCGGCGGACTATTCCAGCCGAAAATCGCAGATTTTCGTCGTTCATCCGTACGCGAAGCAGAGCTTCGCATAAAACGTACGGCTTCACCCACCCCTGGGCACCATTCCTCGAAAGACTCTCAAAAAATCAAACTCCCGATTTATAAAACTAGCAGGACAAGACCTGTTGGTGACTGTTTAATTAATAAAGCTCCCGCTAACAGTTCATATGTGTATTACATCCCTGTAGCACCGTCCAGCCACGCCATCCGGGCGTGTCGTTCTTCGTGCTGCGTTATGCCACTGGCATAACGGTCACTCATTACCCAGCCGAAAATCACAGATTTTCGTCGTTCCTCTGTACGCGAAGCAGTGCGTAATTAAACGCGATTTCAGTAAATTTTAATCTGCGTAGCGTACGCCCTGGCAGAATTGCTGCTAATATAGCGCCACGTTATCCGGCGACATTAATTTTTGCGCCATCTGCCGTTCTCATTGTTCACTATTCAGGATCACCATGGCACTTAAAGCAACCATTTTTAAAGCAGACCTGTCGATCACCGATATGGACCGCAACTATTACAACGACCATAACCTGACCATTGCCCGGCATCCGTCTGAAAATGATGCGCGTATGATGCTGCGAATTATTGCGTTCATCGTGAACGCGCATGAGCGACTGCAGTTCACTAAGGGATTATCCGATGATGATGAACCGGACCTGTGGCAAAAGAACTTCAGTGATGAGATTGAGCTGTGGATTGAATTAGGCCAACCCTCAGAACAACGTATTAAGAAAGGCTGTAATCAAAGCCAGCAGATGCTGATTTACTCCTACGCCGACAACAGCTTTGATGCCTGGTGGAAAAAGGAACAAAACAAGCTGCAAACCCGCAAGAATCTCTCGGTGTTTACGGTGCCTGAAGAACTGGCTTCCACGCTGGAAAACGTCGTGCAACGCTCAATGCAAATTCAGGTTACTGTACAGGACGGTCAGATGTGGCTGACTATCGAAGGGCCGGATGTCACGGAAAGTGTTGAAGTGGCTATTGAACAGCACATGTAGCAGGCGGTAAGCGACGGACGTCTGGAACGTCCGTCGTGTATTGTTCGGTAGCAGGAGAACGGCTAGTTGAACAGACCGTTAAGTTTGTCTTTGCCTTTTTCCATTAACTTGTCTTTTTCTTCCTCAAGTTTTTCTTTGGCTTTATCGGCTACCACTTTTTTCGCTTCGGCTTTTGCCTGTTTAATGGCGTTATCCAGCATTTGTTGCACAATAGCAGCACCCACCTGGTCAGCCGGCAAACCGTCGGGCTTACCAATTGAACCGGCGTTAAAGGTTGGCAGCGTGACTTCATAAGCCTTTTTATCAATCTCAAATTCTCCGGTGTCGAGGTTTTCAAAATTCAGCACCAATTTAGCGTTACTAACGGTGACCTGGTCGACAATCAACTTTGGGCTGGGTGATGAAGGCTCGGCAGGTTGCTCATTGCCGCCTTCAGGCAGGTTGGCGGTCAGGTTGTTCTTAAGCACTACCAGGTTGCCCTGGCCGCTGCTATCCAGTTCATACAGGATTTCCGGGCCGTCTACGGTGACCTCCTGAATACGGTAAGGCTCTTCGGTTGAACCGCCTAAGTCCAGGGTAATACCAGTGAGGCTGAGAGCGTCTTCGTCGCTAAAACCATCCGGATTCTCCACGTCGATATCGTTGATGGTCAGGCGGCCTTCACTGAACGACAAATCTACCGAAGCCACGCTCACCGGGGTGTCTAAATATTTAGTTCCCTGGGTTTCTATCTGCGAGCGGATAAATTCATTGGCACCGCTGGCGAGATACACCACGCCACCCACAATGGCGGCAATCACTACCAATAAAACGATAAGAACTTTTTTCATTACGCTTCCCTTTATCTAATGAGTTATACGCATCCTACTACAAAATACGTAACGGCAAACAATACTCGCGATGAAATCCCTACACTGCTGTTTAATCACTACGGCAAACCGCCTAAAAAGTATTATTTGGCAATGCGTTGATCACCACTAAGGCGGAAATCCTCGCTTTAGGATTCTGAGCTGTTAAATAAACCAGAGCTAAAACTCAGACCGCCCACGCCCAGTACAAAGCCGAAATCGTACCAACCGCCATTGTTGTAAATGGCATAGATTGCTACGTCATCGAATATTAATGAGGCGAGCCAGGAAAAAATAATGATCAGCCCGTGCCACAAGCCGTGTAAAAAGCCCACTTTATCGGCCTGCTGCGCCTCCTCAAAGGTCATTTGATCGGCACAACCAGCAAGCAACAGGACTGCCACGGCCAGCATGATCAATTTGCTCTTTGCCATAAGTATTTCCTTATACGGGGAACCAGTTGGCAGATTAGCAAAGTCTGACCCCGTTGTGCATGACAAAGTCAATTTTTGTGCGATAACAGTTGGGTAATTGCTTGAGCCACGACAACCGGTTGGTCTTTATGGGGTTGGTGGCCAAATTGTTTTGAACGGATATGCCAGGCCTGCTCTGAATTAGCAATCAGCGCCTGATGCAAGGTAAGCCACTGCTGTTTGCCTTGCTCGGTTTCTTCAAAAAATAAGGGGTCTGCTGCGCGGCGGGTGGAAGTGAACAAAACTACGGGTAACTGTGCGGGCAATGGATAGGTGTCGATAGCGGCATCGTCGAGTTGTTGAATCAATAATTGATACTGGGCCAACAGGTGGGCAGGCAGGTACTGCCGCATCATCTCGTCATCTTTGGCAATACGCTGGCTATCAATGGCTTTAAACTGCCGTCGCTGGCTGAGTACGGTAGGCTCAAGTAACACTACACCGTGGATTAATTCGGGAGTAAGCTCAGCGACCTGCGAAACAATCAGCCCGCCGTAGGAATGGCCTACCAGAACGATCTCCTCACCCTGAAAAGGCTTAAGCCGGCTAATCAGATGCTGCACGTCCTCGGCAATGCTGGTGGGTTTTGCATTCGCTTTGGCAATACTCGGGCGGGTATAGGTTATTACTTTATAATCGGCTGGCAGGTGTTTTAACAGAGGACCCCAGCTTTGTGCTGTTTGGCCAAAACCGGCCTCAAACACAACCACTGTGGCAAGCACGGGGCTGGCTGATAACAGCAGAATAAAGGGTAAACAAAAGTGAATGATTTTGTGCATAACAGGCCTGTTGATAAAGGTAAAAACAGCATGTTAGCGGGCAGGGGGTAAAGTCGGGGTCAAACAACCGGGTAAGATTGCCAGCGGCAAAGGCCGCTGGCATACAGAGGCTACAGGCTGTTCATGCTCTGTACCGAAACCGGACCAAGGCCAGCGGCTTCAACTTCATCTTTAATTTTCTCGGCATCACCAATGATAAGCCAGGTCAGCTTATCCGGGTGAATGACCTGTGCTGCCGCTTCATTAAGGTCGTCCAGGGTGAGACCGTTGTATTTTTCTACCAGGGTTTCCGGATAGTTATACTGGCGGTTAAAACGGCTACTGGAAAGCAGACTGCCCAGCACCGAACCGGCAGTTTCAAACTGCCCCGGCAGCGAGCGTACTTCATCCAGACGGGCACGTTCTAGTTCCATGGCCATAGGCGGCTTATCACCTAAGTAACCATTCAGCTCTTTCTTAAGCTCCAGTAACGACGGGCCGGTCTGGTCGGTCTGCACCGGTGCATACACCATAAACGGACGCTGACCACGGGCATCCTGCAGGAACGTATAAGCGCCGTAGGACCAGCCCTTATCTTCACGCAGGTTCATATTAACCCGGGCAGTGAACGCACCGCCTAAGGTCAGGTTCATTGCCTCAATGGCAATGTTGTTGTCGATACCGGTGGGTGGCGCTAAATGGGCAGCCAGGATCAGCGACTGCTGCGAGCCCGGACGGTCAATAATAATCGCCTGGCCCTGTTCAGGTAGTTTGGCCTTAGCGATTTGCTTGCTGCCTTTGCTACCTGATACTTTCCACTTACCAAACTCTTTCTCCAGTTCCGGTTTAATCTCGCTTAAGGTGGTGTCACCTACTACGAAGATAGTGGCGTTATCCGGGCGTAACCAGGTGTTTTTAAAGTTAACCAAGTCATTACGGGTAACCGCCTGCACATCTTCAGCCGTTCCGGTGCCGGTAAATGGGATGCCGTAGGCATGGTCGTCACCGTAAATAAGCGGTGGCAGCAGGGTCAGGGCGATACTTACCGGACGGGTCTTTTGCTGAGCAATATTACTTAAGATAAGCGCACGCTGACGCTCAATTTCTTCCTTGTCAAAGGATGGATCTTTAAGGATATCACCAAGTAAGGCCAGTGATGGCTTCATGTTTTTCTTCAGCATCGACATGCTGACGGTAGTCGTGTCGAGATTAGAGCCACTGTTTAAGTTAGTGCCCAGTTGCTCCAGCTCGGCTGCCAGTTCCAGTGCGTCATAGTCACCGGCACCTTCATCGAGCATTCGGGTGGTAAAGCTGGCAAGGCCCAGCTTACCGCCTGCATCGGCCGCATAACCGGCATCAAACTGTACTGCTACATTCACTAACGGCACCGTAGAGCGCTGTGCGAAAACCACTTTGATGCCATTCGACAACTCAGTTTCAGTGACTTGTGGGAAGCTTAGCTGGGTTTCTGCATCAATCGATGGCAGGCCAGTGCTGCGGTCAACACCTTCTGCTTTGGCGGTATGTTCTTCGAAAGGCACAAAGGTAATCTGATGCCAGCCATCACCTAGCCACTGCTGGGCCGCCGCCTTAACTTTTTTAGGGGTGGAATCAGCCAGTTCTTCCAATTCGGTTTTGAAGTAATTGGGATCGCCGGCAATGTATTCACCGGTAGCCAGCGTATCGGCCTTACCGCCAAATCCGCCGACTTCCTCAAGGCCACGAATAATCGAGGCGCGACGCTTGGTGGACACCAGTTCAACCTCATCACGGCTGGGGCCTTTACGCAAGAATTCGGCGATAATTTTATCCATTTCGCGTTCAACTTTAGCCGGATCCTCACCGGCTTTTACGTCTACACTGACACCAAAAATAGACGCCATCTGCAGTTCATAATTAAACACCGAGGCGTTGGTCGCAATTTGCTGATCGTAAACCAATTCTTTATACATCCGTGAATTCTTGCCATCGCCTAACACACTTGCAGCAATAAACAGGTCTGTGGCAGTAGGACTGGTATTCTCGGGTGAAACCCACAAACGATAGATACGGGTTTGTGGTACCTTATCCTGCACGACCTGACGGGTATTGGCCTTACGCTCAGGTACCCAAGATTGCCATTTGGCCAGGGCCGGGCCCGGCTCAATATCGCCAAAGTATTTGTCGACCAGCGGTTTGGCCTCGGCGACGTTAATATCACCACTGAGCACTAAAATGGCATTATTAGGCCCGTAATACTGATTAAACCAGGCTTTTACATCGTCCAGCGAGGCCGAGTTGAGGTCATCCATCGAGCCAATAACCGTGTGATTGTATGGGTGGCCACTGGGAAACAGGGCTTCAACCACATGATTAAACAAGGTGCCGTAGGGCTGATCTTCACCCTGGCGTTTTTCGTTTTGTACTACACCTCGTTGCTCGTCGAGCTTATCCTGGGTTACCGCGCCGAGCAGGTGGCCCATGCGATCTGACTCCATCCACAAAATCCTGTCGAGGGCTGGGGTGGGAACGGTCTGGAAATAGTTAGTGCGGTCAAAGTTAGTGGTGCCGTTCAGACCTGTAGCGCCAGCCTCCTGTAATGGGCCGAACCACTCGTCATCGTAGTTTTCAGAACCATTGAACATCAGGTGCTCAAATAAGTGAGCAAAACCTGATTTTCCTTCCGGCTCATCCTTAGAGCCCACTTTGTACCATACCGCTACCGCTACTACCGGCGCTTTGCGGTCTTCATGGACAATAACGGTAAGGCCGTTATCGGTGGTAAATTTCTCGTAGTCGATGTTAATGTCGTCTTTGGCAAACGCAGCAGTTATACATAAACCACTGAGTGCCAGCACACCAACGCCTCTAGTTTCAGGCCTTTGGTGAGGTGCTTGATTACTGTCATGTTTGTCATCCTTAATCATTTTTTTAGCGTTGAGTATCGCCCGGGCAAATATACCAATCCGCATAGTAGTTTAGCCTCTCAGAGTGAGACAAAACGACTTAGATCACGACGCGTTCTCTGCGGCATAGTTATTCTATGTCCAGAGGGCGCAACACAGATGTAAGTCGTTTTGGCCACTCCCTTTGGGCAATGCTGTCAGGTTTTCTGGCGTTGTTATGCTTGCTTGATTTGGAACCACCAAACCTGTGCAACCAAGCCTAGCCAGAAAGCCTGACAGTCTTGCTGAGTGGGCAAACTACTATGCGAATTGGTATTATGCCAGTGTTAAACATAAAGCATTCCGCCAGTTAATAAAGTGCTGGCGGAATGAAAACTGTAAATGTTTGTGAACGGCTCAGATTTGACCCGGTTTATTCGGGAACATGCACCTCAGGTACTTCGGTAAATGGCTGAATTCCAAACGAAGGGTAGACTTCGGTAGGAAAGTAAATTCGACCCTGCGTAGCCACCATGGCAATGGTTTTAATGGCTTTGAGATCCTCGGTAGGATCGCCGGGTACCAGAAAGAAATCGGCCTGCTTACCCACTTCAATAGAGCCGCGTTCTGTACGCCCCAGATACTGCGCCATATCATAGGAGCCACGCCGTAGCGCTTCGGCTGCGGTCATGCCTATTTTTTCAAACAGCTCCAGCTCACGATGCAGGTAAAAAGCGCCGCCCATATCGGTTCCGGGCACCAGCAGAATGCCACGTTTATGCATGAGTGCGAGGGTATCAAGAATTTTCTGGTAAGCGGCCAGATAGGCCTGATCCTCTGCATCGTCTGCGACATTTAGCATGGCGGATTTGGCTGACCGTTGCACGCTAATGGGCATATGGTCTATGTAATCGCGCACTGCCATGGCTGTTACGCCATTACGTGAAGTCATACCATACTCGTGGATAACGGCGGTTGGGTCGTGAGCGATATTATTTTCCACCATTAAATCCAGTATATGCTGCACTTTATCGCTGTTAAGATCTAAGTCGACAAAGCGTTTCATACCCGTAATCCTGAACAAGGTACGGGTGTCCTCTTCCGGCCCCAGCACCCAGCCGAGCATTATCTGATTAATATGGGTTAATTCGTCGTAGCCCGCTTCAATCATCTGATCGGCGCGGTAAAACGCCGGAACGTGGCCTGCTACCCGCATACCCAGCCGGTGAGCTTCAGCGGCCATTTCTTCAACCCAGTCACCGTTCATTGAGTTATAGATTTTAATTTGCCAGTAGCCTTTTTCGGCGTAGCTTCTGACCAGTTCCAGCGCTTTTTCTTTACTGTCTGCCAGCTCTCCGGTGGCTGCGCTGAATTCGCTTACGCCTTCAATAAAGCCGCTCTTGGTAATCGTTGGGCCAATCAGTACGCCGCGGTCAATCTTATCTATCAGGTCTGATAGTACGTCGTCTTCATTACCCATATCACGAATGCCGGTAACCCCGGCCATGACATTCATGATTGCCTGATTGTCGCCCACGTGGCCATGCATGTCGTAAAGACCTGCCACCAGTGTGCCACCTTCGCCTTCGATAAATACTTCATCAGCGCCGGGGGCAGAACGAACGTCTTCGATAGCGGTAATGGTATCGCCGGTCATGACCACCGATACCGGAGCGGTCAGACTAAGTGACTTTGGATCGAAAATGCGCACATTGTTTATCCGCACCGGCTGTTCATATTCATGGGTGACGTTACTGGCGATGTCCTCGTAACGCTGGGTATTGAGGGTGGCCGTTAGTTCGCGCAGGCGGCTGTCTTCATCCTCATAGCCTGTTTTTAATAGTGCAAAACGAGGAGATACGGTGCCTACGTACTGCTGTTGTTCATCGAGTAATATATAGCTCGGGTTGAGGTTGATGCCGCCAACGGCATACAGAGTAACGGCCAGTTCGCCGTCTTTACCCTGTAAGGTAAGGGACTCTTTCGGCGTAACTGTTACCTGCCCGGCCGGTAAAGCAGGGTAGGGCTCACCACCGGCATCGAGAACAGTTTTCGCATAAGTATACAGCGCATAAGGACTGGGGTTCTGGGCAATATAAATGGGCTTGTTGCTGGCATCGGCTTCGCCGCTGCCAGCCGCAGAAGTCCAGCTGGCCTGGCCGTCTTTTACCTCGTAGGTTTCATTAACCTGGTTACCAAATGTTGTCTTTCCGGTGATTTTCCAGCTGATTGGCAAGCCAGCTTCAGACAGTAACAGGGTTTCTTCGCTGCTGGCACCACGGCCGTTATTGCTAAATCCATAGCTGATATCAAGCAGCGTGCCGGACTGGCTGATGGTCATATCGCCCACATCGGTACCGCCAAACAGTACATTGTAAGTGGCGGTTTCAACCTGTGGTTGCTGGCTTTGTGAAGCCGTTGTGTCTGAGCTTACTGGTGCTTCACCGCTACAGGCAGCTAAACCCGTAAGTGTGAGTAAAACAATCAGTTTTCGCATGTTTCATCCTTTCTGTCGTTATTATTCTCAGTATGTCACAAAGCGGACATTAGCCTAATATTTAAAATTACCCATGGTACGCTCAAGCAGCGCATTGTTGGTTTGCAGGTCGGTTGTCAGTGCTTTGAGTTCGTCGGCAATGGAAACCTGATGGGTAGCGGCGTCCTGCACCGAAATCACATCCTGAGCAATTTGATCTGAGGTAACCGACTGTTGCTCGGCAGCAGCCGACATCGCATTGGCCTGTATTTCCACGTTACCGGCGCTCTGGCGTACGGTATTAGCGGTGCGCTCACCGCTTTCGGTTAGATTGAGTGAGGTACGAGCGGCTTCAGCACTTTGGCTTACCCCGCTAATCACTTTGGTACTCACTTGCGCCAGGGTATCGAGTAGCGATGAAATTTTATCGGATGAGCCGCGACTGGCTGTGGCCAGCTGGCGCACTTCGTCGGCCACCACGGCAAAGCCTCTGCCGTGCTCACCGGCCCGGGCAGCCTCAATGGCGGCATTCAGCGCCAGCAGGTTGGTTTGATCTGAGAGAGTGTTGATGGTGTCAAGAATACCGCTGATTTCGCTTAGGTGTTCGCCCATGGTTTTAGCGCTGTTTTCTACATCCTGCATTTGTTCTGTCAGGCTGTGAATCGATGTTTTAATAGTGTTATTGGCCTGGGTCGCCTCATCGGCCAGTTTGTCGAGGGCCTGACTCGACTCCAGGGTATTAAAAGCTGACTGAGCAATTTCCTTACTGGTTTGAGTCATCTGCTCAATAGCAGTAGCTATGCTCATGGCACGTTGTTGAGTTTGTTCTGACTCAGTGTGAATGGTATCGGCCGACTCGGCTACACTGTCGCCCAGCCGGGTGCTGGTATTTACCGATTTGGCTAATCCGGTAATCAAGTCCCGGATCGCCATTAAAGTTTGATTTACCGCTCTGGAAATAACGCCTAGTTCATTGTCGCTATTGAGTTTAACGTTAATGGTGAGGTCGCCGCTGCGGGAGATGTCGTTGAGCCTGTAAGTCAGTGTAGAGAGCTGAGAATTAAGGGTTTTGACCAAAGTGATCACCAGTAAAATAACTACTGCAAATACCGCTCCGGTTACTGAAACCAGGACAATCAGGCTGGTGAGCTCTGCCTGGTATTCAGCCTCCGCACTGGCTTTTACCTCTAGCCAGGTGCCGTCCAGCAACCCTTTTACCAGGCCAATCTGGGCCGTGGCCTGACCAAACCAGTCGGATGCGGCCGGTAATTGTGAAAAATCCACTGAGTCAGCGACTAAAGCGCGGTAAACCTTATCCATAAAGGCTTTTTGAGAAGACCCTGCAACAGCATTAAAGTCAGCCAGTTCCTGACCAGTTAAGGCATTTTTTTGTACGGTAATAAGGTAGTCAATGCTGTCGTGGTATTCCGACAGGTCGTCGGCTAGCTGTGGCGTAATGCTCTGGCTGGCCAGTACACCATTAATTTTGCCGCGTAATTGGCCGAGACGTTCTTTCAGCCACGCGTAGGTCAGGGCGTGAGCCACGGTAGTACTCACATCGCTGTTGGCAATGTTGAGCACCAGCGTATTGGCGGTATCGAGCGCCATACGGTTGACCTTGCTGTAATAAGCGAAAGCCTTGCTGCCTTCACGCCTGTCGACTTGTTGGTGAATGGCACTTTTGTTGTCCAGCATAGCAAACAGACCGCTGAGCTGGTGTTGAATACTGAGTGAGTCAGGCCAGTCCTGGTCAGCAAGCTGGCGTAGCGTATTTACCGATGCACTGGCTTTTTGCCGTTGCTCGAGGACTCTGGCCCGCGCTTGTTCACTGCCTGAGCCCAGAAAACCGGCGGTTAGTCCACGCTCTACCGCGTGATTATGGGCAATTTTTTCAACCGCATCGACCAGTTCTACCATGCGGGTTTCCAATTCATCCTGGTTTAACTGAGTTAGGCTTTTGTTCACTGCGATGCCGGTCATCACCAGCATTAATCCGCCAATCAGGCCGATACACAGTAGCGTCAGGTTTACTATCGAAAAACGCATATATCCATTCATAGTCTGCCCTTCAGAAGGACCCTGGACTACACAACTCAGAGGTATCTTGGTTAACAAGGCTTATAACAGCGGTGTCTGAGGGGAATCTTCTGGTTTATTTCCCGTCACTTAGACTAAAGTATAGTTACAGATTTCGGTTTCGCGAGGATTTGCCTGAGCGATATGAAAAGTGGGCCCAAAGGCCCGTAACAGATTGGCTTTTAAGCATTAAACGGCTTGCTGCCAGTAAAGGTGAATATCGGTCAGTGCGGCGATGTCATCTACATACTGCTCCACCGGTTGTGGCCATTGAAGGCCTTTTACCATGGTCAGGTTACGCAGGAACGGGAAAGTAAGCACATCATCCATGCCCAGGCTTGCAGAGGCCTTCAGCGGTGGCAGTTTGCTGAGCATTTCATTCACCCGGGCAATGTAGTGTTCTGACTGCGACATGGCTTCGGCAAAGGTCATGGCAATCACTTTTTCTTTTTTCGCCTGAAAATAGTCACGGGCCGCTGCGGTTGCAAACTCCGGTTGGTCGATAAGGATATTGCGCGGGAAGAGTAAACCGTTCATATCGCTGCTATATTCGCTTAGCAAAGCAGTAACTTTTTCAGCTTGTTGTGCTGGCTGTAACTGTTTATCGGCAGGGGCCAGAGACAATATTTTAGCAACAATATCCAGGCTTTCGCCCATTGCGCTGCCATTATCGGGTTGTAATATCGGCACCATTTTTTTACCAATCAACTGGTGACAGGTCTCATCGTCGTCGTTAAGCAGCAGTACCTTCTTGTGAGGAACACCGGTATAGTTGGCTACCATATCGGCGCGCACGCAAAACGGGCAGTGTAAATATTGATACAGGGTGAACATTGAGACACTCCTTTTGGCTGAATTTGTTGATAAACTATAACGTATTCACCTTACACATTTCATTTTTCAAAGATAATAAGTTATTCATTTCATGACCTTAACGCCTGATACCCTTATGGCCTTTGTAGTAGCAACGCTGATCATCAGTTTGTCGCCCGGCCCCTCCAATCTGTACATTATGGCTTGCACGCTGGGTTCAGGCCGTACCGGCGGCACCGCTGCAGCACTGGGCATGGCAGTAGGGTCTTCCAGTTATGCCATTGCCACGGCTTTTGGACTGGCGGCCGTTATAGCTTATGTCCCTGTGGTATTTACGGTGATAAAGGTGCTGGGCGCGCTGTATCTGATATATCTGGGTGTTAACGCGTTACGTTTTGCCGCGGCTCCCCATCTGCGCAAGCCTGTTCAGGCATCGACCCGGCGGATTGTTTCCAGAAGCTTGCTGGTAGAACTGAGTAACCCTAAAACCGCGCTGTTTTTTATTGCCTTTCTACCGCAGTTTACCCATGCAACCGGCGATGTATTGATTATGGATTTGCTGGTCCTGGGGCTGTTATTCAGTGTAATTGCACTCTGTTGTGATTTGCTGGTGGTGCAACTGTCGCATCAATTGGGGCGTTGGATGGCAAAGAATCCACGCATTGCGGTGCGTCAGGAACAACTGGTCGGGCTGATTTTTCTTGTCCTGGGCGCCACCCTGCTGCTGGACTTTGGCCAGACAGCAACGGTTTAGTCAGCCGGCCAACCTTAACTGCCTTCTACCTCATCGAACAGCGCCGCAATTTGCTTGGTTACCTTATGGCTGGGCATTAAAAATGGTAGCGGTGTACGATGGGAGTGGGATTCTTTCACTTTCACAGAGCTGCTCAGCCGGGTTTGAAACAAGGGCAAGCCTTTTGCCTGTAACTCACCAATCAGCGCTGCTGGCAGCTTGGCCTGAGCGTTATACTGATTGATCACCACGCCGGATAGTGCCAGTGACTGGTTGTGGTCTTCTTTGATTTCCATAACATTTTCCAGCAGGCGTTCAATGGCCTGGGCAGAAAAATGATCGCAATCAAAGGGTACCAGAAATTCATCGGCAGCAATCAGTGCTGCTTTGGAGTAAAAGTTAAAATTGGGCGGTGTATCAATATAAATGCGTTCAAATTCTTCACTTAGCGCTTCGAGGGTCTCGCGCAATTTGAACATCTTGTAGCGTGATTCCAGTTCTCGCTCAATGGTGGTGAGAGTTGGATCTGCTGGCAAAACAAACAGATTTTCGAAAGCCGTTTCCTGCACAAATGCCGTGGGCGGTTGGGGCTTGGAAAACCAGCCGACAATTTGCTTAAACATGTCGGCCACGGTGAGGGTCTCTTCGCTAATATCGATGCCTGCATAGTGGGTGCTGTTACCCTGAGCATCGAGGTCAACCAACAGGGTTTTATATCCTCTTAAGGCACTTTCTGCTGCGAGATTGGTGCTGATGGTTGATTTGCCAACGCCGCCTTTTTGATTGAATACCACCCGTTTCATGTGACTCCCTTTTTTTTCCTCATCGATCGATGAGATGCAGACCCGCTGTATAAATAACCGCCGCTTTCAGCATAAGTTATCCCTGCCGAAAAGTAACGGATTAAAATGTTTAAAAAATGTTAATTGTATGTGAATTGAGCTAAACTTATACAAGCTATTTTAATGGAGTGGCCTGCCTATGAAAGTTTATGCATTGGTTGTGGTACTCAGCAGCTTCATCTTGCTTGGCGGATGCGCCAGTACCGAACGCGATACCGGTAACTATTTGTACCCGGTTTATAACGACGCTTTTCCGGCTGCCAGCTCAGTAAACATTGAGTCGCCAGCCCAAATCCTCACGCTGCCTGAAGAGGCCAAACGGTTTTTAACCAAAATTAGGGTGACGGCGAATCTAAAGCAATCCACCCCGCTAGAAGAGCTGGTCAATAGCCTGTTTGCCGAGCAAGCGCTTGGCTTAAGTTACTATGGCGATGCAAATTCCACGGTTGCAGAAACTTTTACAAACCGCCAGGCAAACTGTCTCTCGCTCACCCTGATGACCTACGCGCTGGCGAAGGGCCTGGGGCTTGATGCCAGCTTACAGGACGTGTTTATTCCTGAATACTGGTCGCGCAAGCAGGGCTTTAGCCTGCTCAACGGCCACGTTAATGTACTCCTCACCGACACGCGGGATCCGTTCGCTACGCCAAGACTTGTTGACTTTGATGCCCGCATGCAGGGCCAGCAATTTAAATCTGAAACCATGTCTGTAAACCGTGCGCTGTCGATGTTTTACAACAACAAGGGTGCCAATGCATTGGTATATGGCAATTATCCGGTGGCATTCCGATACCTCAGGGCGGCTCTGAAGCAGGACGATCAGTTTACCGCGGCGTGGATCAATCTTGGGGTACTGTATCGGTTTGCTGAGCATTATCGTTACGCCGAAGAGGCCTATCAGAAAGTACTTCAGCTCGACGTACAGAACCTGACAGCCAGAGAAAACCTGGCAATTTTGTTTCGTCTAACCGGCCGGGATTCCAAGGCCGATGAGCTGGTCAAAGAAGTACATCAGCTGAGGGTAGCTAACCCTTATTACCATCTGATCCGCGGCGATGAGGCCTTTGAAGAGGGCGACTTTAACCTTGCTCACAATTACTACCGGCGGGCCTACCGTTTAGACAGAACCAATCACTTGATCCTGTTTGCCCTGGGCAAAACGGCGCTGGCAACGGGTGAAACTCACGATGCACAAACTTTTTTGGAACGCGCCATCAAGCGCGCCGAGTTACCGGCCGACAGGCAGCGCTATGCAGCCAAGCTGGCCGTACTGAGTCATTTTTATGAGGAACAGCTGTAATGAAGTTATCCCTGTTAATCGCAGTCTGGGGGATTGGGTGGTGTGCATTGGCGAGTGCCAGTGAGCCGGTATGGGTGCAGGATCTTAATGTGCTGGCCGATGATATGATGGAAGGCCGTGAAGTGGGTAGTAAAGGCTCAAAGCGTAGCCGCGAATACCTGATACAGCGCTATGCCGAAATTGGCATTGAGCCACTGCCGGCACTTAACAACTATGGTCAGCCTTTTTCAGCCATCCGCAAGAATAAGCCACTGGCCGGCACCAATGTGGTTGGTCAGCTCAAAGGCGCTCTGGACCGGTATATTGTGGTAAGTGCTCACTACGACCATATAGGACGTAAGGGGAGGCGTATATTTAACGGAGCAGATGATAATGCCAGTGGTGTGGCGGCTATGTTGTATCTTGCCGCGCAAAGTCAGCAAAGTGGGCGGCAGTGTCACCAGGTGTTTTTAGCTTCAGACGCCGAAGAGCATGGACTGCTTGGCGCCAGGGCCTTTGTGGCGTCCGACGTAGTGGCGGCTAAGTCGATATTTGTAAATCTCAATCTCGATATGCTCTCGCAACCGGGCGGCCGCAAGGAAGTCCTGGTGAGTGGCAATCTCAGCCATCCGGCGTTTAACGGCCTAATCAAGGATATCGAACTGGCCAGCAACATGCCCATGATTGCTACCGATGAAAAACGTCGCGTCGGCCGCTACCCGAGTCTGACCGATCGCCGCAAGGTAAGCGACCATGCCGCTTTTGCCGAACAGGGGATCCCGTTTCTTTTTTTGGGTGTGGGCCGGCATAACTACTATCACACGCCAAGAGATACCGCTTCCCGGGTAAATCAATCGTTCTATGGTGAAACGGTTGCTATTGCCTGGCAATACCTGCAAAAGCTGGATGCTTTGTGCGCCCAAGCTGCCGAACAGCCATAAAAAAGCGGAGCCATTGCTCCGCTGCTAATTCTTACCGACGCCTTAGATTACGCCCAGTTCACGCAGGCGTTCCTGTAAATACGCCTCGGCAGTATAGCGGTCAGACAGTTTAACGTCGGGACGTGGGTGCAGGAACAACGGCAGAGAAATACGTGATTTAGTCATATCCGCACCGTCGGGATTAATTACCCGGTGGATGGTAGAGGGGTAATATCCGCCACTGGCTTCCTGCAGCATGTCGCCAATATTCACAATCAGCGTACCGAAATCACAGGGAACATCCATCCATGAACCGTCTTTTCGCTGAACCTGTAGGCCCGGCTCGTTAGCTGCCGGTAATACGGTTAGCAGGTTAATATCGCCGTGAGCCGCTGCCCGGATAGCATCCGGCTCTTCATTGCCGTCCAGTGGCGGGTAGTGCAGTACCCGCAGCAGGGTTTGCTCACTGCCATCGATCATTTGCGGCAATGGCTCGTTAAAACTGGCCTTAACGTCATCAGGTGCATTGTCTTCTACCCAGCTGAGTAATTCAGCGGCGAGGTTGGTGGTTTTGGCGTAATAGTCTGCCAACTGCTGCTTCAACTCCGGCGGGCACATGCCCCACGGGTAGTAGTGAAAATATTCCTTAATGTCTTTTTTCTTAAAGCCTTTGGCAACTTCGGATACCGACTTGGAAAAATAACCGTCCTGAGTGCCTTTATTGTAGGTGTAATCGAACTTTTCTTCGCTGTCGAAAAACGCCTGCCAGGCTGTGTAGATATCTTCTACCAGCTGTTTCTGAATAGGGTGATTTTTTAATACGCCAAAACCGGTTTCATGCAGCGATTTTGCGAATAACTCGGCAGCGTTGTCTGCCTGATAATCTACGGCAACTAAGTTCATTAGGGTTTCCTGTCGTTCTGATTTTACAAATTATAATGTGGCTTTGAGGTACTGCAAATGCCGCCGGCTTGATACATATCAAGCCGGATTGATTACGGCCGAATTTAGCCCAGTGTCAGATAAAAACCGGCCAGGGCAGCGCTCATCAGGTTTGATAAGGTGGCGGCAAAAACCGCTTTTAGACCCAACTGAGCGATCTCCTTACGCCGGGTCGGGGCCATGGCGCCAATACCACCCATCAGAATGGCAATGGATGAAAGGTTGGCAAAACCACATAAGGCAAACGTGATAATCGCCTGACTGATAGGAGACAGCTCAGGCTGCGCCGCAATAAAGTCCAGGTAGGCTATGAATTCGTTAACCACTATCTTCTGACCAATAAAGCTGCCCGCTATCTGCGCTTCAGACCAGGGTACGCCCAGTGTCCAGGCCAGAGGTTGCAACAAGAAGCCGAGAATTTCCTGAATAGTGAGGTTTTCAAAGCCGACCAGACCGCCAGCCCAGCCAATAATACCGTTAAGCATTGCTATCAAAGCGACAAAAGCCAGCAACATTGCGCCTACATTCAGCGCCAGCTGTAAACCGGAAGCAGCGCCACTGGCGGCGGCGTCGAACACGTTGGCATAGTGGGTTTTTTCTTCTTCGGTTTTTTCCAGCTCGTTGTGCGGCTCTGAGGTTTCCGGCTGCATAATTTTAGCCATTAGCAGGCCACCCGGTGCGGCCATAAAGCTGGCAGCCAGCAGATACTTAAGCTCAACGCCCATGCCGGCATAGCCAGCCATTACCGAACCGGCAATAGAAGCGAGCCCGCCCACCATAATTGCAAACAACTCAGAACGGGTCATGTTGGGGATAAATGGCCGAACTACCAGCGGTGCTTCGGTCTGACCGACGAAAATGTTGGCGGCTGCCGACATCGACTCCGGGCGACTGGTTTTCAGGGCTTTTTCCAGCAAACCCCCGATCAAACGAATGATAATGTTCATCACTTTGAGGTGATACAGCACGGCAATCAGGGAAGAGAAAAAGATAATAACGGGCAATACATTAAAGGCAAAAATAAAGCCCAGGGATTTGTTACCAATCGGGCCAAACACAAAATCGATACCGGCCTGGCTGTAGTCGATAATGTTCTGCACAAACTCGGTGGTTTTAAGTAACAGCTGAATACCGGGTTCAAAATACAGGATAAACGCGCCCACGGCCGCCTGAATGGCGAAAGCGCCACCCACGGTGCGCCAGTTTATGGAACGTCGATTACTTGATAAAGCGAATGCAATACATAACAGCAGGGCGACGCCCAGTAAACTTATCATGGGGTAATCCTTTACTTAATAGCTTGTTGTATGTGTGATTTTATTACGTCCAGCGCAATTTGGTTTTTGCCACCCTGAGTGACCACTACGTCGGCGGTAAAGCGACTGGGTTCAATAAACTGGTGGTACATGGGTTTTACGGTTTTTTCGTACTGCTTGGCCACTGAATCCATGGTCCGCCCGCGCTCTTTAACATCCCGCATCATGCGGCGCATCAGACAGATATCCAGCGGTGTGTCGATGAAGATTTTTACATCGTATAAAGGCAGTAACTCTACTCTGGCAAGCAGCATAATGCCTTCGAGGATCACTACCGGGGCAGGCTGCAACCGCTCGGTTTTAGGTAACCGGGTATGGGTTTTAAAGCAGTAATGCGGGTAGTCAATGGGCTCACCATTACGCAAAGCTCCGAGGTGGGCTTTTAATAATTCATGCTCAAAGGCATTGGGATGGTCGTAGTTGTTTTTTTCCCTTGCTTCCATGGGCAAATGGTCCTGGGCCCGGTAATAATGGTCCTCGCGGAGGATTTGTACCGGCCGACCTTGCTCAGAAAAAGCATTAATTAGGTTCTGCGTAAACAACGACTTACCAGAGCCAGAAGCACCGGAAATAGCAATAATCAGGGGTGTTTGCATAGTGGGAATTACGTATTTTTAGTTATAGCAAAGATACGCAAATGCACCGCGCGAATCAATCCCGCAGTATAGGCTTTAAATCAGATAGCGCCGTTCGGGGGTGTTTTGACATCCCGGCAAATGGTGAGTCTTTGCATTATAATGCTGACCATCTGTTCAGGTTACCATTGTTTTCCCAGCTTGCAAACTGTCTGTCATCAGGGGGGGCATATCTGTGCTGTACAAGCGTGATTACAAATCCTGTTATTCACCAATAATGTCGATGTCACTGGCATGCAGTAGCGGCAGAGCATAGGAGTGTTGCTTGGAACGTGAGCCTTCACCCTGTGCACGCGGCGGATAGTAACGTGTTTTCTCTTCACTGAAGCCGGCAAATACCTCATCGAGGGCGGCCCGGATCTCACTCAACGTTTTATCCAGGTTAGCGTTAAAGTCTGGTCGTTTGCGTTTGGTATGACCTAATTCCATCAGGCGCGTAAACACCTTACTGGCCAGGTGGGTCAGTTCAGGCGGGATGTCTTTGTGGTGAAGTAGTATCGCGTTTGGATTTTCAATGCAATAGTGCAACAAAGCCGTATAAAAGCATAACGGTTTATTTTGTAGCTGCACAGTGACATCGTTAACACCATTGCCCAGGGTTTTCTCGTTGAGGTTAACAGTTAACTTAGGCGTAATCTTAACAATTGGCACCGCTTGCGCTAACGTGGCTGCTTTTATTGCGCGGCGTTGGCTGGTTCGCACCTTCACAAATGCCGGTGAGACCAACAGGGCTGCTAACAGTGCTAACGGGCTGAATGACAGATAACGATAAAGCGGTTTGGTAGCCAGCTGTAGGTTGACGGTTTGTTCGGAATTTTCCAGTACCAGTTGGGTTAAACGTGCATTTTCAGGCTGCCCCGCGGCATTGGCAGTAACCGACTGCAGAGACAGCAACCATACGCCGGTTTGCTGCTCGCTGAGAATGGTATTAATCCGGTTAAGATAAGCTTTAAGCGTATCCTGATTAGGCGGCGTTCTTAATGTTTGGTTTCCCACGTCCAGAAATTGCAGATCCAGGCTTATGCGTGCCTTTATCTTATCCACTGCCTCATGCTCGGCATATAACCGGGCACCGGTCTGGCCCAGCAGAGCACCAAGCTGAAAGATAACAAACAGTAAAAGGGTGACAAGAGCGCCCTTCAGCCAGTCGTTGGGTGTAATATCATAGGTTTTCATTTGAATTACACTCGTTAATTAGCACCACATCGCGGTAGTACTTACGTGGGTGGTTATTGGATATCTCGGTGATAACCTGCTGAATAGCACAGCGTAAATCCGTGTTGTTATCCTGCATCTTTAAATACCAGCGCATACCGGGCACGCTGTTTTCCAGTGATGTAATGTAATTACGTGACAACGTTTGCTCATCCGCTTTACCCCAGTAGCTGGAGATAATATCCACCTCTCCGGCCATCAGTGCGCGGCGGAGTTCCTGATGCGAATTGTAGTAATAAAGCTTGATGTTAGAATCGTTCAGGCCTAAACGCTGCAATACCGTTTTGGGTACAATATGCCCTGAACGACTGCTTGGGTAATCGAGTATACCGATGCGTTTGCCCAGCAGATACTCCTTAGTGAGCACCGGTTTTTCACGCAGGGCAATAAAATATGCGCTGTAATCGGGGTGAGCTGCTATGCTGTCGTAGTGATAGATGCGGTCGGCGCCGAAGGCGTCTACCACGTTACTTTTAACCAGGGTGAGTTCCGGCACGCCGTGATTAACAAACCGGAAGGTATCAAAGTCGTTACGACCGATAATCACTTTTACATCGCCAAACTGACGTTGCACTACATTATTAGCACATAGTAATGGCAGGGCTTTTTCAGCTATAGATTGCTCAGTAAGGTACACGTTAAAGACTTTGCTGTTTTGCGACAACGGCGTATCGCACTGCAACTTGCTGGTAGTTTGCGGTGAAATATCATTTATTTTTTGTGAATTTTGCACAAAGCCAACCACGCCACTACAAATAAAAATAGCAGCAACAATCAGCCATCGTGTTGTTGAATTCAGTCGTAAACGGTGCAAAGTGTTTTAGAGTTAGTTTTACTTGTTTGACCAATTTGAACAGTTAAACTTATTTAATGCAATAAGTAAGTTTATTTTGAGAGTGTAAGTGACTGAAAAAATGAATTATTCATTAAGTAACTTTGAATTTGCTTAAACGCTGTTTATTCATTGTGGTTATGCGAAGAATATAGCTGGGCTTGTGAGCAGGGCCGGGAGTTCTAATAATTACGGTAATTAACTGACCGTTCGTTCAGGAAAATATAAAAATAATAAGCGTTGTCAACTTTTTAAGTAGTTCAACCAGAGCGAATTTGTCATATTGCTGAAACAATAATAATGAACAATCTCGGCCCGATTTACGCTGTTTCAGAAAAATGGAATGTCACCGATAAAACGGCAAGGTGGCCGAACCAAATTGATTTTACTGCCGGAAGCAAACGGTTGCTGTATTAACTCTTGTTTACGGGGGTGAGACAAACGCCTAATGAATATAAATGGGAAACACACTAATGATGACAAAATCTAAGTTTAATCGCATTGCCCTCGCGGTAGCGATGTCTGTAGGCTTATCTACAGCAGCTATAGCACAGGAAACGACATCGTCGATCCGTGGTAGTGTTGTTAGCGAAGCCGGTGCCAACTTCTCTGGCGCTACTGTTACCATCAAGCACGAACCATCAGGTACTGTGTCAACAGCAACAACTACCTCTAACGGTTCGTTCTCAGCGCGTGGTTTACGTGTTGGTGGTCCATACACGATTACCATTAAAGGCGATGGCTTTGTTACTACTCAGGTAGATAACGTTTATCTGTCTCTTGACCAAACCTTCTCTCTTCCTGTGACTGTAGAAACTTCAGAAAGTTCAGAAGTTATTGTGGTAACGGGTACTCGCGCTGCGGCGGGTTACTCAAACGAAGGTCTGAGCACTAGTCTTGGCCTGGAAGCGTTAAGCGAAGTTACGTCAATCGACCGTGACATTACTGATGCAGCTCAGCTTGACCCGTTTGCATCGGTTAACGTGCAAAGCGGTGGCGCGAAAGAGCTGTCAATCGCTGGTGCGAACAGCCGTTTTAACTCACTGACTGTTGATGGTGTTGCGTTAAACGACCGTTTTGGTCTGAACGCTAACGGTTACCCTACTCAACGTTCACCTATTTCTTACGATGCGATTGAATCACTGTCTATTCAGACTGCACCGTTTGACGTTGAATACAACGGTTTCACCGGTGGTACTATCAACGCGGTAACCAAGTCTGGTACTAACGAATTTCACGGCTCTGTAGGTTATTACTACACTGACGACTCAATGATCGGCGACCAGAATGGCGACGACGAATTCGACTTCATCTTTGAAGAAGAAACTTTCGTAGCCACATTAGGCGGTCCAATCATCAAAGACAAAGGCTATGTTCGGATTAACTGTTGTTGAATCGAAAAGAGCCTGTTTCCGTTAAGGTTTTCTGGGTTATCCATAAACCTGAACCAACCAAGGTAATGTTCTAGGTATTTTGTGGCTACTCCGTGAAACCGTTTTATCCACGCTTTCAGACGACTGTGATAGGCGTTAACATTCTGAATATGAAAGACTTTATCTATCACCTTAACACCTCCCGCCACGTCTAAGCGCTTGTGTATTAAATCATTTTTCTCAGAAAGAGCTATGTAGGGCTTATATCCATCACTACATAACACACTGTCTTTCTCTAATTTTCCTGCTAGCTCCTGATGCAGAGTTGCCGATGTAACACTTGGCACAACGGCCTCATACGTATTCTTGGCTCTGTCTCTGACCGTTAAAACGGGCACCCAGTCATCTTTTGAACGCCCTCGTTTTTTCGCTTTCATCCCTCTTTTGCGGGGCTGACGAGTCATCCGTTTTGAGCCTTTCTCTGAGTAGGGAAAAAGTGTTTCGTCAGCCTCGATAATACCTTCTAGTTTGCTCGCCTTCAGTGCTGATGGTAGCGCTAGGAATCGATGCCGCCACCTGAACGATGTTTCAAGGTGGAGACCACATTCTTCGGCACATTTACGCAATGGCTTACTGTCCAGCATACAGCGAATATATTCTAACCAAAGCTCTTTGTACCTCAGTCGAGCTAGCGGTGTCGCCGTTGTCGCTACAAAGGTTTTGCCGCAGTTCTTGCAGCGATAACGCTGCATCTTGTTTACCTTGCCGTGCCGATTGATCAGTGAGCTATGACAGTGCGGACATTCAGGGTTTTCAACCATCCGCTCCTCAAGCTCTGTTATCAACTGTGAGACGCTATCAGTGCCTTTCAGCAGCTTCTCAACATAACGGGTTTGACTATCTGTTAAGTGTTCTAACTCGGCTATAAGCTTTGTAAATTGTGCTGGGATCATGATTAACCCTCAATAACTGTATCTATATACAGTGTAGCAACAATTTAGCAGAACATAGCCAAGACAAATTGTTCTTCTTTGTTGCTTACGACAAGTTTGAAGCAGTTGCTCCTCTGCGTAACGGACCTACTGGTTCTGGCGCGCTGAACGAAGAGCCAGACATCTCTATGGATGACGTAGCAGCGGTTGGCGAAATCGTTTCTAACGTTTGGGGCTTCGATATCGGTGACTTTAACAAAGGTCCTGAAGAAGACGAGAAAGTTCTGGCGAACATCGACTGGAACATCAACAACGATCACCGTGCAAAGTTCACTTATATGAGAACCGAAGGTAACTCAATTAATGAACAGAACGGTAATAACTTCCTGGCTTCTGACAACATCCTGGGCGCTTCTTCTGCGTGGTATGACCGTTCAGAAAAAATCGAAAGCTTCATCGGTCACCTGTTCTCAGACTGGACAGCGAATTTCTCGACTCAGTTGAAAATTGCCAGCACTACTCAGGCGACTGGTCAGGATCCGTTAAATGGCGGTGAGTTCCCTAACTTTGCAGTATTCCTGCGCGAAGTAGACGGTGAAGAGAACTACCTGACAATCGGTCCGGACCGTTATCGTCACGGCAACTCGCTTGACCAGGACTTCCTGCAAATTAAAGCCGTTGCTATTTACTCGATGGATGATCACATCATCAAAGCGGGTTTTGAGCGCGAAGACGTAGACGTGAACAACCAGTTCTCGCAAAACTCTGAAGGTTCATACCTGTTCGACAGCCTGGAAGACCTGCAAAACGCTCAGGCCTCTGCATTGCTGTACAACAACGCTGTGACTAACAACGAAGATGATCTGCGTGCAATCTGGGGTTATGCATCTAACTCTGTTTACATTCAGGATTCATGGGCAGCTTCTGCTGACCTGACCGTTGATTTTGGTCTGCGTTATGACTGGTATGAGTCAAGCGGCGAAATCCGTGAAAACCAAAACTTCATCGACCGTTACGGTTTCACCAACAGTACCGACATCGACGGCCTGGACGTGATTTTGCCACGTATCTCATTCGAATGGTTTGCGGGTGATTACACTACTGTACGTGGTGGTATTGGTCGCTTCTCTGGTGGTGCACCAAGCGTTTGGATTTCAAACAGCTACTCTAATGACGGTGTTATCTCTGATGACTACGAAGATTTTGGTTCTGGTATGACTTACCAGGTTCCAACCACGCCAGATGCAGCGACTGGTCAGTACATCCCACAAGACGTGCTGGATGCCCTGGCGAATACCGCTCCGGATGGTTCAGTTAACGCACTGCGTCCTGACTTCGAAATCCCGGTAACCACTAAAGTAAGCTTAGGTGTTGCACACGAGCCGCAGATTGATGCGCTTGAAGGCTGGGTATTCTCTGCTGACGTATTGTACAACAAGCTTGAAAATGCCACGTATTGGTACGATCAACGCTGTGAAGACCCAGTGGGTACAGCGCCAGACGGCCGCGGTGTTTACGACTGTAGCAATGGTCCGGAAGCACTGGTTGTAGGTTCAGTTGATGATGGCGACTCAATGCTTTACGCAGTGTCTGCGACCAACGAGTGGGATACAGCATACGGTACGTTTGATTTCTTCACCAGCTACACTTACGCAGATGTTGAAGATGTTGGTTACGGTACGTCTTCTACTGCAACCTCTAACTACTCTGACTTCGCGGCCTATGACCGTCAGAAGCCTCGCGCTGGTACGTCAAACTTCCAGACCGAGCATCTGTGGAAAATGCGCTTTAACTGGAGCAAAGAGCTGATCGACGGTTATCAAACCAAAGTATCGGTATTTGCGACTCGTCGTTCTGGTCAGCCTTACAGCTATACCTTTAACGAAAACAACGCGTGTGTGCTAGATGCCGATGGTGGTCGTTGTGCTCGTGAGAGCCGTAACGATGATGCCGGTCACCTGTTGTATGTACCATCTGGTCTGGACGATCCATTGTTCGCAGCCAGCTCATTTGGTGGTGACCTTGCCGCGCAACAAGAGTTTATGGATTACATCGCTAACTCTGAGTTAGCTGGCTACGCTGGCGGCATTGCCCCACGTAACGGTGACAACTCTCGTTGGTCAACAATTATCGACGTCCGTATCCAACAAGAACTGCCAGCATTTATGCCAGAGCATAAGCTGACCGTGTTCTTCGATATCGAGAACTTCGGTAACCTGTTAAATGACGACTGGGGTCGTATTGAGCGTACCCGTTACGAGTATGAGCGTGCAGTAGTATCTGCTCAAATCGTTGACGGCCAGTACGAATACTTCGACCTGAGAAGCCCAAGCCGTATCGAGAACTTAGAAGTACTGTCTCAATCAGTATGGCAAGTTCAGTTCGGTGTTAAGTACGACTTCTAATAGTTAAGTCTTTATACCTAAACGAAAAAACCACCCGCGAGGGTGGTTTTTTTATGTCTGGAAATGCGCGTGAAGGCAAAAGATTGCAACGCTATGCGCGTGCTGACGCTACACGTTGTCGAATAAGTCCTCTACACGCTGGCGCAGGTTTTCGATTTTAGTAACATCGGCCGGCGCAATAAAAATGGTGTCATCACCGGCAATGGTACCCAGCACACCGTCTTTTTTACTTAGTGAATCCAGCAAACGCGCGATGAGCTGAGCAGCCCCCGGACTGGTGCGGATAATTACCATCACATTATTATGGACAATATCCAGTACCAACTGCTTGAGTGGGCTTTTAGCCGTTGGCATGCCCAGTTCCGGCGGCAGGCAGTACACCATGTCGCCACGGGCATTGCGGGTGCGCACCGCGCCAAATTTACTTAGCATGCGGGATATTTTACTTTGGCTGATATTGTTGAAGCCCTGATGTTTGAGTCCTTCAACAATTTCGCCCTGAGAACCGTAACTTTCTGCCTTGAGGATGTCTTTGAATGCTCTGACGAGCTCTTCCTGCTTATGATTTGCCATTAAAATCCTGACGTTTATTAGTATCGTGATGGTAGCCTTGGTGGCTATGCAATAATGGTTAATCGATTCGGCTTACCCGTCGGCTTGGTGTATACTATGACTCGCGAAGGGTTCAGGCCGGTATGATTATTCTTACCCTAACTGTATAAAACCAGTTATTTTGCCTTGTTTTGCATGAAAAAACAACATATTTGCATAACTATGCAGTTATGTTGAATATAACCCGATTATTCGCTCGTTCATCCCTCATAAGACTAATAGGTGATTGAGTTTTAGGCTGACATCCTTTAGTGTGTTCGGCCGTTATTAAACGTGATTCTTTCCATAGGAGAAATGGTATGAAAGTAGCCGTGTTAGGTGCTGCCGGTGGTATTGGTCAGGCGCTGTCACTGTTGTTAAAAACACAACTGCCAGCGGGTTCTGAGTTAGCTTTGTACGACGTTGCGCCGGTTGTTCCTGGTGTTGCTGTAGATTTAAGCCACATCCCTACTGCAGTTAAGGTTACCGGTCACGGTAAAGACGATCTGGCTGAAGCATTAACCGGTTGTGATGTAGTATTAATTCCAGCAGGTGTTCCTCGTAAGCCTGGTATGGACCGTTCAGACCTGTTCAACATCAACGCTGGTATCGTGAAGGCGCTGGTTGAAGGTATTGCAGATAACTGTCCTTCTGCATGTACCTGTATCATTACTAACCCGGTTAACACCACCGTAGCAATCGCTGCCGAAACGCTGAAAGCAAAAGGCGTTTACGACAAGAACAAACTGTTTGGTGTAACCACTCTCGATGTTATCCGTGCCGAGACGTTTGTTGCTGAACTGAAAGATCTGGACCCTGCAAATACGCATGTACCGGTAATCGGCGGCCACTCTGGTACTACTATTCTGCCACTGCTGTCTCAGGTTGAAGGCGTAGAGTTCTCTGACGATGAGATTTCTTCACTGACTACCCGCATTCAAAATGCCGGTACTGAAGTCGTTGAAGCTAAAGCGGGCGGCGGTTCTGCTACCTTGTCTATGGGTCAGGCGGCAGCGCGCTTCTGTCTGTCTCTGGTTGCTGCTATGCAAGGCGACAACGTGGTTGAGTACACTTACGTACAAACCGACGACAGCGACGACGCAGCGTTCTTCTCTCACCCTGTACGTTTAGGTCCAAACGGTGTAGAAGAAATCCTGTCTTACGGCGAACTGAGCGCTTTTGAACAAAAAGCCAAAGAAGATATGCTGGAAGGCCTGCGCGGCGACATCAAACTGGGTGTTGACTTCGTAAACGGCTAAGCGTCCTCTTACGTTATTTAAGAAACCGGCTCTCGTAGCCGGTTTTTTTATGTCCTAAAGTAGTGTTCACAAAATCATCATTTATGTGGCGAACTATCGGCGTTGATTTATACTAGGCGAGAGGCGGATTGGTATCCGCCGCTTGCTAATGAGTCGGGCAGACAGTGATTCTCTTACCCGGCTAAGCACTATCGGTATTTTGCAGTATAAAAGGGTGGTGGGGTGAAGTTCGTTACAAGAATGGCGTTGAGCCTTGCTGTGTTTCTGAGCTGTAACGGTATAGCCTGTGCTAATGCTGGTGCACAGCAGGCGCCGTCGCAACCCTGGCACAACATTGACTTCGTAACCCATAGCTCAACGTTTTACGATGCTTTCAGAGACCAGGCGAATACCGAGCCCGGTTTAGCTGCCGACGTTTACAGGGCATTGTTTAGCCAAATGGGCTTTGTGCCCACAATCCGGCTGGATGTGATCAGCCGAATCAATTCACTGGACTTTGACTCCGAGTCGGCCTGCAGCGTGTTAATGCTAAAAAGTCCTGCACGGGAAGCGGCATTTACCTTTAGCCTGCCAGTCGATTTTTTACTCTCACACCGCCTTTATCAAACAAATGAGACGCCAGCGGTTCCGGCTGAGGTACTCAATGATAAAGGTGAACTACTTAGTCTTTCGGCGCTATTTTCGCAGCGGGAAAACCACCAATTGATTGTGCTGAAAGGGCGTTCTTACGGGTCTGTTCTGGATGCGCAGATAAGGCAGTTACCCGATGCTGCAAAATATACGCGCTGGGGCAGCAATCAGTATGATGCTGACATCAGAATGCTTGCCAGAGGCCACGGAAATTACATTCTCGCTTATCCCTATGATATTCATCGTGAAGCGGCAAACTTTGCAGGAGTATCATTTAAAAGTACGCCGATTGCCAACAATACAGCGATCCGCACCGGGCATATTATGTGTACAAAGACACCCCTAACTTTGGCGTTTTTGGAAGAGGTAAATACTCACTTACGTAAGCTATATCATCAACAGGTTTATATTGATGCGCATTTAAAGCATACCCCGCCGGACTCGCATCAGGCCCTGCATGAAGGTGTTGCTTACCTGAGATCGTTGTAATAAAAAAACCACGCCGAAGCGTGGTTTTTTGTTACAAACTACTGCGCAAAACAGCTTTCAAAATCCTCATTTACTCTTTGTAAACTGCGGTTTTTCAAACAATTTTTGCTTGTAAGAGCTAGCCGGTATTACGCATACCGATAGCAATACCACTGATCGCCACCATCATGGCTTTATCCAGCGTGGCATCATGCTCGTCTTCATCTAACTGACGCAGACGGGATAACAGCTCGATTTGCAGGAAGTGCAGAGGCTCAAGGTACTGAGCACGAATGTTCATCGACTCTTTACCTTGTGGATCGGCTTCCATAATGTCGGCCTGGCCGTTGATATCCAGCTGCAGCTTAATGGCTTCCTGTAGCTCCGCGCGCAAACCTTCACCAAAGTGCTTCAGTTCATCGGGTACCAGACGGTCATCGTATTCGGCGCTGATACGCGGGTCAGCCTTCTGGAATACCATGTCGAGCATGGATAAACGTGACTGGAAGAACGGCCAGTTCTCGCGCATTTCCTGAAGCTTCTCGTGGTTACCTTCCTGACGAACCGCTTCAATGGCTTTCATGCTGCCTAACCAGGCTGGCAGTACCAGACGGGTTTGTGCCCAGGCAAAAATCCATGGAATAGCACGCAGGCTTTCAATACCACCAGTTGGTTTACGTTTGGCAGGACGACTACCTAACGGTAATTTACCCAGTTCCTGCTCAGGTGTAGCCACTCTGAAGTAAGGCACAAATTCCGGATCCTGACGAACTACGCCACGATAGAAATCACGACCCTTAGCGGCCATGGCTTTCATCAGTTCACGCCACTCGTCTTTAGGAGCCGGTGGTGGGAACAACATGGCTTCTATAATCGCACTGGTGTAGATACCCAGGCTGCGTTTAGCCAGTAATGGCATACCAAACTTATAACGGATGGTTTCACCCTGTTCGGTGACCCGGAAACCGCCGTCCAGTGAACCCGGAGGTTGCGAGTGGATAGCGGCATGTGCCGGTAACCCGCCACGGCCAATTGTACCGCCGCGACCATGGAACAAGGTCAGCTTAATGTCGAACTCCTCAGCCAGCGCAACCAGCGCTTCCTGAGACTCGTACTGCGCCCAGCCTGCGGCAATGGCGCCCGCATCTTTGGCAGAATCAGAATAACCAATCATAACGAACTGCTTACCCTGAATATAACCGCGGTACCAGTCGATGCTCAGCAGTTTACGCATCACAATCGGTGAGTTATTCAAATCGTCCAGGGTTTCAAACAGCGGTGCTACTGGCATTGGCCAGTCAACGCCCATTTCCTGTAGCAGTAACTGTACGGCCATGACATCAGACGCTTCACTCGCCATGGAAATGGTATAGATACCAAACCCGTGTTTACTGTGGCTGGCAATCACCTTACAGGTGTCCAGCACTTCCTTCACATCTTCTGAAGGTTCCCAACAACGCGGGAACAGTGGGCGTTTGGAGCTTAACTCGCGGAGCAGGAAGGCTTGTTTGTCGGCCTCGTTCCAGTGCGCGTAATCGCCTAAGCCCAGATAGCGGGTTACTTCGCTCAGTACATCAGCGTGACGCTGTGAGTCCTGACGCACGTCCAGGCGTAACAGGTGCACACCAAAACACTTAACGCGGCGGATGGTGTCGAGCAGCATGCCGTTGGCGGTAACTTCCAGGCCCGACTCACACAGTGAGCGGTAGCACATCAGCAGCGGCTCTAACAGTTCATCGTTAGACCCAATCCACTGGCTGGAATCGTAAGGACGACCGTTGAAGAAGTCGTAAATACCGTCGCGAGTGTCTGCACAACGTTTTACCAGCGGACGTAACAATGCGCGGTACGGTTCGTAAACTTCGCCAACCGCAGACTTGAGTTCATCGTTGCAGTCGTTCATCGACAGCTCAACCTGCAGACGATCAAGGTCAATGGTCAGCAGTTTGGCGGCACGGCGACGGGCCAACAGCAGTACTTCTTCGGTGACCTTGGCAGTAACAAACGGGTTACCGTCGCGGTCGCCGCCCATCCACGAACTAAAATGAATCGGCGCTGCATCGATTGGCAAACTAACGTTGTAGTCCTGCTGTAAGCGCTCATCTAAGTCGCGCAGAAACTCAGGCACCGCATCCCACAGAGAGTTTTCGATGACTGAGAAGCCCCAGCGTGCCTCGTCAACCGGGGTAGGGCGTACCGAACGAATTTCTTCGGTGTGCCAGGCCTGGCTGATTAAGTCGGCAATGCGGGTTTCCAAACGTTTACGTTCAGTGTCACTTAATTGCTCGTGGTGAATGCTCTTTAAGCAATACGCCAACTCTTTGTGCTTGTGAATAAGGGTGCGACGGAATACTTCGGTAGGGTGAGCGGTAAGCACCAGATCGATGTCCAGCTTTGCCACCGCTTCTTCCACTTCAAGCGCACTCAGTTCCGCCTTATCGAGGTGTGAAAAGAGCGAGTCGATGGATGCGTCGACATCCAGGCCGGCGTTGTATTCCTGTTCGGCGATATTGCCCAGGTTAAGAAACTGAGCGAATGCTCTGGCTACTACCAGTAATTCGCTGTCGGACATGGTTTTGAAAGTTTCTTTCAGATTTTTACTGCAATCTGTATCACCCTTAAACGATGCACGGCCGTCAAGGCGAACTTTCTCTATTTTCTCTAACCAGTCATTTCCCAGCTGAGCTTTGATTGTTTGTCCCAGCGTTTTTCCCAAATAGCGAACAGTGTCTTTCAACTGCGCGTCATAATGTGATTGCATGGCGTCCTCCAAAAAACAGTGCTATCAACATACTGTCTCTTAGTTAAATTGTCTAATAGCTTTTTATCTAACAACCCCTTGAAACGGGCTCTTCAAACCGGTCGGAACAATGTCGCGGGCACGGATTATCTGGGTGTGTTACACTACGCCAGCGAAAAATCGAAGCGTAATAAAAATTTTCAGAATACTACGGGTTTTGATTAATAATTGCGCAAAAAGTGTAATTTTATTTCAGGAGACACTGTGTCAGATTTATTTAAAACAGTAGAAACCCAGGCTAGTTACGGAATTGGTTTCCAAATGGGTCAGCAATTACAATCAAATCCATTTGACGGACTGGATCTGGACTCTGTTGTAGCAGGGTTACAAGATGCATTTACGGGTCAGGCTCCACAGGTTGACAACGACGCTCTGCGTGCCGCATTTGGTGAAATCCATGAACGTATGCAGGCAGCTAAAGCTGAGCAACATAACGCGGCGATTGAAGAAGGCGAAAAGTTTCTGGCTGAAAACGCCAAGCGAGAAGAAGTTCAGGTAACTGAGTCTGGTTTGCAGTACGAAGTAGTTAATGCCGGCGACGGTGAAGTACCGACTGCAGAAAGCACTATTCGTGCTCATTATCACGGTACGCTCATCGACGGTTCTGTATTCGACAGCTCTTACGATCGTGGCCAGCCGGCAGAATTCCCGGTCGGTGGTGTAATTAGAGGCTGGACCGAAGCACTGCAAATGATGCCGGTTGGTTCTAAGTGGCGTTTATATGTGCCGCACAACCTGGCATACGGTGAGCAGGGCGCAGGTGGCGCGATTGCACCATACAGCACGCTGGTATTTGATGTCGAGCTGCTCGACGTAATTGCTTAAGTAACTACCTGTTGCTTATAAAAGCCCGCAACCGCGGGCTTTTTGCTATTGTGCGCCGGGCATGGCGCGTGGTGTTTCGACACCGTTTAACTCACTGTGGTGGTGAGTTGATGACTTGGAGGTGAAAGTCCTCTGCACACCCGGCAAGGGGAAGTGTTAGCCGAACGGCAAGGGTGTTCACCGCGAGGTGAAATCTGAAGGAAGCCGAAGGCAAAATGCTGGCCTGACGAACAGGAAGCGGTTTAGGCGTTGCTGCAGGGTGAGGTGGCGATTATCACTAAAGCCCAATACTTGCACGGAATGCAGCAACGTAAAGCCGACAGGCATAAGCAGGAAGGTCGCGCGAATTACCCCGGGAGGTCTGATGTTCTGCCTCTGATTTATTTTTTTTTAAAAAAACAGCGTGCTACTGACATCAAGAGGTGTTGGGATGGAATATCAGAAGTCAGCCGAGGCCGTAGTAGTGTTATTAAACCGATAACATGAAGGGCTGAACATACTTAACCGCTATTAGGACACTGTTACTCGATGTTGATTAATGATGCACAAGCGCAAAAGACTGCGGCCAGTGAGTGCGAAGACGGGCGGAACCTGTCGGGATACGCCTCTGGTGTTGAAATTGACACGGCGGGCAGTGGGCGAACGAAAGCGGAACCATCGGTGACGATGGAAGCAGTGACAGACCGAGCCAATATGATGCTGGCCTATCAGCGGGTGGTGGAGAATAAAGGCGCAGCGGGTGTAGATAACCTGAGCACGCTGGACTTAAAACCGTGGCTGAAACAGCATTGGCAAGGTGTGAAGGTCTCACTGACAGAGGGCAGCTATCTACCGCGGGCCATCCGTAAAGTGGATATCCCGAAACCGAACGGCGACGTCAGGACGTTAGGCGTACCAACGGTGGTAGACAGACTCATCCAGCAAGCGATAGCACAACGGCTAAGTCCGTTGGTAGAACCGTACTTCTCTCACTCCAGCTACGGATTCAGACCAAACCGCAATGCATGGCAAGCAGTGCAACAAGCACAGCAATACATACGTAGCGGAAAACGGTGGGTCGTAGACATGGATTTGGAGAAGTTCTTCGACCGGGTAGACCATGACATCTTAATGTCGAAACTGGCGAACCTGATAGAAGATAAACGGCTGTTGAAACTCATCCGTCGCTTCCTTGAAGCGGACATGATGGATAATGGCGAATGGGTCACAAGGGACAGAGGCATGCCGCAAGGCGGCCCACTGTCACCATTGCTATCAAACATCCTGCTGGATAGCTTAGACAATGAATTAGAGCGACGAGGTCACAGCTTCTGCCGCTATGCCGATGACTGCAATATCTACGTGAGCAGTCAAAAGGCAGGCGAGAGCCTACTGGCCGATATCACCGACTTCCTGTCTAACGAACTGAAGCTGCAAGTGAATGTCAACAAAAGCGCGGTAGCCCGGCCATGGGAACGCAAGTTCTTAGGCTATAGCTTTACCCGGCACAAAGAGAGCCGGGTGAAAATCGCCGCGCAAAGTGTGAGTCGCTTCAAGGATAAAATCCGCGAACTGACCACAGGGCATTGCTCGCGCTCAGTCAGTGACACGATAAACGTATTGACACCAGTACTTCGTGGCTGGATAAGCTACTTCCGCCTGACAAAGGTTAAAGGCGTGCTGGAAGAACTAGACGGTTGGATACGACGAAAACTCCGCTGCCTGTTATGGCGGCAATGGAAGGGAGTGTTTACCCGTGCTGGTAATCTGATGAAAGCAGGCCTTAGCGAGAGTCGGGCATGGTGGTCAGCGACAAACCAACGAGGTGCATGGTGGAATGCGGGGGCTAGCCATATGAATCAGGCCTTCAGAAAAGGGTGGTTCGATAAAATGGGGCTGGTATCACTGCTGGAGTGTCACCGACAGTTCCAGTGTTAATATGAACCGCCGTGGTACGGAACCGTATGCCCGGTGGTGTGAGAGGACGGGAGTTGTAAAACTCCCTCCTACTCGATTTAGCCTCGGGCATTGAGGAGTGGTTTGCAATCGGCGAAAATAGCATTAGGCTTACTCCAGCTGTTCAGAGTTGTTATCAATCGCCGGTCATTTACAATACGCGCTAAAATAAGAAAGGATAGAGTCACTATGGTTATCAAGCCCAAAATTCGAGGCTTCATTTGTACAAATGCACACCCACAGGGTTGTGCTGCAGTTGTTGCAGAACAGATTCAATATATTAAAGGTCTTGGCGAGCTCGGTGACGGGCCTAAAAAGGTACTGGTTATTGGTTGCTCTACCGGCTATGGCCTGGCGTCGCGGATCACCTCAGCGTTTGGTTATGGTGCCGACACGCTGGGTGTATGTTTTGAGAAGCCGCCAACAGAGCGTAAGACCGGTACTGCCGGCTGGTACAACACCGCAGCGTTTCATGAGCAGGCAAAAGCTGCCGACCTGTACGCCGAAACCATTAACGGTGATGCTTTCTCTAACGAATTAAAAGCGCAGGTTATCGACAAAATCAAAGCCGACCTGGGTCAGGTGGATTTAGTTATCTACAGCTTAGCTTCACCTCGTCGCACCGATCCAACAACAGGCGAAACTTACAAGTCTACACTGAAGCCGGTTGGTCAGGCATATACCACTAAAACTTACGATACTGACAAAGACAAAATCCACGACGTTTCACTTGAGCCGGCTACCGCAGAAGAAATTGCCGATACCGTTAAGGTGATGGGCGGTGAAGACTGGGAATTATGGCTTAATGCGTTGGCCGATGCAGGCGTGCTGGCTGAAGGTTGTAAAACCACAGCTTATACCTATATTGGTAAGGAACTAACCTGGCCAATTTACGGTTCGGCGACAATTGGTAAAGCTAAAGAAGATCTCGACCGTGCCGCCACGGCAATTAATTCTGACCACGCTGATTTACAGGTTGATGCACACGTATCATCACTTAAGGCGTTGGTGACTCAGGCCAGTTCGGCGATTCCGGTAATGCCGCTGTACATCTCGTTAATCTATCAGGTCATGAAAGAAGAGGGCACTCACGAAGGTTGTATCGAGCAGATTGCAGGCCTTTACACAGAATGCCTGTACGGTGATAGCGCCACACTTGATGAACATAATCGCTACCGTATGGATGGCAAGGAAACCAATGATGCCACCCAGGCGAAAATTAAAGCGCTGTGGGATCAGGTCACGCAGGAGAACTTCCACGAGCTGAGCGATTACGCCGGTTACCATCATGAATTTCTGAAGCTGTTTGGCTTTGACGTGTCAGGTGTCGATTATGACGCCGATGTCGATCCATTGGTTAATTGGTAATACCACTAAATAATTAATATAAGCCGTCTTTATGACGGCTTTATTATGGCGTTTTGTTAATACTTTAGTGCATAGTGGTATGTCGACAATATTCAGTGCAACGGGCATTGCAAGCCAGACAGGGTGGCCCCTGTGATTAAATATAAGACTAATGTGGTAGGTTAGTTGTACAGATAATTGGGATAAAAATTACGGATAATATGTAATCGGCATAGCGTAAGTTGCTATGTTGATGCTAAAATTCCGAAATTAAGTGGGGGACCTTTTTCATAAATCCTCCTCTCGTCGTGAAAAAGGCGATAAGCAGCCGCCCTACAACAAAAGTAACGACGACGTCTAACAACAATAATAGTTCAGCTGAATAGCATATTGCGAAGTGAGAACAGAGCTTTGTTGCTTTGTTACGGTTTTAAACAACCAAATTTTACTGTGTGTACGAAGTACGTTTTTGAATTGTGGCTCTGTTGGCAGCTTTGCCGGAGCGCAGCAAATTCAAAAGGGTATTTCTATTAGAGTAGTGCGATTACGTATGATAAAAATCAAAAAAGGTCTCGACCTCCCTATATCGGGAGCTCCGACGCAGCAGATCCAGGATGGTCTGTCTGTGTCTCGGGCTGCCATACTGGGAGAAGAATATGTGGGTATGCGTCCTACCATGCACGTGCAGGTTGGAGACAAGGTAAAGAAAGGTCAGCTGATTTTTGAAGATAAAAAGAATCCTGGCGTTAAATTTACTGCTCCGGTTGCGGGTGAAGTGGTAGAAGTAAACCGTGGTGCTAAACGTGTTTTACAATCAGTTGTTGTAAAGCAGGAAGGTAACGAAGCTGAAACCTTCGAAGCCATTGCTGCTGACCAGATTACGTCAACTGCGCGTGAAAAACTTGAGCAAGTGCTGGTAGACACTGGTTTGTGGACGACTCTTCGTACACGCCCGTTCAGTAAGTCTCCGGCGCTGGGGTCTACCCCAAGCTCAATTTTTGTTAACGCGATGGACACTAACCCGTTAGCAGCTGATCCAGCGGTGATTATCGCTGAGCGTCAGGACGATTTCGCTAACGGCTTAAAAGCGCTTAGCATCTTATCCGGCGGCAAGGTTTATCTTTGTAAGAAAGCCGGCGCAAACGTATCTGCTGGCGACAGCAAAGCAGAAACCGCTGAGTTCGATGGTCCGCATCCTGCTGGTCTGGCTGGTACTCACGTCCATTACCTGGATCCGGTAGGCGCCAAGAAAGCCGTATGGACAGTAAACTACCAAGACGTTATTGCCATTGGTAAAACACTGACCAGCGGTGAACTGGACAACAGCCGTGTTGTGGCAATCGGCGGTCCGGCAGCGAAAAAACCTCGCCTGGTACGTACTGTTGTTGGTGCAGACCTGACAGAACTAACTGCCAGCGAGAAGAAAGACGGTGACGTTCGCGTAGTGTCTGGTTCAGTACTTAACGGTACTACCGCACAGGGCGTACACGGCTTTTTAGGTCGTTTCCACTTACAGGTATCGCTGTTACTGGAAGGTAAAGAGAAAGTCCTGTTTGGCTGGATAACGCCTGGTTCGGATAAACACTCAGTTACCCGTGCTTATACCGGTCACTTCAGTGGTAGCAAGCAATTCGATATGACGACTACCACTAACGGCTCAGAGCGTTCGATGGTACCAATTGGTAACTACGAGCGTGTGATGCCTCTGGATATCCTGCCAACGTTATTATTACGGGATTTAATTTCTGGTGATACTGACAGTGCTCAAACACTGGGCTGTCTGGAACTGGACGAGGAAGATTTGGCGCTGTGTACCTATGTGTGCCCCGGCAAATACACTTATGGTTCCATACTGCGCGATTGTTTGACCACCATTGAGAAAGAGGGTTAATTCATGGGCTTAAAAGCGTATTTAGAAAAAATCGAACCTAACTTCGAGCCCGGTGGAAAGTACGAAAAATGGTATGCACTGTATGAAGCAGCCGCGACTATTTTCTACACGCCTGGTCACGTAAACAAAGCTGGTACGCACGTGCGTGACAGTATCGACCTGAAACGCATCATGATCATGGTGTGGATGGCTACTTTCCCAGCCATGTTCTTTGGCATGTACAACATTGGTTTCCAGGCTCAGGAAGCAATTGCTTCTGGCGCTGGTACCTTACCTGATGCCTGGCAGGCGGGTCTGTTTGCTGCCTTAGGTGGTGACATTTCAAATGCCGGTACACTCGGCCTGATGTTCTACGGTGCCTGCTTCTGGCTGCCTATTTATGCAACGACATTCGTTGTAGGTGGTTTCTGGGAAGTACTGTTTGCCTCAGTGCGTAAGCACGAAGTAAACGAAGGCTTCTTCGTAACGTCAGTACTGTTTGCACTAACACTGCCAGCAACTATTCCACTGTGGCAGGTTGCTCTGGGTATTACCTTCGGTGTGGTTATCGCCAAAGAAATCTTTGGTGGTACTGGCCGTAACTTCCTGAACCCGGCACTGTCTGGTCGTGCGTTCCTGTACTTCGCATATCCGGCGCAAATCTCTGGTGACCGCGTATGGGTTGCTGCAGACGGTTACTCAGGTGCGACTTCACTGAGTGAAGGTGCATCAGGTTCATTAAACTATGCCGACACCAACGCGTGGATGGACGCGTTCATGGGCTTCATTCCTGGCTCAGCCGGTGAAGTTTCTGCGCTGGCGATTATGCTGGGCGGTCTGTTCATTATTTACATGCGCATTGCTAGCTGGCGAATCGTGGCCGGTGTTGCACTGGGTGTAGCGTTCTTTGCAACCCTGCTTAACCTGATTGGCAGTGATACCAACCCGATGTTCGCCATGCCGGCGCACTGGCACTTTGTAGTGGGTGGTTTGGCCTTTGGTATGTTCTTTATGGCTACAGACCCTGTGTCTGCGTCATTTACCAACCAGGGCAAATGGGCGTACGGTTTCTTTATCGGCTTTATGACCGTATTGATCCGCGTACTTAACCCTGCATTCCCAGAGGGTGTCATGCTGGCAATTTTGTTTGCCAACCTGTGGGCGCCACTATTCGACTACTTTGTCGCTCAAAGCAATATCAAGCGGAGGATAGCTCGTGTCGGCTAAAAAAGAATCTTTAGGAAAAACGGTCGGCGTTGTACTGGCAGTTTGTTTAGTTTGTTCAATTATTGTATCGGGTGCGGCCGTTGGCCTGCGTGATATTCAGCAAACCAACGCTAAAAAAGACAAGATGTCTAACATCCTGCAAGCGGCGGGTCTGCTGGACCAAGCTAACGGTGATATCCTGGCAACTTATAACGAGTTCGTTGAACAGCGCTTTGTTGACCTGAGCACAGGTGAATTTGTTGAAGCGCCGGCTGATGACTACGATATGTATAAAGCGGCTAAAGAGCCGGATAGCAGCATCAAAGTTGAAAACAGCAATGTGGGTTTTCAGCGTCGCGCAGAAGTGGCATCAGTTTACCTGGTACGCGATGACGCCGGTGATGTTAGCCGGGTAATTCTGCCGGTTCACGGCAGCGGCCTGTGGGACCTCATGTATGGTTTCCTGGCGGTTGACTCAGACGGTAAAACCGTTCGTGAGCTGATTTACTATCAGCAAAAAGAAACGCCAGGACTGGGTGGTGAAGTACAAAACCCACAATGGCAGGCAAAGTGGGATGGCAAGAAGCTGTATAAAGACGGCGACGTTGCACTGGAAGTGAAAAAAGCGGCCGGTGAAGACAACCCGTATGCAGTTGATGCGCTGTCTGGCGCAACGCTAACCAGTAATGGTGTTAACAACACTATTCAGTACTGGGTTGGCGAAAACGGCTTTGGCCCGTTCCTTAAAAAACAAGCCTGGCGTTCGTAAGGGGTTATTATCATGGCTGATACTAAAGAAATGAAGAAGGTCCTCTTTGGACCGATCTTAGACAGTAACCCAATTGCACTACAAATCCTGGGGATTTGTTCTGCACTTGCGATTACTACCAAACTTGAAACGGCGTTAGTAATGTCGTTGGCTCTGACCAGCGTAGTAGCATTCTCTAACCTGTTTATCTCGTTAATTCGAAATCAGATCCCAAGCAGCGTGCGGATCATCATTCAGATGACCATCATCGCGTCGCTGGTAATCGTTGTGGATCAAATCCTCAAGGCTTACTCCTATGAGGTATCAAAACAGCTGTCGGTATTCGTTGGTCTGATTATAACCAACTGTATCGTAATGGGTCGCGCAGAAGCCTATGCAATGAAGAGCCCGCCGCTGATGTCTTTCTTAGACGGCATCGGTAACGGTCTGGGTTACTCATTTGTATTGATTGTTGTGGGTATCATTAAAGAGTTGTTTGGTTTCGGTACTATCCTTGGCTTCGAAATCCTGCCACTGATTCAAAATGGTGGCTGGTATCAGGCTAACGGTCTGCTGATTCTGCCGTTCAGCTCGTTCTTCTTAATCGGTGGTCTGGTATGGGTTATCCGTACTATTCGCCCGGAACAAGTTGAGCCTAAGGAGTAAGTTTCGTGGAACATTATTTATCATTATTTGTTCGCTCAATTTTTGTTGAGAACATGGCGTTATCGCTGTTCTTGGGTATGTGTACTTTTCTGGCCGTATCTAAGAAAGTAAAAACAGCTATGGGTCTGGGTGTTGCAGTAATCGTGGTACTGGGTATTTCGGTACCGGTTAACCAGGTTATCTATGTAAACATTCTGGCTCCGGGTGCACTGGCCTGGGCAGGTTTCCCTGATGCGGATCTGAGCTTCCTGAACTTCCTGACCTTTATCGGTGTTATTGCAGCACTGGTTCAGATCCTGGAAATGAGTCTGGATAAGTTCTTCCCGGCACTTTACAACGCTTTGGGTATCTTCCTGCCGCTTATCACGGTTAACTGTGCAATCTTCGGTGGTGTAGCTTTCGCGGTACAGCGTGAGTACAACTTTACAGAGAGTATTGTTTACGGTGTAGGTAGTGGTATGGGTTGGGCTCTGGCTATTGTGTTACTGGCTGCTGTGCGTGAGAAGCTGAAATATGCTGACATGCCAGACGGTATCCGTGGTCTGGGTTCTGTTTTCATGATTGCTGGTCTGATGGCGCTGGGTTTCCAGTCCTTCACTGGTGTACAGCTGTAATCGACGCTAGGGAGCAGAAACTATGAATCAAATCGAAATTTTTCTTGGCGTAGGGATGTTTATCGTCATCGTACTGGCGCTGGTATTCATCATCATGTTTGCCAAGTCGAAACTGGTACCATCAGGCGACGTCACAATCAGAATCAACAATGATCCTGAGAAGGACATTAAAACTGCGCCGGGCGGTAAACTGCTGGGTGCATTAGCCGATGCGGGTATCTTCGTATCATCAGCCTGTGGTGGCGGCGGTTCTTGCGGACAGTGCCGTGTCGACGTAAAAGAAGGTGGTGGTGAAATTCTGCCTACCGAGCTTGACCACATCACCAAGCGTGAAGCACGCGAAGGCTGCCGTCTGTCTTGCCAGGTATCTGTTAAGCAAGACATGGAAATTGAGCTGGAAGAAGAAATCTTTGGTATTAAAAAGTGGGATTGTGAAGTTATCTCTAACGATAACAAAGCAACCTTCATCAAAGAGCTTAAGCTTAAAATTCCTAACGGCGAAAGCGTACCTTTCCGTGCCGGTGGTTATATTCAGATCGAAGCTCCACCGCATCACGTTAAGTACAAAGACTTTGATGTACCAGAAGAGTATCGTGGCGACTGGGAGCGCTTTGGCTTCTTCGATATCGAGTCAAAAGTAGACGAAGAAACCATTCGTGCTTACTCAATGGCGAACTATCCGGAAGAAGAAGGCATTATTATGCTTAACGTGCGTATTGCTTCTCCGCCGCCTAACAATCTGAGCCTGCCAGCTGGTAAGATGTCATCGTACATCTGGAGCCTGAAGGAAGGTGATAAAGCGACTATCTCTGGTCCATTTGGTGAGTTCTTCGCTAAAGATACTGATGCAGAAATGGTATTCGTTGGTGGTGGTGCTGGTATGGCGCCAATGCGTTCACATATCTTCGACCAACTGCGTCGTATTAAGACTGACCGTAAGATCAGCTTCTGGTACGGTGCCCGTTCACTGCGCGAGATGTTCTATGTAGAAGATTTCGATATGCTGCAGGAAGAGAACGACAACTTCGAATGGCACGTTGCACTGTCTGATCCTCAGCCAGAAGACAACTGGGACGGTTACACAGGTTTCATCCATAATGTATTGCTGGAAAACTACCTGAAAGACCACCCTGCACCAGAAGATTGTGAGTTCTACATGTGTGGACCACCTATGATGAACGCTGCGGTTATCAACATGTTGAAAGACCTGGGCGTAGAAGACGAAAACATCCTGCTGGATGACTTCGGTGGCTAAGTAAGCCATAAGGGTAAAATAATAAAAGGGGCTGTTAGCCCCTTTTTTATTATGCCTGTATAATTAAGCTGATTTAGCAGTAGTGTCCAAAGGGGACGAACGTGACACAAATGAAATTTTTGCTGGTTATGGTGGTCTTATTAATGACTGCCTGCTCCAGGCAGCCGGTGGTAAAAGTTGAGCATGTTTTAGGTCAGACAATGGGGACGACCTACAATGTGAAGTTTCCGGAAGTGGCTGGTGTGGATGAAGCCACCATTAAAAGCGCTATTGATAAGCGACTGGTACAGGTTAACAAGTTAATGTCGACCTACGATCCAACCTCGGAGCTATCCCGTTTTAATCAGTATCGCTTTGCTGAGCCCTTTGCGGTATCAGATGAAACCTTACTGGTAGTAAACGAAGCGCTAAGGTTAGGAGAGCTGAGCAACGGCGTACTCGACGTTACCGTAGGCCCGCTGGTAAATCTTTGGGGGTTCGGGCCAACCATGCGTCCTGAAACCATCCCCAGCGAAGAGGAGGTTGCAGCAGTCAGAGAGTATGTTGGCCTGGATAAATTACAGGTACAAGGCAACGCGCTGGTGAAAGGCCACCCGCAGCTGTATGTTGATTTGTCGACCATAGCCAAAGGTTATGGTGTGGACGTAGTCGCTGATCTGCTGGAAGAAAACGGCATTCATAACTATCTGGTAGAGATTGGTGGTGAAATGCGCGTTAAAGGCGAAAAGGGCGATGGTTCCCCATGGCTGATAGCCATTGAAAAGCCGGTGTCGAATCAACGTGCGGTACAAAAAGTGGTATCGATAGGTGAAAACGCCATTGCCACATCGGGCGATTATCGTAACTACTATGAACAGGATGGCACGCGCTATTCACATCTTATTGATCCGCGCACCGGTAAGCCTATTCAGCACAATACGGTAGCGGTAACGGTAGTACACTCGTCGTCAATGACGGCAGACGGCCTGGCCACTGCATTCAACGTTATGGGATGGGAAGATGCCATCGAAGTGGCCGAAGCCAATAACATTGCGGTATTTATTATCCGTCGTAAAGACAAGGATTTTGAAGAATATACCAGTCCGGCTTTTGCAGAGCTGGTAACGGTTTATTAATGCGCTAAGCGCTGAGGTTGGTTAAACAATGAGTACTTTTATATTAGCTTTTGCTTTCTTTTTAGTGATGGTAAGCGCCATGGCAATTGGCTACATCATGCAAAAGAAAAGTATCTCGGGTAGCTGTGGCGGTTTAGGTGCCCTGGGCATTGATAAAGCCTGTGATTGTCCGGAACCCTGCGACCGTAAAAAGGCTCGTATGGAAAAAGAACAAGCTCGGCAGGAAAAGTTAAAAGAGTGGGATAAAGATCGCATTATCTAACCCGTCAGATATAAGAAAGCCCCGCCAGCGGATGCTGAGCGGGGCTTTTTTGTGGTCGGTTAGTTATTCGCTACCCTGATTAAAAGCCGGGTAGGATAGCTGGCAAGCCTGGCAGTATTCCAACCAATGCCATCACAGTGGTAAGTACGCCAAACATGATACCGGGCACAATCCAACGGCTCATGCTGGAGAGTTCTGCACTACGCTCTTTACAGCCAATAAGGCCAAGGTTATCTAACAGCATAGTGAGTGACCAACCAAAGGCCGGATTAACCAGTGCCGATGAGAAAACCACAATAGCCGCTGACTGAGTGGTTTTTCCTTCACGGGTCATTTCCATACCGGCTTCTAACAACGGAATGAAGACACCCACAATCAATGCCACACACAGCACAGGCTCCCAGATAGCTAAATCCATAGGGTAACCCCAGATGCCGGCGATCACGCAGAACAATGCAGTTAACAACGCGCCTGCTGGAATAGGGCGTTTGGCAATGGCGGCTGGCACAATGTAAGTGCCCCAGGAGGAGGTAAAGTTAGCTCCGCCCATCACAGAGCCCACCATTTGCCGGGCTGAAGCGCTGACCATAGTATCGTCGATATTCATTTGTACCTTTTCGGTTTTCGGCGGATAGCTGATTTTTTGGAACACCTGATGACCAAGAAAATCCGGTGACCACATAGCTACTGCCAGCACGGCAAAGGGTAATACCACTACAAAGCTTTCAAAGGTGGGTAAGCCGAGCATCCAGCCGGTATTCTCACCCCACCAGTAGGAAGGGCTCATATTCGGAAAGCCAGGGGCCGTGTTAAACTCAAACGGTGCACCCAGTAAAAAAGCCACACCACCACCCAGCAGGCAACTCAGAGGGACTGCTAACCAGCGCTTTTTCCAGTGCTCCAGCAAGGCATAGAGCACGATGGTACAAGCAATAACAATAAAGGCGATGTGGGCCATATCGATGCCTTCTGCCCAGGCAAATAATTTCCTAACCTGAGAGGTAGTGCCAATAAAGCCGAGGTACAGCAACAGGCCTCCGCACACCCCTTTACTGGTGAGCCGGGCAAGCAAACTGCCACCTTTGCTAACCGCGAGTAAGAAACCAAACACGCCAATCAGAAGACCAAATGCCATAGGGTGACCGCCTGCAGCGACCACGATAGGGATAAGTGGAATTAACGGCCCGTGGGTACCGGCCAGGTTAGCGGTGGGCAGAATAAACCCGGAGAACAATACGATGAAGCAGGCGACCAGGATTAGCTCGTAGCGCACATTCTCCAGCACGAAACCGTCTCCCAGCCCTAAAGGGCCGGCAAAGGTCGCCGCAATCGCGCCCACCATAACAACCTTACCGATAGTGCCGGCCATAGCTGGAATGGTGTCTTCCCACTCAAAACGGTAGTCACGAAAAGGCAGATTAGGCCGCCAGCGCCGTGGCGACATGATTTGAAGTTCATGCTCAAGGTACTCATCCCTGCTGTTAAAGGCAGAGCTGGGTTTATGTTGTTGGCTGTAATCTGAAGACTGCGGCGATGAGGCTGGCCCGGGCAACTCAGCCTTGCCGTCCACGGTTGTACTGTCACTCATGTGTACTGACTCCAAATAAGGTAATGAAAATCGGATGAATCACCATCCTAGAGAAAATAAAAACGCTTATTTGTTAATTGATTGTTTATTTGTTATCTCTGCATTTACAATTGTGTTGTCAGTTTTTACACGAATAATCAGAATGTTAACGTGAGCTTGTACGCAGGTATTGGTCTGTAGCTAGTCTAAAGTACTAAACAAATTCGTCAGGCGGTGAATTGGCGGTAACAAATTGTTAACACATCCATATGCGCTATTAGTCGTAGATGCCAAACGCAGACAGGCCAAAAGCGGCAAGTGAAACTGGATGGCTGGTTAAATATACAGTATTATCTCACTACCATGAAGACCCAAAGTAAACGGTTGCCCAAACAGGCTGAAATTAAGAAGCTGTCATGCGCAAGATAATACATGTGGATATGGATTGCTTTTACGCAGCAGTAGAAATGCGGGACAACCCGTCGCTGCGTAATATTCCTATTGCTATTGGTGGCAGCAGCGAGCGCCGTGGGGTGATAGCTACCTGCAATTACCCGGCACGTAAATTTGGTGTGCGTTCTGCTATGGCGTCGGCCTATGCCTTAAAACTGTGCCCCAATTTAAAACTGGTCAAAGGGCGCATGGCCGTTTATCAGGAAGAGTCACAAAAGATACGAGCTATATTTGCTGACTACACTGACCTCATTGAACCCTTGTCTTTGGATGAAGCCTATCTGGATGTTACCGGCTCGTCGTTGTTTCAGGGCAGTGCTACCCGCATTGCCGAAGAAATCCGTCAGCGTATCGCCAGCGAACTCAACCTTACGGCATCCGCCGGTGTAGCGCCCTGTAAGTTTGTTGCTAAGGTTGCCAGCGATGAAAACAAACCCAATGGCCTGTGTGTGGTAACACCAGACCAGCTGGATGAATTTGTTAAAGCTATGTCGCTTAAAAAGATCCCCGGGGTTGGCCAGGTAACCGTGCAAAAGCTCAATCAGCTGGGTTTGCATACCTGTGCAGATGTAAGAGCCTACCCAATGACGGAGTTGCAAAAGCGCTTTGGTAAGTTTGGTCAGGTTATTTGGGACAGAGCCCATGGCATAGATGAGCGACCTGTGCAGACCAACCGGGTACGCAAGTCGCTTGGCGTGGAGCGTACATTAAGCGAAGATATTCAGACAATAGAGGCGTGTGATGAAATTATCGATAAGTTATATACTACGCTGCAGGAAAGACTCACCGCCCATCAGCAAAAGCACAATGGTGGCCGGCCTCCTAATATTCGGACACTGGGCGTAAAGCTCAAGTTTAGCGATTTTCAGCTGACATCAGCAGAACACCGCTACCCCAGTGTTCACCGCAGTGCTTTTAAACCCTTGCTGCAGGAAGCGTATCAGCGCAGCAATGGGCGCGGCATAAGACTGGTAGGCTTACAGGTAGGCCTGGCAGAAAAAGACGAAAACAAGCAGTTGGATTTACCGTTTGAGGAGTCTTAAATCAGCCGGCAATGAACTGCGCCGATGAGTTCGCAGAGCAAAGGATCCTGAACTAGACTTACAAACTGACTGTGCGCATCACCTAAAGGAAGTATTTAATGATAAGCCCGGGAATTTACCAACATTACAAAGGTAACAATTACGAAGTCATTGGTGTGGCAACCCACTCAGAAGATGAAACCCACCTGGTGGTTTACCGCCCCCTCTATGGTGAAAGAGGCTTGTGGGTAAGACCGCTTTCCATGTTTACTGAAGAAGTAAAAGTAAACGGCCGCAGTGTAGAGCGCTTTCGCTTTTTGGGTGAAAAGGCTGTCGAAACCACACCATAAGGGCCAATACGGCTCCATGAGTGAACCTATTTGTCTGTAACAGCCTATAAATGGCAGAATGGCATTTCGGCCACCACTATACGCTAACGACAGGTAACCAAATAAAATGAAAACACTTATTTCCAGCACGCTTGGGGCGGCTCTGTTATTTTGTGCGTCACAGAGTACAGCTCAGGACCGTTTTGCCGATGTGTCTATTAGTGTCACGCCACTAAACGGTAGCGTTTATATGCTACAAGGTGCTGGCGGTAACATCGGGGTATCCGCCGGAGACGATGGTGTACTGATCATCGACGACCAGTTTGCGCCTCTGGCGCCCAAAATCAGTGCCGCACTGGGCGATTTAGCCTCCGACTCTCCAAGCTATGTGATCAATACCCATTATCATGGCGACCATACCGGCAGTAATGCGTTTTTCCACGATAATAAAGGGGCCACCATCTTTGCCCATGAGAACGTGCGTATCCGCCTGGCCAATGACGACTCCATTGCCAAAGCTGCCTTGCCGGTAGTCACTTTTGAAGACGGTATTAAAATTCACTTCAACGATGAGACCCTCACTGTGTTTCACTTAGCTAACGGCCACACCGATGGCGACAGTGTGGTGTGGTTTGAAGAGGCCAACGTGTTACATACTGGCGATTTGTTCTTTAACGAACGCTTCCCCTATATCGACTTAGGTGCTGGCGGTACCGTAGAGGGGTATATCAAGGCGGTTGAAACCCTGCTAGGAAAAATCGATGGCAAAACTAAAATCATCCCCGGCCATGGCCCGCTGGCTAACAAAGCGGATTACGAGAACTTTCTGGCGATGATCAAAGCCACCAAAACCTGGGTGGAAGAACAAAAGGCAGCCGGGTTATCGGCAGAGCAAGCGGTAGCAAAAGGCTTACCTGAACAATATGCTAAGTGGGACTGGAGTTTCATAACCGAAGAAAAGTGGATTAAAACACTTTACTGATCCTCGGGAGCTAAATTTACAAGTTATTGTTTTTTATGGATTAATCTGGTAACTTCAATTTGGACGGGCGTTTTGGTTTATGAAGAAACAAGCGCCCGTTTGGTTTTCCTCTTATTTGTCGTTATCCGTTGTGATGACTTTTGCTGATTAAACAAAAGGACTGTTTATGGCTTCAATCTTCGCAAAGTGCGTAACTTTGCTTCTTCTCTTTTTTTCTTTTTATACTTATGGTGCTAACCCCGATCGCTGTTTTGATCCTGGTAGTCTTTGTACTATCGAGGAAACGGAAGTCAGATTTGATCAATTTACTATTCCCGAATTGAGTGACCCTACTTTTCAAACCAAGGTAAGAATGGAATACCGTGTTGCTCTGACTGCTACTTATGAGGATGGTGAGAAGGTCAGGTCGGTGATTACTGGTGTCGAGCCGGGCAAAGTCAGTGTTGATATTACAACGAGAACCTGCGTTTAAAGTGAATGTGGTCGGGCGGATTTTAATCGTTATATTGCCCATACAGGTATGACGGCTACATTCTTCACACAGGTCGTTACTGATGGCATTACTACCAGGGTATCCGGGTTGGATTTGACCTCTCGTTCTCCTTCTGCGCCATCTCTCGTTTCTCTTATCCTCGATGTCGTTAAGAAAGCGCAAGCGCCTTTTTATTTTCGTTTTGTGTCGCCGGAAGGTGAAACACTGGGATGGATTAATGTTGAAGTAGATGATGATTTCAACTTAGTTGCCGGCGACTACCTTGCTTACGGCAGTGACTTGGATGGCGAGTATGCTTATGGCCCACCTGGCTTTTTAGGCCGTGATAATTGGTTAAGAGATTATATTTATGTCTTCCATACCGTAAAAGTCTGCCAAAATGAAATTATCTGGACAAGTGATGAATCAGGCGTGATATCTGAGGTTGAAAGGACTGTCTGCCGGTTTGAGAATCGTCAGATTTTCCGGCCTTAACACGCTAGATAAGCGAGCCATTCTGTTGATGGCTCGCTGAATAAACTTAGCCTTAGCTATAGAAGCACAGGTAAGCAGTAGTGGTGCTAACTTTAACGTCGAACGACTGATTCGCTGCGACATTAAATTCGCTACCGGTTTTAAATGATAAAAATTCTGCCGCGCCAGGCAATTTTACTACCAGCTCACCTTCAACCACTTTCATCAATTCATCTTTACTGGTAGAGAATACATATTCACCAGGCAGCATCACCCCTGAAGTACACGGGCCGTTGGCCGATTCAAAAGCGATAGATTTAACGTTATCGTCGAAATAGCTGTTTACACTTAAAGACATATTGATTCCTGTTAGCTAAAAAACGGCGATCACTATACAGTATTTCATCATCGCATTGTGGGATTTCCGGTCAGATCAGTCCGATACTACTCAGGGAGATTAGGAATTTGAGTACAGCCCAAAAAAGAAAATACCTCAAATATACCCTGGCAACCGGTTGGCTTTGCCTGTTTATTATGTTGTTGTTAAGCGGCAGTGTGCTTACCGGTTTTATCAATGGAAACTCCGCCAGTGGTACTGTGGTGAATAAGCAGGTTTATATTGAGCAAATTCGGGGAACCGGCTCTCCGCGGGAGTCTGAGTTACATGAGATTACGGTTGAGTATCAGGTAGCGGGAGAGACCTACCGAATATACGCCAATGCTCATATTTATGCTGGCATGGGTTTAATCGAAGAAGGTGATAACCTGACCGTTGTATATTCACCAGGCAACCCTGCACAAGCCCAGGTGCTGAGTTATGCCCTATATAGCCCGATGGTAAGCATATTGGGTTATGTAACCTTTGTTTGCTTTTTAGTTGGCTTGCCGCGCTGGTTGTTGTGGCGGAATAAGCCGGTAACAGATGGGCATAAATAGTACTCTATTTATTGCTGTGCATGGAGGGACAGTATCAACTGCTCTCCCTGAAACACTTCCTAATGCTTAAATTTGGTCATCGGCACTCCTTCATTCAGGCTGTTAACTACCGCAGCAAGTAAATGGACTATATCTTGTACATGTTTGGGTTTTCGGGATAAACTTGTCCTATATAATGTACAAGTGAGGTGCGATATGAAAATTGTTTCTTTTTCGGAAGCCCGAAATAGTCTTAAAGCCGTTTTGGATCGTGTGATTAACGATGCTGATACAACGGTCATCACTCGTCGTGACTCAGAAAACGCAGTTGTCATGTCACTGGACTACTACAACAGCCTTATGGAGACCGTTCATTTGCTTCGTTCGCCGGCTAACGCTGAGCACTTAAATCGTTCCATTGAACAGTTTAAAGCTGCCAAAACGACTCAGCGAGAACTTATTGATGACTAAACGGCTGTTATCATGGACTGATGAAGCTTGGAATAGTTACATTTATTGGCAGACTCAAGACAAAAAAACGTTAAAACGTATCAATAAACTAATTAATGAGGTCTTGCGTTCACCCTTTGACGGTATCGGAAAACCGGAGCCCCTGAAAGAAAATCTTTCAGGCTTTTGGTCTCGAAGAATAGATGATACCAATCGATTGGTGTACGCCGTGGATGATACAGAAGTTACGGTTATTTCATGTCGCTATCATTATTAGCAAGTGGCAGAGTACGAAGAAAAGATTGATGTGAAGTGCTGCGTTGAATTCGAGAAGCCTGCGGCCAAAGAGGCCGCAGGCCTTTAAAGATTATTCGGCAGAGGTGTTCGCGTCGAACACTTTCTCACCGGCCACCCAGGTTTGAATGACCTTGGTTTTCCAGATGTCCTGAGCTGGCACTGCAAAAATATCCTGATCAACCAGAATAAAGTCAGCCCATTTCCCCGGGGTTAAGGTACCCAGAGCGTCTTCCATGTGGGCGGCGTAGGCGGCGTCCAGCGTAAAGCCTTTAAACGCTTGTTCTATGGTTAATGCCTGTTCCGGGTACCAGCCAGCCACGGGTTGGTTGTTTCTGTCCTGACGGGTAACCGCTGCGTGCAGGCCATAAAACGGATTGGCCAGTTCTACCGGAAAGTCTGAGCCCAGAGGTAACGGAATACCACTATCTATTAGGGTCTTCCAGGCATAAGCGCCTTCCATACGGTCTTTGCCTAAGCGATCTTCGGCCATGTTTTTATCACTGGTCGCGTGGGTAGGCTGCATAGAGGGTAAAACCTTCAACTCGGCAAATCGTGATAAATCTTCTACCGCAATCACCTGGGCATGCTCTACGCGGTTGCGCAGTTCCTGACCTCCTGTGGAGCTGAAGGTGCGCTCGAATTCATCCAGTACCATTTGATTGGCACGGTCACCGATGGCGTGAAAATTCAGCTGAAAGCCTGCGCCCAACACCTGTTGGAAGATTTTTGGAAAGTCTTCCGGTTGTGTGAGCAGTAAGCCGTGCTGGTGGGGCGCGTCGCTGTAGGGTTTAATCAGTGCTGCGCCACGGCTGCCCAATGCGCCGTCGCCATAGGCCTTAACACTGCGAATAAACAGGAAGTCGTCACTGCTGCGAATAATGCCGGTATCCAGCATATCTGGCAGGGTAGGGTCGGTCGCGCTTAACATAGCGTAAATGCGCACCGGCAGGTTTTGCTCGGCGGCCCGTGCCAGATAAAAATCGTAGACGTGATGGCCAATGCCAGCATCATGCATGGCAGTGATACCTACCGATAGTAAGTGCTCACCTGCCGCATTGAGCTGTGCCTGGTATAACTTGCTGCTTTGCTTGGGCATAACCTCAGCAACCAGGTCCATGGCGTTATCAATCAGTACGCCGGTGGCCTGGCCGTTTTCATCACGGATAATCTGGCCGCCGGCAGGATCAGGGGTGTCGTTGGTGATGCCTGCCAGTTCCAGCGCTTTAGTGTTTACCCAGGCAGCATGACCATCGACCCGGGTTAGCCATACTGGCTTATTGCTGATGACATCATCGAGTACTTCTGCATTGGGAAAAGAGCGATCGCTCCAGAGTTCCTGATTCCAGCCACGCCCCATAATCCATTCCTGATCGGCATGGCCCATAGCGTATTGGGCTACCCACTGTGCCGCTTCCTGCATGGTACCACTTTCGCGCAGGTCGACTTCCAGCAGATTACCGCCCAGGCCCAGCAAGTGCCCGTGAGCATCAATCAGGCCCGGTAGCAGTACCTTGTCGTGGCCGTCCAGTCTGTCTGTATTGTTCGGTACATTTTTAGGATCCAGGCTGACTACCTTACCCGCGTCATCAACCAGCATGCGCTTGAATTGGATAAGTTTACCTTGTTCGTTGAGGGTGTAGCCTTTCACATTGGTGATCAGCGTGGCGGCGCTAAGCGACACGCTAAAGCCTACAGAAAGGAGCAGCGAAGCAGAGAGTGTGAGCAATGATTTTTTATGCATAGTGTTATTCAGTTTGCTGTTATTCAATGATAGGGGGCTGTAATAAATAGTCGGTATCCCAGACCTTTGTCATGGTGGCTTTACTGATATTGCCACCAGAAAGGATAACCACTGCGGTTTGCCCTTTGGGCGAATTCACTGCCCACGCGGCAACGGCCGCCATACTCATGGCGCTGGTGGGCTCTACGTGTAATTTTAGCAGATGCTGTAACCACTGGGTCCAGTAAGCTATTTGCTGCTCGTTGACTTCGTAAAAGTCGTCGAGTTGTTGCAATATCGGGAACGTTACATCACCTACTGAGGGCGTTGCAGCGCCATCAGCTAAGGTTGAAACCGGCCCGCTGAGGGATTCTATGACGCCAGACTGTAACGAGCGTGCTGCATCGTTAGCCAGCAGCGGCTCTGCACCAATCACTTTGGCATGGGGAGCCAGATGGCGGGTTGCCAGTAAACTGCCGCTTAGCAGACCGCCACCGCCACAGGGGGCAAATACGGCGTCTACGTGATCGGCATCCTGGATAGCTTCCAGAGTGGCGGTGCCCTGACCGGCCACAATTAGCGGATGATTAAATGGCGGGATCCATACTACGCCTTCTTGCTTTGCTGCTTGTTTTACCGCTTCGTCGGCTTCCGGGCGGGTGGCGTACAGGCGCAGCTCTGCGCCATAATCCTCGGTTGCTGCTGCTTTTACCTCGGAGATGTTCTCTGTAGAAAATATCGTTACCGGTATTCCCGCCTGTGAAGCGGCATAGGCTACAGCCTGTGCATGGTTGCCGGAGCTATTTGCTACTATATGGCGAGGAATATTGCCCTGCTCCTGCAAACTCGCAATAAAGTTAGTGGCGCCGCGCAGCTTAAATGCGCCGGTGGTTTGAAAGCATTCAGCTTTAAACAGGATACGCTGCCCCAGCCATTGATTAAGTCGACTCGATTCGATTAGCCGCGTACGAGTAACTTTGCCAATCAAACGTAAGGATGCCTGATGAACATCATCGAAGCTTACTTGCAGCGCAGTGCTTTCCATTAATTTATCCTTTAGCTATTTGCTTCTAGCTTACCATCTTGTGCGTCGAGAAAAATGGTAAATCCATTTGGCTGTCTAATTTAGCGGCAACTTCGTCGTGAATGTGAAATTTTCTGTCGCCGAGTCATGCCCGGGAGGCTGAATTTCTAAAAAGGTGTGCTAAGGTAAAATTCTAATTAATCACAAAACGGAGATCATCATGGGTTTACTTGATGCACTCATGGGCAATGCCAGTGAAGTAGATGTCGCTGAAGTTCAGGAAGAGCTAGCACCAATACTGGGCGACAGTGAAAGGGTGGTAAGTGCTTACAAACTGGTTAGGGATTTAATTGTCTTTACCAGTAACCGGTTTATGTTTATCGACAAGCAGGGCATGACCGGTCGCAAAGTGGACTACCACTCCATTCCCTATAAAGCGATCACTCAGTTTAAGGTAGAAACTGCTGGTCATTTCGACCTGGACGCTGAACTTAAAATCTGTGTTTCAGGGCAATCCACACCGCTTGAGTTTGAACTGAAATCAGAGACCGCCCAGGGCGTACAAAAATCCCTGGCCAACGCAATGTTTTAAAACGCCTTAGCGTTTTAAATCCCGGAGGCGCACAGCGCCATCCGGGATCGCCCTTACCAAGTCGTTTAAATTACCTGGCTGCGTTTTAAAATCCCGGAGGCCTGCAAAAAGCTTGTGCGTTTTGGCAGTCCCGGAAACGCATGGTGTTATCCGGGAGCCCTTTAACAGGTTGGCGTTTAGAGCTAACTTGTGGGTCCGGTTCTGATTACCCCGCGTGCGCCTTTAACACCAGTGATTTAGGTTTGACTCACCTCATCAAATCAAGCATGTTTAGCCAATAAAGGATAAGCCTAAACAATAATAAGTGATGAAAGGGAGCTAACATGGACTGGTTGATACTGGTGGTGTTCATTGGATTGTTTCTAATTGCCGGCGCGATACTCTCTTTTAGTAACCGCTCGACCCTTAATGAGCTCAGGCGAGAGATCAAAGTCCTGCATGAGCACATCAACTTACAGGCGCGCCAGATTGGCCGCCTTAACAGTTTAATATCCAGTCAACGTGCCGCTTCGGAGTCTATTGAGCCGTCTGAAACAAATGCCGGTCAGGAAGACCGCCTTCCCGAGACTGTTGCAAGCCCGATAAAGGCTTCTGCAAGTCCAGTAAAACCATTCTCAGCAGCCGTTTCCATAAGCGCGTCCGAAAAAACAAAATCGCCGTCTGCTACTCAAAAGAGCGGTTCGTTTAATTTTGACCAGTTTATCAAGGGCAATGGCTTGCTGTGGCTTGGCGGCCTGGTATTGGCAATGGGGGCATATTTCTGGCCCGCTATTCCATTGAAGCCGGATTGTTATCTCCACAGCTCAGAGTGATCCTGGGTACCGTGTTCGGTGTGAGTTTGGTAGTCGCGGCAGACTATCTCTTCCGTCGCCGGGAGCGTTTTCATATCCACTCTCCGTATGTTTGTGCGGCACTTGCCAGTGGTGGTGTTATTACCTGCTTTGCGATGGTGCTGGTGGCTTACGACTACTACGATTTTATCCAGGCGCAACTGGCCTTTGGCTTGTTGGCCATTGTATCCCTTGTTTCAGCGACGTTGGCATTAAGGTTTGGCCCGTTGTTGGCCTGGATAGGCGTGACAGGCGCTTATGCGGTGCCGGCTTTGGTTAATACTGACTCCGGGAATGTGGCAGCATTATTACTTTATACGGCTTTCGTTTCGGTTTCAGCCATCTGGGTTGCGCAAAGCGTTCGTCAAATGCGTTTATGGTGGCTGAGTTTTCTCGCCAATTTTGGCTGGTTGGTCATGGCCACTTTAATGGCCGGTCAAAGTCACTTCTATGCCTTATTATTGTTTACCCTGGTGAGTGCTTATTTATTTGTTTTATCCGATCTGATGGGATGGAGTTTACGCGCTACCATGACCAAAAGCCTGCCCTTTAGAACGTTGTTGATGCCTCGCAAAGAACACCTTGGTGTTGTGCTGCCTGTGCTGGCGCTGGCCGGGTTTCTCGCTGCACAGGGCTCACCACATCACCTGTTAATCAGCGCGGTGGCCCTATGTGCACTGTTTTGGGTGGTTCCAGCCCGGTATAGCGCGCTGGATAGTTGGGCCTTCCTGGGACTTGGATTTCTGCTATTTGTGTTTATCCGAATGCCTGGTGCCCAGGATTACTCTGACAACCTGTTCCCGTTTCAGGATAACTACCTGTTTGCCCAGCTGGCAGCCTGGGCAACACTGGTATACAGTGGCCTGATGTACCGGTTATGGCAACGACCGGCGTATTTATTGCTGTTAGTGCTCGGCCCGATGAGTATGTTTGCATTAAGTTTCGCATTGGCAGCAGCCGAGGCAAGCGCGTTTCTTTATCCGGTTTGGGCGATTCAACTGGCTGTGATTGCGATTGGCAGTTCTGTTATCGCCAGCAGGGTAACCAACACTTTAGTGCAGGTAACCTTAAGTATCCTGGCTAATACATCTATTACCCTGTGCATGACCATGTTGCTTGACGCCGCCAGCCTAACCCTGGCTATTGCCATTCAGATTGCTGTTATGAGCTACCTGAGCTGGAAGCTCAGGGTACATCTACCAGACTGGTTGTTTAAAGCGGCACTTATGGTAGTGGCAGTGCGTCTCACCTTTGCACCGTGGTTGGATACTTATGCGGGGCAACAAATACTAGGCGTGCATTGGACGCTGGTAATCTATCCGCTGGTGCTGGGCATTTTGTGGTTTAGCCGCGCCTACAACGAGTCACAAGAGTTTAAGCGCTGGTTAGAAGGGGCCTTTTTGCATGTACTGGCCCTCTTTGTCACCACAGAAACCACTTTCTGGCTCGTAGGGCACTATCCTGACTTTATCGATCTGAGCTTCACAGAAGCAGCTCTGTTGGCTCTAAACTGGCTTATTCTGTCGGCTGTTTACTGGTGGCGTGCCAGATTAGCCCTTAAAGCTACTCGACTTTATCAGGGGTTTGGCTTGTTACTGGCGGTGGGGCCGGACTGCTTCATTTTGATATTTCTGTGCTCAGTAATCCGTTTATTCAGTCCGTCGACACGGGTAGCAGACTGCTGATTAACTGGTTATTGATATTGTGGGCTATCCCGGCTGTCATCCTGCTAATTGTTGCGCGGCTGGGTTTCACACCAGTCAGGTCGCTACCTTTTCTTTATGCACTGAGTGGAATACTGAGTTGCTTTTATATCAATGGCGTTATCCGCGGCGCCTATAACGGGGGCGCACTTAAGTTAAGCGGGGGCCTCGAACAGGCTGAGCTATATACCTATTCAATTGTCTGGTTGTTACTGGCCACTGCCATGATATTTTTAAGCCAGTATAAGGCGCAACTGCGACTTCGTAATATCGGCTTTGGCGTGCTGGCTCTGGTGATCGTCAAAGCATTTCTGGTTGATATGGCCCACCTTGAAGGGCTTTATCGCGCAGTCTCGTTTATCGGGCTGGGTTTAAGTCTGGTTGGGATTGGCTGGTTGTTTCAAAAGCTCAGCCATGGAGAAAAAGCCGGAGAAACCCGATGAGCCGGCACCAGAATGGGCACCGACTATGACTGGGAATTACCTAAATATTTAAGGTTCGCTGAAAAAACTGCACGGCTTGCTGATACATCTGTAATGCCAGTGCGCCGTCATAGCGCTCGCCTTCATCGCGCATAAAGGCGTGCACGGCATTGACTTCCTGCCACTGGTAATTAAGGCCGCTGGCCAGGCATTGCTGATAAATCTTCAAACGACCCTCGGCGGGCACGTGAGGGTCTTGTTTGCCCCACACAAAGTACACTTCGCCCTGAATATCAGCCATGCGATGGAAGCTCTGGTCTTCATTACTGGCAGGCAGGGTATTGCTGTGGATGTCTGTGGCATACAGGCAAAAGGCACTCGCCACCGCCGGATTGATCGCGGCCCGGTAAGCCAAATGACCGCCAAGGCAAACGCCCATGGCCCCTACGGCGCCGGTGCAATAGGGCGCGGCTTTGCAGTGCTCGATAATGGCATCGAGGTCTGTGTCGTAACTGGTTAACGGCTTTTGCCATTTGTCGTTATTGCCTTTGTCTTTGCCTTCGTCATCATAGCCAAGTACCGTACCTCTGGGATTCAGCTCGTGGAAGACTTCCGGCACGATTACCACAAAACCGTGGCTTGCCATGAGCGCTGCCGAGCGAGCGATGGGCGCGGTGTGCTGAAATATTTCAGAGTAGAACACGATGGCCGGATAGCGTTGCTCACTGGCCGGGCGATAAATATAGTTGCGCATGGTGCCGGTGGCTGTGATCAGGTCTTCGCTGTGTTGAATGATCTGCATGGTAGCTTCCAATTAGTCTTGGTTGGGGGTAGATGTTGTCAGGCAACAAACCACAGTAATTCCGCCAGGCTGTGCAGATGAACACTGGGTAACACGCTTACGTCTTCCTGACGCAGATCCATGGGGCGGTTTACTGCAATCCAGGCGGTTTGTAAGCCGGCCTGATGTGCGCCAAGTACGTCTTTTTCGAGGTTGTCGCCCACATGGAGGATCTCGTGTGGCGCAAGTCCTAAGGTTTGTGCCGCTTCATCAAACATATGGCGGTGGGGCTTGCTGGGGCGACTCAGGCTGGCGTGGTACGTGGCGGTAAAGAATTCATCAATACCTATTTGTACCGTGTCCACATTGCCATTGGTTATAGCGATTAACGGGACTTTTGCGGCCAGTGCAGTCAGTACCTCTCTGACCTCTTCGTTTACAGCAAAGTCGCTGCGGGCATGGTAAAAATAATCAAACAACGATTGTGCAGCCTGGTGCCGCTGGTCGTAGTCTAACTTCTCTGCAGCCAGTCCGTGATACAAGGTTTCGTAGCGTAATCGGCCCATGTCCGAAGCTAATCCCCGGTTGCCTTTAATCAAGTCGCGTTTAATAGCGGCCCATTGTGCTGGTGGTAGCGCGGCTGCGGCCGGGTAGAGCTCGGCAATACGATTGTTCAGGGCCTGGGTAGCGCCTGCAATGATAGGCTCGTTATCGTACAGGGTGTCGTCTAAATCAAAGGTCATAGCTTTAACCGGCGAAACCGGGCGGTAACATTGCATCAAAAATTCCTGACTGGCTGTTTAATCTTTCTTCTTACGGGCGCGAGGGTGGGCTGTATCATACACTTTGGCTAAATGTTGAAAATCCAGATGAGTGTATACCTGAGTGGTCGACAGATTTGCGTGGCCTAATAACTCTTGTACTGCACGTAAATCACCGCTCGACTCCAACACATGGGTAGCAAAAGAGTGGCGCAATTTGTGCGGGTTAATGCGCTGGTTGAGGGTTTGCCGCCGCGCCATTTCCGTGAGGCGGTTACCTACCTGACGATTGGATATCCGTCGCTTCTGACGGCTGATAAATACTGCGTCATCCAGGCCCGCGCCCCAATGACTGCGAATGGCCAGCCAGCGCTGCAAGGCCTGCCAGGCTTTACGGCCAATGGGCAGCAGGCGTTGCTTGTTGCCTTTACCTGTTACGCGTAACTGACGGTCACCGGTAATGTGCTCAAGCTCCAGCGAAGTAAGCTCACTGAGGCGTAAACCACATCCGTACATCAGTTCAAACATGGCTTGGTCGCGGATAACAATCTCTTCATCATCCGACTCATTTAGCAATGCAGACATATCGTCCACCGACATTTGCTTGGGCAGGGGCTTTTCTGCTTTGGGGGCGGAAATGCCTTCTACCGGATCGGTGCCGATAATCTGGTGGCGCAACAGATATTTACAAAATGTGCGCAGTGCAGATAAGCGTAGCGCAGTGCTGCGAGCGCCGAGGTTTTGTTTGCGGGCAATGGCGACGGCTTTTTTTACCGCGGCCTGGTTCAGTTGCTGCCAGCTCGCCAGCTCCAGACTCAGCGCAATCTGTTCAAGCTGTCGGGTGTAATTTTTTATGGTGTGATCAGACAGGCCGCGTTCGTAACGCAGGTAATCAATAAACTTGCTCAGCCAGTGTTCGCAGTCCGGCGCCAGCGATACAGGAGTGTCGGCTGCCGATGCACTCATCAGTAACGCAGTTTCTCGGGCAGAACAACATTGAGCACTTCGCGTAGCTGGTTTAGCAGCAGGGTGTCCATATCGGGGGTAAAGTGGTCGGCGCTACGGCTGCCAACGGCCAGCACGCCTAAATTGCGGTTCTCACCAAGCAGGATCAAAGCCACGGATTCGGCGACTTCGTTGCCAAACAACAGTTGTTTTTCATGCTGACTGAGACGGCCAAAAAAGTAAGGCCCCTGTTTAAAACGCTTTTCCATAAACAGCCGTTGCTGCAATTCTGGCAACGCATTGGCGCCTTTAAACAGCTTAAGTTCGACACTCGCCAGTCCCAGCTCATCCTGCAGGGTTTCCTGCAGTTTAAGTAGCATTTCGCCGACATCTTTGCAGGTTAACAGGCGCAGATTTAAATCGGCGTAGGCGCGGTAAATTTTTTCGTTTTGCTTGGCAATGCTAATTAACTGACTGAGTTTATAGTTGAGCAGGCGCACTTTTTTGCGTAGCTGCTCACTTTGTAATTCTACCAGGGACACGCTGCCTTTTTGCAGGTGGGGGATTTGCAGCGCTTCCAAAATACTCGGATGCTGAATAAAAAAATCAGGGTTCTCGACCAGATACTGACTCACTTGTTCGGCAGTCAACTCGCCTACCTCAGGAAAGTCGGTATCAAACTGCAGTGTTGTATTGGCCTGACCTGATAGTTCATTCATATATTTATTGTTCCGTCGTATACATGCTCAGCCGGTCCGGTCATTTTTAATGGGCTTCCCGGCCCTTGCCAGCGGATGCGTAAGCGCCCGCCAGGTAAATCCACCCGAACGTCTTTCCCTAATTTACCTTGTATTTGTCCTATTGCAACTGCTGCGCATGCTCCGCTACCACATGCCAGGGTTTCTCCGGCACCACGTTCAAATACTCTGAGGCGAATGTGTTCGGCCGACAATAGCTGCATAAAGCCCACGTTAACCCCTTCAGGAAAACGCTCGTGGCGCTCCAGTTGTGGCCCGACCGTTTCCACATCGGCGCTTTCGGTGTTGTCAACCTCCAGCACGCAATGGGGATTACCCATGGAGACCGCACCACAAAAGTGGGTGCTATCGTCGGCCCGAATAATATAGGTTTTTTCTTCTTTGTTAGCCTTTAACGGGATTTCTGCCGGGGTGAAATTCGGTACCCCCATGTTTACCGTTACCTGACCGTCCTTTTCGAGATACAGGATCATCTTGCCGGCTTTGGTGCTCACCAGAATCTTGTTGCGGTTGATTAAACCTTTGAGCTTTACAAAGCGCGCAAAGCAACGCGCCCCATTACCGCATTGCGACACTTCTGAGCCGTCGGCGTTAAAAATACGGTAGTGGAAATCCTGATCAGGATCGTATGGCGGCTCAACCATCAGGAGTTGATCGAACCCAATACCAAAATTGCGGTCGGCAAGCTGCTGGATTTTCTCCGGAGAGAAAAAAACATTTTGGGTCACATTATCAATAACCATGAAGTCATTGCCGAGACCGTGCATTTTAGAAAAGTTTACCAGCATCCTGGGCCTGTTTATTTAAGTGTTGCTGACTATTTTTATTTGGTACCCGGTGTTGTTATGGCAGAGAAGGTGATGTGGTATTCATCACAATAACCCAACAAACAACAACGGGTTTTAGCGCAACAGGACTTATTAGAATAGCTCTAGTTTACGTAACTTTATGCTCACCTTTCCAGAGATCTTTTAGATTTTCTCTTTCTCTGACCACATTAACATCGCTTTTATCTACCAGTAACTCTGCCGGGCGGCAGCGCGTATTGTAATTAGAAGCCATTACAAACCCGTAAGCACCGGCGCTACGTACCGCCAGGAGGTCGCCCGGGGCAATCGCCAGTTCGCGGTCTTTACCAATAAAATCACCGGTCTCGCAAATTGGGCCAACCACATCATACACATGGGGTTTGTGGGCCGGGTTTTCATCTACCGGAATAATCGACATCCAGGCCGAGTAGAGCGACGGGCGAATGAGATCATTCATGGCCGCATCCACAATGGCGAAGCTTTTATCCTCGCCTTCTTTTACAAACTCTACCTTGGTAAGCATGATGCCGGCGTTAGCGGCAATAGCGCGCCCTGGCTCCATGATCAGCGTTAAGTGCTCGCGACCGGCCATCTTTGCTGCAATGGCTTTGGCGTACTCTTTCGGGTGCGGCGGTGTTTCATCTTTGTAGGTAACACCCAGACCACCACCAACGTCGAGGTGACTGATTTCAATGCCCTTGGCCGACAGTTCATCCACCAGTTCCAGTAAGCGGTCCAGCGCATCCACAAAAGGGCCGGTTTCGGTAAGCTGTGAACCAATATGGCAGTCCATACCTACCACGTTAAGGTGTTCCAGGCTGGCTGCCAGGCTATATACCTCTACGGCACGCTCACGGGCAATGCCAAACTTATTGGCCTTTAAACCGGTAGAAATGTACGGGTGAGTTTTAGCATCCACATCGGGATTAATGCGCAGCGAGATAGGTGCCTTTTTGCCCAGCTTACCGGCTACCGCATTGATACGCTCAAGCTCCGGCTCCGATTCTACGTTAAAGCAGTGAATACCTTGTTGCAGGGCAAACTCGATCTCTTCCGGGGTTTTACCCACGCCAGAGAACACTACCTTGCTCATGTCGCCGCCGGCCTCAATAACACGGGCAAGTTCGCCGCCTGAAACGATATCGAATCCAGAACCCAGTTTAGCCAGTACGCTCAGCACACCAATATTGGAGTTGGCTTTTACCGCGTAGCAAATCAGGTGCGGATGATCGCCCAGCGCATCGTTAAAGGCGTGCCAGTGACGCTCGAGGGTGGCACGTGAATACACGTATAACGGGGTGCCGTACTGGGCGGCCAGCACCTTTACGTCAATGTCTTCAGCGTGCAGCGATTGGTTTTTGTAACTGAAGTAGTCCACTAGCGAGAATCTCCGGATGTATCAGGAGTCGAGTCGTCAGCAGGTTCACTATCACTGGCCGGCGGTTGCTCCGGTAAATATAAGACGCCGCGGTATCCACAGGCCGAAATACTCAGTAACAACACCAGTAATAATGCAACACGTTTTGCCACGCACTCACTCCCCAAATAAAAAGTGCCGATATCATCGCAGAGGGAGATTAAAATGCAAGTGACATCAAACGTTCACGGGTCTTTGGACCAAAATTTACCTGTTTCCACAGTGCTTCGCACAGCGGTTTGGTGTTGTGCCAGTCACCGGCCACAATCCAGTCGAGCATAGGGGTTGGATCGTCGGGGAACTGCAACCCTTCACTGGCCGGCTCCAGTAACCACTCTTCCACGGTATCCGTATCGAGTTGGTAAAGGGGCTGACAGAGGCCCAGTGACATCAGGGTTTTGAGGTTAGAGAGTTGTTCAAACTGGCCGTTCAGGGGTTTTACCAGCAGTTTCTTTTTCAGCTGCAGTGATTCACTGGCCAGTTCAAAACCGCCGTTGCTGATCACACCGGAGCAATGTTGCAGAGCATGGCGGAAGCCCGGCTTAGAAGGCGGGTGCCATTCGATGTGCCCTTGCGTGTGTTGCTGTTTCACCTTGGGGTGAAAGCACACAAAGTGTTGCTCGGTGAGCGGCTCCAGCAGCAACTGAATATCGTCGAGCTCTTCAAAAGGCAGGTATACCAGCGTGTGGCTGTTAGCCGGGTGCGGCGCCGGTTTATCTGTAATAAATGGCGGTACTATGGGTTTTTCAAAGTGAAACCAGTGCACGCCTAACTGAATGTCAGTGGGGGCAAAACTGCGCAAGATAAGCTTATCAGTAAAATGCTCACTGGCGCGGGGAATATCGTGACTGAAAGCCGCCTGATGACTCACCGAAATCGAGGGGAGCCCCTGACGCCGGGCGGCCCAGGCGGTAACGGGTTCAAAGTCGTTCAGCAACAGGTCGTAACTGCTCACATCAAGTTGTCGGATATCCCGGTATAACTGCAATGGTTTAGCGTTTTTCAGCGTTTCCCACTGACTAACCTGCCCCTTGCGGGTGGCAAAAGTCAGACCGCTGAACGTGCGATACTCACCAAAACATTCCATGTCGAAATAGTCATCGGCCGCGCGACCAGAAAAAACAAAATCTACGTCAATGTCATCACGCTCAGCCATGGCCGCAGCCATAATCCGGGCACGGGCAATGTGACCGTTGCCGGTACCTTGTACGCCATAGAGTATTTTCATGTTAAACCAGAATAGTCAGACTCAGTTGGGCAATGGTGAGGCCCAGCAAGGCACCAGCAATTACATCTGTAGGGTAGTGCACGCCCAGCAATATGCGGGACAAGCCAATCAGGCTCGCCCAGGTGTAGGCAAGCAGTGCGAAAGAAGGGTAGTAAAACGCGATGATAGTAGCCATTAACCAGGCCGCAGCGGTGTGACCGGACGGCAGGCTGAATTTATCAGACGGCGTTACGTGAGCGGTCAGGTTTGCCAGAAAGTCGCACGGGCGAGGACGTTTAAGCGCCTTTTTTAATACCACATAAATTGGTAGCTCAAGGCCGTACGCCATCAGTGCAGTGTAGAGAAAAATCTCACCGTGCTCAGGTTCGAAGCACATCAGCAGCAGGCCAATAACAAAATACAGGTAACCATCACCGGTGCGTGACAACCAGACAATAGCCCGGCAATCGCGGTGCTTGGTCAGATCGTACAACCAGTGAAAGATTGCAGTATCGTATTTGGTTAAATTTTTCAGGCCCATCCCACGCGGCTCCTTTTCATCAACGCTATCAGGTTAAAAAGTGTTCGTGAAACACAAGTGACAGTTTTGCTAAAGGTTTATGACAGCGGCTGGCAAAGGCAGGAGGTTAGAGCGAAATCAAATTTTTTGTGAGTAAAATCAATTTCTGCGCTAGGCGTTATCACTGTTAGAGTGCTATGCTAAAACCCGAAAACCTAGCTTACCAACAGGGTACAAACATGGACTATAACACTTCTGAGTTATGTGATTTATTCGCCGATAACGTGGATGTGGTCGATCCCATTTTCACCAGTTATGGCGGTCGATATTCCTTTGGTGGAGAAATTGCCACCGTGAAGTGTTTTGAAGACAGGGAATTAATCGACCGGGTACTCACCGAACCGGGCGATGGCAAAGTACTATTAATCGACGGTGGTGGCTCGCTGCGCCGGGCGTTGTTTGATGCTGAATCTGCGCAGTTGGCAGTAGAAAATAATTGGGAAGGCATCGTGTGCTATGGCTGTGTTCGCGAAGTCGACAGCCTGTCTGATTTTGACCTCGGTATTCTGGCGGTTAATTCTATTCCGGTGAATGCCGACAGCCAGGGCACTGGTGATATTGATGTGCCGGTTAATTTTGGTGGGGTAACCTTTCTGCCGGAGGATCATCTGTATGCCGACAGTACCGGCGTTATACTCTCACCAGAGCCGCTCGATATTGATTAAGCCGGTGGCATAGCCACCTCTACAGGCCGAGCTGCCTTACAGGTAATGTCCTCGTTCGGCGTGAAAAACTTCATTCTATAGAGCTGAAAAAACACCACATCCTGGGTGAATTCAGCTCGTTCACCCGGCTATCCGCTGCGGGCAAAAATCTTAACCTTTAGTATACTGTGGGTATCAATATAAATACCTAAATTCCGTTTGTCTTGCGATAACATACGGTTCACGGATGATGTCTCTGAGCTGTACAGGGAGCTGTAAATGATTATTGGTGGCTTTAACGCGCCACGACTACCATGTTGAAAGCAAAAACAAAATAAGGTTTACAGTGAGTAAGTTTGAACTCCCTGACAACAACTATACTCTGCAAGTTAAGCAGCTTATCGAAGAGGTTTATCCTAAAGACGATCGGCTGGAGTCGGTTTACAGTGACGCCAGACAATATTTTGCAGAGGGCAGTGCCCGGCAGTCAGCACTCGCAGAGTTACAGAAGCAGCTTACCCGTGCAGAACAGCAGAAAAAAGGTCAGGCAAAAGCCGAGCAACTGCGAAAGCAGATCAAAGACATATCCGCCTCCCACGAAGATGGTCGCTATCGGCGTGTAGAGCGACTGCATTCGGTGGCCAGTCAGCTGATTAGCCTGTGCGAAGGCGAAAGTTTTGAAGATACCCAGATGTTAAGCTCCAAATTTCTCGGTACCCTGATGCTCATCACCCGTGGACCAGAACGCAATTTTGCGAGCCTGCACCAACGTTTAAAGCCACTTTATAAAGCCGTTCTGGCTTTAAGGCTGGTGGATAAGGTGCACGACATGGATGTGCACAACAACCGTTATCTGCGTTATCTTAAAGATTCGGTATTACGCTTTAAGGGCGACCGTGAACATCATGAAAAGTGGCAGCAAGAAGTGGCCATTCCCATCATTAGCTGCGCCCTGTTGCAGGACATAGGCTTACAGTCACCTGAGGCCCTGTCTATTTTGCATGGCGAAGACAATAAACTGGATGAGTTTCGCGTGCTGGATGAGCCTAGCCGTAAACAGTTGCTTAAAATTAATTTTACCCAAACCCTGGAATACCTGAAAAATGGGTTGGGGATGCCGCGTTATATTGGCAACGACAAAGCCGAGCGGGATCGTTTTGTGCAGCGCCATACCGCCCTTAACGGCTTTATGCAGACCCTGATGAAAGACACTTATTTGTCTAAAAACGGGGTGGGGGAACTGATAAAAATACCGCAAATTTACACGTCTATTGTGTTATCAACCAAACCGGATTTTTCCAGGAAAAACCTGCCTAAAGGCTATGTGTTTATCGAACAGCTGGCCAAAAAGGGCGCACTTAACGCTGAGTTAGCCAAGGCATTTGTGCAGATTGTGGGATATTTCCCTCTTGGTTTTGGCGTGACCTATATTCCGCGCAATGAAAAGGGCATCGACCGGGAGCAGTACGAATGCGCTATTGTGACGCGTTTAAACCCGCCCCATCCTGCCGAGCCCGTAGGGCGCCCGGTCACCAGAAACCTTTCTTACATTAGCTCTGGTAGCGACGAAGTCATCAAAAAGTCCAGCAATCTGTTTTTCCCGGCGAATCGCAAAAAGTTAATGCGCATCGGTCGGGAGCGACTCATGGAAATTATGAGTCAGTTGTCCGGTAACTTCTCGCCGGAAGCTGTTGACGATCTGATCCCTGCCTTCTGGGAACCGGCAGACTATTTTTCGTTTAAGAAAAATCAAAATCTTTGGAATAAAGTCCGTTAGGTCGATTAGTCGGCTGGTCATTGCTTTACCTGGTGGTCAGTTTCGCCTGGCTACTCATCCGTTTTTCCCTACTTCTCACTTATTAGCGTTCCATTGAGTGCAACTCATTAGCAGCAGTAAATATTGATCTGAATCAAAGTTCGATCTAAATTTTCAGAAATTACTGAAACTTTAGAAGATAAAAATGAACATGTCACCGCTGGTCACTTCTGCTGTTATGCATTTTGGGGAAATGGGCAATCGTTGGGGATTTAACCGCACAGTTGGTCAAATTCTCGCGCTCATCGTATTAAATGAAGAGCCATTGTCTGCGCAGGAAATTGCTGACGCGTTAAGTATCTCAAGAGGGAACACCAGTATGGGTCTTAAAGAGCTGCAATCATGGCAGCTTATTAAGCAACATCATGTACCGGGTGAACGGAAGGAGTTTTTCGTTCCGGCGGGCACTATCTGGGTGCTGGCTAACCGGGTGTTCGAGGAACGCCGTAAGCGGGAGATCGACCCTACCATGTCGCTGCTGCGCGATTTGATGATGGACACACCAAGCGGTGAAAAAGACATTGCCGTTCAGGCCCGCTTAAATGAAATACACGATCTACTCGAGTCGGTGACAGCCTGGTCTCAGGAATTACAGAACCTGGGCCCGGAAAAGCTCGACACCTTAATGAAACTCGGCGCCGGGGTTGGCCGCATTCTTGAGCTTAAAGACAAGCTTCTGCCAGCCAAATCTAACTAACCAGGAGCCCATTGTGGATGCATTGTTACTGTCCAGGCTACAGTTTGCCCTGAACATCAGTTTTCATATTCTCTTTCCTACCATCACTATCGCGCTGGGGTGGTTCTTATTTTATTTTAAACTGCGCTCAAACCTGAGTGGGCATCCGGTATGGATGCGGATTTATCGTTTCTGGGTACGGGTATTTGCCCTTACCTTCGCATTAGGCGTTGTGTCGGGCGTGACCATGTCTTTTCAATTCGGCACCAACTGGCCGGGTTTTATGGAAAAAGCCGGTAATATCGCCGGCCCGCTGCTGGGCTATGAAGTGCTTACCGCATTTTTCCTGGAAGCGACTTTTCTGGGCATTATGCTGTTTGGTATGCGCCGGGTGCCTAACTGGTTACACACGCTGGCAACCTTTGTGGTGGCTGCAGGTACCACGTTATCAGCCTTCTGGATCCTGTCACTCAACAGCTGGTTGCACACCCCTCAGGGGCACGAAGTCATTGATGGGGTAATCTACGCTAAAGATTGGTCGGCCATCATTTTTAATCCTTCTTTCCCTTATCGGTTCAGCCATATGTTGCTGGCTTCCGGACTCACTGCCAGCTTTTTAATTGCGGGATTATCGGCCTATCGTTTACTTATCGGTGATAACAAGATTGCCCCGAAGCTGGCCCTTAAAACGGCCACCTATACAGCGGCAGTGTTAATTCCGTTACAAATTCTGGCCGGTGATATGCACGGCTTGAACACGCTTGAGCATCAGCCACAAAAAGTGGCAGCGATGGAAGGGGTTTGGGAAACCGAGCAAGGCGCACCGCTACTGTTATTTGCTATTCCCGACGAACAGGAGCGAACCAACCATGCCGAGCTTGCCATTCCTAATCTGGCCAGTTTCATCCTTACCCATGAGCTGGATGGTGAAATTAAAGGTTTAAATGAATTTCGCGGCGAGCATCCGCCTGTAGCGCCGGTGTTTTACTCTTTCAGGGTGATGGTTGGTATGGGCGTACTCATGCTGTTTGCCGCCTGGGCGGGTGCTTATTATCTGTTTCGTAGGGGTGAATTACCCGACTGGTTAGGCAAGCTGTTTATCGCTATGAGCTTTAGTGGCTGGGTGGCAACCCTGGCCGGCTGGTATGTCACCGAAGTAGGTCGTCAGCCCTACCTGGTCAGCGGCGTTTTGCGTACCGCTGATGCCGTCACGGGTTTGCCACCTCAGAATATCGGCTTGTCATTCACCCTTTACGCGGTGATCTATGCAGTGTTGATGGTCGCTTATATCCGCACGTTGACACTGATGTGTCGCAAGTCTGTGGGTATAGAGGAAATAAGCAAGGGAGATGCTGATGAACGACACACCAATAAACTCGATATAGCCAGCAGCAACGCCTAGGAGCCAGACATGCCATTTGAATCACTTTCTGTTACCGCGCTGGGCAATATCTATCTGGGATTGTTGGCACTCGCGGTATTGTTATATGCCATTCTCGACGGCTACGACCTGGGCGTAGGGGTATTGTTTCCACCTCGTAATGAACAGTTTAAAGACGACATGATAGCCTCCATCGGCCCCTACTGGGATGCCAACGAAACCTGGTTAGTGCTGGCGGTGGGCATTTTGCTGATTGCCTTTCCCGAGGCTCATAGCCAAATACTGCAAACACTGTATTTACCGGCCACCTTTATGTTACTGGGGCTTATTCTGCGTGGCGTCTCTTTTGATTTTCGCGCTAAAGTACCTCAGAACAAAAAGCCCAGGTGGGATACCTGCTTTAAATACGGCTCAATACTCACCACCTTATCCCAGGGCTACATGCTGGGTATCTGGGTTACCGGTTTGCGAACCGATATCTATGCCCAGGGCTTTGCCTTACTGGCCGCTTTTGGGGTCACTGCCGCTTATGCGTTTATCGGCGCCTGCTGGTTGATCCTCAAATCGGAAGGGGATTTACAGGCCAAAGCCTTTTACTGGGCTAAGCGCTGCCTGCTGGTGCTGGCCAGCGGTATACTGGCTGTCAGTTTGCTTAACCTTACCTTGCATGATGAAGTGCGGGTGCTGTGGCTGGAAAGCCCGGTAGGCTGGGTGTTAATGACTATCCCGCTGACCTGCTTTGCCCTGTTATTACTATGCAGTGTGGTACTTAAAAAACTGCCCGCCGCTGGCGGTAAAGGTGAATGGTTACCCTTTGCTATTGCCTTGTTGATTTTTGGCTTATGCTTCGCTGCGTTTGGGATCAGTTATTACCCTTACGTGGTGCCAGGAAAGCTGGCGTTTATGGATGTGCTCAGCGATGGCAACTCATTGCGTTTTCTGCTGGTGGGGGCGGTTGTGGTAGTGCCCTGCATTTTAGCCTATACCGTGCTGGTGTATCGCATTTTTGCCGGAAAATCGGAAAAGCTCTCCTATTATTAGGCGCTGTTATCTTCGGTTGATATTTACCACCGGCGCTCTTTTCAAGTCATAATGGCTCTATAGGGACAGGGCTATTTGAGAAGAAAGCCGGTGTGACAACTGCTAAACCGGACTAGTCTGGTAACTGACTGTTTTCAGGCGATTTGGATACCCTTGAATTCAATTAAATGGTACAGTTGTCAGCCATAATGATTTTAATTGTTATCACCTTCGATACAGTTAAAATACAGTACGACAGAAAATAATAAGTGCCAGGGAGGCAATTATGCGCTTATCTAAATTAGCGGCAGTCATCGTCGCAGCAATCTCGGTATCAGGATTATCAGCTTGCGGTGGCAGCTCCAATTCTTCGGGTCCAGCACCCACGCCAACACCTACACCGACCGGGCCATCCTGGCAACCAGGCGTTTTTGCATCAGCATCATCGCTGGAGGCGAAGTGCGAATCGCCACGAACCGGTGTTGATCCTTTTACCGGCCAACAGTACCCCGATGCGGCTGGCAGTAGTTTAGAGGAAAAACTCTGGCTGCGTAGCTGGACTAATGAAACCTACCTCTGGTACGACGAAGTAGAGGATAACAATCCGGCTAATTATTCGGTGTTGGGATATTTTGACCAGTTAAAGACGACCGCGACCACGCCAAGCGGTACGCCAAAAGATAATTTCCATTTTTATCAACCTACCGATGAATACAATGAACTGACCCAAAGTGGTGTTGCTTCAGGTTATGGATTCGACTGGGAGTTTGTGCGAAATACCTCGCCAAGAGAGTTAGTGGTCAGATTTGCCGAACCAGGCTCACCTGCTGATTTAGCTGGCATCCCAAGGGGCGCGTCAGTAAAGCTGGTGAATGGTATAGACTTTGTCAATACCAACAATAATTCCGATATCGAAGCGCTAAACGCAGCGCTATTCCCCAGTGATAATGGCACCACTACCCGTTTTGTGTTTGAACTCGTTAATGGTGATGAACTGGCAGTGGATGTGACTTCTGCAGATGTCGAGGTATCACCGGTGCAGCACGTTCAGGTATTGGATACGCCTGCCGGCAAAACCGGATATTTTCAGTTCAATACCTTTATCCGAACCGCCCAGTATGACCTGATTGACGCTTTTGATGGATTTATTGATGAGAACGTCACCGAACTGGTTATTGACCTGCGTTATAACGGCGGCGGCTTATTGGCGCTGGCATCTCAGCTGTCTTACATGGTGGCGGGGCCTGCCCAGACCAACAATGCTTATTTTGAAACCTTGCAATTCAATGATAAATCGCCAAACAGGGATCCGGTTACCGGCAGTGTTATTCAGCCCACGCCCTTTTACAGCAATGAAATAGACTATAATGCCGGCCGTTTACTCAGCGCGGTGCTACCCAGCCTGTCATTAACCCGGGTATTCGTATTGACCACCGGTGCGTCTTGCTCAGCGAGTGAGTCAGTTATCAATGCTCTGCGTGGGATCGACGTAGAAGTTGTCCAGATAGGCTCAACCACCTGCGGCAAGCCCTATGGCTTTTATCCGACTGACAACTGCGGTACTACCTATTTCTCCATTCAGTTTCAGGGTATAAATTACAAAGGGTTTGGTGATTATGCCGATGGCTTTATTCCTACCGAAACGCCTAACTATGGCTATGAGGTACCTGGTTGTGCTGTAGACGATGACTTTAGCCAGCCGTTGGGCGATCCTGCTGAAGGCATGCTTTCAACGGCACTGGCATATGCGGAAACCGGGTCCTGCCCTCAGCCTGTCAGTCCTGCACCGGTGTCACCTGATGCGGTTAATGCACAGAGTTCGGAGTCTTCACTGGCTATTGAAAATCCATTCGCCCTCAAGGAACGACTCATTTTGCAAAACAAAATCAATGAGCCGATTGTTACGGAGCAAGAGTAATGCAAAAGCTAATCCGGCTTTGGGCCTGTGCGTCACTGGTATTAGCCAGTGGCTGCGCACAAACGAGTGATAATGAGCTTTATCCTGCCACGGTGAAAAGCCTGACCAATCAGCAGAAAGTGCAGATAGAGAGGGTAATTAGTGATTGGTTTGGTGGAACCAAAGTCACGCTGGCTGACGATGTGTTCACAAACTCTTCGTTAGTGACCATCGAGCGACGAGAGCACCTGGATAGTTTGGGGAGACCCGTTGAAGGCCGCCATAACAATCAGGCTTACGCGTTCACCTTATATAAAAAAGGCACGCTGTGCCTGCTGAGTAATAATGCAACGGGCCAAAAGATTGTGCTTGATAATCTGGAGTGTGTGGCCACAGAGCGTTAATAAGACGCTCAGATAAGCATTAATTTGGCTTCTGAGCGCCTGCGTTTATTTGGCAAACACTTCATTCAGATAGTGCGCAATGCGGATGCCGGCCTGCTGCAGGCGACGTTTTGCGGTGGGGATATGATCGTAAAGATAATCATAGGCCATGCGGTTGGCATCTTCGGGATAGATGGTGTCACGGATTTTAGTGCTCTCGGTGATCCACACTTCTGGATCGGTTGAGTGCCAGGCTTCTATGTCTTGCGCTGTGATCTTTTTATCGAGCCAGTCAGTCCATTCGGTATAAGACAGCTCTTTCTGCCCAATCATTTGCGAATCCCACACGCGGTGGAGGTTGGAATCTTGCCAGAAGAACCGTACTTTGACATCGTTACCACCACGATCGGTGCCGTTCCCAGCATGAAGGGGCTGATGCAGGTCGCCAATGATATGCACAATAAAGCGCAATGCCAGCTGTTTGTCTGCTTTAGATGCCTTGCTGTCTTCAAGTGTTGCGCGGAATTTTGTTAAGGCAGTAAAAGCATCGCCTTCTTTGGGGGCTTCTACTTCATGGTAGTGCTTGCTCTCGGGAACGGTAACGTAATGCCAGGGGGAAGCGGTCTTCTGCCAGAACTCCGAAGGGTTCGATTTCATATCGTCAGGGTATGTGGAGGCTTCTGCGAGCGATTCGAGCGGTAGCAGCGCTGCTATCTGCTGTTTGGCTTCGGCAGAAAGGTGGCGCTCGGCAATGGCGCCGGTAACGCGGTGGCCGGTTTGGCCCCAGCCAAAAGCTGGCAGGCTTAATACTGATGAAGCTATGAGAAGCAGTGCAACAGGGGCGTTTTTAGCGCGTGTTATCATTTTAATTTTCCTTTGCAAATATAAATCCGTCGGGTTACTTGTTTTGATAGCCCCAGCGTTCCATCAATGACTGCTCTACGCCTAAATGGTCGAGTATACGCGCCACCACAAAATCAATTAAATCACTGATCTGTTGGGGCTGATGATAAAAGCCGGGCGAGGCGGGCATGATAGTAGCGCCCATTTGTGACAGTTTGAGCATGTTTTCCAGGTGAATGCTCGATAGCGGCATTTCCCGGGTTACCAGAATCAGCTGCCCGCGCTCTTTAAGTACTACATCTGCAGCACGCTCAATCAGATTGTCACAAGCGCCTACCGCGATGGAAGACAGTGAGCCGGTAGAGCATGGACATACCACCATCTGTTTGGGGGCTGCAGAACCAGACGCTACCGGTGAAAACCACTCCTCTTTCCCACAAACCCGAATTTGTCCGGGCGTAGCGTTGAAGCGCTCGGTAAAAAAGGCACTGGCTGCTTCGGGCTGAGTCGGAATCTTGAGGTCTTCTTCGGTAGCAAAAACCACTTTAGCCGCAGAAGATATCAGTACAAATACGTCATATTGAGCCGCAACCAGTTGCTCCAGTAAACGAAGTGCATAGGGCGCACCTGATGCGCCGGTGATTGCCAGGGTGATGGTTTTTTTCATGGTAACTCTCAGGCTTTACCCGCTAATACATCCAATAGCTTGTTATGGATCCCACCAAAACCGCCATTACTCATGATTAATACATGATCGCCGGGCTGGAGCATAGTCGCTAACTGATGAATGATAGCATCTACGCTACGAAATACCTGTGTGGGCGCACGACTGTGCTTGGCCAGCTGTGCCATAGACCAGCCCAGATTATCCGGTTCAAACAATAATATCTCGTTGGCTTCCTGCCAGGAGTCGACCAGCACATCTTTATGAATTCCCATTTTCATGGTGTTGGAACGGGGTTCCAGCACACCTATGATGCGGGCATCGCCGACTTTCTTACGCAGACCATCCAGGGTCGTTTTAATGGCGGTAGGATGATGGGCAAAGTCGTCGTAAACGGTGATATCTTTCACGCAGCCGCGCACTTCCATGCGCCGCTTAACATTCACAAATTCGCTCAATGCGGCAATGGCTTCCGGCAGTGTTACACCGGCATGATGGGCCGCCGCTATGGCCATCAGGGCATTATCAACGTTGTGCTGACCCAGCAGCGACCAGTTAACCGTGCCAACCTGCTCGTCCTGATAAAACACATTAAACGCTGAACCGTCTGCATTAATCAGCTCGGCATGCCAGTGGCGACCAAGATATTGCTGTTCACTCCAGCAGCCTTTGTCGAGTACGGCGGCAAGGTTGTCATCACTGTCGGGCGAAAGTACCAGGCCGGTGGCGGGTACAGTGCGTACTAAATGGTGAAACTGTGTTTGAATAGCAGCTAAATCGGCGAAAATGTCTGCATGATCGAACTCAAGATTGTTCATTACCAGAGTGCGTGGGCGATAATGAACAAACTTCGAACGCTTATCAAAGAATGCGCTGTCGTATTCATCTGCCTCAATCACAAAGAACGGGCTTTTGCCCACCCGGGCGGAGATACCGAAGTTTTGCGGAATTCCCCCAATTAAAAAGCCCGGTTCAAGCCCGGCGTATTCGAGTATCCAGGCCACCATGGAAGACGTGGTGGTTTTACCATGGGTGCCGGAAAGTCCGATTACCCAACGGTCGGTGAGAAGGTTATCCAGCAGCCATTGCGGGCCACTGGTATAAGGCAGGTTGCGGTCAAGCACGTATTCTACGGCCGGGTTGCCACGCGACATGGCGTTGCCGATGATCACCATGTCCGGTACCGGTTCAAACTGAGCCGGGTCATAGCCTTCGGTAAGGGTAATCCCGAGCGCCTCAAGCTGGGTGCTCATTGGCGGATAAACATTGCGGTCTGAGCCTGTGACAGTGTGTCCCAGCGATTTGGCAATTGCAGCGATACCGCCCATAAAACTGCCACAAATTCCCAAAATGTGTACGTGCATTAACTTTCCTGCGCTAATTTCATATCCGAACACTTTACCAGATGCGCACGGTGTTGCCTAAACATCTGATTTCCTTTCAGGGGTGAGTCAGTTTACAATCTAACCAGAGCATCATGCTCAAGGTTCAATTGCTGCCACGCGGCAACGGAGAGAACCAGCATTATCGACCCGTATAGTGCGACAATACCCTACATAGAAAAAAAGGCTTACATAAACCATGAAAAGACTTAATTCACAAATGCAACAAGATGGCGCTCCGCTTGAACTCATTTTGCTGATCCGTACACTGTTGGCGGGCTGTAAAGAGATTTCGTTTCGGGTGAGTCAGGGCGCTTTGGCGGGCGTTTTGGGTTCCACTCTGAGTGAAAACGTTCAGGGCGAAACGCAAAAAAAACTGGATGTGATTTCAAATCAAATTCTTAAGGATATTCTTAAGGAGTCGGGTTATGTAAAAGCGATTTCCTCAGAAGAGGAAGATGACGTGGTGCCCTGTCACCCGGATGGTAAATACCTGGTAAGCTTCGACCCGCTGGATGGCTCCTCAAACACCGAAATTAACAGCCTGATCGGCACCATCTTCTCCATTGCCCATGCGCCACAATGGATGGAGCCGGATGATCCTGCTGCGTTCCTGCAGCCTGGCAGTCAAATGGTGGCGGCCGGGTATGTACTGTATGGTCCGTCGACCATGCTGGCAATGACTACCGGTAAAGGCACGCATATCTACACGCTCGATAAAACCCACGGTGGTTTTCTGTTAACTCACCCGAATATTCAGGTGCCGGAGCAAACCGCCGAGTTCTCTATTAACGCTTCTAACCAGCGCCACTGGGAGCAGCCTATTCAAAACTACGTGGCAGATTTGCTGGCTGGTACCGAAGGACCGCGTGAGAAAAACTACAACATGCGCTGGGTAGCCGCCATGGTGGGCGATATTCACCGCCTGTTATGTCGTGGTGGTATTTTTATGTATCCGTACGATAAGCGCGACCCGGGCAAGCCAGGTAAACTGCGCCTGTTGTACGAAGCCAACCCCATGGCATTTCTGATGGAGCAGGCCGGCGGTCTGGCCTCAACCGGTGAAGGGCGTATCATGGAGGTGATGCCGGAGGAAATTCATCAGCGCGTACCGGTTATTATCGGTTCTAAGGACGAAGTTGAGGCCTGTCTGAGCTATTACGACTAATTGGTTAGGCAAAATAAATCCTAAGTATGCCCGATACGTCGGGCAACAGGTTTTTATTTTTTTCGGTTAGCCTTATACTTGACGCAATTTTACTATTAACGAAAGGACAATCCCGTATGAGCTTAAACGCCGTACCAGCAGGCAAGAAACTGCCTGACGAAGTGAACGTAATTATCGAAATCCCAGCGCACGCTGATCCGGTAAAGTACGAAGTAGACAAAGACACTGGTGCTATTTTCGTAGACCGCTTCATGGCCACCTGCATGCACTACCCAACTAACTACGGTTATGTAAACAACACCCTGTCTGAAGACGGTGACCCGGTTGACGTGCTGGTTATCACGCCTTTCCCTCTGCTGGCAGGTTCTGTGATTAAGTGTCGCCCTATCGGCGTATTAAACATGACTGACGAATCAGGTAAAGACGCAAAGGTACTGGCTGTGCCAATCGACAAGCTGTCTACCCTGTATCGCAAAGTGTTTGAAACCTCAGACGTAGAACCTCTGTTGCTTAAGCAAATTGAGCACTTCTTCGAGCATTACAAAGATCTGGAAGAGGGCAAGTGGGTGAAAATTGACGGTTGGGCCGATGCCGCTGCCGCTAAAGCTGAAATCGTATCGAGCGTTGAGCGTTACGAAGCTGAAAAGTAAGCACCACGCTTATTGATGAAGGGCTCGATTCGTCGGGCCTTTTTTATTTGGAGAACCTATGTTGCGATTGATACTACAACGTGCAGCTTCGCTGCTGTGCTGCCTGATACTCGTTTCTGGTATGGTAAATGCCCGTGAAGTCAAAGAAGTGTACTGGGAAGACCTGGTGCCGCCTGATTTCAATGAACTGGCACCGCAACAGGCTACCGATCACAACAACAAGATGGCTCAGTTACAACCCGATGCGCCGGTAGTGGATATTTACAACGGCGAACGGGTAAGAGTTCCGGGATTTATTGTGCCGTTAGAAGGCACGGCTGAACTGACTACCGAATTTTTGCTGGTGCCGTTTTTTGGTGCCTGTATCCATGTGCCGCCACCACCTTCCAATCAGATTGTGCATGTTAAAATGAACGAAGGGGTGCCGGTAGAGAACCTCTACGATGCGGTATGGGTTGAAGGTATTTTCTCCACCACGCGATATAGCAGTGATTTGGCTGCGGCGGGCTACAGTATGCAGGGCGAAGCAGTTCATCCCTATTAGAGAGTAATAACGCTAGATCTGTACAAAAAACGTGCTAATGTGAGAGTCTCACTCTTTCACATCAGTACAGTATGAAAAATCCCATCACGTGGTTCGAAATTTATGTTGATGATATGCCCCGGGCCACGGCGTTTTATAGCTCGGTGTTCGCCATCGAATTAAACGATTTGCTGGATCCCACCGGGCCACCTGATAACTCGCTGCAAATGAAAGCCTTCCCGTCTGACATGGAAAGCCATGGTGCTTCCGGGTCGCTGGTTTGTGTTGAAGGCATGCCGGCTGGCCAGAACAGCGTCCTGGTTTACTTTTCCTGTGAAGACTGCGAAGTGGAAGAATCGCGCATTGAACCTGCTGGTGGCAGCATAGTGCGGCCTAAATTTTCGATTGGCGATTACGGTTTTATCACACTGGCAAAAGACACCGAAGGGAATATGTTTGGCTTACATTCGTTAAGCTGAACAGCTTTTGTTTAGGGTGAGTAGTGGCGCTAACTTTAGCCAAATGCCAGCCACAAGCCAACGCCCGCCATTAACGTACCCGCAATACGGTTCATGATGCGCACGTTGCCGCTTTGCATTAGCAATGAACGTAAGGTTCTGCCGCCAGCGGCATAAATCAGCAGACAGCCAAATTCCAGGGTAAGAATGATGGCAATCAGGCTGGTTAATTGCGCGGCCAGCGGTTGACTGGCGTCCAGAAAGGGCGGTAGCAACGCAACAAAAAAAGCCCAGCCCTTCGGGTTGGCAATGGCAGTAATAAAGCCTTGTGCGATTAATTGAGCCCGGGTGGCTCCCGGACCATCCACAGCGTGCTTCAGAGCCATCCTGCCTTTGGACAGCCATAGCTGGGTGCCCAGATAGAGCAGGTACAGTCCGCCAGCATATTTAAACAGGGTAAACACGTTCGGGTAGTTTAACAGCAGCGCCGCTACGCCCACCGCCGAAAGAGTCGCCACCAGGCCAACGCCGGTGAGTTCACCAAGCATCATCCATAATGCGCGTTTTACGCCAATGCTCATGCCAAGTGTCATGGCCAGCGTCATACACATTCCCGGTGTCACAGACACAAAGAAAAAAGTCGGTACAAACACAGACAGTAGAGCCCAGCTCATGGAAGGTTTCCGGTTCAATAAATCGAGGCGGGAAATTGCCAGAAAAGTTATTAACTGGCAACCTTTCTGTTGCAGCAATTATGGTTTGATAAACGGGTAATTCGCCGGGCTGGTCAGGCGAATTACCCGCAGTGCTTATTCTTCGCTGGCTGCTTCAGCCTCGGTTTTCTTAGCCTTTTCTTCGGCTTCCTGCTGTTGTTTTAACTCGTCGATAAAGGTTTCGTATTGCGCCTGCATTTGCGCAATATCACGGTCGATATCGGTTTGCCAGGTTTCACCAAAGTCACTGGTGCTGACGATTTGGCCCTGATCGCAAAGGAAATACAGCGTATTGCCGGTAGTAAGTTGTGGCAGTAGCGAATGGCAATTGTCTTTGGCCACGCCATGCAGTTGCCAGCTACTGCTGTCATCTGCGTTGCTCAGTGCGGTGGTGGCAATACGGATTTGGCTCTTTTTGCCGCTGGACTTTCGGTTACGACTAAGTGTGATGACTTCATTGTTGTCGGTCAGTACCGGTAAACTTACATCTGCCTTAATATCACCAAATAAACTCAGGTTGCGGTTAATGGATTGCCAGGTCTGGCCGTCATCAACACTGATTAATTGTGAACCAACCCCATCCCACTGGCTTACCTCAACGGCTACCAGTGTGCCATTGGCAAGTTGTGCCATATTGCGCAGGGAGGTACTTTTGTCAGTCGACCAGCTATTATCTGCCGGATTATAGTCGTGACGCTTGTTATCGTTGAAAATGCGCAGGGTGCCTTGTTGGGTTATGGCCGCAAACAGACCACCATTCTGGATAAGCCAATCGTTAGGATCTTTTTTCACGTAACTACCAACTTTCTGCCAGGGCGTATTTAAGTTGTTAAACCTGTATACCTGATAGTGTTTGGCAGAACTGGTCAGGGCAAAGTAATTATCGGCTGTCTGGCCCATCCAGACAATCGCTTCATCGGCATCTACTGGCTTGGTTAACTGCCATTGTTGCCAGTCGGAAGACACAAAAAGCTGGCCTAACTCGCCCCCCACGGCTACCTTGCCGTCGATTTGAAGCGCCGCATAGAGCTGTGAGTTGGTTGGCAGATTATGGGTTGTCCAGCTACCGTCTTGCTGGATTGCCAGGCGACCAAATTTAGCCGCCAGAACGCGTTGTTGCGTTGTTGATAGTACAATGGGGCTGGCCGCCAGAGCATTTTCAGTTGCCAGAACACTGAGCTTTTCACGCAGTGGATCCAGTTCATCGGTTTTCCAGCTTTGGCTGGCTTTGCCACTTAGCTGTAGCTGAATTTGCGGATACTGGGGCAGCACGATACTGCCTAAATCTGACGCTTCAAATACCCGCGTTACGAAGGCTTTGGATGAGGTGGAAGTGCTCCAGAATGAGCTTTCTTTAATGCTAAGCAAAGGCTGAAACAGTACAGAGCCAAGGTCAGTGAGCGTGGTGTCACTTACCGCAAATTCACCGGCGGCAGAGAATACCGGCATAGAAATCCACGACGACATGTCACCACCATTATAATAGCTGTACAGGTTCGAAATCATATACTCGCCCGGCGGCATGCTGCCGATAAACAGCTGACTGTCTACCGTGCCCTGATAAACCGGCGTTAACTCATAGACTTCAGGATCCCAGTCGACCTTATCTTCGTCGATGGTTTTACCTTTCTTTTCGGCTTTCTCTTTGGCCTGGGCGATGGCAGCGGCTTTAATCGCGTCCATGTTATCTGTTCGAACCACAATCACTGCTGTCCAGCCTTTATGTAATGGCGCGAGCCGTTCGGCATTGTTGATAACCTGTAAGGCGACAACCCCGTGAGAGGCTGGTAATGGCTGATTTTTGGCGATAGCGGTGGAGCGAATGTCATAGGTGGCGCAACCGCTTAGCATGCTGACTAAAAATGCGGCAACAAGCAAAAAACTACGCATGATTTTATCCTGTTGAAATTATTGTTCCCTGGGTTATAGCTCAGGCCAATGACCGTAAAGAGACTCCCTTAACGTCATCCTTCTGAGCAATTGCAAGAATATACGGCAAAGTTATTGGTAAAAGCGAGTGAATCTGCATTCCCGGCAGAAAATTTTGATATGAGCGGGGCCTACTGCCATGGAGGATTTTCGGCTCCCTTAAGCTTTCCTTAAGGTTTGATTTTTACACTGCTTAGCAGTTAATCGAACACAGGGTTTTAAAATGGGTCGTATCCGAGCCTTGGCAGGCGTTATCAGTTTATCTGCTGGTCTGCTTTTCACTACTGCCAACCTGGCCGTTGCCGCACAACCAGCGCCTGAGCTGGTGCTCAATTTAACCAGCCAACAAGTAAATTTATCTGACTATCAGGGGCAGGTGATTTATCTGGATTTTTGGGCCAGCTGGTGCAAGCCATGTCAGCGCTCGTTCCCATGGATGAATGAAATGCAGGCCAAATACGGTGAGCAGGGTTTTACCGTTATTGCCATTAATCTAGATAGCGAGCGTAAGCTGGCCGATGAATTCCTCGCTAGATTGCCGGCGCATTTTCCGGTTGCCTTCGATCCTGATGGTAATTCTGCACAAACTTATAAATTAAAAGGTATGCCTACCAGTTATCTGATTGATAAAGCCGGTAATCTTCGAGTCGCCCATCAGGGCTTTCACGTTGAGAAGCAAGCCAGATACGAGCAGGAAGTTAAGGGCCTGTTGTTGGCCGAATAGGAGTTCAGTATGAAACGAAAATTAGCCGCTATTTTAGCCCTTGTGGCTGTCGCGCAGCTCAGTGGTTGTGCGTCCCTGGGAGTTCAGCCCTGGGAGCGTGATCTACTGGCCAAGGATGAAATGGCACTGGGCGCTGAAGGCGTTGATTTAGGTCTTGATGATCACATTTATTTCAGTAAGGAAGCCACCAGTGGCGGCCGTTCATTTGCCGGAGGCGGCTGCGGATGCAACTAACAAATAAAGCTTCGGTAGCAACAGCGCTGGCAGGAGCGGCCTGCGCATTACTTGGTACACCTGCGGTTCAGGCTGAAGAGGATATGCTCAAAGACTGGAAATTTGATACCGCTATTTTGTACTACGGTGAGACTGACCGGGTGAGTCTGGCTGAGGGCGTTGTCAACGCCACCAAAACCAACGACGATGACAGCATCTTTAACGTTAAACTGGTTATCGATACGCTGACGGGGGCTTCGGCCAATGGCGCGGTCGCTCAGCCTTATGCTCAGACCTTCTCACGTCCGTCTGGTAAAGATGGTTACGTAGTGAATGCCGGCGAAACGCCCCTCGATGATACGTTCCGCGATACCCGCGTACAGGTTTCCAGTTCCTGGATGCAGCCTTTTGCTGATACCTGGCGTGCGACGGGAGCGGTTAATGTATCAACCGAGTACGATTACTTGTCTTTGGGTTTAAGTGGTCTGTTGGAAAAAGATTTATTTATGCGTAATACCACGTTGTCGGCGGGGTTATCATTCCAGTTTGACTCCATCGACCCGGTAGGCGGCACGCCTGATGCTTTAACCAGTATGCTGGTCCCGACCTACATCGGCGACGACGTTGGTGAAGGTGAAGACGAGTTTGAATGGGATGATGATTAGGAGGAAGGCGAAAACAAAACCGGCTCTGAGTCGAAAACCACAACGGACTTAATTGTCGGTGTTACCCAGGTCATTAACCGTCGCATGCTGATGCAGTTTAACTATGGATTAAGTGTGGTCGACGGCTATATGACTGATCCTTACAAGCTGGTGAGTGTGGTAGATGGCGCCGGTATGACGCAGGATGTCATTTATGAAGGTCGCCCGGATTCGCGCACCAAGCACAGCTTTTTCTGGCAAACCAAATATGCCCTCGACAGTGGTGTTGTGGATGTTTCGTACCGTTTTGCTACCGATGACTGGGAAATTGATTCACACACCATCGATTCGCGTTTCCGGTTTAATTTGGGCGACAATAATTACATTCAGCCTCACTTGCGGTACTACCAGCAGAGCGCGGCGGAATTTTATCGTCCGTTCCTGAACCAAAACGATCCGATGCCGATGTATGCCAGTGCCGATTATCGGGTTGGCGAAATGACGGCGTATACCGTTGGGCTTAAGTACGGGCATAAAATGGAAAACGGCCATGAGTGGGCTGTGCGGGCAGAGTATTATCAGCAGGATCCGAAAAATGCCGGTTTTGATGAACCTGGTGTGCTGGCTGATTTAGACCTTTACCCCAGTGTGAAAGCCGTTATATTACAGTTTAACTACCATTTTTAAGGTAAGCAGACTGTTTTAATGGCCACTCAACAAGCCGATACCGCCAGAACCGGAGGGCATTCCGAGCTGGCGGTCTCCATTCAACCACAAGACGGCTTTATGCTTGGCACCTTCGATGCCATGGCCAGCCCTTGTGAAATCCTTATTGAAACTGGCGATAAGCATCTGGCCCGGCATATTACCCAACTGGCTTGTAACGAAGCGAAACGGATTGAATATAAGTACAGTCGATACCGAACCGACAGCGTGATTAGCGTCATCAATAGCAGTTATGGCAAGCCCGTCGCTATCGATGAAGAAACCTTCCGTTTGTTAAGTTTTGCCAATACCTGTTTTCAGCTCAGCGAGGGTATGTTTGATATTACGTCGGGGATACTGGGCAAGGTCTGGCACTTTGACGGTTCTGACCGTTTACCTTCGCAATCAGATATTGATGCACTGTTAATGCTTGTTGGCTGGCAACGGGTGGAACTGACCGCCGGTACCGTTACTCTCCCGGCAGGCGTGCAACTGGATGTTGGCGGGATTGGTAAAGAATATGCGGTGGATCGTGTTGCTGCACTGCTTTCTGAAAAGGCGCCTGAAGTGTCGGTGGTCGTCAATTTTGGCGGCGATATTCAGGTTACACGCCGGCGGATGAACGACGAGCCCTGGTATATCGGCATTGAAAACCCACTCAAGGATGAACAGGGTGAAACCTTGGTTAACCCCAATCCTGTTTAAGAAATTGAACTAAATGCCTGTTCCCAGATCGGATCTTTCGACCAAGAACGATTCAATCAAACAAAAGGAACAGGCATGAAGAAGTTAGTAGAATTATTTTGCGATGTCGATGATTTTTGCAAAGTGTTTATCCCTCAATGGCAAAAGCAGCTGCTGGAAGACGGTACTCGAAAAAGACAACGAGCTTGCCGTATGTCAATGAGTGAAATGATGACCATTATTATCGGTTTCCACATGTCACATCATCGTGATTTTAAGAATTATTACTTGGGGTATGTTCACGCTTTTTATCGTAAAGACTTCCCTGTTCTACTCAGTTACACGCGTTTTTTAGAAGTGATGCCTCGTACTATTGTCCCCATGTGTGCCTATTTTAGTTCGCTTAAGGGCAAGCCTACAGGCATCGAATTCATTGACTCAACGAGTTTAAAAGTCTGCCACAACATTCGCATTCCCAGACATAAAACCTTCGACGGAATTGCACAAAGAGGAAAAGGCACCATGGGCTGGTTTTATGGTTTCAAACTACACTTAATCGTCAATCATCACGGCGAAATAGTCGCAGCAAAAGTGACGACGGGTAATGTTCATGACACAAAACCTGTTGAGGAATTAGCTCAACATTTACCGGGTAAATTGTACGGAGACAAGGGCTATTTAAGCAAAGCACTTGAAGCTAATTTATTTGATAAAGGCGTCGAACTTATCACCACGGTTCGCAAAAATATGAAAGCAAAAGCGATGTCTTTATGGGACAGAGCAATGCTTTCAAAACGCTTCATTATTGAAACCATCAACGACCAATTGAAGAACATTTCATTCATTGAGCACTCAAGACATCGCAGTATGAACGGTTTTACGCTTAATCTGATGGCAGGCCTGGTTGCTTACTGCCTCAAGGAAAACAAGCCATCACTTGATATTACTGATGTTGAGCGTAATTCAATGGTCGTGGCTTAAGCCGATCTCGGGTTTGGTTAAAATTTTTCAGGGTGGGTTGGCGACCAGTGGTGATGCCCGTCGGTACCTGCTGCATGAAGGCAAGCGTTATAGCCATATACTCAACCCCAAAACCGGTTATCCGGTTGAGGAGCCGCCGCGTTCTGTTACGGTTGCGGCAGATTCATGCACGCAGGCGGGGCTGCTGGCAACCCTGGCACTGTTACAGGGGAAAGGGGCTGAAGACTTTTTAGCCAGTCAGGGCTTAACGCATTGGGTATACCGCTAAAAAGAAAGGAGCCTGAAGCTCCTTTCTGTGTATTGTAATATGCTTATATCCGCTAATCAGCGAGCCGAAGAAACATAAACAACAACAGGTTCGTCTGAACTGCTGGTTTGTGCCAGATCGTTTATCGTTACCGACGGTTTGGCTTTATTGCCATAAGCACTGCGATTGTTGAGGTACACGAAAGTGTCCTCAGCGCGATATTTATGCGCAAATTTTGCTACCGACATATCGTTACAGGTAATGCGATTAATATTCTTTCGTACTGCATCGCCCATCCCCATACGGAATAATCGCCCTTTCATTGCATCTAAGTCATTGTTAACTGCGCTGACGCAAAGTTTAGTTTCCGGGTTATTGTCGGCGGCGACAAACTGATAATCCTGTGCCTTGAGCTGGCTGGAAACCGACAGTACGGCTATCACCCCAGCTAATTTGAAGTAGTTCATTAGTTACCTCCAATAGAAAAAAATCCTGGTTACGATAGGCACCTTCGCATCCTGAATTATTTTTACATCGATAGGCAAAGTTAATGCGTAAGGTACTTACCCACACAGCTCCATCTGTGTTCTTCAACTATAGTTGTAAAACATTTGTTAATAAAGTTTTTGGTGGCGAAATTCCGGCAGCTCGTCTTATTGGTTCCCGACATGGATTAATTGAAACGAGTTCGGCTGTCGGGTGAGGCGGGAAGAGCAAAAGGACCTGTAATTTCAGCGGTAAATCTGCTCGGCGCGGTTAAAAAGAACCCAGGACGTTAAAATGTATTTATCATTACTCACCGGTACCTGGCCACGGTGGGTATGAGTAAAATAAGCCGGCGCTATCACCATGCGGCCCGCTTTTGGCTGAATGGATTTATTCTGATAATAAAAGTCAGTACTGCCGCCTTCTTCCACGTCATTGAGGTAAAACATAAAAAGCAATATGCGATGTAATGGTTCGTTGTGTGGAGCCTGAGGAAAGACTTCTGAGTGCCAGTAGGGATAACCGCCTTGTCCTTTTTCATAGCGTTGGGCGTTAATGTCGCCGGTACGAAACAGATGGCGCATTAATCCCGGCAGTGCAGGGACACCAAGTTCAGCAAAGTTATCGGCGGTGAGCTTAACCGGTTGACCGGTTTGCGGATCGGGCAGGGTAAGCCCCAGCGGACCAACAATCGCGAAATAGTATTTTTTCAGGTAATCGTGGATGGCATTGCCAACGGCTTGCATCACCTGAGCTCTCATCGGGGCAAACTCACTGGCCTGACTAAACGAGACATCCAGTGAACGCTTTTTATCGGTATCCACCCCTCCGCCAGTACGACCAGTTTGTAACTGCTTACTCTTATTGAAGGCATCTATTATCTGCTGGCATAGCGCCGGCGCTAACGCATCGTCGAGCACTTCAATAAAATCCGTCATGATTACTTTTCCTGATATAAGTGGCTGGCTAATTTGTCGCGTATGTCAGCAGGGATGGGTGACGCTTTGCCTGCCGCGTAATCAAAATGTACCATTGTGGTGGAGCCGGATGCACAGCATTGTTTATTTTGCCATGCCTCCTGGTAGGTTTCGAATGAACTATTACCAATGCGCTTTACCCAGGTTTTTATTGTTACCGGTTTGCCATAATAAAGTTGGGCGCGAAAATCGACCTGGTAACTGGCTAAAATCAAAGGCCAACCGTCCACTTCCAGGGTTGGCATAAACATTTTAAATAACGGCGCACGGGCTTCTTCAAACCAGACCACCATAACCGTATTACCTACATGGCCTGCGCCATCGGTTTCGCTAAAGCGAACCGTTAAATCCGTTTCAAACATGCGTCACCTATTTCAGCATGGGTTTTAAGAATCGCCCGGTATGGGAAACATCGCTGTTGGCAATATCTTCCGGCGTACCCTCAGCAATAATTTGTCCGCCTCCGGAGCCACCCTCCGGGCCAAGGTCAACAATATAGTCAGCGGTTTTAATCACATCCAGATTATGCTCAATCACCACCACGGTGTTACCGTGATCCCGCAGACGATGAAGTACTGCCAGTAACTGTTTGATGTCGTGGAAGTGCAGGCCGGTTGTCGGCTCATCCAGAATATACAGGGTTTGGCCAGTATCCCGTTTCGACAGTTCTTTGGCCAGTTTTACCCGCTGTGCCTCACCACCGGATAGCGTGGTAGCCGATTGGCCCAGACGCACATAGGATAACCCTACGTCCATTAGTGTTTGCAGTTTACGGGCGATGGCCGGAATAGCGTCGAAGAAATGCCGGGCATCCTCAATGGTCATTTCCAGCACTTCGTGGATATTTTTGTCTTTAAACTTAATTTCCAGGGTTTCGCGGTTATAGCGCTTGCCTTTACACACATCACAGGGCACGTATACGTCTGGCAGAAAGTGCATTTCTACCTTGATTACTCCGTCGCCCTGACAGGCTTCGCAACGTCCGCCTTTTACGTTAAAGCTAAAGCGGCCCGGCTTGTAACCCCGAGAGCGCGCTTCCTGGGTACCTGAGAAAATCTCCCGGATAGGGGTAAAAATACCGGCATAAGTGGCCGGGTTAGAACGGGGCGTGCGGCCAATAGGGGACTGGTCGATATCAACCACTTTATCGAGCAGATCCAGACCTTTCATCGACTTATACGGCGCGGGTTCACTGGTTGTGGCTTTATTTAACTCACGTTGGGCAATCTTATAGAAAGTATCATTCACCAGAGTCGACTTGCCCGAACCGGATACCCCGGTTATGCAGGTCATAACGCCTGTTGGTACCCGCAGCGTGACGTCTTTAAGATTGTTGCCGGTAGCGCCAGCTAATTCCAGCCACTGCCCGTCCTTAGCCGGATTGCGCACGGCCGGAATCTCAATTTTCTCTTTGCCGGATAAATATTTACCGGTAAGCGACTGTTCGTTACTGACGATATCCTCAAGGCTGCCCTGGGCAATGATTTCACCACCATGGACGCCGGCGCCAGGGCCAATATCAATGATAAAGTCGGCATCACGAATGGCGTCCTCGTCGTGCTCAACTACCAGTACGGTATTGCCCAAATCGCGCAGGTGCGTAAGGGTTTTCAGTAGTCGCTCATTGTCGCGCTGATGCAGGCCAATTGACGGCTCATCTAACACGTACATAACGCCAACCAGGCCCGCCCCAATCTGGCTGGCCAGACGAATGCGCTGGGCCTCACCACCAGATAAGGTTTCTGCACTGCGTGACAAACTCAGGTAGTTGAGTCCGACATTCACCAGAAAGCGCAGTCGGTCGAGGATTTCTTTCAGTATCTTATCGGCGATTTGTGCCCGTTGCCCGGAGAGTTCCAGGTTTTCGAAAAAATCAAACGCACCGGCAATCGACATATCGGCCACGGTCGGCAGGTTAGTCTGGCCGATAAACACATGACGGGCTTCGGTGCGTAAACGCGTTCCACCGCAGCTGTTACAGGGCTGTTGACTCAAAAATTTAGACAGCTCTTCGCGCACCGTATTTGACTCAGTTTCGCGATAACGGCGTTCCATGTTAGGGATAATCCCTTCAAAGGGGTGCTTACGCTCCATAATATCGCCGCGGTCGTTGATATAGCGGAAATTTATCGACTTGCCTTTTGAGCCGTACAGCACAATGTCACGGAACTCTTTGCTCAGCTCGCCAAAGGGCGCAGTGAGGCTGAATTCATAATGATCGGCAACGGCCTGGAGCATCTGAAAATAGTAATAGCTGCGTTTGTCCCATCCGCGAATGGCTCCCCCCGCCAGACTTAACTCATCATTAACCACCACTTTGAACGGGTCGAAGAATTGTTTGGTCCCTAAACCGTCGCAGGTACCACAGGCGCCCGCCGGGTTGTTGAACGAGAACATGCGAGGTTCCAGTTCACTGATACTGTAGCCACAGTGAGGGCAGGCGAAATTGGCCGAGAACACAATTTCCGGTTCGCTGCTGTCATCCATGTAGGCCACTTTGGCGTTGCCGTTGGCCAGTTGCAAGGCGGTTTCAAAAGACTCTGCCAGGCGCAACTGCAAATCTTCGCGCACTTTAAAACGGTCGATCACCACCTCGATGGTGTGTTTTTTATGTAAGTCGAGCTCTGGTGGATCCGACAAGTCGCACACTTCGCCGTCAATCCGGGCGCGAATGTAACCCTGGGCAGCGAGTGACTGCAGGGTTTTTACGTGTTCGCCTTTACGGTCCTGAACGATAGGCGCCAGCAGCATAAGCTTGGTGCCTTCCGGCATCGCCAGTACTTTATCGACCATCTGCGAAATGGTCTGGGCATCCAGTGGCACATCGTGATCCGGGCAGCGTGGCGTGCCCACTCGGGCGAACATTAAACGCAGGTAATCATATATTTCGGTAATAGTCCCCACGGTTGAACGGGGGTTATGTGAGGTGGATTTCTGTTCGATCGAAATCGCCGGAGACAGGCCTTCAATATGATCCACATCGGGCTTTTCCATCATCGATAAAAACTGGCGGGCGTAGGCTGATAAGGATTCCACGTAACGACGCTGACCTTCAGCGTAGAGCGTGTCGAATGCCAGGGAAGATTTACCCGAACCCGATAAACCGGTGATAACTACCAGTTTGTCGCGGGGAATGGTGATATCGATGTTTTTGAGATTGTGCGTACGTGCACCGCGAACTTCTATTTTATCCATTCGAACCAGTTCAGAATACAAAAGAAACAGTATGCCATATACCCATGTCGCGGGTATAGGCTGTGGTGGTATGAATATGGTGCATCGGATGTTTAAGATCAGTTGCAAGCATACCATTCACCGTATTGGCTCAATTTCGTACAAAGACCACCAGGCTCTAGAGGCTGTTGATCTTTGAACATTATTTGTTCAGCAGTACATTGGTAGCCACATCATCATGAATGCCAATGCGACTGTACTGCTATAGTTTCGAGCTAGCTTGTCGTATCTTGTTGATATTGCCCGGTACCTTTTTATCCTCAAAAACGCGTTTTCAACAAGATGCCTATATCGATACAGGCACCAGTCCATATCGTCATTACCTAATTTGTTATTTCGTTTGCGTGGAATATTGGCATCTGCTCCACTTTCTTCTACGTAAGCTCTAAAAGCTTCACTGTCATAGCCTTTATCAGCACAAACAATATCGGCTTGTGGGGAGTTTATTATCAGACTTTGTGCATGTACGATGTCGTTCACTTGACCACCGGATAGTTCAAAATAAACGGGCAGGCCACCGCTATCTACCGCAAGGTGAATTTTCGTTGAGTTACCACCTCGACTTTTTCCGATGGCCTCATCTTGTTTACCCGCTGCACCGCTACTATCCTGATGCGCTTTAACTATACTACCATCAAGAAACAACCATTCTGGGTCACCCTCGGAGGCTAAGCTTTCAAATAACTTTTGCAATATGCCTTTCTTCGACCATAAATTAAATCGTCGGTAGACCGTATTCCAGAGACCAAATTCAGATGGCAAATCCCGCCACTGAATGCCGGTACGCATTCGGTAAAGTATGCCCTCCAGGGTATTTCGGTGCTCATATTTGTTATAGACTCTGCCACTCTCCTTTAGCAGTACTTTTAGGATTTCCCACGCATCATCTGTTAACATCGTTCTTGGCATAGCAACATTACGGTTAATTATTTTTGGCGAAACAATTATACCTCGTTGCTATGCCGGCTGCTTTTCATACAAAGATCAACAACCTCTAGGGACAGGCACTTAAATTATGCTACAATTCGCGCCTTTTTTAACCCCCAGAACAGAGAAGAAAGTACCTTGAACGCCATTGAAGTCCGTGCCGCATTAACGCTTGCCGTTGTTTACGTACTGAGAATGCTAGGGTTATTTATGGTCATGCCGGTTTTGGCGGTGGCTGCAACTGAGTTTAAAGACTACTCGGTGATGCTGGTGGGCGTGGCTATTGGCGGGTATGGATTAACGCAGGCAGCGCTGCAAATTCCCATGGGCATGTTGTCGGATAAATGGGGGCGCAAACCGGTTATTTTGCTCGGGCTTTCGGTGTTCGCTCTGGGCAGTATTATCGCCGCCATGGCCGATTCAATGATGTGGCTTATTGTCGGGCGTATTCTGCAAGGGGCCGGTGCTATCGCTGGTGCCATTATGGCGTTGGCTACCGACGTTACCCGCGAGCAACAGCGAGCCAAAGTGATGGCGATTATTGGCATTGCCATTGGTTTTTCGTTTTATATTGCGGTGGTGATAGGGCCATTGATTGCAGAGAGCTGGGGACTGGCCGGGGTATTCTGGGTCACCGGCATTCTGGCATTGTGTTGTTTGCCGTTGGTGAAATGGGCAGTGCCTGACAGCCCTAAACAATTTAATGCCGATACCCTGCCGCGCATGGATCAGGTATGGCAACTGTTTACTTCTCGTGATTTATGGCGTCTGAATGTGAGCGTTATGCTGCTGCATATGATGATCACGCTGTTGTTTGTGCAGGTACCCACCACTATGGTGAAGCTAGGTATGCCGCTGGACAACCACTGGACAATCTATCTGCCGGTATTATTGGTATCGGTATTTTTACTGGCCATGATGATGCGCAGCAGTCGTGGCCGCACGCCACGTTCTATGTTGCTGGCGGCGGTAATCATGCTTGGCAGTGCCTTTGCACTGTTACCTTCGGCGGGGCAGAGCTGGTGGTTACTGGGCGTTGGCCTGCTGATATTTTTTACCGGTTTTAATTATCTCGAAGCGAATTTTCCGGCGCTGCTGTCGACCATTGCACCGGCTGGCCAGAAGGGCACCGCCATGGGCATTTATGCCAGCTTTCAGTTTTTCGGGGCGTTTCTGGGCGGCATTCTTTCCGGTGTTGTTACAGCGCAGGCAGGCCCCACTTCAGCCTACTATACCGGTGCCATCATTGCCGTAGTTTGGTGTGTGATAGTGGCGGGTATTCGCGCTGGCGAAAAGCTCAAGCGAGTGGCGCTTACCGTGCCGAACACTATTCAGCCTGAGGCTAGCCAGTTAGCCGAGCTGGACGGCTTAAACGGGGTTATGGAATATGTTTTTGATGCCAGCCAGAGCCAGTTATACCTGAAAGTAAACGGTGAGTTTGATGAGCTCAACGCCCGGGCTGTTATCAGGCAGTGGAGTTAACCGCTGCCACTCGGATGGCCGAATCGCTGCGGCTATTTTGCAACCGCGGGACGGACATGAAATATCCCCACCTCAGCATTGATTACTTCTACCTCAGTACCGGCAGCGATAGGCTCATCACATTGAACGGACCAACTGATACCCGAGTATTTATGGGTACCAGGGGCTTCGGGAGTGATTGCCTCTGACAGGCGAAACCGCAAGCCGTTGAAATCACCGTTCACTGTTTTCTTTTCTACCTGTTGCTGCATTTGCTTAAGCGGCTTGTAGAGCACCAGCGCAATAATAGCGGTTAGCACCGCACAACAGAAAAAGGCATTTATATAGGTTGCCTCCAGCACGCCGGTATAAAAAATGCCAGCGGTGATAAGTGCTGCCAAACCAACAAAAAACAGCACAAAAGTGGCAAAACCCAGTATCGCCACTTCAATGATTAACAACGCTAAACCGGTGACTACCAGTACCGTGGTGACATTTTCGTATATCCAGTCCATAGGCGTTAGTCTTTGTTGTTCATTTTATTGATGATAGCCATGGCCTGCGTTACCAGGCTGGCCGCTTCAGTATTACCGTCGGGTAGCAACACAATGGACGACTCTTTGGCAATCGCCTGCTTGGCTTCTATGGCTTTGGTAGCCAGATCGAGCTGAATAGCTTTTTGACCTTCTTCTGTATCGGCGGCTTCACCCACCTTACGTAATGCCTCGGCCTGGGCTTCGGCTACCGCCAGAATCGCCTGGGCTTCACCTTCGGCCTTGAGTACCTGTTCAGTTTTATCGGCTTCAGCAGCCAGTACCACTGACTGTTTAGCACCCTCCGCACGGTTAATTGCGGCCTGACGATCACCTTCTGACTCGAGGATTTGCGCGCGCTTCACCCGCTCGGCTTTCATCTGCGCTTCCATAGCTTCCATTACCGAGTTAGGCGGCACGATGTCTTTAATTTCGTAACGCAGCACCTGAATACCCCAGGGGCCACTGGCATCGTTAATGGAGGTAACTATGTTGGTATTAAGCTGGTCGCGCTCTTCAAAGGTTTTATCGAGCTCCATTTTGCCCAGTTCCGAACGCATGGTGGTTTGCGCCAACTGGGTAACGGCAAATACGTAATCGTCTACGCCGTAGGTAGCTTTATAAGGATCCAGCACCCGGAAATACAGCACACCGTCGACATGCAGTGAAATGTTGTCTTTGGTAATGGCGCTTTGTTCCGGTACGTCAACCGCCTGTTCTTTCAGTGAACGGTCGGCAGCAATACGGTCGATAAAGGGCACAATAAAGTTCAGGCCAGCTTCTTTAGTTGACTGGTATTTACCAAAACGTTCAACCAGATAGGCCCGGTTCTGTGGTACAAACTTGATGGATGATTTAAGTAAAATCACCACAAATATAAGAATGAACAGTTGCGGAGTGAGAATATAGTCCAGTAATACTTCCATGATTTACAGCCTCTAACTATTTTGACTTATGGAGCTTACCCCAATCCTGGCAAACAGGGTACTGGCTATTTGTATCAAGGCGTAACAACCGTGCTTTGGATCAGGCATCCTTTACCTGCAGCAGGTCCCACTTGTTGCCATACAGGTCCTCAAAAATGGCTACGGTGCCGTAGTCTTCATCGCGTGGCGCTTCTATGAACTCTACGCCCTGGCTTTGCATAAACTCGTAGTCGCGCCAGAAATCGTTGGTTTGCAGAACAAAGAGCACCTGATCGCCGGCCTGATTGCCCACAGCAATCTTATCCATTTTCGAACGGGCCAGGTTGAGCATGATGCCGGTGGAGGATAAACCGGGTGGGTGCAGCAATACCCAGCGTAAGCCGTTTTTATGTTTTTCGTTGGCGAGGAGCGTAAAATGGAGCACCTCAGTAAAATATGTGATAGCTTCATCATAGTCGTCTACCAGGATGCCAACGGCATTCAGGCTTTGTATGCGATCTGTCATGGCAATGTGCTCCGAAACGTTACATGCCTGATATAACGTGACAGATTTGCCCCAATATAACCAGACTTTGCCCTGAAAATGTGTTCATAAGCAGGCATTTGTTAACGATTAGTGTATTGAGGCTTCTTTTTTTTAACTTATAGGTTGTGTTAGACCACCAGTTCACTTTATTATTTATAATATAATAGTAACAAAGGGTCTTTACACTCATGTCAGTATCAACTCAAGTCGCTGCTAATGCTATTCGTATGCTTGCAGTGGAAGCAATTCAAAAAGCCAAGTCAGGTCACCCTGGTGCACCAATGGGTATGGCAGACATTGCTACCGTATTGTGGCAGCAATTTTTACAACACAATCCGGCCAATCCTAACTGGGCTAACCGTGACCGCTTCGTGCTGTCTAACGGCCATGCGTCTATGCTTCAGTATGCCTTACTGCATCTAAGTGGCTATGACCTGCCAATTGAAGAACTCAAACAGTTCCGTCAGCTGCATTCAAAAACCCCGGGTCACCCGGAGTATGGTTACACTGCCGGTGTTGAAACCACAACCGGGCCGTTAGGCGCTGGTATTGCCAATGCCGTAGGTATGGCTATCGCCGAGAAAACCCTGGCTGGCCAGTTTAACCGAGATGATTTCGACATCGTTAATCACTTCACCTATTGTTTCCTGGGTGACGGCTGTCTGATGGAAGGTATTTCTCACGAAGCCTGTTCACTGGCCGGCACATTGAAGCTGGGCAAACTGATTGCGTTCTGGGATGACAACGGTATTTCTATCGACGGTCATGTAGAAGGCTGGTTTACCGACAACACGCCAATGCGTTTTGAATCTTACGGCTGGCACGTGATTAAAGGTGTGGACGGCCACGACGAGGCGGCATTACAGGCAGCGATTGAAGAAGCGCAATCGGTTACCGACAAGCCGACTCTTATTTGCTGTAAAACCGTTATCGGTTTCGGCTCACCCAATAAATCGGGCAGCCACGACTGTCACGGCGCGCCGCTGGGGGATGATGAAATCGCTGAAGTGCGTAAGCAACTAGACTGGTCGCACGGGCCGTTTGAAGTGCCAGAAGATATCTATGCTAAGTGGGATGCTAAAGAAAAAGGGAATACCGCGGAGCAGCAATGGGAAGCTAAGTTCGCCGAGTACGCAGCGGCTTACCCACAACTGGCCGCTGAGTTTGAGCGTCGTGTAATCAAACAGCAGGTGCCTGCCGATCTGAACGAAAAGGCCGACACTTATATTCGTCAGTGCCAGGCTGATATGAAAGACATGGCTACCCGTAAAGCCTCGCAAAACGCGATTGGTTTCTTTGCTGGCCAGCTACCTGAAATCATTGGCGGCAGCGCCGACCTGGCGGGTTCTAACCTTACCCTGTGGCCTGAAGCAAAAGGCATTCAGGATGATGCAGCCGGCAACTACGTGTTTTACGGTGTGCGTGAGTTTGGCATGAGCGCCATTATGAATGGTATTGCCCTGCATGGTGGTTTTGTGCCGTTTGGTGCAACCTTCCTGATGTTTATGGAATATGCGCGTAATGCTGTGCGCATGGCTTCATTAATGAAAGCGAAGTCGATTTTCGTTTATACCCACGACTCTATTGGTCAGGGTGAAGACGGCCCGACTCACCAGCCTATCGAACAGCTGGCTAACCTGCGCCTGACTCCAAACCTGACTACATGGCGCCCATGTGATGCAGTGGAAACGGCCGAAGCCTGGCGCCAGGCGCTGATCAAAGAAGCGGGTCCAAGTGCGCTGGTATTTACTCGGCAGGGCACCAGAACCATGGCGCGCAGCGAGAGCCAGTTAGCCGATGTCGCCAAAGGCGGTTACGTGCTGAAAGACTGTGCAGGTACCCCGCAACTCGTGCTGATTGCTACCGGGTCAGAAGTCGCTTTAGCTGTGGATGCCGCGGCTAAGCTGGCAGATGACGGCGTGGCAGTACGAGTCGTATCTATGCCTAGTACTGAACAGTTTGATGCGCAGGATGCGGCCTACAAACAGTCACTGCTACCAGCTGGTGTACCAAAGCTGGCTATCGAAGCCGCCCATACTGACTTCTGGTACAAGTATGTTGGTATCGAAGGTGATGTAGTAGGTATGCAAACCTTCGGTGAATCTGCACCGGGCGGCGTACTGTTAGAGCACTTCGGTTTCACCGTAGAAAACGTAGTAGCCAAAGCCACTGCATTGTTAAATTAACTATCCTCTGCTGCCAACAGGCCTGAGCCTGTTGGCATCCCGGTTTCGCTTCGCGAAGACCGGTACATTCCAAACAGTCTTACTATTTTAAAAAATCCAGTCATTCCGGCCCCCGAGCCGTGATCTCCCAATAGTTCTGAACCAGCTTAGACAACCTTTTCAGGGGATCCCCGCTCAGACGCATGCGGGGATGACGGAGGGTGCACTAATTTGTGGATGTAATTTGTGGACAGTCACTTTATGCACCCTAATTTGTGGACAGTCACTTTATGCACCCTCCTTCCGACTCTGACGCCGGGATCTTCTTATAGCTCTGAATCAGCTTAGACAACCTTTTCAGGAGATCCCCGCTCAGAGGCATGCGGGGATGACGGAGGGTGTGCGTGCGGGGATGACGGAGGAGTTGTGTGCGGGATGACGGAAGAGGAGCTGTGGGAGTGACAGAGGAGGTGGTGCTGGGGTGACGGAGGAGGTGCGTGCGGGGGATGACGGAGGAGGTGCGTGCGGGGGATGACGTAGGAGGTGCGTGCGGGGATGACGGAGGAGGTGCGTGCGGGGGATGACGTAGGAGGTGCGTGCGGGGATGACGGAGGAGGTGCGTGCGGGGGATGACGGAGGAAATGTGTGCAGGGATGACGTAGGATGCGTCTGCCTGATGGGTAGACGTGAATACGGGCGCGTTAGCGCTTTTTAGCTTTTCATTTGGTTCTTTGTATCGCGAAATATTGTTACCGGTCAGAACAAGTAAAAGCGTAGAGCCATCATGGATGATGGCTCCGGTCAGGAGGGCAGGACGCCCTCTCTGACCGATAGGTTTTACCTGACCGGTGACAGTATGCTCCTTCGCGATTAACGAACTGGAGGAAAGCTGTTGTGAAGAGCAAAGGGGAGCCATCTCCCCTTTGGGTGCAGTCGGCACCCCGACAAGATGTGGAGACTGCTAGCGGTATCAATCAGTATTTTTTAATGAGGAAACACCGGAATAACGGACAATAGATAAATCATACAAATGAGCTGGTTATTTTTTAGTCGTATTCAACTGATGCATATCAATGTTAACTACCGTCAATAGCGCTACAGTTGTACCCCTGACTGAACTTTGTTATACCTAAAAGAGACCCTGCAACCTAAAATAAAAATAATAAGTTCAGCGTTGCCTTTAGAAAAGTTTTCTAATTTAATTTTCAACCGTTCACGGAGGAAAAGGCAATGGCCATTTCTGTCGAAACCTTAGCGAAATACGGCATCAACGATGCCGCCGAAATTATATACAACCCCAGTTACGAGCAATTGTTTGCCGAGGAAACCCGTGATGATCTAAGCGGTTATGAGCGTGGTGTGGTGACCGAGTCTGGTGCCGTGGCAGTAAGCACTGGTGTCTTTACCGGTCGTTCTCCCAAAGACAAATACATTGTTGAAGACGAAGTCAGTAAAGAACACATGTGGTGGGACAGCCCAGCTGCCCGCAACGATAACAAACCCATTAGCCCGGAAGTCTGGGCCGACCTGAAAGCGTTGGTGGGAGAACAGTTATCCGGCAAGCGTTTGTTTGTAGTTGACACGTTTTGTGGTGCCAATGAAAGCTCCCGCTTAAAAGTACGATTTGTGATGGAAGTGGCCTGGCAGGCGCATTTCGTTAAGAACATGTTTATCCGCCCGACAGAAGAAGAACTGGCCAACTTTGGCGAACCCGACTTCGTAGTGCTTAATGGTTCTAAAACCAGCAATCCCAAGTGGGAAGAGCACGGTATGAACTCAGAAGTGTTCACCGTGTTTAACATGACCGAAAAAATGCAGGTCATCGGCGGTACCTGGTACGGTGGTGAAATGAAAAAAGGTATGTTCGCGATGATGAACTACTACCTGCCACTGAACAACATGGCTTCTATGCATTGCTCTGCCAATATGGGCGAAGAGGGCGATGTGGCAATCTTCTTTGGTCTGTCTGGTACTGGTAAAACTACCCTGTCTACCGATCCTCACCGCCGTTTAATTGGTGATGATGAGCATGGTTGGGATGAAAACGGCGTGTTTAATTTTGAAGGTGGCTGCTATGCCAAAACCATCAACTTAGACCCGGAAAGCGAGCCGGATATTTACCATGCTATCCGCCGTGATGCGTTGCTGGAAAACGTTACCGTTGATGACAATGGCGTAGTGGATTATGACGATAACTCGGTAACTGAAAACACCCGTGTTTCTTATCCTATTCACCACATCGAAAATATAGTGAAGCCGGTATCCAAAGGCGGTCATGCCAAGAAAGTGATTTTCTTAACCGCTGACGCGTTTGGTGTGTTACCGCCGGTTTCGAAACTGGATCATGCGCAAACTCAGTATCACTTCCTGTCGGGCTTTACGGCTAAACTGGCGGGTACTGAGCGCGGTATCACCGAACCCACACCCACCTTCTCGGCCTGTTTTGGTAAAGCGTTCTTAACCCTTCATCCAACCAAGTACGGCGAAGAGTTAGTCGCGAAAATGGACGCGGTTGGCGCTCAGGCATATCTGGTTAACACCGGTTGGAATGGCACCGGCAAACGGATCTCCATTAAGGATACCCGCGCTATCATCGACCGTATTCTGGATGGCTCTATTGAAGAGGCAGAGTGCCATACACTGCCTATTTTCAATCTGCAGGTTCCTGCGTCGCTGCCAGGGGTCGACCAGGATATTCTGGATCCGCGTGATACTTATGAAAGTGCTGATGAGTGGTACGAAAAGGCCTCGCATCTCGCAGAGTTGTTTATTGATAACTTTGAGCAATTTGCGGTGAATGATAAAGGCCGGGAGTTGGTAAAAGCCGGTCCTCAGCTTGAGCCGGTTGCCGAACAGGCATAACCACAGCCAGAAAGAAAAAAGGCCGCTATTTTTGAAGCGGCCTTTTTGTTTTTTAATACTGCCAGTTTACTGACAACATATAGTTACGGGGGGCACCGTAATAACCTTGTTCCCAATACAGCGACTTCAGATACTTTTCGTCGGTGACATTATTCACGTTAGCAATAATGGTAATACTATCGTTAACGGTGTAACTGGCCATCATGTTCACCAATGCGTAAGCATCCTGTTCAATCACGATGTCCTGACCGGCATTCGCATAAGCGGCAGGTACCTGGCCCACATTGCGCGAGGTGGCTTCCTGCCAGCGAATAGACGTACCGATTTTGAGTGCCGGTAATGTCTGGAATTGATAGGTGGCATTTACGTTAACCAGTTTCTCAGGGGTATAATCGGCAACAAGCTGGTCACCATCGAGGTCGAAAAACGTCAGGCCCAGGCTGGTTTGCAGGCCGGGCAGAATTTCACCGGCTAAGTCGACTTCCCAGCCTTTAGAGCTCAGGCCATCTGCTTCGCGGTAAACCTGCTCTTCCACACCGGATACCGGGTTGGCGGCAAAGCCATCGTCAACCGCAACATTTACCTGATCAATATCGAAATACGCTACGGTAAGCAATGCATTACCGTCCATCAGAGACGCTTTAACCCCTAACTCTTTTGACTCACCGGTAATTGGATCGAGGCGGTCAAAGTTGGCATCCCGTTCGGTTTGTGGGGTAAATACCTCGGTGTAGCTAAAGTAGGTGTTGATGTCGTCATTAATGGCGTAAACCAGACCACCGTAAGGAACAAACGCGTTTTCATGGAGGGTCTCGTCGATGCCATAGGAGATACCGGTGACTTCCACCTGGTTAAAGCGTCCGCCGGCTAATAGTGACAAGCTGTCGGTTAAAGCAAAGTTACCACCAAAATATACCGCGGTTTGTTCTTCTTCTACATCACTGCCGGTAGCACCATCGGTAAATTCTGGCAGCGGCGTGTTACCAGTCCAGTCTTCCATGGCTGGCAGTAACGGAAAGCCGTTGCCGGTATGGAAGTCATAAAGAGACTGATCGGTGTAAGCGACTTTGGCATAACTCGCTCCCATCATTACCTGATGTGTCTGGCCAAAAGCATCGAAGAGGCCGTTCAGATAGATATCGGCATAATCGTGCTCATCATCCAGAGTATATTCGCTGCCATAGCCAATCAGGCCCAGACCGGTTTCAGGATCCAGCAGCGTAACACCGGTATCCGCATCGCGAGATACGTAAGTGTAAAACAACTGTGTGTCTTCGTCGGTCTCTATGTGCGTGTAATCCGCTTTAAGTGACCAGCCCTCGGCCAGTTGCTGTTCCAGAAACGCGAAATAGCGGGTGTCGGTCACATCCCATTGCGACCAGTCGGCAGAAGTGCTGGTACTGGTGTCGAAGTTGGTTGGTGTACCATCGGCGTAATACAGGGTTAACGCGCCCCACATGTTGCCTTTGGCATCGCTGGTTTGCTGACTGGCGCCAACCGTTAACTGAGTGGTGTCGGTAAGGGCAGCACTGATAACGCCGTAAGCCACGGTTTTATCTAACTCGTAGCGGTCGAGGTATGATTCTTTGTCTTCTTTAACTACCACCACGCGGGCGCCTACTGAGTCTGATAAAGGTGCTGATGCATCAATGTCGAGGCGCTTGGCATTCCAGCTACCCAGTTGGCCGCGGGCTGAGATTTGCGTGTTCTCGGTGGGCTTTTTGCGCACGTAGTTGATAGTAGCAGAAGGGCTGCCGGTGCCTGTCATCAGGCCATTAGCGCCGCGTAACACCTCAACCCTATCATAAATGGCGGTGTCGATATCACCATGCACGTTGCCGCTTAATACCGGTAATCCCAGACCGTCGACCTGAAAGTTGGTCACGTCGAAGCCGCGGGCAGTAAAGTAAGTACGGTCAGTTTCGACTTCCTCTACGTTGAGTCCGGTGACGGTATCGAGTACCGCATTGATGTTATTTAACGCGAAATCATCAATCATTTCCTCGCCAATTACACTGATCGACTGAGGTAGGTCCTTAATATCTAAATCCAGTCGCGACAGGCTATCGGCTTTTTCATACAGGTAATTATTTAAGCGCTCGCCGCTAACCGTGAGCTTTTCAATATCCTCATCGTCAGGTACTGCGTTTGCGTTGGCAACGCCGGCTGGCAAAGTAAGAGAAGTAAGCAGGGCGAGACTAATCGCGTTGTATTTCATTAATAAACCTAATGTAAATGATAATAGTTCGCATTATTATATTTGTATCAGGATAAAATGCAACCATCCCACCTGGAAAATACTGGAGAGGATGAGCGCTGAGGTTGTGCGTAGCCCGGCCTTTCGGGCGACTCAGGCTGGCGCCGGTGCTTACACGTCGGGTGGGATGGCCAGCATAACGTTGTCGACCAGCGTACGATTTTAGTAACATAGTGTGTGCGCATCTGCCCGAACAGATGCGCTGCGCTAGTTACCACTTATTGCAGGTTTTGTACATTTTCCAGGCGGTTGGGAAACAAAGAAGATGCCATCATTAAAGACATGGCAAAACCGGGTCCTTCATTGTCGAGTATGCCGGTAGGCAGATAGTAAAACTGCTGCCCTTCAGCCCCGTACAGCGCGGCATCAATAATCTGCCATTTACCTTTATACCAGACTTCGGTCCAGGCATGACCAAACGCATCAGCTGATTCAGCATAAGCGGTGATCACCGTGCCTATGGTTAATCGTGCAGGCATGCCTAAACCTCTCGCCAAAGCCGTTGTCAGGGTGGCAAACTCAGTGCAGTCGCCAGAACGTTGCGTAGCTACCGTAGAGGCCAGATTGAACCCATGAATATAGGTCGGCTCATTAATGTACTCACTCACATAGGCGGTGATTGCTTCCAGCTCGTCGGTATTCGTGCGGGTTTTGGTAAACCCCTCGATAAATGCCCGGGTTGCCGGTTCGTTGGTATCAATAACAAAACTGGGCTGCGCATATTTACTCTGAATCGCGCCGGTAAACATCGGCTGATGGGCTAATCCGACCGCCACGGTGTTATTACTCAACTGTTCTGTGGTCACACCGCTGTAGTTGCTCAGATGTTTTACCAGCGAGGCGGCCTGGCGCGTTTCTACCTCCAGGTAAATAGCGTTCGTTAAAGCGCCCGACTGGCTGGCACTCATTGTCAGCGGTATCTCAGCCAGTGAAGGCACTGACTGTGCACTAACGTTTATTGAAAACGTTAGTGCCAGGGTGGTCAGGAGTTTTTTCATGGCATTACCGGCTGGCCTTTGCTGTACACTTTTTCAAGTTTCAGCTCGGCACCGCCCTGAGCAATGGAGCCTTTTTCAAAGGAACCATTCTCTGTGGCCAGGTATTTAAGGGTAAGCGGGCCAAGATCAAATTGTAAATTGGCGTCGGGCAGTTCGTCGATTTTGGTAAAGGTAACTGAAAAGGCTGAGGTTGGGTCGGCATCAGAAAGCCAGATATGATAATCGGCTGATGGTGCATCGCTGGCCAGCAATAGCGCCGTTTCAGTGTAATTACCGAAACTCGACAATAACCAGCTGTTGTATTCCAGAGTCGCGCTGACTTCTTTACCCTGCATCTGGCCTGTTACCTGCCAGGCATCTTCGGCAGAACTAATAGCAAACTGTGAAGCCAGCTGGCCATTTTCAATGGTATATTCCTGAACGTTAATAAGTGAGCCATCGGGGCGGCTCCATTCCAGTGTTTGCGAATCTGAGCGTGATACCGCTACCTGGTCCACCGGGGTAATCATGGCATCGCGCAACACGGTTGCAATATCGCCGTCCTGATCAATGGTGTGCTTTTCCTGAGAGTACCCCACCGGAATACCATTAATGGTCATTCGGTAGGTGGCTTCATACAATTCTGGTTGCTTATCGTTAGCCGTAAAAGCCTCTACAAAACTGGCGAATACGTCGTGGAAGGCCTGCTGATAGCCCATTTCATTATGCACACAAATTTGCAGGCTCTGGCTGGTCTGTGCTGATAACCCTTTTAATACGCCGGCAACCTTTTCGCTGCCTTCGCCTAAGTTATACAAAGTGTCTAATTGCAGGAAAGGCGTGTCTCCAATCATACCCATATCCAGACCCAGCGTGAAACGCCCGGATAAGGGTTTTCCGTTAATCTGCTCCGCGCCGCCAAGGCTGTGTTCCACAATGGCATGCAGGGAGTTGGCTGCGCCATCAAACTCTAAAAAGGCGTAACATTCCACCGGTGAGTCAGAGCCGATATCCATAGTGTAATACCATACGTCGGTGCTACCGCTGTCTTGTAACACGGGTTTGCCTTTTACCTGGGCGTCGACATTCAACCGTTCGATAACCATTTTTCCGCTGGTTTCGACACTGGTTTCTCTGGCCATGGATTGTTGGAACCAGTCAGGAAAATCGGCCAGGTTAATCAGGTATTCAGCATTGGCATTAACCGAGACGGTAGCAGGTAACAGAAAAAGGGCGGCAGACTTTAATAACTTCATAAAGCTCATTCCTTGTTAATGGTGGGACATCCTAAAACGGAATTAACATACTCATTTATTGATGGTTTGACCACCTTATTTTTCACCCGGCTAAGCCGGATGTTCATCATCGGTTTGGATGAGCTCGTCGTTTGTGGCCTGTATTGTGGTTTAATCGCTATATACTTAAATGGCAATAAATCTAAAAAACAGGTGGAGCAACTATGCGGTTTGGATTAGGGACTAAGTACTGGTTACTGGTAATTGGCTTGTTGATGACATCGGCACAGGCTGAGGATGAAAAGCACACTGTCGAAGCACCGCAGGCATTCATCACTGATCACAGTGGTAAGTTTAACGGTCAGAAAGTTGCTTTCAGGGCTACTGCGGGCGAGACCTATCTGCGCGATTTAAAAGGCGAACCCAAGGCCAGCATTTTTTCCTTTGCATATACGAAGCATAAAACCGAAACAGCCAAACGGCCGGTTACCTTCGTGTGGAATGGCGGGCCGGGGTCGGCTTCGGTATGGCTGCATATGAGTGGCCTGGGACCGGCTTTTGCTGAAGTGCCTTCGAACGCATCCCATCCAGGGTTACCGCCTTATTTACCTAAGAGCTCAAGCAACTCAATCATCGACGTCACGGATTTGGTCTTTATCGACCCGGTCGGCACCGGATATTCCCGGGCTCTCGGTGAGTATGAAGGTAAAGCGTTCTGGGGACTTAAAGAAGATGCGCAGTCGATGGCTGAGTTTATCCGTACCTGGATGACTGAGAATAACCGATGGGGATCGCCGATTTTCATTCTTGGTGAAAGTTACGGTACCACCCGCGCTGCTTATGTGGCCAACATACTGCAAAAAAACATGAAGATTAGTATTAACGGGCTGGTGTTTGTTTCACAGGCGCTGGACTATCAGGGCTCATCGCCGTATATCCCGGATAATATTATCTCCTATGTTACCTATGTGCCGACCATGGCTGCATCCGCTTTGTATCACGGTAAAGTCACTCCGGTACCGCAAGATAAACAGGCTTTTCTGACGCAGGCGCGTCAGTTTGCCAGTAACGAATTGTTGCCTGGTTTGTTTGCTGGCAATCGGTTAAAGCCTGAACAAAAACGCCAGCTGGTTGAGCGCCTGGCTTACTTTACCGGCTTAAGTCCTCAATACGTTGAACGCGCTGATTTGAGGATCAGCGCGCGCCGCTTCGCTAAACAGTTATTGCGGGATGAAAGCAAAACCGTTGGCTTACTGGATGCGCGTTACTTAGGCGAAGAGCGCGACGATCTGGAAGACAGCACCAAGCGTGATGCAGCATCAGATACCATCTCGGCTGCCTTTAACAGCGCCCTGCAGGTGTATATGCGTAACTCACTCAATGTCGACTGGGAACGTCAGTACCTGTCGCCGGCAGACCCGGATCTCAGACGTTACTGGCGTTATCGTACCAGCAAAGACGGTAGTGCCTGGGAGCCAACTTACGTTACTACGGCGGGTTACTTGTCTGAGGTATTACGGATTAACCCACAGTTGGATGTGTTGGTAGCTTCGGGGTATTACGATCTGGTCACGCCATTTTTTGATGCCGAATATACCCTTAATCGCCATGCAATCAACGCAGAGCAAATCTGGTATAGCTATTATGAAGGTGGGCACATGATGTACGTGAACGGCGAGGCGAAGGTTGAATTGTTTAACGATGTTCGTCGCTTTATTGAGGGGCATACACTCACTAATAAATAATATATATTTATTGGGATTCGTATAATAAAAAGCGACTAACAGTTACCTGTCAGCCGCTTTTTTTTAATGAGTACGACTGATTATTTGGCCAGGTCAGTCAGCATCGTTTCCAGTGTTACCTGGTCTTTAGCAAACTGGCGAATACCCTGAGACAGTTTATCCGTTGCCATGGCCTCTTCGTTCATATCCCAACGGAAAGTTTGCTCGGTTAACGCTGCCGGTGCCGCTTTAGGTGAATCAACCGGTGTCAGCTTACGCGGCAGGTCCGCATCAGTGTTGGCCAGTTCATCCAGTAAGCCCGGGCTGATCGTCAGACGGTCGCAGCCAGCCAGTTCCTGAATTTCACTGATATTACGGAAGCTGGCGCCCATTACGATGGTGTCATAACCGTTTTCTTTGAAGTAGTTATAGATACGGGTAACCGACTGCACGCCCGGATCCTTAGCACCGCTAAAGTCAGCATCTGGCTGATCGGCTTTATACCAGTCAAGAATACGGCCAACAAAAGGTGAGATAAGGAAAGCGCCGGCTTCAGCTGATGCGCGGGCCTGAGCAAAAGAAAATACCAGAGTGACATTGGTTTTAATGCCCTGGGCTTCCAGAATGCGCGCGGCCTGGATACCTTCCCAGGTAGCGGCAATTTTAATCAGCACGCGGCTGGTATCAATGCCCTGATCACGGTACAGCGCCAGCAGGTGATTGGCTTTTTCAACAGTGGCCATGGTATCAAAGGATAACCGCGCGTCCACTTCGGTAGAAACATAACCCGGTACCTGTTCCATGAGCTTAGCGCCAATCAGTACCGCCAGTTTGTCTGCTGCAACTGCAGCAACGTCATTGGTAGCGCCCTGATCTTTCGCCCATTTTACCGCTTCGATAGCCAGCGGACGGTACTTTTCAATTTGCACGGCTTTTAACAATAGCGAGGGGTTAGTCGTCGCATCCTGTGGTTGATACAAAGCAATCGCTTCAAAGTCACCGGTATCGGCAACCACAGTAGTCATAGATTTAAGCTGTTCTAACTGGGTAGTCATAGTTCTTTCCACTCTTAAAAATTCAACGGTTTGTAAGTTTTTTCAGGCCTTGGAAGTTGCGCTTAACAGCCGTAAGTCGGCAACTGTACCAACTTCTGCGCTGGCTATTTATTCACCAGCTATACTGTTAATATTAATTTTATATTACCTTTACATTTGCCTATTATTGATATTATCATACAATTAAAATTTATTGGCTAATTTTGTTAGCAGTGAGTGGAATTAAAATATTATGTCTCGTTATACATTAGGGCTGGATTATGGCTCTGATTCGGTCAGAGCCTTATTGGTAGATGTAACAACCGGCGAAGAGCTGGCCAGCCATATGGTAAATTACCCGCGTTGGGCACAGGGCCGTTATTGCGAGCCTGCCAAAGATCAGTATCGTCAGCACCCTCAGGACTATGTGGATAGCCTGGTCGAAGTGGTGAATGCGCTGTGGTCTAAAGTACCTGCCGGTACGGCTGATAAAGTGGTTGGCATGAGCTTCGATACTACCGGGTCTACACCTGTGGCAATTAATGCGGAAGGCGTGCCACTGGCATTAACCGAAGAGTTTAAAGAAAACCCCAATGCGATGTTCGTATTGTGGAAAGATCACACGTCGTTGCGAGAAGCCGGCGAAATCACTAAGGCTGCCAACAACAACGATGTTAACTACCTGGCCTATATGGGCGGTATTTATTCGTCAGAATGGTACTGGGCCAAAGCCTTGCACATTTTCCGTCAGGATCCGGCAGTTAAAGCGGCTACCTATAGCTGGGTTGAGCATTGCGACTGGATGACTGCATTGATGTGTGGCACTACTCATCCTTCACAATTACAGATGGGCCGTTGTGCAACCGGTCATAAATTGATGTGGAACGAAGCCTGGAACGGCTTCCCGCCAAATGACTTTTTTACGTCGGTTGATCCGCTGCTGGATGGCCTGGTGGATACCCTGAACCCGGCAACTCAAACCAGCGATCAGGTCGCCGGTGAGTTAACGGCCGAATGGTCTGAAAAACTGGGACTGCCTGTGGGGATTAAAGTGGGTTATGGCGCATTCGACTGCCATATGGGCGCGGTTGCTGCCAATGTTCGCGAAGGCGTGCTAACGAAAGTGATGGGGACATCGACCTGTGACATCACGGTAACCTCTTACGAAACCATTGGTGAAACCTGTGTACGCGGTATCTGCGGACAGGTAGATGGTTCGGTGATTCCTGGCCTGGTAGGCCTTGAAGCCGGTCAGTCAGCGTTTGGCGACCTGTATGCCTGGTTTAAAAACCTGGTGCTGTGGCCAACCAATAATTTACTCCACGAGCTGGTGGAATCCGGAGCAGATGAACTGGTAGATAAGATTGAATCGCTGACCTTACAGCGCTTGTCTGCTGCAGCCGCTAACCTGCCGGTCAGTGCCAAAGATATTACTGCGCTGGATTGGGTTAACGGCCGCCGTACACCGGATGCCGACCAAACTGTGTCCATGGCATTAACTGGTATCAAAATGGGTGCCGATGCCCCGCAATTATTTAAAGCGCTGGTGGAGGCTACTGCGTTTGGTGCGCGGGCGATTACCGAACGCTTCCGTGAGGAAGGTGTACCCATTAACTCGGTAGTCGTGATTGGCGGCATTTCGAAAAAATCAGATTACGTAATGCAAACCTGCGCCGATGTGTGGAATTGCCCCATCGACGTACTGGAAAGTGAACAGAGTTGTGCCCTGGGCGGGGCCATTATGGCTGCTGTAGCGGCTGGCGAATACCCAACCGTCGCCGAAGCTCAGCAGGTAATGGCGTCGCCTGTTTGCAAACAATATCTGCCGGATGCATCGAAAGTCGGTATTTACGACGAGTTGTACCAAAACTATCAAACGCTGGGCGACTATGTCAGTGGAGGTAAAGCATGAGCTACACCGAATTAAAACGGGAAGTGTATGAAGCCAATATGGAGCTTCAGCGCCGTAATCTGGTGATTTACACCTTTGGTAATGTGTCACAGGTTGATCGGGATAAGGGTGTGGTGGCTATAAAGCCCAGCGGCGTGTCTTACGATCAGATGAAGCCGGAAGACATTGTTATCGTGGATATGGAAAATAACATCGTGGAAGGCACCATGCGTCCTTCTTCTGATACCAAAACCCATACCCACCTTTACCGTGCATTTGACTCGATTGGTGGTGTAACACACACCCACTCAACCTATGCCACAGCGTGGGCACAGGCGCGCCAGAGCATTCCTTGCCTGGGCACCACTCATGCTGATTATGTACATGGTGAAATTACCTGTACCCGTGACCTGACCGATGAACAGGTAAACGGTGACTACGAAGAAGAAACCGGGGTTCAGATTACTGATGCCTATGTGGATCGCGACCCGGCCGCAGCACCGATGGTAATCGTTGCCGGCCATGCGCCATTCACCTGGGGTAAGGATGCAGCACAATCGGTATATCATGCCGCGCTGCTCGAAGAGATTGCCAAAATGGCTTATCTCACAAGGACTTTAGATCCCAATGCCGCTGTGCTCAAGCAAGCCGTATTGGACAAACATTATTTACGCAAGCACGGTAAAAACGCCTACTACGGCCAAGAGTAACTCTACCTGCAAGCCCTTTATTAATAGAGGACAGATTTATGACTACAGCACAAAAAGAAGTATGGTTTATTACCGGCTCTCAGCATCTGTATGGCCCACGCGTACTTGAAGAAGTCGCAGGTAACAGCCAGGCGCTGGCCGCAGGACTGAACGAAAACAACCTGCCGGTTAAAGTTGTTTACAAAGACACCGTAAAATCAGCAGCTGAAATCCATCAGGTTTGCCAGGCGGCAAACAGCGATGCCAACTGTGTTGGTTTGATCCTGTGGATGCACACCTTCTCGCCGGCCAAAATGTGGATTGCCGGCCTGAACGAACTGCAAAAGCCATGGTTACACCTGCATACTCAGTTTAACGCCGGTCTGCCGTGGAGCAGCATCGACATGAACTACATGAACACCCACCAGAGTGCCCACGGTGACCGTGAATTTGGTTTCATCGGCAGCCGTATGCGTAAAGAGCGTAAGGTAGTGGTTGGTCACTGGCAAAACCCTAAAACCGTCGCGCAGATTGACGGCTGGTGCCGTGCAGCATTAGGTTGGGCAGAAAGCAAGTCACTGAAAGTGGTGCGCTTTGGCGACAACATGCGTAACGTAGCGGTAACTGAGGGCGACAAGGTTGCAGCACAAATTACCTTTGGTTACGAAGTGCATGCTTACGGCCTGCAGGACTTAGCGGATGTGGTTAACAGCATTAGCGACGGCGACGTAGCAGCGCAACTGGACGCTTACTATCAGGAATACGACGTTAGCAAAGAACTGCTGACTGACGATTATCAGCGCGATCGCCTGATGAAAGAAGCCCGCCTGGAACTGGGTATGGAGAAATTCTTCATCGACGGTGGTTTCGGTGCTTTCACTAACTGTTTTGAAAACCTTGCTGGTCTGACTGGTCTGCCTGGTCTGGCCACTCAGCGCTTAATGGCCAAAGGTTATGGTTACGGCGGTGAGGGTGACTGGAAAACAGCGGCTATGGTACGCACCATGAAAGCGATGGCGCAGGGCCTTGAGGGTGGTTGTTCTTTCATGGAAGACTACACCTATAACTTCACTGATTCAGTGGATCAGGTACTGGGTGCTCACATGCTGGAAATCTGCCCGTCAATTGCCGGTAAGAAGCCTCGTCTGGAACTGCACCGCCATACCATTGGCGTGAAGTGTGACGTGCCGCGTCTGTTGTTTGCAGCCAAAGCGGGTCCTTCTATCAACGTATCGCCAATCGATATGGGTAACCGTTTCCGTATTCTGATCAACGAAGTAGAAACCGTTGAGCAACCAGAAACTACACCACACCTGCCGGTTGCTTCAGCGCTGTGGGAGCCTAAGCCAAATCTGGAAGTAGCAGCTGCTGCCTGGATCCATGCTGGTGGTGCGCACCACGCTGCGTACAGCCAGGCATTAAGCTCAGAAGTCATTGAAGACTTTGCTGATATGGCTGGTGTTGAAACTGTCGTTATCGACAGCGATACCAACCTGCGCAACTTCAAGTCGGAACTGCGCTACAACGCGGCTTACTATCAGCTTAAGCAAGGTATCTAATCGACCTGTTGGCTCATTGCAAAGATGAGCCAACATCATTGTCATACCAGTCATAGTAATATAATCGCAAGTAGCGCATGTTACATTGCGATTTTATTTTATGACTTGTACAGATTGATTAGGAGTACTCATGGTCGACTTAAGCTCTTATAAGGGCATTGTGTTTGATATGGATGGCACGTTGGTAGACTCTATGCCAGCGCACATGGAAGCGTGGCGGGTGACCTGTGAAAACTACGGTTATCCCTTTGATCTAGATTACATGTATTCACTGGGTGGCGTACCGACAAGACAAACTGTGGTGATTCTGAATGACAAATTCAATATGGATCATGATCCTACGGAAGTAGCCCGTTATAAGCGCGAAAGCTGGGAAGCAATGAAACTGGAGCCGGTGATCATTGAGTCAACCATGGCTGTGTTTGAGCACTATCGCCCTAAAATGGCAATTGGTATCGGTACCGGTGCCGAGCGCCCCCATGCCGAGCATCTGCTTACGGCCCATGGCCTTCTTGAGCGCATCGATTCGTTAGTCACGGCGACTGATGTTACCCATGGCAAACCTCATCCGGAAACCTTTTTAACCGTTGCGCAGCAAATGGGTGTTGAGCCGTCTGAGTGCGTGGTGTTTGAAGATACCGAGATTGGTCGCCAGGCAGCCGAGGATGCGGGAATGGACTGTATTATGGTTAACAACGGCGAAATTCAGGTCTGATAGACTTGCATTTCCTATGTTAATTGTAATATAAAAGTATAAAAATTATTATGGGAATGTAAATTATGCCATCGTTATCTTTCTCCGGGGTTCGCCCTGCGTTTTTCTCCCGCTCCGGTAAACAGGCCAAATGGCTGCTGGCCGGAGTACTAACACTGACATTTGGCTGTGCCAACCAGGTTATGGCCGACAAGCAAGGACAATCTATGACTACCACTCCCAGTGCTACCGTTAGCGCGTTTGGTTCGCTGAGCGACGCGACCCCGGTTGAAAAAGTCATTCTTAAGAACAGCAATAATGTGGAAGTTGAAGTGATCAGCTTCGGCGGCATTATTACCCGTATCGTTACCCCGGATGCCAATGGCGAGCTGGGAAACATTGTATACGGCATGGAAACCATTGAAGAATATGAAAATGGCAACCCATATTTTGGCGCGCTGATCGGCCGCTATGGTAACCGTATCAAAGATGGCAAATTTACCTTAAACGGTACCAAGTATCAGCTTGCTACCAATGATGGCGACAACCATCTGCACGGTGGTGTGCAGGGTTTTGATAAGAAAGTCTGGAAAATGGCCCCGTTTGCAACTGCTAACAGTGCTGGTGTTACGCTGACGCTGGTAAGCCCGGACGGCGATCAGGGCTACCCGGGTGAGCTGACTACCGAAGTCACTTACACGCTGACCAACAACAATACGCTGGATATGCAATTTATCGCTACCACCGATAAACCAACCGTAGTGAATCTCACCCAGCACTCGTATTTCAATCTGGCTGGCAAAGGCACCATCTTAGATCACGAACTACAAATCAACGGTAAATATATCACGCCGGTAGACGGTGGCCTGATCCCCACGGGCGAGCTTGCTCCGGTGGCAGGAACCCCTTTCGACTTTACCTCACCTAAAGCCATTGGCCGCGATATTGAAGCCGACAACGAGCAACTGGCGCTGGGTAAAGGCTACGACCATAACTACGTGTTAAAAGAACAGGTAGACAATGAGCTAATCGAAGCGGCTACCGTTTACGAGCCTACCTCAGGCCGGGTTCTGCGGGTACTCACCGAAGAGCCAGCAGTACAGTTTTATTCAGGGAACTTCCTGGAAGGGGCTACCGAAGGCTTTGGCCAGCAGCATATTTTCCGTGGTGCTCTGTGTCTGGAGCCGCAACATTATCCCGACTCGCCGAATCAGGCTGACTTCCCAAGCACCACTTTATTGCCGGGCGAAGTTTACTCAACGCGAATCGTTTACGCCTTTGACACAAAGTAAGTCAGCGTTAAGTCATTAATCGTAACACCCGCTCCCTGGCGGGTGTGGTAACCCAGATAGAGAGAGCAATCATGATTTCAAAGTCGCTTAAACGACTTGGTATTGGTCTGTTGGTCATGTCTTCCCTTGCCGGTTGTAACAGCACAGACAACGAAGAGGTCACAGAAACCAAGGTGAATGTCGCGACTGAAGCATCGGGCATTTTCACTAACCCCTTGTTTCCTAATGGCGCCGATCCCTGGCTGGAATACTGGGATGGTAACTATTACCTGACCACGACTACCTGGACCTCGCAGTTAGTGATGCGTAAATCGCCAACGCTGGCAGGTTTAGCTGATGCGACGCCGGTAAATGTGTGGTCATCTACCGACCCTGAGCGTTGCTGTAACTTCTGGGCGTTCGAATTCCACCGCTTAAAAGGGCCAAACGGCTATCGCTGGTACATGATGTACACCGCCGGACAGGACGGCACGCTGGATTATCAGCACCTCAACGTGCTGGAAAGTGTAGGTGATGATCCTATGGGGCCTTATCAGTACAAAGGCGCACTGATGCCTGAAGTGTGGAATATCGATGGGAACTATCTGGAACACGACGGCAAGCTCTACGTGATCTATTCACAGTGGCGTGGTGATACACAGCTGAACATTATTGCTGAAATGGAAAACCCGTGGACGCTGAAAGACCAGGAACATATGGTGCTGACCACACCAGAGCTGGACTGGGAAATCAGTGGCCGTAAGGTTACCGAAGGGGCTGAAATTCTGCAGCACAACGGCCGTACTTTTATGACCTACTCAGCCAGTTTTTGTAATACACCGGATTATAAGCTCGGCTTACTGGAGTTAACCGGTAACGACCCGATGAATCCTGACCACTGGACCAAATCGCCTGAACCAGTTTTCAGCCGCACCGAAACGGTATTCGGTCCTGGCCATAACGGTTTCTTTACCTCACCGGATGGTAGTGAAGACTGGCTGGTGTATCACGGCAATGACTCTGTTGAGCATGGCTGTAGTGCTACCCGGTCATTACGCGCCCAGAAATTTACCTGGTCTGAGACCGGCGAGCCTGAATTTGGTGAGCCTTTAACGCCGGGCGTAGAAGTTGCGCCGCCATCGGGTGAGAACGGCCCATTGGTAACCCGTGTACAAGGTCAGCGTTATCAGTTGGAGAATGCAACCAGTGAGCTGTGTCTGGATATCTCTGCCGACCCGGAAGATAACCGCGCAGTGCAACGTCAGTGCGCCGGGACTAACGGCCAGTGGGTGCTGGACTCGACCACCGACGGTTTCATTCGTCTGGCTAACCGCGAAGACAGTAAATTCCTGGAGGTGGCCAATTGCGCTACGAGCGACAATGCCCGCGTGCAATCGGCGGCCTGGCGTAACAACTACTGCCAGCAATGGAAGGTGGAAGCCGGTATCGATGGCAATGTTACGCTGAGTAACCGTTATTCGGGTAAACCTCTGGCAGTTGCCGGGTGTTCTGCGTCGGCCAATCAGGCAGTGCTGCAGCACAATACCGACAGTGCCTGTAATCAATGGCAGCTGCGCCCCATGGGTGAAGTGGCCCTGATGAGCCAGCAAAGTGGTAAGGCGCTGGCGTTGAATGGCGATAATATTGAACAGCAGGCCTTTGATTATCAGGCAGAGCAAAGCTGGTTATTTGTGTCAACCGATACGGGCTATCTGTCGCTGAAGCAGGACGCTGACAGTGAGTTATGTGTGGGTGTGGATGCCAACCAGGTCGTCCCGGGTGCCAACATCAGTATGGTGAACTGCGAAGAGAAAACGGCGCAGTGGCGTTTAACGCCGAAAGACGGCGGCGGCATGATGCTGTTTAACCGCTATACGCGCTTGCCGCTTGGCTTAACCGACTGTGGTCTGGCTGAAGGAACCAATATTGCGCAGCAGCCTGATCTGGCCACACGCTGTCAGATTTTCCATCTGCGCGAACCACAGTAAGTCATTACTTTTTAAGTACCTTGTTGTTCAAAGGGGGAGTACCGAGTAGGGCGGTGCTCTCCCTTCTTTCTTTGGAACTCCTTAAACCACGAAGCAAATGCATGACCCTGCATGATTTTTTACGGTTTTACTGGTACGCTTAAAGCAGTTAAGAGTTATCCAGGGAAAGGCATGCGTCGTTTTATCAAAGCCTCCATCATTACCGTCATCGCAGTGGTTATTACCGGTTGTGTGATCAACGTCACACCGGGCAATCTTATTTATCAGTCCACTAAAACCGAAAAACTCAATCTTACTCGCTTCCAGGAGCAGGCCTTTAAGGATGATATGTCGGTGGCACTTAAAGCCGTAAGTCTGAAAAGCGAGCAGGGGCATACCCTGCGGGGCATTCAGGCACTTTACCATGGCGCGAAAGCCAATATTCTGTTGTTTGGTGGTAACGGCATGACCATTAATCAGTCAGCCAATATCGTGCATCGGTTTGGTGCCATACCGGCCAACGTAATCTGGTTTGATTACCCTGGGGCGGGGATCAGTGATAAACCAGCTAAACTCGACCCTGAAGCCATGATGGCTGATGCGCTGGCAATATATGACTTTGCTGCCGATAAACTGCGTAACGATAAGCCGTTTATTGTTCACGGCATTGAGCTGGGGAGCGCCGTGGCCGCCAATATTGCATTGCAGCGCAGCCCGGATGCGCTGGTGTTAGAAAAACCCATTGTTAACCTCTCTCAGCTTATCAATGACAATTCACCGGGCTGGTCTGGCTGGTTTACCCGGATCAAACTGTCTCCCAAACTGGCGGCGGTGGATAATGCCTATCAGGTTGGTAGTTACCAGGGCCCCTTGCTGATTTTGGTTGGTGAAAAAGACCTCACCACGCCACCCAAATACAGTCAGATATTGTACCGGGTATCGCCATCGGACAATAAAAATCTGGTGGTTGTGGAGGGCGTTGGCCATGACAAACTTATGCGGAGTCCTATCGCTGTTGATGCCTACAAAGCCTTTGTTGCCGGTTTGTAACTATTTAGGCGGATTAACACTGCGGGTGAAAACCTGACGGGAAACATGGATAACACCCAATAGTGGTCGCACAGCCATACATTAGCTGATAATCTAACCGCCAGGTAAGTAATTAGCGCCGGTCTGCAAAGACCGGGGCGCGCGTTGGAATATGGAAATAACACATGGCATTTACTGGCAAAGTCGAAGTGACGCCATCACAATTTGTCACAGGTAACGCAGATATGCGTTCAGAGGAAGAAGCCAAAAAGCTGCAAAAGCAAAAGTGGTTAGTGTTAAGCTTAACCTTTCTGGTGGTATTTGCTGCCGCGCTGGCGTGGATTTGGTCTCGGCCAGAAATTTATCAGAGTCAGGCCATCGTCCATTTTAGTTATGCTCAGCAGCATAACACCGAGCAAAGCACCGTACCGGTCGAGCAAATCACCCTCAACAACCAGCGCCTTAGCAGTAATCGTGTGTTTAATGATTTGAGCGCCCGCTTACTGGCCTACGATTCACTGTCTCTTTCCCCCGAGCAACTGGCTGGTATGCTGAGCACCGAAGCCAATACCAGCAGCCGTATAATCAGCCTGTATGCCAACGGAGAAGATAAAACCCTGTTAAAACCGGTTCTGGAGCAATGGTTAAATCTGTACCTTGAACAACTGTCGGCCGAAACCATCGCTAACACCGAAGAAACCATCAGTGTCGAACAGGAAAAACTCCTCGCGCTGGAAGAAAAGATTAATGCACAACGGGCTGTGGTACAGGCCTTTGGTGAAGAAAATAATATTGTTTCGCTGGAGCGTGATGAAAACCGCGTGCTGGCGAAAATTAAAAGCAAAGGTGCGGCCCTGGATGAGGCCGAATCTATGCAGGCTGAAGCCGAGGCAGAGCTGGCTACCGTACGCCAGAGTATTGCCAACGGCGAAATGGTCTTTCACCCTAATGATAAAGCACGCATGGATAGTCTCTATGCCGTGATTGCCGAAGTAGAATCTGAGCTGGCCGAACTGGCCGAAAATTTTACCCCCACTTACATGAACATGGACCCGGAAATCGTTGGCAAAAAGCGCAAGCTGGAGGAACTCAGGGGTAACTATGACAAGACGGTAGCCGAAAGTCAGCAGCGCTACCTGGAGGAGCTCAAACGAACGGTAACCTCTTCCCAGCAAAAGCAACAGCAGTTGGATAGCGAACTTAAACAACTGTCGCTTGATGCCCAGGCCTTCAATCAAAAGCTAGAAGAATATGCCCGTCTCGACGGTGCTCTGGAACAGTTACAATTACAATCGCAGACGCTGCGGGATCAACTGGTACAGGCAGAGGTGCAAAAACCTATGCAGCCTACCATCAATATTCTGGAGCAGCCCTTTGAACCGGACTTCCCCATAGCGCCACATTACTGGCGGGATTCTGCCATCGCGCTGGTGGTAGCAATTATTCTTGGTTTGCTGGCATTGCAGCTGTTCAGTTCGATTCATCGCCAGCAAACTCCTGCGCCGACCTTTACCAGCTATAACGTGGTGCCTAATCAGGGACTGACCCTGGAACAGCAAATGGCAGCCCATCAGGCGCTTGAAAAACAAAAGGTCTCTCAGTTAGGACACCAGCAGGCGCCAATGCAACTTGGTCATGAGGCGCCGGCGAGTAATGCCCGGTTACTGAGTGAAAAAGACTGTCTGGGGCTATACAAAGCCGCTAATCGTGACGGCAAACTGGTTATCGCGCTGTTGCTCAGCGGGGTAGCACCAGAGGAATTACCTGAAGTACGTTATCAGGACGTGCTGGTGGAAAAAGGCGCGCTTAAGATCCATGGTGATTTTGCCCGGACTCTTGACCTCTCCAATGAATGCGTAGGCCTATTGTGCGAGTCAGAAGGCGACCCTGAAGCTACCGTATTGAGCAGCCGTCTGGATGCCAGTCAGTTAGATCAGATGATCATAAACGTGGCACACGACGCCGGGCTGCCATACCCGGATCAGTTTTCAGTGGCAGCGTTAAGGCATACTTATCTGACATTCCTGGTCGCTCAGGGGGCACGCCTCAACGATATTGAACAGGCCGCGGGGTTTGTACCGCCGGCTGAGCTGGGCCTTTACCGGCAGGTAAACCGCAACGGTAATGTGGTAGATATCGACAGTCTGGAAACCCGCTACCCACTGGCTAACCCGTAAACCATGCTTACTGCTGGCAGCTGATGGTAAAATACCTACCAAGCAGTGCTGGCAGTGTCGGGCAGGGCTCATATACAATATGGCCCTGTTCGTTTTATTCCGGCAATGCTTTGCATAATTCCGTTTTAGCTCTGCGCCAGCGAGAGCTGGTTCATTCAACCCGCCCGTTTCTGGCCCGTGGGGGCAAGGTCGTTCGCTGTGACGACTGCTTGCTACCAACTGCCAATTGTATTTGTGAGTATGTGCCAGAGCCGCAGGCTAACAGTGCTTTTGTGTTCCTGATGTACAAAGGCGAATGCTACAAACCAACTAATACCGGGCGACTGATTGCCGATGTGGCAAAGGTGAATCACGCCTTTACCTGGCATCGCACCGAACCATCCCCGGAGTTTTTGGCGTTGCTAAACAACCCGGTCTATCAGCCGTTTATCATCTTTCCCCACGAATATGCTGAGCCTGAGCGACGCACTCACGCTGTAGCGGATAACGGTAAAGTGCCCTTGTTTATTATGCTTGATGGGACCTGGCGTGAGGCGCGAAAAATGTTTCGTAAAAGTGAGTACCTTCAGCACCTGCCAGTGTTGGGGATAAAGCCGCAAGTCAACTCTGAGTATAAATTACGCGAGGCCGCTCATGCTCATCAGTTATGTACCGCAGAAGTTGGCGTGGAAGTATTAAAACTGGCCGGGGAAGCGAGTGCAGCTCAAACGCTGGCGCATTACTTCAACGTTTTCCGCCACTTTTATGTGAAGGGTAAGCCCCATCTGACCGACCACTTAAGTGCCTGTGAACTGGGCCTGAGTGAATAAAAAAACGCGGCCACTTAGGACCGCGCTTTTATCCTCTGCGAAGCCGCTTATTTCAGCTCTGCAACAACAATCGACTTGGCTGGCAATACCAGTTCGTCGAGATCACTGCTGAATGACGCAGGTTTTACAACCTCCTTGGCGTCAAAGGTATTTTTGGCAGTAATGGCATCTGCAGTAAGGATCTGACCAACCAGAGAGGAATAATCACCGTTGTCAAAATCCAGTGCCACCTCGGCTTCATTGGCCGGATCTAAATTAACCAGGGCAATATACACCTTGCCATCCTGACCCTTAGCAATAGAGGCAGTGACCGCAGGTAACGACTGGTCACCCTGTTTATACTCGCCACCGTTGATGGTGAAAGGGATCGACGTGGCATCCTGAAACACCTTATACATGCCGTACACATGGTAGGTGGGCGTCAGTAGCATGTCGCCACCATCAGTGAGGATCATGGCCTGCAGCACGTTAACCATCTGCGCGATATTGGTCATGTGTACGCGTTCGGCATAATGGTGGAACAGGTTAAAGTTCACCGCGGTTAAGACCGCATCACGCAGGGTATTTTGCTGATACAGAAAGCCCGGCTCACGGCCTGGCTCGGGGTCGTACCAGGTGCCCCATTCATCCACATAAAAGCCCAGTTTGCCCTCAGGATCGTTGGCATCGAGTTTAGCGATATTGTCCTTGAGGTACTTATCCATGCGATAGGTACGTTCCATGGTTTTAAACCAGTCGGTTTCGGTAAACTCGGTGGCGTGACCTTTGTTCGACCAATCGCTGTTAGGCAGCGTGTAGAAATGGTAACTAATGCCATCCATGTTGCGTTCAATACTGGCGCTTAACACATCAGTCCATTCGGTATCTTCAGTATGACCGCCACTGGCCACCAGTTTTGGCTTTTTGCCCGGTGGGGTTTTGATAAAGGTGGCAAACTGGTTATACAGGTCAACGTAGTACGCCGGTGACATATGACCACCACAGCCCCAGCTTTCGTTACCAATACCAAAATAAGCGATGTCCCAGGGTTCCTCGCGTCCATTGGCCCGGCGTTGATTGGCCAGCGTGGAGTTTTTGTCTGAGGTCATGTATTCAACCCACTCAGCCATTTCACGCACGGTGCCGCTGCCCAGGTTACCATTGATGTAAGCATCCGCCCCGAGCAGTTCAACAAAGTCGAAAAATTCATGGGTGCCTACGGCATTATCTTCTTCTACACCACCCCAGTGAGTATTTACCTTAACCGGGCGTTCCGCCGGGTTGCCGATACCATCACGCCAGTGATATTCGTCGGCAAAACAACCGCCGGGCCAGCGCACCAGAGGTACCTGAATATCGCGCAGGGCGTTGAGCACGTCATTGCGGAAGCCTTTGGTATTGGGAATATCTGAGTCATGGCCAACCCAGATACCTTCGTAAATGCCCCGTCCAAGATGCTCGGCAAACTGGCCGTAGATATCCTTGTTAATGGTGGCGCCTTCTTTACTGAGGTCGGCAGTGATGCTCACATCATGCTGTTTGGAAACACAGCCAAATGATAGGCCAACCCCGAGCAGGCCACAGGCAACTAGTTTTAACTTCATCATTACTCCTTGTTATTTCTGCACGCCTTCAGTGGTCATAATGACCCGTTTCAGAGTGCCGTCTTGGTTGTAATATAAAGGTTCAATGGCCACTGAGCGACGGAAACGACCGCCGCTAGCCTGGCCGTCTTTAGGCGGCAATGCGCCGGTGTGATAAATGAAATAGCTCTTGCCCTGGTACTCAATGATGGACTGGTGATTGGTCTCTGAGTTACCGGCAACTTCGTTAAGGATACCCTTGTATTCCCATGGGCCATGAATGCTTTTACTCATGGCATAGCAGATCTTCTCCGGGAATTCACAGGCGTAGCTGAAGTAATAATTATCGCCTTTTTTATGCACCCATGAGGCTTCGGTATAATTGGGTACGTCGATGGTTTTTATCTCGCCATCAAGTTCCAGCATGTTGTCTTTGAGTTTGACGTACTTAGGCATCAGGTTGCCAAAGAACATGTAGGCATCGCCGTTTTCTTCAATAAAGATTGCCGGGTCGATATCGTCCCAGTCATTTGGCGTATGGGTTGTCATATCATCGGTAATGAGGGCTTTGCCGATAGCGTCTTTAAACGGGCCGGTAGGAGAGTCTGAAGTGGCCACACCGATTGCGAAACCGGGTTTGGTTTCATCGTGCCGTACTGTGGTGTAAAAATAAAATGTGCCGTCTTTTTCCACCATGTGGGAGGCCCAGGCAAAGCCGGGTACTGCCCACTCAAAGTCAACGCCTTTCATAATCGGCCCATGAGCTTTCCAGTTCACCATGTCGGTGGAGCTATAGGCCAGCCAGTCATGCATTTCAAAAAATTTGTCGTTATTAGGCGCTTCGTCATGGCCGGTGTACAGGTAAACGGTGTCGTTGTAAACCATGGCTGCCGGGTCGGCAGTGAATACGTCGGTAATGATAGGGTTATCAGCGTGAACAAATGCAGAAGCAACAATAAGGCTGACGGCGGATAATGATTTACGTAACATAAAAATTCCTTGCAGAAAAAAGAGGCGAGCAGGCCGCCCCGTAGCTAAGTATTATGGGTTAGAGAACAGCTCGAACACTTCATCACCAGTGAGAGTTTTATCGTAAACGCGCAGTTCGTCTACCTGTCCCTCAAAAAGTGCATCCTGTTCAAAATAATTAATACCAAACAGAAAGTTACCAGGATTACCGGTAAACAGGTCCGGGAAGTCAGTACCGGTAAATTTAGCTTGACCGTCAATGTACACAACTACATCACCGTTGTTCACACTAAAAACCAGATGCGACCAGGTATCCAGTGGGATCTTCTCGCTGGTGGTTCCGTCAAACCAACTGCCATTGTTGTTACTCCACAGCATGGTATTGTTATCCCAGCTTACTGGCACCAGGCTGAGCCAGCTATCATCGTCAGTACCGGCAAAAAAGGTCGGCGTAAACTGACTGTCTGCCGCCGGGTTGACCCATAGTGATACGGTGTACTGGTTGCCGGTTATTAACTGACCAGGAAATCTAATGCCGCTGGTGCCATCCAGTATCGCAGCACTACCATTAACGCCGTCTACATAGTCGATATTGGCACCAGAACCGGTGTATACCGAACCGGTACCTGAGGCGTCTTCAAATACATTATTGCTGTCAGACAGTGAATTGTCGAAAGCGTAATGAGCCAGTAAACCTGAACCTGAGTCGGCTCGGACCGTGATCTCAAATGTACTTGTTTCGGTGATTGTATCCAGTGAAACAGTCACAGTAAGGCTAACCGTTACGTCACCGTCAGCGGCTGTTGGCCGGGTGACCGTGCCGTCTGTAGCGATGTATTCAGGGTGCGATGAGCTCCAGTTTAATGTAGCACCCAATAACCCTTCTGTGGGCAGCGTAACACTGGATGTAACGACTTCTGTAAACTCAAAACTATCAATAATGGCCGTTACTGCCTGGTCATAATCAAAGACCGGCATTCTTGTTCCCCACAAGGCGTTACCGTTGTCAGAGACAAGCGTGAACGCAGGCACCAATAGTTCTTCCTGCTCATGCCATTGCCACAGGGTTTTGCCCGTGAAAGACGTAGATGAAGACTGTATTGTTAATGTGTTATTTTCGAGTGTGTAAGTACCTTCTATTGCACCTGTTACATTGCCCTCGTTGTCTATAGTCAGATATTCAGCTTCATTGACGGTACGATTAATGCTTTTACCGTGGTTTATGACCTGGTAAATCCCCAGAATATCTTCCTCATCGACAATATTTTCACCTTCTACCGGTGAGTAACGGTGTGGGGCAATTAGTGGCCAGCCATCGTCGCTAAATAACATCTCATGCACGCGTACTTCATGGAATTCACCAGAGTTAGGGAATCGGGTATGGAAAAAAGTCAGATAAGTGTCCAGTTCTTCGGCATAAATTGCAGAGCCGTGGCCCGGAGCCATGTAGCCATAATCAGTACCTGACAAGCCCAGTTCTGACGCAAATTCAAAGCCTCCGATAACCTTGTTGCCATAAGGAGCAATAGCTTCATATCCGCCAATAGCACTGATCATGCCTTGTCCAAGAGAGTCGACAAACGGGCCATCAGGCGCACGAGAGCGCGCCACTCGCATGTTATAACCACCGTTCTGGTCGAAACCGCCGTAAGACGTAAACAGATAATAATAGTCATGCTCGGCGTTATAGAGCATAAACGGCCCCTCAATGGAGGAGTAGTTACCGCCGGTTAACTTAGTACCATAGCTGGTTGGATCTAATGGCAGGCCTGTTTCTGGACTCAGCTCCATAATAAAAATACCGCCGGAATAAGAACCATACACCATCCATAAACGGCCTTCCTTGTCGAAGAATACATCCGGATCGATTGCATTTGGGTGAATATTACCGTTGTAAGTTTCACCATTAATGCCGGGGCCTTCACCATCACGTTGGCCGCTTCTCAGGATTAATTGGATGTTTTCATAGGGGCCTTCCACGCTGGACGATTTTGCCACACCAAGATATGAACGGGAAATACAGTTGCCTTCTGGCGCCTGCGCGCAATGGTTATAGTAAAAATAGAAATTACCGTCTTCAAGTTGAATGACATCTGCCGCCCAAGAGCCTGCATAGCCGTCGGTCCATGCAATACCTTCAGCCGCTTGTTCAGCGTAGGTGTCAAATAATGGATTTGCATCATTCACCAAATCCGCAACGCGGGTCCAGCGGGTTAAATCTGACGTTCTGGCTGAGGATAAATGAGAGCCGAAAACATAGTACTGATCGTCAGCTTTTACCACAGAAGGGTCGTGCACCCCGATATCAAAAAAAACGGGCGCTTCGCTGACAGTTGGATTGGGTGTAGGGCCTTCATCACTGCTCCCTCCACCCGTTGATGGGGGATTTGAGCCTCCACCTGAGTTATCTGGCTCAGCGGCTGGCGAACCACCAGAGCCGGAACCTCCGCCACAGCCAGCCAGCACCGACAATATAATCAAAGATAGAATTGATTTACGCAACATTCCAAGTCCTCATAATTTAATACTATTGTAATATAAAAATTCTACACAGAGAATATCACAGTTAAATCGGGTGTAAATAGTATGTTAAGGCTTTAAGGGTTTTGGATTTGCTAACATTATAAGTGTGCGCTTTTTAGCCAAACTATTCCTCTGACTAATAATAGTTATAAAATTATAAGTATTTGAATAATATTTATTTTTATTGTTTTTGTTGACCGGTGGTCATGCGCATTTGCCATGGTAAGTTAGGTGCTGAACACAACGTAAAGACATAGTTCTGATGCAATTATTGTTAAATTGTTAACATTATCACGTTGACAGCGCATATATCATACAATACTATTATTGTTAATAACATTAAGTTAACACATGCTCGACAACATAATTGGAAGCCAATGCATTTCAGCAATGGCGATTTCAGTACTGACATCTGTTATTTGATTAAGCGGATGATAATAAACTCGGAGAATACACATATGTTCAAGCGCTCGCACATTGCTTCAGCCATTGTAATGGCAATGTCATGGCAAGCTTCATACGCTCAGGACACCAATAGTCAGGAAGAAGATACTGTAGAAGTCATCGAAGTGTCTGGTGTAAGAAGCAGCCTTAACAAAGCTATTGCTATTAAACGTCAGGAAAAACAGATCGTTGATTCTATTGTTGCAGTTGATATTGGTAAGTTTCCAGACAACAACGTGGTAGAAGCCCTACAGCGTGTTACGGGGATTCAGGTCACTGACCGCGGTGCTGGTGAGGTTAATACGGTAACTATTCGCGGTTTATCCGATGTAACAACAACCGTTAACGGGCGTAACATTTTCACCTCAGCAGGTCGGGCAGTTGCACTTGCTGATATTCCGGCTGCATTGCTGGAAAGTGTCAACGTATACAAGACGCGGTCAGCATCACAAATTGGTAGTGGTATTGCCGGTCAAATTGATGTGAATACACAGCGTCCGTTTAACTTCGATGGCGCTGCGGTCGTGCTGGCTGGCCGGATGATAAATCAGAACCAGGCGGATAAAACTGATCCGCAGTTCAGCGCACTGGTCTCCAACCGCTGGGAGCTTGATGGTGGCGGCGAGTTTGGTGCATTATTAAACGTGGCTTACACCCGCACTAACTTCCGTGACCAATCCATTACGGCGGGTGCCATGGTACCCTTTATGACTGAAGATCCGGCAGATGGTTTTACGCCACTGCAACGAATCTTCCCGGATGCCTGCGCCGGTGGGTGTTGGGAACCCGGGCTTGAAGAAGGCCTCCCTTTCGCAGACGGTTCAACACTGGATATCAATGGCGTAGATACGCCTTACTATCTTGCCCGGGATGCGGTTTTTGGTTTTGACGGTAGAGGGAAGCGTGAGCGTCCAGCGGTCAATCTTTCATTACAATATGCGCCAAACAGTTCTTCGGAGTATACCTTTGAAGCGTTTTACAACGGCTTCCGTACTGAGAACTTTACCAGCCTGAACTTCTTTTTCGTTGATTGGTGGGGCAACGTAGACCCGAACGATCCGATTGAAACGATCCCTGGTACTAATATTATTCAGTCACGTTTTATCAATGATGCCTTTAACTTCAACTCTGCTGACTATGTAGAGTCCAGCACTGACAGCTACCTGTTTGCACTCGGTGGTAAATGGTACATCAATGATGATTTTACCCTTGAGTCAGAGATCTATTATCAGGATTCTGAGTTTGAGACCGATTTTCTTGCGTTACGAACTAATGCCGGTCAGGCGCGTCTGTTCCATAACATCAACCCAACTGGCAACGGGATCCCTGCCGTTGAGGTTATTGATGGCAGTGTAACCAACCCGGCGCAATATTCAGTTGCGGAAATGTACGACAACGGCGGTGCTTCCCAGGGCGATTCTCTGACGTTCACGGTTGACGGTGAGTATGTTTTATATGGTGATTTCTTCCAGTCTTTAGACTTCGGTTTGTTTTATGACAAGCGGACTGCTACTGAAGGAAGCCGGGAAATCAGTGGTAACGCTGGTGGCGCACCGATGACTGACTTTGATGAATCCTATTACCGTAGCAACAGTGGTTTCTTTGATGGCAAGGCCAATTACCCGGATTCATGGGTACTGATGGATGCTGCCAGAGCCTTTGATGAGCGCGAAGTATGGCGGGACCGTTACGGCTTCACTGGTAATCCATTGCTTGAAATGTTTTACAACTTTGATATCGAAGAAACAACAATATCACTATATGTCGAGTCGGACTTCGAGACTCAGCTAGCAGGTTACAAAGTCGATGGTCAATTGGGTTTACGATACGAAACCTCAGAAGCAGATATGACTTTCTTTGACCGTGCACTTGATCCAACATCAGCTGATCGTGACGATTCCGCACTGTTACCCAGTGCGATGGTTCGCTTCCACATTACCGACGATCTGATTGCTCGTTTCTCTTACACCGAAACCATTCGCCGTCCAGCGTTTGGACAGCTTAATTCGTATATTACTTACTTCCCTGACGTAACTAACATTGGTTATGGCACAGCGGCGAGTGGTAACCCTGATTTGGATCCGGTTGAGTCGGTGAATCTGGATTTCTCACTGGAGTATTACTTCGGGGAAGGAAATACTGTTTACGCAACGTACTTTAACCGTGATATCGAAGGCCTGGTTTACGACTCGGTACGTAATATTGTGGCCCAGGGTCCGCAGGATGATTCACCTTATCCGTATATCCTGAGTCAGCCTGATAATACGTCGAACGCAACGTTAAGTGGTTTGGAACTGGGTACGGTGTACTTCCCGGAAGGCCTGCCAGATGTGCTTGATGGTTTAGGTGTCCAGGCAAGTTACACGATGCTGGATTCAGATCAGGATATCCCTATCTTTGACCGTACTACGGGTGAGTTAGAGCGCTATATTTCACAACCAGTATTTGGTGTGTCCGACAGCTCTTACTCGGCAGTACTGATCTATGACAAAGGGCCGTTCGATATGCGTTTGTCGTATGTATGGCGTGAGAACTTCTTACGTAACTACGAAGCGCGTTCATTCGCTAACCCGTTACCTATCTGGTCGCAGCCTGAAAAATCACTGGATCTGCAGTTAACTTATGACGTTACTGACGAAGTTACACTGACCTTTGATGCAACCAACATTACTGAAGAAGTGTTCTCTCAATACTACCAGTATGAAGATACGCATAACTTCTCTAATGCCCTCTATAGCCGCACCTTTGCACTGGGTGTACGTTACAGAATGTAATGCTTATCAGTAGCTAAAATATTGAAAAAGCCCGATAATGACGTCGGGCTTTTTTTGTTAACAGGTTGCGCAGATAGAATGTTAACAAATTCCAATGCTTACAAATTCCCTTTCCTGAATATCACAATACGGCTTGTTTAAATTGTATGATGATAGTATATTTGCTGTTAACATTTGGTTTGCAAATGCAGCGAATCAGGGGCTAATAAATTGCTCTTAGTCTATTATTAACAGTCCGTGCTATAAGGGCTGCAAGTCGGAAGCGTGGTGGTATGGTTTCACAAAAATTAACCCGGTTAGAGAAGATAGGCTTCGGCGCCGGTGATATGGCGGTAAACGTCGTTATTTCTTCGATGATGTTAATCATCACATTTTTCTACACTGACGTGTTTGGCTTAAAACCCTCAGATATGGCATTGATGTTTTTACTGGTGCGTATTCTGGATGCGGTAAGCGATCCGCTAATGGGCATGGTAACTGACCGATATACCAGTCGTTGGGGGCGTTATCGCCCGTATTTCCTGTTTCTGTCGGTGCCCTTTGGTATCTCGGTATTTCTGACTTTCAGTACGCCCGATGTGGATTATAACGCCAAGCTGGTGTGGGCTTATTCAACCTATATTTTCGTTACCCTGATGTTTACTGCAGTAACGATCCCCTATATTTCCCTGATTGGCGTAATGACCTCCGATCCTAAAGAAAAGCTATCGGCAAACGGTTATCGCCTGTTCTTTGCTAAGGTCGCCGCCTTTCTGGTCACCATTATTGTGCCCTGGATGGCTGGCGCTGATTACTGGGAAGGCAATCTGGCGGCTGGCTATCAAACCGCCATGGGCTTAATGGCGGGTTTAGCCGTTGTAATGTTCCTGTTTTGTTTCTTTGCGACCACTGAGCGCCTTGAGCATGAAGTAGAAGAGAAACCCTTCTCAGAGCAACTATCGCTATTACTTAAAAATGATCAGTGGTTAATTTTGTGCGGTGTTTGTGTGCTTGGGACAACCGGGTACGTTGTGCGTGGCTCGGTAGCACTGTACTACGCCAAATACTACCTTGGAGGTGATGCCGGCTTACAGTCTATGTTCCTGTCTACCGGCGTGGGTGCCGCTATTCTGGCCATGGTTGCCTCAACCTGGATCACCAAACGCTATTGTAAAGTGAAGTTGTTCCGGTTCAGCCAGATGGCTGTTGGCGTGCTGAGCCTGCTTATGTATTTCGTGGTTGGTCCTAATGATGTGGCGCTGGCTTTCATTTTATTTTTCTTAATCAGCTTCGTGGTTGATTTACACGCGCCCATCTTCTGGTCAGCCATTGCTGAGGTGGTTGACTACGGCGAAAGCAAAACCGGTAAACGAGTGGCTGGTCTGGCTTTTGGCGGCATTTCATTTTGCCAGAAAGCCGGTATGGGTGTTGCCGGTGCGCTGGTGGGCTGGTTGCTGGCTTACTTCGAGTACGAAGCCTCTGCCCAGCAGAGTGAGTTTACGTTAATGGGGATCGTGCTCATGCTGACCATTATCCCGGGTGTGTTTCATTATCTGGTGGGCTGGTTAATGAACCGCTATAAGATCACCGATGACGAATACAAATCACTGTCGGCTGTAGTTCAGGCAAACCGCAAAGCGGCATTAGCCAATGGCGAAGCGCAGCTTAACAGCAATGATCAACACAATGCCGATATGGCATCTGGTGTCAAGTAACGTCGCAAGACATGCAACGATTACCCAAACGCTTACAGAAGCGACGCCGGGTCTGGCTGGTGCTTAATCAGCCCCCGGCGATCGCAGCCTCTTCAGTCAGGCGGAAAGGGATTAAACGATATAAAAATGGCGAAGCGCTATGAAGATAAATACAGTTAAACACTGGGGTCTGGCGCTTTGCGTCAGTGCCGCCCTGGCAAGCCTTAATGGTTGTAGCCAACCTGCTAATCAGCAAACTTCCGATGCAACCAATGTCACAAGTGTGGCAGAGCCAACTTACTTATCCGCGGCCGATAGCAGCCTGTTTGATTTGCAGCAGGTGAGGGTAACGGATGGTCCGTTTGCCCATGCGATGCACACCAACGTAAATTACCTGCTGGCCATGGAGCCTGACAGGTTGCTCGCACCTTATTTACGTGAAGGTGGTCTGGAGCCGAAAACCGATTCTTATGGCAACTGGGAGAATTCAGGGCTCGACGGGCACATTGGCGGACATTACGTGTCGGCACTCAGTCTGGCCTATGCTGCCACCGGCGATCAGGCGTTATTAAGTCGCCTCGAGTACATGCTTGACGAGCTAAAGCGAGCTCAGGATGCAGGCAATGGCTATTTAGGCGGTATCCCGAACAGTGCGGCCATGTGGGCAGAAATCAAAGCAGGTACGATAAAAGCCGGCACCTTTAGTCTGAATGACCGCTGGGTCCCGTTGTACAACATTGATAAAATTTTCCATGGTTTACGGGATGCCTATGAAATTGCTCATCAGGAACAGGCGAAAACCATGCTACTGGCCCTGGGCGAGTGGATGCTGGATATCACGGCCGGGTTAACCGACGAGCAAATTCAGCAAATGCTAATTTCTGAACATGGTGGTTTAAATGAAGTGTTTGCCGATATGGCCGCCATCAGCGGTGATGAGCGTTACCTGACGCTGGCGCGCAAATTTACTCATCAAAGCGTTTTACAACCCCTTACTAAGTACCAGGACAAACTCACTGGTATGCATGCTAACACGCAAATCCCTAAAATCATTGGTACTTTGCGGGTGGCAGAATTAGACGATGATCAGGTTTGGGCTGATGCCGCGAAGTTTTTCTGGAACACGGTGAGTCAACACCGCAGTGTCAGTATTGGCGGCAACAGCGTGCGCGAGCATTTTCATGATGATGACAATTTTACTGCCATGGTAGAAGATGCTCAGGGGCCTGAAACCTGCAATACTTACTAATTCGAAATAAAGTAAGCGAACATTACCCGGAGATATAAGCCAAATCCGGATGGCCAAAAAACGATTTCAATAGTCGTGGCAATTTTTGCAAACGTCGAAGCTGCCGGTAAACAGTGCTCCGAAGTTGTTCTTTGCTGTTAATGATCTTTTTACCGACGTGATGGTATTTGATATAGCCCCAAACAGACTCGTCAGGATTCAGCTCCGGCGAGTACGGCGGCAGGAAGAACAACCTGAGCTTGCCGTCGAGACTCTCAACATAGTCTCGAACCCGACGAGCATGATGAACCGGGTGGTTATCGAGGATCAGGAAAACCGGCTTGTCAACGTCTTGCACCAGAGCCTTGAGGAAACCAAGAAACGCATCGGTGTTCATGTTGCCCTGAATGGTCTTAAAGCGAAGCTCGCCGCGAGGCGAGATGGCCGAGATCAGATTGATGCTGAAGCGACTGCCCGTATTACGGATGATCGGAGTTTCACCCCTGGGTGCCCAGGTGGTGCCACTGTGATAATCAGACCGAATGCTGGCTTCATCGCCGAAATAGATGGTGGCGCCGACTTTTTTTGCTTCCTTGCGAATTTCCGGGTAGGTCTCTTCTTTCCATTGTTTCACGGCCTCTGGCTTTTGCTGGTAGGCCCGATGCAGGGGTTTCTGAGGCGTCAGCCCCAGGTTTCGAAGCAGACGACCGACCGAGACATCGCTTAACCGGACGTTGAACTTTTGCCGGATGAGCTCACGCACTCGGCCCCGAGTCCACAGGGCAAAATCAAACTTCAACTGGTCCGGCGTAAAGGTCGTTATCCAGATATACAGCTCCCGGATCTGAGCACCGCTCAGTTTCTTGGGACGACCGGAAATCTGCTTGGCCTTGAGCGCGTCAAAGCCACCCTCGCGGTAGGCAGCCAGCCATTCATAGATTCGTGCTCGGCTCATCCCCAGCGCTTTGATGACGACTTCTGGACTCTCGCCATCCATGACCCGTTGAACGGCGCGAACGCGAATGGCTTCTAATGTTTTGTGATCAAGTTTACGACCGTCATCGTGGCGCATGTGTGTAAATATCCGATAAGCTTGGCGAACGGAGCCTACATTATAAATGATGTTCGCTTACTTTCGAACCCATTAGTATAACATGATGAAGCTCAGTAAAATGCTGTTTCTGAAAACCGGAGAACAGCGCTATCTTGAGTTTTATGAGCGCGCTAGCTACAACCATATCTTGTCCAGTCAGCACCCTGAACACGGCGGCCTGGTGTATTTTACTTCCATGCGCCCGGGTCATTATCGCATGTACTCCTCGGTGCATGATTCCATGTGGTGTTGTGTGGGATCAGGGATTGAAAACCACAGTAAGTATGGTGAGTTGGTGTTTACTCATAAAGATGATGCAGTATGGGTTAACCTGTTTATGCCAGCCACTCTTAACTGGCAGGATAAAGGCGTTATTATTCAGCAACGCACCCGCTTCCCGGATGCTGACGGCGTGACGATTGAGGTCAATCCTGGTGACCAGGCGACAACTTTTGCCCTCAATATTCGTCAACCGGAATGGGCCACTGACGACCTGACAGTAGCGGTTAACGGCAAGCCGGTAGATGCGCCGCTAAGTAATGGATACCACCAGATAAGCCGTGAGTGGCAAGCGGGCGATAAAGTCTCGTTTTCGTTAAATCCGGATCTGCATGTTGAACAGCTACCGGACGGTCAGGATTACTACTCGGTACTGTATGGCCCGGTTGTGATGGCTACTCCGGTAACCGCTTTTGCCAATGAGCAGCTCAATTTTGTGTCAGATGACAGCCGCATGGGTCATGTAGCTGCCGGGCCGGTATGTCCGCCGGAAGCGTTACCCATGATGCTTGGTGAACCACAGGCATTCCTGTCAGCCTTGCAGCGTCAGGATAGTAAGGCCCTTGCTTTTACGGCTACGGGTCATGTGGGCATTGCCGATCCGATTGATGCCGCAGCGCCAACCACCTTGATACCGTTTTTCCGTCTGCACGATTCCCGCTATCAGGTATACTGGCCACAGATGAATGAATCTGGCTTTAATGAGTTTGTTACTGAAGCCAAGTCCAGGACGGCCCTGGCTGCCGAGCTGCAGGCCAAAACGGTAGATCAGATCACCCCGGGAGAGCAGCAACCGGAAGTCGAGCATGATTTTAAGAGTGAGAGCTCTGAATCAGGCGTTTATAAGGGGCGGCACTGGCGTCATGCCCATGCCAACGGCTACTTTCAGTATCGGTTAGCCAATCCCGAATTGCGCGCTAAGACTTTACAAATCAGTTATTCAAAAGACGACACTAATCGCCAGTTCAACATTCTAATCAATGGTGAAACGCTGGCTCAGGTATCCTTACCCGTAGGTGCGCCGGATAGCGACTTCTATCATGTCGACTACCCGTTAACCGCAGCGATGAAAGCGGCAGAATCCTTGGTGATCCGCTTTGAAGCGGCGCCGGACTCGATGGCTGGCGGGATTTATGGTATCCGCTTACTCGCGGAGTAAGCGAGGGGTTAGACAATAGCAAAGCCGGTCGTTCAGATCGGCTTTTCAGGTTTTATTATGGCAAAAAGAAAACAATCCAAAGGGTCCCGTGGCAGCAATAAAAACCTCACCGAGGAAGTGCTGACTAAATTTCAGCAGCGACAAGACGTTATCGCCCTGTCATCGGGTTTGCTGTATCGCATTATTGAAGACGCCGAGGGTGCACAGCCATCGATGCAAGACCGGGTAAAGGTTCATCAACGCATCAAACTGGGTGATGGAAGCGTTATTGATGATACGTACAAAAAAGGGTTACCTGAAGAGTATGCGGTAAGCGAAGCTATCGAAGGCTTGCAGGAAGGCTTTCAGCTTATGCACGTGGGCGCTCGTTATGAGTTTGTCATTCCCCCGGAGCTGGCCTGGGGGAAGCGCGGTAATAGTGGTGCAATTGGCCCTAATGCGGTGATGATTGTGGATGCGAGAATCATTGCTATTGAATAACGATAGTCAGCGATTCATCGCTAGCTATCAAACCTACATCATCTATCAGGCATTCAAGGCCCCCCTTGTCTGCTAAGTCCTTCACACTTTATAAATACGGCGACTGACTCAAACAATAAATATAACTAGACTAAATAAAGGGATGAGCAAAATTGACTGATAAGTTAACTACTTGTTAATTTTTCTTAGCTGGTGTATGGTTGAAATGCTACCGGTGGCATAAGGTGTAGCAAAGCTGGTTGAAAAGCACAGGCGAGCCCTGTGACGGTGAATTTTTACCTGATAAAAGGCAGGAGGTAACAGGATGAAGGTTGTTATCGGGATACTCTCTATCATGATTCTGCTGAGTCAGGTTGATGCCTGCCGGGCGCAAACTGACGTCGCTTTCGATGGCGCGCTGGGATTTGGCCAGTTCACCCAGGGCGGTAAGGGAGGAGAGCGCTATATTGTGACCTCGCTGGCAGATGATCCGGATTCACCCCAACCAGGAACTTTACGTCATGCGTTCAAGCAGAAAGGGCCGCGTATTGTTGAGTTTGCCGTATCCGGTGTTATTCACCTCAAAGCGGAGCTGGAAATCCAGCAGGGTTATCTGACGGTACTGGGACAAACGTCCCCCGGCGGAATCGTGATTACCGGCGCGCAGACCTCCATTAAAGCTAACCAGGTGATCCTGCGTTACCTGCGTTTCAGGCCCGGACATTTGCAGGGCGAGGGCGATGCCCTTACCGCACGCAACCAGCATCACATAATCATTGATCACTGCTCGCTGAGCTGGGCCAATGATGAAGTGGCTTCTTTTTATAATAATCAGCAGTTTACCCTACAGCATTCAATCATCGCCGAGAGTTTAAGAAATGCTGGGCATCATAAAGGCAGCCATGGTTACGGGGGGATTTGGGGCGGTGCTAAAGCGAGCTTTTTACGTAATGTAGTCGCCCATCATGACAGTCGAAACCCGCGAATTAATGGTTACCGACTCAAGCCAGAATATCCCCAGCAAGAGGCGTTAACCGATATTCGCAATAATGTGTTCTTCAACTGGGGAGACAATAGTGGCTACGGAGCGGAAGGCACGCGTTTTAACCTGGTAAATAATTATTATAAACCCGGACCTGCCAGCGAGGACATTCGCTTTTTCGAACTCTGGACCAAACCCGAATTACCCCCGACCCGCGCCTTCATCAATGGTAATGTCATGGCTGGTTACGCCACAATAAGCCAGCACAATGAACAGGGTATAGCGCTTAAAAATCAAAAGAAACTAAATCGTTCAGACGTTACTGCGTTTTTTAAGGCAACCCTTGCGGATAATCCCTTCGCCATCGAGCCGTCACAAACGCTGACTGCAGAGGCCGCTTATCAACGCCTGATCATTGATGGTGATGTGGGCGCTAATAAAAACGCTGGTGGCCGCTTCAGCGACTCGGTGGATACCCGCTTGCTTAGTGAAATTCGCACCGGCCAACCTGGTTTTGGTACCGGATTGATTGATTCAGAACTCACCGTTCTGGCACTCGGTGGCTGGGCAACCTATCAACAGGAGTTTACTGCTCAAAACTAACTGGTTGTCTTCCTTCCTCCTCGCAGAGGCACTGACACGCAGTGCCTCTAAGCAATTCCGTAAAATACTCTTGAGCCTCAAAAAGTTTTAACAAGATGTGAATAAAATGTTGATAGCATGTTTTTATTGGTGCTATATTGCCACCGGTGGCAATGGTTTGGTGTGTTATGCCTGTTTTACGTGTCATTGACGAAAATTATATCGCACTCGTTTACACGACTTACCCATCGTGTCTGGAGAAAGAACATGAGAACATTTCGATTAAACGCGGTAATGGCCTGTCTGGCGTTAAGTTTGCCCGTTTATGCTCAGCAAGCAGAACAACAAAATAAAGCCGCTGACACGCAACCAGCTTCCACCGAAACGGAACAAGCTGCCAGTACCGAACAACAGGATCTAGAAATTATTCAGGTCAAAGGGGTGAAAACCGCTGACCTGAAAGCGCGGGATCTGGAACGCATGAAAGATGGCTTCAGCTCCGTCATCTCTACTGACGAACTGGGCAACTTTGTTGACCAGAATGTGGCAGAGTCATTGCGCCGGTTGCCCGGCGTAACCCTTCAACGCAGTGAAGGCGAAGGTAAATTTGTCGCCGTCCGTGGTCTGGGCCCGAGCTTTGTAACGGTTAATATGAATGGGGCGGAAATGGCCGGCGCCGGTGAAGACCGCGCGGTTGGCCTTGATGCCATACCCGCTGACTTGTTGGGTACCATTGAGGTATTAAAATCACTGACCCCGGATCAAAACCTTAACTCAATTGGCGGTACCGTAAACGTAAAAGCTATTTCAGCCTTTGACCGTGGCAAGAGTACTCTGAACCTGAAAGTACAGGATGCGTACAACGAACTACGTGAGTCCCATTCACCGCGATTTAGTTTAAACGGCACCCAATTATTATTTGATAATACTATAGGACTGGGCTTCGCTCTGTCCTATGAAGACCGCGAAACGCTGGTTGACGAAACCCGCCATCACAGCTCCAATGAAATGAAATTTTATCAGGCCGATTTCGGGGTTAGCGATGAAGACATCGATGCCGGTAATCTCGGCCCTGAAATCCTCGGCCCTGCACAGCTGGAATACCGTCGTGAAATTGCTGATCGCACGCGTACTGCGGGGGCATTAAACGTTGAATATCAGCCATCAGAGAACGCTTATTATTATGCCAAAGGTACCTACACTAAATATGAGGATGGGGACTTCGCATTACGTGAATTCTACGATTTTCAGGATGCAGGTTCTTTTGGTAACGAAGAGATCCTGTTTGTAAATGGCGATACCAAAGAGTTTATTCTGTCGGATATTGATGTCTTTCATCAGCATTTTATTCAGGAGAGTAGTAACGAAACCACTACGTTCAGCCTGGGCGGCAGGAATACATTTAATGATACCTGGGTTCTGGATTACGAATACGCTAAATCTAAGTCAGAAGAAGATTCCCGTGGTGACCGCCGGGTACAATTTCGCGAACGCGACCTAATCGTTTACGGTCAGGGCGGCCGCCGCAACATCAATGCCCGGGTAATGAGCCCTGAAGAGGCCGCAGCGTTTGCTGGCTTGCCTTATTCCGAAGGTATGTTTGGCAATGCTGCGCGCGGCGATGCCAGCGACCTGAATAACTGGGACTTCGACAACCTGTTCCTGGAAGGCGGCTTACGCATCGATGACCTGGAAAGCTGGCAGGTGAATCTGCGTAAGGATGTGTACAACGAATACATAAACTACGTGAAAGTGGGTGGATTGTTTACCACTCGTTATTACGCCCGGGATAAGAACCGCTGGAGTTTTGACCCGTCGCCAGAGGACTGTAACGACGACCAGGCATGTATTGATGCAGTGAATTCAAGTCTTGCTGACTACCCAAGCGCGGTACCGGCGGGCAGCGACTTCCAGTATCCCTTTGAAAGTGCCGCCATCGTTGATGCTATTGTAGACGTAACGCGTCAAACCGTAGAGTCAGCCACTAATGGTGAAGAATCGATTGAAAGCACCAAGGGTGACTACACCATCGATGAAGACACCAAAGCGTTGTACGCCATGACAGAGTTCCCATTAGGCATGGACGCCACCATCATTACCGGCGTGCGCTGGGTAGAGACAGAGTTTGCGTCCACCGGGTTTATGTCGCTGGAAAATGATGATTTTGAATTTAACGGCGCTGGCAACGGTGAGCTGGATATTGCCATTCCACTGCCGGAAGCCTCGATAAAATACTCTGAATTTTTCCCCAGCGTGCACCTGCGTTATGAACCCACTGAGAACATTCTGGTGCGCGGTGCTATCTGGAGCAGCTTTACCCGCCCGTCATTTAGCCAGGCCCGTGCCTATGCAACCTTCGACAGCGACATTGAGTTGTGTCCGCCCGGTACCGATAACTGTGACGATTCTCAGGGCGGCGCGAGCATTCGTCAGCTACAGGACTACATTCTCGCTTCCGACAACACCCTGGATGTGGGTAACCCCAACCTGACGGCCATGACATCGATAAACTATGATGCGTCGTTAAGCTGGTATGCCAGCGAAGACTTGTTTATGGAAATCGGCCTGTTCTACAAGGATATTGAAAACTTCATCATTGAAGTCAACGGTATCGGCATGTCTATCGCCGATCTGCCGGTGCGGCTACCAGTCAATCAGGTCACGGAATTTGTTATTCCTCAGGACCTGTTCATGGATGAAATCAATATCACCTTAAACGGTGATAAAGCCAAGGTATACGGCGTTGAGCTGAGCTATAGCCAGTACTTTGAAAATGGCTTGTTTATTCAGTCTAATGCCACTTTCCTCGACAGTGACGCCAGGCTCGACGACACCGTGCGTCAGGGCAGTATGCCGCTGCCAGACCAGGCCGATCAAACCTTCAACCTCACCGTTGGCTGGGAAAACGAAGTCTTTTCTGCACGGTTGATCACCAATTACCGCTCGGAAATTCTCGAGCAAATCGGCTCATGCCCGCTGTCAGCACAACTGGATGATGTGAAGGGCTGTAAAATCTGGGGCGATCAGTATCAGGCCGGCTACACCAGTTTGGATGCCAAATTTAAATACGATCTGACCGAAAACGTTCAGTTGTATTTTGATGCGCTTAATCTGACCTCACAGGAAGATTTACGCTTCTTTAAAGGCAATGAATACAGCGGTGGCAACATCCTGTATCAAAAAGAAGTGTACGGCCAGACCTATCAGTTAGGTGCCACGATCAAGTTCTATTAAACGATAACGAGGCTTTGCCTCTGCACAGTTAATTGAAACGGGAACGTGGCATCAGGGTCGGACACTGCTTTGGTGCCGCCAGGCCGCACTCCCGCACTATCATCCTGGGAGGGTGAACATGAAAAAGCTCAATCGCATTGCTGCTCTGGTGGGTAGCGCCGTATTGGTAACCGGTTGCGGATTTGAACAAACCATCAATGTAAAGGAAGAGCCGGCACCCGCGCTGACCGGCCAGTTTGTTGACGCCCCGGTAGGGGGCTTAAGTTATAGCTCAGAGTCTTTTCCCGACGGCACCACTAATGAAAATGGTGAATTTTCTTACTTTCGTGGTGATCAGATAACGTTTTCAATCGGTGACTTTACATTTCCTACCGTGCCGGCATCCAGTTTACTAACGCCGCTGGCACTGTTTCAGACCGATAACCCGTTTAATCCGGCAGTCGTTAACACCCTGCGGTTGTTGCAGGCGCTGGATACCGATGCCGATCCCACTAACGGTATCAGCATTTCTGCTAATGCCGCGGCCGCAGCGCAAATGTTACTGGAGGAAGGCGAAACTGTTGAGTCATTCTTCGCTCAGGATAGCGATGACTTTGCTGCCGATGTAGAGCCTTGGCTTGCCACCGCGGGGGGCAGCACCACGTTAACAGACTATGATGATGCGGTAGCGCATTTTGTTAACTATCTCGAAACCGAGTATGGCACCCTGCTGACCAATGCCATTAACGTTGAGCTGATAACCGGCACCTTATACAACACTTATATTCAGGGCAGTAGTGCGGTGAAGTCGGCTATTACGTTTACACCGGACGACGCTGTCGGCCTGACAGGTTCGTTTAGTTACGCGGAAGGCGAAGTGACTACAACCGGTACCTATGGCTTCGCTTTTGGTCGCCGGGCGCTGGTACTGACCACCGATACCAGCACTCACTACCTGGTTTCGCGTTCGTACAATACGGTTAACCAGGTATACAGTTTATGCTGGTTTGATGATCCTACCCAGGCAGTAGCCAGTTTAGTGCGGGCCTGTGATGCCGGCGAGGACCCGCAGGATAACCTGTTGGTTCTCACTGAAGAACAGGCCGATCTGGAACTGATTGCATTAGAAGAACAAGCGTCTAATGTTGAGCCTGCTTTGGCGGAAAGCTTTGATACCGACATTACCACTTTCTTCTCGTCGGGTTATAAGCGTTTAACCGATGATCCGAATAGCAGCGCTATGTACTTTAAAACTGGCGGTAGTCCGGTCATCGACCCGGAGCTGGGCCAGCTTAATTTGTCTGGTGCGCGCTTCACTATAGGTAATACTACGCCTGGTGTTGAAACGACCTCATCAGATACGGTGGGAACCGGTATTTTTAATATCAGCGAAGGCTTTACCATTAGCTTTGATGTGATTTCCCATACCAGTGCAGGCAGCCTGAATGTATACGTGGATAACAACACCACCAGTCAGGGCAACTCCGTACATGGCGGCGCCAGTAAGTTTATTGGGATGAGCATCAGCGAAGAAAACTTCCCGATTGGTCAGCGTTTTACATACACCTATGAGCCCGGCACCGATGTCACAGGATTACCTGCAGATGACCCGGATGCGCGCATTTTAGACTCGGCTATCACAAACTCGTTCTTTCAGTTACGTACCGACAGTTCCGGTAATATCACCATTGATAACCTGACCATCGAGACGGTGGCCGATGCTGTGGATGCACCTGAAGTACCGGAGGAGCCGGAAGAACCCGAAGTGCCTGAGCAGCCTGACATTCCGCAGGTGGATTTACCGCTCACCTATAACTACATTGGCGTGACGGAGGATATCTTCTCTGATGCCTTTGCCAGCCTGGTTAACAGTACTGGTGAAACCCTGCCACTTTACTACCGTACCGGCGGCACCGTGATGGTCGTGAGCGATGGTCTGCAAATCGATTCAGGTCGCTTCACCATTGGTAATTCCGTACCGGATACAGAAACCACTGCCGATGACACCATTTTCACCGGTGTGCTTGATTTGAGTCGCCCTTATAAAGTCGTGATGGACATTGTGTCGGTAAACGATACCGAAGGTAACAACAAGTTCCAGATTTATGTGGATAACAACACCAGTAGCAGCAGTAAGTCGGTACATGGTGGTGAGTCACGTTTTTATAGTGAACTGATCAATACCCTGGAGCCGGGCACCACGCTGGAAGTAGAAGGGTTGGTGGCATCGGAAAATTCCTTCCTGCAACTGCGCACTGAAAGTGGTGGTATTGTGGTGATTAACAATCTGCGCATTGAGTATATTGAAGATGCCAGCATGTTTTCCTGCGAAGATGATCCGAGCCTGTATTTTTGTGATGACTTCAGCAGTGGTAATACCGATAACTGGAACCTGCTGGCCCAGCCGGATAATACCGAAGGCGCTATCGGCAGCTTTGATATTTATACCAGCGATACCGGTAACGACATGCTGCGCTATACCGCAGGTGGTGCCGGTGGTGAAATTATTCAGCTCACCGATGAAGCTATGGCGCAGATTCCGGAGACGGCCGACTACTTTGTGGAAGCCCGCATTCGTCCGCGTCAAAACAGCACTACCGCCAATAAACAGCTTTACTTTACCGCTCGCTATGACAGCGCCGGTAACTGGTACGGCGGCGGTTTAAATCTGCAGAACTCATCAAGCAGCACCCGGGTGGAAATTGCCATCAGTACAGATGGTTCAATTAATCGTCCGGTTCAGGCCAGTACGCCTTTGTTACTGGGCGAAAAAGACGGCACCGACGGCGTTTGGTACCGCGTACGTTTCGACCTGGTGAGTGACACCCTAACGGTTTACCTGGACGGCGAGGAAATGGGTTCAATCAGTGATACAACCTTTACGGCTAAAGGACTGATTGGCATGTTTACCAATAACCGTTCCTTTGAAATGGATGATTTCAAGGTAGGCGATCCGAGCGTGAAGCCGGTGCAACTTACCCTGGACTATAAAGACACAGAATGGAACGCCACAACCACAACCGACCCGCTGATCGTGTATGTCACTGCCGTGCAAAATGATGGCATTACCGATGATACCTTTACGGTCACATCGTCAGATGAGAGCGTGGTGAGTGTGGCTATTGACGGCCCCAACGTCACCCTTACACCTGCCGCTGCAGGGAGTGCCACGGTAACCTTTACGTCAGGTTCCGATCCTACCCTGGTGCGCAGTGTTGAGGCATTGGTGACCGAAGGCTTCGTTATGCCAACCGGTGATTACGGCGACCTCACGGGCAGAACTTCTCCTGCAATTGCAGCAACCAATGCCTATGTAGACGGCCGCTTGTTGATTACCTTTGATAGTGCACCAGTGCTGGCTGAGGTTGGCGAAGTACGCATCTACGATGCGGCCGACGACACGGTGGCCGATGTTATTACCCTGGGTGGTGATATTGATGCACTGGGCTACGCCGGACAGGATCGACTGCGCCGGGTAAATTACCGCCCATTTAAGGTGGATGGTAACACCCTGACTATCGTACCGCACACCAACGCCCTGGATTACGATAAAACCTATTATGTGGCCATTGGTGAGGGTGTGGTTACGGGAACCCAGCTTAACGGCAGTGATTTTACCGGTATGGGTAAAACGGCTGGCTGGCAGTTTACCACCCAGAAAATAGGGCCGTCAGGCAGCGAGGTGACCGTAGATGATGACGGAATGGCAGATTTCAGAACCGTACAGGGCGCACTTAACTACGTAATGGAAAATGTGGCAAAAGACACTGCGGCTACGATTACCGTTAAGGCCGGTATGTACAATGAGCTGCTGTACGTGCGTAGTAAGAATAACCTGACCATTGAAGGCGAGGATCGCGACAATACGGTTATTTACTATGACAACTACGAGTCCTTTAACGGTGGCACCGGCGGCAGCGAAGCGCCGGGAACCGGCACACCAAACGGTGGGCGTAGCGTATTCCTGGTAGAAAGTGCCGATAATCTGGTGCTGAATAACTTTACCCTGAAGAACAGCCATACCCGCAATAACGTAGACTCGAATCAGGCCGAAACGATTTACTTCAACAGTAGTCATCGCCTGATTGCCAATAATATGAACTTTATCAGTGAGCAGGATACGCTGCTGCTGAAGGGCTACAGCTGGTTCTACAACACGCTGGTGGCCGGTAACGTTGATTTCATCTGGGGCTATGCAACAGCTGCCTTATTTGAAGATAGCGAAATCCGCACTATTGGCGACTCGAAGTACGGCAGCGATGCCACTTCACCAGGCGGCTATGTGCTGCAGGCGCGGGTACAAAATGCCGATGATCCGGGCTTTGTGTTCTTAAACAGTGACTTTACCCATGGCCCGGGGCCGCTCGGTACAACCGTTGAAGCCGGTTCTACCTATATTGCCCGTAGTGGTGGTAACAGTAACTACTACGACAACATTACCTTGGTTAATAACTCCTTTGGTGAACATATTGCTGCAGTGGGCTGGGCCTATAATGGCATTAATGGGCAGCCACAACCTACCCCGGATCCTGCTACGGCAAATGCCGGCTGGCGTGAATACGGCAGTATGGACAGCCAGGGTAATGCGCTGGATCTGTCTGCCCGGTCGGGTGGTTACCTTCTGTCGGAGACAGAAGTGGCTGATTACAGCACTCGTGCCAGCGTTTTTGCCGGCTACAATGACGGTGCTGGCTGGGAGCCTCAGCCGCTGGATGCGCCGGTCATCATCGAAGAAGTCACCGATAAAGGTTTTGCCAGCCATAACTTCGATATTACCGGTGGCGCTGGTGGTATGGTGGTCACAGTTGATACCGGGGCGAAATTAACCGCTGCGCTTGAAGAAGCCAGCAACGCCAATACCCCGGTGACCATTTATGTGGATGGTGTTATTACCGATGCCAACAATGATGGCAGCGGTCGCTCCATCGAAATTAAGGATATGGACAATGTTTCCATTATTGGTGTGGCCGATCGCGGTGAGTTTGACGGCATTGGGATTTCGATTCGCCGGGCCAACAATATCATTATCCAGAATCTTAAGATCCATCATGTCTTAACCGGCGGTAAGGATGCTATTTCCATTGAAGGTGATGATGATGGCTCAACCACCAGTCATATCTGGATTGACCATAACGATCTCTACAGTACTTTAGATGTGGATAAAGATTTTTATGACGGTCTGATTGACTCCAAGTCTGGCGCGAAGAACATCACTATTTCCTATAACTACCTGCACGATCACTGGAAAGCCTCGTTACATGGCCATACCGATGATGAAAGTAGCAGTAATGACAGAGACCGGTTGATTACCTTCCACCATAACCGCTTTGAGAACATTGAATCGCGTTTACCACTGTTCCGCTTTGGCTATGGTCATCTGTACAACAACTACTACAACAACATCAGTTCTACCGGTATGAATTCGCGTATGGGGGCAGAGCTACAGATTGAGAATAACGTGTTTGAAAATACCCAAAATCCAATCGTGTCGTTCTACTCAGCAGAGATAGGCTACTGGAATACCTCGGGTAACCTGTTTGGTACCGGCGTTACCTGGACGTCACCGTCAGGCAGTGACGTGGTAGCCGGGCCGGATGCCACACCAACCAGTAGCTACGAAGTGCCATATACTTACACGCTGGATGAAACCAGTATTGTGAAAAGTAAGGTTATAAACCATGCGGGCGTGGGCAAAATTGACCAGAGTGATTTAGATATCCCGGCCATCGAAGATGATAACGGTGGCGGTAACGGGGGTGGCAGTAATGAAGGCACCGATGTCACGCTACCTTACAGCGAAGACTTCAGTGCGGCAGACGAAGATACGTTCTTCAGTGCCGATTACAAGTCACTTCCGGAAGACAGCTCAATGCCACTGCATAATGTGACCGGCGGCGGCAGCGGTATCGTGGTGGCCGATGGCCAGATTACCCTGACCAGTGCACGCTTTACGATTGGCGATACCATGCCTGAGACCGACACCGCCGACAGCGATACCACCGGTCGTGGTGTGTTTGATCTGAGCCGCCCTTACAAGGTGCTGGTGGATATCGTCAGCGTAAGCGACCCCGACGGTGATAACAACTTCCAGATCTACGTGGATAACAACACCAGTAGCAGCAGTAAATCCTGGTTAGGCGGCAGTTCTAAGTTCTATGCCACTCTGATTAATGAACTGACTATCGGTACCCTGGAAGTGGAAGGCCCTGTGGCTGGCGAGAATGCGTTTATTCAACTGCGTACAGAAAGTGGTGGAACGGTTACGCTGGATAACTTCCGTATCGAATATATCGATTAATCAGCCTACGGGGGAAACCCGTGATTAATTAAAGCAATCCGCAGTGCTGTTCCAGCCTGCGGATTTTTTTGTATCCGGATTATTAGCCGTAAAAAAAGATTGATAACCCGTCTTGTCAGACGTTTGTGGTGTGGCCCGAAGCTATTCGATATAAATCTATATATTTCAGTAATTTAAATTGCTTTTGGGCGTACCGTAGAGGAGCTCTGAAATCGACATAAAAACAAAATAGTATACGATTTTGAAATTGTACTGGCAATTATTACAGTATTGTCATATAGTTAATAAGGCAACACAAAACGGAGGATGTCATATGAAAGCTTTTAAACGATTCTTCAAGCGCTCACATCCATACACTGTTGCCTGGTATTTAGGCCGGAAGAATACCCAGAAAATCTTCAATTGTAAGATTAAGAAAAAGTCTGAACTACTCGACGAACAGCATGGATAATGCTTGAAGGCATAAAGGCTCCCGTACAGGAGCCTTTTTTGCGGATAGAAGCAGGCTTTCTCAGCACTGCTTTTTAGTTAGAGCACACCTTTATTCAGCACAAACTTTAGCGCCGTGACCGGATGTCCATTTCAGGGCATCTTTGATCAGGGTGATATTTTCCGGTACGTCATACATTTCTTCGCGGTGACCAATCGCGGTATACATCGCGCGGCCCTCATTTACGCAATGTTTCCAGGCGATAGGATGAACGCCGCCCATGGCCAGATCGCCCGGTGCATAGCTGTCTTCATCAATGGTGATCACGTATTCAACCCCCTCTAAATCGGGCTCAGCCGCAAACGAGTACCACTCGTCTTTAATTGACCAGGTGTCTGGCAGTGACTCAGCAATATGCGCCGAATTCTCGTGAGTGGTGAGTTCGGCTAACTGGAACTGGGGATCCATAGGGTGGCCTATAAACTGTACGCCAAGCAGGGCATCGCGATACCAGTCCCAGAAATAAATGGAGTCGCCCCCTGAGGCATGAACGCCAAGGAAACCGCCACCGTTATTCATATAGTCTTCGAATGCAGCACGCTGCGACAAGGTAAGCGTGTCACCGCTCACGTTGTTCCATACCACTACATCAAACTGAGACAGGTTTTTCGCGTTAAACGCGCCGCCGTTAGCGGTAACGGTAACGCCATAGCCCATTTCTTTTGACATACGCGTGAGCGCTTCGGTAGCGGCAGTCACGGAACGACCGTGGTCGTAGCCGTTGATCTTTTGATACACCAGTACCTGCACCGCGGCATCATCAACGCTGAAATACTGCGGCTCAGCATCAAAACGGGCGCAACGAGCAGCTTTAACGGCTTCGGTTACCGGCAACGCGCGAAGCTCGGCATCCAGTTCAGCCAGGCGCGGCTTAGCCGGATCGGCTCTGGCGATAAGTTGCTCCAGTGTCAGTATGGTGGCAAAAGAAGGCATCTTTTCGCTGAGTAACCAGGCTGGCAGAGTTTCAAACAGTCCCGGGTAGTATTTTTCGGCAATAGCCCGCGCTTCCGGGCGGGTCATTACATCATAAGCAGGCAGTTGCACGCTAAATGCCGTATCGCGTAACACACAGTCTGCGACGGCGGTTTCTGCCATGGTGACATTCGCATTAAGCAAACCGGCAGTCAGCACGGCGGCTCTGGTTAGCGGATGTTTGATAAGCTTGTTTAATTTCATTGTGGTTTACCAGGGCCAGGGTGTTGTCCAGGCTTTATCGCCTTCGTTATAAGGAATGTCGTAATAGCCGCCGGGCACATCTGAGTGGCGCAGTACCTGGGTACCGCCCACTTTGGATGAGAAGAAGCCAAAAATAACCAGTTGTTTCATCAGCGTGAAGTAGTGTGGCTGCTCTGTAAAACCAGCGCCACCCCATTGAGTTTCTTCGCCTTTGTTAAACGCCATGGCTTCAACATCAATGGCCGTGATCAAATCGGACTTTTGCACTGCTGTCAGGGTCGCAAAGGGTTTGCCGTATAGCGTTTTACTGCGTGATTCAATGTCGGCAAAGCCTGCTTCAAACAGTTTTTGTTGCTGCTCGTTGTAGCACTCGCGCACCATGCCAATGAAAAATGGCGGTACGCCGGCGTCTTTAGCTCCGGGGGTGTCGGTGCGCGGAATAACCACTTCACACAGCTCGGTAATGAGCGCCACCGTGGCGTCATCAAAGCCAGCTTTGCTTACCGGTAGCAGGTCGGGTTGTTCCTCCCAGACTGCCAGTGCCGGAGCATTAATCAGGCCGGCGCCGGTTGAGGCGGCAATCAGCTTTAACAGCGTGCGGCGGTCCATGGTTGATGATGAGTTTGCCATTACAGGTTCCCCCGTTTTAATTCTTCAACGGCAAAGTCTGCTGCCCGGGCGGTTAACGCCATGTAGGTCAGAGACGGATTGACGCAGGATGATGATGTCATACAGGCACCGTCGGTGACGAAAACGTTCGGCGCGTCCCATACCTGATTGTGTTTATTCAGTACTGAGGTTTTTGGATCCCGGCCCATACGAGCGGTACCCATTTCATGGATCCCTTTACCCATATGGTAGGTACTTTCCCACGCCTGTGCATTTTCCAAACCGATGCTATCAAACATTTCTACAATGTCTTCTTTCATGGCTTTACGCATTTTGATTTCGTTATCACGGATTTTGGCATCCATTTCCAGTACTGGCAGGCCCCAGGCATCAGTGACTGTCTTACTCAGGCTGACCTTGTTACGGTGATCCGGCAGTATTTCGCCGAATCCCACGGTGCTCATTGTCCACTTACCCGGCTCGCTCAGCGTCTGTTTCAGGGTTGCGCCAATGCCAAGGCCATCGGCGTCACGATTAAAGCTTTGACGTACAGCGTTACCCTGGAAGCCAAAGCCGCGCAGGAAGTCTCGCTTGTCACTACCCCAGTTGGCGAAACGAGGAATGTAAATACCGGTAGGGCGTCGGCCATAAACATATTTGTCTAAATGGCCCGGAATATCCGCCGTGCCACCTAACATATAGTGGTGATCCATGACGTTGTGGCCAAGCTCACCAGAGCTTGAACCCAGACCGTTGTCCCACACATCACGGGCGGAGTTCATCAGAACCCAGGCTGAGTTGAGGGTCGACGCATTCAGAAAAACAATCTTACTCTTATAAACAATGGTTTCTTTGGTTTCCGCATCGATGATTTCGACACCGGTAACGCGTTTTTTGTCTTTGTCGTAGATGAGCTCTTTTACAATCGACATTGGACGCAGAGTAAGATTACCGGTTTTCAGTGCCGCCGGCAGGGTAGCCGACTGAGTACTGAAGTAGCCGCCCCAGGGACAACCTGACCAGCATTTATCCCGGTTCTGACATCTACCGCGGCCCTGTTCCGGGCGGTGCTCGGTAATGTGGGCGGTACGGCCCATGATCATGTGACGCTCGCCTTTGTATTGCTTTTTCAGGCGCGCAGCCAGGTCTTTCTCTACGGCGTTCATTTCAAACGCGGGCAGGAAGTCACCGTCGGGCAAAACGTCCAGACCGTCTTTGTTACCAGAGATACCGGCAAACTTTTCTACGTAGCTGTACCAGGGAGCAATGTCGTCGTAACGAATTGGCCAGTCAATGGCTACGCCTTCTTTGGCGTTGGCTTCAAAGTCCTCCGGGTTAAGACGATAAGACTGACGCCCCCATAACAATGAACGGCCACCCACCTGGTAAGCGCGGAACCACTGGAAAGGCTCTTTTTCAACGTATGGCGAAGTTTTAGGGTCCGCCCAGGCGCCCATAGTAACTTCGTTAAAGGGATAACCCTTACCGCGAGCCATCACCGGTTTAGACGCCAGTGCTTCTTGACTTGGGCGACCATGGTGAGGGTAATCCCACAGGTTTTTATGGGTATTGGTGTAGTCCTTTACGTGCTCAACGTTTTCGCCACGCTCCAGCATTAATACCTTCAGGCCTTTCTCGGTGAGCTCTTTGGCTGCCCAACCGCCGCTTATTCCGGAGCCAACAACGATGGCATCATAAGTGTTATTAACCATTACTACCTCAGTGCTTATAACAGCGAAGTGAGGCTCGTCGTCAATTGTTAGGGGGCTTAACTAATTGGCCAAAGATACTCCTGCTGTAAGCATATTTGAAGCAAAAAAATAAAAAAATTAACATTTGTTTATCTTTTTATGTGCTGCAGGGCAGGTAAAACCTGGTCTGCGCCACTGCGCCGACCATAAATAGCGATTCGTTAACATTCGCTGTTAATGAATCACTACCAGGGAAAAAAGAAGGGAATAAGAAAATAACAGCAGGCAAATACCCAGAGCAGCATAGGACTGCCGAGTTTAATGAAGTCGACAAACCGATACTTGCCCGGCTCCACAATCAACGTAATGATGGGCGAAGCAATAGGCGTCATAAAGGCCGCTGATGCAGCAAATAGCACGGTCATCGCCAGCGGGTACGGCGATACGCCCAACTGCTGGGCCACGCTGATTGCGATAGGCGCCATGAGGACTGCTGAGGCAGTATTGGATAAAATATTGGTCAGCAAAGCAGTAATGGCGAATAACAGGACCAACAGGGTTTGCGGGGATGCGTCACCCGCTGAGCCTATCATACTGCTAACAATTATATCGGTACCGCCGGTTTGTTGCAGGGCGTCAGCCAGGGGTAACATACCGGCCAGTAATACCAGGCTTTGCCAGTGAATGGCCCGGTAAGCGTCTGCGGCGGTAAGGCAACGGGTAATGACTGCCGCGATTACTGAGATTAACACGGCTGCCACCAGCGGCATCCAGTTAAAAACCGAGCTTAGTACCATAAAGGTCGTGATGGCCAGTGCTACCGGCATGCGCCGGAATGCCGGTACTACATCGGCAGCTTCGGCGGGCGTTTCCAGCACCACAAAATCGTGGTTTTGCTGTTGAAGCTGCATAATTTTAGCCCAGGGGCCGGTCACCAACAGACAGTCAGATGCTTGCAGCTTTTGATTCTGGTAGTCATCCAGGGACTGGCGGTTACGTCTCACGCCAAATACATCCAGGCCGTAGTGATCGCGGAATTTGGCCTCCCGCACCGACTTGCCAATAAGCTTTGATTCCGGGTGAACCAGCACGCTTTCAGCGCCGAACTCCCAGCTGCGATACTGGGTTTCCAGTTGTGAGGGGTGAAATGGCATAAGCATGACCTGGCTTTCCACCGGTGCCAGTTGCTCGGGCGGAATAGCGACATGCAGCACATCCCCGGCATGCAGTACAATATCCGGCGATACACCGGCCTTTAACTCCCGCCAACCCCGAACACGCTGGGACAGGTCAAGAATGCGCAGGCCGTAATTATCGTACAAGCCGCTTTGGGCAATGGTTTTTCCGTGCAGAGGGGATGCTTCGTCGATGCGCAGGTATACCAGTTCGCGGTTAACCCGGTAGTCGTCCCACAGGGCTTTAATTGAGCGCTGGGCAGATTGACGCTCGGTTTTACCGTTGTTTGGTAGCCACTTACGACCGACCAGCAGCATATACAGCATCAGGCCAGCAAGCACGACCAGCCCCGGCATCGTGAAAGTGAAAAAGCGCAAGGGCTCATAGCCCTGAGCACCTAACTCGCCGCTGATCACCAGGTTAGGCGGTGTTGCAATGAGGGTGAGCATACCGCTCACCAGTGCCGCGTAAGACATGGGCAGCAGTAACTGACTGGCACTATTGCCGGTTTGTTTGGCGATACGCATAACGATAGGAATAAAAATGGCCACTACCGCCGTAGAGCTCATTACGGCACTTAAAATGGCGCTGGCAAGCATAAGCATGATTAACAATTTATTGGTAGAGCTATGACTGTGCCTGCCTATCCAGTCACCGACAAAACGGGCCACACCGGTGCGGTCGAGCATTTCGCCGACAATCAGCAGCGCGCCAATAAGCACTACCACCGGGTTACCAAAGCCGGCCAGTGACTCCTTTACCGACAATACGCCGCCTAACATAAGGGCCAGCACTACCGTGATAGCTATCATATCGTAACGCACGCGATTGCTGGCCATTAACAGCGCGGCCAGACCAATAACCAGAAATACATAATGAGCATGCCAGGCATGCGGAATAGAAAGCATGGGAACTCCCGCGACACAAACCCTGTGAAACCGAGAACAGAGAAGAAAATTTGTACCATCAGAATACTGAAATAACGTATGGAAAAACAGTGGGCTGGATCAATAGAGTAGGAAAAACTCCCGTGCGCGTGGATCTGTCATATCCATTGACAACGCACGGGAAGCTGAAGAAAGATTATTTTGTCAGAAGTTCAGTGGTGCGTTTGTTGAGGTCGGCCGGGTCAACTACTGGCCAGTCATTATCCCAACTAATCGGCAGAATACGCAGCTTTTGCAACCCGTTATCGGCTGTTTCATAGGCGTGTAACACCAGGTAGTCCTTACCATCGAAGGTGTACGCCGCATTGTGCCCCAGGGCTACCCAGTCGTCGTTACCTTCAATTACCATGGTGCCGCCGCCTTCCATTAACGACTTGCCATCACGGTCGAGGTACGGACCGGTAACTGATTTGCTGCGTCCTACGCGTACGTTATAGGTGCTGTCCATACCGCGACAACATTTATCAAACGACACAAACAAATAGTAATAACCGTTTTGTTTAAAAATATAGGGAGCCTCGATAGCGCCTTCGCCCGGATCTGCACTGTCGGCAACATTGGAACCGGGGCGGCTGGCAATGGAGTACCACTCCTGCGGCTCTGCCAGACGCACTAAATCATCATCGAGCTTAACCAGTTTGAGACCATCCCAGAACGAGCCGAAGCTCATCCATGCATTGCCTTCGTCGTCTTCAACAATTGCCGGGTCGATGGCATTCCAGTGATCACGATGCGGCACCGATTCCACCACGATACCGTAGTCTATCCATTTGTAGTCTGGTGACTGTGGATCGAGACTTTCATTTACGGTTACGCCAATGGCCGAAGTGTTTTTACCAAATGCCGAAACTGAGTAGTACAGATAAAATTTACCGTCTTTCTGGTAAATGTCTGGAGCCCATAGGTGACCGTCGAAACTCGGTGAGATACGTTTGGCCCAACTCGGCTCATCGGGAAACACGCGCCCGGTCAGGGTCCAGTTTTGCATATCCTTGGATTCGTAATAGGTGATCCCCGGCCCGGTACTGAACACATAGTAAGTATCACCGGCTTTGGTCATTACCGGATCATGAACCTCCACCTGTTTTGCCTGGGCACCACAACCCATTAAAAAGGCAGCACTGAGTAAGCTTGCTAAAGCTACGCGCAATCTGGTTGCACTGGTTTTCCGTTTACGGCTTTGAATCATTTTTACCTCTGAAAGCACCTGTAAAAGAACTTGCTTAGTGTAGCAATAATCATGTTAAATATGTAATACAATATTAATAATTGATTAGCAACTGCGCAACCGCAATTGCCCGTTCATTTTTAAATTAAGGACTCGCTATGTTGTTTGATTTTAAAACCATACTGCGCACCAGCCTGAGCATTGCCTGTACCGCCTTTGTAGCGTTAAGCGCCGCACCGGTGGTGGCAGCTCCGCTTGAGCCTATTGATAATCCTATCGTGGTCCAGCGGGCCGATCCCTGGATTGTACAACACGAGGACGGTTGTTATACGTTTATCGGCACCTCACCTAAGTTTGACGAAATAGAGCTGCGCGCTGCCTGCCGGCTCAATGATTTGAAAATTGCCGAGCCGAAAGTCATCTGGCGCAAGAATGACAAGGGGCCGATGAGCGTAAATATCTGGGCGCCGGAATTACACGAGGTGGACGGCGACTGGTATATCTATTTTACCGCCGGCGATGTGGATGCGCCCTGGAGTATTAGAATGTATGCGCTAAAAAATACCGCAGCGAACCCAATGGACGGAGAATGGACCGAAGCCGGTCGCATTCAGACCCCGGTTGATTCTTTCTCGCTGGATGCCACAACCTTTGAACATGGCGGCAAACGGTATCTGGTTTGGGCCCAGCAGGATGCTAAGCGCAGTTACAATTCGGCGCTGTGGATAGCCGAAATGGACTCGCCTACCTCAATTAAGTTCGACACAGTCACCTTGTTGAGTGAGCCTACTCTGGATTGGGAGGTGGCCGGTTATAAGGTTAACGAAGGAGCCGCAGTGCTTGTTCGCCACGGCCGGGTGCTTATTACCTATTCGGCCAGTGCCACCGATCACCGCTATGCTATGGGATTGCTGTGGGCCGATGAAGACGCGGATCTACTCGATCCTGTCAGCTGGCATAAAAAAGCTGAGCCGGTATTTACCACCAATGCAGCGGTGGGCCGCTATGGCCCCGGCCACAATAGTTTTGTAAAAGCCGAGGATGGCGAAACCGACCTGATGATTTACCACAGCCGTGATTATAAAACCCTGCGCGGGACGCCACTTACCGACCCTAACCGTCACGCCAGAGCCCGGGTAATTTACTGGGATGCGGAAGGATTTCCGGTATTTTTCAGCGATAAAACTGACTAATCGAGCACAAAGAATAGTGCCACCGGCACTACTACCAGACTGGCAATATTGCCGAGTAAAACAATCGACGCCACCGTGTGTGGCGCCTGTTTGTAGCGCTCTGCCAGCATAAAATTGAGTACGGCCGGCGGCAGTACAGAAAACAACACAAAATACGCCGTATGTTCGCTAGATAGCCCTGCCAGCAGGGCAAACGGGTAAGCGACCATAAAGCCGGTTAGTGGCCCGTATAACCCCCAGAACAAGCCGGAACGCCAGTCGGCAAAGTCCACATCGGTCATGCGAACCCCCAGTGCAAACAACATCAGCGGAATGGAAATCTGCCCCAGCATGTCGATGGGTGTGCTTATCCACATCGGCAATGACCAGCCGGATAAACTCCATACCAGCCCGGCTGCGGTAGCCATTACCATTGGGTTGGTTGCCAGCGTCTTTAGCTGAGCTTTGTCATGCAGGATGTAAACGCCCAGCGAGAAATGCAGCAGCGTACTGACCAGAAACATGGCAATAGCCGCACTTAATCCGGCTTCACCAAAGGCCAGTAAGGCCAGGGGCAAGCCCAGGTTGCCGCAGTTGTTAAACATAGTGGGCGGAGCAAAAATTTTGGGCGACACCCCCAGCCATTTACACATCGGCAGCGCCAGTAAGCCGGAGCCGATCACCATCAGCAAAGTCCCCAGCATTAGGTCGAGATAACTAAATAAATCAAAAGACTTAGATGCCATGACAGAAAAAATCAGTGCGGGCACAAAAATATCGATGTTGATGCGATTGGCCACCCCCATGTCTGAGTCGGTTTTGCGGGCATAAAGAAATCCCACCATCACCATGGCAAATAACGGAAAAACGGTGGCAAAGATGCGCTCAATAATGGGCAGTAAAGCAAAGCTGTCTGACATGACAATCCTGTCTGAAAATAGCGAGACTAACCGTAAACAAAAACACGGAAATTCAGAGTAACGTTATTACCCGGTGGATACCAACAGATTGCGACAGATACCGAAGGATAGTCGTTAGCTCCCCAAAACGCCCGGCGTCGTAAGCAATACGTCGACCGACCTGTATGGATGGATTGCGAAAAGCGAGCGCACTGCACCAAAAAGTTCCATTGGCTAAGAGTAATGGGCAATTTTTGTCGCTTTTTTTTACAGCTTCCCCCGGCCTGAATTTTAACTATATGAAATTTCTTATGTAAAAAACTGGCCCTTTCCTTGCTGTGTAAAAAATGTACAGCAAAAATAACTTTTCTATTTTTCCGGTTTAGTCCACATAAACCGCCATTAAAAGGAATTAATGATGAAATTAAACTCCTCACTGCTCTGCGTAAGTGCATTATTTCTCAGTGTTGTTCATAGTGGCCTGGCGGAAGACCTGCCATCCCCGGTGGTTGATTCGGATTACCATTATAATGGCGCGCCGGATGAAGAACTGGTTGAGCTGGGTCGCATGTTATTTTTCGATAAAATCATGAGTGGCAATCAGAATATTTCCTGTGCAACCTGCCACAACCCCCTGACATTCAGTGCTGATGGTTTGTCACTTGGCGTAGGTGAGGGAGGTAAAGGGCTGGGGCGTTATCGCGATACCGGTGAGGGAGATGATGCGGTTGAGGGGCGAATTGGCCGTCATGCGCCACATCTATACAACCTTGGCGCTAAAGAGTTTACTCATATGAACTGGAATGGCATTCACTTTGAAGAGAATGGGGTGGTGAATACCGCTGCCAATCGCGATACGCCACCAGACTTGCATAACGTGCTGGCGGGCCAGGCATTGTTTCCTATTCTTAATCAAAACGAAATGCTTGGCGACCCGATTGAGAATGAAATCGTCGCCCGTTTGATTCTCTCCCGTAACAATAGTTTCCCACCGCTTTGGAATGCTTATATGGAGCGGCTGCGGGTCAATCCGGATTATGTTCGTTTATTTGATGCGGCTTTCGATGATGTCCGTCGTCCGGCAGATATCAAGATTCAGCACTATGCGAATGCGGTGGCCGCGTTTCAGACCGTCGCTTTCAGAAGTGATAACAGCCCCTTTGATGCTTACCTGCGCGGTGATTCTGAGGCAATGACCGCTCAGCAGGTGCGTGGTATGGATTTATTTTACGGTGCAGCTAACTGCAGCAGTTGCCATAGCGGTAAATTTCAGACTGACCACCAGTTTTACGGTATTGCTATTCCACAGGTAGGGCCGGGCGGTGAGGGGCGCACGCCTCATCAGGACCGTGGCCGAGCAGAAGCAACCCGAATGGATGAAGACTGGGGTAAATTCAGAACGCCGTCGCTGCGTAATGTGGCCTTAACTGCGCCCTATGGTCATACCGGAGCTTATGCCACGCTGCGTGGGATAGTAATGCATCATCTTGATCCACTCACAGCACTGGAAAACTATGATCCCAGTCAGTTGGTAAAACCTTCCCGTGAAGATCTGGATGAAGGTGATTTGATTGGCCACGATGACCTCAGTCTACGTCAGATAGTGATTGATGCTAACGACTTGCAACCGGTCTCGCTCACCGCAGCCGAAGTTGATGATTTACTGGCATTTCTTGAAGCATTAACTGACTTAAGTGTTATGGAAGATCTTGAGTTGATTCCACAAAGTGTTCCCAGTGGATTGCCGGTGAAAGACTAGATCTTCGATTTCTTCAGCTACTCGCTCAGCAAATTGGCGCCCTAATGTCAGGTAATCCGCGGATGTATAGTGCCAGCCGTCATCAAGGTGGGTAAAGCTTTCAGTGACGGTAACCAGGGCTGCGCAGCTATCCTGCTCAACAAAGTCGAGCTGTGCCTGCTGAACCAGACTGCCCCAGTTCATTCGCAAACCGTCTTCGGGATCCAGTCCTGAATCAGTAATTTTGCCTAATACCACCGGTAAATCCGGGTTGCGAAGAGCGGCTCTGAACAGCGCCATCATCGTTTTCAGATTTTCCAGATAGCGATTGGCGGTTATTTCGCTGTCGTAGGCATCTGACTCGCCCTGCATCCAGATAATCCCTGCGGGGATAAGAGTGTCAGGCTCACCGTCGCCATCGATATCCCGGCTGGCAAAAGCATTGCTGAGTGTGGATAAAAAGTGATCATACTGGTTTATGCCATTGCCACGGCGATAGTCTGGGTACCAGTTGTTACCCACCCCATAACCGAGGGCAGAGCCGCCCAGTGCATACTTAATCAGAGCCACCTTTTGTTGAGGATTCAGTTTGGCAATCTGATGGCCAAAACTCAGTTCCGGGCCGAAATAGTCTGAATGCTGATTGGTGTTGCCATCGGAATAAAACTGTCGGCCGAAGCCCGGTTGCAGTGTATCCCAGAGGCCAAGGCCGCCACCAGGTTTAAAGTCGGCTACCGGATTGCCCTGGAAAACGGGCACTGATTTAAGTGGTGCCCGATAATTGGCTGGCAAATCGACATTTTCACCAAAGCCTTCCATGTTTGATTGGCCGCCAAGGTAGTAAACCTTATACGTGGTTGCTGTAGCAGGAAATGTTACCAGTAACATTAAGGTGAGTATCTTCAGCATGGCGTCAGTCCGGGGAGTTTTTGCTAGTTTGGTGTAGATAAAGAAAAGCCGGTGACGATGGCACCGGCTTGGTCGTTTACCAGAAGCGGATATAAATAAAAGCTGTGATACCCAATATACCCACGGTATGGATGTAATCCCACTTATCCAGACCATCGACCACTTCTTTCATGGTACCTTTGCCCAGTGTTCTGAACGTAAGGCCCTGCAGTTTCTCTTCACTGGCCGCTTTGGTGAACATACTCACCACAATCATGATGACAGTCACCAGGACGAACAACAGGATACAGTAGTACAGCCAGTTCATCTCCACAATCCAGGCAAAGCTGGTGTTGGCCAGGCTGTCTTTGAATGGCAGCATGACCAGTCTGATCATACCCAGTACAAAGCCCGAAACCAGGCCGGCATAACCAGCGGCCGGCGTAATACGACGGCTTACCAGGCCAAGCAGGAACACTGCTGCAATCCCTGGGGCAATAAGCGACTGTACGCTCTGCAGATACTCATACAACACATCGGCGATTAAGCTCATCACCGGGATCCACAGGATACCCAGAATAACAATTACGATAGTGGCGAGACGGCCCACTTTAAGCAGGTGCTTTTCGCTGGATTCAGGTTTGAACTTCTTATAGAAATCGATGGTAAACAGCGTAGCAGAAGAGTTGAACAGTGATGCCAGTGAACTCATCAGCGCGGCAACCAGACCGCCGATAACAATCCCTTTAACGCCTGAAGGCAGCAGTTCAGCAACCAGTGTCGGGAATGCCTGGTCGGCGCTGGCGTAATTGATAATGCCTTTTTCCTTAAGGGCCACAGCAATCATGCCCGGGAACAGAAAAATAAACACGGGTAATAACTTCAGGTAACCGGCAAACATGGTACCGCGACGGGCTTCCTTAATGCCTTTAGCAGATAGTACACGCTGTACGATGTATTGGTCGGTACACCAGTACCAGAAACCAATGATGAATGAGCCGAAAATGATGCCAGGCCATGGGAAGTCAACATCGCTGGCTGAGCGAATCAGATGCAGATTAGCGTCGTTAATACGTTCTACTTCAGACCAGCCGCCAACCTGATCGAGGCCAACGACCAGGATTACCACCGAACCGATGATCAGTACCGGTGTTTGTAATACCGAGGTCCACATGATGGCTTTCATGCCACCGAGTACGGTGTAAATACCGGTAATGATGACCAGGCCCAGCGCCGATATCCAGAAGAAGTCGATTCCCCAGATACTGTCAATGCCAAGGATAGTTTTAAACGCAATACCGCCGGCATAAACCGTTACTGCAACCTTGGTTAACACGTAACTGACCAGTGAAATCACCGACAGGAAGGTACGTGAAGCAGAGTTGTAGCGGCGTTCCAGGAACTCCGGCATGGTGTAAACTTTACTGCTCCAGTAGAAGGGCACAAAAACCCAACCAAGCAGCAGGATGATCCACGACTGCAATTCCCAGTGAGCGAGCGCCATCCCCGACTGGGCACCGGAACCAGACAGGCCAACCAAATGCTCAGAGCCAATATTTGAGGCAAAGATTGAGGCACCAATCACCAGCCAGCTTGCATTACGACCGGCAAGAAAATAATCAGCCGTATCTTCTTCTTTTTGCCGCATGGACATCCCGACCACGCCAAGTAACAAAATAAAAAAACCAGCCAGAACCAGCCAGTCGAGTGTACTTAATTCAACCATGTAATAACCCTGATACCATGATGTCAGCTCAAAATAATTAAAAAAATATTATATTACAATATGGGTAATGAAAAGCTTTTTGTTAAAACAGCGTTAAATTCCATAATGGCGTTAGTAGATTGTTTTTAGTGCTGGATCAATTTTAAACGCTTGCACGTTGGGGGCTTACAACTCTATGATGTGAACAACTATATTAACAATAAAGCCAACAGGTACCACCGATAAATATGATATTATCCGTGGTTATGGCCGTAAGCAGAAAGATTATAATCCATGGCGCGAATTGAGAATTTAAACCTGTCGCAACGCGTTACCAATGAATTGGGTAAAGCGATTATTGCAGGAGTCTATGGCGAGGGCTCTGGCCTTCCAACTGAAGCTCAGCTTTGTACCGAGTATGGCATTAGCCGTACAGCAGTGCGCGAAGCAGTGAAAATGCTGGCAGCTAAGGGGTTAATATCGTCCCGGCCGCGCCAGGGGATTCGGGTTGAACCACCAGAAAACTGGAACTTATACGATACCAGTGTACTGGGGTGGATGTTTGAGAGCAGCCCTTCATTGCTGGTATTAAAAGAGTTTTTGCAAATGCGCCTGGCCATTGAACCACAGGCGGCAGCACTGGCAGCTAAACACGGCTCACCGGAAGCCATCGCGCAAATCGAGGTGGCCTTAAATGCCATGGATAACGCTGCACAAACCGACGGTTCTATCCATCAGCCCGATGTAGAGTTTCATACGGCCATATTACTTGCCAGTGGTAATCGTTTTTTCTACCAGCTTCGGGATTTCATCAGTACCGCTTTAAATGTAAGCTTCCAGTATACGACTAATGCCAAGGACAGCCTGCAAACCATCGCCGACGAACATCGCAAGATTTATCAGGCAATCAAAAATGGTGAAGCAGAGCGAGCCAAAAACATGATGGCGTATCTGATAGATGAAGCAATGGCTTATATTGAATTGAAAATTGCTGAATCTGAACTGTCAGCGTAACGAATTTTTATTTAACAACGAAAGTTGGTGTTTACTGAGCCATCATCTATGGTGATTTTTTTATGACCCAGTCGTCTGATACTTCGGCCTGTTATCCAAGCCTGAACAACCGCAGCGTATTTATTACCGGCGGTGGAACAGGTATTGGCGAGGTTATGGTGGAACGATTTTGTGCACAGGGAGCCCGGGTGTGTTTTGTTGATGTCAATGTAGACAAAAGCCAGGCATTGGTAGAACGAATAGCGCAAGCCGGAAAAGGCCAGGCCACTTTTATAGAGTGCGACTTGCGCGACCTCAAAGCCCTTAAAGGGGCTATCAGTGAGGCCGCAAGACTGCATGGCGACATTAGCGTGCTGATTAACAATGCGGCCGATGATACCCGTCACGAATTTGAAGAGGTGGACGAGGAATACTGGAATGATCGCATTAACGTAAACCTGCGTCCGAGCTTTTTTGCTGCCCAGGCGGTTGTCGAGCAAATGCGCCGCTGCGGTGGTGGCAGTATTGTCAATATGGGGTCGGTAAGCTGGCGCCAGAAGCAAACCTGCATGCCCGTTTACACGACGGCTAAAGCAGCAATTGATGGCCTGACCCGTACCCTGGCTGCCAAGCTAGGACCTGAGCATATTCGGGTGAACACGCTGGTACCGGGCTGGGTGATGACCGAGAGACAGATGACCCGTTGGGCTGGTCCTGAAATTGTACAGGAAGTACAACAGGCGCAGTGTATTCATGAAACCCTGTTACCCATCGATATTGCCAACGCAGCATTATTTCTCGCCGCTGACGATAGCAAAATGATGACAGCGCAAACGCTGATTATCGATGCGGGCTGGGTATAACGCTATTCTAACGCCTGCCGGCACTGCGCCGGCATGCCTAATCCGCTGAATTTTTCCTTTTCTCTGGACTGGTCTGCAGCCCCTGCTGCGGCTGCAAACAACTATTCCGACTAATTGTTATGTTGCAAAAATGTTTACATTCTGGCACTGTGCACAAATCATATGTAATATAATATGTAAATTGCATGTTACGCATAACAGTTAAGTTTTAGTTGAAGGATTGTTTGTTTGACCGACTATATCCTGGTGTACCTGGTCCTGATCATCGGTTCATGCTTGCAGAGTGTTATAGGCTTTGGGCTTGGCTTGTTGGGTGCACCGCTTATCTTTTTGATCATGCCCGAACTGGTGCCTGGTCCCATGATCCTCAATGCTTTACTGTTAACCACGCTGTTGGCAGTTAAACATCAGTACGATATCAACTTGAAACAAACCGGCTTCTCAATTCTTGGCGGCACGGCCGGTGTGCTGGTGGCCGGTAGTGTGCTGCTTTACATAGACGCCCATCAGTACCAGATGTTGTTAGGCGTGTGTATTATTGCCGCAGTAATATTGTCTATGGTGGGCGTTACGCCGCGGATCAGCGTCATTTCCAATTTAATCGCGGCCATGATTTCGGGCTTTATGGGTACCACAACATCGGCAGGCGGAGCGCCTATGGGCTTGCTTTATCAGGCGGAAGATAAAGATAAAATCAAAGCCAATCTGAGCGTCTTTTTTGTTTATATCAACATGTTTGGCATCGCGGTATTGTGGTTTACCGACGCAGCGGGGCATGATGATCTTGAGCTTTTCTTAAAATGTATTCCGGCTATTCTGATTGGCTGGTTTGCGTCGTTTTTCATTAACCGGCGTATCAACGAAATACTGGTGAGAAAACTGATCCTGGTGGTAGCAGCGTTTGCCGGTACCGTGCTGATTGTTGCCAGTTAAACTGGCTTGATAAAACCTCATCATAAACTGCTCTGAACCTGTCCTTAGGTTCTACAGACCCAGCGTGCATTTACAATTACATTGGTTTTTGTCAAATGACGGTTACGCGGGGAGATCGATATGGAACGAATATATATTTACTCAAGCCTGGTGCTGATGACTGTGGCGGTTTATCACGGCTTTAGCGAAGGATACATCTGGTTACCCGTTATCCTGACGCCCATCGCGCTTGTCGTTGCGGCAAAGCTTTATGCCCACACGCAGGGCAAACAACTAAGTCAGTGGCAAAAAGACTTACCGGTGCTGAAATTCATGGCCTGTGTTTTAAGAGACCAGCGATTGCGCCAGCAACAAAACAGTCAGTCACTGTTTGCTTTACTGTTTTTTGGTAGCTTTTTCCTTGGCGCAGATATCTCAATGATCTTATTCTTAAATGACATTCACTACTCGATTCTGTTTACAGGTTGTGTAAGCTTTGCCTTTTTCTATTCGGCTTTGATGGTGAATTATCGGGCGGCTAACTGACGAAGGCAGTTGGTGAGAGCAGGGTTCACCTGTAGGGCTTTTTAACAGTGAAAGGATGTAATGCCGGTTAAAATTTTAAATGTAAGTCATCACAGATGCAGTCTCGGCGAGGGTATTTATTACAGTACCCGGTATAACAGCGTATTTTGGGTCGATATTAAACAGCAACTGTTATACCGCATGGATTACGCCACAAAGGCCGTGATCGCTATCCCAATGCCAGAACAAACTGGCTGGGTGAAGGAAACCCGTTCCGGCCGTTTTATTGTTGGGCTGCAGTCGGGCATATACTGGCTAAACGACAATCTGAGCTGTGGCGAGTGCTGTTTGTTGCTGAGCGAAGAACCGGTAGGCAATCGCTTAAATGATGCAAAAACCGACCAAGCTGGTCGGTTGTATTTTGGTACCATGGATGACAGTGAAACGGCCCCCTGCGGGAGTCTCTATCAACTGGCCAGTCTTAACGATACCAGCACGCTGCATAAAGTAGACCGTGGCTATACCGTATCCAATGGCCCGGCATTTAACCTTGCCGGCGATCGGCTTTATTCAGTGAGCTCTGCCACCCGAACCATCTACGCTTTTACCGTTGATGGCCATGGACAGCTATCCCATAAGCGCCAACACATTGTTTTACCTGAGCACCACGGTTATCCGGACGGTATTACGGTGGATAGCCATGACAACCTTTGGGTGGCCTGCTGGCAAGGCCATGGGCTATGTTGCTTTGATCCGGCAGGAAAGCTCATCGAGCGAATTGTGTTGCCTGCGCCACAAATTACTAATATCACTTTCGGCGGGCCAGAATATTCAACACTGTTTGTTACCTCAGCTTGCATCGGTATGGATGATGACGCGTTAAATCAGTATCCGTTGGCTGGTAGCGTGTTTGAACTCGACGTGGGCGTAACAGGTGTGGCTGAACCGCGGGTTAATGATAACTAGCCCCGGTTTTATTCACCTCTTGTATACTGCCGTAAGGTAAACGTATACCCTGCCTGAGGGCTCTCCACAGTTCATACTAGGCAAGCCTAGTTTATGTTAATTAGCTGAGCAGTGCAAAGATGTTTGCTCAGAGTTATTTACATCTACGTAAAAAAATATGAGAATGGGGAAAACGTTTACCCTTTAAATTAAACAGGAATTAACCATGTCTGTTCCTTTTGAGCCGTCTGATCATCCGCATCGACGTTACAATCCGTTACTGCAAGAATGGGTACTGGTATCGCCACACCGGGCCAAGCGCCCCTGGCAGGGGCAGCAGGATGAACCCGACCAATCCGTCTTACCAGCGTACGACGAGAGTTGTTACTTGTGCCCGGGAAACACCCGGATCAACGGGGAAGTGAACCCGGCATATAAAGGCACTTTCGTGTTTACTAATGATTTCGCCGCACTGCAAGCGGACACGCCGGATAGTACCAGCAGCGATCCATTGTTTCGCTATGAGTCTGAACAGGGATGTAGCCGGGTGATTTGCTTTTCGCCGGATCACAGTAAAACGCTACCATTACTGACCGATGAGGAAAGAGTCCGCGTAGTGAAATGCTGGATGGCGCAAACCGCAGAGTTAGGCAAAAGTTATCAGTGGGTACAGGTTTTTGAGAACAAAGGCGCCATGATGGGCTGCTCCAATCCGCATCCTCATGGACAAGTCTGGGCTCAACGTCATTTACCAACGCAGGCGGCCAGGAAACTGGCAAGCTTCGCTGAGTACTATCAGCAGCATCAGCGAGCCCTGCTGCTCGATTATGCAGAACGCGAAATAGCGCTCAAAGAGCGGGTAGTATGCAGTAATGAAGACTGGCTGGTTGTCGTTCCGTACTGGGCCGCCTGGCCGTTCGAAACTCTGCTATTACCGCGCTTTAGTGTGAGTTCGCTGGCTGATCTGAGTGAGATTCAGGCACGAAACCTTGCCATCATTGTGGGCGAAATTACCAGTAAGTATGACAACCTGTTTAACACGTCTTTCCCTTATTCAATGGGTTGGCACAGTCAGCCCTTTGATGACAAAGTACATCCAGAATGGGGGCTCCACGCACACTTCTTTCCGCCATTGTTGCGCTCTGCCAGCATTCGAAAGTTTATGGTTGGCTATGAGATGATGGCGGAAGCTCAGCGCGACCTCACACCTGAACAAGCTGCCCGGCAGCTGCAGGCGCTTTCTGCCACACACTATAAAAAGGCCGGCCAATGACGCTTGCAGATATTTCTTCGCTTTTCTCTGCCTATTTTAACATCACGCCAGAGGTAACCAGCCACGCCCCCGGCCGGGTCAATCTGATTGGTGAGCATACTGACTATAATCAGGGCTTTGTTTTTCCGGTTGCGATCAACTTTGGCACCGAGATTGCCACGGCAAAGCGAGATGACGACATTGTTAAGGTGGTAGCCGTTGACTACGATAACGAATGCGCGTCATTTTCCCTGGATAACATTGAGCACCAGCCACAGCCAGGCTGGCTCAACTATGTAAAAGGAGTGTGTCAGGTTGTCAAAGCGAAGTATCCACAACTGGGCGGGGCAAACCTGGTGGTTACCGGTAACGTGCCACAAGGCGCGGGGCTGAGTTCATCTGCTTCTTTTGAAATTGCGATTATCAGTGCCCTAACGCAGCTTTACGAGCTGAATATCGAAGGCATTGAGGCTGCCTTGCTGGGTCAGCAGGCCGAAAATGAATTTGTCGGCTGTTCCTGCGGCATTATGGATCAACTGATATCGGCACTCGGCAAACGTGGTAAAGCGATGTTGTTGGATTGTCGCGACCTGTCTCAGCGTTTTATCGATTTACCCGAAGATTCCGCCATTATGATCATCGACTCCAACGTGAAGCGGGGATTGGTCGACAGCGAATACAATTTGCGTCGTCAGCAATGCGAGGCAGCAGCCCGCAAACTTGGCGTGGCCAGTTTACGGGATGCCGACACTGAGCTGCTGGAAGCCGCCAAAAATACGCTTAGTGAGAATGAGTACAAGCGCGCACGCCATATCATCGGCGAAAACGCACGCACCACTGCCATGTTTGATGCATTGGCAAAGGATGACATTGCTAAAGTGAGTCAGCTGATGGCCGAGTCGCATATTTCAATGCGCGATGACTTCGAAATAACCGTACCACCTATTGATTTTCTTGTAGAAATTATCCAACAGGAAATAGGCGAAACCGGCGGGGTTAGGATGACGGGAGGCGGATTTGGCGGTTGTGTTGTTGCTTTATTACGAAAAAATTTACTTTTAGGGGTGACTAAACAGGTAGAAGACAAGTATTATGCGCGAACTGGGTTGAAACAAAAAGTTTACATTTGTACTACAAATCAGGGCGCTTTTGACGAAAATACTTGATTTCGTTACTTACTTACGAATAAAAATTACAATCTATTGGGTCGCATAATGAAAATTGAAACACTCGACATAGCGTTATTCGCTATCTATGTGATTGCCTTAATCGGCATAGCATGGAGGGTTTCTCGTGAAGAAAAGGGACACGAGAAAGACACAAACGATTACTTTCTGGCGGGTTCCAGTTTGCCATGGTGGGCCATCGGTGCGTCACTGATTGCAGCCAATATTTCGGCAGAGCAGATCATCGGGATGTCTGGTTCTGGTTATATGGTGGGGCTGGCGATAGCATCCTACGAGTGGATGGCAGCTATCACACTGATTATTGTAGGTAAATATTTCCTGCCTATTTTCCTGAAGCACAAAATCTACACCATGCCGCAATTCCTGGAGCAGCGCTACGACCATCGTGTGCGCATGGTAATGGCGGTGTTCTGGTTGGGCGTTTATGTGTTTGTAAACCTCACAGCAGTATTATGGCTGGGTGCACTGGCAATTAATACCATCGCCGGTGTCGACCTGATGTACGGCATGATTTTCCTCGCTGTGTTCTCCCTGGCTTACTCTTTATACGGTGGTCTGAAAGCCGTGGCCATGACCGATATTATTCAGGTCGTGTTGTTAGTGTTAGGCGGTCTCTTCCTATCTTATACTGCACTGAACATTATCGGTGACGGGGCTGGATTCTGGGCTGGTTTCAATACCGTCACTACTGAGTTGCCGGGTAAATTCGATATGATCCTTAGCGAAGAAAATCCGCATTATATGGATCTGCCGGGCCTATCGGTACTGATTGGTGGTTTGTGGATCATGAACCTGTCTTACTGGGGCTTCAACCAGTACATTATCCAAAGAACGCTGGCGGCGAAAAGTGTTAATGAAGCGCAGAAAGGGATTGTGTTTGCTGCATTCCTGAAGGTGTTGATGCCGTTGATTGTAGTATTACCTGGTATTGCTGCAGTGCTGCTGGTGCCGGATTTGGAAAAGGCCGACCAGGCCTACCCGTCGCTGATGACCCTGATGCCAGTTGGTCTTAAAGGCATTATCTTTGCTGCCCTGGTTGCGGCAATCGTGTCGTCTCTGGCGTCGATGACCAACAGTGTGTCGACTATCTTTACCATGGATATTTATAAGGACCGTAACCCTGATAAGAGCCAGCATCACTATGTAAAAGTAGGCCGTATTGTGAGCTTACTGGCGCTGATTATTGCCATGATTGTGGCTAAACCATTACTCGGTCAGTTTGATCAGGCGTTCCAGTATATTCAGGAATTCACCGGCTTCTTCACACCCGGTATCGTTGCGCTGTTTGCGCTGGGTATGTTCTGGAAGAAAACCACGGCTAATGGTGGTCTGGTAGCGGCCGTTGGCTCTGCGGTATTCAGTCTGGCATTTAAACTGATGCTACCTGCACTGCCATTTATGGACCGCGTGGGAATTGTATTTTTACTGTGTGTTGGCCTGGCCGTTGTTGTTAGCCTGTTCGAAGGTAAAGGGGACCATGAGCACGCAGTACAACTCAACGACATCAATTTCAAAACCTCATCAGTGTTTAATATGGCTTCCTTGGCATTAACCATTGTTGTTGCGGCGTTTTATATCACCTGGTGGTAAGCGCCGTCTGTAAATCTATGTCGCTTAACGTATAAAGCTGAAAGCCTCAACGCCGGTTGAGGCTTTTTTTTACCTGTGTTTTACCTGTCGGTGTTTAGTCTGTCGGTATTGAATTAACCGGAGACAAATCATGCATAACAAAATTACCTGGCTGCTGCTGATATCGGCGCTGCTGCTGATTACGCTGGTGCCGGGAGGCCCCATAGAAAACCGGGACTTTTCCCATCTTTCGCCATTGTTGCTCAGTACCTTTAATCTGTTTTTAACCACCCTTGGGCTGGGGAGTCTGATGGCGGCCTACTTTGTCAGACTACATGCCCGCTGGGCGATAGTTGCCGGGATGCTGGCAGGCATAAGCTATTTCATCGTTTACCTGTTGGATCTGGCCCGCATGTTTCCGGTATCACCATCGCCCACGCCGCTGCTATTGGAACTGATTGAGATTGTCGGGCTTATCTTATCCTTACCTACCATGTATTGGTGTCTGAAGGTGTTAACAAAGACGTCATTGATGAATGAAGAGCCGGTCATGGAGTACCACACGGGTTCGCCTTTAACGGTATTTTTGCTGTTTTGTTGTATTGTCATTGTAGGTTTGATGGTGGTTGTTTTTGCCACACTGGCCGCAATGGGGCGTTTACCCGGCTGGGTTATGTGAAACAACCGGTTGCAAGAACAGGTGAAAGTCGCGCTAATTTGCCGTAGTCTAATTGGTAAAACAACGAGTTAGTATTTTGTCACTGGGGATTTTTATTTAACCTCAAAAAGGCGCTGAGCGAGCGCAAAAAATGCGTTATAATGGCAAGCTTTACAAACGACGACGAAGCGCTGCATGCGCTTATATTATTATAAAAGCGTAAACAGATTTTAGGAGACATCATGGCAACTCGAGGCGTTAACAAAGTCATTCTGGTCGGTAATTTAGGTAACGACCCGGAAGTACGTTACATGCCCAACGGCAACGCCGTTGCCAATCTGAGCCTGGCAACCAGTGAAAGCTGGAAAGATCAGCAGGGGCAGGTGCAGGAACGAACTGAATGGCACCGTTTAACCATGTACCGTCGGTTAGCAGAAATTGCCGGTGAATACCTTAAAAAAGGTTCGCAAATTTACGTTGAAGGTAAACTGCAAACCCGCAAATGGCAGGATCAACAGGGGCAGGATCGTTACACCACAGAAATCATCGTCGACCAGATGCAAATGCTCGGTGGCCGTGAAGGTGGTCAGGGCGGACAGGGCGGCGGCTATCAACAGCGTCCACAAGGCGGTCAGCAGGGCGGTGGTTACGGCGGCGGCAACCAGAATTATGGTGGTGGCAATCAGGGCGGAAACTACCAGCAACCACCTCAGCAGCAACGTCCGCAGGGCGGCCAGAATCAGCAAAAGCCTCCTATGGCTGAGCCTGACTTCGACTTTGACGACGACATCCCGTTCTAGATCTAAGGTATGGTTGTTTTACAAACCCCGCATCAGCGGGGTTTTTTATTGGCAATGACAGCACCGCCAAAAATGCATATAGTAGAATTCTGTCAGTTTCACTTCTGCAGGAAGTTAGATGGATTGTCCCAAGTGTCATGGTCGTTTTGAGCATATCAATACGCCTGCCGGCGTGGTTGAGCGTTGCAGCACCTGCCACGGCTTATGGTTTGATGTGATGGAGCATAAGGCGCTAAAGGATTTTGCCCGCGCTCTGGACACCGGCGATAAGAAAATGGGCACGCTTTATAGTGAAATAAGCGATATTCAATGCCCGGTGTGTCCGAATAGTAAAATGCTCGAGATGACCGACAGCGCGCAGCGACATATTCATTTTGAAAGCTGTCCCCATTGCCATGGCCGGTTTTACGATGCCGGTGAATATGTTGATTACGCCACGATTTCTGTGAGTGACTTTCTGAAACGTTTCGGATTGCGAAAGTAAAGCTCAGCGGGAAACCGCTCTTTAAACGGGCTAATAGGCTTTTGTGTTTGCGAAAAAAAGCCCCGCTTGTGCAGGGCCTTTGGCTTTAAAGGCTTACAGGCGCAAAGACTTCTTAAAATCTGCCTACAACTGTCAGCATCGCGTTAAGTGGCGCCGCTACCGTTGCCTGATTGGTGGCTTGGGCATTCGGGAAGTACAGTTCGTCGGTCAGGTTTTCGATGTTCAGCTGCACACGCAGGTCTTCGCTGATATCGTAATACGCCGAGGCATCCCAACGGGTATAGCTGGGTAATACCGCCGAATTTCCGTTGTTAATAAAGCTCTCATCCTGAAAGGTGGCGCCCAGGCCAACACCAAATACGTCATTCACCTGATAAGTGCTCCATACCGAGAAGGTGTTTTTCGGCAACTCGCGAGGAGTGCGGCCGGTGGGGCCACTACGGTCCACAATTTCGCCTTCAAGGTGGCTGTAATTAGCGGTAATACGCCAGTCATCATTCACATAGCCGGTGAGTTGCAGCTCGTAGCCAGAGATATCTGAATTAATCACATCCAGGGTTTCCGGGTTATCATCGGCCACCTGAGGAGAGCTTTGCTCGTTTTCAAACACGGCGGCGGTGAAGCTCAGACCCTGGGCAAAATCCCACTTAATACCAATTTCCTGATTGCTGTAGGTATCAGGATCCAGTTGGTTGTCACTGCCGTTAATATCGGTATATTGCTCGCCACTGCGCGGCAGGAAAGACTCGCTGTAACTGGCATAAAGCGAGATGTTTTCTTGCGGCTTATAAATAAGCCCGGCACGAGGAGAAACCTGTTCGTCGGTGCGGCTGCGGGTTTCCACTGCCTTAGCGTTAAAAACCTCAATATCGAAACGGTCAAAACGGGCACCAAGGACCAGGTCCAGGTGTTCAGATAGCTCAATCTAATCCTGCACAAAGAACGAGGCAACATCCAGGGTGACCCGCGTATCATCATTGAGTGCCGTAAAAGCGGTGGTTACCTGATCACCTGCAGCGTTGATGCCGCTGAAACCGCTAAAGGCCAACGGGCGCTGGGTGAAAAACGTTTCGCGGTCATTGCCGGTGCTGTCAAATACCGGATTCAGGCGGAACTGATCTGAATTCGTGCGAATAATCTCTGTACCTGCGATCACCATATGGCCAATGCCGCCGGTGCTGAATTCGCTGATCAGGTTACCCGATACAATCAGATTGTCGCGGGCTGTTTCATCAATATAACCGTCCAGCTCAATAATGTTGGTGTCGGCGTCATAGCCACTGGCGTAAAAGTTTGAGTAAACCTTGTCGTAGTCGCCGTAAAACACGTTAACGTTGGCTTTAGTATAATCGTTAAACTGGTGCGACAGGTTAACGCGGAATACGTGGGCCTCGAGTTCGTGGTAGTTATTCTCCGGGTCGCCAAACACCACATTTTTCAGTGACTCTACCGGACGACCATCGGCGCCGGTGGGAATACCACGGTCGATAAATCGCTCGTGGTTGATGTATTCGTAAGACACATCCAGCACGCTGTCGTCGCTTAATTCAAACCTGGCGGTGGGATTAAATCCAATGCGCTCGCCGTCGAAGAAGTCACGGTGGTTGTCCAGCGATTCGTACATCGCATTAATACGCAGCGCTGAGGTGCTGCTCATATCGGTGTTGGTGTCGATTTCTATGCCATAGCCGCCAAAGGTGTTGAGTGTGGCTTTGTAACCGGTAAAGGTTTCATCTAATTTCGCTTTCTTTGAGACCCGGTTCAGGATTCCGCCGGTGCCACCGCGGCCGAAGAGCAGGGCGTTGGGCCCGCGCAGGATTTCCACCTGTTCCACATTGTACAGCGAGCGATAGTACTGCACGTCATCGCGGTTACCATCAATGTAAAAATCTGCTGTCGAGCGAACGCCGCGGAACACCACTGAATCGCGGTGTCCCTCGCCCTGAGAGGTATTAACGCCTGGCGTGTAGTCGATGATTTCACCAATACTGGTGATCCCGCGCTCGGTAATGTCCTCGGCCGTCAAAATCGACAGGCTCTGTGGCACATCAATAATCGGTGTGGGCGTTTTTACTGAATTGGACTCATTGATCGATAAATACTGGCCTTCAATAGTAATGCGTTCGGGGTCATCTGCCGTGCTGGCTGATACTGAGGTATTAAAGGTAAGCGCTGCGGCAACTACTGATAGTGCAAATTTCAAACTAAAATCTCCAGGTATGCTGAGCTGAAATATCGGTCAACAGCCCCACCAATCTGGGTTGGTTGAGGAATGATCGACTGCAAAATTTGAGCGAATAGTAATGCGAATAATTCTTGATTACAACCAGAGTTTTAATTTAGATTAAAGTCTATGTTTAGTTTTACTTAATCTTTAGGGCTTGATTGGCGGGCTTATTGAGAGAGTAAGCGCTATTAGTGAGCCGGTTGTTTAGCCGGTTAATAGCCAGATAAAACGTCCTGTCAGCGCGGGTTGATAGACCAGATTTGAAAGGCGCAGTTCACAGCGACAAGCGCTTTACGAATTAAGCGCCTGCTGCATGTAGTGGGCAATCATCCATTCTTCATTGGTGGGGATCACTCGCACAGTGACAGTTGATGATGACGTGCTGATTATGGGGCGGTTGTCCTGGTTGGCGGTATTATCTAACTCAACGCCAAGCCAGCAGAGCTGCTCGCACACCCTGCGGCGGATATCCGGAGCGTTTTCTCCCACTCCTGCGGTAAAAATCAACGTATCCAGGCCTTGTAACTCGGCGGTCAGGCTACCAATGGCTCGTACGATGTAGCGGCAATACAGGGTAAGTGCATGAGTCACAGCAGGCTCATCATCATGTTGCTCCAGAATTCGCATGTCACCAGAATAACCGGAAACCCCCAGCAGCCCCGACGATTTATACAATGCACTGGTCACTTCTGAGGCCGACATCCCCAAGTGGGTTATGCAGTGTAATACCAGCCCCGGATCCAAAGTGCCGCAGCGAGTTGCCATCATCAGACCATCAAGGGCGGTAAAGCCCATGGTTGAGCTAACGCTTTTACCTTTATACATAGCGCAACCACTGGCGCCGCTGCCCAAGTGCAACACAATACATCTACCGCCCGCTGAAGGATCTGAAGCGGCAAGCTGATGACTGATGTAATCGTAAGATAAACCGTGGAAACCATAACGGCGAAGCCCTTGATGGCGCAAGGAGTCAGGCAAAGCATAATCGGTTGACACTCTAGGTTGCGTAGCGTGAAAAGCGGTGTCGAAGCAGGCCACCTGAGGTAATTCCGGGTGCAGCTCGCGCAGTACTCTCACGGCATGCAGATTATGCGGCTGGTGTAAGGGGGCCAGATCGCACTGTTTATTGAGTGATGCGAGTGAGCTATCATCAATGAGTAGTGGTTGCGTATAGGCGGTACCGCCATGCACCACCCGGTGCCCCACAGCCCTGACATAGCCGCCATGGTGCAATACTTCTTCCAGCGTTTCGGCATAGTTATCTTCATTAAGTTCGAATAGGCCCCGTTCTACTACCGCCAGGCTGATGGCGTCAAATACGGCGTATTTTAAGGTGGAAGAGCCGCTGTTTAATACCAGGTAATGGGGGCTATCGGTTTGCTTGCTCATAACGGCAGATCCCCGCGTTTACGCTGATAAACCAATGCCATGGCACAAGACACTTTGCGGGTTAGCGGCCCGCCGGCACGACTGGTCAGAATAATCGGTGCTCTGGCCCCCAGTACAATGCCTGCTCCTTCGATGCCGGACAGGTAACGCATTTGTTTAAACAACATATTGCCCGATTCTAAATCCGGTGCGACCAGAATGTCAGCGTCGCCGGCCACCTGCGATAATATTCCCTTGGCTTTCGCCGCCTCAGCCGAAATGGCATTATCCATTGCCAGCGGTCCGTCGAGGAGTCCTCCCACTATCTGACCACGCTCGGCCATTTTACAAAGTGCAGTGGCATCAAGTGTTGAAGGTATTTTTTCTTCCACCGTTTCCACCGCAGATAATATCGCGACCTTGGGAGTGCGGTTTGTCAGGGTATACACCAGTTCGATGGCGTTTTGAATAATATCCTTTTTAGCGGCCAGGTTAGGGCGGATATTTATCGCGGCATCGGTGAGAAAAAGCGTCTTGTGGTAACTGGGGGCATCAAGCGCAAATATATGACTCATCACCCGCCCGGTTCTTAATCCGTAATCCTTATTGAGTACTTCATGCATCATTTCATCGGTGTGTAAATGGCCTTTCATCAGTGCTTCGGCCTTACCACTGCTTACCAGTTTTACCGCCGTTTCAGCCGCGGCATGGCTATGCGGTGTATCAACCAGTTCAAATGAGGATATGTCGAGTTTATTTTCCCGCGCGACTTGTTCGATGCGGGCTGTGGGGCCCACCAGAATAGGGGTAATAAGGTTATCTGCAGCGGCTTCTACAGCGCCGGCCAGTGAATTGAGATCCACCGGATGAATAACACAGGTTTTGAGCGGAGACATATCTTTTGCCATGTCCATAAACTGCTGATAGCGCTCACTGCTTTGTTCTTTGAGTTCAACCGCCGGCAACACTGCTCTGGGCCTATCGATTTGTTCGGTAGGCGCTTTTACCAGTGCCTGACCGTCAATAACAACTTCACCGTCCTGATTAGTACAGGCACAGCCGAGCAGGATTTGATAATGCTCACGTTTTTCTAACACGGTTACCGTGACGGTGAGGTTATCGCCCAGGCAAACCGGGCGGCGGAAGGTGAAATCCTGCTTAAGATAAATGGTGCCCGGGCCTGGAAGTTGGGTACCCAGCACGGTTGAAATTAATGCTCCTCCCCACATCCCATGGGCGATAATGTGATGAAACTGAGAGCTGTTAGCGTACTCCTCGTCTACGTGGGCCGGGTTTACATCGCCCGACATAATGGCAAACAACTGAATATCTTTACGGGTCAGTGTGCGGCTAAGCGAGGCTTTATCGCCCACCGTAATGTTGTTGTAGGGTTTATTGCGGATCATTTCCATATTGATTCTCCGGCCAGAGGCGCCAAATTGTGAATGCTGTAACTCGCTTTGTAATATTACATGGTTACACTACAGGTTGATGAATAAATGTGTATTGATACCTATCAAGATCAAGCTTTTTAAGCGCTGAAGCTGTTATGCTGAACAAAACAGTCTGGGAGACTTGTTGTGATAAACCACGAAAGTAACGTTATTGAATATACTTACACCGATCAGCATGCGGTACCCTACGATGTTAGTGAACCGCTTAATCCTGATTATGCCATTAATCAACTCCTCGCGCAGTTCACCGGAGGCATCGATCCGGTGGCTTATTCGCTGGCTTTTACCGATTGGTTTATTCATTTGCTGCTGTCACTGGGTAAACAGCAGGCACTACTGGACTTAAGTCTGACTAATGCCAGTACGCTCAATAAAAACCTCGAAAAAGCCGCAGACGACAACCGGCTATCCGGTCCCGAATGGCAAACCTGGCCCTATGCCGTGTATCGGCAAAATTACCTGGCCATGCGCCAGTGGTGGCAACTGGCCACCCGCGATGTGCAGGGCGTTGAAAAACACCATACTGATATGGTGAACTTTTCCGTGCGGCAGTGGCTGGAAGCTTTGTCACCGGCTAACTACATGACTACTAACCCGCAGGTTATTCATAAAACCCTGGAGTCTGCCGGGGCGAACCTGGTGAAAGGCGTTGATAATTTTATCGAGGACTTCCAGCAACAGTACTTCAGGGAACCTGAGCTTCAACGCCAGGAAACCTACCGTGTAGGCGAAAATATTGCCGTCACACCTGGCCAGGTAGTATTCAAAAACAACCTGCTGGAGCTTATTCAGTACAGCCCGGACACCGAAGAGGTGTGCGCTGAGCCCGTGCTGGTAGTGCCGGCGTGGATTATGAAATACTACATTCTGGATCTGTCTGAGCACAACTCGTTGATAAGGTATTTAGTGCAGCAGGGCCATACGGTATTTATGATTTCCTGGAAAAATCCTCAACAAGAGGATCATAACGTTGGCCTGATCGATTACCTGAAGAAAGGCCTTGGTGAGGCAATAGAAGCCGTTCAGCAACGGGTACCCGGGGAACAAATCAATGGGGTTGGCTACTGTCTGGGGGGCACCCTGCTGACGATGGCTGCGGCCTGGCTGGCCCGGGAAAAGCGTAATCCATTTTGTGCGCTAACGTTATTGGCTGCACAGACCGATTTCAGTGATGCCGGCGACCTCAGGTTATTCATTGACGAAAGCCAGTTGTCGATGTTGGAGGCGGTGATGGCTAAAAACGGTTTCCTGCCCAAAGAAAGCATGGCTGGCACTTTTACTCTGCTGAGGGCGAATTATTTACTGTGGTCGCGATGGGTAAAAGAATATCTGCTAGGTGAACGCCAGCACCCTAACGACCTGTTGACCTGGAATAAAGACGCTACTCGCATGCCAGCGCGCATGCATGCCGAATATTTGCGCCAGTTTTATTTACATAATTCGCTGGCGAGCGGTCAGTTTATGGTGGATGACAGGCCCATTGCGCTGGCCGATATTCAGGTACCGTTGTTTGTAGTCGGTACCGCCAAGGATCATGTCGCGCCATGGCAATCGGTGTATAAAATTAACTTTTTGATTGATAAAGATATTACATTCTTACTGACCAATGGTGGGCATAATGCCGGGATTATCAGTGAACCTGGTCATGCCCATCGGGTTTATCAGATGGCTACCCGCAAGGAAGACGGGGCTTATCTGCCACCCCAGGCATGGCTTGATGAAGTGCCATTACAGGAAGGTTCCTGGTGGCCGGTCTGGCAGCAATGGCTAACCTCACAGTCAAGCCGTAAGGTCAGCGCCAGACCGGTGGAAGCCATTAAGACGTTACCGGCCGCTCCCGGCGATTATGTGCTGGCGCAATAGCGTTGGAGGTTACTCGAGAAGATTGGTGCGCACCAGCCGTAGGTAGACTGCCCGTTGCTTTTCTTTAATGGAATAACTGGCATTAAAGAAGGCCACGGTCCAGACCCTTTCCGGGTCGTTCAGGCTTGGCGTGGACGACCAGAAGCTGTCTTGCGGTGTCGCCGGGAAAAACGCGGTATTCACCGACGGTCTTACGCAGTTTTTCTCGGTCAGAGAGGCCAGTTCTTTGACATTGGGAACACGCCAGCCTTCCAGTAATTCAGCGTCATAATCCCGGGCATATACCAGCGCCTGCTGCCAGGTCAGCTGTTCTGCTTCGCCGCTGCAGGTCTCGCCGGTCCAGGTTTGCCCTACCGCACAGCGCTGCCAGATCAGGCCGGTGCGAATATGTAAAACGGTGCCCGTAACGAATGGGCTGAATTCTTCATCCGGAGTGGATTCAACCGCATTGGTAAGGCATTCCTGAGCTGAGAGCTGGGCCATTACTCCCAGGCTAAACAGTAAAGTGATTAGGCGTTTCATGATTATCGTCCCGCTCTGACCAGTCGGATGCTGACGGCATCTGACTTATTAAGAAAGTTATCCACCCCTCTGATGAAGTCGATGGCCCAGGCGTTCTGTGCCGCATCATTGCTTACGCCATCGGCGCTGGGCTGAGCAGTCCAGTACCAGAGAGTAGCGGCGCTATCGGCTCCGGTGTTGGGAAAGTACTGCGTGTCAATGCGGGGCAGGGCGGTACGGCCAAAATGCACCAGCGACATTAACTCCTGATGATTGGGCAGACGCCAGTCATAGAAACCGCATAATCCGGCGCTGTTTACCGCGTCGATGTAAGCACTGGTATTGCAGCTCGCCAGCGTGCAACTGGTATTTGTGCTATTCAGGTTGCCGGACGCGCCGCCGTTGTTTTCTTCGGCATACCAGCTGTAGCGGTGATCAAGGTCGCGCAGGCCGCCATCGGTAGTTTTTACTTCCCACACCAGCCCGGTAACATTATCCCGTACACAGCTGAACTGCGGTGCATCCACATCCTCTTCATCGCCATTGGCATTGAGCTTGGTAAAATCGAAGCCGTTTTCGCCGCGCCCCGCTTTTTCCAGTGCATTACTGTCGGCCAGCGCATCGGCGCCGCGCTGACCATCCTGACCAGGAAATGCGTTTTGCTGAGTGGCCGATAACGTTGTATTGGTTGCCTGTTGCGTCATGCCGGTATCATTGAGTACCCGCACCGGAAATGGGCGTACCAACACCCGAAGATGGTCGGTTACTTCGTTACCGAACATATCTTCCCCGGTGAGGTAAAAATCCAGGGTGGTGGCACTGTCTACCAGCGGCGCAATAGCATAGGTGTCGGCAGTATTGGGGTTGATGATTTGCGGCGCTGCATCACCGCTGTAAGTCCACAAGGTGGCAATCGGCGCGGCTGCCGGTACTGTGCTGGTGGCAGTGCCGGCCAGTACAATTCGTTCACCGCCAAACAATGCCTGGTCGATACCAGCATCTACCTCGGGCGGCGTATCTGCGTCGGATAATACGGTAATCGAATGGGTGGTTGTATCCTCGGCCCCTTCATCGTCTGTTACCGTCAGGCTGAATGTCAGGGTTTGCCTGGCATCGGTAACGGGCGTGTCGATCACCAGTGTCGACTGGTCGGTTTCAATGCCGGTTAGCACATCGTCACCAGCGGTTTGTTGCCATGCCCAGGCACTGATTGCTTCGCTGCTGGTGCCGTCGCTGTCAGTGCTGTTGCGCCCGTCAAAGGTCAGGGACACGCCAGCCGGGTAGGTGCCGGGCGGTAAATCGGGCCAGTCGCTAAGAGTGATAATAGCTGTGGGAGGCAGGTTGTCCGGGGTTACGGTAAGTGTGAAGCTATCTGAAGCCGACTGACCTGCACTGTCGGTGGCACTTACAGTGACCACATACTGCGTGTCGGCGGTAACAACCGGGGTGGTCAGCCTGGCCGAGGCTACACTGGTGTCATCATGGGTGATGGTAAGCGCCGGTGTTGACGACCAGTTGTAAACTACGGCCCCGGATGGGAAAGACACCTGTGCCGATAAACTCACTTCGCTTTGTTCTGCTGCCGCGCGATCGCGACCGGCATTGACGGCAAAGGCTTCGTCCGAGTCATCCTTACTCAGCCCACCGCCGCATGCACTCAACAGCAGGGCTAGCGTCAACAGGGCAGCCCGCATCATCAAATGACGGGTACGTAAAGGCAACAGGCTCATTATTCCTTTCATCAGACGTTATCACTCTTTTTGGCACAACACTGTGAGTGTTATCGGCCACCCCGGGCTGATTATTGAGTACTTTGTGTAATATTACGCTGTACAGTGGCAGGAACGCCGTAGGCGACGGCATTGGCAGGGATGTCGCTGGTCACCAGGCTGCCCGCGCCAATCACCGCGTTATCGCCAATCGTTACGCCGGCACAGATAGTGGCGTTAGCACCAATCCATACCCGGTGACCAATTGAAACCGGCAGGCCGGCCTCCTCTGGCGGATAATGCTCTGGCCAAATCTGTGTTCTCCCCACTGCGCTGGAGATAATACAATTGGGGCCGACAAGTACCTGATTACCCAGTTTGATCGGGCAGACATCAAGAAAGGTCGCGTTATGATTGATAAAGCAGCCTTTGCCAATGGAGCAGTTAAGGGCATATTCGATTTGAAAGGTTGATTCAATCTGTACCGACCCCGGGCACTTTAGATGTGATATCAGCACGGCCTGGCGCTGGCGGGCATCGGTTAGCTGGTTATAGTCGTGACACCATTGCCGGGAAGCCTGCCTTGCCTGCTCAAAAGGCACATCAGCCGGGGCGTAGGTCGCTCCGCCTGCCATTTCGAAAACGCTTTTAGCGGGGGCCTTTGGGGAGGCTTGGCTGGTCAAAAATGTACCCTGATGTCAGAGAGTTAAGCTTTAATTATAAAGGGTGACGGGCATTTGGTACATTGTTCGACAAAAGTGTGGTATCCGGCACTGGTACTTTGAGCTAAACTCTGTTGTAATTTAACTAATAATTATACGAAGTTATAAAAATATATGCGCATTGGTTGGCGTTCTTTCCTCAAACAAAAATTCCAAAAAAAATCTGGCTATCATGCAATCGGCATTGCAGTGTCGCTGGATTCGGTAACGTTTTGTGCGCTTAAAAAACAAAACGGCGAAGTTACCCTGGCGTTTGAAGAGACTGTCAGCTTTTCTCACTGGGGCGCTCACCTTGCCAAATGGGTCGATAAACACGGCCTGGCCGGCACCCCCGCTTATGTGGCGTTTTCAATTCATTGGTATCAGATTCTGCAAATTGACCGTCCCACAGTGGAAGCCGATGAAATCACCGCGGCATTGTCCTGGTCGGTAAAAGAACTCACCGGCAGCGATAAAGAAATGGCCATCGATTACACCGATTTACCGGTGCCGCTGGCCGGCAATGCCAGAATTAACGTGTTTGCCTTACCCAAAGACGATGTCGGGAATGTCAGCGAAGCAGTATTTAACGCAGGTCTGGTGCTCCAACTAATTACCGTTGAAGAACTTGCTACCTGCGAATTAGTCCCGGTGCAATCCGACCCCATCCTTACCGTGGTGCAGGAAGCCGGAGAGGAAATTTGTCTGAATATCATCAAAGACGGCCAACTGTATTTTAGCCGCCGACTCAAAGGCTTTGAGAACCTGGGTAGCTTTACTGAAGACGAGCTCAGAATGGGCATCGGTGAGTCGTTAAGTGTGCAGATTCAGCGCTCTATGGATTTTTATGAAAGCCAGTTACGCCAAGCTCCGGTAAGACAGATTATGATGCGCCTCGATACGCCTCACCGGGATGCCCTGGCCAACCAGATTGAGCAGGTAGTGAGCGCCACTGTCAGTGAGCTCATTCCCGCAGTGACCGCAGCCGAGCCGGGCATGTCGGTAACGCGGGTGAATTACTCAAGCCTCGGCGCAGCGATTTGCGGATCTGGGGAGCCACAGGCCAGAAACGAGGCTGCGGCATGAAGAACAGAATTAACTTTTATTCTGCCGAGTTTGCACCACGCCTCGACTTGCTCTCGCTCACCAGTGTGCTACTTGCATGGGGAGCAACCCTTACTGTATTGCTACTGATTTGGGCCGGTGTCGCCTGGTACGGCGCTTCTAAACGTACCGAGCTGGCAGTGGTACAGGACCAGCAACAGCAGTTATCAGCTACAGTCAACAATCTTAAAACCACGCTTGAGCAACGCAAGCCGGATGCCGGGCTTTCCCGCACGCTGGAACAACGTCAGCAGGAACTGGCAAATCGAGAACTGCTGGTGCGCGAACTCAGCCAGCGCGAACAAATTAAGCAGCAGGGCTTTGCCGGGATGCTCGATAGCCTGGCTCAGAAAGATGGTCAGGATATCTGGCTCGATACCATTGAAGTCAGCGAAAACATGATGGTACTGCAAGGGCAATTGAGTACCCCGCAGGCGATGCCCAAGTGGTTGCAACGTTTGGGACAGACTACTGCTTTCTCGGGCCGCACCTTTGATTCCACCCGACTGTACCGGGACGACGAGCAACTGCGCTTTGAATTAAACATGGCCCGGGTGCCGGAAACAACGCAACAAGGTGGTCTGCGGTGACTTTTGACCAGTACGAAGAAAAATTTGCCGCGCTGAGTCAGCGCGAAAAGGTGTTAATCTTTGCCTCGGGAATGGTGGTAGTCCTTGCCGTGCTGGTTTTTTTGCTGATTGAGCCTGGCATTAAGGAAAACGGTAAAACGAGCAGTAGTATTGAGATTGCCCGCAACGAAGTCACCACACTTAAAGAGCTGCAACTGGTTTATGAGCAGGCGCTGGCCGAAGATCCTGATGCCAGCCTGAAGCTGCAGATCGCCCAGGTAGATAAGCGGATGGTGCGCCTGGAGGAAAACTTTGCTGCACAGCTGGCTGATTTAATCCTGCCCCGGCAAATGCCCGCGCTCATCGAGCAGGTGTTTTCCCAGGCCGATGGGCTAAAACTCATCGAAATGGCCTCAGTCAGCCCGGAAAATATTTTTGCCGATAATCCGGCTATGGCAGAGGTCCCGCTTTATCAGCACGGCGTTACGCTGACCTTCGAAGGCCGTTATTTTGCGGTACGCGATTTTCTGGCCCGTCTGGAGCAATTGTCAGACAAACTGTACTGGCGCTCCATGGCCTATCATGTAAAGGAATATCCCACTGCTGAGGTAACCCTACAGGTTTACACTCTGAGTACTGAAAAGGCGTTTATAGGTGTTGAATAAAGTGTACCCTTTGTTGCTGATATCCATGCTTACAGGCCCTACGGGAGCGCAGGTGCTTGAGGATCCAACACGCCCGGCACGCACTGCCCCTCAGGCCAGTGCGGAGGTAGCATCTGCAGTAGTTGAATTGCAACTGGAAGCCGTGCTACAGCTAGGCGCGAGCCGGACCGCGGTGATAAACGGTAAAACGGTTAAACAAGGGCAGACAATAAAGGGCGCAGTAATCAAAGAAATCAATCCACGTAGCGTAGTGATGGCGCGTGATGAAAACGGGGTTTGGAAAACAATGACGTTATGGGTCAGCCAACGGGGCAACGTGAAAACCAATGCAGCAGAGAATTATTAAAATGAGTAGCATGACTAAACGTTTGATATACATCGCTCTGGCTATGGCACTGGCGGGCTGTCAGTCGACACCCGAAGAATCCGTGGTAGAACAATCATTAAAACAGCAACTGGCTGAACAAATTGCACATGAACAAGCCGAGCAGAAAAAGGCCAAAGCGTCACCGGATTCATTGCAGGACGTACCGGACAGTGTAACCAATCTACTTGGCGATGTGGCAACCACTGGTGAGCGCCCCTCGTTGTTCGGCCCGGAAAAATACGACATCGAAGCCGACGGCGTAGGCGTAAGAGCCTTTTTTACCGGCCTGGTGGCAGATACCCCCTACAGCGTGGCCATTCATCCGGACGTCAGCGGTGAAATCTCCCTGAGCTTAAAACAGGTCTCCATGGAGCAGGTGATGGAGCTGTTGGGCGACCTTTACGGCTTTGATATCAGTCGCAAGAGTAATGTGTTCAGAGTGCTGCCCGCCGGCATGCGCACTGAAACACTGGCCGTAAATTACCTGCTGATGAAGCGGGACGGCTCGACACAAACCAGCATTATCTCTGGCGGCGTTTCCCAGGCCGATAACAACGGTAACGGAAATTCTAATAGCAATTTTAACAATTTCAGCGGTAATTCGGCCAACAGTAACAATCTGGGTAACCAGTTTGGAAACAATATTAATGGCACCTCTATTTCAACCCGTACAGAGACCGATTTCTGGACCGATCTGAAAGCGTCACTGGAATCGATGGTTGGCACCGATGGCGGCCGTGCGGTATTTGTTACCCCACAAGCGGGCCTGGTTACCATTCGAGCTATGCCAGATGAGATCCGTGATATTAAACGTTTCCTGAAAACCTCCGAGGCCAGCCTGCAGCGCCAGGTGATTCTGGAAGCCAGAATTCTTGAAGTGGCTCTCGATGACGGCTACCAGCAGGGCATTAATTGGTCTGAGGTAGTGGCAAACGTTGGCAGCACCGACTTTACCTTCAGTAATACCGCGGCCACCATTGGTAATGAAATTTCAGCCTCGCTGGGTGGCGTTACCAGCTTATCGTTCCTTAACCAGGATTTCTCCGGGGTTATTTCACTGCTGTCTACGCAGGGAAATGTGCAGGTGTTGTCCAGTCCCAGAGTCACCGCGATTAATAACCAAAAAGCGGTGATTAAAGTGGGTGACGATGAATATTTCGTAACGGATGTGTCGAGTCAGAACACCATCACCTCCACCACCACATCGGTTGTTCCTAATATTGAACTTACGCCGTTCTTTTCCGGCATCGCGTTAGATGTAACGCCGCAAATTGATGAAAACGGCTCGGTGTTGCTGCACGTTCATCCTTCCGTTATTGAAACCCAGGAACAGGAAAAAGTGGTCAGCCTGAATCAGGAACAAATTGTCCTGCCGCTGGCGCAAAGCACCATACGTGAGTCTGATACCATCATTAAAGCGGCTTCGGGCGAAATTGTTGTGATTGGCGGTCTGATGCAAACCAGTCTGACCGATTCAGAGTCAAAAACGCCTTTGCTTGGTGATATACCGCTACTGGGCGAGTTATTTACCAACAAAAGCCAGCGTGAGACCAAGAAAGAGCTGATTATTCTGCTTAAACCCACCGTGATTGGTAGTGGTACCTGGGCAGAACAAATTGAATTAAGCCGTGAAAAAATGGCTGACTGGTTGTATGTAGAGTAATCATGTACCTGTATCACTTTGGTATCCGTGAACTGCCTTTTACGCTGACCCCGAATACCAGCTATTTTTTCGGTTTGCCCAGCCACAATGAGGCCATGCAGGTATTGCTGACGGCGCTGAAAACCGGCGAAGGATTTATCAAGGTTACCGGCGAAGTGGGTACCGGTAAAACGCTGATTTGCCGTAAGTTGCTGAATGAATTACCGGATTATTTTGTGGCTGCCTACGTGCCGAATCCGATGCTGTCACCCACCGAGCTACGGCGTGCGGTGGCCAATGAGTTAGGCGTGGAACTGGGCAGTGACTGTGATCAGCAGGAGTTCACGCAAAAGATTCAGCAGCGTTTGATTGCCATTCATCAGCAGCAGAAAAGTGCGGTGCTAATTATTGATGAGGCTCAGGCGTTGCCCACAGAGAGTATTGAAGCGTTGCGGTTGATGACCAATCTGGAGACTGAGTCGCGCAAGTTACTTCAGGTAGTGTTATTCGGGCAGCCGGAGCTGGACGAAAAGCTGGCCTTGCCGGAGTTACGCCAGTTACGGCAGCGAATTACCTTTAGTTACAGCCTGGCGCTAATGGATCCCGACCAGGTGTATCAGTATGTCAGGCACCGGGTCAATGTGGCTGGATATCATGGCACCGATTTATTTAATCGTCAGTGCTGCGAGCTACTTTACCGTGCCAGTGCTGGCACGCCTCGGGTGGTGAATGTGCTGGCCCATAAAGCGTTGATGCTGGCTTATGGCGAAGGCAAGTCCGCCGTAGAGCCTGAGCACATCGCTGCGGCGTCTGCCGATACAGAAGCGGCGCAAACGGTGAGTAGTAAGTGGTGTTTTAGTCCGCAGAGTAAATGGTTGCTGTTAGCGACCACAGTAGTAGTGATTGCGATGATTGCAGGGATATGGAACATGAGGGCGACACTGTGAGTGTAGTCAATAAAATGCTGAAAGACTTAGAGAACCGGGAAGCCAGTCAGCCTGCGCCGGCTAACTATCAGCCGCCGGCTAAAAAGTCGTCTTCAGTGCTGCGCATTGCTTTAATTCTGCTGCTTGGCGTAATAGCCATTGGCGCCGTTTACTTATGGCCGGTTGCCAACGAGGATAGTCAGCCACAAAGCCCCTCAGTAGGGCCGATTAACCAGATTGTACCTGATGCCGTGGCCGCCCGGGCAGTAGTGCCTGAAGAGCCGGAGCCACAAACGGCTGAGCCTGAAGAACCCAGACAGATTACCGTTTCACCAGCCACAAAGCCGCAAAATACCATGGGCGTAATGGATGGTCCGGTTGATATCAATGCGCTACCTGCACGCTCTGAATCCACTGCCGGAGAGTCTCAGCTCAGTGCGCTCGAGAGAGTGGCTGCGTATTCGGCCGACGACGCATCAGCATCAGAACCTTCCCCGACAGCAGCGCCAGCGCCTGATAAAGCGCCCGCTGAGCCGGTGATTAAGCCCAGTGCCGCGAATCCCGAAGAAGCCCTTAAAGCGCAAATCCGTCAGGCGCTGAGCCAGAATGATACGCCAATGGCTGTGCAGTTGTTACGTACGCTGATCCGCCAGCAACCGGATAACGTGGCGGCCCGTAAACGGCTGGCCGCCCTGTATTTTAGTGCTGGCCGCATTACCGACGCCCAGCAGTTACTGCAACAAACCGTGGCGGACATGCCCGCCGACAGCAGTGTCAGACTGATGTATGCGCGCTTGTTGGTGCAGCAAAACGAGACCAAGCTGGCGTATTACACGCTGCAGGACATTAATGACTACGCCCAGCCATCCATTGAACTGCTGGGTTACCGGGCATCGCTGGCGCAAAAACTCGGCCTGCTCGATGACGCGCTGCAAGACTACGCACAACTGGTAGTGCTTGATAGTCAGACCGCTAAATGGTGGCTCGGTCAGGCGGTGGTTGCCGACAAGCAGGGTTACACAGCCCTTGCGCTAAGCAGCTACCGGGAAGCGTTGTCACTACGACAACTTGAAGACGGTATTGAACAATTTATTCGCCAGCGCCTAGCTAATCTGACAGGAGTTTCATCATGAGTGGTGTAAAAGTCAGGCTAGGTGATCTGCTGGTACAGCAAGGGCTGATAGACGAGCCACAACTGATGTCGGCGCTGGCTGAACAACGCCAGACCGGCCGTAAGCTCGGCGCCACGCTGATAGCCATGGAGCTGGTTACCGAAAAGCAGTTGCTGGAACTGCTCTCCACGCACTTAAATGTGCCGCTGATCGACATTGATCACTTTAATGTCAGTCCGGCTGCAGTCAAACTGCTGCCGGAAGTACAGGCCCGTCGTTACCGGGCACTGGTGCTGGAAGATCGTGGCGATAAATTACTGGTGGGAATGAGCGACCCGGCCGACCTGACCGCCGTGGATAACCTTAGCGAGATCCTGCCCAAACCTATTGAAGTGGCTGTAGTAAGTGAACAGCAGTTGTTTGGCGCTTACGACAGTTTCTACCGGCGTACCGATGAAATTGCCTCTTTTGCCCAACAGCTGGCCAATGAGTACCGCGGTGAGCAGGAATTTGAGCTTACCGCCGGGCTAGAGGACGAGCAGGATACTGCCGTTGCCCGCCTGCTGCAGTCGATCTTTGAGGATGCGGTTCAGGCCAAGGCATCGGATATCCATATTGAGCCAGACGAACAACAATTACGCATCCGGCAGCGGGTTGATGGGGTATTACAGGAAACTGTTATCCCTGAAAATAACATTGCCGCAGCGCTGGTATTACGCCTAAAACTGATGGCGGGTCTGGATATTTCAGAAAAGCGTTTGCCGCAGGATGGCCGTACTCAGGTCCGCGTGAAAGGTCACCGGGTGGATGTGCGTTTATCAACCATGCCGGTACAAACCGGTGAAGCGGTGGTTATGCGTTTGCTGGATCAGTCAGCCGGGGTATTAACCCTGGATGAAACCGGCATGCCCAGGCCATTACTCGACCGTTTACGGGTATTACTGAAACGGCCTCACGGCATGATCCTGGTAACCGGCCCGACGGGTTCCGGTAAAACCACCACACTATATGGTGCCCTGAGTGAATTAAACCAGCCGCAGCGTAAAATCATTACCGTTGAAGACCCGGTTGAATACCGTTTGCCGCGCATTAACCAGGTGCAGGTAAACAGCCGTATCGGACTTAACTTCTCAAGTGTCCTGCGCACCACGTTGCGTCAGGACCCGGATATCATCATGGTGGGTGAGATGCGGGATCAGGAAACCGTGGAAATTGGTTTGCGCGGTGCGTTAACTGGTCACCTGGTATTATCTACGCTGCATACCAACGATGCCGTATCCAGTGCCATTCGTTTGCTCGATATGGGGGCGGCAGGCTACCTGGTTGCCAGTTCACTGCGAGGCATCATTGCCCAGCGCCTGGTGCGGCGGATTTGCGATAATTGCGAGGTAGCGCACCAACCTTCACACGATGAACTGTTCTGGCTCGGGCATATTGATAACAACCTGGATAACGTTACCTTTAAACGGGGTAAGGGGTGTCAGAAGTGTAACCATACCGGTTATCGCGGCCGGATGGGCGTGTTTGAACTACTCGAACTGACCGAGCCGATGATGAATGCTCTGAAAGCCGGTGACACGGTTGCCTTTGGTGAACATGCTTTACGCAGTCCGGGCTATAAGCCGTTGTCTCACGTTGCGCTGACCTATGCCAAAATGGGCCAGACAACGGTAGAAGAGGTACTGAAGCTGGTAGAAATGGTGGCTGAGCTGCCCCAACGCGACGAGCAGGATGACCAGCCTGCAAAGAGTGATTCTGGCAACAATGGCAATACAGGCGGCCTGAGTCTGGAGGGCTTACCGGATGCCTAGGTTCAGTTATACCGGCCGTGAGCCTGGTGGCGAAATGAAAAGCGGCATGCTGGATGCGCTTGACGCTAACGCGGCGGCTAAAATGTTGCTGGCGCGCAGCATTACACCAATTTCTATTAATCCGGTAGAAGGCGGGGCGACCCAGAGCGAGGTCAAGGTTAATTTCCTTACCCCTAAAGTGAGTCTTGATGAGCTGGTGATTTTGTCTCGTCAGATGTACTCCCTCACTCATGCCGGTATTCCGATTCTGCGAGCCGTAAGCAGCCTCGCCGAATCGTCATCGTCGCTACGCCTGAAAATAGCCCTGACCGATATCATCAGCCTGCTGGAAAGGGGGCGCACCCTGTCATCGGCAATGCACCAGCATAGCGAGATCTTCGACCGGTTATACGTAAGCGTGGTGCACGTGGGCGAGAATACCGGTCGTTTGGACGAGGCATTTTTGCAGTTAGCCGGCTACCTTGAGCGAGAACAGGAAACCCGCCGTCAGATTAAAGCGGCAACCCGCTACCCGATTTTTGTGGTGTTCGCTTTGGTGGCGGCGCTCATTATTATGAACATTTTTGTTATCCCGAAGTTCGCCGATATGTTTAATAAGTTTGGCGCCGAATTACCGGTAATGACCCGCTTTTTGTTGGGTATGTCTGACTTTTTTATCAATCAGTGGTACATATTGGTTGGTGCTATATTTGCTATAGCTTTTGGAGTACGTAACTACTTACAAACGCCTGATGGGAACCTGGCTTGGAGCCGCAAGAAACTAAAACTACCGATTATCGGAAAGGTTATTGAGCGTTCGCTGCTGGCCCGCTTCTGTCGCAGTTTCTCGATGATGCTGCAAGCCGGTTTACCGTTAACCACAGCGCTTAATCTGGTGGCTGAAGCGGTGGGCAACCGTTTCATGGAAACCAAAATAATTGATATGCGCCAGAGTATCGAGAAGGGCGAAAACCTGTCGAGGGTGACTCAGGCAAGCGGCCTGTTTACGCCCATGGTGCTGCAAATGGTCAATGTGGGTGAAGAAACCGGTCGGGTAGATGAACTATTAGCTGAGGTAGCCGATTTCTACGAACGTGAAGTCGACTATGACCTCAATAGCCTGACGGCCAAGATAGAGCCGGTACTGATTGGTATTGTTGCCGGTATGGTGCTGGTGCTGGCCCTGGGTATCTTTACCCCGATGTGGGACATGATGAGCGCAATTAAGGGGCGATGAGCTTGAAATCAAAAGACGTTGCCGAACATAACCTCAACCGGGTGCTGGTTAACCTGGCGGTAATTGTTGTGTTTACCATTTTAATGGCTACTGCGATTGTGTATGTGTACGACAGTGAACCGGATGTGGAAACAGAAATTATGCGGGGCTATGCGCGCCAGTTTGCTACCAGTGCCACCAATGCTCACTGGCAGTGGCAGGCCGAGGGTCGCCCGGAAATGATTATGCTGGTGCACTACGACAACGAAGGTAAGGAAGTCGGCCGCCGGCCGGTCAGAATGGCTCACTTTGGCTGGCCGAAAGTTGAGCCGAGTTCAGAGAGTTGTTTGCAGCTTTGGGAGCAATTACTGAATACGTCAACCCGGGTTGAGGGATTTCGGGTACTGGGTGATTACTACGCCAGCGACAATGAAGGGGAGCAAACACCGAATGCACGGTGTCGCTACCGGGTGAGTACCGGCCCCTATTTCGACTACAGTATTTTTACAGGTATTGTTCAACAATCAGGGAATGACTAGTTCGTGAGTAAATTGGGAGTTCAGGAGTTATCTATGACAAATTGTAAACGTCACAACGCGGGTAAACGGATCGCGGGTGTAAAAGGTTTTACCCTCATTGAGCTCACTATTGTAGTGGTCTTACTGGGGTTATTGGCAGCAGTGGCTATTCCACGTTTCCTGGATGTCACCGAGCAGGCTGAAGATGCTACTATCGAGGCGGTTTCAGGCGGCTTCGCTACCGGCGTTGGCCTGGTCAGAGCGGAATGGGAGCTTGAGGCCCGGCCGCGGGATAATCAGGGCACTAATCTGTCGTTTGTTACCATCGACGGTATTATTGTGGGTGTCGACCGCAATACCGGCTATCCCACCGGACAAGTAAACAACGATAACAGCACCGAAGACGATGCCATGTCAGCACTGGACTGCGAGAGTATTTTTAACCTGATCATGCAAAGTGCACCCACCATTACATCGAACTGGGCGAACCGGCCATTTGACAGTTTCCGTTATTTTACTAACTTCAGTAATGGGGCAGGCTCCGGTGGCAATGACCTGTGCTTTTACTATTTAAGTAAATCAGTGCGGAATTTACAGAATACACCCACCGATGACACCGTAGGGGATGGATTTATATACGATCCCAGAATTGGTCAGGTGGTCGTCTTTAGTAACAATACTAACAATTCGTCTAATTAGTACAGTAAACGCTGTACTCAATTGAAAAATAGTGAATAATAGAAAAACTTGTTTTGAGGGGAATTAACATGCAACAGCGTGGTTTTACTTTAATCGAACTGATCATCGTGATCGTGATCCTGGGCATTTTAGCTGTAACAGCCGCACCGCGTTTTATTGACTTCCAGAGCGATGCTCGGGCATCTACTCTTCAGGGTCTTAAAGCCGGATTACAAGGTGGCTCGCAATTAGTTTATGCAAAATCAGCGATCGCAGGCTCGCAGGGCATCGCAGCAACGACTGTTTCGATAAACGGCACCACAGTAAATATTAACTATGGTTACCCTGATGCGGATACGATGTTACTTACAGGGACTCCAACAATTTCAGCGTGGACTGATATCACCGATACGGACTGGGATGCTGTTGTTACAACGGCAGGGGATCAGACTTCTAGTCCTGAAGTTGCAGGTGTAATTACTTTTTACCCTGAAGGGACTACAGATAATACTTGTGCAGTAACTTATACAGAAGCAACTGATAGTGGTGTTCCTTCAGTCGCTTTAGTTGACACAGGTTGTTAACCATAATTTTTTGATTGTGGCTTGAACTATGACCGGTAAGGTCATTAAAAGAGCCGGTGGTTTTAGTTTAGTTGAACTAGTCACTGTAATAACTCTAATCGGCGTGCTGGCCGTTGTGGCCGGCACCCGACTTCAGAGCCGTCAGGGCTATGTTGAATACGCCTATCAGGACCGCCTCGTGTCCGCCCTTCGTAATATGCAAATCAGAGCCATGCAGGATACCCGTGACGGGTTTTGCTTTCGGCTTAACTTTCAATACGGCGCTAATAGCGCATACGGACCACCAGCACTCGATTATGCACCTGGTAACGGCAGTGCTACGTGCGGTAGCGGCATAGCCAGTGATGCTCCAGGGTTTCTGGCCACTGTGGGTACCGAGCTTACCGATGAGGGACTGAGCTTATCCAGTGCCGATGGCGCGCTGATTAACTTCAGTTATATCGGGTTTGATGCGCTGGGCAGGCCGCTGAACAATACGGCTAACTGTGGCACGGGCACGCCGTGCCGGGTAATTATCACTGGTGAGTCCAGCGTAGATGTTTGTATTGAAAGCGAGGGCTACATCCATGCCTGCTAGAGTGGTAAAAGGGTTTACCCTGGTTGAACTGATAATTGGTATTACTGTGTTTTCCATCATTATGATGGTGATCATTGGTTTGATTGGCCCGCAGTCGCGCCTTAGTGTGGAGCCCATCTGGCAGGTACGGGCCAGCGAGTTGGCGCAATCGCTGATGAGCGAAATTAATGCCCGCGCGTTCGATAACAACCTGGCTAACAGCAGCACCGGCGAGCGCTGCAATGAATCTATACCCTGTACGACTTCGGGAAATCTTGGCCCCGATGCCGGCGAGAGCCGCGCTCAGTATGATGATATTGATGATTACAACGGCCTGAATGAATCCGGGGCAACTATATTGTCGGCCCAGGGCCTGCCTGTGCTGTACAATGGCGAGAGCCTGTATACCGGTTTCTCTGTCGCCGTTCAGGTTTACTATGATGATAACGAAGACGGCGTCAATGACGATGCCGGCGGCAGCGGCGCGGTTATCGGCAACGTAAAGCGGATTGTCATAACCGTTACTACGCCCGGCGGTGAAGCAATAACCTTCAGCAGTTACCGGTGGAACGTATGATCAGCACCACCCTGCGCAACCGCGGATTTACCCTTATTGAACTGGTCACCGTTATTGTCATCCTCGGTGTGGCAAGCGCTGGCATTGCCAGTTTTGTGCGCGGCTCCATGCAAACTTATATTGATGTCAGTACTCGAGAGCAACTGCTGTCCGAGAGCCGTTTTGCTATTGAACGGCTTAAACGGGAGCTACGCAATGCCTTACCTAACAGCGTCAGAATAACCGGTAACACCAGTTATCACTGCATGGAGTTTGTGCCGATTAACTGGGCCACGGTGTATACCGACTTGCCCGATGCCGGTGATGCCACCTACGAAATCGACGTGGTTGCCCTGCACGATATAAACAATGTGCCCTATGAGCTGCCCGGCGGCGATAATTTTGCAGTAGTGTATCCTACCCGCAGTGAGGATGTGTTTGATGCCAATAATGGTCACCGGGTTACCGTGTCCGGTTGCAGCGATGATGGCGACGGCGACTGCACCACACTGGATGACAGTGATAATATCGTGCAGCTTGAGGTGACCGGATTACTGGCTCAGGAATCACCTGCTTCGCGCGTTTATCTGATCGACCGGGCCGTGAGCTACTGTGTGTATCAGAATCGCCTCATTCGCTATGAAAATGACTTACTGGTGAATCAGTTAGGGGCTTTCCCCGGTTTGCCGGTTATCGCCGGGCATGTGGCTAATGTATTATCGGCTGATCCGGTGAATAATCCGCAGGAGGATGACCCGTTCCGGATTATTTCTACCAGTCTGCAGAGTAACTCGATAGCCGAAATTCGCCTGCGCTTTATCGACAATAATGAACAGATTGCTTATCAGCAGGAGATCCACATTGCTAATATTCCCTGACAAACGCCAACGCGGGAGTATGTTGGTGATGACGTTGTTCATTATAATCATACTCGCCTTTTTGGGCATTACTATGGTTAACCTGCTATCGTCATCCAATCAGTCGGTGGTATATGAGGTGCTCGGCGCCAGAGCGAAAATGGCGGCTCAGAGTGGGGTACAGCGATTACTCAGCACCGCTTTTCCATTAAACAGTCCGGTGGCAAATTGCAGTACCACTATTACCAGTAATGCTGCCTTCAGCACCGGCGATGGGCTGGAAAACTGCAGTTATCAGGCAACCTGCACTACCACTCAGGTGGTAAAACAAAATGTCGATTATAATTACTATCGCTTTGAGAGTACCGGTATCTGCCGGGCGAATGATATTTGGGCCAGCCGGACCTTCGAGCTGGATGCGTTCGAAGAACGTTAATAAAGGGTAAGCAGTGACTGTATTGCGTTGTTGTATTCTACTGTTATGGTTGCCTGCCATGTTGGCGGCGGCTGCCAGCTGCTCCAGTGTTTTTCCCGATCCGGCCGGGTCCTATTCCTCTTCCGGTTATATTCAGTTTCAGCCGCAAACTTCGCTGGTTGGCAGTGACGGGCAAATAAGTTTTGCCAGTATGGTGGATAACAGCGGCGGCAGTAGCTGCGATACCGTCGCCTGTCAGCTGAGCGGCAGCAGTGCAGCGGGAATGGCCATTTCTGCTTACCAGTATTCGCCTTCGACCACCGATCGTTATATTCAGGACAATACCTCGGCAACACTCAACGCTGGCGGTTACCGTAATATCACCCTCGGCAACGGTTCGAGTCTTACCGCTGTATCCAGCAATAACACCTTTAAAATTAAATCGTTGTCGGTAAATTTCAACGCAGTGTTAACACTGCAAAGCGGGATCTATTGGATAGAAACACTTAACCTCGGCCAAAATGCGCAACTGCAGGTAGCCAGTGGCGCCAAAGTGGTAATCTATACCCGGGACTTTTCCACCAATATCAGTAATCAGATTAATACCAACGGCAACCCTGATCAGCTACTAATGTACTCCGAAGGAAATATCACCTTTGGTCAGTATTCTCAGGTAAAAGGCTATTTTTATGCTGTGGCGTCGGCGAGCTATAACACCGATGTGCAGCATACCGGCGCCGTTAATGCGCTGAATGTGATAATGCAGGACCGCGCAAAAATCACCTATGATCAGAGTGGGGTGTCGACCTTTGCCGCCGATAATCTGTGTACTCAGGCCGCTTTTCTGCCCACAGCTACCGCCCGCTGGACAATGAATGCCTGCGCTTTAACCGGCGCCAGTGGCGAAGTGGTGGATGCCATAGCCGGTATCAACGGCCAGTCATTTGAGGACCCGAGTATCGACAGCAATGGCAAACTTTGTCAGGCCGCTTATTTCAGGGGCGATGGTGATCATATCCGGTTACCCCACAGTAATCGCTATGAGGTCAGTGCGGGTACAGTATCGTTCTGGATGAAAGTCGACAACCTGTCTTTCGTCAATTTTGAGAATGCCCAGGCAGGTGGCATGGCACTGTTGTCAAAAGACAGTCGCAATAATTACAGTGGTCAGTTCACAATATGGGTTACTTCCACTGGTGCAATCAAAGTCAGTCAGGAGTCGCGCAATTCGACCTACCAGATAAATTCTACACCGGTGATTACCGAAGGGCAGTGGCATCATGTAGTCTACAGTGTGGGGGCTGCTGGTATGCAGGTCTACGTGGATAAAGTGCTGGTAGGCTCAAATAGCAGCTATACCTCAGGCTGGCAGAATAACAATCGCACCACGGTGATAGCGGCTAATGCCAACCGTCACGATGTGAATAATTCAGCTTACAGTGATATTGGTGATTTTTATCAGGGCCGTATGGATGATGTGCGCCTGTACAATTCGCAACTGTCGGAAGAGCAGGTTGCGCTATTGTTTGCTGAGTCCGAAGCTAGCTGTACCAGTTGTAGTTCAAATGCCACCCTGCTTTCGCACTGGAATATGGATGTGTGTAGCCTGAACGGCTCGTCTGGCGAGATTGTTGATGTAGTAAGTGGCATTAATGGCCAGGCGGTCGATGGTGCCCGGGCGGAAAATTACGGGCGTTTTTGTCAGGCGGTTGGGTTCGATGGCAATAACGATCATATTAATATTCCTCACCACCGTAGCTATGAACTCACAAGCGGCTCAATTTCTCTTTGGTTTAAAGTAGCAAATCTCGATCACAATCTTGATAGAAACGGCGAGTCATTCCAGGCGCTTTTTTCTAAAGACTCCAGGGGCCGTGATTATGGCGGACAACTTACAATTTATGTGAATCAGGAAGGCCGCTTTCTGTTTAAACACGAAACCCAGTCAACCACCTATAACGTATATTCGTTACCAGAGGTCGAGGAACGCGAGCGCTGGTACCATCTGGTGTATACATGGAGTTCCTCAGGGTTCAATGCATACCTGGATGGCGTCTACCTCGGCAGCTATTCAGTCAGAGGCCTGACATTACGCTATAACCGCGAACCTATCATCCTTGGCGCCAGCGCCGCCAATTCCAGTAATAATGCGTCTTACAGCAATGAACTTACCTATCATATGTTAGGCGATATTGATGATGTACGGATTTACGATGGCGAGTTGTCCACCGCAGACGTGCAGGGGCTGTATACCGCGTCAGATTACACCTGTACAAGCTGTACCGGGGCAGTGGCTAAGTTGCATTATCAGTTTGAGGAAGCCTCATGGGATGGCGCCGGCGCAGTAATTGATTCATCTGCTGAAGGGAATAATGGCACGCCTGTGGGCCGGGTAACCCCTGAACTACCGGCAAACGATATCTCATGCCGGGCTTTGGATGTGCCCTACAATAATCGTTACAACCAGCTCGACGAAGTGGATAGCAACCTGGACCTGAACACAATCGGGCCACGGGGAACGGTATCGTTCTGGTATCGCAGCGACAGTGCCTGGATAGGCGGCGGTCAGCGCATGCTGTTTGATGCAAGTCGCGGCGGTGCCAATAATGCTAGCGTCGACAAATACTTTTTTATGTCGTTAACCAATAACGGTGAGCTGGCTTTTGGCATGGAAGATAGAAACGATGGTGACATGCAGGTTAAGTCGCAATCGCTGGGTTATTCCGCTAACGAATGGGTACATATAGCGTTAAGCTGGGACGTCGCCTCTGAAGACGTTAATTTGTACGTCAATGGCAGTCGCGTGTACATGTACGGCAACTGGGCATTCAGTAGCTCTGAACTGGGCAATCTCTCGTCGGTTAAAATCGGCGATAGCTCAGCCAATTATTTTGTTTATGAAATGACGGCCAACTCGGCCAATGGTCAGATTGATGATTTCAGACTGTATGATTACGAACAGTCCAGAGAAGCCATCCGGGCAGATTTAAACAGCACGGTAGACTGCGTAAGCGTGCATCATTATGAAATCACTCACCCCGAGCAAACTCTTACCTGCAGTGCGGCCACAATTACCATTAAGGCCTGCGCCAATGCCAGTTGTTCGGAGTTAGTGACCGATCCGGTAAGTGTGAATTTACCCAACGGTGACTGGTCGGTGTCGATGCCGGTAACGTTTTCCGGCTCAGTAACAACCACGTTAGAGCAATCTGCAGCGGGCTCATTTCCTCTTTCAGTAACCGCTGCGAATACCGATTCTGCCCCGCAATCTCCCGCGGACTGTACAACAGACTGTAATATCGACTTTGTGAATGCTGGCTTTGAGTTCTACGACACGGCAGCACCTTACTCTAGCGTGCTGCCAGATGTTATTGCCGAAGCCGACCTTGGCCGCATTGGTCTCAGGGCGGTGCGCGATAATGCCGGCGTATGTCAGGCGTTACTCACGGGCAGTCAGTCAGTTTCGCTAAGCTACGATTGTATCGACGGCGGCACCGGGTACTCACCGGATCAGTGTTCTGTACCGTTAGCTGGCGTACCCGTTAATGGCTCAGGGGCTGGCCAGAATACGGCCAGTGTAACGTTGAACTTTAATGCCGACGGCGAAACCAGCCTGAGTGGCTTTTCATATGCCGATGCAGGCCGGGTTGCACTTGCTGCTACAGCCAGTGTTAATGGGGTCACTATTGATTCGGGCAGTGCGCAATTTGATAGCATTCCAGCCAGTATTTCCCTGGGTGCCACGGCAGCCTCTTCGCAAACAGCCGGCGCAGAGTTTACGCTTTCCATGTCAGCCCGAGGGGCTAACAACACCGTTCTGCCCGGGTACCAGCCTGGTACTATGCAGATGAGCCTGCTTAGGATTGCGCCGGTTTCGGTTAATGCGGCAGAGGCGCAGTTGTTTGTGGCGGCGTCACAGTCGGTGACCAGTGCTGCTAGTCAGGCCTGGTCTGATGTCAGTGTTGCCGCTTTCAATAGCGGTAACTGGAGCTTTGCCCAGGCTTATGTAAGTGAGGTGGGGTCATATACCTGGGATGTGCAGGATGCTGATTATCTGGGTAATGTTATTAGCGCCAACCAGGTGGGGCCGGGGCGGATCATCCCGGCGTACTTCGATGTTAGCGCCTCCACCACCCCGCAATTTGAAGATCAGTGCAGCAGCCAGTTTACCTATATCGGGCAACCTTTCGATTTTGTTACCGGCAGTGAACCTGAGTTATCAGTAACCGCCTATAATGCCAGAGACCAGGTGACCCGCAATTATTCCGACAGCCTGTGGCAGTTGAACCCGGGGAGCAGCGGTTTAAGTGCCATCAGTTTTGCTGATAACTCTGCTTATAGCGGCGCACTGAATATCCTGAATGCCGGGGATATACCCGTTATTACGGATCACACTGATTATGACGGTGAAGGTAAGATAACCGTGCTCAATACTCAGGTTAGCTACAGTAAAATTGCAACACCATCTGCAGGTACAGGCAATGGCTCTCCATTCACCGCTGATGCCGCGATGACATTTGCCGCGCCATTTCTAACCGATGCTGACGGGGTGTGTTACCAAACCGCTTATCCGGGCAGTTGTGAGGCATTCAGTTTTAGCTCAGTTCAGGGCACTGATCTTCGCTATGGCCGGTTACGCATAGAAAATACCTTTGGCCCGGAAACCGAAACCCTAAGGGCCCCGCTGGTCACGGAATATTATGATAACGGTAACTGGATGATAAACGTGCAGGACAGCTGTACTGCATTAAGTTTATCCCAAAGCAGTGGGCAGGTGTCGATTGCCAGCGCTTCTGAAGGTAACGATGAGCAGGATATTACCAGTCACCTTCCAGGCATTAGCAGTACTGGCGTGTTATCCGCGGGTAAAAGTCCGGACTCTATGATTAATCTGGGGCCGGCAATGCAGAACGGCGTAGCGCTTCGTGGTGCGGTAAGAATAACCCTGGAGCCCGGCGCACCCGGAGCGGACTGGGCCGGGTATCTCAACATCGACTGGGATGGCGACGGTGATATCGACACCGATGACAAACCAAGCGGAGAGGCCTTCTTCGGTATTTACCGTGGCAACGACCGCACTATACACATTCGGGAAGGCTACTAAACCACCTGGTGACAGGGCAACAGAGTAACCTTGTATAGGCATAAATACCTGCCGTCAGGTTAAAGCTTGTATAATAGTTGAACGCTGCGCATGCTCCATGGGCGAAGCGACAGGCAAATAAGGGTAATGGCTGGTTTTTTTCGGTTTAGTCAGGGAGTTTACTTGCTCAAAATAGCCCCCATTGTTAAAGTGTGCGGATAGTTGTTAAATCACGTCCAGCCGCCTTATTCCCGCACTTCACGGCGCAGTGACAGGTGCTTATTACAGGAAATACCACTTCATGTTTAAAAAACTTCGAGGCATGTTCTCTAACGATCTGTCCATCGACCTCGGAACAGCCAATACATTGATCTACGTAAAAGATCAGGGCATCGTGCTGAATGAACCCTCCGTTGTTGCTATTCGCCAGGAACGTGCCGCCGGCCCTAAAAGTGTTGCCGCTGTAGGTGCCGAAGCTAAGCGCATGCTGGGCAGAACGCCGGGTAACATTCGTGCCATCCGGCCAATGAAAGATGGTGTTATCGCCGATTTCTACGTCACCGAGAAAATGCTGCAGCACTTTATCAAGCAAGTGCACGACAATAACTTCCTGCGCCCCAGCCCTCGTGTACTGGTGTGTGTGCCCTGTGGTTCTACTCAGGTTGAGCGTCGCGCAATCAAAGAATCGGCGCTGGGTGCCGGTGCCCGTGAAGTGTATCTGATTGATGAGCCCATGGCGGCAGCCATCGGTGCTGGCTTACCAGTATCCGAAGCAACCGGTTCAATGGTGGTCGATATCGGTGGTGGTACTACCGAAGTAGCGATTATTTCACTTAACGGTGTGGTGTATTCCTCTTCTGTGCGTATTGGTGGTGATAAATTCGATGAAGCTATCATCAACTATATTCGCCGTAACTTTGGCTCACTGATTGGTGAAGCCACGGCAGAACGGATTAAGCACGAAATTGGTGCTGCTTATCCGGGTGAAGAAGTACGCGAAATTGAAGTTCGTGGCCGTAACCTGGCCGAAGGGGTACCACGCGGCTTTATTCTTAATTCAAATGAAATTCTCGAAGCATTGCAGGAGCCATTAACCGGTATCGTATCGGCAGTCATGGTGGCCCTTGAGCAATCACCGCCAGAGTTAGCCTCTGATATTTCAGAGCGAGGCATGGTGCTCACCGGTGGTGGCGCATTACTTAAAGATCTCGACCGACTCCTGATGGAAGAAACCGGTATCCCGGTGGTAATAGCAGATGATCCGCTCACCTGTGTGGCGCGTGGCGGGGGTAAAGCCTTCGACATGATAGACATGCATGGTGGGGATTTGTTTAGCTACGAGTAAATAGACAAGGCAACCTTCTCAGGTTGCCTTCTTGCATTATGGATACAATTTTTACCCGAGGTCCCTCACTCAATATCCGGCTGGCATTAGCTCTGGCAATGTCGGTGATGTTGATCGTGCTCGATTTTAAACTCGATGCGTTTTCTACCACCCGGGTATTTCTGAACTCCCTGGTTAGCCCGGTTCAGTATCTGGCTAATTTGCCCGGGCAATTGCTCAATGCCAGCGCCCAACGCCTGACCTCACAACAGGCACTGATTGAGGAAAACGAACAACTCACCAATCGTCTGCTGCTGCAAAACGAAAAGCTACAACGGTTTGAGGCGCTGGAGCAGGAAAACAAAGAACTGCGTCGCTTGCTCGATGCACCGGTGCGTCAGAATATGCGTAAAATGGTGGCCGAATTGATGGCGGTGGACAACACCCCTTACAGTCAGCAAATCGTCATCAACAAAGGCGCCATTGACGGCGTCTACCTGGGTCAGTCGATCCTGGATGAACGAGGTATTGTGGGCCAGGTGATGGAAGTGGGTACCACCAATAGTCGTGTGCTGCTGATCAGTGATGTAACCCATTCTATTCCGGTGCGCTCAATCCGCAATAACAGCCGCTTTATTGCCTCAGGTAGTGGCGCGATCGATGAATTGTATCTTATCCACGTGGCGCACAGTGCCGATATCCGCGAAGGCGATGTGCTGGTGTCCTCCGGGCTGGGAGAAGTGTTTCCGGAAGGTTACCCGGTGGCAGAAGTGATTCAGGTGATTCGCGATGAATCGCGCCCCTTCGCGCAGGTAACCATTGTCCCCCAGGCCCGCTTAAATCGCCTCAAATATCTGTTACTACTGTGGCCACAAACCTCCTCAGAGCCTGATGAACAGGCACCGGAGGCAACCGATGATTAAGGTGCGTCATTATACCATTGCTATCACATTGCTGATTGCCATGGTCTTTCAGATTATTCCGGTACCAGTACAATTAGACTTATACCGCCCGGACTGGGTATTAATTGTGTTGTCTTACTGGGTAATGGCCTTACCACACCGCGCTAATGTGGGGGTTGCCTTTACCAGCGGTCTGGCGCTCGACATTCTGCTTGGCACCGCCATGGGTGTGCACAGTTTTGCTCTGAGTATCTCCATTTACGTGTTAGCGGCTAATTACCAGCGCCTGCGTAATTACTCGGTGTGGCAACAAGCGGTGATTATTGGCGTAATATCGGCGTTGTACCATTCCTTACTGTTTTGGTTACTACGTTTGCTGACCGACGTTACCTTTCGTTTTGAGGAACTGTGGCCGGTGCTGACTTCGATGGCTCTATGGCCCTGGATTTTCTGGTTATTACGTAAAGTCAGACGGCAACTGAGGATTACATGAGTCAGCTTCGAAAACTGGTACTGGCCTCAGCGTCACCGCGGCGCGCCGAACTATTAACTCAGATTGGGGTCAAATTTAGCGTCAGGCCTGCGGACTTAGATGAGTCGCCATTAGCCGGTGAACAGCCCGAAGCTTTAGTAACGCGCCTGGCGGCCGAAAAAGCAAAGGCCGCTGCTCAGGTTCATAATGACACTGATGGCTGCGTGGTGCTGGCTTCTGACACCGTTGTGGTGCTGGATAACCAAGCGTTAGGGAAACCTGCCGATTGTGCCGATGCGACGGCCATGCTGAGTGCACTAAGTGACCGCACACATCAGGTGATGACGGCAGTCAGCCTGCTTGATGATAAAGGGCAAAAAACGATTTGCGTGACAACTCAGGTGCATTTTGGCCCTTTGTCTGCAACACAAATTGCCCGTTACTGGGCGACCGGAGAACCCGCAGACAAAGCTGGGGCTTACGGTATTCAGGGAATAGCCGGCCAGTTTGTAAAATCGATTGAAGGCAGTTACAGCGCCGTTGTGGGATTACCGCTGTATGAAACCGTACAACTACTGCAAGAGTTTGGAGTGATTGAATGAGTGCAGAACTACTGATTAACGTTACACCGTCAGAGTCACGTGTTGCGCTGATAGAAAATGGTATTCTGCAGGAAGTCCATGTGGAACGTCACACCAAACGGGGTTTGGTGGGCAATATTTACCGCGGTAAAGTAAGCCGGGTGTTACCTGGTATGCAGGCGGCTTTTGTGGACATTGGTTTGGATAAAGCGGCATTTTTGCATGCGTCTGATATTGTTATTCATAACGAAGTCGTCGGCGAAGTCTCAACCAGCCATATTGAAAAACATGATATCCGCGATCTGGTTCGCGATGGTCAGGATATTGTGGTACAGGTTGTGAAAGACCCCATTGGCACCAAAGGCGCACGGCTGACCACAGATATTACCATTCCATCTCGTTATCTGGTGTTTATGCCCAGCGTAACCCATGTTGGGGTATCTCAGCGCATTGAAGATGAAACCGAGCGCGAGCGCTTAAAAGAGCTGGTGGCCGAGTTTTGTGACGAGCAAGGCGGGTTTATCCTGCGCACAGCTGCCGAGGGCGTTAGTCAGCCTGAACTGAAAGCCGATGCCGCCTTTTTACGTCGCTTGTGGAGCAAAATTCAGCAGCGCTTAAAGAAACGTCGCTCCCATGTGCTGTACGAAGATTTACCTCTGGCTCGCCGCGTACTGCGGGATTTTGTCGGCACCGAACTGGACCGCATCCGAATCGACTCCAACCTGTCTCATCATGAACTTGGGCAGTTTACCAAAGAATACGTGCCGGAGATGCATACAAAGCTGGAGTATTACCCCGGCGACCGGCCCATTTTTGACCTGTATGATGTTGAAAACGAGATGCAGCGGGCGCTGGAGCGTCGGGTGGATCTGAAATCAGGTGGCTATCTGATTATCGATCAAACCGAAGCCATGACCACCATCGACATCAATACCGGCGCGTTTGTTGGTCATCGTAATCTCGAAGAAACCATCTTTAACACCAATATCGAAGCCACGCTGGCCATTGCCCGCCAGCTTAGACTGCGTAACCTGGGCGGCATGATCCTTATCGATTTTATCGATATGACCAATAACGACCACAAACGCCGGGTACTCAACAGCCTGGAAGCTGCTACCAGTAAAGACCGGGCTAAAATTAACATTCATGGCTTTACCTCACTGGGGTTGGTGGAAATGACCCGCAAGCGCACCCGCGAAAGCCTCGAGCATATTCTGTGCGGCGATTGTCCTGTTTGCAAAGGACGCGGCTCGGTGAAAACCATTGAAACCATTTGCTTTGAGATCATGCGTGAAATAGTCAGGGTAAACCGTGCTTACGATGCCGATATGTTTGTGGTTTACGCGTCGCCCACTGTGGCCGATTATTTGTTGGGAGAGGAGTCTCACATGTTGGCCGAACTGGAAGTATTCGTTTCGAAACAAATAAAAGTACAAACAGAAACCTTATACAACCAGGATAAGTACGATGTGGTAATGATGTGAATCGCCCCCTCTCTGTTGCCGCCTATATTGTTAAAAAACTCTGGCTGTTTTGTGCCATTGTTCTGGTGCTGTTTGCGGTTTTACTTAGCGCTCTGCGCTACACCCTGCCTTATCTTGACGAAGAAAAACAACTCATTGAAGATTACCTGAGTGTCCAGTATGGCATTCAGCTGACTATCGACAGCTTGTCTGCCGTCTGGCAAGGCACGGGCCCGAGCATAGTGCTCAATGGCGTTGAGTTTCAACAAAACGACCTGTCACCGGTAGAGCTTAAACTGGAGCAGGTTTATGTGGAAGTGGATTTCTGGCAAACCCTGCAACAACGGGAGCTTTCGTCCAAACGTTTCGATTTGGTTGGCCTGCACGCCCGGGTGGATACCCAGCGTATGGAAAAGGGCAGTGAAGGGGACTTCCCCATTGTTGAAGCGCTACGCAGCCTGTTTCTCGACCAGTTACAAAGTTTCTCGTTATTGCATGGCGAGGTGACGCTGGTCACGCCGGCCGAAGAAGAGGTTATTGAATTATCCCAGTTGTACTGGGTTAACCGCGACAGCCGCCACCAGGGGCGGGGCGAGATTCGGGTGCAGGATATCGCCAATAACTCGGCCGCTTTTGTCATCGACTTGTACGGCGGTAAATCAGACCTGTCTGGTACCCTCTATGTCAAAGGGGAGTCACTGGACATTTCACCGTGGATCAGCGCTCTGTTACCCACGCGCTCTCCGGTGGAGCGTAGTCGCGGCAATTTTGAGGTCTGGGCGAGTCTGCAGAATAATCATATTGATGCCGTCCAGGTGGAGTTTGACGACAGTGACATCGCCTGGCGACTGGCCGGGGATAATAATATCCTGCAATCGCAGATCCTTGGCGGCAGTATCCAGGCTCTGCCATCGGCAGATGGCTGGTCAGTCAGGGTCGACCAGTTAATTCTGCAAGCCGACAACAATACCCTGGTTACCGATCTGGTCGGGCGTCTGAATGACGAAGGGGATTTAACCATCAATACGGTTAAGCCTATCTCGCTGGCCCCTATCATGGCCCTTGCACCGCTATTTACTGAAGGGAACAGCGGGCAGCTGGTTAAGCAGCTTAACCCAACCGCCGAGCTGGCTACCTTACAGTTACAATGGCAGCAAAAAGCCCTTTCTGTTGCGGCGAAAATATTTGATATGCACTGGAATCAGAGCGGTAAAGTGCCCGGACTCAGTGCCATTGATGGTGAGTTTTTCTGGCACCATGACCATGGCGTACTTGAGCTGGAAGCCAGTGAATCAGAGCTCAGCATTAATAACCTGTTACCGCAGAACCTGACCCTCGACAGAATTCGTGGCCGCGCCTATTTTTACCCTGAATCTGAGGGCGATTGGGTGCTGAGCCTGCATAATATGCAGGTGGAGAGTGAGCTGTTGAGCTTTACCCAGGATATCCGCTATCAGTTTGGCAGTGGTGTACTGAGTGCCGCCATGGAAATTGAGCGCATGGCATTAAAAGACGTGCCGGGGTTCTTTCCGGCCGCCTACATGGGTAAGGGAACGGTTAATTACCTGCAGCGGGCTTTCAGCGATGGTGGTCAGGTACAACATGCCAGCGTACTGTGGTTCGGTAATCCCGCACAATTTCCCTTTGCCGACGGGCAGGGCGTGTTTCAGGCCCGGGTAGACGTCGCTGACGCCGGATTTACTTTTGCACCGGACTGGCCGGCGCTGGCAGATCTTAATATGCGGCTGATGTTTGAAAATGAATCATTAACCATGACCAGCCCCGCCAGTCAGTTAATGGACATCGAACTGTCAGACCTGTACGCACGTATTCCGCGCCTTAGTGGCTCTTCAGTGCTGACCATCGACGCGAAGGGGCAAGGCTCCGGCGAGCAGGTGGCCGCACTGATGCGTAATTCGGGTTTAAAGGATTCACTGGGTAAAATTCTAACTCAGGATGTGGTGGTTAGCGGACCGGTTGCCAGTGAGGTGAAGCTGGAAATCCCCCTGAACGGCAAGAATGTGAAAGCTACAGGCATAGCCCGGCTTGACGGAAACCAGGTTAACGTTAACAGCCTGGATCTTAAGTTTGACCAGGCCAGCGGTGAAGTGGGCTTCTCTAACGCCAATATTTCGATTAACGGTTTGACTGCTTCGCTGTTTGGCCAGCCGGTGGCGTTAGAACTTGCCGGCAATCAACTGAGTGATGAGTATTTACTGGATATTGAACTCAGCGGGAACTGGGCCGCGCAGCCGTTAATCGAAAAGGTCAATCCGGCATTTGCCGACTACCTTAGCGGCGATGCGCAGTGGCGAACAGATGTATCGGTATCACTGGGCAAGGATGGCTTTCAGTATAATGCCAGTATGACCAGCGAGCTGGCTGGCGTTGAATCGCGCCTACCTGCGCCGTTTTACAAAGATTCTATGACAGTGAAAGAGCTCATGGTGTTGGTGGATGGTGATCAGGATGCGTCAGATATTACTCTGAGTGTGGGTAATGATATTAATTTTTCCGGCGTGCTGCCCCATGATACCAAACAGTTTGCCGGTGCCCATCTGGCCCTGGGCAATAGTGATATTGTGGGGCTCGGTACAGGGTTTAGTATTTCTGCGGCCATGCCGGATGTGGATGTAGCCCGTTGGTATCACGTCATTGATTTACTGATTGGTGGGCTGTCGTCAGACGCCGGCCAAACCGCTAAGACCACACAGCGGCCGGGCTACTTCTCGGTACCGCAACGAATATTTGTCGAAGCCGAAAACCTGATTGTGGCCGGCCAGACCCTCACCGATGTAACCATCTCGGCGCGCCAGCAGAGTAATAACTGGTCGCTGAATGTGCTCTCGTCCCAGGCTAAAGCAGAAGTAAAACTGTTTGATGCGTGGCTGGAACAGGGCATCGAAATTGATGCCGATTTTATCCGCCTTGCCGAGTGGCAAACCGATGAAAGTGAACAGGAAAAGGTGGAATATGATTACCAGCCCGATGCGCTGCCTCCCATTCGCTTTCACTGTGATGCTTGTAACCTGCTCGACAGAGATTTCGGAACGGTAGACTTAGAAGTGACCCGCACTGATAACGGCATGTTAATCAACCGCTTTGATGCCACCAACGATTTTGGCGAATTGCGGGCGTCCGGCAGTTGGTTAACGGCTGACAATAACACGTCAGTAACCCACTTCGAAGGCGACATTAACAGTCACAATATAGGCGGGATGTTGTCAGAGTTAGGCGTTAACTCCGGCATAAAGGACTCTAAGGCGAGCATTGAGTTTGTGCTTAACTGGGATAACTCGCCGTTTAATTTCGCCATGGAATCGTTAAACGGAAGTGTGCAAACCGAACTTACCGACGGCTACCTCACCCAGGTAAGCGACAAAGGCTCACGTATCTTTACCCTGTTCAGCCTTAACTCACTGGTCAGAAAACTGAGTCTCGATTTTCGTGATGTGTTTGCCCAGGGCTTTTTCTATGATGATATCAAGGGTAGCCTGGAGATTGTTGATGGGGTGGCAAATACAACCGACACTGTGATCGACGGAGGGGCCGGTGAGATTGAAATCAAAGGTTATACCGACCTTGCCAATAAGACACTGAATTACAACGTTAGCTTTGCGCCCAACGTAACCGGCAACCTGCCTTTGCTGGTGTACTTTATGGTAAATCCGCCAACAGCGCTGGCCGCACTGGCACTGGATCAGGTCTTGACCTCAGCCAAGGTGATCTCTAATGTGAATTATCACATTACCGGCACCATCGATAACCCGGAACTGGAAGAAGTCGGCCGCGATAGCACCGACATTGAGCTGCCGGCGCAACGTCAGCCAGCGCCGCCCGAGAGTATCGATAATGAGCCGGTAGAACCCGCAGAGTCAAAGGAGCCTGTAGATGCAGACAGTTAATCTTGCCGCCCTGCAAATGACATCCGGTCCGGATGTTGATGCGAATCTGGACTTTGTTGAAGCCCAACTGGCAGAAGCCGCATTACCCGCCCATACTGTGGTAGTGCTCCCCGAGTGTTTTGCCTGCTTTGGCACCCGTGACGGTTTCTTACTGACTATCGCCGAGTCACCTGGTGACGGGCCCATACAAGCCCGGCTGGCTAAGATTGCGGCCAGATTCGAATGTTACCTGGTGGCCGGAACGATTCCGGCAGCTTGCGACGACGCACAGAAATTTACCGCTTCCTGCTTTGTGTTCGGCCCGCAGGGTAACACGCTCGACTGCTATCAGAAGATCCATCTATTTGATGCCGCCGTGGCCGATAACACCAAGGCCTACAAAGAGTCGAAGTACACTCAGGCGGGCGAGCGGGTAGTGGTCATTGATACCCCGCATGGGCGAATCGGCGTTGCGGTGTGTTATGATGTGCGCTTTCCCGGCTTGTTCGACGCCATGGGCGATATTGATGTACTGGTGTTACCTGCTGCGTTTACCCAGGTTACCGGTGCGGCGCACTGGCATACGCTATTGCGTGCCAGAGCAATTGAAAAGCAGTGTTTCGTAGTGGCCGCTAACCAAACCGGCACCCATGAAAATGGCCGTGAAACCTACGGCCACAGCGTGATATATTCGCCGTGGGGAGAGTTGCTGGCAGAGCGTGAAACCGCAAAGGGCATCTTGCAGCATGCCGTGTCTCTGACGGACATCAATAAATACCGACAAGCCATGCCTTTGGCTCAACACAATCGTTTCAGGAGTCACTTTGATAAATCAAGTTGAAACTAATTTGCTGGCTGATTCAGGGTTATCCCGACAATCGCTGGATACCGCACTTGCTTCGATTCATTCTCATCAAACCGATTACGCCGACCTGTATTTCCAATCCAGTCAACATGAAAGCTGGGTGATGGAAGACGGCATTATTAAAGAAGGTAGCTTCAATCTGGAGCGCGGTGTAGGTGTGCGCGCGGTAAGCGGCGAGAAGACTGGCTTTGCGTACTCTGATGACATCAGTGTGGAAGCGATTACCAAGGCTTGTACCGCGGCCCGCAGTATTGCCCCCGCTGGTGGCCAGATAAAGGTTGGCACCTTAAGCGATATTACGCCGGCGCCACGGTACGCGGCTGATAACCCTATTCTGGCCATGGCTGAGGCGGAGAAAATTGCCCTGCTGAGAGCCGTAGACGGCTATATCCGCAAACAGGACAGCAGCATTAATCAGGTAGTAGTGTCACTTAGCGGCGTATATGAAGAGGTGCTGGTGGCTGGCAGCGATGGTACGCTGGCTACTGATATTCGCCCTTTGGTGCGTCTTAACTGCTCAGTGCTGATGGAAAATGGTGACCGCCGTGAACGCGGCAGTGCCGGTGCCGGTGGCCGGCACACTTATGCATTCTTTACCCGTCAGGAAGATGGTCGTCCGTTTTACGAACAAATCGCCGATGATGCATTGCATATGGCCAGAGTCAACATGCAGGCAATAGCTTCACCAGCCGGCCTGATGCCAGTGGTGCTCGGCAGTGGCTGGCCGGGTGTGTTGCTTCACGAAGCGGTTGGCCATGGCCTTGAAGGTGACTTCAACCGCAAGGGTGCTTCAACCTTTGCCGGCCGTATGGGCCAGCAGGTGGCCTCTAAAGGTGTTACGGTGGTGGATGACGGTACCCTGGATAATCGCCGTGGCTCGTTAACGGTCGATGATGAAGGCACACCAACAGCGCATAATGTGCTGATAGAAGACGGTATTCTTACCGGCTACATGCAGGACAAAATGAACGCCCGTCTGATGGGCGTTAAACCTACCGGGAATGGTCGCCGCGAGTCCTATGCCCATTTACCGATGCCGCGCATGACCAACACTTATATGCTTGGTGGCAAGTATACGCCGGATGAAATTATCAGCTCGATTGATAAAGGCATTTACGCGCCAAACTTTGCCGGCGGACAGGTGGATATTACTTCTGGTAAGTTTGTGTTCTCCAGTGCCGAGGCCTATTTAATCGAAAACGGTAAAATTACCGCGCCGGTGAAAGGCGCTACGCTAATTGGTAATGGCCCGGAAGTGATGCAAAAGATCTCCATGATCGGCAATGATGTTGCGCTGGATCGTGGCGTTGGGGTATGCGGTAAGGATGGCCAGAGCGTGCCGGTAGGCGTGGGTCAGCCCACCTTAAAAATAGACGAGCTAACCGTCGGCGGGACCAGTTAATCCTGGTCCAGCATATGTTCTTTAAGATATTGAAATAACTCGCGATAAGCTTTTGGTGGCGCATTTTTACTGCGCTCCTTAGCGATAGAGCGATGGAACTGCCGGAGTTTTTGGCGCTCCAGGGTCGGGTGCTCATTGAGAGCCTCCTGGATGGCATCGTCGCCTCGGTCGGCAATCGCATCGCGGGTTTTTTCTAATTGATGGAAGCGTGCATTTTGCGCCTGGTGCTGGTGTTGCAACTTGGCCAGGGCTTCTTCAATAGGTGTTAAATCGCGACTGCGCATTAACTTACCGATAAACTGTAACTGGCGGCGAAAACCATCTTTTTTACGGTTTATTCTGCGGGCCAGTGTTACGGCATCGGCCAGTTCATCATCCATAGGGATGGTTTTAATATGCGCGTCAGACAAATTTACGAGTTGCTCGCCAACCTGCTGACGTAAGGCAGACAGGCGTTTAAGCTCAGATTTACTAACGAATTCATCGTGCTCGGGATAGCTGTCGTCGTTATCCCAATTCGCGTCATCATGCTGACTTGGGTCGTTCATTGGACTCTCGTTCATAACTGATAATAGTGGATTGTAGCCATGAACAACGGACATTTATAGCGAAACTTCTATGCAGATCGAACAACAACTAGCAGAAACTCAATCGAAAGTGGCTGATACGCTTAAGTTAGCGCTGAAAAAAGGCGCTACACAAGCCGAGGCCAGCATGTCGAAGGTTGAGGGAATTTCGGTTTCCTCTCGCTTACGGGAAGTGGAAAATATTGAGTTCACTAACGATGGTGGTCTGGGGATCAGCGTTTACGTGGGGAAGCATAAAGGCAGCGCCTCAACGGCTGACCTCAGTATGGAGGCCTTAGCACTGGCGGTTGAGAAGGCCGTGGATATTGCTAAGTATACCAGTGAAGATCCTTGTACCGGACTGGCGGATGCTGAGTTAATTGCCACTGAATTTCCTGATTTAGACCTCTATCACCCCGTTCCACTGGATCCCCAGCAAGCTATTAAGACTGCCGTGGCAGCTGAGTCGGCAGCACTGGATTATGATCCCAGGATCACCAATTCCGATGGAGCCAGCTATAACGCCAATATGGGTATGCGGGTGTACGGTAACACCCATGGCATAAACGCAGGGTATACCAGCAGTCGTTACAGCCTGAGTTGTATGGTGATCGCCAGTGACAACGACGATATGCAACGCGACTATGCTTATACGGTTAGCCGGGATGCCAGCAAGCTGGACTCAGCGGAAGCGGTAGGACTGGAAGCAGCGCAATGCACTGTGGCCCGCCTTGGCGCTCAGAAAATTAAAACTGCCACCGTACCGGTGTTAATTGATAAGCAACTGGCTTCCAGTTTATTTGGCCACTACGTTGGTGCCATCAGCGGCGGTTCGTTATATCGCCGGTCTTCATTCCTGCTCGACAAGCTCGGCAGTCAGGTATTCCCTGAGTGGCTGAACATTGTTGAGCGTCCGCATATAAAAGGTGGACTGGCCAGCAGTAACTTTGATCACGAAGGCGTGGCCACCAAAGACATGACCATCGTCGATGGCGGTAAATTATCGACCTACCTGTATACCAGCTACTCAGCCCGTAAACTTAACACTGTGTCTAACGGTCATGCTGGTGGTATTCACAACTGGATTGTCAGTGATTCCGGTCAGTCAGACGCAGAGCTGCTGAAAACCATGGACACAGGTTTGTACGTGACTGAAATGATGGGGCAGGGCGTTAATATCGTAACCGGCGATTACTCCCGTGGCGCCGCGGGTTTCTGGGTGGAAAACGGGGTGATTCAATACCCGGTACACGAAGTGACCATTGCCGGCACTTTGCAGGAAATGTTCGCCAATATTGTTGCCATTGGTGCCGAACGTGATGCGCGGGGAAGTGTTAGTACCGGTGCTGTGTTGCTCGAAAAAATGAAAATTGCCGGGGCGTAATTGCCGACTCTATTGTCGGCATCTTTTACACTTTAGGGGAACTGGTCTGCTCTCTTTGTCATAATGTACTACAAAACAAAGAGTTAACTTTGTGGTTTGCATTTTGCATTAGGCTGACTAGTCCAACCCATAATGAAAATTTGAATAAAATGAAAATGTTAAGTCGTATTAGTGGTCTCGTTTTATGTGCTTATGCTGCATCTGGCTTTGCCTCAGTAGATAACGTTGGTACTTACAACTTAATATTGAAAAACGATCTGAATACGTCCAGCGATATTGAAGGGCGGATCATGATTGGTGGTGATATTAATATGGCTGGCAAGTCGCTGGATGTCGGAAGCCGAATTCCGGCCGATCCTCTGGTTGATGCAGTAACCGTCCTTGGTGATATCACTGCAAACGATGTTAAAACGCAGAACGGGAATATCGTTTACGGTGGCAGCGTGGGTTCAACCACTCTGATTAACAACGGCACCGGCAGTGCTTTCCAATTGGCTCAGGGCTTACTGCAAACTCGCTTCGATGACATCTATCAAAGCGTGATTGATGACAGTGACTATTACAAGACGTTAACCGCAAACGGTACGTTCAATACATCAGACATGAACAAAAAACTGTTTGAATCATCCAGCAGCGACGATTTGCTGGTGTTTAATATTAGCGGTAATGATTTACAAAGCGGTGGCCTGGAGTTTGGTTTTACGCCAAGCGTACCGATGATCATTAATGTATCAGGTAGCGGCACACTGAATATCAATGCGAAAGCACAGGGCAACTTCGACAAGAACACAGTTTCACCACTGGTGCTTTGGAATTTCTACGACTACACCGGTCTTAACTTTAATGGTGATGGCTGGAATGGCTCAGTATTGGCGCCTTACGCTGATATCACCAGCTATACAGGTAGCCTGGATGGTGGTATCGCCGCACTGTCTTATACAGGCGGTGTAGAAGTTCATAATAAACTTTTTACCTACGAACCCCCGCAGGACGAACAAACGCCAGTATCAGCGCCTTCAGCAGCAGTCTTGTTGTTTGGCGGAGTGTTGTTAGTCATGCGTCAGCGTCGTAAGCACGCCGCGGTATGAATTACCCGGGCTCATCCGTGAGGCACGGGTGAGCTATTGTCTGCCGAATCCTTCCAGATGTTCCAGGTTAGCCGCTTGTGAGTTGTATTAATGTGACCGGACGTTTATTTTTCGCTGCTTTGTGTTGGTGTAGTTTTCTTGCGCAGGGGCTGGCGCAAAGTCAGCAAGCCGAAGCTGTGGTGATTGACTGCGAGAAAGCAGAGTTTGCTTACCTTGATGGTAATTCCGAAGAAGCGCTGATTTACCTGAAACGATGCCGTCAGCAACTCCCTGATTACCTGCCCGCACTTACCCTTTTGGCCAAAATACAAACCGAGTATGGCCGTTATAACCTGGCTGTGGATACCTTCCAACAAGCCCTGGAGCAAGGGGCTGACGCTGAACTATTCGCCCGTGAGTGGTCACGGTCACTGATTGCAGCAAGACAGTTTGAATCGTTAATCAGCTTTACCGGTTTTAAGGCGTTTACACCAACTATGCGTGCAGACTGGCTCAAACAACGTGCAGTGGCTTGTCGGGAAACTAACAATGACAACTGCGCCAGGGAAAGTTACGCCGCTCTGCAGTTGCTGGGGGAAGAGCTCGAAGCCGCACTGGGCTTTGCCGAGTTGGCGATTGAGAACAAGGCCTGGCAGGAAGCAGAAAAGCAACTTGAGGTAGCGGCCTCTATGGCACGCAACGATATACGGGTATTGCTTGCCAGCGGGCGTTTAGCGCTTTATCAACAACATTATGACGAGGCGTTTGCTTTTGTGGATAAGGCCTCGGTACTTGCACCACAGGATCCGCTGGTGTTACGCACGCTGGTAGACGTTTATCTTGCAGCGAATCAACGCGCAGAAGCGGCCAATACGCTGGACCTTATCCTTAGCCTTACCCCGGAAGATCCTTTCGCCATGTTGGTGCGCAACAGTCTCAACCCAACTGACAAATACGCCGAAATCCTCGCAAATTATAAAGCGCGTATCGAGCAACTGGATAAAACCACTAAGGCAAATAATCAGACCCTGTACTATCTGGAAGGCTTAGTTGCTTATCAGTCCGGGAGTTACGAACAAGCCCTCAAGGCATTCACATTTTTAGTCAAAGAGCGGGCCTTTTACCCGCAGACATTAACGCTGCTGGCCAGAACGCATGTTGCTTTAAAGCAACCCGGACAGGCGATTGTTCTGCTGGACCCAGCGCAGGATACATTGCTGGCAGAAGCGCCAAAGTCCATGGCGCTGCTGATTGAACTGTTTATCGAAGACGGTAAGGTATTTAAAGCCCTGCCGGCCTGGCGCAGTTTTGCCAACCGGTATCCACAGCGCCTGGAAACCGGTTTACTGGAGGTCAAAATTCTGTTTGCCAGGGGTATGCAAGACCGTGCAATACAACGACTCGAGCAATTGCAGCAGAGCTTTCCTGAGTCGGAAGAAGTAGCCCGCGTATCAGCTGTGGCCCTGAGTTTCGCCGGCGATTACGCAAAAGCGCTCAGAGTGGTGGAACAGCAATTACAACACTCAGCACAAACGCCGGTGTGGCTTAATTTTAAAGGTACTTTGCACCTGATGTCGGGAGACGCCGGTAATGCCAGAATGGCATTTGAAAAGGCGCTGAGTCGTGAGCCCAACATGGTACCGGCTCAGGCTAACCTGGCCTGGCTGGATTTTTACCAGGGCAATAAAAGCTCAGCCTTGCAAAGTGTTGAGGAACTGGTGGCGCAATATCCCGCCCAGCTGCCATTGCAACAAATGTATGCCGGCATGTTACTCTCGTCTGGCCAGACAGAGTTGGCCCAACAACGTTATGAATCTTTGTATAAACAGGACGGTACCGAACGTTCAGTGATTGAAAGCCTGATAGCCATCTATCAGCAAGAGGGTAATACGGCGGGTGCCATCAAAATGCTTACCAGGCTTATTGCACTGGAGCATGATACTGCCAGAAACCTGCTTAGACGAGCGCAGCTGTATGTGTCTCAACAAGAGTCTAATCGGGCTGACCTGGATATCTACAAAGCGCTGCCGCTGAGTAACGGTGATGCCACCTTGTTGCTGGGGATTGCCAATATAAGTATTCAGTCAGGTAATCAGCGTCTGGCGGTTAAGTCATTGCAACAGGCCCGGTTGATTAATCCTGATGATCCCTTACCGCCTGTAAAACTGGCCGAGTTATACCTTAATCAGAATCAGACTGAAGAGGCTGGAAAGGTACTTCAGGCAGCGTCTGATATGAACAATATCCCAGAATTATGGTTATTAAAAGGACGCCTTGCAGAGCAGCAGGGCCAGGCTGTTAAGGCCAGCGAATACTACCATCATGCCTTACGGTTAAACCCTGAATTTGAACTTGCCTATGCCAAACTATACGGTTTAACCCGGTATGATATTGGCAAAGAAGCGTTCGAAGAGGCTCTTAAAAAGCGTGTCGCAGCGGCACCGGATAACGTATTCAGCCGTAGTTTGCTGGGCCAGTATTATTATTATGAACAGCGTTTCAGAGAAGCTGAACCTCACTATGAACAGCTTTACCTGACTGCGTCAGAGGATAGTAAGAAAGCGGGTTACGCGCGCCGTCTCGCCCAGTTATATTTTCATTTTGATCCGCAAAAAGCTATTGAGTATGTGGCTGTTGCTGAGGCAATTAATCCGGCTGATCCTTATATACTGCCGTTAAAAGGCTGGGGGCTGGTGCAACGTAACCGCATGGAAAGCGGCCTTAAACTGTTACGTGAGGCATATACCCGCAATGGTCAGGATGATGATACACAATATTTTCTCGCTCATACCCTCAACGCTCTGGGCATGCGTGAAGAAGCACGCAAATTTCTTACGCCGTTGGTAGACACGCAGGCACCATCAAGCTATCCCCTGGAGATTCAGCAATTACATCAGCTGCTAATGACTGAGCCTGACTGAGTTCATAGAGCAAAGGAGTTTTGGGGGCGGTCGCACCAGGAAAGAATGATGTAGTAAATCGCAGACACTAAAACAACAGCAACAAGCTAATGCCTGTGCTGTTGTCCCAGTACGTAAATGAGCGCTTTGGGGTGTTTTAGCTGTCTACCGAACCACAGAAGCGATAGCCTTCACCGTGAATGGTGACGATCAATTCTTCTTCATTTGGCTCTGATTCAAAATGCTTACGAATACGGCGAATGGTAACATCCACGGTACGGTCGTTCGGACGCAGTTCACGGCCGGTCATTTCCATAATCAGCTGTTCACGGGTAAGTATCTTACCCGGGTTGCTCAGGAACAGGTGTAAAGCACGGAACTCACTGCGTGGCAGGCGGAATTCATTACCGCTTGGCGCAATCAGAGAGCGGCTGTCGCCGTCCAGAGTCCAGCCGTTAAAGCTAACACGGCTTGGTAAATCATCGTCTTCAGTGCTGCTGGTGGTACGGCTCAGCAGGTTGCGTGCGCGGATGGTCAGCTCACGTGGGTTGAATGGTTTGGTGAGATAATCATCTGCACCAATTTCCAGACCCAGGATACGATCCACGTCGTTATCGCGACCCGTTAAGAAAATCAGGCCAATATTTTTACGGTCGCGTACTTCGCGAGCCAGAATCAATCCGTTTTTACCAGGCAGGTTAATGTCCATGATAACCAGATTGATTGTGTGATTTTCAAAAAAATCATGCATTTGTTCGCCGTTTTCGGCTTCGAAAACGTTATACCCTTCGGCTTCAAACAAACTTTTCAATGTGGTTCGGGTGACCACTTCATCTTCTACAATTAATATGTTGGGCGTCTGCATGTTCACACTCTATTTACAAAAATTAGTACTCTGTACAAAGTTTATCAGATTTTATTGTTATCGATCTTTTTATCTTGCAAATTAATTGCCACATTCGTAAAAGTACGCTTAAGGGCAGGTTAAGTCCAAGAAAAAATGTGTTAAATAACGGTTTTATGGTTTTTTACTGTTACCGGGAACGTTAGCGTAAACTCAACGCCGTTTCCTTCTTCGCTTTCTAACTTTATATTGCCATTAAGCGCCTGAGTTACCAAGTTAAATACTAGATGCATCCCTAATCCGGAGCCACCCTGGCCACGTTTTGTTGTAACAAAGGGATCAAAAATACGCTTCTTGATGCTGGCCGGTATACCGCTTCCGTTATCCTTGTAAATTATTTTCAGTTTTTGCTCTTCCGTCAACCTAGCTATGACGTCAATTTTGCCGTTTTCAACCGTTTCGAAGGCGTGGATCAGTGAATTCATGATTAAATTGATCAAAATCTGATTTAACGGCCCGGCTTTACACATAACATTCAGTGTTTCAGGGCAATCAATATTAATGGTATGAGTGACCTTTTTCAGCCGCGGCCGCATCGACATCAGGGTTTCTTCAATCAACTGCTTAACATTGACTTCCCGGGCTTCTTCACTGGTTTGATCCACCGCTACCTGTTTAAAGCTCGAGATTAACTGTGCGGCCCGGTCGAGGTTGCGATAAATAATATTCAGGTTTTCCCGGCTTTCATTGATAAAGCGCTCCATGGCACTGGCCTTGAGTGTTTTATCCCTAAATTGCTGGTCGATAACCGCCAGCCGGTCGAGCATCATGGTCGAGGCTGTAATGCCCAGTCCAATGGGTGTATTTACCTCATGGGCAACACCTGCCACCATATCGCCGAGTGATGCCATCTTTTCATTTTCCACAATCTGGCGCTGAAATTGATGCAGCTTCTCCAGTGTTTGAATCAGTTCGCCGTTCGCACTCTTCAGCGCGACTGTACGTTGATTGACTTCTTCTTCAAGGCGGCTGTTGAGGGTTTGTAACTCCCGTTCGGCCTGCTGTTGTTTGCTGATATACTCCTCAACCCGCGACAGTAAAATGTTGATGGAATCGAGCATATGGTCGTACTCGCGGACATTGCTGGCTGAGAATCTCAGGGAGTAATCGCGACTGCGGGCAACCTTCTGCAACATCAGGTTGGTATCCTGGATCGGATTAGCCAGCATCTGGCCGTATTTGAGCGCAACCAGAAAAGCGGCAATGATAATCAGCACTATTGTGGCCACTTGCACCATTCGGGTGCCACTGACGTAGCTGAAAAATGATTCGGGTGACATCCGCACGTACACATAGCCAAGGGTTTGTTCTTCTATGTTGATGGGGCGGATAATTTCTATTACCTGGTTATCTTCGTCTAACCGGGCGGTGAAGTAGCGCGCCATGTCATTAATCTTACTCTCGGCAGCAGTACTGGTTGATTTGGTATATAACGCGAGCATTTGCGGTGTCTGCCCGTTGATCAGAGCACTGTAAATATGCGCGTTTAATACGTCCGGAAAACTATCGAGCCCTTGCAGCATAGTGGCGAGCTGATCACTGCGGGTCATCTCTTCGTCTAAGTCGGTGGGGGTGACAGCCATGATGGGACGCACGTTACTGGCTACCATATCGGCCAGCGAACGCACGTTTTGTAGCAGTTGCTCTTTAACCTCTGCGTGTTGCAGATAGTTTGTCACCAGGGTGGATAACAACATAGCGCTGCCCGATACGACAATAACAAGCCATATCATGATACTTTTGATCGATAGTCTGGCGGCCGACAGCGACATGAGAAGGTTAAATAAGCCCACAAGGATTAGTCATTTAATAGTGGCTCATAAAGGCTAAAAAATAAAGTATTGCGGGAGTTTAAAGGTGTGGTTTTGGGTTATAAAAGCCCTATTTATGCCAGACTACTGGTTATTTTCTGCCGCCCAGTCTGGTGCCGGTATTGTCAATAGCTGAAAAAGTGCCTGCGGTGGCAGTGCATACTCGCGTGCTATGCTGGTAAAGGCAGCTTGCTGGCGGCTGGCCGGTAAATCGGTGAGGTCGGATAAACACAGGCACACCATTGAGCCCTGATTAATGGCCAGTGACGGCACCGCAACCCGCGCTACCCGATACAGGGTGTGCGGGCAGGCCGTTTGTCGCTCCGGCGCCTGAATGCATTCCTCAGGCACCTCGGCCCACCCTGCAGGACTCGCCAGGGCAAAGGCTGCTAACAGTAATGATGCCCATCGTGACATTAATGGATGCTCTGGTATAGCGCCAGGTATTGTTCAGCGGCTTCCTGCCAGGTAAAGCGCGTGTGCATGCCCTTTTGCTGCATGGCCCGGAAAGTCACCGGACATTCGTAGTAAGCTAATAGCGCACGGCGAATACAGCTGAGTAAGGCCTCGCCGCAGGGGTCTTCAAATACAAAACCGGTTGCCGTATCAGGAGAGTATTCGGGATCGACCACGGTATCTTTAAGGCCTCCCACCGCGCGCACAATGGGCACAGTACCGTAGGCCAGGCTGTACATCTGATTAAGTCCGCAAGGCTCAAACTGAGAAGGCATTAAAAAGAAATCCGCGCCAGCTTCAATCAGGTGGGCATGTTCGGTACTGAAGCCGTTAATAAAGGAGAACTGCTGGGGATGTTGCTCGGCAAACTCGCCAAGATCCTGACAAACCCTGGGATCGCCAGTACCAATAATCACCAACTGCAGTTTGTGTCGAATAAGGCGGTCGAGGATGGGGATAAGGTAACCAAACCCTTTTTGTTCGGTGAGGCGACATACCATACCAAATACCGGCACGTTAGGCTCTTCCGGTAAGCCGGATTTACGTTGCAGAGCCTGCTTACATTCGGCCTTGCCAGTAACATCATCAGCGTTGAAGTGGGCAGGTATATAGGGGTCTGTCATCGGATCCCACTGACTGTAATCACAGCCGTTTAAAATACCGGATAGGTCATTACTGCGCTGCATCAGCCGGTCGTGCAGGCCATGACTGCCCAGGTCGGTGAGGAGCTCAGAGGCATAATTAGGACTTACCGTGGTAATTTTATCTGCGCACTCGATGGCAGACTGCAAAAAGTTAATGTAGCCGCCATGGACCTGCTCAAAGATGGCCGGGTGATGACGCAGGTACGGAATTTCTTCTATGCGGTGCACACCCTGAAACGCGGCATTGTGAATGGTAAATACCGAACGGGTGTTGCCGAAATAGCCGCTGCGATCGCTGCGAAGTAAAAACGGCAGCATGGCAGTATGCCAGTCGTGACAGTGGATGATATCCGGTGCCATGCCAAGCGCCTGAATAGCACTTAAGACGGCACCACAAAAGAAACTAAACCGCTCGCCGTTGTCGTGATAGGCCTCATAAGCACTGTTATACAGACCTTCCCGGTCGAAGTATTCCGGATAGTCAATAAAGTAAACGTCGATACCGTGCCAGTTAAGCTGGCGAACGGCATAGTGGTAAACCTTACTTTCGGCAAACAGGGTCTGGCTGCTACAGGCTTCAGAAAGTGAGAATTGCTCGGCAATTGCCCGGTAATAGGGCATAAATACGCTAACGGTATGCTCGGGCGATTTCAGTGCCAGAGGCAGCGCTTTGCCCACATCGGCCAGGCCACCGGTTTTAACCAGCTCTTCAACTTCAGAAATCGCAAAAACAATGTTCACACTACTCTCCAGCGTTTAATTTGATGCTTTACACAAATTATCACACAAGACAGGGATTTAAACGCTAACTTTGTGCAAAATACACAGAAAATCGATTGTCCTGGGTGAGCACTGATGGGCTTGAAAACTGTTCCGCGAGCAATTCCGCATAGGGTAAGAAGCGGTTGGCGACCAGATAGAGTTTTCCCTTTGGCTGCAGATGTTGCCGGGTAGCCTGAATAAATTCTCGGCTGATGCGGTAATCGGTTTTAACTCCGGTATGAAACGGCGGGTTTGTTACAACCGTATGGTACTTGGCGCTGACACCCTGCAGTGTATCGGTGGCGATGATAACGCCTTGCTGATTATTCTCATGCAATGTGTGGGCGCTGCACCACAGTGCCAGAGCACTGACATCCAACAGTTCCACGCTCGCCTTACTGCCGGCACTTAACAAATAGCTGGCGATTACTCCGGCACCACAAGCAAAGTCGAGAACCTTGCCGGACACCGACGAGGGCAGTTTATCCAGCAACATGGCAGTGCCGGCATCCAGCTCGCGATGAGAGAATACGCCGGGTAAGGAACACACGGTCCACTCAATACCGTTACGGCTGTAGGTATCGCGGCTCATATAATCGTTAAGCGTAAACGGAGCAGGCGTCTGGTTGAGATGACAGGTTAACCAGCTGCAATGGCGGGCAGAGTCTATTTTATCTACATCCCCATAAGATTGAATGGTTTTACCGGCACTTTTAATACCACCCCGATTTTCACCAATCACGTGTACACGGTTACCGTCGCCTGCCAGCGCAGCCGCCATGGCCATCAGCATCGCCAGATGCGCTTTGGCTTTGGGCATAAAAATCAACACATCAGTAATCGCATCTACATCGCTAATTGCTGGTGCAAAGGTATGTGTGTGATTGCCAGTGGTGGCGGTGAGGGCGAAGTTACTGTTATTGCTAATCAGGTCGCGACTGTCAAAACGGGCCGCTTCAGTGCGCCGGGCACACTGTTTAAATACATCGTAATACTGATGCAAAACGGTGAGTTTTAGCTCACCTAAGGCGCTGAAAAGCGCTGCATCGTCGGGATTGATAACCAGCCAGTTGCCCTGCTCAAACTGCTCTTCGTTACGCAGTATTAACTGGCTTTGCGGTGACAGGCTCATGCTGTGCGCTCGTAAATCAGATCCCAAACGCCGTGGCCAAGTTTCTGGCCGCGTACCTCAAACTTGGTGGTGGGGCGGTAATCAGGGCGCGGTACGTAATCACCCTCAGCAGCAGTGTTAGTGTAACCCTCTGCTGCGTTCATGACCTCAGCCATGTGCTCTGCGTAGGGCTCCCAGTCTGTGGCCATGTGGAATGAGCCACCAACAGCCAGTTTGGTGCGAACTAATTCAGCAAAGTCCGCCTGCACAATACGGCGTTTGTGGTGGCGCTTTTTATGCCAGGGATCGGGGAAAAACAATTGCAGGCGATGCAGGCTGCCATCCGGGATCATGTTTTTAAGCACTTCAACGGCATCGTGTTCCATAGCGCGCAGATTCTCTACGCCAAGTTCGCCGGCATCCGCCAGACAAGCACCCACACCCGGGCGGTGAACCTCGATACCAATAAAGTTTAGCTCAGGGGCTTCATGGGCCATGGTGACCAGTGACTTACCCATGCCAAAACCGATTTCGACGACTACCGGCGCCTCACTGCCAAATACTGCTCCAAGATCCAGCGGCGCGTTTTGGTATTCGATACCTTTAGTTGGCCAGAATGCTTCCAGCGCGCGGCCCTGGGCTTTAGTTAAACGCCCTTCGCGCTTTACAAAACTCTTTACTTTACTGATATAAACGCCGGCCGCTTCGGCTTCGGCCTGGGAATTAAATTTTGCCATGATAGTCTGTCACCTGTTAATTGCCGCGGCATTATCCACGACGCGTACAAAATTGCAACGGTCTGGCGTGCAGCCACGACGGGTCGCTGGTTGTATGATAGCGTAAACCTGGCTCAAACGAATGGAAACTCACTTAATGTCAGCTCACTTTTGCCCTCAATGCGGCCAGCAGGCTCTTACCAGTCAGGACAACAACTGTTATCAGTGCAGCCACTGCCAGTTTGAAGTGTTCCGTAATGTGGCTGCAGCGGTAGGCGGGATTCTGGTGTATCGGCAACACATGTTGCTGGTAAAACGCAGTAAAGCCCCGGCTGCCGGAGAGTGGGATTTGCCGGGCGGATTTGTTAATCCCGATGAGTCGGCCGAACAGGCGCTGCGCCGTGAGTGCCGGGAAGAAACCGGCATCGACCCTGGCCAGTCATTGCAATACCTCGGGGCATGGCCGAATCAGTACCCGTATAAAACACTGGTATACCCAACCATGGATATCTTTTTCGCTGCCGAATTACACAACAAGCCTGACTGCGAAGTGGATAACAGTGAGGTAAGTGGCTTTAGCTGGCGGCCATTATCTGACTGTGCAGAGCTTAAACTGGCGTTTCCCTCTGCACAGCAGGCCCTCAAGCGTTACCTTAGTTTAAGCCAATAGCTCGTTGAGCAGCGCCGCCACACTTGCTGGTTGTTCCAGCATCATCATATGACCGCTGTCTTCAACCGGCAGCAACCGGGCACCGTTAATTTTTTGCTGAGCGGTTTGCATCGCCGGGAATGGTGCCACTGCGTCCTGACGGGCGGCAATTAAATTTACCGGGCAGTTGAGCTGGCCGAGCTTAGCAGTGAGGTCTTTTCTGGGTGTGGTGCTTTGAACATGCGCCCGTAATGTCGCCGTGCCTAAATCGCTGGCCATATCGGTGAGTATTGGCAGTATCTCATCACTGTGTTCTGGTAGCATCATGTTAGCCAGATAGGCTTTAGCTGTGACATCCACCTTGCCGCCTTTTAACTGCTCAAGTAAGGTTTTACGCCGTTTTAACTCCCGGTCTGATAAACCGGTAGGGGCATAGCCCATCAGCGTTAACGAGGCGACTTTATCCGGATAGGTAAGCGCCCACAACGCAGCGACATAGGCCCCCATAGAATATCCAATCAGGTGATTTTTACCGTCCGGGTCGGTGCGGTCGCTGGTGAGCGCTAACATTTCTTCTAAACTATTTGCCCACTGCAGCGGTACATATGCACGGGCAGAAAGACTGAGTTGCTTCCAGACGGGCAGCCACACACGCTCATCACATAGGGTACCGGGTAAAAAAACGTATCGCATGAAACGCTCCTGGGAAAAAGTTGGTCAGAGCCTATCAGGCTCTACGGGATTGGTGCAATCACTGTTACACTGCGCCGCAGTAATTGGGAGTAAAAAGTTGTGAATTCATTTTCTACACGGGTATTAAACTGGTTTGACGAACATGGTCGTAAGCATCTGCCCTGGCAACAGGCCATTTCTGCTTACCGGGTTTGGGTGTCTGAGATCATGCTGCAACAAACGCAGGTGACAACGGTGCTCCCGTATTTTGAGCGCTTTATGGCGCGTTTCCCCACCGTGATAGAGTTGGCCGAGGCGCCGCAGGACGACGTGCTACATCTGTGGACGGGCCTGGGGTATTACGCCAGAGCACGTAATCTCCACAAAGCGGCGCAGCAAATTGCTACACAATATAATGGCGAGTTTCCGCCTACTCTGGATGAGGTAGTAGCGCTGCCGGGTATTGGCCGTTCCACGGCGGGGGCCATTTTATCCATCGCCTGCGGGCAGTCACACCCTATACTCGACGGTAACGTTAAGCGTGTACTGGCTCGTTATTATGCCGTGGAGGGCTGGCCCGGCAAGCGTCAGGTAGAAGAACAGCTCTGGCAGTATGCTACGCAGAATACGCCGGACGAGCGCACCAATCATTACACCCAGGCCATGATGGATTTAGGTGCGATGATCTGTACCCGGAGCAAACCGGCCTGCGATCGCTGCCCGTTACAAAGTGATTGTATTGCCTATGCGCAGGGGAATCAGACTGACTACCCGGGCAAAAAGCCGAAAAAGACCCTGCCAGTAAAAAGCACTGTGATGTGGATCCCGTTTTACCAGGGCAGTGTGCTACTCAGGCAACGCCCGGCAACCGGCATCTGGGGCGGGCTCTGGAGCTTTATTGAAAGCGAAGACGCTGATAGCGTGCCAAAGGATGTTGCGCAGTTCATCGGTAGCGAATTCGATGCACAGCTGCTTACGCCATTCAGACACACCTTTAGCCACTATCATTTAGATATTCAGCCTAAGCTGTTACATTGCGAGTCGTTAAGCGCGGTGATTGCCGAGACGGGTCACAGCTGGGTGTCGTTACATAAGCCATTGCAATTGGGCGTGCCTACACCGGTAAAAAGACTTCTAACTGATTTAACGAAACAGTTATAATCACAACAAATTAATGCGGAGAATAACAATGCCCAGAACGGTACATTGTGCACACTACGACAAAGAAGCCGACGGACTGGATTTTCAGCTTTACCCAGGCGAGCTAGGTAAGCGTATTTTCGACAGTATCAGCAAAGAAGCCTGGGCCGAATGGCAGAAAAAGCAAACTATGCTGATTAACGAAAAAAAGCTCAATATGATGGAGCCAACCGATCGCAAGTTTCTGGAAGAACAGATGGAAGCCTTTCTGTTTGAAGGGAAAGAACCGACGATTGAAGGCTATGTTCCGCCCGAAAAGCCGTGATTTTGCACAGATTGCACAAAGAACATGCAGTTGATTAAAATATTCAAAAAAGTGGTTGACTTAAAAGCGCGAAACTCGTTAAATACGCACCCACAGCGAGACAGCAACATTTATCGCTAACCAGTTTTAGCCTCGATAGCTCAGTTGGTAGAGCAGCGGATTGAAAATCCGCGTGTCCCTGGTTCGATCCCGGGTCGAGGCACCATTCATACAGAAGCCCTGATCAGAAATGGTCAGGGTTTTTTGTATCTGCCTGCCAGTCCCGAGTTTCCAAATAAATCCAGTTTTCCATAAACTATTTAGAAGGCTTTACCTTAGTGCAATATTTTTAAAGGCTAATAATTCGAACATCCAACTCTTCACTTTATCTTCAATTTGGCATGCCAAATTGAAGAAGAAATGAGAGGGTTTTGGGATCAGTAATTGTCAGCAATTTAATGAAACTAGCTGTAGTAGTCTTTTGGGCTATACTCTTCCGAAGAAATCTAACTGGTGTTAATTGGCACCGCTATGGATCCATTCCATTGGCGGCGTAATGGATCCACCCCATTTGCACCGTAATCGATCCACCTGATTTGCGGCGTAATAGATCCACTTTGGCCTGATTTTCCCCTCAAACTTCTGTTTAACTCGCGTATCGTTGACTGTTTTTCAGTCAGGAGAATACGCATGGCAAACCGGAGGTTTGAAATGTACCAATACCGACAGATCCTCGTTCGAATGCGAATGGGGGAATCCAATCGTGCGATTGCAGACAGTGGTGTCGCTGGCCGTAATAAAGTGAAAGCGATTAAGCGTATCGCTCTTGAACGTGGCTGGCTTGAGCTGGATAAAGATCTGCCTGACGACACGCAACTCGCCACTATTTTCGGCGAAAAGCCACCCAACCCGACAACCACTTCATCCGTTGCACCTTACGCCGATAAAGTCGATAAGTGGTATCAAGATGGCGTGCAAGGCACGACCATCCATCAGGCGTTGGTGGATAAATATGGTTTCACTGGCAGTTACTGGTCGGTGATCCGCTATCTAAAAGCGCTGGCAGAGAAAACACCTGTTCCCACTACTGTTATTGAGTTTGCGCCTGGCGATGCCGCACAAGTGGACTTCGGGGCGGGTCCACTCATTGTGGATACCCGGACCGGCGAGTTGCGTAAGAGTTGGATCTTCGTCATGACACTGGCCTGGAGCCGGCATATCTACGCTGAATTCATTCGCGATCAAAGTACTGCTACCTGGCTGGCCTGCCATCGTCGTGCGTTTGAATGGTTTAACGGTGTGCCCAAACGGGTCGTTATCGACAACCCTAAATGTGCCATCACCAGGGCCTGCTATCACGATCCTGAGGTGCAGCGCGCTTATGGTGAATGTGCCGAAGGCTATGGTTTCTTGATTGCCCCATGCCCCGTGCGCGATCCGCAGAAGAAAGGGCGTGTGGAATCTAACGTCAAGTACATCAAAAATAGCTTCGTACCGCTAAAAGAATTTCGCAGTCTCAGTGATGCCAATGCACAGCTTAAAAGTTGGTTGCTGTCCGTCGCCGGTAATCGGAAGCACGGTACCACAAAATGTCAGCCACTTGAGCGTTTCACTGAGATCGAGCAGGCATTGCTTAGTCCGCTACCGGAAGTGCCGCCAGAACAAGCCGTCTGGGCTAAAGTAAAGGTACACGGTGATGGGCACGTACAGTTTGAACACTGTCGTTACTCAGTACCTTACACTCTGATCCGAGAAACACTGTGGCTGAAAGCCAGCGATACCATGGTGCGCATCTATCAAAAGCATGAGCTGAAAGCCACGCACGCCCGAATGCATCATCAGGGTGGCCGCGCTACGGTGCCTGAACATCAACCGCCCGCCGCGCAAGCTTACAACATGCAGGATCCGCAGTATTGTCTGGCTCAGGCGCAGCGGATTGGTGAGTCCTGCCATGTGTTTATTAAGCGCCTGTTTGCCAGCCGCGTACTGGATAACCTGCGTGCTGCACAAGGCGTTGTGGGCCTTGCCAAACGCTACGGTGACAAGCGCCTTGAAGCCGCCTGCTTACGCGCACTGACCTTCGACAATGTGCGTTACAGCGCCGTCAAACAGATCCTTGAAAAAGGACTGGACCAGCACCCTGATGAATCGAGCACCTTCGATACGTTAAGCGATGTTTACACCGGCGGTGGTCGCTTCCACCGAGATCCCAACAAACTTCTCCCTCACTAAAACAAGGAAAAACACATGATCAACCCGATCCCCGAACTCACACCGTTACTGAAACAACTACGCCTCTCTGGTATGACGGACTCATTAGCGATGCGTAATCGTGAGGCCATTGAACATCAACTGAGTTATCCCGACTTCCTGGCTTTACTGGTACAGGATGAAGTGGCCAGACGCGACCAGAAAAAGTATGCCACACGTCTGCGTCGTGCAGGCTTCAGAGGTAATAAAACACTGGAAAGCTTCGATCTGAACGCCAATCCCAACCTGAACCGCGCTTATATCAATGAACTGGCCGATTGCCGATTTATTGATGAATATGTGGCGGTGCTGATCGCAGGGCCGTGCGGCACGGGTAAAAGTCATCTGGCACAAGCCATCGGGCATTGTGCTGTGCAACAAGGCATTGATGTATTGTTCTTTACTCAGGCAAAACTGCTGGCGAACTTGCATGCAGCCAGAGCCACGAACACCTATGAGAAACGCTTCCAGACGTTAGCTAAAGTAGACCTACTCATCATTGATGACTTCGGTTTAAAGCCTCTCAAATCCCCTCAGGATGAAGATTTACACGACTTAATCGATGAACGATATGAACAAAAATCAACGATCATCACCAGTAACCTGGACTTCAGCGAATGGGGTCAGGCCTTCCCAAATAAACTGCTTGGCGCTGCGACGCTCGATCGACTCAGACACAATGCTTATCGACTGGTTTTAGAGGGCGAAAGCTATCGCAAATTACGTGAGCACAATGATCAGACTGGACGGGGAGGAAAAAGCGAGAAATAATCACCTTGTTTGAGGGCGAAAATGACGGTTTTAAGTGGATCCATTACGCCGCAAATGAGTGGATCTATTAGGGTGCCAATCGACAACGTAACCGTTCACCAGGGCCCTATTGACAGTTAGTAATATTTATTTTCAATGATCGTGGGGATCCTATTGATTGATCCCGCCAGTCTGTCAGAGTGGTTTTATGCCACGTAAAAAGCAGCCCACAAAGCCACCCGTCGCTACTAATCTCGATGATGCCAATGAGCTCATTAGTACACTCTGGGACAGGCTAAATGACCTCGAAGACCGACTGAATCAAAACAGTCGTAATTCATCGCGCCCGCCATCGTCTAATGGGCCGGGGGCGTCCTCTTCTGCGCCAGCTAAAAAGCCGACAGGCCGTAAGCGCGGTGCGCAATCCGGCCATAAAGGTAGTAAGCGGATGCTGGCCGATACCGTTGATGAGACGCGCACCTATTATCCCGACGATACTTGTGCTTGCGGTGGTGACATTGCTATCAATGATTCCCCTTATCGTCGGCATCAGGTATTTGATATTCCCAGCCAGGCATTCTCTGTAGTCGAACATCAGTTGCATCAGGGCCAGTGTTGTCAGTGCAGTAAAACGGTAAAAGCCACACTACCCGACAACGTGAATCAAGGGCAGATGGGCAATAACCTGCTGGCGTATGTGGCGATGCAGTCGGGTCAGTTTCACCAGAGTATCAGTAAAATCCAGCAACAGCTCGAGCAAAACTTTGGTTTATCGTTCAGTCGCGGTGCTATCTCTGAAGCACAAGGCCGCGTCAGTGCGGTGCTGACGCCTGCCTATCAGGATATTAAAGAGACTATGCATAATGAGGCAGTGGTTCATTGTGATGAAACCCGTCATCAGCGGGGCAATGAAAACCGCTGGATGTGGCAGGTATGCACAGCAGAATTATCATGCTTTATGACGCACTTCTCACGTGGCGCCTGGGCGGCAAAGAAACTACTCGGCGATAATCCGGAAAACATTGTTGTGACTGACCAGTATGCCGGTTATCACTACATCGATTCAGACCACCGTCAATTGTGCTGGGCGCATATCTTAAGAAACATGAATGCGCTGGCGGAAAGCTGGGGTACGAATAAAACCTATGGAACAACGTTAGTCAGGCTCATTCGCATACTGTTCCGGCTGCAACACCGGTATGAGAGTAACGCACTAAGTGAAAAGCGATACCTGGACCGGATGGAAAAACTACGCATCGCCTGGCGAGAGCAACTTGAACTGGCATCAAGACGCTGTGTGACTCCCCGCTATCAGAACCGGTGTAAGCTACTGCTAAAACACGATGACATGTGCTGGGTATTCCTCAGTCACGATGGCGTCCCTCTCACTAACAATGAAGCCGAGCGTTCATTGCGAAGCTATGTGCTGTGGCGAAAAGGCAGCTATGGTGTGTGGTCTCACCGAGGGGAACTGTTCAGACAACGTATACTCACCATCGTCGAAACCTGCCGGAAACAAAAGCTGAATCCACTGAATTGGCTCCGCGCCATTCTCGAAGCGACGCTGAACAAAACGTCCTATCCTCTGCTCGACGACTTCAAAGCTGCCTGTCAATAGGGCCTTGGTGAACGGTTACATCGACAACTGGTAGGTACTATGTTGAATAGCCTTTGTTTTTCATAACAGAAAATCTATTGGCGAATGTGAAAAGCAGAGGTTACACGTTCTGATAGTGCATCTTTATAGTGGTTCCTAACTTCTGTGCCATTAACGGCGGTACCGCATTACCAATTTGCCTCGCTCGTGAGGATAAACTCCCATAAAAGCGATAGTTAGCAGGAAATGTTTGTAAATTAGCTGCCTCCCTAATTGAAAGCGCTCTATTTTGAGATGGGTGACCAAAGCGCCCATTTGAGAGACTAATACACCGCGTTGTTAATCCACTAGCAAGCTTTTTCCAGTGAAGTCTGCCATAAACATCACTATGCCCGCTGTAGTTTTTATGACACTCTAACTTCAATTCTTCGGGCCAGTTTTCTCTAGTACCACCTTCTGGCGTAGCTTTGATTCTCTCAAGGTTTTTAGGTGAAAGCTTTGCGGCTTGGTGCTGTGAGTCTTTCTCACAAGTCTCACCCGCTGCGATAGGTGGTAATTCTCTAATCCAATCTTCCACACAGCTATAAGGAGTTGATGATTCCGGGCCATGTGAAGGGGCTGGGAGTGCAATTGGAGCTTTATTAGAGGCAATTAGTACTAGCCTTTCTCGGCGCTGTGGGACTCCATAATTAGAAGCTGGTAAAACATCATAGTCGTGGTGGTAGCCGAGCTTTGATAACAGAACTAGAAAATTATGAAATGGACCTTTGCTAGTTAATTTTTGAATCCCTGGTACATTCTCAATAAGAATATAGCTCGGAGTCCAATATTCAACAAACCGAGAAAACTCTACCAACAAATTTTTTCTTGGGTCATTACTGGATTTTTGTCGATTCTGCTTTGAGAACGGCTGGCATGGTGCGCAACCACAGAATAGTAAATTTTCTCTGTCATCACCAATAATTGAGGTCAAAATATCTGGCGACAAAGTCTCTATGGGAGCACAAACAGTCTGAGCCTTTGGGAAGTTGGCTTTAAATGAATCAACTGCATCTTTATCGAAATCTAATCCCATAGCTATGTCAAAACCAACAGATTCCAAACCGCTACTAGTGCCACCGCAACCGGAAAAAAAATCAAAAACTTTTAATGACATAAAATTCTACTCACCGCTTTCGCTCAAAAAGTGTACCGCTTTATTTGCAACTTCTTCTAACTCAATAGACGGAACTTTAGCTAAATATCTTTTTTGAACATGAAAAATATCTTCCCCTGAGAGGGTCTCAAATTCAGCAAGATCTAGTTCGAGTCTCGTTAAGCGCTCAAACCTTTCTTTATAAGAAAGTTCTGAGACATCAACCTGAGGAAGAGCACAACCACCCTTGTCCCATATGAAAGCTTCTGGATTTTCGCTAGGTAGATATTCTAAATACTTATCGCAAAACTTGATAGTCTTTAGTTTCTGATCTATTAGTTGATCTTCCCTAGGGCCGCCGCTACCACCATCTACTTTGTAGTCTGGTGATGAATGAAGAAGTCTTTGAACTTCACGATCAATTTGTTCTGTGTCTAAAGCTTCTAAACTGCAGTCGAAAGCTCTTTCCGTATCAGGCCGCTGATCCCCATCAAGCAAAAATAAACAATCTAAGCGATTTGTCGTAGCGTATGCAGGTAAGTAGTGACTCAACAGTACACTTGCCCCTCCCGCCATGAACTTGATATCAAAACTGTCAAATACAGCTTGGCCTTTTATCTTTAAAGCCTTTTTGACTATTTCCGTAGCAAGCCTATCTTCAACAAAAATCGTTTTTCGTTGTGTTCTAACACCGAGGTGAAAGAACGCTTCTTCACTGAGGGTTTCGTTAGTTGCCTGTATTTTGCCTGTGATAGGGTCTGTAAATAGTGTCTTTACTGCACTTTTCGGCAAAGTTCTGATAATGAAAGGAGAGTGTGTTCCAATTACAATCTGATGTTTATTTTTCTTTATCCTTTGCTTTAAAAAATCCACCAATCTATCTTGTGCTCCTGGGTGGAGAGAAACCTCTGGTTCATCAAGAATAATAAGCGAGGAATCCTTAGCATCGCAGATCTTATTCACTAACATTACTACTGCAAACTCGCCACTACCAGCAAAAGCTTCACTATATTGAAAGTTTTGAGAGGAGAGGATGACAGACTCACCAATCCTTGCAAAAAAGCGATGTTCAATTATCCTAATCTCAGAATAATTCCTACCCAATATATCTGAAATTATTTCAACCTGTTCTCTTGGAAGAATATCGTTATTTAAAATTTGTTCTTTACTTCCACGGTACATTTTCTTCGATTTTAGGTTTTTTTCTATAGCCTCTCTTATAAGCTGAGATTTATTCCTTATATAATCTTGCTTAGTGTGGTGCCTTAATGTCTTCTTCAAATCCCCATGATAAAAATATCTATCAAATGCACTAATCTCGCTTCTAAAATCCATAAAAATTACGTCTTTTTTAATGAGGTTCCACCTCGTTTTTTTTCTTCCCTTTAAAAAACCGTCGTCTTCAGGCATAGGCTCCATTTTATCAGAAATGATTGGGCGGGAAGGCTCCCAATAATCAGGGTTAACTCTCGTTTTTTTACCGTTCTTTTTATAAGACCTTTGAATTCTGGTTTTGATTACTTCAACTTCTTTCTTTGCATCTGGTTGAAAATATGAATAAATAAATCTAGGTCTTCCTTCATTCTCTAATATTGGATCTAAAGCTGTAGAGAACCAAAAATTGCCTACGTTGTAGTCTTCTGGACAGCCATAAATAGCGCGAAGTAGAGAACTCTTGTTTGTTCCATTTTGACCAACTATCGCCGTTAAGGGAAAGTCAAAGTCAATTCTAAGGTCAGTTTCCAAGTTTCGATAGAAAGGAAATCTTATATAATTGATATATGGTTCAAGTTTCTTATTTTTTTTCAGATTATCTAATACTAAATTTAAATCCATTTTCTCGTACTTTTTACTAGTTTTTAAAAAGGCTGCTTTCTTGCATAGAATTAGTCACTGAAAATACTAGAAAAATTCAAATAAATAAACACTTGGAGCCTATCTTTTCGCTGCGCTCCAAGAGAGGCTATACCTCCTGCCACCAGAAGGTTTTAGGATTTTTCTCCTTGCTCTCCACTATCGGTAGAATCTGCTAGGTTCTTGCCCCCTTACGCGTTGGAGAGACACACCTATGACGACCTGCACTTACTTTAATACCCGACATTCCGCATCAAATTCAGGAATAAATCTCTTGGTATAATGTAAGCGATCAATATAGACCCGGATCACCCCATTTTATCTAAGTCGCTCGTTAATTTTTTGTCCGTGAATCTCTCTTTCCAGACTCTTGGCGTCAGGTCGAGTACGTCTTTGGCCGGATGCAGTGCTACACGCTGCAATACATCCACGAGGTAGTGGTAGGGATTCACGCCTTGCAGGCGGCAGGTCACCATCAGGCTTTGTAATATGCCCAGTTGTTCAGCTCCGAGTTCAGACCAACAGAACAAATAGTTTTTTCTGCCCATGGGAATAACCCGCAGTGCCCGTTCGAGATGATTGGTGTCCATGGGTAACGCGGGGTTACTCAGGAACACCTTGAGTTGGCTTTCTCGCTCATGCGCATAGTGAAGCGCCTTGGCGAAGGGGGATTTGGGTAGTAAATCAGTGCGCTGTCGTTGTTGGTAGACCCACCGGAAGAAGTCAGTCACGAGTGGTTCGCTGTGTTGTTGCCGGTAAGAATGGATATCGGCCAGGTCTGATTGTTTATCCCGGATGTGTTTTTCATGCCGGTAGAGCGCAGCGATAATATCCAGTGCCTGCTGTGCGGCTTGCGGCTCACTGTCGAGGGCTTTTTCAAAGCCTCTGCGCATGTGTACCCAGCAGGCAGCGTGCACAATCTGTTGTTCTTGTTGGTTTATCTGCTCAACAGTTTTGGTATAAGCAGCATAGCCGTCGGTCAGCAAGGTACCGGTAAAGTCCTGTAACTGTGCTTTGGCATGCAACATGCCTCGGCTGTGACTCCAGGTAAAGGCCACTTCATCACTGTCACCGTACATCGGCCAAAAGTAAGTTTGTTTCATGTGTCCGGGTTTTCGACCCGCGCCTTTGGTGCGCCCGGCTTTAATGGGCACTTCATCCATGGCCAGTATGTTACTTTGCAGGATGTGTTGCCACTGGGCTTTGGCAATGGGCCGAAGCAGCTCAATGCCTTGTTGTATCCAGTTGATTAAGGTAGCCCGGCTAAGGGTGATACCGCTATCAAGCATGCGTTGATGTTGGCGGTGAAGCGGTAAGTGATATACCGCTTTATCCACCATCAGCCCAGCGAGTAGTGAGACATCGCAGTAACAGCCTTCCAGTACATTGATGGGGGCTGGGGTATCCTTAAGGGTTTGCGTGGTTTTATGACGCACGACCTGACGACGATACACCAGTACCACATAACTGCCGGGCTGTTGTGCTAAGCGACGGGTTTCTTTGATATCCACGACATCATACTGGTCGGCATCCGCCCCCTGTAACTCAGGCGCAGGCACATCAATAATCAGCTGAGGCACCGTCTCATCAAAACGCAGGCCTTCATCATTCACATCCGAGTCGCGACGTTGCTTTTGTGAGGAACGGGTATGGGCCTTCACCGGTTTGGTGTCTGCCGGTAAGGCGTGTGTCTCACCCTCATCAAACAAACTGCTCTGCGCCGGATTATCCACTAACACCTTTTCAGACTTACGCCCGAACAACTGGCGTTTAAGCCAGTCGAGTTGATGCTTTAATTGTGCAACTTCATCGGATAAAGCCGCAATTTGTGCATCTTTTGAGGGATTGTCTGAGGACGTTTTCATGGCGTAAATTATAACAAAATCAGTTAATTAAATCGTCTGTTTTGTTTGCCTTTTTGCCAGTAAATCCCATCAATCAAACACTGTAACTGGGCACTGTTGAGAGAGGTTTTTGCTTTGCCGTCAGTCACTTTGGCGAAGGTGCCTTTTTCTAACCGTTTACTCCACAAACAATAACCGCCCTGGTAGTAATACAACACCTTGAGCTGGGTGCGGCGCTTATTGATAAACACAAACCAGTCACCACAATGCGCTTGCATCCCCAGTTTGCCCTGTACCAGTGCCGCCAGCCCATCAAACTGTTTGCGCATATCCGTATTTCCGGTATACAGCCAAATACGCCCATTGGATAAGGGTAACATCAGGCAGCCCGGTTCATCCGCAGCACCACACCACCGGGTAATGCCAGTTCAATCTCCCAGGCAGAGCCTGCGCTCTGGTTCGCACTTGCTGGCATATCAAAGGCAAGCCAGTTATCTTGCTGCGCAAGCGATTGGCTATCATCGCTCAGTTTTTTACGCCACAGATAGAAGTTTGATACTGTTAACGCATGCTGTGCACAAAATTCACTGACCGACAGTTCGCTTGCTGCTTGCTTATCAACCAATACCTGCCATTGCTCGCGTGTACGTCTTTTTGTTGCCATCGATTAAGTCTCCGTGAGTAAAATCTACGGGGACCATTTTACGGGGTAGCTCCGCCGGGAAAAGACGGTCTAAATTGATCGCTTACGGTATAATGTGCCAAGTACATCAATGATCACCTGCTGGCGCTCCTGTTTGTCTGTGATTACGGGGGGAGAGTCACCAATGCTGACTTCGTGGATCCCACTAAAACACAGAAATACCCATCGTGCCGTTGGCTTCTGGGACGGTTTCTTTTTCATGTCAGGGAAGTATTGTTGTCTTTCTTTTAATGACGTTCGGATCCGGTGTTCAAGGGCGGCGTATATCATCAGACTGCACGTCATCACCATGAGCAGCGCTTCAATCCTTTCCGGTTTCTTTAGAAACAGTGAGGATGTCAGAAATTCCGGACTTTTGAGAAAACGAAATCCCCGCTCAACATGTTGCTGGGATTTGTAGGTATCTAACACTGTCTGCATACTGAGTTCCCCGCTACAATCATTGGTTGCGAGGATAAACATCCCGGTTTGCGCCTGAGCTATTCCAACTTTATCCAAACAGGTGGCTATCAGCCCATCGAGTTGGTATTCATAGTATGCTGGCTGTTGTCCTTTTTTGGGGCGACCTTTACCTAAGAACACGGGGTGGGCTATACAGTCAAACTCACTGATGCGGGTTGTTTTTAACGTCTTGCTAAAGACTTTCATTGCCGTCTCGGCATCGGTCTGGCAGGCAAAGCGTTGCTTACACAATTTAATAAATTGCTTGTGCTCTTTTTCACTGCTTTTAAGTAAATTGCGGGCCAGTGTCTGCTGCTCCCGTTTAGTCGCCTGCTCACTGCGCAGAATCAACCATTTCTGTTTCACTCCGGCATAGTCTGCATCCACCCAACAACCGTGGTAACCGTTACCCATGGCAGTGAGACTGGCTTCCGTCACGTTGCTTACGTGCTGCCTGGCGTCTTTGATGGTCATGGGGACTCGTGAGATAAACAATTGGTTCTGTGTTGCCAGGGCAGTGATAGATTCTTCAGTATAAAGCGCCGCATCGGCAACAAAATATCGGCATTGTTGTGCGGCCTTTAAACACTGAATATGGTGACGGGTGACTTCTGCAAAAGCTTTCTGGTCATTCGTATTGCCACTTAAAGCCTGCATATAGACAGGGATACCGGCTTGATTTTCACAAATCAGCTCCAGTATCACCTGGTTTAATTCTGGCCGGTGGTCCCGGCTGTAACCTTTAACCAGCTCAATGCGTTTAGTCTCGCTATCTTGTTCATCAACAGCGTATTCACCATCGACATGAAAACTGGTGATATCCAGGTGCACAGCGTTACTGGCTAACCCCAGCGTGTCGACCACTCGCTCAGCCATGACTTGATATAGCGACGACACGTCTGCTTCATAGAGGGCATCAAGACACCGACCAAGTACATCATCATTCAGGTGCTTGGCCTGTACACCCGGACCAATCAGGCGTTCAGTGGGTTTGTCAGCGAAAAAATCTGCAAACATGTGTAGGGTGCGACTGTGAAAACCCAAACCATTGAGAAGCATGGCGACAAAGGCTTCTCCATGAGTCACCTTATGCTCATTGTTTTTTGGGATAACCGCGTCAATCATCTTAGCGATACCAAGCTCCCGACACATACCGGATACTAAACCAAGATGGTCCATGCGTTTGATAGTTAACCCTGATAGGGAGGTAGTAGAAATAGCCATTTTGCTGCACCCAAAGATGAGTAATAGATCAAAATGGGGGATCGGTGTCAAGAAAAATAAATCAGTTAATTAGGTGCGGAATGACGGTAATACCCATCTGTTGACTAGATTTCCTTGCCATTTTTTGTGTGGGGACCGCGGTTGTTCCCCCGCTGCCTACCGACCAATGGTATCAATCCATCGGTGACAACACGCTGGCCGATGACACAACTATATTAGCCAATGGGTTCGCTTTTACTGAGCAAAAATGCAGAAAAATGGATTGCACTTTATTATCAGTCCGTCATGATCCCCGACAATAATGAGCATGTACAAGCTCACATACTTGATAGAGCAAAACGTTAATCTCAGTAATACAGGCAAAGCATGGCGGCAATAGGTATTGATTACGGTACGTCCAATTCAGAAGTGGTATTTTTTGACGGTAATCATCACTCCCACGTAAAACTCGATCCTCAGGTAAAAGACGGGAATAAAATTCGCTCGTCGATTTTTATTTATTACCCGGACGAATTGCCCACGCCGCCCAATGAGATTGTCGAAGCCAAAGTGGCACAGCTACAGCGAGTTATCGGTGAGCAAATCGAAAAAGAAAAGCAGCGTTTTTATGAAGCTCAGGATCCTAACGAGCAACAGGTATATAGCGACAGAATAGAAAGCCTGCGCGGTCAGTTTCACGACCGCCCTGGGTTACAAAAGCGCGCCATTCAATTACTGCTGAAAGATCTCACCGTCCAGAATTTGTCGCTCAAGCAGTTAGTCGAAACCGGTACTTTTGCCTTTGGTGAAGAAGGCTTCAGACGTTTTCTGGCCACACCGGAGAAGGGCCGGTTAATCTATTCACCAAAGAACTTCCTGGGCGCGAGCTTAGACAGCCAGCAGCAGGAAGCGTTTGTTGGAATGATTGCCAAGCAGCTTGGTTATTTTCGCCAGTGTGCAGAAGCACAACTTCAGCAAGCAGTCGATACGGCGGTAATTGGCAGGCCGGTCAAATTCCACGGAACACGCGGAGAGACCGGCAATATGCAAGCGATAAGTATTATGCAACAAGCTGCTGTATTGGCCGGGTTTAACAACATTAGCTTCCTTGAAGAGCCCATCGCGGCTGCCTACAAAATTGAACGCACGTTAGCGAGAGAAACCACCACGCTGGTGGTGGATGTGGGCGGCGGGACAACCGATATTTGTTGTATCCGATTAGGCCCTGAGTCAGCGCAGCCAGAGCAGCACGACAACCCGGTACTCGGCGTTACGGGCAAGCGCCTGGGCGGAATGGAGTGCGATAAAAATCTGGTGCTAAAAGCCATTGCGCCGCATCTGGGGCAGGGGCTGTCGATGCAAAACGGGCTGCCTGTGCCGCCCACCTATTTTTCTGATATGTGCGCCGTTGATGATATTCCCAAGCTCACTCGTTTCTTTTCAGATGAATACGGGCTGGAAATCATGCAAACCATGTCGATTGTTAAAGAGCCTAAACTGCTTGAGCGACTGCTGATTACTCAGGAAGAGAAGCTTTCGGCCAGAGTAGTTAACTCAGCGCGGATGGCGAAGGAGCTGCTGTCGTCGAAAGCACAAATTACTTTGCCGTTGCCCTATGTAGAGGCTGATTTTAGCATTAGTATCGACTATCAGATGTTAGCTCAGTCAATGAAATCCTGGCTGAGTAAGGTGATTCGTCTAATAGAAGAGTGTTTGGCTCAAACCGATATAAAGCCAGAGGTGGTTATGATCACAGGTGGTATGAGTTTGTCACCTGTTCTGCGCGACACACTGTCCAATGGGCTCCTGGCAGGGTTACCGCTGCTCGAAAATGACGCTTTTAACTCTGTGTGTGAAGGTCTGGCGATTCAGGCATACAGATTAAGTGGTACTCAAACGCCACGTTAAAAGCTTATGGGGGCGGATAAGTTACGCTACAGGTTTACGATTTCCTTTTCACTTAATGGTTTGGTGCACAGAATGTAACAGTTGTAAAAGTACTGTCCTTTGTTGGACATGAAGATGAGAATGCTTCTTATTTCTAAGTCGTAGAGTCAGAAGGACATTCCCTTGAAAAATTTAGTATTAGCTGGTGCTGTGTGTTCACTGGCGTCAGGTGTTGTTGCCGCAGAGTTGGATGCAAACGAGGAGCAAAAAGCCATTGAGCATATTGCTGTTGTGGGGGCATCTACCAATTTGAGTATTACTGCTCAGGATATCGAACAGTTTCAGGCCAATGATTTAGCCGATGTATTCCGAGAGTCTCCGTCTGTTAGCGTGGGTGGCTCTGTGGGCGTAGCCCAGAAAATCTATGTACGCGGTCTTGAAGATGCCTATCTGAATGTCACTGTTGATGGCGCACAGCAAACCTCCACACTGTTCCATCACATTGGTCGTGTAACCCTGGACCCAGACTTACTCAAGCAAATTGACGTGCAGGCCGGTGCTGGAGAAGCGACTAGCGGGCCAGGCGCAATAGGCGGCTCTATTCGGTTTAAAACCAAAGACGCGCAAGACTTACTGGCACAAGGCGAGCAGTTCGGCGGCAAAGTAAAAGCCAGCTACTTTTCCAATGACGGCACTCGTTACAGCGGCAGCCTTTACGGCAGCCTTTCAGACACCTGGGGACTATTGGGGTACTACAGCACTGTCGATCGCGATGACATGGAAGACGGCAATGGCGATAAAGTTTACGGCACCGCCGCTGATCAGGACCTGTTGTTTGTAAAGGCAAGCGGTGAACTAGCAAAGCGTCACTATTTGTCTCTCAGCGTTGAGCAACGTGAAGAAGAAGGCGCGTTTTCGGCCCGCCCTAACTGGGTTGTATTGGAAGGTGCACCGCTATACCCGAGCAAAGCATCACGTGACACCTATGTTGCGAATTACCGTTGGGATCACAGTGCTTTAGGGTACCTGGAAGCAACAGCTTACTCTACCAGTTCAGCATTTCGAGGCGGTCGGTTTGACTGGCTGGCTGATATCGACACTGTGGGTTTTGATATCCGAAATACCACAGAAACGACAGATCATACCTTTGTGTACGGGACCGACTATCGCAAAGATGAAGTTCAGAGTGGCCCGGCAGACGGCGCAGTAGAGAATACCGAAGAGAGCAGTGTGATTGGGATATATGCACAGGCACACAGCCAGATTACGCCAGCGCTATTGCTTAGCTACGGGCTGCGCTATGACAGCTATGACTTCCAACAGCGGATTTTATTAGACGAATACTACGGTGATCCTGTGACAGACACAGCCGCAGATCTGGATGACAACGAAATTAGCCTGAATGCCGGCTTATCCTATCAGTTATCTGATGCCTGGACACTTGGCCTTGGGTTTGCTCAGGCCGCCAGGGGCAAAGAAATTGGCGATGGCTTTACTATCGATGAGTACCTTTACGATGGCGAAGATATTCCGGTGGTGGCGGACGATCTTAAACCTGAAAAAGTGACCAATATTGAAGCTTCTGCCGCATACAGTGCGAACAACCTGGAAGCCCGGTTTAGTGTTTATCAGTCTGTTATCGACGATGTCATCTTCAGCGGTTATCCAGGCAATGCGGTTTACAATAATATTGGCGAACTGGAATCGTCGGGCGTTGAGGTTAACCTGGCATACCGTTGGGATTCGATTGATATTTATGCCGGTTTTTCCAGCGTCGATGTGGAACTTTCACCACGCAGCGACTTGTATAGCGTTCCCTACAAATCCATCGATATAAACGGGTATGAATTTGTTGGTCTTGGGAACAGTCGTGGCAACACCTGGGTGTTGGGGGCTGATTATCAAGCAACAGCAGCAATCAGCGTGGGTGTTAATTTAACTTACGTAGATGATATCAACATTGATACCCTGCATCAGGCATTGGAAAACGGTTGGACAGACGCCTTATACAAATTGAATAAAGCGGGTTATACCTTGTTTGATATCTACGGCAGTTGGGAAGTAAGCCAGTCGCTTCAGGTGAACCTGGCGGTAACGAACCTGTTTGACAAGCTCTATCTCGACCACTCCAGTGTGGGTGATTACAGTGAGGTCTTCACCAGCGTCAGAGGGCCTTACGAAGCCGGCAGAGATATTCGCCTGTCTGTTAGCTATGCGTTCTAATTCACAGCTACTTGCACAGTGAAAACCATGTCATTTAAAAAATGGGTCTTCTGGACCCACCTGACGGTAGGGGTGCTAAGTGCGATCTTTATTTTCATGATGTCGGCAACCGGCGTGTTATTAACTTATGAGCGTCAGTTTAAAGAACTCAGCGAAATGTCGTATCGCGTCGACCCTGATTCTAACGCAGTTCGCCTGAGTACGGATGAGGTGGTTGCTACGCTGCAACGTCTGCACCCTGATGAGCCTCATATATTTGTACGCTGGGTTAACCGTGAAGGGGCTGCGATTCCGGCCTGGGCGGGCATGCACAGTTATTTACTGCACCCTTACACCGGTGAGGTATTAAGAGAGGGGGAAGGGGTAGTCGGTGAATTCTTTCATTTCGTCACTGATTTACACCGGTATTTATTGCTCGAGGGCGAATATAAAGTCATTGGTAAAACATTGAATGGTTATGCCAATCTTGTGTTTCTGTTTTTACTGATTTCGGGCATTTATTTGTGGTTGCCCAAGCGCCTATCTTTTGTACACTTAAAAAAAGTAGCCTGGTTACCTAAGCAGTATCTGAGTCGCCCTCACAAACACCGCCAATGGCACCTGGTATTTGGCATTTGGAGCTTACCGGCACTGTTGGTGATTGCCTCTACCGCCACATTGTTTCATTTTAAGTGGGCAAATGTGGCGCTATACGGCGCGTTTGGTGAACAGGTACCAGCGAGAGAGCGGCATCCTGAGCCTGAGAGTCTGGCTGGTGATCTTGTGTCATACGAGCAATTATTCGCTCTGGCTAAAACACACGCAGACGAGCATGGCTATCAGGACTGGTACTCCATGTGGATGGAAATTGGTAAGCAATCCCATGTCGCGCGCTTCTATATCGACAAGAGTATTGGACACCGACAAGAGCTGGCTTATTCGCTGTACCTCGATACCCGCGATGCCAGCATTACCGGGGTACTGCGAAAATCAGACTGGTCTGCGGGCGGACAAGCATGGGGAACTGCGCGCTTTTTGCATACCGGTGAATACTTTGGTTTTGTTGGTCAGACAGTGGCGGGGTTGGTTTCACTACTGGCTTGTTTACTGGTGTACACCGGCAGCGTACTTGCCTACCGGCGCCTTATACCTTTAGCAAAAAAGCGCTAAGCGGGTAGCATAATTTGCATTTTCAGGCCTTGCTTGTTGTTGTTTGAATCTGTGATATTTGAGGCGTGAATTGTACCGCCAACCGCGGTGATTTGACGTTGTGCCAACGCCAGACCGAGCCCGAACCCCGTTCTTTTTTCGCCATGAGTCGATGGTGCGTTAGACGAGGAACGGGCTTTATCTACCCGGAAAAACGGTTTAAAAATATCCGTTAGCATGTCGTCAGGCACGCCTTTTCCTTCATCACTAACAACTATCGAATAATGATCCAAAGTGCGCTTTAGCAGCACGCGTACCTCGCCCTCTGCAGGCGTATACCTGAGCGCATTGCGAATAATGTTTTCAATTGCCTGACCCAAAGCCAATTGACTGCTATTCGTTATCGGTGCGGTGTCGGGTAACTGACAATTGAGGGTTTGATGGGGGTATTCAAAGCGGGCGTCATCGCAGATCACGTTTAATAGTTCTGTTAAATCGAAACTGTCTGTACGCAAGCTCGGCAATTCGGTGTCTAACCAGGCGTAGGTCAGCGTATCTTCTGCCAGCTCCCGCATAGTCGCAGCTTCGTAACGCAAACGCTCTAATGCTTGTTCAGGGCTGATCCCTTGCTCAACAAAGTCCAGAGCCATGTCGATTCGCGTCAGCGGTGTACGTAATTCATGGGATAAATCAGCCAGTAAGCTTCGTTGATTTACTATCAGGCTGCTGGTTCGCTCTGCCATTTGGTCGAAGGTATTCGCCAGCCTGGTGAGCTCATCATTTCGCCCGGATAGTGCCGGCGTCACCCTGACATCGAGTAAGCCTTTACTAAAATCATTGGTGGCTTTTTCAAGCTGCTTTAAGGGCCCCATTACATGCTGGTACAGTAAGTAGCTGAGTGCACTGAGCAGTATTAGGGGGAGCGCGATTTGCAGTAACAGGCGAACAGTTATAAGCATATCTCCTGGTCGCATTCGCTGCGGAAGCTGAATAAGGAAGTGAGTGGATTTGTCGACAAAAGGCACTTCCATTACCGGATTTTCGGCAAAATACAAATGAATTTTCCACTCCGGGCTACGGCCATATTGAAACCGCTCTATGAAAGCCGGTAGCATACTTGTACCGGCAAATGGCGTGATATCAGAGCGGACAACCGCGACCCAGGTCTGTTCGGTTGCTTGAAGTGTTGCTATATACTTCGCTAGCGCCTCTTCGCCTTCGTTTACGAGGATTTCTTCTGCTTTCTTTCCATAATCGAACAGCTGTTGCTGATAGTGCTGATCGATAAAACTCATGCTGGTTTCGGTGTGGTTGGTAAGCCAGTCGATTGCCCAGAACAGCAACACCGTGCCCAGGCAAATAAACGTGCATAAACGCCAGAACAGTTTATTTTTCATTGAAATCGATAGCCCTTGCCGTGCACAGTTGCTAATCGATCAGCCAGCATACCAGCGTCTACAAGCTTCTTGCGTACCCGACTCAAATGCATATCCAGACTGCGGTCGTAACGGCTAAACGGGCGGTCAAGGACGCTTTGATACAAGAACGCCTTGCTGAGTACTTCTTGCTGGTTCTCGACCAATACCCAGAGCAATTTAAATTGAATCGGTGTTAATTCCACTTGTTGTTCATTAAAGCTCACACTTTGTTGCACACGGTTCAGCAGTAATTGATCGACGTGCAATACCGCGTTTGATTGTGGTGGCGAAAGACTGGCTTTACTGCGTCGAAGCAACGCCTCAATGCGCAGCATCATTTCGGTAAAATTGAAGGGTTTCGGCAAGTAGTCATCAGCCCCTTTTCTGTACCCTTCTATACGTTCCTGCTCGGCGCCGGATGCAGTAATCATCATTACCGGTGTTTGCTTGATTTGTCGTAGCTGATTGAGCAAAGACAGGCCATTTAACGAGGGCAGCAGGATATCCAGGAGGATTAAGTCAAATCGTTCGCGAAGGGCAGTCAGCAAGCCTTTCTCACCGTCAAAACACTGTGCAGTGTGAAAACCTTTTTGGATGAGTAACCGGCAAACCTGATCACTAAGTGTCACGTCATCTTCGATTATCAGTATGCGAACTCCTGACATTTGAAAATCCTCTTCAATAATTGATTGTCCCGACAAATGCTTTAACACTATATGAGCGCTATGCGATACGGTCATATAGTAAAAGTCCAATGCCACAATAGGCTCTTATCAAAGCATAAAGGCTTCGTGTTTTTTTTCGGGTTTACAATGCACATGTAAATGATAATTATTATTGTTTGCTTTGGCTAGTCTATCACTCTCTACTTTTTATGTCGTCGGGCAATCTGCTGATTCAGATGTTGCCTGATGTTTTCTGATTTGCCGGTCAGTGTTTTTCTACGTGCGGTGGCAGCCGACGTACCGCGAATACCAGAGTATGGCCAGTTGATTGAGCATGCCTTCTGTGTGGATCAATTCGGGTGTATTGGTGGCTCATTATCCAGAGGGATTTAGTCACCGACAAAAGAGTAAGTATCCCTTAAAAGTCAGCGAAGTAGCACTTCGCGTGCGTCGGTCTCAGAGCATGAGCTTTCTTCAATGGGAGTTTTACTTATGTTGTGGGCCGCCAAATCGCCAGCCCAGACTGGACCGGTTATGATCTTGTTTCTGCCGGTTTTTTGCCTGATAGAGGGCGTTGTCGGTTTCAATTAATAATTGCTCCTGAGCACTGATTACCGCAGTTGTTACCGCCTCTTCTATAATACGCCATTGCATAATGATGATGAAAATTGCCTGCACCCCACATCACTTAAGATACTACCTGTGAGTTGAGGTTTCGTGACCTTTTGTGTTGTGGTCTGAGTGTTTATATGCCCTGTGCCCGGGTTCACCCCGGGCGTGAGCAGCTTGAAAACTGTCTCGACAGTACACGGCTCTCGCGGGCAGTAAATGCCAGCTGGTATTTTTGCGTCACTACCTGAAAACGCTGCAGGTACTGACAACGAAAGCTCTGATTGGCGGGCATCCATTCGGTGGGGCCTTTGGCGCCTTTTGAACGGTTGGCCGACAGGCTTACGGCAATAACGTTCAGAGTGTCGTTGGCGAAGGCGGCTCTGATGCGCTCAGGCCATTTATCGGCGCCATGTTCGTAGGCCCATTTGAGCGGCACGATGTGGTCGATATCAAGTTCGTCATCATCGGTAAAGGTACTGTTAGTGTACGGATCGTACCAACGTCCACTGGTAACCTGACATCCTGCGCCGCCGGCGAAGGCTACAGGTACTTGAGATTGGCGGATAAGTGTCTCGGCGCGGGTGTCACGGCAATTCCCATCCTCATCTAACCAGTGAGGAAACAGGTCTCTCTTGTAGCCTTCGGTAATGGTGGCTTGTGTGTGAGTAATATATCCCGAATAGGCTTTGCCACCGGCCGCCAGGCAATTTTGCATACTAGCGTACGCGGTAAATTTTCGGGGGCGTTCGTACCACTGACTGTTTTTGTCGTGACACAACCCCGACTCTGAACGTTTAATTACCTCAGCAGCAAAAGGCGCACTAAAAGGCAGGCTGATAAGCCAAAGAAAAACAACAAACTTAGCCATGAAAAAGAGATACTTCACTCAATACTACTTCATTGCGGCTAATGTAAATTCACGAGGGGTTGGATTCAAGTTTAAAATGTAGGTTTGGCAAGGGGTCAGTTAGAGCGGTCACATAACACTGATATCAGGCTCACTTAGCTGGATGACCTGAGGAAGTAATTAACCCTATGTTTAGCAGGGTTTTTTAATTGAAAGGTAGCAAGCTGTTTAGGTATGAAAAACTAACTGATACCTAATTTATCGCGTCATACATGTTGACTCAATCTCAATATGTATATATTTCCGAAAGTTTTCCTTTCCCTACCGTAATCCACATATTCCCATATAAATAAGTGCTTTAAAGCATTTTTTCGACTTCTTAGCACGCTATCTTTTCTTATACTAAAGGCTGAATTGTCCGAGTTGTGTGCAGTTTTTCGTTGACAATTCGCCAATAAATCCGATAATTCGTGCAGATGTGTATATTGTGACAAATGTGACATTAGGTACTTGGGTGTGAAAGTATGCTGTTTTTTTGCAAAAAAAAATAATGTGCCACGCTTTGAGCAAGTATAGCGTTTGTGTAGTTTGAGGCGGCCCATGATTGATTTCAGCCAGTTCTCCATAAGAAGTAAGTTTGCTTTTCCTCTCGTCGTCGTAACAGCATTATTGTGTGTTGTAGCGGTTATTTCTGTGTTTTCTCTTAGTAAGCTGAGTGATGATTCTGAGCAAATTGCGAAGCGTTATCTGAATGCTGTCAGCCTCACGCTTAATGCCGACAGGGATTTGTATCAGGCACAAACGGCCTTGCAGGACGCTATTATCCGGGCCGGCATGCGCGGTCAGGCCATTGATGCGGAAATTTCAGACTTCAGAGATAATGCCCAACAAGCCCTCGACCGTATGAACCAGGCACGTAATATGGTGCAGGAGGAAGCGGCGAATGTGGGCAGCAGTACTCAATTCAAGAGCGATTATGACAACTGGTTAAGAGATGCCAACGAAGTTGTGTCGCTGGTATCGGCAGGCGATATTGAAGCCGCCAATGCACTGCGTTCAGCCAGTTTGATTGATAATTTTGAGCAGGTCAGAAGTCATTACGATACCTTTGGCGAGGCAATGAAAAACGCTGCTGATGAGCTTGCGGCGGATATGCAGTCATCCTCACAAAGCAATCAGTTTATGTTGCTGGTAGTGCTGGTCATTGTGTTAATTGTAAGCGCGTTATCCATTATGTATGGCCCTCGTCTGGTGACTGATCGTTTGAATACGCTGATTGATGTAATGCGCGATATCAGTCAGGGCGATGGCGATTTACGTAGTCGTTTAGACAGCAGTGGCAAAGACGAGCTGGCAACCCTGGCGAAAACGTTTAACCGCTTTATGGAAAATCTCCAGGAACTGATTGTGGTGATCCAGTAGGATACCGAAAACCTGAAAAGCGCCGCAGCTAATCTAAATGATGCCTCTAATACTGTGAAGTCTGCATCTCATCAGCAAAATGATAACCTCGACCAGATCGCGACTGCGGTTAACGAACTAAGCCATGTGGTGGCAGATACGGCCAGTAACAGTCAGGGCGCCATGGAGAAAGTAAAGGTCGCCTCAGAAATCAGTACGTCATCCAGGCAAGTGGTTAGTGACTCAGTGAAAAATGTGTCTAACCTCTCAGACTCTATCAGTAACGCTAACGACGTTATCTCCAGTCTGGCCAAAGAGTCCCAGAACATTATTGCGGTACTGGATGTTATCCGCGGTATCGCAGAGCAAACCAACCTGCTGGCACTGAATGCAGCCATTGAGGCTGCGCGCGCCGGTGAGCAGGGAAGAGGGTTTGCCGTGGTGGCCGATGAGGTCAGAACCCTGGCGAGTCGCACCCAGCAATCAACAGAAAATATCAACGAAATGCTTGGTCGCCTGGAGCACAGCGTAAATGATGCAGTGAATGCAATTGAGCGCGGTGCCAGTGAGGTCGACTCTGTGGTAGCTGTTTCTGAGCAACTGGCACGGGCTTTTGATCAGGTCAATGAAGCCGTGAATGATGCCAACGAAACTATTTACCAGATAGCAGCAGCCACCGAAGAACAAAGCCAGGTGGTAACCGATATCAATACCAATGTCACCAACCTTAATACCCTGGGTCAGCAAAACCTCAAAACCATTGAGGATACCGGGGATATTGCAGGCAGTGTTAACGGCACCGTCCAACAACTGGGACAAAAAGTCAGTCGTTTTAAAACGTGATGTAACTGACGCCAATTCACATCAAAACCAACGTTATAAATTCCCAGGTGAGAGAAACTGGAGACACCTATGAAACAACTGTATGTAAAATTCGCCAGTATGCTCAGCGTGGCATGTGCTGCTTCACTCATGTCACCACTGGTGTTAGCCGAATCGCCCACTTTTGATGTGTCAGGGCAGTGGGCCTTACGCTATGAAAATATCACTAACCCGCTGTTTCCGACTACCGACGATCGTTTTCATCAGCACAATCAGCGCCTGTCCTCAAAGCTGCCGGTAAAAACCGTGATGAAATGGTCGCAGTTCGAACTACTCGGCGAATTAGCTGACTCCCGGGTTTACCTTGATAATGACGACCCCACTCTTGGTCGTTCCCAGGTTAATACGCTGGAGCCTGTACAGTTTAACTTCTCATGGCTGGGTGACAGCCAGAATGATGGGGGCCTGAACATGCAGAAGCTAAGCGTTGGCCGGTTTATTCTCGACTTTGGCAGCCGCCGGGTTATTTCCAGCGGGTATTTTAGAAATGCCATGAACACCTTCGATGGGGTAGTCAGTGAATGGCAATGGAACGACTGGAATGTTAACGCTGTTTATTTACTGCCGGTGACCCGTTTACCCGGCGATGCGGCAAGTATCGATGCTAATGAGCGAGGCTTTGATAAGTCGTATTCAGAACGGGCTATGTATGGTGTGTATGCCAGCTCTGCCGATAAAACCTGGCAACTGCAAACTTACTGGTTTGACGAAGAAGATGGTCCGGACCTGAATACTGCCAACCGTGAATTCCTAACGGTGAGTGCGCACTATACCTTACCTAAAGACACCAAATGGCGTGCGGATGCAGAGGTTATCGTGCAGTCTGGTACCCGTCATCAGTCTACCTCGCCCAGTGATGTTACCGAAATCGACCACCAGGCGTGGTTATTCCATGGTGCGTTTGGTCAGATGGTTACCGATACCACTTCGCTGCAGGCTATTGTCGACCTGATAAGTGGTGATAACGACAGCAATGACGGAAAAAATACCAACTTTGACGCACTTTACGCTGTACGCCGCTTTGACTTTGGGCCTACCGAAGTGTACCGCACCATGCCACGGCGCAACCTGGTATCACTGGGTCTTAAAATGGTGAGTAAATTTACCAAGAAAGATAACCTGCTGATCCGCTATTTAAATTTTAGTTACCAGAAAACCCCGGTGGGTGGTGAAAGTGAAATAGGTAATCAGATTGAGTTTCGCTGGCGTCACCAGTTGCTGCCTAAGTTCCGCCTTGAGTTTGGTGGTGCCTACATGGCTAAAGGCGATGCGTTTGCCCAGGGCGATTACCCGGACGATACCGTTTACGGCTATACCGCCTTTTTACTGAAATTCTAAGGCAGGTGTTTTATCGCCGCTGAGCGTGGTAATAGCCCGGCCCACAGTAATGAGAACACCGGGCCGCCCAGGCAAAACAATGCCCAGGGTAAATAATCCACGGTCGCCACACCCAGCGTGGCGGCCATAAATAAGCCGGAAACCGTCCAGGGCAATACCGGATCCATCAGGGTCACGGAATCTTCAATACTGCGGGATAAATTAACCGGTGCCAGCTTTCTGGCCCGATACCCGGGCTGATACAGATTACCGATAATTAAGCTGGTCACGCCGCCGTGACTGGTCAGTGACAGTAAAGTAATGCCGCTTACCATAGTGCTTAACACCAAACTAAAAATTCCTTTCACCCGCCGGAGCATCGCCTGGATTAACACATTTAGCGCGCCGCTGGCCTGAATGGCACCGGCCAGTAAAAATGCGGCAATAATGACTACCAGCGTGCCTACCATGGAATACAATCCGCCACGCTCAACCAGTTGCAGAAAGGCTTCATTAGCCATTGCCTCACTGCGCAGTGGCGCAGGTAACATTTCAAGACTAAAGCCATTCAGGTAAGCATTCACCGCATCCTCTAACCCAAAGGGTTGCACCAGTACTGCAAGCACTAAAGCCAGCAGGGTGGAGTAAGTAATGCCGATGACGGGTGGCCATTTTTTAACAATCGCATAGATCACCAGGGCCGGGGGCAACAATTGCCACCACGCCGGGGTGAAAGCGGCTTCGATGAGTTGTTGCATTGCTGCCGTTGCTAACAACGATTTGCTCTGATCGGCCGTGCTTGCGGCCGGGACCAGCATAAACACTATCAGAGCAATCAAAAAAGAAGGCAAGGCTGTGTATACCATGTGGCCGATGTGCTGATATAAGTCGGCTTTGGCCGCAATCGCAGAAATATTGGTTGAATCCGATAGGGGCGACATTTTGTCACCGAAGCAGGCGCCGGAAATCACTGCACCGGCAGTAACCGGCAAAGAGGCCCCCATCACGGTGGCCAGGCCCATTAAAGCAACGCCGATTGTGCCGGCCGACGCCCACGACGAGCCGGTAAATATGCTCATGACAGCAGCGGCCAGAAAAGCCGAAATATACAGATAATCCGGGTCAATAAGGTGGATGCCGGTCCATACAAAAAACGGGATGGTGCCGCACAGCATCCAGCTACCAATTAAGCCGCCAATGGACAGCAGGATAAGCACTACCGGAAAGACATCGCCAAACTTGGCTACGGCGGCTTGTTCCATTAACTGCCAGCTAATGCCCCGGCAAAAACCTATCAGCCCGGCAACCACCGCCGCCAGCAATATTGCTACCACCACCAGCGTGACACCGAGTTCGGTAAACAACGCGCCACCAGCGAAAACCGTTAACAGGACCACCAGCGGCAGCGCTGCTAACCAAAGCGGCAATGGCTCATTAGGTGATGCTGACACGGGTTCAGACATGCTGAAAAGCTTGTTCCAGATCGGCTATCAGCGTTTGCGCGGCTTCAAGCCCAACAGACAAACGAATAAGCCCTTGTGGTAGATTCATAGCGGCCAGCTGTTCTGCATTTTCCGGGCGCTGTAATGAGATAGCCAGACTTTCAAACCCGCCCCAGCTAACACCAAGGCGAAAGTGACTCAGGGCATTTAAAAAGCGGGTTACGTTATCGTAAGCCGGGTTCTTCAGAGTAAAGCTGATCAGGCCATTGTAGCCGGCCAGCGGGTTGGTCTCGACTGGCGGCGAATCTTCTTGCCAGGCCGGGTGATAGATCCGCGCTACTTTAGGGTGGTCCTGCAGAAACTCACCAATGGCCAGGGCGATGGCCTCCTGTTGCTGTAGCCGCACACTCAGGGTGCGCAGCCCCCTTTCTATTAACCAGGCATCCATGGGGCCTATTGCAGCGCCATTGAGCAAAAAGGTTCGGTAAAAAATCTGTTTAAGCAATGCGTGGCGGGTGATTATTGCCCCGGCAATCACATCACTGTGGCCGCCAATGTATTTGGTTAAGGAGTGGGCCACAATGTCGACGCCCATGGTAATGGGTTTCTGGAGCAGTGGCGTTGCCCAGGTGTTGTCGATACCAGTCAGAATGCCGTGTTCGTGGGCAATGGCCACCACCCGGGTAATATCAATGCGCTTAAAAGTCATGGTCGCCGGACTTTCAAACCAGATAAGCCGGGTTTCCGGACGTATTGCCGCCTGAAGCTGCTCCAGATCACCCGAGGTCAGGTAAGTAAATGTTACGCCAAACCGTGCCAGTTGCTCCGCCAGCTGAATGGTAGGACTGTACACCTGATTAATAAATATGATGTGGTCGCCCTGATTTACCAGCCCGGTAATCGCCGCACTAATAGCGCCCATGCCGGAAGCAAACAGTTTGCATGCTTCGCCCCGCTCAAGGGCAGCAAGTTTCTTTTCCACACTGGTCATTGTTGGATTTCGCCCACGCGTATAAACCGGTGTGCTGTATTCATTGGCCAGCGCGGCGCAGAGGTTTTCAAACTTGCTGTAGGAGAACAGCGAAGTCTGGTGAATGGGTTGTGTTACGGGTTGGATATCCGTTTGCGAGACAAAGGCTTCGGGCCCACAACAAATATCGAGGTCCTGCTGTGAAATTTTCATGTCGTTGTATTTTGAATATTTTATACCACCTTACCTGCAATTGTTGGTGGCGTACAAGCTCATGGTCTTAATATTTTGCTAATTTAGCGACGCCATCAAAAAAGGCGGCGAAGATGCCGATTTCGTCAGGTGATGATGAATTAAGCGGCTTTTCCGCAGCAATTCAGTTATCTAGCATGGGTTCTAAATTGGTCAAAGGGGCCGTGCCGCTGCCGAGGAGCACATCGTGGAAGGCCCGGATATCAAACTTATTGCTCAGCTCGGTGTTGGCTTCATTACGCCATCAGAAATGGGCGAGTTATCTCTAAAGAGCTGATGAGTCTGTTCTTCTGTCCAGCCATTGGCATGGATGCCGGGGTCTACCACCAGACGGATAGTGCGCCACATGTCGGAGGCTAAGCGGCCAAGCTCAGACTGTGAACTATGGTAGCCGATAGTCTCAATAACCGTTCGTTCTCACGCATGGTAGTTATATCTATCAGGTAAGCATAGAGCACACCACGTGCGCTGCTTTCTGACGAACCGGCGAAACAATGCTGCGGGGCTTATTTCAATTACTTGTGTGGGTCAGCGTTGTTGCAATTTGTCGGTAAATGCTTTGATCCTTGCCAGACCTTCATGCAACTGAGTTTCCGACGTGGCATAAGACAGCCTGACAAACTGATCGCCACCAACAACACCAAAGTCATTGCCGGGTGTCATGGCCACATGGGCTTCGCTGAGTAAGCGGTCACAAAAATCCATGGCAGACATGCCGGTTGGGCTAACATCGATATAGACATAAAACGCGCCGTCAGGCTCAACAGGAACTTCGAGGCCTGCGTCAGCCAGGCCTTGCAGAACAATTTTACGTCGTGACAACAAGGACTCACGCCGTTGTTCACAAAGCGCCAGGGTGGGTGGTGTAAAGCAGGCTAAAGCCGCAAGCTGGGCCGGTGTTGAGGGGCAAATATATAAGTTTTGCGCCAGGCGCTCGATAACAGCCACCATGTCGTCCGGCACGATCATCCAGCCTAACCGCCAGCCGGTCATACCAAAGTACTTTGAAAAACTGTTGATAATAATCGCGTCGTTATCAAACGACAGCGCCGACTGCGGCGGGCCGTTGATATCGTCACTCAGGTTTAAATAGATTTCATCGATTATCCGCCACGCGCCGCGGGCTTTGGCAAACTCGCACATTTTTTTCAGGTCGTCGGCAGAGACCGCTGTACCGGTGGGGTTTGACGGTGTGGCAACCATCAGTGCCCGGGTTGTTTCCTGCCAGTGTTGTTCTACCAGTGCAGGCGTTACCTGAAAACTGTCGGCAGCCGTGGTGGGGACCAGATTAACCTTACCGCCGAATGTGGTAACAAACTGGCGATTACAGGGATAGGAGGGATCGCCTACCATCACTTCATCACCCGGATTAACCAGTGCGGCGCACACCAGTAACAGTGCCGCAGACGCACCGGCAGTAACTACTACCCGTTGCGGATCGATCTCCAGCCCGTGCATAGTCTGGTAAAAGCCTGCAATGGCTACACGCAGACGGTAGTCACCCAGTGCCCCCGTGTAGGGTAACTGATTTTCTGCAACGGCCTGTTGCATGGCTTGCTGAACCGCTGGCGGCGCGCCAAAGTCGGGCTCACCAATGTTTAAACGAATAACGCTGTGTCCGGCGTTCTCTAGCGCCGTGGCTTTTTCGCCGAAGGCCATTGCATAGAATGGAGTAATGGCCCTGGCCCGGTCAGAATACTGCATGAAACTCTCTATTGTTTTAGTGTAACCAGCCTGAACGAACACCGCGCTGGCTGATTAACACCAGTAATAACGCGATGGTGGTGACGATAACAGGCATTACCACAATGCCCCAACCCATAATACCTATGGCATCAATCACCACAAAATTATAATACTGCTGCACAATCACGCCGGCGAGAGAGATCACCAACACCGGAAAAGCGAGCTTTTTGCCCAGAGCCAGTAAGATACTGCCTATTAAGCCGCCAAAAACGGCCAGAGCGTAAGCGCTGTAAGACCATACCGGAATGTCCCGATAGACCGCCTGTTGCGCCTCTGGAAGCTGGGCAATCATTTCCGGCGTCATCATTATCTGACTGAAAAATGCCGCCACGCCTATGCCATTCCAAAGCACCATTAGCCAGGCAAACACTTTAAGGCCGGTGGACATCCGTTTTGTGCTGTTCATTCTTATCCCCAATCAATACGCTAGCAAATCCCGATATCACTATACGTGAATTTTTTGCGATAGATAACGGATTATACCTTCTTATACTTTTGTCTAAAGTGGTGCAATTGGTCAGCTTTTCATCACAAAAAATGTGCAGCGCTGATTATTACTCAGGAATAGATTGTTAAGTAATTGTATTAAAGATACTGTATACGATATCTTTTATGCAGACTGTCGGTTGCTGCTGGTTATTTATCCCAAAACAGCCGTCGAATCAGTGAATTGGTACAGGGTTTGAAACGCTTGTGTGAATACCGTCTACGGAAGGGCGCAGAACAACAACACGGTCTCGAATTCAAACTCCCTGAAACAAGACTGAGAAAATAACGATATGGCACATAAATACACAAGCAAAACCTTTTCACTTTCCCTACTGGCTGGTGTTATTGGCCAGCTACTGATTGGTTCCCAGGCAGCTGCCCAAACCAGTGACGAAACCGAAGCTCAAAAAGAAGAGAAAATCGTTGTCGTCGGCCGTCGTATTTCACAAACCGACATCGCCATAGGCACTGATGAAGCAACTAATACACTGGCCGTTACCCGCGACGAACTACTTTCGGCACCGTCGGGGATCTCCGGATTAAAGATGCTCGAAAATCTCCCCGGCTTTAACGTACAGACTGATGGCGCGTTAGGGCTTTATGAGTTTGGTAACTCGGTGCAGGTTCGGGCTTTCCAGTTAAGCCAGATGGGCTTTGTACTGGATGGTATTCCTATGGGGCGATCCGACGCTTTTGGCGGCAGCCCTATTTTCCGTTATGTAGACAATGAAAACCTTGGTGCTGTTGTCGCCTCACCGGGCGCTGGTGATGTATCCGCGCCTACCTATGCTTCTTTGGGCCCGATTGCGTCTTACAGCACCATTCGTCCATCTGAGGATATGGGCGGTATGGTGGCCGTCACCGTGGGTGATTTCGACTTACAACGGACTTTCGTAAAACTGGAAACCGGCGATATCGACGGTTTCAGAGCCTACGTGAGCCGCTCTAAAACCGACAGTGACCTGTGGCGTGGCCCGGGTACCATCGATCGCGAACACATTGAAGCCAAAGCATTATACGAGTTTGGTGACAGCTATATCCAGGCCACCTATGTAGCGAACGATTTCTTCGATTATGATTCACCTTCTGCACCGGCCTCTACCTTCGCCAACGATTATTACTACAGCTATGCCGACAGTATCCCGGAAGGTTGTATCAGCTCAGCAGGCAACGTATACGACTATAATGGCGACGGCAGTATTAATGACGATGACTTTACGCCGGTATTCACCGGTTCAAACTGTACCAGCTATTACGAAGATCGCATCAATATCCGCGATGATAAGCTCTACTCATTAGGTTTCGGTACCTATTTCAGCGAAGATATTAAACTTGATGTCACCGCTTATTACGAAGATAAAGACGGTTACGGCGTCTCGCCAGACAGTTATTCGAATACCCTGGGGATTTATACCCGTCAGGCCGCAGCAGGTCTTGATGTAGTGCATCCACGCGGTGTCCAGTACGGTCTTTCTACCGTCGGAGGCGAGCGCGAGGGCATCGTTGCCGGTTTAACCTGGTTTATGGGTGACCATAAAATCGAATTTGGTGGCTGGATTGAAGACGATACCTATAACCGTACCCAAGCGCGCCTGAATAAAACTGGTGGCAGTGCAGATGGTGATGTGATTATGGATGAAGTGGCTTATTACCGACGTGATTACACCGCAGTACGTGATACCACCCAGCTGTATTTAAAAGACAACTTTAGCATGATGGATGACAATCTGATGCTGGAGGTGGGCTTTAAGTCGCTGTCCATCGACTATTCACTGGACGGCTACCGTGATTACGCGGATTACGAAATTGACAGTCAGCCAGGTTACGGTCCTCAGTCGGTTGAAGCTGAATACAGCGACAACTTCTTACCTATGGTTGGTGCGGTGTACCGCTTGAATGAAACCGATCAGATCTTCGCCTCATTCGCGCAAAACTATGCATTACCAGCCGGTACCGACGATATCTTCGATAACGCCGTAGGCTTTGATGCGCCGGATCCTAAGGGAGAAGAAGCCGATAACTATGAGTTTGGTTTCAGAACCAACCGCGAAACCTACAACGGTGCGATTGCCTTATTCTATACCCGCTTCGACAATCGCTTAATTGCCAGTAGTGTTATGAACCCGGCCACGGGGCAGCCAGAAGCATTTTATGTGAATGCAGGGGCTTCCAAGGCCTACGGGGTTGAATTGAGCGGTGTGTTCCAGCCAGAGGTCTTTGATCGTGAGCTCTATTTCAATGCCAACTTATCTTATAAAAAAGCAGAGTTGGTGGATGGATTTGGCAGTAACCCGGCGGGTAGCCAGTTGCCGGACAGCCCGGAATGGCTGATGACTGGTGGGGTAACCTACGAGCCAACCGAATGGCTGGTAGCCAATTTCTCGGCTAAATATACCGGCAAGCGCTACACCGACTTCTCCGAGTCTATTGAGCTGGACAGCTACCTGGTGGCACAGGCCTATGTAGATATCGGTGGTCCTAATAACTTTGGCATGCCCGAAAATATGCGCCTGCGCTTTAACATCGATAACGTGTTCGACAAAGAAGTGATGTCTTTTGCCTTTACCGGCTCAACATTTGGTCGTCCACTTAGCCCGCGTACCTTCCAGGCAACCCTGACGGTAGACTTTTAATGAAGATAAAAATTAAACAAACATTGTGCGCGTTAGCTGTGGCTGCTTCATGCAGCCCGGCTTTCGCCGCGGCCGATGCGGCTAAACTGCATGATTCGCTGGTGGTTATGGACACGCATCTCGATACGCCTGCGCTACTCGTGCAACCGGGCTTCGACATAATGCATTCGCACACTTTTGCCGACGATTTCTCCCAGGTGGATGTGCCGCGGATGAATAGTGGTGGTCTGGATGGTGGCTTTTGGGTGATTTACACGCCGCAGGGGCCGGTAACCGAAGCCGGATTTAAGTCGTCCCGCGATACCGCGTTACTGCGGGTGATGGCCATTCATAAAATGGTCGCGGCTAACCCCGACACGTTTGCGCTGGCAACTGAACCGGAAGACGCCAAAATGATTGCTGAGCAAGGCAAAAAGATTGTCTATGTCAGCATGGAAAATGCTTACCCGCTGGGTGAAGATCTCAGTCTGCTGGAGACTTTTTATAAAATGGGGCTGCGCATGGTGGGGCCAGTCCATTTTAAAAATAACCAGTTTGGTGACAGTTCTACGGACCCCGATGGCCAGCAATACGGTGGTCTCTCGCCGCTGGGGAAAGAGCTGGTGAAAAAGGCCAATGAGCTGGGGATTATTCTGGATGGCTCCCATGCCCACGATGACCTGTTGAAGGATATGATCGAGTTATCCAAAACGCCGGTGATCCTGTCGCATTCCGGCACCAAAACGATTTATGACCACCCGCGTAATGTGGATGACAGCCTGCTCAAGAAGCTGGTGGAGAGCGGTGGCGTGATTCATGTAAATGCCTATAGCTCTTATCTGAAAGAACTGCCTCAGGATCCGGAGCGTGGCAAAGCCTACGGCGAGTTGTTCCGGCAAATGGGGAATATAACCCAGATGAGCGAAGCCGAAATTGCAGCCCTTAAAGCTAAGCGCAAGCAAATTGATATGGAGCACCCTGCGGTCAGAGCGACCTTTGAGGATTATATGGAGCATTTCCTTCATATTCTTGAAGTCGCCGGGCCAAAGCATACCGGAGTCGGCGCCGACTGGGATGGCGGTGGTGGTGTAGAAACCATGATGGATGTGGCCGCACTGCCAAAAATCACCGAGCGCTTACTGGCTGAGGGTTATACCGAAGCAGACTTAGCTGATATCTGGGGGAATAACGTGCTGCGCCTGTTACAACAGGCGAAAGACTACGCACAATCCCTCAAGGAATAGTTTTTATTGCTTGTTCTCCGTAAAAACAGCAATGCGGGCACACTTCGGTGTGCCCTTTTTATTTTATCGCCCTGCCGCAAAAAGCACTTTAATTCGATTTCTCAGTTTCCTCTATCTTTTGCCACAGTGCTTCTGCATCAGCAGTGAGCATTGAATAGGTCTTTATATCGCCATTGCGCTGCGCATGCATAGCCTTCTCGAGCAGGGCCGAGTGCTGCTTTCGAAGTTTTGCAGTCGGGTCTTTTTTGAATAATCCAAACATTGTATTTGCCTGTTGGGTTTTCCCTGTTAACGAGTCTCAGGCCTTTTGGGATCAACTAAAAAATACCGGCTTGGACGAATAGCGCCAATTTGTGGCGCATCTGTTTCCTTCTGCCTGGTGAATTTTCTTACCTTATATCCACAGACAGCAAGCAACACATAAACGGCTTTGCTCTCTGCCTGTTTAACTTTTGGTTTAAGGAAATGTCTATGAAAATTTCACGATTTGTAAAAATGGCCGGCTTAGCTGGCTCTATTCTGTTTAGCAGCCTGAGCTTTGCGTCAGCGGTAAACATTGCTGAAAACGATGTGGCCATTCACGGCTACGACCCGGTGGCCTACTTTACCCAGCATAAGGCGGTTGAAGGTGCAGCTAAGTATACCGCGACTTACGAAGGGGCTATTTACCGCTTCAGCAGTGCTAAAAACCGCGACATGTTCAAAGCCAATGCGGCCAAATATGCTCCGCAGTTTGGTGGCTACTGCGCAATGGGTGTGGCTCTCAATAAGAAGCTGGATGTCGATCCTGATGCTTTCTACATCGAAGACGACAAGCTGTATCTCAACCTCAACAAGGCTGTTCAGAAAAAGTGGCTGGAAGATGTCCCGGCTAACCTGAAAACCGCTTACCGGGTTTGGGATGGCATTGAAACCTTATCGGTGGCCGATGCCAACGCGGAGGAGTAAGCGCAATGGATGTTGGTACTCAGGCCATTACGGCTAATGGCCATCAATACCCTGAACCATTAGTAATGCTGTGGTTCAGCGCCGAATGGTGTGGCCCGTGCAAACAGATTGCGCCGGTCATTAACATGATTGAGCAAGGCTACGCCGGCACCATCAGAGTGGTAAAGGTTGATGCTGAAGAGGATTTTGAGCTGGCCCACCGCCTCGGCGTGCGGGCGGTTCCTACCCTCATTCTGCTTGATCACGAAAAGCGCCTCGATACCAAAGTGGGGTCGGGAAGCTACGCTGAGCTTACTCAGTGGATTGATTCACATATTAACTTAGTTGCTTAACGAGGTAATGACTATGACTAACAAACGTACGATTGCAGCGGCAGCCCTGGCGATGGCTTTAACCTCCGTGGTTGCGGCACCGGCCCAGGCCGCTGGCAAAGAGAAGTGTTATGGCATCGCGGCCGCCGGTCAGAACGACTGCGGTAACCTGGCTGGCACCCATAGCTGTGCCGGACAGTCGACTATGGACAAAGACCCTGGTGAATGGAAACTGGTAGCTAAAGGCAGCTGTGAAGACCTCGGCGGTATGCTGAAAGCTGAAGCGAAAAAGCGTTACGAAGCTGAAAAGCGTCGTAACGGTTAACCTACCGCGGAGGAACAATGATGGCGGCTTTAAAACCACTTAGTCAGGCTCCAATCAGCTCTGCTCCGGTGGGGGTTGGTTTACGTCACGAGCATTATTCGGCGGCTTTATCGCAGCCATCACCTGCGCTTGATTTTGTTGAAATCCATGCCGAAAATTTCTTTGCCGAAGGCGGTGCGGCAAGTCGGTTACTGGATCAAATTACCGAACATTACGCGGTAAGCATTCATGGTACCGCGATGGGGTTAGGCTCTGCCAGCGGTATAAATCGTCAATACCTTAACAAGTTTGTCCAACTGGTAAACCGGGTGGCCCCGGTATTGGTTTCCGATCACGCCTGTTTTACCTGGGGCGAAGTAGCGCAGGAGCCGGTACATAGCGGCGATCTTCTGCCACTTACATTTGATAAAGCCACACTGGATATCCTGTGTACTAATATAGATACCGTACAGCAGGCGCTGGGCAGACAACTGCTGGTAGAGAACATCGTCACTTACCTGCCGTTTGACGCTGGCGATTTCAGTGAGGCGGAATTTCTGGCCCGGGTCGCCGAGAGAACCCAATGCGGCTTGCTGGTGGATTTAAATAATATTCTGGTGAATTACCGGAATTTTTCCCGCGGCAACCCGCTGTCACTAGCGTGCGACTGGCTGGCACAGCTGCCGGCCAGCGCGGTCAGAGAACTGCACCTAGCCGGTAGTTCTGCTGTCGGGCCTGGAATGCTGATAGTGGACGATCACGGTCAGCCGGTATCGGATGACTGCTGGGCATTGTTTCACGAAGCCCATGAGCGATTTCCCCATGCCGCTACCCTGATTGAATGGGATAACAATTTACCCTCCTGGCAAGAGTTGCTCGAAGAAGCGCATCAGGCGCGGTGGCGAATGGATATGGTGACATTAGAGGTTGCCAAATGAGCAGTCGCTTACAAGCTGTGGCAGATTATCAGGCAGAAATATTAGCCAACATCATGTCTTTTACTGACAGCGCTTATGGCTCGGGGCTTTGGGTGTATCAGCAAAACCTGCAGATGACCGCGGTGCGCAGTTTGAGTGTAACTTTTCCGGTGTTGGCGACCATGCTGGGTGAGGAGGCCCTATATGTGTTGGGCCATCGTTTGTTGAGGCACGAGAAGCCTTGCAGCGGTGACTGGGCCGACTGGGGTAAAACTCTGGCAGCATTGCTACGAGAAAGTGAACTGCACGCTGATCATCCTTATCTGGCTGATGTGGCGAGTTTTGAATGGGCTTTTCATCGAGCTTCGCGAAGCCGCTGTGCGGTGCTGAAAGCCGAAACATTGACTCGTCTTACACAGTGCGAACCGGATGATATCAGGATCCGCTTGCAACCTTCATTAAGGCTGGTCAGCAGTCGGTTTCCTGTGTTTGGCCTATGGCAATTACATCGTTCTCAACCGCCGGGGCGTGCCCCGGGTAAAGCCGAACTGGAGGCTGTTATGCATACTGAGGAAAGTGGTTTTTACGTCATTTCACAGACTAGCCGGACAACCCAGGTGAATGTGATTCATGCCGAAGAGTATCAGTGGCTCGAGGGGGTGCAGCAAGGTATGACGCTGGGGGCACTGATTGATGTTTATCCTGCGCTGGATTTTGCTCAATGGCTATCCTCAGCACTGAGTAATGAGTGGGTGACAGGCCTGAACTGACGCCTGTAAGACTCCTGTCGGGGGCAATCATTGTCTCCTGCTTTTGGCGGTGTGCTACTACACCGCCTTTTTTATGCCTGTCACAGGCACATTATTCTTCGCCTGATAAATGGATAACTTTTCCATACGGACGGGCAATTTTCACCGTTACCCTCGCTCTACACTTGCGGGCACTTATTAAACCGGATTAACGGAGTCTGACGTGACCCAATTAGAGCTAATATTTCGACGATATGGCCGCTATTTCGCAGCCTTTTTACTCACACTATGCATGTCTTATTATGCCCACGCGGCTTCACTGGCGGTGGATTATCTTCGTGGGGAAGGTGATGTGGAGGGCATTAAAGTGGCTTATCAGTATTACCACCAGGCGCTGACGGACTATAGCGATGACTTGTACTGGTATGTGGAAACCAGTGTCAATTTCTGGGAATACGGTGTGGAACGTCAGCATGACACTAACTTTATCGTGGCCTTGTCGCCTGTGCTACATAAAACCTTCTTTCATCGGCCTCAGGGACGCTTCTATGGTGAGTTCGGTATCGGTTTATCGCTGCTCGATGACACCACTTTTGCCGGGAAAAATGTCAGTACCCATTATCAGTTTGAAGACCGCTTAGGGCTCGGCTACGAGTTTGGTGAGGATCATAAGTACCGGCTCGCGCTGCGCTACTTTCATTATTCCAATGGCGGCGTAAAAAAGCCTAACCCCGGGCTGGATTTCATTAGCTTGTCATTTGCTATGCGGCTTTAACAACAAGGCCTGACAGAAAGAAAGTCGGGTTAACTACGGTCATATAAACCATCATCATGAGTAAAAGAAGTAGAGTTATCATGCAAAACATAACAAGCCGTGTAATTGGCATTATCCTATTACTGCTTGCTGTTAACTGGCCAGCAGTAGCACAGGAACAGAGGCCGGCAGTGCAGCAGGCGCCGTCTTTTCATTTTAGCGGACTGAACGGTGAATCTTTTGATTTTCCTGCGCAGCGCGCAGACAAGCCTACCTTACTGTACTTTTGGGCAACCTGGTGTCCGTATTGTAAAAAGGCGACGCCCAGAGTCGTTGAACTGCATGAGCAGTTTTCTGAGCAGATCAACGTACTGGCAGTGAATGTGGGGATTAATGATTCAGTTGCTAAAGCGCAGCAGTACCTGCGCGATTACGATATCCACTTCCCGGTGGCTTTTGATCACGAAAGCCAGATCAGTCAGGCTTACCATGTGTTTGGTACACCGGTGTTCGTAATTGTGTCGCAGAGCGGGCAAATACTCTATCGTGGCCACCGTTATCCGGATGGCATTGAACAGGCGCTGACAAACTAATGGCCACGCCGCGTAAAATGCCATCACGAAGTGAGTTAACCGGGGCGCTAAAAACGGCTGCCGTAGTGGGTAGCGTGCTGCTGCTGATTAATCAGTACGAAGCGGTGATAGGGCAGATGGAGTTTAATTTAACCAAAGCGATCCTGAGTTATTTTGTGCCTTTTTCGGTGTATTTGTATGGCCGCCTAAGCCTTGCTGGCAATCGCTAGAAAGGCCCTTTTGTTTGTCCGGGATTGATGTATACTGATCGGTGTACTTACTGAGGTGACAATATGACGCAGGGTCGTAAAAGCAAGCGCGAGCATCTGGTTGAAACCGCGCAGCAGCTGTTTTATCGAGAAGGCATTAAAGGCACGGGTATTGATACGGTGCTCGAGCATGCCGGTGTAGCGAAACGCACGCTGTATAATCATTTTAAATCCAAGGATGAGCTGGTTATTGCTACCTTGCAGCGACGCGATCAGGAATTTATGGCCATGCTGAAAGCCGGGGTTAAGAAGTTTGAGTCCAGGCAAACCGGCGAACCGGCATTTGCCCGGGTGCTGGCTTATTTTGATGCCATCGAAGAATGGACCACCTCAAAACAGTTTTCCGGCTGTATGTTTATTAATGCGTCGGCCGAATATCCGCGCCAGGATCATCCTGTGCATGTCATTTGTGCCATGCATAAGCGTCTGGTGATCCAGTACATTGAAGAGCTGATGTCAGGCTTAACCCTGGCCGACCCCCATGACCTGGCCGTACAGTTAGCCGTGCTAACCGATGGCGCAATTGTTAATGCCCATACCACAAGTAACCGCAATGCGGCTCAGGTAGCCAAGCAAATTGCCGTGTCATTACTCACCCTGCATACTCAGCCGGCGCATTAATATCAGGCGCCGCTTATGGCGAAGTAATTGATCAATTCCGGGTAAGTGGCCGGCAAGAGACTTTAGGTGGTGCTGCCGAACAATGGATGTTGCCCAATCTGCCCGGTAATGTAAGCGCGATAAGTAACGACTAAGTATCGTTGGCTGATGCCGGCATAAATCCCTCTATATCGCAGTGTCTGCTCAGGCGGGTCTCAACGTCGGCGTGAAGTTTACGACCAACAACCAGCGGTGCACGGTTGCGATCGATACATTCATTATGGGCAGCTAACCGGTGATAGAATTCAATGTGTTTGGCTTCTGTGTTTCCGCAAGTTCGGCAAGCGCTGTCGGGCGTAGCGCTATATCCACCAGTAACTGGCCGTTATAGCGTTGTTCGATATTAAGTATGGATAGCGCGGCATGGTCAAAACGCAATTGCCTGCACAGGGCGACGGCTTCCCTACGAAACTGACTCAGCGCCTGGCCGTTTTGCTGGTGGCGTAAAGCATCTGCCTGACGGACAAATAAAGGTAAATCCTGGTGGGTACTGAATGGCGCACTCAGCTGCCCGTTGATAGTGAGTTTAAATCGCTCCCTGACTTCATGTTCGCGGGCTTTTTTGACGGCCAGAAATATGGTTTGTATAAGTTCAGAAGTCGGAAAGTGGGGTTCGATTCGCCACCGTCGGCCATAGACCAGTTTACGTTTTGTTTGTTTGTGGCGCGGCCGGTAAGTATCGAACCCGATAACACCAATCTGAATGAATAGTCCCTGCTGATCCTCGCCGGCCATGATCAGGTAATCATCGTCAAAGTGGCAATCGCGGATAACCTGTTCGACGGTCTGGCGAGTATGGGCATAGGCCAGGTAGTGCTGTGGAATGCAGCGCTCTCCGCTGTCTAAAGTGACAGACGGAGCGCCGGGTAGGGGTGTTTCACCGGATAAATGCAGCTTGGTCACGGCATATGTCTCACGCTGTGGTAGGGGTAACTGCCAGTGGTCCGACTTTATGGCGGGTAATCACGTGATCCAGCGACAGTTTGCCAGCTCCCCAAACAGTGATATGCAGTAAAATGAGTCCCCAGATAACATGGCCATATAAGGCGGCAGGAGCAATCTCTTCCAGGCTTATCACGGCTACCCCATTCACAATACCCAGTCCCAGGGCACTTAACCGACTGACAATGCCAAGGCTGATTAAAACCGGTAGCAGCAGCTCGGCAATGGTTGCCAGACAAGCTGCCAGCGCGAAGGGGAGTAACGGCACGTGGTACTCGTATTCAAACAAAAAGAGGGTGGTTTCCCAGTCATTGGTTTTGGTCAGTCCTGAAGCAAAAAACACCCAGGAGACATAGAGTCGTCCGGCTACGGAGAGGACTGACTGTAAGGGCGTAAACAGGTTGGCAGCGATGGCACTTAAGCGGCCAAACATTAAGGCTAATGGTTTCACAATGGTCTTCCTACGTTAATAAACTAATCAATAAGTTCTGGCCTGTTGCCATTGAGATAACTGTAAGGGATCCAGGGTGGGCAAAAGCGACCAATCGTCTGCGCTTTGTATCTATTCGTTTTTATCCGTGGCGAACTGATGTGCCGTTTTAAGCGGCTCATTGTGACCGGATGCAGGCTGTTTGAGCCATTGCTTGGGCGAGATGCCGAGTTTCTTGCGAAATAGCCTGGCCAGCGCTGAGCCGTGCTCGTAACCTACCAGGTTGGCCACCAGATTTACCGGTTTGTTGTCCTGTAACATTTCCTGAGCCAGAGCAATGCGAATATCGGTTAAGTAATCGTTGGGGGTCAGACCCACCACACTTTTAAACGTGGCAGCAAAGCGGGAGCGCGACATCGCCGCAATGTCAGCCAGTGAATCTACTGTCCAGTTGACCTCGGGCTGGTTGTGCATCGTACTGATCACCTTTGCCATCATGGGATGACTCAAGGCTGCCAGTACCCCGCCCTTTGCCAGGTCGTTTTCCAGAATATAGCGCAGGACCTGAAGCAGAAAGATTTCGCTAAGCTTGTCGATCATCACGCCACGGGTCACCGAGCGACTAAAGGCTTCATCAAACAGCCATTGCGCGGTTTGTCCGATGTATTGCTCGGTATCCAGTGCCAGGGTAATTAGCGGCGGAAACGCCTCAAGCAGCAGCTTTTGATGCACTGATTCCATGCTGATAGTGGCACAAACCATTTCGGCACCGGCCGACTGTTCTGCCAGAATTCGATGTTCAACCGGGCCCGGAATAAAGATCACAGAGGGCTTGTCGATGACCCGTTTACTGCCATCTTTCATAACGATGGTTAAGCAACCGGACTTAAGCAGGTGCAGGTGGCCTTTTTCGTCGTGGCTGAACGACTGGATCCCGCACAGTTTTCCACTGAAAAATACTTCGGCTTTTAACGAAATCCGTCTAACGATATTTGCTATGTTGTCCATCTGTATCCTCTGATTCGACAGGCGGCTATACCATGGCCCCCACTACTGACGCCTGATTACCGCGACTTTGTTGTAACCACTGGCGTGGCGATACCCCCAGCTTTTTCTTAAAAATCCTGACCAGCGCCGAGCCGTGCTCGTAGCCCACTTCTCCGGCGACAAAATTTACCGGCTTGTTGTGCTTTAACAGCTGTTGGGCAACGGCCAGACGCAGATCGGTGATGTAGTCGTTGGGTGTTTGCCCCACCAGGGTTTTAAAACTCTCAGCAAACTTAGACCGGGACATCGCGGCAATACTTGCAAGCTCATTGAGCGTCCAGTGATGACCCGGTTGGTTATGGATAACTTCGATGACTTTGCGCATTTGCGGATGATTAAGAGCGGCAATAGCACCCTGGTGCAAACTGCCTTGTTCGGTGGCATGACGCAGTACCTGCAACATAAAAATTTCACCGAGCTTATTGATCATGATGTCTTTACCAAACCGCTGCTCAAAGACTTCGTTAAATAACCACTGCACTGTGCAGGACAAAGAACACTCAGGTGAAACCTGCAGATATACAATATCCGGTAACGCGTTGATCAGCAGTGACGAGCTGGCGATGGAGAAGGTAACGCTGGCACTGATCAGTCTGGCGGGTTTATCACCAATCGATTCCAGATAATGTGAGGCGCCTTTGGGCAGCAAAACGACTGAAGGGCGATCCATCAGGATTTCGCGCTGTCCCGGTCGGTTTAGCCGCACGGTGCCCGACTCAAGCAGATGTAACTGGCCATGCTGGCCAAAGTGCTTAATGCCGCTAAGCTGGCCGCTGTGATTAATGGTAGTCGCAAATGAATGTTGATTAAGAATGCCGCTTAAATTGTCCATGTGATATCTCTCTTTACCGGTTTACAGGTGTGTTGAGATAACCTCAGCGCTGGGAGACAGTAACGAATCACAGCGTGACAGCCGTTATCTTAAAAAGTAAACAGTTCTGTATAGAAAACGTTGTTTTTTGAGCGCCAAACTATGTTGAATGCCATACTTACAACGCTTGCTATAACGATTAAAATTAAAAAAAGCGGGGCAGTGGTGCCCCGCAACAGGGGGCTAGAGGCCCAGTTGAGACAAACCCGGATGGTCATCGGGACGTCGTCCCAGTGGCCATTTAAATAAACGCTCTTGCGACGTGATCGGCAGATCATTCAATGAGGCGTGGCGGTTAACCATCAAGCCCTGGTTGTTGAACTCCCAGTTTTCATTGCCGTAAGAGCGGAACCAGTTAGACGAATCATCACGCCATTCATAGGCATAACGCACTGCAATGCGGTTTTCAGTAAATGCCCATAGTTCTTTGATCAATCTGTACTCAAGTTCTTTGTCCCATTTGCGTGCCAGAAACTGAGCAGCCTGATCGCGACCGTGAATAAACTCAGCACGGTTACGCCATTGGGTGTCGATACTATAGGCCTGGGCAACTTTTACCGGATCACGGCTGTTCCAGCCATCTTCGGCGAGTCGCACTTTTTCTGTTGCTGTTGCCAGCGTAAATGGCGGCAGTGGCGGGCGAGGTTGTTCGGTGCTGTTCATGTGCTGGTCCTCGCTTACACAGGGTGAACCAGAGGAAAATCAACCTCTGCACGGCCGGCATTATTGAGATAATTAGTAAAGATATTCAGCGCAACATGTTGCACTACCTCTACAATTTCGGCGTCATTCAAACCGGCTTCACGAATTCTGGCCAGGCTGTCATGGCTGACCTTTCCCCGCTGTGAAACCACTTCGCCGGTAAACTGCAATATCGCCTGAGTTTGCCGATCCCGGGACAGTCCTTTGCGGTTGGCAGTAATTTCACTGTCTTCCACCTTCACCAGATTCGCGGCCAGAAAAGCGTGCGCGGATAGGCAATAATCACACTCGTTGAGCTGTGCAACCAGTAGCGCAATAGCTTCGCGGACGGAGGCCGGCAATACGCCTTTGCCCAGTGACTGAGACATTTCAAGGTAGCCGTTAAGAGCGGCCGGACTGTTGGCAATCATACGAAATAAATTAGGTACACTGCCGAGTTGCTTAAGTACACCCTGTAACGGGGTTTGCGAAGCAGCCGGAGCATCATTGATAGAAGCGGGTACATGTAAACCTGACACTGACATAACATTTCTCCAAATAGGAACTGTGAATAAACCTGAGGCGATTTTGAGCGACCGTTCAATTCGTGTTATTTAAAATACACAGATCTGTCTACTTTATGCAATGGCCAGGAGTAAGAAAAATCGCTTAAATTTGAGAAGCGATTGTTTTTTCGATAAATATACTTTTCTGTCTACTATTGAATTTGTAGGTATGTCCTTAAATGAATGGCTTTAAGGTGGAGGGGTGTACTATTTGGTCTAATATTGATTGTGATGCTGGAGAGGCTCGGATTTATATGGCTGTGCTTCGCTCTACCTGGCTGGGAGAGATGCCTATGACCCGTTTGAACGCTCTGGAAAAGGCGGCTTCAGACTCGTAGCCACAATTCAGGGCGAGTTCAATAAGCGGGACTTTAACGCTTTTAAGCTGGTAATAGGCCAGGGTTAAGCGCCATTCGGTGAGATAGTTTTTGGCACTGGTACCCACCAGTTCGGTAAATCGTGCCGCAAAGGCAGAGCGGGACATGCAGGCAATGGCGGCAAGACTATCTACCGTCCATTTTTCTTCTTGCTGCTGATGTATGGCTTTTAGCGCGGCGCCGATTCGGCTATCACGCATGGCCGCAAACCAGCCTTCATTTGCCAGTGGATCGTTGTTTAGCCAGTACCTGACCAACTGAATTAACATGATTTCGGCCAGCCGCGTAATGATGGTCTCACTGCCAGCGGCGAGGTCTGTGGCCTCGCGTTTGATTAACTCAAGGGTGGATGTCAGCCAGGCCAGATCCTGATAATCATCAGCCGCCAGGCAAATCACTTCGGGTAACTGATCAAGCAGGTAATGGCCAATCAGCGGATCAAAAGACACCACACCGCATATAAGCTTTGTGGTTTCACCCGAACCCGGAATATCCAGTACCTCAAGGTTAGGCGAAAGCTGCTTTACTCCGGAATCAAAAAACGGCACATCCCTGACGTTATCGGCAGATTTGAGACTGTGACCTTTGCCATGAGGGATTAACACCAGTGCACCGGCAGATAGGACTAATTGTGATGTTTCGGTGGTGATCAGACAGTTGCCGCTCATTACCACATGTAGCATCAGACGTCCCGGCATGGCGGGTAAGGCTAACCCCCAGGGGGCGGCAAGGGTTGAAAAACAGTAAAGGCTATTTTGCGGTTTCAATTGCTCAATGAACGGACCAAAAGGGTCGTTATTGGCCGGGAAGTCCGGTGAGCTTATCGGGTCAGTCATGGGTGCGCGTCTCTGCTGGGTCCTTGCAATCTGCCGGTTAACTATACGATTGATTGGTAGCTTAAGTCTAATCTGGCCATCGCTGGACGAACGGTAAGGTATTGTGGACCCCTGGCTATGTCCGCTTAAGGGCTCTGTTCATACTATAAGCGCTGCATAAATGGTAAAGCCGTAGCAGGAGCTCAGATGACAAAGTTAGTGAATTCCCCCAAACGTTTTCTGGTCCTTGGAGGCTCGGGTAAAACCGGCCGCCGGGTGGTTAAACAGTTGCGCCAAAAAGGTGAACAAGTCTGCGGGGCATCGAGAACTACCACGCCGTCTTTTAACTGGCACGACAGCACACAAAACTGGCAACGCCTACTCAGTGGCTTTGACGGTGTATATATTACTTACCAGCCAGATCTGGCGATTGAGCGTGCTGCCGATGACATTGCTCGCCTAGTGGTAGCTGCCCGACAAGCCGGTGTAAGCCATATGGTATTACTCTCCGGGCGGGGCGAAAAAGGTGCCGAAGATGCTGAGCAGGTAGTTGCTGGCAGTGGCCTGCATTATCACATTCTTCGCGCCAGCTGGTTTTATCAGAATTTCAGTGAAGGATTTATCCGCAGCATGATAGAGGCTGGCGAGGTGGCTTTGCCACGCAGCGACATGCCTGAGCCTTTTATCGATGTCGACGATATCGCTGCCGCGGCGGTACGCTGTTTTACCGACCCGGACATTCCCGCCGGGCTGTATGAGTTAACCGGGCCGCAGTTACTGACATTTAAACATTGTATAGAGCAGATAAGCACAATAACCGGCCTGCCACTGACATTCGTTGATCTAAGCGTCGACGCCATGGTGGACTCATTAACGTCGGCAGGCTTTGACCACGAGATGGTGTGGCTCATGGGGCACCTGTTCAGTGAGGTGCTCGATGGCCGTAACAGTCACACAACCGATACGCTGGAAAAATTGCTGGGCAGGGCTCCGGTCTCTTTTAGTGACTATGCAAAGCGCGCTTTTGCAGCAAGTTCGGCTGATGTGACCGCCAGCCAGCTATCACCTATTGAAGAAGGAACCGGCCAGTGATCTTTTATCTGACCATGCTCGCCGCCATAGTCTGTGCGCTGATGGCGGGGATTTACTTTGCTTTTTCTGTGGTGGTAATGCCCTCTCTGCAACGCCTTGGTGATGAACAGGGCGCCAGGGTTATGCAGCAAATTAATCGGGATATTTTGCGGTCGCTGTTCATGCCGCTGTTCTGGGCATCCAGTTTGTTATGTCTGGTTTTGCTGGTGAGTGGTCTGTCCGCTTTGATTATGTTCGCCGGCGCTATTTATCTTGTCGGCATGTTCGGCGTGACGGCATTGTTCAATGTGCCGTTAAACAAGCAGTTGGAACAGGCCAAAGATATCGAAATACCCACAACCTGGCGGCATTATCTTAGTCGCTGGCAATTGTTTAATCATATTCGAACGGTAAGTGCCACGCTGAGCGCCTCATTATTCGTCATAGTGGCCTAAACCGAACGGGAGGATAAATGGCTAACGCTATACAATTTTCAATTAACGTCAGTAAAGGAGTCGGGCATGGCTGATTTTTTATACTGGATAATGATGCTGGTGCAGCAGGCTCTGTTCTGGTTTAGGATCCTTACGGATTATGCCCCTACCGCGCTGCTCTATGCCTGACCAGTTTAGGTGTTAGTCAACGCTCTGCCACCATGGCTTGCTGGCAGGCGGCGATGCCAGGTTTATGAGCTGGCCAATCAACGGCGTGTGCAGCTCGTAGGGGGCCTCTTTGCTGAGAGCCCGAATTTCTTCGAAGGGCTCTTTCCATGGATGACGCGCCAATGCGAAGCGACCAATGTGAATGGGCAGCAGTGCCCTGGCTTTAACGTCTATCGCAGCCTGCTTTGACTCACTGGCGGTCATGTGAATATAGGGCCAGCGCGGATCATATTGCCCGGTATCAAGAGCCACCAGATCGAAGCCTCCGAAGCGTTCGCCAATGGCTTTAAAGTGCGGGCCGTATCCTGAATCGCCGCCCAGAAGGAGTCGCGATTGCGGGCTGGTAATAACAAACCCGCCCCACAAAGTTTGATTGCGGGTCAGGCTACGTCCTGAGTAGTGTCTGGCCGGGACCAGATGAATTTGTACATCATTGCCTAAATCGAGGCTATCATACCAGTCTGCTTCGTGCAGCTGCTCTGGTGTGTAGTCCCAGTGAGAAAAATGGGCGCCGATCCCCAGCGGAACAAACACCTTTTTTACCTTGTTTTTCAGCGCTACGGCGGTGTTGTAGTCGAGGTGGTCATAGTGGTCATGGGAGATCAGTAGTACATCAATCTCTGGTAAATCCTCCACTGTAAAGAGGGTCGTTCCCTTAAACGCTTTAACCATAAACGAAAACGGGGAAGCGTAGTCACTGAAAACCGGATCTACCAGAATGCGCTGGCCGTTAAGTTGCAGATAAAAGCCTGAGTGGCCAAGCCAGACGAGCAGATTTTCCTCGCGGGGCAGGCTTTTAAAGTCTACTTTGTTTACCGGTACCGCACCTTGCGGAGCAAGATTCTCGGCGGAGGAGGTCAGGTTACCCCACATCACCGACCACATGCTGACGCCTTCTTTGAGTACCGGAGTGGTTACCTGATTATGAAAAGCTTGTTCCTCGGCACGGTAGTTTGCCGACCCAGAATATGCCTTCTGCTGTTGAGCATCCGGCGCCGCGCCAAACCGGGCAAGGTTGAGTACCATACAACCACCGAGAATTAGGGTGGCCGCGATAATCAGTAATACTGTTATAACGCTTTTCATTTTGAGTCTTCTCTTTGCTGCTGCCGGGTCAGGTATTGCCATGGTACCTAATCATTATCACAGACCATTGCTGCCCCTGACAGCCACAAAAGGCGGTTTCTCTTGCCTGATACTCCTATTCAGGCAAATGGCAAAGGGGAAAGTAGGCATTGTGAATTGTCGATCCATATCTATGTTATTTCATTCATAGCCAAAGGGATAAGAGTGCTTAGGGGCTCCTTTGTGGTGAGATAAGCAGGTAGTTGTTGAGAGGTCACAGATAATCCCATGCACAGTAAATTCCCCCCTTCGGAAGTCCCCTTAAATGACACGGATGTGTTGCTTTCCACAACGGACATGGATAGCCGGATAACTTATGCGAACAGCGACTTTTGTCGTATCGCCGGATTCACTACAGACGACATGTATGGTCAGCCCCATAATCTGGTTCGTCACCCGGATATGCCAGCGCAGGCATTTGCCAACATGTGGCAAACCATCCGCGCCGGTCAGTCATGGATGGGACCGGTTAAAAACCGCTGTCGTAATGGCGATTACTACTGGGTTAATGCCTTTGTTACGCCCATTCGCGATAGCTCAGGCAACATTTGCGAATATCAGTCGGTGCGAACCAGGCCGGATCCGGAGGTGATAAAAAGAGCCGAACAGACATATCAGCAAATGAGCAACAATAAGGATAAGCGGCAATTGTCGCATCACTCCGATTCGCTTCCTCAGTTTAAATGGGGACTGATAGCACTGGCCGGAATAAGCTTTTTGTCTGTCTTTAATAGCGAGCTTTCTCTCTACGTGAATCTGATTGTAGGTCTGCTGGCGGTGGTAATGTTAGGCGTTTTCATGCGCTGGTCCGCCCGCCTGCAAGCACTGACTGAAAAGTCCCGCAGGATTTTTGATAATCCACTGATGAGCTTTCTTTACTCGGGTCACCGGGATAGTCTGGCGGCCATTAATCTGGCGCTTGAAATGCAGCAGGCACAGTTAAAAGCGGTGGTTGGCCGGGTGAATGATGCTTCACTTAACGTTTGTGAAAATTCCGCCAGCAGCCTGCAGTGCAGTGATGAAGTCAGTTTGCACTTACAGCATCAGATCGTTGAAGTCAGCCAGGTTGTTGCGGCAATGGAGCAACTGTCGCAGACCATCGGTGAAATATCGGGTAACGTTAACGGGGCCGCCGAAGTGGCCAATGAGTCTGAGGCCAGCACCTTTTTCGGCAAAGGCAATGTCGAGGCAACGATTCAGAATATTCAGAGTCTTAATCGCCACCTGCAGCTTGCCGATCAACAGGTTGCTGGCATGAGCAAAAGTGTGGCGGATATCAGTAAGGCCCTGATAGTCATAGAGGGGATTGCCGAGCAAACCAATCTGCTGGCGGTGAATGCCGCCATAGAGGCTGCGCACAGTGGTGAGTCAGGTAATGGTTTTGTGGTGGTGGCGACTGAAGTCAGAGAATTGGCAACCCGTACGCAGCAGGCCACAGATTCCATTAAGCAGGTGCTTGAAGCGCTTTCTGCCCATTCAGACAGTGCCCGCCATGGAATGCAACAGGCCCTTAACTCTTCCCTGGAGTGCGTGGGGCTGGCTGAAAGCTGCGGGTTGAGCCTGATGACGATTCAAAATGAGGTGAGTCGGCTGGCCAATCTTAACCGCAGTATCGCCGCGGCTATTGAGCAGCAGTCGGCAGTTGCCACCGAAGTCACTGGCAGTATCAACAATATCATGGCGCTGGCATCACAAAGTGGCGAAGTGAGTTCACAAGCCAAGGCGCTCAATGCCTCATTGATGGATAAAGTTGAAGAACAAAGCGCGTTAATAAGGCAGTTTGTGTAGACCAAACGGCTCACCTGCTCATTCAGGAAGGCAAACCCCGGCTCCGAAGTGAACCGTAGGGGCACTTTTGCGGTACTCATATCAGAATTAAGAAATGAGGCAGTTTATGTGGTGTGCAGAGTGTGAGTCGATTGACGAGTATTTTTATTCCAGTACGTACTTTTGGTTGTTTTTACCGACCAGCGAAGCCATCGATAAAGTCACTAAAATGGCTGAGTATGCGAAGTATCCGCTGGAAAGTGTGGAGCACCGGTGTTTGCGGGTGCAGGTGGAAAAGAGCCAGGCAGGAAGTTTTCTTAATCAACTCAATGGCTGTCTCGATGGGCCTGAATTTGGCGGTACCAAGGTAACAACTTCCGCCCAGCCATCACAGCTTAGCATTGAAGCGATAAGCCGAATGACTACGGCTGAGGTGCTTACCCGCCGCTATCAGGCTCAGTGGCTGTCTGAAGCCATGGACAAGCATGCTTACGAAAGCTGGTTTCAACCTATCGTCAGGGCCGGCAGCGATGTGGCAGACCCGTCGATCTTTGCCCATGAGTCATTGTTTCGTATCTTTGATGCCAACGAGTCTATCATTCCGCCTGGCTTCGCTTTCTCTTTGGCTGAGAAAAGTAACCTGTTGTTTGCGCTGGATCTCACTGCCCGGCGCTCGGCGGTTGAGTATTTCTCGAGGGCCAAGCTGAAGGGCAAGGTGTTCATTAACTTTAACCCCTCAAGTATTTATGATCCGGCTTACTGCTTGCGTGCCACGGCTTCTGCTATCAGCGAGCTGGGCTTAAAGCCCGCGGATGTGGTGTTTGAGATTGTTGAAACCCATCGGGCAAATGATATGAACCACTTAAAGGGCATTTTGTCGTTCTATCGCAGCTCAGGGTTTGGTGTGGCGCTCGATGACATTGGCTCAGGCTGGTCGGGGTTAAACCTGCTGGAGCAGCTAAGGCCGGACTACGTGAAAATTGATATGGAGCTAATCAGTGGCATTGACGAAAACGTTTATAAACAAAATATCGTGAAGCACCTGATTCAGATAGCCCGTAAAAATCGTACCGAAGTGATTGCCGAGGGTATTGAAACACATTCCGAGGCTGAAATGCTTACCGAGCTGGGAGCGGATTATCTGCAAGGGTATTACTTTGCTAAGCCTAAACGTTACAGCGATCGCATCAGCGCCGAAGAGCGTGAGGCGATTTATCAGTCGACTCGCCCTATTGAAGAGGCAAAGAAAGCACATCAACTCTCATAGTCTGCACTGGTTACGCTGTTTATTTGAGCAGAAAAAGACAAGTGTTGTTTACATTTGTCTTTTTTTAAACTACATTAAGTAAAGTTAGCTTTACTTAATGGAAGGTTTTATTGATATGAGCGACTCTCAGAAACTTAGCCGCCGGCAACGTAATCAGCGGAATCACCGCCGACTGGCCGGTTACACACTGGTATGGCTGGTGTCATTAGCGCTGGTATATTTTGGCCACCGCTACTTATGGGATGGTGCGGCTCTGGTGACCACAGTAATGGTCGTGCTCAATATTATTGCCGGTGTAGCCATGATGATGGCCAACAAAAAATTGCTCGCCGGACTGGATGAACTGGAGCAGAAAGTTCAGCTGGAAGCAATGGCCCTGGCGTTAGGTGCCGGTTTGGTAGGAGGGTTTGCCTATTCTGCGCTGAGCCAGACCGGGGTATTGCCATTCCATGCGGAAATTTCACACCTTGCTGTTTTCATTGCGTTGACCTATCTGGTTGCCATGGTTAAGGGAGTGAAGAAGTATCAATGAAAAACCGACTAAAAGTGCTCAGAGCAGAGCGAGACTGGACCCAGGCCGATTTGGCCGAGCGTCTGGATGTGTCCCGACAAACTATCAATGCTATCGAAAAAGGTAAATTTGATCCGAGTTTGCCGCTGGCGTTTAAGGCATCACGATTGTTTGGCTTAACCATCGAAGACATATTCCAGGATGAATGATTATTAACCAGCGGAGAAATGTATGTATAAACTGACATGTAACAGTAACAGCCATGTAATTGTCGCACTGATATTTGCTGCCGCGATGCTGATGAGCAGTTGGCTTATGAAAGGTCAAGAGAACTCAGCCGCGGTGTTTATTGGCCTAATCAGTGCCTATCCAATCCTGACACGTCTGCTTAAAGATAAACGTTCAAATGGATGTTAGTGATGAGTCGTGGTGTGCCTGGCATGGAGGGTATGGGCCTGTCATTCCTTCTTCGCCGGGCTTCACCTCAGGAGCGTGGCTCGAGTATCCGGTCAGTTGTTCAAGCAGCGTCAGACGTTCTACCGGCTTTCTGATGACATCGGTAAAACTAGTTTCACGGTAGGCGCGAACACCGTCCTGTATAAAATTCCCTGTATCGCCAATTAAATGATCAACCCAATCAACAGGCTCGACTGTAAGCGTAGGAAACTTTGCGCAGATTTTCTATTTTCTACTACTTTTAAGTTATACATGGCTGGTAATTGTAAGGTTTATGATTGATAGCGTTGACAGATAAAATGGATGGGCTGATGAATCAGAAGGAGAAAATGGCAAATCAACCGCTGCGAGAAGTAAGTAGTACTCAGCATTGCGGCGGCTGCTACCTGCGCCATGCCGATGTTAATAACGCTTCATCATCCTGTCGCTATTGTTTCAGCGGTAAGATTGTGGCGCCTGACACCCTTGTTCTGCCGCCAGTCTGGACGGGGTTGAACGCTCTGTCGGTCTTTTCTGCAATGCAAAAACTGCCCCTGAGTGCACTGCGAAACAAAACGCTTAAAATAGACTTCTCACAGGTTGAGTTTATTGATTCATCGGGGTTAGGAGCGCTGGTAGGGCTGCAAAAGCAACTGGCTGAAAACCAGACTGTTATTCAAATTACCGGTGCTGATGCCCATGCCCGCCGGTTACTTAAAACCGCCAACCTGCATCAGCTGTTCTTTATTAATTAACGGGCTGAAGGACTAGATAAATTTACTCAGGTGCGGATGTGCCAGCTCAATCCACTGCTTTAAACAGGGCTCATCAATAAAGCTAAAATCAGCAAAATCAAAGCCCGGTGCCACCGAACAACCTACCAGAGAGTAATCTCCGGTAGTCGTGGCAGCCTGATAATGACCCCCTGGCACAACAGTCGCCAAATCATCCTCAGGTCCGCCAATGCGTTTTTCGTGTAGCTGTTGCTGGTGTAACTGATACAACGTGAGTGGCGCGCCATCATAGTGATTCCAGATTTCATCGTGCAGGACTCTGTGAAAGCGGCTCACCTGACCTTTTAACAGCAAAAAGTAAATATGCGTAACAGCAGGACGGGGCAAACCGTGCTTAGGCGAACTGACCTCGGCTGCAGAGCGGTAGATTTGACGATAATAGCCGCCCTCCGGGTGAGGTTCCAGACCAAGTTTATTAACTAAAGGATGCATTTATTACTCCACTGGGAGACATGACCAATATTCCCGTTATTGGCAGAAAAGTCTTAAACACAGGCCGTAGCGGCTTGATTAAGATTTAAGCATACATAAGGGAAACGCAATGTGCATCTGTTTTATTAAATTATTGTTAATTTATTGCTGCAGAATAGGCGTTGGAATAAAGCTTTGAACTTATTACATACCCGGGTACGTATATATTTCATAAAGTCGTTCAGACGCAATGCTGTTAAATGTGTAAGTGTAAGAATTTAATCAGGTTATTGGCTGGTTAGGAAAATGCATGAACGGTTAGAGGCAAGTAATCACAGCAATGAAAAAGGAAGCGTAAAACATGAAATATCAAACCTATTCGCCGCTCAAGGTGAATGACCATTCCTATTCTGCGATCAATTTTGACAAGCTTTCCGAACAGTACGATCTGGCAAGACTACCCTTTTGCGTCAAAATTTTACTCGAAAACCTGCTGAGGCACGAGCACACCGATTTTGTCAGCGATTCCGACATAGAAACCATCGCCAGATGGGATACCAGCGACGGCGACGATCATGAAATTTCTTTTGTACCGGCAAGGGTGATCCTTCAGGACTTTACCGGCGTGCCTGCCATTGTTGATTTAGCCGCCATGCGCGATGCGATAAACCGTTTAGGCGGCGATGCGCAGGCGATCAATCCGCTCAATCCGGTTGAGTTGGTAATTGACCACTCGGTGATGGTGGATCACTTCGCCGAGGAAGACGCGCTTGAAAAAAACACTGCCATCGAGGTAGAGCGTAACAAAGAACGCTATCAGTTTTTAAAATGGGGACAGTCGTCTTTCAATAATTTTAAGGTGGTGCCACCGGGCCGCGGGATCGTGCACCAGGTTAACCTTGAGTACCTGGCACGGTGCGTATTTGCCAAAGAACAAGGCGATGAAACCCTGGTGTACCCCGATACGCTGGTAGGCACCGATTCGCACACCACCATGATTAACGGCCTGGGCGTTCTAGGCTGGGGTGTTGGGGGTATTGAAGCGGAAGCGGCGATGCTGGGCCAGCCGGTTACAATGTTACTGCCCCGCGTAGTGGGCTTCAGATTAACCGGGCAATTGCCCGCCGGCGTAACGGCCACCGATATGGTGCTTACCATTACTGAGCAACTGCGTAACCATGGCGTGGTGGGTAAATTTGTCGAATTTTATGGTCCGGGTCTCAGCTCACTGACTACGGCGGACCGCGCGACTATCGCCAATATGGCTCCTGAATATGGTGCCACCTGTGGTATTTTCCCGCTGGATGAAGTTGCGCTGGATTACCTGCGACTGACCGGCCGTGATGCACAGCAAATTGAACTGGTGGAGGCATATGCTAAACAAACCGGTTTATGGCACGACGACAACAGCAGAGATGCGCAATATCATGAAACCCTCGAACTGGATCTGGGTGAGGTGGTTCCATCAGTGGCCGGGCCAAAACGTCCGCAGGATCGCATAGCGCTGGATAACGCCGCCGCTGCATACGATGAATGGTTATCGCAGCAAATCGATGTTGCTGACGTTACCGAAGAGGCTGATTTTGTTGCCGAAGGCGGTGATGCGCCGGTGGTCGATGAAGATCACGCTTCTTATGTGAAACTTGGTGATAGCGCCTTTAACCTGGAAGATGGCGCAGTAGTGATCGCGGCTATCACCAGTTGTACTAATACTTCAAATCCATCAGTACTGATGGCGGCCGGTCTGGTGGCTAAAAAGGCGGTCGAACTTGGTCTTACCCGCAAACCCTGGGTGAAAACTTCACTGGCACCGGGCTCTCAGGTAGTAACTCAGTACCTGGAAGATGCGGGCCTGATGCCTTACCTGGAACAGCTTGGTTTTAATCTTGTTGGTTATGGTTGTACTACCTGTATCGGTAACTCAGGGCCATTGCCGGACGCTATTGAAACCGCCATTCGTAAAGCCAAACTGTCGGTGACCTCGGTACTGTCCGGCAACCGCAACTTTGAAGGGCGTATTCACCCGGATGTGGCGGCTAACTATCTTGCCTCACCACCGCTGGTAGTTGCTTACGCACTGGCAGGTAACATGAAAATGGATATCGCAAATAGCCCAATTGGTAAAGATCAGCAGGGCAGTGATGTATATCTTAAAGATCTGTGGCCAACGCCAGAAGAGGTTCAGCAATACATTAAAGACAATGTGTCCGGCGAATTGTTTAAGGCAAAATATGCCGATGTGTTTAAAGGCAGCGGTGTCTGGAACGAGCTTGAAGTGTCTGATACCTCGGTGTACGACTGGCCGGATTCGACCTACATTGAGCATCCGCCGTTTTTTGAGACCATGTCGACCACGCCGGACCCGATTGGCGCCATTAAAGACGCACGCTGCTTGGTAAAGGTGGGGGATTCCATCACTACCGACCATATTTCACCGGCAGGCGCCATTGCGCCGGACAGCCCGGCTGGAGAATACCTGCAGGAATTAGGGGTAACGCCTGAGCACTTTAACTCCTACGGCTCACGCCGGGGTAACCATGAAGTGATGATGCGCGGTACCTTTGCTAATGTGCGTCTTAAAAACCAGTTAGCGCCGGGCACCAGTGGCAGTGCTACCACGCACTTCCCAAGTGGTGATGCGATGTCTATTTATCACGCTGCCATGCGGTATAAGGAGGAAAAAGTGCCGGCCATTGTAATTGGCGGTAAGGAGTACGGTACTGGTTCCAGCCGTGACTGGGCAGCCAAGGGGCCGTCGTTGATGGGCGTGAAGGCAGTGATTGCCGAAAGCTTTGAGCGTATTCACCGTTCCAACCTGATTGGGATGGGTATTTTGCCGCTGCAGTTTAGTGAAGGTGACAGTGCCGAATCCTTAGGTATCGAGGGCAATGAACAGTTCTCTATTGAGCCGGTGGAACGCGGTCAGAAAAGCACGCAGATGACCGTTACAAAGGTTGATGGCAGCACTCTGACGGCAGATTTAACGGTGCGTATCGATACTGCCAATGAATTTACGTATTACGAGCACGGCGGCATTCTGCATTACGTGATCCGTGAGTACCTTAAGGCGTAAATGCTAACAACAAAAAAGGGGCCCTGGCCCCTTTTTTTACGGTTGCTAACAAGCTTAGTACTTATCGTTCAGACGACTGACCGTAAGGTAGCCTTGCTTGATAGTTTCGACCATATCATCAGTTTTATCACGCTCAACAAATTTATGCTCAATACCCGATAACTCACCGTGTGCAAAAATATCATCAAAGTTAATCGTGCCTTTACCTACGTCGGCAAATTCGCCCTGGGCATCCATGTCTTTTACGTGCCAGAGCTTAAAGCGGCCCGGGTTGCGCTTGAAATAATCTACCGGGTTCAGGCCCGCTTTCACTGTCCAGTATAAGTCCAGTTCCATGGCAAGCAGATCTGCATCACACTCATCCAGCAGCACGTCGTATGGCACCTGGCCATTCATGTTCTCAAACTCAAAATCATGGTTGTGGTAGGCGAGCTGAATACCATTGGCCTTAAAGGTTTCGCCAAGTTTGTTTAAACGCTCGGCAAGACGCTGATAACCGGCAATATCAGTACTGCGATCTTCAGGGAAAATGTATGGCACCACCACGTATTTGTGGCCCATGGTCTTAGCGATTTCGATCTGTTTTTCGACGTCAGCGTCGGTAGACATAAATTTAAGTAATACGTGAGAGGACGGAGCGGTTAAACCCAGTTCGTCCATTAACGCTTTAACGTCTTTAGGGGCGTTGTCGTAGAAACCGGCAAATTCCAGCTCTTTGTAGCCTACGCTAGCAACCAGTTTTAAGGTGTCAGTCACGCTTTTTTCCATCATGCTGCGCAGCGTGTAAAGTTGCAGACCAACGCGGTTTTCTTTGGCTACAGTGGTAACACTTGAGGCACCGCCACAGGCTGTGGCACCCAATAATGCACTAACCCCGGTGGCCGACATCTGCATAAAGCGACGGCGGCTAAGAGGGGCCGATGACATAGGCTGCGTGGCTGAACCTGATTTATGATTTTTCGACATTTATTTTCTCCCTTTCATTGACTGATTACAGTCTTACTGGGTTAGATTTACCGGTTGCTCGGGGGCTGGCCCTGTGCTGCCCCACAGGAAAATCTGGAGCCCTGGCAACAGGCACAAAAAACGGAAGTCTGGGAGCCCGTTCCCGAAGCGGTAGAAACGCCGGTAGGCAAAGCGCCGTCTGATGCGGTTGTGCTGTTTGACGGTACCGATCTTTCCGCCTGGGAATCGGTCAAAGGCGGTGAAGCGGCCTGGACATTAGGTGGTGACACAGTCACTGTGAAGCCTGGCACGGGTAACATCCGTACCAAGCAATCTTTCTGTGATGTGCAGCTGCACGTTGAATGGCGTGCACCACAGCCAGAGGAAGATATGGACGGGCAGAAACGCAACAACAGTGGCGTATTCTTCCAGGAACGTTATGAGATTCAGGTACTCGATTCTTATCAGAACAAAACCTATCCTAACGGACAGGCTGCATCGGTTTACAAGCAAACCATTCCATTGGTGAATGCCACCCGTCCGCCCAGTGAGTGGCAGGAATACGACATTATTTTTACCGCGCCAAAGTTCGACGGTGAAGCGTTGGAATCGCCTGGCTATGTTACGGTTATTCATAATGGTGTAGTGGTACAGAACCATGTGGAAATCCAGGGCACCACCGAATGGATTGGCGCGCCTAAGTACAAAGCCCATGGCTGTGCCCCTATCCAGTTACAGGATCACGACAATCTGGTGAGCTTCAGGAATATCTGGCTCCGCGAACTCTAAGCTGTCAAAATAGCGTTAATATATACCCGGCCTCGCCGGGTATTTTTTTGCGTTTAGTTACTGGGTACAACAAATGATGGGTGAATTTGCCGCGCTGTCGGCGGCACTTTGCTGGGCAGTATCAGCTCGTCTGTTTCAGACACTAGGCAAGTTTTTTAGCCCTTTGTCGCTTAACTTTTGGAAAGGTGTTGTTTCCGTTGGTTTACTCCTTAGCGTATCGCAGCTTTTAACGCCACCTGGCCAACTGCCAACCGCGGTGTGGGGCTGGTTGCTGCTTAGCGGAGTAATCGGTATTGGTCTCGGTGATACTTTTTTCTTTCAGGCGCTGAATAAAATCGGTGATGCGCAGTCTATCCTGATTGCAGAAACTCTGGCACCGGTATTAACCGCACTACTGGCCATGGCATGGATTGGTGAGTGGTTAAGCTGGCAGCAGTGGCTGGCGGTGGCGCTGGTGATCATCTCAGTGGACGTAATTGTAAAAATTCACAGGCGTGCGGCGTTAACTTTATTTTCGCCAACGGGGTATGTTTATGCAGCGCTGGCGGCACTTTGCCAGGCCGCCGGCGCGGTTATCAGCCGCGATGTGCTGACTTCCTTTGAGATTGATGCCTTCAATGCCAGTCTTATCCGGCTGCTCGGTGGCCTGCTGATTGTCTGTTTGCTGATGGTGTTTACCAGACAGCGCTGGCTGCCAACCACAACAGATAAAGGTAAAACCTGGCGGCTGTTTATCCTGGCGGTGTTTATCGGCACCTTTATGGCGCTGACCTTACAAATGCTGGCTTTTAGTTATACCAAAGCCGCCGTTGCACAAACACTGCTGGCAGCCAGCGTGCTACTTTCCCTGGGTATTGGCTGGTTGCTGGGTGACAGAGTAAATCGTAACGTCGCGGTCTGGTCTGCTCTGGCGGTTGCCGGGATTGCCATGTTGGTGTGGCTGGAGTAAGTTACTCTTATTACTGTTAGGCCAGAGTGCATCATGTTTGACGTTATCAATGTTATCCCGTTTATCTTCGCCTGCCTGTTACTAAACATTCTGCCCGGGCCGGATTCGTTATACATCATTGCCCGCAGCGCTACCCAGGGTGCTCGCGCCGGAGTGGTAGCATTACTGGGGATCATGGCGGGTGTGAGTGTGCATATTGTGGCTGCTGCGCTGGGGTTAAGCGCCTTACTTGCTACCTCAGCCTGGGCTTTTACAGTGGTAAAGGTGGCGGGTTGTGCTTATCTGCTGTACCTCGGCTTTTCCATGCTAATCGCAAAACAACAAACCCCGCCCGATGATGGCCAGAGCATTGAACTAGCCCGTACCACAAGCCTGCAACGGATATTTGCCGGCGGCTTTTTCACCAATGTGTTAAACCCCAAGGTAGCGCTTTTTTTCCTGGCCTTTGTGCCGCAGTTTATTCCCGCTGAAGTGGCCGACAAAACGCAGATGTTCCTGGCGCTGGGAGGAATCTTTACCCTCACCGGCACGTCCTGGTGCCTGCTCCTCGTAATCGGCACCGTGTGGTTGCGAAAGCGGCTGTCGGGTATAGGCCGCTTAAGCTTTTGGCTAAACAAAGCGGCTGGTGGCCTGTTTGTGTATTTTGCCGTGAAACTGGGGCTGGCCAGTGCCTGATAGCGTTGGTTAATCGCATAGTTTTGGTTGATCAAAAATGCCGCCGGCGCTATGCTCTGGCTAAATAATGTACAATCAATATCACTAAATTATAACGTTTGATGGTTACTGCAGTTCGCTAGCGATTGGGTGTAACGTTATATAAGCCGGACGCTTATGACGCCATTCAAACGCAACCTCTCCAAGCTTCTGTTTATCGCGCTGGTGCTGGCTCTGGGCACAATCATTTCCGGCGTTATTTATTATTTCAAAATGGATAGTAACGAGGACACCCTCAACACGTTGCTATTTCGCGAACTCAAGCAAATAGAAGGCACGCTCCACCGCAGTTTCGACAAGGTGAAAGTCACGTCTCAGTATATTCTTGCCGATGACAATGACCAGCAGCAGTGTGATGTTAACCAGGATGTGTTGAAAACAGCCATCGAAAAACTCTCGGTTTCAGACGACCTGGCCGCCATGCGGGTGGAAGAAAAAGTCAGGGTTTCCTTACCGCCGTCATCCTCCTATATATTGTCGTTTGAGCCGTTCGACCAGGCAAATTTTGTTAGTTACAAAGCCTGTAAAGCGCCGAATGCTATGAGCGCTTATTTTAAACTTCATTTGTCGGGTAAAGTCAGTGACTCTTTAGGCCAGCGGGTGGCACGTTTTCAGACCGTCGCGCTGGTTGATGAAAGTGGCAAGGTGCTCTCAGTGGTTAATCATGCATCGCAGTTAAGTGACGAAACCGAACTGCTGATCAAACGCATCACCCATTTACACCCACCCGCAGAGTCAGCTGCAGATGAGGCTGCCTCGCCCAATATGGTGATTGAGGGAACAAACTTTATAGATACGCAGGTGAGCGATATTGACTTCAGAGTGTACGTGCACCCGATAATGGAAACCGCCTTAACGGTGGCTGGTCAGGAGCTGTATTTGGTTGGGGTGATAGAAAAAAGCGCCATCAACCAACAGAAACTGAAGCTGTCTCCCACGCTGCTCATGTGGCTGATTTTAGGCCTGCTGTTTTTAATCGCTATTACTCCGCTTATTAAACTGCGCTATATCAGTACCACCCATGCCATCGCCAGGGGCGACAAAAGCCAGATAATGCTTGGTATGACGATAGCCATGGGTCTTGTCACCATAGGGTTAATTCAGGAGTTGTTCTTTAATTATTTTGAAGAGGTAAAAGCTCAGCAGCTGCATTTGATGCATCGCGAAATCAGTCATGACTTTGTGGAGGAAGTGAGCACTGTGCTCAACATTGTGGAACAGGCGACGGATGAAAAGTGTAAACGCCATCGTCCCGCCAGTGGCGAGTCTGGCGTGTATGATAATCAAATTTGTCAGGGAACCCTGACTGCTGAGAGTCATCCCTCACCAGGCGCGCTCGCGCACAAGCGAATTGTTGAAACGGTGGCGGTAATCGATGCAACTGGCACGGTGAGTACCGATTATCCAGTGCTGTATAGCTCGGAGCATCTGGTTTTCGAGCAAACCATCAACCTGGCTAAGCGAAACTATGTGAAAGCCGGTTTGGCTGGTCAGTTCTGGCAGTTGTCCCACTCAGAGGATGGCAGGATGTCGCAGTTTTTTATCCAGAGGGTGTTTAATATTGAAGATGGCCGTAAAAATGCCATGTTGTCGATCCCGTTTGCAGCAGGTAGGTTTGATGATGAACCGGCGCCTTATAGTGTAGAAGCGTACAGCCAGTTCCGGCTGGCCCAGACTTTCTCTAGTTACCAGAAAAAAGGTTTCCAGAAGCCACTCCAGCAAAGTGCTAATGCTGAGCCAAAGTTAATTATAGCCGGCACCCGGTTGGGTAGTCTGGTTGATCGGGTTATGCCTAATAACTTTGGCTTTGCAGTGATAGATGAAGACGGCAACGTGTTGTTTCACAGTGATGACTCACTCAGCCTGATTGAAAACTTCTTCACCGAAACCAACCGTAACCCGGAGCTGTTAGTCGCCTCTGAGCACAATCAGTTGCTTTCACCTACGTTAATAGAGCTGGACTATAAAGGCAGCCCGCATACGGTGCTTATTGGCCCGATGAAAGCTAATGGCTCCGGCGCAGCAGCGGTGAACAGCGTGCCCTGGCGACTGGCTGTGTTTTTTAACCCGGAAGCATTGCAAACCAATAACATGATCCTGGTTTTTCTGGCGGTCCTGCTATTTATGCTGGTAGTGATCCCGGCATTTATTGTACTGCGTTATGGCATATTGCAACGTTTCTGGCAGGAAGTGGGCTACTTCGATACTGCACATGTCACGCGTTATAAAACCTATGCGCTTATTTTGTTTGCTACCGGGCTTGGCATTCAGTATCAGACCGGAGTGATTCTGCCGTTTACCAGTCGTATGGTGATGTGGGCCGGCTGTTGCGCACTCATTGGTGTGTTTCTGGCGAACAGGTTTCGGGTAAATGCGGCTCACTATAGTTTGTGGAAACGCCCGATGACAGGCTTTGTGCTGATTACCGCGTTGTTATTTATGATTGATGTCATTAATCAGTCGGGAGTACAGCGCGAACTGCTTGCGGTGAACCAACTATTTGCGGTGGCCGGGTTAGTCATCATTGCCGCGGCGGTAGAAGCGTTTCGAATATGGGGCAGACAACCGATAGCGGAGCAACGTCCGCGCAATAACAGGTCAGCAGAGCAGCGCCGTTATACGTCAGGTTACGTGTGGTATCTGAGTGGATTATTTTATCTGGCCGCAGTGGTGCCATCTTCGTTAGTTGCTTTTACAGCCCATGACTATTTACTTCAACGCCAGGCGAGCTTTGAAGCCAGTCATATCAGGCAGAGCATGCTGACCCACCAATTTGGCTATGAAGATTATCTAAGCTTTCTTAACGCCCGGCCCTGTGCACCGTCAGACACTTCGTTTCCCTGTGGTATGGCTGCCGGATACCGGTTACCGGAGTTAACCAGTAGTTTTTATCCTGACGTCATACAAACCTCTTCAATCGCCGATTGTGATTTGCTGTGTAATAAATGGGTGATGATAAACCGATCTCCTGACCACGCTCCGGCAAGACCTGATAGCTTCTTTAATCAAATGTTTAGCATTACGCCGAGCCAGACCGAGTTTGTCAGCCATTTAACCTTTGCGGCGAAACAAGACCTTACCGGCGCCAGCGAAGCGATGCATGGTAACGATTTAGGTTACCGCGCCGATTTGCTTATGCTGGCTGCTGTCAGGGAGGGGAGTGGGCCGCTAATAGCGCTCATTATGTTCTTAGGATTGCCTTTTGGTATTTATTGGGCGGTGAGGCAAGTACTTGTCCAGCGATTGATGGGGGAGCATTTACAGGATCAATACCGGGTGCAGCCGGACTGTGCTGAGCTAACTGGCGCTACGGGGTGTTTCCCGGATATTGCAGGCGGGGTAGCACGGCCAACTGGTCAGTCGTATCTAATCCTGAATGCGACGCGGCTTCAGGCAGAGAAAGCCCTGAACCAACAAACTGACAACTTATTTCAAAACCGGGTATTCCGCCTGCCAGAATGCCTGAGGGGCAGTGATGGGGGGGATTACTTACTGGCCGAAATTGAGCAGGCCGTAAACAGTGTATCGCCTAGGCAACTGGTGGTGGCCATATCAGCGGTAGAGCAGGTCAGTGGCGACGATGCCTTACGCCAGCAGGCGCTGGGCTTTCTATACGCGCTGCATAATCAAGCAGGCGTGACGCTGGTGATGGTAGCGGAAACCGCTCCGCTTTATCGCTTACTCAATCCAGGCGCCTATGACAATGAAGCGTCTGAAAAGACCCTTTCCAGCGATGAAAAAAGTGGCTGGAGTAAGCTATTTTCAGAAATGACCAAGCGTTATGCCTGGTCTCCCGTCCAAAAGCAGCGCCTGAGTAACCCCTTTGATGTGAATTTACTTATCACATCTGAATGTCAGGCCTGGCCGGAAATTCATCATTTAGCCACTGCGCTCGACCAGCAAACCTGGTGCTTTAAAGAGATGGCTGGCGATAACATCAACGAAGCTCAGAGAGGCGATTACTGGGTGCCAGAACAGGTCATCGAGTTTATGCTTGAACACGCTGGCGCTCTTTACCGGCGCAAGTGGGAAGAGTGTACGCGCCAGGAGAAGCTAATCTTATGGACGCTGGCGAATGGAGCCAGCATTAACCCCGCTAATGCTGTTATTATTGAACGGCTGGTGCGGCGGGGATATCTGTTCCGTGATAAAGGCTGGCACATTGTTAACGAAAGCTTCAGGCAATTTATACTCACGGCCGAGAACGAAGCGGTGATTGGCCATTGGCTCGACAATGCAAATAGTGGCGCCTGGAGCGTATTACGCATCCCTGTTTTTGTATTGTTGCTGGTACTGCTGGTGATTTTTGTTTATTCCAGCGGCAGCTCCCTGAATACGCTATTGAGCCTGGCAACTGCCGCTCTGGGTCTTATACCTTTATTGCTGAAAAATCTCTCTCTGCTCAAAGGTGGTGTCACTACCGACATTGAGTAAGGCTAAACGGCAGTAATCAGGCGCTCTATTGCTTCGCTTAAGAGCTCATCGCCATCGGTAAGCTCGATGATCTGCCGGCGGAGGGTGGGTTTAGCAATGAGTGCCGCCAGGGTATTGGCTACGTTACCCCGTTTTACCGAACCGTAGGGGAGGGCATAGTCGAGACTCACCTTATCATCACCGTCTTCATCAAGCAGCGTGCCCGGGCGCAGGATAACCCAATCCAGCGATGATTTTACCAGGCGGGCGTCGGCTGCTTTCTTCACCTGCATGTAATGCTCAAACCCTTCGCCAAGCCCTTTAGTGCGCCCGGCCTCTGGAAAGGCCGAGACTAAATAAAAACGTTGAATACCCATTTCCTCGGCCAGTTCGGCCAGCAGTGCCGGGGTCTCGCCGTCGATTTTGCTGGTTCTCTCCTTACCGCTGCCCGCAGCGCCGGCGGAAAAAACAATAATCTCCTGGTCTTGTAACAGCGCTTTATAGTCGTCGCGGGTAAGGCTCATCATATCGCCTTCAACCGGTTTCGCACCTTGCTGTTTTAGACAATCAGCCTGTTCAGGCTTGCGGTGTAATGCTGTTACCTCGTGCCCCTGGGCAATCAGTTGCGGCAGAAGACGATGACCCACACCGCCGGTAGCACCAATAAAAAATACCCGACTCATAACACCTCCTCGGTTGAAAATTTCATAGTTCACAATGGGAGTGGGGATAACATTAAGTGTTTTCTACCCGGTAATGGCAAATCTGGATTAGCAGGCAAGGGTTACAGAGGATTACTCAAACAAAGGATATTCGTTGAATAAAGCTTGTGCAGTCATAAGAAGCTCTATATAATGCGCGCCCTTACAGCCACCCAAATTAAGTTCCTTGTCTCCATGCAGATGGCTGTACTGCGCGAGGCTACAACCGTAAGGAGCGTTTTAATGCGTCATTACGAAATCGTTTTTATGGTTCACCCTGACCAGAGTGAACAAGTACCAGGTATGATCGAGCGTTATACCACAATCCTGAAAGCAGATGGCGGACAAATCCATCGCTTGGAAGACTGGGGCCGTCGTCAACTGGCTTACCCAATCGAAAAACTGCATAAAGCACACTACGTTCTGATCAACGCTGAAGCGACTGCTGAAGCTGTTGCTGAACTGGAAACTGCTTTCCGTTTCAACGATGTTATCCTGCGTAACATGGTTATGCGTACCAAAGGTGCGGTAACTGAAGCTTCTCCTATGATGAAGGAAGAGCGTCGCGAACGTCGTGAAGATTCTGCACCTCGTGGCGAGCGCGCAGAAAAACCTGCAGCATCAAGCGAAGAATAAGGAGAATTAATCATGGCTCGTTTTTTCAGACGTCGTAAATTCTGCCGTTTCTCTGCAGAAGGTGTTGTTGAGATTGATTACAAAGATATCGCTACGTTGAAAAACTACGTAACAGAAAGCGGTAAAATTGTACCTAGCCGTATTACCGGCACCAGCGCTAAATACCAGCGCCAACTGTCTAGTGCTATCAAGCGTGCACGTTTTCTTGCACTGCTTCCGTACACTGACTCTCATAAGTAATCTGGCGAAGAATAAGGGGTAGCATCGATGGAAATCATTCTACTGGATAAAATCGCCAACTTAGGCGGTCTGGGTGACACTGTCACAGTTAAAGCTGGCTTTGCACGTAACTTCCTTTTCCCACAGGGTAAAGCAGTGCCTGCAACCAAAGCAAACGTTGAAAAATTTGAAGCGCGTCGCGCAGAGCTGGAAGCGAAAATCGCTGAACAGCTGGCTGCTGCTCAGGCGCGTGCCGACAAGGTTGCTGAGCTTGGCGAAGTAACTATTGCTGCACCAGCGGGTGAAGAAGGCAAACTGTTCGGTTCTGTTGGTACTCAGGACATCGCTGATGCGATTACTGCAGCTGGCGTAGAAGTAGCGAAAGCAGAAGTTAAACTGCCTACCGGTACCCTGCGTGAAACTGGCGAGTACGACATCGACCTGCAATTACACTCTGACGTAATGGCAACTGCTAAAGTAGTTATCATCGCTCAGGCGTAAGCGCTAAGTGATTTACAAAAAACCGCGCTCCGGCGCGGTTTTTTTATGATTGTAATAATACTTTCTAGCGACGGCCCAGTTTACGAGGGCCAAAGCGGCGCCGCGATATCACCTGCTGTTCATCTTCCTGTTGCATCTCGGCGATTTTCGCCTGCAAAGCCTTTCTGCTCTGGCTATCTTCTGCATTCGGGGCACCATCTTCCTTCATGTTTATCAGCGCTGCCTCCACCACAGGGTTAACCTGATTAGCCCGTGAGGTATCAAAGTCGGACTCTTTGGCCAGCGTATCGCCAAACACTTTGTCGGGCTCATCGTTATTCATTTCCAGCTTTCTGAATTCTGCTTTGGTTTCTATCAGTGCCTTAACTGCCTGTGCCTGAGTCTCACTAAACTTAAACTGCTGGCTTTTTAGCTGCATTCTACCACCGAAGTAAAAGGCAATAATCACGCTTAGTAGTGTCCAGTAGCCGTCGGGGATTGAACTTAAGGCCAGGGTTATTTCGGCAAGGTGGGTGGGCGAAAAATAAGCGATCACAAAGATGAACAGGATCAGTGACACTATCATGGGCCGGATAAGGCGGTTAAATGCATCGGCCAGTGAATCTGCCCAGGTGCGGTTTTGGCGCGCATTAAACTCGGCCTGATAGGTTTTTAACAGCGCCATTTGTTCGTCGGCGGAACGTTGTGCGTCTTTTTCTTTGTTGGAAGTAAATACGCCAGCCACAGTTTCTACGCCTTTAGAGACGGAATCGGTAATTGCCGAGATGGGGTTTTCAAAGAGTTTGCTCATAACCGTTTCTCCTAGGCCACGCGGTAGTCAGGTAAGAAGCTTCTGGCTCTGGCCAGCCAGCCTTTCAGAAAGACATTCTGGCTGGCGTCATTGGTTACAATATCGGAGTAGAACATCTGGCGTTCTTCAACCAGTGCTACAACCATCCAGTCGCCCAGTTCCTGTAAACACGCATAGGCCTGGGCTTTACTTTTAGGTCCCATAAGGCCATCTACCACTAACGGGCCATAACCTGCGTCATTACAGACTTCCTGTAAAAATTTGATGGCTCGCCGCGGCCCGTGATTTACTGCACTGTCGAACAGGAAAGGCTGAATAGGCGGCGGAAGTTTATCGATGCGTGGCACGCGGTAATAATTGAGCTCGTAGATGTCTCTGGCGGTTTCCACATCCAGGGCTTTTACCATATCAGCTGTAACGGCCACTTCCAGATAGCGGGAGAGGGTTTTTTGGGTAATGCCGAAATTAGTGGGGCCGCCACGGTCTGCCGGATGGTTCACATAGCCGCCTTCTTTAACCAGTATCTCGTCTATCATCGTTTCTACATCCATGTTGCCTCCTGCTATTAGGGTCGCCTGGTTAATAATTAAACACTCAAACCCGGTGATTTGCCACCTTTGTGGTTAATTAATGTGCAGCTGGTGGGGCGTTACGCCTGGAATAGATGGCGGTAAGAACGAAGCATCAGGCGGGCACTGCTGTGGGCAGTAAAGCGTCGCTCCGGGCAGGAGCGGCCTTTGCCTTGCCGGCGGGTGTAAACCCAGGCCTGGATGGCTTTATTACGTAAACGCAGACAAACCCTTTCCCGTTGGTAATAAGGGACGTCCTCCCAGTGGTCTGCCGCTTTTAGTTGTTCAGGCGTTAGCCAGAGGAGTGAGCCGCGCACGCTTTGGTGCGGCGAAGGCTGGATAAACCGATAGCCGTCGTAGCCCATGCGCAAGCGCCATCCGCGTAAAACTGCGGGTGCGGCGGTGACAGTACGGCCAAATAAGCGGCGCTGATAGCGCGGCAGCAGCAATGTACCGTAACAGAATACCGCAGCCGATTTGGGCGGCAGGGTCAAATGGTCAGCGCCTGGACTTAGCGATGGCTTTCTCACACTTGCCCCGCCACTCATCATCCAGTACCTCAAGGTCAACATAATGACTGGCTCTGGCAAAATAGTCGGGGTTGTAAACGCTGCGCATCAGCTCACCAACGCTAACAGTGTGCTCCGGTCTGCTTTCAAGAGAAACACCATCGCCAGTATGGATAATGCCGGTTTGCAATACCCGGTAATACCAGCCGGTAATGCCGTGATTGCCGGTAAAACGGTCGAGATTAGGTGTATTAAATCGCTGGTTAATTTTATTACAGGGCGCGCGTGGGGCGCCTACTTGCACAACCACTTCACCAAAGGTGTAGACATCACCAATCATCACATTTTCATCGGTCATGCCCTCAACAGTGAGGTTTTCGCCAATGCTGCCGGCTATGGCTTGCTCAGCCAGGGCCGGATAATGTTGCTTTATTAACTCGTAACCTGCGAGACTGTACTGATGAAGCACTTTTTCCGGGCCGCCATGCAAGCGCTTATTGGCCTGGGTGTCTTCGTCGGTTCTGTCCTGATGAACGGTAAGAAAATAAGCCGGCTGTTTACAGATGGCTGATAGCGCTTTTCTTGGTCCGAGCGGCGCGGGTTTTCCGGCATATAACGCGGCTACTTGCATAATCGTTCCTCTTTAACGGCTGGGAGGAGTATCCCGGTGCCAACCAGTATAGCGAAATTGGTAGTAATACTTCAGCCAGCAAAACCGTTTCGTGCAAAAAAATGCTGAAATTTATGTTTGCCATTTAAACCTTTCAGCACAGCCGGACGACAAAGCTTTTGACAACACTAAAGAAAAGTAAGCAGACACACTCAGTATGACGGTAGAACAGGGAAATGTAGTAAATGCCGAAGCAGCATTTACCCAACATCAACTGCAGCAGCAAATAGAAGCGGCACAGCAGGGCGATATGGTTGCCTACCGGCAATTGTACGACCGGTTTGTAGGCAAGGTGTATGCGTTGAGCTACCGGTTAACCGGCGATGCAGCGATGGCAGAAGATGCCACCCAGGAAGTGTTTGTTCAGGTATGGAAGAAGTTAGGCAATTTTTCCGGAAAGAGCCAGTTTGCCACCTGGCTACACAGCGTGACAGCCAACATCACCATTAGCTATCTGCGTAAGCAAAGAGGGTGGTTAAAACGGATGTTTTCTATGGAGCCGGAAACGGAACAACAATTACTGGCTGAACCGGCAACAGACCTTACGCAACTGGACAAATGTATTGTGAGATTACCGGAGCGGGCGAGGCTGGTGTTTGTGCTGCATGCGGTGGAAGGATATCGGCACGAGGAGATTGGCCGCATGCTCAATATGGCAACCGGTACCAGTAAGGCCCAGTATCACCGGGCCAGAGCATTTTTAGAGGAATGGTTGGGAGAAGGCAGTGAATAATCATCCGGACAATTTAAAGCGACAGCTCGACAAGCTGCCCGAGGATATTAAGCCATCACGGGATTTATGGCTGGGCATCGAACTGGCCATTACCCATGATGCGCCTGCCCAGCCAGCGCGCTCGCGGTGGCCGTTGGCGGCTGCAGCTGGCTTAGTTTTACCGGCAGTACTGGTGTGGCTGTTTATGAGTGGTAGCCAGCCACCGGTGGGTTCTACCAATCCCACCGTGGTTGCCCAGATGAGTAAACAATTTGAATCGCAGAAGGCTTCATTACTGGTGGCTTACCGCGACCAGAACGCCGTGGCTGATAACTGGCAGGGGCAGCTGGCTGAACTTGAGTCAGCGGCCGATGCAATTAAGGCCGCTTTGAAAAACGATCCGAATAACATGGCGCTCTTGCGAATGCTGCAAAGCGTGTATCAACAACAAATTGACCTGATTGAGCGAGTGCACGCGCCCAAATGGCAACAAATTTAATAGGTGAATTATGCAATCTTTAACGACTACACATTTTATGAAAAAACCTTTTATTAAGAGAATATGCTGGGGCGCGGCAGTGGCAGGCGCACTGCTGTCTGCGAGCGCGCTGGCTCAGGAAAAGGTCGACCGGGTGCTCGATACCGACAGCAAGCCCTTTGTGGAAATGGAACACGTGTATGGCAAAGCCGACATTAAAACCTGGGATAAAAATCAGGTAAGAATCACCGGTACCCTGGGGGAACTCACTGAGGAGTTTACCTTTGAAAAACGCGGTAACTCAGTAGTGATTGATGTAGAGGTTAAAAATAATCACTATCGCTGGGAAGATAAAGACGAAGCGAAGGACAATCTAACCGTCTATGTGCCGGTAGGCAGCCGCTTTGCCTATGAAACGGTTAATGCCAATGTAAAAATAGAAGGGCCACAGGGCGGTACATCCATTGAAGTGGTCAACGGTGATATTGAGGGCCGTAATCTGGGCGGCAAGGTTAACGTTGAATCAGTAAACGGTGATATCGAACTAAAAGGGATTACCAGCATGCTGACTGTTGAAGCGGTTAACGGCGATATTGAAGTGGAGCACGACAGCACAGAACCGCTCGAGGTAGTGAGTGTTAACGGTAAAATTGACGTGCGCAGCAATAGCCGCGAAGTGAGCGTAGAAACGGTGAACGGTGATTCATCCCTGGAGCTGGTTGAGGTAGACGATCTGGAGATGACCTCAGTGAACGGCGACGCGCGGGTATCGATGAGCCTGGCGGAAAATGCCGATGTAGAAGTTGATACCGTGGGTGGTAGCATTACATTGAACTTCAGTGGCGATGTGTCGGCCCGTTTTGAACTGGAAGCGCACGCAGGCGGCAGCATTCGTAACAACATCAACGATAGCAAAGTCAGCAAGGCCAAATACGGCCCGGGCCAGTGGATAGATTTCACCGAGGGCAATGGTAACAGCCGGGTACGAGTCTCCACAGTAAACGGCCGCGTAACGGTAAGTAAGTGAATGAGCGACACAGTCGCTCATTCATCCCGGAGATTTCGAAAGAAATCATCCGGGATCTCTTTTTGCCGTCATACCGTATATGGACTCCTCTTGTCATGCAATACCTAATTTGCGATGCTGTCAGGTGTGAGATGCGTGCGTATATTCGGACTCTTATTAGGTAGCTAGCCTGGTCCATTGATGTGCTCGCTCCCCCATGCCTTTTGCGGCTTAAAGGTTTTTCCAACCGCCGGGATGAACAGGCGCTTGGGGGACGGTCTGACCTGATTAACGTCGCATTACGGGTATTGCAGAACCTGGTTAAATGGTAACAGACTCAGGGGCTTGATAGGGCTGTTGGTAGTGCACCATGGCCCAGGCCATCCTGACGGTTTTGTTGGCTAATGCCACGGCGGCTCGCCTTAATCCTCGTCGTTCAATTAATTGTTTCATCCAGACTTCGCGGGTATTTCGTGGCGCTCGTTTGGCGACGACTTTTATTTTAGCCAGCGCGCCCTGAATAAGGTTCGCTCTGAGTTGTTTCTTGGCGATGCGCTGACTGATACCCAGCATGACGACTTTGCCACCGCTGCTATGCTGTTTGGGCGTCAGGCCAATACAGGCTGCCGCCTCCCGACCGTTCTTGAAGGCTTCACCGCGCGTCCCGAGTGCAAGATACAGGTTCAGGGCATTCACCGGCCCCACGCCATCGAGCTTCTGTAATTCGTGACATTGCTCATGTGTTTTCAGTTGAGCGCGGAGCTGCTTTTCAGCCTCCCTGACGTGTTGCTTTAAACTTATCCAGAACTGATATTGTTGATGAAGCGGTGCCCGAAGCATCATGGGTAGCCCATTCTCGGCATCTTCCAGGATATCGGGGATGCGTTCACGGAAGGCTTTCTCTCCTTGTGGTATCACAAGGCCGAACTCAAACACGATAGCGCGGATAAGGTTACTGGTGGCAATCGCGATATCCTGATAATGCTTACGCATCTTCTCCATTGCCTGCAGTGCTAACTGGTCATCACTTTTTATGGCCACCGGTTTTAAGTTTGGTTGTCGCGCCGCGATGCCAATCGCTATCGCATCATTCTTATCTGTTTTATGGCCCTCAACAAACTTTTTCACGAAGCGGGCCGATATGAGTACGGGCAGATGACCTAAAGCCCGTGCCTGCTTCGCCCAGTAATGGGCACTGCCACAGGCTTCCATGGCAACAACAGATGGCGCTTGTTTGGCTAACCAGCCAGGCACCTGCTGACGGCGTAACTCTCGATTGGTTTTAACTTGGTTTTGCTTATCTAAAATACAAACCTGAATAACATTTTTTGCTAAATCCAGGGCAATTACGTTATCTTGATACATGTATGGACTCCGGTTTTTTTGTGCAAGAAATAACCTACCTCCCTCGGGGGGAGGAGTCCATACATCGGAAAGTGCGAAGCACTTATCCGGGATCTCCTGAACAGGCTTACTCATCCAAACAAACATTTGCCGGCAGCTAGGTTGTTACGAAGATACCGGCGCGGTGGCCGGTATGACGATAAGAAATGTCTCCCGGGAGCACCACAGCAAGCCTGAGTAATTTAAACCGACCCTGGCGGTTAACCTGACACTGATGGGGAATTTGATTTAAAAAAACAGCGTGTTATGCTTAAATTTCATCAAATTTACATAAAGGAATATGTTAACATGGTAAAAAAACTCATAACTTTACTGGCTTTCATCCATGCTGTGTTGTATTCCGCAAACACTGCTGCCGAGCAAACTCAGTCATTATCTCAACCACTGGTAAACCAACTCATTGTTTGTAACTCCGTTATTAACGGTGGAGAGAGTGCCTGTTCGATGTATGACGACTCATACATACAAGCGCTTGGTAATATGTTAATCGGCGATACCCAAAATTGGGAATGTGAGCAAAACCCAAATGATCCGAGTTGCGGTTCGAATACGTCACCCTCTTTGCAATCCGCAACAATACTTATAATCGATGTTGAAAGTGGCACATCTGATTACTACCTGGCAAGTAAAGATATGCTCGGCACGGTGACCGTTACCTCGCAGCCAACACCGGCTTCACTGAATAATATCGTTAGTGATTTTATCACCGTTGATGGGCTGCATAGAACGCTTCGGGAAAAGCTGAGTTTTGAGGAAATATCGGAAGCTAATATTGTGAATAGTAACAATATTAATATTGAAAATCTTACACCCGGTCAGAGCAGAATTAATTCAGGATCAGGCTATAGCAGCGTAGATTGCCCTTCTGCCATTGCCTACAAGGTTGCTTCAAGCTGCGAGGCATTGATTAATGGGATTATCGATAGCGTGTATGAATACGACAGCAATGTTGATTATCTAAACCAAATATCGGTTGATTTGTCATTCTCGTTGGCGAATGTTGTTGTTTCTGTCAATTACGAAGATTTAATGACTGTACCATTAGTCATTGAATTTGAAGATGGTTCACTTTTAGTCATAACAATTGTGTTTACAGGTCCTACTCCAGCAAAGTCGGTAGACATGCAGAGAAGTACAACGTCTCAGGGGCGGACATTTGAGGGATATTTTGCAGCCAACGGTGCTTCCGGCATCGCTGATGATGGTTCGACCCGATCGTCTGGCGCTGAAGCCAGAGCCTTGTTTGGACGTTGGTCGCAGTGTCGAACGGTATCACAGCTCATAGGCAGGGATAATGAATATCTGGTGACAACCGGCACCAGAGAAGACGGTACCACTTATGTGATTGCTATTGAAATGATTGGTAGTCGTCCAATCTATGTGAATTCGATTACTTGTGACACTATGCCGGTAATAAACCCACCATCAATGTAGTAATTTGAAAAGTAGAACATTCGGAGCACTGGTAAAAATAGTGCTCCGATGAAGGTTACGGTGCTGCCGTGCGACTGGGCGCTGGCGGCCAGTACTTCCAATTTACAACATATGGGGGAAGTGCTATTAGGCGCATATTTCATAAATAATCAGGTTCAACCAAATGAGTCTTTTTTTTAGCCCCCCCGGACCTCAACGGAAATCTTTGTTACCCTGACCAGCCTTGTTAACCACTTCACAACTTCATGGCAAAACCAAATAAAAAAGGGCCGGTTAAAACCGTCCAGATTTCCTGTTTACAATGCAAGACGCCGCTTTTTAAGTATCGAAAGGGCGGTAAGGGCGCACTGGTAAAGTGCTTCAAGGAACGAATTGTTGAAGATCACACCACAACTCCGTGTCACTGCCCTGGCTGTGGTCAGGAATTTGCCCGGGATACCCTTATTCGGGGCGTGCCCGCCTACAAAATGATAGGCGGCAAAGTGCACATGAAATGAGACGCTTAAAGTCTGCAGCGGGTTACTGACTTAGCACAGCTTTAACTTTATTGATGGGTAACGAATGAGTTTTACCACGATGTCCGTCTACATCTTCGGCCATCAGCAAACTGTTATAAATAGCCTCTTCGGTGGCTTCTATCACTGCCTGAAACAACGGCGATACTTCGTTGTTCGACAAAGACGGAGCAAGATGAGTACTGTCTTTTTCGCTGCGGCGCAGAGCCTCGGCGGTACTGAACGCGATAACGTAATCGCCGGAACCGTTAGTCAGACTGGCGCCGGTTCTCGCCACGCCTCCCATAGCCCGCTTAGCAAGACGATAGAGGTTACGGTCTGACAGCGGCGCATCGGTAGCCACCACAATCATAATCGAGCCGTCTGCTGAGCTATCATTATTGAGCGCATCTGACAGGTAATACTGGCCCAGCTTTTCACCTATCGGCTGACCATCGATTTGCAAAATGCCGCCAAAGTTACTCTGTACCAGTACACCAAGGGTATAGCCACCCAGGCTTGCGGGCAGTTCACGACTACTGGTACCAATGCCGCCTTTAAAACCGAACGCACGGGTACCAGCGCCTGCGCCGACATTGCCTTCTGCAACAATGCCACTATCAGCATTTTCAATGGCCTGAATAACACGTTGTCGGGTAACGTATCTGGCGCGGATATCATTAAGGTAGCCGTCGTTGGTTTCACCCACCACAGCATTCACTGAGCGCACCTGCTCGTTGCCAGGCTGTTGCAGCGTCCATTCCACCACGCCTGCAATGCCCTCGGCTACATTTAAGGTATTGGTGAGCACAATGGGTGTTTCGATTTCACCGAGTTCCTGTATCTGGCTGATGCCGGCCATTTTGCCGTAACCGTTTCCCACAAAAACCGCCGCAGGCACTTTGTTGTGGCGTAAATTGCCACTGGCCGGAATGATCGCGGTCACGCCTGTGTGTTGCGCTTTGCCCTGATGCAAGGTTACGTGTCCTACTTTGACACCGACTACGTCTGTAATGGCGTTGAGTTTACCTGCGGGTAAAACACCGGGCTTGATGTTTAAGTCTCTGGCCCGCAGTTGCTCAGCATGCAAGACACCGGTGGATAAGAGAGCGATACAGGCGAGGAAATGAATGGCCCATGGATACTTCATTGTGTGGTCTCTGATGGATAAGTGAATAAGAAAATACCACCATATCATAAACCTGGGAGAGCTGACTGTCAGGGAAGGGGGAGCGGTTCTTTGTAACGGGGTGGAGACCCAATCAGGCCCGGAAGACAGAACCATAGAGTGACTCCGCCCCCGCGTTTAATGATTTACTGTACGAGCACCAGTTTTTGTACCCGTCTGCCGGTAGAGACTTCAGAGGTATAAAGGTTACCTTTACTGTCGGCCACCACGCTGTGCAGCCAGGTAAACTGACCTGGGTAACGGCCGGGACGGCCAAAGCTGCCAAGTACTTCATAGGTGTCGTGCCAGAGTACCCAGATACGGCCGTTCATCATATCGGCCACATACATGTACTTGTTATCTGGAGAAAACGCTACATCGGTAGCAGTGCCAAGGCCCATGGTGTCACCTGCGATCACTACATCCCGCACGAAAACAGCCTTGCCGCTGGCATCGTTTTTAAACACCTGCAGGCGGTTATTGCGCCTGTCGCACACGTAAATCAGGCCGTTATCAGATTTTGTCACGCAGTGCACAATATCGCCAAAGTTGGGCGCATCGGTGTTGATGTTATCAGCCCCCGCGGTGGCCTGGGATACATCAAAATCGCCCGCGCGTGTGCCGCCACCGGGGATGGCGGCATAGGCGCCCCAGTATTGCGAAAACCCATTGTCGTTGGTGTTAAAACCAATAATGCGCTTATTGATATAGCCGTCGGCGATAACCACTTCATTGGTATGGGTATCGTGATAGATATCTGCCGGGTTGCCCAGCGATTGTTTGCTCTGGTTACCTTCTGTGCTGTTACGCGTACCAAACTGGCGAATGAATTTACCCTCCGCGGTAAAATTCAGTACCACGTGATCGCCTTTGCCGTTGCCGCCCAGCCAAACCGTGTTGTTATCGTCTACAAATAAGCCGTGTACGGTTTGCGGCCATTGGTTAACACCGTCAATCTCCGGCGCGATGGACTCGCCACCCCAGCTGTTTTTCACTCGTCCGGTGGGGGAGATTTGCACCACATGGGGAGCAGCTTCACAACATACGCCGGTTGGCGGCGTTTGCTCCAGGGCCAAATCAAGCGGGCTCAGCGAGTTGGGGCGGTGCAATAACCACAGGTTATCGGCTTTATCCACCGCCAGACCGGGCACCTGACCGATTATCCAGGTATCGGGTAAATCAGGCCAACTGGCATCCACTTTAAATGTTGGCATCGGGCGCGACGCGCCTGGCTCGGGATAACTCTCCAGCGCTACCAGTGTTTCGCTGGCAGTTGCACTGATTGAAATTAGCCCGGAAATTAGCAGTAATAATGACGTTTTCTTCATGACATTCCTGTTTGGCGAACGGCCTTGGTTTTGAACTTTAGTATATAGCCTTCGCCATGATAAAGGATCATTTTCCCCTAACAAACGATGCAAGCAGGCGCTAAATATCGCATAATAACCTCCTTGCAAATTATTCAGGTATATCGTCAGGTGAAAGTTGTTCCGGCCAGTTCCGACAAAAGCGTAGAAAAACTCAAGGTGCCGCCGCACAGCATTGAAGCTGAGCAGGCCGTGCTGGGTAGTATGCTTATCGATCCGGAATCCTGGGATAAGGTGTCTGAGCTGGTTACCGATGCTGAGTTTTATAACCGCTCGCATCAAATTGTGTTTAAGGCAATCCTTGATTTACTGGCGCAAAGTCAGCCGGTCGACCTGATTACTGTGTCGGAATTACTCGAAAATAACGATCAGCTCGAAGACGCTGGTGGCTTTGCCTATTTGGGTGAGCTGGCTCGCAACACGCCAAGTTCTGCCAACGTTACCGCTTACGCCAAAATTATTCGGGAACGGGCGATTACCCGGGAACTGATTGGCGTAGCCAACGAAATCGCCGAAGTGGGCTATAATCCGGAAGGTCGCGACAGCGCCGATATCCTGGATATGGCCGAGAGCAAGGTGTTTGAGATTGCGGAACGGCGCACTGGTGCCTCAGAAGGGCCACAGAGTATTGAGTCGGTGCTGGGTAAAACCATCGACCGTCTTGAAGCGCTGATTAAAGACAACCGGGAAGTCACCGGGGTAACCACCGGGTTTTCCGATCTGGATAAAAAAACCAGTGGTATGCAGCCATCGGATCTGATCATTGTTGCCGCACGGCCCTCAATGGGTAAATGTATTGTGTCTGGTTCCAGGCTTGTCGATCCTTTATCAGGACGCCGTATGACCATAGATGAGATGGTTAAAACACAATATGGCGAGGTAACTTCACTGGATAACAACTTTACGCTGTGTCGCGCCAAAGTAAGTCAGTTCGTTGACGACGGTATTAAACCGGTTTTTGAGGTGCGAACTGCACTGGGAAGAAAAATTCAGACTACGCTTACCCATCCATTCCTCACCGGTACAGGTTGGCGAAAACTGGAAAATATTACGGTTGGTGAACGTATTGGTGTGCCAAGAGAATTAGCGTTATTCGGTGAACAGTCGCTACCAGAACATGAAGTCAAAGCATTGGCCTACTTCGTTGCTGATGGTGGGACAACACAAGGTAACCCGATATTTACCAATGTGAACCGCGCTATCGTGGCAGATTTTACTCATGCGATGGAAAAGTTTAATGGCGCAAAAGTTTCACGCGTTAATTTTGATTATCGAGCGCCCAGCTACCGTGTTTCAGGACGCGCGGAAAAGTCAGTTGAACAGCGTAAACGGTTTGCTAATTGCTTGAAAACGGCAATGCAAAATTTGAACCTGAGTGGAAAAGCACTGGCGGCACGTTTAGGTTTGCAACCATCAACCATTAGCCAGTGGTGCAATGCGGTTGCGATCCCATTGCCCCAAAGGTATGAGGCTCTGTGCTGCGAGTTAGGGGGTAATTTTGGCCAACAGACTCAAATTGTCTATGAAGCGGGCTCTAGTAAAACAAATTCAGTTGTCCGGTTTCTTAAAGAGCATTCGGTTTGGGGTTATCTTGCACCCGAAAAAACCGTGCCTGAAGCCATTTTTTCAGCAACTAAGGGCTCAGTAGCACTTTTCTTAAATCGTTTATTTGCTTGTGATGGCAGTATCTCGGTTTATAAGACAGGGCAGGTCCGGGTTAGTTATGGAACCGCCAGTGAAGCGCTGGCTAATGATGTGCAGCATTTGCTTTTGCGCTTTGGGATTGTTGCCAAGCTCCGGGCGAAAGAGCACCATGCTCGCCGTCAGTTCGAAGTTGAAATTATTTCTCGTGCTGGTATCGAAAGTTTTATCAGGCAAATCGGTATCTTGGGGAAAGAGTCGGAGGTGGAAGAAGCTCGCGGTACACTGGCTGAAAAACGCCCGCATTCAAATGTAGATGCTTTGCCTGAGTCTGCGGTTGATTATATTAAGCAACTAAAAGGCAGCTCCAGCTGGACCGAGATATTTGCCCGAAAAGGATTGCAATGCCCCCAGGGATTTAATCCCCATTTGTCAGGGCAAAGTCGTCGCTTGCTTAGTCGTACCCGAGCCCGTTTTTATGCTGAATTGTTTGATGATTCTTATTTATCTGAGCTGGCAAACTCTGATCTTTACTGGGATGAAGTCCAATCGATAGAGTACGTTGGCAACAAGCAGGTTTACGATCTTACCGTTCCTGAACTGCACAATTTTGTGGCGGAAGATATTTGCGTGCACAACACCACTTTCGCCATGAACCTGGCGGAAAATGCCATGCTGGCAGAGGATAAGCCGGTGCTGGTTTTCAGTCTTGAGATGCCGTCGGAACAGATCATGATGCGTATGCTGGCCTCACTCAGCCGGGTAGATCAAACCAAAATCCGTACCGCACAGCTTGACGATGAAGACTGGGCGCGTATTTCAAACACCATGGCAATGCTCAAAGAAAAAGACAATATCTATGTGGATGACTCTTCGGGTCTTACGCCAATGGACGTGCGTAGCCGCGCCAGAAAGCTGGCCCGTGAACGGGGCGGTCTGAGCATGATCATGGTGGATTACCTGCAGCTTATGCGGGTGCCTTCACTTAGCGATAACCGAACGCTGGAAATTGCCGAGATTTCACGCTCACTCAAAGCGCTAGCTAAAGAGCTCAACATCCCGGTCATTGCGCTTTCACAGCTTAACCGGAGTCTGGAACAACGGGCCGATAAACGCCCGGTCAACTCGGACTTGCGGGAATCGGGCTCGATTGAGCAGGATGCCGACTTGATCATGTTCATTTATCGCGACGAGGTGTATCACGAGAACAGTGAAGATAAAGGCGTGGCCGAAATCATCATCGGTAAGCAGCGGAATGGTCCTATCGGCACCTGTCGATTAACCTTCCAGGGCCAGTTCTCACGCTTTGATAATTACGCTGGCCCCGCCGTACCTGACGAGTACTAGCGCCAGCAACAAAATACGGGGTTATGCGCTAAGTAACCAGTACATTAATGCGCCACCGGTGACGAAACCCACCATCAGAGCGAACAAAATACTCAGTGTTTGCTTACCGATGTTAATAGACTGCCAGGCGGATGAGTCTGCCTCTGGCACTACCTGTAAGGACTGCTGCGGTACTTCAAATACCGCACTCAGACTCATCACCGTTTCCGTGGCGGCATTGCCTTCTTTTTCCACGCGCTGGATGGTGCGCAAACTCACGCCGCACATCTCGGCGAGTTGCTGTTGGGTCCACTGGTGTTGTTGCCGTAGCGCTTTTATTTGCAGCGCGTCGATTTCCACTGCGCTACTCCCTATGCAACCAGGTACTTAATTAGCGCTACCGCGGACAAACCAAAGATAAAGCCGACACCGAACATTTTTACTATATTGAACCAGCTTCGTTTAGACGATGAGACGAAAGCCTTTGATTGAGACGCCATTAACTCGCCGTCCTTAAATACTTCGCACTGTAAATCGCCGCGCATTATGCTGGTGATATGGTAATGCACCCGGTACTGATGGGCGTTGTGAACAAAATTGTGCTCGCTCACCGTTTTTAGCAATTCGCGCTTACTCGACACCGGATTATCATTCACATATACCGTTTCTTTGCCCGACCAGGCGGAACCGTGTACGGCAATATCGGTATCGCCATCGTTAAAATAAAACCAGTAACCATCGATAAAATTAGGTGATGACATTGCTGCGCTTGGATTGTGTTTAGATGATCTTAAGTGTGCCATATTGCGGACTCCATACCTATAAAATAACCAGTAATTTCAGTTCGCCGTATCAAAACACGGTGTGTTGAACCGACGACGCTATTGCAGCAGATTTCGACTATCAGGTGTGACGACACCAGAGTGACCGTAAACCGACTGGCATATGACAAGGGATATGACACTATTATAAATAAAGGCTCTTATTGAGTGTGGGTGCAAACTTACATTAGGGCGTCTTAGATGAGTTTAGCGCTCATATTGCACCGTTATTGATTAGCCGTTACTCTGATTGCCCGCAGAATCCCGCTATTAGGAAATTACAGTGCGAAGAACAACTGGAGCAAAAGAGAAGCCCATAATGATAAGAATAATTAGCCTTCTGATGGCACTGGTCGTTTTGCAGGCTTGTCAGATTAACTCGGAATTTTCAACTGATGAGACCAAGAACGTTGCCTATAGTGAAGTGATTAGTCAGCGCTATCAGATAGCGGCGTCCAATATCGCCTATGCAGACAATCCCCTGCAGCGTATTTACTACTGGCCGGCTCGGGTTAAAACCCAAAGTGCACTCATTTTTATCCACGGTGGTTGCTGGCTGAATGCTTATGATTACACCCATGCCCGGGGCCTTTTTACGGCGCTGGCAACACAGGGGGTGGCTACCTTTGCCATTGAGTATCGCCGAACAGGCGATGCTGGTGGTGGCTGGCCGGGCACGTTAACCGATATTCAACAGGCCTTGCCGGCAGTTAAGCAATGGCTGGATGAAAAAGCTCTGGGTGACGTACCCGTTTATCTGGCTGGTCACTCTGCAGGCGGTCATCTGGCTCTGCTGGCTGCACAGTTTTTAACGTTCCCGGTCGAAAAAGTCATTGGCCTGGCTGCCATTACCGATCCCGCTACCTATGCCAAAGGGGCTAACAGTTGTCAGACAGCGACGCCGCAATTTTTTAACGGTATGCCAGATGAACTCGCCGAGGCATATGCGGCTGCAACGCCGGATGTTGCGAGTATCGAGGCGCCGGTTATTCTGCTTCAGGGTGATGCTGATGCCATCGTACCGGTTCCCCAGAGTCAGCTGGCGGGCAGTGATGCCATTATCAGTGAAGGGGCAGGTCATTTTGACTGGTTACACAGCCAGACTCCGGCTTATCAATTGTTGTTGAATCAATTACTGGAAGGAGCCGAATAATGTTGTCCATTGCACAGAATCTCGATGAGCAAGACATTCTGGCTCCACTACGCGAGCAGTTCCAAATACCACCGAACACCATTTATCTGGATGGTAATTCACTGGGACCTTTACCCGTTGCTGCCAAAGAGCGCGCTATCGACGTCGTAAATCTGCAGTGGGGACAGGACCTTATCACCAGCTGGAACAAGCACGCCTGGATTGATTTGCCCCGTCAGTGTGGTGAGCTGATTGCACCGGTTATTGGCGCCGCGCCCGGGCAGGTTATTTGCTGCGACTCAATTTCCGTTAACTTATTTAAAGTACTCAGCGGTGCCTTACGGATGCAGGCAGGGCGTAACAAAGTGATAACCACTGCAGATAACTTCCCTACTGATATTTATGTGATTGAGGGGCTTAAACAACAATTGGGTGAGGCGTCCTGCGAGCTGGTGCTGTGCGAGGAAGGGGATATCGAAGCACAGCTGGATGAAAGTATCGCCATTCTGTTACTGACCCAGGTGAATTTCAGGAGCGGGCGATTACTGGATATGCAAAAGATCACTGAGTTAGCCCACTCAAGTGGAATTCTGGTGGTCTGGGATCTGGCCCATTCTGCCGGCGCATTGCCAGTAAAGCTCGATGACTGCAAGGTGGATTTTGCCGTAGGATGCACGTACAAATACCTTAACGGCGGCCCTGGCGCACCAGCATTTATTTATGTAGCTGAGCGTCATCAGAGCGCTTTTCAGCAACCGCTTAGCGGCTGGATGGGGCACGCCAAGCCGTTTAGCTTTAACTCAGCTTACACGCCCGTAGCCGGAGTGAAGCAAAATCTCTCCGGTACACCTGCTGTCATTGCTATGAGTGTGCTGGAAGCGGCACTTGAGATTTGGTCAAACGTCGATATGTTGCAAGTAAGACAGAAATCCATGGCCATGGGCGAGTTTTTTCTGGAATGCCTGAAAGCCTGCGGTCTGGATGAGGAGTTTACTTGTGTGTCGCCCGATGCTGCGCTGGACAGGGGCAGTCAGCTGGCCTTTCAGCACGAACATGCCTATGCGATTTGCCAGGCCTGGATTGATGCCGGTGTGATCGCCGATTTCAGGGCACCAGATCTGCTCAGAATCGGTTTTACACCGCTTTATATTAGTTTTGAGGAACTGTGGCACGCCGCCGAAAAACTGCAGAACATTGTCAGCAGACAAACTTATTTAGCACCGGAGTATCAGCAAAAGCTGGCGGTGACTTAGTCAGCTCGGAGTCTGGTTTATTAATATTTGTAGCGAAAGTATAATGCAATAAACAAGCGGCTAGGGCTAAAACTATGCTCTAAGGCATTGCGGGAAACATAACGAAACGAACCTTTCCAAGCCTGATAGTAGGCGGGGGTTTGTTGGATAAAGCTAAGCAAGGGACGCAGGGTTTTTAAATCGCTGATCCGCAGGCTACTCTGCCCTTGGGTAGCAACAAAAAACCAGAAACGTTCAAATGCCTGCTGGTCTATTGCACCGACCAGTCGTTTAACATGCTCGTAGGAGCCGGCTTGTGCGGTTGATAACTGCTTGCCACGGTTTTTACGAGTAATACTTTCAGTATTTATACGATAGTCCACTAAAGGTTCATCCAGCCCGCCAAACTTAAAGCCGGCTTTAAGCGACTTGAGATACAACAAATAATCCTGGGCACTTTTAGTGACAGGGTAACCACCGTTATCCCGGATAGCTTTGGTTCGAAACATAAGACTGGGGTGGCAAAGCCGGCTATTAAGTAATAGTTCAGCTGCTAATACATCACTGTCAGTGCTAACCGGATAGCCACCGATCTTATTACCCTGCATATCAATATGATTAACCGTGGTACAACTTAACACTATTTCTGGATTAGCTTCCATGTAAGCAAATTGTTTGGCCAGCCGAGACGGGTGAGCAACATCGTCTGCATCATGTCTTGCAACATAGCGACCTTCTGCACTTTCAAGGCCTTTATTGAGTGAATTACCTACGCCAATATTGGTTGGATTAGTGATAATGACGATACGTGAATCTTTCGCTGCGTAGTCTGCCAGAAAATTCTTGGTTTCCTGATTACTGCCGTCATCCACAATTAAGAACTCAAAATCTTTGAATGATTGCTCTAGAATACTGTTGATCGCTTCACTAAGGTGGGTGAAGTCACCATTTAACACCGGCATCAAAACAGAAATGGCACAGGACATATAACGTTCTCAACAAATATTGTGTATTGCCAAAGCGTCGTTTAAAACAAACTGAAAAGGGCTTTTGGCAATCCCTGCCAGCTTTTATCATAAAGCTTGATGATTTTACGACTAAGGCTCGTCGCTCGTGATCAGCCTTCATCGAGAATAATAACAAAGTGATTATTATGCAAGTATCGGGGGTAGAAGCAATCGATTGCTGTATAAACCGGCAAGGAACTTAACCTGACTTCAACAGGACATATTCATCTCGCGCACTTAAAATTGGATTGACATTGACTTCGTTCCAGATCACGAGTTCTTCAACCTGCTTTGCCACCTCGCGGCCAGTATCTGTCAGGCTATATTCTTCGAGTGGCGGGATAACCGGATGCGCGGTGCGCAATACAAAGTCGTCTGCTTCCAGAGCGTGAAGGGTCTGAGAAAGCACTTTTTCACTCACCCCGGTAATAGATTTATGAAGTTCGCTGAAGCGGAGGGTTCCCTGGAGTAACTTTAGATTGCTGTGACCGGTGCTACCGGCCAATAATGCCGGCTTATTATTCAATATTTACTGACAGCGCGGGATGCCAGCCACATTGTAGCCATTGATCGCAAACCGGAAAAAGCGAAAGAACTGGAATCGCAGTGAACTATGGTTCGTACCGCTGACTACTCATCTCCTGAAACTTTAAAGACAGCCCTTACCGGAGTAGATAAATTACTGTTAATCTCCTCCAGCGAGGTAGGACAGCGCTTTTCACAGCATCGAAATGTCATTGATGCGGCTCAATTCGCCGGCGTGAATCTGCTTTCCTCTAGCTTTATAAAACGCTTATCAAACAAAAACGCCTGCAACCGCAGGCGTTTTTTGAATATCGAACCCGTTAAATATTATTGAGCGGGAACTTCAATGGTCTCACTCACCTTAACTTCGATACGACGGTTTAAGTGATGGGCTTCCTTGGTGTTAGCGGTATCTAACAAACGCTCTTCACCGTAACCTACCGTATTTAAGCGGCTTGCATCGATATCATATTCGTTAACCAGTACAGACTTTAATTCTTTCGCACGGCGCAGAGATAAGTCTTTGTTGTATGCTGCTGCACCAGGTGCTGACGAATGACCTTCAATGGTAGCTGAAGTGCTACCGTAACGGTTCAGGAACTCAGCCAGGTCAACGATTTGTGGATCACTGGTGTCTTCAATGTCGGCACTATTGTTGGCAAACAGGATACGTACTTCAATTGAGACTTCTTTATCGGTAAACACAGTACAGCCATTAGGGTGTACTTTATCGCCCTTAGGCGTATCCGGGCAGGCGTCCTGACGGTCGATAACACCGTCGTTATCTGAGTCTGGCTCGATTGCACAGCCTACGCCGTCAACGGCTACACCAGCACGGGTGTTCGGGCACTGGTCCTGGCTGTTAATAACGCCGTCGCCATCTTTATCAGCGTTACAGCCCATGCTGTCTACTACAGTGCCTGAAGGCGTACCCGGGCACTTGTCCAGAGAATCCACCACGCCATCGTAGTCGGAGTCAGCCGGTGCGGCTGTAGTCATAGGCGCAGGTGTTGGTTCTGAATAGCTTGAAGAACTGCCAAAAGTGTAAGAGACACCCAGCTTTACGCTGTAGTCGTATAAGTTGTCGCTTAGGTCGCGGTAAGCCGCAATTTCACTGATAACGGCAACTTCGTCATTTACAGCCCAATGTTTACCCATACCGTAACCCAGCATCTGGTAATCATCGCCGACATCCTGATGGTATAAACCACCGAAAACATAGAAAAGGTCGTCCTGGAAGAAGTACATGGCATCAACACCCAACATCGGGCCGCTTTCATCGCTGCCGCCGTTGGTACCATCTAAATCAAGATACGAAGCTGAAATTCTTGCTGCCCAGCTCTCATCGAAACGGAAACCGTATTCAGCACCCAGACCAAAACCATCATCGAGCTGTCCGGTCGGCTCTGGTTTGCCTTCGTCCGTGCTGTAATAGAGCCCATAGATACCAGCCCAGTCTTGCGCTTCTGATTCCTGAGCGAATGACGGAGCAGAAACTAAGCCTGCGGCAATGAGTGCGAGAGTAATAGTTGATTTTTTCATTATTGACTTCCTGTGTTGGCAATAAGTGTGTCCTGTAGCTCTATGCTAAATCTGTGCCAGCATTAAACTATAGTTTAACAATTATACGCCTGACTTACCCTGGAGAGTAGCAATAATTGAGCGCGAGCCGCCGCTGTCACGGTGTTCGCCGAGAATGATGCCCTGCCAGGTACCGAGGGCAAGCCGCCCTTGTTGTACCGGGATAGTTAACTGACATCCCATCAGGCTGCTTTTGATATGAGCGGGCATATCATCAGGCCCTTCGTAGGTATGGATGAAATACGGTGTGTTTTCTTTAACTGTATGATTAAAAAAGGATTCTAAATCCTTTCTTACTGAAGGATCGGCATTCTCATTGATGGTTAAACTGGCGCTGGTATGTTGCAGCATAAGGTGCAGTAAACCCACCTCAACGTCACGAATCTGCGGTAATGCGCCGGTGATTGAATCAGTAACTAAATGAAACCCTCGGGGATGAGGTGGCAGGGTAATTTTTTCAGAGTGCCAGTAATTATTTATCAAAGCAGATTTCCAGATATGCCTTTCCGAGTTCGTGGTTAAACGGCAAAATAATCTTCGGCCCGTCTACCTGATGGCTTATACTGTGTTGCTTTCCGGAGACAACAACTGGCGTAGCCATGCCAAACTCATAACCTTTCTCGGCCAGATCGCGCTTGGCGTTACCACAAATCATGTTGGTAATTTCACCTACCATGTCGGCAACTTCTGCATCAATTTCACTGGACGCTTCGCCCAGCATATTTTGCATAATGCTCAGAATTAATCCTTCATCGAACGTGATGGACATCGAGCCTTTTACATTGGGGCCCACCATGCCAATTAATCCTGATACGTCGCCATGGGCCACGTCATCACTTTTTTTCTTGGGTTTACCAGGGGTTAGCGTGGTCTGCGCCATAGTTTCCAAAACGTTTAGCAGGCCGCCGATAAAAGGGTTTACGAACTCAGCATTCATGTTGTTCCTCTCCCAGTGTAGTTGACTCACTTTCCTGACAGTCTGCACAAAGGCCGTGGGCTTCGATGGTTTGTTTAGAAATTATGAAGCCGTGTTGTTTGGCCTGGTTATCAAGCGTTTCTTTCAATCCTTCCGACTGTATCTCTGAGACGTCACCACAACTGTCGCAAATTAGAAACTGTACTGGGTGGTGGCAACCAAAATGATAACAGGCCACAAACGCATTAGTGGACTCAAGGCGATGAATCAGACCGAAATCGAGTAAAAAATCCAATGCCCGGTATACGGTTGCCGGCTTGGCGCTGGACTCAGTTTCTTTCAGACCGTCGAGCAACTCATAGGCTCCCATGGGGCCGTGCTTCTCCAGCATGAGTTCATACACTTTTTCCCTTAGTGGGGTAAATCGTGCTCCCCGTTGCTCGCAGTAGGCTCTTGCTTTACTTATAATAGTGCTATTTTTCATGCTGAATTTTAATAATTTTGATACGAATTAGTGGCATAAGGAATTATCATAACTGTTTCCATACCGGGACGCTAACTGCTACCCGGTGACAGAGTCATTGACGAGGCCATGCATCCTTTGAATTAACCTGTCTTCCAACTCAAAGCGGTCATCCAGGGCTTCTCCTAACTGAGTAATGGCGACTTCAAACTCCCCGGTGTTCTGTGCGTTAAAGCCTTCGGCAAATTGATCATTAAAGTCCAGCGCCTGGTCGGTAGTCACGCTGATTTTTGGAAATAACTCCTGCTTCAGGGCTTGTCCATCGTTATCGTCGCTGACCAACATTTCGTATACTTCAAAATGGCCTACCGACAGATAATCCATAAGTAGCGCACAAAATTCGTTTACCTCGGCTTCATCAGGCAGAGTATTCGCTGATTGGTAATTGACCCCGGCTAAATGACAATACTGGATCAGCAACTGTCGACGTTCATCCAGCCAGTTATCAATGGTTTTACTCGCTCCGCCCCAGCGTTGCCGGGCTATTTCTACCTGATTTAACACTCTGAACTTCCTCATGAGGTTGTCATCAATCTAATTTGAGTATAACACTGCCTCAGAGTCTCACAAATGACAGTCGGAAATAATTCACCTTAACCACCTAAAGGATAATAGGAATTAACCGTGCAGCAAGGAAAAAGGCAGCGCTTCTTGGCTCAATCAAATGCCACTGTGTTAGGATATACCTAACGTCGTAATGGTAGCTGATATGTTAAAGTTTACAGGAAACTCCTTAGTGCAGCCGGGTCACTGGCTTATCTTCAATCGCGATCAGTTACTGGTGCCTGAAGAAGGTGATCTGCTGCCATTAATGAGTTGGTCAGATTTGCCTTTTTTACATCATTATCAGGATCAGGTTCACCACCTGCATGCCGCTGACTTACCGCTCTCTCATCCGTTATACATTATCGATCTCGGTGCCGAGAATATCAGTGCTGCGGGCTGGCGCAATGCTGGTTTACGCGAATTGATGACCAGTGAGCCGCCGGTAACCTATGAAACCCTCTCCCGCGCCTGGCAATATGTGCATTTTCAGCGCACTCATCGATTCTGTGGTCGCTGTGGTTCACCTACTCAGCCTGTGGACTGGGAAATGGCGGTACAGTGTCACCAGTGCGGACATCGCTGTTATCCAAGGGTGTCGCCATGTACGATTGTGGCGGTTTATCGCGGTAAGGAAATCCTGTTAGCCAGAGGTGTGCGTCATAGTAATCCCAAAATGTATTCGATTATTGCCGGCTTTGTTGAAAGCGGCGAAAGCGTCGAACAGGCTACGCACCGGGAAGTCGGTGAAGAGGTGGGGGTAAAAATAAAAAACCTGGAATACTTTGGCAGTCAGGCCTGGCCTTTCCCTCATTCGCTGATGATGGGCTACCTGGCAGAATATGACAGTGGCGACATCATTATCGATGAGAAAGAAATTGTTGATGCAGACTGGTATCACATTGATAACCTGCCAATGCTGCCACCTAAATTGTCGATTGCCGGCAAGATACTCGAAGCGCTAATCGAGCGTCTTCGTCAGGCGCCTTAAGTAGTCCTTTTACCGGTAAAAACGCGATAAAAAACCCCGCAAAGTGCGGGGTTCGAGTATGTTTAGCTGAGGGCCCGTCGTCGAGCTTCTGTCTTTATGTGTAATAGTAGTAGCAAAACATTTGCGATAAATCAAGTAAATCGCTGCAATTTTCATCAGGCAGTTCATTTATACGCATCATTCGCCAAATCTTGCTATACTCGCCGCCAATTTTTTGTAGTGTAATTGATTCCGGGGATCCCCATGGCACAAACCAATGGCAGCCTTGAGCGCCCAGCTTTAAAAAATGACCGCTATCTGCGTGCGTTGCTCAAGCAACCTGTAGACGTAACGCCGGTATGGATGATGCGTCAGGCTGGTCGTTATTTACCAGAATATAAAGCCACCCGCGCCGTTGCTGGCGACTTTATGTCGTTGTGTAAAAACGCCGAGCTGGCTTGCGAAGTCACTTTGCAACCACTGCGCCGTTTCCCGTTGGACGCTGCCATCCTGTTTTCGGATATTCTAACCATTCCTGATGCAATGGGGCTGGGCTTATATTTTGAAACCGGTGAAGGTCCGCGTTTTGAACGCCCGATTACCTGTAAGGCCGATGTCGACCGTATTGGTGTACCTGATCCTGAAGGCGAGCTCCAGTATGTGATGAACGCCGTGCGTACCATTCGCCGTGAACTTAAAGGCGATGTGCCACTGATCGGTTTTTCCGGCAGTCCGTGGACACTGGCCACCTATATGGTTGAAGGTGGTTCGAGCAAAGCCTTTACTAAGATTAAGAAAATGGCGTTTGCTGAGCCGCAGGTATTGCACGCACTGCTGGGTAAACTGGCAGACTCTGTGACCAGTTACTTAAATGCACAAATTGCCGCCGGTGCACAATCAGTAATGGTGTTTGATACCTGGGGCGGCGTGTTGTCACCACGGGATTACAAAGAATTCTCGTTGCAGTATATGCAGCGTATTGTAGAAGGCTTAACCCGCGAGAGCGAAGGACGCCGCGTTCCGGTTACGCTGTTTACTAAAAACGGCGGTATGTGGCTGGAAGCGATTGCTGCAACCGGCTGTGATGCGGTAGGTCTCGACTGGACCATCGATATTGCCGAGGCAAAAGCCCGGGTCGGCGACAAAGTTGCTCTGCAAGGCAATATGGACCCGTCTATGTTATATGCACCACCGGCGCGAATCGAACAGGAAGTTGGCGATATTCTGGCGGGCTTTGGTGAAGGCACCGGCCACGTATTCAACCTTGGTCACGGTATCCACCTGGATGTGCCGCCTGAGCACGCCGGCGTGTTTGTGGAGGCGGTACACCGCTTAAGTGCCCAGTATCACAAATAAAAAGCGATACTTAGCTGCGTGACCTTAAGCGTCGCGCGGCAATCCTTTCTCAATAGTCCGGGTTAGCCTGGCTAACTGGCGGTTCTCGTCACTGCGGGCCTGTTGTTTACGGTGCTGTTGCGCCAACGCCCATTCTAAGTGGGGCAAAACCAGCTCACAGGCTTCATGTTTTGCTGCATTGAGCGCGGTAATATACTTTTCTGAATAAGGTGCATTGCCAATAGCGACGCACAGATTGCGCCGCCATTTAGCATAACCGATGCGGCGAATGGGCGAGCCTTCGGTGTTTTGCAAAAACGTCTTTTCATCCCAGCCAAATAAGGTGAGTAACGATTGCCCATGCAGCACCTGGCGTGGGTGAAAGTCACTTTCCGCTGTAACCGGGGCAAAGCGATTCCACGGGCACACCAACTGACAATCATCGCAACCGTAAATACGATTACCCATAGCCGGACGCAATGCCTCAGGGATAACGCCGTGGTATTCAATGGTCAGGTAGGAAATACAGCGTCTGGCATCGACCTGATAAGGCGCGACGATGGCCTGGGTGGGGCACATGGTCATACAAGCGGTGCAGGTTCCACAGTTTTCTTCGACCGGCTCATCTACCGGTAGCGGCAGGTTAATGAATAACTCACCAAGGAAAAACCACGAACCCGCTTGTTTATTCAGGGTAAGAGAGTGCTTGCCGGTCCAGCCCAATCCGGCTTTTTCGGCTATGGCATGTTCCAGTACCGGTGCAGAATCCACAAACGGGCGGTACTGGGTACCTGCCAGCCGCTCACTGATCTGCTCGCCAAGCTGCTTGAGTTTTTTACGCAACACCTTGTGATAATCGCGGCCCAGGGCATAGCGGGAAATATAGGCAATGTCGCCGTCTTTGAGATGGCGGGCAAACGACGCGTCAGGAGGGAGGTAGTCCATTCTTACGGATATTACCCGAACAGTGCCCGGCACCAATTCTGCCGGCCGGGCCCGCTTCATTCCATGGCTGACCATGTAATCCATTTCGCCGTGATACTGATTATCCAGCCACTGTTGCAGGGCATATTCATGCTGACTAAGATCAATATCACTGATACCAACCTGCTGAAAGCCTAGCGCAACGGCCCAAGCCTTGATATCGTCTACCAAATTGACTAGATCTATCGATTGTAAAGTGGACATGTACACATGCTAGATACTCAACTGCTCGACAGCTTACCATATAAACTCTATCGCGCCGACCAGGTTCGGGAAAATGAACGTACCGCGGCTGAACAGTCCGGTGTGGAAATGTTTGAGCTAATGCAGCGCGCAGGTAAGGCGGTATTTAAGCAGTGTCAGCTGTTACTGCCCAACACCGATGTGTTTTTAGTGCTGGTAGGCCAGGGCAACAACGCCGGAGACGGTTACATTGCCGCATTACATGCGAAAGAAGCCGGTAAGCAGGTTTTGTTATGTGCCGTTGAACCGCATCGCATCCTTGAGGGCGATGCCGGCACGGCGCAGCAAAAATGGCTCGACGCTGGTGGCAAAATTGAGCCTTTTACCGCTGCCCATCTGGATAAATGTGAACTGATAGTTGATGCGCTGTTAGGCACTGGCATTAATAGTTACATCCGCAATGAGTTTGCCGACATTATCGATGCGGTTAATCAGGCTGATAAGCCGGTAGTGAGTATCGATGTGCCTTCCGGCCTTGATTCCAATACCGGTCAGTCTTTGGGACGCTGCATTGAGGCAGACGTTACCGTCACCTTTGTTGGCATTAAACCCGGTTTAACCACGGGGGCAGGTAAACAATCCTGTGGCCGTTTGGTGTTTGATGACCTTGGTATCGGTAAAGCTTTTGCTGAACTGGCCCGTTCCTCAGCCACACTACTTACTATCGAACAGTTCCAGGGCATGGCCCCGCGTGAAATCCACAGCCATAAAGGCACCTATGGCAGGTTGCTGTGTATCGGCGGTAATCGCGGCACTGCAGGCGCTATTCGACTGGCGAGTGAGGCGGCTTTGCGCTGCGGTACCGGGCTGGTGAAAGTATTCTGCCATGAGGCCTCAACGATTCAGGTGAGCGCCGGCCGCCCAGAGCTGATGGTGTCTCATGAGAACCTGCAGGATGCGCTTAACTGGGCATCCTGCGTGGTAATTGGCCCGGGACTTGGCCAGGACGACTGGGCGCTGGCCGCGTTTGAACAAGCCATGAAACATTGCCAGACTCATCCTAAACCGATGGTGATCGATGCCGATGCATTGAATTTGTTAAGTAAACATGCGCTGTCGTACACCATAACCGATTGCATTATCACGCCCCATGCTGGTGAAGCGGCGCGATTACTCAATACCAGTGTAGATGAGGTGGAGGCGGACCGTTTCAACAGTACCAAACAATGTGCGCAGAAATTCCATGCTACCTGTGTGCTGAAAGGGGCCGGTTCGATTATCGATAACGAAACCCAGACCTGGGTGTGTCAGCACGGCAATCCGGGGATGGCCACAGCTGGTATGGGCGACGTGTTAAGTGGTATTCTTGGGTCATTGCTGGCTCAGGGGCTCAGCAAGGATATTACAACCAAGTACGGTGTTTCCATCCATGCCAAAGCCGGCGATGAGGTAGCACGCCTGTATGGTCAACGTGGGATGCTTGCCAGTGATTTGTTCGAGTCACTGCGAGCGTTAGTTAATCAGTAATCATTGAATAGTAGTAATTGGTATGGCATTAGCGCGAGGGGCGTTTTACGCGGCAACTGAACAAGATACGGCGAAACTGGCCACTGATCTGGCTCAGGCGGTCAAGCAGCAGTTACCACAAGGAATAGTTGTCTATCTGCAAGGCGATCTGGGAGCCGGTAAAACTACGTTCAGCCGCCATTTTATTCAGGCTCTGGGTCATTCAGGTAATGTTAAGAGTCCTACCTATACGCTGGTGGAACCGTATTCGCTGGCGGGCCTTGAAATCTTCCATTTCGACCTGTATCGACTGGCAGATCCTGAAGAACTCGAGTTTATGGGCATTCGCGATTATTTTGGCGATAATCGCGTTTGCCTTATTGAGTGGCCGCAAAATGGAGGTCAAAACTTGGCACCAGCGGATTTAGTGATTAGTATAGAACCAGATAAGTCTGGAAGACGATTCAGCATTGCTGCGATCTCGCTAACAGGGCGAGCTGCCTTGCAGCTGTGTAAAAGGATATAGCCTGGCGCTGGTTCCGATCGTTCTTCGGGAGAATTTACGGCCTGATAAATATAATTCAACACCAGGGCTAAGTATGTTGCGCGACAAATTACTACTATTAATAAGTTTGTGCTTGTTTACCTTTAGTGTGAGAGCTGCAAACGACATAAACAATATGCGTGTATGGCCTTCAGAGGGCAGTACGCGGGTGGTTTTTGATCTCAAAAGTTCCCCTGAATTTACCTATTTTACCCTTCGCAACCCGGACCGACTGGTGATCGATCTGGTCGCAACCAAAAGCGAAACGTCGTTGGATATCGATAAACAGGGCCCGCTGCTTAAACGGGTCAGATACTCCACACCTAAAGACAATTCATCTACCCGTATCGTGCTGGAATTAAACCGCAAGGCTGAAACCGCGTTGTTTGCTATTGGGCCGGCCGAAGATAAAGGCCACCGGCTGGTGGTCGACCTGGTGGATACCGCTCCCACCGGCGAACCAGGGGTCGTGCTGGATATGAATCAATCCAGCCGCGACCGCGATATTATCGTGGCAATTGACGCCGGACATGGCGGTAAGGACCCCGGCTCAATCGGCCCGGCCGGCAGCTTTGAAAAAAATATTACGCTGAGTATCGCTAAAATGCTCGAAAGCCGGATTAACGTTGAAACCGGTATGCGTGCGGTAATGACGCGCAGTGGTGATTATTACATCTCGCCAAATGGTCGTCCGGAAGTGGCCCGTAAGCATAAAGCGGATTTACTTATTTCGATTCACGCCGATGCGTTTAGTCAGCCTCAGCCCCGTGGAGCTTCAGTATGGGTGTTATCTATGCGCCGTGCTGACAGTGAACTGGGTCGTTGGCTGGAAAAAAGCGAACGCCATTCAGAACTGCTCGGCGGCGCGGCAGAAGTTATTTCCGATAATGCCTCGGAGCGTTATCTGGCCGAAACGATCCTGGGTTTATCCATGGACCACTCCATGTCGACCAGCTACGACCTGAGTAAAAAAGTCATCAGTGAATTAAAAGGGATTACCCGGTTACATAAACGAGCGCCGCAGGCCGCGAGTTTCGCGGTACTTACCGCCCCGGATATTCCTTCCATTCTGGTCGAGGTCGGGTTTATTTCGAATCCTCAGGAAGAGAAAAACCTGAATTGGTCAAAATACCGCCAGCAACTGGCTGATGCGCTGTTGTCGGCCACCAAGCGCTATTTTCAGCAAACGCCGCCGGATGGTACGCTCTGGGCCTCGATTAAGTCAGAAAGCCGCACACACAAGGTTCGCAGCGGTGAGTCTTTATCCTTGCTGGCACAGCGCTATAATGTAAAAGTCAGCAGTATAAAAGCCGCCAACAATCTCAATGGTGACATGGTCCGCATCGGTCAGGTGCTCACGATTCCGAGCACCTAAGCAAAACGTTAACAGGATTTTCTTTGCCCATTAAATTATTGCCGCCCAGACTGGCAAACCAGATTGCCGCCGGTGAAGTGGTTGAACGCCCTGCCTCAGTCGTTAAGGAACTGGTGGAAAACAGCCTGGATGCCGCTGCTACGCGTATCGAACTCGATATCGAAAAAGGCGGTCATAAGCGCATTAAATTGCGGGATAACGGCATAGGTATCGCTAAAGACGAGCTGGAGCTGGCTTTGTCGCGCCACGCTACCAGTAAGATAGCGACACTTGATGATCTGGAGAAGATTTTGTCTCTGGGATTTCGGGGTGAGGCGCTGGCCAGTATTTCGTCTGTCAGCCGCCTGTCGCTAACCTCGAAGCCGGCTGGGCAGGAGCAGGCCTGGCAGGCAAACTGTGAAGGCCGTGATATGGCGGTAAGCCTGCAACCCGCGGCCCATCCCGACGGCACCACCATTGATGTGGCGGATATTTTTTACAACACCCCGGCACGGCGCAAGTTCTTGCGCACCGAAAAAACCGAATACCAGCATATTGAAGACGTCATCAAGCGCATTGCGTTGAGTCGCCCGGATGTGGCTTTTATACTGCGTCACAATGGTAAGGTAACCAAGCGGTTCACCGCCGTGGGGGAGGATCAGCTCGCCTCACGAGTAGGGCAGGTTTGTGGTCAGGCGTTTTTACAACATGCTATCCACACCCGCTGTGAGTACGATTCCATCACGCTTGAGGCCTGGTTGGGTGATGCCAGTCAGATGCGCAGCAGTAACGACTGCCAGTATAGCTTTGTTAATGGGCGCGGTATGCGCGATAAGCTTATTCTGCATGCTTTACGGCAGGCCTACGAGTCAGTACTGGCACTGCCTGAGCAACCGGCGTTCGTGGTGTATTTAACCATCGACCCGAAAGAAGTGGACGTCAATGTGCATCCGGCAAAGCACGAAGTAAGGTTTCAACAAAGCCGGCTGGTACATGATTTTATCTGTAAGGCAATCTGCGACGCCTTAAGCAGCAGTGCGGGAGCGCAGGACGCCATGTTGCCGGAGCCTTCACCGCAGCCCAGCCATGACTATATTCGCCCTCTCGTGCAGCGCAGCGACAACGAATACAACACACCCGCCGGAGCGCCCCATCAGGTGCGTTCGGGAGGGGCGGCTAATTCAGCAGGGCACGGTGCACCTTATACACCCGCAGGCAGCGGGGTAAGTGGTCAGTATCAGCAGCATTACCAGCAACTGATGACGCCAACTCCCGAGCAGGCAGATAACCCAGGGAGTGAATTACGCTTTGTAGCGTTAGCAGGGGCGAGGTTATACGTCCAATCCGGCCAATGTGTGTTGCTGGAATTCCAACAGTTAGTTAAACCCTGGTTGGTTGATAAATTCAACCAGGCGAGTGTCGCTCAACCGTTGTTAATGCCGGTGGCCGTAAGTCAGAGTCTGACTGCAGAAAGTTCGGCATTTTTAACTGAGCAGGGCTTTGACATTAGCACTGCGGGCGGTAAATCGCGTCTGCTTAAAGTACCAGGCGGGCTGCGCCAACTCCCTTGGGCAGGCTTATTTCCGGCGCTGGTAGAAGCATCTCCTCAACAGGAAGATGCGCTCCACTCAGCGCTAGCCCGGACGCTGCAATATCAGGAGACTAAACAGTTGCCATTGTGGCTGTGGTTTGATCAGCTGGCGGTTTCGGCGCAAGCTGACATACTTGAACAATACGGCCTTGGTGTGGCGCAGCAAAAGCTTATTCACTGGATAACAACACGCAATGAGTAATCAAACCGGCCCGGTGGTATCAATAATGGGCCCGACCGCATCCGGCAAGACCGGATTGGCGCTGGAATTAGCCAGTCAGGTACCCGCTGAGATAATCAGTGTCGACTCGGCACTGGTGTATAAACACATGAATATTGGTACGGCCAAGCCGACCGCCGAGGAAATGGCGGTTGCGCCGCACTGGCTGGTCGATATTATTGAGCCCACTGAGGCCTACTCTGTGGCGGACTTTGTGGCTGATACCACACGTCTGATCGGTGAAATTCACGGCAGAGGAAAGCTGCCCATTCTGGTGGGCGGCACAATTATGTATTTTAATGCCTTGATAAATGGTATTTCGCCCCTACCTAAGTCTGACTCAGAGATTCGTGAAGCGATTCTCAGAGAAGCGAATGAGCGGGGCTGGCAAGCAATGCATGCTGACCTTGAAAGGGTCGATCCGGTCAGCGCAGGGCGCATTCATCCGAATGATCCGCAACGACTGACCAGGGCGCTGGAAGTGTATCGCAGTTCGGGGAAGTCTCTAACTCACTGGCAGGAAAAAGCAATTTACCGTTGTCCGTACAAGATTGACCAGTTTGCGATTGCGCCGCATGAGCGAGCCGTGTTACATAGTCGAATTGCAGAAAGATTTGATTTGATGTTAGCCCAAGGATTGGTAGAGGAAGTGAAAGCGCTGTACGAACGCGGTGACCTTCACGAGGACATGCCTGCAATCCGGGCTGTAGGATATCGTCAGGTATGGCAGTATCTTAAAGGCGAGTTAAGCTATGCAGATATGCGTGATAAAGGTATCATTGCAACCAGGCAGTTAGCGAAAAGACAATTAACCTGGTTACGAGGGTGGCCTGACTTAACGTGGCTTGACACATTTGCTAAAGATAATTTGACTAAAATTACTGCAAAAGTCACACTTTAGGTTTAACAAGTGTGATATAAATTTAATTAGCGCTGGGACAATTTTTAGAGTTGTCGGTTTAATAATAAAAATTAAGGATCTGAGATGGCTAAAGGGCAATCATTACAAGACCCGTTTTTAAACGCATTACGGAAGGAGCGGATTCCGGTTTCTATTTATTTAGTTAACGGTATTAAACTCCAGGGGCAGGTAGAGTCATTCGACCAGTTTGTTATCCTGCTAAAGAACACAGTGAGTCAGATGGTTTATAAGCATGCTATCTCAACGGTCGTGCCTTCACGAGCTATTACGATGCCAAGCGCGCAAGGGGATTCTGAGAACAAAAGTGAGTAATTACAAAGGTAACCTGCTTGTTTGACCGTTATGAAGCCGGTGAACAGGCTATACTTGTTCATGTAAATTTTGCCGATGAGGACAGTCGTGAAGACTTGGCTGAGCTGGAATTACTGGTTTCATCGGCGGGCGTTAGTGCTGTTGATGTACTAACCACGTCCCGGGGCGCCCCTCATCCAAAATACTTTGTTGGATCGGGGAAAGCCGAAGAAATCGCTGCTGCTGTCAAAGCCCATGAGGCCAATGTGGTGATCTTCAATCATGCCCTGTCTCCTTCACAGGAACGCAACCTCGAAGCAATCAGCAAGTGCCGGGTGATCGATCGAACCGGTTTGATTCTTGATATTTTTGCGCAGCGTGCCCGAACTCACGAGGGTAGGCTTCAGGTTGAACTAGCTCAACTGCGCCATATTTCCACCCGTCTGATTCGAGGCTGGACACACCTTGAGCGTCAAAAAGGCGGGATTGGCTTGCGCGGGCCGGGTGAAACCCAGCTCGAAACTGACCGCCGTTTATTGCGTGGCAGAATCAAGACAATTCTGCGCCGCCTCGAAAAGGTAGCCAAGCAACGGGAACAAGGGCGACGTTCGCGCAAGCGGGCAGAAATTCCCACCATGTCCCTGGTTGGGTATACCAACGCCGGTAAATCCACTCTGTTCAATCATATTACAGATGCCGATGTGTACGCGGCCGACCAGCTGTTTGCCACACTGGATCCGACCCTGCGTAAACTCGATCTTAAAGAAGTTGGCCCGGTAATTCTGGCGGATACGGTTGGTTTTATTCGTCATCTCCCCCATGATCTGGTAGCGGCCTTTAAAGCCACCCTGCAGGAAACCCAGGAAGCGGACCTGTTGCTGCATGTAGTGGATTATTCTGCCAACAATTATCTGGAAACCATGGGTGAGGTGAATACCGTGCTCGATGAAATCGACGCCGGTGAAATTCAGCAGCTGATTATTTGCAATAAAATTGATCAGTTGGAAGAAGTTGAACCAAAAATTGATCGGGATGAGGAAGGCATGCCAATACGTGTATGGTTGTCTGCCAAAACCGGTCAGGGCACTGAGCTGTTGTTCGAGGCAATTAATGATTGCCTGGCGCAGAGCATGGTAAGTTATACCCTGAAAATCCCACCGGCACAGAGCCGTTTGCGCGGTGTTCTGTATGAATTGGATTGTATATCCGAACAATCCTACGATGCGCAGGGGGACTGGGTGGTTGATGTGCGAATGCCGGCAGCCGATTGGAACCGGTTAGAAAAGCGTTTGGATCATGGTTTATCAGAGTTTGTAGTGAAACACTGATTTGACAGTTTCATATAGTTTGAAATCTAAAAACAATAGAATTCAGTATTAAATAATTAAATTTTCGGAGTACTAGCATGGCTTGGAATGAGCCGGGTGATAAAAATAATGACCCGTGGAAAAATCGCGGAGGACGAGATCAAGGTCCCCCGGATTTGGATGATGTGTTTAAGAACCTGTTCGGTAAGCTCGGTAAAATGGGCGGCGGCGGTGATGGCGGCTCAGGCAAAAAGCTGGGCGGCATCGGCGCGGCATTCCTGATTGGCCTGCTGGCAATTATTTACTTTGTCAGTGGTTTCTACACCATCCGTGAAGCAGAATCTGGTGTTGTGCTGCGATTTGGTGAATATAACTCACTGGTAGAGCCGGGTTTGCGTTGGAAACCAACCTTTGTTGACTCGGTTATTCCGGTCGATGTGCAATCCATTCGCTATCAATCATCTTCAGGTTCAATGCTGACCGAAGACGAAAACGTGGTAAGTGTACAAATGGAAGTGCAGTACCGGGTTGTCGACCCGTACCGCTGGACGTTTGCGGTAACCAGTCCGGAAATGAGTCTGAGTCAGGCGCTGGACAGCGCGATTCGTTACGTAGTGGGACATTCCACCATGGATGACGTGCTGACCGACGGTCGTGAAATGACCCGCCAGCGTGTGTGGGAAGAGCTGGAAGCCATTCTTGAACCCTATAACATTGGCGTAGCCATTGTTGATATGAACTTTAAGGATGCTCGTCCGCCAGAGCAGGTGAAAGACGCGTTTGATGACGCCATTGCCGCCCAGGAAGACGAGCAACGCTTTATTCGTGAAGCAGAAGCCTATGCCCGTGAAATCGAGCCTCGCGCCCGTGGTCAGGTTAATCGTATGAACGAAGAAGCCCAGGCTTACAAAGAGCGTGTAACGCTGGAAGCTCAGGGTGAAGTGGCACGCTTCGAAGAGTTATTGCCGCAATATGAAAAAGCGCCGGAAGTTACTCGCCAGCGTATCTACCTGGAAACTATGGAACAGGTGTTCTCGAACACCAGTAAGATCATGGTCGACAGTGGTGACGGCGGCAACAATATAATGTATTTGCCGTTGGACAAGATTTTAGAAAATAAAGGCGCGGAAACAAAATCTTCCCTGGAACGTATGCGCAATACCCTCGAAGGTTTGCAGAATAACGTTACCAACTCGACGAATACCTCGCGTAACTCAACAGTATCCGGGTCGGGCTTGCGTGGCGACAGCAATCGTGGTGGGAGATAAGACAAAATGAAAAACTTTATTATCGCAATTCTTATTACCCTGGTGGTACTGGCTTCTGGTTCATTGTTTGTAGTACGTGAAGGACAGCGGGCCATCGTCATTCAGTTCGGAAAGGTACAGCGTGATGCCGAAACCGGCGATACCAAGGTATTCGAACCGGGTCTGCATTTTAAACTACCGTTTATCGATACAGTTCGTCAGCTTGATGCGCGTATTCAAACGTTGGACGATTCGCCTGATCGCTTTGTAACCTCTGAGAAGAAAGACTTAATTGTTGATTCTTACGTTAAGTGGCGCATCGAAGACTTCGCCCGCTATTATCTGTCGACTAACGGCGGTAATAAACTGCAAGCTGAAGCGCTGTTGAAGCAGAAAGTAAACAACGGTTTGCGTACCGAATTTGGTAGTCGTACGATTGCCCAAATTGTTTCGGGTGAGCGTACCGAATTGATGGAGCAAGCTATGATCCAGGCGTCCAGTTCTTCTGACGAACTGGGTATTGAGATTGTTGATGTTCGCGTAAAGCAAATCAACCTGCCCACCGAAGTGAGCAACTCAATCTTCCAGCGAATGCGCGCCGAACGTGCTGCAGTAGCTCGAGAACATCGCTCACAAGGTCAGGAACAAGCTGAAGTTATTAAAGCTAATATCGAAGCCAAGGTGACAGTTATGCTGGCAGATGCTGAACGTAATGCCCGACAGCTTCGCGGTGAAGGTGATGCGACCGCGGCGCAAATATATGCTGAAACATACTCTAAAAACCCAGAGTTTTATGGTTTCCTGCGCAGTATGGATGCCTACCGTGCCAGCTTCAATAGCAAGAATGACATTCTGGTGGTTGAGCCGGACAGTGACTTCTTCCGTTATATGAATAAGCGCTCAGGTCAGTAAATAAATCGACTAAAGTTAAAAACCGGCTTTTACAGCCGGTTTTTTTATGGGTGAATTTTGCTGCTAAAAGTCGCCAACTCTGCCAAAGGGAATCGATTTAAGGTAAACTGCCGCTATAAAAATAATGGCCTCCAGAGCCAATAACTTCCGGTCACGGACTGCCGGACTGTAGTCGTCGTCCATTGCAAGGTGGGCAACGATTACAGCAATAATAAGAAAGACTGAGGAAACGTTTTGACAGAAAAAAGTATTACCACGACAGACAATAATAAGGGCTGGTTTTCCCGATTTTTAGCAACGGTTGAATGGTTAGGTAACCTGTTACCTCATCCCGTTACGTTGTTTGCCATCTTAACCGTGTTCATTGTGTTGCTGAGCGGCTTCTTAAGCTGGCTCGGTGTATCCGTTGCCGACCCAAGACCAGAAGACGCGCAAACCGCCTCCGGCACTATCGAAGTGGTTTCGTTAATGAGCGTGGAAGGTCTGCACTGGATCATGACACACATAGTGACCAACTTTACCGGCTTTGCTCCGCTAGGGACGGTACTGGTGGCGTTGTTGGGCGTTTCTGTAGCGGAACATTCCGGGCTGTTATCTACTGCCATGCGCGCCCTGGTGCTGAATGCGCCACGCCGGTTGGTTACTTTTATTGTGGTGTTGAGCGGTATTCTCTCCAATACGGCTTCAGAGTTGGGCTACGTCGTACTTATTCCGCTGGCTGCGATGATATTCCACTCTCTTGGGCGCCATCCTCTGGCGGGACTTGCCGCTGCCTTTGCGGGCGTGTCTGCCGGTTACAGTGCCAACCTGTTTTTAGGCACCATCGACCCGTTACTGGCCGGGATAACAACGCCTGCAGCGCAGATGATTGATCCAAACTATGTCGTTGGCGCTGAGTCCAATCACTTCTTTATGATTGCCAGTACTTTTGTTATTGCGGCGCTGGGTTTCTTTGTCACCGACCGGATTGTTGAGCCGCGACTGGGCCATTTTGATGAGTCGAAGTCAACCATGGTGCTCGACGAAAAAGCCATGGCATCGCCTAGCGCACAGGAAATGAAAGCCATGAAAATGGCCGGTCTGGCATTTCTGGGGCTGTGCATAGTAGTCGCACTGGCCGTGGTACCTGAAGATGGTGTACTGCGTAACCCAGAAACCGGCGGATTAAAAGGCTCACCCTTTCTGAAAGGGATTGTGGTATTAATTTTCGTCATGTTTGCTATCCCGGGGTTTGTTTACGGCAAGGTTGCCGGCACGATGAAGAATGACCGCGATGTCATCGAAGGCATGGCGCGCAGCATGAGTAGTATGGGTCTTTATATTGCACTGGTTTTCTTTGCTGCCCAGTTTGTGGCCTTTTTCAAGTACACCAATTTAGGCACAGTGTTAGCTGTTGAAGGTGCTGCACTGCTTATCCAGCTGGATTTGAAAGGCCCGGAAGTCTTCCTGTTATTTATTCTGATGTGTGGACTGGTAAACCTTTCGCTGGGTAGCGCCTCAGCGCAATGGGCCGTCACAGCACCAGTGTTTGTGCCAATGCTAATGCTGCTTGGCTATGCGCCGGAGGTGATTCAGGCCGCTTACCGTATCGGTGACTCGGTAACTAATGTGATTTCACCGATGATGAGCTACTTCGGATTGATCATGGCGATGGCGGCCAAGTACAAGAAAGATGTCGGTATGGGAACACTCATTGCCATGATGCTGCCTTATTCGATGGTGTTTATTGTCGGCTGGACACTGCTGTTTTATCTGTGGGTGTTCGTATTGGGTCTGCCAGTAGGCTGGGAAACCCCCACCTATTATCAGCCATAGCAGTCCAATTTAGTCGTTGCGCCGTATTATTAGCAGTTAACTATTTTACTATTGAGATTAAATATTTATGAAGTACACCGGTAACGCGGGATTCAGCCATCATCAGGCAGATAAAATTGGTGTTTTAATTACCAACCTGGGTACCCCTCAGGCGCCGACGAAAGGTGCACTGAAACCGTACCTCAAAGAGTTTTTATCTGATCCCCGGGTGGTAGAGGTACCACGTCTTATCTGGTGGTTTATTCTCAATGGCATTATTTTAAATATACGTCCAAAACGGTCAGCCGAGGCCTACGCCTCGGTATGGTCTGAGCAGGGTTCTCCATTGATGGTGCATACCAAAGCACAGGCCGAAGCATTGGCTAAACGCTGCGAGCGGGAGTTTGGTGACGATGTGATAGTGGATTTTGCCATGCGTTATGGTGAACCCGCGGTTAGCAAAGTGATTGAGCGTATGCTCAGTACCGGGGTGCGAAAACTGTTGGTGGTCCCGCTTTACCCGCAATATAGCGCCTCAACCGTCGGCTCTACCTTTGATGCTATCGCCGCCGATTTTCAACAGCGCCGGTGGTTGCCGGACTTCCGGTTTGTCAGCCATTATCATGACCGCCCGGGTTATATAAAGGCAGTTGCCGAAACGATACGTCAGCATTGGGAAATAAACGGCCAGGCTGAGAAGCTGATATTGTCCTATCATGGTGTGCCGCGCCGTTATCTGGATAACGGCGATCCTTATCACTGTGAGTGTCTTAAAACCTCCCGTCTGATAGCTGAGGAACTAGGGCTTGAAAATAGCCAGTACATGACGACCTTTCAGTCGCGGTTTGGCCGCGAAGAATGGTTAAAACCCTACACTGATGAAACGCTTAAGGCTCTGCCTGCAGAGGGCGTAAAGTCGGTGCAGGTGGTTTGTCCGGGCTTTTCCGCGGACTGTCTGGAAACCATCGAAGAGATTGGCGAAGAGAACCGCGAATACTTTATGGATGCCGGTGGCGAGCGCTATGAATACATCCCGGCCCTCAACAGTGAACCGGCGCATATCTCAATGCTGTTCGATCTCGTAAAGGAAAACCTGCACGGCTGGCAGGCAGACTCTGACGTTGAACTGCGTGCACAACTGGCCAAAAAGCACGGATGTCCAAGATGAAAGATTACTCCGGTACGGCACCAAAACCGTTACTGAAAGCACAAAAGCTGGCGAACCTGCTGGATACGTCGGTGAAAATTCCACTGATTAATTTCCGCATCGGGTTAGACGCTCTCGTAGGGTTAATTCCCGGTGTGGGCGATGTGTTGATGTTAGTGGTGTCGTTTCGGATCGTGCAGCTTGGTAAGCAGATGGGGCTCCCCAGGGGACTGATTAAAGTGATGATCCGTAATTGTCTGCTCGACTTTGGTTTGGGGTTTATCCCGGTGGTCGGGGATATTGCGGACTTCTTTTATAAAGCCAACCAGGCCAATGTGCGGGTTATGGAAAAATACTGGGTCAGCAATAACAAGGATGCCATCGATAAGCATACCCAGGACATGTTGGAAAATTGGAAAGCCGCTCAGTAAATCGCCCTGATTCATTGTCGAACTAAACTATTTTTCGTGGTCTGCGTAGCAACTAGTATTCTAAGCCAATAAGCAGAAGGAATATGAAAGCAGCAGATTTGTTTGTTCAAGCCCTGGAAGCCGAGGGCGTCGAGTATATCTTCGGCATACCTGGTGAAGAAAACCTGGATTTACTTGAGTCACTTCGCCATTCATCCATTAAGCTGGTACTTACCCGACACGAGCAGGGCGCGGGGTTTATGGCTGCAACCTACGGTCGACTCACCGGTAAGGTGGGCGTCTGCCTGTCCACGCTCGGTCCCGGCGCTACCAACCTGGTAACGCCGGCTGCCTATGCACAGCTTGGCGCTATGCCCATGCTGATGATTACCGGCCAGAAGCCAATCAAAACCAGTAAACAAGGGCGTTTTCAGGTCGTTGACGTAGTCGATATGATGCGGCCCATTACCAAGTACACCACACAAATTGTCAGTGGTGAGCGCATTCCTTCGGTGATTCGAGAAGCCTTCAGACTCGCGGCTGAAGAACGCCCCGGCGCAGCACATATCGAAATTCCCGAAGATATTGCCCGGGAGTCGACTACTGCCCCCCTGCTTAAGCAAAGCCAGTCGCGTCGCCCGGTTGCCGAGGAGAAGGCAGTAGAACGAGCCAAAACCATGATTGAGCAGGCCTCGGCGCCGTTATTGCTGATTGGTGCAGGCGCTAACCGCAAACTCACGGCTAAAATGTTGCGCCGCTTTGTGGATCATACCGGGATCCCGTTCGTGACTACGCAAATGGGTAAGGGCGTATTAAATGAGTCTGACCCCTTGTTCGTTGGTAATACGGCGTTATCTGACGGTGATTTTGTACACAAGGCAATTGAGCGGGCCGACCTGATTATCAATGTGGGTCATGATGTCGTAGAGAAACCGCCTTTCTTTATGCATCAAAACGGTAAGCAGGTTATCCATATTAACTTTGAGCCTGCGGCCGTGGATCCGGTGTATTTTCCACAACTTGAAGTGGTTGGCGATATCGCTAACAGCGTCTGGCAGATTAATGAGCGTATAACACCGCAGAAACACTGGAAACGGGACCTTTATCAGGATGTGCATGATGCGTATGTGGATCATCGTCAGGAGTCAGACAGTGACGACAGATTTCCTGTGCTACCGGAAAGACTGGTTAGTGAAGTTCGCGCCGTTATGCCCGAACATGGTGTGGTAGCGCTTGATAATGGCATCTATAAAATCTGGTTTGCCCGCAATTATCCCGCCTACGCGCCCAACACCCTGTTACTCGACAACGCACTCGCGTCTATGGGCGCTGGCCTGCCATCGGCAATGGCGGCAAAACTGGTCAATCCTGATGAGCCGGTAATGGCGGTTTGTGGAGACGGCGGCTTTATGATGAACAGTCAGGAAATTGAGACCGCAGTAAGGCTCAAGCTGGATTTGGTGGTGCTGATCCTGCGTGACGATGCCTATGGTATGATCAAATGGAAGCAGGCACACATGGAGTTTGATGACTTCGGCTTGGATTACGGCAACCCTGACTTTGTAACGTATGCCCAAAGCTATGGTGCTAAAGGTCACCGGGTAACCGCTACTGAGGAATTAGGGCCACTGATGCGCCAGTGTATCGCCGAGCCTGGTGTGCACATTATCGATTGTCCGGTAGATTATAGCGAGAATGACCGTAAATTAAATCTGGATATCCGCCGTTTGAGTGAGCAGTTGTAAGTGAAGTATCGCCATGCTGGATAAAAGCAAAGTCACAGGTAGCGTTAGCAATGATAACGTTTCGGAACAAGAAATCGCCCGCTTTAATGCGTTGGCCCAGGAATGGTGGGATCCCAACGGGAAATACAAAACCGCCCTGGCATTTAACGCGGCGCGGACCGAATATATGATTGCCCAACTTGCGAGCTGTCACGGGCGCGATCCATCATCACCAGATTGTCTGGAAGGGCTGCGCATTCTCGACGTTGGTTGCGGTGGCGGTCTTATCAGTGAGGCGCTGGCCAAACGGGGCGCAATAGTGACGGGTGTGGATGCCAGTGCCATGAGTATCGAAGTGGCCCGCCGCCATGCACAGCAATCCGGACTTTTAGTGGACTACCGGCATTGTCTGGCGGGCCAGCTTCTGGCCGAGGATGAACGATTCGATGTGGTCATTAATGCTGAGGTGGTAGAGCATGTACCGGATCAGGCTGCGCTGATAAACGACTGTGCCAGGCTGGTAAAACCGTCGGGCAGTCTGGTACTTGCTACTTTAAACCGCACCGTAAAGTCGTGGATCATTGCTATCCTGGGTGCAGAGTACGTTATGCGCTATCTGCCGATAGGCACACACGACTGGAAAATGTTTGTGAAACCCGAAGAACTGGCTGGCTGGGTAGCCCCCGAACACTTTAAACTGGTTAACGAAACCGGCATGAAGCTGAACCCTATTACCGGTGTCTGGCGGTTATCATACTCGCTGGCTGTCAATTACATTCAGATTTACCGGCGTTAGGCCTTTCGGCCGGCCGCCGGACAATCAGGCCCGCATACCATTTTGTAGTGACCTGTGATGCTAATCTTATTGATTCTTAATAGTAATTCAAGGATTCTGTTGACAAAGACAGGGGGCGAGTATATTGATTGAGGTGACCGGACTGTTTCGATAACAGCTTTTCCAACCAGGGTAAACCATGACGGATAATGTAACAGCTTGCAAGGTAGCAAAACCCGACATCGCGACACGGTTGCGGCGGGAAACCCGCGACGCACATTGCCAGATCGAAGCAGTGATGAGCGACCTGCTGTTTGCAACACCGCTGGATCTGCAGGCCTATCAACACATGCTCAAACTGCATCGCTCTTATTATGAGTTGGTTGAGGCAAAGCTCGGACAATTCCACACTACCGCAGCCATGATGAGAGAGCGCTGCAAACTTAGCTGGCTCGATAGCGATATCAGGTACCTGAAAAAAGACTGCGGACAGAGTGTTTCTGACCACGGATCTTATGCAAGTGAAGCACTTGAGTTGCCAGAAAACGAGGCCCAGGCATGGGGGTTTTTGTACGTGTTTGAGGGCGCTACCCTCGGCGGCGGACATATCCTCGACAGGTTACGTCACCAGCCGCATTTTAAGGGGCGTTCAGGGTTACGTTTTTTCCACAGTTACGGGCCGAAAACACCAGCCATGTGGCGGGAATTTCAATTATCCCTGCAGCAGTTTGTGGCCGCCAATCCAGGCAGTGAAAAGCAGATCATTAACGGCGCCAACCTGTCATTTTCAAATATGTATGCGCTGATGAAAGGAGTTCGGGTTGACTGATAACTTTGAAGTAACGCTGGATAACTGCCACAAGGAGCCAATTCATATCCCCGGTTCGATACAGCCCCATGGTTATTTGCTGGTGGTTGAGCCGGCAACTATGACGCTGAGTTGTGTTAGTGAGAATGTCACCGAGTTGTGCGGTGCAGATCTGTCAGAATGCATTGGCAAAAGCCTGTCTGAAGTCGTTGATGCAGACTACTGCGCTATCATTAGTAAACAATGGCAAAGCGAGAAGTTACAGCTGTTTAATCCTACATCGGTGCAAATTAAGCACGTTGACTCCACACTGCGCAAGATGACCGCTATTGCCACCTATAACGGTTCGGTGATTCTGATTGCGCTGGAGCCGGACAGTAAGGTTAGTGATAAAGCCTATGAGTCGGTGCTTAAAATGCTCAAGAACTCCGTTCAGTCACTGATGGGCGTGCACAAACTCGACCTGATTTACCAGACCGTAGTGGAAGAGGTTAAACGGTTCTCTGGTTTTGACCGGGTGATGCTGTATCAGTTTGACCATGAATATAATGGAGAGGTGATTGCCGAGGCCAAAGAGCCTCACCTTAATGCGTTTTTAAAGCAGCATTTTCCTGAGTCGGATATTCCCAAACAAGCCCGCGAGCTGTACGTCAAAAATCCTATCAGGCTGTTGTGTGATGTAGAGGCAGAGGTGTCCCGCTTGTACCCTGTTCAACCTCACGTTGATTTAAGTTATTGCTCGCTGCGCAGCGTCTCACCGATTCATATACAGTATTTGCGTAATATGGGCGTCAAAGCCTCCATGTCCATCAGTATCATTATTAATGGTAAATTATGGGGGCTTATCGCTTGCCATCATTATTCACGTAACTTCGTGCCTTTTGAGGTGCGTGAAATTGCCCAGTACATCTCTGTTATGCTGTCACAGCTGATATCAGTCAAAATTCAGGAAGAAGATACCCAACGTAATGCCCGCCAACTGGCTATGCTTGGCCAGATCTCAGCGGCCATGGCTGAGGAGCAGGAATATCAGAATGCGCTGAGGATAAAAGCTGATCAACTGCTCGCGTTGGTGGACGCCAGCGGCGCAGTATGGTGCCTTGACGGCTCGCTACAAACTGCGGGGGATGTGCCTGAACAGAATGTCATAAATCCATTACACCAGTGGCTGGCTGAGCAGGTAACTGAGCAGGAAGAAGCCTATTTTACGCACCAGCTTGGCATCGATAACCCACAATTTGCTGAACTTGCCGACATAGCCAGTGGGGTGATGATGGTGTCGCTTTCGGCGGATAACAGTTCGTATATTCTGTGGTTTCGCAAAGAAATTATTCAGGCGAAAAACTGGGGCGGCAAACCAGAAAAAGTGATTGAGTTTACTGATGATGGCAGTCATCGGTTAATGCCGAGAAGTTCATTTGAACTCTGGAAACAAAATGTTTATAAAAAATCCGCACCCTGGCAGGAAGCCGAGCGGGAAGGTGCGTTAAAGCTGCGCAGTATGATCCAGAGTAAAATGATTATCGAATCTGAGAAAGTATTGCAGATGAATAATAAGCTCGAAGAGTTGGTAACCCATCGTACTGCCGAGTTAAATCTGGAAATCAAGCAGCGCAAAGCCGCCGAGTTACATCTGCTGGAGGCGCTGGAGACTGCGGAAACGTCCAACCGTGAATTAGAACGCTTTGCCTTTATTGCCTCCCATGACTTACAGGAACCGCTGCGAAAGATTCAAACTTTTGGTGACCGGATCCAACGCTCCGGCGACACTTTCTCAGAGAAGAACCAATCTTATTTAGAAAGAATGCGGGCGTCTGCCGAGCGGATGCAAACGTTGATTAAGAATACCCTGAGCTTTTCACGGCTGAGCAGTGACGCCATGAAATTCCGTTCCATTAACGCTAACAGTGCCATTCAAACGGTGCTCGACGATATATCGTTACTGGTGAACGAGAAGCAGGCGGATATCAGGGTAGATAAAATTGGTGTCATTCTTGCTGACAAAGGGCATATAATGCGGGTTTTCCAGAATTTACTGCAGAATTCCCTTAAATTTGTTGCTCCAGAGCGACACCCTGTCATCGAAATTACGGTGGTGGACCGAACGGAGGAACATATTACCCTGGCATTTAAAGACAATGGTATTGGCTTTGACAATCAGTATGCCACAAGAATTTTTAACTTATTTGAACGCCTGCATGGCAAAAGTGAGTTTGAAGGAACCGGAATGGGCCTCGCAATTTGTAGAAAAATTGTAGAAAAACACAATGGAAGTATCTGGGCCGAAGGCCGTGAGAACGAAGGTAGCGTTTTTTACATGCAACTACCGGTGAAGTAAGCCGTCAGTGAGGTTGTTGAGATAAAATGTTATAATGTACGAGCTATGAACAGTTTAGAAATTAATCAAAAGAAGATCAGTGAGTTAAATTTCATCTACATTGTCGATGACGATGAAGATGATCGCGAGCTGATTACCGATGCCTTAATCGACAGCAACTTAATGCAAACCCAGATCAAGACCGCCGTAGATGGCGCGGATTTGATGGAGCAGCTAACCAATGGTGGTTCTCTGCCGTCATTCATTATTCTTGACCTGAACATGCCAAGAATGGGCGGCCGCGAGGTGCTATCTGCGATCCGGGAAAATACCGATTTGAAACATATTCCGGTAATAATGTTCTCGACGTCAGATACCGATGTGGACGTAAAAGACTGTTACGATTTAGGCTGTAACACTTATATGACCAAACCCTGCGACTATTTGAGTCTGACCGACGCGATGCAGTTAATCCTCCTTTACTGGACCGGCAATTCAACGCTGTTAACCGTTCAGTAATCCACTCTTCACCGGTTTTACGGGCATGGTTTGCCCGTGAAGCACGGTTTACTCTCCAATCATTCATCTTAACCTACACAATTGTGAGTTGATTTGGTCACCAAATCCATTAGTCTGATTGTTCTTCACTGAACAGGAGCTCGCGATGAAAATCTACGATACGCAAACAGCACCGAACCCGCGCCGGGTCAGAATGTTTCTGGCCGAAAAGGGGGTTAGTGCCGAATACATACAAGTAGACCTGAAGGGCGGCGAAAACCTCTCCCCGCAAATGCTAAGCAAAAATCCTATGGGTAAGTTGCCTATTCTCGAGCTCGACAATGGCACCTGTATCAGTGAAAGCGACGCTATCTGTGCCTACATCGAAGCCGCTTTTCCAAATCCGCCCCTATGTGGCGAAAGTGCCATTGAAAAAGGCATTATTGCCATGTGGCAGCGGCGGGTCGATTTATGTCTGATGTTGCCTGTGGTGCACTGCTTTCAGCATACCACCGGGTACTTCAGCGACCGTATGACGCCCGTTGGCGATTATGGCGTGGTAGCGGGAAAAGACGCGGTAAAGTTTCTTGACGTGCTGGATAAACAGCTGGCTGACTCTACCTATATTGCCGGAGATAACTTCTCCATCGCTGATATTGTCGCGTTATGTGCCATCGACTTTGCCCGGGTGGTGAAGATTCGAATTGGTGAGGAACAAACGCACTTGCAACGCTGGTATAAGCTGGTGAGTGGCCGCCAGAGCGCTAATGCTTAATTGGACTGCACAGATAGGGCGCTAACCTTCAACTGGCATCAAGTTATTCGATGATAAGCGCCCGGGCATTGGCCAGGGTATCGGCTTCGCTGGCAGGCTTATCCCAGCGGATGCGATGAAAGCGGGGGAAGCGCAGAGCGACACCGGATTTATGCCGGGAGGAAGGATGAATAGCATCAAATGCGACTTCCACTACCAGTTCCTTTTTTACTTCCCGGACCGGACCAAAGCGACCCACGGCATTGCGTCGCACCCAGTTATCGAGCTTTTTTAATTCCTCGTCGGTAAAGCCTGAGTAGGCTTTGCCGATGGGGAGAAGCGTGTCGTCCTGCCATACGCCAAAGGTGAAATCCGAATAAAAACTCGAGCGTTTACCATGCCCTCGCTGGGCGTACATGATAACGGCATCAAGATGCAGTGCCTCACGTTTCCACTTATACCATTGGCCGCTCGGGCGGCCGGGTTGATAAGGACTATCTTTGCGTTTGAGCATCAGGCCTTCAACACCTGGATCTTCTGCTGCTTTGGCATAGGTCTGCTGTAGTTGTTCACTGCTAGCTACAGACAATAAAGGCGAGATAAGCAGATGGTTGGAAGCAGCCCGGGAGAGCCAGTTGATCAGTCGCTGACGCCGCAGCGTTAGCGGCAGCGGCGTGATGTTTTCGTGGTTGTCGGTCAACAGATCGTAAACCACAATGCCGGCGGGACGCTCGGCAATGAGCTTCTTTGACGGTTTCTTGCGATTAAGCCGTTGTTGTAAAGCGTTAAAGGATTCAATTTTACCGTTGTTTATCACCAGCAGTTCACCATCAATAACGCCGTGCTCGTCTATACCTGCCAGTACATCGGGAAAGGACTCACTGATGTCGTCTCCTGTGCGACTGAAAAGCGCTTTGCCTTGCTCAGTCATCACCAGTTGGACACGGATACCATCGTACTTGTACTCAACCTGCCAGTCTTCAACGGATAGTTGCGTGGCTTTATCGTCAGGTAGCGGGTGCGACAGCATAACCGGATGGAAGGTGACTGCGCCGGAAATATCGGGTTTCTCTGCACGGCCTTCCAGCCAGTCAAATAATTCGCGGTAAGGGGGCTTAAGCGCGTGCCATAGGGTTTCAATTTCACTAACCGGTACATCGCCGTATTCAGCGAGAATACGTTTCACACTGCGAGCCGACAGACCCACCCTGAGGCCTCGGGTACCGAGCTTAAGTAATGACCAGCGCTGCTCGGCTGTCATGCCGGATAAGTAATGTACCAGCAGTGCTTTTACCTGTTCGCGATTAGCCTGGCGAAACTGGTCGATGAGTTCTGCCAGCCCGGGTAACTCAATGCTGGTGGTCGCGTCGGGCCACAAATGAGCTACCGTTTCACTCATTTCACCTACATAGTCATAACTCATGGCGAAGAGGTCGGGGTCTACCCGCTCCAGCATAAGATTTTTTACCGCATTGCGTTTAAAAAACTCAAACTTTAAGGTGCCGGCCAGTGCCGCAATCGCCCAGCCGCGATCTGGGTCTGCCGTGTGCGCCAGGTAATGGCGGAGCAGTCTGCTTTTCTCATTATTACTGCTGGTAAAATACAGCTGCTGAAGGAGTTGCGAAAAAGCTTCCATTAGTCTGTGGCATCCTCGTCATAGCCAATCAGCGATAACGCCCGGGCTTTTACACCCTTAGTAGTGAGCTGATGCAGCAAAGCGTCCTCCCGGCCATGGGTGATCCACACTTCCCCCGGATTGACTTCGGCGATGGTATCCAGCAAGGCCTGCCAGTCGCTGTGATCAGACACTATCAGTGGGAGTTCCACCTGGCGCTGGTGAGCCCGGGCACGAATTTGCATCCAGCCGGATGCCATGGCTTTGCGTACCTCGGGTAACGAGCGTGACCAGCGGTCGCTGAGGGCTGACGGCGGCGCCAGCACTATCTCACCGGCAAGTTCCGATTTATCAGCTACATCCGTCACATCAATTAGCTGGCCCAGGTTGATGCCGTGTTCTTCATACAAATCACAAAGCCGTCGTTGGGCGCCGTGCAGATAAATTGGCTGGTTGTAGCCCAGGGCCCGCAGGCCAAGGATCATCCGTTGGCATTTTCCCAGCGCATAAACGCCTACCAGATGGCAGCGTTCAGGAAACAGAGCAAGTGATTGCAGCAGTTTTTTACACTCCTGCTCAATAGGCGGGTGCTTAAACACCGGCAGGGCGAAGGTCGCCTCGGTAATAAAAACATCGCAGTCTATGGCGGTAAAGGGCGGACAGGTTGGATCCGGCTGACGTTTATAATCGCCGGAAATCACCACCCGGGTGCCGCGGTAACTTAGCAGAATTTGGGCGGAGCCGAGGATATGCCCGGCGGGGTAAAACGTGCAGCTGACCGGATCGTCCGGATCGCCCAACTCAATGGTGTGGCCATAGTCGAGCGCCTCAACGGTTTCCGCCATATCCTCACCGTAACGGGTACGCATAATAGCAATGGTAGGCGCTGTAGCCACTACGCTGTGATGCCCGCTAATAGCATGGTCGGCGTGCCCATGGGTGATGAGGGCGCGATTTACCGGTGCGGTAGGATCGATGTAACAATCAGCGGCAACGCAATAAAGGCCGTTATCCCGTGGTTGTAGCCACTTGTCTGCTTGCAAAAACACTCCGTTAAATTAGCCATTTGGCTTCTTTTACGCGGTGTTAGTCAGAAAAGCTCAATAGCCGCCTTTAACGATGTAATATTCGCCGTCAGAGGTCAATGAAACATGCAATTCAGCCACTTCGTCGATGGTTTTACGGCCGATTTTTTTCCCTGTATTCAGGCAGGTGAATTGCTGATAGGCCATACCGTCGGCAAACGGGGCTTCAAAAGACACATTTTCTAAAAAACGATAGCATTTTTGCTGGCTGTCAAAAGTAATTAATCGGCTCATGGGCACATCACCATGGGTCCGGCCGATGGTCGGTAATGGCCCCTCACTGCAGGCAGTGATGAGTCCGGCAAGGCCAATAAGTAAGCAACGTCGTGCGGTAAATAAATTCATTCAGATGAACACATTAACAAAATGAACCGGCAGTATAGCGAATGTTGCGAAGGGTATTAAACCGCTTTGTGTCAGGACACGTATACTCTTAACACATAACTAATTGGATTTGTTGCTGCTTTTGAGTTTGCCGTTACCCGCCGAATTTACCGCATGGTTTACCCGTCAGGGCTGGTCATTGCGAGCCTATCAACAGGACATGCTTAACCGTGCCGAAACGGAGCAGTCGACGCTGCTGATAGCGCCTACTGGTGCCGGTAAAACGTTGTCGGGTTTCCTGCCGTCACTGGTAGATCTGCAGCATGAAACCGCTGAATATCTGCATACGCTGTACATTTCACCGTTAAAAGCATTAACCCAGGATATTCATCGTAACCTGTTGCGCCCCATAGAAGAAATGGAGCTGCCCGTTACGGTGGAGACACGCACTGGCGATACGCCGTCGCACAAACGTCAGCGCCAGCGTAAACGGCCTCCGCATATTCTGCTTACGACTCCTGAATCGTTAATGCTGATGTTGTCTTATACCGACGCGCCAAAAATATTCGGTAGGCTAAAAAACGTTGTTATCGACGAAGTTCACAGCCTGATTGGTAATAAACGTGGTGATTTTACTACTCTTGCCCTGGCCCGACTGGAATCGCTGGCACCCGGTTTCAAGCGTATCGGTTTATCGGCGACGGTGGCTAATCCCATGTTGGTGGCCGACTGGCTGGGGCCTACCGGAGAACCCGCCGCGTTGCTCGAGGTTGAAGATACGGCCAAACCCGCCATCAGCATTTTACGTTCAGAGCAGCGCATGCCTTTTGGCGGCTTCATGGCCAAATACGCTATTGGGGATATTTATCAGGCCATCGTTAATGCCGGGACTACCCTGGTGTTTGTGAACACGCGGGCACAGGCTGAGTTATTGTTTCAGTTGTTGTGGTCAGAGAATTCTCAGGTTCTGCCTATCGCCCTTTACCATGGTTCACTGAGTAAAGAGCAGCGGCGCAAAACCGAAGAAATGATGGCCTCTGGTAAGCTCCGTGCCATCGTCACCACCTCGGCCCTGGAACTGGGCATTGACTGGGGTGATGTGGATTTAGTGATTCAGGTTGGCGCCCCGAAAGGCGTTAGTCGCCTGCTACAACGCATTGGACGGGCTAATCACCGGTTTGAGGAAGCCAGTGAAGCCTTGCTGGTACCCGCCAACCGCTTTGAGGCACTGGAGTGTCAGGCCGCCATTGAGGCCATTAGTATGGGCGCGCGTGATGGCGCGTTGGTACAGCCTGGTGCCATGGATATTATCCCGCAGTTTATTATTAATTGCGCCTGCTCCGGAGCGGTGACGCCTGAAGCTTTGTATCAGCAAATACTTAATGCTGCCCCATATCAGGGGCTGGCAGCGGCTGAGTTTAATCAATTGTGGCAGTTTAGTGTGGACGGTGGTTATGCGCTTAAAGGTTATGAGCGTTATCAGCGCCTGACACAACAACCAGACGGCACCTTTAAACCGGCCAGTCAGCGGGTTGTCCAGCGTCACCGGCAGAATATCGGCACCATTGTTGAGGCGGGTAAGCTTAAAGTGAAGCGGATCCGGCGCGGCAATCAGGGCAAAATTATCGGTGAAGTGGAAGAGTATTTTGCGCAGCAACTTACGCCAGGCGATACGTTTTTATTCGCCGGTGAAATGCTGCGTTTTGAGGCCATTCGGGATATGCAGTTACACGCCAGGCCAGACAAAGTCAAGGAGCCGAAAATTCCCAGCTATGTAGGCGGTCAGTTACCTCTGTCTACTTACCTGGCCGATGGGGTTCGCGCTTTATTGAATAACCCCACTCAATGGCGGCAGTTGCCGGAACAGGTTCAGGAGTGGTTGGGGTTACAAAAAGAATTTTCTAGTATACCGGCAACCGATAAGGTGTTAATTGAACAGTTTCCTTACCGGCGGGCCTTCTATTCCCTGTATTACACTTTTGAAGGGCGTAAGGTTAATCAAACGTTAGGTATGCTGCTAACCCGGCGGATGGAAAAGCTTGGCCTGAAGCCGTTAAGTTTCAGCGTAACAGACTATGGGTTGTCGGTATGTGCGCTAAAGCCGCTGGATGAAGGTCATATCGCTACGTTATTCCAGCCGGATATTCTTGGCGATGAGCTGGAAGACTGGATGCTTAACGCGCCTATGCTTAAACGCTCATTCCGCCAGGTTGCTATCGTCAGCGGGCTTACCGAACAGCGCTATCACAGTACACACAAAACCATGAAGCAGGTGACCTTTTCCACCGATTTAATTTACGATACGCTGCGTGAATACGAGCCCGACCATATTCTGCTAAAGGTGGCACGTGAGGATGCCGAGCGTGAGTTGCTTGATCTCCGGCGACTGGCGGATACTTTGATTCGATTTGTCGGGAAAACGCAATTTGTAAATCTACCCAAGGTTTCTCCCATGGCGATCCCCATTGTGCTGGATGTACGCAGTGAACAGGTTAAAGGCGCCGGCGAGCAGGCGCTCCTTGATCAGGCGGCACTCTATGCTGAAGCCGAATCCATGCTTGATGAGGTCAGGGCACTACTTTCGGGTGACGGCTAAACATGCTCTCAACTCCTCAGTTACAACAGTTAATCGATACGAAACAGGTATTCCCCATCCGATTCGGTGGCAGCCTATGGCTACTCGATAGCCGCGCGGCGCTGTACTGGCCAGAACAGGACTGTCTGCTACTGGCCGACCTGCATTTCGAAAAAGGCAGTTACCTTTCCCAATATGCCTCGCCGGTGCCGCGCTATGATTCCCGTGCAACGTTGAGAAGCATTGCGGCTCTGCTGGCTTGCTATCAACCAAACCGGGTGCTCTGCCTGGGCGATAGTTTCCATGATGTCCATGCATTTGACCGCTTTTTAGCCGAAGATGTAGCGCAACTTAAGACGTTAGTGCTGAGTGTGAAGGAATGGATCTGGCTGGAAGGGAACCATGATCCTCAGGTACCTGAAGCGCTTGACGGTTTGCGTGCTGAGAGTTATCCACTACACACTCAGCAGGGCAGCGTGATCCATTGCCGGCATATTCCACAGGATAACGACGGCTTGCAGATTGTCGGTCACTTCCATCCCAAAGCCCGGTTTGCTTCAGGCAAGCGGCGTTTTCGCGGAAAAAGCCTGGTGGTTACTGACAAACTGATGCTGATGCCGGCACTCGGTCAGTATACCGGTGGGTTGAATATAGAGGATGAAGTACTAACGGCACTGGCGCCTAAATCGCAACGCCAGTGCTATGTATTATGTGAACAGCGTGTTATTGCGCTGCCTGGGGGAAACTAGGCTAGTCGCGCCAGCGCTTAACCAGATCGTCGTAGGCGTCGATGCGGCGGTCACGGAAGTAAGGCCAGATCCGCTTGACCTGTTCGGTGCGGGTCATATCCAGATCAACCAGTAAGGTTTCTTCCTTATCGCTGCTGGCCTGGGCAAGGATCTCACCCTGTGGACCGGCAACAAAGCTCTGCCCCCAAAACTGAATACCCGGATCGCCCTCGGTAGGCGATGTTTCAAAGCCAGTGCGGTTAGCCACGATTACCGGTACCGAATTGGCTACTGCATGGGCCCGCTGAATGGTGTGCCAGGCATCATGCTGACGCTTGCGCTCATCATCGGTGTCGGTCATATCCCATCCAATTGCGGTGGGGTAAAACAGAATTTCAGCGCCGGCCATGGCCATCAGGCGGGCGGCTTCCGGATACCATTGATCCCAGCACACCAATACGCCCAGCTTACCCACACTGGTTTTAATCGGCTCAAACCCCATATCGCCTGGCGTAAAATAAAACTTTTCGTAAAAGCCCGGGTCATCCGGGATGTGCATCTTGCGATATTTCCCGGCGATCTCACGGCTGCGGTCGAACACCACGGCGGTGTTGTGATAAAGCCCTGAACCGCGTTTCTCAAACAATGAGGTTACCAGCACGATATTGTGCTGCTCGGCGATTTTGCCAAAAAAGTCGGTTGCCGGGCCGGGAATAGGTTCGGCCAGGTCAAAGGCATCGGTATCTTCGTTCTGGCAGAAGTACAAGGTGCTGTGCAGCTCTTGCAGTAAAATCAGCTCGGCGCCTTGTGCAGCCAGCTCGGCAATTCGGGCCGCGCTTTTATTCCAGTTGGTGGCTTTATCGTTGTCGGCGACAGACTGTTGTACCAGTCCAACCTTTAAAGTGCGCTCAGACATAACGGGTCACTCCTGAGTTTAATTGGTGAATGACATCGGTTTTTAAGGTGTTACAGGGTACCTGCATGGAAATGCAGTGCAGGCTGCCAAACTGTTGAACCAGAGTGGCACAATTAACCGGCACAATTTCGTGATGCGGGAAAGCCTGCTGCATCACCGCTACTGCCTCACTGTCTTCAGGCTGACCGTAAACCGGTAATAAAACGGTATGATTACAAATTAGATAATTAGCATAAGATGCCGGTAACCTGTCGCCTTCGTCGTTAAACATGGCAGGTAAGGGCAATAAATAGCGGGTATGATCAGGCAAGGCTTCCGCGCATTCCTGTACCAGCGCAGATAAGCCCTGATAATGGCTGTCTTCGGGGCGATTGTCGGCCGCCTGGATCACCAGGCCGCTGGTGGGCGTGAAACGCACCAGCGTGTCGATGTGACCATCAGTATCGTCGCCTTCCAGGTGCCCGTGGGAAAATATCGACAGCTGTGTACAACCCAGATAAGCGGTAAATTCCTCACGGTAAGCGTCGCCGCCCATGTTACCGTTACGGGCTGGGTTATAAAGGCAGGAGGCGGTGGATAACAGGTGACCGTTATCGTCTATTTCTAACGCGCCACCTTCAGCTACAATCGCCGACGTACGCAGCTTTTCGCGGCACAAAGGTGCCAGATAGTGCTGATTAACCAGATTGTCCTTGCTGGCGTCAAACTTATTACCCCAACCATTAAAGGTAAATTCTACCGGGTAGGGGCTTTCAGGGTTGCCGCAGCTTAAAAAAGCAAAATCTCGAGCCCAGGTATCGTTGTAATCTGCTTTGATTAGCATGACCCGGGCATCGGCTGCCAGTCGGCTTTCCACATCGTCCATATCTTCTTCACGGCACAACAATAGTACGCCGGCCTGATTGGCGTTGATAATGCGAATAACAGACATATAAGTTTGACGAGCATCTTCCAGCCACGGCGCCCAGTCAGTGTCCTGATGAGGCCAGGCAAGAATAACCGCTTCGCTGGCTTTCCATTCTGGAATAAGTGAGGTGGTCACAGTGTTTCCTGATTAAGTGATTGACGGGGCAATTATACGCTGTCGGCCCTTATGGGCCAACAACTTAGGCGCAGGATGTTGGCTACTTTAAGTTTCTGCCGCCATTTAAATGTAAGGTCTGACCGGTGACATATTCAGCGGTGAGCAGATAGTTTACCGCTTTGACCGCTTCCTGCGCGCCGGGAACAAGACCCAACAGGTTTTTGTTGAGGGCCTTCTCGCGATATTCCTGAGTGTCGTCGTCGTTAAACATCACCAGTGACGGCGCAATGCTATTTACCTTTACGTACGGCGCATAAACCCGGGCAAACGACAGAGTAAGATTATGCAGCGCAGCTTTGCTCGCTGCATAAGCAATATGGTTTTCGCTGCCGGTGTCCTGCACATAGTCTGTCATGTGGATGATGTCTGCCAGCGTACCGTTTTCAGACTGCAAAGCGTCTTTCAGGGCAAGGTTTAGTTGATAAGGTGCATTGGCATGTACCATCATCATGTCATGCATCAAATCGCCGGGCGCGGTTTCAGGATTTTCCGGCACCCAGTCAGACGCGTTGTGGATTATGCCGCGTAACTTTGGCGCAGTGCGTTTTATTTCTTCTATTGCTCGCGAAATACCCGCCTGAGTGCTAAAATCCGCCTCCAACACCATTGCACCGGCATTTTTCAGTTCGTCAACAGACGGCTTGTGTCGTCGGTATGTGATGATAACCGGTTGGTCGTTGGCCAGCAGATCCTGCGCAATTGCTAGTCCGAGACGCTGACTTCCACCGGTGATGAGTATAGGTAAAGACAAAAAAATACCTCCGATAATTTTGGTACTAATTACGACTTTACACGGATTGCAGATCGTTTTAATGACAAATTAACAGGTTATTTTAATCCTAATCTGCGGTCTGGTTAGTATAAGCAGGGTTAGTCGTTGTTACGGAATGAGTGAATGTTAGAAAAAGAAGCGGTAGTTGTGCGCGATGCGGTAAAACTGGGTATATCCAAAGAGGCATTGCTGGTGCATGAAGCACTGGTAGCAAAAGGCTTGGAAACACCTATGTTAGAAAATGGTCTGAGCGACGAAGCGAAGCGCCAGCGGATAGAGCACGCCATGCGGGACGTGATGGAAACGCTCGGCCTGGATTTGTCTGATGACAGCCTGTCGGAGACGCCAGAGCGCATCGCTAAAATGTATGTTGATGAAATATTTTCCGGCCTGGATTATCGTAAGTTCCCTAAGATCACCCAGATCGAAAACAAGATGCAGGTGGGTCAGCCGGTTCAGGTAAGTGATATCAGCCTTACCAGCACCTGTGAACACCATTTTGTCACTATCGATGGGACAGCCACGGTCGCCTACATTCCAAAGGATACCGTGATTGGTTTGTCCAAAATTAATCGTCTGGTAGGATTTTTTGCCCAACGGCCCCAGGTGCAGGAACGCCTGACTCAGCAAGTACTGGTGGCCTTGCAGGCACTAACCGGCACTGAAGATGTGGCGGTAGTAATTAACGCCACGCATTACTGTGTAAAGGCGAGAGGCATACGCGATAGCCTTTCTTACACTAAAACATCGGCATTGGGCGGTCAATTTCTGACTGATATGCAGTTGCGTCGGGAGTTCTTCAGCGGCTAGTCACATAAGACTGAATTAAAAACAAAAAGGGGACGCTGTTACAGCATCCCCTTTTTTGATTTTTGATACTTACTTCGCGCTGTCTTCCTGCTCTGAAACGATAAGATTGATTTGATCGTTAATACCATTGGCAGCAATGATCTCGAGCTTTTGCTGACAATGCTGACACGCATCAGATTGTTCCTTATACATGTCTATAACAGTTTCTCTGGCTATGGCATTAATATATCCACAGCGAGGACAGCGGTATTCTAAATAAGCCTGGCTTAGCATTTTCCGTTTGCTCCTTGTTTTAGCGAAACAGCGATTCCTTCTTAAACAACCAATAGCTGATTGCCCTGTTTCTTACTGTACCTGGGTATATAGGTGATACCCGACGACTCATTATCTCAGTAATGAGCTCATTAATGTGAGCCGCAACATCACATAACCTAAGTATAGCAGTTATGTGAAAAGTCACCGGCGAATCGGCAATTTAACTGGTGATAATTACTGTGTAATGGGCGGGATCGATCAGTACGAGGCAGAAAATAGCTGAAGAGGAGGCGCGGTGCCTCCCTTTTTCTGCTCTTTTTAGCCAAGTAACCAGCATTGTTGGTAAGGCGCCAGGTGAATATCTGAGGACCTATCGATACTATTGTTGCTAAGCAAATCTGTTGCGGGTTTACCAGCAAAAACTTCCAGAACGTTGCTTTGTAGAGTTTGTGGGTGTTCACTGAAGTTACACAGAACCAACAATTTCTGTCCCTCGTCCGCCACCCGGCAGTACACAAAGCAATGTTGATTGAAGGTTTGTAAAATATGGGTGCGGGCCCGACCAAAAACGGCGTGTTCTTTACGCAAATTAATAAGTTGTTTCAGACCGGCAAAAATCGCTTTTTGGGTTTTTCTTTCGAGCGAATCAGTGGTTGCCGGCGGCGCTTCAATGTCGCTGATTAGTGCTGAAGTAACGGCAATTCTGTTTACCCAACGATCATCATGGGCTTTGGCGGGGTCGTCCCGGTAACTGTAGTCATTAAGTAATCCCATCTCATCACCGGAATAAAGCAATGGAATGCCACCGATACTCATAATTACTCCGTGCACCAGCATAATGCGGCGCATGGCGGTGTCGATGGCCTGTTGATCCTTGGCTTGTAATGCACCTTCCAAACCGCATAACGAAGCCAGCGAGCCGCATACACGACAATCACCGTTTGATGGATTTTCTGCAAACGGCACACCGTCAGCATAGGAGCCCTCGAAGCGACCGGTAAAGAACTGATTCAGGAAATAGCGATGATCGTAGGGGTTAATGCCCAGTTGATGGGCCACGGCATCATCAAAAGTCCAGCCAATATCATCATGGCAACGCACATAGTTTACCCAACTGCAATCGTGATCAATGGCAAAGCTCTTTTGCATTGAGCTGGTGAGCAAGCGCGTCTTGCGCGTTGCCAGACTGTTCCAGATAAGAGCCATCAACAGTGGGTTATAGGAAAGCTGACACTCATCCTGGCGAATATACTTAAGGACTTCGTCGGGGTGAACTATGGCTTCCGACTTAAACACCACCGCCGGCGCTGTGATTTGCAGACAGCAGTTAAACGCCTGGATAAGTTTGTGTGCATTAGGCTGGTTTTCACAGTTGGTGCCCATCTGCTTCCAGATGAAAGCCAGCGCATCCAGGCGTAAGGCCGCGCAGCCAATGTTTGCCAGGAACAGCATTTCTTCAGTAATGGCGTTAAACACTGCCGGGTTACTGTAGTTCAGATCCCATTGAAAGCTGTTAAACGTCGTCCATACCCATTTGTGCATGGTCTCGTTCCAGGTAAAGCTGCCACGGCGAACCTGCGGAAAGATTTCTCGCAGGCTTTGTTCGTACTGGTCGGGGATGGTGCGGTCATCAAACAGATAATAGTAGTTTTGATAGTTTTCATCGCCGGCCAGGGCGGCTTTGGCCCAGCGGTGTTCGTCGGAGGTGTGGTTGAACACAAAATCCAGCACCAGATTAATCCCGGCTTCGCGTAACGCTTTGGACAGCGCCTCGAGCTCTTTCATGTTGCCCAGCACCGGGTTGACCTTGCGATAGTCAGACACAGCATAACCACCGTCGCTGTCACCTTCCGGCGAGGCATAAAGTGGCATAAGGTGCAGGTAAGTCAGCCCGAGTGACTTAAAATAAGGAATTTTGGCCTGCAGTTCGGTAAGGGTAGGGCCCATCAGATCAACATAGCATGCCATACCAACCTGATTTTCCTGCTGGTGCCACAGCTTGTCATCGCTGCTTCTGGCTTTATCCTGACGTTTTAGATCGGCCTTACGGTTTTTAAGCCCCATGGCCAGCGACAGAACCAACTGTGACAAATGATAATAACAGTCATATTGATGTCCGTAGACATCTACATAGCGGGTGAACAATTCGTGAAAATGGCTGGTAAGACGATTAGTGAAGAGCTTGAGATCGCGCTGTGATAAAAACGATAAGTCTAACCCTGCCAGTATTCTGTTCAGGCATTGTTCACTCGACGCCGCGTAATTCATCAGTATTCTCCAGCCAACTGACTTGCTTCAGGTGGTTTTACAAAAGTTTCACAAATTTATTTACAGCAAAACTAAGCTTTGCTAGTTTTAATCTTAAACGATTAAGTTAATTTATCAAGAAATTTACAAGTAAATGTTTATCGAAAGTCATGGTTTACTGGTAAAGACTTTATTTGATTACTAATTTCTTAATTTAAGCTAAAAGATTAAGTTTTTGCGTTTGTGTTATTTTTGTTAATTATCGGCTTCTGGGTTGTGCAGGCGAAATCTCTGCCCTGATACTTAACATTACAGCAAAAACAGCGGATATAAATTCAACCGCAACGATGTCATGATAATCCGTAGCATAATTGTGGGTTAATTGAACAACGCTTGCAGAACTTTGAGGCAATAGCAGATGGCGTTAACTGAACCTTATTACGCGGTGATTGAAGCCGGTGGTACCAAATTTAACTGTGCAGTGGTGACTCCAGGGCGGGATATCGTGGCGGAAATTCGTATTCCAACCACAACCCCCGAAGAGACCTTAGCTAAAACGGTTGCGTTTTTTCAGCAACAGCGTGAAGCCGGCTATGCTTTCACCCGGATGGGGATTGCCAGTTTTGGCCCCCTGGATCTGAATCCTGCCTCGGCTACCTATGGTTACATTACAAAAACACCCAAGCCAGACTGGAGCCATACTAATTTAGCTGGTCACCTGGCTGCTCAACTAGGATGTGAAGTGACCATTGATACCGATGTTAACGGTGCGGCACTGGGCGAATATCGCTGGGGTGCTGCTCAGAATACCAACGTGGCGGTATATGTAACGGTAGGCACCGGTGTGGGCGGCGGCGTGGTAATCAACGGCAAACCTTTGCACGGACTGGTACATCCGGAAATTGGCCATATGCTGGTAAAGCCTCCGTCTGGCATTCAGGGCGTGTGCCCCTTTCACCAAAACTGTGTGGAAGGATTAGCTTCAGGTACCGCGCTCGGTAAAATCTGGTCGCAGCCTTCTGATACTTTTGCTGATGACCACCCGGCCTGGGATGGTCTTAGTGAAGTATTGGGGGATATGTGCCATAACCTGATGGTGACGTTAAGTGCTGAAAAAATCATTCTGGGCGGCGGTGTAATGCAAAAACATGGCCTGGTTGAAAAAGTGATTGCGTCTGCCCGTGGCAAACTGAATGACTATATCGTTATGCCCGAAGGGATAAACCTGGAAGACATCGTTTGTTTACCAGGCCTGGACACCCGCTCCGGGCTGTGTGGTGCATTGGCGTTACTGGACAGCTAAATTTCGTAAAGTTCCAGTGGTAAGCCATCAGGATCGTTAAAGAATGTGAAGCGGCGTTGGGTGTAAGGATCTACCCTTACCGGTTCACATTCAATCTGATGTTCGCCCAGGTGTTGAATGGCTGCATCGATATCCGTGACTTTAAACGCCAGGTGTCTAAGCCCCTGAGCTTCTGGCCGGCTTGGTCTGGCTGGCGCGCCGGGAAAAGAGAACAGCTCAATCTGTGTGCCATCGGCTAACGCCAGGTCACATTTATAGGAGTCGCGCTCAGCCCGGTAATTCTCAGCCACTACCTGAAACCCCAGCACCTGTTGATAAAACGCTTTGGATGTAGGGTAATCACTACAAATGATGGCAACGTGGTGAATAGCGTTAAACATATCAGGGCACTTCCTGACCGCGGGCAGATTCGAACAGCTGATACCAGTGTTCACGGGATAGGGTTAGCGTTTCTGCTTCTGCGCAGGCCGCTATACGCTGCGGATTAGTGGTACCAATAACCGGTTGGATACCGGCCGGGTGGCGCATTAGCCAGCCCAACACAATCGCTTCTCTGCTCACGCCATAACTGGCGGCCAATTCGCTTACCAGTTTGCTGGTGGGGCAGGTTGCATCGCCATTGCCAGAATACTTGCCCTGTGCCAAAGGTGCCCAGGCTTGTAACTGCACGCCCTGTTGCTGACAATATTCCAGCGTACCCGGTGTATAACCGTTCTGGCTATTATGCGGACTGTTGGTGCAGATCCCTTCTTCTACCCAATCTCGGTAACCGAGGCTCATTTCCAACTGATTAGCAATTACCGGAAACGGCAGTAGCCTATTAAGGGCATCAATCTGATACCAGTGCATATTAGACACGCCCAGATAGCCAAATTTACCTTCCTGGTGTAATCGTGTGAGGCACTCGGCCACAGCGGGTAAATCGGCCAGTGGATCAGGGCGGTGCAGCAATAATACATCCAGATGCTCTATATTGAGTCTGCTCAGAACCCCCTCAAGCGAAGCTGAAATCCATTCTGGAGAAAAGTCGTAGCGCTTTGGCCCCTGATTGTCTTCAAAGCGGATCCCGCATTTAGACTGGATGATCATATTATCGCGCCAGTCCGGCTGATTGTTCAGCACGTCGGCAAAGACCTTTTCAGCGTTGCCATGAGTATAAATATCGGCGTGATCAAACACTGTAATACCAGACGATAACGCTTGTTCAACGGCTTTGCTTGCCAGGTTCAAATCGGCTTTGGTATAGGGTTGATGAGACCAGTTCCCGCCCAGCCCCATACAACCGAAGATAACTCTAGAAGCATGTGGAAATTGTGTTTTTAGCATAATGATTTTCGATTTTTTGCGTTGTTCACACCCTATCTTAAACCTTTAAGTGATACAAACATAGTTGACGCTCGTATTGAGGGCTGACATCAGTTTTCGTTACAAGGAATTATTATGTTTCGTTTTTTAATGGTCCTTTCCACGGTGTGGTTAGTGGTCGGGTGTACGTCGGTGCCAGAAGGCGTTAAACCGGTGCAGGGTTTTGAGGCCGATCGGTACCTGGGAACCTGGTACGAAATTGCCCGTTTTGACCATAGTTTCGAGCGTGGCCTTTCGCAAATTACGGCCAACTACTCAATGCGCGATGACGGTGGTATTCGTGTGCTTAACCGCGGCTACAACGCCGGGGAAGGTGAGTGGAATGAGGCTGAGGGTAAGGCTTATTTTGTGGAGGATGAGCAAACGGGGCATTTAAAGGTGTCTTTTTTCGGTCCGTTTTATGCAAGTTATGTAGTGGCTGAACTCGACAAGGAAAATTATCGCTATTCGCTGGTGACCGGCCCGGATAAGACATACCTGTGGATACTGGCGCGAACGCCGGAACTGCCACAAGATGTACTGGACAGTTTACTCGGTAAAGCAAAAGCGCTGGGGTTTGATACATCCAAACTTATCTGGGTTGAGCACAAGGATAGCTCAAGCTAAATGAATGTATTGCTTATTATAAAATGTCTGGCCTGTGCTATACTCGCGTTTTTTTTACTTTCGGGCATAGACCATGGCAAACGAACAAGCAGTATTTAAACGTGCAAATGACGCGTGTGAGGTATGTGGTAACAGTGAAGGGCTGAGCCTTTATATGGTGCCAGAATCACCCAACGACTCAGATAATTGCGCAATAGCAGTTTGTTCAACTTGTTTACCGCAGTTAAACGACGAGAGTGAGGTGGATGTGAATCACTGGCGCTGCCTGAATGATGCCATGTGGTCTCAGGTGCCGGCAGTGCAGGTGGTTTCATGGCGGATGTTAAAACAGCTGGAAAGCGAAACCTGGGCTCAGGATTTACTCGATATGTTGTACCTCGACGACGACACACTGGAATGGGCCAAAGCGGGGATTGACGACAGAGAACCCACGCTGGACAGCAACGGCGATGTGCTCAAAGCGGGGGATTCAGTACACCTGATCAAAGATCTCACCGTTAAAGGCGCCAATTTTACAGCCAAGCGTGGCACCCCGGTTCGTAATATCCGCCTGACTAACAACCCATTGCACATCGAAGGCAAAGTAAACGGCCAGACCATAGTAATCATAGCGGCTTATACGAAGAAGTAAAAACAGGCGTAGCCTGTTTTTACCCCGGAATCACCGTGAGGTGATATCCGGGGTCCCCCAGGGCATCCTTGTGAGTTGAGCGTAGCCTGTTTTTACCCCGGAATCACCGTGAGGTGATATCCGGGGTCCCCCAGGGCATCCTTGTGAGTTGAGCGTAGCCTGTTTTTACCCCGGAATCACCGTGAGGTGATATCCGGGGTCTCCCAGGGCATCCTTGTAAGTTGAGCGTAGCCTTTTTTTCCCGGAATCACCGTGAGGTGGTATCCGGGGTCTCCTGATGTGTGAATTCCGACCCTATTAAAACCCTGATTGCCCATAAAACGTTCAGCACCGTTTTGGTTTTTCTTGTAGAGTATCGGGTTAATACAGGGGCTAATCAGGTAAATATGGCAAATTCAGTCAATCCGTTACGGGCGTTTCATAATATTGTTGCAAATCAGGCAATATCTTTTGACGCTAAAGTCGGACAACTACTCGGCTTCGGCCGTGAGTTATTCGGGCTGGAGATTGGTATTGTCAGTAAAGTCGTTAACCAGACTTACCTTATTCTGTATGTCGAAAGTCCAATACCCGAGCTTACGCCCGGCATGACCTTTCCCCTGGAAGAAACCTATTGCATCCATACCCTCAAAGCGCAGCAGGCGACAGGCTTTCATCATGCCGGGAAATCAGAAATAGCCAGTCACCCTTGTTATCACACTCAGGGGCTTGAGGCGTATCTGGGCGCTCCGATACACCTGAACGATGAAGTATATGGCACGGTTAATTTTTCGTCTCCTGACCCTGTCGCGCCATTTCCCCCTGAGGCTTATGATTACGTAGAACTTATTGCCCAATGGCTGGGCGCAGAGATTGCGCGTAACGAAGCGATGGCAAGGTTAACAGCGCAGGCAGCTACGCTGGATAAACTGGAAAAGGTCGGCAAAATTGGCACTTGGTCTGTAGATCTGCTGAGCGGACATATTGATTGGAGCGACCAGACCAAGCTGATCCACGGTGTGGAAGATGACTATGTACCCTCTATTGAAGCTGCGCTGGCTTTTTATCCCGAAGGTGAGCAGCGCGAAAAGGTTCTGCAGGCAGTGACCAATGCTATTGAAAAAGGGCGGCCATGGAATATCGGGGCACAAATGATCACCGCTCAGGGCAAAGCGCGTTGGGTGGTGTCGAGGGGCGAAGTAGAAATGCAGGACGGGCAATGCATTAAACTATTCGGCACTTTTCAGGATGTTACCCTCAACGTTGAGCGGGCCAGAGAATTGCAGCTGGCAAAAGAAAAAGCCGAGCAGGCTACCAAAGCCAAAAGTGTTTTTCTGGCCAATATGAGTCATGAGATCCGCACACCTATGAACAGTATTCTGGGCACCTTACAGTTGTTATCCCAGGCCAGCCTGGAACCAACAATGCAAAACCTGGTCAGTAAAGCCGGGTATTCCGCTAAAACCCTGTTGACCATTGTTAATGATGTGCTCGACTATTCAAAAATAGAAGCCAATCAGCTGACGCTGGAAAATGCGCCTTTCTCAGCGCTTCAAATCAGTGAGTCGGTGATAAGCGATTTATTGCCAGAGGCTGAGGCAAGACAAATCTCCCTTTCTCTGGAGAGCGCGGATAATTTTACCGATGGTTGGGCAGGGGATGCCACAAGGATCCGCCAGATACTACTGAATCTGGTGTCGAATGCCGTTAAGTTTACTCACGAGGGCGGGGTCAGAGTGGAGTTGCTCTCTAGTCCTCCAACAGAAAAACCGTGGTTACAGCTTAACGTGTCGGACACCGGAATAGGCATGAGTGAGGATGTTCAGCAACTTATTTTCGAACGATTTGCGCAGGCTGATTCATCTACTACCCGTAAATATGGTGGTACCGGTTTAGGCATGTCAATCACTATCAGTCTGGTCAATCTGATGGGCGGAGACTTAAAGGTGAATAGTCAGCCCGGGTTAGGAACCCATATATCGGTGCAGTTACCGCTTAAACCTACGTCGCTTAGCACAGCGCCTGCTTCTCAGCAAGCCGCCGAACCGCCACAACTACGAGGGCGTCGGATCCTGGTTGCTGAAGATAATGACATTAACCAAATGGTACTGGCCTCGATGTTGGAGCCAACCGAGGCGGTAGTTGAATTTGTTACCAACGGGCGGGAAGCACTTGCCGCTGTTGGCAGGGCCAGTTTTGACCTGGTATTAATGGATATTCAGATGCCGGAAATGGATGGCATCGAAGCATTTAAACTGATCAATAAAAAACACAAAAATTTACCCATAGTTGCTCTTACGGCGAACGTATCGCCCCGCGATGTCGGTGCGTATTTAAACACGGGATTTACGTCGCATATTGGTAAACCCATCGATCTGCCATTGCTTTACAGCTGTTTAAGCCGGTTACTGGCTTAACACTGGCCTCAAGAGCTAAGGTGTTGCCGCCAGCGCCAGCCGGGTGACGGCAATGTCTTCCTTGTTAACGGCGTAACTCACCCAGAGCGCATCGTTCCAGACATAACTTTTCGGGTAGCTGTAACCCACTCGTTTATATTTGCCAGCAAAACGCATAGTCGGCAGTTGCTCCTGACCCCGCAGTACCATGGCTTGATCAAACTCCTCACCATTACGACTTAGCAGAATAACCAGCGGCAGCCGGGTTTTATTACCGGTAGGGTTATTTACAATAAAAGCGGTACCGTCGGGCAGATTGCCGGCACTTTGTTTTGCTCTGGAGTCGGGCACATTGGTGATTTGAACTGATGTCCAGCTGGCACCGTCATCTTTGCTTTCAGCGGCAAGTACTTTAAAACTGCCAGCCTGATCGCGAAAGGTCATTACAATTTCGCCGCCGGGTTTTTGATACCAGGAGGGTTCCAGCTCGCGGCTAATACTGCCTTTATGAGGCAGGTTACTGAATTTACCTGCGATCCAGCCAGAAATGGCCAGGGGGTCGTCGGTAAAGTAGGGTGTTGCAATGAGTCCCGGCTGGCGGTGAAAAGCGGTTAGAATGCGGCCCGACGGCAGGAGGGCTTTAAGGTCTTGTTCAATGATGCCGAGCAGCGGTTTACCGGTTGCATCCAGCACCGGTTCAAATGAAGACCAGTTCAGGCCGTCGCGACTTATGGCATATTCTGTATGCCCGGCTTTGGGCGACAGCTGTTTCGGCCACACGTTAACAAAAGCCACAAGCTGAGTGCCATCAGACCACCAACCGCCACTGGTCACAATGGCATCATCGCGGATTGCCGCCAGCGTGCGGGGAGTCTGCCATTGCCGGCCATCATCGCTGATACTGTAAAGGACATGCGTGTCCGGGCCGTCTTCATCGCGCCTGGAGGTTTGCCACTGGCAAAAAAGCTGACCATTAAAGTGAAAGAGTACTGCGCCGTGGTTATATTGTGCTTTGTTTTCGATGGCCTTAAAAACACGGTAGTGGCTAGCCTTTTCTGTTTGAGGGAGTGTGGCCAGTTGGTCATTATCCAGCGGGAGCAGACCCGGTTGCATGTGTAGGATGGACAGTGCAGCTTCTTCAGGCCCACTTGAACCCGGTGTCAGTGAAAGCCACACCATCAGGTAAATCAAAAACAGTGACCGCATAAGCATTCCGGTATTTAGCTCAGGTTGCTAAAAGTAGGCGGCCAGCGTCAGTGTTGCAATACCAGCACTGTGATGCCGCTTAAAAGTTTAATATATGAAACACGAATGTGGAAATCGCAGATTGGCAGTTAACTAGTCAGGACGATAAGGTAATCAAAGAACTGCCGGTGTTCTATACTTTCTTACATATTAGTCAGGCACTTACTATCAATAAACGTTATGCTGGCAGAAAATAAGGAGAACATTATGTCACCACATCGTAGCCTGGAGGAGCAGCGCGCTGAGTTTGCCAGCCGACGCCTTATTGCCACCCCTATTGCCGGATTAATCGCCTGGCTGATTATTGCTGTTGGCTCATTATTTTTGGGGCCGGTTGCGATCAGTTTACTGACATTCGCCGCCACCGGATCGATTGTCTACCTCGGGCTGTTTATCTCAAAACTTACCGGCGAAGACTTTATGGATAAATCGCGGCCCAAAAATACTTTTGATGCGCTGTTTATGTACTCGGTTGGCATGGCTGTATTGGTTTATGCCATTGCTATCCCATTCTTTATGGCTGATTACACTTCACTGCCATTAATCATCGGCGTGCTTACGGGGTTGATGTGGCTGCCTATCAGCTGGATCATTCAGCACTGGATAGGTGTAGCGCACGGTGTATTAAGAACGGTACTTGTGGTAGGGGCGTGGTATGTTTTTCCGGAGCAGCGTTTTCTGGCTGTCTCGCTGGTAATTATTGTGCTTTATATCGTTGCCATCGCTATTCTGGAAGTCAGGTGGCGCAACCTTCACCGTCAGGGTTGAGCAGGTAACTAGCAGACGACCTGAGCTGCTTTCGATGCGGCCTGAACGCCCGATAACCGGGTAAGCTGACGGTAACCGCTGCTTAGCGCAGGCGAAACTAACAGTTTTACCTTCAATTACACTATTGCCCGTTAAAGTTGCTATAATGCCCGACTGATCTTAACCATGCGTTTATTATTCGGGGCCTTCCATGCAGTCAATTACTATCCGCCAGCCAGACGACTGGCACCTCCATTTTCGCGATAATGAAATGTTAGCTGAAACCGTGCCGGCAACGGCCCGCTGCTTTGCCCGCGCAATTGTGATGCCAAACCTGGTGCCGCCGGTAACGAATGCATCGCTCGCCATGGCTTACAAAGAGCGGATCCTGGCAGCACGGCCTGAAGGGAGTCAGTTTGAGCCCTTAATGACGCTGTATCTGACTAACGAAACTACCCCTGCGGATATTACCGAAGCCAAAGCGGCCGGTGTTACGGCGTGTAAGCTCTATCCTGCAGGTGCAACAACCAACTCTGATGCGGCGGTTAAAGGTATCAATGCGCTGTATCCGGTGTTTGAACAAATGCAGAAAGACGGCATGTTACTGCTGGTGCATGGTGAAGTGACCGAAAATCATGTGGATATTTTCGACCGTGAAAAAGTATTTATTGACGAATACATGGTGAAGATCGTTAAGGATTTCCCGGCGCTGAAAGTGGTCTTCGAACACATCACCACGGCTGATGCAGCCGATTTTGTACTGGCCCATGGTGATAATGTTGGTGCTACCATTACGCCACAACATTTATTACTTAACCGCAATGATTTGCTGGTAGGCGGGGTTCGTCCGCACAATTACTGTTTACCGGTATTAAAACGTAATACTCACCAGGCGCGTTTGCGCGAGGTGGTTGCCGAAGGTTCGAAAAAATTCTTCTTAGGCACCGACTCTGCGCCGCATGCTAAGCATCGCAAAGAAAATGCCTGTGGCTGTGCGGGTTGTTACAGCGCGTGGAGTGCCATTGAACTCTACGCCGAAGTGTTCGAACAACTGGGCGCCATGGACAAGTTTGAAGACTTTGCCAGCAATAATGGCCCGGATTTCTACGGACTATCGCGCAACGAAGGTACCATTACTCTGGTGAAAGAAAGCTGGCAGGTACCTGAACTGGTCACTCTGGCCGATGGCACTGAAATGGTGCCGTTTTTTGCCGGACAAACCCTCAACTGGAAACTGGCTTAATTTATTTATGAGCGAACTGTTTAGCGACTACAATCTGCGCCCCGAACTCATCTCGGCAATTGCTCGTGCAGGCTATACTGCGCCTCGTCCTGTGCAGCAGGCGAGTATGCCGGCTATCCTGGCAGGGCGGGATGTGTTAGCCCAGGCTCAGACGGGCTCCGGCAAAACCCTGGCATTTGCAGTAGGTTGCTTGCAGCAACTCAACTTCAACAAAAACGCCATGCAGGCCATTGTGCTGTGCCCTACCCGGGAGTTAGCTGAGCAGGTGGCAGAGCAGTGTCGAGTGCTCGCCAAGGATATGCCCAATGCCAAAGTGCTGACGCTGTGTGGTGGCCAGCCCATGGGGCCGCAAATTAATTCGCTTCGGCATGGTTGCCATATTATTGTCGGCACGCCAGGGCGGGTAATGGACCACGTTCAGAAAAAACGCATCACGCTTAAACATTTAAAAGTACGCGTGTTCGACGAAGCCGACCGTATGCTGGATATGGGCTTTACCGACGACCTGGCGGTGATTTTTGCCGGTTTACGCGGGCCGGTGCAAACTTTATTCTTTTCAGCCACGTTTACCGAGGCAACCACGGCGTTGGCGCAGGCCTATTTAAGAGACCCGGAATCCATTAAAGTGGATTCTGAGCAGCGCGCTAACGTCAGTGAGCTGGTCTACACCGTGGAAGAAGGGCAGCGGTTTAATGCCTTAAAAGCTTTACTCACCACAGAGCAGCCAAACAGTGCCATGGTGTTCTGCCGAACTAAACGAACTACTCAGGAAGTTGCCGATATGCTGGCGCAGGAAGGGTTTGTCGTCGCAGCCATTCAGGGCGATATGGAACAGGTTGATCGCAACCGGGTGCTGATGCGCTTTGCCAGTGACTGCTTGAATGTGCTGGTGGCTACTGATGTGGCTGCCCGTGGTTTGGATATCGCGGGTGTGGATTGTGTGGTGAATTATGAAGTCAGCGAAAACCCGGATGCGCATATTCACCGCATCGGTCGCGCTGGCCGGGCCCAGCAGCCGGGTATGGCTTTTACGCTGATGAGTGAGAATGACGGCGCGGCGCTGGCGGCGATTGAAATTCACACTAAACAGGATTTAAAAAAGAAAGGCGCACAGAGTCTGCGTTTTCATGCCAATCGGATTATTGAGCCGGAGTTTGTCTGTCTGAATCTCAACGAAGGTAAGAAAGCGAAATTGCGACCCGGTGATATTCTGGGCGCGCTCACTAAAGATGCCGATGTACCGGGCGAGGACATTGGTAAAATTAAAGTGCAGGCCAACGAGAGTTTTGTGGCAGTTAAGCGGCGCAGCGTGAAGCGCGCATTAAAGCTATTTCGGGAAGGTAAAATCAAAGGTAAACGGGTTAGAGCGTTTAAACTGTAAGGGGAAGTTATGACAGGGGAAACAGATTTAGATACGCTGCTTGGTGGGCTTAATCCGGTACTACAGCCAGAATCCTGGGTATTTGTCAGCATCCTGGTGCTGGACCCGGAAGTGTTTGTGAGACTCGACCCTAAGGTGATGTTCCGCGAAAAAGAGGGCGTGACCCTGGTTTTGTTACAGTCGGTGGCCGACGCCGAAGGCTTTGCCTATGAGACGGTGTTTAATTGTATTACCTGCGAAATCCACTCCAGCCTGGAGGCGGTAGGGTTAACTGCGGCAATGTCTAAGGCACTCACTGAGCAGGGGATTAGCTCTAACGTAATAGCCGCTTTTTATCATGATCATATTTTTGTCCCGCAGGCCGATGCTGAGCGGGCGATCACAGCCCTCAAAGCACTGACCGCCGAACATAACTAGTTTTATTTCATATATTCATCGAGCCAGGCAATCACTTCCTGTTGCATGGTCTGACGGTTTTTAACCAGGCTATGATTGTCGCCTTCATAAATAACCAGTTTGTTTGTGTGCTCAGCGTTGTCCAGGGCAGCGGCCAGTAAACGGGATTGCTCCGGGTTGACCCGCTTATCTTCGCTGCCATGGAGAAGTAACACCGGTGCATCAGGCAGTTTGTCCAGCCAGTTTATTACCGAGCGCTCAGCGAGCGCGGTGGATTTAGTCTGGTCGTAGCCGGGGATCCTTTCGCGGTACACGTTCTCCATTTTCGGGCGCCAGTTAAGCTCTTTTTCAAGGTCGCCTACACCGGCAATGCCAACAATCGCGTGCACATTATCCAACTCTCTGGCCGCAAGGTAAGATTGCATCGCGCCGCGACTCCAGCCTACCAGTGCAATATTGTTGGTGTCTGCCATAGGAATATCGGCAGCTACATCAACCAGCGTAGTCACATCCTTTACATCTGCGCCACCGAATTCATCGGCCCCATTGTTTTTAATAAAGCGTGCACTAGCGCCGCGATACTGACTGCCAATCACCACATACCCAGCTTGGGCAAGCTCTGCCTGAAGCAATAATTTCTTGGCAAACATAACATAACCAAACTGAGCATTGCCGCCGCGATTATAGATGACTACCGGGGTCTTCTCATCGCGCTGTTTAGGAGCCAGATAATAGCCTTCCACGGTTAACCCATCTACTTCATAGGTAAAATCGAAGCAATCCAGGGATTGTTTGATGTGGTTGTATTTTTCTTCAGGAAACGCCCAATTGAAGGCCTTTTCATTAAAGTTTGGCTTTTTACTGGCGAGGGCATTTTTCCAGGATTCGTAGCTGCTAAATGAGCCACGGAAACAATTCTTCATCGGGGAGCCGATCGGCGATCCAATTGGCGAGCCAATTGGCGAGCCTTTATTGGTGGCCTGAGCGCAGCTACTGATAAGGCAACAGAAAAGTAATAGTAATCTGGATAACATCACGTTACGTCCTTTTAATGTGAAGCGTTAGGTTTAAGCGCCATAGCTTAACCAATGACCGCAGGAGTTCTACCCGTCATTTGTGACTAAGTGTAAAAGAATATGTAGCCACTCGTTCCTTGCAGATGAATAACCTTGCTCTTAATAGGTGCATTACATTGCATCGTATTGGGCCATCAAAGGTTAACCATTGGATTATTTTTGCCCGATTTGTGCGTAAAGTTCAAACATTCGTCTATTATTAGTAGTTAATCGTATATTTTATAAGTTTAACCCTGTCTGTTAACAAGCTGGCACCGGCGGTGCATCCGAATGCGCATCCATCAGTTTTTACTTCAACACAAGGGGCGATTTCGTTGAATAACCACACTATGAGCCGCCGGGCATTACTGGGCTGGATAGGTAAAACAGCGGGCGCAGGTGCAATGTATCAGGCCATGACGTCCTTGGGCTTTGCGGCAGAGTCATCACACCCGGATAAGTTAAATCTGGGCGGGGCAAAAAAAGGCGCCACGGTGTTGGTGCTGGGGGCGGGACTGGCCGGAATGACATCGGCTTACGAGCTAAGGAAAGCAGGCTACAAGGTAAAAGTACTCGAATTTAATGGCCGTGCCGGTGGGCGCTGCTGGACGCTGCGTGGCGGCGATACCTATACCGAACTAGGCGGCGAGACCCAACAATGCCAGTTTGCCGAGGGTAATTATATTAACCCGGGGCCATGGCGAGTGCCCTATCACCATCATCATGTGATGTCATACATCAATGAGTTCAATATCGCCATAGAGCCTTTTGTCCAGGTTAATTACAACGCCCTGGTGCATTCTACTAAGGCGTTTGGGGGGAAACCACAGCGGTATCGTGAAGTACAGGCCGACTATCAGGGCTATGCCGCTGAACTGCTTGGGAAAGCATTAAATCAAAATGCGTTGGATGAAGCGTTGACCCATGAGGATCGGGAAAAGCTTTTTGAATCGTTGCGCCACTGGGGGGCTCTGGATGCTAAGGGGGATTATAAGAAATCCTATGAAGTCAGTTTGCGTCGTGGCTTTGCCATTCCCCCGGGCGGCGGGTTATCACCGAAGCCAGAACCCAGTGAGCCTTTTGATCAAAGCACCCTAATACAATCTGAGTTATGGAAATACATCGTTAACGGTCAGGATATTGAGTTTCAAAGCAGTATTTTTCAGCCCGTTGGCGGCATGGACAATATCGCCAAAGCGTTTGAGAAGCGCGTGGGCGAGCTGATTGAATACAATGCCAAAGTCACCAAAATTGCTCAGAGCGACACCGGTGTAACGGTAAATTACGAACAACAGGGCGTAGCAAAAACCGCCCAGGCAGACTGGTGTGTGTGTACCATTCCTTTATCCATCCTTAGCCAGATTCCGGTGCAGACCAGCAGCGGTATGCAGGCCGCTATTCGCTCTTTACCCTATGCCGCCTCAGTAAAAGTGGGCCTGGAATTTAAGCGCCGTTTCTAGGAACAGGATGAAGCCATTTACGGTGGCGTGAGCTACACCAACCTGCCGATCACCAATATCAGTTACCCCAGCACCAAATTCTGCGACAAGGGCAAAGGCGTACTGCTGGGGGCCTATGTGTGGGGCGCTAATGCTTTTGAATTTACTTCCCTGTCACCTAAGGAACGAGTAAAGAAAGCGGTGGAATATGGCAAGCAAATTCATCCGCAGTATGCCGAGGAATTTGATAACGGTATCTCCGTGGGTTGGCACCGTGTGCCATGGACCCAGGGCTGCTATGGCCTGTGGACGGAAGAAAAGCGCGCAGAGCATTACGAGAATCTTTGTCAGGTTGACGGCCGCCTGGTGCTGGCAGGAGAGCACGCTTCTAATTTACCAGCCTGGCAGGAGGGCGCTATCTCTTCGGCCCACGACGCAATTAAACGACTTCACCAGAAAGCCCTGAGTACGATGGCTTAATAATTTGAGGATACACTCATGAATAAAACTATAAAATTATTAATATCAGTGTTTTTATTGTTTGTAAGCACTTGCTTATATGCTACTGATGATGCCGGGTTTTCCGAAGGCGCTAACTTCGAGGAAGTCACCGGTGAAGCCCTTTATCATGCCATTTGTCAGGGCTGTCATATGACCAATGCCGAAGGCGCACAAGGTGCCGGAATGTATCCGGCATTAGCCAAAAATCCCAAGCTGGCGGCCGGTGCTTATGTGATTTATATGGTCAGCAACGGCATGGGCGGCATGCCACCGCTTAAACAATACCTGTCTGATGAACAAATTGCCGAAGTGGTGAATTACACCCGCAGCCATTTTGGTAATCACTTTACCGACGTGGTCGACGCCGACGACGTTAAAACCATTGCACAACGATAAACACTAACCAGAATACAGGAACACAACATGAAAAAATTATTCCTTGCTCCACTGCTGCTAAGTGCAGTATTTGCCACTACCGGATGTAATGATGCCGATGCCACTTCGCCGGCCAAAGAAACGGTTATTCGCCACGGCCTGATTGGGTCTGACTTCCCCATCCTGCGCGCTTCGGAAGTACCGGCTACCAGTACCATTGTCTTTTTAAGTGGTTCAGTGCCTGGGATCAGCAATCCTGATGCGCCAAAGGGCAGTATGGAAGCTTACGGCGATACCGAAATGCAAACCGTCAGCGTGCTTAACCGCATTGAGGAAAATCTGAAAAGCCTGGATCTGACCATGGGTGATGTCATGAAGATGCAGGTGTTTTTAGTAGGCGACCCGGCAATGGAAGGTAAAATGGACTTCGCTGGTTTTATGCGTGGCTATAAACAGTTTTTCGGTACGGAGGAGCAGCCTAATCTGCCATCCCGTTCGGCTTTTCAGGTGGCTGGCCTGGCTAACCCCAACTACCTGGTAGAAATTGAAGTGACCGCTGTTCGACCTTAATAAACAGGGATGACTATCCGGCCTGCACCACAGGCCAGGTAAACAGCAACAGGTGGGTGGTATTGAGTCCCCAGTGGCATAGTACCGCCCACAGCAACCGGCCGGTTAGCAGGTAAACCAGGCCGTATAGCAATCCGGCTAATGTGGCCAGCAGCATATACCAACCGCCACCGGCGAAGTGAGCAAGGCCAAACAGGCCACTGGCAATAACCAGCCCGCCTAACATCCCCAGTTTTTTATGCAGGTAATTTTGCAGCGCACCACGAAACAATAGCTCTTCGGTAAAACAGGTATTAAGCAGGTTGGATAAGATGATGACTGCCAGCAATCCGGAAAACCCCGGTTGCCATTGCAGTAAGCCAAGCTGAACCGCTAACAACATAATTAACGGTATTGCCATCAATGGTGATGCTAGCATCACCCATGCTGACACGTGCGGGGCTGTGCAGGAATTTTTTTGCCATACCGGTATCCACTGTAATAACGCCCAGGCGATAAGAACCTTATCGGTGTTCAGGTAAACGCTGGCCGCAAGGCTATTGGCTTTTACCTGGGTATTATCGGTTAATAGCAATCCCTGGTAACCCGGCAGCAGGTGAGTGAGCAATCCAACGCTAAAAACGCCCCACAGGACCCAGGCTATTATCTTCGGCCACCGGCCTGACAGGCGTTGTTGATGCAGCAAATAAGTAAGGCCGATATAGGCCGTCGCCTGCACGGCAAAAAGCAGGCTTCCAGCAAAACTTAACGATAACCACACGGCCGCCACTGGTATACCGAAACGGATAGCGGCTTTTGTTGAGCCGGTACAAAGTAGTAATAAGGCTGAATAAAGCAGTGCGGCCAACAGGTGATAATCAGGCAGGGTCATGAGCTGGTTGGTTAATTGTCCTTTTAGGCCAAGATAACACAGGCAGTGATAATGAAAATACATGCTATCTACTCCTCAATCGGAGCAGGGTTGTTATAGTGGTGATTCTTTAATCTGTTCTGTTATCAGGGAAAACGTAATGACCATCGATTTTTCATCTGTTTCAACTTGCGAATATGCCGATGCACTGCCGCGCGAGCAATTTATGGATTATGCCATTCATTCGCTGTGGCAACCGGTGCCTAAAATTTCGGGGCCTGCGTTTACCGTAAAATGCCAGCCGGGCGATCACCTGATGTTACACGCGGCCATTTACCGGGCTAACCCGGGCGACATTATTGTGGTGGAAGCTGACGATCAGTTTGCGGTATCCGGTGGTAACGTTTGTGCGATTGCCCAGAGACGGGGAATAGCTGGGTTTGTGGTAGATGGTGTGATCCGGGATTTAGCGGAAGTTCGGGAAATGGGCTTTCCGGTGTTTGCCCGTGGCGTGGTCCCCAAGCCCGGTGCGAAGAAATGCGTCGACCCACTCAACCAACCGGTTAACTGTGGTGGTGTGACAGTGCATCCCGGTGATATCATTGTCGCCGACGAAGAGGGTATTGCCGTCGTCCCGCAAGCCTCTGCTGCCGAAGCCTTTGATATAGCTAAAAAACGCGCCGACAAAGACAGCAGTATGACTCTGGATGAATGGCAAGCCAAACACCACGACAATGTGGAAGCTATCCTCAGCAAACTGGGGTTCAGCGACACCTGATAATAAGCAAAAGGCCTGATGTTTTCTTTTTTTGAGCGATTAACCAACCCATTTCCAGCCGAAACTCCAACCCAGCCACCAACCGGTATGGTGGCTTTTTGTAAGCATTATACCAAGGGAATGTGGGCGGTATTGCTTACGGTTTCATTGCTCAGCGCTATTGTAGCGATACTCGAAGTGACATTATTTGGTTTTATGGGCAAGCTGGTGGACTGGTTTGCCGAAAGAGATCGCGCCACCTTTGTTGAGCAGGAGAGCAGCACGCTTATTTTGATGGGCATTGTAGTGGTAGTGCTCATTCCGGGCTTTATCTTGCTGCGCTCATTGTTTTCCCGCCAGTCGCTTTTGGGGAACTATCCCATGCGAATTCGCTGGCAGGCCCACCGTTATCTGCTTGGTCAGAGCTTATCGTTTTTCCACAACGAATTTGCCGGCCGGGTAGCCACCAAGGTAATGCAAACCGCCCTGTCGGTGCGCGAAACGGTAATGAAACTGCTCGATTTAATGGTGTATATCGGCGTTTACTTTATTTCCATGGTGGTACTGATTTTTACCGCAGACTGGCGTCTGGCGTTACCGCTGGTGGTGTGGCTTGGCGTGTACATCGGCATTTTGCGGGTACTGGTCCCCAAGTTAAAGCAAGTGTCACAATATCAGGCCGATGCCCGCTCTTTGATGACCGGCAGAATTGTAGATAGTTACACTAATATTTCCACGGTAAAACTATTCTCTCACAGCCAGCGCGAAGCCAGTTATGCTCAGGAGAGCATGGATAAATTCCTGTATACCGTGTATCCGCAAATGCGCCTGGTGACGATCCTTGAGTTCTGCGTGGAGCTGAGTAATGCATTACTGATCTTTAGTGTCGGCGCGTTGTCGGTATATTTATGGTTACAGCAACTCGTCACGCCTGGTGAAATCGCGCTGGCAGTGAGTTTATGTTTACGTTTAAACGGCATGTCGCACTGGGTGATGTGGGAAGTGGCGTCATTATTTGAAAACCTGGGTACCGTACAGGACGGGATTAATACACTGGCCCAACCCATTGCAGTGAAAAATGTAGACCAAGCCCCGGCGCTAAACGTGAGTGGCGGGCAAATTCACTTTAAGAATATGAGTTTCAGCTATCCCGGAGCCAATGACCAGCCGGTGCCGGTATTTAAAAACCTCGACTTAAATATTAAACCGGGTGAGAAAGTCGGCCTGGTCGGGCGCTCCGGCGCGGGTAAGTCAACTTTGGTGAATTTACTACTGCGCTTTTACGATACCACTGATGGGCAAATACTGATCGATGGGCAGGATATCAGCCGGGTTGATCAGGAGTCATTGCGGGCGCAGATCAGCATGGTGACTCAGGATACCTCACTTATGCACCGCTCGGTGCGGGATAATATTATCTACGGCCGTAATGATGCCGATGACGCCGCAATGATCAAAGCGGCGGAGCAAGCCGAAGCCTTTGAATTTATTCAGCAGCTGTCTGACAAAGATGGTCGCACAGGGTTTGATGCGCAGGTTGGCGAGCGTGGTGTAAAACTGTCCGGTGGACAGCGTCAGCGCATTGCGATTGCCCGTGTGCTACTTAAAGATGCGCCGGTGCTCATCCTTGATGAGGCCACCTCAGCCCTCGATTCAGAAGTGGAATCGGCCATTCAGGAATGCCTGAATACAGTAATGGAAAACAAAACGGTACTGGCCATCGCTCACCGTTTATCCACCATTGCACAAATGGACCGCTTACTGGTGCTCGACAATGGCGAAATAGTAGAGCAGGGCACCCACCAGGAACTGCTCGAAAAAGGTGGCATCTACGCCAAGCTATGGGCTCACCAGACAGGTGGATTTCTCGGTCTCGAATAAGCACGCATGCGTGCTTATTCAGACCTTAGAAATCCCCTGTCCCGGAATGCGCGCTGCGCATATCCGGGACCCCCTTAGAAGGTTGGATAATCGAATGAGACCCAGAAGCCTCCCGTCCCGTAAAATCAACATCGTCGTCCCGGAAAGTGCGAAGTACTTATCCGGGATCTCCTGAGCAGGCTGATTCACCTGACTCAACCATTCTCAATTTGTCATACCGGCCTCCGAGCCGGTATCTCCCAAAAAGACTGACTCACTTTAACCGCCATTTCGGCAACTGGAATTTAAACACTACGATATCATGCAAGGGGGTCCCCGATATTTGCTGCGCAAATTCGGGGATGACGTGAAGGATGTATTGGTTTCTGCACAGATGTTGTTTCACTACCACATGAACATGCAAGGAGATCCCCGCTCAAAAGCGTGCGGGGATGACGGAGGTTTTTTAGTGCGGGGGGAACGGATATCTGTAATCAACACCGTCGTCCCGGAAAGTGCAGGGCACTTATCCGGGATCTCCTGAAAAGGTTGGCTCACCCACAACTACCTTTCTGCAAAGGTCGATTAAACACTACGATATCATGCAAGGGGGTCCCCGATATTTGCTGCGCAAATTCGGGGATGACGTGAAGGATGTATTGGTTTCTGCACAGATGTTGTTTCACTACCACATGAACATGCAAGGAGATCCCCGCTCAAAAGCATGCGGGGATGACGGTTGTTTTATAGTGTAGGGATGACTGGTTTTTGGAATCAACATCGTCTTCCCGGAAAGTGCGAAGTACTTATCCGGGATCTCCTGAACAGCCTGGCTCAAATAAAATCCCCTTTATGCTAAGTCACGGAGTCTTACAGACCTATTGCGGGCTCAATGTAAAATATTGATCTCGTGTTCTGGTGCCACACACTCCTCTACCGATGCCAAAGTCTTCGATAACTAACGTGTCGTAACCTGCTTTTTCAATGGTCAGTTGATAAAAGCCGGTGCGGTCGCCGAGCATGGCAATTTTTTCATCGTCTTCACATGATGGGTCGTCATTAACAAACGTCTCAGTGAAGCCTACTTCATCTGATACGGTTACCGTTGTTCCATAGCCTATTGGGTCGTACGTGCCCTCATCGACAATGGTTAACTTCAGCGAGTTGTCTACTACCCACGCAGCACAGCTTAACTGGTCTGCCGGGATGACAACGTCTACTGTGATTGTATATTCGTCATCTGCAATTTGTTCATTACGGTCGACACTTATGAGAGTGGGATAACCGAGCCCCTCGGTGTATTCAACTTCCAAAAAATCAGCGCGACTTTCTTCTAATGCGATCAGGTCGAATAATTCATCTACTGTCCAGACCGTTACCAGCTCTGGCCTTAGCGCTTTATTGTTGTTGCTATCAACACCTAATCCTTCTGTGCCAATGGATAGGGATGGCCCAAAACGGGTCGCTACCTGCGAAACCACTGCATTATTTTCAACCAGCGCTATGCGAGGTGCCGTCACTTCATCCAGGCAATTACAGTTATGGGTAAACTGCATTTCATAGTCTGAAATGTTGTGGCTTTCTCAAATTTGCCGATGTTTATTCAGCTCTTCAAGGGTACTTTCGGAGTCGTTGTTACAGCCAGTTAGGGTGGCTGAAATGAAAATAGCAGATATCACTTTGCTGTATCGAGGCATATACGTCCTTTTACATTACTTGGTCCTGAATGATGCAAGCGTTCACCTTGCAACGTGATTTTTATGATACTAACTTGCAAGGTAAAGTTCATTATCTTTGATAAATAAAAAACGATTAACAAGTTCATTAATGAGCCAACCTTATGAAATCGCAAGTCTGCCTACGAGTTAAAAGGCATGAGTGGATGACAGATATTTTGTAGTGCAGGGATAACGGGGTATTTGTAACCAACAACGTCGCCCTGGAAAGTGCGAAGCACTTATCCGGGCTCTCCTGAACAGGCTTGCTCACCTGAAATAAGTTCTGCGCAAAGGTCGATTAGACTCTACGAAAACAGGCTAGGGGGTCCCCGATATTTGCTGCGCAAATTCGGGGATGACGTTTCGTGATTTTCTTATGAGCCATTATAATGGCGCGAAAATGAATTACCGGGACTGTTATAAAGCTATGCGTTTATCAGCGCCACCTGACATCGAAGAAAATAACCAGTTGTCTGCAGCCACGCTTGATTGGATTGCCCGCCACAATTTGTGGAATTTGTGGGTACCACGTGACTTCGGCGGGCTCGAAGCAGATCTGCTGGACGGCCTCAGGACCTTGCAATCCTTAGCCAGAACAGACGGAAGTCTGGGCTGGACAGTCACTTTGTGCGCAGGGGCTAATTACTTTATTGGGAACCTAAAACCAGAGTTTGCTGCAGAACTATTTATCGGTCATCGCGTTATTCTGGGTGGCAGCGGCGGATTATTTGGTGATGCCAGTAAAACGGCATCAGGCTATCGTCTGAATGGACAGTGGCGTTATGCCACGGGAGCTCCCTACTTAACCCATTTTACGCTAAATGCGCGCTTGCTGGATGATGGTAAGATGCTTAAAAATCACCAGGGTCAGGAGCACTATTCCTCCTTTGTGGTGCCGGCAGAGCAGGTGGAGGTTATAGACGACTGGCAAACCATGGGGCTGGTGGCAACCGCTACCCATAGCTTTAAAGTGCAGAACGCAGAAATAACAGAGCAACAAGGTTTTCACTATGAAACAGTTTTTTTGCCTCAGGCCATTTACCAGCTGAACTTTAGCGTATTTGCCGACCTTACCCTGTGGGTAAATTACATTGGTATGGGAGAGCATTTTCTGGCACTGAGCAGTAACTCCGTGTCGCCCAGCCACTTGTATACACTGCAGGATACGCTTACCCATGCCAATCTACGAGTGGAAAACCTGGCCGAAGAGTGCTTACAAGTTGTTAGAGAAAAAGTGGATTTTACTGAGCAGCTGGTCAATAAAGTACACCGTGAGGCAAGCATGTCGGTTGTGAACATTTCTAAGGCTATCACGGCAATTTATCCTTACACCAGGATTAAAGGCGCCAGCCAGAATACCGCGCTCAACCGGGTGTTTCGTGATTATTTCACGGCTACGCAGCATCATATTTTTACTGCCTAAGCGGATGCCCGTAAGGGCAAACAAAGCGCTTGTATCTGCGAGTGTGTTGAGTATAATACGCGTCCCTCCCTTGCGAAGCCGCACTTTTTCTCTAAAAGACGTCATAACTTCACAAGGTGAGTGTAAGTAAAATCAGCTCTTAAGCTGATTGTTATTCTTCGAATAAGAAGAGTATAGGGGTGTAGTTCGAATTGGTAGAACAGCGGTCTCCAAAACCGATGGTTGGGGGTTCGAGTCCCTCCACCCCTGCCAAATTAGATTGACTGTGCGCGTAAAAGTGTGTGGTTTAAATATGCCGTATTGCTAGGGTCGTGAAATGAGCGAAAAAACGGAAAATGCATCCAATCCAATGGACTTACTAAAGTGGCTGATCGTGTTTGCCTTGCTGGCAGGTGTGATTACAGCTAACTATGTGTATGGTGAGTTGTCAGTATTATATCGCGCCATTGGCGCCGTGGCCGGTGTGGCGATTGCAGGCTTTATTGCTGCAAGCACTGCAAAAGGCAGCGCATTTCTGACATTCGCTAAAGATTCACGCATGGAAGTACGCAAAGTAGTATGGCCATCGCGTCAGGAATTGAACCAAACAACCCTCATCGTGCTAGCCGCGACAGTAATTGCCGCACTTATCCTGTGGGGCCTTGATGGGATTCTGGTTTGGGTCGTTGGATTTATTACTGGTATTGGAGCATAAGTCATGACTGAAGCAGAAAACAAACCAAAGAAACGTTGGTACGTTGTACAAGCTTATTCTCAGTACGAGTCGCGTGTTAAGAAAACCCTGCTTGAATATATCAAGATGCACGGCATGGAAGATTATTTCGGTCAGGTGTTAGTACCAACCGAAGAAGTAGTAGAGATGCGTGCCGGCCAGAAGCGTAAATCTGAGCGTAAATTTTACCCGGGTTACGTGCTGGTTGAGATGGAAATGAACGAAGACTCATGGCACTTAGTTAAAAGTGTGCCACGTGTATTAGGTTTCATTGGCGGCACATCAGACCGTCCTATGCCGATTTCTCAACGTGAAGCAGATGCGATCCTTAACCGTCTGGAAGAGTCTGTGGATAAGCCGAAGCCGAAAACGCTGTTCGAGCCAGGCGAAGTGGTACGTGTTATCGATGGCCCATTTGCCGATTTCAACGGTGTGGTAGAAGAAGTCGACTACGAAAAGAGCCGCGTAAAAGTATCGGTTCTTATCTTTGGTCGTTCCACTCCTGTCGAGCTGGAATTCAGCCAGGTCGAAAAAGGCTAATTACCCGCAATACCCATTTAAAGCCTTATTGCCAATTGGCGATAAGGCTTTTTGCTTTGTGTGAGCAAGTCTGAAAGTATTTTGTATAAGAGGTTGCATCAGGCTATTTGTTAGCCTATAATTCGCGCCCCTTTTATTGGAACCGGGAAGCCGATTGAGCAAATAATCTCGATATTTGCGAGGCGTTATACCCAACAACGAGAGCATTTAAAATGGCTAAAAAAGTAACAGGCTTAATTAAGCTTCAGGTTGCAGCCGGTGCTGCTAACCCGTCACCACCAGTTGGTCCAGCACTTGGTCAACATGGTGTAAACATCATGGAATTCTGTAAGGCTTTCAACGCAAAAACTGAAAGTCTTGAGAAAGGCGCTCCAGTACCAGTAGAAATTACTGTATACGAAGACCGCTCTTTCACATTCGAAACCAAAACGCCTCCTGCTTCTTACCTGCTGAAAAAAGCGGCTGGTATCAAGAGCGGTTCTGGTCGTCCTAACACTGAAAAAGTGGGTACTGTTACCCGTGCTCAACTGGAAGAAATTGCCAAAACCAAAGAGCCGGATCTGACAGCTGCTGACCTGGACGCTGCAGTACGTACAATTGCGGGTTCTGCTCGCTCAATGGGCTTGAAGGTAGAGGGTTAATCGAATGGCTAAATTAACTAAACGCGCACGTTTAATCCGTGACAAGGTTGATGCAACTAAAGAATACGATATCGCAGAAGCGGTAGCACTGCTGAAAGAACTGGCTACGGCCAACTTTGCAGAAAGCGTAGACGTTGCTATCAATCTGGGTATCGATGCTAAGAAATCTGACCAAAACGTTCGTGGTGCAACTGTACTGCCAAACGGAACTGGTAAAGAGGTTCGCGTTGCTGTATTTACTCAGGGTGCAAACGCTGAAGCGGCTAAAGAAGCCGGTGCTGACATCGTTGGCATGGATGACCTGGCTGACCAGGTTAAGAAAGGCGAAATGAACTTTGACGTAGTAGTGGCCAGCCCGGACGCAATGCGCGTTGTTGGTCAGTTAGGTCAAATCTTAGGTCCACGTGGCCTGATGCCTAACCCTAAGACTGGTACTGTAACGCCAGACGTTGCTACTGCAGTTAAAAACGCTAAAGCGGGTCAGGTTCGCTACCGTAACGATAAGAACGGTATCATCCACGCCAGCATTGGTAAGATTGCTTTTGAAGCCAATCAAATCCAGGAAAACTTAGAAGCATTACTGGAAGCTCTGAAGAAAGCCAAGCCTTCTTCTGCTAAAGGTACTTACATCAAGAAAGTTAGTCTGAGCACCACTATGGGCGCCGGCGTTTCTGTTGATAAGGCGACCGTAGGTCAGTAATGCCCCTTGCTGGTTACTTTAACCGGCATTCTCTTCGGTTTTGGGTTGGAGCCATTATATCGCTAAGCGAATACTGGCTCCCGTCCTAGACCGCAGGCGTGACGCAGTAAAAGAGGTAAGAGAACTTTTACGTTAATGCGTTACTTAATCAACCAGCCTGCGCAGACGGTGGTTTGAACTCAGACTCTCTGGGATAACAAACACCGTAGAGCGGTGGCTTCAATTGGTGAAGTCATCAATCTGTGAACCCTGATTAGGTAGTTGCTTTTACTTGATCAGATTTTAAGAGGTGAACTCAGTGGCACTAGGTTTAGCAGCAAAAAAAGAGATCGTAGCAGAGGTTTCCGAAGTTGCATCTCGCGCTCTATCCGTAGCCGTTGCTGAATACCGTGGGATGGAAGTTGCAGATCTGACTGACCTGCGCGTTAAAGCCCGTGAGCAAGGCGTATACCTGAAGGTTGTACGTAATACTCTGGCAAAACGTGCGTTAGCAGATAGCAAATTTTCAGATTTAGAAAGCGCCTTAACTGGCCCGCTTATCTATGGTTTCTCTATCGATGCACCTGGCGGTGCAGCACGTCTTTTTAAAGACTTCGGTAAAACCAACGAGAAGCTGAAAGTTACTGCACTTTCAATTGGTAGTGGTCTGCTTGGTCCAGAAAAACTGGATGCAGTGGCGTCTCTGCCTACCCGCGACGAAGCGCTTGCAAAACTACTTGCAACCTTCAAAGCACCAGCCGAGAAATTCGTTCGTACTATCAACGAAGTTCCTGGCAAGTTTGTGCGCGTATTGGCGGCGGTCAAAGACACCAAGTAATTGGCGTTTTTGGCATATTGATTTTTTTAACATTTTAATCCCAGGAGTTTAGAGAAAATGGCTCTAACTAAAGAAGATATCTTAAACGCGATCGCTGAAATGCCAGTAATGGAACTGGTTGAACTGATCGAAGCAGCCGAAGAAAAATTCAACGTTTCTGCTGCTGCTGTTGCTGTTGCTGGTCCTGCTGTAGCGGGTGAAGCTGCTGCTGCAGAAGAGAAAACTGAATTTGACGTTGTTATGACTTCATTCGGTGGCAACAAAGTTGCAGTAATCAAAGCAGTTCGCGGCGCGACTGGCTTAGGTCTGAAAGAAGCGAAAGAAGTAGTTGAATCTGCTCCTAAAGCTATCAAAGAAGGCGTAAGCAAAGAAGAAGCTGAAGAACTGAAGAAGCAGCTTGAAGAAGCTGGCGCTGAAGTTGAAATCAAGTAATCTGCACTAGCAGATTGCTTGCCAGAAATGGCACAGGCTGGTGGTTTTTTTGACCACCAGCCTTTTTGCGCTGTAGGGTGTACGGTTTATTACCCTTGTCTGTACACATCAAGCGCCACCACCGAGAATAATTTATTTAGCAATAAACCAACGAGTTAACTAAAAATTGGCTAATTTTTGGTGTATGCTATCTGATTGTTCCCTGTGAAAGGGTACTGGAAGTTTGTTGTCGACGTGTATTACGGCAACAGGTTGGGTCTAAAATCAGCAGGCTGAGGAACCCATGGTTTACTCTTATAGCGAAAAGAAACGTATCCGTAAGGATTTTGGCAAACGCCCACAGGTATTGGAAATTCCATACCTTCTTTCAATCCAGCTAGATTCTTTCAAGAAATTTATTGATATCGATGTAGATGGTCAATATGGTTTGGAAGCAGCATTCCGCTCTGTGTTTCCAATTAAAAGTTACTCTGGCAATTCAGAATTACAATATGTAAGTTATCGCCTTGGCGAGCCGGTATTTGATGTTAAAGAATGTCAAATCCGAGGCGTAACCTTCTCCGCGCCGTTAAGAGTGAAACTGCGCCTGGTATTATTCGATAAAGAAGCAGCACCTGGTACTGTAAAAGACATTAAAGAACAAGAAGTGTACATGGGTGAGATCCCGTTAATGACAGAGAACGGTACGTTCGTCATTAATGGTACCGAGCGAGTTATCGTTTCTCAGCTGCACCGTTCTCCTGGCGTGTTCTATGACCACGATAAAGGTAAAACGCACTCTTCAGGTAAAGTTCTCTACAACGCACGGGTAATCCCTTACCGTGGTTCGTGGTTAGACTTCGAGTTTGACCCGAAAGATAACCTGTTTGTACGTATCGACCGTCGCCGTAAGCTGCCTGCAACGATTATCTTACGCGCACTGGAAATGACCACTGAAGAGATCCTTGATACCTTCTTCGACAAAATCCAGGTGCGTATTGCCGATAACAAGATGCTGATGGAAGTCGTTCCTGATCGCCTGCGCGGTGAAACGGCACAATTCGACATTCTTGATGGCGAAGGCAATGTGCTGGTTGAAACCGGCCGTCGTATCTCTGCCCGTCACACCCGTGCTTTAGAAAAAGCCGGTGTTACTGAGCTGGAAGTGCCGGTTGAATACCTGGCTGGCCGCGTGTATGGCGAGACTTACATTAACGAAGAAACCGGCGAAGTGCTGGTTAACGCTAATGATGAAGTTACACTCGAAACACTGGCAGCGTTAAGTCAGGCCGGTATTAAAGAGTTCACCACGCTGTACATTAACGAACTGGATCACGGTTCATACATCTCTGATACACTGCGTATTGACAGCTCAACAAATCGCCTGGAAGCGCTGGTAGAAATCTACCGCATGATGCGTCCTGGTGAACCACCTACAAAAGATGCTGCTGAAACGCTGTTCGATAACCTGTTCTTCTCTGATGAACGTTACGATCTGTCATCAGTTGGACGCATGAAGTTTAATCGTCGTTTAGGTCGTGAAGAGCTGGTAGGGTCAGGTACTCTGGATAAGCAAGACATCATCGATGTAATGAAGCAGCTTATCCTGATCCGTGACGGTAAAGACGAAGTGGACGATATCGACCACTTAGGTAACCGTCGTATCCGTTCTGTTGGCGAAATGGCCGAAAACCAGTTCCGTGTAGGTCTGGTGCGTGTTGAACGTGCTGTAAAAGAACGTCTGTCTCTGGGTGACCTGGACAACGTTATGCCACAGGATCTGATCAACGCCAAGCCTATCTCAGCAGCGGTTAAAGAATTCTTCGGTTCTTCACAGCTGTCGCAGTTTATGGATCAGAACAACCCGCTGTCAGAAGTAACGCACAAGCGTCGTATTTCTGCCTTAGGTCCGGGTGGTCTGACTCGTGAGCGTGCAGGCTTTGAGGTTCGTGACGTACACCCGACGCACTATGGTCGTCTGTGTCCAATCGAAACCCCTGAAGGTCCGAACATCGGTCTGATTAACTCATTGGCGAGCTTTGCCCGTACCAATGACTTTGGTTTCCTCGAAACGCCTTTCCGTCGCATTGTAGACGGTGTGGTGAGTGATGAAATCGATTACTTATCTGCGATTGAAGAAGGTCAGTTCGCCATTGCCCAGGCAAACGTAGCGCTGACTGAGAACATGGAACTGCTCGACGACCTGATCCCATGTCGTCACCGTGGTGAAACTACCCTGATGCCTAAAGAAGACATCAAGTACATGGACGTTTCGCCACAACAAATCGTATCGATTGCTGCGAGCATTATCCCGTTCCTGGAACACGATGATGCTAACCGTGCATTAATGGGTGCAAACATGCAACGTCAGGCAGTACCTACACTACGTGCTGATAAGCCGTTAGTTGGTACCGGTATGGAAAAAACCATTGCTGTTGACTCAGGTGTAACTGTAGTCGCCAAGCGTGGTGGTGTTATCGATTATGTTGATGCCAGCCGTATCGTGGTGAAGGTTGATGAAGATGAGATGTTTGCTGGTGAAGCGGGTATCGATATCTACAACCTGAACAAATACACCCGTTCAAACCAGAACACCTGTATTAACCAGCGTCCAACCTGTAGCGTCGGTGACCCGATTGTGGCAGGCGATGTACTGGCTGATGGTCCGTCAACGGACTTAGGTGACCTGGCTCTTGGTCAGAACATGCGTATCGCGTTCATGCCTTGGAACGGTTACAACTTTGAAGACTCGATCCTGATCTCTGAGCGTGTTGCTCAGGAAGACCGTTTTACAACGATCCACATTCAGGAACTGAGCTGTATCGCTCGTGACACCAAGTTGGGGCCAGAAGAAATTTCTTCTGATATTCCAAACGTTGGTGAGTCTGCGCTGAGCAAGCTGGATGAATCCGGCGTTGTATACATCGGTGCAGAAGTGAAGGGCGGTGACATTCTGGTAGGTAAAGTAACGCCTAAAGGCGAAACCCAGCTGACACCAGAAGAAAAACTGTTACGTGCTATCTTTGGTGAAAAAGCCTCTGACGTTAAAGATACCTCATTACGTGTACCTAACTCTGTGCACGGAACCGTTATCGACGTTCAGGTATTCACTCGTGATGGCGTAGAAAAAGACAAGCGTGCCCTGGAAATTGAAGACATGCAGTTACGTCAGGTTAAGAAAGACCTGTCTGACGAGTTCAATATCCTGGCCGACGGCATCTTCGCACGTGCTGCCAACCTGTTGCTTAAAGCAGGCGTAGACCAGGGTAAACTGGACAGCATGCCGCGCGAGAAATGGTTCGATATCCCACTGTCAGATGCTGATCTGCAGAGCGATTTAGACCAAATCGGTGCCCAGCACGACGAAATCAAAGCTGATTTCGACAAGAAATTTGAAGTTAAGCGTCGCAAGATCACTCAAGGCGATGACCTGGCTCCGGGCGTACTCAAGATCGTTAAGGTCTACCTGGCTGTTAAGCGTCATATCCAGCCTGGTGACAAGATGGCTGGTCGTCACGGTAACAAAGGTGTTATCTCTACCGTAATCCCGGTAGAAGATATGCCATACGATGAAAACGGTACGCCGGTAGACATCGTACTTAACCCTCTGGGTGTACCGTCGCGGATGAACATCGGTCAGATCCTTGAAACGCACTTAGGTATGGCTGCGCACGGTCTGGGCGTTAAAATCGACCGTATGCTCAAAGAGCAAGAAGAAATGCAGAAACTGCGTGGCTTCCTGCAAGAAGTGTACGATTTGGGTGATAACCCGAAACAGGTTGATATCAGCACCTTTACTGACCACGAAGTACTGCGTTTAGCCGATAACCTGCGTAAGGGTGTACCGGTAGCAACACCAGTATTCGACGGCGCACGTGAAGCTGAAATCAAAGAGATGTTAAAACTGGCGGATATTCCAGAGAGCGGGCAGATTACCCTGTTTGATGGTCGTACGGGTCGTGAATTCGAACGTCCGGTTACCGTTGGTTACATGTACATGCTGAAACTGAACCACCTTGTTGACGACAAGATGCATGCGCGTTCAACTGGTTCTTACAGCCTGGTTACTCAGCAGCCGCTGGGTGGTAAAGCACAATTCGGTGGTCAGCGCTTCGGTGAGATGGAAGTGTGGGCACTGGAAGCATACGGTGCCGCTTACACTCTGCAGGAAATGCTGACGGTTAAGTCGGATGACGTTAACGGCCGTACCAAAATGTACAAGAACATCGTTGATGGCGATCACAGAATGGAACCAGGTATGCCTGAGTCCTTCAACGTACTGCTTAAAGAAATCCGTTCACTCGGTATTAATATCGAGCTGGAAGAAAACTAAGCAGGCCGTTTGTTGCCATAATTGATTGAGTTGGCCCGGGTAACCGGGCCATAGAGACTGACTCCGCCGGGAGAGTATTGTGAAAGACTTATTAAAGTTTCTAAAACAACAAAACAAGACTGAAGAATTCGATAATATTCGCATTGGTCTTGCCTCACCAGACATGATCCGTTCATGGTCTTTTGGTGAAGTGAAGAAACCAGAAACCATCAACTATCGTACGTTCAAGCCAGAGCGTGATGGTCTGTTCTGTGCGCGTATCTTTGGTCCTGTAAAAGACTACGAGTGTTTGTGCGGTAAGTACAAGCGCCTGAAGCACCGTGGTGTTATCTGTGAAAAGTGTGGCGTAGAAGTTACCCTGACTAAAGTACGTCGTGAGCGTATGGGTCACATCGAACTGGCGAGCCCGGTTGCCCACATCTGGTTCCTGAAATCTCTGCCGTCTCGTATCGGTCTGATGCTGGATATGACGTTGCGTGATATCGAGCGTGTGCTGTACTTCGAGTCATTCGTTGTAACAGAACCAGGCATGACGACGCTTGAGCGCAGCCAACTGCTGGGCGAAGAAGAGTACCTGGATGCGTTAGAAGAGCATGGTGACGAGTTTGAAGCCAAGATGGGTGCCGAAGCCGTATTCGATCTGCTTAAGCATCTGGATGTTGATGCTGATGTTGCTGCAATGCGTGAAGAGCTGCCGTCAATCAACTCAGAAACCAAGCGTAAGAAGATCACCAAACGTTTAAAACTGCTTGAATCATTCCAACAGTCTGGCAACAAACCAGAGTGGATGATCATGACCGTACTGCCAGTTCTGCCACCGGATTTACGTCCTCTGGTACCCCTGGACGGTGGTCGTTTTGCAACGTCTGATCTGAACGATTTATACCGTCGTGTTATCAACCGTAACAACCGTCTGAAGCGTCTGTTAGACCTGGCAGCACCTGACATCATCGTACGTAACGAAAAACGTATGCTGCAGGAAGCGGTCGATGCACTGCTGGATAACGGACGTCGTGGCCGCGCTATCACCGGTTCTAACAAGCGTCCTCTGAAATCACTTGCCGATATGATCAAAGGTAAGCAGGGTCGCTTCCGTCAGAACCTGCTGGGTAAGCGTGTTGACTACTCAGGCCGTTCTGTAATTACCGTTGGTCCTACACTGCGTCTGCACCAGTGTGGTCTACCTAAGAAGATGGCGCTTGAGCTGTTCAAGCCGTTTATCTACGGTAAGTTAGAAGGTCGTGGTTTAGCCACTACCATTAAAGCGGCTAAGAAGCTGGTAGAGCGCGAAGCGCCGGAAGTGTGGGACGTTCTGGATGAAGTTATCCGCGAACACCCGGTACTGCTTAACCGTGCGCCAACGCTTCACCGTCTGGGTATCCAGGCGTTTGAACCGACCCTTATCGAAGGTAAAGCGATCCAATTGCACCCTCTGGTGTGTGCGGCTTACAACGCTGACTTCGACGGTGACCAAATGGCGGTCCACGTACCACTGACCATTGAAGCCCAGTTAGAAGCCCGTTCACTGATGATGTCGACAAATAACATTCTGTCGCCAGCCAACGGTGAGCCAATCATCGTACCTTCACAGGACGTTGTATTAGGTCTGTACTACCTGACCCGTGACAAAGTAAACGGTCAGGGCGAAGGCATGGTATTTACCAGCCCACACGAAGCAGAAAAAGCCTACCGTACCGGTAATGCGGAACTGCATTCGCGCGTTAAAGTACGTATCACTGAATACGACGTAGCGGAAGACGGCGCGAAAACTGAGAAAGTTACCCTGACCGACACTACGGTGGGTCGTGCTATTTTCTCTTTGATCCTGCCAAAAGGTTTGCCTTTTGAACTGATCAATCAGGCAATGGGTAAAAAGCAAATCTCTGGTCTGCTTAACGCTTGTTACCGTCGTCTTGGTCTGAAAGATACCGTTATTGCGGCTGACCAAATCATGTATACCGGTTTTCACTACGCGATGATCGCGGGTGCATCTGTTGGTATCGACGATATGGTTATCCCGGATGCCAAGAAAGAAATCATCGACGCTGCTGAAGCGGAAGTTATCGAGATCCAGGAACAGTTCCAAAGCGGTCTTGTAACAGCTGGTGAGCGCTACAACAAAGTTATTGATATCTGGTCAAATGCCAACGAAAAAGTTGCCAAGGCCATGATGGATAACCTGAAAACTGACGTGGTTATCAACGCCAAAGGCGAAGAAGAAGAGCAGGCCTCATTTAACTCTGTTTACATGATGGCCGACTCCGGTGCACGGGGTAGTGCGGCACAGATTCGTCAGTTAGCGGGTATGCGTGGTCTGATGGCGAAGCCGGATGGCTCAATTATCGAAACGCCAATCACGGCTAACTTCCGTGAAGGTCTGAACGTACTACAGTACTTCATCTCAACCCACGGTGCGCGTAAAGGTCTTGCCGATACTGCACTTAAGACTGCGAACTCGGGTTATCTGACTCGCCGTCTGGTAGACGTGGCACAGGATCTGGTTATCACTAACTCAGATTGTGGCACTTACGAAGGTGTTCTGATGACGCCACTGATTGAAGGTGGTGATGTTGTTGAGCCTCTGCGTGAGCGTGTACTGGGTCGTGTTGTGGCCGAGGATGTTTATGTACCAGGTACAGATGAGGTTATCCTTGAACGTAATACACTGCTCGACGAAGCGCTGGTAGATCTGCTTGAGGCGAACTCAGTAGACCAGGTAATGGTTCGCTCGGTAATCACCTGTGACAACGACTTTGGCGTGTGTGCGAACTGTTACGGTCGTGACCTGGCTCGCGGTCATATGGTTGGTAAAGGTGAGTCTGTTGGTGTTATCGCTGCGCAGTCAATCGGTGAGCCGGGTACCCAGCTTACCATGCGTACCTTCCACATTGGTGGTGCGGCATCGAGAGCGTCTGCAGAAAACAGCGTACAGGTCAAAACAGCCGGTAACCTGAAACTGCATAATGCCAAGTACGTTCGTAACACCGACGGCAAACTGGTTATTGTTTCACGTTCAACCGAACTGACAATGACCGATGAGCAAGGTCGTGAGAAAGAACGTTATAAAGTACCTTACGGTGCAACCTTAACCGTTGATGACGGTGCGGCAGTACAGGCTGGCGACGTAGTGGCTAACTGGGATCCGCACAGTCACCCCATCATCGTTGAGCGTGCATCGAAGATTTCATTTGCTGATATCGATGACTCAAACACTGAGATGCAGCAGGATGAACTGACCGGTCTGACCCGTGTGGTTGTTAAAGACTTGTCAAAGGTTAATGCTAAAGAGCCTAAGCTGATCCTTGAAAGCGATGAGTTTGGTTTGCAGGAAATTCGCCTGCCAAGCTTTACTACTATCGAAGCAGCTGACGGTAAAGTGGCTAACGAAGGTGACGTGCTGGCCCGTATTCCTCAGGAAAGCTCGAAGACACGGGATATCACCGGTGGTCTGCCGCGCGTTGCTGACTTGTTCGAAGCGCGTAAGCCGAAAGAGCCTGCTATCCTGGCAGAAGTTTCAGGTACTATTGGTTTCGGTAAAGAGACCAAAGGTAAGAAACGTCTGGTTATCACGCCGAAAGATGGCGACCCATACGAGGAAATGATTCCGAAGTGGCGTCAGCTTAACGTGTTCGAAGGTGAAAACGTTGAAAAAGGCGAAGTTATCGCTGACGGTCCAGAGTCACCACATGACATCTTACGTCTGCGTGGCGTGAGCGCGGTATCTAACTACATCGTGAACGAAGTTCAGGAAGTTTACCGTCTGCAGGGTGTAAAAATTAACGATAAGCACATCGAGGTGGTTATCCGCCAGATGCTGCGTAAGTGTTTGATCACCGCGCCGGGCGATACCCAATTCCTGGAAGGCGAGCAGGTTGAAGTCGCTGCGGTTAAAATCGCAAACCGTGAAATGGAAAAACAAGGCAAACTGCCTGCGCTTTACGAAATCCAGTTACTGGGTATCACCAAAGCGTCGCTGTCTACAGAGTCTTTCATCTCTGCAGCATCGTTCCAGGAAACCACCCGCGTACTGACCGAAGCAGCGGTTCAGGGCAAAGAAGACGATCTACGTGGTCTGAAAGAAAACGTTATCGTTGGCCGTCTGATCCCAGCTGGTACCGGCTTCGCTTATCACGAAAAACGTGCTCAGCGTCGCCATGAAGAAATCGCTGAAATGTCGGTGTCTGCTGCTGAAGCAGAACAGGCACTGACCGAAGCGTTAAACGCTGAAGTATCGTCAGACGAGTCATCGTCAGACGAATAAGCGCTTAAGCAAGAGATTGGGGCACTACCGCAAGGTAGTGCCCCATTTTGTCATCTGTACAGGCTAAATACCGGTTTATTCTGTGGTTAACCTTTGTACATCTTGACAGCACAGGCATTGATCTTTAATATTCCGCGACCCAAAAATGGTAGCAGGCTTTTTAGCCGCCCACGCAGGGCACGGTTTTTAGATTCAAAGTCATTAGGATCGTAACGAGCATACGGTTTGACAACGATGTGAAAGTCGTAATTAATCGACCCGGACAAAGGCCCGGGTTTTTGTAGTTTTTAATCAGGAGCTAGTTAATGGCAACAGTTAACCAGTTAGTGCGCAAGCCACGCAGAAAGCCCGTTGAGAAAAGCAACGTTGCTGCCCTGCAAGCTTGTCCGCAAAGACGTGGTGTATGTACTCGTGTATATACTACTACGCCTAAGAAACCAAACTCAGCACTACGTAAAGTATGTCGTGTGCGTTTAACCAACGGTTTTGAAGTTTCTTCATACATCGGTGGTGAAGGCCACAACCTGCAGGAGCACAGTGTTGTTCTTATTCGTGGCGGTCGTGTAAAAGATCTGCCAGGTGTTCGTTATCACACTGTTCGCGGTACTCTTGACTGCGCCGGCGTAAACGATCGTAAACAGGCCCGTTCTAAGTACGGCGCCAAGCGGCCCAAGTCTTAACGGTTCTCCGTTAGTAAGGCCAAACTGAATTAATTGAGTTTTGGGTTATCCCTGAATTCCACGGAGAATAGAAGATGCCAAGAAGAAGAGTCGTAGGTCAACGTAAAATCCTACCAGAACCAAAATTTGGTTCACAGCTGCTTGCTAAATTCATGAATGTCGTAATGCTCGACGGCAAGAAATCGATTGCAGAAAAAATCGTTTACGGTGCGCTTGATATTGTTGCTGAAAAAACCGGCAAAGCACACTTAGATGTATTCGAAGAAGCTCTGGACAACATTCGTCCTACTGTTGAGGTTAAGTCTCGCCGCGTTGGTGGTTCAACTTACCAGGTTCCAGTAGAAGTTCGTCCTGTTCGTCGTAATGCACTGGGTATGCGTTGGATGGTAGAAGCGGCACGTAAACGTGGCGAGAAGTCAATGGCTCAACGCCTTGCAGCCGAAATGTTAGATGCAGCTGACAATAAAGGTTCAGCGGTTAAGAAACGTGAAGACGTTCACCGTATGGCCGAAGCGAACAAAGCGTTCGCACACTATCGTTGGTAATCAACGTTTAACTGAGAGAGATGTATGTCGCGTAAGACCCCAATTGATCGCTATCGGAATATAGGCATTGTTGCACACGTTGATGCGGGTAAAACCACAACAACAGAGCGCGTGCTGTTCTATACCGGGTTATCGCATAAAATTGGTGAAGTGCATGATGGTGCTGCAACCATGGACTGGATGGAACAGGAACAAGAGCGCGGAATTACTATCACTTCCGCAGCGACCACCTGTTTTTGGGCCGGGATGCAGCAACAGTTTGATCAGCATCGTATCAATATTATCGACACCCCCGGACACGTAGACTTTACCATTGAGGTAGAGCGTTCATTACGTGTTCTGGACGGTGCGGTAGTCGTATTTTGTGGGTCTTCTGGCGTAGAGCCTCAATCAGAAACCGTTTGGCGACAAGCGGATAAATATCACGTTCCGCGCATGGTCTTCGTCAACAAGATGGACCGTGCCGGGGCGGATTTCGAACGGGTTGTTGGTCAGATCCGTAAGCGTCTGGGTGCTAACTGTGTACCTATTCAGCTTAACATCGGTGCTGAGGAAGAGTTCAGCGGCGTTATTGACCTGATTAAAATGAAATCCATTAACTGGAATGCAGAAGACAAAGGCATGACCTTTACCTACGAAGACATTCCGGCTGATCTGTTGGACAAAGCGGAGCAATACCGCAGCGAGATGATCGAAGCGGCCGCCGAAGCTACCGACGAGTTAATGGACAAGTATTTAGAAGGCGCAGAACTGACTGAAGATGAAATTCACGAGGGTCTGCGCATTCGTACGCTAAACAATGAAATTGTGTTAGCAACCTGTGGTAGTGCATTTAAAAATAAAGGCGTTCAGGCAGTGCTTGATGCAGTGGTACGCTACTTACCAGCACCAATCGATGTGCCAGCCATTAAGGGTATTTTACCTGATGAGAGCGAAGGTGAGCGTCATGCAGATGATGAAGAGCCGTTCTCTGCGCTGGCGTTTAAGATTGCCACCGACCCATTCGTGGGCACGTTGACGTTCTTCCGCTGTTACTCTGGTGTGGTAAACACAGGTGATACGGTGTTTAACCCGGTTAAAGGTAAGCGGGAACGCTTTGGTCGAATCGTGCAGATGCACTCGAAAGACCGTGAAGAATTAAAAGAAGTACGCGCAGGTGACATTGCGGCCGCTATCGGCATGAAAGATGTTACTACGGGCGATACGCTGTGTGATCCAAACAACGTGATCACACTGGAACGAATGGAATTCCCTGATCCTGTAATTTCGATTGCGGTAGAACCGAAATCAACCGCCGATCAGGAGAAAATGGGCATTGCCCTGAGTAAGCTGGCTGCTGAAGATCCGTCGTTCCGGGTTAAAACCGACGATGAAACCGGACAAACCATCATTTCCGGTATGGGTGAGCTACACTTAGATATCATTGTCGACCGCATGAAGCGGGAGTTTAAAGTTGAATGTAACGTTGGTAACCCACAAGTGGCTTACCGCGAGACTATCCGCAAGCAAGTGGAAGTCGAAGGCAAGTTTGTCCGTCAGTCGGGCGGTCGTGGCCAGTTTGGTCACGTCTGGCTGCGCATAGAGCCGAATGAAGAAGGCGCTGGATACGAGTTCGTTAACGAGATTGTTGGCGGCGTAATCCCGAAAGAGTTTATTCCTTCGGTGGACAAAGGCATTCAGGAGCAAATGCAAAATGGTGTGCTGGCAGGTTACCCGGTTCTCGATGTAAAGGTAACTTTGTTCGACGGTTCTTACCATGATGTTGACTCTTCTGAAATGGCGTTTAAGATCGCCGGTTCAATGGGCTTTAAGAAAGGGGCCGCTGAGGCGAATCCGGTATTGCTTGAGCCCACAATGAACGTTGAAGTAACCACTCCGGAAGACTGGATGGGTGACGTCGTTGGCGACCTGAATCGCCGCCGTGGTATGATTGAAGGTATGGAAGACGGTGTGGCCGGTATAAAAATTGTACGGGCAAAGGTGCCACTTTCCGAGATGTTCGGTTATGCTACTGACCTGCGTTCTGCTACGCAGGGGCGCGCCTCCTATTCAATGGAGTTCTTCAACTATGCTGAAGCGCCTAATAACGTGGCGAAAGCAATCATTGAATCACGAAGCTAATAAATTTGAAGGTTCGGTCCGGTCTGCTATTGGAGCGGACTTTTAACTTAGGAAACGAGAAAAATGGCAAAAGAAAAGTTTGAACGGTCGAAACCCCACGTAAACGTGGGTACTATCGGCCACGTTGACCACGGTAAAACCACTCTGACTGCAGCAATCACTACTGTTCTTGCAAAGACTTACGGTGGTGCGGCTCAGGCGTTTGATCAAATCGATAACGCGCCTGAAGAAAAAGCACGTGGTATCACCATCTCTACTTCACACGTAGAGTATGACACTCCAACTCGTCACTACGCACACGTAGACTGTCCTGGACACGCTGACTATGTTAAAAACATGATCACTGGTGCTGCTCAGATGGACGGCGCGATCCTGGTAGTTGCTGCAACTGACGGCCCTATGCCTCAGACTCGTGAGCACATCCTGCTTGGTCGTCAGGTAGGCGTACCTTACATCATCGTATTCATGAACAAGTGTGACATGGTTGATGATGAAGAGCTCCTTGAGCTGGTCGAAATGGAAGTTCGTGAACTGTTATCAGAGTACGATTTCCCAGGTGATGACCTGCCAGTAATCCAGGGTTCTGCACTGAAAGCCCTTGAAGGCGATGCAGCTTGGGAAGCGAAAATTGTTGAGTTAGGTGAAGCCCTGGATTCATACATCCCAGAGCCAGAGCGTGACATCGATAAGCCGTTCATCCTGCCAATCGAAGACGTATTCTCAATCTCAGGCCGTGGTACTGTTGTAACCGGTCGTGTTGAGCAAGGTATCGTTAAAGTAGGTGAAGAAGTAGAAATCGTTGGTATCAAAGATACTACCAAGACGACTTGTACTGGTGTTGAAATGTTCCGTAAGCTGCTTGACGAAGGTCGTGCAGGTGAGAACGTTGGTGTTCTGTTACGTGGTACTAAGCGTGACGACGTAGAGCGGGGACAAGTACTGGCTAAGCCTGGTTCAATCACTCCACACACCAAGTTTGAAGCGGAAGTATACGTACTGTCTAAAGATGAAGGCGGTCGTCACACTCCATTCTTCAAAGGTTACCGTCCACAGTTCTACTTCCGTACAACTGACGTAACTGGTGCTGTTCAACTGCCAGAAGGCGTTGAAATGGTAATGCCTGGTGACAACCTGAAGTTCGAAGTTGAACTGATTGCTCCAATCGCGATGGACGAAGGTCTGCGCTTCGCAATCCGTGAAGGTGGCAGAACTGTAGGTGCAGGCGTAGTTTCTAAGATTATTGAATAATAGAAACTAGCAGCATTCCAAAAAGGTCACTTCGGTGGCCTTTTTTTGTGGTGGTGCGCCGGGCATGGCGCGTAGTGCTTTAGCACTGTTCGACTCACTGTGGTGGTGAGTTGATGACTTGGAGGTGGAAGTCCTCTGCACACCCGGCAAGGGGAAGTGCTAGCCGAACGGCAAGGGTGTTCATCGTGAGGTGAAATCTGAAGGAAGCCGAAGGCAAAATGCTGGCCTGACGAACAGGAAGCGGTTTAGGCGTTGTTGCAGGGTGAGGTGGCCATTATCACTAAAGCCCAATACTTGCACGGAATGCAGCAACGTAGAGCCGACAGGCATAAGCAGGAAGTTCGCGCGAATTACCCCGGGAGGTCTGATATTCTGCTATAGAGCTACTGACATCGCGAGGTGTCGGGATGGAATATCAGAAGTCAGCAGACGCCGTAGTAGTGCTATGAAACCGATAGCACGAAGGGCTGAACCTGTCACGAGCGGCAAGTCATACCAATTGCCTTAAAAGTTTGATCTAATGGCAGTATTCATATTCGAGTGATTTTCATATGCATACCGCCGACGACTTTAAACAATTAGCAAAGCAGACATCCAACGGCCAATTACGGACCCGCTATTTAGCTTTGTATCATTTCAAGAAAGGAGAAACACGTACTCAGATAGCCGCTTACCTTGGGGTTGCCAGAGGCAGTGTTAATACATGGGTATCCAACTATCTGGCTCACGGACTTGAAGGCCTGCAATCCAAACCTAGTCCGGGTAGACCCTGCCAGCTCTCCGTCTCTCAGCGAGAACAGGTCGCACATTTTATTGAAGAAAACGCGGTTAAAAAGGAGGGAGGTCGTTTGATTGCACAGGATGTACGACAATACATTAGCGACACCTTCCAAATCGACTATCAGTTGCGAAACGTATACCGCATCATGGATACGCTCGGTTTCAGTTGGATAACCAGCCGCTCTAAACACCCTAAACAATCACAGCAAACCCAAGATACTTTTAAAAAACTTCCAGTTGGAAACGATCCTTCACACTCCAGGTCATCTCCCTCTGGATCGCGTTGACGTCTGGTTCCAAGACGAAGCACGATTCGGTCAGCAAAATCAGACGTCCAGAATATGGGCTGCGAAGGGCAGCAGACCAAGAGTGGTAAAGCAACAGCAATTCGATTATGGCTATATCTTTGGTGCGGTGTGTCCGAGCAATGGCAGTACCCAGGCGCTTATCAGCCCTCTTGTCAATAAAGAGGTGATGAAGCAGCATCTGAAATTGATCAGCGAAGCGACAGAGCCTGGGCGTCATGCCGTTGTTGTGATGGATGGCGCTGGCTGGCATACATTCGACACGGCCAGCCCATTTACCAACGTCAGTCTCGTAAAACTCCCAGCCTATTCTCCGGAGCTGAACCCGATGGAACAGGTATGGCAATGGCTACGGCAGCGTTGCTTATCAAACCGGGTATTTCGAGGTTACGAAGAAATAGTAGAACAGGTCTCTCGTGCCTGGAATACATTCATTGCGGATGTTGAGCGAGTCAAAAATCTCTGTTGGAGAGAGTGGACAAATTTGGTCAATTAATTAATGCAATTGGTATTAATAACTCTGGAAAATAGGGTTTGAGCTGGCGACAAACATAGTGGAGATAGTAATTCTTGAAATCTCGGTAATGCGACTGGTGGAAATGGATAATGATGGTCATCACCTCGGCGGGAGATAAGCGGCAGGCTCTGCGACGCTTGATATCTCCATTCTCTAACAACATACATTGCCAGTGCTTGATAAATAACTGACAGAAATCATCGACATCGCAGTAGGTTTCAACTAACTTATTCACGCTCGTTCCTTCTTTTTGGTCCAATTACTCTTGGTCGAATGATCGGATCAGGGAACGAGCGTTTAGTTCCTTCGATTTCTTAATTTCTTATCCGAAGCTCAGGTTAATTAAGTTTTTAAGCTGAGAATAAAAATTAAGGTGCCTCTGGAGGGCTTGTCAGCGATGGGCTACAGCGATAAGTGTCACATTAGGCGGGAATGTCCCCAGAACCCCATGTTCGGACGACTCATTGCTTCGCAGATCGCTTCCGCGTCTACCCGATCGTTCTTATTGCTCTTGACGTAGGGTTTGACAAATTGGGCGGCAATCAACCGAACATGATACCCCCGCTTCTGGAGTTCCCAAGCCCAGTGGTGTGATGACGCGCAAGCCTCCATGCCGATCTCGGCACCGGCGGGTACTTTGCGGCTGAGGGCATCAAGCCACTTGCTGCGAGAACACTTGCCTTGCCACCGAGTTTGGCCGTGACGGTCTACGCCGTGCACGTAAAACACTGACTTGGCAATATCAACTCCGACGCGGATAGTATTCATTTGGGCTTTTCCTCATCTTTATGATGGTTGACTAATCACTCACCATTTTGGCACGTAGATGCCGGTTAGGTGAGGAGGAGTCCATCCCATTGCTTACGTTTTACCCTGACCGGGATCCGTCGCATGCCCGACATGCCGTTGTGCCTGGCAGTCAGGTGAGCAGCGACGGACTCGGGAGCTTCCGGGCCTTCGATGCGTCTACCTACCCTCATGTGCGCCATATCACCGGCGGTGGGCGTGCCAGCGTGGCGAACCCGGAGTTCAACTCGGTCAACACGCTGCTCGGTAACCTCAAGAACCCGATCACCGGTACCTATCATGCTATATGCGGGCAGCACGCCCCGCGCTACCTGGCCGCCGAGCTCGAGTATCGCTTCAATCGGCGCTATGACCTCAAGGCCATGATCCCGCGCTTTCTCACGGCCGCCGCCCGAACGCCGCCGATGCCGTACCGGTTCCTGAGGATGGCTGAGTTTTATGCGTAATCAGGTAATGTCTTGCTCATGCATTCCGCTTCTTTTGGGCGGCCAGCAGATCCAGCGCCACATCCACGATCATGTCTTCCTGGCCACCCACCATGCGGCGTTTGCCCAGTTCCACCAGAATATCCACGGTCTTCAGCCCATACTTCTGCGCCGCCACTTCGGAATGGCGCAGGAAGCTGGAATAGACACCGGCGTAGCCCAGGGCCAGGGTTTCCCGGTCGACACGCACCGGACGGTCCTGCAGCGGGCGCACGATGTCGTCAGCGGCATCCATCAGGGCGTACAGGTCGGTGCCGTGATCCCAGCCCTGTTTATCGAAGGCGGCAATGCACACTTCCAGCGGCGCGTTACCGGCGCCGGCACCCATACCAGCCAGGCTGGCGTCAACACGGTCACAGCCTTCTTCCACCGCCACCATCGAGTTGGCCACACCCAGCGCCAGGTTATGGTGGGCGTGGATGCCGGTTTCGGTTTCCGGCTTGAGCACATCTTTCAGGGCCCGGAAGCGGTCGCGGATGTCGTTCATGTTCATGGCACCGCCGGAGTCAACGACATAGAGGCAGGTGGCGCCGTAGTCTTCCATCAGCTTGGCCTGTTCCGCCAACCCTTGTGGGGTCTGCATGTGGCTCATCATCAGGAAGCCCACGGTGTCCATGCCCAGCTTTCTGGCATGCTCGATGTGCTGCCTGGAGACATCCGCCTCGGTGCAGTGGGTGGCCACTCGTACGATGCGTGCGCCAGCGCTGTAGGCATTGTCCAGGTCGTGGACGGTGCCGATGCCGGGCAGCAGCAGGGTGGCGATTTTGGCGTGTTCGGTGACTTCGGCGACCGCTTCGATCCACTCCAGGTCGGTGTGGGCGCCGAAGCCGTAGTTGAAGCTGGAGCCCTGCAGGCCATCGCCGTGGGCCACTTCAATACTGTCGACCTTGGCCTTGTCCAGGGCCCGTGCAATGTCCTGCACGTTCTTGATGGAGTACTGGTGGCGGATGGCGTGGCTGCCGTCGCGCAGTGTCACGTCGGAGATGTAGAGTTTCTTGCCGGGATTAAAGGTCATGATTTGTTCCTCCTCAGTTGACCAGCGATTCAGCGATGCGCTCGGCGGTACCGAGTGCCGCGGAGGTCATGATGTCCAGATTGCCGGCGTAGGCCGGCAGGTAATGGGCGGCGCCTTCCACTTCCAGGAAGATGGAGGTCTTCAGGCCGCTGAAGCGGCCCAGGCCCGGGACGTTCATGGGCTGATCTTCGGGGATGTCGTCGAACTGCACCTTCTGTTTCAGGCGGTAGCCCGGCACGTAGGACGACACGGCCTGGACCATCTCCTCGACTGAGGCTTCCACTTCCACCTTGTCAGCGGCGTCGGAGAGCACGTAGACAGTGTCGCGCATCAGCAGGGGCGGCTCGGCCGGGTTCAGGATGATGATGGCCTTGCCCTTCTGGGCACCGCCGACCATCTCGATGGCCTTGGAGGTGGTTTCGGTAAACTCATCGATGTTGGCGCGGGTACCGGGGCCGGCGGATTTACTGGAGATCGACGCCACGATTTCGGCGTAATGCACCTTGGCGACCCGGGAGACCGCCGCTACCATCGGGATGGTGGCCTGGCCACCGCAAGTGACCATGTTGACGTTGCCTTCCTGAAGGTTCTGTTCCAGGTTCACCACCGGCACGCAGTAAGGACCGATGGCCGCCGGGGTCAGGTCGATGATCTTGATGTTTTCCTTGTGGCCCCGCAGGAACACTTCGTTGTGGCGGTGGGCGCCGGCGGAGGTGGCATCAAACACGATATCGATGTCGGCAAACTCCGGCATTTTCACCAGGCCATCCACACCTTCGTGGGTAGTGGCGACGCCCATGCGGTTGGCGCGGGCCAGGCCGTCGGATTCCGGGTCGATACCGACCATGGCACCCATTTCAATATGTTTACCGTTGCGCAGGATTTTGATCATCAGATCGGTGCCGATGTTGCCCGAGCCGATGATGGCTGCTTTGATTTTCTTACTCATGACTCTTTCCTGTTGCTTATATCAATCGAACCGCACGGAGCAGCTTCCAATACCCGCCAGCGTCATCCGCAAATTGTCACCCGCATTGACCGGCACCATGGCGGACAAAGCGCCGGACAAAATGACTTCACCGGCCTTTAGCGACATTCCAAGCTGGCCAAGGGTGTTGGCCAACCAGGCAACCGCAATCGCCGGGGACCCCATGGAGGCTGCACCTGCCCCCGTACCCACGATCCGGCCGTTTTTTTCCAGCACCATACCGGTTGTGAACAGGTCCAGATTACGGGGGTCCACCAGGCGATCCCCGAGTACAAACACGCCACAAGACGCGTTATCCGCGACCGTGTCCTGAATCCGGATATTCCAGTCGCGAATTCGTGAATCGACAATCTCAAAACACGCCATCACACCTTCGGTGGCTCTGTGCACATCAGCGACGGTGACACCGGGGCCGTTCAGATCCCGCTTCAGGACAAAGGCAATTTCACCTTCCGCTTTCGGTTGGATCAGGGATTTCATGGCAATCGACTCGCCCTGGTTGATCACCATGCGGTCCGTCAGCTGGCCAAAATCGGGTTGGTTCACACCCAGCATGTCCATGACAGCCTGACTGGTAACGCCTATTTTTTTTCCAATAACTCGCTCACCTAGCGCTAACCTCTTAGCAAGAAATAGTTTCTGTATTTGGTATGCATCTTGGACGGTTAGCTCTGGATATCGATCCGTAATACTCTGTATCGGCGTAGAGCTCTGGTACGCAGAAAAAAGTTCCTTTGCAATCCTGTCACTGGTACTAGTACACATATTTATTCCTCACCTGAAAAAATTTGATTTCAAATCGGCGCCTTCAATAACTGCATCAATACAAATCCGAATTATTATTAACGCTTGCATTAAAGGCACCCGATTCTATCTACCCACAAAATTCAGCATACTACTCGTTGATCTCATTAAAGAAGTCAACTACGAGACGGTTGAATCGATCTGTATGTTCAATTTGTGTCCAATGCCCACAGCGACCGAAAACATGCAACTGCGCACGATCTATGACTTCAGCCAAGTGCAAGCTGCTGGATATCGGGACAACCCTATCCTCTCTTCCATGAATAATCAATGTCTCATTGGAAAGACTTTTAAGCTCTTCGTCAGAGCTGGCTAACGAGTCTAGCCACTGCTGGCGTGGGGCAGGGAACATACTTGCGAATGACTCCTGAACCCCAGGGCGAATACTTGCTTTATATCGCACCTCTGCTAATTCATCGCTCACCAGGGAACGGTCATAAGCGAAGAGATCGAGAAGCTTACGCATATTCTCTATAGACGGTTGGTAACCCCAGACTGCATCCAGGCCCTCTGTGAGCTTGAACTTAGTGCCAGCTGCGCCCATCAGGACCAAACGACCCACTCGCTCCGGATACCTCAGAGCGGTAGCAATCGCGAGCCCCCCCCCAAAAGAATTACCTACGATGTGAGCCTTTTGAATATTCAAAGCGTCCATAACACCGATGATGTGCTGGACCCAATTATCCAGGGAAAACTCATAGCCCTCAGGTTGTTCGGTATAGCCGAATCCAACCATATCCGGCGCAATAACACGATAGAACTGGCTTAGATATGGAATATTAGAGCGCCAATTAGCGTAGGCAGTCACACCCGGTCCAGAGCCGTGAACCAGTATTACCGGGTATCCTTCTCCAACGTCGTGGTAATTGGTTTGGATACCTGCCGCTACAACGCTCTTACCGATTTCAGGGTTCGTCATCTCTCATTCCTCATTTTTCGAAATATTGGGTCACTAGGTTTCAGAAGGCGCACATAGATTCTTACAACCATTATTATTTTATCTCTACCAATTCCCGTTAGTAGAAGCTGTTATTTTCTTCGTACCGATTTATGCCCCCACATGGCAGTTCGGTTGTGTCTTGTCACCACCCAGGAACAATCATCGACGTCACGAGCACCCCAGCCAAATTCAAGTTCAAACCCGGATGGTGTTTCAGCATAAAATGAGACCATGTGGTCGTTAACGTGACGTCCGATCGTCGCAGTGATCATGCTAGATGTATTGTTGTCACTTTCCTCAGCCCGAAGGTTAGAGTCGGTTAATTTGTCTGACGACCCATCGAGCCGGTCGTAGGCATAACCTACATCATCAAGCGTCAAGGCTTGCAGCAAGAAATGGTGAACCCTCTTAGGTAACGGAGCCTCGGCGATAGCCAGGGTGTGGTGGCGACCATTGCAATGAAGGAAATAACCTCGCACAGTAATATCCGGGCCCATCGCGATGTCGATTACGTCGGATAACTGAAAGCCTAACAGTTCCGTGTAAAACGACAGGCCTTTCTCAATATCTGGAACCGCATAAAAATAATGTCCCGCTCCTTGCTCTCCGGTAACGAACCCGCTGACACCAGCGCTAGAGATAAAAGGCTGCTCAAATAACTCTGTGGCCCCATAGTAAAGCTCCAGGGACATCCCAAATGGATCATTGAATGAGATCAAATCCATCACGCCACGTTTTTCTGCCAGTTCAGTGTCGCCCGTCTTGACCTCAACCCCGGCTTCACGTAGACGTTCCGTCATCAGCCTCAACGCCTTGGGATTGGCCACTTCATAGCCTGCAAATTCGAGGTCGTCAGAGTCACCTTTTTCTATCGCTATTCGCCACTCCCTTGAATCCATACGATATAAGGCTTTCTCATCAGAGCCATTAACCTCCATCAATCCGATTTTCTTGGTGAGATAGGAGCGCCACGCTTGCACATCGCTTACAGAGAACCCCATGTAGCCCAGACTTTTGATACCCATTTATATCTCCTTATTCGATTTATTCGATATTGAGCTTGTCAAGGAGGTCATTACCTCCAGCCACAGAAAAGAGCCCACGGACACCCATCCCACCGTCATAGTTTAACAGTGCACCAGTAGCGGGTGCGGAATCCCCTCTTGTGGCGAAAAACACATAAGCCCCTGTGTACTCATCAACATCGGGCATACGACCGATTGGTAGTATGCTTTTCAACATTTCCCCCAACGGGATTTCAGATATGGACTTATCGCTCATACCCAATGAACCTGGTCCTGAGAGGCTTGTATTCATTCCGCCAACACCGATACCATTAACACGTACATACGGAGCCAGTTCGTATGCAAGCTCACGCACCAAACCAACGACTGCATGTTTTGTTGCCGTATAGAGAGGTCCACCGCCGTTGGGATAAAAGCCGGCATTTGAAATCGTGCATATAATGCTTCCACGGCTGGCAACGAGAGCCGGCAAGCAAGCCTTTGCAGCGAGAATATAGCCCTTTACATTAATCTGAAATAATTCATCAAACGCCTTGTCGATATTATCTTCCGGTAAATCGACAAGAGACATGTTGTAATCCCATATACCCGCATTGGGTATTAACACATCGATTTTTCCAAACGTGTCAACACATTGGGTGGCCGCTCTTTTCAGATCCTCCAAAGAACACACATCACCGGCAATCGATACCACTGCTTTACCGTGCTCTTGCTCCAGCTGGCGAACTCGATCCGGAGATTTATCGAAAACTGCGACCTTGGCACCTTCCTTAACGAATCTATCTACCAGGGCACGACCCAACCCTGACGCACCCCCGGTAATAAAGACTACTTCATCTTGTAATTTCATAAATAAGCTTCCTAATTGTAAATAGTGTGGACCTTCAAAATTAATCTCGCTCGGCGTCGCTATGCCTTAGCCTTCAAAAAGTCCCTCAGACTGAATTGAGGATCAGCCAACTCTGGCGTGGAAACAGGAACACCTCGCGTCACCAGACGGCTTGCAATCGAAAAATCTCGCGGATCATCAATGGCTATGGCCGCTTCCATGCGGTTATCCAGGACCCTGAACAACAGACGGGATCTACTCTGTTCGTTATTGCGCACAACAATTTCGCCTGGGCCGTTAATATCACCTGCCATCTGGAGTCTGTGCCCTGCAATTTCAGTCCAGGAGGATGGGACCTGAGGGGAAGGCTGTGGCTTACCCAGCATGGCACGAGCAGCGATTTCAGCCTCTACCTGACTGTTCTGGTAGGTTTCAAGTGAGCGCTGCCCACCCGATCTCAGTGGCCATGCAGCTACATCCCCTGCCGCGAACACTCTGGGGTCTGAGCTTTTCCCAGTGGCATCGACGAGTACACCACCACCCGGTTGGCACTCAATACCGGCTGCGCGAGCGAGATCATCGGCCGGCTCGGCCCCGATGCTTACCAGGACGGTCTCAGCTTCAATTCGTCGACCATCAGTGCACACAACCGCACGCACGCGTTCGTCGCCTTCGAAACGCAAGGCATGCGCACTTCTTTCAACCTGAACGCCAATACGTTCCAATTCGTTACGACACCACTTGCCGGTATCACGGCCCAGAACACGTAACAGTAGTTCGTCCCCAGACTCCAGAATGGTGACGCTGGCACCAAGACCACTAGCGGTGGTTGCCACTTCACATCCGATCAGGCCGCCACCAATGATTACCAGGGACTTGGCCGTTGCCAGTGAATCCTTCAGCCTGTTGGCATCTTCGTATGTTCGCAGTGTATGGATGCCCGGCAGATTGCTGCCCTCAGCCTGGATGCGCCTTGCGCGTGACCCCGTTGCCAAGAGTACATAGTCGTAGGGAATGTGACCGTCGGACTGCAAGCGAACCTGCCGGTTTGCGATATCAATTCCAGTCACACGCTCCGCCAGATGGAGCGTTATGTTAGCTGACTTACTCCAGTCAGGCCCCAGGATCGCCGCCGGCTCGTTCACTTTTCCCGCCAGGAGCTCCTTGGACAGACACGGTCGATCATAGGCAATACAAGGTTCTTCTCCTATTAGGTGAATCGTCCCCTGATACCCTTCAGTGCGCAGACAGCGAGCCGCAGTTACCCCGGCAAGCCCGGCGCCAATAATAACAATTGATTTACTCATGGCGCATAATACCCGGCGTCAAAATCAACGAGGACATCATCGCCCTCGATTTTTAATGGAAACATTTTGAGCGGATCACATGGAGGTGCCGCTTTTACCTTGCCCGTGCGTACACAGAACTTACCCATATGCAGAGAGCATTCGACGATGTCACCTTCGAGGTAGCCCCCTTCAGATAAGGACCAATCTCCATGAGTACATCTATCCTGTGTCGCGAACAGCTCACCATCGACGTTGAAAATCGCGATAGCTCCCTCGCTACCTTCAACCTTCAGGGCCTCACCAACGGGAATATCAGATACGTTACATACTACGGAAAATTTCATTATTTTGTTGTCTCCTAACACTTGATTTGGTTCGCGACTCAACTTTCAAACAGCAATTGATAAGGTTCACTAATAAAGCTTTCTCCATATATGAGACCTTTATAAGTGAACGACAGGAGCTTTGTACCAATCAGAAAAACTGGCTGAGATTATTAGCAGTAATCGTGCTCTGATCGAGTATTATGGTTCGCTGGGCAATCTTGAACCCGAGTCCATTGGTCACACGGTGCAAAATATCTCTGCGCTCACCAACATATATGTCCGTCATACGCTCCAGTCGGTTTCTGTAACAAAGGAACGCGGAACTAACCTCCAACGCGGCAGAATCCTCTGTTTGACGGACGATCACGTTACTGACAATGTGTCGGCTGCGGGAAGGCGGATCCTCGGTCCAGTTTAGGCCTGACAGTCTCCCACGAATTCTCGCCCGTAAACTCTCATAGTCTTCGTCAAAGTGGGCGTTACCTCCCGGGGGAATGTACTCCAGGGCCTTATCCCGGGCGATATGGCTGGTTCGAATCGGCATCCAGTACCGAACGTCTTCGGTCATCAAAGCCAGCCAGTCCTCGTATTTCTGATAATCAAGCAACTGGGCCTCGCGGTAATAGAATTGTTCCACGGCGTGTTGAAGCTCATGATCAATGGGCTTCAGTGGCCATTCGATTGGTTTAGTAAGATCACTAGATGTCATTTTTTATTCCTTCTATCTACATTAGGCGCTGGCATAAGATTGATCGTTTAAACAAAGCCAACTCCAGACCTAGGACCAATGCCTTTGGAATTCGGCCAGATTAATAGCCACCAAGACTGAGTTGATTTTGTTTCGCCGGCTCAGCCAACTTTCGCGTTCCCCAGCCGCAGTAGACACAGGGAATGCGATTACTTTCTTCGATGCTCTCAATCGCTCATGGCCGCAGCGTTTCCCAGCTTGGCTCGGACATCATGCGAGCCCAGTGATGGTACATTCCGCGCGCGGCTTCCTCGCTATAGACGTAGCTGGTCTTTCCAGGAAATTCTGGATTGTTTTTATTCGGGACACCGACACCCATCTGAGCACAGAGGGATCGACTTCTCGCCTTATGACCCAGCAACCCTCGTTGAATCTCTACCCAGTTTTCGCCGTCGTCCTGCTCATAGGTTCCACCCTGGTTGAAGGTGAAAATGTTCTTCCTGCGATACTCTTCCTTAATTTCCTCCGGTGCATCGGCATCCACTACAATGAAGGACCATACCTCGACCTCATGGGGCCCGCGCGGATGCCAAGTACGGACTGTATTGATTCCTGGGAGAAACGAACACGTCGGGAAAATTGTCATGTGCTGTGCGACCATTCGGTTAGCGGGAAGTTTTTGCCCCAAACGGCTCTGAGCGCGCTCAGCTGCAGGCCCTTTGGTCCAGTAATCAACCACCTTAGGCCCCATAATGGCTTGAAGGAGCGAGAAGTCATCATTGTACCAACCGGTTCCGTGCCCGCCCCACTTGGCTCGGAACTGATTACCGGTTGACGGCAGTTTCACCTGAGACAGATCCACGTCGGGCGGAAGGCTGGACAGCACGCCCGCCAGATGCGACATCGTGCCTGCGTGGTACATATCACTACAGAACTGCTCGGCGGCAAATTTCCAGTTACATGGGATTACCGTTTTCTGCATGCCACTAATAACCTCGGTACCCGCCTCGGTCCGATCGAGCATTACATCCATATAGGGGGTTGCGTCGCTCAAATAGGTGAGCAGATCCGGGGCCTTTTCATCCCAGTTGGCGAAAATCAAACCTTTATAGGTATCCACACGCGCTTGCAGCGGACCCCAATCGGCCTTGTCGAACCCGCAGTCACCCTCTTTCTTGTCACAAAAGGCTTCTTTCTCGAAGGGGACGTTGACTAGATTTCCGGCGGTATCGTAGGCCCAGCCGTGATATGTACAGGTGAATGATTTTGCGTTTCCGAAATCCGAACGCTCAATTCGCATACCACGATGCCGACACTGGTTCAGGAAGACCTTGATGCTCCCATCTTTCTGCCGAACGACGATGACAGGATCTTCAGCCATATAGGTTGTGATATAGTCGCCCGCCTTGGGAATATGTCCCTCGTGCCCAAGAAGCAGCCAGGAACGAGCAAAGACTCTCTCAAGCTCAATTTCATACAGGTCCTGATCTGAATAAATACGGGGATCAATCAGCCCTATCTCCTGATCCACGAGCTTTTTGATTTCTTCATCAGACCATTTTTTCACCCATTTTATAGGCGTTTCGGTTACTTCACTCTTGTTCATTATTGAGCTCCTATGCTTTGTATTCTTTCAAGATGCTCCAACGAAAGCATCTACCAGGCTTCTTGTTTTTGCATCGCAAGTAAACCCTACGATGCCGACATCAATCTGAACTGAAATGTACCTAGCCATATCTAATCCAGATCCCGCGAAACCTGCCCGATTGAACTTGGCTCGACGCATACTCCAGAACTAAGCATTGGCTAGCGCAAAGCTGTTAACCCTTAAGGCGCGTGACTTAATCTGATCCAGCCCTGTTTATTTCAAATCGCGTGTATTATGTCGCGCTGGCCGGCACGGGGATATCCCGTTTCTTTAATTCGCTATCCGTTTTTTAAGGCTCATCGCGGTATCGTGGGAAAAATGAGGTGGACAGACAGAGAAGTAGGTAAATTGGTAGTCGCCAAACACACCAAGCCTTCAGCTCTGCTGTCACTATGCATACTATTCTGTTCGACTCATTCTGGCCAGGTTTTCAACCCAGCACTCACGCTACGCTAGATGAACATTCTCTGATTATTCACCTGGAACCTTGCCCGAAGACGACTCCCCGTTGCAGCCGGTGTCACCAGCCAAGCCCCCTTATTCATGACCGGCGTATCCGCAAAATTCGTGATCGTGACCTGTTCGATAAGCGTGTCGAACTGCACCTATTGGTCCGGCGTGTTGATTGCCTTAACTGTGGTCGTGTCAGCGAGCATATCGATTGGCTACGGCCTGGCGCAAGGCTGACACTGCGGATGATCGCCTGGGTTGAAACGCTGCTGCCACTACTGCCGATCAGTCACATCAGTCAACTCACGGGGCTGCACTGGCATACGATTAAAACCCTTGATAAGCTGCGCTTGGAGGCCTCTGTTGGTGGCTTTGATCCGGGCGATGTTCGTCGCTTGGTCATGGATGAATTTGCGCTTCATAAGGGGCACCGATATGCCACCGTCATCATGGATGCCGAACGTACTCGAGTGCTCTGGGTGGGTGAAGGTAATAGCCGAAAGGCGATCCGCCCGTTCTTCGAGCAGCTGGGCGAGCGCTGCCAGCAGATTGAAGCGGTCGCCATGGATATGAATACCGCCTTTGACTCTGAAGTCCGCCAGCACTGTCCGCAAGCCGAAGTTGTGTTCGATCTGTTCCATGTAGTGGCCTTGTATGGGCGCAAGGTGATGGATCGCATACGAGTCGATCAGGCCAATGCGTTAAAGGCAGACAAACCCGCCCGGCAGGTGATCAAACAGAGTCGTTGGTTGTTGCTGAGAAATAAGGAAAACCTGAAGGAAGAGCAAAGCGTTCGGTTGCAGGAGATCCTTGATGCAAACCAGTCACTGGCGACCGTCTACGTGCTCAAAGACGCCTTGAAAGAGGTTTGGTATGCGCCAACAGTCTGGGAGGCAGGGTGTCGCTGGAGAGCTTGGCTAAGGTATGCCAAAGAAAGCGGCTTGGAGCCATTACAGCGCTTTGCCCGTAATCTAAAACGATACACGCAAGGCATCCTCGCCAGCGCAAAGTTTCCGATGCACACCAGCCTGCTGGAAGGGGTGAACAACAAGATTAAGGTGATCAAGCGCATGGCATATGGTTACCGGGACAAGGCTTACTTCTTCCTCAAAATCAAGGCAGCCTTCCCCGGTAAAGTGCGATGAACCTTATTTAAGGTACACGCCCGGTCATCACTCCTTGTCAGGGGTAGCGGGCGTCCAGTTTTGGGACAATAATTCGTCGATGATGTTGGCCTTCTGCATTGGCAGGCGGGTCAGCGCATCCTTTAGACAGGCATACGGATTATTCTCGTAGCCTGGCGGACTGAATCAGGGCATCGTCTTGTTTTTGAGTTCCAGATGGACAGCCGGGAAGACCGGCTCAAAGAAGCGCAACCAGTGAGAAAAGCTTCCTGGACGCATTGAGATGGATGACGCCTATCTGGGCGGTGAACGGTCGGGAAAGCGCGGGCGCGGCGCACAAGCTCCCGTTTGTCGCCGCAGTGCAAACCAATGAAGAACGCCGTACCGGTTCCTGAAGATCGCTGAGCCTTATGCGTAATCAGGTTAGTCGATGAGGTTGGCTTCTGCACGCGTACGGCGCAGAGTCTCCGATGGCAGCTCCCCGAAAGTGTACTTATAGCTATCGGCAAAGCGTCCAAGATGTAGGAATCCGTAGTCAATAGCCGCTTCCGTGACACTTCTCGATGCAGCGTCCGGGTTACTCAAGTGAGTATAAACGGCTTCCAATTTGCGCTGGCGTATGAATCGTATGGGTGTCGTACCAGTATGCTTCTTAAATAGCTCATTTAAAGAGGGAGCACTCATACCTGCCAGCTCGACCAATTGCTCCAGACAGATAATTTGCTTGATATTGTTCGAGATGAACTCTTCCAGATGTTCGAACGAATCGCCTACACAACTCATCGGCTCGCGGCTAATATTACCGCCAGGTATGGCGAGCAACTTACTTATTAAAAGCTTGGCATAGCGTTCCCCCACCTGAAGATGAGACTCGTCATTTTCCGCTTCCTGACATACCAAGTTAATCAAACTAATTAAGCCATCCTGCTTTGCGTGACGATAAAGCGGGGCGAGGCGCGCCCTCGAGTCCGAGTAACTCCACCTATTTTCGCTGCAAACCGAGTAAATTAAACGAGCGGGAATCTTGACGACAAGCTTCTCGTAGTTGTCTGAGTAGGTAAGGTCTAAAGCGTTGTCAGGGTTTAGTAACAATAATTCGCCGGGGGCTAATGTATGCTCTTCACCACCCGCTCTCAATGAACAGAGCCCTTTAAGCACGAAGTGCACATGGTAAAGACCTTCGCGTTCATGCGGCGACGACGAGACTGCCGCTCTGTCACCGTAGCACATTTGGAACAGACCCAAGCCGCCAATCTCGATGTGTTTCAGATTAACCTTTAGATTTTTAATGCGGTTTTGGACAACACTATGGGAGCCTGCATGCTCGTTGGAATAACTGACAGCATCGCTAAGGCAGCATCTGCTTAAAATTTGGCTTTTTTCACTTAGCATTACCATTAATCCTTCATTGTAATTATTATTGGTTGGCGATTTGCACGATCGAATCGTGACCCGATGCTGCGAAAACCAAAACACCAAACCTCAATTTAGGTCAATGTCAATATTAATTTATCACTGAATCCTTGCCCTCCCAAAGCCTGCTATAGCGGGCTTTGGGAGGATATAAGAGCATCGCACACCCAGTCAGTGCTTTCGGCTCACGCGCACTCTACAACAATCCCGAACCGAAGTCTATACTTACACCCCACAGCGGCCTGGCCCCGGCACGGCTAGCGCATTTTAATCCCAGATTCTAAAAGGGTTGAGCGGTAATCATCATCCAGCGCAGCCATTTTCCTTTTGGCTTTCATACTCGCTGTTTTTGTTTCATCTTGTTTAAATAAGGCCATGGCTATTTTTCGCATGACATTGAAGACCAGTGCGCCGTGTCCTTTACGGATCCTTGACTCGTCTTCTCTGAACGTCATATCCAACACCCAATGCATACTCTCGACTTGCCAATGGCTGCGTACACAATTTAAAGCTTGCTCTGCATTTAAACCCAGAGAGCTCACGTACCAGCGTGTTTCAACGCTATCAGTGTTTGTCGATTTTTCATGTATTTTTGATGTCACTTGAATAACGCTTTTTAGGCCGCTCCATTGATACTGTTTAGTTAGCCAGTTTTTCTGGATGAGTAGTTGCTGACAGGTTCTGGTTTCAATGCGCCCATGGCCTGCATTGATTTCTGTATGCGTCGAGTACACCTCGTCTGATAAGCCCTCCCGCACACTTTTATGCCACCACGCCGCCAGCTCTGCCTGCATACCTGAGTGATTGCCTTTAAGTGCCAAAATGTAATCGGCTTTTTGCTTCACAATTTGCAAGGCTATTTCACGCTGACATCCCATGGCATCCAAGGTAATAATACTGTTTTCTATTTCCAACATGCTCAGCAATTCAGGAATGGCAGTGATTTCATTGGTTTTGTTATCGACGGCCACTTGCCCGAGCACGAGTTGATGCTGACAACTCCAGGCGCTGACCGCATGCAGCGCGTTGTTTCTCTCTTTGGTGGAAAACGAACGACGGGCGGTTTTACCGTCAATCGCAATCACACCACACCCTGTTTCTTCAATAAGCGAGGATATCCACGCTTGAAAGGCTTTCTCGATTTCAGCGGGTTTTAATCGGCAAATCACCCGTGCAATGGTATCGTGACGTGGGATCCCTGCTTCAAAGGGCCGGTATTTGCGTAGCCAGTCAAGCTTGATATGACCAAACTGCTCAATGTCTTCCCAGCCTTCACTGCCTGACATTACCGCACTTATCGCCAGTAACAAGATGTCGAGTAAGTTATGTTTTTTACAGCGTTCAATACGCGGATCAGAAATGGGGGCAAAATGTTTCAGGAAAGTCGGGCTCATCAAAGTGACCAAGTAAGTGATTAGACCTCGATCTGATCGTCACTTAGGCTAAAAGTTCAATTTATAATGATCTTGCCGTGGGGTTACATTTTGTTCGAAGCTCAATCATCCACTATCGGCCTTGTTATTTCGCCAATATTGGGCAATTTCCCAGTATTAGTGAAGTTATACGTTCCGCTTAAGTTGATATTTTGCCACGCAACGGGCGAAACAGCACGAGTGATACCCGCTTTCTCTTCATCTCCTCTCGCTTCAAAGTGTCCCAGCAGATGACTCAGTATCGCGGAGTTGAAGTAGATGATCGCGTTGGCAAGCAATCTTGCACATTCATTCCAGATAGCGATTTCACTCTCGTTTTTGCCTCGGAACTGATCGCCATTCACCGACGCAATAGCCCGTCTCAGGAAGTGCCACGCTTCTCCCCGGTTAAGGGCACGCTGAACGTACTGCCGCAAACTGGCATTGTCTATGTAATCCAGTAAATATTGCGCTTTGACCAGTCGATTATACTCCGTCAGCGCCTGTAATGTCGGGTGCCCCGAAGGATAACCAGACAACTTTCTTACCAGCATTGCCTGTGTCGTTCGCTTTGTCTGAAGTGACAGAACAATGCGCCTAATATCCTGCCATCCCGTTTCGATGACATTCGTCCTGATGGGCTTTTTCAGGGCAAGGTTGGTGCCGCCGTGTTCATTTTCAGTTACGTCAAACAGATCATTGATGACACTACTGAACTGCGCGTATCGCGGTGCAAAACTGTAACCGCATAGATCCAGTAAGGCGAAGTTAACATGATTGACACCGTGTGTATCTGTCGAGAGTACGTCAGGTTTGATTTCACTGCTGTTGGATTGTAACAGGTCATAAATATAGTGTGATTCGTGCTCGTTGGAACCGATGATCCGAGCATTGAGGGCGCTGTGGTTGGCCACCAGTGTCATGGCCGTGATCCCTTTGTTGGTGCCGAAATACTTAGAGGAGTACCGGGTTTTAAAGGTTTCCAGATGGGTTTCGAATTTCTGACCATCCGCACTGGCGTGCAGCTGGTCCTCCTGAATATGGTAGTGGCGGAAGATGGGTAGCGCTGCAACCGCATTATTGATCACGTCGCTGGCGTCATGCAGCGTTTCAGGCCGGATATAGTTGGCCTGCACCGTACTCAGGTGTTCATAGCTTCGATCGGAGATCTGCGCCATGCCATACACACCACGGTGAGTGGCGTTGGCAATCAGAATGGCCAGTAAATCATCCTGATGAGTGAACCCTTGTTTTTGTATCGGAAGTACATGAGTCAGACATTTCATGAACCCGGTTTCGCGCTCTACATACCGCAGTACATCCGCGATACCGACCGGTTGCATTCGCTTAAAAAAGGGATTGTTGACCAGAGATGTAGCGCTTTTGGTCGGCAGACGCCAGCGGGTACCGGTACGATTTTTCATGATCACATTTCGATTGTCTCCCTCATCAATATGGAGAGCAACGTCTTTGAGTGCACTTTCCAGCCGGTGTTGTTTCTCCTGTAACAATAACTCTGCGGGCTGTTTTAGTCTGTCCAGTGTTGATGAGGCCAGCAAGGTATCCTGCGATGTCTGGGGGATCAGGTCGTCTTCCAGTGCGCGGTATTTGGTAACATTTGGCAAATAAATGCGTCCATTCAGTCGTGAGGTTAACTGCCGGTAGAGCAGCCATTCGTAACGTTGCGGGTTAACGTTATCCTGTTTAACCAACCATGGGAGGTGCTTTTTCGGGATGAGCGACGTATCCATCGTCTTCAGTGGTCCACCGAATGCGATTTCCGTCTGCATCTGTTGAAGTTGGGCGACGACGGCTTCTGAGCCTTTACCGGCCTCACATTCAAGGCACAAGAACACCTGCCTTAACAGTTGCTCCAGGAGATTGCATTGTTCATCGTAATGTTGCCACTGGTACTCTTCCACGGTCCGTTTCTGTTTTTTCAGGTAAAGGCAGAGGGTCTGGATATCCCTGTCATTCATGACCTTCAATGCCTGTTGTCTGACTACTGAGAAGGGTTGATTATCATCAATGTTCTCATCCACAAACAGATGCAGTAACTCTGCCGCTTTCGTGACATTGTCCGCGGCTGACTGCCAGGACAGGAACACTGCTTGTTGTGCAAAGGTGTTGGCAGCTTCTTGTTGCTTGCGGATATGGTAAATGAACCCATCAGTTAACCGTTCCAGTGCCAGTTGTATCCGCTCTGTCAGGTGACATAGCAACCATAGATGCTGCTGTGCGCGTTTGAATCGTTTGAGTTTACTACCGTAATAGTTGATGAGCTCACCGAAGTGTTGTCGATTTTTAAGAGACAGATTAAGCCCATCGATAACGCCATTGATTTGCGTGCGCCATGGCGCTAACTGATGATAAAGGGCAAGCTCTTTTTTAAGTTCAGGTACGGTCAGACTTTTTGCACCGCCTCTGAGCTGGTTCAGGCTTAGTCCGTCATCAATGGCTGTTATGCTGTCCAGAAAGACGTGAAGTTCAGGACTGGTGAGTTGATTAAGTTGGTGCGCCAGGTCTTTTCTGACCTGCTGCATCGCTCTGCTTATCAGTCTCTGGAGTACGGTGTACCTAGGGATAGCAATGCTGTGACTGGTTAGGAATTCAATAGCAGTATCAAAGAGGTAACGCGGCTCCAGCCAGGCATTGCCCACCTGAACAAGGTGGTCGAAAAGAGAATTGAAGTGCTGACTTTCGTCCCATTTGTGATAACCAGCAAGGTCTAATACTTTTGCGTAGAGTCGATCTTTTTGTTTTTGTGAGGGAGTGAATGGTCTGAGCCCCTTGCCGCCAAGCAGCTCTTTACTGATGAACATTAAATCCTTAGAAACCTGCGAGTAAGCGATATCTAGGATGACGGGCTTTGATTTGAAGTATCCCAAAATCGCGACAAAGTAACATCTATGAGCTCTGAGACGAATTGACCGAAAAACTGCCAATTCCGCATCGTTCAGAGAAAAGTACAGACGTTGTTCTTCGATTGAAAAAATGGGTGGGGAATAAAGATCTGCCTGTTCTGCTCTCGTGAGAATAGTAATTTCGTTTTTGATGGCCATATCAGGGCTGTTCCGTATTAAATGTACGATATTTACCTAATTTGCCACACTTATAAGTAGTAACCCACCTCCGCAGCCATTTATTGGTGTGGTCTACAGAGGATTAAGTCTTTTTAGAGGGGAAAATCCCTAGAACCCCAGATTGTGGAACGCCTTCGAGCCCTCCTCGGTAATATGGAATGTCGTGCCTCCGGGCTCTTTTTTCGCCTGTACCCAGCCCAGTTTGGACATTTCACTCATCAACCTATGGGCATTGGCTTTTGTAATACCTAGCCCGATCCGTGACGTACCCTCCAACTCATTGCTCATCAGGTAAGGACAAAACCCCCCTTCACTTTCCAGCATTCCGAGCAGTAGTAGTTTCTTCTCCATAAATCACGTCCTGTTGGCTAACTGCTTAACGTCGGCCTCCAAAAGCGCGGCATGGCTGGAGGATAACAATGGTTCCTTGCTAAATTCGTCGGTGATGAAGCTTATAAAAGCCTGCGTTCTTGCCGGCAGCGGACGCCGTGCGGGATACACAAGACTAATCGGCATCGGTGCAGCCTCATATCGCTCTAACAAGCGTACGACCTTACCTTCATCGAGCAATTCCGGTATAGACCAGCTTGGCAATATCGCGATTCCGTTACCCTCAAACGCTGTCATCCCGACAACATCAGCAGAGTTGGAGCTAATGCGCCCCGATACTTTGACGCGAATAGTTTCCCCCGACTCATTATCTGCGAACTGCCACACATTCGGTGACGACAGCCCATTGAAAATAATGCAGTTATGAGACTTCAAATCTTCCGGGTGTTGCGGAAAACCGTGCTTTTCAACATAGTCCGGGGTGGCGACAGCCATGCGTCGCATATTACCCACGCGCACAACAATCAGGTTTTCATCTACGACGTGGCCGAGTCGGATGGCGACATCGATGTTTTCTTCCACGATGTCTGTAACCAGGTCGCTAAGCTCGAAATTGACATTCACTTCCGGCCATTTTGCTAGGAATCGCTTCATCCGTGGGATCACCTGAATGCGGGTAAAGGCTGTGGTTCCTGAGACCCGGATAGTGCCAAACGCTTTTCCCTGGGCTGCGGCAACAGAAGCCGTTGCTTGCGCAGCAGCGGCCACCAAGCCGATAGCGTGGTGATAGAAAACACGCCCCTCCTCCGTCAGTTCCAACGACCGGGTTGTCCGGTTTAGGAGCCGCGCACCTACATGTGCTTCAAGCGCTCCGATCTGTCGGCTGACGGTTGGTTGCGTTGATTTCATCTCTTCCGCCACAGCGGTAAAGCTCCCAACCTCAACAGTTCGGACAAAGATATTAACGAGTTCGAGTATTCCTGATTGCATGCGCATAATGTATCAATAGATGGGAATGGCGTCTAATAAATTCAACATCTTCAACGTGAGTATATGGCAAAAATAATGCCCACTGCGTGAATTATCTCGCTAAAACCAATAAAAATGCTAGTAAAAACAACAAAAATTTAAGCTCTATGCCACAGCGCTATCCCGCACCATTACTAGCATTACATGATACTAATACGCTGAGTGTATGAATGATATACGTGCTCGCTAAGTTATCATCCGGCTTTTTCTCCGTATATTTCACCTAACAAATTTGATTCGCGGCGGTGTGTCCGAAAAGGAACCGGTCGTTAAACAACTAAAACTCAACAGGTGAAAAAGTGAGCAAACTACTCGAAGCTGATGTGTCTACCGAAGCCGGCGCCAAGACGGTGCTGTCGCGTTTCCAACTCTATGCGCTTATCAATCTGATCCTTATTGGCGGTTTTCTGTATCTCGGAATGACCGGTAATTGGTTCGCCGACCAAAGCGTTACGACGACAGCAGACAAGTTTGCATACGTCTTTCAGAACTTCGCTTTTATCGGCCTGGTATTGTGGATCTCGGTTTTCTGGGTCTCAAATGTCAGGCAAGTGCCTAACGAGGAACGTTGGCAGGAAGCACATCGCCCATCACCGGGTAGTGCCCTCGATTTGGCTCAACGAATAACGCTCAACACGTTAGAGCAGGCCGTCATTATCGTACTAGCGCAACTGGCGCTCGCCTCGGTGCTCACACCCGAAACCATCAATGCTACCCGTCTGTTGGCGATTGTCTGGGTCTTGGGACGGCTGTTGTTCACCGTCGGCTACCGTATTCACCCGTTCCACCGATCGTTCGGCATGTCCATGACCTTGTTACCGCCGGTCATAACGTTTGGCTACGCCATCTACCAGATCCTCTTTGCATAGGAGCCGCAAATATGGCCAGGGCAAGAGAATTTTCTGAAGATGACGTATTGGAAGCCAGCATGAACGCATTCTGGCGACGCGGTTATGAGGCTACGTCGATTACCGACCTTGAGAATGCTACGGGCATTGCACGAGGTAGCATATACAAAGCGTTCGGCGATAAACGGCAGCTGTTCCTGCTGTCGTTAAATCGCTACCTCTCTGGCACTAAGAAACAGTTTAAGAAAATACTCGACAGCGACGGCGACACTATAGCCGCTTTGTTAAATTCTTTTGAGGCAGCCCAAGCCGCCGACGCGGCGAGTGGGTCGCGAGGCTGTTTTGCAATGAACAGCGGCATCGAGCTTGCCTGTGAAGACGAAGACGTCGGCAAGCTTCTGCACTTCCACCAAAGTTACCTGCTGCGGCATATGACCGATCGTATCCGGCGCGGTCAGGCCGATGGAGAAGTGCGAACAGATGTCGATCCACAAACGGCGACACTGATGTTGCTGATCTTCCATACCGGCATATCCGCTTCAGCCTGGCAGGCCGTCGATCCGGCTGCCATCAGCGAGACGACGAGCAAACTATTGGCATTGCTATCGCCCTAAAAAAATTTGCCCGATTGGGAAACAACCGTTCCCCAACTGCAATACGGCAGCCCGAAAAACAAGAACACGCGGACATTAATGTCCTGAATTATTTGGAGACTAACAAATGACTACACAAGAAAAGGAGAACCAGTTCGGCGCACGCTTTGGCCGCTTTGTTGTCCAGTGGCGCTGGCCCATTCTTATCCTGACACTATTGCTCGGTATTACTGCCGCTAGCGGCGTCCGCTTCCTGGGGTTTGATCAGGATTACCGCGCGTTTTTCAGCGACGAGAACCCGCAGCTGACAGAGTTCGAGAAGGTGCAGCGCACCTACACAAAATCCGACACCGTCTTATTCGCCATTCTGCCAACCGAAGGCGATACGGTTTTCAGTAAACCGGTCATCGAGGCCGTGAGCGAGCTCACTGAGCAAAGCTGGTTATTGCCATACACATTGCGCGTCGATTCCATGACCAATTTTCAGCACACTGTCGCTGAAGCTGACGACCTGATCGTGGCTAACCTGGTTGAGGACGCAACAAGCCTAACCCCGGCCGACATTGAATATATTCGGGGCGTCGCAGTGAAAGAGCCAAATCTGGTTAACCAGCTGGTCAGCCCAGATGGCGGCGCGGCCGGCGTCCTGGTGACGTTCCACCTTCCCGGGGAATCCATAGATGAAATGCCGACCGTAGCGGAAGCCGCCCGTCAGCTCTCCCAACAAATTCAGCAAAGCTACCCTGTCGATATAAAGATGACCGGCTCTGTCCCGCTTAACAACGCGTTCTTCCAGTCATCCGCACAAGATACCACTACCTTAGTGCCGCTGATGTACCTGATCATCATCGTTGCCACTTTCCTACTGGTGCGCTCGTTTACTGCAACGATAGGCACCGTCATCGTCCTCATTATGTCGGTTGCGGTTGGCGTGGGCATGGGCGGTTGGCTCGGGATTTTGCTTACGCCGCCTTCTGCAGCGACACCAACAATCATCACCACACTGGCGGTCGCAGACTCGGTCCATTTCCTTATGACGATGATGGCCGCCATGCGTTCGGGTATGGAAAAACGTGCTGCCATCGTTGAAAGCCTGCGCGTCAACGTACAGCCTATATTCTTAACAAGCATCACGACCGCTGTCGGCTTCCTGTCAATGAATTTCAGTGATGCCCCACCCTTCCGGGATCTGGGCAACATGACAGCGATCGGCGTGATGGCTGCTTGTCTGTTCTCTCTCGTTTTGCTGCCAGCTTTCTTGGCCATCGTGCCTGTAAAAGCCCGCGCCAGCAAAGATCGCATGACCGCATCATTTGATTGGCTCGCCGATTTTGTCATTCGCCACCGTAAGCCCGTTTTGGGTCTTTCACTGGTGGCGTCTTTTGGGCTGGTTGCTCTAATTCCGCTTAACAATGTCAACGACGACATGGTGGCGTACTTCGACAAATCGTTGGAGTTCAGACAGCACACCGACACTACACTCGATAAACTGACCGGCATCTACCAGCTACAGTTCTCGCTCGAAACTGGTGAGGCGAACGGCGTCAGTGATCCGGCATTCCTTGCTAAGACAGAGAGCTTCACCGATTGGTTGCGCCAACAGCCGGAAGTGATCCACGTTAACTCTATTACGGATACCTTCAAGCGTCTGAATAAGAACCTGCATGGCGATGACCAGGACTGGTACCGCTTACCCGACGAGAGAGACCAGGCCTCGCAATACTTGCTCTTGTATGAGCTGTCTTTGCCTTACGGGCTGGATCTGAACAACCAACTCAACATCGACAAATCCTCTACCCGCATCGTCGCGACCCTGCAGGATATGGATTCGGACGAAATGATTGAAATCACCGAGCGCTCGGAGCAGTGGCTCGAAAGTAATACCGGGATTCAAGCGCTCGGCGTCGGTCCTGCGATTATGTTTGCGCACATCAGCGAACGTAATATTGACAGCATGATCGACGGCACGTTGATCGCCATTCTCATTATTTCACTAATGATTATGGTGGCTTTGCGAAGCCTGAGTATCGGTTTCATCAGCCTTATTCCGAACCTTTTGCCTGCCGGCATCACCTTCGGCATCTGGGGGCTGTTTGTTGGCGAAGTGAATGTTGCCGCATCAATCGTGCTCGGTATGGCAATGGGCATTCTTGTGGATGACTGCGTCCATTTCCTCAGTAAATACCTGCGCGGCCGCCGTGAACACGGGCAGAGCTCGGAAGAAGCAGTACGTTATGCCTTCCATCATGTGGGCGGCGCTATCATCGTGACTTCGGTCATTTTGATTGCAGGTTTCGCACTGCTGTCCTTGTCTTCATTCGCGCTCAACAAATACATGGCTCAGCTCACCGGCATCGCGATTTTCGTCGCAGTGATTGCTGACTTGTTGCTGCTGCCGACGTTGCTGATGACCCTGGACCGCAAAAAACGCGGTGCTGACAAGACGACTTCTACTCCCGTCGCCGTCGCTCAAAAAATCTAAACCACTTACACATCGGAAAGGAAATATTATGAATACGACACCATTAACTAGACGCTCAATCTTGGGCACTACTGCAGCCCTCTTGGCGCTGTCGGCCGGATTTACCGCGCTGCCGGCAGCGGCACAAACTGCTGTAGAGCGTGGGCTTGAGATCGCTGTTGAAGCCGACCGCCGCGACATCGGCTTTGGCGACACCAAAGCCAATATGACCATGACGCTGAAAAGCGCACAGGGTGAAACGGCGACCCGTTCCCTGCGCATACGCACGCTTGAACAAACAGACGACGGCGACAAATCGATGATCATCTTCGATACGCCTGGCGACGTAAAAGGCACGGCTTTTCTCTCGTTTACCCACAAACAAGGTGCAGATGACCAGTGGCTCTACCTGCCATCCCTGAAACGCGTCAAACGCATTTCGCAGTCCAACCAGTCAGGCCCATTCGTGGGCAGTGAGTTTGCCTACGAAGACCTCTCTTCCCAGGAAGTCGAAAAGTACACTTACAAGTATGTACGTGACGAGAGCTTCGACGGCCGGGACCATTTTGTTATCGAGACCGATCCAGTGAACCCAAAGTCCGGTTACAGCCGACAGCTCGTCTATTTTGATAAAGAGCACTACCGCCCCTGGAAAATCGAGTTTTTCGACCGTCGTGGCTCGCATATGAAAACGCTGACGGTCTCAGGTTACAAGCAGTACCTGGGCAAATACTGGCGAGCTGACCGCCAGGACATGGTCAATCACCTCACCGGTAAAAGCACAACGTTGTCGTTCGGCGACTATGTGTTCAATAACGGCTTCAAAGACCGTGATTTCAATCAAAACGCACTGAAAAAGGCTCGCTGAGCGGGCTGAAAGGACAAGCGTTATGCTGACATCCCACCACAATATTCATCGAAAAGCAGCGCCCTGGCTTCTAGCTGGGGCGCTCACAATGCCAGTAGCAACGCTCGCAACCGCCGGGGAGATTTCAGGCCACGTCGGACTTGAGAGCCGGTACTTTACCAACGACACATCGGACTCCAGGCAAGATCGCTTCGGCCTCTCTGTGTTTGGCCAGTTTGAATACTTTCACGATTGGGACGACGGCAACCAGCGTTTCGTCGCCACGCCGTTCTTGCGCTACGACGAGGACGACAGCGAACGCACCCACTTTGACCTGCGGGAATTTTACTACCGCAAGAGCTTTGAAGATCAGGGTATCGACCTTTATGTCGGTGCTCGAACCGTCTTCTGGGGCGTCACCGAAAGTCTACACCTGGTCGATGTAATCAACCAAACGGATCTCGTCGAGAATCTGGACGGGGAAGACAAGCTTGGTCAACCAATGGTTCAGCTCTCTTGGGAGCAGGACTGGGGCACGCTCGATCTCTTCTATCTGCCCTACTTTCGTGAACGTACCTTCCCGGGCGAAAATGGCAGACTCAGAACCCCTTTCGTCGTGGATACCGACCGCGCTGAGTATGAATCCGGCGCAGAGCAGTGGCAACCCAGCTTTGCCGCTCGGTGGAGCAACAGTATCGGCGACTGGGACATCGGCGTATCGCAATTCTATGGAAACAGCCCCGAGCCGCGTTTCATTCAAGACAACAGTGGCAGCGAGACGGTTTTGGTCCCCCGATACGATCTATTGAATCAGACCAGTATCGATGTCCAATATACCGCCGAAGACTGGCTGTGGAAGCTTGAGGCATTAACGCGTGACAGCTTCGATGGCCGGTCAAACGCTTTCGTTGGCGGCTTTGAATACACCTTGTTTGATATAAAAGAGACCGGCCTGGACATCGGCCTGATCGCCGAATTTCAATATGACGATCGCAGCGGAGAAATTCAGCCCATTGGTGACAACGATATAGCCTTCGGCACTCGCTTTACTCTGAACGACACCAACGATACCGACATCCTGTTTTTAACGGCGATAGACGTTGAAACCGGTTCCCAGTTCTACACGGTCGAAGCGGATCGACGTATTGGCGAAGACTGGGAAGTTGAGCTTCAAGCCAGGTTTTTCGCCAATGCGGACAACGCCAACGATCCGCTGACAATTTTCAACCAAGAAGACTACTTCCAGCTCACGCTGCGGAAGTTCTTCTAGCCCGGATGTTTCATAAAAGCGCCAAATTGCCACCCAATCCTGTAGCCGAAACGTCCATCTCACCCGACCATGAGATCCGTTCTTATTAATTGGCCGGGTTTCGCTTCCGAGCAGACAACTCACCCGCTCAAATTGATTGCTATTTGATCAATTCCGACGCCCAGGCGTGCCAAAGCCTCCCGAGGGCCGGGATGGCGGTGAGCGCCGACGGCGGCTCAGCCGGTGTTTAACCTGGGCCGAGGCAGGCGATATAACCGTTCGGTGACTGTGTGCAGAAGGGCCTTGACCGGGCAGCTACTTGGCAGGTGGAGCTTGATGCGATCTTTATACTGCACCACCCGTACGGCCAGCTTGAACAGCTTGATGATGACCGTCGAGGGCTGGGCCTGGGACAACTCGGTGCCTTGCAACAGTTCGGCGCGCAAGGCGTGATGCAGCACATAGGCGGCACAGGAGAAAAACAGGCGCAGGTGGTTGGCCGCAAAGCGGCAATCCGAGGTGCGGTCGCTGGCCAGGTCGTTTTTCATCATCTTGATGAAATTCTCGTCCTGGCCCCGGGCGCAATACAGCTCGGCGTACAGTATTTCCGGGGTTGACTCTTCCAGGGAGGTGACGACGAAGCGGGGGTTATCGCCGAGGGCCATGGTTTCGGCTTTCAGGACAGTGCGAAACGCCTGTGGCCAGGAACGGGCCTGATAATCGATCTCGTGGAAGGTGCGCGAGCGTTGCGGCGGGGCCTGTTCCGCGAGGCGAGCGTTATGGCAGCGGGTATCGTGCAGCCGCCGGGTGGATTGCAGGTGTGGCTCGGCCAGTTTTTTCAGACGGCTGTTGCCGGCCAGGCCGAACAGAAAATCGGTGTACGGATCGTCGAGCGCCAGTTGCATCAATTCCACGTTGGCAAAATGAGCATCACCACGCAGCAGGATGCGGGTCTCGGGCCAATGCTGGCGCAGCCGTTTGAGCACCCGCTTGAGGATCATTGCGTTCTCTGCCCCCGTCGGGCGTTTGCCGGGGCGCAGTGCCGCGGTAATGAACTTGCCCGACAGACCTTCAAACAGAAACAGTGGCAGGTAGCAGTGACTCTGGTAATGGTGGTTATAAAACGCCAGTTCCTGTTGGCCGTGGGTCTGGTCTTCGGAGTGATCCATGTCCAGCACGATCATCTCTGGAGGCTTGGCGTAGCTGGCGACAAACTGCTCTACAAAGGCCTCGGCGAGACGGTAAAGGTCGCGGGTGTTAACGGCATTTTCCAGGCGCGAGAAGGTCGGTGCGCTGGCCAGATCCTGCTCTGGCTCAAGCGGCTTGCGTTCGGTGCCGAGCTTGAACATCGGGTCACGGCGCAGGGTGTTGGCGTCATTGGCATCGGCATAGCCACAGGCGATCTGGAAGATCCGCTGGGTCAGCAGATCATCAAGCGAGTGGTCGATATAAGAGGCATGACGGCGGTCGTCGATGGCCTGGGCCAATCGATGGATCAGGCCAATCTGTTGGTCGACACCTCGCAGCAGCAGGGGGCCAAAGTCGGATGACAAAGCCCCGCCCTCAAAATCAGCTCGCACGGTAAAGCCGGCAAAGGGAGGAAAGCGCAGTTGAGTTGGGATAGAATTGGACATGGGCGAACCTTGTTTAGCTTCTTCCGAAGCGTTATTGTCGTAACTCCCATTATATCAATGGGTTGAGCAAGGTTCGCCTTTTTTTATGAATTTTTCGGGTTAGGTGTAAAACAAGGTTGCCAACAGTCATAACGCCTCGCAACAACCCGTCTCGATATTTACACTTCCCTTACATTTAAGCCTGATTTTCGCTTAAAGCCAACGCATTCAGCCTAATTCTTTTTCGAGTTGCTCAGCTTTTTGACAGGCTTCGTGCGTTCTGAGGCGCTTCAAATAAGCATCCAAAACCGGGAAAAATGCCAGACCACCGGATTGCTCCACCATACCCACCACAAAAAACACCATGATGTCAGCGCCGCTGAGCTGGTTGCCCACCAGGTAGTCTTTGCCGTCCAACTGCTCGCTCAGATAGGTCAGGATTTTCAGGGCTTCGCCGTCGGCATAGGCTTCCAGAAAGTTGGTTTTACAGCCGTCTTTTTTCAGAAACATTTTCAGCAGTAAAGGTACCATCGCGGAACTCTCCGCAAAGTGCAGCCATTGCAGATACTCCACATATTCAGGCGTTCCACGCTGGGGAGCCAGACGATCTGCGGCGTATTTGTCGATCAGGTATTCAGTCATCGCCCCTGATTCTGCGATCACCAGATCGTCGTCTTTGATCACTGGCGACTTGCCCAGCGGATGAATGGCTTTGAGTGCTTCCGGCGCAAGGGAGGTCTCTTTATCCCGCTGGAAGGCTTCGATCTGATACTCAACGCCCAGCTCTTCCAGCAGCCAGATAATGCGTTTCGAGCGGGACTTGTTCAGGTGGTACAAGGTAATCATAAATTTCTCCGTCGTTGGGCGTTCCTGTGACACAGGTGATGAATAGTCTCTAAAAGATGAATAAACTCTAAAGGATGAATAGCCTCTAAAGACTGCAGACACTAAGTAAAGCAGACAATACTGTAGTGGTCAAGAAAAACTGGCCACCGGCTTATAGTTAATCCAGTATTTTTGCTCGGCCATATTTGGGCTCATTCCACCGTTATGCTGATGCGGTCGAAGCTGGCTGTAATACCCGATTAAATATTTCACAATGTGATGCTGCGCTTGTAAAAAAGAGCGATATCCATAAGTTGGCATCCATTCAATCTTCAAGCTTCGGAAAAACCGCTCCATTGGTGCATTATCCCAGCAGTTACCACGTCGACTTAAACTTTGCTTTATTCGGCACTTCCAAAGCGTTTGGCGAAACTTACGGCTCGTATAATGACTGCCTTGATCGCTATGGAACATGACGCCTTTGGGGCGTCCACGGCTCTCATAAGCCATTTTCAGCGCGTTACTCGTTAGCCCGGATGTTTCATAAAAGCGCCAAATTGCCACCCAATCCTGTAGCCGAAACGTCCATCTCACCCGACCATGAGATCCGTTCTTATTAATTGGCCGGGTTTCGCTTCCGAGCAGACAACTCACCCGCTCAAATTGATTGCTATTTGATCAATTCCGACGCCCAGGCGTGCCAAAGCCTCCCGAGGGCCGGGATGGCGGTGAGCGCCGACGGCGGCTCAGCCGGTGTTTAACCTGGGCCGAGGCAGGCGATATAACCGTTCGGTGACTGTGTGCAGAAGGGCCTTGACCGGGCAGCTACTTGGCAGGTGGAGCTTGATGCGATCTTTATACTGCACCACCCGTACGGCCAGCTTGAACAGCTTGATGATGACCGTCGAGGGCTGGGCCTGGGACAACTCGGTGCCTTGCAACAGTTCGGCGCGCAAGGCGTGATGCAGCACATAGGCGGCACAGGAGAAAAACAGGCGCAGGTGGTTGGCCGCAAAGCGGCAATCCGAGGTGCGGTCGCTGGCCAGGTCGTTTTTCATCATCTTGATGAAATTCTCGTCCTGGCCCCGGGCGCAATACAGCTCGGCGTACAGTATTTCCGGGGTTGACTCTTCCAGGGAGGTGACGACGAAGCGGGGGTTATCGCCGAGGGCCATGGTTTCGGCTTTCAGGACAGTGCGAAACGCCTGTGGCCAGGAACGGGCCTGATAATCGATCTCGTGGAAGGTGCGCGAGCGTTGCGGCGGGGCCTGTTCCGCGAGGCGAGCGTTATGGCAGCGGGTATCGTGCAGCCGCCGGGTGGATTGCAGGTGTGGCTCGGCCAGTTTTTTCAGACGGCTGTTGCCGGCCAGGCCGAACAGAAAATCGGTGTACGGATCGTCGAGCGCCAGTTGCATCAATTCCACGTTGGCAAAATGAGCATCACCACGCAGCAGGATGCGGGTCTCGGGCCAATGCTGGCGCAGCCGTTTGAGCACCCGCTTGAGGATCATTGCGTTCTCTGCCCCCGTCGGGCGTTTGCCGGGGCGCAGTGCCGCGGTAATGAACTTGCCCGACAGACCTTCAAACAGAAACAGTGGCAGGTAGCAGTGACTCTGGTAATGGTGGTTATAAAACGCCAGTTCCTGTTGGCCGTGGGTCTGGTCTTCGGAGTGATCCATGTCCAGCACGATCATCTCTGGAGGCTTGGCGTAGCTGGCGACAAACTGCTCTACAAAGGCCTCGGCGAGACGGTAAAGGTCGCGGGTGTTAACGGCATTTTCCAGGCGCGAGAAGGTCGGTGCGCTGGCCAGATCCTGCTCTGGCTCAAGCGGCTTGCGTTCGGTGCCGAGCTTGAACATCGGGTCACGGCGCAGGGTGTTGGCGTCATTGGCATCGGCATAGCCACAGGCGATCTGGAAGATCCGCTGGGTCAGCAGATCATCAAGCGAGTGGTCGATATAAGAGGCATGACGGCGGTCGTCGATGGCCTGGGCCAATCGATGGATCAGGCCAATCTGTTGGTCGACACCTCGCAGCAGCAGGGGGCCAAAGTCGGATGACAAAGCCCCGCCCTCAAAATCAGCTCGCACGGTAAAGCCGGCAAAGGGAGGAAAGCGCAGTTGAGTTGGGATAGAATTGGACATGGGCGAACCTTGTTTAGCTTCTTCCGAAGCGTTATTGTCGTAACTCCCATTATATCAATGGGTTGAGCAAGGTTCGCCTTTTTTTATGAATTTTTCGGGCTAGGTACATCCGGACACAGGAACCCATCCATGAAAACGATGCAAATAAACAGTTTTACCAACGATCAGTCAGCTTCTGCACTGATCGATACAACCGCACCTCAATTGGGTGCAAACAGAACACTCATCAAAGCTGGCAGCACTTCGCCAGCTTGTGAGACCTAAACCCTAAACAACCCTCAACAATAGGAAAATCCCATGACTACACAATCAAAAGTTATCTTCATCACTGGCACGTCTCGCGGTATCGGCAAAGCGCTGGCCGATGAACTGAAAAACCAGGGACACATTGTCTATGGTTGCTCGCGTAGCGGTGATGAAAATGACGACCGCCACCTTAAATTTGATGTCACTGATTATGACGATAGCGTGGCAGCGGTCGAGCAGATCGTTAGTAAGGAAGGTCGCCTGGACGCCGTTGTCAACAATGTCGCCTATCATCTGTTGGGCGCATCGGAAGAAACGTCGATTGACGAAATCCGCGCCCAATTCGAGGTGAATTTCTTTGGCGCACTGAATGTCATTAAAGCCGCCACCGGAACGATGGTCGAACAGCGTGCGGGTCACATCGTCAATGTGACATCACTGCCCGCCCGTATCGCCCTGCCCTTCATGTCGGCCTACTGTGCCAGCAAATACGCCCTAGAAGGCTACAGCCGTTCTTTACGAGCCGAAGTGCTGCCTTTTGGTGTGCAAGTGGCCAACATCGTCCCAGCCGGCGTTGACACTGGCACCGCCGATCAGTCGGTCAAAGTCACAGCCACACCGGCGGAACCTTTCGAGCCTCTGCGACGCGACCTGACCAAAGGCATCCAAGCCGGTCAGCACGAAGGGATCACGTCGGTTTCTGATGTGGTGACAGCCATTATCGACACACTGACGGACCCAGCTCCCGCTTTCAGCAATATCGTTGGGGCAACCGCCAAGCAGTTCATCGATGCCGAAAAGAATCTTCCAGAAGCGGACATCGAAGCAATGATCCGTAACTTCACCGGCTTACCTGAGTCTGTCTAACGGCACCTCTAAGGAGCATATTATGCCAGCAGTAACACTTGTCCATGATATGGACGCCAACCAGGAAACCGTGTGGAATGCATGGGCGGATTTCGGCAACATTGCCGAATTCCACCCAGGCTTAAAAGGTTCACGCATCATCCGAGGCCCGGAGACGGGCCAACCCTACACTGCGGCTGTATTTGAAAGCTACAAGAACTGGCTTTCCGACCCAGTAGAGATAACTAAGATGAGGAAACCCCTTCTTCAGATGAGCCCCACTTAGGAACAATTTCCTTAGATCAAGAGTGCGGCCTGAGCTTGGCCCACCGGTCGTGCTCTATAGATATTACTATCTAATAAACCCCCGCAAATACACCTTTCTAGCCAAGCGCCCGTTGTTCCCAGCGGTCAGCGATGACGAAATGCGTGCTATCCAAAATCTTCTGTCTGCCGAAATCGAAACTTAGCCAACATCATAGTCGAACAACTAAGCAAAATTCATCTGCAAATATGTCATGGATCATAGGCTTTCCCGTTGGGTCGTGCTCTATGGCTGCGCCACGGAGCCTGTAGTCTCCGCCATCCGGTAACGATCACTAAGCCCATTGGGACGCTGGCGAGCGTCCCCTGGTAAAGACCCAAGGCGAGTCGCCCGGTCGGTCTCCCCATCCTTCTCTTCACTGCGTTCCGTTGCAGGACGCTTTCGCGCCCGCAGGCAAGCTGCGCGTGGGTGATTCCCCTCCGACCGTTCGAGGTCTTGACCATTCCCCTTTCCGCTTATTGGCGCGGGCCTAGTCCCGGTTGCATGCGCAACCGGCCAATGGCCTAAAAAAGAGGAAAAAAAGATGAGTAAGACCACAGAGAACGACCAAGAAAACAGACCTTTAAACGCTTATGAGGCGAAGCAGGAAGCACGAAGGGAACGCTACGAACAGCGGGCAGAGAATGCCGCGAGGCGTTCAGACAGTCGCCACGATGGGGTTCTAGGGATTTTCCCCTCTAAAAAGACATAATCCTCTGTAGACCACACCAATAAATGGCTGCGGAGGTGGTTTACTTTCAGCTTGGAGCCTAATCATCCACTATCGGCCTTGTTATTTCGCCAATATTGGGCAATTTCCCAGTATTAGTGAAGTTATACGTTCCGCTTAAGTTGATATTTTGCCACGCAACGGGCGAAACAGCACGAGTGATACCCGCTTTCTCTTCATCTCCTCTCGCTTCAAAGTGTCCCAGCAGATGACTCAGTATCGCGGAGTTGAAGTAGATGAGCGCGTTGGCAAGCAATCTTGCGCATTCATTCCAGATAGCGATTTCAGACTCGTTTTTGCCACGGAACTGATCACCATTCACCGACGCAATGGCTCGTCTAAGGAAGTGCCATGCTTCTCCCCGGTTCAGGGCACGCTGAACGTACTGCCGCAAACTGGCATTGTCTATGTAATCCAGTAAATATTGCGCTTTGACCAGTCGATTATACTCCGTCAGCGCCTGTAATGTCGGGTGCCCCGAAGGATAACCAGACAACTTTCTTACCAGCATTGCCTGTGTCGTTCGCTTTGTCTGAAGTGACAGAACAATACGCCTGATATCTTGCCATCCCGTTGTAATAACATTCGTTCTGATAGGCTTCTTTAGCGCCAGTATGGTGCTGCCTTGTTCACTTTCAGTCACATCAAACAGATCATTGATGACACTACTGAACTGCGCGTATCGCGGTGCAAAACTGTAACCGCATAGATCCAGTAAGGCGAAGTTAACATGATTGACACCGTGTGTATCTGTTGAGAGTACGTCAGGTTTGATTTCACTGCTGTTGGATTGTAACAGGTCATAAATATAGTGTGATTCGTGCTCGTTGGAACCGATGATCCGAGCATTGAGGGCGCTGTGGTTGGCCACCAGTGTCATGGCCGTGATCCCTTTGTTGGTGCCGAAATACTTAGAGGAGTACCGGGTTTTAAAGGTTTCCAGATGGGTTTCGAATTTCTGACCATCCGCACTGGCATGCAGCTGGTCCTCCTGAATATGGTAGTGGCGGAAGATGGGTAGCGCTGCAACCGCATTATTGATCACGTCGCTGGCGTCATGCAGCGTTTCAGGCCGGATATAGTTGGCCTGCACCGTACTCAGGTGTTCATAGCTTCGATCGGAGATCTGCGCCATGCCATACACACCACGGTGAGTGGCGTTGGCAATCAGAATGGCCAGTAAATCATCCTGATGAGTGAACCCTTGTTTTTGTATCGGAAGTACATGAGTCAGACATTTCATGAACCCGGTTTCGCGCTCTACATACCGCAGTACATCCGCGATACCGACCGGTTGCATTCGCTTAAAAAAGGGATTGTTGACCAGAGATGTAGCGCTTTTGGTCGGCAGACGCCAGCGGGTACCGGTACGATTTTTCATGATCACATTTCGATTGTCTCCCTCATCAATATGGAGAGCAACGTCTTTGAGTGCACTTTCCAGCCGGTGTTGTTTCTCCTGTAACAATAACTCTGCGGGCTGTTTTAGTCTGTCCAGTGTTGATGAGGCCAGCAAGGTATCCTGCGATGTCTGGGGGATCAGGTCGTCTTCCAGTGCGCGGTATTTGGTAACATTTGGCAAATAAATGCGTCCATTCAGTCGTGAGGTTAACTGCCGGTAGAGCAGCCATTCGTAACGTTGCGGGTTAACGTTATCCTGTTTAACCAACCATGGGAGGTGCTTTTTCGGGATGAGCGACGTATCCATCGTCTTCAGTGGTCCACCGAATGCGATTTCCGTCTGCATCTGTTGAAGTTGGGCGACGACGGCTTCTGAGCCTTTACCGGCCTCACATTCAAGGCACAAAAACACCTGCCTTAACAGTTGCTCCAGGAGATTGCATTGTTCATCGTAATGTTGCCACTGGTACTCTTCCACGGTCCGTTTCTGTTTTTTCAGGTAAAGGCAGAGGGTCTGGATATCCCTGTCATTCATGACCTTCAATGCCTGTTGTCTGACTACTGAGAAGGGTTGATTATCATCAATGTTCTCATCCACAAACAGATGCAGTAACTCTGCCGCTTTCGTGACATTGTCCGCGGCTGACTGCCAGGACAGGAACACTGCTTGTTGTGCAAAGGTGTTGGCAGCTTCTTGTTGCTTGCGGATATGGTAAATGAACCCATCAGTTAACCGTTCCAGTGCCAGTTGTATCCGCTCTGTCAGGTGACATAGCAACCATAGATGCTGCTGTGCGCGTTTGAATCGTTTGAGTTTACTACCGTAATAGTTGATGAGCTCACCGAAGTGTTGTCGATTTTTAAGAGACAGATTAAGCCCATCGATAACGCCATTGATTTGCGTGCGCCATGGCGCTAACTGATGATAAAGGGCAAGCTCTTTTTTAAGTTCAGGTACGGTCAGACTTTTTGCACCGCCTCTGAGCTGGTTCAGGCTTAGTCCGTCATCAATGGCTGTTATGCTGTCCAGAAAGACGTGAAGTTCAGGACTGGTGAGTTGATTAAGTTGGTGCGCCAGGTCTTTTCTGACCTGCTGCATCGCTCTGCTTATCAGTCTCTGGAGTACGGTGTACCTAGGGATAGCAATGCTGTGACTGGTTAGGAATTCAATAGCAGTATCAAAGAGGTAACGCGGCTCCAGCCAGGCATTGCCCACCTGAACAAGGTGGTCGAAAAGAGAATTGAAGTGCTGACTTTCGTCCCATTTGTGATAACCAGCAAGGTCTAATACTTTTGCGTAGAGTCGATCTTTTTGTTTTTGTGAGGGAGTGAATGGTCTGAGCCCCTTGCCGCCAAGCAGCTCTTTACTGATGAACATTAAATCCTTAGAAACCTGCGAGTAAGCGATATCTAGGATGACGGGCTTTGATTTGAAGTATCCCAAAATCGCGACAAAGTAACATCTATGAGCTCTGAGACGAATTGACCGAAAAACTGCCAATTCCGCATCGTTCAGAGAAAAGTACAGACGTTGTTCTTCGATTGAAAAAATGGGTGGGGAATAAAGATCTGCCTGTTCTGCTCTCGTGAGAATAGTAATTTCGTTTTTGATGGCCATATCAGGGCTGTTCCGTATTAAATGTACGATATTTACCTAATTTGCCACACTTATAAGTAGTAACCCACCTCCGCAGCCATTTATTGGTGTGGTCTACAGAGGATTATGTCTTTTTAGAGGGGAAAATCCCTAGAACCCCAATAGCTTAAATTTTGAACCTTAAATTCCCAATTTCGGTCAATATACTGGCGTTTTAGGCCGGATTTCGCCCCTAGTCCGGGCTATTCCTGGATTTCAGACAGATCTTGGCTGTCGTCGTAACATTTGGTCTACTTTAAACAGGTTCGCCAAGGTGAATAGCATGGCTAACTGTGAGTTATTTTTCATCAGTCCTTTGTACCGTGCTTTGATAAAACCAAACTGGCATTTAATGATCCGAAACGGATGCTCCACCTTAGCTCGAATGCTGGCTTTCAGATATTCAATTTTGATGGCTGTTTTGTTTTTGCGGGGATGCTTTTTCAGGGCCCGGACTTTACCGGGGCGTTCGGCAATAAGCCATTCTGCATTCGTATCTTTGAGCTCTTCCCGCTTCTCTGCGCCCTGATAACCAGCATCGCCGGAAACGAATTCTTCTTCGCCATGCAACAGGTTCTTCAACTGGTTCAGGTCATGCTCGTTTGCGGCGGTGGTCACCAGCGTATGGGTGAGGCCACTCTTGGCATCCACACCAATATGGGCTTTCATACCGAAGTGCCATTCATTGCCTTTCTTGGTCTGATGCATATCAGGGTCTCGTTCATTCTTTTTGTTTTTAGTGGAGCTGGGTGCTTCAATAATCGTCGCATCCACCAGTGTACCCTGCGTCATCATCACACCGCAGTCAGACAGCCATTGGTTGACCGTTTTGAATAATTTGCGAGTCAGCTTGTGCTTTTCCAGCAAGTGCCGAAAGTTCATAATGGTAGTGCGGTCTGGAATGGCTTTATCCAATGACAGTTGCACAAACTGACGCATCGAGGCAATTTCATATAACGCATCTTCCATGGCTTCATCACCGAGGCTATACCATTGCTGCATACAATGAATGCGAAACATGGTCTCAAGCGCGTACGGACGTCTACCATTGCCAGCTTTAGGATAAAAGGGTTCAATCACTTCCAGCAGTTGAGGCCACGGCAGCAGTTTATCCATTCTGGATAAGAATATCTCTTTACGAGTCTGGCGGCGCTTGCTGGAAAACTCACTATCGGCAAAAGTTAACTGTTGGCTCATGGGCGGTAATGGCTGTGATTTACTATGCAGCTATGATCTCACATCGGGGACTTATTCGCATCTTGTATGGACTCCCCTCGTTTTGCAAGAGATAACTGCTGGCACTATCGGTTTAACTGCTTGCTTGTATCCGGCCTCATAATCTGTCTTTTCTCGACAGGGACCCTGATGGAGATCCGCTCGACAGCGCCTAATTTCCCTAACGGCCTATTATGGCCCGGTGCGAACGCAGGTTTAGCTGTCGTCGGTTCAACCTGTTGTGCCATCATGTCATACTCTTTGCAACTCTTTACTCTATACCCTGAATCGACTGCTTTAACTTGTGTTTATCGCGCTGGCATAACGCGGTATGCGGTGCCATTCGACAATATTGACCAAATTATCCTTGCGTGTTTAGCGGCCAGCGCTACGGCTGCTTTGTTAAAACCACGTCGTTCTTTAACTGCTTTGACCCATAAGCTCTTTCGATCACTTTTCTTCTCAACAAATCGCATGACAGCACGAGCTCCATGTACCAATAAGGTTCGCAAATAAACATCGCCTCGTTTTGTAATTCTGCCTAAACGATTCTTTCCTCCTGAAGACCATTGCCGGGGAACTAATCCTAACCATGCGGTAAACTGTCTGGCGTTTTTAAATTGCCCAATATCACCCACGCTGGCTAACAACGCAGACGCAGTCAGCGGACCCACACCTTCAATTTCCATCAAGCGTTTTGCGTCCTCATCTTGTTGCACCTGTATTGTAATATCACGTTCATACTGTGCAATTTCACTGTCCAGGTCACACAGGCGTCTATATTGTCTGTGGATCAATGTTCGAAGCAGGTGTGGCAATCCATTTTCTGCATCCTCCAGCAACTCGGGCAGTAGCATGCGTAGCTTTTCACGTCCCAGAGGCAGCACTTCGCCAAATTCCATCAATAGCCCCCGAATCTGGTTGACTAACGCTGTGCGTTCCGAGACCAGAAGAGCGCGAATTCGGTGCATCGCCAATATAGCTTGTTGCTCTTCGTCTTTTATCGCTACAAACCTCATATCAGGCCGGGAAGCAGCTTCACATATTGCCTGTGCATCATTCTGGTCATTCTTATTCCCTTTGCGATACGGTGCCACAAACTGTGGAGCTATCAACTTCACCGTATGGCCTAATTTTATTAATTCTCTGGCCCAGTAATGAGCACTGCCGCAACTTTCCATTGCGACAATACAAGGCGGTAAATGAACAAAAAACGGTAAAAGGTCGGCACGTTTTATCGTCTTTCGAAGTGCTGGTTTTTCATGCTCATCAACACCATGCACATCAAAAACATTCTTGGCTAAATCCACCCCAATACGCATAATAGTCATAGGACTCTCCTCATTGATTAACGATATTTACCTTAATCATGGCACATCGATGCCGATTGTGAGGGGAGTCCATCCCATTTCCCTAGAACCCCTGAATGGTGTGCAAACAAGTCAGGTGGAGTGATTCATACTGCGCTGGGTTTGATTTCATACGGAGGTTAAGGTCAACCCACGATCACGCGCCATGGTCATGGCGGTGTCTTCGATCATGTCTTCCTGCCCGCCACCATGCCGCGCCGTCCCAGCTCGACCAAGATGTCGCGCGCAGGCACGCCATACTTCGCACTGGCGCGTTTGGCAAACAACAGAAAGCTGGAATAGACCCCGGCATAGCCCGGCGTGAGCGAGTCGCGGTCGATGCGGATGATGCGGATGATGTGGTCCATGATCGGTACCACCAGGTCTTCGGCCACGTCCTGGATCTTGAACACATTGACCCCGATTTCAATCCCCATGCGGGCGTACACGGCGATGAACACCTCCATCGGCGTGTTGCCAGCACCAGCGCCCAGGCCTGCGGCCGCCGCGTCGATGCGATTTGCACCGGCTTCAATTGCTGCGATCGAGTTGGCGACGCCCATGGCCAGGTTGTGATGGCCGTGGAAACCCAGTTCGGTCCCGGGCTTGAGGGCCGCGGGCACCGCGCTCAGACGGGCTTTCACGCCCTCAGGCAACAAATAGCCTGCCGAGTCTGTCACATAAATGCAGTTGGCGCCATAGCCTTCCATCAATTTGGCCTGACTCACCAGCTCTTCCGGACTGGCCATGTGTGCCATCATCAAAAAGCCCACGGTATCCATGCCCAGCGCACGGGCCTTGGTGATGTGTTGCTCAGACACATCGGCTTCGGTGCAATGGGTCGCCACACGGATGGTGGCCACGCTCAGGTCTTTGGCCATCAGCAGGTGATCGACGGTGCCGATGCCGGGCAGCAGCAGGGCCGAGACCTTGGCCTGTTTCATCAGCGGAATGACTGCGCCCAGGTATTCCTCGTCGCTATGTGCCGGAAAACCGTAGTTGACGGAGGAGCCTCCCAAGCCGTCGCCGTGGGTGACTTCGATCAGCGGCACCCCAGCGGCGTCCAAGCCGCTGGCAATGCTCTTCATCTTGTCGAGCGTCATCAGGTGGTGTTTGGGGCGCATTCCGTCGCGTAGCGTCATGTCGTGAACGGAGACTTTTTTGTCTTGTAGCTTCATGGTGGTTCTCCTGTTTGGTTCAGGCGCGAACGGGCTTGAGTGTGAGCCGGCCGGCGAGGATTTCCTCGGCAAACATCTCGGCGGTGCGGGCGGCCGCTGCGGTCATGATGTCGAAGTTTCCGGCGTACTTGGGCAAGTAGTCGCCCAGGCCTTCGACTTCCTGGTAGACCGAGACGCGCTTGCCGGCGAACACCGGGCCGTTGACCAGCTTGTAGCCGGGCACGTACTTTTGCACCTCTTTGATCATGGCGTGGATGGACTTGATGATCCTTTGCTGGTCGGGTTCGCTCTCCAGCAGGCAGTGCACGGTGTCACGCATGATTAGTGGCGGCTCGGCCGGGTTGAGGATGATGACGGCCTTGCCCTTTTTCGCGCCGCCCACCTTTTCGACGGCGCTGGCGGTGGTGCGGGTGAATTCATCAATGTTCTTGCGAGTGCCCGGTCCCGCCGATTTCGCCGTAGGCCACCGGCTGCACACGGCTGACGGCCACCACCATTGGGATGGTGGCCTGGCCTCCGCAAGTCACCATGTTGACGTTCATCTCGCCTTTGCCGACATGTTCCTTGAGGTTGACCGGCGGTACGCAGAACGGACCGATGGCCGCGGGCGCGAGGTCGATCATGAGGGCGCCTTCGGCGTTGACCTTGCGGCTGGTGTCAGCATGCACGTAGGCACTGGTGGAGTCGAAGACGATCTGCACGCCGTCGGCCTGCATGTGGGGAATCAACCCATTGACACCGTCATCGGTGGTCTTGATGCCCATCTCTCGGGCACGCTTCAGGCCGTCGGATTCTGGGTCGATGCCGACCATCCAGGCCGGCTCCAATGCCGGGCTGCGTTGCAGCTTGGCCAACAGGTCGGTGCCGATGTTGCCGGGGCCGATCAGGGCGCATTTGATTTTTTTCGTCATATACAGAATTTCCGGAAAAGTCAGTGAAAGCGCACCGAGCCGCCCCCTATGGTTTCGATCATGGCGTCAGATACCCTCTTTCGAAGTCGACTGACACGTCATTGCCTTCGATGCGGACAGGAAATATTTCCAATGCCGCACAGGGAGGTGGAGATTTGACTTTGCCCGTGCGGACACAAAACTTTCCCAAATGCAGCCAGAATCCATCTGGTCGGGTATTGATCGGTCGCTGAAGAGTCATTCAAGCAGATTTCAGCGGTTTCGACGCAGGGTACGCCAGACACGAAAGCCCCAGCCAATCCAAATCAAATGAATCGCCAGCGTGACAAGCCCGAACCACAAAGCTTCGTGGCTCCATACGATGCTGTAAAAATCCCAGAGGCCATCGACAACTTCCGTTGCAATGACCACTGGAATGACGGCCTCATAGCGACCCGGATCGCGCGCGCCCCACAAGGCGACGGCCCCGATGGCACCCAACTGAAGACCGACAATGGCCCAGGCATCTTGCAGCAAGGTGAAGATCGGTTCATCCACGTGCAGTTCGACGCCTGGGTACATCGTGCCAAACAAGCCCAAGGTGCTAAAGGGCAGCGTGCCAATGAGGTTGATGATGTAAAAAACGCCGATGGCAATAAAAAACAGTCTTGCTTTTGTCATGGCAGCTTCCTCGGTTCAGGGGCGGGTTCAGGTTTCTTGATTGGAAAAAAACATGCCCAGGCTATTCGACAACAACGTGCTCTGGGTGACTCCGCTCCTCACTATATTTGCCCGGGCACCATTCAGGCCAATTTACACCAAGGTTCAGTTAACATCAAGTTGTTGTTGATGCCCATAATGTGCAGGTCAAGGACGGCCAGTCGCCTGAGATTGATCATTTTGCGACCAGGGGATGGCGTCCAGACAATAGTCGATGGCCCTGGGATGGTTTACCGGGTGATATCAAGTCAGTAATCGGATTGAATGACTTATCCGGAAGAGGCGAGACCTCTATAAATGTCGCGATAAACGACAAAGCGCGGACAGTGACGGCTAACTCGCAGTAGTCACTGCCGACCGCTGTGAGTCAGGGGCGGCAGGCCATATACATCAGTTTCTGCATCACACGGTCCTCAGGCGACGATGTTTGGCCGGGTGGCGTATCGGCGCATAGATGTTATACCTCTTGTATAGGAGTAGCTGACACCTTCCTTGCTGGTGTGGCTGTTGTCCACGGGAAAAGCGTCCATATTCAGGGCTACATGGCCCATCTTCAGAGGCGAGATCGGTGCACCACTGGACTGCAGAAGCTCAAGGCTGGGGTCATCCCAGAGCCAGTCCGGACTTGCCGCCTCGAAGTCACTCTGGCCCAGCGTAATCAGCCCGAGATAGGTCCGGATCAGTTCAGTGTTCGGAATACCGTGGCGCTTGATTACGGTGCGGGTGGTTTTGGTGAGAGACCTATGCCGGTTCAGACAGTGGCCCACCGGGGCCAGCACGGCAAGATCATTATAAATTGAACTTTTAGCCTAAGTGACGATCAGATCGAGGTCTAATCACTTACTTGGTCACTTTGATGAGCCCGACTTTCCTGAAACATTTTGCCCCCATTTCTGATCCGCGTATTGAACGCTGTAAAAAACATAACTTACTCGACATCTTGTTACTGGCGATAAGTGCGGTAATGTCAGGCAGTGAAGGCTGGGAAGACATTGAGCAGTTTGGTCATATCAAGCTTGACTGGCTACGCAAATACCGGCCCTTTGAAGCAGGGATCCCACGTCACGATACCATTGCACGGGTGATTTGCCGATTAAAACCCGCTGAAATCGAGAAAGCCTTTCAAGCGTGGATATCCTCGCTTATTGAAGAAACAGGGTGTGGTGTGATTGCGATTGACGGTAAAACCGCCCGTCGTTCGTTTTCCACCAAAGAGAGAAACAACGCGCTGCATGCGGTCAGCGCCTGGAGTTGTCAGCATCAACTCGTGCTCGGGCAAGTGGCCGTCGATAACAAAACCAATGAAATCACTGCCATTCCTGAATTGCTGAGCATGTTGGAAATAGAAAACAGTATTATTACCTTGGATGCCATGGGATGTCAGCGTGAAATAGCCTTGCAAATTGTGAAGCAAAAAGCCGATTACATTTTGGCACTTAAAGGCAATCACTCAGGTATGCAGGCAGAGCTGGCGGCGTGGTGGCATAAAAGTGTGCGGGAGGGCTTATCAGACGAGGTGTACTCGACGCATACAGAAATCAATGCAGGCCATGGGCGCATTGAAACCAGAACCTGTCAGCAACTACTCATCCAGAAAAACTGGCTAACTAAACAGTATCAATGGAGCGGCCTAAAAAGCGTTATTCAAGTGACATCAAAAATACATGAAAAATCGACAAACACTGATAGCGTTGAAACACGCTGGTACGTGAGCTCTCTGGGTTTAAATGCAGAGCAAGCTTTAAATTGTGTACGCAGCCATTGGCAAGTCGAGAGTATGCATTGGGTGTTGGATATGACGTTCAGAGAAGACGAGTCAAGGATCCGTAAAGGACACGGCGCACTGGTCTTCAATGTCATGCGAAAAATAGCCATGGCCTTATTTAAACAAGATGAAACAAAAACAGCGAGTATGAAAGCCAAAAGGAAAATGGCTGCGCTGGATGATGATTACCGCTCAACCCTTTTAGAATCTGGGATTAAAATGCGCTAGCCGTGAATGTAACCCATCGCCACAGACCTTATAATACAAGAGCTGTAGCGTTCTATGTTACTTTAGAGGGGGAAATCCCTAGAACCCCACATTAGAAGATCGCTTAGAATTGGTCATTGCGTGTGCCGGTTTGAAGGATGACGCCCGTGCAGAATATTGCCGTAAGCAAGGCGTATTCCCTCACCATGTTAAGCAATGGAAAGAGGATTTCGCCACCGGTAAAGGGCAGCATCAAGATATCACCATGAAGTCAGATGTGAAGCGCCTCAAAGACGAGATTAATGCACTAAAAAAAGAAGTTAACCGCAAAGACAGGGCGTTGGCTGAAACCGCTGCGTTATTGGTGCTCCAAAAAAAAGTGCAGGCAATATGGGGCAACGACGAGGACGGCTCACAGTGAGTACGCAACGTGACAACCTGATACAGCTGGTCAGTGAAGCGCAGAATGACGGTGCAAGCCAGCACAAGGCCTGTGAAATACTGGGTATTAGCAGTAAGACTTTGCAGCGTTGGCAACACACAGGCAACACCGCAGATAAACGCCCCTTGCGCCAACAATCACCGGCCAACCGCCTCAGCGAGCTAGAGCGCCAGCGTGTGATTGCCACTGCCAATGCATCGGAATATGCTGATTTGCCACCGAGTAAGATTGTCCCTTTGTTGGCAGACAAAGGACTCTATATCGCCTCGGAATCGACGTTTTATCGTGTTTTACATGCAGCCAATCAACTCATGCATCGCCAGCGAAGCCGCCCCACCAGAGTACATATTGCCCCAAGGGCACTCACGGCCGTCGCGCCTAATCAGGTTTATACCTGGGATATTACCTATCTGCCCACTCGGGTACGAGGTGTGTTTGTTTACCTGTATTTGGTGTTGGATATTTACAGTCGAAAAATTGTGGGCTGGCAGGTACATCATCTGGAGTTAAGCGCATTGGCTGCAGATTTACTGGTGGACATCTGTCAGCGGGAAGACATAAAACCCCATCAGGTTACCCTGCATTCGGACAATGGTAGCCCGATGAAAGGCGCCACCATGCTGGCCACATTACAAGAGTTGGGCGTAGTACCGTCCTTTAGCAGGCCCAGTGTGAGCAACGACAATCCGTATTCAGAATCCTTGTTTAAAACTTTGAAATACCGCCCTGAATACCCTGAACATGCGTTTGTAGATATACATGCCGCCAGGACCTGGGTGACAGAATTTGTCGCTTGGTATAATCACCAGCACTTGCACAGTGGGATAAAGTTTGTCACCCCACAGCAGCGCCATAGTGGTGAGGACAAAGCGATATTACGCCAGCGAGATACCGTTTATAAGCAAGCCAAGGCCCGGAATCCCAACCGATTTTCAGCCGGAACCAGAAACTGGGAGCATCAAACACCGGTGCATTTAAACCCTGAAAAGCATAAGTCAGAAACAACAGAAAAGAAGGTGGCGTAATTTAATCTTTAGGCGACAACTAGCTTGAAAAACACCGCTGATAATACGCTGAAGTGAGGTATATTTTGGGATAGCGATATGGTTTCGAGCAAGGTATTCGGTGCAGGCGTCAAATAAAAAGCGTGGTTCGATCCAAGATTTAGCAACTTGCTGTAAATGGCTAATGAGCGGTTCCTGATGTTGCTTTGCATCCCAAGCCTCAAAGTTCTGCAGACTAAGGATCTTGTTGTAGATACGTGTTTTCTGCTTGCCGTTAACACTGAAGCGAGGGACTTTAAATTTAGGGAAATATTCTTCAGCAACAAAGGTTAGGTCTTCTTTCAATTCCTTGTAAGTCGGATTGAGTTGGATGGGTTTGATCTTAAAGTAACCCAGCAGTGCAATGGCATAGCACTTATGATTACGAGCTCTAATGGATTTTATAACGTCCTGCTCCAGGTCATTCAGAGCAAAACTGACACGTTTTTCTTCCAGTGAAAGGCTGGGAACGCCATATAAATCGTTAATTTCTGCTTCGTGGAGTATGGTGAGGCGTTTTGAATTAGGCATGGGGTTCTCGCAAAACCCAGAATGTTACTCTAATTAACCTCAGATCTGGTTAAGCCAGCATTAGATTGTTGCTCTCTAATAGCTCAAACTCCTGAGACGTCAAACCCAATGATGGCTTTTCTTCTTTTAAACAGTAGGCGATGAGTCCGCCGAGCAAATTCAACATAAACCCGTGCATGCTGCGGTGTCGTGAGTGTTCGATGTAAGAAATGTTCTTCAATTGATCGTTCACCGTCTCAATGATGAATCGCTTCTTTAAGATAGCCCGGTCCCACAGGGATATGAACTTTTTCTTCATGTTCTTGCGAACCGTTGTGATCAACTCAACGCCTTTGTCCAATAGCTCTCCAGACAGTGCTTTGCTGATATAACCTTTGTCCCCGTAGAGTTTACCAAAAAGCGAGTCGGCCATTTCTGCCACTGGTTTTCGGTCATCCACGTTGCCCTTTGTGAGTTTAAGAGCCACGATTTCGCCCAGGTGATTGATGATCAAATGTAGTTTAAATCCAAACGACCAGCCCATTGTGCCTTTGCCATGCTGGGCTATGCCTTCAAACACTTTATTTCTCTTAGCGCGAATGATGTGGCATACCTCTATTTTGGTGGAATCAACAAATTGTATTCCGGTGGGTTCGCCAAGCTTCGACGTTAGGTAACTGCACATAGGAACGACGACACCAGGCATCAGAGCGAGAAACCGCGTATAGCTTATACCAATTGCCTTAAAAGTTTGATCTAATGGCAGTATTCATATTCGAGTGATTTTCATATGCATACCGCCGACGACTTTAAACAATTAGCAAAGCAGACATCCAACGGCCAATTACGGACCCGCTATTTAGCTTTGTATCATTTCAAGAAAGGAGAAACACGTACTCAGATAGCCGCTTACCTTGGGGTTGCCAGAGGCAGTGTTAATACATGGGTATCCAACTATCTGGCTCACGGACTTGAAGGCCTGCAATCCAAACCTAGTCCGGGTAGACCCTGCCAGCTCTCCGTCTCTCAGCGAGAACAGGTCGCACATTTTATTGAAGAAAACGCGGTTAAAAAGGAGGGAGGTCGTTTGATTGCACAGGATGTACGACAATACATTAGCGACACCTTCCAAATCGACTATCAGTTGCGAAACGTATACCGCATCATGGATACGCTCGGTTTCAGTTGGATAACCAGCCGCTCTAAACACCCTAAACAATCACAGCAAACCCAAGATACTTTTAAAAAACTTCCAGTTGGAAACGATCCTTCACACTCCAGGTCATCTCCCTCTGGATCGCGTTGACGTCTGGTTCCAAGACGAAGCACGATTCGGTCAGCAAAATCAGACGTCCAGAATATGGGCTGCGAAGGGCAGCAGACCAAGAGTGGTAAAGCAACAGCAATTCGATTATGGCTATATCTTTGGTGCGGTGTGTCCGAGCAATGGCAGTACCCAGGCGCTTATCAGCCCTCTTGTCAATAAAGAGGTGATGAAGCAGCATCTGAAATTGATCAGCGAAGCGACAGAGCCTGGGCGTCATGCCGTTGTTGTGATGGATGGCGCTGGCTGGCATACATTCGACACGGCCAGCCCATTTACCAACGTCAGTCTCGTAAAACTCCCAGCCTATTCTCCGGAGCTGAACCCGATGGAACAGGTATGGCAATGGCTACGGCAGCGTTGCTTATCAAACCGGGTATTTCGAGGTTACGAAGAAATAGTAGAACAGGTCTCTCGTGCCTGGAATACATTCATTGCGGATGTTGAGCGAGTCAAAAATCTCTGTTGGAGAGAGTGGACAAATTTGGTCAATTAATTAATGCAATTGGTATCACGCGTGCTCTCGCGTTATCGGGACACAAGGCAATGAAGAATCATTGCTCCGGGACAAATATACAAGAAGGGTCGGAAACCTGGGCGGTGTTTGCGGAGTTCTAAACGATAAAGCGGCGACACGATGAACGAAACAGACTCAGGTATTGACTATGGTCAATACAGACAGGAACCGCCGTGGTACGGAACCGTATGCCCGGTGGTGTGAGATGTATGGACTCCCTTCCCTGAAAGGGGTACGGTCTTAATTGTCAAATTAGCCAAAGGGGTCCATACATGATTAAGAATACAATTATTGCAATTGACCTTGCAAAGCATTCCTTTCAGGTTTGCAAGTTCAACAGTGACGGAAAAATTGATTATAACAAAGCAATGAGTCGTAAAGCATTGATAGCACTTCTGGGAAACCATGTGTCAGCGTTAGTGGCAATGGAAGCCTGTGGTGGCTCGAATTACTGGGCGCGTTTAGCGAGGCGGCATGGTCATCAAGTAAAAATCATTCAGCCTCGCGCAGTAAAAGGGCTGCAATTAAAGCAAAAAACAGATAAAAATGACGCCTACGCTATCGGTATTGCGGCTCAATTACCTCATATAAACTCTTGTGGCATCATGGAGGAAGATGAACAGGGTCTTCAGGCCCTGGAGCGGGTGCGAATGCTGCAGTTGGAGCAAAGGACGGCGTTGGCAAACCAGATACGAGGACTGTTGACGGAATTCGGGATTGTGATAGCAAAGGGGTTAAATCATTTAGTCACTGCGCTGCCTGACATTTTAGAAGATGCAGAAAACGGCTTGCCGATGAATTATCGTCAGGCTTTGGCTGCGCAGTCACAAATGTTACAACTCTATACGACTCAAATAGAAAGTTATGACAGGCTCATAGCAGAACACACGCGGCATAATCCTGTTTGCCAGAAATTAAGTAAACTCGAAGGCGTAGGCCCTTTGATTGCTTTGGGGTTAACCGTTCGATTGGGAAATGCGACAGAGTTCAATACAGGCCGGGATGCATCAGCATGCATAGGTTTGACACCGAAGCAGCATTCGACCGGCGGTAAAGAGCGATTGGGACATATTTCTAAAAACTGTGCAGATAAAAGATTGCGAAGTTTGCTCTATCAGGGAGCAATGTCGGTAGTGAATAAAGCAGTATCCAGAGAGCCTAAGACTGTGAAAGAGCAGTGGCTGAAGGCGTTAGTTGACCGAAGGGGAAAGAAGGTTGCTGCCATCGCGTTAGCAAATAAAACGGTGAGAACCGCTGTTGCTCTAATAAAGAATAATGACGATTACAATCCGATACTGTTAGCAGCCTAAGAGTTAGTAAATCAACAAATTGCGAAAATAAATGGTAAGACCAACCAGCAGAATTCAGCCAGTCCTCTCAAGTGACTAAACACTGTGTGTGAGAATTGAACTGTTGGTGCGTATACATCGAAGGGCAGGAGTAGCTCTCCATTTAAAGCCCGTATATAAGAGCGCATCTACTACTAATTTTTCAAAAGATGTTGATTACTTCAGGGAGTCCATATAAGAGGACGGGAGTTGCGAAACTCCCTCCTACTCGATCCTGTTGGAAAGGTCGTATTAAACCCACGATATCATGTCAGGGGGTCCCCGCTTAAAGCATGCGGGGATGACGTGGTGGATGTTTTGATATTGCCGAAAAAGGCGTGTTAACGCCACGACACCATGCAAGGGGGTGCCCGCTAAAAAGCATGCGGGGATGACGTGGTGGATGTTTTGATATTGCCGAAAAAGGCGTGTTAACGCCACGACACCATGCAAGGGGGTGCCCGCTAAAAAGCATGCGGGGATGACGTGGTGGATGTTTTGCTATTGCCGAAAAAGGTGTATTAACGCCACGACAGCATGCAAGGGGGTCCCTGCTAAAAAGCATGCGGGGATGACGTGGTGGATGTTTTACTATCACCGCAAAGGACGAATCAACCCACGATAACATGCTGTGGGGCCGCGCTCAAAAGCGTACTCGGATAGCGCGGGGGAATGTACTGTGATGTCTGTAAAGGTTGTATGAGACAGTCTCGATAGGGGGCGGGAATTATCCCTGAGCAGGTATTCTCTGCCAACAGTGAACTCGTCACGACTATCATTGCTGATAAGATGGCGTATGGATAATTTGAACTATTACAGGGTGTGACTTCGTATCAGCCTGCAGTGTGTCTGCATTTATCCTGCTCAGCCGTTGATTGGTCTATTGTTATAAAGAAAACATCAATGAGCCCATAAAAAAGCGCTAGAATCGCGCAGCAGGGTCAGTCAGACCCTTATTTTAAGCCGCAATCATTATCGGGCGAAGTTATCGCCCCGGTAGATTAACAATAAAAGGTGGACAAATGGCCTCGGTGTTAATTGTTTTGCTCGGTATTGCAGGAATGCTGCTGGGCTGGTTTGTTTATTCAAAATTTATCGCGGAACGGATTTTCCAGCTTGACCCTAATTTCAAAACGCCCGCTCACGAACTGCGTGATGGTGTGGACTATGTTCCCACCAACAAAGTGGTTCTATGGGGACACCATTTTACCTCTGTAGCGGGCGCTGCGCCAATTGTCGGCCCGGCTATCGCGGTTTACTGGGGCTGGGTTCCGGCCGTACTCTGGGTCGTCTTCGGGACTATGTTTTTTGCCGGCGTGCACGACATGGGCGCTCTGTGGGCCAGTAGCCGGCATAAAGGTAAGTCCATGGGGGCGCTGGCGGAAGATGTTATCGGTAAGCGCACCCGTTCACTGTTCATGGTAGTAGTATTTCTGGTACTGCTGATGGTCAATGCCGTTTTCGGCGTTGTTATTGCCAAATCCTTCGTATCCCAGCCCGACGCGGTATTTCCAGCCTGGATGGCAATTGCCGTAGCGCTGGTTATTGGTCAACTGCTGAAGCGCAATTTTAGCCTGATCCCGATGTGTCTGGTGGGGATCTTTGTGCTCTACGCCTCGGTATTTGCCGGTAGTTACATTCCTATCGAGTTACCGGATACCTTGTTTGGCTTATCGGCTAATGCCAACTGGATCATCATTCTGTTTATTTATGCTGCCATTGCCTCACTACTGCCGGTGTGGATGCTTCTGCAACCGAGAGACTTTATTAACGGCATGCAGTTGCTGGTTGGATTGTTTTTACTATATGGAGCGGTGTTTGTGTCGTTACCGGATATTACGGCACCTGCGTTTAATACCCAGACAGCGGTGGATACCCCCAGTATTATCCCTTTGTTGTTCGTCACTATTGCCTGCGGCGCGGTGTCGGGTTTTCATGGGATCGTTTCTTCGGGTACCAGCTCGAAGCAACTGGATAAAGAAACGGATGCCCGTTTCGTTGGTTACCTTGGTGCGGTAGGTGAGGGTTGTCTGGCTCTGGTGACGATTGTTGCGGTCAGCGGCGTGGCATTAGCCGCATCACCAGAAGAGTGGCATGAGGTATACAGCCATCTTGGGGATGGCTCGGTAGCGGCATTCATCACAGGTGGCGCTAACCTTATCCAACAGGGCTGGGGCTTACCGGTAGAGTTCTCATCGACTATCCTGGCTACAATGGTTGTGTTGTTTGCAGGTACCACTATGGACTCCGGAGTTCGCTTACAGCGCTACATTATTCAGGAGTGGGGTGAAATTTATCAGCTACCGGTACTGAAAAATGGCGTGATAGCGACTCTGGTTGCGGTAGCCTGCTGTTTGTTACTGGCCTTTGGTGCTGGCGGCTCTTCTGGCAGCGGCGGTATGATCATCTGGCCATTGTTTGGTTCTACCAACCAAATCCTGGCAAGTATGACCCTGCTGGTGATTTCAGTGATGCTGATTAAAATGAAGCGCCCGGCGATTTATACCCTGGTGCCCATGACCTTTGTTATTGTTATGGCGTTCCTGGCGGGGATTATTAAGTTAAAAGAGTACTATCTTGATGGCAACTATCTGTTGGTCTTTTTAGACGCGGTGGTGTTGATTGTCAGTGTGCTGGTAATGCTCGAATCATGGTCGGTGATCCGTAAATTTAAACGGCAATCAGCCTGATGAAAAAAGCCGTCAGTACAACTGACGGCTTTTTACTTTATGTGTTAGCAACGCTCACTCATAAAGAGCTTTTGCGTTTAGAGATATGCGTTAAAAACACCCGCAGTAATGATCATTAACGAAACAGAATACAACACCAGTGAAACTTGATCTGACAATTTAGCTTTAGCCATAATTCGAACCTCTTTTTCATCGAATGTAAGTTAAATGTAACAAAGAGGGTTGTTTTTGTTAATTATTCTTTGGTATTAGATAGTTTGTTACGATTGACTGTGCTTGTATCCACCGGATAAGGCCTCATAATACCCCTTGTACACTTGACTCAATGGACTGCTTTACATGATTTTATTGCTCGTTTACGTGATTATCGCACTGGGATTTTCATTCTTGTGTTCCATCGCCGAGGCGGTGATCCTGAGCGTTTCTTCAGCCTATATTTCTGTTCTGGAAAAAGAGCAGAAGCCCAGTGGTGTGGTACTTCGCCATCTTACCGAGGACATCAATCGTCCCTTATCAGCCATTTTAACTCTCAACACCATTGCCCATACCATGGGCGCAGCAGGCGCTGGTGCTCAGGCGGCGATCGTCTTCGGTGATGCTTATCTTGGTCTTATTTCGGCTATTCTGACTCTGTTGATTTTGATCTTTTCGGAGATTATCCCCAAAACCCTGGGCGCAACTTTCTGGCGTGCTCTGGCGCCGATCACTGCCTATTTCCTGAAGTACCTGGTTATTCTGCTCTATCCTTTTGTAAAGATGTCCGAATGGTTGACTAAAGGCTTCAAGGAAGAGAGCCCGTTGCGCGGGCTCAATCGGGCCGAGTTGCATGCTATGGCAGAGCTGAGTGGCGAGGAAGGCCAACTCAATGAGCACGAGGCGTCTGTTATGAAGAGTCTGCTTACTCTCAACGAGCTAACGGTGAAAGATGCTATCACCCACCGTACACAGGTATTTTCGGTACCGGAAACCTTAACCATCACTGAGTTTTTCCATAAACATGGCAGCATAAAATACTCTCGTATTCCCATTTATGAAGAGGGCGATTCAGAGCAAATCACCGGCTTTGTGATGCGTGCTGATCTGCTGGTTGCCCAGGCAAAAGGCCATGGCGACAACCCGTTATCACAATATCGCATGAGCATGGTTACGGTACTGAGCTCCATGCCGCTGTCTTCCACCTTCGATCAGTTTATTAAAAACCATGTGCATATCGTGCTGGTTGTCGATGAGTACGGTGGCCTGGAAGGCATTCTCACACTGGAGGATCTGCTGGAACGATTACTCGGGGTGGATATCGAGGATGAAAAAGATACCAATGTAAGCATGCGCCGCCTGGCTTATGTGATGCACCGCCGTAAGCAACTTATGATGCTAAAAAATGTGCCGGATAGCAGTATGACGTCGGCGCCGGGCAAAAAGTAGCCCGGCCTGATGGCGTTAAGGATTTTCCAGCCGCTCCTGCCACATCGCCAGATGTTCCCGGCGTTTATGCTGTAATTCACCTGCTACGTCGGGATTGTCCTGCAAATCGGTTGGGATCATCGCCAGCATGCGGTCGCAGGATAAGGCTGATACCGCCGCCGCCCACACCTGAGTTAAATGGACATTCGAGGTCTGCTGGTTTGTCGCCAGTTCTTTGGTGGCTATGATTTTCCGTTGCATACTCTGATCGCTGCCCGGGTACATGGCCACGGTGACCTCAAAGTCTCGTTTGAGCTGAGTATAATCATCATGGTTTTCGTCGATATCCCGGCCGGTTTGCATCACCGTCATCACTGCCGACTGGGCGTGACTGAAAGTATCGAACAATTGTACGTGTAACTGGCTGAACTGTTTTTCCAGTGCCACGATCCGCGGATCAGCTTCGCTCATGGTTTTGCCTTTTCTGGTTAGTTCTGGGGAACGGGTAATGAAATTACCACACAGACCCCGGTTTTGTCGGGTAAATCCTGCAGCACAATGTTACCTTTGTGAAAGGCCACAATCATATTGGCAATATACAGCCCCAGGCCTAAATGCGGCGGTCCGTCGGCATTATTGCCCTCTGTGCGCACTGACACCATGGACTGGGTCAGTTGCTCATGCATGCCTTTGGGCAACAACGGGCCGGTATTGGTAATACTCAATTTAACAGTGCGCTGTTCCTGCCACATATGCAGGGCAATAGTACTCTCTGCCTGGCTGAACTCCACTGCATTGGCAATGATTTTGTCGAGCATTTGAGCAACCAAATCCGGTGAGCCATTGAGCTGTACTTTCTCACAACTGAGCCTGAGCACAAACTGGCGGTGGGGGTACGCATGCTGATAGCCTTCTACACAACCACCAACCACTTTTACAATATCGAAACGTTCAGTGTCTTCCTGACTGATCATCTGTTCTAACCGGGTAGCTTCGCTCATACTGTTAAGAATGCTGCTCAGTCGGCTTATGCCTGATTGCGCACGGCTTAAAAACACCTGTTGCCGGGCCTGATCCTGAACCTCATCGAGGGTATCCAGAGAAGAGCGAACCACCGCTATTGGCGTACGTAGTTCATGGGAAAGGCGGGATGCCATATTCTCAAGATACGAATTGTATTGCTGCAGTCGGCTCAACACAGCACTGAATGAGCGGGATAAGTCACCTATTTCATCTCCGTGCCGGGATGGCGGCAGGCTGCCAATTATTTTGCCGTTGGGGTCGATGACCGCTTCGGTATCATCACGTAAATTGCGAATTCGGCTGGAGATACGGTGCGCAAACATCAGCAAGCCGAGCGTACCGAGTAGCATTACGGCAAGAATAACGTGAAAAAGCTGTTCCAGCGCCCGGTTGCGCAATGTGCGGATCCCGTGGGTGGTCTGTTCTACTACCACGGCACCCATAACGGAGTCGCCAATGTAAATGGGGTAGGCGGCCGACAATATCACCGCTTTGTTGTCCGGGGTCAGGCGCCACAGTGAATCTGGCTGGCCACTCAGAGCGTGATTGATATCTTTGCCAGCCAGCGCATAAGCGTCAGCCAGTTCGTCCACAAAATCACCGGGCGGACGGGTGAGTATCTGGTAATAGAGCGGCAGCAACCATTGTTGTTCAACATAGTGCCACCACCCCTGACTGCTACTCTCCTGGCTGCCGGCATTAAGCCCGAGAGAAGAATGGATAGAGCCCGAGCGGGCCAGTACCCGTTTGTGTTTATCGATAACCCACACCCGGGAATCGGCGTAGCGCAATCCGGAAAGTATCCGCTCGATTTCCGGCGATGGGGTTACCACAGTGCCCAGGTCATCGCTCTGGTTAGGATTGGCGGTCCCTACGGCATACTGTTTGGCGCGGTTAACCGGGTCGTCAACATCGACAATAGCGAAGGCCAGCGCGCCTGATGTCATGGTAATTGGAAAGCGCAGCTCAACATTATAACCGGTACTGGTCAGCTCCCAGCGCCCCTGAATTTCCAGCGCATTATCGACGGCGCGAAAGCGACCAGGGTTGTCATCAAGCTGGTAAGCATTCACCCAGCCGGAGTCGTAAGGAGAAATAATGTAACGGTGCAGGGTATCCTGCGCATCCAGCATACCGATCAGCAGGTGATCGGAGCGGTCAACGCTCAGACTGTTTGGCGCACGGAAAACCACATTGTCATCGGTTACTGCAAACATGGCATAAAAGTACTGATCGTAACGACCCACCATGTGCTCCACCGACAGGGTAACCGGCACATTCTGTTCGGCAAACCAGGTAACCACGTTATCTTCGTTATAAGACTGAATGAGCGGCGATACCGCCTGCCACTCCTGTAAGCGGCCATCGAGCTGAATGGGGACATCAATGGGCGGTGCGTATAAATCGGTACCCGGGCGCACGTTTTGTAAATATGCCGACTGGCTGTCAAACAAGGCCGGGCGCTCATGCAGCGCGGTGGCAACCGCTCTGGCCGTGCCAATCATGGTTTGTTCCTGGCCGATGCGCAGGTATTGCTCCAGCTCCCAGACATACTTATAGCCGAGCCACGGAATAGCAAACAAGAACAGCGACAGTACCAATAACTGCAGACGAATTGAAAAACGCAACTTCACCAGTCTGATCCCTCTTTACACCAGCCAGCTATTGCTGCCAGCGATATCCCATGCCATAAACCGTATCAATATGGTCGAAGCTTTCGTCGAGCTGGACAAACTTTTTCCGCATACGCTTGATATGTGACGTAATGGTGGAGTCATCGACCACCATGCGCGATTCATCCATTAGTTGCTGGCGGCTTTTTACATGTCCCGGGCGTTTGATCAGGGCGTGCAGCATCCAGAATTCGGTGACGGTCAGGGAAACCGGGATATCCTTCCAGCTCACCGTCATACGACTGACATCCACTTTAAGGTGGCTAAGGCGAATGGTATCAGAGTCCTGTCTGGGTGTGGCTAGCAAGTCTGTGCGTCGGAACAGGGCGGCAATGCGCGCCAGCAGGTGGGCCATACTGATGTCTTTAGTCAGGTAGTCATCGGCACCCATACGCAGGCCGCTGATGGTATCCACGTCATTATCCCGCGCAGTAAAAAAGATGATGGGGAGTGATTGGGAAAGCTGACGTAACTGCTGACACAGCATAAAGCCACCTTCCATTTCGTCATTCAGTCCAATATCGATAATAGCAAGGTCGGGGAGAGACTGGCTGAATGCCAGGCTGGCCGACGGGCGGTCAGCATAAGCCTGTACCGTATAGCCTTGTCCGCTTAGCACGGCAGTGTAGTTATCACGGATAGCAATATCATCTTCAACAATGGCAATGGTTTTTGGCATACATCATTCATCCTGTCTAATACCGGCCCCTACTATAACTTAGTTAACAGGGTTAGGAGGAAGTTCGGCACAAATTCCCCGAGCTTGCCATTTTTCTGCCACTTTTGTTCTGCTGTCGGCGGGTTTTCGCAACTGGCAAGGTGTTTGGTGGTTAATATCGCCACAAGTTGCCATGTTTTTCCTTTTTTGCTCAGCACATTGCCACAAGCTCACACCAACCGCGCCATATCCGACTGGTGTAATTCATATCGTTCACAGCGAAACACAAATTGATTACCCAGAGGAAACTATTATGCGTAAAACTATCATTTCAGCCGCACTTGCAATGTCTTGCTTAACTTCAGTTGCACCCGCCATGGCCAGCGACAAAGAGAAATCTTATGAACATGCCGCGGGCATTGGGATGGGATCCGGGGTGGTGATTGGTGCCATGGTCGCGGGGCCAGTGGGGGCTGCCGTCGCTGGCTTCGTCGGGGCGTTGCTAGGCAATGATATTCAGCAGGACAAGGAACTACAGGCTAATCAGGCCAGGTTGACCGCTCAGGCTGAGTTGTTGTCGCAGCGTGACCGTTCTTTGCTGGCAATGAAAAGCCAGATACAACAGTTACAGCAGGCGAGTATGACTACCCAGGTAAGTGATACGCGCACTCAGGATACGCCGGCCATCACTTTGCAGAGTGTGGTGCAGTTTCAAACCGGTGCCTATGTCATTGCACCGGATTACCAGCAGCAACTGGATCTGATTGCTAAGGCATTACGCGGCTACCCTTCACTGCAGGCCCGACTTACAGGTCATGCCGATCAGCGTGGTGATGCTAAGTACAATCAGGCGTTGTCTATGCAACGAGCGTTAAGCGTAAAGCAATACCTGCTTAATCAGGGGGTAGACGAGAAGCAGGTGTTAACCCTGGCGCTAGGCGAGGAACGCAGCAAACATAAAGAGTATGAGGGGACTTTCTTCGACCGTAAGGTTGTCATTGAGCTGGGTGAGGAAGATCCAACCTTAACCGCACAGCGATAGCGGTTAGCCGGTAACAACCTTATTCTTCCCTTTCAGCTTTGCATCGTACAGGTTGATATCAGCCTGTTCGATGACATCGTTGAGGGGATAGCGTTCTATATTCTGAATACTCACAGCACCAGCACTCAGGGTAACCCGCTCAAAAGGTGAGTGCTTGTGCGCTATTTCCAGCTGATAGATATCGGTTAAAATCTGATTGGCTATCTCCCTGGTACCGGACAGTCCGGTATTCGGCAGCAGCATAATAAATTCTTCTCCCCCGTATCTGATCACGGCATCACGGGCGCGGCGCGAATATCGTTTCAGTACCGCCGACACTTTTTCCAGACAAATATCACCTTTCAGGTGGCCATAAGTATCGTTGTACTGTTTGAAGTAATCCACATCGAAGATAATCAGCCCTAATGGCTGGTGGTCGCGCATCAGTTGGCGCGATAAGCGGTGATATTCCTCATTCAGGTAATTGCGGTTGTAGAGGCCGGTCAGACTGTCTTCATAACTGAGTTTTCTTAGAGCGTCGAGGCGCAGCTTACTCAGCAACTGATTACGGACCCGGTGAACAATGGTCTGGGCCACTACCGGTTTGGTCACAAAATCATTACCACCGGCTTCCCAACAATCTACCTGGGCATCTTTACCTAAATCAGCGGTGATAAAGATAACCGGGATATCAGCGGTATCATTGCGGGCTTTCAACTGGCGGCAGAGCTGAAGGCCATTGATATCAGGCATGTTTACGTCTACTACCAGCAAGTCAGGTAGTTTATTTTCGCAAAATTCTATGGCGTCGGCAGCGGATGATGCGGTGAAGGAGCGACAAACGTTATTCAGAATACTAGCGACCAGGGTACTACTGATGTGATCATCATCTACGATCAAAACCAGGCAGGACTCGATACTTTTCGTGGATTGAATGGGCATGAGAGGAACTTTCGAGCCACCAGTAAATAGATGCGTTGTTGCTGATTTGTAAAAATAGCATGGGTGAAACGGGAAACAAACCTCAAACGTGGGCAATAGGTATAACTTTGGTATGTATAATTGCTTTATAGTATTTTTTTTAATACGTTATTGGTTTTTTGAAATGGTTTGTCCGGCAAAGTAGACACTTTAAATCTGTAAATTTGTTACCATAATGAATTGGAAATCTAATTCTATCTGAACCCGTTGTGTTCAGGCCTCCTGCCAGAAAAACGAAATACCAATAACAGAACTTGGGTTGGATGGTCAGGCGAGTATGGTTTTTAACCATACCTTTTGCTAATTCATGCCCCTGAGGGCAACACAACACTAACCACGGAAATCAGCATGCAAGCGTTAACAATCTCGGGGTTAACAAAAACCTACCGTGGCTCTGTTCATGCCTTAAAGGGCGTTGAGCTGAGTGTGCAAGAGGGTGACTTTTTTGCCCTGCTCGGCCCTAACGGGGCGGGTAAATCAACTACTATTGGTATCATCAGCTCGTTGGTAAACCAAACTTTAGGCGACGTAAAAGTGTTTGGTTATGATCTCGATAAAGAGAAAGAACTGGCTAAGTCCTGTATTGGCCTGGTACCTCAGGAGTTTAATTTCAACCAGTTCGAAACGGTATTGCAAATCGTACTTAATCAGGCCGGTTATTACGGCGTGCCCCGCAACGTAGCTCACGAGCGGGCCGAAAAATACCTATCGCAGCTCGATTTATGGGAAAAGCGCAATGCCCGCGCGCGCGAGTTATCTGGCGGTATGAAACGCCGCCTGATGATTGCAAGAGCCTTAATGCATGAGCCCAAAATGCTTATCCTCGATGAACCTACAGCTGGCGTGGATATTGAGATCAGACGCTCAATGTGGCAGTTCCTGCAGGAAATAAACGGCCAGGGAATTACTATCATTCTGACTACGCATTATCTGGAAGAAGCGGAAATGCTGTGTCGTAACATCGCCATCATAGACAAAGGACTGATTGTTGAAAATACGTCTATGAAGGCACTGTTATCCAAGCTCAATATCGAAACCTTTGTGCTGGATTTGCAGGGCGAAACCGCTGATGTCAGCCTAGAGGGTTTCGAATACCGGTTACTCGATAGCAACACGCTGGAAGTAGACGTGGCAAAATCCGATGGCCTTAACCCTGTGTTCAGTCAGTTAACGGAGCAGGGCATACAGGTAATGAGTATGCGTAATAAGGCCAATCGTCTGGAAGAATTATTTGTTAGTCTGGTTGAAGCCGGACGTAAGGAGTCGGTGTAATGTCTGCCGGAAACAACTGGATAGCTTTAACCACCATCTGGATAAAAGAATGCACGCGCTTTCTGCGTATCTGGGTACAAACCCTGGTGCCGCCGGCCATTACCATGAGTTTATACTTTGTGATTTTTGGTAACCTAATCGGCGAGCGTATCGGTCAGATGGGGGGCTTTACCTACATGGAGTTCATCGTACCAGGCCTTATTATGATGTCGGTGATCACTAATTCCTATGCCAATGTTTCGTCGTCCTTTTTCAGTGCCAAGTTCCAGCGTAACCTCGAGGAAATGCTGGTAGCGCCGGTACCTACGTCGGTCATTATTCTGGGTTACGTAGGCGGTGGTGTTGCCCGGGCCATGTTAATTGGCCTGATTGTAACCGTAGTATCAATGTTATTTGTCGATGTTCATATTCACAATCTGGCGGTCATCGTGCTGACCTTACTGCTAACAGCAACACTGTTTGCTACGGCGGGCCTGGTCAATGGTATCTTTGCCAAAACCTTTGACGATATCAGCCTGATCCCTACCTTCGTGCTTACACCACTTACTTACCTTGGCGGCGTATTTTACTCGCTGACATTGTTACCTGAGTTCTGGCAGTGGGTCAGTAAGGCAAACCCTATCGTGTATATGGTAAATGGTTTCCGTTACGGCTTTTTAGGTGTGTCTGATGTTAATATCGGCCTGGCCATGGGCTTACTGGTGCTGTTTAACCTCGCCTTGTTTACTGTTGCATACACGCTGCTTAAGCGCGGTACAGGGATCCGTTCTTAATCATGCGGGGAAATTCACGCACTGTAGAAAGCCAGCAGAATGGCGTTCACGATAAACTTGAGGCGATAGTTGAAAAGTACCAGCGGACCGAAAACCGTCGTCCTATCCACGCTCACACCCAGCAGGCTTTCGACGAGGTGGCAGAGTGGCTGAGTGACTGGCAGGGCGAGGTGATCCTCGACTCCTGCTGTGGCGTGGGTAAAAGCACGGCCGGCCTGGCTCAACGCTATCCGCAGGCGCGGATTGTCGGCATCGACAAATCCGCACTGCGCGTTAATAAGCACCAGCATTATCAGAGCGAGCAGGGTAACTACCGGGTAGTACGGGCTGACGTCATCGACTTCTGGCGACTGATACGGGAGGCGTGTAAGCAAACCCCTTGGCATATCAGCGCTCATTATCTGCTGTATCCAAATCCGTACCCTAAATCCTCTCAGGTGCAAAAGCGCTGGCATGCGAGTCAGGCGATGCCCGATCTGATGGCTTTGTCCCCACGAATTGAAGTGCGCAGTAATTGGTTTATTTACCTTGAAGAGTTCGCTGTTGCCGCGGCTAAATACGGCATGCAATGCGAGATTACTGAGGTTAATCCGCAGCAACCAGCATTAACGCCCTTTGAGCAGAAGTATCAGGACAGCGGACAACAATGCTGGCGGTTGCTCGGGGCAGTGGCGCAATAAGGCTGTACACTAAAGCGCTTAAAATCTGGATTTGTGTCACTAATATGACAGATTTTCATGGGTTTTTGTTAGAAAATCCTTATAATCGCACTCTCTTTGGGGCAGCCCCGGAAGATCTTTTTACTGGCTGTTTAGCGTAAGAAACACTGGCTGGCCTTGGCGTGTCGGGTAATCTGCGCTACAGTCAGGGGCTGTGAAAGGTCATTGCTAAGTATCCGGCATGAGTTTCAGATTGGGCCGGTGAGCAATGTTGCGCGAGCGTTTAACAGTCAGTGTGGCAAAGCATCAGCGCAGTTATCATTTTCAATTCGAGAGGTGTACAGTGTGGGTGAAGCACAAGTAAGCTTGAAGCACCTGTTTCGGGTTTTTACCAAGCCAGAGCACAAAGACTCTAAGCTGGCACAAATTGAAGAACACCTTTCAGACAATATCCTGGATTTCTTGTCGCAACACGTCGTGACCAAGAAAACCTCGCTGGAAGAAGTCGAACAGGACTTTGCCGATGCAATGATGCCTGAGTCGCCTGAGTTTGTGTCGACGCACGCTGAAAACCTGCTGGAAAAGCTGGTTGCCCATTCAGTGAATACCTACTCTCCCACCTTTATAGGTCATATGACATCGGCGTTGCCGTATTTTCATTTATCGCTGGCCAAGCTGCTGGTGGGTCTGAATCAGAACCTGGTTAAAATCGAGACATCAAAAGCATTTACCCCCCTTGAACGCCAGGTACTGGGGATGATGCACAATCTGGTGTACGAGCAGGACGAAAGCTTTTACGAACAATACCTGCACAGTGCCCGGCACGCACTGGGCGCGTTTTGCTCAGGTGGTACCGTTGCCAACATTACCGCTTTGTGGGTGGCACGCAATAAAATTCTTGGCCCGGACGGCCGGTTCCCTGGCGTAGCCAGAGCCGGACTGGCCAGTGCTTACCGCCACTATGATATCGATAATCTCGGCGTGTTATGCTCGCGGCGTGGTCACTACAGTCTCTCAAAAGCGGTGGATGTGCTGGGGATCGGGCGCGAAAACCTAATCACGCTGCCATGTCCTGAGCAGGTCCTGGATCCTGCTCAGGCGCTAAGAAAAGGCCGCGAATATCAGGAACAGGGCAATAAACTGCTGGCCATCGTTGGTATTGGCGGAACCACGGAAACGGGTCACGTTGATCCGCTTGATGAACTGGCTGATGTGGCAGAGGAACTGGGCTGCTGGTTCCACGTAGACGCTGCCTGGGGCGGTGCTACGCTGTTTTCCAAGCACTATCGCGGCATTTTAAAAGGCATTGAAAAAGCCGACTCGGTTACCATTGATGCGCATAAGCAAATGTATGTGCCCATGGGAGCTGGCATGGCGCTGTTTAAGAACCCGGCAGATGCCAACGCTGTACGTCATCATGCGCAATATATTCTGCGTGAAGGGTCAAAAGATTTGGGCGCTACCACGCTGGAAGGCTCCCGTAACGGCATGGCCATGATGGTCTATTCATCATTGCACATTCTGGGCCGTCGCGGCTATGAGCTGCTGATTAACCAGAGTATTGAGAAAGCCAAAAAATTCGCCGCAATGATTGAGGCTCACCCTGACTTTGAACTGATCACTTCACCGACATTGTCTATTATGACCTATAGGGTTTGTCCGGCGGCTATTCAGGAACAACTGAAAATGCTACCGCAGGTGCAGGCTCAACGGCTGAACAGCAAAGTAGACCGACTGGTAGTTAACGTGCAGAAATTGCAGCGTGAGGCCGGTAAATCATTTGTGTCACGAACCCGTTTAGAATGCCCGGTGTATGGTGCATATCCCATTACGGTTTTCCGTGTGGTACTGGCCAATCCAATGACCACCACCCGCGATCTCAGAGCGATTCTGGAAGAGCAACACGCCATTGCCAGTCGCAACCGCGTATGGCAGGAATTACTGGCGGTGAGTACGCCTGCAACACTGGATCAAGCCTGATCCAGTGTAATCTGCATATTATCGATTAAACGCGTAGTGCCCATAAAAGCTGCCATCAGAATGACGAGCTGATAGTCACCCGGCTCGGCAGGTTGCAGGTTTCTGGCATTGCGAATGGTGACATACTCCGGCTTAAGGCCGGCAGCCATCAGCGATTGTGACGCTTTACGTTCAATATCAGCATAGCTGTCCTGCCGGGCACAGATAGCGGCACGCATTTGCTCCATGGCGGCGTATATCTGCGTAGCGGTAGTCCGTTGTTCAGCGCTGAGGTAACCATTACGGGAACTCATTGCCAGTCCATCTTCCTGACGTCTTGTGGGCACGCCAACAATATTAATCGGCATGGATAAATCTTCCACCATGGTGCGGATCACCTGTAACTGCTGGAAGTCTTTCTCACCAAAACAAGCTACATCTGGCTGTACCATGTTAAACAGCTTGCAGACGATGGTCGCCACACCGCGGAAATGACCGGGACGACTCGCGCCGCACAGCAAATCAGAAATACCGGGTACTTCCACAAAGGTTTGTTCGCTTAAGCCGCGTGGATAAACGTCATCAACCGCCGGGAAAAACAGCGCGTCAACGTCGTGCGCCTCAAGCTTGCTGCGATCGGCGTCGAGCGTTCGTGGATAGGCGTCCAGATCTTCATTGGCACCAAATTGCATGGGGTTAACGAAAATCGACACCACAACTTTATCAGCCAGGTTTTTGGCCTGCTTAACTAAATCCAGGTGGCCATCGTGCAGATTACCCATAGTGGGTACAAAAGCAACGGTATGATCGGCGTTGCGCCAGCTTTGACGCAGTTCTCGTAAGGTGTTTAGTGATTCAATAAATTGCATTATTTGTCAAAGCTATGTTCGGGGCCGGGGAACAGGCCGTTTTTTACTTGTTCAATATACAGGGCAACGGCCTTGCGCAGATCACCGGTTTCGGCAAGGTAGTTTTTTGAAAACTTTGGCATATAGTTAGCGCTGACTCCAAACATGTCGTGCATCACCAGGATCTGGCCGTCGGTGTGCACGCCGGCGCCAATGCCAATCACCGGAATGTTCAGCTGTTCGCTGACCGTTTTACCCAGCGGTGTGGGCACACACTCTAGCACCAGCATCTGCGCACCAGCGGCTTCTAGCGCCAGCGCGTCATCTATCAGCTGTTGTGCTTTGTCTTCTTCACGACCTTGTACTTTAAAGCCACCAAAGACATTCACCGATTGCGGGGTAAGACCCAGATGACCGCAAACCGGCACACCGCGTTGCTTAAGACCGGTGACGGTCTCGCATAACCAGGCGCCGCCTTCCAGTTTTACCATGCTGGCACCTGCGGCCATTAAGGCCGCAGCGTTTTCAAAAGCCTGGGCGGGCGTGGCATAGGACATAAACGGCATATCGGCAATAACAAAGGCTGCGTTCACACCCGCGGCAACCGAGCGGGTGTGGTAGGCAACGTCTGCCGTAGTCACCGGCAGCGTGCTGTCCTGGCCTTGTAATACCATGCCCAGCGAGTCACCGATTAACAGCACATCAATACCCTGTTCATCAAATAGCTTGGCGAAGCTGGCATCATAGGCTGTCAGGGCGGTGATTTTCTCACCCTGTTGTTTTTGTTTAATCAGCGTCGAAATAGTGACTTTTTTCATGGGCATTCTCCCAATGCAATAAAGGCGACAGGGCCGTTACAGAGTGGATGTCTCGTTGATTGAGGCGAGGCGCTTAAGACCGTCCAACGAGCAGCGTGACACCCACACTGACAGCGGCAGTCCGTCCGGCATAATCATATCCGGCGCAATTTCAAACAGCGGAACCAACACAAACTCGCGCTCGGCCATACCAATGTGCGGAATGATCAGATCATCGGTTTTGATGGTCTCGGTATCATACAGCAGAATATCCAAATCGAGGGTGCGCGGCCCCCAGCGCTCACCTTCACGGACCCGGCCGTGATGATGTTCGATTTTTTGCAGACTGGATAATAACTCATGGGGATCTAAAGCGGTTGTAATGCGTGCAACAGCGTTAACATAAACCGGCTGATCCTGCGGGCCCATAGGCTTACTCTGATAAAAAGAGGAGGCTTTTTGTACCTGGGTGTCCGGCAATTCACTGATCGCACAAATAGCCGATATCAACTGGCTCAGTGACTCGCCCAGATTACTGCCCAGGCCAATATAAACACTATGCTTACTGGACATGATTTTCGGATTTCGGCTTTCTGGGACGGCGGCGTTTACGCTGGGCTCCACCTTCTTCCTGACGCAGCGTGTTAAGCATTTTCTTCTGCTGATTAGGCACGGCATCCTGAAACTGGGTCCACCAATCGGCCAGTTCAAGCAGGGCGCCGCCTTCAGTCTGGCCGCGGGCGAGCAAAAAGTCGTACGCTGCACGGAATTTCGGATGTGACAACAGTTGGAAAGCCCGGCGGCCAAAGCGCCTTGGTAACCGCTGCTGCAGGTGCCAGATATCACGCACCACAGTGCTGAATCGTTTGGGGATCATAATGCGCTGGGATTGGCGATGTAATACATCACCCATGGCAATATTGAATGCATCGTGGGCGTTCAAGCCTGCCTCTGACTGGAGTTTGGTGGCATGCTCTTCTACTGGGTACCACAATAAAGTGGCAATCAGGAAAGCCGGTGTGACCCGCTGCCCGGTGTTAATACGTTCGTCGGTATTGACCAATACCCGTTCAATCAGCGCTATTTCCTTGCTGTCAGCCGCGGCAAACACTCTGCCAAGCATCGGGAACAAAGGCTCCAGAAGGTTAAACTCACGCAGCATGCGGAATGTCTTGAGACCCTGACCAGACAAAAACAGTTTGAGCATTTCTTCAAACAGGCGGGCCGGCGGAATATTGGATAACAGATGTGCCAGTTCACGGATAGGTTCTGCCGTTCGCGGGTTGATAGTCATATCCAGTTTGGCAGCAAAACGCACGGCGCGCAGCATTCTGACCGGATCTTCCCGATAGCGGACTTCAGGGTCGCCAATCAAATCCACTTCGCGTCGCTTAATGGCACGGATACCGTTGGCAAAATCAGTGACAGAAAAGGTTGCCACATCGTAATACATGGCATTGAAGGTAAAGTCGCGGCGTTCGGCATCTTCTTCAATGGTGCCAAATACATTGTCTCTTACCAGCTGTCCCTGCTCATCCTGTTTGGCCAGCGACTGATCTTCATTGTGGTGGCCACGAAAGGTCGCGACTTCAATGATTTCACGACCAAATACAATGTGCGCCAGGCGAAAACGGCGACCGATAAGGCGACAGTTACGAAACAACCCTTTGATCTGCTCGGGGGTGGCATTGGTGACAACATCAAAATCTTTAGGTTTATGGCCCAGCATCAGGTCGCGCACGCAACCGCCTACCAGATAAGCCGAAAACCCGGCGTTATTCAGGCGGTACATCACCTTAAGGGCATTATCACTAATGTCTTCCCGGGATATTGCATGTTCAGCGCGAGGAATCACCACACCTTCAATCAGCGGGGCTTGTTCACTGTCGCGACTCAATGCGCGTTTCACCTTGTCCAGAACGCGGGTAATGATGGTAACTACTCCTTAACTCTCAGGGGCGTTATGATAAGTAGATTCTGCCCCGTCGACAATAATTTCATGTCTTTTCGGTATTTTATTATACTGCCAGGCCGCTATCGCTGCATTAAGTAATGCCGATATCGTGCTGTGATTTTCTGCAATATTGCTGAATCCAAGAAAGCTCAGTGCATGTTGCAGGTTTTGCAGGGCGCGATTGTTATCCAGTGGCCGGGCATGATTTTGTTTGCTTAGTTTACGCCCTGACGAGGTCGCTGCAACCGGAATGTGTGCATAAAGCGGCGGTTGAGCGCCAAGTTGACGGTACAGGGTCAGGTGCGCGGCGGTGGTGGTTAACAAATCGCTGCCCCGTACAATGTGATTAACGCCCTGGGCAATATCGTCCACCACGACCACCAGATTATAGCTGTGCAGCCCATCGCGCCTACGCAGCACGGTATCTTCCAGTGCATGGGGATCGTTTATCACTACCGGGCCGAGTAACTGATCGGTAAAGGTCGTCACCGGTTGGTCGCACTTGATTCTGAGCGCATTGCCCTCTGGCGGTAACTTTAGATCACGGCATGTGCCCTGATAAACGCCGCCGGACGCTTTGATTTGTTTGCGGGTGCACTGGCAGGCATACAGCGCCTGTTGCGCTAACAAGGTTTGTAGTACCTCATCGTAGTCACTTAACTGTGCAGACTGATAGCGTACATCGCCATCCCAGGTAAGCTCGTGGGCAGCTAAGCAGTCCAGAATACTGATATCCATCCCAGCAATACACCGGGGGCGGTCAATATCCTCCATTCTGACCAGCCATCGGCCCTGATTGGCTCTGGCATCAAGAAAGCTGGCTAATGCGGCAATTAACGAACCAAAATGTAATGGTCCGGTAGGTGAAGGCGCAAAGCGGCCGGTATATGAGGGTTTGCTGCAGTGAGTCACGTGGTTAAACACTGTGGTAATAAAAGACGCAGGCCAATAGCCCTGCTAAAACGGACTTGATATAAAAGACGAAGTAAAATACCGGCCAGTTACTACAACACTGACCGGCAATTGTCATTAACCCTGGAGCTGCTTTTCTTTAATTTCAGCCATGGTTTTACAGTCGATACACAGATCGGCTGTTGGACGCGCCTCAAGACGACGAATACCGATTTCAATGCCACACTGGTCACAAAATCCGAAATCATCTTCTTCGATGCGTTTCAGGGTCTTTTCGATTTTCTTGATCAGTTTACGCTCACGGTCGCGGGTGCGCAGTTCTAAGCTGAACTCTTCTTCTTGCGCGGCGCGGTCTACCGGATCAGGGAAATTCGCTGCTTCATCCTTCATATGAGTAACCGTGCGGTCTACTTCTTCACGCAACTGGTTACGCCAGGCTTTCAGTATTTGACGAAAATGCTCCATCTGAGCATCGTTCATATACTCTTCGTCATCTTTTGGCTGATACGGGGTGAGCCCGGCTAGTGCCAAAAGACCAAGGGATTTGGTTTCTTTCTCAGCTGGCATGTGTCACTTCTCCTACACTACGACACCCTAAATGTACCGAAATAAAACAAATATCTATAACAGAATAGTATTGTACAGGCAACGTAAAGTGTCTATGTCTGACGAGGTAAACATGGTGCTGGATTGTTTACCCCATGGTTGTACCCGAGGGTACCTGCTTATTTCAGCAAGGCGCAAATATGACGTCCATTTCCTAAAAATCAACTCTTTTTTTACAAAATAACAGGTAGTGACTGATTTATATTGATTTTTTCTTGGCTGATTTGGCAGCCTACGGCGAAAACCCTGACCCCATCGGCTGCAGCCTGACGCACTGCAATGGCGTATTTCGGGTCGATATGCTCGGCGAGACGGACATTTTTAATGCCGCTGTGCTGAACACAGAACAATAAAGCGGTGGCGACGCCCTGACGAGCCAGTATGGCCAGTTCTTCGGCGTGTTTTGTGCCACGGCTGGTCACCGCATCGGGAAAGAAGCCGTCATTACCCTCGGCCAGAGTGACCGATTTTACTTCGATGTAGAGCGGCGTATTATCACTACGGGTAACACAAAAATCGAAACGGGAGTGGAAATCCGGCGGGCTGACTTCCCGTTTAATCTCGGTATAGTCTGCTATTCCCGGCAGTGTGTGGGCTTCCAGCGCACTCTGAACCAATTTGTTAGCGCGGTGCGTATTAACGCTTATCCAGTCTCCCTGAGGGATGACCGCCAGTTCCCATGTGAACTTTAGTTTACGCTTTGGGTTATCTGAGGGACTGACCCAGGCGGTAAACCCCGGCTCGGCACAGCCGGTCATGGCCCCGGTATTCGGGCAGTGAGCTGTGATCTGCTCACCGGAGTCGAGCAATATATCGGCAAAAAATCGTTTATAGCGCTTAAGGAGTGTGCCGCGTAACAAAGGTGAAGTAAACTGCATAGATAAACCTGACAATAATAGTAAGGAGCATTATGACTGACATGAAAGTGAAGATCACGAGCAACCCGGCCCCTGCGCATTGGGGAGATAAGGCGTTGGTAAGTCTTTCCGGCAACGACATCACCATCCACATCAGGGATGACGCGGACCGTCTGCGCAGCATTCGTAAAGCGGCAAGACAGATAGACAATCTCGGGATCCCTTCAGTCACGCTCAGCGGCGAATGGTCGGTTATTGAACAGGTCACCTTTGTCATGAGCTTTTCAAAGGCGCGTAACCCTGGTGAAGTCACCTTGTGCGATAACACTGAGCGAGCTGAAGCTGAGCGCCAGGTGACGGCGATGATGTTTACCCGTAAGCTGACCAATGATACGCCTGAACAGCTTTCGCCGGTTGGCCTGGCACAGGAAAGCGCTGACTGGCTGCAATCACTAAACGGGGATGCGGTAACCTACCGGGTAGTGAGCGGTGAAAAGCTCGCTGCTGAAGGCTGGACCGGGATATACAATGTCGGACGCGGTAGTGAACGTCCTCCGGCTATGCTGGAACTGGATTATAATCCTGGCGGTGATCCTGAGGCGCCAGTGGCGTTTGCACTGGTTGGTAAAGGAATTACCTTCGACAGTGGTGGCTACAGCCTGAAATCCAGCGAAGGGATGCTGGACATGAAATGCGACATGGGCGGTGCGGCAACCGTTACCGGCGCGCTGGGGCTGGCTATAATGCAGGGGCTTAATAAACGGGTGAAGCTGTTTTTATGCTGCGCTGAAAACCTGGTCAGCGGCCATGCTTACAAACTGGGTGACGTACTGACCTACAAAAACGGCGTGAGTGTGGAGATTGTTAATACCGATGCTGAAGGCCGCCTGGTACTCGCCGATGGCCTGATTGCGGCTTCAGAATCAGCAGCTGGCTGTATCATTGATGCGGCGACACTGACCGGCGCAGCTACGGTAGCGCTAGGATATGACTATCATGCGGTATTCAGCCTCAATCCGGTGCTCAGCCAGTCGTTTTTAAGTGAAGCACAGACCCAGCAGGAACTGTTCTGGCCATTACCACTACAATCGTGGCATCAGGAAAAGTGCCCGTCTGCCTTTGCTGATACGGCTAATAGTCGTCCACAAAAAGGGGGCGGTGCTGGCGGCGCGTCGAATGCGGCGGGCTTTTTATCACGCTTTGTTAGCCCAACAGACAGCTGGTTGCATCTGGACCTGGCTGCTGCCTATCACGGCAGTGCCAATAGCGAAATGCCGGCAGGCGCCACAGCGGCCGGCATCAGAACCCTGGCGGCATTTATCGGCCAGTAAGTGAAAAGTGGTTACTCAGTGGTCACAGGCCGCCGAGTCGTTCTGCTAAGGTTTTGTATTTTTCTACTTCAACAGAGTCGAACAAGGGATTGCCGTTAGCGTCTGTCTCTTTTGCAACGAGCAAACTCTCACGTTGTAGACGCTCAACGCGAATTTCCTGAACATCAAGAAAATCCGCAACCTCCTGGACTGTCATTAAACTCATAAATGCAACCTGCATTGTGAAAGCGGTACAAAGAGTAAAGCGCAAAAAGCTAAATTTGTGAAATAAACTTTAAATATAGGTAAATATTGCCTGTGTTTCGATGGGAGACAAACCATTATGGATACCTGGTCGGCAGCCGTCATGCTGTTCTTAATTATGGATCCGCTCGGCAACCTGCCCATATTCATGTCTGTGCTGAAGATGATCGAGCCAAAACGCCGACGCATCGTGCTGATACGTGAATTGTTATTTGCCCTGGTTATTTTGTATGTGTTTCTGTTTAGCGGTCAGGCGGTGCTGGACTTTCTGAACGTGAAACAGGAAACCGTCAGTATTGCCGGCGGGATTATCTTGTTTTTGATAGCGCTTAAGATGATCTTTCCTAAAGCCGGAGGTAGTCCGCTAGGGCTGGCTGCAGGCGAGGAGCCTTATATTGTACCGCTGGCTATCCCGTTGATTGCCGGACCGTCAACACTGGCAGCTCTGATCCTGCTTTCTAACCAGAGTCCCGATCGCATGGGGGACTGGTCACTGGCCCTTGGCGCCTCCTGGTTGGTGAGTGCCACCATACTGCTATTCTCCGGTGCCTTTCACCGGGTGTTGGGTGAGCGTGGTTTAACGGCCATGGAACGCCTGATGGGTATGATACTGGTAATGATAGCCATCCAAATGTTTTTAGACGGTGTGGGTACTTATTTTTCTCAGGTGGGTTAATATGTGCCCCAATATTATATGGCTTCAGATTGAACAACAGGCGTTATCTTGACAACTAAACTCTCAACATTCGCCCAGGTGCGGGCTTTGGAAGGCGCTGATGCGATAGCGTTCAGTGCTGCGCTGTTGCAGCGTATGGTACCCAATTATCAGCTTTTTTGTGAGCTTACGGAGTTTGCCGAACCTGATACCCTGGCAAAGTGCCTGGATCTTATCTGGGAATCCTTGTGCAGCCCGAAGAGTAAGATTAACTTCGCCACGCAACTGGAAAAAGTGGAAGAGGCAACGCCGGATGTCAGCGATTATGACTCTTTTGGAGTGTATCCTGCGCTGGATGCTGCCATTGCCATGTCGTCGGCCATTAACCTGATTATGAAAGTGGATCCCCACGGTGCCGTGGTTGTCAGTAAACTGTCCCAGGGCAGTGTTGAAGCTTATCTGCTGGCCAGCGGAGAAGCCACGGAAGACGATGTTAAAACCCATCCACTGATGCAGTTTGAAATAGCCATACAACAGGAGTTGCTCGACGCCGTAACCACCAAAGCGCCAATGACACAGAAAGTAGCAAAGCTTAAAATCATTGCCGCCAGTGAAGGGATCAGCAATATTGGCCTCGAAATAAACCCTTAAACCGTTGCGTTGGTATACTCAAGCAGACAATAAGCCAGCTGGCCTGTTTGCTTTTGCTTGATTACCTCACAGCCCGGAGGCAGGGCGAGTGCCGGCCCATTGATTTCCTGCTCAACATAAATCAGCGCGTTTTCGGCAAGCAACTGATGCTTATAGAGCGCAGCCAGACAAGGATTGACTAAATCATGGCCAAAGGGCGGGTCGACAAAAATTATATCGAAGGGAGCGCTTAGCGTTGGTAATACCGCCATTGCATCGTTACAGTGAACCTCAGCACCGGCTTGCAGCGTATTGAGATTAGCTTTTAACTGTTTGGCTGTGGGGGCATGTTTCTCAATAAACACGGTTTCTCTGGCATAGCGGGATAACGCCTCTAATCCCAGGACACCGGAGCCGGCAAAAACATCGAGTACCCGGCTACCCTGGACATGGGCCATAAGCCAGTTAAACAGTGTTTCGCGGGTACGGTCGGTACTGGGGCGTAACCCTTCAGCATCCAACACGGGTAACCGGCGACCGCGCCACTGGCCACTAATAATGCGTACGCTGCCACTTTTCTTGTTATGGCGTGAGGTTGGTTTTGCTACTCGATTCATTATGCCAGTCGATGGTATTATGTGCTGATGCAAGCAGCACGCTTAAATTAATATTCAGTAGTTTACCGCACAAAGCGGTTTCTCAGTAAGGAATTGTCAACACAATGTCTAAACTCTTTGGCTGGTTTAACAAAAACAAAAATGAAAATAAAACCCCGGAACCAGCAACTAATCCCCCACAAGAAGAAACGTCAGACAGCAATGAAGTCATAGCTGTTGAAAAAGAACTGCCTGAGCCAGAGCCGGTTGAAGAAGCGCAGCCGGACGTAGCAGATGAAGCCGACCAACCCCGCAACCCGGTTGGATCCGCAGCCGAGGAAGTATCAACCGATGAACCGAAAACTTCGGAAGAGCAGGTGGTTGATGCGGTAGAAGCTGCACCGCAGGAACAGGTAACACCTGAACCAGAACCTGAGGTTGAGCAACCGTCGGTAACGCAGGCTGTTGCAGCTGAAAAGAAATCGTTTTTTGGGCGCCTGAAAGCCAGTTTATCGCGCACTAAAGCCAACCTCGGCAGCGGTATCGTTAGTCTGTTCCGTGGCAAGGCTATCGATGATGAACTGTACGAGGAGCTCGAAACGCAGTTGCTGGTGGCCGATGTGGGCATGGATACGACCCAGAAAATAATCGACCGTTTGGTGGAAGGCGCTAAACATTCACAACTGAAAGACGGCGATGCGCTTTACGAATTGCTTAAACAGCAACTCAGAAGCATGCTCACTGCCGTACAGCAACCACTACCGGAGGTGATTGCCAATCACGATAAAGCCCAGGGGCCTTTTGTTATTCTGATGGTTGGCGTTAATGGGGTAGGTAAAACTACCACCATTGGTAAACTGGCCAAGCAGTTTCAGCAGCAGGGCAAAAAAGTCATGCTGGCAGCCGGTGATACTTTCCGGGCTGCGGCGGTGGAACAGTTGCAAGTGTGGGGGGAGCGTAACAATATTCCGGTTATCGCCCAGCCTACCGGTTCAGACAGCGCTTCGGTGTTGTACGATGCCTTGCAGTCTGCTAAAGCCAAAGGGACTGATATTCTTATCGCCGATACCGCCGGTCGCTTACAGAACAAAGACAACCTGATGGAAGAGTTGAAAAAAGTGGTGCGGGTAATGAAAAAACTCAACCCGGATGCGCCCCATGAAGTGATGCTCACCGTTGATGCCGCTACCGGCCAGAATGCAATTAGCCAGGCGAAACTGTTCAGGGAAGCCGTAGGCCTCACCGGTATTACCCTGACCAAGCTTGATGGAACAGCCAAGGGCGGGGTGATTTTTGCCATTGCAGATAAATTTGGTATTCCTATCCGTTATATCGGAGTGGGTGAAGGCATTGATGACCTGCGTGGATTTAACGGCGACGAATTTATTGATGCGCTGTTCAGCGAGGGTGAGAAAAGTTAATCTGGTATTGGTTAATCTTAATAAAAACAACAGACAGAATAGTCAGGATCCTTGATGATCAGATTTGAGCAGGTAAGCAAAACGTATCCCGGCGGCCAGCGAGCGCTGTCTAAAGTCGACTTTCACATAGCCCAAGGCGAAATGGCATTTCTCACCGGCCATTCCGGGGCCGGTAAAAGTACCCTGCTTAAACTGATCAGTATTATGGAGCGTCCTACAGTTGGCCGGGTGCTTATTAATGGTCACGATCTCAACGTCATTAAACGGCGCCAGATTGCTTATATTCGCCGTGATATCGGCATGATATTTCAGAGCCATCAACTGCTGATGGATAAAACCGTTTTCGATAACGTGGCATTGCCCCTGGTTATCGAAGGATACAGTCACAAAGAAATTGCCAAGCGGGTGGACGCCGCGCTGGAGATGGTAGGGCTGCGTAGTAAAGCACGTAATCTACCCATAACACTGTCTGGCGGTGAGCAACAACGTGTCGGCATTGCCCGGGCAGTAGTCAATAAACCGCCTCTGCTGCTGGCCGATGAGCCAACAGGTAACCTCGACCCCAAATTATCCATGGAAATTGTCCGCCTGTTTGAAGATTTTAATCAGGCGGGGGTTTCGGTACTGATAGCCACCCACGATTTGGGACTCATTGCGCGAATGCGTTATCGCACCCTGACGCTTAAGAACGGCAAAATGATCACCGACGGTTTAACAGACGGCGAGGACGGACTATGAGTATTTTGTTTAAAGGCCGTAGTCAGGGCGCCAGTGAGCGTAAAATCAATATTGCTCAGCGCTTTGTCATGTTCTTTGTTAATCACATTCGTCAGGCATTGGGAAGTCTTGGCGAGCTGTGGCGGCAGCCCGCAGCATCGCTGATGACTATTGGTGTGCTGGGATTAAGTATTACCTTGCCCAGTACGCTGTACATTCTGGTTAAGAACACCGAAAAAATCAGCGCCGGCTGGGAGCAGGCGGCGGAGATTTCGCTATTTCTCAAAGACCAGACCAGCGCCGCAGAAGCACAACAGCTGCTCACCCGCTTACAAACCTGGTCGGAGATCGAACGCGTGGTTTATGTTCCCGCTGATGATGCGCTGGAGGAATTTAAACAACTGTCCGGTTTAGGTGATGCGGTGAAATATCTGGAAGCCAATCCGCTACCGGATGTGGTGCTGGTGACTCCCGGCGAAAAGCACACTGCGCCAACCGCAGCGCAGATGTTGCTGGAGAAGCTTCAGCAACAACGTGAAGTGGATATGGGCAAGCTGGACATCGAGTGGCTGGAGCGGCTCTACGGCTTTCTGCAAATCGCTACCGAGCTGGTTACCATCATTGGCGTATTGTTATTTATTGCTGTGATCCTGATTGTTGGTAATACCATTCGCCTGAATATACTCAATAAGCGGGACGAAATCCTGGTGATGAAGCTGGTGGGGGCTACCGACGGCTTTATTCACCGGCCGTTCCTCTACACCGGATTTTGGTATGGCTTGCTGGGAGGCATAATCGCCTGGATGGCGGTTATTATTATTTTGTGGTGGATGGACAGCAGCATTCAGGCGTTTGCCAGTTTATACGACAAGTCTTTCCACATTACCGGCTTAACCGGTTCGGCGCTGCTTACCATGTTGTTTTTGTCGGTGATGCTGGGGCTGGTGGGGTCGTTGATTTCGGTGCAACGGCATGTGCGAGAAATTGAGCCGCAGTAACCTTTTTTCGTTATGAACTATCTGGCCCATTTATTTTTAGCCCGGCCCACTGCCGACTCCTGCTTCGGTAATTTACTGGGTGATTTCCGCCGTGGTGTTGATCTTAACAGCTATTCCAATGCGGTGAGAGCGGGTGTTGCTAACCATATCTTTGTGGATAAATTTACCGATTCGCACAATATCGTGCGTCAGGCCCGTAGTGAAGTTTCTGCCGGGCGCAGGCGGTTTGCCGGTATTATGCTGGACGTGTTATTTGATCATTTCTTAATCAAGCACTGGTCACTTTACAGCGAAGAAAGCTTCACGGTGTTTAGCCAGCGCGCCTATGATTGTCTGGGACGGCGCGTCAGCATAATGCCCGAGAATATGCAGGCAATGGTCGGGAGTATGCTGACTCATCGTTGGCTGGATACCTATAGCCATTTGCAGGGCGTTGAACGGGCGCTGGAGCGAACAGCCAGTCGCATTCGTTTTAAGCACAATTTTCATGGCAGTATTGAGGACGTACAGCAAAATTATGCGCTGTTTGAACAAACGTTTCTGACATTCTTTCCACAATTGCTAGCCGCTGTGCGCCAACACGGCGTGGAAGACTGAGCGACCTTATTTGTCGATGACCTGCTTTTTCGGGAAGTAAGACGAAATGGTTTTGCGTACCCCGTTGCCCCACACAATGGCCTGATTGTAAAAGCTGTGCAGGTATTTCTGGTCGATGTTGAGCTCTCTGGATTCACGGATCACATTCATCCACAGCGCCCCTTCAAAGGCACGAACCAGTTTCAAATAGTGATTGAATTCAGCCGATTTGCATAGCAGCGCATCGTTAACTTCGTCGGTCAGCGGGAGCTGGCGTAAAATATCCGGCATTTCCTGATCAAGCAGGGCATCGAGTAACGAAAACAGGCCAATTAAAAAGCCAATTGGCGGATCGGAATTAAGTCCACGCTCCTGAGCGAGCAGATCGAAGAACTTAGCCCGCACCAAAGACATATGCAGCAATTCAAGCGGCTTGTCGTCGCCTAAATGAGCCAGCGACAACAAGGCGATGAATTTCTTAATTTCCACCTCGCCCATGTAGTTGAGCGCATGCTTTAATGAGGTGATCTTGTAGCGTTTATTAATAGTGGGGTTATTAATAAACTTGAGTAATAAAAACGACAGAGCGGCATCGCGTTCTACAATCTGGTTAATGCGCTCCAGATTAAACTGCGAGCTGGCGCTTTCGCCCATCAGGTCAACCAGGTTCATTTTTGATGCCGGCAGCTGACGTTGCACGGTTTTTTCCGGCGTCGCAAAGAAGTAGCCCTGGAATAAATCAAAGCCCAAATCACGACAAACAACAAAGTCGTCGTGGTTGCTGACATTTTCCGCAACCAGTTGAATGCTCGATTGCAGAAAACGGGGAATGTTCTGTTCAATCACGCTGTAATTGGCTTTGTGCACATCCACTTTAAGAATATCGATAAGCGGAAAGATAGAGTGCTGGCCGCTGATCATCGCCGGATCATCTATTGCCAGTTTAAAGCCCAGTTGTTTTACATGTTTGCAGGCATCAACCAGCGCCGCTTGTTGCGCCGGATATTCAGATAGTTCAATGACGACCGTATCAGGGTTCAGAGTTGCGGGCAGACCAGCAATCAGTGTGTCGCTATGAAAGTTGATAAACGAGGTTTTATCGCCGCAGATATCATCCAGGCCCAGGGTGTGAAAATGCTCCGCTATGTAGCGGCTCTTTTCATTATCGTGGGTCGGGTAGGTACCGGATTTACCATCCCTGAACAACAGTTCATAACCGAAAACGTCCTTTTCCCGGTCTAGAATTGGCTGGCGTGCGATAAATGCAAACATTAAAATCATTATCCTTGTTATACAGTTGGCCTTAATAACAGGCCTATACAAACTTTAACCGATGGTTAACCTTTGATCCATCTTTAGTTATTCAAAACCGACTGATCCGGCGCAATGTTCTGCGCGATAATTAGTTACGTACTTCATTTTGCAAAGCCGCTGCCCAGCTGAGCGCATTGATATAAATTTCGTGCAGCTGCTTTTGGGTGAGGCCGAAACGCGTACTAATCGCTCTTACAATACCCCACTGGCCGCGTTCAAAGGCGGTGGCCAGTTGTAAACATTGTTTCAGATGATTGTTTTCACCGCATAAAGCGCCACTGACATCAGCGGGAAGCGGTAATTTGCTCACCAGTTCGCGCATTTCCTGTTCCATCAACGTATCGATAAGTGACAGCATGCCGGTAAGAAAACCACTGTTTGGTTTGCTTTGGTCTTTCATCGCAACCAGGATAAGCTCACAAAAACGGGCCCGCACCAGACTCATGCTGAGGATTTCACCGGGCTGGCCGTCAGATAAATTCGCCAGTGACAACAGGGCAATAAACTTGCGCACTTCCAGCTCACCCATAAAGGTCATGGCGTGTTTCAGCGAGGTGATTTCGTTACGCTTATTTACTGTGGGATTATTAATAAACCGCAGTAACAGGTAGGAGAGAGAAACGTCCCGCTCCAGAATAGCGTTAATGTTTTCAATGTTGAGTTCAGCCGCTGTGCTTTCTTTTAATAACTCGAGCATATTGACGGCTGACGAGCTCATCTTACGGTGACGGATAACTTCCGGGCGGGCAAAAAAGTAGCCCTGAAAATAATCAAAGCCCAGTTGCCGGTAATAATGGAACTGCTCTTTGGTTTCCACCCGTTCAGCCACTAATTCAATGTTATGGGCCTTCAACACGGGCACCGTTTCACGAATTTGTTGGTCCGTGACGGTAGTGATATCAAACTTTACGATACTGATGAGCGGTAACAGAACCTGCCATTTTTCCTCAAGATCGTAATCATCCAGTGCCAGTCGGTAGCCCTGAGCGTTAATTTGCTCACAGGCCTCCACCAGGTCATCACTCACATCAACGGTTTCGGTTATTTCAATGACCACATTCTTCGGGTCGAGACTGGTAGGAAAGCGATGAAGCAGCGTATCTGTATGAAAATTAATAAACGCCAGCGCGCCGTTGGTTACTGCTTCCAGTCCTACATTCAGATGACTGGCGGCGAGTATTCGTGAAGTCGCTTCGTCGGGCGATATATTGGGGAAACAGTTTTTCTCTCCGTCCCGGAATAACAACTCATAGGCATATAATTGTTGAGAGGTATCAACAATTGGCTGGCGCGCTACATAGGCAAACATCCGATCCCCATATCATGCAGTTCAGCGCAATTCATTTGCGTTTATTGATCTTGTTCTGTCCAATGGGGGTAATATACGTCGATTAGCGCTAATAATCACCTGTCCAAGGCAAATTTTCACAGTTGATGGTGCTATTCACCGGTAACCGATGGTCAATTAAGGTTTTGTCTGAAAGCGCTGCCAACAGAAGCCGGTCATCTACCGATAGAGGCTGCTATGCATGTGGCAGTAACAAAAAGTTACATGATGGTTCCGGTTAAATATTGCGCTGAAAAAGTGGTTTTTCTACACTCTTCATCCGGTTAGCTATCGTTGACGTAAAAATTTGAACTTTTTTATGATATCGGGGTCTTGATAAGTATGGTATTAACCCCTATATTTCGTTTTTGATTGGTTGATGCGTCGCCGCCTGAGGGCTGCGAAAATGCTACCAACCTAAGCTTCGCAAACTAGCATTTTTGTTATTGGATTAAGTGAAGTAAACAGGATTTTTTTGAGGTGACTATGAGCGTGGGTACAAGTAAAAACTTACAATCAATGGCCCTGTCTGTTCCACACAATGGAAGTATTGAAGGTTACATTCAGGCTGTCAGCACGATCGACATGCTATCCGCTGACGAAGAGCGCGAACTGGCGCTACGTCTGCGTGAAGATGAAGATATCGATGCGGCACGTAAGCTGGTAATGTCTCACCTTCGCTTCGTTGTGCATATTGCCAAGTCTTATTCAGGGTATGGGTTGCCTCAGGCAGACCTTATTCAGGAAGGCAATATCGGTCTGATGAAAGCGGTAAAGCGTTTTGACCCGTCAGTGGGTGTACGCCTGGTTTCTTTTGCCGTGCATTGGATTAAAGCTGAGATTCACGAATTTGTACTGAAAAACTGGCGCATCGTTAAAGTGGCGACCACTAAAGCCCAGCGTAAATTGTTCTTCAATCTGCGCAAAGCGAAAAAGCGTTTGGGCTGGTTTAGTCACGAAGAAGTGCAAACCGTGGCAAATGAGTTGGGTGTCAGTACGAAAGAAGTACTGCAAATGGAAGCGCGGATGAGCTCTCAGGATCAGGCTTTTGATTTGAGTGCCGATGATGACGAAAACGGCAGCTTCGCTCCGGTTCAGTACCTGGAAGACAAATCAGAAGACGTCGAGTCAAGCGTAATCAATGATGACTGGGATGCAAACGCCACCAAGCGTTTATACTCAGCCATGAAAACGCTGGACGATCGGAGCCAGGATATTATCGAAACGCGCTGGTTAGCGGACGATAAAACTACCCTGCAGGATCTGGCAGATAAATATCAGGTATCCGCTGAGCGAGTCCGTCAGATTGAAAAAAATGCAATGAAGAAACTGCAGGCTGCCATGGCAGGCTAACAGTCTCTCTTCTAAAAAAACAAAAAGCGCCCTGGTTGGCGCTTTTTTTGTTTTCAGCCCTAAACCACCTACTTCAGTAGGTGGTTATCATTCATGGTAGGGCTTTGCCCGTATACCTACCCATGTTAAATCTCCCTTTGATTTTTAGCGAAGTCAAAAAGGAAATTAACATGAGTAGATACGAGCAAGCATCGCATGTGTTCTGGCGATGTCAATATCACATAGTTTGGACGCCGAAGTATCGGTTTAGGGTTTTGAAGAATAAATTAGGCAAAGATGTTTACAGGTGTATTCACGTGTATTGCCAGCAACTCGGCTGCATAGTAGTGGAGTTGAATGTACAGATTGACCATGTCCATCTGGTAGTAAAAATTCCTCCAAAGTTATCCATATCGAATTTAATGGGAGCTTTAAAAGGAAAAATAGCATTGAAGCTATTTAGCAAATATCCGCATTTGAGAAAGAATAAGATGTGGGGCAACCACTTTTGGCAAAGAGGCTACTTCGTTGACTCAGTTGGGATAAACGAAGAGATCATAAGACGGTATGTTCGTCACCAAGAGAAGGTTGAAAGACAAGAGCAAGCTCAGCTAGCCCTTGAATAGAAGGCCCCCTTTTAGGGGGTTAACGCAAAGCCACCTTCTTTAGAAGGTGGATTCTTTACATGTGCAGGTTTATTATCGGCGTTGGTTAATCTTTACTGATGGTGATATCCACCAGATCGGCTGCTTCACGGGCCGTGGCAACGGCAGACTCAATGGTCTCGCCACGAGCCAGTGCTACACCTAAACGGCGCTTACCGTTGATGGTGGGCTTGCCAAACAGGCGTAAATCAGTCATCGGTTGACTGAGAGCCTTATCCAGGTTGCTAAAACTAATGCGGTTGCCCTCACCAAAGCCCAGGATGACCGCTGAAGCGCTCGGGCCATAACAGCTCACATCCGGTATGGGTAACCCCAGAATCGCCCGGCTGTGCAGAGCAAACTCTGACAGATTCTGCGAAATCAGTGTGACCATGCCGGTATCGTGTGGGCGCGGGGAAACCTCACTAAAAATCACCTCATCACCACACACAAACAGTTCAACACCAAATAAGCCATAGCCACCCAGTGCCCCGGTAATTTTATCCGCTACTTGTTGGGCTCCCGACAGCGCAGCGTCGCTCATCGCGGTGGGTTGCCAGGAATACTGGTAATCGCCGTCTTTTTGTATGTGGCCAATGGGCGGGCAGAATGTTACGCCTTGCCGCGTGCGTACGGTCAGCAAGGTAATTTCGTAGTCAAAATCCACATGCCCTTCAACGATCACTTTGCCCGCTCCGGCACGGCCGCCTTCCTGGGCATACTGCCAGGCGTGTTCAATATCGTCAGGGCCGGTGAGTCGACTTTGTCCCTTGCCTGAGGAGCTCATAATAGGCTTCACAAAGCAGGGATAGCCGATGGCCTCTATCGCAGCGACAAATTGTGCCTTATCGCTGGCGAAGCGGTATGCCGACGTTGGCAGGCCCAATGTTTCTGCGGCCAAAGTGCGAATGCCCTCGCGGTTCATGGTGAGATTAACCGCATTGGCGCTTGGCACTACGGTAAAGCCTTCTTTTTCGAGTTCAACCAGCTCAGCGGTAGCAATCGCCTCTACCTCCGGTACGATGAGATCCGGTGCTTCTTTCTCTACTACTTCGCGTAGCGCTTTAGCATCCAGCATAGAAAACTGATAGCTGCGATCGGCTACCTGCATGGCCGGAGCATTGGCGTAACTGTCGCAGGCAATAACCTCGCAGCCCAGGCGCTGGCATTCAATTACCACTTCTTTACCCAGCTCACCGCTACCCAGTAGCAGCACCTTTTTAGCCTGAGGTGTAAAAGGCGTACCTAGTGTTGTCATTTGTCGTCCTCTTTGGGCAATACCCAGTAAATACCGTGAAACTCCGCTACTGGCTGGGTATCGTCAAGCACTTCAACTTCCAGCTCCAGTCGGCATTTTTTACCTTTTTCCAACAGGGTGAATTTGCCTTTAAGGCGTTCGATATTACACACTGCGCGAGGCTTCATAGTGATGGGTTTATGATAATGGATATTGCCATCGCCAAGCACGATGTCGCCATCCAGACCTTTATTCTTGAGCTGCAGAAAAATCATTCCCCAGCCGGTTAAAGTGGCCAGCGAGAAAATACTGCCGGCAAACATGGTGCCGTGGATGTTAATGTTTTTATTCAGTGAGGCCCGGGTTTCCAGCGTCTTGCCGGTATACTGATGCAGCTTGATGCCCATATGCTCAGTAATCGGGATGGTCTCGGTCCAGGTATTCTGCAGTTCCTGGCACCATTCGGGGTGTAACACCAGTAAAGAAAAATCGTCCAGCTTCTTCACCATTTGCTGGCGTTTCAGCAGGCCCAGCTCATTAGGCGCCTCCCGCTCTACCTTAAAACCACAGGCCTGGAAGAAATCAATGGATATCTCGCGGCTGTTGGTTACAGCACGAATGGCACCCAGTTCACGGGCCACTGCTTCCAGTGCGTTAAGCATAAACTGGCCGAGCCCCCGGCGCTGGTAGTCGCTGTGTACTGCGATATGGCGGATTTGCGCTTCTTCGGCGGTGTTTAAATGCACCCGGCCACAGGCAATAATATCGCCGTCATTATTCACCACCATGCGGTGTTCGCTGACTTGCTCGTACTCGTCTCTTTCTGAGCCCGGAGGGAAATTCCATGGCTGGCGCAAATACTGCCAGCGGAAATGATAATAAGCCGCCAAAGCATCATCGGTTTGCGGTGTGACTATTTTGAACACAGCCTTACCTCAAATTAAATTAGGGCCCACATTAAATCTTAAGGCTCTACCAACAGCAAGAGGCGAACCGGAAAATTATACCTGTAGATGGAAGGTGACCGGACCATTATTGATTAACTGAACCTGCATGTCGGCGCCAAACTGCCCACTGGCAACAGGAATATCCATAGTTTGTAACCGCTGGATAAACGCTTCATACAAGGCGTTGCCTAACTCTGGTGTGGCACCGCGAGAAAAGCCTGGCCGGTTACCTTTGCGGGTGTCGGCTACCAGAGTAAACTGCGATACGACCAATACGGCGCCGCCAGTTTGCCTGATATTCAGATTCATCTTGCCATCTTCATCACTGAATATACGGTAATTTGTTAACTTCGTGGCGAGCTTTTCCACTTCAGCCTGGGTGTCATTTTTTTCCACACCCAACAGGATGAGGATCCCCGGGCCAATCTCGCCCACTGTTTCGCCCGCTACGGTCACGCAGGCTTCGTTTACGCGTTGAATGAGTCCAATCATAGATGTGCTAGCGCTTTAAAATAAATTGATGGGTTGCCTCGCGCAGTGCCATAGCAATTGCTGGTTCAGCACTGCTGTGGCCTGCGCCGTCAATCAGCAGTAACTTACTGTCTGGCCAGCGCTGATGCAAGACATAGACGCCCTGAGGTTTGCAAACCGTATCACAGCGGCCGTGAATTATCCTGCCGGGAATGCCGGCCAGGCGATGCGCCTGCTGAAGAATTTCATTTTCGCTGATAAAGCAGCGGTTGGTGATGTAGTGCCATTCCAGTATTGCCAGGCTCAGCATCAACGGGTGGGCAGACTCAGGTCGCACCTGCTGGCCCGGTGAATGGACCCTGGCAATCGCTTCTTCCCATCGGTACCAGCGGATAGCCGCCTGGTGACGCCGGCGCTCATCCACCTCTGAAAATACCTCGCTGTAATGAGCCAATACAGCGGTAAAACTGGTGGGGCTGTCAACTTCTTCAATAAAGCGCTGGTAAGCATCCGGGTAGATTTGCGCTGCTCCGCCATCAGGGGCCAGAAACCATTTAAAATCTTCTTCCCGCGCCAAAAAAATACCACGCAGAATAAGCCCGCTCACTGTTTCAGGCTCGCGGACCGCCGCAAGCAATGCCAGAGTAGTGCCCCAGGAACCGCCGAACATAAGCCAGCGGGTGATGCCGAGATGTTCGCGCAGCCGGGTTATATCGGTAAGTAAATCCTGGGTGGTGTTATGGCTCAGCGACAGGTAGGGTTGAGAACGCCCGCAGCCGCGCTGCTCAAAGCCAATAACATGATAGGCACTGAGGTCAAAAAAGTCTCTGTAGCGAGAGCCTAATCCGGCGCCGGGCCCGCCATGGATAACCAGCACAGGCTCGCCGTTCGGATTGCCACTTAGCTCATAGTAAACCCGATGGCCATCGCTGCCGGGAAGTAAACCATGTTGATAGCACACGCCGGACATAGACAAGTTCTCTTACAAATCAGAAAGGTGAAATGATTGTATCTCAACCCTAATTCATTTAGTTTAAACAGTAAAAGAGTATTTAACCGGAGTTATCATGGCTGGACAAGGTTCTGGCGGCAACGTAATTGCCGCGATTTGTAGTTTCTTTATTCCTGGTTTAGGGCAACTGGTTCAGGGTAGGATCATGGCGGCTTTATTCTTCTTTGTAGTGACCGCCGTAAGTTATGCCCTGGGAGCCACGGTCATTTTGTTCTTTATGTGGTTTGTCGGCGCAATCTTTCACCTGTGGGCTATTATCGACGCGGCCAGGTTCAGAGGTGTTGATTAACCATGAACAGGTTATTGAAAGCCAGCCTGGTTGCGCTGTTATTAGGCTCTGTAACAGCTTGTCAGAGTGCCTATTATGCCGCCTGGGAAAAGGTGGGGGTAGAAAAACGTGAAATTCTGGTTGATCGGGTGGAAGATGCCCGTGAATCCCAGCAAGATGCTGAAGAGCAATTTACCTCAGCACTGGAAGAGTTTTCGGCGCTTATCCAGTTTGATGGCGGCGATCTGGAGGAGGCGTATCAGTCTCTTAACGACCAGTACGAAGCCAGTAAGTCTGCTGCCGGGGACGTAACTAATCGGATTGACAAAATCGAAAGTGTTGCCGAAGCGCTGTTTGATGAATGGGAAGCTGAACTCGAAGAGTACAGTAACGCCAGTCTGAAACGCACCAGTAAGCAAACACTGTCCGAAACCCGGCTTAAATACAACAAGATGGTGCGCGCCATGCGCAAAGTCGAGAGCAGTATGCAGCCGGTATTAAGTACGCTGCAGGATAACGTGCTGTTTCTCAAACATAACCTGAATGCCAGTGCCATTGGTGCGCTGCAAGGTGAGCTCAATAATATCGAGCGGGACGTTAAAACCCTGCTAACCGATATGCAAAGCGCCATTGCTCAGTCCAATGACTTTATCGCCGATATGAATGGCGGTTAAGCCGACATAGATAACCTTTCATCGCAATTCTTACTGCGATAGCAGTAAGAATTGTTCTTAATCAATATCCCTGCCTGATAACTTATGCATGATTGCCGCCAGTGAGAGTAGAGGTGGTAGTGATAAATTGCGATGAATGCATTAGTTGCAAAATTAAAGAAATTGTCTGATTTTGTTGGTCAGACCCGCGGACAGGAATATTTCGAACTGTTAGTCCTGGCGTTGTCAGAAATTATCGAATGTGATTTCGTTTTTATCGGACAGCCTAACAATCGGGCTAACCGTTGTTCAACGGTGGCGGTGAGTGCCTTTAGCCGCATTGAGGAAAATTTTACCTACGAGTTAAAGAATACGCCCTGCGAAGCGTTAACCAACACCGGTGTGTGTTGCTACCAGAGCAAGGTGGCGGAGCTTTTCCCTAAAGATCAGTTACTCAAGGATATGCGTGTTGAGTCGTATATCGGCATGCCGTTGTACAGTGCACAGGGTAACGTGTTGGGGATACTGGTGGCTATGCATACCGCCGCGATAGAAAGTGAAGCCGAGATCACCGCTTTATTTGAAATAATCGGTTATCGAATTGCTGCTGAGCTGGAACGGGTAGAGCAGGATCGATCACTGAATATGCTGTCGTCGATTTTCAGTAATTCAGCCGAAGCTATGTTAGTTACCGATGCCGACTTAAAAATTATTGAAGTTAACCAGGCCTTTTGCGATATGTTCGGTTACAGCCGCGCAGAAGTGCAGGGACTTGAACCGCAGTTATTTTCCTCCGGTTTACATGATAAGTCCTTCTATCGGAATTTCTGGTTAAAAGTGTTTAAAAAAGGTGTGTGGCAGGGTGAGATAAAAAACCGCCATGCCGACGGCTCAGTACTTGAACAATGGGTTTCGGTGAACCAGGTTCGTGATGATAATGGCCACATTCATCATTATACTGCGATCTATACCGATTTAACTGAGCTCAATAAAGCCCAGGCAGAAAACTTATACCTGGCCAACACCGATCCGCTCAGCGGTTTGTCGAGCAAATCCTTTCTGGCTGAAGAGCTCAAATCGCCGGGCTGTAAAAGCTTGTTGATAGTGGGAATCGACGGCCTCAGGTACCTAAATGATGCATACGGCTTTGATGTCTGTGATGAGCTCATTCGCAGTATCGCCAGAATTATAAAGGAGCAGGTGCACGCCGACAGCTACGTGGGCGGCGGCCCGGGTAAATTTGTATTGTTGTTTAAACGGCCAGTGGACCTTTACGCCGTGGCTGAGCAACTGCGAATGCATTTTCGCCATCATCAGGTGTCGACAGCGGATATCAGCGTTTTTGTCTCGCTGTCTTTTGGTGGCGCCCGGGGGAAGACCGATCTGCTGCGGCTAGGCGTCACTGCACTGCGCCAGAGCCGGGAATCAGGTGATTTAAAATGCATTGTACTGGAACAGGATGCCATTGCGGCGGAAAGTCAGCAGCACTTACTGTTTGTTGAAGCCAACAATATTATTCACAGCGCGGTTAATCAGCAGCTTATCGTGCCGTATTTCCAGGGGATCCATGATAATCAGTTGGGCATTGTTACCCATTATGAAGCGCTGGCTCGCATTCACTACAACGACCAGGTGCTAAGCCCCTACAGCTTTATCGATGCTGCCAAGGTGGCAGGCATGCTGCCAAGGTGGCAGGCATGCTGCCGCTGATTACCCGCCAAATGGCCCGCCAGGCGTTTAAAGTCATGAGTCATCATGATTATACCTTTTCACTGAATATTACCGAGTTTGACCTCAATGCTCAGTATCTGCAGCGCTTCCTGATGGAGTTGTGTCAGCAATACCAGATTGCACCTCAGCGGGTAATTCTGGAAGTACTGGAGGGTATCAGCAGTGCCGGTAAAAACAGTCATCTGAAACAGCTTAAAGCACTTAAGCATGCCGGCTTCAGGCTCGCTATTGACGACTTCGGTACCGAGCATTCTAATTTCGAGCGGATCCTCGACTTAGAGGTCGATTACCTCAAAATCGACGCCAAATATATTAAGCATATTCACAACGACGCCAAGAGTTACGAAATCGTCAGGGCACTCAGTTTCTTTTGTCGCAACAGCGGAATAAAGTGCATCGCTGAATTTGTGCATTCCATCGAAGTGCAACAGTGCTTGTTGGCGCTTGGTATAGACTATAGTCAGGGCTTTCTGTTCTCGCGGCCGGAGTCATTCGGCGAACACCAGGAACAGGGCGAGGTAAAGGTGGAATTTGATGAGCTTAATCCTAATCTGGTGCATTTACAGCTAGATGGGCATATACATAAAGCCATGCGTTTCACCGACGCATTCCGGCGCTGTCTGGCTGAGCGGGAGCAACCCGTTGCTTATGGATTGTTTGATTTCAGGCATTCAGATTATTTTCAGATGGGGGAGTCAGATCTTGTCGACCGTGCGCGTCTGGCTGCAATCGAGCCTCAGTATCAACAGTTTGAAAAAGTCGCTTTGCTGGTGGAGGGGCAGTATTCGCAAAAGATGGCGGCGGTATGGTGCCGGCATGTGAAGGAGGTGTTTGATGTACGTTGTTTCGTTGATGAAGCCTCTGCCCGGCAATGGCTGCTCCCAGATGCCCGACTCAGCTTAATTGCGTAAGGTTAATATGCAGAAGCCGCCCGGAAGACGGCAGGCAGTTGATGACCCTTAACCTTCCGGGATATCGCTCACGTCATTGTCTGGCTTATCATCCTGCTCTGCGGGGAAGGCTTCCTCCAGACTGCAGGTAAATTCGGCGCCTAACAGCACTACAATCCACGACAGGTAAATCCACAGGAACAGCAGTGGCAACGCAGCCAACGCGCCATAGATAACCTGATAAGACGGAAAGCTGGTAACGTAAAAGGCAAAGCCCTTTTTACTGAGTTCAAACAACATGGTGGCCAGCACCGCTCCGCCTAAGGCGTGAAGTACCGGGACCCGGCGATTCGGCACCAACATGTACAAAATGATAAACGCTGCCAGGGCAGTAAAGCTTGGCACCAGTTCGAGCAAAAACGTGCCCAGCCCTGGCGTATATTCTTCAGCAAACTCGGCAAGGCCTACCAGATAGGAGGTCATAACAACGCTGGCCCCCATTAGCAGTGGCCCGAGGGTAATCACCATCCAGTAAATAGCAAAGGTGTAAATAATCGGCCGTTCACTCTGGGTACGCCAGATGCGATTAAGCGTTTTATCCACATTGGAAATAAGCAGGATGGCAACAAATAGCAGGGAGAGAATCCCCACAGCCCCCATTTGCGATGCGTTACCCACAAAATCGCTCATGTACTCATGCACCACATCACTGGCAGTAGGGACAAAATTACTGAAGATAAACTGCTCTAGTTTATTGCGTACGGTGGCAAAGGCCGGAAAGGCCGACAAAATGGTAAAAAATACCATGATGAAAGGCACCAGCGACAACAGGGTAACGTAGGCGAGGTGGCCTGCGGATATAGTAATATTATCCGTTTTACAGCGGGTGATGAACGTTGTAGCGAATTTTTCCAGATTGGGCTGGTATTGCTCCCAACGGGCGCGTAAATCTGATAATGCCACTCTTGTTCCCTGTCAGTTCAACTATATCAATAGTCTACCTGCGCTGGGTGAGGGAGCAACCGTTTTCTTAGCTGCCCCTGGATAAGTTGGCCTACTAGCCGCCGTTTTGCGGTTTTACGCCCAGCATGTGACAGATAGCGTAGCTCAGCTCACTGCGGTTAAGAGTGTAAAAGTGGAAGTGCTTAACACCTTCTTTCGCCAGTACCTTAACCTGTTCCATAGCGATGTTAGCACCCAGCAGATTACGGGTGGTTTGATCGTCAGCATCAAGGCCTTCATACAGTTTGTGTAACCAGCCGGGTACGTGAACGTTGGTGAAACCAGCGAACTTCACCAGTGTCTGGTAGTTGGTGACCGGCAGGATACCCGGCACGATGTCTAAATCGATACCCGCAGCGGCCGCTCTGTCGCGGAAGCGCAGAAATACGCCGGTATCGAAGAAAAACTGGGTGATTGCTTCGCTGGCACCGGCCTCAGCTTTGCGCTTGAGATTAAGCAGATCAAACTGGGCATTAGGGGCTTCCGGGTGTTTCTCCGGGTAGGCGGCAACCGAAATATCAAAGTCGTGAACGTCTTTTAACAGAGCAACCAAATCAGAGGCGTACATATCGGTCTTTTCAACGCCTTTGGGTAAATCGCCACGCAGGGCGACGATACGGCGAATACCTGAATCCCAGTAATCGCGGGCAATCTGGCGTAACTCGTCGGCTGTGGCATCAACGCAGGTAAGGTGCGGTGCGGCGGTAACGCCCGTTTGTTGCTGAATACGCTTTACTACATCATGGGTACGATCGCGCTCGCCACTGTTGGCGCCATAGGTTACGGACATATACGCAGGATTTAACGGCGCCAGACGCTCTACAGACTTCCACAGGGTCTTTTCCATGTTCTCGTTACCGGGTGGAAAAAACTCAAATGACACATCGATGTCGCGTAATTCTGACAAAGACTGATTTAGGGCATCGATCCCCTGCGCGTATGACACCATGGTGATAAATTCTCGATTGGACGTTTAGACGTCTAAACTAAAGAATATATGTCTAGACGTCAAGCAGTTTACACTGCTCAATTGATGTTTTCTGTGGTTTAATACCTTTATAGCGAATATTTTGGTTAAATTGCGCTGTGAATACAGCAGCATGACGAACTGGGTGGCCGCACCAATGCCGGGTTATCCGAGTCGTTCAGGAATTTGCTGTACAGGTATAAACAAAGTTTCTTATTACAATAATGATAGCAGAGCTGGGAAAGAGCATGGCAAAGTGGGACGGAAAATATATTTACCCTTACGCAGAGCACGGTAAAAAGAGTGAGCAGGTTAAAAAGGTCACGGTGTCGATTCCTATCAACGTACTAAAAGTACTGACCGATGAGCGTACCCGTCGTCAAATCAATAACCTTCGTCACGCCACTAATTCTGAATTATTATGCGAAGCCTTCGTCCATGCTTTTACTGGACAGCCACTGCCTGATGATGAGGATTTGCGTAAAGATAATCCGCACCGGATACCGGCTGAAGCGCGTCGCATCATGGAAGAAATGGGCATTGACGTGGATTTCGAGGAAAACGAACTCGACAACGATTAGTCCATGCTCAATAAGCAATGAAAAAGGCCGCTTTTACAGCGGCCTTTTTGCTTCCGGAGTTTTCTGTCGTTACATGCGGTCCAAGGGACCGGGTAGCGGCTTAAGCCTTAATGGCTTTATACATTTCATCCAGCGCTTTTGGCACCGCAGCCGCGTATTTCTTAACATCTTCAATGCGACCGGTACTCACCCGTGACCATTGCTGATAGGTACGGTACTGACCACGAATAAGGACGTCCTGTTCTTCCATCGCTTTGCGGAATGCGTTGGCGTCGCCGTCGTCACCGAGATTCACAAACACAAAGTTAGTGGTTGATGGTAACGCGCTTAAGCCGTTAGCTTTTACCGCATCCATGATGATGTCGCGACCTTCTTTGACTTTCTGGCGCGAGAAATCCTTAAAGGCTTCATCGTTGTAGCTGGCAATTGCAGCAGCCAGACCAGCCTGGTTAATTGAGTAACCACCCAGACCATATTTGTTAATGAACTCCATGTTCTCTTCGCTGCCGAGCATATAACCAACCCGCATACCGGCTAAGCCATAGATTTTCGAGAAAGTGCGGGCAACAATGATGTTATGACCTTCGTTGATCAGTGGGATCATTGAATGCTTAGGACCATCTTCAATCAGCTCGTTATAGGCTTCATCTACCAGTACCAGTGTCTTTTTCGATGCCTTGATACAAAACTCGCGAAGTTCCTTTGGATCCAGCAGTTTGCCGGTAGGGTTATTCGGGTTACAGATGTGTACCATGGCAATGTCATCATCAATGGCATTGTAGATGGCATCCAGATCGATGCTCAGATCGGCTTTGTTAGGTACGCGCACTATTTCCGGACCGCCCTGACGAACAGGGGCCATTGACGTGGTGTCCCAGAATAAGTCTGGGCCAAGAATCTTACCTTTACTGGTTGCAGCAAAAGCTGCAAAAGCCAGGATAAGGCTTGAACCAGCGGTAATTGACACATTTTCCGGCTTCAGGCCGTTTGATTCAGCCAGCATATCGCGTAAATACATGCCTGCACGGTAGGCGTAATAAGCACCACCGGTGCTGCTTGCTTCGGCAATGGCTTTGAGCGCCATATCACTTGGACCATAAGGGTTTTCGTTGGCGTTCAGTTTTGCTACGCCCGGGGTTGGTCCATACATGATTTTAGGCGATTTCATTGGTTGCGCTGCGGCCAGGCCTGCAGGCGTGATAAGACCCGTAGCACCAGCGGCTGAAGCGGCCAGTGAGCCTCCTAAGAATAATCGTCTTGATGGATTATAAGTCATTGACTGTTCCTCTTATTTTAATGTGTGAGCTTTATAACGCTTTGGCAAACATAGCGACTGACACAATCACCAGGTAAATACCAAACAGGCGTTTAAGCATTTTTTCACTAAAGCTGTGTGCCATTGATGCACCAATCGGTGCGGTCAGAATTGAACCAATACTGATTGCTAGCAGAGCCGGTAGATTTATATAGCCAACCGTGCCAACGGGCATGCCCTGTGGATTGGTGTTTTCCATAAACAGGAAACCAATTGCACCGGGTAAACCAATTAAGAACCCAACACCAGCAGCCGTTGCTACCGCTTGTTGAATGGTACGGCGACACATCACCATGGTGATAACTGTCGGCGTGCCACCACCAATACCAAGCAGTGCAGAGAAGCCACCAATGATAAAAGCAAGAACACTTTTGCCCACGCCTTGTGGCATCGAAAAAGTCATACCGGGACGAACTACAAATTCAGGAAACAGGAAGTAAACTGAATAGAGTAAAACGCCGCCGGCAAAAACCATTGTCAGGCCATTACTGCTGGTGTGATTAGCGATGGCTACACCGCCAAGCACGCCGAGTATGATCCATACTGACCATGATTTAAGCATGTCAAAATCGACTGCCCCACGTTTCTTGTGTGCTAAGACTGAACGAGCACTGGAAATAACAATGGATGCCAATGAGGTACCAATAGCTACTTTTACTAACTCTTCAGAATTGGGGGTAAAGAAAGGAAATACGGCGAGAAGGGCTGGGACTACAACAAAACCTCCTCCGTTGCCAAAAAGGCCAGAAGTTATGCCTGCGACCGCGCCCGCAACGCACAAAGTGAGGACGAACCAGACGAGTTCAATCTCCATAACAACAGTGCTCCACTAGTTAAATAATTATTCGGTTTTTTATTATTTTTATACGGTAGAAATTATAACGTTTTGTGCGGTTTGTCGCCTTGATAGCGATGAGTGACCTGATAAAGTCGACCAGCCTAGAGGCTGGTCGATAACAGGTTTATTTTCAGGGATAAGCTGCTTAGAAGCTCATGTTGAGGCGCATGTAGTAGTAGCCACCCTGCCAGTCAACAATTGAGTCAGAACGGTAGATACGACCACAACAAGTCTCGCCAATCTCACCCGCATCCGGGTAGTTGTCGAACAGGTTACGGGCACCGGCTGACACAGACAGCATCTCGCTGATGAAGTAAGTACCTTCCAGGTCAAACATAACTTCAGGTTCAAAGATCTGGATTGCAGACACCTGACTGCCACCGTCAGAGTTTGAGTAACCACCGAAGTAGTTCATACGAGCAGTAAATGACATATCATCCATAGCGTGTTTTACAGATAAAACACCACGAGTAGCTGGCGTACCATTTAAGAAGTCGTAGATAGCTTCGTTATTGAAGTAAACCTGCGGATCAGAGTTAAAGTTCTGGTCGGCAAAGTTCATTGAAGCTGTGATAGTGGTATCACCGTACTCAGATTCAAAGTTATAGGTACCAACAATATCAATACCCTGGGTTACCGTATCGAATGCGTTTTGGAAGTAGAATACGCCACCGATAGTGTTAGCGCCTTCTACACCTGCAGCATCCAGTGCCAGGTAACGTTGATAAGCATCATAACCATCTGCATCCGGGTCAGCCACCTCAGTTGCCGATACATCCAGCGTTGAAATCGCATTTACGCGGTCTTCAAGCAGGATGCGGTAGTAATCCACTGTTAAAGTGAAGTTACCTACATCTGCTGTAGCACCCAAAGTAAAGTTGGTTGAAGTTTCCGGATCCAGTGGTGAAGCACCCAGCGCCTGAGCTGTTGCACTGTTGGCTGGGAACAGACCTGTTGCAACCGGGAAGCCGTTAGGCAGACGGGTTGATACATTGGTCGTACCTTGCTGACCTGGAGTCGGGGCACGGAAACCGGTACCGAATGACGAACGAATTGCGATTTCGTCAGTTACCTGGAAGATACCGGCGATTTTGTAAACCAGCTCAGAACCAAAGTCTGAATAGTCTTCGTAACGAATCGCCGCCTGTGCGAATAATTTATCAGTGATGTCTCCAGAGATATCAGCATAAACAGCGTAAGAATCACGCTCGTAAGTACCAGTGTAGTCTGCTGAATAACCAGGGAAACCATTAGAACCAACACCTACAGCAGTATAAACCGGGTCATTGGGATCGCTACAATCCAGGCCATTTGCTAAAGCAGAGGCCAAAGCGTCAGCGGATGCTGTACCGTCACAGAAACCCCATGGATCAGGTGAAGAGTACGGACCAACTGCAACTGATGCAGCATCACCAGCCGATATTTCGTAAGATTCTTCCATGTAGCTTGCACCAAACGCCAGCACGTATTCCGCGAGGTCATAGGTAAAGTCAGCCTGGAATTGTAATTCATCGTTGCTCAGATCGCCTGGCTTAAATGAAGTAGGCGAATCAGGGCCCATTGATGGGTTGATGGTGTTTTTCAGGGTATAAGAAATTTCGTTGTAACCGTAACGACCACTAAAATCATAGCCGAGGTCACCTGCCATGCCTTTCAGACCAGCCGCGAAAGAGTAATCAGTAATATCACCAAAGAAGCGTGGCGTGAAACCTCCGGGGAATTTTTCCAGCGGGCTGTAGATAGAACCATCTTGTTCGCGCAGATCTTCGATAGTGCCGTTACCCGGGTAACGATAGAAGAATGAGCCATCGCCCTCACTTTCTGAATAATTGGCGAAGGAGTAAATTTCCATATCTGAATTCAGCGCGTAACCAGCGTTTACGAATACTTTTGCGCCGCTGTAGTTTGGCTGACCCCAGGGTTGTACCTGTGGTGAACCGTGCACTGAGTTGCCCATTGCTTCTGCTGCAGCGATGTATTCATCACTTTGCTCGTCTACACAGAACCAGCTTTCACAATATTGCTCACCGCGGTAAGTCGCTTCTGAATCAGTCACTTCGGCAGAGATGCTTAAGAAACCGTCGTCACCCAGTGCAAAACCTTTGTTACCACCAATGGTATACTGGTCGCCGTCACCTTCATAATACTGGCCAACATCCAGCGATAATGAACCGCCTTCGGCATTGTTTTTAAGCTGGAAGTTGATAACACCAGCGATGGCGTCAGAACCATACTGTGCCGCTGCACCGTCTCGCAGAACCTCAACACTGCCTAGTGCAGCTGAAGGAATAGTGGCAATATCCGGGCCCTGGGTACCAGAACCACCAATTTCAACTAATGCTGCGCGGTGGCGGCGTTTACCGTTAACCAGAACCAGGGTTTTGTCGGTTGGCAGGCCACGTAATTGCGCCGGACGAATAAAAGTACCACCATCAGATATTGGCTGACGGGTCAGGGTATATGATGGAACGAGTGTCATCATGATGTCGTTCATGTCTGATGACGCCACACCAGTAATGTCTTCAGCGGTTAATACATCTACCGGTACTGGAGAGCTGGTTACGGAGCGAGGCGCACCACGGGCACCCACAACTGCGATTTTCTCAACATTCTCTTCCGCTGCCTCTTCTTCTGCTAATGCAGAGGTTGCGACAGTCATCGAAAGCGAATAACCGGCAAGACCTGCCAGTATTGCTGCATTTAATTTCTTGAGTTTCATCATGTGTTCCCTAAATTGTCATATCGCTATGATCTTTTTAGGTGCAATTACGATAGGCGTGAAATCACGTCGCTGGCTAAAATTGCCCCAAATTGGTTCGTAAAAGCACCAAATTTAAACATTATTTGGACTGAATGAGCGCGTCAGACGTTGCTGACGACAATACAGAGACTAAAAAAAGAGCAAGTGTTTCAGGAAGAAAAAAGAATGTTGAGGGTTATAAAGAAAATATTGAGGTGTGAAAAAATTATATTAAAAACAAAGGTTTAGTATCATCTATAGCAAATAAAATATTTTATAATAAATGAGAGGGCTACAAAAACTTAACAAATTAAAGGCTGAACCTGACCATTTGGTGGCATGTAACTTGCTGAAATTAAAAATGAAAGTGACCGATTCGCTGTAGGTTGGTTGAAATGTAACAAACCTATGATTTACAGCAGTTTGCCATAAAAGTTGACGAGTTGAGTAGTCTATAAATGAATTCCAAACAGCTTCAGTATTTTCTTGTTACGGTTCAAAAAGGAAGTATTGCCGCTGCAGCGAGGGAACTGGATATCGCACAACCTGCGATCAGTCAGCAATTGGCCAATCTGGAACGGGAAATGGGTAGTGCCCTGTTTGAGAGAAGCTTTAAAGGAGTGAGTCTGACGGCAGCCGGCGAGGTTTTCGAAAAACACGCGAAGAAACTGATCGAAGACATCAATGCCGCTAAAATGGAATTACATCAGTTAGCCGCAAATCAGCATGGTGTTGTTCGTGTTGGTATGTTGCCGTCGATTGGCAATGTACTGTCGATGTCGTTAATTGCCATGGTTAATGAGTTTCATCCCCAGCTAAAACTTGAGATCAGCACAGGCCCGTCCTACGCGGTAAAAGAGTGGCTGAAGACCAATCAGGTGGATATCGCGCTGACTTACGAGCAGGAAGTTGAATCACGTTTTATGTCGGCCTACCCGCTAATTGAAGAATTTATGTATCTGGTAGTGGGCGTTAACGAAGCCTCCGCCTATTATCAGTTATTGCAAAACCGCGACACGATTTGTTTCTGGGAATTGAGTCAGTTCGAACTGCTAACGCCGGGGCCAAAAGATGCCCTCGGACGCCTGATCGAGAAATATGAACATGACACAGGCGTAGCCCTTAAGCATGATAAAGCCTACTCAGGGCAACTGATGACCGGACTGCGTCAGGTTATTCAGGGCGAAGGGCTGATGATTTTGCCGTCTTCTGCGATGTACCACCTGGAAGAAAGCAAGGTGATAAAGTCGCTGAAAATCACCCAACCCGATATGAAGCGGCAGGTACTGGCCGCCACTAACAGCAATTTTGCTATGACCGACGCCATTGTGAAGATGTTGAGTATTATTCAGGAGGCGAGCAGTACCGAGCAGGCTTGTGGCCACTGGCGCGGTAACTTACTCAATAAAGTGCCTAAAAGCGACGCGCGGTCCATGGGCTTCGCATCGTCATCGACTGTTAGCGTGCTCTAGCAACCCGGGCGTTTCAGGCTGAGGTGCCGCTGTTGATACCACAATAAGGGCGCAAACAGAGTAAATAAAGCCAGGGCATAAAGCATTTTACTGCCCAGGCCCAGGGCGACAATGCTACAAAACAGGCAGCCAAAATATACCAGCGGACGATGCGCTGGTGACAGTAGTTTTAGCGCGGCTAGCATACTGGCCAGATAAATCAGCACAAAAACACCATTCACCCAGCCAATCAGATCTTCCAGGTTGTGCGTTGAAAAGTGGGTGATGATCAGCGTCATCGACATGATCAGTAAAATAGCCTGCAAAGCTCGCTGTGGCACACCATACCGGTTAAGGGTATTGAAGTATGCGGGCAACACGCCGTCCTGACTCAGGCTCCAGGTTAGCCGGGACAAACTGGCCGTGTAAACATTCACCGTAGCCAGGCCACCGGCAACGCCCAGTACACCAATCACGTAAGCACCATTACCGCCAACAATCTGGTTGAACACGGCCACCATGGCCAGGGTATTTTCTGTGCTGACATCGAGCAGCAGATAAGTGCAGCCAATATAGATAACGCCCACTAACAGCGTGCCAAGCATAATTGCTGGCACCAGATCCCGTTTCGGATCCCGAAAATCATTAGCCAAGTGGGATAAAGCTTCAATGCCTAAAAAGCTCCAGAACGCCAGGCCCATTGCCGCTAACGTGCTGTCCAGCTGAAAAGCGGAAGAAGTCAGAGTCGCTGGAGCTGGCATAAGGCTGCCGCCAATAACCAGAGCGCAAACCACCAGAGTAATAATAAGTGTCAGGCCAAGCTGTAAGGTGGCCGAAAACTGAACCCCCCGATAGTTCAGCACCAGCAGTAGTCCTAAAATAGCCAGCTGGACCGGCAGCGACCAGGCGGCGTTGAGTTGTAGCAGGGTTTCAATAAACCAATAGGTCATTATGATGGCGGCGGGTGCCCCGATGGGTACTACAAACAAAAACAACATCCCGATGGTTCTGCCAGCGGTAACGCCAAAGGCCTTTTCCACAAAGAAAGCCGGACCACCGGCATGCGGATGCTGTGAGGACAGTTTGGCAAATACCATTGCCACCGGGAGAATGGCCAGAATAAGCAGCACCCAGCTTAATAATGCATAATGACCGGCGAGCCCGATGGTCATCTGTGGCAGGATAAACACACTGGTACCGAGCAGAGTGGTGGTTAATAAGCCAGCGCCGTGCCAGCGGCCGATTTTTTGTGAAGAGTGGCTCATAGCAAGTGTCAGTGGATGCCGAGGTTCGCGATTATAGCGTTTTATCTACTCTATCGTGGCAGTTTTTCTTTATGGTGGTCACATTTGTCGAATATTTTGACACTCTGACTGGTCGCCGGATTGCTATATTTCTCCATGTCTCTGATTCGAATAATAAAAATGACAGTGGCCCGGTTTATGCTGCAGTGAAGCATAATGTCGCCTAACAGTCATTAAGTGACTTTTGGCTCGCCAATCCTGGATGGTGTCTGACTCAGGCAAAGCGTATAAGAGGTATTTATGTCTTGTTTAACCCGACAACTGCAACAGCAACTGGCTAAGTACATCAAAAAGGAAGTCGAGGTACTATCGCCCTGCGATCCATCGGTGATCCGTGAGGAATTGATCAATCGCGGTGTTTGTCCAAGCGGTATTACAGAAGGACAGGTAAGACAGGTGCTGGAAGTCGCCGGATATCTACCCTAGAAACATAAAAAAACAGGTGGCTGAGTGCCACCTGTTTGTTATTTAGCAATTACGGATTACTTCAGGTCGAAGCGATCGTTCTGCATTACTTTTACCCATGCATCTACGAAGTCTGCGACAAACTTTTTCTCAGCGTCAGCAGAAGCATAAACCTCAGCAATTGCACGCAGTTCGGAGTTGGAACCAAAAATCAGATCCACCGGTGTGGCAGTCCATTTGGCTTTACCCGACGCACGGTCTACGCCTTTATACACACCTTCGTCATTGGTCTTATTCCATTTGGTACCCATGTCCAGCAGGTTGGTGAAGAATGCATTGTTCAGTTTACCCGGGGTGTTGGTGAGTACACCATGATCCATCCCTTTATAGTTGGCGTCGAGAACACGCATACCGCCAAGCAGTGCAGTCATCTCCGGTACCGACAGATTCAGGTAGTCAGCCCGCTCAACCAGCATTTCGGTTGGTGACAGGTAGTTCATTTCTGGGTCATAAAAGTTACGGAATGCATCAGCAGTAGGCTCCAGTACAGCAAAAGACTGTACGTCGGTCATTTCTTGTGAAGCATCCATACGGCCCGGTACGAAAGGAACTTTGATAGAGTGGCCTGCATCTTTCGCGGCTTTTTCAATGGCTGCGGCACCCGCCAGAACAATAATGTCTGCGGTGGAGATACGCTTGTTGCCTGAAGCCTTACGATTAAAGTCACGCTTTACCTTTTCAAGTTCTAACAGCACTTTATCGAGTTCTTTCGGGTTGTTTACCGCCCAGCCATTCTGTGGTGCTAAACGAACACGAGCGCCATTTGCACCACCACGCATGTCGGTGCCGCGGAAGCTGGCAGCTGATGCCCAGGCTACTCTTACCAACTCAGATACGCTTAAACCAGTGTCCAGAATGTCAGCTTTCAGTTTGCGTACATCAGCATCAGTGACCAGTTCGTGGTTAACTTCTGGAACCGGGTCCTGCCATACCAGTACTTCTTCCGGTACCTCATCACCTAAATAACGGGCACGAGGACCCAAATCACGGTGATTCAGCTTAAACCAGGCTTTGGCGAAGGCCAGTTCATACTCCGCCGGATCGGCGCGGAAACGTTCTGCAATTTTACGGAACTCCGGGTCTTTCTTGATCGCGATGTCAGTGGTAAACATGATAGGCGCGTGGCGCTTACCCTTCACATGAGCGTCGGGTACCATGTTGGCAGCAGCCGGATCGTCCGGGATCCACTGGGTAGCACCCGCCGGGCTCTTGGTTTTCACCCAATTGAAGCTGAACAGGTTATCCAGATAATTTGTTGTCCACTGGGTTGGAGTGACTGTCCAGGCGCCTTCCAGGCCACTACTTGTGGTGTCTTCTGAATGGCCTTTGCCGCATTTGTTTTTCCAGCCAAAGCCTTGTTCTTCAATATCAGCTGCTGCGGGTTCAGCGCCCACACAATCGGCTGGCTTTTTGGCGCCGTGAGCTTTACCAAAGGTGTGACCGCCAGCAATCAGTGCCACTATTTCTTCATCATTCATCGCCATACGGCCAAATGACATGCGAATATCTTTAGCGGCTGCCAGCGGATCCGGGTTTCCGTGTGGACCTTCCGGGTTAACGTAAATCAGACCCATCTCAACGGCTGCTAAAGGCCCTTTCAGTTTGCCAAACTTGTCACGACGATCGTCGGTCAGCATTTTTTCTTCAGGACCCCAGTATACGTAATCCGGTTCCCAGTCGTCTTCACGACCACCGGCATAACCGAAGGTTTTAAAGCCCATGTCTTCCAGCGCCACATTACCGGTTAATGCCATCAGGTCGGCCCATGAGATCTTACGGCCGTACTTTTGTTTTACAGGCCATATCAAACGGCGGGCTTTATCGAGGTTCACGTTATCCGGCCAGCTGTTCAGAGGATCAAAACGTTGTTGTCCGCCACCCGCGCCGCCGCGGCCATCGTGGATACGGTAGGTACCGGCAGCGTGCCAGGCCATACGAATGAAGAAGGGTCCATAGTGCCCGTAATCTGCCGGCCACCAATCCTGTGAGTCAGTCAGCACTTTACGTAAATCGGCTTTTACCGCTTCCAGATCCAGTGAGTTAAACTCTTTGGCGTAATCGAAGTCTTCACCGTAGGGATTAGATTCTACCCCGTGGGCGCGTAGCTGACTCAGGTCAAGCTGATCCGGCCACCAAAAACTATTGGCTTTTGGCTCTGCAGCATCAGCGTAGGCGGGGGATGTCAGCACTACCGGTGACATCGCAATGGCCACGGCTGCCGCCAAAGATAAAGTCTTTTTCAATTTCATTTGTCCTTCCTCGTATCGAATGTGAACAATGTACAAATACAATGTTTGTTAACATTTATAAGTGTTAACGAGGAACGGGGATTTGCATAATTAAAAAATCAGATGCACTTGATTGAAAAAACAAAAAGTAAGTAACTATATGTTTTTAATAATTAATGATGTCCTCTTTAAATGGTGGTATACACTTTTAAAAATAGTTACAACTATCCTTTTAATCCTGATTGATACAAAAAATTAACACTTTTAACAGGCGCGCCGGGTAGTGGTGACGGAAGTTAAAACTTTTTTTGTCACTTTCGCGACACAGCAGTGTTCATTTGTCTGGCTTTTAACAACCAGGTAAGGAAAGCCGGTGAAACCTGATTAAAGTTCGTGGTATTCTTCAGGTTTGCCGGCGCGTCGCCTTCACCACATCGTTATGGACCATGGGAACAATACAACGACATCTGGTTAATCTGGATATGCTGTTAACTGATATAGAAATGCTCGATGGAAATGAGTATGGCAGTCTGGTACATGTGAAATTATTAAAAGACATTCAGCGCGTACTCGAAGCACTTGAGATGGCGGTGCAGTCAGAAACCGTGTCTTCATTTCAAAAAGCAGTGATTAACGCTGGTCTGGCCGGGCCGCTCGAAGATAAGCGAATGCCTGGGATCTTTAAACGCCTGATAGGGTATGTTCTGGAATACTGGGATGCCCACAGCAAAGCCGCGAAAATCCTTGACTCACAGTTTGACGGCAATGCCGATAAACGCCTTGAACTGTTGCAGGTAAAAGGCATTAAGGCAAAATCACAGTTTAAAACGGTTGCCCGGGCTATGGGGCGTACCGACTATCTTCACTTTGTCGAGGCTCTGGGGCTGCGCCACGAAGACTGGCAGTGGCAGGCCTGAACCTTTCATCCAAAATCCTGCCCTTTCACGTATAAGGCACATCTTAATGCTGTTTCGGGAAATAAGCCGTGCCAGAAGGCCCAGAGATCCGCCAAAGCGCCGATGCCTTAGCTAATGTTTTACAAAACCAGAAGATCAATAAAGTTACCGTCGGGTTGCAGTCATTAAAGCCTTTTCAGTCTCAATTGAGTGGCCAGCGAGTAACACAAGTGAGCTGTCGGGGAAAAGCTATGTTGCTGCACTTTGACAACGACCTGAGTATTTATTCTCACAATCAGTTGTATGGGCGCTGGGTAATTGTGCCCCTTGATGAGTTGCCTGAAACTAATCGCTCGCTTCGTCTTGGCTTACATACTGACGAGCATAGCGCACTGCTTTACAGTGCATCCGATATCAGTGTGTGGCCACGCGAGAAACTCAGTGAACATCCGTTTTTACGCAAACTTGGCCCTGATATTCTCAATCAGACGGTCACGCCGGAAGTGATACTACAAAGATTAACCAGTTCGCAGTTTCGCAATCGAAGCCTGGCGGCACTTTATCTCGACCAGGGTTTTCTGGCCGGGATGGGCAATTACCTGCGTAGTGAAATCTTGTTTTTTGCCGGTATTCACCCTGATAAGAAGGTCGCTCACCTGAGTGATAAGCAAATCAATCACCTGGCGGAACAAACATTACAGGTTACATACCGTTCATATGAAACGGCAGGCTATACTACGTCGATCGCTGCATCCGTCCGTGCGCGGCATTCGGCAGCTGAATATGAAGCACAAAGGTTTATGGTTTTTGACCGGGAAGGGCAGCCGTGCAGGCGCTGTAATGAAACAATCCTGCGCGCTGAACGAAGCAGCCGCAGGATCTATTTTTGCCCGCAATGTCAGGTGATCGGGTAATCCGTTACGTGACGGACAACCTCAGGGGCGTTAAAACACATAGCGCGCAAACAACTTGCACCACTCGGAGTCGGAAAACTTAGTGTACTCTGCGCCCAGCACAAATTGTTTTGTTGCGCCGAAAGCATACTGAGCACCCAGTCGGTAGGCTTTCTGGTTTGAACCTTCGTGCCATTTTTGCACTTCCAGGCCGCCAAATAATTCTACAGCATCGGTTAGCTGATGACGCACGTTGCCGGCAACGCTGTAAAAATGCGTACCGTCTTTGGCTGATGCCTCGTTGTCTGAGAGTTTAAAGTCGATCTCGCCGTAATACAGCCTGGCATCAATAACGGTATTCTGACGGAAGTGGTAATAGTAGCCAGCGCCAGCCTGCCAGTTGGTTTCATCCAGGGTATACTGATCAACCTTATCGTCAGCGCTACGGTATTTACCGGTAATAAATATATTCCGGCCAATATCATAGCTGCCTTCAAATTCTGGCCCTTTGAAGTCAAATGGCTCGATGTCGGCATAATCGCCCGCTGCATAACCTAATTGCAGGTAATCATAATCGAGTGGATCGGCCGCAGCCACGGTGCTAATCACTGAAGCCAAAGCTACCAAAGTGGTTTTGATGGTATGTTTTTTCATAGGGGAGTCCTTAAGTGTTTACCAAAATGTGCGGTAAAGATACTTAAAGCGGGGTCAAATTGTGGTAAAGCTTCGCCAGTTATTCAGGCCAGCAACAACCCGTTTACCAGACTGGCAAGTGCCCACATAGTGATAACATAGTGCCAGTTGTTAGCGATAATACGGCGTGATGAAGCACCGTAGCGGCCGGTCAGGATAAGGCCTATTCCTGACAGCGGCCCCGAGCCTGTGGAAATAGCCCAGGTAGAAAGAAACATAAACCCCAGGCTGGTGGTGTTTGGGCTTAACGGCAGCAGTACCGGGCTTACTACCGCAATACTGATTACCGGATGAACGCCGAGCAGTCCTGCAATGATCATAAGAGCGAGAATGACAGCAAACATACTGGCATCGAAACTGAACTGGTGCAGGTCTATGAGGTCAGGAGACAAGGCAAGCATGGCTTTGATGCCAGCCGAAAAGACTCCGGCAGCAAGAAAAAGCGCAAACTGCGGGCCTGCACTATGCAGCCGGTTATCTACGAAGTCTTTCAACGTTAGCCTGCGGGGGCGTTCCTGCATAAACAGCAAAGCGCCGAGCACTGACAGCAGACTGATTAGAACCATTATTCGGATCTGCGGGAAATAGTGGTGCAATATGAGTACGGCAGCCGCCATTAACACCGGTATTATCAGGCTTTCTGCTTTCAGTGGATAGCCTTCAAAACGAGTTGTGGACTTGCGATTGACATCCACTAATGTATAGCCAATGCCCAGCAAAGCCATGATGGCGCCAGGGGCAACGGTTGCTTTCCAGGCCATTCCGGGGGCATACATAAGTGCTACGCCAGTGGCAATAAAAAACGGGGACCACCAGGCTGCGGCAGTAAAACAGCGGGCCAACAGAATTTGTTGGGCATCGGTTAACGTGCCGTTACGTTTTAGTCGGTCGCCAAACACAAAGATAACCGACATGTTGATCACGGCGCCGAGTAATGTGGTGCCAAAGGCGGTAATGGCTGCCGCCTTGCTGCCGGTGGGGAGGTGTTCGTCTCCGCCCGGGGCATTGGTTAAGGATAAGAATGTAATTGCCACGAACATGGTTAACAGCGGTACATTGGCAGCAAACACACTGTGCCAGCTGATATCTGCACCTTGCCAATAGCCTGTGGCTATCCCGCCGACGCCCAGCAGAAATAGCACCGTGGACTGCTTTCTGGCCGATGTTTTAACCGCTGGTAACATGGTAAGCAGGGTAATCCACGCCGCCACGGTGGCTATATCGGATGACAGTAACCCGGCTACCGAAAGCAGATAAGTGATTAATGTAAAACACGCTAGCCAGCCAGCGAAACGGGCAGGGTGATACGGCTTCATGGCAATGATAAGTGGCTCAAAGAGTCATGCTTAAACGAGAAATGCGCTTAGTTTAGCAAAAATACCCGGTTACCAGGTGGCGTTCAACGTAAATCTACGCTTAATCAGCCTGATTTACAGTTTGTTTTGCCAGGCGCACAAAATCAGCTATGTAGTCAATATTGACGTCATTATTGCGCATTCCCAGGTAAATATGCTTCATGATCCCCTCATCACCTAATTGCAAACTCACCAGTTGCAAGGATTCAGCATAGGTGTCAACCAACCAGCCTGGCAGCGCTGCAACGCCACGACCGGCACTGACCATTTGCAACATGATTTCGGTTGCCTCTATGTGTCTGTGGCGTTTAACAGTGCAGCCTGCCGGGGCCAGAAACTGACTGAAAATATCCAGCCGTTGTGGTTCTACAGGATAAGTGATCAGGGTTTCATTCTGCAGGTCGTGTGGCTCAATCTGCTCAAGCTTCGCCAGAGGATGATTGTGACTCACTACCAGTCGCTGCTCAAAGTCAAATACTGGCTCGAAAGTAACACCGCTTTTAAACAAAGGGTCAGGGGTTACCAGTACATCGATATCATAATCATACAAAGCCCGCATGCCGCCAAACTGAAACTCCTGCTTAACATCGACTTCAACACCTGGCCAGGTATCCAGAAAAGGGCTGACTACCTTTAAAAGCCACTGATAGCAAGGGTGACATTCCATGCCTATGCGCAATGAACCGCGCTGACCTTTGGCTATCTGAGTCAGTAATAGTTCGGTGTGTTCAAACTGGGGTAATAAACGTTTTGCCAGGATCAGAATTTGTCGTCCTGCCTGGGTGAGGCGAAGTTTACGGCCGTCTTTTTCCCATACTGGTGTGCCCAACTGTTGCTCCAGCTTTTTGATGCTGTGGCTCAGTGCAGACTGGCTAAGAAACAATTTTTCTGCTGCCAGTGTCAGGGTGCCATATTCATCTACCGCGGTGAGAAGTTGTAAATGGAATCGCTCTATCATTTTTAACTATGCATAATTTTCATTGTTTTTCCCGATTCTATCACTTTTTTTAATCAAAAAGGGCCGTTGACGGGTAATTGTTGTATACGGGTAGTAGCCTCACAACTAAAGCCGTTACAAAAACCGCAAATGCAAGTATATTGGTAAGGCCACCTTGCCATTGTGGTGATCGACTGTAAACCGACTACTTGTTTAACTCTCCCCGAGGATTTTTCTATGCTGGAAACATGGCGCTGGTTCGGACCAGATGATGCAATAACGTTAAGCAAAATACGACAGGCGGGAGCGTCGGGTATTGTAACGGCTCTGAGTGAAGTACCTACCGGTGAGATCTGGCCTGAAGCACTTATCAAAGCCCGCCTCGACATGATAAAGGCGGCTGGCCTTCAATGGAGTGTGGTGGAGAGCGTGCCCTTACATAACGATATTAAGACCCGCTCCGGTGATTATCAGCGCTTCATCAGTAACTATAAAGATTCACTGGCTAACCTTGGTAAAAATGGCATATACACGGTTTGTTATAATTTTATGCCAGTGGTCGACTGGACGCGTACAAACTTAAGTTACACGTTACCCAATTCGAGTCAGGCACTGCGCTTTGAAATGACTGACTTTGTTGCATACGACGTGTTTATTTTAGAGCGCCCTGGCGCTGAGTCAGACTACACGACGTTACAACTGGAACGGGCAGAAGAACGCTTTCGGGCAATGAACGAAGCCGAGCGCGAATTACTGGAAAAAAACATTATTGCCGGTTTGCCTGGTGGTGAAGGTTGTTATGACAGGCAGGGTATTAAACAGGCTATTCAGCAATTTACTGCAATCGGTACAGAAGGGTACCGACAAAATTTGTTTTTGTTTCTTAAGGACATCATGCCAACAGCTGAAGCTTATGGAATTAAGTTGTGTATCCATCCTGATGACCCGCCGTTCTCGTTATTTGGTTTGCCAAGGGTTGTTTCAACGGCCGATGATGCCAAAGCTTTGCTTGCTGCAGTACCGAGTGCCTGCAATGGCCTGACATTGTGTGCCGGCTCATATGGTGCGCGAGCTGATAATGATCTGGTGGAAATGGTACGCGAATTCGGCCCTCGTATTTTCTTTGTTCATTTACGAAATGTGAAACGGGAGGACGACGGTTCCTTTTATGAATCGGATCATCTCGATGGCGACAACGATATGATAGGCCTGATTCAGGCATTGCTGGATGCAGAGAAGCAACGCGGAGCCGGTGGCGATGTTATTCCTATGCGCCCTGATCACGGCCATTTGCTCGAAGATGAAATGGACAAGGCCGGGGTTAAACCGGGCTACTCCTATGCCGGCAGGATGAAAGCGCTTGCTGAACTACGCGGGGCTATTCACGTGCTGGAGCAGCTTCAGGGCTGATAGAAAGATTATCAAGTATTGCTTGCAGCGACGTTGCAGGGGCGGAGAGGTTAATCGGCCTTACCAAATTCGCGTGTTAAGCGATGTGCTTTGTGAAAAGTGTGCCCGGAGCGCTTTCTCCGCTCTACGCACACTGTTCCTGGAATACAGGTTGGTTTAGCGCGTATAGTCGATAGCAATTTTGCCAAAATGCGCGGCCGATAGTTCGTAACGGAACGCATCCGCAAGCTCTTCCAGCGCAAACGTTTTATCGATCACCGGTTTAATAGCCAGTTGTTCCAGGGCTTTAACCATGTCCTGTTGTTCCTGACGGTTACCCACAACAATTCCCTGCAAGCGAATTTGTTTAAGCATCATAAGCGCCGTGGGAATATCACCGGTCTTGCCGGTAAGCACCCCGATGAGTACAATTTTACCGCCTACACGACAGGCAGTAATGCTTTGGGTTAGCGTGCCAGGGCCGCCCACTTCTACTACCACATCCACACCGCCCGCAGACCATTGTGCAACGGTTTCTCCCCAATTCTCATCTTCTTTATAGTTAACGGTAAAGTCTGCACCAAGCGCTTTGGCCTGTTCGAGTTTATCGTTACTGGAAGACGTGATTGCTACTTTCGCGCCCATACCTTTCGCCAGTTGCAGCGCGTAGACAGAAACCCCACCAGTGCCTAACAGTAAGACCTTGTCGCCAGCTTTGATATTTCCTTCCGTGACCAGAGCTCGCCACGCGGTCAGGCCTGCGGTGGTGATGGTAGAGGATTCGGTGGCGGTCCATCCTTTAGGGGCTTTGGTAAACCAGCTCTGCGGCGTCACTACCTTGTCGCGGGCGTAGCCGTCGATACCATCGCCCGGTGTGCGGCTAAAATCACCAATTTGCGGACCGCCAGCCTGCCAGTCAGGGAAGAAACAAGAGACTACTTCATCGCCAGGAGTAAAATCAGTTACCGCGTCGCCAACCGCTTCTACGATCCCGGCACCGTCGGCCAGTAGAATGCGATCCTGGACTTTATTCAGTGTGCCCATGGCTACGCCGAGATCATGAAAGTTCAGTGAGCTGCCCAGTAACCTTACCAGGATCTGATCGCCCTTCGGGGCTGCCGGCTCCGGGATATCCGTTACTTTCAGGCCATCAAGTCCGTTATCCGGATCAGCGGTAATTATTGCTCGCATAGTGATTACTCTCTTTGTTCAGGGATCTACATTTACGTGTCGCAACACAGGTTAGTTTAACGCTTACTTGCGCCATGCTATCACAGCGTTGGTTAACAAAATAGGGCCTAAAGTAGCAATTTCAGAGTTGTTATTCGCAAAAATATGACGCTCATCTCAAATAGGAGCTTTAAGTTGGACACCAATTAACTTCATAAATTAATATTACATTAATGAACTAAATTCCATGCAAAAAAGTACTGTTTGTCCGTTTATTCAGTGCCAAAGAGTGAAATCGCCAATGACCCCATTTTCTGATATCGAAAAACAGTTAACTGCCTTCAGTCAGCGCCACCCTGAATATTCTCTGTCGGAGGCGTTACTTGTCCGGCTTATTCGTATGTTGGATAAACTCATGGCTGACAATGCTCATCAGCAATTACGAAAATACGGCCTGTCATTATCAGAGTACAATACGCTGACGATGCTGGAAGGATCTGAAGATGGCCTGACGGTGTCAGAAGTGATTGCCCTAACCGGTGAGAAGCCGTCGAATATCACCCGGGTAACGGATCAGTTATTTGCCAAAGGGTTGATTGAAAGACGTGTCAGCCCAATCGATCGGCGAGTTTGGCTGCTGAATCTGAATGAAGAGGGCAGAGCGCTTCTGAAGCAACTTTTGCCAGACATCTCCGCGCAATTACGCAGTATATTTGCCGGTGTTAACCAGCCCCAAAGGGAAAATCTTGAGGCCTCGCTAAAGTTGTTGCTTCAAAGTGTGAGTAAAGAAATACAGTGAAAAACCAGGCACTTTATCAACAAATAGTAACTCCGCTTTTTCAGGGCGTTAAAGCGAACCGTGAGCCCTGGTTATTTGTACTTAAGGCTATGTTGTCGTTATATCTGGCAACCGGGCTGGCCATGCTACTGGAGCTGCCATCACCAATGACGTCCATGCTAACCGTGGTAGTCGTTATGAATAGTCAGTCCGGTATGGTTATGGCGAAGAGTTTCTACCGGATCCTTGGAACGGTTATTGGTACGGTCGCCTCGGTCACACTGGTGGCTATGTTTCCACAACAGCCACAGTTCCTGATAACGGCTATTGCTCTGTGGAGTGGCCTTTGTGCTGCCGGAGCGCTTATGTTCAAAGGTTTTCGTGGCTATACCTTTGTGCTTGGAGGCTACACGGTAGCCATGATAACCCTGCCGGTACTGGGTAATCCCCATGCGATTTTTGATGTGGCTATTCACCGCTTTTTTGAAGTGGTGCTCGGACTTGGAGTGACGACGCTGGTATTCGACGGGTTGTTCCCCCGTCAGCTCCGAGGTCAGGTTAAAAAACAGGTTGAGGCAAACATCAGCAACTTACTTGCAGAAGTACACCATACGTTGTCGCAGGGGCAGCATTCCAGGCAAGCCCTCGCGATTTACCGGGAAACCACTTCAGACGCCATGAACTTTGAAGATCTGCTCGCCAATGCAAAGTTTGAAGGACCGTGGTTAAGTAGCCTCAGTCGGCCCCTACGGCTGAGTAACTATTATTATCTTGAAACAATCACCCACTTGCAGACATTACAAAAGCTAAAGCAACGTCTGGCCAACAATGCTTCCTCAAGCCTGCTGGTTATCAACCGGAGCAGCCAGCCGTTGGTAGACATACTAGAGAGGGAGGAGGATAGAGAAAATATCCTGGCACGCCTCCATCAGTACTCAGAACAGTTGCAAAGAGGCGCCCATAAAGCATACGACGATCACAGCAAGGTAAACACTGAACTTGAAGCCGGCATAATTTTGCTGGAAAAAGTGACTAAATCCCTGACTCTTTGTTTGCGTGCTTTTCTGGTGGCCAGTAAGCGGCGTCATACTGAAGCTGCTGCGCTCAGTAAAGTAAGGTTTAGCAGTGTATTTGATTCGTCGGTGGTAAGACTCACCTTTTTCCGGACCTTTTTGGTTACTGAGGTGGTTAGCTTAATATGGGTAAACAGCCATTGGCAGGCAGGTGCTATAGCCGTATTTATTGTTGTGGCGCTCAGCATGATGTTGGCGCCGCTGCCTAATCCGCTGGCGGCAGTAAAAATGGCCGCGGTGGGGCACAGTATCGCGCCATTCCTGGCACTTAGTTGTTTCGTTATGCTGCCCACATTTACCACATACCCAATGTTTGTGATTGGCACAGCCCCTTATCTGCTGGATGTTTTATATCGCTACCTTACCGGGCGGGATAGGGCTGGCTATACCGCTGCTAATGGGTTTTCTGGTGGCACTCAATATTGGTCCGGTAGTCAGCCTTGACTACACACGTTTTTTTAATGAAATGCTGGCTGCGATTGTTGGGGTGATCACCGCGTGCAGTGGTTTTCTGCTTATGCCTAAAATTGTCGGCACGCAAGCACAGTACAGCCGCTATCTCAACATGCTGGGACAAAGTGTGAGGATGGCAGGGTTGCATGGCGAAAAAGGGTTGGCTCAAAAAGTGCACAGTCGAAACAGTGATATCACGGTACAGGTGTCACAGCATTTTGCTTCCCGGCCCGAAGTGCTGGAGCGATTTTTAGCCGCAGCATTACATACCAATGAGCTATGTTATGCAGTGATTGCATTACGTGATGACCTCATCCAACATCCACCGCAGGCTCACCAAAAACTCGCTATTTCTGAACTTATACGTTTAATAGTAAATACCTGCAGTAAAAGTGAGTACTCACAAAATAAGATGCTGGCAATACAAGACAGAGTGAGCAGTTTGCTGGATGAGCTCGAGAGAAGTGAGCCCTATGGCGCTGTGCGGCAGCACCTTTTTTTACTAAGCAGCGTGTTAAAAGAGCCGTTGTCGATGGCCGAATATTCATACGAAGGGGTTGCAGCATGCCACTAGCGTTTTCTTTTGCCGGGGTGTATCTGCCCGGTGCCGCACTATTACTTATTGCTTTAATTCCTTTTTTCATCGTCATTGATCGCATGCTGGTAGTTATGGGTTGGTACCGCTGGTTGTGGCATCCATCTCTATTTCGCATGGCGCTGATGATTAGCTTATACGCGCTGGCGATTATTCAATTGGTAGGTTAATTATGAAACACATTTTATCTGCACGGGTACTGGTGACCCTGTTAATGGTAACCATAGCAACTTATGGTGCTTATCTGGCCTGGCACCATTTTACTACCCAGCCATGGACTCGGGACGGGCGTGTAAGAGCTGACATCATCAAAGTTGCCGGTGATGTGTCCGGTTTGGTCACTGAGGTTGCGGTAAAAGATAATCAGGCCGTGCGTAAAGGCGATCTGCTATTCGTCATTGATCCCGCTCGCTATGCGCAAAATGTTAAAGCAGCCGAAGCCGATTTGGCCGAAGCAAAGGCCGCCGTTATTGCGGCAAGAGCAAACGAAGCCATTGCTGAGTCTGCTGTAGCGGCCAGCGAGACTTACTATGCGAACCTGAATGAGCGGGCTGAACGACGTGCCAGGCTGAATAAAGCGGTCTCGAATGAGGAAATCCATGATAGCAAGGCCCTGGCGGAAGAAGCTTATGCCCAGCTGCAGCAAGCACTGGCACAGGCTAAACTCGCAACCGCCAACACTATTCGAGCCCAGGCGGCCGTAAAACAAATCGAAAACCAACTGGCACTTGCCGAACTGGACTATGCCCGTACCCGGGTGACAGCGGCAGTTGATGGTACTGTTACAAATCTCAATGTGAAGCAGGGAGATTACGTTACTTCAGGCGTTGCGAGTCTGGCCCTGGTAAAGCGTGACGGGATGTGGGTATACGGTTACTTCGAGGAAACCAAGCTGCCACGGATCCGTGTAGGTGATAAAGCGGAGGTAATTCTTATGGCCGGCGATATTAAAGTGCCAGGCAGGGTAGATAGTATTGCCAGTGGGATTGCCGATAATGCCGCAGCGACCAGTGCCGATATGTTAAGCGATATCACCCCGACTTTTAGCTGGGTGCGCCTGGCTCAGCGGGTACCGGTAAGAATTCACCTTGATACTTCTGCCTTGCCTGATGGCTATACTCTGGTATCCGGTATGAGCGCAACGGTAAGTATTTCCGGCAATGATGCCTGATAACGCCGACTAATCGTCCTCGTTGTCATGCAGATCCAACACCGACATATCCTGTTCAATTGCATTTGAAATATGGTGATGCATAGCGGTTCTGGCGCGTTCCGGATCGCGGAGTTTTAGCGCATTAAAGATTTTTCGGTGTTCTTCCACATAAGGTTGAACGCCCAGCTCCCGCACGCGCTGGTGAAAGCGTGAGCTCAGCGCAGACTGGTTTCTGAGTTCCCACAACCATTTAATGGTTGATGCCAGGGCACTGTTATCGGTGGCCTGGGCAATAGTGACATGAAAAAGTTCGTCTGCCTGCTCTTTTTGGTGTTCTGAGGAGTTGGCATCGCCCATGATCTGCACTGCTTGCTCAATGCTTTTTAACTGGGCTTTGCTGATCCGGGCGGCAGCAAGACTGGCAGCTTGAGGCTCAATCAGCAGCCGTGCCTCGAGGACTTCAAACGGCCCCGGAACGTCATCAAGACTATGAGGGGCGAGTGTTTCCGTTTGGGCCAGAACATAGATGCCCGAGCCAGTTTTAATTTCGACTAAACCGGCTATCTCCAGTGCAATCATGGCTTCCCGAATAGTTGGCCGGCTGACTTCAAAGCGACTGGCCAGATCCCTTTCGGAAGGCAAGCGCTCGCCCGGGCCAATCTGGCCGCTCTGAATTTGCTGTTCTATTTGAGTCGCAACTTCCAGATAAAGACGGCGAACTTTGACTGCATCCACTTGCATAATAATGACAGGCTCTTTCTAACAATGATCTAAATGGTCGAGAATATCGCCAACCATCAAATAGTCAAGGATGTGGCGCACCGGTTTTCCGAGTTTGTATCTTGTGAATATTTACTTTTAGACCAATGATATGGGACTAAGCTGAAATTATAGAAGCCTTCTGATAAGAATACTTGGGTATAATTAATTACACCTATATTGCCGGGGTTATACCTATCAGATGAGGTTACGGGCGGCCAAGTTGTTATACTTTTGACTATATTACAACTCTGGTGTCTGGTGGAGATTTCACGCTTCATGTCGTCTGGCCTTCCCACCGGTATTGCGATGGCTTTCGCCATCAATGTGCTGGTCAGCGTTTATTTTTTTGCTGTGTACAGAGCGCAACAGCGCAACCAGTCTTATTTGTACTGGTCTGTTTCCTGTGCCTTATTCGCGGCAGGTATTGGTGCGTCTGTCATTGCTCATGCAGCAGAGGGATTGCAGGCCGTCAACACACTGGCTTGTCTGCTTTTATTTACCGCTTCCTTTGGACTTTACTGCGGGCTGAACAAATTCGAATTGTCACCAGGCTCGATAAAATTTTACCGCCGGGTAAGAAGTATTTTTGTGGTTGGCAGCGCAGTCATTACGGTGGCCGGGTTTTATTCAACAATGGTTAATGTGGTGGCCTCTGTGGGCATGGCGCTTATGTTTGTGATGACCGAAGGGCTGTTTTATCAACGCAAGTCTCCCTATAAAAGTGTCTATCTGGTGTTGCGTGTGCTGCTATTGTTGCACGCCTTTGTATTGTTTTTGCAGGGGATTGTAATGCTGGTGCAAATGCTGGCTGCCCAGGACTCGGATACCCGCTATCTGTTCAATATCGTCTTGCTCTCGCACCTGTTATTAACCGTGGCTACGGCGCTGGTGCTACCATTATTACATGTGATGAATCAGCGCCGGCAATGGCAGAAACTCGCCAACCTTGATGAATTAACCGGGTTGCCTACCCGCCGCGCCTTTGTGCAAAAAGCCGCGAAATCGTTATCCGCCGATGATCAAACCTGCCATTCCCTGTTGATGGTCGATATCGATCACTTTAAACAAGTGAACGATCAGTTCGGCCACACCTTTGGCGATGAGGTACTCAGTCGGGTTGGGAAAATATTAGCAGAAGGACTGCGGCAAACCGATATTGTGGGTCGTATGGGGGGGAAGAGTTTGCTATCCTGCTACCAGGCGTCTCTACCGAGCGGGCCCAGGGCGTTGCCGACAGGCTTAGACATAAAGTGTCTGAGCTGCGATTTAAACAGGGTGATAAACAGGTTACTATTACGGTCAGTATTGGCATAGCGGTGTCTCATGAAGTGCTCTACGACTGGGAACATCTGTACTCACAGGCAGATCAGGCGTTGTATTCCGCGAAGCGGGAAGGGCGCAATCTGGTGTATGTGTTCAGCTGAGTAGCAAGCGTCGCCCGCTAACAGAATACTGCAGCCTCTGACAACGGATTAACCATGAATCATCACGCCTTTAATACCTATTGCCGGACGTTCAAAGCCACTACGCATGTGGTGCAGTGGGGGAACTCTGAGGTCTGGAAAGTTGGCGGTAAAGTGTTCGCCATCGGCAGTCGCTCGAAAGCTGGCACGCCAGCCTATACTTTTAAAACCTCACCGCTCAACTTCGAATTTTTATGTCAGGCTGAGGGCTACATTCCGGCGCCTTACCTGGCGAGTCGCGGTATGAAGTGGATCCAGCAAACCGGTACATCCGGCTCCCTTGATGACGACTTAAAATATTATCTCAGCGAGTCCTATCGAATCGTGGCGCTAGGCCTGAGCAAACGTAAGCGGCAGGAACTGGGCATCGCAGATATTAACTGAACCAATTTTTACACCTATGGTTTAACTCTGTCTCTCTTCCTCGAGGATTCTTGCCCCCGGCCCCTCTTCGCCCAGCTTATCCTCTGGGTTTCTTAGTGGACAGTCACGTAAAGAGAGACAACCACAACCAATGCAGCTGTCGAGCTTATCCCTGAGCTGGGTCAGGCTCAGAATGCGCTCGTTCAGCATCGCCCGCCATTCACTGCTCATCTGCTGCCAGTCAGAAGGAGAGACTTCGCGGGTGGGGAATTTTTCCAGATGTGATTTTATGATCCTTAACGAAATACCGGCCTGTTTAGCGATACGAATAATCGCCACCCTGCGCAGAATACTGCGGTGGTAGCGGCGTTGCTTGCCCTGCGTGCGCAGGCTCTGAATTAATCCTTTTTCTTCATAGTAATGAAGCGTAGAAACGGCCACGCCGCTGCGCCTGGCGACATCACCAACACTTAGTGTGTTATCCATCATCATCCCCAAAAAAGTTATTGACCTCAAGTATACATGAGGTTTTAGTATTTGTGTCGACTAGTCAAATTTGCGCTATCCACTATTTGAGTCAGGAGACAAAGATGAGTTTTACTTTACCCGATTTACCTTATGCAAAAGATGCCCTAGCACCAGCGATGTCCCGGGAAACGCTGGAATATCACTATGGCAAGCATCATGCGACCTACGTCAATAAACTTAATGATTTGGTCGCCGGTACTGATTACGCCAGCCAGTCGATGGAAGACATTATTGCAGCCAGCACAGGGCCGGTTTTTAATAACGCCGCTCAGGTGTGGAATCATACTTTCTTCTGGCAATGCCTGTCACCTGTCGGTGGTGGAGAGCCGCCAGAAACTCTGAAAGCGGTTATTGAGGAAAACTGGGCGTCGGTTGATGCCTTTAAAACCGAGTTCACTCAGCAAGCCATTAACAATTTTGGTTCCGGCTGGACCTGGCTGGCGCTTAACTCTGCCGGCGAGTTGTTGATGTTAACACCGCTAATGCCGATACACCGATTGCCCATGAGGGCCTCAAGCCTTTACTTACCGTGGATGTCTGGGAGCATGCTTATTATATTGATCACCGCAATGCCAGGCCGGCCTATCTGGATGCCTTCTGGCAACTGGTTAACTGGGACTTTGCGTTGACCAATTTAACCGGCGAATAAGCGGTAACTGCAATAGCACCCTGAGTAAGCCTTGGCTTGCTTAAGTTGCTATTTATTCATCGCCTGCAAAGTTGGCCTTAGACTACTTGAATAAGGCCGACTTTATTGATCCAAATTAACCAAATACGAATTATTTAACAATCTAAATGATAATTACTATCGTTTGCGTTGACTTTGCTTTTTAGTTGTTTACTATAAGCCCCCATAAAAACACACACTGAACAACGCACACACACATAGGAAACTCATGAAATCTCGTTTTGGATATTCTTGTTTGGCACTCGCCATCCAGTTAGGAATGATGCCCGCCGCTCTGGCTACAGCAGTACCAGATAGCGCAGATATTGAACACGTTGTAGTATCGGCAACCGGTTTTGAACAAAAAATTACCGAAGCACCGGCCAGTATTTCTGTGATCACCGCAGAGGATCTTAAAACCCGTTCGTTTACCTCTTTACTCGATGCGGTGCAGTTTCAGGAAGGTATTGATATTGGCACGACCCGTGATAAAACCGGCAAAGGCAGCGTGAGTATGCGTGGTCTTACCGGCGAGTACACACTACTATTGATCGACGGGCGTCGTCAGAATAACCATGGTGATATTTATCCAAACAACTTTGGTGGCAACGCATTCAATCATATGCCACCGCTCGACACCATTGAACGAATCGAAGTCATTCGTGGACCAGCGTCAACGCTTTACGGTGCAGACGCGCTAGGTGGTGTCATTAACGTGATCACTAAAAAGCACCGCATTGAGTGGGGCGGCAACATTACCTTTGGCCGCAGTCTGCAAACCAACGACGATTTTGGTGATGACATCACTACCGACTTTTCAGTAACCGGCCCGTTAATTGAAAACCTGTTAAGCGTCGGTATTCGCGGTAGTGTTTATGAGCAGCAGGCGTCTACGCCACAACTGGCACCGGCAATCGACCCGAATGGCGTTGTGCATATGCGTTCACTGGGTTTTGGTGGCGGTGGTCGCACGGTGGATAACGACAGCAAACATTATGGTTTCAGCCTTAATTACACGCCTGCTGACGGCCACGAAATTGGTTTCGATTTTGATGATTCACATCAGCAGTATGATAACACGCCTGAATTTAACCTGGATACCGGTGAAATTCTTTATCCGCTGGGGACCCGCGATAGCATTGAAAGTTTATGGCAGGACCGCCGTGGGCAGGTAAATCCGCGTGCCGGATATGCCGCAGAGCAGGAATTTGACCGTCAGTGGTGGTCATTAACTTACGATGGTAAGCTGAACTTTGGTACCGTTGCTGCCTCACTGGCCTACGTTGATACTCAGAACAATGGCCGTACGTTACCGCTGAGTGTGGCGGAACGTCAGTTGCTACAAGCCATGTACGACGGTACCGGTGAATACGAAGGCATGAGTGAAGAAGACCGGCGGGATCTGGCCGAACAAACGTTTCTGCCGCGTCCGGCACGTCCGCTCGACAGCAGTCAGTATACCTTTGATTTACGCTTTGATATTCCGGTTGAAGACTTAGCTGGCGATCATAATTTTGTGCTTGGCGCGCAGGTCATCGACGGCGAGCTTAAAGACGGCGTATTTGGTCTTGAGTCCGGCGAACCCGGTGCCGTGCAGGAACAAAAAATGTATTGGCTATGTTCTGCTAAATTGTTGCTATACTGTATATGGATACAGTTATTGAGGGTTGATTATGCTCCCAGCACAATTTAGAAAGCTTATAGCCGAGTTAGAACACTTAACAGATAGCCAAACCCGTTATGTTGAGAAGCTGCTGAAAGGCACTGATAGCGTCTCACAGTTGATAACAGAGCTTGAGGAGCGGATGGTTGAAAACCCTGAGTGCCCGCACTGTCATAGCTCACTGATCAATCGGCACGGCAAGGTAAACAAGATGCAGCGTTATCGCTGCAAGAACTGCGGCAAAACCTTTGTAGCGACAACGGCGACACCGCTAGCTCGACTAAGATACAAAGAGCTGTGGTTAGAATATATTCGCTGTATGCTGGACAGTAAGCCATTGCGTAAATGTGCCGAAGAATGTGGTCTCCACCTTGAAACATCGTTCAGGTGGCGGCATCGATTCTTGGCGCTACCATCAGCACTGAAGGCGAGCAAACTAGAAGGTATTATCGAGGCTGACGAAACACTTTTTCCCTACTCAGAGAAAGGCTCAAAACGGATGACTCGTCAGCCCCGCAAAAGAGGGATGAAAGCGAAAAAACGAGGGCGTTCAAAAGATGACTGGGTGCCCGTTTTAACGGTCAGAGACAGAGCCAAGAATACATATGAGGCCGTTGTGCCAAGTGTTACATCGGCAACTCTGCATCAGGAGCTAGCAGGAAAATTAGAGAAAGACAGTGTGTTATGTAGTGATGGATATAAGCCCTACATAGCTCTTTCTGAGAAAAATGATTTAATACACAAGCGCTTAGACGTGGCGGGAGGTGTTAAGGTGATAGATAAAGTCTTTCATATTCAAAATGTTAACGCCTATCACAGTCGTCTGAAAGCGTGGATAAAACGGTTTCACGGAGTAGCCACAAAATACCTAGAACATTACCTTGGTTGGTTCAGGTTTATGGATAACCCAGAAAACCTTAACGGAAACAGGCTCTTTTCGATTCAACAACAGTTAATCCGAACATAGCCAATGTATTCCCTGTTTGCCGAGGATAACTGGGGCATTATTGATAACATGACCCTGACTGCTGGTTTCCGCTACGACGAGCACGATGTTTTTGGTAGCCAGACTTCGCCGCGAGTTTATGCGGTGTATAACATAACTGATTACTGGACTGTAAAAGGCGGTGTGAGCACTGGCTACAAAACCCCGCAAACGACCGATTTGTACGACGGTATTATTGGTTTTGGTGGTCAGGGCACCAGCCCCTTTGCCGGAAACCCAGATCTGACACCTGAAACCAGTGTAAACTCTGAAATCGCGGTTTACTGGAGCCGCGATGCGCACAACTTCAACATCACATACTTTAAAACAGATTTTGAAGACAAGATTGCCCAAGGTGATACGGTGCAGAGCTGCAATACTACCGGTGGTGTTCGCCCTTGTGTAAACCTGGGTGAATATGACGAACTCGGTTACGATACCTACAGCCAGCGTATTAATATCGACGAAGTTGAGTTGCAGGGGATCGAAATGGCCGGCCGTTACGGTATTAGCGAAGACTGGTCTGTTTACCTTAACTATACCTGGACCGACAGTGAACAAAAAAGTGGCCCGGAGGCCGGCTTGCCTCTCACTAACACCGCAGAGCACATGGCTAACGGTAATATCACCTGGCAGGTGAATGCCGACTTAAACGTATATTTGCAGGGTGAGTACCGTTCAGATCGCTATCGAGGTTACGATTCAACCCTGGATCGTGAGCTGTATTTTAAAAACTTCGCCATGCTGCACTTAGGCGCACGCTGGCAGTTAAACGACAGCGTGATCCTGAATTTACGGGTTAACAACCTGCTCGACAGAGACTTTACTACTTATTCGGTTACCTACGACGACCTGAACAATGATGGTCAGTTTGAATACCTCACCGGGCGCGGTGTAGTGAGTGAAGTTAACTTTACCGACGATTACAACGTTAAAGACAGAGCCAGAAACTTCTGGGCTGGCGTAACCGTTAGCTTTTAATTTCGCTAATCCGGATTCTTTTGCATAAGCGGCCTGTGGGCCGCTTTTTTAATGGGTGGGCGTTTTCCGTTTACAGTGGTTGTTTAAAAAATAATCTGGCGGGCGCACCCAAAGGATGGTACTATTCGTGCGCCTTTGAAAGATACTATTTCAATTTGCTTCACGCTTCTTCCGTTAGTCCGAGTAAGTCCCCTTAGAGATTCACATTCTGACCGTCTGATATGAGCCAGGTAAACACCGATAGCCTTTTTCTTTCGTGCAACTGCGAGTCGTGCATGGACTCATTATTTCGTACTAACTAATACACCGAGGTATTATGTCTTTTAGTCAACTAGGGCTGTGTGACCCACTTCTTAAATCTATTAAAGAGAAGGGCTACAGTTCGCCTTCGCCGATTCAGCAAGAGGCGATCCCGGCTATTTTGACCGGCCGTGATGTGCTGGCCGCAGCGCAAACCGGTACCGGTAAAACCGCAGGCTTTGCCCTGCCGGTTCTGCAACGTCTGGCGGCGGGTCCGAAACCCAAAGCTAATCATGTGCGTGCGCTTATTCTTACGCCAACCCGCGAGCTTGCGGCGCAGGTTGAAACCAATATTCGTGAATACAAAACCCACCTGCGGTTAAAAAGTGCGGTGGTGTTTGGTGGTGTGGGTATAAATCCGCAAATGAAGATACTGCGTTCCGGCGTGGATGTGCTGGTGGCAACACCGGGCCGTTTACTGGATTTGTATCAGCAAAATGCAGTGAAGTTTGAGCAACTGGAAATCCTGGTACTGGACGAAGCCGACCGCATGCTCGATATGGGCTTTATCCACGACATTAAGCGTATTCTTAAGTTACTGCCTGCGCAGCGCCAGTCGCTGTTATTCTCGGCCACCTTTGCCGACAATGTGATGTCGTTGGCTGAGTCGATTACCCGTAATCCGATTAAACTGGCGGTCACGCCGGCTAATACAACGGTTGAGAAGATTGAGCAGCAACTGGTGCCGGTGGATAAATCACGCAAGATTGCGGCACTGACCAAACTGATTAAGACTCAGGGCTGGCAACAGGTGCTGGTATTCAGTCGCACTAAACATGGCGCCAACCGAATTGCAGCCAAACTCGAGAGTGCCGGTCTGCCCAGCGCAGCCATCCATGGCAACAAAAGCCAGGGAGCGCGAACAACGGCACTCAAAGCGTTTAAGGATGGCCGTGTAAAAGTGCTGGTTGCGACGGATATAGCCGCTCGTGGTATTGATATTAGTGAGCTGCCTGTTGTGATAAACCTTGACTTGCCCAACACTGCTGCCGACTATGTGCACCGTATTGGCAGAACAGGCCGGGCCGGTTCTGCGGGTCAGGCGTGGTCATTGGTAAGCGCCGATGAAATTGAACAATTGCAGGATATTGAACGACTTATTCAGTTGCTGATTCCGCGCGAGAGTCTGGCTGGGTTTGAACCTAATCAGTCTTTACCAGAAACCAAACTGTTACCTCCAAAGAAAATTAAAAAGCCGAAGAAGCCTAAGTCCAGTTCGTCAGAAGCGGCCGGTAAGCCTCAACGCACCGGTAACAACCAACCACGCTCTGATAAAGCGGCTGATAACAACAGTCAGTCACGCCCACCGCGTCGCCGCAGAGTCAATACTCAGGTAAAGCGGAAAGCGGTGGAAGCCTGAAGCCAGCGCTAGCCTGTAAAGCCCTGTGCATTTCTGACAGGGCTCTAGCTGAGTACATCATTTCGCCGTAATATCTTCACCTGGCTCAGTTCTGGCATTGTATTATCAGAACCAAAGGGCGCTGCAATGGAGTATGAGGCTGGTAACAGGCTTCTGGATCTGAAAATTGCTCTGTTCAGACAGTTGGCTAAACGCTATTTGCAAAATGCAAATGATGTTAGCCAAAAGTTGCAAGGAGCATGCTCCCACAAAAAGACCTCGTAATCGTATTCGTCACAACACAACAGCGAGGACTTAACGATGAGCAGGACCATGTCGCTCCTTGTAGCATGCAGTCTGCCATTTTTTTAACGGGTTGCTTATTCGACGATGACGATGATGAGATAGCACAACCGGAACCCGAATTTGCCAATGTGAGGGTCATTCACGGCTCTTGTGATGCGCCGTTGGTTAGCATTACGGGCAATGATGCTATCCTCAATAATCTTAAAGGCGTTGATTATCAGGCCGCTTTGAGGTTGAAACCGGCACCTACGATATTGGCGTAATCGCTATCCTGCCAACAGACGACGCGGATGTTCTGTAGGCCGCTGTGGCGCTGGAAGCCGATACCTACTATGACGTTTTAGCCGTAGGCAGGTGTAGCCGATGATTCGCTCATGCTGTTGCCGGTAACCAGTGCCGAAACGCCGGTAACCGCTGGTAATACTCAGGTCCGGATTGTCCACGCAGCGTCAGCGGCGCCCACCGTTGGTATCTATGTCTCGGCCCCTGATGCGATGCTGGCTGACGAGCAGCCTTTGGCCACTGCTGAGTTTACCGATGCCACCGACTTAGTGCAGGTGCCAGCAATGTGTATACTGCTATTGCGGTTAACGGTGCAATGGAAGGTGCATTGCCACAGCTGGTACTACTAGATGATTTTGTGGCGACCCTTTAAGATAGTCACTATAAAGCCTCTATAGCAAGCCCGCAGTCCGGGCAAAGAAAAAGCCTGATAAGGCTACCTTATCAGGCTTTTTTTGATGTGGCTTTACCGGCTTACTTTAAGCGCAATTCGAAGGTATTGCTGTAAGCTGATACTTCGCCGTCTTTGTAGGCCTGCACACGGTAGGCGTAATTGCCACTGGCTAACACGTTTGCATCGTCGGTTATTGTGGTAATGTTTTGGCCTACCACGGCGATGCGTTCAAACTGGATTTTACCTTTCTGCTTAACGCCTCTTTCCAGGTAAAAGCCGAGCTCATCACCGCTGTTGTCGGCCCAACTAAGATAAACAGTGTTGCCACTCTGAGAAGCTGACAGGTTACCCGGCGCTGCCATTGTGCCTGGCTGTGGTGCAGGTTGATCAGATGTCTCAGAGACTGATACCTGAATGCTTGCTGAGGTAGCTTCATAGCTGGCATTCACCGCAGTTACCCGATACCAGTAGTTGTCGGCAAACGGTACTGAATCAGTATATTCAGTGCTACCTGCAACTGCGGTACCCACCGATTCATAACGTGTTTTACCACGGAACTTCACAGCACGCTCAATAAAGAAGTAGTCGGCATTATTGTTCATATTGGTCCAGTTTAAGGTCACGTCAAGACCGTTGGCCGCTGCTGATAAATTTTGTGGAGCAGTAAGTGCCATAGGGTCATCTACAGTAACATTAATGCTGGTGCTGTTAAGCGCGCCGGCGTCATCTGTTACTGTCAGCGTAACGGTGTAGCTTCCCCCGGTTGGGTAAGCATAATTGACCGACTGGCCGGAAGCACTGTCGCCATTACCGAAGTCCCATGCGTACTGCATGATTTTGCCATCATTGTCATAAGAACCTGAGGCACTGAAGAAGGCTGTATCACCAATGTTATAACTGGTGACCATCGAATCAATCACTGCAACCGGTACTTCGTTAGTTACCTGAAGCAGTGTGGTTGCAGAGTTGGTCAGGCCGTCATTATCGGTGACAGTCAGGCTAACCTGATAAGTGCCGGCGGCGTCATATATATGCGAAACCTCAGCCTGAGATGACGTGGTACCGTCTCCCAGGTTCCACTGATACGCCACAATACTACCATCGCCATCGGTTGATCCTGCGCCGCTGAAAGTTACTGCAGAGCCAAAGGTAACGGAGCTGGAAGTTTGGCTGATGCTTGCCACTGGCGCGGTGTAATTACCCAGGTTCATCGCATAGTTTACTGCTGCCTGGGCATCTATGAGACCATGACCAAACACAATATCGTCGCCGTTGGCGCCGATGTCTTTGGCGGTGCTGAAAAGACCATTTTCAATCTCATCCGCCGAAATCCCAGGATTGGCTGCTACCATTAGTGCGGCAACACCAGCTACCACGGGAGAAGAAAAAGACGTACCGCTGTAATTAATATACTGACCATTCAGATAGGTGGTGCCAATGCTGACGCCCGGTGCAGTTAAGTCTACATAAGTGCCCCAGTCAGAAAAATAAGCTTTATTGTCGTTTTGATCGGTGGCACCTACGCCAACGAAGCTGGTGTAGTCAGGAAAAGTGGGGTATTCAGTGCCGGAATTACCCGCCGACATAAACAGCAGGCCGTTGCGATCGCGCAGGTACTTTGCGGCAGCATCGATGGTGGCTGACTGAATACCGCCATAGCTCAGGTTAACCACACGGGCACCGTTGTCGGCTGCGTACTCAATACATTTTGCCATGGTAGAAATATAAGCTGAGCTATTGGTATCACTAATGGCAATTCTGACCGGAATGATATCAACATTCCAGTTTACCCCGGCAAGGCCGGTACCATTGTTGCCCACCGCACCGATGGTGCCTGCGGTGCCGGTGCCGTGACCGTTGGCGTCTTCGATGTAACTGGTGCCTTCTTCGGCATTGTAAGCCAGGTCGGTGCGCAGGTTAGCCGCCAGATCCGGGTGATCCGCATCAAAACCGGTATCACAAACTGCTACTAACACGCTGTTGCTACCCGTAGTGACATCCCAGGCCCGCTGGCTGTTGATGTTATTATGATGCCACTGACCAGAGAAGCTCGGGTCGTTAGGCTGAACGGTAGGTGCCATGGCCTGATCAGCCTCAGCAAATTCAACCAAACCGCTGTGTTTTAATATTTTGGCAATCGCTTTTTCACGTCCTTTACCGTTGAACGTGGCAATGGTAATGCCGGAATTAGGCAATGTTTTTTCTGCGAGTAAGCCCTGACTATTGAGCAAACTATTGAGGCCTTTTAATTCACTCGCTGAGGCACCGCTCAGTTTTTTATATAAAACGGTACCAGGGCGAACGTCATCCGTTGACTTTGGTGCAGCCAGCAGGGTAGCTGGTGCAATCATCATTAAAGCAGGAAGTACGTACGAATACGCAGCGTTTTTTGGGGTATTACGGTGCATTAGCAGGCTCATAATACGGCTACAACATGAGTCTTGGTGATATGCATTGTAACTTTCGATTAACAAAATACGTGATGATTACCCATACAAAGGTATTTTGTTTTGTATAGCGGGGGGGGAACAAACAGCGAAGCAACCTGTCCGCTCAGGAGCAGGTATTCAAGGGTGAGTCTCACTACAACCACTTATTATTCTTATGCGGGGAAGTATGGACACATTTCACACAGAAGTAAAATACGCTTAGCGTTGTCATTAAAGCGGGTCTTTTGCAACGTAAACAAAACGGAGCTGTCAGGTTTTCCGCCGGATAAGGCTTTCCACCGGAGCAAAAATCGCGGAAAATAAGGTTTTCTAATCCGGCATATGCCAGCAGGCAGGCCATTAAGAGCGGAAGTGATCATGCCAAAGGCGAGTGAAATTAAAAAGAATAACACCATCGTATTTAACGGGAAAACCTGCATTGTGCGGGACATTGACCGTTCTGTTCCCCAGGGGCGAGCCGGAGGCAGTATTTATCGAATGCGGATGTACGACGTGGTAAGTGGTGCTAAGTTTGATGAAACCTTTAAAGACTCTGACATGCTCGAAATGGCTGACTTAGTTCGCCGGCCGGCTATGTTTTCTTACATTGACGGTGACGAATATGTTTTTCTGGATAAGGAAGACTACACGCCGTATCACCTTAATAAAGAAAGTATTGCTGACGAGGTATTGTTTATCAACGAAGATACCGATGGTCTGCTGGTCGTTATCGTCAGTGACGTACCGGTAGCCCTCGATTTACCGATGAGTGTGGAACTGGAAGTCACTGAAACCGACCCGTCGATTAAAGGGGCCTCAGCCACTTCCCGTACCAAACCGGCCACGTTGTCGACCGGCCTGGTGGTGCAGGTGCCTGAATATATCAGCACCGGGGAGTGGGTAAAAATTAATACCGAAGAGCGCAAATTCCAAAGCCGCGCCGATAAGCACTAGGCCGGGTGCAATATGACTCGTGAAGTAAAGATTGAAGACCTGGTGGTTGGCGACGGCAAAACCGCGGAAAAAGGCGCGTTAATTACGGCTCATTACCGGGGCTGGCTGGCCAGTGGCACCGAGTTTGACTCGTCGCATAATAAAGGCCGCCCGTTTCAGACCGTGTTATCAAAAAACAAGGTTATCCAGGGCTGGTTTATTGGCTTGCAGGGTATGAAGGTGGGCGGCAAGCGAAAACTTTGGGTACCATCAGAACTGGCCTACTCAGAGCGCCAGATTGGTGAAATTATTCCGCCGAACAGCGATTTAACCTTTGAAATTGAGTTGTTAGAAGTCCTTACTCGCGACGACTAAGACTTTTCAGCTATTCCCGCTGCGGCGGTTGTTACGCCGCAGCTACCCATCTGTACTATATTGCTTGATAAATTGCTCACAATCGCCGCCGTGCAGATTGTCTATTAAATAGTGAATCTTCCAGTCCGGGCCCGTTTTGACCAGTTGGAAGCTATTTACCCCGCAGTGACTTAGTTTGCCATCCAGATAAAACACATAGGGCGTCCATATTGCGGCCAGGTTATCGCTTTGTTGCACGGTAACCGCTAACAGCTAACAGCTTTTCATCCAGGTGTTTGCTGGTCTGACTAACGAACCCGGCAAACTGGCTTAGGTCGTTGCTTTTTATGTTACCGCCTGGCTCAGCGCGTTGCAGTAGCGCGCTGTTGGTGAACTGCGCTGCCAGTTGCTCGCCATCATGTGCACGCATAGCGTTAAACAGCGCCTTGACGGGCGTTTCCGGAGACTGGGCAATCCCCTTAAAACTCATTGAAAACAACGCCATGGTAAACAACGCCATGGTAAACAACAGTGAAATGGACTTAGGCATGTGGATTGTTACTTTTGGGTAACAAAACCCGCACATTAAGAGAATTTCAATGAAGCGTCAAACTGGTAATTTTTTAGCCAGACAGATAAATTAGAGGTATCTGCGTAGTGGTTGTATCAACAAGTGGTAGTGTGTTCTGAGGGAGCAGAGGCATGTTCGCGGTTTGTAAAATCACTTGCAGGGGGCAAATGACCTTAGCCGAAATCGAATATATTGCAGACAGCTGGCAGGACCGGTGCGAAAAGCTTACCACGATTGTGGATATGCAAACCTCTATTGCCAAAGTGGGCATGGATCTGACTTCCGTGATGCAAATTATCGTTAAACACTGCCTGGTGCTGGTGCAATGCGATGGGGCGGCAATCGAATTTAAAGAAGGCAATGCGATGGTTTACCGCGCAACCTCCGGTGTGGCTGAGCCTTTTTTAGGGCATAGTATTCCTATCGATAACAGCCTGTCCGGTTTTTGTTTGCAAACCGGTAAGGTACAACTTTGCAATGATGTTACCGTGAATCGTCGGGCCAACCAGGCAGCCTGTGCTGAAATTGGTGTTGCCTCGATGCTATTGATCCCGCTTCATCACCATGACAACACGGTTGGTGTGCTCAAAGTCTTTTCACACGCAAAGCCTCATTTTACGTCGCGGGATACCGCTGCTTTAAAGCTGGTGTCAGAGCAACTGGCCGCCACGCTTTATTATTGTCACCGCTTTGTCACAGACAATCTGGTTTATCAGGCTACGCATGATTCAATGACTAACCTGTTAAATCGTTCGGCCTTTATGGAACAACTCAATCGTGAGTATTCTTTGTGCAAGTCTTATCCGGGGCGGAAATTCGGGGTCTTTATTATCGACATGAATGGTTTGAAAGCTGTTAATGACGAACTGGGCCACCGGGTGGGAGATAGCATGCTCAGTGAACTGGCCAGGCGGTTATTAAAGGCTTTTCGACCTACGGACAAAGTGGCCCGTATTGGCGGCGACGAGTTTGGTGTGCTGATGAGCAATATCCACATGAAGATGCTGTGAAAAGTATCTACCAGCGGTTTGAACATTCTCTCGAACCCGAATTTGAATTTGAAGGCTGCTCACTCACCCTCAGTGCGAGTATTGGCTGGGCGCTATATCCCGACAATGCGCATACCCTTAATGAATTGCTGGATAAAGCGGATGCGCACATGTACAAGAATAAAAATGCCTACTATATGGGGGCTCATATTTAATCTGCTTTCATTCGTTGGGTGACGGCGCGGGCATGCCAGATGGCCGGAACAATCACTAATAATGCTATAGCCATAAAAACCCATGTTGATAGCCATTGGAATTCAGAGAGCCTGGCAATATCGGCCGCAATCTCATTGTTTGCGTGTGTTGCTATGGCCACTGCCCCGAGCGCTGCTTCTCGTGCCATTGAGAACCCACCGCTAATGGCACTTTGCCAGCCAACTGCCGACAAAGAAGCAAATGCCTGATAGCCAATGGCTGAGGCACCAAATGCCAGCACGCCAAAGGCAACAGTGCCGGTACCAATAACGCCAACACCCACGCCACCAATAGTGATAAGACCAAAGGAAATGATCCCTACACTCACCGGCGCTACTGCCACGCCGCCCCAGGCAAATAACAGGCCTCTGGCTTGTGAACCCGCGGCAATCCAACCCACGGCTGGCGTGTCGGTATGTTCAGGCATGCCAAACTGAAAATGACAAAATGGTACGCCCAGCAGCCTGAAGGCGCTGATATACTCCCGCTGTTTAGCGCCTGCCTGATGGGCGCTGGCCATAAAAGCCTCCGGCTGCGTTATTCGTTCAAGGGCGCGCAGGTCTTTCATGGCGTTGAACATTTTTTTCACCAGTATCACGTAACTGATCACTAACCCCGCAACGACGGTTTGGGAGAGTAGGCTCAGAGTGACAGCGTAATGCGGGAATACGTAGCAAAGCGCTTTTAGTCCCACCATGCCGGCAATGTAGAGGGCTGCGAACACAAAAAACAACGTCACTGATTTTTTGACCAGATGCCGTTCGCGTCTGGTACGTGATTGCGCCAGGCTGGCTTTGAGACTGAACCATGAACCAATCAGCCCGGAGACCGAGGCCAGCAGTGCGGCGAGCGAGGCAAATTTAAACAGCGAACCGGTCTTTAGGGCACTACCTCCTATAACGGCTGCTTTCGCCGGTGGTGATATACCACTGATCATGGTCATAACGGCTACGGTAAACGCGGCGCCGGGCTTACTGTGTTTAAGCGCATCCTCAACAAAGACTGACATGGCCTGTTTAAGCAGTTTTCGGCCTCGCGAGATACGCTGTTTTACGGCATCTTCACTGAGTTCCAGTTCCTCGGCGACCCGCTGCACAGATTGCTCTTCCCGGTAAAACAGAATCATTGGTTCACGATACAACGGCTCCATTTGATCAAGTACCTGCCATAACAAAGCCTGCTGCTGTTCACTTATTGCCGTTTGCTCCAGCGCAGCCTCGTCAGCGATGTCTTGCTCCGCGGTTAATGGCATATCCTGATGCTGGGTTTCTTTCGCTGTTTTGCGATAGTGCCGGCTGACCTTAAAACGCAAAATACCACAAAGCCAGGACCTGAGTTTTTCCGGATCGTGCAGAGTATCCAGTTTACGCCAGCCCTCAACGAAAGCCTCCTGTGCTATATCTTCGCTGTGCCTTAAATCGCCGGTAGATGAATAAGCCAGCGAACAGAGCAGAGTCTGGTAGCGACTAACAATCTCACTATAGGCTTGCCGGTTGCCACCGAGCGAAAGCATAACCAGTGTGGCATCGCCTTGCCCGGCAACTGAGGAGTGCTTTTTAAATAAATTCATGGTGTCTATTCCTGGCTACTTTGAGTGTATGTGCCTGCCTTGGTATAAAAGGTGACAAAAAATGCAAAAAATAATTTTTCATTTTTTGTCACCTTTCTCATGCTGTCTGGCTCTTATCCGTTAAATCCCGTCGCGCTGCCCTGGTTGCCGGGAGGAGATACTACTTTAACGGTTTAAATGGAGAACACCTATTATGACTATGCTTAATCAGACAATGCGCCACCTTTTTGGATTATTCGCCATCGCGGCGATGCTGCTGCCGGTTTGCGCCTCTGCAAACGAATTACCGGAACTGGTGGATAACTTTAGCCATCAGAGTCAAAACAACCTGGGTGTGCAGCGCCAGTTTATGAATGATACGGTGGCCGGAGGCAGCAGTGAAAGTGAAGTGGCTGTCCAGGACGGGAAAATACATCTCACTGGCAATCTCATCCCTCCACGTGGACAGCCCGCCTGGGCCAGTTCGATTCTGCTGCTCGATGCTAAAGGGAAGCCCATGGACGCCTCCGGGTATCAGGGGGTCCGTTTGAAGGTCAAAATCAATCAGGGCCTTATGTCAGTCTCAGCCAATAGCGCAGAGGTCGAAAACTTTGATTATCATGCCGCGCCGGTACTGGTTAAGGCCGACGGTAAATTTCATGAGGTTAAGCTGCCATTTACCAGTTTAAAACGCGCCTGGTCAGAACAGACCACACTGGATGCCAGTACGCTGAATAGCCTGAGCATAGTGGCTTTTGCCATGCAGCAGTCGGCTTATGATTTTGAGATAGACGAAATCGGCTTTTACTAATCTCCAGCGCAGGTAAAACAACATGACCATGTCTACCGAGCGCATCGAATATCTTGATGCATTACGCGCTTTTGCTTTAATACTTGGCGTGGTGTTTCACGCCGGATTGTCGTTTATGCCGGTATTTATTGGCTGGGCAGTAATGGATATTAATACCAGTCCGGCAATCAGTATTTTTAGCCTGGTGAGTCACTCATTTCGGATGCCACTGTTTTTTCTGATTGCGGGGTTCTTTACCTGTATGTCAGTGCAAAAATATGGTGTGAAAGCATTAGCAATTTCACGGGCAGTTCGTTTGGGACTACCTTTTATCGCCGGCTGGTTTCTGCTCAGGCCATTACTGGTCTCTGGCTGGGTAATGGGTGGTGCAAGTATGCCTGGTGAAGCTGATATAGCAGACGGCTTATGGCAGGGCCTGAGCAGCCTGACTGAGCTGCCTGCCGATATATTTACCGGCACTCACTTATGGTTTCTCTACTACCTGATGCTGTTTACCGCCATCGCTGTGGTGGTGATAACACAGCTTGAGCGAGTGCCTGCTACTTCGCAATCACTGGCCGTTGTGGGCAGGCGTTTTCTGACCTGGCTATGTGCCAGCCCCTCGGGTTTGATACTGCGATGTTTGCTGGTGGCTGGCTGCTTGTGGTGGATGGATCACTGGGGGCTCGATACGCCAGATAAGTCTCTGTGGCCCCATATGCCATTGTTGCTAATTTATGGAGGCTTTTTTCTGCTCGGATGTGGCTTGTACCAACACCAGTCTTTACTGGCAGACTTCATGCATATTAACTGGTTTCGACTTACCTGGCTGGGGATTGGCGTGGTGGGAGCGATTTATCTGTCTGCTTACGAGATGCATCCCGGACATGAGTTCTACCTTTACTTCAAAGCCGGGTTTGTATTGTGTTATGCCAGCATGATGTGGCTGCTGACGGCAGCACTAATGACTGTCTGTAAGCGGTTATTCAGCCAGCCAAATGCGATCATTCGTTATCTGTCGGGACGGGCCTACTGGCTGTATCTGATTCATTTGCCATTGGTTGTGTGGTTGCAGGTGGCCTTTGCTGAAATGCCGTTGCACTGGTTAGTTAAGTTAATCAGTATTACGCTTATTACCCTGGCTATCGCCTTTACCTTGTTTGAATTGATAGTGAAAAGAACGTGGTTAAGTTACGTCCTTAGCGGCGCGAGTAAACCAGTAGCTGAGCGGGCAGGTTGAGCCTGAACAGGCTCCGTTGCCGGAGCCTGGGTTGTTACGTCGATAACAGCGCATGTTAGCTGGTAGTATCCAGCACTATGCCGTCGACGTAATTACGCGGATAAAGTGAATCAACCACAAACTGAGGAATAAAGCCTTTGGAAGAGGCAACAACCACTTTCGAGTTGATGTCGACCATGCGGATATTAAGAATAATACCACGGTCATTGTAGGTCATGGTGCCGGACAAAATGTATTTTATGTAGGGATTGCGTTCCAGTTCGCCTAAGTTGCGGCTGAATACAAAGTCGCCACTGCCGCCAACATGAATCACACCTGTGGTTTTAAAATCAACAACAGGAATGCCAAACTCCTGCAGTTCGGTAATGAAGCTTTCCGCTAATTGGTTGCCCAGAATGTTAGTGTGGGAAAGTGAGCTATCCAGATCCACCAGTGATGTGACAGCAACGGGTGTATTCGTGGAGACATAGCGCATATTCTCAATTAACTTCATGGTCATTTGTTCGGCGTAATCGCCGAGTAATTTGTGGGTAAACACCGGCCTGTAAGTATGAGCCGGCGGTGCCCATCCTGAAACCGGTGTGGCTCTGGGAATATAGGGATCCACCGCTTGCAGGCGATCCTGATGTGGTCGGTACTGAACAAGCTGTGTTGGTGGTTGAGAATGGTCGGTGTTAGCGGGTGTTACCGGTTGCTCGGGCACTACCGCATAGGCTTCTGAGCCCGCGCTGTGCTGATGTGGGGGGGGTGTTTGTGCGTGATCAGTGGCGCAGCACCCGGCCAGCAGTGCGGCTGAAAGCGTCAGGCCGGATAAAATGGTGTTTCTTTTCATACTACCTCCTTAACTATACCTCGAAGATAGTTATTAACCGTTTCTGCTCAGGCCGCCATTGGTATTACTCTTAGTCAGACTAAGCCAGTTGCTTAGGCTGTACTGTTAGAGGAAGATCGATTATGACCCGTGTGCCTTGCTGCTGGCCTGAATCGAAGGTGAGCTGCGCGCCAATAAAGCGCGCCCTTTCCCGCATGGAGATTAACCCCAGTGAGGAGGGTTTAGCCTGGGGTTGAATCAGACCAATGCCGTTGTCAGCAATCTCGATGTGAATGGCTTCGGCAGCATAAGTAATACTGATTTCAACCTCAGTGGCATCGGCATGCTTAGCGATGTTGGCAAGGGCCTCCTGAATAATTCGGTACACATTAATTCGCACTTCATCGCTTAGCGAGGGCGGCGTTCCCTGACTATGCAACTGACAGTGAACACCGGCCCGCTGCATTGACTTAAGCGTGTCGTTGTTGCGCAGTACGTGTTCCAAAGGCAGGTTGTCGATACCGGCTGGTCGCAGTCGTCCGATACTCTGTTTCATAGCGCTATACAGTTCATCAAGCTTACAGGTAATGGTGCTAAGCGCATTATTCTGGGCCGGCATTCGGGACGCGACCAGGCCAAGCTGAAGTTGTAAATCTACGATTCGATGGCCAAAGTCATCGTGCAAATCCCGCGACAGCCGTTTGCGTTCAGCTTCCTGGGTGGCAACCAATTGATTAGACAGTGCCTGAATATCGTTAATAGCTTCTTGTAGAAGTCGATTCTTCTCTTCCATGTTTTTGTTGGCTGCCAGTAATTGGTTTGTCATCTGTTGCGACTGCTCTACAGCGGCGCCTAAAATTAATACGGTAATAGACATGCCAACAATGTAAAACTGATGCGCCAGCGGCGACTCATTTGAATGTAGCGAGGCAACGAAAGCCGTTAGCCCTATCAACAGTGTGGCCAGCGCGCCGCCGTGCATGCCAAAACGGTAGGCGAAAAACAAGGCAGGCAGTATGGCGATGTATTTTAGCTGATAAGTAAAATCGAATCCGGAACGAAATGACAGAATCACTGAAAATAGGGTAGTTACCCACAATAGTGCCAGTAGCAACAGTAGTTTGCTGCGTGTAGCGGTCAGTTTGCTTTGGAGAAGGACAATAACAATGGGGGTAAGGACCAGGATGCCAACAAAATCTCCGAGGATAAAGTCAAACCAGACAGGCCAGAGTATTTCGCGAAATTCGGTGTTCTCCATTGCTCGCCGGCCCAGAAAAGTCAGGCCCAGCAAAGCACTTAAAGCAACTCCAGAGAGCAAAAAGCTCAGCACTGAATTGACGTTATTGAAAAAAGGCCTGCGGTTATACTTTCTGAACAGCCACACGCATACCATTACAGCCGCTGGCGACAGTACTGAGTGTGCAATCAGCCAGCCAAAGCTACCACTCATGAAAGCACTTTCGTCAAGCGCTGCACCGGGTGAAAACAAAGTAAAAAAAGTAAGCTTTTCTGAGATAACCAATGCCGGCCAGGCCCGGTAAGGGCAAACTAAAAAGGCGGCAAGTCTGATGCCGGCGGGAAGATACCAACTGACAGTAGCTGTCACAGTTTCAAATTCGCGGCTCACCAGCCAGAAGGCATGAAATACAAAGGTATAGACCAGCCCCATCAGCAGGTAGCGAAAGCTGAACAGACGTTGTAAGGATGAAGTGAAAGACGACACCATAGACAACGGCGCTGGTAACACAAAAATCCTGGTGAAAAGTTTATGCGCTGGGTGCATGAATAAAGTCATCCAGGCTCAGAATACCTTCATTCAGAGCGATTCGCAGCAGTTCGAACTGTGATGTCACCCCGAGCTTATGATAAATGTTCGTTCGGTGCACCATGATGGTTTTTGGCATGGTTTTGAGCTGGCTGGAAATACGTTTGGGTTGCAAACCTTTGGCTAACAATAAAAACACCTCTCTTTCCCGTTCAGTGAGTTCCGAAAAGGCGTTATTGTGGCCAAAAGCAAGCTTGTTACTTAAATCGGTGCTGAGATAATTGTCGCCGTTTTCCAGTGCATTCAACGCGCACATCAGCTCTTTGGTTGCGGCTGTTTTGGTAACGTAACCGTCGGCACCCAGTTCCAGCGCCTTAGAAATATAGCCGACATGCTCATACATGCTTACCATCAGGCAGCGAACATCGGGGTAGTTGGTTTTAACGGTATTCAGTACATCAAAACCGGAGGCTTCCTGCAGTGATATATCAATAATTGCTACGTCTACATCTGCCAGAACATCTACATTCGGCAGTTCTTCTATCGCGGCTACATCAAACAAAACATGCCAGCCAAATTCCTGCTCAACCAGGTTTTTAATGCCGTCCCTGACTAATTCGTGATCATCAATAATAACAATATGCATCAGCAAGTCCTTTTTTACCGCACCAGTGTAACGCGACTTGTGATTAGCTTAAATAAGCCAATGGCTTAGATGGGGAGAACACAAAGTGTACAATTAAGGCTTCAACTCCTTTTCCAGTTAGGGTAATGTCAAAAGAAAACAGTAACCCTATAAAAACAGAACGAAAAGCGATAATGCATGCTGTTTAACTCCTACGAATTTATTTTTGCGTTTTTGCCGCTGACCATTTTACTGGTGTGGTTGTTTGGGCGGTATGCCTCGTTTCAAGCCGTTGTGTGCGTGCTGGTGCTTGCCTCATTATTTTTCTACGGCTGGTGGAATCCGGCTTACCTCGCTATCATCCTGGTCTCCATGGTGCTCAACTACCAGTTAGGAAAGCGCCTCAGTAAAAACCGCAAAAAAATAACTTTGTATATTGGTGTTTTCCTGAACTTATTGTCGCTGGGTTACTTTAAATATACCGATTTTGTTCTGGAGAACGTCAATTTATTGCTGGACACCCCTTTGCCGCTTCCCGGTGTGGTATTGCCTCTGGCTATTTCATTTTTTACCTTCCAGCAAATTGCTTATCTGGTGGATTCTTATCGTGGCGAAACTGTAGAAAAACACCCATTGGATTATGCGTTGTTTGTGACGTTTTTTCCGCAATTGATAGCAGGCCCTATAGTCCACCATAAAGAAATGCTGCCTCAGTTTGCTAATGGCCATGCCTCTATCACAGCCAGGAATCTGGGACTGGGATTGTCGATATTTGCTCTTGGGTTATTTAAGAAGGCGGTACTCGCCGATGGTGTAGCAGGCTATGCCAATGTTGCTTTTGCTAACGTGGATAATGGCGTAACACTGGATTTTTTTGCTGCCTGGGCCGGAGCTCTGGCCTATACCTTCCAGCTCTATTTTGATTTCTCCGGGTATTCCGATATGGCCATTGGGTTGGCCAGAATGTTTGGCATCATTTTGCCATTAAATTTCTATTCGCCTTATAAATCCGTCAATATTTCTGAATTTTGGCGCCGCTGGCACATGACATTATCGCGTTTTCTTCGGGATTATTTGTACATAGCTTTGGGAGGGAACCGGGCCGGTAACTTCAATCGATACCGCAATTTATTTTTAACTATGGTCATTGGCGGGATCTGGCATGGCGCGGGCTGGAACTTTTTAATCTGGGGGGCTCTGCATGGTTCTTATCTGATTATTTTCCATGCCTGGCGTTACCTGTGTCCTGCACTGCATGCGTTGCAGAGTGGCTGGGCCCGAATGATAGGTTGGGCTGTTACCTTTGTTGGCGTAGTCGTTGGATGGGTCTTTTTCCGGGCGGTTACTTTTGACGGTGCTATTACTATGTTAAAGGGAATGGTTGGCGGTTACGGCGTATCTATTCCTCAAGGTATCTGGACCCGCTTAGGCGACACCGTAACAGGGATGCTATCGCAGATAGGGATAACCGAGTCTTCCGCCGGAAGCAGCGCTTTTGTTGAAGTTTGGGTGTGGAACTTCTTTTTATTGGTGGTGGTGCTGATGATGCCGAATACGCAGGATATTTTCAGTCGGGTGGCGGGCTCGTTGAGCAAGTTATCTTATAACCGGCGCGATACCTTCTGGCCCGGATTTAACCTGGTCACCGGAATAGGCTGGAAAGCGAATACGCGCTGGGCTTTGATTTCAGCGGTACTTTTTGTGGCCGGGGTTCTCACTTTGTCTCAGGTGAGTGAATTCCTTTATTTTCAGTTTTAGCCTATGAATTATCTAACGCGTTTAGCACTGTTTATCGTTCTTGTCTTCGCCCTGGTCGGCGGATTCAACTTTCTGGTGGATCCCTACGGCTTTTATTGGAGCCCGGCGCTAAAAGGGTTTAATCAGCAGAAGACCCAGGCCGATGAAAGAGTAAGGGAAGTCACTCCTTACCGCGCACAGGCTCTGCAGCCTGATACTGTTTTAATAGGTAATTCAAGGGTTCAGCTTGGCATTGCTGCTGAATCTGAGGTACTCAAAGGGCGTCACGCCTATAATCTCTCGCTGCCCGGCGCTGGTCTGGCGGAAACATTGCGTCATGCCTTGAGTCAGGCCCGTTATAATCCCAACCTGACTACACTGATTATCGCCCTGGATTACCGGTATTTCCTGCATAATTACTCGCATAGTCCTGGGCCGTGGTCTCAGCAGGCGTTACTCGACACTATTACTCAACATCCTGAGAGCCCTGTAGACAGGCTAATGCGCATTTATCCTGCAGTGTTTTCACTTGATACGCTGTTCGATTCGGTGAGGACCATCGCCCAGCAGGGAGGGACTCATAATAATATTACCCACCTGGGCAGTAATACTGGCGGCTATTACCTGGATGCAATTAAAGCTGAAGGTAAAAGACGCTTCTTTCAACATCAGTTTGATGGCCTATTTATGCGTTTTGGGCGCAAACATTTGACTTACCAGGCTGGCGGGCAGGTTTATTCAATAGCCTTACTAACAAGCTTTCTGGAGGAGATGAAAACAGCGCATCCGAAGGTTGCACTGCATTTCTTTATCAATCCATACCATCAGTCTTACTGGCAGGTTATTTACAAGAGCGGTCACTGGGGAAGCTACCTGCAATGGAAGCGGGATTTAGCCCGGGTAGGAGATAGGTACCCTGAATACGCAATTTATGATTTCAGTTTACCCAGCGAGCAAACGTTGGAACCGCTTAACTATGCACAGGACAGGCAACTTATGACCTGGTACTGGGAGCCGGCCCATTATCGACCCAAGCTGGGCGATGAGGTGCTAAAAGCAATACTGGATAAACCCTCTTCCATTAATACTGCTGACTGGCCAATCAGGTTGCAACAGCACACCATTGAAAGAGCCATTGAGCTGAGTATCGACGGTTTAGCTCAGCCTGAAATCAGGTAATCGGCGATATGCAAATCGTGGCAGCACGGGTTCGTTCGCTTAGCATTGAAGACAAATAACGACTTTAAGATCGTCTGTATCGACAATTCTGTCCAGAGTTTGCTTATTCCACGTAGCCGTTCCCTGTTAGGTATATTGCTAACACCTGATGTCGCGTTTAATTCAATCAATGGCCGGTTCGACAGTCTGAGGCGGTGATAAGGTAGTTTGCAAAGAAAGGCGTTTTTTGAGGTAAATAAAAAGGGAGTTCAGTCACTACTGAACTCCCTTTATTAGTACGATCAGAGATGCTTATTTGGCTTTTCTGCGGCGTACAACCATGATGCCAAGACCACTTAACAAAATCGCCAGCGTAGCAGGCGCGTTTGCGTTAGTGATGCTGTTAATCCAATCAAGATAAGGCGCGTACAGGTTACCACCAAAGATGTGACCGTAACCGCCATTAGCGACTGGTGAGCTATCAATACCAAAAGTATTGTTACCCGCTAACAAAAACTTATCGTTTGTGGAATCATAAACAAATGAAGGACCACCGGAATCACCACCACCAATGTTTGCTTCAAACAAGCCGGTAGTTGTATCGCTGCCGAAGGCGTCGCCGCATACACCAAATACGATACAGAAATAATCCCAGTTAGTGCCGTCGGCTACACCGTCAAAGTCGGCATACCATACTTCAGCTTCGGAGCCGAATGCTACAGGGCAGGCAGCTGAAGATGAATAACCGCCTGAACGATCTGGAGCAGCCACACTGGCATCGTCACAGTCGAAAAACTCCGGGATATTGAAACCATAACGTTTGTTCGTCCAGTCAGGGCCAGCTGTGTAACCATCTAATCCGTTACCCGTGGTGCCATAACCAACCATAGTGAAAAGGTCACCATTGTCAATGTCGCCAGTGTAGAAATCATAAATTTCAACGCCCGCAGGAATATCCTCTTCCAGCGTTAAAATCGCGATGTCATCGTTAAGGCAGCCGCCAGAAAAACCAGCCCCTTCAGTAGCTGAGCAAACGCCAAAACCCAGGTAATCAGGGTGAGCGACTACGCTGGAGCTAGGGATGTAGTCAACAAAACTGCCGCCGTCAGAGAAAACTGCACTCACCGTGCCTGTAGACAGGTCCATAATTGAACCGTCATCACGTTCAATACAGTGTGCTGCAGTAATAATGTGTCGTGGCGAAATCGCACTACCGGTACAAATGTAGAAGCCACCGTCACGGAAGATTTCAATGCTCACTACGCCGGTAAATTCACCTGCTGCCGTGAAAGGAGCACCGCCATTGCCGTACAGGTTAGAGTCACCTGCTGCAATAGCAGGACTAACTGAATGGCCCTCTAACGTTACTGGTGATGCAGTAACCAGACCTGCCGTCAGGAGACTACAAAGTAGAGTCCCTGTTTGTAACATTTTGTTTTTTATTTTCATTTTGCTTTTCCACATGGTTTTTTTCGAAATTTTCTTATGCAAGTATCGAGCCTCTGTTGTGTTTTTCTTTAACTTGTTGAAAGTTAATGACTATATGTATATTTAACGGTGCACTTTCAGTGCGAGCAAACAATTCTGTTAAAAAAACTGACATTAAGGTGGTATGCTGAAAACTGGATATAATAAAAACACTCAGTAACGATTCTAACGATATGAACAAGTCTACCTCCACCCGAATTGCCGTGATTTCTGCTGTGCTGCTAATGGTTGCAGGCTGTGGCCAGAAAACCACTGTTGAGCATATAAGTGAAGCAAAACAGCATTTAGAACAAGGCGATAATAAAGCCGCTATTATTGCGCTCAAGAATGCCATTCAACTGGATCCACAAGCAGCTCAGCCACGATTTGAACTGGGCAAAATTTATTTGCAGGAACAGGATTACGAGTCGGCGGAAAAAGAACTTTCCCGGGCATTCGACTATGGCTACAAACCGGCCGATGTGTTGCCATTATTATCCAAGGCTTTTCAGCAGACCCGCGCCGATGTGGCGATGACAGAATTGCCGCTGGAAAGCAGTGGTTTATCGAATGTTGATAAAGTAATTGTAGGTTATCGCAAAGCTTTATCACTGCTGACACTCAAGCAAAATAAGCAGGCCGTGTTACTGTCAGAAAATTTAACAGCGCTGAATGTGAACAGCGTTTATCACGACCTGATTCAGCTCATTCCATTACTGGCAGCCGAAAAATATGAGGAGGCGATGGCTAAGGCTGAACAAGCCAGAGATCGCTCGCCACTTAATAGTGATGCATTATTAATACTGGCGCGGCTGTATACGTCTACCGGTCGGGGAGCGAAAGCTGCTGAAACGTTTAAAGACTATCTTCGCGTTGAACCTACTGATATACGAGTGAAATTTATTCTTGCCAGTTTGCTGATTCAACAGCGGGATGCTAAGCAGGCAGAGCCTCTCGTGGATGAGCTATTGATGGTAAACAGTAAAAGCCCGTATTTAAATCAGCTCAAAAGCATTGCGCGGGCAGTAGACAACGATCACGAAGCGGCACTTAAATATGCTGAAATAGCAATAAATACCGGTCGACTGGACCCAACGTTAAGAGTGGTTGCTGGCTTTGCCGCTTACAAAACCGAGAATTACGATAAAGCCGTGGAGCATTTATCAACGGTTGCCAGCTTACTGCCAGACGATCACCGAGTGTTACGTTTGCTTGCTGCCAGTCAGGTAAACTCAAGTACCAGTGCTCAGGTAAAATCCGTAATTCAACGCCTCGATAACTTTCAATCCACGGATGTTCCCTTGTTATCCAAAGCGGCACTGGAAATGTTGAAAGCGGATGATGAGGCGGCAGCCAGCGAAATGATTGAACAAATGGAAGATTTGTCACAAAGCGCTGAGCAAATTGTGCAATTGAATTTGTTGCGGTTATCGGTAGACGATATTGACGGTTTGATAGGTGTTGATGAGATCGTCGAAGATCAGGAAGTCCCGGTCCAGGCTAAACAGATGATTGCTATGGCGCTTATCAAACATGGTAAGTATGACGAAGCAAAAGCCATTGCCAGAGAGTTAAATAGCAATGATAAGACAGCGTTCAGCAGTTTCATAATCAATGCTGAAGCTGCACTGGCGAAAGGTGATTTAGCTGGGGCTGAGGTGGCTGTTGAGAAGGCACTTAGCGAGCAACCAACTGCAGTACCTGCACAGGTTTTAAAAATGCGCGTGCTTGAACAGCAAGGGCAAGTTGATAATGCATTGACGCTGGCCAGAAAAATCGTTGCAGACAGCCCTAGCGCTTTTAGGGCATGGCAGTTTCTACTCTCACAGGACAAAGAGCAGGCGCAACAGGAGCTATCCTCACTCATTAATTCTCTCGAGTCGGGCCTGACGAATCCGCCACTAAGAATGCTGGCTGCCCAAAAGGCTCTGGAGTTCAACCAAAAGGAGCAGGCGCTTAAGCTAATCGAAGGTATTTCACTCTCTGCTGACAGCCCTCAAACGCTGTGGCAATTAAAAGGTAATGTATTAGTACAAACCAATCAGGTTATTGCTGCCGAAGAGCACTTCAGGCAATGGTCCGAATTTTTTCCAAATCAGGAAAACGCGGCTATAGGTGTCATTGCAGTGAATAATATCCGTGGCAATTATCCGGCGGCGCTGGCCGAAGCAAACCGCTTTTTACAATTGGAAGATAATCAGGAAATTCGCATCCTTCAGGCGTTGTTTAATGCAAGGCTGGGTAATCTTGAAGAAGCCAAAGCGGCCTGGCAGCAAATTGATGAACGACTATACGATGAACCAGAAGTACGGGGAATAAATGCCTATATCAGTTTGCTGGAAAGACGTCCTGCAGAAGCCCTTGATGATGCGCTGGCAGCTTATAAGGCGAATCGAAGCTTTGATTACCTCGCATTACTCACCCGAATATACGCGGCACAGGATAAGCGCAACGAGGCGTTAGCGTTGTTACAGAAACATAACGCTACGCCAGACAAGGACATTCGTTCGCTGATGTTGATGGCGGAGTTTCAGATGGTATTAGCCCCGGATGAGGCAGTAACGAGCTATAAAGAAGCCATCGCGGCAGATCCCTATAATTACGTAGCACTGAATAATCTCGCGTACCTTAAAATGAATCAGGACGAACTAGAAGAAGCGAGAAAGTTGATTGAGCAAGCCTACGAATTTATGCCGACCAACGACGGGGTTGTGGATACCTATGCCGAAATTTTAACCAAACAAGGGGAGGCAGATGAAGCCATCGTACTTTACGAAACGATCATTGAGCAGCCCGGCATTGCCGAACACATCCGCCTGAATTACGTTGAAACGCTGCTAAAACAAGGCAGCAAAGCGATAGCTCAGCGTAAACTTGAACGTATGCGGTTTTCGCAACCCGCTTCATTTGTGCGCCTGAATAGCCTGATTCAACAATATGAATTAAAGAATATTAGTCCTCGCTAAGTATCTATCAGTCTGCATCGTCAGTTTTTCTCAACTATAGTTAAGTCAAAACCGATTTCGAAAAAATAGTTGAATAACTCTGACGATACAGGCTGAAAGATAGAGAATGCTTAAAAGCATTACTGACCTAAGTGCGTTAGGTTTACACTTCGCACGGCATTGACCTTTGTGGCCGATTAAAAAAATAATAGTGAGCCCATATTATGCGACAAACAAACCCTTCCTATTTGTGCATTTACTTGCCCTCAGTTACCGGGCACCACCTTACGTATCTGGATAAAGTTCTGAGTGCACTAGATAAAGATGAAAAGGTGTTGATACTGACCCCGGCGACAAACGCTGTTTTCGAGGCGATCAGCAAGAAAGTTGATAAAGTGATTTTTTATCGGAAAACCTTTAAATCGAATAGTTTTATCCAGAGTTACTATGAGTGTAAGTCAATTGCAGAGTTGGCTCGCCAGACTCCAGTTAAGAAAATCATTGCTCCAACAGGAACTACAGCAGCATGGCTATGGCCCATTTTCAATTTTTCTGGACGATGGAAGTATCACTTTTTAATGCTAAGCCCCGGATTGTTGACTAACGCATCTTATGGCGAGAAGCTGATCAAACTCTTGTTATTGTGTCTGCATCCGAAAAATACCCTGAGCACCATCGATAATGCTTCGTATGATCATCCTGGTTTGTTAGGCTATTTTATCCGTAGTCGATTCAAACTGATTCCTGACCCTATTGACAAACAAGAACCCATAACCAAACGAGCTGCTTATGAGCAGTTTGGGCTCAAGAAAGGCTTTTTTTACCTATTGGCATGCGGAGCGATGAATACACATCCGCGGAAAAACGCAATCATGCTTATTAAGTCTGTAGCTGCAATATCAGCAAAACATAAGGTTAAGCTTGTGTTGGCCGGCAAACTTTCGAAAGAGATTCAAACTTACATAGACAATCTCGGCGAAGAACAACGGGATAGGTTTCATGTCATTAATAGGTACCTAAGTGACCAGGAATTAATGGATATTACGAATTGCGCTGATTTGGTCTGTGCCCTTTATGCTCATCATTACAGCCCGTCAGGCATTGTAATGCGAGCTATAAAAACGAATACTCCGGTATTGGTTCCAAATTACCACTGGTTTAAATACATGGTTGAAAATTTCAATGTTGGTTATTTGTTAGATTCGTTAGATGAAAGGAGCGTGTCTGAGATGATATTGAACATAAAGGATGAACAGGCTGAACCATCATTTAACTGTTGTGAAAAATTGTTAGCTTATAGTTCTGCGCAAAATTTCCAGGCTCACTGGCGGGATAGGGTATATGAAACGAGAGAATCAATGGAATACGAGGAAGTGCGAACTAGTTGTGTTTGATTATTCAGGTTTTCAACTGTTTAAATCAAATTTCAATAGATAATTATTTACATATATTCTAAATATATTTCTTTACCCGCAGAGTGATTAACGATAAAACTTGCCCGAAGCACATCCTCTGCAGGGTAAATTATGGAAGCCTTTATCGCTGAGCTGAAGAAAGCCTTTTTGGTTGCTCAGGACGCCATTCTCAGTCCAACATTTTTGTACCAGGCTATCGTTATTGTCTCGATTTATGCCGTTGCCTGGCTGGTATCCTCGAGTTTGCGTCGGCAATTTAGCTGGACGAGAGAAGCGCCAGCTGGCGGTACGCATATTCTCCGACTCAAAATGTACCGCCTTGGCGGTACGCTGTTCCCGGTTATTACTATTACCCTGCTAAAGCTTACCTCCATACTGGGCAAGCAGTATCAGTTAGACGCCTGGCTGTTGGAAGTCGCGGTAGTGCTGGCGATTATGATTTTCCTCAACTCTTTTATTCGTGCCTTTGTTGAAAGACGTGGAATAGCGAATTTTCTGCGCTGGGTGGGTTTGCCCATTGTCTTTCTGCACATGATTGATGTGCTGCCGTCTGTCATTGCCGCCTTAGAGTCAATCTCAATAAATATTGGCAACGTCAGCGTCTCTGCCTACGGCATCGCCAGAGTGACTATATTCGGGGTTTTACTGTTCTGGCTTGGCCGGGCATCCAGCGTCGTGGGTAAAGACATTATCCGTAATCATGAAAAGCTTGATGTGACCACCAAAGAGGTGTTTTCCAAGCTCTTTGAGGTGGTACTGTTCTGCGTTATTTTTCTGCTCTTGCTGAATATCATGGGGATCAATCTTACGGCGCTTGCGGTATTTGGTGGTGCGCTGGGTGTGGGACTGGGCCTGGGGTTACAGTCGATTGCCTCAAACTTTATATCGGGCATTATTATTCTGCTGGATCGCTCATTAACCGTGGGCGATTTCGTTGAACTTGATGACGGCAGCAAGGGGTTTGTGCGCGAATTTAAAATGCGTTATGCGGTGCTAGAAACCTATGACGGTAAAGATATCCTCGTCCCAAATGAGAAGTTTATCAGTTCGCTGTTAATTAACTGGACACATAAAGATCCTAAACAACGTTACCGCATCGACTTTTCCGTAGCTTATAAAACCGACATCCGCGCCATGGTCGAAATTATCAAAGAGGCCGTAAGCGAACATCCCCAGGTAATAGGCGGCCCGGATATTCCGTTTGAAGAACGCCCTGATTGTGAGATCGACAGCTTTGGCGACTCCGGCGTTAATATGTTTGTGGAGTTTTGGATGGAAGGTGTGGATGACGGTAAAAACCGGGTCGGCGGCGATTTGCTGCTGATTGTGTTTGAAACACTGCGGGCACACGATATTGAAATCCCGTTCCCGCAACGCGAAGTGCGTGTCATTAACGAAGACGCCATTTCACTTAAAAATACTACGCCCTGATTAAAAGGGGGTTTGTGCCCCCTGGGTTTTAGTTGGTTGGAACAGGCGTAGTCTGATAGGCGCCTGTACCCCACAATGGCACGGTCGATAAGCTGTGTTTAAAACTGCCCGAAGTTTCCTTGGTGGAGTAGGCCAGGTACATCAGCGTTTGGTTTTGGGGGTCGAAAATGCGGCGAATTTTCATATTTTTAAACAGTACGCTTTTCGATTTTTTAAAGACGACGTCACCTGATTTTGATTTATCGATAGCCGCTATCATGGCAGCCGTGATTTCGCCGGTCTGACGGCAGGCAATAGAGCTGTCGGAGGGATCGGCCAGGCTTAAATCCGCCTCAATGCTGGCCACATGGCAGGTTACCCCCGGGATCAATGGGTCGGTGAACATGTCTATTTTGATGTCCTTGGTGGTAAACAGCCCCAAAGAGACATCACCCACTTCGTTGCGGTCGCAGGCAGTTAGCAGTAAAACGCCCGTTAGTGCGATTATCAGCTTTTTCATAACATTCCTTTTAACAGTTGCCGGTTGGTTACAGGGTACACCCAACGGCGATGCTTCGGTATGTTTATCCCTGATAGTTGATGTACAATAGCCGGCGTTAAACTTATTTACGGTTGTGCGCGTACCAAAGGTCGCATTTCCGATATCAATCAAGGAATTTAATCATGCCATTACTCGACAGCTTCCGTGTTGATCACACCCGCATGCAAGCCCCGGCTGTACGCATTGCGAAAAAAATGACGACGCCTAAGGGCGATCCCATCACCGTTTACGATCTGCGCTTTACGGTACCAAATCAGGAAGCATTGTCTGAAAAAGGCATTCATACCCTTGAGCATTTGTTTGCGGGCTTTATGCGTGAGCATTTAAATGCGGACGACGTTGAAATCATCGATATTTCTCCGATGGGCTGCCGTACAGGTTTTTACATGAGCCTGATTGGTACACCAGACGAGGAGCGCGTAGCCAAAGCCTGGCTGGCAGCCATGAATGATGTGCTGAATGTTCAGACAGAATCCGATATTCCCGAGCTAAACGAGTACCAGTGTGGCACATACAAAATGCACTCACTGAAAGAAGCGCAAGACATTGCGCAACAAGTGTTGAATCGTAAAGTCGGTATCAATAGTAACGACGAGCTTTATCTAAGCGATGAGTTTTTAGAGCAATAAAACAGGCCTCTTCTGCTCTCGTACCGGGAGCAGAAGTTATTTACTTCTGCCGGTTTACCCCGACACCATCACCATTTTTCGGATTGTGCCATCGCCTCTGGTGAGAATATACAGCTCACCCGCACCGTCCACACCAAACCGCATCTGCGCATGATTAGCGCCATTTTGAATATCCGACAGCGTTTTTATCCTGGCATTGTGTTTTAACTTAAGCTCGCCGAATTGGGCCATCTGGCCATTCCTGAGAGCTGCAGCCTGAGTGTAAAAAATCCGTCCGCTGGCCATATCGCCGAAGATATACATACCATTCAGTTTAGTTAGCAGCGCTCCGTGGTATACATATCCGCCAGTTATTGCGCGCCCCAAATCATGCTCGTACTGTAAGGCCGGATAAGTATAGTTAAACTGCGAGTCGTTTGCCGGGAGAGGATGATAGGTTTTATTGTTTTTACGGTCGACATTCAGGAAGCCTTCACGCTGGCTCCAGCCATAGTTGCTTCCGGCGATACCGACATTAATTTCCTCAGCCAAAGCCTGACCTATATCGATGAGAATCATGCGATGGTCGCCAGCACTATCCCAGGTAAACCGCTGCGGATTGCGTAACCCATAAGCCCAGATCTCAGGTAAAAAAGGAGGGTTATTTACAAAAGGGTTATCCGGCGGCACTGTATAGGGTCGGGCACCTCGGGCAAGCGGATCAATCCGCAAAATTTTACCTAATGGGAGTTGTGGGTCCTGGGCGGTATGAAAAGCGTTTATTTCCTGTTTATAACCCACGGTATTACCGCCATCCCCAACGCCAATATAGAGCCTGGCATAATCAGGTTCACCTGGCATTGCTCTGTTGTTAAACGCGATCTGGCCGATGGTGTGATCGCGAAAAGGGTGTGAAATTCGCATTACCACCCTACTTGAAGAAGAATCTATGCGGTTATTGCTGACAGAAGACATCTGCCATTCCCGGATAACATCCAGATGCGATGGTGTTCTTCCTGTATTCACTTCCTTAAAGTCTGGCTTGCCGGAACCGTATCTTTCAGTGGTTGCCGTATAGATTTTGCCGAAACCGGGCAGTCCGGGCCGGGCGAAATTGGGGTGAAAAGCCATCGAGGTCAGCCCTTTTTCGGTATCATTTCGAACAAACACATCGCCGAGGGCAGCGTTCACGTCTAAAAAGGGTTCGTTAATGAGCTTTTCGTTATCGATGGTATACACATAACCATCCAAGTCCACCGAATAGAAGCGCTTTGAATCGTCCTTAACAGAGGCTAGGGTAGTTATTCTGGCGCCTGAACGTTTACCCGGACGTATCGGCAGGGTCGCGACATCACGAATAATAACCTGTATATCTTCATAATTAATAGGTTGGCTAATTTGGGCTGTAGTGACCGCAGTAGCTTGCATTGGTGAAGAGCTCTGAGTTACAGAAACCTGTTTATTGTCACTGCAGCCAAACAATACAGATAGAAGTAATCCCAGCAGAGAAATCTCCCTTATGCGAATAGCTGAGTTTTCCATAACCTGTACTTCCTTGATTCAAATTATCAAAGCCTTAGCGAGGCTTTTCTAAAAATAGTATTAATAATCAAACAGAATACTTTCGAACAACTGCTCGGGCAAGACACATTCACGTTCTTTCACGGCTGGATGAATATCAAAGCAAATTGCAAGAACTGTGGCCGTACATTATAGCGCGATAAAGCCGTAAGATCGGACGGCCGTTTTAATCCGGGTCGCTTTAACAAGATGATGGTTCGTTAGCTTTTGATTGCGGGTCTGTTAATCCTTAAGTAAACTGATTGCTAAATTAAAACAATCGTTCGGCCGCTACTGGTTTACCAATTCTCTAATAAAATCAGGCTAGTGTGGCAAATCTGCCGCGTAGAATATATTGTTTAAAAAACAATAATAACCATGGCGAAAAATAGCGCCGCCTTTTTTATCGGGTAGAGGACTACCCATGCAGTAGAGGACAAGGATGTGACAGACTCCCCCCGTACCCATCAGAAGGTAGCACCCTATCGTGCCGTGTGGCTGGAAGGTCTGCTGACCATCGTCACCATGGGTTGTTACCTGTTTATATGGTTTGCCCTTGCCGCCCGCGATTGTAAACGCATAACCGGTCGCTCATTTACGCCCATCCTGTGGTTTTTTGCGCCGGTAGTGTGTTTGCCGTTGCCTTTTGCCTCGCACATCCTGCTTAAAACGTTTAGTGATATTGAAGCCCAGCGGCAACTGCCGGGCTGGAGCAGAATGCAGAACATTGCCTGGAATGGCCTGTTCAGCGGTGCCTATATTGGTGCTTATGTTGTTGCCGAATTCATTGAGAGTCAGGCGCTGCAATTTGTCTTGTGGGCTGTGGCGTTTATTTTATTTTTGCTACTACATCATCGTTTAAATCGCATCAGGCAAGCATTTGAGAGCGAACCAATGATGCACCGGTTCGCCGGATTCAACGCCCTGGAGTGGGTGGTAGGGTTACTGTTTTTAGCCCTGTGGGTTGGGTTGTTCTGGGCGCTGGGGCAGTTGAAACTGGTGAATGTAGAGACTACCCGTATTGAGTCCGGAACCGAAGTCGTGCTGCCTGAGGCAGGCGTGCGCTTTACGGTGAACCAGGAAGGCTGGGAAAATGTGCCGATTGGCACTGTCACCGATGGCACGGCTGAATACGAACTACGAGGGCCTGCCTCATTAAACAATATGTGGTACGCCGTATTTACTTATACCGAACATGACGACTTTAATGAAGTCGCGCAAAATCGCTACGCTACTTACCTTGAAGTGCTACCCGGTGCACAATGTACGGCTTCACGTTCACTGCAACAAGGAACCGATCTGCTGCGTTCGGTAGTAAGCTGCGAAAATACCGAGGCTGGTGATAAGCAGCTCTATATTTCACACCTTATCGAACGGGAGAAAGGCCTGGTTGAGCTGGTGGGATACATGTGGGTGGCACCGCGTAAATATACGCAATACAAGCCGCAATTTGTCAGGGACGTAAAAGGGCTGATCGCAGATGAGAAGTAAGCTACTCCTATTATTCAGTTTGCTGTTAACGCTGCCGGTATCGGCTGAATTTCTGCAGGGGGATGGGTTGATTGCGCGGGCCAAACAGCTTGCCAGTGAACTGGAACCTGATGCCCACAGTGCGTTAACCGGCCTGGAGCGTACCTACAAAGTTGCAGTGAAAGACAACAAAGTAACCGTTTACGGTCATAAAATCTGGTTTTATCCCACCACAGCATCCGTGCAGAACAATGCTTACGAAAGCATTTATTTTAATCAGTTAAATGAAAAGCTCACGGTGCTGACGGCAGCGAGTATTTCGCCAGAAGGCAAGGTGAGTTACGTCAATGAGTCTCATCAGAAAGTCATTGCAGAAGATACCTACAATACCTTCACGGAAACCGAAAAGATGATTGTGTCTTTTCCGGCGGTGGAAGTGGGCGGCATCACGCTGATTGCATATAAAATTGAGGAAACTCTCACAACGGAGCGACCCTTCTGGAGTATTCGCTCCTACCCTCAGCAAACTGCTGATATGCTGAATTACAGTTTTGAGGCGCAGTGGGACGACAGCGCCCGGTTGTATTTTGATAATACCAGTGAGCTTGTAAGTTGTGAGCAGCAGCCCGCGCGGGTGTACTGTCACGCCGTTAATCTCGTGGCGGCAGAGTCTGACAGCGTGGTGAACTGGGGCGATAAGTTAGGCCAGATCACGCTTTCTACAGAGCCAGATTGGCAGGCGGTTAAAGCGCAAGTGCGCCCTGGCTTTGTCAACGCTATCAAAAATAACCAGGGCGTACAGCCGCTGGTTGATGAGTTTGCTGGTAGTGCTGATGGCAAGCAGGCACTGATCCAGCGTATTTTCGAGTTTGTTGCCCGCGATATTCGTTATGTTTCTCGCTCTGAAGCCGGCTACGACATAGTGCCGCATAACGTGGACGAAACCATCGACAACCGCTTTGGTGACTGTAAAGACAAATCGGCCTTGCTGATAGCCATGCTCCGCGCCATTAACATTGATGCTGAGCCGGTATTGGTGGCAACCAAACGAGAGCGGCCGGGCATGGCGGGCGCTGCTGCCGTCGGTTTATTTGATCACGTAGTGGTTTGTTTTAATTTTGAAGGCCAGCAATATTGCCTCGATCCAACCGACCCCTACACGCAATGGCAGAGCACGTCAGACTGGATCCAGGGGCGGGTTGCACTGAACCTTTCTAACGATGCGTCGTTAACTACCATTCCACGCCCGCAATATCGCTGGCAGCTTAAAGCGCTGTCAGATATTACCATTACGCCAGAGGGGGGCCAGCAAGAGCTCGTTACCCTCACTTTTCTGAATGAGTATGCATCGTTAATGCGTCAGAACATGGCTGGTCTGTCGCAGCCAAAACGCCTTGAATACATGGTGGATGTTTATCATGATGTGGCCAATGAAGATGCTGAGCCGGTGTTTGAGATCTCCGGCGTTGATACTATGTCGAGTAGGTTAACTACCCACGCTGAAACCACCTACGAGCCTTATTTTAATCCTCAGCAGGGCATTTCTCTGGCTGAGAATGACTCGTGGTTACGCGGAGAACTCTCATCATCATGGCTCAACAACGAAGTTTATGGTCAGTTTTACCCCGGCTTCTTAGTCGAGTCTGAGTATAAAATTCAGGTACCGCATGACTGGGCACTCAACCGCTATCCGCCGGACCTGAACCTGGAGCATCAGTATGGCAGGCTCACCCGCTCTTATCGGTTTGAGCCCGGCGATGAGCTGGATACTTTGTACGTGACTACCACATTATCAATGCCTTCGCGCTATCTAGCAGTAGAAGAGATAAAAGTCTTCAATGATCTATTAAATGTCTTCTATATGCAGGCACCGATTACCTTTGGGCATGATAGTTAAGCCCGCTAAGTGGTTGCGTTAGTCTGATTGCTGAATGCTGATAAAAGCGCAGGCAATCACACAGCAAAGGCTTAAGGTTGTGGTTGTTAGTATGAAGGCGTGAGCGGGTGGCTGATTTATTATAGCTACCAGGTATGCGCCGACGGATGCGCCGGTGAGGTGGAAAAAGCCAGTTAAAGCGGCCAGCAGGCCCGCCGAGGTGTCAGAAAAGCCGAGCATTAAAAGCACGCTGCAGGGCATGGCAATACCGGCCAGGAAGAAAATGAGGTAACTAAAGCTCATAATGAGCCATAGGCTGTCAGCCCCCATTATTGAGATCCACAACAGGGCGGTACAAGACAACCCCAGTATCACCCACCCGGACAGTGTGAATTTATGCAGCGCAGAAACGCCCGATAATTTAATATTTACCACGCTACCCAGCACAAAACACATGGTAGCCAGCAGCGAAAACAACGAAAATGCCCCTTTGCTGTAACCGTGCTCATTGATAATCAGAGACGGGCTGATAGTCACAAAGCCGAAAACGATGCCATAAAGTAATCCGCTGGCAGTTCCGGTTAACAGAATCGGGCTCACACTGCTTTTTAGCAGCGTTAAGGTGTCCCGCATTACATGCGGAGAGTTGGAAATAGGCCGCAATTTCAGCGCGGGAGTGACCGCAAAAAGTAATCCGAAAGCCAGCAGCGCAATTACCAGCACCACGAGGAATATGGCCCTGAGTCCCAGCCACTCACCGGTGAATGTGCCTATCATTGGCGCTATTGCCGGGGCGATGGCAAAGGCCATATTGGTGAGAGAAAGAGATACATTCAGTTGCTGTGGGTTAAATATCTGTTTCGATAAGGCTCGCGTTACCGAAACGCCAACCCCACCGCCCAGCCCTTGAATTACCCGCCCGGTTAAAAAGAGCAGCGGACTATTGGCATAGGCAACCATCAACGTGCCCACTATAAATAACAGTAACCCTGACTGCAGCAGACGAGGCTTATTCAGGTAGTCGCAGGCGATGCCGGATAACAGCTGCGATAGCGCAAACGCGATGAGAAAAATGGCTACGCTTTTTTCAATCAGAGCGATATTTGCGCCATGCAGCTGGGCTAATTCATTAAAGAATGGCGTATAAATGCCCGTTGAAAGTTGACCGAGGACAGCGAGGAGAATAAAAGTGACGGTCATCCCGTAAAATAAACGTCTGGAAATCGCTGAGGTCATCGAAAGACTTTCCCGCTATGATTAGTAAGTTATCATTCTATTTTGTTGTTATGACAAACGTTTGAAACGGCAAGCTCGGATGCTTAATACAGATTTTTAATATTTTCTTTTGCAGGATAATGAGTTACACACTTAACTTTAAGAAAGTGAGCAGAAAACTTGCGTAATCTTCTTAATCGTTTAAGATTCAGTTTGCGAAGTTAATTTTTTGTGTGTTTTATGTTGCGCAGAAAGGCTGCGAATAGTCGCGCACAACATCAAACCTTGCACTAATATCAGCGTGTTACATGTTTATGTTTCGAGTTTGTGTGAATCAGGAGCATGTTTGTTACGCTAACATTTACTACAAACAGAGATCTTGCTATGAAAGATTCACTAAAACCGAACTTAAGCTTTTGGCAGATATGGAACATGTGCTTTGGCTTTTTTGGCATCCAATACGGCTTTGGTTTGCAACAGGCTAACCTGAGTCCGATTTTCCGCTATCACGGTGCGGCAGAGCACGAACTGCCTATTCTGTGGCTGGCTGGCCCGGTAACTGGCTTGCTCATCCAACCGCTGATAGGGGCTATCAGTGATGGTACCTGGACTCGCTTTGGTCGGCGTAAACCGTTTTTTATGATTGGTGCACTGGTTGGCTCAATTGCTGTGATGTTTATGCCTTATGTGCCTGAATTATGGATGGTAGTGGGATTATTCTGGATCCTTGATGCAGCTATGAATACCGCCATGGAACCGTACCGTGCGCTGGTAGGTGATAAGCTCAATCATCAGCAACGTCCTACTGGTTATGCCTTACAGTCTTTTATGATTGCTGCCGGTCAGATACTGGCAGGTCTGATGCCATTGATAATGATCTCTGTGGGCGTTTCAGCCGAAACCGACGGTAAGCAAATTCCTGAAATAGTGAAATATTCTTTCGCCTTCGGTGTGGTGGTGATCCTGGTTTCCATGGCCTGGTCATTTATAAAAACAGAGGAATATCCGCCAGAAAATATGGAGGCTTTTCACGCTAAACGGGAGCATAAAAGCATTAGCCATGTGTTTACTGAGTTGTGGAGTGCGGTGGTCGACATGCCTAAGTCATTGCGCGCCGTGTGGTGGGTGAAGCTGGTGACCTGGTTTGGTTTGCCTATGATGTGGCAGTACCTCGCGTTGTCGATTGCCCGTCACGTATACGATGCCCCTAATCCGGATAGCCCCGGCTTTGTAGAAGGGACAGCGCAGGTAGGGATGGCGTTTACCATTATGAACGTGACCACCCTGCTCATGGCGCTGGTTATCGCGAAGGTAGTTACCAAAATTGGTGATGCTAAAACTTATGCACTGTTTTTGCTGATTGGCGGGCTGGGTTACCTGTCGATGCAACTAACCACTGATTTGTACCTCACTTTTGCCTGTATGGCGCTGGTAGGTATTGGCTGGTCGGCTGTCATCACCGTGCCCTTTATCATTGCTGCCGACGTAACACCTGCCGCCAGAGTAGGGGTTTACATGGGGCTGCTGAACGCCATGATTTGCCTGCCGCAGATCATGGAAATGCTGTCTGTGGGTTATTTCTATGACTCTTTACTGGGCGGAGATCCGCGTAACGCGTTGGCTCTGGCCGGTATTTTGTTTGTGGTCGGTGCCGGTCTGGCATTGCGCATTAACACCAAACCTGATCATCTGGCTAATCAGGAGAAGCAATCATGCAACTAACACAGATGAACCGCCAATGGTGGAAAGAGGGCGTGGTTTATCAGATTTATCCCCGCAGCTTTCAAGACTCCAACGGTGACGGTGTGGGCGATCTCCAGGGCATTATTAGTCGCCTCGATTACATCGCTTCGCTGGGGGTAGACATTGTCTGGTTAAACCCGGTTTATAAATCGCCTAACAACGATAATGGCTACGATATTTCTGATTATCGTGACATTATGGATGAGTTTGGCACCATGGCCGACTTTGAGGAGTTGCTGGCCGGTTTTCATGCCCGTGGCATCAAGGTGGTGATGGATTTGGTGGTAAACCACTCCAGCAGCGAGCATGAATGGTTTAAACAGGCCTGTTCGTCCCGCGATAACCCCTATCGCGATTTTTATCACTGGTGGCCGGCCGAAAAGGGCACACCGCCGGAGCGCTGGTCGTTCTTTGACGAAGAAGGCAGTGCCTGGGCTTATCATCAGCCCACCGACGCTTACTATTTGCATTACTTTGATAAAACCCAGCCAGACTTAAACTGGGAAAACCCCAAGGTGCGCGAAGAAATCTTCGACATGATGCATTTCTGGTTTAAAAAGGGCATCGATGGTTTCCGGATGGACGTGATCACCTTTATTTCCAAGCATGATGACTATCCGGTATTCGAGGGCGTGCATGGCGATGCCATGATCGATGTTTATGCCCAGGGTCCCCGTTTACATCAGTATTTGCACGAAATGAACCGTGAGGTGCTGCAGCACTACGATATTATGACCGTAGCTGAAGGGCCGGGCACCAACCTGGATAATATCCATGACCTGGTGGACGAAGACCGTCAGGAACTGAACATGAATTACCACTTTGAGCATGTGGAACTAGGCGTTGATCAACGTAAGATCGTCAACGCTGATTTCCAGAACCTGGTGAAGTACAAAGAGATCATGAGCGCCTGGGCAACCACTTTTGATGAAAAAGGCTGGGGTACCCAATGGCATACCAACCATGACTTTCCGCGCCAGGTGACCTGGTTTGGTGACGACTCGCCAGCTTACCGTGTGCAGTCGTCCAAGTTACTGAGCACCTTTTTGCTTACCATGCGCGGTACACCCTATTATTACATGGGTGATGAAATTGGCATGACCAATGCCAAATTCGACAGCATTGATGACTACAACGATCTCATGACCATCAATTGGTATAACCTCACCAAAAATGAGGGCGGTGATGCCGAAATGCTGCTCGAGTCACATAAGTTAAGTGGTCGCGACAATGCCCGTACGCCTATCCAGTGGGACGATTCGGCCAACGCTGGTTTTACTACCGGTAAACCCTGGTTAAAGGTGACCGGTAATTATCCCGAGATCAACGTGGCTGCCCAGGAAGAAGACCCGGACTCGCCACTGAATTACTTCCGCCAGCTTACCCGCCTGCGCAAGGAAAATCTGACGCTGGTTTACGGCGCTTATGAATTGCTGCTACCGGATGATGAGCATATTTATGCGTTCACCCGTAAACTTGATGATGAGGTGATTCTTGTATTGCTTAACTATTCGAGCCATCAACATTATTGTGTACTGGAGCCGGCACTGATTGGCGACAATGTCATGATCAATAACTATGCATCGCTGCAGTCAGATGATTCTGGTTATACCCTTGAGCCCTGGCAGGCTGTGGTGATCCGGCTAGCGTAAAAATCGTCGCTGTTTTAAGCCAAAAAGCCGCTCATATGAGCGGCTTTGTTGTTTTTGCCGGGATAAAAGGCTGGTTTGCGATTTAGCGTTTAATTCTGCGCCGGAACACGATGGTAGTTACGGCAATAACTAATAACGCCAGCGGATGCATTGCACCGCCGGAGGAGCCGCCACCTGAAGGTGGTGTGGGTTCACTGCCATTGTGTACGCCCAGCATGGGCATGAACTAATGAGGTGAAAGTCCTCTGTAGGAAGGTCACCATCCTTAGCGATTTATATTGCTATTAGATGATAACTACTAGCGAATGGCAAGGGCAAATCCGCGAGGATTTGTCTGGAGGAAGCCGCTAGCAAATCTGCGAGCTGATGAACAAGAATATCATATGAGGCGTAGGCTGAAGGTGAGTCGGCACAAGACGACGAAACCATGTGATCTAACGGCCACCGTAAATGATGCAGCAGTGCAGAGACAGTTCATGTCCTTATCTGGGGAGATCTGCTTAACAAGCGGTCGGTAACTAACCAGTCAGGCTCTGGTATACAAGTGCCTTGGCTTTTCAGCTCCATCAACTGGAAAGAGCGAATACGATGAAAACCGACAGCGTCAATAGAGGCAACTTTGTTGATGATTAAGCAGAAGTCAGCAGACGGCATAGTAGCCAAACACCCATCGTAATGGATGGGACACGGTGAAGGCCTGAACCTAAAGGTCAGTGAGGAGCCTGTGCAGCTCAACGTCTTCATGCCCGACCGGGCTTAGGAGCGTTGGCGCAAAAGCAGAAACCAGCATTGGGATAAGTTGGAGCTAATCGGCCAGCCTATTTTGAAAACTTTTGGGAAACGCCCTGTGCGGAGCCGCATGCAGGGTGTTGTGGGGGCTGGAGGCTAGATACCTCCGGCTACCCGATTGATCAGGGTGTTGGGAACAGGGGTTAAGTCCGGATTGGTCACCGTAGCTGCGTCTGTAATCACAATATCGGTAATTAACACAAAGTTATCGCCGTCCGGTTCACGGCCGTTGGTGGCATCGTCGTTGGTGTAATCCTGGAGCGGGATAGAGTTTGCTGCCCCGCCTAGATTAAAGCGAGGAAGCTCGCTAATTGCGTCTGCGACATCCATGCCGTTATCAATCACCTGGCCAAATACGGTAAAGCCACCATTCTGCACATCCAGGTTCTGGCTGTTATCAGATAAATTAATAAACCATTGTGATGTAGCACTGTTCGGATCGCCGGCTTGTTTGGCCATGGCAATAGTGCCACGTACATTCGAAAGCAACGGTTCATTAACCACTGCTACACCGGTAGCAACGTTGTCGAGTGGCAGGGTATTGTTGTAGGTGAAGCCGCCAGCCTGGACGACAAAGTCAGGTTCAGAACGATGTACTACGTTATTGGCATAAGCCCCTGAGTTAACGTACTCAAGAAAGTTTTCAACGGTCTCCGGGGTGTCTTCATCAAAAAGGTTAACGCTGATGTTGCCCATATTGGTACGGATTTCCACCACCGTCGCCGCAGCCTGCAGGCTGAAAAGAGCGGCTGTGCTTAGTGCAAGAATTGGTTTTATCATGCCGGTCATCTGCTCGTTGTTATTCAAATGCAGGCCAATAGTACGCAAAGTCCGGATGGCCGGAAACCTTTTCTCTGTATCATTTTGTAATCGTGTTTCTGACTGGTATAAACATTCGGTATGCCTTTATATGGCGATGGTTGTGAGGAGGGCGGCGAAGATTGGCAATTATTGTACTGGGTGACTACTATAAACAGTAATGTTTGTTGCTGATAAGCGGGCTACTGCCTCAGGTGCGTCGCTGTCAGCCAACAAGCTGGTTGTAAATGACAACAAAAGAGGAAGAATAACTTGGATATGAATAACACAGAGACAAGGCTCCTCACCAAATACCGCCTGCTGGATGAAGGTCATCAACAGATAGTTGAGAAATTTATCGATAAAATTCTCGCTCAGGATAAAGACAGCTATGATGCCAATCTCTCCAATGCAGAATTGGTAGAGTATGCCATAGAGCTTGAAAGACAAAGCGACGCCTAGTCAATCACTTCGGCTTAGCTCGTAATCGTGATAACAGCACCCGGTCCGTTTTAGCTTAAAGCGGACTTGAAACCAATCCTGCGCCTGCAATAAATCCCATTTCAGTCTTAAATACAGTAAACTTGCGCACAACGTAGCGATAACAGGACGAACGTAGTGGCCTTACAATGGTTTCCGGGGCATATGCACAAAGCCCTCAAAGAAATAAAAGAATCGATAAGTCAGGTTGATATCCTGATAGAAGTACTCGATGCGCGGATCCCGTATTCCAGCGAAAACCCGGAAATCGCTAAAATCAGAGGGGATAAACCCGTTCTTAAAATCCTCAATAAATATGATTTAGCAGACCCGGAGCTGACCGCCCGGTGGCAGGCTTATCTGGAAAGTGAGCGCGGGGTAAAAACTATCACCACCACTACCGACAACCCGGCTAACAGCAAGCAGATCATAAAATTAGTTCAGACGATCTGTGCCCAGAAACACGCGTCAGTGAAATCAATCAACGCCATGATCACCGGGATCCCCAATGTGGGCAAATCGACCCTGATTAACATTCTGGCTGACCGGGTGATTGCCAAAACGGGTAACGAGCCCGCGGTAACTAAGTCTCAGCAACGGATTAATTTGGGTGGTGGGATTGTGCTTTATGACACACCGGGGGTGCTGTGGCCAAAGCTGGAAAACCCCAATTCTATCTACCGGCTGGCGTCATCCGGCGCGGTAAAAAACACCGCAATGGAATACGATGATGTGGGCTTTTATGCCGCAGACTATTTAATTAAAGCTTATCCAGAGGCAATGAAAGAGCGCTACAAGCTGGAAGAGTTGCCCGATACTGAGCTTGAGTTTCTGGAAGCCGCGGCCAAAAGCCGTGGCGCTATAATGGCTGGTGGCCGGGTTAATCTGCATAAGATCTGCGAAATCCTGTTAACCGAATTGCAGGCCGGTAAGTTGGGACGGCTGACTCTGGAAACGCCTGAAATGATTGAGCAGGAAAAAATAGAAATGGCCGCCGCTGCCGAGAAAAAAGCGGCCGACAAAGCCAGGCGCAAACAGAAATTCAAGGAAGGTTCGCTAACCCCGGATAAAGTGGCGCGTAAAGAAAAACGCGAAGAAAAGCGGCAGGAGCAGAGCCGCCGGATGAAGAAAAACCGGCGCTAGCAGCGCCTCTTGCGCAACTAGTCAGCCTACTTGCCGTAGCCGCAGTTACTTTGCGGCTTGCGCTAGCTGAAAGGCGCAGATTCCCACAGCACTGGCCAGATTCAATGATTCGATGTTGCCGTTGCCGGCAATGGTAAACGCGTCGGCGTTTGTATCTGATAGTGCCTGGGCAGGTACGCCCCGCGCTTCATTGCCAAACAGATAGCACGAGTAGTTCCCAAACTGTTTATCTGTTATTGGAGCACCGTTAAGGTCGAGGTAGGCGAACTTTGCAAAGCGGGCCTGGAGTTGGCTTAGCGAAACGTCCAGCTCGACCGGCAGATGAAAGATGGCGCCCATACTGGCGCGAACTGCCTTGGAGTTAAACGGGTCGACGCTGTTAGGGCTTAGTAACAATCGAAAGCCACCAAACCAAGCCAGCGAGCGTAAAATGGTGCCCAGATTGCCAGGATCCTGAATTTCATGCAGGTAAATACAGCGCTCGTTGGCGTTTTTTGGCGCATTATTATCGCTGGCCGGTAGCGGCACTCTGGCTATAACACCTTGCGGCGTTTTAGTATCGCTGAGGGATGCCATCTGGCGCTCGGTCACCGATACCACCTCAAAGCGAGCGTCCAGGGTTACGCCCTTTGATTGCCAGACATCGGTAACGTATACCGTAATAGGCAACGCCATCAGCGGCGATCGCTGCAGCTCCTGAATCAGGTGCTCACCTTCCACCAGATAATAGCCAAACTGCGAGCGGTACTTCTTTTGATGCAGTTTTTTTACGTCGTCTAATTTCATGATGCAGGCCGTTCCGGATCGATAAGGGGCAATAGGCGCTCTCATAGGCGCGTGCTAAGATAGAGCGCATTGTAGCCTGTAATAACCATGAAGTCAGGCGGCCCGGCAAAGTTTGTTGGCGCAGCCGGATTTGCAAATGGCTTGGGCATGATTACAATAAACGCCGATTTCCCACCAGTCACAGCAGAGTAGATATGGCCCGCTCAAAAACCAGTAAAAAATGGATGGAAGAACACGTTAACGACCCTTATGTGAAAAAGGCGCAAGCTGATGGGTATCGTTCCCGGGCCAGTTACAAGCTGATTGAAATCAACGAAAAAGACAAGCTGTTTGGCCCCGGCAGCGTAGTAATGGACCTCGGCTCTGCGCCGGGCGGCTGGTCGCAGATCGTCGCGCCGGTAGTGGGTGAAAACGGGCGGGTGATAGCATCAGACATTCTGCCTATGGATAGCATTATCGGCGTAGACTTTATTCAGGGCGACTTCACCGACGAAGCGGTATACGACCAAATTCTTAAGGTGCTTGGCGATGATCAGGTGGACGTGGTGGTTTCGGATATGGCGCCTAACCAAAGTGGTGTAAAAACTACCGATCAGTATGCCTCGATGTACCTGGTTGAACTGGCGCTCGACATGGCCAGAAACGTGCTACAACCCAGCGGCAGCTTTTGTGCGAAAGTGTTTCAGGGCGTGGGTTACGATGAGTATGTTAAAGACGTTCGTTCATCCTTTAACAAGGTGGTAGTCAGAAAGCCCGCAGCATCACGCCCCCGTTCCCGGGAAGTCTATTTAGTCGCCACCGGCTTTAAGGGCTGATAGCCAGCTCCGCTGGCGTTTAGCGTTCCAGTAACGGTAGTTTTTCTGGCACGCCATTCCAGCAGTCTGCATCCTCAGGCGGCGCAATCACTTCCGTAATATTTGGCCACTGCTGACTAAGCTCGGCATTAATGGCCAGATAGGGTTTTTGCGCTTCGGTTAACTCGGTATCCTGAATAATGGCCTCGGCCGGACATTCCGGTACGCACAGCGCGCAATCAATGCAGATGGCCGGGTCGATAGCCAGAAAGTTAGGCCCCTCAAAAAAGGCGTCTACCGGGCACACGGCCACACAGTCGGTATATTTGCATTTTACGCAGTTGTCGGTCACTACAAAGGTCATGATTAGTTGGCGCGTGAGTCAATGTGTTGGCAATTATAAGGGTTCTGCAATCTGATCTAAAGACAAATGGCCACAATGGCTACCGGATTGCCGGCAACTGCATTAAACTATAGCCGCTCTGACAGACAGGCTGTCCGGCGAACCAGGATCCTCCCTCATGTTACGTTTAACCGATATAAAACTTCCCCTCGATCACGACGACTCTGCACTGGCTGCCGCGATTGTCAGTAAACTGGCGATTGCCGCCGATGACCTGTTAAGCATTAACGTGTTTAAACGGGGTTACGATGCGCGCAATAACCGGGATATTCAGCTGATCTACACGGTGGACGCAGAGGTAAACGGCGAGGCGGATTTGCTGGCCAGGTTTGCCAAAGATACCCAGGTTCGCGTCACCCCAGACATGACCTACAAATTTGTTGCCGAGGCCCCGGAAAATCTGATTCACCGCCCGGTAGTGGTGGGGCTTGGCCCGTGTGGGATCTTTGCCGCGTTGATCCTGGCGCAAATGGGCTTTAAACCGATTGTGCTGGAGCGTGGTAAAGCCGTGCGCGAGCGCACCAAAGATACCTTTGGCTTTTGGCGAAAGCAGCCGCTGAACCCGGAATCCAACGTGCAGTTTGGTGAAGGCGGCGCCGGTACGTTTTCAGACGGCAAGCTGTACAGTCAGGTGAAAGACCGCAAGCATTACGGTCGCAAAGTCCTACATGAGTTTGTTGAAGCCGGTGCTCCGGAAGAAATATTATATGTCAGTAAGCCGCATATCGGCACGTTTAAGCTGGTGAGCATGGTAGAGAAAATGCGCCAGCAGATTATCGATCTCGGCGGCGAAATTCGCTTCTCTACCCGGGTGGAAAAACTGGATCTGGACGAACAAGACGGCCAGTACAGCGTGAAAGGACTACATTTATCCGACGGCGATTATCTGGCGTGTAAACAGGTTATTCTGGCTCTCGGGCACAGCGCTCGGGATACTTTTCAGAACCTCTATGAGCAGGGCGTTTACATTGAAGCCAAGCCATTTTCCATAGGCTTTCGCATTGAACACGAGCAGAGCATGATTGATCGCTGCCGGTTTGGTGATAATGCCGGTAATCCTATCCTGGGCGCCGCAGATTACAAACTGGTGCATCACTGCAAAAATGGCCGTACCGTTTACAGCTTCTGTATGTGCCCGGGCGGTACTGTGGTAGCAGCGGCGTCTGAACCCGGCCGCGTGGTCACTAATGGCATGAGTCAGTACTCCCGACATGAGCGTAACGCGAACAGCGCCATTGTAGTGGGGATTACGCCGGAACAGGACTACCCTGGTCACCCGCTGGCAGGCATTGAATTACAGCGCCGTCTTGAGGAACTGGCGTTTAAAGCCGGCGGAGAGAATTACAACGCCCCCGGACAGCTAATTGGTGATTTTCTGGCTGGCAAACCCAGCGCGGAGCTGGGCGAGGTTACCCCATCCTATACACCAGGTGTTACCTTAACCGACCTGAGTAAAGTGGTACCGGATTATGTTACCCAGGCTATTCGCGAGGCGATCCCGGCGTTCGACCGCCAGATTAAAGGCTTCGCGAAAGCCGATGGCACACTCACAGGTGTGGAAACCCGCACCTCCTCACCAGTATGTATTAAACGGGATAAAGACTATCAAAGCGTTAACGTTAAGGGCTTGTATCCGGCCGGTGAGGGTGCAGGTTACGCCGGTGGTATCTGGTCGGCAGGTATCGACGGAATCCGCGTTGCCGAAGCCCTGGCCCTGGCGTTTGAGAACCAGCAATAAAAATTAACTCTGACCCCATTATTTTAGTATTCACAGGCCACTCAGATGGATAATAACAATAAACCGGACTCTATTGACGACGCAAATTCCGTTGGTGCGCTTGCGCAGGTACGCCGTCACCGGTTATTACAAATATGTGGCGTTAGTGCATTGGGGTTATTGGTATCAGTACTGATAGCCAGAGGGATTGCAGTCAGTATTTTTCTGACCGGGTTAATTTCTCTGGTGGCCGCGTTTTTGCTGGCTTATAAGCATAAAATCCAGGCTTCATCGTTTGTCTTGTTAAGCGCAATGTCGGCCATGTTATTTGCTCTGGCGCTGGTGGGAGCGGGCCTGTTTTACATTGCTATCATCGGCTATCCCTGTTTGCTGATATTCGCGGCGCTACTGGGCGGAGTGGGGCTTTTTAGTGCGCTGATAACGCTCACGCTGGTGACCACCGCCGCCAACGAACATGACCTGAATCAGATGAAGAACCTGTTGCATGGCGATGAGGAATTCATCTCTGCCGATGCTGGATATCAAGGCGCAGAGAAGCGTGAAGAACTTAAAGAAAAGGATGTGGAATGGCTGATTGCTGAGCGTCCTGGAAAAGTTCGGGCACTGAAAAAGCATCCCCGCAAAAACAAAACGGCCATCAACATCGAATATTTAAAAGCCAGCATCCGAGCAAAAGTTGAGCACCCGTTTCGCATCATCAAATGCCAATTTGGTTTTATCAAAGCTCGCTATAAGGGACTGGTGAAAAACGACAGTCAATTGGCTATGTTATTCACTCTGGCGAACGTGTTTAAAGTTGACCAGATGTTGCGACGACAGCCAAGATCTGTCTAGAATCCGGGAATAGCCCGAAATAAGGCCAAAATCCTGCCTAAAACGGCGGCATATTGGCCTAAACTGCAAAATTAGAGTTTAAAAATTAGGCAGGTGATGCTGCGGCTTAACTAAGCGTTAAACTGCAGGACCTATTCGCAGTTTCCCTAACTGGCTGGGGACCGATTACCATTGGCTGCTGCGGATGCAGATTATCTAAGAATTTAAAAGTGGAATGAGATGACAACTGTCGTAAAAGATGAGGCCACTTCCAAACCTGGTAAGCCCCCGGTTATACAATCGAAATATCAAAGAGGGTGCTTGCCTGATAACTGATATCGCCTTTGTCAGAATATTAAGTCGGTTCGTATTCACATCTAAAAATGGTACCAGAGGCCGGGTTTGATTGGATTGATACTCGGTCGGCGCAGAATTAGTCACCTGCGGATTTCGAAAAGTGAGTGTTTATATTGAGCTTTTAATTCAGATGCTTATAGTTCTGTATAGGCGTTGTGCAAATTCTTTGTTCGCGGTTCCGGTGTAATAAAAATCTGGTTGAATGGACAGTTGTGATTAATGATGTCTTACGACAATCTAAATATGTCAGAGTGCATAGTATAAATACTGACTAATTGATATCCAATTGACTGAAAAGAAAGGTATACCTATGAAAGAACTTACAGTAAGTGAATTAGAGCTAGTTAATGGCGGCATAGAATATTCAGAGGGCTCCGGATGGGTAGTGGCTACGGCCTTGTATGCTGCAGCAGTTGTGGCTACCGGAGGGGGAGCAATAGCTATAACCGGCGCACTATTGGCATTTGCACAAGCGTCAGCAGCGTTAGAGTAGTTATGAGAAAAGAAGTGATATATTTCATAGTCTTTATCGCTTTTCAGGTTATTTATGCAATACGTACTTCACCATTTGATTTTACTAGTGGTCTGTTGCTTTCCCTGGGTCTGATTTTCTCATTGGTGTATGTAAAATATGAACTCTTGTCAAATAACCGAAAGACAGATGAGTAAAGCCTCTTATTGGCGAACCAATGCAATTAGCATGTATCAGGTATAGTAAAATTCAGGCAGACAGTCCGATGATTGTTTGCCTTTTATATGAGAGATAAAAAAGGATGGGATAATAAATAAAACGAGATGAGTGCTGCTCCCCCGTTTATGGGGTAAAGCCTAGAGCCGAGCCTGCACACCTAAGAAGTGTTTGGTACCAGAGGCCGGACTTGAACCGGCACAGAGTCACCCCCGGCGGATTTTGAAAAATTAGTGTTTAGAATAATTACTTTAAATCAACTGGTTGAAGCTGCAAGAAGTGACTTTGCAAATTCTTTGCATGGTATAAGTTTTCTTACTGAGCGATCACTCACTACTTTTCTAGATTAATGAATGCTCTGTCGAAGCTAATTATAGATTGGTAAAGTGAATATATTATGCGCATAATATGAATGTAACGTGTGGAGGTGTTTATGAATATTACTCTCGGCTCAGAGTTTGAAAAACGTATCAATGAGAAAGTGGCCTCAGGTCTTTATACCTCAGCGAGCGAAGTTATCAGAGATGGCCTTAGATTCTGAGCTATCCCCACGAATAGTAAAATAAAGTCAAAGAGTTAGGGAACATTCATGGCATTTGGTGATCAGATCTTTCGCCAAAAAAAACCAACACAGAAAACACCATGAATGCACGCTCTATATTGAACAATCTTGTCTCTTTTGTCAGCCATAAAATGCATAAAACCCGCAAACAGGCCGTTGTCGCCTGTGTGCGAAGCTTGATTGAGAGCGGTTCGGCCACTGTGACCAGTATGGGGCGCGGTATCCGTTCCAATGCCTATGAGAAACACCGTATTAAGCGGGCTGACCGGCTGTTATCTAATGGTCACCTCCAGCGTGAAGTACCGTTTATCTATGCAATGATTTGCCGGTTATTTTGTACCTGTAAACATCCTGTCATTGCCGTTGACTGGTCAGATTTGGATAAGTGCAAAAAGCACTTTTTACTTCGCGCCGCAATTGTCGTTAAAGGGCGGCCTATTACCCTTTATCAGGAAGTGCATGATAGAAAAGCCAGTGCAAAAGCGACTACACATAGAGACTTTTTAGAGATATTGCACACGCTCTTACCGGATACCTGCCAGCCCATTATTGTCACTGATGCGGGCTACAAATCGCCGTGGTTTCGTGAAGTGCAGGCATTGAGATGGCATATTGTCGGACGTGTGCGAAAGCCACATTCATATTCGCTGGATGGCGGTAATGAATGGCAATCTATCGCTGAGCTTTATCTAAAGGCTACAACACGGCCCAAGCGATTTGATAACGCGCTTATCGTCAAGTCACGACCTTTTGCCTGTACCTTGGTGTTGGTTAAAGAGAAAGCGAAAGGTCGACGAGCGTTTAATGCCAATGGCTCGCGCCAACGGGATACCAATTCATTGAAATATGCTGATGGCGCAAGAGATCCGTGGCTACTGGCGACGTCATTGCCCTACCATCGTCACTTATCTAAACAAGTCATCGATATTTATCGCCAGCGCATGCAAATAGAAGAAGGCTTTCGGGATATGAAAAGCACGCGCTTTGGTCTGGGGTATGAAAATAATCGCAGCACAACCAAGACACGCATTACTGTTCTGGTCTTGCTTACCACACTGGCTTCGTTAGTGGCTGTACTGTTGGGCATGCTATTAGTTGTCAGTAACAAGCATCGACGCTTTCAGGCAAATACCGAAACAAAATCCGTACTATCCTTTCACTTTCTTGGCTTGAGAGCTTTTAACACCTCAATGCGATTTACCCTGCATCAGTGGAAAAAGACGATCCGCTGGCTTGATGAACTCACCGCTGAAGCTTGCATGAGCAAGATTACATGCTAAATTCGTGGGGATCCCTCAGCCTTAGATTGCTTTTCGAAAAAGACGTACTAAAGCAGCAACAATTGGACATCTTACGAGAAGAGGTAGGGAAAGGTTTCCAGCAATTATCTGAAGGTAAAAGCTCAGATAAATCAGCATTGGACATCTTTGCTGAAGTAAGTGGCCAAGTCGATGGCAAGTTATAAGCTCTCCGAACTTGCAGAAGATGATCTGAGACTAATAGCCATCAAAACCATTGAAGCTTGGGGACATAGTCAGGCTGAAGCGTATATCTTATTGCTGCATGAGGCCTTAATTAAGATTGCCAATGCGCCAGATATCGGAAAGAGAAGACCAGAGCTTTCTGATAATGCGCGAAGTTTCCCAATTCAAAAACATATGGTTTATTGCGTATTCTGATGTTCTCGATCGCTGATTCTGGCTAGCCCGATCAACTCTATTCCGGTCATTCGATCACAGACTTTTTCTTCACCACCCGATCAGTCTTTTATGCTTGTTAACTTCTTTTAATTTTAAAGAGGAAACAAGTATGTCAAAACCTACTGACATAGAACGCGTTAAAGCGGTTCTCTATCTTAAGCTTGATGAAAACCTCAGTAACCGGGACATCGCCAGGAGACTGAATGTGGGGGCTGCCACTATATCTGATATTCTCGGTAAATTCAGAACCCTGGATTGTGGCTGGCCGTTACCTGAGCATGCCTCCGATCAATGGCTACATCAGTCACTTTATCCTGACAGGAAAGCGGGCCGTATTAAACCTGATTATGGCCTGATGGATATTGAACTGCGGCGTAAAGGTGTAACTAAACTGCTGCTCTGGGAGGAATATCAGGCTAATTACCCTGATGCTTGCTATAGCTACAGCCAGTTTTGCGACAATTATCGTGAATGGAAATCCCAGCAAAAGCGCTCGATGCGATTTACGCATAAAGCAGGCGAGAAGCTATTTATCGACTTCTGTGGGCCGACATTACCGATTGTAAATCCCGGCACCGGAGAAGTGCGTAATGCCCAGGTCTTTGTTGCGGTACTGGGCGCGTCAAACTACACCTTTGCGATTGCCACAGAAAACCAGAAGCTCGAAAGCTGGCTGGAGGCGCATGTGGCTATGTTTGCCTTCTTCGGCGGCGTGCCGCAATTGCTGGTACCGGACAATCTCAAGTCAGCGGTCACCAGAGCCTGTCGATTTGAACCTCAGTTGAATACAGCTTACCAGTCATTAGCGAATCATTATGGCTGCGCCGTGATGCCTGCAAGACCTCTGAAGCCAAAAGATAAAGCGAAAGCAGAAAATGCCGTACTCATTGTGGAACGATGGATAATGGCAAAATTGCGGCATCAGGTCTTCCATACCTTATCAGGCCTTAATGTTGCTATTCGGGCGTTACTGCATGAACTGAATCAGAAACCATTCCAGCGATTACCGGGAAACCGACAAACCTTGTTTGAATCGCTGGATAAACCAGAGCTGGCCCGGTTACCCACAACACCATGGGAATACACTGAAATCCATATTGCCAGAGTCGGTATTGATTACCATGTCTTGTACAAAGACCATTTCTACTCAGTTCCTCACCTCTTTGTCGGCAAGTCAGTTGAAATACAGGCTTCTAAGCGGCTTATTCGGATTTACTACCAACGCGAGTGCATTGCACAACACATGCGTAGTGACCGAAAAGGTGGCTTTACCTGTGTTGATGAGCATATGCCTGCCAATCATCAGCATCAGAAATGGTCACCCGGAAGACTCAAGAACTGGGCAAAGCAGATCGGCCCTTCCACACTTGAAGTCACCGACGCCATTCTGCAAAGCAAACCACATCCAGAGCAAGGTTATCGGGCCTGCCTTGGGCTACTTAACCTTGCAAAGAAATACGGCGAAAGTCGCCTGGAACAAGCCTGTCGCCGGGCTATTGATATAGGTAATCCCTGTCGAGCCAGCGTGAAATCGCTGTTGCACACCCACCTTGATAATGCCCCGAAAGTGGATGACGTTGAAACGCCCAATCTCACTCATCACAACATCCGCGGCCCTAAATATTACAAATAAGGAACTCAAATGAACGATCTACTCATCCAACAATTACAGCAACTGCGCATGACAGGGATTGCGGATATGTTAAAACAGCAACGCGCTCAACCCAACACCTACTGTGAATTAGCCTTCGAGGAACGGTTGTCCCTGCTGGTTGACCATGAAATGAACCAAAGACGGACAAACCGCATCAACCGACTTCGTAAACAGGCACGACTCAGGTTAAATGCAACACCGGAAGAACTGTCATACGACAATGGCCGCGGATTACAAAAGCCAAGAATGGCCGATTTATTAAATGGCGGATATCTTAGTCATCATCAGAATATCATTGTTACCGGAGCCACAGGTGGCGGTAAAACCTATGTAGCTTGTGCGCTTGGTGAACAAGCGTGTCGCCAGGGAATACGTGTTGGTTACTGGCGATTACCACGATTAAACGAGCACTTACACATCGGTCACGCTGATGGCAGTTACACCAAGCAGCTAGCAACGATAGCGAAACAACAGCTACTGATCCTGGATGACTGGGGACTGGAAAAACTCACCGTCAAACAGGCAACAGACTTACTGGAGGTGGTAGAAGACAGGCACGGCGTAAGTAGCACCATCATCTGTAGTCAGCTACCTGTAGAGCAATGGCATTCAATGATAAGTAACGGCACGGTTGCCGATGCGCTACTAGATCGCCTCATCCACAATGCTCACCGGATAACCCTCACTGGGGAGTCAATGAGAAAGCAACAAACCATGAGGTAAATACCTGTGGCAGACTGCGGTCTGCCACAACTACTGATCGGGCAAGCCATAATACCAGTGATCGGGTGTATCAGAATTGGGGTGATCGAGAGGCCGGAATTAGTGATCGGGAAATGCCTAATACGCAGTTTATTACTGGCCCTCAGCACAGGGCATCGAAATCGCCAGAATACTACATCAACGAATGGTGTTGATTGGCACCAATATGGAGCCAGTTCATTTGCACTTAATGGAGCCACTATATTGGCAGCTAATGGAGCCACCCTATTTGCACCGTAATCGATCCACCTGATTAGCGGCGTAATGGATCCACGTTGACCTGATTTTCCCCTCAAACTTCTGTTTAACTCGCGTATCGTTGACTGTTTTTCAGTCAGGAGAATACGCCTGGCAAACCGGAGGTTTGAAATGTACCAATACCGACAGATCCTCGTTCGAATGCGAATGGGGGAATCCAATCGTGCTATCGCCAATAGTGGACTGATGGGACGCAAAAAAGCACAAGCGTTGAGAGAAAAGGCAATTCTGCATGGCTGGCTGGATCCCGATGCTGTTTTGCCTGATAACGATACGCTTGCAACTGTTCTTGAAGAAAATTCTCAAGTCCTGATTAAAGGCTCTTCTGTGGCTCCTTATGCAGATAAGATCACAAAGTGGTATGAGCAAGGGATCCAGGGCACAACCATCCATCAGGCATTGGTGGATAAATATGGCTTCACAGGAAGCTACTGGTCGGTGATCCGCTATTTAAAAGTCCTCTCTGAGAAGACGCCGGCCCCGACAACCGTCATGGAGTTTACGCCTGGCGATGCTGCACAAGTAGACTTCGGTGCAGGGCCACTGATTGTGGATACCCGGACCGGCGAGTTACGCAAAAGCTGGATCTTTGTGATGACGCTAGCCTGGAGTCGGCATATCTACGCCGAATTCATTCGCGATCAAAGCACCGCCACCTGGCTGGCCTGCCACCGTCGTGCATTTGAATGGTTTAACGGTGTGCCTAAACGGGTCGTTATAGACAATCCTAAATGTGCCATTACCAAGGCCTGCTATCACGATCCTGAGGTTCAGCGCGCTTATGGTGAATGTGCTGAAGGCTATGGTTTTTTGATTGCACCATGCCCTGTACGTGACCCGCAGAAGAAAGGGCGTGTCGAGTCTAATGTTAAGTACATCAAAAATGGCTTCGTACCGCTAAAAGAATTTCGCAGCTTAAGCGACGCCAATGCACAGCTTAAACGTTGGTTGCTGTCAGTCGCCGGTAATCGTAAACACGGCACCACGAAATGTCAGCCACTTGAACGTTTTACTGAGATTGAGCAGGCATTGCTTAGTCCGTTACCGGAAGTGCCGCCAGAGCAAGCCGTCTGGGCTAAAGTAAAGGTACACGGTGATGGGCACGTACAGTTTGAACACTGTCGTTACTCAGTACCTTACACTCTGATCCGAGAAACACTGTGGCTGAAAGCCAGCGATACCATGGTGCGTATCTATCAAAAGCATGAGCTGAAAGCCAGGCATGCCCGAATGCATCATCAGGGTGGCCGCGCTACGGTGCCTGAACATCAACCGCCCGCCGCGCAAGCCTACAACATGCAGGATCCGCAGTATTGTTTAACACAGGCGCAGCGGATTGGCGACTCATGCCATGTGTTTATCAAGCGTTTGTTTGCCAGTCGCGTACTGGACAACCTACGTGCTGCACAAGGTGTTGTGGGCCTTGCCAAACGCTACGGTGACAAACGAGTTGAAGCCGCCTGCTTACGCGCACTGACCTTCGATAATGTCCGTTACAGCGCCGTTAAACAGATCCTTGAAAAAGGTCTGGACCAGCAACGAGATGAATCGAGCACCTTCGATACGTTAAGCGATGCTTATACTGGCGGTGGCCGCTTCCACCGAGATCCCAACAAACTTCTCCCTCACTAAAGCAAGGAAAAACAGATGATCAACCCGATCCCCGAACTCACGCCATTACTGAAACAACTACGCCTCTCTGGTATGACGGACTCATTAGCGATGCGCAATCGTGAGGCCATTGAACATCAACTCAGTTATCCCGACTTCCTGGCTTTACTGGTACAGGATGAAGTGGCAAGGCGTGATCAGAAAAAGTATGCCACACGTCTGCGTCGTGCCGGCTTCAGAGGTAATAAAACACTGGAAAGCTTCGATCTGAACGCTAACCCCAACCTGAACCGCGCTTATATCAATGAACTGGCTGATTGCCGGTTTATAGATGAACATGTGGCGGTACTGATCGCAGGCCCGTGCGGCACGGGCAAAAGTCATCTGGCACAAGCCATTGGGCATTGTGCTGTGCAGCAAGGCATAGATGTACTGTTCTTCACGCAGGCGAAACTGCTTGCGAACTTGCATGCAGCCAGAGCCACGAACACCTATGAGAAACGCTTCCAGACATTAGCCAAAGTAGACCTGCTCATCATTGATGACTTCGGTTTAAAGCCTCTCAAATCCCCTCAGGATGAAGACTTACACGACTTAATCGATGAACGATATGAACAAAAATCAACGATCATCACCAGCAACCTGGACTTCAGCGAATGGGGTCAGGCCTTCCCGAATAAACTGCTTGGCGCTGCCACGCTTGATCGGCTCAGACACAATGCTTATCGACTGATTCTGGAGGGGGAAAGCTATCGAAAATTACGTGAGCACAATGATCAGACTGGACGGGGAGGAAAAAGCGAGAAATAATCACCTTGTTTGAGGGGTAAAATGACAGTTTAAAGTGGCTCCATTAGCCCGCAAATGGGTGGCGCCATTAGGGTGCCAATCGACAAATGGATGATATATCTGCGTTTGAATAGAAAATAAGACACAAAAAAACCGACTCACGTCGGTTTATTGATGCACACCTAAGAAGTGTTTGGTACCAGAGGCCGGACTTGAACCGGCACAGAGTTACCTCCGGCGGATTTTGAAAAGTTGGTGTTTGAAATGTAAGCGATCAATATAGACCCGGATCACCCCATTTTATCTAAGTCGCTCGTTAATTTTTTGTCCGCGAATCTCTCTTTCCAGACTCTTGGCGTCAGGTCGAGTACGTCTTTGGCCGGATGCAGTGCTACACGCTGCAATACATCCACGAGGTAATGGTAGGGATTGACGCCTTGCAGGCGGCAAGTCACCATCAGGCTTTGTAGTATACCCAGTTGCTCAGCCCCAAGTTCAGACCAGCAGAACAAATAGTTTTTTCTGCCCATGGGAATAACCCGCAGTGCCCGTTCCAGATGATTGGTATCCAGGGGTAACGCCGGGTTACTCAGGAACACCTTGAGTTGGCTCTCCCGCTCATGCGCATAGTGAAGCGCCTTGGCGAAGGGGGATTTGGGCAGTAAATCGGTGCGCTGGCGTTGTTGGTAGACCCACCGGAAGAACTCAGTGACTAAGGGTTCGCTGTGTTGTTGCCGGTAGGTATGGATATCAGCCAGGTCTGATTGCTTATCCCGGATGTGTTTTTCATGCCGGTAGAGCGTGGCGATGATATCCAGTGCCTGTTGCGCTGTTTGCGGCTCACTGTCGAGGGCTTTTTCAAAGCCTCTGCGCATGTGTACCCAACAGGCAGCGTGCACTATCTTTTGTTCGTGTTGATTTAATTGTTCAACCGTTTTGGTGTAAGCGGCATAGCCATCTGTGAGCAAGGTACCGGTAAAGTCCTGTAACTGTGCTTTGGCGTGCAACATGCCCCGGCTGTGACTCCAGGTAAACGCCACCTCATCACTGTCACCGTACATCGGCCAGAAGTAGGTTTGTTTCATTTGCCCCGGTTTTCGGCCAGCCCCTTTGGTACGCCCGGCTTTGATGGGCACTTCATCCATCATCAGGATTTTGCTTTGCAGAATGTGCTGCCACTGGGCCTTGGCGATGGGCCGAAGCAGCTCAATGCCTTGTTGTATCCAGTTGATTAGGGTAGCCCGACTAAGGGTAATGCCGCTATCGAGCATCCGTTGATGTTGCCGGTGAAGCGGTAAGTGATATACCGCTTTATCCACCATCAGCCCAGCGAGTAGTGAGACATCGCAGTAACAGCCTTCCAGTACATTGGTAGGAGCCGGGGTATCCTTAAGGGTTTGCGTGGTTTTATGACGCACGACCTGACGACGATACACCAGTACCACATAACTGCCGGGCTGTTGTGCTAAGCGACGGGTTTCTTTGATATCCACGACATCATACTGGTCGGCATCCGCCCCCTGTAACTCAGGCGCAGGCACATCAATAATCAGCTGAGGCACCGTCTCATCAAAGCGTAGGCCGTCATCATTCACATCCGAGTCGCGACGTTGCTTTTGTGAGGAACGGGTATGGGCCTTCACCGGTTTGGTGTCTGCCGGTAAGGCGTGTGTCTCACCCTCATCAAACAAACTGCTCTGCGCCGGATTATCCACTAACACCTTTTCAGACTTACGCCCGAACAACTGGCGTTTAAGCCAGTCCAGTTGATGCTTGAGTTGCGCAATCTCCTCAGCTTGATGAGCAAAGGCAGCCTCAATTTCAGACGGTGAAAGGTGACTAATAGAATGTGTTTTCATGGCGTAAATTATAACAAAATCAGTCAATTAAATCGCCTGTTTTGTTTGTCTTTTTGCCAGTAAATGCCATCAATCAAACACTGTAACTGAGCACTGTTTAATGGTGTTTTTGCTGTACCGTCAGTGACTTTGGCGAAGGTGCCTTTTTCTAACCGTTTACTCCACAAACAATAACCGCCCTGGTAGTAATACAACACCTTGAGCTGGGTACGGCGCTTATTGATAAACACAAACCAGTCACCACAATGCGCTTGCATCCCCAGTTTGCCCTGTACCAGTGCCGCCAGCCCATCAAACTGTTTGCGCATATCGGTATTACCGGTATACAGCCAAATACGCCCATTGGATAAGGGTAACATCAGGCAGCCCGGTTCATCCGCAGCACCACACCACCGGGTAATGCCAGTTCAATCTCCCAGACAGAGCCTGCGCTCTGGTTCGCACTTGCTGGCATATCAAAGGCAAGCCAGTTATCTTGCTGCGCAAGCGATTGGCTATCATCGCTCAGTTTTTTACGCCACAGATAGAAGTTTGATACTGTTAACGCATGCTGTGCACAAAATTCACTGACCGACAGTTCGCTTGCTGCTTGCTTATCAACCAATACCTGCCATTGCTCGCGTGTACGTCTTTTTGTTGCCATCGATTAAGTCTCCGTGAGTAAAATCTACGGGGACCATTTTACGGGGTAGCTCCGCCGGGAAAAGACGGTCTAAATTGATCGCTTACTTTGAAATAATCATTTAAAATCAGCAAGTTAAACTGTAAAAATGACGCTTTGCAAATTCTTTGCATGACTAACAGCTTTTTGCATAGAAAATGCTTAGTGCCACTTTACCCGATTCTCCCTCCCCCTGTACATGAAGCCCCAAACAAAGGTGATGAGGTTTAGGTGGAATCCCTTTCTATCAGATTCAAATAAACGGTGTGTTTTGATCTGAAATTCCATGCCATAACAAATAAATTGATGTTTATTGAAGACGCTATGATTACTGATGCCGCACGCATTCGATTAGAGTAAATGACGTTTTTTATCACCGGATTCATATGTGCCAAGAAATCAGTTCGGTAAACAGAGGCGTAGCTATGATTTCTTTGGAAAATCCATTTGTATTTTCATCGGTGCTTTCACGTTTTTCAATTAGTCCTACTTGCCATGCAAAGTCGAACCAGAAATGAAAAATATACTGGGAGGGAAATTCTATCTTTGAAAGCTCTGACAACGGATCTGCTTGATCTGGGAAAGCCTGCTCAAAAAGTACCTGGTATTCTCGGTAATGTCGCCATTCAGTGCCAAGATGACGAAGCATATACAATGAGTAACCTATACTGAACTGATAGAATGCACAATCGCTCTCATTACCACTAATATACGCCCAGTTGTACTCAGTAGCATACGTTTTAAACAGTATTTGATAAAGTTCAGTCGCAGCTGTGCTATCACCTTGCTGTATGCGCTCATAAAGTTGCCATGTTGATTTCAAAGGCTTCCAGCGCCCACCGTGTTTACGAATTAATTTGGCAATCAACAAGATGCTGCGAACTACATGTAGGTTAATGAAATCGTCTTCTCTATTTATTTTGGAAACGATAAAGCTAGGAGCAAACTCTTTCATATAACTATCGAATAGCGACCGGCATAAATTGCGGGGCAAATTTCCATTGGCGGTGCACTTAACTCCATCAGCCCCTAAAGCTCCTATTAAATTTACAGCTAACCAATAAACAGGGGCTGATGTAAATTGGGTAACATTCGAAAATTGCCAGCTAAGTAAATCACTGGATTCGAAAGGCTCAGTAAGTAGCTTGTGAGTTTGGCTTGGTGTGAGGTTAAGCATATCAGTATTCGGTGAACTGTTATGCTCATTCATATAGTTCTCAACAAATGCTTGGGCATCCTCAATTGAGTCAAATTGCTCGTTGGCCATGGCTTGTGATATTGCCTGATTGAGTTCAGTGGCAGGATTTGAGGTTTTCTCTTTTTCTGCATAGAAATCGGTAATACCAAATCCTGGAAGCTCTTCTATCTCTCCGTCTTCAAGCGCTTTTAATAATATCAGGTTATTTTCAGCTAACAGGTAATCCGGATCAATTGCCAACGCTCGATGAAACGCACGTTTTGCAGACAAGTGATCGCCTAAATACATCTGACAAATTCCCAAATTGCCGCAGCTTTGTACATGCTCAGGCTGGCTTTTTAACAGTAGAGTAAAGCAGTTTGCCGCTTCACTGAACTTATGACTTTCTAACAATACAACACCTTCTTCAAAAATTTCGGCGTCTATAAGGTACTGTTCTAAAGTGAGGTGTTCGGGAAGTTGTTCTCTTATCGCCTGGAGATGGAGTCTGGCAGGTTCATATTGATGAAGTTCTTCCGGTGACGCACTGTCCAGCGCATTTTGAAAAGCCGCTAAAGATTCAGCAATTGAGCCAGATTTTTCGGCACAGAGTCCAAAATTAAAGTATACAAAAGCAGGTGCGTAGCCACTGTTTATTGCTTGCTTAAAAAACAAATAACCATCGGTATGATCGTTATCGATAAATACAGCTGCTAGCCCTTGAAGCGCAAAGCAAACAGGATGTCGGGGGAATTTCCTGACCGCTTTTTTTACAATGAGTCGGGCAAGTTTATAATCTTCGTCATCAATGGCATCAAAAAATGCGTCAAGCCGCATCTCTAATTTCGGGAAATCTTTATCAAACTTTGTCAAGTAAGTAGTTTTGAATCACTGAATTAATATAAGAAGCATAACATGCAGAGTTTCCAATCTTGAAGCCGAATTGATTAAATAAATGTTCCGGTATAGGCAAATCGTGAAAATATGGCGATTCACTCGGAAAACTAACCGTTTCGTTTTTCGTCTATCGGTCTATAATAGGTCTATATTTAGACCAATAGAGATTGTCATGAAAACTCAAACTGTATCTTACATGAAGGAACATGCGAATCATCTGGAATTGGATAATCCCATTTTGGTCACGCAAAATGGCAAGCCAAAGTATGTTATTCAGGATGCGAAAGACTACGAAGAACAGCAGCAAACTATAGCATTATTAAAACTCATTAATTTGTCAGAACGCAGTGCGCGACAGAATGGGCTATTTGATCTGGATGAAGCATTTGACGACGATTGAATACAGCATAAAAGTGACACCGGTTTTTAAACTTTGTTTGAAAAAACTGAATGCATTTTTAACTAGAAAATTTAATCAGAATGTTGCTAGCGAGACCAAGCAAGCTATTAAATCAAAAGTTAAGTCTCAACTCTCTGGAAATCCGTATTCTGCGCCTCATAGTGACAGGCTCCTGGAACTAGGATTAACTGAATACAGACAACTTCTTGTCGATAGTCATAATGTGGTGTTTTATCGAGTCGATGAGTCTACAAAGACGATCATCCTTCTTCTGGTTATTGATTCTAGACAAGATCTGAAAAAGCTTTTGTTTGAAGTTAACTTGCTCGTCTGATTTATTCTAAATTAATAGAACAGGATGAATACTGATCCCTCGTTTACAGGGTAGAGCAGAGCTACAGAAAGACGCTGATTTCAGGCACAAAAAAACCGACTCTCGTCGGTTTGTGTTCACATCTAAAAGTGGTACCAGAGGCCGGACTTGAACCGGCACAGAGTTACCCCCGGCGGATTTTGAAAAATTTGTGTCTTTGTTAGTTTAATTAAACCAACAGGTTATAAATGCGAAAAGAGACTTTGCAAATTCTTTGCACATCTAAAATTCCATTTTCCGCTTTACTGCTCTGCATGATGATGACTAACAGTCTCATGTGCAAATGCATTTGTCCTTAATTTTATAATCCAATAAATCATTGTGCCGAGCACAAAAACCACGGGTGCCAGTAAATATCCAATGTTCTGTAATGCCTCAGGAAGATGTCGTGCCTGGCCTAGGAAAAAAGCGGCAGTGGACATTAATAAAGGGAAAAACATACGCCACAAATGTCTGACTAATCGACTCTTTCCATTTAGTCCACCACGCTTCAAATAGCGAGCATCACCAATACAACAAAAAAGCATGACGCTGCCGAAAACCAGATAAGCTTGAATACCAAATCCGCCCAACTGCCCTCCTTCTACCTCACTTGCCTGATAGGCAAACCAAGCAAACCCCGACGTTATCAGAAGAACAAAGGCAAATAGTATTTTATCCCAAACATTGGTGTTTCTTGGAGGTTGCCACATGAGATTTAGGGCGGACAACACGAAGTAACAAAGTACCAATCCATTTAGAATTGATAGAGGTACTTCTCTCGAAACTGCGATGAATGTACCGGTCAAACCAAGTGCAAGCATTGCGATCACATAGCTCCTGCCTAGGTATTTGTGAGCGGTTCCTCCTTTCTTAGTTACAATCACTGAATACCCAGCTAAAAGCGCTACGGCACCCGAAAAAATATGAAATATGAGTAGCGAGGAAAACATAAATTGAGACCTCTCGTCCTAGCTAAATTGTTCGATATTGTTTCTGCTACTTACTTGAATACTTCGAAATCCGAAAAGGATTAAGTAAATAGGAACAATAAGCTGAGTAAGCGCAAGGGGAGCCTGAATAATATTGGGAATCGATAAGGCAAAGAAAGTGTGGCCTACCGCAACAAGCTGCAACACTACTGCCATCAAAGCAAAGCCGGCCAAAAGAGATGGAAGCATTTTGGCTCTCAGCATCAAGCCATAGAAAAAAATCAAACTGAAGCTAGACATAAATATGGAAATGAAGTGCGCTTCATTTCGCCCCGTGGCAAGCACTTCTTTTAAGGGCGTTAACGTCGAATCATTTGATGCGTCATTGATAAAATCGGTAGATGTTAAGAAGGTGACATATTCTGCGAGCCTGGCGTACTCAACGGCACAAAGTGCAATCCCAGCGGTAGCAAAAACAATGATAGGGACAAAGATCTCAGTATGTTCAATCACCCTCTCTTTTGGCAACAACAGAGCGAAAATCAAATTAAGTGAGCTTATAAGTAAAGCTACTAACGTCGCACAACCCAAAATGAAAGTGAGTTCTTCAGAAGTAGCTGAACCGTCAAAACGCAATATTGGTTTAAGAAAATGAAAGTTCAAAATCAGGCCCATGGCCATTTGAATCAGCATTAGGCTGGCTAATATTTTTGCTGCGCGACTATCTGAAAAGAGGTTTGTAGTTGACATAGAAAGCTCCAATCAATTAATTTCAAATTGATCATACTTTCTTCTCCTACCTTGTTGGGTAACATAGTGTAACAATCAGCCGTAATGGTTTGTTTTTACTTTTTTGATGATGGAGTATTACATCTAGCAAATGGATTAATCGTTTTGTATGACTAAGATATTTATGATTGATGACGACGAAGAACTGACAGCCAACTTACGCGTGTTTTTCAAAAATCATCATTTCGAACTTTGTTTTGCCAATGATCCTCTTGAAGGTCTTGCGCAGTTAGAAAAGGAGGAGCCTCGACTCCTGCTGCTGGACGTCATGATGCCAAAAGTAGATGGCTTTTCTTTATGCAAACAAATCAGAGAAAAATACGCTTTGCCCATCATTATGCTTACTGCAAGAGGTAGGTTGGAAGACAAAGTCCACGGCTTTGAAATAGGAGTAGACGACTATTTACCAAAGCCATTTGAGCCGTTGGAATTATTAGCGAGAGTTCAGGCCTTACTGCGCCGAACCGAGAGTGAAGAAAAGGCAGAATCTAATGTAAATGAACACATTCAGTTTTCTGGCTTGGACATTTATCCAGCACAGCAGTTAGTGAAAGTAGATGGTGCCGAGATATCACTTTCTGGAATGGAATTTCTTTTGCTTCATACTCTGGCAACAAATCCAGGAAAAGTATTTAATCGAGAACAAATTACGGGCGCTCTCAAAGGTGTGGAGGTAGATCTTTTCGGACGTGCCGTCGACATCTTACTTAGTCGACTCAGGCAGAAGCTAGAAGACTCCGCAGCATCCCCTAGATTTATTAAGACCATCAGGGGTATTGGATACACCTTTATAGCGACTCCCATATGACCCTACCCAACCTAAACCTGTACTCCAGATTTTTCTTACTATTCACTTTCACAACTATTTTGTTGGTCATGTTGGTGGTGCTTGGTAGCTTTGCCGTATCTGAAGAAGAAGCACAAAAAATTGTTGAAGATCGCAATGAAACGCTGCACGAAATGATGGCAAAACTGGTCTCTGGTCCAATTGATATCGAGCACCTCAAAACAGAAGCAAAAAGTAATCGCGTTGCCATACAAATACATCGCGGAAATGAGGTCTGGAAAACAGGCGAGTCTCTTCCGGAGCCATCTGAATTGATGGAAAACGCCATACCTCTGGGTAAATTGTTTTTTTCAAAAGTAGGCTCGAAATACTTTATATTTACATCATCAAACGAAACAACCATTGCCGTAACTTCACAGATAGCGAATTTAATTATCTATCCCAACTGGCTGGTATTCTGGCCCTGGTTAGCAGTCCTGTGCGTGCTGGTGGTCAGCTACAAGATGTTGAATGCTCAATTGAGTCCAATTAAAAGTGCCATCGACAGTGCGACACACATCAGTCGCGGTAATCTCAAGTATCGTATTGTTCGTCATCCTCGAAATGATTTAGGTAAACTGACGCACGGCTTAAATGGAATGGCGGAAAATCTAGAGGAGCTGTTTGCTTCCAAGAATGAATTATTGCTCTCTGTAAGCCATGAATTGAGATCACCTATGGCCAGAATGAAAGTGTTGCTTGCATTACTGAGCAAAGATGAGACTGTTTCAAAGCTCAATCGTGAAATTAATAAAATGGATGACATTGTAGAGCAATTACTTGAGAGTGAACGCCTGCGAGACCCCCAAAAACTTCTAAATCTGGAAACCTACTTCTTTCCCAATGTCTTAATGGACATCATTGGGAGCTTTGATAACGCCGAGAACATTAGTTTGGAAGGTTCTCTCCCTGAAATAACCATAGATATTGACATTGGTCGTTTTAAGTTTTTGGTCCGGAATTTGATTGAAAATGCGCTCAAACATTCAGACTCTGCAAGTCCGGTATTAATTAAGTGTAGACGAGAACAGGCCAAACTTTTCATTGTCGTACGAGACTTTGGTTGCGGGATCGATGCCAACTTTTTGTCAAAGATCTTCGAGCCTTTTTCTCAGTCAGATGATATCAATAACAGAGGAAACCAAGGTATTGGTTTGGGGTTGTTCTTATGCAAGCGGATCGCACTGGCTCATAACGGGGATCTAACGGTAAAAAGCGAATCAGGTAAAGGCAGTGAGTTCACCTTTTGGTTGCCAGTGACCAGCTTAGATTGAAAAACACATGCGTATTATAACGATGTGAATACTGATTTCTCATTCAAGGGGTAGAGCCATTATGCTATGTTTCAGACACAAAAAAACCGACTTTCGTTGGCTCAGTTTGCATAGTGGTACCAGAGGGTCAATTCCTTGTGAAGATTGATTAACTTCACAAGGAATTGACGGGGAGTGTAGTGGCAAACCGGCACTGACAGTTTTTGCGTGTCCAAAATCTGATTTATTAGCTCTATCAATACGTCAGTATTTGCAAGAGAGTGCAGGTAGTTTGTCACCACCTGCACATGTGTAAACACAGTATTACGGGATCAATTGTTGGGCATAATCCTGCCACTGAGCTATGGTGAACTCTGTTTCTTGTGACACATCTTTTGCTAATACGCCTACCAGTAATTCTTCACCTTCGTTGACTTCCAATGGCTCTAAGTTGAGCGTTAACGTTATCCCTCTTGGGGTTTTCACCTTCAAGACATGGGTGTTGCCAATAAAGCCTGGTGCTTGATAGCTAATAAGCTCATAACCTCGATCATCGAGTCGACAGACAAACAACCCTAATGTACTGGCCCCTTTGCCATCCAATAACCCGACATCCAAGTCGTCCATGTCTATTTGAACGCCAGCAATAGCCTGATAGCAACGCTGTTTAGTCAGTGCAATTTGCATAGATTCTGCCTGTGCCAAAGCGACCTTTCTGTACTGTTCAATGTTGGCCGGCAATGGTTGCTGAGAAAACAGGCTTTGTACCGCGCGATTAATAGTCGTCAGGCTTTTCTTATTGACGGCATAACTCGCCAGCTCCTGTTCAAACTCCTTCAGTGATGCTGTAGCTAGCTCATCCAGCTTGGTTTTATAGGCTTTGTCAAAGCGATAATTTCCCATGGCTTTGGCCTGACGCAGGGCCAATGTGACACGTTGCTGGAACTTGATTAACGATCGCAACCCTTCAAGAGTAGAGTCAAAACCTTCCAATTGATTTACTGCATCTGAAATAGCGGCCTCTGACAAACCTTGTAGTTTGGCGTGAATAGCCATCTCCAATTCTCTGGATTGACTGCCTCTCATACGCTCCCGCGTGCGTCTATTAGGTTTTCTGTCCTGTAAAAAGGCCTCTAAACCCGCTAGAGAATCTTCATAGCTGTCAAATGCAGCGATTTGCTGTTGCTCCAGCTGCTTTTTAAGACCTGCGTTAATACTGGTTATTTCATCAAGAAATGCACTTTTGTGCTCTTCACTTAAAAAAACCAAATAGGGTGCAACTTTCATCTGAGCCAATGACAACAAGCTATCTGAATTGGCGGCAAGGCTTCGGGCTTTGCTCAGTGCACGTTCAGCATCGGCAATAGCCGCTTTTCTTTTCACTAAATTACCTTGCTGATTCAACATAGTATTAATGAAGTTTGACGGAAGGTTTTGAGTTAACTTTGAACGCAGTACGCTGGCGATAAATTGATTCGCCATTACATACACCTGCCCCGTTGCTCGGTCTCCTGCTTTTGACGCTTTATGTGCCAGCTCACGACCGGCTTTATGACAAGTATTGAGATGGGTTTGCAAGGCACCCAGGTCACTCTCACTAAATTCAGTTAAGGATTTATGGAATACCGGAATAAAGTACTCATCTTCCAATGCCTTAATTATTCGATTGCCTTGATGAAAGCCCCCTCTTTCATTTCTAACCCATTCATAGCCTTTTTCTGCCCAGGGGTAAACCTGAATACAATCCGCTTCATTTGCCAGCGCGTGGTTGGATAGTGACAAAGAGAAAAAAATAACAGCTAGCTTTGATACATGGTTTTTCACTATGCCGTTTTTGATGATGCAGCTTTTCATTTAACGTTCCTTTTTTTAATTTGTGGAATTGAACGTGAACCATCTTTGCCTTAGGCTTAAAACCATGCATCCGCAGCTAAACGCAGATAAGCGGATTTATACGGATTTAACGTCTTCAGGAGCAGGCAACCAGTGCCAAGTAGCAGCAATACAAGGAATAACAAAAAAAGAACGCGGCAAAGAGGCGTACGTGCATCTAGGGCGAAATTAGAACAGGCTTTGCGTCAATCAGGGTTTAAAACCCAAGCTGCATTGGCAGAAAAGATTGCTTCTATTGAAGGTATTGATTCAGCACCTAGAGATTTAGTCAGTAAAGCGTTTAGAGGAATACTCATTGAGCCTCAATCGTTGGAACGAATAGCTGCTGCGCTCAATGTAAAAGCCTACACCTTGTATCAGAGTTCAGAAGACAAGGAGCGCTCCACCTCCTTGCCTGACGAGCCAACCTCAGAAAGCAAGCCCAAGACTCGCGTGCCTTTGTACATTGGTTTGGGGTTATTGATCGTTTTTTTAGCGGGTATCGGATTTCTGAGCCAAGGCCCCTCTTCCTCCTCAACTTTCAGTTTGCCGGGCATGAAAAAGAGCTTATTGATTTACCCGCAGGATAAACGGCTTTACCTCATTGCAGAAAAGTTAAGCACTCTTTATAGCGAGCAGTTTCAAGTGACTGTCGTCCCGCTTGCTCTAAACAGCTTTCAAGAGAGTCCCTCTGATCTCATTAAGTCGTTCCAGAGTGATTGGGTTTTAATGGTAGAATCGATTTCTGTTGGCCGCTACAATGGTATCAGGCTGTACCTATCTGATGGCACTTTTGATCAAGTATTGTCGGTGGAAAATATCAGCCAGCAAGACCAGTTAGACACCTTGTATTCCACCCCTTATGTGCAAGAAAGATTAAAACAAGACACCTACCTTCTTGTTCGTACCAAAAAACCGATTGAGAGCAAAGCGATGCTGAGCCTAGGCCAGCAACGCAATTATTTAAAAGCCAGAGAGTTGATTGAAGACTATCAGTCATTTGAAGCACTAAACGAGGCACAGCACTTAATTGAGCAATTACTGCGTGACCACCCGTTTTATGGACCGGCGCATGGATTATTGTGCGAGATATCCATCCATGAGAGTTGGAGAGAAAACGAAAAAGCGCTACTGGAGCAAGCCACGAAGCAATGTCATCAAGCAAACTCCCTTTCTCCAAATAACCTTTATGTTCAGACGGTTCTTGGCTTTTTACATGATAAAACTGGCCAGCGAGACCTCGCTAGGTCGCAGTTTGAAACCCTACTTCAAGAGCACCCCAGTAATGTTGAAGCACTAATGGGTTTGGCCACCGTATATTTCAACTTGTATCGCAGTTCTGGTGATAAAGATGAGCTAAATCAAGCCTTGGGTTTTGCCCGTCAAGCTGCATTGGTACTTGAAGATTACTGGCGTCCTTTTCAACTGCTAGCAATTATGGAGTTTTATAGTGGCAACAAAGACAACGCAATAAAGGCTTGGGAATCCCAGGTTGCGATAAAGCCCAATGAATTAATTCTATCTAATCTGGGGTTTATGTACCTTTGCAAGTCTGAGTTAGACGTCGCCCAAGAAAAGTTTGAGACTGCCCGTCAATTGGCACCTCAGTCATATATGCCCTTAGAAGGGCTGTCTGCTATTCACTATTATCAAGGCGACTATCAGCGGGCGTTAGATTTAAGACTTGAAGTACAAGAGCTCATTGGTAACCAAGACGCTGGAATACATCAACAATGGGGAGATTTAGCCGAAGCATATAGACAACTCAATCGTCTAGAAGAGGCCAAAGAAGCCTCTAGAACAGCGTTAAAGATTCTTGAGCGGGACCACCTAAGAGACAACACCTCTTTGGATGACCAAGTGTATCGCCTGTATTATCAAATTCAGTTAATAGCAGACGCTCAAAATCACGAACAGTGGCTTAGCGAGCTTAAGAAGCTTAGCAATACTGAGCTCTCCCCCCCTGCTTATTTAAGAAAAGCATTGGCATTTAAACTGTTGGACGAAACGACTCAGGCAAACGTATTGCTCGAAGAAGCTGCAGAACATTGTCCTGTGTACCGGCTTTCTCCAGATTTCAGGTAATATTATTTTTGCGCCAGATACGCCTTCATTTTAATCCCCAATTCAGTGCTATTACCTGCAACTCGCGACTGCACAGCGCCAGGATAAATACAAAAACATCATGCAACGTTCAGTGCAATCTCCTCGATTACTCATTGTTGATGAAGTAGGTTATCAGCCATTCAGTGCACATGAATCAAAATTACAGTTCGATGTGATAGCGAAACGCTATGAAAAAGGCTCTATTGTCCTAACCAGCAATTTACCCTTTGGGCAAGATAAAAGGATAAAAGGGGTCAGAATCTGAGGTATCCCCACAAAATTATTAGCTGAAACAAAAAGATAAAATCGAAAGGAACATTCATGGCGTTCGGTGATCAGATCTATCGCCAAACAAATCTTTCGAGGATACGCCATGAATGCTCTGCAAATCCTAACCCGTTTCATCAAACTCGTCACGCCTAATATGCACTCTCAACGTCGAAAGGCACTGGGATCCTGTGTTAAAAGTGCGATGTATCAAAGCAAGCTAACAGTCACTCAGCTAGGCCGTGGGATAAGTAGCAAAGCCTATGAAAAACATAGGATTAAGCGCGCTGATAGGCTGTGTTCTAATAAGCATTTATATGGTGAGCTTCCGATGATTTATGCGGAATTAGTGAAACTTGTCGTCGCATCACAGCCTCGTCCTATCATCCTAGTAGATTGGTCAGATTTAGATGCCTGTCGACGTCACTTTTTACTACGAGCATCATTAGCTTTTGAGGGACGTTCGATTACGCTGTATGAACAGGTGCATCCACTTTGTCACAAAGAGAAGTCCACTGTACATTTGAGGTTTCTCAAACAGCTTAAAAGTATGTTGCCAGTAGGTTGTAAGCCTATCATCGTCACCGATGCAGGTTTTCGGGTGCCTTGGTTTCGACATGTGCTGAGTTTGAATTGGGACTATGTTGGTCGAATCCGAAACCGTACCCTATATACCTTAGACAATGGCAATAACTGGATGTCTTGCAAAGAAATTTATGCTCAAGCTCAGAGTAAACCACAGTGGTGGCAAAACATCATGTTTACCAAAACCAACCCATTGGTAGCCAATTGGGTCTTGATAAAAATACCACCTAAAAACAGAAAGCTTCTGAATCGCTTCGGCCAATCAAGGCGTGATAAGCCTAGTAGAGATGCGGCCGCGGCCTCGCGTGAGCCATGGTTACTGGCAACCTCTCTACCAACAGATTCTGACGTCCAAGCGCAAGCTATAGTAAAATGCTATGCATCCCGTATGCAGATTGAAGAAGGATTCCGTGACCAAAAAAGCGCTCGGTTTGGTTTAGGAATGTCACTGCATGAATCACGCAGTCCTCAACGATTAGCGGTGCTCGCTCTAATTGGCACATTAGCATTGTTCCTCATGAATTTTATTGGTGTTGCGGCAGAGTTCGCGGGCTTGGCAAAGCACTTTCAAGCTAACACTATCAAGCACAGACGAGTACTGAGCTACTGTTACATGGCAGCCAGGTTAATTCACCAAAGTGAACTGCGAATAACCATAAAACATTGGTTATCCGCTATTCTCTATTTCAAAAAGACAACGCAGGAGTATGCTTTGTGCTGGAATTAAAATTCGTGGGGATCCCTCAGGTTTAAGTAGCATAACTATTCATAATGGTTAGCTGAGCAATGGAAAATAAATAATTTAAAGGGTGAGTGATTTTTACATTTAACACTATGTTAATAAAATTTTATATTGAAAAAAACAAAATGGCACCCGAAAGTGCCATAACGAAATAACTTAATATTTAAATTTATGCTTTTTTTGAACGAAAGCGTATTAAGCCTAGAAGACTCAAGCTCATAATGGCTATAGAAGATGGTTCGGGAACAGAAATTGATGCACCACTATCTCTAATCAGCATAGTACTGGTACGTTCTTGTGCTATATCAAAAAGGGCAGTACCGTTACCTATACCTATTCTAGCCGAATCTCTCGATGATCCGCGTGAGTAATCCTGGTCATTCAGACTTAAATAACCATAACTATTTGTATCAGAAACTGCAAAAAGACCAAACGAATCAAACACAGGTAAAAATGGAGCACCATAAGTATAGCTCAAACGATTATATCCCATCATAGAAAATATTGAATCTAAGACGGTATTGTCACGTGAGTCGTTATCGCTAACTTCATTTCTCCCATCCAAATTTCCAGCGTTCCTTTCAGAATCAGCACCTAAACCTGTAAATGCATTTGTCCATAACGTATATACTTCATCTTGAGATGCAACTCTCCATCCTTCATAAGTGCCACCTGAGCCTAGTTGAGAAATAACCGTGTTATAAGAATCACCATTATTAACGCCAAAATCCATCCATTCAAACCCTGTGGTTTGATCAATAAAACTTGAGTTAGATGTATCGGTGATTATTCCTGCCGAAGCAGTTTGAGAAAGCACTAACAGGCTAAGCGCAGGTATTATCTTTTTTATCATTTTCAGTCCTTTTTTGTAAAACAGAATTAAATCGGCGAAACAAAAGCAATATATGCACCAGGACTGCAAGCCTCTGTTTTAATTGAGAATTTAAGGGAGGGTATTATGGGGAATCATAACAGTGTAAAAAAACGTGACATTACGTGTTGGTTTTTTATACAGAAAATAAATTCAGAAAAGTTTGGTTTATTAGTATTGATAATACTGATACTAAAAAATAATATTTTACAAAATGTTGGTAGCTAGGAAGGGACTTGAACCCTTATGCCCGAAGGCGCGGCATTTTGAATGCCGTGTGTATACCAATTCCACCACCTAGCCATTTTTGGAGTGCTCTCTACTTAGAATGAGTAGAGGTGTAGATTTTATACTTATCTACAAAGTTAAATTAAGTATAGAAGAAACCTTACAAATACTATACAGCACTATACAACACTATACAACACTTGTACAGGATGCAAAGTCAATCTAAGCTAATGATATTACTTGGTAATAACAATAAACTAAAGTGTATTTTGAATCCGCTGCGTCTACCAATTCCGCCACTCTGGCTTTGGTATCCATGCCTTGCAAAGCATAATTACTTCTAATTTTCTTTGCAAATCTTTGCAAGCAATTTTTAGCTTGTTAAAGTCAAAAGGTGCTATACCTTTCAATGACTTGCCACATCGTAATTGTTAGACGCGTTTAGTTTTGAATCCGCTGCGTCTACCAATTCCGCCACTCTGGCACTGATAGATGTGCTGTGACTGCGCAACAGTCAGGCTGAGAATTATAACGATGTCATAGAGGCTGACAAGCGTTTTTTAGTGATTCTTCAATAAGCGACTAAATATTATGCTGTTTAGGGTCTGATTGTTAGAAAGAGTAATGAAACCTGTGTAAGCTTATTGGTTATCAACGTTTTTTATTTATACAGCCTGAACTCCCGTGGAATCGCTCAAGGAGAGAGTGTTAAAAAATATTTTTAAAAAGTTTAAAAAATAACCTGACACAGCCAGATAAGGGTGCTAGAATCCACTTGCCTTTGAAAGGTTCTATTATATTTGAATATTGCTCGTTCCGTTGATCCATTGTAAGTCCCTTGCGCGATTCACATTAGATACGATTACTGAATCAAGCCTGCCGCAAAACAGATAGCCCTTCAATGCAACACCGGTTGTTACAACCACTTAAATTTATTACTTTTTGGAGTTATCTATGTCTACTTCTACAGGCACAGTAAAATGGTTCGACGAAGCTAAAGGTTTCGGTTTTATTTCTCAGGCTGACGGCGGCAAAGATGTATTCGTACACTTTCGTGCGATCAAATCTGACGGTTTCCGTACCTTAACTGAAGGTCAAAACGTTCAGTTCACTATCGAACAAGGTAACAAAGGCCCACAGGCTGCTGACGTAGTAGTACTGTAAGACAGTTGTTCTTATAAACAGGCACCTTCGGGTGCCTGTTTTGTTTCTGGCGCCAGATAATCTTTCTTTCGCTTTCCGCATCCCGTCCTTTCGCTAACCGTCTACTTTTGCTCTGAACTGTGGCACACTTGCGCCCATCGCTGTCAGACACACTGCAAGCCATGGTTAAAAAAGTAAAAAACACCAAAACAAAACAAACCAATCAGTCATCGCAACAGGCTGAGCAAACTGCCCGTGCTGGATTTTTGCGACGTCTGGCTGCCATGATTTACGATGCCTTGGTAGCTACGGCAGTAGGCATGTGTGCGGCCATGGTGTTGATTGTGGTGCTGGTGGTCTCACTGAAGAACGGCTGGCTTGATTTACAGGGTTACAGTGAACCCAATGAATTGCTTGGCGAGTCTGTGATGTATAAAACGCTGATCCAGGTATGGGTTGGTTTGTGGGTCGCCGGTTTTTTCTTATGGTTTTGGAAACGCGGCGGTCAAACGCTGGGGATGCGCGCCTGGCGGTTACGCATATACAGCACTACCGACGAGCCGGTAGGGTGGGGCCGACTTGTGCTGCGATTAATCGCCTCTCTTGGCGGACTGGGTACTTTGTTAGTTCTGTTAGACGTAAAGAACAAGCAATCGTTGCAAGACCGGCTGGCACAAACCGAAGTGCTTAAACTGACTAAAGAACAGAATAATCACAAGAGCTGGTAATTAAAATCAAGGGGTCAATCAAGGGGTCAGAGTACATGAATGAACTTCATTCATGTACTCTGACCCCTTGATTTCTTGATTTATCTGGAGAGTAGTGCTGCAGCAACGGCTGCAAATAGAATACTCGGTAGCAGCGCGCCAAGTACCGGCGGAATGTTGTAAACCAGGCTCAGTGGGCCAAATACTTCATTGGTGATGAAAAAGCCAAAGCCGGTTAATACGCCCATGATAATTCGCGCACCCATAGTCACACTTCGCAGTGGTCCGAATATGAACGACAGCGCCATTAATAGCATTACACTTACGGTAACCGGTTGCAGCACTTTACGCCATAAAGCCAGCTCGTAGCGGCTGGTATCCTGCTTGTTATTGGCCCGGTAGGTTATATATTCCTGCAAACCCTGAATTGATAACGCCTCGGGCTTTACGGTTACGATACCCAGTTTGTCTGGCGTCAGAGATGAGTCCCAGCGCCAGGTTGGCTGAACATCGGCGGTAATGGCGTCTGCGCCAAAGTAGGTGTGTGTCACCTGCGTCAGTGTCCAGCCGTTTTGTTCGTAAAAGCCACCACTGGCATTGGTGATGCTGTCCAGTTGTAAGCCATCGTTGAACCGGTAGATGGTGACTTCCTGCAATGAATCGCGGCTCATTACCTGGCCAATACTCACGAAATGATCGCCGTCTTTGGCCCACACATATTTATCGGATGAGAACAACGAGCCGCCGGTTATGGCTTCGGTACGCAGTTCTTTAGCGCGGGATTCACTCACCGGCGTTACCCATTCGCCCACTGCCATTACCACAATAATCATCACTACAGCCGATTTCATGGCTGAGGTAATTAAGTTCCAGCGGCTGAGGCCTGCCGCCTGCATAACCACCAGTTCACTGTTGCTGGCCAGCACGCCCATGCCGATGAGTCCGCCAAGCAATACTGCCATCGGGAAGAACTGTTCCAGGTCCCGGGGTAAACTAAGCAGCACGTACACCAGTGCGGCCAGCATGTCGTAGTTGCCTTCGCCAACCTTACGCAACTGCTCAACAAATTTGATCAGGGCACTCAGGCCAATCAATACCGAAAGGGTTACCGTCACTGTACCCAGCAAGGTTCTGGCGATATACCAGTCGAGAATGCGGATCATGACTTTCTCCGCTTCAGCATGGCTTTAATCTCGGTGCCGAACTTACGGTCCCGGGCGAGCAGGGTAAAGCCAATGATTAGCATAATGCCGTGTACCCACCACAAGCCGAGCTGGATAGGTATTTTACCGTCTTCCAGCACGCGCCGGCTGGCCAGTAGCAGCATAAAGTAACCGAGATACAACAGAATCGCCGGGAACATCTTACCAAAGCGCCCCTGGCGTGGATCTACCGCACTGAGCGGCACCGCAATAAGCACCAGAAAAGGAATCGATAGCGGAATAGCCAGCCGCCATTGCAGCTCTGCCAGCGCTTCGGTGGAGCCATCTTCAAGCAGTTCCATGGTAGGGATCACCGACACCTTCTTACGTTTTTGCTGCTGTTCCGGGTCGTCTATCTGGATTTGATATTCATCGAAAGCTACCACCCGAAAATCCAGACGGCGCTGTTCACCTTCGTACTGATTACCGTTATTCAGAATGAGCTGACGGGTGCCGTCCGGCTCTTTGTTAACCGTACCCTGTTCGGCATAAACGACCCGAACCTGCTCATCACCTTCGTTTTTTTGCTGGGCCAGAAAGACTTTTTGAAGTGAGTCGTCACTACCAATATCATGTACGAATATTACGGCTTCCTGGTTGCCGGTTTGTTGGAATCGGCCAGGGATGATGGCACTGAAACCGGCTTCTGCCTTGGCTTGCTCACGCAGGTTATATTCGCTCTCTGCGGCCAGCGGTGCCAGGTATAGGGTAACAACGCCAGTCACCAACATAATGATGAACGATAAAAATAACATTACGCGGGTGACATACCATTCACTGATCCCGCAGGCGCGCATTACGGTCATTTCGCTGTCTACATACAGCCTGCCGTAAGCCATCATAATCCCCAAAAAAGCGCTGATAGGAATAACCAGCGAAGCGAGTACCGGAGCATATAAAGACAGGAAGCCGAGCACCAGACTGGCCGGGATGTCACCCTCTGAGGCGTCTCCCAAAACACGGACAAATCGCAGGGTAATGAAAATTGCCATCAATATTAAAAATATGGCAATTTGCGATTTAAGCGTTTCCTTAAGCAGATAGCGGAATATCAGCATATCTGGCCTGTGCAAAAAGTCGGAATTTTAGTGAAAGCGGCTATAATTTTGAGTAAACTTACCATTTTTACAAGTTTTGCCAGTAATAACTAACCGTTGGTGCCGGAAGGCGCGTTTGCCTGAGCCGTGAATTATCACGTTGACGCGCCCTACGCAGGATTGAATTCGTGCGTATTAAACCATAAAGCAAGGCAAAACGGCATGTAAAATTGTTCCGGGCCAATCAGACAGAACAAAAAGAGGTGATACAGTGGAGTTTAACGTAAAGAGCGGCAGTCCAGAGAAACAACGCAGTGCATGTATTGTGGTGGGTGTTTATGAGCCGCGACGTTTGTCCGGCGTTGCCGAACAACTGGACGCAATCAGTGAAGGATACATCAGCAATCTGCTGCGCCGCGGCGACCTCGAAGGTAAAGCCGGTCAGATGTTGCTGCTCCACCACGTACCCAATGTATTAAGCGAGCGGGTGCTGCTGGTCGGTTGTGGAAAAGAGCGCGAGCTGGATGAGCGTCAGTACAAACAGATCATTGCTAAAACCATTCAAACCCTCAACGAAACCGGTTCAATGGAAGCCGTGTGCTTCCTAACCGAGCTGCACGTGAAAGGCCGTGATACCTACTGGAAAGTACGCCAGGCGGTCGAAACCTCACAGGATACTCTGTACACCTTCCTGCAACTGAAAACCAAGAAAGGCGAACCGCGTCGTCCACTGCGTAAAATCGTTTTCAATGTGCCAACCCGTCGCGAACTCACCGTGGGTGAAAAAGCGGTTGAGCACGGCCTGGCCATTGCCAAGGGCGTTAAGGTGACTAAAGACGTGGCCAACATGCCACCAAACATCTGCAACCCGGCGTATCTGTGGGAGCAGGCGCAGCAAATGGCTGAAGAATATGGCAGCGTTAGCGTGGAAGTCGTTAACGAAGCCAACATGAAAGACCTGGGGATGAACTCATACCTGGCCGTGGGCCGTGGTTCTGAAAATGAATCGCTGATGAGTATTATTCATCATAAAGGCGGCGCTGATGATCAGGCACCACTGGTGCTGGTGGGTAAAGGCCTTACCTTTGACTCAGGCGGTATTTCATTGAAGCCCGGCGATGGTATGGACGAAATGAAGTACGACATGGGCGGTGCAGCATCCGTTCTGGGTGTTATGCATACGGTGGCGGCACTCAATCTGCCAATCAACGTTATTGGCGTTCTGGCCGGTTGTGAAAACATGCCGGATGCTAACGCTTATCGCCCGGGCGATATCCTAACCACCATGTCGGGCCAGACGGTTGAAGTGTTAAACACCGATGCGGAAGGCCGTTTGGTTCTGTGTGATGCACTTACCTATGTTGAGCGCTTTGATCCGGAAACCGTGGTTGATGTAGCCACCTTAACCGGTGCTTGTATCATTGCGCTGGGTAAGCATGCTACCGGCCTGATGAGTACGCATAACCCGCTGGCTCACGAGTTATTAAATGCCTCTGAGCAGGCATCAGACCGTGCCTGGCGTTTACCGCTGTGGGATGACTATCAGGAGCAACTTGAAAGCCCGTTTGCCGATATGGCTAACATTGGCGGTCGTCCGGCGGGTTCAATTACTGCTGGCTGCTTCCTGTCGCGCTTTACCAAGAAATACAACTGGGCGCACCTGGATATCGCCGGTACTGCGTGGAACAGTGGTAAGAATAAAGGCGCAACCGGTCGTCCGGTGCCTATGCTGGCGCAGTTCCTGATGAACCGTGCTGGTTTAGGCGCAGAGGATTAAAGGTTAATGCCTGCCGTTCGATTTTACGCACTGGCTGAGGCGTCGGTTTCTCCCGCAGGGCACGAGAGTGTACCTGCGGTGTGCGCCAAAGCCTGCGAACTCACCGCCGAACTCTATTCGCAGAAGAAAAAGAGTGTGGTACTGTGCGCAGACCAGGCTCAGGCCGAAGCTGTCGATCAGCTTTTATGGCAATTGCCAGCGGCGCGATTTGTGCCGCACAACCTTGCCGGTGAGGGCCCCAATGGCGGCGCACCGGTAGAAATCGTCTGGCAGCCTCAGTCGCTGCCACGCAAACAATGTCTGATTAACGTTAGCGGAAAAATGGTGGATAACTTCAACCAGTTTCAGCAAATTATTGATTTTGTGCCGGTAGAAGAAACGGCCAAACAGCAAGCCCGCGAGCGTTACAAACAATTTCAACAAGCCGGTTGCCAGATGCAATTCCTGCCGGCCTAAAAAGAGACTTTTCGAGACACTCCATGGACAAAACCTACGAACCCCAATCGATCGAAAAACAGTGTTATCAGCGCTGGGAAAGCGAAGGCTTATTCAAAGCCAAGGGCGATGAAGCGCCAACGGGGAACCCTTACTGTATTTTACTGCCGCCTCCTAATGTTACCGGCAGCCTGCATATGGGCCACGGCTTCCAGCAAACCATTATGGACGTGCTGACCCGTTATCACCGTATGAAAGGCGATAATACGCTGTGGCAGGTGGGAACCGACCACGCGGGTATTGCCACCCAAATGGTGGTTGAGCGTCAGTTAAATGCTGAGGGCAAAACCCGTCACGATCTGGGTCGCGAAGCGTTTATCGACAAAATCTGGGAGTGGAAAGAACACTCAGGTGGCACCATCACCAGTCAGATGCGCCGTTTAGGCACCTCGCCAGACTGGGACCGTGAAGTGTTTACTATGGACGATAACCTGTCCAAAGCGGTCACCGAAGTCTTTGTACGATTACACGACGATGGCCTGATCTATCGCGGCAAGCGTCTGGTTAACTGGGATCCGGTACTGCACACCGCGGTATCCGATCTGGAAGTACTTAACGAAGAAGAAGCCGGCCACATGTGGCACATGCGCTATCCGCTGGCCGACGGCAGCGGCAGCATTGTAGTAGCCACTACGCGCCCTGAAACCATGCTGGGTGATACGGCTGTGGCGGTACACCCGGAAGATGAGCGTTATCAGGACTACATCGGTAAAGAGATCCGCCTGCCAATCACTGGCCGTTTAATCCCGATTATTGCAGATGATTATGTGGATCCGGAATTTGGTACCGGCTGCGTTAAGATTACGCCGGCGCATGATTTTAACGATTACGACATGGGCAAGCGTCACGGCCTGCCAATGATCAATATCTTCACGCCAGATGCCAAGGTTAACGATGAAGCACCAGTGGCCTATCAGGGGCTGGACCGCTTTGATGCGCGTAAGGCTATTGTAGCGCAGCTCGAAGAAGACGGTGTACTGGTTAAAGTGGACGATCATAAACTAAAAGTACCCCGCGGCGATCGCACGGGGGCGGTTATCGAACCTTACCTTACCGATCAGTGGTATGTGGCAATCGAAGAGCTGGCTAAGCCAGCTATCGAAGCAGTGGAAAGTGGCGAGATCCGTTTTGTGCCGGAAAACTGGAATAAAACCTACTACCAGTGGATGAACAATATTCAGGACTGGTGTATTTCCCGTCAGCTGTGGTGGGGTCACCGCATCCCGGCCTGGTACGACAACGAGGGTAACGTTTACGTTGGTCGCACGGAAGAAGAGGTACGCAACAAGTACCACCTTGAAGCGGGCGTCCAGCTGAACCAGGACGAAGACGTGCTGGATACCTGGTTCTCCTCGGCATTGTGGCCGTTTGCTACCATGGGCTGGCCGGAAGAAACTCCGGAGCTGGAAACTTTTGTGCCATCTTCGGTACTGGTTACCGGTTTTGACATTATCTTCTTCTGGGTAGCGCGTATGATCATGATGACCAAGCGCTTTACCGGCAAAATCCCGTTTAAGGATATCTACATTACCGGCCTTATCCGCGACGAAAGCGGCGACAAAATGTCGAAGTCAAAAGGTAACGTGCTGGATCCTATCGACCTGATTGATGGTATCGACCTGGAATCACTGGTGGCCAAACGCACCACTGGCATGATGCAGCCACAGCTGGCGGCGAAAATTGAAAAACGCACCCGCAAGCAGTTCCCGGAAGGTATTCATGCCTACGGTACCGACGCGCTGCGCTTTACGTTTGCCGCCATGGCATCGACCAGTCGTGATATCAACTTTGATATGGGCCGGGTAGAGGGCTACCGTAACTTCTGTAATAAAATCTGGAATGCCTCGCGCTTTGTGCTGATGAACACCGAAACCGAAGATACCGGTCGTGACGGTGGCGAGTTAGTACTGAGCCTGGCCGACAAGTGGATTTGGGCGCAGTTCCAGCAAACCCTGGTGGAATTTGAAAAAGCGCTTGCTGATTATCGCTTTGATATTGCCGCACAAACAGTTTATGAGTTTACCTGGAACCAGTTCTGCGACTGGTACCTGGAGCTTACCAAACCGGTACTGAATAACGATGAGTCGAGCGACGCTGAAAAACGCGGTACCCGTCATACGTTAATTAATGTGCTGGAGAGCCTGCTGCGCTTACTGCACCCGTTAATGCCGTTTATTACCGAAACCATCTGGGAACGTGTGGCACCGCTTAGTGCGTTGGATTTCAACGCTGGCGACAGCATCATGGTTCAGCCTTTCCCGGCGGTAGATGCCGCTAAGCAGGATGAGCAGGTATTGGCCGACATCGAATGGGTTAAGCGCTTTATCGTAGGTATTCGTAACATTCGTGGTGAAATGGATATTGCACCGAGCAAGCCACTTCCTGCACTGCTGCGTAACGTTAGCAGCGAAGACGAGCGCCGTTTAGGTATTTCACGCACCTTTATCGACCGCCTGGCGCGTCTTGAGTCCACTGCGGTGCTTAAGGAAGGTGAAGAAGCACCAGCCAGCGCGGCAGCGGTAGTGGGTGAGATGGAAATACTTATTCCTATGGCGGGCCTGATTGATAAAGAAGCCGAGCTTGCCCGTATTGCTAAAGCCATGGGTAAACTGGAACAAGACGTAGCCCGCTTTAAAGGCAAGCTGTCTAACGAAAAGTTTGTTAGCAATGCGCCAGAAGCCGTGATTGAAAAAGAAAAAGCCAAGCTGGCCGATTCTGAGTCACAGCTGGCTAAGCTGAAAGCTCAGCACGAGACAATTGCTGCGTTGTAATGGTTTAGCCAAGCAATAAAAAGGTGAGGTGTCTATTAGACACTTCACCTTTCTTGTAACTGTAATGCACCGGCGTTATTGTGGCGCTATACCGCATTTATTATCAAGCCAATCAATCAGTTCACCATAAAACTGCATCTTATGGTCGTAAAACAGGGTATCGCTGAAGTGATCAGCGCCTTCAAGAACAACGTATTTGTGTTCCTTGTTTAGGCGTTTTAATTCGGCAACAAAAATGTCGCTGTGTTCAATAGGTACACGCTGATCAATATCACCGTGAATCACTAAAATTGGCACATTGGCCTTTTCAACATTTTCGACAGGACTTACACCATCAATGGTCGGTTTTTGTAGCTTCGATAATAAAGGACTGTCATTAAGCGTTGCATTGATTCTGGACAAATCACTTACCCCTGCACCGGCAACAGTACACTGGTATAGATTTGGTTCCCGCAACGTGGCTGCAAACGCTGCATAGCCACCATAGCTCCAGCCGAACATGGCCAATTTGTCTTTATCAGCCAGGCCTTTAGCAACTAAAAAGTTGGCTGCATCATCCAGATCATCCTGCATAGTTAAGCCCCAGTTTTTATCACCGGCTTTCCAGTGGTCCAGACCGTAGCCGGTTGAGCCGCGGAAGTTTGGCTGAATTACCAGATAACCATGAGAGGCCAGTAGTTGCGACCAGTCGTCGAAGATTGATGAATCGCGAGCCCACGGACCACCATGCGGTAATACCACGGTTGGGTAGGGGGCTTTGCCAACGGTTGGGCGAGTTACATAAGCATTAATCTTTCTTCCATCGCGGGCCTTGTAAGAAATGTAAAGGTTTTTACCGAGTTTGGATTTATCGATGAAAGGCATGCGCTCGCCGAGTTTTATAAGGTCTTTTTTATTACTAAGTAAGTAAAACGAGCCGGGATCATTGGCTGCCTGAGTCAAAACCACTAACTGACTATTATCATCCGACGCACTGATTACGGCCACCCGCCCTTTTGGCGATAAGCCGTTAATACTGTCCTGAATTGCTTGCCATTCGGCATCTTCATAGAAGGTTTGGCTGAACTTGGTGGTATAGTTGTAACCGATGACATGGCCATCATCGTCGAAGTTCACACCGTCTGCGTCGAGGCCATCAAGGCCAAACAGACGTTCGCTGTATTTGCCGCTTTTGATATCCAGCAAATACACACCGGTAGTATCTTCACCATTATTGGCCACTACATAGATTTTGTCTGGATCCTGATTATTAAACCCGTTAACAGCAAAATTTGAACGGTCTTCGCCGCTGGCAGAGTGCAGTAAAATCCAGTCATCACTGCCTTTGGCTCTGACATAGGTTTCTATTGCTTGCTCGCTGCGATTCCAGCCCTGGCCAATTCGAACTTCGCCATCATTGTCTACCCCAAAACTGTTACTCACTTTTGTGGTCCCACGTAACACGGTGTTGGTTCGACCATTATTAATATTTAACTTAACAACATCCGGGATCCAATTGTTGTTAATATCAACCTCAACCAGAATCTGGTCAGGATCATTTACCAGCATGTCGATCATCGAGAAGCTGATGTTGCCTTTATCCCTGAATGGGATAAGCCAGTCTCCTTTGCCATCGGCATCCGTAACGGCAAACTTCGTTACCCAGTATTTTCTTCCGCGATCCTCAAGCAATTGACGGAAGCTAACGCCGATTTTTTCGTTGTTTAACCAGCTAACGCCCGACACACGCATTTTATCTGCGCCCAACGTTACCGGCTCTTTGGCCAGACTGTTGGTCTGATGAATCTCTATAATGTAATCGCCATCCTTACTGGTGGCCCTTACCAGCGCCAGTTGTTTACCATCTGGTGACAATTGTACGCTTCGAATAGCGGGTTGAATGGCAAAGCTCTCAACAACGGAGATTTCCTGTTCGGCATTGGCCGCTGTTCCTGCTATTAACCCTGCCACTACAATGCTTTGTTGTAGTATTTTTTTCATGACTATTTCCTTAAATAAAAGGGCTTCGGCATTGCTGCGGAAGCCCTTGAAATTAAAAAAACTGCTTAATGACCTGGATTAAAAGGCAGCTCGGAAATTAATAAATGGCGTTCTACCATCAGTATCATAACCAACCCCTAGAGGAATGTTGGTATTAGAGAATGAACCATCTGGATCAACTGCTGGAGGCGCTTCGTTAAACACGTTACGAATACCTGCATTGATCTGAATGGTGTCAAACTCATAGGAAATACTCATATTGTGAACAAAGTAATCCTCGGTAAAGGCAACCGGACGACACAGTAATGGAGTGCCTGCAGAATTAAGCAAGCCGCGACAACCAGTGGTACCTTCTTCGAACTCACCTAAGTCGTCTTCTTCACCTTTACCAATAAAGCGGGTTTCCCAGTTAAAAGTAAAGTCAGAGACGGCTACGCGAAATCTCGCACTACCACGCCATTCTGGTACAGCAGGCTCACCTTTATCATCATCTACAGTCCCTAATACATCGTATAATGATTCGGTCATGCGAGTTGCCTGCAAGTCCAGGCTGACATCAACGTTTTGTTCGCCAATAACAAATTCTTGCGAGTAGTAAATGTTGTAGTCAAACCCTTTAGACGTTAACAAACCGATGTTGATAAAGCTTGAGTCTACGAAGCTGATTTGCTGGTTCTCGTCCCGGTTTATACGTCCACAGAATGCAGGGTTACCTGATGCAGAGTAACACTGTCCGATACTGTACCCAGCACTTGGCTCTGCAATACTGTTAGTCACTTCAATATTGAAGCGGGTTAATGAGAAGGTCAGATCTAAATCGTCACTGAATGGCTGTTCAACGATGAAACCATACGTTTTCGCTAATGATGTTTCAGGCTCCAGCTCTTCAGAACCCCCGCTTACTACCTCTGCACTAACAAAGTTAGTGAATTGGGTTTCTTCAGTGTCGCCTATACCCAGCGTCGTAGGGTCAACTCCTGCGGCTAAACAAGCGTCCAATACGCCTTGAACCCGAGTGTCTTCAGCTGGGTTGTAGGTAATGGGAGAGTCTGGATCCAACGGATCGGTTACCCGTGCGTTTTCAGGTACAACACAAGGATCACTTAAACTTGCGAAACCTGAAGTACCATTAAGGAATCTTTCTCGTAAATTAGGTGCGCGGTAGGAAGTACCTTTAGTGCCTCGAATAGTAAACCAGTCTACCGGGCGGTAAATCGCTTTCAGGCTATAAGTACTTTCCGGATCGTAAAAGCTTTCATCAGAAATACGGCCAGACATAGTTAATGTCAGCTCTTCAGCAAATTCAGCGCCACGAACCAGAGGTAATTCTATCTCAGCAAAAACTTCTTTTAGATTACGGGCACCATCAGCTCCCTGGTCGGAAAAATATCCCCACAGTAAGCCATCAGCGGCAACGTCATTTGGATCTGATTTAATTTCGTCGCGGCGATATTCCAAACCAAATACACCACTAACAACTTCATCATTCCACGGTAATGTCGTTAAGTCACCACCAATAAAACCATTTGCCACGAACTGGCTAACTTCTGTGCCAATAGTACGATCTACCATCAGATACGCTTGTTCTTCTGGTGTAAGTGTACCGCCACCTGGCTGATAAATATTGTCAGAGAAAAGGTTTACAGGCACGCATCCGTCGCCGCACGATACAGTGCCGTCATCGTTAACTACTGTATTGTACAGTGAATTTAACAGGCGCTCTTCACTAATACCAGGACGCGAGTCGGTACCTTCTGATGCGCTGTAGGAAACGTAAAAGTCGTAATACCAGTTGTTCAGGCCGATATTCTCAAACGATAGCAGGTTACCAGTTACACCGCCCACCAAACGATACTGTTCAACTTCTATATCGAAGCGATCGCGGTCACCACGAATATTCAGAATTGGCTGAACATCCTGCGGACCATAAGGGAAACCAATGCCTGCACGACAATCGATGCCATAGTCACCACAAGGGTTGAACGGGTTTGATGCTGGTACTACTTCAAAAATTTGCGCACCAGGGTTAAAAATTGGTGACTCACGCTTGGCATATAAGCCTTCGTAGTAGAACAGCGTATCACTATCATCATTTAACGCATATTCACCGTTTAACAGCAGTGAATACCGTTTGTTACGTGATCTGTAGTCACCACTTTTAAAATAATCAGATTGTTCGTAAGCATACATAGGATCCTGGAAGTCAACGTCTCGGTAACCGTCACCGTTGCCGTCAGGGAACCATACATCGGCAATGCCGTCACCATCGGAGTCACCATTGACCCAACCCGGTATACCATAATCCGGCCCTAGTGCACCGCCGGTAGGGTCAGCTGTTTCTGACCAGCCTGGAATACCAACGTTGGTAAAGCCATTTGTGCGATAAACACTACCCCAGAACGGGATACTCATACGGTTTGTTAGCGGGAAGATATCACAGCTGTCATCAGCGCGTGGAAGCGGGCCATCACCACTGTAACGACGAATGATATCGCCTTCTTCAGTTTCCCAGATACGCTCCTCACAGCCTTTAACGAATGGGTTGCCGCCATAAGACTGAGCCTTGCGATCCATGTATTCTGCACCAATAGACACGAATCCGTTATCAAATGTTTTACCCCACATAGCAGACAATACGGTTTCTTCGCCACCATCACCTTTAGGCTGAAGATAAGAGCCCTGAACCTCAAAGCCTTCCAGGTCTTTACGTAGAATAACGTTTGATACACCCGCTACCGCGTCAGAACCGTAAACCGTAGAAGCACCATCAAATAAGTTTTCAACGCGCTGAATCATTACACCCGGGATCAGGTTTAAATCAGGTGCCGTTGGTGCGCCACCTACACCGGCTGGTGCCATACGACGGCCGTTAACCAGTACCAGGGTACGTTCTGCTCCAAGGCCACGGAAACCGATAGTTGCAGAGCCCGGGCCGTTATCCAGAACATAACCACCAAAGGTGTTATCAATCTGAGTACCTGATGCCTGGTTGGTGTTTTGCAGCATCTGACCGGCGTCGAACAAGCCCATTTCACGTGCAAAGTCACCACTGATCACCTGAATTGGTGATGCATTAGAGAACTCTGAACGGCGAATTCGTGAACCAGTTACCTGAATTCGCTCAGTAACTTCTTCCAATGAATCTTCTGCAAGTGAGTCTTCAATCAGCACATCAGAACTCTGATTAGCTGAAACTTCAACTTCCTGCGTTTCTTGAGCAAACGCAACGTTTGTCGTTAGAGAAGCTATGCTGGTGAGCAGTGCATACCTAATAGCATTGCTTAGCTTGTTGGTTTTTATCATTTATGTACCCCTGGATGAGTTTTATTATTGTCGAGATCCAGACTATTTCAGGCCAGATTATCCCGTAGTTTTATAGTATTGATGTCGAACGGAGAGTTATGAGAATCGACATATTCCCGATTCTCAAACTTACAATGGGGCTTATCCTTACCGCGACCTGCAGATTGCGGAAACATTCGGCAGATTTTTAAGCTTAAACCTCATTAGAAAAACATGGATTAATTATTTCTACATCCATGTTAATTCCTGCTCCTGTCGCATCATTGCATATCAAACGTGTAATCATCGATAACACATCTGTATGCAACTATAATTATTTATATTTAAACAACCCCACCAACAAACGCGATTTGACGTTGTTACTGCGATGGCTTTGCCTGTCAACTAAATTAGAGAAATTGACAAACTGAAAGTTAAATAAAAAACATTCTGCTGTCAAATAAATGGAACTTTTTATATCCCTCCCTGTCAGTCCTTAATTGTATTGAAAATCAATGCTTTATGGTTGTCACCCTGGCAACTTAAAGTTACAGCGATGTTGCTTTTTTTGTAATAACGTCATTATTACGGCGGAATAATTTATTTTGACCATTTTATGCACAAAAAAAGTTGTTCAGACCATCGGGGGGCAGAATAAAATAAAGGCGTGTTACTAACACGCCTCTAAGAATGTGCAGTGATGAGCTGCACACACTGGAGCAGATTAAAACTGGTATGAAGCGAACAAGCGCAGGGTTCTGGGCTGGCCGGGGCCAACAAACTCGGTAGACTCAATGTCATCGTAAATGCCTTCCAGCACTTCATCTGCCTCGCCGTAGGTACCAAAGGTTTCAAACTCGGTATCAAACAGGTTTTCCAGACGCAGACCCACAGTAATACCACTACTGTGGGCATAAGTAGCACTCAGGTTAACCAGGGTGTAGCCGTCCAGTTCGCGGTTTTCATTAGCCTCATCGCCACGGAAATACTGGCCAGAGGCGTAATCCACATCGGCGCTGATATACAGGTTTTCAATCACAGGGTAAGTTACCTCAAAACCGGCCTGCCATTCAGGCTGGCCCGGAATGTTATCCCCGGGCATTACCTGACGTCCCGGACCCCTGGGATTTTGTGGGCTAAATGACACATAAGGCGTTTCAAACGTGGCCTGTAAATAGCTCACATTGGCTGAGATCTCCAGATCGTCGTATTGCTGCAGCAAGCTCAATTCGGCGCCCTGACGACGGGTTTTATCCACATTAACAAAATAGCCTACCGAAGCACGGTCGCCCGCTTGTTGGAAGATAATGTCGTCTTTGCTTTCGCTGCGGAATAATGCTGCGTGCAATAAGCCGTTCTCCAGGGAGTAATTCACGCCTACCTCCAGGGTGTCGGTGCGTACCTGATCAAGCGGCGGATCGGCCACAAAGCCATTGGGCAATTTACATGGGTCGTCTTCGTCGGCGCAGCTTAGCTCTGCCGGGCTCGGTGTTCGTGAGGATTGGCTGTAAGATGCATAAGCATGATAACCATCCTTGCGGTAATGCACGGTGGCTGAGGGGTTGAACCGGCTGAACTCATGGTTACCGTTTAGTGAGCCTTCGCCTACTTCCACGCCATCGACCATATCAATGGTGGACTTGTTGTACCGGCCGGCTACGGCGAATTGCCAGTGCGGGTTTAATTCAATCACGTCACTGACAAACAGGTAAGTGTGTTTTACATCGGTGTCCAGGCGAACCCGCGAACCTTCGTCGAATACACCAATGCCGGTTACGCCGCGGCTGTCTTGTGGCGTATCGTTATCGAGCACGGCAAATTCAGTGTCACTTCTGAACGAGATATCAGCAGTATCCAAACCCAGGCCAACTACCCAGTTGTGGGTTAACGAGCCTGATTGCGTCACGCCGGCAAGCTCAGCACTTAAACCATAGCTTTCCTGCTCGGTTAAGCTGGTGTTGGCAGTACCGTCCAGGGTATCCGGGTCGGCATTTGAGATATCTTCCAGTGGCACCAGCGGAGCGAAGCCAACAAACTGAATGGCATCGTCTTCCTCAAAGACTTCCTCTTCTTCACCTGCTTCCTCACCGTCTTCAGCGCCCTCGGCTAATTCGGCTTCTTCATCTTCTTCACACAAGGTTTCACCGTAACCTACGTCACATTCTTCGTAGTCACTGTCATCACCATTGTAGGTTTCGATTTCGTTTTCACGGAAGTAAGCATTAACACGTACCACCATATCATTGTCGAGTTGCCATTCGTGATTCAGGTTAATGAAACGCAGGCTGGTAAAGGTTTGGTCCGGACGGGTATAAATGGCGTCGCGGCCTTCATAAGGGATCAGATCAACCGGAATAGCACCGTTACCAATCAGATCGTTATCGTTGGCTGCCAGGGTGATCCGGGTAGCTGAGTCGTTACCCTTATGGGTAATGTTAGCCAGGCCTTGTTGAACATCACTGGGTGAATAGTCACGCCAGCCGTCTTCTTCATATTTATTAACATTAATGTAGTAACCCCATTCGCCGTTGTTGCCGCCGGATTCCAGGTTAATACCTTGCTGGCCAAAGTCGCCGCCCATCACGGTAACTTTATTATGCGGGAAGCTAAAGCCGTCTTTACTGTTCAAGATGAGTGCGCCGCCCAGCGTATTCTGACCAAACACAGGGTTTGCACCGGAAACCAGCGTGACAGATTCCAGCGCCGAAGGTGGGATCAGGTCCCAGTTTACCGTATCACCGAAAGGCTCGTTAAAACGGGTACCATTAAAATATACCGCCAGGCCCTGAGGTAAGCCCAGCAATGGTGAAGCCGTAAATCCGCGGTATTGTAAATCAGCCTGGAACGGGTTGTTTTGTACATCGTTAATCGACACGCTGACTAACTGGTTATCTAAAATACGTGCCAGCGAGTTGCCATTGTCTACATCCAGTGCATCGGCATCAATCGTCTGGCTGGCGGGTGAATATTCGGTTAAGCCGGAAACAAAGCTCAGTGGTGACTGGCCATACACGGTGACTTTTTCGACATCACCCTGATTGTCCTGGGCCTGCACCTGAAAACTGCCCGCGATACAGGCTGCAAGGTAGAGATAAGAGGTTTTTTTCATTGCGTTACTTCCAGTCCGTTTTCATCGATACATTACGCTGCTGGCTGCTATCACCAGAGCTTGTATTTTTTGTGTAATAAAGTGGTTAAGGCGAGGTAAGTATGGGAAGAGATGCGCGGTTATCCAAGGGATCTATTCCCTTATATAACCGGGAAAAGTTCCCGGTTTTAGCCATTGCGACTTTCGCTACAGACCAAGTGATTAGCGATATAGTGCTAAAGTAGTAATGCTTTACCGGCGGCCGCGCATTTCTCTGTAGAATTTAGAATTCACTTTCCTTTATGATGCAAAGCCTTTTTCTTAACGAACAGGTGATGCAATCATGACAAACGCTAAAATACTGGCTGTCCCTACCAATATCATTACCGGCTTTCTTGGAGCGGGTAAAACCTCAGCCATCTTACATTTATTAGCTCAAAAACCAGCGGATGAACGCTGGGCCATTCTGGTCAATGAGTTTGGCGAAATAGGCATTGATAAAAGCTTGTTTGAAGGTCAGTTAAATAACCTGAACAATGTGTTTATTCGGGAAGTGCCGGGCGGTTGTATGTGTTGTGCCGCGAGTCTGCCGATGCAGATTGCCCTTAACCAGCTACTGGCAGAATCACGTCCTCATCGGCTTATAATCGAACCCACCGGTCTTGGCCACCCTAAGGAAGTCATGCAGGTGCTCACTGCTGAGCACTATCAACCGGTGTTATCCATTCACAAAACCGTTACCTTAGTGGATGCGCGCAAACTGAGTGATGCAAGATATACCAGCCATGATACCTTTAATCAGCAACTGGCTATCGCCGATGTTGTTGTTGGCAATAAACAGGATTTGTATAGCACTGACGATGGTGACCGTTTAGCACACTATGTGAGTGAACATTGCCAGGCGAGTACGGAACTGATGCTGACCGAGCATGGGCAAATGTCGCTGGCAAGCCTTGACGGGACCGCTGCAAATTATCAACAGCCGCAGCATCATGAAAAGCATGCTCATCAAGAGCATCATCACCACGAGCACAGCCATCATCATACTGTTAGCGATAAGCCACCTGCTGCAGAACAAAAGTTGCCCGTTGGAGGGATGTTATCGGCTGAAAACAGCGGCGAAGGGTTTAACAGTGTGGGTTGGCGCTTTGCACCGGATTGCGTGTTTGATTACAACCAACTGCGTTTACTGCTAGCGAGCGTGGAAGCGGAAAGGCTAAAAGGCGTATTTATCACCAATGCCGGCATATTTGGCTACAACCTCACGGCAGATGGATTAACCGAAATAGCCCTTGATGAGAGTGTTGAGAGTCGGGTTGAGATCATCGCAACAGAGCTTCCCCCTGATTTGCAGGCTAACTTGCAGGCGTGTGTAAGTAGTGCGATGAGTTAGCCGATTTTATATATATTGGATTTACTACGGTTGTTAATTGTTATGTTATATTATTATAATAATTTTCCGGAGTGCTTGTTAGTCGCAGAAGAAGTGTGCAGAAATAGACACCGTTTCAATTCATTGGTTAAGGGTATAATCTGGACATAACAACAAGGTGTAGTGAAAATTGACATTGCCAGAAACGAAACCAGTACAGTCGATTAGCCTCGAAAATGTGACCTATCAGTATCCCAAAAGCACTTCCCGACTGGGCTTTCCCCATTGGCAGGTAGCGCAGGGCGAACGTCTGTTTTTATATGGGCCCTCAGGCTCGGGGAAAACAACTTTGCTAAACCTGCTGGCTGGGATCCTGACCCCGGATACGGGCAGCGTAGCGTTGTTGGGTAAGCCGTTTTCAAGTCTGAGCGAGGGCAAGCGTGACAAATTCAGGGCCCGCCACATTGGCGTAGTCTTTCAGCAGTTTAATCTGGTGAGCCATTTAACCGTGGCGCAGAACATTGCCCTGGCGGCGCATTTTGCCGGCGGCAGTCAGCCGGGCCAAGAGCAACTTGCCGCGCTTATCCAGGCATTGCAGTTGCCGGCAGAGGTACTAAACAAGCAGGCCAGCCAACTAAGTGTGGGGCAGCAACAGCGAGTGGCTATCGCCAGAGCGTTAATTAATCAGCCGGAGATCCTGCTGGTGGACGAACCTACCTCGGCGCTGGATGCCGAAGCACGAGATGCGTTTATGCGGCTGCTAACCGAGTTGTGCGAGCAGCATCACACGACGTTGATTTTTGTTAGTCACGATCAGAGTCTGAGTCAGTATCTGGATAAAAGTGTAGCATTAAGCGCAATTACCGCTCCTGCGGAGGCTTCGTCATGCTGATGTCTTTTGCCTTAAGCAGTTTGCGTAGTCGCGGTAAATCACTGGCACTTACCTTTTTGTCGCTGCTGATCAGCGTAAGTGTATTGCTGAGTGTGGAACACGTGAGATTACAGGCTCAGGAGAGCTTTAACCGAACAGTGTCGGATGTCGACCTTATCGTTGGTGCGCCAAGCGGTCAGTTAAACCTGATGCTTTACACGGTATTCCGTATGGGCAGTCCAACCAATAATATCAGTTATGCAAGCTATGAGATGTTGCAACAACACCCGCAGGTAAACTGGGCCATTCCCATTTCATTAGGTGATGCCCATCATGGTTATCGCGTGCTCGGCACCAATCAGCAGTATTTTGATCACTATAAGTTTGGTAACAAGCAGCCGTTAGTGTTTAGTCAGGGGGAACCCTTTAAAGGGGTGTTTGGCGCGGTGTTGGGCGCTGATGTGGCCAGTGCGCTTAATTATAAGCCAGGTGATGACATTGTGATTGCTCACGGTCTTGGCGCGGTGAGCTTTCAGAATCATGACGATTCACCTTTTACCGTTACCGGTATCCTGGCTCCCACCGGTACGCCGGTAGATAAAACTGTGCACGTTTCATTGCAGGGAATTGAGGCCATGCATTTGCCGCATGCCCGGCTTGATATCGTGTTAGAACAGCCAGATAACGTGACTAATCCGGCCGTACAGCCCGACAGTATTACCGCAGTGATGGTGGGTCTCACCAGTAAATTTGCCACCTTTACCCTGCAGCGGGAGCTGAATAATTACGAAGATGATCGTCTGATGGCCATTTTACCAGGCGTAGCGCTTACTGAAATGTGGCAGATGATGTCAAGCATCGAGAACCTGCTGCGTTTTATCAGTCTGCTCATTATGCTGTCTTCCCTGTTCGGACTATCCACCATGTTGCTGGCATCGATGCAGCAACGTGAAAAAGAAATTGCTGTATTGCGTATCATCGGTGCCGGGGCCGGTAGCATATTTCGCCTAATTCTGATTGAAGCCATGCTGTTGGCGGGCGCGGCGAGTGTTACCGCTGTAACGCTGATATCCGGGGTGTTTGCCGTGGCCAAAGAATGGTTAGCCAGCCACTACGGGATGTTTATTTCGGCAAATCTGTTAACTCTGCACACCGCAATGGTGGTTGGCGCGATAATGCTGGCAACGCTGATTTGCAGCCTGTTACCCGCTATTGATGCCTACCGGGGCGCCATTAACCAAAGGCTCTGATTACTGGGTGAGGCCCGGCAGACAGCCGGGCCTTCAACAACAGGTTTATTGACCGAGGCATTGCCCATCATTTTTACGGGCCGGGAAAATGCTATTAAGCGTGGCGATTAACTTCGCGTAATCGTTGGCCATCCGCTCCGCCTGCACCTTTGTTAGTACCTGCCCCTGCAGTTTTTTGCGCTCGGCTTCTACATGGGTGTAATGAAAAATCCGCATATCGGTGTTGTGCTGCTGCCAGGCGTTATCCATGTTTTCGATATTGTGTTGCGAATCATCGACAAACACGATGGCGTCAAAATCACGCCCAGTTGTATTGAGGATCCACTCCAGCATGGTGCCTTTGTTCATACCTGTGGTCATCATCAGGCCGCGGCTGTAACTCATTTCACGTTCAAGTTTTTCCCGGTAAACCGGGTTAGCGTTATCCACAGGCATAAGCGCTGCCTGGCTAACATCAATGCCGTGGCGTAACAGTTCGCGCTCGGTTGCCGCGCGATTTTTGGGCGCACGGGAAGTGAGTAACAGCAGGGTATTGCCGGCTTCCTGCCAATCGTTGAGTAACGCCGGAACCTGAGGTTCGGTAAGATTCATTGGCGCCAGTTCATAGAGCAGGCTGATAGTGTCTTCAAACAGGCAGCTCACCTGTTGCTCAGGCGTGGGCTTAACCGCCAGTTTACCGCGTTGCCACTGGTACCAGATATCGCCGCCCAAATCGGTGGCACTGGTCAGCAGCGTATTATCAATGTCGGCAACGATAAGGACGTTTTCGGCACCGTAATGGCTATTGAGGTTTGCAACAACCGGTGCAATCTTATCGAAAGTGTGTGCTTCGGTGACGGTAACTTCACGGTCGACGGTTGATGGAGTGCTGCTGCAGCCGGTGGCAGTCAGTACCAACGCGAAAAAGACGGCGCGAAGTGCGGTATCAGGGAAAGAAATTGAAAGCATAAGCATTATTGTTGATTAAAAGTTCTGCGTAAAACACCGTAATGTAGCAGATTTAACGGTTAATCGACATGCCTTATGGGCGGTTTGCCAGACAGACCACTAAGCGGTGTAATTGACCAATACTTAGTGGTAAAGCTTTATTCTGCGCAATGCCATTTTTTCTAAATTCATGAAAAATAGTGATTTATTATCTGGCGCGGCAATTGCTTCAAAGTACGCAGTTTAAATGGCATTGAACAATACAGGGAGCCTCCGTCATGGTAAAACTTGAAGATCGTCCTATCGAGCAGGTCAGGGAGGAAGTTATCGATAAGCTGATTTATCACTACAGTCATGGAGTGATTTCGGCCGAAGCGTTTGAACGCCGCTTGGATAAAGCGATGGCCAGTCAGGACCATCAGGAAATAGCCGATCTCGCGGCTGATCTCACCATGCAGGTCGATGGTGACTATACCCGTGAAAAAGAGCGAAAGCTCAATATTAATTACAGTGCCGGTGATGTGCCGGACAATGAAACGGTGATCAACATTATGGGCGGTTCAGATCGCTCCGGACGCTGGAAAGTACCCGCCGAAATTCGCGTGCTTAGTCTCATGGGTGGCTCAGACATCGACTTTACTGATGCTGTGTTTACGACCCCAAACGTCACTATTAAAGTGTTGTGTGTGATGGGAGGTATCGACATCAAAGTGCCGGAAAATGTCAACGTCGTCACCAAAGCATTTTGTTTAATGGGCGGCCTCGACAACAAAGCCCCGTCAATTGCTGACCGGCAGGCACCAACCATCACAGTGGAAGGCTTCGTATTAATGGGCGGCGTGGATATTGGTCTTAAACGCACCATCAAAGAAAAGTTTGTCGAGCTGGCTAACCAGATGAAAACCCTTTTTGGCAGTTCCCAACGCTAGGCTCCCGGGGCTTTTGCAACAAGGCTATAAGAGTTACATAATTCTGCTGGCCAGTGCCTGTGGATTGTGGTGTGACTCGGTCAGGGTATTCACAGTTAATTGCAACGTTGATGAGTGAGAAACAAAAGCACCGTGTAGTTCGGATGCCGGCCACTACCTGTGTTAAGGCGATGGAAAAAGAGCAACTGCTGCTGGAACAGGTGAAGCAGGGCAACTTTAGCCAGGGGTTATTGTTGTGGCGCTGCACAGCGCCGGCCATCGTTTTACCGGCTGGCAGAAAGTGGCAGATAACCGAGCCGTTAAGGGAATGGCTGGCGCAAAGAGGCTGGGATATTTTGCAGCGTCGCTCAGGCGGTTCGCCGGTTCCACAAAGCCCGGCCATGCTCAATATTGCTCACATGTACACCCTAACTGCAACGCAGTCTTATTCTGTTAAAGGCGCATACCAGAAGCTGTGTGATAGTCTGCTAGACTTCTTTGCCGCACTGGATATCAGCGCCGACATTCATGCTACCCCGTATGCTTATTGTGATGGCGACTATAACCTGAACATTAACGGTCAGAAAATTGTGGGCACGGCGCAGCGCGTGCTGACTGCCCCGGGCGGGCGCAAAATTGTGCTGGCGCATGCCTGCCTGCTGATTGATGATGTGCTGGAAAGCATTATTCCGCCGGTGAATGCGTGTAACGAATTCAATAATATCCCGGATAGAGTAAAGCTGAATGCCCACACCTGTCTAAATCGCCATCTCGCTGATTCACTCACTACCGATGAGTTGTTCACGGGATTAATCCGGGCTTTTTCTCGTCACACGGTTTTTTCTTAACGGTTAAAAAGACTATACTGCGTTCTTTTTTCAACCCAAGGACATTCAGTTAATGATTGTAAAACTTGTTCGCAACGCACTGGGTCTGGTTATTGTATCCGTTGATGTAGTAACTCGCTGGAGTCGGGTGAAGCGTACCCCGGAAGCACAGCAAAAGGTTGCTCAGGCTGCTGAGGGGATGACCCTTTACCACTTTTTTGCCTGTCCGTTTTGTGTCAAAACCCGCCGAGCTATTCATAAACTGCGCGTACCCATTGAAAAGCGCAGCGCCGTGCAGGGCTCACCGCACCGGGAAGAACTGATTCAGGGCGGCGGCAAAGTGCAGGTGCCTTGTTTACGTATTCAGCACAGCGATGGCCGGGAAGAGTGGCTTTACGAATCCAAGCAAATTATTGGTTACCTTAACAAACAGTTTGGCCCTGCCTGAATACTTCAATTGATGCCGCGGTTGCCTGAACAGCTAGCATCCGCGGTAGCATAACCCTGGTTTGTTTTACTCCCCACTCTCAGTTTTACAGTCCTCACAAAGTTTAAACCCCTGATTCCCGAGACCAGTGTAGTACCTGCGTGTTGACGCTCAAATAAAAATGGTTATCATTTACCTTTCCGCAAGGGTGCCCTGACAGCCAGGATATTCCTGCCCCCAAATGGGTTCACAGCACGTACTGCATAGCAACGATAAGGGTATTTCGTTATGCGATTTTCACTGGGCACGGCCCGTCAATGGCACTGGATCAGTGCTGCCGTTTCGCTGGTTGGCATGCTGCTATTTGCCGTTACCGGCATTACGCTTAATCACGCCGCAGTCATCCCTGCATCAATTTCCGTTACCACTGTAGAAAGTGAAGTGCCCGCCAGTGTGTTAACGCACTTACAGGACTTACCCATGGCAGCAATGCCTGCGCCACAACCGGTTCGCCAGTGGCTGGCCAGTGAACACAGTATTAGTGTTCCGGCCGATGTAGCGGGAGAATTTGATGGCATGGAGTTTTACCTGGCCTGGCCGGGGCCTGGCGCCGATCGCTGGCTGGCCATCAACGTGGATGACGCAGCACTGCTATATGAAGGTACAGAGCGCGGCTGGATTGCTTATTTTAATGATTTACACAAAGGCCGTAATACCGGGTCGGTGTGGTTTGTGTTTATCGACGTAATAGCCATTGCCATGATTGTGTTTACCCTGACCGGGTTATGGTTACTGGTAAAACAGGCCTCTCACAAACAGTCAACCTGGCCCGTCACCGCGCTGGGATTATTGATCCCAGTGGTCATCGCACTGGTTTTTATCCATTGATGCCGGGCGGGGAGCAGTTTGAATGACAGATAACCAACGACTGTGGCTGGCTATTGCCCTTTGCCTGGCTTATTGCGCATGGGTAGGCTTTATCATTGTTAGCCATTATGCCCGGCAACGAGAGCGGCGGCATGTCACTACCGGTGCGTTTATTGTGGCTTACGCCAGCCAAACCGGCACGGCAAAACAGTTGGCCGAATTCCAGGCTGAATTGCTGGGTGCAGACCGCCCGGTGAAAGTCATCGCCTTAAACGACCTGGCCATTGATACATTGCGCAAAGCAAGCGATGCACTGTTTGTGGTGAGTACCTATGGTGACGGTGAGCCACCCGATAATGGCCGACGATTTTACCGGGCGTTGCAACAACATAATAAACAGCACAATACCGCATTACCTCAATCCCTTTCATACCGGGTAATCGCTCTGGGGGATAGTCAGTATCCAGCGTTTTGTGCTTTTGGCGAGCAACTCGATGAAGCCCTTCAACAGGCCGGTGCTACAGCCATTGCAGATCTCGAAAAAATCGACCGGGCAGAGTCACAGCCCCTGCCGGGTGATGTTTCTGAGGGGGCTGATAGTCCTCTTACTTCAAGTACCTGGCGGGTCACTGAGCAACAGCAACTCAACAGTGCAGACGGCCGGGAACTTTTCATGGTGACACTGGATGCCGATCAGGCATTGCCCGCCTGGCAGGCCGGTGACATTCTCGACATTCAGCCCCACAACACTAACACGGCCATCGCTAAATGGCTTGAAAAGCATGATCTTAACCCGGATACGGTCATCGCAGTTGAGGGCACGCTAACCCCGCTTGAACTTGTATTGCAAACCCGCCAACTGACTGATTTATCCGGGGCTGGGAATGCAGAGCAATACATTCTAAGCATGCCCTTGTTACCTTTGCGCAGTTACAGCATTGCTTCTGTACCTGAGGAAGGGCAGCTAAAACTGATTGTCAGAAAACAGTATTACCCAAATGGTACGCCAGGTATCGGCTCCGGCTGGCTGACCACCTATGCGGGCGGTGAAGAGCCATTTTGTGCTTACGTGAAGGACAATCCGCTGTGCCATATTGCGCAACTTGATGTACCTCTGGTGCTCATTGGCGCGGGCAGCGGCCTGGCGGGCATTCGGGCGCAACTGGCAAAACGATATTATGCCAAAAGTGACGCCGATATCTGGTTAATTTACGGTGAGCAGTCGCCGCAACTGGACAATGTTATTCCTGCCGTTATTGAAGCGTGGCAAACCGGGTTTGCCGGGCTTAAGATTCAGCAGGCCTATTCGCGAGGCGAGCCAGGGCAATATGTACAGGATGTCATGGTCGCGGCAGCTGATGAACTGCAAAACCTAATCGCCCGGGGAGCGCATATTTATGTATGTGGCAGCCATCAGGGGATGGGGCAGGCAGTGCACCAAACGCTAACTGACATACTTGGTGAAGATGCATTAATGCAGCTTATTGATGAACAGCGTTATCATCGTGATACCTACTAGGGTGTGGTGCTGGCGGCAAATACTAATCAGGCAGTAGTTCATAAGTAGTACAGATGCGGCTTAAGGGATAATGTTAATCCATTATGCCGAGTGGTACATATATACTCATTTAACAGATGAGAGTATGTCTATGAAAAAGTGTTTAGCGTTTTTGTTGGTAGCCTTTAGCAGTTTTACCCTGGCTGATGAGTGCGCTGTGACTATCGAAAGTAACGATATGATGCAGTTCAACATGAAAGAAATGTCTGTGCCTGCCTCGTGCGATACCTTTGAGGTAACGCTAAAGCATACCGGACAGCTGGACAAGAAATATATGGGCCATAACTGGGTTTTATCGACTACTGCCGATGCCCAGGAAATTGTTAACGGCGCCCTGAAAGCAGGTCCGGATAATAATTATCTGCCACCGGGCGATGAGCGTATTATCGCGGCGACCAGGATTATTGGCGGCGGCGAGCAGGACACGATCACGGTAGATGTTGCCGGTTTAACTGCTGGTGAAGACTACACTTTCTTTTGTTCATTCCCTGGCCACTTTGCCATCATGAAAGGCGCGTTTATCGTTAACTAACCCATCCCGGCTAATCGCCTTTAGCAAAGGGCGGTTAGCTGACTTTCGCGATTATCTACCCCCCTCCACGTACTCCACAGCTGGTGATGAAACCTGATACTGGTTGGTCGCTAAGCATATCCTCCTAAGCCAAAATTTGTATCCCCGTACTGGTAACTTAGGCTTAGTAATGGCTGGTTTATTCATCAGGTATCGCCTGGTTTTGTATTAATAATATTCACAATATCAGCTTGTTATAGCACTGGCAGAATACTGGGTGGCTGCTAAACTTCAGGTAAGTACTGAGAAGAGCCCCCTCGGTTTGTAAGCTGTAAAGCAAACAGCCTGGTAAGCTTCGAAAAATGTAAGGTGTAAATGTGAGTGAACCAAGATGTGGTAATCCTTCCCGCTCTTCAGTGATGCGTCCTGTGTGGATGCTGCTGGGCATGTCCAGTGTTGTGCTAGGAGGCATTGGCGCGGTATTGCCGTTATTGCCTACGGTGCCTTTTATGTTGCTAGCGGCCTACTGTTTTGCCCGCTCCTCCCATCGTGCCCATGACTGGTTAGTTAATCATCGCGTATTTGGCCCGGCCATAGCCGACTGGCAACGCAGCGGCGCAATTAGCCTCGCTGCGAAATACGCAGCTACGGCATCGGTGGTAGTGGTTTACACCTTATCAATATTCATGGAACTGCGCCCGGCACTGCTTACCATCCAGGGGATTACGCTATGCGCTGTGATGGCTTTTATCTGGAGCCGGCCGCATCACTAGCGACTTGAGAAAGCGCCTGAAATAAACCAGTTTTCTGCTCCCGCCGTATCAGTTTCAGGTTTACTTTTTGGGAAAATGGCAGTGTTACCCGGGCTATTAAAACGTTTCAACAGCGCCGCGAAGAAAACCGATGTTAGCCAACCAGAGCAGCTTGGCGGCTCTATTTGGCAGGATACCGGTGAGGTGTATTATCTGGAAAATACCCTTAAGCTGACTTATACCGCCAACAGTGGGGTAGTAACACTGGAAAAGCTATCGCCGGATTCCCTGGCTAATGTGGTCGAAACGCTGGACCGACTGCCGCCCGACTCGCCCTTTGCCCGTGCAATCACCGCAACGCGAAATACTGCACTGGTTATTAGTGTTTGTGGTGTTACCTGGCAGAAAAACAACGAAACAGTTCGAATCAAAGCGCTGCCAGAGGCCGCACTGCTACGCAGCACCAACGTTGACTTCAGCAAGTCCCAGGCGGTGTTTAAACATGCATTTTTGCTGGAGCATGATGATTTGCTGACGCCTACAACCGGCAGCGGCAAGCCTGGTGTCTTCACTTATAATCGTATCTCTCCAGCCCAATTTACCCGACAACTGGCGCGCGCCAATGAACGCATTGCGCCGCCGCTTCGCCGCGCTATTCCTGTTCATCCGGACAATTTCAACAGCGCATTTACCGAGCATGAACAAACGGTTATCGATGGATTTCTGGATGCTGGCTCGCCGCCAGACAACGATGCGCTGAAGGCAAAACACGAGTAGCCTGTGCCTTAGGGCCAGGGTAGCTAGCGGAGAATCAAGTGAATAAAGATACGCTTATCAATAATGCATTACACTATTCGGCGGTCATCATTTCAGCCGGACTTGGTTACTTTGCCGTGTTCTTTGTGTTGCTTAGCCTCGAGGTAGAGGCTGACAGAGCGCTACACTGGTCCTTGTTTGCCAGTTTAATAACGGCGCTGGCAACCTTGTTTTTCAAAATGGTGGTTGCACCACTTAGAACTAGAGATCACGATAGTGAATGACTTTTATTGAAAAGGACAGTCAGATGTTTATTGCAATGAATCGTTTTAAGGTGAAGCCGGGCAGTGAAGCGGCATTTATCGAAATGTGGCGACAGCGGGAAAGTTTTCTTGATGAGGTGCCGGGGTTTGAGTCGTTCCATTTACTGCAAGGCGAAACATTTGAGGAACACACCTTGTTTGCGACCCATGTGTGCTGGGAAAGCCGAGCAAGTTTTGACAACTGGGTGAAATCTGACGCGTTCAAAAAAGCCCATGCCGGGGCAGGCCAGAATCGCGATTTCTACGCGGGCCCGCCCCGGCTTGAGCTGTTTGATGCCGTTCTGTAAGGATTGTCAGAACGAACATCATTGACTGATTTTCAACGCCAATGTTACTGGCTGTTATCGGTCAGCTTTCTCGGGTCGAGCAGTTCGGTTAACTCTTGCCGTGACAGGTCGGTCATTTCGTCGGCCACGTCGACAATCGGCCGCTTTTCTTTGTAAGCTCGCTTGGCAATTTCGGCGGCTTTGTTGTAGCCGATAATGGGATTCAGCGCCGTGACCAGTATCGGGTTTTTATCCAAAGCAGCTTCCAGATTCTCGTTTAATACCTCAAAGCCGCTTATGGCGCTATCTGCCAGTAACGAAGCGCTGTTGGCCATCAGCGTAAAGCTACTTAACAGATTGCTGGCAATCATTGGCAGCATGACATTTAACTCAAAGTTACCTGACTGACCGCCAACCGTAATGGCGGCATCGTTACCTATAACCTGGGCGGAAGCCATTGCCACGGCTTCGGGAATAACCGGATTTACCTTACCCGGCATAATGGAGGAGCCGGGTTGCAGAGCAGGCAGCGCGATTTCGCCGAGCCCTGCCAGTGGCCCTGAGTTCATCCAGCGTAAGTCATTGCTGATTTTCATTAAGCTCACGGCGGTTGATTTCAGCAAACCAGATAAGGTAACCGCGGTATCCTGCGAGGCAATAAGCGCGAAATAGTTATCTGCCGGCTGAAAAGGGACGCCGCTAAGCGTAGTCAGCTTTTCATTAAATCTCGCTGAAAAGTCAGGGTGAGCATTAATGCCGGTGCCAACTGCCGTACCACCCAGTGCCAGTGTTTGTATAGCCGGCTGGTGGGCATTCAATGCTTTAATCTGCTGGCCTAGTTGTGCCTGCCAGCCGGATAAACTCTGATCCATGCGCACCGGCATGGCATCCATCAGGTGGGTACGGCCGGTTTTACAGACACCTTTTAGCTCACTGGCCTTGTTACCAATCACGCGATACAGGTGACTGAGTGAGGGCAAGAGTTCCTGCTTCAGGGCTAGGGCGGCACTCACATGAATAGTGGTGGGGATTATATCGTTACTGCTCTGGCCGTAATTAACGTGATCATTGGGGTGAACAGACAGGCCGGACTGCTGACTGGCCAGCCTGGCAATCACTTCGTTAGCGTTCATGTTGGTGCTGGTGCCTGAACCGGTCTGAAAGATGTCGACCGGGAAGTGAGCCATGAGCTGCGGCGCGTTGAGCAATTGGTCGCAGGCCTGACAAATCGCATCACCTATATCACTGTCCAGCGTATCTAATGTGACGTTAGCCTGAGCCGCAGCTTTTTTTACCGTGATCAACGCTCTGATAAAAGCCTCTGGCATAGACTGGCCACTGACCGGAAAATTATTGACTGCCCGCTGGGTTTGCGCGCCATATAAAGCTTCTGCAGGGACTTCCAGTTCGCCCATGCTGTCTTGTTCGATTCGTGTTTCACTAGAGGTGGTCATAATTGAGGTCCTTAGTTAAAAAATGTCGGCGTGAGATGAGTAAACAGATGACTAAACTGCCTCACGCGATGGTGATCACCGGCTGTAATACTTTGCTTTTCGGCCGCCAGCAGCGGCCGGTAAATCTGGTCGAGACACTGGTAGCGCCAGCTCAGCACTATCTTTTGATCGCAGGCTGTCTCGAGCAAAAGCGCCGCGCAGTCCAGCAGGATACGAATTTTTTCGGACGATGCCCCGGCAGTGTTAGCACTGTCGAGGGCTAAGTTTATATAGCGTTTAAGCAACTGTGGATCATCCGGGTGACATGCCGTTCTGATTTGTTGCTTTAAATTGGCCGATGTCACAAGCGCTTTGGCAATGTGTTGTGTCATAGCATCTACCATTGTAGTCCACTGAAAGTAATTTTATGCTTATGCAAACAATTATCATTTGCAATAAGTCTAAAATGGCGTATGTTTAAGTCAGGAGGACATGCCAATGGAAATTTCTTTTTTATGTACCAAACACGCCGACTGGGTTTATAGCCATCCACTGGAGGCAGTTAATTTTTTAGCCCGGGATGAGTTTCAGGGCACGACCCTGTTTTACGACGGTGAGTATCGTGAATGTATTCCCTACTTAGGTTGCGCGTTCGATATCACCGCGATTTTGCTGGAGGTAGAGGAGGGTCAGAACCGGCAACTGATTGAAAAAGTTTTTGCCCTGTCGACACTGATTTGTGACGCCTACGGTGCCCTGGGACTGTTGGATTACCAGGCGGCCATGCAGCGCCGCGTTGCCAAACTGATTACCGCGGTAAGTTATCAGGAAGCGGCTGCTCATCAGGCCATAGCAGCCTTTACTGACTGCAGTGCCAGCCGGCATTAATTCAGGAGGTCATCATGAGTCAGTCTGACGCCACATACGCTAAGTGGCGGGAAGTGATAGCGGCAGGTAATGATAACTTTGAACTGCATCACACCCTGATAACACTGGTTTATTACTTCAGAGCCATTGAACTGGCCAGAACGCTGGTAAAAAAGTGGCCCGTATCACGCCGCACTGTTGAAGCGTTACTGGTGAGTTATCACAATCTCGCCGAGCTTTATGAGCGGGAAAACAGCCTGCAACTCGCCTGGCAGGTATTAGTCTCGGCAAAACAGCAGATGATGGCAGTTTTCTATAAACAGGGGGAATCAGCCTGCACGGTTTGGGGTTGTCGAAATGCTCATCAGCGTTTGAGTCGGTTTGAACAACAGCATGGCAGCTTCGACCGGCTCAGGCCAAGACAAAGATTGCTGAATCCCTATCAATACGATGGGTTTACATCAGGTTACTAACAACACAAAACAAGGAGATCATCATGCAACGGGTTGATTGGCGCTGGCTAATTATCGGGCTGTTAGCCATGAGCCACACTGTTCAGGCTCATGATGGGCACGATCACAGTCACTGGAGCAGCTTGTTTATTCATGCCTTACTGTTACTTTCTCTGGCCGCCTCCGGACTGGCCATTGTGTTTGCCATTTACCGTGCGATCAGCCGTTGGTTGCCGGCGGGCAAATGAGTAAGGCTTAGTGCAGCATCTATCCGCGAGCGCAATGGGAACAAAGTACTAGTTAAACAGACCGCAAAGTACCGGCTTAATTGGTTTTCTTAATGGTTATGAAGGTCTATCATGACCGCTGGCTCAACTCGGGCCGCATTTCATTAATCAAAATAAAAGATAAGCCATGACCAAGTTACCTCGAAGCGGCTGGTTGCCTGCATTAACCATCCTGTCCTGTGCCATTAGCGGTACGTTTAACGCCAGCGCGCAAACACCAGTGCAGTTGCCTGCAGATATCGAGCAGATCACAACCACGGGTTCCCGGCACGGCGCTGACGACAACAATGCTCCAGTCATCATCAGCGCCGTTGGCCAGCAGGATATTAATCTTGTTTCGCCGACGCATATTGAGGAAGTGCTTAAATTTATTGCCGGTGCTCAGGTGCAGCGAGGTAACGGGCAGGAATACCTGCCAGCCCTGCGTTCCCAGGTATTTAGTGGAGCAGGTGCCTGTGGTGGCCTGTTAACTGCTGAAGATGGCATTCCGCTGCGCGCTGCCGGCTTTTGTAACATTAACGAATTGTTCGAGGCGCATTCTGAAATGGCCGAGCGGGTAGAGGTACTTAAAGGGTCCGGGTCGGCATTGTATGGCTCTAATGCGGTACACGGCGTAATTAATGTCATCACCCCGGATACCACTCAGGGCGGCGGTTTGCTCGGCTATGACTATGGTTCTTACGGGTACAACCGGGTGAAGCTGCGCAGTGGTTATCACTACGGCGATGGCGGCGTAGGAGTTAATGCCAGCGTAACCAGGGACAATGGTTATCGGGTGGCCGAGGGGCTGGATCAGGAAAAGCTTAACCTGCGTCATGAACAGGCGTTCTCGTCATTAACCCTGACAACCGGCCTGACCTATACCAATCTGGAGCAGGAAACCGCTGGCTACATTACCGGTACCGATGCATATAAAGACGCTCAGCTTGCGCAGGGAAATGAAAATCCGGAAGCCTTTCGTAACGCCAGCTCGTTGCGCCTGTGGTCCAAAGCACTGTGGCAGTTAAACGGCGGCGATACGCTATCGATAACGCCCTATATGCGCGACCAGGACATGGAATTTTTAATGCACTTTCTGCCCGGGCAACCTACCGAAGAAAACAGCCAGCAAGGGGTGGGTGTGCAAAGTTTATGGACCCATAACGTTTCAGCCAGCGTTACCCTGAAGGCCGGTATTGATGCCGAGCACACTCAAGGCAGTCTGTTACAATATCAGGAGCAGCCAACCACCGGCTCGGCGTTTCTGGTTGCCACCATTCCGGCGGGTAAACATTATGATTACGATGTGGATGCGTCGTTGATTGCTGCCTTCAGTGAGTTGTTGTGGCGCAATGACAGCTGGTTGCTGAGTGCAGGTCTGCGCTACGAATATATGCATTATGACTATACCAATAATATGAATTCGGGGCGGCTTAAGGAAGATGGTACAGCCTGCGCTATGGGCGGCTGCCGGTACTCGCGACCACCCAGCAGTGAAAACAGCTTTACTAATGCCTCCCCCAAATTGGGTGCTACCTATCTCTACTCCGATAGTACGCAGTTTTATGCTAACTATTCACTAGGCTATCGCGCGCCTCAGGCCACCGAATTGTATCGTTTGCAGCGTGCTCAGCAGGTCGCGGATCTAAATTCGGAAGAAGCGCGTAACCTGGAGTTTGGGGTAAAAGGGAATTACCCCGGCTTAAGCTATACCCTTGCTGCCTATTACATGGATAAAGACAACTTTATTTTCCGCGACAGTAACTTCTTTAATGTTAGTGATGGTCAGTCGCGACATACCGGAGTGGAGCTGGAACTGCGCTGGCAGGCCAGTCAGCGCCTGGATGTTGCATTGGCGGCAACCCTGGCGAGTCACACTTACCGCTATAATCAGGAACTCGGTGGCGTTAATATAAACGGTAACGACATTGACACAGCGCCCAACACCATTGCCGATGTGCGAATAGGCTATAACTTCACGCCGCAAGTGCGCGCTGAGCTGGAAGTAAACCGCGTTGGTGAGTACTACACCGACCCGGAGAATCTGCACGAGTACGAAGGCCATGAGTTAGTGAATTTGCGTTCTTCCTGGCAGTTAACGCCCGAGCTCACCCTGTATGCCAGAGTCAATAACCTGCTGGATACCGCCTACGCCGAACGCGCCGATTTTACTTCATTTGGTGGCGATCGCTATTTTCCGGGCAGACCACGTAATTATATGCTGAGCGCCACCTACAGCTGGTAGTTAAGCGCTGGTCAGAGATACAAAAAAGCGCGTATCCTGGAGTTACGCGCTTTTTCTTTGAGTTGAAGAATAAGTCTTAAAGTGGCAGGACTTCAAACACCAATACGTAGCTGGCGCGGCGCTTTTTAGCCGGCGCTGTGGCTTTGTCGTCTTCGTACTCGGCTTCCAGCCAGTACATGCCCGGCTCATCGAATTGCAGGCTGATTTTGCCTTCTTTGTTGGCCGTCACTTCTACACCACCGGCGGTATCGCGATACTTCTCGCCGTCTTTGACCACAATCACTTTAGTGCCCTGGGCTTTATCGCCGCTCATAAAGAACTGAAAATCAATGGGCTCTCCGGTGTAAGCGTCGTTGGGGTGGGTTAATGCTTTGAGCTCAAGCCCCTTGCCGGTGAGTTTATTGTTGTCGGCCGTTGGTGCGCCCAGCGTGACATAGGTTTCCAGGCGGTTAGCGGTTTCCATTACGTTCAGGTCATCGGCATCCTGCGGTACTGCCTCGTAAAACTCCTCTACCGTGCCGGTTTTACCACGCCCGGGCCAGAAATGGCGCTCGCCGTCTGCGTCTTTCCAGAACGCCACTAAGGACTGTGAGGCATTAAACACTTTGTAGGTGCCGCTCTCAGTCAGCTCCACATCAAATACACTGCGGTAGCGCAGCTTTTGCTGGTTTTGAATGTCTACCGGCTTGCCGGTGGGTGAGACAACAGATAAACGCTCGGCCGGATAAGCAAAATGATCCGGATGAAAGATACCGTTGGCCACGGCCACATCGAAGGTGATCCATTCGCTGTCACCAGAAACAGAAGTGGTAGATGGCTTTATCCACACCCGGTGGGCCTGACTGAACGGGCTGGCCAGAGTCAGGGCCAGAGCGGTGGCACCGATTAATAGTGATTTCTTCATTGTGCAGGCTCCATGATTAATTTTATAGAAGAGAGTTCGTGCTGACCTTCAGCACGGGTATTAACTATTTGTTTTACCGGGAGTGATACCGGGACTTTAAGCGTTTCACGGCCACCGAGTTCGCGCGCGGCTTCAACCCAAACAAAATAGTCGCCAGCCGGTACATCATCGAAACGGCCGTCGAGCGCGATGCTCGAGGTGCCCGGTCGGCGGGTAGCGCCACTGACACCATCGATGGGCATGCTGGCACTGCGACCGCTACGCCGCCACCACATACGTAAGTCCTTGAGCCATTTTTCGCCTTCGCTATTGGCCATGTCGGTGTCGTACCATACGGCAATATCCACTACGCGCTTGCCACGTTCATCAGCCAGCCATGCGGCAACGTAAGGGGCGTGGTATTCGGCTACATTCAAGGCCGGTAATGTGATTTCAAGCTCATTGGCCTGGGCTGTCATGGCTGTGCTGAGCAACCCTAGCGGCAATACTAGCGGCAGGGCCAGCCGGTACAGCTTATTCAACAAAGTGTTGGGACGGCTTTTCTTGCCGTAACGCGGCAATAAGCAGGGGGTATCTTTTAACAACGTAAAATCTCCTGAAATAATATCCTGGTTGCTCTGCAAGACGAAAATCAAAACCTTAATCTAAATGGTATTGAGAATCAATTGCAATTAAGGTGGTTGACCCATTAATTCGGCTGATGACATAAACCTGATGACATAACAGAGCCCGGCGCTGCCTGCGCTCGGCATAAACCGGCGCAGGCAGTTTTACTAAAGCCCTAAAAAGACCAGGCCAGTGACAGCCAGTAACGTCGGCCATCTTCCACGTAGCCGTATTCTTCCATACCAATGTCTTTATCCAGCAGGTTATAAATACCGGCGCCGAGTTTTATATCGTTGGTTAAACCGTAGTTTAAGCCAACGTCTGCCAGCGTATACGAGGGGGCTATCAAGCTGTCCTGCGACGGACCCGTGGTGGGCTGACTCTCTTCACCACGGTAGTGAACGCGCAGCCAACTGCTGGTCATATCGTTGATGGCCCAGCGCAGAGAGGTTTGAACCAGATGTTTGGGTAGTTGATTGAGCGGGCTACCAGCATACTCACCGGTTTTTTGTTCCGAGTCGGTATAGGTATAGTTGGCATTAAACTCAATGGCTTTGGTGAGTTTAGCCTGCACACTCATTTCAAATCCCTGGGTGATGGCCTCATCGATATTGATATAGGTGGTGGGGGCTGAACCGAAATCGTTAGGCCCGTCACTGCACAGGTCTGCCGGGCACTGAATGCGGGTAATACGGTCTTCAAACTCGTTGTAAAACACTGTGGCAGAGACCGTGGTGTCCTTTCCAAAATCCTGATACAAGCCGAGCTCATAGCTCACCGACGATTCAGCTTCCAGATCCGGGTTACCATAAATATTACCGCCGCGACTGATTTGCCCCCACGAAGGATTAGTCTGGCGTAGGTTCGGCGCCCTGAAGCCAGTGGATATGCCACCCTTTAAAATGGTTGTTGAACTGATTTGCCACACCCCATATAAACGGGGGCTTAACTGGCCGCCATAGTTCTGGTCGTCGTCGTAGCGTAAACCGGTAGTAATCGCGAAATCCTTAATGAGTTTCCATTCCCCTTCGGCAAACACCGACCATTGATTGCCATCCACCAGGGATAGTTCGCTGATCTGGTTGCTGGTCTGATCATTGAGTTCTTCCTCAAAATAAGCGCCGCCAGCACTCAAGCTCAGCAGATCGTTGAGCGGAATGGCCCACATGGTTTGAGCATCGAGGTTTTTAACGTACATTTGCCGCGATTCATTATCAAACTCATCTTGTTTGATATAAGTTTGCGAGGTTGCCCAGCCCCAGTAACCGGTGTGACTGAGTGAAAGGTTTGTACGGTCATACTCGGTCATGCTCGATGCCGGACAACCGCGACGGCCGCATTCTTCACCTTCGGCCAGGGGGGCAACGGTTTTACCCAGGGTCGCGTTAATTTCCTGCATGGTATGGGTGGCTTCAAGCACAAACTCGTGATTATCATTGGGGGTAAAGGCCAGTTTGGCACTGATGTTTTTATGGTCACGGTCGCGAAAGCCATCGACGATGTTGTCTTCTTCGCGCTGGGTATACTGGCCATAAAGCTGCAAGCCGAGTTTGCCGGGGATCAGGGACCCGGCGGTGAAGAACGTGGTTTGGTATTGATTACCTGAGTCGCTGTCTTCCTGAATAGTAGCATCTAAACGTACTTCACCGCGCCATTCATCCGGGGTTTTGCTGGTGATAATATTAATCACACCGCCAATGGCATCTGAACCGTATAAAGAAGACATAGGGCCGCGGATAACTTCGATGCGTTCTATTGCCGATAACGGCGGGATCCAGGCGCCTTCAACACCCGGGCCGTCGCTGTTGGGCCTTGTTTCGCGTGAGGTCTGACGCTGACCATCCACCAGGATCAGGGTATACTGGCTGCCCATTCCTCGCAGGCTGATATCTTCTCTGTCACCGCCGCCGGTCACAATTACGCCCGGGATATCAGTCATGGCATCGGTGAGGTCCCGATAAAACCTTTCACTCAGGTCTTCTTTATCGAGCACACTGATGGAGGCGGGCGCTTCTTTGAGCATTTGTGCAGAGCCGGAAGCGGTCACCACAATTTTTTCCAGTTCTTCATTATCGGGAGAAACAGCCAGTACAGCTGAGGAAACGAAAGCACAGCAAAGTGCCAGGGACATCTTGGATAATTGCATATAACAGTAAAAATCTTAGTGAGAATGATTGTTATTTAGGATAAGATCGGGGTCAGTTATCTGCAATCGACTAATATTAAACGGTGTGTTTAGCAAAAATGAATTTCTATGAACGTTAAGTTTACCCGCGCCCTGAAAGTGTTTTTAACCGTTGCTGACTGTGGCAACATGAGTGTGGCTGCCAGGCAGTTACACATGACCGTGTCGGCCATAAGCCAGCAGCTGCGTAAGCTGGAAGAAGATATCGGCCAGCAACTGGTCAATCGTAACTCCCGCCATCTTAGCCTTACTGAAGCCGGGCGGATTTACTACCGCACCAGTCAGGAGTTACTTGCCACTGCTCAACAGGGACAGCAGGAAATCGACGCCTTGCTGCATTCAGCTTCCGGTGAACTGAGGATCCTCGCACCCGAAGGCTTTGGCGGGGGATTATTGAGTAAGCCACTGCGCCAATTACTGCAGAGCTCTGAGCGCATTTCCGTTGCGGTAACCCTGGGCGAAGGCTATGACGATATCGTTGCCAGTGGCGCCGATCTGGCGTTGGGGTTTACACCGGTTGATAAAGAAGGGTTTAAATCCTATCAGCTTGCCACCTGGTCACAGGTGTTATGCGTTGCCCCCTCTCATCCGTTAAGCACAGAGTCTTTATCGCACCCGGAGCAATTAAAACAACATCCGTTTATTGCTTACGATCACCTGCCTGTACACGAGCTGAGCGGACCGCATGATGAGCGTTATCTGCTGGCGCAACCCAGGCTCAGTGTCAATTCGATGCAGGCGCTTATTCAGTTTACCGTGGATGGACTGGGCTTTGCGGTGTTACCGCAAAAGGAAGTTCAGCACTATCTGGCCGACGGTGAGCTGGTTGATTTGCTGCCAGACTGGCAATTACCGGATTATCAGGTGTTTGCGGTTGTTGCTGATTATCCGACAATGCCGGTTAAAACACGCCAGGCCATTGAACTGCTGGAGTCCTATTTTACTATCCTGTGAGGCACGCTACACAGCCACTTTAAGGTAGCCCTGCTCAATAGCCAGGTGCACCAGTTCTGCGTGCGTGCTGATTTGTAACTTGGCTTTTAACTGGGTGAGGGTATTCGAAACGGTTTTACTGGAGACGTTGAGTTCGTCGGCTAACTGAGCCCGATCGAGGCCTTTAGCGATACCTAAAAATACATCAAACTCGCGCTGGGTGAGTTGTTTGCAACTGTCGTCTGCATCATTGAGTTGGTGGGTGGCCAGTTGAATAGCAATATTGTGCTCAATGTAGCGTTTGCCATTGAGTACGGCTTTAATCGCCTCAACCATCACCTCTGGCTTGCTGCGCTTGCTCAGATACCCTTTAGCGCCGGTCTGAATTGCACGGTTCACTACAGAGGGTTCGTCAAACATACTGAAGAAGATGATCTTAAGCCGTGGCCAGCGTTTTAGTAGCCGACCGGCCAGGTTCAGCCCACTGGCGTTTTCCAGATTAATGTCGAGAATAACCAGGTCAATATCTGTAGCGGCCAGTGCTTTCAGCGTTTGCTGGGCATTCTCGGCTTCGCTGACAACGGCATCAGGCAGCATCATGGTCAGTAGCGCACTATAGCCCTGGCGGACTACAGCGTGGTCGTCAACGATCAGAATATTCATAGCGGAGATCATCCTGTAGTTGCAAAGGTGCGACAAGAGTAACCGTCGTCCCTTTAGCATGGGTATCAAGTTTAAGTGTACCGCCCAGCAATGAGGCCCGCTCATGCATCGATTCCAGCCCCAGCCCGGTGGTTTTTGATTGCTGTGGATTAAAGCCCCGGCCATTATCGCGCACAAACAGAGTCAGCTGGTCGTGGGTAGTGGTTAAACCAATGGTTACTTCGGTGGCATGGGAGTGCTTGGCAATGTTATTAAATATTTCCTGCGTGATGCGATAAATCTGGGTGTCACGGTTGAGGTTACTGGCAAGGGTGGCAGCATCGGGTAACCAGCTTACTTCAATTTGATGAATGTCCTGCCAGGTCTGAATCATCTGTGCAATAGAGGTGGTTAACCCCAGTTTGTTCAAAAAGACCGGGTAAAGCTGGTTAGTTAAATCCTTCATCCCTTGATGCACAGCGTCACACTGTTGCTGAATAGTGGCGCAGGCTTTAACAATGAAATCGGGATTTTGTTTTTGCTGCTCAAGCATATAGGTTTGTACTGTAATGCCTGTGATCAGCTGACCAAGATTATCGTGGAGTTCTCTGGCCAGCAGCCGTCGTTCATTTTCCTGCAGCGCCGACAAGCGTTGACGTAACCCGGCAACCTGGGTGTCTTTGCTGGCCAGTGAGCTGATTAATTTATTGTAATGCTCAATCAACCTGTGGATTTCGGCAATATCAGTTGACGCCGCCGACAACCTGAACTGGCCCGACTGAATGGAATCCAGCCCCTGACAGAGCTCGGCCAGTGGCTTGAGGCGGGTATTTACCGCATAACGCAGGGTAAAAAGCGTCAGTAACAGTGCCATCACGAAAATGCAAAACACATTCCCCAGGGTAGCGCTAATTTCATCTAACTCAGCCGCGCTGTTAGCGATTACGGTAATGGGTTCTCCTGAGGCTGAATGGATAGTAGTGCTTGCTGGTGGTGGTGCCAGCCATTTTTCCAGCGGGCCGGTAAGTGTCAGTGGAGCAGAGCCTTCAGGTTGGTCAATAACAGTGAGGTGACGGCTGTTTTGTAAAATGCCAGTCAGGGTCTCGCTGTCCAGATTGGTTTGCGCCAGGGTTTCTGCCAACTGTAGCGCGGCTTCGCCTTCGTCGCTGATATCTGCTCTGGCCTGATAGAACATCGCGATCGCCAGCAAACTGAACACCGCAGTGAAAATCAGAACAATTGTCAGTGTGATCTTGTTGGAAGCATTCATATTGCTCAGCCGTACCGCACATAATTTACAAACCCGTAACATTATACTGGAGATGGGCAGACTAGCGTTATCTGATATCTGCTACTTTGGTTAGTGTCATCTACTACTTTGGTCCTGCTTTTAAGCTGAAAACCGGTTACGCCCCCGCTAAAAATGCACAGTACGAAAGTGCTACAGGATTTGTTTAACAAATTATCAACAATGATTTAACAATTGGTGAACACAAAAAGAAGAAGGTGGAGATATGACGTTTAACAATAAACTACTGGTAGCAGGGACACTGCTGTCTGCCACGCTGGCTTTACCTGCTCAGGCGGGCAACTGGCAACAGAATGTGGCAGTAGGTAATTTTAATAAGGTACACGTTTATACCCCGGATTCGCTATCACCAATAGGGCAGGGACGCTCGCTGCTAGTCGTACTTCACGGCTGCACACAATCCATAGACGCATACCTTTCTGCAAATCTTGAAGATGCTGCGGAAAGTTATGGGATGGTTATAGCGGTTCCTGATGCAATGAATAAGGCGGGTTTTGGTTGCTGGTCCTACTGGCAGGGCACCAAATCCCGCTCTGCTGGTGATTATGCCAATATCCTGTCGCTGGTGTCGTCGATGAAAGCTAACAGCGGCTACGCCATTGATGAAGACCAGGTGTACGTGGCGGGACTGTCTTCCGGCGCGGCCTTTGCCAATACTACGGCGTGTATTGCACCGGACGTATTTGCCGGGGTTGGCGTGAGTGCCGGACCCAGTATTGGCACCAGTTCCAGCGGCGCGATAGGCAGCTGTGAATACGCCAACGTCGCGCAGCGATGCCAACAGTATGCGGGAAGTTACAGCGGCTCGCTTGATGACCAGATCGCATCTATCGCACATGGCGATGCTGACACCACCGTTGATACCTGTTACAACCGTCAAAATGCTGAGGGGATGGCTGGCGCCTATGGGGTTAGTGAGTTGCCTGGCAGCAACCTCCTTGGCAGTGGCTCGCGTACCGCCGAGGAATACCTGTGGGAAGAAGGTCGGGTATCCATGGTCTGGCTTAATGGTGTGGATCACTCCTGGTCGGGCGGTGCCGGTGCAAGCGGTTCCTACGTGAGTGGCACTGGCATTAACTATGCGATGTACCTGGGGGAATATTTCAGTGAGAATAATAAACGGGTCGATCGAAACCAGCCTCCGCAGTTATCTTCGGTGACCGCTTCACAAAGCAGTGGTCAGTTGATTGTTACCGGGAACGCCACCGACGCTGAAGGTTACGTGGACAATGTTGATGTGCTGATCACCAATAATAGTGGCGATACCTATCAGTATTCGGCGTCGACCCAAAGTGATGATAGTTTCTCGGTAACCTCGGCCACCCTGCCAGACGATTTGTACTTTGTAACGGTGACAGCCAGTGACGATGTTGGTGCTGTGTCTGAGGCCAGCACCGTGAGTGTGCGCGTTGGCCCGCCACCGCCGCCTGCTGCACCAGTGTTATCTGATGTGCTGGTGGATGCCGATGGGCAGTGTGCAACGGTGACCGGTTCGGTTTACGACGAAAACCAGGACCTTACTACAGTGGAAGTCACCTTCGCGACCGGTACCCAAAACGCCAGTGTGGATGGACTTTCCTTTAGCGCCGAAGCCTGCGATCTGCCAGGCGGTGGGCAAACTATTACGGTAACGGCTATCGACGTCAGTGGCCTAAGCAGCAACATACAGCTGACGGTAGACATTGATGCTGGCGTGACTGCTACGCTTGATCAGCATATCAGCGCTGGTCGTCTCGATTATACCGGCTACTCTACCTGCTATCTGGAATACTCAACCGATACCTTTAAGCTTACCGAGCAAACCCAGAGTGGTGGTATGTGTGTTTGGCAGGATGACGATGCTTCCTGTACCGGTCCGGTTCAGGCTTGCAGCGGCACTGGTTCTGATGGCGGTAGTGGCGGTGATGACGGCTCTGGCGATGATGGCTCGGGCGGTGATACCGGCGGTGATACCGGCGGTGATCCGGCTACCTGTGCCGAATACACTACAGCAAACTACTATCACAAAGTAGCTGGCCGAGCTTACAGCACTGGCTACTACTATGCGCCGGATTATTTTGCCAGCGGCTCGGATGATCCACTGGCGGGTTCGACCTGGGGGACATCAACCTTGTACTCAACCGATGGCAGTGTGTGGTTTGCAGGCAACTGTCCTTAATAAATGGTTATTAAAGCATAACGGGGTCCATGGCCCCGTTTTACGTTGTTGACTTAGGTTACTTACCTGCGGCGCCATAAAATCAGGCCGAGCAGGCCCAGGCTCATCCACAAACTCCAGCTACCAGCGTGGGTTTCTACTACTACTTCTGACGTTACCGGCCGGTCATAGTCGAAACTTTCCATACTCTGATAAGATAAATCGGCATCTTCATAGGCATCAATAGTGGCCAATACCTGATCGGTTTGCGCATCGATTAACTCAATCAAAATATCGTAGTCGTTACTGGGGTACCCGCTAACTAACTCACTTTCCAGCAGCACTGAGTCATCACTGCTGTCGCTATACAGGTTAAATACCGACGTGACATGAAATGCTTCGTAATAGTCGTTGGTGCCCAGATACACAATGGCGTAAACCGGTGCCTGGTAATAGTTAGTGTCGGCGTCAAATTCAAGGTCGAAACTGGCGTAGTATCCATCGTAATCACGGTCGGTATAGAGTGTCATCCAGGCATCATAAAACCAGTAGTCAACACTGTGAGTGGCAGTGCGAAGCTGCTCGCCTGATTTACCCGCAATGCTACTGAGATCTTTCTTTTTCACCCGGGTCGGCACATTATCGGCGGCATTGAGTTCAGGCGTATTGATGGTTTCACTGACCGCCACCTCTTTGCCCGAGGCGGCAGATGAAAACGCGATAAAGCTCAGTGACATCAGCGTCGCAGCCAGTATAGTCTGTGTTACTCTTTGATTTTTCATAGTCCATTCACCCTGTTGTCTCTGCAATGACTGTATAAACAGTTTGCGAAAATCAGGCTGAACAATAACTGAAGCGAAACTTAACCATGCCAAACCGTGCTTTGTGGCAGCGTATTGCCATACTCTTACTGATGCCCGTCCTTTCGTTACCGGCACTGGCTGCGAACCTGACGGTAACGCCGTTGAGTGACGGGATGTACCTGCTGCGCTCTGAACGTGCTGTAGAAGGTTTTGGACTGGTAAGCGGCAATGGTTTAATTGTGCAGACAGCGCCGCATAAAGCGGTTTTAATCGACACACCCTGGGACAACAGTGATGTGGATACGCTGTTTAGCTGGCTTGAGTCGCAGGGGCTGAGTCTTGAGGCCGTGGTCGTCACTCATTCGCACGAGGATGCCGGCGGGCATCTGGCACGTTTTCACAGCAAAAATATCCCCTCATGGACGTTTGAGTTAACTAATGAGTACTTAACTCAGAATGGCGAAACGCCCGCTCAACATACTTTTAGCGACAACGCGTGGGTAGTACCTGAGATGATTGAAGTATTTTACCCGGGGCCGGGCCATACGCTGGACAACAGCGTAGTGTGGGTGAAAAAACATAACCTGTTGTTCGGTGGTTGTTTTATTCGTGAACAGGCGACCTTTTCGCTGGGGTATACCGCAGAAGGTGACGTGCGCGCGTGGCCAGAGTCCGTCAGCCGGGTAACTGATTACTTTCCGGAGGTGCAGAAGGTGGTTCCCGGCCATGGCAAAGTCGGTGATGCAGCGCTTCTTTCCCATACCCGCGAGCTGGCGCTAAAAATGCTGCCTTAACAGGCAGCATTTTAAAGCTTAACGTCGATCGAAATTCACCGGTTTGTCGGGGTGTTGGTAGTAGCCTTCGCGCAGTAAAGTTTTATAGCGGTCGAGTTTACCTTCCATTGCTAACTTGCGCAGACCTTTGTTGAACAAGGCTAAAATTAACTCGCCATCCTGACTTTTACGCGGAATAAGTAAGTGGGTTGTCACGGTAGAGATAAACGGCTTGAGCATTTTTATTTCGTCACGGTCGAAGGTGGTGAAATCCCGTTCCAGTAAATACCAGGCGGTTAGCTCATCGATGGGAAACAATTGAATATCGTTGGCAATCACCGCATTGAGGCCGTCTTTGTCGGTATCAACGGTGACGGTATTGGGCGCCTGCTTAAAAAACGCAAAGAGTTCATCGGTATAAGCGTACCCTTTGGTGACGCCTATTTTGTATTGCTCAAGTTGTTGCAGGTTTTCCCACTGATCCAGAGAAAGTTCTTCATTCGCCGTAAACACCAGGCTTTCTGAAGTGATAGGCTCGCTCTGCCAGAAATCAACACTGTAAACCCGGGTGAAGTTAGCATATGACACAGCGTCATAGCGGCCGTTTTTGGCACTTGCAATGGCATCTTCCCAGGACATGGTTTCGTACACCACGTCTACGCCAACCCGTAAGAACGCCTCACTGATAATATGGTTTATATAGCCATTGTGCTCCATGTCCGTGGAGGTATAGGGCGGATATTCAGTGGTGGCAATGGTGAGTGTGCGCCACGCGTGAGCTGAGGCATTATTTACAACTGCAAAAAGCAGGGACAGCATTAAAATAAGATTTTTCATAACGGTCACTAAAAATAAAGGCCTAAACTGATATTTAAACGATGGGTGGAGTCCTGATTACCGCCAAGGTCCAGACCAATGCCGGAACCGCCGGAAAACCACATGTTTTTACCCTGAATGCTATCCACATAGAAATACAACGCGCGCCAGCCAAAACTGCAACCATTAACCCATTGCGTTGAGCGCAGACCAGCCGCCACATCAGGCTCAACCGCCCCGTATTCGGAATAGCATTTAATCGGCGACAGGCCGGTTACTCTGAATGGTAATTCATAACTCACTGCCGCGGTGTAACTGTGCGCTTTGGAGGCAGTAAGGAAAGGAAAATCAAAAGCAGACAAAGCGAGACGGTCAGTTGCCTGATCTTGTGGTGCGGCAGATCATAATCGTAATCGGTATATTGCAGGGCAACGCCCAGCGGGCCCTGGGTATGGCGAAGGTGCAGGGCATAAGCGTTCATATCACCTTCGTTCAGAGTATCCAGATTGAGTACGTTAGCGGCTTGCCAGGACGCGCCAAACTCGGTAGTAGCGCCGCGGATCAACCCGGCAGTATAGCTTATCCGCAGGTTATACTGGCCATCTTCCTGATTACGAAACTCACCGTTATCGGCAATATCGAAAGAGTAGCGACCAAACCGGCCGGCATCATTGTACTCATCATTAAAGAAGTAGCCGGCGCGAATATCCCAGTTAGATTTCTCGTATTGCACTACCACGCCAGGGTCGTAGTCATCCTCGAAGCCAATATAGTAATTGATGGAAAACCAAAAGCTGTTTGAGGCGAAGGGCAATAAACCGAAGGGCACCTTGGTGATCCCGGCTGACACACTGGTGCGGTCGTCGTAGTGATAAGTCAGGTCGGCATAGCGCACGGTGTTAAAGTCGGTATTTTCATACCAGCGGTAATCTGCTTTATAGCTGAACTGGTCGGTTTCACCGGAGACGGTTAATTTGAGTGACTCAAAACCAAAGCCGTCACGCAATTCAACTTCCTGCCAGTCCTGATAACTGTAATTGAGGCGCACATGGCCGCCGATATTGACCGGGAAGTCATCGGCTGACTGTGCCGTGCCGGACACTAACAAAAGTACCGGTGCTAACCGGAGGAGCCTGGCATTGCTCATTATTCGATCCTGAATTGGTCTGAGGCAGCATGCAAGCAGGGTAACAAACCCCGGGAGTGATTGAAACATGCATGCTCATTGTTTGGATTAAGCCAGTTGTACGGGATGAGTCGATTACCTGATCAGTCAGCGATAAATACAGATAATAAAAAACCCCGCCAGGGCGTAATGCCAGTCAGTTAAGCTGACTGGCATTTTTCTTTGAGGGGTATTTAGCCGGTCTATTCCTTACCACTCGTGGATAATACCTGTCAGGTCGTTTGTCCGGTAACCTCATCATCCTCAACGATTCCATCAGGTATTCATAGTGAACTGGCAGTTTGGTCACTGTGTCTGGGATAGTGGTCAGGAAGAACACAATGATATGTCTCATGCAGAGTCCGAAGCTAAGTCGAGAGGGAGATAAATCCGGTATGTCTTTTACTGCATCTAGCATCATCATCCTAATCAGGTTGTAGGCGAGCAATAGTCCCCACAGTTCCTGACGCACCATCTCAGGTTTCTTACTACGAAGCGTTAGTTTTGCCTGATGCAGAGTCTGTTTCATTTCCCTGAAGCCCAACTCTATTTCCCAGCGCTGAACATACACATCAACAACGTCTTCATAGGGAAACTGCATCGCATCAACCATTGAACTAAGCACCCGATAGGTCTTTCCGTCGATTTCGTAGCTGGTCAGTCTCGCTTCGATGGTTTCCGGTAAACCATCGAACTTCTTCCTAGCCTGAGGAGAAGTTTTCAGTGTGACAATAGCATCATCTTCACTTAGTTGATGTTTTACTGTGTATTGTAAATCTTTACGTGCAGGGAGCATCCAGTGCGTGTTGACCCCTTTAGTCATCCACAAGTAGAGTAATCCCAGCGAGTAATAGCCTCTGTCGAACAGGGTCAGAGAGTTATCAGGCACCGAAGGGATAAGCCGTTCAGCGAGGGACATCTCTCCTACATTACGACTATCAAATTCACTGGCCAAAAGAAGGTGGCTGGACGTTTCCATCAGGCTGCACATGCGTACCTGCGGGTACGGATTATCACCCTTGGCATTCCGGTCACAACCAAATGCATTAAGGTTCTCCGTAGTATCCTGAGTACGAAACATCACGCCATCAACCGCCAGTACATTTAAACCACACCACTGCTCAAAAGCGTACTCACCAAATGCCCGCTGTGCCATCAGTTTAAAAGTGTGCCCGACGGCATCTTCCCCCAGTCGTTGGCGCGCTTGTACCACCGCACTAGGCGCAACAAAACGATTTTTACCCGGTAGTGAAACATCGAGTTTATTCGCAATGTCCCAGACAGGGTCGTTACGGAAAAGACTCATACCAACAATGGTAAAAACAACCGAATCCAGAGGTAATCGTCGACGCCTGACGGTCGCTACACCCGATAATTCATAAGCTTGCTGGAGAAGTTCGGGGTCAACGAAAGACATCAGTTTATCGATAGCATTCAAATCTTCTGCATGACCAAATGTATCATCGAGGTGTGTAAGTAAAGACATAAAAAAATCCGATACCAGAGACTGATATCGGATTGTGAACCCGTAGAAAGATCGGTCAACCGATCAGTATAAATTTCTTAACTGATCGGCATTACGCCAGGGCGGGGTTTTAAATAGTTTAGGTAAGCCTGATTAGCTGCGACGACGAGCGACCACAAGACCGCCTAAGGCCAAGGCTAGCAGCAGGGCAGTTTGCGGTGCTGCAACGTCAGATGATACACCCTCTGTTACGGTTAAACTGCCTTGGTTTATCTCGTATGAGATAGGATCGAAGGTAGCCGAGTCAAAAAAATCAAAGTTCAGCATGTCTGTTGTATCGAAAGTAAAATCGAACACACCCTCAGCCGTAGCTGTTACGTCAAAACTGAACAGTGAAAAAGGAGCCGGGTTAGTATAGGTACCGGCAGATGAGCTGGTCCAGCCCATGGTTACATCACCGGCGTTTTCATATAACTCAACGTAGGGGTCAAAATTCACATCATCTGACGGCAAATCTGATGCCAGGCTCAGTGAATCAACCAGTAGTGAACTATTGTCGAAGAACACTCTCAGCAAAGCAAAATCAAAAGCTTCCGTCTGGCTGTCGAACTCACCGGTAATATTAACGGTGGTGGTGTCTCCCACGGCAATTTCACTATCGGCAAGGTCTACCGAGATGACCGCTGCCTGGCTGCTAAACGCAACCAGACTGGCCAGGGTTAATAAAAACTTCTTCATTATTTGTTACTCCATTTTCAATTAAGGACGGCAACCACGGCGGGTACACAGCGCGCGCATGGCAACCAGGTCACGCATATTGACGCGGCCATCATTGTTAAAATCATATTCCATGCCTAGCGGCAGACGACGAACAATAGCCATCTGGAAAGCCCGGATATCAAGCAGATCAACATCGAAGTCACCATCCATGTCGCCTGGTAGTGGCGCCATGTCCAACTGGTAAGTAGCGACTACCGGGTCATGGTCTGATGCACGGAACACCAGCTCATTAAGGAAGTCGGCGGTTTTATATTCTTCGTTGTAATCCAGAATACTCAGTTCGTCAGCATTGATATGCCATTCAGTGGCATCGATTAACCATTCGCCCATAGCGGTATTAACCAGCTGGTAGTCTAGGCTGCCAACTAAGCCGTCAAAGGTATAGCTGTAAGCGGTATCGCCCAGAATGGTGCGTGCCGTATCGGTTAAGCCCGCTTCGGTCAGGACCTGAATCGGATCTTCCATGCCATAGCTGTTCAAATCACCCAGTACGGTAAATGGCATATCCGGGAAAGTGTCGTTTAACCAGACAACCAGTGCCTGAGCGGCACGGGTGCGGGTCAGGTTACAATTGCCCTGGCCTGTTGTTGTGTCGTCGTCACCGTTACCACATTTTGAACCCTTGGATTTAAGATGGTTAACATCCACTACAATGGTCTGGCGGGTTTCGCTGTGAACAAACGCCTGGGCCAGTGAAGGACGGTTACGTGAATCGTCAAACAGTGGTCCATCGGTATCAACGATACTGTTCGCAGAAGTTAGTAGCTCAGGCGCACCTTCCGGCGTTACTACCGCAGGTTTATAAATAATACCTACTGCAATTTCGTCGGTGCCAATACCGTTACCCACACTGATGTACTCATAAGTACCAGCGCCCATTTGTGCATTAATCGCATCAACCAACTGAGCAATCGCACTGGTGCTGCCGTAGCCATCGTTCTCAATTTCCATTAAACCCAGCACATCGGCATCAATAGCGACAATCGCATTAACGATTTTTGCCAGTTGACGCTCATATTCAGAGAAACTGTCGGCGCCACGGCTGGTTGGGAAGCCAGTGCCATCGCCATTGCCGTTAAACAGATTCAGAACGTTAAAGCTGGCAACCCGCAGGTTCCCGTCGGCAATGATCGGCGAGTCATTGCGCACATTGGTATTTACCACGGTAACGTCAGTGACCGGGCGAATACGGTAAGCACTGAAACCATAATCCATAATCCCTTCAACCCGGGAGACACTGTCGCCAGAGCGTAGCGGATTATAAGGACCTACATCACCGATAGACAGTAATGGCGCCGCATTGTCAGAACCATCGCGATTATCGTCGATGATCAACTGGTTACGGGCGTTAAAGTCGGCATAATCAATGGCTTCCTGACTGCCTGCATCAAACAGTTGGGTCGGGTTGTAGAGACGGCCATTAGAGACCAGAATTTCGCCATAACGAATGAAGCTGTAGGTGTCTGAGATATCCCAGCTGGTGTCGTTTACTACCAGCATGTTCTCTACTGATTCAAAACCGTCGCTGCTGTCCTGAGGCAGACTGATTATCGTTGCTGTCACAGCGCCAGTACCACAGATTGCAGACTCGGTAACAGTGGACAAAATGGTACGACCATATTGTTCTGCCACATTGCCCTGAACGCGGACAACGTCTGATGCCTGCAGGCCAGAAGGCAGGTCTGCCAGTTCAACAAACAGACCTTCAGAAGTTAGTGGGTCGGCATCGTGGTCTGCGTCTTCTTCCTGCATAAAGAAGCCGCCTAAATCGGGGAATACCGCCGTAACAACACCTTCTACTATCACGGTTTGTCCGCTTAGAGGTGACGTGTCGGTGCTGCCCTGGACAGCACTGATATAAGTTGCTGAGTCATAACAGGCGCCAAACTCTTCACCCGGTTCGCCAGGATCGCCCGGGTCACCATCACCATAGATACCGAAGTGATCCAGGGTGTTATTCGGGAAGCCTTCCCATTCAACAGACGGGTCAAAGGTATCGTCTGCGTTAGTGTCGCCGGTAGTTACCGAAAGCAGGCGACGCAGGGTATTGTCTTTGGTGCTGGTATCACCCGTGCCCCACTGGGAGCCCGGATCTACGCCGACCTGACCAATAGCATCGATGACTTCGCCGTCTCTGAAGAACACAACCGCGTCGTCGCCGTTAAAGTTTAACGAGGCTTCCTGGTCTGAAACGGCAGGAAGTGGCGCGTCTGCGTCAGGATGAGAAACCACAAATACATCGCCTGGTGCAATACTACCACTTAGGGTAACACTGAATGATGGGCTGTTACCGCCATTTGAGTAAACACTGATCACATAGCTGTGCGCCGACAGATCAACGCTTTGCGAACCAAGGTTGACGATTTCCAGGGCCTTATTATAGCCGCTGCCTTCAGTATATTCAGAGATAAACAGTTCAGGCTGCACAGCAGTAAAGGTTTTATAGGGATAAGGCGTAGTTGCTGTAGCATTGGTGCTCTCGCCGTCTAACGCAGAGCGTCCAGGCAGGATCCAGTCATTAACATTAAAGGATGTGCTGGCCGCAGTATTAGATTTGCGGTATGCCCAGCTATCGGTGTAATCCCATGCTTCATAGTCACCGTTTACATCCGGATCACCGAACACATCGACGACTTCACCGTCACAGAACAATTCAATGGCATCATCACCGTTGATGGATACGCTGCCGCTATTGTAGTCTGGTGTGCTATCAAAAAAGGCGCCAAATTGCGAAGTTTCTGATGCTACGATGATGCGCTCGCCTGCCAGGGCAGAGTCAGCCGGGAAAGTGTATTCCTGTCCATCCGTACCACCACCATTATTGGCGAAACCGATACCACAAACACTAAGGTCGGCGATATCACGAGTCGCGAAGACTTCAACGGCTTTCGGTAATCCGCCACTTAAATCGGCGTCAATGACACCGCTCAGGATAAGCGGGCTAGCGCCGCCGACTGGCGGGTCTTCTGGATCCACCGGTGGTTCTTCAGGGTCGGTAGGTTCGTCATCACAGCTAGCAGCCGGGTACAACAGGTCAACCCATTCCGGATGGTCTACGAATGGATTACGGTTACCCTGATACTCATAAATAGTGTCTGCACGTTGCGCTTCAGATGCATCAACCGGGTCGGCATTATGCCAGGCAATCAGAGTGCACAGTTTACCTAAAGCTGCTTCACCAGGACCGGTAGTGCGGTTAACCAGCACCAAATCAGGAGTGCTGTCACTGCCGGAGCCTTCATAGCGCACATCCATGTATAACATCATGCGCGCTACATCGCCTTTTACTGCATCACGGGGCTCAAAAGAATCGCCGTCAATACGGTTTTCAGGCGCTTCAGAGAGCGGACTGTCGCTGTAATCAAAATCCAGGTTACCCCGAGAGCCGTTTACCGTCACATCTTCAGGGCGCAGGTGATGAATATCGGTATAACCTTCGTAGGAATCACTGCTAAAGCCATGGCTGTTAGGCCATACGTGTTCGCGATTCCAGAAATCGTTATTATTGACGCCAGACTGATTGCTGGTTTTCGGTAGTGAAATACCCGAATAGAACAACACTACGTTGTCAGGATTAGCCGGATCTTGGTCGGTTTCGGTTAACGCAGTCCAGACCTCGCTGTAGCTTAGTACGGTATGGTCGGCACTGATAACCGTGTTGAGCGCCAATTTGATAAATTCGACCGGCGAGTTGGCGTCGATTTCGGTTTGTACCGGTGCGTAATAGCTAACCGGATCGAAAGTGCTGGCATCGGCCACTTTGTCCAAATCCGGGCAGTTAGTGCAAACGCCGGTCAGATCGCCACCATCGTCACCACCGCCTGTGTCGCCACCACCATTGTGAGCACCTAAATTACTGGTGTCGTCCTGAGCAAACTGTTCCCATTCCAGTGAGACGTCGAAAGCGTCATCAGGATTGATATCACCAGAGGTGACTGAAGCTTTACGCACCAGTGTTTGGTTTTGCGTTCTGACGCCGTTGGATTCCCAGTAACTGCCCGGATCAACACCAAGTTGACCGAAACTATCTACCACAGCGGTGCCATTCACCAGCAGTATGGCATCATCACCATTATAGAAAGAGCTGGTGCTGGTCAGGTCGGTTACAGCCAGAATAGCGGCATCGGCGCCGTCATCAGCTACTACGTATACATCGCCGCCCGCAAGCATGCCAGATAAGGCAATAGTGGTACCTGCGGTGGTGCTGCCATTTGAATAGATTTCCAGACGATAACCTCTCAGGTCAATGGCAGTGTCTGTGGGATTATGAATTTCTATCGCTTTATTGTTTGAGCTGCCTTCTATGTATTCGGAAATAAACAAGTCATCAGCGAGTGCTGAAACCGGTAAACCGAGTACAAGAGGCAACAGGATTTTTGCTTTCATCTGTGTGTTGCTCCTGCTTGATATTTTTGGATTACTGTCCTGAAGTGCAGGTAACACTATAAGTGCTTTGCTACAGAGAAATGACAAGTTTTTGACGGAGCTGTGGAATTGTTGAGCAGCTCTTTTATTAGTGCAGTATCCATGCGCTCTGGCTGGTAGGTAAGAAGGTTAAATTACTTATTTACGGTAAGCTTACCGGCTTAAAATAAGCTTATTTAAGTAAAATAGTACGGTTTTTTGACACCTGGCATACGCTGGCTGCAGCCGTTTGGGTTGAGGTTTTGCAAGCATTTTTGCGCTCTGCCCACGTGCCTGAAAATGGATTCATTAGAGGCAGAGCCCCGGATACCACGACAATTAACCTTGTTTACCAGCGGGTGACTGGGTAATCTGGGACAAATGGCAGTAAGACCATACCCTTAGCGTTTGAACTTTTGACATCAGGACTTAATTGAATCCTGCCTGTATCAGGCGGGAAGTTAATGGAGCCCTTATGCATCGTCGTCGTTTTCTTCAGGGAGCCGCAGGCTCAGGTATTGCAGCAACCCTTGGTGGTTGTGTCACGGCCAACCCCTCTTCTTCTCAGTTACCTTTATCGCCCGCAAGCTTACCCTTATCACTACCGGAACTGGCCCCAATCAATGCTTATCCGGATCGGATTATCAGTACCAACGTTTGTACCCGGCCTTTTCGGGCAACCGGACCACGGATAGAAACCGAAACTGTCGGCAATAAGACACTCATTCATAATTATGGCCACGGCGGCAGTGGCTGGTCGTTATCCTGGGGCACTGCTGCGCTGGCAGAATCACTGATCAATGCCGATAAACAAACGCCGGTGGCCGTTGTAGGCTGTGGAGCCGTAGGGCTAACCACGGCCATTCAGTGTCAGCGGGCAGGCTATAAGGTAACGATTTATGCCAAAGAACAACCGCCATACGTACGTTCCTCTTATGCCACCGGGATCTGGTCGCCGGACTCGCGCATTGTCACTCTGGCTAATGCTCAGCCGTTTGCCGAACGCTGGCAATGGATGGCCAGAATTTCTTACCTGCGTTTTCAAACACTGTTGGGACTGGCGGGTAATCCGGTGGAGTGGACCACTATGTTCCGTCTGGCTGACAAACCCTTTGATGATCATGGCGGGCATAATATTCCGGGCGAACCGGCTTATCCGAATTACCGTAAGGAATTGCTCAGCGACTTAAACCCCAAAGCCCGGGACGTATCGCCATCGCTCAACCCTTTTGCTACTCCGCATGTCAGACAGTTTCCCTTACTGATGTTTAATATCAGCGCTTACTCGCAGTATTTACTCGACCTGTTTTATCGTAGCGGCGGCCAAATCATTGACCGAACCCTGACTTCAATGGCCGATTTTCAGCAATTTGATGAATCTGTCATAGTTAACTGTACCGGCTATGGCGCAAAGGCTTTACTCAATGATGACTCTATTATTCCGGTGCGAGGCCAAACCTGTAAATTAATGCCGCAACCGGAGGTGAAGTATGGCATCCAGTACTTCGACCGGCACACCTCTGTGTATCCGCGTCGCGATGGATTGCTGGTGCAGGCCGGCGCTGAGGGTGATTTTAACAATCCGCTGGCAAATATTGACCCTCAGGAGTCGATAAAGGCGGTAGAACAGCTCGCTGCTATCATGGCAAAGATGAAACGTTAGCAACCTGAAACATCGGTGGCGACTTGATTAAAGCAACGCTTTTATTGTTACAGGTCAACTGAATCGCCGCTGATGTTTGCATAACATCTCTTATCGGCTTAGCTTTGCTATAGGCTAAAGAGGAGTTGAGGTTATGCGGTTATCTATTTTACACCGAAAGCTGGCTGGCGCAGCGGTTGTTATTACAGCATTGCTGGCAGGCTGCAGCTATAACTTATCTGATGTCAGAAAAGTCACTTACCCACCTGATTTTAATTATATCGAACCTAAGGATATCAAATCCGATATGGCCAGAATGGCGGCGCAAATTCGCCTGCTGGATATTGCTCTGGCGCCGGTGGACAGCAGCGATGCTGCTGCGCGGGAAAATCAGCGCGAGGCAGTGATGGCGGCGTTGAACAATATTGAAAACATTGCTTCTGGCCTGCAAAGTGTGGATGCGGGATCAAATCACCCTTACATGCAGGACTTTATGCGTGACTTTGTGGCTAAGGTCGACAAAGCCCGTGGTGCCGCATCACTGGCTGAGCCCCGCTACTATTTTGCCGGTAAGGTTGCTTGTGGTTGTGCGGTGTGCCATCAGGTGAATCGATAAAATCCTCCCGGCAGGGTTATACGGCTACATATTCACTGAAATGTGAAATCAGATAGTCTTTTAAAAACCTTGCCGGTGCACTCAGGCTCGTTCTTCCCGCCGTCAACAGGCTAAGCTGAGCAGAGCCAGCCGTCCAGTCGGGCAGGATACGAACCAGCTGACCAGCGGTCAGCTCCTCTTTACAGGCGTAGGCGGGCAGGGCCACGATCCCAAGGTTATCTTTCGCTGCTTGCTTTAATGTGCTCATATCATCGCTGCACAATGTCGGGGTAAATGGCAATGCCACTTCACTGGCGTCTGCCTGGCGCAGCGTCCACACGGCGTTAGTAGATTGCCAACCTACTTTAAGCGTCCTTCTTTTTAGCAGATCGGCAGGCGTTGCCGGCGCACCCCATTGTTCAATATGGACCGGACTGGCGAATAGCCACCATTCAACCAGGGCTAATGGGCGCTGAATTAAGTCGGAATCGGGCAAAGTATCCATATGGCCGCGGATCACCATATCAACGCCGGTTTCCAGCAAATTCACCGGGGTGTTGGATACATGCTGAGATACAGTTATTTTGAGATTTTCATGCAAGAAGCGGCTCAACAAACCTTGTAGGGCAAATTGCGCCACGCCAACTGAGCAACTGATACTGGCACTGCCAGAAAGCGATTCAGTAGCCATTTTTATAGCCGCTTCCGCCTCTTCCATTTCTGAGATCATACTTCTGGCATGGCGGTAGAAAAGCTGTCCTGCGTCAGTGATATGAAATTGCCTTGAGGTGCGCTGAATCAGCGTTACCTGAAGCCGTTGCTCCAACTGCACAATGTGCCGGCTTAGCCGCGAAGTTGGTACGCCCAGCGCCTGGCCCGCAGCGGAAAAACCTTTTTTCTCCACCACATGCACAAAGTAGTAATAATCATTAAGATCGATCATAACGAGCGCTCCGCGCCAACGAGGTTATTGTTAATCATTCTGAATATGCAATGGTAGCTTCTAATATTGGTTGTATATCGTTTAAATGTTTCATGTTTAGAATGGTATCGTCAAGTATAAGGAGTTCTCACATGTCTCACACAATGTTAAATACCATTCAGTCGCCCCTGAGCGAAGCAGGCTTACAAGTATCAGATGTCAGTAAAGGGCATTATTTCGAAGTGGGCAAAGGATTTTCGGCGCATAGCTTTCGCCATACCGATTATGCGGGCCTCATGGATCCGCTGATAATGGTGGATCATTACACCATGAGTAAGCCTACTTTTGGTGCTCACCCACACGCAGGGCTCGCAGCGGTATCATTGTTATTTGAAGACAGTGAGGGGCAGTTTCGCAACCGTGATTCCATGGGTAATGACTTCGCTTTACTGCCGGGTGATTTGTACTGGTTAACGGCTGCTGGTGGCGCCGTTCACGACGAATCCCCTCGGCCGGGCTCAGTAACCCACGGCTTACAGGTTTTTGTTAACCTGCCTGATAAGATGAAACAGGGCGTGCCAGGTTCGACACTAGTCAGGCGAGGCGACATGCCCGTAATAGAAAATGCCTCCTGCCGGGTCCGAATAGCCATGGGGCAATGTAATGGGGTGGTCGGTACCACCGCGCCACTGGCGGATATGACTATTCTGGAAGGAACCATTAATCCGTCCTCTGTGTTTGCCTTTCAGCCCGAACTGGCACACAACACCTGGCTGTATGCGGTAGAGGGCTCTCTCGAGGTCGTCTTTGCTAATCGTGCTATTACGCTCAACAAGGGCGAGTCGGTTGCCATCGGCAATATTGACACCCAGCTGAATTTGCATAACCGGCAGTCGGGTAAAGCACGCTTTGCGCTGTTTTCCGGCCGGGCAATAAAAGAGCACTTTATTCAGCAAGGGCCTTTCGCGATGGCTTCCGAGCAGCAAATTATCCAGGCCCGCAAGGATTTTGCCGCCGGTAAATTTGGCCGGGTAGAATAATCAGGAGTGAATATAAGAAGGGCTGCTTCGCTAAGCAATGTTGGAAGTGGACTAAACATGTTCCCCGCAGCTTTGCGCTTGCGGGGGGGGATGCAATGTTTCAGGGTTATTCTTCTTCGCCGGTGGCCCCATCACCGATAAAGTAGGTTCCCCAACCGTCGTAGTGTACCTGATGCTTGTCGGCAATTTGCAGCAGGGCATCAATGTCCGTATCGAGTAGCTCGCGATTTAACTGGCGTTCGGCAATAATGTCGAAACAAAATACCGTGCCACCGTCATCAAGGTATACTTCCTCGGCATCGGTGACTTCAAAGCCGGCCTTGAAGGCATCAACCGCGGCTTTTTCCAGACGATCAAAGTCTTTACAGGCCATGTGATGCTCGATGGTGTAAGTGGCGTCGGCTTCACTGCCGTCGGTCAGCAGCGCATCGATAGTTTCCTGATTGAATTCGTACCATTCGGTACGTTCGTCATATTGAGTCATAATAAAAGCCTGATTAGCAAAAGAGTTGTCTCTTCTTATTTTATCGTGATTTATCGCTTTCGGCGACTTCGTCGTTTAAAGCGGCAAACTTTTTTTCCATTTCGGAATGATAAAAAGCCATCCAACCCTTCGCCGAGCGGCTGGTATCAAGCTGTTGGGGGGGGCTTATGTCAATGATCAGTTCGCCGTTATTCCAGCGGTTCCACTTTATTTTATCGTGCAGGTTGCTGGCGGTAACCATGATCACCGGTGTTTCGGTAGCAATGGCTAAACGAAAAGCACCGACTTTAAAAGGCAGGATCCCGCGGCCATAAGACCTTGTTCCTTCAGGGAAGAACCACACAGACAGGTTATTCTCGGTGATTTTTTTAGCGGTTAACTGCAGCGTGTCCAGGGCTTTAGCGGTGTTTTTACGATCGATCATGATGTTACCGCTCAGCCAGTACATCTGGCCGAAGATGGGGATCCACTTCAGGCTCTTTTTACCAATGGTCACCACCCCCGGAAAAGCGGCTTTACAGATGGTGATAATATCGTAGCTGTTCTGATGGTTGGCCACCACCACATAAGACTTATCGGTATCGAGCCCGGGCGGGCGCCGGATAGTGATTTTGAGGCCCAGTAGTTTGGCTATCTGGCTATACAGCTGGCCGGCGAGATAGACATTATCGCGATGAAACGGTCGGGCCAGGCAGACGATGAGCACCAGTACATTGAGGATTAAAAAAGCCACCAGTACCACTGGAATTCGGATGAGAGCTAACACTTATTTACCTGTTACAAAATTTGGCCTGGGATTATAACGGTTTACATGCGCAGTGCATGTCCGATCAGTCTGTTTTTTAAGATCAGTGCAATGCGCTGTTTGTTCGTACCTGGAGGGTCTAAAAGTATCCAAGAACAAAAATCTCGTGCTATGCTAAATGTCATATAAACATAGTTTTAATGTCGCTTTTCGCCACCGGAACTGTTGAGAAGGCCTGGTGACTGGTTAGCAGTATGAAGCGGCATTTATCATTTGAGTTGTCTAAACAATGCAGACATTTATCCCTGAAGACCTTGAACCCGAGATCCTCACTGATCTGATTGAAGAGATTAATGAGCTATATGAGGCCAGTGAACAAACCTTGATTGAACTGGAACTCAAGCCCGAGGATAACGAACTTCAGCGGGCGTTGTTTCGTTCGGTGCATACCATTAAGGGCGACCTTGGGCTGGTAAACTTTTCTCCCATTATTCCGCTATTGCAACATGTTGAGGACTTACTGGATTACCTGCGTAAAGGGCAGGTGGACTACACCAGCATCATGAGCGATCTGGTATTGCTGACTATGGATCGGGTTAAACAGTTTGTTGAAAGCGTTATTGCCACCGGCAAAGCCGAATATGATGGCGTACTGTATCAACAGCTGATTATGGCCATTACCCGTATAGCGCCGGAGAATCAGGGCGATCATGACCGACTGCTTGGCGAGGCGGTACTGTTGCTTAATCCGGAGCTGGATCAGCCGCGCGCTCAGGCCGAGTCAGACAGTCCGGTAGAAACAGAAAAAGCGGCCCCGCCGAGTGAACCCAAGTTGTCTAAAACCGGTGTACCTAAAGATATCAGTGCAGAGAAGCGCCAGGATATTCTGTTTTTTCGCGATCTGATGCAAACCATCGAAAAGCGCTCTGAGGAGTGGGTAGGTAAGGGCGACCGCATAGCCAAACTAGCGTTATATGTAAACGATATTGCGGGTAATCCTATTGAAGAAGATCAGCTCGCCGTCGCCTGTTACGTGCACGACTTTGGCATGGCATTCATGCCATTAAAGCTGCTGCATAAGCAACAGGCTTACACCGATAATGAATTTAACCTGATGCGTTCCCATGTTTATAAAAGCTCCCGCTTGCTGGAGCATCTTGAACAGTGGGATATGGCCCGCAAAATTGTGATGCAGCACCACGAGCGTGCCGATGGCAGTGGTTACCCGCTGGGCTTAAAAGATGATGATATCTGTGATGGCGCCAAACTGCTGGCCATTCTGGATACCTTTGATTCCATGACGCACTGTCAGTCACGTCAGGATAAACCGCAGTATTCCAAGAAGCAGGCAGTGGTGGCGTTAAACCGTTATAACCAGAATAAGTTCAATTCCACCTGGCTGAATTACTTTAATCAGGCAATGGCCCGGGTGTTAACCCGCTAGCCCCGGAAATTCCGAGCCGGAGACAACAACAGTCCGCCGGCTCAGGCCTGAACTACCCTTCGATATCAAGTTCCTTGAGCTTACGGGTGAGCGTATTACGACCCCAGCCAAGGCGCTTAGCGGCTTCCTGCTTGTGGCCGTGGGTATAATGCAATGCTCTTTCGAGCATGATTTTCTCAAAGGTCATCAGCGCCTCATCGAGAATATTGTGCTGGCCATCCTTAAGCTGTTTGTCGACCCAGACTGACAGTAACTCTGTCCAGTCTCCACTTTGTGGGGCATTCTTTTCTGCGCTGCTATCGGCATGAATTTCCGGCGGCAAGTCTGACGGTAAGACTTCCTGACCAGACGCCATAACGGTTAGCCAGCGGCAAACGTTTTCCAGTTGTCGCACGTTACCGGGCCAGGGCAGTTGCGCCATGACCTTTTCGGCTTCTTTACTCAAAACCTTGGTTTCTACATCCAGTTCTTTGGACGCCCGGCGTAAAAAGTGGTGGGCGAGCAGCGGGATGTCTTCACGACGTTCTGATAGCGATGGGATATGGATTCGAATAACGTTTAACCGGTGAAATAAATCTTCACGAAACTTGCCTTCGGCCACCCGTTGTTCAAGATTTTGGTGGGTAGCAGCGATGATCCTGACATCAACGGTGACGGACTGATGGCCGCCTACGCGATAAAACTGGCCATCTGCCAGTACCCGCAGTAGCCGGGTTTGCACATCCAGTGGCATATCACCTATTTCATCCAGAAACAGCGTGCCGCCATTAGCCTGTTCGAAGCGGCCTTGCCGGGCGGTTTGCGCGCCGGTAAAAGCGCCTTTTTCGTGACCAAATAACTCTGACTCAACCAGGTCGGCTGGAATTGCCGCCATGTTCAGGGCGATAAACGGATTTGCGGCCCGCGGGCTGTGGCGGTGCAGCGCGTGCGCGACCAGCTCTTTACCGGTACCGGACTGACCATTGATCAATACGCTAATTGATGAGCGGGACAAGCGACCAATGGCTCTGAATACTTCCTGCATGGCCGGTGCTTCGCCTATGATCTCAGTGGCCGACTCCTGCTGCGGGACCTGAATGGTCCGTGATTGTTCCCTGGCATGCACCAACGCGCGCTCTACCAGTGTCACCGCTTCGTCAATATCAAACGGCTTGGGCAGGTACTCAAATGCGCCACTTTGGTAAGCGTTTACTGCGCTGTCTAAGTCGGAGTGAGCGGTCATAATGATCACCGGGATCATGGGAGCGATCTGATGCACTTCATTTAGCAGCGTCATGCCGTCCATCTGCGGCATGCGAATGTCTGACACCACCACTTCCGGGTAATGACCTGACTCTAGCTGCAACAGCAAGTCCTGAGGGTTTTCAAAACTACAGCACTCGATATTGGCAGTTTGCAGGGCTTTTTGCAGCACCCACCGGATAGAGCTGTCGTCATCAACAATCCATACAGACTCAGTATTCATTATTGTGACTCCTTACGGTCGATTGGCAGGGATAAGATAAACTCTGTATGGCCGGGACGGCTATCAACTTCAATTTTTCCATCATGGTGATTCACCAGTGTTTGGGCTATGGATAAGCCCAGTCCTGAACCAGAATCTTTGCTGGTTACCAGGGGGTAAAATAACGTGTCCCGAATTTCGCTGGGAATACCCGGGCCATTGTCGATAATTTTAATTTGCGCAGCCAACGGATGTCGGTGGCCGTGAATGGTCAGCTGTCTTTCGATGCGGGTAACCAACCGAATTTGTGGGTTTGGCGTTTTTGAATCCCGCAAAGCCTGAATCGCATTGCGCACGATATTAAGGACCGCTTGTTGGAGCATATCCGGGTCGACTCGTACCTCCGGGATACTGGGATCATAATCACGGGTAATCGCAATCGCCTGAGTGGTATCGGCTTTCATTAAGCTACGCACTTTTTCCAGCGGACGGTGCAGGTTACACCACTCCAGACGGGGCAGTGAGTTAGGCCCAAGTAAACGGTCTACAAGATTACGTAAGCGATCAGACTGCTCAATGATTAGCTGGGTAAACTCTTTTTGCTCGGCAGATTCCAGGGCCTTTTCAAGCAATTGAGCTGCCCCGCGAATGCCCCCTAAAGGGTTTTTAATTTCATGCGCCAGGCCTCGGATCAACTCGCGGGCGGCATAGTGCTGAGCGTGTTGCTGATTTTCCCGCGAAATACGTTTTTGCTGATCGATTTTCTTCACTTCGAACAGCAGCGTGGGGCCATCTTCGGTGCTCAGGTTAGTCACCGTCAGGTCGGCAAGCACCACGCGGTTATCGCGAAAGTACAATTTAATTTCATTTTCGGTGAAATCTTCACCGCGACGAAAAGCGGCGCGGAGTCTGGCCTTATTGATGGTGTTTGGGATAAAGAAATCAGCCAGCGGCTGACCGTAAAGTTGCTTGGTGCCCGTTGCAAACAATGCCTGTCCGGCATGGTTGGCATAAACAATACGCAGTGAGTTATCGATTACAACCAGCACTGTGTTGAGGTTTTCGAGCAAATTATTGGTATCAAACGGCGTGGCGTGCATGCCGGGCTTTCTCCAGTTGCACCAATATGGTGCCTTATTATTTCAGGCTGCTATCAGGCGTGCAATGACTTTCCGATTAAAAGTCTGATTGACCCCCCATGGTGCGCGGGATCCCTAGCGTGCACTGTTATAACCACTTTACTAATTGTTGATTAAACGTGATGCCTGATGCAGATAAAAAGTTTGTGGTGAGGTAGATGCAAGAGTCTTGCCCGTATTGTCTGTGTGGGTAATATAAAATGTGTGGGCCCCGCGGTTGATTCCCTGTAGCTGAAACACCGCGCTGGATTGTTCTTTTACCAGACTATCATTGATGTAGAGTTTAAATTTGCCCTGCTTGTCTGCATTACGCACATTGGCTGCTATGGTCATATTACCGGCGTTATTACGCACGGTGGCCTCGGGTTTAGGGTTAACCACCTCGATAACCGGCTTGGGTTTATCGGCCGTAGCCGATTTTGTGGCTGGCTGGACCGGCTGTGGTGGAGGTACTGGCATACTCACGCGGTTATCCGGACCAAGCTCAACCGGTTCTGCGTTGACCACCGGTTTATCGGTATAGGTGACCGAGCCGTCTTTATTGACAACTTTATAGATTTCCTGAGCGTAGCCTGGCGTACTGCACAAGCTAAGCATTAAAAATAATCTCAGCATGTCTTTGATTGTAGTGATTTACGGGCAAAAAAAAAGCCCGCAGATGCGTAATGCCAGTCAGTTAAGCTGACTGGCATTTTTCTTTGAGGGGTATTTAGCCGGTCTATTCCTTACCACTCGTGGATAATACCTGTCAGGTCGTTTGTCCGGTAACCTCATCATCCTCAACGATTCCATCAGGTATTCATAGTGAACTGGCAGTTTAGTCACTGTGTCTGGGATAGTGGTCAGGAAGAACACAATGATATGTCTCATGCAGAGTCCGAAGCTAAGTCGAGAGGGAGATAAATCCGGTATGTCTTTTACTGCATCTAGCATCATCATCCTAATCAGGTTGTAGGCGAGCAATAGTCCCCACAGTTCCTGACGCACCATCTCAGGTTTCTTACTACGAAGCGTTAGTTTTGCCTGATGCAGAGTCTGTTTCATTTCCCTGAAGCCCAACTCTATTTCCCAGCGCTGAACATACACATCAACAACGTCTTCATAGGGAAACTGCATCGCATCAACCATTGAACTAAGCACCCGATAGGTCTTTCCGTCGATTTCGTAGCTGGTCAGTCTCGCTTCGATGGTTTCCGGTAAACCATCGAACTTCTTCCTAGCCTGAGGAGAAGTTTTCAGTGTGACAATAGCATCATCTTCACTTAGTTGATGTTTTACTGTGTATTGTAAATCTTTACGTGCAGGGAGCATCCAGTGCGTGTTGACCCCTTTAGTCATCCACAAGTAGAGTAATCCCAGCGAGTAATAGCCTCTGTCGAACAGGGTCAGAGAGTTATCAGGCACCGAAGGGATAAGCCGTTCAGCGAGGGACATCTCTCCTACATTACGACTATCAAATTCACTGGCCAAAAGAAGGTGGCTGGACGTTTCCATCAGGCTGCACATGCGTACCTGCGGGTACGGATTATCACCCTTGGCATTCCGGTCACAACCAAATGCATTAAGGTTCTCCGTAGTATCCTGAGTACGAAACATCACGCCATCAACCGCCAGTACATTTAAACCACACCACTGCTCAAAAGCGTACTCACCAAATGCCCGCTGTGCCATCAGTTTAAAAGTGTGCCCGACGGCATCTTCCCCCAGTCGTTGGCGCGCTTGTACCACCGCACTAGGCGCAACAAAACGATTTTTACCCGGTAGTGAAACATCGAGTTTATTCGCAATGTCCCAGACAGGGTCGTTACGGAAAAGACTCATACCAACAATGGTAAAAACAACCGAATCCAGAGGTAATCGTCGACGCCTGACGGTCGCTACACCCGATAATTCATAAGCTTGCTGGAGAAGTTCGGGGTCAACGAAAGACATCAGTTTATCGATAGCATTCAAATCTTCTGCATGACCAAATGTATCATCGAGGTGTGTAAGTAAAGACATAAAAAAATCCGATACCAGAGACTGATATCGGATTGTGAACCCGTAGAAAGATCGGTCAACCGATCAGTATAAATTTCTTAACTGATCGGCATTACGCAGATGCGGGCTTTTGGTATATATCTTAATACAACGTTTTATACGCTGTAGTACATGTCGAACTCAACAGGGTGAGTGGTCATGTTCAGTTTAGTGACTTCTTCCATCTTCAGTTCGATGTAAGCGTCGATCATGTCGTCAGACATTACGCCGCCAGCAGTTAAGAATTCACGGTCACTATCCAGTGCTTCAAGCGCCATTTCCAGCGAGCTTGCAACAGTTGGGATTGCCAGTGCTTCTTCAGCCGGCAGATCGTATAAGTCTTTATCCGCTGCATCACCAGGGTGGATCTTGTTCTTAATACCGTCGATACCCGCCATCAGCATGGCAGTAAATGCCAGATATGGGTTAGCTGTTGGGTCAGGGAAGCGTACTTCGATACGACGCGCTTTATCGCTGGTTACGTAAGGAATACGGATTGAAGCTGAACGGTTACGTGCAGAGTATGCCAGCATTACCGGCGCTTCGAAGCCAGGTACCAGACGCTTGTATGAGTTAGTCGAAGCATTAGCAAAAGCGTTGATCGCGCGAGCGTGCTTGATGATACCGCCAATGTAATAAAGTGCTTCTTCAGAAAGACCTGCATACTTGTCGCCAGCGAAGATGTTTTTGCCATCTTTACCGATAGACTGGTGACAGTGCATACCAGAACCGTTATCACCAACCAGTGGCTTAGGCATGAAAGTCGCTGTCTGACCGTAAGCGTGAGCAACGTTATGAACAACATACTTGTAGATCTGGATTTCGTCAGCTTTAGCAACCATAGTGTTGAACTGACAAGCAATTTCGTTCTGACCAGCAGTCGCTACTTCGTGGTGGTGTGCTTCAACAACCAGACCCATTTCTTCCATTACCAGACACATTGCAGCACGCAGATCGTGCGCAGAATCTACTGGTGGAACCGGGAAGTAACCGCCTTTAACGCCTGGACGGTGACCCATGTTACCGTCAGCGAATTCTGAACCTGAGTTCCAGGCTGCTTCAGAAGAGTCGATTTTATACATTGAGCCTGACATATCAGTGTGGAACTTGATGTCGTCAAACAGGAAGAATTCTGGCTCAGGGCCGAATAAAACAGTGTCACCAATACCCGTAGACTTCAGGAACTCTTCAGCACGGCGTGCGATAGAGCGTGGGTCACGGTCGTAACCTTCCATAGTTGAAGGCTCAACGATGTCACAACGGATGTTAACCTGAGTTTCCTCAGCAAACGGGTCAACAACGGCAGTTGCCGCGTCAGGCATTAGGATCATGTCTGATTCGTTGATTCCTTTCCAACCAGCGATTGAAGAGCCATCGAACATCTTACCTTCTTCGAAGAAATCGTCATCTACGCATGATACAGGGATAGAGACGTGTTGCTCTTTACCTTTTGTGTCGGTAAAGCGAAGGTCAACAAACTTGGCTTCGCTTGATTTAATTAATTCTAATGCCTTCTCAATTGACATCGTGTCCTCCAGGTTGTTTCGTAAATTTGATGTTCGGGGAGCCGAATCATCAGGTGGAAAAATCGTAAGCGATATTCATGCCAGCTACTTGTAAAGGCTGAACAACGCAGTATTCCGGGCTGTCGTCAATTAATATAACTTATCATGCACCATTATGGTGATTTTATGTTTTATTTTGGTGCAGAAGGAAGTGTCAGCAAAGCTTTGTTTCCTTCTAGCATTCTTTCACTGCCCGCAGGCTTAATCAACAGATTAATTTTTCTTTAAACCTAAAAAAACATGCGCAATGCAGCGAGAATTTCTGTACAATCCGCGCTCATTTCCTTTTATCTGTACGAGAAAATTGCAAAATCTCTTTGTTGCATCGGCAATGATGCCGCGTGGGAGTTTTTTGCGGGTTGAAATTCAATGAATGTAACTGACATCAATAAGCTAAGAAATATCGCGATCATCGCGCACGTTGACCATGGTAAAACTACTCTGGTAGATAAACTGCTGCAGCAGTCTGGTACTTTAGAAACCAGAGGCGAGGCACAGGAACGCGTGATGGATTCTAACGATATTGAAAAAGAACGTGGTATTACCATCCTGGCGAAAAATACCGCCATCAACTGGAACGATTACCGCATCAATATCGTAGACACTCCCGGACATGCCGATTTCGGTGGTGAGGTTGAGCGCGTTATGTCGATGGCGGACTCGGTACTGCTGCTTGTTGATGCGCAGGAAGGCCCTATGCCGCAAACGCGTTTCGTAACGCAAAAAGCATTTGCTCAGGGCTTAAAGCCGATTGTGGTAATCAACAAAATCGACAAACCCGGTGCACGTCCTGACTGGGTAATGGACCAGGTATTTGATCTGTTTGATAACCTTGGAGCTACGGATGACCAACTGGACTTCCAGGTAGTTTATGCTTCTGCTCTGAATGGTTGGGCGTCAATGGATGCTGATCAAAGTGGTGAAGATATGACGCCATTGTTCCAGATGATCGTGGATCAGGTATCACCACCGGATGCAGACATTAACGGTGCGTTCCAAATGCAAATTTCGCAGCTGGATTACAACTCTTACGTGGGTGTAATCGGTGTTGGCCGTATCAAGCGTGGTAGCGTTAAGATTAACCAGCAAGTCACCATCGTTGGCGCGGATGGCAAGAAACGCAACGGTAAGGTTGGTCTGGTTTATGGTTATCTGGGTCTGCAACGCCACGAAGTAGAATACGCTACCGCTGGCGACATCATCGCTATCAGTGGTCTGGGTGAACTGAAAATTTCAGACACCATTTGTGACGTGAACACTGTTGAAGCGTTGCCGGCACTGAGCGTAGATGAGCCAACGGTTACCATGACGTTCCAGGTAAACACCTCGCCATTCGCTGGTAAAGAGGGTAAATATGTTACGTCGCGTAATATTCTTGAGCGTTTACAAGACGAACTGGTTCATAACGTTGCACTGCGCGTTGAAGAAACCAGTGATCCGGATAAATTCCGCGTCTCCGGGCGTGGTGAATTGCACTTAGGTATCCTGATCGAAAATATGCGCCGTGAAGGTTACGAGCTGGCTGTATCTCGCCCGGAAGTAATTCTGAAAGAAGAAGACGGCCAGGTTCTGGAGCCGTTTGAAACGCTGACCATCGACTGTGAAGAGCAGCATCAGGGCTCAATCATGGAGCAACTGGGTCTGCGTAAGGCCGAAATGACCGACATGTCACCGGATGGTAAAGGTCGTGTACGTATCGACTTTATGATCCCCAGCCGTGGCTTGATTGGTTTCCAGACTGACTTTATGACGCTGACCTCAGGTTCAGGTTTACTGTACCATTCATTCGACCACTACGGCCCGCACAAAGGCGGCGTAATTGGTAAGCGTAAGAATGGTGTACTGATTGCTAACGCTAACGGTAAAGCGCTGACTAACGCCCTGTTTAATCTGCAGGAACGTGGTCGTCTGTTTATCGGACACGGTGTTGAAGTTTACGAAGGGATGGTTATCGGTATTCACAGCCGTGACAACGACCTGACGGTAAACGCGTTAAAAGGCAAACAGCTGACTAACGTTCGTGCATCGGGTACCGACGAAGCTCAAACCCTGGTGCCACCGGTGAAAATGTCTCTGGAGCAGGCGCTTGAGTTTATCGACGAAGACGAACTGGTAGAAGTCACGCCAGAAAGCATTCGTATTCGTAAGAAGCTGCTGACCGAAAACGATCGTAAGCGGGCATCACGCGCGCCGAAATAATTCACTGCTTGCAAGTGAAACGTTGAATGGTTCAAGTAAAAAGGCCGGTTGTTAACACAACCGGCCTTTTTCTATTAAAATTATAGTCTGACTATTTATTCACAGACGGATCATGCAACCACTTAATATCGCTGTCATTGACGATGACGAAATCACCCTCGAACTCATCGTGGATGTATTGGAGTCTGAGTTGCCGGTAAATGTTGTTAGCTTTTCTAACAGTGCATTGGCGCGTGAATTCCTGCTTAAACAAACATCCGATTCACTCGACATGGTAATTAGTGATATGGTGATGCCCGGATTCGATGGGCTGGCCTTACTGCGGGACGTTCGATCGGCAGATTTAATGTTTCCCTTTATCTTTATGACCGCTTACGAATCCAGACAAACCAAATTGCTTGCCCGTCAATTAGGTGCGGTTGCCTATCTGGTAAAGCCCATTGTGCGCAAAAAGCTGGTGAGTCTGATCAAGCAAACTATGTCGTCATATGCAAAATAGTGGTGTATGCCGCTTACTCCGAATTAAAAGGTAGCAACATTGAGTCAATTTGATAATACCCCCGATCGTCGTGACTTCTGGTCTTTCAAATGGCAAAAATACGCGGGGCAGGACGTGATCCCCTGTTGGGTCGCCGATACCGAATTTCGCTGTGCAGAGCCTATTCTTGAGGCGCTTCAGAAACAAACCGAGTACGGCAATTTAGGCTACTCACTGCCGGCTCAGCATCAGCCGGCTAATCAGGCCGTGGTGCGCTGGCTTAAAGACAAGCACGACTGGGCCATCGAGGCCGACTGGATAGTCTGGACTCCCGGCGTGGTACCAGCTTTTAATGTGGCCATTAAGGCCTATTGTAAGCCGGGTGATAAGGTGCTTATCCAAACGCCTAATTACCCGCCTTTGCTGGCAGCGCCGGGCCTGAATAACACCCAGCGGATAGACATTCCCACCAAACTGGAAGCCGGACGCTGGACCATTGATCTGGCTGCGCTGGAAGAACATGCCGCCGATCCGCTGTGTAAGCTGATCATTCTGTGTAACCCGATGAATCCGGTGGGCTCAGTAATGACTCAGGCAGAGATAGATGCCATTGCAGGAATTTGTGCTCGTCATAACGTGGCATTGTGTTCTGATGAGATCCATTGCGATCTGATCCTGGAAGAGGGCGTACGTCATATTCCTGCCGGACGTGTTGAGCAACTGGCTAACCGCAGTGTGACCCTGATGGCGGCCAGTAAAACCTTTAATATGGCCGGCCTCGGTACCTCTTTTGCGATTATTCCGGATGCTTCTTTACGGCGTAAATTTACTCAGAGTGCAGCGGGTATAGTGCCGTGGGCAAATGTGATGGGGCTGGTAGCCACCGAGGCCGCCTTTACGCAGTGTGACGACTGGCTGGCCGAGCAGATTGCTTATTTGCGTGGTAACCGCGATTACCTGGTAGAGCGTATCAACGCCATTGACGGACTCGAGGTAGTGTCATCAGAGGCCACCTTCCTGGCCTGGATAGATGCAACCAGCCTGGGTGTTGAAGATGTGCTTAAATGGTGCGAGAGCAAAGGTGTCGGGCCATCTCCGGGCCGTGACTTTGGTGAGCCAGGATTCTTCCGGATCAACTTTGGCTGCAGCCGCGCCATGCTTAAAGATATTCTCGACCGACTGAGCAGCTAGACTGGCTTAGCGGGAATATTTCCCCGGGGCCTGATAGCTATCGGGCCCCATTTTTTACATAAACTTTTGCCAGCTTAGCCAGCCAATTAAGCCCACCACAGCCAGTCCTGCTACATTGGCACTCCAGTGGTTTTTTAACAACCCTAACTGCGAGTGGCGATTCATCATAAATAACAGCAGCAGTGCAATAACAGGTAACAACAAGCCATTCGCCGCCTGGGCAAACATAATTGCCAGCAGAGGCTTCGTACCGCTTAAAGTAAACCCGACACCGATAAGAATAATGCTCAGCCAGACCGCCCTGAACCATATACCACGCATGTCTGATGGTTTGTTTAATGCCCCGGTTACGGCATACGCGGCCGCAAGGGGCGCGGTAATCGCACTGGTTAAGCCCGCGGCAAACATCCCCAGGGCAAAAAACAGTTCGGCGAAGTCACCCAGCAGCGGCGCTAATTGTTTGGCCAGATTACCGGCATTCAGCACCTCAGCCTGTCCGTAAAATGCCTGCATGGCGGTGGCCATAATAAACAGCGTTATCAGACCGCCGACGCCAATGGCCAGCGCCGACTGGCGACGATAGTAGCCGGCAGGCTGAGAGCCTTCCTGTTCGTTTTGCGCCACCAGACTGGCATGCAGAAACAGGTTATAGGGCACAATGGTGGTACCGATGAGGGCCAGAATGGTGGTAATGCTTTCCATGGAGGCCACCGGCGCGAACAGTTGACCGCCCATTGCTCCCCAGTCTGGTTTACTCACCGCAAAGGTAACAACAAATACCATGGCCATAATGGCAACGAGCATCACCAGTACGGTTTCAATTAGCTTGTAGTGGCCGCTCCACAGCAGCACGATGGCTAAACCGCCGAGCACACAGCTCCAGGCTGGGATGCCAATGCCGGCAATACTGTTCAGGCCAATGGCGGCTCCAGTCAGGTTGCCGGATTCGTAGGCCGCATTGCCAATGCCAATGGCGCCGACAACCAGCAATGACAACAGCCCACGGATAAACGGGTTAGCAATCTGAGTTCTTAACGCTTCGCTCATGCCTGAGCGTGTGGCATAGCCGAGCCTTACCGCCATGTCCTGCAGAATAATGGTGGCCAGTACAGAAAATACCAGGGCCCAGACCAGATGAAAGCCAAAGTTAGCACCAGCCAGGCTGGCCGTGGATACGGTACCGGGGCCGATAAAGGCGGCGGCAATAATAAACCCTGACTTGGTTCGACGTTGCGACATGTTACACTCTTCTTATTATTGGATGTACGGGCACAAGTGCTGTGAGCGGTTAGGCTCGGTATAAAGTACATTAACACCATTTAGTATCTCAGGGGAATGGCATGGTTGGCAGCAGGACTGACTATGAAAAACTGGCAATGGCGGCCGTACTGCCGGAGCAATCTTACCTGCAAGGGCTCATTTTTGGCGTTGCCGCCTGCCCGGAAATCCCCATGCCAGAGCAGTGGATGCCCTGGGTGATCCGGGCCGATGCGAATACTGCTATCAGCAAGCAACAGGCCGATGAGCTGGCCGATTATCTGATGGGCCAGTTACGGGATACGCTGGACAGCATGCGTAAAGAGGAGCGTTTACTGCCTGAAGCGTATCAATGGCGCGGCAACGGGTTGCAGCATGACGAGTTGCAACAGTGGCTGAAAGGCCTGCTAACGGCCCATCAGCAGTTGGAGAAACAATGGCAACAAGCCTGGCAACTCAGTGAGCAAACTTTGGATTTGCCAGCGCTGTCCGGCCGGCTCAACCGCTGTTTAAAGCTTTTTACTACGCTGGCCGATCCGCAATCGAGATTACAACAAACACCGCCTGAGAAGCGGCAGGAGCTGGCCGACGGCCTGCCTCGTCTGGCAGCCAGTTTGCCGCCAATGTTAAGGGAATACGTAGCGATCAGCGGTGAATTAGTGCAGGTTCTGCCTAATCAGTTTGAGGTGGTCCCGAAGACAACCTGAGATTAGCGCTTAGCGGACTTTCTGATTATTACGGTACTGGAGTTGTTCGCGAAACTTAACCACGTATCGATCAAGTTCCATCTTTGCCTCGTCGTAAGCTGATTGGCGTTCAGAAGACGCAGGCTCATCCATCAGGGCGCGAAAGGCAATGTCGGTCTTATGCAGAAGTTCCTTTAGCAGCTGATTGTTTACATCCATTTAAATTGGTCCTTTAAAACACCACGACTTCCATTTGGGTGTGTGGGCTAGCAGGGCTTAATACCGTTTTGCCCTAGATAAATTTTACCACTGCCAGTAATACCACGGCGAGCAAAATCAGTACAGGTGCTTCATTTAAAATACGGAAATAGCGCGACGAATGCGTGATTTTATCGGCTGCAAATCGTTTAACCAGCGACCACAGATAAAAGTGATAAACGTACAGCAGAGCCACCAGCACTATCTTTATATGCAACCAGGTCGATGCGGCAAACCATGCATAGCCATAAGTGTAGATGAGAGCCAGGCCAAATACCAAGGTTAACAGCGCGAAAGGGGTAACAAACAGCCACAGGCGGCGTTCCATCACTTTAAACTGGTCTTTAACTGCCTGTTCATTGGTTTCAGCATGGTAAACAAACAAGCGGGGTAAGTAAAAGATACCGGCAAACCAGGCCACCATAAAAAAAATGTGCAGGGCTTTTAACCACAGTATTGTCATTGTTTTTTCTCTTATTAAAACTGGGCGCGTTGCAGAAAACTCTGCAACCGGTTCCAGGTAATTACACCGGTGAGTTTGGCCGGATCATCCTCAAAAATATACACCGCCCCGGAGCGGGTACTTTTCAGCAGTTCATAGACTTCCGCCAGGGTCGCCTGGGCTGATACCCCCTGCATAGCCTGATAGCTAATGGGGTGAGCGTGGCGATCCAAACTGACATCATAATGTACCCAGGAGTAGTTAATATCCTGTTCAAAGCGTTTTTGCTGTATAACCGTTTGGGTCGGATTATTCGACAGCACTTTTTCCAGTGCCGTTTCCGGTGCATCATAAAAGAGCTTAAAGTCCCTCTCCATGGCCGCCAGTACGCCGGTTTTCTCCAGTGCCTCGCGAATCGAGGTAATGGCATAGGGCAGCTTCTGGAAATCCAGCTGCTGAATAAAAATAGAGCGGTTACCTAAAAACTGCGTGGCAGTAACGTAAGCCGGCACAATCACTAATATAGCGGGTAAGATGATCTCCGGTCGGTAAGATAACTCCATTACCGCCGACAGCGCGGCCAGCGGCGCGTGTAGTACCGCAGTAAGCATACCGGCTATGCCAAGCAGGGCAAAGCTGGAGGTAAAGTCTTCAAGCGGTAACCAGTGTGCCACAGGCAGCAACAAAACAGCACCAGACAACATACCCAGTACCATTACCGGACCAATAATACCGCCCGGGATACCAAGGCCAATGGCAAAGGTGGCCAGCAGGAATTTCATTAACAGAATTTCAAGCAGGATCAGCGCCGTTGGGTGGGTAGAGAACAGCGCGTTGACGTCTTCGAAACTGGCGCCGAGAGCTTCGGGTAGTAAGGCACCGCCAATAGCCGTTAGGAGCCCGGCGAGTAACAACCGCCACACCATGGAAACCTTTCGAAAGGCTCTCATCACTGACATCAACAACTGATTAAACAGAGTAGCCAGCACGCCAAGCAAACAGCCAAATACAATCAGGTAAAGATACAGCCACTGACTGAATGATGAAAAAGAAAAGTAGGCCAGCTCGTTGCCTTCACCAAACACGATCCGGGTGATCACCGAGCCACAGGCGGCCGCCAGCATTACTGGCACAAAAACGTGGATTTTATATTCTCTTAATACCACTTCCATCACGAAAATCACTGCTGCAAAGGGCGTATTAAACGAGGCTGATATGCCTGCTGCAATGCCGCAACCAGCCAGGGTACGAATGCTGTTCTGAGGCAATTTAAGCGCCTGACCAAACAAACTGCTGCCAGCCGCACCGAGATGAACGGATGGCCCTTCCCGGCCAACCACAAAACCACCCGCCAGGGCCAGCATCCCGCCAAAAAACTGATTCACCGTAGTGCGCCAGGGGATATGGCCGTAATGTTGCTTTACGCGGTGAATGACAAAAGGAATGCCGAGCCGGTAGTGCTTAAAGCCGGTCAGAAAAGCAATTAGCAGAATAACCACTACGGCTGAAATAGGCATGACTACCCACACCCATTTAGCGCTCAACCCCCACTGCTGTAACAGACTAACGCCGGAGGTTTGTAACCAGTCTATGCCTAAACGAAACAATACAATAAGCAGCGCTGACGTAACACCGGCGATGATCCCCAGCAAGCATACCTGAACGGAGGTGCGGGGGTGAGCCAGTTCTTGTCGCAGTGCGCGCAATTGCATAAATTAGGAAAGCCGGTAAGGAATAACTAAATAGTATCACAAGTAGTTGGTTTGCAAAGTAATGGTCTGCCAATGGCGGGCATAAACCGAGGAATATTTGAATAATTGCGGTAAAACGGGCAAAGTTCGGTTTTTAGCTCCACAGTGATTGCCATGCACTTATCTGAAATACCTCAGAAGCTGGGTCAGACCCGCACCGTCCTGCTGTTAGGCGCCAGTCTGCTGGCCATGCTGGTATTCGGGATGTTTCTTGCCAACGCGGACCGTAGCCAGTTAGCTGATGAAACCCGGCAACTGCAACACTCCATCCGCAACCTGCAAACAGAGAATGAACAGCTCCAGACCCAGGCTAATCAACTGGATGTAAAGCTGGAACTGGCTGAAATGCGTGCCGAGCAACTAAAACAGGAAGTGGTGCGTTTGGAAGAAGTGGTGTTTAATCTGCAAAAAGATAAGGCGTTTTATCAGCATGTGGTAGCGCCTGAAACCACTCAGGACGGCTTTTTTATTGATGGTTTGGAACTCTTTGAGACCACAGCGGACGGCTATTTTAAAGCGACCATGGTGTTACTGCAGCAACGCGCAGTCAGCGCTATTGTTCGTGGCGATCTTAAAGTTGCGGTTACCGGCATTCAGAATGGTAAACATCGCATTCTTACCTCTGATGACAATGAGATTTTGCCTGAAGGCAATGTGAGTTACGGGTTTAAATATTTCCAGCCAGTCACCTTATACCTGCAACTGCCGGAAAACTTCGAACCTGAAAGCATCGAGTTTACCACAACGGTTTATCAGTATAAGCGGCGCCGGGGTGACTATCAGCGCAGCTACAACTGGCAGGAAATACTGGTAGCCGACCAGTAAGACAAACCAATCTCTTCGGTTAGTAAAGTTACATCCAGCCGGGTTTTTTCACCTCGACTTCATACAATACCCTTTCAATCAGCGGTGCGGCGTAATCGGTGGCCACGAAGGGGATTTTTACTCTGCCACTGGCCAGCACAAAACCTAAGGTGCTGAGCCGGCGACGGCGCATAAACAGGCTTTGTCTGACCTCTACCTGTTGCACTTTGGAGAGCGGAAAGCACCAGTAATCGATGCCGATAATGCCTTTGCGAACATAAATATAGTTTGCGTCGCTGGCAATTCCCCAGCGCTGCCAGCGAAGGTATGTCAACGTTACCAAAGCACTCAATATCAGCAGTGTCGGCAATGCGCCGGCCGTACCGAGTACCTTAAAACTGACGAAACCCGCCAGGGCGGTCAGGGGCAGGATCCACAGCATCAACTGGCGCCAGAAGAAGCGTATATGAATGGGCTCAAAGTTCATGTGCCGGGCCTGCTGCGCCGAGAAGACGTTGCTGGTCAGCTCATCTGATTCGGTAACGGTCACTGAGGGCACCAGTAGTTTATGGGTTGCCTTGAGTTCGTTCGGGTTGGTCCGGCCGGTGACATTTTGTTCAAAGTAAAGGTTTACCCGGCCGAGTAGTCGGTCGAGCCAGTCTTGTTGTTGACGGGCAATCTGCACCCGCGAGCGTTTCATATTGACTTCCTGACGGTTTAGCAGGCCACTGTTGCGAATGTATTTATCCCCTTGCCGGGTGAGGCGGTAGCCATAAAACATCAGCACACTGCCTCCGATTGAAAAAAGCGCCATCAGGATCAGCAGTACAATGGCAATCAATACGCTCATTACCCCCACGTACCATAATGCCACCACCTGCTCGCCAAGCCAGGCTTCTGCCTGAGGGCGCAGGACATTCATCTGGCGAAAAATAAACCCGGAGATTTGTTCATAGAAAGGCGCCAGGGTGCCGAGCACAATCCATACCCGGTTATTGGTAATGCCATGCAAAATAAGGTCGCGAATGGAGCGTTCATTAAGTAGCTTTTCGTCGGTGGCAGTTGAGGATGGTGATTCTTCTGTAGTGGTTGCCGATTGCTGGCGGTGTGCGCGCATTACTGTTTCTTTAACAAACTGCGCGTAGGCTGAGGTCACCCCGGCAAAGTGGGCTTCCTGTTTAGCCGAGCCAGCCGTGTCCAGGGTGACGATACGTAAATCATTAAAGCGAAAATAAAAGGGCTGATCGAACTTCACATTCTGGATCCGCTCATAGGGCAGATCGGTAAAAGTGCGGTCCAGCACACCAGAACGGATGGCAATACCTTTATCCGTCACCGTAAACTGAAAGAAGTAATATTTGAGTACCGACGAAATGGCCCAGCCCCCACCCATCGCCAGTAGCAATAGAGGGAAGTACTCAGAGTCAATCAGTTTATGACCGCCCACCACGTAGGCAGGCACAATATAAATGGCGAAACTGACCGACTGCCTAAGCTGCATGAACAAGAAATGTAAAATCGACCAGGGCGATAACCGTTGCCACTCAGTTGCTGTTGTCTGTACAGACTCTGTTGAGGTTGTCACGACTAATCCCGAGTGAGGTCTGAATGGTTTAATACAAACTGGCGCATCTTCTCGGCCGTCTCTTCGGACAGTCCCGGAATAGCCAGCGTATGGTCGCTGCCACCGGCAGAATAGACTTTCAGTGTTGCCAATCCGGCCAGACGCTCAAGAGGCCCCCGTTGAACATCAATATGCTGGATCCGTAACATTGGCTGGCAGATGACCTTTTTAAAAACCAGTCCTTTAAACAGCACGATATCCTGCTCTCTCAGAGTGTAATAAATCAGCCGGTCGGCAAAATAGTGGTAAGTAAAAATCAGCCCGCCGAGTAGGGCAGTGATCGCACCAGCAACGCCTAAGGAAAATTCCAGTTTTACCGGCAGCGTAAACCAGGGCTGGTAAGCCACAATCAGTAATACCGCAAACACCAACAACGAAATAACCACTGTTACCGTCAGGTTTAGTTTGCGGTAGGCGGGTGAAACCGGTTCGCCTGGCAGTTCACCCAGACAGGGTAGTTCCCGAGAGTAAAGCGGATGATTAGTGACTGAGGGATGTTCCATAGTAGCAACGTTATTTAACCGGGATTGACGTAGGTCTACTATACCACCACCACAAAGCGGTGAAATATCCGCGCCGGGTTAAATTGTTACGGAGTTTGTCGCAGGGCGTTGCGGCTGGCTTCAAAAGGTGCCGGGTAGTCGATTTCGCCGAGGATAGGCTCGCCGGGCAGGCAGTTTGCGTCCACATGTTGCAGGAGATCCTGACGCACTTCGCAAAACAGCACATCCAGGGCAAAACGATTATTGCCGTATAAGCCGCGATGCAGCATAGAAGCATCGAAAATCAGTAAATCGCCAGCGTTGAGTTTTATTTGCTGACCACGGGGTAAGTTGTGAAAAGTCTCGCGGCCGTTGCGAGCCAGCCGGACGTCGAGTTCTTCCGGGTTGTCCCAGCGGTTATGCGAACCGGGAATTAGCTCGATACCCGGTTCATCATACAGCGCTAAGCGGTAATGCAATACACGGGTAGAGCCGAGTTGTGCCTGTTCTTCCTCGGGTGAGTAGAGATACTGAGTATCGCGATGCCAGTAATTTTTCTGCTGCGGGTTATGTGGGTCAAAAAATAACTGGGTATTCATAAATGCCGCACCATCGGGCAATAACGGCTTAACGACCAACGCCATTTTGGCTGAGCCGATGATGTTGAACATTGTGTGCCGGTCTTCATCTGACATACGCTTGGCATGAGTAAGGTAGGCTGAGTTAATCGCCCGTTGCCGGTAAAAGTTCTGGTTTTCCTGCAGCCAGTGCTGGTGAAAGTGCGCGGTGATCCGGCGCAACTGCTCAAGCTCGTGTTGGTCAAGAAAAGCATGTTTGTAAACGTAACCCGATTGTTCGTACTCCAAGGCGATATCTGTACTGGCCAACACCAAAACCTCCTTTTTAGCGGCGGCTTATTGTCCGCCGGTTAGTTGAAACGCGGCCCAGTAAAAGGGATGCGGGTAAACCGCGCGGGTATCCTGCTGCGCAGCTGCCAGGGCTGAACTCGGTGTTTCAGACTGTAAATAGGTATAAAAGCGGCTAATCAGATAGGTGGTGGCTTCGTCTGGCACCTGCCACAGGCTGCTTACAATACCGTTGGCTCCGGCAAACAGAAAGCCCCGGTTTAAGCCCACCACATCATCACCGGCAGAGATATCACCCAGACCCGTTTCACAGGCCGACAGGACCACCAGGTTGGCATTGAGGTTTAAATCGTAAATTTCAGGCACTGTTAGCAGGCCATCGTTGGCAGCATCGGCAGCCAGAAACAGCCGCGACTGTAAAGGCGCATCAGGATTAAATACGCCGTGCGAGGCCAGATGGATAATCTGAAAATTCGCCGACTGTTGTTTTAATAAACTTTCAGACGCCTGTGCGCGACTGAAAACCTGACTTTGCGGCCACAGTGCACTGATTTGCCGGGCTTCGCGCTGAGCGCCGGGCAAATCCAGCTCCGGCGCGTTTAAATTAGGGTTGGCCAGGGCCAGCAACTGCTCGCCAGCCACCTTTTCATCCACAAACTGCAGTACCGAGGCCGCGGGCAGCAGGCGCAAACTAAACTGTTCACTCAGCAGGCGATTGTCGTAAGCGGTAAGAATGTTAAACGGTAGATAGTGCAGCACGCCGTGGGGCACTATGGTAAGCGTTCTGGCAGTGCTGAGTTTATCATTTACTGGCGCAATTAAATGGTTGTAAAGCTGCACCGCCTCTTGTTGCCAGGCGGTGCTTGTACCCTGATTAATAGCATCCCGCAGGGATGTAATGGACTCTTCAAGTGCCGGTAACGGCTGAGAATGCACGGCGAGAGATGAGGCCGTTACCACAAAAGTAAATAACTCAGGCTGCCGCCCCTGACTGAAAAAATACAGCAGCAGGGTTTCCTGTTTGCCCAACCGACGCTGAATCGTGGGTAATGAGGGCGGCGCTACGGTCAGTAGGGAAGCAAGCTGCGGCGTAGTTTGTTTTATGGCTTTTAATTGCACTGCAATACCGCGTGTGGCTTCGTTGGTGATACCGCCATCGTTCTCGAGCGCTTGTTGTTCGATAGATTGTAGAGACGTAAGGGCTTGTTCGGTGGCGGGCGGTAGCTGACTGCCAAAGCGTTGTTTGGTGGCGAGTAAATCTACCAGCGCGCGGGCCTTGGCACGTTCCACATAATCATAGGCATCGCTAAAGCGCTGTTCTTTTACCAATAACGATACCAGATCACCGTATACCGCCTGCTTGTCGTTAACAAAACCAATGCGCCCGGCTTCGGTATCCATGCTCTTGCGTTGTCGCTCAATAACCGCAATGGCTTGCTGGTAATAGTCGATAGCCTGACTTTTTTTGCTCTGTAAGTCGGCAATGCGGCCCAGACCATAAAGTGCCTGCCAGTATACGGTGCCGAAGCCTTTTACCTTAGGCTCGTTAATAATGGCCTGATAACCTTCTTGTGCCGCGGCCAGGCGGCCGGTTTCAAGCTCTGCCTGATGGCGCATAAAGCGCGGTTCAAACTCAGCGGTAAAATTCAGTGCGGTTTTATAATCGGTGTCGCCATAGGCATCTACCATGGCGGCATACATTATCGGGCCAATCACATCGAGCGCGGTCGTCAGTCCATCGAGAAATTCATACATGGCGTTTTTTTCGATAACGGAAGCCTGGTAGGCCTCCTCAAAGTCGCCAAGGGTTAAATAGATACGTCCCAGCCACAGCGCTTTGGCCTGGGGCAGTCGCCACTGTGCGGCGTTAGTCGATGACGCGTCTATGGCAGCGATTTTTCTGGCATAACCGCTGGCGAGTTCAGGCTGGTTATTGCGGGCAGCCATTAACCCCAGTGTGCCAAGTGCCAGCACCTGATGTTTTAAGCGGTAAATATTGCTGTAGCCACTTTCATCGTAGCCGGCAATTTGCGGGTATCTGTCAGCATAGTCGGTATCGGTAACCGCCAGTGGATAGGCGTAGGTTGTGGTCAGATCATAAAGTGAGTTGGCAAGCCGTTCGGTGTTCTTGATATTGCCTCTGGCCATTGCCGCTTCGAGTTTCAGTTCGGTGAGCATGCCCTCACCGAAGGCGCCGGGGGCAATAAACTGTGTATCAAACCAGCCCTGTACCATGTACAGTAAGGTGTCATCGGCGTCTTCAAAGCGTTTATCGAGTTCGTTTAAGCAGCCATCAATGGGGGTAAATACCCGGCTCTTCACAAAGCTCTGACAATAAGCCCACAGCTCATTGGTGGGCAGTGACAACAGTTCCGGCGTTTGCTGTCCCTCATCGGCCAGGGTTTTATAATCCCCGCTTAAGGTTGAGCGGGTAACATTGGAGGTACACCCGGTAACAAATACTGCGATAACAAGGAGTAAAATACGACGCACGGCAATCACCTTCTTCAGCCTGTCTGTCAAATTTAGTCATAAACCCGGCGACAGTAAACCTGCCATGGGCAGAATGCGTATACAAAGCGAGTTATATTTACTGGTCAGCAGCGGTCAGATCAGGTCTGACAATAGTTGATGTATTTACTCAGGTATTAGATAATACCGCTATTAATTGCCGAGTGTGATCGGCCCAGGATTGAGGTGAATATGTCAGTAGAGATGGCGTTACCCATTGATTTTTCAGACGCGGCGGCATTGAAAGTCCGTGAATTGGTGGAAGAAGAAGAAAATCCGAACCTGAAACTGCGGGTCTATGTTACCGGCGGCGGTTGTTCGGGGTTTCAGTACGGCTTTACTTTCGACGAGAAAGTGAACGAAGGCGACATGGCCATTGAAAAGAACGAGGTGACTCTGGTGGTAGACCCAATGAGTCTGCAGTATCTGGTGGGCGGCACGGTTGATTACGTGGATGGGCTGGAGGGCTCACGGTTTCTGGTGAATAATCCGAATGCTACAACCACCTGCGGCTGCGGGGCCAGCTTTAGTGTTTAATGATTATCATAAAGCAGCCTAAGGGCTGCTTTTTACTTTCGGGCCTCTTTTAAATTTGCGTACAGGGATTAATACTATGAAACTTTATGGCTCTACCACGTCACCCTATGTTCGTCGTATTCGCTTGTTTTTATCCGGTAAAGACCATGAGTTTATCAACATGGATATTTTTGCAGGGCCGGGCCGCGAACTCCTGAGAGCCAAGAACCCGGCCCTCAAAGTACCAATGCTGGAAGACGGCGAGTTAATCATTTATGACTCCAGAGTGATATTTCGTTATTTGAGTGAAAAGTTCGCACTGGCGCCCCTTAGCTGGCCGGAAGAAAATCGTCTGACCCTGATTGATGCGGCCAACGATACGTTTGTGCAACTGATGATGCTTAAGCGTTCCGACATCGCAAACCAACCGGATAAGCTGTTTTTCAAGCTCAATAATGAACGCGTTGATACCTTGCTGGCTACGCTTAACGGTGAAGTAGAGGCAGGGCATTTTTCACGGTGGGATTATCCGACAATTTGCCTGTTCTGTTTACTGGACTGGGTAGCTTTCAGAGAATTAGCCAGCTTCGATGCTTATCCTGCGCTACAGGCCTTTTGGCAACAGCAGCAAACACAGGACGATATTGCCGAAACCGACCCGCGGGTTTAATACCCCCTGTCGAAGTCAAAAAGGTAGATGAGCGGGGCGTTTTCAAGAAACCTTATAAGGTTGCCTTTAAATATCACCGCCACGTCCTGCTCTTTTGAAATAGCCGCTGTATGCTGGGTGACGTAAGCATTGGACAAAGTCCAGTAAGGATGATCGTCGGCTAAGGGTTCGTCTACAAATACGTCGAGTACCGCTGCGCGCAGTTGCTGTGTCGAAAGTGCCTGGATCAGGGCGATATCATCGACCACCACACCTCTTCCGGCATTAATCAGAATACTGTGCGGCGCCATGGCTGCTAAAAATTCCGCATCGATGAAATGACGGGTAGCGGGTGTGTCGGGCAGCAGGCTCAGTACAAAGTCACAGGCGGCAGCAAATTGCAGTTTGTTATCAGGGGTATACACCTGCGTGTAGTCGGCTGTGGCACTGCCATGGCGATTAAGCCCCACCACTTTCATATCAAATACCGTTGCCACATCCACCAGGCTGGCGGCAATGTCACCGGCTCCCGCGATACCCAGAGTTTTTCCTGCCAGAGCGTCAAACCCCGGCGGCTGCCATTTATTGGCTGGTGCCTGTCCCGCTTCGGTAAAGCCTTCAATATTGCGCGCAAAATACAGCAGATAGGAAAACACGTACTCGCGCATTTGCTGATCGAATATCCCCTTTACTCCGGTAAGCTGATAATCTCGTTTGCCCGCGCGTAATAAAGGCGCATTACCTGCGAAGGTGGATTGCAGCCAGCATAATTGCTGGCATTGGTTAACGACCTGTGCCAGCAAATCAGGATCGCCCAGCGCCAGCTGGACGTGCTGGCAATCAAACTGTTCAGGGTCATCGGTAGCAATCGACAAGCGGACGTTGTCTGGCAACAGCGACGCAAGAAGCGCTGAGTAGACCTGGTAGTCGCGGCTTAAGATGCTGAATTGCCAGGTGGCAGCTGACGTAGAAGTGGCCATAAGTAAAGAAAAGTTTCCTATTTGTGATTTTTATGTGAATTATATTCCTTAGTTTTGTTTATGATCCGAATTATATTCAGTTTAAAGCAAAAAGGAACTCATATGAAATCAAACTCATCGTTATCCGTGGAGACCTGTCGCCCACTGTCGCCCCGCCGCCATACCAGCGACGCTAACTCGGTAGAGCAACTGGTAGAAGAGCAACTGGCGCATTTTAATATTCGCCCTGACACCGCTTACGGTCAGGCGCTGGCCGACACAGCGCGTCATCTGTATGGCGCACAGCAAGGCGTCCAGCAACTCTGGCAGGTTACACGAGATACGCTGGAAAGGTTAGATCAAACCGACAAACTGAGCTATTTCAATGCTAAGAAGTTTTTATCGTTTCAGATAGCCAAAGTACTCGATACCCTGCAAAACCCCTTTCGGCAAACCTGGCAAAGTCTGAATAAATCCGCACCGCAACACTATCCGATTTTTGACAACGTGCCGGCGCTGTTCTCGGCGACACCGGCGGTGGTGAAAACCGCAACCTACGTGTATGCCTGTACGGAATGGATAGAAGACGCCTTTGAAGGCAAGGAGTCAACGCATCAGATCTATAGCCGGTTGATGAATCCGACCAATATCTCACTGGCCAATGCTATTGTGGATCTGGAAGCCGGCGATCAGGCAGGCGCTTATCTGGCCTGGAACTTCAACTCCGGTATGGCAGCTATCGATGCGCTGTTATCAAATGTATTAAGCCACGGTGACATCCTGATTGTGTCACGCAATGTGTATGGCGGCGTGTATCAGTTACTGCACGATTACTTTGCCCGCGAGAACCGCTTAAACGTGACACTGGCCTGGTTTGACGGCTATTCGGCGGACGAGTTTGCCGACCATCTTGCCGACGTACAACACCAGTATGCCGATAAGCTGGCTGGCGGTAGCCGTTTGCATGTGTACATTGAATCGCCCTGCAACCCCCATGGTCTGGTATTGGATGTGCCGGGTATCTGCAAACTGGCCCATGCACAGCAGCTGCTGGTCATGCTCGATTCCACGCTGGCTACACCGGTGTTGCATAAGCCCCTGCAACATGCCGATAAACACTGCCGGCCGGACTATGTGGTGCACAGCTATACCAAGGATATCTGCGGTACCGGCACCACTACTGCAGGCGTGGTGATTGGTGAAAACCATCGTATGTTCCAACCCAAAGGCACCCATTGTGAGGGCGTCGACTGGTCGCAAACCCTGTTCTGGGACGTATATTATATTAAGGGCGCATTCCTTGATTCAGAAAAGGCCTTTGACGTACTGACCGGTATGAAGACGCTGACTCAGCGAATGCTAACCAAGGTGATTAACACCCAGGTATTTACCCATTTCCTCGACTCCCATCCGCACATTAAAGTAAACAGCCACGCCTTGAGTCATCACGAAAATGCCGGCCTGCGCGAACAACTACATAGTCATGGCTGGCCTTGTGCGCTGTTTACCGCTGAGCTCGACCTGCCGAAACTGTACCGGGTGCAATTTGCGCGTTTCTTTGATTCGCTGGAACCGGCTTTCGGCCACCAGATAAGCATCGGTCAGACCAACACGTTGATCCTGTGCCCGGCGCTAACCTCACATTCTGAAATGAGTCGCGCTGAGCAGCAAAAGGCCGGTATTGCGCTAACCACCATGCGTATTGCCATGGGCTGTGACTGTGTTAAATCACTCATCGCGCATTTCGTGCTAGCGCTAAAGCAGGCTATCGATCCGATTCATCCCGGATTCAGTGATGGCTTTATGGCGCCGGCGAGACTGGACGAGTTGCACCAGCGCGTGGCGGCAGACGTCCACGCTCAATACTATGATTCTCAACCGACACTGGTAGACATGTTGAAGTAACAATAGGGCAAACAAAACGGGGTATCGAAAGATACCCCATTGATACTCAATTGCCCGATTAAACGAGCTTTTCAGCCTGGTCGATGCCAGCGGCTGCCTGGTAGTCTGAATAATCGCTGTAACCCTCGCTACCACCACCGTACCAGTGACTTGGATCATCGAATGACTCAAGCGGATAATCATTGGCGAACCGTTCAGGTAAATCCGGGTTAGTGATCCAGGGGCGGCCAAAGGCAATCATATCGGCGTCACCGCTGCTGATGCGTTGCTCAGCCGTGTCTTTATCGTAGCCACAATTACCTATCAGTAAGCCTTTATATATATGGCGGAAGTCCTGCAGAGTCATGGCTTCGCCGCGCTCGTGAAAACCAAACGCCAGGCCATCCATGACATGCAGATAGCCGATCCCCAACTGATTGAGCTTATCCGCTACAAACAGATAGGTTTCTTTGTAGTCATCGGCGCCCATATCATTAAATACGCCGTTAGGGGATAAGCGCACGCCAACCTGCTCGGCAGGCCAGACGTCAAGAACCACCTGCATGACTTCAGCTAAAAAGCGGTAACGATTTTCCAGACTGCCGCCATAGTCGTCGTCACGCTGGTTACTGCGGCTATCCAGAAACTGATTAATCAGATAGCCATTGGCAGCGTGCACTTCAACGCCGTCAAAGCCTGCGTCTTTGGCATTAATAGCGGCCTGACGATAATCTTCAACGGTGCGCTTAATATCTTCAACGGCCATAGGGCGGGGCACCTCAAAAGGTTTTTTGCCTTCAGGAGTGTAAATACCATCCCCGTCGTTAATGGCCACTGCCGATGCCGAAAAAGGCAGTTCGCCGTTGTGGAAATCGCTGTGTGAGGCGCGGCCGGTGTGCCACAACTGCAATACCATACGGCCGCCTGCGTTATGCACTCTGTCGGTGATACTTTTCCAGCCGGCCGTCATGTCACTGGTATAAATACCTGGCGCATCCACCCAGCCATTGCCCTCTGGAGAAATACTGGTTGCCTCGCTGATCAGCAGGCCGCCTGAAGCCCGCTGCACATAGTAATCGCCCATGATCTTGTTGGGTACTCTGTTCGGGCCCGCACGGCCGCGGGTGAGAGGGGCAAGTACCATACGGTTTTTCAGCGTCTGGCCGGCAAATGCGACCGGGGATAATAAATGCGGTGCTGTCATCAAGTCTCCTTGCTCTGTAGTGAAAAGCTGCGCTCATGCGCTAACCCAGTTACTACGCAGCAATGTGGTTTTTAGTTTATCCGAAGTAGGGCAGGGAGTTGCTGGTAACGTGATCATAAATGAGGGTGGTTTCCACGTGGACCACCTCATCCCGACCGGTAACCTGAGTAAAAATAAAGTCGCGCAGATGCAAGGCATCGGGCACACACACATGGAGTAAAAAGTCATTTTCACCGCCCATATGAAACACACTGAGCACTTCTTTCTGCTCGACCAGCTGGTGTTGAAACTGAGCAACGGTATCACGGTTATGTGAAGCTAGCCGTACTGCCACCATGGCCTGAATATGGCCGCCGAGTAAGGTGTAATTGAACTGGCTGCGGGCGCCTAAAATTATCCCCTCATTTTGTAAGCGTTTAATGCGTTCAAGACAGGAAGACGGCGCCAGAACCACATGGCTGGCTATGGCTTTGTTGGTAATGCAGGGGTCTTTGAAGATACAGGCCAGTATGGCGATGTCGGTTTCATCAAGTTTACGCATTATCCGTTTTCCCTTACGATTCTGGTAGGTTAATTAATCAGCCAGTGTCAGGCTACCGAGCACCACAGGGCGCGATGCGCCGGTGACATTCGGCACATTACCCGGCACCCGGTGTAAATAGGCCCACGCCAGCCAGGCAAAGGCAACGCCCTCAACCCACTGCGGGTGCAATGCCAGGCTATCCGTGGCTTTTACCGTGCAGTCCGGGAGTCGTTTTTTAAGCTGTGCCATTAACTGGCCGTTAAACGCACCGCCACCGCATACATAGCATTGCTGCACCTGTTTCAGTGCTCGTATTGCATTAGCAATAGTTGTAGCCGTGAGGGCCAGCAGGGTGGCCTGAACATCTTCGGGGGCGATACTGGTACCAAGGTCGCGCAGATGATGGCGGAGCCAGACCAGATTAAAATATTCCCGGCCGGTACTTTTTGGCCCGGTACCCGAGAAATAGGGGTCGGTGAGCAGGCTAGTCAATAATGGCTGGTTAACCGTGCCGCTGGCAGCCCAATTTCCGTCGCGGTCGAAGGGTTGGTTCAGGTGCTGTAAGCACCAGGCGTCCATCAGCGTATTACCTGGCCCGGTATCAAAGCCTCGGGTCGAACCGGGATCTACGCCCTCGAGCACGGTAATATTGGCAAAGCCGCCGATATTTACGATGGCACGGTGTTCGCCGGCTTCGGCAAACCTGGCGGCATGAAAGGCAGGTACTAATGGCGCGCCCTGGCCACCATAGGCAATGTCTTTACGGCGAAAATCGGCGACCACATCAATACCTGTAAGCGTGGTAATCGTATTAGGATCGCCGATTTGCAGGGTAAAGCCGTTGTCATCCTGGTGGCCAGGGGGGCCGTTGGGATAGTGACGCACGGTTTGACCATGAGAGCCAATAGCGCGGATGTCCGCCGGTGATAAGTGCTGTTCTGCCAGCAGTTTGTTTACCGCCTCAGCAAATACCCGGCCTACGGCCCGATCGGCCTGGCCAAGGTGATTGATTTCGTTGGGACTAACAGTGCAAAGCTGATGCAGTAGTTCGAGAAGTTCGGCTGGGTAAGGTATTGAAACTGCGGCTATTGGCGCGATGGACGTATCGGTAATATCAGTCAGGATGGCGTCTACACCATCCATACTGGTTCCCGACATCACGCCAATATAGTAGGCCATGGGTTTATTGCATGGCCAGCATTATACGGCGTGAAGTGCCGAGTTGAGCGAGGCGTTGCTCGGCGATTTGCATAAAGGCATCGCGCTGTTTCGGGTCGATAGGCAGCGCCTTGGGTAAATCCACGGTTCGCGGGTTACGATGCACGCCGTCTACCAGGAACTCATAATGTACATGTGGGCCTGACGCCAGCCCGGTACTACCGAGATAACCAATGGTTTGACCCTGTTTTACCATGTCACCTTTCTTTACTGCTTTCTTCTTAAAGTGCAGGTATTTGGTGATGTACTTCTCACCGTGCTGGATGAACACGTAATTACCGTTGTATTTGTTGTAGCTGGCCTCGATGACTTTACCATCACCGGCTGCCATTACCGGAGTGCCTACTGCCGCAACGTAATCGGTTCCACGGTGCGCTTTCCAGCGTTTTTGTACCGGATGAAAACGTGCTTTAGTAAAATTGGAACTCACGTACTTAAAGTTTATCGGCGCGCGCAGAAAGCTCTTGCGCATACTGCGGCCTTCAGGGGTATAGTAGTTGCCGTCTTCGTGCTGAATGGCGGCAAATTTTTCACCCTGGTTAACAAATTCGGCTGCAACAATATCGCCAAAACCAACAAACTCTCCATCAATATAGCGCTCTTCAAAGACCACATTGAATGTGTCGCCCGCGCGTATTTCCATGGCAAAGTCGATATCCCAGCCAAAAATGCCGGCCAGGTGCATTATTTGGTTATCCGTCAGGCCTGCAGCCACTCCGGCGTTCCAGAAACTTGATGTAATTTCGCCCTGAGCAAAATTGTGACGCACTTCAACCGGTTTGCTGTCGATATGGGATAGCAGTTCGTCACTGTCTTCCTGAGGTTCGATATACAGGGTATCGGTAGGCGACAGTGCATAACGTAATCCGGCAAACTGATTATCGATCACGTTAAGGTCCAGCCTGTCACCGGGGAGCAGGGTTACCAGGGTTTTTGCCTGTTCACCTGCATGGCTGACTGCGTAGGTATCTTTAGGGCTGAGACCGGCGCGTTTGAATATTTTGGCCAGCGTATCGCCGCTTTTCACCGTGTAGGTTTGCCACTGAGGTTCGTCATCCTGCTCAATGAGCACATCGGATTGCGTTAACGTCATCGACAGTGGATAACGCTTGCCGGTTTCCAGGATCAACGACTCTGTATGGCGCGACGCTTCCACCTTTTCAGACGGCAGTAAAATGAGTAATCCAACAAATGCACTGGCTGCCACCAGACCAATACGGTGCGGCCGCGGCATTTGCTTAACTAAATCAGTGAGTAATTGAGGTCTAAATATCTTTCTCATAACAGCCTGAGAATAGCGGTTTCGGCCCTTAGATGCTAGAGGGATCAAGCAAAATTCAACGGATCAGAGGCACAAAACGGCAAATATTTGCGTTGTAGGGCGCATAAAGTGCGTAAAGGGTTTTAATAGACGGTCGGCGCGCGTAAAATGCCCGCCCAGAATGAAGTTAGATGGAAGCAGAAAAATGAGTGACTGGCAAGCAGCCCTGGCCGAAATTAAACGGGGTACTGACGAAATATTGCCCGAAGATGCCCTGATTGAAAAGTTAAAGTCAGGCAAGCCGCTAACCATTAAAGCGGGATTCGATCCGACCGCACCGGATTTGCATTTAGGCCACACGGTCCTGATCAACAAACTGCGCGCTTTCCAACAATTAGGTCACAACGTTGTGTTCCTGATTGGTGATTTTACCGGCTTAATCGGTGATCCGACGGGTAAGAATGTTACTCGTAAGCCACTTACAAAAGAGCAAGTGCTTACTAACGCTAAAACCTATCAGGACCAGGTTTTCAAAATCCTAGACCCGGAGAAAACGCAAATTCGTTTTAACTCTGAGTGGATGGATCAACTGGGCGCGGCAGGCATGATCAAGCTGGCAGCCAGTCAGACCGTGGCCAGAATGCTTGAGCGTGATGACTTTAAAAAGCGTTATGCCAACGAGCAGCCTATTGCCATTCATGAATTCTTATATCCGCTGGTTCAGGGGTGGGATTCTGTAGCACTAAAAGCCGATGTTGAGTTGGGTGGTACCGATCAGCGTTTTAATCTGCTGATGGGACGTGAACTGCAAAAAGAGCAGGGCCAGTCTCAACAGGTGGTACTGATGATGCCGCTGCTGGAAGGCCTTGATGGCGTGCAAAAGATGTCCAAGTCGTTAAACAACTACATCGGCATTACTGACGCGCCGAATGAGATGTTTGGCAAAATCATGTCCATTTCGGATGAGCTGATGTGGCGCTATTACGACCTGCTGAGCTTCAAGCCGCTGGACGCAATTGCTGAGCTTAAGCAGCAAATGGCGGATGGCGCGAACCCTCGCGACATTAAAATTACGCTGGCGAAAGAAATCATTGCCCGCTTCCATTCGGAAGAGGCCGCAGAAGCTGCGCATCAGGACTTCATCCAGCGTTTTCAGAAAAATGCCATTCCTGATGACATGCCGGAAGTGACTGTCGCATTAACCGACGGTGAAGTCGCGATTGGTTACCTGTTGAAAGAAGCAGGTCTGGTTGGCTCAACGTCTGATGCCATGCGCATGATTAAGCAGGGCGCTGTAAAAATTGATGGTGAAAAAGTCACTGATACCCGTTTAGTACTCACTGAACAGGGTGAAAAGGTGTATCAGGTAGGTAAGCGTAAGTTTGCCCGCGTCACCTTGGCGTAAGCTTCTGTTGCGCTGCGTTCTGCAGCGCACTTTTATACATTATTATTGTTGGTTAAACGTCAGCAGCATTTCCGCTGCCACACAGGCACAAAGTGAATCACACACCGGGCAGTCGTAGCCCTCATACATGGCCGCATATTGCCATTTATTAGGGTGCTCTTTAATGAGTCGGCCGCCATTCTTACTGAAGTATTTAAACGCGCTGTTGCCAGGGCTGGCCAGCCAGATATGGGCCAGGCCCGCGTTACTGCCCTGACGCTGAGCGGCGTCGACTGCTTTGCTTAGTAAAGTGGAGCCAATCCCGTAACCCTGCATCGCCGGATCTACCGTATTGCATTTAAAGTAGCAGACCGTTGCGGGATCCACGTCCCATTCCGCAGGGGTTGCCCACTGATCTATATCCCACTGGCCCTGGGCAAAGGTGAGGCGAAAGCCGACTAACTTCTCGCGATAAAAAGCAACGATGCCAGCATTAATACCGTCTTTTACCCCGCGCTGGTAATAATCGGTTAAATTGTCCAGATTCAGATAGCCTTCGCCCTGCACCCGGTTGCCCAGTTCCAGGACTGCGGCAAAATGGTCCGGGGTGAGCGCTGTATAGGTAATATCAGCGCTATTTTTTAGTTTTGCCAAGATCCATTCCCTGTAAGTGTACGTCGAGGGCATCCAGCGATATCCGGATCTCCAGAACCGACTGCCAAAGACTATAAAGAAGAAAAACCAGACTGGCGGCAAACAGCCAGTTACCGGCTAACTGATACGACAGGTAGATGGCCAGCATCGATAATACGCACAGAAAGAAGCTGAACACGCCGGTCTCCTGCATGCGTTTAATGTAATGAATACGCTTGCGCAGGTTTTTGATTTGCGCCTGGGTACTCTCATTGTCTTCGCCCTTATCAAAGTGGCGAATTAACGACGCCAGGGTGAGGAAACGGTTGGTGTAAGCCAGTAGCAAAAGGGAAATCGCCGGGAACAACATGGCCGGCGTTGAAATATCAATAGTCATAATAAAACGCGTGGAGCAACAAGACCGCTATGATGCCGCTAAAGCCGCAATATGTCTATGCCAGGATGTGAGTCGGACAGTGTCGCTAAGGGTTATTGTTCGATGGGCAATGAATCACTCTGCCACGCCTGCATATCGCCATCGAGATGATATAGCTGCTTAAAACCAAGGTCGGTCAGTGTCTCCAGAGCAATGCCAGCACGACGCCCGGAACGACAGTAAACCAGCACCGGTTGTTGGATAGAACCAAGTGTGGCCAGGTGAGAAGTAATCCTGGAATGAGGAACGTTGAGCGCACCGGGAACATGGCCTTCGGCAAACTCTTCGGCGCTACGCACATCCAGAATCAGGCCATCAAAGCCATTGCTGTGCAGGCTTTCAGGGCTTATGTCCGGGATAGTGTCGTGCCCCCAGGCGGCAGCAGAAAGCAGTAAACCTAACAGAGTCAGGGTAAAGGTAATTAATCGCATGCTTGCTCCTATTGTCGGTAACTGTCGATTTGTTGGCACAGGGTGTCTATTGCCTGGGTAATTCGCAGTGTAAACCGATGCAGGGCGTTAGCATCAGCAGTGACAAGCGGTGCCTTAATAACAGACCGGTGAGGTGTCCAGAAAGATTCAAGTGTCTCCACCGACTGATCGCTTGCGGCAATGAGTAGCGCCGGTTGACGCAATAAAACCTGTTTCACCGACACCTCAGGGTAGTCGACGGGGGAGTCTATAAAAACTGACTCAGCGCTGCAACTGGCGAGAATCTTATTGGCCCATGCGCCCTCACCAATGGTCATCAGTGGCTGTGACCACATGTAGTAAAATACTTTAACCGGCGTGAGATGCTGATATTGCTGCTTAATTTGTTCAAGTTCATGGCGGTAACCGGTGACCAGTGTTTTACCTAAATCGGTTTGACCGGTCAGTGCTGCGACTTCGAGTAACTCGATGCCAATATCATCTAACGTCTGTGGCTGGGAAATGTATACTTCAAGTCCGAGACTTTTCAGGCGGGCAATGTCCTGGGGTTTATTGCCGCCGCCCCAGGCCAGTACCAGATCAGGCTCGAGAGCCATCAGCGCAGTGAAGTCCACGCCCTGATAGTCGGCGACAACCGGCAGTTCAGCCGCTTGAGCAGGGTAATCACTATATGCGCTTACCCCTACCAGACGGTCTTGTGCCGCTAAACTGTAAACCCATTCGGTAAGGTGCGGCGACAGGGTCACAATGCGTTCTGCAGCAAGCGCTTTTAAGGGGGAAAAGAGTACTGGTAGCAATAGCCAGAGGAGCTGTTTTTTCATAATTTTAATTGCCAGCAAAGTATTAAGAGCAGAGTGAGTAACACGGTAACCAGCCAGGTCTGGCGGTTGATGGCACGCAACACATAGGTTAGATCAGAAAAGCGCACCTGACGGGAGCCGCCCACTCGTGGATGACGTAATTTGATACCGTCGTAAAAAGCCGGGCCACCAAGCTGGATCCCCATGCCGCCACCAAATGCTGCCAGCAGTAAAGAGGTTAAATCCCTTTCGGTAGCGTACCGTAGCCCCTTAATGGCACCAAGCGGTGAGGTGCTTAAAACAATAAACAACAGACCAAGACAGTAGGGAACAATAATCATAGTCTGACTCAACCAGTAGGCCGGCAGACCAAATGCGCTGAACTGGCGTTTCTTGCGGTGCCATTGCCAGCGAAACTCAAGCAATAACCGGTAAGTCAGGGCGGCTAGCGGACCGGCCAGTAAAAACCAGAACAGCACACCTACAAACTGCTGCATAAAGCGCAGTAAATAGCTTTCGATAGCTGCTTTGGCGATGCCAATATCAGATAACGAATCTGTCTGACGGGCCACCAGCACGCCAAGGCGTTCGCGGGCAAGCAGTTTCTTGTTGCCGCTGAGGGCTTGCGTGATCAACTTGTACTGGCGACGTACCGGGTAAAAATTGACGCAGCAGAACAGCACCAGCGCATCAAAAAACCAGGTGTACTCGGCCAGGCTCAGCACAAAAGCCAGCACCACCAGAAAAGGCAGGGTTAACACCACAATCCCCAGCGTACCGCTAATGTAATGCTGCGAAAGCGGTGCGGAAGGAGCCGGGCAAACCCTTACTGCCAGATTAGTTACCAGCATCCGGTAAAGTGTCATTGGATGGGTTTGAGACGGTATCCGCCAAACCCGGTCAAACAGGATCACGCAAAGCGCGATGATCAACGACAGTGTGATGGCTGGCGGCAACACAATCATCAGGCTGAATCAGTCGCCAGTTGTATGGTCAGTCATAACTTTAATCATGCCCATCACCAGCTCAGCGGAGTTTTTTGCTGCGGTCTCCAGATAAGCGTTGAAGGAAACCGTAGAGGTCTTGCCGGCGATATCCGAAAGTGAACGGATCACCAGAAACGGCGTACCTAACATGTGGCTGGTCTGAGCAATGGCGGCGCCTTCCATTTCGGATGCGCTGATGGCCTCAAAGTCTTCGCGCAGCCGGGCGGCAGCTTCATCCGTACCAATAAATGAGTCACCAGTGCAAATCAGGCCGCGGATGGTTTTAACGTGCAGCGCACTGGCCGCCGCTTGTTCTGCTGCGGTAATGAGTTGCTCATCACACTCAAAGACGGTTGGCATGCCTACACACTGACCGGGTTCATAGCCGAAATGAGTGATGTCCACATCATGGTGTTGAACGCCATTACCAATAACAATGTCACCAATATCAAGACTGGTATCGAAGCCACCCGCAGAGCCGGTATTGACGACAAAGTTCGGTGCAAACGACTGGATAAGAATGGTAGTGGCGACTGCGGCCGCTACCTTGCCGATACCACATTTTACCAGCACCACATCAACGCCGTGCAGGGTGCCGGTGTAGAAAGTCAGGTGAGCGATTTCCTGTGTTTGTAACTGGTCCAGAGACTCTTTTAACAGGGCGACTTCCTGGTCCATGGCGCCAAGGATACCAATTTTCATAATCTGCCTTTAAATTGCTTATTTAACTGGGAAATGAGTGCGTAAGATTGACTGTTGCACTACTATACACACTAAGGACGAAGTGTAATATGAATGTGTTATCGGGTACACAAGGATTCGTAAAAGGAAGGTCAATCGGCCCCATAGCCAGGCATTGACCTGTTATGGCATTTTGACTTGGTTGTTTTTAGAACCTATGAACGCAAAGTTTAACGTAAAATTGTCTGCAGCCATGCTCTGTAGTTGTCTGCTGGCCTCCCCCGCGGTACTGGCAAGCAGTGAAAAACTGGAAATATCCGGTTTTGGTCGGGTGGTGGCCGGGTTTACTGATGATCGCGATGTGTCTTTTGAAGGCTACGAGAATGAGCTCTCGTTTCAGGAACAGACCCTGCTGGCTTTGCAGGTGGATTATCATTTACTGGACAATCTGACGATAACCTCACAGCTGCTGGCACACACCAACAGCGAGCGTGACTCTGGCGTTGAGTGGTTGTATGCCAGCTATGTACCGCACAGTAACTGGCTGGTAAAAGGCGGCCGGATGAGAACCCCTTTTTATCATTACAGTGACGTGATTGATGTAGGCTTCGCTTATCCGTGGATTTCGCCGCCGCAGCAACTTTACAGTGCGTTCTTGTTTAATCAGTACGATGGCGCCAGCGTAATCCACAACTTTGCACTGGGAAATTTCAGTGGTTCGGTTGAAGGCTATTACGGTTCATTTAATGGTGATACCCAGTTTCAGGATCGCCGTTATGCCACGAATATTGATGGCCTGACCGGGCTAGTTTTCAGCGGCGTTTACAACGCAAATCTGCGTTTAAGGGCTTCTTATAGCACCGCCGATTTTAGCGTGAATCTGGCCGAAATCTCCGCGTTTGCCGATCAGCTCCGCAGCTTTGGCTTTGTCGAAAGTGCCGATTCTCTGACTATGGAAGGCGAGTTTGATATTTACCAGGTGGGGCTGGCATTGGATGAGCTCGACTATAATCTTGCCTGGGAATGGATGAGAATTGAGTCTGACACCGTATTGGCGCCGAATATCGAAAGTTATTATGTGCAGGGCGGGCTGGTCTTCCAGCCATTTACCGTGCATTTGACTTACGCCGATATGGCCACTAATCCTCAGGGAGCAGCAACCGACATTCCGCTGGGTTTAGCACCGGATCTCGACCAGTTGTATTACGCCTATCAAACCGTCTTTGCCAGAACCCAGGCTGCTGATCTGGAAAGTATAACCCTAGGTGTGCGCTGGGATGCCGGTGTACGTGTAGCCTTTAAGGCTGAGGTTACCCATTATCGCGGAGCGCTTGGCATCTCCACCTTCGAAGCCGTTGGTGACAGAGACGCATTCGATGAACGAGTAAACCTTTATCAACTGGGTATGGAGTTTGTGTTCTGATGCAAATAACAAACTCTCTCAGAAAGCTTGTAATGGCGTCCTTGTTCGGGGTTTATGCTATAAACGCCCTGGCACAGGAACACGACATTATGGTGGTGGCCAACATCGACAACCAGACAGTGAAACTGGACAAAGTCGATATCCGCAATCTGTTTATGGGTAATGCCAGCGATGTGGTGCTTGAACCGGTGTCGCTGCCGCCGCAAACTCTGGCCAGAGCGGTATTTAACACCAAGATAATCGGTTTAACCGAATCCCGGATCCAATCATACTGGTCGCAGATGCGCTTTAGCGGGCGCTCTCGTCCGCCTAAAGAAATATCAACGGTGGATGAGTTGATCAGCTATGTATCCAGCCATAAGGATACGGTGGCGTTTGTTCCGGCCAGTGCTGAAATCCCCGCCCATCTTACCGTAGTATATTCAACGGCAAAGATGTAATAAGCACTTGCTGATAAAATACCAAAAGGGCCCGAGGGGCCCTTTTTTAATTGCTTTGGTTATTACGCAGCAACCTGTTCACCGCCAGGCTGACGACTGGAGCGTAGCGGCCGGGTAGGGCGCGTTGGCTGCGGCGGATTCATTTTGCTGGCGGCCAGTTTAGCCTGTTGTTTTCGCAGTGGGATCAATTTGGTTTCTACGCACTCTTTGACCTCATCTACTGAGTAGCCGGATTTCACTTTGAAGCGGGCGTGGGGAATACCGGCGGCATCCAGGGCGCCAGACACAAACCAGTCGCGCTGGGTTTTATAACCTTCCTTGCCTTGTTTGTGAACCAAATCAATGGCCAGCACCGGTGTCATGTCGTCGCGACGGCACAGCACGAAGTCGAGTTGCTTACTGCCAGCGCGCAGCAGTGCCTGGCGAGCCTGACGTTTATTGGTGCTGTCGCGAACGGCAAGCAGGTCATTAAGGCGAACCCGTGAGACAATTCTGAATTCACGGCCAACGGCCTGTTCCAGCAAATTGATAAAGGTATGCTCTACCTGGGTAAAAAGCTGTTGTTTTTTACGAAAGGGAAAACTCATACCGTGATCAGAGAGTTTAAGTGCACCAACAGTTACTACTATCAGCAGCATAAACAAAATAATGGCAAGTTCCATACGCTTCCTCAACAATTCAATGCGCACGAGTGTCAATAAAATGACATGCCCGGGCGGCAGGACAAACTTGTTAGAGAAATAGCAAAGGCGGTGCCAGTTATTCGAAACACTGGCAGGCGAGAGAAATAAAAGTTAGTCGTTGGTTAAACTGGCCAGGGGAGCGGGGGTTTCTGCGCCCAGCACCAGGATATCTACCTGAGCGCCATCGCCATCGGGTGACACCACTACGCGTACATTCTGCGCGTCATTGACCAGCAACACACGTTCGTTGTGTTCGCCTTTCAGCGACAAGTCTGGCATCAACGCCAGATAGTAAGCCACAATGGCGTCGGGTGTATCACCAATAAAGTAAACCAAGGAGGCCGGCATTTCGGTGTCAAAAGGCTGACACTGCCTGGCATCCTCGTGAATTTTGACGGCAAAAAACTCCGTCGGACAGCTACTGATTTGCGGCTGTGACTCCGGAGCCGTGGTGGCCATTGAGTCGGTTGCCACCAGCGACGAAGCCATCACCATCAGGCTGGTTACCAGAATGAGTTTACGCGGCGTGAATTTCATAGTCTGACGTTTACTTTTATACATACTGTTACTATAGGAGAGCTCTGCACGCTAAGCAATTGCAATAGCCTCGATTAAAGTATTGCGTAGCAATCATAAGTATATTTCCTGAGGACAGGTTTATGCTGCCATAGCGGCGGTATGGCAACACAAAATGCAGTGGGGAATACCATTGCGACGGAGCAATAGTTTGGGAAGGCTTTCCATACTATGTACCATAATGCACAATACCCCAGTGCAATTCACTTCAGCACCCTCAACCAGGAGCGTGCTCTTCAGTCTACGGCAGTGATCGCTGCCGTGGGTGAATAAGGGGTATGACATAATGCCAGACAAGACTTCCTCCATTACCACCCTGAGTGACATGGCGGCCTGCGCCGATTACTCTTTTATATCTTCTCTCAAGGCAGACCCTCAGGCCACATCTGATGGCGTTGATCATCAGCCACGGCAGGTGTTTTGCGGTCACTATGTGCCGGTCTCACCAACGCCATTAAAAGCGCCAGGTTATGTTGCGCACAGCAACTCACTGTTTCGCGAGCTGGGTCTGGATGACGAGTTGGCAGTAACCGAAGCGTTTGTTCGCTTCTTCTCTGGCGATCTCTCTCAGGCTCCTCTGCCTATGCGCAAAACCGGCTGGGCCACCGGCTATGCGCTGTCTATCTACGGCACTGAATATATCCAGCAATGCCCCTTTGGGACCGGCAATGGCTATGGGGATGGCAGGGCGATGTCGGTGTTTGAGGGGATGTTTAATGGTAAGCGCTGGGAGATGCAACTTAAGGGCGGCGGGCGGACGCCTTATTGTCGTGGCGCAGACGGACGTGCGGTATTACGTTCCAGTGTCAGGGAGTTTCTGGCCCAGGAACACATGCATAGTCTCGGGGTACCCACCTCGCGCTCCCTCAGTTTAGTCATGTCGCATGCTGAAACTGTTAACCGGCCGTGGTATTACGAAGGATCGTCGTCTTTTGAGCCTGAGGTGATGGTGGCCAATCCGGTGGCGATTACCACGCGCGTAGCACCGTCGTTTATTCGAGTGGGTCAACTGGAGTTGTTCGCCCGGCGGGCGCGCAGTCAACAGCACTCCGAGGCTGTTGCTGAATTACACGCGCTGGTAAGCCATTTGATTGAGCGCGAATACTCCCTCGAAATAGACAGCAGTCTGGCATTGCCTGAACAGATCATACAGCTGGCCGAAATCTTTCAGGAACGTCTGACCTCACTGGTGGCCAACTGGATACGGGTCGGCTATTGCCAGGGTAATTTTAACAGTGATAATTGCGCAGCCGGCGGTTTTACGCTGGACTATGGCCCATTCGGGTTCTGCGAACTGTTTGATCCCGTTTTTCAGCCCTGGACGGGCGGAGGCCGGCATTTCTCCTTTTTTAATCAAACCGCGGCAGCCGGGAAGAACTTTATGATGTTCTGCGGGGCTCTGGCACCGCTGCTTCAGGACGAACCTGACCGGCTCAACGAACTGGAGGCAATTGGCACTGGCTTTGCCGCCATGATGGAAAACAAACTGGCGGGCATGTGGGCGTCTAAACTGGGCCTAAAAGCTTACGAACCTGAGTTGGTAATGGCGTTGCTCAGGCTGATGGTGCGTACGTCAGTGGACTACACCATGCTGTTTCGCGAGCTGTGTCAGCTTCCCGATACGGTTACAGCGATAACAAAGTGTTTCTATCAGCCGGTGGATGAGGCATTAGAGCAGCAGTGGAATAACTGGCTGCAGAGCTGGCATCAACATCTCGACGATCGCTTTAGTCATGCTGAAATCACAACCAGGATGAAAGGGGTAAACCCCAAATACACCTGGCGGGAATGGTTGGTAGTCCCTGCCTATAAGCAGGCTGAAAAGGGCGATTTCACCTTATTAAGGGAGCTGCAGAAGGTGTTATCTGCCCCTTTTGAGGAGCAATCTGAAAACATTGAGGCAAGTTATTATCGCTTACGACCTGCTGAGTATTTTGACGCCGGCGGCGTTTCGCATTACAGCTGTTCTTCATGAAAAACACCGGATAAAAAAATGGAGCCTTGCGGCTCCATTTTTCGTTTAGCTTGCTGTCAGGCTATATCAGGCACCGATGTAATCGAGGATACCATCAGCGGCTTTACGGCCTTCATCAATAGCGGTCACCACCAGATCACTACCGCGAACCATATCGCCACCGGCGAAGATTTTCGGATTGGATGTCTGATAAGCGTACTGGCCTTTTGCCGGCGCACGCACGCGGCCTTTCTCGTCCAGAATAATACCGTAGTCGGCAAACCATGGGGCCGGGCTTGGCTGGAAGCCAAAAGCGATAATGACCGCGTCGGCTTCCTGGACAAACTCAGAGCCTTCCACCACAACCGGACGGCGACGTCCTGCTGCATCGGGTTCACCCATTTCGGTGCGTACCAGTTTAACGCCAATGGCTTTACCGGTTTCATCCACAGCAATATCGAGCGGCTGGGCGTTAAATTCAAATTCAACGCCTTCTTCCCGGGCATTCACCACTTCACGGCGTGAGCCGGGCATGCTTGCCTCATCACGACGGTAAGCACAGGTTACCTGCTCAGCACCCTGACGAATGGAGGTTCTTACGCAGTCCATGGTGGTATCACCACCACCCAGTACGACAACCTTTTTGCCTTTCATATCAATAAAGTCTGCGGCGTCTTTTTCCAGACCCATGACTCGATTGGTATTTGAAATCAAAAACGGCAGAGCTTCGTAAACACCGTCGGCACCTTCGTTATCGAAGCCACCTTTCATTGACTTGTAAGTCCCCATACCCAGGAACACGGCGTCGTACTGGTCAATCAGATCCTGAAACGGCATGTCTTTACCAATTTCAGTATTCATTACAAACTCGACGCCCATCTCGGTAAAGATCTCGCGGCGCAGTTTAATAACGTCTTTTTCCAGTTTGAAAGAGGGAATACCAAACGTTAGCAGACCACCAATTTCTTCGTATTTATCAAATACCACCGGCTTCACGCCGTTACGTACCAGAATGTCTGCACAGGCGAGGCCAGCCGGGCCGGCACCCACGATAGCGACTTTCTTGTCGGTCCAGGTAACGCCGCTCATGTCCGGACGCCAGCCCATTTTAAAGGCCGTGTCGGTAATGTGCTTTTCGATAGAACCAATGGTTACCGCACCAAACTCATCGTTTAAGGTACAGTCACCCTCACACAGACGGTCCTGAGGACAAACCCGGCCACAGACTTCCGGCAAACTGTTAGTTTGGTGAGACAGCTCGGCTGCCTCGATAAATTTACCTTCGTTGGCCAGTGCCAGCCACTGAGGAATGTAATTATGTACCGGGCATTTCCATTCACAGTATGGGTTACCACAGTCCAGGCAACGATCTGCCTGGCCTTCTGCCTGTGAGTTGGTCAGAGGATGATAGATCTCAGCAAAGCCATTTTTACGATCCATTATCGGCTTCTTCGGCGGATCAATCCTTTCTACGTCAATAAATTGATATACATTCTTAGCCATTATCTTCTAACCCCTCTATTGCGCCTGAATGCGCAGTTCCGCGCTGGAACGACTAATATGGCCCAACAGATTTTTTACATCACTGGTTTTTGGCTTAACCAGCTTAAAGCGATTCAGTGTATTGGCGAAATCGTGCAGCAGGCTCAGAGAGAACTGGCTGCCGGTTTCTTCGTAGTGCTGGTTGATCAGGCCGCGTAAGTGCTCGGCCAGAATGACTTTATCGTCGATATCCAGTACTTCAACCAACTCCTGGTTAACCCGGCTGTTCAGATCGCCCTGCTCATCATAAAGATAAGCAAAACCACCTGTCATACCGGCACCAAAGTTAATACCTACCGGACCCAGTACCGCCACAATACCACCTGTCATGTATTCACAACCGTTGTCGCCAACACCTTCTACTACCGCAATCGCACCAGAGTTACGAACACCAAAACGTTCACCGGCACGGCCAGCAGCAAACAGTTTACCGCCGGTTGCACCGTACAGGCAGGTGTTACCCATAATGGCACTTTCGTGGGCATTAAATTCGCCTTTGCGCGGCGGATAGATAACCAGCTTACCGCCGGTCATGCCTTTACCCACATAATCGTTGGCGTCGCCTTCGATGTACATGTTCAGACCACCGGCATTCCACACACCGAAGCTCTGACCCGCGGTACCTTTAAAGGTAACGGTGATTGGCATTTCTTCCATATCGTGGTTGCCGTAATGCTTGGCGATTTCACCAGACAGTAAGGCACCAACCGAACGGTCGGTATTACGGATTGGATAACTTAAGTTAATACCACAACCTTTAACAACGGCCTCTTTAGCATCCTTAAGCATCTTCGCGTTAAGTACCCCTTTGTCGAGCGGCGCGTTGGTGGTTTCAGAGCAGAACAAACGAGTGTGCTCACCAGCAACCGGCTTGGCCAGAATGGGTGACAGATCCAGTTTGTTTTGCTTAGCGGTATGACCGTCCAGCAATTCCAGTAATTCAGTGCGGCCGATCAGCTCGTCGAACTTACGAACGCCCATGGAAGCCATGATTTCACGGACTTCCTGTGCCACAAACTTAAAGTAGTTCATGACCATTTCCGGCAGGCCAATAAAGTGGTCGCTGCGCAGTTTATCATCCTGAGTTGCTACACCGGTTGCACAGTTGTTGAGGTGACAAATCCGCAGGTATTTACACCCTAAGGCAACCATCGGGCCGGTACCAAAACCAAAGCTTTCCGCGCCAAGAATAGCGGCTTTGATTACGTCCAGACCGGTTTTCAGACCACCATCGGTTTGTACCCGTACTTTATGGCGCAGGCCATTCTCAACCAGTGCCTGCTGTGTTTCAGACAGACCCAGCTCGAACGGACTACCCGCATATTTTACTGAGGTTAACGGGCTGGCACCGGTGCCGCCGTCGTAGCCAGAAATTGTGATGAGGTCGGCATAGGCTTTAGCAACACCGGTTGCGATGGTGCCTACACCTGGCTCAGAAACCAGTTTCACTGAAATAAGTGCGGTTGGGTTCACTTGCTTCAGATCGAAGATTAACTGAGCTAAATCTTCAATAGAGTAAATATCGTGGTGCGGTGGTGGTGAAATCAGGGTTACGCCCGGCACCGAGAAACGCAGCTGCGCGATATACTTATTGACTTTATCACCAGGTAACTGACCACCTTCACCCGGTTTTGCACCCTGTGCAACCTTGATTTGGATAACATTGGCATTAACCAGATAATGTGGCGTAACACCAAAACGGCCAGAGGCGACCTGCTTGATTTTAGAGTTCTTTTCGGTGTTGAAGCGTTTCGGATCTTCACCACCCTCACCGGAGTTTGACTGACCGCCCAAACGGTTCATGGCAATCGCCAGCGCCTCGTGTGCTTCCGGACTTAGTGCGCCGATAGACATGGCCGCGGTGTCAAAACGTGGGAATAGGTTTTCCGCCGGTTCAACTTCGCTGATATCCACTGCTTCACCCGCTGGCAGCACTTTCATTAAGTCGCGCAGGTGAGAAGGGGAGCGGTCGTTAACCAGTGCTGCGTACTGCTGATAGTCGGCATATTCGCCGCTAACCACAGCTTTTTGCAGGGTTTTGACGACATCCGGGTTGTACGCATGGTATTCGCCATCATGAACATACTTAAGTAAGCCACCATGGGACATTTTCTTACGTTTCAGCCAGGCAACGCGCGACAGGTTGATGGCGTCCTGCTGGAAGTCGTCGAAAGACGCGCCTTCAATTCTGGAGGTCACCCCTTTAAAGCACATTTGCACTACGTCGCGGCTGATACCGATGGCTTCAAACAGTTTAGAGCTACGGTAGCTCGCAACGGTACTGATACCCATCTTCGACATGATTTTATACAGGCCTTTATTGATACCTTTACGGTAGTTCAATACGGCCTGCATCGCGGTTACGTCGAGCTCACCTTTTTCGCACAGTTGCTCGATGGTTTCATAAGCCAGAAACGGATAAACCGCGGTAGCACCTAAACCAATCAGTACGGCGAAGTGATGCGGGTCACGGGCAGATGCGGTTTCTACCACGATATTTGCGTCACAACGTAACTGCTGATCCACCAAGCGGCGGTGAACTGCACCAACGGCCATCGCGGCAGGGATAGGCAGCTTGTTCGGCTTGATGTTACGGTCTGACAGCACTACAAAAGCGGCGCGTTTTTGTTTCACAAGGTACTCTACCTCGTGGCACACACGCTCAATGGCTTTCTTCAGGCCTTCATCCTGTGAATACTGCAGATCAATAACTTCTGAATAATAGTGTTCAGGGTTGAATTCACGTAACTGTTTTAAATCGGTGTACATCAGGATGGGCGATTTAAATAACACGCGATCAGCATAACCACTGGTTTCGCTAAACACGTTTTGCTCACGACCAATACAGGTCGCCAGTGACATTACGTGGTTTTCCCGCAGCGGATCGATAGGCGGGTTTGTCACCTGCGCAAACTGCTGGCGGAAATAATCGTACAGGGTACGGTGTTTGGAAGATAACACTGCCATTGGCGTGTCATCACCCATTGAGCCTACGGCTTCCTGACCGTCTTTACCCAGTACTTTAATCACCTGATGGATTTCTTCATAGCTGTAGTTAAACAGCTTGTGATACACCGCCATGGTGTCGTCGTTGAATACCCGCTGACCAATGAGAGAGGCATCCATATTTTCAATCGGCGTTAATGAACGGATGTTTTTCTCAATCCACTCATGATAGGGGTGACGGTCTTTCAGTTCGTCATCAATTTCGGTAGAACGCCAGATTTTGCCGTTGTAGGTATCAACTGCAAGCATTTCGCCCGGACCAACGCGGCCTTTTTCTACTACGTCTTCAGGTTCGTAATCCCAGATACCAATTTCTGAGGCCAGCGTAATGAAGCCGTTTTTGGTCAGCACATACCGCGCCGGGCGCAAGCCGTTTCGGTCCAGGTTACAGGCAACGTGACGACCGTTGGTCATTACGATACCGGCAGGACCATCCCAGGGTTCCATGTGCATTGAGTTAAACTCGTAAAATGCACGCAGCTTGGGATCCATGGTGTCATTGTTCTGATATGCTGGTGGCACCAGTAAGCGCATGGCACGGAACAGGTCCATACCACCGGCCAGGAACAGTTCCAGCATGTTATCCAGCGACGATGAGTCAGAGCCTTCAGTGTTAACAAAAGGGGCAGCGTCTTTCAGATCCGGGATCAGTGGCGTGGCGAATTTACCGGTACGGGCCATTGCCCAGTCGCGGTTACCTTTAATGGTATTAATTTCGCCGTTGTGCGCCAGATAGCGGAAAGGCTGGGCCAGCGGCCATTTGGGCAACGTGTTGGTAGAAAAGCGCTGATGGAATACACAGATGCTGCTTTTCAGATCTTCATCGGCGAGATCTTTATAAAAGGCAGGTAAGCCTTTGGGCATTACCAGGCCTTTATAAATAGTTACCAGGCCAGACAGGCAGGCAACATAAAAGTCAGGGTCGTTTTCGAGGCGTTTCTCTACCCGGCGACGCACCATAAATAAACGGCGTTCAAGATCGCGTTTACGCCAACCCGCCGGCGCGTTAACAAATACCTGTTCGATTTGTGGTACACCGGTTAACGCCAGTTCACCCAGCACGTCGTGATTAACCGGCACTTCACGCCAGCCCACAACATCCAGGGTTTCTTTTTGCAGCTCTTCATTAACGACTTCCCGCGCAGCTTGTGCCAGTGTCTCGTCCTGATTAAGGAAAATCATTCCCACAGCATATTTCTTGCTGAGCTTCCAGCCATGCTGCTCTGCGATCATGCGGAAGAAGGCATCGGGCTTTTGTAATAGCAGACCACAACCGTCACCGGTTTTGCCGTCTGCGGCAATACCGCCACGATGTTGCATGCGGTCAAGCCCTTCAATAGCAGTAGTTACCAGCTTATGGCTGGCTTCACCTTCTATGTGGGCAATCAAACCAAATCCACAGTTATCCCGTGAATCGTTGGGATTATATAAACTCATTCTCTTAACTCCTTAAACCTTAGACTGGGCAAGGTATGCGCTGCATTTTTGGCCAGAAGTGGCTTTGCAACGTCGTAACAACGCGTAATCAACTGAAAAATATAGAAAAATCAGTTTGCGCCGGTTTGTCGTTAATTATTATTAGTGGATACCAGTCATGTACCGCATTTTTATGCACTATTGCCAAGCGGGCCGTACAAAATACCGATATTGATTCCTAAAATCAATCGGAATGTGTAGGCCGGGTTTTATGAAATCGTATACAATCTTTGTTGTGTATAAATATCAATGGCTTAGCTGTATTCTTGGACGCAAAAAAAATCGAAAAAAAATACTCAATCGTAGCTGGAAAACCATTGTCAGGGTTTTATGTCTACAACTTAAGTTGCATAAAAAGTCGTAATATTTGGGTATTTACCCAGTTTTCGTAAGCAACACTGAATGTTTATTTTAAATTAATCTGGCTGCTTCATAGACAGCAGTGAACAAGGCTACCGTATCAGTCTTACCAGGTGGTGTCCGCTGTACGGTTAGATTGAACCAATTATAAAGGCAGGCTAGGATTCCATTAAACCAATAATTACCGCAAAAGCCCAGTGTTGCGTAGACAATTATTGCAAGAGAATAAAAGTAAACAGTTAACACCGGGCCATTTTATCGGTTTTTCGCAGCGCAGTAACCTATGCGAATGTCGCTAAGACCTGCTAGGATAGCGGCACTAAACAACGAAGTATTTCAGTTATGCAACAAGAAACTCCGAATGATTCCTGGGCGATACGTTTTGCGCAGTTTGTAGAGCGCTTTGGCACTATTAAGCTAAGTGTATTGTTTGTCGTACTAACGCTGGCATTTACCGTGGGCGGCTCGTACGTCATCCGCGTGAGCCTTGGTAGTGACGTGCAGCCTGATGACTTTATTAGTGCCGTTATCCTTACCATGCTGTCGGCGCCCTGGGTGTTGTACTTTTTCAGTGAATTGGTAAAGCAACTGGAACATTCGCGAACGAATTTAAAAGAAGTGGTCAGCCAATTGGAACACCTTCGTGAAGAAGATGTGTTTCTCAACCGCGAGCTGCAAAACAATATTCGCCAGCTCAACCACGAAATAGAGCAGCGTAAACACGCCCAGGAAGAACGGGAAACGGTGTTTAAAGAACTGGAAAAAGAAATTCAGGATAAGTCGGAGAAAGAGGCCCAGGCCCGACGCTTATCTACGTTGCTACGTTCTATTATTGATGCCTCGCCGGATCTGATTTATTACCGCAACGAAGAAGGGCGCTTTGCCGGGTGTAACCGGGTGGCGGAGCAATTGACTGGTATGTCTGAGAGAGAATTGCTTGGCCTTACTCCACACGATGTTTATGAAGAAGAACTCGCCCGCCAGGTAGTGGCCAGCGATCATGAGGTACTTGAAACCAATGCCAGCATCACTGATGAGCTATGGTTACGTTTTGCCGACGGCCGTCGGCGTTTCTTTGAAATGCGTCGGGTGCCTTTTTTTGACCACGAAGGTAACCGGTTGGGGTTACTTGCTTTTGGTCGTGATATGACCGAGCGCAAGCAGGCCGAAAGTGCGGCAGCCAAAGCCAGTACCGACAAAACCCGCTTTATTGCCACCATCAGCCATGAATTGCGTACGCCGCTTAATGGTATTGTAGGGCTAAGTCGTATGCTGCGTGATACCGAGCTTAACGAAGAACAGTGGAGCTGGGTGAGCACCATCTATGCCAGTGCTATTACCCTTGGCAACATATTTAACGACATTATCGATTTGGATAAACTCGACCGCGATAAGCTGGAGCTCTCACTGAAAACGGTATCATTGCGCGATTTCACTGAAGAGCTGAGCTCGATAATCCGCTTGTTGGCAAAAGACAAATCGTTGGAGCTGATCACCAATATAGTTGAACCGTTACCTAAGCAGGTGGAGGTAGACGGTACGCGGTTACGTCAGATCCTGTGGAACATCCTGTTCAACGCCGTAAAGTTCACCCAGAAGGGGCACGTATCGCTCACCGTTTCGGCCACCCGTCCGGATAACGATATCTCACTGGTCACCTATGTGATTGAAGACACTGGTGTAGGTATTCCGGACAGTGAAATCGATAAGATCTTTGCCATGTACTACCAGGTGGATCACCCCGACCATCAATCGGCCACCGGTACCGGAATCGGCCTGGCGATATGTAAGCAAATGGTTGATTTAATGCACGGTGATATCCGCGTTGAGAGCGAGCAGGGCAAAGGCACCCGCTTTATCGTTGAGCTGCCGTTACAGGTTTCCAGTCGTCCGATGCAAGTGGCACAGTTACAGGTAACCGGACTCAATATTCTGCTGGTTGAAGACATTGAGCTCAATGTAATGGTAGCCAAAGCATTATTGGAGAAGCTGGGTCAGCATGTGGATGTGGCGATGACCGGCCAGGAAGCCATAGACAAAGCGCGGGAAACAACCTACGACCTTATTTTCCTCGATATCCAGTTGCCGGATATGACCGGCTTTGATGTGGCAGCCACACTCCATGAAGAAGATCTGGTTATGCAAACGCCGATTGTTGCGCTGACCGCCAATGTGATTAGAAAGCGTGAAGAATATCTACAAAACGGTATGGATGACGTGATAGCCAAACCGGTTAAGAAGAGCCGGGTAGTCGAAGTCCTCAACATGCTGTTTGCGGAGTCTGAAGTGGAACAACCGGCTCCGGAAGCGCCGCAGCGTAAGACACTCGACAGCAGCAAACTGCTGACCAATATCCTCGATATGGAGTTGCTACAGATGCTGGTGGATACCATTGGTGAAGATATGGTTCGCGCCAGTGTGAAAGTGTTCCACGAAAAGATGCCGGAATATATGGAAATCCTGCAACTCAGCTTAAGTGCCGATGAAAAATCTGAAGTCTGCGCGCAGGCTCATAAAATCAAGGGAGCAGCCAGTTCTGTTGGTCTTGCAAGGGTGCAACGAATCGCCAATCAAATCCAGCAAGGCGACCACCCGGCCTGGTGGCAAAACGTGCATGACTGGGTAGAGGAGCTGCAAATGGCGGTACCTCACGACATGGAAAAACTGCACGACTGGTTAAAAGAGCAAACCATCGACGATTAAACCGGATTACAGGGTGTCAAAGTAAGCACGGGCTGAGGCAGACTGCCTCTTCCCGTTCCAGGAATAGCAAAGAAATAATTATGAAACGGATGTTACTGATGATGTTGCTGCTAACAGCAGCTTCAGCCAATGGCAATAGCCTGTTTAAAACCGAAAGTGGCCTTGGCATAGAATATGGCGGCCTGGGTTTTCAGGCTATCGCGCAGATGCCATTTAAATCTCTGGAATTATATGGCGCACTTGGTATCACGGAGGATATTCGTGAGAATGAGAGAGGCATAAGAGGGGGGATTGGTGCCAATTTCTTTGTGACCAAACATATATCACTCACCACTTTTGGCGGCATTATCGACGTTGATCGTTATCGCAGTGATGAATGGTTTGGTGGTGATTTAGAATTAACCGAATATGAGTATGAACGTCAATATGGTGGTTCGATTGGCGTTAAACTTTATGTAAGCGGGCAGGATAAACCCGGTTGGGTAATTGGGGCGACCTATAGCGCCTGCAGTGATGACAGTTTCGGTTTTGTCAGCCTGGCGTATCGTTTTTAGGCTTGTTGCTGCTGATTAATCAGTGAATTCAACCAGGTTTTGGCGTCGTCGGCTGAATCAAAAAACGCCACCTCATGGCCTGGCAGCTCATAAATCGATTCAAACTGGTGCTTTGACAGCAACGGCGAGTTTACGTCTTCAAATACGACTGCCGTGGCTACCCGGCCGAGAGTGATTTCTTTTTTAATTTGCTTGCGAAGTAACGCGAAGGCTTCGGGAACGTATACGGCCTCGCCACGAAAAATGGCCAGCACGCCCCAGGGAGAGCCATACATGGCGCGTAAATTCTGCATGATCTTATCGTCAGATAAGTGCAGTGACTCTGCATTCCACGGGCCTTCACCATTTAACACAATCAGTCTGCCGTCAATGGCAACACTCAGAGAGCCGTGTTTATTAAATTTACCTGCCATATTCCATCTCCAGGTATGTCCATCTCCACTACGCTGATGAATGGTTATTGTGCGCTTTAAAAAAGCAGATTGCCAGTGTTGCAAAAGAAAAGGGGTGACCAGCCCATGCCCAATAGTAGCTGGCCACCCAGAGAAACAGCTTAGTAAAAGCTATACCTGAGGTTCGGGGATATGCACGCGTCCTTCCATCAGAATTCGCGCTGAACGGCTCATCACCGCTTTGGTGGCAGTCCATTTGCCGTTAACTAACGCCGCTTCCGCGCCAACACCCAGGGTACCGGAAGGGTGGCCAAACACTACGTTAGAACGGTCGACACCGCCGGCTGCATCATTCACCAGGGTGGCGGGAATAGCGGCTGCGGTGGCGATAGCTACGGCTGCCGTACCCATCATCGCATGGTGTAATTTACCCATGGATAGTGCACGTACCAGTACGTCGATATCATCAATCTCAATCCGCTTACCACTTGATGAAGTGTATTCGGCGGGAGGCGCAACAAAGGCTATCTTCGGCGTATGCTGACGAGCCGCCGCTTCACTGATATCGCTGATTAGCCCCATCTTTACCGCGCCGTGAGCGCGCAGGGATTCAAATTTGGCCAGTGCTGCCGGGTCGCTATTTATATCGTCCTGCAACTCGGTACCGGTATAACCGATATCCGCCGCATTAACAAAAATGGTTGGGATGCCGGCATTGATCATAGTGGCTTTAAGTGTGCCAAACTCCGGTGTAGTGAGTTCATCAATCAGGTTGCCGGTGGGGAACATATCACCCTCGCCATCGGCCGGATCCATAAACTCCACTTTCACTTCGGCAGCCGGGAAGGTAACGCCGTCGAGCTCAAAGTTACCGGTTTCCTGCACTTCGCCATTGGTAATGGGAACATGCACGTTAATCGCTTTGCTGATATTCACCTGCCATACACGGACCACAACAACGCCGTTGTCAGGGATACGAGCAGCATCTACCAGACCATTATTTACCGCAAAAGCGCCCACCGCAGCCGTTAAGTTACCGCAGTTACCGCTCCAGTCCACAAAGGCTTTATCGATAGACACCTGACCAAACAAGTAATCTACATCGTAACCTTCATGCTCGCTTTTACTCAGAATAACGGTTTTGCTGGTACTTGAAGTGGCGCCGCCCATGCCGTCGGTTTGCTTGCCGTACGGGTCAGGACTACCAATAACGCGCAGCAACATGGCGTCGCGATAAGCGCCCGGTTGTTGCGCTGCCTCAGGCAAGTCGGTCAGATTAAAAAACACGCCTTTACTGGTACCGCCACGCATATAGGTGGCCGGAATTTTTATTTGTGGTGCAAAAGCCATAAGTCTCTCACTAAGGGATTGTTAACTGCTAAGGGGGCGTAAAGCCCCCCTGATATCAGATTAATTTGCTTCGGCTTCCAGGAAGTCCTTGGCAAAACGCTGAAGTACACCGCCAGCTGAGTAGATAGATACTTCCTCGAACGTATCCAGACGACTGGTTACCGGCACTTCCACGGTTTCCCCGTTGGCACGGTGGATAACCAGTGTCAGGGTATTGCCTGGCGTGTGTTCACCAATGACATCGTAGGTTTCAGTACCATCGAGCTCCAGCGTCTTGCGGGTAGTGCCCGGCTTAAACTCAAGCGGTAATACGCCCATACCAATCAGGTTGGTGCGGTGAATACGCTCAAAGCCTTCTGCAACAATCGCTTCTACACCCGCCAGACGTACGCCTTTGGCGGCCCAGTCGCGGGATGAGCCCTGACCATAGTCGGCACCGGCGATGATAATCAGCGGTTGCTTGCGCTCCATGTAGGTTTCGATGGCTTCCCACATGCGGGTCACCTTGCCTTCCGGCTCAATACGCGCCAGAGAACCCTGTTTCACTTCGCCGTTTTCAATCACCATCTCGTTGAAGATCTTCGGGTTAGCCAGGGTGGCACGCTGGGCTGTGAGGTGGTCACCGCGGTGGGTAGCGTAAGAGTTGAAGTCTTCTTCCGGCAGGCCCATTTTGGCCAGGTACTCACCGGCTGCACTCGACGCCAGAATCGCGTTCGACGGCGATAAATGGTCGGTGGTGATATTGTCCGGCAGTATCGCCAGCGGACGCATCCCTTTTAAGGTACGTTCGGCAGCCAGTGCGCCTTCCCAGTAGGGCGGACGACGGATATAAGTGCTCATTTCGCGCCACTCGTAAAGCGGATCGATGTCATCACCGTAGTCAACCGAGAGATCAAACATTGGCTCATACACCTTGTTGAACTGCTCAGGTTTTACTGAGGCTTTCACTACCGCATCGATTTCCTCATCGGATGGCCAGATGTCTTTAAGCGTTACCGGGTTGCCGTCCTGATCATGGCCGAGTACGTCTTTTTCGATATCAAAACGCACGGTACCGGCAATCGCGTAGGCCACTACCAGCGGTGGTGAGGCCAGGAAAGCCTGCTTGGCATAGGGATGGATACGGCCATCAAAGTTACGGTTACCGGAAAGCACCGCTGTTGCATAGAGGTCGCGGTCGATGATTTCCTGCTGAATGCGTGGATCCAGCGCGCCGCTCATACCGTTACAGGTGGTACAGGCAAAAGCCACTACACCAAAGCCTAGTTGTTCCAGTTCTGGCAACAGGTTGGCTTCTTCCAGGTACATTTTTACGACTTTAGAACCCGGTGCCAGTGAGCTTTTTACCCACGGCTTACGCACCAGACCTTTCGCGTTGGCATTACGGGCTAACAGACCGGCTGCCACCACGTTTCGCGGGTTACTGGTGTTGGTACAGCTGGTGATAGCGGCAATGATGACTGCGCCATCGGGCATCAGGCCTTCCTGTTCTTCCCATTTACCGGCAATGCCGCGTGCCGCCAGGTCGCTGGTGGCTAAACGTGCATGAGGGTTCGAAGGACCGGCCATGTTGCGGGTTACTGATGATAAATCAAAGGTCAGTACGCGCTCGTATTCGGCTTTGGTCAGGGTGTCGGCCCACAGGCCTGCCTGTTTTGCATAGGTCTCTACCAGCTCGACCTGCTCAGCGGTACGGCCGGTGAGTTTCAGGTAATCCAGCGTCTGGTCGTCAATGTAGAACATCGCTGCCGTGGCACCGTATTCCGGCGTCATGTTAGAAATGGTGGCACGGTCCCCTAAGGTTAAGTGCGCTGCACCTTCGCCATAGAATTCAAGGTAGGCTGAGACGACACGTTCTTTACGCAGGAACTCAGTAAGCGCTAATACGATATCGGTAGCAGTAATGCCAGGCTGTGGTTTACCGGTTAACTCAACACCCACAATATTCGGTAAGCGCATGTATGAGGCGCGGCCCAGCATAACGCTTTCCGCTTCAAGGCCACCTACACCTACAGCGATAACGCCCAGGGCATCAACGTGTGGTGTGTGACTGTCGGTACCCACCAGGGTATCCGGGAAGGCTACGCCGTCTTTGGCGTGAACAACCGGCGACATTTTTTCCAGGTTAATCTGGTGCATGATGCCGTTGCCGGGAGGGATCACGTCCACGTTTTTAAACGCGGTTTTAGTCCAGTTAATAAAGTGGAAGCGGTCATCATTACGACGGTCTTCAATAGCGCGGTTTTTTTCAAAGGCGTCTTCTTCAAAGCCTGCGTGTTCAACCGCCAGTGAGTGATCCACAATCAGCTGAGTAGGCACAACGGGGTTTACCTTAGACGGATCACCGCCTTTTTCGGCGATGGCATCACGTAAGCCGGCTAAGTCAACCAGCGCGGTCTGGCCGAGGATATCGTGGCACACCACGCGGGCCGGGAACCAGGGAAAATCGAGGTCGCGTTTGCGCTCAATTAACTGAATAAGGGAGTCTTTAAGCTGGTCTGGCGGACAACGGCGAACCAGGTTTTCTGCATGCACACGAGAAGTGTAGGGCAGGGTATCAAATGCGCCGGGTTTAATGGCATCAACGGCTTCACGCGCGTCGAAGTAGTCCAGATTAGTGCCTGTCAGGCTTTTACGGTATTCGGTATTCATGACGTATCCTAAAGCGTAGCAAGACTGCCGCTTCGACGGTCACGAAGCGGCAATAAGGATTTAAGCGCGATCTGCGATAGCAGGCACCGGGCGCAGATCTTCGCCGGTGTAGTCTGCAGAGGGGCGGATAATACGGTTATCAGCACGTTGCTCCATCACGTGAGCAGCCCAGCCGGTTAAACGCGACATCACAAAGATAGGGGTAAACAGTTTAGTGGGGATGCCCATAAAGTGATAAGCCGAGGCATGGAAGAAATCCGCGTTACAGAACAGCTTCTTCTCGCGCCACATCACTTCCTCACAGCGCACTGAAACCGGGTAAAGTACAGTATCGCCCACATCGGCAGCCAGTTTTTCAGACCAGCCTTTAATGATTTCGTTACGCGGGTCTGACTCAGAATAAATCGCGTGACCGAAGCCCATGATTTTCTCTTTACGTTCCAGTTTACCCATCATCTCTTCTTCAGCGTGCTCAGGTGAAGTGAAGTTTTCAATCAGTTCCATGGCCGCTTCGTTGGCACCGCCGTGCAGTGGGCCACGCAGTGAACCAATCGCGCCGGTAATACACGAGTGCATGTCAGACAGCGTTGAGGCACACACGCGAGCGGTAAAGGTTGAAGCGTTAAACTCATGTTCTGCGTACAGGATCAGTGATACGTGCATGACCTGCTCGTGCAGATCGTTTGGCTTTTTGCCATGCAGCATATGCAGGAAATGTGCGCCAATTGAATCATCGTCGGTGTTAACGTCGATGCGCACGCCATCGTGAGAAAAACGATACCAGTAGCAGATAATGCTTGGGAAACAGGCCAGCATACGGTCGGTGATTTCACCCTGTTCGCTGAAGTCGTTTTCCATTTCCAGGTTACCCAGCATCGAACAACCGGTACGCATCACATCCATTGGGTGAGCATCAGCAGGAATACGTTCCAGTACATCAAGCAACGCCTGTGGCAGACTGCGCATGCCTTTCAGTTTTGCTTTGTATTCATCCAGTTCGGCCTGGTTTGGCAGCTTGCCTTTAAGGATAAGATAGGCAACTTCTTCAAACTGACAGTTATTGGCCAGGTCCTTTACATCGTAACCACGATAGGTCAGGCCGGAACCTGAAACGCCTACGGTTGATAAAGCGGTTTTACCGGCTACCTGACCACGTAAGCCTGCACCACTGAGTACTTTAGCCATCGTTTTTCTCCTAATGTAATTTTTGTAGAGTACATCTGTTCGGGCTGACGCTGTGCGGGTGGCAAAACCCGATTGGGCGGCGTCAGCCGGTTAATGGTTTACTTGTTTTTACCTTCCGCGAATAACGCATCGAGCTTCTGCTCGTACTCGTGGTAACCCAGGTAATCATAGAGTTCCATGCGAGTTTGCATCATGTCTGTGACCGCTTTTTGATCGCCGTCTTTTAAGATGGCTGTGTACACGGTTTCGGCGGCTTTGTTCATGGCGCGGAAGGCACTTAGCGGGTACAACACCATGGCTGCGCCCCATTCACCCAGCTCTTCCTTATTCCACAGTTCGGTTTGACCGAATTCAGTGATATTGGCCAGAATTGGCACATCCAGCGCTTCAGAGAAGGCGCGGTAGTGTTCTTCGGTTTTAACTGCTTCGGCGAAAATACCGTCGGCACCGGCAGCCACATAGGCTTTAGCGCGCTCAATGGCTTTTTCCAGACCTTCCTGGGCAAAGGCATCGGTACGGGCCATAATGAAAAAGTCCGGATCGGTGCGGGCGTCCACGGCTGCTTTGATACGGTCAACCATCTCGGCGGTTGATACAATTTCCTTATTAGGGCGATGACCACAACGTTTTTGCGCTACCTGGTCTTCCATGTGCACTGCTGCGGCGCCGGCTTTTTCCATGTCTTTAATGGTTTTGGCAATGTTAAATGCGCCGCCCCAACCGGTATCGATATCTACCAGTAATGGCAGATCGCAGGCAGAGGTGATGCGCTGAACGTCAACAATAACGTCATTTAACGAGGTCATGCCCAGATCCGGCAGACCGTAAGAAGCATTAGCAACACCACCACCAGAGAGGTAGATGGCCTGATGGCCAATCGCTTTTGCCATCATGGCACTGTAGGCATTAATGGTGCCTACGATTTGAAGAGGTTTATTGTCGGCCAGTGCCTGACGAAATTTTTTACCTGCGCTCATAATCATTCTCTTGGTTTAGGTTGATTAGGATTGAAGCAACTTGCGTTCAATGTTGTTTTTTGAATACAAAATATGACGACGCATGAGCATTTCGGCCAGCTCTTCGTCACGGTTTGCAATCGCCTGTACCACGTGTTTGTGTTCGTCAAATGCGGTAGTTACCCGCGGCCCGGCCATGCCGAGCTGCACACGGTACATGCGAATCAAATGGTAGATGCCGTTAACCAGCACTTCGATAAGGTGTTGATTTTTACTGCCCAGAATAATCCGGTAATGAAAATCCAGATCGCCGGCTTCCTGATAGTAAGACTCGCCGTCTTTGACAGTTTGAAAGTGGTTGTCGAGCAGGGCAGTGAGATCGGCAATTTCTTCGTCCGACATATTCTTTGCTGCCAGACGAGCGGCCATGCCCTCAAGCGCTTCGCGCACCTGGTAGAGCTGGATTAGGCCTTCTGGGGTTAGCGATACGATCCGTGCGCCGACATTGGCTTTACGCTCCACCAGATGACAGGATTCCAGGCGATTAATTGCTTCGCGGATAACTGCGCGACTGACCTGATACTTTGTCGACAGTTCAGTTTCACTGAGCTTACTGCCTGCCGGAATAGCTCCTTCAACAATATCTACCCGAAGCTGTAAAAATGTTTTATCAGCACTGGTAACTGCTTGTTCAGCAAAGGCTGCGATACTCACAATTAACGACTCACTGTTAGAAATGATGTCGACAATATAGGGGTTTTAATCTGTTCAGTCAATACGGGTGCCCCGTTATTGTCGACAAAGCTGGGCGGCGGATAGGGATGAAAGTGGTACTGAATATTGCTGACCAGTCGCCAGCCCCTGCCAGTTCTGCGCTCTGTAACTACAGTAGTATAGCTGATGGTTATTTGAGCAGCGCTGCCATACCACCAAAGTATTATGTCGACGATAAAGTGGCTATGCAGGTCTGGTGGCACAGTCTTTTGGAGTTAGCCTGCCCTCATGGTATTTTGGAAGGATTGGTAATATCAAAAAACCGCTTTATGACCGCTTTTCTTAATGCTATCGAAGACTTTGTCCGGCAAATCCGGCTCGAGTGCCAGAGCAATGCTCCTGATTATGTTCAGTTACAAGCTTTCGGTAAGTGTATGCGAGAAATTTGCCTGGCATCAAACTTCGATTTAAGTCAGTTTCGTCGCGCCGGGCCGGGTGAAGAGTTTATGTACCCACTGAGTGAGGATCCGGCCGGCGGCCCATCTGTCTATCTGGTATCTGATGGGGTGGGAGTCAACACGCCACCTCATGACCATCGAACCTGGGCGGTAATTGTTGGACTCGCAGGAACAGAATTCCACGTGTTTTATGATTGCGCCGATGCTAACAGCTTAACTGAAACTAAAGCATGCGCAGTGGCGAAAGGAGATGTGTTGGTGATGACTGAGAGTGATATTCATGCAATCGACGCTACGCGGGGCATGCATCCCACCTGGCACGTGCATCTCTATGGCCGGTCACAGGCCAGGTTACCTTCGTTTGCCAGTCGTTGTTACCCAACAACAGATTAAAGCCCGGCCGCTTAAATCCGGGTAAGACGGTTGCGGCCCGCTTCTTTAGCGGCGTATAACGCTTTGTCAGCCCGCGCTATTAACTTATCAAAAGTATCATCGCTGCGATAAGCCGTGACCCCAATGCTTATGGTCAGGGAGATGTCCGGGGCAATGGCAGAGCAATCTATCTCGCTAACCGCCAGGCGAATGCGCTCGCAGATGTCCTGCGCCGCCTGATTCTCGCAGTTGGGCAGGAGTATGGCAAATTCTTCACCGCCCCAACGTGCAACCAGGTCTTCCTCCCGGCAGTGTAGACTGATGGTATCGGCCACCAGCTTAAGCACTCTGTCGCCTATGCTGTGATTAAACGTATCGTTAATTTGCTTGAAGTGATCGATATCCAACAAGGCCAGACAAAGCGGCAGATTGCGTCTCTTGGAACGGGCACACTCGCGGTGCAGTGATTCATCGAATGCCCGCCGGTTGGCGAGTCCGGTAAGCTTGTCGGATCGGGCCTGTTGCTCAAACTCAGCAGCCTGGCGCTTTATTTCCAGTAATAACGCCGAGCGCTCTTCATCGACTTTACGTAGGTTGTCGGCCTGTTGTTTGAGCGTATAAGTTTGCTCGGCCACCTGGGTGCTGAGTTCCTCGGCACGTTGGCGCAAGCTTTTCATACGCCAGCGGTGAGCCACAATGACCATGGCGATAACCGTCAGCAATGCCACCAGCCAGAAGCCGGTTTGTTGCCAAAAATAAGGGGCAATGGTAAAGCGGAAACTGGCATTTTGTTCGCCCCAGGCGCCTCCCGGATAGGAAGCGCTTACCATAAACTGGTAGTCGCCCGGTGCCAGGTTAGTGTATTCCGCAATAGTATTGGAGCCCCGGTCGACCCAACTGTTATCGAAACCCAGTAAGCGGGTGCGGTACTGAATCCGCTCCGGCATAACGAAGCCCAGCCCGGCAAACTGAATCTCAATCCGGTCAGCACCTGGGGCAATATCTTTATCGGCGTTTAAAGACCAGACCGAACCATTTACTTTGAAGCCTTCTAATACCACCGGCGGGGTATTGGCTGAAAAGCGGGTCAGTTCGGCAGGGTTAACCCGAGTGGCGCCTTTTGATGTGGCAAACCATACCGTGCCATCCTGAGCCAGTGTGGCCGCCTGCATTGAGCCGCCATTGGCCTGCGCACTTTGCATCCCATCACTTTCGCCAAAGAGTTCGTAATCAATCTGCTGGCGCTTTCCGGTGAGGTATTCCTCAATTTGTTCGCGTCTGAAACGCAATATACCGCGGTTACTGCTTAACCACAGATGTCTGTTCTGGTCGATGACCGCCTGAAAGACTTTGTCGAAAGGCAGACCTGCATTCCGGCCAAGCATGGTCAAGTGGCCTGAGGTCAGGTCAAAGGCTATCAGGCCACGATCGGTACTCATCCACAGCAGGCCTGCTGCCGGATCCGGGGCGAAACCAAAGGCATACTCCGCATCATCAAGGTGGCTGATGTCGACTGGGATAATAGCGCCGTCCGGGGTGCTTATAACCACGCCGCCACCGGTACCAATAAACAAACGACCGTCATCGTGTAAATACAGCCCCATTACAAATGGTGTGGGCAGGCCATCTTCTGAAGTGAAACTGCGCACGCCGTTGCCGTCGACATAGTTCAGACCGTGACCTGTGCCTACCCATAAACTGCCCTGTGGGGTAACGGCGATGGCGCGGACTTCGTTAGCCAGTAAACCCGTGTGCCGGTTGTATTGCTGTACAATGGCACCGTCCTGCCACTGCAGAACACCATCAGAATAGGTGCCTATCCAGACTGAGCCATCAGGCCCTTCAACCATACTCAGTACTGACTGGGCGTCACTGTATGCTGAAAGGTCAATAGCTTCTACGCCCTGCTTTGTAATACGGCTGACGCCCTGACTGCTGCCGACCCAGACACTGCCGTCACTGTGTGACAATACTGAGCGAATATAATTGCCGGCTAACCCCTGCTCGGTGGTTAGCGTGACAAAGGGTGCGTCACGGAGCCGGAATAAGCCGCCATTGGTGCCTACCCAGATGCTGTTTTCCCGGTCGCGGAACAATGAAAGGATCCGATTGTTTGGTAACCCGGCAGCCATATTGAGACTCTCCAGGCCTGCGTCACTATAGCGCAGGAGACCACGGTCGGTGGTGCCTACCCAGATTTGGTTATCGAAAGCCAGTAACACTGATACTGGCAGATCCATTAACTGCGCAGAGAAAATGCTGACCTCACCGGACTGATACTGATAAAGACCTCGTTCCGTGCCAATTAACAAGCCATCGTTATAGGCAGTTAATGCCAGCACCGGGACTTCAGGTAGCCCGGCGATCTTTTCCGGCGCAAAACTTTCATCTTCGCTGTTAAGGCGCACCAGCCCGCGCCCGGTGCCTAGCCAGATACTGCCATCATCTGTGCTCAGTACGCTGGATACTACGTTACTCGGTAAGCCTTGTTGAATAGTTAGTTGGGTTCGTTCGCCACGGGCTGCCTGACGGTAGACCCCTTGTCCTTCAGTTGCCAGCCACAGATTGCCCTGTTTATCGTCGGCCACGCCGTTAATTAATACCCGGTAAGGCTGCCAGCTTTGCCAGTCATCAGGGCGACGCTCACTTAATCCGCCGCGGGCGCCGGCAAAGATCAAATTCTGCTGACGATTTTTATAGATGGTGCGGATACCGACATCCGGCATACCGCTGGGTTCGCCGCGGCCAAACACGGTAAACGAACGGCCGTTGAATCGGGCAGCACCTTCCCAGGTGCCTACCCAAAGGTAGCCGTCTTCACTTTGTGCGATGGCATTGATGGTGTTGTGCGGGAGTCCGTCGCGGGTGGTCCAGACTTCTTTAAAATAATCGCTGAGCTGCGATGGCGCAGTATTGCCTGTGATACTAAAAAAAACAGTCAGGGAGTAAATGACTACACGAAAGGCGACTTGTTTAACAGTCTGGCGACTGACGTACCTGGACATCCACGATTTTCCAATCAACATTGTCAGAGTAACTCCCTTTAGCATAATTGCACTATGCATTTTTGTCTATCAGGGAAAAGCCCGCGTTACTTGCTGCTGAAAGACTTCGCCCTGTTAGTAAATTTCAAAAGCACGTATGACCCGCGCGACACCGTCTACATGGCGGGCGATATCGACCGCTGCGGTGGCTTCCTGATTGGTGACCAAGCCCATTAAAAATACTTCGGAGTCTTCAACAATAATACTGATTTGCGAGGTCGGCACGTTATCTGAGGCCAGAATTTTAGCGCGGATCTTAGTCGCCAGCCAACGATCGTAGAGTTCACTGGAGGTGGCAATAGGTTGGCCGATGCGGATCTGGTTGTGGATCTTGGTGACATAACTAATGCTGCGAACCTGTTCTTCGGCCAGCTTAATATCGGCCTGGCTTGGCGCCTGCCCGGTAAGTAACGCCACCTTGTTGTAAACGGTCACCTCAATATTGGCCGTTTCGCTAAGGCTTTCCTGCTTTCCTAACAACCGGGAAGCCGTATTTTGTGCATTAAAATCGTCTAACTGGGTGCCAGCCGTGCGGCGGTCGTTGGACACCGATACGGCGGTGGCGCTGACCGCGCCTACTGCCACTACGGCACAGCCGTTGAGGCTGCCTGATAAAATCAGCACAGCGCCAATGGTGAGTATATTACGTAACAGAGGTTTAATAGCCATCAGGGTCATGGGCCGGGAACAGACTGTCATCAATACACTCGCATAAACAATGAATGACCAGCAGGTGCACTTCCTGGATCCGCGCTGTGCGGTTGGAGGGAACACGGATTTCTACATCGTGTTCACCCAGAAATCCTGCCATCTCACCGCCGTCTTTACCGGTCAGAGCAACGATTGTCATGTCTCGTGACAACGCGGCTTCCATGGCGTTAATCACATTACGGGAGTTACCGCTGGTGGAAATAGCCAGTAATACATCGCCCGGCTGGCCCAGCGCTCTGACCTGCTTGGAGAATACTTCATCGTAGCTGTAGTCGTTGGTGATAGAGGTCAGTGTTGACGTATCAGTGGTAATGGCTATCGCCGGCAGGCTGGGGCGGTCGCGTTCGAAACGGTTTAACATTTCTGATGAAAAGTGCTGGGCGTCGCCGGCTGAACCACCGTTACCACAGCTCAGAATTTTGTTACCACGGATAAGCGCTTCAACCATCATCATGGCGGCTTTATCGATGGCTGGCGGCAGCATTTCAGACGCTGCAATTTTAGTTTGGATACTTTCGGTAAAATTCGCTTTGATATTTTCGATCATGTAGATATATCGTTTCTCTTAACTGCACAGGCCCATGACTCTACTGAGCGATGTTCTTCAGCCAGTTGATGGTGTCACCGTCAATGACTACTGCGTCAAGCCGCATGGGAACCATATTGGAATTAATACCATTATCACTTAAATAACGTTGAAACGCAGTACCCATGCGGTGAATTTTTGCCGGGCTGATCGTTTCGGCAGCATGACCATGGCTATCCTGCTGGCGATATTTTACTTCCACGCATACCCAGGTTTGCTGTTCTTTCATTATCAGGTCGATTTCGCTGCCCCGATAGGTCACATTTTTGGCCACCAGAGTGAGTCCGGCCCGTTGCAGGTATTGTTGCGCACGTTTTTCCTGGTTGTGACCAATCCAACGTGCCATACCATTACTCTGCCAATACCTGTACGCGCTCCTGGGTTACCACTGCTTCCGGTAAACTGCGTACTATCTCATTGTTCTGATTAACACTGAGCGCGCCGGTAAGGCCCTCGTATTGTAACTGTGGTAACCACGCCATACTGTTAATGCGCGGAAGCAGGTTGTAGGCATCCACGCCAAAAGCAAACAGGCGTTGCAGTGGAGTAGGGCGCTGCGGCCAAAGCGCATCGGTTTGAGCGGCCAGCTCCGGCGCCGGATTGTCGGGCAATACCCACGGCATGTCGAGGAAATGCAGGTTCTCTAAATCTCGCCACTGATTGCGCGACTGGGCATAATCGATGGAGCGGGAGGTTGCAAACACCGGCACGGTAACGCCACCAAAGGGGCTGATGCTGGCTTCAATCACCGGGTTAACCAGTTCGGTTTGTTCCGGTGAGGTAAAAACCACTACCGCATCAATATCGCGCCGGTTACGCGCCATGTTATACAGCTCTCCGTCGGCGAAGCTCTGTATTTCTTTTATGCGTTCTTTACTTTGAGCAACATCCAGAGCATCCAGAATGCCTTCGCGCAACGTATTGTTGTCGGAATACGTTACCAGTGTCGGGGCGCTGTGCTGACTGGCTGCCAGGCCACTGGTGAGTTGTTGCCAGCGGGTCAAAAAGGCGTCCTGCATACGCTGGTGAAGCGTGTTCTCTGAGGCGACCAGCACCGGTGAACGTCGGCCCTGAGTAAATACTCGCTCGGCCAGCTGGCTGGCTTCATCTTCTGGTGCCAGGGCATAGTAAACCTGTGAGCTGAAGCTGGCTGGCAGCAGCTCTTGTTGTTCGCCATTACCTAGCGCCGGAAGTGAAGCTTCAGGGCGGTTCAGCGTCAAAATGCGGTGTTGTGGGCTGAGTTTCGGCAGCAGCGCATCGACATTTTCTTTCAGCAGGGGGCCGATGATCCAGTCTGCGTCGGCAGCGGCTACAATTAACTCATCGGCGGTTGCACCATTGGTGTCGATAAATTGTAACTGGGGGATCCGGGTCGCATTCATGGCACTGGCATCGTTAAAGTAAGCGGCGAGGATCCCTTCTTTAATCGCCATACCGGTGACCTGTAAACGACCACTGAGTGGTAACATCACGGCGATATTCTCGCGATTAGTCTGGGCTAGCTGGTCGAGGTTGCTCAGGTTGTCCGGCCAATGAGTTACCAGCGGGTGATTACGAAATACGCGCTGATACTGAGCCAGTTGCTGCCTGAGTACGTCAGGCTCAAAACCATGCTCAAGAATAAGCTGACGCAGCGAAACGTAGGCAGGGAGTTTGTTAAAGCGGCCACTGTCCTGTAACTGCTGCGCCGAAGCCTGATTAACCCATTGCCAGGCCTGCGCTACATGTTCAGGATTGGCATCATCACTATTGAGTAGCGCGTTAGCGGCCGCCAGCCACTGACCCAGGCGGGCATAATCGGTTGCCATCAAAGCAAACTTTTGTGCCTTGGTAGCAGGGTCCGAAGCGGTTATGGATTGCAGCAGTTCGAGCCGTTGTGCACTGCCAACCCGGGGATCGTTACCGTACAGTTCAGCCAGCAGTAACTGATAGCGATTTTGCTGTTCCGGTAAGCGGATTTGATCGCGCAGCATGTAACCAATCTGGCTGGCTTTAGCCGGCGCACCGTCAGCCATAAAGGCTTGCGCGGCATCCAGCAGGTAGCCGTTGCGTAAATTTATATCGCCGGTTGTCTGCCAGACATCCTGCGCCCGGGCGACCATCATCGCCGGCGTCAGCGTTGTCTCGGTGTTTTCTTCGGTTTGCACCTGGGGCACTGAACTTTTCACCGGGGCGCGGGTGGTGGTGGCAGTTGAACCACAACCACTCAACAGCAAAGTCACACTTAAACCAAACAGTAACCATGGGTAACATCGACGCATAAACGTTCCGCGATTCCATACAATTATTCCTGAACCGCCAGTTTAACTGACTGATAACTAAAATCTACGGATTAATCTAAATTCTGGCTGAATGGCCAGCGAATACCACACAAAGGTTTCCGCCATTGTGACAAACAGGTATATTGGCAGCCTTTCAGCTTTGCCGGATTTTACCCTATGACCGCCGCTACCCTTTACATTGTGCCCACGCCCATTGGCAACCTGCAGGATATCACCCAGCGGGCTATCGACGTATTAGGTGCGGTAGACTGGATCGCCGCGGAGGACACGCGCCATAGCCAGAAGCTTTTACAACATTTCTCAATCCAGGCGAAAACCCTGTCGCTGCATGATCATAACGAAGAAAAGCGAACTCAGATGCTGTGCAATAAATTGCTCGGCGGTGAAGCCGTTGCGTTAATCAGTGATGCCGGTACACCATTGATCAGCGATCCGGGTTTTGTACTGGTGCGTGCATGCCGGGCAGCCGGCATTAATGTGGTCGCCTTGCCCGGCCCTTGTGCGGCGATAACGGCGTTGAGCGCCTCCGGGCTGGCTACCGATCGGTTTATATTTGAAGGGTTTTTACCGGTTAAAAGTCAGGCCCGTATGAACGTTCTGGCAACGCTGCTCGACCGAACCTGTACCAGTGTATTTTACGAGGCGCCGAGGCGTATCCTGGATACCGTTAACGATATCAAAACCGCTCTGGGGCCAGATCGGCATCTGGTTCTGGCCAAAGAGCTGACCAAAACGTTTGAGGCCTACGTCAGCGATACGCCGGACGGTATTGTCGCCTGGCTGGAAGCAGATGCAGTGCATCAAAAAGGTGAATTTGTGCTGATGGTGGCCGGCGCGCCGCCTGCCAGCGACGAACTGCCCAGCGAAGCCATGGCTCTGCTTAAACGCCTGAAGCAGGATTTACCCCTGAAAAAAGCTGCTGCTATTGTGGCAGATCATTATCAGCTAAAGAAAAACGCTTTGTATCAGGCTGGTTTGGCCCTAAAATAAATTTAACAATTTGTCCTACATCCGGCTGTTAGTTCTAAGGCCGTTATTTCAATAATTCAAATATCAACACACTGGCAGTTGCGGTGTGCTTCTTTAGTTATTTCAGGTGACACACAATGTTTTTCGGAGAATAACGAATGCTTGAGAAAACGCTCAATATCGATATGGACCGCGGTAACTGGATGGTGAATATCATCAATGAGCATGCCGACAACGGGATATACGAATTAGTCTCACCGGCCCGCTCAGCAACAGTACATATTCATGACAACCATATTTACGGGTTTGAATACAGTATTGTGGGTAAAGCTGACAGTCCGTTCAAAATTAAGCTCGATGATACGGTACTGGCTGAAGGTAAAGTTGCTGCCAGCGGTATAAGCCGTGGGCACGGTATTATTTAGCTTAATCTTAAGCGCTCAGTTATCAGCCATAAATTAAAGCGATGGTAGCGGTCGAGAGAGCGTAATTTATTCTCTGGTGCGCGTTTTACACCAAACTACAGTTTTAGTAGGGAGTGGTGTATTTAATGTTGGATAAAAAACACCATCAAAGCCGCATTCTTTTATCTGTGGGACATTTAAGATAATCTGAAATTATTAGGAGATTGAAAAGCACCAAAATGGCAGTTTTATTCAGCCTGTTTTGGTGTCTATTTAACAGTTATACACCATGGTAACTACTGCTGATGTAATCAAGGGTGCAGTCCTTAGTCCCTTATTGGTATTTCCTTATTTCATAGTCGCTACTTTTAGTAGCGAGCTAATATTGGACGGTTTAGCGGGCGCTTTTATGGCGGCTAGTTTAAGTTTATTGGTTGTTTATCCAGTGATGCTAATTTACGGTGTCCCGCTAGCACTTTTGTTAAATAAATTTTCTATGTTTAAACCACAATACTTTTTACTAGTGGGCATAGTTCCTGGACTTTTAACAAGTTGGCATTTGGGTTTATTGGCTCTATCTATTGCTATCAGCTTATGTGGTTGGTGGGTTGCTCAGCGAAATGCAAATGGTGTATAACAAAAAAATTATGACGCCCGCAGGCGGGCTGGGACACAAACAGGCAGGCGGCTTCGCCATTATAGCCTGCCTGTTTGTGCCCCATATTTAAAAGTTAGCCCCCATTCGTTAATTGTTGCAAAAATAAAAGCTCGGGGCAGTGTTAACGCCGGTATTTTTTTCTTGTTTTAGCGTCCCACCGCTATTGGTTGTTTTTGTGTCCATGGCTATCAACCAACTGTGGTAATTTCTTCCCGTGGTTTGCGCGGCGCGGGCAATCTTTCGCTGTAAGCAAGGATTGCTTTTATCAGCAATCGTACCGTGCAATTCTCAGCTTAATTGGCAGCGCAGATTTTTCAGTACCGGCAAATGGCTAATGTAAAAATCAGTTGTTGTTTTTCTGGTGGTTGTTTAAGGTAAAAGCATATCAGGGAAGGGCAATTATTATATGCAAACATCTTGGTGCAGGGCAGCAAAGCTGCGAACGTTCAGTGTTAGGGCTAACAAGGCGCTGTTGTGGACACAAACACGTGGGCTGCTTCGCAGTATAGCCCACGCGTTTGTGCCCAAAGCTTAGCGTTAGCCCCCATTCGTTAATCCGTTCAAAAATAAAAGATCGGGGCAGTGTTAACTGCCGGTATCTTTTCTTGTTTTAGCGTTCCAACGCCATTGGTTGTTTTTGTGTCCTGGGCTATCAACCAACTGTGGTAATTTCTTCCCGTGGTTTGCGCGGCGCGGGCAATCTTTCGCTGTAAGCAAGGAGAGCTTTTATTAGCAATCGTAACGTGCAATTCTCAGCTTACTTGGCAACGTAGTTTTTTCAGTTCCGGTAAATGGTTAATGTAAAAATCAGTTGTTGTTTTTCAGGTGGTTGTTTAAGGTAAATGCATATCAGAGAAGGGCAATTATTAAATGCAAACATCTTGGAGCAGGGCAGCAAAGCTGCGAACGTTTAGCGTTAGGGCTAACAAGGCGCTGTTGTGGACACAAACACGTGGGCTGCTTCGCAGTATAGCCCACGCGTTTGTGCCCAAAGCTTAACGTTAGCCCCCATTCGTTAATTGTTGCAAAAATAAAAGCTCGGGGCAGTGTTAACGCCGGTATTTTTTTCTTGTTTTAGCGTCCCACCGCTATTGGTTGTTTTTGTGTCCATGGCTATCAACGAACTGTGGTAATTTCTTCCCGTGGTTTGCGCGGCGCGGGCAATCTTTCGCTGTAAGCAAGGATTGCTTTTATCAGCAATCGTACCGTGCAATTCTCAGCTTAATTGGCAGCGCAGATTTTTCAGTACCGGCAAATGGTTAATGTAAAAATCAGTTGTTGTTTTTCTGGGGGTTGTTTAAGGTAAATGCAAATCAGGGAAGGGCAATTAAGTAATGCAAACATCTTGGTGCAGGGCAGCAGAGCTGCGAGGGTTCAGTGTTGGGGCTAACAAAGCGCAGCACGGGACAATAACGCGCAGTTCCCCTTTTTTGCAAAGAGCGCAAAAAAGTGGCCCTTCGCTATTGCCCGTGTGCTAGGCGTTAAGCGCACTTAAGGGTAGACACAGTGATACTGGAAACGTCTCGGCTGATAATAAGGGAAATATCAGAATCTGATATAAGTAGTTTATCTGCAATGCTTGCTGATGAAAAAGTGATGGAGTTCTCTATTAATGGTCCTATGAGCAAGTCTCAAACGTTAGAGTTTATTAAATGGTGCCAATCATCTTATGAAGATCATGGGATTGGGCCATGGGCATTGGAAAATAAGCGTGATGGTTCATTTATAGGGTTTGCTGGTCTCAGTAAAGAGCTTATAGATGGTATTGAAGAAGTACACGTTGGTTATAGACTTGCAAGAAATCATTGGCACAAAGGCTTTGCTACCGAAGCTGTTAGCTCGGTAGTCGACTATGGTTTAAATAGCGAGGGTCGTGAGTGCATCTACGCAATTATTGAGCCTGAGCACTACTCATCCATAAGAGTAATAGAAAAATCTGGATTCAATGTCTCTAAAAAAACCAAATTCCATGATAGGTTTGTTAATATATATCGCAAAAGTAAGTTGCAGTGTGAGGTGGTCAGCGCTTAACAAGGCAATTAAAAATCGCCCACAAAAAGCGTGGGCTGGACTCGCTACCGCTCGCCTTTTATTGCGGCGTTATAGCTAAAATTAAAAATAGGTAATAGAAGCTAGTAGTAGCATCAAGCTCATCTTAAAAAATCAGCACACTGGCCGCCGCCACAATCCTTCAGCTTTCTTGCAAAGTAATAGCACCTTCAGTTTAAGATAAAGGCTGCATTGCGCTAAACGTCAATGTGCAGCTCTCATCTAATAATCGCATCAATTTAGCAAAGTTCAGTGGTAAGCGGCTTGGAAATTGAGTGCCAACGGCCTTTTGGTTTTTGTGGTTGTTTTGGTAATAATTACTGTACAAACAATAGTTTGGCAGGTAGTTTAAAAATCAATTAAACAAGGGTGCTTCATGGTTGAGTACGATTAATTACACAGGCATGTTGCTATAACAAGTTGCTGTTGTCGCCGCTACGCGGCTGGGACCTCCGTTCCAGCGCTTCGCGCCTACACTATGGCCCCAAAGCAAAACGTTAGCCCCCATTCGTTAATCCGTTCAAAAATAAAAGATCGGGGCAGTGTTAACGCCGGTATCTCAACTTGTTTTAGCGTCTCACGGTCATAGGTAGTTTTTGTGTCCAGGGCTATCAACCAACCATGGTAATTTCTTCCCGTGGTTTGCGCGGCGCGGGCAATCTTTCGCTGTAAGCAAGGAGTGCTTTTATCAGCAATCGTACCGTGCAATTCTCAGCTCATTGGCAACGCAGTTTTTTCAGTTCCGGTAAAAGGTTAACGCAAAAATCAGTTGTTGTTTTTCTGGTGGTTGTTTAAGGTAAATGCATATCAGGGCAGGGCAATTATTAAATGCAAACATCTTGGTGCAGGGCAGCAAAGCTGCGAACGTTCAGTGTTGGGGCTAACAAAGTGCAGCACGGGACAATAACGCGCAGTTCCCCTTTTTTGCAAAGAGCGCAAAAAAGCGGCCCTTCGCTATTGCCCTTGTGCTAGGCGTTAGCCCCCATTCGTTAATTCGTTCAAAAATAAAAGCTCGGGGCAGTGTTAACGCCAGTATCTATTCTTGTTTTAGCGTCCCACCGCCAGTGGTTGTTTTACTTCCAGGGCCATCCACCAACCATGGTAATTTCTTCCCTTGGTTTGCGCGGCGCGGGCAATCTTTCGCTGTAAGCAAGGAGTGCTTCTATCAGCAATCGTAACGTGCAATTCTTAGCTTAATTGGCAACGTAGCTTTATCAGTTCCGGCAAATGGTTAATGTAAAAATCAGTTGTTGTTTTTCTGGTGGTTGTTTAAGGTAAATGCATATCAGGGAAGGGCAATTATTAAATGCAAACATCTTGGTGCAGGGCAGCAAAGCTGCGAACGTTCAGTGTTGGGGCTAACAAAGCGCAGCACGGGACAATAACGCGCAGTTCCCCTTTTTTGCAAAGAGCGCAAAAAAGTGGCCCTTCGCTATTGCCCGTGTGCTAGGCGTTAGCCCCCATTCGTTAATTCATTCAAAAACAAATGATCGGGTAATTTTTACACCAGTGTCATCACTCGTTTTAGCGTCCCACCGCCATTGGTTATTTTTGTGTCCAGGGCTATCAACTAATCAAGGACGTTTGTTCCCGTGGTTTGCGCGGCGCGGGCAATCTTTCGCTGTAAGCAAGAAGTGCTTTTATCAGCAATCGTAACGTGCAATTCTCAGCTTAATTGGCAACGCAGTTTTTTCAGTTCTAGCAAATGGTTAATGTAAAAATCAGTTGTTGTTTTTCTGGTGGTTGTTTAAGGTAAATGCATATCAGGGAAGGGCAATTATTAAATGCAAACATCTTGGTGCAGGGCAGCAAAGCTGCGAACGTTCAGTGTTAGGGCTAACAAAGCGCAGCACGGGACAATAACGCGCAGTTCCCCTTTTTTGCAAAGAGCGCAAAAAAGTGGCCCTTCGCTATTGCCCGTGTGCTAGGCGTTAGGCACCGTTTAAGGATCGATGGATGAATAAAAGCTGCGTGAATTGTCATTTCTTTGCCAAGAAGACATCATTAAAGAATGACGACAGTGTATCTATCTCTTTAAATGAGTCAGACAGGACTGCTCTGAAAAATACAAAAGAAAAACCGAACTGTGACAAATTTTCTATAACCTTATGCCACAAGGGCGTGTGGGATGAAGGTATAATTCCTCATGAAAACTATTATTCTTCAACAGTCCTAGAGAAGCGAGATGCGTGTTTTTTCTTTCCGTTTAGACACAATATGTTATTTAAAGCCGCCGACGAATTACAAAGAAGAGAAGACGAATATACTAAATTTTATCGGACAAATAGAAATGCAGTTTGGGGTTTATGGATAGCAGGTATAGCGTTAGTGGTTAATGTTTTGGTCAAGCTATTCTGTAATGCCTAACAATCAAATGTTGGGGACACAAACACGAGGGCTGCTTCGCAGGATACCCCACGCGTTTGTGCCACCAAATTAGGGCGTTAGCCCCCATTCGTTGATTCGCTTGAAAATAAAAGAACGGGGCAGTGTTAACGCCGGTATCTTTTCTTGTTTTAGCGTCTCACCGCCATTGGTTGTTTTACTTCCAGGGCTATCAACCAACCGTGGTAATTTCTTCCCGTGGTTTGCGCGGCGCGGGCAATCTTTCGCTGTAAGCAAGGAGTGCTTTTATCAGCAATCGTACCGTGCAATTCTCAGCTCATTGGCAACGCAGTTTTTTCAGTTCCGGTAAAAGGTTAACGCAAAAATCAGTTGTTGTTTTTCTGGTGGTTGTTTAAGGTAAATGCATATCAGGGAAGGGCAATTATTAAATGCAAACATCTTGGTGCAGGGCAGCAAAGCTGCGAACGTACAGCGTTAGGGCTAACAAGGCGCTGTTGTGGACACAAACACGTGGGCTGCTTCGCAGTATAGCCCACGCGTTTGTGCCCAAAGCTTAACGTTAGCCCCCATTCGTTAATCCGTTCAAAAATAAAAGATCGGGGCAGTGTTAACGCCGGTATCTCAACTTGTTTTAGCGTCTCACGGTCATAGGTAGTTTTTGTGTCCAGGGCTATCAACCAACCATGGTAATTTCTTCCCGTGGTTTGCGCGGCGCGGGCAATCTTTCGCTGTAAGCAAGGAGTGCTTTTATCAGCAATCGTACCGTGCAATTCTCAGCTCATTGGCAACGCAGTTTTTTCAGTTCCGGTAAAAGGTTAACGCAAAAATCAGTTGTTGTTTTTCTGGTGGTTGTTTAAGGTAAATGCATATCAGGGAAGGGCAATTATTAAATGCAAACATCTTGGTGCAGGGCAGCAAAGCTGCGAACGTACAGCGTTAGGGCTAACAAGGCGCTGTTGTGGACACAAACACGTGGGCTGCTTCGCAGTATAGCCCACGTGTTTGTGCCGCCAAATTAGGGCGTTAGGCAACAAGGAGGTATTTATGAAATTTGCTGTAGTTTTAGGTAGTTCAAGAAGCGGTGGAAATACTGCACAACTCTCCCAATATATAGCAGAGAGGCTAGACGCCAAACTCATAGATCTTAATAAGTTTAGTATTTCGGCTTTCGATTACGAAAATCGGAATATAGACGATGATTTCGTCAGCCTAATTGAATCACTTATTCACTATTCTCATATCATTTTTGCTACACCTGTTTATTGGTATTCAATGTCTTCACAGATGAAAGTCTTCTTCGATAGGTTTACGGATTTATTAACTGTTCATAAAGACTTAGGGCGTAGTCTGCGAGGAATCAAATGCTCTGTAGTCAGTACTGGAACAGACGCAACATTGCCAGAATGCTTCTTAGAACAATTTAAACTGGCCTTTGATTATTTAGGAATGGAGTTTGTTGGTTGTCATTATTCACCTTGTCCAGAACCGTTCTCATTGCATTCCAACAAAGACCAAATCGAAGGTTATATTCATAATGTCGCCTAACAAGCCACTCAAGGCTCTCGCTTCGCTCGCTGGGACGCTAACACATGGGCTGCGTCACTTCGTTCCTAATTTTAGCCCATGTGTTATCGCCCCTTAGTGGGGTGTTAGGGCTTTGTCAAAATCAAACAAGGAGTACAAATGTTTATCACCGAAATAGTTTCATACGGAATTGATAAAAGTTTATTTGAAGAAAAATACGGTGATAGGCTTCTTGAGATTCAAAAATCTCTTGAAGGTCTTACGAGAGAAAATATCGGCGCATCAAAACCAAGGCGTGGGCCTCAAGGTGAAGATGGAGAGGTTACTATCTGGAAGATGAAGTATCTCTGGGAAGAACTAGTTCAGGCACAGGGCTGGACTGAATCTAGAGTTCATATAGAAAACGTGGTTGGTCGTCGTTTTTATATGAGGATGCTTGGTTTTATCAATGGTCGAGTATCTTGTACGTTCTCAACTCACAGAGATCATTTAAATAGGTGGCTCTATACATCTACCCCTATCGCTTATAAAAACGGGTTGGTTGATCTTCCTATAATGCTCCTGCCTGTCAAACATCTGTATCAAGACTTTTTTGAAAACAGGGGAATGGGAATGAGAGAAGAGTTCGAAAGAATTATTGGTGATCTCCAGGAATTATCCCCTTTGTCTCACTCACACCCATTTATCTTGCTAGGAGTATCAAGTCAAAAAGAAGACATTAAGTGGAGAGAGTTAGAGGCCGAAAAGGAAATGCATGGGGAAAAAGTAATTTTAAATAGATCCATTGAATTTCCTCCAGAATTTCGTCAAGCGGGACTCGGCATTCTTAACTATTTCGGTGAAGTGGTTCGAGAAAAATATCCAGAAGAAAGCGCAAAGATCAAAATCGAACAAGACGGCTCAATCGTTAGAATGATTGTGGAAGCTGAAGATGGTAGCAGGGAAACTATAGAAAAGGCTCTGGAGGAATATGAATTAGTTGTTACAGGTAAAATGCCTCCTGAGTCGCTTTTTGATAATAGAGCAAAAATACTTGAGCTAAAAAATGAGCTTAGAATAGCTGAGAGTAGAATTGAAAGCCAAAGAGACTTAATAGAGTATCAGCGCCAAGATATGGCTGACCTAAGGCAGTTGTTCAATAGCTCTCTTACCAATAATAATGCGCCAGCCCTTAATTTGACCGTCGCCCCAAACATCAACGTTTCTTCTAGCCAATCCTCAATGCTAAGTGTTGTGTGCGGCCTTGGAGAAGCTCTTGAAGATATTCAGTTCTTACTTGAAGAAGGTAGTGCGAACTCAGAAGTATCTCTACGATTAAACGATTTATATGAATCAGTAGAAAATGTTGATCAAAGCGCTAGTGCCAATGACGTTAAATCATCGTCGGGGCTACGGAAGCTTCAGAAGTTTATTTGCGATGCTAACGAGACTGGAACAAAAACAAATGAATTTCTAAAAGGCTATGTTCTGCTAAATTGTTGCTATACTGTATATGAATACAGTTATTGAGGGTTGATCATGATCCCAGCACAATTTACAAAGCTTATAGCCGAGTTAGAACACTTAACAGATGGCTATGTTCTGCTAAATTGTTGCTACACTGTATATGAATACAGTTATTGAGGGTTGATCATGATCCCAGCACAATTTACAAAGCTTATAGCCGAGTTAGAACACTTAACAGATAGTCAAACCCGTTATGTTGAGAAGCTGCTGAAAGGCACTGATAGCGTCTCACAGTTGATAACAGAGCTTGAGGAGCGGATGGTTGAAAACCCTGAATGTCCGCACTGCCATAGCTCACTGATCAATCGGCACGGCAAGGTAAACAAGATGCAGCGTTATCGCTGCAAGAACTGCGGCAAAACCTTTGTAGCGACAACGGCGACACCGCTAGCTCGACTGAGGTACAAAGAGCTTTGGTTAGAATATATTCGCTGTATGCTGGACAGTAAGCCATTGCGTAAATGTGCCGAAGAATGTGGCCTCCACCTTGAAACATCGTTCAGGTGGCGGCACCGATTCTTGGCGCTACCATCAGCACTGAAAGCGAGCAAATTAGAAGGCATTATCGAGGCAGACGAAACACTTTTTCCCTACTCAGAGAAAGGCTCAAAACGGATGACTCGTCAGCCCCGTAAAAGAGGGGTGAAAGCGAAAAAACGAGGACGTTCAAAGGATGATTGGGTGCCAGTTTTAACGGTCAGAGACCGAGCTAAGAGTACGTATGAAGCCGTTGTGCCAAGTGTTACATCGGAAGCTTTGCATCAGGAGCTAGCAGGAAAATTAGAGAAAGACAGTGTGTTGTGTAGTGATGGCTATAAGCCCTACATAGCTCTTTCTGAGAAAAATGATTTAATACACAAGCGCTTAGATGTGGCAGGAGGAATTAAGGTGATAGATAAAGTCTTTCACATTCAAAATGTTAACGCCTATCACAGCCGTCTGAAAGCGTGGATAAAACGGTTTCACGGAGTAGCCACAAAATACTTGGAACACTACCTGGGTTGGTTCAGGTTTATGGATAATCCAGAAAACCTTAACGAAAACAGGCTCTTTTCGATTCAACAACAGTTAATCCGAACATAGCCTTCTAAAAAATATATCCGGCGGAATGGATACGCTAAAAAACTTAGCTAAAAAATACAATTCGGTGGCGGAATGGTGTGGCGCACCACAGGTGCCAAAGGTTTTTACTGAGTAAGCCCTAACAAAGCGCTGCTGGCGGACAAATTTTACGCTGCGCTCCAAATTTGCCGCAGAGCGCGGCGTTATGCGCCGTTGTTTATTTCTCAAATATTGAGTGCGGCGGTAGTGGGTTAGGGTAAGGTAGTTTCAATAGGTTGTATCAGTGCCTACCGCTTTCAGTTTTCAAAACTGCTTTATCAACACTTGTTCGTTTTAACCTGGTAACACCAGCATTCGGCACGGTCAGTTTTGCTAGCCCGCTCACTTCTCAGGCAATCATTTTATCATCTGGCTTTTCGCTCAGGGTTGTTTTAAGGTAATTGTTATTATTTAAATCAACAGTTTGTTGTAGCGGGCGGTGGCGGCAAAGTCGCGTAGGGCAGGAGTCTCGCACGCATAACAAACAAATGTTGGGGACACAAACACGCGGGCTCTGCTTCGCAGTATAGCCCACGCGTTTGTGCCGCCAAATTAGGGCGTTAAATGCCAATGGAAGCTACAAAGACAACATCATTTATAGCTGGTGCATTAATAGTACTCAGCCAAGTCTTTATTGAGTTGTACTCTTTTCCCGGGGGAGTTTTCGCATTTATTTTTTTCTTCTTAATATTTTTTCTAGTCATCGGTAAGCAAATTTTTAGAGAGTATGAGAGACAATTACGAAATAGTAACGAATTTGACAGGTCCTGTTGGAACGATCCAGAAGGTAAACGTTTTGCTGTTCGCCTTATTACGCGTATGTTGTTTTTGATTTTTGGTTGGTTGTCTGTGGCAACTGTGATCGATTTGGTAAATGTCATTTAACAAAAAAATTATGTCGCCCGCCAGGGCGGGCTGGGTCACAAACAGGCAGGCGGCTTCGCCATTATCGCCTGCCTGCTTGTGCCCCATATTTAAAAGTTAGGCGTCAAGTTGCACCGCGTTGCGCAATACGCCACACTCTTTCCATGATTAAGTCATTTAAACATAAGGGTCTGAAGCTGTTTTTCGAAAAAGGGAAGACTTCAGGCATACAGACTAAGCACGCGAAAAAACTTCGCATGCAGTTAGCCGCTATCCACACCGCGTAAGATATCGATGACATCAATTTACCTGGCTTTTCTCTACACCAACTTAAAGGAGAAAGGTCAAATATTTGGTCGATATCAGTCAACGGCAATTGGAGAGTCACTTTCGAGTTCACGGATGGTAATGCTTACATCTTAAATTACGAGGATTATCACTAATGAATATGCATAACCCACCACATCCGGGTGAATTTATTGAATCCATTTACATGGAGCCACACGGTATTAGTTGCAGGACACTTGCTACCCATCTTGGTGTTGCCGCTTCAACACTAAATCGTGTAGTGAAGGGCAAAAGTGCAGTAACGCCAGAAATGGCCTTAAGGCTATCAAAAGTATTGGGGCGCAGCCCTGAAAGTTGGCTTAGCATGCAAGACAACTATGAGCTCTGGCAGGCAAAGCAAAAGATCAATTTGGATAACGTGCAGCCAATAGATCTGCATGCCGCCTAACAAACAAATGTTGGGGACACAAACACGCGGGCTCTGCTTCGCAGTATAGCCCACGCGTTTATGCCGCCAAATTAGGACGTTATAAGCCTTAAGTAAATTCATGGTAGAAGATCAAATGAAACTATATCGATTTATTACTGGACCCGATGATGAAACATTTTGCATGAGAGTTTCAGAGTCTCTCAATAACGGCTGGCAATTACACGGTAGCCCAACTTTGACTTTTGATGGTAAGACGCCAATAGCTGGACAAGCGCTAATCAAAGAAATTCTTGGTGAAGAGTTTAATCAAGAAATAAATTTAAGGTCGTACTGAGTGCCAGCTTATAACAAGGCGCTTAAGCCGCATTCCGCTGGCGCGGCCTGCTGGGACACAAACCTGTGCGCGGCTTCGCCATTCTCGCGCACACGTTTGTGCCCCTTAGCTTGGTGTTAGGCATCACTGGAAACGACATGGAATTTCATCCATTACTCGGATTTTTTTGGATCGCTGGAGTTATATTCTTCCTCACAAACTCTTGGCGATTTTCGAAAGACATCAGCAAGTTCGTAAATGAGTTTAGAGCACAACGTAAAAATGGATTAAGATTTTCTATGTGTGGTGCAGGCCTTAAACGCAGGGGAAAATTAACTACTTGGGACGGGCTAGGGCAAGTAGCCACAGACAAACATGGCGTCTATTATTCATCTCTTTGTCTTCCTCGCTTATTCCTGCCGTGGCATAGGATCTCTTTCGTAGGTCTGAACAATTCAAGGTACTCAATTTTGAAAATATCAGGGTTTCCAACTTACACTGTGCTAATACCTAAAAGGATTCGTCTAGAAGAAAGGGCAAACTGAGTGAAGCCTAACACATATGAGCCTCCGGGCTGTCAATGAAAAAAGATAGCCCCTTGACCACTATTTCAAGATCAATACATAGCCCTTTATAGAACCTGTTTACTTCGTCTGTCATGGTCGATGTTAGGCGTATTGCCTACGTCAAACACATATAGAGGCTCTTAATGTTGCACTTATCAATTCCATCTGACTGGCAACGGCACTAGACATTCATCGGTTAACCTTCCTCTGTCCTATTCAAAGCTAAGTGGCTGGTTTACGCCAGTTAGTAGCGGGCTCAGTGAAGGTGTAAGCAAATTCTGAAAAAGGGAATAATGCGCAACAGTGGCATGTCTAATCAAACGCAACGGGTTATGAGCTGTTGGTATACTTATCGAAACTGCTGATTGCAGAGTATTGTGCGATAAGACGATACTCGTCGTTTAACCAGTTAGACGCTAAAGCTCATGCCACTGTGCGACTTACCCGTTTAAAAAGCGTTCTTCATCAAACACCTGTTGATTTTTCAGCATAAAATAAATACATCGCCCGATTTTATGGGCTAAAGCCGATAAGGCTTTAGCTTTGCTCATGCGTTTTTGCAGATTAGCAAGATAGCGTTTAGCGTTGTCATTGCCTTTCAGGTACAACACAGCCGCTTCACTGAAGGCCCATTTCAAATGTGCATTGCCGATTTTATTCCCTTGGGTGCCGTATGATTTGCCGGCGGACTCCGCTTTGCATTTTACTAACCGCGAATAGGATGCGAATTTCTGAACAGAGGGAAAGCGTTGAATATCGCCAACCTCGTATAAAATGGTCAGGGCAAGGATTTTACCAATACCTGGAAACGACTTAAGAATATGAAGGTCACGAGCGTTATGCGTTTGCGCCTGGATTTTTACATAGTGCTCAATTTTATACAGCTCATGCACCATGGTGCTAATGATATTGAGGTTTAAATCCATACTTTTCTGCACAGCTTCGTCAGGGAAAAAGTGATGCATTTTCTGGCGGTCCGGTGAGTTTTGCAGATTTAACCGGGTTTCCAGGGCGGGTAGGTTATATTGACTAATCGTACTGGCAACATGAGCTTTCAACTGTGCGCTCATTCTCATAATGTGCGTTCGGCGACGCAGCGCATCACGAATAGAACGGTGCTCTTTTGAATAAGCGTGAGCTAACGGAAAGTTGCCGCCGCGGATAAGCTTAGCAATCTTCAGTGCATCAATTTTATCATTCTTGGTTTTCCCGGCATGAATGGCTTTCATGTACAGTGCATGGCCGAGAATAAAGTCGATATTGTGCTGTTCACAAAAATCAGACACCCAGTACCAGCAGTGCATACATTCCACACCAACTACGATATTGCCTAAATAGGGCGTTAGAAGTGCCAATAATTTCTCTGGTGAATCGTCGATTTTCTCGTGGACTAAGATATTGTTTTCATTATCGATGATACAGACATACAGTAATCGTGTGTGAAGATCGATTCCACAATAGAAAGGATGTGTATTAGTATAAAAGTTCATTGAGTTTTCTCCCTCGGTTTGGTCGCCTATTAGGATAAACTCTGTTTATGCTGATAGGGAGGAGGCTCAATGAGTATCAATCTGCTGTAGCCGCTCGCGGGCTCGCTGGGACACAAACTCGTCGGCTGTGTCACTTCGTTCCGATTATAGCCGCCGTGTTTGCGCCCCTAAGCAGGGCGTTGGTATGACTCCCTTTGTCAACTCTGAACGAGTGTTTCCCTGACACTCTTTCAGCCCATAATTAGTTGTATTTCTCACTCAAAATAAATGAGCTAACGCACCGGATGAGGCAGTAATTTTGTCGGTTGTTATGCTGGTATTCGTAGGTTACTTCTTCTTAGAATAAGCAGAGCTGACCTTACTCAATCCGCCGTGGTCACCTTCTCATCAGTCTATGCTCGTGGATCAATTACCGGTAAGTAACAGCCATCATTGTGTCTAAGGGGAGGTCAGATGAGCAGGGGCATCCATTCGCTTATGCAGCACTCGAATGATTTCAATGGCGTGCGTATCAGAGTGTCGAAAGTAAATTACATGACTGCCTTGGGGAAACTTTCTATAACCGTTACGAATATTATCTATTTTCGCCGCGATTTCAGGGGCATTAGCAAGATGGTTGAAAGCTTCAAACAATTCGCTAATGTAGGCATCTCGCTGCGGCTCTCCCCAATGCTCAAGAGTGTGTGCAGCTATCTTTCTCATGTCAGCGTCCGCAGCCGCTGAGAGCCGGAATTTTCTCACTTATGTCAATCCAAGCTATCCATGAACTCTTTGAGGTTATACTCAACGAAGCCGCTGTTTTCACCTTCAATAAGGGCTGCTCGCAGTTGCTGAACTCGACCCTCGTGTTCTTCCAACAGTCGCAGCCCTGCTCGTACTACTTCACTGGCGCTACCGTAGCGGCCTTCTTGAAGTTGCTGGGCAATAAAGGCCTCATAGTGGTTTCCTATTGTCACACTGGTATTTCTAGGCATGCAGTCCCCCTGTATTACATATTGGTACATCGTGCCTCATTCCCCTTAACAAGTCAATTTGCCCGTTAGCTGTCACAGCGCAGTAATGCACAATATCTTGTACATGTGCTCATTTCCGATCTAGATTTGTACTATATAATGTACAAGTGAGGTGCAAAATGAGAATTGTCTCTTTTACCGAAGCACGAAATGGTCTAAAAGCCGTTTTGGACAATGTAATCAACGATGCAGATACAACAGTAATCACTCGTCGTGACTCTGAAGATGCTGTTGTAATGTCATTAGATTACTACAACAGCCTTATGGAAACCGTTCATCTACTTCGTTCTCCAGCGAACGCTGAACAATTAAATCGTTCAATAGCTCAGTTTAAAGCGGCAAAAACGACCCAACGAGAACTTATTGATGAGTAACAGGTTGTTATCATGGACTGATGAAGCTTGTAGTAGTTACGTTTATTGGCAGACTCATGACAAGAAAACCTTGAAACGTATCAATAAATTAATTTCTGATGTTAAGCGCGCTCCATTTGATGGAATTGGAAAGCCGGAACCTCTTAAAGAAAATCTTTCAGTTTTCTGGTCCCGCAGAATAGATGACACTAACCGTTTGGTATATGCGGTAGACGATACAGCAATTACGGTTATCTCGTGTCGTTACCATTGCTAGTTGGTGGCAGCTAACATCAAATTAAGGCACTCGCCTAGTTCGCTGGGACATAAACACGCGGGCTCTTCGCAGTATAGCGCATGCGTTTGTGTCGCCAAATTAGGGCGTTAGATTGATGGGGGAATAATGCTAATTAAACTTATTCTTTTTTTCCATTTCTAGTAGCTTCACAACCCCAAATGCTTGATATGTCAGGCTACTGGTATGGAAAATTCCCCGCGAAAAAGAAAGCGAATTTCGGTTTTCTACATTACGGAAGAGGGTAGTTTAGAGATCGATGAAAGCTAACAAGGCGTTCAAATCACAGTGACGGAAACGCGCTTAGGATAAGCGCGCTTTAAAATCGTCGTAATGGAATTGACGGACTAATTCAAAATCTCCGTTGGAGCGTAAAATTCCAATAGCCGGGTGTTCCACACCGTTAAAAAACGTGGTTTTTACCATGGTGTAGTGCATCATGTCTTCAAACTGCAGTCGCGTACCGATAGCCAGGGGCTCGGCAAAACTGTACGTATCTATCACATCGCCTGCCAGGCAGGAATTGCCGCCAAGCTTGATATCATGGCCCAGTTCTCCGGGTTGTCCGCCGTGCAATATCGTCGGGCGATAGGGCATTTCCAGTACGTCCGGCATATGCGCGGTGGCTGAGATATCCAATAGCGCAATGGGCCCCTCGTTATTAACGATATCCACCACTTCGGCTATCAGCGGCCCGGTTTGCCAGGCCACAGCAGAACCCGGCTCGAGGATGATATCCAGATGCGGATATTTGGTTTTAAACGCTTTTAGGGTGCTAATCAGATGGTCAACGTCGTATCCGGCGCGGGTCATCAAATGCCCGCCGCCTAAATTTAACCATTTGAGTTGCCCCAGCCATTTACCGAAGCGCTGCTCGATGGCCTCGAGGGTGCGAGCCGTGGCAAACGAGTCGCACTCGCAAAGGTTGTGACAGTGAAAGCCTTCGATACCACTTAAATCGATATCGGTGAGTTCGCTGGCGCGGATCCCTAGGCGCGAACCCGGTGCGGCCGGGTCGTATAACGGCGTATCTGCTTCCTGATGTTCAGGGTTAATGCGCAAGCCAAGTGAAACGCCGGGTAATGCGTCCTTATAAGCCTGCCATTGAGTCAGACTGTTAAATGACAGGTGATTGACCAACCTGGCCAGTTCAGCAATGTCTTTGGCCTTGTAAGCCGGCGCATAAGCGTGCACCTCTTTACCCATTTCACTGGCGAGTTTGGCTTCCCACACAGAACTCGCGGTAGCGCCATGGAGGTACTGCTTTACAATGTCAAACACAGACCACATGGAAAACCCTTTAAGCGCCAGAATAATTCTGGCGCCGGATTCATCCTGTACGCGTTTCATCAGTTCCAGGTTGTTAACCAGCTTCGCTTCCTCCAGCACGTAGCACGGGGAGGGAATATCAGTGCGTTGGGTTAAATCGGTCACGCCGTCGTCTCCAGTAATACCGTTACTTGCTGAATGGGCTGCTATCGCATTCGAGCACATGCCACGGCAAGCCGTGTTTGTTGAGCTCTTCCATAAACGGATCCGGATCAAACTGCTCCATATTCCACACGCCAGGCTTATGCCATTTGCCCTGCAGCATCATCATCGCGCCAATCATAGCCGGTACACCGGTGGTGTATGACACTGCCTGAGCGCCAACTTCCTCGTTACACACGGCGTGGTCGCAGTTGTTATAGATGAAGATGGTTTTTTCTTTGCCGTCTTTAATACCCGTAATATAAGTACCGATACAGGTCATACCGGTGTAGCCTTCAGCCAGTGAACCCGGGTTAGGCAATACCGCTTTTAAGAACTCCAGCGGGACAATTTGCTGACCCTGGAATTCCACCGGCTCGATGCTGGTCATACCGATGCCTTCCAGTACCCGCAGGTGATTCAGATAAGCATCGCCAAAGGTCATCCAGAAACGGGCGCGTTTCAGCGATGGGAAATGTTTAACAATGGATTCAAGCTCTTCATGGAACATCAGGTAAGACGCACGTACGCCGATGTTCTGGTAGTCGAGATCTTCACGTACGCTCAGTGGATCGGTTTCTTTCCACTCGCCATCTTCCCAGAACCGGCCGCGCTGGGTGATCTCACGGATGTTGATTTCAGGGTTAAAGTTAGTGGCAAAGGCCTTGCCGTGGTCGCCGCCGTTACAGTCGACAATATCCAGATAATGGATTTCGTCGAAATAGTGTTTCGCCGCATAGGCGGTGTAAACGTTGGTTACACCCGGATCGAAACCACTTCCGAGCAGCGCCATAATACCGGCATCTTTAAATTTGTCCTGATACGCCCACTGCCAGCTGTATTCAAACTTGGCAACATCTTTAGGCTCATAGTTGGCGGTATCAAGATAATCGGTTTTGGTGGCCAGACAGGCGTCCATGATAGGCAAATCCTGATACGGCAGAGCCAGGTTAACTACCAGATCCGGGTTAACATCGTTTATTAATGCTTCAACGGCTTTCGCGTCGTCGGCATCAACGGCAAATACGCCTTTCACACGGTCGATGCCCACTTCCTGTTGCAGTGCTTCACATTTGGAAACGGTGCGGCTGGCCAGGTAAATTTCGTCGAAGTACTCAGGTAGGCGAGCACATTTTTTTACGGTAACTGCCGCTACGCCACCAGCGCCGATGATCAGAACACGAGACATAGTCATTATCCCTTTTGTAATGGATTTAAAATTTGCGTTGAATGCTATCAGACGGCACAAAATAGGCAAGCAAAGTTGACTGTCTGCCGCGCTGTAGAATTATAGATGATGATTACTTTTCGACCAGTGGCGGTGCAAGGATGACGCGCTGGTTTTGTCGATAATAAGGATAGACCACCGAACGTTCAGGACGGTTGGGTTCGCACAGTGTAATCACAATGGCGTCCTGGGCTTCCTGCTCATTAATTTCAATTTGTGCCGCGTATACTAACGTCGCGTAGGCATCGTTGTCGGTAATGTTGTCGATAATCCGCCATTGCAGATGCTCAAGAATTTGCATCTCACCGGGATTCTCTACGCCGAAGTCTTCACTGAATAAACAGCCTATGCGACCGTTTTCATAAATCGCTGCAAAGGGATAAAAGGAGTTTTCCATTCGCAGTAGTGATTTACACAGGGTTAACGAGCGGTCGATTAACAACTGGCTGGGACGTGAAAAAACGGTGTGATTGTCACTCATGTAGTCTCCCTGTTAGTTTTTGATGCTCTTAGTTGGTAACGTTACGAATGGCTGTCAGGATCAGTTCGGGCCCCCTGTAGCCCGCCGGTATGCACAATGATAACCTGCTCGCCGGCCTCGAAAGCGCCTTGGGCCAGCAAGTCTTTAACCGCATAAAATACCTTGCCTGAATAAACAGGTTCTACCGGGATCGCATATTTCTGCTGCATTTCTTCACACAAGGTCAGTAATGCCGGCGAGGTGCGGGCATAACCACCGTGGTGGTACTGATGCAGAATCTGCCAGTCGCGGTTTGATTTAGTGGGTAAAAATCGTGCTACCAGATTTTCAAGATACCCAACCCCATTAAGAACTGCAATACCCAATACTTGCTGCCTGGCGCTAACGCCAGCAATCATTCCGGCGCCATTTATTATTCCGGCCATCGTCGCGCCACTGGCTACGGGAGTGATAATTTTATCAAAGGGTATCTGACATTCCTCCAGCATGGTTTTGACGCCTGCCAGCGCGGCATGCTGACTGCCACCCTCAGGAACGAGCAGGGCGTCGGGATATTGTTCGCGCAGGCTAGCTATGAAGTCAGGCTCATCACGTTGCTTGTATTCCAGTTTAGTGAGATAGCGGATATTGGCCTGCCAGCGGCTAAGATCGGTCAGCATCGGCGTTGGCGATGCGCCATAGTTACCTCTAATCAGGGCCGTAAACTTAATACCCAGTTGATGGCAGCACCAGCCAAGGGCATGCAGATGATTAGAGAAGCCCCCACCAAAGCTCACAATATGTTGCGTTGTGGTGGCGTTGTCTGCCAACAGCTGACTCAGCTTGCGCCACTTATTACCCGAAATAATAGGGTGGATGAGGTCATCGCGTTTCACCCACAGGGTGACATTTACTGCACCTGGCCAGTTTGGTGTAAAACGCTCTAAAGGAGAAGGCAGACTGAGTCCTAACTGCTTTTGCAGATGCTCGGGAGTCATGTTGGCTATTGCTATCAGTAACGAAAAGGGCAGGGTAATCCCAGCCATTACAAAGATCAATCGCCGGTACGTTGCCAATGTGATCACGAATGTGGTTGCCACGGTATAAGCAGTATCAGGTTTTTCGGAGATTTTATGAAAAGTTATCTGCAGCGGCTCGGCGCCCTGACATTTTTCATACTGAGTTATACAGCGCACGCCAGCAGCGTGCCTGAATTGGTTACCTCAGCGATACCCGGCGCAGCCAAAGTGGGTGAAGCCCGTTATTCGTATTTGTTCTGGGACGTGTATGACGCCCGCTTGTTTGCCCCGCAGGGAAAATGGCAGCCTCAGGAATCTTTTGCTTTGGCGCTTACCTACCTGCGCGATTTTGACGGTGAAGACATCGCCGCGCGTTCGATTAAAGAAATGCGCGAACAAGGGCTGTCGGACAAATCCCGCATTGAACGCTGGCAGAGTACGATGCAGCAAATTTTCCCGGATGTGAAAGAACAGGACACTATCACCGGCATCAAAACCAGTGCCGGCGTCACGCGCTTTTTTCACAACGATGAGCTGGTGGGCGAGGTAGAGGAAGTGGCATTTGGCGAATGGTTTTTTAATATCTGGCTGGGACCACAAACCACCGAGCCTGAATTCAGAGCAAAATTACTGGAGTTGGAGGAATAGAAATGTATCGTATATTGGTTTTAGGGATTTTATTTTTTGCATTAGCCGGGTGCAGTGCCTCTATTGATGGCAGCAAGTATCAGCAGACTACACCGCCATTGTCGCTGGAGTCATTTTTTGTTGGTGATGTAAAAGCCTGGGGCATCGTACAAAACCGATCCGGAGATGTGGTGCAGCGCTTCACGGTAGACATTAAAGGCAGTATGGATGGCAACACGCTGGTGCTGGACGAGTCGTTCAACTACGAGGTGGGCGAGGGGCCAATGCAACGCACCTGGCGGATAACGCCAACCGGCAACGGTGTTTATGAAGGCCGGGCCGGAGATATTCTGGGTGTGGCAAAGGGCACGTCGTACGGCAATGCATTTAACTTTCAATACGAAATGGACTTACCGGTAGACGACACTACTTATAAGGTGGCGTTCGACGATTGGTTCTGGGCCATGGGCGATGGCACCCTGATGAACCGTTCTTACGTGAAAAAGTTTGGTCTGGTTATGGCCGAAGTTACAATATTCATGCAACAACAATAGCGTTACTCTGACACCCGAAAAGGAGGATCACCGGTGACAATTTTTTTACTTTGCCTGATGCTGGTTTGCGTCATGCCGTTTTTAGCTAAGGTGCCGCTGGCAGTGGCCATGCAGCGCTCCGGTGGTTACGATAATCGCCACCCACGCGCCCAGCAACAGGCCCTGGAAGGGTTTGGCGCGCGGGCCAATGCGGCCCATTATAATTGTTTTGAGGCGATTACCTACTTTGCTCCCGCGGCACTGGCGGTATTGGCATTAACCACGGTTGGGACAACCCACGTATACCTGGCAGTGGCCTTTGTGATTTGTCGCATCGTGTACCTGCTTTGCTATTGGTATGACATCGACAAGCTGCGCAGCATCATGTTTGTGGCAGGACTGGGCATTAGCGTTGCCTTGTTCGCTACTCTTTTATAAGTGAAATTAGACTAGTGGTGGATTGCACAAAAATTAATATCAGGCTCCCGTTTGCAGGCAAATTTGAACGATCTGCCTGCAGGCTTTCATCACACCATAGAATGCCTCAATGCGTTGCAAGAGCGAATCCATTGCAAAACTGCGTAACTTGAACATTTCGATAAAGAAAACGTAAATAATCTGGTGAGTAACGTTATTCCTGTGATAAATTCCTGACCGGACATCGGGCAGTGGATTTGCCTTTCTCCCATTTGATGGGTCCCTGCCTGTGTTGGTCATCATTACAAAGGAAAAATGTAAAATGAAAACACTTCTTAAAACACTCTCTTTTTCTCTATTAATTGGCGCATCCGTTTCTGCCAATGCCCAATGGAACGTGTCAGGCGGTTATTCCAGCTTGAATGAGGACATTGAAGCTGATGATATTTCACTCGGCGCTGTCTACGGCAGTGTTGGCTATACCTATGACAATGACTCGCTGACTTTCATGCCGGAATTACGTGTGGGCTTTGGCGTAGGTGACGATACGGTTTACGGTGTTGATATTGAAGTCGACAGCCTGATCGTGGCAAGCGTTCGCGCACAGTACAACGTAAACGAAAAGTTCGGCGTTTTCCTGCAACCGTCGTACGGTCGTTTAGAAGCAACAGCCAGTGCGGGGGGCGAGTCTGTTTCTGAAGATGACTGGGAATTTGGTTTCGGTGGTGGCGCATCATTTAAGGTAAGTGATCAAGTAGCAATTGAAGCTCTGTACGAAGCCTTTGATGAAGTCGATGTATTATCTTTAGGGGTTCGTTATAGCTACTAATGCTAATATTGAGGCGCAGATTACACTTGCGCCTTTACCATTTAGCCCATGTCTTTCCTGTTACACTGAACTCCAGCAAATTCTCACCGATTTACAAACACCCTCTTATCACTGATTCTGGCGTTTAAAGCGGCGCGAACCCGGATAAGGCGTAAAGTTATGAATGGTGCCCTGGGAGACTTCTTTTTGCGCATCGCGCCAGTACTCTGGTGTCATCAGGTCGCCGTGCAGGGATTTCAGCATCTCCTTAAACGGCCGCTTCCCCACAATAAAGTGTTCAAACTGTTCAGGAAATACATCGTTCGGCGCTACCGACAAGGTGTCTAAGGCATAGGGATCGTCCGATTTCGGGATTGAGCGAAAATTACGTTCATCCATCCAGCAAATTTCATCATAGTCATAAAAGATCACCCGGCCATGTTTGGTGATACCAAAGTTCTTATGCAGCATATCGCCGGGAAAAATATTGGCCATGGCAATTTGTTTAATGCAGGTGCCCAGTTCATCAATGGCATTGTGCAGTTTGTCCGGATCGGTTTCCTGCTGCAGGTAAAGGTTTAACGGTGTGAGCTTTTTCTCGATATACAGGTGTTTAATGATCAGCTCATCGTCGGTTAACTCCACACTGGAGGCGCAGGTATCCTGAAGTTCTTCAAGCAGAGCCGGGCATATCCGGCTGAGCGGAAAACGAAAGTTCACATACTCGTGGGTATCGGCCATACGGCCCACCCGGTCTGACATTTTTACCAGCTTGTAGCGGTCAATAACGTGCTCACGGGTAATCTTTTTACTTTCGGCAAATTCATCCTTTATCACTTTAAACACCACGCCATAGGACGGCAGGTGAAATACCATCATCACCAGGCCTCGAATACCGGGCGCAATTTCAAACTGATCCTCTGAGTTACCCATGTGTTCCAGGAAGTTACGATAAAAGGCCGTTTTACCATGCTTATAATGGCCCAGGGCAATAAACAACTCGAACTGTTTTTTGTTGGGCAGCAGTTCATGCAGAAACGCCACCAGTTCGCCAGGAAACTGGGTATCAGCCATAAAGTAACTGCGGGCGAAGCCGAAAACCACGCTGAGATCCCGGCGCTCGGTGAGCAGAGCATCTACATAGATCTGGCGATTTTCGTTGGTATGCAGGGCTATTACAAAAGGCACGGTGCGCTCAGGCATACAAATCCGGCCAACCAGGTAAGCGGCTTTACCCCGGTAAAACACCGGTTTCAGCATTTCAACCGCGGTAACGCTGGCTAGTTCTTCTTTGCTCAGGCGCTGGCGCAGGGCATCATCGAGTTGCTGCATATCCCGGCCACGGTCCTCGAAGGGAATATTGAACCGGTAACAGGCAAAAATGGACTCGTACATTTCCATTACTGTGGTGGTGGTATCGAAACTGTGGATCACTTTATGTCTGTCCTGGCCGGCCAGGAAGCAACGGCTTGAGGTCACAAACATAATACTGTTGTCGATAGATTTATGCCGGAATACCTTACCTATGACTGAGTTGTAAAAGGTTTCTGCCAGTTCATACTGCGGATGGCTTTCAATCAGCTCCGCAAAGGCTTTTTTTAGCAGCTCCCAAAACTGCCGGTCCTTGCGGTGGTCCATGATAAAGTCATATAACTCGGCTACCGCCGTTGCCAGGCTTTGTTCGTACAGTGAGATGCGCTCTTTGGAAGCTGCCAGAGCCTGCTGCCACTGGCCTTTTTCGAAACGTTCCTTGGCGCCGCGGGTTACACGGCTGAACCAGCGATAGTTTTTGTCGAAGCTGGTCATAATCTGATAGGCCATTTTTTTTGCCTGCGCTTTATCTGACACTGTGGGTATCCGCCTGAACTCAATGAACAGAACATAGCACAAGCAACCCCTCGTTCGGTACGCCCCGCTGCGTTATGTTGATATAAATCAGCATGAATAGTAGCGCGCTACAGTAAACTGTGCCTGAAACTAAAGTATAAGGAGACGTTATGGCTGCCCAGGTTACTCATGGTATTGCTATTGGTATAGAACGGTTTGACAACACTCTGTATGTGTCGATGAAAGCAGTAGGTAAGTTAACCCACGAGGATTACAAAGCGTTCATGCCTTTGCTGGAAGGCGCGCTCGAGACGATTGAATCACCGCAGGTTCGAATGCTCTTTGATGCTACCGAATTTAAGGGCTGGGAACTGCGGGCCGCCTGGGATGATTTTAAAATAGGATTACGTCATGGCAGTGAATTCAGCAAAATTGCTATTGTTGGCAATGCCGAATGGCAGGCATTGATGGCCAGTATCGGCAGCTGGTTTATCAGCGGCGAAATCAATTATTTTAACGAAAGTCGCGAAGCCATTAACTGGTTGTGTGAATAATCCATCGTCAGCGATTTTGGGTTCAGCGTTAAGAAAGGTTAATTCGCTGTATTCCACAGAAAATTTTCGGCAGAATAGCGCCTGTTCAATAATCCCAGGCAAGATTTCTGCCGCATTACGAGTTTTAAAGAGGACCCCATGGCGTCGCCCAAATTTCATAATAGTTTCAGACAGTATCACCGTTGGATTGGTTTTTTTCTGGCCGGCATCATGGCGGTTTATGCGCTCAGTGGCGTGTTACTGATTTTTCGCTCCACCGACTTTCTGAAGTTTGAACAAACCTCTCATCGTCAGTTAGAAGCAGGCTTAAACGGTAAAGGGCTTGGCGAACAACTGCGCATGCGTGGGTTTAAAGTAGAACAGGAAACAGACGGTAAAATTGTTTTTCCCCAGGGCGAATACAACAAACAAACCGGTGAAGCCCGCGTAACGAGCAAGGATTATCCGTTCCCGCTCAATAAAATGGTTAAGCTGCACAAGGCAACAACTAACAGCCCGTTATTTTTTATGAACATTGCCTTTGGTATTGCGCTGCTGTTTTTCGTGGTGTCGGCTTTCCTGATGTTTATCCCGCGCGCATTACCGTTTAAAAACGGGCTTAAAATAGCCGGTGTAGGTTTTGTGTTTGCCGTACTGATGGTGTTGTTCAGTAGCTAATTCTGCCAGGCCACCAGAACCACAAAAGCCGCTCATTACAGCGGCTTTTTGCATTTTACCATAGGGTGCAATGATAGATGTTGGTTTGCTAGCTTATTCGGATAGGCAGGGGCGGTTCACAGGCTGTTTCGGGTCGGTCAGAAACTGGCGCAGTCATGCTACGCGCAGGGGATTGTGAGAAACATACTCTGGTTTGAGGTGGGTATCATAACAACCTGGCTGTGCCGCTTACCGCCGCGAACTAAGCCTAAGGGGCTGTTCTAAGTTATTTCCACTTTTCCCGCATATATAGAAAAGTCAGCGGCTACAGCCCTTCGGATTATCTGGCTATGGTGCAGGTAAGTCATGCCGAGCACAGAGCTATGCTGGCGGCGTTTAAAAAATACTGTGGCGTTACACCCACAGAGTATCGCAAGCAGTATTACGCCGATTTCGAATGGCGCGCCGATGATGAGCGCGTGACGGCAACCCCGAATAAACCGCTCCCTTTATCCAGTGCCCGGCAGATGATGCAGGACAGCACGGCAAACCAGTAACATAAAGGCGGGTTGTGGGTGTAGAAGTGAGGCATACTCTCGTGATATTATGCGCGCCCAAAATAAAGATTCCCGCCGCAAAAAGGTCAGGGAACGGTCTAAAATTGTGCAAATGGCTGTTGACATATAGACGTCTATACGGCAAATTGACCACATGAAGACGATTATGAGCACCACCGGCATGATTATTACCACCTCAACGAGGGCGGTCGCTGGCTAGTGCGCGTAAGCAAACAGACAACGAAAGCCCGCCCTCACAAGAGCGGGTTTTTTTTGCGGTAAAGAAAATGGGCAATGCCCAAAACACGATGCAGTCAAGGAGCATTCAATGAAAGTCTTAAAGTTTGGTGGTTCATCTCTGGCCGATGCGCAACGTTATTTGCGAGTGACCGAGATTAGCATGACGATCCACCAGGCCAATGGAGCTGCGGTAGTATTATCGGCCCCGAAAGGCGTCACTAACGCTCTTGGTGCGCTTTGCGAACAAGCTGCGGCGGGCGAAGACTACGAGGCTCTGTTTGGCGAATTAAATGACAAAGTGCTGGGCATCGCTGCTGAACTCAGCGAACAGGTTGCCGGTTTTGATGTTGCCACCATCAACGATTTTATCACTACTCAGTTAGCCGGACTGAAAAAGCAGTTACAAGGTATCGCGCTATTAGGGCGTTCTCCGGATGCCGTAACCGCCAGCATCATGAGTCTGGGCGAATACATCAGCGTTAATTTGTTTAGCGGCATTTTGGCGGCGAAAGGGATCAGTAACCAGGTCCTTGATCCGGTTAAATATGTATTAGCCGAGGGTGATTACCTCGATAGCATTGCGGATGTGTCGCTGAGCAAAGCCAATTTCAGTGAAGTGGTTACCGATGGCAGCCAGTTGATCATTATGCCAGGATTTGTGGCCGCCAATGAAGAAGGCGAGAAGGTGACTCTGGGTCGCAATGGCTCTGACTATTCTGCCGCTGTACTGGCCGCTTGTATTGACGCTGAATGTTGTGAAATCTGGACCGATGTGGATGGCGTTTACAATGCCGACCCGAATCAGGTTGAGGGCGCGGTATTACTTGATAAGCTAACTTATCAGGAAGCCATGGAGCTGTCTTACTTTGGTGCCAAGGTACTGCATCCTAAAACAATTGGCCCAATCGCCCAGCATCATATTCCCTGCTTAATTAAAAACACCTTAAACCCCAGCGCACCGGGTACGCTTATCAGCAATGAGGCGAGCACCACCTGGACCAGCGTAAAAGGGATTTCTCAGCTTGATGACATCTCTATGTTTAATGTGGCCGGTCCGGGTATGAAAGGCATGGTTGGCATGGCAAGCCGGGTGTTTGAGGTAATGTCTAACGCGCATATCTCTATCAGTCTTATTACCCAGTCGAGCTCTGAATATTCCATCAGCTTCTGTATTTCCAGCAAAGATGCACTGCGTGCGCAGAATCTGCTCGAAGATGCCTTCGCCCTGGAATTGCAAAATCAGTTGCTGGATCCCATTGAGGTGCGTCATGAATTAGCCATCGTGACCCTGGTTGGTGATGGCATGCGTCACACCAAAGGTCTGGCTGCCCGCTTCTTTAATGCGCTATCCCAGGCGCGGGTGAATAATATTGCCATTGCCCAGGGATCCTCTGAACGTTCTATTTCAACGGTTATCGAAGCCAAACGCGCCAAAAAAGCGGTTAAGGTAATTCACCAGAACTTCTTCTCAGACCTGCATACTATCGACGTATTCCTGGTAGGCTGTGGTGTAGTAGGCGCAGAGTTGCTGGGGCAGATTGCCAAACAGCAACCTACCTTACTGGCGCGCAACATCCAGCTTCGTGTATACGGCATCGCTAACAGCCGTAAACTGCTGTTGAGCAGCCAGGGTGTGGATGTGAACAGTGACTGGAAAGCCCAGTTAAATGAATCCGCCGATGCGTTCTCCGTTGAGCGTTTACACGACTTTGTGAACAGCAATGCGCTGGTGAATCCGGTGATTGTAGACTGCACCAGTAATGCGGCCATTGCCAGTCAGTATGTCGATATGATGGAAAACGGCTTCCATGTGGTGACGCCAAATAAAAAGGCCAATACCGACAGCCTTGCCTATTACAAAAAACTGCGCAAAACTGCCTTGAATACTAACCGCCAGTATCTGTATGAAACCACGGTTGGTGCTGGTTTACCGGTAATTGATAACCTGCAGAAACTGTTCATTGCCGGTGACGTACTGCACTGCTTTGAAGGTATTTTGTCGGGCAGTTTATCCTACGTCTTTGGTAAGCTGGAAGAAGGCTTGACCTTATCTCAGGCTACCGCCATTGCCAAAGAAAACGGCTTTACCGAGCCCGATCCACGCGACGACTTAAGCGGTATGGACGTGGCTCGTAAACTGTTAATCATGGCCCGTGAAGCCGATTTGGAACTTGAACTGAGCGACATTGAGATTGAATCAGTGCTGCCGGAAGGGTTTGCTGAAGACTGCGACGTGCCGAACTTTATGGAACAGTTACCCGGGCTTGATGCTGACTTTGCCAAGCGGGTTGAAAGTGCTGCGGCAGAAGGTAAAGTATTACGTTACATTGGCTCAATTGAAGGTGATAAATGTAAAGTCACCATTCAGGCGGTACCGGGCTCACACCCACTGGCAGCCGTGAAAGATGGTGAAAACGCGTTGGCAATCCACAGTGATTATTACACGCCTATTCCTTATGTTATCCGCGGCTACGGCGCAGGTGCTACGGTAACCGCTGCTGGCGTGTTTGCTGATATTCTTCGTACCATGCCATGGAAACAAAACGCGTATTAACCGGTTTTAGAGATTAGTAAAAATGAAAACAACCAGAGCTTACGCACCCGCATCAATAGGCAATATCAGCCTTGGCTTTGATGTACTGGGCGCAGCCTTACAACCATTGGATGGTAGCTTACTGGGTGACGAAGTCATTATCAGTGATGCAGACGAATACGGACTCACCGTTGCCGGTGTCTTTGCGCATAAACTGCCGGCCAATGCCGATGAGAATATCGTTACCGACTGCTATCACTTTTTTGTGAAAGCCATGCAGGCCAGAAACCTGGCCACTACACCGGTACACATTACTTTGCTTAAATCGCTGCCTATCGGCAGTGGCCTGGGCTCCAGTGCCAGTTCGATTGTGGCGGCTTTTCATGGTCTGAACGAACATTTTGAGCGTCCTTTCGACCAGAATACTCTGTTAAAGATGATGGGTGAGCTGGAAGGGCAAATCAGCGGCAGTATCCACTACGATAATGTTGCGCCTTGTTATCTGGGTGGTATGACATTGATGACCGGGCAGGAAGATAACGTTACCGTTTCGCTGCCGGTAGTCAAAAGCTGGTACTGGGTGGTGTGCTATTCGGGTATCAGTGTTTCTACTTCTGCAGCGCGTAATATCCTGCCTAATGCGGTGCCGCTTAAAGATACGCTCACCTTTGGCCGTCAGCTCGGTATCTTTGTGCATGCATTGTATAACGATGACTATGCCATGACTGCCAGCGTAATGCAGGATGTTATTGCTGAGCCTTACCGTAAGTCACTGCTGCCGGTGTTTGATGAAGCACGGGATTACAGCATGGCTAACGGCGCGCTGGCGTTTGGAATTTCAGGTTCTGGTCCAACTGTGTTTGCCGTGTGCGATGATTATCGCCAGGCCAACGATATAGCCAACTGGTTAACCGAGAACTACATTCAAAATGAAGATGGCTTTAGCCATGTATGCCGTATCCCCGCAAAAGGCGCCGGATCACAGCAGGAACAAGAGTAGGTATAACGAAGTGCAATTGGTAAATTTAAAAGACGCAACTGAACAGGTGTCATTTGCGCAGGCAGTAAAGCAGGGCCTGGGACGTAATCAGGGGTTATTTTTCCCTACCGAAATCCCCAGCTTTGACAACATTGATGAATTGCTGGCAATGCCTTTTGTTGAGCGTTCCACTAAAATCCTGTCGGCCTTTATAGGCGACGAATTAGGTGAAGACACCGTTGCCGGGATTGTAAAAGACGCGTTTACTTTTCCGGCCAAGGTGGAGCAGGTGAATGATAAAACCTACTGCCTGGAGTTGTTCCACGGCCCCACACTGGCCTTTAAAGACTTTGGCGGCCGGTTTATGGCCCAGTGCCTGGCTCGCATCAGTGACGGCGCACCTATCACAATTCTGACTGCAACCTCCGGTGACACTGGCGCTGCAGTAGCCCATGCCTTCCACGGGCTGGATAACATCAACGTAGTTATCCTGTTTCCCAAAGGCAAGATCAGCCCGCTGCAGCAAAAGCTGTTTACCACCCTGGGCGATAATATTCACACTGTGGCTATTGAGAGTGACTTTGATGCCTGTCAGGCGATGGTTAAACATGCCTTTGATGACGTTGACGTACGCGAAGGCCTGCACCTTAACTCTGCTAACTCTATCAATATCAGCCGCCTGTTAGCTCAGGTATGTTATTACTTTGAAGCGGTAGCACAGCTGCCTGAAGACAAGCGTAGCAAAGCTGTCTTCTCGGTACCCAGTGGTAACTTTGGTAACCTCACCGCCGGTATGATTGCCAGGGTAATGGGTTTACCCATTAAACGCTTTATTGCCGCCACAAACCTGAATGACACCGTACCACGTTACCTGAAAACCGGTGAATGGGCGCCTAATGCTACCGTGGCTACCATGTCTAATGCCATGGATGTCAGCCAGCCTAACAACTGGCCACGCATTGAAGCGCTGGTTGAGCACGGTTACATAGACAAAGCCATCCTGCGCGGTGAGTCTGTAGACGAAGAGTATACGCAACTAGCCATGCGTCAGTTGCTCAAAGAAGGTTATACCTCTGAGCCGCATGCTGCTATTGCTTACCGTGCGGTGAGCCACGACCTGAATGACGATGAAGTCGGTGTATTTTTGGGGACTGCGCATCCAGCTAAATTCCGTGAAACGGTTGAAAACGTATTAGGTACGCCGCTGAGTCTGCCTAAGCCGCTGGCCGACTGTGCTAATCAGGACAGCCTGGAAGCGGAGTTGCCGGCCGATTATGAAGCCTTGAAAGCGCATATGATTGCGTTACTCAAAGGCGAGTAATGACCACCTGGCAGGAAGCCCTGGGGCCACAAAAAGAGGCTGAGTACTTTACCCGGCTACTGGCCCGTGTTGAGTCTGAGCGCGAGGCGGGTAAGGTGATTTATCCGCCTCAACAAGACGTATTTAATGCGCTTAGGTACACACCGCTGGAAAGCGTGAAAGTGGTTATTCTTGGTCAGGATCCCTATCATGGTGCGGGCCAGGCCCACGGCTTGTGTTTTTCGGTATTACCGGGGGTTAAAACGCCGCCGTCGCTGGTTAATATCTACAAAGAACTGGCCACCGACATCGATGGGTTTGTGATACCAGAACATGGCACACTCACCAGTTGGGCGGAGCAGGGCGTATTGCTGTTAAATACCGTATTAACCGTAGAGCAGGGTAAAGCCCACAGCCATGCGAAATGGGGCTGGGAAACCTTTACCGACGCTGTGATTGATGCCGTTAACCGCCATCAACAAGGTGTGGTCTTTTTGCTGTGGGGCAGCCACGCGCAAAAGAAAGGCAAGCATATCGATACCAGCAAGCATCATGTACTGAGTGCACCTCATCCTTCACCGTTGTCTGCACACCGGGGATTTTTGGGCTGTAAACACTTCAGCCAGACTAACCAGCTTCTGAGTAGCCAGAACAAATCACCCATTAACTGGCAGGTATAGCAATATTAAATTGCAATAACCCACCAATTAATAAGTCACTTTCTAGCCCGATTTAAAAACCAGACACCCTAAACGCAAACGACCACATCAATGATGTGGTCGTTGTGTATTCTTAGCGTGCGCTTTCTTCTAAAGCCAGGTCAAAACTCATGTCGATATCAGCGAGTTCCTTTTCAAGTTGATACCGGTCTTTAATTGCTTCGATTTCTCTCCACTTTCGTTTTTTACTTTTGGTTTTGGTTGAAGTTTCGTCTAGGTTAAGCATTGCAAATAGATCTGAAGTATCCACGGAGATCTCCTTGTTATTACCGCTAACTACACTGTCAGTGTGTCTTTATTGACCCCTGACAATTTTTGTACCACAGCTATCGTTAGATTAAAATAGTTTTGTTTACTTTTAATTAACAAATTATGACGCTGTGATGACAATCCGTGGTGTTCTTATGTACAGAGGGACCCCGTGAGCGGTTCCCTCTGTTTTGCACATTATTGGCTCAGATTATAACCAGTAATGTTTATTTTGGTGCATTGGCTTGCTTAAAGCGGTTAATCAGATCCTGGGTTGAGCTGTCAAAAGTCTCTGCTTTTGTATTCCCCTGAATCCCCGCTAACACTTGATTTCCAAGGACTTTACCTAATTCTACGCCCCATTGGTCAAAGGAATTAAGCTGCCAGATAACACCTTGTACGAACACCTTATGTTCATACATAGCAACCAGCGCGCCAAGTGTAAACGGATCCAGCTTTTCAAATAAAATGGTGTTGCTGGGTTTGTTGCCCGGCATGGTTTTATGCTGAGCCAGACGTTTACGCTCTGCTTCGTCCAGCCCTTTGTCGGCTAAATCAGCATAGCAGTCATCAAAGGATTTACCCTGCATCAGAGCCTGTGCCTGACCAAAGCAGTTAGAGGCCAGCATCGCGTGATGGGTGTCGTCCTGATTAGGTACGTTTAATGGCAGCAGAAAGTCCGCCGGAATAACGCCGTGCCCCTGGTGAATGAGCTGGTGGAAACTGTGCTGACCGTTAGTTCCCTCGCTACCCCAGATGATCGGCCCGGTTTCGTAACCGATAGCATCGCCATCCTGTGTCACCATCTTGCCGTTACTTTCCATGTCGAGCTGCTGTACATACGCAGGTAAACCACGCAGATAATGATAGTAAGGCAACATAACGTGAGACTGCGCCCCAAAGAAGTTGCGATACCAAATGCCCAGCACTGCCAGGATAACCGGCAGGTTCTGCTCATTAGGAGCCGATTTAAAGTGCTCATCCATAGCAAAAGCACCTTCCAGCAGGCCTTTAAAATTGGCAAAGCCGAGACATAAGGAAATTGGCAGACCGATGGCAGACCACAACGAATAACGACCGCCTACCCAGTCCCACATAGGGAAGATGTTTTCTTCAGCTATTCCGAACTCGGTAGCGGCTTTAACATTGGAAGATACGGCAACAAAGTGCTTGGCGATATCTTCCTGTTTACCGCCCTGTTTAAGGAACCAGTCTTTGGCGGTTAGCGTATTTTGCAGAGTTTCCTGCGTTGAGAAAGACTTGGAAGACATCACGATAAGTGTATCTTCATGGTCCATCCCGGCGAGAACGTCAGTAATGTGGCAGCCATCAACGTTGGCCACAAAATGCACTTTTACTGCATCCTGCTGATAAGGTTTGAGGGCTTCGGTCATGATCTTCGGCCCTAAGAAGGAGCCGCCGATACCAATCGCCACAATGTGTTTAATCGCTTTGCCGGTATAACCTCTGTGCTCACCGCTGTGAATACTGTGCGTGAATGCCTCAATTTTCTCCAGCGTGGCGAGCACTTCCGGCATGACATCTTCGCCGTCGACCATGACTGGCCGGCCTGAAAAGTTACGTAACGCGGTATGTAATACTGCACGGCCTTCGGTATTGTTAATGATATCGCCGTTGAACATCGCGTCGCGATGTTGGGCGACACCACGCTCATCAGCCAGGTCAAACAGGGCTTTTAAAACATCTTTGGTCACCCGGTTTTTGGAAAAGTCGATATAAATACCGCAGGCCTCTGCATTCATTTCGGCAGCGCGGTTTTCGTCACTGGCAAACCAGTTACGCATATGTTCTTTTTTAACCAGTTGGGCCAGTGATTCAAGCGTTTGCCACTGGGCTGATTCCGTGAGCGTTGTCATACTTATTTCCTACAAAAACTAATCAGTAAAGATGGTTGATAATTTCAATTTAATGTTAATATTGTATTACAAATTATCGAGCTTGTCTTTTAACATTGTTTCCAGTTTTTCCTGGTCGGCTGCGAAGTTGCGAATACCTTCTGCCAGTTTCTCTGTAGCCATGGCATCTTCATTCATATCCCAACGGAACTCAGCTTCGGTAAGCGCTGCGCCCGGCTGCTCAGTGGCGCCGTTATCAGTTAATTTAGCGGCCACTTCGCCCGGCGCATTGGCCAGTTCTTCAAGTAACTGCGGGCTGATGGTCAGACGGTCACAACCGGCCAGCTCTAGGATTTCGCCGATGTTACGGAAGCTGGCGCCCATCACGATAGTTTTATATCCATTGGCTTTGTAGTAGTTGTAGATGCTGGTAACAGAAACTACACCCGGGTCTTCGTTAGCTGCGTAGCTGTCTTTACCGGTTGCTTTTTTGTACCAGTCCAGGATACGCCCAACAAACGGGGAGATCAGGAACGCACCGGCTTCTGCGCACGCACGAGCCTGGGCAAAGCTGAATAGCAGTGTCAGGTTACAGTTGATGCCTTCTTTTTCCAGTACTTCTGCTGCTTTGATACCTTCCCAGGTAGAGGCAATCTTAATAAGGATTTTCGACTTGTCGATACCGGCATCCGCATACAGTTGGACCAGGCGCTTCGCCTTGGCGATGGTGGCTTCGGTATCAAACGATAAACGGGCATCCACTTCGGTAGAAATACGGCCAGGAATGCTGCCAGAAATTTCTTTACCAATAGCTACCGCAAGCTTGTCTGATGCGTCGGTAAGTTGTTGCCCGGCATCATCAGACTGACTGGCGGCCCAGCTGACTGCGTCATCAATAAGCGCAGCATATTGTGGCAGGCTGGCGGCTTTAAGCAGTAGTGACGGGTTGGTGGTCGCATCCACTGGCTGATACTTTTTAATGGCATCAATGTCGCCGGTATCGGCAACTACAGTGGTTAATTTACGGAGCGATTCAAGCTGGTTACTCATAGTCTGTTATATCCTGAATAAGTGGTGGCCGTGCCATCAGTACAGATGGTACGGGCCGGTTAAATTTGCTGTAGGGTGCCGTCTTGAATTTTTATGACGTGTTTTACTCAGTGTATAACAATCTTCGGTTGAGGTTAACCGCTGACGGTGCGCTATCGCTTTAAAATAAAGCGCTGTACAGTTTTCATAAGCACCGGTGTGGGTAAAACCCGTTTTGCGGTTTGTTCTGACCCATTTTATTGAACCTGCTAATCGATTTTTAGTGCCTGATTGACGTAATTAACAGTGGTATACTCTCCGGTAAAGAAATAGGAGAAAGCATGTTAGTTGTTGTATCCCCAGCCAAAAATTTAGATTACGAGTCCTCTGTTCCGGTTAGCGAATATACCCAGCCTGAGCTGTTGGATGATGCCTCGACGCTCGCCGAAGAATGTAAGGAATTAAGCCCTGCTCAACTTGGTTCACTGATGAAGATCAGTGACAAACTGGCGACCCTGAATGCCAACCGTTTTGCTGAGTTCAGCGTGCCGTTTACCGACGACAATGCGCGCCAGGCACTGTTTGCGTTCAACGGTGATGTGTACACTGGCCTTGATGCCCAGAGTTTAAGTGATGAAGATATCGCTTACGCCCAGCAGCATCTGCGGATCCTTTCGGGCCTTTATGGTGTTTTGCGACCGCTGGACCTGATGCAGGCTTACCGGTTGGAAATGGGCACTAAGCTGGAGAACTCCCGCGGTAAAAACCTGTATGAATACTGGGACAACAGAATTACCAAAGTGCTTAATGAGGCGCTCGAAGCTCAGGGTGATAATGTGCTGATTAACCTGGCGTCGAACGAATACTTCAAGTCTGTTAAGAAAGCAGCGCTTGATGGCATGATCATCACGCCCGTGTTTAAAGACAAGAAAAACGGTCAGTACAAAATTATCAGCTTCTTCGCCAAAAAGGCACGGGGACTGATGGCCCGCTATATTATCCAACATCAGGTTAAGGATGTAGACGGTCTGAAAGCCTTTGATACGGCCGGTTATTATTATAGTGAAGAGCAAAGTACAACGACGGAGCTGGTGTTTTTACGCGAAGAGCAGTAGCGCATGCGTTAAGCTAAGAAAACGCAGCAAGCGTGATGCCATGCTGCGTTTTTTATGTTTGCTGTGCTGAGCGCTGCTTAAGGTTGCAGGTGCTCAAGGAAGAAGTTGGTTTTCATTGTTTGCAGGTGCAACGTGGTACCGTCGCCTTCACTAATGCGGTGGCTGCGGTTGGGGTAGGACATAAACTCAAACTGTTTATTGTGTTTCACCAGCTCGTTAATTAATGCCTCCGTGCCCTGATAGTGAACGTTATCATCGCCGGTACCGTGCACCAGTAGCAGCTCGCCCTGTAAGTCTTTGGCAAAGGTGATGGGCGATGTCTGCGTGTAACTGCCCGGATCGTTTTTAGGATTACCGGCGTAGCGTTCCTGGTAGATGGTATCGTAATAGCGGATATCAGCCACTGGTGCCTGGGCTACCCCAACATGGAATTTGTCTGGGTGTCTGAACAACAGGTTAAGGGTTGAGCTACCGCCACCGGAATGGCCCCATACACCAACCCGGCTGGTGTCTATTTGCGGCCAACGGACCGCCATGGCGTCCAGGGCATCGGCCTGATCGCGCACCGTGATACTGCCTATTTTCTTGTAAATCGATTTGCGCCAGTCCCGGCCTTTCGGGGCGCGGGTGCCGCGATTATCTACCGATACCATGATAAAGCCCTTCTGCGCCATCATACTATTCCACAAATAGCCGCTACCACCCCAGCTATCCTGAACGGTAGAGCCCCAGGGTTCGCCATAAACGTAAAAAATAATCGGATACTTCTTTTCAGGGGCCATATCTGGCGGGAACATAATCCAGCCGTCCAGCGGTACACCATCTCTGGCTTCAACCCGGAAAAACTTGTGTTGTGGCAGAGATTCTTTGGCCAATTGCGCTTTTAGTTCCTCATTGGTGGTCAGTTGGGTGATAGGCTCATGACCCGCTGTTTTGATGATCTGGCTACTGGCTGGTTGATTAAACCGGCTGTGGGTATGCATGGCATAGCTGGCATCTTTTGACATGTAATAGCGGTTATTGCCGGTAAATTTTGCCGGTGTCAGCTGTTCAACCGGGGTAGTGCCATCCAATGAACCTTTAAACAAAAAGCGCTGTTCTGGTGCATCCGGTGAAGCGGTGAAGTAAATACTGTTAGTGGCTTCATTAATCGTGATCAAATCCACGATATCATAGTCACCGGGGGTCAGATCGATAATTGACTTGCCATCCCGGGAAATCCGGTACAGATGCCGCCAGCCGTCACGCTCACTGTGGAACACAAAATGACTGCCATCTTCTTGCCACTCAGCCGCATAATACCACTCAAGGAAGGCATCATCCTGATCGGTATAGATGGTTTTCAGGGTATTTTCCTGCCAGTTAAACAACCGCAGTACATTGGTATTTTGTGGACGATTAACATCCTGAATCAGCACTTCCTCGCCGGTACCTGCCCAACTGATGCGTGGCACATAGCGGTCGCGATTGTCGCCGGAGAGCGGTGCCCAGTGAGTTTGTTGGTCAGCAAGTGACACCACACCCACCTTTACTGCTGAGTTTTGCTCACCAGCCTTGGGGTAGGGAAAACGCGTGAGGGTTGGGTAAAGCGAGTCGGTATTGTTGATCATGGTAAAGTATTCAACACCGGATTGATCAAGCTGCCAGTAAGCTATTGCTTTACTATCAGGACTCCAGCGAAAACCATCGGTAATTGAAAACTCTTCTTCATATACCCAGTCGAAATTACCATTGATAATGGTATCGCTGCCATCGGTAGTAAGCGCGGTGACGTTTTTGCTACCCAGGGTTTCCACATAGATATTGTTGTCCTGTACATAGGCCACTTTCTGGCTGTCAGGGCTGAACTTGGCGAACATCAGGCTCGTTTCTTTGGGTGTCTCGCCACCGAGTTGGTAGAGTGAGTCAGACTCCAGGTTCAACACCCAGTAGTCACCTCGGGTGCGGTGCCGCCAGACCTTTTGCCCGTTAGTAAAAATCAGAGCCCATTTGCCGTCTTCGGACCATTGGTAGTTTTCAATACTCAGGGCGTCATCTGCGCCTTCAGGAGTGAGCTGTTCTACAGTTACCAGCACCTTGCGGCCGCTGCCATCAGGCTGATAAAAAACGATGTCATTGCCGGTTACGCCGTGGCTGTCATCATCAGTTTGCTGAGTATTTTTACTGCGCGCTTCGGGCACTGTGTAGCCGCTGCCATCATCCAGCCAGCGAAAATAGGGCGCACGTTCACTGTTAAATTCTTTATCAGTATAAATGCGTTCGAGAGATAAGGTTGGGGCAGGCTCAGCGTTTTGTTGCCCGCTCGGGGCACAGCCAAACAGAGCAAGCAAACCAACGCCTGTGATCAGGGATTGCGTTAACTTTTTCAATGTGAGTTCCGTCGTTATTATTGATGTAGAGGATTATTCTTCCAGCAAAAGTGTAATGGATAGGGCACTTAAAACAAGCAATTTGGTAGTCTGAAAGATACCGCTCAGCGGTTTTCTACCGGCAGAAGTTTGAGTATTACCCCGGCCAACAGAGCAAAAGCAACGCCAATTAATACATCTGTCATACGGGCAATGATAAGCGTTTGAGCGCTGTAACCAATCGGCGCAGTGTGGGCAAGGATAACGGTTAATGGCGTAATGAAAATACACGCCAGTGCATAATTTTTGGTGATCAGCATTTCGATAGTAAACGCCAGCACAAACAACAGCAGGATCAGTACCAGCGGCGAAGGAGACAGGGCAAAAATACCAGCGGCAAGTAACATGCCCAGCGCCGTGCCCGTGGCCCGGTGCAAAGAGCGTTGCCAGAACTCGGTCATCCGTTGGCCTTGCAAGATGGCAGCAACTGTAATGGGTACCCAGTACGGATTATCAATACCACCCAGGCTGGCCAGATAATAACTGCCGCCAACGGTTATTCCGGCGACCAGCGCTTTTACGAATGCGGCAGGTTGCCAGAGTGGTTGTGCCGGGTCGGTGACTTGTTTCGGTTTGTCTTTCACCATTATGCGGTCGTGAAGCCAAACGGCAATCGTTACCATCAGGCTACCGGCAAAAAAAGCGCTGGCAATGACAGGAATATGGTCTGTTGGTACATGATGGGTTTTGCTCAGACAGCACACCATAATGAAAAAGAACCCGGCCGGTGGGCGCATCTTTTTATACAAGGCAAGGTAGATCGCTATCAGCGCAACCAGCCCAAGGAAAAAAGCTGAGGCGGGTAAATAGCGAGCAGTTATAAGCCCGAGGGTAAACGAAGCGCCAAATGGAATTATCATTTTCAGCAGCGCACGGGCCCGGTAGCCAGGGGTAAAAGAGGGGCTGTACAATCCCAGAAGCGCACCAATACAAGCTGTAAGGCCAGCTTCCAGGTTGTCACTGAGTACGCCAAGTAACAGTGGCAAAGCCATGCAAAAAGAGCAGAGAGCGATTAGCGATAACGGACGGGGAATGGGATTAATAGTAAAAAGTGATTTCAGGCTATATAAGAAACCGTTATGTGCCTGTTTTGCTGTGGCTGATAGTTTATGCCGTATTGGGCGCGTCACCCTGGTTTCTCCGTTACGGGTTGCTGACATTGAGTCTGCATTTAGCTACCCCGGCAACGGAATTACCGTGCCGGGGTACCTGCTAAGGATTAGTCCACGTACATCTTCTGCTGAAATTTAAGATTTTCTACCGTGTTACCCCGGCGGATCTCGATATTAAAGCGGTAAGTTTCTTCATGGCGAAAGCTAAACACGGCCAGGTAGTAAATCGCTTCACCTTCCTGAACTTTTTTAAAGTTAAGTTTTTTTTCGGTGCCAAGCAGGTTGGTTGCCGTGCCCTGCATACTCACTGTTTGTGCTTGCTGAGTGTCGCTGTTAAGCACAGATATATTTACCAGCGCGTTGTACTTACTGCGGACTACGCCGTACTGACGGGCGATTTGGGGACTAAAAAACGTCGAGTTGACTACAATGTAATGAACGTCCCAGTCCCCCAGCTGCTCTTTTTGTTCGGCGCTGGCAGTAAATGCCAACGGCAGTAACAGGAGCGCAAATAACAGTTTATAAAAAACGCGGAGTCGACCCATAGTTCACCTCTGCTTAGTAATAAGGTAAGTAATCACGCAGTACCAGCTGTAACGCCTGCAGGGCTATAATGGCAATCAGTACCGATAAGTCGAGTCCGCCAATCGGCGGAATAATGCGCCGGATAGGGGCCAGAAACGGCTCTGTGAGTTGTTGCATGACGTATTCGATGGGATTACGTCCCTGAGAAACCCAGCTCAGTACGGCACGTAAGATAAGCACCCAGAATACCAGGGTGAGAAACTCTTTGACCACATCCAGTAATGAAATGATCACCAGGCCCACGGGATTAATGTTGCCACCAAACAGCAGGTTGAGCACCAGGTACTTCGCCATCGCGACCAGAATCGCCAGCACCAGGGTGGCCACATCAAAGGTACCAATGGACGGAATAATCCGTCGCAACGGACCAACAATCGGATGCGTGGCTTTAACCACAAACTGACTAAACGGATTGTAAAAGTCAGCCCTCGCCATCTGTAACCAAAGCCGCAATAACACCACCATCAGATAAAGGTTAAATATCGTGGTGATCAGAAAAACCGAAGCGCTCATTGAATGTTCCTATCTAAAATAAAGTAGCCATTTCTTCAGCCCGCGCAACGGCGGACTGCATTGCCTTGGCAACAATGCCCTGCAAATCGCTGTCGATTAACGAATTACATGCAGCGGCAGTAGTGCCTCCCTTCGATGTGACCTGAGCACGCAGCTCGCTGAGCTCCAACTGTGGGTTTTCGCATACCATTTCGGCTGCGCCCAGCATTGCCTGTTGCACTAATACTCGGGCGTCGGCCTGAGAAAATCCCTGCGCCATACACTCTTCCTGCATGGCCTGTAAAAATAAGAAGAAATAGGCAGGACTGCTGCCGGCAGCAGCAATAACGCCATTGATGTCGTCTTCTTTTTCAACCCACAGAGTTTTACCTACGGCGCCCATTACATCGGCAACGTAATCGCGGTCTGCTTGCTCCACACTGTCGTCGGCATACAGTCCCGACATCCCTTTGCCCAGTAAACTTGGCGTGTTGGGCATTACCCGTACTACCGGATACTCACCACCGAGCATTTCCTGTAACCGGGCCACCGGCAGGCCTGCTGCGATGGAAACAAAAAGTTTGCCGGCAAAATCGGTATTTTGCTGCATCGCCGCGCACACATCCGCCATCATTTGCGGTTTTACGGATAACACAATGGCATCGGCAAACTGGCAGGCTTCGTCGTTGGATTGGGTAACATTAATGCCCCGTTCTTCCTGTAAGGCGTCGAGTTTTGGCCGAGAACGGTTACTGGCAATGATGGCCTCTTTGGGATAACCAGACGCGACCAGTCCGGCAACGATACTACGGGTCATATTTCCCGCGCCAATAAATGCAAGTTTACGATGTTGCATGAGTCTCCTTTAATTTTGCTGTTGTCGGGCACCAAAAATAGCGGTGCCAATTCGTACCATGGTTGAACCATAGGCGATAGCTTCGCACATATCACCGCTCATCCCTACAGAAAGGGTATCCACGGTATCGACCTGCGCTGCCACATCATTATACAACGATTGCAGTGCAGCGAGCGTCTGATGCTGAGCTTGTGGTGTTACATCGGCTGCCGGAATTGCCATTAATCCCCGTAAGCATAACCGCGGAAGATTAATTATTTCTTGCACCAGTGCCGGCAGCTCGCCCGGAATAATGCCGGACTTGGTGGTTTCCTGCTCTATATTGAGCTGAATACACACGTTTAATGGTGGCATACCCTCAGGGCGCTGGTCGTTAAGTCGTCTGGCAATTTTCAGACGATCGATGCTCTGCACCCAGTCAAAATGTTCAGCCACAATTTTCGTCTTATTTGATTGTATGGGGCCAATCATGTGCCATTCAATGTCTGACAAGTGCTCAAGCGTCTGAATTTTATCGACGCCTTCCTGAATGTAGTTCTCACCAAACAATCGTTGTCCCGCTTCATACGCTAGCTCGATATCTGATACGGGTTTGGTCTTGCTAACCGCCAGTAATCTAACAGAATGAGGATTACGGTTAGCAGACGCTATGGCGTTATCGATTTCTTGACGTGCGTTTATCAGTCGATCTGCTATTGTTTGCATTAATACAACTTACCTACAGGTTATGGAGAAGTCAGGCTGTGGATATTACCGAACTTTTAGCATTTAGTGTTAAGAATAACGCATCAGACCTTCACTTGTCCGCAGGCCTTCCTCCGATTATCCGGGTGGATGGCGAAATGCGTCGGTTAAACGTTGACCCGCTCGATCATAAACAAGTGCATGCGCTGGTTTATGAAATCATGAACGACAAACAACGTAAGGAATACGAAGAAAATCTCGAAACCGATTTTTCTTTTGAAGTAAAAGACCTTTCTCGCTTCCGGGTTAATGCCTTTGTTCAGAACCGCGGCGCCGCGGCTGTACTTCGGACCATCCCCAGCAAGGTACTGACCCTGGACGATTTAGGCGCGCCCGCCATTTTTAAGGAAATTATCAACCAGCCCACGGGAATTGTACTGGTTACCGGTGCAACCGGCTCGGGTAAAAGTACCACCCTGGCTGCCATGATCGATCACATTAACTCGCACAAGCGCGAGCACATCCTGACCATCGAAGACCCTATCGAATTTGTGCACGAAAACAAGTTAAGCGTACTTAACCAGCGGGAAGTTCACCGCGATACGCACAGCTTCTCAAACGCCCTGCGTTCTGCTTTGCGTGAGGATCCAGACGTGATTCTGGTAGGTGAATTGCGGGATTTGGAAACCATTCGTCTGGCGATTTCGGCGGCGGAAACCGGGCATCTGGTATTTGGTACCCTGCATACTAACTCCGCCCCCAAAACCATTGACCGTATCATCGATGTGTTCCCGGCGGAAGAAAAAGCCATGGTACGCTCTATGTTGTCGGAATCGCTGCGGGCCGTTATTTCGCAAACCCTGCTCAAGAAAATTGGCGGTGGCCGGGTTGCGGCCCATGAAATCATGGTGGGCATACCGGCTATCCGTAACCTGATCCGTGAAGATAAGGTGCCGCAAATGTACTCGGTAATCCAAACCGGCCAGTCCCATGGCATGCAGACCATGGATCAGTGCTTACAACGCCTGGTGGCTACCGGCGTGATTACCCAACAGGATGCCATGGCTAAGATGGTTGATAAACAACAGCGGCCCGGGTTTTAAGGAGAATTACCATGCTTGATCAGCTGTTACAGAATATGGTTGACCGCGATGCCTCTGATCTATTTGTGACATCAGGCTTTGCGGTAAGCGCCAAGATTAACGGCAAGCTGACGCCGCTGATGGAAACATCGCTAACCGAACAGGCCGCGCTGGATTTAGTCCATGAGGCCATGAGTGATAAACAGCGCGATGAGTTTCATACCACCAAGGAATGTAACTTTGCTATTGCGCGGGAGGGCATTGGTCGTTTTCGTTGTAGCGCGTTCTGGCAACGGGATCAGGCGGGTATGGTGATTCGGCGGATTGTGACGCAAATTCCCAATGCTGAGGATCTCGGGCTGCCACCGGTCCTTAAGGACATTATTATGTCTAAACGGGGACTGGTGCTGTTTGTGGGTGGCACCGGTACCGGTAAGTCGACGTCACTGGCGGCGTTAATAGGCCATCGCAATACCCATTCCCATGGCCATATTCTGACTATAGAAGACCCTATTGAGTTTGTGCATGAACACAAAAATTGCGTGGTCACCCAGCGTGAAGTAGGCATTGATACGCAATCTTTCGATGATGCTCTGAAAAGCTCATTACGTCAGGCGCCGGATGTCATCCTGATTGGTGAGATCCGGTCTATGGAAACCATGGAATATGCCATGTCGTTTGCTGACACCGGTCACTTGTGTGTGGCTACACTGCACGCCAATAACGCTAACCAGGCCATTGAACGGATCATGCATTTAGCACCCAAGGATCAGCACGACAAACTGCGCTTTGATCTAAGCCTGAATATCCGTGCCATTGTAGCTCAGCAACTGGTACCCACCGTGGATGGTAAGGGCAGGGTAGCAGCCATTGAAATCCTGCTTAATTCGCCACTGATTAGGGACCTTATTCAGCGCAATGAAATTGGCAGTCTTAAAGAGGCCATGGAAAAAGGTAAGGAGCAGGGCATGCAAACCTTTGATATGGCCTTGTTTGATTTGTATAAAACGGGACGAATCAACCTTGAACAGGCATTGCATCATGCTGATTCACCGAACGATTTGCGCCTGATGGTTAAGCTGGATTCGAATAATCCACAGAGCGACGGTCTGGGCTCGTTATCCGGCGTGTCCATTGATATGGATTAAACCTTGATCCGATTTAAATCAGGGGTGACGCCATTTGTCATTCAGCAATACTATGATGCACTCACCACACAGGGGATCCCTTGTGTGGTGCGCAATCAGTTTATCAGTGGCGCCATGGGCGAACTGCCGGCGCAGGATCTGGAACCGGAACTGTGGTTAATTAATGCCGACGATCTGGTGTTTGCTGAGCGGGTATTAACTTCTCTTAAAGAAGATAACAACGCCGAAGCCTGGATATGCAGCACCTGCCAGGAACCTCAGGACGCCGAATTTAATCTGTGCTGGAATTGCCAGTCCCCCAAGTGTTAGCTTAAACACAAACAGAGTGTACTTATTGCGGCGCTTTCCCGTATATTAGTGACATCAAAGCAATATTTGCCGTCTGTCGACTAATCCATGAAAAAACTCAAGCGTTATCAATACGAGCGATACGCCATTCTTTGTCAGCTTGCTTATCCTGACGCCGAAGAGAATTACCAGAAGGTGCTGGAGCCCTTTCATGAACGCCAACTGGTGGATAAATATGGTCGCATGAGTGTGCGCATTCTGTGGACGGATAATAAAAAAGAAGCCATCGTAGTGTTCAGAGGCTCACTGGGAATCAGAGACTGGCTGGCTAACATGGTGTTTGTACCGGCGAAGATTAAGCAAGTAGACCGCCATTTTTATGTGCACTGGGGATTCAAGCGGCTGCTCAATCAGCCCATGTTTTCCAGCACCAAAACCATTAACGAAGCGCTACCCCTGCGCGAGTTGCTGGTAAAGGTACTGGAGCCATTACGCCTGCAGGGCAAACGCTTTACGTTTACCGGGCACTCTTCCGGTGGCGCGGTAGCGGTGTTGATGGCCGATTACTTTGAGCGGCAGAATAAGAAAGCAGTGAAACGGGTGGTGACCTTTGGTCAACCGGCTGTGGCCACCCGGGCCTGGAACAAACACTATTTGTTACACCATAAAACCTACCGCATTTGTTGCGATCTGGATATGGTGACCTTTATGCCGCCGTTTCCTTATTACTTCTGGCATGTGGGCAAGATGCTCTGGCTTCACGATGATCAGATTTACGAGAATACGCCTACCCACGAACGCTTTTTAAAGTCGTTGCACAGCTGGCTGTTGCGGCCGATTACTTACCATTACATGCGCAAGTATATCCGCAATAAAAGCTTGTTTGATGAACACTAATCGGGTTGGCGGATAACCCGGTTTTTCAGTTTGTCCAGGCTGTATTTGTCTTTAATACTCATGATCAGCGCAGCGATGCTGAGCAGCAAAATGCTGCCAGATTCGTAAATCAGGACAATTTTATCCAGCTCTTTACTTTGCAGGATTATCATTCGACTGAGAGCAGTCATGGCAATTATCAGCGGCAGGGTTACCGGAATACGGTTGCTGTTGTAATAAGCCGCCAACATGCCCATAACTTCGGCGTAAATAAATAGCAGCAGCAGGTCTGACAACTCCACCGTGCGATATTCAACCATGTGCATAATCTCTGCTCCCACCGCTACCAGCGTTGCCAGCATGATGAGGATCAACAGCAGCTTCTCGATTTGCTCAATAAATTTAGACATCGACATAACCATTCCCTTACCGTTGGAATTTTCATCAGTGTGATGGAAGCATCGGGGGAAGGCTATAACTATTTAGTATGATTTTTATAGTGCTAATTGATCACGTGAATTGTTTTTGGCAGCGTAATAGTTAATCCCAGAGGTTTTCAAACCAACTGGTAAAAATCACACAGGCCGACACGCTGTCGACTTTACCTTTGGTCAGCTTTTTATAACCGCCTAATTCAAAAAGCGTTGCTCTGGCATCGGCAGTACTTAAACGCTCATCATAGGTCGTCACTGGTGTCTTAAAGCGGCCATGTAAGCGGTTAGCAAACTTCTGCGCCCGCTCGGTCATGGTCTGAGAAGTGCCGTCCATGTTCAGTGGTAAACCCACTACTACGATATGCGGCTGCCATTCATCATAGATTTTTTGAATCTTATCCCAGTCAGGGATGCCATCCCGGGCTTTGAGCGCTTCTAAAGGCGCGGCAGTGCCGGTGACTTCCTGACCAATTGCCACACCAATGCTTTTAGTGCCAAAATCAAACGCCAGTACAGTGCGTTGCCCGGCCTCAGGCATGACCCACCTCAGGTGCGATCTGCCAGACATCAATACCCAGGCTGCTGACCGCCAGTTGCCAGCGCTGGTGGATGGGCGTATTAAATAAAATTTTCGGATCGGCTTCGATAGTCAGCCATGAGTTTTCCTGAATTTCCCGCTCCAGCTGACCCGCACTCCAGCCGGCATAACCTAAAGTGATGATAGCCTGATCGGGCCCGCGGTGATTGCCGAGTGCACCCAATATGTCCTTGGAGGTGGTGACCATAATTTCTGAGGTCAGGTTGAGGCTTGAGCTCCAGCCAGGCTGAGGGCTGTGCAAAATAAAACCGCGCTCCTGGCTCACCGGTCCACCGGCCAGCACGATTTGCTGACCTTTCTCATCATCCACTTCTGCGTCTTTATCGGCCTGTTCCAATAGTTCTTTAAGGGTCATATTGGTAGGTTGATTCACCACCAGACCCATAGCACCTTCTTCGTTGTGTTCACAAATATAGGTCAGGCTGCGGGAAAAAAACGGGTCTTCCATTGACGGCATGGCAATCAGAAAATGATTGGCCAGATTTTTCAGTTCAGTCATGTTCAGTACCTCGTTGGGCCGACTTACAAAAATGGCGACGGCTTAGTTAAGTTTAGCTTCAATGGCGTCAAATAACTCGCCCGTTATGTTTATATCGTACGCGCGCTCGATTTCTCTAACGCAGGTAGGGCTGGTAACGTTGATTTCAGTGATGCGATCGCCAATGACATCGAGCCCGACAAACATTAACCCGCGCTCAACCAACACTGGTGCGATGGTTTCTGCCAGTTCCCGGTCGCTGTCACTGATTGGCTGAGGTCGTCCTGTGCCGCCGGCTGCCAGGTTACCGCGGGTTTCTCCCGCTGATGGCAAACGCGCCAGACAATAAGGCATCACCTTACCGTTGACTATGAGTACACGCTTGTCACCCTCTTTAATGGCCGGCAGATAGGCCTGCACCATCATTTGGCTCTGGCCGTTATTGGTCAGGGTTTCAATGATTACGCCCAAATTAGTCCCGTCTTCCTTAATACGGAAAATAGAAGCGCCGCCCATGCCATCAAGCGGTTTACAAATAACATCCTTATGTTTGGCATGGAACTGGCGTACCAGAGCAGCGTTGCGGGTGACCAGCGTATCTGGAATAAGCGCCGGGAAATAGGCAGTAAACAGCTTTTCATTAAAATCTCGCAGGCTCTGCGGTTTATTTACTACCAGTGCGCCTGCACGCTCAGCCAGGTCAAGAATATGCGTAGCATACAAAAATTCACTGTCGAAGGGCGGATCCTTGCGCATCAGAATAACGTCGAGTTCACCCAGCAGATACTGTTGTTCTTCGCCAAGGGTATAGAAATCCTGCGCCTGGTCTCTCACAGTCACCGGGTAACCAATGGCTTTAGGCACGCCATTGTCGATATATAAGTCTTTGAGTTCGAGGTAAATCAGTGTCGCACCACGATGCTGAGCCTCTAACATCATTGCGAAACTGGTGTCTTTTTCTGGCTTTATTTTGGCAATGGGGTCCATTACCACGCCAACGGTATAGGTCATAGTGCACTCTCTTTGGTCATATAAGACAAAAATGGAGGTAACAACCGCTTAATTCAAGTCATTATGCGGTTACTGGTCGTATTATTTAGTCGCTTACAGGCGCAGGATTAACGATTACAAATCGCCAAACGTTGCCTGTAATACTGACAGACCGGTGATTGCGGCAGTTTCTGTGCGTAAAATTCTGGGACCAAGGGAGCATGCAGTAAAACCGGCTTCCTGAGACTGATGCACTTCGGTATCGGATAGTCCGCCTTCAGGACCAATCAGTAAGCGGTAACCAGCATGGTTTGTAGTTAGCTGAGTCAGGCGTTGTTGACTGCCCGGTGATAATACCAGTCGGGTTTGTGAGGTGGAGTCGGCCAGCCAGTCTTTAAGCAGGGTGACCGGCTTTAATTCCGGCAGCGTATTGCGGCCGCATTGCTCACACGCGCCCTGAATGATTTTTTGCCACTGCAGTATTTTTTTCTGCCAGCGGGACTCATCCAGTTTTACCGGACAGCGTTCTGTAATTAACGGTGTAATGATTGTTGCACCCAACTCCGTGGCCTTTTGCAGAACCAGGTCCATACGGTCACCCTTTGATACTGCCTGGCCTAAGTGCAGGGGTAATGGCGACTGCGTGTCGATGGCCAGCCGGGAATCCACTTCGATGACAACCTGGCGCCGTTGAGCCAGAATGATGGTTGCCGGATATTCATTACCGTCACCGTTAAATAACACTACCGGATGACCACTCTTCAGTCGCAGAACGTTTGCTACATGATGCGCTGCGTCGGCAGTTAACGTTAGCTCACTGTCTACAGTGATGGTGTCGGGATGAAATAAACGAGGGATACGCATAAAGACTATCTTACCAAAGTGAAACGGCGGACAGTTTAGCTTTCATTGCGAGAGGAATACAACAAAACATCGCTGCAACAGTCTGGGCTATTGCAGCGATGCTGACTGTTATTTCGAGGCAAAAGTATTTATGGATTGTGCCTGATTGACCGCCATGGATTTATTGCGACGGGCATGAACGGTGTGTTTTCCCTTGTCGCCTTTGAGCGCATAACCAAGAATAAATAACACAACCAAAAATAGACAACTAAGTAGTAACATTTTCTATTCCTTAAAAAATTTCTACTGATTATAAGCAGTTGCAACACTATGCCAGACCAGACATGATGCATAAGCATGCTTACAAATACTTCTGAATGACCCTAAATACCTTTTCAGGCGCATTCGATTTCCCAACTTTTGGAAAAATTGCGCTAAAAAATATAGTCGTTTACGGTCCTCAGATCCAGTAAAAAAAAGGGCTCAGACGGCCTTTTTAAAAACTCAAATGCAATCAACTGATTAGCAAATTAAGCAGTAAAATCTGTAAAAAATAGTACGTCGCGGGTGTGACAGCTTAATGAAATTATAGCCCAAAAAAACCAATTCTGTTGCGCAGTTCACACGAACACTGGTAACTTACTGTTAGCTAAACAATAAAGGAATTTTAGTATGTTCACTCAAGAAGACATTGAAATGTACGTTAATACCTATGCGATTCCGTGGGGTATTAATATTGCGATGGCGCTTATTATTTTCGTCATCGGTAGGATGGTTGTTGGAATTATTATTTCAATGTTCGGCAAGTTGATGTCGAAATCGAAGTACGACGATATGCTGGTCGATTTTTTGAAGTCGATTCTTAACGCAGTTCTCATGCTGTTTGTGATTGTAGCGTCGTTAGATGAATTAGGTGTCGATACCACGTCGTTAGTTGCCATTCTAGGTGCCGCTGGTCTGGCAATTGGCTTATCGTTACAGGACTCGCTGAAGAACTTTGCTGCGGGTGTAATGTTGCTTGTTTTCAAACCGTTTCGTGCCGGTGATTATGTTGAAGCTGCAGGTGTAGCAGGTACGGTAAAGAAAATAGGCATTTTTACCAGCTCTATGAACACCCCTGACAACAAAGAGATCATCGTACCAAATGGTAAAATTTATGGTGACAACATCATTAATTATTCAGCCATGACAAACCGCCGCGTTGATATGACTTTTGGTATTGGGTATGGCGATGATCTGTTAAAGGCAAAAAATGTTCTGGAGCAGATGGTTAAGGAAGATGAGCGGATTTTAGAAGAGCCTGCGCCAGTAGTAGCCGTGTCTTCACTAGGCGATTCCAGTGTAAACTTTACCGTTCGCCCATGGGTCAAAAAGGAAGATTATTTTGCAGTATTGTGGGCGTTTACTGAAAATGTAAAGTTACGATTCGACGAGGAAGGTATTTCCATACCATTCCCTCAAATGGATGTGCATTTCTTCAAAGAAGCGGATAACACCGAGAAGAAAGAAGGCGCTGAATAAACCATTTAAAGGTATAAAAAAAACGGCTCTCAGAGCCGTTTTTTTGTTCGCGATTTACGGGCTGCAACGGGCTTTTGTGGGACTGGCCTGATAGTCGGCCATTGCCGCATCCATATTGGCCTGCAGATTTTTAATCCGGCTATCGGGGGCCGGATGAGTTGACAGCAACTCCATTGGCCGTTCCCCACCGCTGGCCGCTTCCATATTACGCCACAAGTCAACGGACTGACGGGGATCAAACCCGGCCTTAGCCATGAGCTGCAAACCAATCAGATCGGCTTCTGATTCGTGAGTACGGCTAAACGGCAGCTGTACACCCAACTGCAAACCGAGCCCCAGTGCGCCCATAATTTCGGCGTTATAAGGCACCTGATTTGCTGCCAGTACCTGATTGGCAACCTGCGAACCGGTTTGAATTAGGGTCGTCTGCGACATCCGCTCGTTACCATGCTGCGCAATAACGTGGCCGATTTCATGACCGATGACAGCAGCCAACTGATGCTGATTAGTGGCCACTTTTAGCAAGCCGGTGTAAACGCCAATTTTACCGCCGGGCAGTGCGAAGGCGTTAACCTGATCGTCATTGAACACCACGACTTCCCAGTCGCCTGAATAAACGCCCGAGGGTATGTAGGGTAATAAGGTGTCGGCCACACACTGAACGTACTGATTCTGTGCAGGCTGTTTGGACACCGGGATTTCGCTTTTCATGCCATCAAAGGCCTGAACGCCCATGGCATTAAGCTGATCGCTGCCAAACAACAGTATCTGATTGCGACCGGTAGGTGAGGTTGCACACCCAACAAGGGTGCTGGCAGTCATTGCCATTGCCAGTACATAAGCGGATAACTTCATCAATTTGATTCCTTTTTCAATCTGCCAGCCGTGCTACGACTCGGGATTTCACATTTCTGTCACTCAAGGGACATGAAACTGTCACTCGGCTTTTCTACGCTTGGACGTTTAAGCAGGATTAACACGCTGAAATAGTTAAGTTTCGATCAGTGAGTGTCTTTGCTAAGCATACTTCAATTAACTATAAAAAAGGAAATGCAATGAAAGCGTCAATGTTCAAAACGAGTTTACTTGCGCTAACTGTAGCGGGTCTGTTAAGCGGTTGTAGCCTGGATGGTGATGACGGTACTGACGGTGCACAAGGACCTCAGGGTGAAGCCGGTCCGGTGGGTGCAGATGGTCAGGATGCAACCCGTGGCATTGAGCTGGCCGTTATTGGCCGCGCATCACTGGAAGCCGAAGGCGCTGCTGAAATTGTTCAGTACGATGTGGCAAGTGGCATGGTTTACGTCACTAACAGTGATTCTAATACGGTTGCGCTGGTAGATATCAGTGACTTGTCTGACGCGCCGCTGGACAGTCCGATTACCGATTTAAATCTGACCGTAGGTTCAGAAGTTACCTTGCCCACCGAGGTAGATGGGGTTGCTCTGGACGGATTAACCAGTATTGCGTTATCCGGTGATTTACTGGCTGTAGCCGTACCTGCTGACGCCAAGGCTGATAACGGTTTTGTGCTCTTCTACACCGGCGTATCCGCGTCTGCGCCAACGCTATTAAAGGCGGTAGAAGTAGGTAATCTACCCGATATGGTGACGTTTACGCCGGATGGTAGCAAAGTGCTGGTGGCCAATGAAGGTGAACCAGGTGGCGATTATACTGTTGACCCGGAAGGTTCTGTAGCCGTTATCGACGTCACCGACGGCGTTCCAGCTGATGAGGCTAGACTGCTCGATTTTACAGACTTCAACGGACAAAAGGCTGAGTTAATGGCTATGGGGATGCATTTCCCTAACCCGGCCGGACGTACAATCAATGGTGTGACCATCACAACTTCGGTTGCCCAGGATTTAGAGCCTGAATACATCACGGCCAGCAATGAGATGGCATACGTTACCTTGCAGGAAAACAATGGTGTGGCGGTAATTGACCTGAACACGATGACAATGGACATAGTGGGTCTGGGGTTCAAAAACTGGGCCGGGCTGAATATCGACGTGCAGGAAGACGGTGAAGTAAGTTTCGGTCAGTACGAAGGATTGTACGGTGTGTATATGCCCGACACGATTGCTATGATTAGCTGGAAAGGCGCGGATTTTCTGTTAACTGCCAACGAGGGTGATGCGCGGGAATACTTTATTTCTGAAGACATGAGTGAGACGGATTGTACTGCTGCTGGCGGCCAGGATTGGGACGACAGAGAATGTCTGGCGTATACCGAAGAAGTGAAAATTAAGGATCTTGATGCTGAGCCCGGCTCGGCGCTTGAAATGCTGCAGATGAATGGTGAAGCCGACGATCTGCGGGTGACCAACGCCTTAGGCGATGCTGATGGCAATGGACTGTACGATGCCGCTTATAGTTATGGCGCCCGGTCATTCACTATCTGGGACCAAAATGGTTTAGTCGTATTTGATTCCGGTGATGACTTTGAACGCATCACGGCATCACTATACGGTAGCGCTTTTAACAATGGGGATGATGAAAACGAAGGTGATTCACGTTCTGAAAACAAGGGGCCTGAGCCTGAAGCACTGACCGTCGGTCAGGTAGGTGAGCGTACTTACGCATTTATCGGTCTGGAGAGAATGAGCGGCATTTTTGTTTATGACATCACCAACCCTTACGACGCGTCCTTCGTTGAATACATCAATAACCGTGATGTGACCGAAGGATTGGTTGTAGGTGATGCGATTGGTGATTTGGCACCCGAAAGCTTACTGTTTGTTGCTGCAGATGAAAGCCCAACCGGTGGCCCCGCTCTGATTGTGGGCAACGAAGTGAGCGGTACGGTGGCGGTGTATTCAATTACACAAAAATAAACCCTGAAGATCCGGTAATACTGGATAGCTAAAGATTGCACCTCCTGTAAATTTGCGCAGGGGGTGCCAACTGCAAACCAACAATGCTGTGTTACTCCATAGCCGTTCAGCCTCTCTGTCTGTTAATTTGAAAAATCGCTGATTTACTATACGTTTTATGCCTGTTCATTCGAAAGTTACCGGTATTTCGACTACCTTTTATTCAGACTTGAGACAAAATGATTGCTGGATAAATAGTGAAAGAATACGAGATAGTTATTGTTGATGATGACATCATCACCTTAGCGTTACTGGAGGAAGCGTTAAAGGAATTTAACGTCCTGGTTATGGCCTCACCGGTTGACGCGCTGGAGGCTGTCAGAGAAATGGAAATCCCACCATTACTCATCATACTCGACGTAACAATGCCGCAAATGAGTGGTTTTGAATTGTGTGTCAAACTACGCGAGTTTGTTAGTGAAGAACAGTCAGATATTATCTTCCATACCGCTAGCAGTGAGATGGAAGAGCGCTTAAAAGGGTATGAAATAGGCGCCAGTGACTTTCTGATAAAACCAATAGAAATTCAGGAGTTGCGTAAAAAAGCCAAAACCATCATCAAACGCGGCAAAAAACGCCGTGCAGAACAGGCCAGTACAGAGTCGAATTCGCAACTGATACAGGCGGTGATATCGGACCTCACGGAACAGGGAATTTTAATTCACTACTTCCGGGCTGCGTCGAAAACCAGCAGCATTTCCTCGCTGCTAAATCTTATTGTGAAAACCGCTACCAGTTTCGGTGTGAACAGTTCTGTTCAGGTGAAATATGCAATGAACGACATCGAATACCGCCAGGCATTGTCTACTGAATCGTCTATTTCTGCTCTCGAGCGGGAGTTACTCGACAGGCTTGAGTATTCGGAGCGCATAATGAGCAGGGGCAAACGGTTATTTCTGAATTATCCACCCTTTACCCAAATTATCAAAAACATGCCGGATGATCCTGCGCAGGCAGGGCGCTACCGGGACCACCTGGCCATCATTCTGGAGGCCGCTTCAAGTCAGTACCGGGACATTGTTAAGACTGAAGAAGTGAATTTAATGATTCAGGAACTGGAGGTCGTGCAAAAGAAAGCAGATGCAGAAAACCAGGCAAAAAATCGCCAGGTACTAGCGACCCTAACCGAGTTAGTTGATTCTGTGGAAAGCAAAATCTTTGAATACGGCTTAACCGAAGAACAGGAAAATGAGTTGTTACAGCTGTTCCGAAAGAGCACCGACAAAGCCTACGATACTATTGATAATGCAATGACAACTGAAAATCTGCGCTTAATTATGCAGCGATTGAAAGCTTTACGAGAATTAAGCCAGTCCCAGGATGAAGCTGAAGACAGTATTACAGACGTGGAATTGTTTTAAGTCAGCCGCCGGTGGCAGTGAGGCTAAGAATCCAACGCTGTAACCTGACCAATGATAGCCTGAGAGTCTTTCGTAAAGCGCTCGCCGGCATAGTGGTCCATGACATTTGCGTGACAAAAGGGTAAGCTTAGCAAAACTCATTGGACCTGTTTGATTGCCCGTTGCCGGGGCTGACAGGCCATTTGCTAAAGAGAACCGAAAACATGAACGCAAATGTCGTATTAAGTGGTGTGGGCCTGTGGACGCCGCCCTATAAAATTACTAACCAGGAGTTGGTTGAAAGCTATAACGCCTGGGCTGAGGCCTACAATCAGCAACATCAGGCGCAGATTGAAGCCGGCGAACTGACCGCTAAACCGTTTTCCAGTGCCGAGTTTATTGAAAAAGCCTCTGGTATTAAAAGCCGCTTTATCTATCGCAAGGATGGCGCACTGGACATTGAGCGGATGCGTCCGGCGATCCCGGAGCGGGGTGAAGGCGAGCTGTCTAACCAGGCTGAGATTGCCATTGAGGCGGCCAGACTGGCCATGGCCGATGCCAATAAAACCGCTGCTGAGATTGATGCCGTGATCGTTGCCTGTGCTTACACGCAACGTTCCTACCCGGCGATTGCCATCGAAGTGCAAAACGAACTGGGTATTGATGGTTTTGGTTTTGATATGCTGGTGGCCTGTTCGGCGGCGACCTTTGGCATGCACCGGGCATGGGAAATGATAGCGTCGGGCAATGCTAAATGTGTGCTGGTAATTAATCCGGAGCTGGTTTCACCTCAGGTTAACTATACCGATCGTGACAGCCATTTTATTTTTGGTGATGTGGCAACGGCGACCATTCTGGAAACCGCCGAAACGGTCAACACTGATACCGCCTTTGATATCCTCAGCACCAAAGCGAAAACCGTTTATTCCAATAATATCCGCTCGAATTTTGGCTATATGAGTCGGGCCAATGATGTTGATCCCTTTGGTCCTGACAAGCTCTTTCATCAGGCCGGCCGCCGGGTCTTCAAAGAAGTTTGCCCCATGGCGGCTGAGCACATTGCCAGCCACCTTAGCCAGCATGAGCTATCGCCGGACACTGTTAATCGCTGGTGGTTACACCAGGCGAACATCAATATGAATACGCTGATTTGCAAAAAACTGCTGGGCCGGGATGCCAACAGCGAGGAAGCCCCGATTGTTCTGGATGAGTATGCCAATACCGCATCGGCGGGCTCGATCATTGCTTTCGCCCTGCATCATCAGGATCTTGCCAGTCAGGATATTGGTGTTATTTGTTCCTTCGGCGCTGGTTATTCCATTGGTAGTCTGGTTGTCCGCAAAAGGTAGCTGGAAGCTACAGGCAGATTGTGATAGAAAATAACCAATAAATAGAGGGGGTTAAACTTCCCCTCTTAAGCAGTATCGATAAATACTGCGGCCCACCACAACTGCCCCGGTGTAACAGTAGGACAACAAATGATTGCAGATATCGGCTACGGCCTGAATAGTATTGGTTACCTGGTATTGTTGTTACTGCTGTTTACGGTGCGTAAACCGGGGCTGGCGAAATACATGCTTAGCCTCGCTACACTGGTTACGCTGCTTTGGTCGCTGAGCTTTGTGTCGCTGTTAAGCGGCCCGTTAAGTGTTTTTCATCTGCTGCAGGCTGATACGATCAAGCAGGGCATCTGGCTGCTGTTTATTGCCAGCTGTCTGAAAAATGACTTTGCCAATATCTGGCAGGTGTTGCGTCAGCCGGCCACCTTATTTGCCTTGTTGGTGCCGGCCATCGCTCTGGTAAGCCCCTGGTTTATTCAGGTTGATATCACCTGGCATTTCCTGATGCAAACCCTGATAGCATTGGAAGTGCTTATTCTGCTGGAAGTGCTTTACCGCCAGGTTGGGCAGGATCAATGGGCGTATAAGCCACTGGCGTTGTATTTGGGCGCGACCAACCTGTTTGAGTTTGTCTTTTATGCAAACTCCACCATGATCGCTAATGTGGAGCCCGGGTTTATTGCCGCCCGCGGTTATATCTACCTGCTGATGTTACCGTTTCTGGTAATTGCTACACGGCGGATAAAGCACTGGGGCGTGAATATTTTTATCTCCCGGGATGTCGTACTACACAGCTCACTGCTGCTGGTGGCCGGGGTATATCTCTTTATCATGGCAGCCATGGGCTACATTATCAGCTACCTGGGCTGGAGCTGGGGTTATACAGTGCAAATTATACTGATTGCGCTGTCGCTGGTTATGCTCGCTACGCTGTTTTTATCCAATACCTTTCGCACCCGCATTAAAGTATTTATCACCAAACACTTCTTTGCTAATCAGTTTGACTATCGTGAAGAGTGGGTCAAACTGACCAACGTATTGTCGCAAAACGATCAGTCCTTACCCAGTGTGTACCAGGTAGCACTGGAAGGCGTGATGGGAGCGATCAACTACGACAGTGGCGCACTCATCAAAAAGCAGGGGCCGGGCTTTCACGTGGTGAGCAGCCATTATTTTATGCCGTTATCCGAGGTCGAGGGGACACTTAAGCCATTATGGGATTACTGCGAAAAAACCGGCTGGCTAATCGACCTCGATGAGTATCGCACTAAGCCTTATGTGTACGAGGGACTAAACCTGTCTAATGAAACGGTCGAAACGACCCGTTTGCAACTGGTTATTCCGTTTATTCGCGAAGGCAACATGTGGGGACTGGCATTACTGTGCGCCGTGGATCGACCCAAAGTGTCACTCAACTGGGAGGTGCGTGACTATTTAAACGCCGTCACTAACCAAATTGCTAATTTTATTTATCTGCATGAAGCAGCACAATCATTGGCAGAAAATGCTCAATTCGCGGCGTTTAATCGTATGGCAGCTTTTGTTTTACATGATCTTAAGAATGTGCTGGCACAGATAGACTTAATCCTGTGTAATGCAGAACAGCACAAAGGAAACCCTGAATTTATTGAAGATACCTTCGAAACCCTGCATCATACCAAAGCACGGATGGACAGGATGCTGCGCCAGCTGACAGAGAAACAGGTAGAAGAGCGGGGCGCCGACGCCACGCACACCTTGTCACTGTTAATAAAGCAGGTGGTTGATAAGCGTTGTCAGGCTTTATTACCGCTGCCGCAGATAGTGATTAAAGAAGAAACCGACGTCGTGGTAGATCAGGATAAGTTTGCCAATGTGATGTATCATCTGATAAGCAATGCTCAGCAGGCCTGTGCCGATGACGGTGAAATTGAGGTTATGCTGGTACTGGACACAGAGCGGCAACACCAACTCGTGTTTATTGAGGATAATGGCACGGGGATGGATGAAGAATTTATCAAGCATCGCCTGTTCAAGCCTTTCGATACGACTAAAGGTAACGCGGGGATGGGCATCGGGGCATATGATGCAAAAACCTATATGGAATCGATAGGCGGATATTTACAGGTACAAAGCCAGCCAAACATTGGCACCTGCTTTACGCTGGGCTTTCCCATTCAGTAAAACGTCAATATCGAGCAGAATAAAAACGGAAACAGAGTATGAGTGACACCATCCTGGTAGTTGATGACGATTTAGGTATTCAAAAGCAGTTAAAATGGAGTTTAACCGACTTTAACGTGGTTTTCGCCGACGATCGTTCCTCTGCAATTGCGCAGTTACGTCGGTTCGAACCCAAAGTGGTGACTCTTGATTTAGGCTTACCGCCTGATCCGGCCAACGCCTCAGAAGGCCTGAAAACCCTGGAAGAAATTCTGGCTTTGGCGCCCAATACCAAAGTCATAGTGGTAACCGGTAATAATGATAAAGAAAACGCGCTGAAAGCCATCGACTTTGGTGCCTATGATTTTTATCAGAAACCCATCGATTCCGACACCATAAAACTGCTCATTAATCGTGCGCTGAACCTGGCCAAGCTGGAAGATGAAAACCGGATCCTGGCTAAGACAAGACCAGCCATGGGGCGGATTATCGGCAACAGTGACGCTATCCAGACCGTGATGCGCAAAGCTGAAAAGATAGCCGGTACCGACATCAGCACCTTATTACTGGGCGAAAGTGGTACCGGTAAAGAAGTCTTTGCCCGCACCATTCACGAGCACAGCCCCCGCAAAGACCAGCCTTTTGTGGCCATCAACTGTGCCTCAATCCCGGAAAACCTGCTTGAGAGTGAGTTATTCGGTTACGAAAAAGGGGCCTTCACCGGCGCGAATAAAACCACCGTAGGTAAAATCGAAACGGCACAAGGGGGCACACTGTTTCTCGATGAAATTGGTGATATGCCCATTGGTTTACAGGCTAAGATGTTGCGTTTCCTGCAGGAACGGGTGATTGAGCGGGTTGGCGGCAGAAATGAAATTCCGGTGGATATTCGGGTGATTTGTGCCACTCACAGAGATATTCAGACCATGGTGGGGGAAGAAACCTTCCGTGAGGATTTATTCTATCGTATCGGCGAAATCCCGATTAATATTCCGCCGCTGCGGGAACGTGAGCAGGATATTGTATTACTGGCGCGCACTTTTCTGAATCAATACCGCGAAGAATTTAATGCCAAAGCCAAGAGCTTCAGTGACGGCGCGATAAGAGCCATGCTGGCCCATCGCTGGCCGGGCAACATTCGCGAACTGCAGAACAAACTCAAATCTGCTGTCATCATGGCAGAAGGCACGGTTATTCAGGCCGACGATCTGGGTCTGCTCGAGCCTTCGGAAGATTTTGCAAGTGAAATCCTTAACCTGCGCGAAGTGCGTGAACAGGCTGAAAGTAAAGCGATCCGTAAGGCTTATCAGCGAGCCGACAAGAACATGTCTAAAACGGCGGAGTTACTGGGTGTTACCAGACCAACGCTATATTCATTAATCGATAAGTACCACCTGGAAGATTTGAAAACCGGTGTGTAATACCTGTAGCGGCGGTTGATTTGCGGCGCTGATTAACTGCTTTGTTCAGCCCAGCTAATGGCTGATAAATGGTTAAGAGAGGTTTGTACCCGGGTCGGCGGTAAATCAAATTTTTCTTCCAACCGGGATGTCGGCCGGTCAGCGGCCTCTGATTTCTCGCCGGTTAAACCTATCCAGCAGTCTTTTCCGGACCGCTTTGCCGCATACAGGCATTCATCCAGTAAACCAAAGTAACTGTCCCAGTCGAGGCGTGCAGGTTCGCTGGGGTATAGTGGCAGAACACAAAAACCAATGGAACAGGTAATGTGAAGGCTATGCTGTTGGCTAACATGAAAGTCGTGATCGTGGATCCCCTGGTGTAGTCTGTCTGCGAGGGCTACGGCTTCAAGTCGATTGGTATTGCGGCACACGGCCAGAAATTCTTCACCTCCCCAGCGGATAAGCATGTCTGAGGGCCTGAATACTGAGCGCATCACTTTCGCTAAATCGGTTAAAATGCGGTCTCCTGCCATGTGACCGTAGGTGTCATTAACGTGTTTAAAGTTATCAATGTCGAGTAGAAAGCAAAGCATGTCCGAGGGGCTGTTGGTAAGCGTGCCCTCACGGGATAGCAGATACGCCTGCTGTGCGCGATTGATTTCCTGTGGTAACTGATTATTCAGGTACTGACGATTGTACAAACCGGTTAACGGGTCCATCAGACTGGCTCGCTCCAGCGCAATGTAGGCGTTTTCCAGTTCGGCATTTTTAGATTCCAGTTCCTGGGTGCGACGGCGTACTTCACGCTTTAGAAAGCGCGAACGCTGACTATGGTTAAACCGGCTCCAGATCAAGAACACCAGTAAGGTGACAGCAAATAACGACGCGTACAGCATCCGCACTTCCAGCTCCTGCTGTTCAGCCTTGGCCAGCTGAATGGCCTGGTTTTTATTCAGCAGTTCCAGCGATTGGGCCTGACGCTCTACTTCCAGCTGCGATTGCAGATATAGCAGCGCCAGCGAGCGACGTTGCTCAATACTTTGCTTTTCCAGCTGTTGCTGGCGCTTGAGGGCGTTAAGCGCTGCGGAATAATCCCCGCTTTGTTCATGCATTTGCATTTTTACTGCTTCAAACCGCGCCTGAGTGAGTAATTCACCCCTCTCTATAGCTTGTTGCAAACCCTGGTCAATGTGGTCAGTTAGTGCCTGTTGATTTTTGCCGAGGTAAGCCTGAGCCAGGGTTAAGTGAAGCTCGGTCAACAGGGTAGTGCAGTTATTTTCGGTCGCTTGTTGAAGTTTTGACTCGAGCAGTTGGATGCCGGCTTCCGGCTGACCCTGGCTAAGCAGTATATTACCCAGACTGGAGTCTATTTTAGCCACATCGCATTGTGCTTCTAGCTGGCTGAACTGGTCTTTGCTCTGTTCCAGATGGCGCCGGGCATTATCATAATGCCCCATTTGGATATTGACCTGGCCAAGGTGATAATCGAGCTCCGCTTGCAGGGTTTTTATTTGCAGGGTATCAATCAGTACAGCGGCATCCTGCAGGTACAGCATAGCTTCATCGTTTTTATCGATTTCACTGTATACCCGGGCAATTTGCATCAGAGTGGACGCGGTTGCCTGGTTGTTGTTTTCCTGCCGTAACAAGGGCAACGCACGCTCTAACTGACTCAGTGCACTTTCAAACTGACCTAACAAACGCAGAGATATGCCCACTTCCAATTGTTGCAGGGCGATACCGTCGTAACGTCCCTGCTGATGATAAATGTCTTTGGCGAGATTAAAGTAGCCCAGAGCAGACTGATAAAGCCCCATCACCCGATAAGTTCTGCCGATATCAGTATATAAATCGGCCATGCCTAATGGTTCTCTGACGGCTTTAAAAAAATCCAGCGCACTCTGAAACTGCCTTAGCGCCAGCGGATAATTGTTTTTGATAAGTGATATCTGTCCCAAAAAATGGGAGCCGGTCGCTACTGCTCGCTGGTTCTGTTCTGCCTGAGATAGCGCTAACTGGTCGCGGATATGGCGTTCGGCTTTCAGGGTGTCGCCCTGATTAACCAGTTTCTCAACATTGAAGCCGCTGGTATAGAACGCGTGTCCATCCATTGATACGTGGCGCACTGAATGCGCTAATCCGGGTACAGAGCAGCACAGCAAGGACAACAACAGGCCAACACGGTTTAACATCATTACTTTCTACACCGCCCTGTGACGTAAGACGCGCGACTCCATTACTGCGCTGTCATGTCGTATTTATATTTAAGTTTACGCTTTTATTATGTTGTTATTTTGAGGTTCGTTTAAAAAATAATCAATAGCGCAAGCCAGTTTTCTTCCGCTTAATCAAAATTGAGACTGGCGTAGCGCTGGATCCATAGCCTGATCAGTTTAGATTTCGCTATACCGCTTTGCTCTGAAAGTTGCTGAAGCTGATCTATACATTCCTGCGTCAGCGTAAAGGTAGCTCTGCGCATTGGCTCATGATGGGAGTCGTTAGCCTGCCGCTCTGCAACAGCGGTAAGGGGCACTGCCGCACCACTGGCATAATGCAGTGCGTCCTGGATAAATTCCTCTGCACTGATACTTTTGGTTGTGGTTCGATTAGCTTGCGGCGTAGAGCGAGACAGGTTTATCAGACTCATGTTGTTCCCCTTTACGTCGGGCCAGTAACTCTTCAATGATACTGCGAATTTCCACGGCAGCTTTACCATCGGCTTCACTTTCCAGCACCGAACGTCCGGACTCCTCTGAGTCGTCATACATGTAGCGGCTAAAGGTAACGGAATTTAATACTGGTACTTCAAAGGAGCGACACACCTCTTTGGCTTCCAGAATCCTTGACGCCAACGAAGGCAGTGAAGGACACTGAGTAATAACAAAAGCAGCGTTCATGCGCGGGTTGACCATCTTACAGGTCGACAAAATGTCTTCCATGTGCGGTACCGTTTTCAGGTCGCGGCGCTTGGGACGCAATGGAATTAAGATATGGTCGGCAACCGCCATAGACGATCGCAGCGCCAGGTTATCCTGACCACCACAGTCGATAACCACATAGTCGTAGTGCTCTTTAAGGCTTAACAGCTCATTGCGGATCTTGCCGTAAAGCTGGATACAGTTGATGGAAGGCAGCTCTTCGTTGCTGCTTCGCTCCTGGGCCCAGTCTGACGTGGTTCGCTGGGGGTCACAATCCACCATCAGTACACTGGCCTTTTTCTCACAGCGTAAATATACGGCGATGTTCTGTGCAAGACAGCTTTTGCCGCTACCACCTTTTTCGCCACCAACTAAAATCATCATTGTTCAATCCTCATTAAGTAATCGCAATTACGTAATAAAAAAGTGAACTGACTGTCGGTGTCGCTGGCTTGCCGGGGGAAGCAAGCCGACGTCACCTCACAGTGTTCGGTAACCCCGCTATCCTATCTTTCGACGTAGACCGGAGGTTTTGCGTCACACCCTTTCGGCGTGTTTTGCCTTTTTCATGTACTGCGGGATGCTCATATAGCACCCGTTGATTCCTGTTCAAATAATAGAGTATCGGGTTGCTGGCATCCATTCACAGCGGGCATTGAAATTTATATTAAGGGATTAATGCGTATACCCTAGCTGGTAAGGGTAATTCTTATTTGCGTTTAAATATTTTATTTTCAATCGTTAATTGTGATTAGCATGATTGGTATTTACCGCTGGTTCTCTGCACTGTTAGGGTTATACTTATCGAAACTGTTAAGGAGAATGTAATGACACACCCCATTGATAAACCTTCTTATGAAGGAAAGAAAGTACCTGATGTGACCTTTGCCATTCGGGAAGGTGAGCAGTGGATTAATCGCACTACCGACGATATTTTCGCCGGCAAAACCGTAGTGGTTTTCTCCCTGCCAGGTGCTTTTACGCCGACTTGTTCGTCGACTCACCTGCCACGTTATAACGAGTTGGCCGACACATTCAAAGATCACGGTGTAGATGAAATTGTTTGTATTTCAGTGAATGACACCTTTGTTATGAATGCCTGGGCAGCGGATCAGGAATCAGACAACGTCTCGCTGGTACCGGACGGTAACGGTGAATTTACCGATGGCATGGGAATGCTGGTGGACAAAGCTGATTTAGGCTTTGGTAAGCGCAGCTGGCGCTACTCGATGCTGGTAAAAGACGGCGTAGTGGAAAAAATGTTTATTGAGCCGAACAAACCGGGCGACCCGTTTGAGGTCTCAGACGCTGATACCATGCTGGCCCACATTGCGCCTAATGCAGTGAAACTGGAGCCGGTTTCCATTATTACCAAACCAGGCTGTCCGTATTGTGCGAAAGCCAAAGCGCTGTTGCAGCATAAAGGCTTTAAATACGAAGAAATCGTCATGGGGCAGGGCGCTACGCTGACGACATTAAAAGCTATCAGCGGCCGTGACACAGTACCCCAGGTATTTATTGGTGGTAAGCATATTGGCGGCAGCGACGATCTGGAAGCTTATTTCGCCGAATAGCGTTATAGTAAACTGATAAAAAACTCGCCAATCGGCGAGTTTTTTTGGTTTAAAGACTTAGTTACAGCTGCGGGGCGTCGAAGTCCTCAGGCTCATCGGTATAAATACACACGTTCCAGTCTTCTGCCAGGCCGTCCTCGGCCTGACAATAAGTAGCAAAGAAATCGCTGATTTCCTGACGCTGACAGTGAGCTTCGAAGCTGGCCATATCGGCCCAGATTTCATTAAACGCAATGGGAAAGCTGTTGCCTTCGGCGAACGGACTGGTGATATGGCGGGTAACGATATACTGAATACAGCCATCTTCTCTTAGCGTGTTGGGCTCGAGGCTCTGGAGCACTTTAAACAGCGCTTTTTCTTTGCCGGGTTTGGGTAAAAACTGGGCGCTACAATACACTTTCTTTGACATGAGTAATCCTTAACAGGCGTGGACTTTGTTTTTTTATAGTCTCAGTATGGCGATTCTGGTCCTGAAGTCAAAAGCTTACCTGCAATCTGTTTTTACTGACCTTTTATCGTTATTGCCCTCGTTATCGTCAATGGTTTTTGCCATAGTAGAAAAAACACAACAAATCAGGGGCAAACACTTTGAAACCTTCTTTTCTGACAACATTTACCTGCGCCACCAGTCTGTTGTTCTCGCTGGCAACCAGTGCGGCGCTATCCGGCGATGAGCTGCAGATGGCCGATTATATTGATGGCCGTAAAGAGGCAGCGATGAGCTTGCTGGAAAAAAGCGTCAACATAAATAGCGGCACCATGAACTTTTCCGGCGTCAGAAAGGTGGCAGACCAATTGATGCCGGAATTTGAGGCGTTGGGCTTTGACGTTTGGTTTGAGGATGGAGCCGCATTCAACCGGGCTGGCCATCTGATTGCCAGAATTGAAGGCGGCAAGGGCCCCAAAATGCTACTGATTGGCCACCTCGATACGGTGTTTGAGCCTGGCAGTCCGTTTCAAACCTTTACCCGGGTGGACGATAAGCATATTAAAGGTCCGGGCGTTGCCGATATGAAAGGCGGCAACATTATTATGCTCGAAGCACTGCGAGCACTGCACGCGGCAGGTAAGTTATCATCGATGAATATTATGGTGGTAATGACCGGCGATGAAGAGCTCAGTGGCCGGCCGTTAGCCTTGTCTAAAAAAGCCTTAATCGAAGGTGCCAAATGGGCCGATATTTCACTGGGCTTTGAAAATGGTGATGGTAATCCGGCCACCGCTAATGTTTCACGTCGTGGGTCGGTAGACTGGGTGTTAACGGTTAAAGGCACGCCGGCGCATTCTTCCCAGGTATTTAAACCCACCGTGGGCGCTGGCGCGATTTATGAGGCCTCGCGTATCTTAACCAGCTTTTACGATAAACTCCGAAGTGAACAATTACTTACATTTAATCCTGGCAGAATAATGGGGGGGACAGAGGTTACCCACGATAAACTTAACAACAACGGCAGCACCTTTGGCAAAAACAATGTGGTTGCCGAACATGCCATTGTTACCGGTGATATCCGTGCGGTTTCGCAGGATCAGTTAATTCGGGTTCAGCATAAAATGCAGGCCATCGTAAAACAGAGTCTGCCTAAAACCAGCGCCGTCATTGAGTTTGGGGAGGGCTACCCGCCTTTATCGCCAAAGCCGGGTAATCACGAGTTGTTGGGTATTTACAGCAAAGTCAGTCAGGATCTAGGGCAGGGCAGCGTAACCGCAGTCAATCCGCTTAATGCCGGCGCCGCGGATGTCTCCTTTACCTCAGAGTATGTGGAAATGGCCCTGGATGGTTTGGGCATGAGTGGCTCAGGCGGTCACACCGTACATGAAACGGCGCTGGTCAGTGCCTTGCCTGCGCAGGCGAAACGCGCGGCTATTTTGATGTCACGTCTGAGTGAACGGTAACCCGCTATTGTTTTCCTGCCAATGATTGCAATTCACTGGCAAGGCCGCCATAGTAGGCGCCCTTGCTGCTTTTAATGGAGTCAACCAGTGAAGTCGTTGTTACATCTGGTCTGTCTGACCACTACATTGTGTTTTTCTGCGCTGGCGACAGGGCAGTCTCAGTTTGCACTGAATCAGTCGTTTGCCGCTTTATACGAGCAGGAGCTAGGTAGCACGCAAAAGTGTCTGAGTTCTTCGGCGAATCGTTATGCAGTGTGTTCACCGGCGCTGAGAGGCGATGGTAATGCACCATTTATTTTGTTTCAGCAAGCAGACAGCCCCATTATTGTACTCATCCACGGGCTCAGTGACTCCCCCTTTTTCGTGTCAGCGATTGCCGATGAGCTTTATCATTCCGGATATACTGTTATCGCACCGCTATTGCCGGGCCATGGTCTGAAAGACGCTGATGCTGATATGGAAGATGAGCAACTGGCCGAACGCTGGCAGGCGCATCTGGCAGAAGTGGTGGAACTGGCTTTGCAATCCACCGATAAAGTGGTGTTAGGCGGCTTTTCTACCGGCGGCGCGTTGTCGGTGGATTACTACCTGTCTAATCCCGATAATGTGCAGGGCATTCTGTTATTTTCTGGCGCGCTGGCGCTGAATGGTAATGTTGAATCACTGTCGAAGCTGTGGGGCATAAAGACACTGGCCAGGTTACTCGATGGTGATTATCAGACCAGCGGACCCAATCCACAAAAGTATCCCAAAGTCGCCAGCTTCGCTGGCCTTGAGTTAATGGAGCTTATTCGCAGTATCCGCGAACGCCTTGAGGAAGGCGCCCGGGTGGAGGTACCGGTTTTCGTGGCACACTCTCAGGCCGACCAGACCACGCCCATCGAAGGCGTACAAAACCTGCTGACGTATGTGGATGCGGATAACACCTTTTATGTCATCGACGAAGAGTATCAGTTATGCCATGCCGATCTGGTGGTTAACCGTCTGCTGCTGGAGAAAATGGACTTTGATAAAAGTCGCGCCGATTTAAGCGAAACCTGCGCGATCCCTCAGGTTAACCCGCAGTTTTTTCCTATGGCGAGAGCCCTGCGCGGATTTGTTGAGTTTGCCCTGCCGAAATGACAGGGCTTAACCCACACTACGTTATTTACACTGGCAGGGCTAGCGGAGTTTAGCCCGCTGGATCAGGAAAAAGCCCGCCGGCACCACCAGTAAAGAGAGCACCAGCGCACTGGCCATGCCGCCCACCATGGGGGCAGCAATCCGACTCATTACCTCTGAGCCCGTGCCGGTACCACTTATGACCGGCAATAAACCTATCATTACCGTTAGTACAGTCATCAATACCGGACGCACGCGTTTAAGCGCGCCTTCCTCAACTGCCTCACGCAGGCGGGCACTGATATCCACGTTAGCGGAAGGGGGTATATCAGCGCAGGTGCTGTTAAGGTAAATCACCATGATGACACCTATTTCAACGGCTACCCCGGCCAGTGCAATAAAACCAACGCCAACCGCAACAGAAAGGTGGTAATCCAGCGCATAGAGCAACCAGATCCCGCCGATCAGTGCCATGGGCAGAGTACCGAGTACCAGTACTACATCGCTGAGACGGCGAAAACTCATAAACAGTAAGATCACTATCACTGCCAGCGTCATTGGCACAACAAAGGTTAGCTTTTGCATGGCCCGTTCAAGGTACTCATACTGACCAGCCCACTGTAACGTGTAGCCAGTGGGAAGGTTAAGCGCTTTGTCCAGAACGCCTTTGGCCTGTTTAACGTAACTTTCAATATCAATACCGGATACATCAATAAACGCATAGCCTGTGAGTCGGGCATTTTCGCTCTTAAGGGCAGGCGGGCCTTCGGCAATGCGTATATGCGTGATATCTCCCAGCGTGATGCGCTCCCCGCCAGGTGTAAGTACAGGTAAGCCTGCCAGCGCTTCCGGACTGTTCCGGTATTGCTGGGGGGAACGTAAATTAACCGAATAGCGGGCAATATCCTCCACCGTTGTGGTAATGGTTTTACCGCCTACGGCCGTGCTGATGAGTTGCTGCACCTGGGCTATTGTCAGTCCATACCGGCTGATAGCAAGACGGTCGATATCAATATCAATATACCGGGCGCCGGCAACCCGCTCGGCGTAGACCGATTCGGTGCCCTCAAGGTCGCCCAGCAATTTTTCAATATCGGTGCCAATGGCTTCGATTTGCTTCACATCCGGGCCAGAGATTTTAATGCCCAGCGGCGTTTTAATACCGGTGGCCAGCATGTCAATGCGGGTTTGGATCGGCATCACCCAGGCGTTAGTCAGGCCGGGGAAAGCAACAATGCTATTGAGCTCATCGCGTAAATCCTGACTGGTCAGCCCCTCGCGCCACTGCGATTTGGGTTTAAGCTGAATAAAGGTTTCAATCATCGTCAGCGGTGCAGGGTCAGTAGCGGTCTCAGCCCGGCCGACTTTACCCAATACGGTTTTAACCTCCGGCAGGGTGCGGATCAGTTTGTCGGTTTGTTGCAGGATCTCCCTGGCCTCAGCAATGGATACGCCGGCATAGGTGGTGGGCATATACATCAGGTCGCCTTCGTCGAGCGGCGGCATAAATTCGCTGCCCAGCTTCGATAGCGGGTAGAAACCGGCAAGTGTGATCAGCATCGCCATTAATAAAGTCACTTTAGGGAAGCGCAGCACGACTCTCAATGCCGGCTTGTAGGCTGCCTGAGCAATGCGATTAACCGGGTTTCGTTCCTCTGGCGCAATGTTACCGCGGATCAGGTAACCCATAAGTACCGGGATCAGCGTAATGGCCAGGCCCGCCGCCGCGGCCATGGCAAACGTTTTGGTGTAAGCCAGGGGCGCAAACATTCGCCCTTCCTGAGCTTCCAGAATAAATACCGGCAAGAAGCTCACTGTGATAATCAGCAAACTGAAAAACAGTGCCGGGCCCACTTCGGTGGCGGCTTTACTCACCAACTCCCAGCGATTAGCGTCTGGCGGCGCCTTTTCCAGATGTTTGTGAAAATTTTCAATCATCACTATGGCGCCATCGGTCATTGCGCCAATGGCAATGGCAATACCGCCCAGCGACATAATGTTGGCATTGATACCCTGCCAGTGCATCAGCAAAAAAGCGCCCAGTATGCCCAGCGGCAGTGTCACCAGAGCCACCAGCGCGCTGCGTAAATGCAGTAAAAACAGGCCGCAGATAAGCGCCACTATCAGTAGTTCTTCAAGCAGTTTATCCCACAGGTTATCGATGGCACTGGCAATCAGGTTGGACCGGTCATAAACCGTGGTGATCTCTACGCCCTCGGGCAGGCCGGCCTGCAAGTCCTGCAGTTTTGCCTTAACCCCATCAATAGTTTGCTGAGCGTTTTCGTTATAGCGCATAACGATAATGCCGCCCACAGTTTCGCCTTCGCCATTCAGTTCGGCGATGCCGCGCCGCGGCGCTGGCCCCTCTTTAACATCGGCCACATCGGCCAGTGTTACCGGTGTGCCGGAGGTTGATAAGGCCAGGGTGATTTGCCTGATATCGTCCAGAGTTTCAATATAGCCATTGACCGTGACCATATATTCTGCTTCGGCCATCTCAATCACCGAGGCGCCTACCTCCTGGTTGTTCTGACTCACAGCCTGTTCCAGCTGGGCCATCGTCAGGTTATAGGCGTCCAGTTTGTAAGGGTCGGCGACGATCTGATACTGCTTTTTCATACCACCTACCGTGGCGACTTCCGACACCCCGGGCACCGATTGCAGGGCAAACTTCAGGTACCAGTCCTGCAGGCTGGTGAGTTCATCGATATCATGCTGTCCGCTCGGATCGCTTAACGCGTACATATACACCCAGCCCACGCCGGTCGCATCCGGGCCGAGCCTGGGCTTTGCCGAGGCTGGCAGGGTAGGCGCTACCTGGGAAAGGTATTCCAGTACCCGGGAGCGGGCCCAGTACATGTCGGTGTCATCATCAAACAGGATGTACACATAGGAGTCACCAAAGAAAGAAAACCCGCGAACAGTATGTGCGCCCGGTACCGACAACATGGCTGACGTGAGCGGGTAGGTGACCTGCTGCTCTACCACAGAGGGCGCTTGCCCGGGGTAGTTGGTTTGAATGATCACCTGCACATCGGATAAGTCCGGAATGGCATCCACCGGGGTTTGTTTCACCGACCAGATGCCTGCCGCGGTGAGCATCAGTGCTGCCAGCAACACCAGTACGCGATTGTTAAGCGACCAGTTAATGATGATTGCTATCATGACTGGCTCCTGCTATTGACCGGCATGGTCCATGTCATGCGACATGGCCATGGCAGGTTCAATATGGGTGATAACAAACTCGCCGTCTCTGATTTCAAACGTAAAGCGGATTGCCTGCTATGGCTGCCAGTCTGTCGTATCAATATGACTGCTGAGGGTAAAGTCCATGGTGGCAGGCCCGCGTCCCCACTTTTCAATGGCGCCGCGGGAGATATTCATGGCGTGGTTTTGCTCATCAATACTGTTAATCGTGCCATCAACGGTAGCCGAGGGAACACTCGATTCAATGCTGCCGGTATCAATGGCAATAATCTCTACCATGCCATCGGTATTACGATTCAGCTCGGCATCAAGGCGAATACCACTGTTGAGCTCAGCCTGGCTGACCTGTTCACCAATGGCGAAGTCCATGGTCATGGCTGGCCAGTCCCAGGCTGCTACCGGCCCGTGGCTGGCGGTCACGGTGCCTGCCTCGCTATCAATAGCATCGATAGTTAAGGTTACCCATTGAGTGTCATTACTCTGGCTATCCTCCTCGCCCGAGAGCCTCGACAGGTCGGCATCTACGGCACTTTCTGAATCAATCAGGAATAAGCCGTTCATCACCACTTCATCTCCTTCTTCAAGGCCTGCTGTGATTTCGGCATAGTCTGCAGTGATGCGACCCACCGCCACGGCCGTTGAACGGAATTCACCGTTGCCCAGTGCCAGCACCACACGGTCGTTGGCGGCAGTTCTGATAAGTGCTGAGCGGGGAATACTCAGGCTTTCGTTACGCGGTGTATCGAATGATACGGTGGCAAACATATTGGGTTTTAACCGGCCGTCAGGATTATCCAGCACCAGACGCACTTTCAGCGTGCGGCTCTGGCTGTCGAGCTCCGGGTAAATAAAGTCTACCCGGGCTGTAAACGTCTCCCCCGGCAATGCCGGTAGCGTTACGTTCAGCTCTTGCTCCGTACTGAGCATGTCGGCATAGCGCTGGGGAATGCTGGCGGTGATCCACACCGTCTGCAGACTGGCGATAGCCAGCATGGTGGTGCCTGGCGTAACATAAAAGCCAGGTCGGATATTAAGGTTAGTGACGTAGCCGTTCTGTGGCACCTCAAAGGCGATTTGCTGTTGTACGTTACCGGTTTTATCCAGACTCTGAATAACCTTAGGTGGTAATTGCAGGGCAGTCAGTCTGTCTCTGGCAGCGTTGATCAGTGAGCGATTGTTGCGACTGCGGGCCAGCAAATATTCCTCCTGGGCATTTACCAGCTCAGGTGAATACAGGGTGTATAAGGTGTCGCCCTGGTTGACCGGCTGACCATCAGTGGTGACGGTAAGGCGTTCTACCCAACCACTCACCCGCGGATGGACGTGAATGATTCTGTCTTCGGCGACTTCTATAATACCGCTGGCAGCAACTGCTTCAGATAGAGAGCGAGTTTGGGCTTTGGCGGTGGTCACCCCCAGGCTCTGAACAATTTGCGGGGAAATACTCACCGTTCCCGGTGTGGTGCTTGCTTCACCGGCATAAACGGGTACCAAATCCATGCCCATAGGCGATTTACCGGGCTTATCCCGGCGGTAACTGCTGTCCATTGGCGCTACCCAGTAAAGAATGTCCTTTTCCCCTTCGTTTTGAGCGGTGGCGCTATTCTTACCCTGTGGGGGCGTTAGCCGGTAATAACGCGTAGCCAATACCCACCCCGGCTATGAGGGCAATAACAGGAACAATAAAACGGTTCATAGAAAACTCCCTCAAAGCGGTGATATGGGATTAAGAAAATAGTCAAGCCGGGTCATCAGCGCGGCCATGTCACCCTGCAGATTGAGTAATTTCATCTGGTCATCAATCAGCGCCAGGTGGCTCTGCATCACATCTGAAAAGTTGCCGCTGGCGGTGGTGTAGGCGTTAAGCGCAGCGTCGTAATGCTGTTGACGCAGCGGTAATAACGTTTGTTCATAACGGTTAATGCGCGACTGCAGAGCAGGGTAGCGGGCATAGAGCTGATTCACCTCACTGAGTTGTTGTTGGATCACCAGGCGTTTTTCGGTTTCCAGGCTCTCTGTTTCGGCCACGGTGGCTGCCATAGCGGCTTGTTTTACCTTGCGGGAAAATAGCGGTACATCAACACTCATTCCGACCGACACAAAGTCAGCCCGGGAAGTGTTGTTAGTCGCATCCTGGCGATAGGCATAGCTGGCATTAAATTCCCACTGCGGGTCGAAACTGGTTTCTACCTGCTGCTGTTTTATCTTCTGCACATTAATCACGGCATTACGACTGATAACCTGCGGGTGTTGCTGTAAACGTTCCAATAGCGCCGAAGTGTTGGCAGGCAAAAGTTATTGGCCGATAAGGCTGGTTAACCAACGCTGATCGGCCTGATTCGGGGTGATGTTGGTTAGCGTGGCCTGTTGCATTGGGGTCAGCCAGTTAGATAAACCGGCAATAGCGGTTTGCTGCTCAGAAGTCAGCGATTCCAGACGGTCTTCCAGTGCCGTGTGCAGCACTTCCATACTCAGCACATCATACTGACTGGCACCTGAAGAGCTGGCGTAGTTATTTTCAACGGCAATGGTCAGTTGGTCCAGTAGTTGTAACTGTTCGGTAACCAGTTCCTTACTGTTGTGCAGAATAATAATATCAATCCATGCCAGTGTGATAGCCAGGGTAACTTCAGCTTTACGCAGGTCGCGTCGGGCCGGGTGTTCGGCTGCTTTGGCCGCCAGCGCATCCCGCTGCAGGGCGACGGAGTCGCCGCGGGGCAGCATTTGGCTGACGCCCATTTTGAGCTGGGTCATGGCCTGTTCATTAAGCGCGAATCCGTCGGTGGGGACATTGAGCATACCCACTGAGATCCGTGGGTCGGGCATGGATTGCACTGCATTGCCCTGAGTTGTCAGAGCATGCTCGCTCTGTCGGCTGCGTGCCAGGGCATAATCCTCACTTAACGCTTGCGACAGTAACTGCGGTAATTGTGGCTGTTGGGCTTGCTGCGCTGTGGCTACAAACTGCCAGCAACTGAGTAAAATGCCTGCTGACACGACATATAAAGGAGGAAGTTTCATACTTGCCTCAATGGTTAACCTTAAAAAATGCGGGTACAGACACCCGGTCACAATGTCTCAGACATTGCACTTAAAAGAGGTTTGGTTAACTCAGGCGTATTGGAGGACGAAACAGCGAGGTTGGGAATCCGGAAAACGCCACTACCGGTTTACCGACGATTTGGCTGGCAGCGGTTTTAACAATAAAGGGGGCTGCTATTCCGGCCAGATAACTGACTAAATGGGAACTGGCATGCTCGCACTGGCAGCCATTTTTATCACAGGGCGAAGCTTGCTTGGCACAGTTATGCTCGGCATTGTTCTGGCAACAATCTGCTTTTGAAGCGCCGTCTGCCTGTGCAGCGTGCAGAGCATGAACCATTTCATTGTCCGGTTGATGCATCATGCAATCAGTGTTTTCTGCCTGCATGGTGTGCACTACCTGTATTTCTGCCATACGTACGCTTTACGCCTGACCTGAGGTCGGCAGAATAATCAGCATGCTTAGCAGAAAGTAACAAAGTAGTCGTTGCACTGAATAATCCGGTAACTGTACTAACGTGAGTATACGATAATCATATCAGACAGGGAAATACTGATTTTGCTTTCACCGGGTAAACCCATTTACTGCTGATTTAACCCGGTGAAATAGCGTTATGTGCCGGGCTAATGCGTGCTAGCGTAGGCTTCTACCTCAGTCCATACGCGCAGCAGATTTTCGCCTAACAGCTTGGCAATGTCAGTTTCGGAGTAACCTCGATCCAGTAAGCCCTGTACCAGTGACGGGTAAGAGGACACATCCTTCAGGCCAATCGGCAGTGAGTCGCCAACGCCATCGTAGTCAGAGCCGATTCCCACATGATCAATGCCAATAAGACCCACTACATGGTCAATGTGGTCGAGTACATCGGCTAAAGTTGAGTAAGGGTAAGGGTTTTCCTTACTGTAATTATCAGCAAAATTCGCAACTTCTTCACTGTCTGCGCCAAATTCTTTGATCAGGGCATTGCGTTGTTTCGTGCGATTATCACTCCACATGCGCGCTTCTTTAGTCACAAAACCGGAGCCAAAGTTAATCATTACCACACCGCCGTTCTCGCCCAGCTTCACCAACATATCGTCGGTCATATTGCGTTCAAAGCCCGGTGTGAAGGTACGTAATGAAGAGTGGGAGGCAATCACCGGGGCCTTGCTGATGTCGATAGCCTGGTAAAAAGCGTCATCTGATACGTGGGAGATATCCACCATCACGCCGATGTTGTTCATTGCAGTGACCAGCTCTTTACCAAAAGGGCTCAGGCCGTGCCACTTGCGGCGAATGTCGTAGGACGAGTCGCTGATATGGTTAGCCCTGGAGTGTGCCAGCGTGATATAGCGAATGCCGCGCTGCTGAAAAATTTCGAGGTTTTTCAGGTCGCCCTGGATTGGCGAGCCATTTTCCATCCCCATAGGGAGGGAAATTAACCCTTTAGCAAATTGTTCGCGCACGTCTTGCGGGCTCATGGCAATGGCAAACTTATCCGGGGCACGAGCTGTGATGGCCTCAACGTTGTCGATGAGCATATGGGCAAGCTGAGTGGACTCATCTGAGTCGTCGAGACTGGCGGGCACGTAAATCGACATAAATGGCGCATTCAGGCCACCGCTAACGGCACGCGGATAATCGAAATCGCCGCCTTCGGTGGCTTTGGTGACATCCACCCATTTGTTATGTACCCGGTACGGTACATCAATGTGGCCATCCACAATAATATAACGTTGAGCAATATCCTGCGCCGTGGATAAGCCTTTGGGCGGTTGACCGGGGGCAGACGTCGACTGGCAGCCGGTTAATAACGCGAGTGCAGTAACAGTACCCAGCAAGAAAGCGTGCTTCATGGTGTAAATCCCTGTAAGTGACGTTAGATGGTATTTTTTTATAAACCTACCATGATTTTTCGATTTACTCACCTGGTGGTTTATTCAAAAAGGTGTTTGTTTGCTTTAATATTTTATTCATCTTGCGAGGTTACCCTCTTATCGGTCTTACCGTTGAGTGGCTGGACGCGCAAGTTCAAATACGCCATACTGCCGGGCGGTTGTCTGGCATCTGAGAAGCAACAGGTGGCGGGAAGTGTGGCCTGCACAGGATGGACTACCTGTGATGATCCACTCATAAAACCGGCGCCATAGCGGGTATCGTAAATAAAATACCAACTTGTTGGTATGCGCCCCTTGAATAATGTCGCCAGACCCTCATTAACTAAAAAATAACAGGTGTTGGTGTCTGATACGGATACCAGACCACACATTACAATTGAATCGAGAAAGTACTTATGGCAATGAATTTCGTACCGCTGGATAAAAATACACATAAAGATCTTAAAGTAGCGGTAGATCCTGCTTTTCCATACGCGAAAAACACCCACCTGGCCGCGGCATCCATTCGTGAATTTGCACAATTAGCCGGCGCTATGCCACTGGTGTTTATCCAGGATCCTAAAACTAATAAACATCACGTTGTAGCAATGCTGGGTATCGAGCCAGGCCAGAACCTGTTTTTACAGGATGGCAAATGGAATGCGCCACATATTCCAATGAACATCATTCGTTACCCGTTCGACGTGCGTCCTGACGGCGATAAGCTGGGCGTTTACATTGATGAAAACAGCGATTTGATTAAAGAAGAAGGTCAGCCATTGTTTAAAGAAGATGGCAACCCATCTGACTTCCTGAACAACCGTCAGCAATTGCTGGGCGACCTGGCTAACAGCGAAATGCTGACCCAGCAGTTCGTGTCTAAAGTGGTTGAACTGGATTTGTTAAACCCAATGCAACTGCGCGTTCAGTACAGCAACGGCCAGGGCCGAAACGTTGGTGGCATCCTGACCATCGATGAGAAGAAGCTGGTAGAACTGGCAGATGAGCAAGTAGTAGAGCTGCACCGAGCTGGTTTCATGGGTGCACTGTACGCCATGATGCTGTCTTTAGGTCAGCTGAACCGCCTGATTGAGCTCTCTACCAATGCTGAAAGCCCAATCAAAGCGATGCAAATGGAGCCAGCGCCGGCAGAACAAGCCGAGGCAGCGCCACAGCAGTAATAACTGTTCGGCAAAGAAAACTAAAAAGGGTGGGCGCGAGCCCACCTTTTTTATTGATATTCAGTTAACCAGAACCATCCTGTGGAACGCCTTTCATGTCACTCACTTTAGTTAATCCCAGCGTAAAATTATCGGCGACATTAACCGTTGAAGGTCCAACACTGACTATTAAAGAGGGGCAGCACACCATTATCAGTGGTCTCAATGGCAGTGGTAAATCGGTACTGGCTGCGGTGCTGGCCGGAGAAGGGAAAGTGCTTAATGGCGAACGGCAATCAGGTGGTCGTTGCGGGTGGGTAAGTGTTGGCCAACAACAGGCGGTAATAGAAGCTGAGCGCCGCAAAGACGACGCCGATATTCTTGATGTGGTGCCGGTACCCAGCACGGCTAAAGAGGTTATCCTTGACGGTCTTGCCGACGAACAAAGCGTAACTGAAACGCTGAGCGAATTGGCGGAGTTACTGGGTATCAGCAGTCTCCTTGGGCGGGAGTTTCTGGCCCTGTCCACTGGAGAGACGCGCAAAGTGTTATTAACCAGAGAGTTGCTCAAGGAACCTGACTGGCTGGTGTTGGATGAGCCCTATGATGGCCTTGATGTTGAAACGGTGGGCAGATTTGCGCAATACCTGGATAAGCTGAGCTGCCGCTGTACACTGATTATGGTGGTCAACCGGGTAAGCGAAATTCCTGTTTGGGCGCGGCGCTTGCTGTTCTTACAAAATGGTCGTATCGCCTGGCAAATTGAAGGCGACACACTTGATGACGCCGCGCTGCAGCCGCTTAGACAAATTATGCATATTCAGCAAAATGTCGAAAAGCTGCCCGAACGCGATAGCGATTGCCATGCGCCCCAGCGTACCGACCCTAATGCGCCGCTGGTCAGACTGAATAACGGCCGTGTTGCCTGGGGTGACAATGTTGTGTTTGAGCAGCTTAACTGGACTATCGCGCCTGGTGAGCATTGGCAGGTAATCGGCCCGAATGGCTCGGGGAAAACCTGCTTACTGACGCTAATCACCGGTGACAACCCCCTTTGCTACAGCAACGATTTGAACGTGTTTGGTTATCAGCGTGGCAGTGGTGAAAGCATCTGGGACATAAAACAACACCTCGGCATTATTTCTAACAGTTTGCACCTGCAGTACCGGGTTAACTGCTCGGTTGCAGACGTGGTGTGTTCTGGTTTTTACGACAGTATTGGGCTGTACAAAACACCTACCGACAGGCAGCGCCTGCTGTGCCGGGAATGGTTGGTTGCTATTGGCCTGGATCAAGAAGCGAAAACGCCGTTTCAGTCATTATCATTTGGCGATCAGCGTTTACTGCTCATCGTGCGTGCTATGGTGAAACATCCGAGCCTGTTGATTCTTGATGAGCCGTGCAATGGCCTGGATGACATCAACCGCACCAAGGTGCTGGCGATGCTCGATTTACTGGCTCGGGAAGGCAATACCACACTGCTGTATGTTAACCATCACAGCGAAGATAAGATCCCGGCTATCAAAAACACGCTGAATATGCGTGATTACCAGCCTCGCGACTAATTGGTAAAACATTACAAATTCAGGTTCTCTCGGCCGTACCTGAAACAAAGGTAAAAGTAACCGACGATAGCGATAACACCGGGTAAAAATCCGAAAAATAATGGAAACTGGTTAAGCAATAAGTCAATAAATGCGCCGATGATAAAGCCTGAGAATATTGCTTTTTGTAATCCGGCTCCACCCTTTATACCGTTAAACATCCTGACTTCCCCTGTAATAATTTAGATTGTGTGGGCCTGAATCTTTACTAGGAGACAGGCCGTTAAAATTACTTGTTCATGACTAACTTATACAGATAGCCACTCCCAGTCACCATCATTAGCGATCGCATTACCAAAGAAAAGTCCACCGCCAAAGCTTGTTGCTGCGGCAGCACCCGCTCCAACCCAGCCAACAGGACCAGATGCAACTATGCCAATAGCAAGTGCAACCATGCCAATTCCCAAGCTTGCTTCTCCACTATCTACACCGCCTACTACTACTTCAATGTCTGCTAAATTTAGTTCTTTCATAACATTCCTCGTTAATAACTCTGTAATCACCAACCTTTTATTGATGAACCACAATAGTTCCACTGCCAGTAAAAACAGACTACTGAGCTCAGGTTCAGTTTTTGAAGTGTAGTGATTAAGTAGATCGTTGTCGCGATTGCAGGCGCAGAATGTCAACAACGCTGATTAGCGTTAGATCGCGTATAAATTTGGTTTTTTTCGCCGCCGATCTCAGACCTTTTTAGAATTAAATACCCACTTCCCCTTAGCTTTGCTTCTAAGGGGGGCGGTTTTTCCCACTTTTCCCCCTTTTTCCTTCTTTCTAATCAGCCACTTCAGCGCAAAGCCCGAAAATAAGGGATTTTTCCCCATTTTGTCACTCGTCCTGTAAGGCGCGTTTTTGCTTGACAGTGGGGAGGAATGATACCTAAACTGTCAAAAGTGGGTAAAAGTGGCAAATAGTGGATCATATAATCAACGTTTTGCAGATTAGATCTCATAAAACACGAATAATAAGATCAATACACAAAAGGCTAGGGGAATGTTCCGCGGCGCTAACGCAATCAATCTGGATTCCAAAGGGAGACTGGCTATTCCGACAAAGCATCGGCAGCCCCTTCTGGATGATTGCGCCGGACAACTGATCTGCACCATTGACACACAACAAAGCTGTTTGCTGCTTTACCCGCTTCCCGAATGGGAAGAAATCGAACTCAAACTGAGTAAATTTTCCAGCAACATTGAGCAGGAAAGACGCAAGATTCGTTTATTACTCGGCTACGCCATTGACTGCGAAATGGATAAGAGCGGTCGTGTGCTCATTCCTGTACCCCTGCGTAATCATGCCAAATTAGACAAAGAAATTCTGCTGGTTGGCCAATTAAATAAATTCGAAATCTGGAATTCAGAAATCTGGGCTAAACGTATCGAAGAAGATATGGAAGTTGAGCGTTCTGGTAACTTTGAGCTCACTGAGCGTTTACAGGACTTCTCACTATGACCGCATCGTTTTCGCATACCTCTGTACTCCTGCAGGAATGCCTGGACGGCCTGGCCATCAAACCCGACGGTATTTATATCGATGCCACCTTTGGCCGTGGTGGCCATTCAGGTGAGATCCTCAAACAGCTGGGCAGCAATGGCCGCTTAATTGCGTTCGACCGCGATCCCCAGGCCATTGAAGCCGCCGCCCGGTTTGCTGAAGATAGTCGCTTTGAGATTGTGCATTCGGCGTTTGGCGACATGGCTGACGTGATTGAGCAGATGGGCCTGACACAGCAAATTGATGGCGTATTGATGGATTTAGGCGTTTCCTCGCCTCAGTTAGATGATGCTGAGCGTGGTTTCAGTTTTCTACGTGACGGCCCGCTGGACATGCGCATGGATACGTCACGGGGCATGAGCGCCGCCGACTGGCTGAACAGTGCTGATGAGCAGGATATTACCCAGGTTATCAAAGAGTTTGGTGAAGAAAAGTTTGGTAAACGTATCGCTCATGCCATTGTTAATTATCGCAAGGAACAGCCACTTTCCCGGACCAGTGAGTTAGTCACTATTATTGACCAGGCTATGCCGGTTAAAGACAAATTCAAGCACCCGGCTACCCGCACTTTTCAGGGCATTCGAATTTATATCAATGCGGAGCTGGAACAACTCAGAGTAGGCCTTAAAGCCGCCACCAACGTTTTACGTTCTGGTGGTCGTATGGCCATCATCTCTTTTCATTCGCTTGAAGACCGCCTGGTTAAGCGCTTTATGAAGGAGCAAAGTAAAGGCAAATCGTTCCCGCCCGGTTTACCGGTAACCCAGGCTGAAATAGACGCCGATAAGGTACTCATCCTGATTGGACGGGCCATCAAGCCCGGCGACCAAGAACTCAAGCATAACGTGCGATCCCGAAGCGCGGTACTCAGGGTAGCGGAAAAACGATGACCGGTTCGACGACCAACTTTAATTTTCTCCTCATCCTGGTTACCGAATTGACCCGCCATAAGCTGCGGGTTTTGTTGTTTATAGCGGTTATCGCCAGCGCTCTGGCGGTGATCCTTAGCACGCACCACAATCGCCAGCAAAATATCGCCCTGGAAGAGCTAATGCGCGAGAAAGACCAGCTCGACGTAGAATGGCGAAACCTGGTGCTGGAACAACGTGCACTAACCGAGCATAACCGAATTGAAGCCATGGTGCAGAAGGAACTCGACATGCATCGTCCTGATGTGGATGACGAGGTTGTGGTGCGGATCAAATGACAGCTATTACATTAAAAAATTCCAAAGCCAGGGCTGGCGGGGCAAAAATCAACACCCGTCCGGGCCCTATGCAGTGGCGCTTTGTGCTGGTAGTGGGCATCATCGTTCTGGTGTTTCTGATCCTGGCGCTGCGCACGGCTTTTATCCAGGTTATAGCCCCGGATGCGCTGATTGAACAGGGGGATAGTCGCACTCTGCGAACCCGAAATACCCCGACATACCGCGGATTGATCACCGATCGTAACGGCGTAGAACTGGCCGTAAGTGTGCCGGTGAGAGCTATCTGGGCCGACCCAAAAATTATTCATGAGCAAAATGGGCTTAATCAAACCCGCCGCTGGCTGGCGCTGGCTGAAGTGTTGGGGCAGGACGTTGATGAGCTGGTGGGCAAAGTCGGCAACCCGAAACGCCGTTTTGTTTATCTGCAGCGTCAGGTGTCGCCAGCGATGGCGGATTATGTTGAGAAACTGGAAATCCCGGGCGTTTATTTGCGTAAGGAATCACGCCGTTATTACCCGACCGGCGAAGTTGCGGCACAGTTAATTGGTATCACCAATGTGGATGACAAAGGCATTGAGGGACTCGAGCGTTTATATGACGACTGGCTTACCGGTTCGCCGGGTACCCGCAAAATTCGCCGTGATGCCAAAGGCCGTCAGGTTGAGGTGTTGGAAAGCAAAGACGGCGAAGCTGCGGGCAATCTGACACTGACTATCGATCAGCGCATTCAGGCGCTGGCCTACCGTGAAATCAAAGAGGCGATGCTGTATTACCAGGCCAGCTCAGCGTCGGCCATTGTGATTGATGTGCATAGCGGTGACATTCTGGCGATGGTCAACGCGCCATCGTTTAACCCTAATGATCGCAGTGATATCTCCCCGCGACGAATGCGAAACCGGGTGATCACGGATGCCTTTGAACCCGGCAGTTCATTAAAGCCACTGGCGGTCCTCAGCGCGCTGGAGTTTGGCGCGGTAAAAGTGGGCGATATTGTGGATACCTCGCCTGGCTGGATGCGCCTTGGCGGCAGTCTGGTTAAGGATTTCCGTAACTACGGTAAGCTTACGTTGGCCGAGATTATTCAGCATTCCAGTAATATGGGCACCTCGAAATTGGCTTTGTCGGTGCCTAAACCATTCTTGCTGGATACTTATTACAACATGGGCCTGATGTCGGATACCGGCATCAATATGCCTGGCGAGAGTAGCGGTATTTTTCACGAACGCAGCCGCTGGTCTGAGTTTGAGCTGGCCACTCTATCTTTCGGCTACGGTATTTCCGTCACTACCGCTCAGTTAGCCAGAATGTACTCAACCATAGCGTCGGGTGGCATTAAGCGGCCACTTAACATTGTTAAAAATACCGATAATCAGGCTTACAAGCCTGGCGCCGAGCGTGTGATCAGCGAGCAAAATGCCAAAGCCATTATGGCCATGATGGAAACCGTTACGCAGGAAGACGGCTCCGGGGTGAAAGCCCGGATCCCGGGTTACCGGGTAGCGGGTAAAACCGGTACCAGCCGCAAAGCCGTGGCCGGGGGATACGGTGAAGAGTACGTTAATATCTTTGCCGGCATAGCCCCGCTCAACGACCCGCAACTGGTTACGGTAGTGCTGATCAACGAACCCGGCGGCGATCTCTATCATGCCGGCGATACCGCTGCGCCGGTGTTCTCTGAAATTATGGGGGGGGCGTTACAACTACTGAATATTGCACCGGATGATCGTCAGGTCAGTGCCACACAAGTGGTAGAGAGGTCAACCAATGGTGGTTAACGCGTTTATGCAAAGCCTGCATGCACTGTTGATTAAATTTGGTATCAATGCACCGGATATCCGGGTGCATGGACTCACGCTGGATAGCCGTGAGGTGACACCGAAGCTGGCATTTGTTGCGGTTAAAGGGCACAGCCGTGATGGACGTGACTTTATCCCACAAGCCATCAGTCTTGGTGCCCGGGCGATTCTCGCGGAAGCAGAAGAAGCCGGTGAACACGGCCAGGTAATGATGCGCGAACATACGGTTATTGTGAAGGTGTGGGGGCTGGCTGACCTGCTTTCCTCACTGGCAGCAGCGTTTTACGATTATCCGGCCAATAAAATGGCGACCATCGCAGTGACTGGCACCAACGGCAAAACTTCTGTGGTGCAGTTAATTACCCAGATGAAACATCTGTTGGGTCACCGCGCTGCGTCAATCGGTACCCTCGGTAGTGGAATCTATCGGGACGATGCCGATTTTAAGCCACCGGCCAATGGCAATACCACACCCGATGCCATTTCTATGCAGTATTTACTGGCCGAATTTGTGCAGCAAGAAGTCCATCAGGTGGCGTATGAAGCGTCATCTCATGCGCTGGTGCAGAATCGCCTGAAGCAGGTTAATACCGATATTGCGGTGTTTACCAACCTGACTCGGGACCATCTTGATTATCACGGCACCATGGAGGCTTATGCACAGGCAAAGCTTGGTTTGCTGGATTTACCCGGCCTGCATTCGGTGGTGCTCAATTTTAACGATGAGGCAAGTCAGGCCTGGGCGAAGAAGGCTAAAAAGTCGATACAGAAGGTTTGGACTGCCGTGTTGCCAGAACCTGCCCGGGATATGCCAGAAGGTCGCTATTGTTTTGCCACAAATGTGCAATATCATCCTAATGGATGCCAGTTCAGGCTCGCAACATCCTGGGGGACGACCGTGGTACAAACCGATTTACTGGGGCACTTTAATATTGCCAACCTGATGAGCGCCACTGCGGCTTTACTCTGTCAGGGCGAGCGCTTTGACAATGTGGTGAAAACCATTGAGCAGGTACAGGCAGTCGCCGGTCGCCTGGAAGTCTTCGAATTTCAGGACAATGCCAATGTGGTAGTGGATTATGCCCACACCCCGGATGCGTTGAGTCAGGCACTTAAAGCCCTGCGCCTGCATACTAAAGGCAAGCTCTGGTGCGTATTTGGCTGTGGTGGTGACCGCGATAGAGGTAAACGGCCATTGATGGCGCAAGCCGCCGAACAGAGTGCCGATGAGCTGGTGATCACCACTGATAACAGTCGCTCAGAATCACCTTCGGCCATTGCTGAGGATATTCGCGCGGGTCTTAATCACCCTGAAAAAGCGCAGGATATTCCCGACCGTGAGCAGGCCATTCGTTATTGCCTGGCCAAAGCGGACAGCGATGATCTTATTCTGGCGGCGGGCAAAGGGCACGAGAGTTATCAAATTATTGGCGAACAAAAAATAAACTATAACGAACGGGAAGCCATTACCCGTTTGCAGCAGGAGTGCAGCAAATGATTACCAGGTCTTTGATGTGGATAGCAGAGCAAATAAAAGGTCGTCTGAGTGGCGAAGACTGCACTGTATCTGCCGTGAGCACTGATACCCGAACCCTCTCGCAGGGGGCCGTATATCTTGCGCTAAAAGGCGAAAACTTCGACGGTCACCAATTTGTTGAGGCCGCAGAAAACGCCGGCGCAGTGGCCGTTATTGCCAGTCAGCCGGTGACTACCGAACTGCCGGTGATTTATGTTGAAGATAGCAAACTGGCACTTGGCCAGCTTGGCGCAGCAGTTAAAGCAGAAGTAAACCCTAAAACCATTGGAATTACCGGCAGCAGTGGCAAAACCACTGTTAAGGAAATGTGCGCGGCTATCTTATCGCGGCGCGGCAACGTGCTGGCTACCGCTGGTAACTTTAACAACGAAATCGGGGTGCCACTCACCTTACTGCGCCTGACTCCGGAACATGAGTACGCGGTAGTGGAAATGGGCGCTAACCATCTCGGTGAGATTGCCTATACCACTGATCTGGTAAAACCGGATGTAGCAACCATTGTCAATGCAGCCGCAGCCCATCTCGAAGGCTTTGGCAGCTTACTCGGTGTGGCCCGGGCCAAAAGCGAAATCTTTAAGGGGCTGGGCGAAAAAGGCCTGGCTATTGTTAACCAGGACAGTCAGTTTGCTGAATTCTGGCTGGGTAAACTGAAATATCAGCCTGTGCAAACCTTTTCGCCGGATAATCATAATGCGCAGGCCGACTTTTACGCTACCGACATCACCATCGATTTGAATGGCTGCGCAGCATTTGAGATGCACTCGGTGCAGGGCAATACTGATATTCGCCTGGCTGTGCCAGGCATGCACAACGTAGGCAATGCACTGGTTGCTGCGGCACTGACCATGGCCGTTGGGGCTACGCTGGAAGACGTTAAGTATGGCTTGCAGGATATGCAGGCAGTTGGTGGACGGTTAAAAGTAGTGCCGCTCACTGAACAGGTACGAATTCTTGACGACACCTATAACGCCAACGTGGGATCCGTTAAAGCGGCCATCGACACCCTCGCCAGCTTTTCTGGTCGGCGGGTGCTGGCCCTTGGTGATATGGCGGAACTGGGCGAAAAAGCCCGTTACTACCATGAACAGGTTGGTGAGTATGCCAAAGAGAAATTCATCGACTGTTTATACACCTCCGGGGTGTTGAGTCAGAGTGCCTCAATTGCTTTTGGCGATAATGGCTACCATTTTAGCGAGCAAAGCGCGCTGATTGAGGCTCTGGAACAGGATTTAGGTCATGAGCAAAGAGACTTAACGATTCTGGTGAAAGGCTCGCGCAGCGCGAGGATGGAAAATGTCATAGCGGCGTTGGAGAAATCGCCGCTGGGAAAGCTTAGTCGTCGGCGGGAGAAAATAGCATGTTAATATGGCTCGCCGACTGGCTGACACAATTTGAATCTGGCTTTAACGTCTTCTCGTACCTCACGCTAAGAGCGATCCTGAGTACGCTGACGGCGCTGTTGATTGCCATTATTATTGGGCCGAAGATGATCCGCTGGTTACAACGGATGCAGATTGGCCAGACAGTGCGCACCGATGGCCCCGAGTCGCACTTATCCAAATCTGGTACGCCCACCATGGGCGGTTTACTCATTCTGGCGGCCATTGTCATCAGTGTGCTGCTATGGGCAGATTTAACCAATACCTATGTGTTGGTAACCTTATTCGTAGTGGTTACCTTTGGCATTATCGGATTTGTCGATGATTACCGAAAAGTAGTGCGTAAGGACTCAAAAGGCCTGATTGCCCGCTGGAAGTATTTCTGGCAATCGGTAATCGCTCTTTGTGTTGCGTTTTATCTGTATTCCTCTGCACAAACCATGGAAGAAACGGCCTTACTGGTGCCGTTCTTTAAAGAGGTACTGCCACAACTGGGCATTTTGTATATCGCCATTGTGTACTTTGCACTGGTAGGCACGAGTAACGCGGTTAACCTGACTGACGGGCTCGATGGCCTGGCCATTGTGCCGACAATCCTGGTCGCCGGGGCTTTTGCTATTTTTGCTTACGTCACCGGTAACGCCAACTTTTCCGGCTATCTGAATATTCCGCATATCCCGCTAACCAGTGAACTGGTTATTGTGTGTACCGCCATTGTGGGTGCCGGGCTGGGCTTTTTATGGTTTAACACCTATCCGGCAATGGTCTTTATGGGCGATGTGGGCTCGCTGGCACTTGGCGGAACGCTGGGCGTGCTGGCGGTGCTGGTACGTCAGGAAATCGTGCTAATTATTATGGGCGGCGTGTTCGTAATGGAAACCGTCTCGGTGATCATGCAGGTAGGCTCCTACAAGCTGCGAGGACAACGCATTTTCCGCATGGCACCTATTCACCATCATTACGAATTAAAAGGCTGGCCGGAACCCCGGGTGATTGTGCGATTCTGGATCATCTCGTTGATTCTGGTATTGATTGGTTTGGCAACGTTGAAATTACGCTAGGTTATGACTGAAACAGCGCGTTTACCACAGTATGTTATTGCCGGTCTCGGACAGACCGGTCTTTCCTGTGTGCGCTATCTGCTACAACAATCGGTAGCGTTTAAAGTGTGGGACACCCGCGCAGACTACACTGTCGGCGAGGAGCTGGCTGCCCGGGTAAACGCTGATATCACCTGTGGTGAGTTGCCGCAAAATTACTGGCAAGGCGTAACCCATCTGGTATTAAGTCCTGGTATCGCCACCGATTTACCGGAAGTTGCACGGGCAAGACAGGTGGGTGTCAGCGTGATTGGTGATATTGAATTATTTGCCCTGGCAGTTAAGCAGCCGGTAATTGGGATCACGGGCTCCAACGGCAAGACGACAGTGACTCTGCTAACCACTCATATATTACAGCAACTGGGCTTTAATGCGGTGGCGGCCGGCAATGTCGGTTTACCAGCCCTGGATTCTCTGCAGCAAGCAGCGGATGTAACGGTGCTGGAATTATCCAGCTTCCAGTTGGAAACCACCCGCAGTTTAGCGCTCTGGGCTGGGACGATACTTAACATTTCAGCTGACCATCTCGACCGTCATCATACACTGGCCGCTTACAGTGAAGCCAAACAGCGAATTTTTGACCATTGCCGGGTAGCCGTGGTTAACCGCGACGACAGCAATACCATGCCGATGACTGCCGTCGAGACTAAAATAGCCACCGGTCTCAACCCGGCCAGCGAAGACTTTGGCTGGGATGCGGCCGGGCAAACCATTACTTATAATGGTAAACCCTTACTGGTTCTGGCTGATACCGCACTGGTAGGGCTGCATAATGCACTGAATATTCAGTCCGCACTGGCACTGGTCAGCGTCTTTAGTCAGGATATGACAGCTGCCGCCGAGGCGGTGAAGTCATTTAAGAGTGCGCCGCACCGCTGTACTAAGATTGCCGAAGTCGCGGGCGTCAGTTTTATCGACGATTCAAAAGCAACCAACATCGGCGCTACTGAAGCGGCACTGCAAGGGCTGGCTGGTAGCGTAAAAGGTAAATTGATTCTCATTGCTGGCGGCGATGCGAAAGGCGCAGATTTAAGCGAACTGGCGCCGGTATTATCAGCCCATGTGGATGTTGTCATTGCCCTTGGCAAAGATGGACAGGTACTCAGTGATATAGCTGAGCAAGGCTATTATGTTGAAAGTCTTGAGCGTGCTGTTCAGCAGGCGTTTCTACTGGCGAAACCAGGCGATACGGTGCTGTTATCGCCGGCCTGTGCCAGCCTGGATATGTTTAATAATTACCAGCACCGGGCCGAGGTTTTCCAGCAGGCGGTAAAGGAGTTATCCGCATGAATGCCGTAACTTCTCAGCTTGCCGGCCTTTTCGCTGCGCGCCACGATAAGCCAAACACCAGTGCTCCGGCGTTTGACGGCGGCATTGTATTGGTGGCGTTTGCTCTGATGGCGATTGGTCTCATTATTGTAACCTCTGCTTCCATGCCGGTTGCCGACCGCCTCCATGACAATCCGTTTTATTTCTCAATTCGTCACGGTATTTACCTGATTGCCGCCATTATCGCTGCCATGATTACGGTGCAGTTACCCATGCAATTCTGGCGGGTGACCAACCCCTATATGCTACTGGCTGCCATAGGCCTGCTGGTGGCGGTACTGCTGATTGGCAGAAACGTTAATGGTTCAACTCGCTGGCTGGTTGTCGGGCCTATTACGGTTCAGGCCGCGGAACCGGCGAAGCTGTTTTTCTTCTGTTATCTGGCGGGCTATATGGTCCGGCGTTACGATGAAGTCACAGAGAATCTGAAAGGCTTTATTAAACCGCTGGTCGTGTTCTTTATTCTGGCATTGCTGTTACTGGCGCAACCCGATCTGGGCACTGTAGTTGTAATGCTGGCTACCACCATGGGCCTGTTGTTTTTAGCCGGTGCTAAACTGTGGCAGTTTTTCGCTTTACTATTTGCCGGTGTGTTAGCTGTGGTCGCCCTGATTGTGGATTCAGAGTACCGGCTGGCAAGGGTTACCTCGTTCTGGGATCCCTGGGCCGATCCATTCGGCAGCGGCTATCAGCTGACCCAGTCTTTAATGGCTTACGGGCGGGGTAACTGGTTTGGACAGGGACTGGGCAACAGTTTACAAAAGCTTGAATTCCTGCCTGAAGCGCACACTGACTTTGTTATGGCCATTTTAGCCGAAGAGCTGGGATTCACCGGGGTAATGGTGGTGCTGCTACTGATGTTATGGCTAGTTATCCGGGCGCTACAAATTGGTAATCAGGCGCTGGCCAGTGAACGGGCATTTGAAGGCTTTCTGGCCTATGCCATTGGCATTTGGTTCAGTTTCCAGACCGCAGTAAATATTGGCGCCAGCGCCGGTATCCTGCCCACCAAAGGGTTAACGCTGCCACTGGTGAGTTATGGTGGTTCAAGTTTAATTATTATGTCGGTTACCGTGGCTGTGCTGTTACGGATTGATTTTGAATTACGGGTTGCAGGCGTTCAGGCGCTGGATAAAGGCCGCAAGCGGGAAGGCAAAGCCAAAGTGAAGGCGGCCATGAAACCGCTGCAGGCTAACGATCAGGATGTAGCGCAGGAGCCGGATGATGAGTAAACGTTGTCTGGTGATGGCTGGTGGTACCGGCGGGCATGTATTTCCCGGCATTGCGGTGGCCAATGAATTACAGCGCCGCGGCTGGCACATCGACTGGCTGGGCACGGCAGAACGTATGGAAGCCCAGGTGGTACCGGCCCATGGCTTCCCGATTCATTTTATCCCGGTTAAAGGGTTGCGTGGTAAAGGGATTGGAGCTCGTGTATCGGGCTTACTGGCGCTGGTTAAATCTTTATTTAACGCCCGCAAATTACTGCAACAGCTGAAACCGGATGTGGTTATCGGGATGGGCGGTTATGCCAGCGGCCCAGGCGGTGTTGCGGCGAAAAGCCTCGGCATCCCGATTGTCATCCACGAACAAAATGCGGTGCCTGGCATGACCAACAAGTTACTTGCCCGCATTGCTAAAAAAGTCATGCTTGGGTTTGCTTCGGCGGCGCCGTATTTTGCCGGGGCTAAAACGAAATGCCAGGCCGTGGGTAACCCGGTGCGGGATGAAATTCTCGCCATTGAGCCTAAACGTCAAACCTCACAGCCCATGCGGATGCTGGTGGTGGGCGGCAGTTTAGGGGCGCGGCCACTGAACGAACAGCTGCCGGTGATCTGTCAGTCTTTTCCTGAACTACAGATTCGCCATCAGTGTGGTAAAGGTAACGAACAAACCGTACGCAGAGCCTATGGCGACAAGCCGGTGACCGTGAATGAATTTATTACTGATATGGCCGAGGCTTATCAGTGGGCTGATTTTGTTGTGTGCCGGGCGGGGGCATTAACCGTGGCAGAGGTTTCCGGTGCCGGTAAACCAGCCATTTTTGTGCCGCTGCCCCATGCCGTAGACGACCATCAAACCCTGAATGCGCGCTATCTGGCCGACCAGAATGCCGCCAAAGTGGTGGCACAATCGGCACTTAGCCAGGAATTACCGGTGATTCTGCGTGACTGGCTGGAAAATCCTGATGACTGTGTCAGGATGGCGGCCAATGCGAAACAGTTTGCACCTTACAATGCAGCTCAGCAGGTAGCAGATGCCTGTGAAGCTTTAACTAAAGAGAGATAGCGGTAGATGGTATTGGAAACGCCTTTTCAAAGTCCCCTGATGCGAAAGATCACGCGCATATTTTTTGTCGGGATTGGCGGTGCCGGCATGGGCGGGATCGCCGAAGTGCTGTTGAATGAAGGCTACGATATTGCCGGTTCTGACATCCAGACCGGTGCAATGACCGAGCGCCTGACCGCGCTGGGCGCAGATATTGCCATTGGCCATCGTGCTGAAAATGTGGTGGATGCCAACGTTGTGGTGGTTTCCAGTGCAATCAACGAGGCTAATCCCGAGATTCAGTATGCCCGGGAAAAACGTATCCCGATTATCCGTCGCGCGGAAATGCTGGCTGAATTAATGCGTTTCCGTCATGGCATCGCGGTGGCTGGTACCCATGGTAAAACCACCACTACCAGCCTTATTGCGACCATTTTTGCCGAGGCCGGGCGCGATCCTACTTTCGTGATTGGCGGTTTGCTTAACAGCGCCGGTACTAATGCACGACTCGGCAGCAGTCGATATTTAATCGCTGAAGCGGATGAGAGTGATGCTTCGTTTCTGCACCTTCAGCCGATGATGAGTGTGGTGACCAATATCGAAGCTGACCATATGGAAACCTATGGCGGCGATTTCAGTAAAATGACCGACACCTACATTGAGTTTTTACATAATCTGCCGTTTTACGGACAGGCCGTAGTGTGTGGCGATGACCAGGTTATCCGTTCGCTGTTGCCACAAATCGGTCGCAGCGTGATCACCTACGGTCTGGATGAAGACAACGATGTATACGCCACCGATATTCACTACAGTTTTGGCTCGGCGCATTTTACCGTTCATCGCCCGGACCGAGAGCCACTGGCTATAAAGCTGAATCAGACCGGTAAGCACAATGTGCTCAACGCCCTGGCTGCTATCACAGTGGCTACGGAAGAAGGGATAGACGATCAGTCAGTGCAGGCCGCGCTGGCCGGTTTCGGCGGCATTGGCCGTCGTTTTGAGGTGCTCGGACAGTTTGATACCAGTGTGGGAGAGGTGACCCTGGTGGACGATTACGGCCACCATCCAACGGAAGTGGCGGCGACCATTGAAGCGGCCCGCAACAACTGGCCGGATCAAAGGCTGGTAATGATTTATCAACCGCACCGTTACACCCGAACCCGTGATTTGTACGAAGACTTCGTGGAAGTACTGTCTCAGGTGGATTGTTTATTACTGCTGGATGTTTATGCGGCCAGCGAACAGCCTATTGATGGTGCAGACAGTCGTTCACTGGCGCGCTCGATACGTGCCCGCGGCCAGTTAGAGCCGGTTTATGTCAGCGATCACGGTGAACTGCCTGCGATTCTCGCTAATCAGTTGCAGGAAGGTGATATTGTGATGACGCAGGGCGCCGGTAACGTAGGCCAGCTGGCCAGGAAACTGGCGGCGATGCAGTTAAACCCGCAACTGATGCAGCAGGAGGAGCCGTAATGGCCTTTAAAACTTATGCCCCGCAAGCCTTCGGGCGTGTTGCTGTAATGTACGGCGGCGACTCTGCTGAGCGGGAAGTTTCCTTGCGCTCCGGCGAGACCGTTTTAAAAGCCCTTACAGAAGCCGGCGTAGAGGCCATCGCTTTCGATACAGCTGAGCGTCAACTAGTTGAATTGATTGATGAAAAAGTCGATCGTGTACTGATAATGTTACATGGTCGTGGCGGCGAAGATGGCAGCATGCAAGGGGCTTTACAGCAGCTCAAAATACCTTACACAGGTAGCTCCGTACTGGGTTCTGCACTGGCCATGGACAAGATCCATAGTAAGCAAATCTGGCAATGCCTGAATATTCCCACCGCGAAATATGAAATTGCTGTAAAAAGTCGCTTTGAAGCTGGATCATGCGGCGCTATAATGAATAAATTAGGGGGAAAAGTCATGGTTAAACCGGCTCGGGAAGGTTCGAGCATCGGGATGGCCAAAGTGACTAGCGCTAAACAACTCGCGACTGCCATACAAGACGCATTCAAATACGATAATACAGTCTTGTTGGAGCAGTATATTGAAGGACCTGAATATACCGTTGCCGTTGTGCAAGGTCAGGCTTTACCTTCGATCCGCATGTCAACCCCGCATATATTTTACGATTATTCGGCTAAGTATCAGGATAATACGACCGAATATTTTTGCCCGAGTGGTTTGTCTGATGAAGACGAACAACACCTGGCAACGCTGTGTGCATCTGCATTTGAAGCGCTATCGGCCACTGGCTGGGGGCGGGTAGATGTGATGCAGGACAAACAATCTGGTGAGTTTTATTTGCTTGAGGCCAATACGGCGCCGGGTATGACTGAGAAAAGTCTGGTTCCCAAGGCCGCGGCTGCAGCCGGGATTAGTTTTACAGACTTAGTATTAGCGATTCTGGCTACCAGTATGGAGTAACCCGAGAATGTCAGCAGAACAACACCAGGCGCCCTGGGGCGGCATTGCTTTTTTAGCCGTGTTGGTGGTGTTGCTGATAAGCGGTGTCATTCATACCTATAACTGGATGCAGGATGAGCAACAGGCACCGGTGCAGGTCATTGACTTCTCCGGGCAGTTTGAACAACTGGACGTACTGAAACTGGAGCGGCTTATCCGTCAGTCTCAGCCTGGCAGCTTTTTTGCGCTGGATGTGAACGACATTCACCGGCTGCTGGAAGATCAGGCCTGGGTGTACCGGGCGTCGGTACGTAAGCAGTGGCCTAACCGGTTAAAGGTTTACCTGGTGGAGCAAACACCAGTAGCCAGATGGAATGAAGATTTAATGCTCAACCCTTACGGCGAAAGCTTTAACGCTGAGGGTAAAAATTTAGGCTTACCGCGCCTGTTCGGCCCGGGCGGCAGTGAGAAAACGGCATTAGAAGGATTTAACGCCATGCAGCGGTTACTGCGTAGCCGGCAACTGGATATCGAAGAGTTGTCGTTATCAGAGCGCTTTGCCTGGCAGGTACAACTGGTAAACGGGATTGAGATAAACCTTGGTCGACAGGAGTTTATTGACCGTTTACAACGATTTGTGGATGTTTACCCATTACTGAGTGAACAACCTAAGGGTGTTAGTTACGTGGATTTACGTTACGACACAGGGCTGGCCGTAGGCTGGCAAAATGAAACTGATACTAATCAGACTAAAAGTTAATAAGAGATAAGCGGCATATGTCTAAACCGGCAGAACGTAATTTGATTGTAGGACTGGATATCGGCACCAGCCGTGTAAAGGCCGTCCTCGGCGAGTTACTCGACGATGAGCAAATCAGTATCGTAGGTGTCGGTACCCATCCTGCCCGTGGTATGGATAAGGGTGGTGTGAACGATTTGAACCTGGTGGTGAAGTCTGTTCAAAGTGCAGTAAACGAAATGGAACTGATGGCCGATTGTCAGGTCTCTTCTGTGTTTATGTCGATTTCCGGACGGCACGTGAAATGCCAGAACGAAAGTGGCATGGTGCCGATTAATAATCAGGAAGTAACTCAGGAAGACGTCGATAACGTGGTCCATGCCGCACGCTCGGTACCCATTGCGGCAGAACGTCGGTTACTGCATGTATTGCCACAGGAGTTTACCATTGATGTGCAGGAAGGCATTAAAAACCCGATTGGCATGTCAGGGGTAAGAATGGAAGCCGAGGCCCATATTATTACCTGTGCGGACGATATGGCGAAAAACCTGGTGAAATGTATCGAGCGCTGCGAGTTACAGGCCGATCAAATCATTTTCTCGGCGCTGGCATCCAGTTATGCCGTGCTGACAGATGATGAGCGTGAGCTCGGTGTCTGTGTAGTGGATATCGGTGCCGGCACGATGGATATTGTGATCTACACTGATGGTGCAATTCGTTATACCGCGGTAGTGCCGTTAGCCGGTAATCAGATTACCAGTGATATTGCAAAAATCTTCAGAACGCCAATTAGCAACGCTGAAGAAATAAAAGTTAACTATGCCTGCGCGCTAAAAGACATGGTTAGCATGGAAGAGAGTATTGAGGTACCCAGCGTTGGCGGTCGTCCGGCGCGGGTAATGTCTCGTCATACTCTGGCAGAGGTCATAGAACCTCGGTATCAGGAATTGTTTGAACTGATACATAAAGAAATTAAAAACAGTGGTTTTGAAGAGCAGATCGCTGCGGGCCTGGTGTTAACTGGTGGTACCGCAAAGATGGAAGGGGCTGTTGAAATCGCTGAAGAAATTTTCCAAATGCCGGTGCGGGTGGGTAGTCCGCTGAATATGGTTGGCTTGTCGGAATATACTGACGATGCCAGTTTCGCAACGGCAGTGGGGTTACTCCACTATGGAAAGATGCAAGCAGATAATAAAAAAACGAGCAAGCAACGCGTAGCGGATGGTTTATTCAAGCGCGTGCAAAGTTGGTTTAAAGGTGAATTTTAAATTTTAGGGGGCGCTTAGGTTTATCCGCGAGAGTCATGGAATGCTCAATATGCAGGTGAACTCAAGTGTTAGAAAGACGTACAGAACCGGAGAGTAAGTATGTTTGAATTAATGGATAGCCACGGCGAAGAAGCCGTAATCAAAGTCATCGGTGTCGGTGGCGGCGGTGGCAATGCGGTTGAGCACATGGTGTCTCAGAGCATTGAAGGCGTAGAATTTATTGCAGTAAACACTGATGCACAGGTGTTACGTAGCTCTTCTGCAGATGTCACTCTGCAGATTGGCTCAAATGTGACTAAAGGTCTGGGTGCAGGTGCTGATCCTAACAAGGGTCGTGAAGCCGCACAGGAAGATCGCGAAACTATCCGCCAGGCGCTGGATGGTGCTGATATGGTATTTATCACCGCAGGTATGGGTGGTGGTACTGGTACTGGTGCCGCGCCGGAAGTGGCCAAGATTGCCCGTGAAATGGGCATCCTGACGGTTGCTGTGGTTACCAAGCCGTTTCCATTTGAAGGTAAAAAGCGGACTGATTTTGCTAACCAGGGCACTGATGAACTGGCTCGCAACGTTGACTCGCTGATTACTATTCCCAATGAGAAGTTGCTGAAAGTGATGGGCCCGGGTACGCCGCTGTTACAAGCGTTTAGTGCTGCTAATGACGTATTACGTGGTGCAGTGCAGGGGATTGCTGAACTGATTACCCGCCCTGGTTTGATCAACGTGGATTTCGCTGACGTACGTACTGTAATGTCTGAAATGGGTAAAGCCATGATGGGCAGCGGTTCAGCCTCAGGTCCGGACCGTGCTGAAGAAGCAGCAGAAGCAGCGATTGCCAGCCCGCTTCTGGAAGACATCGATCTGTCTGGTGCGCGCGGTATTCTGGTGAATATCACCGCGGGCCCTGATTTCGCCATTGACGAGTTCGAAACGGTGGGTAATGCGGTTAAAGCATTTGCCTCCGAGAACGCTACGGTAGTAGTGGGTACCGTTATCGACATGGAAATGACCGAAGAACTGCGGGTTACCGTGGTGGCAACCGGGATTGGTGCGGAGCGTAAGCCTGACATCTCACTGGTGAGCTCTGAAGGTTCACGCCTGAGTGCTTCAGCCCGTGAGTTCCAGTCCAGCGGTGAATCCCGTGCGGTAGGCGGTACTGAAGGTAACCAGGCGCTGAAAGCGGATGAAAATGCGCAGCCTGGCAATGACCTTGAATACCTGGATATTCCGGCTTTCCTGCGTAAGCAGGCAGACTAGAACGGTAAACAAAAATTTACAGGGTGCTTGGTCAAAAGGTTAATATTGTTCATAAAGTGACCGATACTTTTGACAAGTAAGTGATGGCTAACTATAATGTTCGGCCGCTTTAGGTTAGGTGTTTTTTAAAGCCATGATTAGACAACGTACAATTAAACATGCAGTCCAGGAAACTGGCATAGGTTTGCACAAAGGGGACAAGGTCACGATGACTCTCCGGCCTGCGCCTGCGAACACGGGAATCGTGTTTCGGCGTATTGACCTTGAACCGCATGTGGACATTCACTCCCGCGCGAACGCGGTTGGGAATACCATGCTGTGTACCTGTCTGAATAATGACGACGGTGTGAGCATTCATACCGTGGAACACTTAGCGTCAGCATTGGCCGGACTGGGTATCGATAACATCATTGTTGAAGTTAACAGCAATGAACTGCCGATTATGGACGGCAGTGCGAGTCCGTTTGTGTTCTTGCTGCAGTCGGCTGGTATTGAAGAATTAAATGCGCCTAAGCGCTTTATTCGCATTACCAAACCCGTTCGTGTAGAAGACGGCGACAAATGGGCAGAACTACGTCCGTATGACGGCTTCCGGGTTGATTTCCAGATTGACTTTGAACACCCGGTTATCAGCCAGACTCGCCAGCATATGGTAATGGATTTTGATTCGTGCTCTTATGTGAGCGAGGTGAGCCGTGCCCGTACCTTTGGTTTTATGCGCGATCTGGAATACATGAACGCCAACAATCTGGCCCTCGGAGGCAGCATGGAAAATGCCGTCGCGCTGGATGACTACCGGGTACTGAATCCGGAAGGTTTGCGTTATGATGATGAGTTCCTCAAACATAAAATCCTCGACGCCATCGGTGACCTGTATTTAGGTGGTCACAGTATCATTGGTGAGCTGGCGGCATATAAAACCGGCCATGGTCTTAACAACAAGTTGCTGAATGCGGTACTCGCGCAGAGTGATTGTTGGGAATACATCACCTATGAGTCGCAGGACGAAGCGCCAATTCGCTACGCGCAACCCGCTATGGCTTGATACTTTATGCTGAAAAAGCCGCCCTCGTGGCGGCTTTTTTGTTGTTTAATAGGGGTGAATGTCGCTAGAATAGCGAACCATAATAGTTAAGCTGGCTGATATTGCACCGCTGGCTCAGATTTGAAAGATAAAAAAGACTTCAAAATGAAACTAACCGTGACATTTATTGGTAAGCATAAACGCATCAGGCGCAGCATCAGTGTGCGCTCGATAGTGAGCCTTACCGTGTTATCGTCACTGTTTCTTCTTGTATCCAGTCGTTCTACCGACTCTTCCTTTGAAAACCTTGCCCGCGTAAAAGTTGCCCAGAATATTCTGGAAGCCGAACAGCAGCAGGTAGATTCCCTTGCTGCCGCAACCGATGAACAGGTTAAGGCATTGGCGGCGCAACTAATGGCAATGCAAAACTCGCTGGATAAAATAGACGCGAAAACTCAGGTACTGGCTAAAGCGATGGGTGTAGACGAGCAGTCGGTAGGCGATTTCGGGCTGGCGTCAGCCAGCATAAATAGTCAGTTGGAAGACGAAGAACGGCGGTTGTTATCGCCGATAAAAGCATTAAGCAGTCAGTTAAAGCATAAGCAGCAGCAACTGGCCGCACTTGAAAGATTGGTTACCGGGCACCATATAGATGAACAGATTAGTTTGTCGGGACGCCCGATAGAGACAGGATGGTTATCATCCTACTATGGCATGCGCACGGATCCCTTTACCGGACAACCGGCCATGCACAACGGATTAGACTTTGCCGGTGAAGTAGGTGACGATGTTGTTGCCACCGCGGCAGGCATAGTGACCTGGTCAGGCGATCGGTACGGTTACGGACATCTCGTGGAAATAGAACACGGCGATGGTTTAGTAACGCGCTATGGCCACAATCAGACTCTGCTGGTTAATAAGGGTGATTTGGTTACGAAGGGCCAGGTCATCGCGCTAATGGGGAGTACCGGACGTTCTACCGGCGCCCATGTCCATTACGAAGTCATTAAAGCAGGTCAGAAAGTCGATCCACTCCCTTACGTTTACAAAAAATAGCGTAAGCCTCTATTACACGCCAATCAATCTATTGTAACGCGACAGATTAATCTGCCGATCAGATTTTTTTGTTTTTGATAAATCACAGAAGTGGAAATACCAACACAATGTTTGCAAGCATGCTCAGGAAAGTATTTGGCAGTCGTAACGATCGACTATTAAAAAAATTACAAAAGCACGTCAATGCCATTAATGCGCTGGAAGCAGAATACGAAGCCCTTGATGATGCTGCGCTAAAGCAGAAGACGGCAGAGTTTCAGCAACGCCTGAAAGACGGCGCGAGTCTCGATGATATTCTTATCGAAGCATTCGCAACCGTTCGTGAGGCCAGCAAACGTGTGTATGGCATGCGCCACTTCGATGTTCAGATGCTTGGTGGACAGGTACTGCACTCCGGTAAAATTGCCGAGATGCGTACCGGTGAAGGTAAAACGCTGACCTCTACCTTACCCACTTACTTAAATGCACTCACCGGCCGTGGTGTTCACGTGATTACCGTGAACGATTACCTGGCCAAACGGGATGCAAACTGGAGCCGCAGTTTATTTGAATATCTGGGCTTGACCGTGGGATGTAACGTGCCAGGACTAGCGCCGGAGCAGAAGCGCGAGGCTTATCAGGCAGATATTACTTACGGTACTAACAACGAATTTGGTTTTGATTACCTGCGCGATAACATGGCGTTTAGCCCCCAGGATCGTGTGCAGCGTGAACTCTATTATGCGGTAATCGACGAAGTGGACTCCATCCTGATTGATGAAGCCCGTACGCCGCTGATCATCTCTGGTGCCGCCGAAGACAGTTCAGAGCTGTACTTACGCATTAATCAGATAATTCCTGAGCTGACCAGACAAGACAAAGAAGACGAAGAAGGTAAGCATGGCGATGGTGACTTCACTATCGATGAAAAAGCCAAGCAAATTCACCTGACAGAACACGGTCAAATTCACGTTGAAGAAATAATGAAACGTGAAGGTCTGCTTAACGAAGAAGAATCGTTATTTGATGCCGGTAATATTTCATTACTGCACCACGTCAACGCGGCCTTGCGTGCCCACAAGCTGTTTACCAAAGACGTCGACTACATCGTCAAAGACGATAACATTGTTATTGTTGATGAGCATACCGGCCGTACAATGGAAGGCAGACGCTGGTCAGAAGGTTTACACCAGGCGGTTGAAGCCAAAGAAGGCGTGAAGATTCAGAACGAAAACCAGACTCTGGCATCCATTACTTTCCAGAACTATTTCCGTTTATACGAAAAACTGTCGGGTATGACAGGTACGGCTGACACCGAAGCCTTCGAATTTAATCATATCTACAGCCTCGAAACAGTGGTTATTCCTACCAACCGCGCCATGGTGCGGGATGATAAGGCAGATTTAATCTACCTGACGGCTCAGGAAAAATACGACGCCATCGTCGAAGATATTCGCCGCTGCGTTAAGCGTGGTCAGCCTACGCTGGTAGGTACGGTGTCTATCGAAAACTCTGAGTTGCTGTCACGTATTCTCAAGAAAGAAAAGATTCCCCATAAGGTACTGAATGCCAAGTTCCATGCTCAGGAAGCCGATATCGTTGCGCAGGCCGGTCGGCCCGGCGCGGTAACTATTGCTACCAACATGGCGGGCCGTGGTACCGATATTGTGCTTGGTGGTAACTGGCAGGCGGAAGTCGATAAGCTGGAAAATCCAACCGAAGCCCAGATTCAGAAAATTAAAGAGCAGTGGGAAAAAGACCACGAGACCGTACTGGCTGCCGGTGGCCTGCACATTATTGGTACCGAGCGCCATGAGTCACGTCGTATCGATAACCAGTTACGTGGTCGTGCTGGTCGTCAGGGTGACCCTGGGTCATCACGTTTTTATCTGTCACTGGATGATGCCCTGATGCGTATTTTCGCCTCAGAAAAAATGGCCAGCATGATGAAACGTCTGGGCATGGAAAAAGGCGAAGCTATCGAGCATCCATGGGTAACCCGCGCAATTGAAAACGCCCAGCGCAAGGTAGAAGGACGCAACTTTGATATTCGTAAGCAGTTGCTGGAGTACGACGATGTTGCCAACGATCAACGTAAGGTGATTTACGAGCAGCGCAACGAACTGCTGGATGAGTCGGACATCAGTGAAACTGTACAGGCAATCCGCGAAGACGTTATCAGTGGCGTGGTAGATGAGTACATTCCACCCCAGTCGCTGGAAGAAATGTGGGATGTGCCCGGGCTGGAGCAGCGTCTTAAGGCAGACTTTGCACTGGACGCGCCAATTCAGCAATGGCTGGATGCAGACGACAAACTGTATGAAGAAAAACTGCGTGAGAAAATTCTGGATGAGTTAAACGCAGCTTACAAAGCCAAAGAAGACATGGTGGGTGAGCAGGTACTGCGTCAGTTTGAAAAAGCGGTGATGCTGCAGAACCTCGACAGTAACTGGAAAGAGCACCTGGCCGCCATGGACCATCTGCGTCAGGGCATTCACTTGCGCGGTTACGCTCAGAAAAATCCTAAGCAGGAATATAAGCGTGAAGCTTTTGAGTTATTCTCGAATATGCTGGAAGGGCTTAAGCTTGAGGTAATTACCATTTTAAGCCGGGTGCAGGTTCGCGCTGAATCGGATGTTGAGAAAGTGGAAGAGCAACGTCGTCAGGCCGACGATGTACCTAAGAACTTCCAGCATGCCGAAGCTGACGGTAAGCCATCAGAAGACGTGAGCGGCCCTCAGGCAGCCATGCGACAGGGGCCAAAAGTCGGTCGTAATGATCCTTGCCCCTGTGGTTCAGGCAAAAAATACAAGCAGTGTCACGGTAAATTAAGTTAAACCGAAAGCGCTGAATAAGAGGCTGGTTATCTGTGGTGAGCAGGTTGCCAGCCTTTTTTTTGAGCAAAACAGGTAATGAGATATGAAATACATCGATGTGGCAGTAGGGGTAATCCTGCGCGATAACCAAGCCTTTGTCTGTTTACGCGCCAGTGATAAGCATCAGGGCGGTAAGTGGGAGTTTCCCGGCGGCAAAGTCGAGCCAGGCGAATCACCGGAGCTTGCGCTGGGCAGAGAATTGCAGGAAGAAGTGGCCATTGTAACCACGCAGTGTGATTCACTTATACTCATTGAGCACGATTACGGTGATAAGTGTGTACGTTTGCATGTGTACACTGTTACCGGGTTCGACGGCGAACCCACCGGTGCCGAAGGCCAGTCGGGTAAATGGCTGGCACTGGATAACCTGAATTACGATGACTTCCCGGCAGCTAACCGGGAAATCATTGATGCTCTGATGGCACAACAAGCGAAGACGACAAGTTAAAACCGGTAGCGTTTAAGTTGTTGCTGCATGCTGCTGATTTCGTCGACCAGTTGCGCACAGTTTTGCGCAACCTGGCGGGCGTATTCACTGTTCTGATTGCCCACATCCTGAATACTGCTCAGACGTTTGGCCACATCCTCGGTGATGCTGGCCTGCCGTGACGCCATGGTCGCCGCTTCCTGATTTAACTCAGTAATGGTAGCCACTGCATGCAGTGACTTCTCCAGGGACTCGCCGGCGTTTTGTGTCACTTGCACAGTAGCAAACGCATTGTCCTTGTTTTGCTGCATTTTATCAGCCGCCTCCCGACTGCCCTGTTGCAAGCGCTCAATCATCACGCGGATTTCTTCTGTAGATGACTGGGTGCGACTGGCCAGTGAGCGGACTTCGTCTGCGACCACGGCGAACCCGCGGCCTTGCTCTCCGGCTCGCGCAGCCTCAATCGCTGCATTGAGTGCCAGTAGATTTGTTTGCTCAGCGATATTACGTATAACATCCATGACGCCACTGATTTGTTCACTGGCAGCAGCCAGTTCATTGATAACCTGAACCGACGTATCGATATTTTGTGCCTGGGCCTCAATGTCCTTAATGGTTGCTGACAACACACTAACACTGTTGCGGGTATCACGGTCGGCTGCGCCGGCGGCTTCATTAGAATGGTTAATGTTAGTGGAGACCGCCAGCGCATTTTCCTGTAGCGTGGTTAATGCGTCGCCGATGGCACTGGTTTCACCGGTAAGTTCTGTTACTGTCGAACTGGATTTCACCGCAGTGTCATTAAGTTGCCGGGACTGGGAAAGCATGGTGTCTGTGGCCTGATTTACGCTCCTCAGAGTGGTCTGTAGTTGCGAAAGCAGTTTATTAAACCCTTTTGCCATCTGGCCAAATTCGTCGCTGGTGTTGGCATTAAAGCGAAAGGTTAAGTCGCCTTCGCCCGAAGCAAGGTCGTATATCACTGCAATAAATTCATCCAGTGGCTTACCGACAAAATGTCTTATCAGATAGAATAACGCCACCAGGATAACCCCACTGACGACTATAATTTTGAGCAATATCGACAATACCGCACTGGTAACCAAGGCCGATTTTTCGTCATTTGAAGCCGCCAGTATTAACTCGTAGCCCCACTTCTCGAACGGAACTACGGTGACTTCCCATTCATCGCTGGCATTGCTGAGCGCACTGTTAACTAAACTTTCATTAACGTGGGAAGAATACATTCGAAGGTTACCCTTGCTGTCTTTCAGAGCGACAAATCCCTCTTCAAGTAATTTGCTTTTGGTTATGGCTTCTTCGAGAACATTGAGATCGGCAGAATAGCCCACGTACCAAATACCTATGACTTGTTGAGCCGCATTAAACATCGGCTCGTAAGCAGTGAGGTAAGGACTGCCGAGAATATCCACCGCGCCATAATAGGCTTTACGTTGTTTGATCTGCGCCATAGCTTTACCTTGCGGTGCCAGCTTGGTACCAATCGCCCGTTCACCGTCTTTGATAACATTGGTGCTGACCCGAATAAAATCATCGCCGGTTTTGCTAAACAGTGTAGCGGTGCCACCCATTACAGAGGTAAGACCGTCAACCAATGCAAAGTTATTGGCCTGTGCTTCGCCGCCAATAAACAGTTGGGTGGCCGGTGTCTGCTTCACCATTACTTCGCCACCCTGAGAGGGAATACCCATTTCATTCCCGCGTTCTTTTAGCAGTTTCATACTGCTAACCACACGTTCGTGCATTAGAGAATCAGTGACGGTGAGAATATTTGTCAGCCTGGCCGACAACTGTTCTTTTTGCTGGTTTATCTTATCTTCAGCCTCTGAGGAGGCTGAAACAGAAGTAATAATCGCAATCACCACCGCAAAAGCGGCAATGACCACTGTGATAGCAATTAGAAATTTACGCTGAATGGACATACTTACTCCGGCAACTATCGGGTTTTGCTGGCGTCCCTGCCTGGCAAAAAATGCAGCAGCTAAATTGGCTGCTTTGTTATTACTAGTTAATAGTAGAGTAAATTTACGATTCAGCTAATTTTTTGAAATGAATCTGATTGTCACCGGCGTTTCTAAACAAAAGCGCTAAGTAAGGTATTAAGGTATCGACGCCCCAGGGAGGTGACCTGCCAGTCGTTTGCTGTTTCAGCCAGCAACCCATTACTGATAGCCTGACCAATAGCATCTTGCTGTGGCGTGGTGAGAGAGGTACCGGTGAGTGCCGCGAAATCGGCTTTTGGGCAGGGCTCCACTAGTCGAAAACGGTTCATAAAAAACTCAAAGGCCAGATCGTCTTCCTCAACCTGGTTTTGATGATCAAGGTAAGGCCGGTTAAGTGTCATGTAACCACGGGGATGCTTTACTTTTACCGTGCGGTCAATAGAGCGATTCTCGATGTTGGTTAATTTGCCATGGGCGCCGCAACCAATGCCAATATAGTCGCCAAATCGCCAGTAGTTGAGGTTGTGCTTGCATTGGTTTCCGGGTTTACTATAGCCGGATATTTCGTATTGCTCGTAACCAGATGCCGCCAGTAATTTGTGACCTTCAGCCTGGATATCCCATAGAATATCATCGTCAGGTAATTCCGGCGGCCTGGAGTAAAACGGTGTATTAGGTTCAATAGTGAGCTGATACCAGGATAAATGCTTTGGCTGCTGGTTTATTGCCTGGCTTAAGTCATCGAGTGCGTTCTGCAGGGTCTGCTCCGGTAAGCCGTGCATAAGATCTACGTTAAAGCTTTTAACACCACTTTGTTCGGCTTGTGTAATCGCGAATAAAGCCTGGGCCGGGTCGTGAATGCGCCCCAGCGCGTTTAAATGCCTGGCCTGAAAGCTTTGAATACCAATAGAAAAACGGTTTACCCCTGCGGCTACGTATCCTTCAAACCGGGCCGCCTCTATGGTGCCAGGATTGGCCTCCAGCGTTATTTCGATGTCTTTGGCGAAGGGCACGCGTTTTTGCGCCTCAGTAAGCAGGTAGCCAATGCTTTCGGGACTAAACAGACTTGGCGTGCCGCCGCCGATAAAAATGGTTTCTACCGGCCGCTCACCGGTGAAGCGGGCGTCCTGCTCTAAATCGGCCAGTAAATGGGCGATATATTCCTGCTCTGGTAGCCCGCTTTTCAGCGCGTGGGAATTAAAGTCACAGTAGGGGCATTTTTGCACACACCAGGGAATGTGAATGTACAGGCCCAGAGGGGGTAACCGCATTACAGACCTTTAATACGTGCCAGCAACTGTTGCATGGCCAGACCGCGATGACTCACCGCGTTCTTCTGGGCTTTTTCAAGTTCAGCAGCTGTGCACTTAAACTCGTCCACATAAAATACAGGGTCGTAGCCAAAACCGCCTTCACCATGAGGATGGCGGGTAATGCTGCCGTGCCATTGCCCTTCACTAATAAACGGGATAGGGTCGTCAGCGTGGCGCATCATGACCAGTACACACTGAAAGTGCGCGGCACGGTTTGCGTTGTCTTCGCCTAAAGCGGTAAGTAATCGCGCAATGTTGTCGCTGTCTGAGGCGTCTTCTCCGGCGTAACGTGCCGAGTAAATACCCGGAGCACCTTGCAAAGCATCAACCACCAGGCCAGAGTCATCGGCGATAGCGGGTAAACCGGTTTCCTGCGCTGCATGGCGGGCCTTAATAATGGCATTTTCCACAAAGGTGGTACCGGTCTCCGGCACACTGCTGACGTTGAACTCACTTTGCGGCAACACTTCGATATTAAGCGGTGCGAACAAGCTGGCAAACTCTTTGACTTTCCCGGCGTTACCGGTAGCCAGAACCACTTTAGCAGGCAGTGACATAATCATTATCTCTTCTTCTTTTTGGCGGTTTTGGACGTTTTGGCTTTCTTTTTCTTAGTCTTATTTTCCGGCGCTTTGTGCTTAGGACGCAGGCCTTCAACAAACCGGGCTTTAAACGGCTCATCCATGTAGCGCGAGACTTTACCGACCATCTCAAAATCATGGGCTTCGATTAACGAAATGGCAGTGCCTTTAGCGCCCGCGCGCCCGGTACGTCCTATACGGTGAACGTACACATCGGCCTTGCGAGGCATATCAAAGTTAATCACATGGCTGACATTGGGTACATCGATACCGCGGGCAGCCACATCGGTAGCCAGCAGAATATTCAGTTTGCCTGATTTAAAGCTGGCCAGGGCGGCATTACGTTTGTCCTGGGGCATTTCACCCTGCAGGTAACATACGTTGACGCCCAGTCGCTGGAGGTTTTCACGCAGCCATTGCAGGCGCTCACGGGTTTTAACGAACACCACGGCGCTGGTGATTTGTTCCTTAAGGATTTTTTCCAGTAAGGCAAGCTTATGTTCAAGGTTATCGGCCAGGTGATACCACTGGTGAATTTTGGCTTTCTCACGACGTGGTGGATCGGCTTCGATGATTGCCGGTTCATTGAGCAGATCATTGGCAAAATGCCGTACGCCAGCGCCTTCCAGCGTGGCCGAGAACAACATGTTCTGTTTACGCCAGCGGGCTTCAGAAGCGATTTGATTGACGATGCCGGAAAAGCCCATGTCCAGCATGCGGTCGGCTTCGTCAAGAATTAAACATTCGATGTCACGGCAATCTGCCGATTCCTGTTCGATGTGTTCAAACAGACGACCGGGCGTAGCCACCAGGATATCAAGGTTTTGCGACAGGGTTTCCCGGTCGGTGCCGTAGTTAATACCGCCGGTGATCACACCGCAAATCAGATCGGTGTGGCGGGTAACGGCAACGGCTTGCTCATAGACCTGTAGTGCCAGTTCACGGGTCGGGGTCAGAACCAGAATACGGGTAGCGCCCGGCTGTTTGCGCGGAAAATCCAGCAGAAACTGACAGGCGGGTAATAAGAAACCCAGGGTTTTACCTGTTCCGGTTGGGGCTGAGGCCAGAATGTCTTTACCTTCCATGGCCTGAGGGACCACCATAGACTGGATGGTAGTAGGGCGGCTCAGGCCCATATCCGCGAGTGCCCGGCACAGGTCATCGTCTAATTCTAGTTGTTCGAATGTCATAAAAATACGTCTGTCGCATGAATGGCGCTATTGTAGCATTAAATCTGCTGAACGCCGTGATTTGTGATGCTCTGTTCAATCTGTTTTAGCCGTTGCTGGCTAAGTTGCTGTTTGATGTCGGGACCTTTATGCCCGGCAGCAATAATGGCTTTCACATCTACCTGATTAGCCGCTGTCAGGGCACTGGTAAATACTGCATTAAAATGTTGCCCTTGCTTAGGATAAACAACGGTAAACAGCGGCATCAGGCGCTCGAGTCGTTCGGGGCGGCGCCAGGCATCGCAGGTATTGAGCGCGTCCAGTAGCCATTCGCTGTGGTGAATGTGTTCGGCCAGTGAAGGCAGAATTCTTGCCGCCAGTTGCGCACAGTCGGCTTCCTGATTGGGTACCTTGAGTCTTTTTTGCAGAGCTTCTAAAGACTGTTGTTCAAGGGGCCAGCATACTGTCGCCCACCGCACAGCTAACGGATGTTCAGATGCTGCTGCCTGCTGCAGTGAATCTGTTATTGATTCATCTGATATGACCGCTTCAAGTTCTGGCATCCAGGCCTTAAGTGCGCCGCATTGCTGTAATACGCTAAGATACACTTCGGGGTTATCTTCCATTAGCGCCCGGCGTGTCTCCTGCCATACGCGCTCCGCACTCAAATGGCGGATATCGTCAGAAGTTGCCATGACTTGCATTAGCTTCATGGTTTCTTCTGCCACGCTAAACCCCAGGTAAGCGTAGCGGGCGGCAAACCGTGCAACCCGGAATATACGCAGTGGATCCTCGCTAAAAGCCGAAGATACATGGCGCAGTAACCGCTGCTGCAAATCTGCCTGGCCATTGTACGGGTCAATGAGTTCGCCGCTGGCGGATTCTGCCATGGCATTGATGGTGAGATCCCGACGCAGCAGGTCTTCTTCAAGGGTCACATCAGGCGTGGCATGGCAGCTGAAACCAGTGTAGCCGCCGCCGGTTTTTCTTTCGGTGCGGGCAAGAGCATATTCTTCCTGAGTTTGCGGGTGCAGGAACACCGGGAAGTCTTTGCCCACCTGCGTATAACCTTCAGCCAGTAACTGCGCCGGCGTTGCGCCCACTACTACCCAGTCACGCTCGGTGACTTTGCGATGAAGTAATTTGTCGCGTACTGCGCCGCCAACCAGATAAACCTGCATGCTTACAATCTGCTGTTGAATAATGGGCATATTATGCCTGAGTAAACACCTGAAAACACGGTGTTGTTGACTTCAACCGACAGTCTGATAGTTTACCGGACATATGGACAGTTCAGCTGGCACAACATGTTTTTACAATATTTCGGGTTAACTGATAATCCGTTCTCCATCGCGCCCAACCCTGATTACCTGTATATGAGCCCGCGTCACAAGGAAGCGCTGGCGCATCTTACCTTTGGGTTGCGGGAAAGTGGCGGCTTCGTAATGCTAACCGGCGAAGTGGGCACCGGCAAAACTACCGTTTCGCGTAAGTTGTTGCAGCAGTTGCCCGATTCAACCCAGGTGGCGATGATCCTTAATCCCACCTTGTCAGCTATTGAGCTGCTGGCAACGGTGTGCGATGAGCTTAATATTGAAACCGATCCTAATCAGGCCAGCCTGAAATACTTTACCGATAAGATTTTACAAAAACTGGCAGATAACCATAACGCCGGTAAGAACACCGTGCTGATGATCGATGAAGCGCAGCACCTGTTACCGGAGGTGCTCGAGCAACTCCGGTTGTTGACCAACTTGGAAACCAATCGCGAAAAGCTGCTTAAGGTGGTGCTGATTGGTCAGCCTGAGTTACAGCAATTGTTAAAACGTAATGAGCTGCGTCAGTTGGCGCAGCGGATCACCGCACGTTATCATCTGTTACCCCTCAATGCCGACGAAGTAAAAGCTTATGTGAACCATCGCCTGAGTGTGGCCAACGGCGATTTATCAGTATTCAGTGCAGCCACGGTGCGCACCATGTACCGGGTAACTGCCGGGATCCCTCGGGTAATTAATTTGCTTTGCGACAGAGCCATGACCCTGGCTTTTACCCAGCAAAAACCGGTAGTCAAAAAGCACCTGTTTTTAGCGGCGGCAGAACAAATTTTAGGTGAAGACGTGGTACAGCAGCGCCTGCGCGGCCAGCAAACACTGATATACGCCGGTATTTTCTTCAGCGCCCTGGTGGGCGGCTATTTGTGGGGCATGGCATGAACCAGATCATTCCCATACAACAAGCTTCGCCTGGCATGATGATTGTGCAGGTGACAGCGCAAAATGGCCCGGTGAAAATCAAAAAGTCCGGCCTTATCACCAGCGATGCCATGATCCAGGGGTTGATTGAGATGGGCGTGCAGGAAATTGAATATGATCCTGAGCAAACCGTTGAGATCTGCACCGATGAAGCGCTGGTGACCACTGAACAAACACCTACTCAGGCGCTATTGCGCGGGCAATACGACACCCGTGCACAAAAAGCCGATAGCGCCATCAGCGATCAGTTTAACCGCAGCTTATTTTTACCCACGGTCAATGGCCTGCCCGGACAATGGCAGCGCTTATTTAAGCCAGTCATGACAGGATTGTTGCTGGCCATAGGTGGTTGCGCTACCGGCTACTTGCTGGCTGTAGGCCCTGCAATGCTGAAACCGTTATTAGATGGGCCGGACACGGTCAGTGAGCGGGTCGTGAGTCAGACTGTCGTCGTTTCGCCGCCTGCGGTACCGAGCTCACCTGTAGCGGCAGTTGAGAATGCTAAGCCTGCCGCTGAGATGGCCGGTAAAGCAGAAGAAAATAGCCCATCAGAGCAAACAGCAACCAACAGGGTGGCTAACACCGACAGGGAGACCGCAACGCCTGAACCTGCAGCGATTGAACCAGAAATGCCAACGGCTGAAGAAAGCGCCTTGGTAGCAGACAATGAAAGCGATAAGGTGGCCGTGTCGCCTGAATTGATGGCCCGGTTTAATAAAGTACTAACCGATCTGGAAAAAGAAGAGGCTCGTGGTATAGAACCTTCAGCATCTGACACAGTTGTGACGGTGCATGATGATATTCAGCGGGTTGATCAGTTACCGGCGCATCTGCTTACCCGTTTACCAGCAATGGATTTCAGTGCCCATATGTACGCCTCTGCACCAGCCGACCGTTGGGTGCGGGTGAATGGTGATGACAAGGGGGAAGGCGACTGGATCGCCGATCGTGTTCAGATAGTCAATATTGAGGCGCAACGGGTGATATTGCGCTTTGAAGGTGAGGTGTTTAGCATGACGGCGCTCACCGACTGGTAATTTCTGTGCCGGTTAGGTCTTATTCACTTACCTGTGGAATAAACACTTCCGTGAAAAACTTCGGCAGGTTTATGGCAAACTCATCGGGGCCAATACTGCTCTCTATCTCATCGCTGCCTTTGGCGAGATCTACCCGTTTTACTTCCTGGAAATGGCCGCTGTTGATACTGTAAAACGTCATTATCTGTGGTTGTAACAGGTTAGAGGGGTTGCGCCGGCTGACAATGCCCAGTTTGCCGCTTTTCAGCTTAACCAGTGAACCAACCGGGTAGATACCCAGAACGCCAATCAGGCGGTTTACCAGCGTTTGTTCGAGGCCCTTGTTGTTAGCCAGTGCTTTCAGTACCTTGCTGGTCGGCATGGCATTGCCAAAGGGGGCTGGCATACCTAATCGCGAAAATTCATCAACCACAGCTGCAAGCTGCGCCAGCGGCTCAATATCGTTACCGCTGAGGCCTTTAGGGTAGCCCGAGCCATCAATTCTTTCGTGGTGCTGACTGACGATGTCTTTGACTACTTCCGGCAGATCATCGCTATGTTCTATAGCCGCCAGGGATTCATCGACGTGGGTCTGATACATCATTAAATCAGTGCCGCTGAGTTGTTCTTCAGGCACGCAGAGTTCGGCGGGTAACTTCACCATTCCTGTATCCATTAACAACCCGGCCAGGCTGGCATACTCAACAGATTGCTGATCAAACCCTGCAGCGTCGGCCAGAATGGCCATATGGATACTGCAATTAAGCGAGTGCTCAAGCAGGCTATCATTACCGCGTTGAACCATGGATAAGCAGATCATCGCCGCCTGGTTTTCAAATACGCATTCCAGAATATCCTGGGTCAGCGTACTTAATTTATTCACATCGGCACCTTTGCCAGATTTTAACTGGTTAAGGAAGTTTTGTTGTATTGCCATAGCTTTCTGGAATAACTGTTCGGCTGCTTTCAGGCCGTCGCTGGTGAGTGGCTCACTGCTGACTTCATGGTTAACGTCGTTGTCTGGTGGGCTTTCGCTGGCTGCTTCCGCGGCGCTGGATGAAGAGGGCTCCGCGGTATGTGCTTTGCCTTTGTCGGTGTCTATTTCGACAAACTCAACACCTTTACTCCGTAATTGATTAATCACGGCATCTGAACGGACAACACCTTTGGAGCGTACTTTTACCTTGCCGGTCTCATCGAGCACCCGGTTTACGTACATTCCGGGGGTTAAATCATCGATGGCAATTCGTTGTAGCATTTCCTCTCCAGGCCGGCTTATTAATGTCTGTGTGCGTTTTGCTAACTATAGCCTAACTGTATGGAGATGAAATGAAAAAAACAAAAATGCCGCTCATCTGGATCAAATAGGCGGCATTTATACCTGTGCCAACTCAAAAGGCACGTTTCAGCGCGTATTACAGCCAGGCAGGCTGTTTGGCTTCGAAGGACTCGATATCGTCGGTCAGCTCAAGGGTCTGGCCAATGGCATCCAGGCCTTTTACCAGATTGTTTTTGTGGTGTTCGGCAATCTCAAATGACATGCTGGTATCACCTACAGATACGGTTTGCGCAGGCAGGTCTATGCTGATGACTGCACTGGCATCTTTGGCCACGGCCGCAAACAATACGTCCATTTCACTGCTGCTCAGGGCGATGGGCAGCAATTGGTTGTTCATGCAGTTACCGTAAAAGATGTCAGCAAAGCTGGTAGCGATAACCGCTTCAAAGCCAAAGTCGGTTAACGCCCAGGGCGCGTGTTCCCGGCTTGAGCCACAACCGAAGTTTTCCCGGGCCAGTAAAATAGCTGCGCCCTGATGCTCCGGTTTATTCAGCACAAACTCAGGATTTGGCTCTTTCTCTTCCAGATCCAGATAGCGCCAGTCGTGAAACAGGTGCTTACCAAAGCCGGCGCGGCTGACGCTGGTTAAAAATTGCTTGGGAATAATCTGATCGGTATCAACATTGGCCTGGTCAAGCGGGCAGGCGGTGCCGGTCAGGGTGGTAATGCCTGTGGTAGTCTGGCTCATAAATTACTCCTGAAAATCTCTGACGTCGGCAAACTTACCGCGTAATGCTGCGGCAGCGGCCATTGCCGGGCTAACCAGATGGGTACGGGCGCCGCGGCCCTGACGGCCTTCAAAGTTACGGTTGCTGGTAGAGGCACAGCGATCGCCCGCGGTTAACAGGTCGTCGTTCATACCCAGACACATTGAGCAGCCCGGTAAGCGCCATTCAAATCCAGCATCTTTGAATATAACGTCCAGTTTTTCTTCCTCAGCCTGACGTTTAACCGCCGCTGAACCTGGCACAACCATAGCCGTAACGTTTGCTGCTACCTTACCTTGTTTAGCAATGTGCGCCGCGGCGCGCAAATCTTCGATACGGCTGTTAGTGCACGAACCGATGAACACGTGCGAAACCGGCACATCACCTAATTTCTCGCCGGCTTTCAGGCCCATGTATTGCAGGGCCTTGCGGGCTGACTCCTGTTCAACACTGTCGGTGAAGTCGTCCGGGCCAGGAACCGGGTCGTTGACGCCGATAACCTGACCGGGGTTGGTGCCCCAGGTAACCTGTGGCGTGATATCTTTGGCTTCAAGCTCTACCACGGTATCAAACCCGGCATCGTCGTCTGAATACAGTGTTTGCCAGTATTCAACGGCTGCGTCCCAGTCGGCACCCTGTGGGGCAAATTCACGACCTTTAAGATAATCAAAGGTCGTTTGGTCTGGCGCGATCATACCTGCCTTGGCACCCGCTTCGATGCTCATGTTACAGATGGTCATACGCTCTTCCATCGATAACGCTTCGATGGCTTCTCCGCAGTATTCAATAACGTGCGCGGTGGCACCGGCGTGACCAATCTTACCAATGATGGCCAGAATGATATCTTTGGCAGTAATGCCGACAGCCAGTTTACCGTTGACTTTGATCTGCATGGTTTTGCCACGGCTTTGCTTAAGCGTTTGCGTAGCCAGCACGTGTTCTACCTGCGAGGTACCGATACCGAATGCCAGGGCACCAAACGCGCCGTGGGTAGCCGTATGCGAATCTCCGCATACTACGGTCATGCCAGGCAGGATTAAGCCCAACTCGGGGCCCATTACGTGGACGATACCCTGCTTCTGGTGACCTACGGGGAAAAGCTTAACCCCGTGCTCTTCGCAGTTCTCGGCCAGGGTTTGCAGTTGCAGTTTGTTTTGCGGACCACAGGCATCCAGCGCCAGGCTGCGGGTAGAAATTGAGTGATCCATAGTGGCAAAGGTACGGTCCGGGCGGCGCACCTTACGGCCTTTTTCGTTCAGACCGGCAAAGGCTTGCGGACTGGTGACTTCGTGGATCAAGTGACGGTCGATGTAGATCAGGCTGTCATCACCCAACTGGCTGATGATGTGGGCCTGCCACACCTTGTCGTATAAGGTTTTAGCCATGAATAATTACTCCTGACCTAAAATAGATTTAACAATGGCGTCGCCAACCTGCGAGGTGGAGGCGGCCTGATCGCGCTTATCGGCGGGTAGCAGCTCGCCGGTTAAGATACCGGCTTCCAGTACCTCTATTACCGCTTTATCAATAGCGTCGGCTGCGGCTGCCTGATTCAGACTAAAGCGCAGCATCATCGAAGCAGACAGGATTTGCGCGATAGGGTTTGCAATGCCCTGACCAGCGATATCCGGTGCTGAACCTCCGGCCGGTTCGTACATACCGAAGCCGTCTTCGTTCAGACTGGCAGAAGGCAGTAAGCCCATAGAACCTGTGATCATGGCGCATTCATCAGACATGATGTCACCAAACAGGTTAGAACACAGCATGACATCGAACTGAGCCGGGTTTTTAACCAGCTGCATGGTAGCGTTATCAATATAGATGTGATCGAGGGCGACTTCGGGGTAGTCTTTGGCCACTTCTTCTGTGACTTCGCGCCACAGGCGGCTGCACACCAGTACATTCGCTTTATCAACCGAGGTTACTCGCTTATCACGCTTCATCGCCGCTTCAAAAGCACTTACGGCGATGCGGCGGATTTCACGCTTGGAATAGCGCATGGTATCAAAGGCGTATTCTTCTTCACCCTCGCCGTCGCGGCCTTTCGGCTGACCGAAATAAATACCACTGGTAAGTTCGCGGATAACCAGTACGTCCACACCGCTGGCGGCGATGTCTTTTCGCAGCGGGGATAAGTCTTCCAGACCCGCATAAATTTTGGCCGGGCGCAGGTTACTGAACAAATCAAAATGGCTGCGCAGGGTTAACAGTGCCGCACGCTCCGGGCGTTGATCCAGTGGCAGGGTATCCCACTTAGGGCCGCCAATAGAGCCAAACAGAATGGCATCGGCCTGTTCGCAGCCGAGCAGTGTTTTGGCCGGCAGGGCTTCACCTTCGGTATCAATGGCGTAACCGCCAACAGGATAAGCAGTACGGTTAAAGGTGATGGCAAACTTCTGTTCGATGGCATCCAATACTTTATTGGCTTCCTGCATCACTTCCGGGCCGATGCCGTCACCGGCAAGCACGGCAATGTTAAACTGGCTCATTTATACTCCTGTTACGCGTTCTTGTTGGTTCTTCTGCTGATCAATCTGGTCAGCGAGGTAGGTGTTGTTTAAAACGAATATCAGTGCTTTAACACCGGCTTCAACGATATCCGTGGCTAGGCCCAGGCCGTGGAAACGGCGGCCCTTGTATTCAGTGATAACGCTAACCGACGCCAGTGCGTCTGCACCTTCGCCTTTAGAATCTAATTTAAAGTCGACCACTTCCAGGTCGTTGTGACCCAGCATCGACATAATGGCTTTGTACGAGGCATCCACCGGACCGTTACCGGTCTCACAACGGGTCACCAGTTCATCACCAATTTTCAATTGCACGGTGGCGCTGGGGATAATTTCTTTCCCTGACGTGGCGTGCAAATAGGTTAACTGATAGTGGGCCTGATCGTGTTTTTGTTGGTCGAAAAACAGCAGCGCTTCTAAATCATAGTCGTAAACCTGACCTTTTTTGTCGGCCAGATTCAAAAATGCCGCATAAATGGCTTCCAAATCGTAATCGGTATCTTTATAACCCAGCTCCTGTAAGCGGTGCTTGATAACGTGACGCCCGGAACGTGAGGTCATGTTCAGGTTATTTTTGTTAATGCCCACACTTTCTGGTGTCATGATCTCATAGGTATTTTGCGCTTTTAAGACACCGTCCTGATGGATCCCTGAAGAGTGGCTAAAGGCATTCGCACCAACAATCGCTTTATTAGCCTGTACCGGCATATTGCACAGTTGGCTGACCAGCTTAGAGGTACGGCTGATCTCTTTGCTGTTAATGTTGGTGTTAAGGCCATACAGCGCGTGGCGGGTTTGCAGGATCATGGCGATTTCTTCCAGCGAGCTGTTACCCGCACGCTCACCAATACCATTAATGGTGCCTTCTACCTGACGGGCGCCATTTTCAATTGCCGCCAGTGAGTTGGCTACTGCCAGTCCTAAATCGTTATGACAGTGCACAGAAATGATGGCTTTATCAATATTAGGCACACGCTCGAATAACTGACGGATTATGCCGCCGAATTCGGTTGGGGTGGTATAGCCTACGGTATCCGGAATATTAACCGTCGTGGCGCCGGCGGCAATGACTGCCTCAACCATACGGGCCAGGTAACCGATTTCGGTACGCCCGGCATCTTCACAGGAAAACTCTACATCGTCGGTATAGTTGCGGGCGCGTTTAACCGCGGCAACGGCCATCTCAACCACGTCATCCTGAGATTTACGTAGTTTATTATTCACGTGAATTTCGGATGTTGCAATGAAGGTATGAATGCGGAACTGATCTGCTACTTTCAATGCTTCGCCGCAGGCATCAATGTCGGCTGCTACGGCGCGCGATAAACCGGCAACCGTTGAGTTTTTGATTTCTTTGGCAATCATTTGCACCGATTTGAAATCACCCGGCGATGACACTGGAAAGCCCGCTTCGATAATATCAACGCCGAGACGTTCGAGGGCCAGTGCGATCTGCAGTTTTTCTTTTACACTTAAACTGGCTGGCAAGGCTTGTTCGCCGTCACGCAAGGTCGTATCAAATATTTTTACCTGATTCGTCATGGCTGTCTCTCGTTGATTTTAGTTAAAAAAAACCCGTGCTGTGCACGGGTTTTATGTATTGATTCGATGGTCGCAATCTACCCGTGCAATCTGGCTGCCATAAGGAGTAGAAGAGATAGAATAAACGTACGCGGCATTGGTAAAACCTGTTGTTTGCTGCATGTGCGACCTTTCCGATGCCCGACAATTTACAGCCTGAACCGCAGCAGGTCAACCACTGATTCTGATTTTCGGTATAAATTTTAGTTATAAATTACTGCATAACAAAAAAATTAGGATGAAATTTCTCAGCTGAACAAAAATTAGTTTTTTTATTTCGCCAACCGGGTCACCAAACGGGTCACCAGCCAGAATCAAGGTTCAAAATCAAGGTTGCTCTGACAGATACAAAATTGTTGTTTAAGGGCGGTTTTATCCCGCGTTGTGTAAATTTTGCTTGTCAGCGACTTGCAGAGTACTGATTAAATTCTTAGCTATTCATTTCTGCTCGATATTTCTTACTGAATTTCAATAGATTGCACAGATATCAGGAAATCCAGAACAGACAGTCTAAGCTGGCACCAAACTTGAACCTTCTCAGTGATAACAACGGTGAGAGGAAAGCATAGTGAGCAGCAACAAGACAGCAAAAAGAGTGAAGTATCTGGCTATTGGCCTAGGGCTGCTGGTGGTTGTTCGTTTAAGCTTACCTTTTACGGTGCAGTGGTACATCAACGACACACTCGATGAAGGCGAGACATTCACCGGATTAGTGGGGGATGTGGATATTATGCTGTGGCGGGGCGCCTATGCACTCAATGATGTGGTGATCATGAAACGCAACGGTAAAGTAAATGAGCCCTTTTTTGAGGCCAGCCAGGTTGACTTCAGCTTACTCTGGCCGGCAATTTTCGATGGCGCATTGGTTGCGGAGGTGTATTTGCAGCAACCGCAATTAAACTTCGTAGATGGCGGCACTGATGCATCGAGCCAGTCAGGTGAGGATGAAAAGTGGCTTTATCTGACCGATCAACTGGTGCCATTAAAAGTGGATCGGCTGGAAATAGAGCAGGGCGTTATCCGCTTCCAAAATCCAGACACCCGCCCACCCATCAGCGTTCGCCTTCATCATGTTAATGCTGTGGTTAAAAATCTCGTCAACAGTCGCGCGTTATCGCGCAACCTGATTGCCACTGTGGATGCTTCAGCGAGCACTGAAAGCCAGGGCACTATCACGCTGTCAGGCTCGCTAAATCCGGCTACCAAACAACCCACTTTCGATCTCAATCTACAGGCCAATGATATTGCCTTAGTTAACTTCAGGAATTTGCTGGATACCTATGCGCCCTTTGATTTAGAAGCCGGAAAACTTGAGCTCGCCTTTGAACTGGCCAGCGAGCAGGGCGAGGTTACAGGCTATGCTAAGCCAGTGCTGCATGATGTAGAAGTATTTAGCTGGAAAGGCGATGTAAAGCGCGATGATGACGGCTTTTTCAGAGCCCTTGCTGAAGCGTTTTCCGGTTTCATCGCCGAGATATTTGAAAATCAGGGTAAAGATCAGATTGCTACCCGAATTCCTATCAGCGGTTCACTTAATGATATTGATACACCTGTTCTCACCACTCTGGCGGGGATCCTGGAAAATGCGTTTATTCAGGCCTTCAACGGTAACCTGGAAAACAGTGTGGAATGGCAAGACGTGACTTTGGATGAGTCCGAAGATGATGCCGCTGAGAAACAAACAACTGTTGAAGAGGACATATAAGCAGTGCGTGTTATTTATTATCGAAGCGTTGCGGTTCGCTGAACTTGCGCCAGTTAAGGGTACTGACTAGTAAGATTTCACGTAAGGTGAGTGTACGGGGCGAAGTGCGCCCTTTGTGATTCCAGGTGTGGCCGCAGCACGCTGCCGTCATAATGGCTTTTGATGGCTTTACCAGTGACAGGGTGATGTGTTCTCTGTCCGTATAGCGGGCAGGGCTTTCTACCGGTGTACCGCTAAAATCAAACCAGCCAAATTTATTCACATGCAACGTTTGGTTTTCTGGCTGCACATGATCAATAGAGTCGAGCTCTAGATGCTCATTATCGAACTCCTGAACCCATACCGGCACGACCAGGCCTACTTTGGCATGTTCGGCAAACCAGGCATTAGTTTTGCCCGTGTCGTTACTCCGAGCGGGATTTTTCGCTGCCTGTCTGGCCTGCCAGCTGGCATTGTGTTCATCCAGTTCCAAAGGCACGGCTTTAGCTGCCAGGAAACGAGCAGTGCGTCTGACATGATGGCTCAGGCCGGCAATACGTCGGCGCAATAAACTGGTTTGGTTGGGGCCTTGTTGGGCGATAAGCGCTAACTCGCGCTCATATAAAGCGTTACACAACTCAGCGATGATACGTTGGGATGTGTCTGATTCGACCGCATTAAAGAAGTCGGATTGAGGAGACGCCGGGTCGGAGGAATGCGCCATTAGCGTTTTGATTGTGGGGACAGCATCAAAAAGTTGGCGGGCAATGTTGCCCGCCAGCTTAAGATTACTGACCTTTAATTTCGCTACGGCCGTTGTAAGCTGCGTTGCCAGCCAGCGCTTCTTCGATGCGCAGTAACTGGTTATACTTAGCTACACGGTCTGAACGACACAGTGAACCGGTTTTAATCTGGCCCGCTGCGGTACCTACTGCCAGGTCGGCAATAGTGGCGTCTTCAGTTTCACCTGAACGGTGCGAGATAACCGCAGTAAAGCCGGCATCTTTAGCCATCTTGATCGCTTCTAGGGTTTCGGTTAATGAACCAATTTGGTTAAATTTGATCAGGATAGAGTTACCGATACCGTTTTCGGTACCACGCTTCAGGATCTTAGTATTGGTTACGAACAGGTCGTCACCAACCAGTTGCACTTTGTCACCAATTTTCTTAGTCAGGCTCGCCCAGCCATCCCAGTCGCTTTCGTCAAGACCATCTTCGATAGACACGATTGGATACTGTTCGCACAGCTCTGCCAGGTAGTCACCAAAGGCTTCTGAATCAAATGACTTGTCTTCACCAGACAGAACGTATTTGCCTTCTTTGTAGAACTCAGAGGCCGCACAGTCGAGTGCCAGCGTAACGTCTTCGTTCATCTTGTAACCGGCTTTTTCTACCGCTTCAACGATAACGGCCAGGGCTTCTGCGTTTGAGCTCAGGTTAGGGGCAAAACCACCTTCATCACCAACGGCAGTATTGAGGCCTTTGGCGCTCAGTACTTTTTTCAGGTTGTGAAAGATTTCAGCACCCATGCGCAGGGCTTCTTTAAAGCTCTTCGCGCCAACCGGCTGTACCATGAATTCCTGAATATCAACGTTGTTGTCGGCGTGCTCACCACCGTTGATGATGTTCATCATAGGCACTGGCATTGAGTACTGACCAGAGGTGCCGTTAAGGTCGGCAATGTGCTCGTAAAGTGCTACGCCTTTCTCGGTGGCAGCGGCTTTGGCGACAGCCAGTGATACCGCCAGGATGGCATTAGCACCCAGGGTTTCTTTGTTTTCGGTGCCGTCCAGATCGATCATGGTTTTGTCGATGTCAGTCTGAGCGACCGGATCCATACCAATCAGGGCCGGTGCGATTTTCTCGTTTACTGCTGCTACGGCTTTTTCTACACCTTTACCCATGTAGCGGCCTTTATCGCCGTCGCGTAATTCCAGTGCTTCGCGTGAACCGGTAGAGGCACCCGATGGTGCACAGGCGCGACCCATTACACCTGAGTCTAAATATACGTCTGCTTCTACCGTGGGGTTACCACGAGAGTCCAGAATTTCACGTCCAATGATACGCGAGATCTTCGCCATTTTTTCTTCCTCAACAATAATAATGGCACTGCGGGAGTAGTCAGTGCCGGGTTTTATAAATTAATGATTTTCTTTCTGATACGTTTGCGCCGCTGCTACAAAACCGGTAAACAGTGGATGGCCGTCACGGGGAGTTGAAGTAAACTCCGGGTGGAACTGACCGGCCACAAACCACGGATGATCCGGGATTTCAATGACCTCGACAAGGCGTTTATCGGTGGACAAACCACTCACCTTAAGGCCTGCCGCTTCGATTTGGTCACGCAGGTTGTTGTTAACTTCGTAGCGGTGACGGTGACGCTCGTAAATTTCTTCGTTACCGTAGGCGGCATGTACCTTGCTGCCAGGGATCAGGTGACACAGCTGACTACCCAGACGCATGGTGCCACCCAGATCGGAGGTTTCGTCACGGGTTTCGGTGCTGCCGTCTGAGTCGAGCCATTCGGTAATCAAACCCACCACCGGATACGGTGAGCTGGGGTCAAACTCGGTACTGTTGGCTTTTTCCATGCCGACTACGTTGCGGGCAAATTCAATCAGCGCTACCTGCATACCTAAACAAATACCTAAATAGGGCACTTTGTTTTCGCGGGCATAACGGGCTGCTGCAATCTTGCCTTCGATACCGCGTTCGCCAAAGCCGCCCGGGACCAGAATAGCATCCAGGTTTTCAAGGATTTGGGTGCCTTTGGATTCGATGTCCTGTGAGTCCACGTAATGGATATTTACCGTCAAACGATTTTTCAGGCCGGCATGTTTGAGTGCTTCGTTAACCGACTTATAAGCATCTGGTAACTCAACGTACTTACCTACCATACCGATGTTAACTTCACCCACCGGGTTAGATTCTGCATACAGCACCTGTTCCCACTCGGTGAGGTCGGCTTCCGGGCATTCCAGACGGAACCGATCCACCACCAGTTGATCAAGGCTCTGTGCTTTAAGCGCCGCCGGGATGCGATAAATACTATCAACGTCTTTAAGTGAGATAACGGCTTTTTCAGCCACGTTGGTGAACAAGGCAATCTTAGAGCGCTCTGAGGCTGGCATAGCGCCTACCGAACGGCAAACCAGAATGTCTGGCTGAATGCCAATAGAGCGCAGTTCTTTTACGCTGTGCTGAGTAGGCTTGGTTTTCAGCTCGCCGGAGGCTGGCATGTACGGCACCAATGTCAGGTGCATAAACATGGCGTGGTCACGGCCCACTTCGGTTCCCAACTGACGAATGGCTTCGATAAACGGTTGTGACTCGATGTCACCAACGGTACCGCCTACTTCCACAATCGCCACGTCGTGACCCTGTGCGCCTTCGATAACGCGGCGTTTAATTTCGTTGGTAATATGCGGGATAACCTGAATAGTGGCACCCAGGTAATCGCCACGACGCTCGCGACGCAATACCTCTTCGTAAACCCGTCCGGTGGTAAAGTTGTTACGTTTGGTCATACGGGTGCGAATAAAACGCTCGTAATGACCTAAGTCGAGATCTGTTTCTGCTCCATCATCAGTAACAAAAACCTCGCCATGCTGAATGGGGCTCATGGTACCTGGATCAACGTTAATATACGGATCCAGTTTAAGCATGGTCACGGTGAGACCGCGTGCTTCAAGGATAGCGGCAAGGGATGCAGCAGCAATGCCTTTACCAAGCGATGAAACAACACCACCGGTGACGAAAATATAGTTTGTCATGCGAAACCTAAGACGTTGGGTTATATTTTGGGTAAATCGTTGTTTTTAAACAACAGTGTAGACGGCGCAACAGTATACCCAATAAGGCGCTTTCACACAATTATAACAGCTCTAAAAGATACTGTTTCCTGGTGTTTTATACAAGGGGACTGAAATTAAACGACTTCCGTTTTCAGGAAGCCGTTTAACCGGGTATGAAAAGTCGGTTTTTTTGGGTAGTTTTACACTTTTAGCTGTTTTAGTTCATAAATCAGCGCTAAGGCCTGTTTTGGCGTAAGTTCATCGGGATCCACCTCTTCAAAAGCCTGCTCAAGGGCGCTTATTCTGGCCGGTAAATCAGCGGGCTCTTCGGGCAACAGGCTCTGCTGGGCAGGCGCTGCGGCGAGTGTTTGCTCGCTGGCCGATACGGTGTGCTGGCTTTCAAGCGTCCGGAGCCGGGCTTTGGCCGCACTGATCACGGCTTTGGGCACACCCGCCAGTTGCGCTACCTGCAGGCCATAGCTCTTGCTGGCGGCGCCTGTTTCAACGGAATGCATAAACCGAATGGTGTCGTCATGCTCAACGGCATCAAGGTGTAAATTCTGTACGCCTGGTAAGGTATGGGTAAGCTCCGTCAGCTCAAAATAATGGGTGGCAAATAACGTAAATGCCTGTAACTGAGTGGCGAGATACTCGGCGCAGGCCCAGGCCAGCGACAGGCCATCGTAAGTACTGGTGCCGCGGCCAATTTCATCCATCAATACCAGTGAATAAGGCGTGGCATTGTGCAGGATATTAGCGGTTTCTGTCATTTCTACCATAAAGGTAGAGCGGCCGGAGGCCAGATCGTCTGAGGCGCCAATACGGGTAAATATTTTATCCACCGGGCCGATTTCGGCGGACTCAGCTGGTACATAGCTGCCAATATAGGCTAGTAACACAATTAGTGCGGTCTGGCGCATAAAGGTAGATTTACCACCCATGTTGGGACCGGTAATAATTTTAATCCGCGAGTCTTTATCCATATTAAGTGGATTCGGAATAAACGGCGAATCCATGACGTACTCAACCACCGGGTGGCGGCCCTGCTGGTAAGTCACTCCGGGTACATCGGATAATGTGGGGCGGTGATATTCCAGGGTTTCTGCACGTTCAGCCAGGGTAATTAGCACATCGAGTTTCGCCAGTGCGGCGGCACTGGTGATCAGGGCATCAAGCTGCGGATTGATTAAGTCGAACAGCGCTTCATATAAGCGCTTTTCCAGGGCCAGCGCACGGCTTTGCGAGGTGAGTACTTTATCCTCGTGCTCTTTGAGCTCTGGTGTGATGTAGCGCTCGTTATTCTTTAGCGTCTGGCGGCGAATATAGCTGGCCGGTACCAGATGACTATTGGCTCGCGATACCTCTATAAAAAAGCCATGTACCTTGTTGTAGCCCACTTTTAGCGTGCTGATGCCGGTTTGTTCCCGCTCCCGGGTTTCTATCTGGCGCAGCAGTTCGGTGGCACCATCGGATAAGTCTCGCAGTTCGTCAAGCTCGGCGTTGTAGCCAGGGGCGATTACGCCGCCATCACGAATAACCACCGGCGGGTTATCGATAATGGCGCTATTCAGTAGGTCCGACAGTTCGGGGAATTCGCTGATTTGCTCACTTAAACTGTTAATCAGCGGCGCGCTAAATACATTTAAGCCTTGTTGAAGCTCGGGCAGACTGGCCAGAGCGTTACGGAGGCGCGCGAAGTCCCGCGGCCGCGCTGAGCGCAGCGCCAGGCGAGCCATGATCCGCTCAATATCGCCTATGTGTTTTAACTGGCCGGTAAGTGCCGGGTAATCGCCGTTAAGAAAATCGCCGATGGCCTGCTGACGGGCGTTCAGCTCATCCCGGTTGGTAATCGGCGCGTGCAGGAAGCGCTGTAGTAAGCGACTGCCCATTGCCGTGGCCGTGTTGTCGAGCACGGCAAACAGCGTGTGTTCGGTGCCGCCGGATAAATTCCGCGTTAGCTCAAGATTCTTGCGCGTGGCCGCATCCAGTTGCACCCGGGTTGATTGCTGCTCAAGTGTGATAGCACGAATATGCGGTAGGGCCGTGCGCTGGGTGTCTTTAACATATTGTAGAATACAGCCAGCAGCACTAATGGCCAGGGTAATATTGGCTAAGCCAAAACCGGTGAGTTCCCGGGTGGCAAACTGATTGTTGAGCTGTTGCTCAGCAGTTTGCTGGTCAAATTCCCATTCAGGCCGCCGGCGCAGGCCTTTGATGTGGTCAATTTTTGACAGCCAGTCGAAGCCTTCCGGGTAGAGTAATTCCGCCGGGTTAAGGCGTTGTAATTCGGCGGTGAGCATGTCGGTGCCACTAAATTCACTGACTAAAAAGCGGCCGCTGGTAATATCCAGCCAGGCCAGGCCGAATTGATCGTTCACGCTGTAGATTGCAGCCAGAACGTTATCCTGGCGTTCGTCAAGCAGCGCTTCATCAGTAACGGTGCCTGGCGTAACGATACGCTGTACCTGGCGCTCCACCGGGCCTTTGCTGGTAGCCGGGTCGCCTACCTGTTCGCAAATCGCCACCGATTCGCCCATTTTTACCAGCCGTGCCAGATAGCTTTCTACCGCATGATAGGGTACACCGGCCATGGGGATAGGCTCGCCGCCGGATTTACCCCGGGCGGTGAGGGAGATATCAAGTAGCTCGGCAGCGCGCTTGGCGTCGTCATAGAACAATTCATAAAAATCGCCCATGCGATAGAAAAGTAAAATGTTAGGGTGCTGCGCCTTTATATTCAGGTATTGGCGCATCATTGGCGTGTGTGATTCCAAGAATGCCTCGGCTTGCTGGTTGCTTGCGATTGTGGTTTTGACCAATAATACGGTCTCAATATTATGAGTGTATTATTCCTATGAGCCAGTCATTTTCAACTTTTTCGAGACAGCAACTGGATATAAATACGTTAGCTGAACAGATTTTGGCCGTTGGTGAGGCGCTACGGCAAAGGGGCTGGTCGGTTTCCTGCGCGGAATCCTGTACCGGTGGCGGAGTGGCTTATGCGTTAACGTCGGTGGCCGGCAGTTCGGACTGGTTTAAGCAAAGCTATGTGACCTATTCTAATCAGGCAAAACAGGCTTTGGTTAACGTTAGTGGCGACACCCTGGATAAATTTGGCGCGGTGTCGGCCGAAACCGTGCGCGAGATGGCTGAAGGCACCGCGCAGCAAACCGGAGCACAATGTACCACAGCGATCAGTGGTATTGCCGGGCCGGGCGGCGGCAGTGAAGAAAAACCGGTAGGGACGGTATGGTTTGGCTTTTACTTAAACGGTGTAACCGATACAATCCACCGCCAGTTTGAGGGTGACCGGGAGGCGGTCAGAACCCAGGCCATTGCGTTTGTTATTGCAACACTGCACCACAGACTAGTTGCGAAATAAACCAGGCGTGATGAAATAAAGAAAAGAAAAAAGCATATTGCACTGTATAACTATACAGTATATTATGCAGTCATTATTTTAGTGATGATCAGCTTACCGGCTGCATCAGTAAAAGCAACTGCGGATAACGCAATCAGAATAGAATAACGAGGGGTTTTCGGTGGACGACAACAAATCTAAAGCATTATCGGCTGCGGTCGGTCAGATTGAAAAGCAATTTGGTAAAGGCGCTATTATGCGTCTGGGCGACAACCAGGCCATGGATATTGAATCTATTTCTACTGGCTCACTGAGTATTGATATTGCGTTAGGCATTGGCGGGTTACCTTGTGGCCGGGTAGTTGAGATCTACGGTCCTGAGTCATCTGGTAAAACCACCTTAACTCTGCAAGTTATTGCAGAAGCACAGAAAAAAGGTAAAACTTGTGCGTTTGTGGATGCCGAGCACGCGTTGGATCCGGTGTATGCTGAAAAGCTCGGTGTAAACATTGACGATCTGCTGGTATCCCAACCGGATACAGGCGAACAGGCGCTGGAAATCTGTGACATGCTGGTTCGCTCTGGTGCAGTGGATGTCGTGATTGTTGACTCGGTTGCTGCGTTAACGCCAAAAGCAGAAATCGAAGGTGATATGGGTGACTCACACGTTGGCTTGCAGGCACGTCTGATGTCGCAGGCGCTGCGTAAACTGACCGGTAACATTAAGCGTTCAAATACACTGTGTATTTTCATTAACCAGATTCGAATGAAGATTGGTGTGATGTTCGGTAACCCGGAAACCACTACCGGTGGTAACGCACTGAAGTTCTACTCCTCTGTTCGTCTGGATATTCGTCGTATTGGCTCAGTAAAAGAGGGTGACGAAGTGGTGGGTAACGAAACCCGCGTGAAAGTGGTTAAAAACAAAGTGGCGCCACCGTTTAAACAGGCTGAATTCCAGATTATGTATGGTGCTGGTATCAGCAAAGAAGCTGAACTGATTGATTTGGGCGTGAAGCAAAAGCTGGTGGATAAAGCCGGTGCCTGGTACAGCTATAACGGCGATAGAATTGGTCAGGGTAAAGCCAACGTGGTGAAATTCCTTAAGCAAAACCCGGATATCGCTAACGATATTGAAACTAAGATTCGTGCAGAATTACTGTTATCGAAAAATATTAAAGCCGACGACGTAGAGCCTGAAGACGCGCTTTAACATAACAGTGACCTTTTTCAACACCCGTTGGAAACTCCCCCTATAAGCCTAACTTATAGTTTTGCCCATCCGTTTGGATGGGCTTTTTTATATGACAAATAAAAATATTGGTGACTGTTCATGATTCGAAAATAGTTGAGGTGAGCGTTGATGTCAGGCTCTAAATCTTTTCTTCAATTCCCGGAAATGCCTGTTTCCAGTTCTCTGGCACTTTGCCCTGTAATACGTACGAGTAAGCCAGTAATTCGGCTATAACATAATATAACGGTTCCGGTATCGACTGGCCAAGATCCAGGGTAGTCAAAAATTCGCTTAGGTAGGGATCTTCATGAACCAGCACGCCATTAGCCTTTGCACTGGCAATAATTGCCTCGGCGAGATCATCATAGCCCTTGGCGACAATCGTTGGGGCCTGCGACGGTTCGGCTTCATTATATTTAATCCCAACCGCGCGTTTACTTTTACGGCTCATGCCTGGGTCTCCAGTATCTGATAGGGGCGTGTGGCAAGGGTATCCGGAATTTTGCCTAATTGCAGTTTATGCTGTTCAACTGTTAAACCAAGCTGGGTAAATCGCTTGAGCAGAAAAGGGAGGGTTACGCCTACTTTCTCCAGTAATGCCTGATTCGACGAATAAATATCAAGATAAAGCTGTTCATCGCGGATTTTCGCTTTAGTGAGCAGCTCTCCTTGTTCACCGATGTCCAGCTTCATGGTGAGGTGCCATTGGGTTTGAGTTGACTCGTTATCCTGTTCAGTCTGGCGTTCACGCTCGCGGCGGATAAGTAATTCAGCCGGCTTTTGCTGAGGTAATAGTCCGGGTAGCACATAATAAAAACTGTCATTGCCTTGTAGCGTTTGTTCCATATTGCCAAGCTTGGCACTTTGGTGGCCGGCAAGTAATCCCTTAAGCTGTTTTAACAGGTTTTGCTGGCTGTCGAGCTGGGCAAACTCCCTTACCTGTCGGCCGGTTATGGAACCTAGCAGGCTGTTTGGTGCATTGCCTTTTGGCGTTGAGGTTCGCTGGCGGTTAAGCGCCTGATCGAGATCCTCATGGCCTTTAAAGTGTCTGCCGAGCAGCGACACCTGTAATAACTGAATAAGCCCGCTTAAAAAGTTCTGCCCGGCCGGGGGGGATGAGAGCATTAACGGAGACTGAACCCAGGCTGGTGATGTAAGTAGTTGTTTAAGCGCAGTGCTTTGCTGAGCTGAGTCGATACCGGCTTTTGCAGTCACCGGCTCAGCAGAGCCAGTGACTTCAGGCTTAAGCACTGACGATTCTGCCGTGGGCAGTTTGTTGGCCGCTGATAAATTAAGTTGTAGCTGCGCAATCACTGAGTTAACGGGTTTGGCAAGGGCCGGGTTGGCACTAGCGAATTTTTGCAGTGCAGTAATAAGCACATTAAGACTCGATTGTAACGAATCCGTGTTACTGACATTAATTCGGTTGGCAGAGCGAATGAATTGCATGAGTGCAGTTTTTGCCTCGGCGGGGAGCTGCTCCAGTTTATGCTTCGCAATACTTTCTACGTCTGACGGTATCACTGGCTTGCCTACTACGTTGTCCGGTGCACCAGAACGCACCATTTCCTTCTGAGGCGGGCTGATATCCGCTTTAGGCGCTGCCGCTTTCGTCGACAATGAAAATGTTTGTTGAGTTGATTGTCCTGCGTTCGATTGAAGCTCGGTTGCTAATGGCTTGATCGTAACCTGGGGGATGTTCCTGGCAGTCGTGCTTTGAATATTAAGTTGCCCCATTTGCTGAGGACTGACCTTTGGTGCTAATTGCGTGGTAGCGGTGGTTGAATTTGTAGTAACGGCTAAAAGCTGAGTCTTGCTACCGGTAATGGTTACTTCATTGCCTTTTATACTCACTGTCGCAGGGAGCATGGGACTCAATTGCTGAAATGACTTTGCTGCGGCAGGCGGGAGTGACTGAGTTACCCAACTTGCCAGTTTAGGCAGCTCCACGTTAAGTGGCATTTGCTGAGTCACTGCCTGAGTGAGTTTATTCGCCAGAGGCGAGTTCAGCGGCACGTTAACAACACGCGATGAACTAACCGGCGTATTCTGGACTGAAGCTGAACCTTGTACACTGGGTTGCGCCGCTTGCGCTGTTTGTAAAGATGACGCAGGCGGAGTAATTTGCACTTGTAGCTGGTTTTGCCGTGTTGAAACGGTTAGCGTTACTGATGCCTGTAAAACAGGTTTGTTACCTGAGGGACTGGCTAATAATGCATCGCTCTGTTTGGGCGCTTTTGCTAACGGAATATCGATAATTAAAGGCCGCTGGGCACCGGCATTAACCCTTATTGAGGCATTATCTTGCTGAATAACCGTGGCCTGTAGCGTGACTGGTGTAGTCAAAGCTCGGGATAATGCCGTCATTAGCGATTGAAACTGCGCCTGGGAAACCTGTTGGCGAACGGTTTCCGGCGATAGTTTTACTAACGTGGGTAATGCTATCGACCCGGCATCCGGCGGTAATACGCTCTTAAATGGGACCGCGGAACCCTGCGGCGGCTGAATCGGTGCTTCTGCAGGCAATCGAACCAGCAACAAGTTCTCGGCACTGGCCACGCGGAAGGCAGGGCTAACCTGCAGTAACTGCTGGTTTGTGGCCATAAACACGCTGGCATTATTCGATGGTAAGGCCCTGGAAGTTTTTTGCTGTCCTGCTGATGAGGCTGATACCTGAACGGCGGCAGAGGCGTTAATCTGCACTGGCTGTAAAACCTGAGCAATTCTGGCAATTGCCTGGCTTTTGGTTGTCACGTTCGCTGACTCTGCAGCGTTGACTCGACTGCTTTCGGCGCTTGCTTGTGGGGGCAGATTGGATGATTGCATAAGTCGTTATCGGCAGTCAGTTTCAACAGTTAAGTATAATGTCAATCGTGCCAAAGATTGAAATAGATCAGAAATTTGCCGATCCGCCCTTTGGGTAAGATGCGAAGCCGCTGGTTTATGATAGAATGCGACGGATTTTTTTGCTAACAGAACGGGATGCATCTTGGCAGGACTTGCTGCAGACAATTTAACCTGTATTAAACGTGACAGAGTATTGTTTACTGACCTGTCGTTTTGCTTATCGCCCGGTCAGCTCATCTACCTGCGGGGTCCTAACGGCGCGGGTAAAACCAGTTTATTGCGGATCTTAACCGGTTTGTCGGCGCCGGAGAGCGGCCAGTTACTGCTCGATGACGAGCCGCTCGATAAAGTGCGGGACAGATTTAATCAGCAACTGATCTATGTAGGCCACAAGGCTGGTATTAATGGTGCGCTGACTGCGATGGAAAATCTGCGCTTCTGGTGTGCTCAACACAGCACCGATTTTATTGCGCAACAGGCCTACGACGTGCTTGCAAGATTAGGACTTGTTGGGCTTGAGGATGTGCCGGTAAGAATGCTTTCGGCCGGACAACAGCGCCGGGTCGCGCTTTCCCGTTTATGGTTAAAGCAAGCAACCTATTGGATTCTAGACGAGCCCTTCACCGCGCTGGATACCGATGGTATTGAATTGCTCGAAACCCATATGCGTGAGCATGTTGCTAATCAGGGCGCAATTATTACGACCTCGCATCAGCCGCTTAGCAAGCAGGCCGGGCCATTTACCGAGTTAGTGCTGGAGTATCGGTTATGAATACCTTGATAAACGGTATCTTTAAGCGGGATATGGCGCTGGCTTTTCGACAGCGTTCTGAGCTGGCCCAGCCGCTGATGTTTTTATTAATGGTGATCACGCTTTTCCCTTTGGGCATTGGGCCCGGGCCGGTTACCCTGCAAAAGATAGGACCAGGCGTTATCTGGATTGCAGCGATTCTTTCCTCCCTACTGGCCATGGAGCGTCTTTTTCGTGACGATTTCTGGGATGGTTCGCTGGAGCAGTACATGCTGAGCGGTCAGTCGGTGGCGGCCATTGCAGCGGTCAAGGTTTTAGTCCACTGGCTGGTGAGCTTTTTACCGCTGGCACTTTTTTCACCGTTACTGGCACTATTTTTAAACCTGACGGTCGATATGTATATCGCCTTAATGCTAACCCTGGTGCTGGGCACGCCGTTATTGTCGCTGGTTGGGGCAATCGCGGTAGGGTTAACGGTAGGTTTACAACGTGGTGGTGTGTTGTTGGCGTTATTGTTAATACCGGTGTTTATTCCGTTATTGATATTTGCCACCTCGGCGGTAGATTCTGCTGCACTCCAATTACCTTACCGGGCACAACTTGCTATTATTGGCGCCATGCTAATGCTGGCGATGGCATCAGCCCCCTTTGCAATTGCTTATGCACTTAAAGTGAGTCAAAACTGATGTGGAAGTGGTTACATCCGTATGCAAAACCTGAGCGAGCGTATCAACTGTGCGTAACGCTTCAGCCCTATTTTCTCTGGCCTGGTATTCTATGCTTAATCGCCGGCAGCATCTGGGGGCTGGCCTTTGCCCCGCAGGACTATCAGCAGGGTGATTCTTTTCGGATTATTTATATCCATGTACCCAGCGCCATTTTGTCGATGAGTACCTATGTAGCCATGGCGGTTGCCGCGTTGGTGGGCATTGTGTGGCAATGGCGAACCGCGTTTATGGCCATGATTGCGATGGCGCCTGTTGGAGCGGTGGTGACCTTTATTGCGTTGTTTACCGGCGCGGCCTGGGGTAAACCTATGTGGGGGACCTGGTGGGTATGGGATGCCAGACTTACTTCAGAGCTGATCCTGTTATTTCTTTACCTTGGTGTGATTGCCCTGTATGGCGCGTTTGAAGATAAGCAACAGGCGGGGAAGGCGGCCGGGGTAATGGCTCTTGTTGGTGTGGTGAATGTCCCCATTATTCATTATTCGGTAGAATGGTGGAATACCCTGCATCAGGGCGCGACAATCAGTAAATTTGATAAACCTTCCATTGCGCCGGAAATGCTGTGGCCATTATTGATCGCTTTGCTGGGTTTGGCCTTATTTATTGCAGCAGTGACCGTAATGCGTATGAAAAATGAAATCATTCGGCGAGAATATCACCGCCCCTGGGTGAAAGATCTGGCGGCGCGAGCGCTCGGAGATGACCATGCAGTTTGATAGTTTGCAGGATTTTCTGGCCATGGGCGGCTATGCCCTTTATGTGTGGCTGTCGTTTGGTGTGTCTTTACTGGCGCTGGTGTGGGTAGTTATCGACAGTGCCGGCACCCATAAAAAGTTGTTGCGCAATGCCCGTGAAGAACAAGCGCGGCAAGCCCGAATTGCGGCGGCGCGAAAGGCTCAGGCAGTGCAATCTGAATCACAACAGACAGGTAGTTAAGCAGTATGAATCCAAGACGACAAAAGCGACTCGCTGCCGTTGGTGGCATTGGTTTACTGATTGTAGGTGCGATCACGCTGATGCTATTCGCATTGACCGACAATATCGATTTGTTCTATACGCCCTCTGAAATCGTCGAGGGCAAAGAAGGGGTAAAACCTACGGTCGGTCAGCGCCTGAGAATTGGTGGCATGGTGGTACCGGGCACTGTGAGTCGGGATTCAGAATCACTGGCGGTGAGCTTTAATCTTATCGATACCGGTCCGCAGGTTACGGTACGTTATGCCGGTATCCTGCCTGATTTGTTTCGTGAAGGGCAGGGCATCGTCGCTACCGGTGTGTTGCTGGAATCCGGTGTGATTGAAGCCGAAGAAGTTCTGGCTAAACACGACGAAGAATACATGCCGCCGGAACTCGCCGAGAAGATGAAAGGTATTAAGCATGTTAACCCCAATCAAGGAAATACAGGCTCGTGATCCCCGAAATAGGTAATATTGCCGTCGCGCTGGCGCTGGTTGCTTCCATTTTATTGTCGGTCTATCCGCTGTGGGGAGCGTTCAAAGGGCACAATGCCATGATTGGCACCGCCCGTCCTCTGGCCATTGCCATGTTTAGTTTTACTGCCCTGGCATTTGGCTGTTTAGTCTATGCCTTTGTGACCGACGACTTTTCGCTTAATTATGTTGCGCAAAATTCTAACAGCCGTTTGCCGGTGTACTATAAGGTCACGGCCGTCTGGGGCGGGCACGAAGGTTCGTTTTTACTCTGGGTGCTGATGTTGTCATTATGGACAGTGGCCGTAGCCCTGTTTAGCCGCGGTATTCCGCAAATTATGATTGCGCGGGTGCTGGCAGTACTTGGCTTGGTGTCGGTGGGTTTTTATATGTTTATTCTGCTGACCTCTAATCCATTCGACAGCATGTTGCCTTATTTTCCGGTAGATGGCCGGGATTTGAATCCGCTGCTGCAGGACTTTGGCATGATCATTCACCCACCTATGCTGTATATGGGGTATGTCGGGTTTTCTGTGGCTTTCGCGTTTGCCGTATCGGCGCTGCTTTCAGGACAGCTTGATTCAACCTGGGCGAGATGGTCACGGCCCTGGGTAATTGCCGCCTGGAGCTTCCTCTCAGTAGGCATTGCGCTCGGGAGCTGGTGGGCCTATTACGAGCTAGGCTGGGGTGGCTGGTGGTTCTGGGATCCGGTTGAAAATGCCTCCTTTATGCCGTGGCTGGTGGGCACCGCATTAATGCACTCACTGGCGGTAACGGAGAAACGTAAGGCGTTTAAATCCTGGACAGTATTGTTGGCTATTGCCACCTTCTCGTTAAGTTTATTGGGGACTTTCCTGGTGCGCTCGGGGGTAATTGTCTCGGTACACTCCTTCGCCAGCGACCCGGCACGCGGACTCTTTATTCTGGGCATTCTGGTATTATTAACCGGCTTCAGTCTAGTGTTGTATACACTGCGTGCACAGCAGTTAAAAAGCCCGGGCCGTTACCAACTGTTTTCTCGTGAAGTCTTACTGATGGGGAATAACGTGTTCCTGTGCGCAGCAACGCTGGTAGTGTTACTGGGCACACTTTTACCACTGGTGCATAAAGAGCTTGGACTGGGGTCTATTTCCATCGGCGCACCGTTCTTTAATCAGATGTTCACGCTGCTGATTGTGCCCTTTGTGTTGTTTTTGGGTCTTGGACCACTAACCCGCTGGAAACACCAACCAGCCTCTCAGGTGCAAAAAACGCTATTAATTGCCTTTGGCTTAAGCGTAAGTGCCGGGGTATTAATTAACTATACCTACGATGCGCCCACTTACATGGCGGCGTTGGGGTTGGTGCTAAGTGCCTGGATCCTCATTACAACGACGTTAGAAGTGGTGCAAAGAGTGTCTGCCATGGATACCAGCCTCAGTGCATTTGAACGGCTGCGTAAGCTTACGCCGAGTCATTGGGGGATGATTCTGGGTCACCTGGGCTTTGCGGTAACGCTGATTGGCATCACGCTGGTGAGTAATTACGAAGTGGAAAGAGACGTTCGTATGATGCCGGGCGAGTCCGTCACCTTATCGGGCTACGAGTTTGCCTTCCGCAAGGTAGAGCAACGCAACGGGCCGAATTATACCGCCGATGTGGGCATTTTTGATGTATACGAGTCGGGTGATAAGCTGGTGCATCTTGAGCCTGAGAAGCGCTTGTATCTGGTACAGCGTATGCCGATGACGGAAGCCGGTATTTATTCGACTATCTTCAGGGATCTGTTTATCGCTATGGGAGAACCTCTGGACGATGGTGCCTGGGCGATACGCGTTTATATCAAACCCTTTGTCACCTGGATTTGGGCCGGGGCTGTCATCATGGCCATTGGCGGAATATGCTCGATGAGTGATAAACGTTATCGCATGGCTAAAGTGGCTAAAGTACGCACTGCGGTAGGCGGTGTAGCAACCGGCGAGGAGGTTGAAGCATGAAGAAGATAATGATTTTCGGCGTACCGCTGCTGGCCTTTCTGGTATTGGTGGTGTTTTTGTTCAGTGGTTTGTTTTCTGATCCCAGGGAGCTTGATTCCCAGGTTAAAGGCAAACCCATGCCGGCTTTTTCGTTGCCGGACCTGATGAAACCGGAAACGACTTATACGCCTGAGGTATTCAAAGGTAAGGTAACTTTACTGAATGTGTGGGGCGTCTGGTGCGTGACCTGCGCCGTGGAATTGCCTTATCTGACTGAGCTTACTGAACAGGAAGGGATCAGCATCGTTGGTTTATATTTCGATCAGGATCTTGATCCGGAGTTTGGTACCAAGACCTTAAACCGGGTCCAGCAGGAAGTGGAAGAGATCACCAGTCGCTTTGGTAATCCTTACCAGTTTCATATTTTCGATGTGTACCGTGATACGGCACTGGACCTGGGCGTGACCGGCGCGCCAGAGCATTTTCTTATCGACCACAACGGTGTGATCCGTATGCATTATATCGGTGATATCAACGAACGTGTCTGGAACAATAAAGTAGGCCCGTTATACGCGCAGTTACAACAGGAAATGGCGCAGGAGAATTCAGCTGAATGAAAACAGTAATACTCACGGTCTTACTACTTATCTCTGCATCGGTTGTGGCCACTGAAGATAGCTATGAGTTTGATACGCCGCAGCAGCGTCAGTTGTTTTTGTCGCTTACCGAGGAGCTTCGCTGCCCTATGTGTCAGAACCAGAATATTGCCGATTCTGACGCCATGATTGCCCATGACATGCGCCGTAAGGTGTATAACCTGGTAAAGCAGGGTAAAACCGGCGATGAAGTCATTGACTACATGAAGACCCGCTACGGCGATTTTATCAGCTATAAGCCACCGGTAACGCCGGTGACTATGTGGTTATGGCTGGCGCCAGTGTTATTCGCCTTGCTGGCGTTTGTGATAGTGATTGTGCGACGGAAGTCGACACCGCTGGAGGATATGGCCGCCAAGCTGGCCAAAGCAGAGGCGATGTTAAAGCAGGGTGATAAGTAATGTCGTGGATGTTTATTGGGGCTGTCATTGTATTGATAGCCATGTTGATCCTGCTGGTGGTTTTACCCTGGTTAAAGCAGCGTCCGGAACAGGAAAATCTTACCCAGGCTAACATTGCCGTGGTGAAAGAGCGCTTAAAGGAATTGCAGCGCGAAGTCGACGAAGGCTTGCTCAGTGAGCAGGACATGCGTCAGGCCAGCGATGAAATTAAAATATCGCTGGTAGAAGAGCAACAGACGGAATCTAACGGATCAGCAAACGCTTCTTTTGTATTAGCTTGTGGCGCGTTGTTGGCCTTGCTCGTGGGTGGCTTTGCTTATTTTAAAGCCAGTAATATTGAGCATTTACAGGACGCACAGGCAGCGCTTGATGCGTTACCCAAGCTCAGTGCCAAGCTGGCTGATGGGCAGGGCGAAAATTTTACCCCGCAGGATTTTCAGCAGTTGACGCTGGCTATCCGAAAGCGTCTGCAGGAAAACCCTGAAGATGGTCAGGGGTGGATGTATCTGGGCCGTATCTGGATGGCACTGAGTCAGACAGAAGAAGCCTACGCGGCGCTAGAGAAAGCGCTGCATTTCTCGCCTGATGACGAAAACGTGCGCATGACCTATGCCCGTGCACTGATGATGAGTGATGACAAGGCTCAGCTTGAAAACGCCCGGCGTTTATTAGCCTCACTGATTGAAGAGCAACAACAAAATGATAACCTGGTACTAATGCAGGCAGTTGTAGCTGGCCGGTTAGGCGATAAGGTACTATTGGCTGATAGTCTTGCCAGGCTGGAGGGGAAGCTTCCTGCTGACAGTCCTATCGCCATGCAGTTAACTGAAAGGTTGGCCAGTTTAAATGGAGAGCAACCGGCAAAAGCGGCCATCACCGGCTTCAATCTGACTGTAGAAATCAGTGAAGAGTTGGTAGCCAATCTGCCGGATAATGGGTTTTTATTTGTGTTTGCCCAGGATGCTAACAGTGACAACCGGATGCCCGCTGCGGTATTAAGGTTACCTTTAGAAAATTTACCGTTAACTGTGACGTTAACCAGTGAGAATGCTATGGCACCTAATTATTCACTGGAACAACTTTCAACAGCCCGCCTGATTGCCCGTATTTCAACGGATCAGGAAGCGCCTGCTCAACCTGGCGATCTTGAAGGTACTACGGAGGCTGCTGTGGAAAACGGCAAAGTTATCGATCAAACCATCGTAATCAACAAGGAATTAATGTGACATTATCTATGCGTAGCTTTTCGATATTTCTCCTTTTCTCTGGCGCTTTGTTTCTTTCGGGCTGCGCCAGCAATAATGCTGAGCAGCAGGCACAGGCCAGCGCGCAGGCCAACTCTGCCAGCGCACCGTCTGACTACTCTGATCCGCGCGACCCGCTGGAGAGCGTTAACCGCGTTGTGTGGGATTTTAACTGGGAAATCCTCGATAAGTATCTGCTGCGTCCTGCCGCAACCACTTATGTCACCGTAGTTCCCGGTTTTGCCCGTACCGGCCTCTCTAATGCGGTGGAAAACCTGGCCGAACCTGCCAATATGCTGAATAACCTCTTGCAGGGGAAGGTAGGGCCTTCTTTTGATAGCTTTACCCGTTTTGTTATTAACTCGACGGTTGGTGTCGCGGGTTTCTTTGATGTTGCGGGAGCTATGGGCTTACAACGGCAGGAAGAAGAGTTTGGCGAGACCCTCGGAAAGTGGGGAGTAGGAAGCGGTCCATTTTTAATGTTACCCGCTCGGGGGCCCAGCGATCCGCGCAGCTTTACCGGGGATATTGTGGATAACCTTTATTTTCCGATGACCCTGATGACTGGTAATCTTAACGTGTTAAGGTTTACCATTGGCGCGCTGGAAGCTCGTGCTCAGCTGCTTGGTCAGGAAGGGCAGATCGAAAACGCCAGAGACCCTTACGAGCAGGTTAAAAACATCTATTTTCAGAACCTTGAGTTTCGGGTGACCGATGGTAAAAACCTCGATGCGCAGCCCGATGAAGAAGAAGCCGAAGAGTTCGACGAATTTGAGGCGTTGTTTGACGATGTGGACCTGGAAAGTGAGCCACTGGACGAAGCAAAAGATAATTAGAGAGTTAAACAAAAGGCGCGTTAAGCGCCTTTGTTATTTTAAGGGTTAATAACCCTGTGGGTTTTGTGATTGCCAGTGCCAGGCATTTTCACACATATTCTCGAGGGTTTTCTGAGCGTTCCAGTTAAGCTCGGTAGCCGCTTTGGTGGGATCGGCATAACAGGCTGCTACGTCGCCTGAACGACGCGGTGCAATCTTGTAGTTTATAGACTTGCCACAGGCTTTTTCGAAGGCCTTAATCATTTCCAGAACGGAGTAACCCTGACCGGTACCCAGATTATAGATATCCAGTCCCATATTCAGGTCAAGACGTTCAATGGCTTTCAAATGGCCATTAGCTAAATCTTCTACATGAATATAATCCCGTACACCGGTGCCATCCGGGGTGTCATAGTCATCACCAAATACGGCTAATTGTTCGAGTTTGCCAGACGCGACCTGGGAGATATATGGCATCAGATTATTGGGAATACCGTTAGGGTCTTCGCCAATCTGACCGGAAGGATGCGCCCCCACAGGATTGAAATAGCGTAGTAACACGATATTCCAGGCTTCGTCTGACTGATACAGATCGGTCAGAATAGTCTCTACCATCAGTTTGGACATACCGTAAGGGTTCGTTGGCTGACCAGTAGCCATATCTTCACGTAACGGTAATGAAACCGGATCGCCATAAACGGTGGCTGATGAACTGAAAACAATGTTCTTAACGTTGTGTTTGCGCATTACATCACATAGCGCGACAGAGCCGTAGACATTGTTTTCATAGTATTCCAATGGCTTTTGAACCGATTCTCCAACGGCTTTTAAGCCGGCGAAGTGAATGACGGCATCGATGTCATGGTTTGAGAACACCTCATCGAGCTGCTCAGTGTCACGGATATCACCCTGTACAAATGTTACGGCTTTGCCTGTTAAGGCTGACACGCGCTTGAGAGATTCCTCTGAGGCATTACTGAGGTTATCAAATACTACAACCTCATAATCCGCTTCCAGTAATTGCAGTACGGTGTGGCTGCCGATATAGCCAGCTCCACCGGTGACAAGTATTGTTTTCATTGCTTATCCTTGTGTGACAACGATTCTAAATATTTGGCGCTTAACGAGTATTGTACAGGTTTCACAATAATGGGATACAGCAGGAAAACCAGCAATGCCCATAAAAGTGACGTCCAGTCTGCTGCAACACGAAGGAGTAGTGCAAACGCAGGTACAATCACCAGTAGTTTAAGAATGTTCAGTACGGTCTTTTCCGGAACCGTGAGTTTTTTTGCCGCTCGTTCCAGTCTGCGCATACGTTCTGCTAAAGGCAGGCCAGCTAAACCAGGAATATTGCGCGTCGAAAAATATAAATGCATAAAGTGCTCTTAATAAAAAACCGCCGGGACATGACGTCACGGCGGTTATTGTATGGCAATCAGCCAGTGTTTAAAACACAGGGGGCGTTATTGCGTCTTTTCCCCGATACCGGCTTTTTCCCAGAATCGTGATTTAAAGCTCATAAGACCAATCACAATAGCAATAGCAATACTAAACAGGGCGATTTGCAAATACAGGTTTGGCATTTCCTGCACGTTCTCAGGGTCAAAGTTGCCTGAAAGCAGGCCTGCAATAATATTACCAATTGAGTAGGTGAGCACGAATACGCCCATCATTTGACCGGCAAAACGCTTAGGTGACAATTTACTTACCGCACTTAGTGCTACCGGGCTAAGGCAAAGTTCGCCGACGGTATGCAGGAAGTAAGTAGTTACCAGCCACATAGGAGCTACTTTAAGTCCCTGCGCCGCATACTGAGATGCCATAAACATGACCAGGAAGCCTGAAGCCATAATCACAATACCGATTGCACACTTAATGGTATAAGAGGGATCAATCATGCGCTTGGCAAGGTTAATCCAAAGTGCTGCAAAAAACGGCGACAGAATAATAATAAACAGTGAATTAGAGAGCTGGAACCACACGGTAGGAATTGCATCCATACCAAACCATGACGTCAGCCATGAGCCACTTTCCAGTGCGCGATCGGTATAGTTTTGGGCGAATAAATTCAATGAAGAGCCAGCTTGTTCGAAGCCTGACCAGAAGCACGCAGAGGCAACACAGACTAAAAACAGGGCCCACATACGTTGCTTTTCATTATCGCTTAACTCACCTTTAAAATAGATGAAACCGAAATAAACAAAGAAAATGGCGGTGAAAATAATAGCGACTTTTTCCGCAAGAGCGACGGGCTCGATAACAATGGTGCCCATATGTGCCAGGATAATGACCACAATGGCTGCTGCCAGCACACCGAATACACTTAGCCAGGCACGCTGTTTCGCTGCACCAACATATGGGTTTGCAGGTTCAACCGACTCTGCAGCTAAAGAACGGTTACTAAAGTAGTACTGCACGAGACCAAAGCCCATACCCACTGCAGCGGCGCCAAATGCATAGTGCCAGCCCCAGTTCTCCTGCAGGTAACCTGTGACCAGATACGCAATCAAAGAACCGATGTTTATGCCCATGTAGTAAAGGGCATAGCCACTGTCCCGGCGGCTATCATCGTCACCATATTGCTGACCGACCATGGCCGAAATGTTTGGCTTAAGTAACCCTGTACCTGTAGCAACCAGAATAAGTCCGACAAAGAAAAGGTTTTGCAGGTCGACAGCCAGTACAATGTGTCCGGCGAAGATAATTAAACCGCCGTACCAAACGGCTTTTTTACCGCCAATCAGACGGTCAGCAAGCCAACCTCCGGGTAAGCCAAGAAAGTATACCGCCCCGGTATACAGGCCATAAATGGCGCCGGCTGAGGCTACGGTGAAGCCGAGGCCTTGTGTTTGCAAGCTGGCTGTCATAAACAGTACAAGCAGAGCACGCATGCCATAGTAGCTCATGCGCTCCCACATTTCGGTAAAAAATAACGTTCTCAGACCCTTAGGATGGCCGAAAAACCTGGTGTCGTTAGAAGTTTTTGTTGTCACAACAGAGTTCCATATAGTTTTTATTTAAATTTATTATCGTCTGGGTGCACTGTCTGCAGGCAGGAGCTGCTTGTACACGGGTTATCCCTCTTATACTAGAGGATGATTCCCGACACAAGCTACCTTAGTTAAAGCACTGCTCGTGGCGGGAAATCGGTTATCATCTTATTGTAGCGTTTGACTTACAATTCTTTGATAGTGGCAATAATAATGCGGCCCGCGATGAAAGCCATTATGAGCATAACGCCAAACAAAACCAGGTTATAAACTGTTTTAGGGTAGGCGGCCTCATCGGGTAGCGTTGGTGATTCGATGGTGACCAGATGCTGAATTTGTTGGTAAGTATCGACACGTGCATTTTCCAGAGTCATCAGAGATGAGCCATATGCTTGCATGGCAAGCTCGGCTTGCACCTGTAAATTAGAATACTGCGCCATTAGCTGGTTAATCGATAGTTTTTCATCACCGTTTAGGGCATCACTGATTTTGGTTTTCTGACTGCTAATTTGCTCTTCCAGTGCTCTGATTTGACGTTTCAGAGAGATTATCTCCGGCGCAGAGTCAGACATGATTCTTTTTAAGGTGTTCAGCTCGGCTTCCTTTTGGGCCATTGTGGCTTCCAAAGAAAACGCAATATTTTGAATGGCAAGACCTTCAGCATTTGGGTCCAACACGTTATATTTTGTTTGAAAATCGATTAGAGCAAGTTTGGCATTTTGTAATTTCTCTTCAACAATATCGTGTTCGCTTTGTGCAAAAGCCAGCCGTGACTTAGCCAGGTTGTTACTAATCTCGTTGATGAACTGTTCTGCACGCTTAACTATGGTCTGACTAATCAACTGTGCATAAGCAGGGTCATATGCTCTGGCCGAGAGCTCAATCACGCTGGTGTTTGAATCAATTATTACTTCGGTGTTGGCAAGGTAATATTCGATAAAATCCTCTTCGCTGTGATTCGAGGAGAGCCTACTAATAAAGTCTCCTTCTGAAGAAATATAGTGCTCACGTAAGCCTATCGTTTTATCGAGGTAGTGGAGCATGTCGGCAGATTGTACGAAGGCAACAACCAATTGACTGTCATTGGTACTGGCTACTCCGGTGACGCTGCTCATTAGCATCGAAGAAGGGTCAAAACTATTAGCGCCATCGGCAGATTTAACCACTAGCTGACTGGTGCTCTCATATTTGGGTGCAGCAATAAACGTCAGATAAACTGCGTAAATCAGCCAAGGGATAACCACCAAAAGTACAGGGCGCTTTTTAATTTGAGCGGTAATATTATCTAGCACTTGTTTCATGTTTCTGCTCGTTTATTCCATGTAGGCTGCGATACCTTCTTCAAGGTCACCGTAGTAATTAAGTTGGCCGTCTTCAATGATGATTGCTGAGGTGCAAAACTCACGTATTTGATCCATTTCGTGACTGACCATAATCAGTCCCGCTTCTTTGGCTTTAACTTCTAAAGCTTCCCTCGCTTTGCGGCGAAATTTAGGATCACCGACTGAGGTTGCTTCATCTATAAGGTAGATATCGAAATGAATATTCACGCAACAGGCAAATACCAGGCGGGCACGCATACCAGAAGAATAGGTTTTAACCGGTAAGTCAAACCGTTTACCAATTTCAGCAAAATCCTGCACGGCTTCTTCATAGACGGATAAGTCTTTCACATCATTAATACGGCCAATAAAACGTGTGTTTTCCCTTCCGGTCATTTGCGGATGTACCCCGGTTGCCAATGCTACCGGCCAGGACATGGATTTATTGGTATAAATCTGCCCCTTATCTGGATATTCACTCTTGGCCAGCATGCGAAATAAGGTCGACTTACCAGCGCCATTTTTTCCCAGAATGGCAACATTATTCTCAGTCGGGAAGTCGAAATTGAGGTTTCTGAATATGTATTGGGGTCCCAAACGGCTTGGATAAGACTTAGTCAGGTTAATTAAACGGATAGTCATCGTGATAACAAGCCTTTCCAGGTCAGGTGATACAACGAAACAGCAAAGAAAAACACAATCAAAGTAAATTGAAATGCGTATTGGAGGCTGACGCCGCGATCGCCATAAGACTCAAAACAAGCATAACGGCCAAGTTCAACAAAATGAACTAGTGGATTCCAGGTAAACCAATGCCAATATTCAACAGGGATATCCTGCAAGCTAAAAAATACGCAGGAGATAAAAAATAAAGGTCGGGTGAATACGCCTACGATCTTTTTGACTTCGGGTAGATATGAAGAAGCGATGCCCAATATGCAACTCATACTTATTGTCATAATCCAGAGGAGATGAAACAACAAAAACAGCAGTAAGGGATCATGAACTGGGAAGGTTACCCCAAGTAGGTAAATAGTTAGCATAGCCAGCACAATAACTATAACTTTTATTGTATATTCAACAAATGCTGACACCAACAGCGCTGATATTGGCTGAACCTGCCTGAAAGCATATAGTGGCTTATTCTTGCTAAATGCACTGGCGACTTTTGTAAAAGGTTGCAGAAACGATTGGATAGCAACCATACCAATCAACATAAATATGAATATAGGTATGCCGTGAGCATCTCCTTCACGGACTAGGCTTCTTACGTAAGATAAACCAAATATGAAAGCAAAGGGCTCGAGAAAACCCCAGGCTAAGCCTAGCCTGTCGCTAAACTGGGACCTAAGCTCTCGCAGGAAAAGTGCAAAACAAACACTTTTCCATACTTTGAGTTGAGAGCGAAATGAGACGCTTACAATATCTGACATTAGTTGAGTGCTACGTTGGCCGCCACAGCAATCTGGTAAATGATCTGAGTGATATCTTTGACTGCCTGCAATGTTTTGGCATCAACCCTAGGTAAAACGATCACCTGATCGCCTGCTGCCACATCTGAGTTATCATCAACATCATAGAAATCGACCATGCCGTTGGCCCGGATAACCAGAATTCGGGCATCATTAGCTCTCTCGCTAAAGCCTCCCGCCCAGGCAACGTAATCGGAAAGTTCTGCGTCCGGATTAAAGACTACCGACTGAGGCATTAATACTTCACCACCAACGTGGACCAAATCCGTTTTGGTTGGAATGACAATGGTGTCATTCTCTTCCAGCAGAATGTCGGCCACGTTATCGTTTTCGGCAATAATGACTTTACCGAGGGGCTTTACCTGCCTGGCTCTGGCGATAAAGTCGGTTACCAGCTGTGCTTCCTGAACCCGAATCGAGCCTTCACCGGTAGAGCGTACCGGCGCGGTGTAAATGCTCCGCTCGAGACGATCCAACGCCTGATTGATAATCAACTGTTGTTGATCAGCGACACTTTCACGTAACAAATACACATTCTTAAAGTCTGCCAGGTTCGGATCGATCGCAATATTGCTAAGAACCTGATGCAATCTCGCACCTTTGGATACCATGACCCTTGAGGCGCCGCGGAAACTGCCAGCTACATTAATCGGATAAATTTGTATTTCATAGTCGTTTTTGAATTCGACATGATCGCCAGGATGCAAACTGAATTGTTTAAAATCAGTTAGTGGGGCATAGCGGGCAAATTGTGCGCCGTCACGAAGGCCGCTGACCGATACGTGGCTGATAAAGTCACCAGGTTTGGCGTAATCGACCAGCGCCTCGCCGGTTAAGTCAGAGGGTTTCAACTCAAAGGTGAAGCTGTTTCTAGCGCCTTCGCTGACGGTGATAGTTGGGCCGATAGGGCGAACCAGAATGACGTCTTTATCCTGAAACGAAATCGCTGGTAATTCGCCTTCGGTAACAAAGTTATATAAATCAATTGAGTGAATGACTTCGCCGGCGCGTAAAATATCGATACTACGGAAGCTGCCGCGCAGAAAATCAACGCCGCCGGCACGTTTGAGGAAATATAGCGGGCTATCGGTTGCCTGGCCGGCATATTGGCCTGGCCTTAATACTGGCCCCGAGACATAAACAGATACCGGCGTTGCCGTCAGTAAGTTGACATAAACATTTACATCATTGGTATAGACCTGTTTGATGCTTCTGGTAACTGTGGCATTGACCTGGCTGGACGGCACGTTAAGCAGATTAACCGGGCCAATATTGGGAATAAAAATATTGCCCTGACTATCGACGGTTGCAACATCGGAATAATCGACAGCACCCCAAAGCCAAATTGAAATTTGGTCGCCGGGGGCAACCAGATAATTGGGGTTCACCGAGTTTGTGCGTTCTGACTCAAAGCCACCGACAAACAGGTTTGCAGCGAACGGCGGATTCTCCATGGCTTCCTGCAGAGGAAAAACCATATCCATAGTCGGCTCGCCTGGTAATACCAGACCATTGCGGGGCTGTGTACTATACTGGCCGGAGCTTGGCCGGGTACCAGTCTGACTGTTGCCTTGCAAGGTAGGGGATGCAGACAACTGCACCGGGCTAACGCCTGCATTGCCGGTGTTGGCCGCTGCTGAATTATCGGCCCCTCGTTGACTTAGTTGCTGTTGAATTTGTTGAATTTGCTCAGCTGTTTGTGCCTGGACGCTACTGAAAGCAGATAGCGATAAAGCCGTAAGCGTTAACCAGATAGAGATACGCATAAGCGAATTAAACCTTTATAGGGTGTTACTAAAAACCAACGCCGGGTATAGCAGCCAGTGCGTTTGATTGTTACAGATAGGACGAACTTCCGTTGATCCTGAACGTCCCTGACGTTTTAGCCGATAACATTGATTACCCATGGCAGAGATATAACTATCAGAAACTGCGTAGCTATTTCCATCTATCACAATAGCCTCATTGGCATTGATGTTTAACTCTGGAATAGCTTTTGCTTCACTTTCCTGTAAACCGGTGCCAGTATCGCTAAGGTTATGCGTAAAGCTTGGATTAACCAGCGGCAGATTGGCCTTGACACTCTGAGGTTGTGACACACATCCCAGCATTGTCATAGTGCTGAAAAGTAGAGCGGATAAAATAACTTGTCTTCTCATTGCCTGACAGTAATGCGTCCATTTAAAAAAGTGGTCGTAGCATAACATAACCGAGCAAAAAGGCATGCACTGATTAACAGCCTGGGTAAACGCTGAACAGAAATAACACCGACTGTGTAAAAAACGTGCGTTTAAATTTAAATTTAATTGGGGGGGTAGTCAGTTATACTAATGTTTACTATTATATCGGGTGATTATAGTGACCTCTCCACGAAGCCTCAGGTGGCTGGTGTAGCCATATATAGGTTCGGCGATATTCTCAACGGAGTTTGTAAGTAAATGGATTTTCCTGTTTGTAGTGTGGGCGTGAGAACACAGGTGGGTAAGGATTCTGTGGAGAAAAGTAAGGCATGATGGACTATCTGCAGTTTATTCCGTTATTTACAGCATTTTTTGTAGCATTGATTTTGCTGGTGGTGATGACACCCCTGGCCCATCAGTTTGGGCTTGTTGATCAGCCGTCATACAGAAAACGTCACAATGGTATAGTGCCATTGACGGGCGGTGTAGCTATTTTTGTTGCAGTACTGGTAGCCAGCGTGCTAACTGACGTGTGGATGAAAAATAATCCGCTGTTTTTTACCGCGTCCGCCTTTATTGTTTTGCTCGGTATGCTTGATGATCGATTTGATCTGAGTGCTAAAGGTCGTTTGGTTTGTCAGTTTGGCGTCGCCTCGATTATGGCGTGGAGTGCGCAAAATTACATTACATCCCTTGGCGATATCTTCGGCTTTGGTTCAGTTTACCTTGGTTTGTCTGGCTATTTCTTCACCCTGGTTTGTGTTGTAGGGGTCATTAACGCCATCAACATGATTGATGGTATCGATGGTCTGGCAGGCGGTATGAGTCTTGTAGTACTGTTGAGTGTTGTCAGTTTGCTATTGCTGTCAGATAACGGCGCCGCCATTATGGAACCGTTGGTTATCATTGCTGCCATAGTGCCGTTTCTGGCATTTAACCTTAGCCTCAAAGGTTTCAAGGGGAATAAGATATTTATGGGTGATGCCGGCAGTATGTTTGTCGGCCTTACCATAGTGTGGCTGCTGGTTGATCATACCCAGGGGCCTGGTGCGTCACTACGCCCGATTACGGGTGTTTGGCTAATCGGTCTGCCGCTAATGGATATGGCAGCCATTATGTTCAGACGAGCCAGAAAAGGTCAGTCAGTGCTAAAACCGGATCGTAAGCACCTGCATAATATTTTCATGCGGGCAGGCTTTAGTTCTCGCCGTTCACTGGTCGCCATCCTTCTGATGGGCGCGGGATATTGTCTTATTGGTATCCTCGGTGAGGTGTACCAGGTTCCGGCATACATCATGTTCTGGGGATTTATGGTGCTGTTAGTCATTTACAGGGCGGCAATTATGAATATCTGGAAAATCATACGGTTTTTCCGGGCGGTAAAGCGCCGCCTGCTACCTGCATAAATTGCATCACAGTGGTGCATATTTGTTGTAAAATCCGGTACACTTCGCGTTACTGTCGATAGCCGGATTTTATCTTGACCCCAAACTTTTCAATTAAACACAGCAACTATCGGGTGCATGAAATTCCCGCCATCGTTGCTATGGCCGTTTACGAAAAGGACTGCGCGGATTGGGTGGATCAGGCAATTGTCAGTATTCGCCAGCAAACCTACAGCGACTTTCTTTATGTCATTGTTATCGATGGGCATATTTCGCCTGAATTACTGGCGGTTATCATGCAGCACGCTGAGGACGATGAGCGTCTGGTAATCATTGAAGGTAGCGCCAACAGAGGATTGGCAACCTGTATGAACTTCGCTATCGACTGGTCCTTATCGTTAAAGCCGCAGTACTTTTTCCGTATGGATGCTGATGACATATCTGAATTTAACCGTTTGGAAAAGCAAATTACCTACCTGACCAAACATGCACACGTTGCCATTTTAGGTACCGGCCTGATTGAAATTAATGAGCAAAATAATCAGGTGGGCTCGCGGGTGATGCCACAGACCAATCGACAAATCACGCGTCTGTTACCACGCCGTTGTACCATTAATCACCCCACTGTATGTATTCGTTATAAAGTGTTTACTGACGGCTACCGTTATGACGATGCACTGCAAAATACTCAGGATTATTTTCTCTGGATTGAACTCGCCGCGGCCGGCTACATTTTTTGTAATCTAAAAGATAAGTTGCTGCGTTTTCGGCGGGTAAATGATTTTTATAAACGCCGCGGGCTGATAAAATCATTAAATGAATTTCGGGCCCGCTTTCGGGCGATGCGCTGGCTTAAACGCCTGACACCTTATAATCTTGTTTATGCCTGCATGGTATTAGGTCTGCGCATGATGCCATCAGGGGTTGTCAAAATGGCTTACAAGCTCGACAGGCATCTACTTGAAAAAATAATAAAGCATTGAAATTCTCGGCTATTATCATTCTCTTTTATCCTGAGCGTCCTATTCTGCTCAACAACATCAGGTTGCTGGAGAACAACGGCTGGCAGGTCGTTGTGGTGGATAATTCCCCGCAAAGCCATAAGAGCTGGTTATCATCTTCCGTTGAGTTCAGGCATTGTCCTGAAAACGCTGGCATTGCCCACGCGCAGAATATCGGGTTGCTATTAGCCAGACAACAGGGGCGTGATTATGCCATGTTGCTTGATCAGGATAGTCACCTTACTGAGCAGTTACTGCAAACGGTGCAGCAGCGTGTGGTTGAAGCACAGTCTTTTTATACAAATCTTGCGGCTTATGGCCCCTCTATCGTCAGCGAATTTGACGGACGGGTTGTCCGAGCAAAAGTGCAACGCGCTGTACCCGATGAACATGGTTTCCTGCATAGCAGGCAGATTATCGCGTCCGGCAAGGTCATTCCGATATCCGTGCTTGCTGACATTGGCTTGATGGAAGATGCTTTATTTATAGATGGCGTGGATCATGAATGGTGTTGGCGGGCGAGCCAAAAGGGGTATCGGATCATCACTGATACAAACGCCTTATTGCGCCATAAACAAGGAGAATCCCGCAAGCGTATCCTCGGGTTCACGTTTAAGGTCGGTAGTCCTGTGCGGCTATATTATCAATTTCGCAATATCCTCATATTATTGCGCCGCTCTTATGTTCCACTGTACTGGAAAGTCAGGAATTGTATCGCCCTGCCAGTCAGGTGGATAGTGAACGGCTGGTGTTTGGAGCAGCGCAAGGCTCGTCGCCAGTATATGATGCAAGGGTTGAAGGATGGCCTGTGTAAACGGACTGGACGTTACAAGGCCGACCAATAAGTTTTCTGTTGAGCCTGTTACGTCATGATGCTTTAATGTTTTAGTTTTATTATTCGATTTGCCTGATTAACCCAGGCGCCGCTGAGTTTTAGAAGGAAGGGAACAAGTGAAGGTAACAGTCTTTGGAATTGGCTATGTGGGCCTCGTGCAGGCTGCAGTGTTAGCTGAGGTGGGCCACGATGTTGTTTGTGTGGATGTGGATCAGGCCAAGGTTGATAACCTTAAAAACGGCATTATCCCCATTTACGAGCCGGGCTTAACGCCGCTGGTCACCAGCAATTATGAGGGCGGCCGGGTCGACTTTACCACCGATGCCAAAATGGGTATCGAACATGGAGAGCTGATTTTTATCGCTGTGGGTACACCGCCGGATGAAGATGGTTCAGCCGATCTGAAATACGTACTGGCAGTGGCGGAAACAGTGGCCACTCATATGCAAAATCATAAAATCATCATCAATAAATCTACTGTGCCGGTTGGCACTGCCGACAGAGTGAGTGCAAAGGTAAGCGAAACGCTGGAATCCTTAGGGAAAGCGGTTACCTTTGATGTGGTATCTAACCCTGAGTTTTTAAAAGAAGGCGCAGCAGTTAACGATTGCATGCGGCCAGACCGAATTATTATCGGCACTCAAAGTGAGAACGCCGAAAAGAAACTGCGCGAACTCTACTCGCCGTTTAACCGTAATCACGATAAAGTTATCGTGATGGACATTCGGTCAGCAGAGCTGACCAAATATGCCGCCAACTGTATGCTGGCCACTAAAATCAGCTTCATGAATGAAATGGCTAACCTGGCAGAGCGTTTTGGCGCCGATATTGAGAACGTGCGTCGCGGTATTGGTTCTGACCCCAGAATAGGTTATCAGTTCATCTACCCCGGATGTGGCTATGGCGGTTCATGTTTCCCCAAAGATGTGCAAGCGCTCATTCGTAGTGCAAATCAGGTGGGCTACCAGGCGAAAGTGCTGGAATCAGTGGAAGCCGTTAACTACACCCAAAAAGAAAAACTGTTTGAATATGTTTCCGGCCATTTCGATGGCGACCTGAAAGGCAAGACTGTTGCATTATGGGGATTGTCGTTTAAGCCGAATACTGACGATATGCGTGAAGCTTCCAGCCGCGTGCTTATGGAGTTGTTATGGGAACAGGGCGCAACGGTTCAGGCCTACGACCCTGAAGCAATGGAAGAAACCCAGCGTATCTATGGCAGCCGCCCGGATCTTAAGTTAACCGGAACGAAAGAAGCAGCCCTTGATAGCGCTGATTTCCTGGTGATTTGTACTGAGTGGCAGTCATTCCGGGCACCAGATTTTGACCTAATTAAAGAAAAACTGAGCATTCCGTTAATTTTCGACGGCCGGAATTTGTATGATCCGAAAATCATGTCGGAATACGGATTGCATTACTACGCCATTGGTCGAGGACTATCAATAAAAGGACATAAACTATGAGTCAGGTAAAAAAAGCGGTTATTCCTGTAGCCGGCCTAGGTACGCGTATGCTGCCAGCAACCAAGGCAATTCCGAAGGAAATGCTGCCGGTTGTCGATAAACCATTAATCCAATACGTGGTTAACGAGTGTGTGCAGGCGGGGTTAAAAGAAATTATTCTCGTTACTCACGCGAGTAAGAACAGCATCGAAAACCACTTTGATACCTCTTTCGAACTTGAAACCACGCTGGAACAGCGGGTTAAGCGTCAGTTACTCGAAGAAGTACAGGCTATTTGCCCGAAAGACGTAACGATTATGCACGTTCGTCAGGGCGCTGCTAAAGGTTTGGGTCATGCCATCATGTGTGCGCATCCTATGGTGGGTGATGCACCATTCGCGGTAGTTTTGCCGGATGTGATCATTGACGATTACGCCAGTAACCTGAAAAAAGATAATCTGGCAGACATGGTCGCGCGCTTCAATACCAGCCGGGTGAGCCAGGTTATGGTAGAGCAGGTACCACAAGAGAACATTTCTAAGTTTGGTATTGTTGACTTAGAAGGCGCGAGCATTAAGCCTGGTGAATCTGCCAAGATCCATGACATGGTTGAAAAGCCGCCACTGGAAGAAGCGCCATCTGATCTGGCCGTTGTAGGTCGTTACGTGTTGTCACATGAAATCTGGCCATTGCTTGAATACACACCGCCGGGAGCTGGTGGTGAAATCCAGTTAACAGATGCCATCACTTCACTGATGAAAGTTGAGCAGGTTGATGCTTACTACATGAAAGGTAAGAGTCATGACTGCGGTAGTAAACTGGGCTACATGAAAGCCAATGTTGAATATGCGCTGCGCCATCCGAGTCTGGGCGACGAATTCAAAGAATATCTGGCCTCGTTAAACGGCTAGTAATATTCACTAAATTAAAAAGGCCACTTCATTGAAGTGGCCTTTTTGTTACTTAGGTGTTGTATTGGCTTACTTTAAATGTTTAACCAAACCTTGAACGACTTTTACGCTACCGGCGACGATCTCACCTTTATAAAGTGGGTCGTTATTGCCGCTGAAATCAGTTACCAGGCCGCCAGCTTCGCGAACCAGCAATTCACCGGCTGCAATATCCCAGGGCTTAATGCCGCGTTCCCAATACCCGTCATGGCGGCCTGCCGCAACGTAGGCTAAGTCCAACGCTGCACTACCAGCACGACGAATATCACCGCAGTCATGGAAGATTTTATTTAACCGAAGAGCGTAGTCGGCATACTGGGTTTTGTTTTTAAACGGTAACCCTGTAGCTAAAACGGTTTCAGATAAATCACGAGCCTTACTGGCGCGAATGCGATAACCATTTAACTGGGCGCCCTGGCCACGAGAGGCAGTGAACAACTCACCACGGATAGGATCGAAGACTACGCCCTGGTCGAGACGACCTTTATGCAATAGTGCAATCGATACGGCAAAATGTGGAATGCCTTTAATAAAATTGGTGGTGCCGTCAAGGGGATCAATAATCCACTGAAATTCAGCGCTTTCGCCTGCAGTTTCGCCGCTTTCTTCACCTAAAAAGCTATGCTCGGGGTACGATTGCTTAATTTTGTGAATAATTGCCATTTCGGCATCTTTGTCGATTTGGGTAACATAATCGTTTGCGCCCTTAGCCTGTTTTACCAGGTCGTCACGATTTTCAAAACCGCGGACAATAAGAGAGCCAGCCACGCGCGCAGCGCGCACCGCAATGTTCAGCATCGGATGCATAACAGAACCACCAATTGTAAAAGATCAAAAAATAAACGCCGCGGAGTGTACCAGTTCCAGCCCGCAATGCAATGCCACCACAGACGAAATACGCAGCTAAGCGGTGAGAATGTGTAAGCGGTATGCTACACTCTGCGCCATTTGCAGCCGTACTGTTTAAAGCATGTTAGAAAATATCAGAATTGTATTAGTAAATACGTCACATACCGGCAACATCGGTTCTACCGCCCGGGCGATGAAAACCATGGGCTTAAGTAACCTGTATCTGGTGGATCCGGTTAGCCCGCCGGATGGCAAAGCCAGTGCACTGGCGGCTGGTGCTGGCGACGTATTAGCCAATGCTAAAACCGTGAATAAACTGGAAGAAGCGGTGGCAGGCTGTGGTCTGGTTGTGGGTACTTCGGCCCGCTCAAGAACCTTAAGCTGGCCCATGCTGGAGCCTAGAAGTTGTGGTGAAAAGCTGATCAAAGAGGTTGATAACTATCCGGTGGCACTGGTGTTTGGCCGTGAAAACAATGGCCTCACAAATGAAGAGCTTCAGCAATGCCATTTTCATGTATGCATCCCGGCCAATCCCGATTACAGCTCATTAAACCTCGCGGCTGCGGTGCAAACCCTGTGTTATGAAATACGCATGGCGTTTCTGAATAAAGATGCCATCCCAACCGAAGAGACTGAATATCCGTTAAACGACGACCTGGAGCGTTTCTATGTGCACCTGGAATCAACGTTAAAAAAAGTCAGCTTCATTAATGAAAATCACCCGGGCATTGTAATGACCCGCCTGCGCCGCTTATTTAACCGGGCCCGCCCGGAATCCCAGGAGCTGAATATCTTACGCGGTATTCTGGCATCCGTGGATAAATCAGCCGGGAAATAGCCATGTTCAGCCGAATGAAAGAAGATATCAGAGCGGTCTTTCACCGCGATCCGGCGGCGCGAAACGCTTTTGAAGTACTGACCAACTATCCGGGATTACACGCCGTTTGGTTGCATCGGATAAGTAACAAGCTCTGGCGACTGGAGTTGAAATGGCTCGCCCGCTCGCTATCGACTTTCAGCCGTTGGCTGACCGGCATCGAAATCCACCCGGGCGCCACCATCGGCCGGCGTTTCTTTATTGATCACGGCATGGGCGTGGTGATTGGGGAAACGGCTGATATTGGTGATGATGTTACCCTTTACCATGGCGTTACCCTTGGCGGTACTACCTGGAATGCCGGTAAACGCCACCCAACTCTGGAAAATAACGTTGTGGTTGGTGCGGGTGCCAAGGTTTTAGGCCCTATCACCATTGGTGAAGGGGCGAAGATTGGCAGTAACTCTGTGGTAGTAAAAGATGCACCGCCCGGAACCACAGTGCTGGGTATCCCCGGGCACATTCTGCAGCCTGCCAAAGAAACCGATACCGGTAAAGAAAAGCGCAATGCCATCGCCAAAAAGTACGGCTTTGATGCGTACGCGGTGGCTTCGGATAATCCTGATCCCGTGGCGAATGCCATGGGCATTATGGTGGAACATATCCACGCTATGGATGGTCGCATCGAAGAGCTTTGTCAGGTTATTCAGGGCATGGGCGGCGAGGTATCTAAAGATCGCCTTAGTGCAATGACCGCAGAAGACTTCGCCAGTACAGGTATTTCTCCTGTAGTGCCTAATTCGAAACAGGTGAGTCACGACGAATTCGATCCACAGATCTGAACATCCGACTCAAGTGGCTTCTGAGTGTATCGGTAAACAGCATAATACTTGAGTAAGTAGTAGGGTTTTATACTTGACCAATTTACTCGGGTATGGAACAATTTTGCTATTGTTCACTATCCGTATTTGGTTATGAAACTGACTTCAAAAGGCCGCTACGCAGTTACGGCAATGTTAGATGTGGCGCTCCATTCCAAGCAGGGGCCGGTATCGCTGGCTGATATTTCTGCCAGACAGGAAATTTCTCTGTCTTACTTAGAGCAGCTTTTTTCGCGTTTACGCAAAGAGAATCTGGTATTGAGTGTGCGCGGACCGGGCGGCGGCTATCAATTGGGGCGGGAAGCCGAGCTTATCGCTATCGGTGAGGTGATCCGAGCGGTAGACGAATCAGTATATGCTACGCGCTGTCAGGGGCAGGGCGATTGTCAGGCCGGTGAGCGTTGTCTTACCCATAGTCTGTGGCAGGACCTGAGCGATCGCATCAGCCACTTTCTTGACGGCATAAGTCTTGGAGAATTGATGGCTAAAGGCGATGTACAAGAAGTCGCTGGTCGTCAGGACAAGCACAACATGCCGGTTGACGGTAAAATTCAGGTCAGTTTTCAGTTATAAAGACAGGTCATGAAACGTACCCCCGTATATTTAGATTATGCCTCTACCACGCCGGTAGATCCTCAGGTTGCAGCGCAAATGGCTGCCAGCCTGACGATGGAAGGTAATTTTGGCAACCCGGCTTCGCGCTCACACCGTTTTGGATGGGTGGCTGAAGAAGCGGTTGATGTGGCGCGCAATCAAATTGCCGATCTGGTGAATTGCGATCCCCGCGAAATTGTCTTTACCTCCGGCGCCACCGAGTCGGATAACCTGGCGATTAAAGGTGTGGTTGAAGCTGCAGATAAACCGCAAAAGCATGTGATTACCGTGGCAACCGAACACAAAGCAGTACTCGATACAGTAGAGTATCTTGCCGGTCAAGGGGTCAGGGTTACGCTACTAGCGCCCGACACCCACGGATTGATATCGGTAGAGCAAGTGGCTGAGGCGATAAGCGATGACACCGTGCTGGTCTCAGTAATGCATGTCAATAACGAAACCGGTGTTATCCAGGATATTGCCGCAATTGGTGAGTTGTGTCGCGAGCATCAGGTGTATTTTCATGTTGATGCTGCGCAGAGTCTGGGTAAGTTGCCTATCGACCTGACAGCCCTGCCTGTGGATTTAATGTCTTTCTCTGCACATAAGTGTTATGGCCCGAAAGGAATTGGCGCGTTGTATGTTCGCCGCCGACCTAAGGTTCAAATTGCCGCTCAAATCCATGGCGGTGGTCATGAGCGGGGCATGCGCTCGGGAACGCTACCGACCCATCAGATAGTGGGTTTTGGTGAGGCCTGTGAGCTTGCCGGGCAATCTCTGAATAAAGAAGCTTCCAGGCTGCGCAGCTATACCGAGTTGTTGTGGGAGGAGGTTAGCTGCCTTGACAATGTGTATCTGAACGGTCACCTCACCCAACGCGTGCCTGGCATTATCAATATCAGTTTTGGTGGGGTAGACGGTGAAAGTCTGGTGATGGGACTGCATGATCTTGCTATCTCTACCGGTTCGGCCTGTACCTCGGCGAGTATGGAACCTTCTTATGTGTTAACGGCGCTGGGCCGCAGTGCAGAATTAGCCCACGCGGGTTTACGCTTTTCTGCCGGTCGTTTTACCAGTGAAGAAGACATCCGTTTTGCCGCGCAAAGAGTAATAGAAACAGTAAAAACGTTACGCGAGGGCAGACAGGGAGGTTAACACAGCCGCCTGTCACAGTGCTTTATTCAGACCTAAGTCGGAGCCGCTAAGATTGCAGTTAAACCAATATTCAGGCAAGATTGCGGCCCCCAGATTTCAGTGCATACAAAGCGCCACGTTGCCATACCAGACTGTCATGAGATTCGGTTTGATAGAGAGCAGAAACGCCCCGGGTGAATAGTTGAGTGAAATACTCGGGTATTATATAATGTGGCTTCCATGTCGCGGTGACAGCGAAAACGCTGAACAGCTGTAGTGACGACACTACAGGGTGATTATCGCGGCGAAATGTTCAATAACAGTGAGATGAGTCAATGAGCGAGCAAATCGAACAGGCGCTATCGAAACAATACGAGGCGGGTTTCTATTCTGAAATCGAGTCTGATACCTTCGAAAATGGTCTGGACGAATCCATTATCCGCCGTATATCAGCCATGAAAAATGAGCCGGAATGGATGCTCGAATGGCGCCTGAAAGCCTATCATTCATGGCTGGAAATGGAAGAGCCGGACTGGGCTCATGTCGATTATCCCAAAGTGGATTATCAGGCCATTTCGTACTACTCATCACCTAAGAGTATGAAGGACAAACCAAAGTCCCTCGACGAAGTCGACCCGGAACTACTGGATGTGTATAACAAGCTGGGCATTCCGCTGCACGAGCAGGAAATGCTGGCTGGTGTTGCCGTTGATGCGGTATTTGACTCGGTATCAGTAGTGACAACCTTCCGCGAAAAGCTGCACGAAGCGGGCGTTATATTCTGCCCGATTTCGGAAGCTATCCAGAAATATCCTGAGCTGGTTAAAAAGTACATCGGCTCTGTGGTTCCTCGTACCGATAACTACTTCGCGGCGCTGAACAGTGCCGTATTTACCGATGGCTCGTTTGTGTATATCCCTAAAGGCGTGCGTTGCCCCATGGAACTGTCAACTTATTTCCGCATCAACGAGCAAAACACCGGTCAGTTTGAACGTACACTGATTGTTGCTGACGAAGGCAGCCATGTAAGCTATCTGGAAGGGTGTACGGCACCACAACGTGATGAAAACCAGTTACACGCAGCCGTTGTAGAGCTGGTTGCGCTGGATAAAGCCAACATCAAATACTCAACGGTACAAAACTGGTACCCCGGGGATGAAAACGGCAAGGGCGGTATTTATAACTTTGTGACCAAGCGCGGTATTTGCCATAACGACGCAAAAATCAGCTGGACCCAGGTAGAAACCGGCTCAGCCGTTACCTGGAAATATCCGAGTTGCGTGCTGAAAGGGGATAACAGTGTTGGTGAATTCTACTCAGTTGCCTTAACCCGTGGACGCCAGCAGGCGGACACCGGCACCAAGATGATTCATCTGGGGAAAAACACCCGCTCAACCATTATTTCAAAAGGGATCTCGGCAGGCAAAAGTAATAACGCCTACCGCGGTCTGGTACAAATGGGGCCGAAATCAGATGGCGCCCGTAATTTTACGCAGTGTGATTCGCTGCTAATTGGCGATCAGTGTGGCGCGCATACGTTCCCGTATATTGAAAGCCGCAATCCGTCTGCCATTGTTGAGCACGAAGCCACTACATCTAAAGTGAGCGACGAACAGTTATTCCTGGCTCAGCAACGGGGCCTGGACGCTGAGAAAGCGGTATCCATGATCGTCAATGGCTTCTGTAAGGAAGTCTTTAAAGAATTACCAATGGAATTTGCGGTGGAAGCCGGCAAGTTACTCGAAATTAGTTTAGAAGGTTCTGTGGGGTAAAGAATTTAATGTTATCTATCGATAATTTACACGCCAGTGTTGAAGATAAAACCATTATCAAAGGGCTGAATCTGGACGTTAAGCCTGGTGAAGTTCATGCCATCATGGGGCCTAACGGCGCCGGTAAAAGCACCCTTGGCTATGTGTTGTCTGGCCGTGAAGGCTACGAAGTCAACGAAGGCGCCGCCACGCTAAATGGTAAAGATTTACTGGATCTGGACGTGGAAGAGCGTGCCCGCGAGGGGTTATTCCTGGCCTTTCAGTATCCGGTTGAGATCCCTGGCGTTAGCAACATGGAATTCTTAAAAGAATCGGTTAACGCCCTGCGCGAGCACCGTGGTGAAGAGCCACTGACCGCAGCTGAGTTTTTAAAGAAAGCCAAGGCGGCCTGTAAACAGGTGAATCTGCCACTGGATTTCTTAAAACGTGGTGTTAACGAAGGTTTCTCTGGCGGTGAGAAAAAGCGTAACGAGATCATGCAGATGATCCTGCTTGAGCCGTCGCTGTGTATTCTTGACGAGTCTGACTCGGGCCTCGACGTTGACGCCCTGCAAGTGGTGGCTGATGGTGTAAACAGCCAGCGTGACGGGCAGCGCAGCTTTATTGTTGTGACTCACTATCAGCGTTTGCTTGATTACATCAAGCCGGATTTTGTCCATATTCTGGCTGACGGCAAGATTGTTAAAAGTGGCGATGCGTCTCTGGCGCTGGAAGTTGAAAAATCAGGTTATGCCTTTTTAGGTAAAGCCTATGAGGAGGCCGATGCATGAGCCAATGGCTGTCTGAAGTAATCGCCTCGGCGCAAACACATCACGACTGGCTGGCTCCTCATCGTCAGGCGGCGCTGGCTGAACTGGAAAAAGTCCGCTGGCCGCTACGCAAAGTGGAAGACTGGCGTTTTACGCCGCTTATCCCGGTAGAAAAACGCAGCGTGTCACTGGCTAAGCCTGGGAATTCCGAATTTAGCGCGCCGAAAATAGGCGAGTTAAGCGCCATTGAGATAGTGTTTAGTGGCAATGAATTGCTCACCGACGTGAACGCACTGTCTTTACCGGAAGGCTTGGAAATTGCCCGTTTTTCATCAGCTACCGCTGAGCAACAACAGGAAATCGAAAGCCTGTTGTCAGACGTAAAACCTGCCAGGCATTTGTTTGGTCAGGTTAATGACGCATTGCTGGCCGATGGTCTGTACATTAAAGTTGCTGCCGGCAAAACTATCGATACGCCGATTCGTATTTCACAGCTGGCCAGTAACGAAGGCGATCAACATCTGCGGGTACTGATGCAGGTCGAAGCCGGTGCGCGAGCCACTGTACTTGAAGACGGCTATGGCGATGCCAGTGGCGTAAACACGGCTTTTAGCGAATATATCCTGCACAGCGAAGCCCATTTGGAGCATTATCGTTTTGCTATGTTCACTCAGCAAGCCATGCACGTTGGCGGCTGTCATTTTAAAGTGGCGGAAAAAGCGCAGCTCAACAGCACATTAATTGGCTATGGTAGTCAGCTATCGCGGCTTGATGTGGATGTTATCTACACTGGCGAATTTGCCAACGCGAATATCAATGCGATTTATTTGCTGGCCGAAGGCGAGCTGTTTGACTTGCATACCACCATTGAGCATGCCGTACCAAACTGTACTACCGAGGAAAATGCACGGGGTATCGTTGGCGACCGCGCTAAAGCAGTATTCAACGGCCGCATTCATATTCATCGTGACGCGCAGAAAACCTTGGCGGAACTGAATAACCGTAACCTGTTATTGTCACGTCGGGCGGTAATAAATACCAAGCCTGAACTGGAAATTTATGCCGATGACGTTAAATGCGCCCACGGTGCCACTGTGGCAGAGATTGATGATACAGCATTGTATTACCTGCTCACTCGCGGCATCAGTCGCAGTCAGGCGTTAATCATGCTCAACTTTGGCTTTATTCAGGAACTGATCAATCAGATCCCCAACCAAGATATCGCTGGCTGGTTGTTAACTCAGTTACATGACCGCTTTGTGGGCATGGAGGTTAAATGAGTTTTGATGTAGCGGCAGTTCGTGCTGAGTTCCCTATTTTATCGCAAACGGTAGACGGTAAACCGTTGGTGTATCTGGATAATGGTGCCACCACGCAAAAACCTCAGGTCGTGATTGACTCACTGGTGGATTTTTATACCCAGTGTAATGCCAACGTGCACCGTGGCGCTCATCAGTTATCTGACGAAGCGACCCGCCGTTACGAAAAAGCTCGTGATCAGGTAGCTCGTTTCATTAATGCGGCAAACCGTAACGAAGTTATCTGGACCAGCGGTACTACCGAAGGCATTAACCTGGTTGCAAAGGGCCTCGCCCAGCAGCTTGAAGCCGGTGACGAAGTGGTGGTAACCGAAATGGAACACCACGCCAACCTGGTTACCTGGCAACAAGCTTGTTTGCAAAGCGGAGCCACGCTGCGTGTTGCGCCGATTTTTGATAACGGTGAGCTTGACCTTGAAACTTTCAAGGCGTCGCTGGGGCCCAATACCCGCATGGTGGCGTTTCCCCATGTATCCAATGCATTGGGTACCGTTAATCCGGTTAAAGAACTCACTGCAATGGCTAAGGCCTACGGCGCGTTAGTGCTGGTTGACGGCGCTCAGGGTATCGCGCATGGCGACGTGGATGTACAGGCGCTGGGCTGTGATTTTTACGCGTTTTCTGGTCATAAAGTATTTGGCCCAACCGGCATTGGTGTGCTGTGGGGTAAACAAGACGTGCTGGAAAACTGGCCGGTATGGTTAACCGGTGGCGAAATGATTGCCGATGTAACCTATCAAAGTGCCACCTGGGGCGCATTGCCTAACCGCCTCGAAGCCGGTACGCCAAACATTGCCGGCGCTATTGGCCTAGGCACCGCACTTGAGTGGTTCAGCCAATTGGATATTGCTGCCGTGCAGGCTCACGAGAAAGCACTGATTGATTCTGCTATGGCGCAGGCTGCGGATATTCAGGGCATGCGCTTAATTGGCACGGCACCAAACAAAATCGGTATCCTAAGCTTTGTGATGGATAACGCACACCCGGCCGATATTGGCTTTATTCTGGATCGTCAGGGGATTGCTATCCGTACCGGCGATAACTGCGCGCAACCACTGATGCATCGCCTCGGAATTAATGGCACTGCCCGCGCTTCTTTCTCGCTGTATAACACGCTGGAAGAAGTGTCTGCCTTCTTTGCGGGCTTACGTAAAGCCCAAACTATGTTGGGCTAGGAGAGATAACCATGTCAGTAGAAACTTTTGTACCCAGTAAAGACGTTGTTACCCTCACTCCGGGTGCGATCAAGCACTTTGAGGGCAAACTTAAAAATCAGCCGGGCAAGATTATTCGTTTATCGACCAAAGTGAGTGGCTGTACCGGCTATGCTTATGTGCTCGATTTTGCCGATGCCTCGGTAGAAGGTGACGAGGTGCTTAACGTGTCCGATAAGCTAACTGTCGCCATCGCTAAAGACGCCGTATCATTGTTACAGAACACCGAAATCGACTATGTGATGGAAGGCGTAAATGGCGTGATCAAATACTACAACCCTAATGTTGTAGATGAATGCGGTTGCGGCGAAAGCTTTAACGTCGGATAAGAGTACCTATGAAGCAAAAAATGGTAGTGACTGAACGTGAAGTGAAGTCGCGCAAAGTGCCTTCCGGCGAGACAGTGATCATTCCTGATGGTGAATTTGTTAATATCACTCAGGACTTAGGTGGTAACTACACCGTCACGTGGCAAGGAAATATGTTGCGTATCGACGGTACCGACGCCGATGCCATTGGTCGTAAACCCCAAGCCCTGGATTTTATCGCGCCGGCCGATGGCAATATCGATAAGCAGCAGGTCTGGGACGCGCTGGAAACCATCTACGATCCGGAAATTCCGATTAATCTGGTATCACTCGGCCTGATCTACAACGTCGACATTAATCAGGATACTCAGCAGGTCACTATCGACATGACCCTCACCGCACCGGGTTGCGGTATGGGCCCGGTGCTGGTTGGCGATGTGGAATACCGCGTGGGACTGGTGCCATTTGTTGAGAATGTCAAAGTAGAACTGGTGTTTGATCCGCCCTGGTCGCGGGATAAAATGAGTGAAGAAGCCCAGCTCGAAGCCGGCCTGTTTTTTTAATTCGAGAGTAAATCATGCAGTTACCATCTAGTCAGGAAATCGTTGAAGATTTGGAATTCTTTGATGATTGGGAACAAAAGTACCAGTACATCATTGATTTGGGTAAAGCGTTACCGCGCCTTGATGATGCTCAGAAAACCCCTGAGCGGTTAGTCAAAGGCTGCCAGAGCAGCGTGTGGCTGATGACCTCAATGGACGGGGATAAACTCCACTTCGAAGTCGACAGTGATGCGGTGATTGTTCACGGTCTGCTGGCACTGGTGATGGCGGCATACAACGATAAAACGCCGGCCGAAATTACCGCCTTTGACATTGATGCGTACTTCGAAGCGCTCGATCTGGAACGTCATATTACGCCTACACGGGGCAACGGCTTACGTGCCATCGTGGGTAAAATCCAACATTTAGCCGCCCAACACGGCGGATAGCCCGCCTTTATCGCCGCCTTTATGAAGATTTTTTGATATTTGCCCGTTACCCCCTAGGCACGGGCAGAAAGATTGCCTATAATTCGCGACCAAAATTTTACAATTAAACCCGGAGACAGAAAATGGCTCTTGAGCGTACGTTTTCAATTATTAAGCCTGATGCCGTTGCAAAGAACGTAATCGGTGCAATCTATAACCGCTTCGAATCTGCTGGTCTGCGCATCGTTGCTTCTAAAATGGTTCATATGAGCAAAGAGCAAGCTGAAGGCTTTTATGCTGAACACAAAGAGCGTCCTTTCTTTGGCGCCCTGGTAGACTTCATGACGTCTGGTCCGGTAATGGTTCAGGTGCTGGAAGGCGAAAACGCTGTGGTTAAAAACCGTGAAATCATGGGGGCTACTAACCCGGCTGAAGCAGCTGCCGGCACATTGCGTGCTGATTACGCTGTATCCATCGATGAGAATGCGGTTCACGGTTCAGATGCACCAGAATCTGCAGCGCGTGAAATTGCGTATTTCTTCTCAGAAGAAGAAATCTGTCCACGCACTCGCTAAGCTTAGCCTGATGCGTGACAAAGGGAGCTTCGGCTCCCTTTTCTGTCGTGCGCCGGGCATGGCGCGTGGTGTTTCGACACCGTTTAACTCACTGTGGTGGTGAGTTGATGACTTGGAGGTGAAAGTCCTCTGCACACCCGGCAAGGGGAAGTGTTAGCCGAACGGCAAGGGTGTTCACCGCGAGGTGAAATCTGAAGGAAGCCGAAGGCAAAATGCTGGCCTGACGAACAGGAAGCGGTTTAGGCGTTGTTGCAGGGTGAGGTGGCGATTATCACTAAAGCCCAATACTTGCACGGAATGCAGCAACGTAAAGCCGACAGGCATAAGCAGGAAGGTCGCGCGAATTACCCCGGGAGGTCTGATGTTCTGCCTCTGATTTATTTTTTTTTAAAAAAACAGCGTGCTACTGACATCAAGAGGTGTTGGGATGGAATATCAGAAGTCAGCCGAGGCCGTAGTAGTGTTATTAAACCGATAACATGAAGGGCTGAACATACTTAACCGCTATTAGGACACTGTTACTCGATGTTGATTAATGATGCACAAGCGCAAAAGACTGCGGCCAGTGAGTGCGAAGACGGGCGGAACCTGTCGGGATACGCCTCTGGTGTTGAAATTGACACGGCGGGCAGTGGGCGAACGAAAGCGGAACCATCGGTGACGATGGAAGCAGTGACAGACCGAGCCAATATGATGCTGGCCTATCAGCGGGTGGTGGAGAATAAAGGCGCAGCGGGTGTAGATAACCTGAGCACGCTGGACTTAAAACCGTGGCTGAAACAGCATTGGCAAGGTGTGAAGGTCTCACTGACAGAGGGCAGCTATCTACCGCGGGCCATCCGTAAAGTGGATATCCCGAAACCGAACGGCGACGTCAGGACGTTAGGCGTACCAACGGTGGTAGACAGACTCATCCAGCAAGCGATAGCACAACGGCTAAGTCCGTTGGTAGAGCCGTACTTCTCTCACTCCAGCTACGGATTCAGACCAAACCGCAATGCATGGCAAGCAGTGCAACAAGCACAGCAATACATACGTAGCGGAAAACGGTGGGTCGTAGACATGGATTTGGAGAAGTTCTTCGACCGGGTAGACCATGACATCTTAATGTCGAAACTGGCGAACCTGATAGAAGATAAACGGCTGTTGAAACTCATCCGTCGCTTCCTTGAAGCGGACATGATGGATAATGGCGAATGGGTCACAAGGGACAGAGGCATGCCGCAAGGCGGCCCACTGTCACCATTGCTATCAAACATCCTGCTGGATAGCTTAGACAATGAATTAGAGCGACGAGGTCACAGCTTCTGCCGCTATGCCGATGACTGCAATATCTACGTGAGCAGTCAAAAGGCAGGCGAGAGCCTACTGGCCGATATCACCGACTTCCTGTCTAACGAACTGAAGCTGCAAGTGAATGTCAACAAAAGCGCGGTAGCCCGGCCATGGGAACGCAAGTTCTTAGGCTATAGCTTTACCCGGCACAAAGAGAGCCGGGTGAAAATCGCCGCGCAAAGTGTGAGTCGCTTCAAGGATAAAATCCGCGAACTGACCACAGGGCATTGCTCGCGCTCAGTCAGTGACACGATAAACGTATTGACACCAGTACTTCGTGGCTGGATAAGCTACTTCCGCCTGACAAAGGTTAAAGGCGTGCTGGAAGAACTAGACGGTTGGATACGACGAAAACTCCGCTGCCTGTTATGGCGGCAATGGAAGGGAGTGTTTACCCGTGCTGGTAATCTGATGAAAGCAGGCCTTAGCGAGAGTCGGGCATGGTGGTCAGCGACAAACCAACGAGGTGCATGGTGGAATGCGGGGGCTAGCCATATGAATCAGGCCTTCAGAAAAGGGTGGTTCGATAAAATGGGGCTGGTATCACTGCTGGAGTGTCACCGACAGTTCCAGTGTTAATATGAACCGCCGTGGTACGGAACCGTATGCCCGGTGGTGTGAGAGGACGGGAGTTGTAAAACTCCCTCCTACTCGATTGTGATCGAATATCCTTTTCGTGGTACTCTATACCGGTTCGACGTCACTAATTTGAAGAGTTGATAACGCTTTATGTCCAAAACTAACCTACTTAATTTTAATCGGCAGGGATTGCGCGACTATTTCGCTGAAATCGGCGAAAAGCCATTCCGTGCAGATCAGGTCATGAAGTGGATTTATCAGCATGGTGTCAGTGATTTCGAGCAGATGACCAACATCAATAAGCAGCTGCGCGCGAAGTTAATCGAGCAGTGTGAAGTAAGAGCACCAGAGATTGCTTATCACCAGCAGGCCACCGACGGCACGATTAAGTTTGCCCTAAAACTCGATGGTGGGCAGGAAGTCGAAACCGTGTGGATCCCGGAAGCCGACCGCGCAACCTTATGCGTGTCCTCACAGGTAGGTTGTGCGCTGGAATGTACGTTTTGCTCCACCGCACAACAGGGCTTTAACCGTAACCTTACCGTTAGCGAAATCATTGGTCAGGTGTGGCGGGTAGCCACCACGTTAGGGTTATCTAATGATACCTCGGCAAGACCAGTTACCAACGTGGTGATGATGGGCATGGGCGAGCCGCTACTGAACCTTAAAAACGTAGTACCCGCTATGGATATCATGCTGGATGACTATGGTTTTGGTTTATCCAAGCGCCGGGTAACGCTGAGTACTTCTGGTGTGGTCCCGGCCCTTGATATGCTGGGTGATCAGATTGATGTGGCGCTGGCCATCTCGTTACACGCACCGAATGATGAGCTACGTGATGAAATTGTACCAATCAATAAAAAGTACAACATTGAAGCCTTCTTAGCTGGCGTGCGCCGCTATTTAGCCAAGTCCAAAGCTAATCAGGGCAAGGTGACGGTTGAATACGTGATGCTGAACCAAATTAACGATTCAACGGATCACGCTCATCAGCTGGCTAAGGTGATGAAGGAAACGCCCTGTAAAATTAACCTGATTCCGTTTAACCCTTACCCGGGCTCGCCGTATACCTGCTCAAGTAATTCGCGTATAGATCGCTTTGCCAAAGTCCTGATGGAAAAGGGCTACACTGTGATTGTGCGTAAGACCCGGGGCGATGATATCGATGCCGCCTGTGGTCAGTTAGTGGGTGATGTGGTTGACCGAACCAAAAGAATGTTGAAAAAACAGATGAAGGGCGAGCCAATTTCGGTAAAAATGTCCCAATAATAAAATATCGAAAAAACATAAGGTAAGCGCTGCCGATGAGAATACTGATAGTTTTGAGTCTGATGATTGCCCTGACAGGCTGTGTCAGTGAAACCCAGCCCGGGGCGTTTAGTTCTGAATTTGATCAACAGGAAGCGGCGAAAACCCGTGTATCCCTGGGGTTAACCTACCTTAAAAACGGTAATTACTCACAAGCCAAACAAAATCTGGATAAAGCGCTGGCCTTTGCGCCACGCCTGGCCGAAACCCACTATGGTCTGGCGTATTATTACCAAGTGGTTGGTGAGTCCGAACGCGCTGATGAGTCTTATCAAACCGCCATGAGCCTGGCACCGCGCGATGCCAACATAGCCAACAGTTACGGTGCATTCTTATGTCAGGACGGCCGCTATGAGGAAGCTAAGCGTTTCTTCTTGCAAGCTGTTAATGCAAAGCAATACGCCAACTCCGCCGAAACCTACGAGAATATGGCACTGTGCGCGCAGAGTCAGGGTGAAGGCGAAGACGCCATCGAATACCTCAATAGCGCACTTAAACACCAGCCTGGTCGCGCTAAAACCCTATTTATTCTGACCGAAATGTACGTTGCTACGGAACAATACGAGTTAGCCGCTGAAACCTTGCGTCGTTATGAGAAGGTTGCGCGGGTATCTGCCGATTCGCTTTGGATGGCCATCGAGATTGCCAAAGGGCAGGGCGACTTGCGCGCTGCCAACGGTTATGGCGATATGCTCCTGCGCATGTATCCAAACAGCCCCTTAGCAAGGTTATACATTGAACGTCAGAAAACGGTACCGCAGCCAGTGGTTAAGGTGAAAACCAAGCCGCAGTCTCAGGTAGTATCAGTGCCTGCGCCAGAAAAAGCCACTGATTCAGATATGGAGAATCAGGCCACGGAAGTGTTAGTTACCAAATCTAACCAAGCCGAATCTACCAAATCTGAAGTGCCAGAACCTGTTGTCGTGGCTGAAGAGCCCGAGGCCGACGCCAGCGAAGCTGATGTCGCAGAATCATCACAACCTGTATCGCCAGAACCTGTCGTCGTGACTGAAGAACCAGAAGCAAACGAACCGGTTGTTGAAGCGAAGCAGAACATTGAGGCCGATGAAGCTGACACCCTTTTTCATGTTGTTCAGCCAAAAGAAAACCTTTACCGGTTGTCACTGAGATACAACATTAAGCTGAATACACTCAAAGAGTGGAACAACCTGGATGAAAACGGGTCTATTAATGTCGGCATGAAGTTATGGCTGGTGCCGCCAGCACAACAAACCAACTAACGCAGGTAACAAATGGACAAAGAGCAGCACATTGAAGCTGATGAGCAGCATGTGCCTGACGTACCCAGTCCCGGCCAGGTATTGCGGGAAGCACGGGAAGAGCAGGGCCTGACTCAACAGGCGATCGCTGATAAGTTGTATTTAAAAGTTGGTATCATTGACGATCTGGAACAAAATCGGATCGATGATTCAACGTCTGTCACCTTCTTTAAAGGATATGTCCGTCTTTATGCAAAGAATCTGGGGCTGAATCCGGAAGAAGTCTTAACGCTTTTTAATCAGTATCACACCACGCCAAAGCCGCCGGCCAAGCTACAAAGCTTTTCACGTCGAGTTGCTAAGCAGGCGCATGATGACCGCTGGATGATGGTGACCTACGGTATTGCTGTTGTACTGATTGCCGGGGTTGTAGTGTGGTGGTATCAACAACCGGCAAATGACAGCAACGAGCTGCCCGCTGCAACGCAAGGTGCTCAGAATCAGTCAGCACCAACGCCGGCAAGAAGTGAGCCTCAACCGAAGCCTGAAGTATCGCAGTCGGATGAAGGTTCGGTCAGTGAAGTTATCACCGAAGAAGCGGATACTGAGTTGCCCGTTCAGCCTTCGCAGCAAGATATGACAGAAGATACCAATGCGCCAGTCGACACCTTGAGTAATGGGTCGGTCGATACAGCACCTCCGGCAAACGAAGAAGCGTCATCGCAGCCAATGCCTGAAGCTGGTGAGCCAGTAGCGCTGGTGTTTAATTTTAGTGCCGATTGTTGGGTGAATGTTACCGATGCCAGTGGCGAAGCCATCGCCTACGGGATTAAAGCGGCTGGCTATGAAATGCAGGTTAGCGGCCTGCCGCCATTTGAAGTGACGCTCGGCGCGCCTGATGTCGTGCAAATTAGTTATGATGGTGAAGCGGTAGATATGTCTGGATTCGACCCTACCCGCACCGCGAAGTTTTCGTTACCCATGCAGGAACAATAATGTTTGCTGATAGTCCTATCCAACGCAGAAAATCAATTCGGATTAGCGTAGGTAATGTGCCCATTGGTGATGGTGCCCCCATTGCCGTGCAATCAATGACCAATACGCCGACAACCGATGTGGCGGCTACCGTAGCGCAGATCAACCGGATCGTCGCTGTAGGCGGTGAGATAGTGCGGGTGTCGGTACCTACCATGGACGCTGCCGAAGCCTTTAAGCAAATTCGCGAACAGGTTAGTGTACCGCTGATTGCAGACATTCATTTCGATTACCGGATTGCGCTCAAAGTTGCCGACTATGGTGTGGATTGCCTGCGAATTAACCCCGGTAACATAGGTAATATGGAGCGGGTCAAGTCGGTAGTGGATTGCGCCAAAGACAAAAATATTCCGATTCGAATTGGTGTTAACGGTGGGTCGCTTGAGCGTGATCTGCAGGAAAAATACGGTGAGCCAACGCCAGAAGCGCTGCTTGAGTCGGCCATGCGCCACGTGGATATTCTCGATAAACTGAATTTTGATCAGTTCAAGGTATCGGTAAAAGCCTCTGACGTATTTCTGGCTGTTGGTGCGTACCGGTTGCTGGCTAAACAAATAGAGCAGCCTCTGCATCTGGGTATTACCGAAGCTGGCGGACAGCGGGCCGGCGCGGTAAAAAGTGCCGTAGGCCTGGGCATGCTGTTGGCGGAAGGAATAGGCGATACCCTGCGAGTATCATTGGCCGCCGACCCCGTGGAAGAAATCAAAGTCGGCTTTGATATTTTAAAATCGCTGCGTATCCGCTCTCGCGGTATTAACTTTATCGCTTGCCCGAGTTGTTCGCGCCAGGAGTTCGATGTGATTGGTACCGTGAATGCGCTTGAACAACGCTTAGAAGATGTATTAACACCAATGGATGTGTCAATCATCGGTTGCGTGGTGAACGGTCCCGGCGAAGCTGAAGTGTCAGATCTGGGCTTAACCGGTGCGCGTAATATGAGTGGTTTTTATCTTCACGGCAAACGTCAGAAAGAGCGGCTGGCGAACGATGACCTCGTAGAGCAGCTGGAAAAACGCATCCGCGCCAAAGCGGCAATGCTGGATTCTGCCAACGCCATTCCGGTGGTTGAAAAACCATAATCCCGGCGCCGGTTGCTGGCAGTTAAGAATGTTTGTGGTTAAACACTAAAGCCCCTATAATGCGGGGCTTTTAATTAAGCTGAGAGAGAACAGGTGGCAAAAACAATCCAGGCTATTCGAGGTATGAATGACTGCCTGCCGACGGAGTCGGGTAAATGGCAACAGGTCGAGGCAGGTATTCGGCAGGTTGTGGCCAGTTATGGCTATCAGGAAATCAGAACGCCAATCGTCGAAAGTACCGACCTGTTTAAGCGCTCTATTGGTGAAGTCACCGATATCGTTGAAAAAGAAATGTATACCTTTGCCGACCGTAACGGCGATAGTCTGACCCTGCGCCCGGAAGGAACCGCCAGTGCAGTGCGTGCCGGTAATGAGCACGGTTTGATCTACAACCAGCAACAACGCTTGTGGTATATGGGACCGATGTTTCGCCACGAACGGCCGCAAAAAGGTCGTTACCGCCAGTTTCACCAGTTCGGGGTAGAAACCTACGGATTGGCAAGCGCCGACATCGATGCTGAAGTGATCCTGTTATCGGCCCGACTGTGGAAGCTGTTTGGCATATCAGAGCATGTTACTTTACAGATCAACTCGCTTGGCTCCAACGAAGCTCGTCAGAATTACAAGGACGCGTTAGTTGCTTACCTTAAACAGCACGAATCGCAACTTGACGAAGATTCTCTGCGTCGGCTGGAGTCTAATCCTCTGCGGGTGCTGGATAGCAAAAATCCGCAGGTTCAGGCGCTGGTAACCGATGCGCCTTCTTTGCTGGATTATCTCGATGACGATTCTAAAGCGCATTTTGCCTTGTTGTGTGAACTGCTCGACAATGCAGGCGTGGCCTACGAAATCAATCCTCGTCTGGTTCGTGGTCTGGATTATTACAACCGCACCGTTTTTGAATGGGTAACCGAGAGTCTTGGCGCTCAGGGTACGGTTTGTGCCGGTGGTCGTTACGATGGTCTGGTTGAACAACTCGGCGGCAAGCCAGCACCAGGTGTGGGCTTTGCATTGGGTATGGAACGTCTGGTGCTGTTACTCGATACGCTGGAGAAAATCGAGCAGAACCAGCCAGCAGCCGACATTTATGTTACCGCATTAGGTGATGATACCCGCGGATACGCCAGCCAGGTCGCAGAATCTTTACGTGATTCTGACAGCCAGTTTCGGGTGATGCTGCACTGTGGTGGTGGCAATCTGAAGAAACAATTAAAACGGGCAGACAAAGTAGGAGCCAGTGTAGCATTGCTGATTGGCTCAGAAGAAATGGCTGCTCACCAGGTGACCCTGAAACCACTACGTGGCAATGGCGAACAGGTTAATGTGGCGCTCAGCGAGCTGCCAGCAGCTTTACATAACGTGTTATCCGTATAACCGTTAGCAAAATAAAGAGGTTTTAAGATGGAACAATTCGCTACAGAAGAACAACAGGTAGAGGCGATTAAACGGTTTTGGTCAGAGCACGGAACGTCTCTGATTGTCGGTGCAGTACTGGGGTTAGCCGGTTTATTTGGCTGGCAGTACTACAGCGATTCACAAATCGCCGCCAAGGAAAGCGCCTCTCAGTCTTACCAGGCCGCACTTGAGTCGCTGGTAAACGAAGAAAATAGTCAGCCGATTGAAGCGGTAATCAATGCCGATGCTACAGGCTATGCCAACGTGGCAGGTTTACTGGCTGCTAAGCAAGCGGTTGACGACGGCAACCTCGAAAGCGCTGCAACTTATCTCAAAGGCGTAGCTGGCAGTGCCGCAGACGAAAGTTTAAAGCAGGTTGCAAATGTGCGTCTGGCACGTGTTCAGCTAGCTCTTCAGCAGTATGACAATGCCCTGACAACCATCGAATCGGTAACCGATGAAGCCTTTACTGCACAGGTTGAAGAAGTGAAAGGTGATATTTTTGCCGCGCAAGGGAACTTTGACAAGGCTCGCATAGCCTACTCCTCTGCCTTGGAGAAAAATATTAACAATCGATTACTGCAAATGAAGCTAGACAACCTTGCAGTTAGCGCAGGATAGTGAATGAATTTAAATACTCGAAACATCTCACAGCAATCAACTCTGTGTGGCCGTATGTTTAAACGGGTCATTTTGACCGCAGCCGTCATCGGTTTGTCTGGTTGCGCCACCATGACAGACTGGTTCGCTGATGAAGACGAAATCAAAATCCGCCGTATTGCGCCTATTGAAAACCAGATAACTCCGAAAGAGGTTTGGAGTTACACCATTGGTGATGGCGTTGATGAATATTTTTCACGCTTAAAACCGGTCTTCGCTAACGATACGGTGTACGCGGCAGAGCGTCATGGCGAAGTGGTGGCACTAACCCCGGATACCGGTGATGTGGTATGGGAACGCAATTTTGCTATTTTCCCGGACGAATCCTTCTGGGATGACATTGCTCGCCTGTGGCGCAGCGGTGCGTCAGCCAAAATCAGTGCGATTGCAGCAGGCTATGACATGGTTTTTGTCGCCACTGAAGATGGCATTATCCGAGCCTTAAACAGTGAGTCTGGCGAAACCTTATGGGAAAGCACGGTACCAGGTGAAATCCTGGCTACGCCAGCGATGGACGAAGGGATCCTGGTATTGAATACCGGCGCTGGAGTGTTGTTTGGACTGGATGCAAAAACCGGTGAGCAACTGTGGCGCAGTGAAACCGACGTGCCGCCGCTGAGTTTACGGGGTATTTCAGCACCGGTTGCCACCAATGGTGGTGCACTGGTTGGCACGCCTACCGGGAAGTTACAGGTGAATATTCTGACCAGCGGCATTCCCGCCTGGGAAACCGCTATTACTGCGCCTGCCGGAGCAACCGAACTTGAGCGTATTATTGATGTGGATTCTGCGCCGGTAGTATTCGGTAATACTGTCTACATTGTTTCCTATGATGGCACTCTGGCTGCAGTAGAACTGCGCAGTGGGCGCATTATGTGGAAGCGTGAATACGGCTCGTACCGTGATTTGGCGGTGAGCGGTAATCGCATCTACGTAGTTGATACACGCTCAATTGTTTATGCGCTGGATCGTCGTAATGGCGTTGAAATCTGGTCTCAGAGCGGTCTCAAAGAGCGTAACCTGACTACGCCATTAATTATGGGAGAACAACTGGTGCTTGGCGACCGCTGGGGGCTGATGCACTGGTTAAATGCAGAAGATGGTAAACTCATTGCCCGCTATGATTTAGGTGGCGACGATGAAGATGAAGCTATCTATGCAACACCAGTTAAAGTGAATGACCTGGTGGTTACCATTACCCGCGATGGAGAAATTGCTGCGTTGTCAGCTCAGTAACCACGCTTATCCTGCAATTCGCGGGATATTCCGATATAATTTAACGGCCGCGCTTTATGCGCGGCCGTTTGCTTGTTTATTACTTAAAGGAACACCGATATGTTGCCTGTTGTGGCGTTAGTTGGCCGGCCCAATGTGGGTAAATCAACGCTGTTTAATCGTTTAACTCATACCCGTGATGCACTGGTTGCTGATTTCCCGGGACTGACCCGTGACCGGCAATACGGTCAGGCCAGCTATGAGCAACGTCACTTCATCGTAGTCGATACCGGAGGTATCACCGGTGATGAGGAAGGTATTGATACCTTAATGGCACAGCAGTCACTACAGGCCATTGAAGAAGCTGATGTGGTGTTCTTTTTAGTGGATGCCCGGGCGGGTCTGTTACCTGCCGATCAGCTCATCGCCGATCACCTGCGTAAAAGCGATAAAACCGTATTTTTGCTGGCCAATAAAGTGGATGGCATAAACGGTGATAGCGAAAGCGCGGAGTTTTTCTCTCTGGGCCTGGGCCATGTACATCAGATCGCCGCAGCCCACGGCCGCGGTGTGTCGCAATTGATTCAGGAGGCCTTGGTGCCACTGGATGAGCAATTCCCTGAAATGCTGGTGACCAAATCAGCCGAAGAGGAAGAGCTCGACGCAGAAGACCAGCTGAAACACCTGCAGAGTTTACCCATCAAACTGGCTATTGTAGGTAAACCAAACGTGGGTAAGTCAACACTTACTAACCGTATATTGGGTGAAGATCGTGTGGTGGTCTATGACATGCCAGGCACTACCCGCGACAGCGTATACATTCCGCTGCAACGTGACGAGCGCGACTATGTATTAATTGATACAGCCGGAGTGCGTAAACGCAAGAAGGTCTCAGAAGCGGTCGAAAAGTTTTCCATTGTAAAAACGCTTAAAGCCATTGAGGAAGCTAACGTTGTACTGTTGGTGATTGATGCCCGCGAGGGGATCTCTGATCAGGACTTAAGTCTGTTAGGCTTTATTCTTAATTCCGGTCGCTCGCTGGTGATAGCCGTGAACAAGTGGGACGGCCTGGATACCGATATTAAAGATGAAATCAAACGCGAACTGGACCGTCGCCTGGGCTTTATCGACTTTGCCCGGTTACATTTTATTTCTGCACTCCATGGGTCGGGTGTGGGCAATTTGTTTGAGTCGGTGCAGGAAGCTTACCGGAGTGCCACAAAACGAATCAACACTTCAATGCTGACCCAGATCATGGAGTTGGCTCAGCAAGACCATCAGCCGCCATTGGTGCGAGGACGCCGGATAAAAATGAAGTACGCCCACGCGGGCGGCTACAATCCGCCTGTCATCGTCGTTCACGGCAACCAGGTGCAGGATCTGCCCAGCTCGTATAAGCGGTATCTGATGAATTACTTCAGAAAGGCGCTGGATGTAATGGGCACGCCAATTAAAATTGAATTCCGTGAAGGGGCTAACCCGTTCGAAGGCAAGAAGAATCAGCTGACGCTTGCCCAGCAACGAAAACGCCGTCGCATGATGGATTTTCACAAGAACAAGAAATAAGTCACAAAAAAAATGCCAGTCAGTTCTTAACTGACTGGCATTACTGCATAGCAGGGCTTTTTCATGCACTGTTTAACTACAGTGCTTTGCGTAATTCTTTCATCAGTGCCGATTCGCCAGGTACCGCCAATTGAGTTAAGGCTTCGGACACCAACGGATCGCCAATACGCGATGGGAAAGTGGTGCTGAATTTTACGAACTTATCTTCTAACCGGAAGATATAAATAGTGGCGTAAAGTGCCTCGCCACTCTCACCCTCAGCGGCTATCTCTGACATCACGCCCTGCAATGAAGACTCGCCCTGGCTGAAGGCTTGTTGATGTTTCTTTATTTCCATCGCCATGGCGCGCTCAACCGTAATTTGCCTGGCCTGTTCTACTGCGTCTTCCAGTTCATGGCTGATAAGCTGCTCGGTATCACCGGTTAACGGCGCTAACACCGGATAAATGGCAATATCCATAATTGCCTCGCTGAAAGAGGGGTGAAGGTACCTGGCCAGTACGCCTTTAAACGGATCCGGATATAAAAACTGACGGGCCAACTGAAACTCACCCAGAACTTCGGGGAGGGTCAGAGCACCCGAGTAATCACTTGCGCCCATGGCCTGATAAAGAAACGGTGTTGAAAAAATGTGGTTACGGTTGGCGTGCTCACTCCAACGCAGGATGATTTGTTCAACATCCTGGGGGTGGATAACGCCGTAATGCCAATAGTGCACTAAAAAGCTATCGAGATGAACGCCGCGCCATTCCACCGCAAATTCCGTATAACTTTGCAGCGGCACATCTGCCGATTCAGGTTCTTGCCCGGCAGGCATATCAGCCACCTGATTAGCGATCAATAATTCATAATCATGACGGCTCACTGAAGGACTAAGCTCGGCAAACAAATCGAGCTTTTCGAGGCTCTTCAGAAAGTCATTAGCAGCAATGCCATCGTTTTTGCAGGGATTACTGGTTAACGCGGCCTCATTACATTGCTGTTCAACCTCGTCACTGATATAGGAAGAGTAGACATTAACTGCCAGATTGAAGGGAGCTTGTTCTGGGGCGCTTAGCTTAGGCTGTTCAGGCGGCTTTACTGAACTGGTTGCGCATCCGGTGGTCAGCAACAGCGCCAACCAATAAAAAGAGTGGCGGAAAATTTTAATCAAACAACAATACCCATAATAAGTGCTTCACCAGTCCTTGTTCAGGCCTGATCACGCTAAAACTGAGAGATTTTATAAATTGGGTTTGGCATTTACTGCTGTTACCACACTGACAATCTCACCGTCACTGACCCGGCTGATAATTTCGTCCTGCTCTTTAACCGCCGTAATACTGGTAATCGCCTGACCGGCTTTTAAGGTGGCGGAATAACCGCGGGCCATAGTTGCCAGAGGGCTTACAGACTGAAGCAGGTGCGCCAGTGTAGCAAGCTTCTGCTTGTGGGTCTCTAGCCGTTGTTGCATCGCCTTCATCATTCTTTGATCTAAATACACCTGCTGCGTTTTAATCTTATCCAACTCAATGGCCGGATGCTGTCGGGCAAGGCGGTTTTCCAGACGCTGTGAAGCGGTTTGTCCACGCACGAGCTGTTGGTTTATCAGACTGGTTATTTTTTGTGTCAGTTGATCAACCCGCTGGCCCTGCTGTTGCAACATCACTTCCGGATGGCGTGACTTCAGGCGCTGGCCTAGTACGGCTAACTGATGGGCACGACGCTGCAACGTGGTATTAAAGGAACGTGTGAGCTGTTGTTGTAACTGGCGGACCTGCGTCTGGATTTCGCGCTGGTCCATGGAGAGCAGCTCTGCTGCTGCCGAAGGCGTTGGCGCCCGCAGGTCTGCCACAAAATCGGCGATGGTTACATCCACCTCGTGGCCTACAGCACTAACCAGCGGCAGCGTCGATTGGGCTATTTCCCGGGCCAGTGACTCGTTGTTAAAACACCACAGGTCTTCCAACGAACCGCCGCCCCGGGTGAGCAGGAGCACGTCGACCTCCTGGCGCTGATTAGCCAGCCAGATATTACGGGCTAACTGGGCAGCGGCTTGCTCGCCCTGCACCATAGAGGGATATACGATGACTTCTGTGGCCGGGCTGCGGCGCTGTAGTACACTTAATACGTCGTGTAACGCGGCGCCATGAGCAGAGGTAATCACACCAATTCGTTTTACGTGGGTCGGTAGTGGCCGTTTATTAGCAGGGTCGAATAGCCCTTCAGCCTGCAGTTTGTATTTTAGCTGCTCAAAAGCGAGTTTTAACTGACCTTCACCCTCCGGCTCCATGCTTTCAACCACCAGTTGATAATCGCCGCGGGGTTCATAAATGCCAACACTGGCTCTGACCAGTACTTTGTCGCCCTCACGCGGCGGATTACGAACCACCCGGTTAGCGGAGCGAAACATGGCAGCCCGTACCTGGGCTTTATTGTCCTTGAGGGTAAAATACCAGTGGCCGGATGATGCACGGGTGAAGTTGGAAATTTCAGCGCTGAGCCACACCAAACCTATCTCACTGGTTAAAATGTTACGCGCCAGGCGATTTAATGTTGTTACGCTGTGAACTTTTTGCCCGTCCGGGGCAGAGAAAACTGTCATTGAATGAAAAAACCTCAGCTTTAATGCAAATACAGTTTACCTGAAAGTGAAAAAACACTACAATTGCGCCGCAATTAAACCTCAATATACAGGTGTTTTTGCATGCTACGAATCGCTCAAGAAGCGCTAACCTTTGACGATGTTTTATTGGTTCCGGCGCATTCCACAGTGCTCCCGCACACAGCCAGTCTACAAACCCGTGTGACTCGCAAGGTAAATCTGAATATCCCTATGGTATCAGCTTCTATGGATACTGTAACGGAAGCGCGTTTGGCAATTGCATTAGCCCAGGAAGGCGGTATTGGTTTTGTTCATAAGAACATGACCGCAGAAGAGCAAGCCAAGCATGTACGCGAAGTTAAAAAATATGAAAGCGGTGTGGTTTCGGACCCGGTAACCGTAGGTGCCAGTGAAACTTTAGGTAATGTACAGGCATTAAGTAAGAAGCTCGGGTATTCCGGCTTCCCGGTCACCGACTCAGAAAATAATCTGATCGGTATTATCACCGGCCGCGACATGCGCTTTGAAAACCGTCTTGATTTGTCGGTGGATAAAGTGATGACCCCTAAAGAGCGTCTGGTAACGGTTAAAGAAGGTGCCAGCTCTGAAGAAGTACTCGAGCTGATGCACGAGCACCGTATCGAAAAGATCCTGGTGGTCGACGACAGCTTTAAGCTTACCGGTCTGATTACGGTTAAGGACTTCCAGAAAGCCGAAAGCAAGCCGAATGCCTGTAAAGATTCACTGGGTCGCTTACGCGTTGGCGCTGCGGTAGGTGTTGGTCCGGGCACCGATGAGCGCATTGCGCTATTGGTTGAAGCAGGTGTTGACGTATTACTTATCGATACCTCTCACGGCCACTCGCAAGGCGTTATCGACCGTGTTAAGACTGTTCGCGAAACCTACCCAGAACTACAAATCATTGCCGGTAACGTGGCGACTGCCGAAGGTGCTCTGGCGCTGGCTGATGCCGGTGCTGACGGTATTAAGGTAGGGATTGGCCCTGGTTCAATCTGTACTACCCGTATCGTAACCGGTTGTGGTGTACCGCAAATTACCGCTATCTCTGATGCGGTTGAAGCGTTAAAAGACCGTGACATTCCGGTTATTGCCGATGGTGGTATTCGTTTCTCCGGTGATATTGCCAAGGCTCTGGTAGCTGGTGCAAGTTGTGTAATGGTTGGCTCTATGCTGGCCGGTACTGAGGAAGCGCCGGGTGAAGTAGAACTTTATCAGGGCCGTTACTACAAGTCTTACCGTGGTATGGGCTCGTTAGGGGCTATGAATCAGCGTAATGGTTCATCCGATCGTTACTTCCAGGAAAGTGACAACGCCGAAAAACTGGTACCGGAAGGTATTGAAGGTCGTGTGGCCTATAAAGGCCCGATCGCTACCATTATCCATCAACAAATGGGCGGCCTGCGTTCAGCCATGGGCTTAACCGGTTGTGCTACCATTAATGAACTGAATACCAAGCCGCAATTTGTGCGGGTGACTTCAGCGGGAATGGGTGAGTCACACGTGCACGATGTAAGCATTACCAAAGAAGCACCTAATTACCGTTTAGGTTAAACTTTACCAACACCAATCGATTGATTTATCAGGCTGGTTAATACCAGCCTGCTTGTTTTCTATTTAAAGGCAAACACCATGACACAAAACATCCATGATCATCGCATACTTATTCTGGATTTTGGCTCACAATATACCCAGCTTATTGCCCGCCGTGTGCGTGAGCTTGGCGTTTACTGCGAACTCTGGGCATGGGATGTCACAGAAGAACAGATCAAATCGTTTAACCCGCAGGGTATTATCCTGTCGGGCGGTCCGGAATCGGTCACCGAAGACAACTCGCCACGTGCACCTGAATATGTCTTTAATGCAGGTGTCCCTCTATTGGGGGTTTGTTATGGCATGCAAACCATGGCCGAGCAGCTTGGCGGGAAAGTGCAGGGTTCAGATAAGCGTGAATTTGGTTATGCCCAGGTAGAAGTGGTTAAGTCGAACGATTTACTGGCCAATATCGAAGACGCCATCAGTGCTGAGGGCAATGCGTTGCTGGATGTATGGATGAGCCACGGTGACAAGGTTATCGCCATTCCTGACGGATTTGAAACCGTCGCATTAACGCCGTCGTGCCCCCATGCCGCCATGGTAAATACTGACAAGCAATTCTACGGTGTACAGTTCCACCCGGAAGTGACGCATACCCGTCAGGGCATGCGTTTGCTGCAGCATTTTGTGATGGACATCTGCGGTTGTGAAAAGCTGTGGACCCCGGATGCGATTATCGAAGATGCCATTGCCCGCATTAAAGAAAAAGTGGGTGATGATGAGGTTATTCTGGGCCTGTCTGGTGGGGTGGATTCATCAGTAGTCGCGATGCTAATCCACCGTGCAATCGGTGACAAGCTTACCTGTGTATTCGTTGATAATGGTTTGCTGCGATTAAACGAAGGTGAGCAGGTGATGGATATGTTTGGTGACCACTTCGGCCTGAATATTATCAAGGTTGACGCCGAAGAGCGTTTCCTGGCTCGTTTGGAGGGTATTGACGATCCAGAGTTGAAGCGTAAAGCCATCGGTAACGAATTTGTGGCCGTATTCGATGAAGAAGCTGGCAAGCTGGTTAACGCCAAATGGTTAGCGCAGGGCACTATTTACCCGGATGTTATCGAGTCAGCTGGTTCTGCTACCGGTAAAGCGCATGTGATCAAATCTCACCACAATGTTGGCGGTTTACCAGAAGACATGAAAATGGGCCTGGTAGAGCCACTGCGTGAGTTATTTAAAGATGAAGTACGCAAAATTGGTTTAGAGCTGGGTTTGCCATACGACATGCTGTATCGCCATCCGTTCCCAGGACCAGGCTTAGGCGTACGTGTGCTGGGTGAGATCAAGAAAGAGTACTGTGACCTGCTGCGCCGTGCCGATGCTATCTTTATTGAAGAGCTGCATAACGCAGAGCTTTACCACAAGGTCAGTCAGGCCTTTACGGTATTCCTGCCGGTAAAATCGGTGGGCGTAATGGGCGATGCTCGTAAGTATGATTGGGTTGTATCGCTGCGTGCAGTAGAAACCATCGACTTTATGACTGCGCACTGGGCGCACCTGCCCTATGATTTCCTGGGGAAAGTGTCTAACCGCATCATCAACGAAATCGACGGCATCTCTCGCGTGGTTTACGACATTTCAGGTAAGCCTCCGGCTACCATCGAATGGGAGTAGTTTACCCATAGGTTTAACATCAAGCCTCGCTGAATAACGCGGGGCTTTTTGTTGTTTAGTATTCAAGGAGGCAGTTTGAAATTGCGAGTTTTTGCTACTTTAGTTCTATAATAAAACTGATTTGTATGATTAGTAAGCGGCCTTTCACACAACTGTCATATTGCCGCGCTGTAATTAGACTCCTTCACACGGAGGGTGGATCTATGGTTATAACAAGCGCTTTCCGGAGATTTAAATGATACGATTTACCAGTATCAATCGTCTGATAATGACTCCCGTTCTGGCAATCATTGCCATTCTCGTCCTGCTCAATGCAGGCTCTTTGACTATCGCTTTTTCCTTAATGAGCGATATTGAGCAGGTTGAGCAAACCAATGTCGTGCACGAGCGCTTGGTTTCAGACGCGCTGACTGAGTTTAAAACTCAGGTCCAGGAATGGAAAAATGTGTTATTGCGTGGCGCTTCGGATAAAGACAGAGAAAAGTACTGGTCACGGTTTCAGGCCCGGGAAGCAGATGTTCAGGAGATTCTGCGTAAGCTGATGGCAGGAGAGGAGCTAAACACTGACTCGGCCAGTTTAATCGACCGTTTCTTAACGGCTCACAAGACGATGGGCGTCAAGTACCGCGAAGGGTATGAGGCATTCGTTTCCGCTGGTTACAGTCCTTATACCGGTGATACCTTTGTAAGAGGTATTGACCGTGAACCGGCCGATCTGTTGCAACAGGCAACTGACCAGATAGCTCAGGCAACCCGTCAGGCCAAAGAGCAGGTAACAGCGCAAACCAGCCAGCGCTTATGGCTAATTATGGGCTTGTCGATAGTATTGAGCGGCCTGTGTATTGTTTATCTGATTACGAATCTGCGTCGCAACATTGTTAAACCAACCCGCGAAATTGCTACCTGCCTGCAAAAAATGGAGCAAAAAGATTACGATTATCGCCTTGAGTATCGCAGCGAGCACGAACTCGGCTTAGTGGCCAGTGCTACCCGTCACTTACAGAACAAGCTGCAGGATACGGTCACCATTTTGTCTGATGCGCAGGATCAGATTCGTCAGTCCCATGACATTCTGGAAGATGTCAGCAGCGCCATTGCAAAAGGGGCAAGTGATCAGCACACCTCGTCAGACTCGCTGGCCCAGGCGAATGATAAACTCGATGAAATTGTTAAAGGACTGGTCACCATTACCAGTCAGGTGTCTGTCGCTTCCAGCCATTCCCAGCAGCAGGTTCAGGAATGCTATACCACCTTTGATAGCGCCAATAAGGGGTTTGCTGAGCTGGCCAGAACCGTGGCATCCGCCAGTCAGATTGTGAATGAGCTACAGGCCCGCAGTGCCAGTATTCTTACCGTGGTGAATGTGATTAATGAAATTGCCGACCAAACCAATCTGCTAGCCCTTAATGCGGCTATTGAGGCGGCCCGGGCCGGTGAACATGGTCGCGGTTTCGCCGTGGTGGCCGACGAAGTGCGCGCGCTGGCAGCTAAAACGCAGCAATCCACCCAGGAAATTAACGCTATATTAAGTGCCTTTGAAGCTGATGCATCAAAAGCCGTATCGGCCATGGCAAGTGGGCAGCAACATGCTGACGTGAATGCTCAAAGTGCACAACAGGCCCTGGCGTTGCTCAACGAGCTGGTGCGTTACATCGATGAAACCCAAAGTGTGGTCGGTGCGCTGGAAGAAGCGGCGAACGATCAAAGCAGCATCCAGCGACAGCTGGATGGCGTAATCGCCCGGGTAATGAGTTCTGCAGAAGATTACAAGTCATTATCACAGAGCAATAATATTTCAGAAGCCATCAACATGATGTCAAAAAATGTGATGTCGGTAGTCTCTGCATTGAGCCGATAACCGCTCAATGCAGTACAATACCAAACTTGTGTAACAGAAATGGACAACGTTGGTATTTTGCAGCATCTGGTTTTCCACCCTATTTACAGTCAGCTCGAGTTGCCGGTCCGGCATCGTTTTCCCATCGAAAAATACCAGGGGATCCATGATGCCCTGTGCGCTGGTGGCGTATCGGAGTCAGCGTTTACAACGCCAACACCGGTTGGCAGGGATACACTGACCAATTGGTATGATGCCAGTTATGTTGATGCATTAATTGGTGGCACCCTGGATACCAAGGCAATGCGTCGCATTGGTTTTCCCTGGTCTGAACAACTGATTAAACGCAGTCTCACCGCAGTAGGTGGTACCCTCAAAACCGCCGAGCTGGCATTGGCGCATGGATTGGCGCTTAACCTTACCGGTGGTTATCATCACGCTGGTGCAGATTGGGGCTCTGGTTTTTGTTTATTTAATGATTTGTATCTTGCCGCCAGGCAAATGCTCACCAATCCCGGCATCGATTCGGTGCTCATTATTGATTTGGATGTGCACCAGGGGGATGGGACCGCGCTACTCGCTCAGGATGATACAGCAGTGATCACCTTGTCGTTGCATGGCGAGAAAAACTTTCCTCACCGTAAGCAACAGTCTGATATGGATTTCCCTTTACCCAAGGGGATGACGGATGAACCTTACCTGGCTACGTTGGATGAGGCGCTGAGTGTAGCTGAGAGACTGTATGCACCGGACGCCATAATCTATGACGCAGGTGTGGATGTGCATGAAAACGACGATTTAGGGCTGTTAAATATCACTACCGCTGGTGTTTATCAGCGCGACTGTATGGTGTTTGATTGGTGTCGTCGACATAACCTGCCGGTGGCTTGTGTTATTGGCGGCGGCTATCAGCGGGATATCAATGCGTTGGTAGACGTGCACCTGCAGATGTACCGGGCGGCAGGGGTTATTCCGCAGCGCTAAAATGCCGCCAGCTGGAATCCCAGACCGATGCGGTTCTGGCGGCGATCATAGTCAATCAGGCTATCACCATAGCCATTAAAATACTGCAATACTACTTCATAACGGGGAGATACCGGGTAACTCACGGACAGCTCCAGGCTACCTCGGTTGTTATCAAACTCCAGGTTATTGCGCAGGCGGGCAAATAAACCAAAACCTTTGATGCGTGTGCCATAGCCAAGTTCAATTCGGCCATAATAGTGATTAATTCTGGGATTATCATCGCCGCTGGGATCTTCCGGGGAGGTTTTTTCATCTTCCGGAATGCGATACCAGGTGCGCAAATAATAGATACCGTCAGCATCGCTGAACAAACTGGTCAGCATAATGCGGTTCCAGCTGCGCGAGCGAAGTTCACTCTGACCGTTAGACATGTGGTTAAAGCCCAGCTGCAGGGCATTAAAATCGATACCAAGGAGCTTTATATCGGTATTCCACTGATAAAAAATTTCCGGCTCGTAGTTGGTTTCCCGGAAAGGCTTGGACACTTCACTGTTATAAAGTTGCCAGAATGAAGTGAGCGTAAAGCCAAAATAAACGCCCTCTACGGAGTCGGGTTGGGTGTAAAGAGGCAGTTTTACGCTAATCTGAAATTTTGCCTCTTTATTATCCACGTTATTTTCAGTGAGTCCGGCATTGCCCAACGCATTGGGGTTATCCACATAAGTAAACGGCAGAAAATAGTTGCGTTTGTACTGGGTAATCGCAAAGGCGTTATTTAACAGGTGTTTATCGGCCTCGAAGCGCTTTTTAAACAGGCTTGGCCGGGCAATCAGGCCGCTTTGCTGTTCCTGGGTTGCTACTTCGCTTTGTTGCTCGTTATCGTCGCAATAGCCGAATACAGAGGTTGTCAGCAGCACCAGGCCAAGAGCTAAGCGTTTAAGACTGAGCGGTAAAATCAATGGTGAGTCCCTCATGGGCTGCAATCAACTGCAATGGCGATTCTGCAATGGTGATGTACTGGTTGCAGTGGTCGATGATGTCATCGATGTCCTTGTCGGTGCGGCTCGGATCATGACTATACAGAGCCAGGCGTTTGGCGTTACATGCCATGGCCAGTTTTACTGCTTCTTCGGCTACCGAATGCCCCCAGCCACTTTTGGTGGGCATGTCAGATAACATGTACTGAGCATCATGAATAATTAAATCTGCGTTTCTGGCAAATTCCACAAAGGTCAGGAAATCGGTTTCTTTTTTATAGGGAGGGTAGAGCTCATTATCAGTAATATAAGCCACCTTAAAGCCATTTTCCGAAACCGAATAGGCACTGCCTTTACCCGGATGATTCATAGGCAAACGTGCAATGGTTGCGCCGTTGAGCTTCCACGTATCGATGTTTTCTGGCTGTGGCGTGATAGTAATTTTCGAGCGCAATGCCGAAAAGGGAACCGGGAAAACCGAGCCCTGCATTTGTTTAATGATGGCATCGTTTTCGGGCAGTGATGTTTGCCCCGGGGTGATAAATATTTCACGGTCCGGTTGATAAATGGGAGTGAAAAATGGGAACCCCTGAATATGATCCCAGTGATTGTGGGTCAGCAGAATATGAATTGGGGTCTGCTTTTTAACCAGCTTATCGCCAAGGAGCCGGATGCCGGTACCGGCATCGAGGGAAATATCGGTGCCGTCACTCAGCTCGATATGCACGCACGCAGTGTTTCCCCCATAACGCACATACTCTGCGCCCGGTGTTGGAATGGAACCTCTTACACCATAGAAGGTTAACTGCATGCTGACTCCTTACCTAACGGGATCCGCCGGATGGCTTATCCCGTTATACTACAATCCGCCGATAAACGCGGTGACTTCCGTTAATTGTAATAAAGATTTCTCACCGGTGCGGCGATTTTTATACTCAACCAGTTGTTCATCAAGGTTGCGCTCGCCAATTACGATACTGTGAGGTATTCCTACCAGCTCCATATCTTTAAACATTACGCCCGGACGTTCTTTACGATCGTCAAACAAGACTTCCACGCCTGCGGCGGTCAGCTCTGCGTAGAGTGCTTCGGCTGCTTCCATAATACGCTGTGATTTATGCATGTTCATGGGGATCAGCGCTACCTTAAATGGTGCGATTGGATCGGGCCAGATAATGCCGTGCTCGTCGTGATTTTGCTCAATTGCCGCAGCAACCACGCGTGATACACCAATACCGTAGCAACCCATACTCAGGATTTCATGTTTACCGTTTTCGTTCAGCACGCCACAGCCCATAGCTTCAGAGTATTTATCACCGAGCTGGAAGATATGACCGACTTCGATACCGCGCTTAATTTCGATGGTGCCATTACCACAAGGTGATGGGTCACCGGCTTCGATGTTGCGCAGGTCTGCAGCGGTAATTTTCTCCGCGTAAGCTTGGTGTTTTAACGCCGCCGCCACAACGTAATCGGCAAATACCGGCACTTTCACGCTAGCCAGATCGATGTCATTGCTCGTGGCGCCCAGCACAGCTGATACGGTTTCATCATTGGCGGTAATCAAAGGAGCGGCAACACCGCTAAGCTTTTCGGCTTTAATATCGTTGAGTGTGTGACCGGCTGCCAGAACCAGCAGTACCCAGTTGTTGGCATCAGCTTCGCCGTTTTCGTCGGCAGCCTGTACCAGCACATATTGCAGGCCGTCTACGCTGGCACTTTCAACTTGTTGCGTTTGTGCCAGTTCTACGTTGGCTGCATAGTCTGAGCCGTTGGAGAAAGCGATGTTATCTTCGCCAGACTCTGCCAGTACATGGAATTCATGGGACACGCTGCCGCCAATTGAGCCGGTATCGGCCATTACCGGGCGGTAATCGAGCTGCATGCGTTCAAAAATTTTGCAGTACGCGCCGTACATGGCGTCGTAGGTATCCTGCAATGATTCCTGGGTAATATGGAAAGAGTAGGCATCTTTCATGGTGAATTCACGGCCGCGCATAATACCAAAGCGAGGACGTACTTCATCACGGAACTTGGTTTGAATCTGGTACAGGTTAAGCGGCAGTTGCTTGTAGCTGCTGATTTCGTTACGAACCAGGGCGGTGATTACTTCTTCGTGGGTCGGGCCTAACACGAAATCGCGCTGGTGACGGTCTTTAATGCGCAGTAATTCCGGACCGTATTCTTCCCAGCGTCCTGTCTCCTGCCACAGATCCGCAGGTTGCACTACAGGCATTAACACTTCAATCGCCCCGGCTTTGTTCATTTCTTCGCGAACAATATTGGCGACCTTGTTCAGCACCCGCAAACCGGTTGGCAGCCAGGTGTACAGTCCGGAGGCTAGTTTACGAATGAGACCAGCCCGAAGCATAAGCTGATGACTAATTACCTCAGCGTCAGCAGGGGTTTCTTTTTGTGTGGCTAATAAATACTGACTAGTGCGCATTGATGGCATATACCCGTTGGATGATTACAAAACCCGCGTATTCTAGCAGTGTTAAGAGCGCTAAAATAGCCCTAACAGACCTGTTCCAGTGATGTCACCAGGACTTCACCGTTTTCAACGCGCCACTGAATGTCACGATCGTAAAATATTACCTGATAAGTCTTCGGATCGTTGTCTTGTGATTGTCGGTAAGCCGGACGGGGATCCTGGCTTAAACACTGGACTATCAGGTCGTGTAAATCACTATGAGGCTGCGCGTTTAGCTGCGTCATTGCCTGCTCAGTGAAATGGACAGCTCTGGCGGGGAGCGGGTGCTCATCAAGCATATGCGCCTCGGCATTGACCACGCTATCGCTGTAGGGCAGGTAAGGCTTGATATCGATAACAGGCGTGCCATCAAGTAAGTCAATGCCGCCTACATTGAGCTGCCACTGACCATTGAGTTGCTCAGCGCCCAGGTTTTTCACCACTGACATACCTATACCATTAGGCCGAAACGTACTGCGAGAAGCAAATACCCCAATGCGATTGTTACCGCCAAGACGTGGCGCGCGGACTGTAGGAGTCCAGCCCTTCTCGAGATTTTCGTGAAATAAAAATAACAACCACAGATGGGAATAGGTTTCTATACCACGCAGACAGTTTGCGTCGTTGAAGGGAGGCGTCAGTCGCACACTGCCCCGGGCATTGGCTAAAGCTGGTTGGCGGGGAATGGCAAATTTTTGTTTAAATGGTGAGGCGATATGGCCGATGGGGGTTAACCCAAAGGCAGAAGGTTCGGACATAAATTGCAACACTTCTGTAGTTAGACTGAAACAAATTTCAAACATTTATTCGCTATAGTAGCGCCGCTATCTAATCACTGGTAGTCCCTGGAACACTTTAGCCCGCCTCTGCGCGGGCTTTTTTTTGCCCGCTGCGCACATAAGTCATCAAATTGCTGATTTTTTACATGATTGAAAATCCCGCGTATGCCAATATATAGCACTAACCACATACCTTGGTCTTTTGCAGTAAGTCACAGCAATGCACAAAGGCACTGTTAAACAGTAGATCGTAAATAGGATGGCTATGATCTCGGTAAAAAATTTATCTAAATTTTACGACCATTTTAAAGCAGTCGATAACCTTTCTTTCGACATTTCGCCCGGCAATATCGTGGGCTTTCTGGGGCCGAATGGCGCAGGTAAGTCTACCACCATGAAAATGCTGACCGGATTTCTGCCACCCAGTGAGGGAGAAATTTTTATAAAGGAACGGTCAATCGACAGCGATGCGAAAGCAATTCAGCGGGATATTGGTTACCTGCCAGAAGGCGCTCCGGCGTATGGGGACATGACGGTGTGGCAATTTTTGCACTTCATTGCCGATGTCAGAAGGTTAAAAGGGTCCCACCGTAAAGAGCGCCTGTACGATGTGATTCATCGCGTTGAGCTCGGTGATGTGCTGAACCGGCCCATCGACAATCTTTCCAAAGGCTTTAAACGCCGGGTAGGGCTGGCTCAGGCAATTTTGCACGATCCGGATATTCTTATTCTGGATGAACCAACGGACGGACTCGACCCCAACCAGAAACACCATGTCCGGCAGCTGATTGAAGATCTGTCACGGGAAAAAATTGTGATTATTTCTACTCATATTCTGGAGGAAGTCGCGGCGGTGTGTAACCGGGTGATGATTATCGCCGACGGGCAATTACGCTTCGACGATACACCGGAAGTACTCAGGCACCGATCGCGGTACTGTAATGCGGTGAGCCTGCGTCTTAGCTATGCCGCTGACATTTCCGGCCTGGCCGAACTGGAAGGGGTAGATGAAATGGAAATCGATCGCAAGACCGGTGTGGTAACCTTGTTTCCGGAACCTGGCAAACATATCTTCCATGCCATTAATGAATATGTCACCCAACGGCGTTTACCTGTGGATACCCTGACCCTGGAGACCGGTCGACTCGATGAAGTGTTTCGGGACATCACTACGGCAGAGGTGGTCCATGGGTAATATTTGGATCGTCACCAAACGGGAATTTGCGAGCTTTTTCGCCACACCGGTCGCTTACGTTTTCATTGCTATCTTTTTGATGCTTTCCGGCATCTTTACTTTCTTTATTGGCAACCTGTACGAACGTGGCCAGGCCGATTTGATCCCGTTTTTTAATTTCCACCCCTGGCTGTATTTATTTCTGGTGCCGGCGATAGCGATGCGCAGCTGGGCGGAGGAGCGCAAGTCCGGTTCTATCGAATTACTTATGACCCTGCCGATCAGTGTGGCTGAAGCCGTACTGGGTAAATTTATTGCCGCGTGGCTGGTGCTTGGCCTGGCGCTGGCGCTGACTTTCCCACTATGGCTCAGTGTTGATTTTCTTGGTGAACCCGACCACGGCATTATAGTAGCCGCCTATATTGGCAGCTGGCTTATGGCCGGCGCTTTTCTGGCAATCAGTACCTGCATGTCGGCCTTCACCCGTAATCAGGTAGTGGCGTTTATTCTGGCGGTGGTAGTGTGCTTCCTTTTTGTCGTATCGGGTAGCAGTATCGTATTGGATGCTTTTCAGCCCTGGGCCGGGAACCTTATTCTCGATACCGTCGCCAGCTTCAGTTTTCTGAGTCACTTTGAGGCTATGGCTAAAGGTGTACTGGCACTGAATGATGTGGGCTATTTTTTCATCATCATGGTGGTTTGGCTCTATGCCAGCCTGATTGTTATTGAGCAGAAAAAGGCGGATTAACCATGCAGAAATTAATCGCTTTTTTAACCCTTTTGCTACTGGCCATGTTGTGTCTCGGGCTGGTGGTTATTAACAATGAAATGCTGGGTGACTACCGTATCGACCTCACCGAAGATCAGGTGTATTCCCTGTCTGAGGGAAGTCAGCGGGTGTTAAGTGATATCGATGAGCCCATCGTACTTAATTTTTACTTCTCTGATACCGCCTCGAAGGGCATGACGTCGTTACGAAACTATGCCAACCGGGTACAGAGTTTACTGGAGGAGTATGAATCACGGGCAAATGGCAAAATTACCCTAAATGTCATCGATCCTGAGCCTTTTTCAGAAGCTGAAGACCGGGCAAACCAGTTTGGCCTGACCGGAGCAACCCTTGGCCCGGTAGGCGATGCCATTTACTTTGGTCTGGCCGGCACGAATGCGGTTGATAATCAGTTTACGATAAACTTTTTCGATCCGCAGAAGGAACGATTCCTTGAATACGATATCAGCAAACTGATTTATCAGCTTAGTGAACCAGAGCCGGTACAGCTGACACTACTTACCGATATCAACCTGATGGGCGGGCAAAATCCGATGAGCGGTCAGATGACGCCAGCCATGACGTTTTACAACCAGCTAAGTCAGTTATACGACATCACAACCATTGGCAGTGATGCCATACAAATTCCGGAAAATACCGACGTGCTGGTGGTTATTCAACCGCAGAACCTGGGTGAGGCATTGCAGTATTCCATCGACCAGTTCGCCATGCGGCAGGGGCGGATCCTGTTATTTGTGGATCCCCACTATGAGTCAGATGCCATGGCCATGATGGGCTCTTTGGAACCGAACAAGTCTGACTTTGGCTTGCTGACAAGCTGGGGTATTAATGCCGGGCTTGATTCGGTGGTACTTGATGGTCGTCTGGGTCTGGATATTCGCACTCCTGAAGGTGCGGTAACCCGCCACCCCGGCATTATCGGGCTGACCGGTGAGCAACTTAATCGCGAGGATGTGATTACGGCCAATCTGGAACTCGTTAACGGTTCGTCTTTTGCGCCTCTGACGCTGGCTGAAGGCAGTAATTTAACCCTCACCCCTCTGGCCTATTCGTCTGCCGATGCGGTGATAGTGGATAGCGCTGAGTACGCTATGACGCAGGATCCACAAGCATTGCAGCGAATGCTTGATAGTTCAGACCCACAGCGTGTCACTCTGGCAGCACGGTTCAGTGGTCCGGCGACTTCGGCGTTTACCCAGGCTCCGGCGACAGAATCCGCCAGTGAGCTTAATAGGGCCCATGTGAGCCGAACGGCTAAATTAAATCTGATTGTGTTTAGCGATGCCGACCTGCTGGCCGACCGCTTTTGGGTGCAACAGGCGAATTTCTATGGTGAAACTATTTACACGCCATTTGCCAACAATGGTGACGCTATTATCAACGCCAGTGAAAACCTGGCAGGTAGTGATGCATTGATTAGTATTCGTGGCCGGGGCACCTACGCGAGGCCGTTTGAACAGGTGCAGGCATTGCAGGTAGCGGCAGAAGCTCGCTTCCGCGAACAGGAAGAGCGTCTGCAAAATCAGCTCCAGAAAACAGAGGAACAGTTAGCCCAACTGCAAAATGTTCAGACTGAGTCTGGCGCGCTGACGCTGACCCCGGAACAGCAGGCCGCACTGGATACGTTTATTGCGCAGCGCAACGAAATCCGCCGGGAACTGCGGGAAGTTCGATATCAGCTGGAAAGGGATATTGATCAGTTGGGTAACTATCTCAAGTTGGTAAACATAGCCATCAGCCCCTTATTATTGGTAACTGTGCTGTGGGGAATGGCGCGTTTGCTGCGTCGCAGAGCAGGGAAGAAAACACTGGAGGCCATCGGATCATGACCCGCGTTGTTATATTATTTTTACTGGTCGTAGTGACTTTGGGAGCCGGTTATTATCTGGTGATTGAACGCCATCCCGAGCAGAGCTCTCAGTCTCATTTACTGTTGGGCGGACTAGCGTCACAAAGTCATTCGCTGACGCAAATAACCATTGAAAATACAGAAGGGGCGCTGTTTAAAGCGCGTCGGGAAGGCGAGCATTGGCTTGCAACCCATCTGGATTCGGTAATGACTTTTCCTGCTGATGTTCAAAAGCTGGCTGGCTTCGTTAGTGCCCTGTCCCAGGCGCATATTATCGAACCGAAAACCGCTAAGGCGTCGCGTTATGTATTGCTTGGCGTAGAGCCTGTTACTCAGCCGGGCGCGCAAAGTACCCTGCTAACTATTGCCACGGATACTCAGCAATGGCGAGTGGTAATAGGCAATCTGGCGTCCAGTGGCCTGGGCCGTTACGCTCGGGAGCCGTCGCAGCAACAGAGTTATCTGATAGACGAAACCCTGTCGTTACCGCTCACACCTTATGAGTGGTTGTTGCCTGACGTTATTGATGCCGGACTTACAACACTTAAGTCCATCGTTATCGATGATGATCCGGCTTTTACTCTTTATAAAGGCACCGAGGGTAACTGGCAGCTCAGTGAGAATAAGTTACCACTGGCCTATCCTGGCGTTCTGGCTCACACCCTGAATGACATTGTTAATTTCGAATACGACAGTGTTGCACCGCTGATACATGAGCCTGCTGCTGCGCAATTGCGTCGTACCATCGATATTACTGCAGAAGACGGCAAATTATTAACTATGACGCTGTACCAGATGGATGACGATGAAGGTGGTTACTCGTTGTTGCTGGCCGGCGATCTGGTCGCGGCTTCTCTCACCGAGTGGATGTTCCGGCTGACTGATTTTCAGGCGCGTGGGCTGTTAACGCCGAAAACAGAGTTACTGCAACAGCCAGCTGGTCCTTAATAACCTGTGCTCTGCGTAGCTTTAACGTGGCGCTTTACACGCCTTAAGCTGAGCCTGCAAAGCTGCTTCGCCGAGCGTTTCGGTAGTATCGATGTTGGTTTGCGGGATTGATTCGGGGTCCGGGTGGTGCGCCAGTGCCTGCTCCATTTCCGCTTCACGTATAATGTGGATCACCGGATGGGGAGCACGATTGGTAAAATGACTGGGCGCATTTTCCGCTTCTCCGGCAAACAGATAGTCAGGATGAAAGCTGGCCAGCTGGTATTCCCCTTCATAGCCCCAGTGATTCAGAGATTGCTGAGCGACATCTACTAACATGAGGTAGTCATCAAACTGTTGCCAACCGTCAGATAACACCATCAGGGTTGTGGATGTATGGCTGGTGGTATCCAGATGCAGAAATTCATCGTGCAATGTCTCCAGCACCTGGGCCATGTCTGAGAAGGCTATGTCCACAAAGCGGATGCGCTGCTGGTCTCGCACAAAGCGGGCAAAGGGGCAGAAATTATGGCCAATAACCATATCATCAAGCCAACGCTGCACATGCAGGCAGGCTGGCGTCTCGGGGCTGTAAGTCATGACTTTAAATTAAGAATGGAATTTAACGTAGGCTTCCAGCGTGTTTTCAATCAGGCTGGCGACGGTCATGGGCCCAACACCGCCGGGTACCGGCGTAATCCAGCCTGCGCGTTCTACCGCTTTATCAAACTCCACGTCACCGACCAGTGAACCGGCAGCGGTGCGGTTAATACCTACATCGATCACGATTGCGCCGGGTTTAATCCAGTCGCCCGGTATAAAAGCAGGCTTACCTACGGCCACTACTAACAAATCGGCACGGCTGACGTGGCTTTTTAAATCCTGAGTAAATTTGTGACAGGTAGTCACGGTACAACCGGCCAGCAATAGTTCCAGCGACATTGGGCGACCAACAATATTAGAGGCGCCCACAATCACTGCATCTAACCCTTTAACGGGACGCTTAGTAGCTTCAATCATGGTCATGATGCCCTTGGGGGTGCAGGGGCGTAAAGCCGGGATGCGCTGCGCCAGACGGCCGATATTATAAGGGTGGAAACCATCAACGTCTTTGTGGGGATGAATGCGCTCAAGAATTTGTTCTGCATCGAGTCCGGCAGGTAGCGGTAATTGAACCAGAATGCCGTCGATAGTCTGGTCTTCATTTAATTCATCAACGAGGTCGAGCAACTGTTGTTGTGAAGTATCGGCCGGTAAATCATAGGAACGGGAATTAAAACCCACTTCGTCACAGGCTTTACGTTTATTAGAAACATAAACCTGCGAAGCTGGATCGCTGCCAACCAGCACCACTGCCAAACCGGGCTCTCTTTTGCCTGCTTGCTTTAGTGAATCAACATATAAAGCGACGTCTCGTCGCACTTGTTTGGCAATAAGTTTGCCGTCAATCAAATGGGCGGTCATAGTTACTGGCTGCTTAATGAAGTAATTAATTAAAAACGATAGGAGATATATTTTCCCACAAGTATAGCGGCTAAGGCAAAACAACAAACGTGAATTGTTGGTCAGAAGCGTAAATTTGACTAATTTTAGATCGAGTTGCCGACTTTATGAGCATACGATTATTTTAGGGTAAAAAAGTGTTTGACGAGGTAGGGGCAAGCCGGTAGTATGCGCACCCCGTAGCGGTGATGAAGTTCACGCCGATACGCAGGTTCGGTGAGTGGCGCAGCTTGGTAGCGCACTTGTTTTGGGTACAAGGGGTCGCAGGTTCAAATCCTGTCTCACCGACCACTTTTTTGCTAGCGAAGATTCGCCAAGCGTCCGTAGCTCAGCTGGATAGAGCAACGGCCTTCTAAGCCGTGGGTCGCAGGTTCGAATCCTGCCGGACGCGCCATAGCGAGTCGGTAGGATGAGAAGCTCAGGTTCGACCAATTTGTCTGGAACAGATTGGCACAGCCTTTGGGCTGGTCCGAAGGACAACATACACGATGTATGATGCAATCCTGCCGGACGCGCCATAGCGAGTCGGCAGCTAAGTAAGCAAAAAGAAAATAATAGTTACCATACCACAACTATTATTTGTATAATGCAACACCTCAATGGTGGGCGTAGCTCAGTTGGTAGAGCCCCGGATTGTGATTCCGGTTGTCGTGGGTTCAAGTCCCATCGTCCACCCCATTTTCTCGCGGAAGTGGTGGAATTGGTAGACACGCTGGATTTAGGTTCCAGTGCTTCACGGCGTGAGAGTTCAAGTCTCTCCTTCCGCACCATTTACACCATTTTTTAGCAACACAGATTAAAGTCGGTGAGTGGCGCAGCTTGGTAGCGCACTTGTTTTGGGTACAAGGGGTCGCAGGTTCAAATCCTGTCTCACCGACCATTTCTAATAAATTCTCAGAAGATATGCCTCGCAGATAGCCGAAGACCCCTTGTGTAAGTAAGGGGAGCAGTTCAGCACATTGTCTGGAACAATGTGCAACAGCACTTTAGCGCTGGCCCGCAGGGCGAAGGACAGGAGTTCGGAGTCAATCCTGTCTCACCGACCATCTCTCTAAATTTTCATTTAACCAAAGTTAAAGCATTTGCAAACGTCCTGCTTACCTCCGCTTTGCACTCCTTTAAGTGCCCGAAAATCACCAATTATATCTGCCTGTTCAGGGCGAAAACAGAAAGCGCCGATTTGTGCTCGACTCTGATGTTATCAAACTGTATACTACTGCGTCTTTTTAAGGCAGCGCGTAGATTATAGCGCGATGAAACGACCTCTTACCTGAGTTTTAATCACTGTTCTCAGTGGCGGGCGAGAGGCTGGAAAATAAAGCGTATTAGGCGCAAAGTTGAGGTAATACAATGCAAGTTTCAGTCGAGACGACTCAGGGTTTAGAACGCCGTCTTACTATTACTGTTCCTGCTGAGTCAGTAGATAACGCCGTTAAATCGCGTTTACAGCAATTAGCGAAAACTCAGCGTATTAACGGTTTCCGTCCAGGTAAAGTACCAGTAAGCGTAATCAAGAAACGTTACGGACAAGCGGTTCGTCAGGAAGTGGCTGGCGACGTTATGCAACAAAACTTCTATCAGGCTATCGTGCAGGAAAAAATCAATCCTGCTGGCATGCCTTCATTTGAACTGACCAAAGATCAGGACGGTGAAGACCTGGAATTTGTTGCCAAGTTTGAAGTCTATCCAGAAGTAGAAGTAAAGGGCGTAGACGACATCGAAATCGAAAAAACAGTTGTTGAGATCGCCGATGAAGATCTGGACAACATGTTAGAGACTCTGCAAAAGCAGCACGGCGAGTGGAAAGAAGTTAAGCGTAAAGCGCGTAAAGATGACCGCATGGTTATTGACTTCGTAGGTACCATCGACGGTGAAGAGTTTGACGGCGGTAAAGCAGAAGACTTTACGCTGGAACTGGGTAAAGATCGCATGATCCCAGGCTTTGAAAAGCCACTGGTTGGTGCGAAGAAAGGTGAAGAAGTTATCGTTGACGTAACTTTCCCTGAAGATTACCACGCTGAAGCGCTGAAAGGTAAAGAAGCTCAATTCACCGTTAACGTGAAGAAAGTTGAAGGCCTGACACTGCCTAAGGTAGATGAAGAGTTTGCTAAACTGTTCGGTATCGAAGACGGTGACGTTGAAGCACTTAAAGCAGAAGTACGCAAGAACATGGAGCGTGAATTAGGCCAGACGCTTAAGACACAGCTTAAGGAAGAAGTGATTGCCAAGCTGCTTGAGAAAAACGAACTCGACCTGCCAGCAGCACTGGTTGATCAGGAAGTTAACGCACTGCGTGAACAGGCTAAACAGCGTTTCAGCCAACAGGGCGGTGGTCAAAACCTGCCAGACCTGCCAGCTGATCTATTTAAAGACAATGCACAGCGTCGCGTAAGCATCGGTCTGCTGCTGGGTGAAATCATCAAGCAAAACGATCTGAAAGCTGACCAGGAAAAAGTAGACAGCCTGATCGAAACTATGGCTTCTGCGTATGAAGATCCACAAGAAGTTGTTGATTACTACAAAAATAATCAGGAACTGATGCAACAAATGCAAAATGTTGCACTCGAAGAACAAGCGATCGAGTGGGTTGTTGGTCAGGCTAAAGTCACCGAAGTGAACAAGCCGTTTGACGAGGTTATGAACAAACAGGGGTAATTTTGCACTCCCAGATTGACTTAACCTACACGCAACTGTTTAAATGCTCGGTCTAGTCCGAGCATTTTTATTTCTGTAAGTACTTAAGGTAACCGCATAATGCAAAGCCCGTTAGATCCAATGAATGCACTGGTCCCCATGGTTGTTGAACAAACCGCGAAAGGGGAGCGTTCTTACGATATCTATTCTCGTCTGCTCAAAGAAAACGTCATTTTTCTGGTGGGTCAGGTTGAGGACCACATGGCCAACCTTATCGTGGCACAAATGTTATTTCTGGAAGCGGAAAATCCGGAAAAAGACATTTTCCTTTATATCAATTCTCCTGGTGGTTCTGTTACTGCGGGTATGGCAATTTACGACACCATGAAATTTATCAAACCTGATGTTAGCACCGTGTGTGTTGGCCAGGCTGCCAGCATGGGAGCGTTCCTGTTGTCAGGTGGTGCTAAAGGTAAACGTTACTGTTTACCGAATGCGCGGGTGATGATTCACCAGCCTTTAGGCGGTTTCCAGGGCCAGGCATCTGATTTTGAAATCCATGCCCGTGAAATCCTCAGCATCAAAGAAAAACTCAACCGACTGATGGCTGAGCATACCGGACAAGACTACGAAACCGTGGCTCGCGATACCGATCGCGACAACTTCTTAAGTGCAAGTGAAGCCAAAGAGTATGGTTTAATCGACCAGGTTTTAACAAACCGAACTGACGCATCCGCCACTAAGTAGTATAGTTATATAAGCCCGGCACTGGTTTTTGTGTTTGCCGGGCAGTCTAGAGGCAAGAATTTATGAGCGATAAACAAGGCAGCGATAGCGATAACAAACTTCTGTATTGCTCGTTTTGTGGCAAAAGTCAGCATGAAGTCAGAAAACTGATTGCAGGTCCGTCTGTATTCATTTGTGACGAGTGTGTTGAGCTTTGTAATGACATTATTCGTGAAGAAATTAAAGATATTTCTCCGAATAAGGCAAATCAAAACGCGTTACCGAAACCACAGGAAATTCACGAGCATCTGAATGACTATGTGATCGGTCAGGACCACGCCAAAAAGGTGTTATCGGTCGCGGTATACAACCACTATAAACGTCTGCGTAACGGCGACGTACATGATGGTGTAGAGCTGGGCAAGAGTAACATACTGCTGATTGGCCCTACTGGTAGCGGTAAAACGTTACTGGCAGAGACCCTGGCGCGACTGCTGGATGTTCCTTTCACTATGGCAGATGCCACCACTCTGACCGAAGCCGGTTACGTGGGTGAGGATGTTGAAAACATCATTCAGAAGCTATTACAGAAATGCGACTACGATGTAGAGAAAGCCCAGCGTGGTATTGTGTACATCGATGAAATCGACAAGATCAGCCGTAAGTCTGACAATCCGTCCATCACCCGCGACGTATCAGGTGAAGGTGTGCAGCAGGCACTGCTGAAACTGATTGAAGGTACGGTTGCCTCCGTGCCTCCTCAGGGCGGACGTAAGCACCCACAGCAAGAGTTTTTGCAGGTAGATACCTCTAAGATCCTGTTTATCTGTGGCGGTGCGTTTGCTGGTCTGGATAAGGTCATTGAACAACGTTCTGCACAAGGCAGCGGTATGGGCTTTGGTGCACAAGTGAAATCCAAAGAAAACAAACAGGCAGTGTCGCAACTGTTCAAGCAGGTAGAGCCGGAAGATCTGGTGAAGTACGGTCTGATCCCAGAGTTTATCGGTCGTTTACCGGTTGTGACCAGCCTGGAAGAGCTCAACGAAGAAGCACTGATTCAGATTCTGAAGGAACCGAAGAACGCCATTACCAAACAGTATGGTGCTTTGTTCGCAATCGAAGATACTGAGCTTGAGTTCCGCGAAGACGCTCTGTTTGCTATCGCCAAAAAAGCGATGCAGCGTAAAACCGGTGCCCGGGGCCTGCGTTCCATCGTAGAAGCGGTATTGCTTGAAACCATGTACGAGCTACCGTCCATGGACAACGTGTCCAAGGTGGTTATCGATGAAACGGTTATCCGCGGAGAATCGAAACCCATCCTGATTTACGACAACGCTGATAAAAAAGCGGCAAGTGAATAAGAAAAAATGCCAAAGGCCCTAATTAAAGGGCCTTTTTTGTATCAATTATTCAATGTTTTGCGCTATCTTGGAATAAGATTTAGTAAAACAATGACAGACTGATTGAACTTTGTCTGCCTATCCCCATATAAACACTCATTAATAGAAAAAGTTAGAGAAGAAGTATGACGTCAGAGCGAGAAAATCGCATTGAAATTCCTGTACTGGCCTTACGGGACGTGGTTGTGTACCCCCATATGGTCATACCTTTATTTGTTGGACGAGAAAAATCCATTCGTTGCCTGGAAGCGGCCATGGACAGCGACAAACAGATCTTTCTGGTTGCGCAAAAAGATGCAGGGATCGATGAACCCGATACCAATGATATTTATTCCGTAGGCACCATCGCCACCATTCTGCAGTTGCTTAAGCTACCCGACGGTACGGTTAAAGTACTGGTAGAAGGTAATGTGCGCGGCGAAATCGCTGAATACAACCAAACTGAGCCTTACTTTATCGCGGGCATTAACCGCACGGCCGACGAAGACTTGCCTGAAAGTGAACAGGAAGTGTTGATACGTTCGGCGGTTTCGCAATTCGAAGGCTATGTGAAACTAAACAAGAAAATCCCACCTGAAGTCCTCACTTCATTAAATGGGATCGACGATGCTGCTCGCCTGGCCGACACCATGGCAGCGCACATGCCGCTTAAGCTCGTCGAAAAACAGAAAGTGCTGGAAATGAAAGGCGTTAATGAGCGTCTTGAGTACCTGATGGCACTGATGGAAGGCGAGATTGATTTACTCCAGGTTGAAAAGAAAATCCGTACCCGGGTTAAAAAGCAAATGGAGAAATCCCAGCGTGAGTATTATCTCAACGAGCAAATGAAAGCCATTCAGAAAGAACTGGGTGAGCTGGACGATGCTCCGGATGAGTTTGAAGCGCTGAGCAAGAAAATTGAAGAAGCGAAAATGCCTGCTGAGGCTGAAGAAAAAGCCAAAGCCGAGCTGCAAAAGCTGAAGATGATGTCGCCGATGTCAGCGGAAGCCACCGTAGTACGTAGTTATATCGACTGGCTCACCAGCGTGCCATGGCACAAGCGTTCAGCGGTGAAAAAGAATTTGGCGAAGGCGGAAGAAATCCTCAATGCCGATCATTACGGCCTGGAAAAAGTTAAAGAACGGATTATTGAATACCTTGCCGTTCAGCAGCGAGTGCGCAAGCTGAAAGGGCCCATTCTTTGTCTGGTAGGCCCGCCAGGGGTTGGTAAAACCTCGCTCGGTCAGTCGGTTGCCAAGGCTACCGGACGTAAGTACGTTCGCATGGCTCTGGGTGGTGTACGTGATGAAGCCGAAATTCGTGGTCACCGCCGGACTTACATTGGCTCATTGCCGGGTAAGCTGATCCAGAAAATGGCCAAGGTAGGAGTAAAGAACCCGCTGTTCCTGCTTGATGAAATCGACAAGATGTCGTCAGACATGCGCGGCGACCCGGCATCTGCGCTGCTCGAAGTGCTCGACCCGGAACAAAACAGCAGCTTCAGCGACCATTATCTTGAAGTGGATTACGACCTGTCAGACGTGATGTTTGTTGCTACATCAAACAGCATGAATATTCCGGGGCCGTTACTGGACCGGATGGAAGTCATTCGTCTGTCCGGTTACACCGAAGATGAAAAGCTCAATATTGCTACCCGCCATTTAATTGGTAAGCAAATCGAGCGTAATGGTCTTAAGAAAAACGAACTCGAGATCGACGACTCAGCGATTATTGGCATGATTCGTTACTACACCCGCGAGGCGGGGGTACGTTCACTGGAGCGTGAAATCTCCAAGGTGTGTCGTAAAGCTGTAAAAGATATTCTGCTCAACAAAGCCACCAAGAAAGTTGTGGTCAATCAGGACAATCTGAAAGATTACCTTGGCGTGCAGCGCTTCGATTACGGGAAAGCCGACAAGAACAACCAGATTGGCCAGGTTACAGGCCTTGCCTGGACTCAGGTTGGTGGCGACCTGTTAACCATTGAAACCACTTCGGTTCCGGGTAAAGGTAAAATGACCTCAACCGGTTCATTAGGTGATGTCATGCAGGAGTCTATTCACGCCGCCATGACTGTGGTGCGCTCTCGAGCAGAGAAACTACGTATTAACAGTGATTTTTACGAGAAACGCGATATCCACGTGCACGTGCCGGAAGGGGCGACACCAAAAGATGGTCCGAGCGCGGGTATAGCTATGTGTACCGCATTGGTATCGTCATTAACTGGTAACCCGGTGAAATGTGAAGTAGCGATGACTGGTGAAATCACTTTGCGTGGTGAAGTGCTGGCCATTGGCGGTTTAAAGGAAAAGCTTCTGGCGGCTCACCGTGGCGGCATCAAAACCGTAGTGATACCAAAGGAAAACGAACGTGATCTGGAAGAGATTCCGGATAACGTAAAACAAGATCTGGACATTCATCCGGTACAGTGGATAGACGATGTTTTGGATATTGCTTTACAAGAACCGGTTGAAAGTTTTAAACCGGTGGCACTTGACGGCGAATAAACCATCAGCAAACACCGCTGAAACGCACGCCAATGCTGCGTAGCAGCGGTTTTATTAGACCTTTTGGTTAATTTTTATCCATATGGTGTGACAAAAGCCGTTTTTTTTAACTTTAGGGGCTTCAAAGTCCCAAAAGTTGTGTTACCTTAACTGCTGTATTCGCTTGAAGCCTTGTCACTAAAGGGATGGCAGCGATTCAACAATAAGTTAAAAAATTGTAAAGTGAAGCTTGATGTTAATCTTCAAGCTTGCTATAACGTCTGGGCAATGAACTGATTATTGTTTTGCGGACGAGAGCATAATAACAAACGAAGGGGATCTAATTGTGAACAAGTCTCAACTCATCGACAAAATCGCTGCTGGTGCAGATATTTCTAAAGCTGCCGCTGGCCGTGCACTGGATGCTTTCACTGACGCGGTAACCGACTCGCTGAAAGAAGGCGACCAGGTAGCTCTGGTTGGTTTTGGCACTTTCTCTGTAAGAGAGCGCTCTGCACGCAGTGGTCGTAATCCTCAAACTGGTGAGACTATCGAAATTGCTGCAGCTAAAGTACCTTCTTTCAAAGCTGGTAAAGCACTGAAAGACGCTTGTAACTAAGCATTAGATATTTTTTGAAAAGGCGATGGTTTACCATCGCCTTTTTTATTGCTGTAAGCAAAGGAATGCCTCTTCAGCATTCTATCGGGGTAAGTATTAAGCTATAATCCCCGCTTATTTGTTCCGCCGGCCCCCGATTGTATTACGGGTAGCTACCGGCCGGAAAAGTTGTAATGCAACGGAGTTAAAATCGAGTCATGCTAGAAAGGATCAGAGAAGGTTCTCAAGGCCCATGGGCGATGGCGATTATTGCCCTGATCGTATTGAGTTTTGTATTTGCTGGGGTTAGCAGCTATGTGTCTTCATCAGGCAGCTCTGCCGCCGCTGAAGTTAACGGTGAGCCAATCAGCCAGCAGGATGTTGAACGCGCCTATCAGGCACAACGTGCCCGTTTGGAAGCGCAGTTTGGTGAAGGGATCAGCGCCTTATTCAGCGATGAAAACTATCTGCGTGATTTCCGCATGAATGTGCTGGATCGCCTGATTGCCGATACATTAATCGAACAGAAAGCGAAAGAGCTGGGCATGCGGGTGTCAGACAAGCAGATCCGTGATGCTATTACTGCAATGCCCGAGTTTCAGACCGAAGGTAGTTTTGACAACGAACGCTATTTAATGCTGTTGCGTCAAAATGGTTTCCAGCCCAGTGACTTCCGCGATTATATGCGCCAGCAAATGACCCGCGAGCAATTATCTCGTGCGGTGCAGGCCAGTGATTTCAGCTTGCCTGAAGAAGTGAGCTTAGCGCACCGCTTACAGGGTCAGACGCGTAATGCCGATTATCTGATTGTAGACTCTGCGCCATTTGCCGCATCCGTCGAACTGAGCGATGAAGAGGTTCAGGCGTTTTATGACGAAAATATCTCGCGCTTTGATACCCAGGAAAAAGTGAACCTGGCCTATGTTACGCTGGCGGTAGAAGACCTGAAAGCTGACGTATCGGTAAGCGAAGAGGAAGTCGAGCAGGAGTACCAGGACAACATCGCGTTGTATAAAACGACTGAAGAGCGTCGTGTATCGCACATCCTGATCGAATTTGGTGATGACAAAGACGCGGCTAAAGAAAAAGCCGAATCACTGTTAGCCGAAGTTGAGCAAGGTGCCGATTTTGCCGAACTAGCCGAAGCTAATTCTGCTGACACGTTTTCTGCTGAAAATGGCGGTGACCTTGATTTTATCACTGCAGGAATGATGGACCCGTCGTTCGACGAAGCCGCTTTTGCTATCAGTAATGTAGGCGAAACCTCTGAGGTTATCGAAACTGAATTTGGTTACCATATTATCAAGCTCACCGATATGAAGCCGGTAGAAACAACGCCGCTGGCAGAAGTACGCGACGAGATTGAAGCGCAACTGCTTACCGACAAAGCGACTGATGAATTCTTTGCCCTGCAATCAGAAATGGCTAACCTGGCGTTTGAAGTGCCGGATACCCTTGAAGACGTTGCGGGTGCGGTGAATGGTAAGATTAAGGAAACCGGTTTAGTTACTGCTGCAGCGGTACCAGCGGCGCTTAATGTTCCAGCCGTAACCAGCAAAATGTTCGATCCGGACTTTATTGCCGAAGGGCTGAACAGTGACATTATTGAGCTAAGCAATGACGAAGTGGTAGTCATCCGCGTAGTAGGTCACGAGCCACAGCGTACTCAGGCACTGGATGAAGTCAGAACACAAATCCTTGCCCAATTACGCGCCCGTAAAGCGCAGGAAGCAGCAGCTGAGTGGGCTGACAACGTAGTAGAGCAGGTACAGGCTGGTGAGTCACCTGAACTGACCATTGGTGATGTCACTCTGGAATGGCAAAGTAAGGAAGCCATTGCCCGTAACAGCACCGAGTTACCGCGTAATCTGGTTGACACCGTATTTACCCTGAGTACTGATGAGGGTAACAACCTTGAAGTCGCTAAGCTGGGCTCAGGTGATGTTGGTGTAGTACGCCTGACGGCAGTGAACATGCCTGAAGCACTGGGTGAAGAAGAATTAGCCAGCCTGAAACAGCAACTGATGACTAATTACAGCCAGACTAACTACCAGAGCTTTGTGGATTCATTACGTTCAGCAGCTGATGTAACAGTTAATCTGTAAACTGTACGCTTTGTTCAGAAAAACCAAAGCAGGTCTCAGACCTGCTTTTTTATGTTTAGCTGAAAATCGGTGTTAGTGAGTGACAAAATACATAAAGGTGAAAAAGACGGCGATCACCGATGAAATCACAAAAATATACTTAAAACCCTGTTTGCCGTCAGCCACACTGTAATTGTTAGCCTTTAAATACCCAAACCACAATACACTCAGGATAAGAGGGATCAAGACAATAATTTTTAGCATAATGATGTTACCCGCTAAACAGACCTAAAATCGATACGTTAAGTGTTTCCTGATGGACCAATAATATCAAGCACTAATCGAGGATTAACGTATTCAGGTGCGTTGTTTCAGACCAAATGCAAGGCGTAACCAGGCAGCCGGGCGGATGACAAAATAACACAGGCCAGCGGTGAGGGTAAAAGCCAATACCAGTACACTCAATGATTTAAGCGCAATACCGGCATCCCACTGAACGATATAGTATGCAAGCATCACTATGACCGTCTGATGCAAAATATAAAACGGGTAGATTAACTCGTTTGCCTGGCGCAACCAGGCCGGGGAGTTATTCAGGTAGTGTCCAGCATAGCCCAGCAAAACCAGCATGCCAGCCCAGCTGAGTAACGCGGTTAATGCCCACCAGATTTGCCACCTGACGGTAAGTGAGCCAATAAAGCTGAAGTCACCCAGGTAGTAGATATAGAACACCAGGCTGCTGACTATAAACCCATACAGATTGAATCGACGATGGCGGGCAATTGATTGCCAGATTGCCTGGCGGGACATAAACAGCATTCCTGTGATAAAAAACACCAGATAGAACACCGACACCGACAGGTTCTCGATAGCCCCGTCCTGCTCGGGATAATTGAGCTTTAAAATGCACCTTACAGAAATAAGAACCACGCCAGACAGCATAAGACCAAACGGGCGATGCGACAGCTTCTCAAAGGCTCCAAGTAGCGTTTGCCCGGGAGATGTATCCAGCGCCTTTTTTAACGGGGTAGCCAGGAGCATAAAAATGATCAGAAACTCAATAAACCACAGGTGTTTGTTATCGAAGATCAGCAATCGCTGCTGGTAGGCGTCGAGCAGTGAAGCATACTGCTCAGGGGCTTCAAAATAAGCCTGAGGAGGCGTAATAAACATCATTGCCAGCAACAGGGGCAGTAACAGCCGCTTTGACTTGCTGAGTAAAAATGCCGTACTGCTGACCCGGTTGAGCAGAATAATGCTGCCAGCCCCGGCAATCAGAAACAAGACCGGTAACCGAAGCTGCTCAAAATAGACCATAATATCATCGAGTAATTTGCTCGACTCACTATTCATAATGTGCCAGTTATCACCGTTGAACGGCATGAATACATGGTGCATAAACACCGCGACAATCAGTATCACGCGCAGCCAGTCGAGCTCTGCATAACGTTGGGGGGTTACTTCCATGAATACCGGTTCCTGCATAAATAGGTCAAAGGGTTGCAATCCCTATGCTATCTAAATTTCGGCTGTTTATTGGTTGGATGTATGTAAGTAATTGTAAATATTTATTTATTCTGCTTCCTGATAGGCTGTGTTTAACCAGCTTATGAGCTCATCGTCAATCTGCTCTGGTGCCGTAACACGCACTCTGAAGGGCGTCATTTTACCTGGCGGCAGCTTCTCCAGCCTGTTGCCTTCACTTAATGAGCGACTGTTTATGCCTAATTCTACCGCGGTTTTGGTTGCCGGGCCAATCATGGCAAATTGTTTACTTCTGCGATAGCTGATGTAAGTTTTCTTGGGCGCGGTTTCAAAAGCACCAAACGTATTCAGCGCTTCCAGTAACGCTTCATGGATGGGGCGCAAGTGCGCTTTGTTACCAGCATAGATGAGGTCCATTGGCGGCGTATCAGTATCGCCAGGATTTGCCGCCTGTTTAGCCATGTGCGCAATAAGGTTGGCATTGCCATGGCCTAATCCTAAATCGGCCTTGAGCATTTTCACCACATCGGTGTGTTTGGTCAGGCCGCTACTATTCACCAACGAACATAATTCACTGAGTGATTTACCGGTGGCTTTTTCAATGTTCTGGATCTGGGTTGCCTGAGCCTGCTCCATGCTTGCCATATCATTAACCCTTCGAAGTTGGCTGGAATGGTTACTATAGCAGTGCCGTAGGTTTTTGCGTAATGTCAGATATCAGAGGAGAAGGGCCAACGGATTTCTATAACCGTTGGCCCTGAGCAACACAAGTTAAGCCGTTTTCTCGAACTGATGGCACTGGATATAACGTTTGCGTTTCTTCGGCAATAACTTGTCGGCGTCAACGACCACCAGACCATCCACACAGTCGCAGAAGTCCGGGTCGATGTTGAAGTCCAGAAAGGCCACGCCGTCGTGCTCGCAGACTTCGGTATATTGCTTATACAGGGTGGGCACGTTCACTCCCATATTGGCCAGCAGATGTTTAAGCTGAGTGAACTCTTTCTTGTAGTCCTCGCCTTTAAACTCGGTCAGTGTATCGGTGGGGAGGGAAAAGGGGATCTTTGCCTCGGCCTCACCAAATCTGGCCGGGAAGTGGGTCGCATAAAACTGCACAATAAGCTGCTTGGCTGGCTGTGGATAATTATCGCTCAGACTCACTGGTCCGAACAGATAGCGATAATGTGGGTAGCGGGTTAAAAACGCGCCAATACCGAACCACAGGTAATCGAGGCTGCGCTTACCCCAGTAACGGGGCTGTACAAAGCTGCGGCCAAGTTCCAGGCCCTGTTCAAACAGCTGCGGATTATGTTGTGCGTAATCAAACAAGGTGGCTGAGTATAAGCCCGTTGGATGGTCGGGGTTACTCAGAATTCGCGCATCACCAAAACGGTAGGCACCAACAATTTCCAAATCGTTTTCATCCCACAGGATAAGGTGATAATAGTGATTATCGTACTTATCGATATCACGACGGTGCAAAGTACCTTCACCAACAGCGCGAAACGCAATTTCACGTAGACGGCCAATTTCACGCATGATCACCGAACTGCCCTGATGCAGGTATAAATAGATATGTTTGCCATCAGAAGTTTCGCCTAAGTGCTCACACTGGCGTATAGCTCGAGAGAGCTCCTTGCGGTCTTCAGGCATGGCAATGGCCGCCTGAGTCGCAAAAATTCCCTTACGATTAGTACCCACACGGTACAGATGACGTTTAAACAGTTTTACCTGATCAGGTAGCGAGATGCTCAGTGACTGGTAGCTGGAGAAGGGGATCAGCTCGCCAATGCGCATCGGCAGTGACTTACGCCGTTGTTTGAACATTTCTTTCACCAGCAGCGCTGTCGCCAGTGGCTTATAAACCATAGACACACCATAGAATAACGGCGAATTTTTAGCATCAATAAATATCGGCAGGATGGGGGCTTTGGCCTGCCTGGCGATGCGCAAAAAGCCATTATGCCAGTGGGTATCGCGTACACCCTGTGGTCTGAGTCTGGAGACCTCGCCGGCAGGAAATATTAATACCGCGCCGTCGCCAGCCAGGTGCTCGTGAATGGCAGCCAAATGTTCTTTGCGGGTGCCGCCCTGCATATTGTTAACCGGCAGCAGCATATCCCGAAGTGGTTCAATAGCCATCAGCATCTGGTTGGCTACCACCTTTAAATCATGGCGGATTTCGGAGATCAGTTTGATTAGCGCCAAACCATCAATGGAGCCAATCGGGTGATTAGCAATGATCACCACGCGGCCCTCACTTGGGATGCGTTCCCGTTCGGTGTCCCGCACCGAGGTGCTGACATTAAAGTATTCCAGTACCTGCTCGACAAAATCGATATCGTGGTAGTGAGGGTAGGTCCGTCCGAAGTCTGCGATTTCCCTTTCGTGCAGTAAATGACGCAGTGCAAAGCGCAGGGGTTTGCTTAGCAGGCTGTGCTTGGCGACCTGCGGATAGTACTCATTGAGCAATTCATCAACAGTAAACATATTCAGTACACTTCAGGTTATTTCGCCACACGATAGCAACCGTTTATGACGATATGCTCACAGTTGTATTGCAGTTCCTTTACAGATACGCCTGGCAGTATCAGGCGGCTTTGCCGGTTTTTACAAAGTCTGCCAGGACTGACACATTACCGGAGTGCTTGAGATACTCATTAAAGTGAATTAGTGAGAGCTCACCACTATTATCTTCAACCAGTGCCGAGCAGTTTTCTATCCAGTCGCCATCGTTAATGTAGTGGATACCATTCACCATTAACGATTCAGGGTGGTGTATATGGCCACAGATAATCCCGTCGAGCCCTCTTTCTGCGGCGTGGCGGCAACCTGCTGCGCGATAGCGTTCGATGGCTTTATTGGCGCCCTTGATGTGCTTTTTAATGTACCCGGCCAGCGACCAGTAGTGATTGTTACGCCAGGCTCTGAAACGGTTATACCAGCGATTAAGAAATAACAGCAAGTCGTAGCCTTTATCCCCTATCCAGGCGTGGAATTTGCCGAGGGTGACATCGGCATCGAACTGATCGCCGTGCAATACCAGGTAGCGTTTACCATTGGTTGTGGTGTGCACCAGTTCACGCTCAATAGCGATATCACCAAAGGCCATACCTGAGTATTTTTGAATGGGCGCATCGTGGTTGCCTGGTAAATACACCACGCGGGTGCCACCATTGCTCATTTGCATGAGTTTATGCATGACCTGGTTGTGGGTATCCGGCCAGCGAAACTGCTTTTCCATTTGCCACATATCGACGATGTCGCCCACCAGATATAAGGTGTCCACCGAAATACTTTGTAAAAACTCAAGCAGGAATTCTGCCTTACAGTCTTTATTACCAAGGTGAATATCGGATAACCATACAGCTTTATAGTGGAGTTTTGCCATCACATTTTCCCGGCCAATCGCAACTGGTAAAGTGAATGGCACTTTACTGACAGGGCTTGACAGTTAGGTGACGGAGCTTTGACTATTCGATGACGAGTTGTTGAAGGTTAAATGACAGGCATAAAAAAAGCGCCGAAGGCGCTTTTTTAAACTAAACGTCAGTGGGTGATTAACCCAGCGCTTTAATTTGCGCAGCCAGACGGCTCTTATGACGTGCAGCTTTGTTCTTGTGAATCAAACCTTTAGAAGCCATTCTGTCAAGAATTGGAGTCGCAGCAGACAGTGCAGCCTGGGCACCTTCTTTATCACCAGAGGCGATAGCCGCTACTACTTTTTTAATACTTGTACGAGTCATGGAGCGACGGCTGGCATTATGCTGGCGACGCTTTTCGGCTTGAATTGCACGTTTCTTAGCAGACTTAATGTTAGCCAAGGTGTAACTCCCAAAAAAATTCATGTCAAAAACGAGGGTGCGGATTGTGCCTAGCTATCGGCTAATTGTCAAACAATTTATCGCAGCTAAACGTAACTTTCTTCCGCATGGCGCGTAGTATACCTGAGTAGGGCCCCCCGGCTCCAGTAAATATTCGCTGACATGGGTCGTTGACGCAGGTCAATAGCTTGTCTGCGTAACCAGCGATAATGGTCTACAGTAATCGGAGTAAACCGATAGTAGAGCGGTAAATCTCTGAAATGATAGCTAATAAATAACAGGAGTAGGTGAATGTTAACCGTTGCCGATATTATGACCTGCCCGGTAATGCAATTGCATGAAGGGAACACCTTACACGATGCCCACTATATCACCCGCCATCGCGGCATTCGTCATTTGCCTGTGGTAAATAAAGAGACGCAAGAAATTATTGGTGTGGTCACGCAAAAAAGCCTGATTGCCAAAGTGATGAGTCTGATGGTGCTGTATGGTAACGAGGCACTGGAGCAGCATGAGAAGCAAACCAATATCATGGAAGTGGCGGTATGTGACTTTGATACCGTTAAAGCCGAGGAGACTATTCAGGAAGTCGCGCCTTTCTTTTTGCGCAATAAACACGGCTGTTTACCCGTGGTGGATGACGAACGCCATGTTATTGGTATTGTTACCTCAACGGATTTCGTTAACCTGTCGATGATGCTGATTGACAAACTGGAGCGATTAGAAAGCTAAATATCCGGTATATCCCAATTATTCATTGATTTCATTGTGGTTACATAAGGTACAATAACGGCACATAAGTCGATTAGGGTGTCAGCAGGGCACCGAAAGGGAAGTGTGTGTCGAAGAAATTAATTAAGTCAGGCCTGATTGTCAGTACGATGACACTCCTTTCCCGGGTGCTGGGTTTAGTCCGGGATGTCGTGATAGCCCGCCTGATGGGGGCAGAAGCCGCCGCTGATGTGTTCTTTTTTGCCAATAAGATCCCCAACTTTCTACGTCGCCTCTTTGCCGAAGGGGCGTTTGCCCAGGCCTTTATCCCGGTACTTACCGAAGTCCACGCCGAACAGAACGAACAAAAACTCAAACAGTTTGTGGCCCATGTATCGGGCACTCTGGGCGCAATTGTGTTTGTCACTGCGCTGATTGGGGTAGTCATTTCGCCGGTGATTACTGCCATGTTTGGTGCCGGCTGGTTTATTGATTACCTTCACGAAAGACCTGACGGAGAAAAATTTGAACTGGCCAGCGCCATGCTCAAAATTACCTTTCCGTACATTGCTTTCATATCACTGACCGGCCTATCCGGCGCAATTTTAAATACCCTTAACAAGTTTGCCGTGGCGGCCTTCACGCCGGTATTGCTGAATATTTGTATTATCGCCTGCGCTTATTTATTGGCTCCAGCTATGAGTGAGCCGGCTTATGCGCTGGCGTGGGGGGTGTTTATTGGTGGCATTGTGCAACTGGGTTTTCAGCTACCGTTTTTGTTTCGCGCCGGTTTATTGGTTAAACCCAAATGGGGGTGGCGCGATCCGGGGGTGGTAAAAGTCAGGACGCTGATGATCCCGGCGTTGTTCGGTGTATCGGTAGGGCAGATAAATCTGCTGCTCGATACGTTTATTGCCAGCTTTCTGGTCACCGGGTCGATAAGCTGGCTGTATTATTCAGACCGCTTGTTAGAGTTTCCGCTGGGGTTATTTGGCATAGCCATCGCCACCGTCATTTTACCTACGCTTTCTCGCAATCATGTGGGGAAAGACGAGCTGGGATTTTCCGGTAACATGGACTGGGCGGTCCGCATGGTAAGCTTACTGGGGGTCCCTGCGGCGGCGGGCCTGGGGTTTCTGGCAGAACCGATACTCTCGGTAATATTTCAGCGCGGTGCCTTTACGGCCGAAACCGCGCGCATGGCCTCATACAGTTTAATGGCCTATGCGTTTGGCCTGCTCAGCTTTATGCTGGTTAAGGTGCTGGCTCCAGGCTATTACTCGCGTCAGGATACTAAAACACCGGTTAAAATTGGTATCTGGTGTATGGCAGCCAACATGCTGTTTAATCTTATCTTTGCCATCCCTTATGGCTATGTGGGTCTGGCAATAGCCACCAGTTTGTCTGCCACGCTGAATGCTGCGTTGCTGTATATCGGTTTAAGCCGGCAAAAAGTGTATGTTGTGAGCCGTCTTACCCTGGGGTTTGTGGCTCGGGTGATGTTTTCAACCTGCGCCATGGTGGCTGCTATTTTGTGGATGCAGCAGGGCGTTGACTTTACCGGCCTGGCCTTGCGCGACAAAATCGTGTCCCTTACGTTAACCATTTTGCTGTCCGTTGCCGTGTTCGGCGGCTGCCTGTTTAGTTTTGGCATTCGCGTCCGTCATTTCAAATCCAAGGCCTTTTAGCGATTGGTATTGCTGGCCGGGTAGTTTATAATCGCCGGCTTTGTAGCATATTCATCTCAACAAAAGGTTGCTGTAAAACGTGGAGCTAATCCGGGGCCTTAACAATTTAAAAGATCATCATCACGGCTGTGTCCTGACCATCGGAAAGTTTGATGGAGTTCATCTTGGCCATCAGGCGGTGCTGGCTAATGTTATTGAACAAGCCCGCAGGCTGTCTTTGCCTGCCACTGTGATGGTGTTTGAACCGCATCCGGAAGAAGTCTTTACGCCGGACACGGCGCCTGCCCGAATCAGCCCGCTGGCCGAAAAATATCAGCTACTTAAAGCGCAAGGGGTAGACCGCCTGTTGTGTGTACGTTTCAATGCACAATTTGCTGCCCAGTCGCCGGATGAGTTTATAGAGCATCTGCTGGTCGACAAGCTGGGTGTGAAATTTCTGGTGGTTGGCGATGATTTTCGCTTTGGTAAAGGTCGTCAGGGCGATTTTTCCCGCCTCGAACAGGCCGGACGGCACTTCGGCTTTGAGGTGGTCAGCACCCAAAGTTACCGCATGGAAGACTGCCGGATAAGCTCTACGGCTGTGCGCGAGGCGCTGGCTGAGGGGAATTTTAGCCTGGCTCATACCATGCTTGGCCGTTCGTTTTTTATCTCCGGTCGGGTGATTCACGGCGAGAAAAAAGGGCGCACAATAGGCTTTCCTACTGCCAATGTGTTGCTTAACCGTTGCCAGACACCCATTAGCGGCGTGTTTGCAGTGAAGCTGAATATCGACGGTACGCTCTACACCGGTGTAGCCAATATCGGCTCAAGACCCACGGTAAACGGCCAGCGCAAGCAACTGGAAGTGCATATTTTTGACTTTGCCGGTTCCATTTATGGTCAGCATATTACGGTAGTTCCGGTGGCCAGAATCAGAGATGAACAGCGCTTCAGCAGTCTTGAGGCACTTCGCGAGCAAATTGCCCTCGATGTTGCCAAAGCTAAACAAATTTTAACGAATAACGACGACCTGGTGCAGGTCTGAACCCGGGATAACTCCCGATAACGTGGACGGATAGAACAATAGCTATGAGTGATTACAAAGCCACATTGAATTTGCCGGAAACCGCCTTCCCAATGCGAGGGAACCTGGCGCAACGCGAACCGCAAATGTTGAAAAGCTGGGAAAAAGACGGCTTGTATCAGCAGATTCGCCAGGCCAAAGCCGGTAAAACGCCATTTGTGCTGCATGACGGCCCTCCTTACGCCAACGGAAACATTCACATTGGCCATGCCGTTAACAAAATCCTCAAAGATATTATTGTTAAGTCCAAAACCTTAGCTGATTTTGATGCGCCTTATGTGCCTGGCTGGGATTGCCACGGTCTGCCTATTGAGCTGATGGTAGAAAAGAAAGTCGGCAAGCCGGGTAAAAAGGTCACCGCTGCGCAGTTTCGTCAGAAATGCCGTGACTATGCGCAAAAGCAAATCGACGGTCAGATGGCAGACTTTAAACGTCTGGGCATTCTGGGTGAGTGGGCGAAGCCCTACAAAACCATGGATTTTGATTCCGAGGCGAATATTGTTCGCGCGCTGGGCAAAATCATTGACGCCGGCCACCTGGAAAAAGGCTTTAAACCGGTTCACTGGTGTACCGACTGTGGTTCTGCATTAGCCGAAGCCGAAGTGGAATACAAAGACAAAATGTCACCGGCTATCGACGTAAAATTCCCGCTGGCAGATGTTGATACGTTTGCCTCCGCGTTTGGCCTGAGCAGCGACGAGCTGACCGCGCATAAAGCCGGCGTGGTGATCTGGACTACCACACCATGGACCTTACCGGCCAACCTGGCGGTAAGCTTACATCCTGAACTTGAGTATTCTCTGGTTGAATTTGGCGACGATGCCCAGTGGCTAATGCTGGCGACTGATCTGGTAGAAAGCTGCATGCAGCGTTATGGCGTTGAAGAATACAAAACCGTGGCTACCTGTTTAGGTCAGGCTCTGGATAAAGCTGAATTACAGCATCCGTTCCTCGATAAAACATCGTTAATCGTACTGGGCGACCACGTGACTACTGACGCGGGTACCGGTTGTGTACATACCGCGCCAGCTCACGGTGTGGACGACTTTAACGTCTGTAAGCACTATGATATTGAGGTTTATAACCCGGTAGGTAACAACGGTGTTTATCTTGAAAACACGCCGTTGTTTGCCGGTATGCACGTATTTAAAGCCAATCAGCCTATCATCGATACCCTGGCTGAAAGTGGCAACCTGGTGCTGAATGTGAACTTTGAGCACAGCTATCCTCATTGCTGGCGCCATAAAACGCCGATTATCTTCCGTGCTACGCCACAGTGGTTCATCAGTATGGACAAACTGGGTCTGCGCGAGCAGTCACTGGAACAAATCCGCAGCACTGAGTGGATCCCGGAGTGGGGCGAAAACCGTATTACCAAGATGGTAGAAGGCCGTCCCGACTGGTGTATTTCACGTCAGCGTACCTGGGGTGTGCCGATCCCGCTGTATATCCATAAAGTCAGCGGCGAGTTACACCCGGAAACGGCCAGCCTGATTGAAAAGGTGGCGGCAGAGATAGAGAAAACCGGCATTCAGGCCTGGTGGGATATCGATGATGCTGCACTGTTGGGCAGCGACGCCGACCAGTACGATAAAGTTACCGATACGCTGGACGTCTGGTTTGACTCCGGTGTTACCCACTTCTTCGTGGTGGACTGCCGTGACGATATCCCGGCTAAAGCCGATTTATATCTGGAAGGGTCCGATCAGCACCGCGGTTGGTTTATGTCGTCACTGATGACTTCTACCGCTATGCACGGTCATGCGCCTTACCGCCAGGTACTCACTCACGGCTTTACGGTTGACGCTCAGGGCAAGAAAATGTCCAAGTCATTAGGCAACGTAGTCGCGCCGCAGGAAGTCACCAACAAGCTGGGCGCCGATATTCTGCGCCTGTGGGTAGCTTCAACAGACTACCGCGGTGAAATTGCGGTATCCGATGAAATCCTTAAGCGTGCGGCCGACAACTATCGTCGTCTGCGTAATACTGCCCGCTTCTTACTGGCGAACCTCAATGGCTTTAACCCTGAAACTGATGCGGTACCGGAAGCCGAGATGGTTGCACTGGACCGCTGGGTAGTGTCACGGGCAAAGCAGTTGCAGGCCGAAATCATCGCCGATTATGAAAAATACGACATGCTGCTGGTCTCGCAGAAACTGTCGCATTTCTGCTCTATTGAGCTGGGCAGTTTTTATCTGGATATCATCAAGGATCGTCAGTACACCGCCAAAGCCGACAGCGTTGCACGTCGTTCATGCCAGACTGCGCTGTATCACATTGTTGAGGCATTGGTACGCTGGATGGCGCCAATCACCAGCTTTACTGCGCAGGAAATCTGGCAGGAATTGCCAGGCGACAGAGCGAAATTTGTGTTTACTGAAACCTGGTACCAGGGCTTTAATGACTTTGGTCAGGATGACACCTTTAACGACGCTTACTGGAAACAGGTAATGGTGGTTAAAGACGCAGTTAACCAGGCGTTGGAACAGGCGCGTAAAGCACAGCTGCTGGGCGGTTCACTGGAAGCCTCTGTAACCCTGTATGCCGACGAAACGCTTAAGGGCCAATTGGAGCAACTGGCCGATGAACTGCGCTTCGTATTGCTTACCTCTGGTGTGGAGGTGGCGGCACTGGTCGATAAGCCGGCGGATGCTAGTGCAACCGAACTGGAAGGGCTGTTTGTGAGCGTAGCGAAAAGCAGTGGTGAAAAGTGCGTGCGCTGCTGGCACGTACGAGACGATGTGGGCTCTCACAGTGAGCACCCTGAACTGTGCGGCCGCTGTGTAACTAACGTTGATGGTGACGGAGAAACGCGCCACTATGCCTAAGTTTATTAGCCAAAGCGGCCTGCGCTTTTTATGGATAAGCGTGATCACGGTAGTGCTGGACTTATGGAGTAAGTACGCCGTGATGGACAGCATGGCATTGTATGAGTCAGTCCAGCTGGCACCGTTTTTCAACTTCACTTATGTGCATAATTACGGTGCCGCATTCAGCTTTCTGCACGACTCAGGCGGCTGGCAGCGCTGGTTTTTTACTGCTATTGCGGTAGCTGTTTGTAGCGTGATCCTGTGGTGGCTAAAACAAACGCCTAAACAGCAAAAGCTGCTGCCGATAGCCTTTAGTTTTATTCTGGGCGGCGCACTGGGTAACGTGTACGATCGGATTGTGCATGGTTATGTCATCGATTTTCTGGATTTCTACGTAAATGACTGGCACTGGCCGGCATTTAATCTGGCCGACAGCGCTATTTTTATTGGCGCTGCCCTGCTTATCTGGGACATGCTAACGAGTAAAGAAGACAACACATCAACCAGTAGCGCTAACTAACCTGAACGTAGAGAGAGTGACCGTGAGCGAAACATCAAAAGTGATTGGCGATAAAAGTCAGGTCATCATGCATTTTGACCTTAAACTGGCAGACGGTTCTGCCGCCGACAGTACCCGGGTAAATAAAAAACCAGCCAGGCTGGTAATGGGCGATGGTAGCTTAACGCCTAATTTTGAAGCCTGTTTACTGGGGCTGTCTGCGGGGGATAAAAAATCCTTTGAGCTGGCACCCGAAGACGCCTTTGGCCAGCCTAACCCGGACAACGTCCATCATATGGATAAAAGCCGTTTCGCTGCCGATATGACCCTGGAAGAAGGTATGATCATGGCCTTTGCCCAACCCGATGGCAGTGAAGTGCCGGGGATTATTCGCAGCATCGCCGGAACCTCGGTAACGGTGGATTTTAATCATCCGCTGGCTGGACAAACCGTGATCTTTGATGTTGAAATCATTGATGTTATCAACGCTTAGACTTGAGTAAGGGCGTACCATGCAAATTCATTTAGCTAATCCCCGTGGCTTTTGTGCCGGTGTAGACCGAGCCATTACCATTGTTGAACGGGCGCTGGAAATTTTTCAGCCACCTATCTATGTTCGCCACGAAGTGGTGCATAACAAGTTTGTGGTAGATGGACTGAAAGAGCGCGGCGCTATTTTTGTGGATGAGCTGGATGAAGTACCAGACGATAACATCGTCATTTTTTCTGCCCACGGCGTCTCGCAGGCCGTGCGCAAAGAAGCCGAACGTCGTGGCCTGAAAGTATTCGACGCCACCTGTCCGCTGGTTACCAAGGTTCACCTTGAAGTCACGCGCGCCAGTCGCCGGGGCACCGAATGTATTTTGATTGGTCATGCCGGGCATCCGGAAGTGGAAGGCACCATGGGGCAGTATGATAATCCCGAAGGCGGCATCTACCTGGTAGAGTCCAGTAACGATGTACAAACGCTGGAAGTGAAAAATCCCAATGCCCTTTATTACTGCAGTCAGACGACCTTGTCGGTAGATGACACAGCAGAAGTCATCGACGCCTTGCGTGAACGCTTCCCGGCCATTGAAGGGCCGCGTAAAGACGATATTTGTTACGCCACGCAAAACCGCCAGGATGCCGTACGCGAGCTTGCTCAGGATTGCCAGGTGTTGCTGGTAGTGGGCGCGCAAAACAGCTCTAACTCAAATCGTCTGCGCGAGCTGGCGGGCAAAATGGGTGCACAGGCACATCTGATCGCCGATGAAAACTGTATTCAGCGCGAATGGCTCGATGGTGTTGAGCATATCGGTGTTACTGCTGGTGCGTCAGCACCTGAGATACTGGTTAAACGGGTCATCCAGCGTTTACTCGACTGGGGAGCTGTGAAAGCCAGTGAACGAAGCGGTCGAGAAGAGAGCATTGAGTTTGCCGTTCCCAAAGAACTGCGGGTTAAACAGGTAAGTTAAAACAACTCCTTTTCTTATGCTCGCAGCAGCATCTTGTCTGCGAGCAATTCCCCTTAAACCGTGTTACCAGCAATTCGCTGGTGTGCGATTCATTGATTCGTCGAGTGTCAGGGTTGTGCAACCCGTATCATTAGTCTGACTTCCTTTCGCCGTGGCTGTAAGCGTAAACGTGGTGGCACTAACGTTACTTACACTGAAACTGTAAAAATCCGAAGCCGGAATTCCGATATCCGCTGCAGCGCCGTAGGTAATGTTTTGCAGCCTGTAGTTTTCCTGGCTCATATGCATTTGCATCAGTGCTGTTTGAGCATCTCCCCGTCTGGATTCCCTTACCTGGCCCTGATATGCCGGCAGAGCAATCGCAGCCAGAATACCCATTATCACAACGGCAATCATCAGCTCTATCAGCGTAAATCCTGTTGTTTTCATCAGATAGTTGTTCCCTGTAAAGCCAGTTGATTCATCGTAACCTGATACTCCAAATTTACGCCCTATCAGTCAACTGAACGCACGTACGGCTCTTATCCTAAAGCCACTGTTTGGTTGGCGACTATCTAACAACTATCTAACAACCATTCTTAAGACCAGCAGAAACAAGCTAAAGCAGTATGCATAATGTGTCATCAGACGAGACACAGAAAGCTGCTTCTGTGAGTAGTTCAGTGTGCGATGAGTACAACAGAGAGATTTATTGCGAAATGAATGTTAGATACCAGGGCGGGTACAGCTTAATTGAAATTATGATTGCCATGACGCTGGCAGTTGGTTCTTTGGCCGCTGTGTCGTCGCTGGTGGGTTATGGAGTGGGAGTTAACGGCAATTTACTTAACAGTGCCAGGCTTAATGAAGAATTAGGCAACGTTTATGCGCTCATCATCGCAGATTTACGAAGAACTGGTTTTTCTGGAAACACCAAGGCTATGGTTTCTCAGCCGGATGCTAATCCCTCGCCATTTAATCAATCTATCTCTATCAGCGAGTATCCCGGTGAAACGGCACAAAGCTGCGTATTGTTTAGCTACGACAGTAACGACAATGGCACACTAGACCTGGCCTCACCCAATGAGAACTTCGGTTACCGACTCCTTGATGGCACGGTAGAAATCCGACGTAACTCTCTTGATTGCACCAGTAATGGTTGGGAAGACTTAACCGACAGCAGCGTAGTCAAGGTTACTTCACTGAGGTTTGCCATTAACCAAACAATTCAACAAGGGATTGCCAGCACATCCGTAACGGTTTTTCTTAGTGGGGAACTATCGGCAAACGATAAATTATCAAGAACCTATGAAACCGTTGTGGTGGTCAGAAACTATGAAAGCTAAAACTACTACATTATCGGCTGAGAGAGGGGCAATTGTCCTGACTTCGGTTGTTTTATTACTCACCATGGCAGCTCTGGTGACTTTATATACCGGTCAGGTTAAGTCCTTTGAAAACCTGATTACTTTAAATGTACAAAATCGCCTTTTGGCATTTAACAGTGCAGAGGCCGGACTAATGAAAGCCTTAGGAATTTTGACGATAGAGCCTTACTGGGATGGTGCTCAGTTTACCGAGAGCCTGCCAGGGCAGGGCAGTTTCACCACTGCGGGGAGTTGGGAAGAAATACATCGTGAATCTACAACACAGCGCTTAATAACATTAGAGTCAGTCGGACAGTCACCTGACCGATTGTCCGCAGTGACGGTCACAGAACAAGCTTTGGTTTACCCTCTGGTGGCGAATCTACCGGATGCTCCACTTGTAGTGGCCGGCGGCATAGCTGCGGGAGGCAACTTTGAGGTGGTTGCCAATCCTGATGGTGGTGGTGTAGGAGTACCCTTGTCCATCTGGAGCGATTTGGATGTGGATTTGCTCAACGGCAGCGGCACCACCTGTAACCAGGAGTCCTTTGCGGAAGGCAACTGTAGCAGCGCCCCATATTCTCAAACCGCTCATCAGGGGCCGGATATTCTGGATAACGATGTTAATTTTCCGGACGATTTGCTTGAGTATATTTTTAATATACCGGCAAATCAGTGGGCATTACTGCGTAATGAAGCTGACGAAGTGTTATCGACTTGTACGTCGTTGGGAGCGGCAACATCGGGATTTATCTGGGTCGAGGGACATTGTTACGTCACGGCAAATACTTCGCTAGGCAACGATACTAACCCGGTACTACTCGTTGTTGCCAATGGCGATTTAACGATGAACAGTGGCTCCATAATTACCGGGCTGGTGGTGTCATTCAGAAAACCGACTACCGCTATGGATTATGAAATTTATATGGCCGGGGGAGCAAGAGTAGTTGGTGGAATGATTGCGAATCACGATTTAGGTCACGCGAATGGCTATTACCACTCAACCTATCATCAGGATGTCCTGACCCTGCTACAACAGCACAATGCGTTTCAACGGCTGGCCAGAGTGCCCGGTAGTTGGCGGGATTATTAGGAGGTTATATGCAGGTTCGCGGCTTCTCACTGGTTGAAGTTTTAATTGCTTCACTGATTATAATGCTTGGCGTTAGCGGCGTTGTGTCATTGCAGTCTGCATACATGCGAAGTGATGCGCAGACCGCTTATCGACATGCAGCCTTGCGATTAGCTCAGAATAAATTTAATGATCTGCGACAATTTGAAGCTATTGAAAGTGCGGCAGGGATGATTGCCTATGATGATATAGCTGATAATGTCGGTGGTACGATTAATCCTGGACAGGTAGATGTCACGCTCGGCACCGATGGTGAATTGCATTCATTCACCCGTAACTGGGAGGTTGAGGATAAGTATTTTAGCGATACCACCGGTGATGGTGTTGCCGACACCTGGATGGACAGATCCACCCTGCTTGGCAATGGCTTGCCATTACCGCCATCCCCGGCGCAAAAACAAGTGACGGTGACGGTTAAATGGGTTGATACCAAAGGTAATACCATGGCCATTGCAGTGGATGGGAATATAGCACCAGTATCCTTAGGGCACAGTTATCATGCAATTAATGAGTCAAATAACGTTAAAACGAAGCCGGAAGTGCCTTTCACACCAGGTACCGCGCCAGACGTAATATCCTATAGTCTTGGCAATAATCAAAGGGTGGAAGCCAGCAAACCGTTACCTGACAGGATTAACCAAGGGAGTAACCAAATTGTTGAATTGACTTCTTTTCGCTATGCCTCCAGCGGTCAGGTCAGCAAATTGCTCAAACAGGAGGATTTTTTGACCATTAACTGCAAATGCAAACTGGCTGGTAGCGGCAATGGTTATACCCCGGCAATGACGCTACTTGAAGGAGACGAGTTGGTAGACTCGCCAGGTTATCTGGAGATTAAAGATACCGGTGTGGTGGCCGATAATCAGCAACCTGCCCACTGCAATGTATGCTGTCGGGACCATCATGACAACATGAATATGGTTGCCAGTGAAGCTTACTATCGCCTGGAAGGGGGCTTACCTCACAGTCACTATGACTCAGTTGGAGGAGGAAACTTCACTAAAGCCACGCAGGTCGGCGACACCTATATCGAGAATTGTCGATTTAAACGCATTAACGGCTTCTATGAGCTCTACCCCGACTGGCAACTTGTCGATATCGTCGCATTTGAAGCATCCTTTTTAGACACCCAAACAGCACTGGACGATTACCGGTCTTATACGACTGAGTTAATGGCTAGCAAAATCAGTAATTCACCTTTTTCATCCAGCCTGGCTAGTCGTTCCTTACTGGTACCGCCTGGTGATTATCAACTGATTGCCAGAGGGATTTATTTGGATAGGATGACAAGCTCTCACCTTGCCGCGGTGCAAGCGAAGCTGGCAGCAAATGATCCGCTATGGCAGCAGATAGTGCCATTTTATGACATCAATCTTACTCTGTTGGCCAGCTGGCACGCAGATAACCCGGTTATTGCAACGGTCACTAGCGAGACTATGGACACCGTTATCGATCCAGTGAATCACTACTACAATACTTACAGCCGTGGTCGAGTGACAGGTATCCAGGATGGTGTTACGAATATCAACGTAGGTAGCTACGGTGGCAATGCCGGGATCGCCAGCACTCTGCCTTTATCACCTGATGAATATTATCAGTTTTATTCAGACTACATCCAGGTCCAGATAGATAGCAGCGTAAGTGCGCCATAACTCAGCATTTAGGGTAGTGCGAAATAGCCTGATTAAGCGCACAAATCCTTACCCTGCCAGTATTGCTCACGATAACTTTGAAATCCTGCTCGGCATTAGTCAGCGTGACCGACCCTGCGTATCCTTGCGCAAGCCCCCGCGGAGGTGAAAACCGTGACTGGTTGTTATGGGCAAAAGTAGAGGCCGCCAATTGAACAAAACGAAATTCGTCATATGAGGTCACTTTTTCGACACCATCAATGGTACAAGATTGCGAGCTCTGACAATTGCAGGTTGCCTGGTCAGTAATACCTATACACCAGTACTGACCATCGACAATATCTAGCTGAATATCTTGTTGCTTGGCGATTGCCTGATGTCGTGCAGCCTGTATCTGAAAATATACCAACTGAACCGCTCCTTTTAATTCAATGGCTTTTAGCATGGTACTGAAGCTTTGCACGCTCTGGCTGGCAATGATTGCCACGATTGCTACGATTATGAGTAATTGAACCAGTGAAAATCCGTGCTCGCGAGCAGTCATTTTTCATTCCTTTCAATTAATTGACGTGAGGTTACAGTGTATCTTGCACACTTTGACAGGTGACCTGATCTGAAGAAGGGTAAATAGAGTTACATCCGGGAATGGTTAAAATTTGTTATTGCAGACAATACCTATTACCCAACTCACGTAACCAAAATTACGGAAAATTTACCGGCAGTTAGTTAGTATAGAGTCATATGGTAGGAGTCAATGATGCGCATGCCCCCGCAAAAATTATATAGTCTGCAAAAAGTCGCCGGTGTCGGTATGATCGAGATCCTGGTTAGCCTGTTTGTGCTGACGATTGGTTTGCTGGGCGTGGCATCCCTGCAGTTTACCGGCACTTTTAACAATGTGCAGGCTGCCAGCCGAAGTCAGGCAGAACTGGTTGCCCGCTATGTCTCAGAACAAATGGTCAGCGCTGCGCAACCGGCGCAGTCCGACGATGGCTGGGAAGTTGATGATGCCTTCTTCAATACGGACTTCTTTAACTTTGAAACCCTAAGCTGCAACGACAGTAATCTTTATAAATGTTACTGCCTGACCTTACCTGCCACTATTCCAAATTGCAGAACCGGGAATTGCACAAGCGCTGAAATCGCCGAATACAGTGGCTGGGAAGCTAGTTGTCAGGCGGTGGGCAGTAATCCGAATATGCGTATCAGCGTGAGCTGCAATGACCGCAACAATGGCGACGCTAAAGATTGTACGAGTGGTTCATTGATAAATATTGCCGTGAGCTGGCCGGTTAAGAGTGACCAGCAGTCAACGGTGGCCAACGACAGTCGGTGTACTTTTAACACAGACTCAAACCGAGCCTGTGTTATCAAAGAGGTTACCCTGTGAAGCAGCAGTCTGGCTTTTCCCTGATCGAATTAATGATAAGCCTGGTATTAGGGCTGGTCATTTTATCGGGCGTGATACAGGTTTTTGTTAGTACCAGAGCAACAAATTCAATGAACCAGGCAATTGCAGAAGTGCAGGAGTATGGGCGATACATTACCTTGCGGATTCAGGATGAACTGCGTGAGGTTGGTCGTTACGACATGAATACAACCCGCATCGAAGATTCTACGGATCTGGTGCTGGAGTCCAGTTTTGTTTTGCGTCAGCCCGTGGCTATCGCCAATGATTATCCGGCTATGGCGACGCTGGGTAGTACTGAGGGGGCAGGAAGTGCAAGTGATGGACTGGTGGTCAACTTGTTAGCTGAACAGGATTGTACAGGCAACCCGTTTAATGCCACTGCCCCAGAGCATCTGCATGTTGTAAACCATTATTTTGTTGAGAACGGCCAGCTAAAATGCATCGGTTATAACGGGCGTTATTTGCGTGGATTCAGTGGCAACCCTACCCCCAGTGCAGCAGTGGTATTGCTTGATGGTGTGGATAACATGCAAGTTGAATACGGGCTATCAGCAGATGTTACAGGCAATGACGGTCGGGTAGAGACCTATGTGGATGCCAGCGAACTCGGTAATGCTCGCCTGGCAAATCAACAAGTTGTAGCGATCCGCCTGGCGTTATTACTCAAGAGCGCCCCCATCAATCTGCAAAATATCGCAAACGAAAAGGTCAGGTTACTTTCTGAGGCCCCGGTAACTCTGGATCAGCAGCATTACTACCAGGTGTTTACAGTTTCAGTCGCGCTACGAAATAGTCTTAATTATGTAGGGAGTGCCGTGTTATGAAACAGCAACAACAGGGCATGGTGCTGGTATTTGCGCTAATCATGCTACTTTGCGTAACCCTGCTAGGGGTAGCGGCGGTCAGCACCAGTTTGTCGCAAACTAAGATGGCCAACTCTGTGCAGGCTCAGGGGCTTACCTTTGATGCCGCTGAAGCGGCAATTGCAGGCGTGGTATTTGAATCTGAGGATCAGATTGTATTGTCTAACGTCAATCTGGATGACCCCCTCACTGCGGCGCGTCAGGGCCTCACGTTTGATCCGCAAACTGATACCCTGGAGTGTGTCAATGATACGGATTGGATCAATCGCCAACTGACCAGCAGCGGATTAACAAAAGGTCAGCAAAATACCGCCACCGGCAACTTCCATACTCAGCCTGATGTTACCAGTTGGTCACGCACCGCGTTTGTGCAGGAAAAGCCTTGTCGGGGCTCCAGTAATGTTATTGGCAGCGGCGGATTACGCTGCCACGTTTTTGTCGTGCGCGGATGTGGACAGATTGATGGCAAACGAACCATCACCGCGAACTCACTGACAGTTGCCGTATTTGGTCCTTCATCGGAGGCACAATAATGAAACGAGTATCACCAGCCTGGTTAGCCAGCCTTTTTTTATGTGCCGTAGCACAACATGCTACCGGCGATGACCTTGATATCTTCCTTGGCACATCTAATGCCGCGCAAACTTACAACCCTAATGTGCTGTTTATTATGGATACGTCAGGCAGTATGGGAAGCAAGGATGGTGGTTCCGAGTCGCGAATGTTACGGGTACAAAATGCATTGAAGGATGCCCTAGCTTCGGCGACCAATATCAATGCTGGTTTGATGCGGTTTTCCGATCACGGCGGGCCGATTCTTTACCCTACCACGAATATTGATCAATCCATTGATGCCCAGTTAAGTAGCTCAACCAATGCGTCTGCCAATGATGGCTATGAAATATCATCATCAGTATATACCAATACAGATGAAATCATCCTGAGCTTTTCCACATCGCCGGTAACCTCAGCCTTTCGCTTTGAAGATCTCAATATTCCGCGCGGTGCCAGCATTACTTCGGCGTACCTTAAATTTACCTCAGCCCAGTACAATATTGCCAGTACCAATATCACTATTGCTGGTGAGTTAACCGGTGACAGTTCAGCGCTTTCCAGTGCCAGCGGTTCCATAAGCAGTAAAACGCAAACTGCTGCAGTGATTGACTGGAGTACAGATAATGATTTTCCTTCCGGGGGAGATGATGTTAGTTCGCCGGATATTGCACCGGTCATTCAGGAAATCATTGACCAGAGTAGCTGGTGTGGCAACAACGCGCTGACTGTGTTGATCAACGGTGAAGGTACCAGTACCTCCAGCAACCGTCGGGTCATGGCCTATGATGATGGTACCGGTACCGCTCCGCAGTTGGTTATCTCTTACGATCAAACGTCGGCTACTGGTTGTGTAGCAGGGGAAGCTCAGTATCAGATTGCAGACTCCTATGACAATGTGGAAGAAGCCACTAATGGCTGGGAATCTACCGGTCGTGAGCTAACATTCCGGGATAGCTCGAATAGCTATATAGGATTGCGTTTCACTGATGTTAATATCCCTCAGGGCGCGACAGTGACCAATGCCTACCTTGAATTTACCGCTTATGATACGGACACCAGAAATGGTGCCACTATGCTTATCAGAGGAATAGATCAGGACGACCTTAGCAATTTTAGAAATCATAACCGCTACGACTTAAAGAATATTGCCAAAACCGGCGGCGTCACCTGGAGTATTCCTGACTTCAGACGAAACAGGACGTATCAGACCGGAGATCTGAGTAGCATAATCAATGGTATTGTTGGCCGCAGTGGCTGGCAGGCGGGCAATGCACTGGGATTCGTGCTGAGTGATTTTGACGAATTACGGGGTGCCTACTCATATAGCGGCAAACCTTCCCGGGCGCCCAGGCTTTATATTGAATTTAACGGTAATGCCTCTGCCGGCAGCAGTCTTTCGGTTCGGGACTTGCTTATCAGTCAGGTCGATGACCTGTCGGCCAACGGTTTAACCCCCATTGTTGATACCCTTTACGAAGCGGCCTTGTATTATGGCGGCCGACAAGTGGATTATGGTTTAACCCGGGGTAACTCATCGGTCTCCTCGAGTGTGCGCCGCAGTACCCGTGTGAGCCATCGCGATGCTTATACAGGCGCTGACTCAGTACTTCCCTATGGCTGCGATCCGGAAAACCTCAGTGATTACGATTGTATCGATGAATATATACCCAGTGGTGCAGAGTACATCAGCCCGGTGACAGATTTACAGTGTCAGACCAATAACCATATTGTGCTGTTGTCTGATGGTGAAGCGAATAACAACCACAGTTCAGCAAAGATCCAGGCTTTACTTAACAGCAATTGCCAGAACGCGTCTTCCGGTGAGTATTGCGGTTTGGATTTGGTCTCGAATATCAGTAAATCGGCAACCTCCGTCATTGGCCCAAAGGTCACTACGCATACCATCGGCTTCGCGGCAAATAACAATGCTAATAACTTCCTTTATCGACTGGCACTGCAAAGTGGCGGCGGTTTTTATACAGCTAATAATTCCACCGATCTGCTGAACGCCTTCGAGACCATCTTAAGGGCCGTTAAAGATGTGAACGCGACCTTCGTTTCTCCAGGAGTAGCGGTAAACCAGCTAAACCGTCTGACTCACCAGGATGAGCTCTACTATGCGCTGTTTAAACCGGCTGAGGGTACCTTATGGCCGGGAAATCTGAAAAAATATCGGATTTCCGGTGATACGGTATACGACCAAAATGGCCTGGCTGCCATTGATACCAATACCGGTTTCTTTGCCGATAGCTCACACAGTTACTGGTCGCTGTTTCAGGACGGCGCGGATGTTCGCGAAGGGGGCGCTGCCTCACTGTTGCCATTAACCCGAAATGTGTACTTTTTTGACGGCCCTGGGAGTATCGTATCGGGTGCTAATCAGGTGCATGAAAATAACAGTGCAATTACTACTGCTATCATGGACACCGATGGTGAAGCCGATCCGCAGGGGCTGCGTGAGATACTGCTCAAATGGACGCGAGGCGTAGACATCAAAGACTATGATGGCGATGGAAATATCACCGAATCCCGTTTGCAAATGGGTGACCCTATCCACTCGCAACCAGTGATTGTTAATTATGGCAATAATGATTCAGTGATATTTATTGCTACCAACCACGGTTTCCTGCATGCCTTTGATGCAGAAACCGGTACTGAATATTATTCAGTTACGCCTAAATCCCTGCTATCCAATATCAAGGACTTTTATCAGGATAACTCCAGCTATCGTCATATTTATGGTTTGGATGGTCACATGGTGTTGCGAGAGTTTAATAATAAAAAATATCTGTATGTAGGTATGCGCCGCGGTGGTCGCGATTATTACGTATTCGATATCACTAGCAAAACATCTCCTTCTTTGGTGTTTAAAATAGAAGGCGGCAGCACCGGGCTGGATAAACTTGGGCAAACCTGGTCACGACCGATCATTACCAAAATGAATATGGGTGGAACATCCTATAACGTAATGATAGTCGGTGGTGGCTATGATGAAACCCAGGACACAAATCAGGTTAAAACCGCTGATGCGGTAGGCAACGCCGTGATGATTTTTAATGCTGATACCGGGGCCTTACTATGGCAAGCATCTGATAGTGGTGCTGACCTGAACCTGAGTGAAATGCAATACTCTATCCCTGGTCATGTCGCAGCTATTGATCGCGACAGTGATGGCTATGCAGACCACTTATACGCTACGGATATGGGAGGCCAGATATTCCGATTTGATGTTTATAACGGCGAATCTGGCAGCGACTTCATTAAAGGTCAGCGCATTGCAGATTTAGCTGGCACGGGGAATTCTGACAACCGCCATTTCTACTATGGAGTGGATGTAGCTGAAGTGGCGCTTGGTAGCAGTAACTTTTACGCCGTAGTGGTTGGCAGTGGCTGGCGGGCCAATCCGCTGGATAATGTGGTCAACGATCGATTTTACATGATTAAGGATACCGGTGTATTCACGCCTGATACCAATGGCGACTTTACTTTTCCGACTACGATCACCGAAAACGACTTGTTCGATGCCACCAGTCATAGTCTGACCCACAGTAATGATTCAACCAGAGAACTAGCTATCACGGAGTATAAGAGTAAACAGGGATGGTTCTTAAAAATGCAAACTTCCGGCGAAAAAATTCTCTCTTCGCCGGTTATTGTTAATTACAAGGTCTTCTTTACCAGTTACGTGCCTGCGTCGAGCAGCACCAGCGCCTGTGCACCTCCGGCGGGGAACAGCCGGGCATATCTGGTAAACCTTGTTGATGGTAATGCGGTGGGCGATCTGAATGGTGATGACGAATTGGGTGAAGATGATCGCTTTGCAACGTTGACGCAAACCGGTATTGCCCCTGATACTAAGATCCTCATAGAGGATGCTACCAATCCTACAATCTGCCTGGGTACCGAATGTGTATCGGCGGTAGTACCCGTGGATGAAGATGGTAATCCGGAGGCCTGTGCTTCAGACTTTGAATGCCTGAGTCAGAATATATTTGGCCGCTATCAGCGGGTAATGCGTGGTAGCTGGTCAACCGAAGTGGAGCAATAATAGTTATGACCAAACCATCAGGGTTTACTTTAATCGAAGTTATGATCGCGGTGGTCATTGTAGGTATTATCGCCGCAGTGGGATACCCGTCGTACCAGTCAATGATGATTAGTGCTAACCGCAGTACGGCTCAGGCTGACCTGATGGGTTTTGCCTCGGCAATGGAACGCCATTATGCAACAACTTTCAGTTATAACGGTGCGGCCACAGGTAGCGGTAACACCGGGTCGCCAGTGGTTTTTACGGCCTACTCACCATCTACTGAACCCGCAGCCAAGAAAAAGTACACGCTTACTATTCATGCCGTGAGTGCTGATGGTAATAGCTATGAACTACGCGCGGTGCCGGTAAGCGGCAGTCCTCAGGCGGGTGATGGTACGTTATATATATTCAGTGATGGGCGCAAAGCCTGGGATCAGAATAGTGACGGCAGTATTGGCAGCAGCGAATACTGCTGGTCTTGCTAAAGATTTTAACTACAGGTTAATGCAGAACCAGCATGGTTCTCATTAACACCATCGTCATCGGAGTCCTGGGCGATGGCGATTTTACCGTACCCATTAATAATCAGGCCAACGGCTTTATCGGCTTTACTTGTGTCGTCGCAAATCGTCAATGTAGTGGTGATATTAGCGCCGCCTCTTGCATCAAAAACAAGGGCTTGAGAGGGCGCTTTAATTTTAACACTGCTATGCAGCTTTTCAGTGGAACTCAGTAAGGTTTCATTTGTGCCACGTTTACCGTTGCCGTCGACATCATAAAAAGCCATGCTCGGGTAAGTCCAGTTACTGATACAATTCGTATAATCCAAAGAAGGGCACATAACCACCTCGGTTTGCTCTTCCATGGCTTTAAAACGGGCAAGGCGGGCCAATGCGCTCAGTTCATTGATTTCTTTGGTCAGTATAGAATGATTAATGAATCCGCGGGCGCCAGGCACTACTACGCCGGCAATGATACTTAGCACTGCAACGGTTATCATGAGTTCGATCAGCGTATAGCCTGAGTGGCGCATAGAGAGCATCTTCATAGAGTTGATTCTAATGGTAGTTTATCGTACAACCAGTTCTATTGTTTATGAAAATAAACACCTAAGTATCGCTGTACGGCTGATTCTGCATCGCAGTGCTTCAACATCAGCAGTTGATATAATGCCTGCTGACAACATGGCGTCTTTTAACGTAGACTGTATACAAGTTATAGAAAACTCTGGATTATCTAATGGATAAACAAGCGGTTATTGAGGAAATGAAAGTACTGCCATCGATTGACGTGGCGTACGAGGTTACCCGTCGGGTTGGATTTATTAAGCAACAACTCAAACAGTCGGGCATGAATGCCCTGGTGCTTGGCATCAGCGGCGGTATCGACTCCTGCACTCTGGGGCGACTGGCTCAGCTGGCTATCGATGAGCTCAATCAGGAGCATCATGAAAAGTACCAGTTTGTAGCGGTACGTTTGCCCTACAATGTTCAGGCTGACGAAGAAGACGCCCAGGCGTCGATCGATTTTATTAAGCCGACTCAGTCTATTGCAGTGAACGTGCAGCCGGGAGCTGATGCCATCCACCAGGAAACCTGTTCGGCATTAACCGCGGCGGGTTTGCTACCAGCCGATGAGAGCAAGCAGGACTTTGTAAAAGGTAACGTTAAAGCCCGTACCCGGATGGTTATTCAGTATGAAATTGCCGGTATGGTTGACGGTCTGGTGCTGGGCACCGACCATTCTGCTGAAAATATTACCGGCTTTTACACCAAATACGGTGATGGAGCCTGTGATTTAGCCCCGCTGTTCGGCTTAAGTAAACGCCAGGTACGTCAGGTCGCTGAGCACCTGGGCGCACCGGCAAAAATTATTCATAAGGCACCAACCGCCGATCTGGAGACCCTGTCGCCACAGAAAGCCGACGAACAGGCATTAGGGCTGACTTACGACCAGATTGATGATTTTCTCGAAAATAAACCGGTTGCAGCAGAAGTATCTGAAAAGTTACTGTATATTTATAAACGTACACAGCATAAACGTGTACCCATTCCTACTATTTACGATGAGTAAACGACGATGAAAAAAATTGAAGCAATCGTTAAGCCGTTTAAACTCGATGACGTTAGAGAAGCGCTTGCCGATGTGGGTATTGCCGGCATGACGGTAACTGAAGTGAAAGGCTTTGGGCGTCAGAAAGGCCATACCGAGCTGTACCGGGGAGCGGAATACCAGGTCGACTTTTTACCAAAAGTGAAAATTGAAATCGTACTTGATGATGAGCGGGTAGAGCTGGCCGTAGAAACCATTCTGAAATCGGCTAAAACCGGCAAAATTGGTGACGGCAAAATTTTTATCTATTCTGTGGAAGAGGCGATTCGTATTCGTACCTCTGAACAGGGCGACGAAGCGATTTAATCCCACGCCGATAATGACCAACAAAAAAAGGAGTGCTGTGGCACTCCTTTTTGCTTTATCCCTTTCAGGCTAATGGCGATGCTTAGTGATTGCAGCCGCCTTTGCCGTGAACATGGCCGTGGGCCAGTTCATCTTCAGTGGGCTCACGAACATCGAGCACTTCCACTTCAAAAGATAACGCGATACCTGCCAGTGGGTGGTTGCCGTCGATAATCACTTCGTCATCGGTTTTCTCAATCACAATAACTGACTGCTCACCGGCATCGGTGGTAGCGCGAAACTGCATGCCAGGCTCTACTTCCATGCCTTCAAACATGGAAGCCGGCACGGCCTGCACCAGATGATCAAGACGTTCACCATAAGCTTTTTCCGGAGCAACGGTAACATCAAACTTTTCACCGGCGGCTTTACCCTGCAGGGCCTCTTCAAGACCACTGATTAAAAAGCGACTGCCAAGCAGTGCGGATAATGGCTCTCCACCGGTGGATGAATCAAGCTCGGTACCATCTTCGGTGCTTACGGTGTAGTGCAGGGTTACTACACTGTTTTGCGAAATCTGCATAATCTCTGCCTTTTCGGAGGTTGTAAAAAATAAAAATATACGCCGTGCGCCTTATTTAGAGCGTATACGGCAAGTCACAATGAATCAACTCCAATGCCGGATTAGTTGACAGTCTGAAGCTATCCTCGGGGGTGGTGTCATTATTCACTACGGCCAGTAGCCAGGTTTCCTCACCCAGAACCGCCGCGCGCAGGATGGTGCCGCCTGAGCGCCAGTGCTCACCGGCCTGTTTTTCAAGTTTGGCTGTGGCGATATCTTCACAAGCCTCGGGCAACTTGAAAATCATCGCAGCGCGCTTGTTCCTGCCCAGGTAACGGGTACGGGCAACCACTTCCTGGCCCATATAGCAGCCCTTGTTAAAGTCGATAGCATCCAGAGCCTGCAGGTTCATCATTTGTGGAACGTACTGGTTAATCTGTTCTTCGCTGGTCAGTGCGGGGATACCGCTGGCAATATCCAGTGCTGTGGCTGCCGTTTCCTCAAAGAGAGGTAAATCAGCATCGCTTACCGCCTGGACGAATGCTGGCGCAGCGTCTTTTTTAAGCGCAAGCAGTACAGTATCTGCGGGATAATCTAAAGTGATACAGAATCCTGAATCAAACTCGACCATGGCCATCGGGCTATCAGGTAACGCAGCGAAATTGCCTTCCAGTAACGCGGTGGTTTGCTTACCCTTTAACAGGTAAAAATCAAAGTTTTCCGTTTCGGATGTGATTTCAATCTTTGAAAATACGCCGTATTTTTTTAGTTGCTCCACCGAAGCGCCCACTGGTGTATTGCCTGCAATCAGATAAAGGGCGGAGGCGCCATTGGCCACCAGACTCACACTCCAGCTTTTGCCTTTAAAGTCACAGTGTGCGCTGCGGCGCACGGTTGCGTCAGCCATCTTATTGATATCAATGGTTAACTGACTGTGCAAAAAGGTTTTGGCATCATCGCCACTAACACTCACACAGGCCATCGACGGCAAAGCCACGACTAAATTATCGGGAAAAGCATCCAGTTTAGGAGGGAGTAGGGAGTACGATTGCATAGTGATATTAACGCCTGATGTTTTAGCTAACCTGCTGGAGTATATGAGGGGGATTACGCAGAAGATCAAGGGGGCTGATGATTGTTGTTGTGAACGGGGCAGACCTCCTGTTAAAGGCCCGGCAATAGTCACCTGGATGCGAGCCAGGGCTGCCCCCCCTGGGTAAAACGAAGAGCAACCTTTGCATGGGCAAGAGACACCTTCTGGCCAGTATCAACCTGGATCTAACCATGATATATTTGCCGCCATGACTATTTCACACAATCAACCGGTTATGTTTACTGCGAAACGTTATGCACGATTGAAATGGGCTTGCCGCCGCGGCATGCTGGAACTGGACGTACTGTTACTGCCATTTGTTGAAGAAGCGTTTAACGATCTGTCTGAACAGGATAAGGAAACCTTTGAACGGTTGCTGACCTGTGACGACCCGGATCTGTTTGCCTGGATTATGGGCCATCAGACCTGTCAGGATCCTGAACTGGCCAGGATGGTCGATACGATTGTTAGTCGGGTCAAAGTATAGCGTTTTTCTGCAACCGCCCGTGCGCCAGCCCGTTTATCGAATGATGCTGGCCAGTGTGGCAGTCGCGATTATCCTGGTGTTAACGCCTGTTTTTTGGTGGGCAGTTCTAATCGGGTGTATCAGTTTGTGCCTGATAATGGTCTGGCCGCTGAATTTTGAATCTCATCCACAGACCTGGATTGTTGATGAGACCGGCGAAGGGTATACGGTTATTAGCGGTCGTCAGGATAACGCCGGTAACTGGCAAATCAGCCCGCGCTCAAAGCTGCTTCCCGGTGCATTATATCTGGTGCGCTATTTTCAGCAGTCGCAGCGGTTTGAAACCTGCTGGCTTTTTCCCTGGCAGGTTCAGGATAAAGATTACCGCCGACTCGCCAGGATTGTGTTTAGGCAAGGACAACTCTGAATGTTAGGACTTTATTTGCAGGCTGGGTTTAAAAAAGCTGCTGATATTACGCCGTCTTCACTGGAAGGCCTGCAACGCGCCCCGGTGTTATGGCAGACCTTCTTACCCAGCGCTCGTCACTATAAGAAATACTGTAAGTTAGTTGACTGGGAAAACCCCACTCGGATGCACCCGTTTTACTGGCAGGTGCGGGGACTTTCATTGCAACTACGCTTGCTGGCTCACAGTAAAAGCCCGTTCAAGTTACTGGGACTGGTGCATTTGCAGAACCGGGTAGAAGAGTATGCCGAATGCCGCACCGATATTCCCTGTGAGCTGGTGGCCCGGTTTGGTACTGTTTATCAGCATCGCCGAGGATTAGCCGTAGAAGTTACCGTTACCGGCAACCAGCGCGGTCAGCGGGTATACAGCGCAACCGGCACGTACCTGATGCAAACCTCACTTAAGCCCGGCCCGTTACCTGCCTACGAGAGTGATATTGTCGCACCGGGTGAAACCTCACCCGAGACTGCAGAGTTAGCATTCAGTGCTTCAATGGTGCGCCGCTACGCAAAAGTGTCTGGCGATGTTAACCCCATTCATTTAAGTACGCTGACAGCCAGATTATTTGGTTTTAAACGGGCGATAGTGCATGGTATGTACAGCGGTGCAAAGGCGGTTTCTGTGCTGGATAAACAAGCGGAGCTAAATAGCAAAGCAGTGCGGTTAGCGTTTAAACGACCGATGTTTGTGCCAGCCAAAGCCGTGCTGTACAGCGAACAAGGTGAAGGGTCTACCCACTTTTCGCTGGTCTCAGCCAACCGGGAGCAGGCGGAAACCTACTTCACCGGCCAGATCGGTTGATAACGCCACCGACTGCGTTTAGTGCTCGAAACTGGTTAAATCACCCGGTTGCGGTGAGGTATTAGACGGCATGGGCGTTAAAATGGATGGCGTTGCATTCTCTGCCCGTTCAGGATAATCCTGGTTGTAATGCAGCCCGCGACTTTCTTGACGTTGCATGGCACAGCGCACTATCAGCTCAGCCACCGTTACCAGATTACGTAGCTCCAGCAAGTTATTACTGACCCGGAAATTCGAGTAGTAATCACTGATTTCCTGTTCCAGCAATTTAATCCGGCGAATTGCTCGCTCCAGCCGTTTGGTAGTGCGCACGATGCCAACGTAATCCCACATAAACAGGCGTAGCTCATGCCAGTTATGCTGGATAATAACCTCTTCGTCAGAGTCGCTGACCTTACTTTCATCCCATGGCAGGATAGGCTCTTCTGCGGGAGCTTCATCCAGGCGGGAAAGAATATGCTCAGCTGCTGAGCGGGCAAAAACAATACACTCCAGCAGCGAATTAGACGCCATCCGGTTGGCACCGTGTAAGCCTGTGTAAGCGACTTCGCCAACCGCATAGACATTATCCAGATCGGTACGCGCATTTAAATCGGTCATCACGCCGCCGCAACTATAATGCGCCGCCGGAACGACCGGAATAGCTTCGCGGGTGATATCTATGCCCAGCGAGCGGCATTTGCGATAAATATTCGGGAAGTGCTTTACAATGAAGTTGGCAGGTTTATGACTAATGTCCAGATACATACAGTCAGCGCCGAGTCGTTTCATTTCATAGTCGATAGCACGGGCAACAATATCCCGCGGAGCGAGGTCTTTGCGCTCGTCGAATTTTTCCATAAACGGCGTGCCATCGGCGTGAACCAGACGGGCGCCTTCGCCACGCAGTGCTTCGGTAATCAGGAAGTTACGCGCCTGCGGGTGGAATAAGCAGGTAGGGTGGAACTGGTTAAATTCCATATTAGCGACCCGGCAACCCGCCCGCCACGCCATGGCAATACCATCACCGCTGGCAATATCCGGATTCGAGGTGTACTGGTAAACCTTACTGGCACCACCGGTGGCAAGGGTGATAAAGCGGCTGCGGATCACCTCGACCTGTTCCCGTTTGCGGTTCCATACATATACGCCTTTGCAGCGGTTAGGATTGTCCTGACTTTTTATCATATCGATGGCATTGTAACGCTCAAAAATATGAATATTGGAATGCTGGGATACCGCTTCGTTAAGGGTGATTTGCAGCGCTTCGCCGGTGGCATCGGCGGCATGCAGGATGCGGCGGAAGCTATGCCCGCCCTCGCGGGTGAGGTGATAGCGGTTTTCGCCGTTATCGGCCTGCTCCTGATCAAAGGGGACGCCATGTTCGATTAACCATTCCATGGCACTCTTGGCATTTTGCGCAGTAAACCGCACAACGTCTTCATCGCAAAGATAGGCGCCGGCTTCCAGAGTATCCTGTACATGGGACTCAATGGAGTCGCGTTCGTCAAATACTGCCGCAATACCGCCCTGAGCGTAACGGGTGGAGCCTTCGTTACAGTCACTTTTACTGAGCAGGATAATGCGACAATAATTGGCCAGTGATAAGGCCAGGCTCATGCCCGCCGCGCCAGAACCGATAATTAAAACATCACAACTGTGCTCAACGTTAGCGTCAGCAGGTTGCTCCGGTGTTACAGATGAAGAAGCATTTGAATTCATGTAATGTAAGGGTCACAATGCGTGATTTTCGGCAAGTCTAATAAAACTCGGCGCAAACGTAAAAGACTAAACGCCTTTATGGCAACTATTTTACCGATATTTAGGGTGTTTAGCTTGAGAAATGAAAAAAAGATCACATTCTTTGCGAACTTTTTAAAATACGCGAAGTCTACTCAATTGCTTGCATGAGCTATTTGGGAATTAGTCGGTAGGAGAAATGGCTCGAATGAGCGAGCAAATAACTGATCAACAGTTGGTTGAACGTGTTCAGCAAGGCGATAAAAACGCGTTTAATCTGCTGGTAACGCGCTATCAGCATAAAGTGATGCACTTGGTTTCGCGCTATGTGAAAAACACCGGTGATGTGGCAGACGTCACGCAGGATGCGTTTATTAAAGCGTATCGTTCGTTACCTAATTTCAGGGGCGACAGCGCATTTTACACCTGGTTATATCGTATAGCAGTGAACAGCGCCAAAAATTATTTGGTGGCTATCGGGCGTAAGCCGCCCGCCAGTGATGTCGATGCTGAAGAAGCGGACTATTATGATGGCAGTGATGCACTGAAGGAGCATTCATCTCCTGAGCGCAGTGTGCTGTCGGATGAACTTGAGGCGACTTTGTTTCGCGCTATGGAAAAATTGCCTGACGATTTACGAATGGCAATTACCCTGCGTGAAATTGAGGGGCTGAGTTACGAAGAAATTGCAAATGTAATGGCCTGTCCTGTTGGAACGGTGCGTTCCAGGATATTCAGAGCACGGGAAGCTATTGATAAGGTTATTCAACCATTACTGGAAACCTGATATTGAGCTTTAGGGCCAGGATCAGGTACAGTAGATTTTGACAAGGTTGCCTTATAACGATGAAAAGTAATCAGGGCGTAACCAGGAAAAGTACTTTATGACGCAGCAACACGAAAAATTATCGGCTTTTATGGACGGCGAACTCGATGACAGCGGGTTTGTTGACAGCATTAAAAACGATAGTGAATCACTGGCAAAATGGCGTAGCTACCATGTCATCCGTAGCGGTTTACGTAAAGAAGCTTCAGTGATGCCGGAATTTGACATTACTGCCCAGGTTGCAGCCGCGCTTGACCAGGAACCAACAGTGTTGGCGCCGAAGTCCAAATGGAAGTCGCTACCAGTGGTGAACAAGGTAGTACCATTCCTTCGTCAGTCCGGCCAACTGGCTGTTGCAGCATCAGTGGCTGCCGCGGTAATTCTGGGCGTACAACAGGTTAATCAACAACCTGCGGCGGAAGAGCCTTTTACGACTTTCCAGACACCCGTGATCCCAGGCATGCCGCAAACCGGCATGGCACCGGTAAGCCTTGAACAAAGTAATATAGTACCAAATAATCGCGCTGGCGATTCGGATGCACTGTTACAGAAGCGTCGACAAATTAATGCTTTGCTTGCCGACCATGAGCAGCAACTGAAACTGAAGCAGGCAGAAGAGCAATCTCAACGGGCCGCGGAATCTGAACCTAATCAGCCTTAAATTACTATGCAAGCATTCTTCGATGTAAAACAACGCACTGCCCGGGCAGTGCGTTTGTTGTTTCTAACTACCTTAATTTCTGCTGCGCCTGCGGTAATTTATGCGCAGGAAGACTCGCAACGCGAGCCTGAACAGATAACAGAGCCAGATCTGGCTCTCGCCGATGTTCCCCGGCAAAACCTGAGCGGTATGGAGTGGCTGGAACGCTTAGCCCAAATCAATCGCACCTCCAATTTTGAAGTATCGTTTGTACTGACCAGAGCCGGTCAGGAAATGACTCCCTACCTGTGGCGGCATGCGGTATTAGAAGATGGTCTGGAAGCTGAGCAACTCAATCTGCAAAACGGGCCGGGTCAGGAAATGATCCGTCTTGGCAATGTGGTCAGCGTGTTCGAACCAGATGTGCAGCCATACAGCATTTACGCCAGTGCCATCAGCGGGCCACTGCCCAGCGATTTATTGTACAACCCTACGGCGCTGACCGACGCTTACCAGTTTATTACCATTGGCCGTACCCGGGTTTCCGGCCGGGCAGCCCAGCAGTTACGTATCGTTAGTCGCGACAACAAGCGCTATAACTATCAGGTGTGGCTCGACGAAGAAACCGGCATGTTGTTAAAGCTGGATATGGTGGATTTACAGGGCTCATTGCTGGAGCAAATTCAGGTCACCGCGGTGAATGTGAGTGAGCAACCGTCACCGTATTTTTCAAGAATAAATCCACAAGCGTTACCCGGTGCGGTAGCCATGACCCCAAAACCCCGTCAGCATCAGTGGGAAGTGAAATTTTTGCCCGTGGGAATGGAAGAAATCAAGCGCGAAACCCGGCGACTGGCCATGACCGGTCAGGTGGTAGAATACAAATTGTTCAGTGATGGCATGGTAGACGTGTCGGTATATGTGCAACCCGCTCAGGATTCTCTGGATTCTGACGTGGTGCTGCGCCATTCAACCAATACGTTTTTGTCGTTAACCAATGGTCAGGTGCAAATCACTATCATTGGCAAAGTCCCGCCTCAAACCGCCTACGAAATTGCCCACTCCATTGGTGCAGCCGGAGAATAGCGTGATTACCGAGACGGCGACAGTAATTGGTGTTGAAGATGATTTGATTACCGTCAGCGCGTCGGTGAAGACCGGCTGCAGTCAGTGTCAGGTGAGTGACGACTGTGGCACCAGCGCCGTGGCCAAAGCGTTTACACCACGCCAGCAAACGCTGACTATGCGCAGTCCACTGCCGGTTAAGCCGGGCGACCTGGTGGTGATAGGCATCCCCGAACAAAAAGTCCTGCTGGCTTCCTGGCTGGTTTATATCGTGCCACTGGTTACCCTGATTGGTGGCGTGATTAGCCTGAACCAACTAACAAACTGGCACGAGCTGGCAGTATTCGCTGTCGCTACAGTGTTATCAGCCGGCAGTGTAAAATTGGTCGCACGGTATCTGGCCCGGGCCAGAAATGCCCGCTTCGAGCCGGTTATTGTCAGTCGGGTCAACGACAAAGCACAAGCGGTATAGCCGGGGCGGCTTGTTGTTTGCCGTCGGCGGCAACGATTTGTTGCTGTGATATTCGCTTTTAGCGCAATAAGTAGGTAAAATCCGCACCCTTGAAGGTGTCTGGCTGAACACGTCATTGTAATCGTTTATCACCCGCCAGACGTTTAATCGTAACAATTTGCAGGTAATTTCCAAGCATTATGCAGCATAAGCACATTCGCAACTTCTCTATTATTGCGCACATTGATCATGGTAAGTCGACATTATCAGACCGTTTGATCCAACATTGTGGTGGATTAACCGAACGTGAAATGGCAGCACAGGTTCTTGACTCCATGGATCTGGAAAGAGAGCGGGGAATTACCATTAAAGCGCAGAGCGTAACCCTCGATTATAAAGCTCGCGATGGTGAAACTTACCAGCTCAACTTTATCGATACCCCTGGACACGTAGATTTCAGCTACGAGGTTTCCCGCTCGTTGGCGGCCTGTGAAGGGGCGCTGCTGGTGGTTGATGCCGGGCAGGGGGTTGAAGCCCAGACCGTAGCCAACTGCTACACCGCTATCGATATGGACATGGAAGTGGTACCTATTCTGAATAAAATCGACTTACCACAGGCTGAGCCTGAGCGGGTAGCCGAAGAAATTGAAGACATCATTGGTATCGACGCCGTGGATGCCGTGTGTTGCTCGGCAAAAACCGGTATCGGCATTGAGGATGTACTGGAAGTTATCGTTAAGCAGATCCCGCCGCCGGAAGGTGCTATTGATGCACCGCTGAAAGCGCTGATCGTTGACTCCTGGTTTGATAATTACCAGGGGGTTGTGTCACTGGTGCGCATTGTTGAAGGTGAGCTGCACGTTAAAGACAAGATCCAGATCATGTCAAACGGCCAGGTGCATCAGGCAGACAAAATTGGTGTATTTACCCCTAAGCCGCTAGAGCGTAAAGTGCTGCGAGCCGGTGAGGTAGGGTTTATTGTTGCCGGTATTAAAGAAATTCATGGTGCGCCGGTTGGCGATACCATTACTACCGCCAAGGCGCCCGCCGAGAAGATGTTACCAGGCTTTAAAAAGGTTAAGCCGCAGGTTTATGCCGGCCTTTTCCCGGTAAGCTCTGACGACTACGAAGATTTTCGCGATGCGCTGGCTAAGCTGAGCCTTAACGACGCCTCTTTGTTTTATGAACCGGAAAGTTCCGCGGCCCTGGGCTTCGGTTTCCGCGTTGGCTTCCTTGGTATGCTGCACATGGAAATTATTCAGGAACGTCTGGAACGTGAATACGATCTCGACCTCATTACCACAGCGCCAACCGTAAACTATGAAGTGCTGCAAACAGATGGCACCGTGATGCAGGTGGATAACCCTTCCAAGTTACCGGCAGTGAACGATATCGAAGAAATTCGTGAGCCCATCGTAGAAGCCAATATCCTGGTCCCCCAGGAATACCTCGGCAGTGTAATTACACTGTGCGTTGAAAAGCGCGGTAATCAGACCAACATGAGTTATCACGGCAAACAGGTTGCGGTAACCTACGAATTGCCGATGGCAGAGGTAGTGCTGGACTTCTTTGACCGCTTAAAGTCAACCAGCCGCGGATTTGCCTCGCTGGATTATAATTTTAAGAAGTTTGTCTGCTCAGACATGGTTCGTCTGGATATTCTGATCAACGGTGAACGGGTGGATGCCCTGGCAGTGATTACTCACCGTGACAATGCCCAGTACCGGGGCCGTGATCTGGTGGAAAAGCTGCGTGAGCTGATCCCGCGTCAGATGTTTGATATTGCTATCCAGGCCGCCATTGGTAACCATATTATTGCCCGAAGCACAGTGAAACAGTTACGTAAAAACGTTATTGCCAAATGTTATGGCGGTGACGTAAGCCGTAAGAAGAAACTGCTGCAGAAGCAAAAGGAAGGTAAGAAACGGATGAAGCAGGTGGGTAATGTGGAACTTCCACAGGACGCATTCCTTGCAGTACTTAAGGTATCTAAGTAATGGCGAATTATTTTTCTCTCTTGTTGGTAGTGCTGACCCTTGGGTCGGGATTAATCTGGTTAATAGACGCTCTTGCGTTTGCGCCAAAAAGAAAGGCCCGCGGTGTGGCACTCTCCGGAAACGGCGAGTCGGCGTTACCGCCTGAGGAAAAATTGCCGTATATCGTGGATACGGCTCAGCAGATTTTCCCGGTTATCGCCTTTGTGCTGGTGCTGCGGTCATTTCTGTATGAACCGTTTCAGATCCCATCAGGTTCTATGATGCCAACCCTTCTGGTTGGCGATTTCATTCTGGTGGAAAAATATGCCTACGGTCTAAAAGACCCGGTGTTTCGACATAAATTCATTGAAACCGGCACGCCCGAGCGTGGTGATGTTATAGTCTTCAAGTTCCCTGAAGATCCCTCCATAGACTATATTAAACGTGTGGTTGGATTACCAGGCGATACCGTTATTTATCGCAATAAACAAATATTCATTAAGCCAGCCTGTGATAACGGCCAGAACTGTGCAGAGTTTAAGGCGATGCCCCAGGAGTTCGTCAGTAGTGGCGACTTCGTTCAAAACCTCGCGCCGCTTAAGCGTATCAGCGAAACTCTCGGTGACGTGAAACACGAAATTCTTCAACATCCGATTGCAGAAGCGCATCCTTCCAAATTTTATACCCAACCGGGTACCAAAATGAATGAGTGGATCGTGCCGGAGAATCAGTACTTCGTGCTCGGCGATAACCGCGATAACAGCCGCGACAGCCGTTACTGGGGCTTCGTGCCGGATGAAAATCTGGTAGGTAAAGCCGTCGCTATCTGGATAAGCTTCGAATTTGATCGTGCACCTGACAGCTGGTTACCTTCATGGGTACCATCAGGCGTTCGCTTTAGCCGGGTAGGTGGCATTCAATAATGATCGGAATCGATCGCTATGCCAGATTATCACAGCGTCTTGGCTACCAGTTTAGTAATGTTGAGTTACTTCAGCAGGCGCTGACTCACCGCAGTGCAGCTAAGCAACACAATGAACGCCTGGAGTTTCTGGGCGACGCTGTACTGGGTATGGTAGTGGCACAGGCGCTGTTTAAGCGCTTTCCAACCGTGCCTGAGGGCAAACTAACCCGTATGCGTTCAACGCTGGTGAAAGGCGATACGCTGGCCGAGCTTGGCCGTGAGGCCGACGTTGGTGAATTATTAAAGCTGGGGCCGGGTGAACTTAAAAGTGGCGGTCATCGGCGCAGTTCGATTATTGCAGATGCCATGGAGGCCATCCTCGGTGCCATCTATCTTGAAGCCGGCCTGGATACCACAGCAGAAGTCATTTTGCGTTTGTGGCAAAGCCGCATCGATAAGCTCGATCCCAACGAACACCCTAAAGACGCTAAAACCCGTCTGCAGGAGTTTTTGCAGTCCCGTAAGTTACCGTTACCGGTTTATGAAGTGGTGGATATCAGCGGCAAGGATCATGACCAGACCTTTGTGGTACACTGCCAGATAGAATCGCTGGGCAAGCCAATGAAAGGTACCGGGACCAGTCGGCGGAAAGCCGAACAACAAGCCGCACGGAACGCGCTGGAGAAATTAGACAATGACTGACCAGCAGTTGCCAGATATCCCTGAACCTAAAACCCGCTGCGGCCTGGTGGCCATAGTTGGCCGGCCTAATGTAGGCAAATCCACGTTGTTAAACCGGTTACTCGGGCAGAAAGTAAGCATTACCTCCCGTAAGCCACAAACCACGCGTCATCGGATTTTAGGTATCGATACCGAAGCGGATTGTCAGACCGTGTATGTGGACACGCCGGGCTTACATAGCGAAGAAAAGCGCGCTATCAACCGCTTAATGAACCGCGCTGCGACCAGTTCGCTGGGCGAGGTGAGTCTTATCCTGTTTGTGGTGGAAGGTACCCGCTGGACCAGCGATGATGAGTTGGTGCTGAGCCGCGTGCAGCAATCCGGACTGCCGGCTATTCTGGTGGTAAACAAACAAGACAAAGTGGCCGAGCCTGAGGCCTTGATTGCCCATTTACAGGTGTTGGCGCAAAAGCATCAGTTTGATGAAATTATTCCGCTGAGTGCAAAGCAGGGAAAACAGGTTGAGGTGCTGCGTGAGTTAGTTCGTCAGCGCCAGCCGGCCAGCGAGTTTTACTTCCCTGAAGACTATATTACCGACCGTTCAAGCCGCTTTATGGCTGCCGAAATCATTCGCGAAAAACTGATGCGTTACACTGGTGATGAACTGCCCTATTCAACTACGGTTGAGATTGAGCAGTTTAAGCTGGGTGAAAACGGCGTTTACCGGATTAACGGCCTGATCCTGGTTGAGCGCGAAACCCAAAAACGCATGGTGATCGGAAAAGGCGGTAAACACTTAAAAACCATAGGTGAACAGGCGCGACTGGATATGGAGCGGTTATTCGATAATAAGGTTTTCCTGGAACTGTGGGTGAAAGTGAAATCCGGTTGGGCCGACGATGAACGGGCGCTGCGTTCGTTAGGCTATGGTGAAGATTAATTAGGCAGGTGGTGAGTATGAGTATCGCAGATATGCGTCGTCAGTACAGTCAGGGGCATTTAACCGATAATGATTTAACTGACCATCCGGTAGACTTGTTTAAACAGTGGTTGGGTGCGGCTATTGATGCGGGGATCCCGGATCCTACCGCCATGACTGTAGCTACCGTAGATGCAGAAGGCCAGCCGTCTCAACGCATTGTATTACTGAAAGACTACGACCACGAGGGGTTTGTGTTTTATACCAATCTGGGTAGTCGCAAGGCCAAAGATCTGAGTAACAACCCACGTATTTCGTTGCATTTCCCCTGGTTTTTCATGGAGCGTCAGGTGCGCATTTGTGGTACCGCCCAAAAACTCACAACAGCACAAAACGCCAAATACTTTTTATCCCGGCCGAAAGATTCACAACTGGCGGCCTGGGCCTCCCAGCAGAGCCAGCCAATCTCCAGCCGGGAGTTGCTGATGACACAGTTTCATCAGATGAAAGAAAAGTTTGCTAAAAAGGAAATCCCGCTGCCAGATTTTTGGGGTGGCTTCAAGGTGATCCCCCATCAAATCGAATTCTGGCAGGGCGGTGAAGACCGTCTGCATGACCGTTTCGAGTATACTAAACAGGCTGATAACCGCTGGCTAACCCAGCGCTTAATGCCCTAGTTTGACGGTTATCCATGATTGATTCACACTGCCATCTGGATCTTCCTGAGTTTGAACCAGACTGGCAGGAAGTGTTGAGCAGTGCCTTTAAAAATGGTGTTGAGAGAATTTTAATCCCTGGCACAACTGTATCAGGCTGGCAGCGCCAGCAACGGATGGCGGCCGATAATGCCCAACTGGATGTGGCGTTTGGCCTGCATCCTTATTTCTTTCCCGATGATCCAGAGCGTGCGCTTGCCGCTTTAGGCAAACAACTACAAACAACCACGATAAAGCCTATAGCAATTGGTGAAATTGGTATCGATGGTTCCATCGATACGCCGCTAAAGGCCCAGCAGGCTTTATTTGAAGCGCAGCTTGAGGTGGCCAGCGAACAGTCTATGCCGATCATCTTACATCATCGCCGCTCTCACCATTTATTGTTGGAGTCTATAAAACGCAGCGGCTTTACTCAGGGGGGCGTTATCCATGCGTTTTCCGGTAGTGAACAGGTCGCCATGCAATACATTGATGCGGGATTTAAACTGGGGATTGGCGGTACCATTACTTATCCACGGGCACAGAAAACCCGGCAAACCGTGGCCAGTATTTCATTACAGCATTTATTGCTGGAGACGGATTCGCCGGATATGCCCATGTCCGGCAGGCAGGGGGCGCGCAATGAGCCGCAGTTTATTGGTGAGGTAGTTGCTGCTCTGGCTGATTTACATGGCACAGCACCTGAGGTGGTGACAGAGCAGACGACGGCCAATTACTTCGCCTTGTTTGGCTCCCGTACCCAGTGTAAATAACCAAGTACCTGACTATTCTCTTTTACCGGCACGAAGAAGCTGGTCCGAAGAGGCTCTTCCCGCATCAGTTGTGGCAATAACGTGTTAACACCTTGTTGTGCGATACGTTCGCCGGAGGCTGAATATACTGCGGCGCGAAGAATAGAGTCGTCCTTGGCCATACTGGCCAGCACACGGTTAATTTCAGCCTGGTTTAGCGTGGCCACCGCCGGGCGGATAAGCCTTTCGTAGTGACGCCCCAGAGCATCCTCGGCTGGCGACAACTGACCCATCTGGCTGGTTACGGCAACCATTACTGCGATAAACAAACCGGTTATCAGTAAGGTCATCAGAATAAGCTGGTGGGCGGTTGAGAACGTAATACGGCGCAATGCAAAGCCTTTTTTAAGATTAAAAATGTGCAACTTAGTCTAACTATGCATTTCCCAAACGCGGCGTATCCGTTAGGATCGGACTATTAGCCAACTCAAGTAATGAGAACTCGCCCTTTGGAATTAACAACGCTTAGTACAGAACAATTGACCAGCGCAGCCTTTCTTGCAGCTACGTTGGCAGAATATCAGAATCTTCGCTGGGATCAATCGTACACCGGACTCGCTGTTGAGGCGCACAAACAATCTGTTCAGCAACTTATCGTTAGCGGTCAGTCATTAACGCTGGAACAGCTCGCCATGATAGCCCGGCACATGGCACCCGCAGTGAAGCTTGGTAGCTTCAGACTGCACCCTCACAGTGCCCTGATTGGCGGCACTGCAATGAGCTTTGATGTTGAATCGGTCGATGCTTCTGCGCAGACGCTGCATGATCTGCTCGATGGCGCCGCAAAGGCGTGTCATTGTGAGGTGGCATTGCGTGGCAACACACCGCAGTTAACTCAGCCGGGGCTGTTGGTGATGGATATGGATTCCACTGTTATCCAAATTGAGTGTATTGATGAAATCGCCAAGCTTGCGGGCCTTGGTGAACAAGTTGCCGCGGTCACCGAAAAAGCCATGCGTGGTGAGCTCGATTTTGCTGAAAGCCTGCGCTCCCGGGTAGACTGCCTGGATGGTGTGGAAGTGAGTCAGCTTAAACAGATCCGCGACAGCATTCCGTTAATGCCTGGTCTGCAAAACTTACTGCAAGTGCTGCAACAGCATGGCTGGAAAATTGCCATTGCCTCCGGTGGCTTTACCTACTTTGCCGGTTATCTGGAAAATCGTCTGGGCCTTGATGCATCGCGAGCTAATGTGCTCGAAGCCGAGGATGGCAAACTCACCGGCCGGGTAGTGGGAGGTATTGTCGATGCCCAGGTCAAGGCTGAAACGGTCGAGGAACTCGCCCGCCGCTGGGATATCCCGATGACCCAGACGGTTGCTATGGGGGATGGTGCTAACGACCTCAAAATGATGGGGGTGGCGGCATTAGGTGTGGCTTTTGAAGCCAAACCGGTAGTCAATGCCCAGGCCGACGTGGCAATTCGTTACTCCGGTCTGGACGCGCTGTTAACCTATTTACAATAGGGTTAAACGGTCTAGCTCTTCAGTAGCGCCTTGATGCCGCCTGGCTCAATGGCGTGCTGACTGGGTGTTTTATGATTTTCGGCAATGCGATGCTCGTCGAACCCAAACCGCAATAGTACCTGGTCTGTGATGTCCACCGCGTGCACGCAGGCACTGATACTCCACAAGCGTTCTTCGAGCTCTTTGGCCCGGTGTATCGCGTAAACCCCAATGTAATTGATTTCCGACTGTAGCATTTCCAGATCGGGCTTACCTGTTACCGTTACCGTAATTGCCATAGCAATAAACTGACCTGTGGTCAGCGCATTTTCTATAAACTGCTGGCGCGACTCCTCGGAGCTGAAGCGGTGCTCGTAGCGCGCGTCGATGGCATCGGCCGGCTCTTTCTCTGCGGGCCGGAAGGCGACAAACAGCTCTCTGGTCACCGGTGAATGTTCGGTTTTTACCTGTTTTATGGATTGTTGTATGAAAGGCGTATCCAATGCGCGGTCGCGGAAGAATACTTCGAGGTTCATTTTGCGCTGTTCAGCAAAATGACCAAAAAGGGTTTTCAGTCGAGGGTTAGCGGCATTGCCTAAAACTCCTACCTGCGGTAAATAACGCCCGCCGACTTTGGACAGGACAAAAGCCAGGGTAGAAGGGGTTTTGGCATTAATACAGCGCAATGCATGGCCAATGCCCGGGATTTCTTCCTCATCAGGATAGGTTTTCAGTGAGGATTTGTTGCTCTTTATCAGTTCTGCAAAAAAGCGGCGTGCAGGCAATCCATCTTCACCGGCCACCGACCGTAAGTGCAGCACATTTTTGTCTCCACTGATATGAACTACCCGGTAGTGCAAATTACTGACATCAAACTTGCTGGTCAGCTCCTGCAATTTGGGCAGGCTAACCAGCACCCGCATATTCAAATCGCCGTGATACTCGCCGTCGATTTCTATGCGCATGCCGTTAATTGAGATATCTTCACTGATGCCACTAATGGTTTGCCCTCTGGCCAGTACCTGTACTGCGGTACGTAACAGATACCGGGTTTCCATGCGCTGTTCCTGGAACTTATAGCGAAAAGCCTTAATTTCTCCGGGCGGGCGATTGCGGGCATGACCAAATAATTTCAACGCCTTAAGCTGAGCGCGGTCAATTTTAACCTGGCTAAACTGTAACTGCTCGTGGTCGGAGGTAATATCGGTTATCTGTACTGCGTAGGCCAGATTTTGTAACCTTGCCATCAGCCGGGGAGCCGGTTTGGCATTCTGACGCTTTACTTTGGTGCCTACATCATCGGGCAGTGACAGCGGCGCGTAAGCATCTTTAGGGGAGACTTTTACGATACCGACTTTAAATACCCGCCAGCTTACTTTTCTGGCACCAAAGCCAATAAATAACTCACTCAGAGCCGGGTGGCGGGCCAGCTCGTCACTGGAAGCGGAATAAAAATAGATTTTGCCGTTCTGAATATGGTTAAAGCTGTAAACATATAGCGCCGGGGCTTCATGTTTACTCTGGATCAATTGTTTTAATCGGTCTGCGGTGAGCAGATAACCGAGGCGTAACTCGTCTTCTTCGTCGTTCCAATAGCTAAGAATATGGCGGTTTAAATCGTTGGCCATGGCATACCGTGCGCGCGCCCGGCCTTCCTTAACTTCGATAAACACCGGCAGCGTAGGACAACTGGGCGAGAAGTATTGCTCGCAGGACTTATTGATAATGGCGTCTATGGTGTTATCCATATTCACCTTGTAACGCCGCTTATTGCCATGAATAAACTTGTCGATGAACTGGTCAAAATGACCGTTAGGGGCGTCCTGCAGGCGTTTCATCTGCAGAAACTGGTATTCTTTTTTGCGGGAAATACTGACTACCTGATATTTGATAGCCATTTTTTTATCCAGCGAGTATTCGGATTCAAGGCCCCGGAAATACACACCGATTTTTTCACCGGGCTTAAAGAGTTGCTCTTTGGAGAGCTTTATTTTCATACCCTTGGTGGATATGTCGACGCTGGTTGCCCGCAGGCTGTTGTTGGTTTCGGTGAACACTTCCAGCGCCACAGCAAAATTCATTCGCTCTTCGTTACGCTTTGCATAGCTCAGCAGGTTGATATTAGGTACATCAAACTGCGAAACACTGTTGTTGGTTTTTTCCGGTAATTCGACGTCTTGTTCATTACGGGCTTCTGCCTTCTCGCGAATGACCCGAAAATTGTTTTCAGTGGCCAGCACCGCTTCATAAACACCAAAACAGTATAAGCCGAACATCCGCACCTGTTGTTCGAAGACCTCAATGGCCACGTCGCCCAGGTAATGCTTGATGCCGTCATATTCGTAGAGCCGGCACTCGCCGTCCACCTGACCGCGCAAATCGATAGCTCGCATGCAGGGGCGCGCCAGACGTTTTACTTCCATTTTTATCAAAAAACGCTTTTCTTTAGGAACATGGGAAGCAACCTGCTGGAGCACCTGATTAAACTCGGGTTCTTTCACCATAGGTTTTAGCTGTTCTATTATCTGCGCGTACTGCGATAAATCCTGATTCATGCGAGGTTTTGCTGTGTCCCTGACGGCTTTTTAGTATATTAACAACTTATCGGCAAAATAACTGACTACATTAACGTGGAGGTAATTCTGCTGTTCCCTAAGTGATGCGTACTGTAAACAGATGCACATCCTTGTTAACGAAATCATAATACTTATATTTGCAGAAACCAATTGATTTATGGCGAAACGAAAAACAGCTTTTGTATGCTCTGATTGCGGGGCGGAATTTCCGCGCTGGCAGGGGCAGTGCAGCGAGTGTAAAGCATGGAACACTATCTCCGAATTTGTCGTCAGTCCGGCAAAATCCACAGCGAAAGGCAGCTTTGCCGGCTATGCGGGCCAGACGCACAGTCAAATCCAGACACTGAATGAGATTAACGTAGAAGATTTACCCCGTTTCAGCTCCGGGTTGAAAGAGCTCGACCGGGTGCTGGGCGGCGGTATTGTGCCCGGCTCAGCCATTTTAATCGGTGGTTCGCCGGGCGCCGGCAAAAGTACGCTGTTGCTGCAGGTTATGTGTCAACAAGCAGCATCCAAGCCTGCTTTGTATGTAACCGGTGAAGAATCGTTGCAACAGGTCGCCATGCGCGCCAGACGTCTTGGCTTACCCGATGATAAGCTCATGATGCTGGCAGAAACCAATGTTGAAATGATTTGCGACCTGGCATTAAAGCAAAAACCGCAGATCATGGTGATCGATTCCATCCAGGTGATGCATGTCTCTGATGTTCAGTCAGCACCGGGCAGCGTGTCGCAGGTAAGGGAAAGCGCTGCCTATCTGACCCGCTTTGCCAAGCAGTATCACATTGCCATGTTTATTGTTGGCCATGTTACCAAAGACGGCAGTCTGGCCGGGCCGAAGGTCCTTGAGCATTGTATTGACTGCTCGATGATGCTCGAAGGTGAGAGTGACGGCAGGTTCAGAACGCTGCGCAGTCATAAAAACCGTTTTGGTGCGGTGAATGAACTGGGCGTATTTGGTATGACAGACAAAGGGGTGAAAGAAGTCGGTAACCCCTCAGCCATATTCCTTAGTCGCAGCGACAGTCAGGCCCCCGGCTCTGTGGTGATGGTCATATGGGAAGGCACCCGGCCGTTACTGGTTGAGATCCAGGCTCTGGTTGATTACTCGCAGCTCAATAACCCACGCCGCGTGACCGTGGGACTCGAGCAAAACCGGTTAGCCATGTTGTTAGCGGTGATGCATCGTCACGGCAATGTGCAGATGAATGATCAGGATGTGTTTGTTAACGTGGTGGGCGGCGTGAAAGTGAGTGAAACAGCTGCCGACCTGGCCTTACTAGTAGCCATGATATCCAGTTTCCGTAACCGCGCTCTTCCCCGGGAACTGATAGTCTTTGGTGAAGTAGGGCTGGCTGGCGAAATTCGCCCGGTGCCAAATGGCAGTGAGCGTTTGAGTGAGGCGGTTAAACATGGCTTTAAGCGGGCTATTGTGCCAAAGGCTAACGCGCCGAAAAATAAAATAGCGGGCTTAACTGTTATCCCGGTAACCAAGCTGAGTGATGCGCTGGAGGCGCTCGACGCTTAGACGGAAGGCATCGACGCGGTGATCTTGTCGACCAGGGTTTCAAGCTCAGTGGCGTCAAGATCGTCCTGACCGCTATTCAACAGTAACAAACGCCGCAGTAAGCCTAAATCGTCAACCGAAATATGCGTAATGCGGAGTCCCGCTTCGCCTGACTCGCTGTTGTCCGGTGTCTGACCGAGGCGGATTATTTCGCCGCTAAGGGATATCGCCGGACTGTCTTCATTCGCTTTAAAGTTTAGCCCGACCTTGTCTGCAGCAGGCAGATTCACCCCTGCTGGCAGACGCGCTACCCGCAGCCCCTGCAACGATACATCCACCACTTCTACCGGTATAGCGACACCCTGTCCGGTAATAAGCTGCCCTGACAAATGAATGCCAACCCGTTGAAAATGGCGTTTTTCTTGTTGCATGGGAGAACTGATTCCTCTGCTGATATACTGGCTATGCACCTTTATTTTAGTGTAGTGCATAGCCGGAGGTTTGACCGATTTACTTACTGATACGCTTGTATTTCAGTCGGTGTGGTTCAACCACGTCCTGACCAAAGTTGGCTTTTAACCAGTTTTCATAGTCGTTGTAGTTACCTTCATAGAAGTTAATTTTGCCTTCGTCCCGGTAATCAAGTATGTGGGTAGCAACACGGTCGAGGAACCAACGGTCGTGCGAGATAACCATGGCGCAGCCCGGGAACTCAAGCAGAGCGTTTTCCAGTGCGCGAAGGGTTTCTACATCTAAATCGTTGGTGGGCTCATCGAGCAGCAATACGTTGCCGCCCGCTTTTAAGAGCTTGGCCAGATGCACCCGGTTGCGTTCACCACCGGATAAATCCTTGATGAATTTTTGCTGGTCGGTGCCTTTGAAGTTAAAGCGGCTGCAATAGGCGCGGCTGTTCAGCTCAAAATTGCCAATGCGCACGATGTCCTGGCCGTCAGACAACTCCTGCCACACAGTGTTGTTGCCATCCATGTGGTCACGGAACTGCTCAACACTGGCGATTTTTACCGTATCACCAATGGTGATTGAACCCGAGTCGGGTTGTTCTTTATCGGTAAGCATTCTGAACAGGGTTGATTTACCAGCACCGTTAGGGCCGATAATGCCAACGATAGCCCCCTTAGGTACGGTAAACGTCATGTCGTCGATAAGGACGCGATCACCGTATGATTTTTTCAGGTGCTCGACTTCGATAACCTTATCACCCAAACGCTCACCCGGCGGGATGAACAGCTCATTGGTTTCGTTACGTTTCTGGTAATCACCGCTTGAAAGTTCTTCAAACCGTGACATACGTGCCTTGCTTTTAGCCTGACGACCTTTGGGGTTAGTACGTACCCACTCAAGTTCCTGTTTAATAGACTTCTGACGGGCGTTCTCAGTGCGCTCTTCCTGCTCAAGGCGGGCCTCTTTTTGCTCCAGCCAGCTGGAGTAGTTACCTTCCCACGGAATACCGTGACCACGGTCGAGTTCCAAAATCCAGCCTGCTACGTTATCGAGGAAATACCGGTCGTGGGTAATCGCCACTACGGTGCCTTCATAGTCGTGGAGGAAGCGTTCTAACCAGGCCACAGATTCGGCATCCAGGTGGTTAGTCGGTTCGTCGAGTAGCAGCATGTCGGGCTTTTCCAGCAGCAGGCGGCACAGTGCTACACGGCGGCGTTCTCCACCAGACAGCTTGCTGACGTCGGCATCCCATGGCGGCAAACGCAGTGCATCGGCGGCGCGTTCCAGTGCGTTTTCAAGATTGTGACCGTCTTTGGTCTGAATAATGGCTTCCAGCTCGCCTTGTTCTTTCGCGAGGGCATCAAAGTCGGCATCCGGATCGGCGTAAGCGGCATACACTTCGTCGAGGCGTTTTAGTGCATGGGCAACATCTGCCACGGCTTCTTCAATATTGCCGCGCACATCTTTGGTTTCGTCCAGTTGGGGTTCCTGGGGCAGGTAACCAATATTAATGCCGGGCTGGGCACGGGCTTCACCTTCAATCTCGGTGTCAACGCCGGCCATAATGCGCAGCAGTGTGGATTTACCGGCGCCGTTTAAGCCCAGTACGCCAATTTTTGCGCCGGGGAAAAAACTCAGTGAAATGTCTTTTAGAATCTGACGATTGGGTGGCACAATCTTGCCCACCCGGTGCATGGTATATACGTATTGTGACATGCTTGGTCCTGGCTTTTTAGAAAGTCGCTATTGTAATCAAAGACGCAGCCACTTGGTAGGCGTCTGCGGCTTATAGGTTAGTACAAAGTGGTATTTTTTAAATCACGTGTGAGCCAACCGGTGTTTTTTTTTGTAAACTACCTCAATCGGAAACAGGTTTAATGTCCGGCAGGCTTGATTGCCGCTATTCATCCGCTGTCGGGTATGCCTAGAATTAATGAAGGATTTTTCATGCCAGCACAACCTCAATCGCTGTCTTTGGCTCAACTTGCTGAGCAGGTTGGTGGCGATGTCCACGGCGACGGCTCAGTCATGCTTTGTGGCGTCAGCACCCTGAGCAGTGCAACATCTTCCCAAATTTCATTTTTAACCAACGGTAAGTATCGTTCTCAACTGCAGTCGACTGAAGCAGGGGCCGTTATTTTGCATCCCAACGAAGCGGAAAACTGTCCGCTGCCCGGCTTATTGCATAACAACCCTCATGCCGCCTTCGCCCGCATAGCACAAATATTTGATACTACACCGGGTGTGGCGGTAGGCCAGCACAAAACAGCCGTAGTGGCCGACTCAGCCAGGCTGGGCGACAACGTAGCCCTCGGACCTTATTGCGTTATCGAAGATGACGTAGTGTTGGGCGACAATGTGGTGATTGGCGCACACACGGTGATCAGCCGTGGCTCGCATATTGGCAACGGTTCGGTAATTCATCCTAATGTTACGGTGTACCATGGCGCTCGTATCGGTCAGCGGGTACGTATTCACAGTCAGACAGTGATTGGTGCCGACGGCTTTGGCTATGCCAACGATGCAGGGACCTGGTTACCCATACCGCAAACCGGCTCGGTCGTAATTGGTGATGACAGCCAGATTGGCGCCTCAAGTACCATCGACCGCGGTGCCCTGGACGATACCATTATCGGCAAGAACGTGATTATTGATAATCAGGTACAAATCGGCCATAACTGTATTATTGGCGACCACAGCTGTATTTGTGGTGCGACCGGCATCGCCGGCAGTGCGACCATTGGCAAATATGTCATTATTGCCGGTGGTTGCGGCATAGGTGGTCACTTGACTATCTGCGATAAGGTGCAAATCACCGGTTACACCATGGTCATCAGCGACATTAAAGAGCCTGGCGTTTATTCATCCGGTCAACCAGCGATGACCAATCGCGAATGGCGCAAAAATGCGGTGCGTAACCGCCAGTTAGAGCAACTTTTTGACCGTGTAAAACAGCTGGAAAAAAACGGCTGACGTTTGCTATCCAATGGCCTGTCATACTTTCTTTGCATGACGGGCCAGCGCGTCTGAGCAGGCCGCACCCGCTTAGTGTAACCCGCCGTTGACAGCCACTTTGTGCTATTACTGTTCGGATTTGTCATAAATCAGCCACAAAGCAGTATACATAGCACGTAAAATGACTAGAATATGCGTCTCTGATTTTACGCGACCCCAAAACGCAGTAAGGAGCCTTCATGTTACCGCGCCAAATGAACATTGCCGATTTTGATCCGGAATTAGCCGCAGCGATTGATAAAGAGAATCAACGCCAGGAACACCACATCGAGCTAATTGCCTCTGAAAACTATTGCAGCCCTCGAGTAATGGAGGCCCAGGGGTCGCAGTTAACCAATAAATACGCTGAGGGTTATCCTGGTAAGCGTTACTACGGTGGTTGTGAGCACGTAGACATTGTTGAAGACCTAGCCATTGAGCGTGCCAAGCAACTGTTTGGTGCTGAATACGCCAACGTTCAGCCGCACTCTGGTTCGCAGGCAAACTCTGCCGTCTTTATGGCGTTGCTTAACGCTGGTGATACCGTACTGGGTATGAGCCTGTCTGAAGGCGGCCACTTAACCCACGGCGCCAGCGTAAACTTCTCTGGTAAAACCTACAATGCAGTGCAGTACGGTTTAAACGAAGAAACCGGCGAAATTGACTATGAACAGGTTGAAGCGCTGGCTGAAGAGCACAAGCCAAAAATGATCATTGGTGGCTTTTCTGCTTACTCTGGCATTGTTGACTGGCAACGTTTCCGTGCCATTGCCGATAAAGTAGGTGCCTTCCTATTGGTCGATATGGCTCACGTAGCGGGTCTTGTTGCTGCAGGGGTATATCCTAACCCGCTGCCACATGCTCACGTAGTGACTACCACAACGCATAAAACCTTAGCAGGTCCACGCGGTGGTCTGATCCTGTCTGCCTGTGGTGATGAAACCATTTATAAAAAGCTTAACAGCTCAGTCTTCCCGGGTAACCAGGGCGGCCCGCTGTGCCACGTTATTGCTGCGAAAGCCGTTGCTTTCAAAGAAGCTCTTCAGCCAGACTTTAAAGCTTATCAACAGCAAGTCGTTACCAATGCCAAAGCCATGGTAAGCGTGATGCAGGAGCGCGGTTATAAAATCGTTTCTAACGGTACTGATAACCACCTGTTCCTGTTAGATCTGATTGATAAAGATATTACTGGTAAAGATGCCGATGCAGCCCTTGGTCGTGCTAACATTACCGTCAACAAGAACTCGGTACCGAATGACCCACGTTCACCGTTTGTGACCAGTGGTCTGCGTATCGGTACACCAGCGATTACCCGCCGTGGTTTTGGTGAAATCGAAGCCAAACAGGTAGCCAGCTGGATTTGTGACGTGCTGGATAATATGGGCGACGAGAGTGTGGTTGAACGCGTTCAGCAAGAAGTGGTTGAGCTGTGCTCACGCTTCCCGGTATACGCCTAATCCAGGGAATAACGGCTCAGTAGTTACTGGCTGAGCCGGTTACTAAGCAGGAGCGTTTATGCATTGTCCCTTTTGTTCTGCCGAAGAAACCAAGGTTATTGATTCCAGGTTAGTCGCTGAAGGACATCAGGTGCGCCGGCGCCGGGAATGCGCTGAATGCCATGAACGCTTTACCACCTTTGAGAGCGCCGAGCTGGTAATGCCGCGAGTCATCAAACGCGACGGTACCCGGGAGCCTTTCAACGAAGACAAACTGCGTGCAGGTTTACAACGGGCACTGGAAAAGCGCCCGGTAAGCACTGAAAAAATCGAGCAGTGTGTATTGCAACTCAAATCAACATTGCGGGCAACCGGCGAGCGGGAAGTCGAAAGCGAATTGTTAGGCAATCTTATTATGGATGCCTTAAAGGAGCTGGATAAAGTGGCTTACGTGCGTTTTGCCTCGGTGTATCGTTCTTTTGAAGATATTAAAGAGTTTGGTGAAGAGATAGCCAGACTGGGGGATTAAATCCCATGCAACGCCTCAATCCCAGCCCTGCCCCTGATGAATACTGGATGGCAAAAGCCATTCAACTGGCGGCAAAAGGGCGCTATACCACCTCTCCCAATCCTCGTGTTGGCTGCGTTATCGTTAAAGATGAAATCTGCATTGGCCAGGGATATCACATTCAGGCTGGCACGCCGCATGCCGAAGTGCATGCGCTGGTTGCCGCAGGTGACAACGCCCGTGACGCTACTGCCTATGTTACCCTCGAACCCTGTAGTCATACTGGCCGTACGCCGCCGTGCGCTGATGCGCTGATTAAAGCCGGGGTCGCAAGGGTAGTAGTGGGGATGACCGATCCTAATCCGCAGGTAAGTGGCAGTGGCATTGAACGAATCAAAGCCGCCGGTATTGCAGTGACCCAAGATGTTTGCACAGAGCAGGCCAGGGCACTTAATCCGGGATTTATTAAGCGAATGCAACAAAACTTGCCCTGGGTAAGAGTTAAATTAGGTGTCAGCCTGGACGGTAAAATAGCGCTGGCTAACGGTGCGAGCAAGTGGATCACCGGGGCTGCGGCGCGACGAGATGTACAGCGACTGCGGGCGCAGAGCTGCGCGATCATTACCGGCAGTGGTACGGTGATTGCCGATAACCCGAGTATGCTGGTGCGCCCTGAGCAGGCTGACCTCGACAATTATCCGCTTTCCACAGTACGACAACCGTTGCGGGTGGTGATTGATTCGCAGGAAAGACTCACGCCAAACTGGCTGATGTTTAACGATGGCCACCCGGTATTGCTGGTGAACCAGCATTTTCGGGCGGGGTTTAGTCAGGACGTTGAGCAGTGTCAGTTACCGTTATCCGCAGCAGGAAAGATTGATTTACATCTGCTGCTCGCTGAACTGGCTGAGCGCAGCATTAATGAAGTGTTAGTAGAATCCGGTGCCGGCCTGGCCGGGGCCTTTATGGCCAATGGACTGGTGGATGAGTTGATCGTTTACCAGGCGCCTAAACTGCTTGGCGACAAAGGCGTATCGATGCTCACTCTGCCGGATTATGATCAGGTAAGTGAGACGCCGGACTTGAAATTAACCCACATCAGACATATAGCAGAAGACATCCGGTTGACCTACCAATTGGCCGTCGACAAGTCATCATAAAGAACACGAGAAGACATTATGTTCACTGGAATTATTGAAGCGCTCGGAACCATCGATTCCATGGTCGACCAGGGCGAATCCATTCGTCTTAAAGTTGGCGTGGGTAAGCTGGATATGTCCGACGTGGCACTGGGAGACAGCATTGCTACCAATGGCGTTTGTCTTACTGTTGTTGATTACAGTCCGCATCATTACAGTGCGGACGTTTCTGCCGAGACTATCCGCCTGACCGGTTTTGCCCAGTATAAACCGGGCGCCCAGGTAAATCTGGAGAAAGCCATGCAGGTAAGCTCGCGCTTCGGCGGGCATATTGTCTCCGGCCACGTTGATGGTGTGGGCGAAGTGTCCCGTATTATTCAACACAGCGATTACGTAGAAATCTGGATCGACGCGCCGGATGATCTGGCTAAATATATTGCCCACAAGGGCAGCATCACGGTTGATGGCGTTAGTCTCACTGTAAACAAAGTGAACGGCAGCGAGTTTATGCTATGGATCATTCCCCATACGCTGCAGGAAACGGTGCTGGGCACTTATAAAACCGGTACCAGAGTGAATTTGGAAGTGGACGTTATCGCCCGCTATCTGGAGCGACTGATGCTAGGCGACAAAGCCGCCAGCAAAAAAAATGACATCAGTCTGGAATTTCTCGCCGAACACGGCTATCTAAAAAAATAACCCTACAAGACTTAATATTTATGGCACTTAATAGCACCGCTGAAATAATCGAAGACATCAAGCTAGGCAAGATGGTCATCCTGATGGATGACGAAGATCGCGAAAACGAAGGCGATATCATCATGGCTGCTGAGCATGTCACTCCCGAAGCCATTAACTTCATGGTAAAACACGCCCGTGGCCTGGTGTGTTTGCCGATGACGGCAGAGCGCTGTCAGCGTTTAAACCTGCCGTTGATGGTCGACCTGAATAAAGCCCAGTTTTCGACTAACTTTACGGTTTCTATTGAAGCCGCAGAGGGGGTTACCACCGGTATTTCTGCTGCCGACCGGGCCACAACCATTCTGGCTGCTGTAGCGAAGGACGCTCAGGCCAAAGACATTGTGCAACCGGGGCATATATTTCCGCTGATTGCTAAAGAAGGCGGCGTGCTTAACCGTGCAGGGCATACCGAAGCCGGTGTTGATCTGGCCAGACTGGCGGGTTGTGAACCGGCAGCGGTGATTGTTGAGGTCTTAAACGACGATGGCAGTATGGCTCGCCGTCCGCAGCTTGAAGCGTTCGCCGCCGAACATGATATTAAAATCGGTACGATTGCCGATTTAATTGAATACCGTAATCTTAACGAAACCACGATTAAGAAGGTATCCAGTTGTCAGCTACCTACTCAATACGGCGAGTTTGAGCTGCATACCTTTAAGGATGTTATCGACAACCAGCTGCATTTTGCCCTCAAAAAAGGCGATGTTCAGGCTGAGGAGCCAACCCTGGTGCGGGTGCATCTGCATAACACCCTGAGCGACCTGCTGGGCTCTACCCGCGGGATTTCCCGTTCTATGACTTTACCTGATGCCATGGAGCAAATAGCTGAGGAAGGTGGTGTGCTGGTATTACTGGGTAAAGAAGAAGATCTGGAATCGCAGTTACAACGCTTCGCCGCAGAAGATCGTGGCGAGCAACCGGTAGGTAAAAACTGGCAGGGATCATCGCGCACAGTTGGTGTGGGAAGTCAGATCCTGGCCGCCATGGGCGTGCAAAAAATGCGTTTATTAAGTAAACCCATTAAATATCACGCGCTTTCCGGATTTGGCCTGGAAGTTGTTGAGTATATTCACGACTAACGATTGGGTTTTGGCGCTGTTGTGGTATACTTCGCGCCGTTTTTGACACGGGATTCATACGGGATTTGGGCTATGCAGGTTATCGAAGGTAATATTCGCGCAACAGGTAAGAAATTTGCCATTGTTGTTTCACGTTTTAACAGCTTTGTAGTGGAAAGTTTGTTAGAAGGCGCGCTGGACACGCTGGAGCGTCATGGTGAAGTCAGTGATGAAGATGTCACACTGGTTCGCGTACCTGGCGCTTATGAGCTGCCTGTAGCGGCGAAAAAGTTAGCCGAATCTAAAAAGTTCGACGCTATCATTGCCTTAGGCGCAGTGATCCGCGGCGGTACTCCGCACTTTGATTTTGTTGCCGGTGAGTGCAACAAGGGTCTGGCCCAGGTGTCACTGGAATACGGTTTACCCGTGTCGTTTGGTGTGATCACTACAGACTCTATCGAACAAGCCATTGAGCGTTCTGGTACCAAAGCCGGTAACAAAGGCTCTGAAGCTGCCTTGGGCGCGCTTGAAATGGTCAATGTTATGTCTAACCTAGACGATCTGGCATAAGGAAACTAACGTGAAAGTTTCTCCTCGCCGTCGGGCCCGTGAAATTGCGCTGCAAGGCGTTTACTCCTGGCAAATGACCCAAAACCAGATCGACCAGATTGAACTCGCTCTGGCGACCAGCAATGACATGAAAAAAGTGGATATGAACTATTTTCAGTCCTTGCTGCGTGGGGTAGTGCGCAGTGCGTCTCAGTTAGACAGCACCATTAAGCCCTATCTTGGTCGTTTGCCCGAAGAACTGGATCCTATCGAAAAAGCGATTTTACGGTTAGCCACTTATGAACTAACCGAACAAATCGATGTCCCATACAAAGTAATTATCAACGAGGCCATCGAACTGGCCAAATCTTTTGGCGCCGAAGACAGCCACAAGTTTGTGAATGGTGCGCTGGACAAAGCGGTGAAAACCCTGCGTCCTCATGAGCGCGGCTAAGCCAGCTACCGTTGAAATCAGGGCAGGACGCCCTTCTTTTAAATTTCTCAACTTTCCGGATTACTGTGAAAGAGTTTGATCTGATAAAACAGTACTTTGCCCAACGTGGTCACGTTAGAAAAGACGTGATCCTCGGAATTGGCGATGACTGTGCTGTGACCAAAGTACCCGATAACCAACATCTGGCTGTAACCACTGACACGCTGATCAGCGGTGTTCATTTTCTCTCTGATGCACCCGCGCGCTCCGTCGCTTATAAGGCGGTAGCGGTTAATCTGAGTGACCTGGCGTCCTCCGGAGCAGAGCCTGCGTGGATTAGTTTGTCGCTGTCGTTGCCGTCATATGATGAAAATTGGATAAATGAATTCGTTAATGGTCTGTACGAGCTAACCGAGTATTATTCGGTGCAACTGATTGGTGGCGATACGGTTACCGGACCACTGGCATTAACCATTACTGCCCAGGGCTTTGTGCCACCAGACACCGAGTTACGCCGCAGCAATGCCAAGCCCGGTGACTGGATTTATGTTACTGGCAATCTCGGTGATGCGGGAGCTGGTCTGGATATCCTTAAAGGCGAAATCGAAGCTGTTGGCGAGCACCGTGATTACCTGATTAATCGTCATTATTATCCTACTCCGAGAGTGATGGCAGGCACATCCCTGCGTCGTACAGCCAATGCTTGTATCGACGTGTCTGATGGTCTGGTGTCTGATTTAGGGCATATTCTCAAGATGTCTGGCTGCGGCGCCACTGTACATGTTGATCGACTGCCCGTGTCATCGGCTTTGTTTGAGACCGTGGGAGCCCAGCAGGCTTACCGATACGCGCTGGCGGCCGGCGATGATTACGAGCTGGTCTTTACTGTGAACGAAGAGCAGCGTGGTAATCTGGAAACGTCACTGACTAACGCTAATGTGAAAGCAACCTGTATTGGCCAGGTCAATGGTTATGCAGGTCAGCTGGACCTCAGATTGTACGATGAAAAATACGTGCTCGATGAAAGCACTGGCTACGAGCACGAGTTTTAATGGATAAAGCGCTACGCAAGCGGGTCTCAATGAAAAATCCGGTGCACTTTCTGGCACTGGGGTTTGGCAGTGGTTTAATCCCCCTGATGCCCGGTACTTTTGGCTCGCTGGCGGCATTGCCATTGCTCATCCCGTTTATCTGGCTTTCCCCCTTCGCACTGCTGATTGCCGCGGTGCTGGCCAGTGTTGTAGGAATTTATCTGTGCGGTAAAACCGCAGATGACATGCAGGTGCACGACCACGGCTCCATTGTCTGGGACGAGGTGGCCGGTATCTTACTTACCTTCCTATGGGTACCTCTATCGCCACTTACCATGTTGTTAGGCTTTGTGTTGTTCCGCTTCTTCGATATTTTAAAACCCTGGCCAATCAAACCCATTGATAAGTACCTGGCTGGTGGACTGGGCATTATGTTGGATGACGTCGTGGCCGGCATCATGGCTTGTGCCAGCCTGCATGCGATTTTACTGCTCACCGGCCTTTACTGAACCTGGCTAGCAGTATTCTTTGCTGGCACCGGGTGCAATATTTCGATAATTTAGCTCAATATATCATCAATATTGCACAAGGAGGGGCTTTTGGCATGTTGTTACGACGCGTTACGTTACACATAAAACAACAGAACTGGTTTGCTGTACTGGTCGATTTTTTGATTGTTGTGTTGGGTGTATTCATCGGTGTTCAGGTCGCAAACTGGAACGATACTGCCAAACAGCATCAGCTTTATCAGGACGCTTTCAACCGGGTTAAGCTGGAAATTGCAACCAACATAGAAGCGGTAAAAAGAGTTCAGGCGTACTATCGCTCGCGTTTGCCTCAAGTACAACTAGCATTAGAAACATTGCGTACTTGTGGGCAGAATGGCGAATCAATAGAGTCTGTCGAAGACACTTTTCAGTTAGTGCAAAATTACTCTCAGGTTATTCTCACCGCTCGTGATACCGAGCTACTGCTGGGGAATAATAACTTTTTGCCATTTCAAAATTCTGAACTGCGAACGAGGTTGTCGAAACTGGCCGACTACACATATTTTTTTCATCAGGAACTGGCAATGAAAACCAATCAGATTAAGGATGTCAGGTTTCTGAGTCGGTTGCAGGCTGGTCCGGTACTGGGCTCTCCGGATGATAATCTACAAGCCATTAAAAGCGGTTCGGTGGGCAGTGCGGAACTGATCAGAAAACACCGGTTTGGCGTTCCCTTCGAACAGGCCTGTAAAGATAAACTGATCCTCGAAAAATACTACGGTTGGGAAGAAGCGGTCTATTTTCATTTTGTTGTCGGTCAGTTTACGGTGGAACATCTTACCGCTGAACTGGCCTATTTAGAGGGCTTGCCGCGCAGTTAGCGGCGAGCTGGTCTGGTGGTTCGTTTATTCTTCAGGTTCAGGGCAGCCAGGCTGTAGCCGCCATCAGCCCCGTCAATAAAGTGGATATGCTCTGACTGGTAAGCAGTTATCATACAGGTAATTAGAGCGGCGCTTGCCACATGGATACCAAAAGTGATTTGTCCGGCCTGTTCCTGGCTGCTGAGGTACTCTATAATCGCCTCACGCTGTACCGGTGTGCAGCTAATACACATTTTCAGACCGTCCTCGAACTTTATAAAGTCACAGTTTGCAATGAAATCCTGTTTGTAAGCGCCCCAGTCGGTGGCATCGGTTTTTATTTTACGTGACATCAGCCAGCCGCCAATCAGGTTCATAAACACCAGGTGTAGATAATACCTAACCCCAATCCTGTTTAAGAAATTGAACTAAATGCCTGTTCCCAGATCGGATCTTTCGACCAAGAACGATTCAATCAAACAAAAGGAACAGGCATGAAGAAGTTAGTAGAATTATTTTGCGATGTCGATGATTTTTGCAAAGTGTTTATCCCTCAATGGCAAAAGCAGCTGCTGGAAGACGGTACTCGAAAAAGACAACGAGCTTGCCGTATGTCAATGAGTGAAATGATGACCATTATTATCGGTTTCCACATGTCACATCATCGTGATTTTAAGAATTATTACTTGGGGTATGTTCACGCTTTTTATCGTAAAGACTTCCCTGTTCTACTCAGTTACACGCGTTTTTTAGAAGTGATGCCTCGTACTATTGTCCCCATGTGTGCCTATTTTAGTTCGCTTAAGGGCAAGCCTACAGGCATCGAATTCATTGACTCAACGAGTTTAAAAGTCTGCCACAACATTCGCATTCCCAGACATAAAACCTTCGACGGAATTGCACAAAGAGGAAAAGGCACCATGGGCTGGTTTTATGGTTTCAAACTACACTTAATCGTCAATCATCACGGCGAAATAGTCGCAGCAAAAGTGACGACGGGTAATGTTCATGACACAAAACCTGTTGAGGAATTAGCTCAACATTTACCGGGTAAATTGTACGGAGACAAGGGCTATTTAAGCAAAGCACTTGAAGCTAATTTATTTGATAAAGGCGTCGAACTTATCACCACGGTTCGCAAAAATATGAAAGCAAAAGCGATGTCTTTATGGGACAGAGCAATGCTTTCAAAACGCTTCATTATTGAAACCATCAACGACCAATTGAAGAACATTTCATTCATTGAGCACTCAAGACATCGCAGTATGAACGGTTTTACGCTTAATCTGATGGCAGGCCTGGTTGCTTACTGCCTCAAGGAAAACAAGCCATCACTTGATATTACTGATGTTGAGCGTAATTCAATGGTCGTGGCTTAAGCCGATCTCGGGTTACCTAAATCGGCTGACTAGCGATTTGGTTTCTGTGCGAATGTTTATCTCGGTGGCAAGTCGGGCGGGAGACCAGGCAAACGAAAGTTGCTCTGAGGCGATCGGGTGGTAGTGTTCCCGGCCACCGGTAATCTGTTGTAAGTGTTGTAACACCTGTTCATATTGTTGCGGTGAACTGGCTTCAATAATGAGCGAGAGGGTTTCGCCATGGCGGCTTGTGACGTTGCTCCAACGACATTCAAAACCCGAGTAGTCAGCATTGGGTTGAGCATTTTCAATCAGAAAAGCCTGGTTGAGGACGGGATCTTTAAGGATCTTTTCTGCATAGCGGATCCCGCCGCCACTGAAGCAAGCTTGCTGGTAGTGTGGCGAAACCTTCAGTTTACTCACCCCGATAGTCTGGCCTGCCGCATACAGGGTAGTGGCGGGGATTAGCGCTATACGTAGCTCCAGATGGAGGCCGATAGCCCTTTGCTGGCAGGAGGTCAGACATTGCCTGAGTTGCTCCTCATTACCCGGAGGCACACAGATAGTTGCGCCATCACCGCCAAACACAAATGGCAATGCCGTATCGGTAAAACAGTTACGCACGGCAACAATCATCGCAACTGCGATGGCATTGATATCCTTATATTTGCCGCGCAACAAGGCTTCAGTGGAGCCTTTCACGTCGGATATCACTACCAGCCAGTCAGCGGGCAGGGTCGCGTAGTGACCCTGTTTGGCTGAATGGCCAAGGTCATCGTACGCAGGTAATTGCTGATAAAAAGCGGGTGACTGAGTTGTGATAACTACATCCTGAACAATGCTATCTGGCGGTATGCTCAGAGTATAGAAAACGAATCAGGTTTGTCTAATGAAGCGGGCGGGGAAGTAACGCTAAAACTATTCAGCGTCGCCGGCACCGCTGGCTCGGTGCCGGTTAGATTGATCAGGCCAGATAGTCGTTTACCCGGGCAATAATACCGGTGCTATCAAGGCCAAGCTCGGCGTACATCTCCTCCTGGGTGCCCTGCAGAATAAAGCTGTCAGGCAAGCCAAGAGTCAGCACATCGGTTTTTAACCGGGTTTGCATCACGTACTCGCTTACCGCGCTACCTGCACCACCCAAAATGCAGCCGTCTTCCAGTGTCACGAAGCATTCGTGATCGGCTTTCAGGGTGTTGAGAACGTCGGTATCCAAAGGTTTCACAAACCGCATGTCTATCAGGGTGGCGTCCAGCTCCTCGGCTGCTGCTTCGGCAAACGGCAGTAACGTACCAAAGTTTAACAGCGCGATCTTTTTACCGGTTCGCAGTGTCCGGCTTTTACCAAGCGGCAGGGCCGTCATGGATTCTTCCGGAGTAATGCCTTTGCCGGCTCCGCGGGGGTATCTCACCGCCGCCGGGGCGTTGGCTATATGACCGGTATAAAGCATCTGCCGACACTCGTTTTCATCCGACGGGGTCATAACAATCATATTTGGAATACAGCGCAGGAAAGCAATATCGAAAGCACCCTGGTGAGTTGGGCCGTCCGCGCCAACAATACCCGCACGGTCTATAGCAAATAATACCGGCAGATTCTGTAAGGCGACGTCGTGGATCAGCTGGTCGTAAGCGCGCTGTAAAAACGTTGAATAGATTGCAACAACTGGGTTCAGACCATCTTTGGCCATACCTGCGCCTAAAGTTACTGCATGTTGTTCGGCAATGGCTACGTCGAAATACTGTTCGGGGAATTGCTGGGAAAAGGCAACCATGCCTGAGCCTTCACGCATCGCCGGTGTAATAGCCATTAGCTTGGGATCCTGTTTAGCCATATCGCATAACCAGTTGCCAAAGATAGCCGAAAAAGTGGGCTTGGATGCCTTGGCTTTGGGCAGGGTCTGGTCGGCCGGGTTAAACTTCGGTACGGCATGGAATTTAATAGGGTCTTTTTCAGCTTCGGGGTAACCTTTACCTTTGCGGGTAACCACATGCAGCAGTTGCGGGCCCTTAAACTTACGCATATTACGTAAGGTGTCGACTACACCGTTGATGTCATGGCCATCAATGGGGCCAATGTAATTAAAGCCCAGCTCTTCAAAAATGGTGCCCGGTACTACCATCCCTTTAATATGTTCTTCGGCGCGGCTGGCAAATTCTTTGATGGGGGGCACATTACTCAGTAGTTTTTTGCCCCCGTCGCGAATGCTGTTAAACAGGTTGCCAGTTAACAGACGGGCCAGGTGGCTGTTTAATGCGCCGACGTTCTCTGAAATCGACATTTCGTTATCGTTTAGTACCACCACTAAATCTTTGCTGATATCGCCGGCGTGGTTCATAGCCTCAAAGGCCATCCCGGCAGTCATGGCGCCGTCACCGATAACGGCGACCACCTTGCGGCCCTGTTGCTCTTTGTCGGCGGCGATGGCCATGCCCAGAGCGGCACTGATTGAGGTGGATGAATGACCCACCGCGAAGGTGTCGAACTCGCTTTCAGGTGGCCATGGGAAAGGGTGTAATCCGTCTTTTTTACGGATGGTCGACATTTGTTCGGCGCGGCCGGTAAGAATTTTATGCGGGTAGGCTTGATGACCCACATCCCAGATCAGCCTGTCGAAGGGCGTGTTATAGATGTAATGCAGCGCCACGGTAAGTTCAACGGTGCCAAGACCGGAGGCAAAATGACCACTGCTCTGACTGACACAGGTAAGCAGGTACTGGCGAAGTTCGTCGGCCAGGGTCCGCAGTTTGTCCTGGGGAAGCTTGCGTAATGCTTCGGGAGAACGGGCCAGAGCAAGAGTAGGATAGTGCGCTAAATCTAGAGTCATTATTTATTATTCTGATACGTTATGCGGGATGTCGCGGCCGTTAATGACTGCGACTCACCATTAAATCGGTAAATGCAACTAAGTAATCGGTATTGTAGGGCAAACCGTCCAAGGCTTGAAGCGCCTCTTGATGTAATTTTGCCAACTCCTGACGCGCACCGTCTAATCCCAGCAAAGAAGGAAAAGTATTTTTGCCCAGGGCTTCATCTGAGCCTTTCGGTTTGCCGAGTGTTTCGGTACTGGCCGTGACGTCCAGAATGTCATCCTGGACCTGAAATGCCAGGCCGATACGGTTAGCGAAACGGCACAGCAACTGTTGATGGTTACTATCAAGCTGTTCGGTTACCAGACATACCATTTCCACACAGGCCGTGAGTAACGCGCCGGTTTTTAGCTGATGCAGATGCTGTAGTTCGGCCAGTGTAATTTGTTTTCCCGTGGCGGCTAAATCAATGGCCTGGCCGCCACACATGCCGGAATAACCGGCAGCGCGAGCCAGTACTGCAACCAGTTGGGCTCGGCGCTGGTCGGCAACGGCGCTCATAGGATGTTCGGCAACAATACTGAAAGCCTGGGTTTGCAGAGCGTCACCAGCGAGGATAGCTGTGGCTTCGTCAAACGCAATATGGCAGGTTGGGTTGCCCCGGCGCAGCTCGTCATCATCCATTGCCGGTAAATCGTCGTGAACCAGGGAGTAGGCATGAATACACTCAATGGCCATACTGATAGCCCGCTGGTCGTTATCCGGAATGTCGAGCATATTACCTACCAGGTGAACCAGTAACGGACGCATCCGTTTACCACCGTTGGTTAAGGCGTACAGCATGGATTCTTTCAGGCGCGGTGCGGCATCGGGCAGATCGTTGATGAGGTCTTGCAGGCTGGCATCAAGGCGTTGCTTGATGTGCTGATGCAATGAAGCAAGTTGCATGTTAGTCCTCGTTATCTGCCGCGAAGTCCTGTAATGCGGCTTCGCCGTTTTGTTCGGTGAGTATTCTGACTTTTTGCTCAGCTTCTACCAGGGCCTTCTGGCTCAGGCGGGATAACTCGATACCGCGTTCAAATTTTTTCAGTGCCTCATGGAGTGGCAAATCGCCTTGTTCCATTTCATTGACGATAGTTTCCAGTTCGCTGATGGTTTGTTCAAATGACGGACTGGCTGCAGTGGCTTTATCGCTCACGGATCCCTCTTCTGGTCTCATTTTGCGTAGTGATGGCACATTAACCGAGGCCCGCGCGAGGGTCAAATAGTTTAGCCGCTGGATGCGAGGTTTTGCGCTGTCAGGCAGTGGCGGGAACTGGTTTTATGATAACCGGTTATAAAATCTATAACGATATCAGTGTAGAAAAAAAAATAACTGCCGATAGAATGACTACAGTGTATTGAGTGCTAGGATGTCAGGTGACGGTAAGTAGTCTTAGTCGGCTCAATGCTATAACAACTTCGCTGGTGTGAATGACTTTGTCAGACTCAGCACTGCATTGTGAAAAATTCGCAGCTATATTTAACACCATGTGTTCAGTTTCGCCCTGAATAAGTGATGAAGTGAGGGAAACAAGTGGATTTAGCAACCCTGGTTGGAATGTTAGGCGGCATTGGCTTTATTGTAATGGCCATGATCCTCGGTGGGGATCTCAGCATGTTTGTCGACGTTCCTTCGGTACTGATCGTATTTTGCGGGAGTCTTTTCGTTGTTATGTCGCAGTTCACGCTTGGCCAGTTTTTTGGCGCAGGTAAAGTCGCCGGTAAGGCGTTCATGTTTAAAATCGACACGCCGGAAGATCTCATCGAGAAAGTGGTAGAAATGGCAGATGCAGCCCGGAAAGGGGGCTTTCTGGCCCTCGAAGAAGCTGAAATTGTTAACCCTTTTATGCAAAAAGGGGTGGATATGCTGGTGGATGGTCACGACATCGACGTGGTGCGGGAAACCCTGGCAAAAGACATTTCCATGACCACCGAACGCCACGAGTTTGGTGTGTCCATCTTTAAAGGCCTCGGTGACGTAGCGCCGGCAATGGGGATGATTGGTACGCTTATCGGTCTGGTGGCTATGCTGTCAAACATGGATGACCCCAAAGCTATCGGCCCTGCTATGGCGGTGGCCTTGTTAACCACTTTGTACGGAGCCTTTCTGGCTAATGTTATCTGTCTGCCAATCGCCGCTAAGCTTAGCAACCGCCTGAATGAAGAGAAACTCAACCAGTCATTGATTCTTGACGGGATTGTCGGTATCGCCGATGGTCAGAATCCGCGGGTCATTGAAGGGATCCTGAAAAATTATCTCGCCGCCAGTAAACGTGGTGCGGTGGAAGAAGAGTAAAAAGTATGGCGCAGGAAGAAGAGTGCCCCAAATGCCCCCCCGAAGGCCTCCCCGCGTGGATGGGGACTTTTGCGGACCTGATGTCGCTGCTGATGTGCTTCTTTGTACTGCTGCTGGCATTTTCCGAAATGGACGTGCTTAAATTTAAGCAGATAGCCGGCTCCATGAAGTTTGCTTTTGGTGTGCAAAACAAAATTGAAGTGAAAGACATACCAAAAGGCACCAGTGTAATTGCCATGGAGTTTCGCCCGGGCCGTCCGGACCCGACACCGATTGACACCATTCAGCAGCAAACCATTGATATGACGCAGCAAATGCTGGAATTTCAGGCCGGCGACGAAGACTCAGCCGGGGGCCGCCAGAAGCAGCGTGGTACTCAGCGCGGCGGGCAATCTCAACAAACCTCAACCGATCAGTCGGCCTCTACCCAGCAGGCAGCTAATCAGGAGCAGGTGGCTGAGATGATGAAAAAAGTTGCCCAGCAACTACAAAAACAAATTCTTGATGGCTCGATTGAAATGGAATCCCTGGGCCAGCAGATCACCATTCGCATTCGTGAGAATGGCTCGTTTTCTGCCGGTTCGGCATTTTTACAACCGCAATTTCGCCCGGTTATTCGCCAGATTGGTGAGATCCTGGCGGATATGCCGGGTCAGATAGAGGTGTCAGGACATAGCGATAAGCAACAGATTTCCAATGAGTTGTACAGCTCTAACTGGGACTTATCTGCGCAACGTGCGGTTGCCGTTGCCGAAGCACTGCGCTCGGCACCGGGGTTTGATGAAACGCGAATGTCGGTGGTGGGCAAGGCGTCTAACGACCCCCTGATTGAGGATCCGCAAACACCGGAAGAACTGGCCAGCAACCGCCGGGTTGAGATTAACATTAATCAGGGTGAGCCGATTCGCTCGAAACCTATTTCGGTGCTTGAGCAAGGCCAGTAACCAGGCCATCAATACACGCTTATCCGCTTAGCGGGTAAGCTCATCTACGTAACGCGGTTTGCTCAGCACCAATTGTACGGTGCTGATGGAACGCTCCAGAAAGCCTCCCTCGCAATATTTAAGGTAGTATTCCCACATTCTGGCAAAGCGCTCATCATAGCCGTGCACAGCCAGCTTCTCTTTTGCTGCCACAAAGGCGTTAAACCAATCTCTGAGAGTTCGCGCATAGTCGAGACCAATGTCCTGCATGTCGCGAATAGAAAGATCGCTGGCTTGCTTAATGTGCTGATTTAATACCAGCTGAGAGGGTAAGAAACCACCGGGGAAGATGTGCTTCTGAATAAAATCGACGCCTTTATGATAACTGTCGTAGCGACGATCATCGATAGTAATCGACTGCAATAGCATTAAACCGTCAGGGGTTAGCAGGCTGGCACACTTGTTGAAAAACTGGTTAAGGTACGGCTTGCCTACAGCTTCAATCATCTCGATAGAAACCAGTTTGGTGTATGTGCCCTCCAACAACCTGTAGTCTTTTTTGAGCAGGGTGATCTGGTCTTCGAGGCCCTCCCGTTTCACCCACTCATTAGCGTAGGCAAATTGTTCTTCGGAAATGGTCGTGGTGGTTACCTTACAGCCAAAATGCTTAGCAGCATGGACCGCCAGGCCTCCCCAGCCAGTCCCAATTTCAATCAGGTGATCATCGGCTGTGAGACGTAATTTTTTGCAGATGGTATGTAGTTTGTGAAACTGGGCGTCAGCAAGCGACGCATTAACGTCCGGATAAATAGCCGACGAATACATCATGCTTTCATCAAGAAAGTGGGTGTAAAGGGTATTGCCTAAATCGTAGTGGGCAGCAATGTTTTTCTTGGCCTGATCGTGAGTATTGCGGCGCAAGTGGTGCTGCAGCTTGTCAAACGGGAAGCTAAGCCACTTAAACCGTGATTCCCAGCGGTCGAGCGTAGGCAGATTACGGGCAAAAATACGGATAACATTAGTTAGCTCCGGGCTGGTCCATAATCCTTCTGTGTAAGTTTCACCAGAGGCCACACTACCGCCAAGCAGCAGCTTTTTGTACACGGTTGGGCAATGCATATCAACTTCGGCGTGCAGATCGCACGTCGGATTACCACACTGAGCAACCAGTTTGCCATTTTCCTTAATCACCAGATGCCCCTCAGGCAGAGATTGCATCAGACTAATAAAAATTTGGCGACTGTATCGCTCAACATAAGAAAACGTAAGGGGCGCAGCGAGCGCAGTTTCACTATTGGCCATGAGTTATTCCTGACTATTTATCGGATGTGAATATACCGGCGTGCGTTTTATCCATAATTTAACCGCCTGCCAGTAAATTCCGATGACAGTTCTTAGTGTCATATTCGGTATTGATTTAATTACGTTTCTAACTGTATTTGAGTTTAATGGTTTTTGTTTTAAATGCATTATTGCGGTGAAGTGCTTGTTTTCCTTATAACAACTTAGTCCCACGGAGAAGGCTTCAGAGGGTTGCTGAATATGCCACTTGTACATCATATCCACCGGGTTAAAGGGCGATACGTGAAACGCTTTGGGGGTATTTTCCTGTTTGTTTAAATCAACCAGGTAATGATGTCTTTCGTTCCAGGGCGTATTGCTGACTTCAGCCAGCATATGGGTGAACTGCCCGGTGACTTTATGGCGTAAAAAATAAAAATTAACCGGGCTGAAATACAGTCCGTAGTGCCTGGCCTGACCGAGCAGGAAAATATCGCCGGTTAGCGATGTCTCGGATTCATTGAGCTCATTTATTCTGTCAATCACCGCCTGTTTGAGAGGCCGCGATGAGTCGCCGAGGTAGTCGCTGCGGCGAAATTCGAAAGCGGCTCTGCCGGTGTTGGAAAAGCCCTTTACGGTATGCGCCAGTTGATTGACCTCATCAAGGTTTAGCCACATCATTGCAATGCCATACGCAAAGGCATGCTGAGTGGGCTTAAACCGCTCGTGATTCACCACACCTGTGCAGATCGCGCTATCCATTACAACCTGGCTCCAAATCGTTCACAAACGTCCAGTGCCGAGCGCACGCCGTCTTCGTGGAAACCGTTGTACCAGTAGGCGCCACAGAAGTGTACACCATCTACCCCGCAAATGGTCTCCCTTTGCTGTTGAGCGCTTACCATTGTCGGACTGAACTGCGGATGGGCATAGCGATAAGTGCCCAGTACTTTATCGGCTTGTATCCCCTTAGTATTGAGACTCACACAAAAGGTTTCTTCGTCATCCAACCGTTGTAGAATATTCATATCATAGGTGACTGCTGCAGGGCGTTGTTGCTCCTGCGGGTCGCCGGTTAAACGGTAATTCCAGCTCGCCCACGCCGCCTTTCGTTGCGGCAGTTGTCTGGTGTCGTAGTGCAGCACGACATCGTTTTCGGCATAGCCGATGGCACCAAGTATGCGTTGCTGCTCGTCGGTGGGTGCAGCAAGCATGGCTAATGCCTGGTCGCTATGGCAGGCAAAAATCACTTCATCATACTGGTCTGTCTGGTCGTCCATCGACGTAACAGCAACGCCACCGGTGTTATGTTCCACTCGTTTTACCGGGGTACTCAGTCGAATGCGGTCAGTAAAGGGCTTTACCAGTGGCGCTATGTATTCCCTTGAACCGCCTTTAATGGTGTACCATTGTGGCCGGTCATTAATGTTGAGCAACCCGTGGTTATTGAAAAACTGCAAAAAGAAGGTCAGCGGAAACGCCTTGGTTTGTTCCAGACTGGCAGACCAGATGGCTGCGCACATCGGATAAATATAATGTTCGCTAAATTCTTCGCTAAACCCGTGTTCCTTAATAAATGAGGACAGCGTTTGCGAACTGGTATCCTGATCTTGCTCAATGGTCTCTTTGCACAGATTATTAAAGCGTACGATATCTTTTACGATTTTCCAGAACCGGGGCCGGAACAGATTGCGCCGTTGGGCGAACAAGGTATTCAGATTGTGCCCGTTGTATTCAATGTTAGTGCCTTCATGACGCACCGAAAAACTCATTTCGGTAGGCTGGTATTCCACGCCTAGTCTGGTGAGTAATTTAATAAAATTGGGGTAGGTCCAGTCGTTAAATACAATAAACCCGGTATCGATAGCCCGGGACTGCCCGTTTACCTTGACGTCTTTGGTGGCGGTGTGGCCACCAATATAATCATTGGCTTCATACAGAGTAATGTTGTGCTGTTGGTACAGCAGGTGAGCGCAGGTTAACCCTGAAATACCTGAGCCAATGATGGCAATATTTTTTTTCATGTGGAAATCCGCCAGATCCCTTATTGTAATTGTGATGAAAGCCACACCTGGAGCCGGCCAGGTAAGCGGAACAACGTTCTTAGTATAAACCCGAACACAGTTGGGAAGTATACATTACTCTGCTGTTTGATAATGCCGTTCAACAAGGATTCGGCCGCCTCCTTTGCGGTGATTTTCATTGGCATTTCAAAGTCGTTCTTATCGGTTAACGGGGTTTCGACAAAACCAGGCGATACCGACTGAACGATTACCCCTTTCGATTTAAGGTCGATTTTCATACTTTGGGTAAAATAATGAACCGCCGCCTTGCTGGCGCCGTATGCCTGGCTACGGGTAAAAGGAAACAATCTTGCCATGGAATCGATAATGACCAATTGATTGCCCGCCTGACAGTTTGGCAATAGCGCACTTACGCAATTAATGATGCCAAAAAAATTTACTTCCATTACCCGCCTGAACATGTCCGGCTCAAATACCGGTAAATCCACATATTCGCAGGTACCAGCGTTGAGCACGGCAATGTCAAAGCGTACTTCGGCCAACGCTGACTGGGTGGCTTGCTCGTCGGTAACATCAAATTGCAACGGCTGAATATTCTGGTGTCTTGCAAGCTTGTCGAGCTTTTCCTGATTGCGGCCACAGGCAAGCACCTGATAGCCACACGAAGCTGCATGGTTTGCTAAAGCCTCGCCAATGCCGGAGGTTGCGCCGGTAATTAGAATCGTTTTCATGAGTCGAGCTTCTTTTTGATAAAACCGATGACAGACCTAAGAACGGGCACATGTTCGTAAACCATTTCACCCAGGTCATAATAGTCTCGGTGGTAGTGAATTTTGTCATCACGGACTTTTAGCATCGAAACGCCATCCACTGAAATGGTGTTTGGTTTGTTTTTTAGCTGCAGTAACATGGTCCATTCAACGACATGGGTGTACCCGCCTGGCCCACATTTTTCCGTGTACAGGAGAGAGTGGATGTCGAACTGACATGAGTCGACCGATTCCAGCAGGTTTGCGAAATAACCCTTAACCGCCCCTATACCTCGGTGAGTTGTTACCGGATCGACAAACTCAATATCCTGGTGGTAAACCAGGCTTAGGACGTTGATACTGATCTTTGCGAGATCGGCATATAGCTGTCTGAAGCGTTCCTCAAAAGTCACTGCAAAAAAATCCGTAATAACTGGGGTTTATGCTTGATAATACCGACAGAGAGAAGGCTTAGATCATCACTTTTACATTTATTTTCGTCGCAGTAATAATCTAATTGCACTATTAAGATCCAAAACAGAAACCGCGGCGTATGTGACACTGACTACAATAACCACTTTGACAAAGATATTAATTATGCAAGATGTCGTTTTGCCCTTGTTTCCGTTATCTGCTCACTTGTTGCCGGGTGGCCACATGGCGCTGCGGATTTTTGAGCCCCGCTATGTTCGGATGGTCAAGGAAGCCTGTGCCGGTGACGGATGTTTTGTATTATGTATGCTCAATTCCCGTGGCGACCTGAGTAAGAATGAGCATATTTTTCCTATCGGTACCCTGTGTAAAATCATCGACTTCGATTTGCTTGAGGATGGCCTGTTGGGCATAAAGGTTGAAGGTCAGTATTGCGTAAGGGTTAATTCCATTGCTACCGAAGAGGATGGCTTGCGTACCGGTTCTATAGAGCGAATTACTGACTGGACGGCGGAAATTGACGATGGCGTGATAGAGCCTCTGCGCGATAAGTTACAAATCATCTACGATAAATATCCCGAAATTGCCCGATTGTATCCGGAGCTTAAGTTCTCGGAACCTTTATGGGTAATCTATCGCTGGCTAGAACTCCTGCCGGTAGACGCAGCCAACAAGCAGGCGTTTTTAAGCGAACAAAACTGCGATAAAGTGCTAAACTATATAAATGATTTGGTGCGTTAAAAATTTTTGATCCAGATCATCCTTTGTTGCGTATGCATTAGCACATATGGAACAAATCGGACCGAAAACTATGCTTGTTGGAATACCATTGGAACACGAAAACAGCGCTGTAGAACCGAAAGAGTGTGCAGTTGAAATGTCTGACTACCTCGTGAAGGTAGCCCAAGACAGATGCAAGGTGTCTTTCTCCAGAGTCTTCGGTTTTTTTGCGCCCAGACTTCGGTCCTACGCGCTTAAGCAGCTTGGCAACGAAGCGTTGGCTATGGAGCTTGTGCAGGACACCATGTCAAATGTGTGGCAAAAAGCGCACCTCTTTAATGCCGAAAAAGGCTCACCCTCCACCTGGATATTTACCATTGCCAGAAATATCCGCTTTGATATGCTTCGTAAAGTACAAAACCGTAAAGAAGACATTTGTGCCGATGATTTATGGCCGGTACTTTGTGAGCAAACGCCTGATGCAAACGAGAAAGCGCTTGATGATCAGGTAACGTTAGAGCAAATCGGTCACTTATTTGAAGATTTGCCAGAGAAACAAAAAGTTGTATTAGAGGCGATTTATATAGATGGGAAGTCACAGCAGGAAATTGCTGACGAATTGGATATCCCTCTTGGTACGGTTAAGTCAAGAACACGGCTAGCGTTGCAACGTCTCAAAGGTATGATAAGCGATTATGATTAAGTTCCACCCAACCCCTGATCTCATTGAGCAGTTTGTGACGGGAACCCTGGCACCAGCAGAGTCTTTAATGGTGTCTGCCCACTGCGATATGTGTAAATACTGCCAGGAACTGGTCGAAGAAAAAACGGCTGAGTTTGCTATGGACCATTTAGAACTTGAGAATGTAGTGGAAAGCTACGACCCTCAGTTTGATTTAATGCTGGCCAATATTACGCAACAGCCTGTAGCTGAGGCGCCCGACGTTTCGCTCAGGAAGCCAGCGGGGACGGATGTTCAGAGCACATCCATAGAGTTGGATGGCAAAACGTTCGAATTGCCGAAAACTCTGCATCGGCTGATCCAGAAAAAAGGCAATTGGTCATCGCTGGTCGGTAAGCTCTGGCAAGCGCCGGTGGATATGGGATACGATGGTGTGGCTAATTTTATATTCATGGAAAAAGGCGGCTCCGTTCCTGAGCACACTCACCGCGGTTCAGAGATGACTCTGGTCATTAACGGTGAGTTTAGCGACGGAATGAATGAGTATGATTCAGGCGATTTTATTTACCTGAATGGCCAGCACACTCATGCTCCTGCATCACAAGCGGTAGAAGGGTGTCTGGTGTTTAGTATTGTGGATCAACCGCTTCACTTTACGTCGGGTATTGCCCGATTGCTCAACCCGTTCAGTCATCTGTTTTTTAGATAATCAGGCAGGCCGAAAGGCCTGTTTTTGTTTACGCTCTACAAACTTATCTTTGTTCTACTTTTTTGCATCAACCCCGTCAGACAACATTTCCCGGCTGTAATAATCCTCAGTGGTGCTTGTTGTGGTTCATTGGTATTCTGTTTGTCATGATAAGTAAATGATGTGGCATCTGAATGCTCGTACAGCTGTTAGTTCAGGTTGGTATTTATTGCCTGTTCCCGTTGCTCCTGACATTTGAAAAAAATCCGCAGACCCGGCGGGTATCACTTTATATTTATGTCAGTCTGGTGCTTATCATGGGGGGATTCCTTGGCGCGGTTTATTCCGTGCTGCTACCCGGTGATATTAGTCTATCCGGTGGCACTATTGCCTATGGTGGCTTTATGATGGCTTGCATCATGATGGCATTTATAGAGAACGACCCCTTTATTTTGCAAAACATTATGCGCCTGGTGGTGATGGTTACCATTTTTAAAGTGTTGCTATTTACCAGCGTAGCCGAAACTCTCAACGCGCCAGAAGTAATCAATCCGCTTAACGTCCCCGCAGGGTTATTTGAAGTATCGTTACCATTAATTGTGCTTGGCGCATTGCTCATCATTGCGGAACTGTATTTTCTGGTTTTTGTTTTCGACCGCTTAAAAAGAATGTTGTCAAACCACCACCTGTTTAGCCTGGCTTTTAGTCTGGGCTTTGTTGGTGTCATTTTAATGGATGGTGTGCTGTTTCCGGTGTTGGCATTGGGAGTGTCCAGTGAGGTGTTCGGTCTGATCATTGGTAATTTAAGCGGTAAGGCCATTATTGCAGCTACCTTCGGCAGCTATCTGTTTTTGTTTATGTTAACCAACAAAAACCGTATGCAAAAAGCGCTTAATGATCCTTTGCTTGACTGGCGAATATTGTTAGCCAGCTCAACCAGTATCGTGCGCAAACTTGAGCAAAACGAGCAGCAACTTTTACAGGCCCGGACTGTCGTTGAGCACAGTCGTGAGGGAATGGTGGTGCTCGACAGCGATTTTCAGATTGTGTCAACAAACCCGGCACTGGAACATCTTTTGGGTGTCACGCACGCGGGCGGACTAATCCATAAGCCGTTGTTTGATTTGTTTTCACCGCCGGTCAGCCTCTCCCAGGTTCAGACACAACTTGCGGAGCGTAAATCCTGGTCGGCTGAGGTTTCCTGGACTATTGGTAACAAAGCGCATTTTGGTTTACTGACCCTGGTAACAGTGCTGGACCGCCATCAACAAGCGAGTAATTACACAGCTTCGCTAACGGATATCTCCGAACTTGTTGATGTTCGCGAGGAATTGCGGCATATGGCTCACCATGACGTACTGACCGGGTTACCTAACCGGCGGGCGCTGCAGCGGCTGCTGGCAGAGTCCACCAAACAAGAGGCTTCAGACTTTCGTCAGGCTGCACTGTTACTGATTGATCTGGATAACTTCAAGCAGGTGAATGACAGTCTGGGTCATTTTAAGGGTGATAAGTTGCTAATGGAGGTTGGGCGCAGACTGTCTCTGGTACTGCCAGCCGGCGCCAGGCTGTTTCGAATCGGCGGGGACGAATTCTCGGTTTACTGTGAAGATATCAGAACCGTTGGTGAAGCCCTTAAATTAGCCAATGCAATGCGATTACAGGTTAGCTTTCCGAGTGATATTGACGCCTATGTACCGGTGTATGTGGATTGCTGTATCGGCATTAGTCTGTTTCCGGCCTTTGCCTGCACCCTTACCGAGCTCTACCAACAGGCGGATACTGCCCTGTACTGGGCTAAAGGGATAGGTAAAGGCACGGTGAAGGCTTATCAGGAATCCATGACTGAAAAGCGACGCTCGTCACTGACGCTCGAGAGTATGCTCAGAGAAGCAATTGATAACCGAAAGCTCGACGTGCATTTACAACCCAAGGTTAATTTGTTTAATGGCGCAGTTGAAGGGGCAGAAGTGCTGGCGCGCTGGACAACTGCGAATGATGAGCGTATCGCGCCGGATGTTTTTATTCCGCTGGCCGAACAGGCTGGGTTTATGAGCCGTTTAACCCACTGCATTCTGGTAAAAGCCTGTGAAGCCTTTACCCATATAGGTCCATTTGTATCAGGATCGTTCCGACTGGCGGTGAACATCTCTGCGGGGGAATTGGCCGATGAAAATTTGCTCAAGTCCTTGCGCAGAGTACTTACTGAGTTTGACTTAAGTGCCGAGCGCTTTGAAATTGAATTAACCGAAACAGCTCTGATTGACGTGGATATAAACACCCTGGTGAGCTTAAAGGAAGCGGGGTTTACCCTAGCGCTGGACGATTTTGGTACCGGTTATTCTTCGTTATCCTACTTAAACCGCTTACCAATCGATACCTTAAAAATAGACCGCAGCTTTATCGCGAATGTTCCCGCGGATGGCTCGAGCAGTAACCTTACCCGCAGTATCATTTCAATCGCCCGGGACATGAATTGCCAGGTGGTCGCCGAAGGTGTAGAAAACTCTGAGCAGCACGCCTTTCTGGAGAATGAAAACTGTGAATTAGCCCAGGGGTACCTTTACAGTAAACCTCTACCGCTGGTGGAGTTTGTCGAGTTTATTAACAGCTGATACGTCGGTGAAGTTGACGTAATTTTGTTTACTGCACAAAAAAGCAGCTTTACGCTGCTTTTTGATTGCTATTGCTAGCTTGTAATTAACTGATAAATTCGCTGTCCGGGAAGTTCAGTTTCAGCGTTTTCATGGCGTTATCACGTAACTCAGTGAGTTCTAACTGGTCATAGCAGGACACCATAATTTCCAGTGCCTGCTGCACCTGATCTGAATCAGGGTAATACTCCAGTACATATCGGCCACGGTTAGCAGCTGCAATGAAAGCTTCACGACGCATATAGAAGCGCGCGATAGAGATTTCGTAGCTGGCCAGACGGTTTTTAATAAACACCATACGCTGGCGGGCATCGGCAGCATATTTACTGTCTGGGTATTGCTGAATTAAACGTCTGAAGTCTTCAAAAGCCTGTTTGGATTTGCTCGGATCGCGGTCGGTGGTGTCGATGCCAACCAATTCCTGAAACAAGTTATTGTCGGCTTCCATATTAGTCAGCCCGCGCATATAAAACGCATAATCCACATCAGCATGGTTAGGGTTTAAGCGAATAAAACGGTCGATAGTGGCCAGAGTCTGGTCAATTTTGCCGGATTTATAATAGCTGTAAACCAGATCCAGCTGCACCTGGTGAGATAGCGGACCGAATGGAAAGCGGGAGTCCAGCGCACTCAGTGAGTCGGCAGCTGCGGCAAAGTTGCCATTCGCCATGCTCTGACGCGCTTTGTCGTAAAGTGCCTGCGCACCCAGGTTTGCATTCATCACCTGATCTTCTTTGCTTGAGGATGAACACCCTGTCACGGCTAACAAAACGCTAATTAGCAGGGGGGCAATGCAACGGTTTATTTTCATAGTACTACTGGTTCCTGGTACACAATTAATTTTACTGCAAGGGTAAAACAGTTCTCTATCTGGCATTTTAACGTACTCTTAAACGCAAACACCACATAAACTCCAAAAGAAAACAGCCTCAGCTGCCAAACCTGTTATAATCTGCCTTTTGTGTTCTCTCTATAGGCGGTTATGGTACAACAAAGTTCACAGATTTCATTAGCAGCGCAAACCGAATTCCAACACTTTGGATTGAGGTTAGATCAGGTAATTGCAGATTTGTTCCCTGATTATTCCCGTTCAAAGCTAAAAGAATGGATTTTGGCAGGTAATGTAACGGTAAATGGCGAAGTGTGCAAAGTCCCGCGTCAAAAAATGACCGGTGATGAGTCAATCGGGATTGAAGCTGAGATTACCCAGCAGGTTGCCAATGCGCCGCAAAAAATAGAGCTGGACATCGTTTACGAGGATGACAGCATCCTGGTAATCAACAAACCGGCCGATCTGGTGGTACATCCTGGTGCCGGTAATCAGGACGGCACACTGCTTAATGCACTGCTGGCTCATGTACCGGGCATTGATAAAGTACCCAGAGCCGGGATTGTTCATCGTCTCGATAAAGACACTACCGGCCTGATGGTAGTTGCCAAAACCTTACCTGCGCAAACTCACCTGGTGGAACAATTACAGTCAAGAGTGATGAGCCGTGAGTATGAAGCCCTGGCCTTTGGCACCATGATTGCCGGGGGCATTGTGGATGCGCCGATTGGTCGTCATGCCACCAAGCGCACGCATATGGCAGTCCGCGAGTTCGGTAAACCCGCGGTGACACACTATCGGGTTATCGAAAAATTCCGCGCTCATACTCATCTGCGTTTAAAACTGGAAACTGGCCGGACTCATCAGATCCGCGTTCATATGGCTTATATCAAACATCCCTTGGTTGGCGACCCGGTGTACGGTGGCCGCTGGCGTCTGCCCAAAGGAGCCAGCGAAGAGTTTGCCGATACGCTGAGAAACTTCAAACGTCAGGCGCTGCACGCCGCTCAGTTATCTTTGTACCATCCCCAAACGGATGAGTGGATGACCTGGCAGGCACCGTTACCAGAGGATATGGTCAGCCTGATTGAAAGTACCCGCGAAGATACTAAGCAATTTGGACTGGATGAGCTCTGATCTTCCGCTGATTTGGCCAACCTGGCAGGCGCCGGCGAATGTGGTGGCCTACACCACCACACGCCATGGCGGCTGTAGTGATGGCAATTACGCGAGTCTTAACGTTGGTAACCATGTGGGCGACAGTGCTGAGCAAGTCAGTCGCAACCGCGGTTTGCTCCCCCATCATGAAAAACTGCACTGGTTAAATCAGGTGCACGGCCATCGGGTAGTGCAATTACCTACCACACAAACAGAAGCTGATGCAGCGGTAAGTCGTTCCGCCGGGCATTTTTGTGCTGTGATGACAGCCGATTGTGTGCCGGTACTTCTTTGTAATCAGGATGGCTCAGAAGTGGCCGCCATTCATGCTGGTTGGAAAGGGTTGCACCTGAAAGTGATTGAGCACACGATTGCCGCGATGCAATCGCCGGCCAATACGTTGCTCGCCTGGATAGGGCCGGCTATTTCACAGGCTTGCTACGAAGTGACTGAGCAGGTGGCCCGTCATTTCAGTCAGTATCCGGGAGCTATCATTCGCTCTTGTGATGCCGGTAAATATCTGCTCGATCTGCCAATGATAGCGCACAGTCAGTTAGCTTCGCTTGGCGTACAACACATCACGCCGTCAGCGCTTTGTACCTATGCCGATGAGCGATTCTTTTCGCACCGTCAGGCAACCCATCAACAACAGCAGCAAACCGGCAGAATGGTCAGTGTGATAGGTCTGCGTGGCGTATAGCGGTAATTGCTGTACACCTTTTTGCCTATCTCCTACTATTAAGCTTGTAACAGCTTATAAACAATAAAAAAGTTAAGGAGACGACAGTTGAAAAAAATAATCTCGTGTTTGGTTGGCGTAACTGCATCATTGCTATGCGCCAGTGCCGTAGATGCGGCTTCACCAGAACGCTTTAAAGGCCATATGATGTTGCTTGCCGACGATCTGCTGGCCGGTCGCGATACTGGTAGTATAGGGCATGACTTTGCGTCACTGTATATTGCCAGTGAGCTGCAAAAGATGGGTGTTGCACCCGCCGGTGAAGATGGCAGTTACTATCAGGTAGTGCCTTTTAAACAGGCGACTCTGGATATGTCATCACCCAAAATGGTGGTCTCAGACGGCGATGAGTCCGTTGAATTTGAGTTTATGCAAAATATGCTCATGAGCGCCGACATCAACAGCGAAACATCCAGTGTGTCCGGCGAGCTGGTGTTTGCCGGGTTTGGTATTGATGCGCCGTACCTTAATTACAACGATTACGAAAATATTGATTTAGAGGGCAAAATAGCGGTGATTTTGTCTGACAGACCGCATGACTTCCCCAGTGAGGAAGGCTCCCATTTTCGTCGTTTGATTGCTGACAGCCTGGTAAAAAGCGGTGCTATCGGGACCATAGTGGTAAGCACGCCAACCTCTGAAAAAGTGTCACCCTTCGAGAAGCGCAAATTATATGTCAAAACACCGTCTACCCGCTGGCTAACCAAAGAGGGAGAAGTAAACAACGGTTACCCAGAGCTGAAAGGCGGTGCAACGTTAAGCCTGGAAGCAGGTAAAATCCTGTTTGAGATGGCCGGCATCGACCTGGAAGCCATTTTTGAGAAAATCGAAAATAATGAGTCGCTGACGCCGCGGCCAATGGGGCTGACAGCCACGCTGGAAAAGAAATCGGTACACAGTGAAACAACCAGCCCCAATGTTATTGGCGTGATTGAGGGCTCTGATCCCAAGCTTAAAAATGAGTTTATCATTCTTAGCGCACACTCAGATCACATTGGTGTGAGCAAAAACTCAGTGTTAAAAGATAAAATTAACAATGGCGCCATGGATAATGCCAGTGGCGTATCCACACTGCTGGAAATCGCTCATGAATTCCATCATGCCAAAGAAAAGCCTAAACGTTCGGTGATCTTTGCTTTTGTGACCGGTGAAGAAAAGGGCCTGTTAGGCTCTGAATATTACGCCACTTATCCTACGGTGCCCATTGATAACATTGTAGCCAATGTGAATCTGGATATGCCTATCCTGACTTACCGAACCAACGAGATCATTGCCTTTGGCGCCACCCATAGCTCACTGGAGGATACAGTTAGCAGTACCTTACTGAAAAATGAAATGAAGCTGATTGAAGATCCGATGCCTGAGCAGGCCATATTTGTTCGCAGCGACCAGTACAGTTTTGTTAAACAGGGTGTTCCGGCCGTCTTCTTAGTGCCGAGTCTGGCGACTGAAGTAAAAGATGCCCTGGCCGTGTCACCGCAAACTTTCCTGGCTAAGCATTACCACATGCCTTCGGACGATTTAAATTTACCGATTGATTATGAGTGGGCCGCGCAATTTGTTGAAATTAACTACGCCATTGCCCGGGATTTGGCCAACGCGCCTGAACGTCCTGCCTGGAACAGCGATAGTTTCTTTTCTACCTTAGGTAAAGACTAACTATTTGTTTCTGCTGGCCGTCTGCATTTGCAGGCGGCTTTTTATTCTGCCTTTAAACCCGCCCAAATTCAGCCATACTTAACATCAGCCGGATACCTGACCTGACGCAAATTATGTATTTATTTGCGCATAATTTTTATACAGGTTACTTGAATCCGGATTTGTTCATACCCATAAAGAGAGCAAGGTTATTAGCACGGTTAAAAGAGGTTTCCATGCGTTTAGATAGATTTACCAGCAAGTTCCAGATTGCGATCTCAGATGCGCAGTCTCTTGCTTTGGGCAGAGATCATCAGTTTATCGAGCCCGTGCATTTAATGACAGCATTGTTAAATCAGCAGGGCGGCACCGTTCGTTCCATGCTGGATCAGGCTGGCGTAAATGTAAATGCGCTACGCTCCGCACTTTCCCAGGCCATCGAGAGACTGCCTCGGGTAGAAGGAATTGGCGGTGAAGTACAGTTAGGCAAAGACAGCGTTGTTTTACTCAACCTGTGTGACAAGATCGCCCAGCAGCGCAAAGATGACTACATCACATCTGAAATATTCGTGTTGGCAGGTATTCAGGATAAAGGCCGTTTAGGCGATATTTTCCGCGAATTGGGTGTTACCAAAGAAGCCATTGAAAAAGCTATTGATGATATGCGCGGCGGACAGAAAGTCACCGACCCTAACGCAGAAGACGTTCGTCAGGCATTAGAAAAGTACACCACCGATCTCACTGAGCGTGCCGAACAGGGTAAGTTGGATCCGGTGATCGGTCGTGACGATGAAATTCGCCGTACAGTTCAGGTTCTGCAGCGCCGCACTAAAAATAACCCGGTATTAATCGGTGAACCTGGCGTGGGTAAAACCGCCATTGTTGAAGGACTAGCCCAACGGATTATCAATGGCGAAGTGCCCGAAGGCTTAAAAGACAAGCGGGTACTTTCCCTTGATATGGGCGCGTTGGTGGCAGGGGCTAAATATCGTGGTGAGTTTGAAGAGCGCCTTAAAGCAGTGCTCAATGAGCTTGCCAAAGAAGAAGGCCGCGTCATTCTGTTTATTGATGAATTACATACCATGGTGGGGGCCGGCAAGTCAGACGGTGCCATGGACGCCGGCAATATGCTCAAACCGGCACTAGCCCGTGGTGAACTTCACTGCGTAGGCGCGACCACGCTGGATGAATATCGCCAGTATATCGAGAAAGATGCTGCGCTGGAGCGCCGTTTCCAGAAAGTACTCGTAAATGAACCAAGCGTAGAAGACACTATCGCAATACTGCGGGGTTTAAAAGAACGTTACGAACTGCACCACTCGGTAGATATTACTGACCCAGCCATCGTGGCGGCGGCAACCTTGTCCCATCGTTACATCAGCGACCGGCAGTTACCCGATAAGGCTATCGATTTGATTGATGAGGCAGCGTCGAGTATTCGTTTACAGATTGATTCCAAACCAGAAGAAATGGATCGACTGGAGCGCCGTATCATCCAGCTCAAGCTGGAAGAGCAGGCGCTGGCGAAAGAAACCGATGATGCCAGTCATAAGCGACTCGAGATGATTGAACTGGAGCGCGAACAGGCAGAAATTAAATTCGCCGATCTGGAGAAGATCTGGAAAGAAGAAAAAGAAGCCATGCAGGGCACCCAGTCAATCAAGTCTGAGCTTGAACAAGCCAAGCTGGATTTAGAGATTGCCCGCCGTGCATCCGACTTAAACCGGATGTCTGAGCTGCAGTACGGCCGTATTCCCGAGCTTGAGATGAAGCTGGAAAAAGCCGCTGAAAACGAGAATAAAGAAACCCTGTTGATGAAAAACCGGGTGACGGATGCCGAAATTGCTGATGTGCTTTCACGCTGGACCGGTATTCCGGTATCTAAGATGCTCGAGGGTGAACGAGACAAGCTACTGCGCATGGAGGATGTGCTGCATAAGCGGGTAGTCGGTCAGCATGAAGCGGTAAATGCCGTATCTAATGCTATTCGCCGGTCACGTGCCGGGCTTGCCGATCCCAATCGGCCAATTGGCTCGTTCCTGTTCTTAGGGCCAACCGGGGTGGGTAAAACAGAGCTGTGTAAATCACTGGCCGGTTTTATGTTTGATACCGAAGAAGCCATGGTCCGCATAGATATGTCGGAGTTTATGGAAAAACACAGCGTGGCTCGCTTGGTAGGTGCGCCTCCAGGCTACGTAGGATACGAAGAGGGCGGTTATCTAACCGAAGCGGTTCGCCGTAAGCCTTATTCTGTGATCCTGCTTGATGAGGTAGAGAAAGCCCATCCGGATGTGTTTAATATTCTGCTGCAGGTGCTGGATGACGGTCGCTTAACAGACGGTCAGGGTCGTACCGTAGATTTCAAGAATACCGTAGTGATCATGACGTCTAACCTGGGCTCCGATATTATCCAGGATAAGCATCAGGAAAATCAGTACGAAGAAATGAAATCCATGGTGATGAACGTGGTTGGTCAGCATTTCCGGCCGGAATTCATTAACCGGGTAGACGATATAGTGGTGTTCCATCCGCTGGGTAAAGAGCAAATTAAATCGATTGCAAAAATCCAGCTGGCTTCACTACGAGCTCGGCTGGCAGACAAAGGTTATAAACTTGAGCTGTCTGCAGGAGCAATGGATAAACTGGCTGATGCTGGGTTTGATCCGGTTTTCGGAGCTCGTCCGCTCAAGCGTGCTATTCAGACTCAGGTCGAAAATCCGTTAGCGCAACAACTGTTGTCTGGCGCGATATTGCCAGAATCAACTATTCGAATAGATGTGGATGGTGAGCATTTAATTATTATTTAATGCTGTTATTAAAAACAACAAAGCCGGCAAACTGCCGGCTTTGCTTTTTTAAGACAGCGCGTTTACTGAATACTGTCCAGTAATGCTTGGGCCTTGTTGCGATTGTAGAAAGGGCGTTGTACAGAAACGGCTTTTTGTAACTCTTCAATAGCTTCTTTGTTACGATTTAGTTTTACCAGAGCGAAACCGATATGGTAGCGAATTTCAGGATTGTTCGAGTCTCTTGCGAAAGCTTTCCGTAAATGTCCCAAGCCATCTTCTAATTGTCCTTTTTGAACCAGAACCCAACCGAGAGTATCCAGTATTTCAGGGTGAGTACTATTTAGTTCAAAGGCTTGCGTGATGTACTTGTGTGCAACCTCAATATCTTCATCCAAAGCCATAATCGCCAGGGTATTGAGAACCATTGGTTTGTTAATACTTTCTTCTTGTTTCAACAGCGATTCATATAATGCCTTAGCCCGGTCAAAATCATGCTGTATATAATAAAACTGCGCGAGAATGTTTTTAGCAAGAATATTTTTTGGGTAATTATTTACTATTGTTTCGGCCTGGGTAACAAACACTTCTTTGTCGCCACCACGGATCGCAAATTCGTAAAGCATGACTAATGCCTGATGAAAATAAGGATCTAAGTTAAGTGCTTTTATCAGATCATTGGTGGCTTGAAGGCGATTATCGCTGGCATTGGAATGTAACGCTTGAGTCAGCCAATAGTTAGGATTGTTCTCGTTCTCCGCCAGTACGCTACTCAAAAGGCTTTTCGCCGTAGCAAGCTCACCTGTTTCAATTAGTAATCGTGCTTTAACAAGCTTCAATCGGGTATTTTGTGGCGCAAGGGCTAACGCCGTCTCGAGAGATTTAATCGCTGCAGGGAAATCACCAATGGCCTGTTGCAGTTCGCTTTGTCTTGCCAAATATGCAACCGAGTTTTTGGTAAAATGTTCTGCCACGGATAACGTCTTTTGAGCTTCCAGTGTATTGTTTTTTTGAATAAAGAGTGCGGCTTTAAACAACAAATATTCCGGGTTATCGAAATCGTTTACCAGTAATCTGTCAATATGATAAATCGCTTGGTCGTAGTCTTTAATAGCCTGATAGAGCTTAGCCAGCTCAAAGCGTGCATAGGTAAAGTCATTGTTAAGCACCAGGATATCGCTATACAGCGATAATGCTTCTTCAACCTGATTTTCTTCAACCAGGTTATGTGCTTTTAGCAGTAACGATTGAGGGTGTTTCGGCGAAACCGCTAACAATTCATCCACAATAAGGTTTGACTGAGTATAGTCGCCTAAGCGGCTGAGTATGGCTGCTTTGTTAAATTTAGCTGCAAACAGGTTTGGTTTCTTCTCAAGAGTTGTGTCGAGGATTGACAAGGCTTCATCATAGCGTTTTAAGCGAATTAAAATACCCGCCTTTAAATTTAAAAAGTCTGCATCATTTGGGGACATTTTAATAATTGCATTGGCGGCTTTGAGTGCGTCAGTTTCGTATCCCGCCTGAAGTTTCATCATACTATAAGTAAAAAGAAAGGTGATGTTGTCCTGATTTTTATCGTAGTTTCGATCAAGAATACCTAGCGCTTCATCTGTTTTTCCACGATAAGCCATAAGGCGAATTCGGAATAAACTTACTCTTGGATCTTCGGGATAGTGCTCTGATAACGCATCGCTTAATTTCTGTGCTTTAAACGCACGATTCTGTTTTAAATACAAGTCACCGAGTAATAAGGCAGAATCGACATTTTCCAACAGCTTGTCTTCGTGTTTTTCCAATAAGGTCAGAGCGGGGCGGTTTTGCTGGGTCATTAAATAGGTTTTGGCTAGCAATACGATGGCCTGGGTGTCATTAGGATTTTGTTGCAGATATTGCGTGAAATCTCTGGTTGCCTGCTCTGTATTGCCATGGAAGAAGGCGGTTAATCCGCTGATATAATAAAGGACAGGCTGATCGGCGATGAGTTCAGGAGACAAGCTATTCATTATTTCATTGAGTCTTTCCAGACGATCATTATTAACCAGCTTTTCCTGATCTTTACTTTCCAGCCAACTACTTAATAATATGGCCAGTGGATCGTTGGGGGTTTTCTCAACAATTTCATCTACAAATGCCTGCGCACTTTCAAAGTCATTACTCTCCAGGTAAATATCCGCCATCTTGCGCAATGTAAGCGGATCTTCGGGAGCTAGTTGTAAAGCGGTTTGAAGATTATCTATAGCTTCGTTGTATCTACCTTGCGCGCGGGCTAATTCCCCTTTTAAACGCCAGGTAACGGCATTCTTGTTATCTAAGCTACTTGCTAGCTCCAGATATTCCTTAGCTGTAGCGTATTGCTCCTCAAGTATGGTAACAGAAGCCAGGCCATTGTAGGCTGGCACGTACTTATTATCGAGCCTGAGGCTTTGGTTGTAGGCATCAATAGCGCAGCCTGTTTGCTTTAAGCGGATACAGGCGGTTGCACGAATTTGTAACCACTTAATTTTTTCACCAGCAGTCAACTTATCTATATTGCTGAAATCGAGAATTCTTTGATATTTATTTTGAAAAAGCAGGGCGTTACCCAATGCTTCAGCAACCAGATTAATATCTGCACCTTGATCAAGTGCTTCATAAAATTCCGCTTCAGCAGCCTGCAGATAACCATTTACCAGCATCAATTCACCCATCAGTATTTTGGCGGCCAAATTGTCAGGGTCCTGTTGAAGACTATTTTTTAAATGGATAAAAGCTTCGTCGAAACGCGCCTGAGAATAGGCGGTGAGTGCTTTTTCGTAGTCGTCTTCAGAACTTGCATAAGTAAAGGCAGTGCCCAACAAGCTCAGTGAGATCAGTAGTGCTGAAGTCAATCGCATAGTAATTGTATTTATATTCAATTGGATATTTTTTGATTGTGTACAAAAAAGGTGGCAAATGCCACCCTTCTACAAGAACGATTTTGAAATTATTTAGCTTGCTTTCTACGCCATGCTGCAAAACCACCAGCAAGAAGAAGTAAGGCAAAAGAACTAGGCGCATTTACCGGGTCTGGCGAGTCATTCGGATCAGCTTCGATTTTGTTAAAACCAATCGATGACAATTTAAAGCCATCATTGTTCTTGCTGAATCCATCAACAAAACCAAAAGCGGTGTTATATGCACCAACTAACCAATATTTCGACGTTTCAGTAAAGGTAAAATCGGAGTAATAGGTACCGTTATCAGAGCCAATCTGGAAGCTGTTTTTTAAAGAGCTACCAACTGTCGCGGCAATATCGCCCCAGGTGGCGCTACCGCTGGTTAACTGGCTAAGGCCTGTGTCTGACAATCCGGCAACAGTTACCTGGTTTTTACTAGCGTAGCCATCGACATAACTGAATGTAGCCCCTGCCAGAGAGACTTCTTCTGAGAATGATAACAACACCATGTCATAATCTGTGCCGCCATATTCGTTGGAATAGTTATCGATAGTATGGCTTTCACCGGCGTCGCCACTATACATACCATAACCAATCTGAGACCCTGACCACCAAGGACCGGCAAAATTTGCTGACTGGACGGTATCGTCTTCTTCGCTATTCAAACCAGAACCATCAACATCCTTCCAAGACCCACCGTAACACGAGCTTCGATATTGGTAACCATCACAATACGATTGCGATCCAGTATAATTACCTACATCTGACCAAGCCGACACATTAACGGTAATGCCGTTCAGGTTAATTCCTGTACTGTAATCGTGACCGAGATCGTCATACATATTATAGATTTTAGCATTGCCCCAGGAATCACATCCTGTGGTCATGTTACAGCTGTTGTTACCTGTCGCCGATACTAAACCCGACGCTAATAAACCAACTGTGCTTAAAACAAGAGCTGTCTTACTACAGTTAAACCGCATACTTCACTTCCTCATTAACTACACATTCTTGCGAACTGTGCTAAAGCAAAAATTGAACCTACTTTAAATAAACATTAAAAAACAATGGTTTAATTCATTCTTTGTCAAGGTGATTTACGTTGTATGTAAAATATTTTGACATGATGTGAGGGCGAGAAAGTGCTTCAACATGGCAAATTCAAACTCTCTTATTCATCTAGTCTACAAAACTAAACTGATCATTTATGTATATGATCCTATAAGTAGTTATTTGTCGTAAGTTACGTTTACTTAAAGAAGAAACATAAATAGTTTGAAACTTAAAAACAGTAAGCATGTCAGTTTAGATTATGAAATAATGTCCGCGGTTTGTAGCTATAGAGAAAATCATGTCAGAAAGTAAACATAAAGGTATCTATTTGTTGCCGAATCTTCTAACCACTGCCGGTTTGTTCTCAGGCTTCTTTGCTGTGGTGTCTTCTATGAACGGGCGCTTTGAGGCTGCTGCGGTGGCAGTATTCGTGGCCATGATATTTGACGGTCTGGATGGAAGGGTTGCTCGCATCACTAATACACAGAGTGATTTTGGCGCGGAATATGATTCGATGGCCGATATGGTGTCATTTGGCATGGCACCTGCGCTGGTGGCTTACAACTGGGGTCTGAGCGATCTCGGCAAACTGGGTTGGTTTGCTGCTTTTATATATGTAGCAGGTGCTGCTTTAAGGCTTGCTCGCTTTAATACTCAGGTTGGCATTGCCGACAAGCGATTCTTTCAGGGTTTGGCCAGTCCGGCTGCAGCAGCTGTTGTGTGCGGATTTGTGTGGTTAGGCGTGGAGTACGATATTAACGGCGATGATATCGGACTCATTGTGGCGTTGGTTACCGGCTTGGCTGGCTTGTTAATGGTCAGTAACTTCAAATATAACAGCTTTAAAGAAGTAAACTGGAACGGTAAAGTACCGTTTGTTGCGCTACTGGTAATTTTGCTTATCTTTATTATTGTTGCCACCGAGCCTGCATTAGTCTTATTTATAGTATTTGCTTTGTACGCATTGGCGGGTCCCATCAATACATTCAGAACGGTTGATAAGGTAACCCTAAGTGATGTGGTTGGCGATCAGGTAGAAGACGCAGATTTTGTTTCTAAGGTGAGTGCAGAAGAAACAGAAGAAGCGTCAGCTAAAGATCAGAGCACAGACGATATAAAGGAACCAAAAGACGAAAAAACGTCGAATTAGTACAGATAATATACGGATTGATTAAAGCGCGACCAAATTGTCGCGTTTTTTAATTTTATTGCGAAATAAAGGTTGACGTTAAAAACCATATGCGTAGAATGCGCGGCTCTTCAACGGGGAACGTCCAAACAGGCAAACCCGGCATAGCGCGAAAGCCTTATGTGAAGCGGTATACAGCGACAATGCTTAGAAAATAAATTTTCAAAAAAAGTGTTGACGCAGAAAACCAAAAGCGTATCATACGCATCCCGCTTCGGCAGGTTCTGAAAGAACGCTGAAGCAAGCAAGGGAAAGTTTTTAATACTGAGTGTGACGAAAGTCCTCCTTGCGCAGAAAGAAAAATCCTTTCTGCACTTAGTTCTTTAACAATTTATAACAAGACAATCTGTGTGGGCACTCATTAAGAGTGTCAACAACGACAATTCAAAATTTCGATATTTAATTGAAGAGTTTGATCATGGCTCAGATTGAACGCTGGCGGCAGGCCTAACACATGCAAGTCGAACGGTAACAGGATTAGCTTGCTAATCGCTGACGAGTGGCGGACGGGTGAGTAATGCTTGGGAACTTGCCTTCAGGAGGGGGATAACAGTTGGAAACGACTGCTAATACCGCATAACGTCTACGGACCAAAGCGGGCTTCGGCTCGCACCTGAAGAGAGGCCCAAGTGAGATTAGCTAGTTGGTAAGGTAAAGGCTTACCAAGGCGACGATCTCTAGCTGTTCTGAGAGGAAGATCAGCCACACTGGGACTGAGACACGGCCCAGACTCCTACGGGAGGCAGCAGTGGGGAATATTGCACAATGGGGGAAACCCTGATGCAGCCATGCCGCGTGTGTGAAGAAGGCCTTCGGGTTGTAAAGCACTTTCAGTTGTGAGGAAAGGTTGGTAGTTAATACCTGCCAGCTGTGACGTTAACAATAGAAGAAGCACCGGCTAACTCCGTGCCAGCAGCCGCGGTAATACGGAGGGTGCGAGCGTTAATCGGAATTACTGGGCGTAAAGCGCACGCAGGCGGTTTGTTAAGCTAGATGTGAAAGCCCCGGGCTCAACCTGGGATGGTCATTTAGAACTGGCAGACTAGAGTCTTGGAGAGGGGAGTGGAATTCCAGGTGTAGCGGTGAAATGCGTAGATATCTGGAGGAACATCAGTGGCGAAGGCGGCTCCCTGGCCAAAGACTGACGCTCATGTGCGAAAGTGTGGGTAGCGAACAGGATTAGATACCCTGGTAGTCCACACCGTAAACGCTGTCTACTAGCTGTGTGTGAATTTAATTCGTGCGTAGCGAAGCTAACGCGCTAAGTAGACCGCCTGGGGAGTACGGCCGCAAGGTTAAAACTCAAATGAATTGACGGGGGCCCGCACAAGCGGTGGAGCATGTGGTTTAATTCGATGCAACGCGAAGAACCTTACCTACACTTGACATGCAGAGAACTTTCCAGAGATGGATTGGTGCCTTCGGGAACTCTGACACAGGTGCTGCATGGCTGTCGTCAGCTCGTGTCGTGAGATGTTGGGTTAAGTCCCGCAACGAGCGCAACCCTTGTCCTTAGTTGCCAGCATTTAGTTGGGCACTCTAAGGAGACTGCCGGTGACAAACCGGAGGAAGGTGGGGACGACGTCAAGTCATCATGGCCCTTACGTGTAGGGCTACACACGTGCTACAATGGCAAGTACAGAGGGAAGCGAGACAGTGATGTGGAGCGGACCCCTTAAAGCTTGTCGTAGTCCGGATTGGAGTCTGCAACTCGACTCCATGAAGTCGGAATCGCTAGTAATCGCAGGTCAGCATACTGCGGTGAATACGTTCCCGGGCCTTGTACACACCGCCCGTCACACCATGGGAGTGGGATGCAAAAGAAGTAGTTAGTCTAACCTTCGGGAGGACGATTACCACTTTGTGTTTCATGACTGGGGTGAAGTCGTAACAAGGTAACCCTAGGGGAACCTGGGGTTGGATCACCTCCTTACGTAAAGTCGTTGGACGACTTGATGCAGTGCCTACACAGATTGTTTTGTTATGAAATGAAGAACGACCAAGATTTACTCGTAAGGGAAATCACTGGGGCTATAGCTCAGCTGGGAGAGCGCCTGATTTGCATTCAGGAGGTCAGCAGTTCGATCCTGCTTAGCTCCACCACTCTTTAGGCTTTTAGTTTACTGGTTGCAGCCCTGTTAAGGCTGAGGACGGTGAGGTCGGCAACTGCCGATAATAAAAGTTTATAGTACAGGCTTGTAGCTCAGCTGGTTAGAGCGCACCCCTGATAAGGGTGAGGTCGGCAGTTCAAGTCTGCCCAAGCCTACCAATACTTTGCGGTGAATGGTCAAAACTGGATATAAATCCTAATGAATAACCACTTTTAGAGTGACTATTGATTAGGGTTTTTTACTCTAAAGTGTTCTTTAACAATTTGGAAAGCTGATATTAGTAATCAATCAAAATTGAGTAACTGAGAATATCGAAAGATGTTCTTTCAAAAGCTACTCTACTTGACATACGGCGCTGTGAAAACAGCAAAGTAAATGATTAGACAGTCATGCATGCAACAGTGCTTTAATGCACACCTGACTCCGGATAAAAAGGCGGAGGTTAAGCGCAACGTTATCCATCCTTTTAGGATGTCGCATCCTTTGGATAGTGTTGTACGGTGGTTCACCTTATTCCTTACTCATGTGAATAAGCAGTGGCTACGACGAACAGGGTAACCTGGGAAGCTATTTAGGGTTGTATGGTTAAGTGACTAAGCGTATACGGTGGATGCCTTGGCAAATAGAGGCGATGAAGGACGTGTAAGTCTGCGAAAAGCTGTGGTGAGCTGACAAAACGCATTTGAGCCACAGATGTCCGAATGGGGAAACCCACACATTTATGTGTATCTGCACCTGAATTCATAGGGTGTAGAGGCGAACGAGGGGAACTGAAACATCTAAGTACCCTTAGGAAAAGAAATCAACCGAGATTCCCTGAGTAGCGGCGAGCGAAAGGGGAGCAGCCGATAAGCAAAGTAGTAGTGGAACCTTCTGGAAAGTTGGGCGAAACAGGGTGATAGCCCCGTACATGAAGCTGCTTTGTTTGCATATTAAGTAGGTCGGGACACGTGTTATCTTGACTGAAGATGGGGGGACCATCCTCCAAGGCTAAATACTCCTATTTGACCGATAGTGAACCAGTACCGTGAGGGAAAGGCGAAAAGAACCCCTGTGAGGGGAGTGAAATAGAACCTGAAACCGTATACGTACAAGCAGTGGGAGCCTTTAGGGGTGACTGCGTACCTTTTGTATAATGGGTCAGCGACTTATATTTAGTAGCAAGGTTAACCATGTAGGGGAGCCGTAGCGAAAGCGAGTGTTAACTGCGCGTCTAGTTGCTAGGTATAGACCCGAAACCCGGTGATCTAGCCATGGGCAGGTTGAAGGTTGAGTAACATCAACTGGAGGACCGAACCCACTAACGTTGAAAAGTTAGGGGATGACTTGTGGCTGGGGGTGAAAGGCCAATCAAACCGGGAGATAGCTGGTTCTCCCCGAAATCTATTTAGGTAGAGCCTCGGACGAATTCCTTTGGGGGTAGAGCACTGTTAAGGCTAGGGGGTCATCCCGACTTACCAACCCTTTGCAAACTCCGAATACCAAAGAGAACTATCCGGGAGACACACGGCGGGTGCTAACGTCCGTCGTGAAGAGGGAAACAACCCAGACCGCCAGCTAAGGTCCCAAAATATTGCTAAGTGGGAAACGATGTGGGAAGGCCCAGACAGCTAGGAGGTTGGCTTAGAAGCAGCCACCCTTTAAAGAAAGCGTAATAGCTCACTAGTCGAGTCGGCCTGCGCGGAAGATGTAACGGGGCTAAGCAATATACCGAAGCTGCGGCAGAGGACATCACTTAACACTACTTCGATGTAAGCTAACAGCAACGTCGCGAAGCGACCTGCTGTTAAAGCGTTTCATCACAGTGGAGTGGGGTTAAGGATGTCCTCTGGGTAGGGGAGCGTTCTGTAAGCCGCTGAAGGTGAACTGTGAAGTTTGCTGGAGGTATCAGAAGTGCGAATGCTGACATGAGTAACGATAATGCGGGTGAAAAACCCGCACGCCGGAAGACCAAGGTTTCCTGTCCCATGCTAATCAGGGCAGGGTAAGTCGGCCCCTAAGGCGAGGCAGAAATGCGTAGTCGATGGGAAACGGGTTAATATTCCCGTACTTATATAATCAGTGATGGAGGGACGGAGAAGGCTAAACAAGCTTGGCGTTGGTTGTCCAAGTGAAAGTGAGTAGGCTGAGAACTTAGGTAAATCCGGGTTCTTAAGGCTGAGACACGAGACGAGCCACCAAGGTGGTGAAGTTGTTGATGCCCTGCTTCCAGGAAAAGCTTCTAAACTTATGATTATGTGAACCGTACCCCAAACCGACACAGGTGGTCAGGTAGAGAATACTAAGGCGCTTGAGAGAACTCGGGTGAAGGAACTCGGCAAAATTGTACCGTAACTTCGGGAGAAGGTACGCCCCTGATTGTGATAGGACTTGCTCCTTAAGCAGTCGGGGGTCGCAGTGACCAGGTGGCTGGGACTGTTTATTAAAAACACAGCACTCTGCAAACTCGAAAGAGGACGTATAGGGTGTGACACCTGCCCGGTGCCGGAAGGTTAATTGATGGGGTTAGCGTAAGCGAAGCTCTTGATCGAAGCCCCGGTAAACGGCGGCCGTAACTATAACGGTCCTAAGGTAGCGAAATTCCTTGTCGGGTAAGTTCCGACCTGCACGAATGGTGTAACCATGGCCACGCTGTCTCCACCCGAGACTCAGTGAAATTGAAATCGCAGTGAAGATGCTGTGTACCCGCACCTAGACGGAAAGACCCCGTGAACCTTTACTACAGCTTGGCACTGAACATTGAACCTACTTGTGTAGGATAGGTGGGAGGCTTCGAAGCAGAGACGCTAGTTTCTGTGGAGCCGTCCTTGAAATACCACCCTGGTATGTTTGATGTTCTAACGTAGGTCCCTTATCGGGATTGCGGACAGTGTCTGGTGGGTAGTTTGACTGGGGCGGTCTCCTCCCAAATAGTAACGGAGGAGCACGAAGGTTAGCTAATCACGGTCGGACATCGTGAGGTTAGTGCAATGGCATAAGCTAGCTTAACTGCGAGACAGACACGTCGAGCAGGTACGAAAGTAGGTCATAGTGATCCGGTGGTTCTGTATGGAAGGGCCATCGCTCAACGGATAAAAGGTACTCCGGGGATAACAGGCTGATACCGCCCAAGAGTTCATATCGACGGCGGTGTTTGGCACCTCGATGTCGGCTCATCACATCCTGGGGCTGAAGTCGGTCCCAAGGGTATGGCTGTTCGCCATTTAAAGTGGTACGCGAGCTGGGTTTAGAACGTCGTGAGACAGTTCGGTCCCTATCTGGTGTGGGCGTTGGATGATTGAGGGGAGCTGCTCCTAGTACGAGAGGACCGGAGTGGACGAACCGCTGGTGTTCGGGTTGTTTTGCCAAAGGCATTGCCCGGTAGCCAAGTTCGGAATCGATAACCGCTGAAAGCATCTAAGCGGGAAGCGAGCCCCAAGATGAGTCATCCCTGAACTTAAGTTCTGGAAGGGTTGTTGTAGACTACGACGTTGATAGGCAGGGTGTGGAAGCGTTGCAAGGCGTTAAGCTAACCTGTACTAATTGCCCGAGAGGCTTAACCATACAACGCCTAAATGGCTTTACATTTAGAAGTTGATGGAATGGCTGACTAATTAAGTCAGAGAGAGTAGTAGTTACTCGATAGATTGAATACATATCAGTATTTCCAGAATTGTTAAAACAATTAAAAGTTTAAATAAGGCTGATGAACAGGCACCTGAGATTACTGTTTGTCCTCCTTGCGCAAAAGTCGAGAAAAGCACTCGATTTTGCACGACTTTGCCTGGCGGCAATAGCGACGTGGTCCCACCTGAATCCATTCCGAACTCAGAAGTGAAACACGTTAGCGTCGATGGTAGTGTGGGGTCTCCCCATGTGAGAGTAGAACACCGCCAGGCTCCTAATTGAAACGAAAAAGGTCGAGCATGAAGGTCGGCCTTTTTTCGTTTAAGTAAAACTGAAAGTTCTACTTCGCGGTCGTCCGTTCCCGAAGGGGGCCCCCAGTCTTCGCCAGAGGCGAAGCCGCTCCGAACGGAGCAAGCAAAAGGGTTTGCTTGCTTGAAACCGTTCTCCGCCCCCATGTAAGAGTAGAACACCGCCCGCGCCGGCTACGGGGCTCCCATTCTAAGAAAAAAGGCTATCCATTTGGGTAGCCTTTTTTTGTATGCGGCGTTCAGTGAAACATCATCATTGCTAATACCAATTGCATTAATTAATTGACTAAATTTGTCCACTCTCTCCAACAGAGACTTTTGACTCGCTCAACATCCGCAATGAATGTATTCCAGGCACGAGAGACCTGTTCTACTATTTCTTCGTAACCTCGAAATACCCGGTTTGATAAGCAACGCTGCCGTAGCCATTGCCATACCTGTTCCATCGGGTTCAGCTCCGGAGAATAGGCTGGGAGTTTTACGAGACTGACGTTGGTAAATGGGCTGGCCGTGTCGAATGTATGCCAGCCAGCGCCATCCATCACAACAACGGCATGACGCCCAGGCTCTGTCGCTTCGCTGATCAATTTCAGATGCTGCTTCATCACCTCTTTATTGACAAGAGGGCTGATAAGCGCCTGGGTATTGCCATTGCTCGGACACACCGCACCAAAGATATAGCCATAATCGAATTGCTGTTGCTTTACCACTCTTGGTCTGCTGCCCTTCGCAGCCCATATTCTGGACGTCTGATTTTGCTGACCGAATCGTGCTTCGTCTTGGAACCAGACGTCAACGCGATCCAGAGGGAGATGACCTGGAGTGTGAAGGATCGTTTCCAACTGGAAGTTTTTTAAAAGTATCTTGGGTTTGCTGTGATTGTTTAGGGTGTTTAGAGCGGCTGGTTATCCAACTGAAACCGAGCGTATCCATGATGCGGTATACGTTTCGCAACTGATAGTCGATTTGGAAGGTGTCGCTAATGTATTGTCGTACATCCTGTGCAATCAAACGACCTCCCTCCTTTTTAACCGCGTTTTCTTCAATAAAATGTGCGACCTGTTCTCGCTGAGAGACGGAGAGCTGGCAGGGTCTACCCGGACTAGGTTTGGAGTGCAGGCCTTCAAGTCCGTGAGCCAGATAGTTGGATACCCATGTATTAACACTGCCTCTGGCAACCCCAAGGTAAGCGGCTATCTGAGTACGTGTTTCTCCTTTCTTGAAATGATACAAAGCTAAATAGCGGGTCCGTAATTGGCCGTTGGATGTCTGCTTTGCTAATTGTTTAAAGTCGTCGGCGGTATGCATATGAAAATCACTCGAATATGAATACTGCCATTAGATCAAACTTTTAAGGCAATTGGTATAACAACATTATCTGGATAGCCCTTTTGCTTAGAAAGGCACTGACGTGCCACGCCTATGAAGACCCAACCATCGAGAGTCATATCCATAGACGCTCTTCGAACAGTGTCCTTTAGTGATACTTCCCTGTAGGGGGCATCCAGCTCGGCATCCATGCCTCGCGTTCATCACTTGTCGAATGCCACCGGCATTCGTCATACTTCTACGAAGCACCGTTCTTCACCCCCATGTGAGAGCTTTATTAATTAAATATAAAAAGAACCGTCATCCCGGTTTCGCTCAGCGAAGACCGGGACCCCCATCGTACAACCGTAGAGTTCAAAAGAGCTCTTTACACAGAGCAAATAAAAAAAAGAACCGTCATCCCGGTTTCGCTCGGCGAAGACCGGGACCCCCATCGTCCAACCGTAGAGTTCAAAAGAGCTCTTTACACAGAGCAAATAAAATAAAGACCTGTCATCCCGGTTTCGCTCAGCAAAGAGCGCGCCCCCACTTACAATCGCAGAACTCCTACTAGCACCATATATGCACCAAGCTCAGTATCAAAACTTCTGTAATTTCTTATACATTACGACTGTTTACTTCATACTTTTGTCTATAATTGACAGTAACTTTCAAAAACATAAGCTATAGTTGTTACAGGGTTGTTATAACAATATATTAAGAAGTTAATCGCTGTGAAAATTACAATTAGTCAGTTGGTTATAATCTGTATCGTTAGTGTAGGGCTCGGCCTTTATCAGTTTTCTTTAGGCGCGGTGGCGTTTTTAGTTGGCTTATTGTCATGTGGCTTTACCTATTTCGCTTCGAGCCAGGCTAAAGAGGATGTCACTGATGCTCCGTCAGTGACCAATGAATTTTCTCAAAAAGGTGAGATGATAAGTCAGTCTGCGAGTCGAATTGCTATCGGCGGCGCCAGTGTTTCGCACTTCTTAGATAAGTTAACCTCAATGTTCAATCAGCAGGTAGACAGTATTAAGGAGATTGCTCAACGTATAGAAAATATCGAGTCCGGAAACCAGCAGCTAGTAGAACACGCTGTGATGGCGGAAGATAAGATACAAACATCCGACGAAATGACCCAGCGTAGTCGCCAGTTACTTAATAATCTTCTCGATCAACAGGCCACGCTAATTAGTCAGATTAATGATTCAAAGGCCATGTTACAGACGCTACGCAGTAGTGCAGAATCCATCGGAAGTATTACCACTACCATCAATCAGCTTGCCGACCAAACCAATATGCTAGCGCTTAATGCCGCCATCGAAGCTGCGCGTGCCGGAGAACAGGGCCGGGGCTTTGCGGTAGTGGCCGACGAAGTACGTGACTTAGCCAAGAAAACCACTGACGCGACGCAGGGAATTGATGAAGTGCTCAGTGAAATCAATCAGTGTAGCCAGAATTCTGTAATGGCCATTGAAAAGGTAGCTAACGCCGGTTATGAAATGAGCCAGATGATCACTGAGTCATCTGATTTAATTAAAGCCGCCAGCGAAGCCTCAAGCGCTGCGGCTAACTCTATGACTGTAATGAAAGATACCGTGGATGAACATGGTGAGGCGAATCGTGGTATCAGTGCCAATGCAATGCAGTTACATGAAAATACCCGTCACCTGGAAGCTGAGCTAGGGGAAGTGTCAGAGAAGGTACTGGCATTAAGTCACCAGACCGAGGATATTTTCCGTCAATTGCAGGTATTTGATTTACACAACCGTAATGCCAAAGTGCAGCGCATTGCCCAGGAAACCGCGCAGCTGATAGGCAAGATGTTTGAACAGGCGATCGAGCAGGGGCGACTGTCACAGCAAGCGCTGTTCGACTTTAACTATCAACCGGTGCCCAATACTAATCCGCAGAAGTTCACTACCGGTTTCGACAAATTCACCGATGCAGAGCTTCCTGTGTTGCAAGAGCCAATTCTGGAGCAAAACGACTTTATTATTTACGCCGGCGCGGTGGATGTAAATGGCTATTTCCCCACGCACAATAAAAAGTTCAGTCATAAAATGACCGGTAATTATGAAACAGACCTTGCTAAGAGTCGAACCAAACGTATTTTTAATGATTACACCGGCTCTCGCTGTGGCAGCAATACCGAGAGTTTCCTGTTACAAACTTATAAACGGGATACCGGCGAGGTTATGCATGATCTGTCAGCCCCTATTTTTGTTAATAATCGTCACTGGGGGGGATTCAGGATTGGTTATAAAGCAGACTGATAAGTATATTGTGCGAGTAACAAAGACCACTTACGATGTATAAGTGGTTTTTTTTTAGATAAACGAAATAAAATATTATAGCCTCCGGTCTATAGTGAAAGAGATAACAATTATTCGACCCGATAGGAACAAGACAATGAAACAAGTAAACAAAAACGGTATTGCAAGCGCACTGGGTGCAGTAGTTTTAACCTCCATGTCGTCTATGGCGATGGCCGATACGGTTAATCCGTTTGGTGCTCAACAGTTAGAGTCTGGCTACATGCAGTTTGCGCCGGAAGGTAAGTGTGGCGAAGGTAAATGCGGCGAAAGCAAGAAAGCCAGCAAAGAAGGTAAGTGTGGCGAGGGCAAGTGCGGCGAGAGCATGAAAGCCCACAAAGAAGGTAAGTGTGGTGAAGGTAAATGTGGTGCCGAGAAGAAAGCCATGAAAGAAGGTAAGTGTGGTGAAGGCAAATGCGGTGCCGAGAAGAAAGCCATGAAAGAAGGTAAGTGTGGTGAAGGCAAATGCGGTGGCGACAAAAAAGCCAAGAAAGAAGGTAAATGTGGTGAAGGCAAGTGCGGTGGTGCAGCTTAAGCCAGTCGTCACAGGAGTAGTTCATGGCTGTTAAGTTACAGGGGGCTGGTCTGGGCCTACGCAGGGAAATGTTGGATGATGTGCTGCCTGTTCTTCCCGGAGATGTTGATTTCTGGGAAGTATCACCTGAAAACTGGATCCCGCTGGGGGGCAAATATCGCGAAGATTTTAATCGTTGTGTAAAGCAGGCCGTGTTCACTACCCATGGATTATCCTTGTCTATTGGTGGTCCTGATCCATTGGATCACCGATTTTTGCATGAGCTTAAGCACTTTCTCGATCGCTATAACATCGAATTGTACAGTGAGCATTTAAGTTATTGTTCAGCCGATGGGCACTTGTACGATCTGATGCCGATTCCGTTTACTGAAGAGGCGGTAAGCTATATTGCCCAGCGAGTGAAAGTGGTCCAGGACATTCTTGAGCGCCCTCTGGTGCTGGAAAACGTGTCTTATTATATTGCGCCTAACCAGCAACTCACAGAACTCGAGTTTATTAATACAGTGTTGTCTGAAGCGAACTGTAAAATGTTGCTCGACGTCAATAACGTGTATGTAAATTCGATTAATCACCGGTACGATCCCTACGCGTTTATTGATGGCCTGCCGTCGGAACGCATAGTTTATGGGCATATTGCCGGCCATTATGAAGAAGCCGAAGATCTCCGGGTCGATACTCACGGCAGCGATGTCATTGAACCGGTCTGGGATTTACTGGCTCATAGTTACCGAAAGCACCATGTGTTTCCTACTTTATTGGAACGTGACTTTAACATCCCGGCATTAGAAGTACTGCTTGATGAGGTACAACGCATCAAACAAATCCAACAAGCGGTTAGCGCTGAGCAGCAGGGCGTAGCCTGATGACATTACAGGTGCAGTTACAATCATTTGCGAATAGCATTCGGGCGCCACAACACTCAACAGACGAGTCGGCAGATACGCAACGCAGAATGGATATTTATCGCTCGTTGTTTTTTAACAATGTATCGGGATTTATCCAAAACGGCTTTCCGGTGTTACACAACCTGTATACTGAAGATCAGTGGCAGGCGCTGATACGACGCTTTTTCATTGAGCACCAGTGTTCGTCTCCCTACTTTATTCATATTAGTAAAGAGTTTGTCGAATACCTCAGTAATGAATATCAGCCGGTTAAAAATGATCCGCCCTTTATGGCGGAGCTCGCGCATTATGAATGGCTTGAGCTGGCGTTGTCAGTCAGGGAAGCTGAGCAACCTGTTAATTATTGGCGGCAGGATGGCATACCTTCACGGCTCACCGCCTCGCCATTAACTGAGCTGGCTGCCTATCACTACCCGGTGCATCAGATTAGCCCCGACTTCAGGCCCGAATCTGGCGATTCGATGCATTACTATCTGCTCTATCGTGACGAGCAACATCAGGTGCAGTTTCAGCATATAACGGCACTGTCTGCGCTGGCATTACAATTACTCAGCAGTGAGATTCATAGTTTTGACTCGTTGGTGGCAGCCATTCACCAGCAAGCTCCGCAGTTTTCCGTTGAGACACTACATCAGGGGCTGACACCGCTCCTGACTCAGTGGTTATCCTGCGGTGCCGTAATACCCGCTGAATCAAACGGTATATAGATAAAATGAATGACCGGTTTTTCATCGGGCGTCATATTTGCACTGTCAATTCAGACCGCTTTCGATTACCATTTACCCCCCTTTTTTAGCTTAATTAAATTTGAGAATTTTCATGGCTGGTAACGAAGATTTTAAAGAAGTGTTTAACTGGTGGTATTTTCTGGCAATTGTGGTTGCGTTAGTCGCGTTTCCATTGCTTCCTACGCTAGCAGGTATCTTTACATACCTGATCAAATAAATTCATGCTAAAAAAATAATTATAAAGGACAGGCATGAGTGCAGATTATATAAAATCAGTTGTAAAAACAGTGCCGGACTATCCAAAGCCCGGCATTGAATTCCGTGATGTGACCAGCGTATTAGAAGATTACGAGGCGTTTAGCCAGTGTATCTCTATGCTGCTCGACAAATACCGACCTTATGGATTTAATAAAGTGGCAGGCACTGAAGCCCGCGGCTTTTTATTTGGCGCTCCTTTGGCGCTTGAGCTGGGAGTCGGTTTTATCCCGGTACGCAAACCTAACAAACTGCCCCGTGACGTACTCAGCGAAAGCTACGAGCTCGAATACGGCAAAGACACCCTGGAAATTCACCGGGATGCCATTAACCCCGGCGATAAGGTGCTTTTGATCGACGATCTGTTAGCCACCGGCGGTACTATTTCTGCTACGGCTAAGCTTATTCGTAACCTCGGTGGTGTGGTAGAGCACGCTGGTTTCGTTATCGGCTTGCCGGCACTACACGGCTACGAGAAGCTTGAAGCGCTGGGGCTGGAACCTTATTGTATTTGTGAATTTGATGGCGATTAAGGACAACTAACGGTGGCATATCAGGTACTGGCAAGAAAATGGCGGCCGGGCAGATTTGCTGAACTGGTTGGCCAGGAGCACGTTGTTGCGGCGATCACCAATGCGTTGGATAACGATCGCTTGCATCATGCTTACCTGTTTACAGGAACGCGTGGGGTAGGTAAAACCACTATTGCGCGTATTTTCTCGAAAAGCCTTAACTGTGAACAGGGTCAAAGTGCTAACCCTTGCGGACAGTGCAGTACCTGTGTCGAAATAGAGCAGGGCAATTATGTTGATTTGCTTGAAATCGATGCTGCTTCTCGCACCAAGGTCGAAGATACCCGCGAGCTGCTGGACAACGTCCAGTATAAGCCAACCCGCGGGCGCTATAAGGTTTACCTGATAGACGAAGTGCATATGCTGTCCAAGCACAGCTTTAATGCCTTGCTGAAAACTTTGGAAGAGCCACCGCCTCACGTTAAATTTTTGCTGGCCACCACGGATCCGCAAAAATTACCCATTACGATTTTGTCCCGTTGCTTGCAGTTTAATCTCAAGGCCTTGTCACGGGATCAGATTGGTCAGCAACTGCAGCATATATTGCAGCAAGAACAGATTGCCTTTGAAGAGTCTGCGCTGGGACTATTGGCTAAAGCCGCTCAGGGCAGTATGCGTGACGCCCTGAGTCTGACCGACCAGGCGATAGCGCAGGGCAATAATCAGGTCTCCGGCAGCATCGTCACTGATATGCTCGGCCTGATGGATCGCCAGCAATTGCTGAAAATCCTGTTTGCGATTGGTAAAAAAGATGCCGCTGAAGTACTTCATCAGGCTGCAGAAATTGACGTACTCGCCCCTGATTACAGTATTGTGTTGGCAGAACTGGCGAGCCTGCTGCATCAGATAGCACTTACCCAGTGGGTACCAGAAGCGTGTAAGCTGGAAACCAACACCGCCAAAGCGATTTATCAACTGGCCCGGCATTTTGCTCCGGAGCAAGTTCAGTTGCTGTATCAGATTGCTTTGCAGGGCCGTAAAGATTTACCCTTTGCCAACGATGCGCGCAGTGCGTTTGAAATGACGTTACTGCGCATGATGACCTTTGCCCCGGTAGAACCGGTTGGCGAGCGGGAAACCGTTATTCAGCAAGCGCCGGCACGAACGGTACCCGATGCAGGTAATCAGGCAGCCACTGTGCCCTCAGCGCAAGCAGAACAACACTCTGACACAGTAGCTGAGACGGCAGAACAAAACGCTGAACCGGGCGCTCAGGCCGAAGCATCCGATGAATCACAACAGCTTGCCTCTGAGGCAGAGCAGTTGATGGATGAAGCTGCAGATTTTCGTCAGCAAAGTGACGCTTTAACGCAGCCGTCATCACAACCACCGCATTATGATGAGCCGCCGCAGGATTACGACGCGTATCAGCAGTACGATAATAATCCACCGGATGAGCACTTGCCGCCGCCAGCAGACTACCCGCATGCTTATGCAGAACCTCAGCCTGAAGCGGCCGATCGGGACGAACAGGCTCCGGTGGCGAATACCGCTGCCATGTTGGCGTTGCGTCAACGACTCAAACAGCAGGCAGCGGAGGACAAAGCTGACGCAGCAAAAAAGCCAGCAACGACGACTAGCAGGGAGTTTAAGCCCTCGCTGGCAGCTAAGTTCGCACCGAGCGATGAATCACAAGCTCAGAATGAGGCAACTGAAACGGTTCAGCCAACACCTGATAATGCCAATGTAACGCCTCGGGATGAGCCTTACCGCCATCAGGAAGAAGAGGCAGACTCGCCGCCGCCCTGGGTGTTGGAAAACAGTCAGGGCATGGCTGATGAGCCAGGCCAAAATGCCGAGCCGGTAAATGAAGCTCCGGTAAGCAATCCCAACGCTGATGCCGGGCTTGAGCAAACCGATAGCGATTACAACCCGTCGCAACCTGCAGCAGAAGTGCCCGCCACCTTCGTTCCTAATCAGGCTGCCGACGTATCATTCGATACGTACAGTAATTTACCTGCTTATCTTGAAAACGGCGATAAGCTGCTCGCTGCCAGTCAAATCGATAAGTGGAGCGCGCTTATTGAGGCCATGCCTATTGCGGGACTACTCAAGCAGGTTGCTTTGCACTCATTGTTTGAGCGCAACGAAAATAAAGTATTGCTCAGGCTCGACCCGGCGCAGGAGCACCTGGTTAACGAAACTACCGCTTCACAGTTGTCGACTGCCATGTCAGAAGTGCTACAATCGGCGGTAACTGTGCAGTTAGAGTTTGCAGAGGTCACCGATACACCTTTTCAGATTCAACAGCAAATTAATACAATGCGACAACGTCATGCTCGACAAGTTATTCAGTCTGATGATGTTATCCGCTCTGTGGTGGGGGCGTTCAATGCTGAGGTACTGGAAGACAGTATTCAGCCTCGCTGAGTAGCGATGTCGCAACTTATCAATTTTTTCTATTAGAGAGATACTATTATGTTCAAAGGCGGAATGGGCAACATCATGAAGCAGGCGCAGCAAATGCAGGAGCGCATGCAGAAAACCCAGGAAGAACTGGCCAATCTTGAAGTGGTGGGTGAATCAGGTGCGGGCATGGTAAAAGTCACCATGACCTGTAACCACAACGTACGCCGTGTAGAGATTGATGAGTCGTTAATGGAAGACGATAAAGACATGGTGGAAGATCTGGTTGCTGCGGCATTTAACGATGCCGCGCGCCGCGTTGCCGAAACGTCAAAAGAGAAAATGTCTGACGTCACCGGTGGCATGCCACTGCCTCCAGGCTTCAAAATGCCGTTTTAGGCTAAATCCCTTGTATTTACTGGCCTCTGGCTTTTTAAAAAGTTAGGGGGACAAATAGGGGACAAAGAAATATCTTCAAAGCTCGGCATCTGTCCGAGCTTTTTTATAGGTAACTGCCGACCTTACCTTCCTCAATATAGATAAAAAGCGCTACTACAGTCTCCGAAAGCGATGTATCTTAATCCTAACTTTATGGGAGATCCTGATGAAATTGGCTGGGATAAATTTAGCTTGGCAGGGAGAGCATATATATCGTAGGTCTCTACTCGAAAAATGCTAAAAGCACCGTATATGGAGATAAAGAGCTAGGTTACACCTTCGTCCCCCAGGGGAACCTCTTTTAAACTTGCTCTACTGTCTTTCGCCCCTCAATATTACAAAGCTGATTCTATATTTTCTTAAGTTTCAATGTTTAGAGTAATAAAATTGAATTGCTTTGTACGTAAAGCAGTTTCTAGCTTCCAGATAATTCGATAGGCTGCAATGAGCGTGAAGCAGTCCCTAGCTCTCAGGTAATATGATGGGCTGCTGTGAGCATGAGGCATTTGATATAACCATGCATCTCATCGACTGGGTCATCAGAACTAAATTTTGCTTGAGCAGGGCTAGAGAATAGAAAAATAATTATTAAAATAAGTGCGCTGAACTTGTGAAACATCTGACTTGAATTCCTTTTCTAATTATTTGTTCAAAAAAGATAATATTGGAACTTTGGGTTAAGAAGTGTTTTTTATTCAATGTCATGGTTTATTGCACCAACAACATTCCTTTATAGTCAAAGTATGGCCACAACATGGAGTAATTAAGCGAATGAGTTATTTTGTACGTTCTTTTTTTGTCTTCGTTTTTCTTGTCTCTACGACCAACGTGTTTTTCTCGTCTCCCGCTTACGGTGAAAGAGATATTGATTACATTAAAAAATACGACGAAATTAAAAACATTGAACTTTACCTAGTAGGCCCGACAAGTAACAACCTTACTGAATATATAGAATTTGCCAAAATCGCGATATCTAAGCCTTTCAAATTCAGTGACCGAAGCATTTCGCCAGCTTATTACGGATTGAGAGGATTGAAGGAGTACGCTCCTAAAGACCTTGAGTTAGCTGCTTATGAAGAGCGTTACTATTCACGTTTAGAAATGCTAAGACAAGAAATGTTAAAAAGGCTATGTTCGGATTAACTGTTGTTGAATCGAAAAGAGCCTGTTTTCGTTAAGGTTTTCTGGATTATCCATAAACCTGAACCAACCCAGGTAGTGTTCCAAGTATTTTGTGGCTACTCCGTGAAACCGTTTTATCCACGCTTTCAGACGGCTGTGATAGGCGTTAACATTCTGAATATGAAAGACTTTATCTATCACCTTAACACCTCCCGCCACGTCTAAGCGCTTGTGTATTAAATCATTTTTCTCAGAAAGAGCTATGTAGGGCTTATATCCATCACTACATAACACACTGTCTTTCTCTAATTTTCCTGCTAGCTCCTGATGCAGAGTTGCCGATGTAACACTTGGCACAACGGCCTCATACGTATTCTTGGCTCTGTCTCTGACCGTTAAAACGGGCACCCAGTCATCTTTTGAACGCCCTCGTTTTTTCGCTTTCATCCCTCTTTTGCGGGGCTGACGAGTCATCCGTTTTGAGCCTTTCTCTGAGTAGGGAAAAAGTGTTTCGTCAGCCTCGATAATACCTTCTAGTTTGCTCGCCTTCAGTGCTGATGGTAGCGCTAGGAATCGATGCCGCCACCTGAACGATGTTTCAAGGTGGAGACCACATTCTTCGGCACATTTACGCAATGGCTTACTGTCCAGCATACAGCGAATATATTCTAACCAAAGCTCTTTGTACCTCAGTCGAGCTAGCGGTGTCGCCGTTGTCGCTACAAAGGTTTTGCCGCAGTTCTTGCAGCGATAACGCTGCATCTTGTTTACCTTGCCGTGCCGATTGATCAGTGAGCTATGGCAGTGCGGACATTCAGGGTTTTCAACCATCCGCTCCTCAAGCTCTGTTATCAACTGTGAGACGCTATCAGTGCCTTTCAGCAGCTTCTCAACATAACGGGTTTGACTATCTGTTAAGTGTTCTAACTCGGCTATAAGCTTTGTAAATTGTGCTGGGATCATGATCAACCCTCAATAACTGTATCCATATACAGTATAGCAACAATTTAGCAGAACATAGCCGTTAAAAAAGTCTGAGCGTAAGGATGAAGAAGGGGTAAGTGCAACATATAATCTCTATCTCATTCATTCTTTATTCAGTCTTAAAGATTCCGAATACTATAATTTAGAGAAAGCTTTTGAGTATCTGGAGACCTCTTGTACTTATAGCTACATACTGGCCTGTAAAGTAGCTGGTGATAAGTATTTATACGGTCACGAGCCTGTTGAACATGATTTTAAAAAAGCACGAGGGTATTACTGGAAAGGCTTAGCTGCTGAACAACACTTTTTAGCGTGGGAACAAGAATACTTAACTAAATTTGAAAGCGATTTGCAGGATATTCGTGAAAATCTGGCACTCATATCGCTTGCAATAGACAATAATATTGAATCTTTGGTTCGAGCTATTGGTTTTGTCGCTAGACATCACGATGAACGCTTTAACAATAACGCTGATTTAATCAGGGTGTTATCAAAACGTCTTGCGATTGCTGAAGATGGCAATAAGACTGAAGACCTTTACAGGTTAACTAAGGACATCAGGAGTGGAAACTACAGCGGTATTCAATTAAAAGAAAGGGTTATTAGAACTTTACTCAATCAGGCATTGGACTCAGATTACTAAAATATTCCGCTAACAAGAGACTGTAAGATATTCTGTGTAAGTGGCTGTTTATCATAGTGATACGCGGTCACTGTACATAATCATAAACTAACTCATAGCCGCTTTACAAAGTGAGTCAAGCCAAGCTATCAGAGGAACGATGGTATGCATGGCAAATGATACCTGGTTATTTCGGCGAAAGGTCAACGAAAGCCTTCAAAAACTAAAAAATGATAGCAAGCTATTGGCACAGAATGTTACGTAAACGGCTGCTACCCTTAATAAATAGCTTGCTAGCGTATGTAAAAAACTACAAATTGGTTTAGTTGAAGTGGTTAGAGAATAACGTCCATAAAAAAGCACTCGTAATAGAGTGCTTTTTCGTGGTAAGCGATCAATATAGACCCGGATCACCCCATTTTATCTAAATCGCTCGTCAATTTTTTGTCCGCGAATTTCTCTTTCCAGACTCTTGGCGTCAGGTCGAGTACATCTTTGGCCGGGTGCAGTGCTACACGCTGCAATACATCCACCAGATAATGGTAGGGATTGACGCCTTGCAGGCGGCAGGTCACCATCAGGCTTTGTAATATGCCCAGTTGTTCAGCTCCGAGTTCAGACCAACAGAACAAATAGTTTTTTCTGCCCATGGGAATAACCCGCAGTGCCCGTTCGAGATGATTGGTGTCCATGGGTAACGCGGGGTTACTCAGGAACACCTTGAGTTGGCTTTCTCGCTCATGCGCATAGTGAAGCGCCTTGGCGAAGGGGGATTTGGGTAGTAAATCAGTGCGCTGTCGTTGTTGGTAGACCCACCGGAAGAAGTCAGTCACGAGTGGTTCGCTGTGTTGTTGCCGGTAAGAATGGATATCGGCCAGGTCTGATTGTTTATCCCGGATGTGTTTTTCATGCCGGTAGAGCGCAGCGATAATATCCAGTGCCTGCTGTGCGGCTTGCGGCTCACTGTCGAGGGCTTTTTCAAAGCCTCTGCGCATGTGTACCCAGCAGGCAGCGTGCACAATCTGTTGTTCTTGTTGGTTTATCTGCTCAACAGTTTTGGTATAAGCAGCATAGCCGTCGGTCAGCAAGGTACCGGTAAAGTCCTGTAACTGTGCTTTGGCATGCAACATGCCTCGGCTGTGACTCCAGGTAAAGGCCACTTCATCACTGTCACCGTACATCGGCCAAAAGTAAGTTTGTTTCATGTGTCCGGGTTTTCGACCCGCGCCTTTGGTGCGCCCGGCTTTAATGGGCACTTCATCCATGGCCAGTATGTTACTTTGCAGGATGTGTTGCCACTGGGCTTTGGCGATGGGCCGAAGCAGCTCAATGCCTTGTTGTATCCAGTTGATTAAGGTAGCCCGGCTAAGGGTGATACCGCTATCGAGCATCCGTTGATGTTGGCGGTGAAGCGGTAAGTGATATACCGCTTTATCCACCATCAGCCCGGCGAGTAATGAAACATCGCAGTAACAGCCTTCCAGTACATTGGTTGGCGCTGGGGTATCCTTAAGGGTTTGCGTGGTTTTATGACGCACGACCTGACGACGATACACCAGTACCACATAACTGCCGGGCTGTTGTGCTAAGCGACGGGTTTCTTTGATATCAACAACTTCATACTGGTCGGCCTCCGCCCCCTGTAATTCTGGCGCAGGCAGGTCAATCACCTGTTGCGGCACCGTCTCATCAAAACGCAGGCCTTCATCATTCACATCCGAGTCGCGGCGTTGCTTTTGTGAGGAACGGGTATGGGCCTTCACCGGTTTGGTGTCTGCCGGTAAGGCGTGTGTCTCACCCTCATCAAACAAACTGCTCTGCGCCGGATTATCCACTAACACCTTTTCAGACTTACGCCCGAACAACTGGCGTTTAAGCCAGTCAAGTTGATGCTTGAGTTGCGCAATCTCCTCAGCTTGATGAGCAAAGGCAGCCTCAATTTCAGACGGTGAAAGGTGACTAATAGAATGTGTTTTCATGGCGTAAATTATAACAAAATCAGTCAATTAAATCGCCTGTTTTGTTTGTCTTTTTGCCAGTAAATGCCATCAATCAAACACTGTAACTGAGCACTGTTTAATGGTGTTTTTGCTGTACCGTCAGTGACTTTGGCGAAGGTGCCTTTTTCTAACCGTTTACTCCACAAACAATAGCCGCCCTGGTAGTAATACAACACCTTTAGCTGCGTGCGGCGTTTATTGATAAACACAAACCAGTCACCACAATGCGCCTGCATCCCCAGTTTGCCCTGTACCAGTGCCGCCAGCCCATCAAACTGTTTGCGCATATCCGTATTACCGGTATACAGCCAAATACGCCCATTGGATAAGGGTAACATCAGGCAGCCCGGTTCATCCGCAGCACCACACCACCGGGTAATGCCAGTTCAATCTCCCAGACAGAGCCTGCGCTCTGGTTCGCACTTGCTGGCATATCAAAGGCAAGCCAGTTATCTTGCTGCGCAAGCGATTGGCTATCATCGCTCAGTTTTTTACGCCACAGATAGAAGTTTGATACTGTTAACGCATGCTGTGCACAAAATTCACTGACCGACAGTTCGCTTGCTGCTTGCTTATCAACCAATACCTGCCATTGCTCGCGTGTACGTCTTTTTGTTGCCATCGATTAAGTCTCCGTGAGTAAAATCTACGGGGACTATTTTACGGGGTAGTTCAATGAGGAAAAGACGGTCTAAATTGATCGCTTACTTTTCGTGATATTGGCGACTGAAACTAACCTCGGTATGGAATAGCTAGTAACTCTGCCCCAAGCTTTTTGCCAAATTATCCATAAACTCTGGTTTTTCCTCTTCAATCCATTTCCCATATATTTTATGGATCATGCTGGTATCCCCATGCCCCATCTGCTTCGCAAGCCAGAGGGCGCTGGTTCCTGCCATTAGCAGCTGGCTCGCGTAGGTATGTCGGAGTTGATAAGCTGGACGATGGCGAAGCCCTGCTTTTTTTAGCCACGCTTCCCACTGTCCGTTAACAGTGGTGAGTTCTGGGCGTTTGTATGGCAAGTTCCCTCGGCTCAGAAATACTCTTCGTCGCATTACTAGCTCTGACTTATTGTTTTTGTATAAGATTCTTTCTTGTCGTGCTGGAAGTTGAGCTGACAGTTCTTTTATCTCTTCCAGAACTTTAATCGCTTCAGGTAGCAGCTTAACGATCCGACGTCCATTTTTTGTCTTAGGCGGTTTGAGAGTGCCATTCCTTGTTAGGTTATACCTGACGATTAGTTTCCTATTTTTTAAATCTACGTCTTCCCAGGCGAGTGCTTTCAGTTCTCCATGACGTAAGCCTGTCCAAGCCAGAAACCTAATCATTAGTTTTGTTTGGGGAAGATGTACAGTGGCAATCAGTTCGTCCAATTCAGCTTTGCTGAACGGGCAAACATAGAGATCTTCATCTTCCAACTCGTCTATGTCGCTTCTAGTAACAGATCTCAATCTTCTACTTCTACTCTCGTCTTCAGAGAGTCGTTCGACGTCTTTCATTGGATTGTGTTTTATGAACTCTTCTCTTACTGCAAAAGCCAAGACTCGGCCTACAACATGACTATAGTCGTTTACAGTAGCAACAGAACAGCCTCTAAACTTGGTTTCTTTAAATTTCCCTTCTTTGTTCCCAGTAACGGTTTTGCTTCGTAACTCTTCAAGTGTTTTCCTGTCCAGTTCAACGAGAAACTTTTTGCCAAATCCATAGAATTTCAACCAGTTTAAAGCCGTTGTCAGCTTATTTTGCATAGAGACAGAAATCGTAGACTTTTTCTTTTCTCGATAAGCTAAAAAGCATTGTTCAATGGTCATTTTTGACGGCAACCTGTCAGAGCGTAATGGAAAATGTTTATCCCAGAATGCTTCGTTATCAATCTCATAAAGACGGTTAGCAATATCATTCTTAATATTTGCCAGAGTCGATACAGCTAGCGCAATATTCGTTTTAGTAGGCGCGTATCCAAGCGATTTTCTGATTGGGCTTACTTTATCAGGTACTTTGAACTGCACACGGATGTTTCCTTTGTGCACGCTCAAGCCCTTATGCTCGCTGATTAGTTCCATGATGCTCGTTGACAAACTACCCATCACATATACTTCCTAAAATTTGCTACGTTTACAGATATCGCGTGACCTTTATCAGCCTGCTTCCACACCTTACCCTCAGGCATTGGCTTATCCTTATTCTTCACTCGCTGACGAACTGCGCTTACGCTTTTACCTAGTTCAGCTGCTGCTTCTTCCAAAGTTAGCCACTGGTTTTGAGGCTTTTTCAGCTTCGCAAGCTCTGTTTCTAGGAAAGTGATTTTATTCAGAATCCATTCGATTTTTTCAGGGTTGTCCATTACCTCGGCGATATTTATGCTAATTGGGTTGGTCAAGACTTTCTTCTCTTTGTTTATAAAACTGGCATCAGGTTACAAAAAAAAATTTTTTTTCAGAAAAATTACGTGCTTTTGTGTATGCCTTTTAGGTATATATAAATAGCATAATGGTATAAATGGCTTTAAAGTTTTCTGAGAGTCTTATACCGAATTTCTTCACTCAACCTCTGCTTTCAATATTCATCAAAACCATTGTCCCAGGTGTTGTCAAAGCTGCCTGATATAGTGTCGCTCGAAGTTTCGCATTCAAATATGGTTTCTGAATGTGCATGAATCAAATCGCAACTAAAAGAGTCAGTCATGTGATTCTCGATGTCTTGGAAGCTAGGTAAAGAGGTCTGTTCTTCTGTAAAATCAGTACCGAGTGGATTACCCGCTACATCAACAACCGAGCCTTTTATCATAGGTAGCCCAGATGCTGGATTTACCGTCACAGGATTTTGTATATGAGTGTCTTCTGTGTCTGGAGATGAATTAACTTCAACATCGCAATGATCGAAAAGTGTTTTTGAGAGCAGCGTCATGTTTTCCTCGATTAAATCGTTTTTCCACCACTAGAAATTTACGGAAAAATCTGCTAACTTCAATTTCATTGACTGCGATAGCTCAGCAGCAATGTGATTGCGAAGTCGATCCGCCTCACCCTCCAAATATCCAATTTTTGATGTCTAATTCTGTGTCAGTCATTATGTCTTCATAAAATCTCCCAGAAGAGGGACTAGTTAGTTCTGAGGTTTACTATCAGGACTTAAAAATGAGCAACAAGACAGATACACAAGATCTGAATATCAAGTTTATTCATCAATTCAAGCGTTCAACACGAACAGAGTGGCCGGATAAATTCCGCCTGTGTTGGTTCTTTGACCCAAATACCCTTGATTATATATACGAGCATAAAGACGAAACTTTCGTTACTAATGGATTTGTTCTATCAGATGCTTTAGTAAAGCAACTACCAGAGGGGTTTCAAAAGAAGTATTTTGAACCTCATGAGCGATGTTTGTTGTTTTTACTCTTTGAGATTCAAATCGTCAATTTCATCAACTCTGACGTTGTTGACTCTGACGAATTTGAGAATACGTTTGGAGTCTCAAAAAATCGGTACTTTTCTACTGAAGCTATTGATGAGTGGACTGGACAGATCGAACTACTTTAGGGCTGCTTTGCAGCCCTTTTTCTTATGCAAGGGCGATGACAACTTCTGAGCTTGCGGTAAAAAATATGCTTCATATTTAATTGAATCCTCCTTTGGGTTCCTCTATTAAATCTGACTGTCGCATAAGGCCAAAAGTCTGCCGTTTGAATATTCGTAATTAAATGGCAGAAGAGTACGTTAAGCGGAAGTAGAAGTAATTAAGTGTTTAGAGAAGCTTGGTCGATGCATACTTGTTTTCTGCGCCTCCTCTGATGTGAATTACAACGTAGTCGCTAAATGCTATTCAAACAGCTTATCACTGAAATCAAAAAAACTGTCGTTTAACTACGGTTAAATTAAAGGTTTTCATTAGATACGCCAAAAAAGAAGGCCTACAATAAGGCACAAAAACAGAAGTGCTGACAAATAATATCCAATAATTTTATTGTCTCGTTCTTCTCTTTTTGGTTCATCGTTTACTTCAGCACTAATATCATCTTTCCCAGATGAGGGGAGCCTGTCGAGATTAGGCGCTGGTGTTAAAGCAACGGGCTTCGTGGCTTTAGAATGGGTAAACTCTCCCTTAATACTGAGGGATCCCCACGAATTTAGCATGTATTCTTGCTCATGCAAGCTTCAGCGGTGAGTTCATCAAGCCAGCGGATCGTCTTTTTCCACTGATGCAGGGTAAATCGCATTGAGGTGTTAAAAGCTCTCAAGCCAAGAAAGTGAAAGGATAGTACGGATTTTGTTTCGGTATTTGCCTGAAAGCGTCGATGCTTGTTACTGACAACTAATAGCATGCCCAACAGTACAGCCACTAACGAAGCCAGTGTGGTAAGCAAGACCAGAACAGTAATGCGTGTCTTGGTTGTGCTGCGATTATTTTCATACCCCAGACCAAAGCGCGTGCTTTTCATATCCCGAAAGCCTTCTTCTATTTGCATGCGCTGGCGATAAATATCGATGACTTGTTTAGATAAGTGACGATGGTAGGGCAATGACGTCGCCAGTAGCCACGGATCTCTTGCGCCATCAGCATATTTCAATGAATTGGTATCCCGTTGGCGCGAGCCATTGGCATTAAACGCTCGTCGACCTTTCGCTTTCTCTTTAACCAACACCAAGGTACAGGCAAAAGGTCGTGACTTGACGATAAGCGCGTTATCAAATCGCTTGGGCCGTGTTGTAGCCTTTAGATAAAGCTCAGCGATAGATTGCCATTCATTACCGCCATCCAGCGAATATGAATGTGGCTTTCGCACACGTCCGACAATATGCCATCTCAATGCCTGCACTTCACGAAACCACGGCGATTTGTAGCCCGCATCAGTGACAATAATGGGCTGGCAGGTATCCGGTAAGAGCGTGTGCAATATCTCTAAAAAGTCTCTATGTGTAGTCGCTTTTGCACTGGCTTTTCTATCATGCACTTCCTGATAAAGGGTAATAGGCCGCCCTTTAACGACAATTGCGGCGCGAAGTAAAAAGTGCTTTTTGCACTTATCCAAATCTGACCAGTCAACGGCAATGACAGGATGTTTACAGGTACAAAATAACCGGCAAATCATTGCATAGATAAACGGTACTTCACGCTGGAGGTGACCATTAGATAACAGCCGGTCAGCCCGCTTAATACGGTGTTTCTCATAGGCATTGGAACGGATACCGCGCCCCATACTGGTCACAGTGGCCGAACCGCTCTCAATCAAGCTTCGCACACAGGCGACAACGGCCTGTTTGCGGGTTTTATGCATTTTATGGCTGACAAAAGAGACAAGATTGTTCAATATAGAGCGTGCATTCATGGTGTTTTCTGTGTTGGTTTTTTTTGGCGAAAGATCTGATCACCAAATGCCATGAATGTTCCCTAACTCTTTGACTTTATTTTACTATTCGTGGGGATAGCTCAGCCCTTAATATCATCAGTTTGCAAAATTCCTGTATGTTTCGTTTTAATGATTATAGTTTTTAATATTTCTTTAGCGTCCTGCGGTGATTTGTCTGACAGCTGACGCGTAAGATACATCAGTGCATATTCTTCGATCGAAACTCCATGCGCATCTAGATATTTCTCTATTCGCTGTCTATGTACCTCTTTAGGCATACTGAATCTCAATTTTCATACTAGCATTCATTTTAAACACATTTATACGACAAAAAAAATCAAAGTTATTATTTCTTCAGCGAGCGCTCAAGTAGTCAGACTGTTGCCTCACTTTTTAATTTTATTCCAGAATCAGAGAGAGCTGTATGAGTTGTAGTACATTGTGTTACGGGCCGAACCAGAATGATATTGCCTGCCAGAAATTTTCCAATGGTCTTCTGAATACGTAGAGCAGGCATTTAACCTTTCCCATGAAAACACAAAAATGGTTTTTTAGTGGAAACGGGTGTTACTATGAAGTCTCAATAATATGCTATTAAAGGTCAAAGGAAGCCATGAGCAATATCTTAGAAATTGATCTCGATAATAAAATGGAAATTACTATAAGCAATGAAAATCCTGTATCGCTTAAGGATCTTTCGTTATCTTTGTTATCGTTTAACCACCAATTTCACAAGTTTGTTGAAGGCGAAACAGATAAAGAAACTGATATTGGCTCAGAACTCCTGATTAAGGAGGTTCGAAAGGGGTCAATAGTAATAGAGTTAGTATCGCAGGCAGCGCCAATAGTGCCTTTACTTTGGGAAAGTGGGACGCTATCTCAGTGGTCAACTGTTGTTCAGGATGTATGTAACTGGCTTCTAGGGAAATTAGACTCCCCTCCTAAAACGGTGACCAAACAAGATCTTCAAGAGTGGAATAAATTTGTTGAGCCTGTGGCGAAAGATCACGGGTCGCAAATGAATATTAATGTTTCTGACGGTGGAACCGTCATCAACAACTTTACTATTAACTCTACAGAAGCTAATGCCATTCAAAATGAAATTTCTAAAAAGATAGAACAGCTTGATTTACCTGAAGATCACATACATCGGCGAAAGGTTATGTATTGGTATCAGGCGAAGTTCGATCCAAGCTCTGAAACGGGAAATCGAGCAATTATCGACGATCTTTCTAGCAAGAGCATGAAAGTCATTTTTGAAAATAACGCGGTAAAAGAAGCAATGTTGCATCCGCCAGAACACTTTAAAAAACAGTGGCACGAACTGGCTTATGTTGTAGATGTAGAAGTTGAAACTGTAAGAAATATTCCAAAAATGTATAAGGTTTTACAGTATTACCCAGAATATACATTTGATCCAGATACGGAATAAACCTTCAACATACGGCTCCACGCAGACGCCCAAATCTAAGCGCTTTTTGTTGATTTCACTACGCTACACTTTACCGCAAAAACCTCTCCGGCTTGGGCGCTGGTGAGCCGAGCGTTAGCTTTCTACGGAAATAAATATGACAGATGAAATATCAGACCACGTTAAGTTTAATTTAAATAGTTTAGTTAATGATGGTTACCATTTTAATGACGTGAGATTTAAGTACGTTAACCAGTGGACTTATTTATTGATGCAGCTCACTGAAGCCAAAAAATCTCTCGAATTGCTTAAAAACAATGAAAATGAGGATCTTGATAGCGTTTATTTGAAGCAAGCATTATGTAAGCGATCAATATAGACCCGGATCACCCCATTTTATCTAAATCGCTCGTCAATTTTTTGTCCGCGAATTTCTCTTTCCAGACTCTTGGCGTCAGGTCGAGTACATCTTTGGCCGGGTGCAGTGCTACACGCTGCAATACATCCACCAGATAATGGTAGGGATTGACGCCTTGCAGGCGGCAGGTCACCATCAGGCTTTGTAATATGCCCAGTTGTTCAGCTCCGAGTTCAGACCAACAGAACAAATAGTTTTTTCTGCCCATGGGAATAACCCGCAGTGCCCGTTCGAGATGATTGGTGTCCATGGGTAACGCGGGGTTACTCAGGAACACCTTGAGTTGGCTTTCTCGCTCATGCGCATAGTGAAGCGCCTTGGCGAAGGGGGATTTGGGTAGTAAATCAGTGCGCTGTCGTTGTTGGTAGACCCACCGGAAGAAGTCAGTCACGAGTGGTTCGCTGTGTTGTTGCCGGTAAGAATGGATATCGGCCAGGTCTGATTGTTTATCCCGGATGTGTTTTTCATGCCGGTAGAGCGCAGCGATAATATCCAGTGCCTGCTGTGCGGCTTGCGGCTCACTGTCGAGGGCTTTTTCAAAGCCTCTGCGCATGTGTACCCAGCAGGCAGCGTGCACAATCTGTTGTTCTTGTTGGTTTATCTGCTCAACAGTTTTGGTATAAGCAGCATAGCCGTCGGTCAGCAAGGTACCGGTAAAGTCCTGTAACTGTGCTTTGGCATGCAACATGCCTCGGCTGTGACTCCAGGTAAAGGCCACTTCATCACTGTCACCGTACATCGGCCAAAAGTAAGTTTGTTTCATGTGTCCGGGTTTTCGACCCGCGCCTTTGGTGCGCCCGGCTTTAATGGGCACTTCATCCATGGCCAGTATGTTACTTTGCAGGATGTGTTGCCACTGGGCTTTGGCAATGGGCCGAAGCAGCTCAATGCCTTGTTGTATCCAGTTGATTAAGGTAGCCCGGCTAAGGGTAATGCCGCTATCGAGCATCCGTTGATGTTGGCGGTGAAGTGGTAAGTGATACACCGCTTTATCCACCATCAGCCCGGCGAGTAATGAAACATCGCAGTAACAGCCTTCCAGTACATTGGTTGGCGCTGGGGTATCCTTAAGGGTTTGCGTGGTTTTATGACGCACGACCTGACGACGATACACCAGTACCACATAACTGCCGGGCTGTTGTGCTAAGCGACGGGTTTCTTTGATATCAACAACTTCATACTGGTCGGCCTCCGCCCCCTGTAATTCTGGCGCAGGCAGGTCAATCACCTGTTGCGGCACCGTCTCATCAAAACGCAGGCCTTCATCATTCACATCCGAGTCGCGGCGTTGCTTTTGTGAGGAACGGGTATGGGCCTTCACCGGTTTGGTGTCTGCCGGTAAGGCGTGTGTCTCACCCTCATCAAACAAACTGCTCTGCGCCGGATTATCCACTAACACCTTTTCAGACTTACGCCCGAACAACTGGCGTTTAAGCCAGTCAAGTTGATGCTTGAGTTGCGCAATCTCCTCAGCTTGATGAGCAAAGGCAGCCTCAATTTCAGACGGTGAAAGGTGACTAATAGAATGTGTTTTCATGGCGTAAATTATAACAAAATCAGTCAATTAAATCGCCTGTTTTGTTTGTCTTTTTGCCAGTAAATGCCATCAATCAAACACTGTAACTGAGCACTGTTTAATGGTGTTTTTGCTGTACCGTCAGTGACTTTGGCGAAGGTGCCTTTTTCTAACCGTTTACTCCACAAACAATAGCCGCCCTGGTAGTAATACAACACCTTTAGCTGCGTGCGGCGTTTATTGATAAACACAAACCAGTCACCACAATGCGCCTGCATCCCCAGTTTGCCCTGTACCAGTGCCGCCAGCCCATCAAACTGTTTGCGCATATCCGTATTACCGGTATACAGCCAAATACGCCCATTGGATAAGGGTAACATCAGGCAGCCCGGTTCATCCGCAGCACCACACCACCGGGTAATGCCAGTTCAATCTCCCAGGCAGAGCCTGCGCTCTGGTTCGCACTTGCTGGCATATCAAAGGCAAGCCAGTTATCTTGCTGCGCAAGCGATTGGCTATCATCGCTCAGTTTTTTACGCCACAGATAGAAGTTTGATACTGTTAACGCATGCTGTGCACAAAATTCACTGACCGACAGTTCGCTTGCTGCTTGCTTATCAACCAATACCTGCCATTGCTCGCGTGTACGTCTTTTTGTTGCCATCGATTAAGTCTCCGTGAGTAAAATCTACGGGGACTATTTTACGGGGTAGTTCAATGAGGAAAAGACGGTCTAAATTGATCGCTTACAGCATTATTTCGTAGTTATGTAATTTCTTACGCTAAAAGCTTCTCTTCTAGCGGAAAAGGTAGAATCACTTTAAATAAAAAGGAAATATTTAAAGAGCAAAAGGAAAAACTAGCAACTCATGAAAAAGTTATGGACATTAGAAATAAATTTGTGGCACATAATGATTTATCAGACCGACATGTAGCTGGTGTCGCAGTTAAAGAAGAAGAGGATGTGATATTTTTTAAACACACATACTCTTTTACGTTAGGGATAACTGATACTGAATATGATGCCTTCAAGGATCTTATTGAGTTTGTAGAAAAATCTGTGATCATGAAGCTCAATAAAGCTTTAGACAGAATTCAAGAAAGCGAAGGGAAACTCGTAACTTTTGGTACAGAAACATCCAAATATGATGGTAAGGTAACTACTTATACTACGAGTTAACAAGTTGCTTAAACGGACACAAACGGCTGGCTGTGCTCGTCCCTCGCAATTACAGCCAGCCTATTTTAAGCCGTTTAGCAAAGAGTGACCGTCTGCGGTTTGCCTGAAGTGGACTTGCGAGTTAGAAATATCCAATGTCCACTTAGCGCCTTGAGTTGAATCGTGTGGCCTTTACGCGTAGAACTAAAAAAGCACCCTCACGGGTGCTCAATATTATTCGCCTTCCAATTTTCGCATAGCAAAAAACGCAATTAACGCTAGAGCTAAACCGACCCCAAGACACCCGAAAGCGATTAGGTACAGTCTATTCGAAAGGGATTGGTATACAATGAACTCTGGATAATCCAGCAGCAAAAATGCAACGTTCCAGAGTGTATTGACTGTCGCAATAGCAATTATTGCATTGCTCAGCGACATCCACTTCCCGCTTAGTTTCAGGCACGCGTTGAAAAGGCTTTCATAGTATATTCTCATTTGTTTTACTCCTAGTTAGTCCTTTAACTAACTAGGGGCTTTGTAGGCGAATTATTCGTCTACCTACCAACCCTCGTAACGTGCTGCTATAGACTTCTTAGTAGCTAGGATTTCTGCTAGACATTCATCTAGTCTCTCTGCTGCATCATTCTCAAAGTCCCAGCGCATATCATGTGGCACGTGTGGTTCTAATGCGGCTGTTGCTGACAGTTTGATGTCCCACAAATTTTCGGCTAGCTCTTCAGCTTGTTTTACAATTTTGCTTCTTTCTTCCCAGTCAATGTCGTAGTTTGAAATGATTTCTTGGCGAATGATTTCTGAATTATAAGTCTTGTCTATACAGCGTATTGCAATGTGAAGCGCTTGCTCTAGACGTTCAAGACGGAAATAGGTAGTTCCAAGGTTTGGAGCTTTCGTTTTATTGATGTCCGTAATCGACATGATTACCTCGTTTGTGATGACTTTTGAAAAATTCTGACAGAAAGGGATACACAAAGCGCTGTAAACTAAAAATTCTCCTAGGTCGGTGACTATATATCGTAAGCGATCAATTTAGACCGTCTTTTCCCGGCGGAGCTACCCCGTAAAATGGTCCCCGTAGATTTTACTCACGGAGACTTAATCGATGGCAACAAAAAGACGAACACGCGAGCAATGGCAGGAATTGATTGATAAGCAAGCAGCAGGCGAACTGACAGTCAGTGAATTTTGTGCACAGCATGCGTTAACAGTATCAAACTTCTATCTGTGGCGTAAAAAACTGAGCGATGATAGCCAATCGCTTGCGCAGCAAGATAACTGGCTTGCCTTTGATATGCCAGCAAGTGCGAACCAGAGCGCAGGCTCTGCCTGGGAGATTGAACTGGCATTACCCGGTGGTGTGGTGCTGCGGATGAACCGGGCTGCCTGATGTTACCCTTATCCAATGGGCGTATTTGGCTGTATACCGGTAATACCGATATGCGCAAACAGTTTGATGGGCTGGCGGCACTGGTACAGGGCAAACTGGGGATGCAAGCGCATTGTGGTGACTGGTTTGTGTTTATCAATAAACGCCGTACCCAGCTCAAGGTGTTGTATTACTACCAGGGCGGTTATTGTTTGTGGAGTAAACGGTTAGAAAAAGGCACCTTCGCCAAAGTCACTGACGGTACAGCAAAAACACCATTAAACAGTGCTCAGTTACAGTGTTTGATTGATGGCATTTACTGGCAAAAAGACAAACAAAACAGGCGATTTAATTGACTGATTTTGTTATAATTTAGCCCATGAAAACGCCCTCAGATAACACCTTGAAAGATGCACAAATTGCGGCTTTATCAGATGAAGTTGCGCAACTCAAGCATCAACTCGACTGGCTTAAACGCCAGTTGTTCGGGCGTAAGTCTGAAAAGGTGTTGGTGGATAATCCGGCCCAGAGCAGCCTGTTTGACGAGGGAGAGTCGCACGCCTTACCGGCAGACACCAAACCGGTGAAGGCCCATACCCGCTCATCCCAAAAACAACGCCGCGACTCGGATGTGAATGATGAAGGCCTGCGTTTTGATGAGACGGTGCCTCAGCTGATTATTGATGTGCCTGCGCCTGAGTTACAAGGAACGAATGCCGACCAGTATGATGTCGTGGATATCAAAGAAACCCGTCGCTTAGCACAACAGCCCGGCAGTTATGTGGTACTGGTGTATCGTCGTCAGGTCGTGCGTCATAAAACCACGCAAACCCTTAAGGATACCCCAGCCCCCATCAATGTACTGGAAGGCTGTTACTGCGATGTCTCACTACTTGCCGGCCTAATGGTGGATAAAGCGGTGTATCACTTACCACTTCACCGCCAACATCAACGGATGCTCGATAGCGGCATTACCCTTAGTCGGGCTACCCTAATCAATTGGATACAACAAGGCATTGAGCTGCTTCGGCCCATCGCCAAGGCCCAGTGGCAGCACATTCTGCAAAGCAAAATCCTGATGATGGATGAAGTGCCCATCAAAGCCGGGCGTACCAAAGGGGCTGGCCGAAAACCGGGGCAAATGAAACAAACCTACTTCTGGCCGATGTACGGTGACAGTGATGAGGTGGCGTTTACCTGGAGTCACAGCCGGGGCATGTTGCATGCCAAAGCACAGCTACAGGACTTTACCGGTACCTTGCTGACCGACGGCTATGCCGCTTACACCAAAACGGTTGAACAATTAAATCAACACGAACTGCAGATTGTGCACGCTGCCTGTTGGGTACACATGCGCAGAGGCTTTGAAAAAGCCCTCGACAGTGAGCCGCAAACAGCGCAACAGGCACTGGATATCATCGCCACGCTCTACCGGCATGAAAAACACATCCGGGATAAGCAATCAGACCTGGCTGATATCCATACCTACCGGCAACAACACAGCGAACCCTTAGTCACTGAGTTCTTCCGGTGGGTCTACCAACAACGCCAGCGCACCGATTTACTGCCCAAATCCCCCTTCGCCAAGGCGCTTCACTATGCGCATGAGCGGGAGAGCCAACTCAAGGTGTTCCTGAGTAACCCGGCGTTACCCCTGGATACCAATCATCTTGAGCGGGCACTGCGGGTTATTCCCATGGGCAGAAAAAACTATTTGTTCTGCTGGTCCGAACTCGGGGCTGAACAACTGGGCATATTACAAAGCCTGATGGTGACTTGCCGCCTGCAAGGCGTCAATCCCTACCATTACCTCGTGGATGTCTTGCAGCGTGTAGCACTGCATCCGGCCAAAGACGTACTCGACCTGACGCCAAGAGTCTGGAAAGAGAGATTCGCGGACAAAAAATTAACGAGCGACTTAGATAAAATGGGGTGATCCGGGTCTATATTGATCGCTTACTATATATCTAAGTATGCAGAACCACAGTCTTACTTTCTTTAGCCATATTCTTAAGTCATATGGGAATGATATTGAAAGTGCGGTAAACCTCGGCTGCGCTTTTGCCACGGTTCGCAGCCAGCCTAGAGGTGCTGGCTGTAGATGATGAGCAATAATCATCGCGATTTGCGTTTGTTGTCGAAGCAATAGAGGACAAAAGATGGGAGCCATCAGGCTCCCTATAGGTCAAACTGAGTTTTTGTTATTCAATCAACCCCATTAACTTTCCTGCTTCTATGAATCCGTCACGGCGGATTTGAATAACTCTGTCTCCTGTTGTGTGAGCTAACTTTTCGAGTTGTTCTAACTGTTGTAGATATGAATCTTTCCGAACTAACTCTAACTTGTCGTCGCCTAACTGACGTTTACTATTGAACATGAGTTCGTAAATAACATTACATTCTTGAGCTTTAAACTTAATGCGGCTCGCCAGTAAAGTTTGTTGCTCACGAGAGAACTGTGAGCGATTAGCTGAAAACAACTTCGAATGGGCCTTTTCGATCTGAGTCAAAAAACGCTGTCTGTGGCTGTACATGTAAACGAACTCATATAAGCCATTAGTGTCTTCAAGCTCTTGTAGATATTTAGTGAGGATACCCTCTCGGAGCTTGCCGTTCCCCTTATTCTTTGCATTAGATGTCTCCATTTCAATTGCGACAGTACACCCTGTGTCGGCATCTACAACTAAACCATCGACCAATCGCTGGTCATTGCCTCGATTTTCAAGCAGTATCGCGAGGTCTTTTTCTGATGCGAATCCAGTGATCTTTTGACGCTTCGCTAAATCCAAAATTACTATTTGAACTGAGAGATCATGTATTAAATTTCGCTCATTGATTCTGCTCGCATCAGAACGAAGGTGCAGCTCTCTATTCAAAAGAAACTCAGCTTCTCTGATGCCTTGTGAGGTGAGTAAAATAAATCCCTTATCAGTGTTTGCAAAAGAACTGTGCAAAGTAATCAGCTGCTTTTTCTTCATGCGATTTACGAGTTTGTTCACTGCCTCTCGACTAAGTCCCAAGTGACGCTGTAATACGCTCTTACTGGAAACTCGAAAAACCCCGAGAATTGCCAGAACGGCATTCTCTCTTTGCATACCCAAAGTACCTGGATCTGAAGCTCCCGCTATAATGATATGCGTCAGTGATTTTTCAATTGCTCTTTCAACGTAGTTCATATTTTCTCCTGTATTTTTACGTCGAAAGTAAATAGATTCACACGAGGATAAATAGGCAGGGTGGGGCACAATGCTTTGCACTATGCCCAAGCTTCGCAACGCTAAGCAGTGTGCTTAGCAATAGTGATTTTCTGACGAAAAACACAAACAACTTCGTTGTAGCAACACTTCTGCAAGCCTGAGCGGACGCGACTCGTCGCTGCTCAGGCACTCATTGCTACGCGAATTCGACAGAAGCGTTGCTCGGAGTCAGCTACCGCTGATTTAGCCACATTCCACCATGCTCTACTCAGGGAAAGCTGCGCTTTGAATACCCCATCGCAGAGTTCACACCGTTGGTGTTTCAGTTGCTTGCAATTACTCCGTAATTACAAGCAATTTTGCATAAGCAAAATGAAATCTGGCTAAATCTGCGATGCTGCCTCCGGCTCCGATAATTGTTCTGTTTCACAAAACTATTATCTGCGCAGTCGTTATTGAGCTTTGCTCAAGCTTTTTTACATAATCGTACCGATTACGTTGTTTGCATCTTCGATGAGAGCGAAAAGCAAGTTGCGGGTGGTAATGGACAAATAATTAGACGAAAAAAGAGCACCCAGCGGGTGCTCCAAGAACGTTCTATTTTTTTCGCAGCCTTGCACTTTGTAAGTGACAAGCAAGAGATAATAAATAGATAAGCAAAATTAGCAAATAGCCTTTCATTCCGGTAAACGGATAACTCTCTGCCACTTCGAATTGAGTTATTAGCTGGACAACAAAAATCACAAATAGAATGTCTCCAATCGTGATTAGTTGTGAGCTAAGTACGTCAAACAATGCAATAAAAAATTGCCGATTACATTTCATGTATTTCTCCTTTTATGTCTTCAGCCTTAAAAAGGGTCAAACAGGGAGAACTTTTTCGTTAACGGCTATCTTCGTGAGCTTATCTGTATGTAAAAGTCGATGAATAGCGCGTCAGCGGTTTCTCGGATTGATTTAGTGTTTTACTTGATTTTTTGTTTAAGTGTAAAAATTACACATAAATTACGCTTTTAACGTAACTCATTGTTTGCGATTGTATGGTGACGAAAACGAGGAGAAAGCTGTGAAAGAAACTGAAACAAAACTAAATAAGCAGATATCAAAACACTATATTGAACACGCGTGCTCGATATCCAGCAGTGGTCAAGTCGCCAAAGATTTGAACTTAGAGCCTTCACGAGTTAGTGAAATTAAGTCTGGTAGACGTCGGCTGTCGGAAAAAGAGTCGGAGGTGATACAAGAATTATATGGCTTACCTTCGACCTCGGGCGGTCACTGGGTAGAGGCAGAGTTAGTAGGCCTTAGCAATGTGAATAAAGCATTTATTGATAACGGTTTACTCAATCAATTAGCGAGTGTTGTTGCGCTGGTAAATTCTGAGGGCTTTATAACTAGCGTATTAAATGTCATAAACGTTGATGAAAGGCTAGTTAAAGGCTATGTGCATATTCCGATGGTAGAAAGGGGAGAAAATACTTCTGGAACTGAACAAAAAAATAATCGACTGGTGAAAGAGCATAAAATTAAGCTATTTAATCGACTCCTTTCACACTCCTATTTTCAACATTGGTGCGATACTGCCCTTCGTTTGCTGAGTGACGAAAAGGTAATCAAAAATAGAGAGTTCTATGAAAACCTTTATTACCAAAAAGATGTGACTATGCCTATTGCAATTGGTAGCGAAGTCAGATGGGATTTTCCAAATTCGGATTTCATTACTCTACGCGGTATCTGTAAACAAATTGAGCCTGGCTTCACTTTGAACTTGGACTATTACAACCCAACTCAGCACACCTTCGAACTAATTGCGTTATTTAAATTGAGTAGAATTTGCCAGTCTAACTCATTTGCGCATATTTTTGAGGCTAACGATGGATTTAAATTTGGTAGAAAGCTAACGCTGAATCGCAAAAAACTACCTAATCAAGAGTATGTGGTTATCGGGAAATGCGTATGGGAAGGCAACGATCTGTTCCGTTTAGAGAAGCCTTTTAATGAAAAAAGTCTGCTTAAATTTGATGCTCAGTCAATCAAAAAAAGTGTCACCAATGAATCCCTGCTACCTGCGACCTCTAATTTTGTCTCTTTAAGGCTGTTCTACACGGAGCAATACAAATACTTAGTAGAAATAAGTTTTTATCTGGAGGATTACAGTTACCCTCACCGAACGATGCTGATTGAGATTGAAGAAAAGAATAAAGTCTTTGAAAACCTCGTTGATATATTTAAGCACTTTGGTGTAGAGCATCAAATTACTATGAAGAACATTAAGTATGCCGTCGCGAGTAAAGGGGGCTATATACCCTCAGCTATTTATTTAAAATAGACTATATCGTCGCACAACTGATTACAGTACGTATGAGTGACAATAAGGCGGTGTTCTGATACTTTTGTCTAATAAGAGACGAATGCACGCAAGCATCGCACAAAAGGACTATCTCGTCACGCTGAAGGGAATCAACTCAGTTCTCAATTAGAGAATTGTCTTTGGCCCTTCACGTGAACTGTATACGGAGTACGTATGAGTTCAGTGAATAAAAAAGCGCTATCAGAAACCGATATCATATCTAAGTTCATCATGCCTGCGGTTAAACAAGCAGGTTGGGATGATATGACCCAGATCCGTCAGGAAGTGAAACTGCGTGACGGTAAAGTTGTCGTTCGTGGAATGGTTGCTGCACGTAAAAAAGTAAAATCCGCCGATATCGTGCTTTATCACAAACCCTCAATGCCCCTGGCTGTTATTGAAGCCAAAGCTAATAAGCATGAAATCGGCAAAGGAATGCAGCAAGGGTTGGATTACGCCAAGTTACTCGATGTCCCTTTCATCTTCGCCAGTAATGGTGACGGTTTTATCTTTCACGACAAAACGAATCCTCAGCAACTTGAAACTGAAATTAGTCTAGAAGACTTCCCAACGCCTTCACAATTGTGGGCAAAATACTGTGCGTATAAAGGTTATAAAGAATCACAGTTACCCATTATCACGCAAGACTACTATGACGATGGTTCTGGTAAATCGCCGCGTTACTACCAGTTACAAGCAATTAATAAAACCGTAGAAGCAGTATCCTCAGGAAAAGACAGGATCTTGCTGGTAATGGCGACAGGCACAGGTAAAACCTATACGGCCTTTCAAATTATCTGGCGCTTGTGGAAAGCTAAAGCGAAGAAGCGTGTTTTATTCTTGGCGGATAGGACTGCATTAGTCGAGCAGACCCAAACGGGCGATTTTCAGCCTTTTGGGCAAGCCATGTCTCGAATATCAGGGAGAAGAGTCGATCCTGCTTATGAAGTTCACTAAGCGCTATATCAGGCTTTAACTGGCCCTGATGAAAGCCAGAAGGCCTATAAGCAGGTTGATCCCGACTTCTTCGACCTTATCGTGATTGATGAGTGCCATAGAGGCAGTGCATCTGAAGAAAGTGCCTGGCGCGAAATTCTTGAATACTTTAGCGCTGCTACTCAGATCGGCTTAACTGCTACGCCGAAAGAAACCGATGAAGTGTCTAACATCGACTACTTTGGTGAGCCAGTTTATATGTACTCATTAAAGGAAGGCATTGAAGACGGCTTTCTTGCCCCTTACAAGGTAGTGCGTGTGGATTTGGATATCGACTTGCAAGGTTGGCGACCAACCAAAGGGCAGGTTGATAAGCATGGTAATGAAGTAGAAGACCGAATTTACAACCAGAAAGACTTTGACCGTACTTTGGTCATCGATGAGCGCACTCAACTTGTAGCAGAGACAATTACTAATTACCTGAAACGTACCGATCCCTTAGCAAAAACAATTGTGTTCTGTAACGACATCGACCATGCCGAACGAATGCGCAGGGCGCTAATTAACTGTAACCCAGAACAGTATGCCAAAAATGATAAGTACGTCATGAAGATCACAGGTGATGATGCCATTGGTAAAGGCCAGCTGGATAACTTCATTAACCCCAAACGCACTTATCCTGTTATCGCAACTACATCAGAACTTATGACAACGGGTGTTGATGCCAAAACCTGCAAGCTGGTTGTGCTCGATCAGAACATTCAGAGTATGACCAAGTTCAAACAGATCATCGGCAGAGGCACCCGTATTGATGACAAATTTGGCAAGCTCTGGTTCACTATCCTCGATTTCAAAAAGGCCACAGAGCTTTTTGCAGATGAGCGTTTTGACGGTATTCCTGAAAAAGTTATCAACACTAAGCCCAGTGATATCAATGATGAAGATTCTGATTTTAACGATATTCTAGACGGGCACGACACAGAGGGTGAACCCGAAGGCACTACAGATAGCCCCGATAGTCTTAGCAGCGATGATGACTTTGATTTCTCTGAAGGTGGAGATGCACCACAAACAGGTTGGGACGAAGATGAAGAAACCACCGTCACCAAATATCACATTAATGGTGTAGCGGTTAAGAAAGTAGGGGAGCGTGTTCAGTATTATGATGAAGATGGCAAACTCGTTACCGAGTCATTTAAAGACTATACCAAGAAGACTCTCACGAAATCTTTTGCATCCCTTGATGATTTCATCAAGCGCTGGAACAGCGCAGAGCGCAAACAAGTCATCATAGATGAATTAGCATCAGAAGGTGTTATTTGGGAAGTATTGGAAGCAGAAATTGGGAAAGAATTAGACCCATTTGATATGATATGTCACGTTGTTTTCGACCAGCCTCCGCTAACGCGCAAAGAACGCGCAAACAATGTTAAAAAGCGCAACTACTTCACCAAGTACAGCGAAATGGCGCAGGCCGTTTTGAATGAACTGTTGAATAAATACAGTGATGAGGGCGTAGAGGCTCTGGAAAGCAAAGACGCCCTTAAAACAGGTAAAGTTGTAGAGTTTGGCCGTCCCATCGAAATTGCCAAAAAAGGTTTTGGTGGCAAAAAAGAATATGAAGCAGCCATAGCTGAACTGGAAAAAGCCATCTACAGCACCACACCAAATAAATCAGCCTGAGCACCGCTCAGGCTGCAAAATAAAGAATCAGAGAAATAAGAAAGTATGTCAATAAGTACCGTTATTAAATCCATTCAAGACATCATGAGAAAAGACGCTGGCGTTGATGGTGATGCTCAGCGTTTAGGCCAGATGTCATGGTTACTCTTCTTAAAAATATTCGATGCCCAGGAAGAAGAGCTGGAATTTGAAATGGATGACTACCGTGAGCCAATTCCACCTAAGTATCTGTGGCGCAATTGGGCAGCCGATGATGAAGGGATCACGGGCGATGAGTTAATGGAGTTCGTGAATGACGACCTATTCCCAGCACTTAAAAACTTAACAGCGCCAATCGATAAGAACCCCCGTGGCTTTATCGTACGCGAAGCGTTCTCCGATGCCTTCAACTACATGAAGAACGGCACGCTGCTACGCCAGGTAATTAACAAGCTCAATGAGATCGATTTTACCGACTCAAAAGAACGTCATTTATTCGGTGATATCTACGAGCAAATTTTACGTGATCTGCAAAGTGCAGGTAATGCAGGGGAATTCTATACCCCCCGTGCAGTAACCCGTTTTATTGTAGATCGAATAGACCCGAAATTAGGCGATAAGGTATTTGATCCGGCATGTGGCACAGGCGGATTTCTTGCGTGTTCAGTTGACCACGTTAAATCAAAATATGTAAAAACTGTAGCCGACCATAAAACGCTGCAAAACCAAATTCACGGCGTAGAGAAAAAACAGCTTCCACACCTATTAGCCACCACAAATATGATGCTGCACGGTATTGAAGTACCTGTGCAAATCCGACACGACAACACGCTTAACCGCCCTCTTTCAAACTGGGATAGCGAGTTTGATGTTATCGTTACAAACCCGCCATTTGGTGGAACCGAAGAGGACGGAATCGAAAAGAACTTCCCCTCAGATATGCAGACACGTGAAACTGCCGATCTGTTCTTACAGCTCATCATCGAAGTATTGAAAGACGGCGGACGTGCCGCAGTGGTATTGCCAGACGGCACACTGTTCGGTGAAGGTGTTAAAACCAAAATCAAAAAGCTACTCACAGAAGAGTGTAATCTGCACACCATAGTTCGACTACCTAACGGCGTATTTAACCCGTACACAGGCATTAAAACCAACCTGCTGTTTTTCACCAAAGGTAAACCAACCAAAGAGATTTGGTTCTACGAACATCCTTACCCAGAAGGCGTAAAAAACTACTCCAAAACCAAGCCAATGAAGTTCGAAGAATTCCAAACCGAACAAGAATGGTGGGGTACAGAAACAGATGACTTTGCCAGCCGCGTAGAGAACGAACAAGCCTGGAAAGTTTCTATCGAAGAAGTCATCGAACGCAACTTTAACCTCGATATTAAAAATCCACACGTAGGCGAAGTAGAAAGCCACGATCCTGACGAGCTGCTTCAGCAATACGAAGAACAGCAGCAAGAAATTCAGGCATTGCGCGATCAGCTAAAAGGCATACTGGCTGAAGCTCTGTCATCAGATTCTGAGGGCGAAGCCTAATGTCAGTAGAAAGCATCATTACTGAAAACCTGGATGTCTGGACATCAGCCATTAAAACCAAATCAGCTTCAGGGCGGGGGAGTTCTAATAAACGCGAGCTTTACGGTATAAAGAAACTGCGAGAGTTGATATTAGATTTAGCCGTAAGGGGGAAACTAGTTCATCAAGATCCAAGCGATGAACCTGCTGTCTTGCTGTTAGAAAGAATCAAGGCTCAAAAAGTAGGTCTAATTAAAGATGAATTGATCAAGAAGCCGAAGGCATTGCCTACGTTTTCTGAAAGTGATGTACCCTTTGAACTTCCAGAAAGCTGGAGTTGGACATATTTGCAGGACGTAACTTCTTACATTCAACGGGGTAAAGGCCCGAAGTATGCTGAAGAAGGCAACGTTAAAGTTATTTCCCAAAAGTGTATTCAGAATTCAGGCTTCTCAGATGCTCAAGCTAGATTCATTGCTGATGAAAGCTTGGGAAGCTATGGTGAAGAAAGGTATTTAAAAGAGTCTGATTTACTATGGAATTCAACTGGAACGGGGACTGTTGGGAGGATAAATGTGCTTCCAAATATTCAAAACCAAATTCTTGTAGCTGATTCACATGTTACGGTAATAAGACCATTGTGTATTCAGAGTTGGTATTTGTGGTGCTTTATATCCTCTCCAACAGTGCAAATGAGAATAGCGCCAGATCATGAAAACTCACTTGTTTCAGGTTCTACTAAACAAGTGGAATTGAATACGAGTGCAGTACAATCGCTCCTTGTTCCAGTAGCACCCTTACAAGAACAAGCGAGAATAGTAAAAAGAGTCAATGATCTAATGACTCTCTGCGACCAACTAGAGTCACAAACCGAAGCCAGTATCGAAGCGCATCAAACACTCGTCAAATCACTACTAGAAACACTCACCAACGCAAAAGATGCAGACGAGCTAAACGAAAGCTGGCAGCGCATCAGCGAACACTTTGACGTGCTTTTTACCACAGAAGACAGTATCGACCAGCTAAAACAAACCATCCTGCAACTCGCAGTAATGGGCAAACTGGTAAAACAAGACCCTAACGACGAACCCGCATCAAAACTGCTAGAGCGCATCGCTGTAGAAAAACAACAGCAGATAAAAGACAAGAAAATTAAAAAGACACAAAAGTTACCATTGCTTACTGATAGCGAAATGGAGTTTCAATTGCCAACGGGTTGGCAGTGGTGCAAGTTTGGAGAATTAGCTGAATTTATAAATGGTGATAGGGGGAAAAATTACCCGAATAAAGCTGAATATGTATCAGAGGGTATTCCATGGATAAATACAGGTCATATTACAAAAAATGGCCTTCTTTCCGAGAGTGAAATGAACTTTATTACCCAGGAGAAATTCGATTCCCTGAGGAGCGGTAAAGTTAAAAAGGGGGATCTGGTTTATTGTTTGCGCGGCGCAACTTTTGGGAAAACAGCATTCGTTGAACCTTTTAATCATGGGGCTATTGCCTCGTCTTTGATGATTATAAGGTTGCACAAACTTGAGCTTAGTCAATTTGTATATTGGTACTTGATAAGCCCTTTTGGTAGAAGCCAGATATTCAGGTTTGACAATGGCTCGGCGCAACCCAACTTATCAGCAAATAGTGTAAAACTGTACGCATTCCCGCTTCCACCGTTAGCGGAGCAATACAGGTTAGTTGAGAAAATTAAAAAGTTATTTTCAGTTTGTGAAAGATTAAAACAGAGTCTTTCGTCTGCTCAGACGATGCAGATCAAATTCTCAGATTCAATATCAAACAACTTGGGTAATAGCTAAAACGAACTTGATAGAATTGATAAGTGAAGTCGTATGAAGCAACAAAAAAATGCAAACCACTTATGAGTGGGCTTTGAGATTAATGGATTTATATTAAAGCGAATTTATTGTGAAATTGAAAAAACTATACATATCGGGTTTTAAAAGCGTTTCCAACGGGCAGCCACAAACCATCCTTTTTGATAATAGTGTCACGGCATTTATTGGACATAATGGCACTGGAAAAAGCACAGCCCTCGAAGCGTTAAATAAACTATTTGCCGTAGACCATTCTCTTCGAGGTATAGTGCCTTCAGATTTTCACCTATCTGATGAAAGTGAAAAATCTACCTCAAAAAACTTAGTCGTCGAAGCCTGGTTTTCCTTTGAAAAAATTAACGGGAATATTTCTATTCCCGCACTTGTTAATGGTTTAACCAGCGCAAGTGATGATGGTAGCGTTATTTTTAGAGTGAGACTTGAGGCTAATCTTACTTTTGATTACAGCCCGTTGGGCGATGTAGAAGAAAAATTATGGGTTATTGACGGTGATATGCCTGAACCTGACGATAATAATAAACATCGGTTATCAGCGGTTCAAAGAAATGGTATTCAAGTTCATTACGTACCTGCTAATCGGGATCCGCTGGTTCAATTAAAGTATTCATCAAAAGCAGTTTTAGGGCGTCTACTTAGAGCCATAAAATGGCAAGAAGGTGAACAAGTAAAATTTGAAACCCAAGCCCAAGAGTTGAATAAACTCACAAATGAAAACCCAGCTTTAGTACAAATTGCCCAGGCAATTAATGATAACTGGAAAAGAGTTTATAAAGGGCGGCATCTTAATGAGGCAGCTCTTAATTTTCCCGTTGGCGATATTGATGAAATACTTAAACTTATACAACTTCAGTTCATGCCAGATGCTAGCGGTAATAAGGTAGAGACTAGCCGCCTAAGTGATGGACAAAAATCATTAGTATATTTTGCGCTAACAAAAGCACTATTCGAGATAGATCAAGCTACCAGAAAAGCCTTAATTGAGGGGGACAAAGTTAATTTCGACCCTGATAAGATGAAACTTCCTATCTTTAGCTTGATTGCTTTAGAGGAACCAGAAAATCACCTATCACCTCATTACTTGGGCAGAATTATCAAGTTGGTAAAAGAGTATGGTGCTAGTGAATTATGCCAAGCTGTTGTTTCTACTCACTCTCCTTCATTGGTAGGAAGAGTCGAGCCAGTCCAAATCAGGCATTTCCGCTTAGACTACGATTCTAAGAGTACCCATGTTCAATCATTAACCCTACCCGAAGATAGTGATGAACAAGCAAAATATGTAAGTGAAGCCGTCAAGGCATATCCAGAAATCTATTTTACGAAGCTGGTTGTCTTAGGTGAAGGTGATAGTGAGCAAGTAATTCTACCAAGATTATTAGAAATCTATGATACTGATGTTGATTCGCATTCGATTTCAGTAGTGCCTTTAGGTGGAAGACATGTAAATCATTTTTGGCGGCTATTAAATGCACTGAAAATTCCTTTTGTTACGCTACTAGATTTTGATATTGACAGGAATGGGGGAGGTTTTGGGAGGCTTTCGTACTCTATAGAGCAATTATCAAAATTTAATCCGAATGTACGGTATTTGCATAGTGGCATATTAAAGGATATCCCTAGTTGGGATTCTGCTAACAATCCAGCTGACTTTGTGATTGAGTATAGCATCGAAGGCAGTTCTGAAACCGAAAAGATCAATTTAGTCTCAAAGCTTGAAGAAAATAATGTATTTTTCTCAAGCCCCTTGGATATCGATTATTCAATGATTTGCGCTTTTCCTGATATTTTTTGTGAAAAAGACGAAGAGTATGGTGAGCGTGGGCCAAACCAAGGGAAGGACGATGAAGAGGATTCCGATTTAGCCAAAAGACAAGCTTCTTTAACGAAAGCTGTACTTAAAAAAGGAAACGCAGGCAAGCGCTTTGCTTTTGGTGATGACTGGGAAAGAAATTTCCTTTGGTATCGTTATCGGTTTTTATCAAGCAAGAGTAAACCTGCATCACATGTTCGAATGATGCTAAAAATAGAAGAAAAGTATGATGCCGAGGAGATAAAAGCAAAGCTTCCTCCAGAGTTAATCAGATTGTTGGAAAGGATAGTAAAGCTCGCTGAGCAGGTTATCGAATAATGGTGGACTGGAATCCTTCCCCTGGCATTGTCCCAACCAAAGAGTTTATGGAAATCATAAATTTTGATGGCTCTCTATCTATATTGGCTGGTGCGGGTGCTGGTAAAACAGAATTACTAGCACAAAAAGCTAACTATCTATTTGTAACAAACAGATGTGCTTGGCCCAAGCGAATATTATCTCTAACCTTCAAAACAGAAGCACAAGAAAACATAAAAAAAAGGATCAATAGCCGATGTGGACTTAAATCCGAACGTTTTGATTCATTCACATTTCACGGCTTCTGTAAAAGTATCGTAGACAGATTCAAGCATAATCTGGATAAGCCGGAAAGACCAGCAGACAACTATGATATTGTTTTGGATTCAAAAGAAGCAAACGGTTTTGATAAGATATTCATGGGTAAATTGCCCTCATTGGCACTGAAAATAGTAAGGCAGAGAGAAGATATAAAAAACATATTTTCAATGGCTTATAGTTATGTTTTTGTTGATGAATTTCAGGATACAACTGACGAACAATATGCCCTGTTGAAACTTCTGTTCTGTAGAACTTCAACAAATGTAATTGTAGTAGGTGATATTAACCAAAGCATTATGTTATGGGCCGGAGCGCGCTGCTCTGTTTTTACAGATTTTCTTAGTGATTTCACAGCCACAAAAAAACTACTTTTAAAAAATCACAGAGCGTCAGAGGAAGTACAGGACGTGTTAACTGTAGTTCTAGAGTTCGTTGAAGGCAAAGTTGAACCTTTAACTGTTTTGCAAAATCAGTCAGAAAATTGTTCTGTACACCTTTTTGAGGACGAACTTCAAGAAGCAAGATTCCTTGTTGACGAAATACAAAGCTCACTTCAAAGCGGCGTAAAAGAAAGCGATATTTGTGTGTTGACCAAACAAAAATCTTCGGATTATACAAAAATAATCAGGGATGAACTTACAAAGGCAGGAATAAATAACTTAGAAATGAGTGAATTGCAGGATGCTTTAAAAGAGCCTCTTGGTCGACTTTTTACTTTATTCTTAAACGCAATAGTGTACCCAAAACCTCAAGTTATAACTGAGTTGTATGATATTCACAGAAATTTAATCCAGATTGAGTTAGGGGACGAAAGAGAGGCAGAATCAACAATTCTAATCGCTAATTTCATTTGTCTCAAACAAAATGCAATTCAGTCAACAACCACTATTGATGATCTCATTACATATACCCACGAATTTATTCATTTTCTTGGCCTTAAGAACATCAAAGGTCGTTGGAAGCAATACAAATCCCAGGCTTTTTACTCCAAGATCTGGCAAATTTTAGAACTGCACCTTAGGGATATGTATGCACAAGCAGGTAGTATTAATGGCGCGATTAAACTATTTTCTGCTGAAAATTCAGTTCACATTATGAACATACATAAATGCAAAGGGCTAGAATTCCAACATGTGTATTTCATAGGACTTGAAGACCAAGCTTTTTGGAATTTCCAAAAAGAACCATTTGAAAACAATTGCGCCATATATGTAGCCTTATCAAGAGCTAAGGAGAAGATATATGTAACCTATACTAACGTTAGAGAGCATAGAGTTACTATGACGTGGTCAACCAAAATTGACCAACCCAGTTAAGCTACTTTTTTCAATTTCTTCATGTCCTGCATACACCGGAGCAAACCGGACATCGATTCCGGCTTTATCCGGACACCCTTTCCGTTTTAATCCGGACACCGATTCCGGGATAAACCAGCCAGTTTTCGTCTAACTCCGGAATCATTGTCCGGAATGCCGGAATACCTCTCTTTTCTCTTTTAAATCAATTAGTCACTATCCTCGTTATCAATTGAATTATAGCGAGGACGTGAACATGACAAAAAAGAGGACATCTATGGCAAATATCAAAGAGATTTTGCGCCTTAAATTCGAATGTGGTTTGTCTGTCAGAAAGATCGCCGCCTGTACCAAAGCTGGACGCTCAACCATCTCTGATATCCTGACGCGCTTTGAACAAAGCGCTTTGCGTTGGCCACTTACCGACAACTGCTCCGATACCGAGTTAACGCAGGCCCTGTATCGGGATAAAACGGCAGCTCAAAATAAGATCATGCCTGATTTCGCTCAGTGCTTTATCGAGCTTAAGCGTAAGGGCATGACAAAGCAGCTTCTGTGGGAAGAATATGTCGCCGAGCATCAACACAGAGCCTACCGTTACAGTCAGTTCTGTGAGCATTACCTTCGATGGCATAAGATGCAAAAGCGAAGTATGCGTCAGATCCACACTGCCGGCGATAAGTTGTTTATCGACTACTGTGGCCCGACAATCCCGGTCGTGAACCCTGATACCGGAGAGGTTCGGTATGCGCAGATCTTTGTGGCAACGTTGGGAGCATCCAATTACACCTACGTTGAAGCCTGCCCCAGTCAAAAGCTGGAGCACTGGCTGGAAGCGCACGCAAACGCCTTTGAGCACTTCACAGGCGTGCCAGCGCTTCTGATCCCGGATAACCTTAAAGCCGCGGTCACCAAAACGGATCGTTACGAGCCGAAACTCAACGACAGTTATCGTAAACTCGCGAATCATTACGGTACAGCGGTGATGCCCGCACGGCCTTATAAACCGAAGGATAAAGCCAAAGCAGAAAACGCGGTACTGATTGTTGAACGCTGGATCATGATGCGTCTTCGCCACCGCATATTCCACACTTTCCATGCATTAAATCTGGCGATCCGGGAGCTGATGGATGAGCTGAATCAAAGAGAGATGAAACAACTGGGTGCCAGCCGCAAAGCTTTATTCGACAGCCTGGATAAACCCGCGCTGAAACCTCTCCCGGTCCAGCGCTACCTCTATACAGAAAGCAAACGCGCCAAGGTAGGACCGGACTATCACATCGAATACCGACAGCACTATTACTCAGTCCCTCATCAACTGGTAGGCCAGCATGTTGAACTGGAGGCGAACGCGCGGTTAATCCAGATCTACCACCAGGGAAACCTGGTGTCTCAACATCCGACCAGCAAGAAAGCGCACGGCCTCAGTACACACACGGAGCATATGCCCAGCAACCATCAGTACCAGAAGTGGTCACCGGAGCGCCTGCTGAGCTGGGGTGGCAATGTTGGGGCTGCGACCCGACAGGTTGTCAGTGCTCAGCTCAGCGCCAAAGATCATCCCGCGCAAGCGTACCGCAGTTGCCTTGGCCTGCTTAATCTCACCAAAAAATACGGCGATGTGCGCCTGGAACAAGCCTGCAAAGATGCGCTGATGGTAGATAAGCCCTATCTGCGCTTTATCAGAAACCTGCTTAAAAACCACCGGGAAGGCCAGTTATCTTGTGAGTCTCATACCACCCCGGATATCCAGCACAGCAATGTGCGTGGCCCAAATAGTTACCACTAGGAGAACGACATGAATCAGCTTAATGAGCAACTAAGAACCCTGCGTCTTGGCCATGCCGCCAAGGGCCTTGAGCAACAGCGAGAGCAACTCTCCACCTATGCTGAGTTGACGTTCGAGGAGCGGCTTAGCCTGCTTCTTGAGTGCGAGGTACTGGGGCGAAGCCAGGCCAGGATCGAACGCCTGAAACGACAAGCCAAGTTACGTATTGATGCCTCACCCAATCAGCTTATCTACAAAGAAGATCGGGGGCTAAAACGTATCCAGATAAGTGAACTATTAACCGGGAGCTACCTGCTAAAGCACCAGAATATCCTACTCACCGGACCAACAGGTGCCGGAAAAACTTACGTAGCCTGCGCCTTGGCAACCCAGGCCTGTGAGCAGACGTACAGCGTTCGTTACTATCGTCTTAGCCGTTTACTGGATGATCTGAGTTCAGGGCGGCTGGATGGCAGTTATCAAAAACAGCTACTCGCCTTATCAAAGAAACAGCTGCTGGTAATCGATGACTGGGGAATGGAAAAGATGAACCAGGAGCAAGCCGGTCATCTACTGGAGTTACTGGAGGATCGTTATCAAACAGCCAGTACAATCATGGTAAGCCAGCTCCCGGTTAAAGAATGGTACAACATGATAGGCAATGCAACGGTGGCAGATGCTCTGCTGGACAGGCTGATCCACAACAGCCATCGGATTGAGTTGGGAGGAGAATCAATGAGAAAGCTGGCACAATCCGGACAGATAGGATAAAAATAGGATTAGAGAAAAGCGAGGAAAACAGGCGTCCGGATTAAACCGGTGCTGGTGTCCGGATAAGCCGGAATATGCAATGTCCGCCTCATATTGATTTGGACTCCTGTAATCCAGATACGAATGCAACCGCTCAGGATTATAAAATGTCGTGATGTAACGCAGTATATCTTGCTGTGCTTCATAACGAGTTTGGTATTGTTTCCAGTGTACTAGCTCTTGCTTCAAGCTACCGAAGAAGCTCTCAACCACACTATTATCCCAACAATCACCTTTACGACTCATACTGCCAACAAATTGGTGTCCTTTAAGCAAGCGTCGATAGTCTGCACTAGCGTATTGGCTACCGCGATCTGAATGGGCAACCAATCCCGCTTTTGGATTACGCTGCCATATCGCCATCGTTAACGCGTCACACACCAATTTGGTTTTCATTCTTGACCCCATGCTCCAGCCAACGACTTTTCTCGAGTACAGGTCAATAACAACGGCCAAATATAACCAGCCTTCTTGTGTCCAGATATAGGTAATATCCTGCACATAAGCTAGATTGGGTGAATCAACATCAAACTGTCTGTCCAGCACATTTTCAAATACAGGCAATGTGTGATTACTGTTTGTGGTGACCTTGTATTTCTTCTTGTAACGGACCTGCACACCTGCTTCTTTCATCAGTCGGCGTGTAAGACGTCTACCGATAGGGTAGCCCAAACAATTCAGTGCTTTTTGCATTCGTCGACTGCCATAGCTATGCTCACTGGCTTTGGCAATCTTGCGCATCCATTCCACTATTTCTTTTCGTTTATCATCATCCGTTGTAGGTTGATGCTGGGTATTCATATATCGATAAAACCCATTGCGCTTAACGCCTAATAACCGGCACAACCGGTCAACAGGATAGGTATTCTTTCGCTCGGCGATAAACGCGTATTTCACTTCATTTCTTTGGCGAAGAATACCGATGCTTCCTTTAGGATGCGTTTATCCATTTCAAGCTGTTTTACCTGAGCTTTAAGCTTTCTGATTTCTGCCTGCTCTGGCGTCAGTTTGCCGTTCCCTCTGAACGCATGGCCGTCATCATCTTGTTGAAACTCTTTGACCCAGCGACCAATAATTTGCTGACTCACATCCAACATTCTGGCGACTTCAGAGCGCGTGTGACCTTGATCTAGCACCAGGCTCACTGCATCCAGTTTAAATTCTTTCGTATACCGTTTTCTTCCGGCCATTTACTTTCTCCAGCTAAAGTTCAATTATATCCTTAACTGGACTGGTCAACTCAATTAAACCACCTCACTAAATGGCATGACAATAGGCGTTCTACACATAAAAGTGTAAAGCCTGTTTTTGATTTGTTGGTAAGTAATTGTAGGTTTAAACCTGTGAACCACACTACGTGACGTAAGCTGTAAACACGTAAAAAGTATTGAACGTGTTTACGGTAAATAAGGTCTCTTGTATACTCCGCTAAGATGGTATTTAGACTTGATAGTTGAGTTGCTAGTTAGGTAAACCCTAAGAATTATTAGGGGCCAAATAGGGGCCAAAAGTAAAGTAATAAAGAGTAATATAGAGTGATGAAAGTGATGTCTAAATCGCTACAGCCCCCCTAAAAACAACATCTCAGCACAAATCAGCAACGAAGCCCCATTTGGCTTCAAAATGCCGTTTTAATTTTTGAGTACACGAAAAAGCCGACGTCTGAGTCGGCTTTTTTATTTGTCGAATAACTTCGCTCATTCATTCTCAATTCGAATCTTATAAGCATCCGGACATAAGCTCTGCTATGTAAGTCAATCTAACATCGCCAGACGCCTGGTAGCGAGTTTAACCAAAGCGTAAGCGATCAATTTAGACCGTCTTTTCCCGGCGGAGCTACCCCGTAAAATGGTCCCCGTAGATTTTACTCACGGAGACTTAATCGATGGCAACAAAAAGACGTACACGCGAGCAATGGCAGGTATTGGTTGATAAGCAAGCAGCAAGCGAACTGTCGGTCAGTGAATTTTGTGCACAGCATGCGTTAACAGTATCAAACTTCTATCTGTGGCGTAAAAAACTGAGCGATGATAGCCAATCGCTTGCGCAGCAAGATAACTGGCTTGCCTTTGATATGCCAGCAAGTGCGAACCAGAGCGCAGGCTCTGTCTGGGAGATTGAACTGGCATTACCCGGTGGTGTGGTGCTGCGGATGAACCGGGCTGCCTGATGTTACCCTTATCCAATGGGCGTATTTGGCTGTATACCGGTAATACCGATATGCGCAAACAGTTTGATGGGCTGGCGGCACTGGTACAGGGCAAACTGGGGATGCAAGCGCATTGTGGTGACTGGTTTGTGTTTATCAATAAGCGCCGCACCCAGCTCAAGGTGTTGTATTACTACCAGGGCGGTTATTGTTTGTGGAGTAAACGGTTAGAAAAAGGCACCTTCGCCAAAGTCACTGACGGTACAGCAAAAACACCATTAAACAGTGCTCAGTTACAGTGTTTGATTGATGGCATTTACTGGCAAAAAGACAAACAAAACAGGCGATTTAATTGACTGATTTTGTTATAATTTACGCCATGAAAACACATTCTATTAGTCACCTTTCACCGTCTGAAATTGAGGCTGCCTTTGCTCATCAAGCTGAGGAGATTGCGCAACTCAAGCATCAACTGGACTGGCTTAAACGCCAGTTGTTCGGGCGTAAGTCTGAAAAAGTGTTAGTGGATAATCCGGCGCAGAGCAGTTTGTTTGATGAGGGTGAGACACACGCCTTACCGGCAGACACCAAACCGGTGAAGGCCCATACCCGTTCCTCACAAAAGCAACGTCGCGACTCGGATGTGAATGATGAAGGCCTGCGTTTTGATGAGACGGTGCCTCAGCTGATTATTGATGTGCCTGCGCCTGAGTTACAGGGGGCGAATGCCGACCAGTATGATGTCGTTGATATCAAAGAAACCCGTCGCTTAGCACAACAGCCCGGCAGTTATGTGGTACTGGTGTATCGTCGTCAGGTCGTGCGTCATAAAACCACGCAAACCCTTAAGGATACCCCAGCCCCCATCAATGTACTGGAAGGCTGTTACTGCGATGTCTCACTACTCGCTGGGCTGATGGTGGATAAAGCGGTATATCACTTACCGCTTCACCGCCAACATCAACGGATGCTCGATAGCGGTATCACCCTTAGCCGGGCTACCTTAATCAACTGGATACAACAAGGCATTGAGCTGCTTCGGCCCATCGCCAAGGCCCAGTGGCAGCACATTCTGCAAAGCAACATACTGACCATGGATGAAGTGCCCATTAAAGCCGGGCGTACCAAAGGGGCTGGCCGAAAACCGGGGCAAATGAAACAAACCTACTTCTGGCCGATGTACGGTGACAGTGATGAGGTGGCGTTTACCTGGAGTCACAGCCGGGGCATGTTGCATGCCAAAGCACAGCTACAGGACTTTACCGGTACCTTGCTGACCGACGGCTATGCCGCTTACACCAAAACGGTTGAACAATTAAATCAACACGAACTGCAGATTGTGCACGCTGCCTGTTGGGTACACATGCGCAGAGGCTTTGAAAAAGCCCTCGACAGTGAGCCGCAAACAGCGCAACAGGCACTGGATATCATCGCCACGCTCTACCGGCATGAAAAACACATCCGGGATAAGCAATCAGACCTGGCTGATATCCATACCTACCGGCAACAACACAGCGAACCCTTAGTCACTGAGTTCTTCCGGTGGGTCTACCAACAACGCCAGCGCACCGATTTACTGCCCAAATCCCCCTTCGCCAAGGCGCTTCACTATGCGCATGAGCGGGAGAGCCAACTCAAGGTGTTCCTGAGTAACCCGGCGTTACCCCTGGATACCAATCATCTGGAACGGGCACTGCGGGTTATTCCCATGGGCAGAAAAAACTATTTGTTCTGCTGGTCCGAACTCGGGGCTGAACAACTGGGCATATTACAAAGCCTGATGGTGACTTGCCGCCTGCAAGGCGTCAATCCCTACCATTACCTCGTGGATGTATTGCAGCGTGTAGCACTGCATCCGGCCAAAGACGTACTCGACCTGACGCCAAGAGTCTGGAAAGAGAGATTCGCGGACAAAAAATTAACGAGCGACTTAGATAAAATGGGGTGATCCGGGTCTATATTGATCGCTTACACCAAAGCCTCGTCATTTGCATAAGTTATCGCCTGATTCAGACGCTGTACGGCTAACTGGCTATTTTCTTGTTGCGCAATATCCAGTAATAAGCCGGCGATTTCGACATTCTGTCTGGTGGGCAGTTTATAGGTTGCGAGTAATCGGTTAAGGGCTTGCTCACCCGGTTTTACAGCCAATCCGTGTTCCTGACTAAACACCGCTACCTGATAACAAGCATTGATCCATTTCACTTCCCGGTACCAGCTTTGCACCGGAGGATACTCACAGGCCTGCGCAAACGTTTGTTGTGCCTGGGCCAGATTATCTATTGTCCAGTAATACTGCGCCACACGTTCGAGCACGACAAAGTCGTCGTGAAATTCTTCCACAGCTTCCTTAGCTGCGGCCAAGCCACTTTGTTGATCATCCGTATTTTGTGCGTAGTTCAGTTTGGCGATATAGCCCCACTTTTTATCCAGAGCGATGGCTTTGTCGGTTAAGGTTTTTTGTAAGGACGCATCGGCACCATAACTACTTCCGTGCGCAGAGGCCCCGGCTCGTAGGGCTACATATTCAGCATTGTCAGGGCCTACTTCTCCGGCGCGTAACTTAGCCTGCACACCTTTCTTATAAAACCCGAATTTAGAGAAAATTCCCGCCTGATGGCCAAGGTCGCGCCAGGCATCGGCGGCAAATGCGAAGGTATCGGGATTATCCGCAAAACGAGACTCAAAATTAAGCAACAGCCTCTCCGCTACATCGTTATCCTTCAGTTCAATTTGCAGCATGATAGCCAGTTTGCTTAACTGATGATTGTCATCTTTTATTCTTTCCTGTTCGGCTAACAACTTTGAAGCACGTCTGGTATCCCCTTGTACCAAATAGTGAAATGCAGCATTAACTTGTTCATTTAATCCCTCATTCTCCTCAGCGTTGTTGGCATAACTGGCTATACAAATTACTAGTCCACTTATTAATAATACAGTTCTTTTCACTTTTCTGATGCTACCCACATGAGCTCCAAATTTTGTCTGGTCCCGGATAACGCAGAACATAATGCGCGGTTAGAAAATTGTCAGGTAATGCATGATGAAGCCAGTGTATTTGATGATGAACGGATAAATAACGGAGAGTTAAACTGCTTAAGAGCTAAACCCGTTTCACTGCGAGAGACAGCCTTAAACTTTGACAAAGCAACAGCCTGGTTAACGTGTAAGTTTTATCGCTCTGAATACACCGATGCAAAAGGTTTACGCTTAAAATGGGGTCTTGTATAGTGTCGTTCGAAATCGAATAGATGAAGTAGCCGTAGAGCGTATTATTTAGTGCCGCTTCATTAATTATCAATGCCTTATCAGGCTTCCAATTGTGTTGTAACACTATTATGAAATACAGTCCTTTACTGGCAGAGTTAATCGATAGCCTGACCTGCTTACCGGGTGTGGGAAATAAAACGGCCCAACGCATGGCGTTTCAGTTGCTTGAGCGTAACCGTGAAGGCGGCAGAACGCTCAGCGCGGCTCTGCACAACGCCATGGAGCATATCGGTCATTGCAAACAGTGCCGTAATTTTTCTGAGAATGAGTTGTGTGAAATCTGTCAGCATCCCCAACGTAGCGACAGTCAGCAACTTTGCGTAGTGGAGAGTCCGCAGGACGTGATGGCTATCGAACAAACCATGGCGTATAAAGGTACCTACTTTGTATTAATGGGCCACCTGTCGCCCATCGATGGTATCGGTCCTGCCGAAATTGGTCTGGATATTCTCGAAAAACAAATTACCGAGGGGCAATACGCCGAAGTCATTCTGGCTACTAACCCTACAGTGGAAGGTGAGGCTACAGCCCATTATATTGGTCAGCTGTGTCAAAAGCACAATGTTTCGGCCAGCCGAATTGCTCATGGTGTGCCGATTGGCGGCGAGCTTGAATACATAGACGGCAATACACTCACCCATGCATTTTCAGGTCGACGGTCACTCTGAGTACCGTCGAAACCCATTCCGCTAAGCCATTTTATGGCCAGCACTTTGCTACCCAACCAACAATTTTTTGTATTTTACCGTTGAATTTTTTGTCCTGAGACCTCACTTGTCTTGTTGAAAAATAAATAAACTGACTAGGAGACTCTGGTTTATGGCTGAAGTGGCCCATCAAGAAACTCATGGCTTTCAAACAGAAGTAAAACAACTTCTGCATTTGATGATCCATTCTCTTTATTCAAACAAGGAAATCTTTTTACGCGAGTTAGTATCTAACGCAGCAGATGCCGCTGACAAACTTCGTTTTAAGGCGCTGGAAAATGATAGCCTGTACGAAAATGATGGTGATCTGTGCGTTAAACTGAGCGTTGATAAAGAAGCGGGTACCATCACCATTAGCGATAACGGTATTGGTATGAGCCGCGACGACGTCATTGCCAACCTCGGTACTATTGCAAAGTCGGGCACCGCAGACTTTTTCAGCAAACTGTCTGGTGATAAAGCCAAGGATTCCCAGCTGATTGGTCAGTTTGGTGTTGGTTTTTACTCTGCCTTTATCGTTGCCGATAAAGTCGTCGTTCGCACCCGCGCTGCAGGCGAGTCTGCTGATCAGGGCGTAGAGTGGATTTCTGAGGGTGAAGGTGAATTCACTGTAGGTGATATCGAAAAAGCCGAACGCGGCACAGAGATTACGCTTTATCTGCGCGACGACGAAAAAGAATTCGCCGATGATTGGCGTTTGCGTTCGATCATCAGCAAATACTCCGATCATATCAGTATTCCTGTGCGCATGTGGAAAGCGCCGGTAGAAGAGCAGGAAGGACCAGACGGAGAGAAGATCCCGGCCCAGCCAGGCGAATGGGAAACCGTTAATAAAGCCACTGCATTGTGGACTCGCGACAAGTCAGAAATTAGCGATGAAGAATACATTGAATTCTATCGCCATGTTTCTCACGACTTTGCCGAGCCGATGAGCTGGGCACATAACAAGGTGGAAGGTAAAACCGAATACACCAGCTTGTTATATATCCCAAGCAAAGCCCCGTTTGACTTATGGAACCGTGAGCAAACCCACGGTCTTAAGCTGTACGTTCAACGCGTGTTCATTATGGATGACGCTGAACAGTTTATGCCTACCTATTTGCGCTTCGTAAAAGGCTTGCTCGACTCCAACGATCTGCCGCTAAACGTATCCCGTGAAATTTTGCAGGACAACAAGATCACCCAGTCACTGCGCACTGGTTGCACCAAGCGTGTACTGCAAATGCTGGAGCGTATGGCGAAAAATGACGCCGAAAAATACCAGTCGTTCTGGAACGAGTTTGGTAACGTGCTGAAAGAAGGTCCGGCGGAAGACTTCTCCAACAAAGAGAAAGTAGCTGGTCTGTTACGTTTTGCCTCAACTCACAACGACAGCAGTGACCAAACAGTATCTCTGGCTGACTATATTTCTCGTATGAAAGAAGGTCAGGATAAGATTTACTATGTGACTGCCGACAGTTACCAGGCGGCCAAAAACAGTCCTCACCTGGAAATCTTTAAGAAGAAAGGCATTGAAGTACTGTTGATGGGCGAGCGTATCGACGAGTGGTTAATGCAACATCTGACCGAGTTTGATGGTAAGCAGCTGAAGTCGATTGCCCGTGGCGATCTGGATTTAGATGATCTTGAAGACGAAGAAAGCAAGAAAGCTCACGAAGAAGCCGAAAAGCAGGTAGAAGGTGTGCTTGAGCGTGCTAAAACCGCGCTGGGCGACAAAGTTATCGACGTTAAATTCACTCACCGTTTAACCGACTCACCAGCGGTAATCGTGGCTGACGATAACGGCATGACTACGCAAATGATGAAGCTGATGGAAGCTGCTGGTCAGCCAGTGCCTGAAGTGAAATATCACTTTGAACTCAACCCTGAACATCAGTTAGTGAAGTTACTGGCCGACGTACAGGACGAAACGGTATTTAAGAGCTGGACAGAAGTATTGTTTGATCAGGCGGCACTTTCTGAGCAGGGTAGTCTTAAAGACCCGGCGACTTTCGTACGCAACCTGAATGGCCTACTGATGAGTCTTTCTAAGTAAGTCAGCAGCAAAGCACTGAATATAACGGGCAGGTTTTTACCTGCCCGTTTTTTTAGCGTGTACCTGTGATGTCGACAACATTAATTCACTAATCTACAGATTTGCAGGTAACAAATTATTAGTGTGGTTTATATTGGCTTTAATTCAGCTTGATGATGCAAAGCTTAACAAGCTGGGTTGCTTGCAAATTCGGGCATTTAGGGAGTGACTGCAACGCCGGTAACGCTTATAGCTACCGCAAAAATTAGCATTGCTGTTAAGGATTTCTGTCGACATTGTTCAATAGTTCAATTTACATACGCTATTAGTCGTAAGACAGCAGACAAGACCAGCTGAGCACTTGTCACGCCGAATGGTAGTGTGTAAAGTGCCTCACAGTTATGAAATAAATAAGCGGAGAGCGCAAATATGCGAATTATACTTCTCGGTGCACCGGGAGCCGGTAAGGGTACACAAGCGCAATTTTTGATGGGCAAATATGGTATCCCGCAAATTTCTACAGGTGACATGCTTCGTAGTGCTATTAAGGCTGGTACAGAACTGGGCTTAGCAGCAAAGAAAGTCATGGACGAAGGGAAATTAGTGTCCGACGATATCATTATTGGTCTGGTAAAAGAGCGCATTGCTCAGGATGACTGTAAAGATGGTTTCCTGCTCGATGGTTTCCCGCGCACTATCCCTCAGGCAGACGCCATGAAGGAAGCTGGTGTGGCAGTTGACCATGTTATCGAATTTGATGTACCGGATGACGTTATCGTCGACCGGATGGGCGGCCGTCGTGTTCACCCTGCGTCAGGTCGGGTTTACCACGTTGTCTACAACCCTCCAAAAGAGGAAGGTAAAGATGACGTAACCGGCGAAGAGTTGATCATTCGTGATGACGACAAAGAAGAAACCGTTCGCGCACGCTTAGGTATCTACCACGAGCAAACACAGCCACTGGTTGATTACTACAGTGCTGAAGCCGAAGCTGGTAACTGTGCTTACCACAAGCTCGACGGCACTCAGCCGGTAGAAACGGTAAGCAAGCAATTAGGTGAGCTGCTGGGATAATCCGGCCTCTTGCAGAATTGAAAAGCCGCTGATTTACAGCGGCTTTTTTGTTTGCCGTTGTTGCTAACCAACGAACAGCGCAATCATTGCTTTACCCTTCACCCATTTCACTGTCACAATAACCGCCTCTAACGTGAAGATAGTAGTGAAAAGATGATCGTACTTCCGGTTACTGCTTTTTATGCCAGTATTCTGGCATTTATCTATTTGTATATTACCGCGTTGGTGATTATTCACCGGCGTAGCAATCGAATTGGCGTGGGTGACGGCGGCGACGAAGTACTGCAGCGTCTCGTTCGGGTTCACGGTAACTTTGCTGAATATGTGCCGCTCACGTTACTGCTGCTGGCCATCCTGGAAATCAGTACGGAAATTCCCTGGCTGATTCATCTATTCGGCGCATCCCTGGTCATTGGCCGCGTATTGCATGCCTACGGTTTGCGTCACTCTGTGGGCGCAACCTGGCAACGAGTCGCAGGCATGATGTTAACCGTGATGTCGCTGTTCGGCCTGGCCAGCGCAAACCTGACACTGATTTACTGGTTGCCGTTTTTATGAATTCATTAGCACAACTTATCACGCCAGCGTGCCTGCTCGACCTGAATAAGTTCCGCCGCAATTGCCAGCGAATGCAGGCCGTCGCGGATAGTGAACAACTTACGCTTCGCCCGCACGTTAAAACCCTTAAATCACTGCAGGCGGCAGAATATTACGCGCCAGCCTCAGGCCCCATCACGGTGTCAACATTGGCAGAAGCGGCTACTTTTGCCAGCGCCGGTTATACCGATATTCTCTACGCAGTGGGCCTGTCTCCCAACAAGTTCGGCCAGTTAGCCGCCATTCAACGACTGGCGCGGGATTTCACGGTGATAGCTGACAGTCTGGCCGCGGTGAATGCATTAGCTGAGTACGCCGGTGAGTTAGAGCTATCTTTATCGGTGATGCTGGAAGTGGATGTGGACGACCATCGCGCCGGGTTATTACCTCAGTCCGACGAGTTGATTACTTGCGCCAGAGCTTTATCAGCAGCTCCGAATATTCACTTTCGAGGCATCATGACTCATGCCGGGGCCTCCTACGATTGTGACACCAAAGCTTCGCAACAGGCGATGGGGCAACAAGAGTGTGAACGTATTGCCAACGCTGCAGCTAACCTGTTGGCAGCGGGAATACCCTGTGAGCTGGTTTCGGCAGGTTCAACCCCCACGGCTTTAGCCGGCATAAAGCACACCGGTATCAATGAACTTCGAGCCGGTGTTTATGCCACATTTGATTGTGTCATGGCCGGTCTTGGGGTGTGTGAAACTGATGATATTGCTCTGTCTGTGCTGACATCCGTAATCGGCCACCAGGCCGATAAAAACTGGGTGATTGTTGATGCTGGCTGGATGGCCTTGTCGCGGGATCAGGGCACGGCATCACAGCAGCAGGACTGTGGTTATGGACTGGTGTGCGATGAGAACGGCATGCTACTGGATGGCTGGTACGTAAGTGCCACCAATCAGGAACACGGCATTATCAGCCATCGCGATAATCTTACACCGCCTGAGTCTGTGTTTGGTTATGGCCGTTTACTGCGTATTTTACCGATTCATGCCTGTGCCACGGCAGCTCAGTATTCTCAATACCATGTCATTGGTGATGACGGCAACATATCGGCTATCTGGTCGCGGGTAAATGGCTGGTAGGATGCTGGTCTGTTGAGCAGACTTCTTCATGCTGTGAACTGGGCAAATAGGCCACATCGGTTTACACTTATACGATGTAGTTTATGAGTCGCTGTCCTCAATGAAGTTTCGCCAGCTAGTCAGTGTTTTTTGTTTATTTGCACTCAGTATAACAGAGGCGTTCGCCAATACGCCCTCGCTGGTGGTGTTTACCGAAGTGTCACCACCTTATCAGTATCAGGCGGGCGATCAGGTTAGTGGTATTGCTACTGAGCGGGTTCGCAACATTATTTCCCATGCCGGGCTTACCGCTGAGTTTAAGATATATCCCTGGGCCAGGGCGATGCTAAACGTCGAACGCTCCAGTCGTGCTTTGATTTACTCCATTGCAAAAACGCCTCAGCGGGAAGGTCGATTTCACTGGATTGCGCCGGTTGCCAGGTTTAATCTGAGTATTCTGGCGCTTGCCAGGCGAGAGGATATCCAGCTCGAAAACAAGCTTGATCTGAATGGCCTGTCGGCAGCCGCTCAGCGAGGTGATATCGCTGAGTCATGGCTGGTTAGCAAAGGCCTGGTGGAAGGTCATGATCTGCTGGTATGCGCCGATATTCTGTGTTCGTGGCAGCAGTTAAAGCTAGGCACTGTCGATATCATTATCGAAGATCCGAACCTCATTGAAAGCACAGCGGAGCTGACAGGTTTGCAGGCTGTGGATATCAAAGTTGTGCAGGCCGTTCCGGAATTGTCTGTAGTGGCTTATCTGGCGGCTAATGGTGATATGGACCCACAGATAGTAAAGCGCCTTGAGATTGCCGCCCGCGAACTCGGTTATCAGTGAGACAAAAAAGGCCACCTTCCGGCAGCCTTTGTTCTAGTCGTTGTGGTTAGCCTTTATGGCGCTCTCTGAGTACGTTGACCGCATCCGATACCGACATATCACAGGCCTGGAGCAATACCGTTAAATGGTAGAGTAAGTCAGCCGCTTCATTACGCAGTTCTTCTTTATCCATCACGGTGGCCGCCAGCGCAGTTTCAACGCCTTCTTCACCTACTTTCTGCGCGATGCGCTTTACGCCTTTACTGTACAGTTTGGAGGTGTAGCTCGACGCCGGGTCGGCTGATTTACGCGCTGCCAGTACTCGCTCCAGATCGCCTACAAAGGTATAATCAGCAACGTCGCCATCAAACCAGCAACTCTCAGCACCAGTGTGGCAGGTCGGGCCATTAGGGTTTGCCAATACGAGTAATGAATCGTCATCGCAATCGCTGCTAACACTAACTAAATCCAGCGTGTTACCGGAGGTTTCGCCTTTTTGCCATAAGCGCTGCTTAGAGCGGCTAAAAAACGTGACTTTGCCGCTGTTTAGGGTGACCTCGAGAGCTTCCGGGTTCATATAACCCTGCATCAAGACTTTTCCGGTTACTGCATCCTGCACGATGGCGGGTAGCAGGTTATCCATTTTGTCCCAGGCTAACTGGCTCTGGGTGTCTTGTGTAATTATCATAGTTGTTTCCTTATTCACCAACCGTATAACGCTGGCGCATGGGGACTCCAGCAGCCACCAGAGTCGCTTTTAATTCGTCGATGTTAATAATGGCTTTATGGAACACCGAGGCGGCCAGCGCGCCGTCGACATCGGCCGTCTTAAATACTTCGGTAAAGTGCTCAATGGCACCGGCACCGCCTGAAGCAATCAGTGGAATGTTACAGACTTTCCGCACTGCTGCCAGCTGCGCAATATCATAGCCTTTACGCACGCCATCCTGGTTCATGCAGTTAAGTACAATCTCGCCGGCGCCACGTGACTGCACTTCTTTGATCCAGTCCAGGGTTTGCCAGGCAGTTTGCTGAGTGCGGCTTTCATCGCCGGTAAATTTGTACACTTCATACTGATTGTTGGCTTCGTTATAAAAGCTGTCGATACCAATTACCACGCACTGCTGGCCATATACATCGTGCAGTTCATTGATCAGTTCTGGATTGGTCAGGGCCGGGGAGTTAATCGAAATTTTATCTGCGCCCATTTCAAGAATACGACCGGCGTCTTCAACAGACTTTATGCCGCCAGCCACGCAAAACGGGATATCAATCACCTGCGCAATACGGCTCACCCAGCTTTTATCCACTACGCGCTGATCGGAGCTGGCAGTAATATCATAAAACACCAGTTCGTCGGCACCGGCTTTGGCATACTGCTCGGCCAGTGGCACAATATCGCCAATGATTTCGTGGTTACGAAACTGAACGCCTTTCACGACCTTGCCGTCGCGAACGTCCAGACAAGGAATTATCCGTTTTGCCAGCATGCGATTGCCTCCTCAACGGTGAATTTACCCTCCAGTAATGCCCGGCCTAAAATAACACCGCCCACACCGGTGGGGCGTAGGGTGCGGATATCATCCAGCCCGCCAATGCCGCCGGAAGCCTGCCAGCTAACATTCGGGAACTGTTTACTTACTTCGGTATACAATTCAACGTTAGAACCCTGCAGCGTGCCGTCGCGGCTGATATCGGTGCATAGCACGTGCCTGGCATCCACTTCGGCAAAGGCGGTAAGGATTTGTTCCAGTGATACGCCAGAATTCTCCTGCCAGCCGTGGGTGGCAATAAACTTATTGCCGTCATCGTCGATATTAACATCCAGCGCCAGCACAATGTGCTCCGGCCCGTACTGTTTTACCCAGCTTTTTACCAGCTCGGTTTGTTTTACCGCCAGCGAGCCAATGACCACGCGGCTCACGCCGGATTCAAGCAGTTGGGCTACTTCGCGCTCTTCACGAATGCCACCGCCAGACTGGAATTTCATACGCTTGGTATCCACCATGGCGCGGATCAGTTCTAACTGACGTTTGTCTGTGTCTTTGGCACCGGTAAGGTCTACAATGTGCAACCACTCGGCACCCTGATCAGCATAGCTGTGCACAACCTCAACAGGGTCAAGGGTATACTGGGTTTTTTGGTTATAGTCGCCCTGGTACAGTCGCACCACGGCGCCGTCGATTAAATCGATAGCAGGTATAATCATGATTATAGGTTCACAAAGTTGGTTAGCAGTTGCGCGCCGGCTTCACCTGAACGCTCAGGGTGGAATTGCACCCCGAAGAAATTATTGTGCCGGATAGCAGCCGAAAAGGTCTGGCCGTACTCGCAACTCGCCAGAGTGTGCTCATAAACCGGCACGGCAAAGCTGTGCACAAAATAAAAATAAGTGCCTTCACCTAACCCTTTAAACAGCGGCGAGTCGCCCACCGGGCTAATGGTATTCCAGCCCATGTGGGGTAAACGCAGCTCGCCAGCCTGCATACGTTTAACATGGCCGGGTAGCAGTTTTAAGCAGTCGATGGTGCCAGTAGTGGCTTCATCTGATTGCTCAACCATCAACTGCATGCCCAGACACACACCCAATACCGGCTGGGTTAATCCTTGCAGCGTCGGGATAAGCTGTTTGGCTGTGATGCTGGTCATGGCCGCGCCGGCTGCACCAACGCCTGGTAAAAATACCTTATCGGCACTTTTAATGACCGCTGGATCGTCTGATACCGTTACACTCACACCCAAACGCTCAAGGGCAAATTTAACCGAAGAAATATTGGCGCAACCGGTGTTAACAATAACAATGGTTTGCTGAGTCATTACAGGGCTCCTTTACTGCTTGGCAGGGCATCACCTGAACGGGTAATCGCCTGACGTAACGCCCGGCCAAAAACCTTAAACAGGCTTTCGACCTGGTGGTGAGCATTACCTTCGCTGGTGGATAAGTGCAGCGACAGTCCCATGCTTTGTGCCAGTGAGTAAAAGAAGTGTTCTACCATCTCAGTCGCCATTTCGCCAACCTGGTCTCGGCTAAACTTCGCATCAAATTTCAGGTAAGGGCGATTGGAAATATCCATAATACATTCGGCGCGACACTCATCCATCGGCAGGGCAAAACCAAAGCGGCCAATGCCGCGTTTGTTACCCAGTGCTTTCTTAAGAGCTTCGCCTAATGCCAGTGCGGTGTCTTCCACACTGTGGTGATCGTCGATGTGCAGATCGCCATCGGTTTTTAGCTGTAGCTCAAAGCCGCCGTGGGTGGCAATCTGGTCGAGCATGTGGTCGAAAAAGCCCATGCCGGTGGCAATGCTTGACTTTGCGGCCGAGTCTAAATCTACCCGTACATGAATGTCGGTTTCAGAGGTCGTTCGGGTGACTTCAGCAATGCGGGAAGACGCCAGTAACTGCTTCTCGATAGCCGGCCAGTTAATGCCGTCACGGCTGTACTGAATACCTTTGATCCCCATGTTTTCGGCCAACTGCATATCCGTCAAGCGATCGCCAATCACGTAAGAGCGGGTAAAGTCGACTTTACCCTGTTGCAGGTAGTCCTTGACCAGGCCAAGTTTTGGCTTACGGCAGGAGCAGTTGTCTTCATCAAAGTGCGGGCAAATTAACACGTCGTCAAAGGTTACACCCTGACTTTCAAACACCGCCATCATGGCATTGTGGGGCAGGTCAAAATCGGCTTGCGGAAAGCTGTCGGTACCCAGACCATCCTGATTAGTCACCATTACCAGTTTAAAGCCGGCGGCTTTCAGTTTTAATAAAACCGGGATCACCTGAGGTTCGAATACCAGCTTTTCGAGGCTGTCGAGTTGCTTGTCGATAGGTGGCTCTTCTACCAGAGTGCCGTCACGGTCGATAAATAAAATAGCTTGCTGGCTCACAGTGATGCTCCCGCTTGCTCAAAATAAGCGTCTAATAAGGAAAGTAAACGCTGATTCTGTTCAGCGCTGCCAATAGTTACCCGCAGGCAGTTTTGCAGGTTAAGTTGTTTGGACTGGTCGCGAATGAGCATGCCCTGACTCACCAGGTATTGCATGATCTGCGTGCACTGGTTGTGGCGGAACAAAATATAGTTAGCTTTCACGTCGCCAACCAGTTCAACGCCGGGCCGCTTGGCCAGTTCTGCCTGCAGCGAGGTGCGTTGTTCATTTAAAAACGTCACCTGTTGCTGCATTCGCTCAATATTCTCAGGCGTTAATGCCTGCGCCACAATTTGCGCCACCGGCTCCGGTATGGGGTAGGGCGCAATCACTTTTAACAGCGACTGAATAATCGCTTCGCTGGCAATAGTAAACCCACAGCGTAAGCCGGCCAGGGCAAAGGCTTTGGAAAGCGTACGCAGTACCACAAGATTAGGGTAGGCTGCCAGTTGCGTTGCCCAGGTGTTGTCGATATCAAACTCAATGTAGGCTTCGTCTACCACTACCAGGGCGGTGTCGGCAAAGTGTTTGAGCACGGCGGTTAAATCAGCCTGGCTTACCTGAGTGCCGGTGGGGTTGTTGGGCGCACAAATAAACACCAGGTTAACGTTTTCTGTCGCGCAAATCCCGTCCACATCCAGGCTGAAATCGTCGTTTAACGGTACACGTTTAATGCCTACATCACAGGTTTCTGCGCTGATGGCATACATGCCATAGGTAGGCGGACAAATCAGAATATTATCTTCGCCCGGGGTACAGAAGGTGCGGATTAACAGCTCAATGCCTTCATCGGCGCCGCGCGTTACGATCAGTTGTGATTTATCCACGCCAGCATAGTCGGCATAGGCGTTAATGACCCTGTCAGGCTGACAGGAGGGGTAACGGTTAAAGTTGCCCGGGTCAATGTCGTAAGGGTTGGCAAAAGGCGACTCATTGGCATTGAGCCAGTCCTGACCACCGGAAAATAGCCGGCGTGCTGATTCATAGGGTTTCAGCGGCACCAGGTTGGCGTTGATTAAAGTATCAACCAGTTTGCTCGTCATAGCGGTCTCTGTAAGTTAATCGTTTTGCTTGTTCAATTTATCCAGCCGATAGCCAACCGCATTACGGTGAGCATCGAGCCCTTCAGCATCTGCCAGTTGCATAATGGCCGGGCCTAAATTGCGCATGCCGTCTTCACTGAGTTCCTGAATAGTGTAGCGGCGCATAAAGTCCAGCAGTCCCAGACTGGAGTAGTTTCTGGCGTAGCCATAAGTCGGCAATACGTGGTTCGTGCCAGAGGCGTAATCGCCGGCACTCTCCGGTGACCAAGGGCCTAAAAATATTGAGCCGGCATGTTTAATTAACGGCAACAACCCCCGTGAATTATCACATTGCACAATTAAGTGCTCGGGCGCGTATTGGTTGCTCACGGCAATGGCTTCATTGACTGAACTGGTCAGAATATAGCGGGCGTTTTCCATAGCCTTGCTGGCAATACTGTTGCGTGAGAGCGCCGCCAGCTGTTTGGCTACCGCTGCTTCTACCGCCTCAATCAGCTCAGCGCTGTTGGTTACCAGAATCGCCTGTGAATCGGGGCCATGTTCGGCCTGGGAAAGCAAATCAGATGCGACAAAATCAGCATCAGCGCTTTCATCAGCCAGCACCAGTACTTCTGATGGCCCGGCAGGCATATCGATGGCAGCACCATCGGCGCGTTGACTGACCTGCTGTTTGGCTTCGGTCACAAAGCTGTTACCGGGGCCGAAAATTTTATCTACTTTGGTGATGGTGTCGGTACCAAAAGCCATGGCGGCAATGGCCTGTGCGCCGCCACACAGATAAATCTCACCGATGCCGCAGCATTTGGCAGCAAAAGCAATCTCAGGGGCAATTTCCTGCTCGGCGTTAGGCGGCGTACAAAGTACCTTGCGCTCACAGCCTGCCACCATCGCCGGTACACCTAACATCATGACGGTTGAGGGCAGAGGCGCGCTGCCTCCCGGGATGTATAAACCTACCGCTTCCAGCGCAGTAAAACGTTGTTCGCAAACGACACCTGGCGTAGTGGTAAGCCGGATGTCCTGTGGATACTGTGCTTCGTGGAACTGTTTTACATTGGCGAAAGCTGTTTGAATGGCACTTTGCACTTCAGGCGTTACGCGGGCAGCCAGCTCATCACGTTTTTCTATGCTGAGTTTCAGGTCGGTAAGCTTAGGCGAGTCGAAACGGCGGGTAAATTCCAGTACCGCCTCGTCACCGCGAGCGAAGACCTGCGCAAGAATGTCTGCCACCGTTACCTTGAGTTTGGCGCTATCAGCCATGGCTGGGCGAGCCAGCGCATCAACTTGTTCAGCAGTAGTCAGAGTAGACCAGTTAATCATAAGATTAGCCTCGCTTTTAACCCATCATTTTTTCAATTGGCATCACCAGAATGGAGCTGCAGCCCAGTGCTTTTAACTTTTCCATGGTTTCCCAGAATAGGTTTTCAGGGCTGACCACATGGATTGCTACGGTGTCATCACCGCCCGCCAGCGGAAGCACGGTTGGGTTTTCAGCACCTGGCAGTAAGCTTTTAACCTGTTCCAGATATGCTTTAGGCGCATGAAGCATGATGTATTTGCTTTCTTTGGCCTGCATCACGCCATCAATGCGCGGCACCAGGCGGTTAATCAACGCCTGTTTTTCAGCGCTCAGTTCACCGTCGGCACGTTGAATAAGGACGGCTTTAGAACGGAAGATCACTTCTTCTTCCTGCAGGCCGTTGGCTTCCAGCGTGGCACCGGTGGATACCAAATCACAAATGGCGTCGGCTACACCGGCGCGAGGAGCCACTTCCACTGAGCCTGTCAGCATAACCGCTTTGGCGCTAATCCCTTGCTCTTTAAAATAGCGCTCAAGTAAATAGGGGTAGGTAGTGGCTACTTTTTTACCGGTCAGAGAGGCGGCGCCGCTATAGTCCATCTCGGTAGGTACAGCGAGAGATAACCGGCAACCGCCGTAATCCAGACGACGCAGTACTTCGAAGTCAGCAGGCTTACCCGCCGCCTGACGTTCGAGCATTTTCTCTTCTAGCTCGTTCTCACCAATAAAGCCCATGTCAACCACACCGTCCATGACCAGGCCAGGAATATCATCATCGCGAACCCGCAGCAGGTCGATATTCTCATTGGTAGAATGGGCAATCAGCAGGCGATCGCGAATGTTAAGTTTGATGCCGATAGCTTTAAGAAGTGCAATGCTGTCGTCGCTTAAACGACCGGATTTTTGAATTGCAATTCGCAGTCTGCTGTTATCACTCATGGTGATGATCCTCTAATTAGTCCTGAATTTGGTGCGCCATTAACGAAAAACCCCCGGAAGTTTCCTTCCGGGGGTCGATATTCTTTATCTGCGCCACTGGAAGGAAACAACAACCTTCCAGCACAAACCTGAAAGGTTATGCTTTATGATGGTGATGATGAATGGCGGCGCGTTTAATCATGTATAAAATTTTGTTCATTAATTTAGACGCGCAAACAATAGCCAAGACGCGCAGCCTTTGCAAGTGTTTTGCAACTTTTGCGGGAAAATATACTCTAATAAATGGTTATAAGACCTGTAGGTTTGGAATGAATACCCTAAGTTGGTGAATAATTATACATAAAGGCGTATAGTTGAGGCAAAGGTTGGGAGGTGGTTGTTATGAGTAACGATCTATTGTTTTCGGTTTTGCCACGAGAAGGCAAAGTGCCGGTGGTCGTCGACGAGAAGGTCAAACGGGTCAGTAAAGAAACCCGCGCTAAGCAGCTGTCTGAAGATGAGAAAGAAACCCACGATGAAGAACGCCTGATCAGTGAACAGGAGCAGTATAAGGTGCATGAAAAAGCACCCCGGCAAGAGCAGGAGTCATCCCGGCAGAAGCATCAAGAACAAGCTGATAAACAATCTGCTGCATTAGCGCCGGAGGATGAGGAAGAACTGCTTTACGACAGTCACGGCGAAACGCCGGAACATCATCATGAGCCTGATGCTCCGCACATTGATATCTACGAGTGAGTTTTCGCCGTTCGGTCGGTATCCAGCCAGAGTAAAAAAGCAGGCAGAAACAGCAAGTCGATTACCAGCGCACTTACCAGAATAATGGCGGTCAGCAGGCCCATATCTGAATTCAGCGCAAAACTGGACAGGCTAAGAATACCAAAGCCCACGGTCAGTACTGTGGTGGTTACGATAAGCGCCTGCCCAATGGTTTTGTAAGCATATCGCACCGCTTCTTCTGCGCTTTTTCCTTGCTCGCGGGCTTTTTTATATTTCGATAAAAAGTGCACCGTATCATCCACAATGATCCCCAGTGTCATACTGAGCACCACCGACAGCGCCATATTGATTTCACCCGACAACATAGCCCAGATGCCAAAACCTAAGCCGGCTGGCAGCAAATTGGGTACCAGGCTGATCGCTCCCAGTTTCATGGATTTTAAGGCAAAGATAAGCAGCCCTGATATGATCACCAGCGCCGTAAGCGAGCCCTTAAGCATACTTTGCATATTGGTCTCACCAATGTGAGCAAACATCAGCGCCGGGCTCGCCGCGGTTAATCTTAGTTCAGGTGCCAGTTTATTAAAGAAGTCCTTAGCGCGTTGTTCAAAGGCCGTGAGCTCTTTACTGCCAAGGTTATCCAGCGTCACGCTAATTCGGGTGGCGGCTTTGTCGACATCAATCTGGTTATTTAAATCGAGGCCATAAGGCAGTGACATTTCAAACAGCAACAGGTACTGGGCGGCCAGTTCCGCATCAAGCGGCAACCGGTAAAAGCTCTCATTATCATAATTCATGTTTTTGTTGAGCTTTTTATAGGTGTCACTAATAGAGGAAACATGATCAACCTCTGGCTGCGCCCGTAACCATTCTGTCAGTGCCTGTACCGAGGTTAAAACTTCCGGTTTGTTAATGCCGGAGATCTCATCGGTGTAAATGGCAAAATCAATGGTGGCAAGGCCGCTTAGGTGTTCAGACTGATAATCGGCCGCCTGTCGGAAGCTGTTATCCTGGCTGAAGTATTTAATAGCAATGTCATTTAACTGGTTGGTGGAAGCCAGAATCAACGCGGTAACAAAAACGATTGCACTGTAAGGTAAAACCCGGCGGTGATAGGTGATCACCCATTCACCCAACCCGGTGAGCCAGGGCAGAGGTTTGGTGCTGGTTTGCTGCGGTGGCCTAACCGGCAGGATTTTAAGCATTGCCGGCAACAGTGTTAGGGCCAGCACACAGGCGAGCATTACGCCCATTGCAGTAAGATTACCCAGGTCGACAAGAATTGGCACATCGGAAAAATTCAGGGTTAAGAAACCAATTGAAGTGGTAACCGAAGTAATCACCACCGGCATAAAATTTAATACCAGGGCATTGTGCAGGGCTTCATCGCGACTTTCGCCCTCACGCATATGTTGAAACCAGGAAGCTATCACATGTACGCAGTCAGCTACTGCCAGGGTCATCACCATGGTGGGGACGTTGACCGTTGAAACACTTAAAAAGAAACCGCTCCAGCCTGCGAATCCCATTGTCGCGGCAATGGTAGTTGCCACTATTACCAAAGTAGTCACGGCGGCAAAAAAGGATCGCATCAGCACGCCAATCATAACAATGATAGCAGCAAACATGGCTGGTACTAAGGTGGCTGCATCGTCGTTAGCGGCAATCTGGAAGGCATCATTAAGCATCACCACGCCGGTTAAATACAGCGTATGATCAGGGTGCTCTGAGGCGATCCGATCTTTGATATCTTTTACAAAGGCACCAATTTCAGCCACTTCCGGGGTTTGGTCACCATCGCTCATGCGCACGGTTATACTGATAACTGCCACCTGACCATCTGGTGAAACCAGCCTGTTCACCACATCAGGTTCACTCAGAGCGACCTGTTCAATATTGTCGATAACTTCTGGCGTGAGGGTTTGCCAGTCCGGATAGAGTTTGTCTACGATCAAATCATCACCTTCAGCATAGGTATGCTGGAAATTGGTAACAGAGTTAATGCGAATAGAGTAGGGGGTTTGCCAGGCTTCATCAGTGAGGGCTTTAATCAGATTCAGCGTGGTGGCGTTAAATACGTTGCCTGAATCCGGCACAACCAGAATATTCACCGACTCCGTTTTATTAAACATATCCTGCATTTCTTCAAATGCTACCCGTTGCGGGTTATCCTCGCGAAAAAAGGTCTTGTAATCGCCGCGGAAATACAGGTTCTGAGCGCCCGCTGCCAGTACGACAATCAGTATACCGCTGAACAGAATAATCAGATAAGGATGATTAAGGAGTCGGGAATAAAGGCGAGTGGTCATTTGACGTCCTTCGAATTGTTATATTGTCATTGACTTTATAAACTACTATTACATGGTAATGTGGAGATTTCCACTGATGAAACAGAGTCTTTTGGCCGTTTATTGTCGCCAGTCACGGAGCAGTACGAAATGAGTATACCCAGTGTTATGACCCGCCGCATAGTGACCGTTCAAATGGACGATTCAATGGCCGTGGTCAGAGAGATATTCGAAGCCAGTGGCTTTCATCACTTGCTGGTGGTTGAAGATGAAAAGCTGGTGGGCGTGCTGTCAGATCGCGATTACCTTAAAGCTATCAGCCCGTTCATTGATAGTATTAGTGAGCGAATCCGCGACCGTGCCACGCTGGAGCGCAAAGTACATCAGATTATGAGCCGTGACCTTATTACTCTTAAGGTCACCGACACCATGGTGCGCGCCATCGGTTTATTTAATCAGCATAAGATTTCTTGTTTACCGGTTATCGACGAGCAGAATAAACCGATTGGGATTGTTAGCTGGCGGGATATTTTTCGCTATTTTGGCGCTTCGGTAGAGAAGCGCCGTTAGCCATTAGCTTTTTGGTATCAACTAATGGCTCAGGCCTGACTACCCAGCGCTTTAAGTGCATCGCCGTCTAACCGGTAGCGGATCCACTCGCCCTGTGGCTTAGCGCCCAGTGATTCATAAAAGTCAATGGCTGGCTGATTCCAGTCGAGTACACTCCATTCAAATCGTCCGCAGTCTTTTTCCACGGCAATACCAGCCAGATGGGTTAGCAGTTGTTTGCCGGCGCCGAGCCCTCTGCTTTGTGGTGAAACATACAGATCTTCAAGGTAAATACCGTACTGGCCCTGCCAGGTAGAATAACTGAAAAAGTAAATCGCGAAACCGATGGGCTGGCCATCATGCTCGCAAATCAGGCCATGGGCATGGGGTGTTTCGCAAAACAGGCTATTGTGAATATGCTCGGGAGTAGCTTTGGCTTCATGCTCAGCCTTTTCGTAAATAGCCAGCTCTTTGATGAAGTGTAAGATAGTCTCGGTATCTGTTATCTGAGCGGGGCGAATAGTGATAGCCATAGGGTCTCCTCGGTCGAACCAAGCCAGGGCCAGGTTGATATTAAAAGTGGTTATTAATGATGGCGAAGTTTAACTGAAAAGCTTGCGGGGAGCACGGTCTGGCAACCGGACTCCCCGAAATTAATGATGCTAGGAAAGCTGGGGAGATTTGCCTGTCAGCTTATTTTTCATCAGTGGGAACAAGCCAAAGAATTTGCGGAAGAGGGTCGTTAAATCCTGCAAAATCAAGTACAGACAAGGTACCAACACTAACGTGACCAATGTTGCATACAATACTGCCGAGCCCAGGGCTGCGGCCATTGGGATTACGAACTTAGCTTGTAAACTGGTTTCAAACAGGATAGGCATAACCCCGGCGAAAGTGGTAATCGACGTTAAGGTGATTGCTCTGAATCGGGCGCAGCCAGCTTCCTGAACGGCTTGCAAGATAGAGTGGCCCTCCAGTCGCTTCTGGTTAATATAATCGGTCATTACCAGGGAGTCATTGATCACTACCCCTGCAGCTGCAATCAGGCCGAAGGTCGACATCATACTCAGATCAAGGCCCAGCAGGTAATGGGCCCAGATAGCGCCGGTCAGGCTGAAGGGAATGACCGACATAATGATTAACGGCTGACCGTAACTCTTCAGCGGCACTGCCAGCAGAATATACACCATGATCATCGCAGCCACGAAGAACATGATTTGTTCGTCTTGTTGCGCCTGTTGCTCTTCAATGTCGCCACCCAGTTGGGTTTGTACATTGGGAAATTCCTCGAACAACTGTGGCAGCAATTTTTCGTCAATACTGGCAACAACCTCGTTAGGTTCAACCTGTTCTTCGTCGATAGCGCCCCAGACATACACCGAGCGGTAACCTTCTTCACGACGGATGTAGCTGATGCCAGGCTCTTCGCTTAGCGTGACAACGTCACCTAACATTACTTCCTCACCTTCCGGTGTGGTAATCACGGTGTATTTCAGATCTGAAAAACGCTCCCGGGTTAAACGCGGATAGCGCACCATCACCCGGACTTCCTCGCCGTCACGGATCACTCGCTGTGCTTCACCGCCGTAAAAGCTCAGGCCAACCTGATTGGCAATGCTACGCAAGCTAAGACCGAGCTCATAGGCTGCTGGTAACAGTTCCATTCGCACTTCTTTGCTGGCCGGGTCAATGGTTGAGCTCACATCATAGAGGCCCTTTTCCTGTTGCAACATCTGAATAAAACGCAGACCTGCTTCATTAAGCGAAGTAATGTCTGCGCCATACAGCAGATAACCAAACTCGCCATTATCACCGCCGCCATTCACATCGTCTTCGATACTGAAGCTCTTCATTCCGGCGATTTCCGGGATCTTTTCGCGCCATTTACGGGCCAGTTCAAAGGTATTAAAGTGACGTGCGTCCTCATCGACCAGAGGAATAACTATGCGTGCTTCGGTGCGGGATTCGTTAAATGCCAGCAGATCACGGATCATGCCTGAGCCATATTCTTTGATGGTCTCTTCTTCTATTTGCCAAATCACTGACTCAATGGTTTTCAATGCTTCAATGGTCGCCATATCCGACACATTTTCGTTCATTTCAATACCGATACTCGGAAAGTCATGTGGCACTTTAGGTTGCGGTATCATTCGAACGTGATTACCGGCAACCAGCCCCCAGCTTAGCATCAGCATGGCAACAAACCCGGCCAACACGGCCCAGCGCCAATGTACGGCTTTTTCGACAGTGCGACGGTAAGGGCCATTTACAAATTGGTTGAACCGCGCGTTAAAGCGCGCACGCCAGCCGTCGGGTTTTACTTTGCTGAATTTTATGTGGGCAATGTGCGCAGGCAGGATCAGCTTGGATTCAATCAGACTAAAGGCCAGGCACAAAATCACAACAATAGCGATATTGTAGAAAAACTCACCGTCAGGACCGCTACTAAGGGTAAACGGTGCGAAAACTGCGATAGTGGTTAGCACCCCGAAAGTAGCGGGCGTAGCAACGCGTTTGGCACCGCGGATAACGTTTTCTACCCCAGGCCCTCGTTGTTCTATTTCGCTATAGGCACTTTCTCCTATTACGATGGCATCATCCACCACAATACCCAGTACCATGATAAAGGCGAACAACGACAGGATATTTACACTTACGCCAAATACTGGCATCAGCATCACTGCGCCTAAGAAGCACAGCGGTAGCCCCACCATAACCCAGAAAGCCAGGCGGAAGCGTAGGAAGATCGTCAGCATCAGAGCAACCAGTAACGAGCCCTGAAACAGGTTGTTGAGCATCATGTTCAGGCGGGCATTTAAGTAGTAGGTCATGTCGACCAGTTCTTTAAGCTCTAAACCGGCTGGCAACTCTGTGTTCTTAAATGCCATGAAATCTTTAACCGTTTCTGCAATTGGCACAATGCTCTGCGATTTAGTTGCGTTTACTGCAATCAATACGGCATTCTGCCCGGTGTAGCGGAAGTAGCGCTCACCTTCGGTAAAGCCATCCTTAATATCGGCGAGATCAGAGAGCACAACCTTTGCGCCATCCGGGCCAATCTTAACCGGGATGCCAGCAAACTCCTCGCCATCATAAAACTGACTTTCAATACGCACCGAGACCAGGCCTGCGTCAGTACGTAACTGACCGGCTGAAATGTTGGCAGAGTACTGATTAATGGCAGTGGTGACGTCTGAAATCGTCAGGTTATACATGCGCAGCAGTTCAGGCTTAATTTCGATGGCAATTTCATCGGTTGGTACCCGGGCATTGGCCAGGGAAACATTACTTAACTGGAGTAAGTCATCCTCAATTTCCTTGGCGATAGGCTTTAATTCCTCCAGAGGAATATCACCCACCAGAGCCATTTCGTACACCTGCTGCTGAAACTCAGCCTGAGAAATGGTAACCGGCTCCATATCGGCCGGGAAGGTGGCGATACTGTCAACGCGCAGTTTTACCTTATCGAGTACATCGGTCAGTTCTTCATCTTTATCAATTTCCAGCGACACCCGGCCGCTGTTTCTGAAAGCGCGGGACACTGTGCGTTTAATTTCACTAACGTCTTTCAGGCTTTCTTCTATCTTGATCAGGATGCTTTCTTCAATTTCCTGGGGAGACGCACCGCGGTATTGCGCCGAAATATTAATATAGTTTCTCTCAATATTCGGAAACATCTGACGCTGAATGGTTTTATAACCAAAGGCACCCATAATAAGGATGAATATCATCAGCAGGTTGGCGGCAACCGAATTACGGGCAAACCACGAAATAAGCCCGCTTTGAGGGTTTAATGGATCTGACATTACGCTGATTTCCGTTGATTAAGGTTGTTTTGCGACGAGTTTATCGGCACCTTCAATGACCTTTACGGCCATTCCGTTCTGCGGATATTCAGGCAGTGTCATCACAATGCGATCATCAGCGGCTATGTCTACCCGAATTAAAAACTCACTGCCAACTTCACGCACTACCTCAACCGGTTTTGCTACCAGCTTGTCGGCATCATCCAGGATCCACAGTTGACGTCGGGTAATCAGCTCCTGCGGGATACGGTAAACGTTATCAATGGTTTTACCGGTAAACGACACTTTGGTGTAAGCACCAAAGCGCAGCACCGGCTGTTGCGTAGTTAAACCGTAAGGGTCGTTAATTCTGGCCACAAGGTGGGTCATACGGGTGGCGCTGTCGTAAATACCGGAATCGCGAACAATGGTGGCAGTGCGTTTAATTTCGTCGCTTGTACCGTTAAGCAAAGACACGGTTGCTTTAGTGCCGTTGAGATCTTCCGGCAGGAAAGCCTGGTCGAACCGGGCCAGAGGAAAAGTGACTTCGCCCACTTCCACATTGTACAAGGTGGCCGCGGTGGTTCCCACGGTCAGAAAATCCCCTTTACCTATGGAGCGGCTCACAATCAAAGCATCGTAGGGCGCCACCACCTCAGTGTTGGCGAGGTCGCGCCTGGCAATTTTCATCTGTGCCTGGGCCGCCTTAACCGCTGCTTCAGCAGATAAAATCTGTGGCTTACGCAGGTATAAATCGGTCACTCTTGAATTGGGTAAGGTGGCGGCTTCACGCTCGGCAACATTGGCCAGAGCTTTTTCTTCTATCAAAGCAGCCTGAGCATTAGCCAGAGCAGACTCAGCTTGCAGCAGGGCAGCGGTGTAAGCATCTTTTTCAATGGAGAACAGCGTTTCGCCACGCTTAACAATGCCACCAGCAACGAATTTGGGGTTCCATTCAACTACCTCACCGCTCACCTGGGCTGCCAGGCGGGTGCTTTCTAACGGCGCAAGTTCGCCGAAGGCTTCAATATTAATGGCAAAGGATTCTGGCTTTAACCGGGTAACCTGCACGGTCGGACGGGTATCGACCGACTCGTTTTCTTCTGCGGTGTCACCTAGCGCGGTAACAGTCTTCATTGCTCCAACTCCCAGAACAATGATGACTATTGGTAAGATTACTCTTATCAACTTCATATCTGTACTTCCTATGACCCTGGATACGCTTTATTTGATTTTTATAGTATGAGCGATATAAGTCAGCAGATCGCTTTATAATTGTAACTAACTATTAAAGTGATGCGACGCACACTTATCATCTAAGCTGTTAATGATGACGCACTTAAGACCTTATTGCGACCCTTTTCTTTGGCCCGGTAAAGTGCTTTGTCTGCCAATGAAAGGGCATTGTTCACACCATTTTCCAATTGAATTTGCGCCACACCAAAGCTGGCGGTGATAGTCAGTGAGGAGTTTTTAATTTGTACTGGCGTTGATTGTAGTGTTTCGCGGATTTTCTCGGCCAGCACCACGCCATTGCTCTCATTGGTAGTAGGCAGAACAAACAGAAATTCCTCACCGCCCCAACGTGCCACACCATCCTGCTCCCTAACAGTATCTTTAAACAGGTTTGCAACGTGCTTAAGGGCAACATCTCCACCATCATGGCCGTAGTTATCATTAACCTGTTTAAAGCGGTCGATATCACACAGGATCAGGGTAAGCTGCTCCTGCTGTCGTTTAGCGCGGTTTATCTCGTGTTCGATAAACTTTTGAATGCCGCGCCGGTTAGGCAGGTTAGTCAAGGCGTCAAATAATGCCTGTTGTTCAAATTTTTCACTGATATCCCGAATGACGGTGAAGCTGGTTTGCCGACTGTGCTCGTAAAAGGCCGATAAAAAGGTCACGGTGGCGAATGACAACAACAAACGTACCTTAAATTCATAAGGATAGCTGGCAACCAGCAGCATATCACCGGGGGTGAACAGGATTATTGCACACAGAGTAATAAAAATGCCGATGGTCAGGACACCATAAAAAACGCCGGCAAAAAACATGGCGACCGGCGGCAGTACAAATATCCATAATGGCCCGGTGTTAGCTACACCGCCAAAAATGACAAGGTAAAGCATTAGCAGCAACAGGCTGAAAACCAATAATACCGGGGTTATGATATGACTGTTTTTCAATCTGCTATGCAATAAAATGGCTTTGCATAATCCAAACAATGCGGATGACGATAACAACACTATGCCAAGGATGGTCTGGCCGGCAAATAGCGCTCTGATCCCTAGTACCAGCGTGATGGACATGCCCACGATGGCAAATAAATTTATGACAACAATTTTGCGGTTAGTGTCTTCGTCGTGACTGTTGCGACAGCCACTGGTAACCAGGCTATTGAAAAGCCGTTTTATTGCACTGAAAGGGTTATCTGCCTGCTTCAACTCTTGTCACAACATCATTGGTAAGTTCATCGACCAGCAAGCGCATTTGCGCCACTGAAAAAGCAAAACCATCCTTGTTAAGAGGTAACCAGTAATTAAACTGAACTATCTGCGGTGATACTCCGTCTTTTTCCAGCCGGTATTTTCCCTTCAAAACCAGCCTGCCATCGTAGGTGGGAATAAAATCGTCCAACTGGATGTCTAAAATGTACTCTGGTTGGGCAGGATTTGTCCACTTGCTTTGCACACGAAGACGAATTTTATGCTTAACAGACAAGGATTCACTCAATGTCATCGTGAAGTCGCGATCAAAAGGTTCGGCCCAAACGTGTTTGGGCGCAAAGTGTATTTCGCTGTCGCTGAGCTGTAAACTCAGGTTGCGTTGTTGCAGGTAATCCGGTGCGCTCAATGTGCGTAAAAAAATTGTCGGCTGGTTGCTGATATCGGTGCTCGATTCCGACGCCACTAACGTTGGCTCGTGGAGCATGTAGTAATTTAAACCGATAGGCTTACTGCTACAGCCAGCTAACCACAGCACTGCAAAGCCTGCTATCCACTTCTTCATTGGTCTTGCTCCTGTGCCTGAGGTTGAATATCTATCTCGGCATTATCCGAGAAAATCAGGCCATTCGGGGTTTTATTAAGTTGCATCAGCAGCGGTTGAATGGCCCTGAGCGTTTCCTGTAATGAGTCTACGGTGTTGGCGATTTCAGCTTTACTTAACCCGCCTTCAGAGTAGTGCTGCAGGAGCCCCTCAAAAGCTTGCAGACTCTGCTGAATCTGGCTGTTCAACTGTTCGGTATCGAGTGCAGCAACGGTTTCGTCAAAGTTGTCACTGGTTTGATTGACTGAGTCTGCAGCGCGATCAAGAGTTTCGATAACCGAAGTAATATCTGCTATCAGAGTTTCCAGTGGCAGAGCGTTAATTTTGTCTAAAATGGCATCGGCCTTTTGGGTGAGCTGGGTAAACTCACTGGACACGGTTGGGATAACATTCGCATTGTTCAGTGTTAGCAGTGATGCCGGCTCCGGTTGGTCTACATGTTGAAGGTCTACAAACAGCCCACCGGTGATAACGTTACCCATTCGTAGTGTGGCCCGCAGATCTTTCCTAATCCAGCGACCCAGTCGCTCACGTAAAATGGCCAGACCTTCCTGACTATCTTCCAGGCGCGCTTTACCCGGATAAATATTGATGAGCACCGGTATTGGGTATTCATCGTCCAGTAAGCTGCCCACGTCAACGTTATTGGCATTAATGGCGGCAACTTTACCAATCTGCAGACCCCGGTACTCCACCGGCGCACCCACGGTAAGCCCGCGTACACTTTCGTCAATGAGCAAGACATATTGTGCGGCATAACGAAAGCGTTCATCCGCGGCAGCGTTATAGTCGCCATAGATGACAAATTTCGCGTTATCATCGATAGGCTGGCCTTTGGTATCGCCCTGCGGGTTACCAAACGTCACACCGTTAGCCAGTAAGGTTTCCAAGCTACCTGTCTGAATTGTGAGGCCGTTAGAAGCCAGCTGCAATTTTACGCCGCTAACATTCCAGAAACGCGTGTTTTCATCGATGAGCTTATGGTAGGGGGCATGGATAAATGCCCGGTAGGTAATGCGGCCCTGCTCAACATCAAAGTGGACTTCCTCAAACTCACCAACCTTGAAGCCTTTGTAAATGAGGGTATCGCCGGGTTTATAAGTTAAATCGTCGGTATCGCTGCGTAACTCTACGTGTAAACCAGGCGTACCCGGTGGCGTAACCGGTGGCGTAACCGGCGGGCGTTCCAGCGCGGTAAAATGATCCTGTTCGGTTTGTCCGGCTTCGGCGGTCATTGCGATAAAGCTGCCGGAAAGTAACGTGTTGAGACCAGACACCTCAGAAAAAGATACCCGCGGTGCGACTACCCAGAAACGGGTATTTTCATTGAGCAGCCGGGCGGCGCTTTTTTCCAGTCGGGCAGTTACGGTTACGCCATCAAGCTCGGGTTTGAGCTCGATTTTTTTAACCTGACCGACGTCCAGGTCGCGAATTTTAATGGGTGTTTTGTTGACTTCGATGCCACTGGCAGAACTCATATCGATGGTGATCAGTGGCCCCTGATTTTGCCACTGGTAATACACCATCCAGGCGCCAATCAATAACGCAATAATCGGAATTACCCAGACTTTGGATATTCGCGTTGTGGGTTTTACTGCTGCATCATCGGTCATAAATCTGAGTCTTTCCTTTGCTGCCAGATTAAGCGGGAGTCAAATGTCATCGCGGCCAGCATGGTAATAAAAACCAGTGCACAAAATGCCAGAGCTGCAGGGCCAGGGTGAATCGCCAGGGTACTGCCAAGCTGGATAAGTGCTACAAGTATAGCCACCACGAATACGTCTATCATCGACCAGCGGCCAATAAATTCGATAAACCGGTAGTAGCGGATTTGCCTGCCGGGATTCGTCAGTTCTTTAAATTGTACGGCATAAGTTAATCTGGCGAGTACCACCAGTTTGGCCACCGGAATAACAATACTGGCGACAAATATTACCATGGCGACCGGGTAGGAGCCTGACTCCCATAACGATATCACGCCACCCATAATGGTATTAGGCTCAGAAATACCGAACAACTCCGTGCTCATAATCGGCAAGGCATTAGCAGGAATATACAGGATCAACGCAGTAAACAGCAATGCCCAGGTGCGTTGAATACTCAGGTTGGCGATGTGTGAGTTGAGCGGCGTCAGAACAGGTAATTCGCCATTGTGGAGCCAAAGTTTCAGGCGGGTATCATCAAAGTAAAACAGTGCGGCGCTCATACAAACACTGAACAGCACAAAAGCATAGAAAGACAAACCTATTGCTATATCTGCCAGCGAGGTAATCTTGATCAGACTCACCAGGGTACCAAGCAGAAAAATTTCAGCCATACTCCAGGGCATCAGCCACTCAACCCAGCGTAGCAACGTTTTCATCCAGGGACTCGGTGTGGTCAGTAAACGGCAACTGAGCAGAATAATTAACCCCGTTAGCACCAGTCCGGGCAGCACCAGAGTGGCCAGGCCGGTGATGACGGCAAGGGTGACATAATCCTGTTCCACAAGCACATTCAGGCCGCCGGGCAAGTCGATACTGTTTTGCTGACCATTGGCCCTGAACGACAGAAAATTAAATGGCAGCGACAGGAGTAAAAAAATCATTGCCGACAAGGAAAGGGCAAGGGAAGCAGGCATATCATTGCGGTGATAAATGCTCAGTGTATGGCCACAGCGCGGACACACAGCACGCTGTTTATTTTGCAAAGCCGGTACATTGACATTGGCTTCACACTGGGGGCAGGTGATATTACATAGTGGAGGCGCTGACATCACGGGCGTCAAAAAGGGTTTTCGCTAGCTTAACCTAATCACTGGCGACTTAAAATAGAACGGGGCCATAAAGCGCCCCGTGTTCTGCAAAGTACAGCTATCAATTTGCTGCTCAATAACTGGCGTTACCCGGTGTACGTGGGAATGGAATCACATCACGCACGTTTTGCATGCCGGTGACATAGGCGACCAGGCGCTCAAACCCTAAGCCGAAGCCCGAGTGGGGCACAGTGCCATAACGGCGCAAATCGCGATACCAGCTATAGTCTTCCTTAGACAGGCCCATCTCTGCAAGGCGGTTATCGAACACATCAAGGCGTTCTTCACGCTGTGAACCACCAATGATCTCGCCGATACCCGGGGCCAGGACGTCCATGGCCGCTACGGTTTTACCATCGTCATTTAAGCGCATGTAAAAGGCTTTAATGTCTTTCGGGTAGTTTTGCATGATAATTGGCGCGCCAACATGCTCTTCAGCCAGATAGCGCTCGTGTTCACTGGAAAGGTCAATACCCCAGCTCACCGGGAACTCAAAGTCTTTGCCACAGTTCTCTAAAATGGTAATTGCATCGGTATAATCCATGCGTACGAAGTCGCTGCTGATAAGTTTTTCCAGCCGGCTGATAGCATCTTTGTTGATGCGCTGAGCGAAAAATGCCATATCATCGGCACGCTCTTCCAGAACGGCTTTACACACATATTTCAGCATGTCTTCTGATAACTGGGCGATATCGCTCAGGTCGGCAAAGGCCACTTCCGGCTCGATCATCCAGAACTCTGCCAGGTGACGGGAAGTGTTGCTATTCTCTGCCCTGAACGTTGGTCCAAAGGTATAGATTTTAGACATGGCACAGGCGTAGGTTTCGCCATTTAACTGGCCTGATACGGTAAGGTAAGCCTCGCGCCCGAAAAAGTCTTCGCTGTAGTCCACATCGCCTTTGTCAGTTTTTGGGATGTTCATCATATCCAACGTTGAAACGCGGAATAATTCGCCCGCACCTTCGGTATCGCTGGCTGTAATAATTGGCGTGCTGATCCAGAAGTAGCCCTGTTCATGGAAAAAGCGGTGAATCGCCTGAGACAGACAGTTACGAATACGCGTGACGGCACCAATTACGTTGGTACGGGCGCGTAAGTGGGCGTGTTCGCGCAGATATTCGATAGAATGGCGCTTAGCGGCCATCGGATAGGTGTCCGGGTTCTCAACCCAGCCGACAATTTCCACTGCCGTGGCGTCCAGTTCCAGTGCCTGGCCTTTGCCCTCTGACGCTTTTACATTCGCGGTAACCACCAGTGAACAGCCTGCCGTTAAACGTTGAATATCGGCATAATTGGGTAAGGTATTGAGTGCAATGACCTGTACTGGGTCGAAACAACTGCCATCATGCAACGCAATAAATGAAAGGCCTGCTTTTGAATCGCGACGGGTACGAACCCAGCCTTTTACCGTTACCGATTCGCCAACCGCGTACTTACCAGCCAGTACGTCAACTACGGGGGCGTGTGTCATGGTTACTTTCTCCAATCAAAGTGTGTCTTTATGTAATCGCAAATCATCGCATAGGCTAAGCGTGATTGCATCCAGATTCATTAAACAAAATGACGTGTTGGCCGATATTAAGTACAAGAGCGGTAAAAATGCCGTTTTTCATCCGTTGCCTGCTTGAATAATAAGCAGTGTGGTAGTCTCTTTAGCCAAACAGGCGCTAGTATACTAAATCGCTTTGCGGATACTAGCGATACAGATGTAAATGACAACGAAACAAGTGCAAAAATTTGGTCTGGAACGCAGAAAGAAATCCCGCGAGCAGGATACTTATTACAAGGTGGTTGTTACCTTAAATTCTCTCGCCTGGTTATCGCTGCTTATTTGCTTAATTTTATTTCATTTCGCCCGGCCGGAAATGGTTTCCGGTGTGCAACAGTTCTGGGGGATTGAAGGGCGCACCAGTTGGTCTGCTGAATATATTGATGCGCTGGTAATGTTACTGCAGGCTTGTTTGGTGACAAGCTTAGTGACTATGTTTCTACGTTCGCGCCGCAATCGCCGCAAAAGTGACCGTTATGGCGTTAATTTATTTATTCTGGCCGGTATCAGCTCACTGAGCCTGGTTACCCTTAATGCTGCAGCGCTGTCATAAGCCAGCGCTGCCCGCAATTAATACTTAGCCGCCGATAAAGCTGCTGTTAATTAAATACCATGTATAACCTGCGTAGGCGGCTACAAATACACCACCTTCCAACCTGTTGAGGCGACCAGGCCCTTTAAGACCAATACAGAAAATAAACAGTGCCACCGACGCCACCAACATAAACAGGACGTCGCGATAGAGGAAGTCAGAGCTGACTTCCATGGGGTGAATGACCCCGGCAATGCCGACAACCGCCAGAGTATTAAACATGTTGGAGCCAATCACGTTACCCAGGGCGAGGTCATGCTCGCCTTTCTTCACCGCAACCAGTGAGGAAGCCAGTTCCGGTAATGAAGTGCCAATGGCGATAATGGTTAAACCAATCACCACATCACTGACGCCAAAGTAAGTCGCAACTTCCACTGCGCCCCATACTAATAATCTGGAGCTGGCTACCAGAATGATTAGCCCGATCACCAGCCACAGGGTTTCTTTCTTAAGATTGGTGTCGGCAAGATTGAGCTCTTCATCATATTCTGCGGCGAGGGCGTCTTTGTCACCGCGCATACCGGTCCAGATGCTCCACGAGATCAACAGAATAAACAGGCCGAGCAGGGAAAAGGCATCGTCTTTTGATACTCTTAAATCAAGTACCTGCCAGGCTGCAAAGAAGGTCAGACCCAGCATAATTGGCAGTTCTTTGCGGATAATTTGGGAGCGTACTGCTATGGGGCTGATAAGAGCCGTAATACCAAGAATCAGTGCGATGTTAGCGATGTTGGAGCCATAAGCATTACCCAGTGCGATGCCTGAACTTTGTTCCATTGCGGCAATAATCGACACGATGATCTCTGGTGCTGAGGTGCCAAAGCCAATGATCAGCATCCCGATAAGAATTGGCGACAGGCCAAAATGTTTGGCAACAACGGCAGCGCCGCCAACAAACTTATCCGCACTCCATAATAATAAGGGTAACCCGATGAGAATAGCGACACTCGCTAACAACATATAATCTCCTTGAACAGCCTGTGCACCAACCAATGGTGCCGGGGTAGGCGCAGAATAGAGCATAACCCTTTCACATTGCAAATACATCAGTCGCAGCAGAAACAAAACAGGTCGTAACGATAAAAATAATCCGTTATTCGCGCGACACGCTTACCAGTACTATAGCGCAATAAATCAACGCTGGCAGCGATTTGGCAATAGGGCTAATTGTCTGTGAACGTTCGTGTAAGGACATTCAAATTTTCATGCATCACACTCTGATTGTGGCAAATCAACACATCACGCTGGACGTACCCTCATTAACCGTTTTGAGTTTTGAGCAATACCTGTCGGATTATCCAAAATGGAACGAACCGAAAACGCGGGTTATTAACCTCTGTGACACAGAACAATACCTGAGTAACGGGTACTATTGCTCATTGCTGGCAGAAGCCAGACAACACCGGGTTATCCCCAGCGTTAATACGATTAACGATTTACGGTTGGTTAAAGCCGGTCAGGAAGGGCAGTCGCTGGTGATTAAACCCCAGGAAAAGGCCATTATCGAAAGCCTTGGCGGTGAGTTTTTTGTGTGCTTTGGTAAAACGGAAGACAGCCGTCTGAAACGTATTGCCGCCTCTGCTTTTGGTCGTTATCCAAGTCCGCTGTTGAAGCTCACCGTTCGTCAGGAGCAGGCCACTGTTGCCTGCGTATCGGTAGGTTTTAATGCGATCCCGGAGGCGCTGCAAAGCAGCTTCGTTGAGCGACTGAGTCAGTTTACTCAGCAGCAATGGCGCACTTCAGCAAAGAACAAACAATCCCGCTGGGACATGGCGATTCTGGTCGACCCGCAGGAATCAACGCCACCCAGTGACAAAAAAGCCATAGCCCAGTTTGTTAAAGCGGCTGGCAAAGCGGGCTTCCATGCCGAAGTGGTAACCGCAGAGACCATTGGTGACGTGGCGCAGTACGATGCCCTGTTTATTCGCGAAACCACTGCGATTGACCATCAGACTTACCGCCTGGCCCGCGCTGCAGAGCGCGAGGGTGTAGTGGTAATGGACGACAGTCAGTCTATATTGCGCTGTTGCAATAAAATTTTCCTGCAGGATGCCTTTAGTTATCACAAGGTGCCTGCGCCGAAGAGCCAGTTTGTGACCGATGCAGAGTTAACCACCTGTCAGGCTTTAATTGATGCATTGCAGCTGCCAATTATTTTAAAGCTACCGGAGAGCTCCTTCTCCAAAGGCGTATATAAAGTGGAAACCCTGGCAGCCTTGCAGGACAAACTCGCTATGATGCTCGAAGCCTCCGCGTTAGTGCTGGCACAGGAGTACATTTTTACGGAGTTTGACTGGCGCATCGGGATGCTTGGTGGCCGGCCTATTTATGCCTGTAAGTATTTTATGGCGCGTAATCACTGGCAGATTTATAACCACGCAGACGGCAAGTCAGACTCAGGTGACTTTGTCACCATGCCAACCTTTGAAGTGCCCAAACAGGTGCTTAAGGCGGCGATTGCAGCGGCCGATGTGGCGGGGAAAGGGCTTTACGGCGTGGATATAAAGCAACGGGGTAATAAGGTTTACGTGATTGAAGTGAACGATAACCCTAATATCGATGCCGGGATTGAAGATAAATATCTGGGCAACGAATTGTACCTGCTGATCATGCAGGAGTTCGTCAGCCGCCTAGAACGCCGGGGGCGCCAGGCATGAACGCCGAACATTCGCCCTGGTTGCTAAGGCCAGCGCAAAACAGCGATCTGGCTGCGCTGCTGGCGCTGGAAAATAGCTGTTTCAGTGCTGACAGACTTAGCCGTCGCAGCTTCCGACATTACCTGCACAGTAGCAATGCTGAGATGGTGGTGGCCGATGCTGAAGGTGAGCTGGTGGGGTATGGATTACTTTTGGTCCGGCGCGGTACGCTGCTGACCCGCCTATACTCACTGGCTGTTGCGTCACACGCGCGCGGGCAGGGGATGGCAGAAGCCATTATTGGCTATCTGGAAAAACGCGCCAGTAAACGTGGTAAGCGTTATATGCGGCTGGAAGTGGCTGAGCATAATGCGGCGGCGATCAGACTCTACACGCGATTGGGGTTTGAGTCGTTTGCGGTGACTCCCCATTACTATGAGGATGACGCCACCGCCATCCGCATGCAAAAGGCCTTGCCGCTTGATACACCGGATATCCAGCACAGGTTGTGCCCCTGGTATCAGCAATCCACGGCATTTACCTGTGGGCCGGCCAGTCTGATGATGGCGATGGCGATGATTGACCCGTCGGTTCGCTTATCCCAGGCCGAAGAGTTTGCTATCTGGCGCGAATCGAATACCGTTTACATGACCAGCGGGCCGGCAGGCACACACCCTTTAGGATTGGCGATGTCAGCCATGGAACGGGGCTTTGATGTGAAAGTGTATTTAAGTCATGAAGGGCCGCTATTCGTCGACGGTGTGCGTAATGAGCACAAACGCCAGACCCTGGCCATCGTAGAGCAACAGTTTGTGGTAGAAGCCGAGGCTCGTCAGGTTCCGGTATTCTACAGTAACTGGCTGGATATTCTGGATAAGGAAGCCAATGCACCACACAGTGCATTGATGTGCTTAATCAGTACCTATCGGCTGGACCGCTCTAAAGCGCCGCACTGGGTAGTGATCACCGGAACCGATGAACACTGCGTCTATATTCACGATCCGGATCCTGATACCGACACGGCAGTATCACGATATCTCGACTACCAGCACGTGCCCGTTGCCCGGGAAGACTTCCAGCGCATGACCAGTTATGGAAAGCGCCGGGTTCAGGCCGCGATTGTGATACGGCGGCGGCTCCCGGAACTGGGGAGCGGCGAACTAATGTGCAGTGATTTTGATCTGGCGGTTTAAATTCCGCATCGCTTCAACTAACTGCAGTAAATCATTCACGGTGCCTTTGAAAGCCGAATGCTTGGTGACCATCTGATTACCTGCGTGGCTTAACTGACCCTGGTTGGCCGGATCGAACATTTCAGTTTTTTCAGCCAGCGAATCCCACTCTGCCTGGAATGAGGCAGGGATGAGGTGACGTTTGGCCATCAGTTTGTCTCTGATTTGCAACAGTTGGCCAGTAATTAATGTTTGATTTTTCGGTGTATCTGTCATGGTTATTTTCCTCACTTCAATCGCATGGCCCGAGAAAGTGGGGCGTTTCGCGATACTGGATAAATATTAATCGATAAATTGTAAATAAAAGGTGTATACCATGATGATCAGGTAGCAATTTTGATACCTGAATAAGTACTCAGGTATAAAAAATTTAATGATTGAGCACCTGACGGTGCTTTTTACGTCGGTGACGAAGCCAGGCCACGGGTAGCCAAAGCAGTAAATACAGGCTAAGAGAGGTGATTAGCGCAGAGCTAACGGCCTGCGGTTTGAGTGGCAAAGAGGGTTGATAGAGGGTTAGCACCTGACCCAGTCGCTGGTACTGGGCAGGTTGAGCAAAATACCAGGCTTGCTCAAAATAGTTGCTTGTACGCAGTTTTTTCAGGGCTTGCTGCGCCTCTTTATGCGCTTGCATTACGGTTTGCTTGTGCTGTGCATCGTCACGCACCAGCGCGTCCTGATTGGCCTGCAGGGCAGTAAGCATGGCGTTGATATCGGTGTAGCCGTAGGTGTCGGCCAGTTGTTGATAGTGATCTACCTCGGCCTGGGTGGCATCCACATAACCATTGAGATATTGCACATAATGGTCGGTGACAATCGGCACCTGTAGCATCAGGATAAGCAGCGCGGCAAACACTATCTTGTCGATTAATCGCAGGATAATCATTGCTTGCGCGCTCCTTGATGTGTTAACCGTAAGTACTGCTCAGGCAGTGATACATGGCATCACTTAGCCGGCTGAGCTGCTCAGCTGAAATGACGTAGGGGGGCATAATATACACCAGCTTGCCAAATGGTCGGATCCACACGCCATTTTTTACAAACAAAGGCTGTAAACGTTTCATATCTACCGGGTGTTTGGTTTCCACTACGCCAATTGCACCCAATACTCTGACATCCTGCACGCAGGCAAGTTCATTACAGCGGGTTAGTTCGGTTTTAAGCTGGGTTTCGATGCCTTGCACCTGAGCCTGCCAGTCACCCTGATTAATCAGTGATAAACTTGCACCGGCCACCGCACACGCCAGCGGGTTACCCATAAATGTGGGACCGTGCATAAACACGCCGGGACTGCCTTCACAAACGCCGCGCGCCACATCCTCTGTACACAGTGTAGCTGCCAGTGTCATGTAGCCGCCGGTCAGCGCTTTGCCCACACATAAGATGTCCGGGCTAATCTCGGCATGATCACAGCCAAACAATTTCCCGGTGCGACCGAATCCGGTAGCAATTTCATCGCAAATAAGTAATACATCGTAAGTATCGCAAAGCTGACGACAACGGCGTAAATATTCAGGATGATAAAACCGCATCCCGCCAGCGCCCTGCACAACCGGCTCAAGGATCAGCGCCGCCAGCTCTTCGTGGTGACGGGCAAAAAGCTCTTCCAACGGCAGAATGTCGTCTTCACTAAAGGCCTGACCAAAACGGGTCTGCGGCGCTGGTGCAAAAATGTGCTTGGTAAGGCTGTTGGTGAACAGGCTGTGCATGCCATTAACCGGATCACAAACCGACATGGCAGCAAAGGTATCGCCATGATAGCCATTACGGGGCGCAATTAAACGCGACTTTTCGGGCCTGCCCTGGCACGCCCAGTACTGTACGGCCATCTTAATGGCCACTTCTACTGATACTGAGCCGGAGTCAGCCAGAAATACCCGCTCAAGGCCTGCCGGTGCCATGCCTAGCAACTGCCGGCATAGGTTTACGGCTGGCTCGTGGGTCAGGCCGCCAAACATGACATGACTGAAGTTGTCAATTTGCTGGTGGGCGGCGGCGTTCAGGGCCGGGTGATTGTAACCGTGGATAGCGGCCCACCAACTGGACATGCCGTCAACCAGGGTTTCTCCTGAGGCGAGGGTAATCTCGGCACCGCTGGCGCCACTGACCTCAAAACAAGGTAAGGGATCGATGGCTGAGGTATAGGGATGCCAGATATGTTGTTGGTCAAATTCTTTGCTGGATAAATTTTGCACAATAGTAAAGTTTAAAATGTTAATTTGGTTGACAAGTCTTTGCTGGGGCATAGACTAAGCGACCAGACAATAAGAGTAAAGGATAGGCGATGCTGGCATCACAACATAATAGCACTGAAGCGGTCGTTCGACATGACTGGACCCGGCAAGAAGTGGAGGCATTGTATGCAATGCCCTTCAATGATTTGTTATTTAAAGCCCAGGTGGTTCATCGTCAGCATTTCGACCCGAATCAGGTGCAGGTGAGCACACTGTTATCCATCAAAACCGGCGCGTGCCCGGAAGATTGCAAATACTGCCCGCAAAGCGCCCGCTATGACACCGGCCTTGAAAAAGAACGTCTGCTGGAAATCGAAAAGGTTATTGAACGCGCTAAAGAGGCCAAACAAACCGGCTCAACCCGTTTTTGTATGGGCGCTGCCTGGCGTAACCCTAAAGAGCGGGATATGCCTTACCTTACCCAAATGGTCGCCGAGGTGAAGGCGATGGGTCTGGAAACCTGCATGACGCTCGGCATGTTAACCCGCGACCAGGCGGTGGCGCTTAAACAAGCCGGTCTGGATTACTATAATCATAATCTGGATACCTCGCCGGAATTTTATGGCGATATTATTACCACCCGTACCTACCAGGATCGCCTCGATACCTTGCAAAATGTCCGTGAGGCGGGGATGAACGTGTGCTCGGGTGGCATTGTCGGCATGGGCGAAACGTTGTCTGACCGTGCATCGCTGCTTATTCAGCTGGCCAATTTGCCGGAGCAGCCTCAGAGTGTGCCGATTAACATGCTGGTGAAGGTAGATGGCACGCCGCTGGACAAACTGGATGATATGGAGCCCTTTGATTTTATCCGTACCATTGCGGTAGCGCGTATCATGATGCCTAAGTCCCATGTTCGTCTGTCGGCCGGTCGTGAGCAAATGAATGAGCAAATGCAGGCGCTGTGTTTTATGGCCGGTGCAAATTCTATTTTTTATGGCTGTAAGCTGCTCACCACTTCAAACCCGGATACGCACGAGGACGTGGTGTTATTTAAAAAACTGGGCATTAACTCTGAGCGTACCCGAGAGTATTCTGACGAAGCGCACCAACTGGCGCTCGAAGAAGCTATCGAACAACAAAATACCCCGCAGTCTGAACTGTTCTATGATGCTACCGAAAAAGGTCAAACCGAGTCTGCATAATGGCCTTTGATTTTATAGATGTGCAGTTAACAGAGCGCCAGCAGCAGGGCTATTACCGCCAGCGCACCGCCATCGACTATGAGCGGGATGGCGTTATTGCGATTGATGGTAAGCATTATCTTAACTTCGGCAGCAATGATTATTTAGGACTGCGTCACGACCAGGGCGTATTGCAGGCCTGGGTTGAAGGACTGGCGCAATTTGGTGCTGGCAGCGGTGCTTCACCGCTGGTAACAGGTTACAGCGTGGCTCACCGTGAGCTGGAACTTATGCTGGCTGACGCGTTGGGCTATGATGCGGTGCTGTTGTTTAACTCCGGCTTTGCCGCCAATCAGGCCGTATGTCAGGCGTTATTTGCCTCGTCCGGCGAGATTATTGCTGATAAATTTATGCACGCGTCGTTTATTGAAGGGGCGCTTGCCAGTCAGGGCAACCTGCGCCGCTTTGCCCATAATGATACAATCCACCTCGAAACCCTGTTGGGTAAGTGCGAAGGGACAAACCGACTGATTGCCTCGGAAGGGGTGTTCAGCATGGATGGTGATAGCCCTGATATAAATGCGTTGGTCAGTTGCGCCAGTCAAACAGGCAGCTGGCTGATGCTGGATGATGCCCATGCTTTTGGTGTGACCGGCGAAAACGGGCTGGGCTCGGTAGAAAACTTTGGCCTTAAGCCAACGGATTGCCAGATCCTTATGGGTACCTTCGGTAAAGCTGTGGGCACTGCCGGTGCCTTTGTGGCCGGGAGTCACAGCCTGATTGATTACCTGGTGAATTATGCGCGTCACTATATCTATTCTACGGCCTTTCCGCCGGCTCAGGCGGTCGCTACCATTTACGCGCTGAACTGCGTGACCACCGGCTCCCAGCGCGAGCAGCTGCACGGCAATATTGCCTATTTTAAACAACGCGCCAGGCAGGAAGGTCTGACACTGCTCGACTCCGAAAGCGCTATTCAACCGTTAATTGTGGGCGAACCAGAGCTGGCCCGCCAGTATTCCAAAGCATTGTCGGAAAGAGGGCTATGGGTGCCGGCCATGCGTCACCCAACGGTACCGAAAGGCTCAGATCGGCTGCGCATTACACTCAGTGCCGTGCACACAAGCCAGGACATAGACGCTCTGATAGACGGGCTGACTCTGGTGCGTCAGGAGTTACAACATGGCCCTGATTGAACCGCGCAAAACTGTGCAGCAGGCAACTAAAAAAGACGACGTTGCCAAACGTTTCAGTGGCGCAGCCAGACAGTATGATGACATTGCCAATATTCAGGCGCAGATAGCCACAGCAGCACTTGCCCGTTTACCTGCTGCGATGTTCAACAACGCGCTGGATATTGGCTGTGGCACCGGCCGTCATACTGAGCGCCTGAGCCGGATAGCCACTACGACAACCGGGCTCGACTTAGCCGCCGGCATGGTCGCGCAGGCTAAGCGAAATTACCCAGCTCTTCATTTTGTGCAGGGCGATGCCGAGCAACTCCCCTGGCAGAATGCCGCTATTGATATGGTTTTTTCTTCCATGGCGCTACAGTGGTGTCGTGGTCCGCAAGTCGCTCTTGCTGAAATATCCCGGGTTTTACACCCTGGTGGTCGTGCTGAACTGGCCATTATGGTGAATGGATCTTTTACTGAATTACGCCAGGCAAGTTGCGCTGCCGGAGTATCGCTACGTATCAACGAGCTGTTCGCCGCCAGCGATTGGCTTAATGCGCTGAGCCAGACCGGTTTGAACTATGGCACACATGAACTTGTTGAATACCGCGATGAATTTGATGATATTTTGAAGCTGCTGCGCTCAATCAAAGGCGTTGGCGCTGGCAGTAGCGCGCTGGGCGCCAAGCGCCAGGGGCTAACCCGTAAAGCGCTAAACCAACTTGAAGCAGCGATGCCACGCAACGAGCAGGGGCCGTTAACCAACACCTACACCGTATTACACCTGACGCTGGAGAAACCATTTTGACCCAGGCTTTTTTCGTTACCGGCACTGATACCGAAGTAGGCAAGACCTACGTAAGCGCAATGTTCCTTAAAGCCGCGGTAATGGCCGGCAAGCGTGCCATAGGCTACAAGCCTGTGGCAGCGGGCTGTGAATGGCAGACCGGCCAGTGGCAAAACGAGGATGCACTGGCCTTACAGCAGGCATCCAATGTTGAGTTAACGCTTAAAGAGGTAAATCCTGTGGCGTTGGAGCCAGCAATAGCACCGCATATTGCCGCCGAGCTTGCCGGTGAGTCAATCAGTGAAGGTGTGATTAAAGGTGGCTTTGATAATCTGCTTAGCAGGCAAGCTGATGTGTTGCTGATGGAAGGTGCTGGTGGCTGGCGTTTACCCATTGGCAATCAACGCTTTTTAAGTGACGTGGTGAAAGCCCTTCAGCTTGATGTCATCATCGTAGTAGGCATGCGTCTTGGCTGCCTGAATCACGCGTTACTGACTGCCGAAGCCGTAAAGGCTGACGGCCTTAATATCAAAGGCTGGGTGGCCAATACACTGACACCCGATATGCCTTATTTTAATGAAAATCTGGCGACGCTCGAGCAGCTAATGCCAGCGCCGCGTCTGGCAACTATTCCCTATAAGTCAGTGCCGGATTTTGCCGCACTGGGCGAGCTCTTCAACTAATATAGTTGGTCAAATCCTGGCCTGGCGCGATAGGGGTTTTATCATCGCCGCTAAAACAAAAACCTTCCAGCTCACCCAACAAAGTAAGCCGTCCTTCAGTATATTGCAGGGCAGTGCCTTCCCGGATAGCCAGTACAGGCGTTTCCGGGTTGAGGCGCGTGAACTCAAACAACCGGTCATCCCGGGTTTCACCATTATGTCCGGGCCGCTGATAATCAGTATAGTGGGGATTTAACTGGCAGTGCACAACGTTAAGCGCAGCAAAAGAGGGCGGTTCAATAATCGGCATATCATTGGTTGTGCGGATACTGTTGCCGCAAATATTACTGCCCGCGCTCCAGCCAATGTAAGGCATGCCCTGGCTGACCTGGCGCTGCAGAGGTTCAATTAGTGACTGCTTATACAGCTCATTGAGTAAATTAAAGGTGTTTCCACCCCCAACCAATACAGCCTTAGCAGAGGCGATTGCGTCCTGCGGATCGTCGCAGCTATGGATACCGGTAATATTGAGCTGTGGAAGGGCCTCGCGGACTTTTTCTAAATAGTCATCCCAGCCCAGCGTGACCCCGGCAAATGGAATGAACAAGACGTCCAGCTCCTCGCTGAGGTGGTGTAAAATCATCTCGCGGGCATGGGCCAGATACTCTTCGTCGCCCATTCGGGAACTGGAGAGCATTAGCACGTGTGGTTTAGTTTCTGTCGGCATTAATCTTTCTCTTTGTTTTTTTCGTGGGTTTTAGCATAGTGTTCAACGCTAATGATAAGTACAATACCACGCTCGAACCGGTGGGGTAAGTCGCATTGCCAGCAGGCCGGGAAAGTTGCAGGCTAAGCATACTGACGTAAAGATAGGAATTACCATGACATCACCCAAAGCTGTTTTATTTGTCTGTCTTGGCAATATTTGCCGCTCGCCCACGGCTGAGGCGGTATTCCGCCACAAGGCTGATGAGGCAGGACTTAAATTGACCATAGATTCAGCCGGTACTCATGGTTACCACACTGGTAGCCCGCCAGACAAACGCTCGCAAGCCGCCGGGCAGGAGCGTGGCTACAGTTTTAAAGGGCTGAAGTGTCGACGGGTGAGTGACACCGATTTTGAAACTTTTGACCTGATCCTGGCCATGGATCAGAGCAACCTTGAAAACCTGCGCGAGATGAGCGACCCGGAACATCATCACAAAATTCGCCTGATGCTGGATTTTGCCGGTTATGAGAATGAAGAAGTACCGGATCCGTATTACGGTGGCAAAAAAGGCTTTGAACTGGTGCTTGGCTTAATAGAGGAAGCTTCAGACGGCTTGATTAAGGCGCTCAGAAGTTAATGTCGTCCCCTGCCTCCAAATGGACTCTTGGTGCACTGGGTATTGTATTGCTGTTGTGTTTTTCTGCATTGCTCGCCAGTGTCTGGTGGCAGGCTGATACTACCGCAGAGACACGCTGGTACATTCTGGTTAATTTACAATTGCCATTGGCAATCACGGCCACCGTTGTAGGCGCAGCACTTTGTGTAAGTGGCGCGGCCTTGCAGGTGGTGTTACGTAATCCACTGGCCGACCCGGGGATCATTGGTATTGCCAGCGGCGCCAGCCTGATGGCGGCATTAGTGTTGATCCTGATGCCAGAGTGGATGGTCAGTACCCTGCATTACAGCATGCCACTGGCCTGTTTTGCCGGTGCATTGTTATCGACCGCCGTTATCTATCGTCTCTCCGCTCGGTTGCGGGGGCTGAATACGGCGGTGATCCTTGCCGGTATCGCCATTACCACGTTAACCAGCGCTGTGATGGGCTGGCTTTATTTGTTCGCTGATGCGCAGTCGATGCGTAATCTTACCTTTTGGGTGATGGGCAGTCTGCATCAGGCCGATGGCTGGATCCTGCTGTGGAGCGCACCGCTTATAGTGGGAAGCTGCGCATTACTTATCTCAAAAGGTAGAACCCTGAATTACCTCTACAACGGCGAGTTAACAGCGCGCAGTGCCGGTATCGACCCGACTCACGAGAGCAAGATTGTTCTTATTGCCTGTGCTCTGGCAGTGGGCGCGGCGGTTGCCATTGCCGGTTCTATTGCTTTTTTAGGTTTGCTGGTGCCTCACTATGTACGTTTGTTGATGGGATTTGATAACCGGTTGGTACTGCCTGCCAGTGCATTTTGTGGCGCGGTTTTGTTATTGTTGGTGGCATTGTTCTCGGATTTGTTGCCTTATGCGTCTCTGCCGGTCTCCATGGTTACAGCGTCTCTTGGCGGTCCGCTGCTGCTCTATGCATTACTCAAAGGGCAGTTTAAATGAACCTGCCGATTGCGCTTGAGAACATCTCCCTTGACCAGCGTCTGGATAATATCTCGGTCACTATCAGGCAACCGGGCATTACCTGTCTGCTTGGGGCCAATGGTGCAGGGAAATCAACCTTGTTACTGGTGCTGGCTGGCCTGATAGAGCCGGAGCAGGGCACAGTACACTGGGGGCAAACCGATGTTTATGCAACGCCGTTGGCGGTGCTATCGGTACATCGCTGTTTTGTTGCTCAGCAACACAGTATTCAGTTTGAATTAACCGGTCGCGAATGCCTGCAATTTTTAAGTCCCTGCCTGAGCAGCGACATTCCCGGTGAGTTGATCCGGAAACTGGATATTGCTGATTTGCTGGATAAACCGGTTAGCCGCATGTCTGGTGGTGAGTTGCAACGTATCATGATTAGCCGCGCGTTGTTACAGGTGTGGCCAGCTATTAAATCCGGTAATGCTATTATAGTGCTGGACGAGCCACTCCAGGGAGTGGATATTCGTCACCAGACAGTGTTGATGCAGTGGCTCAGTGCGCTGGCGAAGGTCGGTAATCAAATAATTATGAGCTGTCATGATATCAATATTGCTAACACCTTTGCCGATACGGTATTGTTAGCAAAGGCAGGGCAAATGCTTGCATACGGACCTACCAGAGATGTACTCAACCTGTCTAACCTGTGGTTAACCTTTGATTGTCAGTTTGAATGCCTGTTTAAGGATGAGCAGCGGCATTTTATTCCCGTACGACATGCAACTGGCTTTTAAAGGATTAGTCGTTTTCTGAAATTTCCCATTTGAAAGAGGTGCTAAGTGAATAACTGGCAACCAGATAGCTGGCGGGCAAAGCCAATTTTGCAACAGCCAGAATACGAGGATAAAGCTGAACTGGACCGGGTAGAGCAGACCCTCGGCTCCTATCCTCCTTTAGTGTTTGCCGCTGAAGCCCGAGAGCTGCGTCGCCAGCTTGGTCAGGTATGCGAAGGTAAAGGATTCTTACTTCAGGGCGGTGACTGCGCGGAATCGTTTAATGAGTTTAATGCACCGAAGATCCGCGATACCTTTAAAGTACTGTTGCAAATGGCGATTGTGCTGACTTTCGCCGGTCGTTGCCCGGTAACCAAAGTCGCGCGCATGGCCGGTCAGTACGCCAAACCACGTTCGTCGGACTTTGAAACCATCAATGGTATAACCCTGCCCAGTTATCGAGGCGATATTATTAACAGCTTTGAGTTTACCGAAGCAGCGCGTCGCCCTGATCCACAGCGTCTGGTTGAAGCCTATCACCGTAGTTCTGCCACGTTAAATCTGTTGCGTGCTTTTGCTCAGGGCGGACTTGCTGACCTGCACGAAGTGAACCGCTGGAATATGGCGTTTCTGGAAAACAACCCGCAAAAAGATAAGTATCTGGACTTATCCCGCCGCATTCAGGATACCCTGGAGTTTATGGATGTCATTGGCATTAACTCCACCAATACGCCATCGTTACACGAAACGTCATTGTTTACCTCGCACGAGGCGTTGTTGCTTAATTATGAGCAGGCTTTAACGCGTATTGATACGCTAACGGGTAAGCCTTATGACTGTTCTGCGCATATGGTATGGATTGGTGAGCGTACACGTCAGCTCGACCATGCGCATATTGAGTTCTTCCGCGGTATCAATAACCCTGTGGGTGTGAAAGTTGGCCCGTCAATGGAAGAAGACGAACTTATTCGTCTGATTGATGCGCTTAACCCGAATAACGATCCGGGCAGACTCACTTTGATCACCCGAATGGGAGCCGACAAGCTGGAAGCGAATTTACCGCGACTGTTACGCCGGGTGAAAGCCGAAGGGCGTAACGTAGTGTGGAGTTCCGACCCCATGCACGGTAATACTTTCTCGGCTTCCAGTGGCTACAAAACCCGTAACTTTGATGCCATCCTGAGCGAGATTAAGCAGTTCTTCCAGGCCCACGAAGCTGAAGGCACCTACGCGGGCGGTATCCACCTGGAGATGACGGGTCAGCACGTTACCGAATGTACCGGTGGGGCTTACCAAATCAGCGATGAAGACCTTAAGGAAGCCTATAAAACTCAGTGTGATCCACGTTTGAATGCCGATCAGGTACTGGAAATGGCGTTCCTGGTAGCAGACCACTTACGCAGTAAGTAATCGTCCAATCGCAATCTTTGTGTTATCAGAGCGCAGCGAGGCAATCGCTGCGCTCTTTTTCGTTAAGGACACCGGTAAAGATGGTTCTGCGGCGCAGCGCTGTGGTGGTTTTATCGGTGGCGGTCATCGCTTTAATGAAGCTTTCCGGCGTATTTACCTGAGCAAGAATGGCCTGCCAGTTCAGATAGGCACCGTAGCCGAGCAGTTTTTGCTCGTAGCGCTGTTGTAATGTGGCTTTCGCCTTGCTTAACAGTGCTGGCTCAGCCAGCACTTTGCGGGCTATACAGCCATGTAAGCACAGGCTGCGTTTGTCAGCTTCCTGTTGCTGGTACTTTTTTTGATGGTAAACCATGGGGCTAGTCGTCAATTAACGGCGTAAGCAGACCTTCCATGCCGTTCAGTTTGATTTCGTACATCAGCGCCAGTTGCTCCCCCAGTTTTCCGGCCGGAAAGCCTTGCTTGGCAAACCATACCAGGTAAGGTTCGGGCAACTGGATGAGCTTCCGCCCGGCATATTTGCCAAAGGGCATGGTCTGATTAATGGCCTGTTTAAGGGCAGCCGCGTCGGGCATTGAGTTTGTCATGGTTAAGTTGCCTGCTTTTGCTGTGCTTGCCAGAGGCCGGCATAAACGCCTTGTTGACTAAGCAGCGCGTCGTGATTGCCATGTTCGATGAGCCGGCCCTGACTCATAACCAGAATTTTATCGGCATCCACAATGGTTGACAAACGGTGGGCGATTACCAGGCTGGTGTGGCCCTTGGCAACTTCCCGCAGCGCACGAAGTATAGCTTGTTCAGACTGACTATCCAGAGACGAAGTGGCTTCATCAAAGACCATGATCGCCGGGCGTTTTAATATGGCCCGGGCGATGGCAACCCGCTGCTTTTCGCCACCGGATAGCTTAAGGCCTCGTTCGCCTACTTTGGTTTGAGCGCCTTCGGGCAATTGACTGATGAACTGATTAAGATGGGCCAGGCGAATGGCCTCATAAACATCTTCCTCATTGGCGTCGGGCCGGCCGTAGCGGATGTTCTCGAAAATGGAGTCGTTAAATAACACCGTGTCCTGGGGCACAATGCCAATGTGCTGACGTAAACTGTGCTGCGTGACGTCGGCAATATTCTGGCCATCGATGGTGATCCTGCCGGATGCCGGGTCGTAAAAACGAAACAGTAACTTCACCAGGGTGGATTTTCCGGCACCACTTTCGCCGACTACTGCAACCTTGCTGCCGGGTTCTACGGTAAAACTAACGTTGCTGAGGATTGGACGGTCGTCGTGATAAGCAAAGCTCACCTGCTCAAACTCAATACGCCCCTCATGGGTAACCAGCGTTGTTGCATCCTGGCTATCGTCTACCTGTGGCGTTCTGTCGAGCAGTTTAAATAAGTTTTCAATATTGGCCAGCGAGCCACGAATTTCACGATAAACAAACCCCAGAAAGTTGAGCGGCATAAAGATTTGCATGGTAAAGGCGTTGATTAACACAAAGTCACCAATGGTCATATTGCCTTCGCCGACTTCAAGGGCTGCCAGCAAGAGCATACTGGTCATAGCGGTAGCAATAATAAAAGCCTGACCACCGTTTAAGGCAAATAGGGATAAACGGTTTTTGCGGCGCGCAGTTTCCCATTGGGCGAGATTGCTGTCGTACAGGTTGGCCTCGTATTGTTCATTATTGAAATACTTTACGGTTTCGTAATTTAGCAGGCTGTCGATGGCGCGAGTGTTGGTGCTGGAGTCAGCCTGATTAACCTGGCGTACATATTCGGTGCGCCAGTCGGTGGCCTTCATTGAAAACCATACATAGGCAATCACCGAGCAGAGGATAATCAGCGCAAACGATACGCCATACTGAGTCAGTAATACGCCTACTACCAGTGCTATTTCCAGCAGGGTAGGGCCAATATTAAACACCATAAACCGCATCAGAAAACTAATGCCACTGGTCCCCCGCTCTATGTCCCGAGACAGTCCGCCGGTTTGTCTGGACAGATGGAAGCCCAGATCCAGCCGGTGTAAGTGTTCAAATACCTGCAGGCCGAGGCGGCGCATAGCGCGCTCGGTTACCCGGCCAAACAGCGTATCGCGCACCTCTCCCAACAACACATTGGACAGTCGCAATACACCGTAAGCAAATACCAGTGATAGCGGCACTGCCAGGGCTTTAACGGTATCGTCGTTGAGACTGTCTACCGTATGCTTAAGAATAAAAGGCAGGCCAATGCTCGCCAGTTTAGCAGCCACAAGGCACAGCAGAGCAAGAATAACTCGCTGTTTAAACTCCAGCAGGTAGGGCCATAACTGCCTAAAAACCTGCCATTGCATAGGTGTGTTGGGGTCAACCGGTTGGCGATGTGGGCGCATGTATTCTCTTTTATACCCTTAAAATAACAATGGTTATGTTGTGGCCCGACATAAGGTAGAATGACCAAAAAGCACACTGTGCGATGCTTATAGCTGACATTAACCCTAAAGGCATTAATTTGTTACAAGATTCGTTTGGTCGCCGATTTTATTATCTGCGCTTATCCATTACAGATGTATGCAACTTTCGTTGTCAATATTGCCTGCCCGATGGTTATCAGGGCCAGGCCCAGCAGTTTCTGAGCCTAAATGAAATTGATACCCTGGTAAATGCTTTTGCGCAAATGGGCACCTCGAAAATTCGGGTTACCGGCGGCGAGCCCACTTTGCGACGAGATATTGTTGATGTGGTTGCCAGCTGTGCGCAAACCGAAGGGATCAGTAAAGTGGCGATGACCACCCACGCGGGCAAACTGGCCTCATTGGCAGAGCCACTGGCCCAGGCCGGGCTGAAGCAGGTCAATATCAGTCTGGACAGTCTGGAGCCGGCACAGTTTGCACTGCTTAGTGGTCAGGACAAACTGAATGCCGTACTCGATGGTGTGGAGTCGGCCATCGTTGAGGGTATGAATGTAAAGGTTAATGCGGTATTGCTGCGCCCCTGGGCTGAAGCTCAGTTACGCGACTTTACTGCCTGGCTGAAAGATATGCCGGTAACGGTTCGATTTATTGAGCTGATGGAAACCGGCCAGCACAAGGCTTTTTTCAAATCTCATCATGTCAGTGCCGAACCTCATCTGGCAGCCCTTAAAGCTCAGGGCTGGCAGGTGTTGCCGCGTGGTAAGGATGCCGGCCCGGCCATTGAACTGGCGCATCCTGATTATGTTGGCCGGATTGGCTTTATTATGCCTTACAGCAGTGATTTCTGTGACAGCTGCAACCGCTTGCGCATTACTGCACTGGGTAAGTTGCACTTATGTTTATTCAGCGAACAAGGGCTCGATTTACGTGAGTCATTACAGACGGGCAATGTACAGGCTGTTAAAGATTTTGTGACGTCGAGTCTGGCCGACAAAAAAGTGTCTCATTACCTGCAGGAAGGCATCACCGGGATCACTAAAAATCTTTCCATGCTGGGCGGATAATAACATGCTCACTGTTAATCCGTCCGAGCGTTTAACCTATCGTCGTATTACCGCACACGACCGGGATTTCCTGTTTGAAATAGATCAGGATGAAGAGGTTATGCGCTATTTAACCGGTGGCAGAAAAACCACGCGCAAAGAAGTGGACGAAGTGTTTATTCCCCGCATCGAGTCTTTCAATAATGAAGAAAAAGGCTGGGGGTTATGGCAGGCCAGCTTAAGCAAAGCTAATCGCGAAGCGATTGGTTGGATATTGGTTCGGCCGTTAGGCTTTTTTACTGGAAATCCGCAGCCGGATAATCTTGAACTTGGCTGGCGCTTTCGTCGTCAAAGCTGGGGAAAAGGGTATGCAACGGAAGCCGCTAAAGCTGTGCTGGACTCTCTGAGTCAGGCGGGATGCCCGCAGTTTTCTGCTATAGCAATGGCGGATAATCATGGTTCCATTAACGTAATGCAGAAATTAGGCATGCGGTACCGGCGCACGGAGCGCTATACCGATGCGATTTTTGACGAAGACGTAGTGGTTTATAGTACTGGCCTTACGAGTGTGTAATACAGGTTAAGTTAAGTCTTTTAATACCTTTTTGACGCGCTGATAACGTTGTTCCTGTTCTTCGGTGAGCTTGCCTGACTCAATGGCTTTCAGGCAATTATGGATTAACTGTGTACTAAGGGTATCTTTTGCCGCCTCGCTACTAGCTTCCCGAAGATTAATAGCCGCGGCCTGTAGCAAATTAAGTGCGATGGATGGGTTCTTAGGCATGATGGTAAATGCCTGACGGAAAGTTTGCAGAGCTTTTTCCAGATCGCCGCGCTGGTACTGATTAACGGCACTGTTATTAAGCTCTTTTGGACTGAGTCTGATTTCCGCTTTCTCTGTTCTTTCTTGCTGCACATACTGCAAAAACAGGTTGCTTTGCGCCGGATCGTTGTTACAGCGGCGTTCAATAAGGTCGAGGATATTGAGCGCATGCTCCTGAAACCCCACCTCATGAAAAGCCTTCGCTTTATCGAGTAACCCCTCAATGCTTTCGGTTTCCCAGGCATCGTCACTGAGTTGGTCGAGCAGCGCTTTGGCATTATCCAATTCGTCTTCCAGGTACAGCAAACGGGCATCAATGACTTTTAACTGATCATCAATGTCGGCTTTCGGAAAATTATTTTTGAGCTGCTTTAAATACTCGGTGGATTGCTTGATTAAGCGTTTGGTGTGTTCTTCATCGGCGGTCATGGCAAAGTCAATGCCCGCCCGGGCCACATTGAGATAAATTTCTGGCTTGTCGTGAATGGAGTTCTTGGCAATTTTTACGATTTTCTTGGCTGCTTCAAACTGTGATTCGTAATCGTGAGTCAGTCTCGACAAATCAAGGGCTTTGGCGTGACGGTGAATATTGCGGGGTGAAATTTCACTGGCAACCTCAACACTTTCCAGCGCATCCTCAAATTCTTTGTGCTTAATTTGCAGTGCAGCCAGTAAGTCATACGCGGCTATCATAGAGTCTTGCTTGAGCGCCAGCTCGATAACCAGTTTTTCCGCTTCTTCATCCAGGTCCAGGGAAATAAAACTGCGGATCAGACCGAGCTGAGCCCAGGTAAAGTTTTGAACATTGATAATCGCCTGGTAAAACTCTCTGGCTTCATCGTAATGGCCGCAGGCTAATAGCAATTCGCCTTTTAACTTTAGGGCCAGCGGGAAAAATTCAGAATTGCGGGGCTCGGTTAAAAAGTTTTCCAGCTCCAAAAGTGCCTTATCCAGAGAACCCTGTTCAATAAACTGATACACCGGTTTCAGTACTTGTTTGCGGGTTAACAACCGGCCAAGGCGGCGGTCGAGTTCCCGCACCGTAAAAGGCTTGGCCAGAAAGTCATCTGGTTGCAGTTCAACAATACTGTGCACAATATCCGCGGTAGTATCGGCACTGATAAAAACAAACGCCGTACTTGGTGGCAATTCGTTGTGTTCTTTTAGCTGGTCGTAAAGAAAGTAGCCGTCCTGTTCATTTTTCAGGTCGTAGGAGCAGACGATAAGATCGTAATGGTTACGGCGAATGTAGGTTAGCGCAGTGCTTACCCGGTCGGCATATTCGATATTCTGAAAGCCGAGCTCTTCCAGTGAGTATTTCAGATAGCCTTTGGCAAGGACCTGATCGTCAATGACTAACACACGAGTCTGTCTGGCTAACTTTAAATTCATTACCGCTATTTCCGTTTGGCTTCTGAATGCTTTATCGGCAACTTGCTAATAAATCTTATTAAAACCTGAATACTGAGCACTGTCACGAAAAACAATGGGTCATGACATTTGGCTATTCAGGAGGGCATGGCTTTCACTCTACTTGCGTTTTTGGCTTTCCGGATAGTAGAAGGTGGATAGACATGCTAAGAAACCAGAGTAAATTTAGCGTGACGTAAAAGACTACCAGAGCGTAGCGCGGGTAAAAAAGAATAAGGATCCCCAGCGAACCATTGGCTACACCAGCCCCTGTAATAACGCGATTGACCCTCTTTTTACTGAATAGCCAAAGGTTTAGTAGAATAAGCCAGATGTCACCGGAAAATTCCGTGCTTCCACGCAATTTTTGTAATAATGCTGTAAATGCCTTGAACTGAAGGTGTTTTTCTTTTTCACTGAGACTTATCTGGGTCAGGACCGCTAATATTTCAGCGAGACCCACTGCAATGCAATACGCTGCGAAGGAAATACTCGCCAGATTGATTAGCAGAAGTTTTAAACTAAAGTGCTTCGAAAATAAATCCGTTACCGCAAAGCTAAAGAGGGCAGCTGCAATACCGAATATCACCCAATCGAGCAAATACCATAACAGCAACGCGGTGGGATATTCGGTGATAACCTGTTCTTTCACGTTTGTGTCGGTAAGAAAGGCGGGGTTTATCCAAAACACAATAACCCAACTAACCGCGATAGAAAAAGCACAAATCAAGCCCCAGCCCGATGCCGTGTTTATTTTTGCCAATTTAACACCCGTGTCTAGTGAAGGTGCGCTATTGTGCGATAGCTAGCCCTAAAAATATATAACGGGTATTGTGCCAACTGGATTAGATTGTAAAATAAAATTTCAGCCTGTCAGTGACGGTCAGATTACGTCTGCGCGACTCGCAACGAAGACATTGAACCAGTGAACGGTACTAGTGCTTTTTTGAATGATTATTTTTTTGAAATTGAAAAGAGGGATGGTGGACGTCTGCTGCGACTCGCAACGAAGGTGTTGAACCAGTGAACGGTACTAGTGCTTTTTTTTGGATAGTTATTTTTTTGAAATTGAAAGGATAGATGGTGGACGTCTGCTGTGACTCGCAACGAAGGTGTTGAACCAGTGAACGGTACTATAGGTTTTTTGTATGATTATTTTTTTGAATTTAAAAAGAGAGGTGGTGGACGCTACTGGACTTGAACCAGTGACCCTCGCCTTGTAAGGGCGATGCTCTCCCAACTGAGCTAAGCGTCCTAATTTTTTGATTTTTGCTAAGAAAGAAGTGGTGGATGTCTGCTTTGGCTCGCAACGAAGTTGTTGAACCAGTGACCCTCGCCATCTAAAACTTCAAAAGAAGTGGTGGACGCTACTGGACTTGAACCAGTGACCCTCGCCTTGTAAGGGCGATGCTCTCCCAACTGAGCTAAGCGTCCTCTTTCTTTGCTACCTGCCGTGCTTGGCAAGTGGGGCGTATTATAGAGAGGGTAATGAAACTGTCAACAACAAAAATAGAAAAAATTACGCAACCGTGACTGTTTGATGACAAAGTAACCGAAAAGACTGCTTTGCGATGATTTTGCGAACAATTCACTTTGTCTGCAAGAAAAATAGCAACGCCGCTTTGTGGCTTTGCCCAATGGCTGGTAAAATGCGCCCACTTTGAAAAACACCTTTAACAGTAGAGATTATTCATGTCGGTTGTTACCAGATTTGCACCCAGTCCAACGGGTTATCTTCATGTCGGTGGTGCGCGCACCGCATTATATTCCTGGCTATATGCTAAGAGTCAGGGCGGAGAGTTTGTATTACGTATTGAAGATACCGATATCGAACGCTCAACCGAAGAAGCCAAACAAGCAATTCTGGATGGCATGGAATGGTTAGGTTTAACCTGGGATAAAGGGCCGTACTATCAAACAGAGCGGTTCGACCGGTATAAAGCTATTATTCAAACTCTGCTGGATGAAGGTAAAGCGTATAAGTGCTTTATGCCGGCTGAAGAGCTGGATGCTATTCGCGAACAGCAAAAAGAAAACGGTGAAAAACCTCGTTACCCGGGAACCTGGCGTAACCGTACCGATCATCCGGAAGGTCAGCCCTACGTTATTCGTTTTAAAAACCCGCTGGAGGGGAGCGTGGTATTTGACGACCACGTTCGTGGCCGTATCGAAATCAGCAACACCGAACTGGATGATTTGATTATCCAGCGTTCCGACGGCACGCCCACCTATAATTTCTGTGTGGTGGTGGATGACTGGGATATGGGTATTTCCCACGTTGTTCGTGGCGAAGATCATATTAATAACACGCCACGCCAGATAAATATCTTAAAAGCGCTGGGCGCGCCGGTACCAGAATACGCGCATGTTTCGATGATTCTGGGTGATGACGGTAAAAAGCTTTCAAAACGCCACGGTGCGGTTAGCGTAATGCAATATCGCGATGACGGTTACCTGCCACAAGCGGTTAAGAATTATCTGGTGCGTCTTGGCTGGGCCCATGGCGACCAGGAAATTTTCTCTGAACAGGAAATGATCGAGTTATTCAGTCTTGATGCCATAGGTCAGTCGGCCTCTGCATTTAACACCGAAAAACTGGTGTGGTTAAACCAACACTACATTAAAAGTTTGCCAGCAGAAGAAGTTGCCAGTCACGCAAGCTGGCATTTTGAGCAACAGGGGATCGCTCTGGACAACGGCCCTGCACTTACCGATGTAATAGCCATTCAGGCCGACCGCGTTAAAACGTTAAAAGAACTGGCGCAGATTAGTGCGTATTTCTATCAGGACTATGAAGAGTTTGATGCCAACGCCGCGAAAAAGCATTTACGCCCGGTAGCCAGAGAAGCGCTGGAACTGGTCCAACAAAAACTTGCTGCCATCAGTGATTGGAATCCGCAAACTATTCAGGCGGCCATTAATGATACGGCAGAAGAATTAGGCGTAGGTATGGGTAAAGTGGGTATGCCACTGCGTGTAGCTGCCACCGGAAGCGGTAATTCACCGTCGCTGGATGTGACGCTAAATCTGTTATCTCAGGACAAAATTGTCGAGAGAATAAACAAGGCGCTCACTTTTATAGCAAACAGAGAAAATTCCTAAAAAAAGCGTTGACATGATGGGGCGTGCTATCTAGAATGCGCCCCGCTGTCACGGAACAGTCATCGACAAAGTCAACGACATCCGTAACGCAATTTGGGGCCATAGCTCAGCTGGGAGAGCGCTTGCATGGCATGCAAGAGGTCGGCGGTTCGATCCCGCCTGGCTCCACCAAATTTCTTTTCATGATGTATGTCGTGGAATAGGCCGAAAGCAGAAATGCTTTCAGGACCGAAATATTCTGTGAGGAACCATAATAAGGTCGCTCGGTTACGCAGAGCTTACCTCGCCTTACAGAAATTTAGTGAAGCAACGTTTCACTAACAAAAAGTTCTAGGATGAGGTCGCTCAGATACTAAAGTATCTTTCGCCTTACAAAATTTTATCGTCGCAGTGCGACGATAGACAAAAATTTTGTCCCCTTCGTCTAGAGGCCTAGGACACCGCCCTTTCACGGCGGTAACAGGGGTTCGAATCCCCTAGGGGACGCCATTTACATCGCGTCACAGTCGATTAATACTGTGGATAGGCCGGAAGCTGAAACGCTTTCAGGACTAAAATCTTTTTGCAAAGGCATAACGTAAGGTCGCTCAGTTCGCTGGCTCACTTCGCCTTTACAAAAAATCCGTAAAGCGAAGCTTTACGAAACGATTTTTTGTCCCCTTCGTCTAGAGGCCTAGGACACCGCCCTTTCACGGCGGTAACAGGGGTTCGAATCCCCTAGGGGACGCCATTTACATCGTGTCACAGTCGATTAACACTGTGGATAGGCCGAAAGCTGAGATGCTTTCAGGACCGAAATATTCTGTGAGGAATGATTACAAGGTCGCTCAGTTACGCAGAGCTTACCTCGCCTTACAGAAATTTAGTGAAGCAACGCTTCACTAACAAAAAGTTCTAGGATGAGGTCGCTCAGATACTAAAGTATCTTTCGCCTTACAAAATTTTATCGTCGCAGTACGACGATAGACAAAAATTTTGTCCCCTTCGTCTAGAGGCCTAGGACACCGCCCTTTCACGGCGGTAACAGGGGTTCGAATCCCCTAGGGGACGCCATATAAAAAAACCAGCCGATTGGCTGGTTTTTTTATGCGTGCTCTTCGGGACAAGAAGTCCTTACTCATTCTGTTCAGCTTTGTATAACTGGCTAAGACAGTTATGCGTGCTCAGGTTACTGTGCAATTCGCCGTCACTTCATCCACTCTGCAATCATGCTACAATTCATCTGTTAATTTACTAGCAATAAGGTGATCAATGTATCCTATCGGCACACCAGGTCAGCCCTGGGGAGAAGAAGAAAAAAAACAGTGGCTCGCGGCACAATCAGTTAAGCGTAGTTACGCTGATGAAGTGTTAAGTCAGTTAGATGGCATGCCGGATTATTTTTCTGTTATTCAATACGGCGCCTTACCGTACGATGAATCACGCTACCCACTTTATGCACTGTTACCCAGGCAGACAATTGCTGATGCCCCCTGGGTACTGGTCACCGGTGGTGTGCACGGTTACGAAACCAGTGGCGTGCAGGGCGCTTTGTTATTTGCCCGGGAATACAGTCAGGCGTATACCGATAAAATCAATCTGATAGTGGTTCCCTGTGTAAGCCCATGGGGTTACGAAACCATTAACCGCTGGGATCCGCTGGCTATCGATCCGAACCGTTCCTTTTATCCCGACTCGCCAGCGCCAGAGTCAAAATTACTCATGGACTTTATCGGCGCAATGGCGCAGGAATTTTTACTGCACATCGATCTTCACGAAACCACCGATACGGATAACAGCGAGTTTCGCCCGGCATTAGCGGCCCGTGATGCCATTGAGCAAAAAGCCTGGGAGATCCCTGACGGTTTTTATCTGGTGGCCGATGCCAAAGCGCCTCATCTGCCCCTGCAGCAAGCGATTATCAACGAGGTGAAAAAAGTTACCCATATTGCCCCAACGGATGAAAACGGCCTGATTATCGGCGCTGAGGTGCCCTCTGAAGGCGTCATCTGCTATGACAAGAGAAAGCTCTTTTTATGCGGCGGATTTAACAATGCAACCTATTGTTCGACGACGGAAGTGTATCCGGACAGCCCGTCAGCGACGCCGGAGATTTGTAACCGTGCTCAGGTTGCGGCTGTAGAGGGAGCTTTACAGCATTTACTGAAGTAATGCGATAGACGGTTGATTATCGATGTCTGGATGTTTGGATTTCTAGACGTCTAAATGTATACTCCTCGGTATGCTTAACGCGTAGCGGGGATAACATGGTTTACGTTGCATTGTTATATGAAGGGGTAGGGCAAAGACTGGTCAGATATGAAGCCAGTAACGAAGCCGATTTTTTTGCTAAACTCGATGCCCGGTTTGGCTGCTATGTTTGCCTGTGGTTTACTGAGGAACTGATCGCGAATAATGAAAAAGTTCACACCCAGAGTCCCTGTTGAACAGGCAATTGCCACATCGCCCTGTATTGGCAACTGCTGCCTGGATGATGAGGATATTTGTCTGGGCTGCCAGCGCCACATTGATGAAATCACCGGTTGGCGCAGTGCCAATGCCGCAGAGCGTCGCGCTATATTAAATCGGTGCGAAAAACGCTTTGCGCTGCGCTCAGGACATAAACACCAATACTGATGCCAGCGGCCAAATGTTCTGCTAAAATCCGCCCCCTTTATTTTTGAATACTAAGTTACTATGCGAGTTTTGTTAGCGCCGATGGAAGGCGTTGTTGATCATTTAATGCGCGACATGCTTACCCGGGTAGGCGGTTTTGATCTGTGCGTAACAGAATTCGTTCGTATCGTTGACCAGAAACTCCCGCACAAGACCTTCTACCGTCTTTGCCCTGAATTGCACGAGGGCGGTAAAACACCCAGTGGTGTGCCTGTTCGCGTACAGCTACTTGGCCAGCATCCCCAGTGGCTGGCAGAAAATGCCTTAACCGCTGTTGAGCTGGGCTCACCAGGCGTGGATCTCAACTTTGGTTGTCCGGCTAAAACGGTCAATAAAAGCAAAGGCGGCGCGGTATTACTGCAATATACCGAGTTGCTGCATGATATCGTTAAAGCCGTGCGAGAGGCTGTCCCGGCCCATTTGCCCGTAACGGCTAAAATACGTCTCGGTTTTGAGGATAAGTCGCTGGCTATCGATAACGCCGTGGCCATTGATGAAGCCGGAGCATCTGAGTTAGTCGTTCATGCCCGTACCAAAACCGAAGGCTACCGGCCGCCGGCGTACTGGGACTGGATTAAAAAAATTCGCGCCCATACCCGTTTACCGGTGATTGCTAATGGTGAAATCTGGTCTTATGAAGATGCCAAACGCTGCCAGGAAATGTCCGGTTGCAACGATGTGATGATTGGCCGTGGCGCACTGGCCATGCCGAATCTGGCTCGTCATATTCGTGATAACGAGCCGCCCATGAGTTGGCCGGAACTGGCGCAACTGCTGATAGATTATTCCGGTTATGAAATCTATGGTGACAAAGGCCGTTACTATCCAAACCGTCTGAAACAGTGGTGTGGCTATCTTAAGCGTCAATACCCTCAGGCAGAAGTCCTGTTCGACAATATTCGCCGTTTACAAAAGGCCGATGAAATTGTCGCGGTGCTACAACAGTCGGCTGCTGCTGCAAAATAACGTTTCCCGCTTGTGCGTTGTCATTTGATTCGCTACCGTTAAACTCATCCCATCGATTCTGAATTCAACCTTGATGGGGTGTGGCACCTAAACGACAACGATTAAAAGAAAGGTAATGCATGACAACTACATTTAAGCAGTTAGTTATCACTGCGGCGTGTTGCTGTGCTTTGCTGCTTTCTGCCTGTGCAGAAGATAAAGCAGATAAAGCCGAGCAGTCACCGAAAGTGACCATCGATAAAAATCCATTCCCCAGTCAGTATACCCCGATACCTGGTGCGCCAACGGTGATCACCGGCGTCACGATTTTAGATGGCATCGGTAATAAGATTGATAACGGCATGGTGTATTTTACCGACGGTAAAATTGCGGCAATTGGTGAAAACCTCGATGTGCCGGCAGAAGCTACGGTTATCGACGGCACCGGTAAATGGGTAACGCCGGGCATTATTGATGTGCACAGCCATTTAGGGGTTTATCCTAATCCCTCTACCCATTCACATTCCGATGGTAACGAAATAGTGAAGCCGGTAACCGCAAATGTGTGGGCTGAGCATTCCGTGTGGCCTCAGGATCCTGGTTTTGGCCGTGCATTGGCTGGTGGCGTTACCGCGCTGCAAATCTTACCGGGTTCTGCCAATCTGTTTGGTGGCCGTTCAGTGGTGCTGAAAAATGTGCCGGATCGCACCATGCAGGAAATGAAGTTTCCGGATGCGCCTTACGGCCTAAAAATGGCCTGTGGTGAAAATCCGAAACGGGTTTATGGCAAAAAAGGCGGTCCTTCAACCCGTATGGGCAACGTCGCAGGTTATCGTCAGGCTTTGGCAGATGCTGAAAATTACATGCGCGCCTGGCAGCGTTACGAAGCCGATTATGAAGCGGGTAAAAATCCAACGCCGCCTAAGCGCGATCTAAACCTTGATACCCTGATGGGCGTGTTAAAAGATGAGATCCGCGTACATATGCATTGTTATCGCGCCGATGAAATGGCTGTGATGGTGGATGTCATGAAAGAGTTCGGCTATCAGATTTACTCGTTCCAGCACGGCGTAGAAGCCTACAAAATTGGTGATCTGCTGGCCGAAAACAACGTTTGTTCAGCCATGTGGGCCGACTGGTGGGGCTTTAAAATGGAGGCCTACGACGGCATCCGTGAAAACATTCCGATGGTTCATGAAGCTGGCGCTTGTGCCATCGTTCATTCAGACAGTGATTTAGGTATTCAACGCCTTAACCAGGAAGCAGCTAAAGCCTGGTCTTATGGCCGCCGTGCCGGTATCGACATCAGTCAGGAGGAGGCCTGGATCTGGCTGTCTGCTAACCCGGCTAAATCGTTGGGTATTTTTGATAAAACCGGCTCACTGGAAGTGGGCAAGAATGCGGATTTAGTGCTGTGGAGCGACAATCCGTTTTCAACCTACGCCAGAGCTGACAAAGTGTATATCGATGGCGGACTGGCCTTTGATCTTAGTGATCCGGCGTCGTGGCCGGTGGCAGATTTCGAGTTAGGGCAAGTTGGCGAGGGAGATATCAAATGAAGTCATTATTAACGATATGCCTGTTGGCAACCATCAGTAGTACTGCCATGGCCGATAAACTGGCCATCGTCGGCGGTAAAGTCTTTACCGGCAGTGAACAGGGCACACTTGAAAGTGCTACCGTGTTGATTAACGGTAATGAAATTGTGTCGGTCAGTGCTTCCTCTGCGGTCCCTGAGGGTTACCAGGCCATTGATGCCAGCGGTAAGTATGTAACACCGGGATTGATTGGTGCTTATACCCAGTTGGGACTGGTTGAAGTGAGTAGCTCTGCCGGTACTGTGGATGCTTCTGTGTCATCAAATCCGGTATCTTCCACCGGTGCTGCTTATGATGTCAGCTATGCGATTAACCCGGACTCCAGCTTGCTTGCGATCAGCCGGGTTGAAGGGTTTACTTCTGCTATCACTGGTATTTCACGTAGCGACAGTCTGTTCCATGGGCTGGGAGCTGTCATTACCTTATCTGGCACTGGCGACCCGATACTCAAATCACGGGCATTCACCGCAGTGAATGTCGGCAATGGCGGTGCCGACAGCAATGGTGGCTCAAGAGCCGCACTTTGGGTGATGTTAGAACAAGCCATAAGTGAGGCCATGCAGGTAAGTACTGCAGCGCAGTTGAGTCCATCCTCACAATGGCATGGTTTAAACAGCCGGGCGGATGTAAAAGCCTTAAAACCGGTGGTCAATGGTGAAACGCCTTTACTGATGTTTGCCGACAGGGCCGCAGACATTCGCCAGGTTATCGCTTTTAAACAGCGCTACCCCAAAATTAAAGTCGTACTGGTTAAAGGAATGGAGGCCTGGCGGGTGGCTGAGGAACTGGCTGACGCTAACATTCCGGTGATCATTGACCCCGAATTTAATTTGCCCGGTAGCTTCGAGCAGCTTGGTGCCACGCTGGCCAATGCTCAGCGCCTGGAAGCTGCCGGAGTCATGGTCGCGATAGGAATGGAAACCCACAATATCCGCCTGGCGACCCAACATGCCGGTAATGCGGTGGCATTTGGCATGTCGTGGGAAGGCGCTATGGCGGCTCTCACAGTGAATCCGGCGCGCATTTTTGGTGCACCCGATCAGTTGGGCACGCTCACGAGTGGGGCTAAAGCTGACGTGGTTGTCTGGAGTGGCGATCCTCTGGAAGTCACTGAAGCGCCGGAAGTAGTGATCATTGACGGCGAGATGATGGAGATGACATCTCGACAAATTAAGCTTCGTGACCGTTATCAACAGCGGGCAGAGTCGGAGCAAACGTCACAGTATATTCGCTAGACTACCCAGGTAATGGTAAAAGCCGGTATAACTTACCGGCTTTTTTGTCGTGCGCCGGGCATGGCGCGTGGTGTTTCGACACCGTTTAACTCACTGTGGTGGTGAGTTGATGACTTGGAGGTGAAAGTCCTCTGCACACCCGGCAAGGGGAAGTGTTAGCCGAACGGCAAGGGTGTTCACCGCGAGGTGAAATCTGAAGGAAGCCGAAGGCAAAATGCTGGCCTGACGAACAGGAAGCGGTTTAGGCGTTGTTGCAGGGTGAGGTGGCGATTATCACTAAAGCCCAATACTTGCACGGAATGCAGCAACGTAAAGCCGACAGGCATAAGCAGGAAGGTCGCGCGAATTACCCCGGGAGGTCTGGTGTTCTGCCTCTGATTTTTTTTAAACAGTGTGCTACTGACATCGAGAGATGTTGGGATGGGATATCAGAAGTCAGCCGAGGCCGTAGTAGTGCTAGTAAACCGATAGCATGAAGGGCTGAACATAATTAACCGTGATTAGGACACTGTTACTCGATGTCGATTAATGATGCACAAGCGCAGAATACTGCGGCCAGTGAGTGCGATGACGGGCGGTACCCGTCGGGATACGCCACGGGTGCTGAAATTGACACGGCGGTCAGTGGGCGAACGAAAGCGGAACCATCGGTGACGATGGAAGCAGTGACAGACCGAGCCAATATGATGTTGGCCTATCAGCGGGTGGTGGAGAATAAAGGCGCAGCGGGTGTTGATAACCTGAGCACGCTGGATTTAAAACCGTGGCTGAAACAGCACTGGCAAGGTGTGAAGGTCTCACTGACAGAGGGCAGCTATCTACCGCGGGCCATCCGTAAAGTGGATATCCCGAAACCGAACGGCGACGTCAGGACGTTAGGCGTACCAACGGTGGTAGACAGACTCATCCAGCAAGCGATAGCACAACGGCTAAGTCCGTTGGTAGAACCGTACTTCTCTCACTCCAGCTACGGATTCAGACCAAACCGCAATGCATGGCAAGCAGTGCAACAAGCACAGCAATACATACGTAGCGGAAAACGGTGGGTCGTAGACATGGATTTGGAGAAGTTCTTCGACCGGGTAGACCATGACATCTTAATGTCGAAACTGGCGAACCTGATAGAAGATAAACGGCTGTTGAAACTCATCCGCCGCTTCCTTGAAGCGGACATGATGGATAATGGCGAATGGGTCACAAGGGACAGAGGCATGCCACAAGGCGGCCCACTATCACCATTGCTATCAAACATCCTGCTGGATAGCTTAGACAAGGAATTAGAGCGACGAGGCCATAGCTTCTGCCGCTATGCTGATGACTGCAATATTTACGTGAGCAGTCAGAAGGCAGGCGAGAGCTTACTGGCCGACATCACCGACTTCCTGTCAGAAGAGCTGAAGCTGCAAGTCAATGCCGATAAAAGCGCGGTAGCCCGGCCATGGGAACGTAAGTTCTTAGGCTATAGTTTTACCTGGCACAAAGAGAGCCGGGTGAAAATAGCTGCGCAAAGTGTAAATCGTTTCAAGGATAAAATCCGCGAAATGACCACCGGGCATTGTTCACGCTCAGTCAGTGAAACGATTAAAGCATTAACCCCAGTGCTTCGAGGTTGGATAAGCTACTTCCGCCTGACAAAAGTCAAAGGCGTGCTGGAGGAACTGGACGGTTGGATACGACGAAAACTCCGCTGTTTGCTATGGCGGCAATGGAAACGCGTATACACCCGGGTCAGAAACTTAATGAAGGCAGGCATTGACGAGAATCGGGCATGGTGGTCATCGACCAACCAACGAGGCGCATGGTGGAATGCGGGGGCTAGCCACATGAACCAAGCCTTCAGGAAAGGGTGGTTCGATAAAATGGGGCTGGTGTCACTGCTGGATTGTCACCGACAGTTCCAGTGTTAATATGAACCGCCGTGGTACGGAACCGTATGCCCGGTGGTGTGAGAGGACGGGAGTTGTAAAACTCCCTCCTACTCGATCAGCCCTAAACCACCTACTTCAGTAGGTGGTTATCATGCATGGTAGGGCTTTGCCCGTATACCTACCCATGTTAAATCTCCCTTTGATTTTTAGCGAAGTCAAAAAGGAAATTAACATGAGTAGATACGAGCAAGCATCGCATGTGTTCTGGCGATGTCAATATCACATAGTTTGGACGCCGAAGTATCGGTTTAGGGTTTTGAAGAATAAATTAGGCAAAGATGTTTACAGGTGTATTCACGTGTATTGCCAGCAACTCGGCTGCATAGTAGTGGAGTTGAATGTACAGATTGACCATGTCCATCTGGTAGTAAAAATTCCTCCAAAGTTATCCATATCGAATTTAATGGGAGCTTTAAAAGGAAAAATAGCATTGAAGCTATTTAGCAAATATCCGCATTTGAGAAAGAATAAGATGTGGGGCAACCACTTTTGGCAAAGAGGCTACTTCGTTGACTCAGTTGGGATAAACGAAGAGATCATAAGACGGTATGTTCGTCACCAAGAGAAGGTTGAAAGACAAGAGCAAGCTCAGCTAGCCCTTGAATAGAAGGCCCCCTTTTAGGGGGTTAACGCAAAGCCACCTTCTTTAGAAGGTGGATTCTTTACCTGTAGAGGATTAATCGAGGTTAGGGGACAGGCCTTGTCCGAGGTAATTAATTCGCTGCGCGGCAACGTAACAGACGAGCTTAACGCCCATGGCATACAACAGCGTCAGAATAGAAACCGCAAATGCCGGCCCGATAATGGCTACGTCTTCAATGTGCGAACCCATGGCAACCCAGCCCAGCAGGGTCATCAGAGCACCCAGCCATAAGCAGGAAGTGCCCAGCACATCAAATACCATGACGCTGCTTTTCACCTGCCTTAGCGAGTCCACATGGCCAGAAAACAGGCACGAAAAAGCTTGTTTAACGTTACCAGGAGTGCTCACTGCCAGGGTAAACACCAATGCGGGGGGCAGGGTAAGAATAAGAGACGGCACGTCGAAAAACATGCTCGCTCCGCCAGATAGTTCCATAGCAAAAATGGTTAATGCGGCAAAAAATAACACGCTGAATGCAAACATAATAAGCGCCTTTTGGGTTTGATTAAAATAGTGGAATGAGGTTAACAATGCCTGGCGCCAGTACCATATCTGGCAGGCCTGTTTACTCTGATTAAATTGAATTTGCTGAAACTCCTCCTCGAGGTCGCCCAGCAAGGGTTCTTTAAGATCCGCAGGAAGCACTTTTTCCAGCAAGGCCTCAGCGATACGTGGTGGTGAGCATTTGTTCACTGCTTCACCCCAACAAAACTCAGTTTTACATCGCGCCACATGGCGTCGAGCGACTGGCGGGTTTCCTGTAGCGCCCGTTTACCTTCTGCTGTTATCTCAAAGTATTTTTTTGCGCGCCCGCCACGCTCTGCTGTGGCTTCACCCATCGCCGAACGGATCAGACCTTTATCCTCAAGCCGCGTCAGGGTGGTATAAAGTGCGCCGATACTGACATCCCGCTGAATCACATCGAGCAGTATCTGACGAATGGTAGTGCCATAAGCCTGTTCTCCCAGGCGTAAAATGGCGAGTAACACAAATTGTTCAAACTCACCTAAAAATCGAGATTTAGCCATACAGGCCCCTGATATAGTTTGTACTACAAAGTAAAAGAAACTGAGGGCATTGTAATTTATTCTACAAAGTAAAACTAATAAAGTTTTATACGCTCGTATTAACAGACAGTCAAAAAGGCGCTGATTTGGTTAAATCGGGTCGGGTTTAATCGTTAACGGGCCTGCAGGAATCTTTAAATCTCGCCGGAATTCCAAAAAATATCAGCAAACTACAGCAATTTGTCCTATCCTAGGAATAACTCTCTTTTGTATTTTCTTTAACCAGATCTGCCTCACCTGAGTGATGGCAGGCTAACGGTTAAATGACTTCGTTTTTTTGAAATAGGATTGTCTTGCGTAGTCAAAAAAGCCTTCAACAAAAACATCGCCCTGTCTGGCTATTTTTAGGCGTATTTACCGTGCTCGTCTCTGTTACCCTGGTAGCTGATTTTCTGGCCAGCAAGTGGCAACGGGAAGAGCAGGTTAACCGTGTTAGTCAAAAGCTTGGAATGCTTCGTTCCAATCTGGAATTTGAGCTCTACACCAATATCGAACTTATCCGCGGTGCTGCGGCGTATATCTCACTGAACCCTGAAATTGATCAGGCGGGTTTTAGCCGCTACATGAGCCGTTTGTTAGAGCAGCGCAACAATATCATTAATATCGCCGGGGCTCGTGGTTTTGTGGTGAACCTGATTTACCCGGTTGCCGGTAACGAAAAAGCGATAGGCCTCGATTACCGGGTTAACGAAGAGCAGCGGGAGTCGGCAATCACTGCCGCGGATACCGGTTCGCCGGTACTGGATGGACCGGTCAATCTGGTTCAGGGAGGTATAGGTTTTATTGCTCGTTTACCGGTCATCAATGATAACGGTGTGTGGGGGATCATTTCGGTAGTGCTGGATTATCGCGGTGTGCTGAGTGACGCTGGCTTTATCGGTGATACCGAGCTTGATCTGCTTATTAAAGGTCGTAATGAGTTTGGTAACCTGGCCGATATTTACGACAGCCATGATGGCACCTCAATGGTTAATCCGGTGCAGTTATCCATCCAGTTACCTTACGGTGAATTGCACCTTTTTGCGCAACCTGCTGAAGGCTGGGTCACATTTCATTTTCACCCTTTGTTCTGGGTTCTTGCGTTCATTATTAACGCGATTGCCTTTTATATCATTCAACTGAGATATAATAACCTATTGCTGGAAGAGGAAAAAATAGAGGCCTTAACCACTTCAGAAGAAAAATTTCGGCAATTTTTCTCAGCTCACGCCGTGGTCATGCTAATAGTCGATGATAACGGCAACATTGTTGATGCCAACGATGCTGCCCTCAAATACTATGGTTACAGTGCTCAGCAGTTCGCTAATATGACCGTGTTTGATTTACAGGCGCTGGAAAACACATCGGTTAAGTCGAAGGTTAAACAGGCATTGTTGCAGCGCTCGACTACTTTTAATGTAAAACATCGTCTGGCATCGGGAGAAGTGCGGGATGTGGAGGTCTTTAATACTCCGGTTGACAGTGCCGGCCAGCGCTTGCTGTATTCACTGGTCATTGATATCACCGAACAACTGGAATATCAAAAGCGCTGGGAATTGAGTCAGCAGGTCTTTAATCACAGTCTGGAAGGGATTGTGGTAACCGATGTTGAATACAAAATCGTCTCGGTTAACCCGGCATTTTCTGACATCACCGGTTACTCGGAGTCGGAGGTCCTTGGGCGTTCTCCTTTCTTCCTGGGGGAAGGCATAATGGAAGAAGAATTTAGATTATAAGAAATATTAACGCTATGTACTACCCAGATTATAAGAAATATTAACGCTATGTACTACCCACTGTGTCAGCTGTATTTAAGGCCAGTTGCACGTGTGTCAAATGGGTACTTTTCAGGAATCAGTGAAGTAGTTGTCATCAAGATAGACGCAATATAACTGGTCTTTGGTACTGAAATCCGCAATGAGATATGTGAAAGCCCTTACCTCAACATGTTGCATGTTCAAGTGATGGTCTGTTTTTTGTGCTTCATGCGCCAAAATCGAAGTCGCGTTGAATGATGTAGTCACTGAATGAGGCTGTGGCTGGTGGAGCTCGAAGTGGCGGCATTAGAGAATCGTTTTTTGCTTCAAGAAGAGTCTGCTTGTCAAGGTGCGCCAAAATCTTATGGATAACAGCCGGATCCGTAATACAAGTAATAATTTTGACGTTGGTTTTTTCACAAGCCTCACAGACTGTGATGTCAATATTGAATACTCTTTTTAACCTTTGTGCCCACGACATGCTTCGCGCATGGTATGGTTTATCTGAATCTTTCAGATGCTCTGCTAAGCGAGGGCTATTCTTACCGCGTTGTGAAGCCGTTACCTCGGCACGCACCTTAGCATTGGGAGCAAACACGCCATAAAACCTCGTAAGGTTTAGCCTCGGCACTGGCACCAGTGCCGCGAGCTTGCCTATGAAATCCAAGGGAGTAAAAAAGACATGTGTGGTACCGTCTTGATAGGGAGTTTTCAGTTGATATCTTACTTTTCCTGAATCGGTTAGACTCAATCGTTGCTCGCTTAACGCTGGCCTTGAGATATATCTGCATAGCCTTTCCAGTTTGTCAGTTTGATGGCTGTCTGCAAACACCCCAGCGTGTAAGCTAAAACCGTTTATTTGAGCTAATTGACCGTAATGTTGTTCGTCTTTGGCAGGTAAGGTTTGCAAGGCAAAGACTTTTTTGCCTGTATCTGGTCCTACAGCAATGCGGTAATTGACAGAGGCTGCTTGCAAGGGCAGTAAACTATCTTCGTCATCCATGGGTAAATCGAGAAATGTGTTGTCCATATCCCGTTGAACGAGCCCGGCCTTCTCCAAGTAGGTCGCGATGCGATGGCTAATGACATTCACGAGGGTTTCCATATCATTGTGGTTTGGTGCTTTAACGCACTTGAATTTGGACTGTCCACACTCCTGAGTGATAACGCCTTCCAAAAAGAGCATGTGAAAGTGAATATTGAGATTCAGTGCACTACCAAATCGCTGAATGTAAGTCACCGCTCCTGTGTTTGCTTGCTTCTTAAGATACCCAGCCCGATGCACAATATCGCAAGAAATAGCACGATGAATGATTTGCATGATTTTACTTAAGTGTTTGGGATACCTAGCTAGAAGTAGACGAAGCGGGATGGGTAAACACAATACCCATTGGCGTACAGGGTAACCGTGAAGAACATCTTCAACTAACAACTTGGCACTTTCTGCCATCCTTCTTGCACCGCAACTTGGGCAAAATCCCCTGCGTTTGCAGCTGAACGCCAGCAGTTTCTCATGCTTGCAGTCGTCACAAACTACACGCAAAAAACCATGCTCAAGCCGACCACACCTAAGAAACTCTTCAAACTCTTTTACCACATGAAGTGGTAACGACTTCCCTTTTTGTGAAAGCTGCTTCTGAAATTCTGGGTAGTGGCGTTCGACCAATTGATACAGTAACGTCTGCTCTGGACGATGTCGTTTATAGGTATGAGAGTGAGTTACTAGCAATGGCGCCTTTATCTTGAATTGGCATCACAGTGTGTATATGATTTTAATGTAAATCTACTGATCAATAGGGTGGGAAATTTATAGTCTCAAGGTCCGAAAAACGTACTTTGCCGCCCCTCCAGCTTTCTTGACTGGCACAAATAGACAAGAGGACTAAACCGCTCCGCGGTAGTTGTGCCGCCCCCACCTCATTAATTATATTCTGATCTCGTTCCCCGCTTCTAAGCTGAAGGAAGGGCAATGTCGCCCTGAATTCACTCAGGAGTGAAACTATGAGTTACTTTGAAGGATCCAACCCCATACGCCAACGCATGATTGAAGATATGACCATGCGTAGGCTCAGTCCTAAAACACAAATAGGCTACATCAGAGGCGTGAAGAAACTCGCTACCTTTTTGAAACGCTCGCCAGAGGATGCTACGGCTGAAGAATTGCGCCAATTCCAACTCGCATTGGCCGAGCAAGGTACATCTAACATCACCATCAATGCCACGTTATCGGGTTTAACGTTCTTATTTCATAAGTCCTTGAATCGACCTGATGTGATGCTCAAAGTCAGCACCGTGCCGGTGCCAAGGAAGTTGCCGACGGTATTGAGTAAAGAGGAAGTCAAGCAACTGATTGATGCCACACATAGCATCAAATACAAAGCTGCCTTCTCGGTCGCTTATGGGGCGGGGTTGCGGATTGGTGAAGTGGCGATGTTGAAAGTGACGGATATCGACAGTTCTCGCATGCTATTGCGCGTTGAGTAAGGTAAAGGGAAGAAAGACAGAATGGCAATGTTATCGCCGATGCTGTTGAGTACACTTCGCCAATGGTACAAACATGCCAAAGCGCATCACTTAATGCTACCGGGTGGGTGGTTGTTCCCAGGGCAAAATCCGTTAAACCCACTTGGCACCCGTCAACTCAGTCGTGCGTGTCAATCTGCGTGTCTGGATGCAGGACTGAATAAAAAAGTCTCCATGCACACCTTACGGCACAGTTTCGCCACGCACTTACTGGAAGATAAAGTCGATATTCGCATCATCCAAACGCTGTTGTGGCATAGTAAACTGGAAACCACTGCGCTGTATGCACAAGTCGCCAGTAAACTCTTGCGAGAGGTGGTGAGTCCGTTAGATACACTGGCATTGTGAGCGTGATGTTATGTCGAGTTGTTCACGGCCACCGCTTGAGGTGGCGGATGTGTTTCGTCTGTCTGGTACGCAGTATAAAAGCGCTCAGCATAGGCATTTAAGCTTAGCGCAACTGAAAGTGATGTCAGCCATTGAGCGTTGTCGAAGTGCCCAGTTAGGTGCTCATCACCTGCACTGTGAACACTGTCATACCGATGCCATCGCATATAACTCCTGCCGTAATCGTCACTGTCCGAAATGCCAGGGTTCAAGTGCCAAACGCTGGTTTGCAGCCAGAGAGCAGCAGTTGTTACCCGTAGAGTACTACCATGTGGTGTTTACCTTACCTGGTGAGGTAGCACAACTGGCCTTTTACAATAAAGCACAGATGTATCAGCTGTTGTTTAAAGCCGCATCACAAACGTTGCTGACCATTGCCGGTGATACGCGACACTTAGGCGCTGAGGTTGGCACCACTATGGTGTTGCATACGTGGGGCTCCTCGATGATGCATCATCCTCATGTGCATTGCATTGTGTCCGGTGGCGGGCTGGATAACGCTAAACAATGGAAAGCGTGTAAAAAGGGCTTCTTCTTGCCGGTCAGAGTGTTATCACGCTTGTTCCGCCGTTTGTATATGCAAGGCGTACGTGAGTTATACGAATCGACGCAGTTACTGTGCTTCGGGGAGTTGACGCAGACCAGTGGCTTTGAACACGCCGGGCACTTTATGGCATGGTGCAAACAGCAACAATCCATGGAATGGGTGGTGTATGCCAAACCGCCGTTTGCAGGACCACAAGCGGTGCTGAAGTACCTGTCGCGTTATACGCATCGTGTAGCGATTGCGAATCGCCGACTACAATCCGTTGATGAAACACATGTCTCGTTCACCTATAAGGATTACCGGCGCAAAGGAAACAACATGCACCGGACGATGCAACTGACGTGTGACGAGTTCATGCGTCGATTCTTATTGCATGTCTTACCAACCGGGTTTCATCGTATCCGGCATTATGGGTTACTGGCCAGTAAAGCCAAACTCAATATGGCCAGACAAGCCCTGCACGTAGCTCCGCCGCCAGACATCAAAAAGACGGCCAATGAATCGGAGACAGACTCAGCACCCTTCGTGTGCAGGCAATGTCAATCACCGATGAAGGTGTCGGCGCTCAGGCTACCTGCATACTTACCAAGAGCGCCCCCTAAATAGGCAGAGTGCTTAAGGAGATAAAAAAGCGCCTTTACTGGTGAGGATGATGCTTTACCTGAAACGCTATAAACCCCATGACAATGAATAGAATGAGACAACCGAGCTGAATAAAAACGTGAAAATCAGATGCAAATAGAAACAAAGCACCACTGGAAACACGTGATCTTGGCGATCATCCTCTACAGCAGACTCATATCCACCATCGAAATCCCCATAGCCAAACCACAGGGGTAACATCCCGCGGTTTCGTCCACCGAAGATTATCTGATATCTGCCCGAGCGTAGGACATCAAGGTGGATCTGAATGGAGGGCAGATAACTGATAACCTAAACAATTTGTGCCAGTCAAGAAAGCTGGAGGGGCGGCAAAGTACGTAAAGCGGAAGTTGAAACACTGGACATTGCGCGTCGCAATGAGCGGCTACTGAATTACGTCTATTTATTCTTCTGATATGTGCAATCACCCTTTCAAACATTTTTCATGGTATGGTCGAGCACCGTGAAATTTTAACGTTAATCACTACCAGGTTATTACACAGGATGTCGTAAATGAAGTTAGTTCATAGCTTAGTTGTTTTTGGCTTTGCTACATTATTGGTAGCCTGTTCTGATAGCCCTCAACAATCTGACCCTGACTTCAGACCTAAACATAGAGTTGCACACTTTTCCCCTGAGAGTAGTCCACTTGTTTTAATAGACGAAGCCCATAATAACTTTTTGACGTTGAGCGGCAGATATAAGCCATTCGCGCAAGTTCTAAAAAGTGACGGGTTCAGGGTCGATTCGAACGATAAACCAATTACAGAAAATCAGCTAAAGCAAGTGGATATTTTAGTAATTGCAAACGCGCTTGACAGAAAGCGACAGGACTGGCTTCCACCTTATGGAGATGCGTTTGATGACAATGAAGTTGAAGTGCTCAAGAGCTGGATATCGAACGGTGGTTCACTTTTTTTAGTTGCTGATCACACACCGTTTCCCAAAGCTATAGATAATCTGGCACTTGCACTTGGTTTTCAATTCATCAATGGACATGTTGGAAACGCAACCTTTAGCAAAGTGAATCATTCGCTCACCGAACACGCTACAACTTACAATAAAGAAATTTCGCAAAATATAGATGAAAAATCACAGCCTCTTTTTCTGCAAAGTATTAATAATGTATCACCAGATATACTACAGGTAAGATCGTTTGGTGGCTCAGCATTTAAAGCTCCCGAAAAAGCAATATCTCTACTGAAATTAGGGAACGGTATCACTGCTACAGAACCCAAAATACCGTTTCAAGTTAACGCGGATACACCAAAGCTTCCAATGTCAGGATGGAGTCAAGGTGCTGTTTTAGAGCTAGGCAAAGGACGTGTAGCAGTTTTTTCTGAAGGCATGATGTTCTCTTCGCAATTAGTTAAAAGTACAGGCAAAACTATGGGGTTACGCTCTGTTGGTGCGGAACAAAATGAAGAGTTTTTACTGAACATAATGCGCTGGCTAGCTGACTCGCAAGACTGATAATTGACTAGCTGTACGAAAGCTACCATCAATATAGTTGCGGTAGCTCTCATCAAGTCAATATAGTATTTCTTCATATCAGAGCCAGAACTTGATACCTGCAACAAAAGCAGTATCACGAGTACTTTGCCCATTTAACTTCGCAAAGTCGGCTGTATTACCAAATTTATTTGTCCACTCAACGCCAACATAGGGAGCAAACTGGCGGGTAAACTCATAACGAACCCGAAAACCAATAGCACTGCTAGACAAGCCACTACCAAGGTTATTTTGGACGTCATCCTTACCGTAAAGCGTCAACTCTGCTCGTGGTTGAACAATTAACTTTTGAGTAAGTAATAGCTCATACTCAGCTTCGATCGAAAATGCACTATTACCTTGCTCTCCTAAATACGCAGTCATATCAATTTCAAACCAGTAGGGGGCTAGACCTTGTAAACCAAAAGCTAGCCATTTGCGGTTTTCACCTTCGTTATTGTAATCAAGTCGAATACCGACTTGTGTATCCCAATAAGCAGATATTGCGTGGCCCCATAGAAAATCTGTTTGGTTCTCCTCTAAATTACCTTCGCTAAAATCTCCTTCAGTTTTGATGACTAATCTATCAAAAGTAGTGCCATACCATGCCTGAAAGTCAAAAACACCTGCGTTTGTTTGCTCATTATATTCAAGACGATTCCCTAGTAGCGCGTAAAATGAATGCTCATCTGCCAAAGTCAGTCGTTTGTCGCTACTGAGTGCATAAGGGCCTTCAGTCAAAGTTGTACCTGCTGCATAAGCATGGGGGTCTCTAGCATCTTTAGGTGCATCTCCACCTTGTGCTTGCATTTTAGAATCACCCATCTCAGTCATCTCATCTTTTGCAGATACAGATACGCTTATAAGGGGCAAACCTATTAATAATAGTCTTAACGTATTGGTTAGTATTAATTTTTTCATGATACAACTACCTCTCTAAACATACCTGCATCCATGTGGAATAATAAATGGCAATGCCATGCCCAGCGACCTACGTCATGAGGTGTTGTTAAAAAACTAATTCTTTGCGCTGGTTGTACAGGGATAGTATGGCGACGAACCTGTACATCACCTTTTTCATTCTCCAAATCGCTCCACATACCATGCAGGTGCATGGGATGTGTCATCATTGTATCGTTTTGTAAAATAACTCTTAAACGTTGATTATGCTTCATGTGAACTGGCGTGCTTTTTCCAAATTCCAAGCCATCAAATGACCAGCTATAACGCTCCATGTTTCCAGTTAAATGTAATTCAATTTCAGCCTCTGGCTCTTGCTGGTTTGTAATTCCCTCAAGAGAATGTAAATCTGCAAGTGTTAAAACACGGCGTCCATTTTTACGTAAACCTATACCGGGATCATCAAGGTTTGTTCTAGGCATATCAACACGCATATCAACAGAAGCTCCATACTCTGTTTTTGCATGACGCACTTTAGTGCTAGCAACAGCTAATGGGTTTTTAGTCATTCCATGTTTACTATGATCCATTGCCATCGCTCCATGACCCATTGCACTATGATCCATTTTATTAGAATTCATGCCCGACATACCTGCCGTATCAGCCATTGTAGAATGCACACTATCATGGGTCATATTGCCCATCATATCTGTCATCGTTAACCACTCAACGGGGTCTAAAGAAGGTACTGGTGCATCAACGTTAGGTGCCATTGATAAAGTACCTTTAGCATAACCTGAGCGATCCATGCTTTGTGCAAAAATCGTATATGCATCATTTTTTGGCTCGACAAGTACATCATAAGTTTCACCGGGACCAAATCTAAATTCATCTACTGTCACAGGTTCAACATTTTGTCCATCAGCTTGTACAACTGTTAACTTCAGCTCAGGTATTCTTACATCAAAAAACGTATTGCTAGAACCGTTAATAAATCTAAGCCTAACCTTTTCGCCAGCTTTAAACATTCCACGCCAGTTTGTCAAAGGCGCACAACCATTCATTAAAAAAGTCATTGCAGATGCTGATAAGTCTGCAAGATCTGTAGGGTTCATTCTCATTTTATTCCACATTTCCCGGCGTTGTAGCGCATTTGAAACGCTGCTATTTGAAATGTCATCAAAAAACTCTGGAACAGTAGGTTGATTAAAGTTAAATACATCGCTCTGTACTTTTAACTTGCGAAACAAATCCATTGGGTCATCATCAGTCCAATCAGACAATTGGATGACATGCTCATTGTCAGCACTAATAATATCCTTTTCTCTTGGCTCAATAATTAATGCGCCGTACATACCTGTCATTTCTTGAAAGCCACTGTGTGAGTGATACCAATATGTGCCGCTTTGTTGCAGCTTAAATTTATAAACAAAGGTTTCACCCGGCATTATACCTTTAAAGCTAATACCCGGTACGCCATCCATTTGATACGGAAGAATGATCCCATGCCAATGAATTGAACTCGGCACTGATAATTTATTAGTTACCCTGATAGTAACGTCATCACCTTCTCTGAGGCGCAAGGTAGGAGCTGGTATTGAGCCATTGATTGTTGTAGCCATTCTTACAACACCTGTGAAGTTTACGGGTGACTCATCTATCACTAAATCTATTACTTCTCCACTTAGTTCGGGCGCAGTACCTGTTGAAGTTCCAGCAATCAAAGATGAAGCTGCATGAAGAACACTTGGAAAAGCAGCTAATACACCGCCAGCAATTACACCTTGTACAAAGCGTCTACGTGGCGTAGAAACTTGATGTAATGGACTTTTAATTCTCATTTTGTACTCCGTTATTTAACCAATAAGTTAATGTGACCAATGAATGTGCTTAATCTTCCATTCACCATTTTGTTTTTCCAGCACCATCGTTTCCATGCCTTGATAATCGCGTTCAACACCTTTATGAGTACCTGTAGTTTGACTACGCGACGCAGAGATAGCGGTATTTCCAAGTATCGTCACTTGATGTTCAAGTGTGTCGCTCTTCATCGCTGCTAAATACTTCATATCCGACAACATATGATGATGAGCATATTCATCAGCGCTCCTTTCAACGCGGCCTCCCTCGAAAATGGTGACATCATCCGCTAACTGCGCTCTAGCCTGTTTTTGATTGCCAGTTTCAAGTGCTTGATGAAATGCCAAAACAACTTTTGCGGCAGGGGTATCTATACCTTTAAACAAACCTTTGTCTTTGTTCTTATCACCATGAGCGTTTGCTGCGAAACTAAACGTCATTAATAAAACGAGTAATATATTTATTGTTTTCATTTTCATTCTCTCTTTTAGGTTTTAATTTGCAGGGCCAACAACACTAGTAAGCCCAGCCGTTACAGATAAAATGGCAAAAGCTACTACCATTTCTATCGAGATAGATTTAGATAAAGCCTCTCTGCCTTGACTATTTTTAAGTTGTGGAACGAGTATTAGTTTATGTTTAGCAGCAAGTGCCAAAATAGACACTACAAGGGCCAATTTAAACAACAGTGTTTGTCCGTAACTTGAGCTTATTAGTGCATCAAGACTTCCGACCAATTGAATCACGAGCCAGAGGCCTGCTACCAACAATAGGCTCAATGTAAAACTTGCTTGTTTGCCAAAGCTTTCCATCAGCAAATGAAGTTCTGCATAACTTAGCTGATGGCAAGCCTGTTTTAGTGGCAATAACGCCCCAAACCACCATGCCATAACGAGCACATGCAAAATAAGCAAGCCTTTTTCAATTGTGCCTAACTCAGAAATATGACCCAGTAACGTGAATGAGTATGCAAGGATTAATAAACTCAACATTAAAGCGCTTTGTTTTAAGTACGAGTTCACAGCGAGTTTGAACCTTAAAGCTAAAGCGATTATTGCGGTAACTAGCCCAAGCGCTCGAAGCAAAGCTCCAGTGCCGACAGAGGAGTCCCACATAATAGCCAATATATCAGCGTCTATCGCCCCCTGAATTCCCTCTTCTGCCATTGCACCAGTACTGGCAAAGAACCAAGTAATATTAGCGATCAAAGCCATAACTATATAAGTTCTTGTCCACGTTAAATTCGCTATTACAGCATTAGTATGAGATTCATTATTCTCAAATATTTGCCTGAAAAATGTATAACCTGCAATACAGGCAAAGCCGACGTAAAATACAATTTTTGACAGTACAATGACTGTATTCCAGATATACATTTCCATATCAATCACACCGCCTATTTTAGTGAACCATAAAGCCGAAGCTATGTTTCATTTTATGACCATCGTTACCTAAGAAGGTTACATCCACAGCATAGTTTGCAGGAGCTAATTTAGGTAGTTTCCATGTAAATTTGCTAGTAGCGACTTTAGAAGGCTCGAATCCAAATTTAAATTCTTCGCCTTGTTTATTGGCCAATGAAACTTTTACAACCCGTACCTCTTTGGTGAACACCAAAGTTAACTCTTCTGGAGGATTCATTAGCATTGCATTATCAGCAGGCACACTTTTTTCAAGATGCACATGCGCAAATACCGCACTACTAAAAACGACACTGATTACGGTTAAAAATTTAATTAGTTTTTTCATATTTACCTCTATTTTAGTTTATTGAAATTGCTATTTATGGTTTCTTAACTTCGCTAAGCATTACTTTTTAGCTCCGCCTTAGAAAGCTCCTTGTTAAAGGCGTTTAATTCTGGCTTTTTAACGATTGAGTAAATTACTGGGAGCACAATAAGAGTGAGTAGCACAGCACTTGTCATTCCGCCTACCATAGGTGCAGCAATACGACTCATAATCTCCGAACCTGTTCCTGTACCATATAAAATGGGCATCAAGCCGATAATGATTGTTGCAACTGTCATCATTACTGGACGAACTCGTAAGCCTGCACCGTGCAATAATGCATCTTGATATGCATCATCAGAGATAGGTTCAGCTCGCTCTTCAGCTTTTTCCTTAAGCTCAGCAAGTGCCTGATTGAGATAGACCAACATTATCACACCAATCTCAACCGCTACCCCAGCTAGAGCAATAAAGCCCACGCCAACAGCCACAGAGAAGTTAAACCCTTCCAGATACATCAACCATAAGCCACCAATCATCGCTCTCGTAACAGTGGAAATTTCGTGGACTCAATTTGTAACTGGTCTTTCTTGATCTCTAGACTGTCGCCTCTCGGAAACATTTGAGAGACGCCAACCTTTAGCTGAGTCATTCCTTCCTGATCTAAATCCCAAGTATCTGTTGGTAAATTCATTATCCCTAGCGATACTTTCGGATCAGGCAAAGTACCTGAAGCAATACTTCTATTTTCAACTGCACTTTGTTTCAACCGGCTACCATGAAGCCAAGGATCATTTTGCTGAGCTAAGGTGATAGCTTATTCAAGCGACACTACTTTCTCAGCTTGAGCTGAGAATACAGATAAGCCGAGTATTAATGCAGTTGAAAGTGAAGTAAGGTTTGAAGAGTTCAATTTCATTAGAATTGCTCCTCGTATGTTTTAACTTTTGCATAGACTTTGCTCGTTCCATCTTTAAATAGAATTAACACGTTGTATGGCATAAAGCGGTCATCGACTTCCATACCGGGAGAGCCAACTGGCATTGCTGGAACTGAAAGCCCAATCGCATTGGGATGTTCTTCTGATAAGAACTGCTGAATAAATTTAGCAGGTATATGACCTTCAAAGGCAAATCCATTTCTACTCACTGCCGTGTGGCATGAACGGTAATTAGGTTTGATACCATACTTAGTTTTGATGTTGCCGATGTTTCGGAAATCTTTGGAATGCGCAACGATCCCTTTGTCTTCAATATGAGTTATCCATTTTTTACAACACCCACAAGTAGGGGTTTTATAAACGATTAACTCCAAAGATGTTACGTCGTTATTGTGTGCATGGTTATGTTCGTTGGCGTTTGCAAACGCAGGTGAAAGCAGCATTACTACTGCTATTTTTAAATACTTATTGATCATTTTTGCCCCCAGACATCGCTGGAAAATATCTATAGCGCTACGACGCTATATTGACTAACAGAAAAATTAATTACATGTGCGCGAAATTTGGACGCACTAATCCTGTATTAGGCAAAAATTGGTGGACGATAAAGGGAAGTGGAAATTGAATGAGGTTGTTTAGATTGCAGAGCAGCTACAGATTCACTGAATATTTGAATATCTGTCGAGTCAATACTGGAATTTAGGACTGTCGTAGATGAGCAAGCATTTGCAGGACAAATACATTCAACGTCACAACAATCTTCTGATTGACCATTACTGCTTTTATTCATATCACCATGATCCATGTTCATGTTCATGTTCATGTGTGATTCGTGAGAACCTGATGACATTTCGCAAGACATAGCAGAATACGCAAATGCTTGCCCTACAAAGGCAACCAGCATAAGCGTTATTACTAAGACTCTTGAAAATGCTTTAGACATAAAATTCTCATAAAAATATACATGGCCTATGCTAATACAAATTTTCGAATAAGTAAATTGATGTCATGTAAACATTTATGAGTATAAGAAATATTAGAGTATAAGAAATATTAACGCTATGTACTACCCACTGTGTCAGCTGTATTTAAGGCCAGTTGCACGTGTGTCAAATGGGTACTTTTCAGGAATCAGTGAAGTAGTTGTCATCAAGATAGACGCAATATAACTGGTCTTTGGTACTGAAATCCGCAATGAGATATGTGAAAGCCCTTACCTCAACATGTTGCATGTTCAAGTGATGGTCTGTTTTTTGTGCTTCATGCGCCAAAATCGAAGTCGCGTTGAATGATGTAGTCACTGAATGAGGCTGTGGCTGGTGGAGCTCGAAGTGGCGGCATTAGAGAATCGTTTTTTGCTTCAAGAAGAGTCTGCTTGTCAAGGTGCGCCAAAATCTTATGGATAACAGCCGGATCCGTAATACAAGTAATAATTTTGACGTTGGTTTTTTCACAAGCCTCACAGACTGTGATGTCAATATTGAATACTCTTTTTAACCTTTGTGCCCACGACATGCTTCGCGCATGGTATGGTTTATCTGAATCTTTCAGATGCTCTGCTAAGCGAGGGCTATTCTTACCGCGTTGTGAAGCCGTTACCTCGGCACGCACCTTAGCATTGGGAGCAAACACGCCATAAAACCTCGTAAGGTTTAGCCTCGGCACTGGCACCAGTGCCGCGAGCTTGCCTATGAAATCCAAGGGAGTAAAAAAGACATGTGTGGTACCGTCTTGATAGGGAGTTTTCAGTTGATATCTTACTTTTCCTGAATCGGTTAGACTCAATCGTTGCTCGCTTAACGCTGGCCTTGAGATATATCTGCATAGCCTTTCCAGTTTGTCAGTTTGATGGCTGTCTGCAAACACCCCAGCGTGTAAGCTAAAACCGTTTATTTGAGCTAATTGACCGTAATGTTGTTCGTCTTTGGCAGGTAAGGTTTGCAAGGCAAAGACTTTTTTGCCTGTATCTGGTCCTACAGCAATGCGGTAATTGACAGAGGCTGCTTGCAAGGGCAGTAAACTATCTTCGTCATCCATGGGTAAATCGAGAAATGTGTTGTCCATATCCCGTTGAACGAGCCCGGCCTTCTCCAAGTAGGTCGCGATGCGATGGCTAATGACATTCACGAGGGTTTCCATATCATTGTGGTTTGGTGCTTTAACGCACTTGAATTTGGACTGTCCACACTCCTGAGTGATAACGCCTTCCAAAAAGAGCATGTGAAAGTGAATATTGAGATTCAGTGCACTACCAAATCGCTGAATGTAAGTCACCGCTCCTGTGTTTGCTTGCTTCTTAAGATACCCAGCCCGATGCACAATATCGCAAGAAATAGCACGATGAATGATTTGCATGATTTTACTTAAGTGTTTGGGATACCTAGCTAGAAGTAGACGAAGCGGGATGGGTAAACTCAATACCCATTGGCGTACAGGGTAACCGTGAAGAACATCTTCAACTAACAACTTGGCACTTTCTGCCATCCTTCTTGCACCGCAACTTGGGCAAAATCCCCTGCGTTTGCAGCTGAACGCCAGCAGTTTCTCATGCTTGCAGTCGTCACAAACTACACGCAAAAAACCATGCTCAAGCCGACCACACCTAAGAAACTCTTCAAACTCTTTTACCACATGAAGTGGTAACGACTTCCCTTTTTGTGAAAGCTGCTTCTGAAATTCTGGGTAGTGGCGTTCGACCAATTGATACAGTAACGTCTGCTCTGGACGATGTCGTTTATAGGTATGAGAGTGAGTTACTAGCAATGGCGCCTTTATCTTGAATTGGCATCACAGTGTGTATATGATTTTAATGTAAATCTACTGATCAATAGGGTGGGAAATTTATAGTCTCAAGGTCCGAAAAACGTACAGAGCAGCCCGAGAGGCCTCATACCAGGATGTCCGGTTTTGACCAATACATGTACCGACATAGCCGTTCCAGTTTCTCAGATTCGTGGCTGTCAGCAAACTCCCTAACAAGTAAGCTAAAACCGCCTATTTGAGCTAAATGACCATAGTTATCATCGTCTTTTTCGGGCAAGGTTTGCAAGGCAAGTACTATTTTGTCCTTATCTGGCCCTACAGCAATACGGCAACTGATTGAAGCTGATTGCAAGGGCAATAAACAATCTTCATCATCCATGGGTAAATCGAGAAACGTGTTATCCATATCACCTGTCCTCTCTTGTTTACCGAAAACTGAATTGCGGATTAACCAAATTGCCCAAGCTTAGCCCCGTATTCCTGTATATAGATGTAAATAACCGGCATTGCTTGCCGGTTATACTCGTCCTTTTGTAAAGCTAGCACATACTTGTACTTCTTACCTTACAACCGCGCGCGGGTCATCCCTATAAGTGCACTTTCCAACGTTTTCATTTCTTCACTGTCGCAAGCATATCGTTGCATAGTCGTTGCGACGCCTCGCAGGTTGTCACTCATTGTGAATAAAGACTTTTGTGCGTCTGCGGAAATCATACCAGACGCGCCATAAATATTTGCCAGCGCATCAACGTTATTAGCATTGGTCCCTTCACCTAATTGCTTGAATATATCGGCATGTCGCCTGGCAATCGTATAGTGGTAGGTTTGAGTGTAGGTATTGCGGTATACCTCTTCCCCCATAACGGTTCGAGTTATATCATCCCATACTTCAGTACGCGTAAATTCGACGGGGTTGGGGCCTAAGCATTTGGCTGCCAGGTGCTCATATGACACGATAAAAAATCCGGTCATTGCCGTACTCATGCTAATACCCTTTAAACTATCCCGCATTTCTTGCTTTATGGCCTGTGGATCACTCTGCCTGCCCATAAAAAGTGATGTTAGTTCAATGACACCGGAATTAAGTAACGGCTCTGTTGCTTCAACCATCGCCCGCTCGAATTTTTTATCTTCCTCGGCAATAATTTGCATGTCATTTCGGTACAGTGCATTGATATACACGGCTCCATCATCGTCCGCTTCTAACGGGCCATCCCCTACCCGCTTTCGGTAGGCGATAAGTTCAAGTTCTGCCATGCGGCACTGCTTGGCACCGTTAACCACTTGCCAGGTAGAGGAGTGCTGTTTGTCTGGCCGGATAAGTTTGATACACCCTTGCCGCTGCTGTCTTGTTGTCCTGCTGTAGTAACATGAGTGCTTTTAATTTTAAGGCATCCGAGTGAAAAGGCGCATTTGCCAGTACGGTATCCAGCTGAATTAACGCTGCCTCGTCATTTTTATCAATTAACAATTGATAAACCAAGGTCAGGCTTTTGAATGGAGACGCAGTATTAAAAGTACGTATTTCTTTAATTAATGCCTGTGCTTTATCTTTTTTATCCAGACGCATATAGGCCTGTAATTTATAAAAGGCTATTTGAGTCGCCTGCTCGGTTGTCAGCCCTGCATGTTTATGGGATAAGTTAGTTAATGCCACATCGGCCCCGGTCTTTTGATAAGCCACGGATAGCAGAGGCACCACCTCATTCACAGGGTAGCCACTGTCCATGGCCCTGTGTAACTCTTTTTCCGCACTTTCAAATTTATTGTTGGCCAAATGGACTTTACCGAGTAAAAACCTGGCTTCGGCATTGTCCGGCGATGCCTTAATGGCATTCTTTAACGCTATACTTGCCGAAGCAAAATCATTTTGTGATAAATGCTGTTTTGCCGAGGATAAATAATCCTGGGTTGATTGCTGTGAGCACCCCATAAAGACCAGGATAAAAAAGACCAGGTAGCTTCTATTCATGATGTAGTTCCGTTAACCCCTGAAAAAAGTAAAAATAATTGGAAAAGGTACTGCGTTCAAGAACAAATATGTTAAATTCTATCATAGGCATCGGCCCATAATATGGCTTTTTGATAGTAACTAGCGAGTTGTTTATAATTTAAGCCTATTTTTTGCGCTTCATTTTCGGTTCGGTACCACTCTCCCGCCTCATACAAACGTATCGTGGCGATCAAAATTCCCAAAGCAGTATCAGAGCTTTCCGCCAGCGCATCGGCAATATCATCACTTAAGGCAAGAGACTCCAGAATAGAGCCCATGCTTTGATCCAAAATGGCATCAAGTAATGAAAACAGGCCGACCAGAAAGGCTTCATCCGCAAGGGCAGCAAAGGCCCTGCTGGCCGCCAGCTCACAAAATTTAGCCCGGATAATAGCAGTTCGTATAAGCTCCTTGGGTTTTTTGTCGGCCAGCATGGCGGTTGTGATCAGGGCAATAAACTTCCGGGTTTTTTCATCTCCCAAATAAACCAAAGCCTGTTTGATGGAACAAATTTCCTGGCTAATGGGAATAATGCCCGAATTAATAAAACGTAACAGCTTATAGGAAAGACCAACGTCATGCTCAAAATATGAGGTCAATGCCTTGACATTAAGGGGAATTTTCATCACTTCCTGATACAGTTCGATCAATACCAGTTTATTGCCCTCAACATCTCTCTTTTCCTGCATTTCGGGCTTGCAGAAAAAATACCCCTGGAAAAAATTAAAGCCCATTTCTTTGGCCTGCTCAAATTCTTCCTGTGTTTCCACCTTTTCGGCCAGCAATTTAATTTTTTTTCGCTTTTTCAAGGAAGCTATCAGAGGGGCCACCTTGGACAAGGGGGTTTCCATCAGATCTATTTTTATCAATCTGCACAGGTTAAAAAAACGCGCCCATTCCGGCTGATAAATAAAGTCGTCCAGTGCCAGATGATATCCCTGGTGATATAGCTTACGACAGGCATTAAAAACCTCATCCGAAGGCTCGACCGTTTCCAGAATTTCCACCATCACCTGCTTATTGGGTAATAATAACGGCAACTCCTGTAATAAAGATTGCTGGCAAAAATTGATCAATGCAGGTTTACCATAGGTAATGGGCATCAGGCCATCATTGAGGTGAGTACGCATGATCAACTTTGCAGTGGCCTCGTGGGGATCGACCTTGGGAAAAAAATTCTCGGCGCTGTCACGAAAAAGCAACTCATAAGCCACAACATGGCTTTTGCGGTTAAAGATGGCCTGGCGGGCGGTATAAACATTCATGATCTATTTAACAATCCATATTAATGAGAAGGTGACGAAATGGAACAGCGACTCTTTAAGCTAGAATGTTGGTTACTTCATACTATGTACTTAAGCATAGCTCAAAATATCAAAGCCAGGACGAGTTGAACTTTCGAGGGTAAATCTTGTTCGCAATAAAGCTGAAAGATAGGGTCTGCTCATCAAAAAGGGGGCATTGCCCATTTAAATTGGCAGCTGAATAGTGAACTGGCTGCCTTGTTCACTACTGTTCAACAATATGTCCCCGCCATGCGAGTGGGCGACAGCCCTGGAGTAGCTTAATCCCAGGCCGCAGCCATCAAGCGTGCGACTTTGATCACAACGAAAAAAACGGTCAAACACTCGCGCTTGATCCCCTTCAGGAATGCCAATGCCTGTGTCCGATACGCTAATTTCAATCTGCTGACAATCTCTGCTTAATTCCACAACCACCTTTCCTTCGGCCTGTGTATATTTTATGGCGTTATCTATCAGGTTTGCCAGCATGCGCTGTAAGCTTTGGGCCTCCCCCTGGATATAACAGTCTGTTGCCAGACGACAAAGCAGGCTGATGTCTTTTTGCTCGGCCATAATTTCAAAAAGTTCGCAGGCATCCTGTACCAGTCCTGAAACATTTACCTGTGTTTTAGGCGCTTGTAAAACACCGGCTTCAGCCTCTGCGACATCCAGGGAAGAGTTAATGATCTGCAATAGCCGGTCACATTCTTCAATGGTATCGGACGCTGCGGTTTTAAAAACCTGGGGAGTATTTTCATTGGATAAGACCGACTCTGATATCATTCGAATACGCGCCAAAGGGCTGCGTAAATCGTGGGCGATATTATCTGTCATTTCCTTCATTTCGGATATTAAAAGCCATATTCTGTCGAGCATGGCATTAAAGGTATCAACCAGCTGACTAATTTCACTGCCTTGTGAAAGAACGGATACCCGTCGCTGTAAATTGCCCTTTTCAATTGCACTGGCGATCCGGCTGACCTCTTTTATCCCTTTGACGGAACGCCCGGCTACCACCCAACTCACCATTGACGCAAACGGAATGGCCATTAACAACATGGCAATAAAAACCTGTGACAATAATTCCATAAGCTCTTGGGTATCTTCTGTCGACTCACCAAAATACAACACGAGTCCAGGCGCGATTAAGCCATAAGCCGCTTTAACCTCGACCTCCTCCTCAGGCATTACCATGGCCTGAAAAATAACTTGCTCGCTAGAAATGACTCGTTTAACCCAGTCACGGCTATCTGGCAGAAATGCCCAATAAGAGAGATCCGAGCTATACATTCGCTCACCCTGCTGATTAAACAACTGAAAAAAAATTCTTTCTTCTTCTCCTGACTTCATTAGGTCCCGGTTAATTTCCTGTTTAACCCCTGCCAGCCCGGCTTTTTGATATAGGGTGCGAAACTCTCCGATATCTTCGATCAGATCCTGCTCCATATCATGGTCAAGCGCTTTGCTGAGTAAAAAATAAGAAGCATTAAAGGTAATAGTTATCAAGATGATGACAACCAGGGTGTACCAAAAGGTCAGCCTGAATGCCAGTGTATTGGGTAATAGCTTCATTTTATTTTTTAACGGTCATTTTGCTTTTTTAAGGGTATAGCCCAGGCCACGTATGGTATGGATCAAGGGAAAGGCAAAGTTTTTATCTACTTTTTCTCTTAATTTGCTGATACGGGCTTCCACTATGTTGGTCTGGGGATCAAAATTGTAGTTCCACACACGCTCCATGATCATGGTTTTTGACACTATATTGCCGGCGTTGCGCATCAGGTATGCTAACAACGCAAACTCTTTGGGTTGAAGTTCAATGTCTTTGCCTTCACGGGTGACGGTTCGAGAAAGTAAATCGAGCGATAAATCATGCATGGTTAAGCTGCTGGCTTCAACTGAACTATTAGCACGCCGTAACTGTGCCTGAATGCGTGCCAGCAGTTCACTAAAGGAAAAAGGCTTGATCAAGTAATCGTCACCACCGCTTTGCAGGCCCCTTACGCGATCGTCAATGGAGCGTTTGGCGCTGAGGATAATGACAGGTGTCTCAATTTTATGCTGGCGCATCCTTTCTATAATCGATAAACCATCAAGGCCCGGCAACATGATATCGAGAATGGCCAAATCATATCCGTCATTCAGCGCCCGGTCCAACCCGTCTTGACCGTTTGCGACGTGATCGATACAAAAACCCGCTTCCCTTAATCCTTTAACAATAAAGTCCGCGATCATCTGGTCATCTTCAATCAGCAATATTCTCATTTAGTTTGTTTCCAACAAAACAGTTTATAACTCTATTGAAAGGATCAATGACATTCCGACAGCATCTTCAAAATTGAAATTGCTCTCAATGGTTCCTGTGCTATCGAGAAAAGCCATCTGCCTGTTAAAGTTCTTATGAATGGAAAGCGAGAGATAACCCTCATGGCCCCACTCATAGGCAAACCTTGCGCCAACCCTTTGATATTCATCTTCAAGATATCCTCCCTGCATACCCGTGACCGGGCTATCATCAGCCAGCCTGATAGTATTGGTGCCACTGTCATTGTAAAACAGGGTTGTCGAAAACGCATTGGAAAAATGATATGTCAGGCGAGACTCTGGAAATTCACTGCTTATTTCAAGTTCTCCAGACCAACCTTCCTTACTGTGATCATTCCAGGTAACTTCTAAATCCACGCCAAACTCACCACCATCTGCATCCAGGTATTCATAGTTAGTGTTTAATACAAAGCTCCAGCTATCAGACGGTTCATAACCAATATCCAGGCCGACTTCATATTCATTCGAGCCCGCCGTTTGTTTTTCATAAGATGATTCGGCTTCAACATAATAAACCAGCTCCCAGCGATCATTGATTTCCTGTTCGTATTCCAAGCCAAGTTGCAGGGTAGTAAAACTGCTCCAGGGGTCAGTGCCTATACCATTGATAAATGGCAGTGCTTCAGGCTTGGTCCATTGGTAGTTCCAACGCTCGAAACCAAAAGTAAAGCCCCAATTATTTTGCTCGTATTCTGCTTCTATCAGTACTCCCGATGTTTTTACTGAGCCGTCTCCGGTACTAGATAAGGAATCCCCGACACTGGTATATTCTATTTCAATATTTCTTTCAGGCACCGAGCTATCATGACGGCCGCGACGATCATTGGGATCGGCAAACGCAGTGATTGGTAATACAGCAATAGCGGGGAGCAAAAGCAAACTTTTTTCAAAAATTGGGCGCATCGTTCATGGTCTCCTGTTATACCTAAATGGCTTGACTCATTTTTTGAAATATCAGTGTATAACCCCTAGATAACCTGAATATCACCTGAAGATTACCAAATGGTGATGTAATGTTATTTGGCTTGGCACCAGGACAATACGCAATGAGGGGAAATGAGTATAAGAAATATTAACGCTATGTACTACCCACTGTGTCAGCTGTATTTAAGGCCAGTTGCACGTGTGTCAAATGGGTACTTTTCAGGAATCAGTGAAGTAGTTGTCATCAAGATAGACGCAATATAACTGGTCTTTGGTACTGAAATCCGCAATGAGATATGTGAAAGCCCTTACCTCAACATGTTGCATGTTCAAGTGATGGTCTGTTTTTTGTGCTTCATGCGCCAAAATCGAAGTCGCGTTGAATGATGTAGTCACTGAATGAGGCTGTGGCTGGTGGAGCTCGAAGTGGCGGCATTAGAGAATCGTTTTTTGCTTCAAGAAGAGTCTGCTTGTCAAGGTGCGCCAAAATCTTATGGATAACAGCCGGATCCGTAATACAAGTAATAATTTTGACGTTGGTTTTTTCACAAGCCTCACAGACTGTGATGTCAATATTGAATACTCTTTTTAACCTTTGTGCCCACGACATGCTTCGCGCATGGTATGGTTTATCTGAATCTTTCAGATGCTCTGCTAAGCGAGGGCTATTCTTACCGCGTTGTGAAGCCGTTACCTCGGCACGCACCTTAGCATTGGGAGCAAACACGCCATAAAACCTCGTAAGGTTTAGCCTCGGCACTGGCACCAGTGCCGCGAGCTTGCCTATGAAATCCAAGGGAGTAAAAAAGACATGTGTGGTACCGTCTTGATAGGGAGTTTTCAGTTGATATCTTACTTTTCCTGAATCGGTTAGACTCAATCGTTGCTCGCTTAACGCTGGCCTTGAGATATATCTGCATAGCCTTTCCAGTTTGTCAGTTTGATGGCTGTCTGCAAACACCCCAGCGTGTAAGCTAAAACCGTTTATTTGAGCTAATTGACCGTAATGTTGTTCGTCTTTGGCAGGTAAGGTTTGCAAGGCAAAGACTTTTTTGCCTGTATCTGGTCCTACAGCAATGCGGTAATTGACAGAGGCTGCTTGCAAGGGCAGTAAACTATCTTCGTCATCCATGGGTAAATCGAGAAATGTGTTGTCCATATCCCGTTGAACGAGCCCGGCCTTCTCCAAGTAGGTCGCGATGCGATGGCTAATGACATTCACGAGGGTTTCCATATCATTGTGGTTTGGTGCTTTAACGCACTTGAATTTGGACTGTCCACACTCCTGAGTGATAACGCCTTCCAAAAAGAGCATGTGAAAGTGAATATTGAGATTCAGTGCACTACCAAATCGCTGAATGTAAGTCACCGCTCCTGTGTTTGCTTGCTTCTTAAGATACCCAGCCCGATGCACAATATCGCAAGAAATAGCACGATGAATGATTTGCATGATTTTACTTAAGTGTTTGGGATACCTAGCTAGAAGTAGACGAAGCGGGATGGGTAAACTCAATACCCATTGGCGTACAGGGTAACCGTGAAGAACATCTTCAACTAACAACTTGGCACTTTCTGCCATCCTTCTTGCACCGCAACTTGGGCAAAATCCCCTGCGTTTGCAGCTGAACGCCAGCAGTTTCTCATGCTTGCAGTCGTCACAAACTACACGCAAAAAACCATGCTCAAGCCGACCACACCTAAGAAACTCTTCAAACTCTTTTACCACATGAAGTGGTAACGACTTCCCTTTTTGTGAAAGCTGCTTCTGAAATTCTGGGTAGTGGCGTTCGACCAATTGATACAGTAACGTCTGCTCTGGACGATGTCGTTTATAGGTATGAGAGTGAGTTACTAGCAATGGCGCCTTTATCTTGAATTGGCATCACAGTGTGTATATGATTTTAATGTAAATCTACTGATCAATAGGGTGGGAAATTTATAGTCTCAAGGTCCGAAAAACGTACAGAGCAGCCCGAGAGGCCTCATACCAGGATGTCCGGTTTTGACCAATACATGTACCGACATAGCCGTTCCAGTTTCTCAGATTCGTGGCTGTCAGCAAACTCCCTAACAAGTAAGCTAAAACCGCCTATTTGAGCTAAATGACCATAGTTATCATCGTCTTTTTCGGGCAAGGTTTGCAAAAGCATAGCAGTAATGGCGCAAGGGCAAACTAATTTCTATACAGCACGGTTTGCTCTGCTCGTTTTTGCTTTACTTATTTTATTTTGATTTGCCTATTCTACCTATTCACCAAACCTGCACTAGTAGGAAATGGCAGCGCCGTAGCGAAAAGCGTACAATACTGCCGCCGAAAAATCGGCTATAATGTGAAGTGCAAGCCATGAGAAAATAGTCTAAACCGCCGTGGTTGTCAGGCATTATTTGTAAATGAAATCCTTAATGAGTACAGAGTCATAATATGATGGATGGGCTTGGCATTATCCATATGAATGGTCGGATCTACGATCCAACCTTGGGTAGGTTTTTGCAGGCTGATCCGTTTATTCAGGCACCGTTAAACTCGCAGAATTATAATCGTTATTCATACGTGCTGAATAACCCGATGAGTTATACCGATCCGAGTGGGTATTTCTTTAAAAAACTTAAGAAGTTTGTGAAGAAATACTGGAAAGTAGCAGTTGCAATAGCCGTCTCAGTTGTAACTTATGGCGCAGCATCAGGTTGGGCCGCAGGTTGGGGAATGACTCAAGGGTTTACCATGAGCGTTTTAGGCACCACCCAAACCTTTGTAACAGGGCTTTCCGTTGGAGGGGCCATTACCGCAGGAGCCATAGCAGGAGCGGCAGGTGGTTTTGTTGCAGGAGCGCTTAATACAGGAAGCCTAACTGGAGCATTGCGTGGAGCATTTACAGGCTCAATTGCTGGTGCAGCGGGAGGCTACGCTAACTTCGGTAGCGTAAGTGGCTGGGGTGATGCAGCGAAACGAGTTGCTGTGGCTGCGGCAGGCGGTTGTGGAGCTGGTAAAGCTTCAGGTGGCTCTTGTAGTAAAGGTGCGAGAACTGCTGCAATGGTTCAAGCATTGACAATGGGTGCAAGTGAACTTTATAAGCGAGTTAGCACAAAAACTAGCAAAGTAACAGGACAGCCATACAATGAATCAGGTGAACCACATATGTGGCAGGAAGGTCGCCCAGATGTTGGTAAGCAACTTGATGAAGATACTATGAGACAGCTTGCAAATGGGACTTTAAAGAAAGCTCCATTAAGTTCAGATCAATCTGGTTTTATGCAGACTGCTGCAAAAGGCCCTTACATGGACGCGTTTGCTGAATTTCATGATGGCTTGCATGATTATAGTTTCATACCTGATGATCAGTTTTCACTAATTGCAACTATGCCACCTTCTTACGCTATAACAATTGCTGCGGCAGCTAGACCATACTCGCATTATTATTATCTAGATTTACTCAATGAGAGGAGAAAGTAATGAAAAGTTTCGCTTTAGTAATCTTAAGTGTCTTTTGGTTAACTTTTATGAGTGGGTGTGTTGCTACTTCAGGTCATGAGGATTTTGTGGGCTTGAAGGATAGTGTCGTTGGGTTAGAAATGAAGGATAGAAAAACTTATAAATATTCGAATTCAGGTCAACTAATCAGGGGGGATTATGTCAAGTCAGGCCAAGGACTTACAGAAATAACCAAAGATAATGAAGGGAATTATATTTACCATATTTTTGTGCAGGAAGTCTTGGAAAACACTAGAACTGAACGTGAGTGGATTGGTAAATGTTTAATCTATTACGTTGTAGACTCAAATACTTACATTATTAAAGGTTGGGGCTTTGATAAAGGTGGTAATCCTTTAAGCTGTAGAACTTGGCCTTAAATTTAGGTAGATTTTTTCCTTTTGGGAGCAACCTAAGCCAAGCAAAGAAAGCCAGCGGGAGCTGGTTTTCTTTTATCTGCTAATTCTGTTCGGAATGCCCTGCTAATATTATTTGGATCGGATGCTAAAGCTGGTTGGATTGACGGCTAAAAGTGAGTGGATTTTGCAACTGTAGAGTCCATTGAAATTAGCAGGTGATCCATTCTTTATTAGCGTTGATCCGATCTTTTTTAGCAACCCAAAAATCAAAAATAAACTTCACCAAATTTATGCTTTTTAGGACGGGATTTATTAAGCGCTTTGAGTAGCCACTTTAATCCTTGGTCGCTATCTGGTAGCTTCCATTTTTCGTGGTGAAAGGCTTCTGCTATTTCATGAATAATAAGTGGTTTGTTACCGCGATGTTTCCAATAAAAGAACTCTCTAGCTGTGGTATAACGATCAATTATCATCAAATCTTCAGCCATCATTTCATTCTTCTGCTCTATCCAGAGCATATGTGCAACAACTTCTACTGAATCAGGCCAAGGCGATTGCCTAGCTAAAATAGGTCGATGCTGGAAGATATTATCATAAATGTATGTGTAAAGTTCAGGTAAAAAGCTATTAGGGCAAAATCGCGACAAGAAATTAAAGAACACATTATATAAATGGGTTTCAATATCATCGTTTATTATTACAAGTTCAGTAAACTGCCGAAAAAGTGCTATTAAGGCAGCTACAGCGTGGTCATCCCCTATCCTGATGAGCTTATTTAATGGTTTGTTATCTTCAAGCATTCGCTCATCTAATAGTCTGGGGTTATCGATATAATCGAATGCTATTGCTGCAACCTTTTCATTTAAATTGTTATAAAACGTATGCCACTGGGTTTCATCTCGCTTGGTTAACGTTAACGCTTGCCAAAAAGGCGAATGGTATGCTTTAAGCCCACTAGGACAATGTTCGGCAATGCGGCTGATTGGAGTATAAGAAATATTAACGCTATGTACTACCCACTGTGTCAGCTGTATTTAAGGCCAGTTGCACGTGTGTCAAATGGGTACTTTTCAGGAATCAGTGAAGTAGTTGTCATCAAGATAGACGCAATATAACTGGTCTTTGGTACTGAAATCCGCAATGAGATATGTGAAAGCCCTTACCTCAACATGTTGCATGTTCAAGTGATGGTCTGTTTTTTGTGCTTCATGCGCCAAAATCGAAGTCGCGTTGAATGATGTAGTCACTGAATGAGGCTGTGGCTGGTGGAGCTCGAAGTGGCGGCATTAGAGAATCGTTTTTTGCTTCAAGAAGAGTCTGCTTGTCAAGGTGCGCCAAAATCTTATGGATAACAGCCGGATCCGTAATACAAGTAATAATTTTGACGTTGGTTTTTTCACAAGCCTCACAGACTGTGATGTCAATATTGAATACTCTTTTTAACCTTTGTGCCCACGACATGCTTCGCGCATGGTATGGTTTATCTGAATCTTTCAGATGCTCTGCTAAGCGAGGGCTATTCTTACCGCGTTGTGAAGCCGTTACCTCGGCACGCACCTTAGCATTGGGAGCAAACACGCCATAAAACCTCGTAAGGTTTAGCCTCGGCACTGGCACCAGTGCCGCGAGCTTGCCTATGAAATCCAAGGGAGTAAAAAAGACATGTGTGGTACCGTCTTGATAGGGAGTTTTCAGTTGATATCTTACTTTTCCTGAATCGGTTAGACTCAATCGTTGCTCGCTTAACGCTGGCCTTGAGATATATCTGCATAGCCTTTCCAGTTTGTCAGTTTGATGGCTGTCTGCAAACACCCCAGCGTGTAAGCTAAAACCGTTTATTTGAGCTAATTGACCGTAATGTTGTTCGTCTTTGGCAGGTAAGGTTTGCAAGGCAAAGACTTTTTTGCCTGTATCTGGTCCTACAGCAATGCGGTAATTGACAGAGGCTGCTTGCAAGGGCAGTAAACTATCTTCGTCATCCATGGGTAAATCGAGAAATGTGTTGTCCATATCCCGTTGAACGAGCCCGGCCTTCTCCAAGTAGGTCGCGATGCGATGGCTAATGACATTCACGAGGGTTTCCATATCATTGTGGTTTGGTGCTTTAACGCACTTGAATTTGGACTGTCCACACTCCTGAGTGATAACGCCTTCCAAAAAGAGCATGTGAAAGTGAATATTGAGATTCAGTGCACTACCAAATCGCTGAATGTAAGTCACCGCTCCTGTGTTTGCTTGCTTCTTAAGATACCCAGCCCGATGCACAATATCGCAAGAAATAGCACGATGAATGATTTGCATGATTTTACTTAAGTGTTTGGGATACCTAGCTAGAAGTAGACGAAGCGGGATGGGTAAACTCAATACCCATTGGCGTACAGGGTAACCGTGAAGAACATCTTCAACTAACAACTTGGCACTTTCTGCCATCCTTCTTGCACCGCAACTTGGGCAAAATCCCCTGCGTTTGCAGCTGAACGCCAGCAGTTTCTCATGCTTGCAGTCGTCACAAACTACACGCAAAAAACCATGCTCAAGCCGACCACACCTAAGAAACTCTTCAAACTCTTTTACCACATGAAGTGGTAACGACTTCCCTTTTTGTGAAAGCTGCTTCTGAAATTCTGGGTAGTGGCGTTCGACCAATTGATACAGTAACGTCTGCTCTGGACGATGTCGTTTATAGGTATGAGAGTGAGTTACTAGCAATGGCGCCTTTATCTTGAATTGGCATCACAGTGTGTATATGATTTTAATGTAAATCTACTGATCAATAGGGTGGGAAATTTATAGTCTCAAGGTCCGAAAAACGTACAATGCAGCCCCTCATACTTTAGCTTCCAACCAACTGAGCCTTTTCATTGCCTTGGCAGAAAAGCTGATTTCCAACCTTAGAATGCAAATAGCCAAATAAAGGACGACGGCACTACCCACGTCATCTTTGAGCCGCTGGATTTCATTGCCAAGCTGGCGGCACTGGTGCCGAAACCCCGAGTGAACCTGACCCGGTTCCATGGCGTATTTGCCCCCAACAGCAAACACCGTGTTGATGTGACGCCAGCCAAACGCGGCAAAGGATGCGCCCGTAAGAAAATCGAAGACAAAACCCCGGAACAGCACCACCAGGCCATGACCTGGGCACAGCGCCTGAAACGGGTATTCAACATTGATGTCTCGGTGTGCCCAAAGTGTGGCGGTAAGACTAAAGTGATCGCCAGCATTGAGGATCAGGCGGTCATCGACAGGATATTGGGTCACCTCATGAAGAAAGGCGCATTACCGTCACCCCCCGAGTTGCTGCCGGCAACGCGGGCCTCACCAGATACAGGTTGGTTTGCATAGCGCTGGGTTTTCACACTTCTCTCCACGGCACAGCAACAGAAGGACAGGCCGCCTGGCGGCCTGTTGCCTGAACCCGGCTGGAAGGCTGGGAAGGCAGTGGGAGAGGGCGGTTTCAGCCAGAAATCCAGGGGGTTGTATAGAAAGAGGCAGGAAGGACGAGTATTTCAGGCATATCCAGGCTCAAGTTTTCTGCCTTGATATACATGGGTGATAGCGGTTATTCTCCTTATACCTGATACACTGGGATTAATGTATCCGCAGAGCAATATCCAGATAGAACAGCGAATTGATGATAACGTGAATTGCCCGATAGATCGCGAGGACATGATGGAACTGCTGGGTAACCTGCTGGATAATGCCTGTAAATGGGCGCAGCATAAAGTGCGAATAACGGTGAGCAGTGATCAGCAGTTGAACATAAGCGTTGAGGACGATGGGCCGGGAATTGCTGCGGATCAGGTGCATGAATTGTCCCGCAGAGGCAGAAGGCTGGATGAAAGCGTGGAAGGCCATGGTTTCGGCCTGGCGATTGCCAGTGATACTGTTAGCGAATACCAGGGCCAGATGCGTTTTTCTAAATCGACTGAGCTGGGTGGTTTAAATGTTGATATTGTCCTGCCCTTAAGGCATAATTCATTAGAATCAGAAAAATAAAAATCACCTGTCGAGTAGATAGGCATACTATCAATTTAGCAAAAGGTCATAATGGATATACACAAGCGTCGTCAATATGTACAGAAAACTTTCGATACAGTCGCAGATGCCTATGATCATCCGGCGCTATCCTGGTTTGATAAAACCGCGAGAGTGATCAATGAAGCGGCGGATATTCAGCAAAACCAGAGGGTACTGGATATCGCCTGCGGAACAGGTAAAGTCACCACCGAACTTGCCAGGCATCAGCACCAGCCCAGGGTGACAGCGGTTGATCTATCCGCCGGCATGCTGGCACAGGCCAAAAAGAAAGCGGAGCAGTACCAGCTGGATAATATAGATTTTCAGCAGATGGCTTTTGAAGACATGGCCTTCGGCGAAACATTTGATACAGCGGTCTGCAGCTTTGGTATATTCTTTGTCAATGAAATGGAAGCGGCGCTGGCACAGTTTGCCAGGCAGGTAAAACCCGGCGGGCGAATTATTCTAAGCACCTTTGCCGAGGGTTCGTTTTCGCCTTTCAGCGATGCTTTTATGCGACTCTATGGCGAATTCGGTTTTGATGTGCCAATCCCCGGCTGGTTACGCCTGTGTTCAAATGCGCATATAAACCAGCTGTTTGCTGATGCCGGGCTGAACCAGCCGCAATGCAGGCAGTATGATTTCGGTTATGAAATCAGCAGCACAGATCAATGGTGGGATATTGTCTGGAATGGGGGCTATCGTGGAATGATTGAGTCGCTGGATGATGAGCAGAAAGAAGCATTCAGAAAACAGCACCTGGCTGAAGTGGCCGAGCTGATAGACAATAACCAGAACTACCTAAAGGTGGATGTGATTGTGTCGACAGGGCAGAAGGCATGAGGCTGGCTGTCGGATAGCGCTGCATTCGTTTCCCGTGTCGAATAATTACCGATCATTCACAAGAAGTTTTATGACCTGATTGGAGTATAAGAAATATTAACGCTATGTACTACCCACTGTGTCAGCTGTATTTAAGGCCAGTTGCACGTGTGTCAAATGGGTACTTTTCAGGAATCAGTGAAGTAGTTGTCATCAAGATAGACGCAATATAACTGGTCTTTGGTACTGAAATCCGCAATGAGATATGTGAAAGCCCTTACCTCAACATGTTGCATGTTCAAGTGATGGTCTGTTTTTTGTGCTTCATGCGCCAAAATCGAAGTCGCGTTGAATGATGTAGTCACTGAATGAGGCTGTGGCTGGTGGAGCTCGAAGTGGCGGCATTAGAGAATCGTTTTTTGCTTCAAGAAGAGTCTGCTTGTCAAGGTGCGCCAAAATCTTATGGATAACAGCCGGATCCGTAATACAAGTAATAATTTTGACGTTGGTTTTTTCACAAGCCTCACAGACTGTGATGTCAATATTGAATACTCTTTTTAACCTTTGTGCCCACGACATGCTTCGCGCATGGTATGGTTTATCTGAATCTTTCAGATGCTCTGCTAAGCGAGGGCTATTCTTACCGCGTTGTGAAGCCGTTACCTCGGCACGCACCTTAGCATTGGGAGCAAACACGCCATAAAACCTCGTAAGGTTTAGCCTCGGCACTGGCACCAGTGCCGCGAGCTTGCCTATGAAATCCAAGGGAGTAAAAAAGACATGTGTGGTACCGTCTTGATAGGGAGTTTTCAGTTGATATCTTACTTTTCCTGAATCGGTTAGACTCAATCGTTGCTCGCTTAACGCTGGCCTTGAGATATATCTGCATAGCCTTTCCAGTTTGTCAGTTTGATGGCTGTCTGCAAACACCCCAGCGTGTAAGCTAAAACCGTTTATTTGAGCTAATTGACCGTAATGTTGTTCGTCTTTGGCAGGTAAGGTTTGCAAGGCAAAGACTTTTTTGCCTGTATCTGGTCCTACAGCAATGCGGTAATTGACAGAGGCTGCTTGCAAGGGCAGTAAACTATCTTCGTCATCCATGGGTAAATCGAGAAATGTGTTGTCCATATCCCGTTGAACGAGCCCGGCCTTCTCCAAGTAGGTCGCGATGCGATGGCTAATGACATTCACGAGGGTTTCCATATCATTGTGGTTTGGTGCTTTAACGCACTTGAATTTGGACTGTCCACACTCCTGAGTGATAACGCCTTCCAAAAAGAGCATGTGAAAGTGAATATTGAGATTCAGTGCACTACCAAATCGCTGAATGTAAGTCACCGCTCCTGTGTTTGCTTGCTTCTTAAGATACCCAGCCCGATGCACAATATCGCAAGAAATAGCACGATGAATGATTTGCATGATTTTACTTAAGTGTTTGGGATACCTAGCTAGAAGTAGACGAAGCGGGATGGGTAAACTCAATACCCATTGGCGTACAGGGTAACCGTGAAGAACATCTTCAACTAACAACTTGGCACTTTCTGCCATCCTTCTTGCACCGCAACTTGGGCAAAATCCCCTGCGTTTGCAGCTGAACGCCAGCAGTTTCTCATGCTTGCAGTCGTCACAAACTACACGCAAAAAACCATGCTCAAGCCGACCACACCTAAGAAACTCTTCAAACTCTTTTACCACATGAAGTGGTAACGACTTCCCTTTTTGTGAAAGCTGCTTCTGAAATTCTGGGTAGTGGCGTTCGACCAATTGATACAGTAACGTCTGCTCTGGACGATGTCGTTTATAGGTATGAGATTGAGTTACTAGCAATGGCGCCTTTATCTTGAATTGGCATCACAGTGTGTATATGATTTTAATGTAAATCTACTGATCAATAGGGTGGGAAATTTATAGTCTCAAGGTCCGAAAAACGTACAATGCAGCCCCTCATACTTTAGCTTCCAACCAACTGAGCCTTTTCATTGCCTTGGCAGAAAAGCTGATTTCCAACCTTAGAATGCAAATAGCCAAATAAAGGCGCGGTTTTTATTGTCGCGGCTACCAATCGGCTGGATAAACTTGATGAAGCATTATTACGTTCAGGAAGGCTTGATCTTCATGTCCATGTTCCTTTCCTGGATAAAAATGCCCGGCGCTGGTTTATCGAAAAGTTCTTGCAGTACGACGTTTACGAAGAGGCTATAGATGTTGATTTAATCGTATCACTAACGGCTGGTATGAGCGGTGCAGATTTAGAGAAGGTTCATCGGGAGACAGTGCTTCAGGCTCTAAGTAAGAATACTGGCAAAATTGGTCAAAGTACGTTACTGGAAGAAATTAATATTCTTAAATATGGCGCTAAACGGACACTTGATAAGTGCGCAAAAATGCTGGCAGAAACCGCCTTTCATGAGGCTGGTCATGCGGTTATCTCAAAAGTTCTGGTCATGACTTAACCGGCGTCATTGCGGTATCGCAGGATGCCGCGAGTGCGTTACAAACCATTACAGGCTTACCCGACGCGCGGCATAGGCGGCATCAACATAGGCTTCTGCCTGACCCTTATCGTTAGCATAAAGCACTCCTACGTTCCAAGGTTCCACCTCCAAACTCTTAGGAAAGGCAAAAGGCACATCATAATGTGCAGCCCAGCGCTTTAAGTCGGCCAGCATAATTTTAATTTTAGCTGGCACATCCCTATTCGACGGGCCATAGTTACCAGCTGCTATTTTTGCCTGTGGAATATCCATCGGCAAATAGTTCACCGATAAACCGTACTTTCTGGCTAATTCTGGTAACTGTGTATGAGCCAAATAACTGAATGGACTCATCATGTCAAAGTAAAAATCTATGGAGTCTTGCACCTTAAGCCCCTACTTACTCGGCAGCGGGAATACAAACATTTCCGTCTTCTATGGTGACCGGATAGGTCTTAACGGGAATTTGGCATGGAAATGATGTTGGCTCACCTGTCTTAATGGAAAACGCACCACCATGGAAAGGACACTCAACCTCGTCACCATCCTGATATCCGTCTGTCAACATGGCCATACCATGCGTACATAGATTGTCGGTCACATAGTACTCACCCTCAAAAACATAGACAGCTAAAGCGGGAAAACCATCTGGCGTTACCGCAACAGGTGCCTCGTCTTTAACTTCGTCTGTTTTACATAATATTATCTTACTCATAATTTTGCTCTTTTATAAATGTTAAAAATAATGCTCTTAGCCTCGGGGGCTATCATACTCAATAATGATAGAAAACCGTAGACCGATTATCTGATATTAATAAAAACGGTCATAGTGAATTTGATCGAAAGGAACTTTATACTCCATCATTAGCATCCGCGTTAGGGCGTCTGTCATAGGAGGCGGGCCACAGAAATAAAATTCATGCTCGGGTAATTTATCACCCAACGTTTTTCCCAACAACTCATGAATAAAGCCAACGTCTCCAGTCCAACCCTCTGCTTCGGCGGCATCAACATCGGATACTGCATTGAAATTCTTTACTCGAGCTTTTAAATCGGCATCTGCCTCGATCAATGCAGGCGGGCAAATGTCTTTTGGCGTACGCCCCCCGTAGAACAAATAAATGTTTCTATCGCTCAATCTAGGATCTTTTGCAGCGGCTTTAATAATTGACATTTCAGGGGATAAACCTGAACCACCACCAACACAAACAATGTCTCTTGGAATTTCTGGTTTTAAATAAGCTAAACCGTATGGCCCATCAATCACTATTTCTGCACCCACCTGATAGTCATCGAATAAGGTCGTGGTCGCACTACCGCCAGGCATTTTTTTAATAATAAAACGCCATTCGCCTTCTTCATTGGGTAGATTACACATTGAATAACCACGTGACCCCCTAATGCCCGGAAAATCTAATAATGCAAATTGCCCTGCTAGGAAATGGGCCGGGTGTTCCGTTTTAAAACAGAACTCTGCCATATCATCCGTCAGTTTATTTATTTCAAATAAAACCGCTTTAGATTTGATTGGCTTATGAACAGGCGCTGCCTCAGGGTTTAAACGTACTTTTATTTCGCAATCTTCCGTAGGGATACATTGGCAGCTTAATTTCCGCCCTTTTTTAATATCGCGAGGCGATAGCCCTGGTGCATCTTCCCAAATGTTGTCTACATTACCCTCTAGCACTTCCACTTTACAGGCGCCGCAACCGCCCGAGTTACACTCATAGGGCATTCCAAGACCCGCGCGTAGCGCCGCACGCAAAATAGTATCCCCTTCTTCACATTCAAACTCAAATTCCTGATCACTGATTTTTACGTTAAAACTCGTCATGCGGCTCCTCTTACTTCAAATACGTTAATTTATGTTAAAAGGTTATTATATTACCCTCAAACAAACAAGTTGTGTTTAAAGTCAACTTTAAGGCGAGAAATTCAATGAGCACACCCTTTTATAGTCAACAAACGTTCGATTTTTTACAACAACTCTCTGAGAACAATAACAGAGTCTGGTTCAACGAACGAAAATCACAGTATGAAGAATTTGTGCGTCTCCCTTCACTTGATTTTATTGACGCCATGGAACCCAATATTAAAAACCTGTCCAGTCACTTTACTGCTGTTGCAAAAAAAACGGGTGGGTCGTTAATGCGCGTTTACCGAGATGCTCGCTTCAGTAATGATAAAACGCCCTATAAAACAAATATTGGTATTCAATTTAGGCATCTCGCTGGAAAAGACGTCCATGCGCCCGGGTTCTATCTACACATCTCCCCCAATGACTGTTTTGTGGGCGCTGGAATTTGGCGACCCGACGGCAAATCGCTGAATCAAATTAGAGAAATGATCAGTGACAGTCCAAATGCATGGAAAAGCATCACCCACCATAAAACGTTCCGACGCTATTACAAATTTACAGGGGATTCGCTAAAAACCTACCCAAGAGGCTACGCTAAAAACCACCCTATGATTCAGGACTTAAAGCGCAAAGACTTTATTGCCATCCACCCCCTGAGCCATGATCAGATTTTATCGCCAAACCTTGTGAAAACTATTCATCACCGTTTCAATGTAGCCAGTGAGCTGATGGATTACCTGTGCAACGCGCTTGAATTGCCTTATTAAATTTATAAACCTAATTTTTCAGCAACAAAATCCGCATCCTTATCACCTCGACCAGAAAGATTAACCAGAATACTTTTTGTTGACTCCATGGTTTTGGCTTTTTTCATGGCATACGCCACCGCATGTGCACTTTCTAATGCCGGGATAATACCCTCTACTCTCGACAACGTCATAAAAGCATCGAGGCAGTCTTCATCATCTATCGCAACGTATTCAGCTCGCCCTAAGTCTTTTAACAAGCAATGCTGAGGACCAACGCCTGGGTAATCTAATCCTGACGCAATGGAATAGACCGGCAAGGGCTCTCCAGACTCATCCTGCAAGTTATAACACTCAAAACCATGTAAAGCGCCTTTAACGCCCTGACTGATTATAAGAAATATTAACGCTATGTACTACCCACTGTGTCAGCTGTATTTAAGGCCAGTTGCACGTGTGTCAAATGGGTACTTTTCAGGAATCAGTGAAGTAGTTGTCATCAAGATAGACGCAATATAACTGGTCTTTGGTACTGAAATCCGCAATGAGATATGTGAAAGCCCTTACCTCAACATGTTGCATGTTCAAGTGATGGTCTGTTTTTTGTGCTTCATGCGCCAAAATCGAAGTCGCGTTGAATGATGTAGTCACTGAATGAGGCTGTGGCTGGTGGAGCTCGAAGTGGCGGCATTAGAGAATCGTTTTTTGCTTCAAGAAGAGTCTGCTTGTCAAGGTGCGCCAAAATCTTATGGATAACAGCCGGATCCGTAATACAAGTAATAATTTTGACGTTGGTTTTTTCACAAGCCTCACAGACTGTGATGTCAATATTGAATACTCTTTTTAACCTTTGTGCCCACGACATGCTTCGCGCATGGTATGGTTTATCTGAATCTTTCAGATGCTCTGCTAAGCGAGGGCTATTCTTACCGCGTTGTGAAGCCGTTACCTCGGCACGCACCTTAGCATTGGGAGCAAACACGCCATAAAACCTCGTAAGGTTTAGCCTCGGCACTGGCACCAGTGCCGCGAGCTTGCCTATGAAATCCAAGGGAGTAAAAAAGACATGTGTGGTACCGTCTTGATAGGGAGTTTTCAGTTGATATCTTACTTTTCCTGAATCGGTTAGACTCAATCGTTGCTCGCTTAACGCTGGCCTTGAGATATATCTGCATAGCCTTTCCAGTTTGTCAGTTTGATGGCTGTCTGCAAACACCCCAGCGTGTAAGCTAAAACCGTTTATTTGAGCTAATTGACCGTAATGTTGTTCGTCTTTGGCAGGTAAGGTTTGCAAGGCAAAGACTTTTTTGCCTGTATCTGGTCCTACAGCAATGCGGTAATTGACAGAGGCTGCTTGCAAGGGCAGTAAACTATCTTCGTCATCCATGGGTAAATCGAGAAATGTGTTGTCCATATCCCGTTGAACGAGCCCGGCCTTCTCCAAGTAGGTCGCGATGCGATGGCTAATGACATTCACGAGGGTTTCCATATCATTGTGGTTTGGTGCTTTAACGCACTTGAATTTGGACTGTCCACACTCCTGAGTGATAACGCCTTCCAAAAAGAGCATGTGAAAGTGAATATTGAGATTCAGTGCACTACCAAATCGCTGAATGTAAGTCACCGCTCCTGTGTTTGCTTGCTTCTTAAGATACCCAGCCCGATGCACAATATCGCAAGAAATAGCACGATGAATGATTTGCATGATTTTACTTAAGTGTTTGGGATACCTAGCTAGAAGTAGACGAAGCGGGATGGGTAAACACAATACCCATTGGCGTACAGGGTAACCGTGAAGAACATCTTCAACTAACAACTTGGCACTTTCTGCCATCCTTCTTGCACCGCAACTTGGGCAAAATCCCCTGCGTTTGCAGCTGAACGCCAGCAGTTTCTCATGCTTGCAGTCGTCACAAACTACACGCAAAAAACCATGCTCAAGCCGACCACACCTAAGAAACTCTTCAAACTCTTTTACCACATGAAGTGGTAACGACTTCCCTTTTTGTGAAAGCTGCTTCTGAAATTCTGGGTAGTGGCGTTCGACCAATTGATACAGTAACGTCTGCTCTGGACGATGTCGTTTATAGGTATGAGAGTGAGTTACTAGCAATGGCGCCTTTATCTTGAATTGGCATCACAGTGTGTATATGATTTTAATGTAAATCTACTGATCAATAGGGTGGGAAATTTATAGTCTCAAGGTCCGAAAAACGTACAATGCAGCCCCTCATACTTTAGCTTCCAACCAACTGAGCCTTTTCATTGCCTTGGCAGAAAAGCTGATTTCCAACCTTAGAATGCAAATAGCCAAATAAAGGCGCGGTTTTTATTGTCGCGGCTACCAATCGGCTGGATAAACTTGATGAAGCATTATTACGTTCAGGAAGGCTTGATCTTCATGTCCATGTTCCTTTCCTGGATAAAAATGCCCGGCGCTGGTTTATCGAAAAGTTCTTGCAGTACGACGTTTACGAAGAGGCTATAGATGTTGATTTAATCGTATCACTAACGGCTGGTATGAGCGGTGCAGATTTAGAGAAGGTTCATCGGGAGACAGTGCTTCAGGCTCTAAGTAAGAATACTGGCAAAATTGGTCAAAGTACGTTACTGGAAGAAATTAATATTCTTAAATATGGCGCTAAACGGACACTTGATAAGTGCGCAAAAATGCTGGCAGAAACCGCCTTTCATGAGGCTGGTCATGCGGTTATCTCAAAAGTTCTGATGCCAGAGAGAATAATTGAACAAATAAGTATTGTGCCCAGAGAACAAGCTTTAGGAATGGTGGCCTACAACAGGGAACAAGAAATTGATTACACGAAAGCTTTTTGGTTCTCGCAGACATGTGTAGCGTTAGCTGGTCGAGCGGCCCAGGTAAAACAGTTCGGAGATGAAGGATTAGATACCGGTGCCAGCAGTGATTTGAGGCAGGCCATGTGGTCTGCCTGGAATCCTGTTGCCAAATACGGAATGCATCCCGATAGTTACAACTTAGACACCACTGTGTTACATGAATGGAGCCGTGAAGTTCACTTCAAATCTCAGACTGAAAAGTTAGTCAAAGAGTGGCTGGAGGAAGCAACCCTGAAAACTGATCAATTAGTTGACCAATACTGGGAGCAAATAAGCAAAGTTGCACAAGCCTTACTGGAAAAAGAAGTCTTATCAGAAGAGCAGTTTACATCGTTAATAGACTAGAACAGTAAAAGTGGAACAAGTTCTATTTTTTGAGGCTTTGATAAACCGATATCCAATCATCAACGCTCACTTTGCTGACCAGATGCCATTACTAAAAACCGATGATTTCGACTTTTGGGAGTATTATAAAAAAGCCACCGCAGAAATGCTTACCGATGACCACGACACAATATCTACAAACGACACTCTCTCAATCACAGATAAGCGTCAAGAGCTGAAAGATTGGCAGTCTACCAAAGAAAACTTTGATGCACTGTTTGACCATGAAAAGTTCGAAAAGCTGCGCAAAGAAGATAAATTTAGGCTTAGCCACGAAGCCTTATTGTCAGCCTTATTTATAAAGCAATATTCTGAAGAGCCAGTATTCAATCTACCTTTTCAACTTATTACAGCATTAACTGAAATTGATGAACAGTTAACCATCTGGCGTTATCGGCACGCCATGATGGTACAACGAATGCTGGGTACCAAAATTGGTACCGGTGGGTCTTCTGGCCATCACTATTTAAAACGCACTACTGAGTCTAATCGCATATTTCTCGATTTTTTCAACATGGCTACTTTTTTGTTGCCAAAATCGGCCTTGCCCGAATTACCGAATGCCATAAAACGAAAGCTTGGATTTTATTTGAATACGATAAGCTAAGACTCGAGAGTCTACTTTTTTAACTGTATAAGGCTTTTTCTCTCTTTCGATGACGCTGCGATGTGGTTAATTTTTATGCTTTAGTATAAAAAACAGCCATACATTAAGAAAAATGTAATAAAAGAGTATTTTGTACGCAAGGCTTTACAATTCGTGACTTTATTCAAAAAAAAATTGAACTTTTCAGCAAACACTTGTACCACTGCGTATTGACCCCCAGTCGTTTTTTGTATTATATAGAGGCTGGGCGAAAGCCTTACAAAAATATTCGCAAAAGCGAAAAAAAAAGGCTATGTTCGGATTAACTGTTGTTGAATCGAAAAGAGCCTGTTTTCGTTAAGGTTTTCTGGATTATCCATAAACCTGAACCAACCCAGGTAGTGTTCCAAGTATTTTGTGGCTACTCCGTGAAACCGTTTTATCCACGCTTTCAGACGGCTGTGATAGGCGTTAACATTTTGAATGTGAAAGACTTTATCTATCACCTTAATTCCTCCTGCCACATCTAAGCGCTTGTGTATTAAATCATTTTTCTCAGAAAGAGCTATGTAGGGCTTATAGCCATCACTACACAACACACTGTCTTTCTCTAATTTTCCTGCTAGCTCCTGATGCAAAGCTTCCGATGTAACACTTGGCACAACGGCTTCATACGTACTCTTAGCTCGGTCTCTGACCGTTAAAACTGGCACCCAATCATCCTTTGAACGTCCTCGTTTTTTCGCTTTCACCCCTCTTTTACGGGGCTGACGAGTCATCCGTTTTGAGCCTTTCTCTGAGTAGGGAAAAAGTGTTTCGTCTGCCTCGATAATGCCTTCTAATTTGCTCGCTTTCAGTGCTGATGGTAGCGCCAAGAATCGGTGCCGCCACCTGAACGATGTTTCAAGGTGGAGGCCACATTCTTCGGCACATTTACGCAATGGCTTACTGTCCAGCATACAGCGAATATATTCTAACCAAAGCTCTTTGTACCTCAGTCGAGCTAGCGGTGTCGCCGTTGTCGCTACAAAGGTTTTGCCGCAGTTCTTGCAGCGATAACGCTGCATCTTGTTTACCTTGCCGTGCCGATTGATCAGTGAGCTATGGCAGTGCGGACATTCAGGGTTTTCAACCATCCGCTCCTCAAGCTCTGTTATCAACTGTGAGACGCTATCAGTGCCTTTCAGCAGCTTCTCAACATAACGGGTTTGACTATCTGTTAAGTGTTCTAACTCGGCTATAAGCTTTGTAAATTGTGCTGGGATCATGATCAACCCTCAATAACTGTATTCATATACAGTATAGCAACAATTTAGCAGAACATAGCCAAAAAAAAACACACAGACAAAAATACTAGGTCCAGGGAGACTTACATGTTTAAAAATTCTAAGTTGGCTACGTCAGTAAAGTTAGCTTGCGTATTTGGTTCTGCACTCGCGGTTTCAGCAAGTAATCTTGCATTGGCACAAGAGGCTACGGCGGACGCCAAGTCTGCAGAAGAAGCGGTAGAAAAAATTCAAGTTACGGGTTCTCGTATTGCACGTGCCGAGCTTTCAACACCGGCTCCGATCGTGTCGATAGGAGCTGAGCAGTTAGCAAGGTTTGATACGCCTGATTTAGGTAGTATTCTTGCAGAACTTCCAGCGGTGGGGGCAGGATCGACGCTAATTGGTAATAACAATAGTAATGCTAATGCCGGTCTAAGTTCACCAAACCTTAGAAACTTAGGTGTGAATAGAACACTGACTCTTGTTAATGGAAAGCGCCATGTAGCGGGCGCGCCAGGCTCATCTGCAGTCGATACAGGTACTATCCCCGTTTCACTTATTAAAAACGTAGAGGTAGTTACTGGTGGTGCTTCAGCAGTTTATGGTTCTGATGCAATTGCCGGCGTAATTAACTTGGTTTTGCGTGATGATTATGAAGGCTTTGAAGTCAATGCTCAGGGGAGCACAGACACAAACGGAATTGGCGCAGAGAGCTTCCGCTACAACTTCCTTGCCGGTGCAAATACTGACGACGGACGTGGTAACGTAACTTTCTTCGTAGAGAACCAGCGTATTTCAGAGGTTCTTCAGCCTGAACTACAACAATCTCGTGCTTTTGGCACTGTAATCAATCCAGATGACACCGCTGAAGACGATGGTATTGCCGATAGACTTACTGTCCCGTTTGTCGGTTCTGAATTTATAAATAACTTCACGGTATTGAACCCTTTCGGTGGTGGTCCTCGAATTACTTTCAATCCAGACGGTTCTCCAGTTGATCAGGTATCACGAGATCTTACCAATAGCTTTGCTTTTGGTAATTTTTCTGAACGTTTTGATACGGTGTTTTTCGGAGAAGATTTTGTTAACTTCACTCCAAAACAAGATCGAGTAACCGTAGCGTCAACGTTCAAATACGATATTAACGACAACCCCCCTGTGTCAGGATAGTTGTCGCCTCAGTTTTTCATAGCATTAAACAGGAGGCGGAAGTTAGGTATGAGTGAGACATTATCCAGAAGAACATAAAAAGGCAGTGGTTAGTAAGTTGATTGAAAGCGGTTTATCATTACGCCAGTTCGCACAAAGAGAAGGTGTTAGCCTGTCTACTTTGTATGGTTGGCGGGATAAGTATACAGAGGCCGATTTCAGTTTGACGAAAAGTAATACGCCAGAGAATTGGACAGCAGAGCAGAAGTTTTCTGCCGTGATAGAGACTGCTGCCATGTCGGAAGTTGAGGTAAGTGAATATTGCCGGAAAAAGGGTCTCTTCCCGGAGCAACTTCAGCAATGGAAACATAGCTGTATCTCTGGTAATCAATCCGAGACGGATAAGCGTAAACAGCAGGCCCAGGAACGTAAAGCGGATAAGAAGCGCATTAAAGAGCTGGAGAGAGAGCTAAAGCGAAAAGACGCAGCGTTAGCCGAAACTGCTGCGCTTCTGGTGCTCAGAAAAAAGTTAAATGCCTACTGGGGGGAAGACGAGGACAATTAACCACGTTCTCAGATAGGCAATACTATGTTTCACTGATTGATGAAGCCGTTAGCGCGGGGGCCAGAAAGCACAAAGCCTGTGACATCATCGGCTTATCCCTGCGCACGTTACAACGCTGGCGTGACGCGGATGGGATTTGTGCAGATATGCGCCAGGAGGCGGTCAGGCCGACGCCTGCTAATAAGTTAACTAAGGTAGAACAACAAGCCATTTTGGATATCTGCAATGAAGAGCGGTTTGCCAGTCTGCCGCCCAGTCAGATTGTGCCCATGTTGGCCGATGAGGGAGTTTATCTGGGTTCGGAATCGAGCTTTTACCGTATACTGAAAGCCAATAATCAGCTTACCCACAGAGGCAAAGCAAAACCCAAAGGTACACTGGCAAAACCTGATGGATTTACGGCTACGGGACCCTGTGAAGTGTGGACCTGGGATATATCGTACTGCCCCTCTACAGTTATTGGTCGGTTCTTTTATCTGTACATGATAATGGATATCTTTAGCCGTAAAGTCGTGGGATGGGAAGTGTATGATTGCGAGTCTGGTGAGCATGCCGCTAACCTATTAGAACGCACGCTATGGTCTGAGAAATGCGTGAATGAAGAGATAATCTTACATTCTGATAATGGCAGTCCGATGAAGAGCCTGACCATGCAAGCTAAGATGATTGAAATGGGCGTTATCGGCTCACGCAGCCGTCCCGGAGTCAGTAATGATAATCCCTATTCAGAATCTCTGTTCCGCACAGTCAAATACTGCCATAGATGGCCGAGTGAAGGCTTTAAGTCACTGGAAGAAGCGCGAGCCTGGGTGCGAGATTTTGTCCGCTGGTATAACACCGAACATCGCCACAGCCGCATAAAATTCGTTACCCCGGAGCAGCGACACAAAGGAGAAGACCAACAGATACTGGCAGAGCGCGCTGAGTTATATGCCAAGGCAAAAGTGAAGAATCCGAGTCGTTGGTCTGGTGAGGCCAGAAACTGGGATAAGATCGGAAGCGTGGAGTTAAATCCGGAGAATAAAAAAGAAGCAGCTTAACTGCTCAGGCGACAACTACCTTGAAAAACGCCGCAACGTTCGCGTTTATGGTGATATCAAATATGTAGATACGGACATCGAGCAACAATTCCAGCCTTCATTCAGATTTGGTAATATCACTATCGATGTAGAGGACAATGCGTTCCTGGATTCTGTAACTAGACAACGATTGCTTGATGGTGGTCAGACTGTCGTAAGCGCGGCTCGCTTCTTCACTGATATTGGTAACCGTTCAGCATCTAACGACCGTTCACTTTTTAGAGTGGTAACTGGTGTCGATGGCTTTTTTGATGTAGGTGAAACTACGTTCGATTACGATGTTTCTTACAACTATGGTCAAACAGACAATACTCGTCGCACTTTAAACGATTTAATTCCGTCTAACTTTGTGGCGGCTGTAGACTCTGTTATAGACCCTAACACTGGATTACCAGCATGTCGTAGTCAGGTTCCATCAGCGCAGGGAGAAGGTTATGAGGACCCAGCTCTAGTTAATGGTGGTAATTGTGCTCCGTTTAACCCATTTGGATTTAATCAAGGTTCTGACGCAGCGAAAGACTTCATTTCTGGCAATGTGACTCGTGAAGACAGTATTTCACAAGAAGTGTTCCTTGCTCAGTTCTCATTTGATACATCCGCGTTTCTCGAACTACAAGGCGGCGCAATTGGTGTTGCATTTGGTTATGAGAACAGAACGGAAACGTCTGAAACAACGACAGATGAATTCACTAAAGCAGGTTTCTTCTTAGGCGCAGCAACGCCAGATGAAGAAGGTAGTTTTGATGTTGACGAGTTCTTTATGGAAGTTCGTCTTCCAATTTTGGCCGACTTGGAATTTGCTAAAGAGTTGTCAATAGATGCTGCATTCAGAACAGCGGATTACTCTCATGCTGGATCGGCTGACGCTTGGCAGGTAGGTCTTGTTTATGCTCCGTTTGATGACATCAGAGTACGCGCTCAGTTGGGTGAAGCAGTAAGAGCGCCGAACGTGAGTGAAGCATTCAGTCCTCAGTCACCTGGTTTTGCTAATATAAATGATCCTTGTGATGCTGATAACATTTCAGAAGATCCAGATAGAGCTGCAAACTGTGCCGCATTGGGTATACCTGAGGGGTTCCAAGCTAACGATAACGTGAGCATAGATATCATTTCTGGTGGTAACCCAGACCTAGATTCTGAAACAGCGAAAAGCTTCACATATGGCGTAGTTTACACACCGACGTTCCTTGAGAATTTCTCAGTTACAGTTGATTACTATGACATAGAAGTTGAAGATGCCATTACCTTTATCCAGCCGCAAGACATTCTAGACCCACGGCTAGCGCATTTTAATCCCAGATTCTAAAAGGGTTGAGCGGTAATCATCATCCAGCGCAGCCATTTTCCTTTTGGCTTTCATACTCGCTGTTTTTGTTTCATCTTGTTTAAATAAGGCCATGGCTATTTTTCGCATGACATTGAAGACCAGTGCGCCGTGTCCTTTACGGATCCTTGACTCGTCTTCTCTGAACGTCATATCCAACACCCAATGCATACTCTCGACTTGCCAATGGCTGCGTACACAATTTAAAGCTTGCTCTGCATTTAAACCCAGAGAGCTCACGTACCAGCGTGTTTCAACGCTATCAGTGTTTGTCGATTTTTCATGTATTTTTGATGTCACTTGAATAACGCTTTTTAGGCCGCTCCATTGATACTGTTTAGTTAGCCAGTTTTTCTGGATGAGTAGTTGCTGACAGGTTCTGGTTTCAATGCGCCCATGGCCTGCATTGATTTCTGTATGCGTCGAGTACACCTCGTCTGATAAGCCCTCCCGCACACTTTTATGCCACCACGCCGCCAGCTCTGCCTGCATACCTGAGTGATTGCCTTTAAGTGCCAAAATGTAATCGGCTTTTTGCTTCACAATTTGCAAGGCTATTTCACGCTGACATCCCATGGCATCCAAGGTAATAATACTGTTTTCTATTTCCAACATGCTCAGCAATTCAGGAATGGCAGTGATTTCATTGGTTTTGTTATCGACGGCCACTTGCCCGAGCACGAGTTGATGCTGACAACTCCAGGCGCTGACCGCATGCAGCGCGTTGTTTCTCTCTTTGGTGGAAAACGAACGACGGGCGGTTTTACCGTCAATCGCAATCACACCACACCCTGTTTCTTCAATAAGCGAGGATATCCACGCTTGAAAGGCTTTCTCGATTTCAGCGGGTTTTAATCGGCAAATCACCCGTGCAATGGTATCGTGACGTGGGATCCCTGCTTCAAAGGGCCGGTATTTGCGTAGCCAGTCAAGTTTGATATGACCAAACTGCTCAATGTCTTCCCAGCCTTCACTGCCTGACATTACCGCACTTATCGCCAGTAACAAGATGTCGAGTAAGTTATGTTTTTTACAGCGTTCAATACGCGGATCAGAAATGGGGGCAAAATGTTTCAGGAAAGTCGGGCTCATCAAAGTGACCAAGTAAGTGATTAGACCTCGATCTGATCGTCACTTAGGCTAAAAGTTCAATTTATAATGATCTTGCCGTGATTCTAGACCTTTGTGTTGACGGTTCTGCAGGACTAGACGCTGCATTTTGCGGCCAGATTACTCGTGATCCAGCAACTAACGACGTAGATCTTGTGACGTCTGGTTTTGCAAACGCAGGTGCGAGAACTTCACGCGGTGTCGACTTCCAGGTTAGATATTTGACTGATCTAGCCGACTTAGGTCTGGACCTTCCAGGCGAAGTTAGATTCAACGTATTTGGTACAAGAAACCTTGAACTTAACTTGTTTGCTTTCCAAGACCGTCCAAATGAAGCAAATGCTGAAGCTGGCGAAGTAGGTGATTCACGTGACCAGCTAAACACAAGCGTTGACTACAACGTAGGGGATTGGAACTTCAACTGGTCTAGTCGTTTTCTTGAAAGAGCTGCACGCTTTGATGTAACACCTGAGGCATTGGGTGGGGCTGGTTCTACAGAAGATTTGGATATTCCTTTTGTGGGGTCAATTTGGACTCATGACCTCGGCGTTCGTTATAACGTAAGTGATGATACATCTGTGTTTGTTAACATGCGTAACGTGTTTGATAAGGTACCTCCTGGTTACACATTTAACCCACTTTATGATTTAGTAGGTCGTAGGGTTACTGCAAGTGTCCGTATGAGCTTCTAATAAACATAGTTAGTAACAAAGATAACTATCTGAACTAAAACGACAAAGCCTGCTTAAATGCAGGCTTTTTTATTGTGTGGTGCGCCGGGCATGGCGCGTAGTGCTTTAGCACTGTTCGACTCACTGTGGTGGTGAGTTGATGACTTGGAGGTGGAAGTCCTCTGCACACCCGGCAAGGGGAAGTGCTAGCCGAACGGCAAGGGTGTTCATCGTGAGGTGAAATCTGAAGGAAGCCGAAGGCAAAATGCTGGCCTGACGAACAGGAAGCGGTTTAGGCGTTGTTGCAGGGTGAGGTGGCCATTATCACTAAAGCCCAATACTTGCACGGAATGCAGCAACGTAGAGCCGACAGGCATAAGCAGGAAGGTCGCGCGAATTACCCCGGGAGGTCTGATATTCTGCTATAGAGCTACTGACATCGCGAGGTGTCGGGATGGAATATCAGAAGTCAGCAGACGCCGTAGTAGTGCTATGAAACCGATAGCACGAAGGGCTGAACCTGTCACGAGCGGCAAGTCACGCGTGCTCTCGCGTTATCGGGACACAAGGCAATGAAGAATCATTGCTCCGGGACAAATATACAAGAAGGGTCGGAAACCTGGGCGGTGTTTGCGGAGTTCTAAACGATAAAGCGGCGACACGATGAACGAAACAGACTCAGGTATTGACTATGGTCAATACAGACAGGAACCGCCGTGGTACGGAACCGTATGCCCGGTGGTGTGAGATGTATGGACTCCCTTCCCTGAAAGGGGTACGGTCTTAATTGTCAAATTAGCCAAAGGGGTCCATACATGATTAAGAATACAATTATTGCAATTGACCTTGCAAAGCATTCCTTTCAGGTTTGCAAGTTCAACAGTGACGGAAAAATTGATTATAACAAAGCAATGAGTCGTAAAGCATTGATAGCACTTCTGGGAAACCATGTGTCAGCGTTAGTGGCAATGGAAGCCTGTGGTGGCTCGAATTACTGGGCGCGTTTAGCGAGGCGGCATGGTCATCAAGTAAAAATCATTCAGCCTCGCGCAGTAAAAGGGCTGCAATTAAAGCAAAAAACAGATAAAAATGACGCCTACGCTATCGGTATTGCGGCTCAATTACCTCATATAAACTCTTGTGGCATCATGGAGGAAGATGAACAGGGTCTTCAGGCCCTGGAGCGGGTGCGAATGCTGCAGTTGGAGCAAAGGACGGCGTTGGCAAACCAGATACGAGGACTGTTGACGGAATTCGGGATTGTGATAGCAAAGGGGTTAAATCATTTAGTCACTGCGCTGCCTGACATTTTAGAAGATGCAGAAAACGGCTTGCCGATGAATTATCGTCAGGCTTTGGCTGCGCAGTCACAAATGTTACAACTCTATACGACTCAAATAGAAAGTTATGACAGGCTCATAGCAGAACACACGCGGCATAATCCTGTTTGCCAGAAATTAAGTAAACTCGAAGGCGTAGGCCCTTTGATTGCTTTGGGGTTAACCGTTCGATTGGGAAATGCGACAGAGTTCAATACAGGCCGGGATGCATCAGCATGCATAGGTTTGACACCGAAGCAGCATTCGACCGGCGGTAAAGAGCGATTGGGACATATTTCTAAAAACTGTGCAGATAAAAGATTGCGAAGTTTGCTCTATCAGGGAGCAATGTCGGTAGTGAATAAAGCAGTATCCAGAGAGCCTAAGACTGTGAAAGAGCAGTGGCTGAAGGCGTTAGTTGACCGAAGGGGAAAGAAGGTTGCTGCCATCGCGTTAGCAAATAAAACGGTGAGAACCGCTGTTGCTCTAATAAAGAATAATGACGATTACAATCCGATACTGTTAGCAGCCTAAGAGTTAGTAAATCAACAAATTGCGAAAATAAATGGTAAGACCAACCAGCAGAATTCAGCCAGTCCTCTCAAGTGACTAAACACTGTGTGTGAGAATTGAACTGTTGGTGCGTATACATCGAAGGGCAGGAGTAGCTCTCCATTTAAAGCCCGTATATAAGAGCGCATCTACTACTAATTTTTCAAAAGATGTTGATTACTTCAGGGAGTCCATATAAGAGGACGGGAGTTGCGAAACTCCCTCCTACTCGATCAGAAACTCGCTTCTACATCTTTTATTCTTGCAAGTGAGAAATTAAAGGTCTGTATGCTTCATTTGAGCCTTAGTTGATCTTAAGTGTGGCAAAACGCTAAGTTCTCGGAAATATAAGCTGTTGCGCAGAACAGAACAAGAAGGAAGAAAATTAGCTTACGTATTTAACTTGTCGCCAGAATGGCATCCAGACTGGGGCGGATTGGTGCAATTATTTAATGAAGATGGTACTACCACTGAAAGTTGGACTCCGAATTTTAATACCCTAAGCATATTCACAGTAGAAAATATTCACAGCGTAACTTATCTCATGCCGTTCGCTAAAAAACCACGATATGCTCTTACGGGCTGGTTTGGTAAACGATAACGCAACAATTTTAAAACAAAATACGCGTGAAACTTTAAATGGGTAAGTAACAAAACTAAAGTACGAGGTTGTACGTTCCGAGGTGTCTGTTTTTTGTTCAGGCAGCGCGCCATTTCCTTGCTAGCCGTGTAGTGTTGCTTGACTAACCCTTACATTCCATGTGAGTATAATAGGTTCGTGGTACTGGTTAGCGCCACAGGTACCACATTTTTGAAACAACATTGTAAAAATTTAATACGCCCCTTGCCCGAATATTTTCCTATCGGCGAGGATTCAAATAAGAAATTTGGTTGGGAACTATGTCCAAAATGAGCAAGAGAACTCTTATTGCTTCTACTGTTATGGGTGCATTCGCACTAACAGGTAGCGCAGTCTCTGCAGATACGCTTGAAGATCTTCACAGAGAAGAAGCGAAAATTCATGCGGCTGCGGCGAAATCGCAAGAAAAAATCAACACGTTGTTTGGCCAACGAGGCGATTCATCGGCCAATAGAGACTAAAAATATTGGCCGATGAAAGCGCCGCGGTTTCGCTTCGCTACCGCCTGCATAAATGCACTAAAGCGCTGTGCGTTTCCATTACTTCGGCTAAAGCCTACGCCGTGTATACGAATAACAGGCTGTCCATTGGCACCCTGGTTAGCTTGGGTAATCTGACTTACAATCTGATCTAAATTCGGCCTTTGATAATCATCACCAAACACGTAAAGACTCACGCGCCCCTTGGTGTTTTTATACAGCTTGATGGCTTTAAGGATCCCCGCTTCAGGCTGACTCGCCCCTCCTTTAAAGCTCTTCATTTGGCTCATTGCGGTATCTCTCATTGTTTGTCTGTCATCTAGCCATTGCCCAGCTCTACTGGAAAACATAAAGCTTCCGTCAGCAGACATAATCTGAAAACCTTTCATTTTAGGATGGTTTTTTAAAATGTCGTTTACGATGGTGATCACGCGATTCCAACCACTGCCAGAGGACATGGAACCCGAGTTATCGATAGCAAAAATAACGTATTCAGCATCGGTGGGAATTCCACCAACATCATCGTCAGGCGTATCTGTCGGATTCGGCGTATTTAACATAGCGGTCGCTTGGCGTATTTCGTTACGCAGCGACGAAGCTTTGTCTTTTAGTTGATTAATGGTTTGTTGTGCGCGTGGTATCGATGAGTCTAAATTGTCTTTCTGTTCCGTGACGGAAGCGGTTTTGCTTTGTGCTGCTTTCAGTTCTTGTAGCTTATCTGACAGTGCGCCTTTGAGCGTTTCCACATCAACTTGAGCCTGTAATACCTGATCAATAAGAACACTTACGTTACTAGGGCCACGCTCAGTGTCTTCAGTGCCGTTTTTCGCCAGAAGCACCAGCATGACTACGGCGCCGAAAGCACAGGAGATTATGTCGAGAAAGGCAATGTTGAATACCTCAACGGGGGCTCGTTGAATTTTGCGCATTAAGGCCACTCCGGAGCAGGTGATAGGAAAGTGCCGCTTGTTGCGCGGGTCCATTCCCAGTACATAGGTGAAGCAAAAGGATCGCCCTCAATGGGCAGCAAAATTACATTGTAATGCACGCCTTTCTTAGCGCGCTTAACGGTTTCAACAAATAAGGTCTTACGGCAATCTGATGAAATTGACTTTTTACTACTAATGAAGCTTTTGCAGCTCATAGGTAGTCCGTCACCCAAGGTAGGAAGGCCATCGGTGACAATATACACATCGGTGATGTTCGGATTGGCCTTAAATAAAATGCTTAAGCCTTCTTGAAGGTTTGTTCCTCCATTGGGGACGACGGCACCGAGGTCTTTAACTATGGCATTCATCGAGCCGCTGACTTTGGCACTATTTACATCACGAAGGCCTAATGTGGTAGCGGTGTCTGAAAAAGTCACTACGGTGACTTTTGACTCTAAAGGGACACGCGCGAGCATCCATTGAGCTACCCGTTTCGTGCGTATCCACTTTGGCGTAGAGACCTTCTGGCTATCACTCAACGCCAACTTGCCTAAAATATCCACCAAGTTGTCGCCCATCATTGACGCACTTTTGTCAATTAGCAGGCCTATTTCCGGGCCTTCTATTTTCATGCCAGTGATGTAGTTCTGTTCGCCGGTACCTTGCATTTGAATGTTGGCTGACTTTTCTACTTCTTTAGACAATGCGGCTAGCTGGTTTTCAAGATCAGCCACTACTGCCATTTCAGTAGACATATCTTGCAGTAGTTTTGACTGGTCTTGCGATGTATCTGCTTGCGCTTGTTGAGCATCGTCTTGCTTCGCTGACTCAAGGGCAATTTTATCGTTTAACTCGTCAATCGACTTTTTGAGTTTTTGTTGTTCTTGCTCTGCGGCGGCGAGTTCCAGCTCTAATTTTTCTTTCTCTTCAGTTGGTGTAGGTGTAAACGCTTTAAAGTCGACCAGAATGAAAATAAGAATAACCGCGCCAAGGCCACAGGCCATAACGTCTAAAAACGCCAGGTTAAATCCGTCTTCGGCTTTACGCACTTTAGGCATTACTGTCTCGCCTAATTAGTTGTGAAGGTGTGACAGAAGGTGGTGTTCACAAGACTCTTGTGTGCGAATTACCATAGTGTCTTGGCGACCATTTAACAGGTGCATTAACAACATTAGAATAAGCGATATAAAAAGGGCGACGAGCGTAGAGTTGAACGCAACGCCTAGCGAAGCCGTCATTCCCGCGATATCACCATCTAGGGCTGCGTCTGCTTGCGCAAGGGCTGCGCCAATACCGCGAACAGTGCCAACGAAACCAATCGAAGGGATAGCCCAAATAATGTAGCGAATCACGTTATTACCACTTTCAAGCTGAGCAGCAATATTTTCTACCGAAGCGTGGATTGCATCGGCAGCATGCTGCACGTTCTGGGTGTTTTTAAAGCGTCTAATGCAGTTTATCCACGTGCTGTATGCGGGGGTGTCGCTATAAGATGAAGACGAAAGCTCATCTAACGCTTTATCTACATTTAGTGGCGTATCTTTGTTGTGCTCAGGCAGTAAATCTCGTGAGTAAATCTCTTCTTCGTCCAGCAGCTTCCAAAGCTTGTAAACCATTAGGAAAATGCAAAACAGCATCAGCGAGATACAAACCTGTTGCTCGATATCTTTAAGAATAACCCAGAAAGAGGATAGGGACGCTGTGCCAGCCGTTGCCATGACTTTTTCGGCTGCGGGGCGAATGACACCGGCAAATAGGAAATGTACCAAGGCAAATATAAATAGAAAGACCCCGCCACTTACAAGAAAGCTGGGGTTCATTGACAACGTATTCTCTTTATTCATCATCATTCCTTGATAGTTAAATGTTAGTTGGAAAGTCTTGCGGCGAATCTAACGATACAAAGTACGCACTTGCCGTGCCCGCAATGGCCAACAATACTGCAGCAATGATCAGTTTCTTTTTCATATTAATTCTCGTATCTCGCTATGCGAAAGCCTATATCGTCAGCAGGTTCAGTCTCACCGCTGCGCGCGCTTGCGCGAACATTTTTAAGCCGACCCGTTTGAAACGACGCGCCTTTTACTACGTGTTTACCTTGTCCAACAGGGCCTAGGTAGTCGTCAAAAGTACCAGACTGGTTTGATGGTGAATTCTGGTAAACATCGTGGACCCACTCACGCACATTGCCATCTAAATCGTAGAATCCACCACGTTCAGCTTTGAACGAACCAACAGGGGCTTTGTCGGCAAATCCGTCATCGTAGTCTTTTAAAATGAAGGTCTGTTTCCCACTTAGCGACGCATCAGCGAAATTGCCTTGCTTATCGCGAAGCCTAAACTGATTACCCCAAACAAAGGTTGTTGGTGATGCTCGGCGATTCATTTTTGCAACGAATTCCCACTCGGCTTCCGTAGGTAAACGATAGCCGTTCGAGGTTTTATCAATACCAGTTACTCTGCCATTTTGAACAACATAAAACGGTGTTAAACCTTCCTTCTCGCTTAGCCAATTTGTAAACGCAACCGCATCACTCCACGAAACATTCGTGATCGGTAGCTTGCTGCTAGCGCCTTTCCCTGCGAACGCGGCGAACTGCGCCTGAGTAATCTCGTGATTAGACATCCAGAATTTACGCGAAAAAGATACGTCTCTTTGTGTTTCATTGCGCTGGCGATCCTTTTCGTTTGCAGGAGAGCCCATAGTGAAGGCTTTGGGTGTAACAAGCGAAAGTTGAATACCCAGTGTATTTGCAAAAAGCGGCTTACCTTCACGCCGTCTTGCTTCAAACTCTGTAAGCATATCAGCGTGTACTTTCACCGGCTTGTTTGCACTAGGTGTAATAGTCTTGGTAACACTGCGATATCCTTCACGTTCGAATGTTACTGTGTGCGGTAAAGCTTGAAGCGTTAAATTAAGCGGCGTTTGACCATTAGACGAACCGTCGATGAAAACTTTTGCACTTAACGACGCGCTTATATTCACTTGTCCTCGCTCTTCTTGAAGGTTGAAGGTAAGCGCTTTGTTCTCGCCGGGAGCTAGCGTGATCCGCTGGCTTTGTGAAATAAATCCGGTTTTTTCATACTTGACGATATGTGGCGTATTCGCATCCACACGAGATCTTGTATCAGTCGGTTTATTATTTACTGTAAGTACGCCGCCCTGAGGGTCTGTCGAAACTGTTATCTGTGCTTGAAGGGGTTGAAGGTTATAGTTTCTTGTCGGGTTAGGGCGTTGGCTAGTGACTTCAATAGTGTCTTCCAATGGCTCTAGCCCTGACTTCGTCACGACAATTTCGTACTTACCGCCATTCATATTAATAGAAAGTGGCGTGACACCCATATCTTTACCGTCAAGGGAGACATTGGCACCAGAAGGGCTTGAGTTTATGCTAATTGCGCCCTTAACTGGAGAAAGTGAAATAACTTGTTCAATTTCCTGCGCGATATCTGCATCAAATTGGATCTCACCCGTTTCATAATGCGGATGACTGGCGCTCGCTCTGTAGCTGCCCTTTTTTAATTCCGTTACGTAGGTTCTCGATACCGCTACTTTCTCAGCGTTTAAATGCCAGGTTATTTCACTCAACGAAGGGGAGGTTGATAGGGTGACTTTTGCCGGTAAAGGAACGAGCGTAACATTAATAGTGCTTGGCGAGTTGTCGTTAATAACAACCGTGGCATCTTGATATTTTGGGGCCGAAACCTGGACTTCAGCATGGCTACCAAACACGTAAAGCTTGTCACTAATGAACATCGCACTACCACTTAAAACAGCAAATTGCGGATTTTGTGCTGCACGTTCTGGAGAAACTGCAAAGGCATAACCTTTGGTAAGAAACAGCCAGCCAAAATAAACAACGAGAACGGCGGCCAGTCCTATTAATGAAGCTATAGCAACGCCCTTTCTTCGCTTCTTTCCTTTGGCAATGGCGTCATCAATACTGCTCACTAGATAGGTCCTTATACTTTTTCAGTACATACAACATGTACTGATAGGTTGGTGTCTGACGGTGAAACTACAATCTCTTGAATGGTTGAGCGATAACCCTCGCGGCTCCCTTCAATGCGATATGTACCAGGTTTCAGCTGAATGGTTTTTGTTTTTACTTCCCCCACGAGACCTACTCCAAGTACTTTAATATAGGTATCGTTATCCGACGTTATCGTTACGGAACGGGGCTGATTGATATTGTCGATCACTTGCTCAAGCGAAGATATTTGGGCACGCAGTTTTGCGCTTTTTTCTGCATGTGAACCTGCTCGCGCAATGTCTTTAAGGGCTAGATTTCTGACGTTGTTATCCGATAAACGTTCTGGCCGCCTTTGGTAAGCGCTCAAGCTTTTTTCTGCATCGAGTATAGCTTCGGCATTTTGTTTGGCCTCAAGTAAAGCAGGGCTGGCTGGAAAGTTAGCGAGGCCTTTATTAGCTAGCAGCTTTACGGTTTGCCATTCATCTGCGCTGACAAACAAGGCGACTTGATTTTCAATTTTCTGCTGCTCTTGTGAAGCAATTAAAGACGCGAGCTTTTTACTAATGGTGGCAAGCTCAGTGCTTGAAGCTTTTAGGCTTTTGGCGTCATTGAGGAATTCTGCCGCAGCAGGGTAGTCACCTTGCTCGATAGCTCGATTTGCCTGAGCTAGCAGCGTATCAAATCGGCTGTCTTGCAATTGCCGGTTAATAGCATCAAGTGCTTGCTGTGCGTCCTTACGGGCAGGATCTAACTGTACTATTTTTGCGTACGCTTCGCGCTGTTTGCTGATGTTGTTTTCGACCTTACCAATGCGTGCCTGCTCGTAGGCGTCTTGCACCTCGTCAAATACATCAATGCGTTGCTGCAAAATGTTGGCTTTTTCGAAATCAGGGTTTATCGTTAACGACGTTTTGTTTAGGTTAAACGCACTTGAAACATTTCCGTTATTGAAGGCAAGGAGGGCGTCTTCATAAGGTTGAGTGTAGGCGTTTTCGTAGTCAGTATTTATTGTGTTAACTGAGCTCTTTATATCATCCAGTGCATTCATAACTGCGCCGTAGTTGGATGCGCCATATTCATTAAACGCGGTATTCAACTTGCGCTCAACTTCACTCGCTTTTTCTAGGAACATCTGGGAGTGCGAAACGCGACTAACCAAGTCGTTTACACTTTGTTTTGACTCACTAAGCGCCATTTGAAGGGCTTTTCGTTCTTCTTCATTAACTTCCACAGCGGGTGTAGCTTTTGCGGTTTGGGGGACTGCTGTTGTGTCATCCGTGGCGTCCGTAACGTTCGATGTGACAGTAGGCATATATGAGATAAGGAGCACGCCTGCAACGCCTATCAACATGACCAGTGAAAAACCGAGCAGTGACTTTTTTATGAGTGCCTTTTTCTTTGCTCTGCTTTGCTCTATTTGTTGCTCAACGCTTGGCATGCATAACCCTTTACTCTCTAACTTAACAATAGAATAGATATCTTATTTAATGGTTTTGATAACACCAACGACTGGGCTTATAGCGCAGTCATTGGTGTGGATTCCATGTCATAGATATCTTTAAGGCGAGCGCGAAGCTGGTAGTATTGTTCGCTTGCTGTGCCTTGAAGCTCAATTCGTTGATTGTCTATTTCAACAATTTGATCGGCTACCTGAATATCAAGGTTTTGCCCCATTTCATCGAATAGATCCCGTTGGGCGTGAAGCTCTTTGTTAGTTTTGATTGCTTCACTCAGTGTGCCAATTGCGGCAATACCAGCACCTGCAGCGGCTACTTGACCAGCCGTTGAGCTAGAGTTAGAACCTAAAAGCACTGAAGCGACTGCGAATAACCCTGCCGTGACTTGTTGTGTGGTGCGCTCTGATTCGAGTTCTCTGATTTTCTTGGCTTCAGGAAGTGTCTCTTTCTGGTACTTACGGTATGGCTCTTCAGTGGTTACCCAAAAAGAATCATAGGTTTCTTGAAGGCTATCAATAAATTGTTCATCTTTTGCCTGTATGGCGCGCACGCGACGAAGCATTGGATCGCTATCTGAAGGCGCACTTACTAGCTCAATCTCACCTCTTCTGCCTTGAGTAAGGTATTGGCTAAACGACTCAGGGCTATACATTTGTGCGTAGCGCAGGTCTGACACCATTTGCACTTCTTGCTTGTAGGTATCGGATTTCTTTATAAGCAAATCATAAACGAATTTTGCAATTTGCTCGAAAACTGGGCCGTTAGGGTTTTCGCCGCGAGACATGGCATCGCGATACCAGCCTTCACTTACGCGGTATTCAAATTCTTCTTCCCCCCACACTGTGTTTTTAGCGTCCATCACTTTCACGCCAATTTCTACAGTTTCAGTATCTGAGTAATTAATTTTGCCCAGCACGTATACATCGGCAAGTGCAGAAGCATCTGGCGTTACGTTAATGCTGCCGAAAGATTTGGTTTCACCTAGGGCTTCTTTCGTCGCTATCGCAAAGCGGTTAGCTTCTAAGCGACGGACTTGAGGCCAAATCCCTTCCTCTTCTATTTCATCGTAATCGATAGTGCCATCTCGTTCTGTAGGAAAGCCCGGGTCAAATACAGGTATGGCAACATCCATGTAAATTTCGGAGTTGTAGTTGTAGGTATTTTTTTGTGCGCCTAATGCCTGACCGCCCCCTGGGCCTACCATAGATGGTCCTACACTGGTGACATTAGTCTGCGTTGAGCCACATCCGCCCAAGAGTATAAACGATGCTGTTGCGACCACGGTAAACAGGGCCTTGGGTTTAAATGATGACATATCCTTTCCTTCCTCTGATTTTTTAATTACAACCGTATTGCTCTTTTAATGCTTGGAAATGTGCCTTTTCAGACTCAGTTGTTGCTCCTTGCAAGCCGGCAATTACGGCGTCACATACCGCTGAACTTCCACCTTTCGCTTGTCCTCCAACAGACTGTTTTGAAGGATCTGAACTTGAAGTGGTTGTTTGTGTATTCGTCGATGATTCCTGAGACTCAGTGCTGCTTTGTGAGCTAGACTGCCCAGCGCCTGCCCCCGAAGATGATGTGCTCGAGGTATTACCCGCGCCAGCGCCTTGCCCTGTACCTTGACCCGCCGCGCTAGCTACGCTTTGTGCGCTCGATTGCGCCGCTGCGTTCATGCATTCTTCGCTTTGGTTTAGTGCGCCAAATAAGGAGTCGTCTAGCGCTTGTATTTTTTCCGCTTCTGTCATCGTAGATAGGTCTTGTTCGCCAAAATCGAGAACGGCGCAATCTTGATAATAGGTAGGGGCTTCGCTCGTTTGAGCGCCGGCTGAAGCAAAAATGAGAGCGTTAAGCAGTAATGCTAGTGGCAAATAATACTGCATGGCGAATAAGTCCTTTTAATCTGATTTGGGGTGGTTCATATATTACCCTCCATCCTTACAGCAGTTATACCACTCTTTTACTTAAGACTAAACTCAGTTTTAAACATGCACAGGTAAGTTTTCATATTCAGAAAATAAAAAGCCGACGAAACAGGAAGCTTTCGTCGGCTTTAGCGTTGGGTTAATTAAGGCCTACTAGTTTATGTTATTTATTACTACAGGCCTTTGGACGCAGAATTAATGCTCCCAATGATAGTGGTGCGCTTTCGCTTCCACATCATCTGCCGTTTGTTGCGGCATAAAGGTGGCATTGTCTTGCTCAAAGAAAAACGGTTTGCGTTTTTTCTTACTGCCCACTTCGTTCATGGTGGCCGACTCGTATACGCGTCCATTTAGTACAGTGTACTCTACGAATTCACTCTTTCTAATGTCGTTAAGCACGTCGCCATCAATCACTACAAGGTCAGCAAGTTTACCTTTTTCGATACTGCCAATATCTTTGCCCATACCTAGATGTTTCGCGCCATCAATAGTACCGCCGCGTAGCGCTTCCCAAGGCGTGAAGCCGCCTTGTTCCATGATCCACAGCTCCCAGTGAGCAGCTAAGCCTTCACGCTGTCCGTGAGCGCCAATATGTACACTGACCCCATTATCTCGAAGCTCTTTGGCGTAGCTTGCAACGTTTTGGTGGTTGTACTGATTTTCTGGCGCAGTAGGTCTGCGGATCGCACGGCTATCTAGAATAGTCGACGGGGTATAGCGAAGAAGACGCGGGTTCTTCCACACTTCAGTTTTGTCGTACCAGTACTCTTCACCCATCATGCCGCCGTAGGACACAACAAAGGTCGGCGTATAGCCAAACTCTGTGGCTTTCCATAGTTGAGTGACGTCGCTGTAGCCTTTTTCCACAGGAATGCTGTGCTCAAGACCCGTATGGCCATCTACCAACATAGTCAGATTCTGCTGAAGCTTACCGCCTCCGAGTATAAGAAATATTAACGCTATGTACTACCCACTGTGTCAGCTGTATTTAAGGCCAGTTGCACGTGTGTCAAATGGGTACTTTTCAGGAATCAGTGAAGTAGTTGTCATCAAGATAGACGCAATATAACTGGTCTTTGGTACTGAAATCCGCAATGAGATATGTGAAAGCCCTTACCTCAACATGTTGCATGTTCAAGTGATGGTCTGTTTTTTGTGCTTCATGCGCCAAAATCGAAGTCGCGTTGAATGATGTAGTCACTGAATGAGGCTGTGGCTGGTGGAGCTCGAAGTGGCGGCATTAGAGAATCGTTTTTTGCTTCAAGAAGAGTCTGCTTGTCAAGGTGCGCCAAAATCTTATGGATAACAGCCGGATCCGTAATACAAGTAATAATTTTGACGTTGGTTTTTTCACAAGCCTCACAGACTGTGATGTCAATATTGAATACTCTTTTTAACCTTTGTGCCCACGACATGCTTCGCGCATGGTATGGTTTATCTGAATCTTTCAGATGCTCTGCTAAGCGAGGGCTATTCTTACCGCGTTGTGAAGCCGTTACCTCGGCACGCACCTTAGCATTGGGAGCAAACACGCCATAAAACCTCGTAAGGTTTAGCCTCGGCACTGGCACCAGTGCCGCGAGCTTGCCTATGAAATCCAAGGGAGTAAAAAAGACATGTGTGGTACCGTCTTGATAGGGAGTTTTCAGTTGATATCTTACTTTTCCTGAATCGGTTAGACTCAATCGTTGCTCGCTTAACGCTGGCCTTGAGATATATCTGCATAGCCTTTCCAGTTTGTCAGTTTGATGGCTGTCTGCAAACACCCCAGCGTGTAAGCTAAAACCGTTTATTTGAGCTAATTGACCGTAATGTTGTTCGTCTTTGGCAGGTAAGGTTTGCAAGGCAAAGACTTTTTTGCCTGTATCTGGTCCTACAGCAATGCGGTAATTGACAGAGGCTGCTTGCAAGGGCAGTAAACTATCTTCGTCATCCATGGGTAAATCGAGAAATGTGTTGTCCATATCCCGTTGAACGAGCCCGGCCTTCTCCAAGTAGGTCGCGATGCGATGGCTAATGACATTCACGAGGGTTTCCATATCATTGTGGTTTGGTGCTTTAACGCACTTGAATTTGGACTGTCCACACTCCTGAGTGATAACGCCTTCCAAAAAGAGCATGTGAAAGTGAATATTGAGATTCAGTGCACTACCAAATCGCTGAATGTAAGTCACCGCTCCTGTGTTTGCTTGCTTCTTAAGATACCCAGCCCGATGCACAATATCGCAAGAAATAGCACGATGAATGATTTGCATGATTTTACTTAAGTGTTTGGGATACCTAGCTAGAAGTAGACGAAGCGGGATGGGTAAACACAATACCCATTGGCGTACAGGGTAACCGTGAAGAACATCTTCAACTAACAACTTGGCACTTTCTGCCATCCTTCTTGCACCGCAACTTGGGCAAAATCCCCTGCGTTTGCAGCTGAACGCCAGCAGTTTCTCATGCTTGCAGTCGTCACAAACTACACGCAAAAAACCATGCTCAAGCCGACCACACCTAAGAAACTCTTCAAACTCTTTTACCACATGAAGTGGTAACGACTTCCCTTTTTGTGAAAGCTGCTTCTGAAATTCTGGGTAGTGGCGTTCGACCAATTGATACAGTAACGTCTGCTCTGGACGATGTCGTTTATAGGTATGAGAGTGAGTTACTAGCAATGGCGCCTTTATCTTGAATTGGCATCACAGTGTGTATATGATTTTAATGTAAATCTACTGATCAATAGGGTGGGAAATTTATAGTCTCAAGGTCCGAAAAACGTACAATGCAGCCCCTCATACTTTAGCTTCCAACCAACTGAGCCTTTTCATTGCCTTGGTAGAAAAGCTGATTTCCAACCTTAGAATGCAAATAGCCAAATAAAGGCGCGGTTTTTATTGTCGCGGCTACCAATCGGCTGGATAAACTTGATGAAGCATTATTACGTTCAGGAAGGCTTGATCTTCATGTCCATGTTCCTTTCCTGGATAAAAATGCCCGGCGCTGGTTTATCGAAAAGTTCTTGCAGTACGACGTTTACGAAGAGGCTATAGATGTTGATTTAATCGTATCACTAACGGCTGGTATGAGCGGTGCAGATTTAGAGAAGGTTCATCGGGAGACAGTGCTTCAGGCTCTAAGTAAGAATACTGGCAAAATTGGTCAAAGTACGTTACTGGAAGAAATTAATATTCTTAAATATGGCGCTAAACGGACACTTGATAAGTGCGCAAAAATGCTGGCAGAAACCGCCTTTCATGAGGCTGGCCATGCTGTTATCTCAAAAGTTTTGATGCCAGAGAGAATAATTGAACAAATAAGTATTGTGCCCAGAGAACAAGCCTTAGGTATGGTGGCCTATAGTAGGGAACAAGATGTTGATTATACAAAAGCTTTTTGGTTCTCGCAGACATGTGTAGCCCTAGCTGGTCGAGCTGCCCAGGTAAAACAATTCGGGGATGAAGGCTTAGATACTGGTGCCATTAGTGATTTGAAGCAGGCCATGTGGTCTGCCTGGAATCCTATTGCAAGGTACGGAATGCATCCCGATAGTTACAACTTAGACACCACTGTGTTACATGAATGGAGCGGAGACGTTTACTTTCAATCTCAGACTGAAAAATTAATCAAAGAGTGGCTGGATGAAGCAACCCTGAAAACTGATCAATTAGTTGACCAATACTGGGAGCAAATAAGCAAGGTTGCACAAGCTTTACTGGAAGAAGAAGTGTTATCAGAAGCGCAATTTAAGTCGTTAATAGAGTAGAACAGTAAAAGTGGAACAAGTTCTATTTTTTGAGGCTTTGATAAACCGATATCCAATCATCAACGCTCACTTTGCTGACCAACTCGCCAATTAAGTTGTAGGGAATGTGTTTGGGGTTTTTAAAACGGATACAACTTTTACCCATATCCAGCTTAGTAGGTACCGCTTCGGCGTAACGGACCCGAAACCAGCTTTCGAGCTCAGGCATTGCATAAATGCCCATATGATAAAAGCCATAATGGCTTTTCTGTGCCGCCAGGTTCATAAAGGGTAATGGCAATTCTGGGTTGCAAAGTTGAATCAGGTGATTTTAGGCGGGACTTATTTTATCGCTTAAATGTGTACCCTATTACCATTCCCTGTTTAAAAGAAAGGCAGGGAGATATCCCTTTATTAATTGAGAGTTTCATTGATCAATATAAAGTTAAATATCATAAAGAAGTAAAGGGGGTCACTGATCATGCCATGGTCCAACTAGAGCGGTACGAATGGCCAGGAAATATTCGTGAGCTTGAAAATGTCATAGAGCGGGGTGTTTTGCTTTGCGAAAATGGGGGTTATATTGAGTTAGAACATTTGTTTGCGATGATGAATATTGATGAGAAATCTGAGGCAACAGTCAGTGAGCGTGGTCAGTTGAAACCATTAAAAAAAGGTATTCATAAGCAATTTGTTGATATGTTTTTTGAAACTCAAAATAATTTGTTTGAAATTGAAGAAACGATTCTTAAAGAGGCCGTTAAAAGGTCAAACGGTAATTTGTCTGCTGCGGCTAGAAAGTTAGGGGTGACTCGTCCTCAATTAGCGTACAGGCTTGGCAAAATTGAAGAAGACAAATAATGACTTGGCGGCTGGCGTTTTATTTTAGTGTTTTACTTGTTGATCTCGATATTGTTGAGGGGTCACGCCGAACCACCGCTTGAAACTACGCCTAAAGTTTGCTGGGTCACTGTACCTGGAACCCAGGTGCTTAATACTGTCAATACAAAACTTAGCATCAACAAGGGGCCTGAGGCCTTTTTTAAGGCGGACATTTACGCCTTAGGAGTTTCGACTGCTCTGCGCAATAAAGTAGAGATAGTTCGATTATAGGGCGCGTCTTTTCCTAACTTTTCACAACCTTTAATAACGACACCACAAATTTCTTCAATTTCTAAGGGTCGGCCTTTTTCACGATCCACCAACATAGAAGGTTTGATTGAATCAAAGGTCGAAATTAGTTCAAGCATTTCTTCTAAATCATCATTTGATAATTCAACGCCCTGTGATTTCGCAGCCAACACCGCTTCACTCATTGCGCCTCTGATCAAGGGCTGCAAATCTTCCCTGGGCGTCGCATCACCTGTTTCAATTTCTAACAAGGCACATAACGGGTTTAACCCATTGTTAATAATCAATTTCCGCCAGAGTTCTTTGTTGATATCTTTCGACATCTCCGTTGGAATTTTTGCCGCATTAAAACAACGAGCTATCGCCCCAATTTTTTCTTCCATTTCAGATGAAACAGTCTGATGATTGGGCCATTGGCCTAGAATAACCTGTGCAGGCCCTATTGATTCAACAACTCCTGGCTCAATGATATGGGCCCCTATCCGACGAGCAATCCCCCCTAATACTACATGACGGGGTAAGGCCTCACTTAATTGCTGTTCATTATCCACACCATTTTGCAATGACAACACAAGAGGAGCCTGACTTTTTGGAAACGACTGCAACCAATTTTTAAGTTGCTCTGCCAGGGCACCCGTTTGCATTCCTTTTAAACAAACAATCACCACATCGACCTGATCAGGGTTTGTCTCATTCAGCCAAGCCTCAAGGCTCAAGGCATCAACCGCTTGATGAAAGTCCAGCTCTGCATGCTTAACCTCTAAACCCTTCGTTTGCATGGCTTTTAGGTGAGCACCACGAGCTACCAGGGTGACGTCTTCCCCTGCCTGGATTAATCTGGCGGCGTAGTAACAGCCTATACCGCCAGCGCCAATGATCGCAAACTTCACGTCTTATGACCCAACATGACTATTCAGCTTCGGCGAAGAAATCTAAAACCAATTCATTAAAACGTGCGTTTTGTTCAATTTGCGTCCAGTGCCCACATTTGCCAAACATATGTAATTGAGAATTTGGCAACAAATCAAACAAAGTCTTTGATGTAATAGGCGGCACGATTATGTCTTCACGGCCATGAATCATCAAGGTTTCATGCTGAATGTTTTTAATATCTTCTGGCGCACTGGCTAATGCCTCAACCCAGCGTTGACGGGGCGCAGGAAACATTTTACTAAAGGACTCCTGAAACCCAGGTTGCACACTTGCTTTATAACGAAGTTCCGCTAACTCATCCGTCACCAAAGTGCGGTCATAGGCAAATAAATCCATCATTTTACGCATATTAGCCACTGAAGGTTCATAACCCCAAACCTCATCCAGCCCTTGAGTCAACTCAAAGCTCACGCCTGCCGCACCCATCAATACAAGGCGATTCACGCGCTCCGGATGTTTAATTGCAAGTGCTAGTGATAAACCACCACCAAACGAATTACCAATCAGGTGAGCCTTTTCGATGTCCAGCGCATCCATTAAATCAATCGCATGCTGAACCCAGTTTTCCATCGAATAATTGTAATCATCTAATCGTTCGGTAAAACCAAAACCAGCCATATCAGGTGCAATCACTCGATATTTTTCAGCTAATACCGGTATGACTAAACGCCAATTAGCCCAAGCAGTGACGCCAGGCCCTGACCCATGGATCATAAAGACAGGCGTCCCTTCACCTACATCATGATAATTGGTTTTAAAAGCGCCTGTTTGGATACTGTTTGCAATTTCAGGGTTCGCACTCATAACTTTCTCCTAAATACTATTTTGATAAACCGAATTGATGGGCCAGCATTTTACACGACTCTACCCGTGGCTTAAAGGCATGAGTCACATTCACAATCATTAACTCATCCACCTGGTACAACGCGGATATCTGTTCTAACCTTGACTGACATTCCTCAGGCGTGCCCGTTACCATCGTGGCTAAGGTTTCGTCATAATAAGCCTGATCAGATAACGATAACTGTTTTCTTTTAACCATGACTTCATCTGGAGAAAAAAAGGCATCCCTGGCACCGTGCCTAAAAGCCTGAACCTTCCAATACGTGTGACTACTAGCGATATATTCCGCTTCTTCTTTTGAATCCGCACAAATAGCAGCCACCGCGATGATGGCTTCCGGGTTTTCAAGGCTACCGCCTGTTTGAAAAGCCTTCTTGTAACGCTGAATAATTTCTGGCGGCCTATCATGAGTGCCAATAAAAAGAGCCAACACAAAACCAGCCCCTAAAACACCGGCAATTTCAGCACTACCATCACTTGAGCCCAGCATCCAGACAGGGGGGGCACCCACATCACTGGGGACCACAGTAGCGCTACTATAGGGGTGTTCTGAAGGCAAATTATTACTTAAAAAGCCGATTAAATCTTGTGCCTGACTCGGGTAATACTCAGCAGGAATGGTTTGCCTCGGCGCGGATATCGCGCTCGATGAAATAGGGTTACCCCCCGGAGCGCGCCCAATTCCCAAATCGATGCGACCGGGATGAAAAGCTTCTAACATTTTAAAAGTTTCAGCAACTTTAAATGCACTATAATGCGGCAACATCACCCCGCCACTGCCCACACGGATCCGTTTAGTCGCATGCGCTACATTACTCACCATCAATTCAGGGCAAGGGCTCGCATAACCAGGCGTATCGTGATGTTCTGCAACCCAATAGCGATGATAACCCGCTTCATCACAGGCCTTAGCGAGTTCAATGGTGGTAAATAAACCACTGGACTCAGGTTGATTATCATGGACGGGGGATTGGTCTAAAACACTTAATTTTAAATGGCTCATCATCTCACTAATTTGGTTTCAAAAAATATTTTTACTGCTAGTAAAAATATTAGACTTTAGTGATTTATTATATATTTTTATTAACTCGCATAAATAAAAAAACCGTGCAAATAGCTCATTGCACGGTTTTCATTGTCTAGCGTTTTATTTTAAACCCAGTGAATACCTAACAGAGGTCATATAAGCTTTTGCCTCTTGTGTTGCATCTGGTAAATCTGTCAGTTCATTACAATAAGCTTCAACAGCTTTATCGGCCAGGGGTAACCACTTGTCTATCCACCCTTGAATAATAGCCTCGTTAGCTTCATGATCAAGTGCAAATTCAATCAGTTTTTGTGTTTGGCGTTGATGCCGCTCTGCATCCCGCATTTGCGCATCATTCAATAAAGACAATAAAGTATCGCCATTTTCAGCCCCCGCTAGACCGAGTTGTTTCAATACCGCTGCCGAAACAGCTGGCTTTAAGATAACGTCTAGGACAATCGTTGCTTCTGCCCAATCCCAAGTCACTAACGCTTTTTCTGCCAACTCCCTAAACCCTTGCCATGCTGTTTCATTTTCCCAATATTCTCGCTCTTTTTCTCCAAAACCAACGTCCGCCCATGTTTTAGCCAGTTCGCAAGTGCGGTACGCAGTATGTGTCACCCAACGTAAATGATCAGCCGATTGGTATGTAGCCAAATTAGAGAGGGTACTAGCCGGTGACATCTGATGAAGGTAAGCAGAGATCATTTGCAAAGCATGAAATAAATAACGGCCTGGCGCATAAAGACGCGCTAAATCAGCCGCCCATTCTTTCGAAATCATCTGATCATTGCCGCGCTCGCTGAATTGGTTTAACAACCCGGTGACATAAGATTCTTGACCTTCCTGAAGGATGTTGTAGGTTCTATAAACTAATTGTTCTGGATCTCTAAAGGCATCCCAGTTTTCATGTACTAACGGGCTATTGTTTCGGTACTTTAAGTACCAATCATTCATTTTTGCATCCTGCCCTATTTCAAATGGTTTGCCTTTATTATTTGTATGAAAATGCAAATTTGAAGTCACTATTTCATACTCACTCGGCCTTTTCCTTTGCTTAGAAAGGTGTGACCAGGTTTTTAAAGGTTTCAATGTTTCTATTTGCTCATTGCTCATCATTAATCCCTTTATTTAAAGTGTCTTTTCAAAGTAAAAACGGATTTTTTCCGACGTTACCTCAATTTGCCCTGCCATAGAGCCTAAATGGATTTCTATTTCATTCATTTGGAAATCACGGCCTAGTGCTTCTTCCATGGATTCCCGAGTTATTACCAATTCTTGTTCGGCTGAAATCCTAACGTATGCGCCTTTATCATCAACGCTGATGTCTTTATCTGGGTTATCCCATTCGGCGGCTTCAATCGCAGCTTGCGCAACATCACCACCGTTAAAAATAGGGCCCACTTTATTTTGTTTATAGGCGTCTTTTAATTTTGTCGTTGTCATTATCTGTCTCTTCTTACGACTCTTAAGCCGTTAGCTATCGAATTTATGAATGCGCAGTAAACGGTTTAATGCCGTCAATATTAACTAACACATCCTCCCCCTCAATTTTCAGTGGATATTCCGCTATCATGCAGTCAGTTGGGTTCAACCCCTTCCCATTAGTGCTATCAAATTGCCATAGGTGGGCTTTACACGTCAGAACCTTCCCATCAAACTCACCTTCAACTAATTCGATTTCCTGATGAGGGCAAATAGCTTGAAATGCTTTTAAATCACCCCCTTCCACCCCTAAAACCAGTACTGAAGTCCCATTTTTTGTTTCAAAGGCCTCCATATCTCCTTCCCACACATCATCTAAAGTACAAATCTTTTCAAAAGCCATCTCTGTGATACCCCTTCTTTTAACTGTCGGCGAAGATAATATCAAGCGTCTCAGTCGGTCTCCAACCTGCATCAAATACTGTCATGTCACGAGGATAATTTTCAGTGGTATTGTGTAATCTCACACGCATCACTTTTTCAGGTTGTGCCGCAACTCGGCGACCCACGGAGTGATAAGCACACTTTTCTGCCACCTGATCCATCGTATCGTCTGTATCCACAGAGATTAACTGCATCACGAAGTCACCCTCAAAGTTTGAATTAATTGGAAATGCCGCCATTTTTTTCTCCCGTATAAAGCATTTTATTTTTTGTTTTTTTCGTCTTAATCAATGGACAAATCAGTTTGTATTAAGCTGCACTCACTTGTTTTTTAAATGCTGCTGCCCATGCATAATCATGTGCATCTTTGCCCATTTCACCAGGCCCTAAATTCATATAAGCCAGTGTGCCTGGAAGATCCGCCGGTTGAACTTGTCCAGACAGAAAACGATCAATTAAATTTTGATGCTCCTTATACCGCTCTGGATCTTGTTCAAAACACCAACGATCTGCCTCGGAGCCAAAATGATATAAACGCCCTTCATGCTCTAGGGGATAATCCCGTACATTCCATCCCTCTCCAGGCGTCCCCACAATAGGTAGCTGACACATGTTACAAACATATGGCAACGTTTCGGGTAAGGTTAAGTCCTCTCTACCATTATTTAGATTCTCAGTAATCACGTCCCAGCACTTACCCCAGGTTTTATTCCATCCTGGGTATTTTTCTTCTAACCACTCTCGATCCTCAGGAGAGGCGCCTGCTGCAGGATTCCACCAAACTGTCGGGCGCCAATACCATACCCCCAAGTGCATTCCATGATGAGTAACATCCAAGTCCTTCGTTAAATCTTCCCAAAACCAGGGCGCATCTAAGCCTAAGTCAGCTAATTGACGTTCAAATTGAACAATAATCCACTCAACCATAAACTCTTTGAATGACTGACTTCTATGTTCTAACGGCGTGTAATAATCCATAATCGGGCCGTTAACACTGAGAACAGTTTCCAAGCTCGCCATATAGAAACATCAACCAATTTTTGAGCTTCTTCTTTTTGTCCATTTTCTATTAAGATTTTTAATGATGGGCCACCTTGTTGCGCATGACGTGCTTCATCAGTTTGGACACTTGAAATTAAGCTTGCGAATGTATGGTCTCCCGCTTCAGATGCATCGGCAGCGAGACCTAAGAATTGCATATTGGTAAACCCTGTTTCAAAGCCGAACGTCAACATAATGGAAACTGCAATGGCGTCGCGGCTTAACATGATGTCATCGAAAAACGAACGAGCCGCTATGGCAGCCCAATCATTTGTATGCATCGCCTTATGCGCCCAATCCCATTGCCTGCTGCGTTTAATATTAGCGTGAGGGAAAAATAATTGAATTTGGCCATGGCGATTTTCATCCAATGTACCAAATGTCGCCATATTACGATTACCCGGTGCTTTTGAAAAACGGGCCATTCTTGCCTCAGCCAAACTGGCTGCATATTCATTTACAGCAATTGCACCATAATGCGCGATCATCGTTGAAATCCAACCCGGATCGGCCCTGTCAACATAGGCATCACGCTCTAAAGCGGCTTTGACAGAATAGGCACCGGAGTCTTTTTCCCGCTGAATGCTGACGTATTCGGGATATGTCACCTTATAGGGCTCGTCATAAGTTTCCCAGGCTTCGATAGGAATGCCTCGGCTTCCGCTCATTTCTTCAGGAAACATCTCCTCTTCAGAAACATAACTATATGTCCAATTGGTGCTACGTGTCAGGTCATACCACTCTTCTCGGGGTATTTGATACATGAGTTCCTCCTCTTGATATCATGCCAATCGTATATAAATATAATGGCTTTATAGTGTACCTAGGGAAGATGCGAATAAGTCCCCGATGTGAGATCATAGCTGCATAGTAAATCACAGCCATTACCGCCCATGAGCCAACAGTTAACTTTTGCCGATAGTGAGTTTTCCAGCAAGCGCCGCCAGACTCGTAAAGAGATATTCTTATCCAGAATGGATAAACTGCTGCCGTGGCCTCAACTGCTGGAAGTGATTGAACCCTTTTATCCTAAAGCTGGCAATGGTAGACGTCCGTACGCGCTTGAGACCATGTTTCGCATTCATTGTATGCAGCAATGGTATAGCCTCGGTGATGAAGCCATGGAAGATGCGTTATATGAAATTGCCTCGATGCGTCAGTTTGTGCAACTGTCATTGGATAAAGCCATTCCAGACCGCACTACCATTATGAACTTTCGGCACTTGCTGGAAAAGCACAAGCTGACTCGCAAATTATTCAAAACGGTCAACCAATGGCTGTCTGACTGCGGTGTGATGATGACGCAGGGTACACTGGTGGATGCGACGATTATTGAAGCACCCAGCTCCACTAAAAACAAAAAGAATGAACGAGACCCTGATATGCATCAGACCAAGAAAGGCAATGAATGGCACTTCGGTATGAAAGCCCATATTGGTGTGGATGCCAAGAGTGGCCTCACCCATACGCTGGTGACCACCGCCGCAAACGAGCATGACCTGAACCAGTTGAAGAACCTGTTGCATGGCGAAGAAGAATTCGTTTCCGGCGATGCCGGTTATCAGGGCGCTTCGATGCGGGAAGAGTTGCAAGATACGAATGTGGAATGGCTGATTGCTGAACGCCCCGGAAAAGTCCGGGCACTGAAAAAGCATCCTCGCAAAAACAAAACGGCCATTAACATCGAATACTTAAAAGCCAGCATCAGAGCAAAAGTGGAGCATCCGTTTCGGATCATCAAATGTCAGTTTGGCTTTATCAAAGCACGTTATAAAGGGCTGATGAAAAATGACTCACAGTTAGCCATGTTATTCACCTTAGCGAACCTGTTTAAAGTAGACCAGATGTTAAGGCGACAGCCAAGATCTATCTGAAATCCGGGAATAACCCGGAATAAGGCCGAAATCAGGCCTAAAACGGCAGTATATTTGCCGAAATTGAAATTTTAGCGTTCAAAAATTAGACGGTAAGTGCAAAGGCTGGTTCAAGAACTAAATTGCAGGACTTATTCGCAGTTTCCCTAGTGTTCAACTCTAGGTTATCCATCGATTATTAATATTAACAACAGCATATAGCATGCCAAATTTGAGTTGTTAGCGTTAATCACCCTCGTTAATAAAACACCTCTCTCTTTGGTAAAAACACCATTTACTTTTTACCATTTGGTAAATTTTTAGTGGCGAATATTTAATGTATGCCACGTCCAACGCATATTCAAAGGTTTAGAAATTTAAGACGTGACAAATTCAAATAACACGGAATGATTCCTTGAAACCGGGAAAATTTTTATTTAATTTTAAAGCTGAAAACAACCGCCTATTTTGCATAAGCATGTTATTTTTAGAGGAATAATTATTGCTATTTTCAAGCAACTTAGCCATAAGAGGCGACATGAAGAAGGGTTAATGACAACCCTTTTATTGGACAAAAACGGTAAAAACCATAGATAACTCGACACGTTACCTATGGTTTTAATTTGTATTTAACTCCCTAACGATTTTATGGTTTTTCCACCAATACCGTAGTGGGTATTAGACATTTCCATAATCATAACGCGAACGGCTTCGCGTGGCGCATCAACCGCTTCACATAAAGCATCGGTTACTTTTTCAATAACAGCCGCTTTTTGTTCTTCTGTGCGGCCTTCTAACATATGAATTTGTGCTGAGTATAAGAAATATTAACGCTATGTACTACCCACTGTGTCAGCTGTATTTAAGGCCAGTTGCACGTGTGTCAAATGGGTACTTTTCAGGAATCAGTGAAGTAGTTGTCATCAAGATAGACGCAATATAACTGGTCTTTGGTACTGAAATCCGCAATGAGATATGTGAAAGCCCTTACCTCAACATGTTGCATGTTCAAGTGATGGTCTGTTTTTTGTGCTTCATGCGCCAAAATCGAAGTCGCGTTGAATGATGTAGTCACTGAATGAGGCTGTGGCTGGTGGAGCTCGAAGTGGCGGCATTAGAGAATCGTTTTTTGCTTCAAGAAGAGTCTGCTTGTCAAGGTGCGCCAAAATCTTATGGATAACAGCCGGATCCGTAATACAAGTAATAATTTTGACGTTGGTTTTTTCACAAGCCTCACAGACTGTGATGTCAATATTGAATACTCTTTTTAACCTTTGTGCCCACGACATGCTTCGCGCATGGTATGGTTTATCTGAATCTTTCAGATGCTCTGCTAAGCGAGGGCTATTCTTACCGCGTTGTGAAGCCGTTACCTCGGCACGCACCTTAGCATTGGGAGCAAACACGCCATAAAACCTCGTAAGGTTTAGCCTCGGCACTGGCACCAGTGCCGCGAGCTTGCCTATGAAATCCAAGGGAGTAAAAAAGACATGTGTGGTACCGTCTTGATAGGGAGTTTTCAGTTGATATCTTACTTTTCCTGAATCGGTTAGACTCAATCGTTGCTCGCTTAACGCTGGCCTTGAGATATATCTGCATAGCCTTTCCAGTTTGTCAGTTTGATGGCTGTCTGCAAACACCCCAGCGTGTAAGCTAAAACCGTTTATTTGAGCTAATTGACCGTAATGTTGTTCGTCTTTGGCAGGTAAGGTTTGCAAGGCAAAGACTTTTTTGCCTGTATCTGGTCCTACAGCAATGCGGTAATTGACAGAGGCTGCTTGCAAGGGCAGTAAACTATCTTCGTCATCCATGGGTAAATCGAGAAATGTGTTGTCCATATCCCGTTGAACGAGCCCGGCCTTCTCCAAGTAGGTCGCGATGCGATGGCTAATGACATTCACGAGGGTTTCCATATCATTGTGGTTTGGTGCTTTAACGCACTTGAATTTGGACTGTCCACACTCCTGAGTGATAACGCCTTCCAAAAAGAGCATGTGAAAGTGAATATTGAGATTCAGTGCACTACCAAATCGCTGAATGTAAGTCACCGCTCCTGTGTTTGCTTGCTTCTTAAGATACCCAGCCCGATGCACAATATCGCAAGAAATAGCACGATGAATGATTTGCTCGGAACGGGTAGTAAAAGCACCATTGCGCCTTTACTAAAGCAATGGCGAAACAATTCTGAGTTAAACATAGAGGAGTCTGATACAGGCTTGCCTTCGGATCTTATTAGTGCCGTAAAATCCTTGCGCGACCGTATCCAGAAAGCATCAGACGAAGCGCTTGAGCAGGCGAAGCAGGATTATCAGTCTCGAATCCAACCGCTTGAGCATACACTCGCTGACACCCAAAAAAAGCTGTCTGAAGCCTTGGGTCGAGAACGGTCCTTAAAGCAACAAGTCGCTGAACTAGAAACTAATTCTAGTAAATTAAGTGGCGAGCTTAACGGCTTGAGATCCCGCTTCGCGGTAACCGAGTCCGAACGTGATACTTCGCAAGCCCGCGTGCAGGAGCTGAAGGAAACAGTTTCTGAGTTAAAGGATGAAAACAGAGTGGCGCGCGATCATTTTGAGCATTATCAGCAGAGAACGGCAGAAGACCGCCAGCTTGAAAGAGACCAATTTCAGTCTCAGCTAAGGCAGCTGCAATCTCAAGCAGAAAGCCTGACTAAGCAGTTGACACATTCTCAGGCTGAAAAGGCAGGCTATAGCGCCCGGTATGAGACTGCTCAGGGGCAAGCCGAGAAGGTCGCTTATGAAAACCAGGAGCTCAGACATAGGCTGGAGTCCTTCAGCTCAACGATAAAAAAACTCGAATCGGACTGTAACATTAAAAACAAAGAGATTGTCGAATCCGAACGAAATATCAGTCAATTAACAACTGAAGTGCAGGCTCTCAAAGAACAGCTAGCACGCAAAAGCGTATCTTTAGAAGGTTTTGAGACAGACCTTCACGAGATTCGCGAATATGCGGATCGCCTTGAAGCTGAAAATAAAGAGATTGCTGAGGAGAAAGCCGTACTTCAGGGGCGCTTAGTACAGTTGCAGGCTTCTGTCGGAGCCGGCAAATGAATTCATTTATACTAGCTCAGAGCTAAGCTGACAGATGCCTTTACGAAATGGGTAACTGTCAGATCAAGTCTGAGCTACTACAGTTCAAGTACGGAGTTAGTACAACTCACTTTGCAAGGATTAGTCCTCTCGCTCCCAATTTTGCTGTCTCTATGCGCCCTCAATATGATGAAGCTGACAGTCAAGTTGACTTGCGATCTGTTGTATTTGAGGTCGCCAGCCTTTTAGTTCCTTGAGGGACGCTAACCGTTTTAGACTTAGTTTGACTTGAGCAACGCTATTGTGAGATAGCTTGAAAGCTTGGAATAGATCGTCGTATGTCACCCAGCGCGGGTTGAGTGTGGTCAATGCTCTGAGTATTTTTCCACTGGGTTCATTAGGCCAAAAAAGCTTGTAGGAGGCGACCTTTCTTACATGAACGCAAGCCTTCTTAACTGAGATAGTTTTAGTTGGGCCATTCGTCCACAGAAGCTCTTGGACAGGCTGTTGTCTTTGAAACCCGAGGCGGTGTGCTTCTGTCTCTCCTTGAGGCACGAGTAAATACTCATTCTCTCGAGCCCATGTTTGAGCGAGCTCAAAAGGGCTTGGCAATACTTCAGCGCCCGGTATTGAAGGTATTAAACGAGGCCGAGCATAAAACCCTCGCATCAACCTAACCAGAACGCCATCATCAATTAATGTTTTAATTTCTCGATGTAAATCATTTTTTCCACCACCATATTTAGCCAAACAACGCAAGGGTATTGGCGTGCCTGTTTTAAATGACTTTAAATAATCTCGCAGTGAAGCATACTTATGTTCATGATTTTTCATTATTCGCTTTTTTGTTTTAGCTTTTTTTTAGAGGTACGTCGGAGCCACATTCTGCAATGTTGCTTGTCAATCTACACGAGGGCTTGCCACGCTAATCATCTCATTTTTCGTCCGCACCGCTATTCAGCGACGAAACTGCTCAAGCTGATCCAATAGATCTAAAGCCAGTGCGATACCTGCGACGTTTACACGAAGATCTCTTTGCAGCGTAACAGCTATGCGGGTGCGACGCAGGCAGGTTCCAGAAAAACGCCAATCTATGGTTCGACTGCCGCTAGGGTCCAGCGCACCTTCGGCGACAAGCTCCATGACATACTCCGCGTGCACATTACAAGCCTGACACAGTTCGGATAAGAGTATAAGAAATATTAACGCTATGTACTACCCACTGTGTCAGCTGTATTTAAGGCCAGTTGCACGTGTGTCAAATGGGTACTTTTCAGGAATCAGTGAAGTAGTTGTCATCAAGATAGACGCAATATAACTGGTCTTTGGTACTGAAATCCGCAATGAGATATGTGAAAGCCCTTACCTCAACATGTTGCATGTTCAAGTGATGGTCTGTTTTTTGTGCTTCATGCGCCAAAATCGAAGTCGCGTTGAATGATGTAGTCACTGAATGAGGCTGTGGCTGGTGGAGCTCGAAGTGGCGGCATTAGAGAATCGTTTTTTGCTTCAAGAAGAGTCTGCTTGTCAAGGTGCGCCAAAATCTTATGGATAACAGCCGGATCCGTAATACAAGTAATAATTTTGACGTTGGTTTTTTCACAAGCCTCACAGACTGTGATGTCAATATTGAATACTCTTTTTAACCTTTGTGCCCACGACATGCTTCGCGCATGGTATGGTTTATCTGAATCTTTCAGATGCTCTGCTAAGCGAGGGCTATTCTTACCGCGTTGTGAAGCCGTTACCTCGGCACGCACCTTAGCATTGGGAGCAAACACGCCATAAAACCTCGTAAGGTTTAGCCTCGGCACTGGCACCAGTGCCGCGAGCTTGCCTATGAAATCCAAGGGAGTAAAAAAGACATGTGTGGTACCGTCTTGATAGGGAGTTTTCAGTTGATATCTTACTTTTCCTGAATCGGTTAGACTCAATCGTTGCTCGCTTAACGCTGGCCTTGAGATATATCTGCATAGCCTTTCCAGTTTGTCAGTTTGATGGCTGTCTGCAAACACCCCAGCGTGTAAGCTAAAACCGTTTATTTGAGCTAATTGACCGTAATGTTGTTCGTCTTTGGCAGGTAAGGTTTGCAAGGCAAAGACTTTTTTGCCTGTATCTGGTCCTACAGCAATGCGGTAATTGACAGAGGCTGCTTGCAAGGGCAGTAAACTATCTTCGTCATCCATGGGTAAATCGAGAAATGTGTTGTCCATATCCCGTTGAACGAGCCCGGCCTTCTCCAAGTAGGTCGCGATGCGATGGCTAATGACATTCACGAGGGTTTCCATATCATTGTGGTTTGGTGCTTTAACGCACTTGAATTTGGACTGTCCACACTCCTGAGTGATAACGCCTTCCAAAAAGAGCATGTGAAAGTGAATATTGAGATTCAGTGCACTACCAAATCGCTGAATGTAAGTCACCGCTCCTGTGTTTGCTTGCTTCTTAAGATACCCAGCCCGATGCACAATATCGCAAGAAATAGCACGATGAATGATTTGCATGATTTTACTTAAGTGTTTGGGATACCTAGCTAGAAGTAGACGAAGCGGGATGGGTAAACACAATACCCATTGGCGTACAGGGTAACCGTGAAGAACATCTTCAACTAACAACTTGGCACTTTCTGCCATCCTTCTTGCACCGCAACTTGGGCAAAATCCCCTGCGTTTGCAGCTGAACGCCAGCAGTTTCTCATGCTTGCAGTCGTCACAAACTACACGCAAAAAACCATGCTCAAGCCGACCACACCTAAGAAACTCTTCAAACTCTTTTACCACATGAAGTGGTAACGACTTCCCTTTTTGTGAAAGCTGCTTCTGAAATTCTGGGTAGTGGCGTTCGACCAATTGATACAGTAACGTCTGCTCTGGACGATGTCGTTTATAGGTATGAGAGTGAGTTACTAGCAATGGCGCCTTTATCTTGAATTGGCATCACAGTGTGTATATGATTTTAATGTAAATCTACTGATCAATAGGGTGGGAAATTTATAGTCTCAAGGTCCGAGTTTTAGAAATGGCGAAAAAGCAACTGTCGTTCAAAAAAGCACTGCTCATAGCCTTGGCAGTAACTTGGTTAAATCCCCACTTTTACTTAGACACTTTATTATTGATGGGAAACTTAGCTAGTCAGTGGCAAGAAAATAAATGGTGGTTTGTGGGTGGAGCTATTGGTGCATCTGTAGTTTGGTTCGTAGGTTTGAGTACCTTAACCGCACGTTTTGCGCACCATATGCAGCGCCCTAATTTCTGGCGTTGGTTTAACCGTCTTAATGCTGCGGTATTAGGTATGGTAAGTATTCAGTTGGCGAGTTTGTAAGGCAAAAGCGCTAAATAGCAAAATATTACGACGCGTCGAGTACGCTTTATGATTTAAGACGGTACGCTACGCATCTGTGATAGTTGACGATGAGCGCGAAGAGAGGGATAGACTGGTGAGCTGGATTTATTTGATTGTGGCGGGCCTTCTGGAAATTGGTTGGCCTGTTGGGCTAAAAATGTCACAAGAGGCGGAAACCCGCGTAATGGGTATTTTACTTGCGGTTGGGTTTATGGCTGCCAGTGGTTTTTGTTTATGGATGGCGCAAAAACAAATTCCAATTGGAACGGCGTACGCTGTGTGGACAGGAATAGGCGCCGCGGGAACATTTTTAGTGGGTGTTATGTTTTATGGCGACCCCTCGTCATTGGCACGATATTTCGGCGTAGCACTTATTGTTGCAGGAGTCGTTGTCTTAAAGTTGGCCCACTAAAGTTAGGTCCAATTACAAAAAGGCCCGTTAGCTTAGTGACTTCACCGCCTTCATAAGCGATGGAGTTAGGCGCACCTTCGCATAGCGGTGTAATTGCAACGAATTCCGGCGGATTAGTGACATCGGTAGTAATGTTATGGATTGGAGGAACTGCGCTGGCTTTGCTCATCATGCTCACCGGCATACTGATAAAGGGGGCCGGGTAGAACAACATAAGAAACCCGACAATGCTGGAGAGGGCAATGAGTGCTTTCAAGTGGGCTCCAAAGTTATTATTTTATTTTTACTAAGCTACTTTAACCGTGAACGTTGCGTTTTGGATTACTTCCTAGCAATAAAGTCGGTACTAGGCCAATATTTAACATGTTTGTACACTAGGGCCTGCTGGTCTTTAACGTACATCAATGACCAGCGAGCCCTGGATGAACCCTATTTAAAGCAAGGTAATTGGTTTTGCAAAATCAGCCTGATGCCAGCGAAGTTTACGTGCTTCAAGCCGAACTACTTGTTGATACGTTATCGACACAAAAGCCGCTTTTTCAACGTGGTGTAAGCGAGTATGAGCTCATTGAAATTCTGAAAAAAGCGCCATATCAATTTTTTGATGACGCTTCGTTACGAGAGCCTTTAATGCTCTTTAAAACCCATTTCATTGTGTTTCACGCCCTTTATCAACTTAAACGTCGTTGGATAGCGCAGGGCGAAGGCGTGCTAGACATTCATACTCTTAATATTAAGCTAAACCAAGAAAGTGCCCACAGCGACAATAATAGTGCCCACAGCGACAAAAATAGTACCCACGGCGACAATTATAAAGATAAAGAAAGTCAGGATAAGGTTGGAGCAATAAGAGTATAAGAAATATTAACGCTATGTACTACCCACTGAGTATAAGAAATATTAACGCTATGTACTACCCAGAGTATAAGAAATATTAACGCTATGTACTACCCACTGTGTCAGCTGTATTTAAGGCCAGTTGCACGTGTGTCAAATGGGTACTTTTCAGGAATCAGTGAAGTAGTTGTCATCAAGATAGACGCAATATAACTGGTCTTTGGTACTGAAATCCGCAATGAGATATGTGAAAGCCCTTACCTCAACATGTTGCATGTTCAAGTGATGGTCTGTTTTTTGTGCTTCATGCGCCAAAATCGAAGTCGCGTTGAATGATGTAGTCACTGAATGAGGCTGTGGCTGGTGGAGCTCGAAGTGGCGGCATTAGAGAATCGTTTTTTGCTTCAAGAAGAGTCTGCTTGTCAAGGTGCGCCAAAATCTTATGGATAACAGCCGGATCCGTAATACAAGTAATAATTTTGACGTTGGTTTTTTCACAAGCCTCACAGACTGTGATGTCAATATTGAATACTCTTTTTAACCTTTGTGCCCACGACATGCTTCGCGCATGGTATGGTTTATCTGAATCTTTCAGATGCTCTGCTAAGCGAGGGCTATTCTTACCGCGTTGTGAAGCCGTTACCTCGGCACGCACCTTAGCATTGGGAGCAAACACGCCATAAAACCTCGTAAGGTTTAGCCTCGGCACTGGCACCAGTGCCGCGAGCTTGCCTATGAAATCCAAGGGAGTAAAAAAGACATGTGTGGTACCGTCTTGATAGGGAGTTTTCAGTTGATATCTTACTTTTCCTGAATCGGTTAGACTCAATCGTTGCTCGCTTAACGCTGGCCTTGAGATATATCTGCATAGCCTTTCCAGTTTGTCAGTTTGATGGCTGTCTGCAAACACCCCAGCGTGTAAGCTAAAACCGTTTATTTGAGCTAATTGACCGTAATGTTGTTCGTCTTTGGCAGGTAAGGTTTGCAAGGCAAAGACTTTTTTGCCTGTATCTGGTCCTACAGCAATGCGGTAATTGACAGAGGCTGCTTGCAAGGGCAGTAAACTATCTTCGTCATCCATGGGTAAATCGAGAAATGTGTTGTCCATATCCCGTTGAACGAGCCCGGCCTTCTCCAAGTAGGTCGCGATGCGATGGCTAATGACATTCACGAGGGTTTCCATATCATTGTGGTTTGGTGCTTTAACGCACTTGAATTTGGACTGTCCACACTCCTGAGTGATAACGCCTTCCAAAAAGAGCATGTGAAAGTGAATATTGAGATTCAGTGCACTACCAAATCGCTGAATGTAAGTCACCGCTCCTGTGTTTGCTTGCTTCTTAAGATACCCAGCCCGATGCACAATATCGCAAGAAATAGCACGATGAATGATTTGCATGATTTTACTTAAGTGTTTGGGATACCTAGCTAGAAGTAGACGAAGCGGGATGGGTAAACTCAATACCCATTGGCGTACAGGGTAACCGTGAAGAACATCTTCAACTAACAACTTGGCACTTTCTGCCATCCTTCTTGCACCGCAACTTGGGCAAAATCCCCTGCGTTTGCAGCTGAACGCCAGCAGTTTCTCATGCTTGCAGTCGTCACAAACTACACGCAAAAAACCATGCTCAAGCCGACCACACCTAAGAAACTCTTCAAACTCTTTTACCACATGAAGTGGTAACGACTTCCCTTTTTGTGAAAGCTGCTTCTGAAATTCTGGGTAGTGGCGTTCGACCAATTGATACAGTAACGTCTGCTCTGGACGATGTCGTTTATAGGTATGAGAGTGAGTTACTAGCAATGGCGCCTTTATCTTGAATTGGCATCACAGTGTGTATATGATTTTAATGTAAATCTACTGATCAATAGGGTGGGAAATTTATAGTCTCAAGGTCCGAAAAACGTACAATGCAGCCCCTCATACTTTAGCTTCCAACCAACTGAGCCTTTTCATTGCCTTGGCAGAAAAGCTGATTTCCAACCTTAGAATGCAAATAGCCAAATAAAGGCGCGGTTTTTATTGTCGCGGCTACCAATCGGCTGGATAAACTTGATGAAGCATTATTACGTTCAGGAAGGCTTGATCTTCATGTCCATGTTCCTTTCCTGGATAAAAATGCCCGGCGCTGGTTTATCGAAAAGTTCTTGCAGTACGACGTTTACGAAGAGGCTATAGATGTTGATTTAAGTGTTTTGATTTTTTTATTACCGTTTCTTTTCCTTGATCTTCTTTAATTAAGTGGGAGAAAAATGATATTGCAGACTGTTCTTTATGTAATTGACTGGAGTTACTCACTAAAATATTAAATAGTAATTTAAACTGATTGAATGTGTGTTGGTTTGTTAAATGGTGTTGATGAAAAGGCATAAACTCTTTTGTAGTATTATCTAACACCTCACTTTGTATCAATGCAACCATTGTGGGTCAACAAACAACATTTTATAATTCCATGTATAACCATTTTTAGGGTTACAAGAATGAACATCACTTGGGTTAATAATGACGGTTGAGCCATTTCCTATTTCTTCTTTTTTTCTTGTGTTAAAATATTCGCTAACGCCTTTCTCGACAATACCAACGGAAAATTCTTCATGGGTATGCTTTTTATAACAAGCTTCTGAATTATCAGCACTTCTAGCTTCTATCGGGAGTCCTATTGAATGATAAAACAAGGGTTTTCCGTTAGTAATTCATTGCTTGAGTGTCTGGTCTTCGCTCAGGCTGCGGCCAGCAGTATTCGCAAACAATGGCAAGAAGTACAGCAACCCAATCCCGCTGCTGCCTGGGATGAGAGTCGGGTGACTGATTCGGACGAAGAAGTCATTGTGTCGCACAACTGGCACGAATTACGCCATCTGATGTGGAACTACATGGGGATCGTTCGCACCACTAAGCGCCTCGAGCACGCAGCACGCCGTATCGAACTCCTGCAAACAGAGATTCAGGAGTACTATGCCAACTTCCGTGTCACCTCAAATCTCTTGGAATTGCGAAATCTGGTAATGGTTGCTGAATTAATGGTGCGGTGTGCGCGTGAGAGGAAAGAATCGCGAGGGTTACATTTCACAAAGGACTATCCTGAGGCCGATCCAACTCAGGCCGGCGTGGAAACAGTTATTAAGCGCGCGTCAATACCACTTGATATTTGCTCATAACAACCTGCCAACCTCGCTCAAGCAGGTAATCAATTACCAACCGGCCTTTACCACCACCCGGTAAATTGCAGTCATCGATTAATATGACGGATTTGTCATGTAAATTACTTTCCGCGGCTTTAACCTCATTCAAGTGATGCTCCTGACTCGCCTTGATCACTTCCGGATCACGTTTATCGTAGTCGTAACTATCGAGGTACAATAAATCAATCGTAGGTTCAAAAGCCTGCAAATAGGCCACTGAATCACTGACATTTAGGGTAATGTAATCATCTAACCCTTCAACACTTACGGTTTCCTGACAGGTGTCTACATTCTGCTGATTAATATCTACCGAATGGAGGCGTACAGCCTTATCAGCGCCCTGCTGCTTGGCCCACGTACCAAAGACTATGGTCGAGGCGCCATCTGATTTACTGTGCAAAAGTCCCATCCGAGCTACTCCGGTCTCAACCAGAACCCGACCGTCGTGCTTTTCGAGCCAGTCCAGCACGTAGCGAAACGTATCGCGGCGCTTACCGAAGTTGTATTTGTGAGGCAGTAACGGTTCAAGCGACTTATACTTGGACCATTTAACGAGTCGATAGACTATAAACAACAGGACGATCAGAGCAAGAATGTAATAGAAGGCTTCCATAAATGTGTCAGTGCAAGATTGAGAAAAGCCAGTATAGCAAAAAGTCACTGAAGTAGAAGACTGACACCTTCATAATTTAACCACGTCGGCTCTGGTTTCGTTTGCCTAAATAGAGTGAACAGGATAGATTACACAACAAAGACCTGTCCGGACATAAACGTGAGTAACGATTCTTCATTAAAGCCAGATTCCCATTTGGTCGCCGCTGGCCGACAATCCGATATCAGCGCCCCATTGAACATGCCCATAGTACCGGCCTCGAATTATATTCTTGGTGGCGAGTTAGGCTATTCACGTGATGACGCCACACCGACATGGCAAGCGCTGGAGACGATCGTCGGAGGCTTGGAGAATGCTCACTGTGTCAGTTTTGCCTCGGGTATGGCCGCTATCTCGGCTATTTTTGATCAACTGGCGGTCGACAGTGTCATCGTACTTCCCGATGATTGCTACCAAGGCGTTGTTGGGCTAGCTGATTATAAGAAATATTAACGCTATGTACTACCCACTGTGTCAGCTGTATTTAAGGCCAGTTGCACGTGTGTCAAATGGGTACTTTTCAGGAATCAGTGAAGTAGTTGTCATCAAGATAGACGCAATATAACTGGTCTTTGGTACTGAAATCCGCAATGAGATATGTGAAAGCCCTTACCTCAACATGTTGCATGTTCAAGTGATGGTCTGTTTTTTGTGCTTCATGCGCCAAAATCGAAGTCGCGTTGAATGATGTAGTCACTGAATGAGGCTGTGGCTGGTGGAGCTCGAAGTGGCGGCATTAGAGAATCGTTTTTTGCTTCAAGAAGAGTCTGCTTGTCAAGGTGCGCCAAAATCTTATGGATAACAGCCGGATCCGTAATACAAGTAATAATTTTGACGTTGGTTTTTTCACAAGCCTCACAGACTGTGATGTCAATATTGAATACTCTTTTTAACCTTTGTGCCCACGACATGCTTCGCGCATGGTATGGTTTATCTGAATCTTTCAGATGCTCTGCTAAGCGAGGGCTATTCTTACCGCGTTGTGAAGCCGTTACCTCGGCACGCACCTTAGCATTGGGAGCAAACACGCCATAAAACCTCGTAAGGTTTAGCCTCGGCACTGGCACCAGTGCCGCGAGCTTGCCTATGAAATCCAAGGGAGTAAAAAAGACATGTGTGGTACCGTCTTGATAGGGAGTTTTCAGTTGATATCTTACTTTTCCTGAATCGGTTAGACTCAATCGTTGCTCGCTTAACGCTGGCCTTGAGATATATCTGCATAGCCTTTCCAGTTTGTCAGTTTGATGGCTGTCTGCAAACACCCCAGCGTGTAAGCTAAAACCGTTTATTTGAGCTAATTGACCGTAATGTTGTTCGTCTTTGGCAGGTAAGGTTTGCAAGGCAAAGACTTTTTTGCCTGTATCTGGTCCTACAGCAATGCGGTAATTGACAGAGGCTGCTTGCAAGGGCAGTAAACTATCTTCGTCATCCATGGGTAAATCGAGAAATGTGTTGTCCATATCCCGTTGAACGAGCCCGGCCTTCTCCAAGTAGGTCGCGATGCGATGGCTAATGACATTCACGAGGGTTTCCATATCATTGTGGTTTGGTGCTTTAACGCACTTGAATTTGGACTGTCCACACTCCTGAGTGATAACGCCTTCCAAAAAGAGCATGTGAAAGTGAATATTGAGATTCAGTGCACTACCAAATCGCTGAATGTAAGTCACCGCTCCTGTGTTTGCTTGCTTCTTAAGATACCCAGCCCGATGCACAATATCGCAAGAAATAGCACGATGAATGATTTGCATGATTTTACTTAAGTGTTTGGGATACCTAGCTAGAAGTAGACGAAGCGGGATGGGTAAACTCAATACCCATTGGCGTACAGGGTAACCGTGAAGAACATCTTCAACTAACAACTTGGCACTTTCTGCCATCCTTCTTGCACCGCAACTTGGGCAAAATCCCCTGCGTTTGCAGCTGAACGCCAGCAGTTTCTCATGCTTGCAGTCGTCACAAACTACACGCAAAAAACCATGCTCAAGCCGACCACACCTAAGAAACTCTTCAAACTCTAAATCGGGTCGGGTTTAATCGTTAACGGGCCTGCAGGAATTCTAAATCTCTCCGGAATTCCAAAAAATATCAGCAAACTACAGCAATTTGTCCTATCCTAGGAATAACTCTCTATTGTATTTTCTTTAACCCGATTTGCCTCATCTGAGTGATGGCAGGTTAACGGTTAAATGACTTCGTTTTTTTCAAATAGGATTGTCTTGCGTAGTCAAAAAAGCCCTCAACAAAAACATCGCCCTGTCTGGCTATTTTTAGGCGTATTTACCGTGCTCGTCTCTGTTACCCTGGTAGCTGATTTTCTGGCCAGCAAGTGGCAACGGGAAGAGCAGATTAACCGTGTTAGTCAAAAGCTTGGAATGCTTCGTTCCAATCTGGAATTTGAGCTCTACACCAATATCGAACTTATCCGCGGTGCTGCGGCGTATATCTCACTGAACCCTGAAATTGATCAGGCGGGTTTTAGCCGCTACATGAGCCGTTTGTTAGAGCAGCGCAACAATATCATTAATATCGCCGGCGCGCGTGGCTTTGTGGTGAACCTGATTTACCCGGTAGCCGGTAACGAAAAAGCAATTGGACTCGATTACCGGGTTAACGAGGAGCAGCGGGAATCGGCAATCACTGCTGTGGATACCGGTTCGCCAGTACTGGATGGACCGGTAAATCTGGTTCAGGGAGGTATAGGTTTTATTGCTCGTTTACCGGTCATCAATGATAACGGTGTGTGGGGGATCATTTCGGTAGTGCTGGATTATCGCGGTGTGCTGAGTGACGCTGGCTTTATCGGTGATACCAAGCTTGATCTGCTTATTAAAGGTCGTAATGAGTTTGGTAACCTGGCCGATATTTACGACAGCCATGATGGCACCTCAATGGTTAATCCGGTGCAGTTATCCATCCAGTTACCTTACGGTGAATGGCACCTTTTTGCGCAACCTGCTGAAGGCTGGGTCACATTTCATTTTCACCCTTTGTTCTGGGTTCTTGCGTTCATTATTAACGCGATTGCCTTTTATATCATTCAACTGAGATATAATAACCTATTGCTGGAAGAGGAAAAAATAGAGGCCTTAACCACTTCAGAAGAAAAATTCCGGCAATTTTTCTCAGCTCACGCCGTGGTCATGCTAATAGTCGATGATAACGGCAACATTGTTGATGCCAACGATGCTGCCCTCAAATACTATGGTTACAGTGCTCAGCAGTTCGCTAATATGACCGTGTTTGATTTACAGGCGCTGGAAAACACATCGGTTAAGTCGAAGGTTAAACAGGCATTGTTGCAGCGCTCGACTACTTTTAATGTAAAACATCGTCTGGCATCGGGAGAAGTGCGGGATGTGGAGGTCTTTAATACTCCGGTTGACAGTGCCGGCCAGCGCTTACTGTACTCACTGGTCATCGATATCACCGAACAACTGGAATATCAAAAGCGCTGGGAGCTGAGTCAGCAGGTCTTCAATCACAGCCTGGAAGGAATTGTGGTGACCGACGTTGAATACCAAATCGTCTCGGTTAACCCGGCATTTTCTGACATCACCGGCTACTCAGAGTCGGAAGTACTCGGTCGCTCTCCTTTCTTCCTGGGGGAAGGTGTGATGGAGGACGAATTTATGGAAAACATGTTGAATACGGTGGTTAAAACCGGTTTCTGGCGAGGCGAAATAGTAAATCGGCGAAAGGACGGCTCGGTGTTTCCTGAGTTACTCAGCGTTTCGGTCGTAAAGAACGAGCAGGGTGAAGTCATTAATTACCTGGGTGTATTCTCTGATATTACTAATCTAAAACAGTCTGAAGAGAAACTTGAACACCTCGCGCATTACGATTCTTTAACCGGCTTACCCAACCGTGTTCAGTTTCAGTTGCATCTTCAGCATGCGGTGTCGCGCAGTGAACGTTCTAACCGGAAGTGCGCTTTGCTGTATCTTGACCTCGACCGCTTCAAGGTGGTGAATGACAGCCTTGGTCATGTGGCCGGGGATGACCTGCTAAAAATGGTTACTGAGCGTCTGCTTTCGCGGTTACGGGCGTCTGATATTCTGGCGCGTATGGGCGGCGATGAATTTGTTCTGTTGGTAGAGGAATACCAGCAGCGTGAAGAACTGGAAGTGCTGGCCCGCAAGCTGATTACAGAAATGAATCAGCCGTTTTATCTGGCGGGGGAGCAGGAGGTGAATGTTGGCGGCTCCGTGGGCATAGCCTGCTTCCCGGAAGACGCGCTTAATAGTGAAGACTTACTGGTACGGGCCGATGCAGCCATGTACAAAGCCAAACAAGCCGGCGGCGCCTCACTGGCTTTCTTTACTCAGGATATTCTGGTGGAGGCCAGCTCCCGGTTAACCATTGCCGCCGAGCTAAAACGGGCGATAGCAGATAATGAGCTTGAGTTATATTTGCAACCTCAGCTCGACAGCGCCAGTGGTGAGGTCGTTGGCGCAGAGGCATTGTTGCGCTGGAATCATCCGGTAAAAGGCTTTCTGACTCCGGCGGCGTTTATTGATGTCGCAGAACAAACCCGGGCTATCCGTTTGGTTACCGGCTGGCTGGTAAAAGAGTCCTTTGGCATCATTAAACGCTGGGAACGGGCAGGCAGGGACTTATTCCTGTCATTCAATATTTCGGCGCTGGATTTGGCCGATAATGAATTATTGTTGAGAATGACCGAAGAGCTTCAGCACCAGCAGATCAAACCGGCGAATATAGAGCTGGAAATCGTCGAAAGTGCGATCATTGAAAATTTTCAGTCGGCCAGTGCTATTTTGTCGAAACTGCGTGAATTAGGTTTTCACGTGGCCATTGATGATTTTGGTACCGGCTATTCTTCCCTGGCATATCTGGACAAACTGCCCGTGGATAAACTAAAAATCGACCGCGAATTCACCTCCAAACTTGAGCTTGGCGAGGGAGCCGGAATAGTAAAATCGATTGTCGATCTGGCGTCAAACTTCGACCTGCGGGTGCTGGCCGAAGGCGTTGAAACCCTCGAACAGGAACAGTTACTCAAACAGCTCGGTTGTCACCGGGTTCAGGGTTTCTATTACAGTAAACCCATACCGCTGGCGGAGTTTGAGAAAAAGTATCTGCTGCCTCAGGCGTAAGTATCGATATTTCGACCTACTGAGCCGGTGGTAGCTGTAGGTTGAGAGCTTGATTGCGTAGTTGGCGCCGGAGCATCGCTCTGATTGCTTTCAAGGCGTTCCTGACGCGGCGCGTCATTGCGCTCTGCGGGCGTTGGTGTCGGTCGCGAGTACGCACTGTCTATGGGTGACTGTCCAATTTCCATCATTTCCCCCTTAAAGTGTCAACACAGGTTAATACCAGATTATAGGATCAATTAGCCAAAATGCGACTATTCGCCCGTTTCGGCAAAGATGATAGGTGAAAGTTGCTGATACATAAAGTCGGCGATAAGCGGCTGACCGTCAGCATTCGGATGAATACCGTCGCGCTGCATCAACTCTTCATTAAGAGCAATGTCCTGCAAAAAAAACGGGATCAGCGGGATAGCTTCGGCATTCGCTACCTGCTCAAAGGTGTTGCTGAACATCTGATTATAACGCCGGCCATAGTTGGTTGGGATTTCCATATCCTGCAGGTAAACTTTGGCCCCGTAGTCCTTCACCAGTTGCACCATTTGCGTGAGGTTGTTATGCAACTTACTTACGTTGTGACCCTGCAAGCCATCGTTGCCACCCAGCTCTATTAATACGTGGGTTGGCTGATGCTGCTCAAGCAAACGGGGCAGCCTGGCCAGCCCGCCATCGGTGGTTTCGCCGCTAATCGCAGCATTTATCACATCAATCCCGCGCTGCTCGTCGTGCCAGATATTTTGTAACAAACTAACCCAACTTTGTGCTTGCAATAGTCCATAGCCGGCACTTAGGCTATCACCTAGGATAAGCAAGCGGGTATCTGATGCCGCAGAACTGCTTTGCTGGCTAACCGGTTGAGAGGCAGCCGATTGGGCCAGAAGGTGATCTGAAAACAGCATAAAAGGTATTAATAATACCAGTGTTTTTATCCACTTGAGGGTGGGTCCACGACGGAATAAAGAATGACAAATCAAAACGACAATAGCTCCCATATGATTCAAACCAAAGACATCACTAAGACAGTCACTACGAGTGAAGGTTCGCTTCAGATCCTTCAGCCTATTTCCTTTGAAGTCAAGGCCGGAGAGTCTATCGCTATTGTCGGCGCGTCGGGTTCCGGTAAATCCACACTGCTTAGCTTGCTGGCCGGACTGGATGAAGTCAGCAGTGGCGAAATATTTCTCGACGCGGCACCGCTACACTCAATGGACGAAGAGCAGCGAGCCCGCTTACGTGGCGAAAAAGTGGGCTTTATCTTCCAGAGCTTCATGCTGGTACAAAGTCTTACAGCGATTGAAAATGTGATGTTACCGGCAGAGATTGCAGGACTACCAGATGCCCACAAACGTGCCCAGGCCATCTTAGAGCAGGTGGGATTAAGTCATCGTGCCCATCATTATCCCAATCAGTTGTCTGGCGGTGAGCAACAGCGGGTGGCGATTGCCCGGGCTTTTATCGGCCAGCCTAAAATACTGTTTGCCGATGAGCCTACCGGCAACCTGGATGCCGCCAATAGCGTGAGAGTGGAGGATTTGTTGTTTAATCTCAACCGCGAAATCGGCACCACCCTGGTGCTGGTGACTCACGATAACGAGCTGGCCAAAAAATGTGAACGACAGTTACAAATGCAGGCTGGCGAACTAACCGAAATCACCGTATCTCCGGCGACCGCCGAGAATAAGGATCTCGCATATGGTAGCTAATCTTGCCTGGCGGTTATTCAAGCATGAGGCCCGGCGGGGCGAACTTACCATCATACTGTTTGCGATCATACTGTCGGTGGCGGCAGTCCTGTCTTTGTCGTTATTCAGTGAGCGGCTTCAGGGCGCCCTGGTAGAGCGCTCATCACAGTTTATTGCTGCCGACAGCCAACTGCGTTCACGTAAGCCCATAAGTGACGAGTGGATGCGGCAAGCGAAGGCGGAAGGGCTGGCCACCGCCGAGCAGGTCAGCACCCGGTCAATGGCTTTTGGCGAACAGAAAATGTCACTGGTGGACTTACGAGCCGTGAGCTCCCAGTACCCGCTAAAGGGTGAGATCCAGCTTGCCGACAAGCCTTTTGGTACAACAGCCGCCACCGATAAATCGCCCGCAGCGGGAGAAATCTGGATCGACTCAAGACTGTTTCAGCTCCTCGATGTAAAGATTGGTGAGACGGTTTATATCGGCGATGGTGAATTTACCGTAGGCCAGGTGCTGGCAGAAATCCCCGATCAGGGCTTTAGTGTGTTTAATACCGATCCTATGGTACTTATGGCGCTTGAGGACCTGGCACAAACCAACATTACCGGTCCCGGTAGTCGGGTGACTTACAAGGCTTATTTCACTGGTGAAGACTCGCTGATTGAAGCCTATTACGACTGGCTGAGACCGAACCTTGACGATGAATTACACCGCTGGCAACGGGTGGGTGATGATGAGTCGGCCATAGGTCGTTCCATAGCCCGTGCTGAACGATACTTTTTGCTGGCCAGCCTGTTAGCCATCGTGCTGGCGGCGGTGGCCATTGCCGTGGCGGCGCAACGTTACAGCCAGCGCCACTTCGATCCGGTCGCCATCTTTAAAACCCTGGGTGCTACTAAACAAATGATCCGCCGGGTTTACGTACTGCAAATCCTGTTTATCACGGTACTGGGTATCATCATTGGCATTATTGCCGGCGTGATTATTCAGCAACTGGTGGTTACGGCTCTGGCCGGGCAGGTAGATGTGTCGCTGGATGTGTGGCACTGGCGGCCATTGTTTATAGCCGTACTGACCGGCTCTATCTGTGCCATCCTGTTTTCACTGTATCCGTTGTTGCGACTGTTTTCGGTGCCGCCTCTGCGGGTATTACGCCGGGATATGGACGCTGGTTTAAGCTCTCGCGGGTTGCAGTTTGGCGCCTCAGGCGGCGCAATATTCCTGCTAATGTGGGTGTACAGCCGGGATCTGGAAATCAGTGCGATTTTGTTTGGTTCTGGCGTGCTGCTGGTGGTTGCCTTGTTGGGTGTAACCTTTGGCCTGATTGCCGTAGGCCGACGGCTGGGTCAAGGCGCAATGGGTGCCTGGCAATTAGCCTGGGCGCGAATTCGCCGGCGCGCCATGGACAACAGCGTGCAACTCATTAGTTTCTCGGTAACCATTATGTTGTTGCTTGTAGTACTGGTTATGCGCAACGATATGATAGCCCAGTGGCGGGCGCAGTTGCCGGTGGATACGCCTAACTATTTCATGGCCAATATTACCGAGGCGCAAAAAAAACCGCTGGATAACCACTTCGCCGAAAATCAGGTCACGGTAGATGAGTTTTATCCGGTAGTGCGCGGCCGTTTTGTGGCAGTCAACGATGAGCGGGTAAATACCGAAGTGACCAAAGAAGAGGAGCCGGAGCAAAGCGAAGGACGCCGGGGGCTTGGCCGGGAAGCTAACCTGAGCTGGAGCGACAAGCTACAGCGCGAAAACACTGTTGTTCAGGGCCAATGGCATGAGAACTGGGAGCCTGCAGGTAACGACATCACTGCAGAGGGGCAGCAGGTTTATCCGGTATCGGTAGAAGAGGGCGTTGCTCAGCGTCTCAATATCACGCTGGATGATTTGCTCACTTTCAACGTTGGCAGTGAAATTGTTGTCACCCGGGTTACCAGTATTCGTGAAGTGAATTGGCAAACCATGCAGCCTAACTTCTTCTTTGTGTTACACCCGGCAGCAATGCAGGAGTTTAGCGCCACCTACATTACCAGCTTCCACCTGGATGGCGCGCGTAAAGCAGATATTACTGCCTTGATGCAGCCTTTCAGTTCGGTGACGTTGTTTGACGTGGATGCCAGAATTAATCAGGTCCGGGAAATTATCGATCAGGTATCACTGGCGGTCGAGTTTATCCTGGTACTGGTATTAATTGCCGGCTCACTGGTATTGTTCGCCCAGGTGCAGGCGAGCATGGATGAGCGTCAGCAGGAACTGGCTATTCTGCGTACTCTCGGCGCCAGAGGGAGTCTGATCCGCTTTAGCGTGATCAATGAGTTTCTGATTATCGGTACGGTAGCGGGACTAATGGCGGCGATGGCCAATGAAGTCAGTTTATATTTATTGCAAAGCCGTATATTCGATATGCAGGGCTCCATGCACTTTGAATACTGGATTATTGCACCGTTGGTTGGCGCGCTGGTTGTGGGCGTGTTAGGCGGCATAGGTTGTTATCGCCTGTTACGGCTCAACACCGGGCAACTGTTACGTAAGATGGTGTAAAACAGGATTAGCCCGAAGCCACGGCTTCGGGCATTTGATAAGGAATCATTGGTTGTTAAGTTTTACCCAGGTCAGTCACCACTTTGGTACCAGAACCCTATTCAGCGAGTTAACCCTTTCATTGCCTGAATCCCGTGTTGTGCTTACCGGCGCGAATGGTTCGGGGAAAACTACGTTATTATTAATTGCCGCCGGCATTCTGGCCCCTAGTCAGGGCGTGGTGAGTTTTAATCAGCAAAATGTTGCTGACATTGCCCTACGCAACCAGATTGGCATCAGCGCCAGCAAAGTAAACTTACCAGGCTTTTTTACGGTAACTGACATGCTTGCCTTTCACGGACGTCAGTTTAACTGCGAACCGGATTGCCACTGGGCGGACTACCGTTTGGTGAATGCTTTTGGCTTAACCCCATTCCTCAACACCAGGGTGGAAGACCTTTCACTCGGCAATTACAAAAAGCTCAGCCTGATCCTGGCCCTGATGCACTCGCCTGAGTTGCTGTTACTGGATGAGCCGACTAACGGGCTCGACGACAAAACCCGCAGTGCGCTTGAAGATTGCTTCGACACCTATGCCGGGCAGTTGATCATTGCCAGCCATGAGCCGCAGGTATTTGCCTGCAATAGCCATGTCCGCCATTTGCATCTGGATGCCAGCGGAGTGCATGACAGGTGAATTACTGGCAGTTTCGACGCCAGCTTTATCAGCATGCCCTGAAGCAATGGCTGGAAAGTCTGACCCAGGTAAGTACGGGGATTGTCGCGCTGTTTCCTATGGCGCTTTATGCTTTGTTACTTTTGCCATTACTCGCTTTGGGCGTGCTGGCAGATAAGGACTCCCAGGGAGAAAGTTTCTTTTATACGTTGTGGGGGTATCTGTTACTGGCTTATTGCTGGATCGCCATGCAGAAAGAAGCTCTGCGAGCGGCAGATTATGCCCTGTATGACAGCTCGCTACCTGTGTCAGTATGGCAGCGAGGTGCTACTGAGCTGGGATTACTGCTTTATGCCGCTAACGTATTTGTTATCGGACCTGCCGCAGTACTGGTGGCCATGGTCTATGGTCATTTTGCCGAGTTAGTCAGCGGCGAGCTGTGGGAGTCGGTCACGCGGCTTTATCCGGTAAGTGGCTTGCTGGTGCTAACCCTTTACTATTGCCAGAGTGCTATGGGGCGCGTAAAACCCTGGCTGAGCCTCGGCTTATTGCCATTGGTTGCTATGCCATGGGCCAACCAGATACATTCTCCCTGGCTTTGTTTGCTGGGACTGGCAGGATCCATTTTTATTGAACGGACGGTCCGCTTGCCAACACTCCCCCTTGCCGGGTTGCCGCAAGGATTCTGGCGCCTGTTTTTACAGCAGGACATAAACCATACCAAACCCACGTTACTCAGAGCCGTGGTGGTTTTACTTGTCCTGGTAATTGGCGCCACTTTTGTAAGGCAAATAGATAGTAGCGCGAAAGTGCCAGCCAGTTTATTTCTGGCCTTTGTACTGGGAGTGGTTGCAGCGACAAAACTGCTGGAGTTACAAAAGTTAAGAGAACGATATACCTGTTATATCGCGTCTTTACCACAAGGGCACCACCAAATAACGTTACAGGCAATGCGTTATTGCCTGGTGTTCTCGCTGCCATATGTTGTGCTTATTATCCTTTTCAACCTATTTGGGTTATCGCAATGGGCACTGTTCACTGTAACTTATGCAGTAACACAGGCGGGAATAATACTGAGGCCTGGTTACTATCTGTTTTTTCCGCTATTAACCGGCGTGCTGATTTTAGCCATTAGCATGCTTGTTTAACTTTCTGTCGCTGCGAACGCTTTATCAACGCTGTCGAATTTAAATTTAAAGCCGGCTTCGAGTAGCTTTTGCGGAATAACCCGTTGCCCGGTGAGTAACATATCAGCTGCTTCACCCATAATTACTTTTAAAGCAAACCCTGGCATAGGCATGACCGCAGGCCGGTTCAGGGCGCTGGCAAAAGCACTGACAAATGCCTTATTGGTGACTGGCTGGGGCGCGGTTAAGTTGAACGGACCGCTGCACTGATCGTTAGTCATTAAAAAACATATGCCTGCCACCATATCGTCGAGGTGGATCCACGACATATACTGCTCGCCTCTGCCAATCGGGCCGCCAAGGCCAAGCTTAAATGGCAGTCGCATCTTTTCCAGCGCGCCGCCCTCAGCCGCGAGTACCACACCAGTGCGAAGCAGGCATACCCGGCAGTGCTGCTTAACGGTTTCGGCTATCTGTTCCCAGCGCTGGCAGACTTCATGAGTAAACTCCTGGTGTGGCTGTGTATTATTTTCCGTTACTTGTTTATCGCCCTGCCGTCCATAGTAGCCGATTGCAGAGCCCGATATAAACGTATGCGGTGGGGTAGAGGATGCATTGATTTTGGTGACCAAAGCGGTAGTGAGTTGCCAGCGGCTTTGGCAAATCTGATGCTTTTGCTGACTGGTCCAGCGTTTATCTGCAATGGGTTCGCCAGCAAGGTTAATAATCACATCATAGTCATCAAAGTTTGCTATGGAGTCCAGGTTGTCTAAAACTGCTACTTCCGCAGGCAACGCGGCACGCGCTTTTGACTCTGAACGGCTGAGTACCGTGATGTGGTGTTCAGGGGCCAATCTGGCTATCAGTCGCTGGCCGATCAGCCCTGTGCCGCCGGTAATAAAAATTTGCATACACGCTCCGTTACACTAATTACACCTGGCCTTTGCTCCCAGGGCTACCTAATTCGGGTTAAATCTGGTAGCGTGACATTTTGCCTGCGAAACCAGTATTTTATGTCAACTCTGTCGCCAACCGCTAAAGCTTTGCTGATTTTTGCCAGCCTGATAGTCATTCTGGCCGGTATCAAAGCCGCCAGTACCATTATGGTGCCGTTCTTTTTGTCCGGCTTTATCGCTATTGCCTGTGGCCCTTTGATTCTGTGGATGTCGAAATACCGCATCCCGCGTTGGCTGTCTATTACTCTGGTTATACTGTTAATTGTGGTATTTGGTTTTATGCTGGCGGGGTTAGTGGGGCAATCACTGGCAGAATTCCGCGAAAATATGCCGCAGTACCGCGAAAAGCTCTCCGGTGAATTCACCTGGGTGGTCAATCAGCTCGCGCGATTTAACATCCACGTGGATAAAGATTTAATTGTGTCATATCTCGATCCCGGGATGGCCATGTCAATGGTGACCAACTTTTTAAGCGGCATGGGTGGCGTGCTCTCTAATCTGTTTTTGATTTTATTAACCGTTATTTTCATGCTGTTCGAGGCTGAGGGTATTCCAAGAAGATTGCATATAGCGCTATCCGATCCGCAAATGAAAATGCACCACATTGACCGCTTTATCCAGTCGGTTAACAGCTACCTGGCGATTAAAACCGTGGTGAGCCTGGTCACAGGCCTGCTTGCCGGTACCTGGCTGTATATTCTGGGCGTTGATCATTTCCTGCTATGGGGCGTTTTGGCCTTCCTGTTTAACTATATCCCCAATATCGGTTCTATCATTGCTGCGGTGCCTGCTGTATTGATGGCGCTGGTGCAGTTCGGCGGCGGAGAAGCCGGGCTGGTGGCGTTAGGTTTTGTTGTCATAAACACAGTGATGGGCAATGTGGTGGAACCGCGGTTTATGGGCCGTGGCTTAGGGCTTTCAACACTGGTTGTGTTCCTGTCGTTAATTTTCTGGGGGTGGTTGCTGGGTAGTGTGGGCATGCTGCTATCTGTGCCGCTGACCATGATTGTGAAGATTGCACTGGAGTCACGGGAAGAGAGTCGCTGGCTGGCTATTTTACTTTCCAGTGACGGCGAAGCGGTACTCGACGAGGCTAACGGTCAATCTGCTAGCGAGGAGCCGGAAAGGTAACCTTAATACCAGCGCCGCCCAGAGTAGAACGGGTAATGGTCAGTTTTCCCTCATAGGCAGTCAGTAAGTCGGTCACTACGGCCATCCCTATACCTTGCCCATCGGTGTAGGCATCAAGTCGTTGCCCGCGGTTAAGCAGTCGCTCGACTTGCTCTGCGGGGATCCCCGGGCCATCGTCATCGATGTGAAGTTCTGTTTGTCGGGATAGTTGCCTGACAGAAACCACGACCTCACTGCGCGCTGCTTTGCAGGCGTTATCCATCAGGTTACCGAGAATTTCCATCAAATCGGTTTTATCACCAAAAAACAGTCCGTCATCGCCAGTGGCACCCAGCTCTAGGTTTTTGTCGCGATAGACCTTATTAAGCGCGGCGATTAACTGCTGGACTATCGGCATTACCGGCTCGCCCTGACTCCATGCAGAGGCACCCGCAGAGGCGCGCTTAAGCTGGCGCTTTATTAACGTATCAATTTGCTGCAGAGGCTCTCTGGCAGCGCCGGGCAGGGCTGGCGTACCAAGGGCAACTGCCAGTGGTGTTTTCAGGCTGTGAGCCAAATCGCCCAGACTGTTCTTGTAACGCTCACGCTGTTCAGCTTCGCCGGCCAGTAACTGGTTAATACTTTGCTTGAGCGGGGTAAACTCCGGTGGATAATCTTCGGTTAGCCGGGGCTGATTGCCGCCACTGGCCTGTTGTATTTCGCCAATGAGTAAGCGTACTGGCTTGAGCAAGGTGTTCATACCAATTATCAGCACCACCAGCAGGCCAGCGCCAAGCGCGCCAAGATATTGCCAGACCGAACGCAGGAAGGCATCACGTTCGTGCAGAAAATCGCGCCGGTCGTTAAACACATAAAAACTTACCGGCATGTACTGGTCGCCATTATCAAATTCGGCGGTAAAGGCGTAGGCGAAATACTCACTGTCAGAGTCGTCCAGGGCATACTGAGGAATAAATACCTCGTCGCCGATAGCCGGTGTTGTCATCAGTGAGTCAAAAACGGTGTAAACGCTGGATGCGGATTGCCATACCAGTTGATTATTAACGCTGATAGCACCCACATAGCCTGAGTCAGGGAGGTTAAGCTGCTCATCGTAGAGCATTTGCGGCATCTGGCTCTCACCGCCCTCAAACTCAAACACCGAAATCATTGCCAGGTTCATCAGCTTCAGTTCGTTGTACTTGGCTTGCAACAAACTGGAGGTATACGCTTTGGATAGCGTTAAAACGGTAACGGGTATAAAAATGCCCAGGGCGAGAATGGCAATGAGCAAACTGCGTAGCCGCAGCGACAAATTAGGCATCGGTTAGCTGCCACTGGCATCCTGAGCCAGTTCGCGGCTGATTCGGTAGCCTCTGCCTCTGAGCGTTTCGATAGGCTTGAGTGTGCCTTCAGGATCGAGTTTGCGTCGTAAGCGACCGACAAAGACTTCAATCACATTACTGTCCAGATCAAAGTCCTGATCGTAAATGTGCTCGGTGAGTTCGGTTTTGGAAATCACTTTCTGTGGATGGAGCATAAGGTACTCCATTACTTTGTATTCATAGGCAGTGAGATCCAAAGCGCGGGCATTCACGCGAATTTCTTTTGCCTGCATATCCAGTACCACGGGACCAAATTCAATGGTCGAGCTGGCCTGGCCGGAAGCTCTGCGAATGAGGGCTTTAACCCGGGCAAGTAATTCTTCATTATGAAAGGGCTTGGTCAGGTAATCGTCGGCGCCGGCATCCAGGCCTTCAACCTTTTCCTGCCAGCGGTCGCGGGCGGTAAGGATCAGCACCGGGGTGCTGACATCACTGCCACGAGCCTGACGAATAACATCGAATCCATCGAGTTTAGGCAGGCCAATATCAATAACGGCCAAATCGTAATTGACTTCTTTTAGCTGGAATAACGCTTTTTCACCATCATCGGCTAAATCAACGCTAAACCCCTGTTGCTGGAACAAACTATCTAACTGCATCAGAAGACGGCTATCGTCTTCTGCAACTAATATTCTCACTAATTATCATCCTTGCGCTTGCTGGGTTTAACCTTACCAGACCGTTTGTCGACATCGAGCGAGACCACCCGGCCTGATTTTTTTAGCATTTTTACCCGGTAGGAGCTTTTTTGAGGATCGACTTTCAACACCCGCCCCTCAACATGACGTTTGGCCTGTTGTGCCGCCTGAGTTGAATTTTTCACGGGTTTTTGTTTGTCTTGCCGGGCCATTGCGCCAGGAGCACAGAGGGTCAGCATCACAAGCAATACACCGGTAACAACGCTTTTGAACATGTCACTCCACTCGTTGGGTACTACCCAATCACTAGTCATTATCAGCAGGATAACCCGGTCAGGCTGAATATTGTCTGAATTGTGCTGCGGCTCATCCCGAGCGCCAGGGCACAACTTAAGGTCGGGCTACGCTAATTATAGTACCACCGGGCGAGAAGAGCGCAAAGCCTGTGCTTGCTTTGCGCAACAGAGAGGAGATTTAAGGTAATACTTTCTTGTAGGGTTTAACGATAACGTCCTGATAAACACCGGCATCGATATACGGATCGGCATCCGCCCAGGCCTGAGCATCTTCCAGACTGGCAAATTCGGCAACTACCAGTGAGCCGGTGAAGCCGGCGCTGCCAGGATCTTCACTGTCGATGGCCGGAAAAGGACCAGCTATCAGCAGACGACCGTTATCCTTTAATTCATTCAGGCGGGCCAGATGCGCCGGGCGGGCGGCTAAGCGCTCGGCCAGGGTATCCGGCTTATCGGTGGCACAAATCATATAATACATGGCTTATTTCCCTGTAGCGGCTTTCATTGCTGTCACAAACTGACCGAGTGCAGACAGCATGGCCGGCACGTCATCGAGGTTTTGCGCGATAATATTAACGGTTGCGGAGCCTGAAATTGCCCCGGCAGCACCGCTCTCAATAGCGTGTTTTACCTGGTCTGGATTCGAGATCCCAAAACCGAGCAGGGGCGGCGCAGCATTAACGCTGGTGAGACGCTCTATCAATGATGCAGCCGGCATTGTGGCAGCGGTTTCTGCCCCGGTCACACCAGCCCTGCCCAGCAGATAGGTATAGCCAGCTGATAAGTCACCAATAGCTTTAAAGGTAGCATCGGTGGCGTTTGGTGGTGCGATAAGAATTTGCTTGATGCCGTTGGCGTTTGCCGTATCGATAAACCGTTTGGCTTCACGAATAGGCACATCAGCAATCAGAATCGAGTCAACACCGGCATCGGCGGCCTGGGCATAAAAACTTTCAACACCTTTGGCCAGTACCAGGTTACTGTAGAGCAATAAACCAATGGGGACATCCGGGTACTTAGCCCGAATGCGTTTGAGTAATTCAAAACACGCTGTGGGTGTAACGCCGCTTTCCAGCGCACGAATACTGGCCTTCTGAATAGTTGGGCCGTCGGCTACCGGATCAGAAAACGGGATGCCCAGTTCTAACGCATCGGCGCCGCTTTCAATCAACTGAGTGATGATTTGCTCAGAGGTTTCAAGGTCCGGATCGCCAACCATGACAAAAGGTACAAAAGCGCCCTGATTTTGCTCATCTAAATGAGCAAACATCGCTGCATATCTATCCATTAACCTGATCTCCTAAAATACTGATTACGTGACCCAGGTCTTTATCGCCCCGGCCAGACAGGTTCACCACAATGACGGTCTCTTCTTCGGCTTCATCGGCCATATTTAAGGCATAGGCCAGTGCATGAGACGACTCAAGGGCCGGAATAATACCTTCTTTACGGGCCAGTAACTGGAAGGCGTTAAGTGCTTCTTCGTCGGTGACCGATACATATTCAGCGCGGCCGATGTCAGAGAGGTGCGCGTGCTGTGGGCCAACCGCCGGATAATCCAGACCGGCAGATACCGAGTAGCTTTCTTCAATCTGGCCATCCGGGTTTTGCATAATGTAGGTATAGGCACCGTGCAGTATACCCTTAGTGCCTTTACCAATCGCAGCGCCATGATCCTTGGTATGAACCCCTTTACCGGCCGGCTCTACACCGACTAAGCGAACCGATGGCTCGTCGATAAAGTCAGCAAACATGCCAATGGCATTGGAGCCACCGCCTACACACGCCACTACGGCGTCTGGCAGACGACCTTCTTTCTCAAGGATCTGTGCACGGGTTTCTTCACCAATCATACGGTGGTATTCGCGTACGATGGTTGGGAACGGGTGAGGGCCCGCTGCTGTGCCGAGCAGATAATGGGCTTTGTCGTAATTGGCAGACCAGTCACGCAGCGCTTCGTTTACCGCGTCTTTTAAGGTGCCTGAACCTGAATCCACCGGGATAACTTCAGCGCCCATTAAGCGCATTCTGAACACGTTAGGCGACTGACGCTCAACATCTTTCGCGCCCATGTAAATACGCGCTTTAAGGCCCAGTAACGCGCATGCCAGCGCTGTTGCCACGCCGTGCTGACCAGCACCGGTTTCGGCGATAACTTCGGTTTTACCCATGCGTTTGGTGAGTAGCGCCTGACCCAATACCTGATTGGTTTTATGTGCGCCGCCGTGAAGTAAATCTTCACGCTTTAAATACAGTTTAACGTTAGGGTTAGACACCAGATTACGGGTCAGGAACATCGATGTTGGACGCCCTGCGTAATCTTTTAAGAGTGACATAAACTCAGCATTAAATTCCGGATCGTCTTTCGCTTCCAGGAACGCCTGTTCAAGCTGATCCAGCGCTGGGATAAGTAGCTCAGGCACATACATGCCGCCGTATTCCCCAAATTTTGTATCTAATTGATTCATGAAATGTCCTGTTGTATATATCGGCCGCTTAATACTGGCGACAAAGAGTAAAGAGTTCGCTGACCTGCTGTGCAGATTTGTTGCCCGGGCTGTCTTCTACCCCCGAGTTTACATCAACAATGGCAACACCGGTTGCCTGTGCCGCAGCAATATTCTGTGGATTGATACCACCTGCTATAACGAGTTTTTCGAGATCAAGCTCATTGTGGATCACTGACCAGTCAAATTGCTGGCCGGTACCACCGGTTTGTTTGCCAACCTGACAATCCAGCAGCACCTTATCCAGTGTGTCGTCATCCAGCAACGCATGAGTCAGGTAAGGTAACTCACCGGCAACGCCAATGGCCTGCCAGATTTCGCAGCCCTCGGGCAGGTTGGCCCGTAAATGCTGACGGTACATGGTGTCTTCATCACCATGCAGCTGCACGGCTTTTAAGCCCAGTTTGTTTGCGATGTCCAGCACCATTTCGATAGGCTGGTTGACAAACACACCTACGTAGCTGCCGGGCGTGGCAGCGACGATGTCACGTGCCTGATCAGATGTCACGCAACGTTTGGAGTGAGCAGCAAAAATTAATCCGCAATAACTGGCACCGCTTGCAAAGGCATGACGTACCTGTTCCGGTTGGGTCATGCCGCATACTTTAACCGTACCGTAAACCAGTTGTTTGACGGCCTGTGGCAGGTCCTGTTGTGCCATTAAGGCGCTGCCTACTAAGAAGCCCTGACACAGCGGCGCCAGACGCAGCACGTCCTGGTGGGTGTAAATACCGGACTCGCTGATCACTACGTGTTCATGGGTTGCACCTTTTAGCATCGGGACCAGTTTTTCAGTCGTCGCCAAATCAGTAGACAGGTCGCGCAGGTCGCGGTTGTTAATACCAATAATTTTGGCTTTTAACGTAATCGCACGATGCATTTCTTCTTCGTTGCTGACTTCAGTAAGGATATCCAGACCCAACGAGTCAGCCACCGCCGCAAGCTGTTGGTAAGTTTCATCATCAAGTACCGACAGCATTAATAATATGGCATCGGCATGGTAATAACGGGCCAGATAAACCTGATACTCACAAACAAAGAAGTCTTTGTTAAGCACCGGTTGGCTCACGCGCTCGGTAACATAGGCCAGGTATTCAAACTTGCCCTGAAAATATTTCTCGTCAGTCAGTACCGAAATGCCTGCCGCAAAAGGGGTATAAGCCGCGAGAATTTCATCCAGATCGAAGTTTTCACGGATCAACCCTTTTGAGGGGGAGGCTTTTTTACACTCTAAAATATACCCGGCGTTCGGGGCATTCAGGGCATCAAACAGACTTTTGGTTGATGGCGTTAACCCCTGCTTTATTTGCTCAAGAGGCGTCTCGGCCATGCGTGCTTCAATTTCGACACGTTTGTCTTCAACTATTTTCTCGAGGACGTTGCTCATGCATTTTCTTCCAATTGGCTGTGTTCAGCGACTTGTCTGATTAAATTGATGGGGGCGGCGTTCGCCATGGCATTGAGCGCCTGCTCTGCGCCATCTTTAAAAGTATTGGCGTGCCCGCTGATTTTTAACAGTGCACCGGCATTCATCGCGATGGCTTCACGGTGAGCCTGTTCACCTTCACCGCGCAGGGCGGCTTCAATCAACTGGCGGTTTTCAACTGGCTCACCGCCGGCAATAGCGCTGATAGGCGCGTGGTTCAGGCCAAAGTCGGTAGCGGTAACTGAATAGTGGGTAGTGCTGCCATGATCAATTTCTACTACCTGAGTGGGGCCGTGTAATGATAGCTCATCCAGTCCGTCACCGTGGACAATTAACGCTTTACGCTGTCCCATTAGCGTGAGGGTTTGTGCATAGATATCCAGTAACTCCGGAGTATATACGCCGTACACGCCAAAAGTCGGGCCAGCAGGGTTGGCCAACGGACCAAGGATGTTAAACAATGTGCGGGTTTTCATCTCAGCACGCACCGGTGCTGCAAAGCGCATACCGGCATGATAGACCGGCGCAAACAGGAAGCAGAAATTCACCTCATCCAGGCACTTGCGTGCTACTTCGGGGGTAATATCAAGCTTGATACCGCATTCACGGAAGAAGTCAGCTGAGCCGGACTTGCTCGATACGCTGCGGTTACCATGTTTAGCGACCTTAACACCACAACTGGCAGCTACCAGCGCCGCGGCGCTGGAAATATTGATAGTATGATGGCCATCACCACCGGTGCCGACGATATCACCAAATTCGTAATCCGGTGTTGGAAAAGGGCGGGCATTAGACACCATTGCACTGGCTGCCCCGGCAATTTCATTGGGGGACTCGCCGTTAATTTTAAGTGCGGTCAGTAAGGTGGCGAGCTTTACTTCGGAAAATTCACCGTGCATCACCTGATTAAATACCGAAAAAGACTCGGCCTGGGTCAGATGCTGACCGTCGAAGAGTTTTTCAATTACCTTGCTGTAGTCAGCCATGAGTTAATCCTCTTTGGTCAGGTAATGAATGCTTTGTAGCAGCAGGCGACTGCCCTCTGCCGTTAGAATGGACTCCGGATGAAACTGGAATCCAAGCATTTTATCGTCGGACTGGTAGACCGCCATAACCGTTGTACCTACTTTGGCCAGTGGTGTTAAGCCTTCAGGCAACTCCAGCGCCATTAGCGAGTGGTAGCGGGCTACATGGAGTGGCTGCGGCATACCCGCAAACATGGCCTCACCGGTATGGGTAATAGCCGATGACTTACCGTGCATCACATCTTCAGCGCGGCCGACAGTGCCGCCGTAATGGGCTACTATGGCCTGATGGCCAAGACAAATCCCGAGTACCGGAAAATGGCCCTGCACCATGCTTAACAGCTGTGGCATACATCCGGCTTCATGGGGCGCACCCGGCCCCGGGGATAATAGCAATAAAACCGGCCCGCTTTCAGCCTGCATTTGCATTTTTTCGAATAACATTCTGGCGTCGACATTATTGCGGTACACCACAATATTCAATTCCATGGTGCGAAGCTCATCGACCAGGTTGTAGGTGAAAGAGTCGACGTTATCTAACAGAAAAACGGTGGTGGGCTGGCTCATTATACTTCTCCCTGAACGCTAACTGAGGATTTCACCGCGTTGATGACGGCCTGTGCCTTATTCCGGGTTTCATCCGCTTCTGCCTGTGGGTCGGAATCATACACTACGCCAGCGCCTGCCTGTATATATGCTCGACCGTTTTTAACAAAAGCAGAGCGGATAACAATACAGGTATCCATATCGCCATCGTTATTCAGGTAGCCAACAGCGCCACCGTAGCTGCCGCGACGCTTGTGCTCGACCTTGCGAATTAACGAGGCTGCACTCACTTTAGGCGCGCCTACCAGGGTGCCCATATTCATGCAGGCCTGATAGGCATGCAGTGCATCCAGATCATGGCGTAACTGGCCGACCACGCGTGAAACCAGGTGCATTACGTGGGAGTAACGGTCAACTTTAAGTAAGTCTTTCACATAGCGGGTGCCAGGCTCAGATACTTTGGCTACGTCATTACGGGCCAGGTCTACCAGCATCAGATGTTCGGCTTTTTCTTTCTGATCTTCGCGCAGGTTTAGCTCAATGCGGCTATCCATATCATGGTCTATCTCGCCATTAGCGCGTTTGCCGCGGGGGCGGGTGCCGGCAATAGGGTAGATTTCCACCACATTGCTTTGTGCGGTGTATTTAAGGGCTGACTCCGGCGATGCACCAAAAATAGTAAACTCAGCATCCTGCATGTAAAACATATAAGGGCTGGGATTTTGTTTTTTCAGAGCGGCGTAGGCAGTAAGTGGGGCGGGGCAGGGCAGAGAAAACGTTCGGGACGGCACAACCTGAAAAATATCGCCGGCCAGAATATGTTCTTTTAAGGTCAGCACGTCGTTGCAGTATTCTTCGTCTGATTTATCCACTTGTAAGGACGTGGGTTCACTAACGGCTCTCGGCGATAAATCATGTGGCGCCAGACTTTGTAACTCGGCGCTAAGGGTCTCAAGGCGCTGAGCAATGGCAAAATAACTGGTGGCCACTTCGCTGCCGCTGAACACGCTGCCAAGCAACCGTGCCTGGCGGGTTTGATGGTCGAAAGTGATCAGGGTTTCTGCCAGATAAAACACATAATCGGCGCAGTCATTATCGCCTTCTTCTACGTTAGGCAGATCTTCGAAGGTCGCCAGCAAATCATACGCAAATACCCCACCTAAGAATACTGCATGCTGGTGGTCACGTAGCGGCGTGATTTGTTTAACCACCATCCGCAGTACGTCGAACACGCTGGTGGATTTCAAGCGACTGTCTTCGTCGAGGTTGGCCGTTTGGGAATGGCACTCAAGGACTATTTCAGTCTCGCTGATGATCTGACATTTTAAATCTGCCGGACAGCTTTCCATAAATAGTGGTAGCAGCCCTTTGCCGTTGGTACTCAGTGCCTGAATGGCGACTTTTTGCCCGCGACATTCAAAGCGCAGGGCGCCATCCACCATCAGCAGACTTTGCAGGTTATCCTTACTGTCTATCTCGGCTGATTCGAGTAGTAACGCATGGGGTTTTTCGCCACACAGCTGAGCAAATGCCGCCAAGGGATCATTGACGTAGGTTGCTGTTCTCTCAATGGTTTCCACTTTTCCCGGGACCATGCCTAATTCGGCCAAACTCATCTTTTTTCTCCGGTTAAAAATTAAAAAAAAGGCCCGTAACATTACGGGCCTTTTTTGTTTGTTCTGCGCACTAACGCTCACACCGCCCGTTATCGAAGGGAGTGCCACCACCAGATAGTTGCCATTACGGCGCTGTGTTGTGGTTGTTTTAGCATTAGTTTCCTGTCTCGTTGTTTTAATTTGATAACTTCGATAGGCATCGAAGCATTCAATCCGTATACTGTGCTATAGAAGAAAACAAAAACCTATTTGTGTCAACCATAAATTTGAAATTACATGAAAATTGACTTGCACAGTCACACCACTTTCTCGGATGGCCGCTTAACGCCAGCCGAACTTATTCAACGTGCGCAAACGATGCAGGTTGATGTACTGGCTATTACCGATCATGACAGTACTTATGGGCTGTCGGACGCCCACGCTGCGGCTAAGGCGCATTACCCGGGACTAAGAATTATTGACGGCGTTGAAATCTCCACGCGCTGGCACAGTTTTGAAATCCATATTGTCGGTCTGAATATCGATACCGGGCACCCGGCACTGCAGGCATTCTTGGCAGACCAGCAGCAGAAACGTGAAGAACGTGCGGCTAAAATCGCCGATAAGCTGGCAAAATGCGGTTTTGCAGGTACGCTGGAAAGAGCGCGCCGTTATGCCGGCGTAGGCCAGATCACCCGGGCGCACTTTGCCCGTGTGTTGGTGGATAGTTTCCAGGTCGCGACCCTGGAAAAAGCATTTAAGCTGTATTTGGGCAAAGGAAAGCGTGCGGCAGTGAAGGCGGAGTGGCCGGATATCGCTGCGGCGGTAAAGGTGATTCAGCAGGCAGGAGGCCGGGCGGTACTGGCGCATCCCATTCATTACGATATGACCACTAAATGGCTGCGCAGGCTAATCGCAGAGTTTGCTGAGGCGGGTGGTGATGCGGCAGAAGTAGTGTTTCCTGGTATGAGTGCCGAGAAGCAAGCCCTGTTACAGTCTATCGTGGCTGAATATGATCTGCTGGCATCGGCCGGCTCTGATTTTCATTTCCCCGGACGTTGGACTGAGCTGGGGCGTTGTCAGTTAAAGACAGACACACTCACGCCGGTTTGGCATGACTGGAATTTAGCTGTGAGTCAATCCTCACTAAAGGACCCTGTATGAGTCAGTTTTTTTACGTACACCCTGATAATCCGCAGTCACGCCTGATCAAACAGGCCGCTGAGCTCATTCGCCAGGGGGAGGTGGTGGTTTATCCCACTGATTCGGGTTATGCCATTGGCTGTCAGATGGACGACAAACGTGCATTGGACCAGCTCTGTCGCATCCGGCAGATTGCTAATGAACACAATTTTTCACTGATGTGCCGGGATATGTCTGAGCTGTCGGTGTATGCCAAGGTAGATAATGTTGCTTTTCGAATGCTTAAAAATAACACTCCCGGGCCTTATACTTTTGTATTGAAAGCGACCCGCGAAGTGCCTAAGCGGTTACAGAATCCAAAGCGCCGTACCATAGGGATCCGGGTGCCGGATAACATTATTGCGCTGGCGTTGCTCGAAGAGCTTAATGAACCACTTATGTCCACCTCGTTAATTCTGCCCGGGCAATCGCTGGCAGAGTCAGACCCTGATGAAATTCGCGATAAGCTGGAAAAACAGGTAGGCCTGATTATTCATGGCGGCTATCTGGGTGAGCAGCCCACTACAGTGATTGATTTAAGTGAAGGCGAACCCGTGGTGGTACGTGAAGGCAGTGGCGATGTGACGCCGTTTTTATAACAGCATGAATCAGATCTGATATGAGCAATAGCGACGAGCCAGCCTCAACCCTCGCCATACCGGTACAGCAACCGCTGCCACTGGCCTTTGTGAATGGCGAGGCGGTGATTGAAAAACCGGAGGATTTATATATTCCGCCGGAAGCGCTGGAGGTGATCCTGGAGTCTTTTGAAGGCCCGCTGGACTTATTGCTGTATCTAATCCGTAAGCAGAAATTCGATATTACCACTATGCCGGTGGCGGAAATTACCCGGCAGTACATGGAATATGTCGAGGTCATGCAAACCCTTAAGCTTGAACTCGCGGCCGAATACCTTTTGATGGCTGCCATTCTGGCCGAGATCAAGTCTCGATTACTACTGCCAAGTCGCAGTGATGAAGATGACGATGAGGAAGACCCGAGAGCGGCACTAATAAGACGTTTGCAAGAGTATGAGCTCATAAAGCAAGCGGCGGAAGACCTCGATTTGCAGCCGCGCATGGAACGCGATTTGTTCAGCGTCAGCGTTGAGCCATCGGCCGATATCCAGCCGGTGATAATTCAGCCGGACGTGTCGCTACAGGAACTGGTACTGGCCTTTTCAGCCGCCATGCAGCGTGCTGCCGCATTTGAGCATCACCACATCGCTCCTGAAGCCCTGAGTACCCGGGAGCGTATGAGTAAAATTTTGCAGTTACTCAATGCCGAAGAATACACCCCGATGGAAGCGCTGTTTACTGCCGAAGAGGGGCGGGCCGGCGCGGTTGTAACCTTTCTGGCCATTTTAGAACTGGTTAAAGCTCAGAGTATTAACCTGGTACAGGCCGGGCCGTTTGCCCGTATTCATGTGAAGTTAGGTAGTTTTGAAGCACCATGAAAAAAATCAACAGTGAGCAGCTTAAACAGCTTATCGAGGCAACTATCTTTGTTTCGGATCAACCGGTTTCCGTAGATAAATTAAAAAATACTGTACTGGCCGATTTCACCGTCAGTGATAAAGCGATACAATCAGCGCTGAACGCCCTGCAGCTGGACTATCGCCCGCGCGGTATTCAACTGGTTGAGGTGGCCAGTGGTTATCGGTTTCAGTCACTGGATAGCCTTAGCCCCTGGCTGAGTCGTCTGTGGCAGGAAACCAGTCCCAAATATTCCCGGGCAATGTTAGAAACGCTGGCACTGATTGCCTATCGACAACCCATAACCCGGGGAGAGATAGAGCAGGTGCGTGGTGTGGCGGTTAGCAGCAACATTATTAAAACGCTTACTGAACGTGAGTGGATAAAAGTGATAGGCCACAAGGAAGTACCCGGTCGGCCAGCGCTGTATGCTACGACTAAACAATTTTTAGATTATTTTTCGCTGAAGTCACTCAGTGACTTACCCAATGCCGAGGAGTTTATGGCCTCGCTTGATGCCACTCAAAACGTGACGCATGTATTGCATGACGACACAGGGTCGCAGGCTGAAGGTGATAGCGACAACCAAAAAGAGTCAATACACTAATGACAGAGAAATTACAGAAGGTACTCGCCAACCATGGCATAGGTTCACGCCGTGAAATGGAGCGCTGGATTGAGCAGGGCCGTATATCGGTGGATGGCACCGTGGCAAAGCTTGGCGATCGGGTTGATGCAACAGCGCAAATTCGCGTAGACGGCCACATTTTGTCGCGCAGTAATGAAGAGCCAGTATGCCGCGTACTGATGTACAATAAGCCGGAAGGCGAGCTGTGCACCAGAATTGATCCAGAAGGCCGAAGTACCGTTTTCGATCGACTGCCAGCAATAAGCCAGGGACGCTGGATTGCCGTGGGCCGACTGGATATAAACACCAGCGGTTTACTGCTGTTTACCAACGATGGTGAAATGGCCAATCGCCTTATGCACCCACGCTGCAAAGTTGAACGTGAGTATGCCGTTCGTATCTTTGGCGATGTGTCAGCGAAATCGCTCCAGATCCTGAAAAAAGGCGTAATGCTGGAAGATGGTATGGCCAAGTTTAATACCATTAAACCTCGGCCATCCACTGATGATGAAAGCATGAATAACTGGTTTAACGTTACCCTCGAAGAAGGGCGTAACCGTGAAGTTCGACGTTTATGGGAATCTCAGGATTGTCAGGTGAGCCGGTTGATTCGCGTTCGTTACGGGCCAGTTGAACTGCAGAAACGCTTACCCCAGGGAGCATGGGTTGAGTTACCCCTGAGTGAAGTGAATGCGTTGCGCCATATCGTTCAGCTACCGGCTGAAGATGAAAGCATGGTTGATGAACGTCAGACCAAGCTTGACCATGCTCGCCTGAGTCGCATGCGTCGTTCAGTTAAAAAACACAAGATCCGTAAAGAGCGGGTTCACCAACGCCGTCAGTTTTAATCATTAGGTCAGGCTAACCCTGTGTGCAATACATGCAGCGGTTAGCCTTATTGCGCCAGTAATCTTTCTATTTCCTGCTGAATTGATTCCGGACTGGTTTGCGGACCAAACCGTGAGATCGTGGCACGGTCTTTACTGATCAGGAATTTAGTGAAATTCCATTTTATAGCCTTGGTGCCAAACAGGCCTGGTGCCTGGGCTTTCAGGTATTTATATAACGGACTGGCTGCGGAGCCATTCACCTCAATTTTCTTCATTACCGGAAAAGTAACGCTGTAATTGAGGCTGCAAAAAGACTGGATGCTGGCATCGTCGCCGGGCTCCTGCTGACCGAACTGATTGCAGGGAAAGCCTAATACGACCAGCCCGTTATCTGCATATTGCTGATGTAACGCTTCCAGCCCTTTGTACTGAGGCGTAAAGCCGCATTTACTGGCTGTGTTGACGATAAGCAGTACTTTGTTGTCAAAGGCCTGCATGGCAATATCGTCACCATGACTATTCTGAACGGTTAAATCTGAGAATTGTTGCATTACATTGCCGAGCTCTTGTAGCGGACTTTTGATGTCATAGTGTCCGGAATTTCAAGCTTAACATCACGTTCTAAAATAATCTCACCGTTTAACCGGACGGTATCAGCAATCGATAATGTCGGAGTTGAAGGGTTGTCATTATTTTCCGGATCGTCATAAATGATATCGCCGTCGATAACACTATTACCACTAATACGGATGTCACCGTTAACCGTTTCGATGTTGTCTGTGAGAGTGAGGTCGGCGGCTTCAATGTCTCCATTTACGGTAATCAGGCTGCCGTCAACTTTAGCACCGAAACCCAGGATGATATCACCATTAACCGACTCGATACTGTCACCTGAAACCAGTTGCTGACCGGCTTCAATATCACCGTTCACCACGGTAATCCCGTCAATTTCACAAAAATTGCCTACGGTAACACCACCATTGACGGTGGTTAGTTCATCCGCTTTAACATTATCGCTGAGGGTAATGCCACCATTTACCGTAGTCAGTGAACCTACCTGTCGATTTTCCGACACACTGATGCTGCCAAATACCCGGTTTACATTGCCATCATAGTCGGAAGAGCTGTGACCGCCGACATTGATAACACAACCAGAAAGCGCCGTACCCATCACGAAACACAAGGGAGCCAGGCGAAGCTTGTTCATTAAACGATTTTTCATAATGCACTTGATCAGAATAAATTAAAGACCGGCCAACCTTAGCACGAGGGGGGTAATGGGCGTACTTTAAAATAATTTCAAAATATGTCTGAAGCGGTAAAAGGCAAGCAAAGTGGGGGAGGGATTATTTGACAAAACAAGAAGCGGATAATGGCTTGCTCAGTATTTCGGGAAGCAAGCCATACTGAATGGCGTTACTGCTCAAGCGGCGTATTGAAATCTTCCGACAGTTCAAAGTCGCTGTCTACGGTTTCTACACGGTCGTCTTTAAAAGTAATAATCAGGCTTTTTTCGAAGTCTTCGCCGCGTTTTTCCATACCACGCTTCATTTCATAGTAGTAATACCAGGTGTCTTTATCGAAGGCGTCTTTGAGGATTGGGCGGCCCAGAACAAACTCAACCTGTTCTTTTGTCATTCCGATGCGCAGTTTTTTTACGTCCTGCTCGTCCAAAAAGTTACCCTGAGGAATATCTATCCGGTAAATCCAGTTAGAACATGCAGTTGATAAAAAAGTAAGTGAAAGCACAACAATCAGGTGAGACAGCTTCATTAACAGATAAATCCAATTATTACAGTAAGTATTCGTTATTATTTGGTCTGCATGCCAGGCTGTTAGGCGCGTTGGACAGTCATTGCAGACGCTATCGGTGCCGAGCATGCTAATCGCTCAACACCGGCACGTCAACTTTGACCAATGAATTGCAATTTAGTTCGCTAGAGCATTATCAAGTAATTCTTTGGCATTAGCCAGCGCATTGGGGGTAATTTTATCACCCGCCAGTAAACGTGCCAGCTCATCAATTCTGGCTTGTTCAGTAAGCGCTAAAATATGGGTTTGGGTTTCGCTGTTTTCGGTTGTTTTGGTCACAAACAGCTGATTATGCGCCTGCGCCGCTACCTGCGGCAGGTGGGTAACACACATGACCTGATTTTCCTTACCGAGACGGCGTAATAATTGACCTACTATCGAAGCCGTGGGGCCGCTGATACCGGTATCCACTTCGTCAAAAATCATCGTGGGGGTCAGACTGGTATCACGGCTGATCACCTGTAAAGCCAGGCCAATTCTGGATAATTCCCCGCCAGATACCACTTTATCCAGTCGATCCTGCGGTTGCCCCGGGTTCGTCGCTACTTTCATGACCACGGTATCCATACCCACTGCAGAGGGACGTGCCTGTTCGCCGTAGATCACATCAATGAAGAATTCTGCGTGGGGCATATTTAAGGTGCGGATCTGTGTCTGAACCATTTCGGCTAACTTTCCTGCAGCGTTATAGCGGCTTTGTGAGAGTTTTTCACTGGCTGCGATATACTTAGCGTGGCTGTTGTCCAGTTCTTCCTGCAACGATGTCAGTCTTTGTGTATTGGCACTAAGACCGGCCAGCTCTTCAGCCAGTTGCTGATGATGATCGTACAGTGTTTCGGGCATTACCTGGTGCTTTCTGGCCAGTTCCATGGCCTGGGCAAAGCGCTTTTCAACCTGCTGCAAACGCATTGGATCGATTTCCAGCTGATCGCAATAACTGCGTAGCTCATTCGCTGACTCTTCCACCTGTATGGCGGCTTCGTTTAGCATTGCTACAATGGGGGTTAATGCTGGGTCGTGATCTTCCAGATTACTGAGTTTATCAATGCTGGTCTGGATAGCTGACAAGGCGTTAAATTCGTCGGCTTCATATAAATGGTAAAAGCTCTTTTGTGCTTCCTCGAGCAGGGTCTGGCCATTGCTCAGGCGCTTGTGTTCAGCTTCAAGCTCACTGAATTCGCCTTCTGCTAAGGCAAACTCGTCCAGTTCAGCTACCTGATAGCTTAACAACTGCTCTCTGTCGGCACGTTGCTGGGCAGCCTGTTCAAGGGCGCTTAGCTCCTTTGCCAGTTGTTGCCAATGCTTATATGCCGATGCCGTTGCAGAGAGTAACGAGCCGTGTTCGGCAAAATCATCCAGCAGTTTGCGTTGTACATCGTCTTTTAATAACTGCAGGTGTGTATTTTGCCCGTGGATCGCCAGTAAAAACTGCCCCAGCTGCTTTAACTGCTGAAGCGCCACCGGCACGCCATTGATAAACGCCTTTGATCGGCCTTCTTTTGAGATCAGTCGCCGAATAAAGCAGGTGTTGGGATCGTCATCCAGTACCACGTCATTTTCATCCAGCCAGTTCCTCGCCAGAGGCGCATCAAGCAACGAAAAATAGGCAATGATTTCCGCCTTATCAGCGCCTTTTCTTACTGCCGATGCATCGGCACGCTCACCAAGGCATAAGCTTAGTGCGTCGATAGCAATGGATTTACCAGCACCGGTTTCACCGGTCATCGCTGTCATGCCGGTCTCAAAGGCAATGTTGATTTCTTTCACTACAGCGAAGTTTTTAACCGATAAATGCGATAACATAAATGCCTCACAGATTGACTAGATGAATATACAGTATGTGTAAATATATACAGTATTCCTGTAGAGATAAATGCTGCTTAGCGTAATTCACGCAATTAATCAGGCAAGATACTGATAATCCAACAAAAAAAGTTTTTCAGAAGCTGTGACAGGTTAGCATTTCTGGTGTAGTTAAATAAACCAGGCTAAAGCCATGTTATTTATACCTATCTTTGCCGGGTAAATGTCAGGTGACTGAAAATACACGGCTTAATATTTTTCACGTATACAAATTTAAACGTTTTTAAATAATCCTACATAGCAACTTTATAAATCTGACGTATAGTTTAATTTTTACCCTAATCACGTTGTCGAATGTAGATTATGAGCGCTTGTAGCCAGAGAAATTATCTTCAGAACAAGGGATTGTTACTGCTCAGTGCTGTGGCACCCAATGTTTATGCTTTCCCGTCTTCCTTGCAGGCGTTATCGCCGGGCCAGTTTAATCTGCTGGCCTATGCTGCTATTGCCTGCGCAGGCTTGTTGTTACTGGTAATTTTATTTGGCGCTTTCAAGCGTAGCCGACTCAACGCAAAGCTTAATAAAACCAATTCGCTGCTCACTGTGCAGCAGGAGCGCTTAAATGCAGTGAGTGTAGGGGTTATCCTGGTTGATGAAGCACTGACGGTGACTTATGCGAACCGCACGGGGGCATACTTACTTGGCCAGAACGCCGATACCGTGAAAGGCAAAGGGCTGGCAGACTTGCTGCCGGTCGAAGCACAACAATTAATTAGTCAGGCCAGCGGTGCCAGCCGGGAGCTGGCTATTCAGTGTGTGCTTGGTCAGCGGCAGAGGGCATACCGGTTGCGGATTAACCCAGCGCTCAGCCAGGCGGCAGAAGCACAAATGATGATCATTGTTGAGGATGTGCAGAATTACCAGCAGCGTCTGGATGATTCAGCCGCCATGCTTGACCATGTCAGCGGATTATTCGACGGCCAGAGCCTCGGCCTGGCGAAAATTAATCTTGCCGCTCAACAGCTTACAGTTAATGAAAGTTTAGCCGGCTGGCTCGGCATTGAGCCCGGCGAGCTGTCGATGGATGAGTTTATACAACGGGTAGACGCACGCGATCAGCAAATGCTTAGTGGTGCGCTGGAGCGACTGGCGAGCGGCGAAGTGCTTGAGGTGAATACGTCTTTGCTGGCAAAAGATGACAGCCTTATACCGGTAACGTGTTGTGGTGCTCTGGCTGAGCATACCAGTGAGTCTGACTTACCCATTGCGCACATTTCGGTTGCCGATTGCCGGCAGATAACTCGCGCCAAAACAGAGCGGGACGTTGCAATTCAGCGTTTTAATGCAGTGGTTTCCACTGCTACACAACCGGTCTATTTGCTCGATGCTGAGCGTAGATTTGTTGACGCCAACCGGGCATTTCTGAGCCTGTTTAAAACCGACCTGATGTACATTAAAGGGAAACCGGTTAGTGAGCTCAAGCAGTTTGATGAAGGCTTTAAATCACTCCATCAAAACCGTGACAAAATGACGACCAGGCGTCAGGCGCTCAGCGTTGAAAGGGATGACGGGCAACGCCTGTCGCTGCAAGTGGTGTTGCAGGCACTGGCGGGAGAGTCGGGTGCTGCTATGGGGATTATCGAGGATCATACCGAAGTGGAAGCCCTGACCCACGATGTCGCCGAAGCCAAAGACCGTCTGAGTATGTTTACCGATCATTCACCAATGGGTATCGCGGTATTTAATCGCGAAGGTGATATTAAAGAAGTTAACCAAACCCTTTGTCGTCAGTTGGATATGAACAGTCAGCAACTGCTGTCACAGTCATTTTATCAGTTGTTCACGGATAAAGTGGAAACCGAAAAGTTAACTCAGCGGCTGGACAGGCACGATCAGGCACGAGAGTTTCCGGCCCGTTTAAAATGCGGTACCAACAAAACCTTTTCGACAACCCTGCATGCCAACAAAATCAGTGAGATCCCTGAAGAATATGTGTGCTGGATTGGTAGCCGCGAAGAGCAGGATTACCTGAACAGTCGCTTTGAGCGCCTGGTGAAGTATGCAAGTGTGCCGGTAGCACTGCTAACCAATGATTGCTTTACGCAGTTTAACTCTGCCGCCTGTGCTTTCTTTGGTATTCAGGATGAAGAAGAAATGCTTGGACTGCAGTTAACTGCCCCTGAGCTGCATGGCGCCGCAACCAATACAGAAACCCTCAGGCAAAAGCTGGAAACCGTTGGAAGCCGTGGTCAGGTGGTTACCCTGAGCTGGCAACATCAGTATCAGCAGCGCGTATTACCTTGCGAACTCACGCTTATTCCAATTCTGAGAGACGCTAAATTACAGGGCATTATCTGTATCTGGATTGACTTACGTGCCATTGAACAAGCTAAAGCGGCTCGTGCTGAGGCAGTTAAATTACGCGAAGCGGCAGAGCTGGAAGTTGAGGCTAAACAACAGCAACTGGCCAGCAGCCAGCATCAACTGGCGCAACAGCAGGAAGCGCTGGCAGAAACGGAGCAAACTCTGGCGCAGGCCGAACTTAAGTTACAGGATGCCGAAGTCACTCTGTCTGAAAAAATTGAAACTATCTCAGAGCTGCAGCAGGCCCACAAAGATATCAGTGAGCATCTGGCCAGTCTGAAGTCTGATTACACCCAAAACCGTGAAATGCTGGAAGAAAGTCAGCAGGCTAATGCTGCATTAGAGGCGCAGCTCGAACGCTCCAGTATGAAAGTAGGCAGTCTGGAAAAACAACGCAATCAGATAGCCGACGCGCTGCAATACAGCGAGCGTAAATATCGCGAAGCACAACAGCAACTGGAGCAGAGTCAGCAGGAAACATTGCGCTTGGAGCAACAGCAGGCAGAGCAACAAAAAGCGGTCGAAAATTACGTGGCAGAAATCGCCGGTTTACAGGCTTCCATCGAAGATAAAGACAAGCAGATTGGTGATGTCAGCGGTCAGATAGCTGCTTTACAATCACAATTAACCAGTTCCAGTGAGGCATCGGAAAAATTACGCGAGCAACTGGCCAACCAGCGTAAAGCGAGTGAGCAGGCAGAGCTGGAGCGCCGCGAACTGGCGATGGCGTATCAGAAAATGCAGGCTGAAGCCGAGGGCAAAGCTCGCCATATCGACCACTTGCAGCACGAGATGCAGATGCTCGAGACAATGTCTTCCCAGCAGAAAGGCGATATGCAGGCACATGCTGAACAACTGGCAAAAGAGCTCGAGGCCAAACAGTCACAGCTGCAATCTACGCAAACGGCATTGGCTGAAATCAAGCAGCAGGCCGAGCAGGATAAACAGGAAAAAGTTGCCCAGCAGGAACGCCTGGCGCAACTGCAGAATGAACTGGCCGATATTGAGAGCCGTTCGGCCCAGCAGCAGTCGAAGGTGGCAGAAGCGGATGCCCGGCGTAAGGCTGAACATGAAGCATTGCAGCAGGCACTGCAGGCCAAGCAGGCGGAGTTACAGCAAACTGAGCAGATCCTGTCAGAAGCCAAACAACAAACTGAGGCGGAAAAACAGGAAAAAGCCCGTCAGCAGGCTATCTTTGCCAAGCTGCAGGAAGAGCTCAGTGAAATGCAGCAAAAATCCACTCAGCAACAGCAGGCTATCCAGCAAAGCGAGCAAAAATGGCAGGCAGAGCAGCAAACTCTGGCTAACGAACTGGCCGCCAAGCAGGCTAAACTGGTAGCGGCAGAAGCGGAGCTGGATAACCGTCATAAACAGATGGAAGCCGAAAAACTCGAGCGCGAATCACAGCAAAACAAGCTGGAACAGCTGAAGTCGGAAATGGCTGATGTCGCCCAGCGCGCAGCTAAGCAAAAAGAAATGATGCTGGGTAGTGATGAGCAGTGGCGTAAGCATCACGAAGAAATTGAAGCGCAGAAACAACAGTTACAGCAAGCTCTTGAAGAAGCGCAGAGTCAAAACTCCGCGATGCAAAACAAGCTGCAGTCAAGTATGAATGAACTGGCTGACGCCGAAGAAAAGGTTTCTTTAACCCAAAGCGAAGAACAGAAACTCCAGCAGGAACTGAACCGCTCCAAAGAGCAGGCGCAGGCATTAGAGGCAAAGTTAGCCCAGCAGGAAGAGCAGGAAGCGAAACTTCAGGCGCAGGTGCAGGAGCAGCAGTCAGCCCTGAAATCGAGCCAGAGCAGTATCGAGCAGCTTGAGGAGCAGCAGCAATTGCTTACCGAACAATTGGCAACGGTCCAGCGTGAATACGCGGCGTCCCAACAGTCGTTAACCCAGCAGAATTCGTCACAATCCGATCTACATGCACAGCTCAGCTCGCTGGAAGGTGAACTCAGTGAACGAAAATCACAGCTCGAAAGTCGTGAGAAGGCGTTACAACAGGCTCAGGAGAAACTCAAAGACAGCGAGTCCAAACTGGCGGAGCAGGAAAAAGCACTGGTAGAAGCACAGAAGGTTGAATTGCAGCAAGCCCAGGAAGCCACTGTGCAGGTACGCGAAAAACCCGACTTTGCCGACCTGGCGATGCCGCCGGATCCCAATACCTGGTTCGATTTGCTGTATTATCTGCAAAGCAGCCATCAGGTAAGCTCAATGGCGACATCGCTAACCAGTCTGATGGATAAGCTCGCAGAGGCTACGCGGATTATGGATGAGGCCGTGATGGCCGACGACCACCGGGCCATACTTATGGGTGCCCGGCGATTAATCAGTGTGATCAGCACTATTAATTCGGCGCCTTTAAAAGACATGGAGTCGCGTTTAAGCGCAGACTGCAACCATGACAATATTGATAATATTTCTATTTACTGGCCGATGGCCAAGCAGAATCTGCAGCGCACCCTGAGAGTGATCTATTCTCACTTATACGATGAGTAGACTGGAACGTTAAAGCTTAATGTACCTGGCCGGGCTGGGCGACTACCCGGCGCCAGCCACTACACTCAATCACTAATCGATGTGGTAGGGGAGAGTGTTTATGGTTGCTTTGAATACCCCGTTTACATTGTCGTCAGGGGCCGGGTATTTAGTCCTGTTAGTTGCGGTTTAAGCAGATTTGTTGCGAGGTTTGTTCCCTACCGGATAACGACGGTGGGTGTGTTGTTACCATCTTAAAAAAATGCCGTTACGAAACCGGGTGAAAACGTGTTTAATCTGTCTCATGCTGGTATCGAAAGGCGTCGACAAAGGCTTTGAATGCAGGTGAATTTTGACGCCTGTTCGGGTAATAAAGATGAAAGCCGGGAAAATAATTACTCCAATCGGTGAGTACTTTTATAAGTTTTCCTTGTGCGACATAAGGTTCTGCCAATGGCTCTGGCACATACGCCAGACCAATGCCGTCAACAGCGGCATTCAGTACATGCATGGTACTGTTAAATACCAGCTGACCTTGCCCCCTGACGGTGAATTCTTTACCGTTTTCCTCAAATTCCCAGGCGTAAATATTACCATTGGGCTTGTGGCGGATGTCGATGCAATCGTATGAGGTAAGTTCATAAGGCGTCTGAGGCATCCCGTTTGCTTGCAGATAAGCCGGTGAGCCAACAACCACTAAGCGAATTTCAGGGCCTACAGGGATGGCTATCATATCCTGGCTGATTGCCTCACCCAGTCTGATGCCTGCATCAAATCGTTCTGTCACCACATTGGAAAAACCGTAGTCAACATAAAACTCAACGGTAATGTCTGGATAGGATCTGAGAAACTTATTCAGTTTCGGTCTTATACATAATTCTATTTGATCATCGGTACATGAAATTCTGAGAGTGCCGGCAGGTGTATCCCGCAATTCACCCAACGCATCGACTTCCTGATTAATGCGCTGAAATAAGGGCTGAAGTGACGTTATCAGGCGTTCTCCGGCCTCCGTGGGAGACACATTTCGGGTGGTTCGCGCCAGTAACCTCAGGCCTAAACGCTCCTCAAGTCCACGCATTTTATGACTAAGCGCCGAGGCGGATAAACCCAGCTTCGCTGCCGCCTTTACGAAGCTTCCAGCCTCGGCGATGGCAAGGAAGACCTGTAAATCATCAAGCTTATTTATCGTCACTAATGAATTATCCTCAGCAGTTCATTGAGATTAAGACTATTAATTAAATTATGTGTCTGTGTCAACATAACTGCCTCTAAACCCATTCCTGCACGGTCAATGCTGCCAGCAAAGCGTTTATACCGTGGAGGGTGATTAATCATCAAAGAAAGCCGTTTATGAATACGCAACAAAACACACTGACAACAGAGACGCCCGAAGCCTACTGGAGCGGCGTTTTTGCTATGACCATCTGTGTCTTTACCTTGATCGCCTCTGAATTTATGCCGGTTAGTCTGCTTACGCCAATCGCTGACACACTGCAGATCACCAACGGTATGGCCGGCCAGGGCATTGCCATTTCCGGCGCATTTGCGGTAGTGACCAGCCTGTTTATTTCATCACTGACTGCCAATGTGAACCGAAAAGCATTGTTGCTTTTACTTACCGTTATCATGGGCATTTCCGGGGCCATTATCGGATTAGCCGCTAATTACACCATGTATATGATTGGCAGGGCGTTGATCGGGGTTGTTATTGGTGGGTTCTGGTCAATGTCGGCAGCCATAGCCATGCGGCTTGTACCACAAGATAAGGTGTCAAAAGCACTGGCCGTTTTTAACAGTGGTAACGCACTTGCTGTGGTAATTGCTGCGCCACTGGGCGCTTACCTTGGCGAGCTGATAGGCTGGCGTGGTGCGTTTCTAAGCCTTATCCCTATTGCTGTGATCACCTTTATCTGGCAGTCACTGAGCCTGCCATCCATGCCGCCGGTAGCCAAGGAACAGGAGGCAGCGGGTATATTTGCCGTGTTTACGCAATTAAAGCGAAAAGTCGTTGTGGTTGGCATGCTGGCCGTCGGCTTGTTTTTTCTGGGGCAGTTCAGCCTCTATACTTATATCCGGCCTTTCCTGGAAACGGTAATCGGTGTAGAGGTAACCACCTTATCACTGCTGCTGATGTTTATCGGCATTATGGGTTTTGTCGGCACCATGGTGATAAACATACCGCTTAAGCATGCTTTTTATCCGACTCTTATCTTAATGCCGGTGATCCTTGCCCTTATTGCGCTTAGCCTCACGCTGTTTGGAAATCTCTTTGCTGCGGTTGTTATGCTGCTTGGCGTGTGGGGGCTCGTTGCCACCGCAGCGCCTGTGGGTTGGTGGGCCTGGGTGCCAAAAACGTTCCCCAATGATGCCGAAGCCGGTGGTGGGTTGATGGTTGCCATTATCCAGCTCTCGATTGCGCTCGGCTTAACGCTTGGCGGGGTGCTATATGATCTGGAAGGCTACATGACCACCTTTGCTGCCAGCGCCCTGATTTTGCTGGTCGCTTCGACACTTGCCGTATGGACAGCCCGGCTGTCTCGTTAACAAAGGAAAAGGCAATATGGCAACTTTCTCCCGAATTATCGCGGGTAATGCGTGCTGGATAACAGGACTCTGCCTGTTTATTAGTTTTACCGCCAATTGCGGTACATCACCAGGGAGAACCCCCATGCTGATTATTAATGTGGGTGAGCATACGCTTACCGCCGATTTTACCGATAATTCCTCGGCCGCTGCGCTAAGGAAAAAGTTACAGCAGGGGGCTATGACTATTGAAATGCGCGATTACGCCAACATGGAAAAGGTAGGAGATTTAGGGTTTAGTTTACCGCGTAACGATGAACAGATAGCGGCTCAACCCGGTGATATTATTCTCTATCTCGGCAATTCCCTGGTTATTTACTACGACAATAACAGTTGGAGTTTAACGCGCTTAGCGCGCGTTAATAACGTTTCGGCAAGTGAACTCAAATCAATTTTGGCAGGCCCCCGGTTGTCAGTCACTCTGTCACTGAGTGAATAACCTGCTGCATTGTGTGGGCTGAACCATACTATAAACCAGGCCATTGCTTAAAATGTGGGGAGTTTTTGTTCAGTGAGCTTTTAAGGGCTGTGGCTTTCATTGCTACAATGGAATGCAGCAGGGGGCGTACCATTACTGGCAAAATAATAAAAAATAAACCGCTTTACTTGCCTGCGGGATTAGCGTACCTTGGCTGGGCTTTAGAAAGTTAAAGCTTTATCCCTTACTGCATTATGCGTCTCTTTTTCTGCTTTTTATTCAATTAAGTCGAACTTGTATTTACATTTGCTTTACTGGTAAATGTTTTCTTCGTATCTATAGCTTCACCGATGGCACGCCATCGCACTTAATATTTAATAAAAAGGTTTCAATTATGTCTGATCCTGTAAACGGCGTAGTAAAGTGGTTCAATGACGATAAAGGTTTTGGTTTTTTAACACCTAATGACGGCGGCAAAGACGTTTTCGTTCATTTCCGTTCTATCGCTTCTGAAGGCTTTAAGTCACTGGCAGAAGGCCAGCAAGTTCAATTTATTATTGAACAGGGCCAGAAAGGCCCACAAGCATCTAATGTGGTTGCATTATAAAGCTTACGATTTTAAGGGCTGGTAATAACCAGCCTTTTACTTCACTAACTCTCTTTTTCTGATCGACCACCCGCCATTCAGATCTGCTTTTTCCAATAATTAAAAAAATAAGACACGCTATGATTCAAACAACTAATGGTTTACGTATTAATGTAAAACCACCTATATCCAATATTTCTGTGAACAAATTCAACGTTGCTTTTGAAGACCGTCACAATAAAAAATATGTGCCGCTGCAAAGCGCCATGGAAGCCAGAAAGTTTGTTGCCTGGTTGCAGACGATTTAGTCAAAACTCCAGCTAAAACGTAAGCCCAAAACGACGGCGTCATCCGCATCACGGGCGGCACCCGGGGAGCCAATCCATTGCAAACTGGGCTGAACAGTCAGGCCTTTATTTAACGTTACAGCATAGGTGAGTTCCAGGGCGGTTTCATCGCTACCATACTCCTCAGACCTTACGTTCGAGGTTCGGGCGTGAGCAATGGCGAGGCCGAACTTCTCGTCGCCAACGCCCCACAATTCACCGCTTACCTGCAGACCAACAGAATAAAACTCATCGAAAAAATTAAACTTGCTGGCGCCAACGCCGGCCCGACCAAACACGGTGATCTGATGATCTGAAGGTAATGGTTTAAAGCGGTGTTCGGTGCGCAAATATAAACCGTTATTTTTGCCCCGGCTGGCGCCGGCATTTTGTAGCACTACGGAGTCATCATTATAGCCCCACCATCCGGCCAGCAATTTACTCTGTGCTGACACGTAAGCATATTCCGTTACAACCATCAGGTTGATGCGTTTCTCTTCCTGGGAGGCGGTATGATAATAAAAAAAAGGGTCGCCGGGCTCGCCATCAGCGACAGCAAATTGCACTGAATGCTTACCGCGCTGATAAGCAAACCTGGCGGTTAAACCGGGTTGCGGGTAAGTGCTCGGGCCATTGGGACCGCTGATACCAAATACGGAGCCCATGCCAAAAGCACTGTGTACAAACAGGTTGGCACTATCGAGCACGTCAAAGTAGTAATTTATGTCGTATACGCCGATTAACCACGACCAGGATTCAGTTTGGTAGCCTGCGGCTAACATACCAATGTGAAGACCGGCCTCGTTGGCCTCAATGTTACTCACTCCTTGTTCGTCGCCAACGATGTTGGAGATCGACTGGTTGTCAGTTAACCACAATTCACTATGCAAGGAAAAACCGAATTCACTATGCAAGGAAAAACCGAATTCAGTTTGATAACGGATGCCAAAACTGGCGAAGTACAGCAGGGCTTCTGAACGTTGTCTGCCACCATGTGTGTTAGCAAAAGAATCAACAGTCACTTCGGTGTATATATCAGGTAGGCTATCCGACAAATCCATACAGTTTGAGTAGTTTAATTACATTAAAAGTCAGCGGTACAAAAATACATCACATATCGTCAGGTTAGCGTAAATGCAGCCACACTGTACAGATACACTTTGGACTAATATACGAAAAGTGCTAAAACAGTTTGCTGCCCCAACCGAGCTTTTTCCGCAGTACATTAAAATAGCTGTAACCGGCAGGGTGCACCAACGACAGCCTGTCGTTGCTTTTTCTGACCCGAATTTCGTCACCGGGCAGGGCCGGGAGGACAATATGGCTGTCGCAACTAACCTGTACGCTGTCTACATTGGCTTTGGAAACCCGCATGGAAATGGTGCTGTTAGCGTCAACCACAATGGGCCGGCTACTTAAGGTATGCGGAAACATGGGCACCAGCGTTAGTGCATCAAGGTGTGGCATTAAAATGGGGCCGCCACCAGATAAGGAATAGGCTGTGGAACCTGTGGGAGTTGCTACAATCAGCCCGTCTGAACGTTGACTAAACACAAACTGATCGTCAATAAACACTTCAAACTCGGTCATGTGGGCAACTTTGCCGTGGTGCAGCACCACTTCGTTAACCGCCGAGTTGTTACTTTTTAGCTGCTCGTGGCGATACACTTCTACTTCCAGCAGAAAGCGTTGCTCAACCATGGTTTCACCGTTATAGATAAGATCCATTTGCTGAACCACTTCATCCGGATGGATATCGGTAAGAAAACCCAGGTTACCGCGGTTAACGCCTACTACGTGAATATTAAAGCGGGAGAGTACGCGAGCAGCACCAAGCATATTGCCATCGCCGCCAACCACTACTGCAAGGTCGGCCTGCTTACCAATAGAGACAAGGTCGCAAACGGTGAAGTCATCGCCATCCATTTCCTGGGCGACGCTTTCTTCAACAAGAATGGTGCATTGTTTGGCGCGAAGATAATCCGCTAATGCATTGAGGCTTACATGGGCACCTTCGTGGGCCGCTTTACCGATTAATCCAACGGTGTTGTATGGCATGTTGTTCGTCTTCCCCACTTCCTGAGGCGACATTACCATAACCTTATGCGCAAAATAAAGCAGGAGGCGATATTAAGCATCTCCTGCTCATATGGCCGGGGTTTATCTGGCGGTCCAGCCACCGTCTAAAATCATGGTTTGGCCGGTAATGTTGCGGGCAGCACTGCTCATTAAAAAGGCCGCTGTTTCGCCCAGTTCTTCCAGACTGATGAATTGCTTTTTCGGCATTGGCTCAAGCATAATTTTATTCACCACTTCTTCTTCGCTGATGCCGTTTTCCTTAGCCTGTGAAGCGATCTGTTTTTCTACCAGAGGCGTTTTCACATAAGCCGGACACACCGTATTAATAGTGATGTTGGCGTCACCGGTCTCTAGCGCAATGGTTTTCGAAAAGCCCAGTAACCCGTGTTTTGCCGCGACATAAGCCGACTTGAACGGGGAGGCAACGACTGAATGAATAGAGCCAATATTAATAATCCGGCCGAAGTCTCTTTCGCGCATACCAGGCATAAACGCCTGAGTAAGTAACGCCGGGCCAACCAGCATAATATTGATCAGCATTTGCCACTTTTCTGGTGGGAAGTCTTCAATTTTAGACACGTGCTGAATACCGGCATTATTAACCAGAATATCGACTGGCGTATCTTTGAGTTTGGCGGGCAGGGCGCCTACCTGTTCTGCGTTGGTGACGTCAACTTCAACAGGGAGTGCCTTAATGTTTTTGTCGGCCAGTTTCTGACAAGCTTCAGCGGCGGCGTCGGCGTTGATGTCGGCTACCAGAATGGTGTGTCCCTGAGCGCCTAGAAATTCGGCAATACCATAACCAATACCACTGGCACCACCGGTAATAAAAATATTGTAAGATGACATAGAAAATAATCCTTAGCGTGTGGCTAGAAAATCAATAAAAGCATTTACCGCTTTAATTTGCGGCCCTTCACTGGTTGCGTAGGCGTCTGACGTATACCCCCACCAATCCCAACATCCCTGCGGATTCATTGGCATGATTAACGATTTTCGGGTTTGCGGGTAAATCACTACTAACTGGTTGTCATCGGCCCAACGGTTAAGACCGGTCTGTTCTATATAAGCCATATCAACGGCTTGGGCATACTGATTACAACCATGGAAACTCACATGTACGCGGCAGGCTTCGCCATTACTGCATGATGCCGGGATATAAGCGTAACCTTTGTCGGCCAGCGTGCTGGCATCATCGCCGGCAATTTCCTGTTGATCAAAGGAAATTACTTCACCTTCTAATACGTCATCAGGGGTATTTAGTTCACCTAACAGCGCAGTGAGCAATTCGCCAGCGGCATCATACTCACATTTACCGATATAAGGCGAAGCGGAGTCCAGACAGCTGCCACCGGCATCGACGGTGGGAAACACGTGAGAAAAGGGTTTGTCGTTAACATAGGTCAGCTGTTCAGCCGGTACCCACTGTTGGTACTGTTGATACAAGGCGTCGCTTACGGCTGAGTTGACCCGCGTATCGGCAGTACCGTGCAGCAACCATACTTTGTCGTCTTTTAAATTAGCCAGCGGTGGAATTTTACCGGACTCTTCCCAGCTTTTGGCCTGCGCACTCAGTGCCTTAACATCCAGCGGTGAATTCACTTTATCAACACACTGACCAAGGGCTACGGCAATATCGTTTTGTGCACAGTAATAGGGGCCTGATGCCAGCATTGCCGCACCGGTCACTTTATCGCTGTTGGCCAGATGAAACTGGGTGGCCATAAAGCCGCCAGAGGATAACCCTGACACGGTAATCGCGTCGGTATCAAGCTGTAAGCTGCTTTCCTGCTGAGCGATACTGCCTTGCGCGAAAGCGACAAGGCCGAAGCCCAAAGCCGTTTTTAAGGTTGTCTTCATTAATTAATGTCCCTGTTAATACTTTAAAAATGCTTCAATCGCATCGGCTTTTTGTTTGATGCTCACTACGCCATCGAAATGACCAAGACTGCCGCTGAGCTCTTCATAGCGACTGTCTTTACCCCGCTTTTGTAAAGCTTCGTGGGCTTTTTGCGCCATGTAAGGCATTAATAGTAAATCATTTGAAGCCGGCAAGAATAAGGTTTTTGCTTTCACAGACTGCATGGTTTGCGCCAGTGAGTCGCCGTTGCCGGCAAGAAACAGCTGACAGGCGCGCACCAGATACAGTAAATGATTGGCATCCATTTTTTCCGCTCTTGAGCGGGCACGATTAGTTAACCAGGTAACAATACTGTGCGATTTGCGAATACTGCTCAATGGCCCGGTTTCCAGCGGGTGATAATTGAGCTTCTCACCTTGCTGATTAAAGTACAGTGGGTGCAGCGCTTGTTGGGTAATTAACATCAGTGCAGCAGCAAGGCCATCTACAGGTGGTTCGCTGTCGTAATAGTTGCCGTCCTGCCAGTTCTTATCGAGTCGAATAGGAATGGCCCATTGCTCTAAAGCCGCTGTGGTCCAGGCGTCGCTGTCACCGGTGCCAATTACTGATATCATGCGTGGCACCCAGTCGGGGTAACTGGCTGCCCATTCAAGCGCCTGCATGGATCCCATGGATGGCCCGATAACAGCGTGCAGTTTACTTATCCCCAAACTTTCTAGCACCGCTTTTTGCACATTAACAAAATCTTTAATGGTGACTACCGGAAAATCGAGGCCGTAAGGCTTCCCGGTGTCGGGGTTAATACTGGCCGGGCCGGTGGTGATCACATTAGGAGCGTTGGCGTTGAGATTGGCGAGGCTATCCACGCTGATGACAAAATACTGGCCAGTATCGATGGCTTTGCCCGGGCCGATAATCGCATCCCAATAGCCCGGCGCTGCGTCATCGGGATGATATTTACCGGCAGCGTGGGAGTTGGCGGAGAAATAATGGGTGATCAGAATCACATTATCTTTGGCCTGATTAAGTTTGCCGTAGCTTTCCCAGCCTACTTGCAGCGACTTAATTGTTCGCCCGCCAACAGTTGTGTATGAAGGCATGCTAAAGCGTTCTTTGCTGGTGAGTAACACTTCTTCAGCTGCTGTAGTTACTGCTGGCAGGGCCAACAGTAGTGCGCAGCATAATAAGAATATCCGTGCCATGGTATCTCCTTAAAACAAACTAAACAGCGCGATAGCCATTGCTAAACCGATGAGCGGCACCACAACGGTTAACGCTGCCACAGAACCATAGGCGGCTTTGTGCGTTTCATGACAAATTGCCCGAATAGTGGTCACAACGTAACCATTATGCGGCAAAGAGTCCAGTGCGCCGGAGGAGATGGCGACAATACGGTGTAATTCTTCGGGTTCAACGCCGCGGTCGATATAGTGCTGACCGATTAATGGCAATACAATGGCCTGGCCACCCGAGGCAGAACCGGTTAACCCGGCAATGACGCTCACCGCCACGGCGGCGCCGATAAGTTCGTTACCGGGCAGGTTGGCCATGACCTCTACCGTAGCCTGAAAAGCTTCGGTGTTTTTGGCGATCGAGCCAAACCCTACTACTGCTGCGGTATTACCAATAGCCACCAGTGCCCCGGTGGTTCCGGTATTAACGGCTTTAGAGAGGTCGTGGAAATACTGAAAGTTAATCAGCATAAGGGTTAAAACACCACCGGATAGCGCCACGATAAGGGCCAACTGAGCCAGTGATTCGTGTAGCCAGAAGCTAAGTACCAGCACCACTACCAAAGGCAAAACGCCGGTTAACGGATGAGGTAAATCACGTACCGGTACTTTAGGATCGGAGGCCCGTTCCTCAAATTTTTCACCCTTAGCAATAGCTTTACCTATCATGCGCTTAAGCCACCAATAGCCAAAGCATGCCATGAAGATTGCCACCACCAGACTGACCTCCCAGCCAGCAAAAGGCGAGGTGCCAAGGTATTTAATCGGGATCCAGTTCTGAATTTCCGGTGACCCGGCTGAGGTCATGGTAAATGTTACCGAGCCAAATGCCATGGTGGCCGGAATAAAGCGGCGCGGCAAATTGGCGTCTTTAAACAGGCTGAGTGCCATGGGGTACACTGAGAAAGCGACCACAAACAAACTCACGCCGCCGTAGGTTAAGATGGCACAGGCCAGTACCACCGCCACAACCGCGTGTTTGAAACCCAGTTTTCCTACTATCCAGCGGGCGACAGAATCTGCCGCACCGGTATCTTCCATGAATTTGCCAAATATCGCCCCCAGTAAGAACATAAAAAACCAGGCAGAAATAAACCCTGCGAAACCACTCATATAAGTGGTGACGAAATTTGCATCGCCGGTAAACAGGGGAAGGCCACTTGTTAGTGCCACAATTAACGCACACACCGGCGCTGCAATGAATAAATTCATGCCGCGTATAGTGAGTACGATAAGCAGTCCCAGTCCACCAACCAGTCCGAGTAAACTCAACATAATGTTACTTTCCTTTGATTGAAATCTGTGACCGCAGACTCTTCATCAGTGCTGCAAAGTGTGGCCCGCATTAACAAATCTGCCCATAGTACGATGGTACTAGTTACGAAATTGTTAAAAATCTCTACAGTTAACTCGACCGCGTTCTTCAGAAAGATTTTTTGATTTACTAAAACAAGGGACACCCTATGAAACACACATTCGGTAATAAAATAAATTTTAGCCGTACACTCTGCGCTACGGCGGTAACGCTGGCCTGCTTAGGCTCACAAGCCGCTTTTGCACAGGATGCTGAAGACGGAATCGAAAAAGGTAAACTGGAGAAAATCGAAGTTACGGCGCGTAAAACGGTTGAGAGCCTGCAGGAAGTTCCGGTTGCTATCACCTCGCTGGGCGCTGTTGAACTTGGTAATAAAGGGATCAGTGTTTTAACAGAAGTGCAACAATTCTCGCCTAACACCACGCTGCAAACCAGCCGTGGTACCAACTCCACATTGACCGCCTTTATCCGTGGTCTGGGCCAGCAGGATCCGCTGTGGGGTTATGAGCCAGGCGTTGGTATTTATATTGACGACGTTTATGTTGCCCGTCCTCAGGGTGCGGTGCTTGACTTACTTGACGTACAGCGTATTGAAGTTTTGCGTGGGCCACAGGGCACTCTGTATGGTAAAAACACCATCGGTGGTGCGGTAAAATATGTTACCAAAGATATGGTGGGTGACCCCACCTTCAATATCGAAGGGACAGTTGGTAACTATGGACGTAAAGACGTAAAAGTGACCGGTCAGTATCCACTTGTGGAAGATAAGGTTTATCTGGGGTTTGGTTACGCCAACCTGAACCGTGATGGTTACGGTGAATTCCTGCAAAGTGCGCTGGAAGGTCAGGACCGTGAAAACTACAACAAAGATCTGTGGGCGGCCCGTTTAACCCTGGAAGCGCACATCACCGACGATTTATTCTTCCGTCTGGGGTGGGACAAAACCGAAGATACCTCAAATGCCAAAGGCGGTTATCGCCTGTTACCCAGTATCTTAACCGATGCGCCTGTACCGGATTCAATTTATGATTCCTACACCAGTCTGCCGACCTGGAATAAAGTAGAGCTTGAGGGCTACAGCTGGTTGATGCGTTATGATGTGTCAGACAATCTGGAACTGAAATACATTGGCTCACATCGTGAAAGTTATTCACCAACCAACATTGATTTCGATAATACCGCGCTGGACATTTTTGATGTGCCGGCCATTTATGAAGATGAAAACGATACCCATGAATTACAAGCCAACTACCTGGGCGATAATTTTACGCTGGTAAGTGGTGTTTACTACTACGATGGTGAGTCATGTGGCCAGTTTGAAGCGATTTTAGGCTTCCTTGGCCGTGCAGCCTTTGGCACGCCGGGTCTTACCCGTGAAGTTTCAGGTTGTAACAACAGTGAAAGTGTTGCGGTATATGGTCAGTTAAACTACGACATCACCGATAAGCTGTCGGTTTCTGTTGGTGCCCGTTACACCGATGAGGAAAAGCAGGCTATTGTATTCAATGGTCTGGTGTTTGAAAACGTTTACCCTGAATCTGGTTGGATCCCCGGTTATGTGCGGCCAGACGGTCAACTAGTGCCTCAGGTGCTGGGTGAAGATTCCGATGGCGATGGCGTATTGGATTCGCCGGGTACTCTGGGAATTGAGAGCTGGTCGCGTTTTACCCCGCGTGTTGGGGTGGAGTATCAGATGTCCAGAGACACCATGTTCTTCGCCAGTTATTCGCAGGGTTTTAAATCAGGTACCTTTAACCCGCGTGCCAGCATCAGCGAACCTGGGGTAAATCCCGAAGTGGTAGATTCCTACGAAATTGGTATGAAAAGCGATGTCACCGACAGCTTTAGGGCTAATGTCACGTTATTCGCTTATGACCATGAAGATCGCCAGTACATTGGTATTGAGCCAGGCGGAGATAGTGCGGCAGACCTGCAGCAGCGTTTACGTAATGCATCAGCGACGGCCGCAAAAGGTGCTGAAGTGGAGCTGACGTACGTTGCGACAGATAACCTGACGTTATCGGCCGCTTATGGTTACATTGACTTTGAAATCAAAGAAAACAATGCGGTTCCACCACTGATTGGGTTGGCCAGCACGCCGGAGAACACACTTAACCTGGCCGCTAATTATGCGCTGGATACCAGTGTCGGTTATTTCAACTTTAACGCTAACTATTACTACCGTGATGACTACCTGCTGTTTGAAACCAGCGACCTGATCGCTCAGGATGCTTACGGTATGGTGAATGTCAGCGTGAACTGGGAAAGCATTGAAGGTGACTGGTACGGCGGTATTCATGCGAAAAACCTCACCGATGAAGAATATCTGGTGGGCGGCTATGATTTCGTTGAACGTAACGAAGACGGTAGCTATGGTCCTGGTACAGGGGGCGATACAACGCTTATCGGCTACTACGGTGACCCAATGACTATCCAGTTAACGGTTGGCTATCGTTTCTAATCAGGCAATGCCCGATTAACAATAAAATGGAAACGGCCAGCCTTTGCTGGCCGTTTTGTTCTTAACAGTATGATTTTGCGGTACACTTAACTTTATGAATAACGTTATGCTGAGTCAGGTAGAAGTTTTGGATACGCGTATTTTAATTGCCGATGATCACCCGCTGTTTCGCGCCGCCATGCGCCAGGCAATGGTGGACATCGTGGGTCACAACATAACTGAAGTGGCCTCATTTTCTGAAGCTTACAGCGTCATCGAAGCTGATGACTCACTGGAACTGGTGTTTCTGGATTTAAATATGCCGGGTAACGAGGGCCTTACCGGTTTAACTACACTGCGTACCCAGTTTCCGGGCGTGCTGGTGGTTATAGTGTCGGCAGAAGAAGACCCGGTATTAATTCGCAAGGCTATTGATTTAGGCGCCAGTGGCTATATTCCGAAGTCCACCCCGCTGGCTGAAATTGCCGAAGCGGTTAACCATGTGCTCGATGGCGAGCAATGGCTACCGGAGAACATCAACGAAGCCATTGAAGCGCTGGAGAATCAGCAGGATAAAGCGTTTGCAGATAAACTGGCGCAATTAACGCCCCATCAGTTTAAGGTACTGCGGATGATGGCCGATGGGTTGTTAAACAAACAAATTGCCTATGAGCTGGAAATTTCTGAATCCACGGTTAAGCAGCATGCGTCGGCTGTGTTGCGTAAGCTTGAGGTGATCAACCGCACTCAGGCAGGGGTGTTGTTTAAACAAATGATGAACATGGAAGAATGAAGCCGGGTGTCACCGGCCGCCAACAGTTGCACGGCCAGTGACGGGGCACCCGATTACTGATTATCCAGCACTAGTACGCCGGCACCAGTATTGGAAATAGGCGCATGGTAATGTTTGTGCAACACCGCAGCGTCGTCTTTCAGCGCACCGCGCATCACCAGCCACATAATGGTTTCGATTCCTTCACTGCCAGCACGGCGAATTATTTCGGCATTACTGAACTGAGTCATCCACTCAGGCTCAGTGGCAATCTTATCCATGCATTCCAAATCGAATTCAACGTCGATAATCCCGGCACGCTCGCCCTGTAACTGATGGGACATGCCGCCAGTACCCAGAATAACTACCCGGGTATCTTCCGGATAAGACTCAAGGGCTTTGCCCAGCGCCCGGCCCAACTTTAAACATCGTGCTGCCGAGGGCACCGGATGCTGTACCGTATTCACTGCCAGCGGAATGGCTTTTACCGGCCAGTCTACGTGATCGCCGAACAACGCCCGGATAGGATTAACAAAACCGTGATCGACTTTCATTTCCTGGCAGGTACAAATGTCAAATTCCTGTTCAACCAGTGATTGCGCGATATGCCAGGACAGTTTCGCATCGCCGGTAAACGGTGCCGTTGGTTTTAATCCCCAACCTTCGTCGGCGTTCTCGTAGATGTCGGCACAACCTAAGGCAAAGGTTGGCATCTTATCTAAAAAGAAATTGAGGCCATGGTCGTTATAAACCACGATAACCAAATCAGGCTTAACTTCTTTTAACCAGTCTTTGGCTGGTTCATAGCCGTCGAAAAAACGTTTCCAGTAAGGCTCCTGAGTGAGCCCCTGTGAAATTGCATTGCCCACCGCGGGAATGTGTGAGCTGGTGATCCCGCCAATAATTTTAGCCATTCCAGTAGTCTCCTCGTTTCGCCAGTATGTCACTCAGCCCGTTGCCTTTATCGAGCAGACGTTGCTGGAATTCTTCGGTACTAATGCCCTGAAAGGCGGCGCCGGCGTCCTGCACCGACACGCCTCGGGGAATACACATTTTGGCCAGGAAATAGATATTGGCGCCCATCCGCAGAAGACCCAGAAAGTCCTGTGCTAAAACAGCCTCTTTGTATTCACCAGTTACGCCCATTTTGTCGCAATAGGCGGCCGGGTCGGCGTCAAATTCTGCCCGACAGGCTTCATCGTTAAAGGTATACAGCAATTTGTTGATTGCATAAGCGGGATGCGCCCGCTGACCATCGAACACGTAAGTGCCGGGAATGTCATCGTAGTCCTGTTTTTGCCAGTTCATATGAGCCCCTGATTAAGTTGATAATTGTATTTTATGTAGATATTCTGGCTTTATAAGGGTTAAATTAGTTATTTTATGGTTAATTTTGTAGATTGTAATAAAAATGTTGGGTAATCTGGAGTTTGTTGATCTTTACGGGGAAAAAGGCAGCTTCTGGCATCAGACCTTTTTATATTGTGAGCCGCTTACGCAGCGTAGCGAGCAACACGAATGGAAAATTCATCCCCATCGTCACCAGCACATCACGCAAATCTTTGTGCTCACTGAGGGCGGTGTGGATGTACAGTTTGATGACGAACATCACCGGATTACGGCGCCGGCATTGTTGTATATTCCGGATGGCGTAATGCATGGTTTTGACTGGCAGTCGCATTCTCAGGGCACGGTATTATCAGTAGCTTCGCCCATGCTGCGTCAGGTAGAGCAAAATATCGGAGAATCAGTCGAAGCGCTGGCTGGTGCCTTTGTGCTGGCCGTTAAAGATATCTATCTTTGTCCGTTACAGGCCATTTGCGGCGCAATACAGCAGGAAGCCAATGCCTCCTCGATGCATCAGGGGAGCATGCTTCAGGCCTTGTTGCAGCAATTGCTCATTTTAATGCACCGTATGCAACCTGCCCGCACTGAAGAAGGGAGTCTGAGTAAACCGGAACGCAAACTAAGACAGTTTCAACACCTTATCCGCCTGCATTTCACTACTCAGCACAAAGTGGCCTGGTATGCCGCAAAAATTGGTGTAAGCCAGGCCCATCTCAACCAAATATGCCAACAGTATTTTCAGTCTAATGCGCTGGCGCTGATCCATAATGTACTCATCAGCGAGGCAAAACGTTATCTGATTTTCAGCGATACGGCGGTAGCCGGCATTGCAGAGCGACTGGGATTTAACGAACCGGGTTATTTCAATAAGTTCTTTAAGCGGCATACGGAGCTAAGCCCCGCAGCCTATCGTCGCCAGAGTCAGGGTTAGAGATCCAGAATGAGGCGCGGCGTTTTAGCCCGGGAGCAGCACACGGCAACCCGGTCCATTTGTGCCTTTTCCTTATCGTTCAGAAACACGTCTTTGTGATCGGCCTCGCCACCGAGTAGCGGGGTGATACAGGTGCCACAAACCCCTTCTTCACAAGAGACAGGCACAAAGAAGCCGTTGTCTTCGAGTGCTTCCAACATGGACTCATCCTTAGCAACACTAACTATCTGCCCGGTGCTGGCAATTTCCAGTTCAAAGCTGCCGTCATTGGAATGATCAATGGGCTCTGCGGTAAAGAATTCACGATGTAATCGTGCAGAGTCGATACCTTGCCGGGCCGACAGACTAAGAACGTCGTTAATAAAACCATTCGGGCCGCAAACAAAAATATCGCTGTCGGCCGGGGCTGCTTTGAGCAGCGCATCAATATTCAGGCGGACCCCCTGAGTCGCTTTATCGTGAACATGAACGTTTGCCAGCAAAGTGTATTGGTCACTGAGCAAATTATCAGACCCGTTGGCGACAGCATAGTACAGGCTAAATGGTCTGTTGCCAGCCAGGCACGCTTCAATCATGGGGATAAACGGCGTGATCCCGATACCCGCAGCCAGAAACAGGCAGGGGTTTTCTCCTTCCGTCAGTGGAAAGTGATTACGCGGTTCACTGATGGTCAGTTCCGCACCGCATTGCAGTGACTCATGAATATAGCGGGAGCCGCCTTTACCCTGTTCTTCCAATTGCACGGCAATCTGATAATGCTGGGCATCGAGTGCACCACACAGAGAATACTGGCGAATCATATCTCCTGGCAAAAATACATCGATATGGGCGCCGGGTGCCCAATCTGGCAGCGGCTCACCGGTGCTTGAGGTCAGCGTGAGCTTGCAGACTCGAGGAGTAAGACTCTCTTTGCCCGAAACAATAACCTGTAACATATTATGACTCTCCGTTGCTTGCAGCAGATTTTTCTTTTTTCATGGTCCGCTCAATCAACCGTCGAGCCTGCACGCCTCCTGCATCAATATCGAGTTTGAGGATCTGACGGTCAGGAAAACGGTCAAGGTTTTGTTGCTGACGCTCAAGGATTTCAAGGTCTTCAGCAAATATTTTACCCTGGCCTTCCCGGATGGTAGCGGTTAATGCGTCATCATTCGCTTTGAAATTTCTTGCCATACCCCAGAAATACCACATTGTGCCGTCGGTCTCTGGTGTAATAAAGTCAACCACGACACTGTTAGCCTTCTGATCGGCGGGTGCGTCGTACCCGCCCTTACCGGCCAGAGCCACACCTACTTCAATCATAACGTGACTGGGTAAATCGAACCGACAGATCTGCCAGCGATCGACGGGTTGGTCGGTGGGTAGTCCGTTGGCACTGAGGCCATTTTGCCAGAATGGAGGCGGCAGGATATTTTCCATAAACCGGCTGGTGACCACCTGGCCATTTTCCATAGTGGTTTTTACCGGGGTTTCATCGATTTCTTTCTGGCCAATAGAGCTGGCATGCACATAGGTTTCGTGGGTCAGATCCATTAGGTTATCAATCATCAGGCGGTAATCGCATTTTATGTAGTAAATACCCCCACCATAAGCCCAATTTGGATCCAATGCCCAGTTGAGTTCAGGGATTAAACCTTCATCCGCCGCGTCTTTATCGCCCGGCCACACCCAGATAAAACCATAGCGCTCAACCACCGGTACCGGCTTAATACAAGGAAAGTTTTCAACCCGTTGGCTGGGCATACTGCGGGTTTTACCGTCAGCGCCCATCTGCAGGCCATGATAACCGCAAACCAGGTTGTCTCCTTCTACATAGCCCAGTGATAACGGGGCACCACGATGAGGGCAAAAATCTTCAACTGCCTGAATTTGTTGTTTGCTGTCGCGGAAAAAAGCAATCTGAATATTGCATACAGTACGGCCAAGTGGTTGGGTTGCGTTAATCTCGTCACTGGTGGCTGCGACGTACCAAGCATTGCGAATAAAATGACTCATAAGTAGCATTCCTTTTTCAAATAATCTTGTATATTGGATCCAATGTTAGCAATGTTAATAGAATGTTTCTAGCTTTTTGTAAATTTTGGATCCAAAAATGGACATTGTCAGACTAATGGGCCTTAATTTTTGCCCGTTTAATAATAATTGGATCCAATTAAGAATTTACTTAAGTGCTTGTTTACAACCTCGTTACTGCGCAAAATAGAAGGGGGGCCTGGTTAGACAAGATGAATAGCCGTTCAGGAAAATTGAAAATGAAGAAAGATAAACACGCCGTACTCAGCATATTACGGAATAAAATCCTCTCTGGCGCGCTGAATCAGGGCGATAGACTGGCTGAAATACCCACCGCAGATATGTTGGGGGTATCTCGAACACCGGTTCGCATTGCTTTTCGTGCCCTTGAACAGGAGGGGTTATTAACGAAGTTGCCCCGGCGTGGTTATCAGGTTAGGAAAGTGACTAACGAGGAAATTGCCGGTTCTGTAGAAGTGCGTGGCGTGCTGGAAGGCTTAGCGGTGCGACAGATCGTTGAGAAGGGGGGGGGCAGTGCAATTATTGCCGAGCTCAGATTGTGTCTGCATGAGGGTGACACCTTGTTTGCCGAGCGCACGTTTGATGAAGAAAAGATCCAGACCTATGTAGAGATAAACCGACGGTTCCACGAGTGCCTGGTAAAAGGCAGTCAGAACAATGCGATTGTGATGGCTTTGCAGATTAATGAGCACCTTCCTATGGCATCGGTAAATGCGCTGGTGTTTAACCCTGAGCAACCCGAGCGCGAATATGAACGGCTCTATTATGCTCATCAGCAACATCACGCCATCGTGCAGGCCATTGCTGCGGGGCAGGGAGCACGTGCTGAGGCTCTGATGAAAGAGCACGCACAGGCCGCCCTGAACAGTTATGAACAAATAGCTGCCAGTGGTCTGTCAAAAACTATCCGTACTGAATAATCAGCGTTAGCCACTGGTCAGTTTATGTTGTTTCAGCATACGTTTGAGTGCCGCGGGTTTTAACGGTTTGGGTAAATACAGCAATCCTGCCTCACGTGCTTCATCACGCACGCCATCATGGCGGTTAGCGGTATTAAGAATACCGGGTACCGAACGTTGCCAGTGTTTACGCAACTGACAGGCCACGTTGATGCCTGTCTCGCCGTGATCCAGATGATAATCAACCAACATCAGGTCGGGGATTGTTTCACAAGACAGGGCCTCGGCTACCGTTTTCGCAACCATCACCTTAGCGCCCCAGTCTGACAGCAATGCTTCCATCGCGGAGCTTATTTGCTCGTCATTTTCGATAATCAGAATGCACTGCTTATCGAGTAAATTTATCTGCTCCGACCGCTTATCAGGTGCGGTGTCCGGTTGGCGCTGTAAGGTTTCACGAGACCGCTCCACACGAATACTGAATGCGGTGCCTTTGTTTGGTTGTGAGGCAACACTCACCGGGTGAACCAGTAGCTGACTGATCCGCTCCACAATGGTCAGGCCCAGTCCGAGCCCCTGGTTATGCTGTTGATCAAGCTGATGAAATTCGTTAAAAATATCCTGTAACTGGTTTTCCGGAATGCCGGGGCCGGTATCCATTACCGCAATCTCGATAAAATTCCCCGCACGATGGCGAACCCCAATTAACACCCTGCCGCTTTGCGTGTAGCGCACCGCATTAGATAACAAATTCTGAATAATCCGGCGTAACAGCTTGGGATCAGAATAAACGTTGACACTGGTGGGAACATAGCTGAGTTGCAGCGACTTTTGTTCGCCAATGATGCTGAATTCGTTAACCAGACCGGCAAGCACATCATCAAGGGCAAAGTGGGTTTTCTGTACGGTCAGGCGGCCAGACTCCAGACGTGTCATATCCAGCAGGGACGTTAGCAAGGATTCTGCACTGTTAAGCGAATGTAGCAGGCCTTCACTCATCGTGTGTAACTCAGTACCAGAGGTTTTTTGCACCAGCATTGAGGCAAACAGCGTGGCGGCGTTAAACGGCTGCATCAGGTCATGCCCGGCGGCAGCCAAAAATTTTGTTTTACTTAAATTGGCCTGGTCGGCTTCCTGCTTGGCAACTTCAAGCTGTTTGGTGCGATGGGCCACGCGGGCTTCCAGTTCGGTTTTAGCCTGTTCCAGTTGGTCCTGAATTTTAATATAGGCAGTAATATCACTGTAAGTGGTGACATAGCCGCCGCCCGGTAAAGGGCTGCCGTTAAGTTCAATTACCCGGCCATCGGCCTGTTTACGCACATATTTATATTCGCTGCCCGCGGCCATGTATTGCACCCGCTTATCAATTTCTTCCTGCATATTGCCCACTTCGCCGAGCAGGCCGCGCCGTGCGTTGTATTGCAACAGGTCTTTAATCGGCATACCTACCTGAACCACACCTGCGGGGTAGTTAAACATATCCAGGTAACTGTCATTCCAGGCCAGCATGTTGAGGTTCTGGTCGAGCACCACTATGCCTTGTTGAATATGCTGTACCGACGACATCAGTACTTCATGATTAAACTGAAAGCTTTGTGAAGCTTCCTCCACCCAATGCACCAGGTTTGAGAAACCGCGCCCCTGCGAATCGGCTATAGCGGTTAACAGCAGCCGCGCACTGGGATGGCCAATTTGCCCGGCCATCAGTTTTTCCACCCGGGTTAATAGGCCCTGACTGGCATAGCCCTGGCGACTGTTACCAGTGTCGTTGCCGCTAAGTTGTCTGGCCAGCGTGGCGTGTGCACCGGGCTCCAGCACCCGCTCAGTTAACGATAATAAATCACTTACCGGGATGGCCAGTTCTGGTTCTTCTGCGCGACTAACAGGCAGTGGGGGGTCTGTTTCATTGTGGGCTTTTGCGGTTGGTAACAGCGCTGCAACCAACACATAAACCATGCAATTAATCACCAGACTCAGTACATAGCTGGTGGCCAGATCGTGATCGCTGGGAATGGGATTAAAATAATAGCTGGAGAGCAGGCTGGGGTAGAGCATCCATACCACCCAGCCAATAAAACCGGCCAGCATGCCACTGATAGCGGCGGTTTTACTGCGCTTTTGCCAGTTCAGGCTAAACATCATGGCAGGCAGCATCTGCGATAGCAGCGCCATGGCAATGATACCGCTTTTCACTAGCGGTGCGCTTTGGCTGATATTTACGTGGTACCAGAAAGCCACAGACAACACCACCAGTACGGTGAGCCGGCGAATATTCAATAACTGGCTGGCCTCCATGGTATGCCGTGCCTGCTTTTTGAGTTTGAACTTAAACCACAGCGGCGTGATCAGGTTATTGGCAATCATAATCCCCAGCGCCAGTGTCGCCACAATGATCATGCTGGTGGTCGCCGACAATCCGCCTAAAAAGGCGATTACCGATACGGTGAGGTTTTGCTCATGGAGTGGGATCGCCAGTACCAGCGAGTCTGACCGAGCGGTAGTAGGGTCGAGGAGCACACTGCCAGCCAGCGCGATAGGTAGCAGGAAAAGGGTCATGCCTAACAGGTATAAAGGAAACAGCCAACGAGCAGTTTTTAACTCTCCGGTGCCGTTATTTTCAACGAAGTTCATATGGAACTGGCGGGGCAATATAAACATGGCGCAAATGCCCAGCAGAATATGACTAATATAAACGACCCAGCTTTTATCGGCATACAGGATATCGCGCCCGGGCTGGTGTTGAGCCGCCTGGGCTACAACATCAAATAAGCCATCAAACAAGCCGTAGCACACATAAATACCCACTACAGACAAACCAATAAGCTTAATCATCGACTCGGCGGCGATAGTAACTAGCAGCCCCGGGTGTTTCTCGGTGAGACTGAGAGTTTGGGTACCAAATAAAATAGCAAACAGCGCCATTAACGCCGCCACATACAAACCAACCGTACCTGAGCCGCTGTCTGCATCAGCGGTAAGAAGGTTAATGCTTTCGGTAATGGCATCGAGTTGCAGGGCGATGTAAGGCACTACGCCAACAAAGCATAGCAGGGTAATGAGTGCAGCCAGACTATGCGAGCGGTCGTAACGCAGACTAATAAAGTCAGCCAGGGAGCTGACATTATTGTGCTGACAAATTCGGGTAATTTTAACTAATACCGGAAAAGCAAACAGCATTACCAGCGCAATGCCAACATAAGTAGGAAACACTGCCCAGCCATAATGAGTGGTTTGGGTGGTTGTGCCAAAAAACGCCCAGGAGGTACAGTGAACCCCGAGTCCTAAACTATACAGGACAGGATGCTGCTTATTCTTATCAATTTTTTTGTCACCCCAAAATGCCAGCGCGAACAAACCTGCCAGATAAAGCAGGACGATAGCGCTCACACTCCAAATGTTTAGCATGATGAATACCCTTATTTGCTGCGCAGTTAAATTAGCACAATTCCTCTTCATGTTGATATTTTGTAAACATTTTTTATCAGCAAAACGCAACGGGTTTGGTGTGATAAACGGCCATTGACCGGCAGTGAGTAAAGAAAATTGCGGCAAACCATAAAAAAATTGTGGATACCCTTGAAGGGCGTCAAACCACCCCCATAAATAGCCTCAATGTGAAAAACGACCCAATTTAACTTGTGGAGGAAAGCATGAGCGAGCCGCGCGACGTGCAATCAGAACAAAATGAAACCGTAGATCCCCAAACCGACGCCCAGGCAGTTGATGCTGAGCAGGTGGAAGTGGTAGAGGGCGAAACTCCCGAAGAAGCCCTGGCTGGCGAAGTCGTTGACGAAACGGCAGAAAAGATTGCCAGCCTGGAAAAAGCACTGGCAGCGGCTGAAGCCAAAGTGGCTGAGCAGCAGGACAGTGTATTACGGGCTCGTGCAGAAGCCGATAACGCTCGTCGTCGCGCCGACGGTGAAGTAGAAAAAGCCCGCAAATTTGCGTTGGAACGTTTTGCCGGCGAACTGCTGCCGGTTATTGATAACCTCGAACGCGGTCTGCAAATGGCAGATACCGAAAACGAAGCTATCAAGCCGATGGTGGAAGGGGTAGAAATGACCCTAAAATCTTTTGTCAGCACAATTGAAAAATTTGGAATGGCCCCTATTGATCCGCAAGGCGAGGCGTTCAATCCAGAACTGCATCAGGCGATGTCGATGCAGGAAAGCGCTGACCATGAGCCGAATACGGTAATGGCAGTAATGCAAAAAGGCTACGAATTAAACGGGCGTTTGCTGCGTCCGGCCATGGTAATGGTTTCGCGTGCACCAAGTAGCGGTGTGGATACGCAGGCTTAACAGATATTTTTTAATGACAGGTATTGAAATTGGTGGTGAATAACCCCACTAATTTTGCAAGATTACAGAATTATACGGAGACACGTAATGGGTAGAATCATTGGTATCGACTTAGGTACAACGAATTCATGTGTCGCAGTTTTAGACGGCGACAAACCGCGAGTAATTGAGAACGCGGAAGGTGACCGCACCACGCCATCAATTATCGCTTACACTAACGACGGTGAGACCCTGGTTGGTCAGTCTGCGAAGCGTCAGGCGGTAACCAACCCGGAAAACACCTTATTCGCTATCAAGCGTTTAATTGGTCGTCGTTTTGAAGACAAAGAAGTACAGCGCGACATCGACATCATGCCTTTCAAAATTGCCAAGGCAGACAATGGTGACGCGTGGGTAGAAGTGAAAGGCGACAAAATGGCGCCACCACAGGTATCTGCCGAAGTACTGAAGAAAATGAAAAAGACCGCTGAAGACTATCTGGGTGAAGCGGTAACCGGCGCAGTAATCACTGTACCAGCTTACTTTAACGACTCTCAGCGTCAGGCAACTAAAGATGCCGGTCGTATCGCTGGTCTTGAAGTTAAGCGTATTATCAACGAGCCGACTGCTGCAGCCCTTGCTTATGGCATGGATAAAAAGCAAGGCGATAACGTTGTTGCGGTTTACGATTTAGGTGGTGGTACCTTTGATATCTCTATCATCGAAATCGATGAAGTAGACGGCGAGCACACGTTTGAAGTACTGGCGACTAATGGTGACACGCACTTAGGTGGTGAAGACTTCGATAACCGTGTTATCACTTACCTGGTAGATGAGTTCCATAAAGATCAGGGCATCAACCTGCGTAAAGATCCACTGGCGATGCAACGCTTAAAAGAAGCGGGCGAGAAAGCGAAAATCGAGCTGTCTTCTTCACAGCAAACAGAAGTAAATCTGCCGTACATCACAGCTGATGGTTCTGGTCCTAAGCACTTAGCGATCAAACTGACCCGTGCCAAGCTTGAGTCACTGGTTGAAGATATGGTGAAAGAGTCGCTTGAGCCGGTTAAGAAAGCCCTGGCTGATGCAGACCTTTCAGTAAGCGATGTTAACGACATCATCCTGGTAGGTGGTCAAACCCGTATGCCTCTGGTACAGAAGTACGTAACAGAGTTCTTCGGTAAAGAGCCACGTAAAGACGTTAACCCTGACGAAGCGGTTGCGGTTGGTGCTGCGATTCAAGGCGGTGTACTGTCTGGTGATGTTAAAGACGTACTGCTGCTGGACGTTACCCCGCTTTCACTGGGTATCGAAACCATGGGCGGTGTAATGACTGCGCTGATTGAGAAGAACACTACGATTCCAACTAAGAAATCGCAAACCTTCTCTACCGCAGAAGACAACCAGTCTGCAGTAACCGTACACGTGCTGCAGGGTGAACGTAAACAGGCACAGGGTAACAAGTCACTGGGTCAGTTTAACTTAGAAGGTATTCGTCCGGCTGCGCGCGGTGTACCGCAAATCGAAGTAACCTTCGATATCGATGCCGATGGTATCCTGCATGTATCTGCTAAAGATAAGGACACCGGTAAAGAACAGAAGATCACCATCCAGGCGTCTTCTGGTCTGAACGAAGACGAAATCGAAAAAATGGTTGCCGACGCGGAAGCGAACAAAGAAGCCGATAAGAAGTTTGAAGAACTGATTCAGACTCGTAACCAGGCTGACGGTATGATCCACGCTACCCGTAAGCAAATGGACGAAGTAGGTGACGCACTGAGCGCCGACGATAAAGCGCCTATCGAAGAAGCCCTGAGCGCGCTGGAAACAGCAGCGAAAGGCGAAGATAAAGCGGAAATCGAAGCGAAAACTCAGGAGCTTATTCAGGCTTCATCCAAGCTGATGGAAGCGGCTCAGGCACAGCAAGCAGCAGCTGGCGGTGCTGAAGGCGCGGATGCTGGCGCAAGCCAGGGCAAGCCTGACGATGACGTTGTTGACGCTGAGTTTGAAGAAGTCAAAGACGACGATAAAAAGTAAGTAACACGAAATACCGGCGGTTCGCCGCCGGTTAGCGTTACCATCAGGCGCAGCAGCACACAGCTTGTTGCGCCTTTTTATGTAATACCCATTCCACAAACTATGTTGAAAGCCGGTATGGCCAACAGTTATTTAAAAGCACATGGTTGCTGAAATGGGTATAGTAACAATTAAGCAATCGGGCAATGCACACTGCGTTGCTGTTAACGGGTAGGAATAGCGAGCGATATGTCGAAACGAGATTACTACGAAGTGCTTGGCGTGGACAAAAGTGCCGGCGAGCGCGAGATAAAAAAAGCATACAAAAAACTGGCTATGAAGTACCACCCTGACCGTACTCAGGGCAACAAGGAACTGGAAGAAAAGTTCAAGGAAATTCAGGAAGCCTATGAGGTACTGACCGACGGCCAGAAACGCGCCGCTTACGATCAGTACGGTCACGCCGGCGTTGATCCAAACCGCGGTGGCGCAGGTTTTGGCGGTGGTGCTGACTTCGGTGATATTTTCGGCGATGTATTTGGCGATATATTTGGCGGTGGCCGAGGTCGTCAGTCACGTGCGCGCCAGGGCGCAGATTTACGCTACAACCTGGAAATGTCACTGGAAGAAGCCGTCCGCGGTAAAGAAGTTGAAATTCGCGTACCCACTTTAGTGGCCTGTGACTCTTGTCATGGCTCCGGCGCGAAAAAGGGCACCAGCCCGAAAACCTGCCCAACCTGTCATGGTCAGGGCCAGGTGCAGATGCGCCAGGGTTTCTTTGCGGTTCAGCAAACCTGTCCTACCTGTTCAGGTCGCGGCAAGATTATCAGCGATCCGTGTAACGAGTGTCATGGTCAGGGCCGTAAGGAACAAACCAAAACGCTGTCGGTTAAAGTGCCGGCAGGCGTGGACACCGGCGATCGTATCCGCTTAAGCGGTGAAGGCGAAGCCGGCGAGAGCGGCGCACCAGCAGGTGATTTATATGTACAGGTACACGTGCGCGATCACGATATCTTTACCCGTGATGGCAACAATCTGTACTGTGAGGTGCCACTGAGCTTCACTACCGCGGCGCTGGGTGGCGAGCTGCAGGTACCAACGCTCGACGGTAAAGTAAAACTTAAAGTCAGCCCTGAAACCCAAACCGGGCGTATGTTCCGGTTACGCGGCAAAGGGGTTAAATCGGTTCGTAGTGGCGCTATCGGTGACTTACTGTGTAAAGTGGTCGTGGAAACCCCGGTGAATCTGTCTGCTAAGCAAAAAGAACTGCTTAAAGAGCTGGATGAATCTATGGGGAAAGGTACCGACGCTGCCAAGCACCGCCCAAAAGAGCAGGGCTTCTTTGACGGCGTTAAAAAGTTCTTCGATGACTTAACCAATTAGTCATCCGGCTTTTAAAATTAAACATTTAACGGATCAACCCTTGTTGATCCGTTTTTGTTTGTCCAGTATAAAAACATTAATAACAATTACGCTTACCAAGGCGATCCTTTAATAACCGGAGACCAGGAAATGAAATCAGTAAAGGTATTTACAGTGGGACTAATGGCAGCAGGTATGTTAACCGCTGCTAATGCAGCAACCGTTGCAAAGTCAGAAAAACAGGCAGAAGCTGCGGTGGAATATCGTCAGTCACTGTTTCAACTGGTAAAAAGCAACGCATCACCTATGTTTGGTATGGCTAAAGGTGCATTGCCCTTTGATGCCGAGGTAATGCAGACCAATGCTACGCGACTGGAGCAGTTAGCTGATATGATGGCCGACTATCTGTTGGTGGATACCACAGGGTTTGACGTGGATACCGAAGCCAAACCAGCCCTGTTCAGCAACGAGTCAGACGTAATGGCTAAGATTGCTAAATTCAAAGAAGCAGCCACCGGCATCAAAAAAGCGGCGATGTCAGGTGATGAAGGTAGCTATGGCAAGGCGATTGGCGCACTGGGCGGCGGCTGTAAGTCATGCCACGATGATTACAAAGAGTAATATAAGCTCATCTACGTGCTATTCAGGAAGCCGGCATCAGCCGGCTTTTTTGTTGTCAGCTTTAAACCACCTCCTATGGAGGTGGTGATCGGCGACTCGGGGCTATGCCCGTAGAGAGCCCATGTTAGATACTTCCTTCTGTTTGTTACCAGCAAATAAAAGGAGTAAATAACATGAGCAGATATGAATCCGCATCACACGTATTCTATCGCTGTCAGTATCACATTGTGTGGACGCCGAAGTACAGATACAAAATCTTGAAAGGTAAGGTGGGTAAAGAACTTTACCGAAGTATTTATGTATTCTGTAGCATGAAAAAGTGCACTGTAGTTGAACTGAATGTTCAAATAGATCATGTACATTTAGTTGTAAGAACACCGCCCAGTTTGAGCGTATCAGACTTGATGGGGACGTTAAAAGGTAGAACAGCAATAAGGCTGTTCAACAAGTTTCCGTATTTAAGAAAGAAAAAGTTGTGGGGAAATCACTTCTGGCAGCGAGGCTATTTCGTAGACTCGGTAGGAGCCAATGAAGAGATAATCCGCAGATACGTAAAGTATCAGGACAAGCAAGCTAAAGAGGATGAAGAGCGTCAGCAACTCTTAGAGCTTCAATAGATCAGAAAGGCACCCTTATAGGGTGCCCAAAAGCAAAGCCACCTCCTATGGAGGTGGATTTTTACTTTCCAGCAGTAAAGAGTCCGTGCCTGAGTATTAATCTGCCTATTCAGTTTGAATAGCCGAGCTGTCGGTCAAAAAATACTGAGGCTTATTGAATTGCTAACCAGAGTGGAAATTTAGATAAATCGATACTTTAGTTTAATATTTATGATTGATAGTATTCTGCAAAGGTTCGAAATTTAGTGTGGCCGGCCGTTTTATAACGTCTATATTTGTTGTAATTCAGGGATAGTTTTCTAAGCTTAGTACCGGGCTCGATTATTAGTGGCTGAATAGTAACCGTAAATTTTAGCAGGACGCATCAGACTCCTCATGTTGGAAAAGGTATCCGAACTCGATTTTTTCACCATTGCTGAGCAGGCAGTTTCTAAGTCTGAGTGCTCAGGCGTTGCCGTGTTTACCCTGAATGAGCAGGGCGAACCTGCTAATCTTATATTCTTAATGAATAACGGTGAAACCGTTGATGTGACAGATTTTGAGCTGTCGTTTAAGCGGTTTGACCGTCGCAATCAGGGAACACAAAAGGTTGAGCAGTTCAGCGTAAACGGCAGCAACCTTCTGAGCGATGTTGAGGGCGTGGCAAAAGTCCTACTGTTGGAGGATTTGAGTGCGGTAGGGGGCCTGGTATTTCTACTCGATAAACAAGGCGGCTCGGCTTCCCAGACTGAGCTGGCAATGGAGCTGGCTGTTGAACGGCTAAAGCTGGCCCTTGAGCGGGCGCATAGCAATAAATGCCCTGTCATCAGTACCAATAAGCTGCTCAATCAGAAGCTCGAATTACTCAACGAGATAGGGTCTATTTCAAAAACCGGCGGTTGGGAAATTGATTTAGCCAGTGGCGTGATCACCTGGACTGATGAAATGTTCCGGATTTACGGCCTACCCCACGGCTCACCAGTTTCTATTTCGACGGCCATGGCATACTTTCCACCGGAAACCAAAAAAGCCATCATGACATCCTTTGACAAGGTGGTAAGTGAGGGCAAGGAATATTGCCTCGAGGGCTTCCTGCGCCGCGCTGATGGAAAGGTATTGCGCATTAAAGCCACCGGTAAGCCGCGCTACACCGGGAAAAAGGTTACACAGGTATTTGGTGCACTGGAGGACATCACAGAACAGTACCGGCTACTGGAAACCGAATACAATTATGCGGCCTACCTGACTGCTATCCTCGACAACTTAAACGACGTGGTAGTCACCATCGATACCAGTGGCACTATCATTACCGCAAATAAAACAATGTCGACAATCTTTGGTTATGAACCCGAGGAAATAATGGGTCAGGATGTCAGCATTCTGATGCCTGATCCGTATGCCAAATACCACAGCGAGTTTCTTAATCATTACCTGGAAACCGGCCGTGCAAAAATCATTGGTGTAGGACGGGAGCTGCCTGGCTTACATAAATCCGGCCGGGTGTTTCCCATCGAGATTTCCCTGTCAGAAGTAGTGCAGGAAGGGCAGCGCCAGTTTATCGGTATTGTTAAGGATATTACTGAGCGTAAAAAGGCCATGGAAGAGATCTATACAACAGCGTATTTTGATGATCTTACTGAGCTGCCAAATATGCGTTCCTTTGAAATTGACCTGGCACGAGTACTTAATCAGGCGTCCTCACAGTTCAATGCCCTGGACATTTATTGCTGTCTTATCGACATGGATAATTTCACTCAGTACAACCTGAGCTTTGGCAAGCATGTGGGCGACAAAATCCTGGCTACCATCGGTCAGCGCATAAATGCGGCGATCGATGGGGACTTAAAGGTTTATCGTGGTATTGGCGATAACTTCCTTATCCTTTCTACTGCGCCGGTTGATGGTGAAAATCGTGAAAACGAGAGTATCATCAATACTCTGGAATGGGAGATCCACAAAGCAATTGTGACGCCCATCGCGGTGGATGATTTAATTCACTCTGTTACCGCCGCCATTTCCTCCTGCCGCCTAGAAGCCTCGAAAGCCAGTTATGAAAAGGTCAACGGTGTGCTCTCCTTTGGTAAAAAGCGGGCTAAGAAGCAAGGGCCGGGCAGTGTGTTAACTATCGACAACGCTGCGTTTGAGGATTACAACCGCTATAACACCATCACCCACTCTTTTCAGCGGGCATTGCAGAACAACGAATTTTATCTGATGTTGCAGCCTCAGTTTAACGCGTCTAATGAAGTTATCGGCTCTGAGGCGCTGATCCGCTGGGAGCATCCTGAATTAGGCATGATCAGCCCGGTAGAGTTTATTCCGGTAGCGGAAGAGAGTGACGCAATTATCGATATAGGCAACTGGGTAATAAACGAAGCCTGCCGCTTACTCCATGAATGCGAGTTGCAGGGTAAGCATACCCGCATCGCTGTGAATATCAGCGGCCGCCATATTGTGCGCGCAGACTTTGCCGAAACCATTACGCAACTTATTGAAAAATGGGGCCTGGCGCCGGATACGCTGATGCTGGAGATTACCGAAACCACGCTGGTATCGAGCATTGATTTAGTACGCGAGCGCATGGATAAGCTGGGCGAACTCGGCTTCTTTTTCTCTATTGATGACTTTGGTACCGGTTACTCCAGCCTGAGTTATCTGAAAGAATTGCCCATTTCAGAACTTAAGATAGACCGCTATTTTGTGGATGAAATTAACTTCCACGATGACGAAGTGCCGATTGTGAATTCCATTATCGATCTGGCCCATGCCCTCTCAGTAAGTAGTGTGGCCGAAGGTATCGAAAATGAGTTTCAGAGAGAGTATTTGCGCCAACGTGGCTGCGAGTATTTTCAGGGCTATTTTTATTCTCGCCCGCTGCCGGAGAAAGCCTGGCGCGACTTTATTATGAACAGCTCACTGCGTAAAATTGATTTAGATTAAAAAAAGCGCAATTATTCAAAAGTTGTCGACATATAAGCCAATGGTCGTATGGGCAAACGGCCCATTTTCTATTACTGTAATAGCATCTAGAAGTTTTCAGCGAAGATTTCAAACCGCATAATAATAGTGTAGGAAGTGAATTTGTATGTCATACCAAGCAGAATATCAGCGTTCAATTGAGCAACCCGCCGAATTTTGGGCAGAGCAAGCCAAAGCTCTACCCTGGTTTAAAGCACCAAAGGACATTCTTACCCAGGACAACGAGGGTATTTACCACTGGTTTGACGACGGTGAAATGAATACTGCCTACATGGCCGTTGATTATCATGTTGAAAACGGTCGCGGCGATCAGCCAGCTATTATCTACGATTCACCGGTTTCTGACAGTAAGTCTGTACTCACCTACGCGCAACTGCAGGAACAGGTTTCTCTGTTTGCCGGGGTGTTAAAAGCTCAGGGCGTAGAGAAGGGCGATCGTGTTGTGGTGTACATGCCAATGATCACTGAGGCTGTAGTTGCCATGCTGGCGATTGCCCGCCTTGGTGCTATCCATTCAGTGGTATTTGGCGGTTTTGCGCCTCATGAATTAGCGGTACGCATTGAAGATGCTGAGCCAAAACTGATTGTTACCGCTTCTTGTGGTATCGAAGTGGCCAAGGTGATTGAGTACAAGCCACTTGTCGACAAAGCCATTGAGCTATCAGCTCATAAACCAGAGTGTTGTGTGGTACTGCAGCGGCCACAAGCCATAGCGACAATGCACGAAGGCATGGATATCGACTGGGCACAGGCAATGGCTCAAGCCACACCAGCCGATTGTGTGGCGGTTAAAGGCACCGATCCGCTGTATATATTGTATACCTCCGGTACCACCGGCAAACCAAAAGGTGTTGTGCGTGAAAACGGCGGCCACGCCGTGGCATTAAAATATTCCATGACGGCGGTTTACGACATGCAACCTGGCGAAGTGTTCTGGGCCGCATCCGATGTGGGTTGGGTTGTGGGTCACTCCTATATCGTTTACGGCCCGCTCCTGCATGGCTGCACTACCGTTGTTTACGAAGGCAAACCTGTGCGAACGCCCGATGCTGGCGCATTCTGGCGTATGGTAGACGAATACAAAATTAAAGCGCTGTTCGCTGCGCCCACAGCGTTTCGGGCTATACGTAAGGAAGACCCGGAAGCGGCGGAAATTAGCAAGTATGATATTTCTTCCCTGAAAACTATCTTTATGGCCGGTGAGAGGCTCGATCCGCCTACCTATCTGTGGACGGTAGATAAAACCGGCAAGCCTGTAGTTGATCACTGGTGGCAAACCGAAACCGGCTGGGCTATTTGCGCCAACCTCATGGGTATCGAGCCAAAACCCGCCAAGCCAGGTTCATCAACCCTGCCTACACCAGGCTTTAATGTTCAGGTGTTGGACGCTCGTGGTAATGAGTTACCCGCGGGGGAGCAAGGCGCTATTGCAATTAAGTTGCCCTTACCACCAAGTTGTCTGGCCACTATCTGGGGCGATTTTGAACGCTTCAAATCCGGTTATCTCAGCGATTTCCCGGGTTACTACTGCTCAGGTGATGGCGGTTACAAGGATGATGATGGCTATGTCTTTATTATGGGTCGAACCGATGACGTCATAAACGTGGCAGGCCACCGTTTATCCACCGGTGAAATGGAAGAAATCCTGGCGGCTCACGATGCCGTTGCCGAATGCAGTGTTATTGGCGTTCATGATGCCTTAAAAGGGCAGGAGCCGGTTGGTCTGGTATTGCTCAAAGATGGTTACGACCTCGACGAGGATGACCTGCAAAAAGAGCTGGTTGCCATGGTCCGAAAAGAAATTGGCCCGATTGCCTGCTTTAAGCGAGCAGTAGTGGTGCCAAGATTGCCTAAAACCCGGTCTGGCAAAATACTTCGTAAATTACTGCGCCAGATTGCCTCGAACCAGGAGGTGGCAGTACCATCCACCATTGACGATCCGGCGAGCGTGCCCGAAATCGAAGCGATCATGAAAGAGCAGGGGTTGGTTAAGGAAAGCACAGATTAATCATAAAGTTTCAGCATCAAAGTTGCTCTTGTACGTTCTTCGGGAGCAACTTTTTAGCCGGCGAAAGCCTAATGCCGATCAGTTAAGAAATTTATACTGATCGGTTGACCGATCTTTCTACGGGTTCACAATCCGATATCAGTCTCTGGTATCGGATTTTTTTATGTCTTTACTTACACACCTCGATGATACATTTGGTCATGCAGAAGATTTGAATGCTATCGATAAACTGATGTCTTTCGTTGACCCCGAACTTCTCCAGCAAGCTTATGAATTATCGGGTGTAGCGACCGTCAGGCGTCGACGATTACCTCTGGATTCGGTTGTTTTTACCATTGTTGGTATGAGTCTTTTCCGTAACGACCCTGTCTGGGACATTGCGAATAAACTCGATGTTTCACTACCGGGTAAAAATCGTTTTGTTGCGCCTAGTGCGGTGGTACAAGCGCGCCAACGACTGGGGGAAGATGCCGTCGGGCACACTTTTAAACTGATGGCACAGCGGGCATTTGGTGAGTACGCTTTTGAGCAGTGGTGTGGTTTAAATGTACTGGCGGTTGATGGCGTGATGTTTCGTACTCAGGATACTACGGAGAACCTTAATGCATTTGGTTGTGACCGGAATGCCAAGGGTGATAATCCGTACCCGCAGGTACGCATGTGCAGCCTGATGGAAACGTCCAGCCACCTTCTTTTGGCCAGTGAATTTGATAGTCGTAATGTAGGAGAGATGTCCCTCGCTGAACGGCTTATCCCTTCGGTGCCTGATAACTCTCTGACCCTGTTCGACAGAGGCTATTACTCGCTGGGATTACTCTACTTGTGGATGACTAAAGGGGTCAACACGCACTGGATGCTCCCTGCACGTAAAGATTTACAATACACAGTAAAACATCAACTAAGTGAAGATGATGCTATTGTCACACTGAAAACTTCTCCTCAGGCTAGGAAGAAGTTCGATGGTTTACCGGAAACCATCGAAGCGAGACTGACCAGCTACGAAATCGACGGAAAGACCTATCGGGTGCTTAGTTCAATGGTTGATGCGATGCAGTTTCCCTATGAAGACGTTGTTGATGTGTATGTTCAGCGCTGGGAAATAGAGTTGGGCTTCAGGGAAATGAAACAGACTCTGCATCAGGCAAAACTAACGCTTCGTAGTAAGAAACCTGAGATGGTGCGTCAGGAACTGTGGGGACTATTGCTCGCCTACAACCTGATTAGGATGATGATGCTAGATGCAGTAAAAGACATACCGGATTTATCTCCCTCTCGACTTAGCTTCGGACTCTGCATGAGACATATCATTGTGTTCTTCCTGACCACTATCCCAGACACAGTGACCAAACTGCCAGTTCACTATGAATACCTGATGGAATCGTTGAGGATGATGAGGTTACCGGACAAACGACCTGACAGGTATTATCCACGAGTGGTAAGGAATAGACCGGCTAAATACCCCTCAAAGAAAAATGCCAGTCAGCTTAACTGACTGGCATTAGGCGAAAGCCGGCTTTTTTCTTTGACTTCCCCGCAGCCCGCTTGCAAAATGCGGTCAGATTCATATCCGATAATGAGTAGTACGTGATAGCGTCTTTCACCACGCCTGTCAGCGATTTGCTGGCGAGTTATTTTAATGAAATGAGCCTGATGTTAATGGCAACGCTGCTGGTTGTTTATGGCGACATCATCAACAAGCAGGTTAAACGTAGCCTGAGTAGTCTGCACTTTATTCTGCGCAGCGGATTGTTTGTGTTGCTCTGTGCGTTTGGATACGGTGCGTTAACCTTATATGGTGCGCCACTGCTTCATCATATCTTTAAATTTGTGGCCTACGAATACCGTGGTGTGGCATTTATTGCAGCGTTTATCGCACTCGGTGTGGCGGCGGAACGCAGGCGGTATATCTGATTGAATGGCGGTAGTCCGGGTCTGCTGATCTCTGTGTTTATGTAAAACAACATTTCTGCACTACCATTCTACAGTCCCTGGTAGTGCGATAGATTAATCTGCGTTGCATTCCCCCTGGGAATTATCTTCAACGCCGTATTCTCGCGCTTCTTCAATAATGTCGATATCTTCGAAAAACAGCATGAAGCCATCGTCTTCTTTTGTTTGCAAAAACAAATCAACTTCAAGTTCATCAAATTGGTAAAGATTGCTAAAGCAACTACTCTCGAAGCCAATGGAGAATTCACCAGATACTTTCGCGCCTTTCTCGCGATAACGTTTTACCTGTGCCAGTACATCTTTGTCATAAAACTTCAGGATGGTTATTTTTTCATTATCCTCAATGTCATCTTTAAGAATGGCCGGGATATTACTTGCTGAAGCTGATAGTACCTGTTCCTGTGGCCTGAACTTATATTCATGGTTGAAAGGGGGGAAGTTTTCGGCTTCATTGGTACCTTTTTCTGGCAAGCCCTCGCTGCTGGTGGCCATGCGAATATTAACTGCACCGCCATGTACTTCTACTACTTCATTGGTACGCACGGCAACCTGAATTTCATCAGGATTCAAACTCAGAATAGATAATTGGGACATCTTGTACATGGTAGTAACAGGGATACTCATACACCCACTAAGTAGCATAGATGTCGCCATCATTAAGAGGGCTAACACTTTAATATTCATAACACTCCTTGTAGAGAACAATTATTTTGCAATATATCGACTAAGCAACCCCGTGTAAGTTCAATGGCGTGTATTAAATTACCTATATGCCTTCACTGAGAGGTAAATTGGAAATCTCAGCTCATTGTACAGGTTCGTTTTGCGGTGATGTTGGATACGCATAACTTCGATACTGCCGCCCAGCCAAAATGGCGACAAGACTGTTTTAGGTTCCCGAGAGAAAGTAACCAGAAGGTCTCAATACTAACCCATTTAGCTTGTTTGCGATTTCAACTTTGATGAAAAATGCAGACCTAAACTGATCATTGCGCCGGATAATAAACCCCCTATGTGTGCGGCATTGTCGATGCCGCCAGCTAAACCCATAAGCAGAGATATCCCGATATAAGGTAGAAACAGCAAGTAAATGGTTTTCTTTTCATGCCTTTTCATTGTACTTGTTGCCGTTAATCCCAAAATCCCCCCAAAGAGCCCAAATATAGCCCCTGAGGCGCCTACGCTAATGGTATTTTCATACCAGAAAACACTGGCCAAACTGCCTACGATGCCCGCGCCCAAATACAGCACTGCAACGCGAAGTTTTCCCAACATCGGTTCTATAAATAATGATGCTAATGCTAATCCATAAATATTAAGCAGCAGATGCATAATACCGCCATGCAAAAACATACTGGTGACTAATCGCCACCATTCTTGGTTGCCTATAGTCTCAAGTCTTCGGTTGGCTCCCCACGATAACAGCTCTGCACCATTTGGATAAATAGGATCAACTCCAGCCAGGCAAAGCGTTAAATAAGCCAGTATGTTTAAGCACATAATTAATGGCCCAATCAACCGTAGTTTATCGGGCAATAAAAATATCAGAGCCTCTTTAACCGGGTTATTTAACCTTAACTTTCCTTTGGAAAATTGTGTTACCCGTGAAGTACTCAGAGGAGGGAATAGCAAAATTAACATGAACATTGCGGTGCCAATACCCAATGTAAGACTCCCCCAATAAAACTTATCCCCCGTTATTTGCGTAAAGGGTTCCAACCGAGGAGTTAGTATCACTATTTCAGAAGTATCAAAGTTTTCGGCTTTCGATTTTGTTATCGCGTTTAAGAATAAATCTCTGTCTGCCGAATTAGACAGCTTTTCAAGATAATCTATTTTGTTAAAGTCATAATGACCGACTTTGGCCCAGGAATCCTCAAGGAATGCCTTCAATAGCTCATTTTTTTCAGCCTCAGAAAGACGATTGTTGATGGTTTTGGAATGTAAAAAGCCAAACCAATAACGCTGGCTGGATTCACCGGCCTGGCCTTTATCAAATGGCACGGCGGTATACAGTGATAACCTGAGTTTCCGCCCTTTATCAGAAGGCCTGACGTCGACATGATTAGTTGCTTTACTACCAACTAGTCGGTACCACTTAATTTGATAAAATCGCGAACGCTCTGATGTTTCAAAATCAAGTATGTCACTTGCATAAACCAGCGGATAAGCCGCTTTGGTGTAGTACAGTTGAAAAAACACTCCCGTTAAGCCAATGCATAGCCAGACAAGCACCTGTAGCCCGGAACGATGATTGTTGCTCTTAAATTTCAATAATGCCAGACGCGGTCGTAAAAACGGGTAGATGAACAACCAGGGCAGACACAGTGGAATGTATAATTCCCAATATTCCAGTCTTACAGCATCAACATTTAATTTATCAAGTATCCATCTGGCTAATAGCGGGAGCAGTAAGCTCATGATCACTACAAAAATATAGGCTGGCAAGATGAGCTTAAATTTTTTAACTACAACAGACAGCATGCGCGGTTCCTTCCCTGCAAATCAAATCCAACAGCTTATTACTGTGACTTTTTATTAACACCCGTATCCAAAGATAATCATATTCTGTGTTTTCAAGGAAAATGTAAAAAGTATGCTATACGCCCAAAGCTACCATTCAGGAAAAAGACAGCCAGATGGAAGCTCCTGACCAATAGTTATGCACGAAAATAACGGCATTTCATGCTGGTCACGCGCTCGTCCTTCTCTGACTATCGTTCTGGTCGATATGTGATGCGGGCCTATATAAAAAGCCCGCATTATTTAGCGGGCTTAGAGTTGTATTAGTAATACATATCTGCATCCATAGCCGGGGCGGGTGGGGCAATTTCAATGGCGTAGTACATTGCTGCAATGACTATAGCGACCAGTATAAGTGCCAGTAATAACCGGGAAGAAGAAATTCCTGGTTCATTGGTGGGCTTTTTACCATGCAGCATCGCGGGCACCAGCATCTGCTTTTTAAATCTGGCATAAAATACTACTGCGATAATATGCAGCGCAATGGCCGCCAGCAGAATATTAAAGGCCGTATGGTGAATAGAATTCATGGTGTCGCGGGTGGCGTCGGACACGGCATCGTAATAAGGGCCGTTATTGATTATATCGTCGCCGATAAATAAGCCGCTGATGCCTTGTAGCGCCACTAACAACAGCAGGGCGATAACCATCCAGCCGCCCATAGGGTTGTGCCCGGCATGTTCTGGTGAATTTGGGTTAGTCACGGTTTTCGCATAGGAAAGCACTTTGCCGGGGCCAGCTAAAAACTGGCTGAAACGGGCGTAGGTAGTGCCTACAAATCCCCACAGTAAGCGGAACAAAATCAGGCCCAGTGTGAAATAGCCAATTTTAAAATGCCAGTCAATGGCGTCGAATACCTCAGCGGTCAGGTATTGTGCCACAATGCAGGCTACCAACAGCCAGTGGAAGAGGCGGGTCGGAAGATCCCAGATAAGACGTTTTTCCATTTCTATAAGTCCTGTAACAAACCTTTTGGTGTTATGTGTGATTTATTTTTTGCGGCGCAATGGGTTCTAATTGAACCCGGACAGGTAGCAAAGTTCAACCATTTGTGGGTTTTCATCTGCACGGCTATCAGGCACAATTCGCCCATCAACAGTCACATTGCCCGGAAAACTGTCCCTACAGTCAACCAAGGGCACCTTAAATAAGCAAGCAGGTTTTCGATGAAAGTAGGTCTTTTTGGCGCCAATGGTCGGATGGGACGGGTATTGATTGAAGCGCTCAATGAACATGATACCGCCTCATTAAGTGTTGCATCGGTTCGTGATGACTCTCCGTGGGTCGGTATGGACGTAGGTGAACTGGCCGGCATAGGCAAATTGGAAACTGTCTGTAGCGCTTTGTCTTTGATTGACCCGGCAGAAGTTGACGTGATGATTGACTTTACTCTGCCTGCCGCGTTCGATAGTAATCTTAAGTGGTGTGTGACCAATAACAAGCCTGTGGTCATTGGCACTACCGGATTGTCAGCCGCACAGCTGGATTTACTGGCAGATGCAGCAACCAAAATTCCGGTAGTATTTGCTGCAAATTACAGTGTTGGGGTGAATTTAATGTTATCCCTGGTAAAACAGGCGGCCCGCGCACTGGGTGCAACGGCGGATATCGAGATTTTAGAAGCCCACCACCGCTTTAAACAGGATGCGCCGTCGGGTACCGCCATGGCGATTGGTGAAGCAATTGCCGACGAACTGGGCCGCGACCTTTCAACCTGCGCAGTATATGGCCGCGAAGGGAAAACACCGCCGCGAAACCATAACACGATTGGCTTTGCCACTGTTCGCGCTGGTGACGTAGTGGGTGAGCATACGGCTTTATTTGCCGATATCGGAGAGCGCCTGGAGATTACCCATAAGGCTTCCAGTCGCTTAACTTTTGCCCGTGGTGCAGTGCAGGCTGCAATGTGGCTGTCACAGCAGGATGCCGGCCAGTACGGCATGAATGACGTATTGTCTTTAAATCAATAATAAATAGAAAACGGCAGAAAATGGCCCAATGAATTGCTTTTTTGGCATGTTTGCGTGAATTTATAGCTTAATGGGTTATTTTAATAATTTTTCCAGATCGGAATAGACCTTTAAAGTCTCTTAAGCTATAATCCACGGAATTTGCCAAAAATTAGTGTTTAAACCGCTACCGCATTAGCTTCGGCGGCAGTTTGAGCGCATATTCATTAGCTGCAAATTCTAGTAAACGGGATGTAAATTTAATATTACCTCCCGTTTTTTGTGAGTGTTATTTAAAACTCTCGGTTATCCTTAATTTGGAGGTTGACTTGGCTAATTCCGCCCTTCTGGTCTTAGAAGATGGTTCTGTGTTTAAGGGTACTGCTATTGGTGCTCAAGGTATGTCAGTTGGTGAAGTGGTATTTAATACATCAATGACCGGCTACCAGGAAATCCTGACCGACCCTTCTTACGCTGAACAAATTGTTACTCTTACTTATCCCCATATCGGCAATACCGGTACCAACCAGGAAGATGTTGAATCAAACAAAATCTGGTCAAAAGGTCTGGTTATAAGAGATCTTCCTCTCGTTGCCAGCAACTATCGAAACGAACAAACGCTGTCTGATTATCTTAAAGCCAACAATGTTGTAGGCATTGCAGATATCGACACCCGTCGTTTAACGCGCATTCTGCGCGATAAAGGCGCGCAAAACGGCTGCATCATCTGCACCGACGCGCTGGATGAAGCGGCGGCGCTGGAAAACGCCAAAGCGTTCCCCGGCCTCAAAGGCATGGATTTAGCCAAAGTGGTTTCAACCACACAAATCACCGAATGGACCAGCGGTGTATGGGAGCTTGAAGGCGGCTATAAAGACGGTGCGGACTACAAATACCATGTGGTGGCCTACGACTACGGTGCAAAACACAACATCCTGCGTATGTTGGTGGACCGCGGCTGTAAGTTAACGCTGGTGCCGGCACAAACCTCTGCCGAAGACGTCCTGGCGATGAATCCGGACGGTGTGTTCCTGTCTAACGGCCCGGGCGACCCTGAGCCATGTGACTACGCTATTGAAGCGATCAAAACCATCGTCGACACCGGTTTACCGGTATTCGGTATTTGTTTAGGCCACCAGTTACTGGCTCTGGCCAGCGGTGCTAAAACGGTCAAGATGAAGTTTGGTCACCACGGTGCCAACCACCCGGTGAAAGACCTGGAACGTGATGTGGTGATGATCACCAGTCAAAACCACGGTTTTGCGGTTGATGAAGCAAATCTGCCAGACAATCTTAAAGTGACGCACGTATCGTTGTTTGATAAATCGCTGCAGGGTATTCATCGTACCGACAAGCCGGCGTTCAGCTTCCAGGGTCACCCTGAAGCAAGCCCTGGTCCGCACGATGCAGCTGCATTATTTGATCACTTTATCGACTTAATCGAACAGTCAAAGCAGTAGGAACTTGCCCCAATGCCAAAACGTACCGACCTTAAAAGTATCCTAATCCTTGGCGCCGGGCCTATCGTTATCGGTCAGGCCTGTGAATTTGACTATTCAGGTGCCCAGGCGTGTAAAGCCCTTCGTGAAGAAGGCTACCGCGTAATTCTGGTTAACTCTAACCCTGCCACCATCATGACCGACCCGGAAATGGCCGATGCTACCTACATTGAGCCGATTCACTGGGAAGTAGTGCGCAAAATTATCGAGAAAGAACGTCCTGATGCGATCCTTCCTACCATGGGGGGCCAAACAGCCCTTAACTGTGCGCTGGATCTGAACCGCGAAGGCGTACTGGACGAATTTAATGTAGAACTGATTGGCGCCACGGCTGATGCTATCGACAAAGCGGAAGACCGTGAACGTTTCGATAAAGCCATGAAGTCTATTGGCCTTGAGTGTCCGCGTGCAGAAATCGCCCACTCCATGGAACAGGCTCACGATGTGTTAAGCCGTATCGGCTTCCCGTGTATCATCCGTCCGTCATTTACCATGGGTGGTTCAGGCGGTGGCATCGCGTACAACATCGATGAGTTTAATGAAATCTGTACCCGCGGTCTGGATTTATCGCCTACCAATGAATTGTTGATCGATGAATCACTGATTGGCTGGAAAGAGTACGAGATGGAAGTGGTCCGCGATAAAGCCGACAACTGTATCATCGTTTGTACTATTGAAAACTTCGACCCGATGGGTGTGCATACCGGTGACTCGATTACCGTAGCACCTGCTCAAACCCTGACCGACAAAGAATTCCAGATTATGCGTAATGCAGCCATGGCTGTACTGCGTGAAATTGGCGTGGAAACCGGTGGCTCAAACGTACAGTTTGGTGTGGATCCGAAAACCGGCCGTCTGGTAATTATTGAGATGAATCCAAGGGTATCCCGTTCTTCTGCGCTGGCCTCTAAAGCAACCGGTTTCCCGATTGCTAAAGTAGCCGCCAAGCTGGCCGTAGGTTACACCCTGGACGAACTGGCAAACGATATTACCGGCGGTTTAACGCCTGCATCGTTTGAGCCGGCGATTGATTACGTAGTGACTAAGATCCCGCGCTTTAACTTTGAGAAGTTTGCGGGGTCTAATGACCGTCTGACTACTCAGATGAAGTCTGTTGGTGAGGTGATGGCGATTGGCCGTAACCAGCAGGAATCGCTGCAAAAAGCGCTGCGTGGCCTGGAAGTGGGCGCGACTGGTCTAGATCCAATGCTAGACCTCGACGATCCGGAAGCACAGAACAAGCTGGTTTACGAACTGCGTCAACCGGGTGCCGAGCGTATCTGGTACATCGGTGATGCCTTCCGTTCCGGTATGAGCGTGGAAGAAGTCTTCAAATTGACTAATATCGACCGCTGGTTCCTGGTGCAATTAGAAGAACTGGTGCAGCTTGAACAGAAAGTGGCTGAGCTGGGTGTGGCCAACATCGATGACAATCTGATGAACACTCTTAAGCGCAAAGGTTTTTCTGATGCCCGTCTGGCAGACCTTACGGCTGTAGCTGAAAGCGATGTTCGCGACCTGCGTTTAGGCATGGGCATTAAGCCGGTGTACAAGCGCGTAGATACTTGTGCCGCTGAATTTGCTACCAGCACAGCGTACATGTACTCAACTTATGATGAGGAGTGTGAAGCCGCGCCTTCTGACAAAGATAAAATCATGGTGTTGGGCGGTGGTCCAAACCGTATCGGCCAGGGCATCGAGTTCGATTACTGCTGTGTGCATGCGGCGCTGTCGATGCGTGAAGACGGCTATGAAACCATTATGGTTAACTGTAACCCGGAAACCGTGTCTACCGACTACGACACCTCAGATCGCCTGTACTTCGAACCGGTAACGCTGGAAGATGTGCTGGAAATCGTTGCCGTTGAACAGCCTAAAGGCGTTATCGTGCAGTATGGCGGTCAGACGCCACTTAAACTGGCCCGTGCCCTGGAAGCTAACGGTGTACCCATTATCGGTACGTCACCAGAAGCCATCGACCGCGCTGAAGACCGTGAGCGTTTCCAGCAAATGGTTAACAAACTGGCGCTGAAACAGCCGGCTAACGCAACCGTTAGCAACATGGAACAGGCGCTTGAGAAAGGCAAGGAAATTGGCTTCCCGCTGGTGGTTCGCCCTTCTTACGTATTAGGTGGTCGTGCGATGGAAATCGTCTACGACTTAAAAGACTTGAAACGTTACCTGAACGAGGCGGTGAAAGTGTCGAACGACTCACCGGTACTGCTGGACCGCTTCCTTGACGATGCTATCGAAGTAGACATCGATGCCGTGTGTGACGGTACCGATGTAGTAATTGGCGGTATCATGGAGCACATCGAACAAGCCGGTGTTCACTCTGGTGACTCAGCCTGTTCGCTGCCTCCGCACTCACTGCCAAAAGACATTCAGGACGTGATGCGCGAGCAGGTTAAAGCAATGGCTCTTGAGCTTGGCGTGGTTGGCCTGATGAATACCCAGTTTGCTATTAAAGAAGGCGAAGTCTACCTGATTGAGGTAAACCCCCGTGCCGCGCGTACCATTCCGTTTGTATCAAAAGCCACAGGCGTTCCGCTGGCCAAGATAGCAGCGCGGGTAATGGCGGGTAAATCACTCAAAGAACAGGGCTTTACTGAAGAAGTTATCCCACCGTTCTACTCTGTGAAAGAAGTGGTACTGCCATTTGCTAAGTTCCAGGGTGTCGATCCGCTGTTAGGCCCTGAAATGCGCTCAACCGGTGAGGTGATGGGCGTGGGTGATACCTTTGAGGAAGCCTATGCTAAGGCAAACCTTGGTGCCGGTGCTCCGCTGCCTGCTTCAGGTAAAGCGTTGTTATCTGTACGTCAAACTGATAAGCCTAAACTGGCAGAACTGTCTAAAGCGTTAATTGCCAAAGGCTTTACCATTGAGTGTACCAGCGGTACTGCAGAGTCTTTGCGTGCTCAGGGTATTGAGGTGTCAGTGGTGAATAAGCTTTCTGAAGGTCGTCCGAATATTGTGGATGCGATTAAGAATGGTGAATATTCTTACATTGTAAACACAACGGAAGGGCGTCAGGCGATTACCGATTCGGTCTACATTCGCCGTGAAGCGTTGCTAAATAAGGTGACCTACACCACGACTATGAATGCTGCGTTTGCCACTGTTCAGGCAAAATCGGCTGACGATCGCGGTAAAGTCACCTCGGTGCAGGAGTTGCACGCCAGAATAAACGGATAATGACAAAAAGCAGGATTCTGTGTATTCTTCTTTAACGCATTAATTCGTTATTAACTATTGAAAAAAAAGGGGTCAGAGTACATTAATGCTATTCATTAATGTACTCTGACCCCTTTTTATTAATTTACAGGTAAGTGAGAATAACAACATGACTCAATATCCTATGACTGCACGTGGTGCTGAGATGCTTCGCGAGGAGTTGAATCAACTTAAATCGGTCGAGCGTCCTAAAATTATCGCCTCCATTGCGGAAGCCCGTGAACATGGCGACTTAAAAGAGAATGCCGAATACCACGCCGCTCGTGAACAGCAAAGCTTCTGTGAAGGCCGCATTCAGGACATCGAAGGTAAACTGTCTAATGCACAAATCATTGATGTCACCAAAATGCCTAACAACGGCAAGGTTATTTTTGGTGCTACGGTGACCATTCTTAACGTTGATAACGATAAAGAAACCACTTATCGCATTGTGGGTGACGATGAAGCCGACATTAAACAAAACCTGATTTCTGTTAACTCGCCCATCGCCCGCGGCCTGATTGGTAAAGAGCTCGACGATATGGTTAACATTCAAACGCCGGCTGGCACCGTTGAATACGAAATCATAGAAGTCGAATATATTTAAACATTTATAAGAGCTGCTTTCGCAGCTCTTATTTTTTGCCCCTTTGATTTACGCCCTGTATTAAACGGATTTATATGAAAGACACCAACACCGACGAAATTCAAACCCTCGGCTCCAAAGTGGTTTATCAGAATCGCTGGATGACCGTGCGTGAAGATACTATTGGCCGTGATGACGGTTACCGGGGGATTTATGGGGTTGTTGATAAGCCTGACTTTGTCGTGGTGATCGCCATTGATGGCGACGATGTTTACCTTGTCGAACAATATCGTTATCCGGTAAAAGGCCGTCATCTTGAATTTCCACAAGGGGCTAAAGAGGGCGCAGAAACCTTTGACGCACTGAGCGTTGCTAAGGCCGAATTAAGAGAAGAATGCGGTTTGCTGGCAGCCGACTGGCAATACGTTGGCGAACAGTTCCTGGCCTATGGTATGTGTTCCCAGCGTTATCATATTTTTGTGGCGAAAAATCTTACCAAAACGGCTCAGGAACTCGAAGAAGAAGAGCAGGGACTTACCGTGCATAAGTTGCCGCTGGCAGAAGTTAAAGCTCGCATCATTAACGGTGAAATGATGGATTCAACCACCTGTAATGCGTTTGGACTGGCAACGCTTAAAGGCTATCTTTAATCATGCCAGCCGAGTCGCTGCAAATCAGGGTAGATGATTTATCCGGTGGTGATGTGATTGCGTTGCTCGAGGAACATCTGGCTGATATGTATGCCACATCGCCACCTGAGTGCGTGCATGCTCTCGACGTTGATAAACTTAAAGCGCCGGACATTACCTTTTTTGCGGCCCGTTGTGGGCATAAACTGCTGGGCTGCATCGCACTAAAACATCTTAACGCCGCTCAGGCCGAAATAAAATCCATGCGAACACCAGCCAGTGCACGGCGTACCGGTACTGGCAAAAGATTGCTTGAGCATGTTATTGATTATGCAGCGAATACTGGTTATCAAAGCTTGTGGCTGGAAACTGGCAGCATGGACTTTTTTGCCCCGGCCAGGCAGTTATATCAGCGCTATGGATTTCAATTTTGTGGGCCATTTGCTGACTATCAGGCCGATCCTAACAGTTGTTTTATGTGTAAAACTTTATAATCGCCTGCCGCTATAGATTTAACCGGACGGCCTCACAGAGCCCTTAAACTCTTTTTCCATTAATTCAGATCAAGCATTGCTGAACTTTACCTTGTGTTCGTCAATGCCCTCCAGCACACTCATTTACAGGCGATATATTAATCACTTATACGAGCTATAAACACAGTTTATGGGTAATGAGGTGATAATAGAATGTTAATTTAATGTGATATAAGCATTCATGAGATTTATAGGTTACATAAATAAAGCTTAATTTTATGCAAAAAATAGAATATATATTGATATTTAGTCGTAAAAATTGATTTTTTTTTCAATTTAAACAGTTGTTTATATTGTCTTTTAGCAACTGCCGTGATACTAATCTGTTTCCAAAATAATGCCCGGGAAAAGCAATGACTACACCGATTTCAGAATTACTAATGGAAGCTGGCAATTTACTGCTGGTGGGAATGGGCTTTGTTTTTGTGTTTCTGACAATCCTTATTTTCGCGGTAAACGCGCTCAAGGCTTTTTGTGAGCGTTTCCCTGGTCAGGAGCCGCAGTCGCCGGTAAGAGCGTCGGGCACGAAAGCCACTTCAACAGCCGCCGCCGATAACAATGTTATCGCTGCCATTTCTGCTGCTGTGCACGCGCACAGAAACGCAAAGAATAAATAACACACTTTAGGAGAACACATGTCTAAGCCACTGGCGATTACCGAACTGGTGCTTCGGGATGCGCACCAATCATTGCTAGCAACCAGAATGCGTCTGGACGATATGCTACCCATCGCTGAAAAGCTTGATAACGCGGGTTATTGGTCGATTGAGTCCTGGGGTGGTGCCACCTTCGATTCGTGTATTCGTTATCTGGGTGAAGATCCCTGGGAACGTATCCGTGAGCTGAAAAAAGCCATGCCAAAGACCCCGCAGCAAATGTTACTGCGCGGTCAGAACCTGCTCGGTTATCGCCATTATGCCGATGACGTGGTTACCCGCTTTGTTGAGCGTGCGCACGACAACGGTGTAGACGTATTCCGTATTTTCGATGCCATGAATGATGTACGTAACCTTGAAACGGCCATCAAAGCCGCAGTAAATTGCGGTGCGCATGCTCAGGGTACTATCTCTTACACCGTGAGCCCTGTACATAACCTCGAGTTGTGGCTGGACATGGCGAAAAAGCTCGAAGATATGGGTGTTCACTCTATTTGTATTAAAGATATGGCCGGTCTGCTCAAGCCTTATGAGTGTGAAACACTGATTACCGAACTGAAGAAAACCGTAGATGTGCCGATTGCCATGCAGTGTCACGCCACTACCGGCCTGAGCACCGCCACTTACCAAAAAGCCATAGACGCTGGTATCGACATTCTGGATACCGCAATCTCGTCAATGAGTATGACGTATGGTCACTCTGCCACCGAAACCATTGTGTCGATTCTGGAAAGTACCGAGCGCGATACCGGCCTCGACTTACCGGAGCTGGCCGAAATTGCCGCATATTTCCGTGATGTGCGTAAGAAGTATGCTAAGTTTGAAGGCAGCCTGAAAGGCGTTGATGCACGTATTCTGCTGGCTCAGGTGCCTGGTGGTATGCTTACCAACATGGAAAGCCAGCTCAAAGAGCAGGGCGCAGCCGATAAATTTGATGAAGTACTGCAGGAAATCCCGCGCGTTCGTGAAGATCTTGGCTTTATTCCTCTGGTTACACCCACCTCGCAAATCGTTGGCACTCAGGCGGTACTCAACGTACTGACCGGCGAACGTTATAAGAGTATCTCTAAAGAAACTGCTGGCGTCCTGAAAGGCGAATACGGCGCTACTGCTGCACCGGTTAACAGTGAACTGCAAGCACGCGTGCTGGATGGCGGCGAAGCAATCACCTGTCGTCCTGCCGATCTGATTGAAGCTGAACTGGAAAAACTTGAAACTGAACTCGATAGTCTGGCTAAAGAAAAATCCATCTCTCTGGCTAAAGACAAAATCGACGACGTGCTGACCTATGCGCTGTTCCCGCAAATTGGCCTTAAGTTCCTTGAAAACCGCAATAATCCGGAGGCTTTTGAACCGGTACCGACTGGTGAAGAAGCCGCATCTGCTGCACCGGCAGTCAGTGCTCCTGCCCCAGCATCAGAAGCGGCGGTTTATGATGTACGTGTTGATGGCAAGTTGTATAGCGTGGAAGTGGGCGCACAAGGCGAGTTAGGCGCTATTACTCCGGCGCCCTCTGCGCCGGCTCAGGCTCAGGCCGCGCCTGCACCATCCGGTCAGACCATTAATGCTCCACTGGCAGGCAACGTCTTTAAGATCCTGGTATCGCCGGGCGACCAGGTGGCCAATGGTGACGTGGTGATCATTCTTGAAGCTATGAAAATGGAAACAGAGATCCGCAGTGCCTTTGACGGCACCGTGTCTTCAATTCAGGTAAAAGATGGTGACAGCGTTTCCAGCGGTCAACCTCTCATCAGTTTAGGTTAACCGGCCATGGAACAATTAGCCATATTATGGGACAGCACCGCGCTAGCCCATTTTCAATCCGGCCAGTTAATTATGATGGCAGTAGGCGGACTACTGCTGTATCTGGCCATTGTTAAAAAGTTTGAGCCACTGCTGTTATTTCCGATTGGTTTTGGTGCCTTACTGACCAACATTCCTCTGGCCGGTTTTACCGAACCTGGCGGCATGTTGTATTACATCTACGAAGTGGGGATCCACTCCGGCGTTTTCCCTCTGCTCATTTTTATGGGCGTGGGGGCAATGACGGATTTTGGCGCGTTAATCGCCAACCCGCGAATGTTGTTACTCGGCGCGGCTGCTCAGTTTGGTATTTTTGCTACGCTGTTCGGTGCGATTGCGCTTAACTTTATTCCGGGCTTTGATTTTACCCTTAAAGATGCCTCTGCAATTGCCATCATCGGTGGTGCCGATGGCCCTACGGCTATCTTCCTGGCTTCGCGACTGGCGCCTGACTTACTCGGTGCTATAGCGGTTGCTGCCTATTCTTATATGGCACTGGTACCTATTATTCAGCCGCCTATTATGAAGGCACTTACCACACCGGAAGAACGCAAGATTGAGATGGCCCAGTTACGTCACGTTTCTGCCAAGGAGAAGGTGTTATTCCCACTGGCAGTGCTGTTCCTGACCATTTTGTTTTTGCCTTCAGCAACGCCGCTGGTGGGGATGTTCTGCTTTGGTAACCTGATGAAAGAATGTGGTGTGGTAGACCGCTTAAGCAAAACTGCGCAAAACGAGTTGATTAACATTGTGACTATCTTCCTGGGGTTAGCCGTTGGTTCTAAGCTGTCAGCGGATAAATTCCTGACGGTTGAAACGCTGGGTATTCTGGGGCTGGGCGCCATTGCCTTTGCGATCGGTACTGCAACAGGTGTGATCATGGCCAAAATCATGAGTAAGGCCAGTGGCGGTACTATTAACCCGCTAATTGGTGCCGCCGGGGTATCAGCTGTGCCTATGGCTGCCCGGGTTGTTAACAAGGTTGGTCTGGAAGCTAACCCGCACAACTTCCTGTTAATGCATGCTATGGGGCCAAACGTTGCCGGTGTGCTCGGGTCTGCTGTGGCCGCAGGTGTGCTGTTAGCTTTGGTGGGCTAATTTATTAATCGGCTTCCCGCATGGTTTGTTGCGGGATCAACGACTGATAAGACATCACCAGTTTCTTGGTCATTTCCTGCTGAGGCCATCGAAAGATGGTCTCGGTTTTACCACTCTCAATAATCTGCCCCTTATCCATCACAATCACCCGGTCGGCGATGTGCCGGACAATCCCCAGGTTGTGCGAAATAAAGATAAACGCCAGCCCCATCTCTTTTTGCAACTGCAGGATCAGGTTGACCGTCTGGGAGCGGATGGTGGGATCCAACGCGGCAAACGGTTCATCGGCAATCAGTACCTTGGGGTCGGGTAATATGGCTCTCGCCAGTGAAACACGCTGTTGCTGGCCGTCAGAAAGCATATGACGGTAAAAATAAATATGTTCCCGTAACAACCCTACTTTAACCAATGTATCGCCTATGAGGGCTTTACGCTCGTCCTCGGCCATGGAGGAATTTAAGCGCAGGGGTTCATCGAGGATTTGACCCACCGTAATCCCCGGATTAATCGACTCACTGTTATGCTGAAAAATCATGCGGATGCCGGTTATGTCGGCTTTTTTACGCGCCACCCGGTGTTTTACCGACCAGTATCTTTCTTCCTGCAACTGAATATGGCCTTCATCGGGTTCCACTGCACCGGCCAGCATTTTTGCCAGTAACGATTTACCCGAACGGTTCTGACCAATAATGGCAATGGTTTCGCCTTTGGTCACCTGCATATCAATCGGGCCGAGAGAAAACACCTCCGGCTTTTTCAGCCAGCGCTTTTTACTGCTGTGGCGAAAGGTTAAGCCGCTGACATTGAGAATTTGCGTCATACTTTCTCCCGATGTAGTGGGAAATGGCAGCTATAGCTATGGTCATGAATTTTACGCACCGCCGGTACATTTACGCAGGCGCGCTGGGCGCGCGGGCAACGAGGCCCCAAACGGCAGCCGATAGGCAGATGCTGCAGAGTAGGGATGGTACCGGCCAGGGTGGGTAACTGTGACTTGGGCGGTAAATCCTTACTGAAACTAGGCGCGCTGTCCATTAACGCCTTGGTATAAGGATGCAGTGGCCGTTTACGGATATGCTTCATTTTGCCGGACTCAACGGTCTGACCGCAATAAAGCACCGTCATGGTATGCGACATACTGGCAATGGCCAGCAAATCGTGACTGACAAACAAAATTCCTAATGAGCGGGTCTGATTCAGACGCGACAATAATTTTAGTACCTGTACTTTAGTGGTGGTTTCCATGCCCCGGGTCGGGTCATCGGCAATCAGCATCTTCGGCTGACTGATAAGTGCCATGGCCAGCATCAGTTTCTGACCGATATCAGTAGGGATTTGATGAGGGTAAGCGCGCAGATAGTGTTCGTGGTCTTTTATGCCCACTTTGTGCACGGTGTTAATAACCACTTTGCGTCGCGATTGTGCCCGTTGCCAGAACCAGCTACCTTCAATAAGTTGATCTGGCAGGGATTCTTCCAGTTGTTCACCAAGGGTAACCGACGGATCCAGCGAGGCAATGGAATGTTGAAACACCACGCCGATATCCTTACGCAGGATTTGCCGGCGCTTTTGCTCAGACATCGACAGCAGGTTATTACCATTCCAGCTCATGCGATCGGCGGTGATATTCCAGTTCGGTGGCGTTGCCCCGGATATCGCCTGTACAATCAGACTTTTACCTGAGCCAGACTCGCCCACTAACGCGCGAATTTCACCCGAGTTAACGGTCAGGTTAATCTTATCGAGAGCTTTAATCACCTGGGTACCTGTATCGATTTCCAGGGTCAGGTTTTTAATATCCAGTAAAGGCATTAGCGATTCACCCGTTTGCGTAGCGCAGAACGCAGTCCGTCACCTACTATAGTAATTGACAATACCATCAGAAAAATCGACACACCAGGAATGGCAATATTCCAGGGGGCCAGGTAACCGGCGTCCAGGCCTGTGGCCAGAATAGCTCCCAGCTCTGGCAGTGGTGCTTGTGCACCAAGGTTTAAAAAGCCCAGTGCGCTGATATCGATTACCGCAATAGACAGGGCCAGAGTGCCCTGTACCACCAGCATTTCAATCATATTGGGTAAGATGGAGTGGTAAAAGAGCTGCAGATTGCTGGCGCCATCAAGCGTAGACGACTGGATATAGTCTTTTTTCATTTCGCCGCGCACAAACGAGCGGGTATGGTGCACAAACTGCGGAATTAGCGCCAGCGTAATAGCCCACATACTGTTAACCAGACCACTGCCCAGAATGCCAACAATAATAATAGCAATCAGCAGGGTGGGAATGGCCATCAGCGCATCCAGCAGGTGGTTAACCACGCTGGAGCGAACTCCGCTTAGCATGCCGGCGATAGTGCCAATGGTGACGCCAACCAGCATGGCAATAATAACTACCAGCAAACTGGTACCGAAAGTAACCCGACAGCCATACATAATGCGTGAGAATAAGTCCCGGCCCAGCGCGTCGGTACCAAACAGATGAGCAATTGAGCCGTTAGGTGCCCAGCTAGGTGGGATCAGTAACGCTTCAGTATTCTGGTAAGTCGGGTTGTATGGCGCAACCAGCGGGGCAAAAAAGGCGAAAAATACAAATAACAACAAGACGGCCAGCCCGACCAATGCAATATGACTGGATTTAAACGCCCGCCAGGTGTGTTGCCACGGCGACGGATGGGCTTCATCATCGTAGAGGCTAAATCGTGACACTTTCGTATTTTTCCCTGCTTGGATCGATTAAACGGTTAAATAAATCAATGGCAATGGTGATCATCACCACCAGCGTTGAAACGGCTAGCATGCCCATACGCAATGCAGAATAATCTCGTTGATAAATGGCCTGAATCAGCCAGTTGCCAATGCCTGGCCAGGAAAACAAGGTTTCCACAATCATTGCATTGGTGATTAGGGTGGTGATCTGCATAGCCATCAGCGGCAGAATGGGCAACAGGGCATTACGCAGTACATGACGGAAAAATATCTGCTTGCTGGATAAACCTTTAGAGCGTGCAGCAATAATAAAGGGCTTGTTCAAAACGTCGATTATAGAACGCCGGGTAATTCTGATCATCGAAGCGGTAGAAATAAACGCGATGGATAAAACCGGCAGGATCAGATGCAACAAGGCATCGCTGAAAGCTGCTGCTTTATCGACATTGTCGGCCAGTAAAATATCAATCATCAGGAAGCCGGTTTGCGGCGGAATATCAAATAGCAAGTTGATGCGCCCGGACAGCGGTAACCATCCGAATTGCAGGCTAAAGGTGAGTATAAACAGCACTGCAAGCCAGAATACCGGCACTGAGTATGCCGTTACACTAATAGAGTTAATGGTAAAATCAGTGGCGCTGTAGGCACGCAAACCGCTGTAGCAACCCAGTGGTATGCCCACCACAATAACAATAAACATGGCACAGGCACTGAGCTCGATGGTGGCGGGTAAGGCCAGCATAATTTCTTCTGACAGAGGCTGCCCGGAAATCAGACTGACCCCCCAGTTACCGGCAAACAACTCGCTGAGATAGTCGGCGAACTGCACAATAATGCTGTTATTCAGATGATACTGATTCATCAGCGCTTCGTGCTGTATCAGGTTTTGTGGCGTGATACCGGTTAAGGTAGTCACCGGCTCTGCCGGGAACAAATAGATCAGTGAAAACGACAGGGCACTCAGTGACAGTAAAGTCAGACTGAATAAAATAGAGTAGCGAAACAGGATCCTAATCACGTTGTTTGGTTACTCCGCCCAGTCTGACTCCGCCGTAAGGATTGATAACCATGCCATTCAGCTCTTCCCGATAAGCCTGATACCGCAAAGCATGGGCGATTGGCACCATTGGCAGTTTATCAAACAGCAGTTCGTTGGCCTGAAAATATAATGCTTTGCGGATATCTACGTCTTCGGTCTGTAATGCCCGGTCGAGGATCTCATCATAGGCCGGATTACACCAGCGTGCGCGATTGGTTCCCGAGGGAATGGCATCACAACTTAATAATGGCCGGTAAAAATTATCCGGATCGCCGTTATCTGCCGACCAGCCAATCAATACCGAGTCGTGATTGCCCTGACGCAGTTGGCGGCGGAAGGTAGACCAGTCGTAACTGACAATATTCACCTCCACCTCAATATCGGCCAGGTAACGCTGAATCAGCTCTGCCATCTTCTGCGCATTGGGATTATAGGCCCGCTCCACGGGAATTGCCCAGACAGACATGGTGAAGCCGGGCTCTATGCCAGCTTCATCCAGCAGTTGCCGGGCCAGTACCGGGTTATAGCCGGTATCCTGGGCATCGGCCTGGTAAGCCCAGCTGGCAGCTGGTAATAGCGATTTAGCCCGGGTTGCACTGTCAAAATAGACCGCTTCAATCAGGGTGTTTTTATCGATCGCGTAGGCGAGGGCTTTACGGACAGAAGGGTTATCAAACGGCGGACGCTCGGTATTGAAAGCCCAAAAACCAATGTTCAGGCCAGGTTTTTCGGCCAGCACCAAATCTTCCCTCTCACGGATGATTTGGTGATCAACCCGGGCCGGAAAGGCCACCGCGTCGCATTCGCCGGTCATTAGTTTTGCCAGGCGCAATGAACTCTTGGGAGTAATATCAAATATCAGCGCCTTGCTAGCTGGCGTGCCTTGCCAGTAATTATTATTTACATCATATCGAATATAGTGGTTTTTCTGATAATCGGCATACTGATACGGGCCGGTGCCAATGGGGAGTCGGTCGATTTTTTCCGGGATGCCCTGGGACATCAGCACATCGGCATATTCGGCAGACAGGATCACTGAGAAATCACTGGCAATGTTAGCCAGGAATGAACTGTCCCGTTGTTTTAGGCTAATTTCCACTTCGTAGGGAGAGATGGCTTTAATATCGGCAATATTGTCGGCCAGTCCCAGTGATTCAAAGTAGGGGTAGTAGCCGCCTGAGACATTATGAAAGCTGTGCTCGGGTAACCGCCAGCGATTAAACGAAAACAGCACATCACTGGCATCGAAAGGGCGATTTGGCGTGAAGTAATCGGTGGTGTGGAATTTAACATCCCGGCGCAGTGAAAAACGGTATAGCAGCCCGTCATCGCTAACCGACCAGCTGGAAGCCAGCGACGGGCGAATGCGACCGCTCTCGGTATCAAATTCAAGTAATCGGTCGTAAATCTGATGGGCGGTGGCATCGGCAGTAGTGGTTGAGGTATCGAGCTGCGGATTCATCGAAATAGGATCGCTTTCGGAGCAATACACCAGGCCATTAGTATAGTTAGCACTGTATTTTTGCGGCGAGCAGCCACCCAGTAATGTTAGCAAAGCTGTTGAAATCACCGGCCAGACCAACCACTTGTGCATGATTACTCTTCCTCGGTGGCCGCAGAGTCGAGCAGGTTGTACTTTTTAAGGTAGCCCCGCAACTGGTGATAGGTAAGGCTGAGTTTCTCGGCCGTTTTCTTTTGATTGTACTGGCTGTCGGCCAGGGCTTGCTGAATCAGTTCGATCTCATACTGCTGTGACAGATTTTTCAGGTCCACCGGATACTCAGTGGCAGGCGTTACCGGTGCCGCCGGGGCCACAGGTTCTGCTGCTACTGCGGTGTCGCTGATGCTGGATGTAGACTTTGCTTCTGACTGATCGGCAGGTGCAGATATCCGGTCCTGGGTTTTAACTCGTCCTTTTGGTCGATATGCCGACTCAAAGGGGTCGAGAATAATTTCGTGGACCGGCAAATGAGGGTTGTTGCAGCGGTATACGGCGCGCTCTACAACATTTTTAAGCTCACGGATATTTCCGGGCCAGTCATAGTCAAGCAGGGTGCGCTTGGCTTTTTCGGTAAAGCCGCTGAACAGCTCCATTTCCAGTTCCCTTGCCATGTTAATGGCAAAGGTCTCAGCCAGCAGTAAGATATCTTCCTGGCGTTCACGTAGCGGTGGGATGGTAATGACATCAAAGGCCAGTCGATCGAGCAGATCGGCCCGAAACTCGCCACTCTCGGCCAGCGCCGGGAGGTCTTCGTTGGTAGCGGCAACTAAGCGCACATCTACCTTGAGCGTTTTGTTACCCCCAACACGCTCAAATTCACCGTATTCGATAACTCGCAGGAGCTTTTCCTGAATCAAACCGGACGTATTGGCCAGTTCATCCAGAAACAGGGTACCGGTGTGAGCCAGTTCGAACCGGCCTTCACGGCTTTTACCTGCGCCGGTAAAGGCACCGGCTTCGTAACCAAAGAGCTCGCTTTCCAGCAAATTCTCATTCAATGCGGCACAGTTCAGTTTTACATAGTTTTGATCCCAGCGTTGCGACAAAAAGTGCAAACGTGCTGCAATCAGCTCTTTACCGGTACCACGTTCACCGATAATGAGCACAGGTTTATTGAGCGGTGCAATTTGCGAAACCTGCTCTAAAACCTCTAAAAAACTGTTAGCCTGGCCAAGTAAATTATCTTGCTGGCGAAACCGACTCATTAATTCCCTCAAAAAGTAGCCAAATCGACCAATTAATAGTGTAGATTAAAAGTATCGTTGATTACAGCGTTTATTGGCATTAAATATTATATAATTAATTCAATGCTTTACTTGGTTTTTCTGAGTTGGCGCGGTATTTGTATGTGTTAGTACAAGTTGAAACCAAGTTAATCCACATGTTTAACACGCGCTAGAGGTAAATAATTATGGGTATCTTCTCTCGTTTCACAGATATTGTGAACTCAAATATAAACGCGTTACTGGATAAAGCCGAAGATCCTGAAAAAATGGTTCGTCTGATTATTCAGGAAATGGAAGACACACTCGTTGAGGTTCGTTCTGCGTCTGCTAAGACCATCGCGAACAAAAAGGAAATAGCTTCTCAAATCAGCAAAATGGAAGCGGACGCTGCCGACTGGCAGAGCAAAGCGGAGTTTGCCCTGAGCAAAGACCGTGAAGATCTGGCCCGTTCAGCGCTACAGGAAAAGAAAAAGAGTCAGGAAGCTGCTGATGTGCTTACCGCTGAGTTAAGTGCGGTAGAAGAGCAAATTAGCAAACTGCAGGACGAAATCGTTCAGTTGCAGGAAAAGCTGGCTGATGCCAAAGCCCGTCAGAAAACGATTCTGATGCGCCAGAAAACCGCCTCATCACGCCTTGAGGTTCGTAAAACCCTCGACAGCGGTAAGATTGATGAAGCAATGGGTCGCTTTGATCAGTACGAGCGCAAAATTGATGATATTGAATCGCAGGTTGAAGCCTATGACCTGGGCAAGAAAACGCTGCAGGATGAATTTGCCGAGCTGGAAGCCGGCGACAAAATTAATGATGAGTTAGAAGCGCTGAAGGCGAAGATGAAAAAGGCTGATAAGCCTGCTGCAAAGACAGCAAAATCTAAATAACTGATTATATTTTATTGGCTGGGGGAACTCAGCACTTCTGACCGGAGGTATTAAAATGGACGGAGATATTGTTGCACTCATACTGGCACCACTGATCATCTTTTTGATTTTTGTGGCCCCTATCTGGCTAATCCTGCATTACCGCAGTAAAAAGCAAGTCAGCCAGGGACTGTCAGCCGAAGAGCAGGTTGCATTGCAGGAACTGGCGGGCAAAGCGGAAGCGATGTCAGAGCGAATTCAAACGCTGGAGGCTATTTTAGACTCAGAAGCACCTGAATGGAGGAACCGGGCATGAACAGTAAGAAAACCATTTACCGTGACGCCAAGCACGGTCGTATAGCCGGCGTTTGCGCCGGCATCGCAGAGTACTTCGGTTTGGAAGTGTGGCTGGTACGAATTTTAACGGTAACCGCGTTTTTCCTACTGGCTGGCCCATTTGTTTTAGTAAGTTATGTAGCGTGCTGGTTCATTTTTGACAAGAAGCCGCAAAACCCGGAAGCGATGAATTACAGTCAACCGGTTGAAGTAAGTGGTAAAGGCTGGAGAAATTCCGGTTCTGGTAATAACGACAAAGTGGAAGTGAAAACCCGTGTATGGCAGGCAGGAGAGCCGCCTCGTCAGGCCTTTCACGATATTACCAACCGCTTCCAAACCATTGAATCGCGGTTACGCAAAATGGAAACCTACGTGACCTCACGTGAGTACCAGTTAAATCGCGAAATTAGCCGCTTGTAGTAAAAAAGGTAAATAAAGGGGTCAGAGTAAATAAAGGGGGCAGAGTCTGAGGGATCCCCACGAATTTAATTTCATGTGCCTGCGGCCCAGGCAGCGTCAACTATGGAGCTGTACCATTTGAGTGCAGCTTTCCACTGTCGCATAGTGAATCTTATTCGGCAAGCAATAGCTCTCAGACCGAGATAGTGGAATGACAGGACGCTTCTGGTGTCGGTATTAGCTTGGAAGCGCCGATGTTTATTCGAAGAGACGACTACCATACCCAATAAGATAGCAACCAGTGACGCTAACGTAGTAAGTAATATCAGTATTGTTAGACGCTGCTTTTTCACGCTTTTATTTTGCTCATAGCCAAGCCCGAACTTGGTGCTTTTCATGTCTCTAAAGCCTTCTTCAATCTGCATGCGCTGGCGATAAATGGCAACGACCTGTTTCGATAAGCGTCGATGAGATGCTAGTGATGTGGCTAACAGCCACGGGTCTTTCGCACCTTGCGCATGGACTTTCGACCGCTTTGATGCTTTGCGTGTACCATCTGGATTTGAAGCGTGGCGCCCTTTCGCTTTCTGCTTGAACAGAACTAACGTACAGGCAAAGGGGTTACCTCTAGCTATTTGGCTGTTATCAAAACGCTTTGGTCGACTGGTCGCTTGGGCATAAAGGTGACGAATACACTGCCACGTATTGCCGCTGTCGAGTGAGTAAAAATGCGGTTTGCGAACCCGTCCGACAATATCCCAGCCTAACGCTAATACTTCCCTGAACCAGGGTGACTTATACCCTGCGTCGGTGACGATAATGGGTCGGCAATTTGAAGGTAACATGGCGTGTAACGTCTTTAAGAATGCCTTGTGGGTGGCGGGTTTCTCTTTGGTCTTGTTGCAGTGAACTTCTTGATAAAGTGTGACGGATCTACCCTTTAAAGATATGGCCGCGCGTAAAAGAAAGTGCGCTTTATGGTCATCTAAATCTGACCAGTCGATTGAGATAACAGGGCGTGATGTACTGCCACAAAATAGTTGGCAAATAGATGCATAGATAAACGGTGTTTCACTTAATAAATGCGGGTTTGAAAGCAAGCGGTCGGCACGTTTAATCCGATGTTTTTCATAAGCTTTAGTACTAACCCCACGACCAATACTCGTTACGCTTGCTGCGCTTCCATGAAGAAGGCTTTTCACGCACGCCGTTACCACATCCCGACGCGCTTTATGCATTTTATAGCTGACAAGCGATATGACATTGTTCACAATAGATAGGGCATTCATGGCAGTTTGGTCTCGGTGATTTTTGGCAATTGATCTGATCACCAAACGTCATGAATGTTCCTATCTTTTTTTATCTTATTGATATTGCATTATTATTTGTGGGGATACCTCAGACTCTGACCCCTTTATCTTTTAGATGGGATTTACCGGATTGCCGTAAATATCCAGCTCTACCGGCTCACCGTAGCCAAGCTCTTTGATTCGCTCAAGCTGTGTTTCGGCATCACCTACTACCAGATAAATCATTTGCTGTTCGTTAAGGTGTTGTTTGATGACCTCATGTATATCCTCCAGCGATGCGTTCTGCACAAAGTCCTGCTGGGTAGCAATGTAGTTATCCGCTAATCCCAGACGGCTGATTTCCTCGAGCATATTGAGCTGACTATCCAGCGTTTCAAAGCGTCTTGAGTTAGCTTTGATGACCATATTTTTGGCAGTGGCCAAATCTTCTTCCAGATAGGTGGGCTGATACTGACCAATCAGGTTTTTGAAAATTTGCAGTGATTCCAACGTCACATTGGTTCGCACCTGAGAAGCTGCAATAAAGGGCACCTGATATTGTGCAGCAGGTAAATAAGAATACGCGCCATAGGTATAACCCTTCTGGATACGCAGCGTCTGGCCGAGGCGTGCACTCATTCCGCCGCCAAGTCGCTCATTAGCAAAATCAATGGCAAAAAAGTCAGGGTCGGAAGCTGGTAATACCGGCTTGCCAATATAAATGACCGATTGTTTGGCATCTGGCACGTCCACAAAGTAAACCACTGGTTTTTCTACCGCCGAGATTTCAGGTTGTGCTGGCAGTGCCACGGCTTCCCCCTGCCATTGCTTCACAGGTGCTGCTGCGGTAACAGCTTCCTCGGGGCTCAGTGCACCTACCACATGCAAGGTGGCCTGCTGCGGCGACATCACCTTCTCGTAATAGGCCTTAACATCCGCCAGGGTAATGCTTTCAACACTGGCCTGAGTACCGCCCAAAGGTTGCCCGGCGACATGATTATCGCCATACAGGAGGTGAGCAAACACATTGCTGGCTATCCGCGCGGCATTACCTTCGTCGCGTTTAATCCGGGTTAAGCTGGCTGATTTAAGACGTTCAAATTCATTTTCATCCCAACGTGGTGATAACAGCATTTCTGCTGCCAGCTCCATCAGCGCGGGATAATGTTTGGACAATACGCGGCCGGAGAGCTCAATACTTTCACGATCGGCAGAAATGGAAAGTTGTGCGCCTAACTGGCCAATCGCCTGTTCCAGTTCCTGCGGCGTTTTATTTGCCGTACCTTCGTTAAGTAATTGCGCCATCAGCGCTGCGGTGCCGGCTTTACCTTTGGGATCCAGCCATTGCCCGCCATCGATGGTCACAGAGAAGTTAACCACTGGCAGCTCGTTGCTGGTAATTCCAATTACCTTCACGCCATTCTCCAGCGACTGATGCCAGATGTCTGGTGTGGTAAGCGTTGGCAGCTCTGTCAGAGGCGGCTCTGAGCGGTCATGCTCGGTGGGGGTTTTAGTATACTCAACCGGCTTTTCTTCAAATTCCGGCTCGCTGCCAGCAACAATTTCTTCTTCTTCCACCGGTGCTTTGCTGGAACCTTTGAGTACCAGGCCTGGCTGATCCTTAGGAACAAAGGATGCCACAATAGCAGGCTGGTTATACACGTACTGATTAAACACACGCATGATGTCTTCGCGGGTCACCGCCTGAATATTGGCAATGTCCTGCTCGATAAAGTCCGGTGAACCGGCGTATTCGTTGTAGATCCCCAGTTGCAGTGCCTTATCCAGAATACTTTCGATATTGTAATAGAATGCGGTTTCCTGCTCTGCCTTGATACGCTGAAGCTGAGCATCGGTAAAGCCGTTTTCAGCAAAGTCATCAAGGGCCTGCTGGATACCGGCATACACCTTATCGAGAGGCACATCGGCATTGGCCTGCACGTTAATGGCAAAACTGCCGGCAATCTCATTCGTGTCAGACCAGGCACTCGGACGCGGCGCCAGTTTTAACTCTTCAACAAGGGTTTTGTACAGCACGGCATTTTTGCCATCGCTGAGCAGGCGGCCCAGGGCATCCAGTGCATAAGCATCATCGGTATATTGTTCAATAGTAGGATAGGTAAGACGTAGTAGTGGAAGTTTGGCAAAATTGTCTAAATGATAGAGTTTTTTGTCGGCTTCAAGACTTACCGGTTGTGGCTCAAGGGCAGGGCTCGGCTCGCCTGATTTGATTTCACCAAACCACTTAGCCACTTTTTCTTTAGTTTGTGCAATATCAATGTCACCGGCGATAACCAGGGTGGCATTGGCTGGCATGTAAAACTGATTATAAAACTCGCGAACGTCGTCCAGCGTGGCGGCCTGCAGGTCTTCTAAGTCGCCAATAACCGTCCAGTTGTAGGGGTGTCCGGTTGGATAGAGTGCTTTTCTGACTACATGACCCATATGGCCATAGGGGCGATTGTCTACCCGTTGGCGCTTCTCATTTTTAACCACCTGTTTTTCGCGTTCCAGGGTACCCTGATCCACGGTATTGATCATATAACCCAGACGGTCAGAATCAATCCACAAAAGCTTGTCAAAGGCGTCTTTAGGAACCACTTCGTAATAAATGGTGCCGTCACTCCAGGTGCCGCCATTGCGGGTACCGCCCAGCTCGGGGATCATTTTGCGGTTAGCCCCTTTAGGTACATTTTCGGAGTCGTTAAATGACATGTGCTCAAAGAAGTGGGCAAAGCCGGTACGGCCAGGCTTTTCGCGGTTAGAGCCAACATGCACCACGGTGGCCATGGCCACGATGGGATCAGACTTATCGACGTGTAGCACTACCGTCAGGCCGTTATCCAGCTCATAGCTTTCATAATCCACACTCAGTGATGCTGATTCGTTCTCTACAGCCTGTGTGGCGGCTGCTTCCGGGGCCGAAGAGCTTTGCTGAGTAGACACGGTACTGTCGCTGCAGCCGAGTACCGTCATGATGCTCATGGCCAGTAAAGTGGTTTTTATTTTTAACATTGTTTTTCTGATATTTCCGTCGTTATGGATGGGCCAGCATAAACAACCCGTTGGGACGTTTCAAATGCCATGATAAGCGCTATATAAATCTTCATTTGTAAAATTAATGTTACATGTCGGGGCAGTGTATCCTCATCCTAAAGGTTTAGTGTGGCGTTTAAAGGGGTAAACTTGAGTGGTCTTTAATAACCAAATTTGGTCTATGTCTAAAAATTCAAAATATAATTCAAAAAATCCAGCCATTAACGGAATGATTGAATGGAGCGATGAGGAAAACGCCATTTGGGGCGAGTTGTATCAACGCCAAATGGCCCTGTTACCCGGGCGCGCCTGTAAGGAATACTTTGATGGCCTGGACATGTTGGGGCTGTCTGCTGAGGCTATCCCTCAGTTACCGGATATCGACCGAGTGTTAAAGGTTTCTACCGGATGGCAGACCGCTGCAGTACCGGCCTTAATCAGCTTTGGGGAGTTTTTTGAACTGTTAGCCAGTAAACGGTTTCCGGTGGCGACCTTTATTCGCAGCCGGGAAGAGTTCCACTATCTGCAGGAGCCGGATATTTTCCACGAAGTAATGGGCCATTGCCCGCTGCTTACCAATCCGTCCTTCGCCGCCTTTACCGAGACCTACGGTAAACTGGGGTTAAATGCCAGTAAAGAAGAAAGAGTGTTTTTAGCGCGCTTGTACTGGTTTACCGTGGAGTTTGGCCTGGTAAAAGAAGAGGGAGAGTTACGCATTGTCGGTGGCGGTATCCTCAGTTCACCCAAAGAAACCTGCTACGCACTGGAGAGCGATGTGGCAGTAAGGCACCCGCTGCAAGTGCTGGATGCACTGCGGACGCCTTACCGTATCGATATATTACAACCGCTTTACTACGTGCTTGAAAACTTCAGCCAGTTAATGGAAATCGCCAGAATGGACATCATGCCGCTGGTTAAACAGGCACAGCAAATGGGCCTTTTTGAACCGCTATTCACACCTAAACAACGGGCTGGCTAGACGCCATCTACTCGCACCCAAGTGCTTTATTTTGCGCTAATTGTTGGGTAATTGAACAATTAGCGCAGGTTTCGCGTATTAGACTTTAAAAGTAACCATTTTGTGATATCTTGTAAAATATAGTTTACAGTTATTGAGTGTTCAATGCGTTTAGAAATCAGCTGTCAGGATCGTCTTGGGATTACCCAGGATGTATTAGATATTTTAGTAACCCACAATATCGATCTTAGAGGCATCGAGATTGACGAGGGCGGCAAAATATTCCTTAACTTCCCCAATATTAAATTTGAAGATTTTCAGCATTTAATGCCCAAGATACGGCGTATTGAGGGGATCGAAGACGTCAAAACCACTTTGTTTATGCCCGGTGAACGGGAACGCAATCAGCTCTCTGCGATCGTGCAAACTCTGCCGGATCCGGTGTTCTCCATCGATAACAAAGGCAGGCTGCTGTTGTGTAACGACGCTGTTACCAGTGGCCTTGAGATGGATATTAACGAACTGCTGAACACGGAAATCAGTGAGTATGTGAAAGGCTTTAATTTTGGCCGATGGCTGGAAGGCAAGGCGCCGGGTCATAAAAGCACCAAGGTTAAATTTATTCAGCAGGATTTTGTTGCCGATATTTTACCCATCACGGTACCGGATGCAGCCGACACCGCCATTCTGGCGGGCGCAGTGGTGATGCTTAAATCCGAAGTCAGACTGGGGCAGCAGATCAACGCGTTCCATCAGCACGGCACTGACAGCTTCGATAAGCTGGTGACCCAGTCACCGGTGATGCAGCAAACTATCAGTGAGGCAAAACGGATTGCCGATCTGGATGCGCCGATCCTGATTTTTGGCGAAACCGGTACCGGTAAAGAAATGCTGGCCAAAGCCTGCCACCAAAGTAGCCGCCGCGCAGATAAGGCGTTCCTGGCGCTTAATTGTGGCGCGCTGCCCGATAACGTGGCCGAGACAGAGCTGTTTGGTTACGCCGCCGGTACCTTTAATCAGACTGAAGGAAAGGCTGGCCTGCTAGAACTGGCTGCGGGCGGTACATTATTGCTGGATGAAATTGCCGACATGTCGGTGCACTTGCAGGCAAAGTTATTGCGAGTGCTGGAAGACGGGGAGTTCCGGCGGGTAGGGGACGTAAATCCGGTTGCGGTTGACGTGCGCTTTATTTGTACCACCTGCCAGGATATGGGCCAGTTAGTTGATGAGGGCAAGTTCCGTAAGGAATTGTATTACCGCCTTAACGTGCTAGGGCTGGTTGTGCCGGCGCTGCGTGAACGTCGTTCAGACATCGTGCGGCTGTCAGAATCCTTTATTTTACAGCATAGCGCCAAACTGGGTCGCAGACCTGCCAAACTGAGCAAGTCTTGTGTTGAGTTTCTTCAACAGTATCCGTGGCCAGGCAATGTACGCCAGTTGCAGAATGCTCTGTTCAGAGCGTTGTCACTGCTCGACGGGAATGAAATCACCAAAGAAGATATTCAGCTGCCCAGCTGTACACCAAGCATGACCTACGTTGATGAGAATTTTGAGGGCACGCTCGACGAAGAGGTCAAAAAATTTGAACGGGATTTGCTGCGCAAGCTTTACCCTTCTTACCCGAGCACCCGACAGCTGGCAAAAAAGCTGGGCTTAAGCCATACCGCTATTGCCAACAAACTGCGCGAATATGGCATTAATAAAGCTACTGTAAAGCTTTAATTACATATTATATCTACCACGACGGGCTGCCAGAAGCAGCCCGTCTGCGTTTCTGTCTGCTGATTTTTTGCTGCCTCGCTAGCGTCATGTTTTATTTACAAAAAGTGTAAACGCCACGGTTTCTGCCTGGCTCTGCTGAAGCTATCCGCCAGCCCATTTCTCTGATTATATATGTTGCATAATTGTTAAATGGAGAGAGTGAACATGGCGAATAGCAATAATTATAATCCTTTAGGTACCGACGGCTTTGAGTTTGTTGAATATACAGCGGCTGATGAAGAAGGTATTGAGGCGCTAAAACACTTATTCAGCTCGTTAGGCTTTGCCGAGGTCGCTGAACATAAATCGAAACGCGTGTGGTTGTATCGTCAGGGGGATATCAATTTTATTGTCAACGCGGAACCCGCCTCCCAGGCAGAGGAGTTCGCTCGTCTACGCGGCCCAAGCGTTTGTGGCATGGCTTTCAGGGTTAAGGATGCCCGCGCGGCTATTGAACATGCCAAACAGCATGGCGGCAAAGAATTCCACGGCAACTTAGGGCCTATGGAACTCAATATCCCGGCCATCTATGGGATCGGTGAGAGCACGCTGTACTTTGTTGATTTATACGGTAAGCACAGCATTTATGATGTGGATTTTCGTTTTTATCCGGACTGGCAGGAACGTATGGACAGCGCTGGCGCTGGCCTTAAGCTGGTGGACCACCTTACCCACAACGTAAAACGCGGCAACATGGCTGTGTGGGCGGAGTTTTACGAGAACATTGGTAACTTCCGCGAAATCCGCTACTTCGATATCGAAGGCAAGCTGACTGGTCTGGTGAGTAAAGCCATGACATCTCCGTGCGGCAAAATTCGTATTCCGATTAATGAGTCGGTGGATGATCACTCGCAAATCGAAGAATTCATTAAAGCCTATAACGGCGAGGGCATTCAGCACATAGCGCTGGCTACCGATGACATCTACCAAACGGTTACCGATTTAAAAAATCGCGGCCTGGCGTTTATGGATACGCCGGATACGTACTATGAAGCGGTTAACGACAGAGTAAAAGGACATGGTGAGTCCATTGAGCACTTAAAGGATTTGCGGATCCTGATTGACGGGGCACCTGAAAAAGACGGTATTTTACTGCAAATTTTCACCGACACGGTGATTGGACCGGTGTTCTTTGAAATCATCCAGCGCAAAGGCAATGAAGGATTCGGTGAAGGTAACTTTAAAGCCCTGTTTGAGAGTATCGAACAGGATCAAATTCGCCGTGGCGTGCTGAATGTTGAGGACGGCAATGCGTAACCCGGCGCGTTTTCCGCTTAAGGAAGGCCTGCATTCCCGGCAGGCCCATGCGGACTTACCTGAGCAGGCGATCTACGAACGGGAAGTGGGCCGCGAGGGCTTCTTCGGCCCGGCCTCACATATTCACCACAAACATCCGCCTACGGGCTGGGTGGAGTGGGAAGGTGAGCTGCGCCCCAGAGCCATGGATCTGAACCAGCTTAATGAACTTGCCATTGCCCGGTCGCCATTTTCGGCGCCGGTGATCCTGCACAATGCCCACTGTCAGTATCGCTTCTGGCATTGCAATGAACCTATGACCGAACTGGCGCGCAACGCCGACGGTGATGATTTGCTGTTTGTACATCGTGGTCAGGGTGAACTGTATTGTGACTATGGCCATATGCCCGTAAGCGAAGGTGATTACATTGTTATTCCACGCTCAACAATGTGGCGGTTAAACCCAGAAACACCGATGCAGCTGCTGATGATAGAAGCCACCGACGACAGCTACCAGTTGCCGGAAAAAGGCATGGTAGGCCAGCACGCGGTGTTCGATCCGGCGATGCTTGAGTATCCACGCATCAATGACACCTTTCTGGCCCAGCAGGATGAAAATACCTGGCGGGTAGACGTTAAGCGACACCAGCGTTTATCTCGCATTACCTATCCGTTTAACCCGCTGGATGCACAGGGGTGGCACGGTGATTTAACCGTAATGAAGATTAACTGGCGCGATATCCGGCCGTTAATGAGTCATCGCTATCATTTGCCACCCTCTGCGCACACCACCTTTGTGGCCAAGCGGTTTGTTGTCTGTACGTTTGTACCGCGCCCGATTGAAAGCGATCCCGGCGCGCTGAAGGTGCCGTTTTATCACAGCAATGACGACTTTGATGAGGTGCTCTTTTACCACGCCGGTGACTTTTTCAGTCGCGATAATATTGAAGCAGGAATGGTCACTTTCCATCCTGCCGGCTTTACTCATGGTCCGCACCCCAAGGCATTTGCCGCCGGACAGGCACATGCCAAAACCTTTACCGACGAAGTCGCTGTAATGCTGGATACCCGCGATGCATTACAGGCAACGGCAGCGGCTGAATCGGTGGAAAACCCCGACTATGTATACAGCTGGCGGGGCTAGAGGAGAACAATATGAAATTAGCAACTTATAAAAACGATTCACGTGACGGGCAGTTAATGCTGGTCAGCCGGGATTTAAAGCGCACCTGCAGTGCCGTACCGGTGGCAAAGACCATGCAGCAGTTACTGGACAACTGGGATGAACTGTTCGAGCCGCTGAATGAACGATATCAGGCGCTATGTTCAGGTGAACTGCTGGCTGAAAAATTTGATGCACAAAAATGCCATTCACCATTGCCCAGAGCTTATCATTGGGCCGATGGCAGCGCCTATGTGAACCATGTTGAGCTGGTCAGGCGCGCTCGCGGTGCTGAGGTGCCTGAAAGTTTCTGGCACGATCCCCTCATGTACCAGGGTGGCAGTGACGACTTTATCGGCCCCTATGATGATATTGAAGTACCTGATGAAAGTATGGGCATCGATTTTGAGGCTGAAATAGCGGTTGTCACGGCAGATGTGCCAATGGGCACCGCCGATGAACACGCGGGTAACTTTATTAAGTTGCTGATGCTGGTCAATGATGTGTCGCTGCGAGGCCTGATCCCTGGTGAACTGGCTAAAGGCTTTGGATTTTATCAGTCCAAGCCGGCCAGCAGCTTTGCACCGGTAGCGGTTACGCCCGATGAGCTAGGCGACAGCTGGTTTGACAGTAAGGTGCATTTAGCATTGTTAACTCACTATAACAATGAACTGTTTGGTAAGCCCAATGCCGGGGTCGATATGACCTTTAATTTTAATCTGCTGGTGGCGCATGCGGCGCGCACCCGCAACCTTGGTGCCGGTACCATTATTGGCTCAGGTACGGTATCGAATAAACAAGGTACCGATCACGGGTCGGCCATCGTGCATGGCGGAGTTGGGTATTCCTGTATTGCCGAAGTCAGAATGATTGAAACGATCCGGGATGGACAACCTTCTACCGCTTTTATGAGTAATGGCGACACCGTTCGTATCGAAATGGCAGATAATGACGGCAGCAGTATTTTTGGTGCCATTGAGCAGCGCGTAAAAATTAAAAAATGAGTTATGCTTAAACATACAACAATGACAATAAGGTTGCGCATATGAGCTTAAAACTCTACGGCTACTGGCGTTCCTCGGCGACATACCGGGTCCGCATTGCTTTAAATCTGAAGGGTCTCGACTACGAATATGTGCCGGTGCATCTGGTAATGGAAGGCGGGCAACAACACCAGGAGGCTTACGGCCGGCTTAACCCGGCGCACCTGGTGCCTACTTTTGTTGATGATGACGAAGACATTATCCTTAACCAGTCGCTGAGTATTATTGAATATCTCGACGAGCGTTATCGGCAACCCTGTCCGCTGTTGCCATCTCATGCAGTAGAAAGAGCCAGAGTTCGCTCACTGGCACAGGATATAGCTTGTGATATTCAGCCAATTGCCAATCTGCGGGTGCTGAATAAATTGCAGGAGGACTGCGGCTTAACAGCAGAGCAATCTGCAGACTGGGCCCGACAGTGGATCACCCGTGGCCTGACAGCCATTGAAAGACGGTTACAAACTCAGGCGGGACGCTACTGTTTCGATTTTGATGTGACGCTGGCCGATGTTTGCCTTATTCCGCAGGTGTTTAACGGTAAACGCTTTAACGTGGATATGAGTCAGTTCCCGCTGATCAGCAAAATTTATGATCAGTGCTTATCGCTGGAGGCGTTTCAGAAGGCGCAACCGGAAAACCAGCCGGATGCCCCTTAACGGTGAAATCAGTGAAGCGTCCGCTTCACTGATTTTTAATCGGTAATGAGGTCGTGTTTTTTACCTGTTTTAAGGCAAAAGTTGAACTTAAGTGGTCAACGCAGGGCAGGTGGGTGAGCTTGGTTTTGAGCAAATATTCGTATTCTTCAATACTCTCTACAATCACTTTCAGCAGATAATCTTTTTCACCGCTGGTGGTGTGGCATTCAACAATTTCTTCTATCGATTGCACTGCATTTTCAAAGTCGGTGAGCGAATCGCCATCGTGATTTTTCAGTGACACGTAAATAAATACCGATACGCCTAAATTGAGTTTTTTACCGTTTAACAATGTTACCTTGCCCAGAATAATGTCTTCTGCTTCCAGACGTTTTACCCGACGCCAGCAAGGAGTGTGTGAAAGCCCGACCTGTTGGCTTAAGTCAGCCATAGAGATAGTCGCATTTTGTTGCAGAACGCGCAGAATTTCGCGGTCAAATTTATCCAGTTTCATCGAGGGTGCCTGTGCCGGAAATGCTTCCGGTGATTATGATAGTTATTGTGCGTTACATTATAATACTAGGATAACTATCCTAGAAAGCGGTGTAGTAAAAAAAAGCGCTTGCGAGGTGTAAATTTAATGCCTGAAAGACGCAACGCTTGTCCTCACAAGGCTGCGCTACTATACAACTTTACTCTTAAGGAACTGTGAAGATAATGTCTGTGTTTGAACATTCAGAATTTGATGCCCATGAGCATGTTGCGTTTTACTCCGATCCGGTTACGGGACTGAAAGCGATTATTGCGATTCACAACACCAATCTCGGGCCATCGCTGGGTGGCTGTCGAATGTGGCCTTATCTTAACAGCAGTGAAGCTCTCACTGATGTACTGCGACTATCTAAAGGCATGACTTATAAGGCTGCGATGGCCAATTTGCAGCAAGGTGGTGGAAAAGCCGTGATCATCGGCGATCCGCGTAAAGACAAAAGTGAAGCTTTTATGCAGTCGATGGGGCGCTTTGTGGAGAGTTTGAGCGGTCAGTATATTACGGCTGAAGACTCAGGCATCACCGTTGACGACCTGAAAGCTGTGGCTACCCAAACACAACATGTAGCAGGTACGTCTGCGCAGTACAATGCTTTGGGAGAAACCCCAACAGGCAACCCTGCGCCGTCTACGGCCTACGGTGTTTTTGTCGGGCTTAAACAAACCGTGAAACATGTACTCGGTAGCGACTTGAAGGGCGTTAAAGTAGCTATTCAGGGCATGGGACATGTAGGGTATCGGCTGGCTAAACAGTTGCATGCGGAGGGCGCCGAGCTTTATGTCGCGGATATTTTCCCTGAAGGATTGGAGCGTGCCCAACAAGAACTGGGGGCTACAGTTGTTGCGCCAGAAGAAATATTAACCTTGCCAGTAGACGTGCTGGCGCCTTGTGCCATGGGCTCGTCGATTAATGATGAGTCGGTGCCTGATATTCGCGCTAAAATTATTGCCGGTGCGGCAAATAATCAGCTAGCCCGGGAAGAACTCGGTACGGTGTTACATAAAAAGGGCATTTGTTACGCGCCGGATTATGTCATTAATGCTGGCGGCATTATCGATATCTACCACCAAAAGCAGGCCGATAGTTCAGATCAGGCCATGCGTGACCATCTGGCAAAAATTGGCGATACCCTGATTGAAGTTTATGAGCGTGCTGAAGCTGAAAATGCACCTACCAATCTGGTGGCTAATCGTATTGCAGAAGAACGATTTGCAAAGCGGGGTTGAACTTTAGCTAACAAGTCGTCATAATGCGCCGCGCTCGTGATCAGTAACCAGGTCACGGCGCACAAGTTTCTATGGTGGGCTTTTGGTCCTCCCGCAATGATACTCTGTGAACCCGGTCAGGCCCGGAAGGGAGCAGCCGCAGCAGACGACTCATGTGCCGGGATGTGGCTGGAAGCCTGCCACCCAATTTCCTCTCTATTCTTTACGTGTTTTTGGCTGATCGAGAAATTTAATGGCTTTTTCGATAGCATACTCAACGTTCATTTCCATTTGCTGACGTTCGCTTTGTGGCAGGTAAAATGCCATATCAACTTCATAACGAATATAACGCGGCGGCACCTGATTTAGCGCCAGACAGCACAGATCTGCCAGATAATCACCAGACTTGGTTTGATCCAATCCCAGTTGAGTGATGCGTTCGAGTACCAGATGTTCGTAATAATTATGAATATCGTCATCTAATTTCACGGTAATTTCCTATTTTCAACAACCTGTCAATATTCAGTTATAGCTACTCTGGCTCAGTTGTCGAGCATCTTTATGACAAAAAAGTCAATTGAGCGCTGTATCACGACCGAGTGTTCTCTTAATTTCCGAATAACGACAATCTACCGTACATTTTGCTGCCAACAGCCTTGAAACAAAGTGAAAAAGTTCGCGACGGCTATATGGTTGAGATTTAGCCTTTCAGGCAAAAGTTTCATCATACAATTGAGTTATTTCGCTCGATGCGATTAATGACTGATTAGCGAGGGTAAACTGCCGGAACCCGTTTCCCTGTTTGGCCTTTCTGTTGTCAGCGTAAAATAAAAGCATCTTTAATGTAATAAAAGTGTAATGCGGCGGAATAAATATAGTACAAATTATACTCTTTGGTTGATTTTTAACCTCAACTATCTCTTCCTGAACCTGGGCAAAATTGTCTGCAGATAGGTTTGCTGCTTAGTATGACTTCGGGAAAATTCCCATTCTAATGTCATAAGTCGTTATAAAAACGGCAGTTCTTCCAACCGCTTTGGTTAGCAGGTTGGTCCAGGGAGATAGAAATGTTTAATATGAAAAAAAGCATTGCTGCAGTAGCAGTTGCTGCATCACTTGGCATGGGCGCAAGCGCTTATGCAGGGAACAACGATGGTGGTATCGTTGTAAGTGTCAGCGATGGCAGCGAAGCACCACTTTCCAACGTATCCATTGTTATTCGAAATTCAAACACCGGTTTTCGCCGCTCGGTAACAACCGACAGTGACGGTAACCTTCGGGTAGGTCTGTTACCCGTAGGCGTTTACGAGGTTGTAGCCGAAAAAGACGGTTACGATACCGTATCGCTCGGTGAAGTTACGGTCAGAATCGGTCAGAACACCAACGTAAATCTGACTCTTTATCCGGACAACGTAGAAACCATCTCGGTAACCGGTTCTGCTATTGCCAGTATCGATTTCACTTCTACTGAATCAGCGCTTAACATCAGCGCCGTTGAGCTTGACCGCTTACCAGTGCCACGGAGCGTAACCTCTGTAGCACTTTTAGCGCCAGGTACCACTCAGGGTGATAACCGTTTCGGTGGTGTGTCTTTCGGTGGTTCATCGGTAGCAGAAAACCAGGTTTATATTAATGGCCTGAACGTTACTAACTTCCGTAACGGTCTGGGATTCAGTAATCCTCCGTATGAATTTTACGACCAGTTCCAGGTTAAAACCGGTGGTTACTCTGCCGAATTTGGCCGCTCAACCGGTGGTGTGATCAACGCCGTAGTTAAATCAGGTACTAATGAATTCCATGCCGGTGCCAGTGCTTACGTAGTGCCTTCTGATTTGCGCGAACAGGCGCCTTCAGTGTTTGAGGAAGACGGTTCTTACTACACGTATCGTGACAACGATAAAAGCAGTACCATTAACTACAACGTCTGGGCGTCTGGTGCGCTGATTGAAGATACCCTGTTTTTCTACGCGCTGTATAACCCGCGTGATGTTGAATCACGCAGCGACCGTACATTATCAGACGGTAACCTGAATGAAAGCAACGATGACAATGCGTTCTGGGGCGTTAAGCTTGACTGGAACATCACCGATAATCATCGCCTTGAATTACTGACCTTCTCGGATGACTCAGAAAACGTTACCGATATTTACAACGTGTCTGAAGAAGGTGAGAGAACACAGATTGGTTCTTCAACCTCTTACAGCGGTGGTACCAACTGGTCATTGAAATACATTGGTTATCTGACAGACGATATTACGATGTCTGCCATGTACGGTGAGAATAAGTATGACCTGACCACAGCCACTAATTCGTCAGCGGATTGTGCACTCGCTCTGGATTACCGTTATTACTATGGCTTTGCCACAGATATCCCGGGTACTGGTGTAGTAAGTAATGGTTGTGCAACAACCAGCAACTACTTCCTGGAAGAAGGCGAGGATACCCGTGAAGCTATGCGTATCGACTTCGACTGGGCGATAAGCGATGATCATTTACTGCGTTTTGGTATGGATAACGAAACCAACACGTCTTTCAGTAACCAGTTTTATTCTGGCCCTACAGGTGCTTACTACTTAGTTTACGGTGGTTTTGACGGTGAGACAGTTAACAATGTTGTGCTGGATGCCGATACCGATTACGTCATGGCCCGTACCCGTACCGTTGGTGGTAACTTTGAAACAGAAGCGTCTGCTTTCTACATTGAAGATACCTGGACGGTAACTGATGAAATTACACTGACCTTAGGTTTGCGTAACGAACAGTTCGATAACAAAAACGCATCGGGTGAAACCTTTGCGAAAATCGATAATATGTGGGCACCTCGTTTAGGTTTTGCCTGGGATATCGGTGGTGTGGGCGAGCATAAAGTGTTTGCCAGTGTCGGTCGTTACTTCCTGCCTGTGGCAAATAACACCAACGTACGTCTGGCTGGTAACGAAGCCGACCAGCGTAACTACTATGAGTTTACCGGTTGGGAAGAGTTTAGCTATAACGGCGGCACTTACTATACCCCAGGACTGGGCGATCAAATCGGTACTACCCGCGTAACCTCTACCGGCGAAGTACCTGATACCCGTTCAATCGTTTCGAATAACCTTGATGCCATGTACCAGGACGAAATCATCATTGGTTACCAGGGCATGATTAACGAAGACTGGAGGTGGGGAGTCAAGGGTACGCAGCGTAAGTTAAACGGTGCTATTGACGATATGATCATCGACCACGCTATTGCCGAGCGCTTTGGTTGTGGCGATGGCTATCACCCGAACCAGTATGTACTGGGTAACCCAGGCGAAAGCATGGAAGTTTACACCGATACCGACTGTGACGGCAGCGTTGATGACTGGGCTACCTTTACAGCAGAAGAGCTGGTATACCCGGAAGCAGAACGGACCTACTACGCCGTTGACCTGAACATCGCCAAAGCATGGGATGGAGTATGGAGCTTAGATGCGACTTATACCTGGTCACACAGCTATGGTAATTCAGAAGGCCTGGTTAAATCGGATAACGGTCAGAGCGATGCCGGTCTGACAACTGACTTCGACTTCCCGGAGCTGATGGATGGTGCTTACGGTAACCTGCCTAATGACCGTCGCCATATGCTGAAAGTTTTTGGTTCTTATGCAATCAGTGAAAACTTCACCGTAGGTATTAACTACTCACTGCAATCCGGTCGTCCGATTAATGCCTTTGGTGTTGCTCACCCGGGTCCTGATGGTGAAGTGGATTACGGTTATACCTATTATCTGTCTACCGACAGCGGTGCGGTAAATGATGAAGGTGCGATCATTTATGATTATGAACAGGTAACCCGTGGTTCTCAGGGACGTACTCCATGGGTATCACGCGTCGACGTGAACCTGGCATACAGCACAGAGATCGCCGGACTGGATACGCGCTTCAAAATCGATGTATTTAATTTGCTCGACGCAGATAATGTTACTCGAATTAATGAAGTTGCCGAAAGTGCCCAGGGTCAGGCAAGCCCTCGCTATGGTCTCGCGCAGGCATTCCAAACCCCTCGTTACGTACAAATCAGTGCTAATGTCACTTTCTAAAAATAACAAGCCCCTGTTTTTCAGGGGCTTTTTTACTTTTATCTAAGAACGTTGAGATAATGATCAATAAACACGATTTTGTGCAACAAGCAAACAAGTGTTTAAAAATTTCGTTATTAAACACATAAGTTATTGTGAATATTTATTAACACTCTGTAAGGAATTGTTTACGATAAGAATTATTTATTAGCAAAGTGGCGGAACTTTTTGGAATAGAAGCTCACCGCCTAGTTGATTCTTCCTGTGCTATCTGGTTATTATCGCCTGAGACGCGTTGCGTTTGTCGATAAAATTCGGCAAGTCGTCTGCTTTTTTAAAGTAGCGTAGCGTCTGTAAAAAGGTGCCGCGTCTATTAAAAAAAGTCGTTATCAAGCGACAACCATAAAAGTAAATAGTGGTCCAGGGAGACAATTAATGTTTACAAACACTAAACTGGCTAAGTCAGTGAAGCTGGCTTGCGCCTTCGGTTTGGCCTCTTCTGCTGCAATCGCACCTAGCGCTGTAATGGCACAGGATGCTGACGAAGCCGAAGCCAAAACGGTAGAAAAAATTTCCGTAACAGGTTCTCGTATCCGCAGAGCCGACCTCGAATCAGCCAGCCCGGTTACAGTAATCAGCAGAGAAGAACTTGAATTAACGGGTCTTACTGATGTTGGTGACTTTATCCAGAGCTTACCTTCAATGTCCGGTTCACCAATCGGTACTACTACCAACAACGGTGGTAACGGTTCTGTTCAAATCAACTTACGTGGTTTAGGTGCGGTTCGTACGCTGACACTGGTAAACGGTAAGCGTGTAGTTGACGGTGGTGACTACCAGGCTATTCCTTCAGCCATGATCGAGCGTGTTGAAATCCTGAAAGACGGTTCATCAGCGGTATATGGTGCTGACGCGGTAGCGGGTGTTGTAAACATCATTACCCGTAAAGATTTCGAGGGTGTTGACGTAACGCTGCAAACTGCAGACTGGTTCGACACTGACGGCGCTGGTCAGGACTCACTTTCATTATTATTCGGTCAGACCTTCGACAAAGGTAACTTTGTATTTGGTGTTGAGCGTGTAGATCAAGACGAAGCTTTCCAGGCCGATACGCCTTGGGACTTCATGCAGAACTCTTACTACATTTATCCGGCAGGCTGTGAGGCGCAGGTTACTGCTCCTTACGATGGCACTCCACAAGGTGGTTGTTACCCGGTTGGTTCGTCACGTATTCCAGAGGGACGTTTGCCGTTCTTCTCTGATCCTCGAGTTGACCCGGAAACCGGAGAGCGACTTCCAGATTACTATGCTGGCCAAGGTTTATTCTTGATTGGTGACCCAGCTACTGAAGCATATCAAGCTGGATTAATGACGCCACACGACGGCCGTACTTATAACTACGCGCCGGTTAACTATATTCAAACGCCATTTAAGCGTACTAATATCTTCGCTGAAGCAAACTATGAAGTTAGCGATTCTGTTCAGTTTAAAGCTGAATTCCGTGCTAACCAGCGTACTTCTGCCCAGCAATTAGCGCCGCTGCCATATACTGGTGGTGACCCGATGTACGATGGCTTCTTTACAAACCCACTTAACCCGGATAGAACTGTAGCTTACAGTGGTATTTCCGAAGATAACTATTACCTGCGCCAAGCAGTAGATTTATATAACGCAACGAACGGCACCTCTCTTAACTACGAGCCAGTAGTTGGTGTTCGCCGACGTATGATCGAAACTAATCGCCGTTTCGAGCAAGACATCACTCAGTACCAGTGGAACGCTGAGCTGACAGGTGAACTTGATAACGATATGTACTGGGAAGTGTATATCGGTGAAGGTCACAGAACTAACGTAAGCCGTGACTTCGGTCAGTTTGCTGGTTCACGCCTTTCTAATGCCCTTGGCCCATCGGCTGACTTAGATGGCGATGGTGTGCCGGAGTGTTACGCAGATATCGATAATCCTGGTACGCTAATCCAGGGCTGTGTGCCATTAAACCTGTTTGGTGGTGGTGCAGTTGATGCCGCTGGTAACCCAACAGTTACTACACTTACACAGGATATGATTGATTACGTATCACTGGATACAGTGGATACTATTACTCAGAAGCAGCGTCTTGCCGGTGCTAACTTATCTGGCGTAGCGTTTGACCTGCCAGGTGGTGAGCTGGGTTGGTCTGTAGGTTGGGCTTACTGGAGACAGAGCCTGGACAGCATCCTTGATTCAGCGAAAACTATCGGTGCAGTAACTGGTAACGTAGGTGCAAGCACCACTGGTTCACTGGTAAACAACTCTGCATTTGGTGAGATCTACGCTCCTCTGTTTGATAACGGTGAACAAACCCTGAGCCTGACTGTTGGTCTGCGTTACGATGACTGGGACGCGTTTGATTCTGGTACCACTTACCAGGTTGGCCTTGAAGGTACTGTAGTTGAAAACTTAAAACTGCGTGCTACCTACGGTACGGTATTCCGTGCACCAACCATCAGCGACTTGTTCGGTGGTGTGGTTGATTCATTCCCACAATATGTTGACCCTTGTATCCCAGCCGCTGGCCAGGCGCTGCCTCCAGGTTGTGCCCAGGTTGGTGTTCAGTTAGATACTCAGGTTAACGCGAAAGTAGGTGGTAACCCTGACATTCAGCCAGAAGAAGGTAATACCTTCACTGCTGGTATCGTTTACTCTCCATCAATCGGCGAGCATGACCTGACGTTCATCGCTGACTACTGGAAAGTTGAACTGGAAGACGGTATCACTTCACTGGGTGTAAACCGTATTCTTAGCGATTGTTACGTAAACGAAAATGACGCAGCTTGTGCGCTGATTACCCGTAACCCTGATTACTCAATCAACAACATTGTTGATACGCAACTTAACCTGGCAGAGTTCACTGCTGAAGGTGTTGACGTAGAAGTACGCTGGGCATACGAGTCAGACCTGGGTCAGTTGAATGCAGCTGTTATCTATACGCACCTGTTAGAGCGTACTTCACAGCAAACAGCTGAAAGTGAAGTGGTTGACTTCGCAGGTATGTTTGTTGGCTCTAGCTTCCCGCAAGATAAAGCTAACGTACAACTGCGCTGGACTAAAGATGACCTGTCTGTAGCGTTACTGGGTGAGTACATTGGTGAGTTGGATAACGATAACTCTCCGTTTGCTGCGTACTTCCCTGAAGGTTACATGCAGAAAATCGACTCTCAGTTCTACACTGACGTAACTGTGAACTACGCCTTTGAGTCTGTTCGCATTACTGCTGGTGTAAGCAACCTGACTGACGAAGCTCCTCCATACATCGATGGTGGTTTTAACGCTTCAACCGATCCTTCTACTTACAGAATGTTCGGTCGTGGTTACTTCTTAAGACTGAACTGGTCTTACTAAGAACACTTTACTTGCCGAAAGGTAAGTAATTAGGAAAAGCCAGTGACTTTGTGCACTGGCTTTTTTATTTTCTGGTGTTTGCTTCTTCCCTTAATAATGATTAGATACACCTAACGAAACAAAAAACGATAAAAAAGTAGTGTGCGCACAGTGAATGTAAATATTGAACAGCTTAGTCAAATAGCCCGGCTGGCCATCCAACAACAGGACTGGGCCCGGGTCAGTGAGTCGGCAACAGCCATTTTAAAGCAGCAGCCAAATAATCCCGAAGGCTTATTTTTAGCTGGTGTTGTGGAGCGGGTCGCGAATCGGCCGGTTAATGCACTGCAATATTTTAAGGCCGCACTGGAACAGGATGACAGCCGCTACGATGCGGCTATCGAACTGGCAAACCAGTATTCCGTGGCGCGACGCAACGGGGAAGCCGCTGAGTTATTGAGTCGCTACAAGGACAAGCTGAGCAACAGCTCGGTGTATTCTGATTTGGCCGGCACTATTTATACTGATATTGGTATGGCAGAAGAAGCCTATCCGCTCTTCCAGCAAGCAGTGAATTTGCAGCCACAGGTCGACTTGTTTCAGGCAAACCTCGCATCCTGCGGCGTTTTTCTGGGCAAAATTTCTGAAGCCAAAGCCATCTATACCCGCTTGTTGGAACGCTTCCCGAACCATCAGCGTAATCATTATCAGCTGGCCCGACTCGAAAAAGCGCAGGACGAGACCCACCTGCAACAAATGCTCAAGGTACTGGAACAAACCAATAACCCGCCCGACAGAAACATCTTTATTTACTTTGCCATTGCCAAGGAATATGAAGATCTTGGCCGCTGGTCAGAAGCGTTTGAATATTACAAAAAAGGCGGCGACGCAGTTTGCTCTGTGGCACGTTACGATGTGAAAGAAGACATTGAGCTAATCGATACGATTATTCGCTGTTGTAATAAAGAGTGGTTGAATGAGCCGGTAACTGCGGCCGAAAATAGCAGTGAACCGATCTTTGTAGTGGGCCTGCCCAGAACCGGCACCACGCTATGTGAACGGATTATCTCCAGTCATTCAGAGGTGGAAACCTTAGGCGAGACGTTATTCTTTCAAATGATTTTACGTCGCGAGAGTGGGGTGCAAAGTACCCAGCCTATATCCCGTGAAATGATTGAAGCCCTTCTCGACAAAGAGCCGGCGGCTATAGCGAAAGGATACATGGAGCAAGTGGCTTATCGATTACATGATAAGGCCTACTTTATCGATAAATTACCCTTCAACATTTTGTACCTGGGCTTTTTTGCCAAGGCTTTTCCGAAAGGGAAAATTGTTTATCTGCATCGTAATCCCATGGATGCCTGCTTTGCCATGTATAAGCAGATTTTTACCTGGGCGTATAAGTTTTCTTATTCGCTGGAAGATTTGGCGCAGTATTATGTGGCTTTCGAACGGTTAATGACGCACTGGAAAGCAGTGTTAGGCGATCGTATTGTGGAAGTCAAATACGAAGACCTGGTTGACGACACGGAGCAACAAACCCGTCAATTGCTGGCCAGCCTGGACATGCCTTTTGAACAGGCCTGTCTCGACTTTGACCAGAACAGGGCGCCAAGTGCAACGGCGAGCTCGGTGCAAATAAGAGAGAAGGCACATAAAAACTCGGTGGATAAATGGCGGCGTTTCGAGCAGGAACTGGCGCCATTAAAAGCCCGGCTTGAAAGTGCCGGTATCAATGTCTAATCCAACGCGCAATTAACATGACTCAGCATTCCTTACATGAATACAGCCAGTATGCCCGAATGCTTATCGGGCAGAAAAACTGGCAGGGCGCTGCCAGCATTGCCAGCCAGATGCAGCAACAATTCAGCGATGAGGCGGAAGGTTTTTTTATTGGCGGTGTGGTAGCAAAAAATTCCGGCAGACTCAGCGCTGCAATGGAACAGTTTGAATCTGCCTTGGAAAAAGATGAGGCTCGCCATGATGCAGCCATTGAACTGGCTGAATTATATACCTCTGAAAGCCGCTTTGGTGACGCGATCACATTGCTGGATAACTATCAGCAAAAGCTGGCTAACAGCTCTTACTATTTGCTGCTGGCAGCCAAGGTGTTTACCTGGCTGGGATTACACGAGAGAGCCTGGCAGGCATTAAACCAGGCTAATAAAGTGCAACCCGATACTGATTCGATCCTGGCCCGTCTAGCCGAATGTGCTGTGTTGTTGGGGCGAATTGATGTGGCAGAGCCAGTCTATAAACGCTTAATCAAAAAGTACCCGCATTTTCAGAAACACCATTATGACTATTCAAAGCTAAAGCGTGCTGAAAACGATGAGCACGTGCAGCAGATGAAGCAGATGTTGCAACAAAACGGGCAGCCGCCGCAAAATAATATTTATCTTTATTATGCCCTCGGTAAAGAGCTTGAGGATTTAGAACGGTGGCAGGAAGCTTTTAGTTACTACGAACAAGCCGGCAACGCCATCTTAAGTAACGCCAACTATACCGTCGACAAAGATATTCAAACCATCAATGATGTAATCGGGTTGTGTAGCCGTGAATGGCTGGAGAATGGAAAGAATACCGCCTGTGACGAACACGCTACGCCAGTGTTTATTGTGGGCTTGCCAAGAACGGGTACCACGTTAATCGAGCGTGTGCTGGCCTCTCACCATGAGGTTGAGTCGGCTGATGAAACGTTCTTTTTCCCGACGGCGATTAATCTTGAAGCTGGTATTAAGCGTTTTAGTGAAATTGATGCTGAAGTGATTAGCAGGGCGGCAAAAAGCGAGCTACAGTCTGTTGCCAGCCGCTACCTCGAAATGGTGGGTTACCGGTTATCAGGTAAATCGTATTTTATTGATAAGTATCCGTTTAACTTTTTGCTGCTGGGCTTTATTGCCAAGGCTTTCCCCAAAGCAAAACTGATTTATTTGCACCGCCAGCCGCTGGATGCATGCTTTGCCATGTTCAAACAGTCGTATTTTAAATTCTCTTATTCACTGGATGATTTGGCAAAATATTATGCTGCACATCACCAGTTAAGAGAACACTGGTTTGAAGTACTGGGCGACAGGCTGATAGAAGTCTCTTACGAAACATTCGTTGCCTCACCAGAAGCATCCACACGACAATTACTCAATGAGCTGGGCCTTGAATTTGACCCTGCCTGCCTGGAGTTTTACAACAACCCTACCGCCAGTGCTACTGCCAGCACATTACAGGTAAGGGAAAAAGTGCACACCCGTTCGGTGGGTAAATGGCAGCATTTCTCTAACGAAATGGCACCACTGGTGAATTTTTTAGAACAGAAAGGAATATTATCAATTAGTTGAAATTAAACGTTGCCGGATTGTTTTTCGCGCTGGCTCCTGCCTAGTATTAACGCTTGCTTATATAAGCAGACGGAAATACCCAAAGGACTGAAAGCCACATAAAAACAATAAAAAGGTAGCGCTAATGACACAACCAAACGATTTCGCCAGGGAAGACACTGACGACTGGGATAAGTACTGGAGTGGTGTAGGGGGGATTGGTGCTTTCACCGATGGTGGTGTCAGTCACCCGGCGATTACCGCTTATTGGCAACACTACTTTCGCACACTTTCTGCCAGCCAGGCCAACGACTCTTTGAAGATCATCGATATTGCCGGGGGGAATGGCGCATTGATTGAAACGGCCGGGCAGATTTATGGTGACGCGCAACTGGCTATTACATCGCTCGATTTATCCCCCGCTGCAATTCAACAACTCACCAAACGATTTCCCCATGTAAACGGGCTGGTTGCTGACGCGAATGCCATTCCTTTACAGGATAACAGTACCGACCTGGTGGTGAGTCAGTTCGGCATCGAATATGCTGGCGCCGACGCTATCGACGAAGCCATTCGGGTGGTTCACCCTGGTGGGAACATTGCTTTAATGATGCACTGCGAAAATGGCGTGATTTTTCATGAAAGCAGAATCAACCTGACGGTTATCCAACGTATCCTTAATTCGCATATTTTACCGTTGGCTAAATGTTTTTTTACCGCCCGTACTGAGCTTCATCGGGGCGGAGACAAACAGCGACAAAGTTTTCAGGCCCAGGCCGAGCAGTTCTGCGTGGCACTGGGAGTGCTCGAACACTGTATGTCAGAGTTTGGCACCGGCGCTGCAGGTGGGTTTGTGCATAAGCTCTATAACGATCTGGCTAATGTGCATGAATCTTTCGGGCAGTATGTGCTCAGTGAAGTACTTGACTGGTTATCTAACATCGAAGTTGAACTGGAAGCCTATAAAGGCAGAATGCAGGCAATGCTAGATGCGGCGCTGGCCGTGGATGAGTTTAACGAAATCACCGAAAAATTCCGACACAGTGAATTCACTCTTACGGTTGCTGACAAACTTTACAGCCCTGATAACTCGCAACCTCTGGCATGGGTAGTCGCGGCAGACGGGCAATAAACCATCTTTATAATTCGCACCATGCCAGTTAGCGTGATGGTAGGGGACTCACGCCGGCAAATATCGATAAGTCGTATATACTAAAAACAGAGACCAACAGCATCCCAATGACATCCAGCTATGTAACGATAAATATTGATGTGGATGGAAATCAATAAATGACAGTACCCTGGGGCTGCCGCCCGGAGATACAACCAACACATCTGCGCAATACCCGTTTTTTCGGCGTTTATATAAACATGGCGCCGTGTAGTAGCACCACTGAAACGATTTCACGGCCAGTGTATCGCTTCTCACACGCCACTTTTCCCGAGCATCTAAGCCTAAAGTATTGTAAAGATACAACATAAGTATGCTTAGAATAGGGCGCTTGGTTTGCACTATGTTTATTGAATTGCTGAATAGGGATGCAGTAATAATAATGATAAGACAGAGATAATGTCGCTCAGGATGCAACACAGGGCGTTTTTAATGCCAAATTCAGATGATTAACAGATTATGTTAGTAACTGTCAGCTATCGGCCGATATCAAATCTGGTCGGACTTTGCCGTCAGAAATTAATAATCGATTAACTGTTGTTGTGAAACTTTTGTAATTTATTTACACTTTCGAAAGTTTTATAACATATGTTGAACAGTCGATTTGTTTAATCACTGAGCAAACGCAACGCGATATCCGGGGTGTAAAGAGCTTGTTACTTGACTCCCTTATTGATCTCGTGTGACTATAAGACGTTCGTAGTATTGGTGTCAGTATGGCAAATACTACCTTCCTAAATATAGATAAATTTTATACGCCCCTTGCGAAGCAGTATTTTTATTACAAGTCGCAAGGATTCAAATAAGAAATTGGTTGGGAACTATGTCCAAAATGAGCAAGAGAACTCTTATTGCTTCTACTATGATGGGTGCATTCGCACTGACTGGTAGCGCAGTCGTCTCTGCAACGAATCTGAGCGATCTTCACAATGAAGAAGCAAAGATTCATGCGGCTGCAGCGAAATCTCAGGAAAAAATCAACTCACTCTTCGAGCAGTCACAAGATCTGTTGGTAGAATACCGTGGTGTTGTTGATGAAACTGAAAACCTGAAGATCTACAACGATTACCTGGCAAGTCTGGTTGCTGACCAGCAGCGTGGTATCGACTCTTTACAAAAGCAAATCGACAGCATCGAAGATACCAAGCAAGGTATCGTTCCTCTGATGTTCCGTATGATCGACAGTCTTGAGAAATTCATCGAGCTGGACGTTCCAATTCGTCTTGAAGAGCGTAAAGAGCGTATTGAAAGACTGCGCGACCTGATGGCTAACTCGAATGTAACCGTTTCCGAGCAGTTCCGTCAGGTGCTTGATGCATACCTAATCGAAACTGAATACGGCACGCGCATCGCGTCTTACCAGGGTACTCTGGATGATAACGGTACTGAAGTAACCGTTGACTTCTTTAACCTGGGCCGTACTGCAATGCTTGCTCTGTCTCTGGACCAAAAACACGCTTGGGTTTGGAACAATGACACCCGTTCTTGGGAAGCACTTGGTGACGAATATCTGGGCTCTGTAAACGAAGCTGTGAAAATGGCTAACGGTTTGGTCCCAGCAGAACTTATCAAACTTCCAATTAAAGCAGCGGAGTAAGCGTTAATGAAACCAGTATTTAAATCTCTACTCGCCGCTGCGACGGTAGCGGTTATGTCTTCAACTGCGGTAGCTCAGGAGCCGGCATCTCTGCAAGACCTGCTGAACTCTGTTAAAGCTAACCGTGCTTCTGAAGCAAAAATCAACGCACAGCGCGAAGCCGAGTTCCAATCTGCCCGTGCCGACAAGCAAGCATTACTGCGTAAAGCTGAAGGCGAGCTGAAAGCTGAGCAAGACCGTGGTGACCGTCTGCAAAAGCAATTTTCTGACAACGAAGTAACGTTGAACGAAAAAGCGGCTGAACTGGAACAGGCTACCGGTACTTTAGGTGAGATGTTCGGTGTGGTACGTCAGGCATCTTCTGAAGCTTACGGCCGTATCGCAACGTCAATCGTAAGTGCTCAGTATCCTGGCCGTGACGAGTTCCTCGCTCGCATGTCTGAAGAATCCAAAGGTCTTCCTAACATCGACGAACTGGAAGAACTGTGGATTTCACTGCAAACTGAAATGACTGAACAGGGTTCAGTAGTTAAATTTACTACTGACGTAATCAACCTGGACGGTGGTACTAACTCTCAGGAAGTACTGCGTGTTGGTACATTTAACTTAGTAGGTGACGAAGGTTACCTGACTTACGACGACGAGAATGACATTGTTCAGCCTCTGGGTCGTCAGCCAGACGGTTACCTGGTTTCTGCTGCTAAAGATGCACGTGAAGCAAGCTCTGGTTTCGTACCTTTTTATGCTGACCCTTCACGCGGCCAAATCTTAGGCCTGTTGAAGCAGAAAGCCACTATGTCTGAGCGTTATCACGCTGGTGGCGTAGTAGGTTACGTAATCACTGGTATGCTGGCAATTGGCCTGTTAATTGGTCTGTACAAACTGATCACCCTGACTCTGGTTGGTGGTAAGATCCGTTCACAGCTGAAAAATCCTTCTGCTCCTTCAGACAAGAACCCGCTGGGTCGTATCCTGAAAGTTTACAGTGAAAACAAAAACGTTGACGCTGAAAACCTGGAACTGAAACTGGATGAAGCTATCCTGCGTGAACTGCCAAGCATTGACTCTGGCGTTAACGTAATCAAAATCTTTGCAGCAATCGCACCTCTGCTGGGTCTGTTAGGTACAGTACTGGGTATGATCGCTACCTTCCAAACCATCACACTGTTCGGTACTGGTGACCCACGTATGATGGCAGGAAGTATCTCTATGGCACTTGTAACTACCGCGCAAGGTATTATCGCAGCACTGCCATTAATCCTGACGCACAGCATCGTTGCCTCTAAGAGCAAGCAAATCGTTCATATTCTGGACGAGCAAACTGCAGGCATCATTGCTGCTCACGCAGAGTCGGAGAAAGCATAATATGGTTTACCTGATTGGATTATGGGAATCGGTCAGGGACTTTATCGCTACCGGCGGTGACGTGTTATACGCTGTTGCTGCCGCGCTCTTTCTCATGTGGGTATTAATGATTGAGCGCTACTGGTATTTGACGTCAGTGTTTCCAAAAATGAAAAAGCAAATCATTCAGGATTGGAACGCTCGTGCAGATACTAAGTCATGGTATGCGCATAGAATCCGTGAAGCGTGGATCTCCGAGGCTTCAGATAACCTGAACGCCAGAATGCTTATCATTCGAACCCTGGTAGCTATGTGTCCGCTAATCGGACTACTGGGTACTGTAACTGGGATGATCAGCGTGTTTGAGACTATGGCAACGCAAGGTACGAGTAACGCACGTCTGATGGCGGGTGGTATCTCGATGGCAACTATCCCGACAATGGCGGGAATGGTCGCGGCGCTGTCAGGGCTGTTTATCAGTACTCGTCTCGAGGCGAAGGTTAAGATTGCGCGGGAAAAGCTAGTTGATAGCTTGCCGTATCATTAGAGAGAGAGATTATGGCTCGAAAAGTCAGAACCGAAGAGGAAGATGCAGCGATTGATATGACGCCTATGCTGGACATCGTATTCATCATGCTGATCTTCTTTATCGTGACAACGGTTTTCGTTAAGGAAGCCGGTATAGAAGTTAACAAGCCCGATGCGAGCCGAGCGTTCTTACATAAAAATGCTAACATTTTCATTGCGATCACCGAAGATGGCGATGTCTGGTTAGATAAACGCGAGGTGTCTGTTGACAGCGTCAGGGCAAACTTAGAGCGATTACTTACGGAGCAACCAACTGATTATGTGTTTATACAGGCTGATATTAAGGCTAAACACGGGGTGGTTGTTGAAGTTATGGACCAGGTTAAAGCCGCAGGCATTGACCGTATTGCAGTAGCAGCGAGGAACTAGTATGGGTAGAATTATCGCCTCTATAGTCATCGGTGCAGCCGTAGCATTTGGTCTGTTCGTAGTAATGGCTAAACTTATTGAAAACTCAGCGCGTCCGGTTGATGAAATTCCGGATGCACCGGTTATCGATATCGTTATGCAGCCGCCAGAAGAGGATACGCAAACACGTACCCGTGTTCCGCCACCTCCTCCTCCTCCGCCACAACAGCCACCTAAAATGGAGCCTGTTGAGCCGGAAGAAGCTGAGCCGGATGCAGACGGATTCAGCCTGGATATACCAGGTGTCGATACCGGTGGTGTTGGTGTAAACATTGGTGGTGTTGGTGCGATGCAGAGTGATGGTGATGCGACACCTATCGTTCGTATCGATCCTAAGTACCCGCCACAGGCAGTACGTGATGGTAAAGAAGGCTGGGTTAAGCTTCAGTTTACTATCATGGAAGATGGCTCTGTTGATGACATCGATGTAATCGATGCGAATCCAAAGCGTATCTTCGACCGTGAAGCCCGTCGAGCTCTGGCGAAGTGGAAATACAAGCCGAAGATCGTTGACGGTAAGCCTGTTAAGCAACCAAATATGTTTGTACAACTAGACTTTAAACTGGAGCAATAATCATGTTGAAATCCACAATGTTTAAAAAGTCACTGGTAGTAGCGGCATTTACTCTGGGCTCAGCGATTGCGTTGCCAGCCGCAGCGCAAAGCTCGGCACCGGTAGTGTGCCCAGGCTACGAGAAAGGTACAACCAACCTGGTTGGTGAGCGTGTAGGTAAAAAAGTACAGAAGGCTTTTGAGGCTTATAACGAAGACCTGATTGATGACGCGATCACAATCCTGTCTGAAATTGAAGCGAAAGAAGACTTTGATAAAGCTTATGTAAACCGTTTCCTCGGTAATATCATGGCGACTAAAGACGGCATGGGGCCAAAAGCTCTGGAACTGTTAGTGTCGTCGGTAGAGACTAAGGTGTTAAACGACCTTGAGCACTCGCAAACGCTCAAGCTTGTTGCTGACCTTAGTCTGCAGGAAAAGGAATACGAGCAAGCGGTTAAGTACTATCAGGCATATCTCGACTTTACTTGTAAAGAAGACCCTGAAGTTTATACCCGTATGGCCAACGCTTTTTATGAGCTCAAGCAATACGACAAGCTTATCGATCCAGCTAACAAAGCTATCGCGTTATATGAAGAGCCAAACAAAAACCCGTATGTACTGAAGTTATCTTCGTACTATGAGCGTAAGATGTATAAAGAAACCGTTGGGGTTGCTGAGGACATCGTTAACACGTTCCCTGAAGAAGGTAAGTGGTGGGTTCAGTTAGGTCAGTTTTATCTGATGATCGAAGACTATAAAAAGTCTTTAGCGACATTAGAAATTGCATATAACCAGGGCTTTTTAGAAAAACCTAATCTGGTAAAAATGTTGTCTCAGTTGTACGCAACAAACAATATGCCTTATCGCTCAGCCAAGGTGCTGGCAGAGAATATTGCGAACGGCAAGATTGAGAAAACAGCAGATAATCTGGCGTCTGTAGCGAACAGCTATCACCAGGCGATGGAGTATGAAACTGCTGCACAGTATTATCAGCAAGCGGCAGAAATGTCGTCTGATCCAGAATTTTACCGTAAGCAGGGTGTGCTGCTGCTGGTTGCAGAGGATTACAAAGGTGCTATTACAGCGCTTTCTAAAGCTCTGGAACGTGGCGTAGAAGACCCGGGCAAAGTTCACTTTAGCTTAATGGAAGCTAACTTTTATGCCGGCGACTTTAAACAAGCCTACGAGCATATTAAGGAAGCGAAAAAGGACAAGACATTACGCAGAAATGCCAATGCCTGGGAGCCTTACATCAAGCAGAAGGCGAAAAACCGCGGTATTAATATCTAATTGAAAAAGCGCCTTAACGGCGCTTTTTTTATCTCTGTTATCCTCATTCTTTATTACACTTATCGGGTAAGAACACGGCCGAGATGGCTGATGATAAAGCGCTCCGTTTCACGCTTGCCGCTCAGCCTGTACCGCTCTGTAAGCTTATTAAGTGAGTTACTGTTTGCCACAAAGTCCTGTAGTACAGCCTTGCTCTCGCTTTCTGCTATGTCCTCTGAATGTGTTTCAAGCAGCCACGCAACACTGCCACGGGCATGCTGAAGACTTCTGCTTCCGTTAACAACCTGCTCCAGTATGGCTAAAGTGCACGCTTGAATACTATCGTTAACTGCAAAAGGTAGAATAGCGGGTTGATAGCCAAATGTTTCCGGTGCAGGGTGGAGCAATAACTCCTGACTATAACGCTGGGCAATAAGCGCCTGAATATCGATCATCGTCTGACTTAATGGCAGAAACATGAGTAAACTGTATTCACCACTTGAGGCGTCACGTTTTAATCCCGGTTTAGTGGGCACAAAGTCATTGGCGTTCCAAAAGGCAGTCAGAGTAGGGGTTGCACCATAAGAAGTAGTCAGTGCGTCCACTCCCGAAAACTTTGCCTGTTGCAGCAAGCTGTTGATTAAGTTGCTGGCGATGCCTTTACGCCGGAAACGGGGTAGGACGGCGATTCGGTTAATACGCCAGTAAGTTGCAGTCGCCATAACTGTAGACGCCAAAAGCACGCTTAAGCCCTGGGCGGATAGATGCCCGTTTACCCGTCTGGCACCGCAGGCAATGTCATTTGCAACGTCTTTGAGTAATGGGCCGCCTTCCTGTTGATAATTGAGTACGCCGATCACCTGATTGTCGCTGACCGCCAGTAACGTATTATTGGCTGGCGAATCATAGAGGCGTACTAATTCATCAGCCGTGGTCTGATAGTGGGCTTGCATTAGCAGCGGTAGCAACTGGCGGTTAGTTGGACTATCGAACTGTTCTTTATCAAGCGCCTCATAGTTGAAAGTGTTGCCGTAGTGAGAATTTCCAGACTCCACTTCATTAATAACAAAACTTGTTGTGTCTATACACAGCGCGTGGTACCAGAAATGCTCCAGCGGATCACCTTCAAACCAGCGAATGGGCGTTTGTAGTTCGTAATGGTGGATATCCGGCCGGTGTTGCTTAAGCCAGGGAATAAAGCGGGTGATAAAGCCTCTACCAGACCCTTCATAGCCTCTTACTGTCGTACTTAGCAACAGATGCTTAGCCTGGTTGCAAAGTGCTGTGAGCTGGGGCACCGGAATGCTTGCGGCTTCGTCGATAAGTAATAGTGTAGATTCGGTGAGTGTAGCCAGCGAGGGGTGGTCAAGTGGCAGCCATTGGCAAGTCAAATCATTAAATGTAACTTGATGACGATCAAGCTGCTTCGCCTGAGGGCAGGTTAGCAGGACGCCGGCAAATACCTGACTTACTGACTCTGCATAACGGCTGGTAATAATCACAGACTGTGCTTTTGTAGCCATATGGTGCCCGGCAATCATGCCCAACAGGGTAGATTTACCTCTGCCGCGGTCGGCAGTGAGCAGTGCGCTTTCAATTGGTTGGCCGCCAGTAATAAGCTTGAACAGGCGTTGTTGTTCCGCCGATCTGAATGGTGAAGGCGGGGCAACCGGTGGCTGTACAGCAATTACTTCAGGTAACTCTGGCTCGTAATTTTCGCGCAATATGGCAACGCTTGAGTCTGTCCCGAACTGCATGAGTATAGCGGCCCGCAATTGGCTGAATTGGAGTTGTTCTCCATAACTTAAATAGTGGCCGGTGGATGCCTCGGGGTATGCTGGCCATTCGTTAAAGTCCGGACAGCACACAACCATCAGCCCACCCTGAGTAACCGTCCCGGCAATGGCCAGAACAGCATTAGGGCGAAACGCCTCAAAGGTATCAACAATGGCCAGGCTGTATTCTACGCCGAGAATTTGCCGGTAGGCGGCGATGCTTAGTGAGTTATTGTCAGGGCACAGAAATGTACCGAGAAGCAGAGTTTCGTGGTTACTATACCGCTGTGTTAGTTGTTCAATAACGTCTTTGCAGTAATGCGCAGAACCGCTCACTACCAGCAGTTGGCGGTGAGCATTGGGAGTCTTCTTAAGCGCAGTATTCCAGTCGGATAGTGCGGCTAACGTCTTCGCGCTGGGCATATGAGCAAAACGCCATTATGGAAAATAGCTATTGTACCTGTTTGTGGAGTGGCCACCAATGCAGCCATAAGCATTAACGGTACATTACCACTTTGCTAGTAAATCCCGGGCTTCGGTTAACTGCTGTTCTGACAATGCAGCAGCGAGTTGATCGTTGTGGATTGGCGCCTGATTAAAACATAAATAGTTAAAGGCTAGTTCGTGACAACAGCGGATCCGCTGATTCACTTTTGCATCCGGCTCCTGACACAATCGCCATAAGGTCTGATTCACCTTACTGGTAAAGCCCCATCTGACCAGTAACAGTGATGAGGCGCCATACAGGCACAGGTTATGCTCTGCAGCCAGGCCAGACTGAAACTCATCAAAACTGGAAGCGCTTTGCCACTGTTCAAAAAACAATGAGGCATCGAGGTGTTCGGTATGGAATATTAAAAGTAAGGCCAGTGGTCCAAACAGAATGAGCTGGGCAATCAGGGCTTTATCCTCGTTGCTGTATTCGCCGGCAAATAACGCCTCAAATAAGGCATTACTTAACAGCATGGCGTCTATCAGCCGCTCAATATTCGGATGGACACTTTGCACTGTGAGGTATTGCTGGGCGGCAAATAACACCGCCAGGTTTCTCACGTTATTCACGCCAAGATTACGGCCGATAGCCTGTTCAAGAGACTGAGGCACGGATCCGTAAAGGGCTTTACTGGCTTTACCTATGATGTGTGCGAGAAATACAGGGTCTGGTTCGATGAGCTTTACCAGTCGGCTGACTGAAAGTTGATCATCAGACAGATTCACAATATGACTGATGGTTTCCGGCAGGGGAGGCAGGTTTTCGGTTACTTCGATCAGTGCCTGGTTACCCCGCTGGAATCGCAGTCGGCTGCCCACCTGACGCAACTGGCCAGGGCTTATGCCGGTAAACTCCTTAAAACTGCGGTCGAAGGAACGGCGATCGGAAAAGCCCAGTGACTCAGCCAGCACATCCACTTTCTCGCCGCTCAGTAAACCATTTATGCTGCGTTCGTGAATGTGCGATTTTAGCAGGGCATTGAAAGACAGTTTTTCCTGTTTGAGTTTGCGCCGAAACACCGACTCAGACATGCCCAACAGTTCGCCAACCGCCTCAGAGCGAATTCTGGCAGGCGTATCAAACTGTTTAAACGCATCGACCAGATCCTGTTTAAAGCCTCCTTCACCGGCAGGTTGCAGGTTTTTAACCAGCACAAGTTGCAATTTTGGACTGTAAAAAAACGATGGGCTGGCTAACCATCTGGCGTCGAAAGTAACAGCCGGTGCCGGATGGTGGTGGGCGCAATGAGCTTCACTAACGGATGCTAACAGCCACTCGGAGTGCTCGTGAACCAGTTCAACCTGGTTAAAATCGAAATTTCGCCCGGCCAGGTGACGAAACAGCGCCAGCAGAAAAGCCACCACAAAGGGTTCCATATCCGCCAGAATGCCAGCTTTTACTGTGAGCGTTACCTGACTTTCTGTTTTGTTGATATGAATTTCTTCTGATGCTTCAAATAATGGCGTGTCGAAAGTGTGTAAAGCATCCAGAGCGGCATTGATATCCCGGGCCATGGATAAAAAACAGTGAAAAGTACCCATCTTGTTAAAATCAAGATAACCCAGTAAAGACTGGCCAATCCGTTGCGGTGAGTCACTCTTACTCAGGAGTGCTAACTTTTCATTCAGGGCCGTAACCGGATAATCACCGCTTTCAATATCGCCAAGCGCTGATAGCGCGGTAGACTCATCTTCCGTTGTCAGGCTCTTATCCCGGCGTAATGATAATAACGCCCGCGTAACAGCTGACCAAAACGTTCCTGTATAGGTAACAGACATATCAGTTTTTCTATCCCTTGCAATTCTCCCACCATAATAACGACTTTTGCCCGGGTGTTAAGTGAGGACAGACAAAATTGTCCTATAGTTCGATAAAATGTGTCCTATTTTGATTTTTCGGCTGCGCTACCATTAACTCCGCAGTTTGATGATGCACAAAGCCAAACTTGTTGTGAAGCAAGGACGGAAAGCCACGGGCCTTTAAGTCGAAGGTGGCCGGGTTACTCAGAGTCAGTACAGTTTTTAGGTATTGATTAGTAGTTAAGGATTAAAACATGAAGTTGGCCAGAAAATTATGTTCAGCAATCGTCGCCTGCGGTATGGCAGCCTCTGCCAACGCTGGTGTTATCAATTACGATGTGGACTTTGATACCGCTACTTTTGAAGGCATGAGCCGTCAGAACAACGGCGATAGCGATTATTTTGTACAGAACAATGGTGCAATCAGAATTTACTCAGATTCCTGGTTTGCGATTGATTTGGAAGACACGTTTGGCGTTGATTCAGTTAATCTGGACGATCCGCTGACAAACTATACGCTGGATTTCAGATTCCGTTTATTCCAGCGCATTGGCGATGGTGGCCAAGCCAGAGGTGTACCTACCTCACTTCCTGAAATTGGTGGTTTGTTCTTTGCTGATTTCTCTGGTGGTCAGACTGACGCGGTTTCCAGCCAGTCGTTTAACCTGGTTGGCACGCAAAACTGGGGACTGGACGATTTTTCTTATACCAACGATCGCTGGCAACGTTTCTCAATCGATCTGGATAACTACCTGAGTGGCAGTTTTACCCACATCGTCTTGGTAAACGATTGTGACCGTGAGTGTGGCAACACTCAAGTACGTTTTAGAGATATGACGTTGTCTGAGGTTAGCGCGCCAACCGCATTGTCGCTGGCAGTACTCGGACTCGGCATAACAGGCTGGCGTCGTCACCGCCGGTCTGTATAAAGCTCTTTATCCGGGAGCAATTAAGCAACGCCCACCACGTCACGGTGGGCGTTCTTATTTCTGCTGAAAAATACCTCTGCGTAACAATCTGTTAAACAGTTGCAAATCTTTTAAGTCTTGGTAGACTCCATCGCGCATTCAAAATGCATTCACCAAGGGGTGCCGGAAACGGCTGAGATCCATGATGTGGGAACCCTTAAACCTGATCCGGATAATACCGGCGTAGGGATGGTTACAATCAAGCCTTATCACCTGCCGTTAAAAGCCGGATCTTTTGGTCATCATTGCACAAGAGATCCAGTATGAAATTACCTAAAACTCTGTTTTCTTTATCTTTACTGAGTTTATCTGTCAGCGCTTTAGCTGCTGAGCAACAAGACATCGAAAAAGTCACCGTATACGGCGACTTTCATCAGCGGGCCCTGGCTCAACTGAGCGCCAGTGCCTCAATCATTGATAATGCACGTATTCAAAACCGTCAGGCTGTGCACATTGAAGATTTACTGCGAGTAGCGCCAAACGTAAATTTTGCAACAGGTGCCTCGCGGGGACGCTTTGTGCAGATTCGCGGCATTGGCGAGCGCAGCCAGTACGCCGAACCGATTAATCCATCGGTGAGCATTATGGTGGACGATTTTGACTTTACCGGACTTGGCGCTGCTGCACTGCTGTTTGATTCCCAGCAGGTTGAGATTTTCAGAGGCCCTCAGGCTACGGTGTTTGGTACCGGAGCACTGGCAGGCGCAGTGTTAATTAAATCCACTCAGGCCAAGGAGCTAGACGCCGATTACGTTCAGCTCACTGCGGCGACTAAGAGTAGCTATCGGGTGGAAGCCGGTAAGAGTGTTGAGGTCGCAGATAACCTGGCCATACGCGGTGCATTAGTGCACAACCAGAGCGATGGTTTTGTACGCAATACTTTCCTTAACCGCGACGACACCAACAATATTGACGAAAGTGCTATTCGGTTAGCGGCGAGCTACGACTACAGCGATGAAGTATCGTTAACCGTTAATTACCGCTGGTATGATATCGACAACGGGTTTGATGCCTTTTCTTTGGATAACACTCGCGAAACACTGTCTGACGAGCCCGGGTTTGACCGCCAGCAAACCCATGCTATCAGCGCTAACCTGCTAACCCGGCTGGATGGCGGCGACCTACACTTTATAGTTACTCACGCCAGCCACAATATAGGTTATGCGTATGACGAAGACTGGACCTATGATGGCTTTCATCCGTGGGGATATACCTCTTTCGATGCGTATTACCGCGATGTAGAGACCAATACTGTGGAGTTACGCTTCGTCAGTGGCGATCAATGGCGTTTATTTAACGACACGACCTCCTGGGTTATCGGCTCGCGGGTTAAGAACAATAAAGAAGATCTACTTCGTCAGTACACCTATGCTGATGGCGATTTCGTGAGTCAGTATCAGCCCATCACACAGGCTGTTTACGGTCAGTTGGAAAGCCAGTTAACCAATGACTTATTGCTGACCTTTGCATTACGTGCGGAGAACTATGATTTTTCTTACGGCGACAATGCCGGCCTCAGCGGTGAGCAAGATTCCACAATGCTGGGCGGCAAGCTGGCACTGAGTTATCAACTTGGGCAGCAACTGGTTTATGCCAGTGTTTCCCGTGGTTATAAAGGCGCCGGCATTAATCCCGATCAGAACGTGTCTACCGACAACCGCTTCTACGACGAAGAGTACAACTGGAACTATGAAATCGGCATGAAAGGGCGACTGGCTGACCAGTTAACCTCCCGCGTGGCATTTTTTGTCATGAAACGGGAAGATACGCAGGTCAGTGACTACGAACTGCAGTATCGGGATGACGGCTCAGCGGAGTTTATTGATATTATCAGTAACGCCGATTTAGGTACCAACCAGGGCGTTGAGGTTGAGCTTAGCTGGCAGGCAACTAACAACTGGAACCTGAGCTTCTCGGGTGGGTACCTGGATGCCTATTTTGAAGATTATACCCGCGCTGACGGCACTACTGTGACCGAGCAGCAGCAGGCTCAGGCGCCCGAGTTTACTGCCAATTTACTCAGCCAGCTGGATATCAACGAGTCAATTCGCTGGAATGTTGAAGTGGATTTTGCCGATCGCTATCGCTTTTCTGATGGCCATGATGTGACGGCACCTTCGCGTACATTGGTGCATACTCAGCTAAGCTGGCGAATAGAGAACTGGGAAACACAGCTGTGGATCAACAACGCGTTTGATGAAACTTACTATACCCGCGGTTTTGGCGGATTCAGTAACGATCCCCGCGATTTTTACGAATTTGATGAACCCTATTATCAGTTGGGTAACGGTCGTCAGACCGGTGTTACTGTTCGTTATCAATTCTAGGAGCGCATTATGCAGGTGATGGTTGAGTTATCGTTGTACCCATTGGTGAATGACTATATCGGGCCAATCAAGGCCTTTATTGAACGGCTGAATAGTTACAGAAACCTTACAGTCATCACCTGTTCTACCAGCACCCAGGTGCATGGTGACTACACCGAGGTGATGCAAGTGCTGGGCGTAGAAATGCAGCGAACCCATGAAGAAGTCGGGCAGGCGGTGTTTGTGGCTAAATTTCTTAATTTTGATGCCATGAGCAGTAAGTAGGGCAGAATGGAACAGATCCTTTCTCAATTGGTTGAACAAATTGTCGCGACCTCACTGGCAGAATGGCTGGCTGTTGTGCTGGCCATCGCCTATGTGCTGCTCGCTGCCCGGCAAAGTGCCTGGTGCTGGCTGGCAGCCCTCACCAGCACTGCTATTTACACCTGGTTGTTCTGGCAGGTGGCGTTACCGTTTCAATCGGCGCTGAATCTGTTTTACATGGTAATGGCGGTTTACGGCTACTGGCAGTGGCATCATAAACCGGGCGAAGATAAATCAGTGCAGTCACGATCGTTGAGCTGGCATGTGCTGGCGGTGTTCGGTTTAACAGCAGTGGCCGTAGGCTTAGGTAAATTAGCCGCAACGCAGTTTAACAGTGAGTACCTGTGGCTTGATGCGGCTATTAATGTTTTCAGTGTAGCGACCACCTTTATGGTGGCGCACAAAATACTGCAAAACTGGATCTACTGGTTTGTCATCAATACCGCCGCAGTGTTCCTGTACTGGCAAAGCGGATTAATTCTGTCTGCCTGCCTGTTTTTAGGGTATGTTGGCTTTTCAGTTTACGGATATAACCAATGGAAACAGGAATGGTCAGAAAGGTATCTGACAAACAACTAAGCGACTTTATTACCGGGGCCTGTGGCGCATCGCAATTATCTTTTGAGCCGGTTCGTCAGGGCCTGGCTAACAGTGTATTCCGGGCAAGCAGCGGCGGGCAAAGCTGGGCGGTAAAATTGCTGGGGCCGGCCACGTTCAGTGCCGTTAACTACACTGTTGTCGCTAAATTGCAGCAGCAACTGGCCGTTTGTGGTCTGGCGCCGGTGGTTACCGCTTATGATCCGGCATTACGCATTTGGATTGAAGAGTGGGTCGATACGCCAGACCAACAATCACTGGATATTGAGCGACTGGCGCATTCGCTGGCCAACATCCATCAAAGTGATATTAGTGCGCCAACCCTAGCCCTTTTGCCATGCTGGCAACATTACCTGGAACAGTTACCCACTAAAGCCGCACGATGCTACTCGGCTGAAAGAGATAAGCTTGTGCCGGTGATTTCCCAGTTCAGTCATTACCAGGACTTTTGTTTTTGCCATAACGATCTGTCGTTTGCACACCTGGTAGGCGCGTCACGCAATAAAGTGGTCGACTGGGAGTACGCGGCTACCGGTAACCGTTATTTTGATATTGCCGCCTGCGTGCTTATTAATGAGCTTAACGGTGAACAACAACAGCAGTTATGTGACGAGTATGCGCACCAGGCAGGCAAATCGCCAGACTTGGTGGCAAGGAGCGTGGCTGCTTTTTTACCGGTGGTGGATTTTACCAATCGTTTGTGGACGGCGGCTGCCGAGAGGAATCCGGGCTAATAATTCGCCGTTGCGTTTAATATTTGCGCGCTTAAACGCGATTTTAGTCATTTATTGTAAAAATACTTTACCTTTGAAGGCGCATACGTATAATTCACAGCGCGCTAGGGGTGTAGTTCGAATTGGTAGAACAGCGGTCTCCAAAACCGATGGTTGGGGGTTCGAGTCCCTCCACCCCTGCCACTTTCCCCTTTGTTCTGATAAACTCCTGTAACTCATTTCCTTACACAGAAAAATCATCGCTTATCATGGCATTCGCGTTAACTGATTATCAAATTGCTGCATTACAAGAAATGCAAATTCCGGTTTGGCAGCCGCAAGGAAAACTGGCAGAACCAGCCGGTGAAGTGCCTGACGTGGCAGAAAAAGTGAAATCAGAACCCGTATCGCAGGATACCGCTCGCTCGCATCTGCAACGCATAAAAGACAGTGTATCCGCTAAGCCTGCGCCATCTCAAACGGCTAAAAAGGCTGATGAACCGGTAGCCCCTCCGGCACTGCAGGAAGTCAAAGCACAGCAGGCGCCACAATTTTTTGCCGATCTGCTTATCGCTGTGCAGGGCCTGGCCATGGAAACCGTTCCTCCAGTTAAAATGGGCGCTCCGGTATCAGTCTCGCAAACGGCGATTACGTTGCCGGTAGCACCGGATAAACTAACCTATCAACATAAAAAGCAGCTCTGGCGGGCATTGTGCGCACTGAGCTAGATTTATCACAGTTAAACATTACTCAGGCCGATGAGTCTCTCGCTGTAGCAGCCCATTCCATTCATTGTGAAGCCCAGTATGCGCCGTGGTCTGAGGCCACTTTTCTGGATTGCACCACATCACCTTACGAATGTTGGGTGATGCTCAATGACGGGCAGGTTATCGGGTTTGCCATTTTACTGGTGGTGCTGGACGAAGTGACCCTGATGGACATCGCTATCAGTGCAGAGCTGAGAGGACAAGGTGCCGGTAAACGGATGCTGGATTTTGTGATTAACCGCTGCAAACAGCTGAATGCGTCAGGCTGTTTTCTGGAAGTGCGCGAGTCGAATGTAGCCGCCCACACACTTTACTCAAATAGCGGCTTTGCATTACTTGAGCGGCGTAAAGGCTATTATCCTACCAAGGATGGCAGGGAAGACGCGCTTATGATGTACTTACCAATAAGTGCTGACAGCCATCACGCCAATCCTGTTTAAAAGTCCATACTGGCAAAAATTACCACCGAGGATTTTTCTGCTGACTGGACGTCATTGGAATTATTTTCCGGGTATAGGGTCACGCCGGTTATCGCTTCCACATACCGCACATCAGCATATCGCACTTTGCCGTTGCCCTGTTTGGCATACAGGCCAAGGGTTAGCGGGTAGCCCATTAACTTTGTTTCATAGGCAACACTGATCCCCCGGGTATCGATAGCCTCCACGCGCTGATAGGGAATATCAAAGTCGATAACGCCGTTGCTGTTATCGGTGAAAAAACCAATTTGCAGAGCGGTATCGGTAGATAGCGGAATACGAAGTCCCAGAGAGTAATTGGTTATCTGTTTCAGCTCACGGGTTAAGTCGATATCATCGAGTACCACATCCTCTTTTTCAACATGGCTGTAGTAATCAACCTGACTCGATATAACCCAGCCGCGATGTTGGTATGCAGCGCCAAAAGACAGTAGAGAAGGTTGGTCCTGGTCTTTATCCGTGCGAATAAAGTCTGGAAACGTGGTGTCGGGCGAACCGTTTAACAGGGTGATGATGGGCGCAACAATAAGGTTATTAGAGCGATAATTCCGATTGATTGATTCACTGTGAACGTAATGTGCCCCAACACTCAAAGCATCATCCTTATATAACACACTCAGCGATGGCTCAATCAGATACTGTTTTTCATTTATGCGTCGCCGGGCATCAAATCAGGATGTAAATGAACCGGTTGGCGTATACATGGTAATTGCTGCACCGGAAGTTTGCGATAAGACCTGTTCAATGTATTTTAGCGACAAAGAAAAACCCAGCGCCCATCGGTCATTAAGACGGTAGGACAAGGCGCCGCCGAACTTGTAAGCGGCATTGTCGAAATCGTAGGTGACGGTTTCAATAACACTCTGTCCGGGCGTAGTCGCGGTAGCCGGTAACTCATAATTGGAACTGCTATCATTCCTTTCCTGAGAATAATCGGTAACCGTAAAGTAGCTGCCGTAACTCCATTGCCCGGAACTGGTGCTGATGCCAAGAAATCCGGGCACAACAGAGAAGGAGGTTCGGGCAAAGTCAGAGCCGTCGGTATACACGTTTTTAAATTCTGTGTCTTCAAACGCCAGGGTGTTCACCGAAGCCGACTTTGCATTTGCCTGAAAAGACAGCCCGGCAGGGTTGTAGTGCATCGCTGACTGATCGTCCGCCAATGCCACATAGGCACCACCATAACCGATGGCTTTACCGCCTACCAGCAGGTTGCCGTAATGGTACTGGTCTGCCAGCACTGTTGAAGGGAGTGCAACCAAAGCACTCAATAATCCCACTGACGAACACAACCTCATAGAATACTTCCCTGAAACCAGATATTACCAATATGAACCAAAAGCGGCACTTTGTGGCTAGATTATAAAATGACCAGTGGTATTGCCACATTTAATTTCAATTTGGTCAGTAAGTTAGCCGTTGAGGTCTATCACAATACTGAACGAAACCGGGCACTAATATTCGCTGAATCGAATTTCCAAACGCTTTGAACCATGTTATTAATAAAATATAAACAGGGTATTAACGTCAGGTGATGAGCTGTCTATGTCCAGCGCTGTCGCAATGCGAATAGATAAAAATAAGTATGGTAGTGCGTCCAATCATTATTTGACGGCACTCTTTGAGGTGGCCGAACAAAATAACCTGGACGCCAGGCGCCTGCTTAAACATTGCCAGATTGACCCGGCTGCCATCGGTAAACCCGGACTGCGCGTTAAGACCGAGCGGTTATCCAGACTGCAAAGTCTGGTTTGGCGGTTACTAAAGGATGAGTCGGCTGGCTTGTGTGGCATGCGCCTTAAACCAGGTACCTACGAAATGATGGGCCAGGTGACAGTTCACCAACCTACGCTCAGGTTGGCGCTACAAAAAGGCATAGCGTTTTATAATCTTATTCTGACCGATAATTTTGTTGAGCTGGACGTGCAGGCAGATGAAGCAACTCTCACAATCAACTTACCTCACCCGGAAAAAGACCATAAGTACCTATTTGCAGAGATGACTTTACTGGCCTGGCACCGGTATTCCTCGTGGCTAATCGCCAGCAGTATTCCGTTGTCGAAAGTTCAGTTTAATTATCCGCCACCGCCACATGTGCATGAATACCACTACCTGTTTCCGGGTGAGCATGAGTTTAAGTGCGATAAACTGGCCATTACATTCTCTGCTCACTACCTTGCTAAACAGGTTAAACAAAGTGAGGGGCGCTGCATTCTTTCATGCAATGCTGTCCTCTGGAATTGTTCCGCCAATATAAATCCGATTACACTCTTACCTCTGACATCCGGCACCTGCTAAGCAATGATATTGAGAGCGGCCTGTTAACCATTGATGCGGTTGCATCAATGCTGCACATGACCAGTCGTACGCTTATGCGCAGACTAAAAGACGAGGGCACCTGCTTCCAGCAAATCAAGGATATTGTCAGAAGGGATCGTGCCGTCATGCTACTTACCCAGCGTGCAACACCAATAAACCTGATTGCAGAATCTGTCGGATTTGCTGATCCTGCCGCTTTTACCCGTGCATTCCGTACATGGACCGGAGAAACCCCCAGAAAATTCAGAGCGCTTCACAAAGAAGAAGCGAGCTGAATCCAGCCCTTTTTTCTAAAGAGTAAAGCCGTTTTGTTACGGGAGATCATTACCGGTACTAGTCTCATTTTTATGCAAAAAGTACTCATTGTCATTATTTGACAATTATTTCGTCACTTTCTGCTATTTTACAACCAGGTACATAATATTAACATCTGGGATAAGATTGGAAGGTCACGTTAACATCAACCTGGCCGACCATTAATTAAACAGAGTGAATGTTATGAATCAGCACCCGTCCGAGATCCTCGACAACAGCAAAATGAGCCGGCAACAGGTTATTGCTGTTATTTTGTGCATTGCATTAAATGCACTGGATGGATTTGATGTACTGGCAATCAGCTTTGCCTCTCCAGGCATCGCCGCAGAGTGGGCAATCAATCGTACTGAGTTAGGTGTGGTGTTGGCCATGGAACTACTCGGCATGGCTTTTGGTTCAGTTTTTCTGGGCGGTTTTGCCGACAAAATTGGCCGTAAACCCACAATTCAAACCTGTTTGGTGGTGATGACCGCAGGGATGTGCTTTTCGGCGTTTGCTAACTCGGTAACCACTTTACTGGTGGTGCGGTTTATTACCGGCCTTGGGATTGGCGGTATGCTGGCGTCAACTAATGCCATGGTTGCTGAGTATTCTAATAAGAAGTTCCGTCACCTGTGCGTTATTCTGATGGCGACCGGCTACCCGGTGGGAGCGATTATTGGCGGTTCTATCAGTTCAGTATTGCTGGAAACCTACAACTGGCGTTCGGTGTTTATTTTCGGCGGTGTGGTAACCGGTGCCTTTCTGATTATTGTCCAGTTATTCCTGGCAGAGTCAGTGGTGTACCTTGCCTCCAAACAACCTGCTAACGCGCTGGAGCGAATTAACCGTTCTTTACTGGCCATGCAAAAGCCGCTGCTCACGGCACTACCGCCGCTTGCGCCTAACGCGGGGAAGAGCTCTTTTGTTGCCTTATTTACACCGCAATTACGGACTACCACGCTGTTATTGGTTGTTGCCTATTTTGCGCAGATTATGACCTTTTATTTTATCTTAAAGTGGATCCCAAAAATTGTGGTTGATATGGGTTTCCACCCTTCTCAGGCCGGGCAGGTATTGGTGTGGGCCAATGTGGGCGGCGCTATCGGCGCTACATTGCTGGGCTTATTCGCTTCCAAATTACCGCTTAAACAATTGCTGATCGGTGTATTGTTCGCCGGTTTCGTAATGGTGTCGGCTTTTGGTATCGGCTATGAATCACTGGGGCAGATGGCGTTGATTTCAGCGGCAACCGGATTTTTTACCAACTCGGGCGTGGTGGGTTTGTACGCCTTAATGGCCCAGGCGTTCCCACCTCAGGTTCGAGGATCCGGCACTGGAATTGTGATTGGCGTAGGACGCGGTGGCGCAGCGTTAAGCCCGGTTGTGGCCGGCATTCTATTTACTCAGGGCGTGTCATTACAGGGCGTGGCCATTGTAATGGGAGCGGGGGCCGTGGTGGCCGCTATTACTGTCTTTCTGCTTGGTCGAGTGCAGCAATGTAGGTCTGCGCAAGATGCAAGTCCGATTTTAACAAAGCAAACTTGCGATAATTAAGGGGATTGAGGAATGAAATTCACCCGATTAAACCCAGTGACTGGTGAAGTTGCCAGCGAAGCAGAAGCCATGCAGGCGGCTGATATGGCGGCGGTTGCTGAAAAAGCCCAACAAGGGTTTGAAGCATGGTCGAAGGTCGGCCCTAATGCCCGCCGGGCGGTGCTGCAAAAAGCGGCAACTGCGCTGGAAAGCAAACAGGACGCCTTTGTTGCTGCCATGATGGGCGAGACCGGCGCAACGGCGGGTTGGGCAATGTTTAACCTGATGCTGGCGGCTTCAATGTTACGTGAGGCCAGCGCGCTGACTACGCAAATTAGTGGTGAGGTTATTCCCTCAGATAAACCTGGTTGCATGGCCATGGCGCTGCGCGAGCCGGTGGGCGTTATCCTGGGCATTGCCCCCTGGAATGCCCCGATTATTCTGGGCACCCGGGCGGTGTCTACTGCACTGGCGTGCGGCAATGCGGTAATCCTCAAAGCTTCTGAGATTTGCCCGCTCACACACTCGTTAATTATCGAAGCGCTGGCGGAAGCTGGCTTCCCTGAGGGCACGGTTAATATTGTGACGAATTCTCAGGATGATGCTGCTGACGTAGTGGGAGCGCTGATAGATGCTAAACCGGTGAAACGGATCAATTTTACCGGCTCTACTGCAGTGGGCCGGATTATCGCTCGCCGCGCTGCCGACAACCTGAAACCCTGTTTGCTTGAGCTGGGAGGCAAAGCGCCTTTGCTGGTGCTGGAAGACGCAAACCTTGACGAAGCTGTTAAAGCGGCTGCCTTTGGGGCGTATATGAATCAGGGGCAAATTTGCATGTCCACCGAACGTCTGGTGGTGGTCGACAGCATTGCCGATGACTTTGTAGCCGCGTTTAAAGCGAAAGTTTCCACCATGGAAACCGGCGATCCTCGCGAGGGTAACACTCCACTGGGTGCGGTTATCGACATGAAAACCGTTGAAAAAGTGAATGCTCTGATTGATGACGCGCTGAGTAAGGGAGCCACCCTGGTAACCGGTGGTAAAGCTGACTCGGTACTCATGCCCGCCACCATTTTAGACGGCGTTACCGAAGACATGGCGATTTATGCGGATGAAAGTTTTGGTCCGGTGGTCGCGGTGATCCGCGCTAAAGACGAAGCCGATGCCATCCGCATTGCGAACGACAGTGAATATGGCCTCAGTGCTGCGGTATTCACAACGGATATCGCCAATGGTCTGAAAGTCGCTAAGCAAATCAAATCAGGTATCTGTCACGTAAACGGACCAACCGTACACGACGAGGCGCAGATGCCTTTTGGTGGCGTAGGCGACTCCGGTTACGGCCGTTTTGGTGGCAAAGCCGGCATCGATCAGTTTACTGAATTACGCTGGATAACGGTGGAAACCGAACCTGGTCATTACCCAATTTAACTGTCCGGATGCATTGCCTTCTGCGATGCAGAGCATCGAATGCATCCCCATACTATTTTGCAAGAGGATTTAAACGTGTCAGTAGAAAGAAGTGAAGAAGAAACAGTAAAGGTAATTGTTGAGAACAAAATTGCCTGGGTGTACTACAACCGCCCGGAAAAACGCAACTGCATGAGCCCCAAACTGAATCGGCAGATGATGCGCGTGCTGGAAGATCTCGAGTACCGTGACGATGTCGGTGTACTGGTGTTGTCTGGTGAAGGGACAGCCTGGACAGCCGGAATGGATTTAAAAGAGTACTTCCGCGAAAACGAAGCAAAAGGCCTGGGGGCAACCCGTAAAGCCCAGCGTGAAGCTTACGGCTGGTGGCGTGCATTACGCTGGTATCACAAGCCCACTATCGCCATGATCAATGGCTGGTGTTTTGGCGGTGGTTACGGGCCGTTGTTCAGCTGTGATCTGGCGGTTTCTGCAGAAGATGCCACCTTTGGCCTGAGCGAAATCAACTGGGGAATTTTACCCGGTGGCGGTGCCAGTAAAGTGGTGGCCGACCTGATGCCGCTGCGCAAAGCCATGTATCACGCCATGATGGGCGAAAATATCGACGGTAAAACCGCAGTAGAGTGGGGTCTTGTCAACGAAGCGGTGCCAGCCGATCAACTCAAAGCACGGGTTACCGAAATGTGTAATGTGTTGCTGGAGAAAAACCCGGTTGCACTTAAGGCCACTAAAGACGCTATTCGCCGCGTGAAAGAAATGACCTACGACAATGCTGAAGACTATCTGGTGCGCGCTCAGGAAGCGGCTAACAGCTTTGATAATGACGGCCGTAAGGAAGGCATTAAACAGTTTATAGACGATAAAACCTATAAGCCTGGATTAGGGGCTTATGACAAATCCAAGCAACAAAACTAAACGAGGCTGACATGGATTTTGTGACCCTGCAGGCGCGATTACGGCCAGGAAGTATTGCTGTTAACGATGTCACTCACCAACGAACCTGGACTTACACCGAGTTCGATACCACCATTAACCGGCTGGTTAGCTGGTGTCAGGTTAATGGCCTGAAGCAGGGTGACAGAGTGGCTTGTCTGTCTAAAAACCGGGCTGAGCTGGTGGCGCTTCACCTGGCTTGCGCCCGGGCCGGATTGTTATTTGTACCGTTAAACTGGCGGCTGGCTAAAGAAGAGCTGGAAGCACTTATAAGTGACTGCACTCCAGCGATTCTGATTGGCGATGAAACCGCGGCAACCATGCAGTTCAGCCACTATGACATTAATCAGTTGCTGAGCGACAGTCAGAGCTTAAGTGCTGCCGGGTCTGACTACGATGAGCATGCACCATCGCTTATTTTGTACACCTCCGGAACCACGGGTAAACCCAAGGGTATAATGCACAGCGAAGCTACGCTGATGGAAACCACTCTGAACATGACCCAGCTTGGCCATGTGAATGAGCACAGTGTGTTTTTATGTGAAACGCCAATGTTTCATGTGATTGGCCTGGTGTCCTGTGTTCGTCCGGCACTTTACTGTGGTGGCAGCCTGGTGATTTCGGATGCCTTTGAGCCGGGCCGCACACTGAGCAGGCTGGCCGATGAAACACTTAAGATAAGCCATTACTTTTGTGTGCCGCAAATGGCCAATATGCTGCGTCAGCACGACCAGTTTGATGTGAGCAGCCTGCAAAACCTTAAAGCCTTACTGACCGGTGGGGCACCCCATCCCGAAGTGCAAATCCGCGCCTGGCTCAATGATGGTATCCCCATTGTGGATGGCTACGGCATGAGCGAAGCCGGCACGGTATTTGGCATGCCGTTTGACCTCGAACTGCTGGATAAAAACGCCGGCTGTGTTGGCCTTGCGACACCGAGGGTAAGGGTGCGCCTTACCGACGAGCAGGGTAATGAGGTGGCCGAGGGTGAAGCCGGCGAAGTGGAAATTAAAGGCGGTAACTTGTTTGTTGGTATCTGGCAGCAGGAAGCCATGTACAAACAATGCTTTACTGCAGATGGCTGGTTTAAAACCGGAGATATGGCGGTATGCAACCAAGCCGGTTTCTATCGTATTGTGGATCGCAAAAAGGATATGTTTATTTCCGGCGGCGAAAATGTTTATCCGGTAGAAGTGGAAGGAGTGGTACTGAAACATCCTGCGGTGAAAGATTGCGCTTTGATTGGCGTTCCCGATGAACGGTGGGGCGAGGTTGGCCACCTGTTTGTGGTACCCTTTAACGAACGCGACTTTGCTGATGAAGAGCAATTTCTGGCTGGCCTGAATGACCATCTTGCCCGCTATAAAGTGCCTAAATATGTCACTCTGACCGACACTATTCCTCGCAATGGCGCCGGTAAAATTTTGCGCACGGTGTTGCGTGAACAGGTAGTTCATTTGCTGACACAGCACTAACTGTCTTCTCAAACCTTACAGTACCGGATAAAGCGCTAAATCCGGTGCTGACCTCCCGGCTTTACTACCATTAAAAAGCAAAAGTCCGTATAATCCCGCGAAAACGTAAGGCCTGAGTTTTGCCAGCAAGGCAAGGATTACTGTAATCACGCTCAGGGCCAGCTCCCGAATAAAAATCAGGTTTAGTGAATGACCCAGCTGCTAGAAGAAATTAAGCGTCGTCGCACGTTTGCGATCATTTCGCACCCTGATGCCGCCCAGCCTTTCAACGCTTAAAACCACCTTTCATTGCACACCACAATCACATCTCTACGTACTGAATTTAAAGGCTTTTTGTCTTTTTCTCGTTTCTTTGCATTTCAATGATGTTCAAGCGTAACCTCGGAAAGTGTGTACAAACTTGAGTACAAATTCCGTTTTAGAGGCCTTTGGCGAAATTTCCATGACACAAATCTGGCTGTAGGCCTTGCTGTTACTGGTTTTGATGAAGAAAGTACCTCCTGCTTTTGGCACTTTGGTTTCGACATTACAAAAGCGGAATAAATGCGATCATCTCTAGTTTTTTGTTTATAAGCTTATGAATTTAAAGGGTTAGTCATTGTGGTTTTTGGTGTGTCATCGTTGCGAGTGTACAAACAGTGTATACAAATTTTTCTCGTTAGGCGTGTTGATTGCTATTCATGACACAAACCGCCTTGTAGCCCTTGTTATTCATAGGTTTGAGCTGAAAAGTACCTAATAGCAACATTTGTGTTTTGATAAGGCTGATCTTCTGTACAAATCATGCATCTTTCTGACCATCAACAAGTGATGAATCAGGCGATGATAGCTTTACATTGATTTTCAGGAGAATGCAGATGACAGCAGTAGCTCACCAAGTAACCCCTTTTCTAACGTCTTACGAAGTGATGGCTCGTTACCACATTAGCTATACGACGCTTTGGCGAAGAATAAAAGATGGCAGCTTGCCGCAACCTCGTATCAACCGAAATACACGAAACAAGCTGTGGCACATTGAAGACCTAGAAGAGTATGAGAAGAAAGAGGACTGAGCCTCTTTCTTTTATTTTACTGTCCGAAACGCCAGTTGAATGGAAAGCCTGTCGGCTCGATGATGGTTTCTAGCTGTTGATACCAAACGTCGTAAGCATGACGCATTTCATCCAGGTACTGATATTGGTTGTAGATAGCATCCAACCCTTTTTTGCTGTGGCCAATCATCAACTCGGCAACTTCTTGCGTCGTGATGGCCGACATACGCGTTCGCATCGTTCTGCGAAGATCATGCATAGACCAATGTTCCATCTCAACACCAAGCGATCTGCGAGCCCAGATTTTCACATTGTTAGGAATAGTGGTATCAAAGCCATTTGTGGCAAGCTCTTCTTGTCCGTTCGCGGGAAACAAGTAAGTTGATTTACTCATCTGCATCGCCAGTTCAATCAGCTCAATAGCAGGCCTAATCAATGGCCGCATGATTGGCGCTCCAATTTTCTCACCTTGTTTACGGATCTCTATAGGCACTGTCCACATTGCAGATTGCAAGTCAAAGTGATGCTTTTCAGCTTGAATGAGTTCGCCCTTGCGACCGCCCAATAGCAGAAGCAGTTTTATGTAGATGCGGTTCTTCTCAGTGATTTTTGACTCGTGCAAATAGCGCCAAAGTATCCTGATCTCGTTGTCATTTAGCACCCGAGTTCGTTTGCCTTTCTTACCGCCGACCTTTTTTGCTGTGATCCCAGCGGCAGCGTTAATTTCCAAAATTGGTTCATCAATCAGCCAGTCATAAATCATGGGGTTTTAGTGGTTGTATATGCCTTTTGCAGGGCAAAATCATACTTGAATAAAATTTAAGCAAACAAGAGTTTTTCTCTGACTTCATCAGACCACGCCGCCTGCTTCAGCTTACCTTTCATACTGTCTTTAATAGGACTCAAGCGTGCTAAATTCATTGCAAAGCGGCGGAAGGTTGCCATATTTTCGGGCGCATCGCCGCGTCTGATGCGGGAGTCGTCCTCTCGATACGTCATATCCAGTACCCAATGTGATGCATTTTCTATCGACCAATGGCTGCGAATGGCTTTTGCAATTTGAGGTAAGTTAACCTCCAAGGAACTGATGTAATAAGCGGTCTCACTCGTTTCCTTATCTTTAAGGTAGCGTTTTCGGGTGACTTCAATGACCGACTTAATATTCGTCCAGCCTTGGCTTTGCGTCAACCAAGGCGTAATGGGTAGCTGAACGTAGGTACGCTCCTCGATGCGTCCATGACCATCATTGGTTAAGGTTAAACTGTTTGTTTTGATATCTTGTGGAGTATCACGCCGTGTCTTGTGGAAGTAAGCCGCTATTTCCGTTGCAAGTTTACCTTGGTTATTCTTGACTTGCAGAACGTAGTCGCCTCCTTTTGCATTAATGGCTTTAGCGACCTTCTTCAGGCAATGCATGGCATCGGCAGTGACAATACTGCCTTTTAACTCCAGTAATTCAATCAATTCCAGTACCGTCGACACTTCATTTTTCTTACCCTTCGATTTACATTGTGCGAGGACTAAACCTTGTTCCACCGCGTAGGCCGACACGCTGTGAAGGGCGGTTTTCCTATCACCATCGAATGAATGGCGAAGCGTTTTACCATCAAACGCAATCACGGGCTGCCCTTGGTCTTCACGGATTTCATTCACCCAGCTAATGAAGCACGTTAGCAAGGCGTTGGGCTCTAGCGAACTGATAATACGGGCAATGGTATCATCGACGGGTACGCCTTCTTTAAAATCCCTGAACTTACGCAACCAATCCAGTTTGCTGTCCCCAAATTGCTTGATGTCTTTCCATCCCTCTGCACCAGAAAGAATGGCCACCACAGTGAGAAAAATCACATCAAGTAGGTCATGTTTCTTATTGATATGAGAGCGTTTATCTTCAAGTGACTCAAAATGGGTAATAAATGACATCTGTGCTAGCCTAAAAAGCTAGATTTGATCACAGATGCGCTAGTTAACGCAAGTCAGAGTATGATCTTGCCCTGATGCCTTTTGGCATATATACTATCTTTTTCACTGTAGATCAGGGCAAGATCGTACTTTTGTTAAATTACTCTGATATCTGATCGATTTAATTCGTTATATTTATCATCATTAGTGTGATCAAATAGTTTTTTTGATGACACGAGTTAATTATGAGTTTTCTAAGCCATTTTTCAGAAGTTACCGATCCCCGCACGCAAATTAATGTTCAACATGACTTTATTGATGTGATATTTCTGACTGTGAGTGCAGTCCTTTCTGGAGCAGAGGGTTGGAGCGATATAGAAGTGTTTGGTCGAGATAAACTTGATTGGTTGCGCCAATACCGTCCCTTTGAAAACGGCATTCCTGTTGACGATACCATTGCCCGAATTGTCCGAGTAATATGCCCTGAACAATTAAATAAAGCCTTTATGAATTGGGTGAATGAAGTGCGTGTTGAAACGGGTAAGCCTCAAATTGCCATCGACGGTAAGACACTTCGTCATTCCTACGATGGCGATAAGCAAACGGCATTACATAGCATTACCGCCTGGAGCAAAGATGCAGGTTTAGTGCTTGCGCAACTGAAGTCATCGGGCAAGAAAAATGAGAATGCTTCGGTATTGGACCTACTCGACACGCTTAATATTAAAGGCGCTCTTATCAGTGCAGATGCCATGAACTCTCAGAAAAAGATAGTCGAGAAAATCAGCTCGGAGAACGCAGATTATGTGCTCTGCATCAAAAATAACCACAAACAACTACGCGATGAAATTGCCGCCTATTTCCATAAGGTAGAGAGGGATAATCCCGCTTGGATTGCCTGTAATGAACAGACTGATTCTGGCCATGGACGAATTGAAGTACGCCGGTGCCAGCAACTAAGAGTCAGTGAGTGGATAAGTGAAGCACAGCACTGGAAAGGTATACGCAGTGTTATCAAAATAGAGCGAGAGCGCCACCTTAAAGACAAAGAGGTGAGCACTGAAACGCAATATTACATCAGTTCACTGGATATTGACCCCGTTGCGGTCAACCAGGCTATCCGAGCACACTGGGAAGTCGAAAATAAAGTCCACTGGGTGTTAGACGTGACGTTCAAAGAAGATGATAGCCGAATACGCAAAGAGGACGGAGCGGAAAATGTCGGAGTGATTAGGCGGTTTTGTTTGAATATGGCTCGTTTACACCCCAAGAAAGCCAGCATGAGAAGCAAACTCAAAATGGCTGGCTGGGCCGATGAATTCAGAGCAGAGCTTATTTTTGGGTAAAAGTATGCGGTTGCCCTGCACTGTAGATAAAATCAACACTGTGAAAAATTAATCAAGGAGTGGAGCTGTGTACAGAATACTTTTAACACTTATGCTTGCAGGTGCATTATTAGGTGTATCGAACGCGGCAATAGCGGATATAGAGAGTGAACTAGTAACTTACCGCATTGTAACGGAAGATTCAGAAGAAATCCGCGAGGAAACTAACGCGGTTTCCCCAAATGATGTTATCGAATATGAGCTGCGTTACACGAATGTATCTGAACGCCCAATAACAGGGTTGCGTATTGTAGGCCCTATTCCAACCGAAACAACTTATATAGCTAACTCTGCAAGCGCTTCAATTATGACCTCTCTTGAGGTGAGTATTGATGGCGGGACTTCTTTTGCAGCTGAGCCTCTGATTGTTACAGATAGCTCTGGCACGCAAACAGAAATATCTGCGGATGAATACACTCAAATTCGGTGGAATTCCTTAGTTGGAATTCAACCCGGAGAAACACACGTATTTACATATCGCGTAGTGGTGAACTAATTGCTAACGGTTTGTTGTGTGTATTAGAGAGCGAATTGGTAGTTCTATTCGCTCAAAATAGTAACAGCCCTTGGTGCTAAGCGCTTTCGTGAAAAATAGAGAAATAAATTATGACGAACTTTAAGTCCAACAGCTCTCACGTTGGAAGATTTGTTCTTGCTTTAGGTGTGCTTTTGTTAATGCTTGTTGCACAAGCATCTGCAATGGCAGCTACGCCTGCGGGAACCGATATTCGAAACAGAGCTACCGTTACTTATGAGGATGTTAACGGTAATCAATACTCGGCTCAATCAAATGAATCAATTGTTACGGTAGCTGAAGTATATTCAGCAACAATTGAAAACGATAGCAACCTGAATGGTGCACCAGGGCAAACGGTTTACTTTAGCCATACCCTTGTAAATACAGGTAACGCAATCGATACCTTTAACCTCTCTGGTTTTGCTGGGTCTGATGCAGCAACTCCGGGTGCAGCCTACAGCGTGTATCTGGACCAGAACGGTAATGGTTTGCCAGATGCGGGCGAATCTATTGTTACTCAAGTTACGTTAAACCCAAATCAGCAAGTACAGCTGATTCTTGCTGTGCCTGTTCCTGCGGCAGCAACGCTAGGTACACAAATAGATTCCACTATACTTGTGCAATCTGTTGGCGGTGGTGCGGGTGTGGTTCTCGATATCGGAACGAACAGCGATGCTGGTACTTATGATTCAGATAGCGATGGTACACCTGATGGTAACGATAGCCTAAACAACGTAGTTACGGTTACTACGGATGCCGTTTTAGTTGCAACTAAAACAGCGGTAGTAAACGCAGATACTAACACTGTTCGCTATACCTTACAAGTAGCTAATACGGGTGGGAATACGGCTGAGAATGTAAATATATTCGATACTATTCCGACTAATAGTAGCTTTGTGGAAGTAAATGCAATTAATGGTTTGTTAGCATCTAATGGCGATACATTCCGTGATGCCGCCGGCGTTGATACGGCAATACCAAGCGATCCTACTACTATTGTGCTAACCGAAGTTGATGAGCCTGCGGGCATTGATATGAACGGTAACGGTATATCGGGTGAAACTGCGGTTGATGGTATTTTCTTCAACAATGCTTCGATGGCTCCGGGTACTACGGTATCAATTACTTTCACAGTATCATTTGACCCAACTGCAGTTAGTGCAGGTTCACAAATTCGTAACGTGTTTGTTGCGCAAGGTGATACTGATGGCGGTGGTACTCCAAATGATCCGGTACCTTCGAATAGCACAACAACTACTGTAGGCCAAATCTACACGGTTGATGTATCGGATACTGGTGATGCAGCGGACGACGATGGCTCAGTTAACGATATCGCGCGTCAAGATACTGCTGGTGCTGGTTCTACTGTTGGTTTTGCTAACGTGATTACCAACAATGGTAACGGTACAGACATTATCGATTTTGAACTTTTGAACGACGCAGGTGCGGCTTATGCCGGCGCTACTGCGCTTCCTGCGGGTGCGCAAGTGTTCCCTGCGGGTACACAGTTCTCATTCTGGAACGAAGCAGGAACAGTGCAGTTAACCGATACCAATGGTAACGGCCGTGCTGATACTGGCGAGCTGGCTCCAGGCGCAAGTTTACGTATCCAAGTAAAAGCACAACTGCCGGCTGGATTTTCTGGTACCGGACCTTTTGTTGCGACGATGCGTGCTACATCAGCAAACGATCCTTCGGCCACTCCAGCCAGTAACACTAAACTTGAAGTTTTAGGTCAAATCTCAGCTCCAACAGTGGATTTGGCAAACAGCTATAGTGTTGATCTTGTTGATGCTGGCGTGGATGCTGATGCATTTAGTGCAACTACACCAATCACGACAGAAACCGCACAGGTTGGTGGTACAGCCACGTTCCCATTGTTCTTAGCGAACAACTCGGGTAATTCGCAATCGTTTTTCTTACAGTCAACTTTGCCTGCGGGATGGTCGGTAACTTTCCGTGAGTTGGGTATTGATTCGAACGGCGATGGCGTTATTAACAATGCTGCAAATGCCGGGAATACGGTTTCTTCTTCACCGGCATTGCCAGGTGGCGCGGTTTATCACTATGAAGCAGTTGTACAAGTATCTGCAGTGGTATCGCAATCACTTGCTGAGTTTACAGGTGCTGTGGGTGGTGTGAACGGTGATGATATTGGTGGTGCGTATCCGATAATTTTCACGGTTGCCTCTACTTCTGATGGCGCTGTTACCGATACCAAGCTTGATGCGGTTGATGTTACGGCTAATCGGAATATTGATGTAACTCCGGATGGTGCGAACCAAATTCAACCGGGCGGTAATGTAACGTATTCACACATAATCGCAAACATTGGTAACTCAACAGAAGCACTTGAAATTACAGGCCAAAATAGCTTGGCTGCCGATGGTTGGTCGAACAACACGCAGTTGTTTGTTGATACCACCGGCAATGGCGAACCTGATGCTTGGGTGCAGATTAATAACCTAGTTACAGGTACTGTATTTGCTCGTTCACCTTCTGGCACGATTATGCAGATTGAGGTTGATAATAGTGGTGCAAACCCTGTAATCACCTTAGAGCCTGCACAGCGTTTAGATGTACGTGTAATTGTGTATGCTCCAGCGGCAGCACCAGCTGGCAATATCGATCAGTTTACTCTAACTGCTTCGAATGCCAACGTTACAGGCACAGCAATAGATAGTTCTGAAGTTATTGTTGGTCAGGTGCGTTTGCAAAAATCAGCTTTCGTTGACACGAGCTGTGCATGTGCAGGTGGATCGCCAACTTGGCCAGCTGATAACTTGTTTGAAGCAAATCCAAGTGGAACGGTATTACCAGAGCAGTGCATTGTTTGGCGCTTAACAACGGTGAACGAAGGTAGTGCAGCAGCGCAAAACGTTGTGATTTCTGATGCAACAACTGCCTTTACAACCTTCCAGAATGCTCGTGATGCAATTCGTTTATCTGATGGTAATGCTGTACCTAATAGTGGTACAGCTCCTGAAGTTAATTGGAATGTAGGTAACTTGCCTTCGGGTGACCAAGCCACAGCTCAATTCTGTGTAGTGGTTAATTAATACTTAAAGCCGTTGTGCGCGCTGTGTGAATACAGTGTGTGCAACGGCTTTATTTTTTAATGCGCTCTTGGAACGAGAGCTTATTAAAAAATAAGAAATAAAAAACTAAAATTATAACTTTGTTACCTGGATGGTACAGGCATGTGGAAAGCAGCAACCTACACGTTTTATGCTTTATTGCTGTTGGCAAGCTTTGCAGTGGATGCAAATACGCCACCGAATACTGCAATATACAATCAAGCGCACGCTTCTTATTATGACGAAGAGTTTGGCATTACTCATGAAGTGATTTCGAATACTTCGCGAGTGATGGTTGGACATAGCTATAGTTTTATTCTTGATGACGAGAAGATAAAATATGTTGCCCCCGCGCAGCAAGTTCATTTTGACCACATTGTTACCAACACTGGAAACTCTATTGATAGCTACACGCTTTTGTTTGAAAACCTTGAAGGTGATGATGGCGAATTAGTAAATTTACGTGCTTACCATGACGTGAATGCTAACGGTGTTGTGGATGCTGGCGAACCAGAAATTAGTTCTATTCAAAATCTTGAACCTGACGCTAGTGTTAATATCGTTGTACTCGGTAACACGCGAGCTAATCAACGGAATAATGATGAAATCGATATATTAGTGACGGTAACATCGCAGCATGATGCGAGCGATGTTAAAGCAGTTACCGATAAAGCGATTGTTCGTGAAGGTGCGATTTTTACTTTAAATAAATTCTCTCACCAGCAATGTGAAGCGCCATTAACGGCCGGAGAGTTGATTCATTACAGCATTGAATTTTCTAATACAGGCACCTCACTTCCAAGCCCGCGGACGATTTCACTTGACGGTGTGCCTTATCAAGGCGTTGTGTTGGAGGATAAAATTCCAGCAAATACTTTCCTACTTCCTAATCAAGATTTAGATGTTTCACCTATTCAAGCTATTCCATTGGTGCGCTTGAGTGGCTCTGAATCGCAAAACTGGCAGCCATACGAGAGTTGGGATGGCACGGTTCCCGCCGTGAGTTTTGGATTGCTTATTCCGGTTGCGAACGTGCAGCCTAACCAATCGGGTAGTGTTTCTTTTGCGGTTCAAATAGAGCCCGGTGTTTCTAATAACACAATGATATACAACCAAGCTGAAATTGACTTTTCGGGTACGAACAGTGACATTTTATTTTCGAATCGAGTGTGTAACTCAGTAGCCGCCCAGAATGTACCCGAGATTCGTTTTCAATCTGCTCGGCCAGAAATGGTGGCAAGTGGGCAGGTGAAACATAGTAATGATGCTCACTTTATGGATACCAGCATATATTCGATGCCCGGTGAGCAAAGTTATGATGCGTTGCTGGATGGTGTTTTTCTTCGATTAGTAGCCTCTCAACTAAATCGGGATCTTGATAAACACGATTTCGTTCACGAAAATGGCGTTGAACTTTTATTAGCACGGGTTGAATCACAGCTGAGTGGTGATTCGGTTCAAGTAGTCATGAAAGAAACTGAACGGAATTCAGGTGTATTTAGAAGCTTGCAACCATTGGTTCTTAGCGGTATTCGTACAGCCGATGGTGAAATATGTTCGAGCAGTGCAACTGCCGCATCGGCTTTCGAATTCACATCTACTACTACTACCAACGAAGTTCTAGGCCAAGGTTGTTATTTGAACAGCGCTTTTGGCGATATTCTGAATGTTACGTTTGATGTGCCAGTTGAACAGGCTGCTGGCTTTGGCCAACGCATGATTCGCGTTTCTGATGTTGCTGCAGTTGAACCTTCGGGGCGTGTTTTTGATACGTCTTCGGGGAAAGCGGTTAATGGCGCACTGGTAAGCTTGTTTCAATCGAAGCAAGTGTTCTCGAATGCAGGCCCTAGTGCATGTGCATCGCTTACTGCGGAAGACTTTGAACCTGCTCGAGATCGATTTACTGGTGAGGTAATTCCTGCGTTCGATAGTGGGAGCATGAACCGAAGTGGGAATTCCGATGGATTGTACAGTTTTGCGCGTGCGGCAACAGACCATTGCTATTACATTGGTGTAACTCCGCCTGATGGCTATGAGTTTCCATCAAGTGTTTCACCTATTTCCTTACGCGCATTTTCTTCAAACTTAGGCGAGCATTCTTATGGCTTAATTGGTTACCTCGGTGACGGTGGTAGATTACAGCCTGTTGGCGACGGAATGACCACTACCAACGAACAAGGGGACTCAAAAGGGGCTTTTTCTCTTGGTTTAGCTTGGTTTCCTGATATTCCATTAGACCCTGAAGATTCACTTGTGGCGGGTGAATTGTTTCTAGAGAAAACGGTAGATACCGAAGTTATTGCTGCTGGTGATTATGTGTCTTATCGATTGAGTATTAGCAACTCAAGCGCTGTTCCGTTGTTAGGTTTCCGCATCGTTGATAAGCCTGCTTACGGGCTTCGCTACGAATCAGGGACCGCTCGAATGACAGTAGGGAACGGTGTGGCGATAGAGTTACCAGATCCCGTTCGTGATGAGGGCGGTTATTTAGTGTTTCCTCGAATACGTGATGAAAACGGGGCGAATTTATTATTGGAGCCAGGTGCTACGCTTGATATTACGTATGTAATGCGCGCGTCGGTAGCTGTAAATAATGGTCGATTAGTTAACCAAGCCAATGTAACTGCTCGTAACGAGGGTGGCTTTTTATTTACATCAAATGAAGCAGAAGCTTCAGTGACGGTTCGGAACGAGGGAGTTTTATCTGATCGCGGTATTATATTTGGTAAGGTGTTTGTAGATACTACGTGCTCAAGTACTCAGGAGCTCGGTGAGTGGGTTATTCCTGGTGTACGTTTGTATCTACAAGATGGAACATGGGTAGTAACCGACGAAGATGGCATGTTTAGTATTCACGGTTTACGCCCAGGTTTAAAAACACTTGCTGTCGACCCTGCCACAATGCCGGCTGGCGTTACTTTAAAACCGATCACAACACGTCACGCAGGAGATGGAACAAGCCGGTTCGTTGATTTAGTACCCGGAGAAATGCATCGAGCTGATTTTGCCATTGCGTGCCCTGATGCTCGGAATATCGTTCGTGTGCGGGCGGATATTGAAGCGCGTAGAGAAAACGCAAATAGTGAGTGGGTTTACGATAGTATTCTCGCCAATGATCCTCTGCGCAACAGAGCTGCTGGAACACGTATTCGAAGTGCCGGTGCTGGTGGTGATTTAGGTAGTGGCTTTTACGATGAAACGTTGAGCCGTGGTTTGGACCCGATGCGGTCTGCTGAGCGCGAGACGCCACAAACTTCAATAGCTGAAGGGCAACTCACTTCAGCGTTGGCCGATGCTCCTGAGATGCTTGAATCTGTTGATCAAGCTCGTATTATTACCAGTGAACAAGCAACAGCAGGCGTGGTACTGTGGCCTGAAAACGGCGTTAGCCGCGATGGCCGTTTGCAGGTTGTTGTGCAAGCGGGCGTTACACCAGAGTTGACTATTAATGGCAAGGCAGTAGCGAAAGAGCAGCTCGGTGAGCAAATCGAAAATATTTCTGAGCAAGGGCAAGTTGTAACTTGGTATGGCTTGCAGTTTACGCCAGGCGAGAACCATGTTGTTGTTCAAGCGGTAGACCCCTTTGGTAATTTACGCACGCTTATTGATACTATGATTGTGCGCCCGGGATCGGCAAAAGCCCTGCAGTTAACCGCTCAGGATGAACCGTTTTTTGCTGATGGCGGCACAACTCGTATGCCGATTACAATTGAGCTGTTTGATAGTGAGGGCTATCACGCAAGTGGTTCTAATGTAGTTACTTTATTAGGTAATGATTTACGTTTTGCGGAAGCGGATTTGCAACCGGATACCATGGGCCAACAGGTACGCATAGTTGATGGGAAAGGGACTATTCATCTACTTAGCTCTTTTCAAACAGGCTCTCGAGATGTGCATGCTCGCTTTAACGATTTGAACGACAGTATTGCGGTGCAGCAAATAACACCAGTCCGCGAACTTTTCGCTACGGGTTATATTTCAGCGAAAAAAGTTTGGGGTGATTTTACCAATAATGGTGATGTTCCAGCCGATATTGAATCAATCGAACAAGAACAATCGGGTTTAGAGAGCGGTATGTTTGTAACGGGCTCTGTAGGTGAACGTACAACCCTAACGTTGGCTTTTGATAGCGAACGCGCATTGAGTGATGAAGAAGAGATACGCCGTGATCTTAACCCTGGTGATTATTATCCGGTTTCTGGTGATGCATCTATTCGTGGGTATGATGCAAAAAGCCAAAGCCGTGTGTATGCTCGTGTAGAACGTGGTGCGAGTTCGTTACTTTGGGGCGATTTTGTTACTGATGCGAATACGGATTTCCAAGATGTTGGGCGTATTCAGCAAATTCTAACGGGGGCCAATCTCACTTTTGATAATCAAACGACTCGGCTTCAGTTGTTTGGTGCGAAAGTTGATTATCAGCAAGTAACTGAAGAAATTCGGGGTAACGGTACGGCATTGTTGTACCAAACTTCAGCGCCGCCAGTTCGTGAATCTGAAATTATAGAATTTATTGTTCGCGATAGAAATAATCCTGGATTAGTTATAGAGACACGGCCGCTGCGCCGAGGCGTTGATTACTCGATAAATTATTTCACGGGTGATTTACGTTTCTTTGATGTCATTCCCTCAGTTGACGATGAGTTCAACCCTGTATTTTTACGTATTACCTACAATGTTGATGGTAGCAGTGTGGATTACGATGTGTATGGTGCGCGCTTGCAGCATAAGCTTTCTGATTCTTTGACCCTAAGCGGCAGCTTCACTGAGAACTCACATGATATTGACGGTTATAGTTTATCGAGTGTTACTTCGCTTTATGAATTGGGGAATCGCACGCGTGCTTTTGCTTCATACGGGCGGATGCAAAATCTAATTGATGAAGATGGCGATGCTTTGAGCGTTGGTTTGCAACACCAATGGGAAAACGGCAGCTTTACTGATATTCGTTGGGCTCGCGCTAATGATGGCTTCCGTAATCCTACCTCAGGTATTGGTGAAGCTAGAGAAGAACTGCGCGCTGAACATGAACAGCAAATTTCTTCACGAACTTCTGCTCGATTTGAAGCTCGAAAAACACAAGATTTGAGCACTGATGCAGAACAAAGTAGCGTTGCTTTTCTCGCGCTACGCCAGTTTGATAATGTTCGGGCTACCGTAGGTTCGCGTGCTATTGAGCAGCGGGATACTGACGGGGATGATCGTTTTGGCACTTATATTTTAGGTCTGGCGAGTGGTTTTGATGTGTTTGGTAAACCGCTAACGCTTGGTGCGGAATATGAGCAAGCGTTTAGCGACTCAAGTAAGCAACGGATAGCCGCAGATGCTGATCTGGCGATTACGCAGAATACAGGTTTTTATGCTCGTTATGAGTTCTTGAATAGCATTGCGGGAATGAATCAAATTACCTCGGATGTAGAAACGGAGCAGTTTGTTGCGGGTGTTCGTACGCGGGCATTTAGTAATACCGACCTATTCTCTGAATACCGCTTGCGTGGTGCCCAAGATGGGCAGGACGTAGCGTTAGCGAATGGTGTTCGTTCTGCCTTTGAAATCGAACCAGGGTTAACTTGGAGCCCGTCGGTGGAATGGATTCGGGTACTTGATGGTAATGAGAGCCAAGCCGCTACGGCATATTCTTTAGGTTTCGAGGATATTCGGTCGGCGAATCGGCGAACGCTTGGACGAGTTGAAACTCGGTTCGGTAACGGCCGCCGTTATTACGGTGTTTCCTTGGCCAATATTTGGCGTATTTCGCAGAATTGGTCAGGTGTGATTCGGAATGATATGCGGGTTCAATATTCTGATACAGAATCACGAAATGGCGATCATATTGTAACGCTTGGTTTTGCTCGTCGGCCTCGACTCGATAACAAGCATCATTCAATGTTCATGTATCAATGGCGTAAACATTGGGGCGGCGATTTAGGGCCAGATCGCGTTGCTCATGTATTAAGCAATCACCATAACTTGGAATTGAAAGCCGATCTTGTGCTGTCGGGCCGAATTGGTGGTAAGTGGCAATCATTTGAGCAAAATGATTTAGCGCTAAGCAATGCTATTTATATTGCTGATGGTCGGGTTATTTGGGGTGTGACTCGGCGTTTAGATATCGATGTTCGCGCTGGTATTATGAGTGCTCGTGATGAGAATGAGCAACGCTTTAGTTATGGAATAAGCGCTAACTATTTGATTAGAAAGAATCTGCGTATGGGTGTTGGTTATAATGTACGTGGCTTTAAAGATAATGATTTAGATCCTGAAGGCTATAATGCGCAAGGCCTCCATATTGGCTTGGATTATAAAATTAGCGCTGATGATTTTGCCTGGATTGGCAATACAGCTGCCGGCATACGTTCGTTTATTGGAGCAAACTAATGAAAAAGAAACCATTATTGAGCATGTTATTTCTTGTGGGGGCTTTATCAGGTTGCGCCAGTATGGATGAACTGTATGCTGATTACGATTTAATGTGTGAAGCACCCCAAGCGCCTTTTAATTCTGTGGTGGTAGTAAACTCCATGATAGAGGAGATTACCACGCGTTGGGAGCCTGCGGTCTATTTTGGCTTTGATAGGGGCGAGTTAAACGATGCTGAGAAGCTGCGCTTACAGCCAAACTTAGACATCATGGCAGCGAACCCGGAGTACAAAATCAGTATGCAGGCGTTTACCGACCAGTTAGGTAATGCTGATTATAACTTGAGTTTAGCCAATGAAAGGTTACAAGCAGTGATCCGTTACTTTACTGAAAACGGAGTTTCACGAGATCGTATGGTGACAGGATCGGCAGGTCAGGAAATGTTGCTTTCAACGGATGACAATGTGTCTGAACGAGTTTACAACCGCCGTGTAGAACTGATGCTTTTAGATTCAAACGGGCGTCCGTTATCGCTACGAGTAGTTCAAGATGCAGATGAAGAGGCGTTTGTTGCGCCGGAACCAATTCGATAGGGGAAGTTGAGTGGCGATGCAAATAACAAGGTGGTTTTTCACAACTATATTGGTTGTATTATTCAGTGGGCTATCCTATTCCGCGGTAGCGGACGTAGTACCCGCTGGTACGGTAATTAAAAACCAAGCATCGGCAACATACCGTACTTGCATCGACGACTCATGCTCTCAGGCCACTGAAGAGCGGAGTATTACGTCTAATATAGTTGAAACTTTAATTCAGGGAGTGCCTGCATTTGAGTTTTTAACTGATCAACGCTTACCTGCTATTTCTGAACGACCGGTATACTTTGCACACACAATTTCGAATATTGGTAATGTTGCTGATAGATATCAGATTTGTGTGAGCGCGGTGGATGCTCAAGTTTCAGAGTGGCGCGTTTATGCTGATACTGATCTGGATGGCAGGCCTGACCCGGGTCAAATTTTATTGAGTAGTGATGATGGCAGCGCATGTTTACCCAACCTCACAAACTCAATAGATCCAAGTGAAACTTGGGGTTTAGTGATTGAAGTGATTGCGAATGGGGCTGCTGGCTCGGTTTTACTTTCTGCCATAGAACTTGAAGCAACTAGCTCTGATGACAATACCTTAAACCAAACGGTAGTTGATAGTGTTGAATTTATTGAAGGGCCTCTAATCGAGGTTTTGAAATCAATGCCTGTGCGTGTTGGAGGTTCCCCCAGTGGCCCTTATACGGTGCGTTTAGCGTATCGAAATGTTTCTAATTTCACAGCCTCGTCGGTGGTATTGGAAGATATTTTACCGACAACTTTTTTTGATGGACAAGGCCAACCGCAAACCGGTGGGTTTGAGTATGTGCCTGGTTCTGGCCGCTGGAGCCAAACGGGTAATACCGCTTTAACTGATGACGATGATGGCGTCGAGGGGGGAGGAACCGAACCCGCTTCCTATTGTGCATATGATGGCACAGCTGCAAATGTAGATTGTCAGGATAGAGTGCGGTTTGAATTAGCAACGTTACCGCCTGGTGGCGAAGGTTATATCGAATTTGCTGTACAGGTTGTTGGCGGTATTTCGACTGGTGGACGGATACTGAATATTGCAGGGTATTATTATAACAATGAAGACAATACCGTTGTGTATGCGCAAAGCGGTTCAGGGCCTGTAGGTGGCGCAATAACCCCGTTTGATACCAACGTAGTACCTTTTCAAATAAAATCATCCGCCACTGCTCCAAGCGTGGTTGTGAACGATAGCTCTACTGATATAAACATCGGTGTGGATGATAGTTTGGATTCGGGAAATCGCGTTGAGATCGCGGCAGCTGGGCAAGGCGCGGTGATTCGTTTTACTAACTATATTTGGAACACAGGTGATGGTGTTGATACCTTTGATTTAAATGTTGTTCGGGCACTGAACCGCGTTGGCGCTAGCTTAGCAAACCCATTTCCTGATAACGCCATTGTACGTGTGTTACAAGCAGATGGCGCAACGCCTTTGTTGGATACTTCGAACAGTGGCCGAGTAGATACCGGCCCTATACCTTTGCCTAATTTTGATACCGGTGCGTGTTCTGGCCGTTTTGTTACGAGCGCAGACAATACCCGTTGTGGTTTACCTGTAGTTGTTGAAGTGGAATTGCCGGCCGATGCAGTAGGTGGCCCTTATGAACTGACGTTAGCAGCTACCTCTAATGTTGATACTACTGTAACCAATGCGGTAAGTAATATCTTACTTTCTGTGGTACCGGCAACGGTTGATATCACGAATAATTTGCCGCTGAGTGCTGGAAGCGCGCCTGGTGCAGGTGTAGGCCCGGAACCAACAGCAGTAACCACGATTTCATTAATGCCGGGTAATACTGGAACGTTTACCTTGTATGTGAATAACACCGGTGATCGTCAAGACCAATATCAACTCGCTGCAAGTACCACTAACTTTGCGGCTGGTACTCTATATCCTGGGTGGCTCGTGAGTTTTTATCGCGATGGTGGGGCTGGGGATTGTACATCTCTGGGTAACGCGATTGATGTAACTGATATTATTCCAGCGGGCTCAGCCCAGTTGGTTTGTGCGCATGTGCAAACGGCTGCAAATGCTGAGGTTGATGTATATGATCTGTATTTTCGTGCGTCATCGTTGTTGAGTGCCGCACAAGATATTAAATTGGATGCGGTAGAAATACTCGGCGCGCCTGATATTTCATTTTCCCCAGATCAATTTAACCAAGTTGTTCCGGGTTCTAGTGTTAGTTATACCCATCAGATTAAAAATACAGGAACTGTACCGCTTTCGAGTATTCAACTCACAGCAACGCCACAGGCTGAAGATGACAATGGTTGGGCTGTATTGGTGTATGAAGATGATGGTAACGGTGTTTGGGGCCCAGAAGATGAAACAATACCTTTAGGTGGCGTTTTAGGAACTGATAATGGAGATGAAATTCTTTTACCTGGCGAATCAATTACCGTGCATGTACGAGTTTTTGCTCCTGCCTCGGCGGTGCTTGGGGATATTAATGTTAAAACGATTACCCTCACTACTACTGTAGGCACGGATACCTTAGAACGTTCGGTTACTGATAGTACATCAACGAGCCAAGGCAACACGCTTATCTTTAAAGAGCAAGCCTTGGATAGTAATTGTGATGGTGTTCCTGATGGCCCGTTGGCCTGCACGGGTGATAGCTGCTTTAGCACTAGTGTTTTCCCGGTGCACCCAGGGCAATGTGTTCTGTATCGTTTAACGGCCCGAAATCAAAGTGCTGAACCGGTATTTAATGTACTGATTAACGACCGAACTCAAGCTTATACCACTTATTTCCAGACGGCCCTTAATTGCAGTAGCCCAAGTGGTTCCTGTAATGCGGATGTAACGACACCGAATGATGGTGGTGTTGGCGATATTCAGGCAGATATCGGTGTATTGCAGGCCGGTGAGCAGGCCATACTCATTTTCGGAGTGAGAGTGCGCTAAAAATGAAAAAAAAATCAGTTAAAGCCGCGGTTCTTGCTGCTGGATCAATATCGTTGTTATCGGCTGTACATGCAGCAGACATTAATGCGTTGTTCAATACACCTGCGGGCAGGGCGCAAATGGCTAATGCTCTTTTGGGACCTGCAGAATTTAGCGATGTTATCATTGAGAACTTGGTTGTTGAGCACGGGTTAACCGATTCAGGTAATGTTAACCGACAGCAAATAGGTTTTGTCCAGAATGCAGGGCCTTCGATTGGTATTACCCAAGGTATTTTGCTTGCTACCGGTTCTGTGAATGACATAGCTAGGCCAGCGAGCTTTTTCCTTGATCGAGCACTAGGCACGAGTGCTAATACCTTGCTTTCAAGTGTGGTGCAATCAACAGCCACGAACGACCCTGTGGTTATTTCTTTTGACGTAACCCCAGAACGGGACCGACTCAACCTTACTCTTGTATTTGGTTCTGAAGAATACCCTGATTATGCGTGTTCTCAGTATAATGATGCCTTTGGTATTTTCATCGAGGGTGGTGAATTTACAACGGCCAAGAATATGGCCATAGAACCAGGTAGTGGTACAACGATTACTATCAATAATATCAACGGTTCTACAATTGGCGAACCTAACCCGAGTGGGTCGGGAACATGTGGTAGTGCTCTTTTCTATAGGCAGAATTTACTCGCAACGCCTGCTGGAACCGATATCGCGTTGAACGGGTTTACCTCGCCAATAACGGTTGCTGAGCCGGTTACCCCAGGGGAAACGTATCGGGTTTCGTTAATTATTGCTGATGCCGTGGATGGGCGATATGACAGTGCCGCGTTTTTTGGGTTTCTCTCCAGTACTTGGAGTTTTGATGTTGATTTATCGCTTGATGTTGAAGTTTCGGGGGGCTTTATTGATGGAACGCCTTCATTTGAGTTCGGCCAAGAAGCGGTATTTGAATTAGTAGTAGAAAACCAAGGGCCCGCAGGTTCAGGCGCAGTTCAGGTAGAGTTCCCTTTTCCTTCCGATTTATTCAACTTCACCGAAGCTGTGGGCGAGGGTAGTTACGATGCAGGTACAGGATTATGGACTATTGGCTTTCTTCCTGCGAATGAAACACGGACTATTGAGATTAAAGGGATAGCAAACGCTCCAGGCTCTCGGGCTTTGTTTACGGAAATTATTTCGGGTACGGGGGAAGATCCAAATTCACGGCCAGGTAACGGCCCACGGACACCTGTGGAAGATGATGAAGCTACGATAAATCTGCAAGTTATTGAATCACCAGAAGTATGCCCAACGGGAACCGATATTACTGGCTCTGGCTTAGCTAGTTCTGGTTCCGGAGCGTTTTTAAGCACTATGTATTGGTTAGATTGGGGCTGCGGCACTCTTGATGAATTTAATCCGGGTGATTGGGTTTCGAAGCGTTGGGAATTTGGGAATGTAGAAATTCGCGCCTTGTTGGGGAATATTACTGCGCCACTGCAGCCTTATGTTTCCGGCACTTGGGCTGGCGATGCGTTTCAAATTGCGTATTCGGGAGTGAATCCGGTAGGTTTGGCGAATTTATCAGGAACAGGCCACTCTTTTGATATTGTTTGGGAAAAGCGCGTTAATGGTGTTCAAGTACCAATGGATTTGGTAGTGGTAGATGCCGAAAGTACGAATGCTGGTGAGCAGTTAGTAATGCGCTCGAATGGCGCCCCGTGGGAGTTAATTGAAGTTTCTCCTGGTGCTGATATAAGTATGGCGTGGGAGCTTGCTGGCCAACAAATTCGGGTAGCGCCTGCTGGTAGTGGTGGTGGTTCGTTTTTAGCGGTAACAAGTGATGTTTCTTTTACCTCGCAGCAGTTGATAGATCCCGGAATACAAGCTATCGGTTTTGGTGTTCCGGTACAGATTGATTTTGGCGACTTGCCCGCATCATACCCTGATAGTGGTGGCCATTATCTTCGTTATGAGGCTACTGCGGGCGGTAAACCAAGTACCGCAACACCTATAACATCGATTTCTCAGGCATCATGGCAGCCGCAAGCGGATACACCGTTTATCGGGGCTGTTCGACCTAGCCCTCGGCTTGGGCCAACAAATTCTGCGAATGCGGATGCTCACGTTGAAGATGAAGGCGTGTTATTACCTGCTCGTTTTGTTCCGGGAGAACAGACGACAATCAGTATTGAAGTAGATGAGGCAACTGTAGGTTCAGGTTACCTCCAAGGGTGGATAGATTGGAACCAAGATGGTTCATTTAACGGCATTGGCGAGCATGTTGTGATCAACCTGCGAGATAATGGTGCTGCGGATACTAATCCGGTAAATGGTATCATTACTGTTCAGGTATTCGTACCGCCGAATGCTCAACTGGGGAACACGTTTGCCCGCTTCCGTTTTTCGAGTGAGCAAGATATCCCGTTTTCGGACCAGTTAGCGCTTGATGGCGAAATTGAAGATTATGAGATAAATATTGGTTTCGAGCCTGATGGCGCAACGCTTCGCGGTATGGTTTTCAATGATAATGGCACAGGATCAGGCACGGCTCATAATGGCTTAATTGATGGTTCTGAAGTAGGCGTTGCGGGGGCGTTGGTGCGGGCATTTGCTGGCGTTACCGCTCCAGGTGAATGTAATACATCGGCTCCCGAGCTTGCGCGAACGGTTACTGCGGGTGATGGCAGTTGGCAATTGAAATTTGATATTGCTGATTCTGGTAACCAAGCTTGTATCTTGGTGCAACCGGCGGGTGGCGTTTTCTTGGTTAGTGAAGATGCGGGCACGGGCATTGTTGATTCGGCTGTCGCCGACGATGGGCAAATGAGTTTTGTGGTGCCCTCGGCGATCACGGTTTGGGAAGATATTAATTTTGGTGTTGTGCCTAAATCTGTGCTTGAGCCGGATAACCAAGGTGTTTCTGAGCCGGGCTCGTCTATCAATTATTATCATCGTTATAAAGCACAAACTTCAGGTGTTGTAGATTTCTCCGCTACTGTGGAGGCGCAATCGCCAAATACGTTAGATTGGGCGCAAACGCTGTATCAAGATCTATCGTGCTCGCAGAATGTTAGTGTGGGCGCGCCAATAACGAATATAAGCGTAGTGGCGGGTGATGAAATTTGTTTAGTACTGCGGGTATTTGTACCAGCAAATGCACCAGTTGGTGCGTTTCATCAAGTTCAGATTACTGCTGATAATGCGCTTTCGGGAACTGCGCGTGTGGATTCGGCTGTAGCTTTTGATAATACGGGTGTGCAGAGTGGGCGCTTACGGTTGGATAAGTTGGTGCGTAATATTGGTCCCGATGGTGTAAGCGGTACAGCCGATGATGTAGATACTGTAGGCTTATTGAGCAACCAGGCAAAGCCTTGTGATGTAATTCGCTACTCTGTTTTCTTTGCTAACGATGGGACAATGGATTTGGATGAGGTTGTAATTTACGACCAAGTACCAGCCTTCACTGAGCTTGCTCAGCCAATTTCCTGTCCGGGAACGCTGCCGAGTGGTATATCGGCTTGCCAAGTTGCAACTCCAAATGGAGCGAATGCTCAAGGATACGAAGGCGGATTGCAATGGCAGTTTACGGGGCAGTTGGGCCCAGGCGAGACCGGTGAGCTTAGCTTCGATGTTCGTGTGAAAGGCTTGCTTCCAAATACGGTTGGGGCGAGCTGCTCGGCATTATAGAAAATGGGGTCGTTGTCGCGTTTCTCTGGCACCAAAATTACTATGCGGCTTTAGCTGAACTTTCTAGCGCTTACCAAACCAAGTGTTATGCTTTAGAAAAGTAAAGGTCGTTGTCTGCGTTGTGTGTCCCTCAACTGATGTTGAAAAGGAGCCAGAGAACACAGACAACGACCCCATCTTCAAAAAGGTGCCAGAGAACAGGGACAACGACCCCATCTTCTAAACTTCCTTGGTGTGCGTAAACGTAATCTCCGGGAAGCGTTCTTGCGTGAGCGATAAATTCGCCATGGTGGGCGCTATGTAGGCTAGTGCATTACCGCCGTCGATGGAGAGGTTGTGTTGCGCTTTGCGTTGAAACTCTTCGAATTTCTTGGCGTCATCGCAATATACCCAGCGCGCGGTGGCAACCTGAATATTTTCGTACAGCGCTTCTACTTTGTACTCGGCGCGCAAGCGGTGCACAACCACATCAAACTGCAGCATACCCACGGCACCCACAATTAAATCGTTTGAAGCCAACGGGCGGAACACCTGTACCGCACCTTCTTCTGAAAGCTGCACCAAACCCTTCAATAATTGCTTCTGCTTCAACGGATCTTTTAAACGAATACGGCGGAATAACTCAGGCGCAAAGTTTGGAATACCGGTGAATTTGAATTCATCGCCCCATGTGAACGTATCCCCAATTTGAATCGTCCCGTGGTTATGCAAACCAATAATATCGCCCGGCCACGCTTCATCTACGTGCTCACGATCACCGGCAACACTTCAGAGTTCAGCACAAGACGTTATCACGGCATCAAACCGCTTTAGTGAGCTTGATCAGGCCAGCTACAGTCTATCAGGACAAAGGAACACGGATGGTGCGACGTTAACTCGATTAGCAGCGGATAATCCTGAAGTCATGGATTATTTAGGTCGCTATATGAACCAGCATGTTGAAGCAGGTAACCGATTACGTGAAAACCTTCCAATGTATCAGCGCTTGCTACCTGATGATAATCAGGCGTATGTGGCCGCAGCTATGGAGTCTTTAACCTATAGCAACTCCTCTACGCCCGCTGAACGAGACAATGACTATCAAGCAGCAATGACTGTTATGGCCATGGCTACCGGAGCCGATTTACGATCTATTCAGCCACGCTCTAATGAAGGCTTGTCATCAACGGCACCTACTTTTGGTGGCACTCAAAGCCAAGTTGAATCCGGTGTTCTGGGAGGCTATGAGGATGCTGCAACAGTTCAAACGCAGTTCAATTCGGCTCAATCTGCTTACCAAACCAATCTTTCTGGTGTAGATGGACAGCTGAATGCGCATCAGTAACAAGCCCAGCAGGCCGTAGCTTCTGACACAAGTACCTATCAATCTGGACTAAACAGTGAAGCTGGCTCTAAGTGGCGATCTCGCATTATGGCTGATGATAGCGGAGTCTCTGGTGCTGAAATGTTCTTCAACAGCGCCAGTGCTATTGGTGATTTCAGTGGCAAGCATACTGATGCAGCATTGCATACCTTGAATCATTTTGGCGAAGACTATGAGAGTTACAAGGAGCAAGCCCTTGCAGAACCTGGCTCACGAGGTTTCTTGCACAATGCAACTGTGGCCAGCAAATCAACATGGGATGGGTTAAAAGCAGCCGTTGATGCCGGAACCTCTTTGGAAAATCCTTTGACGGCGTTTAATGATGCATACAGTGGATCGAGTTCGCAGTATGCCTCCGAAGTTAACTGGGGCATTCGGTGCGGCAGTTAACAATCGATACGGTGAGTTCTTAGAACAGTACGCCGATGATTTTAAACAGGAAGCATACAGCGAAGGGCAGAGAATGGGATTGACCCCGATTCAAAGTCAAGTGTTTGCTCAAGCTTTCAATGAAGGTTTGGCGGGGCGCGTATTCAACTCTGAAGACTCATCGAGTTGGTCGCCTGAAATGCTAGGTCTAAGGGAGCAAATGCTAAATGAGTATCGTCAAAAGGATGAGAGTGGCGCTTACATTCCTGACAGTGTGTCCGAAGAAGATAAAGCATTTGTGGATAAGCAGATAGCGGTGATCTCAAATGCATCGCTTGCGGGAGATTATGCTCTGAACAACTTGATCGATATTAGGGCCTATAACCAGGCATCAGGAAGGAACTGAAAATAGAAGGTAGCCAGCTTGTGGTTGGCTGGCTATTTTTTTGGCTTTTTGGGATACCTTGGATAAAAGCCATCAAAAAACGAATGGAGCTTATACCAATACCATTTTTCTTCAATGCTCAAAGTTCTACCCGAATCTTTAACTTGGCTACTCAAGAATCTAATTCCAGTACAAATAGCTAAGAAAAAGAGTCCCAAACCAACAATTGTCCAACTCGCTTGCCAATATGCGATTGCTACAAGCATAGTGATTATGGCTATAAGTCCGATGGGATTACAGGTCGCTTTGAATCCCAAATAGCTGAAAAAAACGACGGTGCAGAACAGAAATGGTAAAGCCGCTAACTTGGCTGATGCTGTTAATATTTCTGATGGAAAAAAGTGAGCCGCAGCCAAAGTCGCCAGAAAAAGCCCCAGTGATATAACCCAGCAGCGTGCTGGTAAAGATTTAAGTAAGTTTGCCATCTTCTTAGTTCTCTCAAAGTGCACGGGCGGTGCACAATCAAATCATGCATCAGCATGTTAGTTCTCAAAAAGTGCTCTAGTGGTTTGCTCGGCCATAATCTCACACACAGGACATTTAAGCTGAATGCGCTGTTGAGATACCGTCAAATACAGACTACCGCATCGACACAGGTGTAAGGATGCAAGCTGAGATCTTAAATCGCGAGCTAGAACCCAACCTTCATTGATGGTCAGCTTTTTCCAGGGGATCTCAGCTGGAAGATCTGCTTCTTCTCTTGCAACCAAGTACGCATCGTAAGCCTTCATCAAAGCATCGATATTTAATTGCTTGTAGACATTGTCACCACCAATATTGACATAAAGCGCCATCAGCAGGGAGCCTTCAACTAAGGCTCTTCTGCTTTTAACAATGGCATCAGATTCTGGCAATTGACCTGGACAAGGTGACTTGCCTGTGACTTCTTTGTGCAGCCTTCTGATAATGTGGATTGGCAAACCAGTATCAAGCGCGATAATCGTTGTCCGAAATCCGTATTTAATAAGCAGCGAGGCTCGGGTAAATAGCTCACTTTTGGACAGGTTATCAATCATGCATCCCCCTTGTTGTTTAGGGTTGATAATAAATAAGCGATTCTTGGGATACCTGTGCCTTTGCTCTTCACCATCTCAATCAGTTGGCTTTGGTTACCCCTTGGTTGAAACAGCATGAATGATGAGGTCGCCACTCGTTGCAGGTCGTCAACACCAGCATTAATCAGAGCATCAACCACGTAGCGTGTAAGTCCAAAGCGCAAGACGGCCTCTTGCGGATCAATTCGCGCCAATTCTCGTGATGCGTGTAGGTACGCCAAATTTAATTGATAGAAGTCTTGTTGATTGGTTGTCATTGACGGACCTCCAGTTCATGTAAAATATTGCGATAGATAGAAAGCACTCTTTGCCCATACCAGCGTGCACGCTCTTCGTTCCAACTGTGATAGCGGCCTATGCCAAGCTCTAAATCATTTGGTGAAGACTTGATTGCTTCGGCCAAAATACTTGAGCCGACCGTAAGGTTGGTGATGGGGTCTATCAGTTCCGCTGCTGAGCTCACCCGATGTCCGTGCCAATGCAAATTGATTTGCATTAGGCCAATATCGAGCTGGTATTTTTCACTCTCTTGCAGTGCCTGGTTTAACAGTTGCTCTGCTTCGGTCTTAGATTTGGCGTAGGTTGCATTTGAACCATTGCGAATTGCGTATGGCCATGGACTAGTCATGTTGAGACCACGATGTGAGGCGGACTCAGCCAAGGCAACGGCGTAGAGCATGACAGGATCAATACCAACGCTTTGTGCTGCTTTTTCCCACTGATAGCCCGGAAACGCATAGACTGAAGTGCTTGCGGACATGGCTATCACTAGGGCAATGGTTTTTGCTTTAATTGTTTTCATTTTTGTCCTCTAATTGATTTCCGAGAAGCGCCTGAATGGCTTTCGGGCTTATTCTTTTTAAAGGCACTGCGCTAAAGTCGGCTATGCCTCTCGTATAAACTTGTGCCGCTTTTGACCAGTCGCCCACGGCAACAGGCGCTTGCATATCAAATCCTTTTTGCTGGTTCTGATGGTCTGCAATACCCTGTAATAGCCTTGGATATTCACCTACTTCGTCCCGCAGTAAGTAAGCCTGGTAGCGTGTTAAAAACTCTTTTTGCTTAAAGGGGTATTCCCTGTCGTCAACCTTGCAGAGTTCAACCCATCCCCCCATGTCTGAAATAACGCGGTGAATAAGCGCATCGTCAAACATCACTGATGTCCAAGCGCCAACCTGACGAACAGCCTTGTCAACTTTGTTCCAAGCAACCATGGCTCTTGAGCCCGAGTTGCCGTCGATATGCTTGATGACGTCAGCGGGCTTTGGAAAAAATTGCCCAGTATCCGGTGATTGAATATGCCGAGTCAGACCGATTCGCACTTCTTCAATGCTATAAGCACGAAGGGCTTCAAATGCGATGGATAGCAATTGCGGTGATACGCTTTTGCCATACATGGCCCAAGCGGCTCCCCAAACCTCAGCAAACTCGCGTTTATCAACCTCCTGCACTTGAACGAACCTCCCGAATACCTGGTCCGGCCCAGCTTTCGGCGATGCGGCGATTGCTTTCTTCAATATTCAATTGGTGATTGCTGCCCTTTAGGCTCGTCGATGATTGCTGTACTTCATCAATGCGAACGTACTCGTCTTCCCATTGCCGGTTTAAAAGCCAGTTATGTGGCATAGGGGTCTTAGTCCGATCTTGATACTGCAATCGGTTGTCTCGTTGCTCTTTCCAGCGTGTTAGCACTTCCAAGGCGAGTTCATGGTCTTCATTGAGGCCCATGCGAAGCCATTCTTCTTTGGCTTTCGCTTTTTTTTCTTTGCGTATTTGTACATCCCAGAAGTCTTCGAACTGTATGTGGTCAACAGTTTTAACTGTTGGCTTATTGCTTCTCTCAGAGTCATCCGACCGTTGAGAGTCCCTTACCGGGTTGCCATCAGGCATAAACAATGATGAAAATTCTTCTGGAAGCCGAGCTTGAAAAGCGGCAAGAGATTTCAAAAGCGATGCCATACCAACGAAGTCGGCAGGTACATCTTTAAGCAACCGAAAGGCTGCCTTACCTTGGTTAGGGTTTTCGATTGGGTTGTGCTTCAGAAAGCTCCGAATCAAAGTCCAACCGGATTCCTCGCAACGAATGAGGAACTGATCTCGTTCTAACTCACTTAACGCCTTGGCAACCTGTTGCTCTTCCCAGTTCAAGTCAGAAGCAACGTAACCAATCGGCAATCGAAAGCAGCCAAGCAAATTACAATGTGGGCATGTAAGCAAATACAGTCCTAGCAACTTCGCTGAGTCACTCCAGGACAAAACGTTTTGCTTTAGCCAAAAGCGGGTATAGACCTTGCCATAATCACGCATGGAGGAACTCGCTTTTGTGTTTACGTAAAATGCTGACCATTATTTGCCCTTAATCCTACTGGTTACTGGCTTTCAGCTCGCTTGGGCATTCGGGATAGATGTCCGGTCTTAACTGGGATCGGGTTACCTGTCCTTGCGTAGCTTGTTCGATGGGTAAAACGAATTCAGCGGGAACACGCCCTGATTTATTCAACCAAAACCAGACGTTTTGCTGTTTTGAGTTGATGGCTCGTGCTAATGCTGATTGCCCGCCGACCAAGTCAATGGCACGGCGGAGATGTTTTTGTGTCGTGTTGAACACTTCCATACCGTCTCCTGTTACAATAATAACTGTTACAAGATTGAATGTTACAGTTTAAACTGTAGGCAAGTCAACAGTTAAAATTGTTGAAAGGCTACAGTTTTATTTGTAGAATGCGGGCTTATGAAAACTTTATCCGAACGACTAAACCATGCCTTGCAGCTTACTGGGGTGACTCAGTCTGAGTTGGCTCGTCGCATTGGTATCAAACAGCAGTCGATCAGCCAGATTTGCTCTGGTAAATCGGCTAGGTCTCGTTACACCATGCAGATCGCGGAGGCGCTTCGCGTGAATGCTCATTGGCTCGCCACAGGTGATGGCGAGATTGGCTTGGGGGTCGGTAATGTAGAAGTCGGGCCTGATATTAAGGGAAGAATTCCTCTCATTAACTGGGTTCAGGCCGGTGATTGGACTGAAATAGCGGAGGGATTTGCCCATGAAGATGCTGAGGAGTGGCGTGAAGTCACTGGGAAAGCACATGAGGGTTGTTTCGCGCTTCGCGTAAAAGGCGACAGTATGGAAAATCCAAGCGGCAAAAAATCAATACCAGAAGGTGCTGTTATAGTTGTAGATCCTGATGCTCCTTACTCATCTGGTTCATTGGTTGTTGCGCGTTTGGATGATTCGAAAGAAGCAACCTTTAAGCAGTTAGTTATTGATGGTGAACAGAAGTACCTAAAACCTTTGAACCCGCAATACCCTGCAATACCGATCAACGGCAACTGCACCATCATCGGTGTAGTACGACAAGCTATCATCGATTTCTGGTAGCGAAGGAATTTGTGGTTTAGCCACAGTTGTTCATGAGCTGAAGAAGCAACGATTGCAAACAGCTACAACTGAGCATTGGCGCACGCTGAGAGTAAATGGTAACCGATTAGATAACCATTGATTGTTTATAAAGTCAATATCAGCGAAAATAGCGGCCAATTACGATTAACACGACGGATTTGACAAGCGAAGAACTGAAAAGAGAGTACTTCCAAAAGTGTGTACAAATCCGTGTACAAACTAAAAGAATTTATACATGGCAAACCAAGATTTTCTCAATGAAATCAACAAGCGAAGGACCTTTGCTATCATCTCGCACCCGGACGCCGGTAAAACAACCATCACCGAAAAAGTGCTGTTATACGGACAAGCATTGCAGACCGCCGGTACCGTTAAAGGTAAAAAGTCCGGCCAGCATGCTAAATCCGACTGGATGGAAATGGAAAAAGAGCGGGGGATCTCCGTTACAACGTCCGTTATGCAGTTTCCTTATGGTGATAACCTGGTTAACCTGCTGGATACCCCCGGGCACGAAGATTTCTCTGAAGATACTTATCGCACACTGACTGCCGTTGACTCTTGTCTGATGGTGATTGATGCGGCGAAAGGGGTTGAGGATCGCACCCGCAAACTGATGGAAGTTACCCGTTTACGTGATACGCCGATCATCACGTTTATGAACAAGCTGGACCGTGATATTCGCGATCCTATGGAACTACTGGATGAAGTGGAAACTGAGCTCAACATTGCCTGCGCGCCAGTTACCTGGCCGATTGGCTGTGGTAAGCAGTTTAAAGGGGTCTACCACATTCACCGTGATGAAACGATTTTGTATAAAACCGGTCAGGGCCATACCATTCAGGATGTTCAGATCATCAAAGGGCTGGACAACCCGGAGCTGGATGCGGCGGTAGGTGATGGCCTGGCAGCTGAGTTCCGTGACGAACTTGAGCTGGTAATGGGGGCGTCCAACGAGTTTGATCAGGAGCTGTTCCTGGCAGGTGAGATTACCCCGGTTTTCTTCGGTACTGCACTGGGTAACTTTGGTGTGGACCATATGCTCGATGGTCTGGTGGCCTGGGCGCCACAGCCACAAGGACGCGAAACGGATAACGGCAGTGTGGATGCACTGGCGCCTAAGTTCAGCGGCTTTGTATTTAAGATCCAGGCCAACATGGATCCTAAACACCGCGACCGTATTGCGTTTTGCCGGATAGTGTCAGGCAAATACGAAAAAGGCATGAAAATGCGGCATACGCGGATTGGTAAAGATGTGCGTATTTCCGACGCGCTTACCTTCTTAGCGGGCGACCGGGCATTGCTCGAAGAAGCTTACGCCGGCGACATCATCGGCCTGCACAATCACGGCTCTATCCGCATTGGTGACACCTTCTCATCAGGCGAAGATTACCGCTTTACCGGTATTCCTAACTTTGCGCCGGAACTGTTTAAACGTATTCGCCTGCGCGATCCGCTAAAAATGAAGCAATTGCAAAAAGGCCTTATTCAGTTGTCGGAGGAAGGCGCCGTACAGGTATTCCGCCCGTTGGCGAATAATGACCTGATTGTCGGTGCGGTAGGTGTACTGCAGTTCGATGTAGTAGTGGCGCGCCTTAAAGCCGAATACAACGTTGATGCACTGTATGAGCATGTCAGTGTGGCAACTGCCCGCTGGGTGTATTCTGACAGCGAGAAGAAGCTTGATGAATTCCGCCGCAAAGCCGAGCAAAACCTGGCCCTGGACGGTGGTGATAACTTAGCTTACGTTGCGCCAACCATGGTGAACCTGTCGCTGGCACAGGAACGCTACCCCGATATTGAATTTAGAACGACTCGCGAGCACTAGAGACCACAATGAATATTCACGCACTTCTTATTTCTCGTTTTTCTCAGGCCTTAAGTGACATGGGCATTACCGACGCGCCGGTTCCGGTAGCGCGCAGTGGCCGACCTGAGTTTGGTGAATATCAGTTTAATGGTGCCATGGCGCTGGCCAAGCAGCTTAAGCAAAAGCCCCGCGATATTGCCGGCACTATTTTAGAGCACGTAAAACTTGATGACGTGGCCAGCAAGCTTGAGATTGCCGGCCCGGGCTTTATTAACATTCATCTGGCCGACAGCTGGCTGGCACAGCAGTGTCAGCAGGCGCTAGAAGATACTCGCTCCGGCATTCCTTCTCAGGCCGCACAAACGGTAGTGGTGGACTATTCTTCACCGAACCTGGCTAAAGAGATGCACGTTGGACACCTGCGTACCACCATCATTGGCGACGCGGTGGTTAAACTGCTGGAGTTTCTTGGCCATAAGGTTATTCGCCAAAACCATATGGGCGACTGGGGCACGCAGTTTGGTATGCTGCTGGCGCACTTAAGCGATAAACTCAGCGCCAATGCCGTGGCCGAAACCGCACTTTCTGATCTGGAAAACTTTTACCGGGAAGCCAAAATCCGTTTCGACGAGGAAGAAGGCTTTGCCGACCGGGCCCGTGAATATGTAGTGAAACTGCAAAGCGGCGACCAGCAGTGTGCCGAGCTATGGCATTTGTTTATTGATGTGTCTATTTCACACAGTGAAGAAGTATATGCAAAACTCAATGTCAGCCTGACCCGCAAGGACATTATGGGCGAATCCGCCTATAACGAAGATCTGCCACACGTGGTAGCAGAGCTGAAAGAGAAGGGCATTGCTGTGGAAGATCAGGGCGCCCAGGTTGTGTTCCTTGAAGAGCTGGCCGACAAAGAAGGCAACCCGGCAGTGTATATCGTACAAAAATCCGGTGGTGGATACCTGTATGCGACCACGGATTTGGCGGCAATGCGCTATCGCAGCGGAAAATTGGGCGCAGACCGCACCCTGATCCTGACCGATGCCCGCCAGGCGCTGCACTTTAAACAAACTGAAATTGTCGGTCGCAAAGCCGGCTTTATGCAGCCAGAACAAACTTACGAACACTGCCCGTTCGGTATGATGCTCGGTAGTGACGGCAAGCCGTTTAAAACCCGCAGTGGTGGTACCGTTAAACTGGTAGAGCTGCTGGATGAAGCGGTTGAGCGTGCGCGTAAATTGCTGGCCGAGAGAGATACTGGTTTAACCGCTGACGAACTTAACGACGTTGCCCGCAAAGTGGGCATCGGTGCCGTTAAGTACGCCGATTTAAGTAAAAACCGTACCACCGATTATGTATTCAACTGGGATACTATGCTGAGCTTTGAAGGCAATACTGCGCCTTATCTGCAATATGCTTACACTCGGGTGCAGAGCTTGTTCCGCAAGGCTGAGGTGAGTCCTACCGCACTGAATGCCACCATCAGCATCGAACATGCTCAGGAGCATGCGCTGGCGGTGCAGTTGTTGCAACTGGAAGAACAACTGAATGTTGTCGCCCGAGATGCAACGCCTCATGTGTTGTGTAGCTATTTATATGATTTGGCCAGCCACTTTATGAGCTTTTATGAAGCTTGCCCGGTATTAAAGAGTGATGTGCCTGAAGCCACCCGAAACAGTCGTTTAGCCTTGTCGGCACTGGTTGCCAAAGAGCTGAAACTGGGCCTTGAGCTGCTGGGCATCGAAACACTGGAAAAAATGTAAGGCTGATAAACGCCCCACACTCACTTTGTTAATAAGGAAGACATCATGGTTAAAGTACTGGCATTCTCAGGTAGTACCCGTAACGGCTCTTTAAATCAGGCGTTGGTGGAAAACGCCGCCGATGCCGCGCGCGAAGCGGGCGCAGAGGTTACGGTAATTAACCTGGCTGACTATGCGATGCCTATCTTTAATCAGGATGAGGAAGACGAGTACGGTATTCCCGAGCGGGCTCAGGCATTTAAACAATTGCTTATCGATCACGATGCGTTTTTGATTGCCAGCCCGGAGTACAATAGCAGTTACCCGGCGGTGCTGAAAAATGCCATCGACTGGGCGTCGCGCAAAGCCGGTGATGAAGCCGTGCTGGCCGCCTACAAAAACAAAGTGGTTGGCTTAATGGCTGCTTCGCCAGGCGCGCTGGGCGGAATGCGTGTTCTGGTGGTACTGCGCATGCTGATGCAAAACCTGATGTGTGTGGTGACGCCTGTGCAGGTGTCAGTAGCCAAAGCGGCCGACAAATTGGACGACGCCGGCAAGCTTACCGACGATACTGCTAAGAAGCAGTTAGCTAACTTAGCCTCGCAAGTGGTCTCCATGGCTGAAAAGCTTAAGGATTAACCGCACTCTGCCTGCGCACTTTGCATACAAAACGACTGTTAAAAGCAGGCCAAATCCGGTACTATCCGTGCCCTTAAAAATGAATCAGTTAAAAGGTCATTATGTTTGAAGTAAACCCTGTGCTAAATGCGATTCGGGATATCCGTGAGCGTACTGCAGCGCTTCGGGGGTATCTTTGACTTTGATGTAAAGTCAGAGCGCTTAGAAGAAGTTAACCGCGAACTCGAAAGTCCCGACGTTTGGAATGAGCCGGAGCGAGCTCAGGCCCTCGGTAAAGAAAAAGTCGCCCTTGAGCAGGTGGTAGAAACCATTGTTAACCTGGAGCAGGGTGCCGAAGACGTTGATGGTTTGGTCGAGCTGGCCGTAGAAGCCGAAGATGAAGAAACCTTTATCGAGGCACAGGGTGAGTTGGATGGCCTGATTGCGCAACTGGAAACCCTTGAGTTTCGCCGTATGTTTGCCGGCCCGAATGATACCTGTGATTGCTATCTGGATATTCAGTCAGGCTCTGGTGGTACCGAAGCCCAGGACTGGGCCAATATGCTACTCAGAATGTACCTGCGCTGGGGTGAAGAGCACGGCTTTAAAACCGAACTTATTGAGGTCTCTGATGGCGACGTGGCAGGCATTAAAAGTGCTACCGTACGCTTTGAAGGCGAGTATGCCTTTGGTTGGCTACGCACCGAAACCGGTGTTCATCGTCTGGTACGTAAGTCGCCTTTTGATTCGGGTAACCGCCGCCACACTTCTTTTGCGTCGGCCTTTGTTTACCCTGAAATTGATGATGATATTGAAATCGATATCAATCCGTCTGATTTACGCATAGACACCTACCGTGCCTCTGGTGCTGGTGGTCAGCACGTTAACCGGACCGACTCGGCGGTACGTATTACCCACGAACCAACGGGTATTGTGGTGCAGTGTCAGAACGACCGTTCACAGCATAAAAACAAAGATCAGGCGATGAAGCAGTTAAAAGCCAAGCTCTATGAGTATGAACTGCAAAAGCAAAACGCCGAAAAGCAAGCCATGGAAGACAACAAATCCGATATCGGCTGGGGCAGTCAGATCCGCTCTTACGTGCTGGATGACTCGCGCATTAAGGATTTGCGCACCGGTGTTGAAACCCGTAATACCCAGGCCGTTCTGGACGGTGGGTTAGATAAATTTATTGAAGCCAGCCTGAAATCGGGGCTGTAGTAACTCAACTTTAAGTGAACAGACTATGAGCGAACAACAACTCGACGAAAATAAACTGATTGCCGAGCGCCGCGCCAAATTAAGCGCTATCCGCGAAAACTGTCGCGCTAACGGTTTTCCGAATGGCTTCCGTCGCGAAAATTATGCCGAGGAACTGCAAGGTCAGTTCGGTGAGCTGGATAAAGAAACTCTCGAAACCCAGGACAACCGGGTAAGTATCGCAGGCCGTGTAATGGCCAAACGTGGCCCGTTCCTGTTGTTACAGGATATGACCGGCCGCATTCAGGCTTATGCTGATAAAGCCACGCAAAAAGACATTAAAGCCCGCTATGGTTCACTGGATATTGGTGACATCATTGGCGTGGCCGGTGCATTGCACAAATCCGGTAAGGGTGATTTATATGTAAATATGGCCAGCTACGAACTGCTGACCAAATCACTGCGCCCGTTACCTGAAAAATTCCATGGTTTAACCGATCAGGAAACCAAGTATCGTCAGCGTTACGTGGACCTTATCACCAGTGAAAAGACCCGCGAAACCTTTGTGGTGCGCAGCAAAATTGTTAACGGTATCCGCAATTTCCTCACCACTCGTAACTACATTGAAGTAGAAACGCCCATGTTGCAGGTTATCCCTGGCGGGGCGACAGCGAAGCCGTTTGTGACTCATCACAACTCGCTGGATATCGATATGTATTTACGTATTGCACCAGAACTGTACCTTAAGCGTCTGGTTGTAGGTGGCTTCGAACGTGTGTTCGAGATTAACCGTAACTTCCGTAACGAAGGGCTATCTACCCGTCACAACCCGGAATTTACCATGCTGGAATTCTATCAGGCCTACGCAGATTACAACGATCTGATGAACCTGACCGAAGACATGCTGCGTACGCTGGCTGAAGATATCCTGGGTACCACCGAACTGGTGAATACCGTGCGTGATACGGAAGGCAACGTAGTAGAAGAAAAACACTACGACTTTGGTAAACCTTTCGACCGCCTGAGTATGGGTGAAGCCATCCTGAAATACTGGCCAGAAGCAAATGAAGCCGCTATCCGTGACCCGGAAGCACACCTCGATGAGCTGAAAGCCATGGCGAAACAGCTGCACATTAAAGAGCCCGAAGTCGATGGGATCTGGGGTGCCGGTAAATATCTGTGCGAAATTTTTGAAGCGACTGCCGAAGAAAAACTCGAACAGCCCACGTTTATTACTGAATACCCGTGGGAAGTTTCCCCGCTGGCCCGTCGTAACGATGCCAATCCGTTTATTACCGACCGTTTTGAGTTTTTCGTGGGCGGCCGCGAACTGGCCAATGGTTTCAGCGAACTCAATGATCCGGAAGATCAGGCTGAGCGTTTCCGCAAGCAGGTGGAAGAAAAAGACGCCGGCGACGATGAAGCCATGCATTACGACGAAGACTACATCCGTGCACTGGAGTTTGGTTTACCACCAACGGCAGGTGAGGGGATCGGTATCGACCGTCTGACCATGCTGTTTACTGACAGCCCGACGATTAAAGACGTTATCCTGTTCCCGCATATGAAACCGGAAGTGCAGGCTCAGGACGCTGAATAAGCGCTAAAGCGCTTTTATAGCTTTGCATAAAAGGGTATTGATGGGCACATCAATACCCTTTTTCTTTGCCTGTTTAACAATGTAGCCGTTGATGCCCTCTATCTCGGTGGTGCGTTTGTAAATCACATCCTGATGCATGCTGGAAAAGTTCTCTGCGGTACGTTCGATCACGTTAAATACCAGTTCGGTGATGGTATTTACCTCAAGCTCTATCTTGCAAGCTCTGGCAACGGCACACACTTCTTCACACACGGCGGTAATGGTTTCTGCGTATTGCACTGCCAGCAGGCCGCCGTTGGGCATATTGTTAAGCGCGGTTAACGGGTTGATGGCGCAGTTAACCGCGAGTTTTTGCCAGAGTGCGGTTTCGATATCATCACGCCAGGTCACCGGGCCGATACAGCGATTCATCATTTCGGCAATATGGGTATTCAGCAGCGTTGAGGTAGTGTGGCAGGGCGAGCTACCCAACATGGTTTCCCCTTTGCCGGTATGCCTGATACGGGTTGCCGATGTTTTGAGTGCGCCATGGCTGGTGGTGGCCAGAAATACCGGGTTATCCGGCAGATATTTGGCTGCCAGTTCCATCCCGCCCATACCGTTATGCAGCAATACAACCGGCGTATCTGGCAATAGTTTATGCCGCCAGGTTTTTAACGCTTCTTTAAGTTGCGTTACCTTAAGCGGGACTATCAATAAATCGCTAGCGGTGAGTGCCTTGTCTGCACAGTCTAGCGGTTCGAGGCTTACCGATTCCCCGTTCAACAACTCCACATGGTTAAGCGTGGTGCTGCCAGGCCTTGACCATAATCGATAAGGTGTCGCGGATAACTGTGCACCCACTGCACAAAGCCCGCCAATAGCACCGCTGCCGAGAATATTCACCGTCATGGTCATATCAGTCGGCCTCATCCCGTTTGTTACCAAAAGATTTGGGCCAGTTTAGCGTATTGGGATGGGGCGCCTGAGCAAGCCAGCCCGCGATACTGCTGTGTGCAAAATGTTCGCCATCAGACGGCGTGCAAAATACACTCACCGGCTCACTTTCATAGTCAAATTCAAGGCCCCAGGCATGCAGATACAATCTGTCTGCGGGCGCAGCGCTGTATAGGGTATCGCCAACAATAGGGCTGCCCAGGCTTTTCATGGCCACGCGTATCTGATGGGTTTTGCCACTTAAGGGTTTTACCAGCATCAGACGGGGCGCATCGGTAAAGCCATAACTAAAAAACTGGCTCACAGCAGGGTTATGCTGCGACTTTAACAGAATATGTTGACCGTTACGGCGGTTTTTCATATCGCCGGTTATGGTGCCCTGTTTCTTTTTGGGTTTCTTCTCTACCAGCGCCAGATAATATTTCTGTACCTGTCGGGTACGAAACAAGACTTCAAAGCGTGCCGCAGCCTGAGGGTTGCGCGCCAGAATTAAACAGCCGGAGGTGCCATCGTCGAGCCGATGAACCAGGTGTAAGTCTGTTTCTCCCAATGCTTCACAAACCTGTCGCACGATGCCGTGTTGGGCATCATGCATGGTAATTCCGGCAGATTTGTTAATGATGAAGAAATCGGGATGACTGAAAATGGCTTCAGTCATCAGGCATTAGCATCTTCTAGGATAGCCAGCGCTTTGTCATATTCCAGCGATGACACTGCATCGACTAATTCCTGCTGATGACTGCTATTGAGATCGAGCTTTGTCAGCCAGTTGTTGAGTTTTTCGTCGTTGATGTATTCGTGATGTTGTAGTGCCTGACTCAGCGCCTGATAGGTTTGCTGCTTTTCGTCTGATGGGGCCGCTTTAGCGCTTGCGGTCAGCTCAGAATCGTCTGGCAGTTCCTCAATTACCCGGATGGTTTCAGCCAGGCGGTGGATTAATTCTTTCAATGAGGACTGTTCGGGCTTGCCCAGTTTGAGTTCTTCATTGACCAGGCGGCTTGATTGATAGACTGCCGTGCAGCCAAGATTGCCCGACACGCCTTTTAAGGTGTGTACCAGGTTCTCAGCTTCTGTTATCTCCTGTTGGGCGAGCATGGTTTGCAAACAGGTATCCAAAGACTGATACTCAGCCGCAAACTTGCGCAACAGGCGATATAACAGGCTACGGTTGCCATTTAGCTGCCGTAATCCGAAGTCAAAATCTATTACCATTGGCTGTTCTTGCATAAGTTCCTGTAATCTCGATATATCTGTAAATACGAAAAAATGCCGACGAGGCTTTAACAGTAAACATTTACGTGTAATTATTGTTAAACTTGTCACGTAAACTTAACGTACCTTCGCAGATGGATGCGCCATCCACTAAATTCCGGAATGTTTAATGTTGTTCAGATTTATCCTGTTGGGTTTGATTGCCCATTTATTATATGGTTGCTCTCAGACATCCGATCTCTCACCGGCCAATACAAAAAGTGTAGCACAACCTGTTGCTATTGCTTATGAGAAATACCAATTAAAAAACGGACTTACCGTTATTCTACACGAAGACCACTCTGATCCGCTGGTGCATGTGGATGTAACCTACCACGTGGGATCGGCCAGAGAAGAACCTGGTAAAACCGGCTTTGCTCACTTTTACGAGCACATGATGTTTCAGGGCTCTGCCAATGTGGCCGATGAACAGCATTTTAAGCTGATTACCGATGCCGGTGGCACGCTTAATGGTTCTACCAACCGTGACAGAACCAATTATTATCAGACCGTGCCAGCTAATCAGTTAGAGAAAGTACTCTGGCTGGAATCAGACCGGATGGGGTTTTTATTACCGGCTGTGACCCAGGAAAAGTTTGAGATCCAGCGCGAAACCGTTAAAAACGAACGGGCCGAGCGTATTGATAACCAGCCGTATGCCCGCCGCCACGAGCGAATTGGCGAGGTGCTGTATCCCGACGGACATCCGTATTCGTGGTTGACGATTGGCTACACTGAAGATCTCGACCGGGTTGATGTTGATGACCTTAAAGCGTTTTTTAAACGCTGGTACGGGCCCAACAATGCGGTGTTATCTATCGGTGGTGATATTAATGTCGCCCAGACTAAAGCTTGGATTGAAAAGTATTTTGGTGAGTTGCCGGCCGGCCCGGACGTTAAAGCTCAGTCGCCAGCGCCCGCATCGCTTAGCGAAAACAAATTCATCACCATGCAGGACAACGTGCATCTGCCGCTGGTGCAAATAGTCTTTCCCACCGTGTATGCACGGCACGAGGACGAAGCCGCGCTCGACGTGCTGGCCAGTATTCTGGGCAGTGGCAAGACATCGGTATTCTACGAACAGCTGGTAAAAACTGGCAAGGTGGTTCAGGCCGGTGTTTCTCATCCCTGTAGTGAACTCGCCTGCGAATTCAATCTGGTGGCCCTGGTGTCGCCGGAATCAGAACATTCACTGGCCATGATTTATAGCGAAATGGAAACCATACTGGCAGATTTTGAAAGCCGCCCTTTCGACGACGATGCGCTGGCCAGAGTTAAGGCGAATATTAAAGCGTCGACCATTTATGGGTTACAGAGTGTTAGCGGCAAGGTGTCAACCCTGGCTTATAACGAAACTTTTTTTGGCAAGCCTGATTTAATGAATGAGGATGTTAAGCGTTATAGCGAAGTCACTAAGGAAGACGTGTACCGGGTTTTCGATCGTTATATTAAAGGCCGGGCGGCGGTTGTTCTGAGTGTGGTACCTGACGGTCAGCCCGCTTTAGCGGTTAAGCCTGCCACGGTCAGTCAGCCCGAGCGCCAGGTGGTGGCAAATAAAGCCGAACAGCAGTTGAATACCAACGAAACACCATCGTCTGATTTTGACCGGAGCAAGATACCTGCAGCCGGTGAACCGCCGGTAGTGACTATTCCTAGTTTCTGGCAGCTCAAATTGCGTAATGGTATTCAGGTGCTTGGGGTCACAAACGATGAAACGCCCACGGTAACCATTACGTTGGATCTGGATGGCGGGATGTTACTGGATCCGGTGAATAAAGCCGGCTTATCGACATTTACGGCGCTGATGATGAACGAATCAACGTTAAATTATTCCAATGAGGATATGTCTAACGCGCTGGCAAAAATGGGCTCCTCTATCAGTTTTGCCAGCAACGGCCGCTACACTCAGGTCTTTATCTCGAGTCTGACAGAGCACTTAAATGAGACGCTGGCGCTACTGGAAGAGAAGCTGTTTAACCCGGCATTTAAAGCCGAGGATTTCGCCCGTATCAAACAGCAGTTGCTCGATAACATCAACGCTCAGAGCAAAGAGCCGGGCGCCATCATGGAACAGGTAAAAACTGCTGTGTTGTGGGGTGGTGAGAACCGTGTTGGGTTGCCGCCCGGCGGCACCGCAGAAAGCGTCTCCCGGATCACTTTGGACGATATTAAAACGTTTTACGAGCAATATTATGTGCCGGCAAAAGGCACCATCGTGGTGGTGGGAGATATGACTCCTGGCCAAATCACCACCTATTTTGACTTTATCAATACCTGGCAGGGAGATGACTATCAGATTGCCGATTACGGTGACTTTCCTGAGTACGACGGTCAGCAAATTGTGCTGGTGGACGTGCCCGGTGCTGCGCAGAGTCTGGTAAGAATGGTTGAGCGGGCGATGCCCTATGACGCTACCGGCGATTATTTTCGTGCCCAGCTGATGAACTTTCCGCTCGGGGATGATTTTAACAGCCGGATTAACCTTAACCTGCGCGAAGATAAAGGCTACACCTACGGCGCCTTCTCAGCGTTTAATGGCGGTAAAACCCTGGGGTGGTTCGAGGCCGGTGCCGATCTGAAACAAGAGTTCACCGCGGCTGGTATCATGGAACTGCTGGGTGAAATCAATCATTATCAGCAGCGCGGTATCACGGATGCTGAGCTTAGTTACATGCAAAATGCCTTTACCCTGAGTGAAGCATTAGAATACGAAACGCCGCTGGATAAGGCCTCTTTCTTACGCCGCCTGCTGGCCTACGACCTACCGGTTAATTATAAAAAAGCACAAAAAGCTATATTGCTGAACATCAGCAAAGCTGAAATTGATGCCGTAGCCGCTAAGGCTTTGCATCCGGAGTTATTGCAAATTGTTGTTGTAGGAGACAAAAATGTGATCCTGCCCCAGCTTGAAACCCTTGGTATTGCGATTAAAGAAGTGCGTCCTGCAGGCCTGCAATAACAGTGATTTTGGGGGTAAACCGGGGCAGGAGCGCCATAAATTAACCACTTTGTGCTGTGAATTATGCTTGGGTCGATATAAATATTTGATATTATACGGCCCACAGCTAACCGTCTTGCAACCAATGTAAGTCGCAACCGACATTATGGAATCGACATTGCGCCAACTGACTCACGACCTTTCTTACGATTTTGAGGCCCTTAAATCATCTTCAGCGTTTTCTGCACTCAGTGCCATTAAACGCGGGGTTGAACGCGAGTGCTTGCGGATAAATCCAACCGGCATGCTGGCAATGACGCCGCATCCAAAGGCGCTTGGAGCAGCTCTTACTCATGAGAGTATCACTACCGATTACTCTGAATCGCTGCTTGAATTTATTACTCCGCCTGAGTCTGACGTTAATACCACGCTGGCGCAGTTAGAGGACGTGCACAAATTCACCATCGATAATATTGGTGATGAGCGCTTGTGGCCGCTGAGCATGCCTTGCTTTATTGAAAATGCGCAGGATATCCCTATCGCTTACTTTGGCGAGTCTAATGTTGGCAAAATGAAAAAAGCCTATCGGACGGGGTTACGTAACCGCTACGGTAGCATGATGCAGGTGATTTCCGGGGTGCACTTTAACTTTTCTGTACCCGATACATTCTGGCAGCACCTGGCCACCCAGAAAGGCGTGCAAGCTTCCCAGGAATGGGTGTCTGAACAATATTTTGCTCTGATCAGAAATTACCGCCGCAGTTGTTGGTTAATTCCGTATTTATTTGGCGCTTCTCCGGCGTTGTGTAAGTCTTTTGTTGAAGGGCGTGAACACGGTCTGGACTTTAAACAGCTGGGGCGCGGCACGTTATATTTACCTTATGCTACGTCATTACGCATGAGCGGGTTGGGTTACACCAGCAATGAGCAGTCTTCTCTGCGTATTTGTTACAACTCAATCGATACCTACGTGCGCTTGTTGCGGGAAGCGATGTATTCGCCATCAAAGAATTACGCAGGTTTTGCCGCCGGCGAGGGCGGTGATTATCAACAGCTCAGTAAAAATGTACTGCAAATTGAAAACGAGTTTTACTCGCCAATCCGGCCCAAACAGCCCACCGCATCCGGTGAAAAGCCCACTGACGCGCTGGCACTGCGAGGCGTAAGTTACATTGAGATCCGGGCGCTGGATGTGAATCCGTTTAGTCCGGTTGGCATCGATAAAGAGCAAATGCATTTCCTGGATGTATTCCTGATGGCATGCCTGCTCACCGAGAGCCCTAAGTTTGATGCTGAACGCTACAAAGAAACCGAGGTTAATCTTAACCGGGTAGTGCTTGAAGGGCGCAAGCCAGGCTTAACCTTGCTGCAAAATGAGCAGGAAGTTGCCATGCGTGACTGGGCTGAAGCCTTATTTGCCCGGTATGCCGAAGTAGCAGCCATCATGGACGAAAACTATGATGACAATCGTTACAGCGAAGCGGTTAAACGTGAATGGTTAAAAGTGCAAGATCCAGACTTAACCTTCTCAGGGCGCTGGCTGAATAAATTACTGGCAGAGGGTGACAACGCGGTAGTGGGTCGTGAATTGGCCGAAACCTATCGTCGGCAAATTGGTGATTTTAACTACCACTTTAAATCGGCAGAAGATTTTGTTGCTGAAGCCGAGCGCTCTTTTGCCGCTCAGCGTGAGATTGAAGCCAGTGATAATCTGTCTTTCAGCGAGTTTATCACCGATTACTTTGCCCGGGAGCCAGCCAAAAAAAATGCCTGACACGGGTCAGGCATAAGAATTTGTTCCAGGGAAACACACTTTCGGAACATTAATTTGGACAGCATATGTACAAAAAGTTCAAACAAATTTGTATCTTTTTTTCCGGCTGGGTGATTTTCTTACCAATGGTGATCACAGGTTGTGCCACCACGCCACCAAAAGATACCAGCAATCTTTGTGAGATCTTTTACGAAAAGGAAGACTGGTACGACGCGGCGGCCGACATGCGTGATAAATGGGGCGTACCCATCCACGTACCCATGGCCATGATGTACCAGGAAAGTTCTTTTCGTCACGATGCGCTGCCGCCCCGCGATTACATTCTCTTCGGACTCATTCCCTGGGGCAGGGTGAGTTCGGCTTACGGCTATTCTCAGGCCAAAACGCCCACCTGGAGCGACTACATTCGCGAAACCGGGAATTCTGGCGCTGACCGCGATGATTTTGAAGATGCGATAGATTTCATGGGCTGGTTTATCAGTAAAACCCATAAAGTGAATGGTGTCTCAAAATGGGATGCCTACGCGCAATACCTTAATTATCATGAAGGGTGGGGAGGCTACCGGCGCAAGACCTATCTCAGGAAGGGGTGGTTGGTACAAGTCTCGCAGCGCGTTAAAGGCCGTTCACTGCGCTATGCTACGCAATTAAAAACCTGCGAAGAAGATCTCCAGAAAAGCTGGTTTTTCAAGTTATTTGATTAACGTCTTAATGGCGGCACGAAGCCCCCGGCTGGAAAAAAAGCAGGCGGGCAAAGTGCCCGCCTGCCAGAAGTGGGATTCCGTCCAAGACCGTAAAATTTCCGGAAACCCAACAGGCATATTTACTTTAATCTAAATGATAACTATTATCAATAAAAGTTTTGAAAACCCTGTATATTAGGTTAGCCGCATTCTTTTGATCCAGGTCATGCTTTGCGCCAGATGGCTATTTTGATATTGATTTGGATCAGCGTTTTTTCTGCCTCTCAGGCGCACACTATCACCATAGAAACAGCAAATAAAAAGGTGATTGTTATGTGGTCAATGTTATTAAAAGATCCGGTTGTATGGGGCTCATTACTTGGCATTTTTATCGTATGCGCAATGATGGTGTATTACACTTACTTGTTTATCCACAACAGCGGTGATGACCATAAGTAAACCGCAAATGGCTGAAGCCTGAATGTGATTAGCGTTTTTTGTTAAACGGTGACTCGACTTCCAGCAGTACCAGCAAGGCACCCTGCCCACCGTATTCCAGTGGTGCCTGATGGAAGGCCATCACTCTGGGATGTTGAATAAGGTAATGGGGCAACGCCTGTTTGAGAACGCCTGAACCTACGCCGTGAACGATACACACACAGTCAACATGCTCCTGCCAGGCTGTGTGCAGTAAAGCGGCTAATTCATGTTTAGCTTGTGCTTTGGTCAGGCCGTGTAAATCAAGAATGTAATCCGGGCTGTAATCGCCCCGGCGCAACTGTTTAAGCTCATAGCCCGGCACATCCTGTCGGCAGTAGCGGAGTGCGCCTTCTGGCGGAATAAAGCCTTCAAAGGCGTCAGAAAACTCAAAGCTGGCTCTGGCCTGCCGGTGAATTTTTTGCCGGCGACGAATTTTCACTTCCGGACGGGTCGTCTCCGGCACATAAGTATCCTGCTTTAGAGGCGCTACGCCTTTAATTTCTTGTCGAAATAACGCCATATCATCACTGTCTTCGGTGTCCTGTTGAGCTGGGACAGGGGGAAATTGCGACTTAAATTTCACAGGCCAGGTTTCCTAATCTTCATTACGGATGATTTTGCATTAAATTAAGCATGTCCGAAGCGGACAACATTATGTATCATACCAGCTTTATAAATTCAGGACATTGTAGCCCGTATGACCGACAAGTTTTACCTCGACGAAGCCATTGCTGATCTGCACTCCATTTTAGACATGGTGCGCTGGGCGGTCAGTCGGTTTAATGATGCAGAACTGTTTTACGGTCATGGTACCGACAATGCCTGGGATGAGGCGGTGAGCCTGGTGTTTTATGCACTGCATTTACCTCACACATTAACCTCTCAAACCGGTGACGGAGTGTTTGCAGCGAGGCTGACCAAAAGTGAGCGCAGTAAGGTCGCCGAGTTGGTACTGCAACGAGTGCAAACCCGTTTACCTCTGCCTTACATCACGCATGAAGCCTGGTTCTGCGAACTGCCGTTTTATGTGGATGAGCGGGTACTGATCCCACGCTCGCCGTTTGCCGAACTGATCCAGGGCAAATTTGTGCCATATCTTAGCAACACTCCAACCCGAATTCTGGATATGTGTACCGGCGGCGGTTGTATAGCCATTGCATTGGCTTACGCGTTCGATGAGGCCCAGGTTGATGCGGTGGACATCAGTGCCGATGCTCTGGCCGTGGCAGAACTGAATATAGGAGAACACGGACTGAGTGAACGGGTTTTCCCTTTGTACTCTGATTTGTTCAGTCAGCTCGAAGGACAAAAATACGACTTAATCGTATCGAATCCCCCTTATGTGGATGCTGAGGATATGGCCGACTTGCCGGTGGAATTTCAGCACGAACCCGAACTGGCGCTGGCTGCTGGCGAGGATGGCCTCGATTTAGTGGAGACCATGATTGCCCGGGCCGCGGATTATCTTACCGAGCAGGGCGTCATGTTTGTTGAAGTCGGCAACAGCCTGGTGCATATGGCAGCAAGGTTCCCGGGACTGGATATTGAGTGGGTCGAACTGGCACAGGGTGGCCATGGTATATTCGCTGTAACCAAAGCAGCATTAGACAGTTACAACCAACAGGATAAATAAAAGAGATGGCGGGTAATACTTTCGGTAAAATATTTACGGTATCCACCTTTGGTGAGAGTCACGGCATTGCTCTGGGCGGTGTGGTAGATGGTTGTCCTCCGGGACTGGAACTGACCGAAGAAGATTTACAGGTAGATTTAGACCGTCGTAAACCAGGTACATCACGCTATACCACAGCCCGTCGCGAAGACGACGAAGTGCAAATTTTATCTGGCGTGTTTGAAGGCAAAACCACCGGTACCAGTATAGGCCTGCTGATTAAGAATAAAGATCAGCGCAGTCAGGATTATTCTAATATCGCCAACCGCTTCCGTCCTGGTCATGCCGATTATACCTACCAGCAAAAGTACGGGTTGCGCGATTATCGCGGCGGCGGTCGCTCCTCGGCGCGTGAAACGGCCATTCGTGTTGCTGCAGGCGGTATTGCTAAAAAATACCTCGAGCAGGTTCATGGGGTTAAAATTCATGGTTTTCTGTCGCAGTTAGGGCCGGTTGCTATCGATACGGTTGACTACAGCATTATTAACGAAAACCCGTTTTTCTGTCCGGATGCGTCGAAGCTGGAAGCGCTGGATGAATACATGCGCGACCTGAAAAAGTCCGGCGATTCAATCGGCGCGAAAGTGTCTGTGGTTGCCACTAATATGCCGGTAGGCCTCGGTGAGCCGGTATTTGACCGTCTCGATGCTGATATTGCCGGTGCCATGATGGGCATTAATGCGGTTAAAGGCGTGGAAGTGGGTGATGGTTTTGATGTAGTGACCCAAAAGGGCAGTGAACATCGTGACACACTAACACCCGACGGCTTTGCGTCTAATCACTCAGGCGGTGTGTTAGGCGGCATTTCAACGGGGCAGGATCTGGTAGTACACATGGCACTTAAGCCCACCTCCAGTATCTCAGTACCCGGCGAAACCATTGATACCAAGGGTAATGCCATTGATATCGTTACCAAGGGGCGTCACGATCCTTGCGTAGGTATTCGTGCAGTACCTATCGCCGAAGCCATGTTGGCGCTGGTGTTAATGGACCATTGCCTGCGTCATCGCGCACAAAATGCGGCGGTTCATTGCACTACGCCGATTATTTCGGGTTCAGCCAAATAAGATGCTGAACCTGATATTCAAGTAATGGCGGCGTCTTCCAGCCGCTTTGCTATTATAGCGCTCAGCCTTACCTATGCTCTGTACTTTGGTCAGTTAGGGGTAATTACCCCTTATCTTGGCATCTTCCTTGATGGGCGCGGTTTCACGTCGGTAGAGATTGGCGAGTTGTTTGCGGTGATTACCCTGGCACGCATTATCGGCCCTTCGCTGTGGGCAGGCGTTGCCGATCGTACCGGTAAAATCCTGTTTATTCTAAGACTCGGCAGCGGTTTAACCGTACTGAGTTTTATTGGTGTGTTCTGGGCTTACTCGTTCTGGTATTTAACGCTCGTCATGGGCCTGATGATGATGTTCTGGACAGCGGTGTTGCCGCAGCTCGAAGTACTCACCCTGCAAACTATCGAAGGCGACTCTAAACGTTACGGTCGTATTCGTTTGTGGGGCAGTATTGGCTTTATTGTACTGACCGTTTTGGTTGGACAGGCACTCGACTTTTTTTCTACTGACGCGCCAATTTATGCATCGATGCTGGTGTTAATCGGTCTGTTTATCAGCAGCCTTACGCTTACCCAGCCGCAAAACCTTAAACCGAAAGCCGCTGTTGCGGTGCGGATCATGCCTTTTTTGCGGGATAAAGTGGCACTGTTGTTTCTGCTGTCCAATGCCTTACTACAATTAAGTTTTGGCGCGTACTACGGTTTTTTTGCACTGTATATGCGGGATTTGGGGTATTCCGGCATGCAAACCGGTTTGCTGATCGCATTGGGAGTAACGGTAGAGGTTGGCATTTTCCTGGTGGCCCAGCGGTTGATATCCCGTTTTGGTGTGTGGCGTTTAATGGTGTTCTGTTTGCTCGCCACTGGCCTTCGCTGGCTGGTTCTGGGCACCCTGGCAGACATGTTCTGGCTGGTTTTTTTCAGTCAGTTTATCCATGCTTTAAGCTTTGGGTTGAATCACTCTACGTCGATGCATTTTATCCATCATTATTTTCCAACCCAGATCCATGGCCGTATACAGGCCGCTTATATCAGTCTGGCCTTTGGACTGGGAGGTGCCATCGGCAATTATGTCGCAGGGTTGTTGTGGCAGCAAGGCGCCGGCTCCATGCTGACGTTCTCCGCAGCTGGCGCCTGTGCCGCCGCAGGTGGATTGGTATTATTGCTTGTTACACCGCAGCAGATGGATAAGCGACGGGAGCGATCAAGGGGTCAGGTTCTTTGAAAATACTTTCTCATAGTGAGGTAAGCCTTTAGTTTACCGCAAATAAAGAACAGACCTGTTGACCAGTATAATTTGGTAGATTTTCACATAAGATTTAAGCCAGTTTGTTTTCAGGGAGAATTAAAATTGGCTCGTCGTCCGAGGGTATTGGTTCCCAATATGCCTGTACACGTTGTTCAGCGAGGAAACAATAGACAAGCGTGTTTTTTTCAGGCTGCAGATTATGCGGTTTACCTTAAAAAGCTTAAAGAGTGTGCATACAAATTTAATGTGCGGATACATTGTTTTGTCTTAATGACAAACTATGTTCATTTACTTTTGCAAGCATCAGACTATGAGGGCATTAGTTATGTTATGCAGAGTTTAGGGCGCTATTATGTTCGCTATATCAACACCACTTACAATCGAACTGGCACGCTTTGGGAAGGTAGGTTTAAATCAAGTTTGGTGAATTCTGACGAGTACCTACTACAGGTTTACCAATATATTGAATTAAATCCGGTCAGAGCAAAAATGGTAGATCACCCAAAAGACTACGTATGGAGTAGCTATCATGCAAACGGAGGCAATAAAAATATTGCCATGCTAGAGCCTCACCCTCTCTATTTATCCCTCGGCAATGACTCCGCGAGTCGAAAACTGGCTTATAACCGTCTTCTCGACAACTCGTTATCAAATGAGATAGTGAACAAGATAAGATTATCAATAAATAAGTCCAGGGTGCTGGGCGATGATAAATTTGTAAAGCAGATATCCGAACAACTTGAGCGCTTTGTCGGATATCTTGAACACGGAGGGGATAGACGCTCTGAAGAGTTTAAGGAATGGTTTCAAAGAATCTGACCCCTTGATCTCAGTGCGCGGCCTTAAACGCTATTCATAATCGTCACGTCCCGTTGGGTATTGCTTCTCCCACTCTTTACCATTGGTCTGCCTTATCTCAATGCTGTTGACGCTCGCTTCATCCAGGCATCTGACATTCACGCTGTAGCCATCCGGGTGGGAGCGAGGGATATAAAACGGTTTAATCCCACAGATTTTACAGAATAAATGCCTGGCGGTATGAGTATTAAAGGTATAAGTGGTTAAGCACTGCTCGCCTTGCAAAAGTACAAAATGGTCCGCCGGAACAATGAGATGCAGATACCCGGACTTACTGCATATTGAACAGTTGCACTCATTGACTTTCAGATCCGTCGGGGCGCTTACGGCAAACTTTATCGCGCCACAGTGACAACTCCCGGCATGTTCTACCATTTTTCAATCCTAATTATCTTCATTCCCTTGGCTGATAATGACTGTAAAAGCACTTACTGACGGATACAGCGGGCTATCACAGCAGGCTCGCCATCATCCTGTATCTGTTCGAGTTTAACGTCGAATTTCCACAACCTGTGCAGGTGGCGCATGACTTCGTCTTTACTGTCGGCCAGTGGAATACCGTTTTGCGGTACATACCTTAATGTTAAAGAGCGATCGCCACGTACATCCACGTTATATACCTGAATGTTAGGTTCTAGGTTACTCAGGTTATACTGGGCGGAGAGCTTTTCCCGGATGGCCCGGTAACCGCGCTCGTCGTGAATAGCCGATACGCTCACATAGGGTTTATCAGCATCATCTTCCACCGCAAACAGTTTAAAGTCGCGCATCAACTTGGGTGACAAAAACTGGCTGATAAAGCTTTCATCCTTAAAATTATGCATAGCAAAATGCACGGTTTCCAACCAGTCCTTACCAACAATGTCCGGAAACCAGTAGCGGTCTTCCTCGGTAGGCGCCTGGCAAATTCGTTTGATATCCATAAACATATTGAAGCCCAGCGCATAAGGGTTGATACCGCTGTAATACGGACTGTTGTAGTCGGGCTGGGTGACCACACTGGTATGACTGTGCAGGAATTCCAACATAAACCGGTCGGTCACCAGCCCCTCATCATAAAGCTTGTTTAAAATATGGTAATGCCAGAAACACGCCCAGCCCTCGTTCATTACCTGGGTTTGTTTTTGCGGATAAAAGTACTGGGACACCTTGCGCACTATGCGCACAATTTCACGTTGCCAGGGCTCCAGTAAAGGGGCATTTTTTTCTATGAAATAAAGCAGGTTTTCCTGAGGTTCCGCCGGGAAGCGCATTGCTTTGGGCTGATTTTTTTCTTTGCTGTCGGGGAGGGTGCGCCAAAGTTCATTCACCTGCGACTGCAAATATTTTGCCCGTTGTTTCTGGCGGCTCTTTTCCTCCTGAAGCGATAACTTCTGCGGGCGTTTGTAACGGTCTACACCAAAATTCATCAGCGCGTGGCAGGAGTCCAGAGTTTGCTCGACTTCCTCGTAACCGTATTTTTGTTCGCATTTGGCAATGTAATTTTTGGCAAACACCAGATAATCGATAATTGAACTGGCATCGGTCCAGGTTTGAAACAGGTAATTGCCTTTAAAAAAGGAATTGTGCCCGTAACAGGCATGAGCCATTACCAGTGCCTGCATGGTAATGGTATTTTCTTCCATCAGGTAAGCAATACACGGATTGGAGTTAATCACTATTTCGTAGGCCAGGCCCATCTGGCCGCGGCGGTATTGCTGCTCGTTCTGAATGAATTTTTTGCCAAATGACCAGTGGGTATAATTGATTGGCATACCAATGCTGGCATAGGCATCCATCATTTGCTCGGCGGTGATCACCTCAATTTGGTTTGGATAGATGTCGAGTTTGTAGTCTTTGGCAATCCGGTCTATTTCATTTTCGTACTGGGCCAGCATGTCGAAGGTCCAGTCGGGCCCGTCGCTGAGTGTTTTCTTTACTTCTGCTACTTCAGCCGTCATTAGCTTCCTCCGCTGGTTTCACTGGTTTTTTCAAACAGTTCACGGAATACAGGATAGATATCGCTGACCGAGATGATATGTTTGCAAACAAAGTTACTGCAGGCTTCCTCCACGCTTTGGTATTCCCGCCACAGGCTCTGGTGCTGGCGTTCGGTAATTTCGATGTAAGCGAAATAGCGCGTTACCGGCAGCAGTTTTTTCATCAGAAGTTCGCGGCACTGAGGCGAGTCGTCGGCCCAGTTATCACCGTCGGAGGCCTGCGCCGCATAGATGTTCCAGTCGCTTTCCTGATAGCGTTCGGCAATAATTTCGTCCATCAGTTTAAGCGCGCTGGATACAATGGTACCGCCGGTTTCCTGTGAGTAGAAAAACTCCTGCTCATCGACCTCTTTGGCCTGAGTATGATGGCGAATGTATACCACCTCGACGTTTTTATAGGTCCGGCTTAAAAACAAATAGAGCAGGATATAAAAGCGCTTGGCCATGTCTTTGGTGGCCTGATCCATCGAGCCGGAGACATCCATCAGGCAAAACATCACTGCCTTGCTGGTGGGCACGGGCTTTTTGGCGTAGTTTTTAAAGCGTAAATCAAAGGTGTCAATAAACGGAACACCAGCAATTTTAGCTTTTAACGCGCCAATGGTTTTTTCCAGTTCAATAATAGCCACGGTGTTATCGTGCTTATCGGCTTTAAGCTTCTCAAGCTCCTCTTCGGCTTCGCGCAACTTGCGTCGGTCTGCCGCAGTCAGGGCTACCCGTCTTGCCATCGAGCCTTTAAGCGAGCGCACGATGTCCAGGTTGGTAGGCACCCCGTCGGTTTGATAACCCGCCCGGTAAGTCTCGTATTGCACTACCTGATCGAACTGGCTGTTTTTCAGGTTGGGCAGGGCCAAATCTTCAAACAGTAAGTCGAGGTATTCGTCTTTGGATATGGAGAAGGTAAAGTCATCTTCACCTTCGCCACTATTACCGGCATCGCCCTGACCTGAGCCCTGGCCGCCCTGAGGCGGCGGACGGTCGATGCGGTCACCGGCGGTAAACTGATCGTTGCCCGGGTGAACAACGGTGCGTTTGCCACCTTTCCCGGTGTGAAATAATGGTTCGGAGATGTCCTGTTTGGGTATGCTGATATGTTCGCCAGATTCGACGTCGGTCACCGAACGTTGACCGACGGCATCTGACACAGCGCGTTTGATTTGTTGCTTATATCGTTTTAAAAACCGCTGACGGTTAAGGGTGCTTTTCCCTTTGCTATTTAACCTGCGGTCTATGAAATGTGCCATACAACCCCTTCACGCTAAATTGCACCCTAAGATGCTTTGCGGACACGCAGGTACCATTCGCACAGTAACCGTACTTGTTTTTGTGTATACCCTTTTTCCACCATCCGGTTCACAAAGTCGTCGTGTTTCTTACGATCTTCGGCAGACCCTTTGGTGTTAAACGAAATCACCGGCAGTAAATCTTCCGTATTGGAGAACATTTTCTTCTCTATCACGGTGCGCAGTTTTTCGTAGCTGGTCCAATTAGGGTTTTTACCCCCATTATTGGCCCGGGCACGGAGCACAAAATTCACGATCTCATTACGGAAATCTTTCGGGTTACTGATACCGGCCGGTTTTTCGGTTTTCTCCAGCTCGGCATTCAGCGACGCGCGGTCAAACAGCTGACCGGTTTCCGGATCGCGGTATTCCTGATCCTGGATCCAGAAGTCTGCATAGGTTACATAGCGGTCAAACAGGTTCTGGCCATACTCTGAGTAAGACTCCAGATATGCGGTTTGAATTTCCTTGCCAATAAACTCCACGTAATGCGGGATCAGGAAGCCTTTTAAAAATTCCTTATAGCGATCGGCTGTATCCTGAGGGAACTGCTCGCGCTCAATTTGTCGCTCCAGCACATAGAATAAATGTACCGGGTTAGCCGCGACCTCGGCGTGATCGAAGTTGAACACGCGGGATAAAATTTTGAAGGCGAAACGGGTAGATAAGCCTTCCATGCCCTCATCGACCCCGGCGTAATCGCGGTATTCCTGATAGGACTTAGCTTTCGGGTCAGTGTCTTTCAGGCTTTCACCGTCGTAGACCCGCATTTTCGAATAGATGCTGGAATTCTCAGGCTCTTTAAGTCGTGACAGTACAATAAACTGAGCCAGACTTTTTAACGTGTCTGGTGCGCAGGGCGCGCCGTGTAGTTCACTGTTTTGCAATAGTTTGTCGTAGATCCGCATTTCTTCAGAAACGCGCAGGCAATAAGGCACTTTTACAATGTAAACCCGGTCCAGGAACGCTTCATTGTTTTTGTTGTTGCGGAACGACTGCCATTCAGATTCGTTAGAGTGGGCCAGAATCAGCCCGTCAAAGGGCAGGGCGGAAAACCCTTCAGTAGGGTTATAATTGCCTTCCTGGGTTGCAGTTAGCAGCGGATGCAGCACCTTAATTGGTGCTTTAAACATTTCCACAAACTCCATCAGGCCCTGATTGGCCTTACACAGAGAACCTGAGTAGCTGTAGGCATCGGGATCGTTCTGAGCAAATTGCTCCAGACGACGGATATCCACTTTACCGACCAGCGACGAAATATCCTGGTTGTTTTCATCGCCAGGTTCGGTTTTAGCAATGCCCACCTGATCGAGAATGGATGGATATACCTTCACGACTTTAAATTTAGTGATGTCACCGTTGTATTCATGCAGGCGCTTTCTGGCCCAGGGTGACATGATAGTTTTTAAATACCGCTTTGGAATGCCGTATTCTTGTTCAAGAATGTTGCCGTCTTCATTTAAGTCGAACAGACAGAACGGATGGTCGTTTACCGGTGAGTCTTTGATCATGTAAACCGGCACTTTCTGCATCAGCTCTTTAAGCCGTTCAGCGAGTGATGATTTACCGCCACCTACCGGGCCCAACAAGTACAGAATTTGCTTCTTCTCTTCCAGCCCCTGAGCAGCGTGACGCAGGTAGGAGACTATCTGTTCAATCGCTTCTTCCATGCCAAAAAATTCATGGAATGCCGGATAGCGGGCGATAACGCGGTTTGAGAAAATGCGGCTGAGTGCTGGATCGGTGGATGTGTCTATCATTTCAGGCTCACCAATGGCCTGTAGCAATCTTTCCGCGGAATTTGCATAGGCCATCGGGTCGTTTTTACAGATGTCTAAGAATTCCTGAATGGTAAACTCTTCTTGCTTATGTTTTTCATAGCGCTCTTGGTAATGCTCGAAAATACCCATAAATACCCCTGTATAAAAAACGGTCTCCCGTACTTCCAGCATAGTCCTATAATTTCAGAAAACAATGGGCAAAAGGTGTAATTCGTCGTTTATTTTTGCAACAAAAATGTTAATAAAATCATGAGGCCCAAGTGAACTAAGGGCTGGAAAAGAGCAGTAATAAGCAGAAAAAAGTGAAAATTATCAGTGGGGGAGAGAAGGATCGTACCCGCAGGGTGCGGGTACGAAAAAGGGCTTACGCGCCGAAGTTAGCGGCTGCGAATTCCCAGTTAACCAGTGCCCAGAAGCCACCTAAGTACTTAGGACGCAGGTTACGGTAGTCGATGTAGTAAGCGTGTTCCCACAGGTCCACGGTCAGCACTGGGGTCAGGCTGTCGTCAGTCAGTGGGGTTGCTGCATTGCTGGTGTTAACGATATCCAGGCTACCGTCAGCAGTTTTAACCAGCCAGGTCCAGCTTGAACCAAAGTTGTTAACGGCTTTATCGTTGAATGCAGCCTGGAAGTCTTCAAAAGAACCCCATTTTGCAATAATCGCATCTGCCAGTGCGCCAGTTGGCTCACCGCCGCCGTTCGGGCTTAGGCAGTTCCAGTAGAACGTGTGGTTCCATACCTGAGCAGCGTTGTTGAATACACCGCCTTCAGAAGTCTTAACGATTTCTTCCAGGCTCTTTGATTCCAGATCAGTACCTTCTACCAGACCATTCAGTTTGGTTACGTAAGTAGCGTGGTGTTTACCATAGTGGTAATCGAGCGTCTCAGCAGAAATGTGTGGCTCCAGAGCATCTTTTTCATAAGGTAACGCTGGTAGTTCAAAAGCCATATGAGTCTCCATTTTCTTGGTTAGTTGTACGTAGTCTGTTATCAGAATAAGTCTTTTATCTAACGGTCATTTATCCCGACACCCTATGATATAGGGACGGATTTATTTAACCCAATGACAATTAGATGAAATTTTTCTTTTTTGAGTTAGTTGGCGGCGGTGGGAACCTATTACATCGCAGTCACAAAACCGGTAACCAATCCAAATGCTGTTGTGTGTCGTAACAAGCTGACTGACTATTTGTATTACAGATTAGCCCAAGCGCTTGTGAAACTCCAACATCAGCTTGCTATATCATAGGCGTAAAAGCACTTATCGGATCACTTACGCCATGGCAAACTGTTAAATCAGAATTTATGCGCGGCACATATTAATGGTACAATCAACGCTACCCGCCCTTGAAAAGTGGCGTTCATGCATACATATCCCTGCAAAGGTAAAAAGTTAAGAGGCATTCATGGAAAACAACGGTGAACAAACCACATTAGAGCGTATTCAGCAGCAAATCTCGGAAAACCCGATCCTGCTGTATATGAAAGGCTCTCCTAAATTACCCAGCTGCGGCTTCTCAGCTCAGGTATCTCAGGCGCTGATGTCCTGTGGCGAGCAATTTGCTTATGTTGATATTTTGCAAAATCCTGACATTCGTGCGGAATTACCAGCGTATGCAAACTGGCCTACGTTTCCTCAGTTATGGGTCGACGGCGAATTAGTTGGCGGGTGTGACATTATTCTGGAAATGTTCCAGCAAGGTGAGCTTCAGCCACTGATTAAAGAAACTGCTGAAAAAACCAAAGCGGAATAGTTAGCCAATATTATCGAAAAAGCCGGCTTAACACAGCCGGTTTTTTTATGGTGTGCCGGGCATGGCGCGTGGTGTTTCGACACCGTTTAACTCACTGTGGTGGTGAGTTGATGACTTGGAGGTGAAAGTCCTCTGCACACCCGGCAAGGGGAAGTGCTAGCCGAACGGCAAGGGTGTTCATCGTGAGGTGAAATCTGAAGGAAGCCGAAGGCAAAATGCTGGCCTGACGAACAGGAAGCGGTTTAGGCGTTGTTGTAGGGTGAGGTGGCCATTATCGCTAAAGCCCGGTACTTGCACGGAATGCAGCAACGTAGAGCCGACAGGCATAAGCAGGAAGGTCGCGCGAATTACCCCGGGAGGTCTGATATTTTGCTAAAGAGCTACCCGCATCGTGAGGTGTAGGGATGGGATATCAGAAGTCAGCAGACGCCGTAGTAGTGCTAGTAAACCAATAGCACGAAGGGCTGAACCTGTCACGAGCGGCAAGTCACGCGTGCTCTCGCGTTATCGGAACACAAGGCAATGAAGAATCATTGCTCCGGGACAAATATACAAGAAGGGTCGGAAACCTGGGCGGTGTTTGCGGAGTTCTAAACGGTAAAGCGGCGACACGATGCACGAAACAGACTCAGGTATTGGCTATGGTCAATACAGACAGGAACCGCCGTGGTACGGAACCGTATGCCCGGTGGTGTGAGGACGGCGGGAGTAATCCCGCCTCCTACTCGATCCCGCTAAAGAAATAATGTAGCTGAAAGATACCCCGAACCGGCGCCTTTTTTAGCCGACCAAATACCTATAGGCAAGTCACGAAACCCGATCCTCCATGTCCGGAAAATATATTTTCAATTTGGCACTTTTTATTTGTTTATTAGCTGTTTAGCGTCTATAAAACGTTTGCTGTCAGGGCTTGCCCAGGCAGTGTAGAAGGTAAAAATAAACAGATATAAAAGCCGGTATTTTGTTTGCACATAACAGATGGCAGTACCGGCCACAAAAACAATCCGGGAAACCATTATGAAAACAAGTTTGACGAGAATTTCAGTGCAACTTCGTCTGGTGCTGGCAGCTTCTGTAGCAGCCACCAGTGTGGTTGCTGCCCCCGCTCTGGCTCAGGAGGATGCCGACGCCAAATCGGTTGAGAAAATCGCCGTTGTCGGTACCCGTGCAGCACCGCGTTCGATAGGTGACTCTGCCGTACCCATCGATATTATTTCCGAGGAAGAATTTGTTAATCAGGGTTCTACCGACATGGTATCCATGATGCAAACGGTGGTGCCGTCGTTTAACGTTAATGATCAGCCAATCAACGATGCTTCCACCCTGGTGCGTCCGGCTAACCTGCGTGGTATGGCGTCGGATCATACCCTGGTGCTGGTTAACGGTAAGCGTCGTCACCGTTCTGCGGTAATTACCTTTTTAGGCGGCGGCTTATCTGACGGTGCGCAGGGGCCTGATATTTCAACCATCCCCGCGGCTGCCTTAAAGCAGGTTGAAGTATTACGCGACGGTGCAGCAGCTCAGTACGGTTCAGATGCTATTGCCGGTGTGGTTAACTTCGTGCTCAAAGACAGTGCTGAAGGTGGCATATTTGAAGCCCGCTACGGTTCATACTATGAAGGCGATGGTGACATGATGCAGTTAAGCGGTAATATCGGTTTACCTTTGGGTGACGATGGTTTCGCTAACTTCACCGGTGAGTACCGTACCGCTAATCCAACCTCGCGCAGTGTTCAGCGTGACGATGCTGCCGCACTAATTGCTGCTGGCAATACCGCTGTTGCCGATCCAGCCCAAATCTGGGGTAGCCCGGAAATCAAAGATGATCTTAAGTTATTTGCCAATCTCGGAATGGATTTAAGCGATGATTCCCGTTTGTACCTGTTTGGTAACTACGCAGAGCGTGAAGTCGAAGGCGGATTCTATTATCGTAACCCACATACCCGTGGCGGTGTTGCCGATGGCGGCACGGATGAAGACGGCACGCCATTGTTGTTGGTGGGCGATTTGGATGGCGTTGGTACCGGCGTTGAGTGTCCGTTAGTGCGCATTACCGATGGTAATGTGCTGGATGACGCAGATTACGGCCTGATAGCGGATAACTCTACCGCTGTAGGTGCTAACTGTTTTGCCTTTAACGAAATGTTCCCGGGCGGTTTTACACCGCGTTTTGGCGGCACTGTGGAAGACATGTCACTGGTGTTTGGTACGAGCGGCGAACTGGGCAATGAAATTGGTTATGACGTGAGCCTGAACTTCGGTCAGAATTCCGTTGACTTTGCTATCAGCAATACCATCAACCCTTCCCTCGGGCCGGATACACCCACCTCATTCAAACCGGGTATGTACACCCAAACCGAAAAATCACTGGACATCGACTTAACCAAGCCTATTGATATGGGGCTGTCTGAGCCGGTTTATCTGGCCGGTGGTTTCCAGTACCGTCATGAGACTTACGAGAGTGAAGCGGGCGATCCGGCATCTTTTGCTATTGGTCCGTTGGCGTCACAAGGCTTTGGTATTGGCTCAAATGGTTTCCCTGGCTTGTCTACGCGTAGTGCCGGTGAAGCCTCGCGCCACAATATTGCGCTGTATCTGGATGCAGAAGCGTATCTGACTGACGATCTGTTGTTAACGGCGGCCGTTCGTTATGAAGACTTTTCAGACTTTGGTGACACCACCAAGGGGAAAATATCACTGCGCTATCAGGCAACTGATGCCATTGCATTCCGAGGTGCTTTCAGCACGGGTTTTAAAGCGCCAACCATTGGCCAGAGTAACGTGCGTAACGTAACTACCGCATTTGGTACTGATGGTCGCCTTATCGACCGTGCAACCCTGCCACCTACCGATCCGATTTCTGTTCAGAAGGGCGGTACACAGTTAACGCCGGAAGAGTCTGAAAGCATGAGCGTTGGTATGGTCGCTGAGTTTGACAACGGCTTGTTCCTGACAGTGGATTACTACAACATTGAGGTGACCGATCGGATCAGCACCACTTCGGGTATCAGCTTAACGGAAGAAGACATTGAAGCCTTGCTTGCTCAGGGCGTAGAGGATGCCTCGAGCTTCTCTGAAGTCAGTTTCTTTACCAATGATTTTGATACCACCACTGAAGGTGTGGATATCGTCGCTAACTATTCTTTCGACATGTACGGCGGTGAAACCAAGCTTGCGCTGGCTTATAACTGGACATCGACTACCGTCGATGATGCGTCAGATAACATCTCAGCCGAACGGATCCATATGCTGGAAGACAACCTGCCGGCCATTCGTTATAGCCTGACAGCAAATCATACTAATGGTGACTGGCGTATCTTAGGTCGCATGAACTATGCTGGCAGCATTTATGAAGATCACCTGGATTCCGGGCTGCCTATCGATAATGTCAGCGCTGAGTTTACCTTTGATATGGAAGTGGGCTATCACTTTACTGATGACCTGCAACTGGTGGTCGGTGCCAAGAATCTGTTTGATGAGCGTCCTGATCGCAACGTGATGTGGGATAACGAAATTGCCGGTTCTAAATATCCGACAACATCGCCAATCGGTATCAACGGTGGCTTTTATTATGTAAGAGGTATCTATACTTTTTAAGGTAGAATAATGCCACTGGCCGGCCGGGGTAGCCCGGCCGGTTGTTTGTTTAATGTAATAGTAGCCATGTTGCCAGATACCGAACAATGAGCGGACACTCTAAAATTGCCGCAACTTATTTGAAATACCGCCTGCGTCTGATGCGAGCGGTGGCAAATATTGTGGACGATAACGACGTTGAAGATATAGTGCAGGATGCCTTTGTTAAAAGTTATGAAGCTGAATTAAATCAGGAAATTCAGTACGAGCGGACTTACATGTTAAGAACGGTGCGTAATCTCGCCCTTAATCATGTGTCCCGGGCGGCGCATAAGCTGAATGACCAGGTTGAGAATATGGATCTGTTGTCACACAGCAATATGGATGCGTCACTGGAAAAACAGTTTGAAAGTAAACAGCGTTTTATTCATTTTTGCCAGGCAACGGAAAGTTTGCCGGCACAAGTTAAGCGCGTTTTTTTGCTGAAGAAAGTGTACGATATGAGTCAGCGCGATATCGCCGAGCTGCTGCAACTCAGTGAAAGTACAGTGGAAAAACATGTGGCTAAAGGGCTTATGCAATGCGCTCAGTTCCTGGCTCGCCAACAGCAGCCTCAGCGCGCTGACGACAGTCAGTCAAATCTGGGGTAGGTCAATAGTAGTTATGAGTAATGTAAGTCAATTTAACAGTAAAGAAACCATACAGGCTACCGCATGTGACTGGATAGCCGCTATTGATCGTGGGCTCACGGTGCAGGAAACCGAAGTACTGAAAGACTGGATCGCCAGCAATCCTTCTCATCAGAAAGTACTGGCAGAGATGGCAGCATTGTGGGATGAGATAAGTGTGATGAACACGGTACGGGAACTGGCACCGGTGCAAAAACCCACGAAATCATCACCATCCAGGCGCTGGCTTATCAGTGCTGCGGCTGTGTTTATGCTCAGCGGATTAATTAGCTGGCAGTGGCTGAGCAGCCCCGGTGAACCTGCGCAGCAGGTAATGCTAACGGAGCATAGCCAGACACTGGTAGGCGAACAGAAAACCGTTACTCTGGCTGATGGTTCAAGAGTCTATTTAAACACCGATACCGAAATTCATGTGGCCTTTTACGCCGACTCCCGTCAGGTAGCACTAATTAAAGGCGAGGCACATTTTGAGGTTGCCAAAGACCCGGTAAAACCTTTTACGGTATCAGCCGGTAACAATGCAGTAACGGCGGTAGGCACCGCGTTTAATATGCAGTTTACCCGAGCCAAGGCATTTGAACTGACTGTGACTGAAGGTAAAGTCAGGGTTTCCAGGCAGTCAAATGAGGCGGCTTCAGAGCAACAACCGCAACCGGTGTTCGCTCGGGAAGGCGTAATGGTGTTCGCCGGCGAAAAAGTGCTGGTCAGTGATAAAGTTTCGCCAAGAGAGTCGCTGACGCAATCAGAAATTGCCCAGAGTCTTGCCTGGCAAGATGGCCAGATTGTCTTTACCGGCGAGCAACTACCCCAGGCGTTACAGGAAATCAGCCGCTATACACAGGTTAAGTTTGTGATTGATGATGAAGCACTTAAGGCTACCCGGGTAGCGGGCTATTTCCGGGTAGGGGATATAAAAGGCTTGCTGGCCGCACTGGAAAATAGTTTTGCTATCAGCTCCTATGAAGGGTCTGATAAGACTATTCATCTGCATACCAAATCGGGGGCGTGATAAAAAAGTGCACGACCTGCCGCTTTGTGTAACTATTAGCGGAATTTTACCTAACTTTAACAAGTAACATTGCGCAAACGTTGTTCTCATTGTTGGCTTTTTACTTTTTTGCTGGTGGCTGCCTGGCCGGTACCACCCGTTTTGGGCGCTATTAAAGAATACTCAACAGCGCCACAGTATGACTTTTCAGTGAGGCCACAAACCGCCGATAAATCCCTTATCGAACTGGCCGGTCAGGCCAGAACGACGTTGTTGTTTCCCTTTGAGCTGGCCCAGCAGGTTGTGTTGCCGGGGATCCAGGGGCAATATACTCTGGAGGAAGCGCTTAACCTTTTATTAGAAAACTCTCCTCTCACCATTCATAGGGATAATAAAGGTTATCTGACCATTGTTCCCAGACAGACTGAGCCTCCAGTTAACGCGCTCCGCGAAGAAAGCTCCAAAATAACCATTGATGAAGGGCCCGTATACGAGCGTATTTCAGTGCTGGGTAACCGGGCATCAGCACGTGGAGCATACGATTCGGCGGTGCCACTGGATATTATTGCTACCGATAATCCTTTTTTTGCCGGCAGTCAGACCATGCTCGATGCGTTAACTCAGGTGCTCCCATCATTTAATGTCAGTGCGCAAACCACCAACGATGCGGCTATGTTGGTGCGACCGGCAAATCTTCGCGGGCTGGCATCTGATCACACGCTAACGCTGGTAAACGGTAAACGCCGCCACCGTTCGGCCGTGATCACATTTTTGGGCGGCGGTTTGTCTGATGGTGCCCAGGGGCCGGACATTTCGGTATTGCCGGTGAGTGCTATAGAACAGGCCGAAGTACTTCGCGATGGTGCAGCGGCCCAATATGGTTCTGATGCTATTGCCGGAGTGATGAACTTTAAACTGAAAAGTACGCCGGGGCAGGGCAGTATTTCATTCACTGGCGGTCAGTATTCAGCCGGTGATGGAGAGCAGGTCAGCGTGCAGGTAAGTCAGGGGCTGGCTATTGGCCAGAAGGGGGCTCTGCAGCTGAGTGCCGAGTATCAACAGCAAAATCCTACCGACCGCAGTGTTCAGCGCGAGGATGCCCAGGCACTGCTTGATGCCGGCAATAAAGTTATCGCGATACCCGCGCAAAAGTGGGGCAGTGCAGCCATGGATCGAGATGTTAAGCTAGCGGCAAATCTAGTTGTGCCTGTTTCCCGCCAGCATGAAGTATACGCTTTTGCGCTGGGCACCAGTCGGGATATGGAAGGGGAGTTTTATTTCCGCAATCCGCAGCGTCGGCAGGGCGTATTCGTCGCTGGTGCGAGCCAGCCTGGTGAACTGCTAATTGCCGACCTGGACGGCTTAGGTGAAGGCATTGAATGCCCAACCATTCTGTTAACGGGTGATAATGTACTGGCTAGTGCTACATACCAACAAATTGCCGATGAACAAAGTGCGGTGGGGCGTAACTGTTTTGCGTTTAACGAATGGTTTCCAGGCGGGTTTACGCCGCGCTTTGGTGGCCGGGTGAAAGATGGCACATTTTACGCCGGCAGTCGCGGTGAGTTTGGTGATGCCTGGCTGTACGATGTAAGTGTAGGAGCAGGCTATTCTGGTATTCGTTATTACATTAATAACACGGTTAACCCCTCGCTTGGGCCTGATTCGCCCACCACATTTCGGCCCGGAGGGGCTGCGCAAATTGAGCGTAATGCCAGTATCGGGCTCCTCAAAAGTCTGCCTACCGGCTTCTATGAGCCATTTACCCTGGCGTTGGGACTGGAATGGCGTAGCGAGCGTTACCGGCAAATTGCTGGCGAACAGGCTTCCTACGAGGTAGGACGTTTTGCGCAAAATCGCCAGGGGGTGAGCGCCGGGTTTTCGGTGGGCGCTAACGGCTTTCCGGGCTATCGACCAGAAACATCCGGTGAGTGGCAGCGAGAAACACGGGCTGTTTATGTAGATTTAACCATGCCTTTAAGTGATACCTGGTTCACTACGGCGGCGTTCAGAGCGGAAGACTTTTCTGATTTTGGTACTCACGTAGATGGTAAGCTAAGCCTTCGCTGGCAGGCCACTGAAACCCTTGCGTATCGTTCTTCGGTAAGTACCGGGTTTAAGGCACCTACTGTCGGGCAGAGCAATATCATTAATATCAGTACTAAATTTGGTCTTAATGGACTGGAAGATCAGATCACTTTACCACCTACCAACAGTGTGGCGGTAAAGCTGGGAGCCCGCGAATTAACGCCGGAAGAATCGGTTAATTTTAGTGTGGGCCTGATGGCCAGTCTGTCGCCTGCTGCGCAACTTACACTGGATTTCTATCAGATCTATTTAGCGGATCGTATCAGCACAACGTCGGCCATAGAACTGGATGAACAAACCGTCGGGCTATTACTTGAACAGGGGTTTGAAGAGGCTGAAACGTATCGCAGCGCGAAGTTTTTCACCAATGATTTTGATACCCGCACCCGGGGGCTGGACTTGGTGTTTAACTGGCAGTTCGACTGGCAGGGCTGGCAGCATCAGTTATTAGCCACGTTAAACTGGACTGATACCCAGGTGATCCGTGTGACCGCTCAGGATTACGAGCAGCGGGACGGCGCCGTAAATCTCACAACCCAGCGGATCAGAATGCTCGAGGACAACCTGCCAGCTTACCGGGCTAACATCAGCCTGACGCAATCATTCGGTGCGCACCAGTTAGCCTGGCAAGTTCATTATTTTGGTGCCTTTTATGAAGATCATCTCGACGCTTCGGCCGGCTACGATATCGAAGCGCCAGGGCGTTTCACTATGGATGCGCGATGGTCCTATAAACTTGCAGAAGACTGGAAGTTAACGATGGGGATCAATAATGTCTTTAATACCCAGCCTGAATTAAATCCACATCGCTTTGTTGCCGGAGCGAAATACCCGTCGACGAGTCCGGGGGGATTTGATGGGCGTTATGGGTTTATTGCGTTTATAGGGGGTTGGTAAAAATGTGGGACAAAAAAGGACGTTAGCCAACGTCCTTAAATAAACTTTCGTTAATGATTGTCGAGTCGATGACCTGTTGGGCCATTTGTATGCATTTGCCACATTGCGAGCCCAATTGCAGCTGTTCACGCAGATCACGTATATTGCCAACGCCACTGTCGGTTACCGCTTTGCGTATCGCGGTATCTGTTACACCGTAACACATGCAGACATACATAAAACATAAACTCCAATAACAATATGCAAATGATAATAATTGTTATTTGAGGTTATTGCAAATATTTTGTGCAGATTTATGATGGTTCGGTCACATATTGAGGAAATATACAGGCCATCTGGTCTGATGAGTTTAAAAAAGTCTGTAACGTCAATTGTATTTTCATTTATTGCACTCACTATATCAGGCAGCAGCAGATACTGATGTGATATAGATCACAACTACTGCCATTCACATAATGAAAATGGAGAATAGATATGAGCGTACTTGTTGGACGTCCAGCCCCGGATTTTACTGCAGCAGCCGTGTTAGGCAGTGGTGAAATTGTTGACAGCTTTACCCTGAGCGAAGCCATTAAAGGCAAAAAAGCAGTTGTCTTTTTCTATCCACTGGACTTTACCTTTGTATGTCCGTCAGAACTGATTGCTTTTGATAAGCGTTACGAAGAATTCACTAAGCGTGGCGTTGAGGTTATCGGTGTATCAATCGATTCTCAGTTCTCGCACAACGCATGGCGTAACACCCCTGTAAATGAAGGCGGTATCGGGCCGGTTAAATACACGCTGGTTGCTGACACCAAGCACGAAATTTGTCAGGCCTATGACGTTGAGCATCCGGAAGCAGGTGTTGCGTTCCGTGGTTCTTTCCTGATCGACAAAGAAGGTCAGGTACGCCATCAGGTAGTTAACGATCTGCCTTTAGGTCGTAATATCGATGAAATGTTACGTATGGTTGATGCGCTGGATTTCCACGAAGAGCACGGTGAAGTTTGCCCGGCTGGCTGGACTGAAGGTAAAGCGGGTATGGACGCAAGCCCTGCAGGTGTTGCTAAGTATCTGTCTGAGAAGTCAGAAGAACTTTAATCACGATTTAATTAACGAAAAGAGGCACTCCGGTGCCTCTTTTTTTTGCTTTGATTTTTTAGCTCAGACGATCCCTGACTTACGGCTATAGTGCTAATTACTAAACTTAGTTTTCGTCTGGTGCGGGTAATGGCCAGCCGCCCAGACTGGCATAGCGATTAAGGATATAGCAGAACAATTCGGCAGTTCTTTCGGCATCGTAAAGGGCGGAATGGGCTTCGTTCTGATCAAAGCTGATGCCGGCGGCCTGACAGGCCTTTACCAATACGGTTTGCCCTAAAGCAAGCCCGGCGAGTGTGGTGGTGTCAAATGAAACAAATGGGTGGAATGGCGTACGTTTAATATTGCAACGTGCAATCGCCGCATTCACAAAACCCTGATCGAACGTGGCATTATGCGCCACTATTACGCTGCGCTGGCAGTCCGCGGCTTTCTGCAGCTTGCGAATATGTTTGCATAAACCTTTCATCGCTTCATCTTCACTGATTGCGCCACGTAAAGCGCAGTCAGGATCGATGCCATTAAAATCGAGTGCAGCTTGTTCCAGGTTTGCCCCCTCAAACGGTGTAATGTGCGCATGAAAGGTTTCGGCTGGCGCTAACATGCCATTGCTGTCCATGCTCAGAGTCACGGCGGCAATTTCTAATAAGGCATCGGTGGTGGCGTTAAAGCCCGCAGTCTCGACATCAATGATAACCGGAAAGTAGCCTCTGAAGCGTTGTGACAAAGGGGGAATTGTTTGTGACATATCACTCTATATCTGGTGGTTGAATAGTAAACCTGACGGTAATGGCGGATGGACCCAGTGTTCGGATAATCAAACAAAGTTCTCATCAGGGGCGGAATTATGTCAATATTAGCGCTGACTATCTACCCGGTGCTAAACTTTTATTGTTCGTTGACGATAAGATAGAGACGAAGGTTAACAGGTTTATCGATTGCTGAGGCTATACATGTTGAAATCGGTTTCGCTTATTTCATTTTCCATTGGATTTTTGGGGATGGCTGCTACGCCTGTGCAGGCATCGCTGCGTCAGTACCATTCAACGGTAGAAAGCTCACAGTGGCAACTTAGTGAGCAAACCCGGCTAAGCTGCACTCTCAGTCATGCATTACCCGGATACGGTGAAGCCCAGTTTACCAGTGAAGCGTCCAAGCAGCTCAATATGGAGTTTGTGCTGGATATGAATCTGCTGCCTAAGAAATTTGGCACGGCCGCAGTTTATGCGGTGCCCCCGAAGTGGATGCCCGGCGTCAGGGCCCGGCAAATTGCCGATATGACCTTGCGCACCCAGTACGATGGTGACTTGCCCGAAGATACCGCCTGGACCATGCTTAGCGAGCTGGAAAAAGGGTTTTGGCCAACCATTTATTATCAGGACTGGTACAACCCGAATGATAAGGTTGCCGTAGGCCTTAACGCCAGTAACTTTGCGCCGGTGTATCAGGAGTTTGTCAGCTGTGTGGCCAATTTACTGCCATACAGTTTTGACGACATCAGCTACACAGTGCTGAGCTATGAGAAAAACTCTACCGAGTTGTCCAAATATTCCAAACGACGCCTGCAAATGATAGGCGACTATTTGCGTGAGGATAACGAACTGGAACTGGTGCTGCTTGATGGCTATACCGATAGCTACGGCGGCTCCTGGAATAACCAGCAGCTATCGGTAAAACGCGCTAACGAAGTAAAAAATTTCCTTACCGACTTAGGCGTAGGTGAGGATCGCATCGAAATAACCGGGCATGGTGAGAAACGGCATATTGCGCCCAATACCACCAGTCAGTCGCGGGCAACGAACCGCAGGGTAGTGGTCAGGATGGCAAAATCCTGAATCTGTTGAAGCATAAAAAAACCGCGATAACTTTCGCGGCTTTTTTACAGGGTCGTGGTTACTGGCTTTGTAAAAAGCGCTTTACCGGCGGAACCTGGTCGGTAAACAGCCCGTCAAACTGCCATTTTTTTATGATCAGCATCAGTAACTGATCTGCACTTATCCCTGGCGGTAAAGCATCTGTACGATAAGTATAGGGATGAATTAACAGGCCTTGTTGTTTTGCGGTTTCGATCCAGGGGGTTAACTCAGTCGTGGGTTTGCCACCCTCATACCGGGTGACATGACCAAGCCATGGTCCAATACCCTGAACATAACGGGATAACTCTTCGATACCTTCCTGTGTTTTTAATTTATCATAGTTTGTTGGGGTTTCGTTCCAGCTGTTCTCTGCCAACAGCTGTATTAGTTTTACCTCGGCCCCAAGTTCCTCTCTCAGACGTTTAATTTCAGCAAAATCAAAGCACTGAATGTAGATGTTGGCGCTGACATCATCGAGATGATGTTCACGTAATACCTCAAGCACCGCTTTACTGATATCTACGCCCTGTTCCCGATGCCAGGCAGGCGATTTGATTTCAGCGTACAAACCCACGGATCCACCGGTAGTAGCATTAAGAGAAAGGATTGTGCTGATATGTTCCTCAAACGTTGCAACAGAAAACGGACCGTTGCCCTGATAACGATTTGAGTAGACCTGTTTACCCTTTGCATCGGTGCGTTCGTGGACGTTTAGTGACCTGAGTTCAGACAGGGTAAAGTCCAGCGCATAATAACGCCCGTCCTCGCGGTGTCGGATGGGGAAAACCGTTTCTACATTGGTAACCCTTTCCAGATGAATATCATGTAACACCACCAGGTGGCCATCGCCTGTCATCACCAGATCCTGCTCAATGTAGTCTGGTTGCTGGGCGTAAGCCATGGCCGTGGACGCCAGCGTATGCTCAGGCAGGTAACCCGACGCGCCGCGGTGAGCAATGATATCGAACGCCATGGATTGAAATGACACCAGAGCGGTCAGTGACAGGATTCGCAGTGTTTTTACAGAGACGTTTAACACAAAAGGTTACTCAGGTTGAATTAATTCAATGGCATAACCGTCAGGATCGCGAACAAAGGCAATCACGGTTTTACCGCCTTTTACCGGCCCCGGTTTGCGATAAACATCCGCACCTTTTGCTTCCAGCTGTTCGCAAAAGGCATAGATATCCTCGACGGCAAAGGCAACGTGACCATAGGCATTGCCCAGGTCGTACTCGTTATCTCCCCAGTTGTAAGTTAATTCCAGGACTGCTTGCTCCGACTCATCGGCATAACCTACAAATGCCAGGGTATATTCGTATTCGGTATTCTCGCTTTTACGCAGTAACTTCATGCCCATGGTATCAACATAAAACGCCAGGGAAGTATCCAGGTCTTTAACCCGTAACATGGTGTGTAACATTCGCATAAAAAGCTCCTTAATCAGGCAATATAATTCAGCTGTTTTTCAACAGTATGACAGTGACAAAGTTTATTGTGGCACTGTAATTAATCTGCCTGGCAGATTAAAGTAAATTGTGACCAGCGGGCTAAATAGCTGGTTTGAAAGCCTGACTAAGTAAAAAGCGCGTTTCGACATTATTTTTAATTATCTGTCACACTTTTGGTGGAAGCGGTTTCTTTAATAAACACGGTTAAATAAGGAAGATACTCTGATGAAGAAATCGCTGAGAAGGTTATGTAACAACACCCGTACCCGCTCGTTTGGTGTAATTGTGGCTATTGTGGTGGCGATTTGGTCTGCCAATAGCAATGCTGCAGGCGGCGAATCGTTGCATAGTGGGTACAATGAACAACAGCATGGAGCAAAAGAATGACTGCACAAAGCGTGATTTCAAGTGACGATGTGATTGCCGCGCAGCGCGGCGATGAATCGGCATTTAACCGGCTGGTGGCGGCCAGCCGTAATACCATAGCCAGCATTGCACTGTCGATAACCCGCGATCTTGATGCCAGCGAGGAAATTACCCAGCAGGTATTTATCAGTTGCTGGCAAAAGCTGCACACGCTCAAAAATGCGGCCAGTTTTTTACCCTGGGTCCGTCAGTCGGCGCGCTACGCGGCCTATAATTACCTGCGCGATAATCGCCTGGCAGACCGTGTGGGTGGTGAGGAGGCGGATGCCTTGTTCGCCGCTTATTGTGATGACGAATTGCCGCCAGAGACCAGCCTGAACCGCGAACAAACCGGATTGATCCTTAAACAAGTGGTCGATGAGCTGCCTGAAGAAAGTCGCGAAATGGTGTTGCTGTATTACCGGGAAGACCAGTCTGCCAGTCAGGTGGCTGAGTTACTCTCGGTGTCACCGGAGCTGGTTCGCCAGCGGCTAAGCCGGGCACGCAAAGCCTTAAAAGCCAGTTTGCTGGACCGCTATGGTCAGCTTATTTTAACCACCGCGCCGACGTTAACTATTACTTCCATATTGCTGGCCGGAGCCAGTGTCAGCGCGCCTGCCCAGGCCACTGGTGGAACCGTGTTAGCGAAATCTGGCGGTGCTGGTGTGATGAAAATACTGCTAAGCGGTGCTTTCTTTGCCTCTTTACTGGGGGCCTTGAGTGTGTTTTGGAGTACCCGGTTACCACTGAAGAATATGACCATCGAGAGTCAGAAAGTGCGCCTTAAACAGTTGCGCAAAATCACCGTCATCTGGCTACTGATAAGCGGCGTGTTACTGGCCGGGGCTTATGAGTTAACCACCGGTTGGGTGATGCCGGTGCTGGCTTATACTCTATTTGCGGGTGGTTTAAGTGTGCAGACCAAGAAAATGCAACGGGTTATAATGTATGACCTGTTCGGCAGTAAACCGCTATCCGCTGAATCAGAGCGTCAGGCCTTTTGGCAGCGTTGCTGGGGCAATATCGGGCTCTATGGCGCGCTGATAGTTGGCTTCACCGGTATGATAGCCGGGCTGATAGGTAGCGGCCGTTTGTAGGCGGCCGCTCGTAACAGGCTCAGAGCCAGAAGAATGACCCCTTTTGAGTACAAACGAGGTGCCGGAACTAGTCGTCCACCTTGTCCTTAAATTCACACAAGTCTTCAATAATGCATGAGCCACAGCGAGGCTTGCGGGCGGTACAGGTGTAGCGTCCGTGCAGGATAAGCCAGTGATGTACGTCGACCTTGAACTCTTTGGGTACCACTTTAAGCAGCTTCTCTTCTACTTTTTCTACCGTTTTGCCCATGGCAAATTTGGTGCGATTCGATACGCGATAAATGTGGGTGTCCACTGCAATGGTCGGCCAGCCAAACGCGGTGTTGAGCACCACATTAGCCGTTTTTCTGCCAACGCCGGGCAAGGCTTCGAGTGCCTCACGACTTTCCGGTACTTCACCACCATGTTGTTCAATCAGGATCTGGCAAAGCTTATGGACGTTTTGTGCTTTTGAATTAAACAGACCAATGGTTTTGATGTAATCTTTTAATCCTTCTACTCCCAGTGCATAAATGGCCTCTGGGGTATTGGCAACCGGGAAAAGTTTGTCAGTTGCTTTATTTACACTGACATCCGTTGCCTGTGCCGATAGCGTTACGGCCACGAGCAACTCAAAAGGGCTGGAGAAATTAAGCTCGGTGGTCGGGTGCGGATTGGCATCACGAAGACGGGTTAAAATTTCCAGTCGTTTGGCTTTATTCATGACTTCTAACTCTCTGCAGTGACCCGGGCACGGACAACGGTTTTGGTTTCACTGGCAGCGGCTTGCTCTGCCATTTTCTTATCGATAATGTTTTTAACAGCAATAAGCAGGCCCATACCTAAAAACGCGCCCGGCGGTAAGATGGCCAGTAAAAAGGGGTGTTCAGTGGTAAAAACAGTGACTTTCCAGCTTTCCGCTCCTGCCCCAAAAAGACGCTCTGCACCGTTTAACAGGGTGCCGTTACCCAGTAGTTCCCGGAGTCCACCGAGGACCACCAGAATAAACGTGAAACCTAAGCCCATCATCAGGCCATCAAATGCCGAAACCGGTAAAGGATTCTTTGATGCAAAGGCTTCGGCGCGGCCGATAATGGCACAGTTAGTTACGATAAGGGGGATAAATATCCCCAATGCCAGGTAAAGCTCATAGGTGAAAGCATTCATCAACAACTGAATAATAGTAACGAAGGCGGCGATGATCATCACAAATACCGGAATGCGTATTGCCGGGGTTACCCAATCGCGAATGATCGACACAGTTGCATTGGAACCGATAAGTACCAGCGCCGTAGCCAGACCCAGGCCCAGACCGTTAATAACGCTTGATGTAACTGCCAGCAGCGGGCAAAGCCCGAGAAGCTGAACCAGTGCAGGGTTGTTTTTCCATAAACCATCAATGGTGAGCTGCTTAAACATATTAATGCTGTCCTCCGGTCTGCGCTGCAGCCTGACAATTACTTGGCGTATTAAACAGCTGGTGTTGGTTAGCCTCAACATAAGCCAATGTGCGCGCTACACTGCCTACTACAGCTCTGGGGGTTATTGTTGCGCCGGTAAACTGGTCAAACTGACCGCCGTCCTTCTTTACCTGCCAGCGCTTGGCCTGGTCTTCATTGTATGATTTACCATTAAATGACAGCATCCAGTCACTGACGCTCATTTCAATTTTATCACCAAGCCCCGGAGTTTCCTGATGTGACAATACTCTCACGCCCAGTACTTCACCGTTGATAGCAACGCCTGCTATCAGATCGATATTACCGCTGTAACCATCGGGAGCTGTAAATTCCATCGCCAGGGCGGCGTCGTCACCGTTTTGGCGTGCGCGGTATACCGATTTGGGCTCATCGCCCAGAGCGCTGGCGTCTATAGTAATACAGTCCAGGTAAAGCTGATTATCATACAGGGCCGGCGGAACAACCTCGTTGAGGGTTGCCAGCTTCTTTTTAGCCCGCTGCTTATCAATACGCTGTTTGGTTCCGTCGAAAGTAATGGCAATCAGGGCAGTAGTCATTAAGGCAAAACCGGTAAGAATAAGGCCGTTTTTGGTAATGCTGTTTAACGGCATCAGGGCTCTCCTTGCGTTTGCTTAACTGGTTGCTGCTGGCCATAAACTTTGGGTTGCGTGTAATAATCGATCAGCGGTACCGCCATATTCATGATCACTACGCTAAACGCGATGGCGTCGGGATAGCCACCAAAAGTCCGGATAATAACCGTCCAGAAGCCGATGGCGGCGCCAAAAATAAGCCGACCGCGGGGCGTGGTGGATGCTGAAACCGGGTCGGTGGCAATGAAGAAAGCGCCAAATAATACAGCCCCGTTAATGCAGTGAAATAGTGCCGAGCCATAAACATCACCATTAATCATAGATAAAAAAGTGGCAGTGACGGCAACGCCAGCGATAAGCGAAGCAGGGATATGCCAACTGATGATCCGCTGCTGAATTAACACCAGACCGCCCAGCATATAGGCCAGCGCCACGGCGCTCCAACCCAGACTGGCAGATGACCATAAGCTGTCGGTAAATTGCCGGTGATTAATGGCCTCAGAATAAGTGTAACCCTGGCTCACCTGGGTTTTGACATAGTCCAGTGGGGTTGCCATAGTGACGCCGTCTATACCGGCTCTGAGTTGGTTAATATCATAACCGCTTTGACTAAACCCGGTAAAAATCACGCTGACAACATCGCCGAAGCTGACGGCATGAGCGGCCAATTCGCCGGGTGGCAACCAACTGCTCATCGCGGCCGGGAAAGAGATCAGCAGCATCACATAGGCTGCCATGGCCGGATTAAACAGGTTGAACCCAAGACCGCCGTATAGTTGTTTGACGACTGCAATTGCAAAAAACGTCCCGATAACGGTCATCCACCATGGTAACAACGGCGGCAAACTAACCGCTAAGAGCAGGGCGGTTACCACGGCACTATAATCTTGTAGCGCCTGACCAATCTGACGTTTTCGTAAGGCCACAATCGCACTTTCTGAAACCAAAGCGGTTACCAGAGCAATAAGCATCTGTATCAGCACGCCCCAGCCAAAAAAGTAAAGCTGGGCTATCACACCGGGCACCATGGCGTAGATGACCAGTCGCATAACCTGATCGGTACGGCGTCGCACATGCTGGTGAGGGGAGCTCGATAGTACTAACTTCATGATTATTCGTTATCCTCTGAGCCGCTTTGCTGGGCTTCTCGCTGCGCTTTTTTAGCTTTGGCGCGGGCAACCGCAGCGGCGATTTTGGCCTTGCGCTGTGCTTCTGGTGAGTCTTCGTCCTGCGCGCGCTCTGCCGGTTCATGTTCGGTTGCCTGAGGTTCGCTCCCGGCTTGCTCAGCCGCTTGCTTTTTAGCTTTTGCCTTGGCGACAGCAGCGGCGATTTTGGCTTTGCGCTGGGCTTCCGGCGAGTCATCTTCCTCCGCGGACTCTGCTGGTGCATGTTCTGGATTCTGCGGCTCGCCCCCGGCTTGCTCCGCCGCCTGCTTCTTAGCCTTTGCTTTGGCCACCGCAGCAGCAATTTTAGCTTTACGCTGAGCTTCCCGGCTATCGCTGTCATCGTCTGTTTCGGCAGTACTTTCTGTTGGCGCACCGGACGCTGCTTGTTTCTTCGCTTTTGCTTTGGCCACCGCTGCGGCTACCTTGGCTTTTCGTGCGTCTTCAGCGCTTTCTGCGGGTGCTGAGTCAGTTGCGTTTGCAGTGCTGTCCTGTTCTGTCTGCTGAGCGGCTTTCTTCGCTTTAGCTCTGGCCACTGCAGCGGCGACTTTTGCCTTGCGTTCGTCCTCAGCACTGTTCGTTGAATCAACTGCTGGTGCTTCGGTTTGTTGGGCTTTTTTAGCCTTTGCCCGGGCAATCGCGGCGGCGACTTTGGCTTTGTTGTCGTCAGGTTGAGTTTCGGCACTTACCGGATTTTCAGTTGTCTGCGCTTGCTCGGCCTTTTTCGCTTTTGCTCTGGCCAGGGCTGCCTCTACTTTGTCTTTCGCTCCGCCGTCTTCTCCAGAGGCCGATTGCGTGGCTTGCTTACGCGCAGCGGCGGCTTTTTTATGCTTGGCTTCACGCTCCTGCTTTTCTTTTTCAAGGCGGGCCTTGCGGGCTTCAAAACGCTGTTTGGATTTTTCTGCTTTGTCTTTATCGTCGCGTTGTATTCTGATTTGTGCTTTCGCCTTACGGTAGTAATGCACCAGCGGAATTTCACTGGGACAAACATAAGCGCAGGCACCGCATTCTATGCAGTCAAACAGGTTGTATTCTTCAGCTTTATCAAGCTCCAGCGCCTTACTGTGCCAGTACATTTGTTGTGGCAGCAGACTTACCGGGCAGGCATCGGCACAGGCACTACAGCGAATACACGCCAGCTCCCGCTGACTGAGGTTTAATTCCTTCTTGGCGGGGATCAGCAGGCAGTTGGTGATTTTTACTACGGGGACCTCAACGGTGGGCAGTGTAAAGCCCATCATCGGGCCGCCCATGATCACCGTGGGCAATTTTTGCTTTTTTAGCTGATACTGAGCCTGGCTGAGCAGGTGCTCTATGGGAGTTCCAATCAGTGCCCACACATTCTGTGGTTTTTGCACAGCCTCACCGGTTACGGTAACCACCCGCTGTATTAATGGCTTACCGTGTAAAATGGCATCGGCGATGGCGTAGCAGGTGCCCACGTTAAACATCATCACACCAATGTCTGCCGGCAGACCGGTTCTGGGCACTTCGCGCCCGGTCAACACCTGAATAAGTTGTTTCTCGCCTCCGGCCGGATATTTTGTGGGGATTTGCACAACGCGAATAGCAGGCGTGTCGTCACACACCTGCTGCATGGTTTTGAAAGCTTCAGGCTTATTATCCTCAATGGCAATGATCACCACCTTCGGCTCAATCAGGTGACTCAGAATGTCGATTCCCTGGCGAATTTGCCAGGCAAACTCACGCATTAAACGGTCGTCGGCAGTGATATACGGCTCGCATTCCACCCCGTTGATGATCAGGAACTCAACTTTTTTGCGCGCGGTGGATTTAATATGGGTGGGAAAGCCCGCGCCGCCCATGCCGGCAATACCGGCCTCGCAAATAGCGCTGATCAGCGATGATTTAGTCTGATGCTGGTAATCAGCGATAGGTTTGAGTGCTGTCCAGGTGTCGTTGCCGTCAGCTTCGATAACCACACAAAGCTCTGGCAGACCACTGGGATGAGCCGTGGTGCGCTCTTCAATTGCGGTGACCAATCCAGATGTCGGCGCATGTACCGGCACTGAAAAAGGATGCGGGCTGCTGGTAAGCGTTTGCCCTTTTAATACTCTATCGCCAACTGACACCAGACAAGCGCCTGCGGTGCCGATGTGCTGTTTTATCGGGATAACCAGCTGTTTGGGGACTGGCAACGTGTTGATTGCCGTTTGATTGGACAGGTGCTTACGCCCGTCCGGGTGTACACCACCGGGGAAGGCCCAGAATTTTTGCTGCTCGATGCGCTCGACTATCTGCTCAAAATCATACGGCATATCAGGAAATCACTTTAACCGGAATGTCGCCACGGGGTGTTTGATTAAAATCCCACTGCCAGGAGGCAGTAGTGGGGTCCACCGTGACCATATCTATACAATCTACCGGGCAGGGCTCCACGCAGAGATCGCAGCCCGTGCAGGCATCGGTTATTACCGTGTGCATTTGTTTTGCTGCGCCAACGATGGCATCTACCGGGCAAGCCTGAATACACTTGGTACAGCCGATACATTCGTCTTCCCGGATGTAGGCTACTTTAGGCGCGGCGTCTTCACCGTGCGCGGCATCCAGCGGTTTGGCTTCTACGCCCATCAGCTCAGCCAACTCCTTAATGGTGGATTCGCCGCCTGGCGGGCACTTGTTGATATCATCACCATTGGCAATGGCCTCTGCATAGGGACGACAGCCAGGGTAACCACACTGACCACACTGGGTCTGCGGAAGAATAGCATCGACCTGATCAACCAGCGGGTCGCCTTCCACTTTAAAGCGAACTGCTGCATAACCAAGGGCCAGCCCGAATGCCAACGCCGGGAGTCCCAGCGCAATTAATGAAGATAATAACATTACAACTTAACCAGTCCGCTAAAGCCCATAAAAGCTAATGACATTAATCCGGCCGTGATCATAGCGATAGAGGCGCCTTTAAATGGCGTAGGCACGTCGGCTGCTGCCAGCCTTTCGCGCATAGCGGCGAACAATATCATGGCCAGTGAAAACCCCACTGCGGCGCCGAAACCATAAACAATACTCTCTACCAGATTATGCTGTTCGGTGAGATTGAGCAGAGCCACCCCAAGTACTGCACAATTGGTGGTAATCAGAGGCAGGAAAATACCCAGCAACCGGTACAGCGTCGGGCTGGTTTTGTGAACGACCATTTCAGTAAACTGGACCACTACAGCAATAACCAGAATAAAGCTTAGTGTGCGCAAGAAACTGATGCCCAAAGGCTGCAGCAGGTAGGTTTCAACCAGGTAGCTGCACACGGATGCCAGGGTTAGCACGAAAGTGGTGGCCATTGACATGCCTATGGCGGTTTCGAGCTTACTGGACACACCCATAAACGGGCAGAGTCCGAGAAACTTCACCAGAACAAAGTTATTTACCAGGACTGTACTGATCAGTAACAGTAGAAATTCGGTCATCAGGTTTTGCTTACACCGTTATTCAGAATTTTGCCATCAGGGCCTGTTTGACTAAGATGCCGGACAGGTCATAAATATTAGCTCCGTATTATCTAATATTTTGCCTGCAATTAACAATGTTGTTCGACTTAGTTTTTGCTAGCTAACCGATTGGCTAACCGATTGATTGACGATGTATTACACCGATTGCGCCTTTGTATGCGGAACAGGCGGGTGAAGATCAGTCACTGGCTGACTGAAGTGATTTATCGCCGGTAAGAAAATTGAACAGAAGTTCAGTGACTGCATTTAATTGTGTTCGCAGTCGTCCGGGGTAAAGTTGATTTAATTTGTCCAGGCGATCAGCCTGGGTATGCCAGATATAACCCCACCGTTGTTCCTGTTCGGGATTACAGGCGGTTTTCTCACTACGGTCGAAGCAATCCCACAGTGATGGATGCAGTGCCTGTGAATAGCCGTCGTAACCATCACGCCCATTAATCGAAAAATTGGTGGCTTCAATATAACCGACAGGAATACCAGCACAGGCAAAAGGCGCATGATCTGACCATTCACCGGTCTCACCTTGTGGGTAGCCAGGATAAGCAGGATGTAACCTAAACGGCAGGGAGTTGGCGCTGGCAACGCTCATCAATGCATCGCGCACCGACGCAGACGAATTATAGCTCTCGACTTTATCGCATCGTTTATAAACTTTCTTAGTCGGACTGTGGACATACAGGTAATCACCACCTGCGATAGTATCCAGGTTAATCATTGCAGTGGGGAAGGGAGCGCCGGTTAAGAAACGACGGTCGTTCTGCAGGGCTGTTGTAAAAGCTTGCGAACCAAACAAACCCACTTCTTCGGCACCAAACAGCACCAGAGTTACAGAGTCTTCAAGTTCCATGGTGCTGAGCTGTTGGCCAAGAGCTAACAGCAACGCTACGGCGATACCGTTATCTGTTACGCCCTGAGAACCTTCATCTTCTCCCGTAGAGTCGGCGTGAGCACCGATGACCAGATGCTCCCCTGATTTGCCTGGAAACGTGAGCCAAACATTCGCACTGCGCTTTTTGCTGCCCCGTACAGTAAACGTTACCGGCTGACTATTAACGGGAACTCCTGTGCTTTGGCTCCAGTACCGGTTGGTAAAGTCATGCAGCAACCTGCGTTCATTAGAACTGCCTGCAGGGCGGGCGCCAACGTCACTTACGATTTCCTGCAGAATCTGCCAGCTTTGCGCAGATACCTGGGCCGATGGCGACGGGGTGGATACGGTTTGTGCCAGGCTGAAACTGCTAAACAGCAGTTGAGTAACAACCAGGAGCTGAACAAGAAAAACAATGCGGGTCATAATTCGTTAGCAATCGAAATTGAAAAACACATATAACAAACATAACGCTACTATGCATTGAAATTAAGATTGTTTGGGTAATAGAGGGGATTGCTTAAATAGAGCTGGAGCCAGTAAGTTGGCTCCCCCTCCCCGACTCGAACGGGGGACCTGCGGATTAACAGTCCGTCGCTCTAACCAACTGAGCTAAGGGGGAACACTATATCTTACTACTTACTATTGAAACTTGGCTCCCCCTCCCCGACTCGAACGGGGGACCTGCGGATTAACAGTCCGTCGCTCTAACCAACTGAGCTAAGGGGGACCTGTGTTTCAACGGAGGCGAATATTAATGACGTAAGATTCTTGTGTCAACAAACTTCGTGAAAATTTTCTTTCGTTTGGACAAAAAATGTCATGTAGCGTTGTTTCAGCTCAAAAAACAAACGAAACGCATGTTTTTTCGACTTTACTCAGGCTTACAAGGCTAATTCATTGAATATTATTAGGTTAATGTCAGTTGTGGAAGAAACAGGGATGCTCTGTGTTACTTTAGTAATTTAAATAAATAAATTTATAACTAAAAGCTATTAAAAAACTATTGAATACTGTTTTTATATACAGATTTTCATAAATATGTAACCATTGAGGTATTCTCACAAGGTTAGTCGTTACTTACAAAAAATGCTGTCGATTAACGTCTAAGCCGCGCCAATACTGGCTCTTAATTAGTTATCCACCAAATCTGTGGATAACTATGTTGATAGAATTGTCGGAAGAGAGAGAGCACTGCACGTAAGTCAATTTATTGTCACATAGTTGTCACATTGTGGTGGTTTAAAATTTAATAAAAACAATAATTTATATTAAATCTATTGGGTAATAGACGAATGTATGTCATTTTTTTAATTTTGGGGATAGACATGATTTTTCTTGTGTGTTAAACGCTGAGGTAATGGGTGTGGTAACGCTTTGTTAACAATAAATTCACTTAATACACAATTTTGTACGCTGTTTAAAAGTTATTCGGTTTACAGGATGAAGGACCGGATTTGCTTAGATACACGTTCTAAGCGCCTGATTGCTTATGTATAGGTTGTCACAATAGTATCTGGGTGAAATATGAACAAATAAGTTTCCGTTATTAATCGTGAAATTGATAAAAAGAGCGGAAATGTTGCCGGTTTATGTTCTAGCGTTTTTATTTGATAAATCCCTGTTGTTCACTGACGCGGTCGATTACACTTGGACATTACATCTATTGGCTTTAAAAATCGCCAAATTAATTAACCATTCCGGGCAAGATGCTACGTAGTAATCTTAAACTACCTCGTTGTTTGCCACATGATGCCGGGCAGGCAGTCAGTAACGTCAGTCTATTAAAGTTATAAGTGAGCAGAGTGAAGCAGGATAAATCACGAGATTTAATCAATGGTGATATTGCCGAGTCGTTAAAACGCATGACCGTTCCCATGATCATTGGCATGATCATGATGATGAGCTTTGGCCTTATTGATACTTTTTTTGTAAGCCTGCTGGGTACTGAGCCACTGGCTGCAATCAGTTTTACTTTTCCGGTAACTTTTACACTAATCAGTTTGAACATTGGTCTCGGTATCGGGACCTCAGCCGTGATCGCCCGCCTGGCCGGACAGGGCAAGCAGGATGGCGCCCGGGAGACTGGCTCCGGGGCACTGATGCTGTCTTTCATTATGGTAGGCATTCTTGCTTTGTGCGGTGGCTTCAGTATTGATTTTGTGTTTCAGTTACTGGGCGCTCAGCAACATTTGATGCCGCATATTCATGATTATATGGAAATCTGGTACTTTGCTTCGGTGTTTCTCGCTATGCCGATGGTGGGGAATAGCATACTACGCGCCCGCGGCGACACCAAAACACCGAGCATTATTATGGCCACGGGCGGTGGCATCAATGCGCTGCTGGATCCGCTGTTTATTTTTGGTTTGGGTCCGGTGCCAGCCATGGGCATTGGTGGTGCAGCCCTGGCTACACTTATTTCCTGGATTGTTTGTTCAGTGTGGATTCTGTATTTGCTGGCCAGGCAACGTAATTATATTTTACCCCGTCTGTTAACAGTCAAAGAGTTGGCTGAACGTAGTCGCTCTATCTTGCATATTGCGCTGCCGGCTGCCGGCGCTAATATGCTTACGCCTATTGCCGGTGCCATTCTGACCCGCGTTGTTGCAGGGTATGGCGAAGAAGCCGTCGCTGCCTGGGGGGTAGGGAGTCGGCTGGAGTCATTCACTACCATAGTGGTGCTGGCGCTATCGATGTCATTACCGCCGTTCATTAGTCAAAACATGGGCGCCAATTGCATTGGTCGCGTCAAAGACGCGTATTGGCTGATAGTAAAATTTGTGCTGGCGTGGCAATTGTTTATCAGTGTGGTGTTATGGCTGTGCTCTGGCCTGTTGGCATCGCTGTTTGCCAAAGAGCAACAGGTGGCTGAATTGATCCAGATGTTTCTGGTTATTGTACCTTTAGGGTATGGTTTACAGGGCATCGTTATCCTCACCAATTCCTCGCTAAATGCGATTCATTTGCCTATGTCGGCGCTGGTACTTAGTGTGATTCGGCTGTTCGTCTTTTTTGTGCCGATCACCATAACCATGGGCGTATTTTATGACTTGCAGGGTATCTTTACCGGCGCGGTGATAGCGAACTTATTAATGGCTGTGGTATCGGTGTACTGGTTCCGACGGTCTTTGCGGGTAGTCTCTGTACAAACACACGAATAAAGGTTTTATAACATGGCAGATAAAGGCTTTGAGCTTGTTTCCAAATATCAGCCTGCGGGCGACCAGCCCACAGCGATTGAAGCGCTGGTGGACGGACTGGAAAGCGGTCTTGCTCATCAAACGCTGTTAGGGGTAACCGGTTCAGGTAAAACCTTCACCATGGCCAATATTATTAACCAGGTACAACGCCCCACATTGTTGCTGGCACACAATAAAACCCTGGCGGCGCAGCTATACGGCGAGATGAAGGAATTCTTCCCGCATAATGCCGTAGAGTATTTTGTGTCTTACTATGACTATTATCAGCCTGAAGCTTACGTACCGAGCACCGATACCTTTATTGAGAAAGATGCCTCGATAAACGACCACATTGAACAAATGCGGTTGTCGGCGACTAAAGCGCTTATGGAGCGTCGTGATGTAGTGATTGTGGCCAGTGTTTCGGCCATCTACGGTTTGGGCGATCCGGAATCCTACATGAAAATGCTGCTGCATTTGCGCACCGGCGATACCATCAACCAGCGTGATATTTTAAGACGTCTGGCCGAGTTGCAATATAAGCGTAACGATTTGGCTTTTGAACGGGGCACGTTCAGGGTGCGCGGCGATGTGATTGATATTTTTCCGGCGGACTCTGAGAAACAGGCGGTGAGGGTAGAACTGTTTGATGAAGAAATTGATCGCATCAGTCTGTTTGATCCGCTCACCGGTTCCGTTGAGAAAAACGTGGTGCGGGCGACCGTTTTCCCTAAAACGCACTATGTAACACCGCGGGAAAAAATTCTCAGCGCGGTGGACCGTATTAAAGATGAGCTTGCCGACCGCAAAAAGCAACTGCTGGAAGTCAATAAACTGCTGGAAGAACAGCGCATCTCTCAGCGCACTCAGTTCGACATCGAAATGATGCTGGAACTGGGCTATTGCTCCGGGATTGAGAACTATTCACGCTACCTCTCTGGTCGGGCGCCTGGCGAGCCACCACCAACATTGCTGGATTACTTACCGGCTGATGGTCTGATGTTTATCGACGAATCTCATGTTACGGTGTCGCAGATCGGCGCAATGTACAAAGGTGACCGCTCGCGCAAGGAAACCCTGGTGGAATACGGGTTCCGGTTGCCGTCGGCACTGGATAACCGGCCGCTCAAGTTTGATGAATTCGAGCATATCTCACCACAAACCATTTATGTGTCAGCCACGCCAGGTAACTATGAACTGGAGAAATCCGATGGCGACGTGGTTGAACAGGTGGTGCGCCCCACCGGCTTGTTGGATCCGGTTATCGAAGTACGCCCTGTGGCCACGCAGGTAGATGACGTGCTGTCTGAAATTCAACTGCGGGTAGCGGTGGATGAACGGGTACTCATCACCACACTGACAAAACGCATGGCCGAGGATTTAAGTGAGTATCTTAACGAGCATGGCGTAAAAGTACGGTATTTACACTCGGATATCGATACGGTGGAGCGGATTGAGATCATTCGTGACCTGCGCCTGGGTAAATTTGATGTACTGGTGGGAATAAACCTGCTGCGGGAAGGTCTGGATATGCCTGAGGTATCGTTGGTAGCGATTCTCGATGCGGACAAGGAAGGCTTCCTGCGCGCTGAAAAGTCCCTCATTCAAACCATGGGCCGGGCGGCGCGTCATGTTAATGGTAAAGCCATTTTGTATGCCGATACCATTACCGGCTCCATGCGCAAGGCGATTGATGAAACTGAGCGTCGCCGCACGAAACAAATAGAGCACAATACGGCCAATAACATAACCCCACAACGGTTGAATAAGCCAATCACTGACATAATGGACCTGGGCGATTCGGTAGCACCGGGTTCCGGTCAGGTTAAGTTGCGCAAAGTGGCGGAGTCTAAGAAGGCTGCTAAAGCGGCTTCGGCCACCGAGCTGATGGCGCAGGTGAGCGAACTGGAAAAGCAAATGTTCGAATGTGCCAAAGAGCTGGAGTTTGAAAAAGCGGCGTCGTTACGGGATGAAATTGAGCAACTAAGAAAGCAGGTAGTTGCCCTCTCTTAACAATTGAAGTGTTGCCGGCACGGCCCGCCAGAGCAGTATTTTCCTGCTTTGGCTATTGAACACGAAAAATATGATTGTAAATATTGTGTACTGTGCCTATTATGGTTTGAGTATTGATAACTATACCTATTTTGGGTGCAATCATGTTAAACCGATTACAAGAATCTGATATCAAACTACTGCGGGTATTCTATGCGGTAGCCAGTTGTAATGGCTTCACGGCAGCTGAGCCGGTATTAAGAATGCAGCGTCCCAATATCAGTGCTGCCATCAAAAAGCTTGAGGAACGGCTGGATCTCGTGCTTTGTCATCGTGGTCGCGGTGGCTTTCAGATGACCAAAGAAGGCGAGGTGGTTTTTCAGGAAACCAAACGTATCTTTAATGCCTTCGATAACTTTGTTTTTAATTTAAAATCACTGCACGACGACTATTCTGGTCACATTACTCTGGTATTGATGGCTGGCCTGCCGCTGTCTATGCATCTTGCAGTAAGCCGGGCTGTAAAAAGCACCATGAAAAAGTTTGATGATATTCATGTGAATATTCAAACCCGTCTCTATAACGAAGTTGAACACGTGGCGCTGTCGGGTGAATGTCATCTGGTGATCTCCACCTACGACATGGTGAAACCGGAATCGGTGACTTTCCACCCCATTGGTACGTCTTGTAAAGGCCGGTTGTACTGTGCGCCTTCTCATCCGTTGGCCAAGTACCGGGATGTGGATGCTTTACCTGAAAACGTCAGAATCGAAGATTACCCGGCCATCGGCATTTCGGGCTTATCATCGGCCAATTACATTGATGGCGATCGTCGCCTGGCTATTCAGACATTCTCTGATTCATTTGATGCCGCGATGTCGGCCATGATGACCGGTGAGTATGTCGCGTTATTGCCAGACTACATGGCCAAAGAGCAGGGTGTCGCGTTAGGACTGGTGTCTATTGCTAACGGTAATCTGTTTGAATTCAGCCATGAGCTGTTTGTGATGAATGGCAAGAATACCCGGTTAAACCCGGTACTGCGCCACTGTATTAAAGAGCTCAGCTACTTTATTACCGAAAGCCAAAAGTAAGATTACGCGGTTAAATAAGCGCCTTAATGAGAAATCATCAGGCGCTTTATTTTTTGCGGATGGTCATTGCACCACTGGCCAGAAAGAATTTCCAGTGTCCTTCTGCACTGCCGTCAGGATTAAAATCCAGTTCAACGCTGCCGGAGTCCGTATCGGTGCGATAGGTACCTGCCAGGCGCATAATGCCTTTATTGATATTGTTTAAGGTCATCACACCATTGCGGAAATCATAATGGATAACAAACTGCTCGTCGTTGGCAAAATAGGCTTTTTCAATCGGGTAGTTGCCAATGTCGCCCAGGCTGAGCTCAAATTCCTGTGGCGATGCCGATAAGCGGCTTAACGCCGTCAACAGCATTGACTCAGGAGCAGGAGGCTGTTTATCAGCCTCACTGGCTTTTGTCATCAGACTTACTTTTCCGGTTAATACAACCAGGTAGCTGCCATCAGGTTGATAACCAATGTCGAGAACATCGTAACCAGGTTCCAGCACTGCTTCAGCCTGGCTTTCAATGTAATCAGATTTGATAAGATAATCTTCCATGGTGGTGAGCGATTTTACGGAAACGCCAGCACGTTCAATGGCTTCACGCTTAGCAAACAGCACCGCTTCTTTGTAATCCTGCCCGGCAGTGGACTTTACGCCGTCATCATATCCCTTAATTTGCACCGCAATGCGTTGGTTAGCGAGGGCGGGTAAAGCCAACCCCAGAGCTAAACCGACAAGGCTTAACAGGACTACTTGCATGGTAAAACTCCTTTAATGGGGTTAGTCAATAAGGTAAACGTTTATTTATTCATAGTCCAACGGGTCTGTTCTGCCATTATCCCGGAACGCTTCAAGACGCTCCTGACAGGCACCACACTGGCCACAGGCTTTTTCCCGGCCGTTATAACAGGTCCAGGATTTGCCGTAATCCAGACCCATTCTCAGGCCGTCAGTGAGAATAGCCGTTTTACTTACTTTAAGGTAAGGGGTGACTATCTCAACCGCCTCGTAATTGGCGATGGCACACACATCATTCATTTTCTCGACAAATTCAGGACGGCAATCCGGATAGATTGCGTGGTCACCTGAGTGGGCTCCGTAGTAAACCTTCGTGGCCTCTTCACTCACAGCATAACCCACTGCCATAGAAAGCAGGATCATATTGCGGTTAGGCACAACGGTGGTTTTCATGCTGGGCTCTTCGTAATGCCCTTCAGGTACCTCAATATCGCTGGTAAGCGCTGAGCCACCTATCAGGTCGTTAATAGCCGAGATATCGACAATTTTATGGGGGATCGATAATTCGGCACACACCCGCGCAGCATAATCGAGCTCTTTTTTATGGCGCTGGCCATAATTGAAAGACAGTGCCATGGGCGACTTTCCATCTTCCAGCGCTTTATTAAGCACGGTAAACGAGTCCATGCCGCCGGAATAGATAACAATCACTTTTTCAGACATAACAGGTATAATTTAATAAATGATAACGGAATTTTATGCTATCCCTGCTAGAATCCCAACAAGAATCACGACAGGATTAAACAATTGACAGATCAACGACTCAATATCAATGAAATGTTCGAAACCATCCAGGGCGAAGGTGTATATACCGGCGTGCCAGCGGTGTTTGTGCGCCTGCAAGGGTGCCCGGTAGGGTGTCCGTGGTGTGACACTAAACACACCTGGGAACTGAACGAGAACATGATAGACAGCGTTGATGCAGTGATAAATAAAGCCGCTGAGTCAGAGCGCTATTTCGGTATTTCAGAACTGGGTTTACTGGCTCTGTTTGAGCAGCAGCGCTATCAGGCCAAACATGTTGTGCTGACAGGCGGAGAGCCCTGCATGTACGATTTAACAGAGCTCACTGAGTTACTTCATGAGCATGGTTACACCACCCAAATTGAAACCAGTGGCGCGTTTGAAGTGCGCTGTGCCAAAGACACCTGGGTAACGGTTTCGCCAAAAATCAATATGAAAGGGGGCTTCGATATTCTGACCAGCGCTCTTGAACGCGCAAACGAAATCAAACACCCCATCGCCATGCAAAAGCACATTGATGAGCTGGACGCGCTACTGTCGCGCCTGGACGCGGTACCAGACATCATTTGTCTGCAGCCCATCAGCCAGCAGCCCAGAGCCACAGAACTGGCCATTAAAACCTGTATCGAACGTAACTGGCGTTTGTCATTGCAAACGCATAAGTACGTCGGCATCGCTTGAGGCCGGGCCAATGAAAAAGCACATTTTTACCCTACTGCGCGGCAGGACTTATCACGGTATTGGACTGGTATTTATACTGTTACTGTGGACGCTAAACGTCAGTGCTGCCAACTGGTCTATTCATTACCCGCGCCCCATAAATGAAAGCGACAGTCGTCACGATTATCCGTTAACGCTGCTCAAACTGGCGCTTAGTAAAACCGGAGTGCGTTATACACTTACGCCGTCTGAACGCATTTTGCTGCAGGGCAAGGCCATTCGGCAGTTAAAGGAAAATCGCGAAATCAACATCGTTTGGGTGATGACGGATATACAGCGCGAGAAGGAGCTGCTACCGATTCGTATCCCTATTCATAAAGGGTTGATTGGCTGGCGCGTGTTTTTAATTAACCAGGACTTGTCCGCCAAGTTTCATAACATCCGCGAAGTCCGGAATTTAACCCCTTTAACGGCGTTACAGGGTGCCGAGTGGCCGGATACTAAAATATTGCAGTCTAACGGGTTTAATGTGCTCACTGTGTCTGAGTTTCCCGAGGCATTTAATCGCCTGGAGTTAAAACAGGGCGACTTTTTCCCACGGGCCGTTAGTGAAGTACTGGGAGAATTAAATGCCCTTTCACTGGATGACGATATTGTACTCGAGCCATCTTTGGTTATGCATTATCCGGCGGCAATGTATTTCTTTGTGAATCGTTCCAATCCTACCATGGCGAGGCTGATTGAAACGGGATTACGAAGAGCCCTGGAAGACGGCTCTTTCGATAATATCTTTGTCAGCCATCATCGTGAGGCGTTGCTTAAAGTCAACGTAGCTGAGCGCAAGGTATTTCACCTGGAGAATCCATTACTCCCTAAAGAAACGCCGCTGGATGATAAAGCCTTATGGTTTGATCCGCAGATCCATACGCCCCAAAGCGCCCCTAATAAAGAATAATCAGTAGAAAAAAACAGCACCTAAAGGTGCTGTTTTTTTTAGTAGGTAAGCAAAAGTTATGCTTTGCCGTGTACGCCCTGCATGGAGCGGCCAGACGGGTCAGCATTGTTCTTAAAGCTCTCATCCCATTCAAGGGCTTCAACCGTACTACAGGCAATTGACTTACCGCCAGGTACACAGCGAGCTGCAGTTTCTTGCGGGAAGTAACCTTCAAAGATTGTGCGGTAGTAGTAACCTTCTTTGGTATCCGGGGTATTGATTGGGAAGCGGAACTCCGCAGAAGCCAGCTGTTGATCGCTTACTTCGTTGGCAACAAAATCCTTAATTGAGTCAATCCAGGAGTAACCTACACCGTCACCAAACTGTTCTTTCTGACGCCATAACACTTCTGGCGGCAGCGTTTCACCGTTATCAAAGGCTTCACGCAGAATGTACTTTTCCATTTTGCCGTTACCACACATTTTGTCTTTCGGGTTGAGGCGCATGGCCACGTCCATGAATTCTTTATCCAGGAAGGGGACACGGGCTTCAACACCCCACGCCGAGGTAGCTTTATTAGCACGGGCGCAATCGAACATGTGCAGGCGGTCGAGTTTACGTACCGTCTCTTCATGAAACTCTTTAGCATTCGGTGCCTTGTGGAAGTACAGGTAACCACCGAAGATTTCATCAGAGCCTTCGCCCGACAGTACCATTTTAATACCCATTGCTTTAATCTTACGGGTCATCAGGTACATTGGCGTAGCGGCACGGATAGTGGTGGTGTCGTAGGTTTCCAGGTGATAAATCACATCACGAATGGCATCCAGACCTTCCTGAATAGTAAAGTGGATTTCGTGGTGCACCGTACCAATCATTTCTGCAACTTTCTGGGCAGCCACTAAATCGGGGGCACCTTCAAGGCCTACAGCAAATGAGTGCAAACGCGGCCACCAGGCATCGGATTTGTCTTCATCTTCAACCCGTTTGGCAACGTATTTGGCGGCGACAGCAGAAACCAGTGATGAGTCCAGACCACCAGATAACAGCACGGCGTAAGGTACGTCTGACATCATGTGAGATTTAACCGCTTTTTCGAAGGCTACGCGCAGTTCTTCGATGTTCGACTCGTTGTCTTTAACGGCGTCGTATTCCATCCAGTCGCGCTTATAGTACTTCACCATTTCACCGGTTTTGCTCCACATATAGTGGCCCGGAGGAAATTCACTAATCGTTTTACAAACCGGGGCCAGCGCTTTCATCTCGGAAGCCACGTAGAAATTACCGTGTTCGTCGTAACCGGTATACAGCGGGATAATACCAATATGGTCACGGGCAATCAGATAGGCATCTTCTTTTTCGTCATACAGAATGAACGCAAACATGCCTTGTAAATCATCAATAAACTCAACACCGCGCTGTTGATACAGCGGCAGAATGACCTCGCAGTCAGAGCGGGTTTTAAAGTTGTAAGGAGTGTCCAGCTCTTTAGCGAGCTGCTTGTGGTTGTAGATCTCACCATTTACAGCCAGAGCCTGGTGACCGTTGTCACTGATCAGTGGCTGGGCACCCGTATCAACATCGACGATTGCTAAACGCTCGTGACACAAAATGGTATTGTCATTATTCCAGATACCCGACCAGTCAGGGCCGCGGTGACGCAGCGTTTTGGTTAGTTCCAAAGCTTGGGTTCTGAGTTCAGACACATCGGTTTTGATATCTAAGATACCGAAAATACCACACATAAGAAGCGTTCTCTCTTGTCACATAGTTAAAGGATAATGTTTTCTGTCGGTGCTCGAATTGACGTACAGCGGTGGATTATTTTTTTGCAGGATAAAACCTTTACACTCGCGACTACTGAATGTGCCAGCATGAGCAAAAAATGCAAGTACAATCTGGTCTATTTAAACATTTAGATAAAAAAAACCGCCGAAAGCGGCGGTTTTCTGAAGGGGGCTGATTATTTGCGCTGAAACTCACTGGTTTCACGCCATTGCGGCCAACTGTCTTTGTTGGCGACTAAATAACCAACTTCCATTAATAGCTGGGTATCCTGAGATATCCCGCTCAGATCCCAGTCGTCCCGAAACTTGTCACAGACCTGATGATAACAGCCGGTCACTATCACGCTGGTACGTTTACGATATTTCGCGGTTTCTTCGTCAAAGGGCTCGCTTCCACCTTTGGCATAGAGCGCCGGAACACCCACTTTGGCAAAGCTGAAATGATCGGAACGATAGTAATAGCCCGCCTCAGGACGATCTTCCTGAGTGACAGTACGACCCTGACGAGTCGCTGCAATAGTCAGCTCTTCTTCAAGATCGGATTTACCCATGCCAATTACCGCGATGTCTTTGGTTTTACCCAGCACATTCATGGCATCCATGTTGATATTGGCCACGGTTTTATTAAGCGGGATAATCGGGTTGTCGGCGTAGTACTTCGATCCCAGTAAGCCCTGTTCCTCGGCGGTGACAATTAAAAATGACACAGAGCGTTTTGGCGCGGGAGTGAGTTTACTAAAGGCCTCAGCCATAACCAATGCGGCGGCAGTACCGGTAGCATTATCGTGTGCGCCGTTATAGATCTGATCGCCCTCAAGACTTTCATCCTTGCCCAGATGATCCCAGTGCGACGTGTAAATCACATGCTCATCCGGTTTTTCGCTTCCGGGCAGGGTAGCCAGCACATTGTAACTGGTTGAGGCCTGATAGGTGTTTTGCACAGTTACCGACATGTTCTGCTCGAGTGGCACGGAATAGGGGCCTTGCATGGCTTTAGCTTTTTCTTCCTCGAAATCAAGGCCGGCATCGGCGAAAACACGGGTAGCCGCGTCCAGGGTTAACCATCCTTCAACGGCTACGCGGCTGGCACCTTTATCCGGGCTAACCAGGCCATACTGCGGGCCACTCCAGCTATTAGCCACCACCGACCAGCCATAAGAAGCCGGAGCTGTTTCATGAACAATAATGGCACCCGCGGCGCCCTGACGGCTGGCTTCTTCGTATTTATAGCTCCAGCGACCGTAATAGGTCATGGTAGTGCCCTGAAATTTACCGCCTTCCGGGTTTTCAAATCCTGGGTCGTTAACCAGAATTACTACGGTTTTACCGGTTACATCCAGGCCTTCGTAGTCATTCCATTCGTATTCCGGAGCATTAATGCCATAACCGACAAAAACAAGCTCTGAATCGGTAAGTGTTACCACATCCTGCTCACGTTTGGAGCCGGCAACCATATCGGTTTTGTAGTCAAAAGTGTGATTGCCAATGGTCATGGTCATGCCCGGATCGGCGGTAATTTCCATCAACTCCACCGCTTGCAGGTAACTGTCGCCGTTGCCCGGTTCAAGGCCAAGTCGTTTAAATTCTGAAACCAGAAAATCGAGGGTTTTCTTTTCCCCTGCTGTCGTTGGCAGACGCCCCTCAAATTCATCAGACGCCAGGGTCTTAAGAGGCGGCGCAATTTTGTCGGCAGTAATGCTGTTATATACCGCATCAAAGTTGTTTTGTTCTGTCGAAGTTGTGGCCGCAGGTTCCTGTGAGCAGGCAGATAACCACGCTACTGAGGAAACAACTAACGGCAACAGGAGGATTTTTTTCATTTATTTTTCTCTGATTGCTTTACATTAGCTTTCCAGTATAGAGAATTCAGTACAAAATTGAACTGCTAAGATATCCTCGTTTTCTCATGTCTTCACACCCCGATTCAGCAAGATCATCCTCTTTGCCACTAGACACTTTATTTTCCACTTTCAGGATGGCAGGCCGCAATCCGCTTAGTGCGCCACAACTTAATGACTATGCCAGACTGATGGACGAAGGCTGGGCAGGTCCGGACTTCATTGATGATGACCAGGCCGATTTAGCAAAGCGCTATTATGAAGTGTTTATCGCTGAGGAAAATCAGGTGCCAACACGCACCAACTGGCATGACACCTTTAATGCGATGATGTGGATAGCATTTCCGCGCAGCAAAAAGCTGATTAATACACTGCACTGTGAGGAAATTGCGCAGTTTGGCATTCACCCCAGAACCCCTAAACGTAATCGCATTACCCATTTTGATGAATGCGGGCTGGTGATTGCCCTGCCACAAGACAAACTCGAAAAAGGTAATCAACTGTTGGAAAGGTTGGCAAACCATCAGTGGCAGGAATGTTTGGTTGATAATCAGCACGAATGGGGCAACACGTTGTTTCCAGTGATTATTGGTCATGCCCTTTACGAAATGTTGCTGGACCCGTTTATTGGCTTAACGGCAAAATGGCTTGCGGTGATTGTGCCTGCAGGGTTTGAGAAAATGGATGAGAAAACCCGCTATAAGATGATAGATGTGGCATTGTCTGAGCGGCTTACTAAACTTGACGGGTTGGCGGCAAAAAACACCTTAAAACCCATTCCATTGCTGGGGATACCAGGCTGGTATTCGGAACAGAGCGAGGCATTTTATGTCGATACAGGATATTTTCGGCCACTGGCGCCTAACGCGCCAGCCACCGTTCAATTGCCGCTTTACCAAACTTAGAAAAGCTTAATCAGCGCCCAGACACCCATGATAATTACAAAGGGAGCCGCTGCGATAATTGCAGACTTTTTGGTGTCGAAACTGGTCCACTGGGTAATACCTACCGTTATCAGATAGACCGACCATAACGTTTCCAGCCGCAATGCCTGAGCGAAACCGAACCAGTCTGATTCCATACTCACATTAAAGACATAGGCTACGGATAAAGGGCTGAGTATAGTGGGTAATATCTGATGGTTATCTTCAATGGAGATTAGTGCAATACCCAGTAAAGTGCTAACCACAACCGGCATGCCTGCCCACCAGGTAAAGCCATACCAGTCGGTGTAACCGTTTAGATTTTCTTCGTCGGACTTCGTTGTCAGGTTCAGATAGAGTGCCAGAATAGCGTTAAACACAATAGGGCCCAGAATTCCGAACATTATCATGGCTACCATGACCTGGGGCTGGGCCATGTTACCGCGGATGTTATCCTGTTCTGCGGGGCTCAATTCGCCATACTGAGTATCTACCAACATATTTTTATACCACTCGAAGTCAACAAAGTTGATATACAGGTAAGCGGGTAACACACTCATCAAAATGACAACGAAAAATGGTATCCAGGACCAGTTGTTTTTTTCGTCGATGGCTTTGAACACGCCGTTAGGTTTAAAAAAGATGTTATTGCATGCCTGGAACGGATTGGTGACTTCCGACATCCCTGACTCCTTATATTTTGTAACATTTCTGCAGATTATTATTTTTAGTCATGCCAGTATACTCATAATTACCATCGGTTTGCGTGAAAAAATGTAACGAAGTTTCACAAGCCAAACGGACCAATAACAATAACTTAGGGAAGGATAATGATAGAAATCTCAAATCTGGCAAAAAAATTCGCCGTTGAGAATCCTAAAAAGCTCAGCGATCAGGAAAAAAAGGATCCTCGTTTAAAAGGGCGGTTTTTCCATTCTGTACAGGACGTGTCCTTTTACTGTGAATCCGGTGAGGTGCTGGGGTTATTAGGCCCGAATGGCGCCGGTAAAACCACCACGTTGCGGATGTTATCCACTGCACTCACTCCCGACAGTGGTGAAATCATTATTAATGGCACCAATGTGGTAACCAAACCTGTTGTTGCTCGCCAGATGATTGGCTTTTTGTCAGGCTCCACCGGGTTATACGGACGTTTGACTGGTCGCGAAAACATAGCCTACTTTGGTCAACTGCATGGTATGACTGAAGAACAGATCGATGCGAAAATCAGCGAACTGGCTGATATTCTGGATATGCACACCTTTCTGGACCGTCGCAGTGAGAATTTCTCGACCGGTATGAAACAAAAAACCGCCATTGCCCGTGCGGTGGTGCACGACCCGAAAGTGGTTATTCTGGATGAACCTACAACAGGCCTGGATATTATGGCCGCGCAAACGGTGCTGGACTTTATCCGTCGCCTGAAAGATCAGGGCGTGCCGGTGATTTTTTCCACTCATCACCTGGATGAGGTAGCGGAATTGTGTGATCGGGTAACCGTTATTCATCATGGCAAGACCCATTTTTCTGACTCCTTTGATGCGTTTAAAGCGCAGGCGGAAGGGTCACTTCACAAGTCATTTATGCATGTCATCAATCAGGGAGCGTAGTTATGTGGAAAGTCATGCTGAAAGAAATTAAAGAACTGCTGCGCGACAGAAAAACGTTATTTTTCATGGTGGCATTGCCAATCCTGGTGTTTCCGCTATTGATTGGTGTGGTGATGTTTTTTGCCGGTAAGGCGGTTGATAAAGCCGAAAATAAAGTGCTCGATTATGCCGTAGTGGGGGCTCAGTATGCACCGGCTCTGGTTGAAGACTTAGCTGCATCTGATTTGTTCAATCAGGTTATGATTGATGAAGGTGAGGATATTGCGGCTTTTGTAAAATCGGAACAGGCTGATTTCGTGCTGGTTATTCCGGATAACTTTAGTGAGGACGCGCTGCAAAGTGGCCAGATCGAGCTGAGCCTCTACTTAAATGATGCTGGCCTTAACATGGTTCGCCGCCGACTGGATAAAATCGTTGATGTGTATGCCGAGCGCAGTCAGCAGAAAGCCTTCGCTTTACTCGAGCTTGATGAGTCACAGCAAGTGGCGCTGATTGAGCCAATTGTGATTAAGAAAGTCGATGTGGCTGACAAACGCGAAAACTGGGGTGAAAAGATTGGCGGCATGATCCCGTACTTTATCTTTATGCTCTGTTTACAAGGCGCCATGATCCCGGCAACTGATTTAGGCGCGGGTGAGAAAGAGCGCGGCACACTGGAAACACTGCTTATTTCGCCTATTGAACGCCACAAATTGGTGTTAGGTAAATTTCTTACCATTGCGCTGGCAGGAGCCACTTCGGCTTTGATTACGGTATCAAGTATGGCTGTGTGGGGGCTGGTAATCAGTCAGGGAATGGCAATTAAAATGGTTAGCGAGTTTATGAGCGCCATCAACGCTATCGACTTTGTGCTGATGTTCTTAATGCTGGTACCCGTGGTGGCGATTTTCTCCGCGGTATTATTGAGTCTGTCTATTTACGCTCGCAGCTTTAAAGAAGCGCAAGGCTATATGACGCCGCTGGTGTTTGCCGTTATCGTACCGGTTATGCTGGCAATGCTACCCGGCGTCGAACTCAAAGGTGGTTGGGCCTGGGTACCATTAACGAACGTAGCCCTGGCCATCAAAGAGCTGATTAAAGGCACCATGGATTACTTCCAACTGTTCGCCATCTTCTCTTCCACTGCAGTTATTGCCGGTGCACTGTTGTACTTCTGTGTGTTCTGGTTCAACAAAGAAAAAGTGTTGTTCCGATAGCCACTGTTAAAAAGATGCCTGGGCATCTTTTTACCCCGGTAGTGCCCGAAAGGCGCTATCCGGGCTTTCCTCAACAGGTCGACTCATTCAATAAATCTGATTTGTAGATGGGCAAAGGCTTACCAATAAATTGCGCCCTGAAACGGGCGCAATTTGTTTTAGATGTGTTCCAGTAGCTTTACTCAGAAATAAACCCAGTTGAGCAATGCAATCACAATGGATGAGTACATTATTGAAATGGGTAAACCAAACCGAATAAAGTGGCTGAACTTATAGTTGGCCGCGTTAAACACCAGCAGGTTCGTTTGGTACCCATAGGGCGATATAAAGCTGGCACTGGCTGCAAAGGCAACCGCCAGAGCAAACGGCAGTAACGGTGCACCAATGATTTCTACCAGGCCGTAGGCAAAGGGGAACATTAATGCAGCAGCAGCGTTATTGGTAACAAACTCGGTGAGAAGCAGGGTAAGCACATACACCACAATGAGTGCCATAAGCCAGTTAGTATCGGCCAGATAGGGCAGCAGTAACTCGGTGCTTAAATCGATGACGCCAGACTGCTCGAGCCCGGTAGCCAGCGATAATGCCCCCACTATTACCACAATCAGGTTTAATGGCAGGTTACGCTTTATTTCTCCGTTTGTGGTGACTCTTGCGCCCAGCAGAACGGCGGCAAAAAACAGTAATCCAATGCCGAGCGGCACCATGTCGGTGGCAGCAAGAAATACAGTAAGTAAAAAGCCACCCACGGTGATCCACTCCTGCGGTGTGGAAAGAGGGCGAGCAATACGCTGCTCAGAAAGAATAAAAAAGTTTTTCGAGATATTGTGCCGACTGTGGAAGTCCGGGCCTGCTGCGAGTAATAAAAAGTCACCTGCCTGCAGTTTAATTTCTCCCAGTTTGCCAGAAAGCTGCTCTCCGTCACGGCGAATAGCCACCACGGCAGCATCAAACAGCGCTCTGAAGCCCAGTGCTTTTATCGTCTGGCCAATAATTTGTGCGCGGTTGGAAACGATAACCTCGGTGAGGTTTTCACGCAAAATGCCGTCTGTCTCAGCAAAGGTTTTAAGCCCTTTGATGTGGCTCAGCGTGTCCAGGTTCTTTACATTGCCAGAGAAAATAAGCTTATCATCCGCCTGGATACTTAAATCAGGACTGACCGGCGTAATGAGCTTACCCTGGCGAACAACCTCCACCAGAAACAGTTCAGGCAGGTTACGCAAATGGTTTTGCTCAACGGTTTTACCCACCAATTCTGAGTCTTCACTTACTTCGGCTTCGACGATGTACTCACGGTAATCCCGTTGTTTGCTGGCAATGTCCGGTAGCAGCGGTGAGAGCATAAACATCAGCAGACCACAGCTTAATCCAGCGACTAAGCCAAACAGGGTAAAGTCTAAAAAGCCGAAACCCGGGTGGCCATGTTCTTGTAAGAAACTATCAACGATAAGGTTGGTTGACGTACCAATTAAAGTAACGGTGCCGCCTAATATGGCCGCGTAGGACAACGGGATCAGTAATCGGGAAGCCGGATGATACTGGTTTTGTTTTACCGGGCCGATAAGACTCGCCACAATAGCCGTGTTATTCAGTAACGCCGAAGAGAAAAAAGTGAGACCGAACAATCGCCAGTAAGATTTGGTGAAACTGGCCGTGACCAGTTTACGACCCAGGCGCTTAATAAACGCGGTTTTATCAATGGCGCTGCTAACCAATAGCAGCAAAATAAGCGTGATTAATCCCTTATTGGTGAGGTTATCAAGAATTTGATCAAAGGTGATTTGCTGGGTAGTCAGTAACCCCAGCACCGTTAATGCAAATACAGTAGAAGGGCGCTGATTTGTAAAAATCAGCGCCCCGATGGTACCAAAGAAAAACATTAGTACCAGTAGCTGGTTAAGTTCCATCTTGCGAGAACCTGCTCCTACAGCTTGCTAATATCGAGCGCATTCCAGTGCGGGAAGTGCTTGCGTACCAACTCGTTAAATTCCAGCTCAAAGGCTGAGAATTCCTGGGTTTGATGCTGCTGGTCCTTGGCTATTTCGTCAATGATCATACCGGCACCAACGGTACCGTTGGTCAGGCGATCAATCACGATAAACGCACCGGTTGCACGGTTTTTCTGGTAGTTATCACAAGGCACAGGTTGCGTAAACTTAAGGTCTACCACCGCAATTTCGTTTAAGTTCATGTGAACACCCTGAGTTTTCTCAAGGGTATTTACGTCGATCAGGTGATCAACTTCTGCCACTGAGCCTGGGGTCATCTGGCTGGCAAATTTAAACAAATACTGCTTGTTAGGCATCATTGGCTCATCAGCCATCCATACCAGGTGCGACTTGTACTGAGTGCTTAACAGAGGCAGGTTGTCAGATTTTACAATCATATCACCACGTGAGATATCAATCTCATCTTCCAGTGTCAGTGTTACAGCCAGTGGTGGATAAGCCACTTCTAAGTCACCGTCGAAGGTCACGATGGATTTTACTTTCGACTTCTTGCCAGACGGCAGTGCAGTGATTTCATCACCAGGCTTAACCGAGCCAGATACCACGGTACCGGCAAAACCACGGAAATCGAGGTTAGGGCGGTTAACGTATTGCACCGGGAAGCGGAAGTCTTCGGTGTTAGCATCTTTCTGGATTTCGATGTTTTCCAGCATGGTCATCAGCGTTTCACCGGTGTACCAAGGTGTATGTTCGCTTACGTTTACTACGTTATCACCTTCCAGCGCCGAAATGGGCACAAACTGGATGTCAGTGATATTCAACTGCTTGGAAAACTCCAGGAAGTCTGCCTGAATATCTTTATAAACCTGTTCAGAATAATCCATCAGGTCCATTTTGTTTACCGCAACGATAACGTGCTTGATACCTAACAAAGAAGCCAGGAATGAGTGACGACGAGTCTGGGTTTTTACGCCGGCACGGGCATCAACCATCAGGATTGCCAGGTCACAGGTAGAGGCACCGGTTACCATGTTACGGGTGTACTGCTCGTGTCCCGGGGTATCCGCGATAATAAATTTACGCTTGTCGGTAGAGAAGTAGCGATAGGCTACGTCAATGGTAATGCCTTGCTCGCGCTCAGATTGCAGGCCGTCTACCAGCAGGGCCAGGTCGACTTTATCGCCAGTGGTACCGACTTTTTTACTGTCCTGAGTAATAGCTGCTAACTGATCTTCAAAAATCATTTTTGAGTCGTGTAGCAGGCGACCAATCAGGGTACTTTTACCATCATCTACGCTACCGCAGGTTAAGAAGCGGAGCAGATCTTTTTGTTCGTGTTGTTCTAGGTAAGACAGAATGTCTTCTTTTAATAATGCGTTTTCGTTATTCATGCTTATGCACTCACGAGGAAATAAGGGTTCAACACAGACTCTTTCTGGTTATAAGTAAGAGCCTCGGCGTCAGAGTTCAGCGGGTCAGCAGCGTCCAGTACGGTAACGTCGGCTCCGGCAGCTAATGCTACCGCGTGCGCCGCGCCGGTATCCCACTCAGACGTTGGGCCTAAGCGTGGGTAAAGGTGGGCTTCACCTTCAGCAACCAGACATAATTTTAAAGAGCTTCCCATGGCAACCAGTTCGGTTTCGCCTTCAAGCTGCGCCAGTAGATTTTGAATTTCAGGGCTTTGGTGCGAGCGACTGCCCACGACTTTCCAAAGCTCACCCGGTTGATGTGGCTTAGCGCTGATGGGGGTTACGCCTTCAGCGGTTTCTGTCCAGGCACCCTGGCCAACCACACCCACGTAAGACTTACTCAGTGCTGGTGCGTATACCACACCCATAATTGGCTTTCCGCCGTCGATCAGGGCGATATTTACCGTGAATTCACCGTTTTTCTTGATGAATTCTTTAGTGCCATCGAGTGGGTCTACCAACCAGTATTTATCCCAGGTCTTACGCTCGTCCCAGCTGATATCGGCTGATTCTTCAGACAGGATAGGCAGCTCTGACATTGCTTCAAGACCTGCCACAATAGACTTGTGGGCAGCTAAATCAGCTTCGGTTAAGGGGCTGGTGTCTTGTTTTTCGTAGATAGCAAAGTCACGGTCGTAAATGTCCATGATCTTGTCGCCAGCTTCTTTTGCGATGGCCAGCACCTGAAGTGCCAGTGGATCCGTAATCGCCATTATAATAATCCTTTTTCTTCAAGCAGGTTGAACAGTCGCTCTGCGGTTTGTTCCGCTGGCTCATCCTGATACTGCAAATGTACTTCCGGAGACTGGGGAGCTTCATAAGTAGAGTCGATACCGGTGAAATGCTTAATTTCACCACTGCGGGCCTTTTTATAAAGACCTTTCGGATCGCGCTGTTCGCAAACTTCCAGTGGGGTATCAACGAATACTTCGATAAATTCGCCGTCGGCTAACAGGTTGCGACAAAAGTCGCGGTCGGCCTGGAACGGCGAAATAAACGCGGTTAACACCACCATGCCAGAATCGACAAATAACTTAGCTACTTCGCTGATACGACGGATATTTTCTACCCGGTCTTTATCACTAAAACCCAGATCACCGCATAAACCGTGACGCACGTTATCGCCATCGAGCAGGTAAGTATGCTTACCTTGTTCGTGCAGTTTCTTCTCCAGTAGGTTAGCCAGGGTAGATTTACCCGAGCCACTTAAACCGGTTAACCACAATACGCGCGGCTTTTGGCCAAGGCTTTCGCCGCGAGTATCTTTATTGATCTCGTGTTGATGCCAAACGATATTGGTAGCCATTAGAAGTAACCTTCCATTTTCTTCTTCTCCATGGAGCCTGCGCTGTCATGGTCGATAACCCGGCCCTGACGCTCTGACGTTTTGGTCAGCAGCATTTCCTGAATAACTTCAGGCAGGGTTGCAGCAGTCGATTCCACCGCGCCGGTAAGCGGGTAACAACCCAGAGTACGGAAGCGCACCGATTTCATTTCTGGTACTTCGCCTTCTTCCAGTGGCATACGGTCATCATCAACCATAATCAGCACGCCATCACGCTTAACAACCGGACGAGGCTTCGCCAGGTACAGTTGTGGAATGTCGATGTTTTCTTTGTAGATGTATTGCCAGATATCCAATTCAGTCCAGTTCGACATAGGGAATACCCGAATGCTCTCGCCACGGTTTACCTGTGAGTTATAGATGTTCCATAACTCCGGGCGCTGGTTCTTTGGATCCCAGCGGTGGTTGCTGTCACGGAATGAATAAACACGTTCTTTAGCGCGGGATTTCTCTTCGTCGCGACGAGCGCCACCGAAAGCCGCGTCGAACTTATATTTGTTCAGGGCTTGTTTTAAGGCGGCTGTTTTCATTACGTCGGTGTGTTTTGCACTACCATGAGAGAATGGGCCCATGCCCATGTCAACGCCTTCCTGATTGATGTGTACCAGCAGATCAAAGCCGTGCTTTTTGGCTTGCTGGTCACGAAACTCTATCATTTCTTTAAACTTCCACGTGGTATCAACGTGAAGTAACGGGAAAGGAATTTTGCCAGGAGCAAACGCCTTACGCGCCAAATGAAGTAACACCGAAGAGTCCTTGCCTACGGAATAAAGCATCACCGGATTTTCAAATTCTGCGGCGACTTCACGAAAGATATGGATACTCTCGGCTTCGAGTTGTTTCAAGTGGGTGGTTGACGGGATACTATCAGTCATTTATCGAGTCCGAAGTTGTTTAGGTTTATATACGAAATGATTATATGCATAGAACCCTAACATATTTAGAAACAAAAGTGCTATGTTATTTTGCTATTTGAAATTACGTTTTTATTCCACTGTAATTCAGCCGTCATAAAGGTTGGTTTATTAACGTCTAACGGAAAAATCTGAGCGCGAAAAGTAACAGCAGATGAGCCCTTGATTTGTATGGATTAGCGAGGAAAGAGTAGGGTAAGAAAAGGAAGTCATCAGGCTAATAGCCTATAGAGATGTGCAGCAACACAGGGTGTTAATAAACCCCGCATTGCTGCTCCGATGTGTTAATTAAATAACGTTTTGCTGGTGGTGCAGTGCCTCTTCAAATTTTTCAAAAGTCTCTTTAACGCTTTCCCGTGGTTGCGTTAGTTTAGACACCAGCACAATAGCAATACTCGATAAAATAAAGCCCGGCACAATCTCATACATCCAGGCACTGAGTGACTGACCACCAATGGTAATTGGCAGGTAAATCCATAACAGCACCGTTACTGCGCCGGTGATCATGCCAGCAAAGGCCGATGCCCGGGTCATATGACGATCAAACAAGCTGAATATTACGAGTGGACCGAATGCCGCACCAAAGCCGGCCCAGGCATTACTGACCAGCGACAAAATAGTGCTGTCGCGGTCATAAGCCAGTGCAATGGCCACTGCCGCTACGACGATGACGGATATCCGCCCGGCAATTACCAGTTCTTTCTCCGAAGCATCCTTACGCAGGAATACCTGATAAAAGTCGCTGGTTAGCGAACTGGAGGTCACCAGCAACTGCGAGGAGATAGTACTCATGATAGCCGCCAGAATGGCAGCCAGTAAAAAGCCACCGATTAACGGATGAAACAGCAGTTGTGACAAATAAATAAAAATGGTTTCCGGGTCGATACTAACGCCATCCTGCTGACTCACATAAGCCATCCCGTACAAGCCGGTGAACAAAGCACCGATGATGGACATAATCATCCAGCTCATGCCAATACGGCGGGCAACCGGTACATCTTTAACCGAACGAATGGCCATAAAGCGCACAATAATATGCGGTTGACCAAAGTAGCCTAAGCCCCAGGCCAGCAGAGAAATAATCCCGATAGTCGACAGCGCTGTGTTGGTAGAGGCGTCGATAAACAGGGCGAACAGGTTGGGGTTGATATCGGTGATAATGGCATTGGCATCAGATAAGCCGCCCAGGTTCATGATTACCACAATAGGCACCAGAATCAGCGACAGGAACATAATGCAACCTTGCACAAAGTCGGTCATGCTCACCGCCATAAAGCCACCAATTAAGGTGTAGGCAACCACCACGCCAGCGGTAACATAAAGGCCTAATTCGTAACTCAGGTTAAAAGATGACTCAAACAGCTTGCCGCCGGCCACCACACCAGAAGAGGTATAAAGGGTAAAAAAGATAACAATCACTACCGAAGCAATCACCCGCAGCATGCGCGAGTTATCGGCAAAGCGGTTTTCAAAGTAATCGGGCAGGGTGATAGCGTTATTGGCAATCTCGGTGTATACCCGCAAGCGCGGCGCTACCAGAATGTAATTGGCAAACGCACCGATGGTCAGGCCTACCGCTATCCACATGGCCGATATTCCCGCTACGTACATGGCACCGGGTAAGCCCATTAACATCCAGCCACTCATATCCGAGGCGCCGGCCGATAGCGCCGTTACGGCAGGGCCAAGTTTACGCCCGCCCAGCATATAGCCTTCTACACTGGTATCGGACTCTTTAAAGCTATACCAGCCTATACCCAGCATAACCAGAAAATACAGTCCCAAAGAAATCATTGTGCCAACTGCCATTAGCGTTCCCTTCTCATTATTGTTTGATTTAAGTGTGCTTTTTACGGGGATGCGTTGCTTAAGCCGGTTTGCCCCTAAAGCATCTCGTGTTGGTCCACTATAACAGGATGACAGCCAATAGGTAAGGCGAGGGCTTGAAAGCCCTTAAGTGAAGCTGAGGAATTTATGCAAGTTAATCGTTTATAACGATAAGCTCTATCAGATATGTAAGTTCAACAAGGTTGTGGTGGCATACTGAGTTGTAATCGATAGCGTCTGGCATAATAAATCAGGGGTGTAGACGTGTTCTGCTGAGCCATTTAAGAGTGAGATAAACGGCGGCTGTAGTCGCGCCCGCACTAAAATTTTTCGCAATTATCACTATCTGTCCCTCGGCACTGATTACTTGCTCCACGGTAATGATCAGAGCGACTCCTGATAGCAAACTTATAAAAACGAACAGTATTTCTTTGCTGAGTCTCATATCAAACTCCTGTATATCCGGGCCGCTACCTGGCCATATATTCATAGTGCACATGCACTTGGTATTCAGTGCACCTTTGTGTCTTAAACCTATTTTGGCCTTAATCGCATTTCAGTTTAACTGAACGTCAAAACAGTTTTGTGATTTACAGGAATGGGTGGACAAGCCGGGCAATTCCTGCCCGGCGTTTTACATTAGGGGGCGTTTAAGCCGAGAATTTTAAATATTGCTTAAGTTCTGTTTTAAATGCCGGGATATTGGCATCTTTATCACCTACAACCAGAATGTTGGTTTTATGTAGGGCATAACTGCTGCCCTGATACACTTCGTCAGCAAAGTCGTTGCTCATAGGCTTATCGTGATCTGGCACCAGGAAAACCGACATACGCCCTTCTGGGGTTTCGATAATCAGGTGCAAACTACGGATCGCATCAAGTATGCAGTAATTCGCCGAAGCGATATGACCAATGGATGTATCAAGCTCGGCACCAAACTGAGCCAGCTTTGCATTAACTAACTGTGGTGTTACTTCTGTATTCGCGTGAGGTTGTTCAGTCTCTGCATAGTACATATGCGCCAACGCGGCCTGATCCAGCTGTACGTGTTGTTGCTGCCAGGCAGTGAGGGCAATACCAAAGGTAAAGGCAACACTGGCTGCAAGGCCAATATACCAGCGGTTGCGGCGTTTTTGCTGATTAAACTCCCGCATCGTTTGCTTGAGGATCAATCGGTTAGCTAAGTCGTCAGGCACGGGCACGCTAGCTGCAGTTTTGAGCTTCTCATCAAGTTGCTTGATGTCCTGCCAAAATGCATCGTTGTCTGGATTTTGCGCAGCAGCTTCGAGTAAATCTTTCTCGTTATCCGCGGGGTTGGTATAGACCCGACGGCGAAATTCTAATTCATCCACTATGAAAACCTCTTTGTTGCGACGATGATGTCAGTGCATCCTTTAATTGCGCTCTCGCTCTGAACAGCCTTGTCATAACGGTATTTTTATTGAGTTCCAGTTGCTGGGCGATTTCATCGCCACTAAAGCCAAAGATGATTTGCAACATCAAAGGCTCGCGATAATCCGGTGCCAGCTTACCGATTGCCCGTCGGACCTGACGAACTTCTGCGTCACTGTCCTGATCCTCATTGCCAGCAACGGACACTTCGTCGAAGTCGACTAAATCGAATTGCTTGCGTTCAAAACGCCGGGCGTTTTCCCGTCTCAGAATGGTGATCAACCAGGATTTTGCGGCCTTTTCGTCCTGTAAACTATCCAATGCCCGCCAGGCGCGCAGGAAAGTCTCCTGCACAATATCTTCGGCAGTACTCTTGTCGTTTGTGAGCCAGTACGCATAGCGATAAATATCACCGTGAAGAGCACGTACCAAAGCTTCGTAGCGGAGCGTTTTTTCTTTCATGATTAACCAGACCTGACATTAAATAAATTAATTTCACAAAAGAATAAAATTTTTCAAAAAAAATAAAGGAGCTAAAACGCTCCTTTATTTATCCATTTATCCATTTATCCAAAGTCAGTTAACCAGCGACCAAATTAGCATTAACTGGCAGGGTAGAGGGGGGATAGTCCCTGCCCGGAAGCGCTTTGCCGGTTTGGCAGGCTCTTCAGCTTATTAAGCAGGGCAGATGGATCCCACTTTCCTGGCTGCGACGCGTAGCCTGCGGCCATCATCGCGTCAACCTCAGGCTTTATCTGTTGCTCTATTTGCCAGCGCTTAGCCGCAGAGAACTGACTAAGCCACTGGGTAAGGGCCGGTTGGATTTTCCGGATATCGCCCTGACGAACAATTTGCTGTAACTGATTGACTGACGCTGTGGGTTGGACCGCTTCTGCTTGCGAAGAGGGAAGGTTGCGCGGGCCTCGTTTTTTAAGCTGAACGTAGGTAAAAAGCCAGCCAATAAGTGTCAGCAGCCACAGCGCTAACATGATGGTGTGCAGATTATCCCATTCGTTTTGTGCGGTCTCAGCTGTTCCTGGCTGAGCTGGTGTTTGTTCTTCTTCTGCCGGTTGTGGCTGTTCTGTTTGCATTGGGGCCGGAGTTAGCGCTGGCGTTGATTGTCCGGCTGCGGCTATCACGTTTACCGTGCGACTGGGCAGCTTTGCGTATTCGGTTTTACCGGTAGACACGTTAAACCAGGGCACTCTCACTTCAGGAATAATATAGCTGCCTGCTTTGGTTGGGATCATGGCAACCGATTCGGTGCGCTGCACAATCAGGCGATTATCCTTTTCTGCCGATGCACTGTTGGCCTGGTCCGGATACAGTTTAAAATCCGGCGGATAGATTTGTTCTATCTCCGGCAGTTGCTCCTCTACCACGCCTACCGCGGTAAGCGTAAGAGTGCGGGTGACCGGCTCACCCACCGTAAAAGTATCGCTTTGCCATTCTTCATCCAGTTGTACAAAATCGCTGGGTAACCAATGATAATTCACTTCAGCGGGGATGGGTTTCACCTCTACCTGCACATCCGGCCCTACCCGGTTGATAGTTTGGGTACGGTTAAAAAAGCCAAAGCGCTGATTGGTGTTAGGGGCAATTACCTCGCCGGAGAACACTGGGCCACGAATGGTAAAGGTACCGGATTGCTGGGGTAATACGGCAAAGTTACGCTCCACTACCTGGTAGCGACGGCCATTCACCAGCTCAGTGTATTGCTTGTCATCACCGAGCTGTTGGATTTGCGCGTTTTCCAGTTCTGGTGCTTGCAGACTGCCGCGCTCAATTTGCGAAGACAGATATAGCTTTACTGTATAACGCAACTGCTGCTGTAAATACACCGAATCATTGTTTACTTCGGTACTCACGTAATAATCCCGTGCAGGGGCATTATCCCCTTGCTGAACCGGAATAACTCTTACCTCCACCGGCGCACTTTTTTGTCCTTCAATGGTAAAGGCAGGGATGGTAAATGTTCCGACCTTACGCGGAAACAAGGTGGTGCTCCAGGTGGTAGTCCGCCGGGTATCGAAGTTGATAATTGAGGTTTGCGAGCTGACAGAAGTGCGTCCCACAACAAAGTCACTGAGCAATACCGAGCTGTCGAAAGCTTCTCTTTCAGCATCGCCTTCGGCGGTTACGGTCAGGGTGATGGCTTCATCGAGCATCACCGGGTTTTTATCCACGGTCGCAGTGACGCTGGTTACTTCAGCGTGGGCTGAAAAGGTCAGTAACAGTAACCATATAAACCAATGGCGTTGTTTAAGCATTACCAATCACTCCGGTTTGAATCTGGTGGGCGGCGATACTGCCGCTTCTGGGCTTCCAGTTGCATTTTGCGTTTAAGTAAGAAGGCAGGATCATCAGGGACCCGGCGCAACAAATTGTTCAGCCGCTGCTGGGTTTCCTTATCCCGCTCGCTTTGTTCCTGTTGACCTTGTTGGGCCTGAGCGTGTTGTTCCTCTTGCTCACCTTGCTGCTGTTGTTGTTCTTCGGACTGTGCATCCTGGTCGTCCTGTTGCTCGCCTTCCTGTTGCTCCTGCTCAGACTGTTGATCGGCATTTTGCTGATCTTGTTGCGAGTTTTGCTGTGAATCCTGCTGATTCTGACCATTTTGCTGTTCAGAGTTTTGTTGATCCTGCCCGGATTCACCCTCCTGCTGGTCAGACTGTTGCTGGTCTTGCTGCGACTGATCCTGTTGATTCTGGTCCTGTTGGTTTTGTTGATTCTGCTGTTGTTGGTCCTGCTGTTCCTTGAGCTTTTCGATCAACGCTTTGTTGTCTTTGGCATCAGGGAATGTCGGGCGTTTTTCCAGCGCTTTATTATAAGCGGCTATTGCGGCATCCAATTGACCAGCCCTGGCCAGTGCATTGCCCTGATTGTAATAACCGTCGGCAGTGTCAAACTGAGCATAGGTCTCGGCAGCTGCGGCATAATCACCTTCACGGTACTGGGCTGCGCCTTTCCAGGCTGGGTCCTCAAAATTACTGCTTGCGGCGTCAAACTGCGACGCGTTGTATGCCTCCAAACCTTGCTGATCGGCATTTAAGAAGGGCTTCTTCCACCATGGCAGGCCAGGCATGTCGTTTTGTGGTGCACCTTCGGGTGCTTCTGCCGGCTGGTTTTGTTGTTCCTGAGCGCTGGCTGGCGGCGTGGGTAGGGTCAGTGTGACTGAGACTAACAGAGCAAAGATCAAACCACGCTTAAACGCAAAGGCGGCAATGGGTAATAACAGTAGTAATAAATAAGGGCCGGCCTCGCGCCACTCATCACCCTGGTTGTTATTGTCATTATCCTCGGTTTCGCGATTTTCAAAGCGGCCCGTTGCTGAGAGCTGGCGAATATCGGCATCATTGGCAGTTAACTCGGCAAAGGTGCCACCACCTTGCCGGCTAAGCTGTTGTAGTGCGCCAGCATTCAGTTTGGGTACCACAATCGAGCCATTATTCCGTTTAAGCAATTCGCCGTTGAGCTGCTTGATAGGTGCACCTTCTGCGGTGCCGACACCCAGAATGTTCACCTTAAACGGGGTTTCAGAAAGAAAGTCGCTTAACTCTTTCATTTGTGAAATTTCCACGCCATCGGTGATCCAGTAGAGCATGCCATTCTGAAAGCCGGCATTGGTTAGCAGGGTTTCAGCCAGGCGTAACCCCTGTACCGGATCGCTGCCAGCAACCGGCATAATTTCCGGACTCAAACCCGGTAGCAGCGCGTTGAGGGTATTGGCATCCTCGGTAAGCGGGCTGATCACAAAGGCATCACCGGCATAAGCCACCAGGCCCATATCGCCCTCATCGATTAGGTTAACCAGATCGATAGCTTTGTATTTAGCGCGGGACAGGCGGTCGGGCGCTATGTCGGTAGCGCGCATGGAAAGCGACATATCCAGCACTAGCACATGACCGGTTTTAACCTGATATACCGGTTGCGGGATGCGCTCCCAGGTAGGCCCGGCCAGGGCAATAACGCCTAACAGCCAGGTAAGCGCCAGAAACGGCACAAACAGCGAAGTAACAGATTGTTGTTTTCCGGTAATTAAATGCTGGTAAAGGTGACTGGCAATCACGCCCTGCCAGCCAGTGGCTTTTGCGCGCCAGCGTTTAACAAACCACACTGCTATTAGCAGGGGAATGAGCGCATAGAACCATTCCGGACGTAAAAAATGAAAATCAGCAGGCAGTAACATCATTCGGCTGACATCCTCATTGCAAAGAGTCGGCGCCAGAGCAGACTAAACAGCAGGCCAATAACCGGCAATATGCTTAAAATCAGTGCCAGCGCCAGCGGATAATAATACAGGGCGGTGAGTGGACGCATTTTGCGTTCATCACCGGCAATAGGTTGCAGTTGGTCGAGCATGGCGTAAATTTGTTCCAGCTCGGCGGCATCCCGGGCCCGGAAGTACTGACCACCGGTGGCTTTGGCGATATCGGTCAGCATGGTTTCATCCAGTTCCTGTGAAGGATTGACCTGGCGACTGCCAAAAAAGCTGTTCACCGTCATAACATCGGCACCCACACCAATGGTATACACCGTAACACCAGCATCCACAGCCAGTTCTTTGGCCTGTTCCGGCGAGATATTACCGGCGGTATTTTGTCCGTCTGTGAGCAATATCAGTACACGGTTGGAGTCGGTTTTAAGCTCAAAACGCTTTACCCCTAAACCAATGGCATCGCCGATGGCGGTTTGTTCGCCTACCAGGCCGATAACGGCCTCATCGAGTAAGGTGGCAACGGTTTCTCTATCGTAAGTCAGAGGGGCCTGCAAATAGGCGGTATCCGCAAACAGTATAAGGCCAAGGCGATCGCCGACGCGACGCTTAATAAAATCATGCAGCACTGATTTGATCATGGTCAGGCGGTTTACCTGGCGCCCATTAACCAGCATGTCTTCAATTTTCATACTGCCGGAAAGGTCCACCGCTAGCATCATCTCCCGGCCTTCGCTGGGAATACTCACCGGCTCACCCAGCCATTGAGGACGTGCAGCCGCCAATACCAGGCATACCCAGATAACGGCTGCCAATAAGTGTAGCCACACCGTTGAGCCTTTTGCCGATTGCGTTTCCGGTAAGTTGTTCAGCAGCGTTGGCACACGTAAGGCCACTTCGGCACTCTGGGTTCTGCGGCTGAGTAACCGGATTATCCAAGGTAAGGGTAAAATACAGAGCATCCACCACCAGGCAAACTCAAACATTGTGGCTTACCTCCCCCGTGCTAACAGGCTCTGGCGCTTGTTTTAATCTGGCTTTTTGTAGCCAGAGGCTCACGGCCTCGTGTATTTCAGTTAATTGCTTACTATCGGGCGTAGCAGGCTGATAAGGCCTCTGGCACAGTGCTTCCAGGCCCGACTTTGCTTTGGCCTGATGCTTGTCGGCCAGGCAGTTCAATAGTAAATGGTGCCAGGCGCTGCCATAGGCTGCAGCAGAATACCCAGCATCAAAATAATGCAAGGTGACCCGCTTGAGTAATTGATTGGCTTTAGCCGGGTAGTGGGCATCGACACTCAAATTTTTATGTAACGCGATGGCCTCACGGCGGGCCCGGTTAAATCTGATGTGGCGGACTATTAAATAGATCAGGCCACACAACAACGCCACCACAAGTAGTGCCGCTACCCACCATCCCCAGGCGAGTGGCCACCAGTCTACGCCTTGTGGTGTATGAATATCTTTTAACTGAGCTAACGGGTCCACTGCGACAACCTCCGTAAGCGTTCAAACTGTTCAGTAAGCGGCAGGCCGGCGTCAATAAAACTTAATGAGGTTTTACATTGCTTGAGGTGCGACTCAACCGCCTGCCAGCGAGCCTGCTGACTGGATGAATAATGACGGGCCAGATTGCTGTCGCCTAACAGCCAGGTTTGTTGCTGAGCACCGTTGGTGACATTCACCGGCTGTAAGCGATGCGTTACCGGTAGCTCCCGCTCCAGCGGATCGGTAATGGCCAGCGCACTGACTTCACAATGACGGCTGATTTGCATTAAATGTTGTAAAGCACGCTCTTCCAATTGCAGAAAATCACTGATCACATACACCAGGCTACCCGGTTTAGCCAGACGACGCAGGCGGGCCATGGCGCTTTCCATGTTGGTGTCGGACTGAGAAGACTGTTGACTACGAGCATCATTCTGACACCGCATGAGTTCATGGCAAATAGACAGCACAGCACGTTTACGGCTCAGCGGTTTACACTCGGCATGCATGAAATCGGAATAGACCAGCGCGCCCACTTTGTCGCCGCGCTGAGCTGCCGCCCAGCTAATTAACGCCGTTAAATGTGCCGCCTGGACCGACTTTAGTAACAATTGAGTGCCAAACTGCATGGAAGAAGACATGTCGCACAAAATAAACACCGGGCGTTCGCGCTCCTCCCGATAAACCTTGGTATGGGTTTTACCGGTGCGCGCTGTTACCCGCCAGTCAATAGCGCGGATGTCGTCGCCGGGCTGGTAATGCCTGGCTTCGTCGAACTCCATCCCCCGGCCTTTATGCTTGGTCAGGTAACTGCCCGCCAAACGCGCCTGTGGCGTGCGCCGCGGGGTTAAGTCCAGCAGGTTGGCAAACTGTCGGTACTGCAGTAGTTCTTTGACACCCAAGTGAATGCCATCCGACTGCAATCGTGCTAAATAAGATTGCGCAGTCATAATTTAAGGCACGGCCACCAGATTAAGAATTTTGTCTAGCACCTGATTAGTACGTACTCCTTCCGCCTCTGCTTGATAAGACAGAATAATGCGATGGCGCAGTGCATTGTGAAATACCGCCTGAATATCATCCGGGCCCACAAAATCACGACCGGCCAGCCAGGCATGGGCCCGGGCACAGCGGTCCAGCGCTATGGTGGCACGGGGACTGGCGCCAAACTCAATCCATTCGGCCAGTTCCGGCGCATAGTTTTCCGGGCGCCGGGTAGCCATGATCAGCTGCACCAGATAAGTCTCAAGAGCAGGGGCCATGTGCAGTGCTAAAGCAGCTTTGCGAGCGGCAAAAATATCTGCCTGGCTAAGACTGGGCGGCACTGCCTTCCGTGCACTCAATTCCTCGTTGCGGGTGAGCTGCAGGATTTGCAGTTCAGTATCAGCATCCGGGTAATCAATTTCCAGGTGCATTAAAAAACGGTCTAACTGGGCTTCCGGCAACGGATAAGTGCCTTCCTGCTCCAACGGGTTTTGGGTAGCCATCACCAAAAACAGCTCTGGCAGCTTGTAGGTTTTGTTTCCCACGGTAATCTGATGTTCTGCCATGGCTTCAAGCAGTGCCGACTGCACTTTGGCTGGCGCCCGGTTAATCTCATCGGCTAACACCAGGTTATGGAACAGTGGCCCTTGCTGGAAAACAAATTCACCGGTCTCCGGGCGGTAGATATCCGTACCTGTGAGGTCGGCAGGCAGTAAATCAGGAGTAAACTGCACGCGGTGAAAATCACCATCAATGCCTTTTGCCAGCGCATTGATAGCGCGGGTTTTTGCCAGCCCCGGAGGCCCCTCTACCAACAGGTGACCATCAGCAAGTAATGCAATTAACATGTTGAGCGTAAGTTGAGACTGACCAATTATCTGTGAGTCGAGGTATGCGTGTAATTGTCTGAACTGCTCAGCTGCCATAGGAGAATCTTACCTTCTTTATGTTATTGAAAATGCAAAATAATGGGTAAAAATTGCGCGATATCCGTTGGCCGGTGCCGGCACTGAACCGATATGACTTTTCAGGGTCTTAAAGGTTCCCGCTAAAATGGGCAGAAAGCCATTTTTTGCTTGTCCAATTGTTGTTATATCAACAATCTGTAATAGGGTCGCTTTATTTTGTTTCAAGAGATGTCCGTCCTCAAGTGAATAAATGTTGCAAAATATTCCGCCGCACATTTGCTATTTGTTTAATAGTTTGTAAAAATCTGCCTACTAACTACAGGTCAGACCACTTGATGGTCGCAAATACAGGTTGAATTGCATGGCTAAACAACAATCAGTCACAACGCGCAACGGCGACAGGATCGCTATCGTTGCCGGCCTTAGAACGCCGTTCGCAAAAATGGCTACCTATTTTCACGGCGTGCCCGCGGTGGATTTGGGCAAGATGGTGGTAAACGAACTACTGGTTCGCAATGCGGTGGATCCTAAGCTGGTTGAACAACTGGTGTATGGCCAGGTTGTACAAATGCCCGAAGCGCCCAATATTGCCCGCGAAATTGTGCTGGGCACTGGCATGAACGTACACACCGATGCCTACAGCGTTTCCCGCGCCTGTGCTACCAGCTTTCAGTCTACTGTAAATATTGCCGAGTCGATGATGGCAGGCAATATTGAAGTAGGCGTTGCCGGTGGTGCCGATTCAACGTCTGTTTCGCCTATCGGGGTATCGAAAAAGCTGGCCAGAGCGCTGGTGGATTTGCAGAAAACTAAAACGCTGGGGCAAAAATGGGCTGTGCTTAAAAAGTTGGGCTTAAAAGACCTTATGCCGGTACCCCCTGCTGTTGCTGAATATTCAACCGGCTTATCTATGGGCCAGACGGCAGAGCAAATGGCTAAAAGCCATGGCATTAGTCGTAAGGCTCAGGATGAATTAGCCCACCGTTCACACTCACTGGCAGCCGAAAGCTGGCAGGCGGGTAAGCTGGCCAACGAAGTAATGACTGCCTATGCCGAACCTTATAAAGGCGCGCTTGAGCAAGATAACAACATTCGTTTTGACTCTAAAATCGAAGGGTATGCGAAGCTGCGCCCGGTGTTTGATAAAAAGTATGGCTCAGTCACCGCTGCAAATGCCACGCCGCTTACCGACGGTGCATCTGCCGTACTGATGATGACAGAAAGTAAGGCGAAAGCGTTGGGCTACACGCCACTGGGTTACATCAAGAGTTATGCGTTCGCGGCTATCGATGTGTGGGAAGACATGCTGATGGGGCCTTCTTATGCATCGCCGATGGCGCTGGATAAAGCGGGTATGTCGCTGAACGATTTAACCTTAATCGAAATGCACGAAGCCTTTGCTGCGCAAACGCTGGCCAATATAAAGATGTTCGCCAGTGACAAGTTTGCTCAGGAAAAACTGGGTCGCAGTAAAGCTACCGGCGAAATCGATATGGATAAGTTTAATGTCATGGGGAGCTCTATAGCTTACGGTCACCCGTTTGCGGCCACCGGCACCCGAATGATCACTCAAATGCTTAACGAACTGAACCGCCGAGGCGGCGGAACCGGCCTGTTAACTGCCTGCGCGGCAGGTGGACTAGGTGCAGCGATGATTGTGGAGACAGCATAATGACAGAACAAACTCACAGCGCATTTACGCTGACCAGGCAGGATAACGGTATAGCCATATTAACCATGGACGTGCCGGGTGAGTCGATGAACACTCTGAAGGCTGCGTTTGGCGAAGAAATGACCGTCCTGCTGGATGAAATTGAAAATGACAGCAGTATTAAGGGCGTTGTGTTGGTAAGCGGTAAGGATAATTCCTTTGTTGCCGGTGCCGATATCACCATGCTGGATGCCTGTTCAACTGCTGATGAAGCTATGGCACTGGCCAAAGGCGGGCAGGATATTTTTAATCGCATTGAAAATATGCGCCAGACTTTTGTTGCCGCTATTCATGGGCCTGCGCTGGGCGGTGGCCTGGAATTGGCAATGGCGTGCCATTACCGAATTTGTACCGACAGTTCAGCGACTCAGCTGGGCCTGCCGGAAGTGCAGCTCGGCTTGTTACCCGGCAGTGGAGGCACCCAACGTTTACCCAAACTGGCGGGCATTCAGCAAGCGATTAAAATGATGCTGACGGGCGCATCTGTGCGAGCAAAACAAGCCAAAAAATACGGCATAGTGGATGACGTGGTTCCGCGCTCTGTGTTGGTAGATGTAGCGTCTCAATTTGCCGCTAAGTCGAAACCTTCTCGCAAGGCTGAACCTAAAGGGCTGGTCAGTAAATTTCTTGAGGGCACCGCTCCGGGTCGCAATATCGTATTTAAAAAAGCGGGAGAGCAAACCCAGGCCAAAACACGCGGCAATTACCCGGCACCACAACAGATCCTCGATGTGGTGGCCATTGGTATAAACAAAGGCATGCAGGCGGGCCTGGATGCAGAAGCTAAGGCTTTTGGCCAACTGGTGATGACGCCAGAGTCAAAACAGCTGCGGCAAATTTTCTTCGCAACTACAGCGATGAAAAAAGAGTCTGGTGTTGCTGATGTCCCACCAGAGAAAGTGAATAAGGTGGGTGTGCTCGGCGGCGGCTTGATGGGCGGCGGTATTGCCTACGTTACTGCTACGAAAGCAGGTGTACCAGTACGGATTAAAGATATTCAGCCGGCCGGTATTGCCAATGCCATGAAGTACAGCTACGACCTGCTCAATAAAAAGGTTAAGCGTCGCTTTATGCGTAAGTCTGAGATGCAAAAACAGATGGCATTGTTAACCGGTACGCTGGATTACTCAGGCCTGCAGGACGCCGATATTATTGTTGAAGCAGTATTTGAGGATGTTGGCCTTAAACGTAAAATGGTCGCCGATGTAGAGCAGGGCTGTAAAGCCGAAACCATTTTTGCCTCGAACACCTCATCCATTCCTATTGCTGAAATTGCCGCCGAGGCTGAGCGCCCGGAAAATGTTATCGGCCTGCATTACTTTTCGCCGGTAGATAAAATGCCGCTGGCAGAGGTTATTGCTCACGAGAAAACTTCTGACCAGACAATTTCTACCACCGTGGAGTTTGCTAAAAAGCAAGGTAAAACGCCGGTGGTAGTCAAAGATGGGGCTGGGTTTTACGTAAACCGAATTCTTGCCCCTTACATGAACGAAGCGGCAAGTCTGATTCTGGCCGGCGAGCCTATCGATCACATTGATAAAGCGCTGCTTAACTTTGGTTTCCCGGTGGGACCAGTGAAGCTGCTGGATGAAGTCGGTATCGATGTAGGCACCAAAATTATTCCTATTCTTATGGATGCCTTTGGAGAGCGTTTTTCCGCGCCCTCAGCGTTCGATAAAGTACTGGCAGATGACCGCAAAGGTAAGAAGAATAAAAAAGGCTTTTACGACTATAGCGGTAAAAAGCCAGGTAAAGCGGTAGATGAGAGTATTTACCCACTGCTGGGTGTTTCACCGGCTAAAAGCCGTAGTGAATCAGAGATTTCAGAGCGTTGTGTGCTGATGATGCTTAATGAAGCCGCACGCTGTCTGGATGAAGGGGTTATCCGTAGCGCCAGGGACGGTGATATCGGCGCTATCTTCGGAATTGGTTTTCCACCATTCCTCGGTGGACCTTTCCGCTATATGGACCAGTTAGGTGTAGTAAAAGTGGTGGAGCGGCTAAATCACTATGCTGATAAGGTCGATGCCAAGTTTAAACCAGCGGCCGTACTGGAAACAATGGCAGCCGAAAACACTACCTTTTATTAATCTAGTGTAATTAATATGTTAAAAAATCCGGCTTTCGCCTAATGCCAGTCAGTTAAGAACTGACTGGCATTTTTTTCTTTGAGGGGTATTTAGCCGGTCTATTCCTTACCACTCGTGGATAATACCTGTCAGGTCGTTTGTCCGGTAACCTCATCATCCTCAACGATTCCATCAGGTATTCATAGTGAACTGGCAGTTTGGTCACTGTGTCTGGGATAGTGGTCAGGAAGAACACAATGATATGTCTCATGCAGAGTCCGAAGCTAAGTCGAGAGGGAGATAAATCCGGTATGTCTTTTACTGCATCTAGCATCATCATCCTAATCAGGTTGTAGGCGAGCAATAGTCCCCACAGTTCCTGACGCACCATCTCAGGTTTCTTACTACGAAGCGTTAGTTTTGCCTGATGCAGAGTCTGTTTCATTTCCCTGAAGCCCAACTCTATTTCCCAGCGCTGAACATACACATCAACAACGTCTTCATAGGGAAACTGCATCGCATCAACCATTGAACTAAGCACCCGATAGGTCTTTCCGTCGATTTCGTAGCTGGTCAGTCTCGCTTCGATGGTTTCCGGTAAACCATCGAACTTCTTCCTAGCCTGAGGAGAAGTTTTCAGTGTGACAATAGCATCATCTTCACTTAGTTGATGTTTTACTGTGTATTGTAAATCTTTACGTGCAGGGAGCATCCAGTGCGTGTTGACCCCTTTAGTCATCCACAAGTAGAGTAATCCCAGCGAGTAATAGCCTCTGTCGAACAGGGTCAGAGAGTTATCAGGCACCGAAGGGATAAGCCGTTCAGCGAGGGACATCTCTCCTACATTACGACTATCAAATTCACTGGCCAAAAGAAGGTGGCTGGACGTTTCCATCAGGCTGCACATGCGTACCTGCGGGTACGGATTATCACCCTTGGCATTCCGGTCACAACCAAATGCATTAAGGTTCTCCGTAGTATCCTGAGTACGAAACATCACGCCATCAACCGCCAGTACATTTAAACCACACCACTGCTCAAAAGCGTACTCACCAAATGCCCGCTGTGCCATCAGTTTAAAAGTGTGCCCGACGGCATCTTCCCCCAGTCGTTGGCGCGCTTGTACCACCGCACTAGGCGCAACAAAACGATTTTTACCCGGTAGTGAAACATCGAGTTTATTCGCAATGTCCCAGACAGGGTCGTTACGGAAAAGACTCATACCAACAATGGTAAAAACAACCGAATCCAGAGGTAATCGTCGACGCCTGACGGTCGCTACACCCGATAATTCATAAGCTTGCTGGAGAAGTTCGGGGTCAACGAAAGACATCAGTTTATCGATAGCATTCAAATCTTCTGCATGACCAAATGTATCATCGAGGTGTGTAAGTAAAGACATAAAAAAATCCGATACCAGAGACTGATATCGGATTGTGAACCCGTAGAAAGATCGGTCAACCGATCAGTATAAATTTCTTAACTGATCGGCATTAGGCTTAGGCCGGATTTTTTCATTATAAGCCAAATAAATGATGGTTTTGTTACCAGAAAAGGGTAATATGCGCCCGCTGAAAATGTTGAGTGTTTTTCCAGCAAGTCAAAAAAACCTTATAGATTAAAAGGGCGTCAATATGTTGACAGTAATTTTAGTTTGTCTGGCCAGTAGCTGTTACTTTTTTGTCGAAGCGACAAAAGCCGGACTAGCGGCAAAGCAGTGGGCGTTTGTAGGGTTATTGATGGGCCCGCTGGTGTGGCCAATGTTTTCCATAAGCCGTCATGTGCGGATGAGAAAAGACTGCGGCTTTAATAACGCTTATTTACGCGCGTAGCAGGCATAAAAAAAGGAGCCTGAGCTCCTTTTTTAGAATTCTAAAGTAAATTAAATACGAGCGCCACTGGTTTTAGGCTTGTATTGTTGCGTCTCAGTTGCTACTTCTTTTTTCTGTACAGGAGCTTTCTGAGCGCCATCTTGCTTATCGGCTGCTACAGGTGCGGTTGTAGAAAGTACTAGGGCTACTGCGTATGCTTTCAACATCTTTCTTTCCTCGTTATATTCTTATATACAAAACAAACAAAACTGATTGACAATCCTCATTGTCATTCTTATTAATGCGAACCCTATGCCAACTTTTAATGTCCTTTAAAAACAAAGGTTTGCAGCATCCTTTTGGACGGCGTCAATTTTCCGTTGCCGGTAATTATTGCCGTTCTATGCATTTATCTGCCGCTTATCAGAATACTTAAGGTAAAAGAGTCAAAAAATTGCCTTTATTCGATAAAAAGACGCCAATTAGCACACATTTAAATAAAAGTGCCAAAGTTATTTATATTTGTAACTGGTTAATAACATGCAGGGTTTTATGAAGAAACTGCCTCAGATAGCAGTGTAAGGACAAGTTGTAAGAAATTTAGTAGTAAAGTGAGATGAAACAGTGTAAGCGATCAATATAGACCCGGATCACCCCATTTTATCTAAGTCGCTCGTTAATTTTTTGTCCGCGAATCTCTCTTTCCAGACTCTTGGCGTCAGGTCGAGTACGTCTTTGGCCGGATGCAGTGCTACACGCTGCAATACATCCACGAGGTAATGGTAGGGATTGACGCCTTGCAGGCGGCAAGTCACCATCAGGCTTTGTAATATGCCCAGTTGTTCAGCCCCGAGTTCGGACCAGCAGAACAAATAGTTTTTTCTGCCCATGGGAATAACCCGCAGTGCCCGTTCCAGATGATTGGTATCCAGGGGTAACGCCGGGTTACTCAGGAACACCTTGAGTTGGCTCTCCCGCTCATGCGCATAGTGAAGCGCCTTGGCGAAGGGGGATTTGGGCAGTAAATCGGTGCGCTGGCGTTGTTGGTAGACCCACCGGAAGAACTCAGTGACTAAGGGTTCGCTGTGTTGTTGCCGGTAGGTATGGATATCAGCCAGGTCTGATTGCTTATCCCGGATGTGTTTTTCATGCCGGTAGAGCGTGGCGATGATATCCAGTGCCTGTTGCGCTGTTTGCGGCTCACTGTCGAGGGCTTTTTCAAAGCCTCTGCGCATGTGTACCCAACAGGCAGCGTGCACAATCTGCAGTTCGTGTTGATTTAATTGTTCAACCGTTTTGGTGTAAGCGGCATAGCCGTCGGTCAGCAAGGTACCGGTAAAGTCCTGTAGCTGTGCTTTGGCATGCAACATGCCCCGGCTGTGACTCCAGGTAAACGCCACCTCATCACTGTCACCGTACATCGGCCAGAAGTAGGTTTGTTTCATTTGCCCCGGTTTTCGGCCAGCCCCTTTGGTACGCCCGGCTTTAATGGGCACTTCATCCATGGTCAGTATGTTGCTTTGCAGAATGTGCTGCCACTGGGCCTTGGCGATGGGCCGAAGCAGCTCAATGCCTTGTTGTATCCAGTTGATTAAGGTAGCCCGGCTAAGGGTGATACCGCTATCGAGCATCCGTTGATGTTGGCGGTGAAGCGGTAAGTGATATACCGCTTTATCCACCATCAGCCCAGCGAGTAGTGAGACATCGCAGTAACAGCCTTCCAGTACATTGATGGGGGCTGGGGTATCCTTAAGGGTTTGCGTGGTTTTATGACGCACGACCTGACGACGATACACCAGTACCACATAACTGCCGGGCTGTTGTGCTAAGCGACGGGTTTCTTTGATATCAACGACATCATACTGGTCGGCATTCGTTCCTTGTAACTCAGGCGCAGGCACATCAATAATCAGCTGAGGCACCGTCTCATCAAAACGCAGGCCTTCATCATTCACATCCGAGTCGCGACGTTGCTTTTGTGAGGAACGGGTATGGGCCTTCACCGGTTTGGTGTCTGCCGGTAAGGCGTGTGTCTCACCCTCATCAAACAAACTGCTCTGCGCCGGATTATCCACTAACACTTTTTCAGACTTACGCCCGAACAACTGGCGTTTAAGCCAGTCCAGTTGATGCTTTAATTGTGCAACTTCATCTGATAAAGCCGCAATTTGTGCATCTTTTGAGGTGTTATTCGAAGGCGTTTTCATGGCGTAAATTATAGCAAAATCAGTTAATTAAATCGCCTGTTTTGTTTGTCTTTTTGCCAGTAAATGCCATCAATCAAACACTGTAACTGGGCACTGTTGAGCGGTGTTTTTGCGTTGCCGTCAGACACGTTGGCGTAAGTCCCTTTTTCTAACCGTTTACTCCACAAACAATAACCGCCCTGGTAGTAATACAACACCTTGAGCTGGGTGCGGCGCTTATTGATAAACACAAACCAGTCGCCACAATGCGCTTGCATCCCCAGTTTGCCCTGTACCAGTGCCGCCAGCCCATCAAACTGTTTGCGCATATCCGTATTACCGGTATACAGCCAAATACGCCCATTGGATAAGGGTAACATCAGGCAGCCCGGTTCATCCGCAGCACCACACCACCGGGTAATGCCAGTTCAATCTCCCAGGCAGAGCCTGCGCTCTGGTTCGCACTTGCTGGCATATCAAAGGCAAGCCAGTTATCTTGCTGCGCAAGCGATTGGCTATCATCGCTCAGTTTTTTACGCCACAGATAGAAGTTTGATACTGTTAACGCATGCTGTGCACAAAATTCACTGACCGACAGTTCGCTTGCTGCTTGCTTATCAATCAATTCCTGCCATTGCTCGCGTGTACGTCTTTTTGTTGCCATCGATTAAGTCTCCGTGAGTAAAATCTACGGGGACCATTTTACGGGGTAGCTCCGCCGGGAAAAGACGGTCTAAATTGATCGCTTACGAAACAGTTATGCATTAGCATTAATCCCTGCCAGCTTACACCTGGCTAGCGGGACATAAGAATGGCAGTAAAAAGTGACCGGCGCCTGCGACATAAGTCATTACAGACTTAGTTAGGTTGGAGAAACCTTATTAATGATTTTATGCAGTAAGCTGTTTTCACGGAGTAGCTTCTCAAAGCGTTCTGCATTGAGTGGTTTGCTGTACAGGAAACCCTGCAGCATTTCGCAGTCGTAGCGGCGCAGAATATTCAGTTGCTCTTCATATTCCACCCCTTCGGCAACCACTTTCAGGCCCAGGTTGTGAGCAATATTGATAATTGCAGCCGCCATATGACGATCGACATTACTGTTGGCGATATCATCAATAAAGGCTTTATCGATTTTTAACGTATTGAGTGGGAATTTCTTCAGATAAGCCAGCGAAGAGTAGCCGGTACCAAAGTCATCCAGTGCCAGGTGAATACCGCGATCACGCAGCCGCTGCATCATTCTCAGGCCTTCTTCCGGGTTTTCCATCAGGGTGCCTTCAGTAATCTCACACTCTAAGTGAAGAGGAGACAGGCCTACCTGACGAAGCACGTTTTCTATGCGGTCATCAAGGTCTGGTAATTCAAACTGTTTCGCCGAAATATTTACAGCCACCCGGCCGCTGAATAAGCCTTCACTGACCCAGCGTTTGGTATCTTCGCAGGCTTTGCGTAAAACCTGTTCACCAATCTCGATTATCTGGCCTGTTTGCTCCGCCAGAGGAATAAACTGGCCTGGGCTGACAATACCCTTATTCGGGTGTTCAAAGCGCACCAGCGCTTCCATGCTTACCAGCTTACCGGTGGTGATATCGACTTTTGGTTGATAGTAAACGGTGAACAAGTTGTCTTTTATACCCTGACGGATTAGGTTTTCTATCTGTAACTGCCTGACGGCATTCTGGTTCATTTCGCCACTGAAGAACTGATAGCTGTTACCGCCATTGTTTTTAGCGAAATACATGGCCGTATCGGCGTTTTTCAACAACTCCTGAGGTGAGGAACCATCTTCAGGGAATAGGGCAATACCAATACTGGCACCCAGCACAAACTCTTGTTTGTTGATGATAAAGGGCCGTGAAAGCGTATTTAAAATACTTTGGGCAAAGTGGGTAATGGTATGTATATCTGAAAAGTCTTCCATCAGAATACTGAATTCGTCACCGCCCAGACGATAGCAGGTAGAATTGCTGTCGGTCATGCGCTGGATGCGCTTGGCGATTTGCTTAATCAATATGTCGCCGGTTTGGTGACCGAGCGAGTCGTTAATCTTTTTAAAGTTATCCATATCCAGACAGAGTAGGGCATGGGGTGTCGCACGGCGTACCAGGTTGCTATGACTGGCCTGGAAAAACGAACGGTTAGGTAACTCGGTGAGTGGATCGGAGTTAGCCAGCTTCAAAAGTTCTTTTTCCGTGCTCTTACGGGAAGTGATGTCTGAAAATACGCCTACAAAGTGCGAGATCCGGCCGTCGTCGTCATGCACCGCATCGATATTCAGTTCGATTTCGTAACGTTCGCCATTTACCCGGCTACTTTCTACTTCACCACTCCAGTTACCTCGGGATCTTAGCGTTTTCTTAATCTCTTCGGTAAAAGCTTCCGGGTACTGATGGAAATACAGGTAAGTAGCCAATGCCTGATCCCGGGTTTCACCAGTATAAGTACAGTAGGCATTATTCACCGATATAAAGCGGAATTTGGTATCGGTAATGAACACGCCTTCAGAAATGTTTTCGATAGAGCGCTTAAACAGGTTGAGCTGCTCTTCGGCATCTTTCAGATGTTGAATATCCTTCAATGTGCCTGTCATCCGGATGGGCTCATTGTTGTGGTCCCGCTGTACCACTTTGCCGCGATCCAGAATCCATAACCAGGTGTTGGTGAAGGTTTTGGTACGGTATGCGATTTCGTAAAAATCCGTTTTACCATCAAGGTGTTCTTTCAGTGCATCCTGTACGCGCTTAAGATCATGGGGATGGATATTGGCGTCATAAGCGCTACTGGTGCGGATATCGTCCTGAGGGAAGTCCAGGGTACCCCAGGTGTTTGACCGGTAAACCTGGCCTCGATAAACATCCCAGTCCCACAACTCATCGCCACTGCTCCAAAGCGTGAGTTTTAAGCGTTCTTCCGACTCGGAAACAGCAATGCGCTGACGACGACGGACGTGATATTGTCGAACTACATACAAAGTTAAAATTGCAGCAAAAAAACCATAAAAGATGAGAGCGGCAGGGTGTAACCAGGCGGGGGGGAGTATTGTAAGTTTTAGCTCGCGAGACTCAGACCAAATTTTGCCATTTTCGCTGGCTTGAACCTCGAAAGTGTAGTCACCAAAAGATACATTATTGTAATATGCTTGCCGCTCTGGGCCAGACTCTGTCCAGTTACTATCAAGGCCATCAAGACGGTAGCGGTATTTGACGGCGGAGGGGGATACTGCGTTGATTATGCCAAACCCAAAACTAAAACGTGAGACGTCGCTAGCGAGAGTTAAAGAGTCCTTTAAGTACAAAGGTTTGTCTAACGATTCACTATTGGGGTCAATTTTTTGTTCTTTACCAAAGACTTTTAATGAGAAGAGTTGAGGTTTTTCGGAAAGAATTTCATTCACTTCCCTAAATGTTAAGAATTCAGGATAAAAAAAGTGAAACCCTTTACCACCACCAAAAACAAGCGCATTGTCTCTTGTTTTTAAAATAGCCCCTTCGGAGTATCCATTATATTCAAGTTGTGTTTCGCTAAGGGTCAAATCAATTTGTACGTTAGGCAATGCTACTTGATATATTTCGGTCTCAGTTGCGATCCATATAGAGTCCTTGAACCCGACCGCCGATAAGACTTCTGAGTAAAATTCCGGAATATTGTGGTGGCGGACTAAATTAAGAGTATTTTTGTCAAGTTGAAATATTCCTGAAGAGTGCGTAGTAAGCCAGTAGTGGTTGCCCCAATCGTAAACTGATTTTACTTGAGTCGCATCTTTACCGTCTCTGAGCTTTAAATCTATTGTTGTCACTATTTCATCAGTTGAAGGATCAACTATCTTTATCTTACCCAGTGCTGTAAGCCAGATATTCCCATCATTATCGGAGTACACCGGAACATTGATCGTATTTTTGAATATATCTGCGTGATAGTTTTCAGAATAATTCAAGCGAGAGTTTGGGTTACGACCACCAGTTGAATTATCAGGTTCGATAGAAACCAGTCCTTTGTCTTGTGTCCAAGTCCAAATACGCTGGCCATCAAAATAAATGGAATCAACTATCTCGCCTGAGAGAAAAGAACCAACTAAATTGAGGTCATTATTAACTGGTACATATAACTCCAGACCACTGTGAGTTCCTATCCAAATATTATTTTTTAAGTCTATTTCCATATCCCAGATCTGAGACGGATAGTCTGAAATAAAATATTTGAGAGTTTTATTTGTGAGATTAAATTTGACTAAGCCTTTACCTTGAGTCGCAATCCATAGGTTATCGTTTGAGTCTTCTTTTATTGCCCAAATGCGCTTTGAACCGCTACCTGAGTCGTCAATATGAGTATAAAGTGCCAGTGAATTAGTAGAAGGATTGTGTCTGTAGAGTCCTTCGTACATAGCAAGCCAAACAGAACCTGTAGAGTCTGGGTAAATTTGTCTGACAAAATGGTTATTAAGTTTGGTGAGATTTCTGTTTTTTTCAGATAGCAGCGTAAGTTTGTCTTTGGTTGGATTGTAAATACCCAGACCGTTTTCAGTCCCTATCCAAATAGTGCCGTCTTCTACTTGCTTAATGGACCTAATAATATTATTGACCATAGATGGGTAGGTAGTGGAGTTAATCGCTTTAACCTGTTCACCCTGATTGTTAAAAACTAACACTCCCTCACTCGTTCCGAGCCAGTATTCTCCATTTATGACTTGAATATCTAGAATAGAAGTGGCGGTAAGATTTATTCCCCATTGGTTGACCTGTTTAAGTGAATATAGTCTTCTAGACTTTTTATCGTATATATATGCACCGGATGCATAAGTACCAATCCAAATTCTGGTCGGTTCATTACGAATAACCTCAATGTCATCGGGAAAGTCGATACGGGGATCTAGAACCTCTAATTGATTAGAAGCTGCGTCAAGGATATATAAATTCGAAGTGTCAGCTACAATGATATTACCTTGTTGGTCTTCAGTAATTGACCAAATATCATCACTTTTAAGTTGCGAATTATCACTGTTAAAAACCGTAAAACTATCGGTTTCCGGGTGATACTTAGCGAGGCCATTATAGGTACCTATCCACAGTTCCTCAGCATCAGATAAATACATATGTCTGGCAAAGCCAGGTGGAATAGAGTTTGGATTTTGTGGGTTGTGTCGGAAATGTTTGAAATTGTAGCCGTCGTAACGATAAAGTCCATCAGACGCCCCGATCCAGATATAGCCGTACTGGTCTTCTACAATGGACATCATTGTGCCTGTAGAAATGCCATCCTCTCTGCTGTACTCGTTAAAGCGGATATCACCAGCAGCCGCGGCAGCAAAAACTGCACGGGTAAATAGGAATAGCACTGAAATTATCAGTACAAAAGTCGTTCTTTGGGTTGAGCGCACCATACACCTTTGGCATTGAATGCCTTATCTTTTTTACTTCTTATCGTGTCTAGCTTCCCTACTATCCGCTACCCAATATGCCCAATAAACAGCGTCTCTACAAGGTTTTTTTTGATTGCCATCACTGCCTGTGTATTTCTTGGGCAACCCGTGGTGACAGTAGGAGGAAAGAGGGGATTAAATGCTCAAAGGTAAAATTCAACTTTAGATTTAAAATCCGCGATATTCGGAATAAAGACGTCATTTGCGACGTTCATGGTTTTAAATTTACCCGGGGCAAACAATACCAGTTGTCCGAAAGTCTGGTTGAGATTCATGTCGGTGGCGTAGTGTTCGATATCGCTGAATCGCATCGACTCGATAGCCTGTGCAAGGCGTTGGTTGTTATTAAGTTGCGGGTCTTTGGCGCCCAGGCTTTGCCAGATATTTTGAGAACGCATGGATTGATTAATATCAACATCCTGCAACTGCTTTAACAGGTTGCGCCGAATGTGTGGCCAGTAACCTTCATAAAAGGCTTTTTCACTGGTTTGCTGCTGCAAAAACGTGGAGATGTGGTCGAGCAAAACCTGCGGGGCATTGTTGGGGCTTTGAATGTAAAAAGCGATGCCCGGATGCTGATTATGCGGAACATAACCGGTACCCACAATATAGCCTAGTTGCTTCTCTGTACGCAGGGTAGTGAAGAAGGAGCCCGCCAACATTTGTTCCAGTACCATGCACATGGCGACATCCTGGATGTCATTGCTGGGCGCCTGTAGATACAAAACAACCGCGGCGTCATCGTGCTCACAGGCTACTTCATGATATAAGGTTTTACCCACCGGTAACTTGGCAACCGGGCGTGGCAGCGGCGGCGCTTTGGCAGAGACGGTTTGTGTCAGTACGCTGTCAACAATGCGCTGGGCAGCGCTGGACGACCAGTTACCGTGAATCAGCCCGTCTACATGGTAGTAATCAAAGGCTCTGTCTCGTAGTCGCTGAATATCATCAAACTGACAATGCTGCACGGCATCCAGCATTTCTACCGGCGCGTGTGTGTTCTTTTGAATTAATACACTCAGGCGCGAGAATAAGCGGTTAATCGGCTTATTTAGCAGTGTGTTATGTAAGCTCTGACACTGCATTAACTGCACTTGTTTAAAGGTCTGTGGATCTGGTGTGAATCCCTTGATGGCATCTATCAGATGATTCAGTAATTGTCCCTGCTGGGCACTGAACCCTCTGGTGTGAATACTAAACCCACCCTGGTGGCCGTATATCCGGTAATGTAGTCCGGCTATTTCCGCCCGATAGAAGCGACCCTGCAGAAAATCATTAAGCGCGGCCAGCCATAGCCTTTTCGCCGCTACCTGGTGAATATTTTGGGCCAAAGACGGGATATCAAAAGACACGAAAATATCACCTTTGGGTACATTGAATATGTGATCCTGACAAAACCAGAAATCAAACCCTTTATCACTTACTATTTGTTGCGGCAGTGCAAATTGTGCTTCATTTTTACAAAGGCTGTAGCTGTCGCCGATAAAAGGGTTTGGAGGCGACATAAATATAGCCTGCACCGGGCTGGGAGTCTGCCACGCTGCCAGTTGCTGCTCTGTATAAGACTCAATCGCATAGGCTGCATCGTAATAAGCACACCTTTTAGTGGTGTGCACGCCCTGAGCTATGACTTTCACCCGCATATTCGCCGGCGTAAAATAAGCCAGAGCATCACACAAGCTTTGCTGAGTTAAGGTTTCAGAAACACAGGCGTTGGCGATCTCATCCCAACTAAAATATTGATGTAGTTCAGCCAGTTCACTGATTGCCTGCAGAGGCTTATGGGAATCATCGTATTGCCGGGCCAATTGATTCAATTTGGCTTTTTCCTGCAAGCGCCATTCTTCCGTAGCGGCTTGCTTAAGTTGCTCAATCACATAAAACACCGCGTTGATGATATCGTTTTGCTGTTTGAGTCCGCTTTCGGTTAGTTGCAGGTTAATATTAAAATCTTTGAAATTCTGCCCTTCGATACCAGAGCCGGCAATCAGATTGCTGATCCAGCCTTTTGCTTTGAGATAGGCAAACAAGCTGCCTGAGGCCTCATCGCCCAGTACATGGCTGATAAAATCCAGCGGCTTGCTACTGATATCCAGATGCAAGGCTGGCAAAGCAAAAGTAATGATCAGGCGCTTTGCGGCCTGCAACGGCTCAATATTAATTTGCGTGCCTAATTGCCCCGCCGTATACAGGGGCGGTAATTCAAGTTCAGCAGCGGATCCCGCAGCGAGCAGGCCAAAGGAACCTTCCAACCAGGGCGTTAACTGACTAACGCTAAAAGGCGAATATACACACAAAGTAAGGTTTTTCGCGCAATAGTACTGCTCATGAAAATTGCTGAGCATTTCTTTTAGCGTAGATACCGGAAACTGGTTAAATATGAGTTCATTGCCAACTGAAAACTTGGCGAAAGGGTGCGCCGGGTTGGCCGTTTCCTTATGGATTTGATAGAGCCGTCGTAAGTCGTCCTTGCGTTTGTACTGATACTCCGCATCGATGGACTGAATTTCAGCCGCTATGCGCTCTTGCTTAAAGTGCGGTGCTCCCAGCATTGCAGCTAAAGCGGGCAGTAAGCGTGGCAACGCCTGGGCATGAGCCTGAAAATGGTAATTGGCAAAATCAGTGCCTGTCCAGGCATTAATTGAACCGCCAGCCTGCTCAACAGCATCGTTTATGCCATTTGCTTCGGGCAGGAAATCGTTACCCATAAACAACATGTGTTCCAGCAGATGCGCCAGCCCCGGACAATCAGTGGGGTCAAAGAAGTGGCCAGCCTTACCGCTAACCGACACGCAGCAGGTGTCTACTTCAGGTTTATGAATAACGAGTACCCGGAGTCCATTTTCGAGAACAAGTGATTCAGTACTGTTTAAGTCCTGGGAAATATTCAATGTATTTGTCTTCGCTTATTCGCTTATTATTATACTTCCGGCCCGGCTCACGGACTGAGTCATCCCACCTTAGTCTAAGTCAATGCGATAGTACTAGGCGAGGGGCGCGACCTTTGTTATCGTACACTTGTCATTTCTCATCATATTAGCAATGTTATGTCAGGTCAAAGCAGCAAAGACGACATTTTAATTTTTATCATGCGCCATGGTGAGGCCGAGGGACTCCTTACCGATGACAAGAGCCGGCGGCTTACTGCCGTGGGTAACGCGGAAGTTGGGGCCTCCAGCCATTGGCTGGCAGAGAGCTATTGCCTCGACAATCAGATCGCTACCGCACTGGTCAGTCCATACACCCGTACCCGGCAATCTTATCAACAGGTTGCCAGTACGTTGCATGCCAGTCAGTTTGAAATCTGCGCCGACATCACGCCTGATGGCAATGTAAAACTGGTTCACGATTACGTCGACGTCCTGGCCCGGCAGAGCATCAAGAACAATGCCGGTCAGCCGCTATTGCTGGTGAGTCATATGCCATTTGTATCGTTTTTTCTCGACGAAATCTGCGATGTGCCAAAGATGTCGTTGTTCGCCACTGGCTCAGTGGCGGTGGTGCGCTATTCATTAAGCCGCAGTAAAGGCGTGTTACTCAAGCACTATCAGGGGCTGTAACTGGCATACCAGTATGAGCTGGCGTTATCTGCAATCTTTCCTGCTTTGAATTTCTGTTTATTCTGATACATTTTTGCTTTAGAAATCCGGCCGCTTTCCGATATAGAACCTGTAGTGAATCTATTATTTGAGAGAGTATGTCCGGCCAGTCGATCCCTGAACAGTTGCGTAAATCGCTTCAGCGTCATGTTGAGGAAGCAGACCTGCACGAAGACGAAGAGCTGACGCAACTGATGGGCAAATTAAGTGATTTGTCGGCCAAGGTGGCAGCGGCCAAAGCAAAGGCTCTGGCCAAGCGGAAGATTACTCGTTAGGGGTAGGCGCGCTTTCCCGGAAATACTCAGGCATCACCCGCACGGTTTTAATCATATTTTCGTTAATATCAATAATCTCAATTGGATATCCTGCTAAACGCAGGCTGACATTGTTCTCCGGAATTTCTTCCAGGTATTCCAGAATCAAACCGTTAAGGGTTTTAGGACCTTCGGTAGGAAAACTCCAGTCCATCTCTTTATTTAATTCACGAATGTTGGCACTGCCATCTACCAATACGCTGCCATCCTGTTGAATGGAGACTTCCTTACTGTGGTCGGGCAGGTTAGTGGTGGTGAAGTCACCAATAATTTCTTCCAGAATATCTTCCAGTGTTACCAGGCCCTGAATATCACCGTATTCATCAACGACCAGGGCAATCCGCTCTTTCTCAGCCTGAAACTGATACATCAGGGTATGCAGGGGAATAGACTCGGGCGCAAAATAGATTTCCCTTACTGCGCGTAGCAGTGAGGCCTTGGTAAATTGATCTTTAGATAACAAGCGCAGGGCGTCGCGCACGTGCACAAAGCCAACCGCATCATCAATACTATCGCGGTATAACAACACGCGGGTATGTTGCGCCGTAGTGAGTTGCTTCTGAATGATTTTCCAGTCGTCATTAATATCAATGGCAACAATATCACTGCGCGGCACCATAATGTCTTCTGCAGTAACATTTTCTAAATCCAGAATGCTAACCAGCATGTCCTGGTGCTTTTTAGGGATCATGGTACCGGCCTCATACACCACGGTTCGCAGCTCTTCGCGGCTGAGGGAGTCGCCCGCACCGTCATGTGGCCTGATACGCATTATCGCCAGAATGCCGTTGGTAATGCCGTTAATAAAGGCAACGAAAGGGTAAAGGACTTTCAGTAACGGCGACAGGATCAGCGAGCTGGGAAAAGCAATTTTTTCCGGGTACAGCGCCGCCAGTGTTTTAGGCGTCACTTCAGCAAAAATAAGCAGGATGATGGTCAGGCCAATGGTGGTAGCAAACACCGCCCAGTATTCGCCAAACCAGCGGGTACAAATAATGGTCGCTATGGCTGAGGCGGCAATGTTAACCAGGTTATTACCGATAAGGATCAAACCGATCAAACGGTCTGGGCGGTCGAGGAGTTTCTGGACCCGGTTAGCCCCGCGGTGCCCTTCGCCCTGAAGGTGCTTTAAGCGGTAGCGGTTGATAGACATCATTCCAGTTTCCGAACTGGAAAAATAGGCTGAAAGTGCAATCAAAATGCCCAGTGCAATCAGCAGTGCACTGGTAGATATGTCGTCCAACTAAGGAATCCCTTGTACTAATTAGAACCACCAATGTAGACAGTCAGCTACGTGGTTTCAAGTGTTTATTCGGTGAATGCGACTATAAGAGTACTTCGCTGACAAACCGGCTGCCAAAATAAGCCAGAGAGAGCAGAATTACGCCAACTACAGTTAGTGATATGACTTGTTTTCCGCGCCAGCCCCAGAGTTTCTGGCCAACCAGCAGCACAATAAAAACAATCAGACCGGCAATGGATAATACCGTTTTATGGATATAACCGCGACTAAACATGTTGTCGAGGAAGATAAAGCCACTTAACTGAGCAATAACCAGCAAGATGGTGCCCAGTAAAATCAGCTTGAAAAGTATCGACTCAACCAGCATAAGCGGCGGCAGCGAAGAGTGTAATAAGCCAGCGCCTTTATGTTTAAGCTGGTGGGTTATATAAGACATCTGCAGCGCATATAAAAAGCCAATCACCAGCGCCCCGTAGGCAAACAGTGATAACGTAATATGAATCACCAGTCCCGGACGCATGTCGATATGCATAATATGGCTGACCGGTACAAACATGGATGCCAGCACCGTAAACGCGGAAAAGCTGAATACCACGGGTAATAAGATGGTATTGGGTAACAGGCTGCTGCTAACCAGCATTGATAACGTTATCAGCCAGGCAACCAGTGAGAGTACGTTGGTAATACTCATATTCTGTCCGGCCTGAGCGGCCAGAATCGCATCGCCCAGATAAAATGAGTGAAATACCACTGCCAGTGCCGCAATACTCAGCGACAGCATGCGGTTAGGCCCCTGATTATGAAAAAATCGCCCCGTCACCGAAACCGCTGAAAACAAATAGGCAGCAACTGCCAACAGCGCAAACAAGGTAGCCATTCGTTGTAGATAACCCGTTGATGATAAATAAGTCCGTATAGATACGTCAGAATAACAAAGAATTCAACCAGATGTCTGCCTGATTGCGATAAATCGTTAATCCCCCCTACGTAAACAGCGTAAATTTCGGTATACTTCAGCGATTACTTTTTGTTTCAGGTTATTGATTTATGTTTGAGAATCTCTCCGAACGCCTCGGCCAGACACTTCGCAATGTAAGCGGGCGCGGCCGTCTGACCGAAGACAACATCAAAGATACGCTGCGAGAAGTGCGTATGGCACTGCTTGAGGCAGACGTAGCCTTACCGGTTGTTAAGGAATTTGTTAGTCAGGTGAAAGCCCGTGCCGTGGGTACCGAGGTCACCAAAAGCCTTAAGCCGGGTCAGGTTTTCATTAAAATAGTTCAGTCCGAACTGGAATCGGTGATGGGGGAGGCGAACGAAAAGCTGAACCTGGCAACACAGCCGCCGGCAGTAGTACTGATGGCCGGTTTGCAAGGGGCGGGTAAAACCACCTCAGTAGGCAAACTGGCAAAGTATCTCACCGAACGTGAGAAGAAAAAGGTCATGGTGGTCAGTGCCGACGTTTACCGTCCGGCAGCTATCAAGCAGTTGGAGACCCTGGCCGAAGAAGTAGGCGTAACATTTTTCCCGTCCACTATTTTGCAAAAGCCTATCGATATTGTTAACGACGCTATCGATGATGCGCGTAAGCAATTCTTTGATGTGCTGTTAGTCGATACCGCCGGTCGTTTGCATGTCGATAACGACATGATGGACGAAATTAAAGGCCTGCATGCAGCGGTTAAGCCGGTAGAAACTCTGTTTGTGGTAGATGCCATGACCGGTCAGGATGCAGCGAATACCGCCAAAGCTTTTAACGAAGCCTTGCCACTTACCGGGGTTATTCTTACCAAAGCCGATGGTGACGCCCGTGGCGGTGCGGCTCTCTCGGTACGAAAAATTACTGGTAAGCCCATTAAATTCCTTGGTATGGGTGAAAAACTCGATGCCCTGGAGCCGTTCCACCCGGAACGAATCGCTTCTCGTATTCTGGGCATGGGTGATGTGCTTAGCCTTATTGAAGAGGTGGAGCGCAAAGTCGACAAAGATAAGGCCCAAAAACTTGCCAGGAAAGTGCAAAAAGGTAAGGGATTTGATCTGCAGGACTTTAAAGAGCAGCTCGAGCAAATGCGCAACATGGGCGGCATGATGGGCATGCTCGATAAAATGCCGGGCATGGGCAATATGACCGCCAAGATCAAGGATCAGGCTAACGACAAGCAATTTCTGCAAATGGAAGCCATCATCAATTCCATGACGCCGGCTGAGCGTGAAAAGCCTGAAGTCATTAAAGGATCACGTAAACGGCGAATTGCAGCCGGTTCCGGCACCCAGATTCAGGACGTAAACCGGTTGCTTAAGCAGTTTACGCAAATGCAAAAAATGATGAAGAAAATGTCTGGCGGCGGTATGAAGAAAATGATGCGCCAGATGAAAGGCATGATGCCACCAGGTGGCGGCGGCCCGGGTGGTATGGGGGGGATGTTCCCACCACGGTAATGTAACCAACGCCGAACAGTCTGATTATTCTGTTCGGCGTTTTAGTATCGTTACATCATAAAATAAAAAGTTGTAACCGCTGTCTGCGAAAAGCTCATCGCAACGGCTATACTTACTCAACCCGTTATTGAAATCATGCTACTTGCTGTTAAATGGAAAGAACTATTCACCCTGCTTTGCATACTGCTATCTTGCTGCTTACGTTGCTCACAGCGGACTTGTGGTTTGGTCAGGGCTCACTGGCTGCTGAGGAAACGCGCGCCAACCCCCAGGTGGATATTCGGTGGATAAAAAACCCGTCACCGCCTTTTCATATTCTGGATGGGCATCATGCCGGCTACGGTATTTGTGATGTGCTGGTGGATAAAATAAATGCCAGGCTGTCACCGCTTGATACCACTATTGACGTGTACCCGCAGTCAAGAATAAACCGGTTAATCGAAGGTACGGAAAATCTGTGTTTTCCTTGCATGATTAAGCGTCAGGATACCGACCGTTTTGTCTATAGTAAAAAGACTACCGTCTACCCACCACTGGGTATTATTCTGCGCAAAGAGCTATTGACAGAATTATATCCAACTCCTCCGGAAACACTGTCACTAAGAGATTTGCTCAACAACGATTCGCTAATATTCGGCTTTGCCGGTGCGCGACGTTTTCCTGAAGAGTTGCAAAGTGCCATTGACGCTCACAAAGATGACGATAATGTCCTCGCGCTCCCCGGCGTGTTGGGCCCGCTGCGACTGCTGCAGCAAATTGACTTTGAACGGATCCATTACACGCTCGATTATCCCGGCGTCCTGCGCTATTTCGCAATCAAAGAAAATAACCAGTCGCTAACCTATATGCTCACCACGGAATACGGTGAACAGCCCGTTTATGGTGCTATCGGTTGTACCAACAATGCCTGGGGCAAACGCGCGATAAGAGCCATCGACTCGGTGCTGGATGAGGTCATAGCGGATCCGGAGTACCGGGAAAACCAGACGTTGTGGTTAAATACGCTGCCCGATAACCCGTAGAGTCACAAAGCTTGGTTAAATAATGCGCGATCGTGGCGATTTTTCTGCATGAGCCCAAAACTGGCCCCTTCAAACCTGTGCAACAGCACAATTTCATAATAGACTGACGCGTTAATTTCGCCGTGCCGTAAAGCCAGCCATCAGCCGCGCTGGCAATCGCTCTTCAGTTAATAAACCAAACAATCACGGTGAAGAATATTCTAATAAAGAAACAGGAATCCTATGGCCGGTCTTAAACGAATTATACTTATCGACACTCATTTACCGGGCGTCGTTGAACTTAAGCTTGACGGGCACACTAACATTTGCGGAACCAATGCCTCGGGTAAAACCACACTACAACGTTTGATCCCGGTTTTTTACGGCGAATATCCGAGTCGGGTAGTGCCGGCAACCCGTGATAGTTTCGAACGCTGGTATCTGCCGCGTCAGTCATCTTTTATCATCTATGAATATACTCGCGCCGACGGCGAACTGTGCCAGGCGGTGTTAAGCTCAAACGGCACCGGTGTTAATTACCGCTTCATCGCCAAAGCATTCGATTTGGATGACTACCTGTATCAGCAAAAAAGCGGTAAGCATGCGTCGCTGTCCTCCACCGAAATCGCCCGCGCCATGAAGCGCAATAATATTGTGGTATCGAGCCTGTTAACCACCAAAGACTTTCGTGCGGTATTGCAAAACGATCAGGGTGTACTGAATCAAAGCAGCAGTGCCCGTGAATTACTCGGATACGCCAAGGTTTTCAGCTTAAGTCAGTCCAGTGAACACCTGCGCCATATCGAAAAACTGGCCAAAGCGGTGCATTCAAAAGAAGGCAAAATGGAAACCATTAAGGCCATGATTGCCGCCATTCTGGAAGAAGACGGCGTGCAGCCGCCTACCTCCAGTTTGTCGCGCAACCGGGTAGACGACTGGATCCGCGAATGCCACCTAATCCGCGCCTTCGACAAGGTACGCCCCGAGTTTACCCGCCTGGAGCAGGCCAATATGGCCCTGCAGGAAGCCGAAAGTGGCCTGGCAGAGATCAGTCAGGCCTTTGCACTGGATAAGACCAAACTTACTGCGCGCAGCGAAGAGGCCCGTCAGCAACTTGATGACGTATTGCATCAGAAAAAACTCAGCGACAGCACCTGGAACGAACGCCGCGACGAACTTAACCAGCAGGTCTCCGCCTCGCGGGCCGATGTGGAAAAGTACACCGCAGAACTTGATGCCGTGGAGCGCGAGTTCGATAACTGGCAGGATCAGAATATCGAACAGCTGAAAGAAGACGTAGCCAAACTGCCCCAGTGGCAGCGTGATTTAGAGCTGGTCTCAAGCCGCTATACACTGCTTACTGAACAGCATCAGGATATTGAATCAGCCTATAACCGCCGCGTGGCTGAAATTGGCGAAAGGTTGAGTGCCCAGGTAGAAGAACTGTCGGCAGCCCGCCAGGAAGCTGCAGAAAAACGCAGCGAGCAGCAACAGCAGGAGCGCGAAGCGTTACAGGATATTAAAGCCGACTACGAAGCACAAATTCACACGCTGAGCGACAGCTACCACGCCAAGCTTAACGAGCTGAAAGTCAGTGAAGCAGAGGCCAAAGTGGCGCTGGCTAATGCCGGTTATAACGAATTTGAGCAGTCTCAGCTTGAACTGCTCGATGCTGCCATTAAAGAGGCAAGCATCAGCGAAGACAGCGTACGCAGCGAATACCGGCAGACACAAAGCAGCTATCAGAAGGCGGTTCAACAGCGCGATGCTGCCAACCAGGCGCTGGAAAAAGCCCGGACTGCGCACCGCAAAGCCGAACAACAAGTAGAAGACGTTAACGCACTGCTGTATCCCGGTGAAGGCTCACTGCTGGAATATTTGCGCGCCAATGTGGATGATTGGGAAGGCTCTATCGGCCGCCTGATCCGCCCGGAATTACTCGACCGCAAGGATCTGACCCCCAAGCCAGCCGATAGTGCAGTCGGCTTTTATGGTGTAACACTGGCGCTGGAGCATCTGGACGCGCCGGCTTACGCGCAAACCGAACAGGATCTAAAAAAGGCGCTGGGTGAAGCCGAGGCGGCGCTCTCTGATGCGCTGGATAAACAAAACGAATGCGAAGCCGAGCTGGGTAAGTGTAATGAAGCGGTGCGGGTAGCTGAGCTGGCAATGACCCGCCAGGACAACGCAGTACGCAGCGCAGAAGCGGCCCGTAAACGTGCCACACAAGATAAAGAGTCGGTACTTAGCGAATATCAGCATTCGCTTAAAGAGCGTAAGCAGCGTGCGAAATCCCAGCTGGAAACAAACCAGCAAGCGCAAAAGAAACTGCAAAGCCAGTTTGAAATGGATCGTGATGATATTAAGGATCAGCAGCGCGAAGCGGTTACCGAACACAGCTTCCACTGGCAGCAACTGATTGCCGATAGCGACGCCCGTCTGGCGCAACTGGATGGAGAAATTAAGCAAGCTAAAGCGTCGGCGGCTCAAGACCGGGAAGAAATGGCCAAATGGCTGGAAAACGAGCTTAACCAGCGCGGTCTGGATGTAGATGAAATTGGCCAGCTTAAAAAGCAAGTGAAGAGTCTGAAAGACGCCATATATAAAACCGAGACGCAGCGCCACAAAGTAGCCGACTACGACCGCTGGTATCAAACGGTATTTACCGGCCAGAAGGTCACCTGGCAGCAGGGCTTAACCAAAGCCCGCAAAACTTTAGGCGAAGCAGAACGCGAGCTCAACGAGCTGCAGGTGCAGTATCGGGAAACCCGTGAAAGTTTGAAAAATAAACAGTCAGAGCTGGAAAAACTGCTGAGCGTGGCTACCGAACAGCTTGGTCAGGTAGGTACACTGGCGAAGAATCTGGCCAAACAAACGCTGCCCAAAGTTGATACTGTGGCAGAATGGCAACATGACGAGCTCAGTATCACCCAGCGGTTATCCCGTGCTCAGGCGTTACTTAAAGAGCGGGAAGAGCTACTCAGCGATATCCGCAATTATGTTGAACGTTTCGACCAGCTGATTGCCGCTCAGGCCGGTACCGGCCTGTCAGACACCTGGGAACGCGCGCGTGAAGAATGCGCAGTGATCAACGCTCACGGCGTGAAAGGCATTGATCATCGCCGCATGGTGGGGCACTTATCCCAGTTGTTGAACGTGATTGTACCGCAGAAAATTCAGGGGCTGCGCGAACAGGGCCGGATCTTTGGTGCCGACCTGAGTCAGTACTATTTTGTGCTGGCAGACATTGATAAGCGTATCGTTAGTCAGAGCCGTCGTATCAGTAAGGAAGTGGATGGCGAGTTATTCCTCGACGGCGTATCGGATTCCGCGGTGAAAATTCGTTCCCGCATCAGTGAGCTGGAATTCTGGCCTGAGCTGGAGCATTTCCGCACCCTGTACGACAGCTGGATGGAAGAGGGCGCCCACGAACTGCCGGACGATGAATACGGTCAGAGCATGCGCCGGGTGCTGGATATTCTGGGCCGTGCCGCGCTTTCTGGTGGTATAAGTAAACTGCTGGATATCGAACTGCACCTGCGCGAGGGCAACAGTGATTTGGTGATCCGCACCGACAGACAGTTAAATGAGTCTTCGAGCCATGGTATGGCTTACCTGATTCTCTGTAAGTTCCTGCTGGCCTTTACCCGCTTACTGCGTGGTGAAGCGGATGCGGTTATACACTGGCCAATCGATGAGCTGGGTACCTTGCACCAAAGTAATGTGAAAAAGATTTTCGATGCTTGTCAGGCCAACAACATCAGTGTGGTCGGCGCCTTCCCGAATCCGGAGTCTGATGTATTAAAACTGTTTGAGAACCGTTATCTCATCGACAAAGTGTCTAAGCAATTACAGGTGGTTCAGCCGAAGAGCTCTAACCTGTCATCATTGATTCAGGCCCGTAAAGCCAAGCAGGAGGTGTCAGCATGATGACCGAACAGGGCAAAGTATTAAGCGCATTACTCAATGGCCAGTTTATTTGTCAGGTGAGTGATGAAGACAGCTGGCGCTTTTTAAAAAGCCGCGATAATGCCAGCAAGCTTGAGCCGCATTTAAACCTGCTGAATCGCACCCTGGCCACCACCGGTGAAGGCGAAGTGTTTTTTGCCGGCTACCTCACTCTGGGCGATGAAGAGCGTAAGGTATTATTGCAGCAGTTTCAGGAAACCACATCCAGTCTGGTGCCATTGGTGGAGTGGTTGTTACTGGTACAACAGGCCAGTGAATCGGATATGCCGCTCACCATGGGCAACGCTATCCGCTTAAATGAGCTGCAAACCGTTATCGAGGATACCCCGGCGTACAGCGAACAACTGGAAAAAATTTCCCGCTACCGCTTGTTTGGCTCCACCAGTGTGAATCTGGACGGCCAGCTTAAACAAGTGTTTAAAAAGCTCACGGACTTAGGGTACTTAATGAAGCCCAATCCGGAAAAGCAGATTTATCTGGCTACCGGCAAAGTAGAGCACTTATTCGAAGTGATCCGCTTTATTGACGAGACCGAGTCGCTGTCGTTATCAGAGCAGGCAGAAGCGGCTATTCAGCAGGGCAGTCTGCTATGAGTCAGGTGCTTATTCAGGCAGGGAGCCGGTTTTTAAATGCACTGGGTCGCCACAGCGATCTCATTATGCACGCCTACGTGAACGGCTCGGTGGATGAGTCAAACTTTAGCCGCAAGGTCCTCGAGCAGCTCATTCAACTGGGAATTTTATGGCGACCGGATCCACAAAGTGCACTGCGGCTTAAAAGTGCAGTCAGAAACTTGTTGGAAAGCGGTCTGCAGGATGAACGCAACCGCAACATTAACGCCAATATCGGTACCGCGCTGGCGAGTCTGAAAACCATTGCCGAGCACTATAAAGAATCACTGCACTACAACCGGTTTAACGAAGCTCACGCTTACATGACCGACCTGACTGAGCACGTGTATCAGCTCACCGAATCGCTGGCTAACAGCGTGCGGGTGATGTTTAGCCGCATTAATAACGAGTTTGGTTACGTATCCTCAGTGGAAGCCAAAATCCGCGAGAATGAGCTGGCCCAAGGGCAGGTATCGGAGCTATTGAATCAACTGGAATGCTTCCGTTTTGATGAGCTCAGTGAAATCGCTGGCAGTAATCGTGAATTGCGCCATTTGCTGGTGGTTGCCCTACAGCAAAGCTTCTCTAAAGCAACCCAGGAGCTGTCGGTTGCACAAGCACGACTGCTCGATTTACTTGGGCGTTTTCGTGAGTTCCAGGGCCGTACACGGCTGCTTAAAGGCTTTTTACTGCACATGGAGCATCACCCTGACTTTGCGCCCGGTAATTACCCGAATCTTACTCAGGTTCCGGTATTGTTTAATCAGTCGGCGGCCATGCTTAAACCGGCCAGCATCGATGTTAATCAGGTTGCTCACGAACAGGAATTACAGCAGATTGTTGCCTCGTTGAGCTCGGTGTATCGCCGTAAACCCACTGTGAGCGAACCGGAAAAAGCATCGACTATAGATGTCAGTGAACAGCAGTCAGTAGATTTAGAGAGCGATCCGCTACAGGAAGAGGTGGATGCCTATTTCTGTGAAGTGATTGATAACGGTCAGTCCTTATCGGCGCTGGATTATTTCAGCCAGCGCGAGCTTGAGTTCGATCCGGAAGTGTGGATTTATCAGGTGATTGGTGGTTATCAGGCACTGGATGATGAAGACAAGCAGTTCTTCGCTATCGATCCGGTAGGGCGCGTCGATGAAAAATATACCGGTAACTTTGTGATCCATGATGTCACTTTGGGACTAAGATAACTGTACGCCAATCAGCGTAATGCAAAAACGGCTCGCTGTCGGGAAGACAGGAGCCGTTTTTTATTGCCTATTAAACCCCGTTTTTAGATGAAATTGGTCTTGGCAAATCACAATTTAAACTTATAATTAACATGCGTGTAACATGATAGGGTACTATCTGTTAAAGAAGTTACCAGCCGGATGCTGGTTGTAGTGAACAGGAGCTGTTATGCATTTGTCAGAAGAACAAAAATTTAATCAGGCATTGATAAAACTGGCGGTATTGTTTTATCAGGTCGACAGAAAAATTCTGCTCAGCGAGCAGGACTACCTTGAAGAGCTGGTTGAATCCCTTGAATGGGACAGTCCCATCTGCCGCGAAGCGTACGTTACCGAAGTTATCTACCAAACCCGAACGGCCCTGGACACCGGCGATGCCGCGGATATATTACGCAGTTTGCAGTCTGACTTGGCGTTTAATGCCAGCCAGGCGCTGGAAGTCGCGATGGCAATGTCGGGGGTAGACGGCGAGCGCAGCGAAGAAGAAACCGAACTACTGAGCTTATTAACCCACAAAGTATTGGCCCGGGAACTAACTGCCAGTCGTGTAGAGTTACCAGCTGCCTCCTGAAGCATTTATTGAAATACAGCCGGAACGAAGGTAGGGTCTGGGATATTTAACGCAATCAAACTATCCCTGCCTGATGAAACTATTTCGGCTGTTTTGCCTGGTGATATTGGTGATAACTGGCTCAGCCATGCTGTTGAGCAGTTGTCAGCAAACACGTGATCTACGATTTTCTCCGTCGGACACCCTCGTGCCGACCACAATTACTCCCTTTTCGGATTACCAGCTAGCCGTTGCCTACTGGCTTAACGAACACCGTCAACTCACCGGCTCAGATAAGCCGCGGGAGATCAAGATCAACACTCCTTTCGAATGTGGTGTCGGCAATAAAAAAGGCGTGTTGTTTATCCACGGTCTGGGGGACTCGCCGTACTTTTTTCAGGATGTTGCCCAACGCCTGTGTGACCAGGATGTATGGGTGAGAACGATACTTCTACCCGGCCATGGCTCCAAACCCGGCGATATGCTGAACGCCAGCTATGAATTATGGCAACAAGCCACGAATTTCCATGTCGAGCAGTTCTCACTACAGGTTGATGAGTTATACCTGGCCGGATTTTCCACTGGCACTAATCTGGCCGTTGTGGCCGCAGGTCAGCGTGATGATATTGCCGGGTTATTGCTGTTTTCGCCAGCATTTGAATCCCGGTTCGCGGTCACCTGGCTGGCGCCGTATTTAACCGGCGTGTTCAGCTGGCCTAATGTTGAACGTGAAGATAACCCGACACGGTATAATTCCATGGCCATGCAGGGGTTTGCCGCCTACCAGAAAAGCGTTGATGCGGTTCAGGCGTCATTACATCGGCAACCGGTTTCTGTACCTGCGTTGCTGGTGGTGCCAGAGGGCGATAGCGTGGTTGATGTGAATACGGTAGCTAAGCTTTACACGGCGTATTTTCGTCACCCTGCGAGTGAGCTGTTATGGTTGGGGGAAGATGAGGAAGCGCCTGCTGACAGTCAGGTGCTTAGCATGCAAATACCGGCGCAGCGGATTTATGGGAAAGTTTCAAATAGTTTAGCGATTGTCACGAACTATTCGGCCCTTAAGAAAAGCTTTGGTGCAGATAAAAACTTCAAGTTGCATGCTGGTGTTGTCAATTATATTGATTATGAAAATGAAGGTTTTAAACTTCCTATAACCTCAGCACGATTTGGACGTGTATTGACCAAAGAAAGAGCTTACGGTGATGAAAGAGAGTTACGTATTTTCTTTGAAGACCATGGAATGGTTAATGATTTAATTGATACAACAGTTGCGTTTGATTATTTTCCTTCTGAAGAACTAATCAAGGACTAGAAACAGGGAGTTAAACCTGAAGTAGATTTGAATATCTTAATCGAGAGAATAATAATTAATCCAGATGCTGACCTTGAATTTGTTAATAAAGTTAAAAATACTGTAGGTGACTTACTTCCAAAGCTTGATCCCACAAAGATAGTACAATCGTCTTTAAAAGACTATAAACCTCAAAAGCCCAGACCATTCGATTACCCATAATAAGTAGAAGTTTGCTTTTGACCAAATGAAGAAATCCAGTGGTAAAAGCCTGACCGTCCGCTGTTTGTCTGTTGATGCCCTTGGAAGCTCGATGTAGAGCAACTCCGTGCGTATATAAGACGCTTAATATCCCTTTCCCTGAAAACCCAGATATAGTTTTTCTGAGGAAACGGGTATTAGTATGGACTCTTAGTAATAACTTGTTACTAGCAAGGTTGTCAGTTGACAACCTTCTTTTATTCACCTACACTCTACCAAAAGATTTTTGATTAAGCATGCCTAGAAAAAAACATTCGAAAAAGGAAATTGAGGAAGCATTGAATTACGCTGAAGAGCTTGGTTGGAGAGTGGAAGTAGGTGGTGGTCATGCTTGGGGTAAAATATATTGCCCTTACAATGATAAAGAGTGTCGCTGTGGTGAATTTTGTATTTCAAGTGTCTGGAGTACACCTAAAAATGCTAGTAATCACGCCAAGCAAATTAAGAGAGTTGTTGATAACTGCACTGCTCGGGATACTGACCCGGAGGAGTAAATTATGAAAGAATTTGAATTTACGTTAAAATTTTCACTTCCAGATTCTTCCCAAGATCCGCAAGACTACATTGATGCTCTTGGAGCAGCTGGTTGCGACGATGCTATTATTGGAATAGCTCAAAAAGGCCGTGTTGCGCTTCAGTTTACACGAGAAGCTAGTGATGCATTTTCTGCTGTGACATCAGCGATAGGGGATGTTAAATCAGCTATTCCAGATGCCAAATTAATTGAATCCACACCAGATTTAGTTGGGCTTACTGATATAGCCAAATTAATGGGAGTTACTCGGCAATATTTGCGTAAGTTGGAAACTACTAAGATAAATTTTCCACAACCTGTTCATACTGGAAAAGTTGCAATTTGGCATCTTTCTAACTTTCTGCAATGGTATGAAGTGTCTCAGCGTAAGCAAGTAAACATAGCCATAAAAGAGATTGCGTCTGCAAATATGCAAATAAATATTGCTAAAGAATGGGCTCAATTAGATTCCAGCACTAGATCAAAAATATCTTCGTTAGCACTTTAAGCATAACAATCAAATTAGGCCGTGCGCCAGAGGCGCACTGGGACAACAACATGCAGGCTCAGCTCAATTCACTTCGTTCGCAGTTTTGCCTACGTTTTATAGCTCCTGCTTGGGCCGTTTGACCGTCCGCTCCTTGTCTTTTGGAGCCAGTCATTCTGTAGGGCTGAAGTGTACGTATTGCAGACATTGACATCAAGAATTTTCAATTGCAGTTGAGAGCAAATAAAGAATATAGGTTTCTTGAAATATATATGACTGCCTCACTCAAGAAATAGCCTTCAAGGAATTTTTATTAAACGTTTAGCAGCAACTTTAACTGCATGGGTTCTTAACGCTTTTAAAGGAGGGCTTTCCGCTTCCCAGCAATGCCAGTATAAAGGCGTATCCAAATGGTAGTCTGGCATAAGGTTAACCAGTTCCCCTTTCTCAACTGAATCTCCCAGCTGCAAGATAGGAATAAGCCCATATCCCAACCCTGCAAGCATTGCCTGCTTAAATCCTTCTGGTGAGGGGCAAATGTGTGTATAGCGAGGGACTGAATCACTCAGTTGTGCGAGAAATTCATGTTGTAATTTGTCATGCTCATCAAATACCAAACATGGAAGGTCTGCAAGCTGGTGTGGAGATGTAATGTCGTAACGCTTTATGAAAGAGGGGCTACATATAGCTTGATATCGTAAAGCTCCCAGTTCATATGCCAGACTGCCGTTAACTGGCGAAGCATTCGAACATATACAAACCATGACCTCCCCAGCCTTCATTCTCTTCAAGCCGACCGATTGGTCTTCCGTTAAAATTTCAAATCTGTAATTATATTCAAAACTCTCCTGAGGAGCTGTCAAAGCCTCAGGCAGCCATGTTGTGCATATTCCGGCTAATCCGGACACCGGCACCGGTTTAATCCGGACGCCTGTTTTCCTCGCTTTTCTCTAACCCTATTTTTATCCTATCTGTCCGGATTGCGCCAGTTTTCTCATTGATTCTCCTCCCAACTCAATCCGATGACTGTTGTGGATCAGCCTGTCCAGCAAGGCATCTGCCACCGTGGCGTTGCCTATCATGTTGTACCATTCTTTAACCGGGAGCTGGCTTACCATGATTGTACTGGCTGTTTGATAACGATCCTCCAGTAACTCCAGTAGATGACCGGCTTGCTCCTGGCTCATCTTTTCCATTCCCCAGTCATCGATTACCAGCAGCTGTTTCTTTGATAAGGCGAGTAGCTGTTTTTGATAACTGCCATCCAGCCGCCCTGAACTCAGATCATCCAGTAAACGGCTAAGACGATAGTAACGAACGCTGTACGTCTGCTCACAGGCCTGGGTTGCCAATGCGCAGGCCACGTAAGTTTTACCGGCACCTGTTGGTCCGGTGATCAGGATATTCTGGTGCTTTAGCAGGTAGCTCCCGGTTAATAGTTCACTTATCTGAATGCGTTTTAGGCCCCGATCCTCTTTGTAGATAAGCTGATTAGGTGAGGCATCAATACGTAGCTTGGCTTGTCGTTTAAAGCGTTCGATCCTGGCCCGGCTTCGCCCCAGCACCTCGCTTTCAAGGAGCAGACTAAGCCGCTCCTCGAACGTTAACTCGGCGTAGGTGGAGAGTTGCTCCCGCTGCTGTTCAAGGCCCTTGGCGGCGTGACCAAGACGCAGGGTTCTTAGTTGTTCATTAAGCTGATTCATGTCGTTCTCCTAGTGGTAACTATTTGGGCCACGCACATTGCTGTGCTGGATATCCGGGGTGGTATGAGACTCGGAAGATAACTGGCCTTCCCGGTGGTTTTTAAGCAGGTTTCTGATAAAGCGCAGATAGGGCTTATCTACCATCAGCGCATCTTTGCAGGCTTGTTCCAGGCGCACATCGCCGTATTTTTTGGTGAGATTAAGCAGGCCAAGGCAACTGCGGTACGCTTGCGCGGGATGATCTTTGGCGCTGAGCTGAGCACTGACAACCTGTCGGGTCGCAGCCCCAACATTGCCACCCCAGCTCAGCAGGCGCTCCGGTGACCACTTCTGGTACTGATGGTTGCTGGGCATATGCTCCGTGTGTGTACTGAGGCCGTGCGCTTTCTTGCTGGTCGGATGTTGAGACACCAGGTTTCCCTGGTGGTAGATCTGGATTAACCGCGCGTTCGCCTCCAGTTCAACATGCTGGCCTACCAGTTGATGAGGGACTGAGTAATAGTGCTGTCGGTATTCGATGTGATAGTCCGGTCCTACCTTGGCGCGTTTGCTTTCTGTATAGAGGTAGCGCTGGACCGGGAGAGGTTTCAGCGCGGGTTTATCCAGGCTGTCGAATAAAGCTTTGCGGCTGGCACCCAGTTGTTTCATCTCTCTTTGATTCAGCTCATCCATCAGCTCCCGGATCGCCAGATTTAATGCATGGAAAGTGTGGAATATGCGGTGGCGAAGACGCATCATGATCCAGCGTTCAACAATCAGTACCGCGTTTTCTGCTTTGGCTTTATCCTTCGGTTTATAAGGCCGTGCGGGCATCACCGCTGTACCGTAATGATTCGCGAGTTTACGATAACTGTCGTTGAGTTTCGGCTCGTAACGATCCGTTTTGGTGACCGCGGCTTTAAGGTTATCCGGGATCAGAAGCGCTGGCACGCCTGTGAAGTGCTCAAAGGCGTTTGCGTGCGCTTCCAGCCAGTGCTCCAGCTTTTGACTGGGGCAGGCTTCAACGTAGGTGTAATTGGATGCTCCCAACGTTGCCACAAAGATCTGCGCATACCGAACCTCTCCGGTATCAGGGTTCACGACCGGGATTGTCGGGCCACAGTAGTCGATAAACAACTTATCGCCGGCAGTGTGGATCTGACGCATACTTCGCTTTTGCATCTTATGCCATCGAAGGTAATGCTCACAGAACTGACTGTAACGGTAGGCTCTGTGTTGATGCTCGGCGACATATTCTTCCCACAGAAGCTGCTTTGTCATGCCCTTACGCTTAAGCTCGATAAAGCACTGAGCGAAATCAGGCATGATCTTATTTTGAGCTGCCGTTTTATCCCGATACAGGGCCTGCGTTAACTCGGTATCGGAGCAGTTGTCGGTAAGTGGCCAACGCAAAGCGCTTTGTTCAAAGCGCGTCAGGATATCAGAGATGGTTGAGCGTCCAGCTTTGGTACAGGCGGCGATCTTTCTGACAGACAAACCACATTCGAATTTAAGGCGCAAAATCTCTTTGATATTTGCCATAGATGTCCTCTTTTTTGTCATGCTCACGTCCTCGCTATAATTCAATCGATAACGAGGATTGTGACTAATTGATTTAAAAGAGAAAAGAGAGGGATTCCGGCATTCCGGACAGGGTTTCCGCCTAATCGGACAGTGATTCCGGAGTTAGCAGAAAACTGGCTGGCTTATCCCGGAATCGGTGTCCGGATTAAAACGGAAAGGGTGTCCGGATAATGCCGGAATCGATGTCCGGATTGCTCCGGTGTATGCAATGTTGCCAAGGAGTCAGCATTCGCTGCGAGCTTAACGGTGATAGGTTGGCGGTTATCGTAATGGAAGTCACTGCCTTTCAGGTTCAACGATAATTCGAGTTGTTGAACCTGTTGCAGGTGAACCAACAATTTGGTTCCTAGCTCTGTGGGTTTGGGCGGCTTTGTTCGAATTAGGACAGGCTCGCCCAGCAACGACTCTAGGTGATGTATACGCCTGCTAACAGCAGACTGTGTCAAAAACAATCTCTTAGCGGCCTTTTCAAATCCCTTCTCCGCGACTACTGCAAACAACGCTTCAAGCAGCTGATAATCTATCATGATGAAAATTCATGTATGGGAAATATTATTCATTAGACGCATGATATTACAGTGAATAAAATTCCACCACTCATTTGAATGTATCCGATAACTAGGTGGTAATAGGTGTCTTTTGTATCAGGTCTAATTTTAGGATTGAGTTTAATAATTGCGATTGGCGCTCAGAATATATGGGTGTTAAGTCAAAGTATGGCAGGCGCAAATAGGCTGGTAATCGCTTCGGTTTGCATTTTATGCGATGCATCACTGATAGTTATCGGCGTTTACTCAGCAAGTGAATTACAAGAGTGGATACCAGAGTTTGTGCCATGGCTCACGTGGGCTGGGATTGGGTTATTACTTTATCTGGCTTTTGGTTCAGCGACGCGAGCATACAAAGGCTCCTCAGCACTGCATATTAGCCAAACAGTTGCCACTGATTGGCGGAAAACTGCTTTTACCGCTCTGGCAATCAGTTTACTCAATCCTCATGTTTATTTAGACACGGTACTTTTGCTTGGAGGTGTTGGGGCGTTGCAACCAAATCCGACATTATTTGCTTTTGGCGCATGTGTCGGCTCAATAGTTTGGTTCGTAAGTTTGGTATCATTTTCTCCAAAACTTAAGCGATTACTTAGCTCTACATTCCGGTGGCGTGTTTTTGATACCGTTATTTCTATACTTCTTTGCACTGTTGCCTTTCAGCTCTTCACTTATACCTGACTATCATATTTTTTTGGAACTGCCACCATAGACCCTCTAAAAAAATATCGGTGATACCCATCTAAGCTATTTAATGCAGCGACGACTATCTTCGTTAAACCGAACGTCCGCTCATTGTCTTGAGCAGACTAATCTACCTGAATTTCTGATGTGCTCCTTTTGTTTAGATTATCAGTTATCTGCCCTCCATTCAGATCCACCTTGATGTCCTACGCTCGGGCAGATATCAGATAATCTTCGGTGGACGAAACCGCGGGATGTTACCCCTGTGGTTTGGCTATGGGGATTTCGATGGTGGATATGAGTCTGCTGTAGAGGATGATCGCCAAGATCACGTGTTTCCAGTGGCGCTTTGTTTCTATTTGCATCTGATTTTCACGTTTTTATTCAGCTCGGTTGTCTCATTCTATTCATTGTCATGGGGTTTATAGCGTTTCAGGTAAAGCATCATCCTCACCAGTAAAGGCGCTTTTTTATCTCCTTAAGCACTCTGCCTATTTAGGGGGCGCTCTTGGTAAGTATGCAGGTAGCCTGAGCGCCGACACCTTCATCGGTGATTGACATTGCCTGCACACGAAGGGTGCTGAGTCTGTCTCCGATTCATTGGCCGTCTTTTTGATGTCTGGCGGCGGAGCTACGTGCAGGGCTTGTCTGGCCATATTGAGTTTGGCTTTACTGGCCAGTAACCCATAATGCCGGATACGATGAAACCCGGTTGGTAAGACATGCAATAAGAATCGACGCATGAACTCGTCACACGTCAGTTGCATCGTCCGGTGCATGTTGTTTCCTTTGCGCCGGTAATCCTTATAGGTGAACGAGACATGTGTTTCATCAACGGATTGTAGTCGGCGATTCGCAATCGCTACACGATGCGTATAACGCGACAGGTACTTCAGCACCGCTTGTGGTCCTGCAAACGGCGGTTTGGCATACACCACCCATTCCATGGATTGTTGCTGTTTGCACCATGCCATAAAGTGCCCGGCGTGTTCAAAGCCACTGGTCTGCGTCAACTCCCCGAAGCACAGTAACTGCGTCGATTCGTATAACTCACGTACGCCTTGCATATACAAACGGCGGAACAAGCGTGATAACACTCTGACCGGCAAGAAGAAGCCCTTTTTACACGCTTTCCATTGCTTAGCGTTATCCAGCCCGCCACCGGGCACAATGCAATGCACATGAGGATGATGCATCATCGCGGAGCCCCACGTATGCAACACCATAGTGGTGCCAACCTCAGCGCCTAAGTGTCGCGTATCACCGGCAATGGTCAGCAACGTTTGTGATGCGGCTTTAAACAACAACTGATACATCTGTGCTTTATTGTAAAAGGCCAGTTGTGCTACCTCACCAGGTAAGGTAAACACCACATGGTAGTACTCTACAGGTAACAACTGCTGCTCTCTGGCTGCAAACCAGCGTTTGGCGCTTGAACCCTGGCACTTCGGACAGTGACGATTACGGCAGGAGTTATATGCGATGGCATCGGTATGACAGTGTTCGCAGTGCAGGTGATGAGCACCTAATTGGGCACTTCGACAACGCGCAATGGCTGACATCACTTTCAGTTGAGCTAAGCTTAAACGCCCATGCTGAGCGCTTTTATACTGCGTACCAGACAGACGAAACACATCCGCCACCTCAAGCGGTGGCCGTGAACAACTCGACATAACGTCACGCTCACAATGCCAGTGTATCTAACGGACTCACCACCTCTCGCAAGAGTTTACTGGCGACTTGTGCATACAGCGCAGTGGTTTCCAGTTTACTATGCCCCAACAGCGTTTGGATGATGCGAATATCGACTTTATCTTCCAGTAAGTGCGTGGCGAAACTGTGCCGTAAGGTGTGCATGGAGACTTTTTTATTCAGTCCTGCATCCAGACACGCAGATTGACAGGCACGACTGAGTTGACGGGTGCCAATAGGGTTTAACGGATTCTGCCCTGGGAACAACCACCCACCCGGTAGCATTAAGTGATGCGCTTTGGCATGTTTATACCATTGGCGAAGTGTACTCAACAGCATTGGCGATAACATTGCCATTCTGTCTTTCTTCCCTTTACCTTGCTCAACGCGCAATAGCATGCGAGAACTGTCGATATCCGTCACTTTCAACATCGCCACTTCGCCAATCCGCAACCCCGCCCCATAAGCGACCGAGAAGGCAGCTTTGTATTTGATGCTATGTGTGGCATCAATCAGTTGCTTGACTTCCTCTTTACTCAAGACCGTCGGCAACTTCCTTGGCACCGGCACGGTGCTGACTTTGAGCATCACATCAGGTCGATTCAAGGACTTACGCAATAAGAACGTTAAACCCGATAACGTGGCATTGATGGTGATGTTAGATGTACCTTGCTCGGCCAATGCGAGTTGGAATTGGCGCAATTCTTCAGCCGTAGCATCCTCTGGCGAGCGTTTCAAAAAGGTAGCGAGTTTCTTCACGCCTCTGATGTAGCCTATTTGTGTTTTAGGACTGAGCCTACGCATGGTCATATCTTCAATCATGCGTTGGCGTATGGGGTTGGATCCTTCAAAGTAACTCATAGTTTCACTCCTGAGTGAATTCAGGGCGACATTGCCCTTCCTTCAGCTTAGAAGCGGGGAACGAGATCAGAATATAATTAATGAGGTGGGGGCGGCACAACTACCGCGGAGCGGTTTAGTCCTCTTGTCTATTTGTGCCAGTCAAGAAAGCTGGAGGGGCGGCAAAGTACGTTTTTCGGACCTTGAGACTATAAATTTCCCACCCTATTGATCAGTAGATTTACATTAAAATCATATACACACTGTGATGCCAATTCAAGATAAAGGCGCCATTGCTAGTAACTCACTCTCATACCTATAAACGACATCGTCCAGAGCAGACGTTACTGTATCAATTGGTCGAACGCCACTACCCAGAATTTCAGAAGCAGCTTTCACAAAAAGGGAAGTCGTTACCACTTCATGTGGTAAAAGAGTTTGAAGAGTTTCTTAGGTGTGGTCGGCTTGAGCATGGTTTTTTGCGTGTAGTTTGTGACGACTGCAAGCATGAGAAACTGCTGGCGTTCAGCTGCAAACGCAGGGGATTTTGCCCAAGTTGCGGTGCAAGAAGGATGGCAGAAAGTGCCAAGTTGTTAGTTGAAGATGTTCTTCACGGTTACCCTGTACGCCAATGGGTATTGAGTTTACCCATCCCGCTTCGTCTACTTCTAGCTAGGTATCCCAAACACTTAAGTAAAATCATGCAAATCATTCATCGTGCTATTTCTTGCGATATTGTGCATCGGGCTGGGTATCTTAAGAAGCAAGCAAACACAGGAGCGGTGACTTACATTCAGCGATTTGGTAGTGCACTGAATCTCAATATTCACTTTCACATGCTCTTTTTGGAAGGCGTTATCACTCAGGAGTGTGGACAGTCCAAATTCAAGTGCGTTAAAGCACCAAACCACAATGATATGGAAACCCTCGTGAATGTCATTAGCCATCGCATCGCGACCTACTTGGAGAAGGCCGGGCTCGTTCAACGGGATATGGACAACACATTTCTCGATTTACCCATGGATGACGAAGATAGTTTACTGCCCTTGCAAGCAGCCTCTGTCAATTACCGCATTGCTGTAGGACCAGATACAGGCAAAAAAGTCTTTGCCTTGCAAACCTTACCTGCCAAAGACGAACAACATTACGGTCAATTAGCTCAAATAAACGGTTTTAGCTTACACGCTGGGGTGTTTGCAGACAGCCATCAAACTGACAAACTGGAAAGGCTATGCAGATATATCTCAAGGCCAGCGTTAAGCGAGCAACGATTGAGTCTAACCGATTCAGGAAAAGTAAGATATCAACTGAAAACTCCCTATCAAGACGGTACCACACATGTCTTTTTTACTCCCTTGGATTTCATAGGCAAGCTCGCGGCACTGGTGCCAGTGCCGAGGCTAAACCTTACGAGGTTTTATGGCGTGTTTGCTCCCAATGCTAAGGTGCGTGCCGAGGTAACGGCTTCACAACGCGGTAAGAATAGCCCTCGCTTAGCAGAGCATCTGAAAGATTCAGATAAACCATACCATGCGCGAAGCATGTCGTGGGCACAAAGGTTAAAAAGAGTATTCAATATTGACATCACAGTCTGTGAGGCTTGTGAAAAAACCAACGTCAAAATTATTACTTGTATTACGGATCCGGCTGTTATCCATAAGATTTTGGCGCACCTTGACAAGCAGACTCTTCTTGAAGCAAAAAACGATTCTCTAATGCCGCCACTTCGAGCTCCACCAGCCACAGCCTCATTCAGTGACTACATCATTCAACGCGACTTCGATTTTGGCGCATGAAGCACAAAAAACAGACCATCACTTGAACATGCAACATGTTGAGGTAAGGGCTTTCACATATCTCATTGCGGATTTCAGTACCAAAGACCAGTTATATTGCGTCTATCTTGATGACAACTACTTCACTGATTCCTGAAAAGTACCCATTTGACACACGTGCAACTGGCCTTAAATACAGCTGACACAGTGGGTAGTACATAGCGTTAATATTTCTTATACTCTCGGACAAGCTTCGAAGCCGGGTGAAACTGTCAAAATGGATCACCACAATATGGGTAAGAAAACCGATACTGCTAAAACGGCCCCGGTTAAAGGCATCCCAGCAACGGGGATAGTCAATAGCATTGATGTGGCTGGCGGCACGCTCAATATCACACATGACCCAATCAAGGTGCTAAACTGGCCAAAAATGAAAATGGTTTTCACGGCAGAAAAAGGTGTCGACCTGTCTGCTATTAAAGCAGGTGACAGTGTTACTTTTACACTGAAAGATGTGGGTGGTGACGACTATACCGTTTCAAGCATTCAGAAAAAATAAGGCAACCCAGCGCCGCGCGTGAAAATCGTGCGGCGCTTTTTTCTCTAGGAGATCAATATGAAACAGTTCATGAAGTTATTGGCAGTGCTGGCCATCATCGTGCTGCCTTTTGGCGCAGCTCATGCTGAAAGCCCCGCGCTCAAGAAAGTCGAACCGCAATTTGTCTGCATGGTCAACAACGCCGTGTTCGACAAACCGCAAATCCCCGTCGAAGTCAGCGGCAAAACCTATTATGGCTGCTGCTCGATGTGCAAGGAGCGCCTTGCTAAAGACACCAGTGCCAGAATGGCGACAGACCCTGTCAGCGGAAAAAGCGTAGACAAGGCCAGTGCGGTGATCGGTGAAGACGCGGCTGGTGCTGTTTATTATTTTGAAAGCGAAGCCAACCTTAAAGCCTATACCCCAGCTCAGAAATAAATCTCCTGAGCAAGAAACTCCTGCGTCTACCCCGGCGCAGGAGTTTTTCTACACTCGAATTTATAATCAATGTTTCCTTGACATTTATGTCGATAATTATATATAAAAATGTATTCATATGTTGTTTTTAATAGCATTAATTGCGTAAACGTAGCTTCCAAGAAGGAGTAAGCCCCCATGTCAGATAATTATTATAACCTCGGTGATTTTCGCAGGGATGTCACCACGTCATCACCAGAGGCGCAACTCTGGTTTGATCGCGGCTTGGCTTGGGCATACTGCTTCAACCCCGAAGAGGCCGTCCGCTGTTTTGAAAAAGCGGCCAAGATTGATCCGGACTGCGCCATGGCGCATTGGGGTATCGCCTTCGGGTCAGGCCCGAATTACAACAAAGCATGGCGATTGTTCGACATAGCCGATATGGAGCAATCTATCGCCGTTGCAACTGCGGCACTTGATCGTGCGCGTGTTGCCGCAAACCGCAATGCTACGCCCTTTGAACGCGCATTGATTGGTGCGCTTGGCGCTCGCTTTCCCAAAGCCGTAACCCAAGACCCAATAGAATTCGATAGGCTTAACCGCGCTTATGCCGACGCGATGCGGATATTCTACAAACAGTTCTCAGACGACATCGATGCGGCGGCGCTATTTGCAGACTCCCTCATGTGCCTTAGCCCACGCGCATTGTGGGATTTGGATACGGGTGAGCCGATTGGCCCAGGTACAGTCGAGGCTCGGAGTGTTTTGGAAGATGCGCTGCCGCGCGAGGGCGGTGATAAACATCCGGTGCTTAATCACCTTTATATCCACCTCATGGAAATGTCGCCTTATCCGGAGATTGCCTTGCCAGCGGCTGACCGTTTACGCCGCCTCTCGGTTGATGGTGCGCATCTGGCGCATATGTCGACGCATATCGACAATGCCTGTGGCGACTGGAGGCGTGTGATTGACTCTAATCTCGATGCTGTTGCTGCAGATGAACGCTATTTCGGGCGAGAGAAGGACATTGGGGCTTGGTATAATGTCTACCGCGTACACAATCTCATGGTCGGTTCATACGGCGCGATGATGGCTGGGCGGTCACGCGAAGCACTGTTTATGGCCGGACGCCTCAAAGAAGTGCTAACCCCTGAGCTTCTCCAAATCCCAAGCCCGCCAATGGCAGATTTACTTGAAGCACATGGCACTACGCTTGCCCATGTCCTGATCCGCTTTGGTCGCTGGCACGACATCCTTAACCTCGAATTCCCAGAGGATCGTAAACTCTACTGTTCGACCACCGCGATGATCCATTATGCGCGCGGCATTGCGTTTGCCGCTTTACGTCGCATTCCAGAAGCAGAGCAAGAGCGAAAGGAATTCGCCATCGCCGTTGCGGCTGTGCCGGAATCGCGCTTCAACTCCATCCCGGTACCGGAAATTCAGGCTCTTAAAATTGCTGAAAAAATGCTGGATGGAGAAATCGAATATCGCAAGGGTAATTTCGATGTCGCCTTTACCCATCTGCGCGAAGCCATCGCGCTTGAAGATAAGCTTCCCTACAGCGATCCACCAGCATGGCTTCAACCTGTTCGCCACGCCTATTGCGCACTCATGACGGAGCAAGGTCAACTTGAAGAAGCCATCAAGCAATATCGCATCGAACTGGGGCTGGAAGGTAATCTAGGTCGCCGCCGAATTCGCCCCAACAACGTCTGGAGCTTGCACGGCCTGTATGAATGCCTGACCAAACTGGGCCGTCATGATGAGGCAAGGGAAATCAAATTGCAGCGTGATATCGCTGTTGCATCCGCTGATATCAAGATCGCTGCATCGTGTTTCTGTCGCCTAAGTGCCTTTGAAAGCACTTGTTCATCAAAGAAATAGAGTCTGAAGAAGCATTAATAGCCCCTGCGCTAGGGATGGCACAGGGGCTTTTCTCTGTATGAAGTGTTAAAAAGCCAGCCACTTAACTCATTATTTCCGTGATAAATCTATTTCTTGACCTTCCAATGATGGGAAGGTGTACTATATGAAGGATATGGAATTTAATTGAAGGAGTCGGCCATGACAGCCCATAACCCAAAAAATGCATCCAGCGCCTCGAATATCTCTCTGCCAATCGAAGGCATGACGTGCGCATCCTGCGTTTTCCACGTTGAGAAAGCACTTTCCAAGGTCGAAGGCGTGGGCAGCGTTGCTGTCAATCTTGCCACCGAAAAAGCGGAGATCAAACCATCCGGCCCAGTTGACCGTGCTGCGCTCGTCCAAGCGGTCAAAGATGCAGGCTATGATGTGCCGGAGCGCACCAGCGCGACCGAACTTGCTATTGGCGGCATGACTTGCGCCTCTTGCGTGGGCCGTGTTGAAAAAGCCCTTAAAGCTGTACCGGGCGTTACCGATGCGGTTGTAAACCTCGCCACCGAACGCGCCACCGTGCGCGGATCGGCCAGCAGCGATGCCTTGATTGCCGCCGTAGTCGGTGCAGGCTATGAAGCCCGCCTAATCGAAGCCACAGGTGAGATTGAAGATAATTCCGAACAAAAGGATGCGGAACGCAAAGCACTAAAAAGAGATTTGATCTTGGCTGCCGTTTTTGCCGCACCTGTGTTTGCATTGGAAATGGGATCGCACATGATCCCCGCCGTGCATGATTTCGTAATGAACGTCATCGGCATGAAACTCAGCTGGTATATTCAATTCGCGCTGACGAGCTTTGTGCTGACCGTACCGGGCTGGCGTTTTTATAAAAAGGGTTTCCCCGCGCTGATGCGCCTTGCGCCGGACATGAATTCTCTCGTGTCGGTCGGGACATTGGCCGCTTACGGCTACTCGCTGGTGGCGACCTTCCTGCCGCACTTGTTGCCGGAAAACACGGTCAATGTCTATTATGAAGCCGCTGCCGTAATCGTGGCCTTGGTGCTGCTTGGTAAATTCATGGAAGCCCGCGCCAAAGGCCGCACATCCGAAGCGATCAAACGCCTGATCGGCATGCAAGCCAAAGTCGCACACGTCCAGCGCAATGGGCAATTCATCGATATTCCGATCAGCGAGGTTGTGCTTGGCGATATTATCGAGGTACGCCCCGGTGAGCGCGTCCCGGTCGATGGTGAAGTGCTGGATGGCAAAAGCTTTGTCGATGAATCCATGATCACGGGCGAACCGATCCCTGTCGAGAAAACCATCGGCAGCACAGTCGTGGGCGGCACGGTCAACCAGAAAGGCGCATTTACGTTGAAAGCCACGGCTGTCGGCGGGCAAACCATGCTGGCGCAGATCATCCGCCTTGTCGAACAGGCGCAAGGTTCAAAACTGCCGATTCAAGCTGTGGTCGACCGTGTGACCATGTGGTTCGTTCCAGCCGTTCTGGCAGCGGCCACCGTGACGTTTCTTGTTTGGCTGGCTTACGGCCCGTCACCAGCGCTAACCTTTGCGCTTGTGAACGCCGTTGCTGTCCTGATTATCGCATGCCCTTGCGCCATGGGTCTGGCCACACCAACCTCGATCATGGTTGGCACGGGACGCGGCGCGGAACTCGGTGTTCTTTTCCGTAAGGGCGAAGCTCTGCAGCTTTTGAAAGATGCCAAGGTCGTGGCCGTCGATAAAACCGGAACGCTGACCGAGGGCCACCCGGCGCTGACTGATTTGGAAGTGGCGGACGGTTTCGAGCGCAGCCAGGTCTTGGGCCAGATCGCAGCGGTTGAATCCCGCTCCGAACACCCGATTGCCCGCGCCATTGTCGATGCCGCAAAAGAAGAAGGCATTGCCATTCCGTCTTTGAGTGATTTTGATTCTGTAACAGGCATGGGCGTGAAGGCTGTGGTTAATGGCGTGAATATCGAGGTAGGTGCGGATCGCTATATGCGGGAGCTGGGCCTTGATACAGGCGTATTCGCCGCCACGGCGGAGCGTCTGGCCAGCGAAGGTAAATCCCCGCTCTATGCCGCCATCGGAGGCAAACTGGCCGCCATTGTGGCCGTGGCCGACCCGATCAAGGCATCCACACCTGCGGCGATCAAGGCCCTGCACGATCTGGGTCTGAAAGTAGCCATGATCACGGGCGACAACGCCCGCACGGCGCAGGCCATTGCCGCCAAGCTCGGCATTGACGAAGTGGTGGCCGAAGTGCTGCCGGAGGGCAAGGTTGAGGCTGTGAAGCGCCTCAAAGCCCAATACGGCCAGATCGCCTTTGTCGGTGACGGCATCAATGACGCGCCTGCCTTGGCGGAAGCCGATGTCGGGCTTGCCATCGGCACAGGCACGGATGTCGCGATGGAGTCCGCCGATGTCGTGTTGATGTCAGGCAATCTGCAGGGCGTGCCGAATGCCATCGCCCTATCCAAGGCGACCATCGGCAATATCCGCCAGAACCTGTTCTGGGCCTTTGCCTACAACACGGCCTTAATTCCGGTCGCGGCAGGTGTGCTTTATCCCACCTATGGCATCCTGCTTTCGCCGATCTTTGCGGCGGGTGCAATGGCCATGTCGAGCGTCTTTGTGCTGGGGAACGCGCTGCGTTTGCGGCGCTTTCAACCGCCTATGGGGCAAGAATAAAGGAGAGAAACTATGAATATCGGTGAAGCTGCCAAGGCATCCGGCGTATCGGCCAAGATGATCCGCTATTATGAAGAAATAAAACTGATCCCGCCGAGTGACCGCACGGCATCGGGTTATCGTTCCTATTCGCAAAGCGATATTCACCGTTTGCAGTTTGTAAGAAGGGCGCGTGATCTGGGCTTCCAGGTGGCGGAGATCAGCGAATTGCTGGCATTGTGGGGAGATCGTTCACGCAAAAGCTCGGACGTGAAGAAGGTGGCGCAAAAGCATATCGTCGATCTGCAGCAGCGCATTCAGGATATGCAGGAAATGGCGGATACATTGCAGACGCTCGTCAGCTGCTGCGCGGGCGACGGAAGGCCGGAATGTCCGATCCTGGAAGGCCTCGAAAAGTCTGCCAAGACCACCAGCCGTCCTGCCGCCCGTAAAGGTGCAGTTACTTCTATCAAAAAGAAGCGTTAGTCTTTCGTTGGCGGGAAGCCAACTTCGCAGAGCGCAGCTTCCACTTGTTCTTTGCTGGCCGAGGTAACGACTTCAACGCTGCGGCTTGGCGGATCGGCTTTGACATCCGCTTGCGGATCGAGCGATTTGATCGCTGCCGTCACGCCACGGGCGCAGCCGCCACAGGTCATGTTTTCAATATGCAGTTTCATGATAAAGCCTCCTTTTGTTGCTTATAGTTTAAGTATGGGGCTTCCCATCGTTGGAAGGTCAAGGGGTTTTTATCCGCGCGGCCATTGCTGGTGCAGATCATCGATCACAAAAGCATGTCCGTCCTTGGACGCATGCGCTTCTTTTAAATGCGGGTGATCCGGCGCAAGGTTTTCATGTCCGTGCGGCACAATGTCGGGATCATTGGCGGGCCATATCATGAAGCCTGTCAGTGTTCCGGCAAACGCAATGACGGCCATTGCGCCGAATGCAAACTCCTGTCCCATCTTCGCGCCCAGCCATCCGACCAGCGGATAGCAGATCAGCCAGCAGGCATGGCTTAGCGAGAATTGCGCGGCAAAAATCGCCGGACGATCATCGGCATTGGCCGAGCGTTTAAGCAAACGCCCCGATGGCGTAATGCTCATCGAATAGGCAAACCCCATCACAAACCATCCCGCCATGATCATGTACCAGAAAGACGGCAGGTCGCTGAAAGCGGCGGTCAGTCCGGTAAGAACAGCTCGGGCAGATATCAGATAATCTTCGGTGGACGAAACCGCGGGATGTTACCCCTGTGGTTTGGCTATGGGGATTTCGATGGTGGATATGAGTCTGCTGTAGAGGATGATCGCCAAGATCACGTGTTTCCAGTGGCGCTTTGTTTCTATTTGCATCTGATTTTCACGTTTTTATTCAGCTCGGTTGTCTCATTCTATTCATTGTCATGGGGTTTATAGCGTTTCAGGTAAAGCATCATCCTCACCAGTAAAGGCGCTTTTTTATCTCCTTAAGCACTCTGCCTATTTAGGGGGCGCTCTTGGTAAGTATGCAGGTAGCCTGAGCGCCGACACCTTCATCGGTGATTGACATTGCCTGCACACGAAGGGTGCTGAGTCTGTCTCCGATTCATTGGCCGTCTTTTTGATGTCTGGCGGCGGAGCTACGTGCAGGGCTTGTCTGGCCATATTGAGTTTGGCTTTACTGGCCAGTAACCCATAATGCCGGATACGATGAAACCCGGTTGGTAAGACATGCAATAAGAATCGACGCATGAACTCGTCACACGTCAGTTGCATCGTCCGGTGCATGTTGTTTCCTTTGCGCCGGTAATCCTTATAGGTGAACGAGACATGTGTTTCATCAACGGATTGTAGTCGGCGATTCGCAATCGCTACACGATGCGTATAACGCGACAGGTACTTCAGCACCGCTTGTGGTCCTGCAAACGGCGGTTTGGCATACACCACCCATTCCATGGATTGTTGCTGTTTGCACCATGCCATAAAGTGCCCGGCGTGTTCAAAGCCACTGGTCTGCGTCAACTCCCCGAAGCACAGTAACTGCGTCGATTCGTATAACTCACGTACGCCTTGCATATACAAACGGCGGAACAAGCGTGATAACACTCTGACCGGCAAGAAGAAGCCCTTTTTACACGCTTTCCATTGCTTAGCGTTATCCAGCCCGCCACCGGGCACAATGCAATGCACATGAGGATGATGCATCATCGCGGAGCCCCACGTATGCAACACCATAGTGGTGCCAACCTCAGCGCCTAAGTGTCGCGTATCACCGGCAATGGTCAGCAACGTTTGTGATGCGGCTTTAAACAACAACTGATACATCTGTGCTTTATTGTAAAAGGCCAGTTGTGCTACCTCACCAGGTAAGGTAAACACCACATGGTAGTACTCTACAGGTAACAACTGCTGCTCTCTGGCTGCAAACCAGCGTTTGGCGCTTGAACCCTGGCACTTCGGACAGTGACGATTACGGCAGGAGTTATATGCGATGGCATCGGTATGACAGTGTTCGCAGTGCAGGTGATGAGCACCTAATTGGGCACTTCGACAACGCTCAATGGCTGACATCACTTTCAGTTGAGCTAAGCTTAAACGCCCATGCTGAGCGCTTTTATACTGCGTACCAGACAGACGAAACACATCCGCCACCTCAAGCGGTGGCCGTGAACAACTCGACATAACATCACGCTCACAATGCCAGTGTATCTAACGGACTCACCACCTCTCGCAAGAGTTTACTGGCGACTTGTGCATACAGCGCAGTGGTTTCCAGTTTACTATGCCACAACAGCGTTTGGATGATGCGAATATCGACTTTATCTTCCAGTAAGTGCGTGGCGAAACTGTGCCGTAAGGTGTGCATGGAGACTTTTTTATTCAGTCCTGCATCCAGACACGCAGACTGACAGGCACGACTGAGTTGACGGGTGCCAAGTGGGTTTAACGGATTTTGCCCTGGGAACAACCACCCACCCGGTAGCATTAAGTGATGCGCTTTGGCATGTTTGTACCATTGGCGAAGTGTACTCAACAGCATCGGCGATAACATTGCCATTCTGTCTTTCTTCCCTTTACCTTACTCAACGCGCAATAGCATGCGAGAACTGTCGATATCCGTCACCTTCAACATCACCACTTCACCAATCCGTAACCCAGCCCCATAAGCGACCGAGAAGGCAGCTTTGTATTTGATGCTATGTGTGGCATCAATCAGTTGCTTGACTTCCTCTTTACTCAATACCGTCGGCAACTTCCTTGGCACCGGCACGGTGCTGACTTTGAGCATCACATCGGGTCGATTCAAGGACTTATGAAATAAGAACGTTAAACCCGATAACGTGGCATTGATGGTGATGTTAGATGTACCTTGCTCGGCCAATGCGAGTTGGAATTGGCGCAATTCTTCAGCCGTGGCATCCTCTGGCGAGCGTTTCAAAAAGGTAGCGAGTTTCTTCACGCCTCTGATGTAGCCTATTTGCGTTTTAGGACTGAGCCTACGCATGGTCATATCTTCAATCATGCGTTGGCGTATGGGGTTGGATCCTTCAAAGTAACTCATGGTTTCACTCCTGAGTGAATTCAGGGCGACATTGCCCTTCCTTCAGCTTAGAAGCGGGGAACGAGATCAGAATATAATTAATGAGGTGGGGGCGGCACTACTACCGCGGAGCGGTTTAGTCCATCGCTCATAGCCGCCCTGGAAAGTTCGCTACAAATTTGTCCGCCGCAATAAAAACAGCCCGCATTAAGCGGGCTGGTTAATCGTTAAATAACGGTTTTATACCTCGGCAGCTGCCAATTCATCTTCAAGCTGTCTTGTTTCATCTGCCCGTGGTTTGGTAAAACGCGCAAGTCCAAGGTAGATAACCGGCGTGAGGTAAAGGGTAAAGATTACCGCAATACCAAGCCCACCAAACACCACCCAGCCAATGGCGTTACGGGCTTCGGCACCGGCGCCGCTGGATAAGATGAGCGGTAATCCACCTAAAATCGTGGAAACCAGCGTCATCATTATCGGGCGTAGGCGAACCTTACCGGCTTCAACTATTGCGTCGTATACACCATAACCACGATCACGTAATTGGTCAGCAAATTCAACCAGCAGGATGGCATTCTTGGCCAGCAGACCTATCAGCATCACCAGCCCAATTTGTGAATACACATTGATTGAGGTGTTCGTAAGGTAAAGGGCATAAATTGCAGCAGCGATACCGAATGGCACGGTGAGCATAACAACCACTGCGCTGTTCACACTTTCGAACTGCGCGGCCAGTACTAAAAACACAATCACAAACGCCAAGATGTAAGTCATGGCGACTTGTTGTGAGGTTTCCTCGTATGCTTGTGCCTCGCCGAGGAAAATCGTACCAATGCCTTCCGGCAGCACTTCGTCACCAATGTTTCTAAGCTTCGTTACGGCATCATTGATAGTGATATCTTCCGGCATGCTCATGTCGAGTTTGATGGCGCGGCGCTGGGCCTGACGCTCTAGCTCGGCAGCTACACCTTCTTCAGTGATGTAGGCCACGCTGGATAACGGGATAAGACTGCCGTTATCTGACTTCACATACAGGTTGGTGAGGTCAGACGGATCGCTGGTATTTCTGTCATTGGTTTGCAGAATGATAGGGATAGCCTGATCGCCAATATTCAAATCAATGATGTCATTACCGCCGATAGCGGCACGCAGGGTTGAGGATATATCACTAAGCGGTACACCTAACTCATCAGCCCGGCGGCGGTCGATGTTAACTCGCAATTGCGGCTGAGTGGGTTTATAGCTAATTCGGGGCGCACCTAGCTCCGGCATTTGCTCTTCAATGGCCGCAGCATAGACCAGGGCAGCGTCATAAATACGCTCGTAGGTGTCACCGGTAAGCGCCAGCTCAAGGCCACCACTCTGACCTCGCAGATTGAGACTGTTGCCACCAAAGGCATTACCCGGTGCTCCCGGCACTGATTGCAGTTTAGGGCGTATTTCACCAATGATTTCCTGTACCGATTTGTCACGCTCATCCCAGTGTTTCAAATCGGCGGTAATGAATACGATGTTCGGATCCCAACTGCCTACTACAGTGTAAATCGACGCGATTTCCTCACTTTCCACGTATGGCATCAACAGGCTTTCCATACTCATGGCCTGGCGGTCCATAAAGTTGCGTCCTACGCCGTCTGGCCCGCGGGCAAATATCCGAATGGTGCCGCGGTCTTCGCTGGGCAGTAACTCGTTTTCAATGCTCTGTGACGTAAAGTAAGCGCCGCCAGCAGCCAGTAAACACAATGCCAGCACTAACCAGGCGTATCTTAACGACCATACCAGGGTGGTTTTGTAAAACTGCAGGCAGTAGTGACCGAGTCGGCCCAGCGTGGCATCAAACAAACTGCGTTTATTGGCTTTTGGTGATTTTACCGGCAGTCGGGCGGTTAGTGCGGGTACCAGTGACAAGGCCACAAAAGAGGAAATAATCACTGAGCCGGCCAGTACACCGCCAAATTCTCGGAATAATCGCCCGGCCGTTGAAGGCAGAAAAGCAATGGGGATGAATACCGACGCTAATACCGCCGTGGTAGCGATAACCGCGAAAAATACTTCCCGGGTGCCAATTACGGCTGCTGCTCTGGCACCTAAGCCCATGGCACGGCGTCGCTGAATGTTTTCTGATACCACGATGGCGTCATCTACAATCATGCCGGTGGCGAGAACCAGTGCCAGCAGGGTTAGAATATTTACTGAAAAGCCGAGCAGCCAGATGATTGCCAGGGCACCCGTCAGAGATACCGGAATGGATAACGCTGGCACAATGGTCGCCCGCCAGGAACCGATAAAAAACAGCGGGGTAAACACCACCAGAATAATGGTTAAGCCCAGGGAAAAGGCGACCTCTTCCACCGAGTCGCGAATAAATTCGGCGTCATCGGAGGTAACCTGAATTTGCATTTCAGGAAAGCGCTCATCGAAGGTGTCGACCATGGCCAGAATTTCATCCGAAATCTCAATGGTGTTTGAGCTGGCCTGACGGATAACACCAATACCAATTACCGGTTTGCCGTCGAGGCGCACGGCGCTGGTGGAATCGGCCGGACCGAAATACACACTGGCCACATCTCCAATGCGGGTATCGCCGGTAATCACAATGTCTTTGATATCTTCGGCGGTGAGGGAAGTGGCGTCGGCCCGCACGATGAGCATCTGATCGCTGGACTGGATGCTGCCTGCCGGTACGTCAAACGGGGCGGTGCGCAGCACATTGGCTACGTCAGTCATCGACAACCCAAAGCTGGTAAGGCGCAGAGGATCTACCGAGACTCGCAGTACCCGTTCGCGATCGCCGTTAAGGGTAACATCTGCCACGCCGGGAATACTTAAAAATAGCGGCGCTAAATCGGTATCAACTCTCTCTGTGAGTGTTTCCGCATCGAGGGTTTCGCTGGAAATAGCCAGACTAACAACGGCCTGAGCATCGTTATCTGCCTTGATAATAGACACCTGTTCTACTTCATCGGGCAATTGCCGTTGTACGCGGCTGACTGATTCACGAGTTTCGTTGGCGGCATCGTCAAGGTTAATGCCGGGGCGAAATTCCACCCGCACCCGGGCCGAGTTTTCTTCGCTCTGGGCGTAGATGTTTTTCACGCCACTCACCCGGGCTACCGCACCTTCGAGGTGAGCGGTGACTTCTGCATCTACCGTTTCCGGTGACGCATTAGGATATTGCGCACTTACCGTAATGGTTGGCGTGTCTACATCGGGCAGTTCACGTACTTCAAGCCCGTTTAAGGCGGCATAGCCGGCAATCGCAATTAGCAGGTTTAATACAATAATAAGTACCGGACGGCGAATCGATAACGAGGGCAGGTCGTTATGATTGTCAGCAAGGTTACTCATTGGTGTCTCTCCGCGCCAATGAGGTGGTAATAGACTGGCCTTCACGCAGCGACTGAATACCTTCTGCAACCAGCAGATCGCCGTCAGTTAAATCGCCACTCACCAGAATTGTACCGCGCAGACGTTGATGCACACTCACATCCACACGCTTGGCTTTGTTATCTACCGCGGTGTAAATATATGCACCGGTAGCGCCCCACAATAAAGCAGCTTCAGGGATAGCGGCGTATCGTTCACCCTGCAGATTGAGTTTTACCCGAAAACTCATGCCCGGACGGTAGCGGTCGCGTTCGTTGGGCAGTAAAGCTCGCGCCGCCATAGTACGGTCAGTATTATTTATACGCGAGTCCAGCTGCGCAATATCCGCGGTTAGCGATACATCCCGCGAAGCCCAGGGCTGTAATGTCACCGAGGTTTCAGACATTAACAGCGATACCGCAGACTCCGGTGCACGAAAATTCACATATAAACTGGAACGGTCATCGAGGGTCGTAATGACGGTAGTGGTGGTTATCCGGTCGCCAACTTCTACGTCGGTTAAACCCACATAGCCAGAAAAAGGCGCCGCAATGTGGCGGTCTTCCAAATCGGCTTTGGCTTCATCAAGGGTCACTTTTGCCAGGTCGCGGGCGGTGCGGGCGATATCGATTTCACTTTCTGCCACTGCACCCCGGTCGCGGCTGTCGACCAGGCGCTTCAAAGCTCGCTCAGTATCTTCAAGTTGTAATTCAGCACGGCGTACTGCAACCACCTGGCGGCGATCATCCAGGGTCAGCAGAATATCGCCCTTATTGACTTTTTGTCCCGGCACGAAATTTACCGCGGTCACTTCATCAGCTACGGCGGGGTGGAGGGTGACAGACTTAACCGCTTCGGCAGTGCCAACCGCTTCTACATTTTTCTGTTCATGCATAAACTCAATTTTATTGAGGACAACGAGCTTGGCACTGTTGCCCCTGCCGCCCCAGCTCTGCGCTGAGACCGGAGTTGTCATTATTACCAGGTGAGCCAGAGCACCTATACAGAGCATTCTTTTCAAATTTTTTATCATGTCGCTTCCTGAATACCTCCATCATCAACTGCTACGTAGTTAACACAAAGGAGGGAGCATTTTTATTTTATTGTTAATAATTCGTATTATCGCCAAAGGTGTGTTAGCGGGCTAGGGAATGAGTTGCAACTCGGCGTACTCCTTATACAGGGTGTCGCTTTTCATCAATTCCTCGTGTTTTCCGGAGCCTCTGACCGTACCGTTATCCATTACAACGATACGATCGCACATTTGCACCGTGGCCAGACGGTGAGCAATCACCAGTGTGGTGCGTCCTTTTATCAGGTACTTAAGTGCCTGCTGGACTTTATGTTCACTTACCGCGTCGAGTGCGCTGGTGGCTTCATCAAGCAACAGCACCGGGCGATCCGCCAGAAACGCGCGGGCAATAGCGATACGCTGACGCTGACCACCTGAGAGCTTTACGCCGCGTTCACCGAGTTGAGTGTGATAACCGTCGCTGAGCTCATTAATAAAGTCATCGGCAAACGCCTGTTTTGCCGCTTCAACCACCTCGGCTTCGCTGGCGGTGGGCCGGCCATAGCGAATGTTTTCAATCACGGTACTGGCAAAAATAACCGGTTCCTGAGGTACCAGAGCAATTTGTTGACGCAGGCTGTCGAGGGTAAGTTCGGTAACCGGGCTGTCATTGAGTTTGATGGCGCCGCCTTGAATAGAGTAGAAGTGCTGGAGCAATTGAAATAAAGACGATTTCCCTGCGCCGCTTGGACCTACCAGCGCCACGCACTCGCCTGGTTGCACCTGTAAAGAGAAGTCTTTAAATAAGGTAGCGTGTTCGGTATACCCAAAGTTCACCTGCTCAAAACTGATTTGCGGCGGCGAATCGAGTGTTGGTAGCACCACCTGACCAGAATTGTTATTAGCTTTTGTGGCCAACAGTTCCAGCAGCCGTTCACTGGCCCCCACACCGCGCTGAATATCACCGAGGACTTCGCTGATGGTGGCAATACTACTGCCGGCCAGCACCGCATAAAATAAGAAAGCAGAGAGTTAGCCCGCGCTGATTTCGCCGCTCATGACCTGACGGATCCCCAGCCAGCTAATGCCAATAACCGATAACATACTCACCAGCATGATAACGCCGATTAACATTGAGCGGTAATGAATGCGCGTGGCAGCGGCCTGCAGGGCAGAGCTAACTTTCTGGGTGAATTTTTGTTGTTCGCCGGATACTGCATTAAATGCCTGCACCACCATGATTTCGTGTAGGGTTTCATCTATTTGAGAGCCCATGTCGGCAATGCGGTCCTGACTGAGGCGTGAATAATGGCGCACTTTTGGCGCAATAAGTTTGAGCGGTAACAATATAAAGGGCACGGCCACCAGTACACACAAGGTCAGCATGGGGCTGGTAAAGGTCATTAAAATGAGAGCGCCCACAAATCCCACCAGCGAACGCAGGGCCATGGATAAACTCATACCCACAACGGTTTGAATGACACTGGTATCGTTGGTAAAGCGGGAGATCACCTCGCCGGTGCGGGTTTCGGCAAAAAAGCCCGGTGTTAGCGTGAGCAGATGATGATAAACCTGAATACGAATATCGGCGCTGATACGCTCGCCCAGCCAGGTCATCAGATAGAAGCGAAAGTAAGTGGCCAGGCAACCAACTACGGCAAACAAAATAACCCAGCCGATGGCTGCATCCAGCCGGTTAATGTTGCCGGCGCTGAGTCCTTCATCAACAGTGAGCTTTATGCCCTGGCCGAGCAGCAGCCAGGCGGCAGCCGCAACAGTAAGTGCGATAACTGCACAAACTACTTTAAGCTTGTAGGGCTTGAGCAACTGTGCCAGCCATATCAGTACGTCTTTGGTTAATATCAATGCATGACCATGGGAGTGATTGTTCTGTTGTGAGTATTATGAGTGAGAGTCCTTGCGATGCCCAGTTAAGATGAGTTAAAAAGTGTAAAGGAGGAGCCAGGTTACTTTCTGGCTCGTTTTATTGTGCCTGTTCAGGGCAATTAATCGCTGATAAGCCTTGCAATTTCATTGCGTATACGTATAATTCCGCGGCCTTTCGCCTTGTATGTATTTCATTCAGGGTTTGAAAAGGTAAGTTAACGGTAACGCTACAACGAGTTTGAGGCATTTATGGTTACTATTCGTTTACAGCGTGGTGGCGCCAAAAAGCGTCCATTTTATCAAGTAGTGGTTGCAGAAAGCAGCCGTGCAAGAAACGGTCGTTTCATCGAAAACGTCGGTTTCTTTAACCCAACTGCACAAGGTCAGGCTGAGCGTCTGCGTTTAGATCTTGAGCGTGTAGAGTACTGGGTTGGTGTTGGCGCAAGCTTATCTGAGCGCGTTAACAGCTTGGTAAAAGAAGCTAAAAAAGCGGCAGCGTAAGCTGTCCTTAATTTCTGGTAGGTTTAGATGAGTCAAGCGTCTGACAAAGTGGTTATTGGCAAAATCGGTGCGCCATATGGTGTTAAAGGTTGGGTCAAAATCAACAGCTTTACCGAGGTACCAGAAGGTATTTTTGACTACAGCCCGTGGTTACTGGCTGATGACAGAGAATACCAGATTGATCAATGGCGACCGCATGGCAAAGCCATCGTAGCGAAGCTGATTGATATCGATAGCCGGGATGATGCCGAGCGCATTAAAAACCTGGATATCAGTATCGACGCTGAGCAACTCCCTGAATTGGGTGACGATGAGGTTTACTGGCGTGAGCTTAACGGTATGCAGGTGGTAACTACGCAAGGTTACCAACTGGGTGTGGTTAAAGAAGTGTTTAATACCGGCGCCAACGACGTGATCCGCGTTAAGGCAAAGGCAAACGATGCTTTTGGTCAGAAAGAAAGACTAATACCGTTTGTATTCGACTCTGTTGTACAAACGGTAGATAAAACCGAGCGGGTGATTACGGTTGAATGGGATCCGGGGTTTTAAGTGACCGCGGAAAAATGGTTCGGCATTATCAGTTTGTTTCCTGAAATGTTCGCACCTTTTACTCAACAAGGAGTAATAGGGCGGGCAGTGAAGAACGGCATACTGGCAGTTGAACACTTTAACCCACGAGACTTTACACACGATCGTCATCGCACAGTCGATGATCGCCCTTATGGTGGTGGTCCTGGCATGCTGATGATGGTTAAACCGCTTACTGACGCAATTACCGCAGCCAAACAGGCTGGCGGTGAAAACAGTAAAGTGATTTACCTGTCTCCACAGGGTAAACCGCTAACCCAGGCTGGCGTTAAGTCGCTGGCAGCCAACAACAAGTTAATCTTGTTATGTGGCCGGTACGAAGGGGTGGATGAGCGCGTAATTGAAAGCCATGTTGACGAAGAATGGTCAATTGGTGATTACGTGTTAAGTGGCGGCGAACTGCCTGCCATGGTGATGATGGACGCAATTGCACGGTTAGTGCCGGGAGTACTCGGTCACAGCGATTCTGCAGTTGAAGACTCATTTACTCATGGTTTGCTGGATTGCCCACACTATACCCGCCCGGAAGTACTCGACGGTAAAGCGGTGCCCGATGTGTTAAGAAGCGGTGATCACGAAAAAATCAGACAGTGGCGTCTGCAACAATCTTTAGGTAGAACCTGGTTGCGTCGCCCTGAGTTATTAAACGACCTAGCTCTGACTGAGGAGCAACAACGGTTACTGGAAGCATTTCAGGCGTCGTTGCAGCAAGATGACAGTTAACTAGGATGAGAGGATATGATGAGCAAAGTCAGTCAAGATATCATCAAAAAAATTGAACAAGCACAGCTTAAAGCTGATGTTCCTGCGTTCGGCCCAGGTGACACAGTGATTGTTAAAGTTCGTGTAACTGAAGGTGACAAAGAGCGTCTTCAGGCATACGAAGGTGTTGTTATCGCTAAGCGTAACCGTGGTCTTCACTCGTCTTTTACAGTACGTAAAATTTCAAGTGGCGAAGGCGTAGAGCGTGTGTTCCAAACACACAGCCCGGCGGTATCTTCTATTGAAGTGAAACGTCGCGGTGCAGTTCGTCGCGCCAAGCTTTACTATCTGCGTGAGCGTTCAGGTAAGTCTGCACGTATCAAAGAGAAGCTTAACTAAGATTACTAATCCTTGCGTTACTGTTAACTTCGAAAGCCCGCACTTGTTGCGGGCTTTTTTGTGGCTTACCATCGGTGAACATTCATTTAACCGTTCTAATTATGACCCAGCAACAGGATGCTATCTGGCAGCAAATATATAGCGGCCAGTGGTATCAGACCCACCACCCACAATTAGTGCAGGCGCGCGAGCTGGCTAAGCGTTTATGCAGAGAGCTTAATCAATTACCGGTGAGCGAAGTGGCAAAGCGCCAGCAGCTTATCAGTCAGCTTTTACCCAACGCTAAAAATACCGCTACAGGCAGTGACTTTGCCTGTGATTACGGGATTAATATTTATGCTGATAGCCCGGTTACTATGGGCAACAGGGTAGTGATCCTGGATGCGGCGCCCGTGTCTTTTGGCGCAAACGTTAAAATTGAGGACGCCGTTGTGATTACGTCGCTCACGCACCCACTGGAAGCGGCAAAACGCAAAGCCGGCTGGCAACAAGCCAGCCCCGTTAAAATCGACGATAACGTGCTATTGCGTGAAGGTTGCACGCTACTGCCGGGCGCAGTTATCCCGGCAGGTGCGGTTGTCGAACCGGGTAAAGTGGTTACCCGGTAGTTAGCTGTTCGAGCAGCTAGTCGTACTGCGTAAGTTTATTAAAATTAATCATGGCTCTTAGCTCTTTGCCGTACTCTTCGCCGCGCTCTGAATAACTGTTTAAGCCGTGACTTAATTCAATGCCGGTAATATCGGCATCCTTTTTTCTGAGTGACTGGCGGATGTTTCTCAACGTTCGGTAAGCATCATGACTGTTGAGGTTCATCATATAGCTGGCCACAGAGTCGCGGGGGGAGCGGAAATCCGCTACTTCATGCACCTGGTCCTGACCGCGATCGTTAGGCACAATGCCGCAGCCCTTTACAAAACACCACTGGCCAAAAAAGTTATTGCCCATCTGAGCAAACCTTGAGGTGCCCCAGGCACTTTCGTTAGCGGCCTGAGCCAGCGCCAGCGAAGCGGGTATAATATCCACTCTACGCAGTAAGACTGTGCACAATGACTCCTTCTCGACATCCGTTTTATCTACCCGGTATTTAACTGCCAGATCAGAAAGGGCCGCGTTGTTCTCGACATCCGCTGTACAGACTTCTTTCACTTCAGCCCTGTCGGCCAGTATTTCTTTGTTCACATCGGCCACCAGGGGGGAAAAGTAGCCAAAAAAAGCCGTTTTACGCTCAGGGCCAGCCTGATACTGCGAGAAGTCCGGCGGCGTAACTCTGCTGAAGAATGCAAACCACAAAGCAATGGCGACCAGGATTGCGACTAACGTCAGCAGGATTTTATTGTTTTTCAGGTTAATCATAGGCTCCCCGTTTTTAACCACAACGGTATTATCTGTTTCCAATTGATAGCAGTCAGCGGCAAAAACAGATCATTATTGTTGTTTTCTTGCTTTAAGCACAGCAAGAATTCGTGTGTGCACAATATCACAAATCAGCCAGGGTTCATCGCCACTGGTGCTGGCAAATATCACTACCACGGTATCGCTGGGTTCATCGTAACGGGCAAAACTTAAATAGCCCGGTAACCAGCCATCATGACTATTAAAATACAGGCTGTCGTATAGCGCTTGTTCTTCTTGAGTAAGTAATGAGCCATCATTGAGTGCTCTGAGAAAAATTGCTACGTCTTTGGCTGTAGCCACCATTGCGCCTGCCGGGCTCACAAAGGCGAGTTCTTTCATGTCATCATCGTACCCTGACACATAGCCACTCATTAACGAGGGGAGTAAGGGTTCGCTTAAAATTCCAAAGGTATGGACTAATCCCAGCGGCTGAATAAGTTCTTTCTGGATATAATCACGGTAACTGTAACCCAGCGTTTTATCTATTATCCGGCCAAGCAACAGATAGTTAGTGTTGGAGTAGGCGTATTCTGCTCCCGGCTCAAATAAGGCTGGCTTATCATAAATCAAAGCCAGGCTTTGTGCGGTAACGCTGGCTTCATCAAACGGTGCAAACCAGTTAAATGCAGGGTCATCGGTGTAATTGGCAATACCACTTCGATGTTGTACCAGCATGCGCAGGGTAATTTTATCAGCATTGGTTATTTGACTTGCTTGTTGGGGTAAAAACTCAAGCAAGGGGGTATCGAGATCTAACTGACCATCTGCGGCCAGGCGCGAAACCGCCGCTGCCACATAGAGTTTGCTGATACTGGCAATTTTAAACAGTGCATCAGTATGTGCTACCTGTCCGCTTTGCTGGTTATGCAGGCCTGCTGCATAGCTTTCTGCCGGTATACCATTGCCTTCATCCACATAAACAATCATGCCCGCAATACCATTGTTTACGGCCCGGTTGACTTCAGTCTGTATATCTTTTGACTGGGACGCCAGATAAATAAAAAGGGCATTAACTGGTGCAAATACCATGATGCTGGATATTACGATAACCAGTGCCAGTATCCGTAGGGCATTAACGGTTTTACGTTGCATTACCGCGAGTCTGTGTAGTGAGTTGAATAAGCATAGCCTAAGGCCAGTTGTGATGGATTACCAGTACCCTTTGTAACAAGGTGTTTTACCGATGGTTTTTTGCTTAACATTCTGATTATGCTTGCTATATTGGTATGGTAAAACGATAAATAATATAACCGGTAGAAGCTTCTCGGGCATCAGTTCATGATGAACTGATTTTCTTTCTCGTCTCTCACCGACGGCTCGCATCAATCACACTTAACAAGTCAGTTAAAGCACATAAGGAATGGAAAATGACTCAGCAACCTGATTTACCCTGGATATCCGGATTCTGGCGGCGAATAGTCGCACTGATTGTCGACTCAATATTATTGGCGCTGGGGGGATTTGCGCTGGGGTTGGTGCTGGAGCCTGTGTTTATACAAATGGGTGGTTGGTCGGTATTCATAGGCTTCTTTATCTCACTTGGTTATTTCGGCGTGATGAACAGCCGCTACGCTGATGGCCAGACGTTGGGTAAAAAGCTTTTGGGAATTCGGGTTGTCGACGGTAATAACCAGGTTATCTCGTTAGGTCGTTCACTGCTGAGATATTGTGTGTACGGTATCCCTTTTGCTTTACAGATTGATTTTCTGCCAGTAGATGAGGGATTTTTCTGGCTTATGTATCCCATAGGGGCTTTGCTTGTTGGCGGTTCCTTCTCGATACTTTATTTGTATCTGTTTAACCGCCGAACCCGGCAATCCCTGCACGATCTGGTCGTTGGTACTTATGTGGTTTATGCCGGTGCACAACAGGAGGAAGTCAGAGAGGTGTGGAAGCCACACCTGGTAATCGTTGCACTGTTGTTCATAGTTGGTTTTATTAGCCCTAGATTTATCTTCATAATTTTCTCCTCCGGCGAGTTTGAACAAATGTTCGCAACGCGGGCCGCATTAATGCAGGAGCCAGGTGTAAATGCCGTAGGGATAATGGCCAGCTCAACCAGCTATTACGCCGAACCCACGGACCAGGGAAATACTTCGCAGAACAGCGTAGATCTGGCGGTATATATCGATTCCAATCATGTGGATGATATGGAATATGCAAGGGAATTAGCTGAAAAAGTGTTAGTGCATTATCCCGATGCCATGGACAAAGATGTTATCTCTGTCGACCTCTATTACGGTTACGACATTGGTATCTGGTCGAGTTGGGATGTAGGTAGTTATGAGTTTAATCCTACCGGTTTATGAGTTGGGATTGCCCTCAGGGATTGCCCTCAGGGATAGCCCTCAGGGATTGCCTCAATACGTAATACCGGCTGAATTATACAGTCATCCCGGCCGCCGAGCCGGGATCTTCTAAAAAGGCTGGCTCGTCTCAAACAGCTTTTTTCCTCAAGGATATAATAAACCCACAATAGCATGTCAGGAGATCCCCGCTTAAAGCATGCGGGGATGACGATTTATAGTTATGTCATCCCGGCCGCTGACCCGGGATCTGCTAAAAAGTCAGTAGTCTTATTGTGTGAGCAAAACTTTTCATGAGATACTGGGTAGCGGCTAAAGCCGCTTAAGGTATGCGGTATTAAAGTGAGCCCTAAGAGCAATCCCGGATAACCCCTTGCGGAGTTTCCGGGATAAAACCGGACTGTGTCCGGTTTTAGTCTGAATGGAGGGCGTCTATTGGGTTTAGTTTTGAGGCTTTTATGGCGGGGAATACGCCAAAGCCAACACCTACCAACAGGCAAATCGATACTGATAGTACAATCGCTGTAAGCGACCAGCTTACTGCCCAGTCTGAGTAGAAACCGATAATCTCGGATAGCACCAGGCCAAAGAAAATCCCCAACAGGCCGCCAATCACTGAAATTACAAAACTCTCGGCGATAAATTGCAATTTAATATCCTGCTGAGTGGCACCTACTGCACGTAGTAACCCAATTTCTTTGGTACGCTCCAGCACGTTTGCCAGCATAATGTTCATAATGCCGATGCCACCAACCAGTAATGAGATACCGGCCACACACGCCATTACGATGTTGAAGATGCGCTGGGTATTTTCCTGTTGTGCCAGCAGTTCCACCGGAATGATCAGGCTGTAGTCGTCAATGCCGCCGTGGCGTTGAGCAAGCAACTGGGTAACGGCTTTCGCCGCCAGTACGGTAGAGTAATCATCTTCGACTTCAAACTTCACCACATCCAGTTCGCTGGCGAGGGGTTCCATGTTGAGCTTTTTCTGGCTGGTGGATAACGGGATAAACACGCGGTTTCTGTCACCGTTAATTTTCACGCCCTGAAAGGCTTCCTTATTAAATTCTGGTGCCGCAATCACGCCAACGACCTCAAACCACACATGGTTGATTTTAAGAAACTGGCCTAGCGGATCTTTATCAGGGAACAGGGTGTTGGCGACATCGGCGCCGAGCACTGCAACCTGCGATACGTGCAACTCATCATCATCGCTGAGTAAGCGGCCCTTAGCAGCGGTCATGCTGGCAAGGTCAAAGTAGCTGCTGGTAACGCCCACGGCTGATGCATCAGCTTTGGCAAAATCGCTGTAGAGGGCAAATAGCTTAATCTGTTTTTCACCGCTGTAGTGAGTAATAAAGGGCAGGGTCGCCATGGCGGCTTCCACATCAGCAAGGTTGAGGCCGAGCGACTCTTCGCGGATATCTTTCAGCTCTTCGGCGGTGTAGCTTTTGGATTCTACAATCAGGTTTTGTAACCCCATTGAACCAATCATTTTTAGCGCTTCCTGCTCCGCACCTTTACCAATGTTGAGCATAGCGATTACCGCGCCAACGCCAAAAATCATGCCCAGCAGGGTTAAGAAAGTGCGAAGTTTTTGTGCCAGTAATTCATGTAAAGCGTCGCTTACCAGCAACCGGGTTTTGGTTATCGTAAGTTGGTTTAACATTAAATAAGCTCCCGGTACGACAGGGCAATACTATCGCCTTCGCTGAGGCCGTTGGTGACTTCCACAAAGTGCAGGTTTTTCTGGCCAATTTGAATTTGCTGGCGGCTGAAGCCAGCGCCATCTTTACGGAACACGTAGTTGACTCCCTGTTCGTTGTAGATGGCCTGAATCGGCACCATCAGCTTGCTTTCGCCTTTGGATACCTCAATCCGGGCATTTAGTTTGCGCCCCGGAGAGAGAATAGGTGAGTCCTGATCGTCAATATCTATCGTCACCTCAAAGTACTTAGTGGGATCGTTTCGGGCAATGGTTCTGGAGAAGCCCGAAACCTGTTTTAAGGTGCCGGTGAATACCTTGTTAGGGTAAGCTTCCAGGGAGATGGTAACCGGCTGGCCGGGAGCCAGGCCGATGGCCTGTTTATCCAGCACGTAGCCCTTGGCCTGCATTTTCGACAAGTCCGGAAGTTTAGCGATAGGCCGCCCCGGAAATACGGTTTCGCCTACCGATGGCTTCTCGCCACGCCAGTTAGATTCGTATACCAGCAGGCCGTCGTATGGCGCATGAATCTCAAGCGTCTCAATGGCTGACTTAATCTGGTTATACTTCTGCTCACTGCCTTTTTTGCGAATACTTAAGACGTCTATGGCGCTGGAGTTTTGCTCCACCACGCTTTCTTTTTTCCAGTCCAGGTAGTTGTCTTTGGCACCGAGGTATTCTTTGTTTTGCATGTTTTCGATAATTTCGATACGCGAATAGACCCGCAAATCATCGATGGTAAATTCGTCTGCAAAGGCAAACTCTTTAACCACCAGCGCCTTGTCCATTTCTACGTCGAGCTCTTCTTGTGTCAGGGTAGAGCGGTTCAGCTTCATGTCTTCCTCAAGGAGCATCATGGCGAGCATTTCCCTGCGCATGTCGAGGTTAAGCTGTTCAGCATCAAAACGGGCGATTAACTGGCCTTTTTTAACATTGGTGTACTCTTTTTCCAGCCACGCGATGGTCATCGGGCGGCGGCTCGATGCGCCAATGGCCGTTGCACTGGCGGCTTCCAGCTCACCCTTTACCGGCACCATAAGCTCAAAGGGCTGGCGTTCAACCTGGTAGGTGGGGGTTGTTTGTTCTGTTTCGCTGCAACCGCTCAATAGTAAGGCTGCCATAAGGCAGGTAAACCACTTAGGCGTCATGATAAGTTATCCTCCTGAACTTCGATATTGGCTTTCATGCCTGGGCGCATCCGCGACGGGTCGATTTTTTCCAGTTCAATTTGCACATCAAACACAATACTAAGATTGGTGGAGGACTTTTCTTTATAGGCTTCACCAAGGGAGACAATTTTGCCGGCGTAAGGCACTTCAGGGTAGGCGTCCAGCGTCACTTTCACTTTTGATCCGATGCTTAGCTTAGCTGTGTCTGCCTCATCAAACTGGGCTTTAACCGCCAGCTTATCCAGTGAAGGAATGGTCAGAATGGTGCGGCCCATAAAGACTGAATCGCCTACCGCAACTTTTTCGCCATCCGGCGCGGCTTTGTACATTATCAAGCCTGGCTTGGGTGACTTAACCGTGAGCTTGGCAATGTAGCGCTGAGTTTGCCCGAGCTTGGATTGCAAACGGTTAATTTTGCTTTGCGCCAGTTGCTCATTGAGCTTGCGGGTTTCGGCAAACTGTTTGGCCTGTTGCGTAGCCTGATTCAGTCTAGCTCTGGCTATTTCAAACTCTTTTTGCTGCTTTTCTTTTTCGACCCGCTTAGTAGAAATATCAACGATTTCCGCCAGACGTTTTTCTTTTTCATAGTTCATTTGGGCCTCAGCCAGTGCCAGCTTTAACTCTTCGGCCCGGGCTTCGTTTTCGAGCAGCTCTTTCTCAAAGTTCTTTTTCTCAGCATCCAGCTCGCTTTGTTGCTCAATCAGCTTGGTTTGTAATTGCTGACCATCAAACTTGAGCAGCATATCGCCTTCTTTTACGTTGGTGTTTTCCGGCACCAGAAACTGCACTTTCATCTGCCACATGCCACGAATCGAAGGCGGTGACACACTGGCACTGTCCAGCGACACAATTTCACCAGAAGCGGTGAGCGGGGCGCTCAGCGTTTTCTCCGACGCTATTTCAATCGCCTTATCGTTGCTGCAGGCGCCGAGCGTTAATGCGGCACACAGCAAAACAGAAAACTTAACGTGCATGACTTAACTCCTGTGCCGCAGGGATAACCACCCGGACACTCATTCCCGGCAGTAATTTTTTGTCGGGCATATCGGTAAACGACAGCTCAATCTGGTAGTAAGCGCTGTCGCCCCAGCCGGCTTTCTTCTCTGGTTGAGAGACCTCGCTGGTGACCGTTGCGGTATAGCTCTGGCCAGGATAGGCATCGAGAGAAACCAGCGCCTGCTGACCTACATCCACGCGGTCGGCATCTATTTCGTGCACCCAGGCATCCACTTTAAAGCCTTTGATATCCTGTACTTCCATTACCTTCATGGCGGCCTGTAAGGTGGTGCCGGCGGTAATTTTTTCGTTGGTCCAGGGATGGTACATATGGCTGACAACACCAGCTATAGTCGACTCTACTTTTAAGCGGGTTAACTGATAGCGCTGGTAATTGATATTCTCTTCCAGCTTGGTAATTTCAATTTGTTGCTTTTGCAGCGTGTTTTCCTGCTCAATCAGCTTTTGTTCCAGTGCCTGTTGGGCTTTAAACTGTTCTACCAGCGCGCGCTCCAGTGCAAGTTTGTACTGGCCCTTGTCATACTCACTAACGTCGGTACTTTCAATTTCGGCCTCAATGCGGGCTTTTTCGACTTCCAGATCGGCAATTTTCAACGCACTGCGCGCATCGGCCACGGCCTGAGCCAGCTCCACCCGCTTACTTTCCATTTCCAGGGTCTGGGTATTCAGTGAATCTTCATTTTGTTCCAGCTGAGCATCCACACTGCCGGAGTCGAAAAGCGCAATGGTATCGCCCGGCTCAACAATGCTGCCTTCATCAACCATCCACTGGATTTGAATATTCCAGCGGTCGGTGCGCGGTGCCGAAACAACCTGTACATTGGAAGAGGTGACTTTGCCGGTCACGATTAGCTGACTGGCAGTATCCTCTGCTTTGGCACTCAATACCGACATGCTGAGGCCGCACATCAATAAGTAAACAATTGATTGTCTCATGAGTTGGTTTTCTCGCTGATGATTTGGCCGTCTTTCATGGTGATCACTTTTTGTGCGAAATCAGCAATGTTTTCTTCGTGGGTGACCATTACGATGGTTTGCCCTTGCTGGTGTAATTCGGTGAGCAGGGCCATGATATCGTCAGAGGTTTTACTATCGAGGTTACCGGTAGGCTCATCCGCCAGGATCATGGTGGGACGGTTAATCAAGGCCCGGGCAATAGCAACCCGCTGGCGTTGTCCGCCAGACATTTCAAAAGGGCGATGGTGCATGCGGTGACCAAGGCCTACTTTTTCCAGCAGGGCCTGGGCACGTTGGGTCGCTTCTTCCTCCGACACGTCGCTGTAGCGCAGGGGGAGCTTGACGTTGCCAATAGCATCCAGTTTGGGCAGCAGATGGAAAGTCTGAAAAATAAAACCGATATGCTCATTGCGAATTTTTGACAAAGCTTCATCGGTTAACTCATTCACGGCATTGCCGTTTAACAAATATTCGCCGCTATCGGGCGTATCGAGGCAACCAAGAATATTCATCATGGTTGATTTGCCGGAACCTGAACTGCCCATAAAGGCGACAAATTCATTTTCCTGAATGGATAAAGAAACATCGTTGAGTTTTACCAATGGTTTCTTCACCATTGGTAAAACTCTTACGAATATCCTTGAGTGTAATCATCTGTCTTCGCTCGTTTTTATTTTGTCGTTGATAAGATTCTCAGACATTGGAATGCTACTTTAGTGGTGTCTGCGTTATCATACAACCCAATAAATACGCCACATGGGCTCTGGTAACAGTTCGTTACAAATAAGTATAAATTTGGAACTTTCACTTGCTTCGCTTATAGATTCTTGGTAAAAAGTCAACGCCTTAAAGCAATGTAGTAATATTTCACTGTAAATATAATTGTACATCTGTATTTTTTGCCCGGCTCTGCTTTAATTATTAAAAAGGTTGAGGCCTTGTTGAAGCGGCATTGAAATGACTTTCACCCAATAAGAGCGACCCTATGATTAAGGACACTATTAACAATATTCACGTTAGCGCAGAGAAGGTACTGGTAACGCCAGACGCGCTGGCGGCAGAACTTCCCGCCTCAGAAAGAGGCCTGGAGGTTATCCGACAATCCCGTCAGATCATTTCTGACATTATCCACCGTCGTGATCATCGCTTACTGGTGGTGTGCGGCCCATGTTCGATTCACGATATTGAAGCGGCTAAAGATTATGCACTGCGACTGAAAGAGCTGCACGAATGCTATAAAGACACCCTGTATATCGTAATGCGCGTGTATTTCGAAAAGCCCAGAACCACCACCGGCTGGAAAGGGTTAATTAACGACCCGCATATCAACGATACCTTTGATATTGAAACCGGTTTACGCAAAGCGCGTGAATTACTGATCTGGCTTGCCGAGCTTGAACTGCCGGTTGCAACAGAGGCACTGGATCCTATCAGTCCACAGTACCTGGCGGAGCTGTTCAGCTGGAGCGCTATTGGTGCGCGTACCTCAGAGTCACAGACTCACCGCGAAATGGCCAGTGGTCTGTCAATGCCGGTAGGCTTTAAAAACGGTACTGACGGTAGCCTTGATATTGCGGTAAACGCTTTACGCTCAGCAGCGTCATCTCACCGCTTTATGGGGATCAACAAACAAGGGCAGGTGAGTATTATCGAAACTGCCGGTAACCCCGATGGTCATATTATTTTGCGTGGTGGTAAGCAACCTAACTATGATTCGGTATGTGTTTCTGAATGCGAAGAATGGATGGACAAAGCCGGCCTTACTGCTGGTCTGGTAGTGGATTGTTCACACGCTAACTCCAACAAGGATTATCGTCGTCAACCGCTGGTGGCTAAGAATGTGGTTAATCAGATCCTTGAGGGCAACCAGTCGATCATCGGTATCATGCTGGAAAGTCACCTTAAAGAAGGTAACCAGAAGTCTGACGGTGTCGATTTTAAAGATCTCGAATATGGAGTGTCGATTACCGATGGCTGTATTGACTGGGAAACCACCGAAAGCCTGCTGGATCAAATGCGTGACAAACTGATTACTGTGCTACCATTGCGTCAAAACAAGCGTACGGAATTAGCCTAATCTATGTCACAGAACGACCACGAACAGTTTGCTCAGCAACTGAGTGAATTACGTCATGGCATTGATGAGCTGGATAACCAGCTCATCGACATTCTCGCAAAACGCGCCGAACTCACCAGTAAAGTGGGTGAAGTCAAAGCCAAAACCGGCATGCCCATTTATGTGCCGGAACGGGAAGCGCAAATGCTCGAAAAACGCCGGGAACAGGCTGCAGAACGCGGTGTTTCCGGGTCGTTAATCGAAGATCTCATGCGCCGTATTATGCGTGAATCCTACCATACTCAGAACAATCGCTACCGGTGTATTAACCCGGGCATAAAACGGGTTGTGGTTATCGGTGGAGCCGGCGCACTGGGTAAAGTGTTTGTCGGTCTGTTCGAGCGTAGTGGTTACAATGTAGAAATTCTCGAAAAAGACGACTGGAGCCGGGCCGACAGCCTGTTTGCTGAAGCCAGTCTGGTGCTCGTCTCAGTGCCTATTAACCTTACTGTCGACGTGGTGGCCAAACTCAATAGTTTGCCTGAAGACTGTATTCTGGCTGACATCACCAGTATCAAACATAAGCCGCTGGATGCCATGATGCAGGCTCACAAAGGGCCGGTTGTCGGGTTACATCCAATGTTCGGACCGGATGCGCCGGGTATGATCAAGCAGGTTGTGGTGGTATGTCACGGACGCGGAGCGTCGCACTACAGCTGGCTACTGGGGCAAATGAAAACCTGGGGCGCCACGCTGTTTGAGGTCACTGCTCAGGAACACGACAAAGCCATGGCGTTTATTCAGGTTATGCGTCATTTTAACACCTTTGTTTACGGTGCCCATTTGGCCGGTGAAAACCCTAACCTTAATCTGCTTACTCAGCTCAGTTCACCTATCTACAGGCTGGAACTGGCGATGGTTGGACGCCTTTTTGCTCAATCCGGCCAACTTTATGCCGATATAATCTTTAATAACCCTGAAAACTTTTTATTATTAAAACGCTTCCACCAACGTTTTGGTGAAGCATTGTCTATTCTGGACAAAGGAGACAAAGCCGAATTTATTCGCCAGTTCAACGGCATTGGTGAGTGGTTTGGTGATTACGCAAAAACCTGCCTGGTAGATAGTAAACGCCTGTTGCTAAAAGCTGATGATGACCAAATGCTGAGAACCTGAGAAGTGCCCTGTTTGGCACTTCTCAGATAAAAATTACCCTGCCGTCAGCGCTTTTGATGCCGCAACCTTAGTGGGGTTAATTTCTTCACTGGGGTAGCAACCCAGCACCTTCAGGTAACGGGTGATGCGCTTGAGCTCAATCAACGCACTCTGCACCGGTCCATCCTGAGTGTTACCTTCCACATCAATATAAAATAACTCTTCCCACGGGTTACCCGGGATCGGACGGGATTCCAGTTTAGTCATGTTGATGTTGTTTTCTTTAAGCACCATCAAGGCCTCAACCAGAGCGCCCGGCTTTTGCACGGTCGACATAACAAATGTGGTTTTAGCCGGTACCTGTAACGGTACCACTACCGGCTGTTTGGCCACTACGATGAAACGGCTGTGGTTTTCTTTCTGGTTAGCCAGGTTCGACTTGATGGCAAACAGGCCATACAGATTACCGCCGGCTTCGCTGCCGATAGCCGCCACATCGTCACGGTTCAGTTCACTCACCTTTAGCATGGCCGAAGAAGTGGCATCCATGGTTTTTACTTCAACATTACCCAGTTCGGCCAGGAAGTGGCTGCACTGAGTGAACACCTGAGGGTGTGCATAGAGCGTTTTGATATTGGCTAGCGTGGTTTCTTTGGCAACCAGCAGGGAATGCTTGATAGCGTGAGTCAGTTCGCCAATGATGCTTAATTCGGTATTCTGCAGTTGGTCATAAACCTCGTTAATGCTGCCTGAGGTAGTGTTTTCTACCGGCAGCACGGCGTAATCAGCTTCATTATTTTCTACTTTACCAACCACTTCGCGGAAGCTCTGGCAGCCCAGCTCTAACAAGTCGCCAGGGCGACGGGAAAAGTACTTCTGGGTGGCCAGGTAGCTGTATGAACCGCGATCACCTAAAAACGCTACACGGTTAAGAGGCAGGGCGCTGCCGGGGTTGGCTCGCTCGGCCAGCATCGCCTGCTGGTTTAATACCGAGTCTTCAATGATCACATGAAAAATCTGCGTGATGTAGTGGGCATCTAGTCCTTTTTGCTGACCTTCTTTAATCAGCCGAATCAGCAATTGCTCTTCGCGAGCCTGGTCGCGCACCGGAATATGGTGTTTGATTTTGGTTTCAGCAACCTGGTTGGTCAGGCCACGACGTTCAGATAGCAAGCTGAGTAGCTCGGTATCCAGCGCTGTAATACGCTCTCTAATTTGATCTAATTCAGGGGCAGACATAAATTCTCTCTTAACACTTCAGGCAAAAAAAAACCTCCCGTAGGGAGGTTTGTTCGCACGCGCTACGTATCCTCCCTCAGATGAAGGTGATAAACACGAAGAAGCGAGCGATGATGTTTGGATTACATAATTTCATACCGGTACTTTATTTCGCCACTGGCTGACTGTCAACCCATTTTTACGCGTGAGGTAATATTATTCATGGGTATTTCTTGACAGGCTTAGTCACTCAGCAGCGCCGCCAACATGGTTCTCACTTCCGCCGGTTCAAAGGGCTTGTCACACAAAGCGTTGACACCGGTTTGCTGGATATTGGCCATGTGAACACTGTTAGCGGCTTCGGAGGTCACCATAATGATCGGGATATGCGACGTTTCCGGATTAAAGCGAATGAACTCGGATAGTTCCCGGCCGTCCATCTCTGGCATGTTGTAGTCGGTAACCACCAAATCAAAGGGTTCGTCTTTAATCAGCGTTAACGCCATGGCGCCATTTTCTGCCTCTTTAATTTTTTGCAGCCCCATGCCCTCTAATACCCGGCGAATATGATTTCTGGCCAGCTTACTGTCATCTACCAGCAGTACGCGTACTTCATGGATGTCAAACAGGTCGAGTTCGAGTTCGTCGGTGTTGAGCAAATCCAGGCTGGCATTCAGCGCCCGGTGCAAATGAATTGTTTCAAACGGTTTCGGCAGGATAGCCGCCACACCGGCTTGTTTAAATTCTTCAAGCTTGCTGGTGCGGGATTCACTGGACACCAGCATAAAAGGAATATGCTTATAAGAAGCATGTTCTTTGGTAAATTTGAGTAAATCCAGCGCCGTGCCGTCTTCAAAATACATGGCGCTGACAATCAGGTCGGCACCGTGCAGCTCAACCACTTTTGTGGCCTCAGCAATGTTGGCTGCGGTGTCGATTTGCTTCACATTTTCTTTTGTGAGCATGCCGGAAATAATCTTACGCTGTGTATCGGAAGGCTCTACCAACACGATATTCAGATCTGAGATTGATAACTTTTCCATTCAAATTCTCTTCGTTGTGTATTCTGGTTGTTATTATATTGACGTTTGGATTAGTACTAACCACCTGCCACTTTGGATTTGATACCCTGCTGTTCAAGTAATTGCTGAATTTTATCCCTGGCGTCAGTTTGCAGCTCAATGGTGCCGGCCTTAACCGCGCCACCACAGCCACATTTTTTCTTTAATACAGTACACAGCGCTTTTAATTCATCAGCATTTTGGTCGAGCCCGGTAATGATAGATACCCCTTTACCTTTGCGACCTTTGGTTTCGCGCTGAATACGGGCGATTCCATCTTTATTAACCGAGCGGGTGTCCGCTGCTTGCCGGGACTGATCGACTTTACCGCCATCAGTGCTGTAAACGAGTCTCGAATTTTGCATACTTTGCTGTAACTCTTTAAAACTGGACTACAATCAAATAAGCCGAAGTGGTTGTAACAACTTATTCTGCAGTGGATAAATTAACGCGTTGCTAGTATTAATAGTAGCAAACGCCAGTTGTGAGTGGGAGCACAAATGAGTATAAAAGCTGAAGTTGTCAATGATTCGACCTTCAACATTAAAATTGGTGAGCGGTTTGACTTCTCGTTGGTAACCGAGTTTCGTAATACCTACGAAGATCTCGATCCCCGGGTAAACCAAATCGACATTGATTTATCAGCCACACAGTATATGGATAGTTCGGCTCTGGGCATGTTGCTGAATATGCAAAAAGTACTGGCAGAGCGCCAGTTAACCTACCGTATCCTGAATACCCGACCACAAATAGCGCGGATCCTGCAAATTTCGCGATTTAATAAAAAGTTTGATATTCAATAGAAGCGGGTAGTGGTCTCTGCATGATAAAAATCCTGATAGTTGACGATGAAGAAATCAACCGCATTATGCTGCGGGAAATACTCATTGAAGCGGGCTACAGTGATTTTATCGAAGCAGGCAATGGCCTGGAAGCGGTTGAAGTAGCCCGGCGGCATAAGCCGGATATTGTCTTGCTCGATGTGATCATGCCGGGGATGTCGGGCATAGAAGCAGCCCCGCAAATCAAAGCCTCGTCACCGGATTGTTATTTACCCATCTTGTTTATTACCAGTCTGGATGACGAACAAAGCCTGGTAAAATGCCTGGAAAGCGGCGGCGATGACTTTATTTCCAAACCCTTTGAAAAAATCATCCTGCATGCCAAGGTAAAAGCCCATGAGCGAACCCGGCAGCTGAGTCTGGAAATTCAGGATAAAAACCAGTCGCTCACGTATTTCCAACTGGAAGTGGAAAGAAATCACCATATTGTTGAGCATATTTTTGATAATGCCATTGGTCGCAATCCAATAACCACGGATTATTTCGATTTTTATACCCAGCCTGAAGCACAATTCAACGGCGATCTGTTTTTATGTGAGCAAAGCCCCTCCGGCGGGGTTTATTTGTTTATCGGCGATTTTACCGGTCATGGTCTGGCTTCGGCGATTGGCGCTATACCGGTTGCCCAACTGTTTACGGCCATGACATTAAAAGGCCTGGCTGTGGGCGAGATGGCCTCAAGGCTTAATCGCTTGCTGGTTAACTTATTACCTGCTGATATGTTTTGCGTGGCCAGCATCCTCGAGATTCATGCTAACGGCAAAAATTTTACGCTGTGGAGCGGTGGCCTGCCCAGGCTGGCAGTGAAAACACCAGAGCAGGAGATTCGACTGCTAATTGATCCACAGCATATGCCGCTGGGCATTCTCGAAGATCACGAGTTTGACAACCAGACCCAGAATTTTGAAACCGAGTGGGGCGATACCTTACTACTCTACACTGATGGCCTGATGGAAAGTCATCATAAAGAATTAGGGATGCTTGGCGAGGAAGGGGTGGAACAGTGGTTTACCCGCAACAACCAGGTAAATGCTCAGTTATTGGTCGATAAGGCAGAGCTCTATCGCGCCGGAGCTGCGGCTGAAGATGATATTACCATTGTCTTGTTCAAGAGCAGGCCATTTCAGTTTAAACTCCCGGAGCTGCTGGCTGAGCCAATTCCGTTTAATCTGTCATTTCATTTAACCGCGCAACACATTAAAGACGCTCAGGTGATCGACCAGGTCGTTGCTATCGTAAACAGTATTCCGGGTCTGGCCGCGATACGTTCTGAGCTGTTTACTGTTATCACCGAGCTTACCAACAATGCCATAGAGCATGGCATTCTGGGCTTATCATCAGACCTGAAAGCCGAACCGGAAGGGTTCATTGAATATTATGAACAGCGCACGGAAAGAATTGAGCAGTTGGAGCAGGGCGATATCTGGATTACCGTGGAGCGGCTGATGCCAGAAAACGTGTTGGAAATTAGTATGCAGGATAGTGGCCCTGGTTTTGACGCGGCATCGCTTAAAAATTGCGAAGATGAAACCTTTGGCCGCGGTTTCGTGCTGATAAAAGAATTATGTCAGTCCTTGCAAATATCCGGTTCTGGCAAGCAAATCAAAGTAATACTACCCATTGCTCCCATTATTGATGATGCCGATATCCCCAGTTAGGTTCAGTGCTACAAAACGCAGGATTAACGAAAGATTTCCTGGCTCAGTTCGCGGTCAAATTAATGAACTAATGGACAATAGCAAAGCGGAGTAAAGCATGTTGAAATCCATCCTGAATCTGTTTAAAGATTCACCAGAAGTCAGCCAGAGCCCTCATCAGGTGGAGATCGCTACTGCGGCGTTATTGAGTGAGGTGGTCAGAGCAGATAGCCTGTCCGATGAACGTGAATTGGCTACACTTAAACAACTAATTCGCGAAAACTTTGATCTGACTGAAGAAGAGATAACAAATATTGTCAGTGTGGGTGAAAAACGTTCAGAAGAAGCCGTAGATTTAGTACAGTTTACCAAAGCATTAAATGAAGGAATGAGTGCTGAACACAAGGAGCGGGTGATGAGAGGGTTATGGCAGATTGCTTTCGCAGATGCAACGCTGAGCCCGGATGAAGAACATATAATACGTAAGATTGCCGACCTGCTTTATATTCCTCATAGCCGTTTCATTAAGGCAAAGCTGGAAGTGCAGACCACGAAATAAGATGATGAGATAACCTTTATAATGTTCAGTAGTATCCGAACGGCGATGGCCGTGATATTGAGCATCGTTGTGATGACATCTTCAACATGGGTGCTTTGGCTCGCTGTTGCTGAACATGAAGAACTTTTTCTCGAATCGCAGAAGAACAACCTGTTCGCGCTAACCCGCAATATGGCTAACGACTTGGTGCCCTACATGGAGCAGACCGAGAGGGATAGTTTTGCGCTGAGTATCGTGTTGTTGAGGCTTGAGCCGTACAATAATGTGATCAACGCCACTATTTATGACAACGAGTATAACCAGGTTGAGCATTACGTAGGGCGCGGCGCACGCCGAACTGAGCAGGGCTTACAGGACCCGCCGATAGATCCGTCAGTGTATGAACTGGGAATTAACATTGAACAGGGCAAACTGATTAGCCTGGAACGTATCGGTGAACAGGCTTTCCCGGTTGGCTATCTGTTGATCGTAAATGATCTGAACACCAGCCTGGCAGAAAGCCGCCGCTCATTAATTTTCAGAACAACACCCTGGGTGGTACTGCTTCTGACTGCGACTATTTTTCTTTCTTTAATAATGCTTCGGCGCTCCTTTAAGCCGTTGGAGCTGTTATCCCGTTTTACCCAGATGGTCATCGACTCCAAGGATTACACCTCCCGTCATGATGTGCAGGGTACCTCAGAAATCAAGCGTCTTGGCGAACACATCAACCGCCTGATGGCGACCATTGAAGATGAACTATCAATTAACCAGCAGCAAACTCAAACATTGATGGAGCAGCAGGTCACCATGACCCGGCTGGCCAACTTTGACAGCCTGACCGGTTTACCTAACCGGCAGTTTGTAATGGATACGATTCGAATTGAACTGTCGCGGGCAAAGCGTGCAGACAGCGACCTGATCCTGATGTTTTTCGACCTTGACGGCTTCAAAGGTATCAACGACTCTTTAGGTCATGAAACCGGCGATATGATCCTGATCGAAGTGGCTGAAAGGGTGAAAGCTATTCTGCGTGATGGTGATATTCTCGCCCGGCTGGGCGGTGACGAGTTTTTAATCATCCCGGACCGCGATGTTACTGAACTGAATATGGCCACCGTATCGGAACGGGTATTGTCGGCATTTGCAGAGCCTTTCAAACTAAAAGGCCTGTCGCTGAGAGTTGGCGTGAGTATTGGCGTGGCGAAAGCCCGCGAAGCCGGTTACGACCTCAGTCAACTGGTGAGTAATGCCGACCTTGCCATGTATCGTTCAAAAGCGCGGGGGCGGGGTGTTTATACAATATTCGACCCTGAGATGTCGGAATCTCATAAGCGCAAGATCCTCATCGCCAACAGCATAGAAGCGGCGATAGAAGAAAACCAGTTCAGCTTACATTATCAGCCTAAAATTAACCTGAATGGCGAGATTGATTCGCTGGAGGCGCTAATTCGCTGGCACCATCCTGAGTTAGGTCCGGTCATGCCCTCTGAGTTTATCCTGGTCGCTGAACAGGCGGGTAAAATTACTTCTATTACCCAGTGGGTACTTAATCAGGCCAGTAAGGAACTGGCCGAGCTGATGAGTATCTACACACCTAAAATACGCCTGGCGATCAATTTATCGGTGCATGATTTGCGTCATAGCGAGTTATTTGACTGGATATATAATGCGTTTCAGGCTCACTCCGTCAATCCGGAGAATGTGGAGTTTGAGGTAACTGAGTCTGCCTACCTCGACAACTTTGAAACCAGCGAATCCTTATTTAAGCGCTTGCACAACCTCGGTTGTACCATCGCATTGGATGACTTTGGCACCGGCTACTCGTCGCTAAGCTATCTGACCCGGATTACGATAGATACCCTCAAAATTGACCGTCAGTTTGTGATGGAGCTGGATACCTCTGAACGCAGTCGGTTGGTGACTATCTCGATTATCGATCTGGCGCGGCGGCTGTCACTGAAGATTTGCGCCGAAGGTGTGGAAACGATTTCGCAGTGGGAATACCTTAAGGCGTTAGGCTGCGACACGCTACAGGGATACCTGTTCAGTAAACCCCGGCCATTAGCCGACATTAAAAACCAACCGGACTATCAGCGTCAGGCTGGTTAGTTACTGCGCAGAGCTGCGATAAATTATCTTAATATCTTCGGGTAATGGCGTGCCTTCCGGCAGATACCCTATGGTGTCTTTTGAAGACTCTATCATTAAAATCAGCTCATCAATACTGTCTGCGGTCTCTGGCCGTTGTTGCCGACCGCTGAAGCGCATTTGCGCCCAGTATGCCTGGATCCGTGACTCGGTGAGTCCGATGACCCTGATGTTAAAAATCGAGCGGGCCACTTCTCCCGGCGACAGTGCAATGGGTGTTACGTCAGGCAATGCCAGATTACTCATAAACAGGTTTCTCAGTTGAGATTTACTGATGGTATTAATGGATGAGTCCTGACGCGTTATAACGACCACATGATCACTGCTTTTAGCATGAGTCGCTAGGCAATTGACTAACAGACAAGTTAAAAGGAATAAACGTTTCATCAGAACACCCACTCCAAAGCCACCTGATATAGCGTGGCAGAATTGTCGAAGTCAGCATTTTTTACTTCAAAAAAGGCTCTCTGCTGGCCTTGTCCGCGCAAGAAGGATACATCGCCTTTGATAGCGAAGTGGGCGTTAAAATCGTAGCGCATGCCAATGGCAATACTGTTCAGTGAGTCACGGTTAAACTGGTCAAAAATCGATTCGTAAGCGGTAGATAAAACGTCTAACTCTGGCGAGAGTCCAAGGGGGATCTCATTTGTAGGCTCAGGATATGAAACTGACGATGTCGCCAGAGTAACATGGTAAGTCATAGGCGGACTGTAGATGCCGGTTGTCAGGTAAGCGCTGAGCATAGCCGGAAATGCCGATGGCTCGCCTATGAGTTTCATCACCTCAGCTTCTGCAAAATAATCAAAGCTATGATATGACAGACCAGCAGTTAACACTTCTACTTTGCCTTTCGGTGACAGGGAGTCTGCCGACACACTATAACCAGCAGACTGCAGAATTGAGCGGAAATCATCCAGCTCCTGCAGGGTCACATCGATATCGCCACGATGGAAAGCCAGCGTAAACTGCAGATTCTGACGATTTATCCGACCAATAAAACCATGCAGATTCGTTACATCGGGTTTTACCTGTACATCGGCAATTTCGTATTCATCGTTATAACTGCCCCAATAGGCTTCAATGGATGCCTGTATGTCTTCGTTACCAAACCGATAATTAACATTCACCCCTTCATAGGTAGGGAACAGTACACCGTTGTAAAGTTGCTGAGGCGGGTTTATCCAATGATAAGCAAAACCAACATTAAGCACGTCGGAATAGTGGAAAAAAGGCGTACGCTGTTTTCCGGCACGAAACTGCCAGTTGTCATTGAGTTGATAGGTCAGGTATAACCATTCTACACCAGATTCCCGATCTGAGTTACTGTGAGCCAGTAATTGCGAGGTGACGCTGAGTTTATCAGTTGCCTGCCAATCGAGCTGCAATGCTGCCAGAGACTGACTGTCAAACTTGAACTCATCGGTGTAATCAAGATAAGCGGCATCGCCGGTATCCAGATAGCCGCCAATAACACGGCCGAAACCGGACACCTTAAACCCGGAGGCCAGCTCCACATCCGCCTGGCTTGCAGCCGGGACAAGCATAAAAAAGGTGCTAAGCAGGCAGACAACAGGAGATAAATGCTTTTTAAACCACATCATCATTTACCAAACATACTGATGCATTAAAAGTAATCCAAGCCCTGGGTTTTCACAAGTTTACTCGCGGCTTTATTTGCTTTATCTGCGGGGCTGCGAGCATTGAAAGTAGCTTGGTGGCTTTACCGTTATTACAAAAACGCTGCTAACGAGCGGGCCTTTCTTGCAAAGAACTGTTGCTTAATAGCAACAAATAAGTGTTGTCAGAACGCCGAAATATCTGGTGATTATATTTAAGTATATGAAAAGTATATAAAATGATGTTTTGGTACGAGTTCTGCTCTGGTAAGGAAACATAACCGAATAAAGACAATAAGCGGAGACAGCCATGCGTACTATTATTCTGGCCTTAGCAGCGGTAACAACCTTTTCAGCAGCAGCGATTCCAACCAGTCAGGAATTCATGGAAAAGATGGACTCTGACGATGATGGATTTATTACCCTGCGCGAAGCAGTAAAAAACACCGATTTGTTGCGCGAGTTTGGTGACATCGATATCAACGAAGATGGCAAAATCAGTGAAGCCGAATTAATCAGTTCAGATTATGGCCGTGAAGTACTGTCGCTGTCAGTGTAAATCAGCGTTTTGCAGCCATTTAGTCCGGTGAATTTGCCAAATAGGCGTTAACACGTTGTCGAACTCTCAACGCTATGCGATGCTTGCGTCACGTTTAATAGATAGTGGTTCGCTCTTGCGTTTAGGGTCGTTACGTCAGCTCATTATCGGCAGCTTTTTAGTTGCCCTCATCCCGTTGGCCGCCTTGTTGTGGCAAAGTCATACTGACTTAACCAGAGTTAGTCGGATGACCATTGATGAAACTCAGCAAATAGCGGGTATCGTCTCGAAAGTGCAACAACTCGAAAGTGCCAGCGTGGTGCTTGAGCGTGCTTTGCGCCAGTATCAGGTACTTAAAAACGACGTCGCGGAACGGTTGGTGCAAAATGCGTTAATACGTTTTGATGAACGCTATGCGGCATTGTGTGATGCTAAGGTCAGCGTAGATGGCTGTGAATCGGTAAATACTGTTCTGGCCGAACTTAAATCTTTGTCAGCCTTTACCAGCGAAGCCGATTTAGCGCCCGGGCTGGGACGTTTGCGCACAGCGCTGGTGGATGTTCACGAAAGTGTGGATGATGCCATTGAGGCGCGCTTAACGGTACAGCGCCAGGACGTGGCAGACATGCAGGCTAAGCAGTCCTGGCTGAGCGCATTGTTAGTATCGGTATCGCTGGCGCTGATTTTGTTAGGCAGCCAGTTGGTTATCAACCCGGTGCGTAAGTTAAAATTAATCATCCGCATGCTTGCCAGACAACAAGGCCGATTGCCGCCGCTGTCGACCCGGGCACCCAAAGAACTGGTCGGTGTAGAGAAAGATCTTCACTGGCTGGGCGAGCGGCTGGCGCAACTGGAGCATATTCGCACTGCACTGCTAAGACACGCCGCTCACGAATTAAAAACCCCGTTAGCGAGTATAAAGGAAGGGTGTGCTTTACTTACTGATGGCACGGTGGGGGCATTATCCGAACCCCAGCAAGAGGTAATGAGTTTACTGGCCAGCAGTACGTCGCGGTTAAACACGTTGATCGAGAAACTGCTGGATTACAATCTGCTGTTGCAGCAGGCCCAGGCCAGTTTTACCCGCGTCGATGTGGAACAAATGGTTAGTCAGTGTATCGAAGATTATCAGTTGGCCTTGCAGAACCATAAATTAGCGGTGAATATTGAAGCCAGCACGATCAGCGCAGACGCTGAACTGTTGCGCCGCATATTCGATAATTTGTTGTCTAATGCCGTGGCGCATGGTGCGTTAGACAAAACCATTTACATCCGGGTAGCTGTTGATGATGGTACCGCGCTGATCGACGTAGCGAATCACGGTAACAAAATCCCCCCGGAAAAAATTAGTAATTTATTTGAACCCTTTGTGCGGGGCGATGGTGCCCGGAACGATAATGTAATAGGCACCGGACTGGGATTGTCCATTGTGGCCGATTGCGCCAGGATCATGCACGGAGAAGTAAATGTGATTGACGTAGATTACGCCGAGGTTTGTTTTCGGGTTGTAATCCCTCAGCAGGAAGACCAATAACAATGAAGCACTTTGCTGCCCTGAGCGCAGCTCTTATTTTAACCGGTTGTACGTTAACACCGGAAAAGGAACCCCAGACTCAGCCTGACAACTATCAACCGACGCTGGAGGCGAGTGAGGACGATTGTGTGTTTCAGTCAGACATGCAATTGGATCCGGCCCGCTGTGATTTAAGCTTCTGGCTTGATTATTGGGCCCAGGTTGATCAAATGACCTGGCCAAAGCGGGAATCACTGATTGAGCAGCTTGGGGATGCCCCCGACATGTTGTTGCAAAAAGTCATTTTGTCGCAGCCGGTTAATACACCCTACAAAGCCAGATTGCGCGCTCAGCACTGGTTTGAACAACTGCTGCCGGCATTATCGCCAGCAAATCAGCAGCGCATGAAAGCGATTATTCATAAGCCGAGTGAACATATGCTGGAGTTTGAGTCGGCAGTAACACTGCTCAGCAAAATGAATAACGGCCAGGATAAAACCATTGAGGCCCAGGAAAACCAAATTAATGAGTTAAAAGCCCAGCTTGAGGCATTACTCAATATCGAATCAAACCTGATGAGTCAGGAAGAGGAGACACAGCAGTGAGTGTTAACGCAGAGCAGCCATCGCATATTCTTTTGGTCGATGACGATCAAAGCCTGTTACGCTTAATGACCATTCGTCTGCAAAGCGAAGGGTTTCAGGTAACCGCAGTTGAAGATGGCCAGGCAGCCCTCAAAAAAATCAATACCGGTACCTTTGATCTGGTGCTAAGTGACCTGCGCATGCCGGGGCTGGACGGTCTCAGTCTGTTTGAAGAAATTATGGCCATCCGCTCTGATATCCCGGTGATCCTGATGACTGCCCACGGCACCATCTCCGACGCCGTTGAGGCAACCCAGCGCGGCGTATTCGGCTTCTTAACCAAGCCGGTGGATCACGATAAATTACGGGAGTTGCTGGGCAAGGCGCTGCAACATTCAAAAGCCGCCGAGCCGGGCGAGTGGTGTAAGGAAATTATTACCCGTTCACCCGAAATGTTGCATGTGCTTGATCAGGCATACCGTATTGCCAAGCGGGAAGTCAGTGTGCTGGTTACCGGCGCCAGCGGTACAGGTAAAGAGTTGCTGGCAAATGCTATACATCGCGCCAGCGACCGTGCGGATTACCCGTTTGTCGCTATTAACTGCGGCGCGCTGCCGGAGAACCTGCTGGAGTCAGAATTATTCGGTCACGTAAAAGGGGCTTTTACCGGCGCCGTTACCGCTAACCAGGGCCTGTTCAGAGAAGCTCATGGCGGCACCTTGTTCCTCGACGAAATTGGCGATATGCCCATGACTCTGCAGGTTAAGTTACTCCGTGCACTACAAGAACGTCAGATCCGACCGGTGGGCAGCAGTAAGTCGGTGGATATCGATGTCCGGGTGATTTCTGCAACGCACAAAGATTTACACAAGGAAATGGAAGAGGGCAGTTTTCGGGAAGATCTGTTTTATCGCCTGAATGTGGTTAACCTTAAATTACCTGCACTAAAACAACGCAGCGAAGATATTCCGCTACTGGCCCGCAGCCTGCTCAAACAAAGTGCTGAGCGCCACGGTGTAAAGGTTACTCAGTTTTCTGAAGATGCCATGCAATTACTGGTAAAAAGTGACTGGCCGGGCAATGTACGCCAGCTGGTAAACGTGGTGGAGCAGTGTGTCGCCCTCACGCAAACGCCTGTGGTGCCGTTACACCTGGTTGAACAGGCGCTGTCTGCCACGCGTCAAAGCTGGCCAACCCTGACCGAAGCCCGCGATGCCTTTGAACAGAAATATCTGTTTAAACTGCTTAAAATGACCGACGGTAATGTCACCCGTGCAGCTGAGCTCGCCGGCCGCAACCGCACCGACATGCATAAATTGATGAAAAAACATAGCCTCGACGCCGGCGACTTCCGCTAGGCTGATCTTATCTGGTAACGCCGGGGGACAACGTCCTCCGGGTATCCGGGCCTTCCATCGATAGTTAATAAAGCGTAAACAGCAGCCATTTTTAGGTTGGCAAAAAGAGTCAGTCATGGGATAGTGTGTCGATATTGGACGACAGTATACTTTTGACCGGTAGTGATGGAAGCACGTATTAACATCTGGATTATTGTAGCAAGCTTTATTGTCATATTTTGTGGACAGCCTGCTCAGGCACAGGCAATGAAAGAATCGCAGATCGTCACCCGGTTAAATGACATTATTCGCGCAAAAAATACGCCCGCCAATCTACAAATCGACCAGGTTAATGAGTTACTCGTCAGCGCCAATGCATTGCATGCCGATGCTGCAGAAAATGCTATTCTGGCTTACAAGTTACTTATCACAGCACAGCAGGAAAACTTCGAACCCGTTCGCAGCATGGCCGATGAAGTGCTGACCACAGCCGTTCGTCGTCAGGATTATCGTTCACAGGCATTTACTTTGCGGGCCAAACTGCGCTATCAGGCCATCGCTTCTCCCGATGACGTAGAGTCGAGTAAACAACAGTTGCTTGGTCTGCTATCCCGTCGTTTATCCGCTGAAGATAAAGCACAAATATTGTTTGATATTGGTGTGGCAGATATTCAGACCGGCAACGTTATGTCGGCGCTGGAATACTTTAATCAGGCTCAGGAAGCGTTCTGGGCACAAAGTAATTATGTCAGCTGGCGTGAAGTGTTGAATCAGCAAATAGAGTTACTGGTTGCCATGCAGTGGTTTGACCGGGCACTGGAAAAAGTTCGTCAGTTGGTCGACTTTTCAAAAGATGTTGGCGGCGAAGCTGGCATAGCGCTACACGATAAGTTACTGGCTATTATGGCAGCAGATAATCAGTGGCAGGACATGGAGACGGTTGCCCTTACGCTGCTGGAAGAGAGTGCTGAAAGTGGCAGTATCAAAGGGCAGTTTATTGCTGGCTACTGGCTTATGCATGCGAATGTGCAGCAACAGAACATGGATCTGGTGGTACGCTGGAACCGTAAAATTGAAGACTGGCTGGATGAACACCCGCAACTTTCAGCGCCAAAGTTATATACTCTGAATAAAATTACTTATTTGATTGAATCCGGTGATCTGTCTGCCGCAAAGTCGCTACAGGCGTCGGTGACGATGGGCAATGAGGAAGACGTTTTATTGACTTACCTGACTACCCGCCAACATTTACTCAATCAGGTTGGTCTTGCCGCAGCGAATAATAATATTGCAGGTATTACATCAGCCTATGAAGAGCTGATTGCCTGGATGGACGCAGAGCGAAACCGTGTATTAAGCCTCACAATGGATCAGATTTCTCAGGATTTCGCAGCCATGCAGCGCAGCACTCAGCGAGAAATTCTGTCGCTCAATCAAACACTCGAAAGTGAAAAAGAAGCGGTCAGCAAAGAAGCCACTTTTAATAACCTGTTAATTGTTATTGTTGGCTTACTTATGGGCGTTATCGCCGTATTAAGCTACTTCTATATTCGCCTCAAAAACCAGAAACATTCCACTCGTCGCCGACGCAGTTCACGCTCGCGTACTTAAACCCAATCAGGTTTATCAGAACAGTTGGTTTTGCAGATCATCCTGGTCTGGAGCAAAGTGTAGTGCTGGTATGGCAGCGTCCGGAAAACGCTGATTATACGCTGCAATAAACTGCTGAGCCAACCAGGGCGCGTCCTGATTGTCGGGACGATGAAAAAATAAATAGCAGGCTTTACCCTGTTTCCGCCATTGCTGACATTTATCTATCCAGGGTTGTAAACAGGCCGCATTGTCCTGCTCGTTATTGTTACCCACAAAGCGCATTACCGGCTGATTTGAGGTAGCGATAACATTCACTGGCACCCGTGGCTTCTTGGTTCGCACTTCGGCCGTCAGCGCACTATCCTCTGGCCCGGTAAACAAAGCCCGGGTATCCATTATCACACGGTTAACACCATGCGTCATAAGCAGCCTGTTAAGGGCTTTCTCTTCCTCACCCTTGGCAAAGAATGCCAGATGACGGACTTCCACCGCATAACTGAAAGCCGGCGATAAACGCTTAAGGAATGCTTCCAGTACCGGTAGCTGAGCGGGACCGAATCCGGCGGGTAACTGCAGCATCAGCTGGCCCAATCGATGCTCTAAGCGAGCCAGCAGATTAAGTTGCTCCGTTACCAGGTGGTCACAATGCTGTAAGCTGCTTTTGTGACTGATGTCACTATGAAATTTAAACGTGAAACGAAAATCTGCTGGTGTTGCCGCTGCCCAGTTATCCAAGGTCTGAGGCGAGGGTAGGTGATAAAATGTGGTATTTCCCTCAACACTGTTTAGTTGCCTTGCGTAATCGGCCAGTTGCGTGCCCGATCGGTTAGCAAACCAGCGTTTTGGCCAGCTACTGTGCTGCCATTGGGGAAGACCGATAAAAACAGGGCCTAATGTGCTGGTTGATTGGATATTTGTCATTGGGCTTTGGGTAGCATTTGTTTATACTATGCGGCCTTAAATTTAAAACATAACAGACGTGTTGGCGGTCATTATCCTCATGCCGGTAAAGCAGGTAAAGGAATAATCAGGTGATTATCGGTAGATTCAGGTCGGTATAGCCAGCACCTTCACGCAACCACAAAATAGCTAACAAAGTAATTAGGGGTCGAAGACCATGCGCACAGATTACTGTGGGAAAATTAACGCATCTTATATTGGACAAGAAGTCACGCTGTGTGGCTGGGTAAACAAACGCCGCGACTTGGGTGGCCTGATTTTTATCGACCTGCGCGACCGCGAAGGTTTAGTACAGGTCGTTTTTGACCCTGATTTACCTGAAGTGCAGGCGCTGGCCAATACACTGCGTGCCGAATTCTGTATCAAGTTAACCGGTACGGTGCGCGCTCGTCCTGAAGGCCAGGTAAATAAGCAAATGACCACCGGTGAAGTGGAAATTCTTGGTACTGGCCTGGAAATCTTTAATAAGTCTGCCGTGTTACCACTGGACTGGAACCAGGAAAACTCTGAAGAGCAGCGTTTGCGCTATCGTTATCTTGATCTGCGTCGCCCGGTAATGAGCAACAAACTGCAGTTTCGCGCCAAGGTTACCGCAGCAGTACGCCGTTACCTTGAAGGCGAAGGTTTTCTGGATATCGAAACGCCAATCCTGACCAAAGCTACGCCGGAAGGGGCTCGTGATTATCTGGTGCCAAGCCGTACCCACAAAGGTGAATTCTTTGCTCTGCCGCAGTCTCCACAATTGTTTAAGCAATTGCTGATGATGTCGGGGATGGACCGCTACTACCAAATCGTTAAGTGCTTCCGTGACGAAGATTTACGTGCCGATCGTCAGCCTGAATTTACCCAAATCGATATCGAAACCACCTTTTTAGGCGCTGATGGCGTAATGGCCATTACCGAAGGTCTGATCCGCGATTTGTTTAAGCAAATGCTTGATGTGGACTTAGGCGACTTCCCGCAAATGACCTACGCCGAAGCGATGAAGCGCTATGGTAGTGACAAGCCGGACTTACGTAACCCGCTGGAACTGACCGATGTGGCAGATCTGCTGGCTAACGTTGACTTTAAAGTGTTTAGTGGTCCGGCTAACGATCCGAAAGGACGCGTTGCCGCTATCCGGGTACCGGGTGGTGCATCACTGTCGCGTAAGCAAATTGATGAGTACACCAAGTTTGTTGGTATCTACGGCGCGAAAGGCCTGGCCTGGGTCAAAGTTAACGAAAAAGCCAACGGCCTGGAGGGGTTACAGTCGCCAATCCTTAAATTCCTTAACGCTGAAATCGTTAGTGAAATCCTTGCTCGTACCGGTGCTGAAGATGGCGATATTCTGTTATTTGGCGCTGATAATGCAACGGTTGTTACCGAAGCCATGGGGGCATTACGCCTGAAGCTGGGTGAAGATTTTGAGTTGTTGGAAGGTGATTGGCGCCCGCTGTGGGTGGTTGACTTCCCAATGTTCGAAGAAGCCGATGGTCAGTTGCACGCGCTGCACCATCCGTTTACTGCACCGCGCAACTTAACGCCGGAGCAACTGGCACAAGCGCCTGAAACCGCTTTATCTGATGCCTATGACATGGTGTTAAATGGTGTTGAATTAGGCGGTGGTTCGGTTCGTATCCACGACCAGGCCATGCAATCGGCAGTGTTCAGCATTCTGGGTATTGAGAAAGAAGAAGCCGAGCTGAAATTTGGCTTCCTGCTTGAGGCGCTGCGCTACGGTGCACCACCACACGCTGGTCTGGCTTTCGGCCTTGATCGTCTGGTGATGCTGATGACCGGTGCTACCTCTATCCGTGATGTGATGGCGTTCCCGAAAACCACCACTGCCGCTTGTCCGCTGACCGATGCGCCGAGCCCGGCTAATCCTCAGCAACTGGCCGATTTGGCCATCGCAACAGTGAAGAAAGACGCCGAATAATGGCTTATAAGCGTCCCGAGTCGGTCCTGGTTGTGCTCTACAATGAGCACAACCAGGTGCTTATTATGCAGCGCAATGATGATGCGGATTTCTGGCAGTCGGTGACCGGCACCATCGAAGAAGGCGAACTGCCGCTCGCGACAGCCTATCGTGAAGTCGCTGAGGAAACTGGCCTTATGCTGTCTCCCGAGTCAGGTGACATTATTGATTGCCAGCACATTAATCAGTATGAGATCCGCCCCGAGTGGCGCTACCGCTATCCCCCCGATGCCTTTGTGAACACAGAATACGTGTTCGTAGTACAAATCAGCAGTCAGGCACCTATCATCTTAACCGAACACTCCGCTTACGAATGGGTTGAAAAATCCGTTGCCGCAGAGCGTGTTTGGTCACCTTCTAATCAAGCTGCCATTCTGGCATTTGTACCTGAGTCAAAATAATGGTAATACTGGGTATAGATCCAGGTTCTCGCGTCACCGGCTATGGTTTAATTCGTCGGCATCAGGGCAAATTACATTATGTGGCCAGCGGTTGTATTCGTTTAACCGATAAACCATTGGCGCCCCGGCTGGACAAAATTTTTATTGGTGTGAGTGAGTTAATCGAGCAGTTTAAACCGGATTGCCTGGCCATTGAGCAGGTGTTTCTGGCCCGCAACCCCGACTCAGCATTAAAGCTGGGCCATGCCAGGGGAGCGGCGATGATTGCCGCAACGCAGGCCAGTTTAAGTGTGTCAGAGTATTCCGCCCGGCAAATAAAGCAAGCTGTGGTAGGCACCGGTGGCGCCGATAAAACCCAGGTGCAGCATATGGTGAAACACCTGTTAGGGTTATCCGGCACACCGCAGGCCGATGCGGCCGATGCGCTGGCAGTGGCATTATGTCATGCCCACAGTGAGCAAAACCTGGTGAAGTTAGCCGGCCAGGCGCGTAAAACGGTACGCGGTCGGTTGCGGTAAACGCCTCACTTCGAGCATAGCAAAACGGAGTAAAAGAATATCATGATTGGACGTATTCACGGCCAGCTATTGGAAAAAGCACCACCTGATGTGTTGGTAGATGCAGGCGGTGTGGGTTATGAGCTGCAGCTTCCCATGACCAGTTTTTACCAGTTACCCGCGGTGGGAGAGACCTGCACGTTATACACGCATTTTGTGGTGCGTGAAGATGCCCAGCTGCTATTTGGCTTTGCCGATAAACTGGAGCGTGGCCTGTTTCGTGAGCTTATTAAGGCTAATGGCGTGGGGCCGAAACTGGGGTTGGCAATCTTATCCGGAATGTCTGCTAAACAGTTTTTACAGGTGGTTCAGCACGAAGACGTAACCTCGCTGACCAGGCTACCCGGTATCGGCAAAAAAACCGCAGAGCGATTAGTGGTAGAGTTGCGCGACCGGCTGGCCAAGTTTACCCAGAATTTAGAAACATCCGGCAGTGAACTGCTTGTTGCTGGTAGTCTCGACAATGGTGGCGAAAACGCTATTGTGGCGCTCAGCGGCGTAAAAGAAGAAGCCATGAGCGCATTGGTAGCGTTAGGTTATAAACCGCCGCAGGCAAGCAAAATGGTGAATGCGGTGTATCAGGACGGTATGGATAGCGAGGCCCTCATTCGCCAGGCGCTAAAAGCCGCTTTGTAAGCGCCAGTCAGTGGCGTGTTGAATTCAGCAATAAGTATCAGCAGTGATAGAGAGAACAGTAAATGATTGAAGCAGACCGTTTAATATCTGCCAGTGAAAGCGACGAAGACGCCGTGATTGACCGGGCGATTCGGCCTAAGCTGTTGCAGGATTATACCGGGCAACCACATGTCTGCGAACAGATGGAAATCTTCATTGAAGCTGCCCGTCGTCGCGAAGACGCGCTTGATCATTTGCTGATTTTTGGCCCGCCGGGGTTGGGGAAAACAACACTGGCCAACATCGTGGCCAATGAGATGGGGGTAAACATTAAAACTACGTCCGGGCCCGTCCTCGAGAAGGCCGGTGATTTAGCGGCGCTGCTGACCAACCTGGAGCACAACGATGTGTTGTTTATTGACGAAATTCACCGCTTAAGCCCGGTGGTGGAAGAAATACTCTATCCGGCCATGGAAGACTATCAGTTAGACATTATGATTGGCGAAGGGCCGGCAGCGCGTTCCATTAAACTGGATTTACCGCCCTTTACACTGGTAGGAGCGACCACCCGGGCTGGCTCACTAACTTCACCGCTCAGAGACCGGTTTGGCATTGTTCAGCGTCTGGAATTTTATTCGGTAAAAGATCTCACCGACATCGTTGCTCGCAGCGCGCATTATATGCAACTGGAAATGGACGAGAGCGGTGCGTTTGAAGTGGCTAAGCGGTCTCGTGGTACACCGCGTATTGCCAATCGGCTATTGCGCCGGGTGCGGGATTACGCCGAGATTAAATCGGATGGGACGGTAAATGGTGGGGTAGCGGCCGCTGCACTGGATATGCTCGATGTGGATAAAGAAGGTTTTGACTACATGGACCGCAAGCTGCTAAATGCCATCATCGAAAAATTTGATGGCGGTCCGGTAGGCCTGGAAAACCTCGCTGCGGCCATTGGCGAAGAAAAAGAAACCATTGAAGATGTTATTGAGCCCTTCCTTATTCAGCAGGGCTTCCTGCAGCGCACCCCGCGCGGACGCATAGCCACCCAACGCGCTTATCTGCATCTGGGATTTCAGGTGGGCAGCTAATAGCTGCCCTACAAGACCAGGGTCTGATTTTAATCAATATTCAACTTGCCAGCGTATCTACTATAGCGATGACATTATCGTATCAGTGGAGGATAACAAATGAACGCAAACGTTGGTGGCATAGATAAAGTACTAAGGGTCGTATTTGGACTACTCATCATTTCGGCTGGCGTGTATTACCAGTCCTGGTGGGGTGCAGTTGGCGCCATAATTCTGCTCACCGGCATTATTAATTTTTGCCCGTTATACCTGCCATTCGGTATTTCTTCCTGTAAAAAAGACTGAGCCGCTAATATCCCGAGTGACATTATGATGATACAGAGTGCTGTATTGTGGTTTACTGTGTTTGTGCGAAAAATAAAATCACCCGAAAAACAGGCAAAAAAAACCCGCTTCAGAGAAGCGGGGTGAGAACAACAAGTGTTGAAGGAAAAAATCCAGGGAACTCATGTCTAACAGGCAATAAATAGAGAACTCATTCATCTGTCGACTTGATGAGGCGTATTATAGAGATAATTTGGTTGCTCACAATTGAGAATATTTTAGTTTTAAGATTAGAAAAACTAATCTGTAAATGAAATGTTAACGGCGGGGATTTTTATCCTTAGCCTAGTAATATTAAGCTTTTGCGGTAGATTTCTGGTGGCTGATGCAATTCATCTTGCGATACATTTATTTGGTCGTAGTTCTCAGGCGCTATAGACAGCAAACCGCCTTTTACCTACCATGTGAAGCATCTTAATTAACAGAGATTTCAAGGTGCACACACTCAGTATACGGGTCTACTACGAAGATACCGACGCCGGTGGCATAGTGTATTACGCTAATTATTTAAAGTTTGCGGAGCGGGCCAGAACCGAGTGGCTTAGAGATTTAGGCTTCGAACAAGACGAATTGCTGGAACAAAACATTGCCTTTGTCGTCAAACACGTTGAAATGCACAATAATGCGCCTGCTCGCTTCAATCAAATGTTGAGTATTCACTCGCACATTGTAGAATTGAAGGGCGCTAGCATGACATTTAAACAAGATATTATAAATGCACAGGATCAGAAACTTCTGGTTACCGTGCAAGCAAAAATCGCCTGTGTGGATTTGGCCAATATGCAGCCGCGTCGGATACCAGAGGCAATGTTAGGGGAATTTTCGCGTGTCATCTGATTTAACCTTTATAGGCTTGTTTTTACAGGCAAGCTTTGTAGTACAGCTGGTTATGTTATTGCTAATCAGTGTTTCCATTGCCTCCTGGGCGTTCATTTTTCAGCGTCAGAAAGCACTTAACGGTGCACGCAGCGAAATGAAGAACTTTGAAGATGAGTTCTGGTCGGGCGCCGATCTTAACCGCTTATACCAACAACTCTCCAGCGAAGAGCAGGTGAGTGGTATGGGCCATATCTTCTGTGCTGGCTTTAAAGAGTTTGTGCGCCTGCGTAAAAGCAATACCAACGCTAATGTGGTTGTCGACGGTACCTACCGGGCAATGCGCGTGGCGTTATCACGGGAAGTGGACAACCTTGAAAGCCGCCTGTCATTCCTTGCCACGGCCGGCTCTATCAGCCCTTATATCGGCTTATTTGGCACCGTATGGGGTATTATGAACGCCTTTATTGCACTGGGCGAAGTTCAACAGGCTACATTATCTATGGTTGCGCCGGGGATTGCTGAAGCACTGATAGCCACCGCGATAGGTTTATTTGCCGCGATCCCTGCGGTGATTGCCTATAACCGCTTTAGCCACCAGGTAGAGAAACTGGAAAACAGTTACGTCAACTTTATGGAAGAGTTTTCAGCCATCCTGCAGCGTCAGGCCCATGCGTCGCAGCAAAGCGCATAACATCCTAAGTTAACAGGAGAGTCCCGCTATGTATGTGCGTAAACGCCGTCGTCCGGTTTCTGAAATAAACGTGGTGCCTTACATCGACGTAATGCTGGTGCTGCTGATTATCTTTATGGTTACCGCTCCTTTGATCTCCCAGGGCGTTAAAGTGGATTTACCCAAAGCCAGCGCCCAGCCCATAGAGCAGGAAGATAAACCACCCATTATTGCGTCGGTGGATATTAAGGGCGATTACTACCTTAATCTGGGCGATAACCAGGAGCAGGCCGTTGATGAAGAAGAAATGGCGGCACTGGTTCAGGCGCAGTTAAAGCAAAGCCCTGACACGCCGGTAGTGGTTAAAGGGGATGGCCAGGTTGCCTATAACGAAGTGATTCAATTGATGGTACTGCTGCAAAAAGCGGGTGTGCCTTCGGTCGGCCTGATGACCGATCCGGTTGAAAAGTAAAACAGGCGCAGATTGTGGATCAAGCGGATAAATCGGCCTTAGTTAAATCACTGGGTTTGCACCTGCTCCTTGTGATAGTGTTGCTAATAAGCGTCAGTTTGTCATCGTCACCGGTAATGCCAGTGGCCAACAGTACGCCTGCGCCGGTGATTAAAGCTACTTTTATAGATGCGCAGGCTATTTACGATCAGCAGCGAGCCCAGGCCCAGGCAGAAGCTCAGGCCCGGGCCGAAGAGCAGCGCAAACGCCAAGCGGCTGAAGAACGAAAGCGCCAGGAAGCGGCTGCACGCAAAGCCCGTGAGCAAAAAGCCCGGGAAGCGGCAGAAGCAAAACGCCAGTCTGAATTGCGCCGGTTAGCCGAACAAAAGGCACAGGAACGCAAAGAGCGCGAAGCGGCCGAGAAAGCCGAAGCGGCGCGTAAAGCCAAAGAGGCAAAAGAACGCGCCGAAATGGAAAGAATTATGCAAGAGCAGTTAGCGAAAGAGCAGGCGGCTATGCAGCAGCAGCGTCGCCAGCAGGTATTGTCGGAAGTTGAGCGTTATCAAATAATGATACAACAAACCATCATGCGCTATCTGAATGCAGACTTTAAAGGTAAGAGCTGCCGGCTGAAATTAAAACTGGCAACCACCGGTTTTGTTTCCCAGGTCAGCATAGTCGACGGCGATAGCGCATTGTGCAGGGCTGCCGAAAGTGCGGTAAGACGCGCTGAAACACTGCCTATGTCAGAAGACCCGGCGGTTTACGAAGAACTTAAAGACATTGATTTGAAGGTGGAGTTGTAATGCCTATGAGAAAACTGGGTTTATGGATTACCCTGGCCTATTTTAGCGTGGTTGGTCAGTTACATGCTGCGCTGGAAATTGTAATCACTGAAGGCGTGGACAGTGCCCGGCCTATTGCGGTGGTGCCTTTTAAATGGGAAGGCGAGGGCATGTTACCCGGTGATCTGACCGATGTGGTGATGAACGACTTACGCCGCAGTGGCAAGTTTAACCCGGTTGCGCGTTCAGCTATGCCGGAATACCCGTCTACCGATAGCGAAGTTAACTACGGTGCCTGGGCGGCGCAGGGTATTGATACCGTGGTAGTCGGCAGCGTTAAGCCTGAAGGCGTCGACCGCTATCTGGTGAGTTTTGAGATCATTGATGTGCTGCGCGGACAAATAACCGGTGGTCAGTCGAAAGTACTTAATAAAGACGGCGGTCTGATTAACAGTAAAGACCATATTATTGATGAACGTGCGGTGGTCATTGGCGGCGATGATTTCAGACAATACTCGCACCGAATTAGTGATGTCATCTATGAAAAACTGACCGGTGTTAAGGGGGCGTTTTTAACTCGTATCGCATACGTGATTGTGCGCGACCGTACTAAGGTGAAGCTTCCTTATCAGCTGGTAATCGCGGATTACGATGGCTTTAACGAAACCCGATTGCTGTCGTCGCCAGAGCCATTAATGTCACCATCATGGTCTCCGGATGGCGAAAAACTTGCCTATGTGAGTTTTGAAAACAAACGCCCGCAAATTTTTGTGCAGAATATTTATACCATGGAGCGTGAGCGGATCACGAATTTCCCGGGTATTAACGGCAGCCCGGTGTTCTCGCCAGACGGCAAGCAGATGGCCATGGTACTGTCGAAAGATGGGAACCCTGAAATCTATGTTATGGATTTAGCCAGTAAAAATTTACGCAGAATTACCCGAAATCGGGCAATTGATACCGAGCCAGCCTGGGCTCCTGATGGCAAGAGTCTGATATTTAGCTCCGAACGGGGTGGTAAACCACAGATTTATCGCGTAAATTTAGATACTGGCACAGTTAGGCGTTTAACCTTTGAAGGTGAACAGAACTTAGGAGCCACTTTTACACCCGACGGCCAGGAGGTCGTTTTGGTGAACAGGACCCGCGGCGACTACCACATTGCCAGACAAGATGTGGATAGCGGTGCGATTCAGGTACTGACGAGAACCTATTTAGATGAATCTCCCAGTATCGCTCCGAATGGAAGCATGATAATTTATAGTACATTATACGGGGATACTCAGGTATTGTCGTTGGTGTCACTGGATGGGCGCTTTAAAGCGAGATTACCGGTGGCTGACGGGCAGGTTAAATCGCCGAGCTGGTCACCTTATTTGTTTTAACAGATTTGATAGAATCACAACGATATAAGTATAAGGATTAAGAGGATGCAAATGAATAAAGTAATGAAGAGCTTCATCATCGCCCTGCCAGTGGTGACTATGATGGCATGTTCATCAGGTCCTAGCGAAGAGGAACTGGCTGCAGAGCGTAACCGCATCGCGCAACAACAAGCCGCTGAAGAGCAAGCCGCTCAGGAAGCAGAAGAAGCGCGCGTTAAGGCTGAAGCAGTAAAACGTCAGCAAATGGCTGAAGAAATGGTTAAACAAGAGCTGCAGGCTCTGCAGAATGAACAGACTGTTTATTTTGATTTCGACCGTTCAAATATCAAATCTGATTTCTTCCCGGTACTGGATAAGCATGCCGAGTTCCTGATTAAGAATCCAGGTACTAAAGTGGTGATTGAAGGCCATACTGATAGCCGTGGTACGCCTGAGTACAACATCGCCCTGGGTGAGCGTCGTGCTAAATCTGTACAAACCTACCTGCTTAACGCTGGTGTTAGCTCAAGCCAGATTTCAGTAGTCTCTTACGGTGAAGAGAAGCCAGAAGTGATGGGTTCTTCTGAGTATGCATTTGCTCAGAACCGTCGTGGTGTAATTGTTTACCAATAAGATGAGCAATCCCAACAAATCCTATAAGAAAGCCATTGCACCTGTTGCAATGGCTTTGTTGTGTCTGCCGTTAGGTGCTTTAGCGCAGTCGACAGGTGCGCCTGTTTACAACGTTAATGATAACGACATCGAATCACGGTTAACCGTGTTAGAACGAAAAGTTGATAACCGTTCGCAAATGCAACATCGCCTGCAACAACAGATCGACAACATGCAAATCGAGTTGGACGAGCTACGCGGAGCCGTTGAGGTACATACTAATCAACTGCAAAAAGTACTCGACCGACAACGCGAATTGTATCTGGAAATCGATAAGCGCGTAGAGGCGTTAAAACAGTCAGGATTTAGTGGTGGGGCAGGCAACGGCGCTGCGGCCGTAACCAGCACGCAGCCAACGGTGACGCCGTCATCAACGCCAGCTTCAACGGCAAACGCTGCGGCAGGGATGTCGGAGTCTGATGCTTACGAAAAAGCCGTAAATCTGATCCTTAAGTCCCGTGAGTACGATAAAGCGATCCCTGAGTTTCAGGCCTTTATTGAGCGCTTTCCGGACAGCAGTTATGCGCCTAATGCCCACTACTGGCTTGGACAGCTGCTGTTTAATAAGCAACAGTGGCAGGATGCCGCCGCGCAATTTGAAGTGGTGGCGACTAAGTTTGCGGATTCAGCTAAGCGTCCTGATGCATTACTTAAACTCGGTGTAATCGCCGAGAAAGTAGGTAATCAGGCTCGGGCTAAAGCGTTATTCGAAGAAGTGATTAACACTTATCCGGACTCGTCGGCTCGAAAATTAGCCGAGGCCAGACTATAATTTTCTGACGCGGTATCAATGTTTAAAAAAGGAGCCAGCGGCTCCTTTTTTATTTTACTGAGGAACATTCAGTTCGATTACCATCCGAATTGATTTGTTTTTAAGCGGTTAAACGGTTTTTGCCACAAAAGTACAAATAAATCGTTTTTTAAGGTTGCACCGCCGCCGGAAATGAGTAATATATGCGCCCGTCGCCAAGACAAGGTGACGCGATAAATCGAAGGGTCGTTAGCTCAGTTGGTAGAGCAGTTGACTTTTAATCAATTGGTCGCTGGTTCGAATCCAGCACGACCCACCACTCCTCGATTTATCACCATTTGAAATGGGTCGTTAGCTCAGTTGGTAGAGCAGTTGACTTTTAATCAATTGGTCGCTGGTTCGAATCCAGCACGACCCACCATTTCAAAGATTCTCAGGTTACTCCCGGTTTTATACCAGATTAAGATGGGTCGTTAGCTCAGTTGGTAGAGCAGTTGACTTTTAATCAATTGGTCGCTGGTTCGAATCCAGCACGACCCACCATCTTCCTCAATAGCAATAACCCTATCACTGTATGAACAAACCATACATGCCCGCGTAGGATACGAACCAGCGAAGCTGTTCGACACTAAACTATTCCTCTTATCAGCTCGTAGTAGGGCAAAGCTTGAGGAGTGGTGTCTACGCTCTAGATCTGCTGCTTGAAAGAAGCAACACCAGCCCCACATCTACAAAGAGAGGCAAACCGTAAACATTATTCTGATTATTTAATAAACAAGCGTCCGAGTGTATGAAATTTTTATGACACTCGTGTATAATCGCCGCCCGTTGAGCCATAACCAGGTTAGGTATTTAGTAGCCATGACAATAGCGTATCGTATCGACCAGATTGATTATCCGTTTCCGGCAAAACCAGCCGTGCTGTCTGACGCCCGTAAAGCGCAGCTTAAAGATAAGATCAAAGCGTTGCTGAAAGAAAAAAATGCAACCATGGTCGCGCACTACTATACCGAACCTGAAATTCAGGCGCTGGCAGAAGAGACCGGAGGTTGCGTTGCAGATTCACTGGAAATGGCGCGTTTTGGTCGTGATGCCGCCGAGCAAACGCTGTTGGTTGCCGGCGTAAAGTTTATGGGCGAAACAGCCAAAATCCTGAGCCCCGAAAAGCGCGTTTTTATGCCTACCATGGAAGCAACCTGCTCGTTGGACTTAGGCTGTCCTATTGAAGAGTTCTCTGCGTTCTGTGATGCGCATCCTGATCACACTGTAGTGGTGTACGCTAATACCTCAGCCGCGGTTAAAGCTCGTGCCGATTGGGTGGTTACTTCCAGTATCGCGCTTGAAATCGTCGAGCACTTAGACAGCCTGGGCAAACCTATTATCTGGGGCCCGGATCGTCACTTAGGTTCTTACATTGCCAAGAAAACCGGTGCTGATATGCTAATGTGGCAGGGAGAGTGTATCGTTCATGACGAATTCTCCTCACAAGCACTCCAAGACATGAAAGCACTCTATCCTGAAGCGGCAGTACTGGTTCACCCCGAATCGCCGGCCAGCGTGGTTGAGATGGCCGATGCCGTGGGTTCTACCAGTCAGCTGATTCAGGCTGCACAGGATATGCCTAACCAAATTTTTATCGTTGCTACCGATAAAGGCATTTTCTATAAAATGCAGCAGCTGATGCCTGAGAAGCAGTTTATAGAAGCCCCTACGGCCGGTAATGGCGCAACGTGTAAAAGCTGCGCACACTGCCCGTGGATGGCTATGAATGGCCTTGAAGCTATCTATGAGTCGCTTTCTACCGACGATACCAGTGCTCACGAAATCTTTGTTGATGACGCCCTGCGTGAAAGAGCTCTCATTCCTCTTAACAGAATGTTGGACTTTTCTGCACAGTTAAAAGCAAAGAAAAGCGCATAGTGTTTAATTAATCAGCATTTGACTGATTTTTTAAGGGTAGTTCTTGATTCGAAGCGCGGCTTTACCTACTATACGCGCACTTATTCGCAGCGATGCGGTAAAAACAATTTGGAGAGATGGCTGAGTGGCTGAAGGCGCACGCCTGGAAAGTGTGTATACGTTTATAGCGTATCGAGGGTTCGAATCCCTCTCTCTCCGCCAAATATAAAGAAACCGGTTTTTGCCGGTTTTTTTATGTCCGATAGAGATTGGATGAGAACCCGGGTGCAAGCCTCGCCTCGCGAGGCTTTGTATTATCAAGACCACAGAGAAACGGCATAACCACCTACTTGCGCAAAAAGACAGGTCGTGACTGTCCACTATTCTCCACTATCCACTATTCTCTATTTCGAAAACGTTGCACTTTTGACTCTATTTTAATAGCCTTCGATATGAGGACGATGCATTTTAAACTTATATAAGGATATATTTATGTCAAAAATTGTATTATTAATTGTTCTGTTCTGTTCTGCTCAGATTGCTATTGCGCAAGCAAGCCAAAGTATCTCATCGACAAACTCAATATATTGCCATGGTTGTTCTGAGTCCACTTTAAGGCAGGAACTTTATGAAAAAGCCCTGGAGATTGGTTTTCCCGATCCCATGTTTGACCCAGATGATAACATACCAGTAACGGTATATTCGTTTGATATTGCTACCGGTATGGCTAGTAGTCATGATGTTTATAATCGGATGGATTTGTTAACAAATTCTCCATATATGACACTAGATGTATCGCATATGGTGCCCGGAGAGGTAGGTAGTGCTTGGTATGAATTTTCAAGTACTACGAAGGATTTTTTTAGTTCGCCATTTGAAAGCTCTTTGAATGGGTATGATGTTCTTTTAAGTCCGCAACTACAAAGTCAGGTTGCTAGTGATATCAATAACACTTGGTATATATTGGTTAACGCCGCAGTTCGCGATTTGGACGTGCTTGGAGCTATTTTTAAATCTATTGATTTTAGTGTTATTAGCTCTATCAATGTGACTTTTGCTGACAATATAGTAATGACTTTCAAACTGGAGAACATTGAGCAAGTTACTCTAAATGACATTTCTAATTTAGATTTAAAATACCTTCCAGATAGCGCTTTTCTTATTATGGAAGACGGTACGCTTTTAAAAATACCGGACGATTCTTCAGATAATTTTGGTCCATTAGTGGTAACGCTGACTGAGGACGAAGCTCTGCCTTTGTACGATTATTTAAGCAATTATGGATATACAAGTACCGGCGGTGGCGCGCTTGGTGGATTTGGTAATTCCAATATTGTGTGTAATGTGACACATGTCGAAGAAACCGTAGAACCAGATGGAACGATAAAGCGTTCAGCGACTTATCGTTGTACAATTCAATAAGAGGCTGGTATGGGAAATAATCATTTATTAGCGTTAATAATAGCATTTATAATTTTATTATCTGTCTTGAGTCTATTGCCAATCTACCTGTTCAGAAATAAGTTTTATTCAAAGGCCGAAATGGTCGTATGGGGAATTGTTTTTCTGCTCTTTCCATTTGTTTCAGTGCTGATCTTTTTGATTATAAAGCTATCATTTCCAAAAAATGAATGTGGTAAATAATTAAAGTAAACACAGTAAAGCGCAATGATTGTCCTCTCTTTGCGTTTTACTGCTCTATATCCGGATGAAACTGCGTGCTGAGATTGGCAATCAATAAATCGGATAATGACTGTCCGGTATTGCGAATTCTACTCTATTTACTTTGCATAATGGCAGTAGCTGGGACCATAAGCCTTTTTAAGCTATCAGGCTTTGATGTTGACCTTCCAGGGCGGGTTCAGCCGATTGTCACCGGCCCAATACAACTTAATTTTGTTGCCAGAAGGATCGTGCAAAATGGCCTCTTTCCACAGATAACGTTGCTCTGTGGGCGGTTGCTCAAAAACGATACCCTTTTCAAGTAACTCCTCGTAGAGCTCATCGAGCGCTTCATGTTCAAAATAAATCACCGTAGGATTGGTTATCCCGGCATCTTCCAGCGACAGTGAGAAGGTGGTATCGCCATCAGGGCAACTAAAGCGCGCGTAGTGGGGTGTATCAACAATCTGGGTAAAGCCCAGGGTTAAATAAAACTGCACCGCTTGTGACATGTCCTGCACTGGCAGGGTGACCTGATTGAGCTCCATATCGCTGATTTCCTCAACTGTGTTAATAATGCTTTTTACGGGTGTGCCATTGCACGGCATAAAATATAACCGCCCCAAGCATACCATTGTACAGACAGAGTTTGTGCAGGGTACTCACAGATATCATTCCCAGCAACGGGTTATCCAACGTCAATGGATACGCGGGCTGGACATCGCCATGCATGATGGCATCCAGTCCCACGTGGCTGTAACTGCCAATGAAGGCGCTCAGAAACGCGACCCACCAGGCGATAATGATTGGCTGGGCGGGCTTAGCGATACCTAACAATCTCAGACCAAACTCGGATAAATACTTACCGGTTAACGCCGCGAAAACAGCAATGAGTGAGCTACCGACTATAGTGTGAGAAAAACCGTGCAGGTGGCCGTGACCCACAATCATCACCCATAACGGCTGCACGTCCATCACAATTTGCGTCCAGCCAAATACCATCAAACTAAAGCTACCTTGTAGTAGTGCTTTAATCAGCAGGCCCGGGCCCATATGTACAGGTGTAAATGGCATAACAGGTTGTGGTTATCAGTTAACTGGTGGCTACTAATCCTGCTCGCGGCGTTTTGCCGGGCGTTTGGCTTTCTTACTATCATCCGGCTTATGCCATACGGAGATGCGGCCACCAGACTTAGTCCGCTTTTCATCCGGCTTGTTAGTCGCTCCCGGGCGCTTGGGTTTAACTTTCTTTTTCAGCGATTTTTTGATGGCAGGGGAGTTAACCGGTGCACCATTGTCGGTTACCGGGGAAGCGACATCGGGTCTTAATTTACGGGCCAGACCGAGCAGAAAATACCGCAGTACCTGATCGCCGCAGGGTTTAAAATTACGATGGTCGGGCTTACGGAAAAACGCCGACATTTCACCCTTACTCATATTGAAATTGCCGAGCTTCATCACTTCCAGCATATCGTCGTCACGAAACGACAGGGCAATTCGCAGTTTGCGCAGAATTTCGTTATTGCTTAAAAACTCTCCCTTGGCCAGCTGTGGTGGTGGCGTATCAGACTGCGCTCCGCGCATTTTGATGATCAGGCCATCCAGAAACATGGCCATCACGCTGTCCCGGCAGGGCAAATAACCCGCTTCTTCTTCTTTTCGCATGTTGGCTTTCAGATACTCAATATCCATTTTATAGCCAGCTAACTTAAAAATATTAATGGCGGCGGTATCGTCTATTCGCAGGGCGAAGCGCACTCTGCGCAAAACATCATTGTGGTTCATATTAATTGGGACTTATAGGTTGTCGAAGGTCTGTTGTGCCATGGGATCATTTGCGTGTTGCATGCAGCAGGATGAGCCAGTAAGGCAGGCAGGCCCGAAATAGGTGGCGGTAAGTGCCACGTCGCTGGTTAACAGTATACGTTAATTCGGCCTTGCACGTATTGTTTGTTGCTGGCCATAGCTAATTTTTACAAAGTTTTATGCTGATCCTGGCCAAGCAGGTTTTTTGCCTCATCTACGATACGGTTAACCAATATGTGCTGAGCACGGTTCTTGCCGGTGATGGCATAAAAGCGCTCGGTAATATCGGTAATCTCGCCAATGCATGCCACGTTGTAAAAATCTGCCACGTGGTCAGCGATTGCTGATGGCGCGCAAAATACGCCAAAGCCCTCGCTGCCAAACACTTTAAGCAGCGCGCTGTCGTCAAACTCGGCCACAATTCTGGGATGCAACTGGTTGGCTTCAAGCCAGCTTGTAAGGCCAAGGGTAATGCCTGATTTTATGCCCGGTAACAATAAACTCACGCCGTTAAGCGAGCGTGGGAAATCCTGATGATGACTAAGCTGGCCATGACTGGTAAAAAAGCTTAAGTGGGATTCACCCAAAAAATAGCTGCTGGCATTTAACTGAGTACCGGGAGCCACCCCACGGTCGGCGATTATCAGATCGACGTGGTTTAACGCTAAGTCACTGATTAACGAGTCAAATGGTCCTTCCCTGAAAATAAAGCGTACATTATTCGACAGGGCCATGGTGGAATGCACAAAATCATAAGCCAGGACCTTGGGGATGGCATCAGTAATCCCTATAACAAAAGTCTGATCGATGATGTCATTATCGGCATGGAGTAACTCAACCAATCTGGCGCCTTTTTGAAATATTTCGCTGGCATGCTGGTAAACCAGTTTACCTTTACTGTTAAGGTAGAGGCGCTTGCTCACCCGATCAAACAGCGAATAACCCAGTTGTTTCTCAAATGTACTAAGCTGACCGCTAACGGTTTGCGGTGTAACATGCAACAGTTTAGCGGCACTGGCGATACTGCCTTCACGGGCGATGAGGTAAAAGTAGTAAAGATGATGATAGTTTAGTTGATGCATAATAAGGAAAATTCGATGTTTATAGTAGAATATAACAGTTTTATTCTTTTTTGTGGTCGTTTTATTATTGCCTTTAGTAAATGATTTTGCATTCTTATCTTTAGTTGGATAAATATTGAAATGGAAAAACACATCGATTTACGACAAACCAGAAAGTACCTGATTTCCTTATTAAAGCCGGAAGGCGGCTTTTTTGGTGTGGCAGCGGTATATGGTGTGGCAATCAGTTTGCTCACCCTGGCCGTGCCGATTGCGGTGCAAACCCTGATCAACAGTATTGCCAACATAGGCTCTATCCGCGCCGTAACGATTCTGGCAGCGATCCTGTTTACTACACTTTTTGTATCGGGCATTTTCAGTGCGCTGCGTATGCGGGTGATGGAGTACTACGAGCGCCGTGTGTACACCCGGCTGGTTTCACAACTGGGGCTTAAAACCATTATGGCGCCCCATAGCTTTTTTGAAGGGCGGCGTAACACGTCGATTACCCACCGCTATTTCGACATCATGACATTGCAGAAAAACATTCCATCACTGATGGTCGATGGGTTTGCCTTAGTGCTACAAATTATTGTGGGTTTTACCCTGGTGTCGTTTTATCACCCGTTTTTGTTTGTACTCAATATGATCATATTGCTGGTGATGTACCTGGTGTGGAAAGTATGGGGCCCGGGCGCGAAACGCACTGCTATTGAGTTATCTCAAACCAAATATGATACCGCGAAGTGGTTAAACGATGTGGCGGCTGCCCATGAGTTTTTTAAATCCTCCGATCATATGGAATACGCCGGGCGTAATACCGAAAGCTTTATCAAAAACTACATTGCTAAACACAAGGGCCATTTTACTTTTACCTTTTCCCAGGCGGTGTCCTTTTTACTCCTGTATGCCTTTGCCAGTGCTACCTTGCTCGGCCTTGGCGGCTTTCTGGTTGTGCAAGGGCAACTGTCGATTGGTCAGCTTGTTGCGGCAGAGCTGATTATGTCGGCGGTGTTCTTTGGGATCTCGAGGTTCAGCCAGTATCTTAAACTGTACTACGAGTTGTACGGTGCAGCAGAAAAAATAGGCTCTGCACTGGTTATCCCGCAGGAAGAAACTCATGATGACGGCGCACGCATTCCTTCTTCTTCCAAGCTGGTGTTTAAACGCCTGGCCCTGAGCCATTTTGATGACAGTTGTTATCTGGATGCCACGCTGGAGGCGGGCCATAAATACTTTATTACTACCCGTAAGAGCTGGGTACAAAAGCAGCTGGTAGGTTTTCTTAAGCGCTTTGAACGCCCGGCAAAAGGGGAGATTCTGCTCGGTGATTACAGTTTGTTCGACTACGATATGTACGAATTAAGGCAGGCCGTGAGTACGCTCGACCGCTCATTGATTGTGGAGTGTACCATCGAAGAATACCTGCGTCTGGCGGCCCCTGAGGCAACCGTAGCAGAGGTGCGTAAAGCCCTGGAGTACGTCGGACTAGATGAAGTTATTGATAATATGGAGGAGGGGATTGCAACGCGTATTTCGGTATTGGGCGCTCCCCTGCAGCCGTTGGAATTCTTGTTGTTAAAACTGGCTGCCGCTGTCCTTTCCAAGCCACAGGTACTGGTGATCAATCAACATTTCGACGCCATTCCTCAAAGTATAAAAGTACGCTTGCTGGAGCGCATCGACCGGCTGGACTGCACGGTTTTATACTTTACCAATACGCCGCTGAAAGGCATGTTTAATGCCACCTTAAACTTGCAGGACGTGTTATACGTGGAAGACAGCGTTGCCGACAACAAAGGAGACGGTCATGAGTAAAGCTGAAAACCGTTTTATGCAAAATATCACCTCCTTGCCAGCGCAAATTATTCCCAGCGTGCATAAGGTAGTGTGTTGGGTGATTGCCTTTTTAGTGCTGGTGGTGGCAGCTGGACTCTACTTTACGCCGTGGATCCAAACCGCACATGGCTCGGGTGCGATAGACTCACTGGATCCGGTCGATCGTATGCAGGCGATTTCAGCGCTGGTTGATGGCCAGATCCAAACCTGGCATGTACGAGAGGGAATGCAGGTGAGAGCTGGCGATCCCATTGTTACGCTCATTGATGTGGATGCCCAGCGACTGGAAAAACTGCAGTCGCAGTTAGCGGCCACAAGGCTGGCTCATCAGGCCAATGAAACCGCTGTTGCCAATGCCGAAAGCAACCTGCAACGCCAGCAGGCACTTCAGGAGCAGGGGCTGGTATCCCGTAAAGATGTGGAAGCGGCGCTGATCAAAGTACAGGAGCTAAAAGCTAAGGCGGCTTCATCATTGGCCGACATCAATCAGGTGTCCATGGTGCTCTCCCGTCAGGCCACCATGACCAAAACGGCACCGGTGGACGGTACTATCCTGCGGTTGTTTAACGGCGGTGGTTCAACTTTTGTGAAAGCCGGTGATGTGCTGGCGCAGTTTATCCCGAAAAACGCCGAGCGCACGGTACGGGTGATCATCAGCGGGCTGGATGCACCACTGGTGAAGCCCGGCGCAAAAGCCCGCCTGCAGTTTGAGGGCTGGCCGGTGTTTCAGTTTAGCGGCTGGCCTGGCACGGCCGTTGGCACCTTTGGTGGGGTAGTCACTTATGTTGAGCCTGTGGCGGATGCCACCGGTGCCTTTCAGGTGTGGATAAAGCCCGATGAGTCCGAGATGCCCTGGCCGGAGGAAAGCATTGCCCGCTTAGGTAGTCGGGTGAAAGCCTGGATCCTGCTCGAAGAAGTGCGCCTGGGTTACGAGTTATGGCGACAGCTGAATAACTTCCCGCCCCAGAAACCGGCCACGCAGGCCAGTTCGTCTGCTCCAGGCTGGTAGGGGGCCGCAATGACTAAACGCATTTTAGCGGCCGCACTCCTTACGCTTACCGGCGGTACGGTGACGTCGCTCAAGGCTGAGCAGGTGCTGCCCACGGTTCCCTCGCTTATCAACAACATGCAGCAGTTGCACCCGTATGTGAATGTGCTGACTGAGAAAAATAACCAGTTGGTTTACGGCCTCGATAGTGCCCAGAGCGAATTCGACGGCCGCATTGAGCAGGATGTCAGTGGCCGGGTAGCCGGTTATTACGACGGCTCTGCCGCGGCCCAGCGCTTTGTAAAACCACTGGGTGACATGAACGCTAAGCTCATCAGTGAGTACCGTGTTGCCACCGGCGACTTTCCGGTTTACGAAGAGCAGTACAATACCTTATCAGGCGGTGAGGCCAGTATTGGTGTCGCCCTGTCGCTGCTGCAAAACCGCAGTATCGATAAGCGCCGGGTAGGGGTGAGTAACGCCGCGTTAGCTATAGAGCAGTACCAGGCTGAATTAGCCCTGAGCATGAATGACTTTTTGTATAAGGGCCTCAGCCAGTATTTAAAATGGTATGAGGTAAGCCTTAAAATTGCCGCGGTACAAGAGCTGCTTGGTACCCTGAAATACCGGCGCGAAGGGCTGTCTACCCGTTTGGAACGCGGCGACTTAGCCGAAGTTGATCTCACTGAGTTTGAAGCCAGTATTCTGGAGCAGAAGCTGGCCTTGTCACAACTACGTCAAACTCAACGTGCCTCGGCACAGGCGCTGGCTTTTTACTGGCGTAACAGTGATGGACAGTCACAGGTGATTGCCAGCGATGCCGAGTTGCCAGAAGATATTCAGTGGCCGTTTAACATTACCCCGGCGCAGGCGGCCCGGTTGCGTAATGCCATCATGCAACATCCGGCGTTGGCGGTGCTGCGCACCGAACAGAGCGTAACGCAGAATAAGTTTCGATTGGCAGAAAACCAGTTGTTGCCCAAACTCGACGTAAAGGCGCTGGTGGCTAAGGACATGGGCAGCGGCCCCACATCACTGGCCGAAACCGAAGGTAAAATTGGCCTGACGTTCTCGTATACGCTGGGTAACCGCAAAGCCAAAGCTGAACAGGCGACCATGCGTTCAAAACTTAAAGTGCTGGAGTATGAGGTTAGGTTGGCGCAGGACCAGCTAAATCAGCAATTTGAACAAGCTTATGCTTACTGGCAGCAGGCCCACGAAGTATTAGCACTGCAACAGCAAAATGCTGAGCTGGCGGTCACTCTGTCGCAGCTTGAACGTAAGCGGTTCGACGCCGGTGACAGCGATATGTTTAAGCTAAATGCCCGGGAGTCGGGAGTGCTGAAAGCGAAACTAAAAGCCATTGAGGCACAGGTGGATTTACTGTCTGCGGAGCTTAGCCTGCATAAAGTAGTAGCGGCGATTACGTCGTAAGAAAGAAAAGCGCTGCCCTGTTAATAGGGCAGCGCAGGTTTCGTTATGGCTCAATGTCACCCGCAGGTTCAGTAACGCCAGGATAGGCCTGAGGCGTTAAAGGTTTTACCGGACGCTGCTCAATACGCTGCTGCAGATACTCAATCGCGGCATCTAGCTGCGCATCTTCACCCCTAAAAGTGGCATGAGGCAGGTTGTCTACTTCAATGTCCGGAGCAATCCCCAATCCTTCGGTGATCCAGCGGCCATCTTCGGCAAAGACCGGCAACTCCGCTACCCGCGCCATGCCGTTATCGGCCAGGCGGTTACGGCCACGCAACCAGATGCCGGCACCAGCGGTTTGTTTGCCGATCACCGGGCCTAAATCCATGGCTTTCACGCCTGCCGTGAAGGTTTCACCGTCAGAGTAAGTATATTGGTCGGCCAGTACCACCAGGTGACCACGGAAAGTCTGTTGCATGTTGGTATTCGGCTCGCGGTTGTCACTGGTCCAGAACATCCACACTTTACGTAGCAGTTTCTCTAAAATCCAGCTATCGATATTACCGCCGCGATTACGGCGTACATCAATGATCAGGCCGTCTTTCTTGTAGGCGGCGTAAAACTCGCGAGCGAAATCCGACACATCGTTGCTACCCATGGCATACAAATGCAGGTAGCCAATATCCTGGTCGGCCTGTTCGACTTTCTGGCGGTTACGGGTTGTCCAGTCCTGGTAACGCAGGCGTGCATCGGTGCGATTGCTTACCGGGTACACAATAGTTTGTAAGGCTTCACCATTACGGTTAAGACCCAACAGTACCTGACGGCCAGCCTGATTAAGCAATGCCTGATTTAATTCAGCCAGCGAGCCAATCGGGCGTGCATTAATACTGGTAATAATGTCACCTTCTTTGGCGTCAGTGCTCGGTTTTAACAACGGTGAGGCTTTGGCAGGCACTTCGTTGTCGTACTGGTATATGCTGGCAATTTGCACGCCTTCATCGGTTTGCAGCAAATTGGCGCCTAAACTGGCCGGCGCGGGGCGATCAGGCTCCTGCGGTGTGTCGCCGCCATATACCTGTGAGTGCAACACATTAAGCTCACCGGTCATCTGGCCAAGCACGTCATTAAGTTCAGCGCGGTCGGTAATGCGAGCGATCAATGGCTGGTATTTTTGTTTTATTGCCGCCCAGTCAACACCACGCATGGCCTTGTCGTAAAAATAGTCACGGTGCATCAGCCAGGCGTCATGAAACAGTTGTTGCCATTCCTGCTGTGGATCGATGCGTAACTTCCAGGCCGACACATCGGCTTTTTGATCGGTGGTGTCTGAAGGAAAACTGCTGCCAGCGCTCACAATATAAATCTGATCGTTATTGCTGCTTTGTTTTAACACCAGCATACTTTTGCCATCAGTACTAAGCTTGTAGCCGCTCAGGCCTGCCGTAAAGGTGCTGGTTTTATGATGCGGTGTTTGTTCAATTGCTTTAAGCACCGGTTTGCTGCCGGGCTCCGTCACCCGATCCCTGACATACAGGTATTTGGCGTTGGCTGCCAGGTCGCTATAGTTGCCGGGACTCACCGGTACCTGCCAGAGTCTCTCGCTTAACTGCTCCCAGTCAATAAGCGGTGCCTCTGGCGCATTCTCGGCTTCCTCGCTGTCGTCATTTTCTTCCGGTTCGGATTGTGTGTTCAGTTCGGTAGGCTTTTGGAAGGGGAAAGTCGCCTCGGCTTTCAGTGCATAGGCGAAAATCTGAGTGCGGCGGTCAAAAGTAGTCCCCATATTGCGGTCGCCCCAGGGCGAACTAGTGGTGGGGGTAAATTCCCGGTCCGACAGGAAGTACAGCCATTGCTGGTCCTGACTAAAGGCCGGAGAGTATGAGTTGTACTTGTCGCTGGTCAGCACCTGGCCGCGGTTTTCGGCAAAGTTGTGCACATAAATGCGCTGGCGTTCGTCGCCGAGTTTACTGGTGGTAATCGCCAGTAATTCACTGTCGGCACTAAACACGATATCGGCGTAAGGGCTCATTTCGGTCTGGCCTGAATAGAGCTTTTGGGTATCGCCGGTGTTGATATCGAGGATCCACAGATCGCCGTTGAAGTCGTCGTAAGCGAGCTTTTCACCGTTTGGCGATAACACCAGTTGCCAGCGGCTAATGGCGGCGCCGCTGGTGAGCTGTTTGCGCTTGGATGAACCATCGGCAGCAAACTGTCAGATTTCCATTTCGCCACTGGCATCATTAATCGCGTACACCCATTTACCGTCATGGCTTAAAATGGCTTTACGGGAGCGCGAAGCGGGGGGGGTGTCAATTTCTACCAGGCGTTTGCCGTCGGTGCTGGCTATGGCCAGACGGCCGCGGGCGGTAATGATGACCTGTTTGTGGTCGGCATTAAAATCCAGTGAAGTCAGGTATTGGGTGGGTTTAGTCAGCCAGTTCTCCCGTAACTGAGGGAAGTCGCCACTCAGGGCAATGTCCAGCGTGCGGGTGCGGCGTTTGGCAATGTCGTAAATTTTAAGGTCTGCGCCATGCTGAAAGATAATCCGGCCGTTATCGAGGCTGGCCCGTTTAATGGGAAAGTCCTGAAAATCGGTTAGGGAAACTGCGAATAAGTCCTGCAATTTAGTTCTTGAACCAGCCTTTGCACTTACCGTCTAATTTTTGAACGCTAAAATTTCAATTTCGGCAAATATACTGCCGTTTTAGGCCTGATTTCGGCCTTATTCCGGGTTATTCCCGGATTTCAGATAGATCTTGGCTGTCGCCTTAACATCTGGTCTACTTTAAACAGGTTCGCTAAGGTGAATAACATGGCTAACTGTGAGTCATTTTTCATCAGCCCTTTATAACGTGCTTTGATAAAGCCAAACTGACATTTGATGATCCGAAACGGATGCTCCACTTTTGCTCTGATGCTGGCTTTTAAGTATTCGATGTTAATGGCCGTTTTGTTTTTGCGAGGATGCTTTTTCAGTGCCCGGACTTTTCCGGGGCGTTCAGCAATCAGCCATTCCACATTCGTATCTTGCAACTCTTCCCGCATCGAAGCGCCCTGATAACCGGCATCGCCGGAAACGAATTCTTCTTCGCCATGCAACAGGTTCTTCAACTGGTTCAGGTCATGCTCGTTTGCGGCGGTGGTCACCAGCGTATGGGTGAGGCCACTCTTGGCATCCACACCAATATGGGCTTTCATACCGAAGTGCCATTCATTGCCTTTCTTGGTCTGATGCATATCAGGGTCTCGTTCATTCTTTTTGTTTTTAGTGGAGCTGGGTGCTTCAATAATCGTCGCATCCACCAGTGTACCCTGCGTCATCATCACACCGCAGTCAGACAGCCATTGGTTGACCGTTTTGAATAATTTGCGAGTCAGCTTGTGCTTTTCCAGCAAGTGCCGAAAGTTCATAATGGTAGTGCGGTCTGGAATGGCTTTATCCAATGACAGTTGCACAAACTGACGCATCGAGGCAATTTCATATAACGCATCTTCCATGGCTTCATCACCGAGGCTATACCATTGCTGCATACAATGAATGCGAAACATGGTCTCAAGCGCGTACGGACGTCTACCATTGCCAGCTTTAGGATAAAAGGGTTCAATCACTTCCAGCAGTTGAGGCCACGGCAGCAGTTTATCCATTCTGGATAAGAATATCTCTTTACGAGTCTGGCGGCGCTTGCTGGAAAACTCACTATCGGCAAAAGTTAACTGTTGGCTCATGGGCGGTAATGGCTGTGATTTACTATGCAGCTATGATCTCACATCGGGGACTTATTCGCATCTTCCTTAGCGCTTTGGCGTTTTTACCGGAGGCCGACATTACCCACAGGTTGTCGTTACCGTTTTGATTACTCACAAAATACAGTTTGTCGCCAGTCACCATGGGTTCGCGTGCCGAAGCGTCGTGGGCGTCGGTAAGCAGCAGCGCCTCGGTTTGGCTACCCAGCTTGTAACGCCACAATTCGCCCTGGGCACCACCGCGATAATAACGGGCGTTGTCGCGTGACACCTGCAGGCCAAACTGGGTGAAATAAAGCGTGTCAGAAGCTTCGTCAATGGCGCCTTCAATGGCATCGGCAACCGGTACTTCCTCGGTATTCAGGGTAGCCGGATCCACCTGTTTTAACGACCAGTTATTAGCGGGGCCTACCCGGGTATTGGTGCTGTATAACAATTTACCGTCGCTGGTCCACTGCTGCAGATACACGTAGCTGTTTTCAAAGGTTACCCGCCTGGCTACTCCGCCTTCGGTGGGGATCACATACACTTCGGTTGCGCCTTCATAGTTAGCGGTAAAGGCGATTTGTGTTCCGTCTGACGAAAAGGCCGCTTGTTGTTCCTGCGCCAGATTAGTGGTCAGGCGGCGGGTGGCTGCGCTTTCCATGTCATGTAACCAGAGGTCGCCTTCGGCGGTAAATACCACCTGGTTATCGTGCAGGTCCGGGTCGCGGTGGTAGCCGGATTTGGCCATCGAATGGAAGGACATGAGCAATAGGCTCATGCCGACAATAGTTCGTTTTTTCATGGTGTTATTCACTTTGTCGTCGTTTTTTATAGTAGGTCGTGCTCATGGCAGTAAACGAGAGAAAGTGAGTAAAGTCAAACCGGGGCCGACCGATGGCTGTAAATCCCGGTTTGCTGGCAGGAGCAGGGCTAATGCTAATCTTCTTCCAGTTGAATAAGGTCGCCCGGCTTGCAATCCAGTGCCTCACACAGCGCCAGTAGAGTGGAGAAACGAATAGCTTTGGCTTTGCCGGTTTTCAGGGTAGACAGGTTAGCCATGGTGATACCAACGCGTTCAGATAACTCGGTGAGTGACATCTTGCGCTGCAGCATGACCATATCCAGATTTATTTTAATGGCTTTAGACATAATTATATGGTCAGTGATTGTTCTTGTTTCATCTGAAAAGCGTACTCGAGTATCTGGGCCAGTACCAGCAATGCCCCGCTAATCAGAATGCCCTCGATAGGTATTGAAACATAGGGAGAAAGTTGAAGTTGTTTATGAAACTCACCGATTTCCGCCAGTATCGCCATGCCGCACAGGTAGGTAAGAAAAGGCGAGACAAGGCTATAAACCAGGATAAGCAAGCCTAGCTTTTTTACATAAGCGACATTTTCCAAATCGAAAATACGCTGAGTAGCCAGGTTAGCGAACAATTTACGCAGGTTATAAAATGCCAGCAAACTGAATATACCGCTGATGAGTATGGAATCTGTATTAGCAATAAAAAAGGCTGCCCGGCCGCTGGTATTATTGAGTTTAAGTTTGCCATCGACCTGCATAATTTCACTCGCCGCTGCGGTGACATCATTGGCAATCACCGTGGCGTTAAACCAGTATTCGATATCGGTGTGGCGCTCGCTGATTTCCCCGGGAATATTTAATCCGACAACGAGGATAAAACCAGCTCCTACCAGCATTGCGAGTCCACTTAAATAATAAAGAAAGTCGAACCACGTCTTGAGCGCCGGGGTGTATTTCGGGGCCGGTAACTGGCTGCTGGTATTCATAATATCTGATGATTCCTGACTGGTCATGGTCAATTCCTTGCTTAGTTATGCTGACTATTACTTTAGCACTCGCTTCTTCTTTTACAATAATTATTTATCGAAAAACAATAAACATTTATCGTTGTTCGTTGTTTTTCTTTACTGTTCAGCTGCTTATATAAGCGCCGAATCTGTAACAAAATGTTGTTAGCGCTTGCAATGAATAGGGTTGTTGGTTAAATTCTGCACACTACATTATTCGGAGTTACCGCCATCATGAACAACTAAGCCTGTCGTCCATTTTTATCGTTATTTTTTTGGATCTACAGGGTTAGTCGGCGTAGCTCACTATCGTAATAGTATGGCGTTTTACCGGCGCGATGCTGCCTCTTAAATTTGCAATGTGCTGCTAAGCTGAAGCCCGCTTAACGGGAGGCGTTAATGCCTATACTTCAAGCACACAATCTTAGTTATCAACTGCCTGCGGGCGACACGCTTTTTCATTCTGTTTCGGTATCAATGTCTTGCCGCCGTGTGGGGCTGGTGGGCCGTAATGGTGCCGGTAAATCGCTATTGGCAACAATTTTAACGGGTAAGCGGGTGCCTACCGGTGGCACCGTAGTTTGCAATGCCGATACCGGCGTATTCTGCCAGCAACCTTCGCACTTGCTGGCGAGTGAGGCGACTATCGCCGAAGTTCTTGGCGTGGCACCTGTACTTGATGCGCTTTCGCGAATTACCAAAGGTGAATGCACTGACCATTTGTTTGAGTCGGTGGGTGAGCAGTGGGATTTGCCTGCCCAGCTTGCCAGTCAACTGGCAACGCTGGGCCTGCCTGATGATCCGCAAACCCGATGCGCAACACTCAGTGGTGGTCAACTGGCGATACTACGCCTATGGCAACTTTTTAAGGGCGAACACAACTTGTTAATTCTGGATGAGCCATCTAATCATCTGGATCGCCGTGCCCGGCGCTGGTTACAAGCGCAAGTTCAATCCACTGCGGCAGCGGTACTGCTAATAAGTCACGACCGTGAATTATTGCAGGGAATGGCAGAAATCTGGGAGCTTAATCAAAACGGGATAACAGTGTATGGCGGTAATTACGCTCAGTATGCCGCGCAAAAGCAATCTCATGAGCAGGCATTAAACCGTCAGATTGAAACACTGCACAAGCAGCAAAAGCAAGTTCAGCAACAAGCCCAGCGAAGCCTTGAGAAGGCCGCGCAACGCGCTGCCCAGGGGCAAAAATTGCGGGGCAGTCAGGCTAAATGTTTACTGGATAAACAAAAGGACCGCGCGACGGCCAGTGCTGCTAGTCGCAATAAGAATATCGAAGGCAGGCAAAAACAGTTACAGCAACGAGCGAGCCAGTTGCAATCAGTACAATGCAAAACACAAAAGCAGGCTATTCATTTATCATTAGTTAATGCGGGCAATAAAAAAGCTATCACCCTGCTCAACGGCGTGCTGGCATTTGGTAGCTCACGGCCAGTTAATTTGCAGGTTGGAGAGGGAGATAAACTGCACCTGCAAGGCGGTAATGGTAGTGGTAAATCCACTTTACTAAAAACGCTGACGGGCCAGCTATCGCTGCAAGCTGGAGAGCTGCATGTTAATACTCCGCTGTGTTATCTCGATCAGCACTTTAGTTCGGTGGTGCCTACGCTCAGTTTACTGGATAACCTTTTAAAGCAGTGCCCGGCGTTAAGCGAGTCTGACGCGCGCACTTTACTGGCTGGTATCGGCTTTCGCCGCGACAGTGTTTTTAACCCGGCCGAAAGCTTAAGTGGCGGAGAGAAAATGAAACTGGCTATGTTAATCGTCAGTCATCAGCCGCAGCAGCCATTTTTGTTACTCGATGAGCCCGACAATCACCTGGATTTGAATGCAAAAATCCTGTTGGCAGCAGCGCTAGACCGATATCAGGGCGGTTTTATTTTAATTAGTCACGATAGCGCATTTGCTATTGAGGCCGGGGTTAAAAGTGCTTATCACCTAAACAGTGGCGAGAGTCAGGCAGCATTTGGTGCTGGTATTTTGTCAGACGTTACTGTACAAGGGCGGTAAATTTACATAGGGACTACGCTTTTATGAGTCATGAGCAGCAGTGAAAGTTTATCCTCAAGCCGGAATAGACCGGTTATATTTTGGCATGACCATGACCCAGGTACGCGAGGCCTGGGGGCAACCAGAAGACATCTACCATTTCCATCCACTTTGCGACAGCCTGGAAGAACGGGATGTGGTATGGCAATACGCCAACGGTACTGAGCTGAGTTTTTCATCCAGCGACAATTTTGTGCTCGGGACGATTTCGGTGTCATCCACCGAAGCTGAGCTGGAAGGTAAATGTGTTATTGGTAAATCGATTCTGGAAATTCGCTTAATGTTTCCTGAGTTGGAATTAGATGATGATTTCGATGAATTTGGCCAGGACTACCTGCTGGCCGACAAGGATGTGTCACTGTGGGTGGTTGCTGGCAAAGTTGACACCATTAGTCTGTATCCTGACTATGATGAACATGGCAGTATGAGAGTTAATCAACCGCTCAGCGAGCAGGGCAGTTAAGCGGTTATTATCAATCGTTGAGAGTATGGCATGACGACCTTTGTTAAATCTGTAACCCTTAGCGCTAACGGCGTGACGATGATACCACTGGAAGCCGCTCATGAGGCAGGTTTAAAGGCTGCTGCCGCCGATGGCGAATTATGGCAGCTGCGGGTGACTTCAGTACCCGAGCCCGAGGCCACGGCGGATTATATTAACGCAGCACTGCGCGCCCGCGAGGCCGGTGAGCGCTTTGCCTTTGCGGTGATCGAGCAGACAACAGGAAATGTGCTGGGGACAACCAGTTACCACGATATTCTGCCTGCGGTTAAACGTCTTGAAATTGGCTATACCTGGTATGCCAAAAGCGCCCAGCGAACCCATGTGAATACCACCTGCAAGTTGCTGATGCTGTCACACGCTTTCGATGTACTCAACTGCCACGTAGTCGGGTGGCGCACCGATAATTATAATTATGCCAGTCAGCGGGCCATAGAGCGTTTAGGCGCGAAAAAAGACGGTGTGATCCGCGGCCATCATATGCGCCGCGACGGCACCATCCGCGATACCGTGATGTACAGCCTGCGCCAGGGCGAATGGCCGGAAGTGCGTGCCCACCTTAATTACCTGTTAAGCCAGCACGGTGTTAAAGAGCTTTAGCCTGGCGTATAAACGTTTTGCACTGCGTAATAAAAGCATTGCTCTGGGCGCTGACCTCACCATCGCGTGCGTAATTGAGAGCGATAAAAGCCTCACAGATTGCCTTAAACTGACTGGCCGATTGGGGAGATAGCCGCTGCGCAGCGCGTTCGGCAAAGTGCTCCGGACCGTCATTATGACGCTCAATACCGGTAATCTGCTCAGCCTTTTGGCTGGCCTGTAAAAACCAGCGAAGATTGGCTGGTGGGCGTTTACGCTGCCAGTGCGGGATAAAGTAAAGTGCCAGCAACAACCCGATCACCAGGCATATTCCCAGCATCAGAAACATAATCCGCTGAGTGGTCACCTTGCCCAACAACAGTGCCAACAGGTTCTGCTGACGTTCGGCGTCGAACCCCAGCACCCAGCGGCTCCACTGGTAATCCAGTAAACTGTAAAGATTGCGTAGCTCGGCAAACAGCGGCAGCTGTTGCAGTCTGGCCATCTGGTTATTGGCCAGGAAGGACTCTTCTTCCACGGCTTGCTGTAATCCCAGCTCCAGTCGGGCCGGAGCGACAATACCGCTGGGATCAAACCGGACCCAGCCGCGGCCGTCCAGCCATGCCTCTACCCAGGCATGAGCATCATACTGATAAACGCTAAGCACGTCTGGTTGTAACGATTCGCCGCCATGATACCCGGCTACCATTCTGGCCGGAATGCCCAGTAACCGCAGTACATAGCTCATGGCACTGGCATAATGAGCACAAAACCCTTCCTGATGGATGAACAGAAAATCATCAATGGGATGATCCGGCATAGGGGGCGGTGTAAGGGTATAACGGAAGCCCTGGTCGACAAAATAATCCAGCACTGCCTGCACCCGTCCAACCTGGGTAGCGTTGTCGGTGGCGATTTGTTCGGCCCAGGCCTGGGTTAGCGGATTAACCGCTGTATTATTCGGTAACTGCAGGTTAAGCCGGCTGTCGATGCTGTAGAGTGTCTGGTCCATCGGCGTGGTGGGATAAGAACGCACCCGATAAGCTCGCCGCGACGTAATCGGTGTTTCGCTGAGCAAGGAATAGTCACTGCTTTGCCAGATGGCTTGTGAACTGTTCAGGTCGTCGGGTATGGCCACATCTATGCTGAATAACCAGTGCTTGTTAGTGGGCTCGGTAATTACCTCATACTCCCACCAACTGCCACTCACCCGGGGCTTAAACTCGTTATTAAGTAAGCGATATTGCTTGCGCACCTGTTTGCGCAGCGGACTGACAGACCACTGTTTGCCATCAAAATACTCAAGGGTCAGGGCCCGCCAGTAACGTTCAGCCGGTGGCGGCAGAGCGCCATCAAACGTGGCTCTGAAGGCCAGTTTGCCGGACTGAGTCAGGTTGGCAATATCGCCTGGGCTTACCGTATCGGTTAAGCCGGTTTCGGTACTTTTCGATACCGGCATTTTCCATAAGGGGGGCAGCTTAGGTAATATCAGGAACAACAGGATAGCGATGGGCAGAGCCTGCATACTCATCACTGACAGCCGTTTGATATGCCAAGGTAAATGCTGTGAAGGTGAAAAGTAGCGACCAATGGCAACTAACAACGACAAGGTTAACAGGCCATAAAATAACGTCATGACGACAGATTGATGGAAAGTAAAACCCATGCCAATAACAAACAGGCAGGTGCAAAACAGGTGAAACAAATCCCGTGGCCGGTTGAGTATAATGAGCTTTAAGGCGCCTGCCAGGATCAGTAAATTAACCATGGTGAGCAACAGGCCAATCTGCAGGCTGAACCAGCCCAGACACAGGCAGCATAACAACCCCAGTAGATTAATGGTACGCAGCGAGGGCATGGGCTGATACCAGCCAAAGTACATCACGAGGCGAATGCCGGTAGCGCACAGGGAAATTAGTAACACCCAGAATAACAGGGGGGCAAACAGACTCAGGCTCAATACGCAAAACACCAGAGCGATAAGTGCACTGGCGGTTTGGTTGCGAATGGGTTTATCAATCGGCTGCATAGTCTTGCTCGGATTGCCGGTAACGGGCCAGTGATTTAAGGCAACGATGTTTATGAGCCTCGCCGGTGGCGGGCTCTATGCGTTTATTGCCAATGCTCAGGCCGAAAACATGTTGCTGAGAAGATAACCGGTTAACCTGATAGGTAAGCAGGCCCAGGGCTTTCTCAAGAGGTTCACCGGCGTAAGTATCGAGGCTCAGCCAGCCGCCCTCCTGTTGCGCCTGGTTAAAGATTTTTGTGCTCAGTTCGCCGCCTTTGGCAGCTTGTTTCCAGGCCACTCTGTTCATTGGATCACCGGGCTTAAAGGTGCGTAGCGTGTCAAATTCGTCAATACCGGCCACGTTTCCAGCTGTATCGCCCTGACTGGCGTCGGTGGACGTCAGTTTTAACGCCGAGGCGATGGGCTTGGGGTAGATGGCCAGCGACTTATTAAAATCAAGGTGCGTCCAGCAGCGAAACAGGCCAAGAGGGTAGGTAGATGACAGAGTGATTCTGGGTAAACGAAAAATACCGCGTTGCGCAGCGGGCAGCAGTAATTTAACTTCGCGGTCCTGGTCCGCGCGGCGATTCAGCAAGGCCAGAGAAGTGCCCCGCAGCTGAATATGTAACCCCCCGTAAAAGGGCATGTCCTCACTATTGACGTGCAGTTGCAAACTCAACAGGGCGTGCTCTGAAACGTAGACCGGCTGGATATCCTTCAACGATAGCGATACGGCGGTAAAGTTACGGTAGCTGACAAATAGATGCAGCAAGAAGATAGCCAGCAGAAACTGGCACAATAACAACATCAGGTTGTTCTGATAGTTGGTACCTAAAATAAACAGCCCCACACAGGTGAGCAGGTAGCCAAAGCCAAATCGGCTGGGGAAAATAAACACGTTTTTCAGGTTTAGCTGATAGCGTGGGCTCGGCGGTATTCGCCGCTGCAACCAACGGTTTTGCAGATTGTAAACTGAACGTTTAATTCGCGAGACCATCAGGCAGCGAGCGGATCAGTAAGGTCAAGAATACGCTGGCTGAGCAGGCCATCTTCACGGTAGTCGGTCTGACTGCCACGCAGGCGGTGCTCAGCAACGGCGGTAAAGATTGCCTGTAAATCTTCAGGCAATACAAAATCCCGCTGATGAAGTAATGCCCAGGCCTGCGCGGCGCGCATCAGCGCTTTACTGGCCCGCGGCGAGAGCGGGTAGGGAAACTCGCTGTTATCACGGCTTTGATTGACCAGCCGTAGCAGGTAATCCAGGATCGGATCGCTCACATGAATATCGCTGACCTGCTTTTGAATAGCCTGTAATTGTTCGGCACTTAATACCTGACTGGCAGGCTTTTGGTGATGACTGCTGACACCTGCTGATTCTCGCAACATGCGCTTTTCAGCTTCGCCGTCGGGATAGCCCAGGCTGATACGCATTAAAAAGCGGTCAAGCTGAGACTCTGGCAGCGGATAGGTACCGGCCTGATAGCTGGGGTTTTGCGTGGCGATAACAAAAAACGGCGAGGGCAGTGAATGCGTACTGCCGTCTATGCTGACCTGATTTTCTTCCATGGCCTCAAGCAGTGCACTCTGCGTTTTCGGGCTGGCCCGGTTAATTTCATCCGCCAGCACTACCTGACTAAATACCGGGCCCTGATGAAATTCAAATTCGCCCTGCCGGGTATTGTAAATATTGACCCCTAACATATCAGCGGGAAGCAGGTCGGAGGTAAACTGGATGCGGGAAAAGTGCAAACCAAACACCGTTGCTAAAGCATGGGAGAGGGTGGTTTTTCCCATGCCGGGTAAATCTTCTATCAGTAAATGTCCGTCTGCCAGCAGGCAGGTCACCGCGAGCTTAATCTGATGTTGCTTACCAAGGACCTGGCTATCGAGATAAGCCAGCGCCGGTGAGAGATCTGTATGCATGATAATGTCCGGTTTTAGCGCTTTCGTTTTTATACGTCAATTCCATTAGCAGGATTACTCTAGCAAATATAAACAGCAACTTAGGTGATTGTCCTGATACTTAAGTATAGGAGAGAGTGGCGCCCCTGACAGAGATTTTAGGCAGTCGGTTGGCGATCGGTTGAAGTTGTCTGTATAAAGTGCTGCGATCCTCAGCCGGGTTGACTATAATGACCGCCAAAAAACGGAAGTAGTATGTATGAAAACAATAGAAATAGATGATGAGCTGTATGCGTTTATCGCCAGCCAGACAAAACATATTGGTGAGAGTGCTTGTGAAATTTTACGTCGGTTACTGATCGACGAGCCCGGAATCGTTACTACCGTAGTAACCAGCGGCGCTCCAATTCCTGCGACATCCGCTGCACCCGCTCAGGCAGAAACCACTCCGGAGCCGGTAGCTGCAACGCCGGTTAAAACCACTCCGGAGGCAACGCCAGCGCCTGCGCCAGTAACAACAGCCTCTGCGCCGGCATTATCGGGCGATGACTTACTGCAGTGCGTTAATAAAGATGCCCTGAGCCAGTTCGACAAACGGGTTGATCAGTTTCTGTTTATTCTGCAACAGATTTACCTGCAGCACCCGGGCGATTTTGCCAAAGTTGAATCGATTGTGGGCAAAAACCGTAAGTACTTTGCCAGCAGCAAAGAAGAACTGCTTAAATCTGGTAGTAGTACTAATCCCAAAGCCATTCCTCAAAGCGGTTTTTGGGTAGTAACAAACAACAATACGGCAAAAAAACTGGCCATGCTGAGCCAGGTTTTGCAGATTTTAGGATATGACGATAAGGTAGTGGAAACCGTTAGCGAAACCTTTGATTCGTAAACAATGATGTGATTTCACGACTTACAAAAGGATATTTTCATGGCGTTACACCCGGAAGCTGGTAAGGCGGCTGCTCCAGAGCAGCTTATTAATGTGGCCCAACTGGTTAGCCAGTATTTTAGTTATCAACCGGATGCCACCGACCCTGCTCAGGCGGTTAGCTTCGGCACCTCAGGCCACCGTGGTACAGCGGCACAAACAACCTTTAACGATATGCATATCGCTGCCATCTGCCAGGCGCTGGCGGAATATCGTGAGCACCAGCAAATTAGCGGCCCGGTGTTTATTGGTAAGGATACCCACGCGCTCTCAGAGCCGGCCATGATTACGGCAATTGAAGTGCTCAGTGCTAACAACGTATCGGTAGTGATTCAACGCGATGATAACGATTCTAAAGGGTACACGCCAACGCCGGTTATTTCCCGCACCATTATTCGTTACAACCGCGGCCGCAGTGAAGGCCTGGCTGATGGCATTGTTATCACGCCTTCACATAACCCGCCGTCTGACGGTGGCTTCAAGTATAATCCGCCGCACGGTGGCCCGGCCGACAGTGATGTTACTAAGATCATTCAGGAACGGGCAAACAGCCTGATTGTCAATGGCAATAAAGACGTTAAACGTATCGATTTAAAAGCGGCTATGTCCTCTGACTTCGTATCGGAGCAGGATTTTATGGTGCCGTATATTGAAGACCTGGCAGAAGTGGTAGATATGCAGGCCATTGCTAAAGCCGGTTTAAAGCTGGGCACCGATCCGCTCGGTGGCGCCGGTGTGGGGTACTGGCAATATCTGGCAGAACATTATGGCCTGGATATTACCGTGGTGAATCCGCAGGTTGACCCGCAGTTTGGTTTTATGCGCCGTGATAAAGACGGTAAGTTACGGATGGACTGTTCTTCGGCCTATGCCATGGCCGGACTGATAGAGCTTAAAGATAAGTTTGATTTAGCCTGGGGCAACGACCCGGACTTTGACCGCCACGGTATTGTTTGCCCCAGCAGCGGTCTGATGAATCCCAATCATTATCTCGCGGTTGCCATTAATTATCTGTACCAGCATCGACCGCAGTGGGATGCCAGCCTGAAAGTAGGTAAAACACTGGTCTCCAGTTCCATGATCGATCGTGTAGTGGGCGATATGGGTCGCGAACTGGCAGAAATGCCAGTGGGCTTTAAATGGTTTGTTGAAGGACTGTCGGATGGCACGCTCGGGTTTGCCGGCGAAGAAAGTGCCGGTGGTATTTATCTGCAACGTGACGGACAGACCTGGGCCACCGACAAAGACGGCTTTATCATGTGTTTGCTGGCGGCGGAAATTCTGGCCGTTACCGGTAAGGATCCCGGCGAGCATTATCAGGCACTGACCGAGAAATTTGGTTCACCCTGTTATCAGCGTGTGGATGTGGCGGCCAGTCTGGAAGAGAAAGCCAAACTCTCGGCCATGGACGCCAGCGTAGTTACCAGCGAATCGCTGGCCGGCGAGCCGATAACCAACGTGCAGACTCATGCGCCTGGTAACAATGCCGCCATCGGCGGGGTTAAAGTGTCGACCGAAAATGGCTGGTTTGCTGCGCGTCCGTCTGGTACCGAACAAATCTACAAAATTTATGCGGAAAGCTTTAATGGTGAAACTCACTTACAGGAGCTCATTAAAGAAGCCGAGCAATTAGTAGCAAAAATTATCAAATAGCTACTTCATCTCATTAATTGTTGTAAAATAAATGTTAAAATCCAGCGTGTTGATTAAAATTCATGCTGGATTTTTCTATTTTTAACAAATATTTTACAAACAAGCTGTTCCTTTGCTGTTATATTTGAACTATAGAGTTGTAATTAAATTACATTTTACTGTTAACCAGACATCTATAGTGAGAACCACACATGAGCGCCAAGAAACCCAACGTTGAACGCAATGTGACCATCAACAAAAGCGAATTTAAAGCTGCGGTTGTTAAGCACCTGCACTGTACTTTAGGTACAGATGAGAACAAAGCCAATAACCATGCATGGTGGAAGGCAACCTGCTCAGCCATACAGGAGCAAGTGCTGGAAGGGATCCGCAAAACCCAGAAAACCCATTATCTGAATGATACCCGTGCGGTACATTATTTTTCGGCCGAGTTTTTGATGGGCCGCTTACTGTCCAATAACCTGCAAAACTTTGGTTTGTTTGAGGTCGCGAATGATGCACTCAATGAACTGGGGGTTAGCCTGAGCGATGTCTTGGAAGAAGAGCCGGACATGGCGCTGGGTAATGGCGGCCTGGGCCGACTGGCTGCTTGTTTTATCGACTCATTAGCCACCATGGAATTGCCAGCCATTGGTTATGGTATTCATTACGAACACGGCTTATTCCGCCAGGAGATTCAGGGTGGCGCGCAAATTGAGCGTCCCGATAGCTGGCGTGATTATGGCAACCCTTGGGAAATTTGCCGTCCTGAGTCGATTCAGGAAGTCTCGTTATACGGTTACGTAGAAACAAAGTACGGTGAAAACGGCCGTATCCAGAAAGAGTGGCACCCGGGCCACATAGTGAAAGGTATCCCATGGGATATTCCGGTAGTAGGCTACGGCGGCAAAACCGTTAACGTCTTGCGTTTGTGGCAAAGTAAATCATCAGGTTACTTTAACTGGGATGTCTTTAACGCTGGTGGTTATGTCGATGCACAGGTCGAAAACGTGCAGGCCGAAACCATCTCAAAAGTGTTGTACCCGAATGATGAAACTGAAGCGGGTAAAGAGCTGCGTCTGATCCAGCAGTATTTCTTTTGTGCCTGTTCACTGAAAGACATTATTCGCCGTTATAAGCGCGCCCACGGTGATGACTGGAGTCGCTTTATTGATCAGGTGGTTATCCAGTTAAACGACACCCACCCGGCTATCGCTATTCCGGAGCTGATGCGTATTTTAGTCGATCGCGCCGAGCTCGACTGGGATAAAGCCTGGGGTATTTGTACCAAGGTTTTTGCTTATACTAACCATACCTTGCTCCCAGAGGCGCTGGAAAAATGGCCGGCACGAATGTTGGAGAAGATCCTGCCGCGTCACCTGGAAATTATTTACGAAATTAACCACCGCTTCATGAAAGAGGTTGATAAGAAATGGCCAGGTGATAATGCCGTAAAAGCCCGCTTATCAATTATTGAAGAAGGCAACGAGAAAATGGTCCGCATGGGGCATCTGTCTGTTATTGGCTCGTTTGCTGTTAACGGCGTGGCTGAACTGCATTCGCGTTTGGTTAAACAAAACCTGTTCCCGGAGTTTGATGCATTGTGGCCAGGCAAGCTGACTAACGTCACCAACGGTATTACGCCGCGTCGTTGGTTAAAAGCCTGTAACCCGGCACTGTCTAAACTTATCGATAAAAAAGTCGGCGCCGACTGGCCGCTGGAACTTAAAAAGCTTGAAGGGCTGGAAAAATACGCCGGTAACAAAACCTTCCAGAAGCAATTTATGCAGGTGAAGCAGCAGAATAAACAGCTGCTGGCCGCCGAAATTAAAGAATCGCTGGGTTTTGATGTAGACACTAACGCCATCTTTGACGTGCAAATTAAGCGTCTGCACGAATACAAGCGTCAGCACCTGGCGTTACTGCATATCATGGCGCTGTATCGCCGACTGCTGGAAAACCCGGATTACGATATGCATCCCCGGGTGTTTATCTTTGGCGCCAAAGCGGCACCAGGCTATAAACTGGCGAAAGATATTATCTATGCCATCAACAAAGTGGCCGATAAGATCAATAACGATGCACGGGTGAATCAAAAACTCAAAGTGGCGTTTTTGCCTAACTATCGTGTGTCGCTGGCCGAGAAGATGATCCCTGCGGCCGATGTGTCAGAGCAAATCAGTACCGCTGGTAAGGAAGCTTCGGGTACCGGTAACATGAAACTGGCATTAAATGGTGCAGTAACCATCGGGACCCTGGATGGTGCTAATATTGAAATTGCCGAGGAAGTGGGCGATGACAATATCTTTATTTTTGGTTTAACCGTAGATGAAGTCAACGAGCTTAAAGCGTCTGGCTACAAGCCGTACGATTACTACTACAAAAACCCGGAAATAAAAGCAGTGCTGGACTGGCTGGAAACCGATTACTTCACGCCAGGTAAACCTGGTGCGCTGGCGTCAATTAAGCAAAGCCTGCTGGATCATGGCGACCAATACCTGGTACTGGCCGACTATGAAGCTTATTCCAAAGCGCAGGAAGAAGTGGATAAAGCCTACCGCGACAAGGAGCGCTGGGCGAAAATGGCCATCATTAACACTGCCAAAATGGGTAAATTTACTTCCGACCGTTCAATCAGAGATTACGTTGAACGCATCTGGAAGCTAAATGCCTGTCCGGTACGAAAAGGCTAACTGCTGGTTTTACTAAAGCCCCGTTACGGGGCTTTTTTTATTTTGTGCGCCGGGCATGGCGCGTAGTGCGAAAGCACTGTTCGATTCATTGTGGTGGTGAGTCGATGACTTGGAGGTGAAAGTCCTCTGCACACCCGGCAAGGGGAAGTGCTAGCCGAACGGCAAGGGTGTTCATCGCGAGGTGAAATCTGAAGGAAGCCGAAGGCAAAATGCTGGCCTGACGAACAGGAAGCGGTTTAGGCGTTGTTGCAGGGTGAGGTGGCGATTATCACTAAAGCCCAATACTTGCACGGAATGCAGCAACGTAAAGCCGACAGGCATAAGCAGGAAGGTCGCGCGAATTACCCCGGGAGGTCTGGTGTTCTGCCTCTGATTTTTTTTTAACAGTGTGCTACTGACATCGAGAGGTGTCAGGACGGAATACCAGAAGTCAGCCGAGGCCGTAGTAGTGCTAGTAAACCGATAGCGTGAAGGGCTGAACATACTTAACCGTGATTAGGACACTGTTACTCGATGTCGATTAATGATGCACAAGCGCAGAATACTGCGGCCAGTGAGTGCGATGACGGGCGGTACCCGTCGGGATACGCCACGGGTGCTGAAATTGACACGGCGGTCAGTGGGCGAACGAAAGCGGAACCATCGGTGACGATGGAAGCAGTGACAGACCGAGCCAATATGATGTTGGCCTATCAGCGGGTGGTGGAGAATAAAGGCGCAGCGGGTGTAGATAACCTGAGCACGCTGGATTTAAAACCGTGGCTGAAACAGCACTGGCAAGGTGTGAAGGTATCACTGACAGAGGGCAGCTATCTACCGCGGGCCATCCGTAAAGTGGACATCCCGAAACCGAATGGCGACGTCAGGACGTTAGGCGTGCCAACGGTGGTAGACAGACTCATCCAGCAAGCGATAGCACAACGGCTAAGTCCGTTGGTGGAACCGCACTTCTCTCAGTCCAGCTACGGATTCAGACCAAACCGCAATGCATGGCAAGCCGTGCAACAAGCACAGCAATACATACGTAGCGGAAAGCGATGGGTTGTAGACATGGATTTGGAGAAGTTCTTCGACCGGGTAGACCATGACATCTTAATGTCGAAACTGGCGCACCTGATAGAAGATAAACGGCTGTTGAAACTCATCCGCCGCTTCCTTGAAGTGGAAATGATGGCCAATGGCCAGCGGGTAACGCGGGACAGAGGCATGCCGCAAGGCGGCCCACTGTCACCATTGCTATCAAACATCCTGCTGGATAGCTTAGACAAGGAATTAGAGCAACGAGGTCATAGCTTCTGCCGCTATGCTGATGACTGCAATATTTACGTGAGCAGTCAGAAAGCAGGCGAGAGCTTACTGGCCGATATCACCGACTTCCTGTCTAACGAACTGAAGCAGCAAGTCAATGCCGACAAAAGCGCGGTAGCCCGGCCGTGGGAACGCAAGTTCCTAGGCTATAGCTTTACCCGGCACAAAGAGAGCCGGGTGAAAATCGCCGTGCAAAGTGTAAATCGCTTCAAGGATAAAATCCGCGAAATGACGACAGGGCATTACTCTCGCTCTATCAGTGAGACAATACACGTAATGACACCCGTGCTTCGGGGTTGGATAAGCTACTTCCGCCTGACAAAAGTCAAAGGCGTGCTGGAGGAACTGGACGGTTGGATACGACGAAAACTCCGCTGCCTGTTATGGCGGCAGTGGAAACGCGTATACACCCGCGCCAGAAACTTAATGAAAGCAGGGCTTGACGAGAATCGGGCATGGTGCTCAGCGACCAACCAACGAGGCGCATGGTGGAATGCGGGGGCCAGCCACATGAATCAAGCCTTTAGGAAAGGATGGTTCGACAAGATGGGGTTGGTATCGCTGCTGGATTGTCACCGACAGTTCCAGTGTTAATATGAACCGCCGTGGTACGGAACCGTATGCCCGGTGGTGTGAGATGTATGGACTCCCTTCCCTGAAAGGGGTACGGTCTTAATTGTCAAATTAGCCAAAGGGGTCCATACATGATTAAGAATACAATTATTGCAATTGACCTTGCAAAGCATTCCTTTCAGGTTTGCAAGTTCAACAGTGACGGAAAAATTGATTATAACAAAGCAATGAGTCGTAAAGCATTGATAGCACTTCTGGGAAACCATGTGTCAGCGTTAGTGGCAATGGAAGCCTGTGGTGGCTCGAATTACTGGGCGCGTTTAGCGAGGCGGCATGGTCATCAAGTAAAAATCATTCAGCCTCGCGCAGTAAAAGGGCTGCAATTAAAGCAAAAAACAGATAAAAATGACGCCTACGCTATCGGTATTGCGGCTCAATTACCTCATATAAACTCTTGTGGCATCATGGAGGAAGATGAACAGGGTCTTCAGGCCCTGGAGCGGGTGCGAATGCTGCAGTTGGAGCAAAGGACGGCGTTGGCAAACCAGATACGAGGACTGTTGACGGAATTCGGGATTGTGATAGCAAAGGGGTTAAATCATTTAGTCACTGCGCTGCCTGACATTTTAGAAGATGCAGAAAACGGCTTGCCGATGAATTATCGTCAGGCTTTGGCTGCGCAGTCACAAATGTTACAACTCTATACGACTCAAATAGAAAGTTATGACAGGCTCATAGCAGAACACACGCGGCATAATCCTGTTTGCCAGAAATTAAGTAAACTCGAAGGCGTAGGCCCTTTGATTGCTTTGGGGTTAACCGTTCGATTGGGAAATGCGACAGAGTTCAATACAGGCCGGGATGCATCAGCATGCATAGGTTTGACACCGAAGCAGCATTCGACCGGCGGTAAAGAGCGATTGGGACATATTTCTAAAAACTGTGCAGATAAAAGATTGCGAAGTTTGCTCTATCAGGGAGCAATGTCGGTAGTGAATAAAGCAGTATCCAGAGAGCCTAAGACTGTGAAAGAGCAGTGGCTGAAGGCGTTAGTTGACCGAAGGGGAAAGAAGGTTGCTGCCATCGCGTTAGCAAATAAAACGGTGAGAACCGCTGTTGCTCTAATAAAGAATAATGACGATTACAATCCGATACTGTTAGCAGCCTAAGAGTTAGTAAATCAACAAATTGCGAAAATAAATGGTAAGACCAACCAGCAGAATTCAGCCAGTCCTCTCAAGTGACTAAACACTGTGTGTGAGAATTGAACTGTTGGTGCGTATACATCGAAGGGCAGGAGTAGCTCTCCATTTAAAGCCCGTATATAAGAGCGCATCTACTACTAATTTTTCAAAAGATGTTGATTACTTCAGGGAGTCCATATAAGAGGACGGGAGTTGTAAAACTCCCTCCTACTCGATCAGCCCTAAACCACCTACTTCAGTAGGTGGTTATCATGCATGGTAGGGCTTTGCCCGTATACCTACCCATGTTAAATCTCCCTTTGATTTTTAGCGAAGTCAAAAAGGAAATTAACATGAGTAGATACGAGCAAGCATCGCATGTGTTCTGGCGATGTCAATATCACATAGTTTGGACGCCGAAGTATCGGTTTAGGTTTTTGAAGAATAAATTAGGAAAAGATGTTTACAGGTGTATTGCCAGCAACTCGGCTGCATAGTAGTGGAGTTGAATGTACAGATTGACCATGTCCATCTGGTAGTAAAAATTCCTCCAAAGTTATCCATATCGAATTTAATGGGAGCTTTAAAAGGAAAAATAGCATTGAAGCTATTTAGCAAATATCCGCATTTGAGAAAGAATAAGATGTGGGGCAACCACTTTTGGCAAAGAGGCTACTTCGTTGACTCAGTTGGCATAAACGAAGAGATCATAAGACGGTATGTTCGTCACCAAGAGAAGGTTGAAAGACAAGAGCAAGCTCAGCTAGCCCTTGAATAGAAGGCCCCCTTTTAGGGGGTTAACGCAAAGCCACCTTCTTTAGAAGGTGGATTCTTTACTGCCTGATTAGGCGAATTTGTAAATAATACTAAGGTATTGCGAAGAATACGTGAAAGCGCTTGCATGTCAGAGTGTTCAATGTTTCTATAGTTTATTATCAATAACTTGCGTTATTTTGTTTTAGGATTTCATCACTGCATGCTTCGCACACATTTATCGCTGGCCACCATCCCCAATCGATATGCGTTTATCGATAAAATAGCACATTGCGGGGATCGTCACGACCAGCTTTCGCTGATGCTGATTGATGTGGTGCGCTTCTCAGACGTAACGACCAGCTTCGGCATTGAGGTAGGCGATCAATTCCTGCTGGAAATTGCCAACCGTTTGCAGGGACTGTTTAATCACGATTTTGAGTTTGGCCGCATTAGTGGTGATGTATTTGGTGTGGTGTTGCCCGGTGTTCACTCGCCGGTGGTGTTACAGCAACAATTTGAGTTCCTGGTTGAGCATTTCAAATCGCCCATGTATTACGACGGCCATGCGTTCATTGCCGACTTTAATGTTGGCGTGGTGTCTAAGTCCCAGGGCGAATTTGATCTTACTCTGTTTGTTTCACGGGCTGAAACCTCGCTTAAGCAGGCAAAGGAAAACAAATACGAAAACTTTTATCTGCTGGGCATGATGGATAAGGCCGAGACCGGTCGCAGCCTTGCACTAAAAGCAGATTTAAAGCGGGCGCTGGCCAGAAATGAACTGGAGCTGTACTTTCAGCCCAAGGTCAATTTACAAACGCTGGAAATCGTTGGGGCAGAGTGCCTGCTACGATGGAACCATCCAACCGACGGTTTGCTGTTTCCCGGGCCGCTTATCGAAGCTGCCGAGTCCTACAACATGATGAATGAACTGGGGTACTGGACGTTAGAAACAGCGTTAAAAGGCCTGGTGGATTTTGACCTGCAGGGGCTTGATATCACCTTATCAGTGAATATTTCCCCAACCCAGTTATACGATACCCGCCTGATTGCCAATCTCAAATCCTTAAGTCACAAACACAATATCCATCTGTCCCGTCTTGAACTCGAGCTCACCGAAGACATTGCGGTGTCCAATTCACTGATGGTGAAAAAGCAGCTAGCCGAACTTCATCAACTGGGCATTAAGATTGCCGTGGACGACTTCGGTAAAGGGTATTCTAATCTGGCGTATATTCGAGAAATTACTCTGGATGCGCTCAAGATTGATAAAACCTTTGTAATGGAGTTGAGTGATAACCCGGTGAATAAAGCCATCATTGAAGCGGCCCGGGTGATTGGCAATGCTAAACACTGCGAAGTGATTGCCGAAGGCGTGGAAACCATAGAGCAACTGCATGTACTTAGAGAAATTGGCATCAAAACGGGGCAGGGCTACCTGTTTTCCAAAGCCATCCCGAGTCATGAATTTGTGCGTCTGGCGAACGGCGATATTATCGTTGGCGATTCGCCTTCCCGGCGTAAAGTGGTAGCTGCCAGTCATCGCTGAAACGCCAGCTTGACAGTTCTTTTCTAACAACTTTTTGTGTTGCTGTTATCCTCTGTGCTATCGCGCTAAACTATTCCTACGTTATTTTAGGACTTAACACAGACTTGATATGGAACTTTCCGATCTGGCGAATGGCCAGTTTCTGCACCTTTCCCGTTTTCAGCCCGACACCTTTGTGCAAACCCGGCAGTGGGCGTTACCCTCCGGTGATAAAGTGGTGGTCTCGGCACCTGGTATTATCGTTATCGAACCAGTTGATGCCGGCAACAAGCACATAGTGCTTTCCTGTGGTGTGCACGGCAACGAAACCGCTCCCATTGAAATTTGCTCAGATATTCTGGATGCAGTGTTAACTGGCGCTTTGCAGCTTAAACACCGCGTATTGCTGATTTTTGGCAATCTGCCAGCCATGAATATTGGTAAACGTTTTGTTGAAGAAAACATGAACCGGCTGTTTAGTGGCGCCTGGCAACAGGGCAGTAACGCAGAGTGTCAGCGGGCAAAGCTTCTTGAAGAAACGGTTATCGATTTCTTCAGTCAGGCTGGCGAGGGCGATGAAAAACTTCACTATGATTTGCACACCGCTATTCGTGACTCCAAGAACGAAAAGTTTGTGGTCATGCCGTATCTTGATGACGAGCGTGAACACAGCGCCAAACAGTTTGGTTTTCTGGCTGCCTGTGGGGTCCATACGTTCCTGCTGTCCTCAGCACCCACCACGACTTTTAGTTATTTCTCTACCGCTACCTGTAAAGCCCGCGGGTTTACCGTAGAGCTGGGTAAAGTAAGACCATTTGGCGAAAATGATATGGCGCGCTTTGCCGCGGCCCGGGCATCTTTAATTGCCTTGCTCAGCGAAACCGATTATGCCCCAGAGGTTAACGTGGACAGCTTGCTGATTTACCGGGTCAATCAGGTGATTAACCGCCATCATGCCGATTTTAAACTGCATTTCGATGACGATACCCCCAATTTTACCGATTTTAAGCAAGGCGAGGTGTTAGCCTCTGAGCCTGGTTGCGAATACGTGGCCGAACACGAAGGTGAGGCGATAGTATTCCCTAATGCAAAAGTGGCTATAGGCCAGCGGGCACTGTTAACCGTGGTGCCAACCACAGTGGAGAAACTGGATGTTTGAACTGGACCCGGTACTTGGTGCCGACACGCTGGTAGTGGGGGATTTACCCTTATGCCGCGTATTATTGATGAATGACAGCCAGTATCCCTGGCTTATTCTGGTGCCCCGGCGCCCACAACTGGTGGAGTTGGCCGACTTAGATGAACAGGACTACCTGCAGTTTTGTGCCGAAAGTCGCACTGTGGCAATAGCGATGATGAAGCATTACGCTGGCCATAAAATGAATATCGGCGCTTTAGGTAATGTGGTGGCTCAGCTTCACATTCATCATGTGGTGCGTTTTCATGACGACCCAAGCTGGCCGGCTCCTGTGTGGGGCAAACTACCCGCCGTAAAATATACCGATGCGGAGGCGGCCCGCCAGGTCGCACAATTACAACAAGTACTATTTAAGGGATCAGCATGATATTAACGACAACACCGACCATTGAAGGTAAAGAGATCAAAAGCTACCACGGTATTGTGATTGGCGAAGCGATTATGGGCGCCAATATTTTTAAGGATCTGTTTGCCTCTATCCGTGATATCGTGGGCGGGCGTTCGGGATCTTACGAGGATGAGCTAACCAAAGCGCGGCAGATTGCTTTTCGCGAGCTGGAACAAGAAGCTCTGGGCATGGGAGCCAATGCCGTCGTGGGTATCGATTTGGATTACGAAGTGCTGGGCGACAAAAACAGTATGCTGATGGTAAGCATCAGTGGCACAGCGGTGACGGTTGCCTGATAGCGTTAACGCTAGTCGGAGCGCTTTTGCTCCGATTCCTCACCGCTATCTGCTTCTGCCTGTTTTTTACCGGGCACTTCCGGCGGCGTATAGGCCTTTGGCATTTTGAATTTCGCACTGTATTTCAGCAACATAATATTGCTAATGATGATGCCCAGAACACCAACAATAATACCAATAACCACCCACATGCTCATCGCTGCTGTACTCCCTGATTTAACACAAAACGGCTGAATAATTCGTCCAGCATGGCAAGCACCGTGGATTTACCTTCCATGGGCGCGTTGCTTAAGCATTCATAAAGTGCTTGTTGATTGCGTCGGGCTTCAAACGCTGCCGCGCTGCTGCGGTGGGTGAGATGCCATAACTCGGTGGCAACGCCGCCGTTATCCTGCAAAAAAGGCCGGCTAAAGCCAAAGTCTGCCAGGTGTTTATCCATCCACTGGGCCAGCGCATAACAAGGCCCACCCGGGCGGTATTCTGCATCAACCAAATCAAACTGGCCGCCACAGGCGTCTACGGTGGCTTTATCATAAACATCCAGATCGGTGCCCCAATGGTGACGACTGCCTCCAGGCAGGGCCGACCAGATTAGTATAGCGTACACTTTTTCCTGGTCTGATAAGGAAGCGGCATCGAGTTGCTCGCCCTGATGGTTATACAGTGGCAATTCGCCACGCCATTTACGATTCCAGATAGACAACTGGCGGTTAAAGTTACGATAGCTGCTAACAATTTGCATATCCTGACCGGTCTCGCGGGCATGCTGTTGCATAGCGTTAAACGCTTCGGCTACTGCTGGCAGCAGCCAATGCTGTTCACCTACGTTAATCAGGGCGCTGTCATCGCGCCCGAGCCAGGCTTGTTCCAGGTTCATGTCAGCAGGTTTTCCAACAGGCGATAGTAAATGCGCTCCAGATGATACAGGTCTTTAATCCGCACGTGCTCATCAATTTTATGGATGGTGGCATTCACCGGCCCTAATTCAACCACCTGAGCACCGGTAGGCGCAATAAACCGCCCGTCTGAAGTACCGCCAGCGGTAGATAAAACCGTATCAAAATCCATTTCACTGGCAATGGCTTTTTGCGTGGCGGTTAACAACTCGCCGTGGTCGGTTAAAAAAGGCTGACCGTTAAAGGTCCACTTTATTTCGTATTCCAGGCCATGCTTGTCGAGGATGTCTTCTACCTTAGCGATAAGCTGCTTATCGGTGACTTCGGTTGAGAAGCGGAAGTTAAAGCACACATGCAGTTCGCCGGGGATCACATTACCGGCACCGGTGCCGCCGTGAATATTGGAGATCTGAAAGCTGGTGGGCGGGAAAAAGTCGTTACCGTTATCCCAATGGGCTTGTGCCAGCTCGTCCAGAGCTGGGGCAGCCTGATGTACCGGGTTACGCGCCAGATGCGGGTAGGCCACGTGCCCCTGAATGCCTTTTACCACCAAATCGCCGGTAAGTGAGCCACGACGACCATTTTTCACCACATCGCCAACAATATCGGTACTGGAGGGTTCGCCCACTACGCACCAGGTGATTTTTTCGTTACGGGCTTCCAGCGTATCGATAACCCGGGTTGTACCATTAATAAACGGACCTTCCTCATCACTGGTGATAAGGTAGGCGATGCTGCCATGGTGATCCGGGTAATCCGCCACAAATTGGCGGGTAGCTGCGAGCATTGCGGCCAACGAACCTTTCATATCGGCTGCGCCACGGCCATGCAGGTTGCCGTCTTTCTCGGTAGCTACAAACGGCGGCGTTTGCCAGGCATCTTCCGGGCCACTGGGAACCACATCAGTATGACCGGCAAAACAAAATACCGGGCCATCACTACCACGGCGGGACCACAGATTGGTGGTATCCTCAAACACCATGGTTTCATTTTCAAAGCCCGATTCTGCCAGCCAGGCTTTCATAAAGTCCTGACAACCGGCATCTTCAGGAGTGACTGAACGGCGATTAATCAGCTCTTTGGTTAACTCGAGTACGTCGGTCATTAGTTAAAGATCTCCTCGTACTGCGCCGGCTTAAAGCCCAGGTGCATGGCATTATTGGTAACCAGTAAAGGGCGTTTAATCATCGCCGGATTGTCTATTAGCAATGCCAGCGCGGTGGATGCCGAAAGGTTTGCTTTTTGTTCGTCGGAGAGCTGGCGGTAAGTGGTACCACGCTTGTTTAACACATTTTCCCAGCCAAGCTCGTTAAGCGCTTCAGACAGTACGTCCTGGGGCACACCCTGTTTGCGATAGTCGTGAAATGTGAAAGAAATATCGTGCTCAGTTAACCAGTTTTTTGCTTTTTTGATGGTATCGCAGTTGGGAATACCGTACATCACTACCGTCATGCTGTTGCCTCGTTGAATCGATAAATGCTGGCAAGTCTATCCTGACCACCTCAAGCTGTAAAATCGGCTGAGCGAAGAAGACACTGCCAGTATGAAAATTTTGTGCAATGCCGGTAATTATGACACAGACAGCCGCCGGAGTTTAACTATTTGATACTGCAAAGATAACCTCATTGCCTGCCAGTAAAGGCTTGCAGGGCATTTGCCCACACCGGCATGACACATGCTTCATCGACTATACATCATTATTGTCGGCCGATTCAGCGCCGGCTTCAAACAGACTATCGGAGGTCATCGATGAGTATTGTAAAAACGGCATCTGCACATTATCAGCCACTGGGCAAACAGGGGAAAGGTAAAGTCAGTACCCAGAGCGGAGCACTGAAAAATCAACCTTATGGTTTTAATACCCGCTTTGAAGACGAGCCGGGCACCAACCCGGAAGAGCTACTGGGCAGTGCCCACGCCAGTTGCTTTGCCATGGCCTTATCATTTGCATTGGCCGACGCGGGCTTTGACGATGGCGAACTATCTGTAGAAGCGCACGTAACGTTGGAAAAAGATGGCGACGGCTTTAGCGTGGTAAAATCAGAACTGGTACTCGACGCCGTGGTTAATGGCATCGAGGAAGCACAGTTTAAGGAAATTGCTGGCGGGGCAAAAGATAACTGTCCGATTTCCAAAGTACTGAATGCCGAAATTACCCTGACACATACGCTGAATAAATAATGGGTGATGGCTCAGGCGTAAAGGGTGAGAAAATCATCGTCATTGATTCTGATCTTCGGGTCGGAGGTTAAAACGATGGCACCGAGCCTGCCAGCATTTAATAAAGTCAGGACGCACACCGGAAGTGCGTCCTGCTGTTTTATCCACAATGGATCGCTTTGTAGCAAAGGCGTTCCGGCCTCACAGCGCTGGCCTTTTTTAACCAGCCATTTAAGTCTCTCTCCGTAACTAATCTCACCAGGCTGACCGATTTGTAATTGAAGTTTAAGGCCTTTGGCGTGCACCAGTACTAATTGCGCTTTGGCAATATTAATATTTTGAACCACTGCGGTTATTGGCGCACTTACTTCACCGGTGGTCATATTAATAGCAGCGCCAGTGCCCGTAAGACCAGCCTGAAGCAGCGGATGAGGCAATTCATCCAGCCGCAATACCTCGCCGGTAGCAGGCGCATTAAGCCGCATTACCGCTTCGCCGGAAGCGGGTGCTGAGAAACTGAGCGGTTTGGCAATGGAGAAGGTCATAAAAGGCCGGGTAACTTAATTCCACATCATTTATACCTTAACCAAAATCCGAACCCAAGTGTTATTTTACCAGGCAAAGGTTATCCACTATATCTGTGGATAACTTTGTTGAGTAGTTATGTGGTAACTTGTAAGTTTATGAAAATAATGATTTTATCTGGCTGTATAATATATGTTCAGTATGTTGATGGGCATAAATCAGAGCAGGAATCCAGACTTTTTCACAACTTTTTATGGTGAGTAAAACCTGTACCTCAGGGCAATTTACCTGATCAGGCCATTAGGGTAGGATTAAGCAATAAAATCATAATTTAACCGTAAAGGTACATACCGTTTTGGGAATGCCGCTCTCCATTTATGCCGGGCCAGCTGCACTGGCAAGTATTCGTGAACACGGGCTGACGCCTGCTTTATTCTTTCATGTGCTGGGCGCCTCGGGCGGGCCCAAGTGGTTTGTGCTGGCTGGGATCGACCGGATCCTGTTTCCGGCGTTTTTTGCGGGCTCTTCACAACCGGTTAATGTTATTGGTTCCTCTGCCGGCGCTTTTCGTTCGGCTTGTTTCGTTCAGCGCGATCCAGTTGCCGCCATTAACCGGCTGGCCGAACACTATTCTCAAACCGTGTATTCACCTAAACCTGGCCCCGGAGAAATCACCCATAAAGCCCGCGAGCTGATCGATTATGTGATGGGGCGTAATGGTGTAATGGAGGTACTTACCAACAGACGGTTCAAGCTTCACGTAATTGCCGCTCGCTGCCATGGCTTAATGCAGCATTACGGCCGGTATCGCCAGATGCTCGGCCTGGGAGTGAGTGCGGCAGCGAATACTATGAACCGCCGGTTACTCAAAAAGCTGTATACCCGCAGTGTCTTTTCTGCCCCGGACAGCGAATTGCAGATTAACGATCCATATCAGTTAAACACCGAATATATCGAACTGGGCTTTAATAACGTAAAAGACGCCTTATTAGCCTCTGGCTCAATCCCACTGGTAATTGACGGGGTAGAGCGCATGGTGGCAGCGCCAGAGGGAATGTACCGCGATGGCGGGATCATCGATTATCACTTTGATTTATCGTTCGGTCCTCAGGAGGGCCTGGTGCTGTACCCGCATTTTTATCCCCGGGCCATTCCCGGTTGGTTCGACAAAGCGCTTAAGCGACGTATCCCCCACGCCAGCAGTTTTGACAATGTGGTGATGCTGGTGCCATCGGATGAGTTTGTTGCATCCTTGCCCTATGGCAAAATTCCCGACCGAAAAGACTTCGAAAAGCTCGATGCCAGCACCCGTATTAAGTACTGGCAAACGGTAATCAGCGAGTCAGATCGCTTGGGTGAATGTTTTGCGGATATCTATCGGAAGGGCAATATTATGGATGTTATCCAGCCGCTGCCTTTCCTGTGCCGGGCAAGTTAACTTGTGATTGGTTAAACTACAGGCAATTAAAGCAATTCTCGCAATTTATGCTTGCACAGTGGCGGGGGCATAGCTATTATACGCGCCACTCGGTATTCACCGACGTTCAGATTTGCGTCTATAGCTCAGTTGGTTAGAGCGCTACCTTGACATGGTAGAGGTCCCCTGTTCGAATCAGGGTAGACGCACCATCTATTTACTGGCCTTAAAAGTAACACCCTGTGTTTTTAAGACAATAAAGCGCCCCATTTCAGTCCCACTATTGTACCAAAATCCAGTATTAGTCGATTTTTATCTCAGCGGCCTCTAGACGGTTCCATTCAACGTGCCCTTTTAAATATATTTCTGTGGTTCTTGCATTGGTATGCGCTGCACGTTGTTGCGGGTTAATGTGCTGCTCTTTAAAAAGGTGGATCGCCAGTGCTCGGATCTCATGAAAGGGACTGTAAGTTCGTGTGTGTAAGTCGTGGCCACTTCCCCTTTAATGACGCAGTTCTAAACTAGAGTTTTCCAGTTCGCGCTTATTGTGCGACTGGCCTTACATGTTGCTGCGGTCTGATTAAATCAACTTCTACCGAACTGAATGCTCGTCATTACCTGTTTTCGGTTTTGACAGCAGGCTTTCCAACCGTATTTTAATTTATGAATAGCTTGTGGTGCATTGCTGAGCTTTCGGGCTAATCAGCTGATTACGAAAACGGCGCCCTGATTCAATGTGACGGATTAGTCAGCACATTTTGTGCGCAGGCGAGTATTGTGCTGTAAGACACATTTTCATGTTTACCAAACTGCGCGTGCTGGCGGACTTTTAGTTTGGTAAATACCGGCTGGGTTAATCCTGCCGCAAAACGTGTAAGCAGTGCAGCAGTTACGTGGATATCCGGCGATTGCTGAGACAGCCAGCATTGGATCTCCCGTAAATCCTCAGTCAGTAACGAGGGATTGACGCTATCTTCGTTTTTATCGAGCCGCAGCACCTGACTGCGGCATACCGAACAATGCCCGCATCGCTCCGGCGCGTTCTTGTCGCCAAAATACAGTGCAAGATTATGATTAAGGCAGCGGTTTAAGTTAAAAAATCGCAACATGGTGGCGATTCGGGCTAATTCCGATTGTTCGTTGGCTTCGCAATAAAGTTGGAGTTGCGTGGCTAACTTAGCCGTTAACTGATCTGGCTCAACGCGGTAGACGTCAGTTAGTTTTTTGGTTTCCACCACAAGCTGGTTGGCATCGGCGAGTTGATTAAGAAGCGTTATCACCGTGTCTCGGTTGAACCCCTGCTGGTGAAGTTGCGTAAAATCAGGCTCACCCCAAACCTTTTTGAACCGAGTGTGCCGGACAATAGCGTGAAAGAGAGCCTGCTGTTCATTCGGCAGTGCCTGGCTGATTTGCTCAGGGTGGGTTTGCCATTTTAGTTTGATGTCTGCGTAATAACTGTATTTTGCCTGAATAGCGCCGCATAACTCGAGCTGAACAAGCAGGGTTTTAAGCGGTAAGGCGCGTATATTGGTTAACTGTGAAAGCCCGTAAGACTGCGTTTCCCACTGGTTGTCTTGGGCAGTGGTGGCAATATCATGCAACAGTGCCTGAATAGCATGCGGCTCAGGCGTATCGCCAAGAACAAAATTCTCCAGCACATTTAAGCCATCCAGACCAGCCAGTAAAATACAGCGGCTGGGTAGGCCATCTCTGCCAGCGCGGCCAATTTCCTGGCTGTAGTTTTCGATGGATTTTGGTAAATCAAAGTGGATCACAAAACGAATATCCGGTTTATCGATACCCATTCCAAACGCAATAGTGGCAACAATAATGGCAGTTTCACCTGTCATAAAACGGGTTTGAATGGTACTGCGAAGGTCACTATTCAGCCCGGCATGGTAGGCGCAGGCATTATAACCACGCTGCATTAAAAAGGTGGCTATCTCTTCCGCTGTTTTCTGTTGAGTCACATACACAATGCCTGCGCCCTCTGTTCGTTCTAGTGCTGTGAGTAGCGACTGTTGTTTATTATGGTCATTAGCCGGGACAATATCCAAATCCAGGTTTGGTCGGTAAAAACCGGTTTGTACGATATGCGGGTAGGCAATGCTAAACTTCAGTGCCATGTCTTTTTGTACTCGTCGCATGGCGGTTGCGGTAAGTAGCAGTACCAAGGGAATATTAAGCTGTTTTTGATAATGCGGGAGCTTTAGATAATCAGGTCGGAAATTGTGCCCCCATTCAGAGATACAATGCGCCTCGTCGACCACCAGCATCGATATTGGCACAGTTTCAATGAAGCGGCGGAATCGTTCGTTTTTAAACCGTTCAACTGAAATCATTAAGATCTTTAATTCACCCTCTCGTACCTGTTGGATCACCTGTTGCGCTTCCTCGTTACTTTGCGTGGAGTCTAAGCTGGCTGCCGGGATCCCTTTTTTACGCAGAAAGGTCAATTGGTCGTGCATCAGCGCAATTAACGGTGAAATGACCAGGGTGAGGTGAGGGAGCAGTGTCGCGGTAAACTGATAGCACAGTGACTTGCCCGAGCCGGTAGGGAATACCGCCAGAGTAGAGTGGCCGTTAAGCAATTGCTCAATCGTTTGTTGCTGGCCTTCGCGGAAATGAGAAAATCCGAACTGGTTCTCAAGCTGTTGTGTCAGGTTATGCATAGTGGCTGTAATGTGTTTAAGGCTCTGCTGATGTTAAGGTTTCTTGTTGTCGATATTTACGGTATCACTTTAATACTGATAAAGCATCGCGCTGCTGCAAAACTGTACTTTTTAATACGTTAAATTATTCGAGGGCAATTCAAGGTGTATTGAATTTTGTCGACGATCGTTGATTCGGCTTGTCACATGGAGCCTGTTTGAAGCGCGTTTAAGGGCTGTAAGTCAGGATTGGGCTCCTTGTGGATAGTCTGTTGCTGGCGGGCTGAAAAACCACGCCAGGATGATGTGACAGGAATATTAAGAGTGCGGAACAGCGGTCATCAACGTTATGGTGCTCTCAAACTCGTTTAAACAGCAAAGCGCCCGCGACTAGCTGAACCAGCCAATCTTTGTGATCGCGCCAAATTAAAGCCGCAACAATACCGACAGCCCAGATGGTAAAAAAGGTCCAGATTTCCCCACAACGAGCGATCAGCAAGATATGTTGGCTCCAGGAGGCCCAGAAATAGGCACCGCAAGCGGTCACTAACCTGGCGATGCTGCCAATGTTCAGGCCGCGGATCAGTTCAAACCCAAATCGACCGGCCTGCTGTTTGCCACGCGTAACGGCCAAAAATAGCAGCCAGCGAATGATGTTATCTGAAAACCGGATCTGGTTACTCAGGCGGGAACGTTTCTAACAGTTGAGGTAATAAAGCATCGGCTTAAATCTTTATAACCACTTTCTTGTTTACGTGCTCTTCTTCTGTGTTAACCGTAAATTTTAAATTACCTGAGTTTAATGTCGTCAATTATAACGCGCCCTTATGCTGCTATTTTAGTGGCGTCAAACAAAGCCAGTGGAACCCTGGCGCTGTTTCACTCAGACAGCCAGCTCAAAAATAAATGGCTGGTTGATATACGCCGGTGGTGGCGAAAAGCCGGCCGGTACGGCAACGTTAATTTACCCGATATTAAATACCCGCCAGTGACGGGGTGTTCTGTTGCAGCAATTCTACAATGGGGGTGAGATTATTTTGCTCGGCAATTTCCAGGGGCGTCAGCTGTGGTGGAATATAGTTTTCGGTTTTAAAGTTGGCCTCGTATCGCCACGTTAGGGTTGATGGCTCACTACGCTGATTTGGATTAGCGCCAAGCGCCAGCAGCCTGGCAACCATCTGTGGCTGATTGGCTTTAACAGCGGCATGGAGCAGTTGATAGCCATCCCGGTCGTATGCGGAAACAACGGTATCAATGCTTTGCTCATCCATCAATGCCGGTAGTTCACTCATATACCAGGTTAAAAATGCGTAGTTTTTCGCATATACCGCAAGTTGCGTTGCTGTAGTGCCATCTTTTGCGGCTGCAAATATGTCGGCGCCCAGTGAGATAGCTATCTGAGCCGTTGTACTATCCTGACTTTTGATAGCAAAAAATAGCGGGCTATAACCCGCAAGAGTTTGTGCATTAATATCGGCGCCTGCATTCACCAGATATTGCAGGCTGTGGGCGTTCCCTTTGGCAGCCGCAAACATCAGCGTGGTTTGGCCATGCTCATTGCTGGCATGGATATCTGCGCCCAGGCTTACCATCTGATCCAATACTTCATAATTAGCTGAACCCGCACACAAATGGAGTGCCGTAGTGCCGTCTTCCACCGCATCACCAGGGTTTGCCCCGGCTGCCAGTAACGCGTTAATGATCTCAGTGTTGCCGTAGCGGCAGGCCTGAATGATAGGCGTAAAGCGGTTACCGCCGGTGGGATTAGCATTAGCGCCGTTTGCCAGTAACAGGCTAACCAGTTTCGGGTCCTGAGTTTCCACTGCCCAGGCCAGCAAGCTGGCGTTATCAGGTAACGGGTGATTAACGTCAATCTGGCTACTAAGCTCTGTGAGTCGGCTTATATCAGAAGCCAGAATGGCCTGTTTGGCCTCTATGAGCAGGCTATCGTGTTGCTGGCTGGTTAGCGCAGGTCTCGCATCGGTGGTCTGTAACTCAGACTGACAGGCCGATAACGCGGCAATGCCCAGCGCAACCACGAGAGCCTTAATCGGGAAATTAGTGATTGAATTCATTGCTTACTCCTCAGGCAATCAAACCGTCCAGCGGCCCGGTACTGTCGCCAAAGCTTTCCACCGGTACGTTCATTTGCTGCAAAACCGAAAGCAGTAAATTGCACATGGGCGTATGTTTTGGAGTGGCAATATGCCGGTTCCCTTCCAGACCGCCACCGGCGAGTATGATGGGTAAATCCATATGATCGTGTTCATTCGACTCACCCATACAAGCGCCGCGGATCACAAAGGTATTGTCGAGCAGAGTAGATTCTCCGTCCGGGATGCTGGCCATTTTCTCCAGATAATCGGCGAACAGCTGCATGTGATAGGCGTTTATTTTTACCAGTTTATCGATTTTTTCCGGCATATTGGCATGATGGCTCAGGGCATGATGGCCGTCTGGAATACCCAGATTGTTATAGGCGTGATTACTCAGTTCCCGGCCGAGCATAAAGGTACTCACCCGGGTCATATCCGTTTGCAGTGCAAGCATCTGCAAGTCGAGCATGATCTTCACGTGTTCTTCGTAATCCACAGGGGTGTTAGCGGGTACGATAAAGCCTTCCAGATTCATTTCGATGGACGTTTCCCGCGCTTTGGCAATACGCCGCTCCACATCGCGAACGGATTCCAGGTATTGGGCCATTTTATGCCGGTCGTTAACGCCTAACCGTTTATTTACCCGCTTGGCTTCATCGTTAATAAAATCGAGTATGCTGCTTTTATGGGCCAGTTGCATCTGGCGGGTTTGTTCGTCAATGTGATTGCCGTCGCCAAACAGGTGCTCAAACACATCGCTGGGAGCGACCATGGCGGGCAACGCCTGAGTAGGGCTCTTCCAGGAAATGGTGTTGGTATACGTACAGCTGTAATTAATATCGCAACTGCCCATTAAGCTGGGTGGCTCAATACCCAGTTCCAGCGAGGTGAGCTGCGTGTCTTTAGCGAAGTAACTGGCGGCTACCTGATCGGCAGAAATACCACATCGAATATCGGCACCCTCGGTGGCCCTGGCATGAGCTCCGGTTAAAAAGGCCGGGCAACTGCGACCATGGCCGGCCGGCGGTGCACCGAATGCACTGGCCTGATAATGGGCCAGACCCGAGATAACCGAAAACTTATCACGTACTTTTTCAAGGGGCTTTAAAATGGGCGTCATCGCGTAATTTTTGCCGGCAGTTACCGGTGTGTAACGCTGCATTCTTACGCCGTTAGGCGAGTAAAAAACGGTCATCCGTTTAGGTCGTCGTTCCAGGGATTTGGCCATGGCAGCAGGCACCAATGATTCCATTGCCGGCAACGCCATGCTAACGCCCAGGCCTTTTAAAAAGGTACGGCGGGATAACATTGAATTACGGCGCTTTAGCGACTTGTTGTGGTTCATTAGCGGCCTCTGGTGCTTTTTTAAAGTTAAATGGTGTACTGGTAACAACCGCTTCGATAATGCTGTGAATGCGGTAGTTATCGTCACTGGCTTGTCTTGCAATGGTGCGGATGACGGGCTGATCGTAGGCTTCTAATCCGCGGCCCAGAGCGTAAGTGAGCAGACGGTCGATAAAGGCCTGGGTAAAGCGCTCCCGTCGGTCCCACAGGACATCGTGAAGACCGCTCAGGCCCTCAAATTGAGTGCCATCGGGCATGGTAGCGCTGGCATCAATGGCCTGGTCGGCATAGCGGGTACGAAAAGCGCCCACGGCATCGTATTGCTCAAGCGCCAGGCCGAGCGGATCCATGCGTACATGGCAGGCGGCGCACACCGGGTCAGCCCGGTGCCGTTTGAGTTGTTCTCTGGCCGACAGCGCCATACCGTCGTGTTCGGCAACCAGTGCGGGCACGTCCGGCGGCGGTGGCGGAGGACTGGCCGCGAGCAGGTTATCCAGGATCCACTTACCACGCTTGACCGGCGAGGTATGATTGGGGTTGGAGGTCAGGGTTAAGATACTCGCCTGGCCCAGCAATCCGCCGCGATGGGATTGGTCACTTAAACTGACTTTGCGTAAGGCATAGCCTTTCACGCCGTCGATACCATAATGCTTTGCCAGCGGTTCATTAAGGTAACTGTAATCGGCATTTAAAAAGTCGAATATGGGTAAATCGTCTTTCAGAATGCGGGTAAAGAACAGTTCCGTTTCGCGCTGAATGGAATGCCTGAGCGGGATAGTAAACTCTGGAAATTCAAATGCATCGGGAAAATGGTAGGGCAGATTACGTAAATACAACCATTGTCCGGCAAAGTTATCGGTAAGCGCGCTGGCTTTGTCTGATGCCAGCATGCGTTTGAGTTGCTGCTTAAGCACCTGCGGCTCTCTTAACGTACCCGCACTGGCCAGAGCGGTAAGTTCCTCATCCGGCAAGCTGCTCCATAAAAATAACGCTAGCCGGGCGGCGAATTCTGTATCGCTAATGCGGTAAACGCTGCCAGGCTTAACATCGGCAGGCGGAATTTCCTGCAGGTATAAAAACTGAGGTGATACCAGCAGTGCCTGCAATGTGGTGGCGATGCTGGCGCGAAAGCCGACATCTTTGCGGGCGCGTTCAAAAATGGCCAGTAAGGGCTTTATATCGCTGTTGTTGACCGGGCGGCGATAAGCCTCAGTGGTTAACCGGCTGATAATTTGCCGGGCACAATTAAGCTCTGACTCAGCGGTGGCTTCGGCCTCAGGCAGGCAACTGAAAATTTTGCGGGTGCTGGCAGTGTGCCATGAGGCATTGGTTTGGTCTGAATCCAGCGGCCCGATAACCTCTATCTCCAGTACATCGCGTAAAAAGGCAGCCTGAGAAAAACGAGGCGATAGGTGGTAAGACGGCACCTGCGTTGAATGGCGGCGAGCGCCATCTACAATAAAATCGAGATCCAGTGTTTCCGGCTCCCTGTCGGGCAGCACTACATGGTCGGTGCCTTTGCGGACGGTGGGTATATGTTCGCTGAGTGCCAGGTCTTTACGAAAGCTCATACCAATTTGGTGGTTGCCTGCGCTAAGCGTTAGTGTGTGGCTATAGCGATGAATATCAAGCCGGTCGACTTCATTGTTGGTATTGGCATTTAAATAGCCGGCAATTTCGTAAAACCCGCTAACCGGTGCATAAAATTCAAAACTGCCGCCGCCTCTCGAGTCCAGCGGCAGCGCATCACTCATGCGTAGATCAAACGAGGGCACGCCGCTGTTTTTTACCGGGCCGTCTTTAGGCACCATGTAGCTCTCTTTACCGGCAGTATCGCCTGCCGTACCGGTAGCCAGTTTGCTGAGTTTGCCTGCCACAAATAAATAGCGTTCAAGCAGGGTGGTGGACACGCCCAGTACATCGGCGTTGTTATCGAAACCATAGCCGGAATCATCGCCGGGCAGGGAGTCGGTAATATCCACTTTCAACGCCAGCAGGTCCTGCACTGAGCGGGCGTATACGTTGCGGTTCAGGCGTCTTAAGGTAGCTCTGCCTGGGTTAGGATTGGCCGCGCTGTAATCATCCAGCGAGCCTGCCAGCCAGTTCAGAAAAGCGCTTTTTTCCCGTGCGGTTAACTGTTTTTTATCGGCCGGTGGCATATCGCCCATGGCAACCGATTTAAGAATGCCTTCCCACAGCTTTTGATTTTTGCCTTTGGTAATATCGCTCACATGAATATCGGCCACAGACCAGTTCCCGGCAAACTCGTAGTCGTTGTGGCAGGTTTCGCATCGGTCGTCGATGATGTCGGCAGCCAGATCGCGGGTAAATGCCAGCTCCTGGGAAAAGGCATAAGGACTCAATACCAGAGCGAATAACCAGTAAGTCAGAAAAAGGCCGGAACGCCTCAGGGAAAAGCCCAACTTTGGGGAGAGATAAAAGACCATTTGCACTCTCTTAGCGCAACTGCAGTGCTAACAGCGCGTTTCACGAATAAGTCTTGGGAAGTAGCAGTTTGCATGCCAAATGTCTTTTTAATCAGATGGTTACCTCAGCAGGATGTTATCAGTTTGTGTGAGCCGGAGAGGCTGGAGCCCGTCTAAACGGGTTCGTTATTGCTAACTATCTGATACTTAAATTAAAACGATAGAATACCGATAAAGTATTAGTGTTACCCGGCGATTAACATTTTAATTACCGGTAAAAACGGAGCAAAAGTCTGATGCACCACATTGATCGATTGTTCGCGGGCATGTCTGGCATTACGGCGATAAGCGAAAACCAATGGCAGGTAACTCACTCCGGTTTGCCTAATGAATTGATGTTGCTCATCTTGTGAGCTTGTAATTAATCTTAATTGGATTAAATTACGTTAAACTAGAGGTATACAGCGCCTCGTTAGGTGCGGTCGATTAAGGAATAAAATCGAATAATGATCGCAGTATCTGGTCTCCTTAAACACTACCCTGGTTCAACCACCCCTATCATCGACCAGCTCTCGCTGGAAGTTGCGGCCGGTCAGTCGGTGAGTATTCAGGGTGCATCCGGTTGCGGGAAATCTACCTTACTGGCGCTACTGGCGGGCTTCGAGCAAAGCTCTGGCGGCACCATTGTGATTGCCGGCCAGGCGATAGAGCGTTTATCTCAGGATGCTGCCGATGCGTTTCGAATGCAACACCTTGGCGTTATCTTTCAGCAGTTTAATCTGCTGGACTGTTTTAACGTTTGGGATAACGTGGCTTTTACTGCCCGCTTAAAAGGTAACTACAACGCAGAACGTCAGCAAACCTTGCTCAACAAACTGGGGCTGGCGGAGCGGCACAAAGCGCCGGTCAGTATGCTTTCCGGTGGCGAACAGCAACGGGTAGCTATTGCCCGCGCGCTTAACCACCTGCCTGATGTGGTGCTTGCTGATGAACCCACCGGAAACCTTGATGAGCAAACCAGCGATGTGGTAAGCCAGTTGCTATTTAATTACTGTCAGGAGCAGGGCGCTGCGTTGGTGGTAGTTACTCACAGCCCGGATGTTGCCAGGGGTGCTCAAACTCAGTATCGGCTCCATCAGGGCCGGTTAGCGCAACTATAATGTCGCGGGCCATGCGAGTTCTTATCCTGGCACTGCGCACCCAACTGGCCACCTATCGGCGACGGTTTTGGGAGCCATTGCTAATCGTCGTGGCCATCTTTATTGCCAGCGCTGGCCTCACTGCCGTAACACTTATCAATGCCGGTGCGTCTTCGCAGTTAAAGCAGTTTGTCTTAGGGGACGTACCGGTTAATTTTCGTGTCGTTTCGCGTAGTGAAAATAACCCAATTACGCGCTCTGATTATGCTCACCTGCGGCGACAGGGGCTTAACGCCTTAGTGGCTTACACTCAAACCAGTGATCGGCTAGCGGTTGATACGGTTACGCTGTTTAATCTGCTGCCAGAGACTAATGGTGGTACATCACAGCAAAACAGCTTTGCACACCAGGCCGCGCTCAATGGTATTGAAGATATCAATCAGTTTTACCGTAGCGAGGTTACATTACAAACCCATCCGCTAAGCGGCCTGCTGGTAATGGGGGCGCTGTCTCCCGAGCAGTATAAGCTGCTCGAAGAATCACTCCCTGCACACCTTCAGTTAGCGCCCTTTGAATTGACTTCCTCCGCCAACAATCTGAGTGACAGTTTCAGCCTCAATTTGTGGGCCATGGGCGCGCTGATGGTGTTGGTGAGCATTTTTATTGTATTTAATGCCTTTAATCTGCTGTTGGCTGCGCGCACGCCGGTGTTGGTAAAGCTGCGCCAGCTGGGTGTTAGTCAGGCAATATTACTCCGGGTGTTGCAACTAGAAATGTTTATCCTGGCGCTGGTTGGCGCGGTTGGCGGAGTATTTGCCGGGGCTTCGCTGGTTAGTGCTATCACGCCGGTGCTGAGTAACATTTACCGGTTTTTACTGGACGGGCAGTTTAGCGGTGGTCAGTTTTCCACACCGCGACTGATGTTGCTGGCCGTGGTGTTTTGTGCAATAGCAGTGATGATAATGGGGCTGTTGATCAGGCAACGTCTGGCCCACAGTCTGGCCCGGCGCAGTTATCTGGTGGCGGCGTTTAATCGGCGTTTAAAACCGCTCTATAACGTCTGGCTGTTGCTGAGCTTAATGTTAGTGGCGCTTGGTGCGTGGCTGGTAGCCAGCCAGTTACAGGCACTCTTATACATTGGTCTGGTTTTAATTACCGGTTGCACTACGGTGGTGTTGCTGATGCCGCAGTTAATGAGCCTGGTTGCACAGCGGATAAGTACAACAAAGCCGCTACTGCACTGGAGCATGCACAATGCGGTGAGTCTGTCGCAGCGCACCAGACTGGCGGCCTGTGCATTTTTTATCGCGCTGGCGGCCAATATTGGCATGAATGTGATGGTCGACAGTTTTCGCCAGGCCACCGAGCAATGGCTGGAACAACGCCTGTTTGCACCGTTTTATCTCTACACAGATTTTGAAGGGGATTTGTCGGCCGAAGAGGGCGCGCCGGTGCCACTGTTAGCCCGTTATGGCAAAGACGTCCGCGTTAATGGGCAAACCCTTGAGCTACGCAGTTTTCCCGATGGCGCTGAATATCAGCAGTACTTAATGCTTGATAGTGAGTCAGCCAATGCCTGGTCTGCCTTTTATGCACAGCGCGGTGTGTTCATTAATCAACAATTTGCCTATCGGCAGGGGCTTAACACCGGTGATGCTGTTAGCCTGCCTTCAAACGCCGGGTTGCAGGCCTTTGAAATAGTAGGCGTGTATCCGGATTACGGTAACCCGAAAGCGCAGGTGTTGCTGCCAGAGGCATTGCTCTCTGGTGAGTATGAGTTGATTTCAGCGTATGCCGCTTTTGCTTCGTCTTCAGAGCAGGCTGCGCTCGAAAGCTGGCTTAACGAGCAGAGTGAGTCGGCACGTCTTATCCCGCGAAGCACCCTGATTGAGCAGTCGATGATGGTGTTCTCCCGCACATTTTTAACCACTGACACGTTAAACCTGGTCACTATGCTGGTGGCCGCGCTATCGTTTTTTGTATCGATTACGCTGCTGGTGATGGATATTAAGCCGCAGTTGTTGCTGCTGCGCAGCGTTGGCGTCAGCCCGTTGCGTATCAAGCTGTCGTTGTTTACGCAGTATTGTTTTATTGCGGTGAGTTGTGCGCTGCTGGCACTCCCATTTGCGCTGTTACTGGCCTGGCTGCTGGTGAATAAGGTGAATCGTTTTGCCTTTCACTGGACTTACCCGTTAATCCTCGATCCGATGATTATTATGCAAAGTTTGCTAATCGGGCTGGGTCTCTTATTGCTACTCATGGCATTGCCGCTTGGCAGGTTACAGGCCCGATTTTATTCGCAGCAGGAGGCATTATGAACAGAATATGGCTTTTACTGCTGGGACTGGGCTGTGCTTTTTCAGCGCCGTTGCACTCTCAACAAGACAACCGTGCTTCACTGTTTGGCGGTTTTAAAGCTGACAATAAGGCGCAGGTAAGCATTGCACAACCTGTGTCTTTACCCGCCGATCACGCACCGCATCAGGGCTATCAGATTGAGTGGTGGTACCTTACGTTACTGATGGAAAACGAGGCAGGTGAGCCGTTTAATTATCAGTTTACCTTGTTCAAATTTGCCCGCCCTGAATTAGCCTCAAATTGGGGCGAAGGTAATGTCTGGATGGGGCACTCCTCGTTGCACACTCAGACTCAGCATTATTTTGATGAAAAATTTGCTCAACAGGGTACCGGTATCGCCAGCTTTAGTTCTGCGCCAGTAGCGTTTTATATTGATAACTGGCAGTGGCAAAGTAAGCGGGAGGCAGCGTTATTTCCTGCAGCGCTTAATACCACCTCTGGCCCTGCGGCGCTAACACTGAAACTAACTGCCGATAAGCCGTTTGTAAAACACGGCCAACAGGGCGTGAGTTTTAAAACCGGTGACGGACGTTATCGTTCTTACTACTACAGCCAGACGTTTATTAACGCCAGCGGCCAGATCATTTTAGATGGCGTAACCCATAAGGTTAGCGGCCTTGGTTGGTACGATCACGAATGGACATCACAACTGGCCGACGAGGACGCGCTGGGTTGGGACTGGTTTTCACTGCATTTTGACGACGGGCGAAAACTGATGGCCTTTACCATGTATGTGGATGGCGGCGAGTCATACACCACAGGTACATTAATCACTGCTCAAGGCGAACCGCAACCGCTGGGTCCTAACGAGCTGCAGATTTTACCTCTTAACACCAGTGAAGTCGCGGGCCGGGATATCCCTACTGAGTGGCAAATTAGCATTCCCGCTCAGCAAATCGACATTACTACTAAAGCGTTTAAAACCGATCAGTGGAATCACAGCCGCTTTCCTTATTACGAAGGGGCAATTTCCTTTGGCGGCAGCCATGCCGGTAAGGGCTATATGGAGCTTACCGGTTACTGATTTCGGACGCTTCTTTTTGGCTTGTTTTCGATATCAGCATAAAGAACAAAATGAGATAGAGGGGCATATCAATAAATGTGGTGTAGGTTAACCACTGATCTTCGGTAAGCAGTATCGCCACAGCGTAATTAATGCCTGCCATTAATAGCCCGAGAACACTCAGCCCTATTACAAATGGCTGATGTTGTATCGGTGCATTCAGGTAACGCTCAAAACGAGGGGCGAAGTACTTTCCTTTACGGAATACGCCATCGATTAGCAATACCAGTGCGCCCAGCACTCCCATTATTGTGCCTTTTAGCTGAACAAATAACTCACTGTCGAAAGTGAGCGATAACAATGCGGATATCAACAGCATAACCGTGCCAAAAACAGCAAAGCCGCCGAGTAAGTCAACTTTAACAAAGCGCTGTACCACCACCAGAGCTAAGCCTAAAGCGATGCTGGTAAATGCCGCCACGGTTAAGTCGCCGGTTGTTTTGGACACAATAAAAAATGCCGCGCCTAAGCCGATATCGGCGAAGATAGAGTGTTTGTTCTTGCGCCACTGTTCACTTTGTTTCTGGCGTTCCTGTTTGAGTGTTTCGGTCTCTTGTGCGTGGGTACCGGCGAGTTTTTTTAGTTTCTTATCGGCAAAGTAAATGTCGTTATCCGGGTGACTGGCGTAGATGCGCTCATGGTTATGGTAAACCTCAATGCCAACGGTCAGCCAGTTGATATAGCCCACCGACACTTTTAGCGTATTGCCTGCGTCATCAGATTGGACATTATGGGTAAGTACTTTTAGCTCGTCGATAAAGTTACCGGTTAACTCATCAATCAGGTGTCCGTTTTTATACAGCCGCGATGTATAAGTAGTAAATGAAAACGAATAGTGGGCTTCATAGTTGCTGTTGTCATAGTAGAAAGGACGCCGATAGGTCCATAATCGCATCAGAGTTCTCCTTAAAAACCGGGGAGTTTGACGCAACAACGTTGCGTCTGATCAGGGTTATTCCGGAAAAATGGGAGTGGAACAACCGGGAGTGGCGAGCCCATTAATCGCCGCACCATCTTTATTAAAACGAAGGTATCTTTATACTACAGCGTTGTTCTGCTTCGGTGATGTTTTTGCTGTACTGGACCATAAAGTCCAACTGCACGGTAGAGCGGGCCGGCTGGTTATCCGGGTTAGCCGTTGTGGGTTTCCAGCGCCACCGCTTTAAAGCCTCAATGGCCTTCTTTTCAAATACGCCCTTAGGGAATGAGTCGGTCACTTGTTGTTCTGTAACCCTGCCTTCATTGTTAACCACAAATGACAAATTCACACAACCTGATAAACCGTCTTTTGCTGCGCTGATGGGATATTGTGGATTTACCCGTTTTGTCTGGGTCCAGAGTGATGCGAACTCAGACTCATCTGCCGGTTGTTCGAGCCCGCTGTCTACCGCCTGTGAATCTGTGGTCAGTTGGTTACTCGCACAGCCGGCAAGCAGGCTTATCAGACTGATAACAAGGTACTTCTTCATGGCTATGTCCTTTAGCTAATTACGTTGGCAGCGATTTATAGCAAAATTTTAGCAGTGCGTCATTAGCCAACACGGCTCACTACTCGCTGGGCCAGATCCGATAGGCGCATATTTTGCTCCATGGCGGAGCTTTGTAATTTGCGGTAAGCCTGCTGCTCCGACAAGTTGCCTTGCTGCATCAACAGCAACTTGGCCCGGTCAATCACTTTTTGCTCACTAAGTGCCTGTCTGGCGGCACCGAGCTCATCGGCCATATCCTCAATACGCTGAGCCTGACCGCGGATAAGGTCATAAAATGATTTATGCGCTGACAGGGCAGAACCTTCGGGCAGTTTTTTCGCTTCTCTTCCGGCGCCCTTAAGGCCCTTTACCGTATTGTCGTAAAGCATGGTAATTGGCGTATCAGTAAGTGGTGGTGAACTGTTCAGTGTTGCGATCAGTAATTCATGATTACGCAGCTCTTCTTCGGCCTGTTGAATGCGCAGTGTAGCCTGATCGGTAAGGCGGTCGGTCAGGTGCTCTTCAATTGACTGCATGGCATCAATACGCTGCGTCGCGATGTCGTACCAAATTTCGCTGAGTTCAGCCGAGCATTCTCCGCCAGAGGCCAGCGACTGGATCATTTCGCGTAATCGGGTGATCTGGGTGGCCGTGTCGCTGGTTTGCTGTAACTGCCACATTTGCATTTCTTCTTCATCAGCAAAGTTTTCGAAGGTTTCAAAACAGTGTAGTTGAGAATCACTGAGGGCACTCACCCGATCGCCCAGATCACTGTCGAAGTGACTCTCGGCAAAGCCAATGGCACCCCACGCCCGTTCCTGCCCGGCGTATTCTTTTCCCTGCATAAAGTTAAACAGGGCAACCAGTAAGCGTGTCATGGTGGGATCGCTGGCCACATCGGCCGCCTCAAACACTACGTCGAGTAAACCGGTAATTAAGCGGCAGTACGCGTTGGTAGATTCCAGCGGCGTAAGTTGTTGCTTGGCAATTTTATTGCGCAAATCGGGTAAGTGATCCATACCCTGCAGGGCAAAGGTGATACTGCTAAGCAATCGCATGGACTGGCCGTTGTCGTGCTGGCCAAGATAAAGCGACTTAAGCAGGCTGCGTAAATTCTGCTCGCAGACTTCACTGGCGGTTATTTGCTGCTGACGTTGCTCACCAAACCGGTCGCCCTTAGAACCTAAGAATACATTGCTTAAACCACGTTCGCGCTGGAGCTGATGAATCATGTCTTTTACGGCTTTTACCGTGCGGCAGTTTGAAGACAAATGCTGTAATGCCTGAATTTCCTGATGCTTAGCTGACAATAAAAATCGCTTGGTAATGTCACTGTGTTTGCTCATCAGGCGCTCCGAAATGTTCGCTGGCTGTTAAACCTGAGAGATAAGCAATTCTTATTCCTATGTAATACTTTAGTCATAAAGCGCGCTGTTTGCGGTTTAAATCAACAGTAAATGGACGGTTTGCCTAAAATACGCGCAATAATAACCGCAGCATAGTAAGTTGTACCGTTAATGGATGCACTTAATTGGTGAAATTGCGCTATCGTGGCGCGCTATGCTTAAGGGGAATTGTTTTGAAAAATTACAGACTATTTTTAAGTTGTTGATAAATAGATTTAATTTGTTTTTATATGAATTGGCATCGAAATTGTATTTGTAAAAACAGCAAACCGTAATGGTTTTACAATTGGAAAAGAATTCGGATAAAGGCGTCCGCAACTTACTTCTCAGGGGGTGAGTGCGGACGCCTTTTTTTGTGCCTGACGATTGTAATGAAGTGTTTGTGGGTGTGTTTTTGTTCAATATATTTAGGTGATTAATATGGCGTATTTACTACCTTCTGAGTTTGCAACCAAAATGGTTGATGCGGGTGAATCGAAGATTTACATGTCGACCCGCGACACGTTAATTCGTGCTTTTATGGCTGGTGCTATTCTGGCGCTTGCTGCAGTATTTGCGATTACAATCGCTGTTAAAACCGGTGTGTTTCTGATTGGGGCTATCCTGTTTCCGGTTGGGTTCTGTATGCTTTATCTGATGGGCTTTGACCTGTTAACCGGTGTGTTTGTATTGGCGCCGCTGGCCTGGCTGGCTAAACGGCCCGGTGTTACCTGGCCGCAAATTTTACGTAACTGGGGACTGGTGTTCCTGGGTAACTTTGCCGGTGCGTTAACCGTTGCTTTTATGATGTCGTTTATCTTTACCATGGGTTACAACACCGATGGCGGCGCTATTGCTACCAAAGTGGCCGGTATCGGTGAGGCGCGTACTCTGGGTTATGCTGAATACGGTGCAGCTGGCTGGTTTACTATTTTTATCCGCGGCATGCTGTGTAACTGGATGGTATCACTGGGTGTAGTCGGTGCGATGATTTCTACCCACGTGAGCGGTAAGGTACTGGCGATGTGGATGCCTATCATGCTGTTCTTCTTTATGGGTTTTGAACATTCAGTGGTTAATATGTTCCTGTTCCCGTTTGGCCTGATTATGGGGGGTGACTTCTCTGTGATGGATTATTTCATCTGGAACGAGATCCCAACAGCTTTAGGTAACCTGGTAGGTGGTTTAGCGTTCACTGGTCTGACGCTTTATTCAACGCACGTTAAAACGGCACCTAAGCGTGTACTGGCCACAGGTGGTACTAACAAAGCAGTGCCTGCGGCGAAAGTGAACGATAAAGTATAATATTTTATGCCTGAAGTACGCTGGGGAGCATTCTCCGGCAAAGGAATAAAAAACATTAATCAGGACTGTCACGCTGTGACAGTGCCTGATTTTTCGCGTTTGCAGCGTCGTGGCGTGATTGCCGCCGTAGCAGACGGGATCAGCAGTAGTCAGGTAAGTCAGTACGCCAGCGAACTGGCTATAAATGAGTTTGTTCGCGATTACCTGATGACTGCCGACGTATGGTCACCAGCGCGTGCCGCCGAGCTGGTCCTGCGAACCCTTAACACCCGCTTGTATATCAAGTCACAGCTTAGCCCTTATCGGGAGAATCCGGATAAGGGCTACGTGTGTACTTTTAGTGCCGTGCTGCTGCATGGTGACAAAGCCATCTTGCTGCACTGCGGTGACAGCCGTATTTATCATGTGCGTCAGCACAAGGCCCAATTGTGTACCGTAGACCATCGTCAGCAAGGTGAGGGCGGCCAGTATTATTTGAGTAATGCACTGGGTATTAAGCCCGAATTACATGTCGATATTAGCGTCAGGGATATTCAGCCCGGCGATACCTTTGTGGTGATGACCGACGGTATCGCCGAAACGCTTAGTGTCGAAGACTGGTTAGCCGTTTTACATCAAGCTAACACCGACTCCGACTTAAATAAGGGCTGCGAACAGGTTGCTACGATGGCACTGGATTTTGGTTGTAATGATAACCTGACCATCGCTGCGGTTAATGCTGAGTCCATTCATCCGCCGGCACCGGTGAGCTATGAGTCATCCGGTTACCTGCCATTTATTCAGAGCCCGCTAACCACTGGCAGCGTTATTGACGACTGGCGAGTGGAAAAGCAGCTTAGCAACACCGAACGCAGTAGCGTGTATCTTGCACGCCATCAGCACTTCAATGAGCTCGTGGTGCTTAAACTGCCTGCCGTGTCGATGCAGGATAACAGCGGCTTTCTGGATGAAATGATTAAAGAGGAGTGGGTGGCTAAGCGGGTGAGTCATCCACAATTACTTGCTGGCGTTGGTGAGACGTTTTCCCGCAGCTGTTTTTACGTTGTGCTGACATACTGTCCGGGCATTAGTATGCGGCAGTGGCGTGATGATAATGGCGCGCCTGATCTGATGGTACTCAGAGACTGGGCTACGCAAGTAGCGGGCGCATTAACTGCGCTGCACCGGCAGGGGATATTGCATCAGGATATTCGTCCGGAGAATGTGCTGGTTGGCGACAACAATACCCTTACGCTGATTGACTATGGCGCTGCCAGCATTTCCGGTCACAACTTTTTAATGGCCAGCGAGCAGTTGTTTATTCCCGGCGACTTGCTGTTTGCTGCGCCGGAGTATTTCGTTGGCCTGTGGCCAGATGAGCGCGCTGAGCAGTTCTCTCTTGCGGTATTACTGTATTACCTGTTGTCGGGGGAGTATCCCTATGATGCGGGCGTGGCCAAAAAGACCAGTTATTCAGCCTTACTCAAACTGCGCTACATCAGCTTAAATCAGCGCAATGTGTCGGTACCGGCGTGGCTGGATGCCACCATAAAGCGTGCCTGTCATCCTCAGGCTACCAAACGCTACGAAAGTTTGTCGGAATTTGTTTATGACCTGCACCATCCTAATCCGGCGTATGGACGCACGCTACCCTTGATGGAGCGTCACCCGGTTCGGGTATGGCAGGGAATCTCCGGCATTCTGGCTATTACGGTAATTGTATTGCTGGTGCTGCTGTTCGACGCACCCTAAAGTAGCCAGTGCGATGCACCAAGAACAGGATTCTGCTTCGTTTTGGTGCGTGTCAGTATGGGGCAGATGAGCATTAAAAAAGCTAAGTGATTGAAAGTCATTAATTATAAATGTTGGCACTTAACTTGTATTGCTTTATTGGTATCAGATTTACATCAAGACTCTTGTGCCATTTACATTGCTAAGCAATAGCGTAGTACAAGAGCCTACACAAACAGATTAGCAAATGCTTAAACAGGCAACGAAGCCCACAACCAGGAATGGTTGTGGGTTTTTTTTTGCCTTTAAAAAAGGTAGACGAAATGAACATGTCATCACGGCAACAACGCATCGTTATTATTGGTAATGGTATGGTGGGTCACCACTTTGTTGAGCAATTGATTAACAGTGAGCATAACTGCCATATCACGGTATTAAGTGGCGAAAGCCGACTGGCTTATGACCGTGTTTATCTCTCTTCTTACTTTTCCGGCAAAACCGCTGCTGACCTGGCGCTGACCGATGAGCAAACCTATCAGAACTGGGGCGTAAATGCTGTCACCAACGCCTGGGTTACCAACATCGATCGTGAAAAGCAGGTTGTTACAACCCAATCAGGCGACACGTATGAGTACGATACCCTGGTACTGGCAACCGGTTCTTACCCTTTCGTGCCGCCTATTCCGGGTAACGATCAGGAACACTGTCTGGTGTACCGGACTATTGAAGACTTAGAAGCCATCAGCGCTTCTGCCGCGCAAAGCAAGGTGGGCGTTGTGGTGGGCGGCGGTCTGTTAGGCCTGGAAGCGGCGAATGCGCTGAAACAGGCCGGGCTTGATACCCATGTGGTGGAATTTGCCCCGCAGTTGATGGCCGTCCAGCTTGACCCGATGGGCGGTGAGTTGCTGAAAGACAAAATTGAAGCGCTCGGCGTGCAGGTTCACACGCAAAAAGCCACCGAATGTATTGAAGCCGGCGAAACCTGTCGCTACCGCATGAAGTTTTCCGACGGTACGCACCTGGAAACCGACCTGGTGCTATTTTCTGCCGGGATCCGTCCCAGCGATCAGCTGGCTCGTGAATTCGGGTTAGTTATCGGCGAACGGGGTGGTATTGTTATCGATAATCAGTGTAAAACCTCTGATAAGAATGTTTATGCCATCGGCGAATGTGCCCTGTGGGATAAGAAAATTTATGGTCTGGTTGCGCCTGGTTATGCCATGGCTCGCGCTGCCGTCGCCGATATCATCGGTAATGAAGGTGAATTTGCCGGCTTTGACATGAGCACCAAACTGAAACTAATGGGCGTAGAAGTAGGCTCAATTGGTGATGCCCATGGCCGTACACCAGGCGCGTTGTCATACACCTACCACAATCAGCCGGAAGGGGTGTATAAAAAGCTGGTTGTCGATGCTAATAAATCCCTGGTGCTGGGCGCCGTGTTAATTGGTGATACCAGCGATTACGACACCTTACTTCAGTATGCATTAAACAGTATTGCGTTACCGGATAGCCCGGAGTCTTTAATTTTACCGTCAGCAGGGGAAAAACCGCTGCTGGGGGCCGATGCGCTGGGTGATACGGCAACCATTTGTTCGTGCCACAACGTTTCTAAAGGCGACATCGTGGGTGCCATCGACGGCGGTTGCTGCTCGGTAGGCGATGTAAAATCCAGCACCAAAGCAGCTACAGGCTGTGGTGGTTGTGCGGCATTACTGAAAAACGTGGTCGACAGCGAACTGGAAAAACGCGGCGTAGAAGTGTCCAAGGCCATTTGTGAGCACTTTGACTACTCCCGTCAGGAGCTTTATCACCTGATTCAGGTTGGCAAAATCCAAAGCTTTGAAGAACTGCTGGAAAAACACGGTAAAGGCCTTGGCTGTGATATCTGTAAACCGGCTGCCGGATCGATTTTTGCCTCGGTGTGGAACGATTACATTCTGGCTAAACAGCATCAGCCGCTGCAGGACACCAACGATACCTATCTGGGCAACATGCAGAAAGACGGTACTTATTCCATTGTGCCGCGTGTAGCAGGTGGTGAGATCACGCCGGATAAACTCATTTTATTAGGTGACGTGGCCAAGCGCTATAACCTGTATACCAAAATTACCGGTGGTCAGCGTATCGACCTGTTCGGTGCCCGTGTCGACCAGCTTCCGGCTATTTGGGAAGAACTGGTGGCCGGCGGCTTTGAAACCGGGCATGCCTATGCTAAAGCCTTGCGTACCGTTAAATCCTGTGTAGGCAGTACCTGGTGCCGTTATGGCGTGCAGGACTCAGTGGGTCAGGCAATTGATTTAGAAAACCGCTACAAAGGCCTGCGTGCACCGCACAAAATTAAATTTGCTGTGTCTGGTTGTACCCGTGAATGCGCTGAAGCGCAGGGTAAGGACATTGGCGTTATCGCCACCGAAAACGGCTGGAACCTCTACGTGTGTGGTAATGGTGGGATGAAACCGCGCCACGCAGATTTATTCGCCACCGATCTGGACGATGCCACGCTGGTGAAATACATCGACCGGGTGCTGATGTTTTATACCAAAACGGCCGATCGTCTGCAGCGTACATCAGTATGGATGGAAAATCTTGAAGGCGGACTGGAATACTTAAAATCAGTCGTCATTGACGATTCGCTGGGCATTTGCGACGAGCTTGAAGCGCAGATGCAGCATATCGCCGATACCTATCAGTGCGAGTGGAAAACCACCGTTGAATCGCCTGAAGCATTAAAACGTTTTCGTCAGTTCGTTAACAGTGATGAGTCGGATTCAAATATCCAGTTCGTTACCGAACGCGAGCAGATTCGCCCGGCCACCAAGGCCGAAAAATTTTCGGCTGGTAAAGCCATTCCCGTAGAACTCGTGTAGGAGAATTATCATGCAGGCTCAGGCTAATATTATTGCTCAATGGCATGATGTGTGTCATGTGGATGACCTGGTCACTAACAGTGGTGTGTGTGCGCTAATCGGCGATGTACAGGTAGCGATTTTCAGTGTCCAGCTCGACGGCGAGGAGAATCTCTATGTTATCAGTAACTGGGATCCGATTGGTGAGGCTAATGTGCTGTATCGCGGCATCGTGGGCACGCTGACCGATAAAATTGTCGTGGCGTCACCGCTTTATAAAGAACACTACGACCTGGCTTCGGGAACGTGCCTGGAACGTGATGATATCAGCGTTAACACCTATCCGGTGCGCGTTGATCACGACCGTGTGTTAATCGAACTTTAATCACGAGCGAAACTATGAATGCCATGCTGCCAGATGTAAGCCCCCAACGCCAACCAGCCAGTAAACTGGTGCAAACCACCTGTCCATATTGTGGTGTGGGGTGTGGTGTGGATGTGATGCAAAGCGGTGGCATGACAGGTAGCCTCAGCGAGCTCAAAGGTTCCGCTGAACATCCGGCTAACTTTGGGCGCCTGTGTATCAAAGGCACCCATCTGCTGGAAACCCTGGACGGTAATAAGCGTTTACTCAAGCCCGTGGTGTTTGGTCGGCAGGCCAGCTGGGATGAAGCAACGTCGATCATTGCGGCCAGAATGAAAAGTATTGTTGAGCAACATGGCCCGGATGCCGTAGCGATTTATGGCTCAGGTCAGTTGCTTACCGAAGATTACTACGTTGCCAATAAGCTGATGAAAGGGTTTATTGGTACTGCGAATATCGATACTAATTCGCGGCTGTGTATGTCTTCTGCGGTGGTTGCTCATAAACGGGCATTCGGTGAAGACATCGTGCCGTGCAATTACGAAGACCTCGAACACACCGATTTACTTATTCTTACCGGCAGCAACGCGGCCTGGACGCACCCGGTATTATTCCAGCGCATCGAACGGGCTAAACTGCGTAACCCGGACATGAAAGTAGTGGTCGTAGACCCCAGAGAAACCGACAGCTGTTCACTGGCCGATTTGCATGTGGCGCTTAAGCCAGGCACCGATGCCGTATTGTTTTGTGGCCTGCTGAATTATCTTGCCCATCACAATTCCCTAGACGATACGTTTATCCAGAATTCAACCAATGGATTTGCCGAGGCGCTGGCTGAAGTATCAGCGTGGACGGTAGCGAAGGTTGCTGAAACCTGTGATGTACCGGTTGCCGTAATAGAGTTGTTGTTCAACTGGTTTACGAGCCTGCCCCGGGCTATTACGTTTTTCTCCATGGGCATTAACCAGTCAACCAGTGGTGTGGATAAAGGCAATGCCATTATCAATTGCCACCTAGCCTCAGGCAAAATCGGCAAAGAGGGCAGTGGGCCGTTTTCGATTACCGGTCAGCCTAATGCCATGGGAGGCCGTGAGGTTGGCGGTTTATCCAATATGCTGGCCGCGCATATGGATATCGATAATCCTCAGCACCATGCTACGGTTAAAGCATTCTGGCAGGCGCCGAATCTAATCACTAAGCCCGGTTTACGGGCGGTGGATATGTTTCAGGCGGCGGCCGATGGCAAAGTTAAATGCCTCTGGATCATGGCAACTAACCCGGTAGCCAGCATGCCAAACCGGGCGTTAGTGGAAGCCGCGCTAAAAAATTGTGAGCTGGTCATCGTATCAGACACCGCAGCACAAACCGATACCCTTAACTATGCACATATTGCGCTGCCAGCCACCGGCTGGTCGGAGAAAAACGGCACCGTAACTAACTCTGAGCGGCGGATTTCCCGTCAGCGCGGATTGGTTGAACCTATGGGTGAAGCCAGGCACGACTGGGAAATTCTGTCGATGGTAGGCCGGGCAATGGGTTTTGAAGAGGCGTTTGCCTATCAGCATCCGGCCGAGATTTTTGCAGAGCATTGTGCGCTGACCGCTGCCAACAACAACGGCAGCCGTGCGCTGGATTTAGGCCCGTTGGCCGATTTAAACATCGCACAATACGATAGTCTGCGCCCGCAGCAATGGCCCCTGAGTAACACCCACCGTATTGGGACAGACCGGCTGTTTGCTGACGGGTCTTTTTACACGCCAGACGGCAAAGCTAATTTTGTGGCCATCACGCCACGTTTACCTGAGCAGCAAACCAGCGCCGAATACCCGTTTGTGTTAAACACCGGCCGCGTGCGGGACCAGTGGCACACCATGACCCGTACAGGTAATGCGCCGCGCTTACTCAAACATATCGACCGGCCCTGGTTAAGTATTCATCCAGTGGATGCACAAGCACTTGATGTTAAAGACGGTGATCTGATCAAAGCGGAAGCTGCCTGTACTGGCGATTTAGAAGTCATTTTGCCGGTAAAAATCGATGATAAACAGCGTCGTAAAGAAGTGTTCGCGCCGTTTCACTGGTCTGCTACCTGGGGCTCTCATGCCCGGGTTGGCGCCTTATTGAATGGCGTAAACGATGCGCTGTCTGGTCAGCCGGAATTAAAACACGGTGCTATTAAATTAAGCCCGGTGAAGATGCAGAGCTATGGCATTATTTTTGGTGAAGAATCACTGGTACAGCGTTTACAAAAGGCGGCTTATTATTATCTTAAGATGCCAACGCCTGTGGCGCACAGTATTGATGTGGCGGACCCGCGCATGCCACAGGAAGTGCTCAGCGATATCCTGCCGTGTTTACCGCGAGATGCGCAGTGGGCTACCAAGCAAGGGCCTGACCAGCTAAGTGTTGTGGTTACCCGGAAAGAAAAGCTTATTCTCGCCGTTCTTATTAACCACCGGCCAAACGATATACCGCGCGACTGGCTGGACTCATTGTATAGCAGTGAGTCACTAACACCTGAACAGATTAACGGCTTGTTAGAACAGCAGCCAGACGAAGCATTCCGCCTCGGTAAAGTGGTATGTAGTTGCTTCGGCGTGCGTGAAAAGACTATCACGCAAGCCATTAGCCAGGGCACTAACACCGTTAGTGAGCTTGGCAAGACGCTGAAGTGCGGTACTAATTGTGGTTCGTGTAAAACCGAACTGGCCAGTCTGATTGCATCGATGCCCCTCGATGCGCAGCAAAACGAGGAAACGACTAATGAATATGCGCTTTAATACTCTGATGATGCCGCTAATGTTAAAAGTGTCCCGTTTGGGTGCGGCATTGTTTGGCCCGCAACATGATACTCCGGCAGACAGAAATACCGCCGGGCGAACTGGTCAAACTGGTGAAGTGTTTATCGTTGGGGCCGGACCGGGTGATGCTGAACTGCTCACGCTGAAGGCACACCGCTTATTACAGGAAGCCGACGTGGTGTTATTTGACTGGCTGGTGGATCAATCGGTACTCGATTGTATTCCCCGTCATGTGGCCCGCGAGTTTGTGGGTAAACGTTGTGGCAAGCACAGCGTGCCCCAGGAAATGATTTGCCAGAGGCTGGTTGAGCTTGGGCTTGAGGGTAAGCGGGTAGTGCGCTTAAAAGGCGGCGATCCGGCGATTTTTGCCCGCACCAGCGAAGAAACCGATGCCCTGCATCAGGCGGGTATTCCGTTTGCTATTGTGCCCGGAATAACGGCGGCGTCCGGCGCTTCCGCTTACACCGGCATTCCACTCACTGATCGCCGTTTTGCTCAGTCTGTGCGATTTATGACCGCGCAGTTTAAGGACCCGGCCAAAGAGGCAGACTGGCAGGCCATTGCCCAAAGCAGTGCGCGGGAAACCACGGTGGTTTATATGGGGCTGAAGCGTTTAGCGTTGTTATCTCAGCGTCTTACAGAAGCCGGTGTTGATGCTAACTTACCCGTTGCAGTGATTGAAAACGCGTGTTGTAATCAACAGCAGGTTATCGTTGGCACCGTCAGCGATATTTATCAACGCGTGCTCGACGCGGCAATCGAAGGACCGGCACTTACCGTGATTGGTCATGTGGTTTCTGCCCGTCAGCCCATCACCGCCGATTTGTTACATCATACCTATGAGCAACGCGCCATTTAGCGAATACATCAAAGCCCTCGGCAAAGGCCAGCGGGGCGCCCGGCATCTTACTCAAGCTGAAGCTTTTGATGCTTTTTCTCAATTACTCAACCAATCTATAGCGCCGGAACAAGCCGGCGCTTTTTTGATGCTGCTGCGCATGCAGGAAGAATCTGTTGAAGAGCTATGCGGCTTTATTGCCGCCTGTCGCGACAAGTTACCCGCCGCATTAAGCGCAATGCAAGCCAGTGTGGATATTGGTTGTTATGCCGGTAAACGCCGACAATTACCCTGGTATTTATTGAGCGCGGCGTTACTTGCAAGCGTTGGCTACCGGGTGTGCCTGCATGGGGCGTCAGAACCCGGTTCAAAACGCTTTTATGCCAGCCATGCCCTGGCCGAGTTGGGTTTGCCACTGGCAACGTCGGTGCAACATGCCGAGCAAACCATGGGCAGCATGAATGTCTGTTATCTGGATTTAGGCATTGCCCTACCCGAGCTTGATCGCATTATTAAACTGCGCGAATTATTTGGCTTACGGTCCTGTGCCAATACCCTGGCAAGGCTGTTAAACCCCAGTAATGCGCCGTTTGCAGTACAGGGGGTATACCATACTCACCTGGATGAGCGACATGCCAAAGTTAATGAAACCTTTAGCTCACAGCAGTCACTGGTGTTTCGTGGCGACGGCGGCGACCCTGAGGTGAATCGCGACAGACCAACAGATTTGTATTACACCCGAAGCGGCGCCACTACCAAACTGGTGTTACCCGAAGCGGATGGCTGGGCAATGAAAGAACGTGATTTCTCAGTGGCGACGATGTTAGCGGTGTGGCGGGGCGATCTGGAACACGGTTATGCCCGTCAGGCCGTGATTGCTTCGCTGGCGGTGTATCTGATGTTACTGGAAAAATTAAGCCAGCAAGAGGCCCAACAGCGGGCAACAGAGCTATGGCAAATGCGCCATAAGCAGGCATTGCCTTTTCACAGTGAGCACTGACAGTGCACAAAATGCACTACGATGAGTCGCTGAATTTCGGCGACAAATAACCGAAATTCATAAGTTGTTGAAATTAATGGTTATTAAATGTTGGCACTAAATGTGTATATATCTAAATAGCAATACTAGTATGCGCTATACCTAAACAATTTATTAATACCTTGCTGTCTTCTAACGAGGCGAGGTACACGGCAACGAAGCCCACCCGTTCACAATGACGATGTCATTTCGAACGGGTGGGTTTTTTTTTGGCTTAAGGAAAGTACATGTTACACAAGACTGTAAAACACAAGTTCAAGCAGGTGGCAGGTTCTCTGACACTGGTTGCGTCATTATTTACTGCCTCAGTGACTACCGTGTCTGCTGAGGATATTGGCTGGCCAGAAAAAGAAGAGCTGAAGTTTGGTTTTATCAAGCTTACCGATATGGCGCCACTGGCGATTGCTTATGAAAAAGGCTATTTCGAAGACGAAGGTCTGTACGTCACGCTGGAAGCTCAGGCTAACTGGAAAGTGCTGCTCGACCGCGTTATTGACGGCCAGCTTGACGGCGCGCACATGCTGGCTGGTCAGCCGCTCGGCGCCACCATTGGTTTTGGTACCCAGTCCCACATTATTACTGCTTTCAGCATGGACTTAAATGGTAACGGGATCACCGTTTCTAACGATGTCTGGGCTGAGATGGAAAAGCACATTCCGGTTGAAAATGGCAAGCCAGTACATCCAATTAAAGCCGACTACTTAAAGCCGGTGGTGGAGAGTTACAAACAAGCGGGCAAGCCATTTAAAATGGGCATGGTATTTCCGGTTTCCACGCATAACTATGAGCTGCGCTACTGGTTAGCCGCAGGCGGCATCCACCCAGGTTACTATGCACCGCACAAAGGTGATACCTCAGGCCAAATCGATGCTCAGGCGCTGCTGTCGGTAACGCCACCACCGCAAATGCCAGCGACCATGGAAGCCGGCACCATTTATGGTTACTGCGTAGGTGAACCGTGGAATCAACAAGCGGTATTTAAAGGGATTGGTGTACCGGTTATTACCGACTACGAAATCTGGAAAAACAACCCGGAAAAAGTGTTCGGTGTGAGCAAAACCTGGGCCGAAGAAAACCCCAATACGCACATTCGCGTGGTTAAGGCGATGATCCGCGCGGCCATGTGGTTAGATGCAAACAACAACGCTAACCGCCCGGAAGCCGTTAAAATTCTGGCCAAGAGCAGCTATGTAGGTGCCGATGCCGACGTTATTGCTAACAGCATGACCGGTACCTTTGAATACGAAAAAGGCGATAAGCGTGACGTGCCAGACTTTAATACCTTTTTCCGCCACAACGCGACTTACCCGTTCTACAGCGATGCAATTTGGTATTTAACCCAGATGCGCCGTTGGGGACAGATTGCAGAGCCTAAGTCTGACGACTGGTACATGCAAACAGCAAAGAGCGTATATCGCCCTGATATCTACACCCTGGCTGCAAAAGCGCTGATTGAAGAAGGTCTGGCCGATCCTAAAGATTTTCCTGACTTCGACACAGAAACCGGCTTTAAGCCGCCGCAAACAGAGTTTATCGATAACGTGACGTTTGATGGCAGCAAGCCCAATGAATACTTAGAGAAATTCTCAATTGGTCTGAAAGGCGACACGGTTCTGTAACCGTGCCTCCCGGACCCTCGATGATAAAAGGTAAAGACGATGAGTAAATCGGTACCAGTTGTCAGCCATATTGGCCAGATCCGCGGTAAAAATGTGTTAGGGAATATTATGTCCACCGTACCAAAATTATTGATGCCTGTTGTTGGCATATTATTATTCCTCGCGATTTGGAATGTGGTAGCCAAAAACATCGATACGTCGCTGGGGCAGTTTCCTGGCCCGGCGCAGGTGTGGGAACAAACCTTTACGTTAATCGATGAACACAGTGCACAGCGTGAAAAGGCAGAAGCTTTCTACGCTCGTCAGGAGGAGCGCAACGCAGCACGGGTAGCAAAAGACCCGACCTACGAGCCGAAAATCCGTGATTTCACCGGCGCGCCAACGTTCTTCGATCAGATATGGACCAGTTTATACACGGTGATGGTGGGCTTTTTTATTGCCAGCATCGTGGCGGTGCCGGTGGGAATTCTGTGTGGTTTGAGTAAGTCCGCTTACTCGGCCATGAACCCGCTGATCCAGATTTTTAAACCGGTGTCACCGCTGGCCTGGTTACCTTTGGTGACCATGGTGGTCAGTGCTGTGTATGTCAGTGATGACCCGATGTTTTCCAAATCGTTTATTACCTCGGCTTTCACAGTATCGTTGTGCTGCTTATGGCCCACGCTAATTAATACTGCAGTAGGCGTTTCCAACATCGATTCAGATCTGGTGAACGTGAGTAAGGTACTGCGGTTAAAGCCATTAAGCCATGTGCAGAAAATCGTATTGCCAGCGTCTATTCCAATGATTTTTACCGGTTTACGTTTGTCACTCGGCATAGGCTGGATGGTGCTGATTGCGGCTGAGATGCTGGCACAGAACCCGGGCCTGGGTAAGTTTGTCTGGGACGAGTTCCAGAATGGCAGCTCAGAGTCACTGGCACGCATTATGGTAGCGGTTATCACCATTGGTTTAATTGGTTTCCTGCTCGACCGTCTGATGCTGTCGGTACAGCGGTTGGTGAGCTGGGACAAAAACGCAGTGCTGCGCTAAGCGGCTAACACATTCGAGGAAATAAATTATGCAAAGCAGACATTTAGAACTCAGTCAGGTAGGGATTGATTTTCCTACGCCTAAAGGGCCGTTTACTGCGTTAACCGATGTGAATCTGAAGATTCAGAAAGGGGAGTTTATCTCGCTGATTGGTCACTCAGGCTGCGGTAAATCTACCGTATTAAATATTGTCGCCGGTCTGCATCAGGCAACCACAGGTGGCGTTATTCTCGACGGTGCTGAAGTGAAAGAGCCTGGCCCAGAGCGGGCGGTGGTGTTTCAGAACCATTCACTGCTGCCCTGGTTATCCTGCTACAAAAATGTAGAACTGGCTGTAAAGCAAACCCAGAAAGGAAAATCCAAACAGGAAATCCGCGACTGGGTAATGCACAACATGGAACTGGTGCATATGACCCATGCACTGGACAAGCTGCCATCGGAAATCTCTGGCGGTATGAAGCAGCGGGTGGGCATTGCCCGGGCGCTGGCCATGGAGCCCAAAGTGCTGCTAATGGATGAACCCTTCGGTGCCCTTGATGCGCTGACCCGGGCTCATTTACAGGACTCACTGATGGAGATCCATGCAGATTTGGGTAATACGGTGATCATGATCACTCACGATGTAGATGAAGCCGTATTGTTATCTGACCGCATCGTCATGATGACCAACGGCCCAGCAGCTACCATTGGCGAAATTCTCGACGTTAAACTCGAACGTCCCCGGGACCGTCTGGCACTGGCTGATAATCCTGAATATAACCACTATCGGCATGAAGTACTGACCTTCCTGTACGAAAAACAGAAAAAAGTGGAAACCGTTTCGGGCCATAGAAAAAACAAGCAGTCCGGCGCCAAAAAGAAGTCTGACGCCGCTTAAGTAATCTTAATAAAAACAATTTTTTAGCTCGGCCTTAAGAGGCCGGGCCGGGTATTCTCACGCTCAATTTAGGAATTTATCATGAAAACACAATGCACATTTTTCAAACGAGGCCTGCTGGCTACGGTTATCTCTGCGGCCTTATTACCTGCCGCTCAGGCGGCTACTGAGTGGCATGATGCCTTATCTGACTCCAAGGCATCAGCCAGTTTTCGCCTGCGTTACGAGGGCGCGAACCAGGATAATGCGGTAAAAGATGCCAGCGCACTGACGCTGCGTACTTTACTGAGCTTCGAATCCGGTGAGTATAACGGTTTTTCATTTAAAGCGGATTTGGAAGATGTGACCATCGTAATGGGTCAGGGCGACTACACCGTTGGCCCGGCTGGTTACAACCCAGGCGAATATTCGGTGATTGCCGACCCGGAAACCACCGAACTGAATCAGGGCTATGTTCAATTTAAAAATGACGGCCTGACCGTAAAAGCCGGACGGCAGATTATTGCGCTGGACGGCCACCGTTTTGTAGGACACGTTGGCTGGCGTCAGGACTGGCAGACCTATGATGCGGTATCGGTAAACTATAAGGCCAGTGATAAACTCAACGCGTTTTACGCCTACCTGAATAAGCGTAACAGCATTTTTGGTGAAGCGGCGGATATCGACTCAAAAGACCATTTGCTCAACGTAAGTTACCAGGATGACTTTGGTAAGTTAACCGCTTATGCCTACTTGCTTGAAGTGGATAACAACACTGATAACAGCCTGGATACCTACGGTGTAAGTTATAGCGGAGCTTATAAAACGGATTCGGTTAAATGGCTTTACAACGCAGAGTTTGCTACCCAGTCAAGCGAAGCGGCAGCGACTGATTATTCTGCCACCTACGCAATGTTAGAAGCGGGCGCGGTGGTTTCAGGCGTAACAGCTAAGTTAGGCTATGAGCTACTGGGCTCTGATGATGGCATGTACGGCTTTGCCACACCACTGGCGACCCTGCATAAATTTAATGGTTGGTCTGATCAATGGTTAGGTACGCCAGCCCAGGGCTTACAGGATGTCTACGTGAGTGCCGCAACCAAGTTTGCCGGTGGTAAATGGTTGTTTGTGTATCATGACTTCAGTGCAGATGAAGCGAGCAGCACGGTTGACGACCTGGGTAGTGAGATCAATATCCAGTACACCACCAAAATTGCTGAAAAATTTAGCTTCGGCGCTAAATATGCCAATTATTCAGCAGGCGACATTAAGGTAGATACTGATAAACTATGGGTATGGATAGCCACTAAGTTTTAATCAGACCATGACAGCAGCCGCGATAGATAAGCTGATCCAGCAGCCTCCGTATCACAGCCTGGGATTCATCCTGGCCGGAGGCAGCTCCAGACGAATGGGGAGTGACAAAGCGCAACTCAAAGTGGGTCAGCAAACCATGCTGGATATCGCGGCTGATGTGCTTCGCGCGGCAGCGGTGAATCAGCATTTTGTGGTGGGCGGTGCTCTAGCTGATTTAGTCGAACAACAGTCAGGGCAGGGGCCTGCCAGTGCTATTTGTGATGTGCTGGCGCGTTTTTCTGCAGCAGAGGGGAGTCAGCGTCTGGCTTTGTTTATGCCGGTTGATATGCCCCGTCTTTCTGTTTTCAGCATCAATACCTTACTTGAGTACGCCAGGCGTAGCCAACAAACCGCTTATTACAGTGCGCACTATTTACCCTTGGTTATACCTGTCAACATGCAATCTCAGGCGTCTGCGCAGAAGTTGATTGCCGCTGACTCGTCACCTTCGGTACGTAAATTACTGGCCTGCCTGAATGCCCAGCCCGTGGCATTTAGTGGCAAAGCGGGTGAGCTGGTAAATATTAATCGCCCTGAAGAACTGGCCGGGTTAAGTTTTTAACAGGGCTTCCTTTACGTCCTCGGGCAACGTACTGGTATAGTCTGCCAGATCCTGACTCTTATCTTTTACCGTAATGTATTGGTGGGCGTAGTAGAGTATGTTGATCCAGGCTTTATCTTCTTCAAGCGGCGCATCCTGAATATCCAGTAGCGGCGCGATTAACTCTTCCGGGAAACACCACAGGGTAAGTAAAAATACCGTAATAAGAATATCCGGATGCGTGCTCACTTTGTTTAGCTGGGCAGCCAGTTGCGGTGAGTTCTCATTGACCATTGCCAGTACCAGTCGGCCAGTGCCATTTAATACCGCTGCGGTAAATACCTTTTCCTTGCATTTGGCCGGACAATTCAGTGCAACCGCCAGGGCTTTGCCACAGGCCGCCATTTGACTGGTGCTTTCACAGACTTGCTGGTGGAGCGCGGCGGGCATGAGATGCGCGGTTTCAGTCTCCAGTACAAAACTGATGGTCAGGGCGTAAAGTAACTGTGTACCAAGTCTGCTAATGGCTTCTTCAAGGGTATCGGTGGTGCGCTGGAAACCCAGGTAGGCCGAATTGGCAACCTGCATAATACGCGCGCCGATCAACGGTTCTTCAAGAATAATATCGGCAATCTGACTGGCGTTTGTGTTTTCATCATTTAGCGCGGTACGTAACTTTTCGATAATTTCGGGCAATACCGGCAACTGGCTTAACTGACCCAGGCATTGTTGTTGGGAGTGGGTGACCGGCAGGGCTTTTAGCTTCTCTACGTGGCTTAACAGTTCACCGAGATGTTCGTCGCTAAAAGGTTTATTGAGCAGGCTGTGGGCATTGCCGCTATTGCCAAGCAAGATTTCGTCCCGGGTATCGCCGGTCATCAGTACGCGAATAGACAAAGGATATTTGTGGGCGACTTGCTGGAGTAACTCTGCGCCGTTGATCCCCGGCATTCGGTAATCGCAAAATACAATATCCGGATAGGCTTTCTCTCGCAATGACTCTTGCCATGTTAACGGCTGATTGATGAAAGTGGCATCCCAGTTTGGGATCAGGCGCCGTGAAGTACGCCTGATTGCCTTGAGCATCAGTTCATCGTCGTCGATAAACACTGCATAGTAGTTATTGGTCATCGTTGCTTTACTGCCAGCCTCAATAGCAAAAGTCATTCTGCCCGCCATCTTGTACCTATAGCCGCGAGAGTTGCTTCACATGGCTAAATGGAAATATAGGGCATTACTGGTTATGCTTATTTATACGATATTTTTTTGCAAGTTTACTGTTCGTAACCTATATAAATCAATGTAAAAATTAAAATATAAGTCATTATTGTGTAAATTGCGACAATTGTGACAATCGAAGGGTTTTGGCTATGCATATCGGTGTCAATCGCTTCCCTCTGGATGCGAAAGGATCATTTGGCGAAACGTGCGTGATATCTGAACTGGACAAAGCGGACATCAATATTGCTTTCGGTGATGTCGCAGCGGTAACTGCTCTGGCAGGCACTAATAAGGCTGACAATAAACGAAACGGTGCGCGCTGGATTGCTTCGTCCAGTTGTCTGGGGGCGATGAGCCATTTAGGCACTGATAAAGGCGAAAGCTATCTGCATGTGCTTTCTGTGGCCGATATTGATGGCGGCGCGGGCGTGGCCTCAGCGGATCTGGCGCCCGGTAAGGAGAGAGCTATCGCCGAGGCGACGCTGGTGAATGCGATGCAGGACGCGGGCAAGCTGGGTGAAATGCCGTCGTTGGTCTGGTTGATTGTGGCGCCTGGCAATGAAGAAGAAGTGCTCATTGGCCTGCATGGCGTGCTTGGTGACAGCGTGCCGATATTTGGCGGCAGCAGTGCCGACAACAGTATCGAAGGTAAATGGGTGCAGTTTGATGGTCATGAACTGCATCACAACGGTATTGTGGTCGCAGTACTTTATATGAGCGAACCGGTGTCCTGTTATTTTAGTTCGGGCTACGAGCCGACAGAATTGTCTGCTCAGGTCACTGCCGGAGAAGGTCGAAAAATTTATACCCTCGACGGCGAGCCGGCTGGCACCGTCTACAATCGCTGGCTGAATCTGCTGGAGCAAGCGCCACTGGAACCGGGCAATATATTGCAGGCAAGTACCTTTTTTCCAATTAGTCGTCACCAAGGCGCAGTGAGCCTCGGTGTGCCGCTGCTTAGCCATCCGGCACGACTGAATGACGATGGCAGCATTGAGCTGTTTGCCAGCCTGGAAGTCGGCGAGCAGATTACGCTGATGAGTGGTCAACCGGATAATCTGATTCGGCGCGCTACCGAAGTTACGGAAGTTGTGCTGCGAACCCATGAGCTGAATTATGAATGTCGCCCTAAGGCGTTAATCATTGTTTTTTGTGGTGGCTGTATGCTGGCTGTTAAGGAGCATCTTGATGAGATCCAGCGTTCTTTGCTGGTACTGGCTCAGGATGTGCCATTTATCGTGGGATTCACTTTTGGCGAGCAGGGCTGTTTCTCAGATGGCATCAGCCGTCACGGTAATTTAATGATTTCTGCAACGGCGATAGGGTGAAATAGTTTGTGACCGATGTAGAAAAACTCCACGAAACGATTCAAAAGTTACGTTACGAAAACGGCCAGCTGCAACGCTTTAAGCAGATTAATCAGTTAATGCTGCATAGCCTGGATGCGATCATGTCGTCCACTCACCGAAGCGAGGTGTTTGCGCGTTTATTTGAAGTTATTGGTGAGATATTACCTTGTGATCAAATCCTCATTGCCCATCATAATGAAGAGCAAAGTACGGTGATTCCGGTTTGCAGCAGCATAGAGGGGAAAACCTTTAAACCCTTGCGCTACACCGATTTAACCAACGTTTTTGAAGAAACAATGAACGTATTTAATGTGGCTTTGATCCCGGGGTGGAAAGCCCATCTGGGGGATTGGTTACCGGATGCGAACTCGGTGCTCATTCACCCAATCAGTACCTCCCAGGCAAAATATATCTGGCTGATATCCGATAAAAATATTGGTGCATTTTCTAAGCAGTACGAAGATATCTTCGTATCTTTTAGTGCGTTTGTCGCGAATACCTTGTCTCATTTTGAACAACGTAGTCTTATCCGCGAGCGCGAAACCCTGCTTGAGGAACGCGACCGTATTGAAAAATCGATGATTCACCAGGACAAAATGGCCGCGCTGGGACAATTGGCTGCCGGTGTTGCCCACGAACTGAATAATCCGCTGGGTTTTATTAACAGCAACTTGTCCAGTTTGCAGGATTACATTGGCGATATCAGTGAGTTTGTCAGTAAGGCAACAGAATCGTCTGAGGCGATGAAAGCGCTGCACAAAAAGATGGATATAGACTATATTTTAACAGATACGGACGATTTGATTGATGAGTCGCTGCAAGGCATTCGGCGTGCCAGCGATATTATTGCCAATCTTAAGTCTTTCTCGCACCCGGATGAAAAAACCCGGGTTGATCTGGATTTAAACGCTGTTATTGAGCTGGCGCTGACAATAATCAAAACCCAGGCAAAAACGGTAGTGGATATCGATTTTACCCGTTGCGAAGAAAAGCCTGTCATTCACGTTAACGCTAATCAGCTTGCCCAGGTCTTTATCAACATTGTGACTAATGCAATCCAGGCGATAACCGATAAAGCAGGTAGGATCGCGATCACTATTCAGGCGGGAAACAATAGCGTGGATTGCCGCATAGCAGATAACGGGCCGGGTATTCCGGCTGCGGTGGCGGCTAAAATTTTTGATCCCTTCTTCACCACCAAAACCGTGGGAATGGGAACCGGACTGGGATTATCCATTTCAAAAGCCATTGTTGAAAAGTACGGTGGCGAGTTACATCTTGAGTCGAGCAGTGCTAAAGGCACCTGCTTTTTGATCCGATTACCACGGGTCAGTAAATAATCGATGCACGCATAGCGCAGGGTAATTAAAAGGACGTTTACAGCCGGTTCAGAGTGGAGGAATCAATGGCTAATGAGACAACACCGAAAGTATTTGAATCGACCTTCGAACAGTGTGGCATAGGCCTGGCCCATGTTAGCCCTGAAGGGGGATTTATTCGCGTCAATGCCGCACTCAGTAGCTTTCTTGGCTACAGTAAAGAAGAGTTGGTAAAGCTGGATTTTCAGGATATTACCCATCCTGACTATCTCGACAAAGACCTACAGCGCGTGGCGGAGTTACTGGATGGATTCTACGATTCCTATCAGATGGAAAAACTCTATATCCATAAAAATGGCAAGATGGTGTGGGGTAACCTTACCGTTACGCTGGTGCGAAATGAAGATGAGACGCCGGCTTTTTTCATCTCTGTGGTGGAGGATATTGATGAGAAGAAACGTATAGAACAGGATTATTTTGAGTCCCAGGAAACCCTTCGTTCTATTATCAGTTCGTTATCTGATCGCATGGCAGTGAGCGTCGTCAGCCCCGACCTGACGTCTTTAGTTTACATTAATGAGGGTTATCAGCGTATCTGGGGGCGCAGTGCCAAGGAACTCTACGATAATCCAAGAAGCTTTATCGGTCACATCCATGTGGCAGACAGGCCCCGGGTAATGGATTTTTACCGGCACACCATTACTAACCCCTGGACCTTTGAATATCGTATTATGCGCGATGATGGCGAGCTTCGATACATTCGAGAACGTGGCGAAGTGATCCGCGCTTCCTGTGGTGAAGTGATAAGTCTGGTGATTACTGCAGATGACATTACTCACGATAAACAAATGCATGAAGCATTAAAGTCTGCCAATGAAAAGCTAAATGTGTTGTCCAGAACCGATGGCCTGACCGGGATAGATAATCGCCGCGAATGTTTAGCTGCATTGGATGCCGAATTTAAACGCCTGCGGCGAATTGGCGAACGTACCACGTCCACTCTGGCATTCTTAGATCTTGATAAGTTTAAGCAGATCAACGACCAGTATGGTCATCAGAAAGGCGATAAGGCACTGGTGCTCCTCACCGAACGGATAAAATCCACCATGCGCTCAAATGACCTGGTGGGGCGCTATGGGGGCGATGAATTTTTGCTGTTGTTAAGAGATACCCGGGACTATGAAGCCCAGCATCTGATTGACCGTATCTTTGCTGAGCCTTTGATAGTCAGGAGTGAGCGTTCACAGGAGATCCTGATTCAGTGCTCAATTGGCATGTCCCAGTGGCATCAGGAGCTGGAAAACGTTCAGCAATGGATTGAGGAAGCTGACAGACAGATGTATCACGTAAAAGGGAATAAGGCATCCTAGCTACCTTTTTAATAGTTAACAATTATCTTTGCCAGTCCGGCCGCACAGCTGCCTTACCCTCATGTGTATGTTGCACAATCAGGTAAGGTTAGCTGGGCCGGTGTAAGACTAATAGCCTTGCTCTTTGCCCCAGGCGGCAATTGTGGCTCTTTCCTCATCGGTCATATTGGTTTTATTTAAAAACGGCATATCCCGGGTAACGGTGGTGCGATTCACCAGCTGACGGCCCTGACGCTCAATGTCGGCCCAGTTATCGAGTTTCACTCCCAGCGGCGCAACCTTGAAGATGTCGTCGGTAGGGGTCGCTGAGTGACAGCCTACACAGTGGGTTTCTACCAGTTCCAGCACTTGCTTATCCAGCGCCGACAGCGAAGCGGTTTGCCCTTCACTCACTGCCGCTGTGGGGGCAACGCTTACCTCAGGCGGCGGTTTTGGCCAGGACACCCACAGCGCTACTGCAAGTAAACCCAGCATACCACTTACCAACACAGCCGGACTGAACTTACCCACATGACGCAAATTAAAAAAGTGCCTGATCCACGCAGATAGTGCCATGATCGCTACTAATACTAACCAGTTTTGCGGGTGCTGATAAGTCATCGGATAATGATTACTAATCATGATGAACAGGATGGGTAACGTCAGATAGTTGTTATGCACCGAACGCAATTTAGCGCCTGCTCCCCAGGCCGGATCGACGGCTTGTTTAGCGGCAACGGCATCAACCATTTTGCGCTGCGCGGGCATGATGTTGAGCCACACATTGGCCACCATAATCGAACCAATTAGGGCGCCTACGTGAATATAAGCGCCGCGGCCACTGAACCAATGGGTCGCCAGATAACTGGCCACAACTAACAACGCGGTAAGGGCAATGGCGAACACTTTAGGGTAGTTGGCAAGCGGTGAACGACAGGCCAGCTCATAAAGCAAAACACCGCTGGCCAGTAAACCGAGTCCGCGGGCAATTGCTTCACCTTCGCTAAGCGCCATCACCGACGGGTCGATAAGATACGCCGATGCGGCAAAGTAATACACGATGATCAGCAACGCGAAGCCGCTTAGCCAGGTGGAGTAGGCTTCCCACTTAAACCAGTGCAGGGTTTTTGGCATGACTTCAGGGCCATAAGCATATTTGCCGACCTCATAAAAACCGCCGCCGTGCACAGCCCATAAATCGCCTTTAATGCCTTTTTGTTTTTTCCAGTCCGGCGGTGTTTCCAGGCTGTTATCCAGCCAGATAAAATAAAACGAGGCACCAATCCACGCAATGCCGGCGATTACGTGAAACCAGCGTACAAATAATGAAAGCCAATCAAGCCACACCATGGTTAGAGCTCCTGTTGTTGATATTGTGGTTGACCTGCCACATAGGTGGCCACAGTGGCGCGATCGTCGCCGAGCATGGTCAGGGCAAAAAGGGTGTCTTCGCAGGTACTTTCTGTATCGATGCGTAGCTGAGTAAGGGCATCAAAGCGGGGATTAAGCACCACAAAGTCGGCATCACTGCCCGGATTAAGGTTACCAATTTGATCACTGAGTCCCAGACTATCAGCGGCGCCCTGGGTCAGCATATAAAAGCCTTGTAGCGACGACAGGCTGTAATTGCGTAACTGGCAAATCTTATAAGCCTCGCCAAGGGTTCTGAGCAGGTTAAAACTGGTGCCGCCGCCTACATCGGTAGCCAGTGTGACCGGTACGCCGAATTTTTCGGCTTTGCTCAGTTCAAATAAGCCGCTGCCTAAAAATAAGTTAGATGTCGGGCAGAAAGCCGCAATGGCGCCGCTGTCAGCCATGCGCTGCCACTCACTGTCAGACAGATGAATACAGTGGCCATAAACCGCTCTGGGACGCACCATATGGTATTTCTCGTACACCGCCAGGTAATCTTCGCACTCGGGGTACAGCGTTTTAACCCAGGCGATCTCATCGTGATTTTCTGATAGGTGGGTCTGGATAAAAACGTCTTCATATTGCTGCGCGAGCTCTCCCAGTGCAGCCATTTGTGCGCTACTGCTGGTAGGTGCAAAGCGCGGAGTGAGGGCATAGTAATTGCGCCCCTTGCCATGATAGCGGTCGATTAAGTCGGCACTATCGCGCTGAGCTGATTCGGGCGTATCCTGTAGCCAGTCCGGGCAGTGCCTGTCCATGCACACTTTACCGGCCACGGTGAGCATATTGCGCTGGCTGGCCGCCTCAAACAGCGCCTCGGTAGCGACCTTATGCACGCTTGAATAAACCAGCCCGGTAGTGGTGCCGTTTTTCAGGCATTCGGTTAAAAAGGCGTCGGCCATGGTGTTGGCAAAGTCGGCATCTTCAAACTGTCGCTCCGCCGGAAAGGTAAAGTTATCCAGCCAGGTCAGCAATTGTTCACCGTAACTGGCTATTATCTCGGTTTGCGGAAAATGCAGGTGGGTATCAATAAGTCCCGGAATAATAACCCGGCCTGAGTAATCGATAACGTCTACATCGGCATAGCGTGCTTTCAGCGCTGAAAAGTCGCCAAGATCGGCAATTTTGCCGTCTTTTATCAGCATTGCACCATCTTTAAAGCTCTGCAGATCGCTGTGATACTGTGTTGTTGAGCGCGGGTAATGATAAAGCGTACCGCGAATGAGTTGTGTCGTTGCCACTAGCTACCCCGGTAACTGCTAAAACCAAACGGCGAGATAAGCAGTGGCACATGGTAGTGGCCACCGTCTTCGGTCATCTCAAAATGGATATCAACGAAGGGATAAAATGACTGACCATGGTTAGCAATCAGGTAGTCTTTGCACTCAAAACGAATGGCATAAATACCGGCGCTGAAAGTCATATCGGGCCAATCCATACAACGTCCATCGCTGTTGGTAACGGCGGTTACCTGACTGCCGTCCGGGCCGGTAAGTGTGACCGGCATATCGGCAACCGGTTTACCTGAAGTGGTATCTAGCACATGGCTGGATAAACTGATCATTATGAAGCTTCCTGTGTTGGTGCGCTTAACCCTTTGGTCAGGCGTAGCAGGGTGATTTTGATTTGTTCGGCAGCGGCGTTTTCGAGCTCGCTGACCGTATCGTTGGGCAAGCGTTTTTGCAGCGCTTGAAGCATGGTATCGGCGCTAAGCCCGGTGGCACAGATAATAAAGATAAAGCCGTGTTTGTTAAGGTACTCATGATTAAGCGTATGCAGCACCTGCAGTGTTTCTTCGCTGGCTACCGCAGTGCCTTGCTGTTCTGATGCTGCGGTGTCTTTGGTGTTGGCGAATTTGGCCCTGAGACTGTTTACATCACCAATCATCGGGTGCGCTTCAAAGGCCTGGCGGTAATCGCTTTCGGTGAGCGATTCCCACACTTCTACCGCGTAGCTGTATACATCAGCAGCGCTTTTATACGGCCGGCCTGTGACCATGGCATTAACCCAGCGCTCAGCCGCGCAGCTGGCTTCAAACCAGTCGTAAGCGGCATTATCGTCCAGTTGATTTAATTCATTGAGTGTCATGAAGTACTTCCTTTTTCGTGTTGACAGTGCCGGATGCTGCTGAGCCAGTAACCCCATGCAAGCGCTGAATAATTTGTGCGCTTACCGATACAGCCACTTCCACGGGCAGTTTGCCCGGTATTTCACTAAGGCCAATGGGGGTCACGAAGTGCGCGAGTTGCTGTTCGCTGATCCCTTTACTTTGTAAACGGTGGACAAACCGTTTCGCTTTGGTCTGAGAGCCAATCATACCTACGTAAGGTAAATCCGGGTGTTTGAGGGCTTTTTCGGCCAGCTCAAAATCCAGTTGATGATCGTGGGTCATAATTACCACCCAGCTGCCACCGGGTAACAATGGAATTTCGCCAACCGGCTCATCGTCACACAGATAGTCCACATTCGCCGGCAGGGGGCCGGTGGGCGTAAGTGACTCGCGGTTATCAATCCAGCGCACAGACAGTGGTAGCTGCGCGAGGACAGGCACCAGTGCCTGGGCCACATGACCCGCGCCAAACAGCGCCAGTACCTGGCGGTGACTAACGTGGGTTTCTATCAGCAATTTTACTGCGCCGCCACAGCACTGGCCCAGTTTACTGGCCAGCGGAAAAGGGTGGACCGCCTGTTGGTTCTGGCGCTGGTTGACACTGTCTGCCAGAGCCTGCCGGGCCAGCTCTATGGCTTTAAACTCCAGGTGACCGCCACCAATGGTGTCAAACTGGCGGTCAGCAGTGACGACCATTTTGGTGCCTTGTTCACGGGGCGTGGAGCCAGCCGTGGTAAGTACCGTGATAAGCGCATAACCCTCGGCGTGTTGTTCGCAATAGTGAATAGCCTCGAACCAGCGTCGTACCTGCCATTTTTCGTTTTGCATATTACTGCTCTCCACCGGCATTCTGTATGGCGTTAATGGCCATCAGGACTTTTTCTGGTGTGGCCGGGGCAGGCAGATCAGGATCCACCTTATAATCGGCCAGACTGGCAATGGCGTCTTTAATTGCGCACCACACGGAGATGGCCAGCATAAAGGGTGGCTCCCCTACGGCTTTGGAGTGATAAATACTGTCTTCGGCGTTGGGCCGATCAAACAGCGCGACGTTAAAGTGTGCAGGCGTATCGCCAATTGCCGGTATTTTATAGGTGGCCATGTTATTAGATATTAACCGGCCGCTGTCATCCCAGCGTAAATCTTCGGTGGTGAGCCAGCCCATGCCCTGAATAAAGCCACCTTCAATCTGGCCGCGGTCAATGGCGGGGTTAAGGCTGGTACCTACGTCATGGAGGATATCCACTTTATCGAGGGTATATTCGCCGGTCAGGGTATCCACACTGACTTCAGAAACAGCCGCGCCGTTGGCAAAGTAAAAGAACGGCCGGCCAGAGCCGGTTTCGCGATCGTAGTATATTTTGGGCGTGCGGTAGTAGCCGGTAGCCGATAACGAAATACGCGCCATGTAGGCATTCTGAATTAACTGGGTAAAGGGCAGGTGATGACCGCCGGCGCTTACCTGACCCGCCGCAAAGATCACATCTTCTGCCGGCACGTTAAATTGTTCGGCAAAGAAAGCGGCCAGGCGCTCTTTAATAGTAATACAGGCATTTTGTGCGGCTTTACCGTTAAGGTCGGTACCACTTGATGCCGCTGTGGGCGAGGTATTAGGCACTTTATCAGTGCGCGTGGCGGTTACCTCGATATTATCCAGCGTTACGCCAAATTCATGGGCCACAATCTGGCCGATTTTAGTGTGCAGACCCTGGCCCATTTCGGTACCACCGTGATTAACCTGAATACTGCCATCGGTGTAGATATGCAGCAGTGCACCAGCCTGATTAAGGTGTTTGGCGGTAAATGAAATACCAAATTTTACCGGCGTCAGGGCCAGACCTTTTTTGATTATCGGGCTGGCAGCGTTAAACGCTTTTACTTCTTCGCGGCGCTGCCAGTAATTGCTGTTGGCCTCCAGTTTGCCAATCAGGTCGGCCAGAATATCCTGCTCCAGTGGCATCCCGTATGGGGTAACCGTACCATTCTCTTCACCATAAAGGTTGAGCTTACGCACGCTTAACGGGTCCAGCCCGGTTTTTCGGGCTACCACGTCCATCATCAGCTCGGCCATAATAAGCCCTTGTGGGCCGCCAAACCCCCGGAATGCCGTATGTGACACAATGTTGGTTTTAAGGCGGTGGCCGGTGATATGGGTATCGCCTAACTGATAGGCGTTATCAACGTGAAACATGGCGCGGTCGACAATGGCGTCTGATAAATCCGGTGAGTGGCCACAGTTGCCCGATACGGTGACTTTGGCACCCAGCATTTTGCCGGTTTCATTAAAGGCAATTTCATAGTCGTTTTCAAAAGGGTGACGTTTGCCGGTGGCTTGCATATCGAGCATGCGCGGCAGGCGCATTTTTACCGCGCGCCGGGTACGCAGTGCAAAAACCGCAGCCAGACAGGCCCACTGGGCCGCCTGGGATTCTTTACCACCAAAACCACCACCCATACGGCGCATGTCCACTGCCACGCGGTGCAATTTGACATCCAGCACTTCGGCCACCAGTTTTTGCACCTCACTGGGATGCTGACTGGAGGTAAAAATGCTCATGCGATCTTCTTCTTCAGGGATCGCCAGGCTCACCTGACCTTCCAGATACATATGTTCCTGACCGCCCACTGATAAATGACCAGATGCGGTAAGTGGTGCGGTTTGCAGGGTGTTACTGACATCACCACGACCAAATTCATGGGTAGGGCGCACCTTGGCATCGGCAGCCAGCGCTTCATGAGTGGTGAGAATAGCCTCTGCCTCGGCAAAGGTCATGGTGGCTTTAGTGGCGGCAACCCGCGCTTGTTCCTGGGTTTCTGCCAGTACGGCGAAGACCGGCTGGCCATGAAATTTGACTTCGTTATCAAGCAGAATGGGGTCGCCACCAAACACCGGGCCTATATCGGTATGGCCGGGAATATCACTGATAGTAATGATGTCGATAACACCGGGAGAGTGTTTTACGGCGCTGAGATCCAGTGAAGTCAAAGTGCCACTGGCGACATTGGTCACTCCAACGCTGGCATAGCATAACGATGCTGGCGCGGGGATATCGTCGACATACCTTGCGCTGCCCGAGACCTGGCGGATGGCACTTTCGTGTTTTTCAGAGCGCAGCAGCGGTGAGTGTTCGGCCTTGTGTGAAGGTTGATCGACAAGTTTACGCATATGCTGTCACCCGGGTTGTGGCTAATAGTTCAGATTGTGTTTCAAACCAGAAGCGCTGCCATAAATTGGCGAGAATTTGTTTACGATAGCTCGCGCTGGCCCGCACATCATCAATGGGGGAAAAAGCCTCAGCCAGGATTTTCATGCCCAGTTGGCGGGTACTTTGATCACTCCAGGTTTTACCCAGCAAGCGCTGTTCCAGCTCTTCGCAACTAACCGGAGTAGCGGCCACACCGCCAAAACCTGAGCTGATAGCACTAACGCTGCCGTTGTCCAGCGTTACCGTGAACACGGCACAGACCGCAGATATATCATCTTCGTGGCGTTTGGAGACTTTATAGGCTTTTAACTGTGTCTGGTCATCCAAATGGTTAAAGCGAATAGCGCTTATCCACTCTTTATCGGCCAAAACGGTTTGGCGATAGCCGGTGAAAAATTTATCGGCCGGGACCTCGCGGTATTCGCTGCCGTTATCAATAATAACGGTGGCATTCACGGCCAGTAGTACCGGCGGCATATCCCCGATGGGAGATGCATTGGCTATATTGCCGCCAAGCGTGGCCTGATTTCTTATAGGCAGGGAGGCGAAGCGGTCAATCAGTTCGTGTAACTGAGGAAAATGCTCGTGCAGCACCGGTGCGATGTCGCTGAGGGGCAACGCTGCACCAACGGTAACCGCTTGTTTGTCTACCTTCAGTTCACGGCATTCCTTAACCCGGGTAGTGCTTACCAGGGTTGGGAGGGTTTTTAACTGTTGGGTATATTCAAGTGACAAATCGGTGCTACCGGCAACAAAACGGGCATCCGGATGTTCCTCTAGCAAGGCTGCCATGGCTTCACGGCTCGAAGGTAAATAAACCTTGTTTATCACCGGCGTGGATGTCTCAGCGGCGATGGCCTGTAGCTGTTTAAGTACCTCGCTCTCCTGTACGGTGAACTTATCCGCGTCCCGATGTGCGCAACTATCTATTGTCGCATCTATGATTGGCCGGTAGCCGGTACACCGGCACAGATTGCCTGACAGCGCTGTGTTAACGGTTTCACGCGTAGCGGGTTGGTCAGTATGGTAAAGCGCAAACATCGACATCACAAAACCCGGCGTACAAAAACCACACTGACTGCCGTGATGTTCAACCATGGCTTGCTGCACCGGGTGCAGGGTGTTGCCGTCACTGAGGTGTTCCACTGTGATCAGCTGTTTACCATGTAGCGCAGCCATGAGCGTTATACAACTGTTCACACTGCGGTAAAAAATACCGGTTTGGGAAGGGGCAATTTCACCAAGAACGACCGTGCATGCACCACAATCGCCCGCTGCACAGCCTTCCTTGCTGCCTGTCAGCGCTTTCTGGTCACGCAAGTATTGCTGTACAGACACTTCTGCAGCATCTTTTTCTAACGTAACTAATTCATTATTAAGTAAAAATTTTATCATCCTGTGCTCCGGGCCTGAGATGGCGGGCTAATTAGCGCATACCATACCGGAAATACTATTCAAAAAGTAGACCAAGTGGTCAGTTTTTTGTGTTTAAATAGCGCTGCAGCCTAACCGGCATGCGAACCAGGCGTTATCAGGTAGGACGCCTGCCAGGCTTCTGCCTGCTCTTGGTAAAGTGTAGCGCAGGATACTGCGACGACAATTACGTGGACTGACCACTTGCTCTGCAAAAAAATGACTAAGTGGTCAGGAAATTGCTGTAAATCAGACTCAGTACTGAGACAAAGCAACGAGAAAGTGACAAGATATAGCATGAATGGACATCCGCCCGCTATCACAGGCAGGGCGATGCCTGATGACATTCAGGTGCTCAGTCAATTTCAGTGAAAAACAAGGAACGCAGTATTAATGGCGAGTAAATCGAAAATGGACGGTAGTATCGGGGCTAAGAACAAACAGAAAATTCTGGTCGCGGCTGAAAAGGCTTTCGCAACTTACGGTTTTAAGGGTACTTCGGTACAGCAAATTGCTGACGAGGCGGAGTTACCGAAAACCAATATTCTGTATTATTTTAAATCCAAGCAGGGCTTATACGTGGCCATGTTGCAGGACATTATGTCGCTGTGGAATTCACGCTTCGACCAGGTGACCGAAGACGACGATCCGGCAGAGTCGCTGGCTGATTATATCGCCGATAAAATGACCATGTCGCGAACCCATCCCCAGGCGTCTAAAATTTTCGCCATGGAAGTGCTCAATGGCGCGCCTTATCTCAATAAGTTTTTCAGCAATGAGCACGTAGCCTGGATGGAAGGGCGTGTTGCTATTTTGAATAGCTGGATAGCCCAGGGGCGGATGACCGCCGTAGATCCGCTGTATCTGTTATTTCATATCTGGGCCTGCACCCAGCACTACGCCGATTTTTCGGCACAAATTACCAGTTTGCGAGGCAAGACCATGAAACGGGCAGACTTTGATGAAGCTACCCGCCAGCTGGTGCAATTGATATTGTCAGGCTGTGGTCTTACCGTGCCTGAAAAATACGCGGAGTCAGCGAAATGAGTGATTATCCAAGAGATCTGATTGGCTACGGTGCCAACCCACCGCATCCACGCTGGCCGGGCAATGCTAGAGTGGCGGTACAGTTTGTGCTGAATTACGAAGAAGGCGGTGAAAATTGTGTGCTGCACGGTGACAGCCACTCTGAGATCTTTCTGTCCGAGATTATTGGTGCACAAGCCTATCCGGACCGGCACCTGAGCATGGAATCAATCTATGAATATGGTTCCCGTGCTGGCTTCTGGCGTCTGCACCGCCTGTTCACTCAGGCTAACATTCCACTCACCGTGTTTGGCGTGACCATGGCACTTGAGCGTCACCCTGAAGTGGTTAAAGCCATGCTCGATGCCGACTGGGAAATCGCCAGTCATGCACTACGCTGGATCCATTTTCAGGACATGGATATCAACGAAGAACGGGCCCAGATTGAAGAGTCTGTGATGCGCCATAAAGCGCTCACGGGTAAAGTCCCCGCAGGTTGGTATACCGGCCGCACCAGTCCGAATACTTTGGCATTAATCGCTGAGCGTGACGATATTCTATATTGCGCCGACTCCTATGCCGACGATTTACCTTACTATGATACGCATTACAGTAAGCCGTTGCTGATGATACCTTATACTTTGGATACCAATGATATGCGGTTTGCCACACCACAGGGCTTTAACAGTGGTGAACAGTTTTTCACTTATCTGAAAGATGCTTTCGATGTGTTGTATGAAGAAGGGCAGGACGCCCCCAAAATGTTATCCATAGGTTTGCATAATCGTATCATTGGCCGTCCGGCCCGGTTTGCTGCGTTAAAGCGCTTTGTTGAGTATGTGCAGAGTCATGATCAGGTATGGTGTTGTACCAGAGAGCAAATCGCTCAGCACTGGGCCGAGCACTTTCCTTACGGCGAAAAATAACCGTTGTACATTGAGTAGTTATTATAAACTTCACCGTCATACCGGATAGCTGCCAGGGCAGCTTCCGGCATGACGGTGTCTTTTTCGTCGCACCGGCTGAAAAAACTGTCATACCGGCCCAATAGTTCGCAATAACCGAACGGGTAAAAGCCGGTGTCTTAACATCGTATTGTAGCCTTAAAAATCACTGTAATACCGCCCAAATAAATCTGTCATACCGGCCTGCGAGCCGGTATCTTTTAAACAGTTTGACTACCTGAAACAGTATTTTTTGGGTGAGCAAAACTTTTCTGGAGATACCGGATAGCGGCTAAAGCCGCTTCCGGTATGACGAGTAGAGGTGAGTTCGGCGCGTTAGCGTGTTTTTGCTTTTTATTTGGTTCTTTGTATCGCGAAATACTGTCACCGGGCAGATCAAGTAAAAGCGAAGAGGCATCATGGATGATGGCTCCGGTCAGGAGGGCAGGACGCCCTCTCTGACCGATAGGTTTTACCTGCCCGGTGACAGTATGCACCTTCGCGATTAAAGAACTGGAAGGTTTCCAAAGGGGAGCCATCTCCCCTTTGGGTGCAGTCGGCACCCCGACAGGATGTGGAGATTACCGAAGATGTTGATATCACTCTTGTTGACTGAGCAAAACTTTTCAGGAGATACCGGATAGCTGCCAGGGCAGCTTCCGGCATGACGGTGTCTTTTTCGTCGCACCGGCTGAAAAAACTGTCATACCTGCCCGGTGACAGTATGCACCTTCGCGATTAAAGAACTGGAAAAAAGCTGTTGTGAAGAGCAAAGGGGAGCCATCTCCCCTTTGGGTGCAGTCGGCACCCCGACAGGATGTGGAGATTACCGAAGATATTGATATCACTCTTGTTGACTGAGTAAACCTTTTCAGGAGATACCGGATAGCTGCCAGGGCAGCTTCCGGTATGACGGGATGCAATAGTCTATTTTGTTACCTGGTGTATCTCATACTTTAAAGGCCGAAGGCGTAGCGCAGAATAAACACCAGTGCCAACAGATAAGTAATAAAGCTGATTTCCTTGTGCTTACCAGTACCCAGCTTTACACCCACATAGGTGATGAAACCCAGCGCTATCCCTTCACTGATACTAAAGGTGAGTGGCATAGCCATTAGGGCAACGACTGCTGTAGCGGTAGCGCCAAGATCATCGAACTCAAGATGACGAATCGATTCCATCATTAAGATACCCACCATCACCAGTGCCGGTGTGGTGGCCATCAGCGGAATGATTTTCATCAGAGGTGTTAAAAATAGCGCCAGCAGGAAGCAGATACCCACCACAATAGCGGTGAGGCCGGTTCGGCCACCGGCTGAAGCGCCGGCTGCTGATTCCACATAACTGGTTACCGGTGAAGTACCTAAAGCCGCGCCGACCACGCTGGCAGACGCATCGGCGGTCATCGCAGCGCCAATCTTTGGCAGTTTGTCTTCTTCATTGAGCAGGTTAGCCCGGCGTGAAACGCCAATCAGGGTACCGATGGTATCGAACATGTTGACGAACATCAGGGCAAATATCAGATCCCAGGTTTCAGCGAAATGTTCCAGCGGATACATAATATCCATGGCAAACCAGGTGTCACTGATAGGCTCAGGCATACCGACAATAGCCTCTGGTGTCGGCGTTAGCATGCCGTCTTCAGTTGGAATAATAAATCCCATCAGGGTGAGCAGAATAATCGACAGCAGAATACCGCCGGTAACGTTTTTCTTTACCAGAATGACAGTAAGCAGAATCCCGGCGAGGGCAAGCATAACCGCGGGGTTAGATAAGTCACCAATGGTTACAAAGGTTGCCTGGTTAGACACGATCAAACCGGCATTTTTGAGACCGATAAATGCGATAAACAAGCCGATTCCGCATTGCACGCCTATTTTAAGAGAGGGAGGAATGGCTTCGGCAATTAAGGTTCGCACCCCGGTCAGGGTTAATAATAAGAACAGCACACCGTTCCAGAATACGATGCCCAGGGCGGCTTCCCAGGGGATTTCCCGGGTCATACAAATGGTAAAAGCAAAAAAGGCGTTAAGGCCCATACCCGGTGCCAGTGCAATCGGGTAGTTGGTCATAAACGCCATTAGCATGGTGCCCAAACAGGCGGCCAGTGCCGTAACTGTTATCAAGCCGGTAGCCGGCATGCCGCTTAAGCCCAGAATGCCCGGGTTAACCACCAGAATATAAGACATTGCTGCAAACGTGGTCAGGCCGGCGATCACCTCGGTTTTAATGGTGGTGCCGTGGGCCTCAAGTTTGAAAAGCCGCTCTATCAGCGATGATGACATAGTGAATCTCTTTTATGGTTTGTAATTGTTGAGTGTGTTGGCTTAGTGCAAGCAAAAAACTGACCATTTAGTCAAAGAGTTGGTCTGGTATCTGCTAGACTTTTATATATCACAATAAACGGTTGGTACCGAACAGACCAATCTTACTATAAATCAGTTTGATGCAGGCTATTTTGGCATGGAGCCATTCAAAGATGCACCTAAATGGTGAATTTGCCTGACAACAGTGCGCGAGGGAGCCCGTTACGCGATGAGACTTATTGATTTAATTGAGCAATTGCCAAAAACCGAATTGCACCTGCATATAGAAGGCACACTGGAGCCAGAGCTGATGTGGGCGCTGGCGGAGAAACACGGGGTGTCGTTGCCCTACGATTCCGTAGAGGCCATTAAAGCAGCCTATCAGTTTGACAATCTACAGAGTTTCCTGGACCTGTATTATCAGGGCGCAGACGTGCTGCGCGAGGAAGAAGACTTTTACCAGCTGATGCGCAGTTATTTACAGCATTGTCATGCCGATAACATCGTACATACCGAGATCATGTTTGATCCGCAAACCCATACCGAGAGGGGCGTCGGATTTGATGTGTTTATGCCGGGTTTCCTACGCGCTATTGATGAAGCGAAAGCTCAATGGGGTATTAGCGTATACCTGATAATGTCGTTTTTGCGCCATCTCTCTGAGGCATCGGCTATTGAAACGCTTAATAACGCTCGGGACTATTACCCGGTTATTAAGGCAGTGGGGCTGGATAGTTCGGAGCAGGGTAATCCGCCGGAAAAGTTCGTGAAGGTGTTTACTGCCGCACGGGCGTTGGGCTTCAAATGTGTTGCCCATGCTGGTGAGGAAGGGCCACCGGATTACATTTGGCAAGCTCTGGATCTGCTTAAAATAGATCGCGTCGATCACGGTGTCAGAGCCGAGGAAGACGCACAACTTATCAAGCGTTTACGCGACAGCGGCATGGCGCTAACGGTGTGTCCGCAAAGTAATATTAAGTTGTGTGTATTTGATAATATGGCGCAACACAATATTCTCGATCTGCTCGAGCAGGGGCTGTGTGTAACGGTTAACTCTGACGATCCGAGCTATTTTGGTGGCTATCTGAACGACAATTACAAAGCGTTAATGACCCATCTGGCGATGAATGAAACGGCGCTGGTTCAACTGGTTAAAAACAGTTTTATTGGGTCCTTTTTGCCGGCCGAGGAAAAGAATAAGTGGCTACGGTGTATTGATAACCTGGTGGCCAAAGCGGCTTAAGTTTTTCGTTGCGGATAACAAGAAGGGGCCAGAAGGCCCCTTTCTTGTATTCGCTGCAGGTTCTGCAGAATTACTGCTGACCCGGCAGGGTATCCTGATACTTGTCCCAGTTAAGGACAATTTCATCAATCACGGTACTACCGACTGTATAAGCGGCTTCCAGTGATGGCAGCATGCCGGCATAGCCAGCGCCGGAGCTTTCCGAGGCGAGGTTTTCGGCAGCGGTCATGCCTGTTGGCTGCATGGTAAAGTTACTGGCAGTACGTAACACCATCACGCGTTTTTTATCGGCCAGACCGGCGTTATCCAGGTAGGTCAGAGCCTGATAGCTGCCGGTGTCTTCCATGCCGGAAGTCATAAAGTTGCCTTTGCCGTTGGTCCAGAAAGCTGTCCAGTCGTTTGCCCAGTCGTTAAACAGTTTGCCATGCCAGAAGGTAGATGCGGACAAGTGGTCGCCGCGTAAAACTTTAGGAGGCAATTGCGCTGCCGGCATTTCGGTGTACTTGCTGCGTAATGCCAGCATGGCATCGGTATCCATTAACTCGATATCCTTGGTGAGGTTGAATGCCCAGTCTACCAGCGTGGTATTCAACTGAAAGACTTCACCGTTACGGGCAACAACCTCTCCTTCCTGCTCTGGATAAGGTTCGTTGGCAAAGAGAGGGAAGTAACCTGTTGACCAGTCTTCCGGGATTTCCCGGGCATCAATCTGATGCGCCAGATCGCCGTCAACCAGGTAATCCGTCCATACCGCAGAGCCAATAGAAGCATCCTGAGGGTCGATACCGGCAATACCCGCAATCAGCCAGTAGGCTTTGGTTAAATCAAAGGAGAGTCCAGTCCCAGCGCGGTAAACGCCGATGAAGCGCGGGCAATCCCCATACCGGTGACCATGCCCAGTACGCCTTTTTCCGGGTTGTAATAAAGGTCGTGGAAGCCGTGCGGGAAGGGATACTTTTCAGTCAGGCCGTAACGCTCTTTCCAGAACTGAAATTCGCCGGGGCGATCACCTTCGTCTTCGCCAATTTCAAACATGGCAACAACAACGGCTTTTACTTGCAGTTTTTCGGCGCTTTCAGCCGGTGTTTTTACCGCTTCTGCGGGAGTGGTTTGTGTAGGAGCATCCGTGCCCGGCTGGCAGGCGCTCAAAGCCAGACAGCTCAATAAACTTAATAAAACGATACGCATAATAACTCCGTTAAACAAAAAAACTGCATGCCAAAGCATGCCGTTATTATCGTACAAAATGTAGCTTAGAACTTATAAGAGAACTTAGCACTGAAATGGCGAGGTAATTCCGGTAACACTATTTGTCCGCCGAACAAGTCCGGGAAGTTAGCACGGAAGTAACGCTCATCGGTCAGGTTTTTCACTGTCAGGTTCACGCCAAAGTTTTCGTCCTGATAAGACAGACCTGCGTTAACCACGGTATAGGCTGGAAGCGTTACCGCACCAGAGAAGCCTGACTTTGTAGAATCAGCGTCAATAACGCTAACGCTGGTCGCATAGCCATTCTGGAAGTCATAGGTTGCCGTTAACGAGTAAATGTTTTCCGGAATACCGGCTTTAATCGCGCCAGGGTTAGTCGACCCTTCACCAACAGCAAAGTTACCGATTGGCAGACCACCGTAGATAGCTGATGGATTTTCCAGATCAGGGAAGTCTTCAGCACCCAGGAATCCAAACTGGAAGCCGTTGTCTAAGGCTGTAATATTAACCACTTCAGTATTAGAGTACCCGGCGGTTACTACTAAACTTTCGTTAACTACCCAACGCAGTTCAAACTCAGTCCCTTCAGTTTTAGTGGTGTTGTTGGTGATAACCATTTGCGAGTTAAGGTCAGTACGCTCTTGCTCATAGATTGACAGGGCGAAGTACAAAGTATCTTCCAGAAACGAACCTTTAACACCGTATTCAACCAGCTCTGAGGTATCCATAGCGGCACCAGACTCGATATTGGCAGTCCAGATTTCCGCACCCTGACCGGCTACCAGAGTAGTCTGGTCAGCAACCGTTACATAAGGGATCAGGCCAAACGGCGTATTATAAGAAATACTGGCATTCCATGAAGTACCGTCGAGTGTGTTTGAGGCACTGACCGGAGCGGTTACGTCACCTTCACCACCAAAGCCGAGAATGGACTGGCCATCTTCAGACAGGCTGATAAATGAATTGGAACCATTGCCGAACAGCAGTTTATCAACCGGTATACGGCTTTCCAGATCGACGCTGTCGTAGCGTGCGCCGAGAACAACATTAAGACCCCAATCCCAGGTCAGATCGGTCATTACCGCGAAACCCAGATCCAGGTAATTACCGATGTAATAATCAGTGTAGTCGTTGTCATAGCGAGTAGACAATAAGCGTCTGTCCAGCGCCGTTGATGGCATAGTCAGGTCGCGACGGTCAAAGAACTCGTGGTGAAAATCATCGCCGTGCTCAAAGTCGGTATAACGCAGAGAGGGTGACACCTGAACCTTGGCGTAAAGCGAATCAAACTCATAGTCGGCGCTGAATACCACTTTGTCCTCAACAACCCAGCTGTCGTGGAACTGCGAGAAACCATAAGCATTTTCGTTGATATTTTCGTAGGCTTCGTAAAACAACTGGTTTTTGATTTCCCAGTTAGAGTCCGAATAGTAAATAACGTCAAAGTACAACGTTGTTACATCATTTTCCAAACGGTCATCAGCGGCAACCAGTACCTGATTACCTTTAAGTTTAGCGGTACCCGGATTATCCAGTTGCATCAAATCGTCAAAATCATCATCCGTCCAGCCAGCTGGCGTTGGAGTATAAATGAAGGGGTTGATAAGATTTTCGACGGCATCGTATTCCTGATGCGAAATCGAGCCATCGCCATCAGTATCCAATGGCTTGGCGGTACCTGTAATGTAAGTACCGTTATCAATCAGGTCCTGTGTTAATCGGTTCCAACCGGCAACCTGATTACCCGCGTAATCGTGGTACATACCACCAAACTGAATGTTAACGTTATCACTCACATCAACGTCAAAAGCTGCCTGAATGATAGTTTGGTCGGTCTGGGTGTTGTCATAATAACTGCCAGAATTCTCAAGCTCACCGTACACGTAGAAACCCATATCTTTACCAGCGATGGTCGCCGGACCACCCACTTCAGCGGTCAGAACGCTTTTATCCCAGGTGCCCATGGTGTAAGACATTGCGCCAGTAGGCTCATCAATGTACTTACCACGTCCCACTGCAGCTGATTTTGGATTAAAGTTCAGATAACCGCCAATTTTAGCCGGACCATAAATTGGCGAGGCCGGACCACGAACAATATCAACCCGGCTTGATGCACCAATTGGCGTAGGGTAGTTACCCGGGTTGTCCAGACGCTTCATGCCACGGAAATAAGCTTCACCAGGGTTACCACGAATATCCAGGGAACCGGCTACACCAAAAAATGACTGGGTAAAGGTACCTGGAGCGAAAGCGACCAGTTCGTCAATGTCGGATACGTTAAACCGTTCCATCTGCTCATCAGAGATAGTTGATGCTGAACGAGGCGTTTCCAGAATTGACTTACCAAAACCGAAAACAGCTTCGACGTCCTGGCCAGGTAAGCTGCCCAGAGATCCTTTTACTTCAATTTTTTCGATTTCAGCATCAGAAGGCTCTTCCTGCGCAAAGGCAGCAGTTGATAGCATCAGACTGCTGGTGACGGCCAGCGCAATCGGTGCCACACTAAATTTGGTCGTTTTCATGGTGTTCCTCATGTTCTCGGATTTTTTGTTAATTTAAGTGAGATTTAGCTATGCAGACTTGCACATTGCAGGTTTAGTGCCAAAATCCTGTCCATGTGGTCAGGGTTGGTTTTGTTTTTAATTGATTGATATTTAAAGATAAAAATCATGGCCCTACAATGTCTTTTCGTTACTTAATTGTTAACGACGAATGTTTGTTCAGTGCGATGCACCATTTCAGGGAGTATTATCTGAACACTGCACCATGTAAACCTGAAGCCCGATCGGGACCGGGCCAGCTGTTTATTTCTCTGTAAATGGCTGTTGCTTTGTATCGTCAGTTTGCAAACTATCGGTACTGGTTTCGGCTTCTTTATTGCCAGGTAACACCACGGTCAGGACAATTGCAGTTAACCCGGCGGTGGTAACCGGAGATACAAATATGTTGCCGAGCCACGGTGGCAACTGGGCAAGCACGTCACCCACCATCATCACGCCCAGTCCCATGCCAAGCGAACAGGCGGTAATCAGGCTGTTGCGCTGAGTCAATGGCTCGCTGGTCAGGATTTTAACACCGCCAACAGCGACCATGGCAAACATCACCAGTGTAGCGCCGCCCAGCACAGGTTTCGGAATAGCTTGCAGGACTGCACCGATAAAGGGAAATACGCCAAGAACTACAAATACTGCCGCCACAAAGTAGCCCACTTTACGACTGGCTATGCCTGTCATCTGTATTACGCCGTTATTTTGCCCGAAGGTGGTGTTGGGAAAGGTACAAAAGATGGCCGCCATCAATGAGTTAAAACCATCACCCAGAATGCCGGCCCGGATCCGTTTGAGGTATTTTTCACCGCGGATCGGTAACTGACAAAATAAACTGTTGGCGGTGAGATCGCCGGCCGTTTCAATAGCCGTAAAAAAGTAAATTAACGCAATAGGTAAAAACAGCGACCAGTCAAAGTTGAAGCCGTATTTAAAGGGTTGCGGAAAGCTGAAAACCGGTAGCGATGTCAGCGCCGTGAAATCGGTCATGCCAGCAAAAAAAGCGATAAGTGTACCCAGGCTCATACCGATAAAAATGGCGGATAATCTTAACCAGCGGTTACGATGGGCATTAAAGAAAATAATCACCAGTAGTACAGTTAGTCCCAGGTTTAAATTTTCCACACTGCCAAAATCATCACTGTTAAAACCGCCCGCCAGGTCTGTCATGCCGACCTTTATCAGTGAAATACCAATGGCAATGATCACAACTCCGGTGGTAATAGGGGTTATCACGCGTTTGAGCTGAGTAATAAACTGGCTCAGAATAATTTCAACGAATGCGCCCCAGAAACAGACGCCAAACATCATGGCGAGGATATCGTCGTTCGTTCCTCCCCGGGCTTTAATCGTCGTCCCGACCATCAGCAAAGCACTGATAAAGGCAAAGCTGGTACCCTGAATCGCCACCAGCCCACTGCCTACCGGGCCAAATCCCCGGGTCTGGATAAAGGTTCCGATACCGGTAACCAGCAGCGCCATGCTGATCAGGTAGGGCACTTCTGCCTGTAAACCCAACGCCGATGCGATGATCAGCGTAGGGGTGACTACGCCAATAAAACTGGCCAGAACGTGTTGCACCGCCGCCGTCAGGCTGACCATAAAGCCGGGCTTATCTTCCAGTGCGTAAAGTATGTGATGCTGTGACATTCGCTATCCTTGATGACACAAAGTGGGTTGATAGTCGCAGATAAAACGCCGTTTGGGGGCGGCTTGCGGTAATGACGAAACGCCGTCACGGGCAAGGGCTTCTGCAAACTGGCGCAAACGCTGCTCGTAAGTGGTTAGCGCGGCTTGTTTATCGTCTTCGGCTAAAAAACTGTGTTTAAGTGACTGACGGGCAAGGCCGGTCAGCTCCTGCCAGGATAAGTTAAACTCTTTTACCGCTACGTAATATTCATCGGTAAGAGTGCTGTCCCACATACCGCGATCGTCAGTAGCCAGCGCCACCGGAATATCGGTGCGCAAATACTCCGGAAATGGATGACTGGCATAATCTTCTGTGTAGTCGAGCAGGCGGTTACTGATCAGGTTAATTTCAATGAGGTACGGGCCATGGCGCATCAACAGCAGGGTGTCCGGATCGGTAATGGTGTTCAGGCCGTGGCCAATGCGCTGCGCGCCAAGCAGCAGGGTGTCTTTTACATGCTGGTTAGGTTCATCAACTTCACCGGCGTGAATAGCCAGATTAATCGCCGGATACTGGCGGCGTAATTCCCGTAACACCGGCAGGAAACGCAGAGGATAACCTTTGTCGTTATCCTCGCGGCCCACCATGTTTATGCCCACATAGAGGTCGCGATGCTGATCGACAAAGTCATACATCCAGCGCAAATGCTTTTCTGCATGGGGTAAAAAGCGCAGCAGAGCGTATTGAAAACGCACCGTAACGCCGGTTTGTCTGGCGGCTTTTGAGGCCAGCATATCGGTATAGACCTTCAGCGACGCTGCCGGCGACATTAACTCGCCCTCAGGAGTAATACTGCGATCCACATTCACCTGCGTTTCAAGGTATTGTAAGCCCTCGGCCGCGAATGCCTGCATATTTTTCAGCAGAATGTGGGCGCCAATATGCGGGTTGTTCGTCAGTTGGTTAAGTCGCTGCCAGTGGCGCTCAAAGAACTCATTGCGCCCTTCATGGGCTTTATCCAGGCGAATACTGTTGAACCAGGCGAGTTTGGTATTTTCGTCCAGTTCACTGAGTAATTCGTATTCCTGTTTTTCACAGTCATTCAACGCGGCATAGGTGGAGGCCTGAATGGTCCGGAATAACAGGTTCTGCGGATTAGGCCCGAACTCATTGGTACCGTAGCCGCGGCATTGCAGTAAACGGGTTTTAGTGTAGTAACGGTAACCACCATTTTGTTCCGGGCGGGTGGCAATGTCGTACCACCATTCGCTAAAGCCGGCACCACTTAAGTGATGGTGCAAATCGCCGCCTTTTGGCAGTGACCACAGCAATTTATAAAGGGTCTGGTCACTGGCACTCTGCTTGAATTCCCGGAACCAGGTGTTCATGTCGGCACTGAATACCGACAGTGAAGTCAGCGTCAGGGCGGCGGCAAACAGGATACGAAACAAAGGGGAGGCTGAACGGCGGCTATTGCACCGGTAAAACATACTGCACATATTGCTCACTGTAGACATAAAAAAAGACGTTACGGGTGAAGCAATAATCTGACCATTTGGTCCGAATGGCGGGGCAACATTTAAGTTGCTGTATTTTAAAGATTATAATTACGCTGTGTAGTTTGCGCTTGCGGCGTTAAAAAGCCACTGCACCAGAGAGGGGCGTGACTGACTCATGAGCAGCCAGCCCCATACGGAGAACTCTGTGCGTTTAATTAATAAGGGAAGCCGTCGGGCAGGGTAACAAAAATCGAATGGCGGACTTCATTGTACATGGCGCGGCTGCAATGGCCTTCGCCTTCGGTATCTTCCAGTAATAACACATCACCGGCACCGTACACGTGGCGCTCTCCATTCGACACGGTAAACTCAGCGCGGCCTTTTAAAATGAACAGTAACTGGCGTGCTGGTGCAGGGTGCCATTTAAAGTCGTAGTCGGCGGGTGTTTCGCGAAAAATAATCGAACCTGCAGGGATCTTCTCTGATAATAAGCCGATTGGGCCGCCATCTTTAAGCGGGATTTCGGCTTCACCAAAATGGCTCTTACCGTCTGCATCATTATAAATTCTGGGTATCTTCATGCGTATCATCCTTCTACTTGATAAATGGCCTAAAAGTCAGGCGAAAAAGCGTCTAAAAATCGATAAATAACCTGTAAGCTGGCGGCAACGTCGGCGCTGGTCACTGACTCACCAGGATGGTGACTAATACCGCCTTTGCAGCGCACAAACAACATGCTTACCGGGCATATAGCATCCATGGCCATGGCATCATGGCCAGCTCCCGAGGGTAAACTAACAGCGTTATGGCCGCTTAGCTGAATAGCCTGGGACAAGGTTTGCGACAGGTAAGGATCGCAATGCACGGCATCGGCATGGTGGGTTTGCTGCCAGTTAACATCTATATGACGGCGCTGGGCAATATCGCGGAACACTTCTTCAATCAGTTGCAATGCCGCGTCCCGTTTATGGTCGTGCTCGCTGCGGATATCAAGTGAGAAGTTTACCTGACCAGGGATCACGTTTACTGCACCCGGCCTGGTTTCTAGTCGGCCGACGGTGGCCACAATGCCAAACTGGCTGGCAATAGACTCTACCGCCAGGACCATTTCGCTTGCGGCAACCAGGGCGTCCTGGCGCATATCCATGGGGACCGTACCCGCGTGCCCGGCCATACCGTTTAACTGCACATTCAGGCGTTTAGCCCCGGCAATTGCGGTTACCCAGCCTACCGGCAGGTTCTTGTCTTCCAGTACCGGCCCTTGTTCTATGTGTACTTCGAGGTAGCCCAGCACGCTGTCGGGCTTAAGCGTTGCATCGCCCACCTTATCGAAAGCCAGACCGAACTCGGTCATCGCTTCAGGCAGTGACACCTTGTTCTCATCACGCAGTAACTGCCAGTCTTCTTTCCAGCGGCCGGTTAACGCGCGGCTACCCAGCAACGTAGAGCCAAAGCGGGTACCTTCTTCATCGCCAAAGCCGACGATATCAATATGAAACGGAAAACGGATGCCGTTTTCGAAACAATGATGTACCACCGCCAGCGGCGCAATGACGCCTAGCATGCCATCGTACTTACCACCGTTGGGCACGGTATCGAGGTGACTACCAAGCACCAGTGAACGCGCGTTGGCGTCGGTGCTGTGATAACGGCCCCATTGATTACCCGCGGCGTCCTGCCAGACTGTCATTCCGGCCTCGCGCATCCATTGGGCGACTACATCATTCGCCTGACGATGCTGAGGGGTAAGGTAGCGACGGTCAACGATGCCGGGCGACTGCGTAATCGCACCGAGCTGATCGCAACGTAACATCACCTGGTTGGCCAGGCTGGCAAAATCCATCATAGTGATGAACCCGAAAAGCTATCCAGCGCGGCGTCAACACCACCACCAGCAGGCAGCTTGTGCCCGGCGCGGCGTAACACGGTTTCCAGCGACTGCAGGGTGTGCAGTACGGCATCTTTTCGCGCGTTGTAACCCATGGTGCCAATCCGCCAGATACGGCCTTTCAGCGGACCGAAGCTGGTACCAATTTCAATATTAAAATCCAGCAACAGTTGCTGGCGGATTTGCTCGCCATCCACGCCATCAGGAATTTCCACGCCCACTACGTTATGCATTTTGTGCGCGAGGTTACCAAAAGGCTCAAGGTTCAGCGCCTGTACACCGGCCAGCATGGCATCGCCGGCCTGTTTATGGCGGGCAATACTGTTATCAATGCCTTCCTCGATCAGATTAATGGCGCATTCCCGAGCACAAAACAGCATCGAAGCGGCTTCGGTGTGGTGATTCAGGCGTTCCTCACCCCAGTAGTCAAGCAGCATGGGAATATCAAAGTAGTTAGAGCGTATGCGACTGCCCGAGCCTGACTGGTGGGCAGATTCGCGAATACCGGCTTCAACGTGATGACGCTTGCGCACCAGTTCTACATAGCGATCGCTTAAGGTTATCGGTGCGCTACCAGAAGGGCCGCCTAAACATTTCTGCAGACCAACGGATACCGCATCGAGCTGCCATTCATCGGTTTTAAACGGGTTACCGCCAATGGATGCCGTGGCATCAGAGTAGAACAACACGTCGTAGCGTCGGCAAATCTCACCTAAGTGCTCCAGTGGCTGCAGCATGGTGGTGGAGGTATCGCCCTGAACTACCGCCAGCATTTTAGGCTGTACTTCGCGAATGGCTTTTTCGATTTGCTCAGGTTCAAATACCTCGCCCCAGGGCACTTCAATACTGTGTACTTCGGCACCGGCACGCTCGGCAATTTCACACAGCAGGTGGCCAAAGCGGCCAAAAATGGGCACCAGCACCTTATCGCCGGGCTCCAGTGCGGAGACCAGCACGGCTTCGATACCCGCGCGTGAAGTACCATCGACTAACAAAGTATGGTGATTGTTGGTCTCAAAGACCTGACGATACAACGCCATCACTTCATTCATGCAACTGGTCATAGCCGGGTCGTACTGGCCAACCAGCTGTTGTGACATGGCCGTTAACACCCGCGGATAGCAGTTTATCGGACCTGGGCCCATCAGCAGTCGGGGTGGCATGGTTAAGGGTTTCATTTTTTCTCCTAGAGCACGCTCTGAGCAAGCATTCTTACGCCGGTGATAAGCAGTACCACGGCAAACACTTTCTTGAGCTTTGCGGCATCCAGTTTGCTGGCCAGGCCAGCACCAACCGGTGCGAATAACACAGTAAGGGGGACAATGGCGGCAAAGCCAATCAGGTTAACCAGGCCGATGGTGCCATCGGGCGCATCGGCTGGCGCCTGACCAAAAATCAGCATGGTTACCGCTGCCGGCAGCGAGATGATCAGGCCAACCGCAGCGGCGGTGCCTACTGCACGGTGCGCCGGGTAATTACAAAAGGTCAGGGTAGGAACGGTAAGGGTACCACCACCAATGCCGACCATGGCGCTGAATAAGCCAATGCAAATGGCAATAATGCGCTGGCCAAGGGCACCAGGCAGGTCGTTAAACCAGGCGCTTTTGCTGCCGATAAACATGTTAATGGCAGACAAGCTGGCAATAACGCCAAACAGCAGGGTTAATACTTCACCGTTCACCTGGGTTACCGCGTAACTGCCAAGCAGTACGCCGAGCAATATAAACGGGCCCCAGCGTTTGAGCAGTTCGCTGTCGACGTTGCCTTTTTTACGGTGCGCGCGGATTGAGCTAACCGACGTAGGAATGATTGTTGCCAGTGAGGTCGCCGTGGCAATCAGCATGGCAGAGTCGGCCGACACGCCAAGGGCCTGAAACAAAAAGTACAGTACCGGCACAATAACAATACCGCCGCCTACGCCGAGCAGGCCAGCCAGAATACCGGCAAATACGCCGGTGGCCATCAGGGCCAGAATCGTTGGCAGTAACTCCATGATTGCATCCATTACTGTACTTCTCCTGTTGCGGTACAAGCTTGCGCGAAGGCTTTGCCATCGCTGCGCGGATCGGTGGCCGCTTCGGTGGTGTCATCTGTGTGCAATACCACTGCGCCGGCATGGCCCATGAGTTCATTGCAGGCATCAACCACCACCATATCGTGGCCGCGGGCCAGCAGATCTTCGCCAACGTATTCGTTAAGGTCGCGTTCTACTTTGAGGTTATGCGACTGATCGCCCCAGGTGCGACCCAGTAACCAGCGGCCAAGGGCAATGGATTTATCCAGTGGCTGGTTGTGGTATACATAGCGGCTGAATAAGGCAGCCTGAGTTTGTGGCTGACCTTCACCGCCCATAGTGCCGTAGCTGATCCGGCGGCCATCATTAAGCTCAGCAAAGGCCGGGTTTAAGGTATGAAACGGTTTTAAGCCGGGCTTGAGTTGTTGTAAGTGGCCGGGCGTAAGGCTGAACGATGTACCACGGTTATTCCACACAATACCGGTTTGCGGGCTTACCACACCGCTGCCATACTCCCAGTAAAGGCTTTGGATATAGCTGACCATGCGGCCTTCGTTATCACAGGCCCCCATCCAGATGGTGTCACCCAATTTGGCTTCCTGCGGCCAGGGCAGGGCTTTGTCCAACTTAATGGCCGCGGCCATTTCATCGAGCGCTTTATCGGTCAGGAAACTGTCGAGTTCAACACTTAAACGGCCCGGATCGGTAAGGTATTCGTTGCGCTTGATAAAGGCTTGTTTGGTACATTCAATCAGCAGGTGAACCATATCGGCGTCGCTGCTGCCCTGGCTGACCACGCGGTCGTACAGAGCCAGAATAATTAGCGAGGCGATGCCCTGAGTAGGCGCCGGCAGGTTGTAAAGTTTGCCTTTCGAGGTTGAGACACTTAGCGGCGTAACGACGTTGGCCTGGTACTGGTTAAAATCGCTCAGACGAATCGGTGAGCCAGCGGCCTCAAGATCCGCTGCCAGTTCGCGGGCGATATCGCCATGATAGAAATCGTTCAGGCCGTTGTCGGCCAGCCGCTGTAAGGTATTAGCAAGCTTGGTGAGTTTAACAATTTTACCTTTTTTAAGGGCCTTACCTTTAATTAAAAACTGCGCAAAATGTTCGTCACCGGCTAACTCATCGAAGGTTTTGAAACTGGCATCCGACATACTCTGGGTTACTTCGATGCCCCAGTTAGCCTGACTGATGGCGGTGGCCAGTAAGTCCTGCAGCGGCATTGAAGATTGCCAGTTGGCACTGATCTCCAGCGCTTTTTGCCAGCCAGCCACAGCACCGGCCATGGTTAACGCCGCTTTGCCGCCACGCGAGGGAATAGCATCGAGGCCCTGATAAAAATCGCTGTCGGCCAGACCGGCAGCGGTGCCGCAGGCGTCGATAGCTACCGGCGCTTTGCCCGGTTCACTGATTAGCCAGAAACCGTCACCACCAAGGCCGTTCATATGCGGGTATTCCACCGCAATGGAAGCCGCTGCGGCGACCATGGCTTCAATGGCGGTGCCGCCGCGTTGCAGGATATCGTTGCCGACTGTCGATGCAGCATAATGTGGCGCGGTAAAAGCAGTGTGTTGTTTTTTTGTCATGCTTTCTATTCTTATTCCGTAAGGGTACGAGCCAGAGCAAACAGGCTGGTTTCACTGCCCGCAGGGCCTATCAGTGATAAGCCACAGGGTGCGTCATTCAGACGAAATAACGGCAAATGCAGTTGTGGTAAACCCGCCAGTCCGGCTAAGGCAGTTAATGATAATAATTGTTTGCGGTAGTCAGTCAGTTCGGCCGCACTGGCGGTTAACCGTGGTGCACAACCCGGCGTAGTGGGCAGCACAATGGCGCGGTTATCGTTTAGCAGTGCAGCTAACAGCTGACGTACCTGTTGTTGTATAGGTGTTGCGTGCTTTACCTCAGCGTCGCTGATCTGCGCGCTTTGGTTAAGTCGCTCGGCAATATCCGGTGCAAATACCGGCTGCGTATTGGTGATCCACTCGCCGTGGGTTTGCCAAATCTCACGCCCCTGTAACACCCTGAATGCTTCAGCCAGCGGTAGCTGTTCCAGCTGACTGAAATCACCTGCCTGTCTGGCTATTGGCAGGGAAGCAAGCCATTGATTAGCGGCGCTTGCCTGCTCACTGTTATCCACCGCCTTTTGGTACACCACCAAAGACGTCAGAGCCGGGGTATCAGTCACCGGCGAGTCGAATAAACAGCTCATGCTACGTTCGAGCAGATCAAGGCTTTTTGTCATCACGCCGATAGTATCGAAACCCGGGGCGAGGGCTACCAGGCCGTCGGTGCTGATACGACCGTGAGTAGGCCGCATGCCGTACAGAGCGTTATAACTGGCGGGTACGCGAATGGAGCCGCCGGTATCGGTGCCCAGGCCAATGTCGGCCAAACCGGCCGATACTGCTACGGCCGAGCCACTGGATGAACCGCCGGGCAGGCGCTCAGGCGTTAGTGGATTTTGCGGGGTACCGTAATGGATATTTTGCCCGTTTAAGCTGTAAGCCAGTTCGTCCGTAATGGTTTTGCCCGCGACTTCGGCACCTGCTGATACCAGTTTGGACACGGCGCTGGCAGTGGACTGGGCTAACGGGTGCGTTGCCAGCCAGTGCGGATTACCCGCTGTGGTGGCAGTACCTTCGATAGCAAACAGGTCTTTCACAGCCACGCGCAGGCCCGACAACGAATTAACGCTATCGTTTACTGCATTAAGAGCAGGTGTACTGGCTTGTTCAGCAGGCACCACAGTGGGCGCTGGTTGCCAGACAAATGGCGAACTAACGGTAAAATGATCCATGAAGTTTAATGTTACAGAAGGATACCTCTATGAAACAATCGTTTCACTCATAAGTCAAGTGAAACGTTTGTTAAATTGTTGTGTTTTTTGTTAACAGTGCAGGTGCGCCCCGGGGAGTAACCGGTCGGTAAGGGCATGGTGTTCGGGTTATCAGCGTTAAAAATACTGACCGCCTTGGCAATTTTACGTTCACTCTGTATCGTAAAGGTAATACTTTTCTTCGCGTGACTGTTTTTATGGTTCGTTCTCTGATCCCGATATCCGCGCTGTTGTTGTCTGATGCACTGTTACTGCTGGGTCATGGTTTACTGTTGACGCTATTGCCGGTGGCCGCCAATCAGCTCGGTTTTTCTGCCATTGAAGTCGCCTTAACCGGTTCGGCCTATTTTCTGGGGATTATCGGAGGTTGCCTGGCGACGCCTCATGTGCTCAAGCGGGTGGGGCATATCCGTGGGTTCGCGGTATTGGCCTGTGCTTATCTCATTTTCACCTCGCTGTTTGCCTGGTTACCGTCGTTTGTGTTGTGGCTGGCGCTGCGTTTTGCTCTGGGCGCTGGGGTGTCCGGGTTGTATATGATTATTGAGAGTTGGCTTAATGAACGCGCCGATGCGAGTAATCGCGGTACGATTTTATCGTTTTACTCGATGCTCAACCTGTTGATGATCACTCTGGCTCAACAGCTACTCCTGTTAGCGGATGTCAGTTATCCGTTACTATTCAGTATTGCTGCAATCTTTATTGCGCTGTCGATAATACCCGTATCGCTAACGCTGTCGCTGGCGCCAGCGAAGGTCAACAATGTAAAAGTGAGTTTTAAGAAAGTCTGGCAGCATTCGCATATCGCCATGATTGGCGCAGTGATCCTGGGTCTGGTCACCGGCGCTTTTTGGTCGCTGGGGCCGGTTTTTGCCGCCGAGAGCAACTTTAGTAATGCCCAACTGGCTATGTTTATGTCGGCCACGGTATTAGGGGGGGCCTGCTTCCAGATCCCGGTAGGGCGTTTTTCCGACCGCTATGACAGGCGTATCATTTTAATCTACAACGCCCTGGCGGGCGGTTTCATTTCACTGGGCATTGTGCTGGCGTCCTACTGGTCGGGTTTTGCCGGCTGGCCGGCAGCAATACTGGCGTTTTTTTGGGGCGGTACCTGTATGACCTCCTATGCGATTTGTCTGGCCCACGTGAATGACAATGCCATGGCAAAGGATTTTCTGCCCATTGGCAGTGGAATGCTGATCACTTATGGCATCAGTTCTGCCATCGGCGGACCGTTAGCCGCGTTTCTGATGGGGGTTATGGGCGCTAAAGGACTTTATGCCTATATGACATTCTTTTTATTGTTGTTTGCCGTTATCGTGATTATTCGCCGTCGTAGTCACGTGTTACCTGATACCAGTGACTCGCATCCCACATTTCAGCCGTCGGCGGGTATTACCACGCCTGCGGCATTTGAGATTGATCCGCGCACCGAGCATTTACCGGAGCAAAAAACGACTGATACGGGTGTGTAAGGTTGAAACCAGATTTAGTCCTGAGCGCTGGTAATATCTGTCGGGGCGATTGTCTGTTAGCCAGCGCGTTTGTAGCTGGCTGCCAGTAACGTGCTTAACCAGAATAACCCCGTGGCCACGGCCAGTGATAACCAAACTGCGAGATGCCGAAGCTCTGCAGTGCCGCCCATTGCCGACATCGTCATATAGCTCCACGGATACCAGACCCAGTATTCTGAACTGCCAATTTGTACAATGCCCATGGTGGCCATTACCGCTACCGAAAGCGGTACAATGATGTTGCCAAACCGCCAGCTCACCGCGTGCTGGATGATCAGTACGGGCAGGGAAGTAAGTATTAAGGCTGGCATCGCGTTGAGTAATACCCGGCCGTATTCCGTTTCCGCTGGTGTCCCTAATACGTTCATCAGCAAGGTGGCAAGCAAACCACTCATCCACAGCCATAGCAGAGCGGTCGCGGTTAACAGCACGGCAAGGAGCAGTTTGGCAATATAAAGTGAGTAGAGGTTGACAGGTAGTGCCAGCATCAGGCGCCAGCCGTGATTTTTGTGCTCATTACCGTTAATGGCGCCGGTGATGAGCGCAATAAACATCGGCAGCATAAATTAGCTCCATAACGCCATGACGCCCATCCACCAACGTTGCCAGGCCTGGTGGTCAAACGCTTGCAGATTTTGTGATTTAACGGCTAATCCCGTGGAAAACAGCACCACCAGTAGCGGCAGGGCAAATACCATCAGCAGCGTTGATGTGCGCTTGAGCTTGAGACACTCAACTACCAGCAGTCGGCTCAGGCCCGGAAATGGATTAATCGGTATGTTCATTGGTAAACCATTGCTCTAACGAGGCTTTATTTTGGTAAGACTGAAATAACTCAATGCCTGCACCCACCAAAAGGGCATGTAGCCGGGGTTGCTCATTACGGGGCAGTTTGTCGACCCGTACCGTGTTGGGAGCAGTAATTGTGCTACGAAAACCGTGTTTTAAAAGTTCCGTATGAGCAGCGTTGGCATCGCCCACTTCCAGCGTCATATTGAACTGTTGTGCGGCTTTCCAGCTTGGGATATCCGATTCAAAACGGTGGCCATTTTTTCCACTTCGTCGAGGTTATGGGTAGAGAAAAATACCGTGGTGCCGGTGCTGGCCGGTAGTTCACTGAGCAACTGACGGATATCGCGGATACCGCTGGGGTCGAGGCCGTTAGTGGGCTCATCGAGGATCAGCAATTTGGGATCGCCCAGTAATGTGTGGGCAATGGCGAGCCGCTGTTTCATGCCTAACGAGAACTGGCCGATGAGCCGTTTGGCGGCATTGGTTAAGGAGACCACTGCTAATACCCGGTCTATTTCACTGACCGGCAGGCCTTTAATAGCACAGCCAATGGATAAAAATTCGGCGGCGGTCAGGTTGGGGTAAAGACTGGGCGCATCAATCAGTCCGCCAAGCCGGTGTAACAGGCGGTAGTCTGGCACAAACCGGGCTGAGCGTGATAACCAGGCACGACGCCGGGTATAAAGCGAGTCTCCGCAAATTGCCACACTGCCAGCATCCGGTGCTTCAAGGCCAGTGAGCACTCTGATGGTGGTGGATTTTCCTTCGCCGTTGTTGCCTAAAAACGCGTACACACTGCCATAAGGGACAGCCAGGTTAAGCTGACTTAATACCGGTTTGTCTGCATAGGTTTTGCAAATCTGGTTAAGCGCCAACGCGTTTTCGCTGGGTTGACTGAGCATCCGTACGGCATCCTGTTCACTTAGTTCCTGTAAGTGGCGGGTATTTTACGCTGGCGGCAGGATTCGCCAAGCCTTTGATTGTTTCAGAATATGAATGACAACAGGTTATTCCGGGTCGAGCTCACCCATCTGAGCATAGAGCTGACTGATGGTGGACACCCGGTGATCGCCTTCCTTTCCCAGCAATGTGTAGGCCTGGTTACAGATTACGGAGACCAGACTCATGGGCGCGGCATAACTATCAAAGGCGAACTGGTTGCCCAACTGACATACCAGCGTATGGCCGACGCGGTCCTGATAAACCTGACCGGTGGGATCGGTCAATAAAATGGTGCGCTGAGGGGGCAATGCATCTATCATGCGGGCAAAAATACGTGGGCGACGGCGAAAGCCAAACACCACGATAACTTCGTCGTCTGCCAGATCCATTAAATCTTCACTCAGACTTTGCCCTGGCTGAGGTAATAACCGAACATTGGGCCTGATCTGCTTGAGTTGCTGGCGGCAGTGCAGGGCCACCGGATAACTGTTGCGATAGCCAATAAGCGTGATCCGCGGCGCCTTGGCCAGAATGGCGGCAATTTGGTTAATTTCTTCGCCCGGAATCGACTCCAGGGTACGTTGCAGGTTGCCAAGCTCGGCAGCAATATAATCATGCTGGGTGAGCGTTTGTTTAACCGGAATACCGGCGTCACGCTGCAGTACTACGTCCTGTTTGGCATCCTGATGGGATGCATAACCCAGTTGACGAAACAGCCTGCTAACGGTGGCTTTGGAGGTATTGGTTTTGGCCGCAATTTCGGCGGTGGAGTCGCTGATGATGGTCAGCGGAAACTGTTGCAGGTAATTGGCGATAGCCCGCGCAGAGGGCGACAAGTCGGTATACTTGTCACGAATTCGTGCTAAAACACCATTATTATCAGCCACTTCAAAGTCCAGCTATTACGTATATTTCATAATTAGTGTAGCGGACAAAGCGCCAAAGGTGTATCTGTTTTTCCAGGCACAAAAAAAGAGCGCCAGTTGACGCTCTTTTCATAATCGATTACATGTTAAGCATGAGACAGTGTGGAACTGCCATCATGCTTTGGCGACTTTTTTCCGCTATCCTCGATAATCGACACTGCCGACTCCAGAGCTTCAAGTAAGGTAGGGTAGGTGAGAATTTCCGCAGAGGAAGCATTCACATTACCCAGTACTTCTTTAATTTTGTCGGAAGCGCCGCATACCATCAGTTGTCGGCCGGAACTCTTGGCATCGGATGTTACCGTCTCCACGGCCATAGAAGCGGATACGTCCATGGTGGGCACCCTGGAGAAGTCCAGTATTAGCACTCTTGAGCCAGGCTTAACCCACTCGCGTACGTGGTGACCTAAATCAGCCGCTGCACCAAAGCTTAACGGGCCGCCAAAACTAAAGATACTGACTTTGCCTTTGGCTTTTTCAAGCAGCGCGTTTTCTTTTGGATCGTTGAGCGTATCGGGAATTTTCTTGAGTTCTTCAATTTGCAGTTGGGCAATCTGACGAACGTAAGCCAATGCCGCTAATACCACACCAACACCTACGGCTGTGATCAGGTCAACAAATACGGTTAAACCCAGTACCAGCAGCATCAGCGCAAAGTCCCAGCGGGGACCGCTGTGAGCGCGTTTCAGGTAGCTCCAGTCCACAATATCCAGGCCCACTTTTACCAGAATACCGGCCAGCACAGCATGCGGAATAGCACTGGCCAGCGGGCTCAGGCCAAGCACAACAGCCAGTAGTACCAGCGCATGCACCATGCCTGATAAGCGTTCTTTACCGCCGCTGCGAATGTTAACCACGGTACGCATGGTCGCGCCAGCCCCGGCAATACCACCAATCAGGCCGGCTACGGTATTACCGATACCCTGACCAATCAGTTCCTTGGAGCTGTCGTGACGAGTACGGGTCATGTTATCGGCAACCAGTGACGTTAACAGGCTGTCGATGGCGCCCAGAATGGCCAGAATAAACGCCGCTTCCAGTACTAAAAACAGCGTAGAGCTCTCAAAAGTGGGTAGATGCAGGCTTGGCAGTCCGGTTGGAATGTCGCCTAAAATGGGGACATTGGTAATGAACAGGCTGACAAGGGTACCGATAATTAACGCAGCCAGTGCGCCCGGAACATATTTTCCGAGGCTGGCTGGCCATTTATAGGCAATCACCAGTGTACCGATACCCAGTGCCAGGGTGGCAAAGTTTATGTCGGCCAGCGCGGTGGGGATATAACCCAGTGCACCCAGGGTGCCTCCTGGTGGTTCATGGCCCAGTAAGCGGCCAATCTGCAGAATAATAATGATGGCCCCGATCCCCGACATAAAGCCCGAAATAACCGGGTAGGGCACCAGGCGGATATAGTTACCTATGCCCAGAAAACCAAATAAAATCTGGAATAAACCCGCCAGTAAAACGGCCGTAAAAATGAGCTCTACGTCGCCTGATAAACTGGCAAATAAACCGGCCAGTACCACCACCATTGGCCCGGTCGGGCCGGAGATTTGCGATGGCGTACCACCGAACAGTGCCGCAAAAAAGCCCACTGCAATGGCGCCATACATACCTGCCATCGGACCAACACCGGACGCAACGCCCAGCGCCAGTGCCAGCGGCAGCGCAACTACGCCGGCGGTAATACCGCCGGTAATATCGCCACGAACATTAGCAAATAAGTTCTTCATGACTTTTCCTTAACAGTTGTTAGGTTTACTTGTGTTTAGAAACCAGCTCGGCGGTATATTTTTCGTCCATGGGGCCGAACTTACCGGTTTCTTCCTGATAACAGGTGACTTCTGCAGTTTCAATGTTGTAAAACCAGCCATGCAGTTTTACCTGTCCGGTGGCTAGTTTTGCTGCGACCGCCGGGTGTGTTTTGATGTGTTGTAACTGTTGTACTACATTTTCTTCGGTGACTAACTGTAAATGATCTTCTGCATTCAGTTCATCACAGCCGCATTTCTCTTTTACTACTTCAGTCGCTACCCGGCAGTGACCCAGCCATTCTTTCACATGGGGCAGGCTGGACAACGCTTCTGTGTTAATCGCTCCTTTCATTGCGCCGCAGTCTGAGTGACCACAAATTACGATGTGAGTAACTCCAAGTGCTGCAACCGCAAACTCAACAGAGGCAGTCATGCCGCCAGTTTCGTTACTATGGGGCGGGATAACGTTGCCGGCATTACGGCAGATAAATAAATCACCCGGTTCAGTTTGAGTGACCAGATTAGGGTCGATACGTGAATCAGAACAGGTAATAAACAATACTTCCGGATTTTGGCCGTTGGCGAGTTTCTTAAACGCGGCTTTTTTTCCCGGGAACACTTCATTTTGAAACTTTGCTACGCCAGAAATGACATGATCCATACCAACTTGCTCCTCGTCGTTTGTAAGATTTATGATTGTTAAAATATTGTTATATTATAGTCTCATAGAAAAATAGCGCACCTCGTGATAGTTAAAAGCTATAAGTGCGGGGCATTTTATTCAACTAAGGTGGGATAGATATAACAAAAAGGCAGCCAAATGGCTGCCTTTTACGTTAACGACGCGGTTTGAAAACCCGGTAGGTTGGGATACCGGGTTTTCGGCGTGGAGTTAAAACTTGATAGTTTCGACCTGAATGTTTTTCGTTTGTGCCTGGTCGATGTAATCCTTAATCATTTCCTTCACATCAAATGCAATGGACTTGGTGTTAGAGAAATCCAGCACAACTTTTGAATTACCCGGTATCGAATTGAGCTTTTTCAGAATGCTTGGCTTATTAAAGAACGAAACATCCTCGGCCAGTACAATATGATGCGTTGTTTCACCATGGTCTTCATTGATGGTTTCTTTAAACTGATAAGCATTAAGGAAGCTGCTTTTAAGGGTAAAGAAGATACTCACGCCCAGTCCGGCAAACACACCGGTTAACAGGTCGGTAAAAATCATCACCACAATGGTAGTAACAAACGGCAGAAACTGTTCCCAGCCATTTTGATACATCACCTTAAACATGACCGGCTTGGTTAGCTTATAACCTACCACTATCAGAATGGCAGCCAGTGAGGCGAGCGGGATCAGGTTTAACATGGAAGATATCGCCAGTACCGCCACCAGCAGGAATACACCGTGCATAATGGCTGACAGCTTGGTTTTACCACCAAACGCGATGTTGGCCGAGCTTCTTACGATAACCTGCGTAATCGGCAAGCCGCCCACCAGACCAGAAATAATATTACCCATACCCTGAGCTTTCAGTTCACGGTTGGTCGGCGTCACATTTTTGTGTGGATCCAGCTTGTCGGTGGCTTCCACACACAGCAAGGTTTCAATACTGGCCACTGCAGCCATTACAATAGCAATGGTGAGCACGTCCATATTAAAGATTTGCGAGAAGTCCGGGAACGCCAACTCCTGGGTAAAGTCGCTAAAGCTGTTAATTACCGGTAATGATACCAGCATGCTCGGATCCAGTGGCGTACCGGCCTGGCGCATCATTACTGAAGCCAGAATACCTAACAACACTACAACAATAGGGCCTTGAATAAGCTGGAATATTTTATGACGTGGCACCAGAAACTTATCCCAAATCACCAGCAGAACCAGCGATACGCCGGAAATCAGTATCGCGGCAGGCGACATCAAACCAAGCGCATGTTCGATAGCAGAGAAGGTATTCTCGCCATTGGCGTGCACAAAGACTTCCTCGCCGAGGAAGTCGGCATGCCAGCCAAACAGGTAAGGAATTTGTTTAAGAATGATCAGTAATCCAATACCGGCCAGCATACCGGTGATCACTGACGTGGGGATAAAATACGCAATAAAACCAGCCCGGGCAAAGCCCATAATAAGCTGAATAACACCAGATAACACCACCGCAACCAGGAATAACTCCCAGCTGCCCAGGGTGGCAATGGCGTCGAATACGATGACTGCGAGGCCCGCAGCCGGGCCACTAACGCCCAGCCGTGAACCACTGAATAAACCGACAACGATACCGCCGACGATACCTGCAATAATACCGGAGAACAGCGGCGCACCGGAGGCGAGCGCTATACCCAGGCATAACGGCAGGGCAACGAAAAACACCACGATACTGGCGGGTAAATCGTTCTTTATTTCACTGAAAGATAGGTCCAATTTCATTTACAAGATCCCTGTTACTTATTTGCTACCAGTTGCTCCTCGGCGGCAAAAGCAGACTCCATTGGCACGAATTTACCGGCTTGGTCATCGTAGTTAAGTACTTCAGCCGTTTCGATGTTGTAGAACCAGCCGTGCAGCTGTACCTGACCGGTGGCGATTTTAGCCGCTACCGCAGGGTGAGTACGCAGATGTTGAAGTTGCTGCACTACGTTTTCTTCGGTAACCAGCTGTAAGTGGTCATCTTTATTCAGTGAGTCACAGCCACAACGCTCTTTCACTACATCGGTAGCAACGCGGCAGTGGCCCAGCCATTCTTTTACATGAGGTAGCGAGGTAAGTGCTTCCGGGGCAATGGCACCTTTCATCGCGCCACAGTCAGAGTGACCACACACAACGATGTGAGTAACACCAAGCGCTGCAACAGCAAACTCGATAGACGCCGTCATACCACCAGTTTGGTTGCTGTGTGGCGGTACTACATTACCGGCATTACGGCAGATAAACAGGTCGCCCGGTTCTGTTTGCGTGACCAGATTCGGGTCGATACGTGAATCAGAACAGGTAATGAAAAGCACTTCAGGATTTTGACCAGTGGCAAGCTTTTTAAACGCTGCCTTCTTTTCTGGAAAAACTTCTTGTTGGAATTTTGCAACACCAGAGATAACGTGGTCCATTTAGTCGCTCCTAAATATGAAAATAGAAAATTATATACAATACCAAATCATTGTTACCTGATAGGTTAATAGAAAAATAGTTTACTTCGTGATAGTCTAAGGCTATATGTTGGCATTGTTTATTTGGACTTAAGTTTATGGTCACCTCAACCAAGTCAGTTACCTACACGCAGTTTCGCTACTTTGTGGCACTGGCGCGGGAACTAAGTTATCGTCGCGCGGCGCAGGTATTGGGCATAAGTCAGCCAACCCTGACCTCACAAATTAACGTGCTGGAGAAAAGTCTCGGTATATCACTGTTTGAACGGTCCCGCAGTGGCACACTGCTTTCGCCGGAAGGCCGGGCCTTGTTGCCGCTGGCAGAAGATGTGCTGCAGTCGTCCATTCGGTTTGAAGAGAAAGCCCGGGACATTGCCGGTGGTAACCAAACTACCTACCGGCTCGGGGTGCCGCCAACATTAGGGCCGTATTTGCTGCCATTTATATTGCCGCAGTTACATAAAAGGTACGCCAAGCTAAAGTTCTATGTGCGAGAAGCCGCGCCCACGCAACTGGTGCAGGGCCTGTTCGATGGACATTTTGATATCATTATCTCGCCGGGCTCCCAGGAATCCTCGCAACTGGTAGCCAGTAAACTGTTCATCGAACCCTTAAAATTTGTGGTGCCCAGCGACCACGCTTTATCCGGCCTTCGTTACATAGAGCCGGAGCAAATTCATGGCGAAACGGTATTAACGCTGGAAGAAGCTCACCATTTTCACCATCAGATCCATGAGATCTGTATGAAAATCGGCGCCCAGGTGACCCGGGATTACGAGGGCACGAGTTTAGATACACTCCGGCAAATGGTGGTTATGGGCATGGGCGTAGCATTTCTGCCGGGCCTTTATGTTCACTCTGAATTACATCAACCCGACGAACTGCATGTTTGTGAATTAAAATATACGCCAATTGAGCGTCAGCATAATCTGGTGTGGCGGAATACTGCGCCGGGGCGGGTGTTTTTCCGAGAGCTTGGCAATGAGATACGGCGCATCCTGTCCGATACCCTTGGTCATGCGGTTAGAGTAGACAGCTAATCAGTTCCACAACGGTAATCCATACGGTGAGTCGGCCAGGCCTACTGGCCGGTAATATTTACCGCGAACACCGCAGCATTTACCCTTCATTTTGCTCTTTGCGCTACCAATACCTGTAAGACGGTGCGTCGCGGTTCACTGCCGTTAATTCAACCATTTGATTTCCCAGCACTTTGGCAAACGGCCCGATGCTCCAGGCGATTGTGCATATATTTTGCGTAGCTCACCCGCCTATACAACCTTTATACAGGTGCGAGTCAGAGCTCGGTGAAAAGTATAAAAAATACGCTGATTAATCGTTTGTCACGTCAAATTAGTATAAAATTCATCTTAGCGTCATAAATTTTTCATATTGGTATGGGTTATCGTTAATGCAAGTAAAACGCTGGCTTGAGTTGTTCAGCCTGTTTATTGTATTGCCGCTGCTGTTTCTGGCCGGGGTAAAACAATTTGGTCCCTATCTGCTGGTATTGCTGGCGGGTGTTGGCGGCGTTTGTTTGTGGCTGCTGGTGTCTGATCAGAGTTTTAAACGGGTGCGGTTATGGAACTGGCAGGAAGGTAAACCTCATCTCAAAGCGTCGCTGCGCCTGTTTTTACCCTGGGCGCTGGCAACTGCAGCCATTGTGTACTTTTGGTTACCGGAGTCATTCCTGCAATGGCCAGCCGAACAAACCTCTCTGTGGCTGCTAACATTGCTGCTCTACCCGTTATTCTCGGTGATCCCGCAGGAAATTATCTACCGTACATTTTTCTTTCACCGCTATAAAGCCATTCTGCCCACCCATTCGCTGCGGCTGGGTGCGAGTACCTTTTTATTTGGTTTTGCCCATGCCATTTACGGTAACTGGCTGGCAGTAGCGCTGTCTGCGGTAGGCGGAGCCATGTTTGGTATGCGCTATCTGCAAAGCCGCTCCACAGCGGTGGTAGTTATTGAGCACTCTTTATGGGGCTGTTTTTTGTTTACCATCGGCCTGGGTTCCTACCTCTCGCTACAGCATACTGTGTAGCGATATTCCTTTAGCCGGGGGCTGTAGGGGATAAATGACAGCGCCCCAAAAAGCGCTGCCATAATTTCACATGGTCCTGCATAGCCCGCTGATAGGCGGCAAAACGAGTTTGCCGGGCGGTTATAAACGCTCGGAACGAATCGGGCAGCGCTTCTTCCTCGCGCCATTTATTTAGCAGCGGCGCAAACTGATAGTTAAAATCGTTGATATGACCGCCGAGGGGCTGGATCCGCTCAATGAAAAACAGGTAAAACACATTGCGTAAAATGTTTGCCTGCTCTGTGGCACTGCCATCGGGGCAGGCTGTGTTGGCAAGCAAGGGATCCAGCTGTGCGGTAAGAGTGGGTAAGCGCGTTGCTATCTGATGCTGAGCCTGCCATACCGAGGCAGGTAAGCGGGTAGCGCCAATCCCCTGCAGCTGTACTTCCAGACTCGCCTCTATATCGGCGCCGGGCGATAAGTAACTGTCGAGTTGCCGAAACAATGTGAGTTGGCCGGCAATGTCCAGGGTATCGGTAAACAGCTGAGCTGGCTGAGGCCGGCTGAAGGCGGCCCGGGTCTCGTCGCTGAGCACCAGCATATTGCTCCAGTGCTCAGGGTAGGCTGCCTGCTTGGCCACATACCAGTTTTCCATCGCAGCCAGCAACTCACTCGCTGTCTCATCGTTTTGTTGGCTCACAAAGGTTATGCAGTCTGCCAATGCCGCCAACAGCTGGCGTTCATACACCAGACGCTGAGAATAATGCTGTATTTTGCCCAGCGCCGTGTTGCGCTCGGCCACCAGGTTGCCCAGCTCACACTGCTGCAACTGATAAAAACGAGTCAGGTTAATGTCCAGCTGCGCCGGCGCTGAAAGCAGCAATTCACGCTGCGGATAGTCAGATGCTGGTTGCACTTCAGCTGTAATTAGCCCGGTCTCCAGTACCCGGCTCAGCCGTTCGCTGTATTCGCTGATATCGTCGCTCACCTGATGCGGTGAACAAGCGGTTATACTCACCAATAACGCGAGGGAATATAGCATCCCCCTGGCACGGTGCTGCCAGCCAGATTCCTGCAATGAACTGCCCTTAAAGTAATTGTTGATTCAGTTGTACGATGTCGTCCTGCGCGGCCTGCAGGTAATGACCGCCAAATAATACGGCATGATTAAGGATGTGGTAAAGCTGGTATAGCTTGCGCCGGCTCCGGTAACCCTCATCGAGCGGCCAGATAGCGTTGTACCCCTCGTAAAACGCGTCGGGCAGGCGGCCAAATAATTCGGTCATGGCGACGTCGGTTTCTCTGTCACCAAAGTAGACAGCCGGATCGAATAATACCGGCTGATGGTGATGAAAACCCAAATTACCGCTCCACAGATCGCCGTGTAATAAAGATGGCTGCGGCTGATAATCCTGCAGAAAATGGTAAATCTGCGTGGTACAGACATCAATGTTACACCACACATGGCCTTGCCGCGCCAGCAGTTCCAGCATGGCCCCGATGCGGCTTTCAGCAAAGAAGGTGGCCCAGCTGTCGGTGGCAGTATTCACCTGTACCGAGCGGCCTATGTAATTATCCCGGGGCCAGCCATATTCCGGGCCGCTGGTAGTGCGGTGTAAATGGGCCAGCTGTTTACCGCAGGTCAGCCAGTCTTCGCTGGCACTTTGCGACAGCTTTAAATACTGCATTACCAGGTACTCATGTACCTGATGATCTTCTTCCAGTACACCGTAACAAATCACTTTTGGGGTGCGAATACGGGCGGCATTGGCGAGCGCTTTTAAACCGTCGGCTTCGGCGTCCAGTTCGGTATTGTCTACCGAGGTCAGTGTGCGGTATTTAACAAAATAGCGCTGGCTGTCATCGCGAATAACCGCGCATTGGTGGGTGTCGCCTCCGGCTACCGGCTGACGGTTCTGACAGACAAATAAGTGGCCGGAGTGCTCACTGATTTGTTCGCTGATAAATTGCCACATGGTTGTATGCATCTTCACACTTTTCCTGAGTATGGAATATATTTGCCTGTTTGCCAGTTCCAGCCACGACGATCAGTGGTGTTTTCGGCGACATTAACTGTCTGAATCCGACAAACCGCTCAACATAACAAACGAGAGCGCTTGATTTAATGTACTTTTTTTGTCTTTATAACAAGTTACTACCATAACAATACGTTGTTTCTTCTTATGGCGCTTTCAACCAAGCAAGTAGGGCTGGGCCTCGGCCCGGCAGTTTTTCTGGGTATTTTACTGGGATTCAGTCCTGACAATCTGAGTCAGCAGGGCGTGGCTGTGCTGGCTGTTACCTTGTGGGTGGCAACCTGGTGGATCACCGAAGCCATACCGATTAGCGTAACGGCATTATTACCCATTGTACTGTTACCGCTGTTTGGCGGCGTAAATATCGCCGATGTCACGGCCTCTTATGGGCATAAATACATTTTCCTGTACATGGGTGGCTTTATTCTGGCGATTGCTATTGAGCGCTGGAACCTGCATCGGCGTATCGCCCTGAACATTATTTACTTCGTTGGCAATAACGTGCCACGAATTATTCTGGGTTTTATGTTGTCTACCGCTTTTTTGTCGATGTGGATTTCTAACACGGCCACTACGGTGATGATGTTACCCATAGGGGTGGCGGTGGCGAGCCAGTTTCTTGGCCATTCAGCATTAAATCCAAGGGAAGGTGAACAATTCAGTAAAGCACTGATGCTGGCAATTGCCTACTCGGCCTCTATTGGCGGAATGGCCACGCTTATCGGTACGCCGCCCAATCTGGTGTTAGCCGGTATCCTGCAGCAAATCTATGGCATAGATATTAGTTTTGCCACCTGGTTTATGTTTGGCTTTCCTATCAGCGTGGTGTTGCTAACCATTTGCTGGGTGTACCTCACCCGTTTTGCCTTTGCCTGCAAAGACAGTCAGTTCCCCGGTGGCCGCGAGGAAATTGCCAGGTTAAGGGATGAACTGGGTCCCATGACCTATGAGGAAAAGCTGGTGCTTACCGTGTTCGTTGGGACAGCGTTAATGTGGGTGTTCCGTTCTTATCTGCAACACTTTGTGTCGCAACTCGACGATACCATTATTGCCATTACCGGCGCGACCAGCCTATTTTTGTTTTCTTCAAAAAACAAACAACAGCCTATTATGACCTGGGAAGAAGCGGTGCGAATGCCCTGGGGAACGATTGTGCTGTTTGGCGGCGGCATCGCCATTGCCGGCGGTTTTCAAAAATCAGGGCTGGCAAATTGGATTGGACAGCATTTGATACTGCTTGAAGCCTTACCGCTGTTTTTGTTGGTGGCGATCTTAATTGCAGCGGTGAATTTTCTTACCGAAATCACCTCCAATCTCGCCACAACCACGGTTCTGTTGCCTATCCTGGCACCCATGGCGCTGGCTTTGGATGTCCATCCTTACACGCTGATGGTAGCGGTCACTGTGGCTGCTTCCTGTGCTTATATGTTGCCCGTGGCCACACCGCCCAATGCCATTGTGTTTGGTTCGGGATACCTGAAAATCGCGGATATGTTCAAAACCGGCATCTGGATGAACTTTATTTCGATTATTTTACTGTCCTTCGCCGTGTACTGGTTATTGCCAACACTGTGGGGCTTTGATCTCAATAAGTTTCCGGTATCTTTCATGAATACTGGCAGTTAACTCGGTGGGCTGTGTTGCCCATCCGCAGTGGCTGGCTGTATAATCCCGCGCTTCGTAACAGCGCGCGTTAATGAGGATGCAGTATGAGCACAGAGAACACAAAGCGTCTTAATAAGTTCATCAGTGACACCGGGTTTTGTTCTCGTCGTGAGGCCGATAAGCTGATTGAGCAAAAACGCGTCACCATTAACGACAAGTTACCGGAACTGGGTACCAAAGTGGCGCCGGGCGACGTAGTCAAAGTCAACGGTAAGCGCATTGGCGCTGTGGCTAAAGACAAATCTGATCGCGTGTACATTATGTACAACAAGCCCATCGGTATTACGTGCACTACTGAGCGCCATGTAAAAGGCAACATTATCGACGCCATTGGTCACAAACAACGGATTTTTCCGATTGGCCGGCTGGATAAACCGTCTGAAGGGCTAATCCTGCTCACCAGTGATGGCGATATTGTGAATAAAATCTTGCGTGCTGAAAATGCCCATGACAAAGAATATGAAGTCACGGTAAATCAGCCGATCAGTGAGCGCTTTTTACAAAAAATGGCCAAAGGCGTGCCCATTTTAGGCACAGTGACCAAACCCTGCAAAGTTTCTGCAAACGGCAAATATAAGTTTACTATCATCCTCACCCAGGGACTGAATCGGCAAATACGCCGTATGTGCGAATTCTTAGGTTACGAAGTGACTAAATTAAAACGTACGCGGATCATGAATATAGAGCTGAATAAGCTTAGACCTGGCCAGTGGCGTAATCTTACCGACAAAGAATTATCTACCTTGAATCAGGCACTTAAAGGTTCGCGTAAAACAGCAGGTTAGTATGTTTTAAGCGTATATTAAAAAAATTTACCCGGATTGCTCGTTTCTTCGTCTTTGTATCGAATCTATGATTGCATGTGCGGTTTGTCAGGTTATAATCCCCGGTAATCAACGGCTAATGCGCCCATCACGCACCCTTAGAGGTGTTTTTTTATGACCATTAAATGCACAAGTGGCACAGAGTAGGTGTCACCACTGTAAGGATATTTCATGCCAGTTATTACTCTTCCTGACGGAAGCAAGCGCTCCTTCGATAACCCTGTCTCAGTTTTAGATGTTGCCAACGATATCGGTCCTGGTCTGGCTAAAGCCACCGTTGCCGGTAAAGTGAATGGCGAGCTGGTGGATGCGGTTGATATCATTGAACACGATGCAGACTTACAGATCCTCACCGTTAAAGACGAAGAAGGTCTGGAAATCGTTCGTCACAGCTGCGCGCACTTATTAGGGCATGCGATTAAACAGCTCTATCCGGATGTTAAAATGGCCATTGGTCCGGTCATCGACAACGGCTTTTACTACGACGTGGATATGGAGCACTCGCTCACTCAGGAAGATATTCAGCAGCTCGAAAAGCGCATGCTGGAACTGGCCAAGACTAACTACGATGTAGTTAAGAAAACCGTTAGCTGGCAGGAAGCCCGTGATGCGTTTGTAGAGCGTCATGAACCGTACAAAATTGAAATCCTGGATGAAAACATCAGCCAGGATGATAAGCCAGGTTTGTATCACCACGAAGAATACGTGGATATGTGCCGTGGTCCTCACGTGCCAAATATGAAGTTTTGCCATCATTTTAAACTGATGAAAGTGGCCGGTGCCTACTGGCGTGGCAACAGCGACAATAAAATGCTGCAACGGGTTTACGGCACCGCCTGGGCAGATAAGAAACAGTTAAAAGCATACCTGACTCGCCTTGAAGAGGCGGAAAAACGCGATCACCGTAAAATTGGGAAAACGCTGGATCTGTGGCATTGGCAGGAAGAAGCGCCGGGCATGGTGTTCTGGCATAACGATGGCTGGTCGGTTTATACCGAGCTGGAAAAATTTGTTCGTGGCATGCTGCGTAAATATGCCTACGACGAGGTAAAAGGGCCATTAATGATGGACCGTACCCTGTGGGAAAAATCCGGACACTGGGACAAGTACGCCGAAAACATGTTCACCACCGAATCAGAAAAGCGTGAGTATGCTATTAAGCCTATGAACTGCCCGGGTCACGTACAAATCTTTAACCAGGGCCTTAAATCCTACCGCGATCTGCCGTTGCGTATGGCAGAGTTTGGTTGCTGTCACCGCAATGAACCCTCTGGCGCATTACACGGCCTGATGCGGGTACGCGGCTTTACCCAGGACGACGCACATATTTTCTGTACCGAAGAACAGATGCTCGATGAAGTGTGTAACTGTATCGACATGATTTATGATGCCTACGGCACATTCGGCTTTGAAAAAATCGAAGTGAAACTGTCTACCCGTCCGGAAAAACGAGTGGGTAGTGACGAAATCTGGGACAAAGCCGAAAAAGCCCTGGCCGATGCACTGCACAGCAAGAATATTGAATTTAAATATTTGCCGAGTGAGGGCGCGTTCTACGGTCCGAAAATCGAGTTTACTTTATACGACTGTCTGGATCGCGCATGGCAGTGCGGTACCGTGCAGGCCGACTTCTCCATGCCAGGCCGCTTAGGCTCGTCGTACGTGGCAGAAGACGGTGAGCGTAAAGTACCGGTAATGATTCACCGTGCGGTACTGGGTTCACTGGAACGCTTCATTGGTATTCTAACCGAAGAGTACGCCGGGCTATTCCCATTATGGCTTGCACCTAAGCAAATGGTGGTGATGAACATTACCGATAATCAGGCCGAATATGCCCAACAGGTGGTCGATTCTCTACAAGCGCAGGGCTTTAGAGTGAAGACCGACTTGAGAAATGAGAAGATTGGCTTTAAAATTCGTGAACATACGCTAAAACGCGTACCTTATATGCTGGTGGTTGGCGATAAAGAAATGGAAGCAGGCAAGGTTGCTGTGCGCTCCCGTCGTGGTGAAGATTTAGGCAGTATGCCTGTGGAAGACTTTATTGCGTTAGCGAATGAAGAAATCGCTGGAAAAATCATCAAATAACGGTATACTCGCGCATCTGATTATGCAGCGTGGCTGTCGTTGTATTATACATATAAGCAAGTGTCTGATTTCCATATAACTTGTTGAAAACAGGGAATCAGGTAAAGATTAAAGTAGTTGGAGGAATAGCACATTAAAGGCGCTAACAATAAGGCTCAGGGTGATAAAGCCCGGATTAACGATGAAATTACTGCAAGAGAAGTGCGCTTAATTGGCGCTGATGGAAGCCAGTTAGGCGTTGTTTCGATAAGCGAAGCAATGAGTTCTGCCGAAGCAGCAAGTTTAGATCTTGTTGAAATTAGTCCGAACGCTGAGCCGCCAGTCTGTAAAGTTATGGACTACGGTAAGTTCCTCTTCGAAAAATCGAAGGCTCAGAAAGAGCAAAAGAAAAAACAGAAGCAAATTCAGGTCAAGGAGATTAAATTTCGCCCTGGCACTGATGAAGGCGATTACCAGGTAAAACTGCGCAACCTGCGTCGCTTTCTGGAAGGTGGCGATAAAGCCAAAGTCACGATCCGTTTCCGCGGACGTGAAATGGCTCACCAAGAGATTGGCATTGAACTTTTAAACCGCGTTAAAGGCGATTTGGAAGACATTGCTAACTGCGAGTCTTTCCCACGTCGTGTGGAAGGCCGTCAGATGATCATGGTGCTCGCCCCAATTAAGAAGTAGTAGTGGTCTAAAGTTTTTGGGAATCTGCACCCCAAAACACCCTGCTGCAAACATTAACTGGCTATAAAGGTGACTGCACACCGATAATTAGCCACCCTAAACAATGCGGAGTTTTAGCAATGCCTAAAATGAAAACTGTTAGTGGTGCTGCCAAACGTTTCAAGAAAACGGGCTCAGGCCGCTTTAAAAGCAAACAGTCTCACTTACGTCACATTCTGACTAAGAAGAGCTCTAAGCGTAAACGTCACCTGCGTGGCAAAAAACTGGTTCATGACTCTGATACTAAATTAGTTCAGCGCATGCTGCCTTACGTTTAATCGAGGAGACTGAATAATGGCAAGAGTTAAACGCGGCACTATTGCACGTGCACGTCACAAAAAAGTTTTAAAACAAGCTAAAGGTTATTACGGTGCTCGTTCACGCGTTTATCGCGTAGCGGTACAGGCTGTAACTAAAGCTGGTCAATATGCTTATCGTGATCGTCGTCAGCGTAAGCGTCAATTCCGTCAACTGTGGATTGCACGTATCAATGCTGCGGCTCGTCAAAACGGTATGTCATACAGCCGTTTCATTAACGGTCTGAAAAAAGCGTCTGTCGAAATCGATCGTAAGATCCTTGCCGACATCGCAGTTCATGACAAAGCGGCTTTCAGCGCATTAGTCGACGCGGCTAAAGGCGCATTAGCTTAATTATTAACTAATTAAGTTTAAGTTCTTTCGGAAAACGGCGAGCAGGATGCTCGCCGTTTTTCGTTTCTGCAATGAAGATTCCACAGCTGGTACACTTGACCACAAAAATCAAAACCGGCAATACTAGCACTTCAGCTATATAGAAGCTGGCCACTGCAATAACAGCGATCAAATTGTCTGGTACGCGGCTTGCCGTACTATCACTATAAGTTAGAAGGATTTAACCATGGTCTATCTGGAAATTACCGGCCTTATTCTCTTTATCGTCTTAATGACCCTGGGCTACAGAAAAAACAACCGCAATATGATGCTGATATCTGCCTTATGCCTGCTAATCGGGCTGGCTGCTCCTGAATTTATCAGTGGCTTTATTGAAGGCTTTAATGCCGTCAGGCAGGCCGCGTAGTTTTTAAGCCCGCAATTAAAAATCGCTTTCTTACGAAAAAGCACAGGCGCACTAACCGCTGCTCAAAAGAGGTGGTTGCTGCATGGCTGCTGGCCTGTCTTATCACCGCAACGCTTTTCTAACTTGCTGATTATTATATTGTATTAATAAAACCTTCACCTATTTGTCATGTGGCTTTCACCGCATTTTCACACCTTGTGTTCAAGCTATGCGCGCAAATTTAATCCGGGTACAGCACTCAGGCCGCTGTATTCATGCACACACAAGATGGAAAAAATAATGCAAAAAGAACTATTTCGCGGTATTCGTTACTCTGCGCTGGCGCTTGCCATTGCAATGGGGTTATCAGCTTGTTCACTGGACGGTGATGACGGTGTTGATGGCGCAACGGGTGCTGAAGGCCCACAGGGCGCACCAGGCGAACAAGGCCCGCAGGGAGAGAGCGGCGATTCTGTAGGTAAATTAACCCGTATCGCTACCGTACCACTGGGTGCTGAAGTCACCGGTATCTTTTTGACTGACGAGGGCGATCTGTTCTTTAACGTGCAGCACCCGTCGGGCACCAATACTGCTACTAACAGCATTAACAGCATGCCAATCAATACCGGTACTGTAGGTGTACTAGCCGGCGTTAACTTTAATAATCTGCCAGCTACTTTACCGGATTCACCGGTACCAGCATCGGAAGAAGAAAAGCAACTGGTCACCACTGCGATTGGTCAGTATCAGGTGTTAGGTCAGACTGGTGACACTTACAACGGTGATCTGCCTGAAGGTCTGGGCCACATCTATACCCTTGATGGCGGAACGTTGGTGCTGGAAAACGATATGCCTGACTTTAACGGCTTCCTGCCAACGGGCGATGGCCAGGGCTTCCTGTTTTCTAACTGGGAAGAGCTGCCAGGTGGCATGAGCCGTATGCAGATCGAACGTGATGAACAGGGCATGTGGACAGTTACCGATGTCATGATGCTCGACTTCTCACCAGTATGGGGCACCGCCGCTAACTGCTTTGGTTCAATGTCACCGTGGGGTACACCACTGACATCAGAAGAGTGGGTAGTTGATTCAACTGTCGACAGCACCACTGATGCCAGCTGGAATGATCCCAATGAAGTGGCTACCAACGCACGTATCGGCCGCATGTGGGAAATGACCGCACCAGATGTACCAAACCCGTATAACTATGGTTACATTGCTGAAGTCACTGAGCCTGCTGCCGACGAGCCGGTGATTGTGAAGCACTTTGCGATGGGCCGTTATGAGCACGAAAACTCAACGGTAATGCCTGATGGCCGCACTGTGTATCTGTCTCAGGACGATACCGGCGGCGTGCTGTTCAAGTTTGTTGCTGATGTAGCTGAAGATTTAAGCGCCGGTACCTTATATGGTGCGAAACTGACTCAGGATGTGGGCCAGAACGATCCGGCTACCACTGGCTTTGATGTTGAGTGGGTAGAGCTGGCCAGTGGCGACAACCTGACCATCCGTGCCTGGATTGATGAGTACAATGGTATCGGCACCGACGATTATGTTGATGGCGAAAGCTCTTATATCACGCTGGCTGATGTTGCCGCCTGGGCCAACGGCGGTGGTAAAGTGACTGCCGGTCAGCCAATGGATGACCGTGTGGCGTTCCTTGAGTCACGTGCGGCGGCGAAAGCCATGGGCGCAACGGCAGAATGGCGTAAGCTGGAAGGTATTTCAATCAATCAGAAGCGCGCTCAGGAAGCCGTTGAGGGTGTAGATACTATCGAAGGTGAAATCGTTACTGATGCTTACCTGTATATCGGCATTGCCGACATCGATAACACCATGGTTGACGGCGAAGGCGACATGCAGTTGTCTACCCGCGTTAAAGACTGTGGTGGGGTATACCGTGCTCGTCTTGGCGAAAACTACAATATCTCTCGCATCGAACCTGTGGTAATGGGTTCTACTTACCGTTCGAGCCTGACCGGTGCAGAGCGTTGTGATGTGGATCAGCTGTCCCAGCCGGATAACGTTATCGTAATGAACGATGGCCGTATTCTGATTGGTGAAGATGGCTTCCAGGAAAACAATACCCTGTGGATGTATGAGCCAGCTCAGAAGTAAGTAACACCCTTTCCATTTTGTCCGGGTGCCTGGCACCCGGATTTTTGCGTTGTGCGCCGGGCATGGCGCGTAGTGCGAAAGCACTGTTCGATTCATTGTGGTGGTGAGTCGATGACTTGGAGGTGAAAGTCCTCTGCACACCCGGCAAGGGGAAGTGCTAGCCGAACGGCAAGGGTGTTCATCGCGAGGTGAAATCTGAAGGAAGCCGAAGGCAAAATGCTGGCCTGACGAACAGGAAGCGGTTTAGGCGTTGTTGCAGGGTGAGGTGGCGATTATCACTAAAGCCCAATACTTGCACGGAATGCAGCAACGTAAAGCCGACAGGCATAAGCAGGAAGGTCGCGCGAATTACCCCGGGAGGTCTGGTGTTCTGCCTCTGATTTTTTTTTAAACAGTGTGCTACTGACATCGAGAGATGTTGGGATGGGATATCAGAAGTCAGCCGAGGCCGTAGTAGTGCTAGTAAACCGATAGCATGAAGGGCTGAACATAATTAACCGTGATTAGGACACTGTTACTCGATGTCGATTAATGATGCACAAGCGCAGAATACTGCGGCCAGTGAGTGCGATGACGGGCGGTACCCGTCGGGATACGCCACGGGTGCTGAAATTGACACGGCGGTCAGTGGGCGAACGAAAGCGGAACCATCGGTGACGATGGAAGCAGTGACAGACCGAGCCAATATGATGTTGGCCTATCAGCGGGTGGTGGAGAATAAAGGCGCAGCGGGTGTAGATAACCTGAGCACGCTGGATTTAAAACCGTGGCTGAAACAGCACTGGCAAGGTGTGAAGGTATCACTGACAGAGGGCAGCTATCTGCCACGGGCCATCCGTAAAGCGGATATCCCGAAACCGAATGGCGACGTCAGGACGTTAGGCGTCCCAACGGTGGTAGACAGACTCATCCAGCAAGCGATAGCACAACGGCTAAGTCCGTTGGTGGAACCGCACTTCTCCCATTCCAGCTACGGATTCAGACGAAACCGCAATGCATGGCAAGCCGTGCAACAAGCACAGCAATACATACGTAGCGGAAAACGGTGGGTCGTAGACATAGATTTGGAGAAGTTCTTCGACCGGGTAGACCATGACATTTTAATGTCGAAACTGGCGAACCTGATAGAAGATAAACGGCTGTTGAAACTCATCCGCCGCTTCCTTGAAGTGGAAATGATGGACAACGGCCAGCGAGTAACACGGGACAGAGGCATGCCACAAGGCGGCCCACTATCACCATTGCTATCAAACATCCTGCTGGATAGCTTAGACAAGGAATTAGAGCGACGAGGCCATAGCTTCTGCCGCTATGCCGATGACTGCAATATTTACGTGAGCAGTCAGAAAGCAGGCGAGAACCTACTGGCCGACATCACCGACTTCCTGTCAGAAGAGCTGAAGCTGCAAGTCAATGCCGATAAAAGCGCGGTAGCCCGGCCATGGGAACGTAAGTTCTTAGGCTATAGTTTTACCTGGCACAAAGAGAGCCGGGTGAAAATAGCTGCGCAAAGTGTAAATCGTTTCAAGGATAAAATCCGCGAAATGACCACCGGGCATTGTTCACGCTCAGTCAGTGAAACGATTAAAGCATTAACCCCAGTGCTTCGAGGTTGGATAAGCTACTTCCGCCTGACAAAAGTCAAAGGCGTGCTGGAGGAACTGGACGGTTGGATACGACGAAAACTCCGCTGTTTGCTATGGCGGCAATGGAAACGCGTATACACCCGGGTCAGAAACTTAATGAAGGCAGGCATTGACGAGAATCGGGCATGGTGGTCATCGACCAACCAACGAGGCGCATGGTGGAATGCGGGGGCTAGCCACATGAACCAAGCCTTCAGGAAAGGGTGGTTCGATAAAATGGGGCTGGTGTCACTGCTGGATTGTCACCGACAGTTCCAGTGTTAATATGAACCGCCGTGGTACGGAACCGTATGCCCGGTGGTGTGAGAGGACGGGAGTTGTAAAACTCCCTCCTACTCGATTATAAAACTATGAAAAAAACATCAATATCACTATCAACGGTAATACTGCTGAGCACCTTGCTTATCAGTGCCTGTAACGACGAAAGCGCGCTACAAAATAGCGCCCAAGACACGGATTATCCCTATTCGGAAGGGGATGACATCCCCGCACTTGCGTACATGGAGCACAATGAGGTGTATAACCCTGAGTCGGTTATTCCACCGCAGTGCTATACCAAAACCAACGGCAAAAATAACCCGTGTTACGCCTGCCACCAGAGTTACGATAAAAGCGAGAACCGGCCCAACCAGATGGGCGATGGTACCTTGCAGGGCAACTATGAATTTTCAGATGTAGGACTCACCAACAGCTGGAAAAACCTGTTTGTGGACCGTCGCGAGCTGATTGCTGATATCAGTGATAAAGCGATTCTGGACTATATCGGCGAGGATAACTATACCGCCAGCACTGAAAATGGCTTACCGGCTGAGATGCAGATTAAGCAACTCAGTTACCCCGATGAAGCCTTCGGTGAGCATGGCATTGCTAATGATGGTAGCGGCTGGGTAGCGTATAACTACAAGCCTTTCCCAAGCACGTTTTGGCCCACTAACGGCTCAACCGGCGATGCCATGATCCGTTTACCCGCCGCGTTTCAGCAGCGTCAGGGCGAGTATAGTGAAGATGTGTATCTGGCCAACCTGACGCTGCTGGAAATGGCCCTTAAAGATGTAAATACCCTGGCGGTGCCGCAACTTAATGAAATGGTTATCGGCATGGATTTAAATGGCGACGGCGCGCTCAGTGAGGCAGTCACTCACATTCAGCGTCAAAGTCATTTTGTTGGCGATGCCAGCAGTATTGAACTCAGCTATCAGCTTTATCCGCAGGGCACAGAGCTATTGCACACCGTGCGTTATATTGGGGTGGATGACGAGGGGCAAATTTACAATGCACCGCGCATGAAAGAAGTGCGCTACATGCAAAAAGCACTGTTTCGCAGCAAAGAGAGTCTGGCCTCGGCTTATTATGCGGAAGCCAAAGACAAAGCGTTTGAAAAGCTTCCGCAAACGCGTTATCTGGGCGAGGAAAAGGGCATTGATAACGGCTTTGGCTGGACACTGAATGCTTATATTGAGGATAAACAGGGGCAACTGCGCCCGCAGCATGAACAGGAGCTGGCTTTCTGTAATGGCTGTCATAAAACCGTGGGCTCAACCTTTGATCAGACTTTCTCCTTTGCCCGTAAGGTGTCTGGAGCCAAAGGCTGGGGTTACATCAATCTGCGCGAAATTGACGACGTGCCCAATATCAATGAGCAGGAAGGTGAATTTCTCACCTACATGAAGCGTGTTGGAGGCGGTGATGAATTCCGCCAGAACGCCGAAATGTTGGCACGCTGGTTTAACGCAGATGGTAAGCTAAACGAAGCAAAAGTAAAACAGGCTAACTCGGTGTATGAGCTTATTACCCCGAGCCCGGAGCGTGCCCTGGCGCTGAACAAAGCTTATCAGACCATCGTGAAGGAGCAGAGCTACCTGTTTGGCCGTGATGCCACCATCACCGAAGCGACTAACGTATTGAGCGAAATCGATGCCGAACAACCGCCGTTGTTACCGGAACATCGCTATCACTGGGATATGCGCCTCGACTGGTTTGCCGGGAATGAAAGCAAGGTGGCTGATAACCGTTAATCAGTAATGCTTAACCGGCTTAACGGCCGGTTAAGATGTAGCCATAGCCGTTAATGCCTGCCATAAAAACGTCGCCACTGGCCCCCGGGGGCGTTTCTTTTCCCTTACCAGGTTTATCTCGCCACGAATGGATGAGGTCACATCATCCAATACCAGTTGTATCAGCGTGCCCGCTTGCAGTTCTTCGGTAATGGTATTGTGCGGAATATAACCTCAGCCAGCCCCGCGCAATAACAGGCCCTTCTGGGTGGTTGTATCGTTGGTTCGAATGGTTGAGCTTGGCACCACGCCCATGACTTTTTCAATATTCAGATCAATATCAAAAGACTGTGGCATCAGTAACGGGATGTCCCTGAGCTGACTGGAGGACGTGGGCAAGCGGTTAAACTCTTTGAGCAGTCGCTGGTGGATAACGGCTACCACTTCGAAGCGGCCGAAGGGCTGGGTTTCAAAGCTGGCCAGTTCGTGAAACGAATGGGTCCAAGGGGAGACCGCGATATCCGCCGTACCATCGATGAGTCGCTGAATCGCTCCTAAGCGCTGCACCGCCGAAAGATATAACTCGGTTTGCGGAAATCGTTGTTGGGTGGTGATGATGGCGTCGAAAAAACTGTCCTGCTGGCATATAGTATCAAAAGCGAATTCGATTTTACTCTCATGGCCCTGTTTTAAATGAGAAGCAAGTGTGCCGATATCCTTTTCCTGACGTAACAGATAACGGCAATGGGGCAATAAACGTTGGCCGTCAGCGGTCAATTGCAATCGATTTGCCGTTTTTTTCAGCAAGGAAAGCTGTAATTCCTCCTGAAAACGTTTGATAGCAATGGATAAAGCCGGCTGGGTTTTGTGCAGTATTTCAGCCGCTCTGGCGATACTGCCGTGCTCTGCAACGGTAACAAACATGCGTAGCTGCTCTAGTGTCATAAATTAAATTTAAGTTTTTAGAGGCTGTTGATCTTTGAACATTATTTGTTCAGCAGTACATTGGTAGCCACATCATCATGAATGCCAATGCGACTGTACTGCTATAGTTTCGAGCTAGCTTGTCGTATCTTGTTGATATTGCCCGGTACCTTTTTATCCTCAAAAACGCGTTTTCAACAAGATGCCTATATCGATACAGGCACCAGTCCATATCGTCATTACCTAATTTGTTATTTCGTTTGCGTGGAATATTGGCATCTGCTCCACTTTCTTCTACGTAAGCTCTAAAAGCTTCACTGTCATAGCCTTTATCAGCACAAACAATATCGGCTTGTGGGGAGTTTATTATCAGACTTTGTGCATGTACGATGTCGTTCACTTGACCACCGGATAGTTCAAAATAAACGGGCAGGCCACCGCTATCTACCGCAAGGTGAATTTTCGTTGAGATACCACCTCGACTTTTTCCGATGGCCTCATCTTGTTTACCCGCTGCACCGCTACTATCCTGATGCGCTTTAACTATACTACCATCAAGAAACAACCATTCTGGGTCACCCTCGGAGGCTAAGCTTTCAAATAACTTTTGCAATATGCCTTTCTTCGACCATAAATTAAATCGTCGGTAGACCGTATTCCAGAGACCAAATTCAGATGGCAAATCCCGCCACTGAATGCCGGTACGCATTCGGTAAAGTATGCCCTCCAGGGTATTTCGGTGCTCATATTTGTTATAGACTCTGCCACTCTCCTTTAGCAGTACTTTTAGGATTTCCCACGCATCATCTGTTAACATCGTTCTTGGCATAGCAACATTACGGTTAATTATTTTTGGCGAAACAATTATACCTCGTTGCTATGCCGGCTGCTTTTCATACAAAGATCAACAACCTCTAGTAAAATAGATTAAATATTGGGTATACGGATTTAATGGTTGATGGGGCACCTTCACCCCATCAATCTGATACCACCCTCAGATGGTTGATAGATCGACTCCGTAGTTGAGTTCCTCTGCGAAGTCCGGCAGTCCGTAACCGATGGTTTTCTTGTAGAAAGGAGAGACCTTCGCAGTCGGTGCCTTCTTCTTGTGCTTCGTGGTGTAGAGCATTCGTGCCCGCATCACCTCGAAGGAGTAACCGCGCCCTTCACGGTTCTTGTCCTTGGCCAGTCGGTTGATGGACTCCGTGTAAGCGTTGGTGACGGGCATGTCCGTCTCGAAGTAGGTCATGGTCTCTTCGCGCCAGTTTCCCACTGCCCTGACCAGATCGCTCCAGACTTCCTTTTGGCCCTTCGGGATGGTGGCTATCCACTCGTCCAGGGCGGCTTCTGCCTGGAGCCGTGTGGTGGCGTCCCAGATGCCGTAGAAGCGCTCCTTGTGCTCGTAGGCGGCCAGCAGTTGCGGGAACGCGCCTGTCCAGGTCTCCATGATGAGGCGCTCCCGGTCTGAGACTTCGTGAGCGCGTTTCAGCAGGATTTTCCGGTCTCCCTTGAGAGTCCGGCTCTGGGACGGTTTCAGCTCCTTTCTGAGGCCCTTGCGCACTCTCTCTAGGGCATCGTTGGCCATGCGCACCACATGGAACTTATCGACCACGATACGGGCCTGTGGCAGCAAGGCCTTGACCGCTGCCCGGTAGGGGTTCCACATGTCCATGCTGACGATCTCGACCTTCTGCCGGTCTTTCAGCTTCATCAGGTAGTTGGTCACCACGTCCTGGCGGCGGGTGGCCAGCAGGTCGAGCAGGGTTCGCTCCTCAATGTTGGTCAGGATGCAGCGGTAGCGCTTGTTCAGGTATAGCTCGTCAATGCCCAGGATGCGGGGCGTCTCGAAGCGGTGCCAGCGCCCCAAGAACTCGGCGCGGGCGTCCGTTGAAGATGTCGCGTACCGTCTTCTCGTCCAGACCTGTCTGTGCCGCCACGAAGGTGTAGGGGTGGTTGAAGGATTCCTTCTCCACGTATCTCAGGCATCAATAGTGATATCACCGGCAGGTATGCACTGGCATGTCAAACATGCACCCTCATCAGAGGGTTCCACACCATTCAGATGCTGCACGTTCCCGGCAATCACCTTAGTTGAACAGCTTTCACATTGTCCAACACGACAACCACTAGGCATTTTAATCCCAAGTTTTTCTCCAAAATTCAGCAGAGTACCTTTATCCGTGGTCCAGATCTCTTCTCTTCCTGATTTTGCAAAAATTACTTTATGACGTAATGAGGGATCATTATTTATTTTTGTCGGAGAACGAAATATCTCGTAGAAAATAGCAAATGCAGGTACACCTCTCTCCTGAAGCCCTCGGGATATCGCATCCATCATAGGCTGCGGACCACACATGTAATAACGAGCATTATTCTCAATAAGATATGCCTCGACATCTCCCGCACCAACATAACCAGCTCTATCATAATCCAATCCTGGAATATCACAGTCGAGGGGCTGGTTGTAGATATTAATTACTTTAAGCCTGTCAATAGACGCATTTAGCTCCGCAATTCTTTTCTTAAACGCATGTAGCCTACTATTTTGATTAGCATAGAAAAGCCAGATTTCCGGACCTTCCGCTTGGGGGTTAATAGACTCCAGATAGGAAATGAATGGAGTAATTCCAATACCGCCAGCAAATATTACGACAGGCTGGACGGCATTGAGCGGGACAATGAAATTCCCCCCAGGAGGCGTAAGTTCAACATCCTTGCCTATCTGCAAATGCGTGTTTATGTAGGATGACATTATTCCTTCTACATATTCACCTTTCTCATCAGTCGCTTTCTGATGACGGACAGAAATGGAATAGGTTTTACGGTCATGAACAAACGCAGGGCCTGTCAGCGAATACGCCCGGGTAACGATCTCTTCAGAATCGCTCATCGGACAACAGCTAACAGTGATATGCTGGCCCGGTTCATAATCAGGTAAGTAGCCTTCACTATTCGATTGGAAGGTAACTGTCGTAACATTATCTGCTTCTTTTTTCAGTTCAATGACTTTGAATGTTTTACGACCTTCCCAGGGGCGTCTTATCAGCTCAAAATCATTCAAGCGGCGAATGCGGCAGCGGAATGAACGCAAAGGTAAAGCACCGCTGACTGGATCATAGCTATCACCGCTGATTAAGCTATTGTAATTGCTACTGTACTCACCTTTAACCGGGTATGAAGGTTTGCCAAAATCAGGACAAGCCTGCCACCACCCAAACTCAGCAATTACAGTTTCATGAGAGAGTTTGGCTTCCACTTTTGCTCTAAATCGAGCAAGACCTGCTCTCGTTTCAATTTCTACCCAATCCCCCGTCTTGATACCTTCTTCGTCAGCCAGAGCTGCCGAAATGTCTACCGTTGGATAAGGTGCTTTTTTTCGTAGGCTAGTCAGGCTTCGATGTTGGCTATGACAGAAGAATCCGCTTTTAACGGATGTCAGCATTAGTGGATAATCAGGATCGTTGCGCTGGTATTCTTGCGGCTGTACATACTCAGGTAAAGGATTGTAACCATAGCGATGAAGGATCTCAGAGTAAAACTCTGCACGTTTTGTTTCTGTATTGAAACCTGCCAGATATCCACTATTTGGGTCTCTGAAAGCATATTTTCTGACTTTATGCTCAAGCGGGATATCGTAACCTTCTGGCTTATTTCTGAGCATCTCAACAGTCAAACCTAATGGTTCTAGTTGATAATTCCAGGCTGCCTCAATATTGCCGTCGAAGAACGCTTCATTCATTCCTAACCGGCATGCAAGATCGAAAACAATCTCAAGGTCGGAACGGCTTTCACCGCGCGGAGAGACCATTTTTTTTCTCAACTGAATGTGGTCCTGAGCAGCAGCACTACTTTCAAACCCGGTTCTTAGGCCTTCGCGCTCCCAGGCAGTGTTTACTGGCAGAAGGATATCAGCATACTTTGATGTAGGCGTTTCAAACAAATCTACATGGGCATAAAACTCAAGTGCCTCAAGCGCCTGTTGTCCGAGAGAAGTATCACTTTGTGAAAGTAATATGTTGGCACCAAAGCCAATTAACCCGCGAATTTTATAGGGTGTACCTTCTAATACTGAATGCCAGATATCCTGAGAATGAACCCAACCTTGTGAAGGCGGCCCGATAGGCCTTTCTTCAAGACCTAATGCTTTATCCCATTGTGATTTTGGCATCAGTGTCGGTGAATTAACCACATTCACCGGGTGGCTGGCATAGATTCGATTACATCCTTCCTGATCGAAACAACCGGTTAAAGCATACAGTGTCGCAATCGCACGTTCTGTTTGGGTGGCATTAGTGTGTTGTGCCACTCCAGACCAGCTGTGGTAGGCGATTTTCTTGGCCCCGGCAATCAAACTCGCAGCGGCTTCAATTGATGCAACAGATACCCCGGTGATACGGCTTACGTTTTCTGGGTCATAATTAGCCAACATATCTTTAAAAGATGAAAACGCCGTTTGGCAGGAAATTTTTGCACCATCAGCTATTGCAACTTCAACATTACCCTCAAGTGCAGCTGTAGGCGTCAGCGTTTCTTCAGTTCGAGTCTCGGAATCGATAAATGTGACTTGCTGGTTGTGTTCGTCCCAAACTGTATAGCGATTACTGATGGCAAGTGGGTTAATATCTTTTTCCCGAAGAAAATAACCATTATCATTTCGAACCAACAAAGGACCATTAGTCCAGTTTCGAACAAACTCATGATTAAACAGGTTTCTTTCTACCAGGAGATGGCTTAACCCCAAAGCTAATGCACCGTCAGTTCCAGGATTGACATCAAGCCAGGCATTTGCTTCTTTCGCTAAAGGTGTCGGGCGAGGATCCACGACGATCAGTTTTGCACCGTTATTTCGACCAGTACCAATCGCGCTAGCCTGGGCAAGCCAAGTATTCGCGGGGTTATGCCCCCAAAGAAGGATAAGATCGGCATGGGAATAGTCAGCAACAGGGATGCCGCAGCCAAAGGTCCATCGATGTGCAACGTCTTTATGCCAGTTACATATTTCAGTTCCATAGCTGGTGTTTGGGCTGCCATAGATACGAACAAATCGCTCTAACCATTCAATTGCATCGCTGAGGGGGGTACCGCTTGGGCTCGTAAAACCGAAAGCGACAGATTCAGCTCCGTTCTCTCGTTTAAATTTTTCCAGTTGTCCGGCTATCGTTGACATAGCCTCTTCCCAACTTATACGTTTCCAGCCCGGGTTCTCGGCACCTTTAGGATGGGTTCTCTTCATCGGGTACAGAATTCTATTTGCGCTGTCCACCAGCTCAGGTGCCGCTTTGCCCTTCATACACATGGCCTTACCATTAGGATGTTCAGGGTTGGCCCGTACCTTGATCAGGTGGTCATTTGCTACTTCATTCAACGTCCCGCAACGCGAACGGCAAAGTGTGCAATATCCGGGAATAATATCTGACATTGTAAACCTCACTACTAAAAACAGTTAATATATTTTAAAAACCACATTGCTTAATATTATTTTGGTTTAAGTTAGCGTATATTGCCAGTGCCTACTATCAGGAGAGATAAAGTGAACCTAATGAGTCTGACTCGCAGCAGCCTGGTCGCTGCGCTGTTAATTGCGATTACCGGTTGCAGTGGTGAAGCACAAACCACCGCCGCCGAAAACCAAAATGATAAACTGGTGAAAACCATTACCTTAAGTAGTGTGGACCGCGGTGGTTACCGAGAGTTTCCTGCGGTGGTTGAAGCCAGTGAGGAAGCAACACTGGCTTTTCGCGTGTCAGGTGAGCTCAACTCACTGTATGTCACTGCCGGTCAGCATGTTGAAACCGGCGATACCATGGCCACACTGGATCCCACTGATTATCAGATAGCCGTGGATCAGGCTAAAGCCAATTACGATTTGGCCAAGGTGCAGTTTGATCGCGCTAAAACCCTGCTTGATAAACAACTGGCTTCTAAGGCCGGTTTTGACGAAGCGCAGGCGCAGCTAAAAGTAGCCGAGGCGACATTAAAGTCGGCCAGGACAAACCTCGCCTATACCGAATTACACGCGCCCTTTGCTGGTCAGGTTGCACAGCGCTTTGTAGAAAATTACGAAAGCATCACCGCCCAGCAACCGGTCTTTTCGTTGCAGAAAAATACCGTCGTGGATGTTGCTGTGCAGATTCCCGAAGACATGTTGTCGAATGTGGATAAAGACAGTCAGTATCAGCCGGAGGTTCGCTTTGATACTCACCCCGACCAGGTATTCCGAGCCAAGCTAAAAGAATACGATACCGACGCTGATGCCGCGACTAATACTTACAAAGTGGTATTTCAGCTGGCTCGCCCGGAAACCTTTAATGTGTTTCCCGGCATGTCGGCGACTGTCCGAGCGCAACTCGATCAGATCATGAAAGTGAAAAACGGCGGCTGGAACGTGCCCGCCGCGGCCATTTTTTCAGATGGCACCGGCGCAAGCGAGCAGAGCTACGTGTTTGTGGTGAATAACAGTAACCAACTGGAAAAACGCGCCGTTACCTTAGGTAGTATCACCGACGATGGTTTTGTGGTAACCGGCGGATTACAAAATGGCGAGCAAATTGTGGCCGCTGGCGTGCACCGCTTAAAGGCTGGTGAAACCATTCGGGTCTGGCATAAAGAGCGGGGGCTGTAAGGGTGAACATTGCCGGATATTTTGTTAAAAACCGCACCACGAGCTGGCTGGTCACGCTGATCCTGCTCATTGGCGGTACTGTTGCCTTTTTTGGCCTGGGCAGACTCGAAGATCCTCAGTTCACCATTAAAAAAGCCATGGTGATCACCCAGTATCCCGGAGCTTCGCCTACTCAGGTTGAAGAGGAAGTGACGTACCCCATCGAAAACGCCATTCAGGAATTACCATACGTCGACAATATCACGTCGATTTCTACGGCGGGCCAGTCGCAAATTACCGTAGAAATGAAAAGCATCTACCGCAAAGAGGCGTTGCGCGGGATTTGGGAAGAGATGCGTCGTAAAATAAACGACCTTACGCCATCTCTGCCATCCGGCGTTTACCCACCCAGGGTCATGGATGATTTTGCCGATGTGTACGGTATGTTGATAGCCATCAACGGGGAAGGGTACCAATACAAGGATATCAACGATTATGTGGATTACCTTAAGCGGGAGCTGATCCTGGTGGAAGGCGTTGGCAAGGTCACCGTGCAGGGTGAGCAACAGGAGCAGGTGTTTGTTGAAATTGCTCGTTCACAGATTGCCTCACTGGGGATAAGCCCCAGCCGCATCAGCGCGTTGCTGGTGAGCCAGAACCAGGTCTCAAATGCGGGTAAGGTCAAAATTGGTGACGAGTACATCCGTATCAATCCTACCGGCGAATTTGAATCCGTACAGGAGCTGGAAAACCTGCTGATTAGCCAGACCGGCGCCTCAGAGCGCATTTACTTAGGTGACGTAGCGCGTATTTACCGCGGCTACGAAGAAGTGCCGTCGAATCTTATCCATTACAACGGTGAGCAGTCCCTGTTGCTAGGCATATCCTTTGCCGATGGCGTTAACGTAGTGGATGTGGGCGAGCGCATTATGCAACGGCTAGAGGAGCTTGAATATATGCGCCCGGTCGGGATGCAAACCAGCTTTATCTACAATCAGCCCATCGAAGTGGATAACTCGGTGCAGGGGTTTATTCTTAACCTGGCCGAGGCCGTTGGCATTGTAATAGTCGTGCTGCTGCTTTTCATGGGCGTTAAATCCGGCCTGCTGATTGGCCTTATCCTGCTGTTAACCGTGCTCGGCAGCTTTATCTTTATGCAGCAAATGGAAATCAACCTCCAGCGTATATCGCTGGGCGCGCTGATCATTGCGCTGGGGATGCTAGTGGATAACGCCATTGTGGTGACCGAAGGCATACTCATTGCCATGAAAAGAGGCTACAGCAAAGCCCAGGCGGCTTCTTACGTGGTGAGTCAGAATATGTGGCCGCTTTTGGGGGCCACAGTCATTGCAATTATTGCCTTTGCGCCTATCGGGCTATCGAGTGATGCCACTGGTGAATTCGCCGGTAGTTTGTTCTGGGTATTGTTTGTCAGCTTATTGCTAAGCTGGGTGACCGCCATTACCCTCACGCCATTTTTTGCCTCGTTGCTGTTTAAAGATGCCGATAACGCCGGCGAAGATGAACTTAAAGGCAGCGAAGAGCTCTACAACGGCCTGATTTTCGATGTATTCAGCACCATTCTGCACGTTGCGCTTAAGTTTCGCGTGGTTACGGTAGTGGCCATGGTGGCCTTGCTGGTCAGTGCGGTGATTGCCTTTGGCAGTGTGAAACAGTCGTTTTTCCCGCCGTCGACCACGCCTATGTTCCTGGTGGATATCTGGCATAAGGCCGGTACTGACATTCGCGTGAATGCCGATAAAATTAATCATATCGAACAACACCTGTTAAACGAAGACGGTGTGGAAGAAGTCACTTCGACAGTCGGACAGGGCCTGACCCGCTTTATGCTCACTTACCAGACTGAGAAAAGTTATCCGACCTATGCACAACTGGTGATCCGGATGCGCGATGGCGAGGCCCTGGAAGCTCAGTTACCGCGTTTACGTGACTACATGGAAACGGAATTCGGCGAAGTCTTTTATAAGATCAAACGGCTGGAAATTGGCCCATCCACCGACGCTAAGATTGAAGCGCGCTTTAGTGGGCCGGAGCCAGCCGAACTGCGCCGTCTGGCCGAGGAAGCCAAAACGATTCTTGCAGCCGATAGCGGCGCGCGTAATATTCGCGATAACTGGCGTCAGCAAACCAAAGTGATCCGTCCTATCTTTAATGAAGCGGCCGCCCGCCGCGTGGGCATCAGTAAAGCCGATCTGGACAATCTGCTGTTAACCAGTTTCTCCGGCGCACAAATAGGCGTGTATCGCGATGGCACGGATTTATTGCCGATCATCAGCCGGCCACCGCCGCAGGAGCGCTTAACCGCCGATAACCTGGAAAACCTGCAAATATACTCGGCCACGGCGCAGCAGTATATTCCGGTAACGCAGGTGGTAAAACGCTTTGATGTCAGCTGGGAAGATCCCATCATCATGCGTCGCGACCGCAAGCGTACGCTAACGGTTATGGCCGATCACGACATTCTGGGGAATGAAACGGCGGCAAAATTATTTTCCCGGGTGCGAAGTCAGATAGAGGCTATTCCACTTCCGGATGGTTACGAACTGGAGTGGGGCGGTGAGTTTGAAGCCTCCAGTAAAGCACAGAAAGCCATTTTTGGTTCGTTACCGATAGGTTATCTCATCATGTTTATTACCACAGTGCTGCTGTTTGCTTCCGCCCGCATTGCCGGCATTATCTGGGCCTGTATTCCGCTGGCATTGATTGGCGTTAGCTATGGGTTGCTGATCACCGGTGCACCTTTTGGCTTTATGGCTTTGCTGGGCTTTTTGAGCCTGTCGGGCATGATCATCAAAAACGGTATTGTCTTAGTTGAGCAGGTGAAGCTGGAACTGGAAGAGGGCAAAGCGCCTTACTCTGCGCTGTTTCACGCTACACTCAGTCGGGTGAGACCGGTTTGTATGGCGGCGATTACCACCATCCTGGGGATGATCCCGCTGTTATTTGATGACTTCTTTGCCAGCATGGCGGTGGTGATCATGTTTGGATTAGGCTTTGCCACGTTGCTGACGCTGGTGTTTGTACCGGTGCTCTACAGTCTGGTGTTTAAAATTCAAAAATAGCCAGCCGGCAGGTTGCATTCGCAACCTGCCTTGTAACTCTTGCACTAACAGCCTGTAAGAGTTTTCTATGATGGTTTCATTCTTGTTACCGTAATTCTTAATATGTTGAAATATATAAATTTAATTGTTGGTACAACTCTCGCATTAGTTCTTGTGTTGTTTTCATACGCGCATCAGTTTTTCAACGCTTGCGCAATTTTTCATAGACAAGGAGCAAGACATGAATACCGATATTGCGAAAGGTAAGTGGAATCAGTTAACCGGTAAAGTAAAGCAGAAGTGGGGTAAACTTACCGATGACGAAGTGGAGCAAATGGAAGGGAACTTCGAAGAGTTCTACGGCAAAATGCAGGAAAAATATGGCATGAGCCGAGACAAGGCGCGTCAGGAATTTGATTCGCTGAACAGCTAATACAAGCGCCCCGGCAAACGCCGGGGCTTTTTTTGGTCGGCTAAGCTGCGCTTAGAAAGCGTAAGTTAGCGTTAGCGAGAAGGTGCGGCCGGCTGAGGGCTTAACGACCACAGAGTCAAACAAATCTGCTGAAGTGTAATATTCCTCATCCAGCAGGTTGTTAACCTGCAGCAGTCCGGTGAAAGGACCCTGTGCATAACTGACCGAGCCATTTACAATGCTATAACTGGGTAACATTACCGTTTGCATAATGTCGGTGTAAGTTTCATCTACCCAGGTAAGACCCAGGCTACCGGTCACATCACCCTCGCCGAGTTCCTGAGCCCAGGTACCATAAATACTGACAATATTATCTGGTAAACCGCCGCGTTCCATACGGGTGTTCATGCCCACAAATGCCGAACGGGGACCCGCAATCCGGCCACCATACACATCTTCCGGGTTCAAGCCATTCTGAGCGGCAAAGTCAGCACCGTTGATAACTGCCAGTGCACCGTTACTGACTTCTTCGGTATTGGTATGGGTAGCGGTTGCCAGTATCGACAGGTTTTCATTCACCAGCGCGCGCATTTCAAACTCCAGACCATCTCCGTACACGGCAACCAGGGCACCGGTCTGGCTGTCACGGTAGGTTTTGTCCTGATCGTACCAGGCGATAGCGGTATACAGGCGGTTATCCAGCAGGTTCAACTTCACCCCGATTTCCTGCAGGGTCGACTCCTGAATATACTGGCTGTTTTCAATGGTGGTTGGAATGATCCCGCCCAGCTGGTTGGTACTCAGAGAGTTCGACTCTGAGTAGGTCACGTAAGGAATGATACCATCGGCATTGTATGACAAGCTGGTATTAAAGCTGAACGCGGTATCACTGCCTGAGATCACGCCGTTACCCTGGGGATCACCTAAGTAAGCTACCCAGCCATTTTCAGACTCCACATCAAAGTAGTCGTAACGGGCTCCCAGCAAAAGGTTGAGGTTGCCGTAGGTTACGTCGGTCAGGAAGAAGGTGCCTGCGTTAGCGGTTTTAGACAGATGTACTTCGTTGAAATTACGGGTTAGTGTACCTTCCACGCCGGTGACGTTGCCGTCGGCGTCATACAGTAAAGTGGCATTCTGGTATGGATCGAATGATGCCGGGGAGATCCGGTCGTTAGCCGTTGGCCCAACAATAATATCGCGAAAGTCAAAGGTTTCATCCATCCACGCGGCGTAATTATCGAGCTCTTCATAACGATAATTAACGCCGACAATGCTGTTAGCCATAAAGCTATCGCCCTCGTATTCGAAGGTCAGGCTGCTGCGCAATTCATACAAATAAGCATCCGGGTAATAAGCGGTAAAGCCCCAGCTTTGATACTTGGTGTGATCCATGTAGTCGTAAAACGCTTCGTTTTTCCATACCGTGCCGCTGTCAAATTCGTGGGTAATATCAAAATAAGCGGTTACTGCCGTGGTATCGGCATAGTCATTATCGTCGATGAAGGTCGTCTGATGATCAATTTGTGCCGTGCCAACATCGGTTAGTGCATAAGGGTTGTCGAGCGTGCGGTCGGCTAAAAAGTTTCCAAAGCCACCGGCACAGCTCACTGCAAAGCCGTTATACATCGCGTTGCCGCTACCGGCATCTGCCGCCGTACACCAACTGTTTACGTTGCTGAATGCGTTGTTGAGGAAGCTCGGCGCAAAAGGCGCAATAAAAGAAGATTCCTGAGGTAACAGGGTATCGGCACCAACAGGGTTGTCGGAGTTACGAACAGGAGCCGCCCCGGTAATATAAGTGCCGTTATCAATTAAATCCTGAGTAACCCGGTTCCAGCCTGGTACCTGAATACTGTCGGTGGTTTGATACTGCAGGCCAAACTGTAAGGTGGTATTGTCAGACAAATCAAAGTCAACGGCGGCCTGAATGAGTTCGCTCGAAGGCTCGTAGCCGTCAAAGTAAGACTCAGAATCTTCCACTTCAGCAAACAGTTGCAATCCGCCGTACTTACCACCGATTTCCAGTGGAATACCAAGACTACCGGAAATGATCCGCTGATTATAAGAACCTACGGTAACCGACAGTTCACCGGTGACTTCATCGATGTATTTACTGCCGCCAACCTTGGCCGATTTAGGGGTATAGTTAAGCTGTCCGCCCACACTACCGCTACCGTATAACGGTGAAACCGGCCCACGCATGACTTCGAGCTTTTCAGCACCGCGAACAATGGTATTGAACGCGCCGGGGTTAGCTATTCGGCGAAAGCCCCGGAAATAGTTATCGGCGGGCTCGCCGCGAATATCCATGGCACCTTTAATGCCAAAAAACGAACTGGTGAATGCGCCAGGAGTAAGACGAACCAGATCATCCACGCTACGCAGAGCAAATTTGTCGACCAAATCTTCACTGATTTCGGTAATGGAGCGCGGCGTTTCATACAGGCTTTTGCCCAAACCAAATGCGCTGCTGTTTTCGCCATCCGGCATAATCGAGTAGTAGTCTGTTTTTTTACCCAGAACATCGATTTTTTCAACGTCAGCTTCACTGACCTCGGATGCTTCCTGAGCGTAAGCGGAGAACTGGCTGCTAAGAAAAAATAACGCAATACCGGCCGCGATGGGGTTAAACGAATAGGTGTGCTTCATAGAATTCCCTGTGAGTGTTATGGAAAAGTCCCGCCACGGCAGAGCATATCGCGTGCCAAAACCTGACCACTTGGTCTTAATTAGTCAAAAGTATAAAGTAATACAATTAATGCAAATTCCATGAAATTGAAATAAAAACTATATATTTCAGGATTTTATGTTGTTTTAGAATGGCATGATATTTTTTTGAGGTGCTCACGGAATTAAGGTGACAAAAGCGGTCGTCGTAAAGCAATCTGCACGGTTTTGCACCAAAAAAGCGCCGCTATGCACGATAAACAAACAAGAAATTGCGACCAGTAACCAGTTGAGTCATACAGGTTGGTATTAATACATTCAGGTGGTTATTTGCTATAGTCAGAGCGTCTTTATCAAACAGGAGTAGCTTGTGTTAGTACAGCAGGAAACCGGCCTTATCGTTATTGATGTGCAGGGCAAACTGGCAAGATTGGTCGACAACAGCGACGCCATGATTGACTCAATAGCCACCATGATCAGAGCCATGCAAACCCTGGGCATCCCGGTGCTGTTTGTGGAGCAGTTACCCGATAAACTCGGGGCCACGGTAGAGGAGCTGAATCAGTTTATTCCTGCCGGAGAAGCCTTTGCAAAAGCCACCTTTAGCGCACTTCGCACCGAAAGCATTGAGCAGCAAATTAAAGCCCTGAATCGTTCACAATGGCTGGTGTGTGGCATCGAAGCGCATATCTGCGTATACCAGACCGTGATCGATTTACTGGCCAGTGGTAAGCAGGTGCATTTGCTCAGCGATTGCGTGTCATCCCGTAATCCGGCCAATAAACAACTGGCGCTACAAAAAATGCAGGGCGCCGGGGCACAGCTCACCGGGGTGGAAATGGCCTTATTCGAATTGCTTGAAAGGGCTGACACGGAGCAGTTTAAATCGATACTCCCGTTAATAAAGTAGCCTGACAGAGCAAAAAAATCGCCGGATAGGGTGGTTTTCGCCCCATTTCCCGCTTTTTTTGATTTTATTTGCTGAAATCAGCTTGTTAGGGTAGCCGCGGCTTTTATCCTTTGTGTAAAATAACGGCCTTTTATTTACCCGCTGCTGCGGCTGTCCCGCACAGGGCAATAACAGCGGTGGGTGTTAGCAGCATATTAAGTACGAAGTTGGGGAAATCATGGAGCTTGAAGCGATAGTCAGTCAGGCCAAAGCGCAGATTGACGCTGCCAGTGACGCAGCAACGCTCGACCAGGTTAGAGTTGAGTTCATGGGCAAAAAAGGCAAGCTGACCGACCTGTTAAAAGGGTTAGGGCAGTTGTCGGCCGAAGAGCGTCCTCTGGCCGGACAAAAAATTAACGTAGCCAAACAAGAAATTCAGCAGGCAATCAGTGCCAAAGGCGACGCCTTGCGTAGTGCTGAATTAAATAAAAAACTGGCAGAAGAAGCGGTTGATGTGACCCTACCGGGCCGTACCGAGTTAAACGGTAATCTGCATCCGGTATCGCGCACCATTGCGCGCATCGAACAGTTTTTTGGCGAACTTGGCTTTGCGGTAAAAACCGGCCCTGAGGTGGAAGACAGCTTTCACAACTTTGATGCGCTGAATATTCCGGCCAATCACCCGGCTCGTGCCGACCATGACACCTTTTACTTTAATCCTGAAATCATGCTGCGCACGCAGACTTCAGGCGTGCAAATTCGCACCATGGAAGCCGAGAAGCCGCCACTGCGGATCATCTCGCCCGGCCGTGTTTATCGTAACGACTACGATCAGACCCACACGCCAATGTTTCATCAGGTGGAAGGTCTGATGGTAGACAAGAATGTCAGCTTCACCGAGCTCAAAGGCATTTTGCATGACTTCCTGCAAAACTTCTTTGAAGAGTCGTTGCAGGTGCGCTTCCGCCCGTCTTATTTCCCGTTCACCGAACCTTCTGCCGAAGTGGATGTGATGGGCAAAAACGGTCAGTGGCTGGAAGTGCTGGGCTGCGGCATGGTACATCCTAATGTACTGCGGGCGGTGAACATCGACCCGGAAGAATATACCGGCTTTGCCTTTGGTATGGGCGTAGAGCGTTTAACCATGCTGCGTTATGGCGTTAACGACCTGCGCGCATTCTTTGAAAACGACCTTCGGTTCCTCAAGCAGTTCAATTAAGGCAAAGCAAAATGAAATTCAGTGAAAAATGGTTAAGAGAGTGGGTTAACCCCGCCGTATCACGGGATGAGCTGTGCGAACAATTGAGCATGGCTGGTCTGGAAGTGGATGGTGTAGAACCGGTTGCTGGTGAATTCAGCGGCGTGGTGGTAGGTGAAGTGGTGGAATGTGGTCAGCACCCCAACGCTGACAAGCTGCGAGTCACCAAAATTAACGTAGGCGATGATGAACTGGTTGATATCGTCTGCGGTGCACCAAACTGTCGTCAGGGCTTAAAAGTTGCTGTTGCCAAAGTGGGCGCGGTACTGCCGGGCGATTTTAAAATTAAAAAAGCCAAACTGCGTGGCGAACCGTCTTTTGGCATGCTGTGCAGCTACTCTGAGCTGGGCGTTAGTGACGACCACAGCGGTATTATTGAATTGCCGCTGGACGCACCGGTAGGTGAAGACATTCGTGACTACCTTGGTCTGGATGATGTCACTATCGAAGTTGACCTGACGCCTAACCGCGCTGACTGCCTTGGCCTGCGTGGTGTTGCCCGCGAAGTGGGCGTACTGAATAAAGCCGATGTGTGCGAGCCGGTTATTGCACCGGTTGCTGCGGCGATTGAAGATAAACTTACCATTAGCTTAAGCGCGCCGCAGGCGTGCCCGCGTTATCTTGGCCGTGTAGTTAAGGGCGTCAATGTAAAAGCCGATTCACCCTTATGGCTGACCGAGAAACTGCGCCGAAGTGGTATACGCAGTATCGACCCGATTGTAGACGTAACCAACTATGTACTGCTGGAGCTGGGTCATCCGATGCATGCGTTTAACCTGGCTGCCATTGAAGGCGGTATCAATGTACGCATGGCAACGGCCGGTGAAAAGCTCACCTTACTGGATGAAACCGAAGTTGAGTTAAAAGACAATACCCTGGTTATTGCCGATGATAACAAAGCGCTGGCTATGGCTGGTATCTTTGGTGGTCTGCATTCCGGTACCGACGAAAATACTACCGACATTCTGCTGGAAAGCGCGTTTTTCCACCCGGATGCGATTATGGGTAAAGCCCGTCAGTATGGTCTGCACACCGATGCTTCACACCGCTATGAGCGTGGTGTGGATCCGCAATTACAGGCCACGGCAATGGAGCGTGCTACCCAACTGATTTTAGAAATCTGCGGTGGTGAGGCCGGCCCGGTGGTTGAAGCGGTGAGCGAAAGTGATATTCCGACTCGTGCCGAAGTGACTTTACGTAAAGCGCGCTTAGCTAAAGTGCTTGGCATTGATATTGCGGCTGATACAGTGAGCGATATCCTTGCGCGTTTAGGGCTGGATGCCAAAGAAACGGAAGAGGGCTGGGTTGCTACGGCACCAAGCTATCGCTTTGACATTGAGATTGAAGAAGACTTAATTGAAGAAGTGGCCCGGGTATACGGTTACAACAGTATTCCTAATCAGGCACCGGTAGCGGCGTTGTCGATGTTACCGGCAACCGAGAAGCAGTTATCGGTCAATGCAGTGAAATCGGTATTGCTGAATCGCGGCTATAACGAAGCCATTACCTATTCGTTTGTCGATCCTAAAATACAAAATGCACTTTTCCCTGAGAGTAATGGCCTTGTGCTGCCACATCCTATATCGGCGGACATGTCGATTATGCGGGTAAGTTTATGGCCGGGGCTGTTACAGGCAACGTCATATAACCAGAAGCGACAGCAACAGCGTATTCGTTTGTTTGAAACCGGACTGCGGTTTGTTCCGGATGCAGAAGCACCCAACAGCATTCGTCAGGAACCGATGCTGGCAGGGGTTGTTGCCGGTCGTCGTTATGATGAACATTGGGATGCCAATGACAAGCCGGTTGACTTTTTTGATGCAAAAGCAGACGTTGAAGCACTTTTAGCATTGACGGGAAAGGAAAAAACGGTCACTTTTAATACAGAAACGCATTCTGCATTGCATCCGGGTATGTCGGCGGCGATTTACCTGGACGATAAATGTGTTGGCTGGCTGGGCGCGGTACACCCGCAGTTCAGTAAGCAACTGGGCACTAACGGAAGAGTGTTTGTGTTTGAACTTGAATTAGCGGCCCTCACAGACCGCAAATTACCTCAGGCACAGCCGATTTCGAAGTACCCGGCAAACCGCCGTGATATCGCCATTACGGTCAAACAAACCGTGAAAGTAGGCGATATAATAAAATTTGTTGAAAAAATTGGCGTAAATCAACTAGTTGGCCTAAACTTGTTCGATGTGTACACAGGACAGGGAATTGCTGACGGTTATAAGAGCCTGGCATTGTCTTTAATCCTGCAGGATCCGGGCAAAACACTGGAAGATGCGGAAATACAAGCAGCGGTAGATTCAGTGATTCAAGGGCTTGAGTCGGAATTCGGGGCAGCGTTAAGAGAGTAAATTTTATGGCACTAACCAAAGCCGAAATGGCTGAACACTTATTCGAAAAACTGGGTATTAATAAGAAGGACGCTAAAGATTTAGTGGAAGTGTTTTTTGAAGAAATCAAAGGCGCACTGGAATCCGGTGAACAAGTGAAACTATCCGGTTTTGGTAACTTTGATCTGCGCGACAAAAACGAACGTCCTGGCCGTAATCCAAAAACCGGCGAAGACATTCCGATTAAAGCGCGTCGGGTGGTGACATTCCGCCCGGGTCAGAAGTTAAAAAGTCGCGTGGAAAATTCCAAACCACCGACAGAGTAAACCTCGTAGCAAAGATGCGGGCCGGTACCTGCCGGCTCGCAATTTTTATCACCACAAGTGCTGTTAACCGAGCCATCGGTGCTGAGAGCGGTACAGACGCGCAATGCGTTTTGTGCTCAGGCGTAGTAAACTATCCTTTCTAACTTTCTTTCCAATGTGTTGTACAGGTTGTTATGTTTTCAAAGAAAATTGTCGTTGTAATTGGCTTAATCCTGCTGGCCGTAGCCGCTTTCTGGCAGTTCAATGGCGCTGATGAGCCTGCCATGCAGGAGTATGATGAGGCTAAGCTGGCGTCAATGGCGTTTCGGCAGCAAATTCTGCACGCCAGTGATCTGGTGGCAGGTATGTCTACTGCGGTAAAAAATGACGACCAGGCGGCTATTGAGCAATGGCAGCAAAAAGCCGTAGAGGTGGCCAAAGCCGCCGAGCTGACCGACAGTGATATTGCTTTTATCCGTTCAGAGAAGGGCCGTGAATATCTGGTCTTTCATGCTAAACGCGCTTTGTTTAACGAGGCTTTTGAGCAGCATTATTATGAACTGAAAGGGATTGACGCCTTAAAAAACAAATACCCCGAAGCCCGTGATTTATTTGCTGAGGCAGACCGGCTGATTGCGGCCCGTGACGCTATTATTTTGGATATTGCACGTGAGCTTAGCGACACAGAAACACCCGACGAGGCGGATATCAAACAAGCCAAGGCACTGTGGCAGGAACGTTTTCGCCAGTCAGCTGAGGCACAGATAACTCAGGACTAATAAATCACTACCAGCGGGTCAGGTAGTCGGCCAGTTCAAAGAGTTTATCTATTTTGTCACTGCGCTTTATCCATCGGTCCCGCCAATGCGCCATCCCCTGAATGGCCGCTGGACGGTGTTCACTCATTAATTGCTGGCGTAGCAGGGCACGCTCTTTAGGGTTAAGCATTAACGCCTGTAATTGGGACAATTCGCCGCTGTCCAGCCATATGCCACCGCAGCCCGGACATTCATCGATTTCCACCACATGCAGAGGGCTGTAAAAGCGGCGAAGCATCACTGTGTCATTGCACGCCGGGCAATTAACCCGCTCATCCATTGCGGGCAGGGCATGATGAAACTGACGCAAATGCTTTTCCAGCGCCCGGCCGCGTTCTTCCTGAGGGGATTCAAACAAAGCCAGTGTCTGGTTTTCTAAAAACACACCACCGCAAGCTTCGCTTACAAATACCGGCACTTTGCCGACCTTGATAAGTGTGAGTTCACTTTGCGTTCGCGGGCATTTCATAAGGCACTCGGCATCCCATTAATTTACGCGGCCAGCGGGGCAAAGGTAGCGCGGGTCAGGCTGGCAAGCACTTGCGGGGCGAGTTCGATTTCTAGCCCGCGTTTACCAGCACTGCAATAAATCAGTTCGAACCCGGCTGCGCTTTCGTCGATAAACGTGGGTAAGGCTTTCTTCTGGCCCAATGGGCTAACACCACCAAGTACATAGCCGGTGGTACTTTCCACTTTGGCCGGTGGCGCCATCTGCGCCTTTTTTGCCCCGGCTGCTTTGGCCAGTTGTTTGAGGTTTAATTGATGGGTGACCGGTACAATAGCGACCACGAGTTTACCCGAGTCCAGTTCGGCCACCAGGGTTTTAAACACGGTGGGCGCTTCCAGGGAGAGTTTTTCAACCGCTTCCAGGCCGAAGGACTCGGCCTGTTTATCATGCTCATACCTAAGCACCTGGTGAGCATGTTTACCGCGCTCGAGCAGTTTTATTGCAGGGGTCATTGTGGCCTTTCTCAAATTACCGGTTAGTCGTTTACTCTGGCATAAAAGTGAGCGTATGCAAAGGCTTACCTGGCAATAGTGGGGTCATGCGATGCTTGGCATAGTCATCGAAACCGGCTTTGTAAAATGCCGAAAGCGGATGACCGGACTGCCCGCCCGGAATGGTTAATACCGCTTTATCAAGCTGGCCGGGGCGCACAAAAAATCGTTGGGAAGCCCCAAAACTGCGGGCCTGAACCGCTGGGATAAAGGTGTCGCCATAGCCAGGAATTTCCGGCATGTTTAACGCCTTGCCAAATACCGGGATCTGCCCGGCAAAAGGATGGGTAATGGCTTGCTTATTGACCTTGCCCCAGGCCAGGGTCGATAAGTCTTTTGACGCGCCGTGTTTATCCAGTAACTGTTGGCGCGCCTGTTCATACTGACTCAGCATATAGCTTTGCCAGTCGTTATGGTCCTCAGGTAACCACTGGGTGTTATCACTGCGAATCAGCTGCCAGATAGCCGGTTCGAGGTTACTGGATACATACCGCAGACTCAGATGCTTAGGTTTAAGGGCTTCATTAAGTGGTGCAAATGTGGTGTTAATTACCTGACGGCGAAAGTGCTTCACCAGGGTGTAGCCTACCGACTCGGCGCAGGCACAGTTTTGCCAGTTATCCAGCGCTTCGATATCGGCGGCAAAGTAGCCGGAATTGCGCTTTAACAACTGACGGAGCAGGGCGTGCCAGGGCTGCAGAAAGCGCGCTTCATTATCGAGCTGGATTTGATAGAAACGTTGTTCGTCAAATTGTTCATAATCGAACAGGCGGTCGCGGATCTGCTGAGCACGTGCGCCAAGGGCATAACCACCGTCGCCAAAGCGGGCGAGGTCGTCAGTGCCAATGACTCGCGAGTTGGCGGTCCATATACGATGTGATGACGGGTTCATCACCACTGGCAGGTCCATTTCATCGACGTTCCATAACCCGTCCAGCTGCTGTGGTGTAATGGCCGTGTTATGTGGCACTTTACGGCCAGGGACGGCACCGGCTGGCATCCAGGCAATGTTACCGGCAGTGTCGCCAAGCGCAATGTTCTGCACCGGGATGCCAAGCTTTCTGACTACCGGAATGGCTTCCAGCACCGACAGCCTGGTGTCTAGCTGGTTAAGCATGAGATTCACCGCGTAGGGTTCCTGAGCGGTCCATTTTAAGGCGTAAAAGCGTGTGCCCAACTGACGAACCGGGCCATACTGGCTGGTTAGCCGCTGATAAGTTTCTGGCTCACCTTTCACGCTGATGGTTTCATCCACGGCGGTTACTTCGCTGCGGTCAATCAGCACCCAGTCGGCGGTATCCACATAGGCATTGGTGAAACCCCAGGCGATATGACCATTAGTGCCGGCAATGACGCCAGGCACGCCGGGTAAGGTAACCCCGGTGAGCGACACGTCGTATTGCTCCACCGCATAATTGAGCTGGGCGCGATACCAGATAATGGGTACGCGCATCCCTAAATGCATATCACTGGCCAGCAGCGCGTCGCCGGTTTCGGTGAGGGCGCCGCCAACAATCCAGTTGTTACTGCCAATTTCGGTGCGAAAGGCCATTTGCGCGGTATTGTTGCTCACTGCGGCCGCCCGCGCTTTGAGCAATGGAATTTCTACATCACCGCTGAGCTGGCTGTTATCCAGCGCAGCCTGATACTGACTCGGCTGCAAAATAAAATCGACCATGGGCTGGCCAAACTGATGCTTAATTTCGGTCAGGGTAAGGTCGCGATTCACATTTCCGCTTTGTAAATCGAGGTACATGCTGAGGATCACCAGGATGCTGTCCTGGGGTGACCAGGGAGCCTGCTCAAAGTTAGTCAGAATGTATTCGAAGGGACGGGCAGATTGTTCGCCGACGGCCTGATTAACCCCTTCGGTATAAGCGATAAGAATGTCCTTTTGCGCCTGAGGTAACTGCGAATAGATGGTATTGGCGCGGCGACGAAATTCGTGAAAACGACCAGTTTTATCGACATCGAGGGCCATGCTTCCCAGCCACTCAGACAGCTCGCCGGCGGCAACCCGTCGCTGCAGATCCATTTGGAAAAAGCGGTCCTGCCCGTGGGCAAAGCCCAGTAAATACATGGCTTCCTTGCGTGAATCGGCCTGAATAATTGCCTGGCCGAGGGCGTCGCGCGATAAGGTGGCGGGTTGTTGAACCTGACTGACAATGCGATCACCGTCTAAGGCGGGGAGCGACTGACGAAGGGTAAAGTAAACCGCCATGACAGCGATAACCAGTAGGCCGATGACCCCTAACGTAATCCGTTTTAACCAATTTAACACGTGTAATACTCCCTGTTTTTTCTTATGCTTAAAGCCTTTCGGCGGCAGTTTGGTGGCTTATATCACCCGCGCTTCACAATTGCCTCAGGCAAAGCCTTTGGTTTGCAGTTAGCGCCATTGCGCTGTAGGGCACTTGTGAAGCCTGTACTTTTGTTTGTCGCCACGTCCTAAGCCGTTTAGCATTGTAAAACAATGCATTGGAGTCCAGGAGTCAGCATGGGACCAGTAATGATCGATTGTCGCAGCCTCAGTTTACAGCAAGATGAACGCGACATGCTAGCGCACCCGCTTACCGGAGGTGTGATCCTGTTTACGCGCAATTATGAGTCGGTAGATCAACTCAGGGCGTTGATACAGGATATTCGTGAGGCGGCAGGTAAACCGCTGATCATCGCGGTGGATCATGAAGGCGGCCGTGTACAGCGTTTTCGCCTCGGATTTACCCGCTTACCGGCCATGGGGCAGATACTGCACTTAACCGATAATGAGAATGACGCCGACGCATTGAGTTATGCCTGCGGTGTGATTATGGCTTACGAACTTAAGCAACTGGATATCGATATTAGTTTTGCGCCGGTACTGGATATTAACGGTGTGTCTAATGTTATTGGCGATCGCGGATTTTCGCCCGAACCTGATGCAGTGAGTCGTCTGGCGGGGTGTCTGATAGACGGCATGCATGCAGTAGGCATGCCCTCTACCGGTAAACACTTTCCCGGCCATGGCAGTGTGGTAGCGGACTCACACATTGATACGCCGGTGGATGAACGGGACTGGCAAACCATAGAACAGCAGGATTTGGTGCCTTTTGCAGATCTCATCGCCCGGCAAAAAATTGATGCCATGATGCCCGCTCACGTGCGTTTTACGGCCATAGACGATAAACCCGCCGGTTTTTCCCATTACTGGTTGCAAACCATTTTGCGCGGCAAGCTCGGCTTTGACGGGGTGATCTTTTCAGATGACTTATCGATGGAAGGCGCAGCCGTGGCCGGCACTTACCCCGAGCGCGCTCAACAGGCCCTGGCAGCTGGCTGTGATATGGTGCTGGCGTGTAACAGTACAGCCGGTGCGCTGGCTATTTTAAACGGCCTGCCAGGCACTACTGCGCCCTCCCATCGACTGAACAGACTTACCGGCTGGCCGCTTTCATCAATGGCAGATCAGGCCTATCAGCAAGCATGTGAGGTATGGCAACGCTATGAAAGTTAAAAATAAGGTTATCGTATTCAGCGCTGTGGTCAGCGCATTGCTGTGGGGCGTACTGGCTGCGAATGGCTTTGAGCAGGCACTAAGCCTTACGGCCGCGCTAACGTTGTTAATTGCCATTTTGTGGGTGACCGAGGCACTGCCCATTCCGGTTACTTCGTTAATTCCGTTTGTGGCTTTTCCCATGGCAGGCGTCATTGATTACAAAGAGGCTGCATCGGCCTTGGGGAGCCACGTGATCCTGCTATTGATGGGCGCCTTTATGCTCTCCAAAGCACTGGAAAAGTCGGGCGTGCACCGCCGTATTGCGGTGTATATGCTGCGCTTATGCGGGGCGTCCAGTGCCAAGCGCTTAGTGCTGGGCTTTATGCTCACCTCGGCGGTGCTGAGCATGTGGATATCCAATACCGCTACCACTTTAATGTTATTGCCCATTGCTATGGCCATTATCACTTCGATGAACTCGCCTAAGCTGGCGGCAGCCTTGTTACTTGGCATCGCTTACTCAGCTAGTCTCGGCGGGGTGGGTACACCCATCGGCACACCGCCGAACATTATTTTTATGAGTGTGTATCAACAAACTACCGGCACTGAGCTCAGTTTTATTAACTGGATGATGACCGGTGTACCTATAGTGCTGATAGCGATTCCGATTATGGCCTTCTGGCTGACCCGCAAGTTAAGCGATATGCCGGATTGCGACTTACCCAAAGCCGGTGACTGGCACCCGGCGGAAAAACGGGTACTGGCAGTGTTTGGCATTGTGGCGCTGGCCTGGATATTCCGCCCTTACTGGTCGGTATGGACGGGTATGACGCTGGTGAGTGACAGCACCATTGCCATTGCCGGTGTGGTGCTGATGTTCCTGGTTCCCAATGGCGATAAAAAGGAGCCGGATCAGTTGCTCGACTGGAAAACCGCTGAGGCGATCCCCTGGGGCATGTTATTGCTGTTTGCCGGGGGGATTTGCATGGCTAAAGCGTTTACCGCTTCCGGTTTAAGTTTATTACTTGGCGAAGCGCTGACCGGACTCTCAGCCTTACCCATCGTGCTGACCTTACTGTTATTGTGCCTGGCGGTGAGTTTTGTTACTGAAATTACCTCTAACACCGCTACCGCAACCTTGCTGATGCCCATTCTGGCCAGTGCGTCGGCCGCGATTGGCGTGGATCCCATTGTGCTGATGATGCCTGCCGCTATAAGCGCCAGTTGCGCCTTTATGATGCCGGTAGCCACGGCGCCCAATGCCATTGTGTATGGCAGCGGCCGGATCCCTATTCAAACCATGGTGCGCGAGGGCACCATGCTGAATATTCTGGTGGGACTGGTGATTACTGGTGTGGTGGTTGTAACCCGGTTATAAACGGCTAGCGGCTAACCGGCACATCTGCTACACCGGCTCTGGCATTGAGATACCGCGCAAACACATACAGCCAGTCTGATAAGCGATTAACGTATTGCTGGGCGAGTTCGGAGACTTCGGTATGTTTGGCCATGCTGATCATGCGTCGCTCGGCACGGCGGCACACCGTACGACAAACATGAGCCTGCGCAGCCGCCATACAGCCGCCGGGTAAAATAAAGCTGGTTTGGGGTGGTAAGTCGGCTTGCATCACATCGATATGGGATTCTAAATCCACTACCGCATCCGGAGCCAGGGTAGAACTGGCCGATACCGCAAATCCCACACTGAACAAGGCATTTTGAATGGCCGCCAGCATAGCCAGGTCGCTTTCACTGCCCAGTTTATCTTGTTGCAGACGAGCGCTGAGCAAGCCTATGTGCGCATTGAGTTCATCGAGGCTGCCGTAACATTCAATAATGGCATCGTCTTTGGCCACTTTTTGCGGCTTGTTGACGTAGAGCTGGGTTTCACCCTGATCGCCGGTTTTGGTATAGATTTTCATGATTAGTCTTGCTCCTCGGCGGGTGGCGGCGCTGTGGGGCGATCGTAACGACGGATTTGTACCAGCATGCCAAACAGCGGGTGGTCAAAGTAATGCAGTTGCGTACTGATCACACGACGCTGCTGAGAAAACGGAATAGATACCAGCTCGTAGGCCGGTGGCGCACCGGGCAGGGTATTGGCTGACAGCACCGGCTGCCGATAAAACAGCTCGCTGTTAATGTGCAGGTAAGGCACCCGGTTGATGTATTTAAGGTATATCTGAATAAACCCATCCAGCTCCCAGATAGGTGATAAGCGCTTCACATCCGACTGGGTATTGCCGTCGTCGTTGGTTTCTGGTGGTGCCGTCATGCCGGCAAAACTGATTGGCTGCGGATTATTGAGGCGCTGATTCAGCTCGGCAAAAAAGCTATCTGCCGGTTCGGCCAGCTCGGCGTTTTGTTCTGCCAATGGATCTTCACCGGACGGCAATTGTTGCGGGCGCAGATCGCCATTTTTAGTAAACTGCTGAGCAAAGTTCTGACCGGCAAATAAACGCAGGGTTTCGGCTTTGTCCTGACCAAATTTAACCTGCTGACGCCAGCTAAAATGCGCCAGGCGATCGACCCCTTTGCGCCAGCGAATGCTGGTATAGATATCATCCTGAGAAAGCTGGTTAGTTGGCAACAAGTGCGGGCCGTTAGCTCGTTTAAAATTAGCACCGTGTACATAAAGCGGCGTTTGCTGACGCGGTGGTACGTAAAGATCCGGCTGTGGCCACTGCCAGCTTTGCGGGTTTAAAGTCGGCTTTGTGGGTGTCACGCAATTGAGCGGGCGGCGTTTTACGCTTACCGGCGTGAGCTGTTCTTCATTTAAGTTAAATAACAACCAGTAGGCCGCAATGGTCCCAGGTTCAGGGGGAATAATTTCAGGCTCTGGTTCAACAAACGTATTTTCTGAAGCCGCTAAGCTTTGAGTGGGTTCATCAGCCAGCAAAAACGGTTCGTCGTCAATAACTTCGCCGTTTTCATCGCTGAATAACTCGCTATCCTCATTGTTATGATCATCCAATGCAGGCTCTTCGGGCTCCGGCTCGAGATAATAATCGCGCAGGATCTCCTCCTGTGACGGCGCTTCTGCCCACAATGGTGACGTGGGGGCGTTGCAAACCGGTAATGAGTTGTACACCATCGTAATGTCTGGCTGATAATACCCGGTGAGTAAATCCCAGTCGGTGTTGGGTGTACTTAATACCTGTTGACGTTCAAACCGCTCGGCCAGATCGCTCACCGCGGTATCGCGAGAGAACAGCATTACCTCGATGTCGAACCACCATTTATCTTCGTCGTTTGCGTGAACCGGGTTAGCGGTTAAACAACTGAGTGCGAGCAGGCTACCAATTATACGCCTCATGCCTGGCTGATCTCCCTGGCAAATTCTTCTATAAGCCCGTCCACCATAGCTAATCGTTCGCGCGCTGTCTCGGTTTTCTTCACGATCCGCAGTTTCTGACTGCCTTCGAACTTAAACATTTTATTGCGGGTTTGTACCAGCTGAATAATAAAACCGGGGTCTACCGGGGTGTCTTCATTAAATTCGATGGTACCGCCGGTGGCGGTCATTTCGACCTTGTGAATACCTACGCGGCGGGCTTTGAGTTTAAGCTCGGCCACCGCAATCAGGTTTTTAGCTGCATCCGGCAGCAGGCCAAAGCGGTCGATACATTCAATCTGGAATGCTTCGATATCGTCGCTGTTTTTACAACTGGCCAGTTGCTTGTACAAGGATAACCGGGTATTCACATCGGCAATGTAATCTTCTGGCAACAGCGCCGGAATGCGCAATTCTATTTCGGTATGCAGGCGGTTAGCATCGCTGAGTGACGGCTCTTTACCGGCTTTAAGGGCATCTACCGCTTGTTCCAACATATCCATGTACAGTGAATAACCCACACTGGCAATTTGGCCGGATTGATCTTCGCCGAGCAATTCACCGGCACCTCGAATTTCCAGATCGTGAGTGGCCAGCGCAAAGCCTGCGCCCAAGTCTTCCAGACTGGCAATGGCTTCCAGGCGCTTAGCGGCATCGCGGGTCATCCGCTTAGGATGCGGGGTTAACAAATAGGCATAGGCCTGGTGGTGTGAACGGCCAACCCGGCCGCGTAGCTGGTGCAACTGCGCCAGGCCAAGATGGTCGGCGCGGTCCATAATAATGGTATTGGCGGTGGGCACGTCGATACCGGTTTCGATAATGGTAGTACACACCAGTACATTGAAGCGCTGATGATAAAAATCACTCATTACCGATTCGAGTTCACGTTCGCGCATTTGGCCGTGTCCTACGGCAATACGTGCTTCCGGCACGATTTCGGCGATTTCTTCGGCGGTGCGGGCAATGCTTTCGACCTCGTTGTGCAGGAAGTACACCTGCCCGCCACGCAGGATCTCCCGCATGATAGCTTCGCGAATAACCGCTTTATCGCGCTGTTGCACAAAGGTTTTGATGGCCAGCCGTTTGGCCGGGGCGGTGGCGATAATCGATAAATCACGCATGCCCGACATCGCCATATTCAGCGTACGCGGAATGGGCGTAGCAGTAAGGGTAAGAATGTCTACATCGGCGCGCAGGGCTTTAAACTTCTCTTTCTGGCGCACCCCAAAGCGGTGTTCTTCGTCGATGATAACAAGGCCCAGATCGTTAAACTGAATGGAGTCGCCGAGCAGTTTATGAGTACCGACTACTATGTCTACGGTACCGTTTTCGATGCCGTCCATAACCGATTTGGTGGCTTTACCGCTCACAAAGCGGGAGACCACCTCAATACGGAACGGCCAGTTGGCAAAGCGGTCTTTAAAGTTTTCGAAGTGTTGTTGCGCAAGCAGGGTAGTGGGCACCAGAATAGCCACCTGTTTACCCTGATTAGCCGCTAAGAAGGCTGCGCGCATGGCCACTTCGGTTTTACCAAAGCCCACGTCACCGCACACCAGGCGGTCCATGGCCTGCGGGCTACCCATATCCTGAATAACCGCGTTGATGGCCTGCATCTGATCGGCGGTTTCTTCAAACGGAAAGCTGTCGGCAAAAGATTGATATTCTTCCCAGGTAATGGGGTAAGCAAAGCCGGGTTTGGCGGCACGCTTGGCGTACACATCGAGTAATTCTGCGGCGACGTCGCGAACCCGTTCGGCGGCTCTCTTCTTGGCTTTTTCCCAGGCATCGGAGCCCAGGCTATGCAAAGGCGCAGAATCCTGCTCACCGCCGCTGTAGCGCGAAATTAAGTGCAGCGAAGCCACCGGCACATATAACTTGGCCTGTTTGGCGTACTCAATGGTTAAAAATTCGGTAGTGACGCCACCGGCATCTAAGGTTTGCAGACCAATATAGCGGCCTACGCCGTGGTCGAGATGTACCACCGGCTGGCCTACAGAGAGCTCCGCCAGATTGCGAATGATGGCATTTTCGTCGGTAGGTTTTTGTGCGGTGCGTAAGCGGCGCTGACTGATTTTATGACCGAGCAGCTGGGTTTCGGTGATAAACAGCAGCTCACCGTCGGGGTTTTTCCAGCGGAAACTGTGTTCTACCATGCCGATGGAAATACCTACGGTTTCATGGCTGGTAAGAAAATCGTCGAAGTGGGCAAACTCTACAGGCTTGATTTGATACTTGCCTAAAATGCCGAGTAAGTTTTCCCGGCGGCCCTGTGATTCGGCACAAAACAGCACTTTGGCACCGCGCTCGCTGGCGTCTGACAGAGTGGCTAATAAGGCTTGTGCGGGCTGCTTCTTTTGCGGGTTTAAGGCGATATCGTCGAGCTTCTCACAATGCAGATTGTGTTTACCGGCAGCCTCGTCGAGGGGCTGTGAAGCCAGGGCGACCCGCGGCCATTGTTTGAGGCCGGCAAATAATTCGTTAACCGGTAAAAACAGTTCCATGGGCGCCAGCAACGGGCGGTGTTTATTATAGCGGTATTGCTCGTAGCGCTCGTTCAGGTCGGCCCAGAAGAATTCGCAGGCATCGCTGACATCGCCATGCAGCATAATAAGCGTGTCGGGATGAAAGTAATCAAATAACGTGGCGGTTTTTTCGAAAAACAGCGGCAGATAATACTCCACACCACTTGGCATGGTGCCACGGGTAATTTGATTAAACACCGACTCGGCGCTGTTGCTTGCGTCGAAGCGCTCTAAAAATTGTTGGCGAAACAGGTTGAGCGCGGCTTTATCGGTGGGGAATTCCCGGGCCGGTAACATGCGAATTTCATCGACTGCATTGCTTGAGCGCTGGGAATCCGGATCGAACAGGCGAATACTGTCGACCTCATCATCGAACAGGTCAATGCGGTAAGGATCTTTAGAGCCCATGGGGTAAAGGTCGATAATACTGCCGCGAATAGAAAACTCGCTGTGACTCATTACCTGGCTGACATGCAGATAGCCGGCTTGCTCTAACTGTCGGCGGAACTGGTCGCGATCCAGTTGCTGGCCACGCTTTAACAACAATAAATGCTGGCCAATGTATTCTACCGGGGCCAATCGTTGCATCAGGGTATTGATGGGCACAATAAAGATGCCGCTGGGTTCCTGGGTTAACCGGAACAAGGTTTCCAGTCGCTGGGAAATAATATCCTGATGCGGCGAGAACGTATCGTAAGGCAGAGTTTCCCAGTCTGGGAACAGGGTAACCGGAACACTGTGCTGACTGCCCTGAAAATAGCGGATTTCTTTTTCGAGTTTGAGCGCCGAAGGCGTATCGGCGGTGACCAGTACGATAGGGCGGCCGGCCTGCTGACTGGCCTGAGCTACGGCAAGCGCGCGGCTACTGCCTTGCAACTGCCCCCATTGTTGTTGGTCCTGAAAACCGGCTGACGACTTGGTTTTGGGCAGTGGCAAAGAATTAAGCGTGGTTGTCATGATTCCTTAACGATTCTTTTATTGAGCGTTTAAGTTTTTACTTGCAGGTTAAGCGTTTTTATTTTGGCTGCGCTTGCGAAGCTGCTGCGTTTGTAAATGCAAACTGGCTCTGACTAACAGTTCCTGATCCTGTTCGCGGATCCGAGTAAAAATGAAGGCTATATGGTAGCCATCCGATTCCTGCTGGCAAGTAATAACTTCGCCGTAGCAAAAAATGGCCGCGGCTTCTTCTGATACAAACAATTTAAGTTCTGCCAGAGTACCAACATCCAGTGCTAAAGGGTGGTTAATGATAACGCCACCGCCGCCGAACCTAATACTCTCAAAGCGATAATCCGGATCGTCCTGCTGATGTAAAATATACGACATCATCAAATCGATTTTGCGAGACTGATGGTTAAGGTAATTCACCAGTTCGGAAGCGTGATCGCTAAGGTTACGCAACGGGCGCAGCGCCTGGGATTCGATGGAGGCCATCTCGCTGGCAATGCGAAAGGCGTAGGGCATGTGGTCTTCGAGTTGTTCGTTGTCTGGCAGGGCAAAGTGCTTGTCGAGTTGACGCATATTGACCTTAATAGCGTGGCTGATTAAGAAAAACTCATTAAACTGAGCTTGTTTTTCTGCCAGGGTTAACGATTCCACAATACTCTCCAGGCTGACTTGTGTGCAGGGTAGCTTACACGTATTATGCACCGAGCTTAAGTCTTTGTTTATCATTAAAACGTACAACGTACCGTATTGATTAAGAGTAGTGCAGGGAAGGATGAATACCAAGCCCCCACTGCCCAGGTACAGGTGAAATTTCATGGCCTATCCGCTTTCTGCCTATATTGCACTGCGTTATTCCACCGCAGGCAAACACAACAGCTTTGTAGCGTTTATTAACCGCTTCTCGGTAGCCGGGATAGCCCTGGGACTGATGTCGCTGATTATTGTGCTGTCGGTAATGAATGGCTTTGAAGCCCAGCTGCGCCAGCGGATTTTAGGCATAGTGCCACAGGTGGTAGCGCTTAACGCCAGTGTTGATGACGTGCTACAACTACCCTTAACGGAAGTGCGTGCCGCTAGCCCCTTCAGGGAAGCTGAAGGCCTGGTGCAATCCCGCCAGGCGTTGCGCGGTGTGCAATTGCAGGGCGTAGATCCTCAAACCATGGCCAATCACAGCATTGTGAGCGACTACATGCTGGAAGGTAATTTTGAGCGCCTTGAAGAGATAAAATTTGGCGCTATCATCAGCCGCGCACTGGCACAGGAGTTGAGCGTGAATATGGGCGATCAAATACGGGTAATGGCTGCCGGCGCCAGTGTTTATACACCCTTTGGCCGCATGCCGAGTCAGCGCCTGGTGACGATAGCCGCTATGTTTAATCTGGGCTCACAGCTTGACGACAAAGTGATTTACTTACGGCTTGACGATTTAACCCGGTTACTGCGCAAACCGAAAAACAGCCCGGCGGATGTGCGCCTGTTTTTAAACAATGCGTTTAATTATCAGGGTGTGGTGGCACAACTTGAACAGGCGGGTTATTCCACCAGTAACTGGCGCTCGCGCCAGGGGCCTTTATTCGACGCAGTAAAAATGGAAAAGAACATGATGTTTTTAATGCTGCTGCTGATTATTGCGGTGGCGGCATTTAACATTGTATCTGCCCTGGTGATGGTTGTTTCCGAAAAAAGTGGTGACATTGCCATTTTACTCTCCCAAGGCATGACGGTAGCCACGGTGCGCGCCATATTCATGCTAAACGGCATTTTCAACGGCCTGAAAGGCGCACTGATTGGTGCCGTGCTGGGCATTTTAGCCGTTGTATATATCAACGATATTTTGGAACTTCTGGGGATTTATCTGGCGTTATCTGCCGATGGGCCAGGCTTACCCATTGATATGCAGTGGCACCAGGTGGTTTGGGTAACCCTGTTTTCCTTAGGATTATGCCTGCTGGCGAGCTGGTACCCCGCGCAACGCGCCATGAAAGTGCAACCGGCCAAAGTTTTACAGCAGGAATCGTGAAAACTTGATTAAATGGTCAGGTTTTTGGGTTTTGCCGTGCATTGTGGCATAAAATTTTCTATAATCTTTTTCTTTTCTTTCGCTCGGTTACCGATTCTATGGATAAAGTCTTTATAACGTCGGCGGATCTGCTTCAGGATTCATTTCGACTTGCCTCAAAAGTGTATAAGGACGGCTTTCGTCCGCAATTTATTGTTGGGATCTGGCGGGGCGGGGCGCCAATTGGTATTGCGGTTCAGGAGTTTTTTGAATTTAAAAAATTCCCCACCGACCATATAGCGGTAAGAACCTCTTCTTATTACGGCATTAACAAGCAAAGCAAAGAGATTCGCGTGCATGGCCTGCATTATCTGATTGAAAATGCGAATGCCGAAGACGCACTGCTGATTGTTGATGATGTATTTGACTCAGGCCGCAGTGTAGACGCATTGATTAAGCAAATTAAAAAGCTGATGCGCCTGAACATGCCAAAAGATATTCGTATTGCCTGCCCGTATTACAAGCCAAAAAATAATAAAACAGACATCGTGCCTGACTACTACGTAAATGAAAGTGATGAGTGGCTGGTTTTCCCCCATGAAATTGCCGACATGACGGAAGAAGAAGTACGCGCCGGTAAAACCGAGCTGGCCGACGTGATGGATATTCTTTACGATAAAGAGTAATACATTTGCGGCGGCTAGATTCCCAGGCGGGATAAGGGGCTGATAACGCCATTTCCACCTTGTTGCAGAACATGCGTGTAGATTTGAGTTGTTCGCACATCGGCATGACCCAACTGATGTTGGACGGTTCGAATATCTGCCCCCGCGGCCAACAGGTGTGTTGCAAACGAATGCCTTAACGTGTGGGGCGTAACATGCTTTTTGATCCCGGCTTCAAGACTGGCTCGTTTAACGTCTCGCTGCAGTTGTTTTTCATCGATGTGATGACGGCGCAAATGCTTGCTTTCCGGATCAATACTTAATCTTTGGGATGGGAACAGGTATTGCCACTCTACGGTTTTGTTGCGGGATTGATATTTTTTGCGTAAACCTTTGGGCAGCCAGGCCCCGGCAAAAGATGGAACGTTTAAATCGCGCACTAAGGTTTGCTCTACATTTTCAATTTGTGTTTGAAGCAGCGGAATTAAGGCCTCTGACAATGTGACCACCCGGTGCTTACCGCCTTTACCAAACCACACGCGAATGCATTTGTAGTTAAAATCGATATCACCGGCTCGTAAACGGACACACTCCATCAGACGCAGCCCGCTGCCGTACAGCAGGGCCATTGCCAGATAATGCTGCTTACTTGCTCGGCCGAGAACCGCTTTTACTTCATCCTGTGTGAGCACTACCGGCAGTTTGCGTTCCCGCTTGCTGTTGAGAAAAGTCATGTCTTCGGGTAAGGGATTATCCAAATATTTGTTATAAAGAAACAGCAGTGCGTTAAGCGCTGTAGCCTGAGTGGATTTTGCACACTGACGACGGACAGCCAAATGTGTAAGGTAGGCCTCCACATGCTCAGCGTGCATATCCTTTGGCTGTGCATAGTTGTGGAAGCGAATGAAGTCGGTGATCCAGGTGAAGTAGGTTTCTATGGTACGTTTAGCATACCCCCGGGTTAGCATAAACTCATAAAGTTCGCGTAAAAACTGAGATTTCATAAAGTTAGTGAAGGCTAAAATGAAACCAGCATAAAGTACAAAGTAACGTGTAAATACTGAACGTTTGGAGGGTTTACGTTCACTTTTGAGATTTTTGCACCAAACCATGAGATAAATAGGGTTTGGTGTATTTAATTCCAACAAAAAACACCAAATCGACCTAACTCTTTTATGTAAAGGGGATTTCAGATAATCTACACTCACAAAAAATTACAATTGCACCAAAATGATGGTTTTAAACATACTTCATTGGTGTCTATTTAGTAGTTATGTGCCGCTAGACTATGCCAGATTTAAAAATTAAAACTGAATTCGCAGCAAGAGAGAAAAAGTTCTTATGGGGTTTGCTTATTTTCGTGCTACCCTTTGCCGTTGTAGTCGTTATTAATTCTTTTTCGTCCATATACATAAATCCCGGTTTTCCTTTCGTCATCATGGTGCTAGGTTTTATGTTTGCTACTTTTACATGGTATCGATGCCCTAAATGCAACTCGATACCACGTGCTTTAGGAAATCCTGGGGTGCAGCTGTTTGCTAAAAAGTGCGGAGAGTGTGGAGCTCAACTAAGGTGAAAGCACATAACAACCCAATAAACTCACTCACTGCGTTCGCTGGGACGCATACACGTGGGGCGGCTGCGCCATTATGCCCCACATGTCTGCGCCCGTTATTGGAAAGTTAGCCCCCATTCGTTAATCCGTTCAAAAATAAAAGATCGGGGCAGTGTTAACGCCGGTATCTCAACTTGTTTTAGCGTCTCACGGTCATAGGTAGTTTTTGTGTCCAGGGCTATCAACCAACCATGGTAATTTCTTCCCGTGGTTTGCGCGGCGCGGGCAATCTTTCGCTGTAAGCAAGGAGTGCTTTTATCAGCAATCGTACCGTGCAATTCTCAGCTCATTGGCAACGCAGTTTTTTCAGTTCCGGTAAAAGGTTAACGCAAAAATCAGTTGTTGTTTTTCTGGTGGTTGTTTAAGGTAAATGCATATCAGGGCAGGGCAATTATTAAATGCAAACATCTTGGTGCAGGGCAGCAAAGCTGCGAACGTTCAGTGTTGGGGCTAACAAAGTGCAGCACGGGACAATAACGCGCAGTTCCCCTTTTTTGCAAAGAGCGCAAAAAAGCGGCCCTTCGCTATTGCCCTTGTGCTAGGCGTTAGCCCCCATTCGTTAATCCGTTCAAAAATAAAAGATCGGGGCAGTGTTAACGCCGGTATCTCAACTTGTTTTAGCGTCTCACGGTCATAGGTAGTTTTTGTGTCCAGGGCTATCAACCAACCATGGTAATTTCTTCCCGTGGTTTGCGCGGCGCGGGCAATCTTTCGCTGTAAGCAAGGAGTGCTTTTATCAGCAATCGTACCGTGCAATTCTCAGCTCATTGGCAACGCAGTTTTTTCAGTTCCGGTAAAAGGTTAACGCAAAAATCAGTTGTTGTTTTTCTGGTGGTTGTTTAAGGTAAATGCATATCAGGGCAGGGCAATTATTAAATGCAAACATCTTGGTGCAGGGCAGCAAAGCTGCGAACGTTCAGTGTTGGGGCTAACAAAGTGCAGCACGGGACAATAACGCGCAGTTCCCCTTTTTTGCAAAGAGCGCAAAAAAGCGGCCCTTCGCTATTGCCCTTGTGCTAGGCGTTATACACCATGGTAACTACTGCTGATGTAATCAAGGGTGCAGTCCTTAGTCCCTTATTGGTATTTCCTTATTTCATAGTCGCTACTTTTAGTAGCGAGCTAATATTGGACGGTTTAGCGGGCGCTTTTATGGCGGCTAGTTTAAGTTTATTGGTTGTTTATCCAGTGATGCTAATTTACGGTGTCCCGCTAGCACTTTTGTTAAATAAATTTTCTATGTTTAAACCACAATACTTTTTACTAGTGGGCATAGTTCCTGGACTTTTAACAAGTTGGCATTTGGGTTTATTGGCTCTATCTATTGCTATCAGCTTATGTGGTTGGTGGGTTGCTCAGCGAAATGCAAATGGTGTATAACAAAAAAATTATGACGCCCGCAGGCGGGCTGGGACACAAACAGGCAGGCGGCTTCGCCATTATAGCCTGCCTGTTTGTGCCCCATATTTAAAAGTTATGCGCCGTTGTTTATTTCTCAAATATTGAGTGCGGCGGTAGTGGGTTAGGGTAAGGTAGTTTCAATAGGTTGTATCAGTGCCTACCGCTTTCAGTTTTCAAAACTGCTTTATCAACACTTGTTCGTTTTAACCTGGTAACACCAGCATTCGGCACGGTCAGTTTTGCTAGCCCGCTCACTTCTCAGGCAATCATTTTATCATCTGGCTTTTCGCTCAGGGTTGTTTTAAGGTAATTGTTATTATTTAAATCAACAGTTTGTTGTAGCGGGCGGTGGCGGCAAAGTCGCGTAGGGCAGGAGTCTCGCACGCATAACAAACAAATGTTGGGGACACAAACACGCGGGCTCTGCTTCGCAGTATAGCCCACGCGTTTGTGCCGCCAAATTAGGGCGTTAGCCCCCATTCGTTAATTGTTGCAAAAATAAAAGCTCGGGGCAGTGTTAACGCCGGTATTTTTTTCTTGTTTTAGCGTCCCACCGCTATTGGTTGTTTTTGTGTCCATGGCTATCAACCAACTGTGGTAATTTCTTCCCGTGGTTTGCGCGGCGCGGGCAATCTTTCGCTGTAAGCAAGGATTGCTTTTATCAGCAATCGTACCGTGCAATTCTCAGCTTAATTGGCAGCGCAGATTTTTCAGTACCGGCAAATGGCTAATGTAAAAATCAGTTGTTGTTTTTCTGGTGGTTGTTTAAGGTAAAAGCATATCAGGGAAGGGCAATTATTATATGCAAACATCTTGGTGCAGGGCAGCAAAGCTGCGAACGTTCAGTGTTAGGGCTAACAAGGCGCTGTTGTGGACACAAACACGTGGGCTGCTTCGCAGTATAGCCCACGCGTTTGTGCCCAAAGCTTAGCGTTATGCGCCGTTGTTTATTTCTCAAATATTGAGTGCGGCGGTAGTGGGTTAGGGTAAGGTAGTTTCAATAGGTTGTATCAGTGCCTACCGCTTTCAGTTTTCAAAACTGCTTTATCAACACTTGTTCGTTTTAACCTGGTAACACCAGCATTCGGCACGGTCAGTTTTGCTAGCCCGCTCACTTCTCAGGCAATCATTTTATCATCTGGCTTTTCGCTCAGGGTTGTTTTAAGGTAATTGTTATTATTTAAATCAACAGTTTGTTGTAGCGGGCGGTGGCGGCAAAGTCGCGTAGGGCAGGAGTCTCGCACGCATAACAAACAAATGTTGGGGACACAAACACGCGGGCTCTGCTTCGCAGTATAGCCCACGCGTTTGTGCCGCCAAATTAGGGCGTTAGCACTCTCAGGAGAAACATGGACGATTCAACTAAATTGAGACAGGGGCTTCATCGTCTACTCACTCAAGCAGAAATCGATTTCGAAATGTGGCAAGCAATGCGAGATGAAAGGCGCAATAAAACTTTTCAAGGTAAGTTGAAGCGGTACTCGAGGTTTTATATAGCGGCCGAAAACGCCTTGTTCAATTCGCTAATAATTATTCTTTATAAGACGGTCGAAAACCGAAAGGGCACTATCAATATTAATAGTTACAAGAAATCGTTGATTGGAGAGATTTCTGAAGATACCCAGGACTCTTTATCCAAAATTGAAAAGAGGATAAAGCCTCTAGTAACTAAAATCTGTATCCTCCGTAATAATACAGTTGGTCATCAGTCAATGAGCCTTGAAGCTGGGGATGTTTATGACAAAGTTGATTTGTGGGTAAGCGAGATAAGGCAGCTACTTAGCGATTTACAAGAATTAGTTTATATTTTGGCAAAAGACGCTCAGGACACTCATGTAACATTCAATTTACGGGGTACGCAGTCGTTTAAAAATTTAGTGAATGATTTGACGTGCTAACAATCAAATGTTGGGGACACAAACACGCGGGCTCTGCTTCGCAGTATAGCCCACGCGTTTGTGCCGCCAAATTAGGGCGTTATGCGCCGTTGTTTATTTGTCATGTGTTTAGTGCGGCGGTAGCAGGTTAGGGCAAGGTTGTTTCAATAGGTTGTATCAGTGCCTGCCGTTATAAGTTTTCAACACTGCTTTAGCAACGCTTGTTTGTTTTAGTTCGGTAACACCAGCATTCGGCACAATCAGTTTTGCCAGCCAGTTCACTTCTCAAGCAGGCGTTTTATCATCTGGCTTTTCGCGCAAGGTTGTTTTAAGGTAATTGTTATTATTTAAATCAATAGTTTGTTGTAGCGGGCGGTGGCGGCAAAGCCGCGAAGGGCAAGTGTCTCGCACGCATAACAAACAAATGTTGGGGACACAAACACGTGGGCTGCTCCGCATTATACCCCACGCGTTTGTGCCGCCAAATTAGGGCGTTATGTACTTAAGGAAACATGAACCTTTTATTCGTTTGTTCAGAAAATAGATTGCGTAGCCCAACAGCCGAAGAAGTATTCTCTGAATATGAAGGTGTTAATGCTATCGGATGCGGCACCAACCTGGATGCCGAGACACCTTTGTCTGGCGATCTCATCGAGTGGGCTGATGTTATTTTTGTCATGGAAAAGTCCCACAAAAATAAAGTATCAAAAAAATATAAAGAGCTATTACAAGGCAAAAAATTGGCTTGCTTGGATATACCAGACAATTATGATCGTATGCAGCCAGAACTGGTTCGGCTGCTTAAAAATAAAGTGCCAAGGTATGTTAGGTTGTAATCGGCACGTACATAACAAACCACTGTAGCCGCTCGCAGGCTCGCTGGGACACAAACACGGCGGCTGTGTCACTTCGTTCCGATTATAGCCGCCGTGTTTGTGCCCCTAAGTGGGGTGTTAGCCCCCATTCGTTAATCCGTTCAAAAATAAAAGATCGGGGCAGTGTTAACGCCGGTATCTCAACTTGTTTTAGCGTCTCACGGTCATAGGTAGTTTTTGTGTCCAGGGCTATCAACCAACCATGGTAATTTCTTCCCGTGGTTTGCGCGGCGCGGGCAATCTTTCGCTGTAAGCAAGGAGTGCTTTTATCAGCAATCGTACCGTGCAATTCTCAGCTCATTGGCAACGCAGTTTTTTCAGTTCCGGTAAAAGGTTAACGCAAAAATCAGTTGTTGTTTTTCTGGTGGTTGTTTAAGGTAAATGCATATCAGGGCAGGGCAATTATTAAATGCAAACATCTTGGTGCAGGGCAGCAAAGCTGCGAACGTTCAGTGTTGGGGCTAACAAAGTGCAGCACGGGACAATAACGCGCAGTTCCCCTTTTTTGCAAAGAGCGCAAAAAAGCGGCCCTTCGCTATTGCCCTTGTGCTAGGCGTTATGTGCCGCTAGACTATGCCAGATTTAAAAATTAAAACTGAATTCGCAGCAAGAGAGAAAAAGTTCTTATGGGGTTTGCTTATTTTCGTGCTACCCTTTGCCGTTGTAGTCGTTATTAATTCTTTTTCGTCCATATACATAAATCCCGGTTTTCCTTTCGTCATCATGGTGCTAGGTTTTATGTTTGCTACTTTTACATGGTATCGATGCCCTAAATGCAACTCGATACCACGTGCTTTAGGAAATCCTGGGGTGCAGCTGTTTGCTAAAAAGTGCGGAGAGTGTGGAGCTCAACTAAGGTGAAAGCACATAACAACCCAATAAACTCACTCACTGCGTTCGCTGGGACGCATACACGTGGGGCGGCTGCGCCATTATGCCCCACATGTCTGCGCCCGTTATTGGAAAGTTAGCCCCCATTCGTTAATTGTTGCAAAAATAAAAGATCGGGGCAGTGTTAACGCCGGTATCTCAACTTGTTTTAGCGTCCCACCGACATTGGTTATTTTTGCGTCCAGGGCTATCAACTAATCAAGGGCGTTTCTTCCCGTGGTTTGCGCGGCGCGGGCAGTGTTTCCTTGAGCGGCCGGTGCTTTTATCTGCAATCGTATAGCGCAATTCTATGGTTCATTGGCAACGCAGCTTTATCAGTTCCGGCAAATGGTTGCTGCAAAAATCAGTTGTTGTTTTTCTGGGGGTTGTTTAAGGTAAATGCAAATCAGGGAAGGGCAATTAAGTAATGCAAACATCTTGGTGCAGGGCAGCAGAGCTGCGAGGGTTCAGTGTTGGGGCTAACAAAGCGCAGCACGGGACAATAACGCGCAGTTCCCCTTTTTTGCAAAGAGCGCAAAAAAGTGGCCCTTCGCTATTGCCCGTGTGCTAGGCGTTATACGCAAAAGGAAACCTGTGAGTAAAAAGGAATTTATTGCTCGTGTTGTATTAGTTTGCTTACTCAATTTTTTACTTCAAATTTGGTATGTAGGTAATGCAGGCGATTTCATTGCAAATTATGTTGGTTATCCAATAAGCGTTTTCATCATTCCTATTTTCTTATCACAATTGCTCCCTTATATTGCTCTTTCAGCTAGCTCAAAGTCTCTGGCGCTAAAACAAAAACTGCAGTTATTTGGTATTCCTTGCTTTGTTTCGGTATGTTTAGTTTGTGGCTTTTACTTAATAATGCAATATGGCGGTTGATTTTGGCTATTGCGTATAACAAACAAATTATGTCACTCGCTGCCGCTCGCTGGGACGCAAACACGTGCGCGGCTTCGCCATTATTGCACACGTGTTTGCGCCCCATATTTGGAAGTTATGTGCCGCTAGACTATGCCAGATTTAAAAATTAAAACTGAATTCGCAGCAAGAGAGAAAAAGTTCTTATGGGGTTTGCTTATTTTCGTGCTACCCTTTGCCGTTGTAGTCGTTATTAATTCTTTTTCGTCCATATACATAAATCCCGGTTTTCCTTTCGTCATCATGGTGCTAGGTTTTATGTTTGCTACTTTTACATGGTATCGATGCCCTAAATGCAACTCGATACCACGTGCTTTAGGAAATCCTGGGGTGCAGCTGTTTGCTAAAAAGTGCGGAGAGTGTGGAGCTCAACTAAGGTGAAAGCACATAACAACCCAATAAACTCACTCACTGCGTTCGCTGGGACGCATACACGTGGGGCGGCTGCGCCATTATGCCCCACATGTCTGCGCCCGTTATTGGAAAGTTAGTTACCACTCGGAAGTTTGAACCTAATTTCCACAGGTATTTAGTCAGAGATATGAGCGTAAATGGTAAATAAAAGTTTTCTATTGGCTGCAGTTGTTATGGCAATTTATTATTTAATGTCCGTAATTAACTTCCGGTTCGGTTTGCCGACTACGGTAGTGCAAGTGGTCACAGTAATTTGTTTCCTACTTTTCATAGTGATATTTGTTGTAAGTATATTTTCTAAAAACAAGAAGCTCTAACCTCTATTATGCAATTATCAAGCATGTGGTAACTAACAAACCAATATAGTCGCTCACTGCGTTCGCTGGGACACAAACACGTAGGCTCCCGTCGCTTCGCTCTGGATTTTAGCCTACGTATTTGTGCCCCTAATTGGGGTGTTAGGCGTCATTTACTTACAGTATTAAAAAGTAGGTTCAAACGTGACATTCCAGCATCAAGGTTGTTTCGCTAGGTTGTCTTTACGGCTTGCTTTCTCAGTTGTTTAAACAACTTTAGCAACGCGTTTTTCATCAACACCGCAACACCAACATTCTGCATCGCGAGCTTTCTAAACCCGCTCTTTTATCCAGCATTACCGTTAACATCTGGCTTTTCGCACAGGGTTGTTTTATCTTAAATTCAATAATTTAAACACGCGGTCTATTTGGCTAGTGGTGGCAGCAAAGCTGCGTACGTTCCTTTGTACGCCTAACAAAACGCTGTTGGCACTCCCTCCGGTCGCTGGGACGCTAACACGTGGGCTGACTCACTTCGTTCGGATTTTAGCCCACGTGCTAGCGCCCCAAAGCTTAGCGTTAGGCGTCATTTACTTACAGCATTAAAATGTGGGTTTAACCGTGACACTCCATCATCAAGGTTGTTTCGCTAGGGTGTCTTTACAGCTTACTTTTTCGGTAGTTTCAACGGCTTTAGCAACGTACTTTTCATCAACACCGCAACACCAACATTCTGCATCACCAGTCTTCTAAACTCGCTCTTTTATCCAGCTTTACCGGTAACATCTGGCTTTTCGCACAGGGTTGTTTTATCTTAAATTCAATAATTTAAACACGCGGTCTATTTGGCTAGTGGTGGCAGCAAAGCTGCGTACGTTTCTTTGTACGCCTAACAAAACGCTGTTGGCACTCCCTCCGGTCGCTGGGACGCTAACACGTGGGCTGACTCACTTCGCTCGGATTTTAGCCCACGTGCTAGCGCCCCAAAGCTTAGCGTTATGCGCCGTTATTTATTTCTCATGTGTTTGGTGTGGTGGTAGCAGGTTAGGGCAAGGCAGTTTCAATAGGTTGTATCGTTGTCTTCCGCTTTCAGTATTCTAAATTGCTTTATCAACCCTTGTTGGTTTTAGCCTGGTAACACCAGTATTCGGCACAATCAGTTTTGCCAGCCTATTCACTTCTCAAGCAGGCACTTTCTCATCTGGCATTTTGAACAGGGTTGTTTTAAGGTAATTGTTAGTATTTAAATCAACAGTTTGTTGTGGCGGGCGGTGGCGGCAAAGCCGCGTAGGGCAGGTGTATCGCACGCATAACAAACAAATGTTGGGGACACAAACACGCGGGCTCTGCTTCGCAGTATAGCCCACGCGTTTGTGCCGCCAAATTAGGGCGTTATGTGCCAAAAGGAATTTGAATGCACAAGAATAATCAACTAATAATCGCTGGCAGTTTAAGTATCCTGGCTGCATTACTTCATATTGGTTGTATATTCGGCGGCCCTGATTGGTATCTCTTTTTTGGTGCTGGTCAACGTATGGCTCAACTCGCAGCTCAGGGCGACCCGTACCCAACAATTGTAACTTTAGCAATTGCTTCAATTCTTACTGGCTGGGGCTTATATGCATTTTCTGGTGCAGGTATCATCTTCAAGTTGCCACTACTAAAAACCTGTTTAACTTTAATTACTGCCATCTATTTGTTGCGTGGTATCGCAGGCTTAGCTGGTCCCTTTCTAACTTCAGACCCTGTGGTACACCAAAATTCAATAACCTTTTGGTTAGTCAGCTCAATTATTTGCTGTATTTATGGTACGTTTTATTTATTGGGCACAGTAAAGTTATGGCGGCAGTAGAGAGTGTGCTGGCACATAACAAAAAAATTAAGTACGCCCGCTGCGCGGGCTGGGACGCATACATGCGGGGCGGCTTCGCCATTATGCCCCACATGCCTGCGCCCCTTATTTAAAAGTTATACGCTGCAAGGGAAGTCAAACATTGGACGTTGAAAAAGCAAAAGAGAAAAGTCAACTTAAGCAGCTCGTGTTAACCACTTTGTTTGGTCCTCTTGGCTTGTTTTACTCAAACAAGGTTATTGCTGTTTTACTTTCAATGTTCTTTATCCCATCTACTTTGGCGTTTGGCTTCGGCATACTCGTCGGCTGGCCATTTTCAATGCTGGTAGGTGTAATATGCGTTAAGCAGTACAATATTAAAGTGCAGCCATATTTAACGCTTCAAAAGCGTAAAGCTTTGTACAAGCAAGGACGTATTAATGGCAGCGTATAACAAACAAATTATGTCACTCGCTGCCGCTCGCTGGGACGCAAACACGTGCGCGGCTTCGCCATTATTGCACACGTGTCTGCGCCCCATATTTGGAAGTTAGGTACTCATGAATAAGTTTCAATTCTTGAGTGAGGCAGAAATCAAAAATTTTAGACTGATTTTTGTAGGAATTTTCGCTTTCTGTTTTCTCATGTTTTTAGTAGCTGGGCTTTATAAAATTTATTACTTTGAACAAGCCTTTAATAGTCACGAGCGATATAACGTTAGCGGACCAGTAACTGATTTATTTGGCCCAAGTAGCTACACCTCATTTAATGTGTCTGGGGTGAATTTTCGATCTGAGTTTATGTTTGGTCCATGCTTGGATATCAGGGACGAAATTCAAACGAATAGAATAGTTGATATTGAATATATAATGATCGAGGATTGGTTATACACCAAGCGGGGCTATGGCTGTATTCTAAATATCGATTATCTCAGCCCCAAAATTAATAGGTATCGTGGACAAGCTTCGAGGAATAATTAGCACGTACCTAACAAAAAAATAAAGTCACTCACTGCGTTCGCTGGGACGCATACACGCAGGGCGGCTTCGCCATTATGCCCTACGTGCCTGCGCCCCTTATTTAGAAGTTATGCGCCGTTGTCATTTCTCATGTGTTTAGTACGCCGGTAGCGGGTTAGGGCAAGGCAGTTTCAATAGGTTGTATCAGCGCCTGCCGTTCTCAGTTTTCAAAACTGCTTTATTAACGCTTGTTCGTTTTAGCCCGTAACACCAGCAATCAGCAGCGCAATTTTCTTAGCCAGTTCACATCTCAAACAGTGGTTTTATCATCTGGCTTTTCGTTCTGGGTTGTTTTAAGGTAATTGTTATTATTTAAATAAACAGTTTGTTGTAGCGGGCGGTGGCGGCAAAGCCGCGAAGGGCAGGTGTCTCGCACGCATAACAAACAAATGTTGGGGACACAAACACGCGGGCTCTGCTTCGCAGTATAGCCCACGCGTTTGTGCCGCCAAATTAGGGCGTTAGGTGCTCTGGAGATAAATGGAATTTTCTATAGATTCATCAATATCGAACAACTCGCTCAGATTCTATAAGCGCGAGTCAGAGTACGTTACGGTTCATTTGTCTGGTGTTCTGTCAGCTTCGGTGCGAGTGTGCACCTATACTGACGAATCCGGCATTTCTAATTGGTTAAATAAACTCGCTTCATTTTCCAAACCATGGAAATCAGCAATCGAATGGCAGTCTTTAGAAAACCAATTTAGTATTTCTGCTACTTGCTCATCGTTAGGAGAGGTTCGTCTTTCTTTTCAGCTAAGTGACCTGCACGGTCATCCTGAGGAATGGCAGGTAACTTCGAGTATCGTAACTGATTTTGGTCAGTTGTCTGTTTTGGCAAAGCAAGCGGAGCATTTTTTCAATCATGCACGCACCTAACAAAAAAATTATGGCGCCCGCCAGGGCGGGCTGGGACACAAACACGCAGGCTCTGCTCCGCAGTTTAGCCTACGTGTTTGCGCCCCATATTTAGGCGTTATACGCCGATTTAGGATAGCTGTTTTAAGGCTTCAAAGGATCAGTTTTTTGGCTGGGTAGGGTGATTCGCTAGGCAGTTTTTAATCCCAACATTTTCAGTTGTTTCAACAGCTTTATCATCGTGGTTTTAGATGTTCCGCAACACCAGCATTCAGCAATCCTGGTTGTTTACAGGATCAATTTGGCATCTGGTATTTTGTAGGCTGTTGTTTTAAGGTAATTCAAGGCGTTATGCGTGGCTGGCAGTATCAGCAGGTGTTGGCGGCAAGCCGCGACAGTTCGGTGCTCGCACGTATAACAAAAAAATTATGTGGGACACAAACACGCAGGCTCTGCTTCGCAGTTTAGCCTACGTGTTTGTGCCCCATATTTAGGTGTTATGTGCCAAAAATGAGGAAAATATGAATAGTGACTTAAACGACATAATTGACAAGTACCGGTCTGACAATGAATCCGTATTCAATACCTGGTTTATTAATAATGACGAACGACTAAAAGCCTTTCGTTCGATACGCCGTGGTGTTCAAAGCGTAATCAATAATATTAAAAATAAGGAATTTGGAAATGACTACAAAGGTTCATCGCTAGAGTTTGTTTTAAACTGTATTACAGAACAAAAACAAGTTTTTATTGGAGCATCGCATGCTTTTTACTGGAAGCCAAAGTTAAGAATTCCAGATATTTATGAAAATGAAGAAAATAAAATTTCATTTGGACAATTTCTTGAAAACTGCTTCGCAGCCAAAAATGAAGAGCAAATCCTAAAGGAAATAATCAACCTAGATGAGAAGAAAATAAAGGGACTTGGTCCGGCAGTAGCAAATATTTTATATTTCCTTCATCCTGAAATAATTCCTCCATTTAATACAGCAATAGTCAATGGGTTTAATCATTTGTTCAAAGAAAAAGTTAAACTTGGTTCCTGGACTGAATACCTTCGTATGCGTGAGGTCATTTTACAAAAAAACAATAAGCATAAAAAGTCACTGTCAAAAGATTTAGGTGCGATTTCAGGCTTGCTGTTCGACATTGGTGTGAAAAAAATAATGGTTGGCGACGAAGGAAGTCTTTCGGAAAAAGAAAAAGCAAAAATTGAAAGCCTTCTCAAAAAAAGGCACAAAGAAGTAACTAGTGAAAGAGAGCAAGAAAATTTGCATACTGAAATGCAATACCATTTATTGAAGATCGGAAAAGCTTTAGGGTATCAAGTAATTAGTGCTTCTAATGATCGTTCTAGAAATTTTCAAGGGAAAAACTTTTCCTCCTTGTGCCTTCCTTGTTTTCCTGAAATTAATGTAGAAAAAGAAACTAAAAATACAATTGCATTAATCGATGTAATTTGGTTTGAAAAAAATACAAAGAATATTGTTTGTGCTTTCGAAGTTGAAAAAAGTACATCAATCTATTCAGGAATCCTCAGACTGACTGACTTATACCACTCATTTCCAGAAAATCCTTCCTCTCTGTTTTTAATAATACCAGACAATAGAGAAAAAGAGCTGTTGCTACAGTTAAGCAGACCATCAATCAAATCCAACGGAACTAAAATTCACTATATTAAATTTTCAGACCTGAAAGAAAACTGCGAAGCAATCTGTAAGTTTGGAACAGGAAAAGAAACTCTACTAAAAATAGCGAACCAATAAAAACAGGCACATAACAAACTAATCAACCGGACGGAAAATACGTCTGTGCAAAATTGAAAAGCAAAATCTAAATTGCGGTGGTGGCCGAAACGCCGCGTCGCCGCCGGTTATCATGAACCGTTATGTCAGGGCGAGAGCATGAGTGCTCAAATTTCGTTCAACGCTACCAAACCCGCCGCTAACACCTTTTCCAAGTAATCAGTGCTGCCATGCGCACGCTTCTGTTTCCGTGGCACACTCGTTTTTCTGGTTGTCTCCGCACGAAGCATGTTCAAGGCAAGCTTCCTCGCTCCTGACAGTATTTCGGCGGCATTGCCACGATATATCTGGCATTCATCTTCTTTCATTGAGACATCAAGGACCCAATGAAGACTGTTTTCTACTGCCCAATGACTACGCACTGCGTTGGCAAAGCGTGCTTTAGTTAAAGCTGCTGAACTGATGTAGTACCGGTATTCCAAAGATGCTTTACCTTTTTTTGGCTGCCGATAGCTTAACGTAACGCCTATCGTTTTCAGCCCTTTCCATTCAGGAAACCTATTCACTAACGATGCCGCATCCATAACATGGTACGCTCTTGCTTCGCCTCGTCCATGATGTTTCTCCAGACAAATGACTTCTTGGTTTACAGCACCCGCAAGCTCATTGCGCACGGCATCATGAAGTTCCTTTTGATTACCTTTTAGAGCAAGAAGATAATCACCACCACTCTCTACAATCTTCTCCGCAATAGCAGTTTGGCAGCCCATCGCATCTATTGATATCAAGCAACCTTTGATATCCAGCAGGTTCAGTAAGGCTGGAATGGCTGTGATTTCATTCGACTTACTCTGGGTCTTAATTTGCCCCAATACCACATTATTTTCGGCTGCAAACGCATTCACCATATGGATGGCTGATTGCCTGTCTTCACGATTGTAAGAACCGCAAAGCCGCTTACCATCAATCGCAATTAACTGCCTGTCGGATAACTCGGCGACTGACTGCATCCAACCGATAAAGCAACGCTGGAATTGTTCGCTATCGACTCTTGATATCACACGAGCAATCGTGTCATGAACGGGCAGTCCATTTTTGAAAAGCCCTTTCTCGCGAAACCAGTCAAAGTGTAAATCACCAAAATCTTCAATGTCTTCCCAGCCTTTGGCACCAGCGATGGAAGCACACACGACAAGGAATAAAATATCAGTGAATAAATGTGCCACCTTAGCTGATTGACGAGGATCTTCTAACTCACTAAAAAGCTGTTCAAATGCACCTGTACCCATGACTCTCTCCGCAAAAGAGAGTATAAGATCACAGTCACTAAATTTCGTCCAGTTGTAATATCTCTTGTTAACTCAGTTGGTCAATAAATGTTCGTGATCTTGCCCTGACCGTTATGTGCTTTAAGTAGGCAAAAACTTAAACTGTATTTTGTGAATAGCTCGGAGTGCTAATCTATCCGTATGAATAACAAGATGGAGCAATTGCTTTACGACCTATGTGTAGATTGGGGGTTCTGTTTACCACCCTCGGCACAAGAAGCTATTGTTGAAAAAATAGATTGGAATGCAGATGAATTTGCATGCAAGGTTCTTGAGGCAGAAGGAATGAATCCTGAATATGAAAAACGATGGCGTAAATTGATAGGCCAAAAGTTTAAAGAAAGGTTCGCTTAAAATAGGTCTTTTAAAATACGCACATAACAAACCAAGGCAGCGGGACACTAACACGTAGGCTCCCGTCACTTCGTTCCGTATTATAGCCTACGTGTTATTGCCCCTGCTTGGGGCGTTATGCGCCGTTGTCATTATTCATGTGTTTAGTGCGGCGGTAGCGGGTTAGGGCAAGGTAGTTTCAATAGGTTGTATCGGTGCCTACCGTTTTCAGTTTTCAAAACGGCTTTATCAACGCTTGTTTGTTTTAATCCGGTAACACCAGCATTCGGCACGGTCAGTTTTTGCTAGCTAGCTCACTTCTTTAGCAGCCGCTTTATCATCTGGCTTTTCGTCCAGGGTTGTTTTAAGGTAATTGTTATTATTTAAATCAACAGTTTGTTTTAGCAGGCGGTGGCGGCAAAGCCGCGAGGGGCAAGTGTCTCGCACGCATAACAAACAAATGTTGGGGACACAAACACGCGGGCTCTGCTTCGCAGTATAGCCCACGCGTTTGTGCCGCCAAATTAGGGCGTTATGCGCCGTTGTTTATTTCTCAAATATTGAGTGCGGCGGTAGTGGGTTAGGGTAAGGTAGTTTCAATAGGTTGTATCAGTGCCTACCGCTTTCAGTTTTCAAAACTGCTTTATCAACACTTGTTCGTTTTAACCTGGTAACACCAGCATTCGGCACGGTCAGTTTTGCTAGCCCGCTCACTTCTCAGGCAATCATTTTATCATCTGGCTTTTCGCTCAGGGTTGTTTTAAGGTAATTGTTATTATTTAAATCAACAGTTTGTTGTAGCGGGCGGTGGCGGCAAAGTCGCGTAGGGCAGGAGTCTCGCACGCATAACAAACAAATGTTGGGGACACAAACACGCGGGCTCTGCTTCGCAGTATAGCCCACGCGTTTGTGCCGCCAAATTAGGGCGTTATGCGCCGTTATTTATTTCTCATGTGTTTGGTGTGGTGGTAGCAGGTTAGGGCAAGGCAGTTTCAATAGGTTGTATCGTTGTCTTCCGCTTTCAGTATTCTAAATTGCTTTATCAACCCTTGTTGGTTTTAGCCTGGTAACACCAGTATTCGGCACAATCAGTTTTGCCAGCCTATTCACTTCTCAAGCAGGCACTTTCTCATCTGGCATTTTGAACAGGGTTGTTTTAAGGTAATTGTTAGTATTTAAATCAACAGTTTGTTGTGGCGGGCGGTGGCGGCAAAGCCGCGTAGGGCAGGTGTATCGCACGCATAACAAACAAATGTTGGGGACACAAACACGCGGGCTCTGCTTCGCAGTATAGCCCACGCGTTTGTGCCGCCAAATTAGGGCGTTATACACCATGGTAACTACTGCTGATGTAATCAAGGGTGCAGTCCTTAGTCCCTTATTGGTATTTCCTTATTTCATAGTCGCTACTTTTAGTAGCGAGCTAATATTGGACGGTTTAGCGGGCGCTTTTATGGCGGCTAGTTTAAGTTTATTGGTTGTTTATCCAGTGATGCTAATTTACGGTGTCCCGCTAGCACTTTTGTTAAATAAATTTTCTATGTTTAAACCACAATACTTTTTACTAGTGGGCATAGTTCCTGGACTTTTAACAAGTTGGCATTTGGGTTTATTGGCTCTATCTATTGCTATCAGCTTATGTGGTTGGTGGGTTGCTCAGCGAAATGCAAATGGTGTATAACAAAAAAATTATGACGCCCGCAGGCGGGCTGGGACACAAACAGGCAGGCGGCTTCGCCATTATAGCCTGCCTGTTTGTGCCCCATATTTAAAAGTTAGCCCCCATTCGTTAATTGTTGCAAAAATAAAAGCTCGGGGCAGTGTTAACGCCGGTATTTTTTTCTTGTTTTAGCGTCCCACCGCTATTGGTTGTTTTTGTGTCCATGGCTATCAACCAACTGTGGTAATTTCTTCCCGTGGTTTGCGCGGCGCGGGCAATCTTTCGCTGTAAGCAAGGATTGCTTTTATCAGCAATCGTACCGTGCAATTCTCAGCTTAATTGGCAGCGCAGATTTTTCAGTACCGGCAAATGGCTAATGTAAAAATCAGTTGTTGTTTTTCTGGTGGTTGTTTAAGGTAAAAGCATATCAGGGAAGGGCAATTATTATATGCAAACATCTTGGTGCAGGGCAGCAAAGCTGCGAACGTTCAGTGTTAGGGCTAACAAGGCGCTGTTGTGGACACAAACACGTGGGCTGCTTCGCAGTATAGCCCACGCGTTTGTGCCCAAAGCTTAGCGTTAGCCCCAATCGTTATTCTGTTCAAAAATAAAAAATCGAGGCAGTGCTTAGGTCGGTATCTTTTCTTGTTTTAGCGACCCACCGCCATTGGTTGTTTTTGTGTCCAGGGCTATCAACTAAGCGTGGTCATTTTTTCCCGTGGTTTGCGCGGCGCGGGCGGTCTCTCCTTGTAATTGGCTAGTGCTTTTATCAACATTTGTATCGCGCAATTTTCAGGTTCATTGGCAACGCAACTTTTTCAGTTCTGGCTAATGGTTACTGCAAAAATCAGTTGTTGTTTTTCTGGTGGTTGTTTAAGGTAAATGCATATCAGGGAAGGGCAATTATTAAATGCAAACATCTTGGTGCAGGGCAGCAAAGCTGCGAACGTACAGCGTTAGGGCTAACAAGGCGCTGTTGTGGACACAAACACGTGGGCTGCTTCGCAGTATAGCCCACGTGTTTGTGCCCAAAGCTTAGCGTTAGCCCCCATTCGTTAATTGTTGCAAAAATAAAAGCTCGGGGCAGTGTTAACGCCGGTATTTTTTTCTTGTTTTAGCGTCCCACCGCTATTGGTTGTTTTTGTGTCCATGGCTATCAACCAACTGTGGTAATTTCTTCCCGTGGTTTGCGCGGCGCGGGCAATCTTTCGCTGTAAGCAAGGATTGCTTTTATCAGCAATCGTACCGTGCAATTCTCAGCTTAATTGGCAGCGCAGATTTTTCAGTACCGGCAAATGGCTAATGTAAAAATCAGTTGTTGTTTTTCTGGTGGTTGTTTAAGGTAAAAGCATATCAGGGAAGGGCAATTATTATATGCAAACATCTTGGTGCAGGGCAGCAAAGCTGCGAACGTTCAGTGTTAGGGCTAACAAGGCGCTGTTGTGGACACAAACACGTGGGCTGCTTCGCAGTATAGCCCACGCGTTTGTGCCCAAAGCTTAGCGTTAACCCCCATTTCTTAAAGTGTCTTTTTTGTTAGTTCTTTCGTGAATTTCAATGATGGCGGTTTATTCTTCAAGGGTGTTTTCGAACTCTAACGCCATTGGGTGCTAAACCGGGCATTTTGCTATCAACCACCAAACGTTATTTCTTCCCGTGGTTTGCGCGGCGCGCACATTCTAGGTTGGCGAAACTCGTTCTTTTATCAGCATTCGTTTGTCGGTTGTTTTAGTACGTTGGCAACGTAGCTTTTTCGTCTTCTCAAAACTGCAAATTCAAAAATAGGTTGTTGTTTTCTTTACTGTTGTTTAGGGTGAAAACACTATTTTTAACTTTGCAGGTTTTAATAGGCACCTTGGCGGTGGCAGCATAGCTGCGTGGGTTCAGTGGTTGGGTTAACAAACCAAGGCAGTGGACAATAACACGCAGGCTCAGTCGCTTCGCTCCCAGTTAAGCCTGCATGTTATTGCCCCTGCTTGGGGCGTTATATGCCTATGCAAAGATTGCTTCTTCTTTTTATCTTGGCTTGCTTGTCGTACCTTACACGAGCAGATCAAGTTACCTATGAGCTTGGTTCTTATCGGGATAAATCGCTACTTACTTATTCTGAAAGCTCGCTAAAACTTATCGCTATCAAAGGTGGAAGTGAATCAGTTCTTTGTTCTAGTGTAATTTCAAAGATACGCTTGCTCACTCATTAGAGTTTTTCAAAGAGGCAGGTATCATTAGCTGGGAGCCAACGTATTTGTCGGAAGGTAAAATGGACGGCGTAGTATTTAAACTATCGGTCGAAGTTAATAACGTTAGTATTTCAAGTATGGGGCATTTAGACAGTGCCCCAAAAAAACACTGGCAACTAGTGAGATACTTTAATCAATTATTGGTTGTAAATGGCTGCTCAAAAAGCATATAACAAAAAAATTAAGTCACTCACTACGTTCGCTGGGACGCATACATGCGGGGCGGCTTCGCCATTATGCCCCACATGCCTGCGCCCCTTATTTAAAAGTTATGTTTCAGGTAGGGAATTGAATGACTGAAAGAGAAGTTACTCTAGCCATATTTATCATTATTGGTGTTTATTTGATGGTTAAAGGAAAAATAAATGTCACTGTTTCTGCTGGTCAGTCTGGAGTTAATTCATACGTAAAAGCTGACTCCCCGAAAACACCTATAAAAACTCAAGGAATAGCTGTCAGAATTCTTGGTTTTACTATTTCTGCAATCTCGTTATGGTGCTACTTGTATCTATAGTATTGTAAAACAGGAACTTTTTGGCAATGAAACATAACAAAAAAATTATGTCGCCCGCAGGCGGGCTGGGACACAAACAGCCAGGCGGCTTCGCCATTGTAGCCTGTCTGTTTGTGCCCCATATTTAGGCGTTATGTGCCGCTAGACTATGCCAGATTTAAAAATTAAAACTGAATTCGCAGCAAGAGAGAAAAAGTTCTTATGGGGTTTGCTTATTTTCGTGCTACCCTTTGCCGTTGTAGTCGTTATTAATTCTTTTTCGTCCATATACATAAATCCCGGTTTTCCTTTCGTCATCATGGTGCTAGGTTTTATGTTTGCTACTTTTACATGGTATCGATGCCCTAAATGCAACTCGATACCACGTGCTTTAGGAAATCCTGGGGTGCAGCTGTTTGCTAAAAAGTGCGGAGAGTGTGGAGCTCAACTAAGGTGAAAGCACATAACAACCCAATAAACTCACTCACTGCGTTCGCTGGGACGCATACACGTGGGGCGGCTGCGCCATTATGCCCCACATGTCTGCGCCCGTTATTGGAAAGTTATACACCATGGTAACTACTGCTGATGTAATCAAGGGTGCAGTCCTTAGTCCCTTATTGGTATTTCCTTATTTCATAGTCGCTACTTTTAGTAGCGAGCTAATATTGGACGGTTTAGCGGGCGCTTTTATGGCGGCTAGTTTAAGTTTATTGGTTGTTTATCCAGTGATGCTAATTTACGGTGTCCCGCTAGCACTTTTGTTAAATAAATTTTCTATGTTTAAACCACAATACTTTTTACTAGTGGGCATAGTTCCTGGACTTTTAACAAGTTGGCATTTGGGTTTATTGGCTCTATCTATTGCTATCAGCTTATGTGGTTGGTGGGTTGCTCAGCGAAATGCAAATGGTGTATAACAAAAAAATTATGACGCCCGCAGGCGGGCTGGGACACAAACAGGCAGGCGGCTTCGCCATTATAGCCTGCCTGTTTGTGCCCCATATTTAAAAGTTATACGCCATGATGAAATACTGTTGCTGCAACTGCCATATTAAGTTTCCTTGCACGGATGCTGTAGATGGATACAAGCTGGGCTTTAATAAAGGTTTTTTGTGCCCTTCCTGCAAAGCGAACTTAACAGAATCGTTTCTTAGTAGTGGCAAGAAAAAAGTGAAATTTGATAGTAAAGCCCATGAAAAGTGGATGTCTTACTCAGGTTTAGTTGGCATTGTCACTTTCATAACATTGTTTGTTGTTTCCGACGGCTCCTGGATAACTTTTTTCGTTACATTTGGTGTCATTCTTTCTTATTTGCTATGCGGTTATTGGCTCTGGGGTTTTACACCATACCCAAATGTTATTAGCACAAAAAAGCTATGAAAGGTTGTTCTGACTTGGCGTATAACAAAAAAATCATGTCGCCCGCAGGCGGGCTGGGACACAAACAGGCAGGCGGCTTCGCCATTATAGCCTGCCAGTTTGTGCCCCATATTTAAAAGTTAGGCACCGTTTAAGGATCGATGGATGAATAAAAGCTGCGTGAATTGTCATTTCTTTGCCAAGAAGACATCATTAAAGAATGACGACAGTGTATCTATCTCTTTAAATGAGTCAGACAGGACTGCTCTGAAAAATACAAAAGAAAAACCGAACTGTGACAAATTTTCTATAACCTTATGCCACAAGGGCGTGTGGGATGAAGGTATAATTCCTCATGAAAACTATTATTCTTCAACAGTCCTAGAGAAGCGAGATGCGTGTTTTTTCTTTCCGTTTAGACACAATATGTTATTTAAAGCCGCCGACGAATTACAAAGAAGAGAAGACGAATATACTAAATTTTATCGGACAAATAGAAATGCAGTTTGGGGTTTATGGATAGCAGGTATAGCGTTAGTGGTTAATGTTTTGGTCAAGCTATTCTGTAATGCCTAACAATCAAATGTTGGGGACACAAACACGAGGGCTGCTTCGCAGGATACCCCACGCGTTTGTGCCACCAAATTAGGGCGTTATAGGCACAATGGATGATCCGGAACAGTATTTTACTCTTGTTGCTATTTCTAATTTTTGGATGCTCGAACGAACCTCAAGAGTTAACTCCGGAAATGCAAGAGCAAGCCACCGAGACTGTGCTTGCATATTTGGAACGCAATAACCTTCCAAATGAGAATCTGGACATTGCCATTCCAAAAAATAGAGACATCGCCGACTATTCTTACATGTATAGGGGCGGTGGACGATGTATCAACTTTATTGTTAAGTGTTATGGACATACCTGCAAAGAGCTTCAGTGGTATCCATATGATAGACATGGAGAAAAGTGCCCATAACAAACCGCTGTAGACGCAAGCGGAGCTTGCTGGGACAAAAACACGTGGGCTGTCCTCGCTTCGCTTATGTGGACTCCCCCTTTGTCAACAACATTAGCGGTCAATTGAAGAATTAATGCGTGCTTATGTACGAGCTCTAATTGGGAAGCTACTCCAGGCTCTATGATATTTACGCGGACTTGTTGTCAAATCTCGATAGCGAGCTCGAAGCTCTGAGCGAAGCACTGACTAAACAAGCTGATTTTCATCTTTTATTGAGCATTTGTGTTGTTGGCAACAACCTCGATTAAGCGGCCAATAGTTCTGCTTTGTACTCTGTTCCATTCGCTAACATCGCGAATGCCGTTCTAACTGTTTTATTCGCCAATGCGACCGCTGTACAGCGCTTACCCCTACGTTCAACCATCTGCTGGATCCACCTCTCTTTTTTGGTTTTTGCTGGTCGTCTCATTGCCTGATTAACTGCCGACATCGCACCGCTAACTAAACAACTTCGGAGCATATTGTTTTTAACGTAAGCGATCAATATAGACCCGGATCACCCCATTTTATCTAAGTCGCTCGTTAATTTTTTGTCCGTGAATCTCTCTTTCCAGACTCTTGGCGTCAGGTCGAGTACGTCTTTGGCCGGATGCAGTGCTACACGCTGCAATACATCCACGAGGTAGTGGTAGGGATTCACGCCTTGCAGGCGGCAGGTCACCATCAGGCTTTGTAATATGCCCAGTTGTTCAGCTCCGAGTTCAGACCAACAGAACAAATAGTTTTTTCTGCCCATGGGAATAACCCGCAGTGCCCGTTCGAGATGATTGGTGTCCATGGGTAACGCGGGGTTACTCAGGAACACCTTGAGTTGGCTTTCTCGCTCATGCGCATAGTGAAGCGCCTTGGCGAAGGGGGATTTGGGTAGTAAATCAGTGCGCTGTCGTTGTTGGTAGACCCACCGGAAGAAGTCAGTCACGAGTGGTTCGCTGTGTTGTTGCCGGTAAGAATGGATATCGGCCAGGTCTGATTGTTTATCCCGGATGTGTTTTTCATGCCGGTAGAGCGCAGCGATAATATCCAGTGCCTGCTGTGCGGCTTGCGGCTCACTGTCGAGGGCTTTTTCAAAGCCTCTGCGCATGTGTACCCAGCAGGCAGCGTGCACAATCTGTTGTTCTTGTTGGTTTATCTGCTCAACAGTTTTGGTATAAGCAGCATAGCCGTCGGTCAGCAAGGTACCGGTAAAGTCCTGTAACTGTGCTTTGGCATGCAACATGCCTCGGCTGTGACTCCAGGTAAAGGCCACTTCATCACTGTCACCGTACATCGGCCAAAAGTAAGTTTGTTTCATGTGTCCGGGTTTTCGACCCGCGCCTTTGGTGCGCCCGGCTTTAATGGGCACTTCATCCATGGCCAGTATGTTACTTTGCAGGATGTGTTGCCACTGGGCTTTGGCAATGGGCCGAAGCAGCTCAATGCCTTGTTGTATCCAGTTGATTAAGGTAGCCCGGCTAAGGGTGATACCGCTATCAAGCATGCGTTGATGTTGGCGGTGAAGCGGTAAGTGATATACCGCTTTATCCACCATCAGCCCAGCGAGTAGTGAGACATCGCAGTAACAGCCTTCCAGTACATTGATGGGGGCTGGGGTATCCTTAAGGGTTTGCGTGGTTTTATGACGCACGACCTGACGACGATACACCAGTACCACATAACTGCCGGGCTGTTGTGCTAAGCGACGGGTTTCTTTGATATCCACGACATCATACTGGTCGGCATCCGCCCCCTGTAACTCAGGCGCAGGCACATCAATAATCAGCTGAGGCACCGTCTCATCAAAACGCAGGCCTTCATCATTCACATCCGAGTCGCGACGTTGCTTTTGTGAGGAACGGGTATGGGCCTTCACCGGTTTGGTGTCTGCCGGTAAGGCGTGTGTCTCACCCTCATCAAACAAACTGCTCTGCGCCGGATTATCCACTAACACCTTTTCAGACTTACGCCCGAACAACTGGCGTTTAAGCCAGTCGAGTTGATGCTTTAATTGTGCAACTTCATCGGATAAAGCCGCAATTTGTGCATCTTTTGAGGGATTGTCTGAGGACGTTTTCATGGCGTAAATTATAACAAAATCAGTTAATTAAATCGTCTGTTTTGTTTGCCTTTTTGCCAGTAAATCCCATCAATCAAACACTGTAACTGGGCACTGTTGAGAGAGGTTTTTGCTTTGCCGTCAGTCACTTTGGCGAAGGTGCCTTTTTCTAACCGTTTACTCCACAAACAATAACCGCCCTGGTAGTAATACAACACCTTGAGCTGGGTGCGGCGCTTATTGATAAACACAAACCAGTCACCACAATGCGCTTGCATCCCCAGTTTGCCCTGTACCAGTGCCGCCAGCCCATCAAACTGTTTGCGCATATCCGTATTTCCGGTATACAGCCAAATACGCCCATTGGATAAGGGTAACATCAGGCAGCCCGGTTCATCCGCAGCACCACACCACCGGGTAATGCCAGTTCAATCTCCCAGGCAGAGCCTGCGCTCTGGTTCGCACTTGCTGGCATATCAAAGGCAAGCCAGTTATCTTGCTGCGCAAGCGATTGGCTATCATCGCTCAGTTTTTTACGCCACAGATAGAAGTTTGATACTGTTAACGCATGCTGTGCACAAAATTCACTGACCGACAGTTCGCTTGCTGCTTGCTTATCAACCAATACCTGCCATTGCTCGCGTGTACGTCTTTTTGTTGCCATCGATTAAGTCTCCGTGAGTAAAATCTACGGGGACCATTTTACGGGGTAGCTCCGCCGGGAAAAGACGGTCTAAATTGATCGCTTACTTTTTAACGTACTTGCCCACCGAGCCTAATTTCACTTTACCGCCTGATGAATGCTGAATGGGTGTTAAACCAATACAAGCAGATGCATCGCGACCTTTTTTAAATTGCCCCATCTCTCCACAACCCAGTGCCATGTAAAGGTTCACAGCGTTTAACGGGCCAACACCCTCTAAGGCCTGTAGTGATTTACATGTTTCGTGTTCGTTTGCTGCTTTTTCTATATATAAATCGTACTGCTTTATTGATTCGATACTCCGTTGGAGTTGTTTCCAGCTTGTATTCAGGGCTTGCCTAAAAATCATTGAAAAACCGTTTTCAGCATCTTCCAGAACATTTTCAACAACACCATTTAACCCACCCTGACTGGATGACACACGGATATTAAACTCTAACAATAAGGATTTTATTTGTTGTTGCATTGCGACTTTATGTTTGATGGCCAGCTCTCGCAGACGAACTAAGGTTTGAAGCTCTTGCTGTTCCTTTGACTTACCGTTAATAAACGACACATCTGTGAGTTGCGCGGCCTGCGCAACCGCTAAAGCATCGTTTTTATCTGTTTTTTGGTTTTGTCTCACACTGGCAACAAGTTTTGCTGAAATTAATCGAGCATCATGCCCGTATTCCAATGCTTTTTGCTTCCAATAGTTTGAGGTACTACATGCTTCAAAAACAATTATCATTGGTTTTGACGACGCTAGCCAAGAACCAAATTCTGTCGGTGTCATTGCCAGATTAGATTGCACCTTGTTGCGTTTGCAAACGCAAACCTGAATTTCTTCTTTCGCTAAATCAACACCTGTGATTATATTGTGCATGTTGGACTCCATAATATTTTTTGTGTGAGAACTAAAATATTAACCCAGCTCAATGAGTTGGGGGAGTCCAATTATCTCGGATTTTAGCCCACGTGCTAGCGCCCCAAAGCTTAGTGTTATGTGCCATGAGTGAAACCAAAACTATAATCGTTTTATTAGCTGTACTTCTAGTTCATTTTGTTTTTGCAGTTATTGTTGCATCACAGATATCCAAGATGGTTTCGAAACTTCAGAAAATTAAAAATAATAGGTACGCATCAAAGAAAATAAATGAATTAGAACGCTATAAAGTATTCGCTTTGTTCGCTCCAATTTTTGGCCCAATAGTGGCGTATGGAATACTTAAAGGAATTAAGCCCGGTGTTTCAGAGAAAGGTTATATGGCAAATAATCCAAATTCACCTAATGTAAATTCAGAAGGAGATTGAGGCTTGGCACATAACAAAAAAATTAAGTACGCCCGCTGCGCGGGCTGGGACGCATACACGCGGGGCGGCTTCGCCATTATGCCCCACATGTCTGCGCCCCTTATTTAAAAGTTATGTTCTAGTATGAATAACCAAGCTCAAGTTGATTTGTTTAAAAGTCGTTGTCGGTCGTCTTTTGACGCTGTAGCCCAAGAGTATGCTCTTAAAGAGTGTATTGTTTGTGGCGGCACTTATATCAACGCGTTTAAAGTTAAGTTTAAGAATCCAGATATTTTTATTGGATTTGAGGGCATACATTGGGGCTTTGGTCTTCTAACAACATTTGGTGCAACAAAGTTGAATGAGCCATTTACAATAGAGCAAGCCATTTGTTATTTGGATGGCTTGGAAAAGTTGCGAGAACGAGATGCACATAGAACATCTGGTTACCAGAAGATCCTTGCTCTTGATATAGACTTTATCACTCAAAACCTCTCCTTCTTTCTTGAAGGCGGGTTCAAGTTGAGGTGGTTTAATTGAGTTGACCAGTCCAGTTAAGGATATAATTGAACTTTAGCTGGAGAAAGTAAATGGCCGGAAGAAAACGGTATACGAAAGAATTTAAACTGGATGCAGTGAGCCTGGTGCTAGATCAAGGTCACACGCGCTCTGAAGTCGCCAGAATGTTGGATGTGAGTCAGCAAATTATTGGTCGCTGGGTCAAAGAGTTTCAACAAGATGATGACGGCCATGCGTTCAGAGGGAACGGCAAACTGACGCCAGAGCAGGCAGAAATCAGAAAGCTTAAAGCTCAGGTAAAACAGCTTGAAATGGATAAACGCATCCTAAAGGAAGCATCGGTATTCTTCGCCAAAGAAATGAAGTGAAATACGCGTTTATCGCCGAGCGAAAGAATACCTATCCTGTTGACCGGTTGTGCCGGTTATTAGGCGTTAAGCGCAATGGGTTTTATCGATATATGAATACCCAGCATCAACCTACAACGGATGATGATAAACGAAAAGAAATAGTGGAATGGATGCGCAAGATTGCCAAAGCCAGTGAGCATAGCTATGGCAGTCGACGAATGCAAAAAGCACTGAATTGTTTGGGCTACCCTATCGGTAGACGTCTTACACGCCGACTGATGAAAGAAGCAGGTGTGCAGGTCCGTTACAAGAAGAAATACAAGGTCACCACAAACAGTAATCACACATTGCCTGTATTTGAAAATGTGCTGGACAGACAGTTTGATGTTGATTCACCCAATCTAGCTTATGTGCAGGATATTACCTATATCTGGACACAAGAAGGCTGGTTATATTTGGCCGTTGTTATTGACCTGTACTCGAGAAAAGTCGTTGGCTGGAGCATGGGGTCAAGAATGAAAACCAAATTGGTGTGTGACGCGTTAACGATGGCGATATGGCAGCGTAATCCAAAAGCGGGATTGGTTGCCCATTCAGATCGCGGTAGCCAATACGCTAGTGCAGACTATCGACGCTTGCTTAAAGGACACCAATTTGTTGGCAGTATGAGTCGTAAAGGTGATTGTTGGGATAATAGTGTGGTTGAGAGCTTCTTCGGTAGCTTGAAGCAAGAGCTAGTACACTGGAAACAATACCAAACTCGTTATGAAGCACAGCAAGATATACTGCGTTACATCACGACATTTTATAATCCTGAGCGGTTGCATTCGTATCTGGATTACAGGAGTCCAAATCAATATGAGGCGGACATGAAGAAATTGAAAAAAGTAGCTTAACTGGGTTGGTCAATTTTGGTTGACCACGTCAAGTCGGTCACTTCAGAATTAAACAAAACTGAAGTAGTACTCAGGAAGTTTTACGGTCGAACATAACAATCACATTAAGCCGCTCGCAGGCTCGCTGGGACAGTAACACGTGGGCTCTGTCGCTTCGCTCGGATTTTAGCCCACGCGTTACTGCCCCTTATGTGGGTGTTATGTGTAGGGAACCAAGCAGAAGATGGACGCAAACAAAAAACTCTTTTTTAAAAATGTTTTTGACAGTGGCATTGTTGAAATCTGGTTCAAAGGAGTAGCTTATTCACTAGCCACAGCGGCTTTTCTATATTTAGCTTTTAATGGTAATCGTGGTGCTACAGTTGTTGCATGTATCTCTTACCTATTGACTGGACTACAAGTAATCCATGGTAGTAGGAAACCTTACGAATATTTAAAAGAAATATATGTTTATCCCCAACGCAATAAGTTAGTTTCATTTTGTTTCTATGTTTTCTTTTTGTATTTCAGAATACAGATAATTCTTGTGCCAATTCAGATTTTATCTTGGACTCAGGGTACTGGTAAGCTACCGTTGTAGTACACATAACAACCAAGTCAGCGGGACACTAACACGTAGGCTCCCGTCACTTCGTTCCGTATTATAGCCCACGTGTTATTGTCCCTTCTTGGGGCGTTAACCCCCATTTCTTAAAGTGTCTTTTTTGTTAGTTCTTTCGTGAATTTCAATGATGGCGGTTTATTCTTCAAGGGTGTTTTCGAACCTTAACGCCATTGGGTGCTAAACCGGGCATTTTGCTATCAACCACAAAACGTTATTTCTTCCCGTGGTTTGCGCGGCGCGTACAATCAACGTTGGCGAAACTCGTTCTTTTATCAGCATTCGTTTGTCGGTTGTTTTAGTACGTTGGCAACGTAGCTTTTTCGTCTTCTCAAAACTGCAAATTCAAAAATAGGTTGTTGTTTTCTTTACCGTTGTTTAAGGTGAAAATACTATTTTTAACTTTGCAGGTTTTAATAGGCACCTTGGCGGTGGCAGCATAGCTGCGTGGGTTCAGTGGTTGGGTTAACAAACCAAGGCAGTGGACAATAACACGCAGGCTCACTCGCTTCGCTCCCAGTTTAGCCTGCATGTTATTGCCCCTGCTTGGGGCGTTATCTTCTCGTTGGCATTCCCGCACTTTTCATATAACCTTTTATCATGCCAACGGTATTAAAAATTGGGCCATATCGCTTTTTCTTCTATAGTAACGAAAATGGTGAACCTGCCCACATTCATATTCAACGCGAAAGAATGCTAGCTAAGTTCTGGCTTCGTCCTGTCGCGTTAGCAAGTTCAACTCGCTTTACTCCCAAAGAACTCAGAACTTTGGAAAAGCTTGTTGTCGAAAATAGAGATGCTTTTTTGGAGGCTTGGAATGGCTACTTTAGCAGTTGAACATCACCCACAAGCTCTGTCGGTGTCTTTCGATGAAAGTTCGTTAATTGTCGAATTAATCGACGGTAGAACTATTTCTGTACCCTTATCCTGGTTTCCTAGTCTTTCTCAAGCAAGCACATCTCAATTGCAGAATTGGGAACTATTAGGAGATGGCGAAGGCATACATTGGCCGCAATTGGATGAAGATCTGAGTATAGCAGGTCTACTTGTCGGCAATCGCAGCAGAAGATAACAATCAAATGTTGGGGACACAAACACGCGGGCTCTGCTTCCCAGTATAGCCCACACGTTTGTGCCGCCAAATTTGGGCGTTAGGTGCACTTCAAGGAAGGTTCGAATTTGATATGAAAAAGGAATTAAGAATTTTCACGGAATCAACCATGCTCGCAGCAATCCCAGCATTAGGCTATTGGGTAGCATTTGTATATGAGCTTGGATATTTTAGTTACTATGAACTTCCAAGTAACTTCGTAGAAGTAGCCCTAAATTCAATTTTGCTCAACTCGCTCTCGGTTGTTACCGGGCTGGGCGCATTCATCATCATCATAGACTTTATTCGTCGAATAATGTCAGGTGTAACCGAGGCTCTTAAATTCACTCTCTATAAACTGCTTTTTGCCTATTTTTTAGTTTACGGGTTCGGACTAGTTTTCAATCGGTCGCAAAAAGAAATACAAATTCTTCTTCTGATTTTAGCGTTACCTATAATATGGAGAGAGGTTCTTTGGCCTATGTGGAAATATAGGCATCTCAATGGACTTGGAAATAAGGTAGCTGCGGCAAAAGCCAAAGATTTCGAATTTGATTCTGCCATAGATAAAATTACTGAAAAGACCGGTGCCGCACCATTTTTGGTATTAGTATTTGTCTACTTAGTATCTATTTTTTCCTATTTAGCTGGTGGTTACAGCGCCAACAAACAAACTAGCTTTTTCATCAGCGATGAAAAGCCAAATTTCATATTAATTAGGAAGTATGAAGAGAACTGGTTAACAGTAAAAGTCGATTTAGAAAATGGTATGGTTCTAAAGACTTACGAGCTAATCCCCATAGACACCATAAAAACTTTTTCAAAGAGAAATATTGGGCGCTTAAAGGCTCTAAAAGAGAATATCGATGACGTTAAAGGTAGCGGCACCTAACAAGCCACTAAAGGCTCTCGCTTCGCTCGCTGGGACAGTAACACGTAGGCTCTGTCGCTTCGCTCCTAATTTTAGCCTACGTATTACTGCCCCTTAGTGGGGCGTTAGAACTGCCAGTAAACATGGAGAGTATGTGCAGAATTTAATCCAAGATTTGACTCAGAAACTTTTAGCTTCAAGCATACAGCTGGAAGGTTATAATATCTTCATAATTGAAAAGGAAGATACTTTTCGCCTTATTGACTCTAGGTGGAATAAAACTTCTTACACTAAAGAGCTCTCATTCGCGATCATTAAGAAGCTTGAGCGTGGACAAATTTTAGCTGCTTTCGCTAAATTAGAGTTTTTAGTAAATAACTGCATACTCCTCTGTCTTTTCTCTAAGGAAACTGCGAATAAGTCCTGCAATTTAGTTTTTGAACCAGCCTTTGCATTCGCCGTTTAATTTTTGAACGGTAAATTCTCAATTTCGGCCAATATACTACCTTTTTAGGCCTGATTTCGGCCTTATTCCGGGTTATTCCCGGATTTCAGACAGATCTTGGCTGTCGTCGCAACATCTGGTCTACTTTAAACAGGTTTGCCAAGGTGCATAGCATGGCTAACTGTGAGTCATTTTTCATCAGTCCTTTGTACCGTGCTTTGATAAAGCCAAACTGACATTTGATGATCCGAAACGGATGCTCCACTTTCGCCCGGATGCTGGCTTTTAAGTATTCGATGTTAATGGCCGTTTTGTTTTTGCGAGGATGCTTTTTCAGTGCCCGGACTTTTCCGGGGCGTTCGGCAATCAGCCATTCCACATTTGTATCTTGCAACTCTTCCCGTTTCTCTGCTCCCTGATAACCGGCATCGCCGGAAGCGAATTCTTCTTCGCCATGCAACAGGTTTTTCAACTGATTCAGGTCATGCTCATTGGCGGTGGTGGTTACCAATGTATGGGTGAGACCGCTCTTGGCATCCACACCAATATGGGCTTTCATGCCGAAATGCCATTCATTACCTTTCTTGGTCTGATGCATCTCCGGGTCACGTTCATTCTTTTTGTTTTTAGTGGAGCTGGGCGCTTCAATAATCGTCGCATCCACCAATGTGCCCTGCGTCATCATCACACCGCAGTCCGAAAGCCATTGGTTGACCGTTTTGAACAATTTGCGAGTCAGCTTGTGCTTTTCCAGCAAGTGCCGGAAGTTCATAATGGTAGTGCGGTCTGGAATGGCTTTATCCAATGACAGTTGCGCAAACTGGCGCATCGAAGCAATTTCATATAACGCATCTTCCATTGCCTCATCACCAAGGCTATACCATTGCTGCATACAGTGAATGCGAAACATGGTCTCGAGCGCATACGGACGTCTGCCATTGCCTGCTTTAGGATAAAAGGGTTCAATCACTTCCAGCAGTTGAGACCACGGCAGCAGGTTATCCATTCTGGATAAGAATATCTCTTTACGGGTCTGACGGCGCTTACTGGAAAACTCGCTGTCAGCAAAGGTTAACTGGTGACTCATGAGCGGTAATGTTTGTGATTTACTATGCAGCTATGATCTCACATCGGGGACTTATTCGCATCTTCCCTAATGGTTGGGGGATCACATTATCAAATGAAAGGTATCTCAATTCTCAAGGGAAAAATTATGAAAACATTGGATTGCCTGTAGATCATGAATTTGTATTTCTTAATGTGAACAATATTGAAAGCGGAATAGATGTGCAGCTTAACGAAGCAGTTAAATCTTTTAGATAGGTGCATTCAGCGTATAACAAGTCATTCAAAAGGACAAAAAACAGTTGGTTTTTGCTCCTTCGTCGCTTATTTTAACCAACTATTTTTAGCCTCTTAATGAGGCGTTAGCCGCTACTTGTAAATCCAGCCTTTCACTTCTCTCTTTTAGTGGTAATATCAAATTATACTCAATGGGAGTTATTTTATGTCTGATGCATTAAAAGTGATGCTTGAAAATATCGAGCAACTCAGTACTAAAGAGAAAGCCCTTGCTGCCCACTGTCTTTTAACGGCTATGGATACTAAGATTGATAGCGATGTGGAATCTGAGTGGGTAAAACTTGCAGAAGCTCGCAGCGCAGAGCTAGAGTCTGGTGCGGTAAAAAGCATTAGTTGGGAAGAGATAGAAAAGGATCTTAATTAAAAGATGCTGCCTGTTTCCTTTCACCCAGAGGTTAAAAGGGAAATAAAAGAGTCGTTTGATTGGTATCAAGAACAGTCACTGGGGTTGGGTCACGAATTTACCCAAGAACTCAAGGAAGCCATCGATTCAGTTAGCTCTTTGCCATCGGCATGGACAAAAATGGGGCAAACTCATCGACGCTTTGTCTTAAGCAGGTTCCCATACTCTATTATTTATAAAATTATCGAAAACAGGGAAATTAGTGTGGTAGCTATTATGCACAACCACCGAAAACCAGGGTATTGGCACGAACGCGGCTAATCGGGTAGCCGGAGGTATCTAGCCTCCAGCCCCCACAACACCCTGCATGCGGCTCCGCACAGGGCGTTTCCCAAAAGTTTTCAAAATAGGCTGGCCGATTAGCTCCAACTTATCCCAATGCTGGTTTCTGCTTTTGCGCCAACGCTCCTAAGCCCGGTCGGGCATGAAGACGTTGAGCTGCACAGGCTCCTCACTGACCTTTAGGTTCAGGCCTTCACCGTGTCCCATCCATTACGATGGGTGTTTGGCTACTATGCCGTCTGCTGACTTCTGCTTAATCATCAACAAAGTTTCCTCTATTGACGCTGTCGGTTTTCATCGTATTCGCTCTTTCCAGTTGATGGAGCTGAAAAGCCAAGGCACTTGTATACCAGAGCCTGACTGGTTAGTTACCTACCGCTTGTTAAGCAGATCTCCCCAGATAAGGACATGAACTGTCTCTGCACTGCTGCATCATTTACGGTGGCCGTTAGATCACATGGTTTCGTCGTCTTGTGCCGACTCACCTTCAGCCTACGCCTCATATGATATTCTTGTTCATCAGCTCGCAGATTTGCTAGCGGCTTCCTCCAGACAAATCCTAGCGGATTTGCCCTTGCCATTCGCTAGTAGTTATCATCTAATAGCAATATAAATCGCTAAGGATGGTGACCTTCCTACAGAGGACTTTCACCTCATTAGTTCATGCCCATGCTGGGCGTACACAAAACGCTCAAGCCACTCCCTCCGGTCGCTGGGACGCTAACATGTGGGCTGACTCACTTCGTTCGGATTATAGCCCACACGCTAGCGCCCCTTAGCTTAATGTTATCTTCTCGTTGGCATTCCCGCACTTTTCATATAACCTTTTATCATGCCAACAGTATTAAAAATTGGGCCATATCGCTTTTTCTTCTATAGTAACGAAAATGGTGAACCTGCCCACATTCATATTCAACGCGAAAGAATGCTAGAGGCTGTTGATCTTTGAACATTATTTGTTCAGCAGTACATTGGTAGCCACATCATCATGAATGCCAATGCGACTGTACTGCTATAGTTTCGAGCTAGCTTGTCGTATCTTGTTGATATTGCCCGGTACCTTTTTATCCTCAAAAACGCGTTTTCAACAAGATGCCTATATCGATACAGGCACCAGTCCATATCGTCATTACCTAATTTGTTATTTCGTTTGCGTGGAATATTGGCATCTGCTCCACTTTCTTCTACGTAAGCTCTAAAAGCTTCACTGTCATAGCCTTTATCAGCACAAACAATATCGGCTTGTGGGGAGTTTATTATCAGACTTTGTGCATGTACGATGTCGTTCACTTGACCACCGGATAGTTCAAAATAAACGGGCAGGCCACCGCTATCTACCGCAAGGTGAATTTTCGTTGAGATACCACCTCGACTTTTTCCGATGGCCTCATCTTGTTTACCCGCTGCACCGCTACTATCCTGATGCGCTTTAACTATACTACCATCAAGAAACAACCATTCTGGGTCACCCTCGGAGGCTAAGCTTTCAAATAACTTTTGCAATATGCCTTTCTTCGACCATAAATTAAATCGTCGGTAGACCGTATTCCAGAGACCAAATTCAGATGGCAAATCCCGCCACTGAATGCCGGTACGCATTCGGTAAAGTATGCCCTCCAGGGTATTTCGGTGCTCATATTTGTTATAGACTCTGCCACTCTCCTTTAGCAGTACTTTTAGGATTTCCCACGCATCATCTGTTAACATCGTTCTTGGCATAGCAACATTACGGTTAATTATTTTTGGCGAAACAATTATACCTCGTTGCTATGCCGGCTGCTTTTCATACAAAGATCAACAACCTCTAGCTAAGTTCTGGCTTCGTCCTGTCGCGTTAGCAAGTTCAACTCGCTTTACTCCCAAAGAACTCAGAACTTTGGAAAAGCTTGTTGTCGAAAATAGAGATGCTTTTTTGGAGGCTTGGAATGGCTACTTTAGCAGTTGAACATCACCCACAAGCTCTGTCGGTGTCTTTCGATGAAAGTTCTTTAATTGTCGAATTAATCGACGGCAGAACTATTTCTGTTCCCTTATCCTGGTTTCCTAGTCTTTCTCAAGCAAGCACATCTCAATTACAGGATTGGGAACTGTTAGGGGATGGTGAAGGTATTCATTGGCCGCAACTGGATGAAGATTTAAGTGTAGCTGGTCTACTTATCGGCAATCGCAGCAAAAGATAACAATCAAATGTTGGGGACACAAACACGCTGGCTCTGCTTCGCAGTATAGCCCACGCGTTTGTGCCACCAAATTAGGGCGTTATACGCGCTGAAAATTCCACTAGCAACTCGTAACCCATGAGGTTACAATGGCTGAATGATTAAGAGTTTTATACATAAAGGCCTTCAGAAGTTTTACGCTAAAGGAACCACATCAGGAATTCAGAAGAAGCATGAAAATAAACTTCGTCTGATTCTGTCTAATCTCGATCAAGCAGAAACGCCTGATGACATGGATTTACCCGGCCTTTATATGCATAAACTCAAAGGTAACAGAAATGATATTTGGTCTGTCCGAGTAAGTGGTAACTGGAGAGTTACATACCGCTTTGTTGGACGAGATGTTGAAATCGTTAACTACGAGGATTATCACTAATGAATATGCATAACCCAGCACATCCTGGTGAGATACTCAAAGATCTTGTTATTGATGCTCTAGAACTCACTATCACTGATGTAGCTCAGCATTTAGACGTTAGTCGAAAAACATTGTCAAAAGTTCTAAATGGTAAAGGAGCCATCACGCCAGAGATGGCACTTCGTCTAGAGCTGGCATTTGGTAAGCCTTCAGCTGCTCATTGGCTACGTTTGCAGAATGCTTTTGATTTATGGCAAACGCGGCAACATCAAAGTTCTTTACATGTTTCACCTTATAATCTGGCTGCGGTATAAAGGCGCGTATAACAATCAAATGTTGGGGACACAAACACGCAGGCTCTGCTTCGCAGTATAGCCCACGCGTTTGTGCCGCCAAATTAGGGCGTTATATGCCTATGCAAAGATTGCTTCTTCTTTTTATCTTGGCTTGCTTGTCGTACCTTACACGAGCAGATCAAGTTACCTATGAGCTTGGTTCTTATCGGGATAAATCGCTACTTACTTATTCTGAAAGCTCGCTAAAACTTATCGCTATCAAAGGTGGAAGTGAATCAGTTCTTTGTTCTAGTGTAATTTCAGAAGATACGCTTGCTCACTCATTAGAGTTTTTCAAAGAGGCAGGTATCATTAGCTGGGAGCCAACGTATTTGTCGGAAGGTAAAATGGACGGCGTAGTATTTAAACTATCGGTCGAAGTTAATAACGTTAGTATTTCAAGTATGGGGCATTTAGACAGTGCCCCAAAAAAACACTGGCAACTAGTGAGATACTTTAATCAATTATTGGTTGTAAATGGCTGCTCAAAAAGCATATAACAAAAAAATTAAGTCACTCACTACGTTCGCTGGGACGCATACATGCGGGGCGGCTTCGCCATTATGCCCCACATGCCTGCGCCCCTTATTTAAAAGTTAGTTGCCTACAGGAAATTTTTGCTTCTGGTGTAAAACCCTGAGAATTTGGATTACGTCTTCTCTAACGAAATACGAAACAATCATTGACACCTCTGGAATAATCAAAAGCCGTCCAGGTATTCCTTCTCTTTCAACTTCAACGCCCATCAACGGTTGCTGTATCAAGTTTTCAACTTTAGTCTCAATAATGGTGTCAGTTTTTTCCGCAGCAAGCGGGTTAAATTCGTATAAAAATTCGAAAATCACTTCTCGATCGTCCAATGAAGCTTTTTCCCAAACGATCATTTTTTGGCTCTATTCCTAATTTTCACCTTTCTCGCTTCCATGTCCAAGGAAGCTTCTTCATGAGTAACAAACTCACTTTTCCCGCTATCCAATTTGCTAAATGCGGCGTTAACCTGTTCGGTAAGCCATTGGTCATGTGTCATAACTTTGCGTTGCTGCTCAGCTAGTTCTTCAGTAAGCTCTCTACAGGCATCACTTAAAGTACGCCCTTGGCTTTCAGCCATTAATTGAGCAAGGCGTTTCGTTTCTTCGTCTACTCTGAATTGTATGCGGGTGTCCATTTTCAACTCCGGCTGTGTGTGCGCACAAATGTTAGCACGAAATTTGAATATACGGCAACTAACAATCACATTAAGTCGCTTAGCTGGGACAGTAACACGTGGGCTCTGTCGCTTCGCTTATGTGGACTCCCCCTTTGTCAACAACATTAGCGGTCAATTGAAGAATTAATGCGTGCTTATGTACGAGCTCTAATTGGGAAGCTACTCCAGGCTCTATGATATTTACGCGGACTTGTTGTCAAATCTCGATAGCGAGCTCGAAGCTCTGAGCGAAGCACTGACTAAACAAGCTGATTTTCATCTTTTATTGAGCATTTGTGTTGTTGGCAACAACCTCGATTAAGCGGCCAATAGTTCTGCTTTGTACTCTGTTCCATTCGCTAACATCGCGAATACCGTTCTAACTGTTTTATTCGCCAATGCGACCGCTGTACAGCGCTTACCCCTACGTTCAACCATCTGCTGGATCCACCCCATTTGCACCGTAATCGATCCACCTGATTTGCGGCGTAATAGATCCACTTTGGCCTGATTTTCCCCTCAAACTTCTGTTTAACTCGCGTATCGTTGACTGTTTTTCAGTCAGGAGAATACGCATGGCAAACCGGAGGTTTGAAATGTACCAATACCGACAGATCCTCGTTCGAATGCGAATGGGGGAATCCAATCGTGCGATTGCAGACAGTGGTGTCGCTGGCCGTAATAAAGTGAAAGCGATTAAGCGTATCGCTCTTGAACGTGGCTGGCTTGAGCTGGATAAAGATCTGCCTGACGACACGCAACTCGCCACTATTTTCGGCGAAAAGCCACCCAACCCGACAACCACTTCATCCGTTGCACCTTACGCCGATAAAGTCGATAAGTGGTATCAAGATGGCGTGCAAGGCACGACCATCCATCAGGCGTTGGTGGATAAATATGGTTTCACTGGCAGTTACTGGTCGGTGATCCGCTATCTAAAAGCGCTGGCAGAGAAAACACCTGTTCCCACTACTGTTATTGAGTTTGCGCCTGGCGATGCCGCACAAGTGGACTTCGGGGCGGGTCCACTCATTGTGGATACCCGGACCGGCGAGTTGCGTAAGAGTTGGATCTTCGTCATGACACTGGCCTGGAGCCGGCATATCTACGCTGAATTCATTCGCGATCAAAGTACTGCTACCTGGCTGGCCTGCCATCGTCGTGCGTTTGAATGGTTTAACGGTGTGCCCAAACGGGTCGTTATCGACAACCCTAAATGTGCCATCACCAGGGCCTGCTATCACGATCCTGAGGTGCAGCGCGCTTATGGTGAATGTGCCGAAGGCTATGGTTTCTTGATTGCCCCATGCCCTGTACGTGACCCGCAGAAGAAAGGGCGTGTGGAATCTAACGTCAAGTACATCAAAAATAGCTTCGTACCGCTAAAAGAATTTCGCAGTCTCAGTGATGCCAATGCACAGCTTAAAAGTTGGTTGCTGTCCGTCGCCGGTAATCGGAAGCACGGTACCACAAAATGTCAGCCACTTGAGCGTTTTACTGAGATTGAGCAGGCATTGCTTAGTCCGTTGCCGGAAGTGCCGCCAGAGCAAGCCGTCTGGGCTAAAGTAAAGGTACACGGTGATGGGCACGTACAGTTTGAACACTGTCGTTACTCAGTACCTTACACTCTGATCCGAGAAACACTGTGGCTGAAAGCCAGCGATACCATGGTGCGCATCTATCAAAAGCATGAGCTGAAAGCCACGCACGCCCGAATGCATCATCAGGGTGGCCGCGCTACGGTGCCTGAACATCAACCGCCCGCCGCGCAAGCTTACAACATGCAGGATCCGCAGTATTGTCTGGCTCAGGCGCAGCGGATTGGTGAGTCCTGCCATGTGTTTATTAAGCGCCTGTTTGCCAGCCGCGTACTGGATAACCTGCGTGCTGCACAAGGCGTTGTGGGCCTTGCCTAACGCTACGGTGACAAGCGCCTTGAAGCCGCCTGCTTACGCGCACTGACCTTCGACAATGTGCGTTACAGCGCCGTCAAACAGATCCTTGAAAAAGGACTGGACCAGCACCCTGATGAATCGAGCACCTTCGATACGTTAAGCGATGTTTACACCGGCGGTGGTCGCTTCCACCGAGATCCCAACAAACTTCTCCCTCACTAAAACAAGGAAAAACACATGATCAACCCGATCCCCGAACTCACACCGTTACTGAAACAACTACGCCTCTCTGGTATGACGGACTCATTAGCGATGCGTAATCGTGAGGCCATTGAACATCAACTGAGTTATCCCGACTTCCTGGCTTTACTGGTACAGGATGAAGTGGCCAGACGCGACCAGAAAAAGTATGCCACACGTCTGCGTCGTGCAGGCTTCAGAGGTAATAAAACACTGGAAAGCTTCGATCTGAACGCCAATCCCAACCTGAACCGCGCTTATATCAATGAACTGGCCGATTGCCGATTTATTGATGAATATGTGGCGGTGCTGATCGCAGGGCCGTGCGGCACGGGTAAAAGTCATCTGGCACAAGCCATCGGGCATTGTGCTGTGCAACAAGGCATTGATGTATTGTTCTTTACTCAGGCAAAACTGCTGGCGAACTTGCATGCAGCCAGAGCCACGAACACCTATGAGAAACGCTTCCAGACGTTAGCTAAAGTAGACCTACTCATCATTGATGACTTCGGTTTAAAGCCTCTCAAATCCCCTCAGGATGAAGATTTACACGACTTAATCGATGAACGATATGAACAAAAATCAACGATCATCACCAGTAACCTGGACTTCAGCGAATGGGGTCAGGCCTTCCCAAATAAACTGCTTGGCGCTGCGACGCTCGATCGACTCAGACACAATGCTTATCGACTGGTTTTAGAGGGCGAAAGCTATCGCAAATTACGTGAGCACAATGATCAGACTGGACGGGGAGGAAAAAGCGAGAAATAATCACCTTGTTTGAGGGCGAAAATGACGGTTTTAAGTGGATCCATTACGCCGCAAATGAGTGGATCTATTAGGGTGCCAATCGACAGCACCGCTAACTAAACAACTTCGGAGCATATTGTTTTTAACGTACTTGCCCACCGAGCCTAATTTCACTTTACCGCCTGATGAATGCTGAATGGGTGTTAAACCAATACAAGCAGATGCATCGCGACCTTTTTTAAATTGCCCCATCTCTCCACAACCCAGTGCCATGTAAAGGTTCACAGCGTTTAACGGGCCAACACCCTCTAAGGCCTGTAGTGATTTACATGTTTCGTGTTCGCTTGCTGCTTTTTCTATATATAAATCGTACTGCTTTATTGATTCGATACTCCGTTGGAGTTGTTTCCAGCTTGTATTCAGGGCTTGCCTAAAAATCATTGAAAAACCGTTTTCAGCATCTTCCAGAACATTTTCAACAACACCATTTAACCCACCCTGACTGGATGACACACGGATATTAAACTCTAACAATAAGGATTTTATTTGTTGTTGCATTGCGACTTTATGTTTGATGGCCAGCTCTCGCAGACGAACTAAGGTTTGAAGCTCTTGCTGTTCCTTTGACTTACCGTTAATAAACGACACATCTGTGAGTTGCGCGGCCTGCGCAACCGCTAAAGCATCGTTTTTATCTGTTTTTTGGTTTTGTCTCACACTGGCAACAAGTTTTGCTGAAATTAATCGAGCATCATGCCCGTATTCCAATGCTTTTTGCTTCCAATAGTTTGAGGTACTACATGCTTCAAAAACAATTATCATTGGTTTTGACGACGCTAGCCAAGAACCAAATTCTGTCGGTGTCATTGCCAGATTAGACTGCACCTTGTTGCGTTTGCAAACGCAAACCTGAATTTCTTCTTTCGCTAAATCAACACCTGTGATTATATTGTGCATGTTGGACTCCATAATATTTTTTGTGTGAGAACTAAAATATTAACCCAGCTCAATGAGTTGGGGGAGTCCAATTATCTCAGATTTTAGTCCACGTGTTACTGCCCTTATGTGGGTTATGTACTTAAGGAAATATGAACCTTTTATTCGTTTGTTCAGAAAATAGATTGCTATAGATTGCGTAGTCCTACAGCCGAAGAAGTATTCTCTGAATATGACGGTGTTAACGCTATCGGCTGCGGCACCAACTTGGATGCTGAAACACCTTTGTCTGGCGATCTCATTGAGTGGTCTGATGTTATTTTTGTCATGGAAAAGTCCCACAAAAATAAAGTATCGAAAAAATACAAAGAACTATTGCACGGTAAAAAATTAGCCTGCTTGGATATACCAGACAATTATGATCGTATGCAGCCAGAGTTCGTTCGGCTGCTTAAAAATAAAGTGCCAAGGTATATTAGGTTGTAATCGGCACGTACATAACAAACGCATTAACACTCGCTGCGCTCGCTAGGGACAAAAACACGTAGGCTCCCTGCGCTTCGATTGGTATTCTAGCCTACGTATTTTTGCCCCTAAGTGGGGTGTTGGTATGACTCCCTTTGTCAACCCTGAACGAGCGCTTCCTTGACACTCTTTCAGCCCATAATTAGTTGTTTTTTCACTCAAATAAATGAGCTAACGCACCGGATGAGGCAGTAATGTCGTCGGTTGTTATGCTGGTATTCGTAGGTTACTTATTCAATGAATAAGCAGAGCTGACCTTACTCAATCCGCCGTGCCACCTTCTCATCAGTCTAGGCTCGTGGGTCAATCACGGTTAAGTGATTGCCATCATAACGCCCTCGTAGGTTGTGCCACATTCCGCGGCCCGATCCGAATGCGTTAGCTCAAACTCGTTTATCATGCGGGTACTCGGCTTAATCTCAGTTTTGGATTCACCGGCGTAAGTACCACTTCTTTTGCGATGGCCCAGATGTAGGCTGCCATCTCTCGAGCAATCGCGGTTATGATTAAATTGTAGTGTTTCCCTTTCTTACTCATCCGCTGGTAGCGTTTACACAGGCGAAGCTGTGCTTTCCAGGCAATATCAACGATGTCTTTGGGTAAACCTTCCTGGCGTAATTGCAGTTCAGTTGAGACCTTTGCCGGATAGCGGTAGCTATGTGCCCCTTCAATGAGTAAGCGCCTGGCCCGGCTGTTTCCGCACTTAGTGATAGCCCCCAAATGACGTTTTCCACCAGTAGAATGTTCGCTGGGTACTAAACCCAGGTACGCCATGAGTTTTCTGGGATGGTCGAAACGGTGTAAATCGCCTAACTCTGCAACAACACCCACAGCTACCAATAATCTGATACCTCGCATGGCCTGAACAGCTTTTATAACGGGATAATACCGCCATTGGTGAACATGATGAGTTAATTCGTTATCTAGTCTCTCCAGTCGCCGGATGCGTTCCTCAATGGTTTGCAATTGTTCCTGCAAAACAATTTGCTGGGCTGGATGAGGTAATATCAGTTCAGTGAGCCAGCGCAGATGTTTTTTAGACCAGTTGGCGGTGCCTTCGTAACGAATGTTGTTGCGTAGCAATAAAGCTTTAAGCTGGTACTTAGCTTCTTTTAAATCCTTCATGGCCGCTTCACGAGCGCGGGATAAATCCCGAACCGCTTCATCTTCCGGCTCAGGGACATAAATGGGCGTGAGGTCTTCTGACTTCAATGACCTCACCAATTTAAGCGCATCCCGGCGGTCGGTTTTAATTCGCTCCCCAGGCTTTTTAGGAATAAGAGAAGGGGCGACCACATAACAGCAATGACCCAAACTTGTTATCAGTCGATAAATCCAGTGGCCACACGGGCCCGCTTCATAAACAACGTGAAGTGTCGCGCCAGGATATTTAGATTCAAACTGGCGGAGCAGCTTTTTAACGCTGACTTTGGAAGAGGGGATACGCCCATAATGAACAGGTACAGCGCCACGCTGTTCTTCACAATACGCCACTTCATGGAATTCTTTGTGCGTATCCAATCCGATAAAAATCATGCTATGTTTGTTCATGCTAGCCTCCAAATTGATTTAGTATTGAACAAACTAATTATGGCAATGGCTTTCAGCTAACCCACGAAAATGCGGAGGCTAGCATTTCACAGGGAGTCATTGTGTCTAGGCGTCAAGTTGCACCGCGTTGCGCAATACGCTACACTCTTTCCATGATTAAGTCATTTAAACATAAGGATCTGAAGCTGTTTTTCGAAACAGGGAAAAATTCAGGCATACAGACTAAGCACGCGAAAAAACTTCGCATGCAGTTAGCTGCTATCCACACTGCACAAGATATCGATGACATTAATTTACCTGGCTTCTCTCTTCACCAACTCAAAGGAGAGAGGTCTAATATTTGGTCGATATCAGTCAACGGTAATTGGAGAGTAACTTTCGAGTTTACGGATGGTAATGCTTACATCTTAAATTATGAGGATTATCACTAATGAATATGCACAACCCACCACATCCTGGTGAATTTATTGAGTCCATTTACATGGAACCACACGGCATAAGTTGCAGGACTCTTGCTACCCATCTTTGTGTTGCCGCTTCAACATTAAATCGTGTAGTGAAGGGCAAAAGTGCAGTAACGCCAGAAATGGCATTGAGGCTATCTAAAGTATTAGGCCGAAGCCCTGAAAGCTGGCTTAGCATGCAAGACAATTACGAGCTTTGGCAGGCCAAGCAGAACATTAACTTGGATAACGTGCAGCCAATAGATCTGCATGCCGCCTAACAAACAAATGTTGGGGACACAAACACGCGGGCTCTGTTTCGCAGTATAGCCCACGAGTTTGTGCCGCCAAATTAGGGCGTTATGTGCTTGGAGTAACATGCAAAAGGAAAACGGAGATACTGAGATTGCTTTTTTGGCAGCTCTTTTTTATTGGTTGGTAACTATTGCAACTGGCTGGATATCAAAATCTATTTTCGATGCATGGCAAAACGAAACGGGTTTCGAGTTAGTGGGCAGAAAGGCAAGAATTCTTAACCACTTTCCAACGTGGTTTGTTTTCACTATCTCCTTAGTTACTCTTGGTCTGATGATTTACTATGCAGTAAAGCAAACAATAAAGTTTGTAACGTATCTGCGTAATTAATGTGCTGTTGTTTTCAAACGCACATAACAAACAAATGTTGAGGCCACAAACACGCAGGCTCTGCTTCGCAATATAGCCCACGCGTTTGTGCCACCAATTAGGGCGTTATTGCGTATTCTGATGTTCTCGATCGCTGATTCTGGCTAGCCCGATCAACTCTATTCCGGTCATTCGATCACAGACTTTTTCTTCACCACCCGATCAGTCTTTTATGCTTGTTAACTTCTTTTAATTTTAAAGAGGAAACAAGTATGTCAAAACCTACTGACATAGAACGCGTTAAAGCGGTTCTCTATCTTAAGCTTGATGAAAACCTCAGTAACCGGGACATCGCCAGGAGACTGAATGTGGGGGCTGCCACTATATCTGATATTCTCGGTAAATTCAGAACCCTGGATTGTGGCTGGCCGTTACCTGAGCATGCCTCCGATCAATGGCTACATCAGTCACTTTATCCTGACAGGAAAGCGGGCCGTATTAAACCTGATTATGGCCTGATGGATATTGAACTGCGGCGTAAAGGTGTAACTAAACTGCTGCTCTGGGAGGAATATCAGGCTAATTACCCTGATGCTTGCTATAGCTACAGCCAGTTTTGCGACAATTATCGTGAATGGAAATCCCAGCAAAAGCGCTCGATGCGATTTACGCATAAAGCAGGCGAGAAGCTATTTATCGACTTCTGTGGGCCGACATTACCGATTGTAAATCCCGGCACCGGAGAAGTGCGTAATGCCCAGGTCTTTGTTGCGGTACTGGGCGCGTCAAACTACACCTTTGCGATTGCCACAGAAAACCAGAAGCTCGAAAGCTGGCTGGAGGCGCATGTGGCTATGTTTGCCTTCTTCGGCGGCGTGCCGCAATTGCTGGTACCGGACAATCTCAAGTCAGCGGTCACCAGAGCCTGTCGATTTGAACCTCAGTTGAATACAGCTTACCAGTCATTAGCGAATCATTATGGCTGCGCCGTGATGCCTGCAAGACCTCTGAAGCCAAAAGATAAAGCGAAAGCAGAAAATGCCGTACTCATTGTGGAACGATGGATAATGGCAAAATTGCGGCATCAGGTCTTCCATACCTTATCAGGCCTTAATGTTGCTATTCGGGCGTTACTGCATGAACTGAATCAGAAACCATTCCAGCGATTACCGGGAAACCGACAAACCTTGTTTGAATCGCTGGATAAACCAGAGCTGGCCCCGTTACCCACAACACCATGGGAATACACTGAAATCCATATTGCCAGAGTCGGTATTGATTACCATGTCTTGTACAAAGACCATTTCTACTCAGTTCCTCACCTCTTTGTCGGCAAGTCAGTTGAAATACAGGCTTCTAAGCGGCTTATTCGGATTTACTACCAACGCGAGTGCATTGCACAACACATGCGTAGTGACCGAAAAGGTGGCTTTACCTGTGTTGATGAGCATATGCCTGCCAATCATCAGCATCAGAAATGGTCACCCGGAAGACTCAAGAACTGGGCAAAGCAGATCGGCCCTTCCACACTTGAAGTCACCGACGCCATTCTGCAAAGCAAACCACATCCAGAGCAAGGTTATCGGGCCTGCCTTGGGCTACTTAACCTTGCAAAGAAATACGGCGAAAGTCGCCTGGAACAAGCCTGTCGCCGGGCTATTGATATAGGTAATCCCTGTCGAGCCAGCGTGAAATCGCTGTTGCACACCCACCTTGATAATGCCCCGAAAGTGGATGACGTTGAAACGCCCAATCTCACTCATCACAACATCCGCGGCCCTAAATATTACAAATAAGGAACTCAAATGAACGATCTACTCATCCAACAATTACAGCAACTGCGCATGACAGGGATTGCGGATATGTTAAAACAGCAACGCGCTCAACCCAACACCTACTGTGAATTAGCCTTCGAGGAACGGTTGTCCCTGCTGGTTGACCATGAAATGAACCAAAGACGGACAAACCGCATCAACCGACTTCGTAAACAGGCACGACTCAGGTTAAATGCAACACCGGAAGAACTGTCATACGACAATGGCCGCGGATTACAAAAGCCAAGAATGGCCGATTTATTAAATGGCGGATATCTTAGTCATCATCAGAATATCATTGTTACCGGAGCCACAGGTGGCGGTAAAACCTATGTAGCTTGTGCGCTTGGTGAACAAGCGTGTCGCCAGGGAATACGTGTTGGTTACTGGCGATTACCACGATTAAACGAGCACTTACACATCGGCCACGCTGATGGCAGTTACACCAAGCAGCTAGCAACGATAGCGAAACAACAGCTACTGATCCTGGATGACTGGGGACTGGAAAAACTCACCGTCAAACAGGCAACAGACTTACTGGAGGTGGTAGAAGACAGGCACGGCGTAAGTAGCACCATCATCTGTAGTCAGCTACCTGTAGAGCAATGGCATTCAATGATAAGTAACGGCACGGTTGCCGATGCGCTACTAGATCGCCTCATCCACAATGCTCACCGGATAACCCTCACTGGGGAGTCAATGAGAAAGCAACAAACCATGAGGTAAATACCTGTGGCAGACTGCGGTCTGCCACAACTACTGATCGGGCAAGCCATAATACCAGTGATCGGGTGTATCAGAATTGGGGTGATCGAGAGGCCGGAATTAGTGATCGGGAAATGCCTAATACGCAGTTATACGCAAATATGAATCAACATTATCGAATTAGACTGAAAAATAAGACAAAAATCAGAATTTTCTTTCTTTTCGCAACATTTATTTCTTTCATGGCATTTGCGTTATGGGCTTTAGTGACATCAAGCGGCTTTAAGCAAAAAGATAGTATTATTCATACTAACTTTATGTTGGTTTACCCAGAAGAATGTAAATTAACTGGATCACCTCGATCGAGTTATACGAAGATATGCAAATTCAAACTAGCTGAAGGTGTATATTTTGAAGCGCCTGAAGTTCACCGGTTCAATAAGGAAGGTTATTGCATAGCTCAACTTTTCAAAAATGGAGTGTTTATTCACTTTGTTTTACAGCCACATAAACTATGCGTATAAAAAAAATTATGTCGCCCGCAGGCGCACTGGAACAAAACGTGGGGCCGCTTCGCTATAATGGCCCCACGTTTGTGCCGCCAAATTAGGGCGTCATGCCTTCGGAAAATTCAAATGGATGAACAGCAGGGCGAGAGCATGAGTGCTCAAATTTCGTTCAACGCTACCAAACCCGCCGCTAACACCTTTTCCAAGTAATCAGTGCTGCCATGCGCACGCTTCTGTTTCCGTGGCACACTCGTTTTTCTGGTTGTCTCCGCACGAAGCATGTTCAAGGCAAGCTTCCTCGCTCCTGACAGTATTTCGGCGGCATTGCCACGATATATCTGGCATTCATCTTCTTTCATTGAGACATCAAGGACCCAATGAAGACTGTTTTCTACTGCCCAATGACTACGCACTGCGTTGGCAAAGCGTGCTTTAGTTAAAGCTGCTGAACTGATGTAGTACCGGTATTCCAAAGATGCTTTACCTTTTTTTGGCTGCCGATAGCTTAACGTAACGCCTATCGTTTTCAGCCCTTTCCATTCAGGAAACCTATTCACTAACGATGCCGCATCCATAACATGGTACGCTCTTGCTTCGCCTCGTCCATGATGTTTCTCCAGACAAATGACTTCTTGGTTTACAGCACCCGCAAGCTCATTGCGCACGGCATCATGAAGTTCCTTTTGATTACCTTTTAGAGCAAGAAGATAATCACCACCACTCTCTACAATCTTCTCCGCAATAGCAGTTTGGCAGCCCATCGCATCTATTGATATCAAGCAACCTTTGATATCCAGCAGGTTCAGTAAGGCTGGAATGGCTGTGATTTCATTCGACTTACTCTGGGTCTTAATTTGCCCCAATACCACATTATTTTCGGCTGCAAACGCATTCACCATATGGATGGCTGATTGCCTGTCTTCACGATTGTAAGAACCGCAAAGCCGCTTACCATCAATCGCAATTAACTGCCCGTCGGATAACTCGGCGACTGACTGCATCCAACCGATAAAGCAACGCTGGAATTGTTCGCTATCGACTCTTGATATCACACGAGCAATCGTGTCATGAACGGGCAGTCCATTTTTGAAAAGCCCTTTCTCGCGAAACCAGTCAAAGTGTAAATCACCAAAATCTTCAATGTCTTCCCAGCCTTTGGCACCAGCGATGGAAGCACACACGACAAGGAATAAAATATCAGTGAATAAATGTGCCACCTTAGCTGATTGACGAGGATCTTCTAACTCACTAAAAAGCTGTTCAAATGCACCTGTACCCATGACTCTCTCCGCAAAAGAGAGTATAAGATCACAGTCACTAAATTTCGTCCAGTTGTAATATCTCTTGTTAACTCAGTTGGTCAATAAATGTTCGTGATCTTGCCCTGGGATGAACAGCTAGTAAGTAAACTCAATCAAATATGGGATGAGGCAAAAGTCAATTCGCCCCTAAATCAAAAAAGTGCGGTCTGCGTTTCAACTATAGATTCTGCTGGCTTTCCTCAATCGCGCTTCGTGGACCTCAAGGAAATCGGTCCGTCTGGTTTTACTTTTTGCACGTCGTACAACTCAGAAAAAGGAAACCATCTCTCAAATAATCCAAAAATTTCCTTGCTCGCTGGGTGGGATCACATTGGTTATCAGATTCGTGTTATTGGAAGTGCCGTTCGTATCTCCAGCGAACTAGCAGACAATTTTTTGGCTTACTCGCTCCAAAGAAGCGCAAGTTGCAACCACTTGTTTTAAACAAAGCGAAATCTGGGATTCAGAAATCTCAATGGAAAATCACTTCTCGTCTGCGCTAACTGCTACAGAAGAATCCATTTCGCGCCCTAGCTATTGGGGCGGGTATTCGGTTGCGCCTCATGCAATAGAAGTACTTAAATTTAAAACCAACCGTGTGCATACCAGAGAGCAATATTTGTGGGAGGAGAAATCGTGGAAAATGCGGTTGTTACAGCCTTAGTCAAATGGCATAACAAGGCGCTTAACACGTTCCCTTCGGTCTCTGGGACAGTAACGCAGCGGCGCCTCGCGATTATCGCCCACGTATTTGTGCCCCAAAGCTAAGCGATACGCAATTGGTCAGAATAAATTTTTAACATCGCGATAAAAGTTTTCATGAGAGCCAAGTGCTATCAATTCAAGTATTACAGTGCCATCCTCGTAGCTGTAACCAAGTAAAGTTAACTGCTTGACCATCTTGAATTTGTACACGCGAAGAAAGGCTAGGTCGCCTTTTTTCTGGACACCTAGAAGAGGATCGGCCATTAGTTCCTTAACGGCTTTGTCCAAGTCTTTTTTCTGATTCTGATGTAACTTCTTTACTGCTCTCTTAAAATTAGCTGTCTGTAAAACACTGGTAATTTTAGCCAAAATCGTAAGGCTCCAATTTCCCAGCCTCTTTTTCAGCTTTGGAAATAATTGCCTGCTTGACGAATTCGTAAGGCAAATCAGGGTTATCTTCCATCATTTCACCTATCTTTGCCCAATGCTCAATCTGTTTTGGCATAGTTCGGTTTAGTGCTTTGCCCATAATTGTAGCTTTCTCAACTAGATCTTGGTCTAGTCTTACGCTCGCGGTTGCCATAATATGTCTCCTAATGGTTCGTCATGACATTGTAGCAATGCGCTACAGGTGTAGCAAATTGCGTATAATAAACGCATTAACACTCGCTGTGCTCGCTAGGGGCACAAACACGCAGGCGGCTTCGCCATTGTAGCCTGCCTGCAGGTGCCCAATGCCAAAAAGTGAAGAGCTAAGGAAGCTTACAAATGGATGTTATTTACGGCAAAATTACCCATGTCGGTAATTTCATTGAAGATGGTGAAGTTGTTGATATCGTATCCATTTTACCGTTGGACGAAGATTTTAACGGCGACGGTGCTTATTCGGTTGGCCAACCCGAGTTTAGCGTACTGCGTGAAGATTTCTGGTTAAATGATGTCGTTAAACCTGAGGCTCTGGTTCAGATAAAATCAGTCACAGTGCGTCCAACAGGAGAGCTGGATGAACATTCTGTGTATATAGAAACTCAGGTAGGCGTAAGCTAATGTGCCAAACATTGAACTGTTTGGGCCTCAGGGTTTCAACCTGCAGAACCACTTTGCCGTTATCGGGTACGCCGTTATGGTAAAGTTTTTATTAAGGTGAACTAGCGTAATGAAAGGGAAGTTCTTAGCCGTCGTTTTTCTATTGTTTGGTTGCCAGTGGTCCGCGCTTGCATCCGCGAAAACCACGCAGCTATCCTTATCTTAACTGGAACAAACCGTTAACCGGCTCTATTATGGAGTACGAGGCTTGGAAAATAGTGGTTACTTCGGTGCTACTGACTAAAGGATTTATGCATGATGCGATATTTACTGGTAATTGTGCCCATTATCATGGGGTGTGTGGAACTCTCATCTCGCGAATCGACGGGCATGGGGTGGCTCCTGATAGGTATTGGGGTATTCTTTTTGCTGGCCCGGTTCACAGGCCTGTTTACCCAGGCCCAGGCGGATAACGCCAACTTTGATTGATTTAGCGGTTTCGTTTTTTTGTTTTTCGCTGTTATGGCTTTTAAAGAATACTCTATGGGCTATCAGCAAAACGATTTGCTGCGCGGCATTGGGTTCACGTTGTTTGGTTTAAGCACCGTGGATGTGATGGTGGCGAGAGTACTGGCAAAAGCAAACTTAACCTCACTCCAGGCCGTAAAGAGAGTCATTAGTAGCAGATTTCAAACTGCGTTGAGATTTACCGGTCTGGGCTTTTGTGGGGCGTCCTTAGTCGTTGCCTTAAGCTGATGTTAGGAAATCAGTACGAATACCAGGAGAAGTTATATGACTAAGCAGCATAAAGCCATGAACACCCAATCCGAGGACCTCCATGAACTCGTTAAAATGCAAACTGAGTTCGCTTTAATTGAGTCAATGCTGCGGTCCAAAACGCTGAGTGCCATGGTGCTGGTGGGCGTCGTGTTATTTGAGGCGTTCGGCTATTTTCTTTACCGCATGGCAGGCGCTTAGGCTCATTTAGTGGTTGAGTCACTTTACCTTTCAACAATCTTGATAGACACTTCCACGCAATGTTATCTTTATAATAGTGAATGGCTTCACAAGAAATGGCTTAATTAATAAGGATATTTATGAAAACACTTTCACTTCTTTTATTCTCTCTTGTCTTGTTAGGATGTTCATCCACATCAGATATGTACCTGAACCAAACGCCGGTAGAAGTCACCAACGAAACCATCAGTGATTATTGGGTGCAAACGAATAATAAATTCAGGTTTAAATTACCGATCCAACGCGCCATAGGCAAAAACGAAGATGGCCATGTAACATTGCGGTTTTTAATTGACTCAAATGGTAATACGTTTAATCCGGAAATCATTGAATCTGCCCCCGAAGGCATGTGGGATTATGCCGGGGTTAAAGCGTTGTCAAAGCAAAACTTTGTGCCAGCTGAAACTAATAGCTCAAATGCGCCGGTTTATTTTACGCAGACTATCTACTTTAAGGGTTAAACCCGCGAGGCGTTTCTCGGCTGACTGCAATCGTGCTGGCGAGTTGCTCTTCTTGCCAGTACCAGCCGCTTTCGATTATTAATTTGATGGAGTTGCGCGAAGCGGCCACCTAGCAATCAGGTTGTCGTGAATGTTCAGCGCATTGAAGCGATGGATTGCGTGCCTTTCTTACTGGAGCGATTAGCTTTGTTACCTGAGGAAATCATATGAACGTTGTGAAAGTCAGTCAGCAGGATTATCCGGCCTTAATTACTTTATGGGAAGCGTCCGTACGGGCGACTCACCATTTTTTACCCGAACCGCATATTGCACAACTCAAACCATTGATCCTCGAACATTATTTTGATGCTGTGGTGCTCGGTGCGGTAAAACAAGGCAATGAGGTGGCCGGCTTTATTGGCGTGGCAGAAGGAAATATCGAAATGCTCTTTGTCCATCCCGACTTTTTCGGCAAGGGAATAGGACGTGCATTAACACTGTATGCCATACAACACCTGGGTGCCATCAAAGTGGATGTAAACGAACAAAATCCGCAGGCCATTGGCTTTTACGAAAAGATGGGATTTAAGCCAACAGGTCGCTCGGCTTTGGATGGGCAGGGTAACCCGTTTCCGCTTATTCATATGGCTATTGAGGCGGCTCAATAGTTAAGCGTTTTAATTATGGCTCGTGTATTCTGGATCATTCCTATCATTTTGATTGTCAGATCAAATCGCCATTATTTAATTTGCCGTTTTGGCTCAGGAAAATGTCGTGGTTGTGCCGATACACAATAAGCTTATTAATACCGCTGCCCGGGAAGTATTAAAACCCATAAATATGGTGCGCAAAGGGCAGTCAAGACTATGGCTGGATGACAACGGCTGGTGGGTGGCTATTGCTGAATTTCAGCCTTCACAGTGGTCTAAAGGCACCTACCTGAACGTGACCGTGAGCTGGCAGTGGTACCCCAGGGCGGATTATGCTTATGATCTTGCAAACCGGGAAAGTGCCTTTGTAGAGTTTGAGAGTGAAGAGACTTTTTTGCTGCAGGCCAGATCGCTGGCGGAGCAGGCAAAGCAACGCGTGCTTTACTATCGCGACGTGCTTTCAAGCCCTCAACGGGCCCAACAGTTTGTGTTAGCCAATACCGCGGGCGGTAGCCAACACATCTGGGCAGCACTGAACAAAGGCATGATTTGCCTGTACGCAAGAGACTTCATTCAGGCCCGGCATTTTTTTGCTGAAGCGCTGGCTTGTGATGACGAGAGAGCGTGGGCAGTACAAGCCAAAACGTTTATACAGCAACTGGTGAGTCTGCCACCGGCAGAGCAACTGTTGTTTGTGAAACGGGCGGTTGCCCAGTCGCGGCAACTGAAAAAGCGGCCAGCCATAGATATAGCCTTTGGTGAAGCGCCGAAGTAGAGGCTAAAAATGAATAAGATGACAAGTAGATCAGGCCTGGCCATATTAATAACGGTATTGTGCAGTGTGTCAGGGCAGTTAAATGCCTGTTCGCTAGTGCCGCTGCTAGAAGCCTTTGAAGCGAGCCATACTGAGGCTTTAGCCCCGGTAACGCCCAATTTTAAGGTGGCTGGGATTGAGCGAGGCAGTGACGATGGTAATTATGGCTCCTGTTCTGATTTTGGGTTTATTACTTTTAAACTGTCGGGCAGTTATCCGCGCAAGGGTATATTTTTGAGCGGGTAAGGGGAGAGTTTGAAGACCGACTGTTTGAGCCGGTAGCGGTGATACCGTCGAAGTTTATTGATGATAAAGCCTTATTTACCTTCGTGTGGCTGGATGGCAGTAGCAGTGAGCAAGAGCCCATTAGTTTCACGGTCAGCATTGTTGCGGTAAATGGGGCTGGTGAACGCAGCGAACCTCAGTACCTTGATGTCAGGCATCCCGGTATTGCAGCGCCCTGGTGGAAGTTTTGGTAGCAAGCCAGCATAAATATATTATATGTTTAATGAAATCAGGTACAAAAAGGGAGTTTTGATGCGATTTAACATAGCAAAAGCAGTGGCGCTATTTGCAACGCGGCGATGAGTGGCTGTGTAGTGCTGCCTGAAGATTCAGCTGATACAAGCCAGTGTTATCTCTCCAGTAACCAAAAATACCTTAAGGTAGTCGATTTAACTGATGGCGACACCAGTTTTTACGACTGGCAGGGAAAGATAATTGGCGTCATCACCATGCCAACAAGTGCGGTTATCTCGGCCAGCTATGTGGCGGTTAACAATGTGTTTAACTTCGGCGAAAAGCTGATTAAATGCAATGGCGACGGTGAAAGTTCAAAAATAAATAACCAGCAAAGTGCCGGGCTTTAGCGGCACAGGTTTGGGCTGTTTTAAGCAACAGCCTGGCGTGTCAAGGAAGAACACATATGGAACATCGCGTATTAACCCGCTCAAAACATGGCCTTGTCTCGGGTACTCTGAGAGGAATGGCCAATTACTACCACTTAAACCTCAATGGCTTGCAACTGGTGTTTTTGATTGCGGCAATTTTTGGTTTCGGATTCGTTATTTACCTGGTGCTGTGGATGAGTATTCCTGCTTACTCAAAACGGGAAAAGCTTTTGCGTGAAGCTCAAGCCAGGTACCAGAAAGCAGAAAACGGCTATTCACCACATTTACCAGACGATTAAGACGGGAACCTAGATATGGCGGTTTTGATTTTTCTGTCGGCCGGGTTTGTCATTGTTGTGTTGTCTCTTTTAGTTAAATATACACGTGAAATGCGCGATCTGTTGCGCGAGTACAGACTTGAAATTAAAGAGCTTAATGCCAATGTTAAGACTTTAAAGCGTCGACTTAATGAGATAACAGCAGCGCGGTCTGAAACCGGTTGCAACGAATAAAGAGCAGATTATGAAAAGTGTATATCGGTATTTACTGATTGTTGCGTTACTGATTGGTGCGCTGTCGGCGTATAGCTACGGAAGTCAAACCGGTGTGTTTTTATTTGTCGTATTGGGATTTGTACTGGAAGCTGGTTTTTGGTTTGGATTATTTCCCATCAAACGGCGAAACCAGCGCTGATTGCCTGGCTAATGTAACAAACAGCACCACGTGAAGGATTAACCACTATCATGCGCTTAACACAATGGATGTATATCCTGGTGTTGTTGCTGCCAGCCATTTTAAGGTTAGCGGAAAAACTGCTCAGTCAAACCGGTGGAATTGCCAGTCGATACGGTCCGCTTATGGCAATGGGGCTGCTGGCAATCGGCTACATTGTGGCCGCCCGTCGCTCGCCGGTGGTCAATCGGGTTTTCTGGCGGTGCAGCTTTTGGTTATTGAGTGCCTTGCTTAGCCTGACTGGTGTATATGGATTCATCCTGTTGGCTTTTGCCAGCAATATTACCGCTGGCGCCGTTTTATTGTTAACTGCGGTTATAGCGATACCAGCGCTTTCTTCGCTTTACCGTTACTCAAGTGTATCAAACACTATCTGGGACAATAACCTATAGGGCCTGTAAGGCGATTTGATACCTCTAACAACAAGGATTGTTGTAATGAAAAATACTGGTTACACCTATCAGATAAAGCGTAGTGGAAGCAACTTTTGTCAGCTGGAAAATAAGGGGCTGGTGTCTTATCAGGTTTTTTTAAGTGAGCTGGACGCCCATCTCTGGCCGCCACAAACCGGTGATAAGCTGGCCGGTAATGAGTTTACCCTTGCCGTAAAACACCTTAGCACTCACGCCGAACTCTTTGTGTCTGTGGTGGGCAGTCGGGAGGATTTTGCCTATATGGTGGGCATGGTCAACGCGCCGGCGAGCTTAAACCAGCGAGCGTTAAACGGCGGCTCCTTAAGGCGGGTACAGGTTTACCTTGCCGAACAGCACAATGAAGTACGCCGTCTATTTTCGCTATTTTTCGATGGTGAGTGGTCGTTACTGGATGAAGCACTCGGTGAACTCGCGCTGTTTCTTGAGCCACAGGAAGAAAGGGCAGAGGGTTCCCTTGATTAAGCCGTTAAGGAAATTATATGAAGTTATGGAATGATTTATCGCTCTTGCAACGAGTGGTGGTTGGCGTTGCTATTTTGCTGACAGCGATCGTACTGCCGGAAATTGCCTTTTTGGTACAGTTTGGCGGGATGGATATTGCGTTTGGCTTAATTTTAGTGGGCTTAACACCTGCAATTAACGGGCTGAAACTTCTGTACAAAAAAGTTAGAAATGCGCTCTGGTTCGCAGTGCTCTTGTTACAGCAAAGTGCCTCAGCCAAACCGCCGGTTTTTGCCGTGCAGGCCGCTTTTTGTGTTGTTGCACTCGGTTTTACCGGCTCGCTGATGTTCGGCCTGAGCTTTTTTATGCCCGCGATGCTCTTTAACGCCGCGCTCATGTAATCGGCCTCTTGCATGCAGTGACAACTTGAATGAAATTAAGCGCAATCACGTGCACTGTTGTTTGTCAGGCAGGGAACTTAATGGCAAAGGTAAAGTCTGATTTTCGTGAGCGTCATCGTAAAAAGGACTTTGCCCGTGTCACTCCTTATTTTTCTGCCTACCCAGTGCATTTCTTCTGTAAAGGCCATTAGCCCGACGGCTGTTTTTTCCGGGCTTTTTCAATCTGCACTTAACCGGGCGCAGCGTGTTGACTGAACTGGTTTTGCTTCACGAGTGGCTGGGCAGTACCACGCCGGAGTTGATGCTGGCCTTGTTTGTTGAGCCACTGATGCAATTTATTGGTGGTGTAGCGCTCATCGCGATAGCTTTGTATCACTATCAGCAAACTCGAAACCGCGGGGCATTACTGATCGTGATTGCCTTGTTCAGTTCGGTTGTCAGCTCAGTGACCATTGAGATTGGGGCGGCATTCATAGAGGGTGCCGGCTATGAACAGGTTGCTCTGTTATTACTGGTAGTGGATGGCCTTTTGTTGGTCACTTTTATTCTAGGGTTCTACCTTATTTGTCGAAACCAGCGCACAACTGCAGAGTCCGTTAGTCAGGCCTCCCGCAAATCGACGTAAATTTATTGATGTCTGCTTACAATATCCTGATTGCACCTCTTGCCGTAAGTGATAGGCTGCCTGAATAGTAAATTACTGAAAAGACAACGGTTACCAATATGATCACACTGCGCGCGTTTGCGCCGGCAGATGTTCCTGAACTGGTGAAGCTGCTTAACGATGAAGCTGTTACACGCTTCTTATCAACCAAAATCCCTCAGCCTTACACACAGGACGATGCAACCTGGTGGGTTGAGGAAGGCAGTCTGCTGGCGATGAACCGGGCCATTGAATTCAACGGAAAGCTGGCGGGATGCATCGGCGTGAATCGTGGTGAATTTGAATATGTCCGCAGTGGTGAACTGGGGTACTGGTTAGGGGGCGGGTTCTGGCAACGGGGTATAGCCTCTGCTGCTGTACGGCAGATGATTACGCAGGTGTTTGAGGATACCGATATCGAGCGTTTGTTTGCTACGGTTTTTTCTGGAAACCAGGCCTCTATGGCGCTGTTACGCAAGGTGGGCTTTGCTGAAGAAGCAGTATTACAACGCGCCATCTTTAAAAACGGCCAATTTCATAACAGTCATATTTTCAGTCTGCTTAAACAGGCTTAAGTGAGTACGTTCGGTTGGTTAATAACTGTACAGAATGGCTGGGATTGCTTACTCTTAAGGTTTGAGTATGTCAGGTGAACCACAGGAAGGTGTATGAAACAGTCTGAACTTAAGCTGGTGCAGTCGGCGTTAAAATCGAAAGGCTATTACAGTGGCGGAGTAGATGGTTTATCCGGCCCGAAAACCCGTGCCGCAGTGCATCAGTTTCTTAGCGATAATAGCGGGCAACTAAGCGCAGAGCACTGGACCGACTGGAACAACGCGCGCAAACGGGTGGCAGCTTTGCAGTTACTGGCGCTGCACAATCAGCTTGACGTGGGGCCGGTAGATGGATTGCACGGCCCGCAAACTGAATCGGCAGCCACGTTACTGCAGCAGTTATTAACGCAGGGGGCTATTGCTCGTCAATTCAGCGACATTACGCCAGTCAGGGAAAACCCTCATCAGTTTCCACTGGAAAATGAGGCAGAGCTGAATGCCTTTTATGGCCAGCCCGGCAGTATTGAACTGGTGCGCGTAGAATGCCCCTGGCTGTTGAGGCTGGACTGGGATCTCTCTACCACCACCCGGATGATTGCTATCCATGAAAAACTCAGTGATAGCCTCGTAAAAGTACTTGATGAGGTGTACCAACATTACGGCGATGCCGGCATCCAGCAACATGGGCTCAACCGCTATGGCGGCAGTTACAACCATCGTAAGAAGCGCGGCAGTGCTACCGCATGGTCTACTCACGCCTGGGGGATAGCTATCGACTGGTTTCCTTCACAGAATAAACTGAGCTGGCGCAGCGATCGCGCCAGCCTTGCCGATCCGGCACTGGATTTCTGGTGGCAAAGCTGGGAGCGTGAGGGATGGTTAAGTCTGGGGCGCAGCGAAGACAGAGACTGGATGCACGTGCAGGCGGCTAAGCGATAGCTGGCCTGTAGCGGTTTGGCTAAATTCTCCGGCGGATGAGTTGCTAAGCAGTGCCCCGGATATGATTAACTTTAACCTAATGCTAACTCACAGATAAAAACTTATGAACACATCACAACGGCAAGCCATAATAGATACCAGCTGGGACATACATAGCCAGGTTGAAAGCGCTTATTTTGAGCACCCGGCAGGGAAAGGGGATGACGCCTGGCATGACAAGCAACGTTTACTGCTGGCTGATATGGCGCTACATCTGCTGCAAACGGCAATAAAGCCCGGCGACTTGCCTCTGGATAAACTGCAAAACAACTTACATGCTATTTTAACCATCAGCGATCAGTTTTTACCGCAGGCAGGTTTAAAACACGCGACGGACACGCTTTATACCTCTGGCGACGGTGATCACAAAAGTTGATCTGGTCGCCTTGGCACGCTTTGTCGCCAGATAGCTGGCACACCAGAGTAATAACTTTTGCCGAGCGTTTATGGCAGGTAAATTGTTGGTGATCATGTTTAAACCTACCTTTTAAATCAGAGCTGCTTATGACAAACAATGCAATGGGTGCGTGTGTGCTCTCATCCGAACAAATCAGCGAAGCCGTAAAGCGCGTAGCTGATCAACTCAATGGCCTGTTTGAGCGGGCAGTGGTGATTGTAGTGGTTCCGGGCGGGATATTTTTTAGTGCCGATCTGCTGCGGCAACTCAATTTTGATGTGTTGATGGAAACTATTTCTTGTCCGCATACCCCCGGAGAGCGAAATAACGCATCGCCTATTATGTTTCATCCCAATGTGCCGCTTGCCGGCGAGGATGTTATTCTGGTGGATGACGCCATTGAATCCGGTGGAACCATGAAACGCCTGGTGGCGCATATCCGTTCTCACCATGCGGTGAAATCCATCAGTGTGGCGACCTTATTTGTAAAGCCGGGCCGGGTGGCTGTTGATGCTCAGGAATATTACGGCCTGGCTTTGCAAAGTGATGAACTGTTGGTAGGCTACGGTTTACCCTGGAAGAACAAAAGTCGCAACCTTCCTTATATCGCCAGGCTGGAAAATATAGCAGAGTAAATTTGTAACGTATTGAAAAGTAAGTACTGTCATAGTGGTGTCACCCTGTGTGGCAGACTATTGTCGTGGTAGTTATATGGCGTATCAGTCAGTATGCAGTTCGGATTTTGCAATGATTAGGAAAAAAAGATGACATTCCACACATGGCTAAAATCGCTGCCCCAACAGGAGCGTGCCGGGGTAACTACTTTACTGGCTTTTTGCGCTATTGTTGTGCTAATTGCTTTAGGCCTTACGGTTTTCGATATATTGCGTCAGGCGCTGTAAATTTAATCCGGCAACGGTAATTACCCGTTGCTCTGCGTGGCCGGTATCGCTATGGTAAAGCACATTTTTTTAACAACTGAGACAAAGTATGCAGAAATGGTGGAAGGTAGCGATAGTCGGTTTGATGTTGGTATCACCCTGGTGTGCAGCAGCCGAAGACGATGAATATGAGCCGGTTCGGCACATTGTTGTATTTAAGTACAAAGAAGGCAGCACGCCCGCCCAGATCCAGCAGGTAACGGATGCATTCAGAGCGCTGAAGGATAAGATCCCCGGCATTCTGAATTTTGAATACGGCATTAATAACAGCCCGGAAAACCTTGATCAGGGTTTTACACACATTTACCAGATGACCTTTAAAAATGCCGAAGCGCGGGATAAATACTTACCACACCCACAGCACAGTAAATTTGGTGAGTTATTGGGCGAGCTAGAAATCCTCGACGGTGTGTTTGTGGTGGATTACGCCATTAAGCCCTGAGCGGGCGCGGACTAAGTTGATTGTATTACCCTGACTTCTTCACTAAAGTAAGGTCATATAGCCTGCAGGTTTAGGGTAGTCAGGGTGATTAAAAAAGCGATATTTTGTGGTGCGTTATGGTTAATGTGTTCTGCGCAGAGCGCATTAGCCGCTTATTCTTCTATTGTTGAGGCAACCGGCGAAAGCTGCGAGGCCGAAGGGGGAGATGCCCAGCGCCTGCAACTGGCACTTACCGATGCCCGGCGCAATGCCGCTGAAGCGTTGCAAACCTCGGTAGACAGCTACAGCAAGATGAACAATTATGTGGTGGTAGAGGACCTGATTGAGTCTTATTCCAATGCCTCGGTAGAAACCCTTGATGTCTTGTCAAGGCGGCTGCAAGACGGCTGTTTAACGGTAACCATTCGCGCTGAGGTCACGCCGCAGAAAAATATCGATCAGCAATTTGTCAGTGAAGAGCTGCTTGCCGACCCGACCATTCCTCTTACCGTCAAGTTATGGCTGAGCAAAACGCAATATGCAGTAGGTGAGCAGGTGAGTATCTACCTCAAAGCCAATAAACCGTTCTTTGGACGCCTGGTGTATACCATGAACGATGGCACCCAGGTACAATTACTGCCCAACCCATACCGCAGTGAAAACCATTTTCAGGGCCAGGTGCTGTACACCGTGCCCGACGCCAAAGACAGCTTTCTGCTAGAAGTCACGCCGCCTGTTGGCGTAGAACAGCTCACTTTGTATGCCAGTACGCACCCTTTAGGCGAATTACAAAAATCGCCGGTATCAGGTATGTATCTTATTAATAACTCGCAAACGTCCTCTGATGTGCGCAATCGTACCCGGGGCATCAAAATTAAAGCGGTTAATCCGCCAACTGTTAAAACCGCAGCACCACAAAGCCCGCCAGAAGTTGCTGAGTTTGCCGAAGTGTCTGCCGATGTGGTGATCACCCGGTAAGAGGTAAATTTTCCGAATGGGCTGAGTATAAGTTAAATCATCACTCCCGTGGTACAGAGCCGTATCCCGGTTAGCTCAGTTGGGTTAACCCATAGGTCACGAACCCAAACACGACTACACCGATAAACACCGGCTTACCAAGCGTGCGGCTGCGATACCAACTGAGCAGTGTGGTGGCACAACCGGCCAGCGTGGCGATAACGCCCACCCAATCCTGCCGAACCGGTACCAGGGAAACGCCAAACATGGCGGCAATCATTAGCGGCCCGAGCAGTCCCAGCCAGGTTGGCAGGGTATTGGCCGTGTCATTTTGCTGGCGAGCCAGATGCCTGCGGGTCCACACCAGCGGCAAGGCTCGAATCAAAAAGGTGCCCGCAGCACACAAAAATATAACCAGCCAACGATTAGTGTCCATGCTCAGCTCCGGTTTTTTGGTTAAGTGCCATTAGCGCATAATAAGCCAGCGCACCGGCGGCGGCTGCCACCGGAATGGCGGCATTGGTAAATTGCAGCACTGCCAGCAATAAGGCCGTGCCAATGGTGATCCCAAGCACAATAAACCACAGGGGCGAAGTAAAACGCGGCGCAATAAGTACCAGAAAGAGTGCCGGCAGGGCAAAGGGCATAACCTCGCCAAGCAGTGGCCACTGTTGAGTCAGGCTGGCACCGGCTACCGCACCTAACGTAGTGCCCAGCACCCAGCTTGCCCAGGCCAGCAGGGCTGCGCCGCAATACCAGCCCAGGCGGGTAGCCATGGGCAACTGGGGTAAACGGTTATGCGCCAGGGCAAACACCTGATCGGTAAGCCCGTGCATCAACGCTAACCAGCGTCGCCCGGGTGGTAGCAGTGGTGTTAAATTAGGAGCATATACCACGTGACGGGCATTAATCAGCAGCGTCATTACCACTACCAGCCACGTTGATGCGCCACTGGCCAGCATCGCGACCATCAGAAACTGCGAAGCGCCGGCGTAAATCAACGCCGAAATCGCAGTGGCTTCCCACACGCTGAAATCAGCCTGAATAGCAATGAGACCAAAAGAGATTGCCACGGGAATATAGCCGCCCAGTAAGGGCATGGCATCGCGCATGCCTTGTAGCCAGGGCGACAATAAAGAAGCGCTGGAGCGATTATTCATGTTGGTTGGCCTGATGATAAATGATGGTAATTAAAAACGTGGCGCCGTGCTCACCGGTGGCATACAGGTGGGGTTGGTCGGCAACAAAAGTAAAGCTTTCCCCGGCGCTTAGTTGCCTGAGGTTTTCTGTGTTACCCACTTCCAGTTTGCCGCTTATCAATGTAATGGACTCGGTGGTGCCTGCAGTGTGGGGCTCTGCGTGGCGTGTGGTATGCGGGGCTACCGACATCCAGTAGGCATCTACCTTTGGATTATCCTGACCCTGATCAATGAGCCTGACTTCCATGCCGGTTTCACCAAAGGTGCTGTTAACCGGTGCCACCAGTGCGCTAAAGGGCATATTTAACTGCACTGCCAATCGCCAGATGGTGTCGAGAGTCGGATTACCGTTACCTTGTTCCAGCCGCGACAGGTTAGACTTGGCAATACCTGCATCGGCAGCCAACTGAGATAACGACAGCCCTCGTTCAAGACGAAGTTGCTGAAGATGCTGGCCAAGGGTGATCAGTGATGCTTTATCCATACTTTGCATGAGCAGTAAAGTTGTTCGATATATCGAACATTCTATAAAAGGAACGCTCGTTTGTCAAGTTATACCTGGCTCAACGTTTCATGTTGCACGGCAGAATGAAAGTATTGAGACGAAACTGAATAAACCGCCCGGGCATTAAGGTTGCTATTCGCTGCGCCGCGTAGGATGATTGCCGGCATGCTAATTTATCTGTTAAATCATTTATGCTAAAAATTTGGGTTGATGCCGATGCCTGCCCGGTGGTCATTAAAGACATTATTTTTCGGGCGGCTAATCGCACCAAAACCGAAGTCACGCTGATTGCCAATCAGTATATTCGTACGCCGCCATCAAAGTTTATCAACAGTATTCAGGTACCCAAGGGCTTTGATGTGGCCGATAATGAAATTGTCCAGCGCTGTAATGAAAACGATCTGGTGATCACCAGTGATATTCCGCTGGCCGATGAAGTTATCGCCAAAGGCGCTCAGGCGCTCAGCCCCCGAGGCGAACTGTTTACCCGCGAAAATATAAAATCACGGCTTAATATCCGCGACTTTATGGATACCCTGCGCAGCAGCGGTGTGCAAACCGGTGGGCCGCCGGCGTTGGGAGCCAGTGAAAAACAGGCGTTTGGCAATGAACTGGATAAGTGGCTGGTATTCAGGCAGCGCCAGAGTTAATCCGCTAAACCAAGAAGGAATTCCCCGTGTCTATGCCGGTTAAAAAATGGTTACGCCAGTATGCAGTGGCGTTGCCTGTGCTCACAGGCATTTTTACCCTGTCGCAATACGTTAAGGGTTATACCCTGAAAGACTCACTGAGCTTTGCGCTGTTCTGGGCCTTGATTAGCCTGGGTATCTTTGCGGTTACGCGAGCGTGGAATTTTCATCGTAATCAGTACTGCGCACTGTGTAATGATTTACCGGAAAAGAACAATGATACTCAATCCCGATAAACTGTCTCTGGTAACCCCGGGTATGGCCTGGCAAGCCTCTTATCATCGTTATATAGATGAGTTGGGGGAGGAAGAGCGCTATCCTTTCCCGATGGATTTTGACCATCGTGACTTTGCGGCGATGCTGCAAAAAATTGCTGATTTCGCTGCCGGTGTGAACCTGCCGGATGGCTATGTGGCAAGCACCACGCGGTGGTTGGTTAGCGGGGATGAACTGCTGGCAGTGGCCAATATTCGACATACCCTTAACGATAATTTACGTTATGCCGGCGGGCATATTGGCCTTGGCGTTCGCCCGTCTGCCCGAGGCCAGTCGCTGGGTAATTATCTGATGCAGCAATCGATCAACTTTGCCCGCCAGTTGGGGATTGGTGATGTGCATATTCATTGTTATAAAAATAACCTTGCCTCGCGAGGGATGATAGAGCACTGCGGCGGCGAACTGGAAAGTGAAGTCGCAATAGAGGATGGCACAGTGGTATGGCGCTACGTGGTTAAAAAAAAGCCGGCGGCATAAAAAAGGCCGCTGAGTGAAGCGGCCAAAGTTGGGAAGAGGAAAATTTTAACGGGATGGGTTGGTGTCATCCGGGCGTTCGCCCCGGTCGCCACGCTCGCCCTTGTGGTGCCCTTTACGGAAATGTTTATCACCACTGCGGTCTTTGCGGTGCTTCATCATGGCCTGCAGCATGGTGGTTTTCTGTTCATCGGTAAAGACCTCCCAGAATTCGGCGCGCAGAGCCTGCTGACGCTCTTTGAGGCTTTTTAGCTCTGCTTGCTGGGCCTCGGTAAGGTCAAGCTTATCGGCCAGCCTCTCCATCATTGGTGGCAAAAGTGGCATTTCGCGTTCTGCCTGCGGCTGGTTACTGTTAGCGGCAATAGCCATGCCGCTGATGCCGGTGCCAACAATCATCGCGGCACAGGTAATAATGCTGAGTTTTTTCATTAAACGTTTCATCAGGTTCTCCTGGTTATTTGGCTTCCCCGTATGAGGACGGTTTTAATAGTATCTGGTTAAAAGTCAGGTAACGTTAAGATATGCAAATGTGCTGTGAACATGTGAAAAGTCAGGCATTATTGGCCTTAAGCAATAGAGGTAGACAGTAGAAAGATGACCCTATTATTAATTGAGGATGACGCCGGCCTCGCGGAGCTGCTGATCGAGTTTCTCGGTATGTCCGGCTACGAAGTGCTGCATTTCTCAGACGGTGAGTCGGGCCTTAACGCCGCTTTGCATTACGATAATATCGAATTAATTTTGCTGGACGTTATGCTGCCCAAACTGAATGGTCTGGATGTGCTTAAAGTGCTGCGCCAGAATAGTGAGGTACCGGTACTGATGCTGACCGCCCGTGGCGACGATCTGGACAAAGTGCTGGGCCTTGAGCTTGGCGCCGACGATTACCTTGCCAAGCCATTTAACGATCGTGAGTTGCTGGCTCGGATCCGGGCCATTATGCGCCGCACCAGAGACCGCAGTGACTCGCCTGAAAATAATGGAGTTGGCTCGCGGGCTAAACGCATTGAGCTGGGCGATTTGCAGCTTGATTTACAGCGGATGGAAGCGCGCTGTAAAAAACAGTTGTTGGAACTTACCGGCAGCGAGTTTGCGTTGCTTAAGCAGCTTTCCAATGCGCCCGGCGAACTGATCAGTAAAGATGATTTGTCGGAGCAGTGCTTAGGTCGGCGACTGCAGGCGTTTGACCGTAGTATCGATACGCATATCAGTAATTTACGCAAAAAGCTCAGCGCGGCTGACTCTGCTTGTGAAATAAAAAGTCAGCGCGGCAGGGGCTACGGGATCTTCAGCGGATGATAAGCCCCATTCGTAGTTTTAATGTCAAAGTGCTCGGCTGGTTCTGGCTGACATTGTTAGTGTCGGTACTGTCGATTGCCATACCGGCCGTGCTGATCCAACAGTTTTCCGACGAAAATCACCTGCAGGGCAAAGACCGTGATCTTCTCAATGCAATGGTTAACCGTGTGGATACCCTGATCGCTGATAATGACGGGGATTTTCGACGACTCGGTCGCAAGCTGAATAAATCTGATCGGCGTATGCCCTTTGAATGGTTTGTGATCAATAACGATCTCGATATTGTCCTGAGCAGTGCGCCGCTGCGAAAGTCATTACGAGAGCGTTTTGAAAACCCGCGATTCTGGTACTTTCTGCAAAGTGAACACCTGCGCGATATTAACCTGGAATGGACCCGCTTACTTGGCCCGGGCGTACTGCCATCGCAACCTGAGCTTAAGCTCATTCTATGGCGGCCGGAGCGTCCCCGGCCAATGGAGATTTTTCGTGCTATGCCATGGTGGAGCATTATTGGCATTTTTCTGATCGTTACCAGTGTGATGAGCTATTTGCTGGTACGCTCGATTGCGCAGCCACTTAACCGCCTTGGCAGCGCGTTTAACGCCGTAGGGCGGGGGCAGCTTTCGCACAAAGTCGAGGTGGATAACCCGGCCAGTGAAGATAAACGGTTTGCGTCCAATGCGCAGTTTGCCCGGTTGTTTGAACAGTTTAATGATATGACAGCGCGGATAGCCGCGCTTATTCAGAATCAGAAACGCCAGAGCGCCGATATTTCCCATGAGTTGCGCACGCCATTAACCCGGCTGCAAATGACGCTGGCACTGGTTCGTAAAAAATCTGATGACGCCACCATTTTGCCATTGCTGGAGCGGGCTGAGAGGGAAAGCGAGCTACTGAATTTGCATATCCAGCGCCTGAGCGACCTCACCACCATGGAAGCCCATGCTATTCAGCAGGGCCGCCAGTTACTCACTACAGAAGCACTACTGGATGACTTATGCGAAGACGCTGCCTTTGAAGCCAAAGGGATGGACATTGCCTGGCAACATTCGTTGTGCAGCGCCACCTTAAACATTTATGAGGAGCCTTTTGTTACGGCTATCGAAAATGTGGTGCGCAATGCCTTTAAATATGCCAGTTCATCGGTATCGTTGCGCTGTGAGTGCGATGCTGAGTGGTTTAAGGTGGTTATCTGTGACGACGGGCCTGGTGTGACTCCCGAGGAGCTTGAGCGACTAACGAAAGCTTTTTATCGTACTGATAGCGCACGCAATTCAGATACCGGCGGCTTAGGGCTGGGGCTTGCCATTACGGCCGAGGCCATGCGTCTTAACGAAGGGGAGATAAGTTTTGCGTTAGAACCGGCTGGTGGTTTATGTGTAACGCTTAAGTTTCGCGTTGCCAACCAGGCAACACGAAACTAACTAAGGCTATTTGCCGTCGATATAGAATTTATCGTGGAAAGTGTAAGCGAGACCCGGAAAGTAAATGATCAGAATAGTCATGGTCATGCCGTTTAACATGCCTTCCGGAAACAGCAATAACGGAATAAGGATAAGATAGGAATCTTTCACCGTAGACCAGCTATAAACCCCGTCCAGTACATAGTAGCCGCTCATCAGGGCAATTTTGAGTGCGATGGCCAGCGCGCCGGGAATAAAAGCGCACAGAAACACATAAATAAACAGGTTTCTGGGTAGCTTGTGAAACGCCAGCATAAACAACATATAGCTAAAGGCGACGGGGGCAGCAATGCCAAGCATGCCGTTAATCCCGAACATTGCCCAGCTTTCCTTACCAATGGCGGTAGCGCCAAGCAGGGCGATGGTGGCAGCTATCATGGCGTATCGGAAACCGAGTATTAGCGCGAGTGCTACCAACCACATAAAATGCACACTGGGGCTGGGATCACCGGGTACACTGGCGCGAAAAATCCATAAAAAGAACACGGCGGCTGCGCAGCCAAACAGCATATGCTGCTTTTGTTTCGAGGCAACAAACTCGGGCCAGTGAATGTTGCGGACAATAAAGCCCAGCAACACCACAAATAAACACAGCCCGACCAGTTGTAATGTGGTCATGGTTTATCCTTTGTAGGTGGCCCAGATGGGGGCATGGTCAGAAGGCTTTTCGATACCGCGAAGTTCGTAGTCGATACCGGTTTCCTGCAACGTATTATGCATACTCTGCGTGGCCAGGATCAGATCGATTCTGAGGCCGCGATTATCGTTAAAGCCCTTGGAGCGGTAATCAAACCAGCTGAACTGATCGGTGCAGTCCGGGTGCTGACTGCGGAAACTGTCGTACAGGCCCCAATCGAGTAATGTATTGAGCCATTCCCGTTCTTCCGGTAAAAAGCTGCACTTACCGGTGCGTAACCAACGTTTGCGGTTATCTTCGCCAATGCCAATATCACTGTCGGTGTGAGAAATATTCATATCGCCCATGATCACCAGATTATCTTCAGGGGTATGTTCGGAGGTGACATAGTGCATCAGATCGGCGTAGAACTTCTCTTTGGCCGGGAATTTGGTTTCATGACTGCGGTTTTCACCCTGCGGAAAATAGCCGTTAAGCAGGGTAACCGGTTGGCCCTGATCGTTTTCAACCGTGACCATGATCATGCGACGCTGGGCATCTTCATCGTCGGTAGGAAAGCCATATTGCACCTTGCTGGGTGTTTGCTTAGTCATGAACGCCACGCCGTAATGGCCTTTCTGACCATGAAAATACACGTTGTAACCCAGTGCTTCCACATCGGCCACTGGAAACTGGGGATTATCAACTTTGATTTCCTGTAATCCCACCACATCTGGCTGGTGCTTTTCGATAAGGGCGGTTAACTGATGAATGCGGGCACGGATGCCGTTAATATTAAAAGAGATGACTTTCATTGAATCCACGGGTAGATAAATCTTCGATGCCGGGCATAGTACCAGAAAGCCAGGCTGAGCTTAACCGCCGGTTACGCCCGGGCTTACAAAATGTCAGAAACAGGTATAATCGGCGAAAATAATTAACTGAGTCACATTATGACGGCACAAACAGAACAGGAAAGTCAGCTTCCGGCCCGTGAGCGGGGAGAGTTATTGGTTGAACGGGTACTGGAAACCCAAACGATTTGGGGGCTGATGGGCGCCGATGGCTGGGTAATGGTCGACAGTGATACCCAGACCTGTCTGCCGGTATGGCCTGATGAGGCCAGCGTCGCGTTCTGGCAACGTAAGGATCTACCCGACAGTAAGCCTCAGGCCATAGCGCTGGATGAGTTTACCGGGACCTGGTTGCCGGGCCTGAAAAAAAATCAGATTGGTCTGGTGTTATTTCCCTCAGGCAATCTGCGCGAGGGCATTGTTACGTCGGCCGACGAATTACTGTTACAACTGACTGATGACGACGAATAGCATCAACCTTGCCGCGCAGCTGGCACAGGCGAAGGGATGGGATAATCTGTTACGGCAACTCATGCTGGCTGGCAAGGCGCTGTATCCGCTGAACGCTGAGGCTCGCAATGAGCACAGCGAAGTGCAGGGGTGTCAGAGCCGGGTGTGGTTGCAGCTCACTGTGGATGATAACCACCACGTAGCAATGCTGGCTTGGTCAGACAGTAAAATAATCCGTGGCGTACTGGCGGTGATCCAGGAAAAAGTCAATCAGCTTTCGCCTGAGCAAATTGCTGCCTTCGATTTTGATGACTGGTTTGCCTCGATACAGCTCGAACGTTATCTGAGCCAGTCCCGGGCGAGTGGTATTGCTGAAGTGATCAGGCAGATACGGCACCAATCTGCAGTAAGTAACTGATCAAATTTGCGCTGCCTCGCCGGGCAGGGTTAAAAACGTTTCATCAATACAGTCCATGGCGGGGTTGTCCATGTCGCAGCGAAAAGGCAGCAGAGACGACATCAGACTCACCTGAGCGGGGTTGTCCTGATAACTGTGCCAGCAGGCGTGAGTATACAACATGCCCTGCCAAAGGTATGGCAGGTCTTGCGTTTGGTTAAGAAACTGGCCAATGTGACTGACAAAATCGTTACCGCTGTGCTGAGAGATACGTTTAAGCACTTGCACACCCTCGTTTTTGTTGTCGGGGACACCCTGTTCGCGGCCTTGGGCCACTGTAGCCGTGGCCTGACCGAGCCCCTGGCATAGCGCCATCATATTTTGTGGTGCCAAACGCGATTGTGCACTGGCAGTATGGTTGAAAGTGAGCAAAAACATGCTCAGGCCAAGTGTAAAGTAATGCCTCATTCGACTGTCCTGTTGGTAACCCGTATGAGTGTATACGTGGTTATCCGCAAAACTGATTAGCGGTTTTTCGCTTCTATCCACTGACTCATAAACTGTGAAGCACGCAGGCTGTGGTGCCACATCAGGCTATGCAGAAATAAACCCTGGCGAAATGCCGGCAAATCGTTAAGGGCAACGGTAATTTTCTCAAATAAGGCAGCTTGCGCCTGGCGCTGGGCGTGCTGATAGGCAGCGCTAACGGTGTTAGCCTGTTGACTGGCCTGTTGCCATAGCGCCTCTTCGCGGTACAGCTCGCAGGCAGCATCGATAAACGCCGCTGGCGGCGTTAAACTTAGCACCTTGCCTGGCCATTCTTCAGCACTGGCAATGCCCTCAGCACCAACCTCTGTGGTAACACTGGGGGTGGCGTATTGCATGGCCGTTAACAGTTTACCTTTGATCCCGGCGCCAAAGCGAAGTGGTGCCAGGCAAACCCGGGCGCTGGCCATTGCTTTGCCGATGTCGTTTACCCAACCCTTTACAACAAAGCCTTGTTTCGCATTATGGAGCTGGGTGGCTTTTTTCGGTGGATAAGCCCCGTAAATGTGTAGTTCAGCATCGGGTAACCGGGCCCGGATGGCCGGCCATAATTGCTTTAACTGCAAGACCGCATCCCAGTTTGGCGCGTGTCGAAAATTACCCACGGTGATAAAGTGCTGGCGCGTCGGGTAATCGGGTAGCTCAGGCGGGGAAGTCAGTGGTTGCTGGAGCGGAAATAGCTGTAACTGTTTATCTGGTACCCGATAATAATCGGTGAGCAGGCGGTATTCTGCCGATGAAATAATGAGGCTGATATCGCTGCGCAAAATGGCGGCTATCTCGCGCTGTGAAAAGGCATTGTTTAATTTTGCGTCGTTGGGTGATCCTCCTTGCTTAACCGCTTCATGGCGGGCATGACGCAGACTGTGTAAATCCTCGGTATTGAGCATATGCAGCGCATCGGGGCAATGCTGTTTAACCCGCGCTGAAAACTGCTCTTCGGTCATAAAACGGTCGAAGATGACGATGGCGGGGTTAAGCTTTGCAATGAAAGTATCGAAGGAGGCGTCATTAAGACTTATTGTGTGCAGCGTACACGCGAGAAGCAGGTCGTTGTCCCTATGCAGGCTCTCGGCCGCCGCGCTGGCAAAATGGATGCCGAAGTCCCGAGCGGCAAACAGTTTAATTAACGCAGCCATATTCTGCCCGGCCGCGGAAGATTTTGACTCCGGCCATACCGCGCCAATTATCAACACCTTTTCTGTCATATCAGGCTCAACGCTTAAAACCGCAAATATACCATGGCTTGTGCTTTGCACACGAGTAAAGTCGGTTAACATAGGCATGTCTTTCATCGCCTGGATAATTTTTATGGCGCAATATCAGCATGTCATTGCCGGTAGTGGTTTAATTGGTGGTTTTCTGGGCGGCATTATCGGCCAGTCTGCCCGGGTGAGCTTTATTGGTCGCCCGAACTGGCTGGAGCGGCTGGCTGAGGGCGTAACCCTTACTGACTATGCAGGTAACGAAACAGAATATAAAGCGAGCGCAGATGAATGCCTGGCTGAGCTACCGGCTAAATTTGAACGCAGTGTTATCTGGCTGACAGTTAAAAATACGGCATTAGCAGAAATGCTGACGCGTTTACAGCCGGTGATCGCGCCGGATTGTATTGTCGTTTGTTGTCAGAACGGGCTTGGCGCAGCAACGCTAGCGCGAAAGTACTTACCAGGCATTCGCGTTTTACAGGGCATTGTGGGCTGCAACGTGGTTTGGAATGAATCACTAAAGCAGTTGCAAAAGACCACGGAAGGGGAGTTTTACCTGGAGCAGCAAGGAGAGCTGGCCCCTGAACTAACAAAAGCGCTGAGCGCGGTGCAACATAAGCTTCTGACGCTCTCCTGGCACAAGGATATTGAAGCCGTCGCCTGGGCTAAGTTGCAGCTCAATCTGGCCAACAGTATCAATGCTATTGTTAATCAGCCGGTAAGAACCATGTTGCTGGACAGAGGTTGCCGGCAGGTGATCGCGGCGCTGATGGACGAACTGTTGGCGGTGACTGCCGCCCGCCATATCAGGCTCCCCAAACTCACCCGGGTCCCGGCTCGCTATTTACCCGCCGTTTTACGTTTACCTGACTGGCTGTTTAAGCGTCTGGCCAGCGCTATGTTGCATATAGAACCTACGGCGCGTTCTTCTATGTGGTGGGATTTGCAGGCCGGCCGGGTAACCGAAATAGATTATCTCAACGGCGCTGTGGCAGAGCAGGGCGCCTTGAGTGGTATTGCCTGCCCGATAAACAAAAGCGTGACTGTGCTGGTGAAATCCCTGGAAACCTCGACGCTAGTCGCAACGCGACGCCCTTTGGACGGGAATACTTTGAAATTTCAGCTACACTTGAAATAATGGCGCCAATTTAGTGGCAGTGCCAGCAGAGATGCGCTATATCAGTAGTGCAGAGAATGGATATTGTTGTGAATAAGTATTTAAAAGGATTGCTTTCGCAGCAGAGGCTTTAATATGAAAAATGTGTCTGAAATTGCTTCACAAGCTACCGAAATATTCGTTTTACCTGAAGCTGTGACCCGTCTGAAAGCGTGCATGGATGATAGCGCTGCCAGCATGGATGATATTGGCGAAATTATCGCCTTCGACCCGGCACTGACCGGCCAGTTGTTAAAAGTGGCTAACAGTGCGTTGTATAAATTCCCTAATCGCATTGAGACTATCACCAAGGCATTGCAGGTGATAGGTACCCGTGCCGCTTATGATTTGGCATTGGCCTACGGTATTTCCCACGCGTTTCGTAATGTTGAAGCCAAAATTATCGATCTGGACCGTTTCTGGGAGCAGAGCGTTAGCTGTGGTTTGCTGGCTAAATACATTGCTGAGCAAAAGAAACACAAAGAGTCAGAGCGGCTGTTTGTATCTGGCTTGCTGCATAACATTGGTGAGCTGGCGATGGTGTCTATGTATCCCAAAGAAGCGCAGCGCTGCACGGCATTTAATGCCAGGGTGAAACCGGCGGAGTTACAACAGGCGATCTGTGGTTTTACCTACGCTTCTTTATCTGCCGGTATTATTAAAAACTGGGGTATACCAGAGGCTATCAGCCATCCTTTGGAGCATATTCATAATACCGACACACCGGCGACCGAACTGGATATTCAGATCCTGCAGTTGTCTTATGTACTGGCACTGGATAACGTAAATACCGAAGTTTATCCAAGCTATAACAATCTGCTGCCCCATTTACATGAAACCCTGGGACTGGCTCACGAAGATCTGGAAGACGCGCTGGACATTACTAATCTCCAGTGCCTCAGTGTGATGAGTTTATTTAATCCCAGCGCCTTTATGCTTTACTGACACACGCATTGTCTCAGAAGTTGGTATTTAGTAAATTGTCTCACGATAATGATTGCGCTTACATAAAATCAGCCAATATTCCCACTTTTGCGCTTGATCCTGCAATATTCAACCATTGGTCAATTGTTAATCAAATGATTTGCTATGTGTCTGTCTTTCAGTACAACAGAGCATAAAAATGAAGGCGGTGAGCGCGTTTAGCGCTTAAACAACCACGCTGCTAAACGTTTTCATTTCCGTGGGTAGTTGAGTGGAATTAATACAAATCAATGTAATTAAAGCGAATTTCATGAGTAATGCTTAACCTTAATCCGTTGAGCCAGCCTTGCTGATAGCACAAACCAAAAATCACAATCGTGATGCACTTTATAGTAAAAAAATTGTTAATTTGAATTTACTTCTCTAACTTGATGTAATAGTCTCTGTAAGCGCTTACATAAATTTTTGATTGATTATGTAAGCGCTTACACCTTTGCGGCGGATGAGATCCGACAGGTGACGCAACATAAATTCCGTTTAGATCGGGGCTGAAGAATGAAAAACACAACAATGCAACTATCTCGTTTGCTTGCTGCTATGACCGCGGCAACGCTGATGGGTTGTGGCGGCGAAAGCGCCAAAACAGAATCAGATTTTACCACCGTTGATCCGGCTCAGCCGGTATCCGACTGGCAGTTAGTCTGGAGTGATGATTTTGATGGTAGCGCAATCGATAGCGCTAAATGGACACACGAAGTAAATTGCGCCGGCGGCGGTAACAATGAGCAACAGTGCTACACCGACGATCCGGCAAATTCTTATGTCGCCGACGGTATGCTGCATATCGTTGCACTGCCAGCAGAGGAAGGGGCTGAAAAGCCTTACACGTCTGCCCGGTTAAACACCCGTTATAAAGGTGACTTTAAATACGGCCGTTTCGAAATGCGCGCCAAACTGCCGTCAGGGCAGGGCAGCTGGCCGGCATTCTGGATGCTGCCTACCGACTATGTGTATGGCGGTTGGCCGAAATCCGGTGAAATCGACATTATGGAAGCGGTTAACCTGAAAGTGGCCGACGCGGAAGATAATGTTGAGTCTAACATTCACGGTACCCTGCATTATGGTCGCGACTGGCCAAACAATGTGAACTCCGGTAAAGCTTATGAGTTCCCGGCAGACATGAATCCGGCTGATGATTTCCACACCTATGCTATTGAATGGCAGGAAGGGGAAATTCGCTGGTATGTAGACGGTTATCTGTATGCCACCCAGCGTAAGTCTACAGTACGCTATAACGCCAGCGGTGAGGCTATGGGTCTGAGCCACCGTGGTTGGTTTGCTGAGTACTACGATCAAATCACCGGTGAGTTAACGACTTTCTGGAATAACGCGCCGTTCGATCAGGAATTCCACCTGTTACTGAACCTGGCGGTTGGCGGTGACTGGCCTGAAAACGTCAATAATATGGGCATCGACGCGGAAGCGTTTGCCGCTGGCCAGGAATACGTTATCGACTATGTACATGTGTATGAGTGTGCATCTGACCCGGACACCGGTAAAGGTTGTGAAACCATCCGGCCTGGCTACGAAAGCCTGGATGATGCGCTGGTTGAAGGTGAGGCGCCTATCCCAACACCACCATCAAGTGGTGTGGTACAAAACCTGACCATCTTTAACGATGCGGCGAATCCTAACTGGCCTGCCTGGGACTGTTGTGGTGGTTCAACGCCAATGATTGTTGAAGATCCGGATCAGGGTGCCGTGTATGAATTCATGGTGGGTGCTTCGCCCACGGTTAACGGGTTTATCAGCCGTGATGAGTTTATTACCGACGAAAACGGTCAGGCTTCTCCTTTTGATGGCTCTGGCATGCTGGAAACCGGCGTGATCTCATTTGATATGAAAGTCGTGTCTGCACCGGCCAGCCCGGATGCTGCCTGGTTATTCAAGGTGGAGAGCAACAATGCGGCAAGTGCTGCCGAATTGCCTCTGGCTGATAACCGCGACGGTGTCACTCCTGTGGTTGGCGAATGGCAGACCTATGTATTTCCGCTGCAGATGCTGGCAGATATTGGGCTGGATGTGAGCGCAATTGACGTGCTGATGGTGTTCCCGTCGTGGGGACTGGGCGAAGGTGCCGTTTACCAGTTGGATAACGTTGAAATTAAAGCACCATCACCGGAAGTGGTGTTCTTTGACGACGGTGAAAACCCGGATTGGGTAATGTGGGACTGTTGTGGCGGCTCTATGCCTACTGAAGAACTCGACGATGATGATCATGGTCTGGTTGCACAGTTCTCAATTGGCGAAGCGCCAACCGTAATGGGCTTTATTACCCGCGGTGCCAATGGTGGTGGTGATACACCGTTTGACGCCAGTGCCATTTTAGAAACCGGTGTACTGGAATTTGAAATGAAAGTGGTTGATGCGCCATCGAGCCCGGATGCCTCATGGTTAATCAAGCTGGAATCCAGTGACGGAGCTACCGCGGTAGAACTGCCTGTTACTGACAGTCAGGAAGGCGTTGCTCCGGTAACCGGCGAATGGCAGACCTATACCTTTAAACTGTCTGATTTATCAGCTGGTGGTCTGGATGTTAGTGCCATTGACGTGGTGATGATTTTCCCAGCCTGGGGAACCGGTAATGGCGCGGTTTACCGTGTGGATAACGCCCGCATCTACGACCCGTCTGCGGAATCGGCTAACGGCATTAAACTGTTCGAAGATGTCGCCGCCGATGGCTGGTCTATTTGGGATTGCTGTGGTGGTTCTACACCAACAGTAGAGATGGACGAAGACGACAGCAAAGGTGCCGTAGCACAGTTCATTATTGGCTCGCAGCCAACGGTAATGGGCTTTCTGGCCGATGACGGCGTGTCTTACGACGCTTCCGCTCTGCTGAGCACAGGGGTGGTTCGCTTTGACATGAAAGTGGTATCTAACCCGTCTGACCCGGACTCAAGCTGGTTATTCAAAATTGAATCTACCGGTGCGGCAACCGCTGTTGAACTGCCACTGACTGACAGTGTGGAAGGCGAAGCGCCAGTCCTGGGTCAATGGCAAACCTACACCTTTACCTTGCAACAGTTATTCGATGCTGGCCTGGATATCAGTGACATCAATGTACTGATGGTCTTCCCGGCTTGGGGGACTGGCGACGGCGCCGTCTACCGTATCGATAACGCAGAAATCGCTGCCGAGTAATGCAGCCGGTCGCAGGTGCCGCAGCCTACAGGCCGGTACTTGCACAAGGTAAAGAATAAAACGTGAGTATCGAACTATGAACTACACAACTTTTAATAAAAATCGTCTGGCCATAGCCGTAGGGTTATTGCTGGGCACCGCAGGTCAGGCAGCCTTCGCGCAGGAAGGTAACGAGTCTGATCAGGATCCGTCGGTAGAAGTTATCGAAGTGCAGGGGATCCGGGGCAGTTTAATTCGTGCCATGGATATCAAGCGCAGCACGCCGGGTGTGATGGATGCGATTTCAGCGGAAGAAATGGGTAAATTCCCGGACTCTAACCTGGCTGAATCACTGCAACGTATTACGGGTGTCTCGGTAAGCCGTGCCAACGGTGAGGGGAGTGAAATCACCGTGCGTGGTTTTGGCCCGGGCTTTAACCTGATCACTTTAAACGGTCGTCAGATGCCGGGTACGGGTTTTACCCGTTCTTACAGCCTGCAACACCTTTCTTCTGAGGGCGTCAGTGCCCTGGAAGTGTACAAAACGGCCAAGGCCGAACTGCCAAGCGGTGGTTTGGGGGCGACCGTAAACATTGTTACCTCAAAGCCATTACAACAACCAGGTCAACGTTACTCGTTTATGGCCAAAGCGCTGCATGATACGTCTGTAGTGGAAGGGGATGATGTAACGCCGGAAATCGCCGGTATTTACAGTAATACTTTCAACGATGATAAACTGGGATTTGCGGTAAGCTTCTCTCATTATCAGCGTGACTTCCAGCGTCAGCAGGCCAATATTCAGGGCTGGCAGGCGAATGTGGATTTGCCGGAATATAACGAATCCACCATGATCGATCCGCGCGCCGTGGATGATGAAGGCAACCGCATTGGTAACTACTTTTTCCCGAAAGATATGAACTATGGTATCGACAATGTGGAAAACGACCGTACCAATGCTCAGTTGACGTTTCAATATGCGCCTAACGACGACATTACCATGACACTCGACTACACCATGACCAATGCGATTGTGGGGCTGGAGAGTGTTGGCTGGGGTATCTGGAATGAATTTGGCGGTAACATTAACGGTTACGAGCTGGATGAAAACGGTACGGCAATTTACGCAGATATTGGTGGGAACGATGGCTCATTTACCGCTTTCCGTGAAACCACAGAGGTAGATGCCCGCTCAATCGGTCTGAATATCGACTGGCAGGTGACTGACGATCTGAAGTTCAACATTGATTATCACGACTCCAGCAATGAAATCGATAACGGTGCAGACGACGGCATGGGCAGTAATGGCCAGATTATTCTGGGTTCGGATAAACTGATAACCAAAATATACGACTACCGTGACGGTGAAGTACCGTCTGCTTTTATCAGATGGCAAAACGGCACCAACGAGTTAATGCCAAGTGAAATCGACTCTAACTTCAGTCAGTTTATTCACTCGCCGGGTGAATCAAATGTAGAACAGCTGCAGTTTGACGGTGAGTGGTACAACTCTAAATTTGATATCCCTATGCCGCTGGTTAAATTTGGTTTTGCCCGCACTGAGCAAACCATGTACGGCACCAATGCGTGGAGCGGTCTGCGCGGCGGTCCGGGCTTTAACCCGTCTTTCCCGGAAATCTTCCCGGACAGCATGTTTACCCGATATGACACTGGTAGTTTCCTGGATGAGTTCGCTGGTGGTGGCGCTGACCTGATGCCTAACTATTACTACACCTACGACTTCGATGAAGCCGTAGCGCGTCAAATGGCCTACCTGACTGAAGACATCATGGGCGGCGACGCTTATGTACCTGATGCTTACTTCAATGGCATCACGGGCGAAAGTGAAGTAGAGGAAGTGACCAACAGTATTTACGTTCAGACCGAATGGGAATTTGATATTGGTGACTATCCAGCACAGTTGATTGCCGGTGCCCGTTATGAAGAAACGGATGTAACCAGTACTGTACGTCAGCGTGTTGAGCAGCAGGTAAACTGGGTGGCAGCCTCTGAGTGGATCATGCAGTACGAGGAAGGCGGTACCGCCAACTACCTGACCCAGGAAGGCTCACACGATGTGTTCCTGCCGTCGATCGACTTCCGTCTGGACGTTACCGACGAGTTACAGGCCAGGGTATCATGGGGTAAAACTATGTCACGTGCACCATTGGGCTTCTTAGCCGGTGGTCGTGCCCTGAGCGGTAGCCCGAAACCAGGTTCACGAACTGGCTCACAGGGTAATCCGAACCTGTTACCGTTCGAGTCGACTAACCTCGATGTAGCGCTTGAGTACTATTACGGTGAAGCCAGTTACGCGTCAATCGTATGGTTTAAGAAAGACGTTGATAACTTCATTCAGACCACGATTACCGAAACCACCATCGATGGTTTGTACGACATCTACAATGGTCCGCGCTATCAGCAGGCGATTGCCGATATTGAAGCCCGCGGTGAGCAGGCAACCAGCACCGCGATCTTCGATCAGATGCTGGCCAATGGTCATGGTAATGCCGACGGTCAGATTGAGCCAAACAGCAATGATCCATTGATTGTGTGGAATGTCAGCCAGCCAAATAACACTGATGCAAAATCGGTAGATGGTGTGGAAGTGGCGCTGCAGCACATGATTGGTGAAACCGGTTTTGGGTTTAACGTGAACGCCACCTTCGTTAACGGTGATGTAGAGTTTGATGTAGACAGTCTTACTCAACAGGCGCCATTAACCGGTTTGGGCGACTCAGCTAACCTGCAGGCGTTTTATGAAAAAGACGGTCTGTCAGTGAAGGTGACTTACGCCTGGCGTGATGATTACCTGTTAGGCGTTGGTCAGGCTCAGGGTTCTGCTGATGCACCACCACAGTTCTTTAAAGACTATGGTCAGGTGGATATGAGCATTAACTACGACATCAATGAAAACCTCACCGTGTTCTTAGATGCGTTAAACCTGAACAACGAGACGGAACAGGGTTACGGCCGTTATGAGGAGCAGTTCCTGTTTGCCCGCCAGTATGGCACACGCTATGCGCTGGGTGTTCGTTACGGATTTAACTAATCAACCTCCCAACCAACCTGTGGAGAGTTAGCAGTAGCTCTCCACTGATTAGTTAAAGGTTGTCGGGGCAGTGAGTTCTGACTCCGGCAATTTACCTTGCTAGCTTTATAATAATAATAAGTGCGTTAAAAATTTACCCGGCGTGTGCCTAATGCCGATCAGTTAAGAAATTTATACTGATCGGTTGACCGATCTTTCTACGGGTTCACAATCCGATATCAGTCTCTGGTATCGGATTTTTTTATGTCTTTACTTACACACCTCGATGATACATTTGGTCATGCAGAAGATTTGAATGCTATCGATAAACTGATGTCTTTCGTTGACCCCGAACTTCTCCAGCAAGCTTATGAATTATCGGGTGTAGCGACCGTCAGGCGTCGACGATTACCTCTGGATTCGGTTGTTTTTACTATTGTTGGTATGAGTCTTTTCCGTAACGACCCTGTCTGGGACATTGCGAATAAACTCGATGTTTCACTACCGGGTAAAAATCGTTTTGTTGCGCCTAGTGCGGTGGTACAAGCGCGCCAACGACTGGGGGAAGATGCCGTCGGGCACACTTTTAAACTGATGGCACAGCGGGCATTTGGTGAGTACGCTTTTGAGCAGTGGTGTGGTTTAAATGTACTGGCGGTTGATGGCGTGATGTTTCGTACTCAGGATACTACGGAGAACCTTAATGCATTTGGTTGTGACCGGAATGCCAAGGGTGATAATCCGTACCCGCAGGTACGCATGTGCAGCCTGATGGAAACGTCCAGCCACCTTCTTTTGGCCAGTGAATTTGATAGTCGTAATGTAGGAGAGATGTCCCTCGCTGAACGGCTTATCCCTTCGGTGCCTGATAACTCTCTGACCCTGTTCGACAGAGGCTATTACTCGCTGGGATTACTCTACTTGTGGATGACTAAAGGGGTCAACACGCACTGGATGCTCCCTGCACGTAAAGATTTACAATACACAGTAAAACATCAACTAAGTGAAGATGATGCTATTGTCACACTGAAAACTTCTCCTCAGGCTAGGAAGAAGTTCGATGGTTTACCGGAAACCATCGAAGCGAGACTGACCAGCTACGAAATCGACGGAAAGACCTATCGGGTGCTTAGTTCAATGGTTGATGCGATGCAGTTTCCCTATGAAGACGTTGTTGATGTGTATGTTCAGCGCTGGGAAATAGAGTTGGGCTTCAGGGAAATGAAACAGACTCTGCATCAGGCAAAACTAACGCTTCGTAGTAAGAAACCTGAGATGGTGCGTCAGGAACTGTGGGGACTATTGCTCGCCTACAACCTGATTAGGATGATGATGCTAGATGCAGTAAAAGACATACCGGATTTATCTCCCTCTCGACTTAGCTTCGGACTCTGCATGAGACATATCATTGTGTTCTTCCTGACCACTATCCCAGACACAGTGACCAAACTGCCAGTTCACTATGAATACCTGATGGAATCGTTGAGGATGATGAGGTTACCGGACAAACGACCTGACAGGTATTATCCACGAGTGGTAAGGAATAGACCGGCTAAATACCCCTCAAAGAAAAATGCCAGTCAGCTTAACTGACTGGCATTACGGCGTGTGCCGGGTTTTTTATGTCTGAAGGGTGCTACAACTTAATCGAAGACAGCGATGGTCTGGCGGCTGAGAGCGATTACGCGCTCTTTATCGTCCCAGATGGTTGCTTCGGTGTGGGCATAGCCACCACTGGCGAGTTTGGTATCTACCTGGTAGCCAAACCAGGGATTTTCGGTAGTTAGCGCAAGTGGTTGCACCAATTCAATATCCCAGCTTACGGTGCTTACCGGTGCCGGTAATTTGAGTTGCTGAATGATAGCCGGCGGCCAGGCATCAATCAGTGAGATCAGGTGAGTGTAATTAAAGTCACTGACGGCCTCTTTAAAGCGCATCCAGCCATGGTAATGACTGTGCTTACTCCAGCTGAACGGGATCTGGCCTTGTTCGATAGCCAGTTGGTAGTGACGGAAAAAGCGCGGTGTCACCTTAGGAATTTGCGGAATAAACTTGGCTTTTTGCGGCAGCTTCATCGAATGGGAAGGCAGTTTATCCACCTGTATTTTTGAACTGCGCTCTACACCGAAACAGGCCTGCACACAAACACAGACTTTGCCATCCTGCTGCAGTCTGGCCAGGTATTGCGACATGTTGCGCCCCGAGCGTAATTTCTCAACAACCAGTTCCAGTGGTTTATCGAAACTCACCGGCCCGACAAAATTGGTGTGATAAGCGCGTAAGCTACGGTCCTTATCCACCACCTGAGCCAGAGCATGGTGCAGGAAACCGGCAGTGATACCACCAAATGCAGTGCGCCCCTGACCCCAGGTATCGGGCAGGCCTGGGTGGGTCATCAGCCACTCATTATCGTTTATAGTAGTTACGTCGGAAGTCAGGGCTAATAGTTTGTCTATGTGCATACAGAGTTCAACATCAGATAAATAGAATGGTATTATCCCGGCTCGCTGGCCGCGTTGCGACTTATTCTTAATGATATTCCGCCATAAGTCTGCTTGTTAATGTATTTGTATCACAGGTGATGTGTGAACCCTAATTCTGTTACCCCCACTGAAAAGCCTGATCGTTATCGGTATTACGTATTGCTGATGCTGACGCTGGTGTACGCGTTTAATTTTATCGACCGTCAGATCATTGGTATTTTATCTCCGTTTATCAAACAGGATTTAGGGCTCGATGATGCGCAGCTGGGTTACCTCAAAGGGATCTATTTTGCGGTGTTATATACGGTAATGGGCATTCCGGTGGCCTGGCTGGCAGATCGCTACAGCCGGGTTAATATCGTTGCCGTATCGTTAAGTTTATGGAGTGGCTTTACCGCTCTGTCGGGCCTGGCGGGCAACTACCTGCAACTGGCTTTGTGCAGGATTGGTGTGGGGATTGGCGAAGCCGGCGGTACGCCACCTGCGCACAGTATGATTGCTGATCTCTTTGCCCCGAAAGAGCGGGCCACGGCCATGGCGCTTTATGCGCTTGGCATTCCCTTTGGCATTATGCTGGCGTATCTGGCCTCAGCTTATGTGCTCAGCGGAGGCCAGGCTAACTGGCGTTCGGTAATGATAGCAGTGGGGTTACCCGGCATTGTACTGGCTATTGTGCTTAAACTTACTGTAAAAGAGCCTGTTCGCCAGCAAACCGAACAAGAGCGGCAGCGACCCCTGCTCGATAGTCTTGTTGAGCTGCTTAAAACGCCGAGTTGGTGGGGTATGGTACTGGGCATTACGTTGTCGTCGTTTGCTAACTATGCCGTGATTGGCTGGCAGATGGATTACTTCGTCCGGCGTTTCAGCGAAGTGGACATTGTCTGGTTACTGGTAGTGTTTGGCGTTATCAACGGTACCTTGTATGCCATTGGCGTGTGGGCTGGTGGCGTTATTGCCGATAACTGGGGTCGTAGCAATCCTGGCGCTTATGCGCGCCTGCCAGCCCTGGCGCTATGCGTTGGTGTGCCGGCTTTTATGCTGGCTATTCACAGTGAAACACTGTGGGTGGCGATCGCTGGTTTTACCTTATTGCAGGTCACCAGCGGCACTTATTTCGGGCCGTGTTTTGCCATGGCACAAACGCTGTCACCGGCCAATTGCCGGGCCATGTCTACCGCGTTATTTTTCTTTGTTCTGAATCTGATTGCGCTTGGCGGTGGGCCAACTTTTGTCGGCGTGCTGAGCGAGCATTACGCGGCGAGTCTGGGTGAACTGAGAGGGTTGGTAGCTGCACTTGACTGGCTGGCTATTCCGTTTGCGTTATCAATACTCGTGTTTGGCTGGACGTCGTTACGGTTGCCGCAGGACCTGGCTAAGCGCCAGGTCCACGGGTAGAAGTATCAACCTAAGGCGGTGCCGCCCACTGGCTGACCAAGCATTTCGCGGGTTACCAGCACCACGCCTTTTTCGGAGACGCGGAAGCCGCGGCGACGGTCTTCTTCATGATCGTAACCAATGACGGTACCTTCAGGAATAACGCAGCCGCGGTCAATAATGACCTTGCGCAATTTACAGTGACGCTTGATTTCCACGTCTGGCAGGATCACGGCTTCCTCAATCAGGCCATAAGAGTGGACCCGCACATTTGAGAAGCACAGTGAGCGACGCAGGGTCGAGCCGGAAACAATGCAGCCACCAGAGACCACCGAGTTGATGGCTTCACCGCGGCGGTCGTGGTCTTCCCAAACGAATTTCGCTGGCGGTAATTGCTCCTGATAAGTCCAGATTGGCCATTTACGATCGTACAAATTAAGCGCTGGAACCGGCGCTACCATTTCCATATTGGCTTCCCAGAAAGAATCCAGCGTGCCCACATCACGCCAGTAAACATGTTCGTTTTCACTGCTTTGGAAAGGATAAGCAAATACGTCGTGGTCTTTGATAATGCTGGGTATAATGTCTTTACCGAAGTCGCGCTCAGAGCCTGAGGTTTCGGCGTCACGCGCCAATTGCTCAAACAAAAATTCTGTATCAAAGACGTAGTTACCCATAGAAGCCAGACATAAATCCGGTTCGTTAGGCACCGGGTCCGGGTTAGCTGGCTTTTCGGTAAAACCTTTAATGCGATAGTCTTCATCGACCGACATGACACCAAATGCGCCGGCTGCTTCTTCCAGTGGCACCTTCATACAGCACACCGTCATTTTGGCACCGGTTTCGACATGGCGGGCCAGCAGGTTGGCGTAGTCCATACGATAAATATGATCGCCGGATAAAATCATCACGAATTTAGGCAATTCATCACGGATAATATCGATGTTCTGAAATACCGCATCGGCGGTGCCTTCGTACCAGTTTTCCGAAAAGCGCTGTGACGCAGGCAGAATTTCCACTGACTCGCCCAGTTCCTTTTTAAAGTGCCCCCAGCCACGTACCAAATGCCGAATCAGCGAGTGAGACTTATATTGGGTGACAACACCAATTCTGCGAATGCCCGAATTAATGCAGTTAGACAGCGGAAAGTCGATGATGCGGAATTTACCGCCAAAATAAAGTGCAGGTTTGGCCCGCCAGGTAGTGAGTTCGTGTAATCGTGACCCCCGGCCACCGGCGAGGATTAATGCATAGGTATCGCGGGTAAGATTACTGATATAACGAGGGCTCTTGTCGGACATTCTGTTTCTCCATCGACGCGCTGTGTGGTAACGGCTAATGCCGGCCGGTCTGAACGACCGTATCCAATTTTTTAAGGATAGGGTATTTGTAATTAAATTACATTATTTTTCACCATCTTACGCCTTGAATAATAAATGCTCAAGCGGTGTTGGTGTAAATAAAGATTAATTTAATTGTAGCAAAACCGTTAATCGTAAATGAGAGCCTGTGCAGACAAAATCACTGACCGGCATTATTGCAAAACGGTTGTTTAACGTGGTTACATCGAAAAGGTGAATTCCAGTGCGTTCAGATTATACTTTAAGGGCTACCGTTACCCGCTTATGGGTCATTTTTCGCGTTCAATAAGCCATCGCACTATGTGACATGAAACCAAACGCTGCACGTTGCAAGATTAATAGTTTATTGGTGTTACGACGGTTTTATCGACGAGTGGTGCTGTTAAGGTGGTCGCTTATTGAGTGATAACCCTTTATTTGATTTAGTTCAAACAAAAAAGGTTGTTAAACTCTCATTTTGTTAAATTAATGTTATAATTGGCCAAGGTGATTTCAACGGGAGACAATATGTTGGGCAGTAAATGGTTTATAAATCTGTTTATTGTGGCTTTTTTAGTCATTCTGACCGGGCTTTTCCTGCCAGATGAATTTCACATTGAGCAATCCATCGAAATAAATGCCCCCGCTGATAAAGTCTATGCTGCCATTGTAGATTTACGAAAGTGGGAGCAGTGGGGAACCTGGTTCCAGAAGGATAGCAATGCTGTTATTACCTACGACGGTCCGGATCGCGCCATCGGTATGCGATCCCGCTGGAGCAGCGAAATTATAGGCCGCGGCAGTATCGAAATTACCGCTTTGCAGTTTAACCGGCAACTGATTTACAGCGTGAACAATGAGACGCAGGGCATAAAGGCACATGGCGAAATGCGACTTAAACCCCAGGATAACAGCACGATGTTGATCTGGAGCAGTCGGGGTAATGTTGGAATCAATATAATTGACCGCTATAAGCTGCTGTTTTTTGATGACAAACTCGGCAAAGATATTCAGGTGGGCCTGGAAAACATCAAAACCCTGGTTGAGAATAGGATTGAATAGCTGCGTGCTGTTAGCCTTTAGTACTGTTGTGCCTGTTTGGGGGATCTCAAATCTGGCTTTCGGCGTATACTACAGCCAAATCAATTACTAAGGCGGTCGAAAGGGGGGCTTTCAGACCGGGGACTGCGCTGTGAACTCTGCTAAACTCCGCTTAATTGCCAGCCTGGCCAGCACTAAACTCGCCGATCTGCTTATTTCAGCTAAAACAACCTTACCGGCCCTGATGTTGGCCCTGGGTGCGCCTGCCTGGATGATTAGCTGGCTGGTGCCGATACGTGAGTCCGGAGCCTTGCTTCCTCAGGCCGCCATTGGTGTGGTGCTGCGCAACTATCCGGCGCGTCATCATGTCTGGCGGTTGGGCATGATCGTGCAGTCGTTTTCCCTGTTGGCTATTATTCTTGGCGCTCTCTGGTACGAGGGCATGACCGCCGGCTGGTTTGTATTGGGCGGTTTGTGTTTGCTGAGTTTAGGCCGCTCGGCTTGCTCGCTGACCATGAAAGATATTCAGGCGGATGTGGCGGATAAAGGCGATCGGGGAAAACTACTTGGCATAGCGTCTACCACCTCAGGCGTACTAACGTTAATTATCGCCGTACCGCTGGTGTATTTTGCTGACCAGCTGGGTGAAACTCTGATCTTTGGTTTGCTCATCGGCGCGGTCACCGCAATGTTACTCGGCCTGTTTATTTTATTGCCGGTAAAATCCTGCGTCGAGGCAGACGAAGATGAACGGCAGGGCGGTCACAGTTGGTGGGATTTCGATGCCGTGGTGTACAAGTTTATTGTGGTTCGGGGGCTGTTTGTTCACAGCGCTCTGGTAGCGCCTTACTTTATGCTCGAAACCGAGCAGGAAGCGTCCAGCCTGTTACCGTTTTATCTTGGCGCGCAGGCCGCAGCAACCATGCTTTCTTCGTTTATCTGGGGTAGCGTGGCGGATTATAGCGCCAGGCTCACCCTGCAACTGGCCGGTGTGCTGGCGCTTATTGCCTGTGGCGGTTTGTTATTATTGCCGGGTCATTCGCTGTGGATTTCCGGCGGCTTGTTCTTTGTGCTGGCCGTGGCCCATACTGGTGTACGCACAGGCCGTAAAACCTATAGCCTGGATGTGAAAGACGGCCAGCAGCGCACCGAACTGGTGGCCTTCAGTAATACGGCAATCGGTATTATTTTGCTGGGGTTTGGCGCACTCTATGCGGCGCTCAAGTCAGCCTTTGACATCAATATCGTCGCTACCATGGCGGTAATGCTGCTGGTCGGCATTGGCTTAAGTTTTATTTTACCAAAGGAAAAACAGCAACCGGCCTGATAGACAATCAGGCCGTCATTCTGCTCACATAACGTTATGATTTTTAGCCAGCAATGCCCGCATTGTCCGGGAGGCTGGCTCATGGTTAAGATGGTCGAATATTTGTGTCGACGCCGCTACTAACGCATTAATATCAACGCCGCACTCAATCCCCATGCCGTTTAGCATATATACTACGTCTTCGGTGGCGACATTGCCGCTGGCACCGGCAGCATATGGGCAGCCGCCCAAGCCTCCGGCGGCCGAATCAATCACGCTGATACCATGCTGTAAGGCAACCAGAATATTGGCCAGCGCCTGACCGTAGGTATCGTGAAAATGCACCGCCAGTTTCGATGCGGGGATGGTCTTCAATAAGGTGCTCAACAAACGCGACGTCTGTCCCGGCGTGCCGGTACCTATGGTATCGCCCAGAGAGATTTCGTAGCAGCCCTTGTCGAGCAGTGTCTGGCTAACCGCCAGCACGGCATCCGGCCTGATAGCGCCCTCATAGGGGCAGCCCATCACGCAGGACACATAGCCGCGAACCCGCAGGTTATGCTGGCGGGCTAAACGGAAGACCGGTTCAAAACGTTGCAGGCTTTGCTCTATGGAGCAATTAATGTTGCGCTGGGAAAAGCTTTCAGAGGCGGCGGCGAATACCGCAACTTCATCAACGCCTGCCTCGATAGCCGCCAGCATGCCTTTTTCATTAGGCGTAAGGGCACTGAAGGTGGCGCCTGAGTTCTGCGGTAGGCTGTTAAACACTGCTGCGCTGTCGGCCATTTGAGGCACCCATTTAGGTGACACAAAACTACCGGCTTCTATGCGTTTTAGACCAGCGCGCAAAAGGCCGTCTATAAACGCCAGCTTCACCGGCAGTTCGATCACCGAGGCTTCATTTTGTAAGCCGTCACGAGCGCCAACTTCTACAATGCTGACCTGGCTGGGATAATTACTCATCAGCGACAAACTCCAGCAGGGCTGCGCCGCCGTCAACCATATCGCCAGCCTGATAATAAAACTGTGCAACTTCGCCGTCGGCCGGGGCCTTGACGTTGTGCTCCATTTTCATTGCTTCCAGGATTAGCAGCGAAGTGCCTTTAGTTACCTTACTGCCAGGCTCGACCAGTAGCTTAACCACGGTACCGTTCATGGGAGCAACACATTCATTTTCGTGGGCATCTTCATGCTGGCCGAAATCTGGGCGCTGCAACGTAAAGGGCAGGGCGCTGGCACCGTCAAACAACACCCAGCCGTCAGCGCTGTCCGGGCAAACCGTATAGCGGCGCTGGTAATTATCGACAGTCAGGTTGAGGGTTTCATTATGCCAGTCGCCACTTACCTGCCAGTGATCATCCTCGCAGGTGACGCTGAGCTGACCATCATTCGCAGTGACCAAGAGCAGATAGGCTTTACCCTGACACTGCACTGAAAGATAGTACTGGCGCTGATGATTTAAGCGGAAACCTTTGAGCCCTTCATCAGTCAGTGGCGCGCTATCAGACTGCATGGTTTTAAACAGGCAAAACGCCATAGCGGGCAGATAATCGGTGTTAAACGCCCTGGGCACCAGGGCCTCACTGTGCTCGGCGATAAAGTGAACGGTTAATCTGGCTGCAGCGAAATCGGCGTTTTCCAGCACCCGGTGTACATAGGGTAAATTGGTGGTCACGCCGGCAACCCGGGTTTGTTCCAGGCAGTTGAGCATTTTTGCCAAGGCTTTTTCACGGTTATCGCTGTAAGTGATGAGCTTTGCCAGCATGGGGTCGTAATGTACGCTCACCGTATCACCTTCGGTAAAGCCGGTATCGACCCGCACGCCATCGCCCTCAGCCGGAAAACGTAAGCGTTTAAGCAAACCGGTGGAGGGTAAAAATTCATTATCCGGATCTTCGGCGTACAGCCTTACCTCAAAGGCATGGCCGCTACAGCGCAATTGCTGCTGCGTTTTTGGCAGGGGCTGACCCGCGGCCACCGCAAGCTGCCATGAAACCAGGTCTTCACCACTAACCATTTCCGTTACCGGATGCTCAACCTGCAGGCGGGTATTCATTTCCATAAAATAGAAATCATCGCCATCGAGCAGAAATTCAACGGTGCCGGCGCCCACATAATTAATAGCTTTGGCCGCGGCGAGGGCACTTTCGCCCATCTGCTGACGCACGGTATCGCTAATGCCCGGTGCCGGTGCTTCCTCAATAATTTTCTGATGGCGGCGCTGCACTGAGCAGTCACGGTCGAACAGGTAAACACCGTTACCGTGCTGATCGCAAAAGACCTGAATTTCCACATGGCGGGGCTCGGTTAAAAACTTTTCGACCAGCATCAGGTCGTCGTCAAAACTGGCTTTGGCTTCCCGTTTAGCAGCGTCCAGAGCCTCCTGAAAACCGGCTTCGGTTAACACCTGACGCATGCCTTTACCACCGCCGCCGGCTGCAGCTTTAAGCATCACCGGAAAACCAATCCGGCGGGCCTCACTAAGTAAATACTCAGCACTTTGCTCATCGCCATGATAGCCGGGCACCAGCGGAACGCCGGCGTCTTCCATAATTTGTTTAGCCCGGGATTTAGAGCCCATGGCTTCAATGGCACTGGCCGGCGGACCAATAAAAATAATCCCTTCCTGTTCACAGCGTTTGGCAAAGGTGGCATTTTCCGACAGAAAGCCGTAGCCCGGATGAATGGCATCGGCGCCGCACTGTTTGGCCGCCGCTATGATTTTGTCCTGCACCAGATAGCTCTGACTGGCCGGGGCAGGGCCAATCGCAACGGCTTCATCGGCCTGTTTAACATGCATGGCATGCTGGTCGGCTTCAGAATACACCGCTACAGAACGGATATGTTGCTGACGTGCCGTGGCGATAATCCGACAGGCAATCTCGCCACGGTTGGCAATCAGTACTTTTTTGATGTTGTTGGTGACTGACATGACTTACTCCTTTGACCCTGCTGGTAACCAGTTTGGCGGACGTTTTTGCAAAAAGGCGTTAAGGCCTTCCTGACCCTGCTCGGATACGCGGATCCGGGCAATCCAGTCGCTGGTGAGCGCGCGCATGGACTCATCAACAGGCTGGCCGGCCACGGTATTCACCAGTAGCTTTGACTGGCTGACGGCTTCAGGGCTATTGCGGCGCAGTGTATCGGTAAGTTGTTCGATGGTGGCATCGAGCTGGTCTTCACTCACTGCTTCGCTGATCAGACCCAGACGACGGGCACGGCGGGCAGTAAACACTTCGGCGGTCATAAAGTAACGTTTAGCAATGCGCTTGCCCATGGCTTCGATAACGTAGGGGCTGATGGTGGCCGGGACCAGGCCGATTTTAGCTTCGCTTAAGCAAAACTTGCTGAGCTTGCAGGCGATGGCGATATCGCAACAGGCAATCAGGCCCACCGCACCGGCGTAGGCCGCACCCTGAACCCGGGCAATGGTCGGTTTAGGCAGGGTATACAGGGTATGTAACATGGTAGCCAGATTCATGGCGTCGGCGCGGTTTTGCGCTTCGGTGTAGCCGGCCATTTTCTGCATCCAGTTTAAATCAGCACCGGCACTGAAGTTTTTACCGTTACTGGCCAGTACTACTACCTTCACGGCAGGATCGTTACCGGCGCGCTCAAAGCTGGCGGTTAGCCCGGCAATCATGTCTTCATTAAAGGCATTGTGTTTATCGGCACGGTTTAGCGTAATGCGCCCCACGCCTTGTTCGTTAACCTCATATAATACGTGTTCGGTCATCATTTCCCCCTACATTCTGAATACGCCAAACTGCGTATCCTCGATGGGTTTATTGAGACTGGCGCTTAATGCTAAACCCAGCACCTTGCGGGTATCCGCCGGATCGATAACGCCGTCGTCCCACAAACGGGCTGAGGCATAGTACGGGTGGCCTTGTTGCTCATAGCTGTCGATAACCGGCTGTTTGACTGCCTGCTCATCGGCATCAGTCCAACTGGTGCCGGCACGTTCGGCCTGGTCTTTTTTCACCTGGGCCAGTACGCCTGCGGCCTGTTCGCCACCCATAACGGAGATCCGCGCGTTGGGCCACATAAACATAAATCGGGGATCGTAGGCACGCCCGCACATGCCATAGTTACCGGCACCAAAACTACCGCCGATCAGCACGGTGAGTTTAGGGACGTTGGCGCAGGCTACGGCAGTGACCATTTTGGCGCCGTGTTTTGCAATACCGGAGGCTTCGTATTGTTTACCCACCATAAAACCGGTGATGTTCTGCAGAAATATCAGCGGGATCTTGCGTTGGCTGCATAGCTCCACAAAATGAGCGCCTTTCTGGGCTGACTCGCCAAACAGAATGCCGTTGTTAGCCACAATGCCTACCGGCATGCCATACAGATGCGCAAAACCACACACTAAAGTGGTGCCGTAGCGGGCTTTAAACTCATCAAAGTCGGAGTCATCGACAATTCGCGCAATCACTTCTCTGACATCAAAGGGCTGGCGCAGATCCTGCGGCACGATGCCGTACAGCTCGGCGATAGGATAACGCGGTGGTTTTACCGCCTGATTCGCGGTGGTCTCCGGCTTCTTACGATTTAAACGGGCTACCGCGTTGCGGGCAATGTCCAGGGCGTGCAGATCGTTATTAGCCAGATGGTCGGCAACACCGGATACCCGGGTATGCACATCGCCGCCGCCAAGCTCTTCGGCACTGACTTCTTCGCCGGTAGCCGCTTTAACCAGTGGCGGGCCCGCCAGAAAAATAGTGCCTTGCTCTTTCACGATAATGCTTTCATCGGCCATAGCCGGCACGTAGGCCCCACCAGCGGTGCAAGAGCCCATAACGACCGCGATTTGCGGTATGTTCATCGACGACATTCGCGCCTGATTAAAGAAAATACGGCCGAAGTGATCGCGATCCGGAAATACCTCATCCTGACGGGGGAGGTTAGCGCCGCCGCTGTCTACCAGATAAACGCAGGGCAGGTGATTCTGCTCGGCAATGGTCTGGGCGCGCAGGTGTTTTTTAACGGTTAAGGGGTAGTAGCTGCCGCCTTTCACGGTGGCATCGTTGGCCACCACCATACATTCACTGCCGTGAATAAGACCAATACCGGCTACTACGCCAGCACAGGGTACCTCTTCGCCATACACGTTATGGGCGGCCAGCTGACCAATTTCAAGGAATGGTGAGTCCGCATCGAGTAGCGCATCGATACGCTCACGGGCCAGCAACTTGCCCTTGGCTTTATGCCGGGCCACGTATTTTTCGCCACCACCTTTTACTATGGTCGCGATAGTAGTTTGCAGATCATCCACCACTTTCTGCATGCCTTGTTGGTTTTGTTTATAGGCATCGCTTTGTGGATTAACCTGACTGGTGAGTACAGGCATAGTGCCTCCTCTGTGTCCTGTCGTTAGTAAGGATTGTTGGTTCAGGCTGATTCTTTAAACAGCTCCCGACCAATCAGCATGCGGCGTATTTCTGAGGTACCCGCGCCAATTTCGTACAATTTGGCGTCGCGTAGCAGGCGGCCGGTAGGAAACTCATTGATATATCCATTGCCGCCCAGTAGCTGAATGGCATCGAGGGCCATTCTGGTAGCCAGCTCAGCTGAGTAGAGAATTGCGCCAGCAGCATCTTTACGTGCTGTTTCGCCGCGATCACAGGCTTTTGCTACCGCATACACATAGGCGCGCGCGGCGTTCATCTGGGTATACATATCGGCCACTTTGCCCTGCACCAGCTGAAACTCACCGATGGACTGGCCAAACTGTTTGCGGTCGTGAATATAGGGTACGACCACGTCCATACAGGCCTGCATAATGCCCAGCGGGCCGCCGGATAACACCAGCCGTTCGTAATCGAGGCCGCTCATGAGTACACGGACGCCGCCGCCTTCTTCGCCGAGAATATTTTCGGCCGGTACTTCGCAGTCTTCGAATACCAGCTCACAGGTGTTGGATGAACGCATGCCGAGCTTGTCGAGCTTTTGCGCACGGCTAAAGCCGGTGAAGTCACGTTCGACAATAAATGCAGTAATCCCTTTGGGCCCGGCGCTGACATCGGTTTTGGCGTAAATCACAAAGGTATGGGCGTCGGGACCATTGGTGATCCACATTTTGTTGCCGTTGAGGATGTATTTATCACCGCGTTTGCGGGCGTTGAGCTTCATGCTGACGACATCGGAACCTGCGTTGGGTTCACTCATGGCCAGCGCACCAATGTGCTCGCCGCTAACCAGCTTCGGCAGGTATTTTTCGCGCTGGGCGTCATTGCCGTTTTTGAAAATCTGATTCACACACAGGTTAGAGTGAGCACCGTAGCTCAGGGCAATACCGGCAGAGGCGCGGCTGATTTCTTCCATTGCGACAGTGTGAGCCAGATAGCCCATTTCTGAACCGCCGTATTGTTCGCTGACGGTGACGCCAAGCAAACCCATGTCGCCGAGTTTTGGCCACAACTGGTTGGGAAAGGCATTATCTTCGTCGGCCTGGCTGGCTAATGGGGCGATTTCATTCAAGGCGAACTGACGAACATGCTCGCGCAGCATGTCGATGTCTTCACCGAGATCAAAATTTAATGTGGGGTAATGTGTCGTCATGGCTTAACTACCTCTTTTTTGTAAGTCGGCCAGTTCGTCGCGGCAACGCTTTTCAACTTCATCCAGTTCATTCATGAGCATCTGAATATCGTCGAGCTGTTGGCGCAGGATGGCGCGTTTTTGTTCTGTCATCTGTAACATGGCTTCTAGTTGCAGCATGGAGTTGGCGTTGCTATCGTAGAGTTCAAACAGGTTCTTGATTTCAGCTAACGAGAAGCCCAACCTCTTACCACGCAGTATTAGCTTTAACCTGACCCGGTCTTTGTTACAGTAGATACGTGTTTGCCCGGTTCGCTCGGGACTTAATAAGTGCTGTTCTTCATAAAAGCGAATAGAACGGGGTGTAATATCAAATTCTTTAGCGAGCTCACCAATAGAGTAGGTTACGTCATTATTTTGATTGGTCATTGCCGGTATCCTTTATGTCACCTACTTTCAGGTGTGATAACTGTACTGGTAAAATTGATTTACGTTAACGTTAGGGTTAGGTTAAAGTGAATTTAATGTAACATTTATTTAACGTCAAATTTATAAACGTCATGGCTGACATAAAACCAAAGTCGTGTGTTTATTTTTTTATACAGGTGTAGGCTATGTGCAGTAGTAGGCTCGAGCAGGTGGTTATCTGTATTTGTTTAAATCTCAATTGAGGCAAGGAAACTATGAGTAAAGAATCTGTCGTTATTGTAGCTGCGAAACGTACTCCCATGGGCGGTTTTATGGGATCGCTGTCAACGCTGCCAGCCACTGATTTAGGCGCAGAAGCGATCAAAGCAGCATGCGGTGATATTGACGTTGCTGCGGTAGACGAAGTCATTATGGGCTGTGTACTGCCAGCAGGTTTGGGACAATCACCGGCCAGACAGGCTTCACTGAAAGCAGAATTACCGTTATCGGCAGGCGTGGTAACCATTAACAAAGTGTGTGGTTCAGGGTTAAAAGCAGTCATGCTGGCATCCGACATGATTCAGTCGGGCAGTGCCGAAGTGATTGTTGCTGGTGGTATGGAAAGCATGAGTGGTGCACCGTACCTTTTGCCTAAAGCGCGTGGCGGCTATCGTATGGGTCATGGCAAAGTGCTTGATCACATGATGATGGACGGTCTGGAAAATGCCTACGATGGTCAGGCTATGGGTTGTTTTGCCCAGGCAACTGCCGATGCAGAAGGTTTGACCCGTGAAATGATGGATGAATTTGCCATTGGTTCATTGTCGAAAGCCAACGAAGCGATCAATAGTGGCACCTTTGGCGATGAAATTGTGCCGGTGACCATTTCTACCCGTAAGGGCGATATAGTGGTAGACACCGACGAAGGCCCGGGGTCTGCTCGTCCGGATAAAATCCCGTCGCTGCGCCCGGCGTTCAAACGCGATGGTACGGTTACTGCCGCTAACTCAAGCTCTATCTCTGATGGCGCTGCTGCGCTGTTGGTAATGAGTGAGTCAAAAGCCGCTGAACTGGGCTTAACGCCGCTAGCGAAAGTAGTCGCCCATGCGACTAATTCTATTGCACCGGAAGACTTTACGGTTGCTCCGGTAGGCGCGATGGAAAAAGTACTGGAAAAAGCGGGCTGGAGCAAAGACGATGTGGATCTGTTTGAGATCAACGAAGCATTTGCCATGGTGACCATGCTGGCTATTAAGAAGCTTGGCCTGGATGAGAGCAAGGTTAACATTAAGGGCGGTGCATGTGCGTTGGGTCACCCGATTGGTGCCTCTGGTGCCCGTATCCTGGTTACCCTGTTGCATGGCCTGAAACAAAAAGGCCTGAGTAAAGGGATTGCCTCATTGTGTATCGGTGGTGGCGAAGGTGTAGCGCTGGCAGTGGAAATGCTGTAAACAGAGTGCCAATAACACAGGGCTGCTTGAGGCGGCCCTGTGTACATTTTCCAATCAGATATACCTGAACATTATATTGATTTTATTCGTAATTGTTTCAATATGTTGATTTAAAGCACGCTGCAACGCATACTGGGTAAAAACAAGAATAAATGACATGGTGATGTTCATTTTACGAACAGTAATTACGCTTTGCTTTGTTATCTGCGCCGCTTTTATTGCAGGTAAGGCAAGTGCCAGCCCAAAAACAGTAACCTACTGTATTGACCCGGCGTGGGTACCTTACGAAATGCTCCGCAATGATAAACATGTGGGGATCTCTGCCGACTACCTCAAACTGGTGGGGGAGCTGGCCAACCTCAATTTCAAACTGGTTAAAACCGATTCGTTCCGGCAATCTCTTGAGTATGTGCAAACCGGCCGATGCATGCTGATGTCGATGCTCAATAGTTCTGCGCACCGTAATGTGTACCTTGATTTCACGGTGCCATATTTTCAATCGCCCAATGTGCTTATTGCCCGTGATGCCAAGGTGATGTACCAGGGCCTGGAAGGGCTGAATAATCAGTTGGTGGGGGTGGCAAAAGATTCTTTTCTGGCCGACTACCTGACCCGTTATTTTTCGCAGCTCAGCCTGCAGTTGTTCGAGAGTGAAGGCGAAGGGTTACGGGCATTGAGCCGTGGTGACGTTGATGTTTTCGCCGGAGCGCTGCTGAGTATTAACTCAGAACTGAATAAAATGAACATGCAGGAAATGGCCATTGTTGGCTATGCCGAACCTTATAATTCCCTGCGCATGGGGGTAAATAAAGCGTACCCGGAACTGGTTGCAGAGATTAATGACGCCATTGAGCGAATTCCGGAAGCGGCACGGGTGGATATCTATAAACGCTGGAGCAACGTAAAACGCCAGTACCATCAGGATTTTCGTTTAGCGGTGCTCGGCATTGCCTGTGTTGCGGTAATCCTGGCCACACTGTTCTGGCGGCGGAATATTATGCGCCGGTACAGTCGTGAATTACGCTCAAAGCAGGAAGAGATGGAAAACCTCCAGTCGGTATTATTGGAAAAAAATCGCATGCTGGAGTTTTTATCTTCCCATGATACCGCCACCAACCTGTATAACCGCAACTTTATGTTGCACCGGGCAGAAGATGAGGTGTCTCGTTTTAACCGTTTCCACACCGCGGCTACGCTGATCCTGTTTGATTTTTCTACCCAGAATGTGCGGCCAAATCCCGGCGATAAACCATTTTCGGAAGAGGGCATGCGTGAGCTGGCCAGAGTCTGCCTGCGCAGCGTACGGGAGGTCGATATTGCCGGGCGCTGGAGTGCTGAACAAATTATTATCCTGTGTCCGCAAACGCCTATTGCCGCATCGAAAATCCTTGCCGAACGCCTGAAGGATGCTATTGAAACGCATCCCCGGGATGATATTCGGCTATTGCCGTTTTCAATCGGGCTGGCCGCTTTGCAGGAGGGTGAAATCTTTGCCGATTGGTACGAGAGAGCCAGTCAGGCACTATATCTGGCGCGCCGCCACCATAGTGGTAAGGTGATGATAGCGGAGACCTGAGAGGCTTCAGGTTAGAAATAGAAAGGGCAGCGTTAAGCTGCCCTTTTGGATTAAACCAATGGTTCGTATTTCCACTGGTGCATATCGTAGCTGACTTGCGCCCGGTCGTATTCCCGTTCGGAACGCCAGTTGCGGTTGTTGAGTTTAACCGATACGCCGGAGTACAGTTTTTTGTTGGCTATCAGTTTAGCGGCTTCCTGATACTGCTGTTTGGCCTGTGACATCTCGACCGATTTACTCTCCATCCAGGTCAGCAGGTTCGACTCGTTTTTAAGCAATTCTTTAGCTTCGTCAACTTTGCTGAGTAACGACTTGGGCACAACGCGGCTATTGATGTTGTCTATTTTCTGTTTATGCCGTTCAGCATTACCGCGGATCTGGCGCAGCAGCTCCTCAAAACTGTCTTTGCGGGCCTGCAGCTGATTAAAGCCCATGCTGAAATCAATGCGCAAAGTACTGCCAGAGACTGCCCCCACGGTACCCGCAATGACCGGGCCATGACTGCTGATTTCACAGGCAAACAGGTTTCCCTGTGGGTTATCCGGCTGTCCCACCACAATCTGGCCACCGGTAATGACCCGGCAATGAGCAAGCTGGCGACCGACATTGAGGTTGCCACTACAGATAATGTCGAGCCCTTGCCCGTGCTGCAGATAAACACTGCCGCCCGCCTGAATAGTGCAGGTATATTCGTTATGAACGTCGGATTGTTTACCCATGGCGCCTTCGGTGATGATGACATCGCCGTCAGCCTGAATGTGTGCTGACTCGGCAAAGCCATTTACGGTGACATCGCCCTTGGCTTTAACAATCATATTTTCAGTCACGTCACCATTAACCAGCACAGAGCCCTCATAGGTGATATGGCCGGTACCCACGTTAACGCCCTGACAAATAAAAGTATCGTCCACCTGCATCACCAGGTTGTTATATTTGGGCATGCCGGCAATGGTAGAGACCACCAGATTTTCATCGTGATCGCTAAGCGCTGTGCCGCTGCCCAGATTGAGTGGTACCCAGTCACCAATTTTTGATGGCAATACGTTGCCGCGCACATCAAAGCCATGGCGACCTTTACCGGGCGGTTCGCGACGCAGCACTTCGGCGCCGGCTTTAACGCAGACAATTTCACCCAGGTTACGTAAATCGACTTTTTTATCGGTCTTGGCCTGAGGTTTGAGCACGCGCTCCAGCGCGTTGGGGACCAATGGTACCTGTTTAGATGAGTGGCCGTCGCGGGGCGGTAACCCTTTGGCTATTTCACCTTCAACATGACTACCAGGCTCTGCTTCGGCAACTCTTTCGAGCAACGCGCGAATGCGTTTGATGCCTACGCCACGACGGATACCATTATTCTTTGCCATGACCTGTATTTGTTCAGCCCGCGGTAACTGACCGCCGTGAGGCGCTGTGAGAATGGCAGAGGCGCTCATATTGTCTTCGCTAATGCGAAACTCAACTTCGGTATGGCGTCGTTCGCCAACCTGTTCGATCACCTGTTGTGAACTGTCTCGGGTTTTGAACAGGTGATTAGCCCTATCACAGGCTGTTTTTATGGCATTCTCAGACAGATAGACTTCATCAAAGCCCTGTTCACACAGCGCTTTATGGACCTCTTCTGCCGAGAGCTCCTGTTCCAATTCGCCGGGGGAGATGGTTAACGTTACGTTGTCACGGTTAGTATCGAAAGAAAAATTTACACCTTGCATTGCCATTCCTGTCTGTTAGCGCTGTGCGCACGTGAACAAGTCGTCGTTATTATTATTCTATATCTGCAATTTTGGGTATTTCTGTAGCGATTGACCCTACACAAATACTACAAATTTTGTGCGTAATCGTATAACGCTTTTAATATCGCTTTGTGCTCGTGATTTTCTGCATGTTGCATGGCCAGCTGTTCCAGCTCCAGCAGGTAAGCATCTATGGTGATACTGGCCGGAGAATCTGGTGCTGTCAATCTAAATTGGCGGTGCTGCTGCCAACGCTGGCTTTCCTCAAACGTCAGGGTGTGTGGGTAGTTTCTGGCCCGATAACGAAACAGCAGGGTTTTGAGTTTGGGGTTCTGCATGCGCTCGGCAAGGACACTGAGCTGCTCCGGCTGAGCCTCTCGCACATCATCGCACCAGTGCTTCTCTTCGTTAGTTAAAAAGCCACCGCTGTAGAGAGCATGATCGGCATCGACTTCGCTATCTTCATGGGGCTCATTGTAAAGCTCAACCAGTGTATCCCGCCAGGCGGTGTCTTCGGCCAGGCGTTGGTAATTTTCCAGGCACTGCTCACGGTTAAGGCCCAGACGATCGGCATTGTCTTCGGTCAGCGCTTTGGCGGTGGTAATAAACGGTGAACGGTTAATGTGGATAAGCTTAATCCCCGGGCGTTGCTGGCCGTCCTCAAAGCTTTCCTGGCGCGCATACAGCAGGCTCCGCAGGGTTTCGGCGTTCTCGCTTAAAATGGCTTGCGGATCTTTGCTTAAGTCTACGCAAATAATCGCGTTGGGGTTGGTGGGATGCTGGGCAACCGGCAGGATCCACGTGCAACAGCCCTGGCTGGCAGGGATCTTCGATGAAACATGTACCAGTGGGGTGAGTTGCTGCAGGTTTATCTGCTTAACCACCTGGGCTTTCTGGCGTAACGAAAAAGCATAGTCGAATAACTTCGGTTGTTTTTCCTTTATCAGACGAGCCAGGGCAATGGTGGCACGTACATCGGCAAGGGCGTCGTGCGCCTGGCCATGGTCGATACCGTTTGCTGCGGTAAGTAATTCCAGCCTAAAGCTCGGGCTGCCGTCTTCTCTTAACGGCCACTCAATACCTTCCGGGCGAAGTGCGTAACAGGCACGAACCAGATCAATGATATCCCAGCGACTATTGCCGTTTTGCCATTCCCGGCCATAAGGATCGTAAAAGTTTCGATAAAACATATAGCGACTCACTTCATCGTCGAAGCGAATACTGTTGTAGCCCACCACGCAGGTATTGGGTTCGCTCATGGCCTGATGTACCTCGGCGGCAAAGTCTGCTTCTGTCATACCATCCCGCAGGGTATGTTGTGGTGTCAGTTTAGTCACCAGGGCCGCCTGTGGATGGGGCAGGTAATCGTTGCTAATGCGACACATAATATTGATGGGTTTGCCCACCTCATTGAGATCCTGGTCGGTGCGGATGGCAGCGAACTGACTCGGCTGGTCTTTTTGCGGGCTGACTCCCCAGGTTTCGTAATCGTGCCAGAGAAAAGTTGCAGAACTGGTAGTACTCATGGTTTAGGTCGTTTAATCCGTAACGCTTTTGCTTTTATAGCGACATCCTAACATGGTTAACCGGGGGAGAAGCCAGAAAATCCGTGTTCGGGAGGAAGTCCCGGTCTTGCAGGGTGAATGACTCTGGTACCTGCAGGCAATAGGCAGTAGAGTAAATGACACAACGATAATAAATTAGGGAAGATGCGAATAAGTCCCCGATGTGAGATCATAGCTGCATAGTAAATCACAGCCATTACCGCCCATGAGCCAACAGTTAACTTTTGCCGATAGTGAGTTTTCCAGCAAGCGCCGTCAGACCCGTAAAGAGATTTTCCTATCCCGGATGGACAACTTGTTGCCGTGGACTCAACTGCTGGAAGTAATTGAACCCTTTTATCCTAAAGCAGGCAATGGCAGACGTCCGTATGCGCTTGAGACCATGTTTCGCATTCACTGTATGCAGCAATGGTATAGCCTTGGTGATGAGGCAATGGAAGATGCGTTATATGAAATTGCTTCGATGCGCCAGTTTGCGCAACTGTCATTGGATAAAGCCATTCCAGACCGCACTACCATTATGAACTTCCGGCACTTGCTGGAAAAGCACAAGCTGACTCGCAAATTATTCAAAACGGTCAACCAATGGCTGTCGGACTGCGGTGTGATGATGACGCAGGGTACACTGGTGGATGCCACGATTATTGAAGCGCCCAGCTCCACTAAAAATAAAAAGAATGAACGTGACCCGGAGATGCATCAGACCAAGAAAGGCAATGAATGGCACTTCGGCATGAAAGCCCATATTGGTGTGGATGCCAAGAGTGGTCTGACTCATACGCTGGTGACCACCGCCGCCAACGAACATGACCTGAACCAGTTGCACAACCTGTTGCACGGCGAAGAAGAATTCGCTTCCGGCGATGCTGGTTATCAAGGCGCAGAAAAACGCGAAGAGCTGAAAGATACAAATGTGGAATGGCTGATTGCCGAACGCCCCGGAAAAGTCCGGGCGCTGAAAAAGCATCCTCGCAAAAACAAAACGGCCATTAACATCGAATACTTAAAAGCCAGCATCCGGGCGAAAGTAGAGCATCCGTTTCGGATCATCAAATGTCAGTTTGGCTTTATCAAAGCACGCTATAAAGGACTGATGAAAAATGACTCGCAGTTAGCCATGCTATTCACCTTGGCGAACCTGTTTAAAGTAGACCAAATGTTACGACGACAGCCAAGATCTGTCTGAAATCCGGGAATAACCCGGAATAAGGCCGAAATCAGGCCTAAAAAGGTAGTATATTGGCCTAAATTGAGAATTTAGCGTTCAAAAATTAGGCGGCGAATGCAAAGGCTGGTTCAAGAACTAAATTGCAGGACTTATTCGCAGTTTCCCTAGGTAGATTATGATTAATTGATATTCATGGAAGAAAAACATTGAAAAATACTAAAAATACTCTTCGTTCTCTTCAAAATCTTAAAGCTTTCGATTCAGGGCAAAGCCCAAACGTGATATTTGAATTCCCGTTGTATTCTGATGCGAATATAAAAGGGCATTTTGACTCTCCTGAGTCACCATATAGGTTTATTAATCTTTTTAACCAGCAGATAAAAATGAGTGGCGATGTTTTCGAGGCTCTTACATTGCGTGTATATGATTGTTTACCTGAACCCAGAGGGGGCTCAGCTTTTATTCGTAAAGATATGAAAACTGACGTTTCAACTTACCATGGTGGTGATTATATAGATGAAATCACGTGTATTACTTCTCTCTTTTTAGGGATACGACTGAAAGCTGGGTCTAAATCTCGAATGACCTTACCTGACAACCCCTTAGACGGTAAACCTTCACCAAACTATAAAAATTCTCCAACTGTAAATATAGGTGCGTACGGTCCAGTAATACCAGACGTCACAAAGTGTGAAGATTTATCTTTACTCTCGAAGTTGATTCTACTGAAAAATTTAAAAGAGAGTGAATACGTTGAACTTCTCAGGGCTGCGAAACTATATAACGAGGCCTTGTGGCTTGCAGATTCAGACCCTCAAACAGCATGGTTATTCTTGATTTCTGCTGTCGAAGTTGCGGCAAATGAGTGGTTCAAAAAAGATGATACCCCACAAGAAAAGTTACGCTCACTCAAACCTGACCTTTCAGGTTTCTTAATTGAGTCTGGAGGCCCAAAGGTTTTTGATAGGGTTGCTGAGGAATTTGGTCATTTATTAGGTTCAACAAACAAGTTCATAAAGTTTTGTAAGAATTTCATGCCTCCAAAGCCAAAGACTCGTCCAATTGAAGAGTACCAAGTGAAGTGGTCAAAAACCGGTATTGGCTCTGTTCTAAGTACACTGTACGGTCATAGGTCCAAAACGCTACATTCAGGTTTACCTTTCCCTGCCTTGCTTTTATTCCCACCTATTAAAGACGATAAACAGGTATTTGCAGAAGTAAGTATGAAAGGGCTGTCAATGTACGGTGGATCATGGTGCCAGAATGAATTACCAATGAATCTGAATACATTTTATAATTTCGCCACCAGCGTATTAAACAAATGGGTTGATGATTTAATCGTTCAAAGCGAGTCTAATCATTGTTAACCTAAATTATCATCGAAAGTTTCCTGAACGAAGCAAACTGACACAACTAAGATTTAGATTCTTCAGGGTAGCTTTTGAGGTACATTTATGTAGACTGGATTTATGTGGAAAACAAGGAGAGCAAAAATGTTTTCAACTGAATTACCAAATCCTGAATTTAGTTTCAAAGCATTGGGTGATGACGGGAATTCTTACGTTATAGATTGCTTTGTTACAATGAACCATAAACCTCGTCCAGATGATATTCATTATAAGGAACCAAGCGATATTAAAACCCTAAGAACAGAAGATGGACAGCTAGTAACAAAAGTCAGCAAAGGGAAATATACAATCCCCATGCCATTACCATCACGAGGATTGATTACCCTTAGGTCCGCTGATCCAAAGGCTCCGTAAGAGTTATTCTTTATTTAATTATTCTTATTGGTATCCATGCCCTTACGAGGTTACAAGGAGAAGCCGTAAGGGTCTCTTAGTGGATAGTCACAATGTAGTCAGAAACTGACTTTTGACTACACTAAATATTAACCCGTAAAGGCCATCAAGGCCCCATTATTAAAGACCTTGAGGGGATCTTTAGAGCTTCACATTACCTCCCCACCTTGTGTTAACTAAAAAGGCCGTGTAGAGTTGCCGCCCTGACCACCCAGAGAGACATTCTACATTGGCAAATACTCGCATATCACTATCCAGCATTAACGACTCAGACCAACGTTACCAAAACAGGGACACTAGGACAGGCACATATGGGGAGGCAATCAGTGAGAGGCTAAGCAGTAAATCACACATAAAGAAATTAGTGAAAAGCCTCATGGATAACCCAGAGGGGAAACTTGAAACAATTGAGGTCACCTATGATCCTAATAACGAAGGCAAGTACATAATTGTTGATGGTTTCCATAGGTTTGCAGCCTACAAGGAGGTCAATAAGAGAACGAAAAGATTCAAACAGATCAGAGTCAAAGTACTTGAGGAGGTGACAGTAGAGAAAGCCTTATCAATCAATGCTGAGAATACAACTAAGCCTCTCACTGCAAGCCAAGAAACAGAAATACAATGGCAAAAGTTCTTAGTGTTGATGCAACAGCAACCTGACATTAGTACCAAAAACACAGCGAAAGAGATTGGCGTCACTCCCAATACTGTTACTAACTGGCGCAGAGACAGAAAGGCTTTCATTGAAGCTGGTTACTTTGAACAGAGAAGCCATGTAGCTAAAAGCATGGTCACAGGCTTTCCAATCCTCAAGCAAGCTAGGAATGAGTTAAAGAAAGCTACCTATACAGACCCAGAGATAGAGACACAAGGGCAACTATGCGAGGCTGATAAAGCACTACTACAGACCATCCTTAAAGCAGTAAAGAAAGCAAAGGAGCCTGACAAGCTTAAACGAGGTGCAGAGCTATTCTGGGGTGAGAACCCTAACTATGTGGACTATGACATTAACCTTGACCCTGATGATTACGATAACTTCTGATAAGCCACCGGTAAAGGAGTCTCAAGGGTAGCTCAAAAGCTTCATATATGAGCCAGTTACTTTGAGCTAGCTTTATCATGTATCAAAAGTAGTGTATTGACACTTATTGGCTAGGCTCATAAAATACCCCCACTTTTCATCCATAGAGATACATTGTGAGTCAACGTACATATTTTTATTGCCGCGTATCGACCTCAGACCAGACCACAGCTAACCAAGTACAAGCTTTTAAGAATAAGGGGTATGAGATCAATGAGGACTTTGTTATTGCAGAGACCGTATCAGGTGCTGTATGTGCAATGGAGCGTAAAGGCTTCAGAAATATGGTTGAAAATAAGCTGATAAAGGGAGATACGCTTGTAGTCCTTAAGCTAGACCGCTTAGGAAGAGATAACATTGACGTGCAGCAGACTATTGATTTGCTCCTTGAGAAGGGTATCAATGTTCGCATATTGGATTTACCATTTGATGAGCTAGTTACCCCTGAAAACAGATTAATGTTGAAGATTTTCGCAGCCTTTGCAGCCTTTGAGAAAGATCGTATCAGAGAGCGCACCCTTGAGGCTCAAGCCAGAGCCAGAGCAGAAGGCAAAACGATTGGAAGACCCACCAAAGCATCCCCTGAGAAGGTTGCAGAGCTACGTAAAAGCGGTCTATCAATATCAGTCACAGCTAAGCAATTAGGCGTCTCAGAAGCCACTGTAAAGCGCCTGTACGCTACAGCAAAGAAACAAGCTAAATAGTAACAGTTCCCCTAACCAAACAACTTTAAGGCGCTCTGAACCTCTTAGGGCGCATTTATCCCTATGTCATAAGGAGTAGTAATGACACAACCAACAGACAATACACTACGTGTTTATTTCCACAGTTCTTGGGTCTCACAGACTAAAAAAGGTGGGTGGGCTTTCTTAATGACCCGTAGAGACAATGAGAACGACCTACAACGCTCAGGACTTAAAGGGAGTGCATCAGCTACCACACAACAAACAATGGAGCTTACAGCAGTTGTAGAGGCTTTCAGACGCATTAATGAAAGGCAGTTAGCAGATAGACCTATTACCGTCTACACCTCAAGCAATTACATCAACCAAGGTATCAACACATGGTTAGCAGGATGGAAGGCTAAGAATTGGAAGGGAGCCAACAAGAAACCCGTTAAGAATGCTGAGCTATGGCAGGAGCTTGATAAGTGGAATGAGGAGTTTAAACCTACATGGGAACTCATCACCAACGAGGGAGACCACCCAGCAGACGCAGAGGTCAAAGCAATGGCAGTAACAGCAGCTAAAGGAGCATAAACAAATGAACACACAGGATATACAACAAGGTAACGCTGGTGGACTTGTAACGATCACAGAGAAGGGCTTAAATGTAGTAGCTACCCTTGACGGTCTATTGACAGTTAGAGGCTATGAGGGCGTCTACAAGTGTTCTGATTGTAGTCATGAAGCTCATTACCCTGAAGTGGACTTATGGACGCGCTGTGATGCTTGTTTTAGTAATCTGGTTACAGATGACGACGTTACGAGCCTTGATAAGATTGACCCTATCTAAAACGCTATGCTAGATGATGTGGTACACTTTGGGGATTCTCAGGTGTACCCATCACCACTAAAAAAACTAAGTCGCATCCACCCGTTATCAGCCTCAAATAGTCCCTAGCGTTTGTTAATGAAATGTACTGAAAAAATGAGAAAACGATTAAAACGTTTTTTTTCAGCGGCATGGGACGACGCAATCGTCACAGAAGGGAGGACCTTTCTACCTCCCCCCCTTGTGAGTTTTCAATTAAATGTTAAATTAACATCTGATCAAAGTACTGTATTCTCAATGTCTTAATGTAATGAAAAGGAAATTCAATGCTAAAAATGAAACTAATTCTGCTATTTTTTTGCTTTAGTCCACTAGCTTTAGCAGAAGCTATATGGGGTCCAACTTTAGAGTTTGGAGATTGGGAAGCTGTTGTTATTACAGATGATTTTGAAAATGAAAAACGACCTATAATGACTGGAAATGTCTTCGAAGAGGATGGTTCAGAGAAGTTAGGAAGATTTACAATTAGCAGATTTAAACAACTCTCCACCGGAATACATGCTGAAGTAAGTATATACATAAGCTTTTTTTCTGGGGCTTGGCCTGAATGTGACTACGAGCAAACTAAGTATAAAATTGATGAGGGAAAGTCGTTGCAATTCCCTAAAATTGGGCATACCTGCGAGACTTTGATACTCAATCCCCAACTAATTAAAGAAATGAAAAAGGGAAATGTTCTGAAAATAAAAGTTAAAAATCAAGTGGGTACAATATCTTTGAAGGGATTTACTAAAGCTTGGGAATATAGTGCGAGGGAGTTTCTCTCAGCAAACTGAAGGTAGGTTGAAATAAGCTCTTAAATTACGTTTTAGAGTAAAACATGTTTTCAAAGTCATCGAATATTTAGCGTTATGTAATTAACCTCAACCGGCGGCATGACAGCCAAGCGTTATGGCCGCATTGGTGACTCGCCGGTCATTGGTGCAGGTACCTGGGCCGATAATAGCAGTTGCGCGGTATCAGCCACCGGTCACGGTGAGTATTTTATTCGCTACCATGTTGCTGCAGATATTTGCTCACGGATGAAGTATACCGGCGTCAGCCTTGATGAGGCGGCCAATACAGTAATTAACGATGTGCTGGTCGAAGCCGGCGGCGATGGCGGTATTATCGCCATTGACCACGATGGCAACATTGCCGCGGTGTTTAATTCTGCCGGTATGTACCGGGCGCAAATCGATACTGACGGCAAAGTGAAAGTTGGCATCTATAAAGAATGGGTTGAGTAAAACTGATACCGGACATTGATACCTGTTAATGTCCGGAATGCTTTAAAAGGTGATGTAAATAGGGTTTCTGCGTTCAGACAGCCTGCTAAAATTACCTTTCCTCCTCCTAAATTACCCCCTTATTACGACCAAAGTAGTGTTAAGAAAAAGTTAACATTCCATCGCATTCTGAACTAGGCTTATTACAGGGCAAGACGCCCCAGAGGCTGTCTTAATAGCCGGGCAACAATGCCCCGTTATATAGCTGTAGTATGCGCTATCACCCTCTTGATAATAACAATCATGCCACAGCAGAGCGTAAGGTTTAATCGTGGCAAAGGAGGATCTATGGAGTAAGCGATCAATTTAGACCGTCTTTTCCCGGCGGAGCTACCCCGTAAAATAGTCCCCGTAGATTTTACTCACGGAGACTTAATCGATGGCAACAAAAAGACGTACACGCGAGCAATGGCAGGTATTGGTTGATAAGCAAGCAGCAAGCGAACTATCGGTCAGTAAATTTTGTGCGCAATATGATTTAACGGTATCAAACTTCTATCTGTGGCGTAAAAAACTGAGCGATGATAGCCAATCGCTCACGCAGACGGATAATTGGCTTGCCTTTGATATGCCAGCAAGTGTAGACAAAGAGCCGGGCGCAGCGTGGGAGATAGAGCTGGCCTTACCTGGTGGTGTGGTGCTGCGGATGAACCGGGCTGCCTGATGTTACCCTTATCCAATGGGCGTATTTGGCTGTATACCGGTAATACCGATATGCGCAAACAGTTTGATGGGCTGGCGGCACTGGTACAGGGCAAACTGGGGATGCAGGCGCATTGTGGTGACTGGTTTGTGTTTATCAATAAGCGCCGCACCCAGCTAAAGGTGTTGTATTACTACCAGGGCGGTTATTGTTTGTGGAGTAAACGGTTAGAAAAAGGCACCTTCGCCAAAGTCACTGACGGTACAGCAAAAACACCATTAAACAGTGCTCAGTTACAGTGTTTGATTGATGGCATTTACTGGCAAAAAGACAAACAAAACAGGCGATTTAATTGACTGATTTTGTTATAATTTACGCCATGAAAACACATTCTATTAGTCACCTTTCACCGTCTGAAATTGAGGCTGCCTTTGCTCATCAAGCTGAGGAGATTGCGCAACTCAAGCATCAACTGGACTGGCTTAAACGCCAGTTGTTCGGGCGTAAGTCTGAAAAGGTGTTAGTGGATAATCCGGCGCAGAGCAGTTTGTTTGATGAGGGTGAGACACACGCCTTACCGGCAGACACCAAACCGGTGAAGGCCCATACCCGTTCCTCACAAAAGCAACGTCGCGACTCGGATGTGAATGATGAAGGCCTGCGTTTTGATGAGACGGTGCCTCAGCTGATTATTGATGTGCCTGCGCCTGAGTTACAGGGGGCGGATGCCGACCAGTATGATGTCGTGGATATCAAAGAAACCCGTCGCTTAGCACAACAGCCCGGCAGTTATGTGGTACTGGTGTATCGTCGTCAGGTCGTGCGTCATAAAACCACGCAAACCCTTAAGGATACCCCAGCCCCCATCAATGTACTGGAAGGCTGTTACTGCGATGTCTCACTACTCGCTGGGCTGATGGTGGATAAAGCGGTATATCACTTACCGCTTCACCGCCAACATCAACGCATGCTTGATAGCGGTATCACCCTTAGCCGGGCTACCTTAATCAACTGGATACAACAAGGCATTGAGCTGCTTCGGCCCATCGCCAAGGCCCAGTGGCAGCACATTCTGCAAAGCAAAATCCTGATGATGGATGAAGTGCCCATTAAAGCCGGGCGTACCAAAGGGGCTGGCCGAAAACCGGGGCAAATGAAACAAACCTACTTCTGGCCGATGTACGGTGACAGTGATGAGGTGGCGTTTACCTGGAGTCACAGCCGGGGCATGTTGCACGCCAAAGCACAGTTGCAGGACTTTACCGGTACCTTGCTGACCGACGGCTATGCCGCTTACACCAAAACGGTTGAGCAGATAAACCAACACGAACAAAAGATAGTGCACGCTGCCTGTTGGGTACACATGCGCAGAGGCTTTGAAAAAGCCCTCGACAGTGAGCCGCACACCGCACAACAGGCATTGGATATTATCGCCACACTCTACCGGCATGAAAAACACATCCGGGATAAGCAATCAGACCTGGCCGATATCCATACCTACCGCCAACAACACAGCGAACCACTCGTGACTGACTTCTTCCGGTGGGTCTACCAACAACGCCAGCGCACTGATTTACTACCCAAATCCCCCTTCGCCAAGGCGCTTCATTACACCGCTGAGCGAGAGAGCCAACTCAAGGTGTTCCTGAGTAACCCCGCGTTACCCATGGACACCAATCATCTTGAGCGGGCACTGCGGGTAATCCCCATGGGCAGAAAAAACTATTTGTTCTGTTGGTCCGAACTTGGTGCTGAACAACTGGGCATACTGCAAAGCCTGATGGTGACGTGTCGCCTGCAAAGCGTGAATCCCTACCATTACCTCGTGGATGTATTGCAGCGTGTAGCACTGCACCCGGCCAAAGACGTACTCGACCTGACGCCAAGAGTCTGGAAAGAGAAATTCGCGGACAAAAAATTGACGAGCGATTTAGATAAAATGGGGTGATCCGGGTCTATATTGATCGCTTACTCTATGGAATCGTTACTGGTAGGTAAATACATGAGTCAGCATCCGGTTAAGCTCACTGAGTCCATGCCGGTGGCTGAAGCGGTAGAAAAGTTATTGCAAAACAACCAGTCCGGTGGCCCTGTGCTGGATAACGCAGGGGAGTTGTGTGGTTTTTTATCCGAACAGGACTGCATTAAAGCCATGGTGGAATCGACCTATTACCGTGAGCAGGTCTGTCGCGTAGGTGAAATCATGAAAACGCCGGTACTGACGGTGCGTGATGACATGTCGATTCTGGAAGTGGCAGAAAAGCTGCTGGTAGAAAAACCCAAGGTGTATCCGGTGGTCAATAGCGATAACAAGCTGGTCGGCTGCATTACCCGCAGTCAAATACTGTTTGCTATCGATAAACACTTACACGCGGAATACCCCAAAACCGCCTGATACGGCCGATAACGCCTGATTTATACAGTGATGCTGGCCTGATAAAAGACCAGCACACTGGCATTCAGGATATTGAGACTGGAAAAATGGTTGCGGTTCTTCTAGGATCGCTGCGTTTTTTAGTTTCCGGATGTTATCTGCTTTTATGTCAAAGTCTTCGCCGATCGGTGCGTTACTCAGTCAATTGCCGCAATGTCTTATTAAAGACAGGTTTCCTCTACGCCGCCAGTTACAAAAACTGGGTAAGGCCGATCTCACCAATGAGGGTAATCAGCAGCAACTGGCAAAAATCATCGAGCGTATTAATGCGTCGGTGGAAAAGTGCTCGGCGCGCCAGGCGTCTATTCCGGATATCGATTATCCGCCACTGCCGGTCAGTGACAGAAAGGATGACATCAAACAAGCTATTGCCGACAATCAGGTCGTCATTATCGCCGGTGAGACGGGCTCCGGTAAAACCACTCAGATCCCGAAAATTTGTCTGGAACTTGGCCGGGGCGTGGCCGGTACCATTGCGCACACCCAGCCACGGCGACTGGCCGCCCGCAGCGTGGCCAACCGGATTGCCGATGAACTCAACACCACTATTGGTGATTTAGTCGGTTTTAAAATTCGCTTTTCTGATCAGGTCAGCGACAACAGTCTGGTAAAACTGATGACCGACGGTATGTTGCTGGCCGAAATGCAGCAGGACCGTTTCCTGAATCAATACGACACCATCATTATCGATGAGGCCCACGAGCGTAGCCTGAACATCGATTTTCTGATTGGTTACCTTAAGCAATTGCTGGCTAAGCGCCCGGAACTAAAGGTTATCATAACCTCGGCGACCATCGATCCTGAGCGTTTCTCGCGCTATTTCAATGATGCGCCAATTATTGAAGTGAGCGGCAGAACCTTCCCGGTGGAAATTCGTTATCATGATCCCCAGGACGCCGAAGACGATGCCGACCAGGTGGAGCGGATCATCCTTGCGGTGAACGAGCTGATGCGTGAACCGCCCGGTGATATTCTGGTCTTTTTAAGCGGTGAGCGTGAAATTCGCGATACCCAGGATGCGCTGAGTCGCCGCCAGTATCGCCACACCGAAATTATTCCGCTGTATGCAAGATTGTCGGCCTCTGAGCAACAGCGGATCTTTCAGTCGCACAGCGGTCGACGCATTGTACTGTCGACCAACGTTGCGGAAACCTCACTAACCGTGCCGGGCATCAAATATGTTATCGACCCGGGCACCGCGCGTATTTCCCGCTACAGTGCACGCAGTAAAGTACAGCGCCTGCCCATTGAGCCGATATCCCAGGCCTCAGCAAATCAGCGTGCCGGTCGATGCGGCCGGGTTTCCGAAGGTATCTGTATTCGTCTGTATTCAGAGCAGGATTACGACAACCGGCCGGCATTTACAGACCCTGAAATTCTGCGTACCAACCTGGCCTCGGTTATTCTGCAAATGGCCAGTCTGGGCTTAGGCGACATTAACCAGTTTGATTTTGTGCAGCCGCCGGACAGTCGTCAGATTAACGATGGGTTTCGTTTGCTGGAAGAAATTGAAGCCATTACCCGTAAAAAAGGTCGGGTTACGTTAACCAAACTGGGCCGGCAGATATCCCGCTTACCGGTCGATCCGCGCTATGCCCGTATGGTGGTGGCGGCCGGCGAGTTTAACGCGCTGATGGAAGTAATGGTGATTGCGGCCGGGTTATCCATTCAGGATCCCCGTGAGCGTCCGCAGGATAAACGGGCACAGGCCGATGAGGCGCACAGTGAATTTGCCGATAAAGACTCTGATTTTATTGCCCTGTGGAATTTATGGTTGGCCTTTAGGGAGCAACAAAAAGCCCTATCGAACAGCCAGTTGCGTAAATGGTGCCATGGCCATTTTATCAACTACCTGCGCATGCGCGAGTGGCAGGACATCGTTAGTCAGTTGCGTAAGTCTGTGGCTGAAATCGATTTGAGAATTACCAGTCAGGCGGCGGATTATCAGGCCATCCATCAGGCATTGTGTAGCGGTTTGTTATCCCATGTGGGCATGAAAGACAAAGACCGCGAGTACCTTGGTGCGCGCAATACCAAATTTATGATCTTTCCCGGCTCAGGGCTGGCCAAAGCCAATCCCAAATGGATTGTGGCAGCCGAGCTTGTAGAAACCTCCAAACTGTTTGGCCGCATGGTGGCCAAAATTGAACCGCAATGGCTGGAATCGCTGGGCGGGCATTTGGTAAAACGCAATTACGCTGAACCGCACTGGTCGAAAAAACGCGGCGCAGTGACAGCCAGCGAGCGCGTGACCTTATTTGGCCTGCCGATCGTGGCGCAGCGTTATGTGACCTACAGCCAGATAGATCCGGCTACCTGTCATCAGCTGTTTATCCGTGAGGCACTGGTTAACGGCGAAACGAAGCTGCGTTATGCCTTTTTAGAAGACAATCAGGCGTTGCTGGAACTGGCCGATGGCTGGGAGCAGAAAACCCGGCGTCGGGATCTTATGGTCGACGAACAAATCCTGGTGGATTTTTACGCCGATAAACTGCCCCTTGAAGTGAATAACGACGCCGCCTTTAAAAAGTGGTTAAAAGGGCAGTCCTCTACCGACTTTTTGCGCCTGACCGAGCAGGATGTGTTTCGCGAGCAACCCGGCACCTCGGCGGCTAATGCGTTTCCGGACGTTTGGCAGCAGGGCAATATTACCCTGCCGCTGAGCTATCATTTTGAGCCTAACGCCGACGACGATGGCGTGACGGTAAGCATCCCTTTACCGCTGCTTAATCAGGTGGTGGAAGACGGCTTTGACTGGCAGGTTCCGGGCCTGCGTGAAGAGCGGGTGGTCCAGTTGATAAAAAGCCTGCCGAAACGCCTGCGGCGTAACTTTGTGCCTGCACCGAATTACGCGCAGGCGGCACTGGCCGATATGCGCATGCAGGAAGACAAAACCGGTAAGCCGATTAAGCTGCTTGAAGCACTGAGTACCAAGTTGCTAAGAATGACCGGGGTGAGGGTAGAGCAAGAAGACTGGCAGCCGGAGCAACTGGACAAACACCTGATAATGCATTTTGCGGTGGTGGATGCTGATAACAAGGTACTTGGTCGCGGCGATGATTTGCAAGCCTTAAAAGACCGCCTGCAGGGACGGGTAAAAGAAACCTTTGAACAGGCTGCTACACCGGAGCTTGAGCGTAAGGATATCACCAACTGGGATTTCGATACGCTGCCAGCCAGCTTTACCCAGAAGCACGGCGGCTTTGAGGTTCAGGCCTTTCCTGCGCTGGTTAATCACAATGGCCGGGTCGATATTGAACTGATTGCCGAGCAGGAAAAAGCCAATACGTTGCATCAGCAGGGGCTTAATCGTTTACTGATGCTGGGCATGCCCTCGCCGGTGAATTATCTGGAGCAGAAGCTGCCAAACAAAGCCAAACTGGGGTTGTACTTTAACCCCTTTGGTCAGATTAAAGCCCTTATTGACGACTGCATTCTGGCTGGTATCGACGCGCTCAGCCACGAATTTCAGGCACAGCACGAGCTGGTTATTCGCGATAAAGAAAGCTTCGACCGGTGCCTCGACCATGTGCGGGCCAATATCAATGAGTCGGTGCTGGCCATTGCCCAGCAGGTAGAAACCGGTCTTACGCTGGCTCATCAGTGCCAAAAGAAAATGAAAGGTAAAGTATCACTGGATATGGTGGCAGGCCTTAACCACATCAAACAGCATTTGGGGATGCTGGTGTACCCGGGCTTTGTGGCCGAGGTGGGCTTTGCCCGTCTGGCTGATTGGAACCGCTACATAAAGGCATTGGCGCGCCGGCTGGAAAAGCTGCCAGTCGACCCGAATCGTGATCGCTTGCAACAAATTACGCTGGATAAGGTAGAGCAGGCCTATGCGGCGGTACTTAATAAATACCATGCCGATAAAGTGCCTGCTGAACTGGCACAAGTGCGCTGGATGATTGAGGAGCTTAGGGTCTCGTTATTCGCTCAGCAATTGGGTACGGCTTATCCAATTTCAGCAAAACGGGTGTTAAGCGTCCTGGAAGCCTATTAGCGCTGAGACTTCAAAACCAACAAATAACGTTATTTTAAACTTAACCCCTGAGGCTGGCCTGAAATTACATTGACAACTCACGGATGTCACCCTATAAACTTGTTAGTAGTAAGGCAATTTGCCTTTCCATTTGCAGTTGAGGTGAGAGGAGAAGTAAGTAGATGTTAGGATACGATGATAAACGCAACTTTTTCAGGATGATGGTTAACTCTCCGTGTCAGTTACAAATAATCGATGATGAGTCGAGCCGGACACTTCAGGCGGTGTGCAAGGATATCAGCGCAACCGGTATGTCGTTGGAAGTTGATGAGCCGTCAATTGAAGTCGGCACTCAGGTGAGCGTTAGCATCGATTCAACCAGTTCACAAATACCGTCGTTATCAGCGGTGGCCAAAGTGGTGCGTTGCGTACCAGAGTCTGATAGCAGTTGTATTGTGGGTGTTGAAATCTCTGAGATGAAATAAGTTACGGTGATCTGGTTAAGCGCTACCTCTGACGGGCAGCGCTGGGTTTCCTATGCTACTTTTATCGCTTACCTGCTATAAAACCACACAAACTAACCCTTTCAGGTAATAGCCTTCCGGGTAATTCAAACCAACCGGATGGTCAGGCGCCTGCGACAAATGTTCCAGTATCTGCACTCGTCGACCGGCATCCAGTGCCGCATCTGCAACAATTTTCTGAAACAGCGACTGCTCCATTAAGCCCGAACAGCTGAAGGTCAGCAAAATACCGCCGGGTTTAACCGCGTGAATGCCATACATGTTGATGTCCTTGTAGCCGCGGCAGGCCCGTTTAAGCGACGCTTTACTGTCGACAAACTTGGGTGGGTCGAGGATCACCATATCAAATTGCTGTTGCTGATTATGGTAATTGCGCAGCACCTCAAAAACATCGCCTTTTACCTGGCTGCACTGCTCAGGGGCAAAGCCATTGAGCTCGATATGGCGGCTGGCCATATCCAGTGCTGGTTGCGACACGTCAACGTTAGTCACATGAGAGGCACCGCCATTCAGGGCGTAACAGGCAAAGGTGCCGGTATAACTAAAACAATTCAGCACGCTGGCCTGCTCCGAGTAGCGGCTGGCGGCTAAACGGTTTTCGCGCTGGTCGAGATAAAAGCCGGTTTTATGACCGGTATGCGGGTTAACCAGAATTTTTACGCCGTGTTCAACGATTTCTACTTCTTCAGGGATGTCGCCATGCAGGGGCTGGATCAGCGGCTCGAGTCCTTCTTTCGTTCTGACATCCACATCACTGCGCTCCATAATAGCCACGTCAGGCAGTAACTTTTGTAGCGCCCAGACAATCTTACTGCGATGTTTATCGGCACCAGCACTAAGCAATTGCAGCACTGCCAGGTTGCTATACAAATCGATAGTTACGCCCGGTAACCCATCGGACTCGGCAGCAATCAGCCGACAGGCATTGGTATTTGCCTGCTGCATCAGGCGCTGGCGGAGCTGCCAGGCCTGCTCGATACGGCGCAGAAAAAACGCGTTATCGATGACTTCCTGCTGATTGAATGTCCAGATACGCACGCGTATTTGTGAAGATGGAGAATAAGCACCACGGCCTAACCATGAGCCATCAGCGGCCACTACGTCCACCGTATCACCGCTGCGGCAGCGACCTTTTACAGTTGCCACTGCACCATCGAATACCCAGGGGTGATGACGTTTAAGCGATTTCTCGCGACCTTCTTGTAATATAACGGTAGCAGGCATACTCTGACATTCTTCTTAAGTTCGACCGGCGCGCAGTATACTGGTTATTGCCGTTTACTGCACGGCCCGGTTTATTTGCCACAGGACTGGCCATGTCTTCTGCCGTTGTTATTACCAATCATTTGCATGAAATGGATTTTCAAACCATTCATGAGTTTATTCGTAACAGTTACTGGGCGAAAAACATCCCCGTGGCTACTTTACAAAAAGCACTGCAAAATTCGCTGTGTTTCGCGGCGCTTGATGCGCAGCAAAATACTATCGGGTTTGCCCGAATGGTCACCGACAAAGCCACTTTTGGTTATTTGTCTGATGTGTTTGTGTTGCCTGAATGGCGCGGTCGCGGCGTGAGCCGTGAAATACTCGATGCGGTAGTTGCCCATCCTGATTTACAAGGGCTCAGACGCTTTATGCTGGCCACCAAAGACGCCCATGGTTTATACACAAAATACGGCTTTTCACCGGTGCAAGACGCCAGTCCGTTAATGCAAATCTGGCAGCCGGATATTTATCAACAATGAGTGTTTTCATGCAATTTATTCAACATACCGAAGGTAACATGGAGTCGGGTTTGTCACTGCAAACCGCCGAGTTACCTGTTCCTACAACGACTCAGGTGCTGGTTAAAGTCGCCGCGTTTGCGGTTAATCGCGCCGATTTACTGCAGCGCGCCGGGCATTATCCGCCGCCCAAAGGCGAGAGCCCGACTTTAGGGCTGGAGGTAAGCGGGGTTATTGAGTCAGTTGGCGAGGCGGTGACCGACTGGCAGCCCGGGCAGCGGGTTTGCGCCATTGTTTCAGGTGGCGGTTACGCTGAATATGTGGCGATTGAAGCCAGTCACCTGATGGCCGTACCTGACGAGCTATCCGATGCCGAAGCGGCCGGCTTAAGTGAAGTGTTCTTAACCGCTTACCAGGCCCTGCGCTGGGTTGGTCAGATAGATAATAGCCAGAAAGCGTTGATCCACGCGGGCGCCAGCGGGGTAGGACTGGCTGCTCTGCAACTGTGTAAGTTATGGGACATCAGCACGGCGACCACGGCCTCATCAGCCCAAAAACTGGCCGTTTGTGAAGCGGCCGGGGCCGAATTACTGGTGAACTATAAGCAGCAGGATTTTGTGGCTGAGCTCAAATCGCACTGGCCAGAGGGGGTTAATATGGTGCTGGACATGGTGGCTGGCGATTACCTGAACCGTAATCTTAAAGTGCTCGCTACCGACGGCTCGATAGTGTACCTGGCCATGATGGCCGGACGCTTTGCCGACAAACTTGATATGGCGCTGTTGCTGGGTAAACGAGCCAGTGTGCGCGGCACCACACTGCGTAATCGCGACAATGACTATAAAGCCCGGCTGACAGAGGCCTTTCGCCAGGATTGTTTACCCGCGTTTAGCAATGGTGAATTAAAAGTACCGGTTGATACGGTCTATACAGTGAATGAAGTCGAACAAGCCCATCAGCAGGTGCTGAACAACAATACCAGCGGTAAGATTGTCATCAGCTGGTAATTTAGCGTTGGCACTGGTTAGTCAGGGCGTTGCCACTTCGAATTTAATGTAAATTTTCAGGAGACGTTATGAGTGAACAATATGTCCCGCCTAAGGTCTGGGTAAATGACGCTGCCGGTGGCAATAAGTGGGCGAACATCAACAGCCCGGAATCCGGTGCCCGTTTTGAGCGAGAACTGCCGGTAGGCGAGCATCCACTGCAGCTTTATTCGCTGGGTACGCCAAATGGTCAGAAGGTCACCATTATGCTGGAAGAGTTGCTTGCCGCAGGTGTTTCAGCCGCAGAGTATGATGCGTTCCTGATTAACATCGGTGACTCCGATCAGTTCTCATCGGGGTTTGTGGCGGTGAATCCGAATTCTAAAATCCCGGCGTTAGTTGATAAATCAGGCGATCAAGACGTGAACGTGTTCGAATCAGCGTCTATTTTGGTTTATCTTGCGGAGAAGTTTGGTCAGTTTCTGCCCGCAAAAGGTTTCGCCAGAACCCAAACCCTTAACTGGTTGTTCTGGGCACAGGGCTCCGCACCGTTTTTAGGTGGCGGCTTTGGCCATTTTTATGCCTATGCTGATGAAAAACAGGAATACCCGATTAATCGCTTTGCCATGGAAGCGAAACGTCAGTTGGATGTGCTGGATAAGCATCTGGCGCAGAATACCTATATGGCGGGCGATGAATACACGGTAGCTGATATGGCTATCTGGCCATGGTATGGCAGTTTAGCCCTGGGCAATCTGTATAACGCCGCCGAGTTTCTGCAGGTTCACACGTATACTCATGTAAGGCGCTGGGCGGGGCAGGTTCAGTCTCGGGAGGCAGTGCAGCGAGGCCGGATAGTGAATCGCACCTTTGGCGAGGAGTGGGAACAACTTCGGGAGCGCCATGAGGCTGCAGATATTGATAAAGTGCTGGCTAATAAGCCTGCTTAAGATGCCTGGTAGTAAGAATTATTTCATTAAATAGTTCTTTCAGATATAGGTTTTTGCTTACTTTATAGTGTTAGTGCATAAGGCTGTTTATAGATGGTTGCCGGAGTCGCCGGCAGCGACCAAAGGGTGTTGTGCGACCCGGTGACCGGGAACCACTCTAGACTCCCCGCAGCCCTTATCAGTGAAAAGCGTCATCGTCACTGACAGAACAAACTGGACCGTCAATGACGGCACATCCCTGTGCCGCATCGACTGAATCCTCATCCATGATGATTCTTCCAGTTTGTTATGTCTGCCAGTGACAATGACAACACTGAATAAGGGCACAAGTTCTTCTTTCTTAGACTTAAATACCAGGATGACCAAAAGTCACGTTTTCTGAATGCCGTGCCAATTGATTAGGGGTTATAACCGGTATCTTCTTTGGTCGGTGATTCGGCAGCGTTACGGGCTAAATCATCGCAGCGTTCATTTTCCGGGTGGCCACTGTGACCTTTTACCCAGTGCCAGTTTACTTCATGTTGCTGGATCACCTCGTCGAGGGCCTGCCACAGATCGGCATTTTTTACCGGCTTCTTGTCTTTGGTACGCCAGCCATTGCGCCGCCAGTTGTGGATCCACTGATTGATACCGTTCTTTACGTACTGACTATCGGTGGTGAGTTCCACCTGGCAGGGTTTAGTCAGTAATTTGAGCGCCTCAATGGTGGCCAGCAGTTCCATACGGTTGTTGGTGGTTAGCGTAAAGCCTTCGCTAATTTCTTTACGGTGCTTGCCATAAATTAAGATTGCACCATAGCCACCAGGGCCGGGATTGCCTAAACAAGAGCCGTCGGTATAAATATGCACAGATTGTTGGGCCACGGATTCTCCTTTTTTTAACCTCAAGCGTGGTCACTTGGCAGTGGCTTGGTATACTACCGCAATCAGCAATAAGATAAGAGTGGTTTATGCGTCAAATAGTACTGGATACGGAAACAACGGGTATTAATCCAAAAGAAGGCCACCGGATCATCGAAATAGGGTGTGTGGAAGTGATCAATCGCCGTCTTACCGGCAATCATTTTCATGTTTATATTAATCCCAAGCGCGAAATTGAACAGGAAGCCATTGAGGTTCACGGTATTACCAACGAATTTCTGGCTGATAAGCCGGTATTTGCCGATGTAGCCGGTGAGTTTATAGAGTTTATTCGTGGTGGTCAGTTAGTTATTCATAACGCGCCCTTCGACGTGGGCTTTATGGATCACGAATTTGCCATGCATGGCCCCACCGCGAGCGTAAAAACCAAAGAAATTTGCGGTGTGCTGGATACCCTGGTACTGGCCCGTGATATGCACCCCGGACAAAAGAATAACCTGGATGCGCTGTGTAAGCGTTATGGTATCGACAACAGCCATCGTGAACTGCACGGCGCATTACTGGATGCCGAGATCCTGGCCGACGTGTACCTGATGATGACCGGTGGACAGACCGATCTGAATCTTAGCGGTAACAATCAGGCCAATTCAGGCGGTGCTGAGGTGATCCGCCGAATTCCCCGTAATGGAAAAAAATTAAAGGTTATTCAAGCTACTGCCGATGAATTAACACAGCATGAGGCGCGTCTGGACCTGGTACAAAATCCAATCTGGCGCCAGTAAACCGGTGAATTTTGCCAACACAGGGCTAATTGGGTGAGCAGAGCATTACTGACAATCTTGAGTGTAGCACTGGCCTTTACGGTAAGTGCTCAGGAGCCTGCTGAGCAGGGGGCTGAGCCAGCGCCGGAGGCTACCGCTCGGCAAGCGGAGAGTGAATCACCCATTGCGCTGATTGGTAACGATTATGAAAATGGGATTAAGCTGCTGCAAAACCGTTTTCGTATCGATCACAATGTTAAGGAAGTCACCATGGTGTTCTTCCGGGAGTACGGCTCTGCGCCCGTGGTGCTGGTGCGCCCGGATGGCTCCAAGATATTCCAGTCGCAGGTAGAAGGCGAGGACATCTTCTGGTTCGATTCTGATACCTACGACATGATCAGCATTAAAAATCCGGTGCCCGGCCCGTGGCAGGCGGTAGGGCAAATTATCGAAGGTAGCCGCGTAATGGTGCTCTCTGACATTGCTTTGCATGCAGAGCCCTTACCTCCCATTTTATTTTCCGGTGAAATTCTCAAACAAACAGCCTACCTGACCAACGGTGATAAACCCATCGATTACAGCCAGTTTCGTGATGTGGTTGAACTGACCATTGATCTGGTGAGCACGAATAATCCTAATTACGATAATTTCGGTGCTGACGACCAGCAAATCGCGACGTTTGAAGATAACGGCCGCGGCATGGATGAAGCGCCGCTGGACGGCGTGTTTACCGGGCAATTTAATCTGAATGTACCGGCGGGTGAGTGGCAACCGGTTTTTCGCGTTACCACGCCTATGTTTACCCGTGAACAGGTCGATCCGCCACTCAGGCTTTATCCTAACCCGGTTAAAATAGACGTTGAACTCGACGGCGGCGGAAACGATTATCACAAATTGCTGATCGATGTAGACCGTGACCTGGTGGACATCAACACGTTACTGGTAGACGGTAAAGTACGCTATCCCAACGCCGACGTGCGCAACTTTTCACTCACAGAGTTGGGAGGTGATGTTCGCGAATACCTTATCATTGCCTATGATTACGGTATTTTCAGAGTAAAAATGACCGCTTATGGTAAAACTGTTAATGGCCGTGACTTTATTCTGGATGTGCCGGAGTTCACCTTTTTAGTGGCGGAACCTGAATTACCAGAGCCTGAGGTTACTGAATCGGCTGCCGACAACAACGTGGATGAAGTGATACCTGAGCAGCCGGTTATCAGTGACGAAGAAGAAGGTATGGACGACGACACCCTGATGATGTGGCTGATCATTGTTAACGGCAGTATTGTTGGCGTTGGACTGCTCGGTGCTATTGTGGTTATCGTCCTGAGGCGCGGTAAAGGCAAGGGAAGTGTGCAGCCAGCTAAAGCAAAGGCTGATGCGAAAGCCGCAGCTAAACCAGCCGAGGCGGCCAGGCCGGGATTCTTAGGCGGTCTGCTGGGTAAGTTCAAAAAGCCTAAAGATTAACCTGCAAGCGCCGGTTTTGCTGGCTTTTCGGCCAACGTGGCGAATTATCAGGCAAACGATTCAAAGAATGACATTTTCGTGAAAAAAACCGTTGACTCCTTTCGGGGTAATACGTATCATCTGCGCCGCAGTGAGGGACAGGGTTAAGCACTTACCCAAGTAACTTGCTGAAATGATTGAAAATGTGGAGCGGTAGTTCAGTTGGTTAGAATACCGGCCTGTCACGCCGGGGGTCGCGGGTTCGAGTCCCGTCCGCTCCGCCACTTTTCAGTTGTGACTAAAGGCTTTATGGAGCGGTAGTTCAGTTGGTTAGAATACCGGCCTGTCACGCCGGGGGTCGCGGGTTCGAGTCCCGTCCGCTCCGCCATTAGCCTGATTCAAAAAAGCGTATACCACTACGCATACCGTTGGAGCGGTAGTTCAGTTGGTTAGAATACCGGCCTGTCACGCCGGGGGTCGCGGGTTCGAGTCCCGTCCGCTCCGCCATTTCTCTATCGAGAATTAAATAATCCTTTTCCTGACATTTTAAGCTTATTACAAAGCAGTTTATTCTTTCCTACGCAAACCTCGCTGTCTCAGCTATATCTTATCTTCGCTAATTTAACCGTGCTGTGCCCTGACTGGTTCTATACCTTGTCTGTCCTATCGAGTACACTTGCAAACCTATGATAATAAATATTATCGCTGCATTTAGTTAAGAGGACAGCATGGCAGAAAAAGCGGTATTGGTTTGCCGGGACGTCACCAAAACCTATCATGACGGTAACGAAAAAGTATCGGTACTCAGTGAGGTATCATTTACCCTCGCGCGGGGCGAAAAAGTGGCGATTTTAGGTAGCTCAGGGTCCGGTAAAAGTACCTTATTGCATATTCTTGGCGGTCTCGACCTGCCCACCTCAGGGGAAGTGACCATTAATGGCCGCTCACTGGCGGGTCTTAACGCCAATCAGCTGGCCGCACTGCGTAATAATGAACTCGGCTTTATCTATCAGTTTCATCACTTGCTGGCTGAGTTCAGTGCTCTGGAAAATGTTGCGATGCCATTACTCATTGCCGGCACAGGTAAAGCCGAGGCAGAAAAACAGGCGGCGGCGCTACTGGAAAAAGTGGGCTTAAGCCACCGTTTAAGCCATCAGCCGGCAGCGCTCTCGGGTGGCGAACGTCAGCGGGTTGCTATCGCCAGGGCGCTCGTGAATAACCCGTCTATAGTATTGGCTGACGAACCTACGGGGAACCTCGATAAGAAAACCGGCGATCAGATATATCAGTTACTGTGTGAACTCAGTGAGCAAATGGGTACCAGCTTTATTGTGGTAACTCATGATATTGCCCTGGCCAATGCTATGGACCGAGTATTGCAACTCACTGATGGTTCACTGGTAGTCCAGCGGAGTGAGTCGTGAATCTCAGCTTACAACTGGCGCGCCGCTTTCGTCGCGGTAAAAGCAGTAACCGCTACATTTCCTTTGTATCGTTATCATCGACGCTGGGGATCGGCTTAGGCTGTTTTGTACTGATTATTCTGCTGAGTGTTATGAATGGCTTTGAACGTGAGTTACGCGAACGTTTGCTGGCCATTATTCCTCATGCCGAACTCTTCTCGATTAACCAGCAGGGCATTGTTGACTGGCGTGAATACCAGCAGGTACTGGGCGAAGATCCTCGCATCAGAAAAGTGGAGCCTTACACTAAAATTACCGGCATGATCCAACAGGGCAGTGCACTGAAAGCGGTTGAACTAACCGGTATACAAATAAACGCGGCGATTCCGACGCGCTGGCAAAACGAAATCAGCGATGCCGACTGGCAGCTACTTCGTGAAGGTCCCAATCAGGTTCTGTTGGGTAAAGGGATCCTGAATAAACTGGGGCTCGCCCCCGGTGATAAAATCAGTGTGGTTATTCCCTCTGTAACGGAAGATTTAACCTTTGCAGCCCCAAAAAATCTGTATCTCACTGTGGCAGGCAGTATTCAGGTGGGTGGCGAGCTGGATAACCTGATTGGCATTATGCATCTCGAAACGGCATCTGAGCAGGCGGGCATTAAATCCGGCGCGCAGGGGCTGCGTTTTCAGTTTTACGATCCTTTCGCCGCCTATTCGATTATCCGCGAGGTTGGCTACGGATTTCCTCAAGCGGTATATATGTCTGACTGGACCCGAACTCAGGGGCACCTGTATGACGACATCCGCCTGGTAAGAGTGGTGGTGTACATTGCCTTATCGCTGGTTATTGCAGTAGCCTGCTTTAACATTGTTTCGTCGCTGGTGATGGCGGTAAAAGAAAAACAGGCGTCTATCGCTATTTTAAAAACCATGGGCGCAACAGATAGTCAAATCCGTAATACCTTTGTTTTTCAGGGGTTGTTAAATGGCTTTATCGGGGTCTTCTGGGGCACGTTACTGGCGGTGATCACGGCGCCGAATTTGTCATTGATTGTGGCTAAGCTGGAAGACCTGCTGGGAATAAAAGTGCTGTCGGGCGATATTTATTTTATCGACTTTTTACCCTCGCAGTTGCAGGCAAATGATGTATTGCTAACTGTTTTAGTTGCTATCGTTCTGTCGGTACTGGCAACGCTTTACCCGGCACAAAAGGCCGCTGCAATACAGCCCGCCAGAGCGTTACATTAAAGAGCGTTTTAATCTGCGGCTAGTTGGAGTATGTGAACGTTGGATATGGGATTATTCGTTTTAATGGTGTTTATACTGCCGGCGTGGGTGGCATATCAACTGGCTAAATATGAAGGCATGGCGGTGACAATCTTATGCCTCGCGTTGCCTTTTGCAATTATTCACCTGGTGGCGATGAATGCCGATTTGTTAACATCTGACCAGACACCGCCAGTGAGCACTGGTGCACCGATGGGATCCGTGGTTTATATTTTGTACGGCATTCCCTCTGCAATACTGAATTTAAGTATCCGGCTGTTGGTAAGAAAACACAACAAACGGTGACTGCATGTCACCCTGGTAAGGTCAGGAAAACTGGCGTACCGAGGGAGTAAGACTTTAAAGGGGTCCCGGATAACGCCTTTGGCGTTTCCGGGACAAAGAAAGTGCTTAGGTAATCGGCGTAGTCCAACTGTTAAGGGGGGCCCGGATAACGCCTTTGCGTTTCCGGGATAAAGAAAGTGCTTAAGCACTTTCTTTATTTTTATCAAAGTGTTCGAAGTCTACGTCTTCCTGTTGATGGCCGGCGTCCGGATCGTTAAACACGGCTTCATCCAGATCACCTTCCGATTTTGCGATAATGGTTGCTACGGTACAGTCGCCGGTAATGTTTACCGCGGTGCGGGTCATATCCAGTAAGCGGTCTACACCGATGATAAGCGCAATCCCTTCAACCGGTAGGTTCACCTGTTGTAAAACCATGGCCAGCATGATCAGGCCAACCCCGGGCACGCCAGCGGTTCCCACTGATGCCAGCGTAGCGGTTAAGACCACCATCACATAGTCACCCAAAGACAGGTCTACACCATAAACCTGAGCAATAAACACCGTGGCAACACCCTGCATAATAGCGGTGCCATCCATGTTGATAGTGGCGCCCAGAGGCAGGGTGAATGAGGATACAGATTTACCAATGCCCAGTTTATTGCGCGCGGTTTCCATGGTTACCGGGAGCGTGGCACTACTGCTTGAGGTACTGAATGCAAAGAGGGCCGCATCGCGCATCTTTTGTAGCAGGATTAACGGGTTCATACCGCTGAAAACTTTGAGTAATACCGGGTAGGTCACCAGTGCATGAATAACCAGCACAGCCAGTACCAGGAAGAAATACCACAACAATCCGCCGATGGTTTCCAGGCCGATAGTGGCAAACAGTTTAGCCATCAGCACAAACACACCATAAGGTGCCAGATTCATGATAATGGTCACCAGGCGCATGATAACGGTGTTAACATCTTCGAAAAACGCGGCTAGTCGTTTACCAGCATCGCCGGTCATTGCCATGGCTACACCCAGTAAAACCGCAAACACAATAATTTGCAGCATGTTACCTTCGGCCATTGAATTGATGGGATTAGAGGGGAACATGTCCACAATAACCTGTGATAACGAAGGCGCTTCCTTGGCGACATAAGTGGTTTCGCTTTGCAGATTAAGCCCTTCGCCCGGGGATACCAGCAAACCGCCCATAATAGCCAGCGTAACGGCAATAGCGGTGGTGAGGATATACAGGCCAATGGATTTAGCCCCGAGCCGGCCAAGCTTAGATGGTTCAGATAAACTGCTGGTACCGCAGATCAAAGAAACAAAAACCAATGGCACAACAAGCATTTTCAGGCTCGAAATAAAAATTTGCCCGAGCGTTGAAAATATACCTTCGACCAAAATGCCATACGTGGAAACTTCCACTGAGAATATCGAAAACCGCAAATCTCCGCTATCATCAAATATAAATTGAAGCAGCGCACCAATAATGATTCCGGCTACCATGCCGATAAAGATCCGTGCAGTTAAACTGTACTTGTGTGAAGACTGAGACATGTAAATTCCCTGAAATGTTATTTTATTTATAGTTCTTAGTTAGTGTGCCAGATTCATAGCAGTTTTAAATACTTAAAATGACCCAATAACGGTAAAGAGGTCCGGGAAGACGATGAAAATGCAATCTCTACGCTTAATAGCCGCCACATGGGCACTATTATTACTAGTTGCCTGCGGAGGCGGTGGTTCAGTCTCCAGAGAAGAGAATACCGGGGGCAATACGCCCGATCCTACTTATTCTGTGAGTCTTGCACTTGCCGACAGTAACGGTAATACCAGTACGTCACTCACCGGTGACTCACCACTCATCCTGTCAGCCACTGTTACCGACAGTGGCGGTAGCCCGGTTGCTAATACGGTAGTGACCTTTAGCTTTACCGTTGCCAACCTGGCCCGCTTTTCAAACGATACGGGCACGGCGCTGACCAACGATGAAGGGGTGGCGACCATTACCCTTATTGTGGGAGAACTATCTGGCTCCGGTGCGGTAGAGGCGGCGCTGGAAACCGGAGAGACGGCCCGTATTGGCTTTAGTTCCAGTGGCACCACGGCCAATGTGGAAACACCGGAATCTCTTGAACTGTTTGCCAGTCAGTCACAGTTATCCTCAAGCGGCTCAGATGAAGTAGAAGTCTGGGCAGTGGTTAAGAATGCACAGAATATCCTGCTCGACGGTGTCAACGTAACATTCTCTGCCGACAACAACGCCGCTATTGCTGAAACGCAGCCTGTCACCGATGAAAACGGCACGGCTATTGTGATGTTGCGTACCGGTGGCGACAAGGAAAACCGCACTATTAACGTTACCGCGACGGTGAGTGGCGAACAAACGCTCATACAAACCCTGAGCATCAATGTGGTGGGAACGGAAATCGAGATTAACGGCACTACATCAGCAATCATCGGCGACAGTGTCAGCCTTACGGTCAGCCTGCAGGACTCCGACAACGTGGGCATCGCCAGTGAAACACTGACGTTGCGGGTGGAAGATGAATCAGGAACCGACGTGACGGCCACCACGCTGGATGATGCAGCACCGCAAACCAGTGCTGAAGGGCGCGCTACGGTGGCCTTTACCGCGCCTGCTGCGGGCACCTTTACGGTATTCGCTAACGCTCTTAACACTGAAAGCAGCTTCGCTATTGAAGTGCAGCAGGATGAGTTTGTGTTTGTTAATGCACCGGATGTGAATGATGTTGATCAGGATATTCCGCTTAATACCGATTACAATCTACAGGTTAGCTGGTTACGTGACGCGGCACCATTTGCCGGCGGTTCAATAAGTTTTGCTATTTCACGTGGTTCAGTGGTAAGCGCAGATGCGGTGACCGATGGCAGTGGTATCGCAGATCTTACGGTAAGTTCAGGTAATGCCGGACTGGCAACTATCTCTGCCACCGGTACAGATGGCGCAGGTGTGCAGGTCTCCACGCAAATTGAGATTGCCTTTATTGCTACCGATGCAGAAACCATTATCGTAGATGCTACGCCGGACTCGATTGGTCCTGACGGTCAGACCAGCACCATTTCTGCTGTGGTTCTGGATGCCGACGGCAACCGGGTGCGTAACAAGCTGGTTAACTTTGAAGTCAATGATGTGTCTAACGGTAATCTGACCGACGCTCAAAGCCGCACAGACCGTCGTGGTATTGCCACAACCGTTTATGAGTCTAACGCGGTGAGTACCTATCAAAGTGTTGAAGTGCGTGCTTATGTAAACGATGAGCCAACGGTTGAAGATTCTACCTTACTCACTGTGGGTGACCGTCCTTTTGATATCTCTTTAGGCACCGGTAACCTGATTGAAGCACCGCAGCAGTCTTCTTACCGCAAAGAGTTCTCGGTATTTGTTACCGATGCTGACGCAAACCCGGTTAGCGGCGCAGCGTTAACCTTTAGTGCTACGCCGGTGGCTGAAACCACTAATGATGCAGCTTATGCTAAAGGCTACTGGCTATGGGATGAGGATGATTCTATCTACTACTCAGTGACAACCGCTGTCTGCGCGAATGAAGATTTGAACGGCAATGGCCGACTGGATGCAGGTGAAGATTTTAATGGTGACGGTCAGCTTACCCCGGGTAACGTAGGCGCTATTGATGCCGATGCCAACACCGATGAAAACGGTCAGGCCCTGATCAACCTTAACTATCCGAAACAATATGGTGCATGGGTACAGTTGGCCATTAGTGCCCGCGGTGAGTCATCCGGCACAGAGTCGGTGGATTCAATGAATTACTGGCTGAGCGTGTCTACCGAAGACCGCTCTACACAAGGGGCGCCGCCACCTTCAAGTCCCTGGGGTGTAAGTGCAAATTGTGGTGATACTCTGTAAGCAGTGACTGAGACCAATAAAAATGCCGGCAATTGCCGGCATTTTTTTGCGCTGATGATTATGCTTGCTGGAACGGATAAACCGACCCCAGCTTTAAGATTTGCGTTAGTTCATCCAGTGCCGTGCGAGACTCAACCAGCAGCTGCGGATCGCACAGATCCTGCTCGGTTAAGCGGTCACGGTAATGCTTGTCTACCCAGCTATTGAGGCGGGTAAACAGCGCATCATTCATAACGGTACTCGGGTTGACGGCGGCCAGTTCGGCGTCGGTCAGGGCAACGCGCAGACGCAAACAAGCCGGTCCACCACCATTGCGCATGCTTTGCTTTACATCGAAGTAATTAACGCTTTTGATGGGGGTATCACGGTTAACCAGCTCAGCCAGATAAGCGGCAACAGTGGCGTTTTCTTCACACTCTGACGGCGCAACAATGGTCATATTACCATCGGGTAAGGTGAGTAGTTGCGTGTTAAACAGATAGGTTTTAATGGCGTCCTGCAGGCCAACCTCATCACTTTTTACCTTGATAAAGTGGAGCGGTTTGTCGCCGAATTTGGCTTTTACCTCAGCCAGTGCAGCTTCACTGTTATAAAAAGCAAGCTCATGATAAAAAAGCACATTTTGATTACCTACGGCGATCACATCGTTATGGAATACGCCCTGGTCGATGACCTCGGGATTTTGCTGGATATACACCACACTTTCGTCGCTCAGACCATGCAACCGGGCAACGGCCTGACAGGCCTCAAACGTTTGTCGGGCAGGGTAGCGGGTTGGCTGGGGCAAATCATGGCGGAACGCATGACGGCCGTATACAAAAACCTCAACACCAGCATGGCCATAGGCACTGCATAAACGGGTGTGGTTGGCCGCGCCTTCATCGCCGAAATGGTCATTGTCAGGCAAGTGAGCGTGATGAGCAAAGTATTTGCTGTTGGCAAAGGTTGCCTTAAGAATATTGCCGGTGACCTGTGGCTCTAATGAGCGGTGAAATTTACTGGTCAGGTTGGCAGGCGTAAAATGGACCCGGCCATCGGCGGTATCGGCACTGGGTGAAACGGTGGCGGCATTGGCGGTCCACATACTGGAGGCCGAGCAACAGGCCAGAAACACTTCTCTGGCCTGAGCGGCTGCCTGTTCCAGCACTTTGGCATCGCTGCCTGCAAATCCCAAACGGCGCAGGGTAGCGATATCAGGGCGTTCCTGGGGTGCCAGCACGCCCTGTACCATACCCATATCAGCTAGCGCTTTCATTTTCTGCAGGCCCTGTTTGGCGGCCTCTTTGGGATTGCTGATAGCATTCGCATTAGAAAAAGAGGCGACATTGCCAAAAGACAATCCGGCATAGTTATGGGTAGGGCCAACCAGCCCGTCAAAATTCGCTTCACAATATTGCATGACAACCTGCCTTAATTTTTAGTCATTCGGTACACATGTTGTTGAGCAAAGAGGCAGAATAACCGCACAGCGCCTATGATTACACTATATATAAGTACAACTTTTTTTTATTTAAGTGTTGTAATTTCTGCCATTATTTGCGACAACCCGGCGCATTATACGTGTTTTAACTACGCTGCCAATCAGAGCGGTTAAAAAGTGTACTGTTTTGGGTGGGTGAAAAATAAACTTTACGAATAAGTATGAAGAAGAACTTGTTTTCCATTCACTTTGTCGATATATGTTAAAAAAAGAAGCGCCAGACTATGTGAGTGTAATTGCCTTATTTTCTTCCTGGTTTGCTATCTAAAATTTAAATTATTCAAAGGTTTAATTCTTATTTATGACAAAATCACTAGTCATAGTCGAGTCTCCGGCCAAAGCCAAAACAATAAATAAATATCTTGGTAAAAATTTTATTGTTAAATCTTCCGTGGGCCACGTACGCGACCTGCCGACCAGGGCGCTCGGCAAGGTGGAGCCGAAAAAACCAGCCAAAGAACTGAAAACATTGTCTGACGAAGCCAAGACCAAATACCTGCGTGAATACGAGTATAAAAAGCTGGTTGACCGCATGGGGGTCGATCCTCAACAAGACTGGAAGGCACACTATCAGGTATTAGAGGGCAAGGAAAAGGTCGTTAACGAGCTGAAAAAGCTCGCCAAGGATGCTGACACCATCTATCTCGCAACGGATTTGGACCGCGAGGGGGAAGCCATTGCCTGGCATTTGCAGGAGATCCTGGGCCAGAAAGGCAAAACCTATCAGCGGGTAGTATTTAATGAGATCACCAAAAACGCCATCAAGGAAGCCTTTGAACATCCTGGGGATGTCAATCAGGACCGAGTCGAAGCGCAACAGGCACGTCGTTTCCTCGACCGTGTGGTGGGCTTTATGGTGTCGCCGTTGTTGTGGAAAAAGATAGCCCGCGGATTATCCGCCGGACGGGTGCAGTCGGTAGCTGTGCGTCTGGTCGTTGAGCGCGAGCGTGAAATTAAGGCCTTCGTGCCAGAAGAGTTCTGGGACGTGCATGCCGATCTGACCACTGCAGCCAGTGATGCACTGCGCATGCAGGTGGTAAAAGAAAGCGACAAGCCGTTTAAACCAGTTAATAAAGCGCAAACTGATAAAGCCCTGGCTGCGCTCAAGCCGGCTGACTATGAAGTGGTTAGCCGTGAGTCCAAGCCTACCCAGAGTCGCCCGTCGGCACCGTTTATCACTTCTACCCTGCAACAGGCGGCCAGTACCCGTCTCGGTTTTGGGGTAAAGAAAACCATGATGATGGCGCAGCGGTTGTACGAAGCGGGCCATATTACCTATATGCGTACCGACTCAACCAACCTCAGCCAGGAAGCCCTGGATGCCTGTCGTGGTTACATCGATGATAACTTTGGTGCTAAGTACCTGCCGGCCGCTCCAAATCGCTATGGTAGCAAAGAGGGCGCACAGGAAGCTCACGAAGCCATCAGGCCGTCTAACGTAAATACCCTGGCCGCAACACTAAAAGACATGGAACGCGACGCACAGCGTCTCTACGAGCTTATTTGGCGTCAGTTTGTGGCTTGTCAGATGACGCCGGCCAAATATGATGCCACCACGGTGAAAGTAAAAGCCGGTGAGTTTGAGTTGGTCGCCAAAGGCCGGGTACTCAAATTTGATGGCTGGACCAAAGTGCAGCCACAGAAAAGCAAAAAAGGAGAAGAAGACAAACTGCTGCCGGACGTTAACCCTGGCGATAAGCTGGCGCTTAAACAATTGGATCCGAAACAGCACTTCACCAAACCAGTGGCGCGTTTTAACGAAGCCTCGCTGGTTAAGGAACTGGAAAAGCGGGGTATCGGTCGGCCGTCTACCTACGCCAGCATTATCTCAACCATTCAGGACAGAGGCTACGTACGCCTTGAAAACAAACGGTTTTATGCTGAAAAAATGGGTGAGATCGTCACCGATCGCCTGATGGAAAACTTTGATGGCCTGATGAATTACGATTTCACCGCTAACATGGAACAGCAACTGGACGAAATCGCCGAAGGTCATGAAAACTGGAAAGCCGTACTGGATAAGTTCTACAGCGACTTTTACAGCAAGTTGCTACAAGCCGAACAGGAAGCCGAAGCGGGCGGTATGCGCCCCAATCAGGCAGTACCGGTAGACATTAACTGCGATAAGTGCGGTCGTCCTATGAACGTGCGTACGGCCAGTACCGGCGTGTTTTTAGGCTGTTCTGGTTACAACCTGCCGCCGAAAGAGCGTTGTACCAATACCATGAACCTGACCTCCGGTGAGGAAGTGGTTAAAGTCGACAACGACGACGAACAGGAAACCGAAGATTTACGCGCTAAACGCCGCTGTCCGGAGTGTGGCACGGCCATGGACAGTTATCTGGTTGATGAAACCCGCAAACTCCATGTTTGTGGTAATTCACCAGCATGTCCGGGGACTTACGTTGAAGCCGGTACCTTTAAAATTAAAGGCTACGATGGTCCGTTGATTGAGTGTGACAAGTGCGGCAGCGACATGGAGCTCAAAAACGGTCGTTTTGGTAAGTACTTCGACTGTACTAACAGTGAATGCAAAAATACCCGTAAATTATTACGCAGCGGTGAGCCTGCACCACCGAAGGAAGATCCGGTTGATTTACCGGAGCTAGAGTGTGAGAAAAGTGACGCTCACTTCATGCTCAGAGACGGCGCCTCCGGTATTTTCCTGGCCGCCCATAATTTCCCCAAGTCGCGGGAAACCAGAGCGCCTAAGGTGGAGGAGCTGGCCCGCTTCCGAGATCGTATATCGCCCAAGTTTTATTACCTGGCCGATGCACCGAAAACCGATCCGGACGGTAACCCGGCAATTGTTCGCTACAGTCGTAAGACCAAGCAGCAATATGTCATGACCGAAGATGCTAAGGGCAAAGCCACCGGTTGGTCTGCCTGGTATCAGGACGGTAAATGGCAAGCCAGAGACACTAAGAAAAAGTAGGCAGACACCGATTATGGCATCATTACAGGACCAGTTGCTCAAAGCCGGTTTGGCAGATAAGTCCAAAGCCAAACAGGCCAGAGCCGATAAACGTAAAAAGCAAAAACTTAAAAACAAAGGCACTGCGGTTGGTGAGGACGAAAATAAACTGGCCGCTCAGCAGGCCGCTGAAGCAAAAAAGCAGCGTGATCGCGAGCTTAATCAGCAGCGTCAGGCGGAGCTTGAGAAAAAAGCCGTGGTGGCGCAAATCCGCCAGCTGATTACGGTAAACCAACAGCCGAAAGGCAATGGCGATACCGTTCTCAACTTTACCGACAACAACGTGGTAAAGCGGATGTATGTCAGTGACGCAGTGCATAAGCTGGTGGTGGATGCACGCCTGGCAGTAGTCAGACTGGACGATGACTATGCGCTGATACCGACACCAGTTGCTGATAAAATTGCCGAACGTGATGCGAACGTGGTGATATATCGTGCCGATCTTCGTGAAGAGAATAAACAAAAATCTGCCGAAGATGATTGGTATGCAGAGTACGAAATTCCGGATGATTTAACCTGGTAAAGGCTATTTTTCAGGACTAAGAAAGCCCGCGTTATGCGGGCTTTTTGATGGTGACGGTTTATTGTAATGAATTGCCCACGCCGATAAGAATGGTCGACAATACGAGCAAGGAGATGCCCACTAGCAGTAACATTCTGCTCTTGCGATTTGCGCCTTTCCATTCCATTAATGCCAGCCCCCACAGGGTTGAGAAAATAATGATACTGGCCATGTGAATGGTCCAGCTGGAAAACTCATAGTCGCCCATATGACTTTCGCCCATGGTGTAGAAGAAAAACTGAAAGTACCAGAAGGATCCCCCCAGCGCTGCCAGCAGGTAGTTTTTGAGAACCCGGTTAGAAGCCAGTCGCTGGTTATTTTGCTGCGTATGGCCGGTAAATTCAGCTACCGAACGATTTTTGTGGATCAGCCAGGCGCACCACAGGGCGTTGGTGGTTAACCCGCCAGCCAGGACTACACAGAGTACCGGCAAGCCTTGCCACAGATGGTCGGTGCCGGCGGCCAGCGTGAGTTCGCGAATAGGTTTACCGGCGGCAATGCCAAACGCAAAACACGACGACATCACCCCTGAAAAGAGCGCAATTATCAGGCCTTTCTTCATATCAATAGCGTCTTCAGACTGGCTGCCCAGACTGCGGTTTTTCTCGGCTGTGGCCCTGGCTACTAAAATGACGCCGAGTAAGGTTAAAAAGGTGCCTAATACGGCAAACTGGCCACTTGGTGTAGCCAGCACCTTACCGATAGTACCATCGAAAACCGGTGGTCCAAGGGTGCCTAAAACGGTGGTCAGACCCAGTACAATCGCCATGCCGGATGAGATCCCCATATACCGGACCGCCAGACCGAAAGTCAGACCACCAAAGCCCCAGCCCAGCCCCCATAGGAAGCATTGTTGTAATACACTGAATGACGTTGTACTTAATACCTCAAACAATTGTTGGGTTTGTACCCAGGCAAACAGCCAGGGGCAAATCAGCCAGCTAAAAATCCCACCGGTTAGCCAGAATATTTCCCATGACCAGCCTTTGATCCGTTTATACGGTACATAGAAGCTGGCAGAAAATAAGCCTCCCAACCAATGAAAGAACACCCCAAGCAATGGATTCTGCATTATTCCTTACTCCTGCTTTACTTATTGTTTTGTAATTTTTAGGTGAACAATTTACAAAAAATACACATGCAGGGAGAGAATACACAATTAATAAACATTTATACACAAAAATAATCACAAATAATCATTATTGTGTAATTTTATGATTGAAAATGATTATTTTGGGCGTGGGAGACCCTGAGATGGTAGAGCTGGCAGGAGGCACCAGCTCCGTTGAATGATTAACTTAAAGGTACATTAAGGCGTTATTTTGTGAGTCGCCAGCTGTTCATAATAAGGCTGTGCTTCTTTTAACACCCCTTGCAGCGCATCAGGCAGTTCCGGAATGGGTGGCTCGGCGGGTGCGAAGCCGGTACTTTTCCAGACTTCCGGATACCAGTGCTCTGCCCAGGCGCCATCATTGGGATGGCCGCCTTCAGACCAGTTGAGCATGGCCGGATCCCAGGGAATACCAATGGCATTACACAGCTTTTCCAGCATCACCGGTGGATTCTGACGAATATCCGAGGAGTCTACGACGATAGGATACTGACCCGACTCCGAGACAATTTTATTAAATAGCTCACACTGGGCGCGGATACCGATATCTTCCAGACAGGGTGCACCGTTCTTTTTATGGTAGCTGGTGATCACCCGCGCAGGATGACGGATTAAAAACACATTACACACTTCTGATAGCCAGTCTAGCGGAAACGATTCAAGCATATGATGGGGCATGTGTTTCTGGTAAAAAACCGGTTTGTTTTCTGGGGTAGGGCCAATACATCGTTTTGCCACTGCCACCGGGTCGGTCTCTTCGCGGGCAAAAATCTCATCCTGCATAGGATGCACCCGGTCGCTGTGTTTCAGGTAGGGCGCATAAAATGGCTCATCCCATACCGCACAATCGGCGCGGGCGCCAAAAGCATACATCATGGCGGTAGAGAGATTGCGCGGGCCAGACCACATGGCTATTTGCATGGGTAACTTCCTTTTTATCTGTTACCGGCCACTACTTGCTGACCGGTGGTAAATGCAAGATACCGGCAAGCATAATCGGGCGGGCGGTACTTTTTCAAGTCTATTTTTAATATTTTATACAATATAATATTTTGTTTTGCGAGCAGGAAAATGCTAGGGTAACGCCGTGATTTACTTGCTTTTAATCGTTTATGCTGGTGAGCGTATGTTGAACACCGGGTTTATAGGTTAAAAGGTATGGGCTGAAGTATACTTCATTGGTCACAATAAAAGTGTCAATTAAAACAGCAATGAGGAAGCCATGCAGGAACATAAAGCGGGCGGCGCACATGCCTCCATCGATGACGAACGTAATCAGAATATTTTAATTTATATCAACGGTGAGCTGGTGCCCCGGGATCAGGCTAAAGTGTCGGTTTACGACAGCGGCTTTATGCTGGGGGACGGCGTGTGGGAAGGCCTGCGTTTACATAAAGGCAAGTTTTCTTTTATTGACGATCACCTCGACCGTCTGTTTGCCGGTGCTAAAGCGCTGGATATGGACATCGGCAAAAGCCGTGACGAACTGAAAGCGGCGCTGCAACAAACGGTAGATGCCAATGGTATGACCGATGGCGTGCATGCCAGACTGATGGTTACCCGGGGGCCGAAGAAAACCCCTTATCAGGATCCGCGTCTGAGCCTGTGGGGGCCAACCATAGTGATCATTGCTGAATACAAGTCGCAGGATTTGGTGCCGGTGGAGAAGGGCATTAACCTGTTTACCGTTCACGTGCGTCGTGGCCACCCTGATGTTCAGGATCCCCGCTTAAATTCACACAGTAAAATTAACTGTATTACCGCAATGATCCAGTCGTACAAAGCCGGTGCTGATGAAGCTCTGATGCTTGATCCTCATGGTTTTGTCAGTACCTGTAACTCAACTAACTTCTTTATTGTTCGTAAAGGCGAAGTGTGGACCTCCACCGGTGATTACGCCATGAAAGGCATAACCCGGCAGAAAACTATCGACGTATGCAAGGCCAACGGTATCCCGGTATTTGAAAAGAACTTCTCCCTGGTGGATGTGTACAGTGCCGATGAAGCGTTTGTTACCGGCACTTTTGGCGCACAAACGCCGGTGGTTGATGTTGACGGCAGAACCATCGGTGAGGGCAAGCCCGGTGCCATGGTGAAAAAAATCCGCGAGCTGTATCACGCCATGGCAGAAGCGCAATAAACGCCTGGTTTATTGGTTTGTGGTCAGGCAGCTATCCCAATAGGGCGTGTCGCCATAAAAATCGGCAGCAAAGTTTATAAAGGCTCTGACCTTGCTGGCCAGCAACTGCCGGTGCGCATACACCGCATATAAATGCAGCGGCTCAGGCTCGTTATCCCGCATAATGAGTCTTAGTCGACCGGCATTCACTTCATCAAAGCAAATAAACGTGGGCTGCAACACTATTCCCTGGCCTAACGCTGCGGACTGACATAATAACTCACCGTGATTACAGCTAACCGTACCCAGCCTGTTATGAGGGCGCTGATTTAAATACTGATGAGCGGCCGGGCTGTTATCGTTATCCAGTAAGCTGTAGCGCAGATAATTGTGTTCAATCAGATCTTCCATGGTTTTTGGCTCCCCATATCTGGCCAGATACTCCGGTGCGGCGCACATCACCAGATTAATGTTAGTCAGGCGTTTGGCGATCAGCGAAGAATTTTTCAGGTGACCAATTCGCAGCGCCACATCAAAGCCTTCTTCAACAATATCCACTTTTCGATCGTTCAGGTGCAGGTCTACATCGACATCGGGGTACTGTTGTTGAAACTGATTAATAAGCGGCGCCAGATGGCGGGTAGAGAACGCTACCGGCGCACTGATGCGTAATAAACCGTGAGCTTTATGCTGTAAGTCGCCGAGCTGATTTTCCATGGCGTCTATTTCATCAAGTACCTGACTGGCTCTGGGCAGATATTGCTGGCCGGCTTCGGTCAGATGCACTTTACGGGTGGTACGGTTGAGCAGACGCGTAGACAGATGAGCTTCAAGTTGCGAGACGTACTTACTTATCAGCTGGGGTGACTTGTCGAGCTTATCTGCCGCTGCACTAAATGAACCGCTGCGAGCCACCATCACAAATGCCCGCATTGCATCTAATCTGTCCATAATTTTAATTATCAATGAAATGTTGATAGTTACTCTATTTTAACCCTCTTAATAAATCAATATGTGGATAGTAAAGTATCACCATCGAGTCGGAACAACACAGGGTTGTTTCCACATTCACCTACTTTGATGAGAGAGATTTATTATGAAAGCATTAATTACTAAGTTAGTCAGTTCAGATGCCGGTATCGCAGCATTAGTTTTACGGGTTCCTGTTGGTCTTACGCTGGCGGCCCACGGTGCACAAAAGTTATTTGCCTGGTTTGGCGGCTATGGCCTTGACGGTACCGGACAGTACATGGCGAGCCTGGGACTGGAGCCGGGTTTCCTGATGGCCTTGTTGGCAGGCAGTGCAGAGTTCTTTGGTGGTCTGGCCCTGGCGCTGGGTTTACTGACCCGTCCTGCCGCCGCAGTCAGTGCATTCACTATGCTGATTGCCATCTTCAGTGCACATATCCAAAACGGTTTGTTTTTATCTAACGGTGGTTATGAATACGCACTGGTACTGTTTGCAGTCACCGTTTCGCTGGCAATTACTGGTGCCGGACGTCTGGCAGTCGATAATGTGATAGCCCGCGCCCTGACAACCAAGTAAACACAGCACCCACAGTAATAGCTGCCAGGCTTGTCCTGGCAAGCTGTACAGGAGGAGACAGAATGTTAGTAAATGGAAAATGGGATGCCGACTGGCAACCGGTTCAGAACAAAGACAAGGACGGGCGTTTTATTCGTCAGGTTTCATCCTTTAGGCATTGGATAACGGCCGATGGTTCACCCGGCCCCACCGGTGATGGCGGCTTTAAAGCTGAAGCGGGCCGCTATCATCTGTATGTCGCCTATATTTGCCCCTGGGCATCACGTGCGTTAGCAGTGCGTGCGCTGAAAGGCCTCACCGATCTCATCACTGTAAGCGTGGTGAATCCGCGTTTAAGCGACCAGGGCTGGCAGTTTGGTGGTTATCCGGGGAGTACCGATGATGAGCTCAATCAGGCAACCTACATGCACCAGATATATACGCAGGTAGCGCCGGATTTTACCGGCCGGGCAACGGTACCCGTGCTGTGGGATAAACAGCAGCAAACGATTGTTAATAATGAGTCAGCGGATATCCTGCGGATGCTGAATTCGGCCTTTAATGAACTGGTCAATACCGGCCCGGATCTCTATCCGGCAGTTCTGGCTGATGAGATTGATGAGCTGAATGAAGAGATTTACCACAAGCTGAATAACGGGGTTTATCAGGCCGGCTTTGCTTCCAGTCAGGCCGCTTATGATGAGGCTTTTGATAACGTATTTAGCACACTGGATAAGCTCGAAGCCAGACTGGCCGACGGTCGAGGCTACGTTTTCGGCGATGTTCTGACCGAAACCGACATCCGGTTGTTTGTTACCCTGGTGCGGTTTGATGCCGCTTACTACGGTTTGTTTAAGTGTAATCGCCAATTGATCAGGGAATTTCCTTATCTTAATGCTTATATGCATCGGATCTGGGCCCTTGACGGTATTGCTGATACGGTAAACATAGACCATATTAAAGCCGGTTATTACTCCATCAAAACATTGAATCCCGGCGGGATAGTGCCGCGCGGACCACAATTTTAAGGAGGCGTTATGCAGGCATCACAACAAGCCTTATTTATTTCCCATGGCGGCGGTCCGATGCCGTTACTGGGCGACCCCGGCCATCGTGCATTAACCGAGCATCTGGCGCAGCTGGCAGGCACCATTCGTCGGCCAAAAGCCATCCTTATTATCAGTGCGCACTGGGAGGAATCGGTGGCAACGGTGACTACGAATCCGGCGCCAGAACTGATTTATGATTATTACGGCTTCCCGCCGGAAAGTTACGCTATTAAATATCCCTGTGCAGGCGAGCCTGAGTTGGCCGGTAAAGTAGCTCAGGCGATTCGGGCGAGTGGCATTGACGTTGCCGAGGATGCTAAGCGCGGACTTGATCACGGGGTATTTGTGCCGCTTAAAATCATGTATCCGGACGCCGATGTCCCTTGTGTTCAGCTGTCTCTGGTCAATACCCTGGACGCGGCCGCGCATATTCGCATCGGTGAAGCACTGGCTAATCTGGATTATGATGATCTGCTTATCCTGGGCTCAGGCTTTTCGTTTCATAATATGCGGGCGTTTTTTGCCGCCGATACGCCTCAGAGCCGCGCCATGAATCAGGGTTTTGAAGACTGGCTTAAAGATGTGTTGTCCAGCACGTCGGTCAGTGAAACTGAGCGTCAGGAAAAGCTAAAGAATTGGGAGCAAGCGCCGGGAGCGCGATTCTGTCACCCGCGGGAAGAACATCTGATACCACTGCATGTGTGTTATGGCGCTGCGGGACGCGCCGCCGATCTGACCGATTCGGTTGTTGTGCTTAACAAGCAGGCCGGCACCTTTGGCTGGTTTAATCCTGCTTAAAATCGCCAGCCAGGTCGCAATCTATTGCGGCCTGGCAGATACCAGCGCAATAGCCTGTTCAGTTTGCTGTTGTAACATCCGGTTAATTTTAAAATGCTCAGGGCTCCAACCCGCTAAAAAGCGGTGAAAGTCGGCATTAGCCACGCAGTAGAGTTGGCGCCAGCTGTTGCACACGGCTTCACATTCCTCTGGCGCCAGTTGCTTGCTTAAAGCGCTGCGTAATTCCCTGAAGTAATAATCAAGATAGTCTTTAGTATGGTTAAGCAGGTCTTGCTCAGACAACACGCTGCCCAGAAAATATGCCACATCCTGAACGCCGATACCGCCTCCCACATATTGAAAATCGACGGCTGCGACAGTCTGATCGTCAGCACTGAAACAAAAATTCGCCACTTTCGCATCACCGTGGATTAGCGTGCGATAGGGGCACTGTTGCAGCGTTTTATCAAAGGCCGGGGCAAACTGTTTAAGCGGGCCAGCTGCCATTTTGCTGAACTCGTCGGGACGGGTAGCCAAATGCCAGTAACTGCCCTGGGACCATAAACCGGACGGCGACTGATGAATAAAGCGGCCATGAAAGGCGGCTAGCCAGGCAAGAACAGGTTTACAGGCATCGGCGCTTAGTTGCTGATGTCTCCCTTCAAACCCCGCAGTATTTAAGTCACTGAGTACCAGTGCCAGCCGCGTACCTGACTCGTTGCTTACTGCGTCTGAGGCTATCAACCGGGCAAGGTGCCCGTAATCTGCAAAGAGGGGCGCGTAATGCGTATAGAAATATTGCTCTATCTCATAGGAGCGCCATTTACGCTCAAGGCTTTGCTGGCTACTCCAGCCCCGCGGGTGGCGGAACGTGGCAGGCTGGGAAATCAGCTTGATGATCACGCTGGCCTGGCGAGCGGGCGAGTAACAGCGCAGCAGCTGACCAAAATCACTCCACAGTGACTGCACCAGTTCAAACTGACTCAACTGTGGGTCCTGCAGCAGGCTTTGTAGCCAGGGTAAGGGTAAAGACGATGGTGTATTCATAATCATGCTACCACATAAACAAAAAAGGCCAGCATGGCTGGCCTTTTGAATAATGTTACCGTATTACACGCTGGCTGGACGGGTCGTCGGCGCTGATGCTATGGCATTAGCATTTGCCATTGTTGCCAGGCGACCAGATACCGACAGGGCAGGACGCTGATCGTCGGCTCTGCTGATAATGGTGATCTCTTCCGTTGACGCTGCCACCTGAGGTGGGTTAGTCATTGGGTGAGAAGCGGTAAATTTACCTAAACTGCTGGCCATAGCCACTTTAGCAGGCGCTGCCGGAGCAGTGTTTGCTGGTATAGTCTCGGCTACAGGCTCTGCTTCGGCTTCTACCGGCACCGGTTTTGCCTCTGGCTCTGGCGCTTTTTCTTCAGCGGCAGTGTCTTCAGCCTGGTTAGGTGCTTCAGTGGCAACCGGTTCAGCGGCTTCAGGCGCAGTTTGCTGCTGCACTTCTTCCGTTGCGGCAGGGGGTTGCGGCTCAGCTGACGCTGGTTCTTCAGACGCTTGCTCTGCCGGGGCTTCTTCAGCGCTGGTCGTGCTCTGCGTTTCGGCTTCCAGGTTAATTTCGACCTGCTTTGGTTCTTCATTCGCAGTCGATTCCGGCGCTTCTGTTGCTGCTACGGTTTCATTATCAGTCGCGGCAGTCTCGGCAGGTTCTGGTGCATCAAACTGCAGTTCATCCTGCTGAGCTGGCTGAGCCTGAGTTTCATCCTCTGACTTTTCTTTCTTACGACGCTGGCCAGCTGCACGGGCATGGCGAGGTGAGCGGCGACTGCGGCTGCGCGAGCCTTTTTCAGCGCGTGCTTTATCGTCATCATCCTGCTGGTTAGCATCATCCTGACCTTCTGCCGGTTGCTGAGTCGCTTCCACCGTTTCGGCTTCCGACTGTTTGCTCTGTACCGGCGCCTGAGGTGCCTGAGCTTTCTCTTCTACGCTGGCTGGAGACTGGGTAACAGTCTCTTTTGCTGCAGTTTCAGTCTGGTTAGCTGGCGCTTCTGCCGGCGTTTCATTTACTGACTTGTCGGCTTCAGCTTTAGCTGCTTCGGCTGCTTTCTGCTCGGCTCTTTCCTGAGTCGCTTTGGTTTGCACCGGATGCTTATCAGTACCGCCTTCTGCACGCACACTGCCTTTCAACTCGCGACGCTGACGACGCTCTCTGGCTGGCTTCTTACGAGCCGGCTTTTCAGCCGCTTCATTATCGGTTTGTGGTGCCTTATCAGCCACTTCCTCGTTAGCCTTTTCGGCTTTATCCGTTTGCGTTCTGTTACGCGAACGGTTACGACCACGGGTCTGCTTCGGCTTGTCCTGGCGCTTATTATTGCTGTTGTCAGAAGATTGTTCACTGGTGTTATCAGTCGACTTCTCTTCGTTATCGTTGCGACGGTTTTTATTACCAGAACGGTTATTACGACGTCTGTCGTTATTATTGCGACGACGACCATTCTGGTTGTTATTGCGTGGCTTAGCTTTTGGCTTAGGCTTCTCTTCGACTTGCTCTTCGTCACTGGAGAATAAGCCGGATAACCATTTGCCGAGTGCCGCCAACAGGCCGGTTTTCTGCTCAACAGGCTTTTCTTCAGCCTTAGGCGGAACCACCGGCGCCTGGGTTGGCGCAATCAAACCCTGTAATGCCGGCTCTTCGCGCTTAACCGGCGCGGTAACGCCCGGTGACGCTTCCTTGGTTTCTACTTCAGCCAGGCTGATATTGTAGCTGGCGTCAGACACTACATCGTCTGCACGGTGACGAACGATCTGGTAATGCGGCGTATCAAGATTCGGATTTGGAATGATGATCAGGCTAACGTTATGACGTTTTTCAATGTTCTGCACTGCTTTACGTTTTTCGTTAAGCAGATAGGTGGCTACCGGTACCGGCAGCTGGGCTTCAATCTGGCCAGTGTTATCCTTGATACTTTCTTCTTCAAGAATTCGCAGGATAGACAGCGCTAATGACTCAGTGCCACGGATAGTGCCATGACCAGAACAACGTGGGCATACGTTATGCGCTGATTCACCCAGTGACGGGCGCAGACGCTGACGAGACATCTCAAGCAAGCCGAACCGTGAAATACGACCCAGCTGAACACGGGCACGGTCAGGGCGCACGGCGTCTTTCATGCGGTTTTCAACTTCACGCTGGTGCTTCACCGGCGTCATATCAATAAAGTCGATAACCACCAGACCACCCAGATCACGCAGACGTAACTGACGGGCAATTTCGTCGGCGGCTTCCAGGTTGGTATTGAGTGCGGTTTCCTCAATGTCGCCGCCTTTGGTTGCACGGGCAGAGTTGATATCGATTGAGGTAAGTGCTTCGGTTGGGTCAATAACAATTGAGCCACCTGAAGGCAGACGTACTTCGCGTTCGAAGGCCGACTCGATCTGGCTTTCAATCTGGTAATGACTGAACAACGGCACATCGCCTTTATACAATTTAACGCGGTTAGCAAAATCAGGACGAACCAGCTCAATGTGCTGTAAAGCCTGCTCGTATACACGCTGTTTGTCGATCAGGATTTCACCCACGTCGCGACGTAAATAGTCACGGATCGCACGCACAATGACGTTACTTTCCTGGTGAATCAGGAATGGAGCAGGGCGCTCTTCTGCGACTTTGGAAACCGCTTCCCAGTGCGTCAGCAGCACGCGTAAATCCCAATCCAGTTCTTCGTAGGATTTACCAACCCCCGCGGTACGAACAATCAGACCCATGCCATCAGGCAGGTCCAGTTTCGACAATGCGGCTTTCAGATCGGTACGCTCGTCACCTTCGATACGGCGGGAAATTCCCCCTGCACGAGGATTGTTTGGCATTAATACCAGGTAACTACCTGCCAGCGATAGGAAAGTGGTTAACGCTGCGCCTTTCTGGCCGCGTTCTTCCTTATCGATTTGAACGATAACTTCCTGGCCTTCCTTGATGACGTCCTTGATATTCGGACGACCTTCGAGCTTGTAGTTTTTCGGGAAATAAGTGCGGGCAATTTCTTTGAGAGGAAGGAAACCGTGGCGTTCGGCGCCGTAGTCAACAAAGGCAGCTTCTAAGCTGGGTTCTACACGGGTAATTTTACCTTTGTAGATATTCGCTTTCTTTTGCTCGTGCCCGGGACTTTCTATATCCAAATCATACAAGCGTTGCCCGTCTACCAGGGCAACCCGCAACTCTTCTTGCTGAGTTGCATTGATTAGCATTCTTTTCATTGTATCTAACTCTGTTATTGCTTACAGCCGTTCAGATACACAATTAAAGTGACTGTGCAAAACCTCACCGCGCAACCTCACGTTGGGCAGGGATCTTGTTGTATTGTCGTATTACCCTTGATTCTATACGCTTTTTACTTCTTCAAAAAAGCGTTTCTGTCTTTATTGGGTGTCGGGAACGACGGCCCTGTACAAGTTTTCTGTATCTGTTCACCAACCTGAACTTCGCGGGTCAGTGAACTATGTCAATTCAATTCTGTATAACTAAACGGCACATTATTTTTGCCATTGTCGCAAGTTTTCAGCTACGTGATTGTTCATCAACGCACGTTGTATTTCCTACTCAATTGATAATTCCGCAATGGGGTAGTTTGGTAGTAATACAGACTCTGCGACCGGTTGTTTAACTTTTTAGTTTAACGTTATTTTAACAACGAGTCTGACGAGAACCTTTCGGTGTCGTTTCGGTTAAAACAGTTTGATTATCGCACCAAAGGGTTGAAATAGGCAAGCCATACGCGTAATTAGGGAGCAATTAACTCAGCCGGACGTCGTTTTCTGAACAAAATGCCGGGTTAAACAACTGCTCATGATGTAGTTTTCGATTAATCGGCGTTCGAGTTAAGTGAATGTGCAGACGAAATACGTTAGAATCGCCGCCTATGAAATCAGCCGACACAATGCCCGTGACATCACCAGACAAGAATTCCCCCACATCTCAGGTTCAATTTGTTGAAGTCGAACCAGACTTAGACGGGCAACGCATTGATAATTTTCTGCGTACCTTTTTAAAAGGCGTCCCAAAGAGCCTTATTTATCGTATTTTGCGCAAAGGCGAAGTGCGGGTGAATAAAAAACGGGTAAAGCCGGAATATAAACTGGTAGCGGGAGATTTGATTAGGGTTCCGCCTGTAAGGGTGAGTGAAACCCCTGAATTGCCATCCCCTAAACTGGAAAAGATTGCCAGTCTGGAACAGCACATCCTGTTTGAAGACTCACATATCATTGTGTTTAACAAACCTTCCGGGTTGGCAGTGCACGGTGGCAGTGGTTTGAGCTTTGGTTTGATTGAAGGGCTCAGAGCATTGCGCCCGGAAGCGAAGTTTATGGAGCTGGTTCACCGGCTCGACCGCGATACGTCGGGTTGTATTCTGGTGGCCAAAAAGCGCTCGGCGTTACGCCATATGCATGAGCAGTTACGTAACAGCCAGATGGACAAACGTTATCATGCGCTGGTAGCCGGACAGTGGCCACAAAACCGCTTTAAAGTGAAGGCGCCATTGCAAAAGAACATTTTGCAGTCTGGTGAGCGGCTGGTAAGCGTGTCTGAGCAGGGCAAACCTTCAGAAACCCGCTATCGAATTTTACAGTCGTTCGAAAATGCTACGTTAGTTGAGGCTTCACCAATTACCGGCCGGACCCACCAGATCCGCGTACATTGTTTACATGCCGGCCATCCCATTGCCTGTGATGATAAGTACGGTGATGCGGAATTCGACAAGCAAATGAAACGCATAGGGCTCAATCGTTTGTTTTTACATGCTTCCAGCTTACGGCTGATGCATCCGAAAACTGAAGAGATGGTGACCTTTAATGCGCCCTATGATGAGCAATTAACCCAGGCCGTTAACACGCTTAAAAAAGTATAAGAGTGCAGGAAGTTATGACCAAGCAGTACAAACTGATCATCTTTGACTGGGATGGCACGCTGATGGACTCAGCGGCGAAAATTGTTAGCTGTATGCGAAAGGCAGCCGCACGTTGTGAGGTTGCTATCCCTTCAGCAGAAGCTGTCAGCCATATTATCGGCATCAGTTTAAAGCCTGCCATTAAGCAGTTATTCAATATTGATGATGACGAGCTGGCCGAGCGTTTAACCCTGGCGTATAAGGAAGTGTACCTTGGTGCAGATACCACGCCTTGCCCGCTGTTTGATGGGGTAACCGATATGCTGACTGACCTTAAGGATGCTGGCAATGTGCTGGCGGTAGCTACCGGTAAAGCCCGGCGCGGACTCAACCGGGCCTGGGAACAAACCGGTACTGGTCATTTCTTCACAACGTCCCGCTGCGCCGATGAGGCAGACTCCAAACCTTCCCCGGACATGCTGTTGCAGTTGCTTGAAGAGCGCGGTTTGTCTGCCGGGCAGGCGCTGATGATTGGTGATACCACCTACGACATGCAAATGGCACAGGCTATTGGCATGGACAGAGTGGGAGTAAGCTACGGGGTGCACGCACCAGTGAACTTAGCCAAACATCACCCCAAAGCCATTGTACATTCCATTGCTGAGTTGCACGACCTGTTAATGACGCAGGGTTAAATCGAGCAGGTTAATGTGCCAGTCGGCCAGCATGTCGCGCAGTAGCATAACCGGCAGGCCAATCAGGGTGTTAGGGTCCCGGGACTCGATGCGGTCGAACAACAATACACCGGCCCCTTCGGCTTTAAAGCTACCGGCACAGTCGTAGGGTTGCTCTTTTAACAGGTAGCGCTCAATAACCGAATCCGATAATTCAGAAAAGGTGACGTACACATCCTCAAACCGGGTTTGTTCGCGCTGCTGTGCCTGATGAACCAGGCTAAGCGCCGTGATAAAGCGCACTTTATTGCCTGAACACAGCTCGAGCTGTTCGATGGCTTTATCCAGCGTGCCGGGTTTACCAAGTATGTGGACATGGCCGGTTTTATCGGTAACGGTGGCAACCTGGTCGCCACCAATGATCACCGCATCGGGGTAATTAGCAGCCACCGCCCGGGCTTTTTCCAGTGACAAACGGCAAGCCAAATCCTGAGGAGCCTCACCAGGGTTAGCGGTTTCATCTATGTTTGGGCTGATACCGGGAACCTGGAAGCCGATATTGGCAAGTTGAGCTTTGCGGTAGTTGGATGAAGAAGCCAGGATAATTCGTGGTGAAGTCATAGTTATTATAATTCTGTCGTCGCTTAACTTACCCCTTTATAATAAGGGAAACGCCAAAGAGTTTAGCGGATTTTGTCACAATGGTAAAAAAACGATTAATCCTTTGACAGTAAAGGGCTGACGCTATATTATGCGCGCCCTATGCAGAAAGTGAAATTACCGCACCAGGTCGAACCGGTCAAAAGCGCGCTAAAACGCTCAGATTATGAGGGAGTTATCGCGACCATAGACATGGCAAGGTTAATGGGTTCCGTCGTCAGCAGTGACGAATGGGTTGAAGTGAAAGTACAGTTCGAAAAAGACGCGCAGGGTCTTACTGTATTTCATGGCACCCTGGACACCGCAGTAGTTTTACTCTGTCAACGGTGTAACGAGGCATTTGATTGTCCGCTTCATGTTGATTTTTGTTATAGTCCGGTGCAGGGACAACAAGACGCAGAAGCATTACCCGAAGCCTATGATCCGGTAGAGGTCGGCGACCACGGAGAAGTCAATCTTCTTCAATTATTTGAAGACGAGCTGATTTTGTCGTTACCGATTGTGCCCTTTCATGCAGAGGAAGATTGTGCAATCACCAGTGACGATATGCAGTTTGGTGAGATTGAACCGGAACAGAAGCAACCAAACCCTTTCGCGGTTTTGAAAGAACTTAAGCGAGACCAGGAGTAAGTTATGGCAGTACAACAAAATCGTAAAACGCGTAGTAAGCGCGGCATGCGTCGTTCACACGATGCGTTGACAGGCGAGACTTTGTCTGTCGATGCAACGTCGGGTGAAACACACCGCCGTCACCACGTGACCGCTGATGGTTTCTACAAAGGCAAAAAAGTCATCGGTAACTAAGTTACTGGTGCCGACATTTTGTCTAAATTAACCATTGCGTTAGATATCATGGGGGGCGATCATGGTCCCCCTGTTATTCTTTCCGCCGTCCAAAAAGCTATTCAGTCCATTACCGATGCACAGTTCATTTTGTGTGGTGATGAGAACATTATAATTCCCGCTCTGGAATCCCTCACCGAACAACAACGCCAACGCACTGTAATCCATCATTGCGAGCAAGTGGTTGAAATGGGTGAGCCACCGACCGCGGCATTACGCAATAAAAAGCAATCTTCCATGTGGAAAGCACTGCAACTGGTTGAATCCGGTGAGGCAGATGCATGCGTAAGTGCGGGTAATACCGGTGCGCTGCTGACCATGGCGTTTTATTTACTTAAAACGTTACCTGGCATCGACCGCCCCGCGCTGGTCTCAGATATGCCCACCGCCAGTCATCACCGCGTTTTTCTGCTCGATTTGGGCGCGAATGTAAATTGCACCTCTGAAATACTGTTCCAATACGGTGTTATGGCATCGGTACTGGCCGAGCAAATCAGTGGCATTGAGTCACCACGGGTGGCATTACTGAATGTGGGCGAGGAAGATATCAAGGGCAATGCCCAGGTTAAATACGCCGATCAGTTGTTCAAAAATGCCAAAGGTATTAACTATATTGGTTATGTAGAGGGTGACGATATTTTCACCGACTACGCCGATGTGGTAGTGACCGACGGGTTTACCGGTAACATCGCACTGAAATCCTGCGAGGGCCTGGCAAAACTCGTTATTAATGAAGTAAAACGGCAATCCCAGGCAAACTTTTTCAGCCGCATGATGGCGCGAATTGCCTTACCCTTACTAAAAACAGTTTACAATCGTGTGAACCCCGACCAGTATAATGGTGCCAGTCTGTTAGGATTGCGCGGCATTGTCATCAAGAGTCACGGCAATGCCTCGGCAGAAGCGTTTTATTACGCCATATTGCAGGCCAAGCAAGAAGCTGAGATGAAAGTGCCTGAAAAAATAAAAAGTAAAATAGAAACCGTTTTATTGGAGCAACTTTGAGCAAATACTCTCGTATAATAGGTACGGGTAGCTATTATCCTAGCGACGTACGTACCAATGCCGATTTAGAGTTGATGGTGGACACCAGTGACGAATGGATCACGGACCGAACCGGCATTAAAGAACGCAGAATTATAGGTCCGGATGAGACCGCTGCAACCATGGGCGCAGAAGCCAGCAAGAAAGCCATTGAAGCGGCCGGTATTGATGTGACTTCTATCGACATGATTGTTTGTGCGACCACCTCAGGTCGTCATGCCTTACCCAGCACTGCCTGCGAAATTCAAAATATCCTCAACATCGATAATATCCCGGCTTTTGACGTAGCAGCGGCTTGTGCCGGTTATTGCTATGCGCTGAGCGTTGCCGACCAATATGTGAAAAGTGGTATGGCAAAACGGGTGTTAGTGGTGGGTACCGATTGCCTTAGCCGGCATATTGATCCAGCCGATCGCACCATGGTTATCTTATTTGGTGATGCTGCTGGCGCTACCATTATTGAAGCCAGCGACGAGCCGGGCATTTTGTCTACGCATATTAATGCGGCCGGCTCTTACAGTGATCTGCTGAAAATTGGTAACCCGGATAAATCAAACCCGGATTCCATTCATGAAAACTGGGGCTCAATGAAAGGCAATGAAGTCTTCAAGGTCGCAGTCACCAAGCTGTCGGAAATTGTTGAGCAAACACTGTCTGCCAATAATATGCAAAAGAGTGATTTAGATTGGCTGGTACCACACCAGGCCAACTTCAGAATTATTAAGGCGACAGCCAAAAAGCTGGATATGTCGCTGGATCAGGTTGTGCTGACACTGGAAAGATACGGTAATACGTCAGCGGCAACCGTGCCAACAGCGCTCGACGAAGCCATTCGCGATGGCCGAATCAAGCGTGGTCAACATTTATTGCTGGAAGCATTCGGCGGTGGTTTTGCCTGGGCTTCTGCTTTAGTTAGGTATTAACAAATGCCATGGTGAGCAGGTTAGCCCGGCTCACCTGAATTAGAACAATTATAAGGATGCTTTATGACTCGTATCGCCTGTGTGTTCCCTGGACAGGGCTCTCAAGCGGTTGGCATGCTCAAAGAGCTGGCCGACGTTCATCCGTCTATTCTCGATACCTTTGCGCAAGCCTCTGAAGCGCTGGGTTATGATTTGTGGGACGTGGTACAAAACGACCCCGACAGTAAGTTAAACGAAACCCAGGTAACGCAGCCGGCATTGCTTACGGCCAGCGTGGCTATTTATCGTTTGCTGGCAGAGCAGGGCATTGCACCGGAATACATGGCCGGTCACAGCCTGGGTGAATATTCTGCCCTGGTGTGTGCTGGTGCTTTGGATTTCGCTGAAGCCGTAAAGCTGGTTGAAGCTCGTGGTGAGTTTATGCAACAGGCAGTTCCGGCAGGTGCAGGCGCCATGTACGCCATTATTGGCCTGGATGACGATAGCATTGCTGAAATTTGTCATGATACCGCAGTGGCCACCGGCGACGTGGTATCACCGGTTAACTATAATTCGCCGGGTCAGGTAGTGATTGCTGGCGAAAAGAACGCTGCAGAACAGGCCGCTAACGCCTGTAAAGAGGCCGGTGCCAAGCGTGCATTACCACTGGCGGTGAGTGTTCCTTCTCACTGTGAGTTAATGCGTCCGGCAGCCGATCATCTTGACGATAAGCTGGAAACCATCGCGATTGCCGAGCCTACAGTGAAAGTGGTTAATAACGTTGATGTGGCGGTTGAGTCAGATCCGGCGGGCATTCGCAGCGCACTGGTTCGTCAGTTGTACTGCCCGGTGCAGTGGACCAAAACAGTGGAGTTTCTGGCCGCAGAAGGGATTGATACCATTATCGAAGTTGGTCCGGGTAAAGTGCTTACCGGACTCGGTAAACGAATTGTCAAATCTGTAAGCTATATTGCTGTTAACACCCCGGAGACGGTGGCAAGTTGGCAGGCAGAATAATAGGAATCTTTTTCAAATGAGCGATTTACAAGGTAAAATTGCCCTGGTCACCGGTGCCAGTCGTGGTATTGGTAAAGCGATAGCAACACAATTGGCTGCGCAGGGCGCTACCGTCATTGGTACAGCTACCAGCGAAGGCGGAGCCGATGCTATTACCGAATACCTGGCGGCCTCCGGCGGCAAAGGTATGAAGCTGAATGTCACCGAAGAAGGTGCCGTGGATGCGCTGATTAAAGCCATCAACGAGGAATTTGGCGCGGTTGAGATCTTGATCAATAATGCAGGTATCACACGTGATAATCTGCTAATGAGAATGAAAGATGAAGAGTGGCAGGCGATTATCGATACTAACCTGACTGCTATCTTTTCATTGTCAAAAGCTGTTTTGCGTGGAATGATGAAGAAACGCTGCGGCCGCATTGTGAATGTGGGTTCTGTAGTGGGTAGTTCGGGTAATGCCGGACAAGCGAACTACGCGGCGGCGAAAGCCGGTGTCATTGGTTTTTCTAAATCACTGGCTCGCGAAGTCGCTTCTCGAGGCATTACGGTAAACGTTGTTGCACCAGGCTTTATCGATACCGATATGACCAAAGCCTTAAGTGACGAACAGCGTGAAGCCATTTTCAAAGATATTCCGGCGAATCGTTTGGGTCAGCCAGAAGAAGTTGCTGCAACGGTTGCGTTCCTGGTGAGCGACGGTGCGGCGTATATCTCTGGTGAGACAATCCATGTAAATGGTGGGATGTACATGGGCTAACTCGATTTGTGTGATTTTTTGCAGTTTTGCATTGACACACAGACAGAGAAAGCCTTGAATGTTAAAATCTTGTTGATTAAACTTGGTTGGTTGCTGGTTTGACCAGATAGATTGTTTTAGCTGGTCGCTTGCAAGCGATAATATTGCAAAATAAACTAGCGACAATTTTTGTATCTAGTGACGTTAAGGGAAACCTAGAATTATGAGTAACATTGAAGAGCGCGTAAAAAAAATCATCGTTGAGCAGCTTGGTGTTAAAGAAGAAGAAGTAAAATCCGAAGCATCTTTTGTTGATGATCTGGGCGCTGATTCACTTGACACTGTTGAGTTAGTCATGGCGTTGGAAGAAGAATTCGACACTGAAATTCCAGACGAAGAAGCAGAGAAAATCACTACTGTTCAGTCTGCAATTGACTACATCAACGCTAACAAAGACGCGTAAGCTTCTTTTTTAGTTAGTGAAAAACGGCTCTGTAACAGAGCCGTTTTTGTATGTATTGTTATCGCTCAACGAACGCTTTGTGGCGATTACCGTTGGGTTTTTCTGATTAGTTCCGATGCGAGGACATTCTGTGACAAAACGTCGCGTAGTGGTTACTGGCTTGGGTACGCTGTCTCCTTTAGGTTTGTCTACCGACAAAACCTGGCGCCGAATTCTGGCTGGCGAAAGCGGGATTGGCGACATTACCCATTTTGACTGTAGTAACTATTCCACCCGGTTTGCTGGTCAAATCAATGATTTTGATCCGCAAGACTATATCGATAAAAAAGAAACCAAGAAAATGGACCGCTTTATCCAGTTGGGTATTGCAGCGGGCAAGCAGGCATTACAGGACTCGGGTCTTGAAGTAACGCCTGAAAACGCGTCTCGCGTAGGCATTGCCATTGGTTCAGGTATTGGCGGTCTGGAGCTTATCGAAGAAAACCACTCCAAGCTGGTTAACAGCGGCCCTCGTCGGGTATCGCCGTTCTTTGTGCCTTCCACTATCACTAATATGATTTCCGGATTTTTGTCGATCATGGCAGGGCTGAAAGGGCCAAACCTGAATATCGTGACTGCCTGTACTACCGGTGTGCATAACATTGGTGTAGCAGCCCGGACTATCGCTTATGGTGATGCGGATGCCATGCTTGCCGGTGGTGCCGAAGCGTCTATCACGCCATTGGGTATGGCTGGCTTTGCTTCTGCTCGTGCTTTGTCTTCACGCAACGATGCGCCGCAACAGGCAAGTCGTCCGTGGGATAAAGACCGTGATGGTTTCGTTATGGGCGAAGGTGCCGGTGTGGTAATGCTTGAGGAATACGAAGCGGCCAAAGCGCGCGGTGCGACCATTTATGCGGAGCTGGTCGGCTTTGGCATGAGCGGCGATGCGTACCATATGACGTCACCACCAGAGAATGGCGAAGGCGCTGCAGCGTCGATGGTAAATGCCATCAACGATGCCAAAATTGACCCGTCCCTGATTGGGTATATTAATGCGCATGGTACGTCAACGCCGGCCGGTGATATTGCCGAAGTGTCTGCGGTGAAGAGCGTGTTTGGTGACCACGCGCATAAAGTGCTGGTTAGCTCAACGAAATCCATGACCGGTCACTTACTCGGTGCAGCCGGTTCGGTTGAGGCGATTTTCACTATACTGGCACTGCGTGACAAGCTGGCTCCGCCTACTATTAACCTGGACGAACCGGGTGAAGGCTGCGATCTGGACTTTGTTCCGCACAAAGCCAAGGCCTTTGAAGAAGAGTACGCACTGTGTAACTCCTTTGGTTTTGGTGGCACTAATGGCAGCCTGGTTTTCAAGCGCCCGTAGGCCGAAATCAATACTAGAAAAAGGGAGCCGTGAGCTCCCTTTTTCTTTGCCGTGCAAACCATGAGCTGCTGCGACTTGGTATTAATAAAATTGCTGATACAATACCCGACTGAACCTGACTAACCCGGTGACTGCCGAACGCGCTGTATGACTGATCCCAATGGACTGGCTCCACTGCAACAATTTGCCCTGAATGACCGGCTGGCCAATTATGGTGACGGTACGTTTACTACTATGCGCGTATCGGAAGGTAAAGTAGCGCTGTTAAATCGCCACATTGATCGTCTGGTCAATGACAGCCAGGCCCTTGGCCTAACGGTTAACGCCGGAGCCATTCGTCAGGTTATTGCGGCCGCCTTACCAGAGCGAAACGACGGCGTGCTCAAGGTGTTAATTGGTGCCGGGCAGGGCGGTCGTGGCTATGCGCGTCTGGCAGAGCCAAAGGTAAACGTTGCCGTGAGCTGGCATGACGTGCCGGCTATTTATCAAAGCTGGCAACAACAGGGGATTCATGTTGGGACTGTGCCTGTGACCCTAGCCAGGCAGCCTTTACTGGCCGGGCTAAAGCATGCCAATCGCTTAGAGCAGGTTTTCATTAAACAGGCGCTGGGTAAAACAGACTTCGACGATGCTATTGTCACCGACACCGAGCAAAATGTAATTGAAGCCAGCGCAGCAAACCTGTTCTGGCTGGCTGGCGGGCAGTGGTTTACCTCATCGCTGGCACTGGCCGGCGTTAATGGTGTTATGCGGCAGTTTATCCTCGACCATTGTCCTGAGATCCACATCATAGAACAGCAGTTAACGGAAATCGCCCACGTTGATGCGATGTTTTTATCCAATGCACTGATGCAAATCGTGCCGGTGAAAATCCTCACTCTGGGTGAGTCTGAACGGCAACTGGACATTGGGCCGGTACTGTCGCTCCACAAGTCACTGGCCCCGGTTTATGCAGGAGAATACGGTGCTGCGTAAACTGGCGTTAGGGTTAATCATTGTAGTGGGCGCAGCGATGGCAACCTTGGGCTGGCTGCATCAGCAGTTTGCTAAGCCGCTGAATATAGAACAGCGCCAGTTATTTACCCTGACACCCGGTCAGGGCGCGATAGAAACGCTGATGCGCTTTGAGCAGCGAGGGTGGCTACCCATGCCTACGCTTGCAGCCCGGCTGTGGCTTAAGCTAGTTTATGGTGGCCAGCCTATTCTCGCCGGTACTTATGCCTTTGAGCCGCCATTAACGTTGGCGGGCGCTTTTGAATTACTCTCCCATGGCGAGGAAGTACAGTTTGATATCAGCCTGATTGAAGGCCAAACCTACCAGCAATGGTTGACAACGCTTAAAGCCCATCCGCGCCTTAAAGCTGACCTCACTGCTAATGAGGAGGCACTTGTTCAGCGCCTTATTGCTGAATGGCAGCCCTACAGCGCTGAGCCATTAAATAGTCTTGAAGGCCTGCTGCTGGCGGACACCTATCACTTTACAAATCAGACGCCAGCCAGTGAGATCCTCAAACGAGCGTCTGCTGCCATGCAGGACTATTTACTTCAGATGTGGGCTAAACGCGAACCAGGCTTGCCCTATGAGGCGCCGGTGGATGTGTTAACCATGGCGTCGATTATCGAAAAAGAAACCGCACTGGCATCGGAACGAGCGCGTATTGCCGGGGTATTTGTGAATCGTCTGGAGCAGAATATGCGGCTGCAAACCGATCCAACGGTCATTTACGGACTCGGTGAACGGTTCGACGGGAATCTGACCCGCAAACACTTACGCGAGAATACCCCTTACAATACCTACGTGCATAAAGGGCTACCGCCAGGGCCCATTGCCATGATTGGCCGGGTTGCTATTGATGCGGCCTTGCAGCCTGCGCTGACGACGGAGCTTTATTTTGTGGCTCGCGGTGATGGCAGCCACCAGTTTTCCAATACATTAGAAGAACATAATCAAGCGGTACGAGAGTTCCAGTTAAACCGAAAGGATGGGCAACCATAGATGTCAGGTAAGTTTATCGTCGTTGAAGGCCTTGAAGGGGCCGGCAAGAGTTCAGTGATTGCACTGGTAGAACAAGCGGTTAAGTCAAAAGGCTTTACTACCGTGACAACCCGGGAACCCGGCGGCACACCCATGGCTGAGGCCATTCGCAACTGCGTAAAGCAAAACTGGCAGGAAAATGTGGTGGAGGAAACCGAACTGATGCTGATGTATGCCGCGCGGGCGCAACTGTTGGCTAACGTGATCAAGCCGGCTATGGATGCAGGCAGCTGGGTGATCGGCGATCGCCACGATTTATCCTCGCAAGCATACCAGGGGGGGGGGCGCGAGATTGCGCAGACCACGCTGTCGGCGCTCAGTGATATTACGTTAAAAGGGTTTAAACCCGATCTCACTCTGTATCTGGATGTCGAGCCCGCTGTGGGCTTAGAACGTGCCCGCGGGCGTGGTGAGCTGGATCGCATTGAGTTAGCCGGGCTGGGCTTTTTTGAGCGCACCCGCGCCCGTTATCTGCAACTGGCTGCTGCCGATAGCAGCATCATCACCATTGATGCTATGCAGCCTATGGCCGATGTGCACCGGGATGTTCAACGCACGCTGGAGCAGTATCTTTCATGCTAGCGTTACCCTGGTTAGCCGAGCGATATCAGCAGCTGGTACAGCGCTTTCAGGCCAGTACACTACACCATGGCATTTTGCTAAGTGGCCCGCAGGGCGTGGGCAAGCGTGAGTTAGCTGATGCCCTGATGCAGGCCATACTGTGTTTGCACCCGAGGAGTGACGGCCCCTGCGGTGAATGCCAGAGTTGCAAACTGATTGAGGCAGGTACCCATCCCGACCGTTACGTGCTGGAAAGCGATAAACAGCTAGGCGTTGATGCCATCCGTGAAGCTATTGGTAAGTTAAATACCACGGCGCAGATCGGCCGTCACAAAGTGTTGATCATTCCGGCAGCCGAGCGGATGACCGAAGCGGCCTCTAATGCTTTACTTAAAACGCTGGAAGAGCCCACCGACAACACTTACCTGTTGTTATTAACGCACCGGGTAGCCGGATTACTGCCGACCATTTTAAGTCGCTGCGAAAAACACGTCATTGCTACACCATCCGCACAACAAAGTCTTAGCTGGCTGGCAGGCCAGGGCCATGATGAGGTTGATCAGGCGCTACTCAACGCTTATGGTAATGCGCCACTGCGGGTAGCCCGGGCGTTAACCGATGAAAGTGCGCTGAGTTACCGGGATTTTCTCACCGGTCTGGAAGCCTTGTTGGGTAATAACCAGGATGTCACGGAAGTGGCGTCGAAATGGCAGGAGCATGCAGAACAGGTGATTTACTGGTGCCAGCAGTATTATCATGATCAATACTGCAAAACACAGCGTAAAGAAGACTTGCAGCGTTATCAGCACTGTATTGCCTATGCTGTCAGGGGACGTCACCCCGGCGTTAATAAAGTGCTGCTGTTGAGCCAGATTTTTTCATTACTAAAACAAGCCTAAGGAGCTTTTTTTGTTTGTAGATTCTCATTGTCATCTCGACCGCCTGAAACAAAATACCGAAGAGTTGGCCCAAACGCTGGCATTTGCCCGCCAGCGCGGGGTGGAACACTTTCTTTGTGTGTCGGTATCGGTAAAAGATTACCCGCAGATGCTTAGCACAGTCAGCGGTTTCGATGATGTGTCGGTATCCTGTGGCGTACACCCTTTGCATCAGGAAGATGCTTGCGATTACGACACCTTGCTGGCAGCGGCCAGTAGCGATAAGGTGATTGCAATTGGCGAAACCGGACTGGATTACTATTACAGCGAAGACACCCGTGAGGTGCAGATCCAGTCGTTTATCGACCATATCAAAGTGGCCAATGAAACCAACAAACCGCTGATCATTCACACCCGCGATGCTCGCGAAGATACCATCGCGCTGTTAAAGCAGTACAAAGCCGATCACACTATTGGTGTACTGCATTGCTTCACCGAAGATTTACCCATGGCCGAGGCGGCCATGGAAATGGGCTTTTATATTTCTATTTCCGGCATTGTTACCTTTAAGTCTGCCGCAGAATTACAGGCGGTAACCAAGGCTATTCCTCTTGAGCGGTTACTGATTGAAACCGATTCGCCCTGGCTGGCACCGGTGCCCCATCGCGGTAAACCCAATCAGCCCGGCTATGTGGTAGAAGTCGCTGAATTTATTGCTGAACTTCGCGGTATCAGTGTGGCTGAACTGGCTAAAGCCACTACAGCGAATTTTTATCGCCTGTTCTCTGCCATTAAGCCAAATAGTTAAACACTATGTCTGACTGGCGCGTGTTACTTTTAAAAAGTCTCGATAAAACCCGGGATATGCCGGAAAGCCGCTATTTCCAGCTGGCGACGGTCGATAGCGGTGGCCTGCCGCATAATCGCACTGTGGTATGTCGCGGGGTTGATGAGAACCAGTCCCTGATGTGGGTGGTTACCGACACCCGCAACAAGAAAGTTACTGAGTTGCATAGCAATCCTCATGCGGCGGTTTGTTGGTATTTCGCCAAAACCCGTGAACAATACCGAATGAGGGTAAGCTGCAGGGTGGATACGCCGAACGATGACAGAGCGTTGTGCCAGCAACATTGGGAGCGTTTGTCAGTGGCAGCCCGGCAACAGTTTTTATGGGGCGAGCCCGGCTCCGAGCGCACAGCACCGAAAAAGTCTCTGATTGATCACAGTGCCAACACGAATTTCCCGCCCGATCATTTCTGCGTACTAACCCTACTGGTAGAAAGTGTGGATTACCTTAATCTGCGCGGTAACCCGCAGCAGCGGCAGTGTTTTGAAAAACACCAGGGGCAGTGGCATAGTAAAGAGCTTATTCCCTGAACGGTATACGCTTATGGCAATTCGCTTCGTGCTGGGTGATATTACCGGTGCAACCACCGACGCTATCGTTAATGCGGCTAACCCGGCCATGCTTGGCGGCGGTGGCGTTGATGGTGCCATTCACCGGGCTGCAGGTCTGGCGCTCTTAAAAGCCTGTCAGGCGGTAGCTTTAAAAGATGGCGTGCGCTGTCCTCCGGGAGAAGCGCGAATTACCCCGGCGGGCAACCTGCCGGCTAAATTTGTTATTCATACGGTGGGGCCCATCTATCATCAGGATCCACATCCTGCCCAAACCCTTGCCAGTGCGTACAAGCAAAGTTGCCAGCTGGCCGTTCATAACGGCTGCCAATCGGTGGCTTTCCCGGCTATATCCTGTGGTGTTTATGGCTACCCTCATAAGGAGGCGGCAAGCGTGGCTATTAACGCTTGTTTACAATTTGCCGGGGCACTTAAGATTGATTTTTACCTCTTCGACCAGACACTATACAACTGTTTTGTTTCTCAGTGGCAGACGATTAAACATCAGCAGCAACAATAAAACTTTTTGGGCTGCGTTTGCGACTATATTAAAAAGCACCTGAAACGGAGTTGGTGATGCGTTTACCCAAAATAGTCCTGCTTGCCCTGGTAATAGTTACCAGTCCCATGGTTTTAGCTGCCGATGCAGCCGACTTTAATCAGCTTGATCAGTATTTAACGACTGCGGAGGCTAACGGTTTCAGCGGCGCCGTATTAATTGCTGAAAACGGTAAGCTCCGTTTAAATAAAGGTTACGGAAAAACAGAGCGGCTGAGGAGTACAGCTATAACCGCCGATACCCTGTTTGATACCGGCTCGGTAACCAAGCAATTTACCGCCGCGGCAGTGATGCATCTTGTACAACAGGGCAAGCTGAGCACTGCAATGCCAATTAGCCGGTTTTTTAACCGCCTGCCCGAAGATAAACAAGCTATCACCCTGCATCAGCTTCTTACCCATTCAGCCGGTATTGCCAATGGTATTGGAGCGAGAGATTTCACACACGTTCCTACGGACGAGTTCTTTAACCGGTTATTTGCTTTACCGCTATATTTTGCGCCAGGTGAAGGCTACGCCTATTCAAATGCCGGTTACAGTATTCTGGCGCGGATCATTGAGCTGGTCAGCGGGATGTCCTACGAAGAGTACCTTCAGGAGGCCTTATTTGAGCCAGCCGGTATGCGCCATACTGGCTATCTTAATCCGCTACTGGCAGAACTCCCTGCGGCTGCCGGCTATTTGTTTGGCGAAGTAGAGACGGGCAGTACCCGGGATAAGTATTTTGAGGACGCGGCTATCGCCTGGCCACTGAAAGGGAATGGCGGCATGCTGTCCACCATGAATGATATGTATCTGTGGGCACAAGCGCTGCAGAGCGAATCGGTGTTGGCTGCAAAATACCGTGATCAGCTCTTTGAGCCCCATGTGGCAGAAAACGAGGAGGGCACCAGCCACTATGGTTATGGCTGGGCAATTATGCCAACCCCCCGGGAAACCACTTTTATTGGTCACAATGGCTCAAATGGTACCTACTACTTTGATTTTCGCTGGTTGCCTGACGAACAGATACTTATCCTGTTTGCCTCTAACGCATTGGTGGAAAGTACCATGGCCTTGCCTTATTACATCGAGCAATACCTTTTTGAAAAGGAACCGTTACCGGCGTTTGAGACCGGCATCACCAGTCAAATTGCAGGACTATCGCTGCGCACAGCCGGTAACCCTGAGCGCAAAAAGGCGGTGTTGCAGGAAACGTTTGCCAGCAGGATTGATAACAAGCGTACTCTGAATCGTGCCGGTTTGCGGTTAATAGATAATGAACGATATAACGATGCAATAGCCCTGTTGCTGCTGAATGTCGATCTGTTCAGGGATGACGGTAATTTGTGGGACAGTCTTGGGGAAGCGTATTTTGTTAACGGGCAGTATGCACAGGCAAAGCAGGCTTTTACCCAGGCCATTGAACTTAAGCCTGCAGAAAATTGCTACTGGTGTGATAACAGCGCTGCACGACTGCGGCAAATCAGCACAGCAGACTGAATACTGGCTTCTGGCCGCTATCTTAAAGCCGGTATAGTAATAAACCTACCGGCTTTGCACTAACCTGAATATGGGTGATGCACTGTTTTAACGCACTGCATTTAAATGCTTAAGCCAAAGATTGGTATTCCCACAACAAAATGTTACGTGTAACATAGGTGTTCGATGACCAATTATGTCTGTTAACATTTATGACCAATCGCGCCTCCCTACAAGATATTGCCGATCAACTGGGCATTACCAAAATGACGGTCTCCCGGTATTTTCGTTCTCCAGAAAAAGTAGCTCCCGCCACGCGCGAAAAAATTGCTCAGGCGGTAAAACATTCCGGCTATATTCATAACCGCGCGCCGGCGTTAATGTCCAGAGCGCTGAGTCGCACCATTGGTGTGGTCATCCCATCTTTATCAAACCAGGTGTTTTCTGCTTTGGTGGATGGCATTGAAACCATTACCAACGCAGAATCTTTCGACATATTACTGGCTCATTCAGGCTATGATCCCAAGGTAGAAGAACGCAAGATTGAAATGTTGCTGTCTTATCAGGTGGATGGCATGATCCTTTGCGAAACCGAACATACCGACCGCACCCGAACAATGTTAAAGCAGGCGGGCATTCCGGTTGTGGAGTGCATGGAGTTACCGGAAGCCCCAATAGATATGGTGGTAGGGCTCGATCATAAAGCGGCTGCTTTTAATGCGGTAACCCGGATGATTGCCAGCAATAAACAGCACATTGTTTATCTGGCAGCCCGGCTGGACCGACGAACCATGCTGCGTCAGCAAGGCTACGAGCAGGCTATGTGGGAAGCAGGGCTTACTCCGCAAACCGTGGCTACACCGTTTCAGTCGAGTTTTTCGCAGGGCATGAAATTGCTGCAGCAGGCGCTCGATACCTTTGACAGGGTGGATGGTATATTTTGTACAAATGATGATTTGGCTGTAGGGGCCATGCAGTACTGTAAAAATGAAGGTATACGGATACCGGATGATCTTTCTGTGATGGGTTATAACGGGCTGGATATCGGCCTTACCATGCAACCTAAACTCACCAGTGTGGTGACCCCGCGTCAGGCCATTGGGATTAAAAGCGCACGCCTTCTTATTGATGTGATCAACGGTAAAGCGCCCTCTGATAAGCTTTTTGATCTGGGCTTTTCTTACACCGAGGGAGAATCGTTGAGTTAATCCGGTGAAATGAGCGGCAGGTGACGCTGAATATCAGCAACCAACTCTTCAATAGGTAACTCAATATCCACGGCGTACACATCCTGTTCGTCAGCAGCAGGCCGTTCCAGCGTATTAAACTGACTTTCCAGCATTTCGGCTTTCATAAAATGTGCCTGACGTGCTTCCATCCGACGTTTAATAAGCTCAAACCGGCCATCCAGAAAAACAAAGCTTACGCGACTGATATGCGCACGAAATATATCCCGGTACTGCTTTTTCAGTGCAGAACAAACAATCACTACCGTTTTTTCTGCTGTAACATGCTGCTCGGCAGTCGCGGCAATCTGTTTTAGCCAGGGCGCTCGGTCTTCATCATTGAGCGCTTCACCCCGCGACATTTTAGCTATATTCGCCGGCGGGTGCAGGTCGTCACCGTCAATAAAGGCGGCGCTGGCAGCCTCTGCGAGACGTTCACCAACCGTACTTTTACCACTGCCGCTGACGCCCATAACTATAATGCAACAGGGAGCGGGGATTTTATCGATGGCTGTCATAGAGTCTGCTTGCGTTCTTGTTAAAAAAATGTTCTGCTAAATGTTATGCGTAACATTTTAGCTCGGCTTGACGGCTGTGTGAATAGTTAAATAGAGAATACAACGAGATTTCATGGATATTGCGAGCAATCAAACTGACAATATTGTTTTACTGTTAACCGGACTGACCATGGTTCTGGTGCTGATGGGACTGATTATTGTAGCCCGGGTGCATGCGCTCATTGCGTTAATTACAGTAAGTCTGATTACTGCCCTGGTAACCGGTATCGGCGCTGCTGACGTGCTGCCTGTTATGATGCAGGGCTTCGGCAGTACGCTGGCCGCAGTGGCCCTGCTGGTAGGTCTTGGCGGCATGATTGGTAAGTTACTAGAGAGCAGCGGCGGGGCAGATGTGCTGGCCCAGCGCATGATTAGCCTGTTTGGTCTCGAGCGAGCACCACTGGCTCTGGGTATTACTTCGTTGCTGTTTGGTTTTCCGATCTTCTTTGATGCCGGGCTTATTGTGATGATGCCCATCCTGCTGAGTGTGGCGAGGCGCTTGCAGCAATCAACCCTGTTAACCGTGCTTCCTGCGGCCGGTGCGTTTGCTGTAATGCATGCCTTTGTGCCGCCACACCCGGGGCCCGTAGCCGCGGCTGATTTGCTGGGGGCAAATATTGGACTGTTGCTGATAGTGGGAACGGTGATTGCTATCCCTACCTGGTATGCAGGCAGTTACCTTTATGCCATGTACGCTGGCAAGCGGTTTAATATAGACCTGCCCGCATGGTTTACTGATAGCGAATCTAACCCCAACAGCCAGAGGCAACCTGCTTTTGCCCGGGTTATCGCGGTGCTCTTGTTGCCGTTTGGTCTCATTTGCCTTGATACCGTGGTGAATACTCTGCAGGTTGCTGGCATGATCCCGCAAGAGTCGCCTTTTTTAAGTGGTCTGCGTTTACTTGGCAAGACGCCGGTAGCACTGTTATTAACCCTGCTCATAGCGTTTGGGTTATTTCGCAAGCAATTCAACCGTAAGCAATACGAAGGTTTATGCAATGATGCGCTTGGGCCTTTAAGTGCCGTTATTCTGGTCACCGGTGCCGGCGGAATGTTTGGTGGTGTGCTGCGTGCTGCAGGGATAGGCGATGCGTTTGCGCAACTACTGGTAGACAATGGCTTACCGGTTATAGTGGCGGCGTTTGTGATTTCCGTTTGTTTGCGGGTTGCGCAGGGCTCAGCCACGGTTGCCTTAACGACCACCGCGGCGTTGATTGCGCCGGTAGTAACTCAGGTTCCGGGCCTCAGTGCGATAGATTTATGCTGTATTGTTATTGCCATTGCCGGGGGCGCTACGGTGCTGTCACATTTTAATGATTCGGGCTTTTGGCTGGTGTCACGGTTGTTGCAAATGGATGAGAAAACCACCTTAAAAACCTGGACTGTTATGGAAACCCTGTTAGGCACGATAGCCTTTATACTGGCGCTCCTGCTGAGCGCCGTATTCTAGTTATTCGGCCTCGGGCGGTGAGGGCAGGCCAAGGGAACTTAAAGCCAGTTCGTAAGTGCCTGCCTGAACGCCGTTTAATGGCGCATAGTTAGGCGCATTACTGGGAATAAAGCTGACCTTATTAAACAGCTGGGGCTGGATTTGTTTAATAATAGCCGGAATAAACTGTGGGTATTTTGTCATTGGCCCACCCAGTACAAACATCTTCGGGTTGATGACCGCCGCGATGGTTGCCAGAGTAGTGCCAATTTGTGAAATAGCCGGGTGGCCGGTTAAATTCACGCCATCTTCCAGGGCTTGCTGGAGGTGATGATTAGATACAAAGTCCTGCAGGTTTTCTTTATCATTGACCATGATATGCCCAATTTCGCCGGAGATACCGGTTGAGCCTCTGATCAGATGGTTGTCCAGATAAATCCCGGCACCAATTCCCTCGCCAAAGTAAATAAATACAAAATCAGAGACGTTTTTAGCGATACCAAGGGATTTTTCCGCCAGCGTAGCCCAGTTAACGTCGTTGTCGAGGGTAACCGGGCAGGCAAAATGCTCCTCAAGCAGTGCTTTGAAGTTAATGCCATGGATAATACTGAACTTAGAGTAGGGCAATGCCAGAATTTCACCGGTTTGTGAGTTAACCGGTACCGCAACTGAAATGCCAATGGCCAGTAACGGCGAAGACTGGTCCTGCACGGCCAGACGGATAAAGCGTAAAATAGCCTCTTCCAGTTCTGCTTGTTGCCAGCCCGGGTCAATATAAAAGCACTGATCACGAATCACTTTTAAAGACAGGTCGGTAAGACGTAGCTGGATCTGCTTTACATCGATGGCAATGGCCAGAGTCAGCCCTTTAGCGGCGTTTATTTCGTAAATAACGCCGGCACGGCCTTGCTTATTTCTGGTTTTACGGCTGGTTTCTACCACCAGGTCGCTTTTCTCCAGCCGCTGCGCCGATTCTGAAATCGTCGGCCGGGAAATACCGGTTTTCTTGGCTATGGCGGCTCGCGTCATCGGACCATGTTCTTTCAGACAGTGAAAAAATTGCCTGTCGGTCATCAGAGCGAGAGGTGTGCCGTTTTGTAGGGGGTCTGTTTGTTTCATTTTTATTAACACATTTCTCTACTGATTTGCTCAGTTTGATTATTATTGCATTAGGCAACAAATGCTTTAGTTATCGATATGTTAAGTCACTGTTGCAAGATGATTTGTTAATATACCTGCTTTTTAAATTCTTAAAAGGTATATCCGGTATTTTGCTGCTGCTTTGCACTAATTAACAGTAAGTCAGGCACAAAATCCAGCATTACACAAATAATCGCTATGCTTAAACCACAAAAGATAAACTTAAATTGCTGATATAAAATAAAAAAATAAATTTCACTGTTATTTTATCAGATTGCGTCGCTTCATCTGATCGTTAAACGCCTGTTTAATATACAGCAGATTAATGCTGATTATTCATAAAGTTTGTTTATAAAATCGATTAGAATGAGTTTGTTTCATGAGTTTTTTACTACCCTAATGCAAAGCAAAGATCGCACCAAACAGGGTTGAAGTGTTAAAATCTTATCAATTAGTTAATCTGCTTTACAAAAAGCTTGCATTGTTACGAAAATGTAACTATACATATGGGGCGTTACAAACGGTTAACCTGATTTCCCGTTGTAACGGTTCAATACGGATTGAGAGAACTGTATTGAATTTAGCACTGCGTCAAGGCAACAGCAGGTCAGCCTGCACTTAATTATCGGTTAATCGGTTGGGTATCAGATGACAGTTGGTTAAGGCCAACGGCGCATATAAATAAAAAAGTGTTAATCTCATTGGAAACCAAATTATGTTTTATAAAGCAAGCTAGCAACTGCTGTATCCGGGGCACTTTATGTGATGGTCGCCACAGGCGTTCAGGCACAACAAGCGGAAACAGTTGAAAAGATCGAAGTACGCGGCGTTCGTGGCAGTCTGTCACAATCAATGAACGTAAAGCGTCAGTCTACTGGTGTTGTTGACGCCATCTCTGCTGAAGACATGGGTAAATTCCCGGATACTAACCTGGCTGAATCGCTACAGCGTATCACGGGTGTATCAATCAACCGTGTAAACGGTGAAGGTTCTGAAGTAACTGTTCGTGGTTTTGGTGGTAATTTCAACCTGATAACCCTGAACGGTCGTCAGATGCCAGCCGCAAACGTTGCCTCAATTACCGGTAACCCGCTTGATCAGGGCGCTTCTGGTACAACTCGTTCATTCGACTTCTCTAACCTGGCATCTGAAGGTGTTAGCGGCATTGAAGTTTATAAAACAGGTCGCGCAGCGGTACCTTCAGGTGGTATCGGTGCAACAATCAATATCAATACTTTAAAGCCACTTGCACAGGGTGATAACCGTGCGTCTGTGGGTGTTAAAGCGGTTAAAGACGAAAGTGGTGATGGCGTAACACCAGAAATGAGTGGTGTGGCTAACTGGGTTAACGAAGACGCTAACTTTGGTGTATCAGTATTTTGGTTCTTACCAGGAGCGTGACTCTGGTAGCCGCCACATGAGTGTTGAAAACTACCAGTTATATAACTGGGATGTTAACTCTCCGGGCACTTTTGGTCTGGTTCAGGGTGCAAACGTTACCAGTGCTCCCACTCAGGGCCAGCTGGTTGCAATGCCTTCTAACCTGGGTTTAGGTGTTAACCAAGACAACCGTGAACGTATCAACGGTATGCTGACCGTTCAGTACGCACCAAGTGATGAAATGACCATCACTGCGGATGCAACTTACGCGAGCAACGAGATCCAGTCTACTTCTGTAGTTGATGGTATCTGGTTTGCACGTCAGTTTACCGATATGGAATTTGACGGTAACCCTGTTGTTGCTACGCCAATCCGCTTCACTGAAGACATCGATGGCGGTAAAGACTTCTTCTTCCAAAACCTGGTAATGGGTGCGAAGGATGAGTTGTCATCATTTGGCTTTAACGTTGACTGGTGGGCGAATGATTCACTGAACGTGCGTTTTGATGCGTCTGTTGCCGAGGCGAAGAGTGGCGGTGCTGGTCCATACGGTAAAAACGTCATTCGTTTCAACGTGGCGGGTGCTGCTGCTGGCTGGCAAACGGTTGACTTCGGTCAACACATGCCTCAGGCAAGCATCGTGGTTGACGATTCTCAGAAAGGTAACGACAACGGTATTTTCGATCTGCCGGACGTAGGTCCTCAGGTTACCCGTGCAATTTCTTCTGACCAGACGTCTGACGTTGCCCAGTTCCGTTTAGACGGTACCTGGGACCAGGGTTCAGATATCAAACTTGATTTCGGTGTGGGCTACATGAGCACTGAAATGAACCAGGTTCGCTACGAAACTGAAGCACAGCTGGGTGGCTGGGGTGTATCTGATGTAGGTAATATCCCTGAAGGTCTGCTGGAAATCGGTTGTACTGCCTGTGCGTTTGAAGATCATGACATGAGCGGTGTTGCTGGTGCTGATGGTATGGCTGTTCCAGCTGGCGCGACCACTATCCCACTGGGTAGCGTGTCGTTTGTTGGTAACGCTGTACACCTGTTAGAAGGTGTTGCGCCTGCCTATGGTTTCACTCCAGGCGATCTGCCAGCCGTAGCGTCTGACAACAATACTGTTAAAGAAGACATCATGTCACTTTACGGTATGGCAACAATGGACGGCGAAATCGGTGGCTTTGAAGCTAACCTGGTAGTGGGTCTGCGTTACGAGAAGACAGACGTTGAGTCTATCTCTCTGCAATCGGTACCTGAGCAAATTATCTGGTTATCAGATAACGATTTCCGTATCCAGCTGGGTAGTGGTACCGATGCACTGGCAGAGAAGCACTCTTATGAGGCGCTGCTGCCGAACATCGATTTGTCAGTTAACCTGACCGATGATCTGAAAGCCCGTTTCTCTTACAGCATGACCCTGGCTCGTCCTGCTTACAACCAGATGTACACTGCAACCAGCATTGGCGCGCCTAGCCGTCCAACTTACCTGGGTGGTCAGGGCTCTGGTAGCCGCGGTAACGCAGCACTGGATCCGCTGGAGTCAAACAACTTCGACCTGTCACTGGAATACTACTATGGTGAGTCGAGCATGGTGTCTGTGGGTTACTACCGTAAAGACGTAGATAACTTCGTAGGTACTCAGCAGGTATCACAGAGCCTGTTTGGCTTACAGGATCCAACCTCAGGTCAGGCTGGCACAGTGTCTGGCGATGCGATTGCAGAGCTTGAGTCACGTGGTATCGAAGTCACCGAACGTAACTTCTTTACTATGACAGCACTGCTGTCTAATCCGGATGCATTCCCGGGCGGGGCAGATGACTTCCAGGAAGGTCAGGCCTTCGCAGATGAAGTATTCGCAAACTACAGTGTTGGTCCGGTAGCGGGCGATCCAAACATGCTGTTTGAGGTGACTCAGCCAGTTAACAACCAAAGTGCTCGTATCTCGGGTTACGAGTTAGCGTGGCAGCACTTCTTTGGTGAGTCAGGCTTTGGTTATCAGGCTAACTTCACCATCGTAGACGGTGATATCGGTTACGACGTAGGCGCCGATCCGGCAGTAGACCAGTTCGCTCTGGAAGGTCTGTCTGACAGTGCCAACATTGTATTAATTTACGAAATGGACGGCCTGTCTGCTCGTGTTGCTTACAACTGGCGTGACTCGTTCCTGAGCGAAGTTAACCGTGGTGTATCTTCTGTTCGTAACCCGCTGTTTATCGACGAGTACGAGCAAGTGGATGTAAACGTTAGCTATGAGTTCAGCGAAAACCTGACCGTCAGCATGGATATCATCAACCTGACTGAAGAAGGCCAGCGCCAGTATGGACGCAGCTACAACAACACCTTCTTTATCCAGGAACTGGACAGACGCTACGTTCTGAACGCGCGTTACACGTTCTAAGTGATGTAAAAACCTGACCGGCGCACCCGTGCCGGTCAGGCATTTCCCGGTTGTAGTCAAGTCAGCATTTGCCTGTCACCACAGCTAAGGGTAGGATGCAGACTAATCGTTTCTTCTTAGCTATTTAGCGAATTTTCCTATGTCTAATATTGCCGTTTTAAATAACGTTGATCACGCTGATATCAAGATCAGTGTCAGTGACACCAACAGTACCAGTGATAACGTCAACCGTTGTCAGATCTATGCTTCTGAAATCACTGAGTTACAAAAAGAATTCCCCATCCTCATTTATCGCGGCGAAGAGACTGAGTCGTTACAGTTGCATGCTATTCTGGGGTTGGAAAAAAATGAAAACCTGTTTTTATCCGCGAGCGGCTGGACAACCCGTTATGTGCCGGCTTTACTGGCTCGTGGCCCGTTTAGCATAGGCTACAGTAAAAACGACAGTGGCGAACCTACGGACCCTAAAATCTGCCTCGATATGGACGATGCGCGGGTAAACAGTAATGAAGGGGAAGCCGTGTTTATGCCTATGGGAGGCGAGTCACAGTACCTGCAGTATGTCAAAAAGGCGCTGCAAACCATTGAGACCGGCGCACAGTATAACCACACTTTATTTACCTTAATTGATGAGCTGGATTTATTGGAACCGGTGTCAATTCAGATTAAGTTAAGTAATGTTGAACAGGTTAATCTCAACAACTACTACACGATTAACCAGCAAAAGCTCAGCGCCCTTGAGGGGGATCAACTCGCTAAGCTCAATCAGTACGGTATCCTTAGCTCATTATTTTTCATTCTGTCTTCAATGGGCAATTTTCAGCGTCTTATCGAGCTAAAGAACGCTAAGTCGGCAGTACTGTAATTATTTAAGGACGCATTACTATGACGGCCAATCAGGTACTTGTGTTAGACGGCATTTCACCCGACAACATTCCTTTTGACGATCTTTTTGCGTTAAATAAACCGGTAATACTTAAAGGGCTGGTAAACAGCTGGCCGCTGGTGCAGGCCGGCAAGGAGTCTGTTGAGCAGGCGATGGTGCAGCTTACTCAAAACGATACTGGTCAGCCACTGCTGGCCTATCGTGCGCCAGCACACATTAAGTCACGCTTTGGTTACAACGACACCTGCACCGGCTTTAACTATAGCAGTGAAAAGACGCGGCTGACCGACGTGCTGGCACAAATCAAAGCGGGCTTCAGTATTGATGAGCACGAATACCTGTACATCAACTCTTTGCGATTCGATCAGGGCCTGCCTGAATTAAGTAAAGCCAATACACTTAATTTTTCGCATCCGGAATTTACCAATAACCAGCCGGTACCCAAAATCTGGATTGGCACTGAATCGGTGGCGGCAGCGCATTTTGATCAGCCCAAAAACATTGCCTGTTGCGTATTGGGAAAACGCCGTTTTACCCTGTTTTCGCCAGATCAGGTAGACAATCTCTATCCCGGTCCGTTGTCGCCGACGCCCGGCGGGCAGGTGGTCACCACTGCTAATCTTGATGAACCCGACTTTGAAAAATTCCCACGCTTAAAAACCGCGCTGGAAAATGCCTGGATCGCTGATCTCGAACCCGGTGACGGACTGTATTATCCCAGTATGTGGTGGCATGAAGTCAGGGCGTTCGACCGCTTTAACATTATGGTTAATTTCTGGTGGATGACAGCCAAACCTTATCTGGGCAATCCCATGGACCTGCTCATGCATGGCATGCTAACCCTGCGCGACAAACCGGCTGAGGAAAAAGCCGCCTGGCGCGCATTGTTTGACTATTATGTGTTTGGTGATGGTGAAAAAGTCATCGAGCATTTGCCGGTGGAATGTCATGGTCCGCTGGCACAGATGGATGAATTATCGGCGCGCCGTTTACGCGCAATGTTACTGAATAACCTTAATCGATAAATAGGCTTAAATTAATGGCGCAAAAGAAAACCCGTGTTGTTGTAGCCGGCGGCGGCACTGCCGGATGGTTAACCGCGTTTAGTTTAGTGACCCGTTTAGGTAACGTGCTGGATATCACCTTAGTTGAGTCTGATCAGATTGGCACCGTGGGAGTAGGGGAAGCAACCATTCCTACCATGTGTAATTTTCATCAGCTGATGGGCATCAACGAACGTGAGTTTATGGTCGCGACGAACGCCACCTTTAAGCTGGGTATTCAGTTTGATAACTGGGCATACGACGGTGACAGTTATATTCACTCGTTCGGCGAAATCGGTCAGCGTTCGTGGATGGCCGAATTTCATGAATTCTGGATGGAAGCTGCGGCTAACGGTCAGCAGGATAGTCTGGAAGACTATTGCCTGGAATTAAAGGCTGCCAAAGCCAATAAGTTTGCCACTAAAATTGGCAATCGGCCGCTTAACTTTGCCTACCACCTCGACGCCACGGCCTATGCAGCTTACCTTAGGAAAAAATCCGAAGCCGCAGGTGTTACCCGTTGTGAAGGTAAAATTCAGTCGGTAGATACCGACCCGCAAAGCGGTAACCTGACTCGATTGACACTGGATACGGGTATTGCGATCGAAGGGGATGTGTTTATTGATTGCACCGGTTTTAGGGGACTGTTAATCGGCGAACACCTTGGTGTCGGATATGAAGACTGGAGTCACTGGCTCGCTGCCGATCGGGCGATTGCCATTCAAACTCAATCTACTGAAGCGCCTAAACCTTACACTATCGCCACCGCCCACAAAGCCGGTTGGCAGTGGCGCATTCCGCTACAATCACGGGTGGGTAACGGTATTGTTTACAGCAGTCGTTTTTTAAGTGACGAGGATGCTCTGGCAACGTTGAAGCAAAACCTCGACGGCGAAATGCTAACCGAGCCCCGTTATCTTAAGTTTAAGACCGGCCGACGGGAAAAAGCCTGGCATAAGAACTGTATTGCCGTTGGTTTGGCCAGTGGCTTTTTAGAACCGCTGGAATCCACCAGTATTCACCTGGTGACTACTGCGCTTATCCGCCTGATGAAGCTGTTTCCGTTTAGCGGTGACCATCAACTGCTGGCCGAGCAATATAATCGCGAAACGCAAAAAGAGATGGAGACCATCCGCGATTTTATTATTCTGCATTATAACCTGACAAAACGTACAGATAGTGATTTCTGGGAGCATTACCGCACTATGGATATTCCCGAGCCGTTAGCCCATCGTATGGCTATCTTTTCGCACAACGGCTATGTATGGCCCGACGATGTGGCGCTGTTCAGAGTAGACTCCTGGGTGCAGGTAATGATGGGCCAGGGCCTGATGCCAGCTCAGCATCATGGGGCAAGTCGAATGTTACCCACCGACAGTTTGAAACAACAGCTCAGTGCTTTTAAGCAATCGGTTAATAATGCGTTGGGCCAGTTACCTGCCCACGCCGACTTTATTGCCCGCTATTGTCCGGCCAGCGAGCAGGTTAAGTAAGGGCCAGGCATGCAAGAGAACATCACCCGTGTTGTGATTGTAGGCGGCGGTACCGCCGGCTGGCTTACCGCTGGTATTATTGCGGCCAAAAACCCTCTGGTTGGCGAGAACAGCCGTACTGAAGTTATTCTGGTGGAATCGCCGGACGTTAAAAACCTTGGCGTAGGTGAAGGAACCTGGCCTACCATGCGCGATACGCTGCGTTTGCTGGGCATTGCCGAAAAGCAGTTTCTCAGTGAGTGTGATGCCAGCTTTAAGCAGGCGTCGAAGTTTGTTGGCTGGCAGCAGGGCGGTGAGGATAAGTATTACCATCCCTTCACGGCACCTGCGGGTTTTGGCGCGGTCAACCTGGTTGAGGCCTGGCACGATGAAGGCTGCCCGGGCGACTTTGAGTCCTGGGTCTGTGCTCAGGGCATGGCATGTGAGCGCTATCAGGCGCCGAAAATGCCCCAATTACCCGAATATGCTTACAATTTTAATTACGGTTACCATTTAAGTGCCGATAAATTTGTTGCGCTCCTTCATCGCCATTGCACTGAGCAACTCGGCGTTCAGTATAAAAGCGCCCATGTTGCCGGGATCCAGAGTCATCCCGATGGCGCAATAGCCGCTATCGAACTGGCCCAGGGCGAGCCGTTAGCAGGTGACTTATTTATTGATTGCAGTGGTTTTAGTGCGCGCTTAATCGGGCAGCATTACAATGTCCCCTTTGTCTCTAAACGGCACATTTTATTTAACGACACGGCAGTGGCAGCCCAGGTGAATCATGTCGGTGACCAAACACCCATCGCATCGTGCACCGTGGCGACAGCCAGGCCTCACGGCTGGGTGTGGGATATCGCGTTACAGTCGCGCCGCGGCATTGGCCATGTTTTTGCCAGTGAGCTAACCACCGAAAGCCAGGCCGAAGATGCATTAAGAGCCTATATCAGCAGTGATCAGTCATTAAGCCAGAAAGCAATTATGCCGCGAACCATCCGCTTTGACCCCGGCCACCGGGCACGGTTCTGGGAACATAACTGTGTTGCCATCGGGGTCTCTGCGGGTTTTGTTGAGCCGCTGGAGGCCACGGCGCTGGTACTGATTGAAAAGTCGGCGGAGTGGATAGCCGAACAATTGCCGCGCAGCCGTGCCGCCATGGCAGTACTTCGTAAGCGCTACAATGACATGACGGACGCACGCTGGGACGAGATTATTGATTTTATCAAACTGCATTATGTGCTCAGTGAACGCCGCGACAGCCCCTACTGGCAGGCACATGCCGATCCTGCATCCTGGACGGACAGCCTGCAGGAAGCGTTGCAGTTATGGCAAAGTCAACCGCCAGGCCTGTTAGAAACCAATCTTCGCCAGGAGCTTTTCTCCTCAGCCAGTAAACAATACGTGTTGTATGGCATGGGGTTTCGCTCCCGTGACTGGCAGCCGGGTGGCATTACCAGCCTGCGCAAACCACTGATCGAACGGGTGCGCCGGGAGTTTCTGCATAATGGCGATAAGCTGTTGGCGCAGTTGCCAACCAACCGGGATTACTTTAACCGGCTTAAAGCGACTAGCGCTTAGCAATAATATAAACCGCGTGCACAATGCCCGGGATATAGCCCAGCAGGGTTAATAGAATATTGATCCAGAACTGTGCGCCAATACCCACTTGCAAAAATACGCCCAGTGGTGGCAGTAAAATTGACAATAAAATGCGTAGAATATCCATGGTTTTCACCTTGTTTGTGTAGAAAACTATGGATGTTGCAAGGGGCTTGCCAGTTATTGGATGTTAATGACAACAACTGGCCTGGGAAGACTTAGTCATTTTCTGTTGCAGTGCCTGCCAGCCATTTCTAAGCATTAACCCACCGAGTAGCACAGCACACAGTGCGTAGACTGGTGAGATCTCTCCGTGTTCGTGGGTTGACTGACCAAGGGCAATCCACGACTGCAGTGAAAACTGCTCTACCAGCAGGTTAAAGCCATATCCCAGCATAATACTGGCGCTCATCACACTACCGATATACAGCACGAGGGTGCGTTTACCCATTTCCTTAGCAATCATCCCCATAGTTGAGATATTCGTGGCCGGGCCAGCCAGTAAAAATACCAGCACGGCACCCGGAGATAAGCCGGCACTCAAAAAGCCTACTGCAATAGGCGTAGATGCCGTGGCACAGATATACATAGGAATACCAATCACCGCCATCACCAGCATGGCCACCAGACCGTCGCCCCAACTGGTCAGAAAGTCGGTGGGTACCCAGGTTTGAATTGCCGCGGCCAGCGCCAGGCCTATCAACAACCAGACGGTAATATCAATCAGCAGTTTACCACTGGAAAATTGCCAGATAGCGGCGACTTTGTCGGTAAAACCTGGTTTATTGGTAGGTGATGCAGAGCTGCTATCGCTGCCGCAACAAGAAGAGGTACTTACCGGTGTTGCCTGTGTTTGCTGAGAGCTGCAGCAGGATGTCGTGCTGACCGGTTCAGCTGGCTTGCTACTACAACAGGATGACGTTGTTTCTGCTACTACTGCTTTATTGCTACAGCAGCTTTGGGGGGCTTTGGCCGGTGTAGCAGGGACTGTATTGCTAGTGGCTGATATTTCTTTATCGAACCACTTTACCATCAGTCCAGCGTAGATAGCGCTGACAATGGCACAAAATGGCCGCACTATGGCGAACAGCGGGCCAAGCAACGCGTAGGAGACAGACACCGAGTCGACTCCGGTTTCCGGCGTGGAGACCAGAAACGAGACGGTGGCGGGTTTGGAAGCGCCGCTTCGGCGTAAGCCTACCGCTGCTGGAATAACCCCACATGAACACAGAGGCAGCGGAGCGCCAATGACTGCCGCTTTACCAACGGCACCCGTACTGGCGCTGCCCATGTGTTTTTGTAACAGGCTGATAGGAACCAGTTCATGCATCAGGCCGGCAACCAGCAGGCCGAGCAATAACCACGGTGCTGACTCCATAAACAGTAATAAAAAGTTTTGTGCTAACAGGGCGATATCGCTCATGATGCCTCCATGGAATCCAGTGCCTGCAGGATAGAGCAGTGCTCAGCACTCTGAGGACCGCCACAACAGGCAGTATGCAGTGTTTGTAATGACATACGAATTTTCTCCAGCTCAGCAATCTTTTCATCCAGTTCCCGGACTTTGCGTGCCGTGACCTGCTTTACCTCTTCACAGGTATGATCGTCAGGGTGCAGACGCAGCTCCAGCAGCTCGCTGATTTCACCCAGCGTAAAGCCAACGGTTTTGGCGCGCTTAATAAATTGCAGACGGGTTAAATCGTCAGCAGAAAATAACCGGTAACCGGCATCCGAGCGTAAAGAAGCCTGCAACAACCCCTTGTTTTCATAAAAGCGCACGGTGTCGACGGTCAGTTCGGTTAGCTTTGCCAATTGGCCAATTTTGTAGTGTTTTGTCTTCATACTGGTAGTTTAAACCCTGGAGTTTGCTCCAGAGTCAAGCATAGCATAATCAGTTTTTTACTGGGGTAGGACCGTGAGCAAATACCTGGTTAGCACAAATCCCGCCACAACCTGTGAAGTATTAATGAGTGCCCGCCCTGACCAGACAATGCTGTCATAACGAATTCGGTAAACTTTACCGGCAATCACCAGCAGGCTGAGAAAGCCGAACCAAGGTGTAAATAACCAGGTTATTTCCCATTTAACCAGCGAGATAGCAATATCATGTAACAAACCACTGACTAGAAATGTGCACATTATGGCCAACCATGACGGTGCTAATTTGTGCACCGGTTTCATTATATAGCGGGATAAATAGTAGCCCCAGATAGGATTCCAGTATTGCCAGAAAGTATCGAAAGAGCCTGCCCCTAATGAACGCGTGAGCATATTTTTAAGTGAGTCAGGCGAGCCCAGAGGCACACCGTTACGACGTCGGACGTAAGTTTGTAAGGAAATGGAATATGCCACAATGTTCTGCCCTGAATGCACAAGCCGGTATAAACACCGGCTTGTGGGGTAATGTTACCAGCCGCACTGGCGGTTTTTGTTTTGCTCATCCAGCCAGGTTTTCAGTGGCTGGAAGTAATTCACAATGGTGCTGGCGTCCATTTTATCCGTTCCGGTAAGGGTTTGCAGTGCTTCCTGCCAGGGCTTACTCTGACCCATTTCCAACATGGCGTTCAACGCGACACCGGCTTCTTTACTGCCATAGATAGAGCAGCGGTTAAGTGGGCCTTGGTCGCCGGCCACATCACATAACGCCTTATGGAACTGAAACTGCAGAATGTGGGCGAGGAAATAACGGGTATAGGGCACATTGGCCGGTACATGATATTTAGCGCCAGGATCGAAGGCGTTAGCATCACGACTTACCGGAGCCATTACACCCTGGTACTTCTCGCGTAAATTCCACCAGAGTTCGTTGTAATCATCCGGACCCACTTCACCGGCCATGACTTTCCAGCGCCATTGATCAACCATTAAACCAAACGGAATAAAGGCTATTTTATCCAGCGCTGTCTGCAACAGCATACCAACGTCATTGGACGGATCGGGAATTTCATCAATCAAACCAATTTCTTTAAGGTATTTAGGTGTAATTGACAGCGCAATGGTATCGCCAATGGCCTCATGAAAACCGTCATTGGCAGAGCTGCGATACAGCAGTGGCTCCTGGTTGTAGGCGCGCTGGTAATAGTTGTGGCCCAGTTCGTGGTGAATGACGTTAAACTCTTCGCCGGTAATCTGGATACAAATTTTAATGCGTAAATCGTCTTTATCATCAACATTCCAGGCCGAAGCATGACATTGCACATCCCGGTCGGCAGGCTTACTGAACTGAGAGCGTTGCCAGAACGTTTCTGGCAATTGTTCAAAGCCCAGCGAGGAAAAGAAAGACTCGGCCTGTTTGACCATTTTAATTTCATCGTAGCCCTGATCGCGCAATGCACCGGTGACGTCAGGCACTTCCATCGGCTCATCGGGTTTCACCAAATCGTAAATATTGCCCCAGCTCTGCGCCCACATATTGCCCAGCAAATGCGCCGGGATAGGCTTATCCTGAGGCACGATATCTTCACCGTAGTAATCGCCGAGCTCAGCACGAACATGGCAGTGCAGGGCATCATACAAGGGCTTCACCTGACCCCACAAGCGGTCCAGGTCAACCGGGAAGTCATCGGCAGGCATATCATATTTGCTGCGCCATAGCTCACTGACGTTGGCAAACCCCAGTTCTGCTGCACCTTCATTAGCGATTACCACCTGTTCCGCATACAAGTCTTTCATGGGAACAGACACTTCGCGCCAGCCTTGCCAGTATTCCAGTAGCAGATCGGCATCGCGGGAAGTCGCCATTGCTGCACTCATGTCGACCAGGCCGATACAGTCATCCTCAGAACGACAGTATTTGCCTTTACCGTACATGCCATCCAGTTCAGCGCTTATTTGCGCCAGGCGCTCAGATTTCATAGCACTCGCTGGCGGTGGCATGGTCAGGGAAGTGCGCATGAGGTTCAGTTTACGGCGCAGATCCGCATCGACTTCCACGTCATTAAACTCTGCTGCCTGCTTGGCCAGCTCAGAAGCACGGTTCGAATAGAGTTCAGAAATATAGGCGTTTACTGCCGCCGTATCTTCGTTGATATTGGTCGCATATAACCAGGCGGCTTTGGCTGCCGGCACCTGCATTTTTTCCATTTCACGCTGGGCTGTATCAACAAACGTTGCGGCATCTTCGGCAGTATACATTGGCGTTTTTTCGGTGGTTTCCTGTGGTGGTTCGTTAGCTGGCTGACAACCGCTAAGTGCGGCAACCAGACCCAGTGAAACCAAAGAAAGACGGGTCATTTTCATAATGCTTCTCTCGCTTTGGGAATTACCGCTTTAGCGGGGTGACTCCCTTGTTGTTATATTGCAATGATTCCAGGCTGAAATAGACGTATTACACAAGGTGTATACTGATTTCGGCACGTTTACCACTGTAATCACATTCCCGGCTAAAGCCAAGTGATACAGCGCGGTTAACAATCGGGTGCAGTAAAGGGATATCAGGACAATATGTTGGGGGGACCTGTAAAGGCAAAAGTGGAAATACGAACGTATGATCAGTGGCAGCCTGGTGAAGCAGCAGGTGCCGCTACATCCGTTTTAAACAACACTGCTTAAACTTTTTACCGCTATCACAAAAGCAGGGATCGTTGCGGCCCGTTTTGAGTAAGCCGGAATCGTTGTGCATGATGCCTGTGGTATAGCGCCATTCATTGTCTTCCATAACAAAGTCGCTGGTTTCATGCATCAGGTATGGCTTGTGGTTAACGGCGTAATAGGCTTTAAATTCTACCTGATCCGTTGTAGTTGAAATGTGTTGTGCGTCGGACGAGGAAATTACGACTGATAAAGCCAGCCACTTAGTGCCTGAAGCATTTTCTTCTAACGCTAGCTCACTTAATGAGGCGCGTTGTTGTTTGGCGTAGGTTTTTAAAATATAGGCCCAGTTACTCAGGCAATATGCACTAAAGCGAGAACGCATCAGGGCTTGTGCAGATTCCGCTATTGTTGCCCCGGAATGCTTAGGTTCACAACACTCGCTATAAGGCTTATTACTACAACAAAAACACAACACCGGCTAATCCTGTTAAATGACAATGCCAGTAGTTTAAGGCGAGACGCCAGTTTTACCAAGGGCCTTGCAGTATATTACCGGCCACCTTGTCATTTACAGATACCGCCACTAAAGATACTGCATACTGCTCGCACAATTGTTTAATGGAAACACGCTCTTCTGGCGTCAGAGTCAGATCCTCAACATAAATAGAGCGGCACTGCCCACTGGTAATCAGGCGGCGGATCCAGGCTGGTACTTTTTCCTGATCTGGTTTCTGTATGCGTATGGCATAGTTGACGTCTTTTTGAAAAGCCACGGAATTTGATAACAAATATGACCAGCCTTTATGCGCTGGTGCGTGTTTAGCCACGCGCTGAGGAAATTGCAGGATGTTGCTTTCAGTCTCAAAAGTTGTGGTTGCCATAGTCATGTTTGTTTTCCTGTTAATATATACAGTGTATATATATACAGTAATACTGTATAAAACAACATGCAAGAGTTTTTTGCTACTTTTTTAATCGATCCTGTCAGGTCGGGGCATAAACTATTTGGCAGCAATGTTTTGCTTTTGAGTGTTCGGTTTGATCTGAAATACGTCATGTGTTTCATATATAAATCAATGTGATAGTATTATATTACAAAAATGCTGTGGCTGTGCTAGCTTTACAAAGCTTTAACAAACTACCTAACCATAAATCAGGGGGACGTAGCGTTTAAAGCATCGACTTAAAGTTTTAGCTTTGGTGGAAGGAGCTTTATGCACCCATTAAAACGTACACTCTTTTGTTCCGCATTTTTATTAATCGCCGGATGCTCTCTACCGCTTCATGACAATGCGGCTTATTTTCAGGCCAGACACGTGCCGGAACGCCTTGATGATTTTGCTTTTGAAAATGACAAAGTTGCTTTCCGGCTATATGGCCCCGCACTTCAGGCGTCGGCTGAAAATAATGGAACTGATTGCTGGCTAAAACGAGTCGACTATCCGATCATTGATAAATGGTACCAGAGACATGCACAGGGCAAGTCCTACCATGAAGATACCGGCGAAGGGTATGACCCATAACATGTTGGCAGCTCTTTGGGGTGTGGTGGTGTTGCTTTGTGGCAGGCTGATTCGGCAGATAAACTCAATCAGCCAAATGTTTACAAGCGCTTTGAAGTCATAGAAAAAACGGCACAGAAAGTAGTATTCGAGCTAGAATATGAATGGCAGGAGCCGGCTTTAAAAGAAGTCAAACGGATCACCCTGCAAAAGGGCGATCAGCTCTATAAGGCCGAAAGTCGGTTTACCTCGAAGGGTAAGCCCGTGATTGTCGAAGTCGCGGTGGGCGTGACGACTCACCATGGTAAGGCTCAGGTCACAGTTAATGATTACCAGAATATCGTTACAACATGGGAACAGATAGATAGCAGTGGGTTAGGTACATCGGTTATCGTGCCCTACGATAATGCGGTGCAGTATGTTCATCTCCAATCTAAAACGCCAGACCGCTCACACGGCGTTGTCGTTACCACTACCGATGCCGACGGACGTCTGACCTACTATGCGGGTTTTGCCTGGCAAAAAGCAGGCGAAATTACCAGCTTAAACGAATGGCAATCGTACACGAAACGATTTGCTGATGAAAAATTCCCGGAGCAGCCCCTTACGTCAGATTCTGTTAAGGCTTTGACCAAAAAAGTGGCTGACTGGCAAATTAATCACCATGAAGAGCAGGGAAAATACCGGGCTATTCCTCGTACCCCCCCTGACTGGGCTAATCGTAAGCGTTACCACGACCTTGAATGGCATCACGGCGCCCTTTATGCAGGGATGGATCGCTGGCGTAAAATTGCTGACAACCCCAAATACACCGAGTGGTTAATGGCTATAGGAGAGCGTAATAAGTGGAAATTGCACCAGCGCCCTTATCATGCTGACGATCATACCGTTGGACAATTTTACTTATCTCTATATGAAGATTTTCAGCGACCTGAAATGATGCGTCCAACCCAACACCAGTTTGACTGGATTCTGGATAATCCTAAAACCGGTACATTGGACTGGCTGGCAGAAAATACCCACGCACACGATCGCTGGGGGTGGTGTGATGCGCTATTTATGGCGCCGCCAGTATGGGCCCGACTGGCCAAAATTACTGGTGACGATAAGTATCTTGAATTCATGGATCAGGAATATCGTGTTACCTACGATTTGCTTTGGAGCGAGAAAGACCATTTATTCTGGCGTGATTCCAGCTACTTCACACAAAGCGAGAAAAACGGTGAAGACATTTTTTGGGCGCGTGGTAATGGCTGGGTGTTTGGCGGATTGGCTCTGATGATCCCGGATTTACCTAAAAACTGGGAAGGCCGCCAGTTTTACGTTGACTTATTTAAAAAGATGGCCAATCGCTTGCAATCGATCCAACGTGAGGACGGCACCTGGTCGATGGGACTGCTGGGTGGTACAGAGGGCTATCCGGAGATTGAAACGAGTGGCACATCATTCTTTACTTTTGGCTTAGCGTGGGGAATTAACCAGGGCATTCTGGACCGGGATACTTATCGTCCGACTATTATGAAAGCCTGGCGAGCGTTGCAGAAAGCCGTGAATGATGACGGAATGTTAGGTTATGTTCAGCCCGTGGGTGCAGCCCCTGGCGATTCGTTTAAAGATTACACTGAAGTTTATGGTACCGGTGCCTTTTTGGCCGCGGGCAGTGAGCTTTATAAAATGCTCAAAGATGAAGAAGTCACTAAAACACTTCATTTGGGCGCACTTAAAACGTTTATGGACGATAGTGGCTGGTGTTGGTTTCAGGACCCCCGGGCAATTATTACCGACGATAAGCTGATTGTGGGCGGTGTTTCCGGACATGGCCTGGGTGACGCGGCTGCAGGAGTTTACGACCTGACTGACGCAGAGATACTGGGACGGGTGACCCTGCATCCTGATTTTGATCATGATGACCATAACTCGCCGGTATTTTACGCTCGCCCTGATGGTTCGCTGTTAACGGTTTATGCTCGCCACAGCACTGAGAATAAGCATTACTACCGTATCTCAGATCCCGAGGATTACCTTCAGTGGGGAAAAGAACAGGTGATTGAACAGCCTGAGCCGGTAACTTATATGAACTTATATCCACTGGCCGGCGAAGGAAAGTTATACAACTTCTACCGTGGCATTAAATGGAATCCAACCTATGTGACATCGGCGGATCATGGCGAAACCTGGGGAGAATCTTATCACTTGATTCAAAATGAGGTCGAGGGGGTACATCGCCCTTATGCCCGTTACACTGGTGATGGTAAAGATACTATAGGTATCTCCTTTACCGATGCTCATCCTCGTGACTACGGCAACAGTATTTATTATGCAGAATTTCGCAACGGTAATTTTTATCGTGCCGATGGTACTTTCATCAAAAATCTCAAAAATGATGGCCCCTTGAAGCCTTCTGAGGCAGAAAAAGTATTTCAGGGCGGTAATGGCCCGTTCCGCACTTTGGATTTGAGTGCTGAGCAGAGTGCCTGGACCAGTGCTATCACGTTTGACTCGCAGGGGTTTCCACATATTGCCTATTCATTGTATCTGGCCAATGATGACCAACGTTATCGTTTGGCTTCGTGGGATGGAGCGCAATGGCATGACCGTGAAATTGCCTACGCAGGCAGTCGGTTGTATGACCGTGAGGCGAGCTACACAGGTTTGATTACGTTGGATCCGCAAAATCCGCAGCATGTGGTTATTTCTACGGATGTAGACCCTTCCTCTGGTGTCCCCTTAGGAGGAAAGCATCAGGTGTTTCGTGCCACAGTTGATCAGCAGGATGACACCGGTTCCATTGTATGGCAGCGTCTATCGAAGGATGATAATCAGCATAATATTCGCCCTATGGTGGTAAGGGGAGATAAGCACAGTGTTATTATATGGTTGCAGGGTCAGTACAATACTTATACTGACTATGATCTCGATGCGGTAGGTTTGTCATTCTGATTTTAAACCTGGGAATTTGGTTGCTGACAAGTCGTGTAACCTCACTGTCAGCACCCTTTGTATTGATTTTCAGTATGTTGCTCCCCGGTTTGTTATGCCTTTGACAGGCTTCTCCTATAATTAGGCGTTTCTCTGTTACCCATCGTTACATTATCCTGGTTGCGTAAAGGGTCTTTAAAGGCTTTACTTTCAGAAGTATAACCAAAAAGAGCGGCTTTTTTATGTCTACTGTTAAACGCGTAATACTACTGGCAACACTGCTGTTGGGCGCCTTAGTCTGTTATCAGGCAGGCTTTGCGACCGGCATTTTTGTGTTGGTTGTTGTGGGTATGTTACTGGAACTGGGTTTTTGGGTTGGCATTTTTAAATGGGAAAAAGCCAGGCCGCTTAAGCAAGCATCCAAATAATAACGCTGTCTCAGCAATGAATAAGCTAACTGCCTAAACCAGTTGCTGACTACTTTGAAACGTCTGGCGGTATTTCGACGGTGATACCGACAAATGTTTATTGAAATTGTGTCTTAGGGTAACAGCATTATCAAAGCCTGATCTCCCGGCAATTTGTTCTACGGTGAGGTGAGTGGTTTCCAGCAGTTGCCGGGCTACCTCAAGCTTGCGTTCGCACAGCCATTGATGAGGTGTCATATTAAACTGGCGGATAAAATGGCGATCCAGAGTGCGTCGGGTCATGTTTGCCTTAGCTGCCATCTGCTCCACCGTTAGCCCTGACCCACTGTGTTTTACTGCCCAGTCGAGTACCTTTGCCAGTGCCGAGTTCACCGGCGCTAGCGGTTTCTGCACAAATTGCGACTGGCCGCCGTCACGGTGTGCAGGTAACACAAGGCGTCTTGCCACGGTATTGGCATATTCATAACCAAAATCATTGCGAATAACCGCTATCCCCAGGTCAATGGCGGCGGCACTGCCTGCCGAGCAGCCAACCCGGCCGTCGTACCAGTACAAACTGTCATCCCGGTAGGTGATGTGCGGAAAGCGCTGCTTAAATTGTTCGGCATAGCGCCAGTGGGTAATTGCCGTGCGTTGATTGAGCAGGCCCAGTGAGGCTAATAAAAATGATCCGGAGCAAAAACTGATAATCCGGCCTCCCTGATCATAATGACGGCGCACCTCACTGGCTAACAGCGGGTCGATACGCTCAATGCTCACCGGAAAACTGGGGATCACCAACAGATCAGTGGCCGGGAGGTGCTTAACTGCAGGGCACTGAAAGGCTGTATGGCCTAAACCTTCCAGCGTTTGCCTGCCCAGTGTCACAGTCTGGGTCTGATACCAGTCTTTAAACTCCGGTCGGGGCAGGGCAAATAGCTCCGTGGCGCAACCGAGTTCGAACAACGACAGTGTTTCACAAAGCAAAATGGTGACTTTTATCATAGGGGCCCGCGCTGACAGCTATTAATTTGTCTAAATATTATCGATACTAGTTATATTAGACAGTTCTGGCGAGGCGATCCAGCAGTGATAATTAACTCTCAATTAATCAGGGAGTTTTATTATGCCATCTACTGTTATTCGTCCCAGACCTGCTGCCAGCGAGGAAGCTTTAGCCCATTTTCAGCGTTTACTGAAATATGAAACTGACTGTTGGGATGTCCACTATGCGCTGCATAACGATCTGGTCGATTTTGTCTTGCTTGATGTCCGCGCCGTGGAAGTGGCCCGGCAAGGTTATATTGCGGGGGCGACATTTTTGCCCCATGGGCAGATAAACGAAGACACATTATCAATCTATCCAGCAGAAACCGTATTTGTGGTGTATTGCGCGGGGCCCCATTGCAATGCTACCGAGAAAGCGGCTATCAGACTGGCACGCTTAGGCCGGCCGGTGAAAAAAATGATTGGTGGGGTGACCGGCTGGCTTGATGAAGGTTTTGAACTGATAAGTGATCAATGAAGCGCTGATAAGTAAGGCTTCCTTTGCAGAGGATTAACAGGTGGTTGCCATCAATGGCAGCGCTGGTGGTTTCTTAGTCCGACGGCCGGCGCAACTATACCTGATTGCTCCGGCAGACATGCGGTTCGCCGGTACTGTTGGCGTAAATCACTTTTTTATTACTGACCATAAATATCACCCGTTTGCTGACTTCAAAGTTTTTAAAGTCGCCACATGTGCCGGTCAGTATGGTGTTGTTGCTGAGTCTGAAATAATAGGTTTATTCACCGCTGCCTGACAACAGTGAATAAGAAAGTGCTTTATCCTCACCGTCCTGGAGTTGACCAAACGACAACTCGCCATTATTCAGGCCAATGTTGCCCTCAACGATTTCGCTGTCAGAGCTGTTTAGCAAACTGACACTCGGCGAAGTGACAACATAAACCTGATAGAGAATAATGGCGATTGCAACTACGAAGCTGAGTGCTTTTAAAGGCATAGCCACCCCCGGTCAGGTTGACAGGAGCAGAACGATGAAAAGTGGTGATTTGCCATGTTTTCAATCCGTGAAATCTGGTGAATAAATCTTGTAAATAAGGTAACCAAAATCCGTGTTACCTCAATAATATTGCAGTGATTGCCGTATAAAGCAAGCTGTCCTGACCATTCAGGCTAACACATCCGGCTTCCTTGCCGTGAGGATGCGCTCTGCGATGCAGATGTAAATCTGTTAGGCGCCTTGTTGGTAGCTCTGCCAGGCTTGCATTGAACCAATAAAAACATCCACGTTTTCAAAACCCTGCGCCAGCAGATAACTGGCTGCTACGGTAGCGCGCTTACCGCTGCCACAGGCCAGTGTATAATGGCGGGATTTATCCAGTTGGTGGCACATTTCCGGCAGATAGCCTAAGTAGATATGCTTTGCCTGGTCAAATTCGTTGTTTTCAACCTCTTCCTTTTTGCGAACATCCAGCAGTTGCCAGTTAGCACGTGGTGCTCTAATGCGCTCATCAACCTTATCTGCATTAACGGCGTTCACATGCTGACGTTGGTAAGCCTCAAAGGTATCTGGCTTTGGTACCATGGTCAGATAACCACTAATTTGCTGGTAGCCCATCCGCCACAGCTGTTCGGCGCTTTCGGTTGCCTGTTGATGGGAATCTGCCACCAGTGCGATAGGTGTGGAATAGTCCAGAAACCAACCACCATAAGCGCTGAGTAAGCCGCCCGGCAGATTAAGACTGCCGGGATAGTGACAGTCACGAAACTGGGCATGACTTCTTACATCAATGAGCACGCCGGGACGTTCTGCGCTTTTCTGCCAGGCTGACTGAGCATTCTGTGCCAGCTTCTGGCACGCCACTGCCGGTATAGGCGTATCCATCCCGGTAACATTAGACTGCTCCATCTTGCTGAAGTAGGGAGCAATATAATGGTTCTCTTTTAACTTACGCTCTATAAATGCTTTTTTAGAGGTGCACTGGTAGCCCGGGTTTTGCCGTTTCTCTATCCCTATGGTGGTAAACTCACGCGCTGCCATACCTGAACCACACACCGATCCGGCGCCGTGAGCGGGGTATACAATAATATCGTCACCCAGGTTGGCCAGCGTTTGCAGGCTGTCATAAAGCTGGCCCGCCATCTTTTCCTTTTCCTCAGGGTAAAAGTCCGTGCGGCCAACTTCACTGACAAATAAGGTATCACCGGTAAATACACCAATGGGCTGACCATCCTGTTCGTTGTCGATAGCCAACACACAAATACTGTCTTTGGTATGGCCGGGCGTTGTAATGACCTCGAGTGTCCATTTACCAATCTCAAATTTATCGCCATTAACGGCATTGCGGGCATATTCGATAGGCTCGTCAGCGTCTTTACCATGGTAAATATCAGCACCGGTCTGGTTGGCCAGAGCTACCGCGCCAGAGATAAAGTCTTCATTGCGGTGGGTTTCGATAATGGTAGTGATCCGGCATTCATGCTTTCCGGCAAGGGCGAGATAAAGTTGCGTATCTAACTGAGGATCAATCACACAGGCTTCACCATCACTGCCAATCAGGTAGGAAAGGTGGGCAATGCCCGGTGTTTTAACAGATTCAACAAACATAGGTTAACTCCACTTTGGTGTTGTGCCGCGCACAACGTGAATGTATTCACTTCACCATAAGCTTTCAAATGTCATGCCGAATAAAAAGTTATTTTAAAACAGTGAATTAAGAATTATCGCCACAGAGATTTCCAGCAACGGAAGAAATATTCACTTAATCCTATATAAAATTTACATACTGCTGAGGTGTCAGCGTGCGCGTTGCAGTCGCTGTTTCAGGTATTGCAGTCTGGGAAGCAAAATCAGCAAGGCGATTACCCAGTAAATCAAAGGTTCCTGCAAGCCGGTTTTGCGTGACCAGCTAAAGTGTAACAGGGCCAGAAAAACAACAAGGTAGATTGTGTTATGCAGGGGTTGCCAGCGTTTGCCAAGACGCTGCCTGACTGTATTAGGCGAGGTAATGGTCAAAGCAGCCAGCAGTAATAAGGCAACCATGCCTATGGTAATGTACGGCCGTTTAATAATTTCACCCACCACTAAGGACCAGTCAAACTGTAACTCAAAGCTGATATATGTCAGCAGATGGATAACAGCATAAACGAACACATAGACGCCCAGCATTCGCCTGAAACGCATTAAAACCGGGGCGGGCAGGTAGCGGGCAGCCGGACTGATAAGCAGGGTGATCAGCAGCAGGTTTAAGGCGCCGATACCGGTAAAATGAATCAGCGCTTTCACCGGGTCTGCCCCCAGGTTATCGGTGACACCCAGATAAAAAGTGAAAATCACCCAACCGAGGATCAACAGGTGCAATAACGTTTTGCCCAGCGTGATTTGCCGGGCAGATAATCTTAACGGTTTATTCAGTAACTTCATCAAATACTAATAGTAGCGGGTGAGATCCATATTGGAATACAACGGGGCGACTTCCTGATAGCCGTTAAACATCTCGGTATCGATACGGTTCTGTGAAAACAGGCCGCCTTTAGTGATCCGTCGTTCACTGGCCTGACTCCAGCGTGGGTGAGCCACGTTTGGGTTCACGTTGGCATAAAAGCCATACTCGTGGGCTGCCAGTCGATTCCAGGTAGTCGGCGGCTCCTGATCGGTGAGAGTAATGCGCACCACTGATTTAATACTTTTAAAGCCATATTTCCAAGGCACTACCAGCCGAATTGGCGCGCCGTTTTGCGGTGGCAGGGTTTTACCATACACGCCAACCGACATCAGGGATAGCGGGTGCATGGCTTCATCCAGACGCAGGCCTTCCACATAAGGGTAGTCGATACCACCACCCATAAACGGGTTGCGTTGACCCGGCATCTGTTTCGGATCGAACAGGGTTTTAAACGCAACATATTTAGCCGAACCGAGCGGATCAGCCAGCTTGAGTAGTTTATTTAATTCAAAACCCAGCCAGGGGATCACCATCGACCAGGCCTCAACGCATCTTAACCGGTACACCCGTTCCTCTAATGGAAATTTATTGAGGATATCGTCATAGCTCAGGGTAATGGGGTTGCGAACCATACCGTCAATTTTCAGTGACCACGGGTCAACCTGAAAGTCCTGGGCATTTTCTGCCGGATCGTCTTTACTGGTGCCGAACTCATAAAAGTTGTTGTATGAGGTGACTTTTGCATAAGGCGTCATGGTTTCGTCGGTAGACAGGCTGTCGTTGCGGGTAAAATCCAGCGGTTTGGCCTTGAATGCTGGCTTGTCATCATCGTCATCAAACCAGCCACGAGCTGTTGCTGAACCGCTTAACAGCGCGCCAGCACCAACAAACCCCATGGATTTGAGCAATCTGCGCCGCGATGAGAACACTGATTCGTCGGTAATTTCGTGACTTTTAAAAGTTTGAGATGGTTTAAATCGTTTAGTCATAATACCTGATTTGCGAAAACTAATACCTCTGGTTACGTACTAAGACCGCATTAAGCACAAAAAAATTTCATCCCCGCCGGATAGTATTAGTCGCAGCGCCGGCGGCTCACGCTACCCCCTACAAGTTGGCAAGATATTTGTAACATTGTTGGTTCAATGCCTAAAACCACAGAATATTGACACTTATGAGATTACCGACAAAAAGCCTGATCGCTAAAATTGAAGCCTTGTCTGCGCAAATGAATCCTGAGCAATTAAAAGACTTTCTGGATGTGCTGGATTCCATGGCTGTAATGGTGGAAGACGCCAAAGCAATGCCGACCTCTGCAGAAGCCAGCGAGTTAAACGCGGTAAAACTGGCCCTGCATTAATATGTAGCCTGCCTCTGCTGCTGATTGCTTACAGGTAGGCAAGCGTATTAAACATCCGTTCAGGCGTTTACAATGACAAAGTATCGAGTACACCACCGCGCTTAGGCACAAACATATTGGAATAGAGACGGGCGGCGAATTCGTCGGTCATGCCTGAAATATAATCGGCAATCACGCGGTGACCGTTGCCTTGCTCCTCGGCCTGTAACCAACGACTCCGGGTGTTTTCCGGTAGCAGGCGGGTGGGATCTGAGCTGAATGCCTCAAAAAGCTCCATCACTACCTGCTGGCCTTTATATTCCAGTAATTGCACTTCAGGTTTGCGAATGACCTTGCGATATACAAATTGTTTAAACAGGGCCAGGGCTTCACTGTGGTGGTGAGGAAGAACCGCCTGATAACACAACAAGGGGTGAGTAAACTGCGGGTTTTCCTCGATGCGGATTGCGGTAATAAAGCAGTTAACCAGTGCGCCAATAGCGTTTTTGCGCTCAAACTGTTCAATGCTGAATAAGCGGTCACCGAGTTTACTGATAGCATCAGACAGCCACGACACTTTGAGTTCAATCAACGGCTTTTCCAGCTCTTCACTGAATTCGGCGCGCTTAACCATCCCCATCACAATGGCATCTTCCAGATCGTGAATACCATAAGCAATATCGTCGGCCAGCTCCATCACACTGCAATCAAAGGACTTATGACTGGTTTTACCGTGCTTACCGGCACTTTGATTAAATGCCATAAAAGCGTCGCGTTCTTCTGGTTTTAACGGAGCGAGTAACCAGTCAAACAGATTTTCATCACAGCGAAACAGCCCTTTAGGCGGGTGCCAGTTTTCGGCTTTCACCTGACGCATGCGTAAATCATCTGCCGGCACAATATCCTGATTGGTCAGCGTATCGATAAAATTGGGGTATTTCACCAGGCCCAGAACACTACGACGGCTCAGGTTCATGCCGTGTTCTGCGGTATAGGGCTCCAGCCGGGTAACAATGCGAAACGTCTGGCCATTGCCTTCAAATCCGCCGTGCTGGTGCATCATGTAATGCAGTGCTATTTCACCGCCATGGCCAAACGGCGGGTGACCAATGTCATGGGCCAGACAAAGAGTTTCAATTAAATAGGGATCGAGACTGACATATTCGGTTAAGCGGGGAAATTTGCCTTGCAGCTGTGCGGTAATGCCGGTGCCAATCTGCGCCGCTTCCAGTGAATGGGTGAGGCGGGTACGGTAGAAATCACTTAATCCCACCCCCAGTACCTGTGTTTTGGCCTGTAAACGGCGAAAGGCCGCTGAGTGGAGTACCCGCGCTTTATCACGCTGAAAAGGCGAACGATGATCGCCGTCTCTTGCCTGAGTGCGGGGTAACCGACGTTCGGACCAGATGGATTGCCGATCGGATTGCATACAGACTGACTCCTTTATTACTCGCCGTGATCTTCCTGAGTGATTTCATCCAGACTCAGAGAGAAGCTGGGCACGTACTGTTTTAAAAAATAATCCACTTCGTCTGAATGGTAGTCTTTGAGCATTTTATCAAGGCGCTTTTTGGCAAGCGTGAACTCACGGTTACCGGCGCTGAGCTCCTCAAGCGTTTTCAGGTAGGCACAAATAACGTCGGCGGCTTTTACAATAAAGGCTTCGTCTTCGCCGTGTTTGTCACCGCTGATTAATTCGGCGTAATCTTCGCGAAAGGGCTCAGGGGCCATATCGATAAGCTTCTGCTCGGCGATTTTCTCAATCTTTTTATACTCTTCCTTGATGGCCGGGTTGTAGTACTTAACCGGCGTAGGCAGATCGCCGGTAAGCACTTCAGACACATCATGGAACATCGCCAGGGTGGCAATCCGGTCGGGATTGAGCTGACCATCAAAAAAGCGATTACGAATAAGCGCCAGGGCATGGGCAACCATAGCCACCTGCAGGCTGTGCTCCTGAACATTTTCAATACGCACATTATGCATCAGCGGCCAGCGGTGAATCAGTTTCATCCTGGCCAGGTGGGCAAAGAAATGGCTGTTTTCAGCCATTACTTTTTACCTTTCTGGCGGTAGCCATTAAAGAAGTTTTCAATGCGATCCATGGCCGGGCCTAAAATATCGCTGTGCGGTAAAAATACCAGACGGAAATAAATGCCTTCGTTTAAGTTGAAGGCACGGCCGTGAACCAGCAGGATTTTTTCGCTGCTGAGCAGGTCGAGGATCATTTGTTCGTCGTTGGCGATATTAAACTTCTCAGCATCGACCTTAGCAAAACAGTACATGGCGCCATTCGGCGGCACACAGGTGATGCCGTCGATGTCATTCAGACGACGGGCCGCCAAATCCCGCTGTAATTGCAGTCGGCCGCCGGGTTTGACTAAATCGTTGATGCTCTGATAGCCGCCAAGCGCTGTTTGTATAGCGCTCTGGCAGGGCACGTTGGCGCACATCCGCATGGATGACAGAATATTCAGCCCTTCAATATAGTGTTTAGCCAGGCGTTTATTACCGGATACCACCAGCCAGCCGGCACGGAAGCCCGCCACGCGGTAGTTTTTGGATAAACCGCTAAACGTCACAAAAAACACGTCATCGGCCAGTGAGGCTATGCACGTGTGCTTGGCATCGTTATACAGAATCTTGTCGTAGATTTCGTCGGAATACACCACCAGCTCATGCTCGCGGGCTAAATCAACAATTTGTTGCAGTAATTCTTTGCTGTACACGGCCCCGGTGGGGTTATTCGGGTTGATCAGTACGATGGCTTTGGTTTTCTTGGTGATCTTACTTTTGATGTCATCAATATCGGGAAACCAGCCAGCCTGTTCGTCACAGCGGTAATGCACCGGGGTACCGGAAGATAAGCTTACCGCAGCCGTCCATAGCGGGTAATCCGGGCTGGGTAACAATACTTCGTCGCCCATATTAAGCAGCGCCTGCATGGCAATCATGATCATTTCACTCACGCCATTACCAATAAACACATCATCAACCTGGATGTTGCGAATGTTCATTTGCTGGTAGTACTGCATTACTGCAACACGGGCCGCGTAAATACCGGTAGAGTCAGAATAGCCTTGTGAGGTTGGCAGGTTATGAATGACGTCCTTAAGGATATCGTCGGGGGCATCAAATCCAAACGGGGCAGGGTTGCCAATATTCAGTTTGAGAATACGATGGCCTTCATCTTCCATCTTGCGAGCCTGCGCGGCGATCGGACCGCGAATGTCATAACATACGTTATCTAACTTGTGCGAACTGTGTACCGGTTTCATCTTAAACTACTTAAGTTACGGGGCTTTCAGGGTATCGCATCGGGCTATACGCTGTTAAGCAAATTTTGCGCTTTAGCGCAAATATATTGCATAAACTGTTACAAAAACCGACTTGAGACAGTAAAAAGGAAGGGCTATAACTCAAAATAGTGTTTTTAGAGAATAAGTTTGCTTTTGCAGGGTGTCCGCATGCGCCATTCAGATGTAGTTGTAGATCACAGCGCCGGGGTAGAACATTACCCGGGCGAGAGCAGGGTGTCGGTAAAACCCATTGATGGTGCCATGGTTTGCTGTGGTATTTATGGCGTTTTCGAACACACGGGCATTTGGGTTGATGGGCACATTATTGAACTGCATGGCAGTGGTCTGGTGAAAGCTGTGTCGCCTCAACGCTTTTTAAACGATCGCAGTGGCGAGAATATTTATATGCTGTGCGATAAAGATTTGCATCCGCTGGTAGCCGCCGGCGCCGCCGAGCGAGCCGTATCGCGCATCTTTACTTATATTGAATACCATCCCTGGGGCAATAATTGTCATCGTTTCACTTTTGATGTGGCCACCGGGCACAAAAGCGCAGTATGTAGTTTTTACGATTTTAATGTGGCGGTGAATCGCTACTTTCACCGTCGCCTTTACTGGCAACCGGTCAGTATCCCTCGCACATATTAATATTTAATATTTTTATTGTTAATAAATTGTGAACTTTAGTAATTGGATCTATCGTATATATAACGGTGGGGAAGATTCTGAAGTAATTAGCACCGGTTCGCTCAGAAGATCGGTAAATATCGTGGATAAGTGAATGTTTCCCTGTTTTGCGCTTAACAGTAACCACTGAGGGAAGTGAATTTATGTCACAACACTTTAAAGAAACACCCCAGAACGCTATCACCGACAGCGGTATCGCCAGGGTCATTCCCTGCAAAGAGCTCGATGTTGGCGACCCCATTAAATGGTTGTCTCTGGGCTTTCAGGATTTATTAAAAACCCCGTTATTGTCCGTTTTCTATGGTTTATTATTCGCCGTCATTCCCTGGTTAATCTCCTTTTTAGTGGCGATGACCGGCTGGCACCTGATTATTTTGCCCTCGATAGTGTGCTTTATGCTGATTGGTCCGTTTCTGGCCGCGGGCTTGTACGATATAAGCTGGGAACATGAGAAGGGCCATAAGCCCACTTTATCGCATTCACTACGTGCCATGCGCCGTAATGCGGTGAATGAGTGGGGATTTGGTATTTTGCTGATGATCCTTATGATCTTCTGGTTGCGTGTTGCCTCCCTGATCCATGCACTGTATCCGCAGCATCAGATTGAGAGTCTGGAAAGCTTAATACCTTTCCTTATTCTTGGAACCGGCGTAGGCGCAGTGTTCTGTATCGGTATGTTTTTTGTTACCGCATTTACTCAGCCCATTCTGCTGGAGCGGAAAGTTGATTTAGCCACGGCGGTGATGACCAGTATCAACGCGGTTTGGGTGAATAAGGTACCGATGTTTATCTGGGCTGGTATCATTTTCTCCATCGTTGCCATTGGCTTTGTTACCGGGTTTATCGGATTCATTGTATTAATGCCATTACTTGGCTATGCCTCCTGGCACGGTTACATTGATGCCATCGAAACCAAACGGGAACGTGATTACGTTTAATCCGGTTCTCGACCTCTCCTTCATAACCTACGGGTAGTCGGGCATATAGTCTGGCTACCCGTTTTTTCTGCTGCTAACCTTAACCCGCAACCAATTTATCGCTAATTAAAGTCATCGCGGGCGTTGATAAATCTTCTTTCTGATGACGATTGTCCCTCTGTCTGACTTTCAAAATAGTCAGATTTTCATCGTTTTTACATTATTTCTGTAATTAAATTACAGGTTAAGTGAGCTCTGAGAGCCGTTTTATCAACTTAAGTTGTATAAATTTGTGAATAACCGGCTGGATCAAGCTGAAAAACTTTCAGAATTGATGGTGTTTTTTAGAACTTTTTTATATCTAAAGTTTAATAGATATTCTGAATGGTAATATTTATTTGAAAAATAACTAATAAAAACAATTGTATAAGTTGTTAATTGGCCATTAACATTATAATTTACGCTATTTTCACCATACCTATACAATAATAAAACAGTAATTTTCTTTCAGATGGGGCATAAATATAGTGCACCAACGAGAAACGCTCAGCGCAAATCGTTGGGCTGACACCAGAACTGATAAACAGCAATTTCGCTCTACAGCTTCCGGTGGATACCAAGATAATATGAGAGGAAATTTAAATGACTAAAGTAATCAAATCAACAATCGCTGCTGCAGTATTAGCAGTAATGGGTGTATCAACTGCTTCTGCTGACGTAACTGCTGAAGGTGTTCGTTTTACAGGTGATACTGAGTTCGCTGGTTTTTGTAAAGCGGTAGTAAAAGATGACGTTCGCCTGCTGCGTTCTTCTGTATCACGTAACATCGGTCTGATTGGTGCAAGCCAGCGTGAAGTACTGAAAGTAGTTAGTGCAAAAGACGGTGTAACCTGTAATGGTGTATCTCTGGTTGAGTTTTCTCAGTCTCGTGACGCATCAAACGTCTATCAATTCCTGACTGCACGCAGCTAATAGTGCCGGGAATCAGTAAACGGGAACCGCAGTGGTCAAAAAACCGAGTTCCCGTTTAACTCCTTCCTTCTCAGGCGCTTTATCCTTAAGCCCTAATCCAGCGACTCACCTGTACTTTCGAGCGGAAAATCATTTTGCTCACCCGATAACGTAACTTCAGTAACAGTACATAAGCCAATGGAACCAGAAACAGACTGGTTAGTGTGGAGAACACTAAGCCGCCAATAATGGCTATTGCCATGGGCGAGTAGGCCGGGCCGTCGCCACCAATACGGGTGCTGCCCATTGCCAGAGGTACCAGACCCAGTACCGTGGTGGAAACCGTCATCAGAATTGGCCGGATCCGCGAGCTGCATCCATCTACTATAGCGGTAATTAAGGCTTCGCCTTCGCCAATCAACTGGTTAATTCTATCTACCAGCACAATACCGTTGTTTACCACTATTCCCATCAGGATCAGCATGCCTATCATGCCCATTACCGACATAGAAGTGCCCGTGATCATAAAGGCCCAGAATACGCCAGTAATACTAAACAGCAGTGACGTAATAACGGCGGTTGGTAGCAGCAAGGATTCAAACAGCGCTGCCATAACAATGTAGATCATGCACACAGCCAGCAACATATTCATTTGCATTACCGCAAAGGCTTCGTCCTGACGACGGAAGCCGCCGTCCAGCGTCCAGCTATAGCCAGAGGGCAGGCTCATGTACTGCATGGCGGCCTCAATTCGTTCGCGGGCCTGTTCCATAGTGGTGCCTTCTTCCAGATTGGCACCCACTGACAGGGCGGTTTGACGATAATAGCGATTTATTTGCGCCAGTTGCGGCATAACCGAAATGTCGGCCACCATGTCCAGGGTGATATTACGGCCCGAATTGTTGGTTAAATTAAGGTTTTGCAGTGCATTAAGTGATTCTTGCACCGATTTACCATACATGAGTTTGACATTGACCTCGCCGGCTTCACCGTAGCGGAAGGTGCGCAGGTTATTACCGCGCAGGGCAGTCGCTACCAGACCTGACACCTGCTGAGTGGTGAGGCCCAGCTGATAAGCTTTGTCGCGGTCGATACGGATCTGCAGTTCCTGGCGTTCGCTACCAACGTCGGCGCGCACATCAGTTAAGCCATCAACGTTGTCCAGCACTTCTACCACACGGTTGGCGATCACTCTGAGCTGATCAGAAGATTCGCCAAGCAGGGTGAGTCTGACCCCACCGCCATTGCCTTCGTTCCAGCGGAAAGACGGTTTGGCCCGGACAAACTTCGGCATATTCTCAAGTATCAGGCGTTTAATTTCGCTTACCGGTACCGGTAAATCATCCTGCAGGGTGATACCAGATGTTGCCTGCCCAGCTTCGTAATAGGTATACACCTGTTTTATGTAGAACTTTTCCTGATTGTCGTAGAGATAAGCTTCCATTTTATCAACGGTTTTCTCTACTTCTTCCAGAGTGTAATTCTGGCTGATGTGATAGTTCAGCCAGACTCGGGAGCGGTTATCATTCCCTTCGTCATCGTTGGAAATAACGCCCAGAGGAATGGCCGTACTGGCCAGAATAGCTAACGCAATGACCGAGGTTTTGCCCTGATTATGCATGGCCCAGCTTAAGATTTTGCGATAACGCTTAATATACCCTGCAGGCTTTGCATGGTGAGCGGCAGGCGGCTTAACCTTTGAGGCCAGCAGGGGGATCAGCGTTTGTGCAATCAGCAGTGAGGCAAACAGCGAGATACAAATGGCAATTGCCACGTGCTCCAGAAACACGGTGACATCAATTTTAACGCCCACAATATTGGGTAAAAAGACGATAGCCGTTGTAGTGGTACCGGCGATGACAGCCAGACTCACCTTACCAACGCCTAATTTGGTAGCCTGTTTCGCATCGGCATGAGTGGCCCGCTGCTGAAAAATGCTTTCAGTGATTACTACCGCATTGTCTACCAGCATACCTACCGCCAGCATCAGGCCCATCAGCGACAGGATATTCAGCGAGTACCCCAGCAAATACATGACGCCCAGGGTAATGCAGATAGAAAACGGCACAGACAGCACAACCAACAGGGTGGTTGTGAGTTGCCGCAGGAATAAATACAACACCACAACAGAGAGCAGTGCGCCAAATAAACCCGCTTCCACCAGATTTGATAACGATGAGGTGACACTTTCGGCCACGTCATCCATTACGTACAGGTTAATGCCGTTAAAAGCCGGATCCTGTTTGGTTTTTTCAACCACCGCCATTACCTGTTCACTGACTTCTACCAGGTTACTGCCTGATTCACGGAAGATATTCAGACCCACCGCATAGGCGCGGTCGAGGTGGCGGCCATTGTTACGCTCAGGTGTTTCATAATCCACCGTGGCAATATCTTTAAGCATGATCCCCGGTGCAACATAGAGCTGCTGGATATCGCGCATATCAGAGAACTGGCCCTGGGGATTAACAATAAACTTCTGGTCGTTGGCAAAAAAGTGCCCGGCCGTCATCGAGAAGTTGGCTTCCCGCAATCGTCTGCCCAGTTCGTTGGTATCGATATGCAGTGAAGTAATGCGTTCCGGGATAAGGCGAATACTGATTTGTTTTTTCTCAACACCGTACAGTTCAACCCGGGAGACACCCTGAACCCGTTCGATTTCGCCTTTTAAATTGCGGTCGAGCAGATCGTAGGCGTTCGACAGATCGCGCTCACTGGAGACCCGCAGCTGGAAAATCGGCATGTCGTTGGTATTAAATTTAAACACCATCACGCGCTCAACATCATCAGGCAGTTCGTCGCGAATGGCATCGATTTTTTCCCGGGCCTCGATACTTTTGGCTTTAATGTTGGCGTCCCAGTCAAATTCCACAAACACTTCAGCGCGGTTTTCAAATGAGGTTGCCCGCAGTCGTTTGATGCCAGACATGGTGGCAATCGCTTCTTCCACCGGACGGGTGATCATGCGCTCTATTTCAGCCGGAGTGGCGTCACGATAGGGCACCTGTACTACCATTTGCGGAATATCAATGCCGGGAAATTTCTCCAGCGGTAACAAGCGTCCTGCAGCGATGCCGAAAATCAGCATCGACAGGAAACACATACAGACAGTGACCGGTTTGCGCAGGGCAAAACTGGTCAGGGCGGCACCAGCCTGAGCAAACTTATCCATAAACTTTGCCTCCGGCTGTGTCGTTCGCCGTTACGGCAAACTGTTTGCGGTCAAACAGTGAATAAATCACCGGTAACAGAATAAGGGTCAGCAAGGTAGAGAACAGTAAACCAAAGATCACAGTGATGGCCATAGGCGTGCGCACCTCGGCACCTTCACCAAAGCCAATGGCCATGGGCAGCAGACCAAGAATAGTGGTCAGCGTGGTCATGATAATGGGGCGTAAGCGGCTGTTAGCGGCATCGATGATGGCCCTATGTTTATCCAGACCCTGTTCACGTAACTGATTGATGCGATCAATCAGTACAATGGCGTTATTAACCACGATACCGCAGAGCATTATTAATCCGATAAACACCACCACACTAACGTTGGTGTTGGTGAGCAACAGGCCATAAATAGCGCCGGCTACGGCCATAGGAATGGCAAACAAAATCAGTAGCGGGTGACCCAGTGATTCAAACTGTGAAGCCATTACCAGGTACACCATAAAGATAGCCAGAGCCAGTGCCAGCATCAGCGAGTCGAAACTTTGCTGCATGTCTTCGCTCTGACCGGCAATGGTTGCCCGCAACTGCGGCGGCAGGGCAATTTCACGGATAATTTGTTCTGCCTCAGCCACGCCCTGAGCCAGATCACCATAGCGCAGATTGGCTTCCAGCAATGCTACACGTTGCTGGCCTACCCGGGTGATCTCACTGGGACCGTTACTGACAAAGACTTCAGCCACAGCATGTAAGGGCACCGGCTGTTCTGCACCCGGATTAATGATGATTTGGCTGATATCGTCAATCTGGTCGCGTTGTGTATCGGCAGTGCGCACCAGAATGTCCACCTTACGGTCGCGCATACTGTACTGGGTTGCTACTTCGCCGCCAATTTGTGCGGCTACCAGCTTGGCGGCAGTAGACGCATCCAACTCCAGGCGGGCAAGGGCCGCGTGATTGAAGTTAATTTTGAGTTCAGGGTTACCGACCCGCAGACTGCTGGTTACATCGGCAAAACGGCTGCTGCCTTCCAGTGCCTGCTTCAACGAGTCGGCACTGCGCTGGAGCAGCGCTAAATCATAACCTTGCAGTTCAATCTGTATCGGTGCAGCAAAGGTAAACAATTCAGGATAACCAAACTTGCTCTGCACACCGGCCTGTTTAGCCAGGTATTCACGTAATGACTCTTTAACCCGTGCTTCATCGGCATCGCTGGCCTGTTTATCCAGCACTACGTTGAGCTTGCCCCAGTGATCGCCTCCTTGTGATGGCGCAGCACTTATAAGACTGCCGGTACCGGCCAATGAATAGGTGCGGTTAACATCAGGCAAGGATTCGGTGTAGAGCGCCAAACGGGTCAGTAAGTCGTCGGTTTGCTCGACACGGGAGCCTGCCGGCAGGGTGACTTCAATGAAAAATTCACCCTGTGACATGCGTGGAATAAGCTCCATGCCCAAGCGAGGGATGAGCATAAACGCCGACGCGGTAACGGCAACAGCCACACCCAGCACTAACCAGCGAGTGCGCAGGGCAGCTTTCAGGCTGACATTGTACAGTTTTTCTATACCGTTAAAGGCCAGGCCAAATAAGCCGGTAAGTGGCTTAAAAATAAACGACAGAGCGGTGCTGATAGCGCGCCACACTGTAATAAGCAGGGTCGTAACCAGCATGGGAATGATCCCTAATACCAGCTTAACCAGCATGCGTAGCGGCCAGGTAATGTAAAACACGATCTTGCGCCAGCCTTCAGGGCGGCCAGCAGGTGTGGGTTCCAGCGCATCCTGCTCAGTGAAACTGTCTTCACGGTGGGCTTTGGCGGCCAGTGCCGGGATCACCGTCAGAGCCACAATCAGTGAGGCAATTAAGGCAAACGAAACGGTCATGGCCTGGTCGCTGAATAACTGACCGGCAATGCCTTCGACAAAAATAAGCGGTACAAATACTGCCAGGGTAGTGAGCGTGGAGGCTAATATTGCACTGGAGACTTCCTTGGTGCCTTCGGTCGCCGCCGTCGCAGCGCTGATCAGGCCCTTGCCGCGCTGTTTGTGTTTGTCGATATTTTCCAGTACCACGATACTGTTATCCACTAACAAACCTACCGCCAGAGCAATACCACCGAGGCTCATAATGTTAAGGCTGATATCGTTACCGTACATCAGGTTAAATGTAGCGATAACCGATAGCGGGATCGATACTGAGATGATCAGCGTTGGCCAGAAATCCTTAAGGAACAGGTAAAGAATGATCATGGCCAGAATGCCGCCGATAATGGCAGACGATTTTACATCTTCGATGGCCTGTTTAATGAACTCACTCTGATCGTACACTTTATCCAGCGCATAATCAGAGGGCAGCTGGTTTTGGATCCGCTCAAGGGCAATGCCTACCTGACGTGCTACATCTACGGAATTGGCATCACCTTCTTTGTAAATGGCAATCTCCGCGCCTTCCTTGCCGTTAAACCGACTAATGGCGTCCCGTTCCTTATAGGTATTCTGGATGGCGGCCACATCGCGCAGACGAATAGACTTGCCGTTACGGTTGGCAATATACAGCTCACCAATTTCATTGAGGCCGGTAAACTGGTTCAGGGTACGTACCAGAAACGCCTGATTGCCATTATCTATACGTCCGCCTGCGGTATTGAGGTTTTCCTCTTTAAGGCGGGTAATGATGGTGTTGATACTGATATTTAACTGGCTGACCCGGCGCTGATCCACCAGGACCTGAATTTCGTTTTCCAGTGCTCCGCCAATTTTTACCGAAGCAACCCCTTCAATAGATTCCAGCTGGCGTTTAATTTGCTCATCAGCGTAAATGCGTAACGACTTCATGGCTTCAACGGACGGATCCGGCGTATTGAAGCTCAGGCCATAGCGTAAAATAGGATCGAGGCTGGGGTTAAAGCGCAATAAACGGGGTTTATCTACATCCAGTGGCAGTTGCAGGATATCCAGTTTTTCCCGCACTTCCAGGCTGGCGAAATCCATGGCAGTGCCCCAGGCGAATTCCAGCACGACGTCTGACTGGCCCGGCCGTGATATAGATTTAACGGTGCGCACGCCTTTAACGGTGCCAATGGTTTCTTCGATGGGTTTGGATACCAGCTGTTCTACCTCAGCAGGCGCCGCACCGGTGTAGTCGGTGCGAATTGTCAGAGTCGGGTAGGCCAGTTCGGGTAGCAGGTTTACCGATAACCGGCCTAAAGAGACCATACCAAATAACAGCACGGCGAGCGTGAACATGGCAATCGCGACAGGGCGCTTTACCGCAATATCAACAAGTTGCATAACAATCTCCTGGCGGCTATCAGCTGTTTACAATTTCAACTGGTGACGCATCTTTCAGATTGTGATGCCCGACGGTAACAACGGTTTCTGAACCTGTAAGGCCGTTGGTAATTTCGATAAATTCACCGTTTTCGAAGCCGGTGGTTACATCTAGCTTTTTCGCTACGCCTTCTTCCACCACAAACACACTGGTTTGATCGTCAATGGTTAACAGCGCTTTACGGGGTAATAAGGTCGCATTGGCGTGAGTATCGTAATCTATCGAGACTTCAGAAAACATGCCGGCTTTCAGGCGGCCGTTAGTATTAGGAACGGTGAGGGTAACTTTAAAGGTACCAGTGGTTGCATCAACTACCGGGCTGATCCGCTCAACGTAGCCGCTCACCGTGGCATTACCCAGTGCTGCAATTTTCAGGCTGGCATTTTGTTTTGCCGAAATGGAGGCCATTTCGCTTTCTGGCAGATAAACAATGCCCTGTAAGGCTTTTTGCTGAACAATATGGAACATTCTTTCGCGCTGAAAAGACTCAGTAAGGTTACCCACCTTGGCATTACGCTCGGCAATGTAACCGCTGATGGGAGCGGTGATGGTGGTTTCCTTCAGATCCAGTTCGGCTAGTGCCAGCACGGCTTTGGCTGCTTCGTACTGGGCGGTGAGCTTATCAAAGGTATCGTCGCTCACCAGTTTGCTGGAATACACTTTCTTAATTTTGCTTAATTCTTTTTCGATGCCGGTGAGATCGGCACGGGCTTTACTCAGGTTTAACTCGTAACGTTTTTTATCGAGCTGGGCAAGTACCTGACCCTTTTCTACATAATCGCCTTCTTCGACGAAAATGTGCTCAACAATACCAGACGCCCGGGCGACTACAAACGCTTCTTCTTTGGCTTCTAAAATGGCGGTGGTCTGATAGCTCGATGAGATATCACCCATGGTTACAGGTGTGGCTTCTACGGGAATGCTGACAACCACTTCATCTTTTTGTTCTGCTTTTGTATCAGTGGCCTCGGCGTCGATACAACCGGTTAAGGTCACGCTACTGGCCAGCAGGCCGGCAATAAGTAATGAGCTGATGTTGCGGTGGGTCTTTACGTGTTCCATCGTGTTACCTTGAAAGTATATTGTTATATACGCCTGACAGCATTCGCTGTGCCAAATTGTTAAGTAAAGTATAAATCCCTACAAAACAATAAATTAGCGAGCAGTTGTATCTTTGTGTAAGCAATTGTATCAATTTGGTGTGGCGGTAATGGCTAACTGTTGAGTGAATTGGTTATATGTTGAGGATTTTGACTATTTTAGCGAGCGTGGAAACACTTTTTCTGTCATTCAGGCCCCCAAGAGCAGAAAAATACAATCAATAGGCGACAATTGTGGTTGGGGCTGTAACAATTACTGGCCTGGGATTCACTTCAAATTTTATTTCACCATTTTCGGATTTCTTCATGTCAGCACCGGTTAAATTAGTCAGCTTTTCCATTGCCTTTATTTGTATCCTTCTGGCTCTAAACTTTGGTATTCGATCGTCCATGGGCTTCTTTATGGAGCCGGTGTCGGCCGAGTTTGGTTATGGCCGCGAAGTATTTGCTTTTGCGTTGGCGTTGCAAAATCTGTGGTGGGGATTATCACAACCTGTCGCCGGCGCTATTGCCGATAAATACGGTACGGCCAGAACCGTAGTGGTTGGCGCCTTTTTATATGCGGCGGGGTTAGCCATAACCGCCACAACAGATTCGGTTGCCGGTTTGAATGCCGGCGCAGGATTGCTGATGGGAATGGGGATTGCCGCCACCGGTTTTGGCGTGGTGTTACCCGCTATGGCGCGCATGGTGTCGGTGGAAAAGCGCGCTTTTGCGCTGGGGCTTGGCAGTGCCGCAGGGTCTGCCGGGCAGCTTCTGGTCGTGCCGGTTGCCCAGGAATTTATTCTCGGGTTTGGCTGGGTGAACGCGCTGTTATTGCTGGCCGGATGTTCATTGTTAATGGCGGTGCTGGCTGCTACGTTCCGCCAATCGGGCGGGGCGCAACTGGCGGTTAATAAAGACAGTACCGCACAAACCATGCGCGAGGCACTGAAAGAGGCTTGTGGTTACTGGCATTACTGGCTGATTGTAGTGGGCTTTTTTGTCTGTGGTTTTCAACTGGCATTTATTACCGTGCACATGCCGGCTTTTTTAAGTGACCGAGGGTTTTCTGCCAACACCGCGGTAGTGAGTTTATCGCTGATTGGATTGTTCAATATCTTTGGTTGTCTGCTATCCGGCTCCTGGTCGGGCAAATACTCCAAGAAAAACCTGCTGACCATTATCTACGCGTTGCGGGCGATTGCGATAGCCGCTTTTATGCTGTTTGAAATGAGTGAAATGTCGGTGTACCTGTTTTCTATTGTTACCGGATTGCTGTGGTTAGCCACTGTACCGCCAACGTCCGGGCTGGTGGCACAATTATTTGGCCTGCCTTACATGGGGCTGTTGTACGGTATTGTTTTTCTAAGTCACCAGCTGGGATCATTCAGCGGTGTCTGGCTGGGCGGCTATTTGTTCGACCTTACCGGTTCTTACGATGTGGTGTGGTGGAGTGCCTGTTCGATTGCACTGGTTACTGCGCTGGTACATGTGTTTATTGATGAGCGGCCAGTCCCCCGACTGCGGGAGCAACCCTTAGCAGTATGATGAATGGGCGGGCTGTTCAGGATTAACTGCCCGCCGAAAAATGATTGTTAATCGACAATTGTGTAGCTGGTGGTGATATCCACATTGCCTTTTAACATGAGCATCACCGAGCAATATTTCTCGGCCGACAGTGACACTGCGCGGTCGACGTCTTTTTCTTTTAAGTTGTCACCGCTCACGATGTAATGGGCATGGATTTTAGTAAATACCCGCGGCGGTTCTTCGGCACGGTCTGCCTCCAGCTCGCACTGGCAGTCGTGAATGGTCAGGCGGCGTTTTTTAAGAATATCCACCACATCGATACTGGAGCAGGCGCCAACCGCCAGTAATACTGTTTCCATGGGGGACAGGGTTTCACCATTGCCATCGAGGGTCTGGCTGAAACCGCTTTCGGTTTTTCCTGAGAAGGTAAGGGCTTGTTGCCAACTGATTGTCGCTTTCATTGTTATTATTCCACCAGGGTGATTTTTTGTTTATCCAGTTTAATCTTCTGCTGCTTATACAAGGCGCCTAAAGCGCGTTTGTAAGCCGCTTTACTCACGTTAAAGTGGGCGTAAATTTCTTCCGGCGGGCTTTTATCGGTGAGCGTGGAAAAGCCACCGTGGGCTTCCAGATCGTCGAGGATTGCCTGTTGTAGTGCATCCCGCCCGGTAGCGTTAACCTGTTGCAGGGCAACGTCGATTTTGCCGTCTTCACGCACCTGCTTAATGTACCCGGTGGTTTCGTCGCCAATGCGCAGCTTCTTAAAGGCGTCACTGGCAAATACTAACCCCAGGTGAGTCTGGTTGATGACTACTTTGTAACCTAAGTCGGTCTGGCCGCAGACAATTAGCTCGACTTCCTGGCCGGCCTTAAAGTAGATGCCATTCTCGCTTAAAAACGGGTGTAATTTGGTGGTACCCAGCAGGCGGCCGGTGGGCTCATCAAAATACAGATAAACCGGGTAAACCATGCCCTGATTAACCGGCATTGCCTGGTTCTGACGGGGAACCATCAAATCGCGCGGCAATCCCCAGTCGAAAAAAGCGGCAAAATCGGTAACGCCCACAGCTTTTAATACTTTGACCTCACCAGCCAGAATTTTTGGGGTTGCCAGGCTGGCCGCGAGCTGGCCGTTTTCACCGGTATACACCATGGCCTGCACTTCGCTGTCGACTGCCAGTGGTTGTTCTACCTCTTCGGTAAGCACAATACTGCGATCATCATCCGCGTGAGACAACTGATAACCGAAGGGAAATTCTCCAACCACTTTAAGCGGGTTAATCTGACCAATTTTTAGCATGGGGACTGACTTTTAAAATAAAACAAGTAACATGATAACCGATATGTCACGAAGAACTAACCGCTTATGATGTTAAATTGCGATTTAGGCGAAAGTTATGGCGCCTGGACAATGCCTGTTGATGAACAAATCATGGTTCATATCGACATGGCCAATATTGCCTGTGGTTTTCACGCCGGCGATCCGCTTACCCTGCAAAAAGCCATTGGCCTGGCCATTGAACACAAAGTAGCTATTGGAGCCCATCCTGCTTATCCCGACCTGGCTGGTTTTGGCCGCCGTAGCCTGGCCATGGCCGACGATGAACTGATTGCCTGTCTGCACTACCAGATTGCTGCGCTAGATGGGATGGCCCGGGCACAGGGCGGCGAGGTGGAGTACATTAAACCCCATGGCGCTTTGTATAACGATCTGATGCAAAAGCCTGCACTTCGGCGCACTGTGATGCAGGCAGTTGCCAGCTGTTCGGTTGCGGATGTTCCGCTGATGATTCAGGCGCATCCTGACCATCAGCAATTAAGCCGGGAGGCCGCTGAGTTTGGCCTGGTGTTATTATTTGAGGCGTTTGCCGACCGTAAATACACTCCTGAAGGCTACCTGATGTCGCGTAAGGAGTCCGGTGCTGTGCTCAACGAGGAGCAGGCGTATGAACAGGCTACCCGGTTAATGGATGACGGAATTATTATTGCCAGCGACTACAGCGTGTTAAGCATGCCGGTGGATACACTTTGCGTGCATGGTGATTCGCCTGGTGCAGTCGCCATGGCAGAGTCGCTGCGGGTAGCGTTAACCAAACGTAAGCTGAGTCACGTGAGGCCGGGAGCGAACGCCTGATATGCAACCTTTCGGTACGATACGGGCAGTGCAGGCCGCAGGTGAGGACGGCGTTATTTTCTATACCAGCGGAGCTGATCTGGCCGCGCAGAACCAGGCGGTTAACGCGCTGCATCAAGCGTTGGTGACGCATCGTCCCCACTGGTTAACTGAGTTGGTACCTTCCTACGACAGTTTAATGCTGGTGTTTAAAATGAGCGAGGTGGATTACCACGGCGTTTATCAGTTTGTTAAACAGCTACCGATAACCGATACCAATAGTCAGGCCGCCTCCACATTACACCGTCTACCGGTGTGGTATGGCGCGCCTGAGGCCAATGATCTCGACCTGGTGAGCAATACTACTGGATTATCTGCTGCCGAGATTATTGAACGTCATCAGCAGTCTGCTTACACCGTTTTTGCTGTGGGGTTTGCGCCAGGCTTTGCTTATCTGGGAGAGCTGGCGGCGGAGCTGACTACACCGCGTCTGGCAAACCCACGTAAAGCGGTACCTAAGGGCGCTGTAGCGATTGCTGACCGGCAGACCGCAGTCTATCCGGATGTCTCGCCCGGAGGCTGGCATTTACTTGGCCTTTGTCCGGTAGATCTGTATAAACCCGGCGCTACAGAGCCAACGTTGATGCAGGCGGGTGACAAGGTTGAGTTTTATGCCATCAGTGAAGATGAGTATCACGCCTTGGCGCAGAAAGCAGGGGAGTCGGCCTGATGGCAGTACGTTTTACTCGCGTCGATTTAACCGCCTATCCGGTGGATGCCGGCCGGCAGGGGCAGTTACATCAGGGGTTTTGTCAGTCGGGCCCGCTGGATCCCTATGCGTTTTCGCTGGCTAATTTACTGTGCGGACAACAGGGTGCTACGGCCATCGAGTTTATTGGCGGCCTGGGCGTGGAATTTACCGCTCCGGCAGTGGTGAGCGTTACCGGGCCGGCCGCTGAGATCACCCTGGATAATCAGCTGCATCAAAGCTGGCAGTCGATACAGGTTAACGCCGGTCAGCAGCTTATTGTGGCGCCGGCAAGAATCGGCAGCAAACACTATCTGGCGATTCAGGGCGGCTTTGAGTTTCCCCGGGTGGTTGGCAGTGCCAGTATGGTAAAGCGTGAACAGCTGGGCGGTTTGCATAACGATGGTAAACCTTTAAAGGCGGGTGACGAAGTGGTGGTTGCCAGCGTAGCATCAGCGCAAAAATTGCCCGACGCGCTACCGGCGCAATTGATCCCTGATTATCAGCCTGACGCGCGGGTCGGCTTGGTGCCTGGCTATCAGCATGACTGGCTAAGCCCATTGCAGTGGCAGCGACTACTCAATAGTGAATACACCATCACGCCGCAGGTCGATCGCATGGGCTATCGGTTAAGCGGGCCTGCCATAGAGCTGCCCTCAAGGGCTTTATATTCAGAAGCCATTGCGCTTGGCGCGATGCAAATTCCGCCCGACGGTCAGCCCATTGTGATGATGGCCGACCGGCAAACTCTTGGCGGTTATCCCAAAGCCGGGACCATTGCCCGATGTGATCTGAATCATTTCGCACAGGGCATTCCCGGTGATAAGATAACTTTTTATCAACTCGACGCCGACGATGCCAGAGCAAAATGGCTGCTGATGCAGGCCGCTATTCAACGCTGGCTATCTTTTTAGGTCTGTGGACCGGGCGTTTTCTCAACGAGACTCTCATGACCATAGCATATTTAAACGGCGAGTTTGTGCCGTTGGAACAAGCACGTATTTCGCCGCTGGATCGCGGTTTTCTTTTCGGCGATGGTATTTACGAAGTGATCCCCAGCTATGCAGGTAAAATGGTGGGGTTCAGTCAGCATATGGCCCGTTTTGCCAAAGGCCTGGCAGCTATTGAGATTGATTATAAAATCGACAGGGATGAGTGGCAGACACTTGTCCAGCGTCTGATCGACGATAACCGTGAGACCTTAGGCGACAATATCGGTGTTTATCTGCATATCAGCCGTGGTGCAGACACCCGGCGTTATCACGCTTATCCGGAAGGCGTTACGCCTACGGTATTTGGTTTTGCCTTTGCCTTATCGGCGCCGGTTAAAGCCGATCGCCATGCACACCCGGGTGCCAGCGTGTCACTGGCAGAAGATTTACGCTGGGAACGTTGCCATATTAAGTCAACGGCGCTGTTGGGTAATGTAATGCATTTCCAGCAAAGCGTTAAAGAGGGTAACGCCGAAACGCTGCTGTATAACCACCAGGGTGAGATCACCGAGGCGAGCAGCAGCAATGTGTTTATTATTAAAGATGGCAAGGCTTTTACACCGCCGCTGGATAACCAACTGCTTCCAGGGATCACCCGGATGCTGGTTCTGGAGTGCCTGAAAATAGCCGGAATTGAGGTGTCTGAAGAGGTCATTACCGTGGGCGAATTGCTGTCTGCTGATGAAGTCTGGATCACCAGCTCCGGTAAAGAGATCCTGCCAATCGTTAAGGTTGGCGATAATCAGATAGGCGACGGTAAGGTGGGTGAAATTTGGCAAAAAGTGTTCTCAATCTATAGCGAACAAAAATTTACTTTGTGAGCGATGAGTTTGCTACACGAATAAAAAAGGAGTCGTCAGACTCCTTTTTTAGATTAATCGAGATTGTCACAGTTTTCGTCGGTACATTCGCCGTAAAGATACAAACTGTGATGCGTAAGCTTCATGTTGTTGTCTTTAGCGATTTGTTCCTGACGCTGTTCAATCAGATCATCTTCAAACTCGATAACCTTGCCACATTTTAAGCAGACTAAGTGGTCATGATGCTCTTTGTGACTGATTTCAAATACCGATTTTCCGCCTTCAAAATGATGGCGGTTTAAAATGCCGGCATCGTCAAACTGATTGAGAACCCGGTACACGGTAGCCAGACCGATTTCTTCACCTTGTTCGATCAAAATCTTATACACGTCTTCTGCGCTGATGTGTTGATTTTTTGGCTCCTGCAAAATTTGCAGGATTTTTAATCTAGGCAAGGTAACTTTGAGGCCGGCTTTCTTTAATTCTTTATTTTGGTCCATTGGGTGCCTAAATCTGGGATGCGAATTTCTCGCTATTATAGGTAACTTGAGCAGATTTGAAAGCCTAACAGGGCATAGATAATGGTGATTTCTATAAATAATGTCTATTTTAGGCTTAAACGTATAGGGTGTAGACTATATTTAAAATAATGTGAATGAGATGATGCAGGTTTTAACGTTTGCATCGCTGCGGGTTTTCCAGACCATGCTGACTCATCGAATTGACGTTCCGGCAAAATTTTAAACTTAAGTCTTCTTATAATGAGGCCGATTAAGAGGTATGTTGCGCCGGAAGTCACTAACCTCAGCACTGCTATACTTAGCTTACCGTGCTGCAAACAGGAATACTAATGCCCTTAACAGTCGTTAATAAAATCATTCTGGGATTCGCATCCTTTGGTTGTTTATTGTTAATTACCAGTATTCTTTCCTACTGGGGATTATCCGGCATCCAAACCTCCGCCGAAGACGTTATCGAAGAAAAAATGCCGGTACAAACGTTGATGAACGAGGTCAATACACAAATTCTCACGCTGGCTACGATTACCGCCAATGGTTATCACGTGAGTTCGTTGCCTGAACTGCAAAACAGCAAGTCGACCTTTGCCGCTCGCTCTGAAACCTTTGTACGTGGCCTCGACGAATTGGCTAAACTGCTGGGCAATGACAAACAAGCCACTCAGGCCATAGAAGCCAGTCAGGAGTATGTTGAGCAAAGCCTTGGCATGTACGAAGCGTTGGAACAACAGCTTATCTTTGAGGAGCGGATTGCCGAACAATCTGAAAAGGTACTGATGATTGCCGATGAAGCCAGTGCTCTGATGCTCGACCTGAGCTATCTAGACAGTAACGATCCGGGCATCGAAACAGTGATTGGTACCGGTAACAACATCGACAATAAACTGCTGACCATGAATACGGCCATTGAAGATCTGGTTAACAGCCGCGAGGCTGATGCAACAGCAGTGATTGAAGAAGATTTGGCTTATCAAATCAGTAACCTTGAAGTTGATAAGGATTACCTCAACCGCCTGGCTGAAACCGTGGATACCCAGGGCACGGTAGACATGTTTAATGAGCAGTATGAGGCGTTTATTGTTGAACTTACCGGCGATAACGGGCTGGTGTGGATGCAAAAGCAAAAGCTGGCGTTTACCAGCGAAAGTGCCGCGCGTCAGAATGCCGCGCGAGCTGCACTGAATGCTGCGCAGTCCTCGATAGAATCACTGTACGGACAAATTAATACCAGTACGCTGAATGCGCAGCAGAAGATCCTGGACACCGTAATGGGCGCGTTAGTTAAAACCGGTGCGGTCTTTGTCATTGGTTTAATAGCTGCGGTGGTTCTGGCTGTTATTACTACCCGCAGCATCGCCCGCCCGCTGGTGAAAATTAATCGCGGTCTGACCCAACTGAGTCAGGGCGATCTCACCCGTAAGCTGGACGATAACGGCAGCGATGAATTTGCTGCCCTGGCATCCAAAATCAATGCGCTGACTGAGAGCCTGCGCAGCCTGGTGGGCAACATCCTGTCGCAGGAACACCGCCTTGAAGAGGTGACTAAATCGAGCATTGCGCTGGGCGAGGAAAGCCTGCAACAGGTGGGCGAACAACGCAAGCAGGTACAGACCACTGCTACCAATACTGATCATGTGCGGGAAACCAGTCATCATAACCTCAGTCAGATCACGACTGCCATGGAAAAACTGAGTCAGGTGGAACAGCAGAGTCAGAGCATTGCTGCACTGGCTGAAAGTAACCGTCAGCAGGTACTTGAACAAGCCCGTCAGGCTGAAGCTTCAGCGCAGGTTGTTCATCGCCTTGACGAAAACAGCCGTAATATCGGCAGTATTCTGGATGTGATTAAAACCATTGCCGAGCAGACCAATTTGCTGGCGTTGAATGCCGCTATCGAAGCCGCCCGGGCCGGCGAACAGGGCAGGGGATTCGCGGTGGTAGCTGACGAAGTAAGAACCCTGGCAAACCGTACGCATAACTCCACTGAAGAAATTGAAGCCATGATCGGCAGCTTACAAAATGATGCCCATCAGGCGGTGCAAACCATCAATACAGGCCGTGAGCAGGCGCAACAGGGCGCTAAAACTACCGAGCAGGTTACAGAACAGGTGGCGTCAATTTCGGTGATTATTCAGGAGCTGAGCCGGATTAACCGCGAGATCGTTACCGATACCGAGCGACAGGATGCACTGCTCGCTGATGTTGCCGGCAGTTTACAGCGTATTGTTGAACTGGCCGAACTCAGCGCCCATAGTACGGAGCGGGCTAATGCGTCTACCTCGAAAATTGACGTGGAAATTGCTGACTTGAAAAGGGCGGTATCGAAGTTTAGACTTTAGTTTAAATTAAACGACAGTTATCAGGGAAGAACAATGAAAAATGCAGTTTTAACGGTGTTTGTCGCCGGCTTAATAGTGGCCTGCGGCGCCACTGAGCCCGCTACCACTCCCGCCACAAGTGAATATGCCCAACTCCCACTAAGCACCGATGTGCTGGCTATGCCTGAGTGGCAGGCGCTCGAACGTTTTCCCGCACGCTATCCAAAGAAAGAAGCCATGGCGGCGAATACAGGATGCGCTACCATTGAGTACGTGATAAAGCCTGATAACACTGTAACAGGCATACGTGTAGTGGAATCGAGCAGCCGATACTTTGCCAAAGAAGCCGAACAGGTGGTCGAAAAGTGGAAGTGGTCGGCCATGCCAGCTGGCATTTTAGACAAGCCGGTTAAAACCCAGACCCGTTTTGAGTTTTGTCTTGAAGATGGTTCGGGGCAATGCCAACTGGAAAAACTTGCCAGTAAAACCGAGTGTTCCGGGAGTGATATTATTGCTTCGGTAGGGACGAGGGTTAGCCGGGGTTAAACCTAATACCATTAATCCGCATAGCAGTTTACCGGTACAAAAAAACGCAGGGTTACACCTGCGTTTTTTGATCATCAGCTGACCTTAAGCCAGTTCGGCTAAACAAAGCTCTTCGTTTAACTGCTGGCACCAGGCACGAACACGCTCGTCGGTGAGTTCTGGCTGACGGTCTTCGTCGATACCCAGACCCACAAAATGGGTGTCATCGGCCATGCCTTTCGAGGCTTCAAAATCATAACCGTCGGTAGACCACTGACCAACCAGGATAGCACCGCGGGCTTCGACGATGTCACGCACCATGCCCATGGCATCAAGGAAATACTCTGCGTAGTCTTCCTGATCACCACAACCAAAGATGGCTACCAGTTTGTCGGTAAAATCAATTTGCTCCAGCTCAGGGAAGAAATCATCCCAGTCACACTGGGCTTCGCCGTAATACCAGGTAGGAATACCGAAGATCAGCAAATCAAACTCTGCAATCTGCTCTTTAGAGCTCTTTGCAATGTCGTGAACGTCAATCAGGTTTTTACCCAATTCTTTTTGAATTAACTTGGCAACATGCTCTGTATTGCCAGTGTCGCTACCAAAAAACAGGCCAACACTTGCCATATCTAACCTCTATCTACTTACTCTGAAAATGGTTATCCGGATACGCCGCTGCTCTGCCAGAACAGCTGGATAATCCCTTTTGCAATAAAACCCATGGCTCCCAGACCCAGAACACCATAGGCGACAACCCGGCCAATCATGGGAACATCGTTCTTTTTCAATACGTCATGGACGGCAAAAATCATCAGAACAAACAATATCACCAGCCCTAAATCGAGCATGATGGATTCTATTTGTTCGTAATACTTCGCAAGCATAAAAAACCTTTACTGTATTTTCGCGCGCAAACTATACCACAGTAATGTGGCTATCGCAGGCATTCTTACTGACTTTTATGTCAATGCGGCCAACGTGCCGGCAACTCAGAATGACAACTTCCGTAGTCTGCCAGCTATTACAATCTGATTGGCGCGGAGTATATCACAACCGGTCTTTTTAAATGCAAATGTTTATCATTTACAAAATTGATGGTCAGGATGTTAACGCCCGTTCGACCAACCCGTTAACTACCTGCGGTTTCTCGGCATGTAACCAGTGACCAACACCTTCAACAATCTTGGCTTTAGCGTTAGGGAAGTACTTACCGATAACTGCCTGATGTTGCCGGGTAATATAGTCTGACTCGCCACCTTTTATAAATGTCACACTGCCATCAAAGCGGGCGCTTTCCGGAGCAGAGAAACCGCCTACGTTGGCGTAGTCTTTTTCCAGACCTGCTACGTTGAAACGCCATTGCCACTGGCCATCATCACCCTGATAGAGGCTCTTTAACAAAAACTGTCTGACCCCGGGGATTTTAATCTCAGTTTGCATCACACTGTCTGCGTCTTTACGTCCGCTTATAGCACTGAGATCAACCTTTTTGAGTCCGGCAAATACCGCTTGGTGATGAGGCGGGTAGGTTACCGGCGCAATATCCATGGGCACCAGTTTATCAACCCGGTCCGGATGGATGAGCGCGGTGAGCATGGCCACTTTGCCACCCAGCGAATGGCCCACAACATGACACTTATCAATGTGCTGTTCATCCAGTACCTGGATCAGCGCGCTAACGCAGTCTGCCAGGGTAAAGGTGTCTACCCAGGGCGATTCACCATGGTCCGGTAAGTCGATAGCGATGACATTAAAGGAGTCTGTGAGGTGGCGTCTGAGTGCGGCTAAATTATCCAGATTACCAAACAAACCATGAATCAAAACAACCCAGGGGGCATTTTGCTTTTCGCAGTGATACTGCTCAAAATTAAGTGATATAGACATGTAAATAAAAAAGCGGGGAAGGTCCCCGCTATTAAAGATTAAATTGCGAAATCTTCTAAAGACTGACCTTTTGCAAGGGCATCTTTAAATACTACCGGCATTCTGCCTACGCCGGTCCAGGCGACAGTTCCACCATCAACGGTAATTTTATATTTAACCGGACGTTTTTTACCGGATTTACGTTTTGGCTTGGTTTCTGCCACATCCTGTAAATCGGCTACATCAATGCCAGCTTCTTCCATTTGTTTTTTAATTTCTTCAAGCTTAGCAAGTTTTTCCTGCTGGGCTTTAATTAATTCAGCTTCCTGCTCTTTTCTTTTTTCGATAATGTTATTCAGCTTTTCCTGAACACTCGTTAACTCTTCTACCGATAAATCCTTTACGGCACCTTGTAAACGTCGTCCATGAGTTAAAATTTCTAAAAACTCACTCATTAATTATCTGCCTGTGTTTAAAAACTATGACAATTCTAATTTAAACTCGTGCTTTTTCAAAATTATATTTAAAACAATAAACGAATTACATATTCGGATAATTAGGACCACTGGCGCCTTCGGGTACCACCCAGCGGATATTTTGTGCCGGATCTTTAATGTCACAGGTTTTACAATGTACGCAATTGGCCGCATTAATGTGAAACTGCGGTTGCTTGTCGTCACCCTCAACTATCTCGTATACACCAGCAGGGCAGTAGCGTTGTGCTGGTTCCGCGTAACTTGGCAGATTAACCTTTACCGGTATTTCCGGGTCTTTTAACTGCAGGTGACAGGGTTGGTCCTCGTCGTGACTGGTATTGGCTAAATACACCGATGATAATTTATCAAAACTGAGTTTATTATCCGGCTTTTCATAGTTGATTGGCTGGCACTGGGCGGCAGATTTTAATTTTTTAAAGTCAGCATCAGTATCTTTTAATGTCACAAAAAGATTGCCGTTAAAAATATTTTGTTCCAGCGTATTAAACGCACCTCCCAGTAAATTGCCAAATTTATGCAGAGCCGGGCCAAAGTTTCGTGCTTTGAAAAGCTCTTTTCTTAAATCACTTTGCTGATACGCCTGATTGAATTCTGTACAAAAATCTGCATTGGTCGCTTGGTTAATTTGACTAAAGATAACTTCTGCGGCCATTTTGCCCGACTTAATTGCAGTATGAATGCCTTTAATTTTGGAAAAGTTTAATGTTCCGGCATTACAACCTACCAGGCAACCACCCGGAAAAGCCATTTGTGGCAGCGAATTAAATCCGCCCTTAGTAATTGCCCTCGCACCATAAGCTACTCGCTCTCCACCGTTTAAATATTGAGCAAATAGCGGGTGATGTTTCATGCGTTGAAATTCATCGAAAGGACTTAAAAACGGATTGTCGTAATTTAAATCAACAATTAAACCGACATAAATTTGATTATTTTCGGCATGATATAAATAACTGCCTCCGGAAGCTTCTGTTAGTGGCCAGCCAGCGGTGTGGATAACCAGGCCCGGCTGATGTACTGCCGGATCGACCTGCCAGATTTCTTTAAATCCGATGGCATAATGTTGAGCTGTGGCGCTTTTATCCAGGGCAAACTTTTCAATCAGTGTTTTACCCAGATGACCACGGCACCCCTCGGCAAAAACAGTATATTTTGCTTTAAGTAACATGCCCGGCATGTAGCTATCTTTTTCAGAGCCATCAGCAGCGATGCCCATATCGCCGGTAATAATGCCGCCTACGCTGCCATCGTCGTTGTAGTGGACATCCGCTGCAGCAAAACCGGGGAATATTTCAATGCCCATGCCCTCGGCCTGCTCAGCAAGCCAGCGACAAAGATTCCCCAGTGAGACAATATAGTTGCCTTTGTTATGCATGGTTTTAGGCGTAATCAGATCCGGCAGCTTAATACTGGCACTATCGCTGCGTAACAGGTAAGTGGCATCCTCGGTTACCGGTTGATTAAGGGGCGCGCCTTTTTCTTTCCAGTCGGGAATGAGCTCGGTGAGAGCCGCGCTTTCCATTACGCCACCGGATAGAATATGAGCTCCGACTTCTGAACCTTTTTCGACGATACAGATGGTTAACTCGGTGCCCGACTGCTCAGCCTGCTGGGCCAGTCGAATAGCGGTGGCTTGGCCCGATGGACCTGCGCCAACAATCACAACGTCAAACTCCATTGATTCTCTTTCCACGGCCTTTCTCCTGATATTCTGATTTGACTTATTGTTCTCTGTAGGGACGTTAACTGGCAACCATATTTGCCACTTTCATGGCATTTATTGCGTTGCGTCAAACTAAACCAGGTTGACGTTAACGTCAACTGCAAGTAAATTTTATGCTAAAGATGTTGCAAAAGTGTTGTTGCGTCAAATTGACAGTTGCTGTCATTAAAGTGCCATAGTTATTGGAGCACGATCTAAGCAGACTAAACCGTAAAGGATGAAAGAGGCTTATATGAAAATACTGGTGCCGGTAAAACGGGTAATCGATTACAACGTAAAAGTGCGGGTGAAGTCCGATCAATCCGATGTGGATTTAACCAACGCTAAAATGGCCATGAATCCTTTTTGCGAAATAGCAGTGGAAGAGGCGGTCAGACTAAAAGAAAAAGGTATCGCGACGGAAATTGTTGCCGTTAGCATTGGCCCTAAGGCATGCCAGGAGCAGATCCGTAATGCCATGGCGCTCGGTGCAGACCGCGGTATTCACGTGGAGTGCGAAACATTTCCTGAGTCGTTACAGGTTGCCAAGATTCTGGCTCGCCTGGTGGAGCAGGAATCACCCGGCCTGGTGATTATTGGCAAACAAGCCATTGATTCTGATAATAACCAGACCGGTCAGATGCTGGCTGCATTAACCAAAATGCCTCAGGCGACCTTTGCTTCGGCAGTAGAAATAGAGGGGGACAGCCTGAAAGTGACCCGTGAAATTGACGGTGGATTGCAAACCCTGAAACTCAGCATGCCTGCGGTGGTGTCTACCGATTTGCGCTTAAACGAACCGCGCTATGCTAAATTGCCGGATATCATGAAAGCCAAACGTAAACCGCTGGCGGTAATGAGTACCGACGAACTAGGCGTGGATATTACCCCCCGGGTAACAACGTTGAAAGTAACGCCTCCACCGGCCAGAAGTGCAGGTGTTAAAGTTGAGACAGTGGCTGAACTGATGGCAAAACTTCGCGAAGAAGCAAAGGTGATCTCATGAGCATACTGATTTACGCAGAGCATGATAATAAACACCTTAAATCTGAAACGCACAAGCTGGTAACAGCTGCCACACAGCTTGGTGACGATATCCATATTCTGGTAGCCGGATTAGATTGCGCGGCAGTAGCCGAGCAGGCAGCTACTATTGCCGGCGTAAAACGTGTCATGCTGGCAGACAATCCGGCCTACGCACATCAGCTTGCTGAGAACACCGCCGATTTAGTACTCGATATCGCAGAGGGTTATACTCATATTCTGGCGGCGGCTACCACTACCGGTAAGAACTTTATGCCACGGGTGGCGGCGTTACTCGATGTGGTGCAGCTATCTGATATCATTGGCATCGAAAGCCAAGATACCTTTGTGCGACCTATATATGCCGGTAACGCTATCGCAACAGTGCAAAGTAGCGATGCCGTTAAGGTAGTTACGGTTCGGGCCTCGGCCTTTGATGCAGCACAAGAGGGGGACAGTGTTTCAGTTGAGACTCTAGCAACGGTAATCGAAAACACTCAGGTAACCTTTGAAAGTGACGAAATGACCAAGTCAGATCGCCCTGAACTGACGGCGGCAGACATTGTTATCTCCGGTGGACGCGGTATGCAGGATGGTGAGCACTTTGCCATGCTGGAGCGCATAGCAGATCAACTTGGAGCTGCCGTAGGAGCAAGCCGGGCAGCTGTTGATGCCGGGTTTGTGCCCAATGATATGCAGGTAGGGCAAACCGGTAAGATTGTTGCGCCACAGCTTTATATTGCGGTAGGTATATCCGGTGCTATCCAGCACTTAGCGGGTATGAAAGACTCAAAAGTGATTGTCGCCATCAATAAGGATCCGGAAGCGCCTATTTTTCAGGTGGCAGATTACGGTTTGGTAGCAGACCTGTTTGATGCCTTACCGGAAATCGAAAGCGCGCTGGGCAGCTAAGGGCTGAGCCAGTTAAATACGCCCGGCAGGCAGGTTGTCTGCCGGGCGCTTTTCGCTATACCCGAACCACTGAATTATCGTCAAAACTCACCGGTGAAGGCGAGTAAGCATCGGCTTCCCAGTCGTTTTCCCAATTTTCGTCATCGAGCAAATAACGGAACTGGTATTCCGCTTCCGCAGGCAGGTTTACCGTTTGGGTAAAATCGCCGTTCTTAAGCTTTTTCATTGGTTCAGCCTGGATATCCCACGCATTAAAATCGCCTAGCAGCTTGGCAGTGTCGGCATTATTGGCTTCACTGGCCTTTAACTTGAAAGTTACTTTGCAGATTGGTTTAGATTTTAAATATTGTTTCTTCAGACTCATTGTTTTCTCTCCAGCTCAACAATCTGTAATTAAATTACAAGTTACGCTCAAATAATCACCGTTTCAAGGGCTTTTGTTCGAAATGTGGTCACAAATTAACGGTGATACTGATTAATAAAATCAAAATTTACCTTTGCAATAAACATCTTGATAAATCGACACATTTATTAACAAAAGATATAAAGCGTTTACGTGGCTTACTTCGTAATATTACCGTTAGACAAGTTTATGTTTAGCAGGCTGGCGTAGATCAGCAGACAACCAGAGTGGCACATTAATGAAGTTATCGTCTTTAATCAGGTCGGCGCTGCCGATTTTATTACTGGGCCTGGCGCTTATCGCAGCCGGTATTATGATCCTGTCGAAAAAACCGCCGGAGAAAAAAGTAGTAGAAGAGCTGGCGTTTTTAGTTGATGCACAGCCGGTGTACACCGAGCATGTGGAGTTTACAGTCACCAGCCAGGGCAATGTCCAGCCCAAGCACAAAACCAGCATTGCCACCCAGGTGAGTGGCCGGGTTGTGGAGATAGCCGACAATTTTGTGGTGGGTGGTTTTTTTAACAAAGGCGACGTGCTGCTTACCCTGGAACAAGACGATTATCAAACTGATCTGAGCCTGGCCGAGGCCGAGCTGGCTCAGGCCGAAGCAGCCCTGCAGGAAGAAATAGCCCGCGGCAAAGTGGCCGCAGAAGAATGGCGTTCGGTAAATGGCGTAGTACCGCCTGAACTTGGCCTGCGTAAACCACAACTGGCCAAAGAACAGGCCAATGTAAAAGCCGCTAAAGCCAAGCTTACCAGAGCACAGCGCAATCTCGACCGGACTCAGGTCATTGCCCCCTATGATGGCATTGTGATTGAGCGTAACGCCGATCTGGGCCAGTTTGTAGGTACCGGCGCCCTGGTGGGCGAGCTTTATTCTACCGAGGTGGCCGAAGTGCGCTTACCGCTTACTGATGCGGATTTGGCCTTTATTGATCTTGAAAGCGGTATTTCCCACCGCAATCCGGTTACGCTGAGCGCCATGGTAGGCGGTAAGTTTCAGCAGTGGCAGGGCACGCTGGTGCGTAGTGAAGGCGTGTTGGATACCACTAATCGGTTGATTTACGCAGTAGTAGAAGTACGCGATCCGTACCTGCGGGATAACAGCGAGTTTAATGTTCCACTGCGCTTTGGCCAGTTTGTACAGGCCGTAATTAGCGGGACAGACGCACGCTCATTAATTGTGATCCCACGCAGCTTACTGCGCCTTGATGGCACCGTTCTGGTAGCCGACGAGAATAACGAACTGCAAATAAAACAGGTAGACATTGCCCGTTCCAGCCCTGAATCGGTTTATATCTCGGCCGGTCTGAGCGATGGTGACAAGGTGGTACGTAGCGCTGTTCCTAATCCGTATAATGGCATGCCGGTGCGTTTGCCTGAGCAGGATCCTGCAGAACAGGACGTAGCCGATGAAGATGCTGCGTTAGATACCGGAGCATAAGTCATGCAAGCATATAACACGCATAAAGGCCTGATAGCCTGGTTTGCCCGCAACAGCGTGGCGGCCAACCTGCTGATGTGGATTTTGCTCATCGGCGGTGTATTTGGGGCTTTCGGTATTCAAAAGCAGGTGTTTCCTAATTTTGAGGTGAATATCATTTCGGTGCGGGTGCCTTATCTTGGCGCTGCGCCACAGGAAGTGGAAGAAGGTGTTCTGTTAAAAGTTGAAGATGCTATTAAGGATCTCGACGGAATTAAACAGATCACCTCGACTGCCACCGAAGGGATGGGCTCGGTTACTATTGAGGTGGAAGAAGACTACGACGTTCAGGTGGTCCTCGATGAAGTTAAATCACAGGTCGACGCCATTCCCAGTTTCCCCGGTAACACCGAGAAACCAATAGTTTATCGCACCAAGTTTCAGCAGGACGTACTGTGGATTGCCGTGTACGGCGACGCCAGCGAACGGGAATTAAAGGAGTTCGCCAAGAACCTGCGTGATGACGTAGCTAATTTGCCCGGCATTTCCAGTGTTCAGGTGGTGGGCGATCGCGACTATGAAATTTCTATCGAAATGTCGGAATACACGCTACAGAAGTACGATTTAACCTTTTCTGAGGTCGTGAATGCGGTACGTCAGTCGTCGGTCGATTTACCCGGCGGTGCAATCAAGACGGATAACGGCAATATTCTGCTGCGGACTAAAGGCCAGGCATACACTGGCTGGGAGTTTGCGCAGATTGTGCTGTTAACCCGCGCTGACGGTTCGCGCCTGACGCTGGGGGACATTGCCACCATTGATGACGGCTTTGTAGAAGATCCCCAGTATGCCATGTTTGATAACCAGCCGGCGGTTAACGTGCGGGTAAAAGCCGTGGGCGACCAAAATGCGCTGGAAATCTCTAAAGAAGTGAATCAGTACCTGGAGAAAAATAAAAAGGACTTTCCGGCGCATATTAAAGCTGATGCCTGGGGCGATTCGTCGTTCTACCTGGCCGACCGCCTTAACATGATGCTGGAAAACATGTTCTGGGGTGGAGTGCTGGTGTTTTTGGTACTGTCACTGTTTCTTAAAATTAAACTGGCGTTCTGGGTAATGGTGGGGCTGCCGGTGTGCTTTTTAGGTACGCTGATGGTATTGCCCATGGAAGGCCTGGGCGTTTCTATTAATATGCTCAGCTTGTTTGCCTTTATTCTGGTGCTGGGGATAGTGGTGGATGATGCCATTATTATGGGGGAGTCGGCTTATTCAGAAATCGATGCCAAAGGGCATAGCACAGATAATGTTATTGCCGGTGTAAAAAAGGTCGCCATGCCGGCCACCTTCGGGGTACTTACTACCATTGCCGCTTTCTCACCAATGCTAATGGTGTCTGGTCCGTTTGGGGTGATATGGAAAACCATTGGACTGGTAGTCATTGTCTGCCTGACCTTTTCACTTATCGAGTCAAAGCTTATCCTGCCGGCTCACCTGGCGCATATGCGCCTCAAGCCTTACGACCCGGCGAAAGCTAATCGTTTTCAGCGCTTCCGCGATTTTTTCAGCGAAGGCATTAAATCGTTTATTAAGAATGTTTACGCGCCGTTTTTGGTTAAGGCGGTAAAAGCCCGCTATGTGACACTGGCCGCTTTTGTCAGCATGCTGATTTTAACTTACGGTATGTTTAAGGGAGACTGGGTGCGGTTTGTATTTTTCCCTACCATTCCAAGCGACTTTGTGATGGCATCGGTGGAACTGGAGCCGGGGTCATCCTTGTCGCAGCGTGATAAAGCGATGGATACCTTATTGGATGCAATGTATCGGATGGATGAACAGCTCTCCCGGGAAACTGGTTCAGGTGTGATCAGCCATGCGGTAGCCTTCGATCAGGGCTCATTGGGTGGGCAGGTGTTTGCCGAGCTGAGTAAAGGAGAATCACGGGAAGTTACCGATACCGAAATTCAGCGCCGCTGGCGTGAGTTTATGCCGGAAATTCCCGGCGTGAAAACCCTTAATTTTAACGCTCCGGGCGGTCCGGGCGGCGGTTCTGATTTAAGTTTTGAGTTCAGTTCCAGTGATATAACTCAGCTCGAACTCATCAGTAAAGATGTTAAAGCTGCGCTGGCCGAGTACAACGGGGTGTCTGACATTAATGATACCTTCGCCGGTGGCGCCGATGAAATTCAGTTGCAATTAAAACCACAGGCAGAAGCTCTTGGTATTACCTTACAGCAACTTGGACAGCAGGTTCGTTACGGTTTTTATGGTGCCGAAGTTCAGCGCGTACAGCGTGATGACGAAGAAGTTAAAGTGATGGTGCGTTATCCCAGGGAAGAACGTAACTCCATTGGTCACCTGGAAACCATGCGGGTGCGTTCGCCGGCGGGTCAGGACGTGCCGTTTGAACAGGTGGCAGATATTGAACTGGGCAAAGGCTACGACTCAATTATCCGGGTAGACGGCCAGCGTTCGGTAACGGTTTCGGCAGCGGTAGATAAAGATATTGCTGAGCCTAACGAAGTCACCATGGAAATGATCACCCGGGTAATTCCGGAAATCATGAAAAAGTACCCGCGGGTAGAGTTTAAGCTGCAAGGTAACTCCCGTGAACAAATGGAAGCCATGACATCGCTCGCCCAGGGGTTATTGTTTGCTCTTTTTGCAATTTATGCATTGTTAGCAATTCCACTACGTTCTTATACACAACCGTTAATCATTATGTCGGTGATCCCTTTTGGTATCGTAGGGGCAATACTGGGCCACCTGATGCTGGGTCATGCAGTCAGTGTACTGTCGATTTGCGGCATTATTGCGCTGTCGGGCGTGGTGGTTAACGACAGCCTGATCATGGTTGATTTTGTTAACCGAGCGCGGCAGGAGGGCCATCGTCTGATGGATGCGGCAATTAGTGCAGGGACGCAGCGGTTCAGGGCGATTATTCTGACCTCTCTGACTACCTTCATGGGCCTGGTGCCGATAATGTTTGAACGCAGTCTGCAGGCACAGGTCGTAATCCCCATGGCTATATCCCTGGCGTTTGGTATCTTGTTTGCTACGGTGATCACCTTATTATTGGTACCCGCGCTGTACGTTATTCTGGATGACATTAAAAATGGCCTGACCAGAAATAAGCGCTCGGCACTGGCTACTGAGCCATCTGAAGGGATGATATCCAAATAGACGCTTCGTGCGCACCATGTGTGCAGCAAATAGTTGTTAAACAAACGCCGGCAGGGAAACCTGACCGGCGTTTTTAATTCAGGCTGTAGTCTCCAATATCACTCTGTTTAAAATAAACCGGTTTAAAATAAATCACAAAAAGCTTGAATGCTGATAAATTATACAGTACTGTTTAGTTATACAGTATTTGAGGGTATTGTGATGAACACAGGTTTAAAAACAATTGATAACTTAATTGAACGCTTTGGTATTTCAGTGGGCGAGGGACATGACGCTTTTCAGCAGGTACTGGATCTTTACGGCGGTGACAGCCGCGCCACCACTATGAAGCTGCCGTTTTGTTTTTATCAGATCATTTCCAATTTGCCGGTGAGCCGCCGTTTATCGCTGCACCAGTTTTATTTGCCCCATCGTAAAGCCCGGTTAGCCAGCTTTTTGATTGACGAAAACGGCCAGATTATTGAGCAGGTTTACTACCAGCGAGATAGCAAGTATGTGAAAGCCTGCAAGAAATTACAGTCGCTGGTGCAACGCCACTACTTAAAAGACTGGGCTACAGCTGCCTGAGGCTGGGTTTCATAAATTTGTTATTAAAACCGTATAATGTAAGATAAATGCCATTGTTATTTATCCGTAATATCGGATAATCACGCTTCTAGATAAGGAGTTGTGCGTGAAAGTTATCTTTTCACACGGTAAAGAAAGTGGCCCGTGGGGAACCAAAATACGGTTTCTGGCAAACATAGCTGAAGAAATGGGATGTCAGATTCAAAGCATTGACTACAGCGACATCTTGGATCCTGAAAAAAGGGTAGAAAGGCTGATGCAAGCTATCCCTAAAGACGATCCCGAAGTGTTACTGGTGGGCTCCAGCATGGGCGGTTATGTGTCTTTGGTTACGGCGTTACAGCATAAAGTACGCGGAGTGTTTTTACTGGCGCCGGCTGTGGCAATGCCTGGCTACAAGGTACAATCCTACCCGGTCTCCTGTCCGGTAACCTGCGTTCACGGCTGGCAGGACGAAATCATTCCGGCGGAAAATATTTTAAACTTCGCTAAACAGCTTAATATCACGCTACATCTGATACCCGGCGATCATCGTTTAAATGACCCCCTGAAAGCGGTTGGGGTACTCTTTAAACAGTTTTTATTTGAGCGTCTGACCGATCATTCGTGATTTCAACTTCCTCACAAGTTACAGGTAGTGAGTTAGAATGCGCAGGGAAGTCTTAAGCAGCAACAGTTAACCAGGCTCGGCATCGCCTTTGTTATCTTTGTACTTAGCAGTATTTACTATTACTATCGCGACGAAGCACAGGCTGAAAGCTTAAACGCACTGTTTAACGATACGGTATTTGGTATCCCGGACGTGAGTACCAAACTGAGTTTTTATTCTGAAACTCACGAACTGTTGACCATCAAAATTATCGCCACGGGGTTACCCGAACCGGCCAGAGAATATAAACCGCACTTGCTGGCATTTATTTGTTCACAACCTTCACTAAAAGCGATTCTGCGTGCGGGCAAGCCTGTTCACTTCGATATGAGTGCGCCAGACCGGGTTGAAGGCAGCCATGTTAATATGCGAATAGATGCAGCACGATGTCATTATAGTGATTAACGAGTTGAGATAGCCGGCCAGAGTATTGTATTGGCTTACTGAACATAAAATGCGTAATAATTCTATTTATAGCTAGTCTTTTGCTTATCGTTATTTAAAAAGAACGCCTTCGGGACTGTAAATTGAAGAAAATACTGTGAAGAAAATACTGGACGAAAATACTGGACAGGCACTTTAACTGAAAAATACTGTGAAAATACTGGACAGGCACTTTAACTGAAAAATAAAAGTATTGACTCATTCGATTTATCGCTAGCCTTTTGCTCATAGTTATTTAAATAGATTGCATTCAGGACTTTAGGGGCTCTATATTAGAAGTGCTTATCGATAGATATCTCAACAACTTCATACCGAATGGATAAGACCTGGTTCATTTATGCCCTGTGAAAGGCCACATAGTCTTAAAAATTAGTGAAGTGATAATAGAGTAAGAGAAGCTTTCAGTTTAAGCCGAGTTGTACTTGTTCTTTCGTCTAATATTTTGACTTAACTTTTCGATGCTAACAGTAGTTTTAAATTCAGTTTCTATGCCAGATATCATGGTTTGCCAGTCAGCCTGCTCTAATCCTGTCCTGGTAAGGATAGGGGAAGCGGTATCTTCAATTTTCCCTCGCTTTTGTGGATGGTAATGTCGACCTGTGAATTCAACCAATGCCAGGTAATCATGAAGTTGAAATGGTAAACCGTCGGGCATGTTGGCTTTGGTATTATCCCCGAATGGGAAAAGTGGTTTAGGTTGTTCGTTGGACTTAGCTGCATTGATACGTTGTTGAATGCTGGTATGGTTAGAGGTCTCAGGCGTTTTCGCAATACCTGCTCGTATTGGATTTAAGTCAACATAGGCCATACAAGCCGCTAATGCTGCTTCATCTAATAAAGCTTGTGATTTGAAACGCCCCTCCCAGAAATGACCAGTGCAGTCATCTTCTTTATTGGCCTGCCTGGCAATGTATTCATTGAGTAGGCGCATAAACCAGCTGATATCATAAAGCCGACGTCGATAGACTTCTGCAATTGCAGTTACAGTAGCGATTTCAGCCTCTGTTAAACCTTTACCTTGCTCAGGGTGAAGAAACCGTTGAGATAACAACACCCCTTTGAACAGTTTGTGCCAACGCTGGATAATTTCTTTAGCCGATAAGGCATCGGCTTTCTGCTTGTTAATACGTAATACCACATGTGTATGATTGCTCATTACCGCAAACGCACAGACATCCACACAAAATACTTCAGCCAATAACATCAATCGGTCTTCGACCCATTGACGACGATGCTCGTAGCTTCTTCCTGAGACAGTGTCTTCGCCACAGAGATAAGCACGACGGTAAGCGATCAATTTAGACCGTCTTTTCCCGGCGGAGCTACCCCGTAAAATGGTCCCCGTAGATTTTACTCACGGAGACTTAATCGATGGCAACAAAAAGACGAACACGCGAGCAATGGCAGGAATTGATTGATAAGCAAGCAGCAGGCGAACTGACAGTCAGTGAATTTTGTGCACAGCATGCGTTAACAGTATCAAACTTCTATCTGTGGCGTAAAAAACTGAGCGATGATAGCCAATCGCTTGCGCAGCAAGATAACTGGCTTGCCTTTGATATGCCAGCAAGTGCGAACCAGAGCGCAGGCTCTGCCTGGGAGATTGAACTGGCATTACCCGGTGGTGTGGTGCTGCGGATGAACCGGGCTGCCTGATGTTACCCTTATCCAATGGGCGTATTTGGCTGTATACCGGTAATACCGATATGCGCAAACAGTTTGATGGGCTGGCGGCACTGGTACAGGGCAAACTGGGGATGCAAGCGCATTGTGGTGACTGGTTTGTGTTTATCAATAAACGCCGTACCCAGCTCAAGGTGTTGTATTACTACCAGGGCGGTTATTGTTTGTGGAGTAAACGGTTAGAAAAAGGCACCTTCGCCAAAGTCACTGACGGTACAGCAAAAACACCATTAAACAGTGCTCAGTTACAGTGTTTGATTGATGGCATTTACTGGCAAAAAGACAAACAAAACAGGCGATTTAATTGACTGATTTTGTTATAATTTACGCCATGAAAACACATTCTATTAGTCACCTTTCACCGTCTGAAATTGAGGCTGCCTTTGCTCATCAAGCTGAGGAGATTGCGCAACTCAAGCATCAACTGGACTGGCTTAAACGCCAGTTGTTCGGGCGTAAGTCTGAAAAAGTGTTAGTGGATAATCCGGCGCAGAGCAGTTTGTTTGATGAGGGTGAGACACACGCCTTACCGGCAGACACCAAACCGGTGAAGGCCCATACCCGTTCCTCACAAAAGCAACGTCGCGACTCGGATGTGAATGATGAAGGCCTGCGTTTTGATGAGACGGTGCCTCAGCTGATTATTGATGTGCCTGCGCCTGAGTTACAGGGGGCGGATGCCGACCAGTATGATGTCGTGGATATCAAAGAAACCCGTCGCTTAGCACAACAGCCCGGCAGTTATGTGGTACTGGTGTATCGTCGTCAGGTCGTGCGTCATAAAACCACGCAAACCCTTAAGGATACCCCAGCCCCCATCAATGTACTGGAAGGCTGTTACTGCGATGTCTCACTACTCGCTGGGCTGATGGTGGATAAAGCGGTATATCACTTACCGCTTCACCGCCAACATCAACGCATGCTTGATAGCGGTATCACCCTTAGCCGGGCTACCTTAATCAACTGGATACAACAAGGCATTGAGCTGCTTCGGCCCATTGCCAAAGCCCAGTGGCAACACATCCTGCAAAGTAACATACTGGCCATGGATGAAGTGCCCATTAAAGCCGGGCGCACCAAAGGCGCGGGTCGAAAACCCGGACACATGAAACAAACTTACTTTTGGCCGATGTACGGTGACAGTGATGAAGTGGCCTTTACCTGGAGTCACAGCCGAGGCATGTTGCATGCCAAAGCACAGTTACAGGACTTTACCGGTACCTTGCTGACCGACGGCTATGCTGCTTATACCAAAACTGTTGAGCAGATAAACCAACAAGAACAACAGATTGTGCACGCTGCCTGCTGGGTACACATGCGCAGAGGCTTTGAAAAAGCCCTCGACAGTGAGCCGCAAGCCGCACAGCAGGCACTGGATATTATCGCTGCGCTCTACCGGCATGAAAAACACATCCGGGATAAACAATCAGACCTGGCCGATATCCATTCTTACCGGCAACAACACAGCGAACCACTCGTGACTGACTTCTTCCGGTGGGTCTACCAACAACGACAGCGCACTGATTTACTACCCAAATCCCCCTTCGCCAAGGCGCTTCACTATGCGCATGAGCGAGAAAGCCAACTCAAGGTGTTCCTGAGTAACCCCGCGTTACCCATGGACACCAATCATCTCGAACGGGCACTGCGGGTTATTCCCATGGGCAGAAAAAACTATTTGTTCTGTTGGTCTGAACTCGGAGCTGAACAACTGGGCATATTACAAAGCCTGATGGTGACCTGCCGCCTGCAAGGCGTGAATCCCTACCACTACCTCGTGGATGTATTGCAGCGTGTAGCACTGCATCCGGCCAAAGACGTACTCGACCTGACGCCAAGAGTCTGGAAAGAGAGATTCACGGACAAAAAATTAACGAGCGACTTAGATAAAATGGGGTGATCCGGGTCTATATTGATCGCTTACGCACGACGTACACATCGAGAAACGCAGTGGTAGTAGGGCGTATCAGAGAGACTAATCAGGCATTTACGGGGTCTGGGCATCCATTTATCCAAGCGAAGCAACGGGTATACCTATTGTGCTGGAGTTGAGATAAATTCCAACTGTACATCTGGATGGTGAGTGACTGTCCAAGAATTAGTGAGTGACTGTCCAAGAATTAAAAAAGCCTTACGGGGTCTGGGCATCCATTTATCCAAGCGAAGCAACGGGTATACCTATTGTGCTGGAGTTGAGATAAATTCCAACTGTACATCTGGATGGTGAGTGACTGTCCAAGAATTAGTGAGTGACTGTCCAAGAATTAAAAAAGCCCTGGTTTCTCAGTCAGGGCTTTTTTGTAATACCGTTTAGCAGCGCGATTAGCTGTTAATCACAGCTACCATGGCTTTGGCCAGATCATCGATGTTAGCCTGGCTGATACCTGCTACGTTAACGCGGCTAGAATCAACAAAGTAAACGCTGTGTTCATTACGCATTTTCTGTACTTGTTCCGGGGTAATACACAGGAACGAGAACATACCTTTTTGATTATTTACAAAGCTAAAGTCCTTTTGTGCGCCATTGGCAGTCAGCTTTTCAACTAACAGGCTGCGCAGGGTAGACATGCGGTTACGCATCTCGTTAACTTCGGTTTCCCACTCTTGCTTAAGAGCTACGTCAGATAGAATGATGTCTACCAGCGCACCGCCGTAGCTTGGTGGCATAGAGTACATACCACGGGCAACCGACTGGATTTGCGCCTGGGCGATTTTTTTGGTCGCGCTGTCTGCGGTAACGATGGCGGCTAAGCCAACACGTTCACGGTATAAGCCGAAGTTTTTGCTGCATGAGGCGGCGATGATCACTTCCGGCAGGTTTTCACACAGCAGGCGAACACCGTAGGCATCTTCTTCCAGGCCATCACCAAAGCCCTGATAGGCTAAGTCGACGAAAGGCAGAAACTCACGCTCTTTGGCTACTTCTACCACTTGTTGCCATTGCTCTTTGGTGAGGTCGGCACCGGTTGGGTTGTGGCAGCAACCGTGCAGTAATACCACGTCGCCTTTTTCAACTTTGCGCAGGGTGTCCATCATTGCGTCAAAGCGAATCGAAGCAGTAGCTTTGTCGAAGTAGGGGTAAGTTTCGAGGCTTAAACCAGCATTGCCCATTAACGGGATATGGTTAGCCCAGGTCGGATCGCTGATCCACACTTTGGTGTCTTTATTTACGCGGGTCAGCAGCTCGGCAAGAATACGTAACGAACCACAACCGCCGGGCGCTTGCACGGCTGCCACGCGATCGGCCATTAATACCGGGCTTTTTTCACCCAGGATCAGGCCCAGCATGCCGTCGATAAAACCCTGCACACCCTGTGGGGTGATATAGGTTTTTGACTTTTCGCGCTCAAGTAAAATGGTTTGCGCTTTGGCTACCGCAGATAAAATAGGGGTGTTGCCTTGCTCGTCTTTATAAACGCCAACACCTAAGTCTATTTTATTAGGGTTGGTATCTTGCTTAAACGCAGCAGACAAACCAAGAATCGGATCCGGGGCAAGTTGGGGTAGCACTTCAAACACGTTATGTCCTCTAAATGTACAGGAATCGGTTTACTAAGTTTATGAACAGTCCTGGGCTTTCACAAACTCAAACAACGGTGGTCGTGTGTTGTTGCTCAACACTGTTGTCAGTCAGACCACTTCATCATCTTCCGCTGGCACGGGAGTTAACCAGTCGGGCTGCGCATTATGCCATCAACTGCTGCAAATTCGAATAGAAAAGCGCTTATTCCTGCACAATTTTCCACTGAAACTCACGGGGTGGGGATACCTTTTTGCCGCGCTCATATTCCTGCTCAATCCAGCTGACTTCATGGCGGTGATTAACCAGCAGCAGGGTAGAGCTGCGCGTACCATACTCGGGCGAGGCAATAAAGATAGACGACAGACGCTGTTCCCACTCAAGCGGCACGCCGGTATCTGGCAGGTCGTGTTGCGCAGCCGGGGTATTATCCTGAAGCAGAGTAAACAGGGCACCATTATCGAGCGAACTCGCCGTACTAATATACTCCTGCAATCTGGTTACGCCACGCCTTACTTTGGGCCAGGGCGTATTAAGCGCACTGTTAGAGAGCCCGTGAAAGCCCGCCGCCAGCGGCGTAAAACGGTTAGTGTGATTGTTATATACCTGCAGGCGCGCTACATTTCCGTACAGCAAATTATAACCGTTATAGGCCTCACGGCTGTTGCTAAGCTGCTGTTCAAATAGTGTTTCGCTGGTGCTGCGAGAGAGATAGTTAATCACCAGCTCACCACGGCTGCGTGCCTGAGTTTGCTCACGGGCAGGATTGCGAATATTCGTCAGTGCAGCAATATCGCCATTACGGTGAATTCCCATCCAACTGCCACCGGCTTGTAAATCCTTTCCGGCCAGTATAGCCTCGGGCGCATCCCACCAATGGCTTGGCTGAGTAGGGCGCTGATAAAACTCATCGCGATTAGCGGCAATAATCAGCGGGTAGTCCTGGTGCTGTTCAACGGCAACAAAAATAATACACATAGCGTTTGTGGCGCACTCCGTAGCGGTTACAATTACCGCTAACAGAATAACCGATTGGTGGCGGAATATGCAGTCATTCAAAGCGCCTTTACCAGAATCAGTCCCACAATACCCGGTTGGCATGTGGGGGAAATGTTGCCGGTGGTGGCTGGATAAGCGGGGCTGGTTAGTGCAAGGCAGTCTGGCTAATCACCCCAAAATGGTGCTGGCCGTTGGTCCGCATACGTCTAACTGGGACTTCATTATTGGTGTGATGTTTAAACTGGCACTCGGTCTGGATGTGGCGTTTTTGGGCAAACATACTTTGTTTAAAGGGCCCTTAGGCGGTATTGCGGTTAACAGAAGTAAAGCTCACGGGGTAGTGGGGGAAGTTGCCGGGCGAATTAGCCGTTCAGAACAGTTACTGTTGGCGCTGGCACCGGAAGGAACGCGAAAAGCCGTGTATCCGTGGAAAAGCGGCTTTCTTTACATTGCACAAACCGCTAGAATTCCCATTCAGTGTGTCGGCCTTGATTATCAACAGAAAACGCTGGTTTTCGGGCCCGTCCTTACAGTACCCAAAGATGTAACGGTGTCGATGGAGTCGGTTTACAGTTTTTACCGCACCATCACCGCTAAATACCCGCAGCAAACAATTACGGAGCCCAACGCGTGACCAAACCGGGAGTGACCACTCGTCAAGTACATGCCGACAGACAGCTAAATCATCCGGCCGATGGTGCAGTACATACCAGTACCACCAACGCTGTCTTATTCGAATTTGAAAAAACGCAGGATCTGGTAGATGTGTTCCAGGGCAAAAAAATGGGCCACGTTTACGGACGCTCCTCATCAGGCTCTATGGCGGCGCTACAAACCATTATTGCTGATATGGAAGGTGGTATTGCAACCGCCTGTTTTGCCACCGGCATGGCCGCGATAACCAGCACCATGCTGTCGCTGTTTAAAGCCGGCGATCACCTGATTGTAAGCCAGTATTTGTTTGGCAATACCCGCAGTTTCTTAGATACCCTGATGGATTTAGGTGTTGAGTTAACTTTCGTTGACGTGACGTCGATTCAGGATGTGATTGCAGCGAAACAAGACAATACCCGCGCGGTATTTACCGAAACCATCGCTAATCCGGTTACCCAGGTAGCGGATCTGCGCGCCATTGGAAAATGGTGTGACGAACAAAAACTGTTGTTTATGGTAGATAACACCATGACACCGCCACCGGCGTTTGATGCCAAAGCCATGAAAGTCTCACTGGTACTCAACTCACTTACCAAATACCATGGCGGTCATGGCCATGTACTGGGCGGTGCGGTGACGGATATGGGCAATTTCGACTGGACCTCATTTGCTAACATTAAACCGGCTTATCAGGTTGCCGATGAGCGGATGTGGGGCATCACACAAATTCGTAAAAAAGGGCTGCGAGACCTGGGCGCTACGCTGGCTGCACAATCGGCGCATCTTATTTCGGTAGGCATTGAAACCCTGTCGCTGCGCATGGCGCGTAGTACCGAAAACGCCATGAAGCTGGCCACCTATCTGGAAAGTCAGGATAAGATTGAACGGGTCTATTACCCGGGCCTTTCTAATCACCCGCAACATTATGTGGCACGTGAGCAACTCGGTGGTTATGGCGCGATCCTGAGCTTTGATTTGGTGCCAGGTATCGATCCATGCGAATTCTTAGATGAGCTTAAGTTAGTTTTATCGGCTACCCATCTTGGTGATACCCGAACACTGGCACTGCCGGTGGCTTCCACCATATTTTTTGAGAATGGTCAGCGAGAGCGTGCGCGTATGGGGATAACCGAAACCATGATAAGAATGTCAGTGGGAATAGAAGATACCGACGATCTGGTAGCCGACTTCGACCAGGCGCTGGCAAAGTTTTAAGCACAAACACCACGCATTACGCATTAAAAAAGCCTGCATTGTGCAGGTTTTTTTGTCTCTGTAATTAATCGTCTGCGGCTTTAATACCTTGTAATAATTCGTTTTTATAATGAGTGAGAAAAATGAGGTGGGTTAGCCACGGGTATCAGCAAAAATATTTGCAACAATTTGTGAAAAAGTTTGAACTTTAGAACAAAGCGAGGGACTAACTCTATGCAACTAGCAATTACGGGTTTTAATGTGTGAACCCCCGATTGTTTAAGTGTGTTCCAAGTTGAGTGTGCATATTGGCCCCGCAGTTTGCGGGGCTTTTTTTATGGTGCGCCGGGCATGGCGCGTAGTGCTTTAGCACTGTTCGACTCACTGTGGTGGTGAGTTGATGACTTGGAGGTGGAAGTCCTCTGCACACCCGGCAAGGGGAAGTGCTAGCCGAACGGCAAGGGTGTTCATCGTGAGGTGAAATCTGAAGGAAGCCGAAGGCAAAATGCTGGCCTGACGAACAGGAAGCGGTTTAGGCGTTGTTGCAGGGTGAGGTGGCGATTATCACTAAAGCCCAATACTTGCACGGAATGCAGCAACGTAGAGCCGACAGGCATAAGCAGGAAGGTCGCGCGAATTACCCCGGGAGGTCTGATATTCTGCTATAGAGCTACTGACATCGCGAGGTGTCGGGATGGAATATCAGAAGTCAGCAGACGCCGTAGTAGTGCTATGAAACCGATAGCACGAAGGGCTGAACCTGTCACGAGCGGCAAGTCACGCGTGCTCTCGCGTTATCGGGACACAAGGCAATGAAGAATCATTGCTCCGGGACAAATATACAAGAAGGGTCGGAAACCTGGGCGGTGTTTGCGGAGTTCTAAACGATAAAGCGGCGACACGATGAACGAAACAGACTCAGGTATTGACTATGGTCAATACAGACAGGAACCGCCGTGGTACGGAACCGTATGCCCGGTGGTGTGAGAGGACGGGAGTTGCGAAACTCCCTCCTACTCGATCGCGAAGAAAGCTTACATGGCTAACGCTTTTTCAACGTCACCGCGAAGTTCTTTATCGGAAGGTTTTACTGAACTCTTGTAGTGTTTAACGATTTTACCGTTTTTATCTACCAGGTACTTGTTGAAGTTCCAGCTCGGCTCCTCGCCAGTGGCTTTAGCCAGAATGCGATATAGCGGATCGGCATCGTCACCCTTTACATGGGTCGGCTCAAACATCGGGAATTCCACACCGTAGGTTAACTCACATAACTCGGCTGTTTTACCTTCGTCATCGTCTTCCTGGTTAAAGTCGTGGGAAGGGAAACCCAGCACCACAAAATCGTCGTCCTTCAGCTCATCATACATAGCTTCAAGACCTTCAAACTGTGGGGTAAAACCACAGTAACTGGCAGTGTTAACAATCAACAGGGTTTTGCCCTGGTATTCGCTGCATAAGTTTACGGTTTCCTGAGAATTGAGTTTACGTTTCATGAACTTTAATACGTCAGGGCAGCTATTTGCCTGCGCGAATAAAGGAAGCGTACTGAATAACAATGCGCCAACTAGTTTTTTCATTGCTTTATTCCTGTTGTTAGGGGTTAACACCAATACTGTCCGGGCGGGTAGGTTGGATCAATTTATCCGTAGTGCGCTTAACAAGACCAGCGTGTGAAAAACAAGGACAAATGTCTACTTACCGCATAGATAGCTGGCTATAATGGGCACGAATTTATAACGAAGTAAATAACAATATGCGACATACTCTAATTAAAAGCAGTGTTTTACTGGGCTTGAGTGTTGTAGTTGCAGCCTGCAACAGTACCGCGCCAGAAGCCGTTACGACAGAACCCACCGCCAATGTTAGCCAGTTTGCCAGGGTGATTAAACCCGAGGCGCCACAGGCAACGCAGGTAAAAGATAGTATCACCCTCGAGCAGATTATGGCCGATCCTAAGTGGCTCGGTCGTCAACCGCAGAGTCCGGGGTTTGGTCTGGATGGCAGCGTGGTGTATTCCCGCAAGCAGGAAGATACCCAGCTCTACGATGTTTATCGAATTAACGAGCAGGGAGAGTCGGTTAAGGTTGCGCCTGAGGTGCTACACCAATACAAATCCGATGAAAAGGCCACCAGCCGAGATGGTCAATACACCGCCTGGAAATACAAAGACAGTGTATTTGTACAAATGCCGGCTGGTGAAATTGTTCGGGTAACCTATGGACAGTCACTCAGCGGGTAACCTATGGACAGTCACTCAGCAATATAGGCTTTTTAACCGATAACCGGTTATTTGCACGGTTATACAATACCTATATCGCCATTGATTTAACCAGCGGCCAGCAGGAAAAACTGCTGAGCTGGGAGTTTGCCGATGTACCCACTGCCAACAAACCACCTAAAGATTTTGTTGCTGCTGAACAGCAATCGCTGATCCAGTATATACAGGTACAGCGCAAAAACCGCAGCGATAGGTTCGCCCAGGAGCAGACAATGCGAGCGCACAGTCCGGCAGTTGCGCCGGCGCCGGTGTACTTTGATGACAGTGAGCGTCTGGTCGCCGCGGAGCTATCGCCCAGTGGTAAACATGCAATCATTGTAACCACCAGAAAAGGCAGTACTCGTGATGAATCAGACATCATGCCGCATTATATTCAGGAAGATGGTCGCATTGCCGCAATCAGTGTGCGCCAGCGGGTAGCCGACGCTAAGCCGGTAACGCAAACCACCTGGCTGGTCGATGTGGCTACCGGCACTAAGCATGAACTTTCTTATGTGGGCTTACCCGGCTATAACGAAGATGTACTGGCCGATGTAAAACGCGAGAATGCTGCAGCCCGTGGCGATGAGTACACGGATAACCGGTTACCCCGCGCAATCGGCCTGCTTAACAGCTGGTCGCGCAGCGTGCCGTCGATCCGCTGGCATAGCGACGGCTCTCAGGTAGCTCTGCTGCTGGAGGCCTGGGACAACAAAGACAGCTGGATTGTTACCGTTGATCTGGCGGCCAGGAAGCTGGTAACCCAGCTGCGCCAGCATGATGATGCGTGGATCAACTACCACCACAACCAGTTTGGCTGGCTGAATCATTCCCATACCCTGTTCTATCAGTCAGAGAAGTCCGGTTACAGCCACATTTATTTGCAAAAGCCCGGTGAGGCGCCTAACGCACTTACCAGTGGTCAGTATGTGGTGGATAGCTTAACCGTGACCGAAGACGATCAGTATGTGTATTACAAAGCCAATAAAAAGCACCCCGGTATTTACGAAATTTACCGAGTGAATACTCAAACCGGTGAGCATCAGGCACTTACTGATCTTAATGGCCTGACCGATTACGTGTTGAGCCCGGATGAACAAACCTTACTGCTTACCCATTCCACGGTAACCCGTCCGCCGGAGTTATATTCAGTGGCGGTAAACGGTGAGCAGGCCCCGCGGCGGCTAACCCATACCATTAGCGAAGCATTCCTTGCCAAGCCGTGGGTGGCACCGCAGGTAGTGGCGATTGATTCCAGTCATACCGAGCAGCCCATTTACGCACGAGTTTACTTACCGGAGGGGTATACCGAAGGTGAACCACGCCGGGCAGTAGTGTTTAACCACGGGGCTGGCTATCTGCAGAACTCTCACTTAGGTTGGTCGGGTTATTTCCGCGAATTTATGTTCCACAGCTTTTTAGTTAAACAAGGCTACGTAGTACTGGATATGGATTACCGTGCCTCCCGTGGCTACGGCCGCGACTGGCGCACTGCCATTTATCGTCAAATGGGAACACCAGAGCTGGAAGACTTGCGTGATGGCGTAAACTGGCTGGTAGAGAATGCCAACGTGGATCGCAACCGAATCGGTACCTATGGTGGCTCTTATGGTGGCTTCCTTACCTTTATGGCCATGTTTAATGCTCCGGATCTGTTCCAGGCTGGTGCGGCGTTACGACCGGTGTCAGACTGGGCGCATTATAACCACGGGTACACTTCTAATATCCTCAATACGCCGGATGTTGATCCCATTGCTTATCGCAGAAGTTCGCCAATTTACTTTGCCGAAGGCTTGCAAAAACCGCTGCTGATCAATGCGCCGATGGTGGATAACAACGTATTCTTTGTGGATGTGGTGCGTCTGGTGCAACGCCTCATCGAGCTGGAGAAAACCGACTTTGAAACGGCTATTTACCCGGTAGAGCCGCACGGTTTTGTGCAGCCCAGTTCGTGGTTGGATGAATATCGCCGTATTTACGGTCTATTCGAAGAAAACCTCTAGTTATTAAGTTATGCCTTGCGGCGGCTGGCTATAGCGCCCGCTGTAAGGCTGCTTCCCCACATTAATACAAACAGCAATACGCCGCACACCGCGCCATATAGATGGGCATCAACAGCCACGCTGGCATCAATTAAGCTGGCAACATCTTCGCTGCTTCCCTGATACTGTTCAAACACCAGCTTGGCTGCTACGCCAGCCAAAAGTAACCAGCCTGAGCGAACCTTATTAATAATGTCCATGCAGGCTCCCCACACAAAAATGCCATGTAAGGCACCGGAAAGTCCCATGTACCAGATTAATTGCGGCGACAGTAAGTAGATGGCCAGGCTGGTACCCAAACCACACCAGATAAACAGTTTGATAAACGTTAACGGCCGGTAATGCTCGCCATGCAGAGCCCAAAGTAAGGCCAGGCCAACCAGGTTTAATAACAGGTGGTAGCCGTTAGTGTGGATAAGGTTACCAGTGATCAGACGCCAGGTTTCCATGCTTTGCAACGCATAACGGTCGTAGGCGAGTAAGTCGGTCATCGACTGGCCGGCAAAAAAGAAGGCAATGCAAACAATGGCCAGAATTAACGGGCCGAGACTAAACTGTGGTTTTAGTGGTAGCGCAACTATCATTGGAATTTATTGTTGATCAAAAGGCTGGGGCGCTATCATAACGAAAATGCCCTACGAAACCTAATAAAGAGTCGGAGACAATAATGAGTAATATTCTCATCGAAACCCATGGTGCTATTACTACCATCACCTTAAATCGTCCGGAAAAGAAAAATGCCCTGACCCCGGACATGTATCAGACCATGGCCGATGTCCTGGTTGAGGCTAACGAAACCGAGAGCTGTAAAGTGGTGGTTATTCGCGCTGAAGGTGACGTGTTCTGTGCCGGTAACGAAATCACTGGTTTTGCCAATCACGGCGCTGAGCCCCATCTGGCAGAAACCGTCAGCTTTATGAATGCGCTGCTTAACTGTAAAAAAACGGTAGTCGCCGAAGTTTCCGGCAAGGCGGTTGGCATTGGCACCACCATGCTGTTACATTGTGATTTCGTGTATACCCACGGTGAAGCCCAGTTTGTAATGCCTTTCATTAATCTGGGTCTGGTGCCGGAGTATGCATCAAGTTATATCCTGCCGCGAATGGCAGGCCGGCGTCGTGCCAGCGAGTGGTTATTACTGGGTGAACCCTTTGGTGCTCAGGAGGCCTATCAGTTTGGCATGGTGACCAAAATTGTCGAACCCGAAGCCTTGCGGGACACTGTTAACAAAGTTGCCGGTAAGCTGGCCGCCAAACCTGCTTACGCTTTGTTGCAGTCAAAAGCACTAATTAATAACGAGGCAGAAGCCATTCACCAGCATATGGATGTTGAGCTGGATGTCTTTATTGAAGCCATGGGCACAGAAGCTGCGCAGGAAGCTTTTGATGCATTCCTGCACAAGCGACCAATTAACCCGGAAAAATTTAAATAAGAGGAAGATTCACCTTGAGTCGTAGTCGCACGCGCATTCTTTTTCTGGCAGGGTGTTTAACTCTGTCTTCCAGTTTTCATGCTCTGGCTCAGCAAACCCCGGCCCCCCGTGAAGCGGGCGAGCCGGAAGCCGCTACCGGTTATATCGAGAAAAAAGCCCATATCAGCCAGGATTACATGGTGGTTGCCGCCAATCCTTATGCCTCCTGGGCGGGCAAAAACATCATCGAACAGGGCGGTAGTGCTATCGACGCGGCAGTAGCCGTGCAGGCCATGTTAACCCTGGTAGAGCCGCAATCGTCTGGTATTGGCGGTGGTGCTTTTATGCTGTATTGGGACAACAAAGCCAAAAAACTGCATACCTTCGATGGTCGTGAAATGGCCCCTGCAGGGGTCAATGCCTACTGGTTTATGGAGCACGGTAAGCCCATGAAATGGCTGGATGCGGTGGTTGGCGGTAAGTCAGTTGGCGTACCGGGCGTACTCAAGGCATTAGAAACGGCCCACGGCCAGTTTGGTAAGCTCGATTGGCCGGTATTATTCCGCGATGCCATTAATACTTCAGAAGAAGGGTTTAAAGTGTCTAAGCGGCTGGAAAAACTGGTCACCATGGCCGAACAGTATCACAAGGGCATGAAAACCTTCCCCAGCACGGCAACCTACTTTTACCCGGCAGGCAAGCCACTACAGGCTGGAACTACGAAAAAGAATCAGGCATTAGGCAAAACCCTACGTAATATTGCCGAGCAGGGCGCTGATTACATGTATAAAGGCGAGCTTGCAGCAAAAATTGCCAAAGCTGTGCAGGGCGTAGAAATTAACCCTGGTGCATTAACCGCTGAGGACATGGCCAATTACAAAGCCATTGAGCGCAACGGTGTTTGTGGTGAGTACCGCAGCAAGCAAATCTGCGGCATGGCACCACCCAGTTCAGGCGGGATTAACGTTTTTCAGGTACTTAAACTGCTGGAAGGCTTCGATTTATCCAAATACCCCATCGACAGCGTAGAATTTGCCAACCTGTATACGCAGGCGAGCGCCTTAGCCTATGCCGATCGTGAAAAATACATTGCCGACAGTGACTTTACCAATCTGCCTAACGGGGCGCTGATCAACGAAGGTTACCTGCACCGCCGCGCCGAGAGCATCAAGGTTGATAAGCCCTGGCGCTTTGCCCGCCCCGGTGAACCGTTTTCTACCCAGGTCAGCCAGGGCAGCTCACTGGAACAACCCAATACCAGCCACTTTGTTATTGTTGATAAAGAGGGTAACGCGGTATCCATGACCACCAGTATCGAGTTTATGTTTGGCTCGGGCATTATGGTTGACGGCTTTCTGCTGAATAACCAGTTAACCGACTTCTCGTTCTCGCCATCGATGAACCGCTTCCCGGTACCTAACCGTGTAGAGCCACACAAACGCCCGCGCAGTGCCATGAGTCCTACCATGGTGTTTAACGATCAGGGTGAGCTTGAAATTCTGGTGGGTTCACCGGGCGGTAGCCGCATTGTGAGCTATGTAGCGCAAACTCTGATTGGCGTAATTGACTATGGCCTGGATATCCAGCAGGCTATTAACCTGCCCAAGATCACTAATCGCAACGACTATACTGCGCTGGAAAAAGGCACACCGATTGAAGCGCTGCAGGGGCCGCTGGAAGCACTTGGCCATAAAATAAAAGTGGTCGACCTTAACAGTGGTCTGCACGGTATTCAGGTAACCAAAAAAGGTTACGTGGGCGGCGCGGATCCGCGACGTGAAGGCGTTGCGGTAGGCAAATAACACAGTGCTTTTAAGGTACGTCAGATATAAGAAATGCCGGTAAGCATCACTTACCGGCATTTTATTTTTAAGCGTCAACAACCAACTCTAAAAATAAGTTAATTATTTGAGGTAATACTTACCACTTGCTGTTTGCGGCTACCAAAGAATGATGATTACCGTTCGTTGCCGGAGTCGCCGGCAGCGACCAAAGGGTGTTGTGCGACCCGGTGACCGTGAACCACTCTGGACTCCCCGCAGCCCTTAACAGTGAACAGCGCCATTGTCCCTGGCAGAACAAACTAGACCGTCAATGACGGCACATCCTTGTGCCGCATCGACTGAATCCTCATCCATGATGATTCTTCTAGTTTGTTATGTCTGCCAGTGACAATGACAACACTGAAGAAGGGCACACATTCTGTTCTTTCTCCGACTTATATTAAGGCTCCAATACAATAGTGATGAGGTGAAGTATTTAGGATCAGTTTTTTACTATACGCTAACGGCGTTCAGTGCTTGCTCAACATCGGCAATGATGTCGTCGATGTTTTCAATGCCCACTGAAATTCGCACCAGGTCGGCGCTTACCCCGGCACTGGCTAACTCTTCTTCGTTTAACTGACGGTGCGTGGTCGTGGCCGGGTGACAGGCCAGTGATTTGGCGTCGCCAATGTTTACCAGGCGCAAAATCATCTGCAGCGCATCAATAAACTGTGCGCCGGCTTCACGGCCGCCCTCAATACCAAAACTTAAGATGCCAGATGCTTTACCGCCTGTGATCTTTTCGCAGGTGTCGCGATAGGGACTATCGGCCAGGCCAGCATAGTTTACCCAGCTGACTTTTTCGTGATTACTCAGATAGGCGGCCAGCTTTTCGGCGTTCTCACAGTGGCGCTCCATGCGCAGGCACAGCGTTTCCAGGCCCTGCAGGATCTGGAATGCATTCATCGGGCTGATTGCAGCGCCAGTGTTGCGCAGGGGGACCACCCGGCAACGGCCGATGTAGGCAGCAGGCCCAAGTGCTTCGGTATACACTACGCCGTGGTATGACGGGTCGGGTTCGTTCAGAACCGCAAAGCGCTCTTTATTTGCAGCCCAGTCAAACTTACCGCTATCCACAATAATGCCGCCCACGCTGGTGCCGTGGCCACCGATGTACTTGGTGAGACTGTGCACCACGATATCCGCGCCCAGTTCAAAGGGGCGACACAATACAGGCGTAGCAACAGTGTTATCAACGATCACGGGCACACCATGTTTATGAGCAATTTCGGCCAGTTTCTGAATATCGACTACGTTACCGGCCGGGTTACCAATAGACTCACAAAATACCGCTTTGGTGTTTTCATCAATAGCTTTATCAAAGCCTTCGTAATCATCGTGAGAGACCATTTTTACCTGCACGCCCTGACGCGGCAGCGTATGCGCAAACAGGTTATAAGTACCGCCGTAAAGCTGGCTGGTGCTCACAATGTTGCTGCCCACTTCACAGATTGCCTGCAGAGCGTAAGTGATGGCAGCCATACCCGAGGCCAGCGCCAGCGCGCCAATACCACCTTCCATTGCCGCTACACGTTCCTCAAGAACCGCTGTGGTAGGGTTCATAATGCGGGTATAAATATTTCCGGCCACTTTAAGATCAAATAAATCAGCGCCATGCTGAGTGTCGTCAAAGGTGTAGGAGGTAGTTTGATAAATCGGTACTGCTGCCGCCTTGGTGGTGGCTTCAGACTCGTAGCCGTGGTGCAGTGCAATGGATTCTAATTTCATAGTGATAAATACCCTAAGATGTCCTTAATAAAACTCGGTCAATATCATGGTTTATGTCATCTATACCTGCAACAAGTATTTTACATTTACCGGCTGATTAACCGCTTACTCTGCTGAATTCATTGATCTAAATCAGGCGGTGTTCAAACCAGTACTTTGGGAGGATTGTTGCTGAAATCCACTGTACCTATGCTTGATACCAGACACGCTTTTTCGTTCACAGAACGAGACTAAAATGAGGAAATACCCATGAAAAAATCAGTAGTTTTGATGGCAATTGGTGCAGCGCTGATGGCAAACGGTCTGGCAGCAAAAGAAACTGAGTCACAGGACGTTAAAATGATCAATCTGGCTCATCAGAGTGGTTGCGTTACCTGCCACTCAATCGCCAGTGGCGGCAGTGGCCCGGCAGGCTTAAAGCCGATTGGCCCGGCGTGGCAGGACGTGGCGAAAAAATACAGTGACGTAGAGAATGCTCAGGAAGCGCTGGTCACTACTGTTCTGAATGGTTCAAGCCCCTATGCCAGCCACTGGAAAGGTGAGGTAAGTGGTTTTGCGATGCCACCCAATTCAGTGGTCATCAACAAAGAGCAGGCTAATGAGCTGGTGGGCTGGATCCTGCACTTAGCCGATTAATCACTATCGATAGACTATTACGGTCCCGGCCAGCCCGGGATCGTGGTTATAAAAAGGGATCAGCCTGAATTTTATCGACCTTCCACTGACCGCTCACTTTCTTAAGCTCCAGCGTACGTAAATCTTCGACTTTATCGCCGTTATACTGACCAGAAAAAAATAGCGTAACATTAGCGTTGTCGGCATATTCGGTTCGGCCAACCGATTGACTGGTTTGTGGAGTCACTTCCACTGTATCGTATTTAAGGTTAAATACATGGCGCTGAACATTGTTCTGGGTGTGATAGCGTTTCAGGATCCGGGCCATGCGATCGGTACTTAACTCCACCGCACGGTCAAGGTTTTCATCCAGGTACACGCCACGAATAAACATTACCGCGGTATATTCCGGGGTGTTTTCATCGAGCATGCCGTAACGGCCAATGCGCTCTTCTTTTTCGCAGGCGCTGAGCAGGAAGATAGCAATAAAAGGGATAATAAATAAACGAAAGCGTAACGGCATAACTATAACCACCGGTATTAATCAGTGCCTTACTGTAACTTTAGTCTATTTATTTGGCAAACGGATAAAAAAACGGGGCCATAAGGCCCCGTTTCTGATTGATTATTGAGTAATCAATTACTGTACTTCTTCCTGATCGCCAAAGGCGCCAGCGAAAAGTGGGCTGGACAGATAACGCTCGGTACCACTGGCAAGCAGCACTACCACAATCTTGTCTTTGTTCTCAGGACGTTCAGCAAAGCGCTTGGCGGCAACCACAGCTGCACCAGAAGAAATACCCGCCAGGATACCTTCCTCTTTCATCAGGCGGTGGGCCATTTCCATACACTCATCGTTGCTGACCTGTTCGACTTCATCTACCAGATCAAGGTCGAGGTTACCCGGAATAAAGCCGGCACCGATACCCTGAATTTTGTGTGGTCCCGGCGTCAGTTCTTCACCAGCTTTCGCCTGTGTGATAACCGGTGAATCAGTGGGTTCTACCGCTACAGAGGTAATTGCCTTACCCTGAGTGTTCTTGATGTAACGGCTAACACCAGTAATGGTTCCGCCGGTACCAACACCTGCTACAAACGCGTCCACTTTACCGTCGGTGGCTTCCCAGATTTCCGGGCCGGTGGTTTTTTCATGAATTTCCGGGTTGGCCGGGTTTTCAAACTGTTGCAGTAATACGTACTTATCCGGGTTGGAATCAACAATCTCCTGTGCGGCAGCAACGGCACCTTTCATGCCTTTAGGCGCCTCGGTAAGTACCAGGTTAGCACCCAGCGCTTTAAGCAGCTTACGACGCTCAAGGCTCATGCTTGAAGGCATGGTCAGGGTAATTTTATAACCACGGGCCGCGGCGACGAATGCCAGCGCAATACCGGTGTTACCACTGGTTGGCTCAACAATCTCTTTGCCTTCGGTGAGGACTCCGCGTTTTTCGGCATCCCAAATCATGTTAGCGCCAATACGGCACTTAACCGAGAAGCTTGGGTTACGGGATTCAATTTTTGCGTATACGTTACCGCCAGTCACGCGCTTTAGCTTCACGAGTGGCGTGTTACCAATGGCCAGTGAATTATCTTCAAATACTTGCATGGTTATTCCTTTTGATTGTCTTGGCTCCAGCGCGCTTTTGTTCAGGCTGACAAATCTCACAGAGATTATTGGTGGAGCTTATTTGGTTACCCTTATATCATTGTTATTAAGTCATAAAATGCAAAGTGATTTTTGCTATATGATATGGTTATTTTAATGGTTAAACGAAATAAGGATCCTAATGGCATTTCAAGGCACCGACAGTTATATCGCCAGTGATGACCTGCAACTGGCAGTAAATGCAGCGATCACCCTCGAACGACCCCTGTTAATCAAAGGCGAGCCGGGAACGGGCAAAACCTTGCTGGCTGAGGAACTGGCGGCCAGCTTAGGCACGGATTTAATTCAGTGGCACATCAAATCGACCACCAAAGCACAGCAGGGCCTGTACGAATATGATGCAGTGTCGCGTCTGCGTGACTCGCAGTTAGGCGACGATCGGGTTCACGACATCAGCAATTACATTGTAAAAGGTAAATTATGGGAAGCCTTTGAGGCTGAAAAACGCCCGGTGTTACTGATTGACGAAATAGACAAAGCTGACATTGAGTTTCCTAACGACCTGCTGCTTGAGCTGGATAAGATGGAATTCTATGTATATGAAACCCAGCAACGTATTAAAGCGGCTATCCGGCCCATCGTGGTGATTACCTCAAACAACGAAAAAGAACTGCCCGACGCGTTCCTGCGGCGTTGTTTCTTTCATTACATTAAGTTTCCAACGCCAGATGAAATGCGCCAGATTGTGGAAGTGCATTTTCCAAAGATTAAATCACGCCTGTTAGAGGAAGCATTAACGTCGTTCTTTAAACTGCGGGATATTCCGGGCCTCAAGAAAAAGCCTTCTACCTCGGAGTTGATTGACTGGCTCAAGTTGCTGGTGGCAGAAGATATTCCGCCTGAGGCTTTGCAGGATAAAGAGGGTAAGGCCAGTATACCGCCGCTGTATGGCGCATTGCTTAAAAACGAGCAGGATATTCACCTGTTCGAAAAACTGGTCTTTATGGCACGTCGCTAATGCTGGTTGATTTCTTTTTTACGCTCAGACGCTATGGGGTAAAAACCAGCCTGCGCGAGCTACTGGATTTGATCCGGGCGCTGGAGCAGCAGGTTATCTTCGCTGATGTGGCAGCCTTTTATCATCTGGCGCGTATTACGCTGGTTAAAGATGAGTCACAGTTCGATAAGTACGACCGGGCGTTTGCCAGCTATTTTGAAGGGGTGGAAGCTATCGATTTGTTTGGTGATAGCATCGATGAAGAATGGCTACGCAAGGAATTTGAAAAACGTTTATCGGCCGAAGAGCGAGAAAAGCTACGCCAGGAAGGCGGCCTCGATGAGCTGATGAAAAAGCTTCGTGATCGACTCGATGAACAGAAAAAGCGCCACGCCGGCGGCAATAAATGGGTTGGTACCGGTGGTACCAGCCCGTTTGGTGCCTATGGTGATAACCCCGAGGGCGTGCGAATAGGGCAAGATGGTAATCGCCGCTTTTCAGCCGTAAAGGTCTGGGATAAAAGGGAATTTAAGAATCTCGACGGTAATGCAGAGCTGGGTACGCGTAACCTTAAAATGGCCCTTCGCAAGTTACGCCAGTTCGCCCGCGGCGCCGCCAGCGAGGAATTAGACATCTCCTCCACCATTTCTAATACGGCAAAGCAGGGCGGCCTGCTCGATATCCATATGCGACCGGAACGGCATAATGCCGTGAAGGTGTTAATGTTCTTTGATATTGGCGGTTCAATGGACAGTTATATCAAAGGTGTGGAGGAGTTGTTTTCGGCCGTGCATGCTGAGTTTAAATACCTCGACTACTATTATTTTCACAACTGTGTATATGAATCCGTGTGGAAAGACAATGCACGGCGCGACAGTGAACGTATGGACGTGTGGGATGTGATTCATAAATACGGCCCGGACTGCAAGGTGATTTTTGTGGGGGATGCCACCATGGGGCCATATGAAATTGCTTATCCAGGTGGCAGTGTAGAGCACTGGAATGAAGAGCCAGGGGCGACCTGGCTAAACCGTATTACCAGTCATTTTACCCATTGCATCTGGCTCAACCCGCAGCCGCAGCAATACTGGGAATATTATCAGTCTGTTGCACTGATTAAGGAATTAATGGCAGATAAGATGTTTCCATTAACTTTACAGGGCTTATCTGACGGCATTTCGGCATTACAAAAAAAGTAACAATTTGAATTTTGCTCAACGAGGCAATGAGAGTATAAATAGAATAACAATAAGGGAAACAGTGACATGACAGTCGAAGCATCAGAGCAATTACCTGACAACAGCAAACAGCAAAGCGAAGCGCCGGAAGCGTTAAGCGCCAAAGAAACCCGCGAAATTGTTACGCCGTATGCCTTTGGGGTGGCTGATGAACTGCTTGGGCAGCCGCTGGCTTCGCCTATGAGGCGCTTGGTTGCCCAGTGTATTGATGCTTCTTTGGTGGTGTTATTAAGCACTGCTCACGCCTTAGTACTGGCCTTTTTTGTGGCTATTACGTTTTTCCGGGCCGGTAAGCATCTGGCTGAGGGCGAGAACAAACGCAGTTTTGCCCGTAAGATGCTGCGCCTGAGTGCGGCCTGCTTATTGTTTGTTGTGACTTTTGTGCTGGTTGATGGTTATAACACTACACCGAAAATAAAGGAGATCCCCCGCGATTCAGCGCTGGCGTCTTCGGTTCTCAATGTGGCACAAAAATTTGCCTGGCAGAGTTGCGAGGGTGAGTTTAGCTGCTACGGCGAAGTGGCTGCCGGTTTTGGTGAAGCTTTCGCTAGTACCGGTGACACTGAACAGGAAGCCATCCAGGAGTTTGACGCGTTTCTGGCCAATAAAGACCTCACAGCGGCACAGCAAAACCAGTTAAGAGCGTTGTTTGTTAATGCATTTAGCCAAAGTTTGGCTATGGACCCGGATTCAGACAGCGACGCAAAGAATGATGAAGTGCAGGCGGCTATCAGAGAAGGACTGCGTGCCGGTTCAATGGACGTTATTGATCCAGAGCAGGCAGGATCGTTGCCAACGCCTGAGAAGGTGTCTGAGCCAGCAGACGAACCAGTGCTAAAACTTGGCCTCGGAAAAGATAACGACACTGCGAAAACCAACAGTTTGATCAGCTGGGTAGATGGTATTATCAAAGATCTCGGCCTCGGTTTTGGTTGGGCTGCACTGTATTACAGTGTGCTAACAGCGTGGTGGCGTGGCCATACCATTGGCAAGCGCATCATGCGCATCAAAGTTGTCAAGCTTGATGGCAGCCCGCTGAATTTATTTGAAAGTTTTGGCCGCTATGGTGGTTATACCGCCGGCATCGCCACCGGTTTACTGGGATTTTTACAGATATTCTGGGATCCTAACCGCCAGACCATTCAGGATAAAATTGCTGAAACCCTGGTGTTGTATCGTCCGCCCGGCGCCGTGCCTATTCCTCAGTTAATTAGTGAACATCACAAGCCGGAGCAAGCATGACCCTGCGACTGGCACTGTTAGCTGCTGGCTGTGCCAGCCGTTATGGCGGCAACAAGTTACTCGCAGTGCATCCGGCCAGTCAGCAACCGCTACTTCACCATGTCATTAGTGAATATATAAAAGCAGGGTTCACAGATATCGTAGTGCTTACCGGCTATTGGCACAACGCTATTTGTGAAACACTGCCCAACGGCGTTACCCACCACTATGTAGACGACTGGCAGGAGGGAATGGCTGCCAGTGTGCGCACGGCTGCAGCGCTTGATTTAACAGGTTACGATGGACTAATGATTGGGCTTGGCGATCAGGCCGGTATCAGTGCAGGATTAATCAGCTCACTGACGACAGACTATGCCAGCAACCCGGTTATCACGGCTACAAACTGCCAGGGGATCATTGGCCCGCCAGTCATATTTCCACCCCAATCACTAACTGTACTAAACCAACTACAAGGCGATAGCGGTGCCGGTAAGTATCTCAGAAAGCTGGCGTTAGTGTCTCCCGACAGCATTCAGACCAAGCGTATTAACTCGTTGACCGACATCGATTATCCGGCTGATTGGCAAAAGCTCGATTGATTTATCAGAACCCAGCCCTATATCTGGAGAATGAATCAAGCCAAATCAAACTATGCATTAAGCTCTGCCATCCTGCCGGTGGTAATAGCCGTTGCGCTGCTCTGGGTAATCCAGTCGGCAGGGGTATTGTTTGAGCTGCCGTTAAATGTGCTGGGTGTTATTCCGCATGACTGGAACCGGTTGTACGGGGTAGTCACTTCAGCACTGGTACATGGCTCTTATGAACATTTGTTTAATAACACGCTGCCGCTTATCGTACTGGGCGCCATGCTGCGCTATGGCTACCCCAACTCCCGTTTAAAAGTACTGATATTTGCCTGGGTAGGTTCGGGGCTGGGCGTGTGGTTGTTTGGCCGCGAATCGGTGCATCTGGGCGCCAGTGGTGTTAGTCACGGCTTGTTCTTCTTTTTATTTACGGTGAGCTTGCTGCGCAAAGACAAGCGTTCGGTAGCGCTGATGATGATCGCCTTTTTTATGTACGGCGGCATGATCATGTCGATCTTCCCTCGCGATCCCGGCATTTCTTACGAAGCCCATTTCTTTGGTGCATTAGGTGGCGTAGTGGCAGCCCTGATATTCTGGCGCCATGATCCTAAACTGGCCGAAAAACACTATCAGTGGCAGGATGAAGAGCCTGAGCGGGATGATCCGGTTATTGGCGATTTATGGCGTCAGGCGCGCTATCCTGAGGGGCCGGCAGAGCCGGGTAAGCCAGACTCTGAAGCTGAACCGAAAGGCCGGGCAGGGCATGAAGCGACGTATCACAACATCGACCGCCACGGCCATCACCACTATCACTAACTCACTGCGGCCACACTCAGGCCAAAGTAGTCGCTGATCCCGGCGAGGATGTTGGTAGTGGCCAACGAGGCCAGGATAAACCCCATCACGCGGCTGATAATACTGGCACCGGCACTGCCAATAAGCCTCATAATCACTGTCGATGTCAGCATGAGTACCAGTGTAATTAACAGCACAATCATCATCATGGCGGCAGTTTGTGCCTGTTCCCACAACGTATATACGTTATTTTTGGTTAGTAACACGGCGGCCAGCATGGCACCAGGGCTGGCAATAGAGGGAACGGCAATGGGAAAAACCGCCGTTTCCCTGATGGTGGCGGCCATTTTTATTTCCTGTTCTGGTTTGCTTTCACCAAAAATCATGGTCAGCGCAAACAGAAACAGCACTATACCGCCGGCTACCTGAAATGCCGCTAAGGGTATATGCATGGCCGTTAGGATGATTTCGCCAGCGACGATAAAAAACAACAGAATAATGCTGGAAGTAAGAAACGCCATGAGCGCAATGAACCGGCGTTGCTTTACAGTATGCTGTTTGGTGGCAGCAATAAATACCGGCAGGGTACCGATAGGATCAATAACCGCAAAAAAGTAGATGAGAACCGGGATAAAATCGATCATAAATTATAACCAGCGCGGTACCAGGTTTTGGTAAGCCAGATAACGGTTTTTGTAGCGGGCATTTAAAAAATCTTCCTCTAAATGAGTTTGCTGGCGCAGCGCTGCCAGTCCAACCAGCAGGCAAACCAGGCTAAACAGGCAGGGTAATGCCAGAAAAAAACCAACCTGTGCAATGGCAACGCCGATGTAGCCCGGATTACGACTGATACTATACAAACCGTGCTCAATGAGATCATGATTAGCATTGTTTACAATGCCGCTTCGCCATTGCTTACCCAGCGAGAAATTAGCCCCCACGGCAAGCGTAAAACCAAGCAACAATAAGCCTGCACCAGACCACTGCAATGGCGCTAAAAGCAGCCATCCGAAAGGCAGTAAATACTTAAAGACCGCTGGGTTGAAGGCGATAACTACCGTTACCAGCCAGATGGTGGCGCGAAAGACTCTGAATGCCAGGTGATTCCACCAATGGCAACTGTAAGTGGGCCCCATAGAAACAACGGGCTGGTGCGTGCGTTTTTTATACAGAATTAGTGCGGTGTAAAATACCGCTACAAAGGTAAAGAAGCCCGCCAGAAAATACCGCAGCAGGAAAAAATCTTCCATACACCACTCCTATGTGAACCTGTATTGATGATTGCGTATTAATATCAGGCGTGCAAGTCAGGTTTGCCAATGACACCCCGTTTCACCTCAAGCCGGTGCGGATTCGAGCCTTTTTTGCACAATGTACAGCCGGTAGCCGAGCATGATAGCAGCGCTGGTCAGCCCGGCAATAATACCTATCCAGAAGCCATCAGCTGCCATTGGCTCGCTGCTGAGCCAGTCTGTGCGACCTAAAATCACACCAATGGGCAGTCCAATCAGCCAGTAAGCACAAAATGTAATATAGAACATAGCGGTGGTGTCTTTGTAACCACGAAGAACGTTGGCCGAAATCACCTGAATAGCGTCGGAGAACTGAAACAGCGCCGCGTAGATTAACAGTTGGGATGAAATGGCAATTACGGCTTGGTTATTGGTATAAAGACTGATGATCAGCCCTTTAGCCAACAGGGTAAAGGTGGCGGTTAAACAGGCTACGCTCAGGCCTATCACCATAGCACTTTTTACTGCCACGCGCGCCTGGCGAATTCTGTGCTGGCCCATCCGGAAACTGACCCGAATAGAAATAGCCATGCCCATGCTGAGTGGAAACATAAACATCAGTGCTGAAAAGTTTAACGCTATTTGATGAGCCGCGACGATATTGGCACCAAATGGGGCCAGTAACAGAGCAATTACCGCAAATAAGGTGACTTCAAACAGCACCGTCATGGCAATAGGCAGACCAAGGCGAAACGTTTGTGAGATGGTACGCCAGTGCGGTTTATGCCAGAGCAGAAATAACTGGTAACGGCGCAAGCGGGGTGCCAGAGTAATGTAAATTATTGTGGCAATGGCCATTGCCACAAACACCAGCGCTGTGGCAACACCACATCCTGCGCCGCCCATAGCCTCGATACCTAAACCGCCGTAAACAAACAGGAAGTTGCCGGCGATATTTACCGCCAGACCAATTACCGTAATGATCATGCTGGGTTTAGTATGGCCCAGCGCTTCACAGTAATTACGTGACCATTGGTACAGCGCAAAGGCCGGAAACGCCAGAAACACGTAATACACATACTCGGCCGTGATCCCGGCAAGGTTAGCTTCCATGGGAAACAAACTCACAATGCTACGGGCGTAAAATGCGCCAAAGAAAGGCACAATACTTACCAGTAACAGCAGATAGCCGGCTTGTTGGGTGGCGTTAGCCACATCATCAACGCTTTTAGCACCCTGTAAGCGGGCGATGAGCGGCGGGATCGCCAGTGCAATGCCTTGTATAAAACTCATAATCGGGATAGAAATACTGAACCCCAGGGCTACTGCTGCCATGTCTACGGCGCTGTAGCGCCCGGCGATAATTGTATCGCTAACGCCCATCAGCATCTGCGTAATTTGCGCAATCAGTAACGGCCAGGCCAGCTTAATAAGGCGGCGGCTTTCCAGTGCCGTGCGTGGTGATATTACCATCATCAACCCAGCTTACCGGCAACAGAAAAAGGTTGAATTTCTACCCAGTCGCCAGCTTTCAGCCCATCAGCTTCGGCCGGGATCAGCATGTAGCAGTTAGCCTGGCTAAAGCTGGTCATCACCCCGGAACTTTGTTTGGCCAGTGGCGAAACGATAAGTGTGCCGGCTTCATTCTGGCTGAAAACAGCACGCTGAAAATCCAGGCGGCCAGGGCGACGTTTAATGTCGCGGGATACCTGCGCCCTGAGGGTAAGGCGATGACCGTTATCCAGACCGGTTTCGCCCTGCAAATGGCGGATCATCGGTACCACTAACTGTTCGGTAGTAACGCAAGCCGAAACCGGATTACCCGGCAGGCCACAGAACACCGCATTGCCTAAGCGGCCAAATGCAAAGGGTTTACCCGGTTTGATGGCGACTTTCCAAAAGCCAATTTCGCCGAGCTCATCGAGCACAGGTTTTACAAAATCCGCATCGCCTACCGAAACACCGCCGCTAGAGACGATCACGTCACAGGTTTGCTGAGCCTCCTGTAGAACCTGTTTCAGGATTTCCGGCTTATCTGCCACGATCCCCAGGTTGTTAATTTGTACCTGCCAGTTTTGCAATAAAGCGGCTACACCAGTGCGGTTAGACTCGTAAATCTGGCCGGTAGCAAGTGGTTTACCGGCTTCGACTAATTCATCGCCGGTGGCAAGCAGGCCTATATTAAGCTGGCGATAAACGTTTACTGTGGCGAGGCCCAGTGAGCTTAATAACATGGTATCGGTGGCGGTTAAGCGATGCCCGGCATCAAACAGCTGGTCGCCCCGGGCGATATCGCTGCCGGTCTCGCGAATATTCGCCAGTTCTACGGTATCGGTGTGCAGCGTAATAGTATCGTCTTCACGACTGACATTTTCCTGGATGACCACTGCATCACAATCGGCCGGAATTGGGGCGCCGGTCATAATACGCACACACTGGCCGGCTAACACTGATGGTGACTGACTGTCACCAGCAAAAACGGTACCGACCACCTTAAGCGTATTGCCCGCCTGACCATCGCTACTTTTAAGCGCGTAACCATCCATTGCCGAGTTATTGCAGGGCGGCACGTTAAGCGAAGCAATCACAGGCATGGCCAGTACCCGGCCAACGGCCGCTTTTACATCTGCTTGTTCACTAACGCTTACCGGCTGCGTATGACTGAGCATAGTAGCGATTGCATCGGATAAAGATAACCAGGGAGAATTAGACATAAGGCACTGACTCAACAAAATTTGCTGCGGAGTATAGCACTATCACGCGCGACTTTTACATGCCTGCTATCCCAGGCTTTCACCCGTTTGCAGAGTGGTTATACCATTTGCTAATCATGGCCAGAATTTCAGCTTCTTTAAAGGGCTTGCTTAAGTGGTCATTCATACCTGCTGCCAGGGCTTTTTGCTTGTCTTCGAACATGGCGGCGGCGGTGAGGGCGACGATTGGCACCACAATGCCCAACTGGCGGATTTCTCGGGTTGCGGTGTAACCGTCCATCACTGGCATCTGAATATCCATCAGGACGATATCGAAGGCGCTTTTGCGTACCTGTTCGACCGCTTCCTGACCGTTATTGGCCAGGGTGATTTTCATGCCCAGGCCACTAAGCTGTTCTTTAATGACTTCCTGATTAATCAGGTTGTCTTCCACCACCAGAATGTTGGCAGGCCCCGGCAGTTCCACTTGTGGGGTGCTACTGGCGAGGTTCTGATAATGCGCCCGTTGTTCGGTAGTAGGTACGGTAACCGGTACGGTAAAGGTAAATTCAGAACCTTTGCCTAATTCACTGTTGACATGTAACTCACCGCCCATGGCGGTGGTCAGGCGATGACTGATAGTCATTCCCAGCCCTGAGCCGCCATACACCCGGCTGGTGGAGGAATCGGCCTGAGTAAAGGCCTCAAATAATACCGCCTGTAATTCCGGGCTCATCCCGATCCCCGAGTCCTGTACATGCCAGCAAAGCAGGTTTTTACCGTTACTATCTTGCAGTTGCTCGACCATCAGGGTAACGCTTCCCTCGTGGGTAAACTTAATGGCATTACTTAGCAGGTTGGCCAGTACCTGTTTAATACGCAGAGAATCGCCCACAAAGTACGCCTGGGAGATCTTGCCAAAGCGGCAGGAGAAACTAAGCCCTTTGCTTTCGGCCTGACCACGGAATAAATCATCGAGCTGACCGACGATTTCACGCAGCGAGAACGTGACCGACTCGAGATTCATTTTATTGGCTTCGATTTTTGAGAAATCGAGAATATCGTTGATGATACTCAGCAGCAGTTCACCGGCCTGATGGATTTTGCTAAACCGGTCTTTCGCCTGATCCGGCGTGTGATCCTTAAGGCCAAGCCGGCTAAGGCCCAGAATGGCATTCATTGGCGTCCTGATCTCATGACTCATGTTGGCCAGAAACTCACTTTTTGCCCGGTTAGATTTATCGGCCTGTTGCATGGCTTCGTTCTGTCGCTGTTCTGAAAGCACCAGGCGCTGGTTAGTGAGCGAGAGCTCCTTGGTGCGTTTGTCTACTTCAAATTCTATTTCATCGGTATAGCCGGCAACAATGATCATAAACCAACCGAGCAGACCAGCAAATAAAGTGGCACTGGCGAGTAACAGATGTACTCCCCAGGGCTGATAGATAAAGATACTTTCGTTGGCGATATACAATTCCCAGCTTCTGGCTCCCAGTGATATTTCGTAGCGGTTGAGCAAGGGGAATTCGTCATTGAGCTGTTGCTCATTCTGGCTGGCAGAAGATAACCGTTGTTGCTGCGTGGGGCTCAGATTTTTACTGTACAGGATACCAGATTCGATACCGGCCATGGGATCCATCAACAAAATCGCGTGGTTGTTTTCTGCCTTGCTAAAAGCCACAGACGCCAGATCCTGAGCGCGAATAACACCGGTGGCATATCCGTTTTGAAAGGTACTTTGCTGATCGGATTTAACCGGCAGGAAAAGCAGTACCCCAGCTTGCTGGCTATCGGCCTGTACCAGCATGATAGGGGTAGTGGGGTAGATTTGTTCGGTTTGCCAGGCAACCTTTAAGGCTTCCTGGCGGGACGCCTGCGAATACACATCATAACCAAGGGCTTTGACGTTGTCGGCAAAGGGTTTAATAAAGGCCACCACTACGTGCAAAGGACGCGGCGTAAAGGGGATGAGCTCACCGTTAGCATCACGCTCGGTGATGGTAAATTCGAGACTGGCGTTCTCTGTCGCATAGCTTCGTTGAAGCTGAGACTGGAGTTGGTGCACGTTATCGCCGGTTACCCGGATGTTCCATGACAGCCCTTGTAAAACTGGGTTTTCATCAAGAATTCTGGCGGTAAACCGGCGAAATTGCGTAGGCGTTAGATTAGGTTCGGCCTTTACCAGGCCGGCAACCGAATAAAGAATGTTTGTAGCGTTACTGACACTGGCCTCAAGATTGTTGGCCAGGGTACTGGCATCGTTATTAAACTCGGCGGTTTGCTTATTGCGTTCTTCGTTTATGGCCAATGTGCATAATACGGCAGCAGACAGTGTAAATCCGGCCAGAGAAGTAATAGTAAAGCGACTGCGGGGAAAAGGCGTAACCGCAAGGCGGGGAAACAAGGATAACAGCCAGGGCAGGGTGAAAATAATTCCTATGGCATCGCCCGTCCACCAGCTTAGCCAGGTAGATAACAGGTTTTCCTCGCTGATAATGCCTTGTTGCAGCAGCAACATGACGCTTAAGGTACAGCCTACCAGCGTGCTCAGCACTGCTGTAACAAACAGGAATCGGAAAATTACTGCTGGCTTGCGGTAGGTCATGGGAAACCCCACAAACCGCCGAACAAGCAGATAGCCCACGTGGGCCTGTAGTGTGGCATACAGTGCCAGGAGAAGCGGTATCAGTCAGTCGCTGATTTCTGTACCAGTGCTTAATCGAACATACAGACTGATACTCAATGATCCAATAAAAACCCCTGGTAATGCCCGTTGGCCGAATGCCAGAACTGCAGCCAAAGCAAGACCTGCTGCCGGCCATATGATAGTAGCCAGACCCGGAGGAACTGCCATTAGCTGTCCGATATACCCCAGCACAAAATAGGCAACGGCGGTAATTAAAATAACTTCAGCAGTAAGCCAGCGTTGTCGGATGGTTTTGGCGGATGTCTGCATAGGCCTCGTTGGCTAATAGTGGCTGATTAGCAAAGGTAACAGGAAAGTGCATGATTTAGAGTCTAACAGATATGTGTAGGTTAGCTATGCGCGAAAAGATTTATTTTGGGGAAACCAACCATTTGCGGGATTTTGACAGGAAACAGGTGCCTGCCCTGGGCAGGCACCTGTTTAACTAACGCTAAGTTAACGTAACCAGTACATGGCAGCGCTGGTACCTAACAGTATTTCAAGACCATTATCACCCATTCGGGTGCGCATGCTCTGCCGGGTTGGCTGACCAACAAGCTGAGTGCCAGACCAGATTTTAAAACCGTTGTGGTCAAACTTAGCGACCCGGTTTACATCACTGGCGTTGTAAGTTTCGCCTTCTTCCTGAACGGCCAGGAACCAGCCTTGCTCGTTTTCGGTGGAGACATCCACAACAACATCAAGTACGGCACCAGCGGTGGTACGCTGAACTTCGGTGAGGGTATTATCGTTAAGTTCGAATACGATGATTGAGGTTTCGTCATGATAAGACAGCTGTCTGAGATCAGAAACGCACAGTAGTTCAGGCATGCTGTCGGTGTCGTAGTTAATCAGTTCTAATCGATCACAACGCTGATCAATAAAGCTCTGCTCAGCAAACGACGAACTGGTGCGGGTTAACAGCGACAGTCGCTCACCATAACTGACAATTGCGACGTTTTGCGTGCCATCGTGATAAGCCGTGAAATCAGAGATATAGTTGCTGAATGTATAACTGGCCAGTAACAGCTGATTTTGAACATCCACTGCTTTTATCTGATTACTGTCTTCGTAAACCAGATCGTCGTAGCCATCGTTGTTCATATCGATAGCCCTGATCACACCAATGTCGCTGTCGTAATCACCAGCATTAGACCATTGCACCGTACCATCGTGTAGTTGAATAACCGAAATGGCACCATCGTAGGTCTCTGTCGTGGGGACAAAAATATCGCCGGCACCATCGTTATTAAAGTCAGCGGTAACGGCGCTGGCGCTGTTATCCCAGTTACTGGATAATTCGTCACCCACTGCAGTAATACCGTCACTATCCATGGTGAGGATCCGGCCACCATCGTAGCCACTTGAAGAGCTGGGGATGAAAAATACCGCCCGCTCATCGCCAGGTAACAGATCGGCCCAGCCAGCGGCGGTGAAGTAATCTAGCTCTACTGCTACGCGCTGCTGATTGGTTATGGGTGTACCGTTAGTGATATCTGCAGAAGCCAGAATGTCCTCACCCGTGGTGGAAATCCCGGTTGACCAGAATAATTCCAATTCGCCATCGTTATCGGCATCACCGGCAGTGAGAGACAACCCGCCATGATCGATCATATCGATGCGCCAATCGTTTACCAGTGAACTGCCGCTGAGGGAATAAGCGGAGATTTCACCCCACTGGCAATCCGCAGTAATTAGTTCGTCTCTATTGTCCTGATCGATATCGAAGCTATACAGGTCACAAATATTTAAATCGTCTATTGAGGCTAACTGAGAACGGTCTCTGGCATCGTAAACAGTCACCGCTCCCCATCGGCTGGCACCAAAGATTTCGGCGACGCCGTCGCCATTGATGTCGCCAGCAGCCACATGGTCGCTGCTAAATCCAGAGCCGTTGTACCACTGGTTTTCACCGGTTTCGAGATCGTAAACCAGGCCGGTATTGACAATAAGCTCCATGGCGCCATCGTTATCCACATTGGCTACCGCAAAATCATCGGCACCATCAAGATCGAAGGTAAACAGCGGTGTAGCAGGGGATGCAAAAGACAGTATATCGAGTTGGCGACCCGCATCGCTGTAATCGTCGTCACCAGAAAGGATAAACAACTCCGGAATACTATCGCCATCGATATCTGCCAGACGCGCCGCGATAACATAGCGGTTGTTGTTACTATAAACCGGACTGGCCGAACCGTTCAGATCGGTAATAGTGCTAACGCCGTGTGCTGTCGCTACCACAATATCTGCCTTATCATCACCATTAATGTCGCCAGCCATGACATTTTTGATAGCGCCATCTACGCCGAGTTCACCACCATACATCCAGCTTTGTTGGTAACCAGTATCAGTGACATTGATAAGCGAGATTCCCCGTGACGAATCAGTCGTCAGGAGCTCATTATTGCCGTCACCGTCGAAATCGGCCACCCACAGTGAGTCGTTACTGTAAGGCACTTCAATACTACTGCGAACAAGCATATTGGTGTTATCTGATGTGGCTTCAATACTCACACTGTGCGTGTCGGTATTGCTGTTATCAGGCCAGCCAAAGGTAAATTCATAACGTTGCTGGGGAAACAAGAAGTTATCTGGCACATCCCAGGAAATCAGGCCGTCTTCATCAATACTGGCATTTTCCGGGCCGGCAACCAGCGAAGCATTTGAAGACGAACCCTGTACATCCGGATCGACAATTCGCGCAGTGAACTGCACCTGTGATCCGGCACTTACTGTTTCCGGGACATTTTGCAGTTCTACCTGAGCAGGCGAGTCGCCCACCTCAAAATATGTCAGATAGCCCTGAATGTGGTTAGCGCCATCAGACACCACCATGGCAACTTCCAGCGTGTCGTTGTGTACTACGATACCTGCTGGCAAAACATTACTGTGCTGATCTTCCAGTAGCACACCATTTACGTACCAGTTGTAGCTAATTTCAAGCTCTTCTTCGGGGGTATCCGGATCGTAATAATAGCCTGGTGACACCTGTACAGGGGTTGTTGCAAGCACTTCATAGAAATGCCAGTCTACCCCATAAACCTGAGGCGGGCGTGACAAAATGTCCAGGCTGACAAGGTCTACATTGCTGATATCATCAAACATCAGCGCAGACCAGGACGCTAAATACGTACCGGTATCCATGGTGCCGTCGTTATCGATGTCTTGATTAACCAACAGGTAACTATCTTCTACCTGCACAGTGACGGTTGTGTCGGCAATCAGGGTTAATAAACCTTCATAGCTATAGGGTGGCAGGCCATCGTTGGATGTAAAGGCCAGGTTTACTTTGCCAGCATCGCTGAAATACAGGTCGCCGGAAAGATCAAAATTTACCACTCCGGTATCAAAAGAATAGGAAATATCAGACTGGGAATCCATTCGCAGTGATACTTCACCCATATCAAAAGTAAGGTACTGGGTGGTTTCTACCGCGTAATTAGTGTTTGTTTCTGCTTCTGTATGAGTTTGCGTGCCGTAAATTGCTACAGACTGGCCTTCTATTGTCCAGTTTAACCCGGCAAAATTAACGGTATAGGCAATTTCCTCATCGCTCAAAGCGGTAACCGTTACTGCCACAGAGCCGGACATAACCCAGTCGTTTTCGTTTTCACAGTTAGCATAGCGAAGCGTTAAGTTGCCTAAAAAGTCGCCATTAACTTTACCATCATAAGTAACCGTTCCGCCGTTATTACACATAAAAGTAGCATTTACATTGCCATCACTGCCGACTTCAGACGTAAAATCTTCATCGGCAATCGATGGAATATTGACTGGCGTTTGATCTATCTCACCAAACATATCCAGCACGACTCGCTGGATAAATTCAGGCGTGAGCGCGGCATCGGTGGTTTGGCCGGTGTAATAACTATTAGCCAGTGAGCGTCCGGCATTATTGAGCTGCGTGGCTGAATAATCTTTTGCGTTAGCAATAATTTGAGTGGGTGTTGGTGCTGGTGGCTGGCTGGTACCCGAACCACCGGAATCAGAACCTCCGCCACCACCGCAGGCAGCCAAAATCATTGACGCGCCGGCAACGGCAAGGTGCTTGGTATAATTGAACATTTTACGTCCCTGAGTAAAAATCATTGCCGAAGGGGGTACGGCAACACTGCAGAGAAGAAATTATAAGATTTTGCTACCGGTTGCAATTACGGTGTAATAAATATTTACCCGCCGTGAGAAACAGTTAACTAACTACCAAGGTTGAAGAAAACCCCAACTGCCAACTCAACCCACAGATAAAGAAATGCGCATAACACGAGACCGGCTGTAATAAATCGTGCCGGGCGTTTTATGTATCTGAAAGTAATCAGTAAGGTACTGCCGGTAATAAAGATCAGACTGCCCATAATGACGAAATCCATGACCGACCAGTTAACCTCGGGCGTTACCAGACTGGCAATAAACGGGATGAGCAATAAACCCAGCGTAGCCGCGGCGACATATTTGAATGATAGCTGGGTTGAAGGGCTTAAAGTATATGTGCTCATGATAGTCTCCCGAATTACCAGTCATTAACTTATAGCAAAATAGTACCAATGCCTACAGATTTAGACATTATGGCATGTTGAGGATGTACAAATAGGTTGATACTTCATTGACATTTTGATGAAAAATAGTACTTTAGTTGTAGTGAAAGTAACTTGAAGCCAGGAAGGCGGGTTTGTTAAACAAACTAAAGTTGTTGTCTTTATCTCCTTATCCACATCTCTACCAGTTAATACTCTGGCTTTGTGCTGGTTTGTCGGTTTTTATCATTATTGTTTTTGTGCGTTTTCTCTCCCTGGCAGACGAAAACAATGTGACCTCAATCCACTTTGATGAACTGATACAAATACTCACTCAACTTGACGTGATTAGCATGTTAGCGTTGCCGGACTTCTGGCAAATCAGCCTATCAGCTGAAGCTGGCAATACCGCAATGTTTCTGGGCGGTTACAGTGCCATATCACTGCTTATTTTTACTACCGGCCTTTACACTTACCATAAAAACATCGAAGCGCTGAGCCGCCGGCAGGTTTTTATGTTGTTAATTTGCGCAGGCTGGGCCCACTTTTTATTGGCCAAGTGCATACTGCTGTTTAGTATTCCGGTTAAACTTACCGGGCCCGTAGCGGCGGTAGGGGCACTGTCAGTGCTCTATTTTTCTCTGTTAGCGTTAATTTTTGACTCTTACCTTTGTTTACGCAGGAAGGCATTATGAGCCGGTGGATGGTACTTTTAAGCGGAGGCCTGTGCTCATGTACCAGTTATGCCGACTCTGTATGGCGACCCATCGCCACCCACGCTACGATGCTGGCCATGGTAATGTTTATTAACCTGGTTTTTCTGGGTGGTTTGTACGTGCTGTCGATCATCAAGGGCAAGCGTCATCGCGCTTTACTCGAATCCCAGGCACAGGAAGCCCAGATAGACTTTTTAACCCAGGTACTTAATCGGCGGGGATTTGAGCGTCGAATAGCCGATAAACGCCAATTACAGGGTTACATCCTGATAGTGGATATTGATGACTTTAAGCGTATAAACGACGAGTATGGCCATCACTCCGGCGATGTGGTCCTGCAATATGTGGCAGCCCGACTAAAAGACGCATTGCGGGAAGAAGACATGATTGCCCGCTTTGGCGGCGAAGAATTTGTGATTTATGCCGCATTAAAAAATAAGCAATCGGCAGAAGAGTTATCCCGCCGCCTGGTAATCAGTATCAGCGCAAACTCGTATCAGGTACCTGGAGTAGATGAACCCTTAAATGTCACCATAAGTGTTGGCGTGGCCAGTGTACTTGATTCACCGAATGTATCGGATGTGACATCCCGAAAAGGGGTTTTAAGCAGCGCATTTAAAATAGCCGACAGCAACCTTTATAAAGCGAAGCGTTTAGGGAAAAATCAGTCGGTAATGAACTAACCCAGGTTTGATAACACAATTTGCCAGGTTTTACTAATTAACCAAAGCGGTGTATTTCTGCTGATAAAGAAAGCAAAATCAATCAGCGTAATTACGCAATTAGTTGATTATATGAGAGCTTTGTGTAATGAATAGAGCAGAATAAATACCAAAATGGCGTATTTAATTACACCTTTTTTTAATCTATTAAATTGTTATGAGTAAGTGTTGATGGAAATCGTGGAGTTACCAATAAGTAAAATTGAGGAAATTGGTGAACTTTGGCATGAGTTAAACATGCACCATGCTAGATCGTCATGTCAGTTTAAGGGTGATGTAACTTCATATTCTTTTGAAAGGTGCCGTAAACGATTGCTTGAAAATGAAAAGCTAGCAGTATTCGTAGCAAAGAACGATGATCATATCGTTGGGTATTGCGTATCTTCTGTGAACAAAAGTTCGGGTGAGATTGATTCGCTTTTTTTACTGCCGGAGTACCAAGGAAAGAATATTGGCAATGAGTTAACGACTCATGCTATCAATTGGTTGAACAGTCACGATTGTTCCGAAATTAATATATATGTTGCCGAAGGTAATGAGTCGGTATTCAAATTTTATGAGAAGTTTGGTTTTAAAAAGAAATATTATGTTCTACAGGCTAAAAACTCATAACAAGCACATTAAAAATCGCTCCACTACGTTGCGCTGGACGTCGCTGACGCTCCGCCTTTTATGTGGGCGTTAGGTAACAAGTCCCACCCTCAAAGAGGAATCAAACCAATGTCAGATTGCGGCTGCGGCGCAGAGCAAGCAGAGAAGCTAGAAAGAACTACTCTGGCCTATCTTCTTTCTATCAATGGGGTAATGTTCGTGGTTGAGGCTGCGTTAGGCTTCTACGCCCAATCAACCGGCCTTATCGCAGATTCATTGGACATGCTAGCGGATGCTACCGTTTACGGAATATCACTTTACGTCGTAGGTAAAGGCATTTCTCAGCAAGCAAAAGCAGCAAGTGTAAGCGGTGTACTCCAAATCATTCTCGGTCTTGGAGTCCTTTTTGAGGTTGTGCGTCGCTCACTCTATGTAAGCGAACCTCAAAGCATGCTCATCATGGCTGTCGGGCTTCTAGCGCTAATAGCTAACGTAGCCTGCCTAATGCTCATATCCAAGCACCGAGACGGCGGGGTTCACATGCGAGCATCCTGGATATTCTCCACAAATGACGTAATTGCTAACGTTGGCGTCATCTGTTCTGGCGCTCTCGTTTGGCTCCTCGGTAGTAGATACCCAGATTTAGTTATCGGGGCAATAATATCCGCCGTAGTAGTCAGAGGCGGCATAAAAATTCTTAAAGATGCCAAAGCAACCAAATCCCAAGAAATTGTTACCTAACAATGCCTTGCAGCCGACCCACTTTCCGCTACTTCCCTTCGGTCATTCGCTCCAAGTGGGCGGCTGAAGGCAGGCGTTAGCCCCCATTCGTTAATTGTTGCAAAAATAAAAGATCGGGGCAGTGTTAACGCCGGTATCTCAACTTGTTTTAGCGTCCCACCGACATTGGTTATTTTTGCGTCCAGGGCTATCAACTAATCAAGGGCGTTTCTTCCCGTGGTTTGCGCGGCGCGGGCAGTGTTTCCTTGAGCGGCCGGTGCTTTTATCTGCAATCGTATAGCGCAATTCTATGGTTCATTGGCAACGCAGCTTTATCAGTTCCGGCAAATGGTTGCTGCAAAAATCAGTTGTTGTTTTTCTGGGGGTTGTTTAAGGTAAATGCAAATCAGGGAAGGGCAATTAAGTAATGCAAACATCTTGGTGCAGGGCAGCAGAGCTGCGAGGGTTCAGTGTTGGGGCTAACAAAGCGCAGCACGGGACAATAACGCGCAGTTCCCCTTTTTTGCAAAGAGCGCAAAAAAGTGGCCCTTCGCTATTGCCCGTGTGCTAGGTGTTAGCCCCCATTCGTTAATCCATTCAAAAATAAAAGATCGGGGCAGTGTTAACGCCGGTATCTTTTCTTGTTTTAGCGACCCACCGCCATTGGTTGTTTTTGTGTCCAGGGCTATCAACTAAGCGTGGTCATTTTTTCCCGTGGTTTGCGCGACGCGGGCAATCTTTCGCTGTAAGCAAGAAGTGCTTTTATCAGCAATCGTAACGTGCAATTCTCAGCTTAATTGGCAACGCAGTTTTTTCAGTTCTAGCAAATGGTTAATGTAAAAGGCTATGTTCTGCTAAATTGTTGCTATACTGTATATGGATACAGTTATTGAGGGTTGATTATGCTCCCAGCACAATTTAGAAAGCTTATAGCCGAGTTAGAACACTTAACAGATAGCCAAACCCGTTATGTTGAGAAGCTGCTGAAAGGCACTGATAGCGTCTCACAGTTGATAACAGAGCTTGAGGAGCGGATGGTTGAAAACCCTGAATGTCCGCACTGCCATAGCTCACTGATCAATCGGCACGGCAAGGTAAACAAGATGCAGCGTTATCGCTGCAAGAACTGCGGCAAAACCTTTGTAGCGACAACGGCGACACCGCTAGCTCGACTGAGGTACAAAGAGCTTTGGTTAGAATATATTCGCTGTATGCTGGACAGTAAGCCATTGCGTAAATGTGCCGAAGAATGTGGTCTCCACCTTGAAACATCGTTCAGGTGGCGGCATCGATTCCTAGCGCTACCATCAGCACTGAAGGCGAGCAAACTAGAAGGTATTATCGAGGCTGACGAAACACTTTTTCCCTACTCAGAGAAAGGCTCAAAACGGATGACTCGTCAGCCCCGCAAAAGAGGGATGAAAGCGAAAAAACGAGGGCGTTCAAAAGATGACTGGGTGCCCGTTTTAACGGTCAGAGACAGAGCCAAGAATACGTATGAGGCCGTTGTGCCAAGTGTTACATCGGCAACTCTGCATCAGGAGCTAGCAGGAAAATTAGAGAAAGACAGTGTGTTATGTAGTGATGGATATAAGCCCTACATAGCTCTTTCTGAGAAAAATGATTTAATACACAAGCGCTTAGACGTGGCGGGAGGTGTTAAGGTGATAGATAAAGTCTTTCATATTCAAAATGTTAACGCCTATCACAGTCGTCTGAAAGCGTGGATAAAACGGTTTCACGGAGTAGCCACAAAATACCTAGAACATTACCTTGGTTGGTTCAGGTTTATGGATAACCCAGAAAACCTTAACGGAAACAGGCTCTTTTCGATTCAACAACAGTTAATCCGAACATAGCCATGTAAAAATCAGTTGTTGTTTTTCTGTTGGTTGTTTAAGGTAAAAGCAAATCAGGGAAGGGCAGTTAAGAAATGCAAACATCTTGGTGCAGGGCAGCAAAGCTGCGAACGTTCAGTGTTAGGGCTAACAAGGCGCAGCACCGGACAATAACGCGCAGTTCCCCTTTTTTGCAAAGAGCGCAAAAAAGTGGCCCTTCGCTATTGCCCGTGTGCTAGGTGTTATGCCTCAGGTAAATGAAAAAATTAGTTCTCATTTTTAAAGTTGTCTTTTTAGTTTTGCTCGGAGTTCTTTCCGTAAAAATGATGTACGGTGATCCCGTACAGAAACCAATAGAGTACCTTTTAGCACAGCACATTGATTATGCCGAATGTCCCACTGGTAAATACGCAAGGCCATTTTTTCAAGTTAAAGGCGATGAGACAAAATTTCATGTTATTAAAAAGTTTGCCTATCGGACAGGATGCTCAGGGAATAGAGAAAGCACAATTATTGGTAAATCCGTATCCTTTAGCTATTTCAAAGATTCACCAATTTCTGGCAAAGTAGTAGAGGTATCTATAAACGGTAGTCAGATTTATTCACAAAATGAATTTGTAGGTAAATCAACTTCAGCGGGTGCGTTACTATTTATGGTTGTTGTCGGCTTCTCAATCTGGAGCTTTTTAGGGGTAAAAAGGCATAACAATCCACTGTAGTCGCCCGCAAGCGGGCTGGGACAAATACACGTAGGCTCAGTCGCTTCGCTTATGTGGACTCCCCCTTTGTCAACAACATTAGCGGTCAATTGAAGAATTAATGCGTGCTTATGTACGAGCTCTAATTGGGAAGCTACTCCAGGCTCTATGATATTTACGCGGACTTGTTGTCAAATCTCGATAGCGAGCTCGAAGCTCTGAGCGAAGCACTGACTAAACAAGCTGATTTTCATCTTTTATTGAGCATTTGTGTTGTTGGCAACAACCTCGATTAAGCGGCCAATAGTTCTGCTTTGTACTCTGTTCCATTCGCTAACATCGCGAATGCCGTTCTAACTGTTTTATTCGCCAATGCGACCGCTGTACAGCGCTTACCCCTACGTTCAACCATCTGCTGGATCCACCTCTCTTTTTTGGTTTTTGCTGGTCGTCTCATTGCCTGATTAACTGCCGACATCGCACCGCTAACTAAACAACTTCGGAGCATATTGTTTTTAACGTACTTGCCCACCGAGCCTAATTTCACTTTACCGCCTGATGAATGCTGAATGGGTGTTAAACCAATACAAGCAGATGCATCGCGTAACCGTTCACCAGGGCCCTATTGACAGGCAGCTTTAAAGTCGTTGAGCAGAGGATAGGTGGTTTTATTCAGCGTCGCAGCAAGTATTGCCCGGATCCATTTCAGAGGATTCAACTTTTGTTTTCGGCAGGTTTCAACAATGGTCAGGATGCGCTGTCTGAACAGTTCGCCCCGATGTGACCACACGCCATAGCTGCCTTTTCGCCACAGTACATAGCTACGCAATGAGCGTTCTGCTTCATTATTGGTCAGGGGCACGCATTCATTCTTGAGGAATACCCAGCACATCTCATCGTGTTTCAGCAGCAGTTTACACCGGTTCTGATAGCGGGGAGTCACACAGCGTCTTGATGCCAGTTCAAGTTGCTCTCGCCAGGCGATGCGGAGTTTTTCCATCCGGTCCCGGTATCGCTTTTCACTCAGTTTGTTACCTTCAAACCGGTGTTGCAGCCGGAACAACAGGCGGATGAGCCTGACCAATACTGTACCGTAGATTTTATTCGTGCCCCAGCTTTCCGCCAGCGCATTCATATTTCTTAAGATATGCGCCCAACATAATTGTCGGTGGTCTGCATCAATGTAGTGATAGCCGGCATACTGGTCAGTCACAACAATGTTTTCTGGATTATCGCCCAGTAATTTCTTCGCTGCCCAGGCGCCGCGAGAGAAGTGTGTCATAAAGCAAGACAATTCAGCTGTGCATACTTGCCACATCCAGCGGTTTTCGTTGCCGCGCTGATGGCGGGTTTCATCACAATGAACCACTGCCTCATTATGCATAGTCTCTTTAATATCCTGATAGGCAGGCGTCAGCACCGCACTGACGCGGCCTTGTGCTTCAGAGATAGCACCGCGACTGAACGATAAACCGAAGTTTTGCTCGAGCTGCTGCTGGATTTTACTGATACTCTGGTGAAACTGCCCCGACTGCATTGCCACATAGGCTAGCAGGTTATTTCCCATCTGCCCCTGATTCACGTTGTCAGGTAGCGTTGCTTTTACCGTTTTGCTGCACTGACAACACTGGCCCTGATGCAACTGATGTTCGACTACAGAGAATGCCTGGCTGGGAATATCAAATACCTGATGCCGACGATAAGGGGAATCATTGATAGCAATGTCACCACCGCAAGCACAAGTATCGTCGGGATAATAGGTGCGCGTCTCATCAACGGTATCGGCCAGCATCCGCTTACTACCTTTATGGCCGGATTGCGCACCGCGCTTACGGCCCGTCGGCTTTTTAGCTGGCGCAGATGAAGCTACACTCGGACCATTAGACGATGGCGGGCGCGATGAATTACGACTGTTCTGATTCAGTCGGTCTTCGAGGTCATTTAGCCTGTCCCAGAGTGAACTAATGAGCTCATTGGCATCATCGAGATTAGTAGCGACGGGTGGCTTTGTGGGCTGCTTTTTACGTGGCATGAGACCACTCTGACAGACTGGCGGGATCAATCAATAGGATCCCCACGATCATTGAAAATAAATATTACTAACTGTCAATAGGGCCCTGGTGAACGGTTACATGCATCGCGACCTTTTTTAAATTGCCCCATCTCTCCACAACCCAGTGCCATGTAAAGGTTCACAGCGTTTAACGGGCCAACACCCTCTAAGGCCTGTAGTGATTTACATGTTTCGTGTTCGTTTGCTGCTTTTTCTATATATAAATCGTACTGCTTTATTGATTCGATACTCCGTTGGAGTTGTTTCCAGCTTGTATTCAGGGCTTGCCTAAAAATCATTGAAAAACCGTTTTCAGCATCTTCCAGAACATTTTCAACAACACCATTTAACCCACCCTGACTGGATGACACACGGATATTAAACTCTAACAATAAGGATTTTATTTGTTGTTGCATTGCGACTTTATGTTTGATGGCCAGCTCTCGCAGACGAACTAAGGTTTGAAGCTCTTGCTGTTCCTTTGACTTACCGTTAATAAACGACACATCTGTGAGTTGCGCGGCCTGCGCAACCGCTAAAGCATCGTTTTTATCTGTTTTTTGGTTTTGTCTCACACTGGCAACAAGTTTTGCTGAAATTAATCGAGCATCATGCCCGTATTCCAATGCTTTTTGCTTCCAATAGTTTGAGGTACTACATGCTTCAAAAACAATTATCATTGGTTTTGACGACGCTAGCCAAGAACCAAATTCTGTCGGTGTCATTGCCAGATTAGACTGCACCTTGTTGCGTTTGCAAACGCAAACCTGAATTTCTTCTTTCGCTAAATCAACACCTGTGATTATATTGTGCATGTTGGACTCCATAATATTTTTTGTGTGAGAACTAAAATATTAACCCAGCTCAATGAGTTGGGGGAGTCCAATTATCTCGTTATTTTAGCCCATGTATTTGTGCCCCAAAGTTGGGGTGTTAGCCCCCATTTGTTAATCCATTCAAAAATAAAAGATCGGGGCAGTGTTAACGCCGGTATCTTTTCTTGTTTTAGCGACCCACCGCCATTGGTTGTTTTTGTGTCCAGGGCTATCAACTAAGCGTGGTGTTTGTTCACCGGGTGCAAACCGAGCAGGCGTATACGTTCAACCAGCAGGATTTATATAAAATTATTGGCCGCACTTTCGATGCACTGGAGTCGCATCAGCCGGAATAGGATATTGGAGTGCCGATCCCAGACATTATAAAGGCTCCCTGAGGAGCCTTTACGTTATCTATTGGCTTTTACGGTATTCTTCGTAATCCATGTTGCTGAGCCAAACCGTTTGGTATGGCTTTAATTGCACAAAGCCCAGTACATCTTCTATCTGGTCGCGAGTGATCAAATCAATCCAGTTGTCGGTGCCAATCAGATTCAGATCGGATAACAAAATAGATTGTTCTTCATCAGTCACGTTAGAAATACAGAAAATGCTTTGTCTGCGATTCAGGCTTTGACGCCAGTAACCAAACAGTGACGGACCCAACTGTAAGGTAAACTGCGTAGCGTTAGGGTGAAAAGCTTCCTGAGCCTTACGAATGCGGATCAACTGCGATAACCGCGTCAGCACCTTGTGATGTTGCGAATAAGGTGAGTCCAGCTGTGATTCCAATTCTGAGTAATCCCAGCGTTTGCGATTAATTGAACGATTCTGGCCGGTATTGGCCACTTTATCGTAGTCGTTGGACGTACCCAATAAGCTGTGAATATAAAGCCCTGGTATACCTTCCATACCAAGCATCATGGCATGTGCACACAAGAAACGGTCGACCTGGAATTTATCCGGGCCCTTTACCGTACCTTGCATGGCATCAAACAACGTAATGTTGATTTCGTAAGGCTTTTGTTGGCCATGCTCACTGGAACGCCACGAAATGCGGCCGCCAAAGTTTTGCATCGACTGTACCAGTGTCCCTATTTCCTCGTCACTCAGCAGGCCTTCTGCAGGGCGTAACCCAATGCCGTCGTGGGAGGCAATAAAGTTAAAGTAGGTGGTGCCGTTTTGTGCCGGCGGCATACTCATCATCCAACTTTTAAGATAAGTACAGTCACCGGTGACCATGGTATTCACCAACAGCGGCGGTAGCGAGAAGTTATAAATCGCATGGGCTTCGTTAGCGTTACCAAAATAGGTCAGGTTCTCGCGATTGGGAATGTTGGTCTCAGTAATAATAATAATACTGGGATCCACATGTTCAATCAGCGTTCTCATCAGGCGTATTACTTCATGGGTTTGTGGCAGGTTAATGCACTTGGTGCCGATGATCTTCCATAAGAAGGCCACTGCATCCAGGCGGAATAACTTGGCGCCATTATCAATGTAATGTTTGATGATTTGAATAAAGGTGATCAGTACCTTGGGATTTTTAAAGTCAAAATCCACCTGGTCGTGGCTGAATGTACACCATACGTGCTGGGTGCCGTTTGCCGTTTCTGTTTCACGCAGTAACGGGCTGGTGCGCGGGCGGGTCACATCGGTTAAATCTGCCGTGGGATCGGCTGTTAAAAAGAAGTCGCTGCCCGGGCCTTCGCCTTTAATAAAGTTGTCAAACCACATACTGCGCGAGGAGCAGTGGTTAATCACCAAGTCAAACATCAAGCCGTATTCTGCCGCGATGCGGTGTACATCTGACCAGGTGCCTAGTGACTCGTTGACACTTGAGTAGTTTATTACCGAAAAGCCGTCATCAGAGCTAAACGGGAAGAAGGGCAGGATATGGACCTTGTTAACCGTGTTTTTGCAGTAGGTATGTAAAAACCTGAACAGCGTAAACAAGGGTGACTCGTGTTCATTGATCACGCTGTCGCCGTAGGTGATCATCACGATATCCTGCTCATCCCAGTAGTTTTGGTGCGGCTCGGGGATCACTATGTCATCTTCCTGGTTCAGACCGATCGTATTCATCAGCTCTGTGGCCAGCACGCCAATTGGCGTGTTGGTGACCACATCTGCATAAATAAACTGAAGATGATGACTAATTTTTTCGTGTAAGTAATCCCAGCGTTTTGTCATTGATTATCCTTTAAATTCTTCTGTGTCAGCTTCAACCGCTTCGAGCAGGCGATCAAGAATGTCGGGTACCGCACTGGTTACTCGGTTCCAGCTTGGAATAAATGGCGTTTCCATTGGATTTTCCAGGAAATGCTGACCGGCTTTCATAATATTACTGGCAAACATCTCCACCGCTTTTTCTTCGCTATGAATATCCAGTGTCAGGCCATTCATAACCGCATCGTTGTGATAAGTCTCAATAAAGTCCAGTGCGATCCGATAGTAAGTGGCTTTAATTGAACGGAACATTTCATTGCTGAATGATTGCCCCTGGGTCGCTAACTTACGGAACAGGGCTTTGGTAATGTCGATAGACATTTTAGACAAGCCGCCTTGTTCGTTATTCAGCGACAGATCCTGGTGTTTATGGTCGTAGGTTTCGGCGATATCCGCCTGACATAAACGGTTGTGCGAATAATTACGGTGCATTTCTGAAAGCACGCCAATTTCCAGACCCCAGTCACTCGGGATGCGAATATCATTAAGTACATCGCGACGGAAGGAGAACTCACCGGCTAACGGGTAGCGGAAGCTGTCCATAAATTCGATGTATTCGTTGTCACCCAGCGTACGTTTAAGTGCGCGCAGCAGTGGCGTTACCAGTAAGCGTGATACACGGCCGTTGATTTTCCCGTCGGCGACCCGGGCGTAATAGCCCTTACAAAACTCATAGTTAAACTGTGGGTTGGCAACCGGGTATATCAGGCGCGCTAGTAAGTCGCGGTTATAGGTAATAATATCGCAATCGTGTAGCGCCACGGATTCGGCTTTGTTTGAGGCCAGGATATAGCCCATGCAATACCAGACATTGCGGCCTTTACCCAATTCCTTAGGCGCCAGGTCAAGCGCCTGAAGCTCTTCGTCAATGGCTTTTAAACGTGGGCCATCATTCCACAAAATACGGTGGTGCTGTGGCAGGCGGCTGAAAAAGCCCTGGGCATGGCGGTATTGCTCCAGGTTGGCGCGGTCAAGTCCGATAACAATTTCAGACAGATAAGGGACATTCGTTAGTTCATCAACGATGTGGCCCAATGCCGGTCCTTCAAGCTCTGAAAACAGTGATGGCAAGATAAGTGCCATCGGACGTTTCTGAGAAAAGCGTAACAGCTCAGCTTCGAGTGCTTCGGTCGAGCGGCTGGCGAGATTGTGTAGCGTTGTCACGACACCATTTTGGTAAAAATCGGCCATGTGTCCTCCTAATCTTTCAATGAAAGCAATTGTGTAAGCGTTTCTGTCCAGCCCTCAGGGCCAAGTTTTGTGCTGGTATATACGTTATCTTTTTTATCCAGTGGGGGAGGCTCATGGGTGGGTGACGCGATGCGCACGGCAATATCGGCAGCTTCCATCATGGCGATGTCATTTTTGCCATCGCCTAATGCAATAGACGTTGCAGTAACCGCCGATTGACGCCGATACTCCTCCATAAACCAGCTTAGTGCCTTACCTTTAGTACAGTCTCCGGAAATATGGATGAAACGCCCGCCTTCCAGCGGAGTTGCGCCACGTTCTCTGACTGACTCGATAAACTCGGCTTTGCGAATATCACTACCAAGCCACATTACCGGTTCGCCAAATTGGCGTTTGGCTGCTAAGCGGGCTTCATCCTCGCTCAAACCGGTGGCAGCCATTAAATCTTCGGTGCTCATTTCGCTAAAATGAGTAAATTCACCCGCAAAATCTGCTTTAACGATTTCAAGTAATTTTAACCAGTAGCCCTTTGACGAAATAAAGGACTTACACCAAAAACCGTCCTGCCAGATGGTACCTGCCGGTTTTTGTTTAAAAAATCCGTGTGGAATATAAGCAGCTGCACCGTTCTCCACCACGAATGGGCCGTTCAAACCGATCTTTTCCCGTAGCTCGGTCATCTCTGCAAAGGTTTTACTGGTATTGGGTATCACCGGTACTCCGCGTGCCGAAAGAGCATCCAGCGTGGGCTGAGCGGCGGCAAAACTATAGGTATGGTGATCCAGCAACGTGCCGTCCATGTCAGTAAAGATCACAGTACTTGATTGATCCATTAAACAGCCTTTTCTACATGAGTGATTTGACGGGTTTCGTCCAGATGGTAAACGTAATTACACTGCGGCGGCAATGTTTCCAGACTTTGTTCTGTTAAGCGTTGATAATGCTGTATAAACCGTTCGATTTCCAGGTCGGTCATAATGCCACTGTGCGCTTCAGATGAACCCAGTTTAGCAGCCAGTTTGTGTTCCTGCTCTTTTCGCCAGTTATATACCTGATCAAAAGAGGGCGCTTTCAGCATTACCCAAAAAGACATTTGTTCAAACAGGGCCTGGTAAGAATCCGCCAACTGTTTGTTAACGTAATTGCGCCAGGTGCCAAGTGGATCTTCATCATGCTCCAGTGCGTTAACCGGTTCCGCCAGCTTAGCTTTGGTTTGCGGTTTTACGCCCCAACACCAGCCCTCTACCAGTACTATGTCTGGTGGTGAGTGGATAACCGGCCACTCAACTACCGGAAATGGGTTGTCAATGGCTTTATTAAAACGTGGAATCGAGACAGTGCCATAGCCTCGTAAGCGGTCGAATGTCGTTTGCGCCAGTGATACATCGTGGGTGCCGGGTACGCCCCGGGTAGCCAGTAACGGGTGCACTTTTATAGCCAGCGCATTGCGGCTTGATTTATCCAGATAAAAATCATCCAGCGATAACGACACCACATTGAGCTTTTTAAACTCGCTCAGATAAAACACTAAAAAGTCGCACAGCGTTGATTTTCCCGAGCCTTGGCAACCATTAACACCAACGAAGAATGGCTTCTTTGCACTATCTTGGTGCTCATGGATTTCATCTGCCAATGGGATGAACCATTTTTGTGCAATGTCGCGGTAGCTCTCTGGAAGTTGATGCGCCGCAAGAAATGTAGAAATGTCCATAAAGCTGCCTTAGTTATTGATGATTCGCACAGCATACTTGTAATTTAGTTACAACATTTGTGCCAATTCAGTCGATAATTACTGCTTAACGATCCCTTTTGGTTATGATTGCACAAAAAGCGATCGAATGCAGGTGTCAGCATGCTTTAAGAAGCGGTTTATCCCTTATTCGCTATAATCACAGCCCGTTTAGGGGCGGGGTAACCCTCAATCGTTTTAGAAGGGTCATCCGGGTCAAGAAAATCCACCAGGGAATGATTAGTCATCCAACGGGTAGCGCGCTGCTCTTCGGTGCTGGTGACGCACTCATCCACCACCTGGCAGTCGTTAAAGCCGAGCCGCTGCAACCACACTAACAATGCTTTTGAGCTGGGCAGGAACCAGACATTGCGCATTTGCGCGTAACGCTCGCCCGCCATCAATACGGTTTGTTCGTCACCATCAACCACAAGGGTTTCCAGTACTAGCTGGCCGCCTTTGCGTAATTGTGACTTAAGTTGTTGTAAAAACTCCATGGGGTCACGGCGGTGATAAAGCACGCCCATCGAAAATACCGTATCGAATGCGCCAACCGGCTGCATGTGTTCAATGCCCAATGGTAAAAAGTGCACGGGTGCCTGGCCGATAAAATGCTTAATCGCTAAGAACTGAATAAGAAACAACTGAGTAGGGTCAATACCGTAAACACCGGCGGCGCCTTCGCCATACATGCGCCACAAATGGTATCCACTGCCGCAGCCTACATCCAGAACCTGTCTGCCGGTCAGTGGTGCCAGATGAGGTAAAACCCGATCCCACTTCCAGTCGGAACGCCACTCAGTATCAATGTGAATGCCGTGAACGTAATAAGGTCCTTTACGCCATGGCATAAACTGGCGGAGTAATCCTTCGATCTGTTTTTGAGTGTAGGTATCGATGTCTGATGCTGCACCTATGGTGACAGACTCTTTAAAGTCGAGTGTACTGGCCTCAGTGGCTGGCAATTTGGCGATCAGCTTTTGCCACTTTTTAAACTCACCGTGCAGCGCCGTGCTGTGCCACTCGTCCATTTGTCGGGGCAGGGTATTGAGCCAGTGTGACAAAGGCCCGTTAAGCAGGTCTTTATAACAGCTGTGAAAGAGTTCAGTTGCAGACATAGATAGTTAACCCGGGTTATTTAATTGCCACCAGTGACATAAAGTTAAAACAGCGATACCACATTACCACATCCGCAAAGCCGGCTTCTTTGAGCCTTGCCTGATGAATATCAAAGGTGTCGATAAGCATGACATTTTCCAGTGCCGCCCGTTTCTGGCTGATCTCAAGCTCGCTATAACCGTTCTGGCGTTTAAACTGCAGATGCAAATCATTGATCACATCGTTGCCGCGGTCATCATCGTGGCGAATTTTTTCGGAGATAACAAAAATGCCGCCCGGCAGCAGGCCGTCGTAGATTTGCTTAATAATAGCAGTGCGTTCTGGCGGGGGAATAAACTGCAGGGTAAAATTCATCACCGCCATAGACGCATTAGTAATGTCTTCTGATTGCGCAAACCCCTGTTTTACCGTGATTGGGTTGGGCAACTGAAAGGCTTCAACTTTGCGCTGACAACGTTCAACCATGGCCGCTGAGCTGTCGACGGCAATAATATTGCAGTGGTCTTCGGGGCAATGGCGTGACACCGAAAATGACGCGGCGCCTAAAGAACAGCCCAGATCATACACATTAGTATTCGCTTTTACGTGGCTGGCTGCCAGCTGACCTATGGTTTCGATAATGGTTTGGTAACCGGGAATAGAGCGGCTAATCATGTCGGGAAATACATCCGCAACGGCATCATCAAACTGAAAATCACTAACCTGTTTTAAAGGTGTAGCAAACAGATTGTCTTTATTCGACACGATAAATTCTTCTTCAGTAGCAGTTTGGGCGGCAATTTTACCCGGTGGCAGCAGAAAACCAAGTCTGTATATAAAAAAATTCGGTAATACGGCATTCTTTACTTCAATCGTTTAATCTTTAGTATTAACCTATACCTATTGATAATAATGATAGCCACCGAGGCACCGATTTAATGAAGTTTATAATTGCCGACGATCATCCGCTTTTCAGGGAAGCTTTATCAGGCGCGTTAACCCCGCTATTTGAAGGACTGGAAGTTCTTGAAGCTGAATCGACGGGTGCATTGATTGAACTCTTGGCTCGTAACAATGATGCTGATCTATTGCTACTGGATTTATCCATGCCGGGCGCCAACTGGTTCGAAACGCTCACTACGGTGAAAGAACGTTATCCGGCATTACCTATTGTGATGGTTTCGGCCAATGATGATATCGATGTTATTTCACAGGCAATCACCCTGGGCGCAAAAGGTTACATCACTAAAGCCACGCCAACGAAAACCATTGCTGAAGCCATTGATATCGTGCTAAGCGGTGAACAGTGGCTGCCGGCCGATATTGCCGAAAAAATGACGTTCAACAGCGGCAACATGAATGACATGCTCGAGCGCTTCAAAGAACTCACCCCTAAGCAGGTATTAGTGCTGAAGTATGTGCGTGCAGGCATGATGAACAAACAAATAGCGCACGAAATGAATGTTACCGAGGCTACGGTAAAAGCGCATATCAGTGCGGCACTTAAAAAACTGGATATCAATACCCGCACGCAAGCGGTGCTGTTGATGGACAAGCTGCAAATTAACTGATCCACTGTGATAGACCCGCGGCTTCCTCTGGTGGATATCCACCGTCACCTCGACGGTAATATCCGCCCGGAAACAATATGGGAACTTGCCACCAGGCATAACATTGCACTCCCCGCCAAAGATCTCGACGAACTTCGCCCGCTGTGCCAGATTCAGAATAAAACCGCCGACTTGCTGGCGTTTCTGGCACGCCTCGATTACGGCATTTCCGTACTTGCAGATACCGACGCCTGTTACCGCATTGCTTACGAAAATATGCAGGATGCTAAGCGGGCCGGGCTCGACTACGTAGAGTTAAGATTTTCCCCTTTCTATATGGCCCAATCACATCAGTTAAACGTAGCGGATGTGGTGGAAGCGACCATAGCAGGTTGCGCCGACGGCAGTCGCGATTTTGCGATTAAGCATAATTTAATCGGTATCCTGAGTCGTACTTTTGGTACAGATGCCTGCACCTTGGAGCTCAACGGTTTGCTTGCTCACAAAGACCATATTACGGCACTGGATCTAGCCGGCGATGAGCTGGGTTACCCCGCACCAATGTTTACCGAACACTTTAAAAAAGCCCGGGATGCCGGGTGGCAGATTACGGTACATGCCGGAGAAGCCGATGGCCCGCAAAGTATCTGGAACGCCATTGAGCTGCTCGGTGCCAGCCGGATAGGGCACTGTGTGGCAGCTAAACACGATGACAAGCTGCTTGAATATCTGGTGGAGCACAACATTGGCGTGGAAAGTTGCCCAACGTCTAATTACCAGACCGCGACCGTGGTGGATACCGCCAACCATCCTATGAAAGCCTTTTTAGAAATGGGCGTAGAGGTTACGCTAAACACCGATGACCCGGGCGTATCGGCCATTGATATCAGTAATGAATACCAGGTAGCCAAAGACGTTATTCAACTGACTGATGAGCAACTCAGGCAAATCCAGATTAACGGTGTTAACCAGTCCTTTATCTCCGCCACAGAAAAGCAGCAATTATTTGAAATAGCTCTGCAGCGTTAACCCTTGGTGACGATTTTTTAGCGGTGGAAATATAACTAAAGCCGTTATGTTTATGCATCCGGAAAGACGTCTGAATAGGTAAACAGGTTTAAAAAAAGCACCCGAAGGTGCCTTTTTGATTTTCAGCCCTAAACCACCTACTTCAGTAGGTGGTCATCATTCGTGGTAGTGCTTGGCCCGTATCTATAAGTCAGCAAATAAGGGTGTCTATAGATTGTTGTCGGAGTCGCCGACCGCGACCAAAGGGTGTTGTGCGACCCGGTGACCGGGAACCACTCTGGACTCCCCGCAGCCCTTATCAGTGAAAAACGTCATAGTCCCTGACAGAACAAACTAGACCGTCAATGACGGCACTTCCATGTGCCGCATCGACTGAATCCTCATCCATGATGATTCTTCTAGTTTGTTATGTCTGCCAGTGACAATGACAACACTGAAGAAGGGCACAATTATTGTCCTTTCTTCGATTTAAATAGAGCCCCCTTTTAGGGGGTTAATGTAAAGCCACCTTCTTTAGAAGGTGGATTCTCTACAAGTTAAACGCCGCGCTATCTAATAGCGGCAACCAGTTCTTCGGGATCAAAATCATCAACAGCGATAATCTTAGCGCGGCCTTTTTCGGTGCGCTTGAGCAGCTCTGCTTCCGCTTCGCTGATCAGATCCTTTGCCAGGGCTTCGTCGGCCAGTTTATCTAGCTGAGTAAAGCTGCGCTTTTCACCCAGAGCACGGCAAATATTGTCGAACACCGGCTCTGCTGCCAGTACGTCTTCCAGCGTTTGCTCCAGCTCTCCCGGCAGGCTGCCAGGCTCACGGGTGAGGTACTGGCCCTGTCCAAGGCGGGTTCTGGCTGTGCCGGGTTGCTGCAGCAATCTGGCAATTGCATGCTCAGTGGCATCATTGGGCTTGGATACCCGGTGGCCAAAGGGGATCAGTTTTAACTTTAATACCAGTCCCAGCCACTTAATCGGGAAGTTATCCAGGAAGTCCATCAGTGCGGTTTCCAGGTTATAAATCAGATCCTGCATGGCCCAGTGGAGGAGCGGCAGATCTTCATGCTGGCGGCCTTCTTCGTCGAAACGTTTCAGGGTCGCACTGGCCAGGTAAATGTAGCTTAACAGGTCGCCAAGGCGTGCTGATAAACGTTCACGACGTTTGAGTGTGCCGCCCAGAATGCCCATGGATAAGTCGGTTAGCAGCGCCAGGTTAGCACTGTAGCCTTGCAGCAGTTGATAATAGCGGGCGGTGCTGTCTTTAAACGGTGACTGGTGGAAGTAACCGCCAGTCAGCGTAAACCAGATGCTGCGGTAAGCATTGGCAAGCGCAAAGCCAATATGGCCAAATACTGCTTTATCGAATGCCTTTATTGCTTCCTGTTCATCAGACAGTGCAGCGGCCTTAATTTCGTCCAGCACAAAGGGGTGACAACGCATGGCACCCTGTCCAAAAATCATCATGTTACGGGTCAGGATGTTAGCGCCTTCTACCGTGATAGAAATAGGCATACCCTGATAACCACGGCCAAGGTAATTATTTGGCCCAAGCATAATACCTTTACCACCATGTACATCCATGGCGTCATTCACGGCAACTCGCGAACGCTCCGTAAGGTGATATTTACAAATGGCCGAAATAACCGAGGGCTTTTCACCCAGATCAACGCCCACGGTTGAGAAGCGGGTTACCGCATCCATCATGTAAGCATTACCGCCAATGCGGGCGAGCATCTCTTCCACGCCTTCCATATGCCCAATAGGGAGTTTGAACTGGCGTCTGATACGCGCATAGGCGCCGGTAGACATCGCGCAGGATTTGGCGCCGCCAGCAGAAGTTGAGGGCAGGGTAATACAGCGGCCTACCGACAAACACTCCATCAGCATCCGCCAGCCTTTACCGGCCATGTCTGCGCCACCAATGATGTAATCCAGCGGTACAAAAATATCGTTACCCCGCACCGGTCCGTTCTGGAATGGCGTATTAAGCGGGAAGTGGCGTCGGCCAACATCCAGCCCTTTGGTATCGTGGGGAATCAACGCGCAGGTGATGCCCAGCTCTTTCTTGCTGCCTAACAGACCATCGGGATCATAAAGTTTAAAGGCCAGGCCAATCACCGTGGCAACTGGTGCCAGGGTAATGTAACGCTTGTCGAAAGTGAGGCGCATGCCGAGCACTTCTTCACCTTCCCATTCGCCTTTGCACACAATGCCCTGATCAGGGATTGCACCGGCATCAGAGCCCGCTTCCGGGCTGGTTAAGGCAAAGCAGGGGATCTCATCGCCACTGGCCAGGCGCGGCAAATAATGATTTTTCTGCGCTTCGGTACCGTAATGCTGAAGGAGTTCACCCGGCCCTAACGAGTTAGGCACCCCAACCGTACTAGAGAGCACAGCGCTGGTGCCGGCAAGCTTTTGAATAACACGTGACTGGGCAAACGCAGAAAACTCCAGACCACCGTATTCTTTTTTGATGATCATGGCGAAGAACTTGTGTTCTTTCAGGTAAGCCCAGACCTCCGGTGGCAAATCGGCGTCTTTATGATTAACCTGCCATTCGTCAATCATGCTACAGACTTTGTCTACCGGTCCGTCGAGAAATGCCTGTTCTTCTGGAGTCAGGCGACCCATGGGAATGGCATGCAGTTTCTGCCAGTCAGGGCGGCCGGAGAAGATCTCGCCGTCCCACCACACGGTACCGGCATCGATGGCTTCCTGCTCGGTGGTTGACATCTCCGGCATGACCTTGCGATAAAAGGCCAGCATCGGCTTGGTGAGGTAAGGGATACGGATGGATGGCACCGCAAAAGGGGCCATAACAACAATAAACACGAGCCAGCTAAGTAGCCCTAAAGAACCAAAAATAGTACCAATTAACAGTACGCCGCCTGCAACAATAATGGCATTCATTAAAGGCAGGCGTTGATAGGCGGCCACACACAGTGACAGTATTACCAGTAACACCCAAATAAAATCAGACATTTGTTCTCCTCGTCCAAGTACTCTGTTTTTGAGGTCTGACCAGATATCTTAAAGCTATCCTCGCTGCGGCGAAAAATCAAGTTATAGTACGATGCCAACTGGCTATGGCAGTGTCATTAAATAATGACGAATGGCATGACAAGCTAGAATATCCGTAAGGTATGAAGGTGGCATGCGTTATGGCATGCCACTAAAAGGTTAATCGCTGCGTTTGGTAGAAAAGGCTTTCAAGCGTAAGTCGCCTTGTTCGTCACCGTCTTTAAATTGCTGTAAACGCACCAGCTGGTAGTTTAAGTCCGGCGCAAACCAGGCCAGTGTATAGCGGCTTTTCGACTCGCGCACGATTTCTACTTTAATGGCTTCAATTTTACCATAGGGTAAATCAACGGTTTCTTTACCGAGTACGCGCATACCGTAATGGCGCTGCTGGCCACGGTAATTAATAAAATCATAGCTTAAGCTTTCTATCCCACGGGATAGCCGGATAGGGGCATCAAGGCGGTACAGCTGGTTGTCCAGTTCGCCCTGCCAGGGCAGCGAGTAAGCTTCGTCATCTTTGTCAATTTGGATCTGCCCGCCATCATCGCCAGGAAATTCTACTTTCAGGCTTTTGTCCGGGCCGGTACCGGTGCGTGAGTAGTTGTACTGCTGCGGCACCAGGTGATCGCCCTCAACCATAAATATGGAGTGTTCAAAGCGTTTATCCGACAGGAAGAATTTTGAGACTTTAGACTGATAGGTCAGTGAATAAAGACCTTCGGATAATTCTTCCAGTGATATTTTGGCGGAGCCCAGATTATCGTCCCATTTGTAAGCATAATAAACGGCTTCAAAGGGGGTGATTAGATTGGTGGAGTCTGATGGAGTGGTGTCGGCCAGAGCCGACACGCATAATAAGCCTGACAGGAGCGCCAGGGCCAGAGATTTAGTCGTTCGCGTAACCGTTGTCCGGAAGAACTTTACCATCTAATAATGCCTTATTGTTGTTCATTTTAAGCCGGTCACTGCAATACCAGTGAACCACTAGCGGGTAAATACTACGTTCCTGCTCCTGCACCCGTTGGGCGAGGGCATCGGCGTTATCATCTTCAAACACCGGGACTTTACATTGAATGATGACAGGCCCGCCGTCAAGCTCGGGCGTCACAAAATGAACACTCAGGCCGTGTTCATCGTCACCATTATCCAGTGCACGCTGATGAGTATTTAACCCTTTGTACTTGGGCAACAAAGATGGGTGAATGTTCAATAGGCGGCCGCTAAAATGTTCGACAAACTCACTGGTGAGAATGCGCATAAAGCCGGCCAGCACAACGCAATCAGGCTGATAGCTGTCCAGGGTGGTCAGTAAAGCCTGATCATAGGTTTCGCGGTCTTCGTACTGTTTGTGATCCAAACAGATGGCTTCGATGCCCGCATTGCGGGCTCGTTCCAGACCATATGCGTCAGGGCGGTTAGAGATAACACAGGCAATATTCGCATTGATTTTGCCGGCCTCTACCCAGTCGATAATGGCCTGCAGGTTAGAGCCATTACCCGATATCATGACGCAAATGTTAGGTGTTGTACTCATGTGACTAATTGATCTCAACCTGGTTTTCGCCGTCCAGATCGGCAATTTCACCTAACAGCCAGGCTTTTTCACCGGCGTCGTTTAGCACCGCCAGGGCCACATCCACATCCTGCTCGTCTACTACCAGGATAAGGCCAACACCGCAGTTAAAGGTACGGTACATTTCGTGAGTTTCTACATTGCCGTTATCCTGTAACCAGTTGAATACCGAAGGCCATTGCCAGCTGTTGGCATCTACGACGGCTTTTTTGTCGTCAGGCAATACGCGCGGGATATTTTCCCAGAAACCGCCACCGGTGATGTGTGAGATGGCTGCAACTTTCACGCTGTCGAGTAACTTAAGTACCGATTTTACGTAAATGCGTGTTGGAGCTAGCAGCTGGTCAATAACCGGAGAGCCGTTGAGGTCGGCGTTAACATCGGCACCACTGACTTCGATAATTTTACGGATTAACGAGTAACCATTAGAGTGTGGGCCGGATGAGCCCAGCGCCAGAATTTTCTGACCCGCTTTAACCGTGCTGCCATCAATCACATCATCGGCTTCTACCACACCAACACAGAAACCCGCGATATCGTAATCGTCACCATGATACATGCCGGGCATTTCTGCCGTTTCGCCACCAATCAGGGCACAACCAGCTTGTTCACAACCGGTGCCAATGCCCGATACCACCGCTGCAGCCGTATCGACATTCAGTTTACCTGTAGCGTAGTAGTCGAGGAAAAACAGCGGTTCGGCGCCCTGAACTATCAGGTCGTTTACGCACATCGCAACCAGATCGATGCCCACGCTGTCGTGACGCTCAAAGTCCATGGCTAAGCGTAACTTGGTACCAACACCATCTGTACCAGACACCAACAGCGGATTTTTGTATTTTTCCGGCAGTGAACACAGTGCACCAAAACCACCTAAACCACCGCGTACTTCGGGGCGGTGAGTGCGTTTGGTAACGGACTTGATACGTTCAACGAGTTGGTTTCCAGCGTCGATATCGACACCGGCATCTTTATAACTTAATGATGTATTATTTTCAGACACGGGTAAGCCTTGTTGCATGGACTGGTTTGAATGCGCGGATTCTACCAGTATCCGGGGGTAAGTCCAACGTGTATGCAGGGTTTACCTGGTAAATTGCACCAATGTTTAATCTCGAGTCTGTATAAAATGTCGCCAGTCAGTTTGCTTATTGGTTACCAGAACGCAGATAAGCCAATAATTAAGATGAAAAACGTGTTTAAATAGATAACAATAAACCGCCCGAAGGGCGTGCACCTTTATTGCGATTAACATGGAGTTTGCGAAGCTTTTGCCCGTAGCAGAATTACTTAATTTACCGAGAAAACTCTCGCAGTTGACGGCCGCCATTACCTTACTGGTAGGTAGTGCCTGGCTCGGCATGGCCCACGCCAGTTCCACTGTTGAACTCGGTACCGGCAAGGTATCGGTAGACAACAAGTCCAGCCGCGCACTCAGCAACGGCACCCGCGCCGCGCTTGAACAGTTGCTGGTAAAAATCACCGGGCAACAGGATATCAGTGATTATCAAACCGTTGATGCCATTCGCCGTAATGCCAACCGTTATCTGCGGGCTTACCGCTTTACCGAAGAACAGGGCGAGTTGTTCTTAGTTGCAGAATTCGACCGCGAACTTATTGAAACCGAACTGGTTAAGCAAGGCTTGCCTATCTGGGGAAGCCGACGCCCGGATGCATTGTTATGGCTCGCCATCGAAGATGCCGACGGTGAGCGCCGTATTGTCGACGACGGCAATCAGAGTGAACTGGCAAGGATGACCCGTCGCCAGGCCGAAACCCGCGGCGTGCCTTTAGCCTTACCGCTGATGGATCTGGACGACACGCTTACCATTAATGGCTACGACGTGTGGGGCTTGTTTCCCGAACAGCTCGTTAATGCAGCCAGTCGCTATAACGTAGATTACGTGCTGGCCGCGCGGCTATATCCAAACCGCACACGCGAAATTGTATATCGCGAACCAGAACGCCCGGTATCCACCCGGTTTATTCCTGAACCTTTTAATGTGCCTGCACTGCGAGTCAATGAATTCGGCGAGGTTATCCTACCCTTACCGGCGGAAATGGACGCAATTGAAATGTCTTGGGTAGAAAAAGAATCTGCCAGCGGACCGGTGTTTACCCAGGAAGAGTTTTCCACGGTTGCCGCGCGTGCTAAAAAAGGCCGCTATTCATTGGATTATTTGTATCTGGCCGCCAATCAGGGCGCTTATCAGATCACCCACGACACGCTTATCGGCGATGAACCCGAAGCGCTGCTAACCACTTTTATTAACGACTACGCTAATTACCTCGGTCAGAACTTTTCGATTTTACCTACCGATGGTAATGCCGCGCAGGCAATTGAAATTTCAGTAGGTAATCTGTCGAGCCTGGCGGGTGTGGTTGCGGTACAAAACTATTTAAAGAACCTTAGCGTGACCGACAAAGTCATGCTGGTTAAACAGCAGGGGATGGTGAGTACGTTCCGCCTTAATCTGCTGGGTACTGAGCAGGACCTGCGCTCAGTGTTATCACTCGATAGCCAGTTACAGCCGTTGACCGATGCCTTTGGTCAGCCTCTGAAAGGCATGCATTACTTCTGGAGTCAGTAGCCATGCAGCTGCCCTTACCGGTTACGCTTCCTGATGACGAGACCTTCGACAGCTTTATTTCCGGCGGGAATGATGAGGTGGTGTCGTTATTAAGTTGTGTGGCCAGCCATTCGCCCGACTGGCGTGGCGAACCGGCTCTGGCATTACTGGATGCGGCATCCATTCCACTTATTAATCTGGTAGGCAGTTCCGGGCGTGGTAAAAGCCATTTGCTTTACGCCACGTGCCATCAGCTGGCGGCCCGGGAAATTCCCCATGCCTATGTGAATTTTACGGATGTGGTTAATTTATCGCCCAAGCTGCTCGAAGCGCTCGAACAATTGCCGGTGATTTGTCTGGATAATCTGGAAGCCATTGCCGGCCATGCAGCATGGGAAGAAGCAGTGTTTGATCTGATTAACCGCGTAAGCGAAACGCGTATTGGCCTGTTGATTGTGGCAGCGCAGTCTGGTCCGAATGCCAGTAATGTGCGGCTGCCGGACCTGCGTTCGCGTATCAGTGCCGGATTAACTTACCAGTTAGTATCGCTTAATGATGAACAGCGCGGTGAAGTGTTAAGCTCGCGGGCACAGCAGCGGGGGTTATCCTTGTCGGCCCAGGCGCTGCATTACTTGCTCAACCACAGTCAGCGGGATCTGCCAAGTTTAATGGCGCTGCTCGACCGACTCGACCAGCGCTCATTACAAGAGCAAAAGAAAATCTCAGTCGCTCTGGTTAAACGAGAGCTGGCTGAGGACACGGATCCCTCCGCGTCTTAATATCTCAGGTGATTATCCCAGTGCCTCATTTGCAGGGCCGGGCGATAAGACTTGTCTGAATCCTCCAAACGCAATGGTGAAACCCGTTGCGAATTGGTCAGTGACTCAAAATCAAACCAAGACGTATTGGCCCGCAGTTGAATGGTGGCCGGTAATTCCGCCTGGATCTGCGCCACATTCAGGTTCGGTAATACCCGTTCTACCGTGAAAGCCGCTCTGGCCTGCAGGGTATCCTGATTTATGCGGTTGCGCTGGCCCCAGGTGATTAGGGCATCGGGATTGTTATTGTTGCCAATGACGCCCACATCGGCACTAACTCCCAAACGATGCAGCATCATAAACCGTTCAAATAAGGTCGCATAATCCTCACGCTCGGTATAGTAAGCGTAAAACGCCGGTGCGGTATCAGCACTGAATTCATCGGCTGCCTCGCTTGCGGTGTAATTGCGTTGCGCGGTGGTGGCTGTTTCGCCGCCAAAGGAGACATCTGCCAGTGCGTCCAGCACTGACGAGTTCAACGGATACTGGTTGTAGAGTAAAGTAGACTGAGGTGCATTGTTCTGGAAGAAACTAAGTGGCGTTTGTGAATCGGCAATGCTGGCCCAGGACATCGGCGGGAAGAAGTCATTGGCGTGGGCCAACTCATGGTACATCAACCAGGACAGGGCCGCTTCCAGCTGATCCAGGTTACGGCTGTTGCGGCTGCTTGCAGCCAGCGAAGCCTGTGGATAGTAATAGCTGTCGTTTTTAACGTAGCGCCAGTATATACCAAACTGTAAATCACTCCCAAAATCACTGCGGTAGTCAGGCGCTGTATTTAACGTATCCCGCTCCTCGGGCGTTCGCCAGAAGTTGCGGGCATCAAGGTAAATAGCGCCGGTACGGACCCAGTAGAAAGAGGGGCGCACGTCGTAGGAAATAACCACTGCCGTAACACCGCGCAGCAAACTCAGCATATCTTCTGAGGTAGCGGAATTTTGCAGGAACTCAGCAAAACGATCGCCCATCCACGGGTGCGACACCAGCGTTTTATTCAAAATGGTTTCTATGGTGGGGTTACTGGTTCGCATGCCTATTAATGGCAATTCATTGAAAATGCAGCTGTTAACCAACAGATTGGTGTACACACACTCTTTTAACCCATCCGCCCAGGGCGTATCGGCCCGATAAGGAATGAGATCGGTAGTAAGATACATATCGTTCTACGTGAAAATACCATTACTGTCTACCGGCGCATCGTTAATCCCTACTAATACGGTATCAGTAGCGGTGGTGCCATCATCAAAAGTCAGGGTCACAGAAAATTCCATGACTTCGTCTTTAGTGACTTCCGGCGCAGCAAAAAATGCACTTTGTAGTGGTCCGCCGGTGCTGTCCTCCTGATACACAATGTCTTCGGCCTCTGGCCCGGCAAGTTGCTTCCATTGGGCATCAGTAATAATTTTGCTGGTAGGTGAGTCAACTCGCAGAGATACCCGGCCGCGCTCGGTTGCCATATGGTCGAGGCGAATGTTGGCCTGGTTTTCCTCTGCTGATGCTTCGGCATTAAGGGTGAAACTTAACGAACGCTGCTGACCATTGGTGGTAGCTGCTGTTACAGTAAATTCATAGCTGCCGCTGGCTGGAATATCAAAGCCAACGGCCTGGGTATGAGCTGCCAGTAAATCAACCGTAGGGCCGCTGGTTTGCTGCCAGTCAATAGTGTCGAGGGATTGGCTATCGTTGCTTAATACAACAAATCCAACCGATGCGCCGACGCTGGCATTCAGCTCGCCAAACAGGCGCAGGTTATCTGCAGTGAGGGCCGGTTCGACTGCCGTGAATCCAGGCGTTGGAGTACCGGGTGTTGGGGTTACGGTGCTGCCACCGCTATCGCCACCACCGCCACAACCACCGATCAGTAACGCAGCCGATAATGCAGCAGCGGTGCGGGTGGTTAAGAACGCTTTGAAAACCTCTCGCATTCCTCTTTCATCTCCTCTTTAAGCTTTTTCAGCCCCAGGCCCAGCTCCCGGCCCCGTAAACGGGCAAACACGCTGCAGCCGGTAAACATGCCGACCACCAGCACAACTTCCACTGCGGCCAGCCAACGTTCGCTGTCGACGGCGTAAAATACAGTGAGTCCGTGTAGTAAATAGTACAACGCAATAAAATTCGCCCAGGCATGGGTGTAAGGCTTAGCCTTGATGATGCCATGCAACGGCAATAATAAGGGTAAAACGTACAACAGAAAGATAAAGGCCAGTGAATACTGCTGGTCAGTTGTTAAAAAAAGTTGCCACACAGAGATCCAGACAAGTAAGCCAAGATGGCTGGCCAGGGCTAAAACGCGAAACCGTTGTGTCTTTGCTGACATAGGGATCATACTGCATTACCTTTTTCTGTGTTCATTGATGCCAGCGCGCTGGCCAGTTGTGCCAGTCGCTTGCCCTGGGCGTGGCAGAGCTGCTTTTCTTCGCTGCTTAATGTGGTGACATTATTGGCCGCCAGGTGCGTTACACCATAGGGCGTACCGCCGGTTGTGGTGTTGTGAAGTGCCGGTTCAGAATACGGCAAACCTGCGATCACCATACCGTGGTGAATCAGTGGCAGCATCATCGACAACAATGTCGACTCCTGACCACCGTGCATGCTTGATGTGGAGGTAAACACGCAGGCGGGTTTGTTGATCAGCGCACCGTTTAACCACAGTCCACTGGTAGAATCGAGAAAGTGTTTTACCGGCGCGGCCATATTACCAAAGCGGGTAGGGCTGCCAAGCGCCAGCGCGCTGCAACCGGTTAAATCGTCGAGGGTGACAAAAGGCGGGCCGGCCGCCGGGTCGTCGGGTTGCTCTGCACCCGGATCCGATGAGATAGGCGGTACAGTGCGAATCTTCGCCGTCGCGCCGCCTGCCTCAACGCCCACACCAATAGCCCTGGCCAGTTGTTCTGTGCCACCGTGACGGCTGTAGTACAGGATCAGTACCGGTGCCATTATCAGAGAATGTCCAGTACGGCTTCCGGTGGGCGACCAATGCGGGCTTTATCACCGTTAATGACTACCGGGCGTTCCAGCAGTTTCGGGTATTCTGCCATGGCCGCAAACCGCTGTTCATCGGTAACGTCGGCGCCATTGAGGCCAGCTTCTTTATATTCTGCTTCTTTTACCCGCATCATTTTTTTCACGTCGTCCAGGCCGAGTTTCGCGAACAGGGATTTTAACTCAGCTTCACTTAATGGCTCTTTTAAATATTCGACCACGTCGGCTGCAATGCCTTTTTCTTCGAGGAGTTTTAGCGTTTCACGGCTTTTTGAACAACGCGGGTTATGCAGTATTTTTATTTCAGACATAGTGTTCTACTTATTCATTGTGTTGTTATGATAGCGCCAGTTGTTGTACTTACGGTTATCGGGTTGAACAGATTGAAAATTGTCGCAGATTATAAACGAATTACACAACAACGTGGATCTTTCCGTGTTGTTATTATGGTGTTGGTTGGTTTGCTGGCGCTGGCGGGCGGTATTGCCCTGAGAAGCCTGCAGCCTTTAACTGTTAACACGGTTCAGGGCCAGCCTTTCAACTGGCAGAGCGAGCAGTGGACCGTGGTCAACTTTTTTGCTGAATGGTGTCAGCCTTGCCTGCGGGAAATTCCCGAACTCAACCACGTTTATAATGACCAACAATTCAGAGTGCTGGGTGTAAGCTTTGACGAACTCGATAACGAAGCGCTTAGTGGGGTTGTAGCACGACAAAGTATCCGCTTTCCGGTAGTTATAAGCGAGGCGGTAGCGGATTTACCGGTATCCATGCCCATTGTGTTGCCCACTACCTATATTGTCTCTCCCGCCGGTGAGGTAACCATGACCATTCGCGGTGAAGTAACGCAACAGAAGCTGCAAAAAGCCATTAAACAGGCCCAATCAGAACTGCTTTAGCTTTTCCTGTTCGTCTCTGAATTGCTGGATCCGTGCCCGGATCCGCTGTTTTTCCAGGTGATCGTCACCAGTATAGTTGTACGCATGTTGCAATTCGTCGATAGCGTTAGGATACGCACCATACAGAGCAAGTAATTCAGCCTTGCTCTGATGCATGCCCTTGTAAGACTTTTCCGCCTTATAAGCATTACTCAACAGCTGATAAGCCAGTTGATCGTGGGGGTGAACCAGCAAATAATCACGGATAAGCTCAATGGCAGCGTCATTGTTGTCACTGGCCATGTAGGCATTGGCCAGGTTAAGCACTACCACGCTGTTACGCGGTTTATGCTCCAGCTCTTTTTGCAGCATAGTAATGGCTTCATCCGCTTTACCCATGGCCAGCGCAATGTCGGTGGCCAAATCAACGTAAAACAGATTGCCGGGCGTTCTGGCCAGTAACTGATCGTTGATTTGTTTGGCTTTGAGGTTTTCCTCGTTAGCCAGGTAGGCAATGGCAAGACCATAAAGGCCGGCGTCGCGAATGGCAAAGGTGTCATTTTCTACAACCGCTTTAAAGTGTTCCAGTGCGTAGTCTGGTTCAAACTGATAACGGGCCAGCAAGCGGGCCTTGGCCAGATTAAACGACAAGCTGGGGCGCAGTCTCACGTCCGGATAGCGGCGCATGCGGTTGCGGGCATCGGCAATCCGTTTTTCGGTTAGAGGGTGGGTGAGTAACCGTTCGGGTGGTCTGGAACTGGTGCGGTACTCCTCGGCCATTTTACCAAAAAAGGTCGAGGCAGCTTTCGGGTCGAAACCGGCCTGATACAAAATATCAATACCAATGCGGTCGGCTTCCTGCTCATTAGAGCGGGTGTAATCAATGTTCAACTGACTGGCCATTGCCGAGGAGGTTTGCATGGCGGCAATACCGGCTTCCGGGTTAGCCATGGCCAGCAGGATACTGCCTAACATAGAGGCAATCTGTAACGGTGAACTGCGCTGTTGCGATAATGCTCTGCGGGCCAGATGGCGCTGGGTAACGTGAGTTACCTCGTGGGCGAGCACGGAGGCTACCTCACTTTCTGTATCAGCCCGGGTAATAATGCCGGAATGCACGCCAACGTGGCCGCCATAAAAAGCAAATGCATTCATTACGCTGTTGTTGATAATAAAAAACTCAAAGGGGAATTTGGTGTTTTCGGCCTGTAGTACCAGTCGGTTACCCAAATCCTGAATGTATTCGGTGAGAACCGGATCGTCAATGACCGGAGCCTGGCCACGCATTTGCCGCATAATGGCATCACCAACCAGCATTTCTTTATCCAGAGTAAGGACTTCTGACGCTACCACGCCGATATCTGGCAGCGTGTTTTTATCGCTACCGATTGACTGGCCAACAGAGGAAACCGGCAACAAAGCCGAAGCTATGCCCATCGACACACCCAGGATACCGGATCGAAAAAATTGTCTCATTTTCCCTCAAATAAAGCCTGATACTGCTATATATACGACAATCTGACAGCATTCAGTTCCCTGAATTTAATAATATATTTCAGATTACACCCTTTTAATGCCATTGCTTGCTTGCATGCCTGGCAAGGCAAAACAGCAATGGTGCAGATGGTCTGATCACACCACATGGTGGGTTTGGGTGCAAGTTCTATGCGTTACAATTCAAGTGTTTGTCGGTATAGTAACGCTCTTTATTGTTGAGTGCCGGTAGTTAGCTTTGGCGTCGGGCAGTAACCATACTGTTGGCGAAAATGCGTGAAGGAATGATGAATGTTTAGTGTTTTTGGGCGCTGGTACAAACGCAAGTTTTCCGACCCTGATGCAGCCATGCTGCTTATCCTTATTTTAATCAGTAGTGCATTGTTGCTGCTGTGGGGCGACATGCTGATGCCGGTTATTGTGGCAGCGGTGATCGCTTATCTGCTCGACTGGCCGGTAACACAGTTAAACCGCATGGGGCTGGGACGTTCACCTTCGGTAGGGCTGGTGTTGTTGTGTTTTATATTGATCATGGTGTTGCTGGCCGTTGGCCTGGTCCCGGTGGTTACCAAACAAAGTGTCAGCCTGGCCCAGGAATTACCGACCATCTGGCAAAACGCCCAGTCCTGGTTACTGACGCTACCGGATAAATATCCAGAATATGTTCAGTTTTCGCATATCTACGAAATGATGGAAGGGGCTAATCAGCGCCTGGTAGATTTTGGTGAGCAAGCGTTATCGGCGTCTATAGGCTCAATTACCAGTGTGGCAGCCTTATTAATCTACTTTATTCTGGTGCCGCTGATGGTGTTTTTTATGCTGAAAGACAAACAGTATTTCACCGACAGCATCTCCCGTATTCTGCCCAAGGAGCGTCGCTTGATTGCTCAGGTGGGTAACGAGATGAATGTACAGATTGCCAACTACATTCGCGGTAAAGTGATTGAGATTATCATTGTGGGTGCGGTGTCATGCGTGACATTTGCGATTATGGATCTGCGGTACGCCTTGTTGCTGGGGGTACTGGTAGGCCTTTCAGTCCTTATCCCCTATATTGGGGCTGCAGTGGTAACCATCCCGGTTGGTGTGGTGGCAATGTTTCAGTGGGGCATTTCGCCGGAATTCTGGTACCTGATGATCGCCTACGGCATTATTCAGGCGCTGGATGGTAACCTGCTGGTGCCTATTTTATTCTCCGAAGCGGTAAGTCTGCATCCCTTATACATCATTATCGCCGTGTTGTTCTTTGGTGGTCTATGGGGCTTCTGGGGGGTATTCTTTGCTATTCCACTGGCAACGCTGGTGAAAGCGGTGGTTACTGCCTGGTCGTCCTCGCCTGAACAGCTAACTGCCAGCGAAGACGCTTAAGTCTTCTATCCTGTTTTGTATCGGCCAGCGTCTGCTGGCCGCGTTTCAATCAAAGCGCCTGTTTAAATAATGCCAGGGTTTGTTGCCAGGCGCGCTCGGCCTGTTTTTCGTTGTAGACTCTGGAGTCCGGCGGCGTCCAGCCATGCAGGGTGTCAGGGTAGACCTCAATATGCGCGGTCAGTCCGGCTGCCTGATATGCCTCTTTAAGCATGGGTTGCATTTGCGGTGAACGCTCATTGTCATTTTCTGCAATAGCGTGCAGGGCAAGTGCATCTGACTCAATAATAGTGTGGTGAGGGCTATCCGGTTTATCTGTTGCCAGTCCGCCGCCATGGAAACTGGCAATGGCGCCAATACGCTTGGGCATGGCTGCGGCAGCAAACATGGTAAACGAACCGCTCATGCAATAACCCATTAATGCGCCCTGACGTTTGGTATCCACCGCAGACTGCTGATCAAGAAAAGCAAAGAATGCCTCGGCATCGCTGACTACCGCTGACTGAGTGAGTTTTTCACGCATAGGGGAGAGAATCTGCCAGGCCTCCTGAGAAGGAAATTCAACCCCATCAGGTAATGCCGCTCCGCTGACATCCCGATAGAAAGGATTGACCACCAATACTGCATAACCCTGTGCAGCCAGGCGCTGTCCCATCAGATCAAAGGCTGCTCTGCGACCCTTGATGTCGGGCCACATTACCACGGCCGGATGGCGCCCGGTTTTTGGTGCCGTAAATAAACAGTCTGCGCTACCGTGCGGGGTCTTCACACTTATTTCCTGTTGCACAATGCTTTCGTCAGCCACAGCAAACTGAGGTAATACAGTACTTAACGTGCCCAGTGCCAGTAGCTGATTAAACTGCCGGCGATTTAACTTGCCGCCTTCCTCGGTAAAACGCTGAATATCCTGTTCTGTTGAATTATCACACATGGTGTTTCCTTAATAAGCGGGAGCAGAGGAACAGTATACGTTGAAATGGCAGGTAAAGATTGAACTTAAAAAAGTGTTATGGCAGGCCGTGCGACCTGCCAATAAGCGGTTTTATTCGCCGTTATTCAGATAATTAAGAATGACCAGGTGATGTTCCTTGGTTTTAAACTTGTTAAAGACCTGCTCAACATTACCTTCTTCGTCGATTAAGAAGGTAATACGATGGATGCCGTCGTATTCTTTACCCATAAATTTTTTCGGGCCCCATACGCCAAACGCATCGGCAACAGTATGATCTTCATCGGATAGCAACGTAAAATTTAGCTGTTCTTTTTCGATGAACTTAGGCAGACGTTTCACTGCGTCGGGGCTGATACCGAGCACTACGACATTATTTTGTTGCAGTTCGTTCTGAATGTCACGCAGGCCCTGGGCCTGAACGGTACAGCCTGGGGTCATGGCTTTCGGATAAAAGTAAACCAGTACTTTTTTGCCTTTGAGTGATTCCAGAGAAACCGGGTTACCGTCCTGATCGGGCAGACTAAAAAGCGGCGCTGCATCACCGGCAGAAAGCGTATTCATATTATTATCCCTTATGTTTATCAATAATATTGGATGTCAGGTGTAGCACCTGACACAGCAAATTCAGGTTGTAGCGAAATTCCGGCATGGCAACATCGTCAGGGATATTTACCACCAGCTTAAACCGCATCATCTTGTGGCCGGTTTCATCATCCACACTGGTGGTTTGACGAAAGGCGCTGATAGAGACGTGCTGGTCGGCGAAAAAGCGGGTAATGGCCTGGATCTGCCCCGGGTTATCCACACCATTAAATTCAACATCGTAAAGGTGAGTCAGATTTTGTTTGGTGTGTTCGCGAGTACGTTTCAGAATCGACAACAGATCACGGCGCTGGCACATCTCAGGGATGCTGAGTTCTACCCGCGTTATGGCGTTATGGGTGCCCTCGATGATCATTGTTAACGAAAATTCCTGACCGTAAATAGCATGTCTGCTGTCAAGAATATTGCAATCTGATTCGCTGACCAGGGTGGCAATATCACTGAGAATACCCACCTGGTCGGTACCTAAGATAACCGCAATTAACTGTTGTTTCATGGACCTGACTCATATTAAGGGGCGCAGATTCTAACATAGCCGTGGCCAAAGTCGAATCGGTCACTGGTAGGATTTTGCCAGCCTGAAAACCTGCAGTAAGAGTTAAACGGTTTTAAAACAACGGTAGCAAAAATAAAAACCGTCATTTTCTGGTAATAATATGCGATCCGGGTATTCAAATGCTTGTTTTTAACCAGTGCGGCAATTACCATGTGCGCTCGCAAAAAGTGGAGAGAATATGTTTACCGGTAGTTACGTTGCGCTTGTCACCCCAATGTTTGATGACGGCCAAATTGATTATCCTGCGCTGCGGGAATTGGTTGAGTTTCATATCCAACAGGGCACTCATGGTATTGTGTCAGTAGGCACTACTGGCGAATCCGCCACGCTGCCTTTCGATGAACATATTGAGGTAGTCAAACAAACGGTAGAAGCCGCTGCGGGCAGAACCAAAATTATTGCCGGAAGCGGGGCAAACTCCACCTCTGAAGCGATTTTTCTGAGCGAGCAGATGGCTGGTCTGGGGATTGATGGCTTCCTGAGTGTTGTTCCTTATTACAACAAGCCTCAGCAAAAGGGCATGATTGCTCATTTTGAGGCAGTAGCCGACGCCACCGACGTACCGGTATTGCTGTATAACGTTCCGGGCCGCACGGTTGCCGATATGTTACCTGAAACTGTAGCTGTACTGGCTAAACACCCTAAAATTGTTGGCCTCAAAGACGCCACGGGCAATATTGCCCGGCTAAAAGCCACACAGGCGTTGGTAGACGATGATTTTGTGTTGCTGAGCGGCGATGATGGCAGCTCATGTGAATTTTTATGCGAAGGCGGTCACGGCGTGATCTCGGTTACAGCCAATATAGTGCCAGCGGCCATCGCGCAAATGTGTGAAGCCGCGTTGGCTGGTGATAAAGCCCGGTGCCGCGAGCTTAATGCCAGCATTGAAAAGCTTCACTCTGCACTGTTTATCGAACCAAATCCGGTGATCCCGAAGTGGGCATTGTATAAAATGGGCATGATGAAAAGCCCATTTTTACGCTTACCGATGGTTTTACCGGAACTTGCGAGCCAAAAAAGCATCGAAGCGTTGTTACATGAATACGCTTTAATTTCAGAATAAGAGATAACTATGAATAAAAAACTGGCTTTGGTCAGCGGTATTGCCAGCCTTGTTCTTACTGCTTGTGCTTCTCAACAAGAACGCGTAACAGCCTCCGGCAGTTACGAATACTTAAAATCAAAAGAACGCACACAGTTGCAAGTGCCGACCGATCTGGATGCGCCGGATTTTACCAGCGATTATAATATTCCGGCATTACAACAGTCTGCCGATACCACTTTGGTAGGACGTAACCTTGAGGTAGTGCCTCCGGCGCTGGTGATCCCGTTAGTACAGGGCTCCCATGTTGAAGAGGGCTCTAAAGGTGCAACCGTGTTGCTCGACCAGGTAAGAGATAACGAAACACTGGATAAGACAATCTGGAACTCGCTGATCGGCTACCTGGAAGAACGTGGTATCAGCGTAGAAAACTTCAGCCCGGAACAGGGTGAACTGATGACCGGCTGGATGAATGTTGCGCCGGCCAGTACCGAAGAAGGCAATGGCGGCTGGTTTGACTGGTCGTCTGATGAAAGTGAAGTGGCTGGCAAAGGTCGCTATAAGTTTGACGTTGAGTTAAAGCCTCATGGTCGAACTGCGCAGCTGAGTGTAGCCCTGGTAGATTATGAACGTGGCGATAAGTCTGTAGAAGATTTAAACGCCATGGAAAAACGCCGCGACGAAGTTATGGTGTTAAACCGGGTTATCAGCCATTACGAATACCTTAATCAGCTTGAAACCAATCGCCGCATTGCCCAGATCCGCCAGGGTCTGGATATGGAAATGGGCTTTGATGACGACGGTAACCCGGCTTTCGTGTTAGATGCTAACTACGACATTGCCTGGCCACGTATCCAGTTGGTATTGCGCAAACTGGGTTTCAACGTAAAAGATTTAGATAAGTCGAACGGATTGATTTTTGTGCAGTATACTGACGAGCAGGTGAGTTGGTGGCGTGACCTGTTTTCATCAGACGATGCACAGTTGCTGGATTATGAAGACTATCGCCTGAAGGTGACAAAATTAGGCCCTAAAACGTCTATCACCTTTATGGATAATGAAAGCACACCATTTGATGCCAAACAGGTTGCTGATCTGTTCAAACCTTTTGAACAGGTAATGACCGAAGACGGCTTAGACATTTAATACGAGACCTATAATGGAAAAACGCGACGAGCTTTATCGCGGTAAAGCGAAAACTGTTTATCACACAGACGACAGTGACAAGTTAATTTTATTGTTTCGCAACGATACTTCGGCTTTCGATGGTGAAAAAATCGAACAGTTAGATCGTAAAGGCGAGGTCAATAATAAGTTTAACCACTTTATCATGACCAAGCTGGAAGAAGCCGGTATTGCTACGCAGGTAGAATCACTGCTATCTGACACCGAGTCACTGGTTAAAAAGCTGGATATGATCCCGGTAGAGTGCGTTGTGCGTAATGTAGCCGCAGGTTCTCTGGTTCGCCGTCTGGGTGTGGAAGAAGGTCAGTTACTCAATCCACCGGTGTTTGAGTTCTTCCTTAAGAATGACGCGCTGCATGATCCAATGGTGAATGATTACCATATTGAGTCATTTGGCTGGGCCACTGCCGCTCAGGTAGCCCGAATGAAAGCACTGACATTTGCCGTCAACGATGTACTGAAAGCATTGTTCGACCAGGGCGGTATGATGTTAGTGGATTATAAACTGGAATTTGGTGTGGACAGTGCCGGAAACATTGTACTGGGTGATGAATTTACACCAGACGGTTGCCGTCTGTGGGATAAAGAAACCCGCAAGAAGATGGACAAAGACCGTTTTCGCCAGGGCTTAGGCTCAGTGGTAGAAACCTATATTGAGGTGGCAGAACGATTAGGCTTAAAGCTTTAATTAACTTCTGACACCGCAGCTAATTGAAATACCCGCCAGTGAGCGGGTATTTTTTTGATTGTTACCGGGCCTGGATTGCAATAAACATTAAATCAGCCCGGCGCAGAATAGGCGCAAAGTGGTATTGAATTTAGTTAACAATATGCAACTATGATTAAAAATGCGGAGCAGGACATTCTATGGCACTGATTAAACTGGTTTTACTGGCTGCGCTGGCAATGACGGCCTTTGCCGCGAATTCCTTGCTGTGCCGCATGGCACTGGTGGAAACCGATATCGACCCGGCATCCTTCACCTTCTGGCGTTTAACCAGTGGCGCGCTGATGTTAACGCTATTAGTGGTTATGCGTAACCATAAACCGTTAAAAGAAGGCAATATGACCTCTGCTATTGCGCTGTTTGTGTATGCTGCCGGCTTTTCGTTCGCCTATATCAGCATGACCACCGGGGCCGGTGCTTTGTTACTTTTCGGTGCGGTGCAGGTCACCATGATCAGTTGGGGCCTGTTTAAAGGCGAAAGGATGAGTACACTGCAATGGGGCGGCTTTCTGCTCGCCCTGGTTGGACTCATACTGCTCCTGCTGCCTAATGCGGCAGTACCGCAGCTTTCCAGCGCACTGATGATGCTGGCGGCGGGAATCGCATGGGGTGTTTATTCGTTAAAGGGTAAGGGCGCTAAATTTCCCATAGAAGCTACAGCAGGTAATTTTATCCGTTCCACGCCACTGGCGTTAGTATTGCTGGTGATATTCTGGCCGGGCGGTGAGTTCCATGCTGAAGGTATGGCTTACGCCGTTGCCTCAGGCGCGATTGCCTCGGCATTAGGCTATGCCTTGTGGTATAGCATTTTGGTGCACATAGCGGCGATTAAAGCTGCAACATTACAATTATCTGTGCCGGTGCTGGCAGTCTTTGCCGGATGGTTGTTCTTAGATGAAACGGTCACGCTGAGAATCATCTTAAGCTCACTGGCCGTTATTGGTGGTGTCGCCATGGTGATTTGGGTTAAAAAAGCTGTCGTCTGAATGGTTTTACTATGCGCTAATACCTGTCGTTCTGCCGCGTAACCAGTGTCATAGGAAGCCAGTATGCTGATTGAGTGATATGCATTGGGGCAGTTAGTGTGGTTATGCTTCAATTAAGAATATTGAAAATCTATCCAGCTTTAAAACACAGCGCACGCTTAACGCTGAATGAAACTTGATTGAGTACTTGTGTCTTGTCACCTTTGTCTATTAATCAATAAGTTAACGTAAATTAAGACTAAAGTATAAAGACAGTAGGCCGATACGGATATCAGGAAGTCGAGAAGTATTCATGGAAGATGTCTTTAGTTGTTGGTCACAATCAGTCAGCGCTTAATATTCAGCGTCAGTTGTTCTCGGTAACAAACCGGCTGGACCAGTCTTTCGAACGCCTTTCCTCAGGTTTTCGCATCAACAGCGCTGCCGATGACGCAGCCGGATTACAAATAGCTGATCGGCTGCAAAGTGATGTGATATCAAGCCGTCAGGTGGTGCGTAATCTCAATGATGGTATTAGCTATGCGCAGATTGCAGAAGGGCGTTAGACGAAGTAAATACAGCTGCTCAGCGCATGCGTCAACTTGCCGTGCAGGCACAAAATGGCATTCACTCCGATAGCGATCGCCTGGCATTAGACAAAGAGTTTCAGCAATTAAAAAGCGAGATTGATCGTATTGCCTACGAGACGGAAGCGTTTGGTCGTCATCCGTTATTATCGCCCGCCACATTATTATTTGCAGATAACTCTCCAGACAATGTGACGCTGGGTTCCGGTCAGCAGATAATTAATAACCTGCCTTTCAGTGGTAGCGGCAACGATTTTTACTTTATTCCGGCAGACTCTGAAAATATCCGCTTTACCTTCGATTCCTATAGCCTGGATGATGATATTCATCTTTTCACCACCAGCGGTGAGCATTTAGCGGGAGTAGAAGTACCGGCGGTCGGAGATCCGCTGGCAGATTTTAACTGGCAGGATCTCGGCCTTGATTTAAGTAATATTGATACGGCTTTTTTGACTACCGGCAATGGATTTGATGCCGGAGCCAGCTATGACGCGAGTAATATCAACGGGGCTAACGCTGTGGGAACCACCGTCACTTATAGTGGCGACGGAGATCTGGATAACGACGGGCGTATTTTCACCGGCGAGACGGATGTAGAGGTGATTACGTTAACCGGCACCACCAATCAGGATATTATTCTGGCGGTCTCAGGGCAGAGCTCAGGGAGTTCTTATAAGGGCCGAATATCCTGGGATCGGTTAGGCGGTGTGGCCAGTGCTGCCATTCAGGAGGCTGAACTGGCTGATGAAAACCCGGAAGAAGACGTTAAAATTACTACGTCTGCAGCAATTAATGGCCCGCAGGATTACCATGAAATTGCCAAAACACCGGCTACAGCGGCCGATTTGGGGCTCACCGGCTTATCGTTAAGTAGCCAACAGCAGGCAGAAGTTGCTTTAAATGCGCTGTCTGGCGCAATAGATGATATTGGTGAAAAGCGCGCAGGTTATGGTGCTGTGCAGAATGCCATGCAATCCAATTTACGAAATCTGTCGATTCATGCCGAAAACACTCGGGCAGCACAATCACAAATAAGGGATACAAACTACGCCAGCGAAACGGCCAGTCTGGCAAGAAATCAAATCATTCAGTAAGCCAGTCAGTCATTGCTGAGTCAGGCCAACCAGCAGCCGGAAATAGCCTTAACGTTACTCAATGGCTAGGCTCTAGAAACCCAGTTTAATTTTTAAATGGTTTTTTGGTTTGCAGCAACAGGGCAGGATTTCATCGTCGTCGATAAAGGCGAGGGGATCAGTAGTGTATTCCACTTCGCCTTCCAGTAACGTGGTGCGGCAGGCACCGCAAAATCCCTCGCGGCAATGGTATTGCACGTCAATCTTTTGAGATTCAAGGCTTTCCAGCAGCGTTTTATCGGGGGGTGCGGTCACCGTTACCGTATCGACAATGTCGATACGGTAGGTGTTGTCGCGGTCGGTCATTGCCGGTTATTTAAAGTTCGAAATCGGCAAAGTCGTCTTCGCTAACGGCTGAATCAATCTGACCTACCAGGTATGAGCTGATCTCTGATTCCTGTGGTGCCACCTGAACATTGTCGGAAATCAGGTAGTTATTCATCCATGGCAGCGGGTTAGAGGTAACGTCATAGGGCTGACCCATGCCGATAACCGCCATACGCTGGTTAGCAATGTATTCTACATACTGACACAGAATTTCTTTATTCAGGCCAATCATAGAGCCGTGCTGGAACAGGTACTCTGCCCATTGCTTTTCCTGCTCTACCGCTTTCATAAAGATTTCTTTTGCTTCATCGGCACATTCCTCGGCGATTTCCGCCATCTCCGGGTCGTCTTTGCCTTTAGCCCACAGATTCAGAATATGCTGAGTGGAGGTCAGGTGCAGGTTTTCATCGCGGGCAATCAGGCGGATGATCTTGGAGTTACCCTCCATCAGCTCACGCTCTGCAAATGCGAAAGTACACGCAAAGGATACGTAGAAACGAATTGCTTCCAGTGCATTAACCGAGTTCATGCACAGGTAGAGTTTTTTCTTCAGCTCGCGCATGTTAACCGGGTAGGGCTGTCCTTCATTGGTATACATGCCTTCGCCCTGAGTTTGCCAAAGCTGTGTGGCATAAATCAGGTCGTCGTAATATTTGGAGATATCCGTTGCACGACGCTTAATTTCGTCGTTCACCACGATATCTTCAAAGATACTGCTCGGATCGGTAAACAGGTTACGCAGAATATGCGTGTAAGAGCGAGAGTGGATGGTTTCAAAGAAAGACCATGTCTCTACCCAGGTTTCCAGTTCTGGCAACGAGATAATCGGCAGGAATGCGATATTCGGGCTGCGGCCCTGCACTGAATCAAGCAGCGTCTGATATTTCAGGTTAGAAATAAAAATGTGCTTTTCCGGCTCGGTCAGTTTTTGAAAGTCGACCCGGTCACGGGTGACATCCACTTCTTCCGGACGCCAGAAAAAACTAATTTGTTTTTCGATGAGCTTTTCAAAAATCGAGTGTTTTTGTTGGTCGTAACGGGCTACGTTAACCGGATTACCAAAAAACATCGGCTCGTCGAGCTGATTCACATTTTGCTGATTAAACGTGGTGTATTTCATATTTTATTATCACTTCACTAGCGCAATAAGAAGCCCGGCTGGCGCCGGGCAAATGAACAATTGTTATATTTTACAAGCACCGCCGGCGCAATCGTCGTCTTCTTCAATCACGACTTCCTGAGCGGCAGGTTTCGCTGCTGCAGCACTGGTTGTTTCAACCGGCGCATCGGCAGCACCATCACGGGTGTTATGGTAATACAGTGTTTTCACGCCCAGTTTGTATGCGGTCAGCAGGTCTTTCAGCAATAAACGCATAGGTACCTTGCTGTTCTCATACATAGATGGGTTATAGCTGGTATTGGCTGAAATCGTCTGGTCGACAAACTTCTGCATGATACCGCACAACTGCAGGTAACCATCATTAGACGGGATATCCCACAGCAATTCGTACTGGTCTTTCAAACGTTCATATTCCGGTACAACCTGCTTAAGCACGCCGTCTTTACTGGACTTAACGCTGATATGGCCGCGTGGTGGCTCAATACCATTGGTGGCATTTGAAATTTGCGACGAGGTTTCTGACGGCATCAGTGCCGACAGTGTTGAGTTACGCAGGCCGTGCTCAACGATATCCTTACGCAGACCTTCCCAATCTAAATGTAATGGCTCATTACAGATAGCATCCAGATCTTTCTTGTAAGTATCAATCGGCAGCACACCCTGAGAATAGGTGGTTTCGTTAAACTTAGGACATGCGCCTTTTTCTTTAGCCAGATTGTTTGAGGCTTTAAGCAGGTGATACTGCATGGCTTCAAAGGTTTTATGTACCAGGCTGTTAGCACTGAAATCAGAATATTTAACGCCGTTCTTCGCCAGGTAATAAGCAAAGTTAATTACCCCTATACCCAGGGTACGGCGGTTCATGGTGGCGTTGTAAGCAGCAGGTACCGGGTAGTCCTGATAATCCAGCAGACTGTCCAGCGCACGTACTGCCAGGTCTGATAATTCTTCAAACTCATCCAGTGACTTAATCGCACCTAAGTTAAACGCAGAAAGTGTACACAGGGCGATTTCACCGTTTTCGTCGTTAACATGCTCAAGTGGCTTGGTAGGTAACGCGATTTCCAGACACAGGTTGCTCTGACGAACCGGTGCCACTTTTGGATCGAACGGGCTGTGGGTATTACAGTGATCCACGTTTTGCAGATAAATACGGCCAGTGCTGGCACGTTCCTGCATAAACAAGCCAAACAGTTCCATGGCTTTAATGCGTTTTTTGCGGATTGACTCGTCCTGCTCGTACTTAACGTACAGTTCTTCAAACTTAGGCTGGTCGGCGAAGAATGCATCGTACAGGCCGGGTACGTCTGACGGGCTGAACAGCGTGATGTAGTCATCTTTCATCATGCGCTGATACATCAGCTTGTTAAACTGCACGCCGTAGTCGAGGTGACGTACACGGTTTTCTTCTACACCACGGTTATTTTTCAGTACCAGCAGTGATTCAACTTCCATATGCCACAACGGATAGAACAGCGTTGCTGCACCACCACGGACGCCGCCCTGAGAGCAGCTCTTAACCGCCGTTTGGAAGTACTTGTAAAAAGGGATACAACCTGTGTGGAACGCTTCACCGCCGCGGATAGGGCTGCCCAGTGCACGGATACGACCAGCATTAACACCGATACCGGCACGCTGACTGACGTACTTAACAATGGCACTGGCTGTGGCGTTAATTGAATCAAGGCTGTCGCCGGTTTCAATTAATACACAAGAGCTGAACTGACGGGTAGGGGTACGCACGCCCGACATGATAGGAGTAGGCAAAGATAGTTTGAACGTAGACGTTGCATCGTAAAAACGACGAACGTATTGCAAACGGGTTTCTTTCGGGTAGTTGGCAAACAAACAGGCCGCTACCAGAATATACAGGAACTGAGCGCTTTCGTAGATCTCACCCGTTACACGGTTCTGCACCAGGTATTTACCTTCCAGCTGTTTAACGGCCGCATAGCTGAAGCTCATGTCACGCCAGTGATCGATATAGCTATCCATCTCGGCGAATTCTTCCGGCGTGTAGTCTTCTAACAGGTGAGTATCATACTTACCCATATCAACCATACGGGCCACATGATTAAACAACTTAGGTGGCTCAAATTCACCAAACGCCTTTTTACGTAGGTGGAAAATCGCCAGACGAGCCGCCAGATACTGGTAATCCGGTGCATCAGTTGAGATCAGATCTGCCGCTGATTTAATGAGGGTTTCATGGATCTCGGCGGTTTTGATACCGTCGTAAAACTGAATGTGGGCTTTAATTTCTACCTGTGATACCGAGACATTGTTGAGTCCTTTTGCTGCCCAGGTAATAACTTTGTGAATTTTCTCCAGATCAATGGGCTCTTTTTCACCATTACGTTTGGTGACAGATAAATTGTTATTCATTTTAGTGGCCGTTTGTCAGTTAGCGCTATTTGCGGGGCAAGTTTGCATGCCCAATTTGTTTTAAATTATTAATTTCGAAGGGATCCATCAGCGATCGCTTCGATCCGTGAATGTTTAATCCGCCTGAAAAATACCTGCATCAGTCGGTTTTTTAAACAAGACTGCTATCAGATAACCACAAGATAGTGAGGTTTTGCCTTTAATGCAACCCAATATCTGGTGCTTAATTCAGCGATCAAATCAAGGCTGGTAAAAGGTTAGTATTGACTAACCTTTTAAGTTTGAACAAAGCAAGATTTGACTGAATGCAAGCACTTTAGATTTTTTTTGCGATCGCTTAAAACAATTTATTCCGAATATTTAATTTTTATAAATATGCGATATATAGTGTTCGGTTATAAATATGGACACTATATCTTGTGTGTCGTCAAGATTTTTCACATTGCAAAATGTAGTTGACGTCAACGTTTCGATCCGATAATACGAATGCCTGATTGAAGGGATCAAAATGTAAGCCGGTGGCAGATCGGGTAAACAGGCCCGCCTGATCGGCAATTTTTATCAGCTCAGACGGTTTTAGGAAACGCTGATACTGGTGCGTACCCTTAGGTACCCACTGTAATACGTACTCGGCAGCCACAATGCCCATCAGATAGGCTTTCAAATTGCGATTTAAGGTGGAAAAGAACACTTTGCCGCCAGGCTTAACCAGCTTGGCACAGGCACTGATCACTGAAGCCGGGTCGGGCACGTGCTCAAGCATCTCCATACAGGTTACTACGTCGAAAGATTCCGGCTGTTCGGCCGCCAGGGTTTCAACACTCACGCAGCGATAATCGACTTTAACACCTGTTTCCAGACTATGTAGCTGAGCAATTTCCAGTGAGGCACTGGCCATATCGATACCGGTAACCTCGGCCCCTCGTACAGCCAGCGACTCAGCAAGAATGCCGCCGCCGCAGCCGACATCGAGGATCTGCTTACCAAAAACGCCCTCGCATTTTTCTTCTATAAAGGAAAGGCGTAGCGGGTTGATGGCATGCAAAGGTTTAAACTGGCCTTGTGGGTCCCACCAGTGGGCAGCGATTTCAGAAAACTTGTCGATTTCCGTTTGATCTACATTTTGCTGTGTTTCTATCATGAGCTTGAGTTTTCATCTTACCTGAAGTTAAAAATCCGCTTTACATTACCGCAAATCGGCAATCTGCACATGGCTTATTTGCCGCCGGGTTTAGCAATCGCGCAAAAATTAAACGCTTAGGATATAAGTGAAGGTAAGGATGCATTAATCACTACATAAATGCTGATTTGGGTGATAAACTCATTGGTTAATTAGAAGACCCCCAATGCGTGATCCAAGGGGATCCGGACGCAGGATCGTCAGGTATCTGCAGGATTGCGACAAACTTATAACAAGGGACCAAGCAGTTTATGACTGATAACGCCAAAGAAATTCTCCCCGTTAATATAGAGGAAGAGCTCAAAACGTCGTATCTGGATTATGCGATGAGCGTTATCGTTGGGCGCGCGCTGCCCGACGTACGTGATGGCTTAAAACCGGTACACCGCCGTGTACTGTTTGCCATGAATGAGTTGAAGAATGACTTTAACAAACCTTATAAAAAGTCTGCCCGTGTAGTGGGTGACGTCATCGGTAAATATCACCCCCATGGTGATTCTGCCGTATACGATACCATCGTTCGGATGGCGCAGCCTTTCTCCTTGCGCTACATGCTGGTTGACGGACAGGGTAACTTTGGTTCGGTCGACGGCGACTCCGCCGCCGCAATGCGTTACACCGAAGTGCGGATGGCAAAAATTGCCCACGAACTGCTTGCTGATTTAGACAAAGAAACCGTGGATTTCGTGCCAAACTATGATGGCACCGAGCACATTCCGGATGTGTTACCCACCAAAATTCCTAATCTGCTGGTAAACGGGTCTTCAGGTATTGCCGTAGGGATGGCAACTAACATTCCACCGCATAACCTCACCGAAATTGTAAACGGTTGTATTGCGTTAATTGACGAGCCATCACTGGATGTCGATCAGTTGATGGAGTACATCCCTGGTCCGGATTTTCCAACCGCCGCCTTAATTAGTGGCCGTAAAGGTATCGTGGATGCCTATCGTACCGGACGTGGCAAAATCTATATGCGTGCCCGGGCCGAAATCGAAACCGAAGACAACGGCAAAGAAACCATTATCGTTACGGAAATTCCGTATCAGGTAAACAAAGCCCGCTTAATCGAGAAGATTGCCGAGCTGGTAAAAGAAAAACGTATTGAAGGCGTCTCTGCACTGCGTGATGAGTCTGACAAAGACGGTATGCGTATTGTTGTAGAAGTTAAACGCAACGAGTCAGCCGAAGTGCTGCTTAACCACTTATACGCCAATACCCAGTTACAAACCGTATTCGGTATTAACATGGTGGCGCTGGATAACAACCAGCCAAAAGTGTTTAACCTTAAGGAAATCCTGCAGGCGTTTATCCTGCACCGTCGTGAAGTGGTTACCCGCAGAACAGTCTACGAGCTGCGTAAAGCCCGTGACCGCGCCCATATCCTTGAAGGCCTGGCCATTGCACTGGTTAACATCGATCCGGTGATTGAGCTGATCAAAGCCTCACCAAGTCCTTCTGAAGCAAAACAAGCGTTAGTGGCTTCTGGCTGGGAGCTGGGTGATGTAGCGGAAATGCTGCAACGTGCTGGTAATGATGCGGCGCGCCCGGACTGGCTGGAACCGGAATTTGGTATTCGCGACGGCAAATACTACCTGACTGAGCAACAGGCTCAGGCGATTCTGGACCTGCGCTTACACAAGTTAACCGGTCTTGAACACGAAAAAATCCTCGACGAATACAAGCAACTGCTCGAGCTGATTGCAGAATTACTGCACATTCTGGGCAGCCCTGAGCGCTTAATGGAAGTCATTCGCGAAGAGCTTGAAAAAGTCCGTGACGAGTTTGGCGATGAGCGCCGTACCGAAATCACCGCAGCCAGCCATGATATTGATTTAGAAGATCTGATCGAGCGCGAAGAAGTGGTTGTTACTCTGTCTCACCAAGGTTACGTGAAGTATCAGAAACTGTCTGAGTATGAAGCGCAGCGTCGTGGTGGCCGCGGTAAATCTGCCACTAAGATGAAAGACGAAGATTTCATCGAGAAGCTGCTGGTTGCCAATACCCATGATCATATCCTGTGCTTCTCAACCCGTGGCCGACTTTACTGGCTGAAGGTCTATCAATTACCTCTGGCCAGCCGTAATGCCCGTGGTCGTCCGATTGTAAACATTCTGCCACTGGAAGATGATGAGCGTATCACCGCGATCCTGCCGATTAAGGAATTCGAGGAAGACAAGTTTGTCCTGATGGCTACGGCCAATGGTGTGGTGAAAAAAACCAGCCTGACCATGTACTCACGTCCTCGTTCAAGCGGTATCATTGCAGTTAACCTGAATGACGGTGACGAACTGATTGGTGTAGCGATTACCCATGGGGATGACGACATCATGCTGTTCTCGGACGCCGGTAAGGTTGTTCGCTTTAACGAGAAACTGCGTGATTCTGAAACCGGCGCGGTTAAACTGGATCCTGAAACCGGTGAAGAGCTGCTGGCGCTGCGTCCAATGGGTCGAACTGCTACAGGTGTTCGTGGTATTAAGATGCCAGATGGCCAGAAAGTCGTGTCGCTAATCGTACCTCGTGGTGACGGTGCGGTGCTGACAGCTACTGAAAACGGGTATGGTAAACGTACGCCGCTGGAAGATTACCCGGCCAAGAGCCGTGCTACTCAGGGTGTAGTGTCGATTAAAGTCTCTGATCGTAACGGCAAGGTTGTCGGGGCGGTACAGGTAGATGAAAACGACGAAATCATGCTGATCAGTAATGCCGGTACGCTGGTAAGAACCCGCGTGAGTGAAGTATCTACCGTTGGGCGAAATACCCAGGGTGTAAGGCTGATCCGTACCGGTGAAAACGAGCAACTGGTTGCGTTACAACGTATCGAAGAAATCGAAGACACTGAGTTACTAGAAGCTGAAGGCGATGAAGCCGAAGCCGTCGATACAAACGCCGCACAAGACGGCGCAGACGAGTCAACGACAGACGAATAATCCTGCGTTAAAGGATACAACAAGCATCGCAAGCGGCTCCTAGTGCCGCTTGTTTTTTAGTGTATGTGAGCATTATGCCACCCGTAACAACATTGCGGGCAGGTGATAATGCTTCCTGACAGTATTTAAGAAGCTCATGAAAAACGTATTCAATTTTAGTGCTGGCCCTGCCATGCTGCCCCCCGCAGTGATGGAGCAGGCACAACAGGAATTTATTAACTGGCGTGACAGTGGCTGCTCGGTGATGGAAGTTAGCCACCGCGGTGCAGACTTTATCGAAATTGCCGCAACAGCGGAACAAGACCTGCGTGACCTGATGAACGTACCGGAAAACTACAAGGTCCTGTTTCTGCAAGGCGGCGGGCGCGGGCAGTTTGCAGCGGTACCGCTGAATATTTCAAAACAGGACGATACTTCACTGCATCTGGTGAGTGGTTCCTGGTCTAAGGGCGCGGTTGCAGAAGCTTCAAAGTATAATAATGCCAAAGTGATTGGTGAAGTAGTTGATCACAATGGTTATCAGTTTATGCCAAAGCCGGCTGCTGTTGACATCGATCAAAGTGCGGCGTATCTGCATTTCTGTCCTAACGAAACCGTGGATGGTATTGCCTACAAATGGTTACCAGAAGCAGGCGATGTGCCGCTGGTTGCCGATATGTCGTCGAACATTCTGTCGGGCCCGGTAGACGTGAGCAAATACGGTATTATCTATGCCGGTGCGCAAAAGAACATTGGCCCGTCCGGCTTATCGGTAGTGATTGTTCGCGAAGATCTGGTAGGTAAGGCTCGTCAGAGTACGCCGTCGATCTTCGATTACGAACTGATGGCCAAAAATGACTCCATGTATAACACACCGCCCACCTTTTCCTGGTATCTGGCGGGGCTGGTATTTAAATGGCTGAAAGCCCAGGGCGGTGTAGAAGCCATGGCCAGTCTTAATCAGCACAAAGCGGATACGTTGTATAAAGCCATCGACGACTCGTCGTTCTACCGCAACAATGTACATCCGGAAAACCGTTCAATTATGAACGTTCCTTTCCATCTGGCCGATCCGGCACTGGATAAAGTGTTCCTGGAAAAATCTAAACAAGCCGGTTTAATGGCCCTTAAAGGTCACCGCTCGGTAGGGGGTATGCGTGCCAGTATTTATAACGCCATGTCTATTGAAGGGGTAGAAGCCCTGGTGAGCTTTATGAAAGACTTCGAGGAGCATCACGCATGAGTGTAGAGCAGTTAACGTTACAGCCGGTCAACAAAATCGACGGTACCGTCAACGTGCCGGGCTCAAAGAGTCTGTCTAACCGGGCCTTGCTACTTGCGGCACTGGCGAAGGGCGAAACCCGCCTGACTAATCTGCTCGATAGTGACGATATCCGCCATATGCTGGATGCCCTCAAATTACTGGGTGTTGAATACAGCTTAAGCGATGACAAAACCGAGTGTAAGGTTACCGGCTTAGGCGGCGCGTTTTCGGTTGATAAACCGCTCAGCTTGTTTTTAGGTAATGCCGGTACCGCCATGCGCCCTTTATGTGCTGCACTGGCCGCCTCGAACGTAACGGTTGAATTAACCGGGGAACCACGGATGGAAGAACGCCCCATCGGCGACCTGGTTGATGCGCTGCTGGACGCAGGGGCGGATATTGAGTATTTAAAAAATGCCGGTTATCCGCCGCTTAAAATCACCGGTAGCCAGTTAAAGGGTGGCGAGTTGTCTGTGGATGGCAGTGTGTCGAGCCAGTTTTTGACGGCCCTGTTAATGGCGGCTCCGTTGTTTAGCGAAGACACCACTATCGCCATTAAAGGCGAGTTAGTGTCGAAGCCTTATATCGACATTACCCTGGATACCATGGCCAAATTTGGCGTGTCGGTAGAAAATCAGGATTATCAGCGCTTTGTGATCAAAGCCGGGCAGCAGTATGTGGCACCTAAAACCTTTATGGTAGAAGGAGATGCATCATCTGCATCTTATTTCCTGGCAGCCGGCGCTATTAAAGGCGGTACGGTCAAGGTCACTGGAATTGGCAAACAAAGCATCCAGGGTGACATTCGTTTTGCTGATGTGCTTGAAGCCATGGGGGCTAAAGTTGAATGGTTTGACGATTGTATTGTTATTCATGGTGCGCCGCTTAAAGGCGTGGACATGGATATGAACCATATCCCGGATGCTGCCATGACTATTGCGACCACGGCGTTATTTGCCGAAGGGGAAACCTGCATCCGTAACATTTATAACTGGCGGGTAAAAGAAACCGATCGGTTATTTGCAATGGCCACTGAGCTACGTAAACTAGGTGTGGAAGTAGAAGAAGGGCACGATTATATTCGGGTAACGCCTGGCGCTGTATTACAACATGCTGCTATTGATACCTATAACGATCACCGCATTGCCATGTGTTTTTCACTGGTATCTTTAAGTGATACACCGGTAACGATTAACGACCCGGGTTGTACCGCCAAAACTTTCCCTGATTATTTCACCCGCTTTGCCACAATCTGTCATCGTTAAGACAGAATTATTCTCTACTATCAATTGCGCTGGTCTCAGGGCCAGCGTGCATTCGCTACAGACTTAGGTATTATGCCCGGGTATTTATTGACGTGTATCATTGCCAATTGAGCTTACACGGGTATAATTGCCGCCGTTTTCGAGTTGTTATTAACATTTTATTAAATAAATGGAGCAGGTATGCATCCAATACCCGTAGTAACGGTAGATGGTCCTAGTGGGGCAGGGAAAGGCACACTAAGCGCATTAATCGCAGAAAAGCTCGGCTGGCACTTACTGGACAGTGGCGCGATTTACCGCGTACTGGCCGTTGCCGCCATGCATCATGATCTTCCGGTCGACGATGAAAGTGCTGTTGTTCCGCTGGCCTCTGGCCTTGACGTAAGTTTTGAAATTGACAAAGAGCAGCGCCGTGTGGTGCTTGAAGGTGAAGACGTCACCGACGATATTCGCACCGAGGAAGTTGGCGCTGTGGCGTCACAGATTGCGTCCCTGGCCAGGGTTCGCGAGGCGCTGTTACGCCGCCAGCGTGCGTTTCAGCAAGATCCCGGCCTGGTGGCCGACGGTCGCGACATGGGCACCGTGGTGTTCCCTGATGCCAATGTAAAATTATTCCTGACCGCCAGCGCTGAAGCCCGCGCGGAGCGTCGCTATAATCAGTTGAAAGATAAAGGTCTGGATGTTAATATTGCGCGCCTTTTAACCGATATCAAAGCCCGGGATGATCGCGACGCGAATCGTTCTATTGCGCCATTGGTACCGGCAGAAGACGCTGTAGTGATCGATTCAACAGATTTGGATATTAACCAAGTCTTTGAAAGTGCAATGGAAATTATCAATTCCAGGCTGTAAGCCCGGAGTCGGTTTCACCATCGCAATCGTTGTCACAGGAGGTGACGACTTTGTTTAATAACCCCACGTTATCCGGATCGAAATGTGGATGTCAACTTAAGTTAATTACTAAATCATATGACTGAAAATTTTGCACAACTTTTTGAAGAGAGCTTACAAGAACTTGAAACTCGTCCAGGTTCAATTGTAAAGGGTACTGTAGTTTCAATTGATAAAGACATCGTTCTTGTTGACGCAGGTCTCAAATCAGAAAGTGCTATCCCAGCTGAACAATTTAAAAATGCCGAAGGCGAATTAGAAATCGCAATCGGTGACGAAGTCGACGTAGCGTTAGACGCTGTAGAAGACGGCTTTGGTGAAACTATCCTGTCTCGTGAAAAAGCTAAGCGTCACGAAGCGTGGGTTGAGCTGGAAAAAGCTTACGACGATAAAGCCACTATCAAAGGCGTTATCAACGGTAAAGTTAAAGGCGGTTTCACTGTTGAAGTTAACAGTGTTCGCGCATTCCTGCCAGGTTCACTGGTTGACGTTCGCCCTGTACGCGACACCACTCACCTGGAAGGCAAAGAACTTGAGTTTAAAGTAATCAAGTTAGACGCCAAGCGTAACAACGTTGTTGTTTCTCGTCGTGCTGTTATCGAAGCAGAAAGCAGTGCAGAGCGTGAAACGCTGCTGGCCAACCTGGAAGAAGGTCACGAAGTTAAAGGTATCGTTAAGAACCTGACAGACTACGGTGCGTTCGTAGATCTGGGCGGTGTTGACGGCCTGCTGCACATCACTGACATGGCCTGGAAGCGCGTTAAGCACCCAAGCGAAATCGTAAATGTTGGTGACGAAATCAACGTTAAAGTGCTTAAGTTCGACAAAGAAAAGCAACGTGTATCTCTGGGCATGAAACAGATGGGCAACGATCCATGGCAAGAAATTGCACAGCGTTACCCAGAAGGCACTAAGATCACTGGCCAGGTAACTAACCTGACTGACTACGGTTGTTTCGTAGAGATCGAAGACGGTGTTGAAGGTCTGGTTCACGTTTCTGAAATGGATTGGACTAACAAAAACATCCACCCATCTAAGGTTGTTAACCTGGGCGATTCTGTTGAAGTTATGGTTCTGGAAATCGACGAAGAACGTCGTCGTATTTCTCTGGGTCTTAAGCAGTGCATCGATAACCCTTGGGAAACTTTCGCTAAGTCACACGAAAAAGGTGACAAAGTGTCTGGTAAGATCAAGTCAATCACTGACTTCGGTATCTTCATCGGCCTTGACGGCGGCATCGACGGTCTGGTTCACCTGTCTGACATTTCATGGAACAAGTCTGGTGAAGACGCCGTTCGTGATTACAAGAAAGGTGACGAGATCTCAGCGGTTGTTCTGCAAGTCGACCCAGAGCGTGAGCGTATTTCTTTAGGCGTTAAGCAAATCGAAGAAGATCCGTTCAACAAGTATCTGACAGATACCAAGAAAGGTGCTATCGTTGTTGGTACAGTTACAGCAGTTGATGCCAAAGGCGTTACTGTAAACCTGGCAGAAGAAGTTGACGGTTACATCCGTGTAGCTGATCTTTCTCGTGACCGTATCGAAGACGCGTCTGAAGTGGCTAACGTTGGCGACAGCATCGAAGCGAAGTACACCGGTGTAGACCGTAAGAACCGCATCGTAAACCTGTCTGTTAAAGCGAAAGACCAGGCTGACGAGAAAGAAGCAATCGACAAAGTGAACCAGCAAGACGACGCTGGCTTCGCGAACGCGATGGCTGAAGCTTTCAAAGCAGCAAAAGGCGAATAAGCTTTTTGACACATCAGGTATACGGTAAATGCCGTATACCTGTTGATGTAGCTGTTTGATGGATTGAATGACAAAGAGGTTTACACATGACCAAGTCTGAATTAATTGAGCGGCTCGCTGATCAGGCACGCCATATCCCGGCAAAAGAATTAGAAACAGCTATCAAAGAAATGTTGGAACAGATGGCGCAAACCTTACAAAAAGGTGACCGTATCGAAATCCGCGGGTTTGGTAGTTTTTCTTTGCATTACCGCGCGCCTCGCGTGGGACGTAACCCTAAAACTGGCGAAACAGTGGAGCTGGACGGTAAATACGTTCCTCACTTTAAGCCTGGCAAAGAGTTACGTGACCGGGTGAATGAATCAATCGCCTGATCAATATCTGCACAGATAGAAATAAAAAGCACTGTTATCAGTGCTTTTTTTGTATGTGAATGCTGTAACACTATCTACATTTTGTTATCCTGATTTTAATTTCTTTATTTAGGATCACGCACTTGAAAGGCTTGGCATTTTTACTCTGCATTATTGCGATTCTGGTACTGGCGATTGCCGTTGGTTCTCAAAATGATGCTGTAATATCAGTAAATTACCTGATTGCTAAGGCTGATATGACGGTCGCCACTCTGATTGCTATAGCATTAGGGCTAGGCGTTGTCGTTGGCGTTCTGGCTATTCTGAGCAGTTGGCTTACGCTCAGAGTTAAGCTCATGCGGGCACAGGCTAAGCTTAACAAGCTGCAGAAAGAATAAGCCTATGCTGGAGCTGTTATTTTTACTGCTGCCAGTCGCAGCCGGTTATGGTTACATAATGGGCCGCAACAGCGTTCGTCAGGCGCAGCGTAAACAATCCAGTATCCTTTCCAAACATTATTTTCGTGGTTTAAATTTCCTGCTTTCCGATCAGCCCGACCGGGCCGTGGATACGTTAATTAAAATGATTAACGTCAACAGTGATACGGTGGAAACCCATATCGCAATGGGCAACTTTTACCGCCAGCGCGGCGAAATAGACCGCGCTATCCGCGTTCACCAGAACCTGGTAAGCCGTGACGAAATCCAGTCTACCCAGCGCGAACTAGCGCTCAAAGAGCTCGGCAGGGACTATATGCAGGCGGGTTTTCTTGAGCGTGCTGAGGGCGCGTTTGTGAGTTTACTTAATTCCGACAAGCATTTTGAATTTGCTCAGCAGCAGTTGTTTGCCATTTATCAAACGACCAAAGAGTGGGGTCGTGCTATCGAGCTGGCCGAAAAAATGCTGGCCGAGAACGACAGTATTCGTAGCAGGCTGGCCCATTTCTATTGTGAACAAGCAAAGATTGAGCTGGATAATGAAGATATACCCGCTGCGCTTAAGGTGTTACAAAAAGCGGTCAATGTAGATGAACAGGCGGTCAGGCCCTGGTTAATGCTGGGTGAAGTTACCTTTGATCAGGGCCGCTTAAAAGAAGCCGGTGAATACCTGGTGCAGGTCGCTAATCGTGATAAGAACTGGTTTATTGAAGCGGTGCCGTTACTTGAGCAAATCGCCAGTGAAACCGGTGACTGGCAGAAATTTGAGAACCTGTTAAATGATAACTGGGTGCAAAGTGCCACCTTGTACCTGGCTATGGTGGATGTATTTTCCAATAAAGGCGAAGTGCAGCACGCCGCCGATTATTTATTTGAACAACTGCAAAAAACGCCTACCATGCGTGGCTTCCATCGCCTGATGCAGTTGTATTGTGAGTTAAGTGATGATGCCAACGCGAAGGCCACCTATCAGCAGTTACGGCAACTGGTGGCCAAGCAAATTGAACAGCGTCCGCGTTACCGGTGTAAGAGCTGTGGCTTTTCTGGTCGCAAACTGTATTGGCTGTGTCCATCCTGTAAAAAGTGGGGGGTCGTTAACCCCATTAGAGGTCTAGACGGAGAGTAAAGAGAATGAACCAAGAAGCCCGTGTGATCGTCGCATTGGATTTCGATGATGCCGATAAGGCCATGGCCCTGGTAGATCAACTGGATCCTGGTGCTTGTAAGCTGAAAGTCGGCAAAGAGATGTTTACCCTGTTCGGGCCTGAGTTTGTAAAATCGCTCATCGCCAAAGGGTTTGATATTTTTCTGGATTTAAAATTTCATGATATCCCGAATACCGTAGCCAAAGCTTGTAAAGCCGCGGCCGAAATGGGGGTATGGATGGTAAACGTGCATGCCAGCGGTGGTAAGGAAATGATGATGGCGGCAAAACAGGCCATTGCAGAGTCTGCTCATCCTCAAACCAAACTGATTGCGGTAACGGTGCTGACCAGCATGGATCAGGCGCAGTTGAATGATGTGGTGCCAGAGGTATCACCAGCCGAGCAGGTTAACAAACTGGCCCAGCTAACGGCCGATAGCGGGCTCGACGGCGTTGTTTGTTCTGCAAAAGAAGCGGTAATGTTACGTGAAACACATAACGACGAGTTTCTGTTAGTAACACCTGGAATTCGTCCTGCCGGGGCAGATGTGGGCGATCAGAAAAGGGTTATGACACCGGTTGATGCCATCGACGCCGGTGTAAGCTACCTGGTAATGGGCCGGCCAATTACACAAGCTGAAAACCCGTTAGCCGCCCTGCAGGCAGTAAATCAAAGCCTGGCGTAAAACATCTAAGACCAAATAAAAAATAAAGGGGTCAGAGTTAATTAATATTAATTAACTCTGACCCCTTTAACTTTTTAACTCTTTAACTCTTTTTAATTTTTGACGATCAGATTCCAAATTCGATAAGCGATTTATGTCGAAATTGGCATGCTTAAAGCCTGCTAAATGTTGAAAGGGCTTTATATGTCACAAGTTATCACTTCCAATTTGAACACTCAGCCATCATTCCAATCGAGGCTAAATCACAAGTTCGAATTAATGTTAAAAGCCTGGGTGGCGATTATTCTCACCGGCTAGTGGATATTTGCGTTATACATCCTCGTACAATTTACGTTGCCGCTGTTAACCGGGCATTTGGATGAGTCCCGCTACGCTTATATGATCAGGGGATATGTAAACGGCGACACCATTAATAACGCCATTTTATTGCTCCATGTGATACCCGTGATGCTGATTAGCCTGAGCGGCACATTCCAGCTGTTTCCGGCGATTCGCCACCATTACCCACGATTTCACCGTATCAATGGCCGTGTTTATCTGACCTTTGGCCTGTTGGGGGCCATTGGTGGCTTGTATCTTACCTGGGTAACCGGAAGTCGCCTGAGTGATTTAGGCGCGTTGGGGGTTACCGTGAATGGTTTACTAATTCCGGTAATGGTTTACTTTACCTGGCGCTATGCAGTGCAACGGGATTTCGAGCGTCATCAGCGTTTTGCCGTACATGCGTTTATTTTAATTAACGGGGTATGGACATTTCGATTGCTGCTGATGGGCTGGTTTATGCTCAATCAGGGACCACGGGGTAACAGTGCCAATCTGGATGGTCCGGCTGATGTTATTCTGTCATTTGCTTCTTACCTGTTGCCAATGTTAATTGCGGAACTGATTTTAAGGGCTCGCGCGCGTAATACCGTGGCCAGTCGCGTTATAGCCACCATCGCAGTGGGAATTGCCATACTTATCACTTTGATTGGTACCGCCGCGGCTACCATGATGATGTGGGGGCCACGTATCATTGCTGGCTGACTGAGGGCTGCGAGTTACCCACTCAGGCTTGTGCTGACTCAACCGCCAGATGTTGCTGGCGGTATTGATTAGGCGTACAGCCCTCGCTGGCTTTAAATGCACGATTAAAGGGCGCTAGTGAGGCAAATCCCGATTCCAGACTAATGACTAAAATGGTCCAGTGCCGACAATGCCCGGCAGTTAATAATTGTTTGGCATGGGCAATTCGGTAGCCATTGATAAACTGATTCACATTGGCCGAGGACGTCATAGTGCGGATGACCCGGCTGACCTTGTATTCTGATACCTGCAGGGCGGTCGCTATATCAATGGTCTTTAAGTCGTGTTGAAGAAAGCACTTTTGTTGTTCCATTAGTTGCCGGATTTGTGCGGCCAGCTGTTTGTCTTCGAAGGTCGCGGTATTATCTAATTGACTTTGTTGACTGGCAGCCGACGTTAACCGGCTACTTTGCCTGCGTACCTGGTGCTGCCAGACTAAAATGACCAGGGTTGTCAGCAGAATGGCCAGAGCTGAACTCACCACGAGCCAGGGTCTAACCTGCTCACTGACTGCGCCGGATAACATGCCGTCTGCTATCACCGTACAACTGAATACGCCGCTGAAAAACGTGGTGGCAAACAATAACCGTTGGTGCCGCATCGGTTTATCTGCATTATTAAAGCCACGTACTGCCTCCCAGAAAGCCAGTGCCAGAATGGTAGAAGATAACAACTGCGTGACTTCAGAAACAGCACCCTGTATCCAGCCAATCTTTTGCGCTGTAAGCCAGTCAACCGACACCATCAGTTCCAGACTGCGATTGGTGACGACTAACAGGGCGATTGCGCCGGCAAATAGATAATGCTGTGTTGCAAGGGCCTGAGTGCCCCTGAACAACGCACGGGATATCAGCCAGATAACATTACAGGTAGCGCAGGTGCCCAGTGCAAACACATACTGATAAGCACTGCCTGATTCGGCGGTAAGTACCTGCAGCGCCACCATCGCCAGCGACCCGCTAAAAATAGCAGTAAGGATATGCTCAACTCTTACCGGTCTGAATGATAACTGGGCCAGCATTACAGCGATCGCGGTAAGCAATAATACGTAATAAGCGTAACTAAGCCACATAAGTGAACCACATAAGACTGAGCTGTCGATGGTGATGGAGTGACTGTAATACTAATGCAAAGCAGGGCAGAGGCAAGGGCAGATTTGTTAGTCTTTGTGTCATAAAAAACGGGGCCTGCCAGCCCCGTTTTAAAATATTTACTTTTACGCGCTAGCGCAACCTATGCTAACGCATCCATTGCTGGCGTATATTGAATGCCTAACTGATCGCCTAAGGCTTCAACAACCGCTTTGTAGGTGACTTTACCTTCATGAACGTTAAGGCCGTTTAACAGGTGAATGTCTTCCATCATGGCCTGCTTAGGTCCTTTATTGGCTAACGCCAGACCAAACGGTAAAGTAGCGTTGTTTAGGGCCATAGTAGAGGTACGTGCTACACCGCCAGGCATGTTTGCTACGCAGTAGTGCACCACACCGTCAACAATATAAACCGGATCCTGGTGAGTGGTGGCTTTTGATGTAGCAAAACAACCGCCCTGGTCGATAGCCACGTCTACTACTACAGAGCCTTTTTTCATATTGGCAATATGTTGCTCATTGAGCAGTTTCGGCGCCGCTGCACCCGGGATAAGTACCGCACCAACCAACAGATCAGCAGACGCTGAATAATGCTCAATAGCATCAACGGTAGAATAAACGGTTTTCACCTGACCATTAAAGATATCATCCAACTGGCGTAAACGCGGCAGTGAACGGTCCAGAATAGTCACATCGGCGCCAAGGCCTAATGCCATTTTAGCGGCTTGTGTACCCACCACACCGCCACCAATAACCAGCACTTTACCCGGAGCTACTCCAGGTACGCCGCCTAATAAGGTGCCGCTGCCGCCGTGCGCTTTTTCAAGATAATGAGCGCCGGCCTGAACCGACATACGGCCAGCCACTTCACTCATAGGCGCCAATAATGGCAAGCCACCCCGTGCATCGGTAACCGTTTCATAAGCAATACAGGTTGCGCCGGACTCAATCAGTAATTCAGTCTGGGTTGGGTCGGGTGCCAGGTGCAGGTAAGTGTAAAGTGTTTGGCCACGGCTTAGTTGTTTACATTCCTGCGGCTGCGGCTCTTTTACCTTAACGATCATTTCCGCTTCGGCAAAAACCTGCTCGGCACTGGCGGCAATGCTAGCACCGGCTTCCACATACATCTCATCGGTAAAACCAATGGCTGTGCCAGCGTTAGTCTCGACCATTACCTTATGACCATGCATTACAAACTCTTTCACCGCCGCCGGAGTTAAGCCTACGCGGTACTCGTGGTTTTTAATTTCTTTAGGAACACCCACTAACATAATTGTCTCTGCCTGTTTAAACTATTGAGTTACTAATGATGCTAGTATATCGAAAGGTTTTAAAATATATCTGCTGTAGTTTTTTTATTGCCAGTGTAATATTCTTCTAAAAAGGCCTTTTGGAGTATTTAATATGCTGGTGAAAACACCCAAACATCTCGACAGAATAGACCGCAACATACTTTCCATGCTGCAAAAAGACGGTCGAATTTCTAACGTTGAGCTGGCAAAACAGGTTGGGTTGAGCCCAAGCCCCTGTTTAGAAAGGGTAAAGCGCCTGGAGTCTCAAGGGTATATTAAAGGTTATCACGCTCATCTGGACCCTCATCAGTTGGGTGCCGCCATGCTGGTGTTTGTGGAAATCACTTTAACCAAAACATCGGTGGATATTTTTGCCGAATTTTCAGCTGCCGTTCAGCAGCACGATGATATACAAGAGTGTCACCTGGTCTCTGGTAACTTCGACTTTTTGTTAAAAGCCCGGGTGGCGGATATGTCGAGCTACCGAAAATTGCTGGGGGACACATTATTAAGGCTGCCTGGTGTGAGTGCCTCGAGAACCTACGTGGTAATGGAAGAAGTTAAAAGTACCAATAGCCTGCGAATTAATACAAAATAAGGTCAGGATGGTATGATAAACTTTTGGGTCACCCGCTGAAGCCAGCCGCTTCTGTGACCCGGGTACGTGCGCAAAAATAAAACCAATGACTGGTGTCTGTAACACCGGCAAAGAGAGATATTTAGGGATATGGTGCGACTTTCTGGCGTTCAACGCATATGGGAGACAGGTATTATTATTGCCTGTGCTCTGGCGTTCTTTTTATTATTGGCGTTAGCCTCTTTTCATCCGGGCGATCCTGGCTGGAGTCAGGCTGGCCTGCAGAATAGTGTTCATAACTGGGTGGGTCCTACCGGCGCCTGGACAGCCGATCTGTTCTTTTTTACCTTTGGTTACCTGGCTTACGCCACGCCATTTTGCTGTGCTTTTATTGGCTGGTTTATTTTTCATAACATCAAGACCTGGCGCGAACTGGATTACCTGACAATTGGGCTGCGTTTGATTGGCGCAATCCTGATTTTGCTTGGCTTAACCGGCATATTCAGCATTAATTTTGATGATCTGTTCAGCTTTACCGCCGGTGGGTTGATTGGCGATGTGATCAGTTCTGCGCTTATTCCCTATTTTAATGTGGCCGGAACCGTACTATTACTGCTGTGCTTTTGCTGTGTTGGCTTTACGTTGCTGACTGGTATTTCCTGGTTGCTGATTGTGGATAAGCTGGGCGAAGGGACCCTGTGGTTTGGCCGTAAATCCATCGCTGCGCCACAAAAATTGCTGGCCCTTAATATGCCAACATTATCGTTACCCAATAAATCGGCCAGTAAAGACAAAGACAGTGATGAACTAAACATCACCAGCCTGCGTGCCGAACCGCCATCGGATAAAACGGCCGATAAAGTACCGCCAAAACAAGCCGCCCCGATTAAGGCTGAGCGCAGCGAACCTACCTTCACCATTCCGGATGAAATCTTTGCCTCACAGGAGGATGAAGATGACGAGATGCCGCCCTTTATTGTAGATACCGACGATGGGGCAGGGGAGTCCTTCAGTACTGATGAGCCAGTCATTGCTACCGAGGCTGAACCTCGAAAAGTGGCACCAGCGGCGCCTGCAGCCCCCCAACAACCGGCCGCCCGGGGCGCTAAACAAATCAGACCGCCACGCACTGAATCCGATGGGGATGTGGACATTGGCCCTATGCCTTCGTTCGAACTGCTCGACCGTCCGGATAAAAAGGAAAACCCCATTACCCAGGAAGAACTGGATATGGTTTCCCGTTTGGTGGAAGAAAAGCTGGCAAACTTTAACATTGATGCTGCGGTGGTGGGCGTGTATCCAGGCCCGGTGATTACGCGTTTCGAAATTGACCTGGCACCAGGTGTAAAAGTGAGCAAAATTAGTAGTTTGTCGAAGGATTTAGCCCGTGAGATGTCGGCAACATCAGTACGGGTAGTGGAGGTAATCCCCGGTAAGTCGGTGATTGGCCTTGAACTACCCAATAAAAAGCGTGAAATGGTGCGCATGAGTGAGGTGATTGAGTGTGAGGCTTTTCAGTCGAATGCGTCAGCTCTGACCATGGTACTAGGCTCCGATATCAGCGGCGATCCGGTGGTCGTAGACCTTGCCAAAATGCCGCACCTGCTGGTAGCAGGAACCACCGGTTCCGGTAAATCGGTGGGTGTAAACGTGATGATTCTGAGCTTGTTATACAAATCCACGCCAGAAGATGTGCGGATGATCATGATTGACCCCAAAATGTTGGAGCTATCGGTGTATGAAGGTATACCGCACCTGCTCGCTGAGGTGGTCACCGATATGAAAGAGGCCGCCAATGCATTGCGTTGGTGTGTAGGGGAAATGGAACGCCGCTATAAGCTGATGTCGGCATTAGGGGTTCGAAATCTTAAAGGGTATAACGCCAAAATTAAACAGGCGATTGCCGATGGCGAGCCGATTAAGGATCCGCTCTGGCGTACCGAAGACAGTATGCTTGAAGAAGCCCCGGATCTGGAAAAACTGCCTTCTATTGTGGTAGTGGTTGATGAATTTGCCGACATGATGATGATTGTGGGCAAAAAAGTCGAAGAGCTGATTGCCCGGATTGCGCAAAAAGCGCGGGCGGCCGGTATCCATTTGGTACTGGCTACACAGCGCCCTTCGGTAGACGTGATTACCGGTTTGATAAAAGCCAATATTCCCACCCGGATAGCATTCCAGGTATCGAGTAAAATTGACTCGCGCACTATTCTCGACCAACAGGGCGCTGAAACATTGCTGGGAATGGGGGATATGTTGTACCTGCCGCCTGGCAGCCCGGTGCCCACCCGTGTGCACGGTGCGTTTGTTGATGATCACGAGGTACATGCTGTGGTAGCCGACTGGAAGAAACGCGGCGAACCGGAGTATATCGATGAAATCCTCAATCCCGAGTCTACCGCGGAAGTCTTGTTACCCGGTGAACAGCCGGAAGGCGGCGATCAGGAAGTGGATGCATTCTATGATGAAGCCGTGGCATTTGTTACCGAAACCCGCCGTGCGTCGGTATCCAGTGTACAACGCAAATTCCGTATTGGTTACAACCGGGCAGCCCGGTTGGTTGAACAAATGGAGCAAAGCGGTGTCGTTACTCCTGCGGGCCATAATGGTAATCGTGAAGTATTGGCGCCGCCTCCACCGAGAGATTAACAGGAAGTCGTTTATGAAAGCATTTTTTAGCAGAGCCTTACTGACTCTGTCATTTTTTTCTGTTCCAGCACTGGCCGATGACGCTGAAGCGCTAAAAACCAGACTTGCCGCCCTTGAGTCTTTCAAGGCCGCTTTTACCCAGTCGGTTACCGACGAGAAAGGCGAAGTGGTGCATCAGGCCACCGGTAATCTGACGATGGCCCGGCCGGATAAACTGCGCTGGGAAACCTTAACGCCGGACGAAACGGTATTGATAGCGGATGGCAGTGCAGTGTGGCATATCGATGACTGGGTAGAGCAGGTTACGGTGATGGCGCAGAACCAGGCGATAGACAATAACCCCATAGTGCTGCTTACCAGTAACGACGATGCTATCTGGCAACAATATACTATTCACGCTACGCAAGCTAACACCTTCAGCGTTTCTGCCAAAGCTGAAGGTGGCCAGATTCGTAGCCTGAGCCTGAGTTTTGACGACCAGGGTCTGGCACATCTGGTGATGCTTGACAGTCAGGGTCAGCAAAGTGCCATTGATTTCAGTCAGCGTGAATTTAATACACCCGTTTTCCCTTCGGCATTTATTGCTGATGTGCCGGAGAGCTTCATGGTAGACGATCAGCGTCCATGAGTTTGTTTAGTCAGCAAACCTATGCGCCACTGGCTGCGCGCATGCGCCCGGTGAACCTGGATGAGTATGTTGGTCAGGGGCATTTGGTTGGGCAGGGGAAACCCCTGCGCAAAATGCTCGAGTCGGGCCATTGCCATTCCATGGTACTGTGGGGCCCGCCGGGCACCGGCAAAACCACCATGGCCGAGCTGATTGCGGTGTATACCAATGCGCAGGTCATTAAGCTCTCTGCGGTTACGTCGGGCGTTAAAGATATCCGTGCGGCCATGGACCAGGCTGAACAGAATAAGTCTATGGGTGAGCGTACGCTGTTATTTGTAGACGAAGTGCATCGTTTTAATAAATCCCAACAGGATGCGTTTTTACCCTTTGTGGAGTCAGGCGTGGTGACTTTTGTTGGCGCCACAACTGAAAACCCGTCGTTTGAGCTGAATAATGCTTTGCTCTCCCGGGTTCGAGTGTATGTGCTGAAAGGCATTGACGATGACGCCCTTAATAACTTGCTCGACAGAGCGTTGGCAGATGCTGAGCGCGGTCTGGGAGAACGTAATTTAAGTCTGGCCGACGATGCCAGAAATGCGCTCATTGGCTTGTCTGGCGGTGATGGAAGGCGTTTATTAACCTATTTGGAACTGGCCAGCGATTTTACTAACGAAAGTCAGATCAGCCTCAATGATATCGAACAGGCGGTTGGCGAGAAGGTCGCCAGTTACGACAAGCAGGGTGATACCTTTTACGATTTAATCTCGGCGTTCCATAAATCAGTGCGTGGCTCCGACCCCGATGCGGCGCTGTACTGGTATGCACGAATATTAAATGGTGGCGGTGATGCCCTTTACGTGGCACGCCGGCTTCTGGCAATATCTTCTGAAGACATTGGTAACGCCGATCCCAGAGCCATGCAATTGTGTATCAACGCCTGGGATGTGTATCATCGCGTTGGCCCTGCTGAAGGGGAGCGTGCTATTGCTCAGGCCGCGGTTTATTGTGCCCTTGCAGCCAAAAGTAATGCGGTTTATATGGCGTTTAGTCAGGCCAAACAGGATGCCAGAGAAAAACCGGATTACCCGGTGCCGGTGCATTTACGCAACGCGCCAACCAAATTATTAAAAGAAATGGGCCATGGTGCAGAGTATCGCTACGCACACAATGAGCCCAATGCATTTGCCGCAGGCGAATGTTATTTGCCTCCGGAACTGGCCGATGCAAGATATTATCAACCTACCGAACGCGGGCTGGAAAAGCAGCTTAAAGCCAAGCGGGAATATCTGGATCAGTTAAATAATAGCAGCCAACAAAAACGGAACGGCTAATGTCTCATACTCTTTCGATATATCTGTTTATCGCCACTGGTGGTGCCGTAGGGGCGTGCTTGCGCTTTTTCTGTACTGGTTTAGTGGATTCGTGGTTTGGAAAAGCGTTGCCCTTTGGTACACTTGCGGTCAATATTATCGGCTCATTTTTACTGGCCGTTTTGTATGGCTTTATTGAGCGCGGCGAGATTGCCGAACAGCCTTTCCGGGCGCTGATTGGCGTAGGGATGTTAGGGGCGTTAACTACGTTTTCAACCTTTACCATTGAAACCCTCACGTTACTTGAGAACGGACTGTGGATTAAGGCGCTGGCCAATATATTATTAAATGTGTGTGCCTGCCTGCTTGCAGCATGGCTGGCAGTAGAACTAACCAAAGGATAAAGAAAAGAACATGTTAGATGCAAAGTGTTTGCGCAGCGACATCGTAGCAACGGCCGAACGACTGGCCAGTCGGGGATTCACCCTGGATGTTGACGCTTTTAATGCCCTGGAAGAAAAGCGTAAGGCATTACAAATCAAAACCCAAGATTTGCAAAATGAACGCAACACGCGAAGTAAATCCATTGGTAAAGCTAAAGCACAAGGCGAAGATATAGCGCCTTTACTGGCCGAAGTGTCTGATTTAGGCAATAAGCTGGATGCAGCCAAAGTAGAGCTCGATGAAGTACTTGCTGAAGTGAATGCTCTGATGCAAGGCATTCCTAACCTGCCACACGAAAGCGTACCGGTGGGTAAAGACGAAGCCGAAAACGTTGAAATAAGCCAATGGGGCGAGATCCCATCATTTGATTTTGAAGTTAAAGATCACGTGGACATTGCAGATGCCCTGAATAAAGGTATCGATTTTGAAGCATCGGTTAAGATTACCGGTAGCCGCTTTGTGGTAATGCGTGACAAGTTCGCTCGTTTACACCGTGCACTGGCTCAGTTCATGCTGGATACCCACACCGCTGAGCACGGTTACACCGAAATGTACGTGCCGTATCTGGTCAATGCCGACAGCCTTTACGGCACCGGTCAGTTACCCAAATTTGGTGAAGATCTGTTTCATACCAAACCGGCAACGGAAGAAGGGCAGGGCTTGTCGCTGATCCCAACTGCCGAAGTACCGTTAACTAATTTGGCCCGTGATGAAATTTTCCCTGCCAAAGAACTACCGATTAAAATGACTGCGCATACACCTTGTTTTCGCAGTGAAGCGGGTAGCTATGGCCGTGACACTCGTGGCCTTATTCGTCAGCACCAGTTTGATAAAGTCGAAATGGTTCAGTTGGTAAAACCGGAAGACAGCTTTAACGCACTGGAGGAGCTGACTGGCCACGCCGAAATGATCCTGCAAAAGCTGGGACTGCCATACCGTAAAGTACTGCTGTGTACCGGTGATATGGGCTTTGGTTCATGCAAAACTTACGATTTAGAAGTGTGGTTACCAGCACAGAATACCTATCGTGAGATCTCATCTTGCTCAAATATGCTGGACTTCCAGGCGCGCCGTATGCAGGCTCGTTATCGTAATCCCGAAACCAACAAGCCTGAATTACTGCATACCCTGAATGGTTCTGGCTTAGCAGTGGGACGTACGCTGGTTGCTATCTTAGAAAACTATCAGCAAGCCGATGGCTCGGTAAAAATTCCGGAAGCGCTGGTAGGTTACATGGGTGGCGTTACCGAAATAAAGTAAAACGTAGTGATACCAAAAGGCCGCTAATCAGCGGCCTTTTTTATAAGCACTTTTTAGGCTTTGGCAGGCCGGCCAGCTTTGTGGCCTGTTTGGCGGGCCCTTTAGGGAACAGGCGTTGCAGATAGCGGCTATTGCCTTTTTCCGGTCCGTACTTGGCAGCCATCGCCTTGACCAGCGCTCGTATGGCCGGGCTGGTTTCATATTCCAGATAGAATTCCCGCACAAATAACACGACTTCCCAATGCGCCTCGGTCAGCTCAATGCCTTCCTGTTCGGCTAACAACGGCACCATCTCCTGTTGCCACTGCTTGTAATCTAACAGGTAGCCGAGTTTATCGGTGGCGTAGGACTGACCCTGCCATTCAAACTGAAAGTTGTCGCTCATGGTAAGATGTTAATCCACTGCTGATGTTGATGATGAAGTTGGCAGAGTTTACCAGATGACACGGTAGCTTCTATAGCCACACCTCGTTCGGCACAATCGTTTGCCATGGCCACTATTGATAATTCCGGATAAGTACGGCGAAGCGCATTAAACGCATACACACCGTCGCCACAACACACTACCACATCGGTTGCTGTGAGGCTTTTTAATATAGCCTCTGCGCTGCTATCAGGATGAAACGAAGCATAACGTACAAGCATTAAAAAGTTACCGTGTGTTCAGATTGGGTTAATAACTGGCGAAGTGCGCTGGCATCGAGTAATTCCAGGTCATCCTCATCGATACCCAAATCGGCAACGGTCAGCTGTAATGCGGTTAACGACGCCTGACAAACGTATACCGGCTCGATATCGTAAAAAGGTAATACCCGTGCCTGTTTTAATTGATTCTTGCGCAGAGCCGGTTGCTGGTTTGCTAGTAGCTGTAGTATTCCTTTACCGCTGAATACTACCTGGCATTCGTGGCCGTAATTGGTTGACGCCAGAGCAAACTCGATTCCGTCTGCCGCTTGTTGAGAAGCGTAGGGCGCCTGGGTTAATAAAACGGTGATAGTTGCCATTAAAATTGCACCAGTTTTGTGGAATTGTGCAGTAATGTGAAAAATTCGCCCAGGCCCACTTGTTTAAAGGGTTCAAACAAATTGTGCTGAGGTAAGCCCGCTTGCGTGGCCTGTTCGGCATCCACCACTCCCCGTTTACTGGCAGCCCCGACACAAACCAATAATGGAATAGCATGCTCTGCAGCCAGACTTTGCCACGCTTTAGTTAAATCAACTTCATTCGCAGAAGCATCCATGAGCCCGTTGGCATGATAAACGCCGGCCTGGTAAAAGAAGATTTGATCGATACTCTGGCCCTCATCGATGGCGGCACGGCAAAAGGCCACCGCATCCAGACAAGCGGTTAGTGATTCGGGAGAACTGGTGATTAGTACTGAAATTCGTTGCATAAAACAAAAACACCCCTTAACGGGGTGTTTTCTCAAAACGTGCAGTGCCGATTAATCATCGCCACCGAATGCACCCAGCAGTTGCAGCAGGGATACAAACAGGTTGTAGATGTTCAGGTACAAACCCACTGTGGCACGAATGTAGTTGGTTTCACCGCCGTGGATAATACGGCTGGTATCAAACAGAATGAAACCAGACATCAGGAACACGATAGCCGCGTTAATGGCCAGGTGTACCGCCGGTACCGAGAAGAAGATGTTTGCAATCGCCGCAACAACTACCACCATCATACCTACGAACAGAAAACCACCCATGAAAGAGAAATCTTTTTTAGTGGTAAGTACATAAGCAGATAGTGCAAAGAAAATTAATGCAGTACCGCCAAGCGCCTGTGCAATCAGGGCAGGGCCACCAGGGATAGAAGCATAAAAGCTAAGCATATAGCCCAGAGAGCCGCCCAGCAGGCCAGTGAAAGCAAAGATCCAGTAAATACCTGAGGCAGAATCTGCTTTCTTGTGTACAACAAAAAGTGTAATGAACGCACCGATTGTCATAACCAGTGACGTGATGGGTGAAATGCCAATAGCCATAGTGACACCAGCACACACGGCACTGAACAACAGTGTCATGGCTAACAACATGTAAGTATTACGCAAAACCTTATTGGTTTCTAAAACCGAAGGCCTTGATGCGCTAGTATACACCGAACGATTATCCATTGTTTCCTCCAATAGGACAGGCAGAATTAAACAAAACCATATTACGTTATAGTTTAGTGCATTTGTATGGGTTTTAGTTCCGTTTTTCAATAGGTAAAAGCTATCACCGGGGTGAATTTATGGTTTTTTTTGTTGGCATTAGCGAAATAATCGCATTTTTGCTTAAAACTCAGGCAAACAATTCGTTTTTTAAAAATTAACCCTTTACAGTCATAAAAATTTCATTAAGATTCGCATCACTTCAGGAGAGTTGGCAGAGTCCGGTTGAATGCACCTGACTTGAAATCAGGCGAAGGGTCAAACCTTCCGGGGGTTCGAATCCCTCACTCTCCGCCATATTTAAGAAACCCGCACACGTTGCGGGTTTTTTATTGCCTTTAGAAAAGCAAAACGGCTGACTGTGAGGGTGAGAACCCCTGGGAGGGGTTTGACAAATCGATAGGATAGTCGATTTGCACAGCCTTCAGGCTGCCCTTGATTAATTAAGGGTGAGCGCCATGGACGGCGCGAATGAATCCCTCACTCTCCGCCACATTTAAGAAACCCGCACATGTTGCGGGTTTTTTTTTATTGCCTTTAGAAAAGCAAAACGGCTGGCTGTGAGGGTGAGAACCCCCGGGAGGGGTTTGACAAATCGATAGGATAGTCGATTTGCACAGCCTTCAGGCTGCCCTTGATTAATTAAGGGTGAGCGCCATGGACGGCGCGAATGAATCCCTCACTCTCCGCCACATTTAAGAAACCCGCACATGTTGCGGGTTTTTTTATTGCCTGAAATAAAGTTCGCTCTGACTTTTACACCTTCCCAATATTAATCGCAATGGTGTTCAGTAATCGTAAACTCAAAAGTTTCGCCATCTTGCTCTTTAACTAACAGTTGCTCGCCATCCAGGGTGAAACTGAAATCTCGCATCCAGTTTAGCCTCGATACCATATTTAACTGATAGCGTCCCAGAGGCGCGGGGCATTTTATATAAAAATAGTGATAGGCTTTTCCCATTGCACCGGGATCGAACGTATACACATAAACGGTATCGTTGCCAAATGTTTGCTCGCGGTGCACGTAGTCAGCCGGAGCACTTAATACTTCGCCAAATAAAATACCCAGTAATAACATTGGGATCTGCACTACCACTAACATCCAGGTTGAGATAACGAAGACAGCTCGCAAAACGCCATGCCTGATGGTGTTCTGCATAATCTGATATTTGAAGGCCATTAAATAAGCGGCCACTAAAACCATGACTAGTTTAACTAATTTCAGATAACCTTTTGTTGCATCCATCAGGGCAGGCGATTGCCAGTTTAATCCCCAAAGAGTGGCGCCATGCAGGCTTTCCATAAAAGGCAGATAGAGACAAAAGATAATAAGAATAATGAGTCTGGGCGACGCTTCCGTGTGTGGCAACGCAAAGGATCCTTATTTTGTGCTTAGCATAAGTAAGCAATACTTATAAAAAGTTTATACGCCTGCGCGCGGTAAGGTTCAAGCGTTCGCACGCAGAAGGAGGACTGGTTGCGGCCGATAAAACTGAGTTTGCGAAGCGAAATGTGGGTGAAGAACTAAACAAAATCCAACGGTAGTGTCGGTTTTCTAAGCAAATGGCTTGGTTGCTTAAAGTTTCCCTTTACAGACACAAAAATATCATTATGATACGCATCACTTCAGGAGAGTTGGCAGAGTCCGGTTGAATGCACCTGACTTGAAATCAGACGAAGGGTCAAACCTTCCGGGGGTTCGAATCCCTCACTCTCCGCCATATTCTGTACAGGCCTCGCAAATCGCGGGGCCTCGTCGTTTCTAGGGCTTGGAAGAAGGACTACCTCTTGTCGACTGGTACATTGAGGTGGTACAAATGCCAATTATGACTAGTCCTTGGAAACATCCCTATACTGGCGTCTATTATTTTCGACGCGCCGTTCCTGCTGACCTCAGAGAGTCGGTAGGGCGCTCCTTACTTAAAAAATCCCTTGGAACCAAAGATCCGAACGAAGCTAAGCGGCTTATCGTTCCTCATATTGTCGAATCCGACGAGCTGTTCCACATGGCCCGCCTAAGGTTGTCCAAAGGGCCTGACTCTTCGTTAACCCCTAAAGACGCGGCAATAATTGCTTCCCGTTGGTATGAGCGGATGGTCCGTGAGATTGACGATAAGGCCGGGGACGTGGGACTCGTTAAGAAGGTCGTCCACGAGAACGGCTCCGTATCATTCGAAGAGGCGTCCCTAGGGTTAACCGTCGACGGGAGCGACATTTACAGGGCGAGCCGTAAAGAATTGGACCGTCTCGCATCTCAATTGGCTGAGTTTATCGACGAGCAACTCCGGGAGGAGGTCTTAACGGTGCCTAAGGACTCCGACCAATACCGTTGGTTAGCTAAGGAATTCTTCGGCTATCTGTACAGCCTTGAGGGTCTCTGTAAGGCCAGACTCTTAAGCGATTGGTCCTATATGCCGCCTAAGTCGATTGCCGACAGTAAGTTAAGCGTTGAGACAAGCTCAGGGGCGTCCACAGGAAGCAAAAAGGACAGCGGTAAGGGAATCCTCCTATCTCAGTTGTTGAAGGACTACAGGGCCTCTCAGGACGTACAACACGCCGGGAACCTTAGTCGCATGAAGACCCTCGACAGCTACGAGTCCAGCTTTAAGCGTCTTATTGATATCGTTGGGGACGTTCCTGTCGATGGTCTTAAAGCCGCCGACATTATGAGATTCCGGGACACGTTGTTACAGATGCCGAAGAAGAAGCTCCCGGAGATCCGCTCCTTATCGGTAGAGCAACAGATCGAGTACGCCAAAAAGTATGACCTTGAGTGTATTAGCCCGGCGACCGTTAAGAACAACCTTAAGCACATAACGACGATCCTAAGCTATGCCGTCGAGGCTGAGCATATCGACTATAACCCGGCGATGAAGGTCAAGAAGCCAAGCTCGAAGCAGGTAGTCGACGCTGACGAACTCCAAAGGGGCTACACGAAGGACGAACTCACTAAGATCTTTAGTCACCCGATATTTAATGACCCCAAGGCACACAAGCGCCACGGGTGGGCGTCTTACTGGATCCCCCTTATCTGTCGTTACACTGGGGCTCGTCTTAACGAAGTGGGACAGCTCTTAACGGCTGACATTATGCAGAAGGACGGCGTCTGGTGTTTTAACTTCAGACGTGGGGAAGGTCAGTCCCTTAAGAACAATAGTTCGGTTCGTTATGTGCCGATCCATCATCACCTGATTGACCTGGGCTTCCTTGAGTATGTCCAAGGGACGACGACTCAAAGATTGTTCGACGAGGTCCCCAATACGAACAAATACGGTAAGACCACAAGCGTCCTCAGTACATGGTGGGGGGATATCGTAAGGGGTCAAGGAGTTGATCCTAAGGCCCCGGCCCATGAGTTCCGCCACACCATTAAGTCGGAGCTTAGGGAGCTAGGCGTCCCGGATAGTACGAGCGACCGCATAACAGGCCACGGACCAGCGAACGAAGGGGCAGGCTATGGGGGCGTCGGTATGGCGGCTCGTAAGGAGACGATCGATAGGGTGGAGTCTTTATCAATAAGGTCATTAGACTAGTTTGGTTAAGTGTTTTACCAGATAGCGTTGGGCTGATTTGGCGCTACCTCTACTGGTAGCTCAAATTCAATACCATCCTGAACTCTCACAACAGATGCTATGAACACCTTGTCTACACCCTTTGTTTTGAATGATCTAGCAACCGCTAATAAGTAAGTTTCATCAACTTGAAAATTACCTAATTTAAATAATTCATGGCCAAGTCTTGTAGCAGCAAGGACTGATGTTCGTTGTTTGAATATAAAGTTTGGGTCAGCACACTGCAGAACTACAGCACGATCATTGAGGCTGTTAGCAACGTATATGTATCTATCGGTTTCTAGTGAATTGCAGGATGTTGTGAGCGACCCTGCGGCGACTCCACTCAATACGTTGAGCTCTTCGAGGTTTAGAAGGTCTACAAAGTTTAGGCCTGACCTTTCCAAGATGAGGTCTTTATGTTCCCAAAAAATGCTTCCTTTCAGGATAAACCTCGAAACCGTTTCGATGACTTTTGCTTCTTCTTTAGATAAACATTTAAGAAATTCTAATGTTCTAACTGAAAATGTACCGGGTTGTTTAATTTCACCGGCTAATACTTTCCCCCACAAGGTTTGTAGTTCTTCATCGGATACTTTACCTGCGTTATCTCGCCACGTATAAATCCAATCATCATTCAATGGGTCGTCATTCGGTGGAGCTTTATCGTCACAAAGTTCGTCTTCAGCGACTACAATCGCCTTTGCAACATTAACCTCTTTTCTAATTTGTTCTAAGGTTTCCGTTTTTCTGCAAATATCTATGGTGGATAACTCGCCGATGTAAGGTTCAACTCGTTTTTCAGTTCCTAGTAGATAAATTGAATCATCACTGCCACTTTTGATAAGTTCGACTTGCTTTTCTGCTTTTGCAATTAGTAATAACTCGTCTTTTTTTGCTTCTGCCCTAGCTTTAGACAATCGCTTTATCTGATATGGCTCAAGAAGTCCTCCTATACCTTTATCAATAAGCGTATCCCACATTTTCATCAAAAATTGTTCGCCAGGCGCTTCCATTTGTAATCCTATTTTTCCTTAATAGATTTATCGATGATATTAGGGCATGCATTGGTTAGCAAGTGTATCCTATGGGTAATAATAATAAGCCCCTCAAGATCCCTGCCAGAAATGAAACAGCGGGGTGCGAATTACCCTCCGGGATCAAGCCTCCAAAGGACCCGCGAGACTCTACCTAGATGCGCGTGTGTGCCGCGTTCTTGTTGAACTCGATAAGATGCTTTAGCGGCGAGGAGAGGCCCTCAGGTGGGGTCTGTGGGCTACTCTTCGGGGCTATCTTTCGGACCTCCGGGGGACTAAATTCCCGAGACTTCTTTCTTGAAGTTGGACGCAATGACCCGGTCGAGGGTATGCGCTTTTCGGCTGTTCTCCGAGGGCCTTAACGGCTGCAAATTGTCGATTGCCCAACAGTCTCGCGCTTCGGCTGGATCGCTAAGGTTGAAGACTCGTTGCGGGATCTTATGGTCTATTTGCCATGAAGACGGGACCTCGACGCTCATCCCACTTTCAAACTGTGAGGTTAGGGATTGAAAGAGGGCATCCAAGGGGTAGCCGAGGATCCGCTCCACGGCGCAAGAGGACTCAAATTTAAGTACCCCGGGGGAGGCTTCAAGAATGTCCTCAAAGCCATTCAATGAGGGTTTTTCCTCAGGGCGATCCTTCTCCAGTTTCTTTGCGATTTGTCGTTTAAGCCGTTCTCTTAGCATGAAGACCGGATCTAATTTGTATCGGAGGCGATAGGACTCGGCCTTAGTCAATGCAGAAGACAGCCAAGGCTTAGCCGCAACGAGTTTCCTCCGTTGTTCTGCTCGCTTGGACCGGCGAAGGGCCTCGTCTTTGGCTCTCTGTGCGGCGTCCCTCTGGATCTCCTCCTTTGGTTTGTACTCGAAGGTGAAGCCCTCAAGGCTCCCGTGAGTCTCGACATAACGGCGCATAGCTTCGTCTTCGGCTCGTTTCCGTCGGACTTCCTCGCGTTGCCTGTTAGCTCTCCTTGCGGCAATAGCCCCGGGGGTCTTTTGTTTTGCCCTTGAGCATTGGCGACAATATGACGAGAGGCCGTCCTTACGGGCGCTGTCCTTGGTAAAGTCTTTGCGGGGCTTAGTGGTGTTGCATCTGATACAGGTTTTGTCTTGTGGGTCGTGGGTCGTAATTTTCATAGGTAGGGGGGGTATATTTGATTGTTCGTGCGTGGGACTTTAAGGCTCGCTCGATATGGAGAGCCGCAAAGCCTATTACGGAGACTATTCGCCAGCCGTTATGGTGAGATACGCCGAGGGCCGCTGAGACCCGCTTCGGGGTTAGGTCTCCGGGTAAGGCGTTAAGGACCCTAACGACCTTCATTAAGCTGACATAGGGACTCTTTGTCGTTGCCCTCTGGTCTCGTTCTCCAATGGCCCTAATGGCTCCGGTGAGTATGTCGTCAAGCCAGATCAAAGGACGTCCGTCTTCGTCCATGTAGGTTGTCTCAGGTACAAGATCGAGCGGGTTTCTTACGGTTAACGGAGGTCGTCCTCGGGTTCTCATTGGAGGCCCCGGATCGGAGGCCATAAGGTCCGGCTCGTCATCGAAAAGATCAACGAAGTCTAACTGTGAAAAGGTCATAGGTATTTTATTAGGTAATATAAAGAGAGTCATAAGGGGTAGTCCAAAAGGGGCCTTTAAGACCATCGATTAATTTATGATGTAATATAAAGAGAGTCCTAAAGACGGGTCCCAATGAGAGCTAAAGACCCCGGATCCTTTTTGTCTGGTATAAGTAAGGGGATCGTTGAGGCTGTCTTTAAGACGAGGCTTCGAGGGGCGACCTCAATGTCCTAAAGATTCAGCCTCGAAGGTGAGTCGATAAGGTGTCCTTGGATTGGCTGTTAATTCTGCTTAGTAAACAGCCCTTCCTTAAGGAGCGTCCTAAAGACGACAGGAAGGGACTTAAAGACTACCAGCGAATATCCCGAAACTGGTCTGAGAGCGACTTAAAGTTCGCCCCTAAGTTCGAGGTGTGTCTTTGGCTCTCCTCAAGGTCCCGTATCTGTTCCTTTGCCTTACCGAGAAGGATTCGGTAGACGCCTATAGCCTCGTTTTCGGATAAATCGTAGGTCCTTTGGAGCCAGTCTTTAGTCTGCTTCTTGAGGACAAACGGTTGATAATTACCGAAGTCACAAATTACGACCCTCACTCCTATGTCTCCGGCCTTACGGTCTTCATCCGCATCGCCGTGTCTTAGGGTCACAAAGGCTCCCTTAGCCTCACTTATTGCCAGCTCAAGGGCAGGGCTTCGGGACTGCTTGTCGGTTTTCTTAAAGATTTTCATTGTTGATTACTCCTTTTAGTCTGGGAACCCCGAGGTCTCCCCCGGGGCTAGTCTTTTGGATCGGACCTATTAGGCGATCCCTGTCACCTTAACGAAGCTCTCTTGATTCAGGACTTTAGCGTCCACGTCGAAAAGAGAACGGATTCTTGTGGAGCCAGTCTCCGGGACGCCTTCGGGTGTGTACGTATGAGCTAAGAACTCAATGTCCGATCCTGTGACTGCCTGATAGTCGGCATACCGTCCCGCAATAAGAGTGCCTGAGGGCATGAATTTTGAGACCAACATCTTATTGGTCTGTAGGCTTAAGGCCGGGTGAGTCTTTGCGCCGGTCTCAAGGCGGAACTTCTTGGCGACATCCGGAGCCATTAAGACAGAAACATCTTCCTTAGCTAGTCCATTACCTTCGAGGACCTCAAGGGCATCCCCAAGGATTACAAGGCCAGTCTTCGAGGCCCCGGATAAGACCTGATCGACTACCTGCTTTACGAGGCCGTCCGGTTGGTTCGTATCGACTGCCTTATCGCCATTAATCAGGGCCTGCTCTACAGCATTCCGGATAGCGATAGACTGAGCGATCTTAACCTGTGGGAGGGCCTGAGGGGCCAATTTAAGGAATCGTCTTGAGGCAATCGAGAAGGCTCCGACCGTATGGATTGAGTAAGGGAAGGCGACCGTTGCGGCTGTCTGTTCCGGTAGCTCAGCGTTCTCTCCTAACCATGTCGTCTGGAAGTGGGAATCGAAGCCAGGGAAATAAGGAGTCCCCTCGAAGTACCCGCTCGTATCGAATGACACGCCGGCTTTCGCGAGGATCCCTGAGGCTAAGATCATGTGTTTCCACGTCGCTGTATTGGGCTTTGAGGCGTTCACTAAGTCAGGACTATTTGTGGTCGTCAAGTCACGTCTTAGGGCCGCTCGGGCGGCAACAGGAAGGCCGTTAAGCTCGTCCTTAGTGGCGATAGCGTCGTCCAGTGAGACCTTAAGCGTTGAAGGCGTCGAATAACGGAAACCCTTAAAGGCTTCGGTCTGTTTGTCGAACGTTGGGACCTTCTCTGGTTGAGCGTTGGCGATAAGATCCTGAAAGTTACGGTTCATAATGGTGTTTAGTTGCATTGCGCAATTTCCTTTAGTTATGTTGAGGTTGAGCCGTTAGGAAGTGGCTCGGGAGGTGGCTAAGGTTATTATTCACTAGGGTCCGTGAGAGGGTCTTAAGGACGCAAAGCTAACCCACCTAAGCCGGGGGATTCGTTACAGTTAATGGAGGGCGTCGAGGAGACGTTCTGCAAGGGCTTCATAGTCTTCCCGTTCTTCTTTCTGTTTGGTTGCTCTTCGCTTGTGAGCTAAAAGTCTCCCGGCGTTTAGTTGCAAGGCGACCTCTGTTCTAGAGCGTCTTTTTGTCTCTAAAATCCAGTAATGGAGCAGGGCCTCTATGGCAATAATGGGAGAGACTTTCTTCCCGGAGATATACTGGATGTCTCTAATGACTTCTTTTAAAGCCTCTTCTGAGGGCGTACTCATACAAGGAGCCAGATTAGGGGCCGGGGAATTTAATTTACCCTCCTTGAAGCTCAACAGAGGAGGAGCTGGCTTAAGGTCTGTCCCCACGACATAACGTTTCTTCATTCGGCTGTCTCCTTAAGGATCTCTGCTACCTCTGCGGGCCAGCGTTCCTTATTGATGGCGTTGTAAACAGCGGTGTAGACGAAAGGGTTATCGATCTCCGTCATGGTCCAGCCCTTGGGAACATCATTAGGCCAGATACGACCGCACTCGAAGACGTGGTCTAAGTTCGGGAGGCGGTCTTCAAGGTGGGTGCCTATCAACACAAAATAAGTGTTGTTCTCCTTAAGCGTATTAACGAGGAACTGTTCTCCGTTAGGTCCAGACCATAGGGTGATAAAGATCATTGCCTTGAGGTCTTCAAAACGAGCTTTGGTGTCCATTGGGTTTACTCCTTGGGTTCGTGGTTTGAGGTTGTGGCCTTCTTTAATGAGATAAGTCATAGCGACAGACAGGCTAGGCTTCGCCCCGGTAAGCTCCGTAAGGCGCTCCTGAGCTTCCAGAATGAAGCTCTCGGTTTGCTTGTCGGCGCATAGCATTACCCGGCGTCGAGTCGTGCCGTAGTGCTTACGTAGTTGTCGTTCTGTGGTCATGGTGTTGATTCCTTATGTGGTGGTTAAAAGGTGTTCAGCGAGTTTGCAAAAAGGGGGGGACGCCCCGGAGGACGTCCAAAGTTATCCACTTTGCGCAGGAACTAATGGAATAGGATTGCCCGACGGCTTACCTACAAGACGGTTCGGTAAGTCTGACGTCGGGACTTGGGCCTAACGACCACGTAGGCAGGAGTGGACCTCGTGGGGTGTCGTTAGGATTGAAATCGTTCTGTGTCCTTTCTCCTATACGGAGCGACTTTGACGGAGGCCGCATTCTGTAAGGGGCGGCTTTTAGGTTCACTGCGTCTCTTCTTCATGTTTGAGGGGACAAATCTGTAGGGCCTATTCTGTAAGGGTTTGCCCTTAAGGTTCCTTTGGAGCGGGAGGACTCGTTCCACTCGACGAGGAAGAAAGAGACGGACTCCTTAAGATGTCCTAGGGGGTTGTCCTAAGGACTATCCTTAAGACTGTCCTAAGGGTCCACTTCGTCGAATGTTCTTTCTCCTATATGAGGGGACTTTGACGGAGGCCGCATTCTATAAGGGTTTCAGCGATTCCCCGGATCGGCCCTTTTTAGGCCGGATAAACCCACTCACCGGACATATTCGAGACGGAATAATCCGCGACTCTCTGCTCGAAGAAGTTGGTCAACTGGTCCCTGTGTCGATGTGTCCTTTCTCCTATATGGGGGGAGTGTTACGGAAGCCTTATCAGACAAGGAGGAAGCGAAGGGGAGGTATGTCTTTTCTCCTATATGGAGCGAGAGCCACGGAAGCCGCATTCTATAAGGGTTTGTTCTAATGGCTTTCTTGTTTCTTTTTCCTATATGGGGGGACTTTGACGGAGGCCCCTAAAGACGAGGCCTCACGACATCTCAGTGACTCAGCTTCTTACCGGCATAGAAGTCTGCCCCAACGATAATGAAAGGACGCCACTCTCGGATTGTCTCGGCGATCGTCTCCGGGTCGGTAACTTCATCCCATTGGTACTTAAGAACGTTGTTCACAGTGACATTGAAGAGGTCTTGTGGGGCCGCTGCCCACAGGAAATCAGGGATGAGGTCCTCAGGGTAATTGGCGGCGGCGCATTGCTTCTCACAGAAGACTACAGGCTCGTTAAAGTTCATTGTGTTTGCTCCTTGTGGTTGAACTCGGGAGACATCCTAAGATGGGGTTAAACCTGTTGTAAATCATTAAATTAAGTCCCATTCGTGGGATTGTTCCACTAGTGGGACGGAGCCCTTTAGCTGAGGTCTTGGAGGCTTTAACTCAATGGAAGACGTCCTCAATCCTGTGGTGTAATATCCCTTGTATACGTAAGAAAATAATTTTAGTTGTAGGCCGGAGGGAGAGACCTTTTGGTCATCTTTTAGACAGGGAGACGTTATGCGTTCAAAGATTAAGTGGGGCCGTAGACGAACAATTAGCAAGCTACGGTGGTACTACAGGTTTAAATGGTTCTGGCGTGGGGCTGCTCTCGTCGTTACTTTCTGGTTGTTTAATGCCTTCATTTATCCTTTGTGGGTCCCGAGTCTGTCCTCAAGAGCGTCCAATGGTGATGCCTTCGGGGCCGTCAATGCGCTATTCAGTGGGTTAGCCTTTGCGGGTCTTATTTACACTATGATTATGCAAAGACAGGAACTTGAGATGCAGCGTAAAGAGCTTGCAGCTCAAAGGAAAGAGATGAAGGAGTCTCGGGGAGAGCTTGTGGAACAAAATAGAATTCAGGCTGAACAAGTGGTACTTAGGAATAAGGAACTTAAATACCAAAGGTTCGATATGGAATTCAGATTTTTGAAGGGGAAACTCGATAATATGAAGTGGTCTTATGCAAATTCAACGGACAACAATAGTCGAATAAAGCAGAAGAATGCTATCTTCAAGTTAGAAGAAAAATTAAATGGTTTGGTTAGTCAAATGGATGAATTAACTTAAGGTACAAAAAACTGGTACATTTCTCCAAAAGGCGCTATCTTTAAGTTGTTGTATTAATTTAGGTTTGTCGATAGGTTGTAGTTCCGGGGGTTCGAATCCCTCACTCTCCGCCAAATTTAAGAAACCCGCACATGTTGCGGGTTTTTTATTGCCTTTAGAAAAGCGATACGGCTGACTGTGGGGTTTGACAAATCGACAGGAAAGCTGCTTTCACTATCCAAACTTTCAATTCATTTCTAAAAAGCTAAATACGCCGGCTTTCGCTGCGAATAAGTTGTGCAGTAATAGCCGTTGGCGGCGGGAGCTTTATTTTCAGTGGGATGGGGTGGTTGGCGAAAACGATAAAAGCTTACTTAGCTGGCAGTTTGACCAAGCCGGAGAGCCATTACACGTGCTAGCGGCGGAAATATCGGCCAGCAGCGGCTTCACGTTGGTCACAGGGGCCGCAAGCCGGGGCATTGTGACTGGCACACATTATGGTTCAGGTAAGGTCGCCATTAGCCTGACTAATCAAAGTCGTGAAGGCAATTCACTGGCTCTGCTGCCTCAGGTCGATCACGTTTACCAGAATCTTGCCTGCAGTGTGATTTACCCGGCCTCAGCTGGCCGGCAACACTTAAGGTTATCGGCAACCAATGAAACCGTCTCCCAGGCCTTGTATATATATGATGATAATGACTGGCAACCGGAATATTACGGGTCTTTGCTGGATTAAATATCGCCGAAGACGCGCTGTCGTGTTTAAAGTGAGGGCTGACAGCGCGGGTTTATTGTCTGATTTATACCCATGCCGCTAAATTAACATTCATTTAGGCTTACCTTTACCCGTATTTTTGATTAATATGCGCTGTATTGGCACAGGAAAAGGTGCAATTGCTCGTTTAATAAGTGAGAGACGAGCGGGGTACAGGACACCTTTCATAAATAATGACTAAAACAGCCGAAGTGAGTAATACATGATCAAGATAGCGCTAGTAGATGATCATGACCTGGTGAGAACGGGTATCAGACGTATTCTTGAGGATGTCGCCGACTTTTCTGTTGTATGTGAAGCAAAAGATGGTGAATCAGCCGTAAAGAACTGCAGGAAGCTTGCGCCTGACGTTGTATTAATGGATTTAAATATGCCGGGCATTGGTGGTCTTGAAGCCACACGCCAAATTTTGCGCATTGGTGAGAGCATTAAAGTAATTGGCCTTTCCATGCAAAAAGAAGATCCAATTCCATCTCAGGTAATACAGGCGGGGGCGTTTGGTTTTTTAACCAAAGACGCTGAGCCGGATGAGATGATCAACGCGATTTACAAAGTGGCCTCTGGTCAGAAATACCTGAGCCCGGAGATCGCCCAGCGCATCGCAATGAGCAAGTTATCGCCAGACAACGATAACCCTTTTAGTGACTTGTCGGGACGAGAGCTGGATATTGCCATTCGCATTACCCGTGGTCAGAAGGTGCCGGATATTGCTGAACAATTGCATATTGCCGCGAAGACAGTAAACACGTATCGTTATCGCTTGTTCGATAAACTTGAAATCAGCACCGACGTTGAGCTAACCCACCTGGCATTGCGCCATAAGCTTATTGAACTGTCGTAGTTGCTGACAGGATTCAATGACAGAATTTGATTCTAACGCTTTTCTTAAATCGTTAACTCATCAGCCCGGCGTGTACCGCATGTACAACGCCGCTGATGAAGTTATTTATGTAGGAAAAGCCAAAAACCTGAAAAACCGCGTTTCCAGTTATTTTAAACAACACCTGGATAACCCGAAGACGATTTCGCTGGTCAGTCAGATAGCCCGTATGGATGTGACGGTGGTAAACAGCGAAACCGAAGCCTTCCTGCTTGAAAATAACTTCATCAAGAAATACCGGCCACGTTATAACGTGCTGTTGCGTGACGATAAGTCTTACCCTTTTATTTTTCTTTCTGCCCATGAACACCCAAGGCTAGACTTTCACCGTGGGCCACAAAAGCGTAAAGGGGAATACTTCGGACCTTATCCCAGCGCCTGGGCGGTAAGAGAAAGCCTGCGCACCATGCAGAAACTGTTTCCGGTACGCCAGTGTGAAGACAGCTACTACCGCGCACGCAGTCGCCCGTGTTTGCAATACCAGATGCAACGTTGTTCGGCGCCTTGTGTAGAAGGTTATATCAGTGATGAAGAATATGCCGAACAGGTTCAGCTGGTCCGAATGTTTCTTAAAGGAAAAAACCAGCAGGTCATCAATTCTTTAGCCGACAAGATGGAAGCCGCCAGTGAACAGCTTAACTTTGAGGCTGCAGCGCGTTATCGTGACCAGATTGGCGCATTGCGTAAAGTACAGGAGCGCCAGTGGGTGGCTGGCACACAGGATGAAATGGATATCTTTGGGTTTGCCTACCGTGGTGGCATGGCCTGTATTCAGGTGATGTTTATCCGCGACAGCCAGCTGTTAGGCAGCAAAGCGTTCTTCCCGAAAATTCCATCGACCACCACCGAGAGCGAAATTTTCGAAGCATTTCTGCTGCAGTTCTATCTGGCCGGCAATAAAATTATTCCGAAACAAATTGTGTTACCCCAGGGACTGTCGGATGAAGCCGCTATTGCCGATCTGCTCAGTCAGGAAGCCAAGCACAAAGTACGCTTTTACCGCGGCGCGAGAGAAGAAAAGAAACAATACCTGCAACTGGCACAGGCCAATGCGAAGAATGCCCTGGATGCCCAGTATGGTCAGCAAAAGTCGGTGTTTGCCCGGTATATCGATTTAGAATCAGCACTGGAGTGGGACGATCCTATTCAGCGCATGGAATGTTTTGATATCAGTCATACCTCCGGTCAGCAAACCGTGGCCTCTTGTGTGGTGTTTAACCGTGAAGGGCCATTAAAGAGCGATTACCGACGCTACAATATTGAAGGCATTACACCCGGTGATGACTATGCCGCCATGGCTCAGGCCTTAAAGCGGCGTTATAAAAACGTGCAGGATGCGGAGAAAATCCCTGACATTCTCTTTATCGACGGCGGTAAAGGGCAGTTGGGCCAGGCTGAAGATTTCTTTGCCGACTGGCCGCACGACAAAAAGCCACTGCTAATTGGGGTAGCCAAGGGCACCACCCGTAAACCCGGTCTGGAAACGCTGATCCTGGCTGATACCCACGATACCATTCCCCTTAACGCAGACCGTCCGGCACTGCACCTTATACAGCATATTCGGGATGAGTCGCACCGATTCGCCATAAGCGGGCACCGTAATCGCCGTCAGAAAGTCAAAACAACCAGCTCACTGGAGTCTATCCCGGGAGTCGGGGCTAAGCGACGTCAGGCGCTACTGAAATACATGGGGGGTCTGCAGGGGCTTAAAAAAGCCAGCCGCAATGAGATTGCCAGTGTACCGGGGATCAGCGATGAGCTGGCCGAGACGATTTACGACCATTTGCATAATTAATAAGAGTCACCTTATATTAAATTCAATTGGCAGTTTCTTAATCGGTTATATCGTGTGACAATAGCCTTAATAAAAAGGAAACCCCTTCCGAGTAGTTTATGTGGACGATCCCTAACGTAATTACCCTAATCCGGGTAGTGCTAATTCCAATTTTTGTAGGTGTGTATTTTCTCGACTGGCGTTGGGCGCACGAAACGGCTGCTTTTATTTTTTGGTTTGCGGCCATTACCGATTGGTTTGATGGCTACCTGGCCCGCAAGTTACAGCAATCAACACCATTTGGTGCGTTTTTAGATCCCGTAGCTGACAAACTGATTGTTGCTGCGGCTTTATTAATGATTACTCATTCTTATGATTCAGTCTGGATCACCGTGCCGGCTATTTTACTGTTAGTGCGGGAAATTTATGTTTCCGCCTTACGGGAATGGATGGGTTCTCAGGGAGTACGGGATACTGTTCAGGTGTCTTTTATCGGTAAAGCGAAAACCACTGCGCAAATGTTAGCCTTAATTGGGCTGTTGTCGGGCCTGGAAGAGTTTATGGGTTTTCCAATTTACTGGGTTTCACTGGGTTATATTTTACTCTATATCGCTACCTGGCTGTCGGTTTGGTCAATGATTAGCTACACGCGGGCAGCCTGGCCGCATTTATCAGGCATTAAAAATTAGCAATTTTTGAGCTAAATGACGGATTTATGACCAAACGATCCGTTTTTGGTGAAAATAGCGTCGAATGTGGTTTTTTAGTAGTTGACACATTCGTGAGGGCAAGTAAAATGCCTCCCACATTCGAAGCAGGACATACTGACTAGAACGGAGCACAACAACTCTCAGGAGTTTTACCATCAGGTAAGTGAGCCATTCGGTAAGTTAACCAGCACGAAATTAAAGCGGGAATAGCTCAGTTGGTAGAGCACAACCTTGCCAAGGTTGGGGTCGCGAGTTCGAATCTCGTTTCCCGCTCCAATTTCTCGAATGTTGCGTTTGCAGTAGACGGCCTGTCGTCACAACGCAATCAAAGGCGGAATGGCAGAATGGCTATGCAGCGGATTGCAAATCCGTGGATCTCGGTTCGACTCCGGGTTCCGCCTCCATTTTTTAAGGGCAACCAGCCCGCACCAGCACACCAGTGCAACCCATGCCCGGGTGGTGAAATTGGTAGACACAAGGGATTTAAAATCCCTCGCTGGTAACAGCGTGCCGGTTCAAGTCCGGCCCCGGGCACCATTTCAAATATAAACTTCTCTATTATTCACAAACTCAAACAGACTTTGATATCTGCTATTGTGTCCGGATTATATTGTTTTACTTCTGCAATTTTCCTTTTTTAAAACTCCCCCTGAATACCGATTATCATAACGGGTAAAATCGTCATTCCGCACCTAATTAACTGATTTATTTTTCTTGACACCGATCCCCCATTTTGATCTATTACTCATCTTTGGGTGCAACAAAATGGCTATTTCTACTTCCTCCCTATCAGGGTTAACTATCAAACGCATGGACCATCTTGGTTTAGTATCCGGTATGTGTCGGGAGCTTGGTATCGCTAAGATGATTGACGCGGTTATCCCAAAAAACAATGAGCATAAGGTGACTCATGGAGAAGCCTTTGTCGCCATGCTTCTCAATGGTTTGGGTTTTCACAGTCGCACCCTACACATGTTTGCAGATTTTTTCGCTGACAAACCCACTGAACGCCTGATTGGTCCGGGTGTACAGGCCAAGCACCTGAATGATGATGTACTTGGTCGGTGTCTTGATGCCCTCTATGAAGCAGACGTGTCGTCGCTATATCAAGTCATGGCTGAGCGAGTGGTCGACACGCTGGGGTTAGCCAGTAACGCTGTGCACCTGGATATCACCAGTTTTCATGTCGATGGTGAATACGCTGTTGATGAACAAGATAGCGAGACTAAACGCATTGAGCTGGTTAAAGGTTACAGCCGGGACCACCGGCCAGAATTAAACCAGGTGATACTGGAGCTGATTTGTGAAAATCAAGCCGGTATCCCTGTCTATATGCAGGCTTTAAGTGGCAATACGAATGACCAGAAAGCTTTTGCAGAAGTCACCCGTCACCATATTCAGTGTTTAAAGGCCGCACAACAATGCCGATATTTTGTTGCCGATGCGGCGCTTTATACTGAAGAATCTATCACTGCCCTGGCAACACAGAACCAATTGTTTATCTCACGAGTCCCCATGACCATCAAAGACGCCAGGCAGCACGTAAGCAACGTGACGGAAGCCAGTCTCACTGCCATGGGTAACGGTTACCACGGTTGTTGGGTGGATGCAGACTATGCCGGAGTGAAACAGAAATGGTTGATTCTGCGCAGTGAGCAGGCGACTAAACGGGAGCAGCAGACACTGGCCCGCAATTTACTTAAAAGCAGTGAAAAAGAGCACAAGCAATTTATTAAATTGTGTAAGCAACGCTTTGCCTGCCAGACCGATGCCGAGACGGCAATGAAAGTCTTTAGCAAGACGTTAAAAACAACCCGCATCAGTGAGTTTGACTGTATAGCCCACCCCGTGTTCTTAGGTAAAGGTCGCCCCAAAAAAGGACAACAGCCAGCATACTATGAATACCAACTCGATGGGCTGATAGCCACCTGTTTGGATAAAGTTGGAATAGCTCAGGCGCAAACCGGGATGTTTATCCTCGCAACCAATGATTGTAGCGGGGAACTCAGTATGCAGACAGTGTTAGATACCTACAAATCCCAGCAACATGTTGAGCGGGGATTTCGTTTTCTCAAAAGTCCGGAATTTCTGACATCCTCACTGTTTCTAAAGAAACCGGAAAGGATTGAAGCGCTGCTCATGGTGATGACGTGCAGTCTGATGATATACGCCGCCCTTGAACACCGGATCCGAACGTCATTAAAAGAAAGACAACAATACTTCCCTGACATGAAAAAGAAACCGTCCCAGAAGCCAACGGCACGATGGGTATTTCTGTGTTTTAGTGGGATCCACGAAGTCAGCATTGGTGACTCTCCCCCCGTAATCACAGACAAACAGGAGCGCCAGCAGGTGATCATTGATGTACTTGGCACATTATACCAAGAGATTTATTCCTGAATTTGATGCGGAATGTCGGGTAAAACCAAATCTGATTAGTTATTAAATTGTTAATGTCGTATTGTATTATGATAACTTAATAAGGATAGGCTACTAACTAATACAGGATACTCAATGAAACGCTACGGAATGATATTGCCGATTTGCCTGGCAACCGTTATTGCGCCCAAGACGGCGTTGGCTGAACTACTGGAAACAATCAAAGGGCCGGATAATCAACTCGCCGTTTCATTGTCACTATCAAAGGGTAAACCTCATTACACTGTTACCTATATGGGTGAAGTATTTCTGGAAAGTTCACCGCTGGGACTAAACAGTTCTATTGGAGATTTTAGTCAGAACCTGACGTATATCGACAGCAAACGTAACACCATTCTGGAACAGTACGAACTCGATAGAGCAAAAGTCAGTCAGGTGACTTATGAGGCCAACGGTTTAACCAGTCGCTTTCGTAATGCAAAAGGGGATGAGATCAGCATCATATTCCAGGTGTCTGATAACGACATCGCACTGCGTTACCACGTGGTATCCAATAATGAAGCGACCCGCTTCAAGGTACTCAGTGAAGCCACCAGTTTTAACCTGCCAAACAAAGCGACAACTTTTATTACCCACCAAGCCCTGCCTATGACAGGCTGGAACGGCACTAAGCCCAGTTACGAAGAAGGGTATACCTACCATGAATCGATGGCCAAAGCCTCTGTAAACGGCGTTGGCTATACTTTTCCGGCATTGTTTAAAAATGACGACAAGGGCTGGCTATTACTGTCTGAAACCGGGGTAGACAGCCATTACGTAGGCTCTCGTCTCAGTGAGGGCAATGCCGAAGGGATTTACAAGATTGCCTTTCCACAACCCGGTGAAAATGCCGGTATTGGTGATACCTATGCCTCTATGGCATTACCGGCAACCACCCCCTGGCGCACCATTACGGTGGGGCAGGATTTAGAGCCCATTGTTGAAACAACAGTGAGTTACGATGTGGTTAAGCCTTTGTATGAGCCATCTGAAGACTACAAGATGGGTAGGGCAACCTGGAGCTGGATTGTCTGGCAGGATAACAGCATTAATTACGAGGACCAGATCAAGTACATTGATATGGCCGCCGAACTTAATTTTGAATATGTGCTGATTGATAACTGGTGGGATGCCCGTATCGGCCGGGATAAAATGGAAGAGTTGGTGCAGTATGCTGCGGATAAAAACGTAGCCGTGATCCTGTGGTACAACTCAAACGGTTGGTGGAACGATGCGCCACAAACGCCTCAGGACAAAATGAATACGTCTATTGCCCGAAAACAGGAAATGGCCTGGTTGCAAAAGATTGGCGTAAAAGGGATTAAGGTTGATTTCTTTGGCGGTAATAAACAAGCCACCATGGCGCTTTACGAAGGGATCCTGTCAGACGCTAACGATTATGGCATAGGGGTAACCTTTCATGGCTGCACGTTACCGCGGGGTTGGGAGCGCATGTTTCCGAACTTCGTCACCTCAGAGGCCGTTTTAGCGTCTGAAAACCTGGTATTTAGCCAGAATGCACTGGATATGCACGCGTACAGCGCCACCATGTTGCCGTTTACGCGTAATACCGTTGCTGCAATGGATTTTGCGCCGGTTTTTTTAAATGACCGCTTATCCCGCGATCAGCAGCGCGGAACGATTCGTTCAACCACCGACACCTTTGAACTGGCAACCAGTGTGCTGTATCAGTCACCGGTGCAGCATTTTGGCTTAACGCCTAATAACCTCAATGAGCAACCTGAGCATGTACTCGACTTTATTCGCGAGGTCCCCGCCACATGGGATGAAACCCAGTTTGTCGACGGCTATCCGGGTAAACATGTTGTACTGGCCAGACGGCAGGGCAGCCATTGGTATGTAGTAGCGGTAAATGGCGAGAAAAGTGCCAAAGAGCTATCTGTTAACCTGCCGATGCTAGCCGGAAAATCGGTGCAATTATTGTTTGATAACGCAAATAACAAAACGCAAAGCAAAAAAGTCACCGTACCTGAAAATGGCCGGATGACGCTGTCATTAAGAGGCCAGGGCGGCGTTGTGCTGGTTGCCAGATAGCGAAGCCTCATAATCCCTCTATCTATCCACGATGTTCGTAGCAACGGGCATCGTGGTTTAGCTATTATTTTAAATGTTTTCGTGAGATTTTCTTGCTGACGACTAGCGCAACAATGATTCCACGGTAATTGCATCTATCTGGTCTTAAAGGTAAGTTAACCCTATTAGTTTGTCGTTAACGCACTAAAGGGATTTTTGTGTTTAAAGCTAAGGTTTTCGCGTGTTGTTGTTTTTTATTTTTTTTCTTTCCTGTTGCTCAGGCCGCCGAGGCTGAACCATCGCTTTACCAGTATTCCGGTCTCTTTCATTATCGAAATAAAGATACTGCAGAATTTATTGAAGCAGCCAGACAAACCGATCTGTTGACTGCGAATACCCCCGTTGCCCGTGTGTTTCGCTATATTTATGTTCAGGGTGGTCAGCCAGAATTGGCTCAATATACCCCATGGCAATCCATCGAGTCTCCGTCAGAAGCAGACTGGCAAACACTAAAAGCCGGTGATGAAGTTTATTATGCGGCTGCACGCTCTCTGATGGCGGGCTTTATTGAGCAGGACGAAGCTAAGCTTCAGGCGCTTAAACAGGAGCTCTTAATTACCGGCAACAAAGTTGCTGTTGCTCAGGTTGCCAGTATGCTGGCCGTTTTTTATCTCGATTTTAAACAGGACTCATTAAACGCGCTGGAAGAGTTGATGTACGCGCTACCTGAAATACAGGCCAATACCGGTAATGATATGTATGGCCTGTTATTCGATAAGGAATTTGTTCTCTTTCACCTATTTGCCATTCTTTATGACTTAGGAGCTTATGAGTCATCTTACCAATATGGCGAAGCCTATTTTGATTTGGCAACGAAAACTTCACCGCAAATGATGGCCAGCAGTGATTATTTTTTAATGGTTTTGTTAGCCAGCCAGCTGGGTAAATACAACGAGGCGCTTGCTTATGCTGATAAACTGCTGGTTATAGCCCAGCGAGAGCATCCGTCTGCGCAGCTCTATGCCTTACTGGCCAAGGTGTCTGTGTATGCGAGACGTGGGCAACCGGGTGATTTGCAGCAGGCTTTTCAATTGCTTGGGCTGGCCAGGTTGTCGTCAAAACCAGAAGACTGGGATGTGGTTGATGAAGCCAGAATGCTGGCCGTTAATACCACGGAAGCAGGTTTAAGCAGGGATATGCCTGCTGCAAAGGCACTACTTACGCAACTCAAACAGGTTATGGCCGAAAATGAAAACCAGTTTAATCTGACCGATTTTAAACATGTTACTGAGTTAGAACGTTTTTTAGCTGAATTTAACAGTGATTCTGAGCTAGCCATTAAGGCCAGTTATCAACTGGTAAAGCAAGAACGTGACAAGTTACTGAATGCCTTAAATAACCGGCTGGAAAAACTGAGCGGAGGCATGCAGGCAGATATTGAGCTGGTTAATTTTGAAAAATTAAAAGCCGACCACATCGCTCAGCAACAAGTCATCGAAACCGCCAACCTCAAAACGATCATCGCGTTGTTAGTGATGTTATTAATAGCCACTCTGGCAGCCTGGTTGTTTGTGCAACGGCGACGGATCCATCAGTTGGCTTATACTGATCCGCTTACCAATGCACCAAACCGACGTTTTATGTTTAATTTGCTGACCAAGGTTTTTACCAAACCTCGTAAAGGGAATTGTATTGCGTTACTTGATATCGACCACTTCAAGAAAGTTAACGATACCTACGGCCATCAAACCGGTGATGAAGTGCTGGTTAAGTGCAGTCAGATTATACGACAGCGATTACGCAGTACCGATCAATATTGTCGCTACGGCGGAGAAGAATTCCTGCTACTGCTAAAAAACACCACAGTACACCAGGCAAAAGAAGTGATGGATGATATTCGAGCGGCTTTGCAGGCCACTTCCACCTGGCAAAGTACCGCTGAGGAGTTTGCGGTATCTTTCTCTTGTGGGCTGGTCGAACTCAGCAGTTATGAGGATATCGATCTGGCAATTGCCCACTGCGACCAATTACTCTACACCGCCAAAAAGCAGGGTAGAGGACAAACTATTCTGCCCGTCGGAGCTATGCAACCCGCCTGAACAGGCTGTTAATCACTAAACCGGGTAACAATTGCCGACAACTCGTTATCCAGCAAAGTATTACATTGCTCCATGGTGTGACTGGCTTTGGCGAAGTAATCCTGATTGGTAATACTAACCTTATCGGGGCCGATTAACTGCTCGTTAATTAAACAGACCATTTGCAGGCAGGCTTGTTTTGCCTGGTGCAACTGGCTGCTTTCTGAAACGCTGGCGACCTGATTTAACTTACCGAACACGGTTTCGCTCATCAGATTAATCTTTTCGCACAGATAGCCCAGTTTTACTTTATCAATTTGGGTAGACACGCCTTTAGTCGCCGTGGCAACGCCTATTGCTCTGGCCTGACCGATATATTCCACCAGTTGGGGAAATTCCCGCCATAAAAAGTGAGCGTCGTTGATGGATGGGTCCGTCTCGGCAAACTCAATGTGCTCGGCTACGTCCTGTAGCAGGTATAATAAGGTTTCAATCAGGCTGGTATGCTGTTTAAAACTCTCTGGTGGTGTAAGTTGCATACTGGTTGATTCGAGCCGTCGCCAGTGATCCAGGTAGGCTTCCCAGCGTGCCTCACTGGTTGTCAGGCCAATCTGGTTAGCATCACTAATGAGCAACTCAATGTTGCGCCTGATTTCGTGAAGTTCACCCGCTACCGCCTGATTGCCTTGCAGATAAGTAGCGGTTAATCCCCGGTGCTTCTGGCTAAGGCCAATGATGCGCTTAATAATGGCAACCAGTTTTAATGTCGCTCTGAAGTTTTCTTTTTGCTGTTTTCTGGTAATGGATAGCTGAATACCCACCAACACAAACAACAAGATAATCATCCCGGAAATGACAGCAATCATTGGTTTCTCCTAGCGGGTTGTAAGGGTGCGCAGATAATCGGCCACGGTAGACGTCTGACGAGCAATGCTGGCATTTTCCATGGCGCCTTCCACAACTCGTTCAATACTTTTTGAAATTTCCTCGGTGGCTTTACTTTGTTGGGTGGTAATGGCCGAGACTTCAATGACCTGAGATTTAGAGTTTTCAGATTCGGTTTCAATCTGAGCCAGCATTTCGGCGGCACTGTTCGCCTTGTCTGAGCATATTTGCGAGTGGTCGGTAACGCTTTGCATTTTATCGGCTACCTCAATGCGCTGGCTATCAAGCTCAGCCATTCGCTGGCTAATGGTGTCGGCCGTTTTACGGCTGTCTTCAGCGAGGTTGCGCACTTCATCGGCTACTACTGCAAACCCGCGGCCCATATCGCCAGCCCTGGCAGCTTCAATGGAGGCGTTCAGAGCCAATAAATTGGTTTGTTCTGCGATACTTTGAATCGCACTGGTCAGGCTCAGTACTGCTTCTACGGATTGTCCTAACTCTATTATCGCTTGCTGTGTTTGCGCAACCTCCTGTTGTACCAGAGCAAATTCACTCACCAGGTCAGCAATATTTTGCGAGCCCTGATGAGCAAAATCGCTCGCCCGTTCGGCCGCTTCGTTTACCAGGGTGAATTTTTCTACAATCTCTCCCAGAGATACCGTAAGCTCATTTACTGCAGCAGCGGTAGATTCAGTAGCGGCCGATTGTTCGGTAGCATTGACCGATACCTTGTTGGCCGATTCAATCATCTGCAGCGAGGAATATTTCATTTCGGAGAAGTATTCTTCCAATTTGTCCCGCTCCCGTGAAATTTCCTTAGTTAAATCAAATACCGACTTCATGTGATTGGTCAGGATGCGTGGTGCTCTGGTGATCAACTCAAATTCATTATGGCTCTTACTGGCGTCGGCCAGGAGGGCATCAATAATGAACAGTTCATCGAGTAAACAAGTCAGCATAGAAGCAACCAGCCAGGTCATCAGTAATCCGCACACTACGGTCACGGGCAGGTAGGCGACAGGCGTAAAGGCTATATATAAATAACCGGCCATATTACAAAATACAATTAGAAACGCTGTCTGCTTTAAGCCAAATGCCTGTATCAGTATCAGAGCAGGTGATTCAATCAGTGTCTTCATTCGGCTTCCTTTTCCGCTTTAATCCATTTACCAGACAATGTAGTTAACTTATTACAGACTAATAACTAGCAAAGTAGAGACCAGTTTTTAGCATTGTTGAAGTAAATAAAATGAATAACTTATAGTAGATAAGTGGTAAATTTGCACCGAAATGAATCAATCTTGCCCCAACGTAGGTATTTTTATCATTTTTTATGTCTGAGGCACGCTAGTCATCCCCATGCCGAATACATTAAGTCCCGCACTGGCGCATCAATTAACACAGGCAGGCCATTTGCTTGTGAAGAACGGCATTGTTGTTTATTCTGTTAACTCTTTTAGTCATTCCTATGCCGGCTATTATGCAAGAAGAATTACAACAAGCTCAGGCCCTTTACGATACTCTGATTGAATATGCCGTTACCTACAGCTTTCAGATAGCCGGTGCGCTGGTTATATTGCTGATTGGTTGGTGGATTGCCGCCAAAATCGGTAATGTAGTTGAGAACATGATGGTGGGGCGTAATATTGATATTACGCTTAGCCGTTTTACCGGGGGTGCCAGCAAACTTATTATTTTAGGTCTGGTGATCATTATTGCGCTGGGCAATATTGGTATCAGTATAACACCGCTGATCGCCGCCGTTGGCGCCGTGGGTTTAGGCGCTGGCCTGGCTATTCAGGGCATGCTGGCTAACTATGCCGCAGGTTTTACCATCATAATTACCCGACCGTTTGTGGTTGGCGATACCATCCAGGTATGTGGTGTGGCCGGCGTGGTGGATAAGGTTATGCTGCCTTACACCATTCTGATCAACGAAGATAACGTTTCTATCCAAATCCCTAATAAATTAATAGTGGGTGAAATCCTGCATAACTCAGCTGCGCAAATGCTCATAGAGCTTGAGATTGGCGTAGCCTATGCCAGTGACATCGAAGGCGTTACCCGGGTAATTGCCGAAGCGGTTGCTACGGTAGATGGTTTGTCACAGGAGAAAGCCCCGGCCATTGGCGTAGACAGCTTTGGCGATAGTAGCATTAATTTTGGCGTACGGGTGTGGGCTGATCCCAACCGTCATTTCGAGATTCGTTATGCGTTAAATGCCGCCATATTTGCTGCGTTACAGCAAGCACAAGTCGATATACCCTTCCCGCAGCGGGAAGTCAGAATGTTTTAGCTCGCTATCGCAATATCTGTCGGGCAGGGCACTCCCGGGTTTGATAGGGTAGCCCTACCATCAGTTAGTTAAAGCAGGTACGCCGCTGTGCAAAACGTACTGGATTATCTCCAAACTCATCATGATCAGAGTATTTCCCTCAATCAACTGGCCAAAGTCGCCGGCTACAGTCCGAGCCATTTTCAGCGCCTGTGTCAGCAAAAACTGGGGGTGGGCCCGGGGAAGTTAAATGAACTTATCCGTCTTCAGCGCGGCTACTTTTTGTTGTCATTCCGTACCTGGCTATCGGTTACCGATATTGCTTTTGACTGTGGTTATGAGTCCCCGGACAGTTTCAGCAGGGCGTTCAAACGGGTAACCGGCTACACGCCAACTCAGTTTAAAGCTCAACCAGTCACTATAACGCCACCGTTACAGCCCTATTTACATCAATGGAATGAGGAAATCAGTACTATGTCAGTACCTTCACATGACAATTTTAACGCTCAAACCTCAATAGTTTCATTGCCTTCGCTGGACGTTTGCGCACTTCGTCATACCGGACATCCAGCCAGATTAAATGCCAGTATTCAGCGTTTTATCGGTTGGCGCCGGGAACACAAACTGCCGCCAACCCAGTACCGTACGTTTAACTTTTTGCATAACGATCCAACTACCGTTGCGCCAGAGGCATTTTGTTTCGATCTGGCCTGCGAAAGGCCTGCTAAACAGGTAGCACTGGAAGATGACATGCGGGTTGATACTATTCCGGGCGGGCGTTACGCAAGCCTGCAAGTCACCGGTGGTGATAAGGTACTGGAAGCAGCCGTTAATTTTATTACCACGGATTTTCTCGCCCAGCATAATGAACAAGTCGGTGATTTTCCGGTGATCGTAGAGCGACTCAGCTTTTATCCTGAAGTACCTTATCACCAGGCTCAGTCCCATATCCTGCTGTTATTAAGTAAATAATTTAAAATATCAGCGGAATTTTGGCATAATCATTCCAAGCAATATCTCATATCACCCTTGTACTGTTTACACAGGGTGATGCAGTCATTATTTGTTGCACTTTGGGGAGATAGCATTGCCGCGACTTATTTCGGTAAACGATATTAGCGCAAGCAACTTAACTGACTACGTTGTGTTGTTTGCTTCCATGACCAATCCGGTGTCAGGCCAGGCGGACGATCCGGCCGATGGATTTATTCCTGGAGCTATTAAGTTCAATTTGGACGGCGAGGGCAGCGATCACACCTCGACACTCCCGCATACCTTACCAGACCAGGTTTCGCTAAGCGCACTGTTTGGCAAGCTCGGTATCAACACCGACAAGCCTGTGCTGATTTACGATAACTCAGGCCTATTTTGCGCGCCCCGTGTTTGGTGGATGCTAACGGCAATGGGCCATAGTAATGCAGCCGTGTTAAATGGCGGGCTACCGGCCTGGAAAGCCGCTGGTCATGAAGTGGTCAGCCAACCCGCCGAACCTAGCCCCCAAGCGTTTACCGGTGCTGCCTGCGATGAATGGTTCTGCAACACCGACCAAGTCCTTGCTGCTATCAAAGAGCCGTCAGTCACTATCTGGGATGCCAGAAGCCGCCCGCGCTTTGAGGGCAGTGCTCCGGAGCCCCGCGCCGGGTTGCGCAGTGGTCATATGCCCGGGGCAGTTAACGTCCCTTTTACTGAATTACTGGATAACGGTACAACCCTTAAATCGCCCGCGGCATTGAAAGACTATTTTGTCGAACAGGGTATCGATTTAACCAAACCGGTTATTTGTTCCTGTGGGTCGGGTGTTACCGCCTGCGTAATTGGATTGGCAGCCCTGGAGGCCGGCGCAGAACAGGTAACTGTTTATGACGGCTCCTGGTCTGAATGGGGAGGTGATCCATCATTACCGGTTGAGGTTAACCATGAATAATACGTATAAACCCCGGGTCGTCGTGTTAACCGGAGCTGGCGTATCGGCAGAGTCAGGCCTTAAAACTTTTCGCGATAACAACGGATTGTGGGAAAACCATCGGGTTGAAGATGTCGCTACGCCTGAAGGTTTCGCTGCCAATCCAGCGCTGGTATACCGTTTTTACAATGAACGCAGAGCGCAGCTGCAACCCGATGTGCAGCCAAACCCGGCGCATAAAGCGTTAGCCGATTTGGAGCAGGCGTTGGGCGAACAATTTTTACTGGTTACCCAAAACGTCGATGACCTGCACGAGCGCGCCGGCAGCAAACGGGTTCTGCATATGCACGGTAAGTTACTCTCAGCTCGTTGCTGTAATACCGGCAGAGCAATTCCCTGGCACGATGACTTTGATGATACCACAGAGTGCCGTTGTTGTTTGCCAGGCGAGCAGATGCGCCCGGATATCGTGTGGTTTGGTGAGGTGCCGATGCATATGGACGATATCATTATGGCGCTGGCCCAGGCTGATGTCTTTATTGCAGTTGGCACATCCGGTCAGGTGTATCCGGCGGCTAATTTTGTGGCAATGGCAGCCGACAGCGGCGCGCGAACCATCGAAATCAACCTGGAGCCGAGTCAGCAAAACTCTTTGTTTGAAGAAAAAATTGTCGGGCAGGCGGGGAAAACCCTGCCGGAGTTTGTCACCCGGTTTATTCAGGATCATTGCTGAGCGAATCGTTACTTATGGATTATCTGAGTGAGTTTATCACCATTGCCCTGGTGCATTTGGTAGCGGTCGCGAGTCCCGGACCTGATTTTGCCATTGTTGTTCGTAACAGCATCAGTTACGGCCGGCGCATTGCCATGTATACCAGTGTGGGCGTTGGATTAGGAATATTGCTGCACGTAGCGTATTCGTTAATCGGTCTGAGCGTAGTTATTAAAACAACCCCATGGCTTTACTCGGCCATCAGCTATTTGTCGGCAGCTTATTTACTTTATCTTGCCTGGGGAGCGCTGCGTGCCGGCCCGTCGGATTCTGCTGCAACGGTCTCTGCAACAGGGCAGACCGCCGCTATCAGTCCTAAAAAGGCACTGCTAAGCGGGTTTCTTACCAATGGCCTGAATCCTAAGGCTACTTTGTTCTTTTTGTCACTGTTCACCGCCATTATTGATATTGAAACGCCCTTTGCCGTAAAGGCTATTTATGGCGTTTATCTGGCGTTCGCCACTGGCGTATGGTTTTGCTTTTTATCTTATCTGCTAAGCACCTCTAGAGTGGCCAAACTAATTGGCGATAAAGGTTACTGGCTGGACCGGTTAATGGGTGTAGTGTTAGTGGCGCTGGCAATACGATTGGTAACACTCTGAGTCGGTGGTTTGTAGTTTGGGCCAGCCTGATGGCAATGCTATACTCCCCGCCGGGATTATCCGATGAGACGACATTTTGACCGACAATAATCAACCACCCGCTAACAGCTCCGCTCTGGAACGTGCTCTGGCCGGTGAATATCAGTTTAATATCAGGCAACTGTTTGCTGAGGCACAAACCCATTATAAGCAGCATCTGGGCTTGCTGTTAAAAGCCACCGGGTTGCTGATGGCAATCGGTCTGGGGGCCATGATGGTGCTGATCAATGTACTGTCGCTCGATATGACATCTGTAGAAAGTATGCAAATCAGCAATGCCGGTTTGCTGGATATCGCTATGCTTATCCTGATGACGCCGATGATCGTTGGTTTCAGGATGCTGGGTATTAAACTTAGTCAAAACAAATCGACCAGCATTAATGAGTTATTTCAGTATTTTCCGCATATTCTGGTACTGGTAACAGCCAATCTGCTCATCAGTCTGGTGATGCAGGTAGGGCTTAACCTTCTCATTCTACCGGGCTTGTATGTGTATCTGGTAACCCAGTTTACCGTTGTGCTGATTGTTGAGAAACGGCTTGGTCTGCTACCGTCAATAATCCTTTCTGCGCGGGTTACCAACCGCTATTTATTATCTTTTACGTTACTGCTACTGGCGTTTGCCATGATGTTTGTATTGGTGTTGTTCACCATGGGACTTGCTATTTTGTGGGTCGGACCAATCTATACGCTGGTAATGGGGCGTTTGTATGCCGACCTGTTCGGGGTTGATGAAGCGCCGCAACAAATTCACCCGACCGACAAGGATTCGATACTCGATGCATAAACGGGAAACCAGTAAAATAATCCTGATAGCGATAGCCATTATGGCGCTGATAGTGGTTATTGCCTGGATGACCGGTACCAGCGAGCCTGACATTCTGGATGTTCCGGAAACTGAGCAGGCAGAGCAACCCGTACCGAACTTTAAAGCGATAGACGATACCACGGAAAAGAAGAAAGCATTTTTTGCCTATTTAAAACCCGAGGTGGAAAAACAAAACGATTACTTATTGAGTCTGCGCCATTATCTGCAAACCTTGCAGCGTCAGCTGGCCGCTGGTAACAGTCTGACAGAGGACGATGATGAACGCCTGGAGTGGCTCGCCGGCGAATACCGGGTAGGCCAGGATTTACCGGCCGATGCGCAAATTCCAAAACTACTCAATAAGGTCGATATTCTACCGGTTGAACTGGTCCTGATGCAGGCCGCTAACGAGTCTGCTTGGGGCACATCACGCTTTGCTCAGCAAGGGTATAACTTCTTTGGTTTGTGGTGTTACAAAAAGGGCTGTGGCTTTGTGCCGGCCCGTCGTAACAGCGGTGCTAATCATGAAGTGGCGAAATTTGAGAATTTATCGCGCGCTACTTACACCTACATGCGAAATATTAACCGTCATGACGCATATCGTGAGCTACGTCATATCAGAGCCTCTTTACGTCGGGCACAATTGCCGGTAACGGGGCTGGCACTGGCCGAAGGGTTAATGAACTATTCCGAACGCGGTGCTGCCTACGTCAATGAACTGCAAAATATGATCCGATACAACAAAGGGTTTATCACCGAATGAAACGTACCTTAGTCGCACTGAGTTTGCTGGCTTCTGCCTTTAACGTTAGCGCCGAGCAAATTGAAGTGGAATACAAACGCTTTTATAGCCATATCAACAAATTAGGCGATGAAAACACGTCTGCATTACAATTTGCTTTTGGGTTTATAAGAGTGGGCACCAGTAACCTGTGTCCTATCAACCAGGCCACCATAGTCACCCAGAAACAGGATATCCCCTTAACAATATCACCGGAACAGCGCTTTTTGGTTCCCAAAGAACGAGCCCTTAAACTGGCCGATGCGGCGATAGTGATTGATCTGGGGGATGCGGCAAATGTATGTGATATGTCGGTGCAAATCGAAACCACAGCAGAGCACCTGAAAACCGAGTACAGCGCCGAAGAACTGGGTTTCATCAAACAACAATACGAAGCTTTCTTTAACGAAATGGGCGGCTTTTTGTCGTTTATGATGCCATCGGTTAAAGGACTGACATTCCGTTTCAGTGATGATGAACTGGATGCACCGGTGCCCGGCGCGCCATCAATTACCAACGGTATGCTAATGCTGGATAACGAATGGCTGGAGCAGGGGAAATCGCTTAAATTACCCCAGGTCCCCTTACGAATTACGGCACTGGCCAAAAGCTAGTGTGAGCGTGTGACGCAAAATAAAAAGGGGCTATGAGCCCCTTTACTTATGCTTAATTCACTTCTTCGTTTTCTTCATCCGGTGCTTTAGGCGCTTCCAGTGCGTCGGTATCAACCTCTGACGCGGGCAGTACTTCATCGAGCACCAGTTGATAACGAATTTGTTCTGCCAGACGTTTTACTACCTGCTCACCGGTTTCACAGAGCTCTGCACAGCGGTGAAACTCCATCAGGCCAACATCGGTTAACGTTGGCTCGATTAAGATATCCGGCGGCTCGCCGGCAAGGCGGGAGCGGGTAACCCTGGCCTGAAGAATTTCCAGAGAGCTGCTCATCACACTTAATATGCCCGGCGCCTGTTTGTTGTTGTCCTTGGGCTCGGGTGAGAACCACTGGCGTACTACATCCTGACTTTTCTTAAAGAAATGCTCGTTCTTTTCCTGTGTTTCTTCGTGCTTGGCGGTTTCCCGGGCTATTTGCAATGGCCTGAAATCAGCGTTGAGATTAACCGCTATAACGAAGTCGGCACCTAACTGGCGGCACAGGTTTACTGGTACCGGGTTAACTACGGCACCGTCTACCAGCCACCGGTCATTGTACGCAATGGGCGAAAACAACGCCGGAATAGCACAGGATGCCTGAATTGAATTACCTACATCACCCTTATTAAAAACCACTTCGCGACCCGAATACAGGTCGGTAGCAACACAGGCGAAGGGTTTTTCCATGGTTTCAAAAGTAGCGGCGCAAAATTCGTCTGACAACTTATCAAAAACCTTCTGGCCGCTTGCCAGTCCGCCCCGGCGAATACCAATGCCCATTAGACTCAGGGTTTGCCATTCTGTTAACGATGAAGCCCAGCCTTTTAACTCTTCGAGTCGACCGCTGGCGTAGGCAGCGCCTACATACGCGCCAATAGAACAGCCTGCAACTACGTCGATTTTAACGCCAAGTTTTTCGAGTGCCTGTATCACGCCAATGTGAGCCCATCCACGGGCTGCACCAGAGCCCAGGGCAATGCCTATTTTCATAGCAACCTTATTCCGTCAGGTTTACGATATTGATGGAGTCTGCAGCGTCAGGGCGGCTCTCGGGTTCAAACTCGGGGGCATCGAAGGCGATGTCACCCTCTGGTTGTGCTTCACCTGTTGCTTTGATGGCTTTAAAGTCATGAAGGTTTTTATCAACCAAATGCGAAGGGGTAACATTTTGCATCGCCCTGAACATTGACTCGATGCGGCCCGGAAACCGTTTGTTCCAGTCCTGCAACATCATTTTGATGTTCTGTCGCTGCAAATTTTCCTGTGAGCCACATAAGTTACAGGGAATAATGGGAAATTCAACTGCAGTCGCGTATTTTTCAATATCCCGCTCGGTACAGTACGCCAACGGTCGGATCACCACATGTTTGCCATCATCGCTGACCAGCTTAGGTGGCATAGACTTCAGCTTGCCACCGTGAAACATATTAAGAAAGAGGGTTTCAAGCATATCGTCGCGGTGGTGGCCAAGGGCTATCTTCGTTGCACCCAGCTCCGTAGCGGTGCGGTACAATATACCGCGGCGTAACCGTGAGCAAAGAGAGCAGGTCGTTTTACCTTCGGGGATTTTATCCTTCACGATGGAATAGGTGTCTTCCTCTACAATACGGTATTCCACGCCGAGGCTTTGCAGATATTCTGGCAGTATGTGCTCTGGAAAGCCGGGTTGTTTCTGGTCGAGGTTAACCGCCACTATGTCAAAACTGATCGGCGCAATGCGCTGCAGGTACATCATCACATCCAGCATGGTGTAGCTGTCTTTCCCGCCGGATAAGCACACCATCACCTTGTCGCCATCTTCAATCATGCCAAAATCGTCAATGGCTTTGCCGACATTACGGCGAATGCGTTTTTGTAACTTATTGAAGCTGTATTTTTGCTTGGTTTGCGTTGCCGGCGCGGCGGCGTTGATGTGTAAACTCATGATAAAGAAAGGCCCATATTGCAATGGGCGTCATTATACGTGAAGCCAGAGTAGCCTGCATCCCTGATTAATGGCCAGGTAGTCGTGGCAGTAATTAAATCCTCCCACAGCTACCTGTATTAGCTTACCGGGCTTTCAAAGCCTTCGGGTTTAATTGCCAGTACATCACAGTTGAGTTCATCGATAACGTGTTCGGCGGTATTGCCAATGAGTGCTGCTGAAATGCCTACACGACCTACGGTACCAATAATCACCAGCTCGGCATCCAGCTCTTTGGCGACCTGCGGGATAACTTTTTCCGGTAATCCTTCTTTTACATGGCAATTATCCAGCGGAATGCTGTACTGATTACTGTGTTTTTCCATTTCCTCAAGGTGATGGTTTTTCACCGACGCATTGTAAGATTCGGGATCAAACTCAGGCACCTCAATGGCAATGTTTAGCGGCGTGCCCGGATAGCAGTTGGCCAGATGAACATGACCGCTCAGCAACCTGGCATAATCCAATGCAATATTAGTGAGGCGATCATTCAGCTGGGCATGTTCGCGGTCTTCCGTTCCTACGTTAACTGCCGCTACAATTTTGCCATCCCGGGGCCAGTCGTGCTCTTTAACCAGCAGTACCGGAGCAGGGCACTTGCGAACTAAATGCCAGTCGGTGGGGGTAAAGATTACTGAACGTAAATCATCGTGAGAGCGGGTTGCTTTCACCACAATGTCGGCCTTGCTGGCAAGGGCGTATTTAATAATGGCTTCATAAGGGCGGTTATTCCATTCCACGGCAGCCTCTATAGGCTGGCCGTACTCTGCCAGTTGTCCCTTAAGCCAGGCTGTTCTCTCGTTCACCACCGCCTGACGCATGGCCTCACGCTCTTCACCGGAAAGCATGGTGGTCATTTCGTAAGAGAAATCATAGATGGTCATTAAGGCGGTAATGGATGCGCCGGTTTTTTCGGCCAGTTCAATGGCTCTGGAGATAGCAGGCTGGTTGTCCGTTTCGGGTTCTACTACGGCCAGGATGTTGCTGTACTCAATCATAACGACTCTCCATGGGAAGTATTCATTATGAGTGTACGACGTGAACAGCTGTTTCTCCAGTTTCAGACTTGTCTGGGATCAAGTAATGCTACAAAACCAGAGAAAAACAGCTTTTTAACGGACTAACTAATAGTGGTGGAAGGAATATCCATGCTATGCAGTTTATTATCCATCGCTTCAAAATCGAGGATAGTGATAAGTTTGCCATCAACCTTGATAATGCCTTCCTTCTGGAAGCGAGTTAACAGACGCGAGATGGTTTCTACGGTCAGGCCCAAGTAATTACCAATCTCATTACGGGTCATACTCAGGTTATACTGACGCGGCGAAAAGCCACGGTCTTCAAAGCGTTTGGACAGATGCGCAAGAAAATATATCAGGCGTTCTTCGGCAGTACGCTTGTTAAGCAACATCATCAGATCGTGATCCTGCTTAATTTCGGCACTCATAAAGCTCATGATCTGGTGACGCAATTTAGGGAACTGAACCGCCATTTTATCCAGCGTTTCATAAGGTAACTCACAAACCATAGCGGTTTCGAGCGCCTGGGTGTAGCTCTGGTGAGCATTTTCGCGCAGCGCATCAAAGCCGATAATATCACCGGGAAAATGAAAGCCAATGATTTGCTCTTCGCCGTCTTTACTACTTACAAAAGATTTAAATGAACCAGCACGCACTGCGTAAAGCGAGTTAAATTTATCACCGGCTTTAACCAGTTTATCGTGCTTGTGAAGCGGCTTTTTACGCTCGATGATATCATCCAGCGAATCGAGTTCGGTTTTATTTAACGAAACCGGCAGGCACAAATGGCTGAAACTACAGCTTTGACAATGAATCGAAAATTCTGAGCCTTTTGACATAGATTACGTCTCCGTGTGGGAGTCGTTTAATTATTACCGGTTAGGGTGCGGTAAATCAAGAAAATCGCATATATTATCAGGCAACATGCGACTAATGACTTAGACTTTGGGTGTTGCAGGAGCGTTAACAACCAGCCAGCCCCCAGGCTCACGGCAATCAACGCGGGTAAAGTACCCAGTCCAAAGGCAGCCATTGTTGCAGCGCCATACAAGCCATCACCACTGACTAGTGCCCAGGTAAGGGTTGAATAAACCAGTCCACAGGGTAACCAGCCCCAGATAAAACCATAAGGAAACGCCGATAAAGGTGACCTGAACGGTATAAAACGTTTCGACCACGGACGAATGCGTTGCCAAAGCCCGTTCCCCAGTTTTTCCAGGTGAGCAAGACCACGCCACCACTGAGCCAGATATAACCCCATGGCAATCAGCATCACGGCGCTGAGTAACTGAAAAATCATCAGGCCATGGCTTACTGAGGCGCGGGCCACCTGACCAAGTACACCGGTCACGGCGCCGGCAATGGCATAACTGGTTATGCGCCCAAGGTTATAACTGACAATATAGGGCAGGGGGGGCTGACCGCCGGGTACTGCTGCTCGCAAGGCTCCGGCTATCCCTCCGCACATGCCTACGCAATGTAACGAGCCGGCAAGGCCTACGACAAAGGCCGAAATAAAGCTGTAATCACTCATTATCGTTGTTAGCTTTATCCTGGGTTTTGGCTTGTTGGTGACGTTCTTCTTCGGGTAAGTCGTCGTCGAACAGGATGCTGTAGCCCTGGCGCTCAAGATCCTGAAACTGATCGGATTTTACCGCCCAGAAGAAAATCCCCAGCGCCACCGCGACCAGAATAATAGCCAACGGGATCAGCACATAAATTATACTCACAATACCGCCTTACTTTAATAATCGGGTCGAGTTTGAGACCACTATGATACTACTTAATGACATACCGATCACGGCCATCCACGGCAACAGCAGGCCGGAAACTGCAAAAGGTAAAATAAGCAGGTTGTAGCCCAGCGCCCAGAAAATATTCTGGCGGATTTTGCGGCGGGTTTTTGCGGCAATATCCACCAGTGCTGGTACGGTGCTGAGTGACTCGCTCAACAACACAACGTCCGCCGCATTGCGGGCAATATCAGTGGCATTACCCACCGCAACCGAAACATCCGCACTGGCCAGTACCGGCGCATCGTTAATACCATCACCCAGCATCATGACTTTATGTCCCTGAGCCTGCAGTTTTTGCACCGCCTGATATTTTTGTTGTGGAGTTAATTCACCGGTGGCCACTGCCAGGGGCAGCTTAGCGGCCAGCTTATCAACATTCTGCTGGGTATCTCCACTTAATAGCACCAACTGAAAGCTGTCTAACCCAGCGAGGGTTTCAGCCGTATCGCTCTTAAGACTGTCGGTAACTTCATAGGCCGCCAGGCACTCGCCATTGCAAACCAGGTACACATTGGCGCTTACCGGTACAGCAGACGGGTCTGCCTGGGTAAACGTGGCTGAGCCGAGCAGGTATTGTTTACCCTCTACCGAGCCACGAATACCGCCGCCGGCAGTGACTTCAAATTCACTCACCGCAAATGACTCGCTGGCAGAAAATGCCTTACTGATAGGGTGTTCAGAACGAGCCTCAAGGCTTGCCGTTACATTAAAGTGATACTCCGCCTGCGTTGGATCCGCAAACCAGCGATCGGCAATGCCGAATTTACCTTCGGTGAGGGTACCGGTTTTATCCAGGGCAATGGTATCGATACCGGTGATTTGCTCCAGCGCATCGGCGCGCTTGAGCAATATTCCCTGTTTGTTGAGTCTGGCCATGGCACAGGTAAGCGCCGATGGCGTAGCCAGGCCCAACGCGCAGGGGCAGGTAGCTACCAGTACCGCAATTGCTATCCAGAATGCCTCGTTGTTACCCTGTACAGTCCAGTAAGCAAAGGTGAGGGCACTAATCGCTAATACCGCCACAACAAAATAACGGGAAAACGAATCTGCCATTTGCGCCGCTTTGGGCTTGTTGGCCATGGCGGTGGATTGCAGGCGTATAACCTGATTTACCAGTGCATATTTGAGTTGCTGATGCACTTCTATGGTGAGGGTATTTTGTTGATTCACCGTACCACCAAATACCGCCGCGCCAGTTTCTTTCAGGACCGGCTCAAACTCCCCGGTGAGCATGGACTCATCAATGGCTGAAGCGCCTTCGATAATGCGGCCGTCGACCGGAATGGTTTCACCCGCTTTCACCAGTACCTTATCGCCCACGGCAAGGTGTTTTGCCAGGCAGGGTTCAACTTTGCCATCATCGCTCAGCCGGTGAGCGGTAACCGGGATGTACTGCATCATATTGGCAGATATCTGCGTTGCCCGATGACGGGAGCGGTGCTCCAGGTAGCGGCTTAGCAGCAGCAAAAAGATAAACATGCAGATGGATTCAAAATACACGTCACCGGTTTCCAGCAACGTAGATTTGATCCCCGCAATATAGGTACCGAAAACGGCGATAGTCACCGGCACATCCATATTAACTGTACGGGCACTGATGGCTTTTATTGCCCCCAGGTAAAAAGTACTGCCGGAATAAAAAACCACCGGCGTAGTAAGAACCAGTGCAACCCAATAAAAATACTGGCGGGTTTCCGTTTCGATAGCACCAAACAAATCAAAATACAGGCCCGTCATTAACATCATGACCTGCATGGTCATCAGCCCGGCAAGTCCCAGTTTTTTGAGAAACTGCTTTTGTTCGTTCTGGTAAGAGGCTTCATGTTGATCCGGCTGAAATGGCAGTGCTGCATAGCCTATTTTCTTAAGCGCCTTCAAGATGCCGCTCAGATGAATAACTTCGTCAGACCAGGTAACCGCAGCCCGGCGCTCCGAAACATTCACGGAAACCTGGTTGATGCCGTTTACCCTGGCCAGTTGCTTTTCTATCAGCCAGCCACAAGCCGCACAGGTGATCCCCTCTACCGTGAGCTGAATTTGCTTGTTATTTCCTTCATCAATAACGAAGTCTTCCTGCAGGGCAGGGTCGTCATACATCGCCAGTTTTCCCAGCGTGGCCTGAAATTCAGTATCACCCCGGGCAGCCGGTTCGGTGCGAAACTGATAATAATCTTCCAGACCATTGTCGACGATGGCTTCGGCTACCGCCTGACAACCGGGACAGCACATAACCCGGTCTTTACCGAGTATAGTGGCATGATAGGGGCTGTCTGCTTCTGCCGGTAACCCGCAGTGGTAGCATTCGATGGCGGTAACGTTCATTAGGGAACGAATCGAATCTTATCTTTACGAGGCAGAGAGACTTCCTGCTGTACTTTCCAGCTGTCATCGATAGGCGTTAGAGATACGCGCCATTTACCGTTGGTGTCCTGCTCGGTAAAGCCACGATAAATCCCTTTTGCATCGCGGGTTAACAGCAGCGAGAAGTCTTTTTCCTGCAGTGTGACGTGATAAAAGTTGAGCTTAAGGGCGTTACCGGTGCTGGGAATACCGCTATGAAATTCCAGCGCAATCTGGCCTTCGTTAACCGTTAGGTCGGTCATGATCCGTAACCGGCGGGCTTCTTCTACCTTTGCCATGCTGGCGTTAATGGCTTTACCTTCTTTGTAATAATCGTCAACTACCAATGAATCTTCGGTGTTGGCGGCAAAATTTACTAAGAAATAGGCCATAACAAATGATGAAACCGGCACGGCTATTAGAAACCACGGCCAGAAGTATTTATACCAGGGTTTGGTATCGGTTTTTTCCATTACTGCATTCCCGATGAACTTTATGGAACGATTAATACGAATTCGGATAACACCTGATCAGGGCTTTATGCGAATTGATATTACGCTAGTGGTGAATAAAAAAGCCCCGTAAAAAACGAGGCTTTTGCATTATATTTTAAAATCTTAGTTAGACAAGCTGTACACGTAAGTAGCTACTACGTGGATCTTGTTGTCACCCAGTGTTTTCTTGAACGAAGGCATAACACCGTTACGACCGTAGGTCAGAGTTTCGGTGATAGCACGCTCAGAGCCACCGTACAGCCAGATGTTATCTGTCAGGTTAGGCGCGCCAAGCATTTGGTTACCTTTTCCGTCCATACCGTGACAGGCTGCACATGCCATGAAGCGGGCTTTACCAGCTTCGGCCAGTACATCGTGATTTTCTTCCATTTCACGACCACTCAGGCTCAGCACGTAAGCAACAGTTTCTTTAATGCCTTGCTCACCCATAGCGTCGATCCATGCAGGCATGGCTGCAATACGACCGTTAGTCAGGGTTTCTTTGATCTTGGCACCCGAACCGCCATACAGCCAGTCATCGTCAGTCAGGTTAGGGAAGCCCATGTTACCGCGGGCATCTGAACCGTGACATTGTGAACAGTTCTGCATAAACAGACGCTGACCCACTTTAACCGCTTCTTCGTTTTTAACCAGTTCTTCTACCGGTACCTGAGCGTACGCTTCGAAGATTGGGTCAAATTTTTCAGCCGCAAAGTCTAATTCACGGTCATACTGAACCAGATAACCTTCTTCTTTCGCTTCAATACGTGCCTGAGCTGATTCTTCTAAAGACTGTACATTCTGGTTAGAGCTCTTCCAGCCCCAGAATCCTTCCCAGGAACCTAAACCAGGATACAGAGCTAAGTAAAAGAAACTCCATACGATTGTGATGTAAAACAGAATGGTCCACCATCTTGGCAGCGGATTGTTGATTTCAACAATCCCGTCAAACTCGTGTCCCATTGACTCGCCTTCCGGATGGCCGGTGTAGTTGGTCAGGTTCCAACGTAACAGCAAGTAACTTCCGACTATGGTTCCCAGTGTGATCACAGAGATCCAAATTGTCCAAAACATGCTCATGAGTGTTAACTCCCGCTATTCTTTCTTTGATTCTTCTTGGTCTTCGTCGGCAAAGGGGAGGTTAGCGGCCTCGTCGAACTTTTTCTTGTTTCGACCGCTAAATGCCCACCACACAATGCCCATAAATATGACGAAGACGATGACAGTAAAAATGCTGCCTACAGTACCCTGGTCCATACTATTTCAGGTATGTGCCAAGGGATTGTAGATAAGCAATAAGGGCTTCCATTTCGGTTTTGCCTTTTACTGCCGCCTGTGCACCTGCGATGTCTTCCTCTGTGTAAGGCACGCCCAGCGTCTGGAATACTTCCATCTTCTTAGCGGTGTCTTCACCGGTCAGCGTGTTTTCTGCTAACCACGGGAAGCCTGGCATGTTTGACTCAGGTACAACATCACGAGGGTTAATCAAATGAACGCGGTGCCACTCATCACTGTAACGGCCACCAACACGGGCCAGATCAGGACCAGTACGCTTGGAGCCCCACAGGAACGGGTGCTCCCATACTGACTCACCAGCCACTGAATAGTGACCATAACGTTCGGTTTCAGCACGGAATGGGCGAATCATCTGGCTGTGACAACCTACACAACCTTCACGGATGTAGATATCACGACCTTCTAATTGCAGGGCCGTGTAAGGCTTAAGGCCTTTCACCGGTTCCATTACCTGCTGTTGGAACATCAGCGGCGTGATCTGAACCAGAGCACCCAAGCTGATTGCAACTAAGATAAGAACGGTTAACAGACCAACGTTCTTTTCGACTAATTCATGTGGATTACGCATTGCTACTACTCCTTATGCTGCGGCTGGTTCTGGAACCAGGCTACCTTTCGGTGCACTTACTGTTCTGTAAGTGTTGTAAGCCATGATTAACATACCGGCAACAACGAAGCAGCCACCCACGAAACGCACAACATAGAAAGGTTTAGACGCTTCCAGAGACTCAACAAAGCTGTAAGTCAGGGTACCGTCTGCGTTAACTGCACGCCACATCAGACCTTGCAGAACACCAGACATCCACATTGCTACGATGTACAGCACCACACCAATGGTAGCGAACCAGAAGTGAACGTTAACCAGTTTGGTTGAGTACATTGCTTTTTGACCGAAAAGGTGCGGGATCAGGTGGTAAATTGAACCAATGGATACCATGGCAACCCAACCCAGTGCACCAGAGTGTACGTGACCTACGGTCCAATCAGTGTAGTGTGATAACGCATTTACTGTTTTGATTGCCATCATCGGGCCTTCAAAGGTAGACATACCGTAGAAAGACAGAGAAACAATCAGGAAACGCAGAACAGGGTCGGTGCGCAGTTTGTGCCATGCGCCAGACAGCGTCATGATACCGTTGATCATACCACCCCAGGACGGTACGAACAGGATCACAGACATAACCATACCTAAAGACTGAGTCCAGTCAGGCAGGGCAGTGTAATGTAAGTGGTGAGGACCCGCCCAGATGTACAGTGAAATCAGCGCCCAGAAGTGAACCACTGACAGACGGTACGAGTAAACCGGACGTCCGGCCTGCTTAGGTACGAAGTAGTACATCATGCCTAAGAAGCCCGCAGTCAGGAAGAAGCCTACCGCGTTGTGACCGTACCACCATTGCATCATGGCATCTACGGCACCAGCATACATTGAATAGGATTTCATGAATGAAACAGGAAGCGCCATACTATTACCAATATGTAACACCGCAACCGTCAACATAAAGGCACCCAGGAACCAGTTCGCTACATAAATGTGCGATACCTTACGAATAGCAAGGGTTCCGAAGAAGTTAATGATGTAAGCAACCCACACCAGGGCAATCAGGATATCGATTGGCCATTCCAGCTCTGCGTATTCTTTACTGGTTGTATAACCGAAAGGCAGGGTCAGCACTGCGGCAACGATAACGGCCTGCCAACCCCAGAAAGTAAAGGCGGCGAGTTTATCGCTGAACAAGCGAACCTGAGATGTACGCTGAACGATGTAGTAGGAGGTTGCGAACAATGCACAACCACCGAAAGCAAAAATTACGGCGTTGGTGTGCAAAGGACGTAGGCGAGAATAGGTTAACCATGGAATGTCGAAGTTCAGGGCCGGGGCAAATAATTGCGCTGCAATAAATACCCCAAGGCTCATTCCCACAATACCCCAAATAACGGTCATAATGGTAAATTGCCGTACAACTTTATAGTTGTAATCTGGCTGTGCTTGGCTTATTTCACTCATTGTAATGAATCTTCCACTTCTTTTAAAAAAGGGTTTCCAACCGTGATACTAACGTATTTCAGGTGAGGTTGCGGACATCCCCTGAAGCCTATAGTTTGTGATTTATTGTCTACAGGCCAGTTGGTACCGCGGATAATAAAGTTTTTAATAATAAAAAGATACCATAAACTAGGAGCGCTTGATCCTAGTCAATAAAGAAAAACTGACATTTACAAAATAGTGATATTAATGATCAAAAAATTAACATTTGAGCGATTGCATAGGGTTAAACATGTCATTGTTTTTGCGGTAATTCTGCTAACTGCGGTAGTGGTCGGAATGGTGAATATTCTTAGCGAGAATAATAACTATAAGCCTGATAATAAAACGTCATGTTGGCTGGCTGGTAATTCTTGTGAAATTGAACTACCAGAAGGTACACTGATGGTAATGATGGATCGTTTGCCGACAATCGAAGAACAAATCCCACTCACTGTGACATTGCCTGAGGGGCTACAAATAGACTCAGCTTACATTGAAGGCGTGAATATGTTTATGGGTAAAATTCCGGTACCACTTAAGGCTGAGGGTAGTCGGCAATGGCGCGGTTGGTTTATGCTGGGAGCTTGCTCAGAACCCACCATGCAATGGCAAATGGTGATCACAATAAAAAACCGGCCGGAGCCGGTTTGGGTATTTTATACTACACAGATGTAGCTTACATCTGAGACTGCAGGTAATTAGGTAAGCCGAGAATTTTAATCAGCTTAAGCTGTTGTTCAAGCCAATGTGCGTGGTCTACTTCGGTGTCGTCGAGCAGTTCGACTAAAAAGTCACGCGTAACGTAATCCTGGGCTTCCTCGCATACAGCGATTACATCTTTTAATTTAGCACCTACTTCGTACTCTACGCGTAAATCGCTTTCGAGCATTTCTGGTACGTCTTTACCCACTTTAAAGCCGGTACGCTGAGTCATATCCGGCGCATACTCAAGCATCAGCATACGATCAATAAGTTTGGTGGCATGACCTTTCTCATCGTCAAACTCATGATTGATGCGTTCATACAATTTATTGAAGCCCCAATCGAGGTACATCTGTGCATGAATGAAATACTGATCCATCGCCGCTAGCTCGTATGAGAGCAGTTCGTTGAGGCCGTCAAGGACTTTTTGATTACCCTGCATTAGTCGTCTCCCATTACTTGCGCTTGCAGATAGTTCTCGATACCCATGTTTTCAATCTGGTATTCCTGGGTTTCGATCCAGTCTAAGTGTTCTTCTTCATATTCGAGCAACGATTCCAAAATATCGCGACTCACATAATCCTGTTTTTCCTCACACAGGGCAATTGCCTTGCGGAGCAGGGGAAGTTGCTCTTCCTGAAATTTCTTATCGCACTGAAGCATTTCTTCGGTGTGCTCACCGATATACAGCTTACCCAGCGCCTGTAGATTAGGCAGACCTTCCAGAAACAAAATGCGCTCAATGAGTTCGTCGGCTTGTTTCATGTCTTTAATTGACTTTTTGTAGTCTTTCTCATTGAGTTCTTCCAGGCCCCAGTTTTTAAACATACGGGCATGAAGGAAGTACTGATTGATCGAGGTCAACTCACTGGTTAACACTTCGTTTAGTATGGCAATTACCGATTTATCGCCTTGCATAATCTGATTCCTGAGCGTTTAATGGCTTAAGTCTAGGTGGTATTGTACAGCATATCAAGTTTTTCTATAAAAAACAGTCACATACAAATGATAACGATTATCGGTTTGTCCTTTGTTAGTATTTGGCGTAACACCTTGATTACTCAACTAAAGACAAACTTTCCTCGGCAAAACCCAGCCCGGCCTCAGTAAAAAAGTTAAACACTTTATCAACACCGTTATCGGCCAGAGCAGACACTTCGTCTTCATAGCGGGCAATTGCGGCTATCTTACCGCTGTAACCTGCATTTTTTAGCTGCTTGGTAATGTTGATGGCATCCTCAATAGACGGGAGGGCCAGCAGAACCAACTGTACATGACGGATATCCAGGTTTTCCCACAGGTCAATGTCTTCACCGTCACCATTGATCACATTCATGCCGTCTCTGCGCATCCGCTGTATTTTTGTGCGGTCGGCATCCATTCCCCATACGCGGGAATCCGCAATCTTGTTTAACGACGTAAAAGCACCTATACCAACCCTACCAAGGCCAACCACTAGAATTTTGGCGCGGGTGATTTCAGGGTAAATGTCCTCTTTAAGGCGGACCGGACTCTCCAGCTTTTTCACCGGCTCTTTAATGCGCTGATAAATACTGTGTGAATAACGGTACACAATACTGGTAAAAATAAACGAAATTGAAGTAGTTACCGCCAGTACCACCAGCCATTTTTCACCCATCATGCCCAGGCTCACCGCCAACGCACCAACGATAAGGCCAAATTCACTGTAGTTAGATAGCACCAAACCACCGAGGTAGGCTGTACGACCACGCAGTTGCAGGCGGGTAAACAACCAGAAGAAAAGCATAAATTTTATTGGAATGATAAGCACCAGCAGACCGGACATCATGAGCATGTTAATGTCTGGTAGTGCGGTTAGCCCGATGGATAAGAAAAAACCAATCAGGAAAAGATCTTTAAACGCAAGCAGGGACTTTGCCATTTCCGACGCTTTCGGATGGGGAGCAAATAACAACCCAAAGATAAGTGCGCCCAAATCGCCTTTAATATTAACCAGTTCAAATAAATGATATCCGCCCAGGGCAAAAATAAATCCGGTAAGAGGCAATAACTCGCCGTGACCGGACTGATTAAGAACGCGTTTCAAAACAGGCATTAGTGGAATAATCAACAATAACAGCGGTGCCCACAAACTGGGAATTTTACCGGTTGCAACAACCAGAAATACCACGGCAAAGATATCCTGCATAACCAGCACACCAATAGCCAGCTTGCCATGGCGGGTTTTTGATTCTCCCGCTTCTTCAAGGACCTTTACAACGCAAACAGTACTGCTGAACGACAGGGCAAAAGCAATCAGGGCAGCAGATTGCCAGTCCATCTGACCGGTTAATGCACTCAAAACCGCGCCGGCAGCTATTAAAAACGCAGTTATCACAACCACCCACAACAGCGTATGAGCAATACTTCCGGCCCAGACTTCCCGTTTGGATAAATCTTTCAAATTTAGTTTAAGGCCAATCGTAAACAGCATAATGGTAATGCCCAGATTGGCGAACGTTGTAATGGCGGGGGTGGCAGAAAAACCAAATGCGTTAAGCAGGAACCCGGCAACAAGATAGCCAACTAACGGCGGGATGCCGATAAGTTTTACACCCAGACCGCAAACAAAAGCGAAGAGTAAAAATATATATTCCATTAAATGCTATCGAAAGACTGGTTTCAGTACAAAATATCACGATAACTCAATGGCTGGCAAAGCCAGTACGCAAAAATTCCCGCCAAGCCATGCCGATATACCAAGGTCTTAGGGCGACAAACTGGCCTGAGCAGAACTTCAGGGTACTTAAAAGTGTAAAAGCAACGCCTAAAGCAAGCGCTAATGCGCTTCGGCCAATTTCTCACTGTGTTCCAGAATATTCAGTTCCTGTAACAATTCATATTCGCGAACCTTAATGGTGCCCAGCTCAAACGTGATCTCGCGTTTACGTTCGTTTGGATCAACAGACAGCGGTTTTCGACGAACCTCAGCTTTGTTTAAAGGCGTTACGTTAGAGTAGTGAGCTGACGAGGAGTGATTCTGTTCGAAAGAACCGGGTAGGTAAGAAGACTTTTCAAAAGACAGCGCTGAGTGTGCAGAGCCATTGGATTCGTTCTGAGCAGCCATTGATTGCTCTTTATGAGCGTTGATCTCATCGGCTCTGTCCATGGTACGAAGTTTGCGAGCAAATATTTCCAGACCAACACGGTTAACAGTAACGCCGAGTTCCTGGCATTGCTTATAAGTAATGTCGTTGTCTTTATAATTGTTCTGACGAACTAATCGTTTTACGGTTTCTAATTTTTCCATTTTTGCGCACTTATTATTTTATCCGACTGATTTAATGCCAGAATTTATATTTATGGATTATTATGATGTTAAGAATCGTAAACACACCGATTTCTCAGACCGATGTTACAGGTGATTAATTGAGCACGCAATGCTACAAAAGTCAAATATTTGACGTCTATTTAAGCGTTTTGCACATTTATTGCGTTTAACTGTATGATTCGCGCTGTAAATTTACTTGACGGAATAAGGTGGAAGTCAGTTGTCAGCAGCCAGTAAGGAAACGTCAAAAAACCGCGCCATCACTCGCGTACTTATCATCGAAGGGTCGGTTAACCTGTTATTGTGTCTGGTGAAACTGGTCATTGGCCTAGTCACCCAATCTTCGGTGATCCTCGCCGATGCACTCCATTCACTGACTGACTTAACCAACAACATTATTGCTGTGGTGGCACTGCGGATCAGTCATAAACCACCGGATCACTCTCATCCGTATGGTCACCAGAAGTTTGAATACCTGGCGATATTTATTCTGGCAGTACTGCTTAGCGTGGTGGCCTTTGAATTAGTAGCCTATGCCTATGAAAATCATGGACAGGTGGTTCAGCAAAGTTATGCCGGACTAGGCATTCTTATTCTGGCCATTATGGTCAATTTTACTCTGAGCCAGTGGGAAGGCCGCCAGGCTAAAAAACTCGGTTCAAAACTCCTCGCCGCCGATGCCAAACATACGTTCAGCGACGTGCTGACATCCATTGCCGTATTGGTAGGGTGGCAGTTGGCGGCAATGGGCTATTATTGGTTAGGGAAGATGCGAATAAGTCCCCGATGTGAGATCATAGCTGCATAGTAAATCACAGCCATTACCGCCCATGAGCCAACAGTTAACTTTTGCCGATAGTGAGTTTTCCAGCAAGCGCCGCCAGACTCGTAAAGAGATATTCTTATCCAGAATGGATAAACTGCTGCCGTGGCCTCAACTGCTGGAAGTGATTGAACCCTTTTATCCTAAAGCTGGCAATGGTAGACGTCCGTACGCGCTTGAGACCATGTTTCGCATTCATTGTATGCAGCAATGGTATAGCCTCGGTGATGAAGCCATGGAAGATGCGTTATATGAAATTGCCTCGATGCGTCAGTTTGTGCAACTGTCATTGGATAAAGCCATTCCAGACCGCACTACCATTATGAACTTTCGGCACTTGCTGGAAAAGCACAAGCTGACTCGCAAATTATTCAAAACGGTCAACCAATGGCTGTCTGACTGCGGTGTGATGATGACGCAGGGTACACTGGTGGATGCGACGATTATTGAAGCACCCAGCTCCACTAAAAACAAAAAGAATGAACGAGACCCTGATATGCATCAGACCAAGAAAGGCAATGAATGGCACTTCGGTATGAAAGCCCATATTGGTGTGGATGCCAAGAGTGGCCTCACCCATACGCTGGTGACCACCGCCGCAAACGAGCATGACCTGAACCAGTTGAAGAACCTGTTGCATGGCGAAGAAGAATTCGTTTCCGGCGATGCCGGTTATCAGGGCGCTTCGATGCGGGAAGAGTTGCAAGATACGAATGTGGAATGGCTGATTGCTGAACGCCCCGGAAAAGTCCGGGCACTGAAAAAGCATCCTCGCAAAAACAAAACGGCCATTAACATCGAATACTTAAAAGCCAGCATCAGAGCAAAAGTGGAGCATCCGTTTCGGATCATCAAATGTCAGTTTGGCTTTATCAAAGCACGTTATAAAGGGCTGATGAAAAATGACTCACAGTTAGCCATGTTATTCACCTTAGCGAACCTGTTTAAAGTAGACCAGATGTTAAGGCGACAGCCAAGATCTATCTGAAATCCGGGAATAACCCGGAATAAGGCCGAAATCAGGCCTAAAACGGCAGTATATTTGCCGAAATTGAAATTTTAGCGTTCAAAAATTAGACGGTAAGTGCAAAGGCTGGTTCAAGAACTAAATTGCAGGACTTATTCGCAGTTTCCTTAGATACCCTGTTTTGTTTGCTGGTTGCCATCGTTGTTGGCAAGCTGGCCTGGGAGTTGTTTCAACAGGCTTTGCCGGTACTGGTAGATGCGGATGTGACCGCTGAGCAATTTTCGCCTGAGCAACTGGCCCGGGTGGTCAGTGAGTTTGTGGAGATCGATGGCGTCACGGATATTCGCAGTCGGGCAATGGGGGAGCAGGTGATATGTGATTTAACCCTGCAAATAAACCCTGAACTGTCACTTACTGCGGCGCATGCCCTGTCTCATGCGTTCGAAGACCGCCTCAAAGAAGAGTTTGAGCTGTATGATGTCATCATTCATATAGAACCTGCTAAATCAACATAATCAAGGAGTTGATGTGCGACAGCTAATTTTTACCTATCTGATTGCAGCGTTGGTACTCAGTATTTTACTTAGCCTTTGGCTCCCAGGTTTAGGGTGGTTGGTGTTGTTAACCGGCGGGCTACTGGGAGTTGCTGTTTACGATGCCCGGCAGCACAAACACTCTTTATTGGTAAATTTTCCTCTGATTGGCAGAATGCGCTGGATCATTGAAGATTTCAGGCCGTTTTTTCAACAATACCTGTTGGAAACCGAAACCAGCGGCCGACCCATTAGCCGGATGTTTCGCTCGATCGTGTATCAGCGTGCTAAAGGCAGTATGGACAGCGTTCCGTTCGGCACTCAAATCGATACTTACAAATCGGGCTATGAATGGATCGGCCATTCATTATCGGCGTTAAGCGCCGAAGATCTGGATGATGATCCACGGGTGATCATTGGCGGACCGGATTGTAAACAGCCCTATGCCGCCAGTATTCTTAATGTTTCTGCTATGAGTTTTGGTGCCCTGAGTAAAAATGCCGTTATGGCACTCAATAAAGGCGCCGCCCTGGGCGGTTTTTACCAAAACACCGGGGAGGGCGGGCTCACTCCTTACCACCTGGAAAACGGTGGTGATATTGTGTGGCAGATCGGTACCGGATATTTTGGTTGTCGTACCAAAGATGGCCGCTTTAATGCGCTGCAATTTGAAGAAAAAGCGAAGCTGCCAGCAGTCAAAATGATAGAAATCAAACTGTCGCAAGGGGCAAAACCTGGCCATGGTGGTATTTTACCCGCTCACAAGAACAGCGAGGAAATTGCCAGCATCCGCGGCGTGACTGCCGGTGAGGATGTGATTTCACCGCCCACCCATAACGCCTTTAACACGCCCATAGAAATGCTCGAATTTATTCAAAAATTGCGTGAGTTATCTGGCGGTAAGCCCATCGGTTTCAAACTGGCGCTGGGCCGTAAAAGTGAATTTCTGGCTATCTGTAAGGCCATGAAGGAAACCGGTATCACGCCGGATTTTATTACTGTGGATGGCGGGGAAGGTGGTACGGGTGCTGCACCGTTGGAGTACTCAAACTCAATTGGTTTTCCACTGAGAGAAGCCCTGGCGTTTGTTGATGATGCTCTGGTGGGATTTGACCTTAGGGATCGTATTAAGATTATCGCCTCAGGCAAAATCATCACCGCTTTTCAGATTGTAAAAAATCTATCTCTGGGAGCAGACCTGTGTAACAGCGCCCGTGGAATGATGTTTGCCATTGGCTGCGTACAATCTCTTTCATGTAACACCAATACCTGCCCAACCGGCGTGGCTACGCAGGATCCTAAGCTTTATAAAGGCCTGGATGTGAATCATAAAAGCCACCGGGTAGCGACGTTCCATAAAAAGACCATCCTGGCGATGGTGGATATTTTATCGTCCACCGGACACAGCAGCACTGAACACTTAAATCGCACCCACATTTTCCGTCGGGTCGATCAGCACACGGTGTTACGTTACGACGAAATATTCCCATTAATCAGTCCGGGCAGTTTTCTGGATGAAGATGATGCCCCCAAAGCTTACCAGCTGCATTTAAAAGAGGCCTGCGCCTCAACATTCAAACCGACCAATACCCTGGCAGAAGTAGACCATGAAACCCAGTCGGTTTAACGACGGCAACGCTAAGTGGCTTTTACAGATAACTTAATTTATTGATAAACATCAAATAGTCATCGTGCAGATGTACTACACTAAGATTAACAAAACAGCCAAACAAGGAGGCTGACAATGAGTGGTTATAATAGCGTTTTAGTAGCAATTGATGTGTTTGCTAACGAGCACAGTAAAGTGGTTGGAAAAGCCCTGGAGCTGGCTGGCTCAGCAGGCAAGATAAATCTGATATATGTGGCCTATCCACAAACTAATTTTGAGCCCTACGGCTTATTTCTGGAACGTGATTTCTCGGAAGAAGTTCGCGAACAGGCACTGAAAAAACTGCAGGGAATTGCTGATGGACACGGTATTCCACGTACCCATCTGCACGTGGCAATTGGCTCTGCCGCCGAAGAAATCCACGAAATGGCGAAAAAGCTCAGTGCCGATTTAATTGTTATGGGCACTCATGGCCAAAGTGGCGTGCAATTGCTGCTTGGCTCCACAGCTAATTCTGTGTTGCACGGCATTGAATGTGATTTGCTGGCCGTAAAAGTCTAAATGCACCCACACAGCCCACTCGGGCTGTGTGGTGGTTTTACTGACCTTCGGTAGATTCGGAATGACCGGCATTAAGTTGCTCGGCATACCTGCCTGCCATGACGTTTTCGGCGCCTTCCTGCTGCAAGTTAAGCGCGGTAATCGGGAAGGGAATCACTATCTGCTCTTCATTAAAACGCTTGTGCAGTGCTTTAATAAACGTCGATTTAACAAAATACCGATTGAAATACTCTTTGGTTCTTAGCATCACCGTAAAGTTAATGCTGGATTTATCAAAGGTGTGATACACCACAAAAGGGTCGTAAGACTCAACGCCCCATTCGTGGTCCAGCAGCACCTGATTGGCCACTTCCAGGGTGACCTTCTCGACAAACTCCAGATCCGAATTATAGTGCACCCCAACCTCTACCGGAACAGAAAGCTCCTTTTCAGGATAGTAGTAATTTATAATTTTCGACTGGGAGACTTTGCTATTTGGCACTATCACAATGTTATTGGGCAGCATTTTAATCCAGGTTGAACGCCAGCCAATTTTATCGACGAAGCCTTGTTCACCGCTTTCCAGTTCAATGAAATCTCCAATGCGAAAAGGCTTGTCGATAAGGATTTGCACACCGGAGAAGAAGTTCTCCAGAGTAGGCTGCAATGCTAAGGCAACCGCTAACGATGTGATCCCCAAAGAGGCAATTAAAGGCGTAACGGATATGCCAAGGGAGCCCAGTACCAGCAGTATGCATAACCCAATCAGTATGGCTCGGATGGCGCCACTGGCGATACTGCGGGTATTGTTCAGTAATGGTGAACGGGAGGCATACACTTTAATAGCGTAGGTTACCCAGCGTTCGATAAACAAAATAAGGGTGATGATGACCATTGCTTTGATGATATGGCCGAGAATTTCGGTATCTTCTTTGGGCAACACCCCGGTAATGGTGACACCATAACGACCCAGCCACAGCAGAATAGTGAGAATAGTAAGGTTGAGGGGGGCGTTAAGTGCGAGAATAAGTACCAGATAAAAATGATTATGTTCGCTGTCCTGTTGCTGCATCTGGGCGCGTAAACGCACCAGAAAAAGGCGTTTTGCGATGAACAGAATCACGATAATGGCCAGGCAAGCGCCGGCAACCATACTTTGCTTTGTTGTCAAAACATCAATAAATTCCATGACTTAAGATTCCCTTAGTCTAATTGCGTTACACTACAGAAAAGCAACCAATAATTATTCTTGCAATCTGTACACCACACATTCATTTTTGCGGCGTAAGTTTGTGTTATAAAGTAGTCCGGCGTAATACGCAGAGTAGTCATGGAGCAGCGATGTTTGTCACCAAAGTTACCGGCATTAAACGGTTATATTATGCAACCTGGTATTCACTGAAAGGGCTGAAAGCGGCTTTTTTGAGTGAACCCGCAGTCCGGCAGGAGCTGGCTTTACTGGTATGTGGCGTGGCACTGAGTTGGTGGCTGGACGTGACTGCAGTAGAGCGGGTATTGATGGTGAGCTGTTTGCTACTGATAATTATTGTTGAGTTACTTAACAGCGCAGTAGAAGCCGTGGTGGATAGAATAGGCCCTGAAATTCATGAGCTCAGCGGCAAGGCCAAAGATATTGGTTCGGCAGCGGTGTTCGTGGCCATTATGCTGGCGCTGTTTTGCTGGGCAACTATCCTGTACCCGTTAATTTTCGATCTTTTTCAAGCGTCGTAGGTCTTTAAACCAAACTGCGCCGCCTACGGCAATAACCATTGCACAGGCTCCGCCAGCCAGGGTAGCTGCTACCGGGCCTACCGCCGCGGCTACCGCACCGGCACGGAAGTCGCCAAGCTGGTTAGAAGAGGCGATAAAAATAGAATTGGCCGCACTCACCCGTCCGCGCAGTTCATCCGGGGTATTTAATTGCACCGCCGCACCGCGGATCACCACACTTATCATATCTGACGCACCATAAACAAATAGCGCAGCGGCAGCCAGCCACATAGTATCAGACAAAGCAAAAGTAATAATGGATAGGGCAAACACGCCCAGTGATACAAACAACGTATTGCCTGTATTGTCAAATTCGGTTTTAAATCGGGAGAGATAAATGCCCATTAATACTGCACCCGCTGCTGGCATAGCGCGCAAAAATCCCAGCCCTTCGGGACCGACTTTCAGAATGTCTGCCGCATACACTGGTAGCAACGCCACCACACTACCCAGTAACACAATAAACAGATCCAGGCTTAAACTGCCCAGGACTATTTGATTGTGTCTGACGAATCGTAAACCGCCAAGAAGGTCTCTTTTCCCTTTGCCGGTGTTAGCAGCCCCCATGGTCGGGATCTGATAAAAGCAGGTAAGGGTAGCAAGGGCAGCGGCCACTAATAACCAGTAGATATGGCGATCTAACAAGGCAATTAAAATCCCGGCTACAAATGGCCCAACTGTTAGCGCGATATTCCAGACGGTACTGGTGATAGCCACAGCCTGGTTTAAGTGATGGGGCGGAACCAGATTAGGTAACGTTGCCTGTAATGCCGGCGACATGAATGCTTTACCACAACCATGTAAGCTAATTAAGGCCAGCAGGTACCATTTATTAAACTCCGGGGTCATCATCAAGAGAGCGAAACCGCTGAGCACGGCGAGCTGCATGGTAGCGCCCGCCAGTAGAATTTTACTGCGGGAAATATGATCAACGGCCCAGCCGGTAATCGGAAAGAGTAAATATACCGGCACAATCTGGAACAACCCCACCAGTGCTAAATCGAAGGGATCACCGGTGCGTTCATACAAATGCCAGGCAAAAGCCACTGCCATGATTGATTCAATGGCACTAAAAATACCGCGTCCAAACAAAAACCAGACAAAGCGAGATGTAAAAACCGAAGATTGCGTCATTATGGGAAATATTGGGGAGCAGGGCGTTGAAGCCATTAATAAAGTAGCGATATGCTAACAGATTCGCTCGACGCTGTGGGCTAACTTAGGTCAGGAATAACAGATTTTAGGTTTAAATTAACCACCCATAGGGAAAAAAGGCGCAACCTAAACGGTGTTAGGTTGCGAAACCGGCCGGGAACAGCCAATGAAACCTTTAATACATTTTGTAGGGCAGGAATTTACCTGACATCACTACGTGAACTCTGTCGCCCTTGGGGTCTTCCTCACGCTGTAAATCCATGGAGAAGTCGATAGCACTCATGATGCCATCACCAAATTCTTCATGGATAAGCTCTTTAAGGGTGGTGCCGTAAACATTAACCAATTCATACCAACGATAGATTAATGGATCGGTTGGGACTTCGGTGGGCAATGAGCCTTTATACGGGGCAATTTGTAACCAGGCAACGGCTTCATCGCTCAGGTCGAGCAGGGCGCCAACACCTTCGGCTTGCTCTTTAGTCATAGCCATCTGGCCTAAACACGCGGCAGTGCTCCATTCTTTTGACTGCCCTACAACTTCGGCGATTTCAGACCATTTAATGCCCTTAGTAATTTTGGCAGACTGAATGATTGCTGTAACCTGGGTACGATCGGTAATCATGGTGATAGCTTCCTGTATTGTGTTAAACATTGTTAAATTTTGGGCACAAAAAAACGCCCATACCGCCTCCAGCAAGCTGGAACAGCATGAGCGTCTTTGCTCAAACACATAGACCGTGTTTATGAATTAATTTGTTCATTAACCCAAAGCATTATCGATGCCATATTAATAAAGCTATAATAAACAAAGGTGTGGCTTTTTTTAGGGGGCGTTAGGCCGCACTAATGAACTATAATGGCGCATTGATACCCTGGTAAAGCACCAGGTTAGCGCGCCAGGGTCAGCTCTAAATGAAGAAAGCCGCAACGAAGCGGCTTTTTAGTTCATGAACAATCTACTGAAAGACCGGCATGTCGCTGGCATCGCCGTAATCTTTTATTTTCGGCAGATTTTTTAAGGTTTCCATATCTTCATCGCTGATGACAAAATCTACGTTCGCATTATTTTTCATATGCTCCGGATTGGTTGACTTAGGCAGTGGCAGCAGGCCAAGTTGTAAATCGTAGCGAATTGCCAGCTGTGGCACCGACACACCATATTTCTCGGCTAACGCTTTGATTTTGTCATTTTTAAACAGTTCGCCATGGCCTACCGGTGAATAGGCCTCAACCAGCATTTCCTGTTTCTGAACGAATTCAATCAGTTCAAAAGGGGTGTTACTGGCGTGTGCCAACACCTGATTAACGACCGGTTTGATCGCACAGTTATCGAGAATGTTCTGAATATCCTGTTGCTGAAAGTTTGATAAGCCGATGGCGCGGAGCTTGCCAGCGCTATAGGCTTCTTCCAGCGCTTTCCAGGCTTCGAGGTTTCCCTCAAAGTAACGATCATCGTCACCAAAGTTTGCCCAGGGTTGCGGGCTATGGATAATCATCATATCGATGTAATCAAGCTGTAGTTTGCTCAGAGACTCATCGATGGCTTTTTTTGCTTCATCGTATGATTTAGCCTCGGCCACCAGCTTGGTAGTGATAAACAATTGATCGCGCGGTATGCCACTTTCTTTGATACCACGGCCGACACCCGCTTCGTTTTCGTACGCCTGCGCTGTATCGATATGGCGATAGCCGGCTTCTATAGCGCTGGCAACGACTTGATTGGCGTCTTTGTCTTCAACCATCCAGGTACCCAGGCCAATCTTGGGAATGAGAACGTTGTTAGCTAATGTGTAATATTCGTTCAACATATATCGTCTCCTTGTTGTCTTATCCAAAATTTAGACGCGCAGTGCGACGTTTGCTGTCACGTATAAACCTATTAAATCAGCGACGTTGTGGTGCTGACTTAACATGTGTACTTACTTATTCCGTTATGACTCTGAATTGGATTTGAAGGATACTCTGAAATCCTTGCCTATTTGTATGAACCAGCAGAATGCTATTAATTTGCTGGTAAGTGTGGGGATTGTTATAACACTTATTACCTGGTTACTGGTGATGTCGGTGATTGCCAGTATGGGACTCGACGTGTCAGCACTGGCCATTTCATTCTGCGTTGCGACTCTGGTTGTCATTCTTGGCGGTAGAAAACTGATGGCAACCTACGTGAGTCAAAAAATACAGCGCCAGTTTGAAGCATTAAACGAAGAATACAGTGAGTTAGAAAAGCATTTTTACCAACAGGCAAATGCTATGGGTTAGTTGCATTGCGCTAACTTCAGCCCTGAAGCTTACTATGCATTACAATCTGGCCGCGTATTCATGCGGCTTTATTCTTTATGGCCTGCAGGTACAGATACCAGTTAATGTTCAATTGCGATGACATCCGGCTTTCCCTGGCTTCCAATAATTTTTGCGCACCATTATAACGGTGAAACAGCTCGCTTAACGTAGTTAGATACGTCTCATAACTGGCCAGTAATGACTGCCTGCGCGAAGGATTTTCGATTTGCGCAATCGCTGCAAATATTAAAGCAGGTTGGCGGCGGGTTTCTAAGTTATACAAAGATAAAAATTCAAACAAACTTCGTTGGCTTGCTGAGCCGCAGGATAGCTGGCGTTCTCGGTAAGCATTAGTGAAATGCCAGGCCCTTAATTTTTCCAGTGTCAGTAATGCTTCACAATGATTGGCCCGGCCGTAAATTTCCTGTAGCGCATGAAAAACCTGTGATCTCGCAGGGGCGGGGTCGTTTATCAGCTGTTCATGCCATTCGCTTAAAGGTTTATCCAGTAATGGGGCTACGCCCATGGCCCGGGCATGAAAATACTGGTGTGCAGGCCGTAAACCGGATGTTAGGTTGTCTTGAAAAATAACGTTTTTGTTGGCCTGAATATAGTCGTAATCGAATTGCCAGATGGTGCGGTAATAATGAAAGATCTCGTTTAGTTCAGAAGTTGTGGCAGGACGCCCAGACCTTTCCAGTTCGTACATAATTGCCGGCGGGTTAGATTTTATGTCTTTTGGAAAAAGCAAATTCAGGGCCAGCCAGGCAATCATTAGTGACATCAGTACGCCCAGGGCCAGGCCAAATTTCACTTTAACCCCATCCTGCTGATCGGTAAGTAAGCAAAGTTTGTCTTTTATTATTGTGTGCATGACTGGCCGCCTTAAATGCGTTGCTTATTTATATAGTTATAAAGTGAACTTAAATTGCCATTTCTCTCATGATTAATAAAGGATTTTTTCTCATAGGCCACCTATAAAGGAGGGGCTGGAGGCTGAAGAGGGAAGCAGTTATACACTGAAATGTTAAATTAATTTACCTTTTAAGTGTGATTTTTGAGCAATCAGTGACAGTATATAAAACAAGTATATTGGCTGGTCTCGTTATTTTACGAGACGCCAGCCAATAAAGGGTTTTGGTCCCTGGCAGTAAAGCACAGTGTCATTAGGGCAGTATGCTGTTCAATCGTAACCATGGTTGTATTATCTGCGGAGGGGAGCATGCTTCTACCTAACTATATTGTCACATCTGCTGTATTACTGGCTGTTAGTGCCTTAATCACATCACCTGTTATGGGCGCAGAAAAGCGCTTTTCATCCTGTACAGAAGAAGGTTGGATCAATAAATCTGATGCCCGTTTTGCTGCGGATTGCGCCAACATGGCTTTTGAGGGCGATTTGGCAGAGCGTCAGAAGATTGCCTGGATGTTTTTCGCCAGAGTGAACCAACAAATAGCCAGCGGTAAACACAAAGGAATGTCCGGTGGTAAAACCGTGCCGCAATGGATGGCGTGGCCTACCGACCCGGATACTTTTGCTACCACTAAACCGTTTGATTTTTCTGGCGCGCCTCGCACTGCGATGATGCCATCAGCGGAGAAGAAGGATCTCAACGTTGGTAATGTATCCACGGCAAATCCCGATGGCGCGAATGAAGAAGTCACCCGTAATCGCATTTCCTACGATTATTTGATTGAAAACCACCTGACAACCCGTGCCGATATTGCTGCCTTTTTCGAGAACAATGATTACGTGAATATGCCGGTTGGCACGGTTGAACTAAAAGCGTCCTGGCTACAGGTAACGCCTGGAAGCCCGGCACCGGAGGGTGCCCTAACGTTTGAATTTGATGCGGGCAAATACTGGTGGCGAGGTCTCCACATCATGGTAAAAATGCGTGTGTTAGAAGACCCTGCGCAAGTGTTTTACAGTGAAGAGCCCAGCTGGTTCTGGTCGACTTTTGAGTTTAATGGTAACCCGGGGATTCGCCACGTCAGAGAGCAATTAATTACGCAGCGAAAATCGCTGAGTAAAAGCGAAATCGAGAATCTGCTCCAGGCGGCCGATCTCACTTCGCCCGAGTACCAGAATTTTGCCCCTAATGGCACCCAAATACGCTTTACCGATAATGCAGATGGCGTGACCCCGGTTATTTTGGGACACACCGATATGGAAGATTTTGCTGGCAAGCCGAATACTGCTCAACCCGCTTACTGGACGTCGTTTGACGCCAGTTGTCACAGTTGCCATGCCACCGCAGCCTATAATCCTGCTACCAGGGCAACATTCCCTTTCTCCTCACCTACCGGTGCACTTGATCCTGCCTATAACGCCGCCGATAGCAATGGGTCAACGGTGTACCTTGGACAGGGGTTTAAGCCGCTTGATTTTATGTGGCCTATTGTATTTCAAACCAAATAATCCTAAGCCGATTGCTCAGAGTCAGGCTGCAATGATTCTGAGATTGTGTTTGGCGGGGCAATTCATGTAGCCACCGATTACTTTTACGTTCACCCGGGGAGAGAAGAATGAACAGTAAAGCACTAGCGGTTTTAAGCTGGATACTGGCCACCACTGCGGTTCATCCTGCCATTGGGGAGTCGACCGCGCCGTTTCGCTATGAAGTGCCGGCAAATATACAGGATTTTGCTGATGATCCAAAAAAGCAGCAGGCGCTTAATCAGCTATGGAATAACAATATGAATGCCTTTAATCTGCAGGCGATTAAAGGCAATCCCTGGACTAACGAACAGGATTCACCGCGCAGTAATTACCTTGATCCCAACGAATACGGGACACCGAGTCAAACGGTTATTCATCCGATAACCTGGACTGCCTTTCCAAACAGAGTTAACTGGTATTTTAGTACCAGCCAGAACAACCCTTACCAAATCCCAACGGATCTGCTTTATCCACTTGCTGATGATGGCCGGCTTGACCCGGATGATCCTGCGCTCATTGCCTGGGTGAGCCGTGAGTCATCACCATCACTCAAAAAAGAACTTTATCGGTTACTGACAAAATACCCCGCGCTGACAAGCGACGATATTAGCAATTTTGCGAAACTTCCGGTGCCATCGGATATTTGCCCGACCGTTAACTGGCAACAACCAGAGGATAAGTGGAAGACCGGAACATCATTCAATAGCTTTGGGCCGCCAGGCCCCCGAGGCTGGAAAGACGAATATAATGAGTGGGTAGTCACGCGCAATGAGCAAGGCAAAATTATTCGCGTGAACTTTACAGCGGAGAACCCTGAGTACTGGTTTAGTCTGTGGCATGTAGACCCAGGAAAGGTACTGCAACTGTATCGTGAACTGGTGAGTGAGAATGTTCGCCTGGAGGACCTTTACCTTAAGGATGCGAAAGGCAAAACCGTTAATGATTATCGTAATAAGCCTTACTACAACCCGTTAAATAAATGGAATTACGGGAATCGGGCCACTTCATCAAGGGGTGGTGCGGCACATCTCACCAGCCCACCGAATACTGTGGGGGCTGAGATATTTTTGGGGGCTGCTGCAACAATAATACGCGATTTAAACCCGGCTGATTACTCACCGCAAGAAAACAATTGTGTATCAGAATATGGCTCTTCATTTCGGAACAGTGATCCGAACATTGGGTTTCAGGCCAATCAGGTTGTCAAACAACTTAACTATCCTATTTCATTAAGTAATCCTATTGCGCTATACATGCAAATGCCTGATTTTTCGAATTACCAACTGCCAGATACAGAAACAGATCCCAACGCTAAAGCCAGGGATTTCTTTAAAATTCTCCGTGGTAAAACGGCCAGCGAGACAGGTCGCAACTATGACCAGATCCTCCACGCCGTCTTTGAAGTTCCCGCAGACAGAGGGTATACCGTGAGTGATATCACCATTAATGGTAAACCTATCTGGTGGGGCTCTCAAATAGCAGAAACCTTTAATCAGGCCCTCGCCGCCACCGCTTATACCAAGCAACCATTAAAAGACTCCACAAGCCATCCCGGTGTCGGCACACCTCAAAAACAACAACCGTGGCCGCAGCCTCTGGTTAAAAATTCGGTGCTTAAAACCATTAACAATACGCCTTCAATTAGTGCCGCTACCATTCCGTTGCTGCCACCGGTGGTTGAAGCCGGCAGTCGGTTAACCGATATGGCGCTCGAAGCGTTGGAGGGAGGCAGCAATCCCACCATCGAATTTACCAATCCCGATGGCACCGTGGCGGCAGACATTAAATTGGAAAATATAACTTACTACACGCCAAGTAATAACCAGGTGCCCGGCAAGCATAAGCTCTACAGTACTATCATTTATGTGTTTGATATTGATATTGGAGAAAATGTCGCGCCAGGCCAATATGGAATTCGGGTGAGTAATTATCCAGACAGTGTCCCTTCACCCGTACCGGCGGCGTTAACCGTTGTAGCCCAACCATAAGGAATCATTATATGAAACGTCTCTTTCCCGTGGTGATGCTAATAATGTGTGGGTTGATTTCGGCATGTGATGAGAACAAACAAGAAAAGTCAGTAAACCAGCCACATTGCCTGATTAACGTAGCGGTTTCATCCACTATCCCTCAGGATACCAAGCTAAGCGATCAGGCATCGTTTAATTGTATGGCGTGGCAACAGTTTATTGCATTGAACTGGTCGGCAGATCTTAATGCCGACGCTAAGACCTTTGGTACACCCGGTGATTACACCCCAAAAGTTTTTGAAACTTATAAGAATATTCATTCATTCTTAGGCGGGGATGGTAGCGATCCCGGTCCTTGGCGTAATCAAACCACCAGTACCGTGGTAAATGGTGAGAAGGTAGCTCACCCCCGGTATCTGAGCAGAACTTCCAAATTTAGTGATGGTTTTGATTCAGGTGATATTGAAGAAGCGGCTCCCAGTCCCAACGCCTGGCTGGCCGATAAACAAGGTAACCTGGTGTGGTATGAAGTGCTAGTTAACCAGGACGAATACGACTATTTCTATCGTAATGGTTTTTATAAAGCGAAGAAGCAAAATGAAGCCGCCAGCCAAGGGATCCATATCAACCTGCCGAAAGGCGAATTGGGCGGCAGAGTAGGGGCTATGGAAATTAAAACGGCCTGGCTGACAGTAGAGGAGCCCGACGATCCAAAATGGCAACGATACAAGCTGGCAAACGGGGTATTTTGTGACGATACCGAGCACTGCAGCAGCAATACTGTGGCGCTGATAGGTATGCATATAATTCATAAAACCGTGTCGCAGCCAAGCTGGATATGGTCCACTTTCGAACATGTTGATAATGCGCCGGACAAAGCCGATATCAATAGTGGAAAAGTACTTAAGAGAGATTACAATTTTTATTCCGAGAGTTGTACAGAGCAGGCAATACCAAGCGCCTGTATAAAGGGAACTGCAAGCCAGGACAAAGCAGTCACCACGACTTGTGAACCCAATACTGCACCAAAATTTGGCCTGAATATCGAGGCAGGCAAGCCCGTTGGGCAATGCTTACCTTATCCCATTCAGGTAGTCAGAGAATATCCAATCCCCAATACAAATGAAAACCCGGTTAGGGATATCAACGACATGGCGCACGCGCTAATAAGACAGGAGAATCCGGATTCGGTGTATCAGAACTATCAGTTAGTTAATGTCATCTGGAACGACTCCACGGTAGATGAAAATAAAGCTAAAGCGTTGCCCGTTGATAGTTTGTCATTAACCGGATTTCGGCCGAATCCCGCGACGTTTCCCGTGGCGAATACTGTACTGGAAACCTATGTACAGTAAACAAGCTGCGTTGAATGCCATGCTCACGCCCACATAGCAACGTTATCAACTTCAAAAACATCAAAAACATCAAACACAACACCGCCCGAGTTTGCTTCTGATTACAGTTTTCTATTTAAGCTGGCAAAATCCAAAGAATCTCAAACCCAACAGGTAAGCCCGGATGAATAACCTTTGCCAAATAACGCAATGTAGATCTTTTATAAAATAATTTCATCCCAGGTTGATACCAATATGATGGCCTATTAATTTACATTACTTTAACAGTGATATTCTTCCTAAGGGAGGCGTATCACGGTGGTAACTGAGTAGGAATATCGGGATGAAATTTTATCCAAAGGTGGTTGGCTTAATAACGGCAGCTATTTGGTTGGCAGGTTGCACCGGAACAGGCAGTACCGAGAACACAGAGTTAGCTTCCAGCTGTCCATTACCGTCGAAATTTGAGTGGGAGGCCAGCTCAGCGCTGGTTTCACCTAATGAAGGGATATTTGGCCTTAAGGATCCGTCGGTGGTTTTTTATGACAATCAGTATCATATTTGGGCCACTATTAATGATGGAAACTGGAAGTCGGTCTACTTTAACTTTACCGATTGGAAGGATGCGACCAAAGCAGTTCAGCAGCCAATGAGCGGCACTAACGTTGGTAATACCGTTGCTCCCCAGGTCTTTTTCTATCGCCCGCACAATAAATGGTACAACTTTACCCAATGGGGCCGGGGTTACTCTACTACCAGTGACATTACCGATATCAATAGCTGGACGCCAAGAAAAGACTTTTTACAGGATGGTCCGCCCGTTGAGACGTAACCGTTCACCAGGGCCCTATTGACAGGCAGCTTTAAAGTCGTTGAGCAGAGGATAGGTGGTTTTATTCAGCGTCGCAGCAAGTATTGCCCGGATCCAATTCATAGGATTCAGCTTTTGCTTTCGGCAGGTTTCTACGATGGTGAGTATACGTTGTCTGAACAGTTCGCCCCGATGTGACCACACGCCATAGCTGCCTTTGCGCCACAGCACATAGCTACGCAATGAGCGTTCTGCTTCATTATTGGTCAGGGGCACGCCTTCGTTTTTGAGGAATACCCAGCACATATCATCGTGTTTTAGCAGCAGCTTACACCGGTTCTGATAGCGGGGAGTGACACAACGCCTTGATGCCAGTTCAAGTTGTTCTCGCCAGGCGATGCGTAGTTTTTCCATTCGGTCCCGGTATCGCTTTTCACTTAGTTCGTTACTCTCATACCGGTGTTGCAGCCGGAACAGTATGCGAATGAGCCTGACTAACGTCGTTCCATAAGTCTTGTTCGTTCCCCAGCTTTCCGCCAGCGCATTCATGTTTCTTAAGATATGCGCCCAGCACAATTGTCGGTGGTCAGTATCAATGTAATGATAACCGGCATACTGGTCGGTAACTACAATGTTTTCTGGATTATCACCCAGTAATTTCTTTGCCGCCCATGCGCCGCGTGAGAAGTGGGTCATGAAGCATGATAACTCTGCTGTGCAGACCTGCCACATCCAGCGGTTTTCGTTACCACGCTGATGACGGGTTTCATCGCAGTGCACCACCGCCTCAGTGCGCATCGTCTCTTTGATATCCTGATACGCTGGCGTCAGTACTGAACTAACCCGGCCCTGCGCTTCAGAAATAGCACCGCGACTGAACGATAAGCCGAAGTTCTGTTCGAGCTGTTGCTGGATTTTACTGATACTCTGGTGAAACTGACCGGACTGCATTGCCACATATGCCAGCAGGTTATTGCCCATCTGCCCTTGATTCACGTTGTCAGGTAGCGTTGCTTTTACCGTTTTGCTGCACTGACAACACTGACCCTGATGTAACTGATGTTCAACCACAGAGAAGGCCTGAGAAGGAATATCAAAAACCTGATGGCGGCGATACGGTGAATCACTGATAGTAATGGCACCACCGCAATCACACGTATCATCGGGATAGTACGTCAGGGTTTCATCAACGCTCTCGGCTAACATCCGCTTGCTACCTTTATGACCGGATTGCGCACCACGCTTACGGCCTGTCGGCTTTTTAGCTGGCGCAGAAGAGGACGCCCCCGGCCCATTAGACGATGGCGGGCGCGACGAGTTACGACTGTTTTGATTCAGTCGGTCTTCGAGGTCATTTAGCCTGTCCCAGAGTGCTTGAATAACCAATTTTGCATCATCTAAGTTATCGACTGCGGGCGGCTTTGATAGCTGTTTTTTACGTGGCATGAAGTCACTTTGACAGACTGGGGGGATCAATCAATAGGATCCAAGAGATCACTGAAAATAAATATATTTAGCTGTCAATAGGGCCCTGGTGAACGGTTACGTTGAGACAGGTAAACCGGAACTCGATTACTGGGTAATTTGTGATGATGTGAATTGCCATTTATTCTTTTCCAGGGATGATGGTGTACTTTATAAGTCGAAAACATCCAGAGAAAACTTCCCGAACTTTGTAGGCTACGAAGTCGTCATGGAAGACCATCGCGGTAACGGTAATAGCTTCTTATTTGAAGCCGCCAATGTATATAAAATTGATGGTACCGGTAAGTACCTGTTATTGGTTGAGGCTTATAATAGTGAGGAGGGGAGTCATGGACCAAGATTTTTCCGCTCATGGACAGCCACTGATTTAGATGGCCCATGGACACCTTTAGCCGATACCGAACAAAACCCCTTTGCGGGTAACGCCAATGTTGACTGGGTTGAAGGCAAGTGGGCAGATGGAATCAGCCACGGCGAAATGATTCGTTCGGGCTATGATGAATATCTAACCATTGACCCGTGTAACTTACAGTTTGTCTTTCAGGGGGATTCTGGCGTATCGCTGAACGGCGGTTATGGCGGTGAACCTTATAAACTGGGCGTGTTGACACTGAAGTAACATAAATATTTTGCTTTGAAAAAATCGGTTAGTTCAATCTACAACTGTAAGCGGTTGAATTGAATTATTAAAATAAAGTAAGGACCATTGAAGTTTTATAATAATACAGGACTCTTAACAGAGTCCTTTTTAAGTAAATCCAATGGTTATTTTCGGGTATAGATATCTTTGAAATACAACATCTCTACAACCCGGTTAGATGCCCCGTTATAGAACCCCGTTTCTAGCTCATCAGTTTTGGGGTTTCTGAATGTGCCAAAAACAATGTCAAAAATAGGTAAATCGCTGTAGTTATAGTGATGAATCCCCTTGCCATGGTGAACTCTGTGACTTTCTGGCCGTTGGATCACATAGCCCAACCAGTAGGGTGTTTTAATATTACTGTGCTGAAATACAGCTAAAAACTGGCTTATAAAAAGGAAGTAGGTTGCTGCTTCTGGTGAGACGCCTACCACAACGACCAAACTTATACTGCCGAGTAGCGTAAATCCAATCATATCCAGCGGGCTAAAATAGAACGCTCCAATCGAATCAACGACTTCAGCACTGTGATGCATTTGGTGGAATATCCGCCATAACCAATTAGATTCATGCATCGCTCTGTGCCAAATATAAATTAATAAGGCTATGTTCGGATTAACTGTTGTTGAATCGAAAAGAGCCTGTTTTCGTTAAGGTTTTCTGGATTATCCATAAACCTGAACCAACCCAGGTAGTGTTCCAAGTATTTTGTGGCTACTCCGTGAAACCGTTTTATCCACGCTTTCAGACGGCTGTGATAGGCGTTAACATTCTGAATATGAAAGACTTTATCTATCACCTTAACACCTCCCGCCACGTCTAAGCGCTTGTGTATTAAATCATTTTTCTCAGAAAGAGCTATGTAGGGCTTATATCCATCACTACATAACACACTGTCTTTCTCTAATTTTCCTGCTAGCTCCTGATGCAGAGTTGCCGATGTAACACTTGGCACAACGGCCTCATACGTATTCTTGGCTCTGTCTCTGACCGTTAAAACGGGCACCCAGTCATCTTTTGAACGCCCTCGTTTTTTCGCTTTCATCCCTCTTTTGCGGGGCTGACGAGTCATCCGTTTTGAGCCTTTCTCTGAGTAGGGAAAAAGTGTTTCGTCAGCCTCGATAATACCTTCTAGTTTGCTCGCCTTCAGTGCTGATGGTAGCGCTAGGAATCGATGCCGCCACCTGAACGATGTTTCAAGGTGGAGACCACATTCTTCGGCACATTTACGCAATGGCTTACTGTCCAGCATACAGCGAATATATTCTAACCAAAGCTCTTTGTACCTCAGTCGAGCTAGCGGTGTCGCCGTTGTCGCTACAAAGGTTTTGCCGCAGTTCTTGCAGCGATAACGCTGCATCTTGTTTACCTTGCCGTGCCGATTGATCAGTGAGCTATGGCAGTGCGGACATTCAGGGTTTTCAACCATCCGCTCCTCAAGCTCTGTTATCAACTGTGAGACGCTATCAGTGCCTTTCAGCAGCTTCTCAACATAACGGGTTTGACTATCTGTTAAGTGTTCTAACTCGGCTATAAGCTTTGTAAATTGTGCTGGGATCATGATCAACCCTCAATAACTGTATCCATATACAGTATAGCAACAATTTAGCAGAACATAGCCATTAATAATTCAAAAATAAACAGGGCGGTAAAAGCGCTAAGCCAAGCGTTGGATTGGGTTAAGTCAAAGAGTTGATAACTTGCCAGATAATTATCCCAAATGAGTGGCAAATAACTGGCCAGGTAAAAATAACTAATTAACGCTATAGTACATTTCAGGTACCAGGCTTTGGGGCGCTGCAATTTTTTGCCAGGGAATAGATGTTCTATTAAAAATAGTCCGCAATACATTGCTAAGAGTCCCAGTGAAATGGGGTCGAGTAATACTTCCAGTGGTGTAGGCATGAGCGCTCCGGATATAGATAGCTAAATTGTTTTAAAATTATGCCTGGCAGAAAATATTCATCATGAACAAGAGCACACGATTGAATAATATTTAGATAACGATTATCTAAATGTGAAAATATTGGTGTGTGACTATAATCCGGCGCGACATAATGGCTAATAGAAGGACTTGACCTCGTTATGATTTATCAGCTGGGTAATATTCAGATTGATACAACACAATTTAAAGTAATGGCCGACGGCAGGCCAGGGCAAGATCGTGAACATTTCTTAACCAGTTGATGGGGAACTAAACGATCAGTTTGACGATCCGGTTTAGGCGTGATCTTATACTCTCTTTTCGGGGAGCTAAGCCATGTATATCGAAGCCTTCACCACACACTTTGGTGAATTATCTGACACTCGTCAATCAGCAAAAGTGACCTATCCGCTTGAGGATATTTTGTTTATCACCTTGTGTGGTGTCGTCGCTGGAGCCGAAGGCTGGAGCGAGATCCGCGATTATGCCGACGGCCACATTGACTGGTTTCAAAAGCATGGTTATCTGCGCGATGGTGTCCCCGTTGATGACACCATAGCCCGTACCGTTTCGCGTATCGACCCAGAGCAGTTCAGAGCCTGCTTTATCAACTGGATGCAGGCGATGCATGAAAGCACCGAAGGACAACTGATTGCGATTGACGGTAAAACGCTGCGAAGCTCCTACCAGCGCGGTGACCGCCAATCCACGATACATATGGTGAATGCGTTCGCTTGCGCCAATAAAGTGGTGCTTGGCCAGGTTAAGACGTCAGAAAAATCGAACGAAATTACGGCGATTCCTGACCTTATTCAGTTACTTGATGTCCAGGGTACCTTAGTATCAATTGACGCTATGGGCTGTCAGACTAGCATTGCAGAACAAATAGTCGAGCAAGGCGGTAATTACCTGTTCACGCTCAAAAGCAATCAAGGCAAGCTCTGTAAAGCGGTGGAAGATGCATTTGATGAGATACGCAAAGCGCCTCTCGGTGGCTTAACGTTCGAGCAAAAACGAGGACGCATAGACGCCCGCACCTACCATGTACTAAGCGCTGATGACGTGAGCAATGCGTTTCCACAATGGCCAGAGCTAAAGACGCTTGGCATGAGCATGAGCTTCCGCCAACAAGAAGGTAAAGCGCCGGAACTGACGTATCGCTATCATATTAGTTCAGCATCTTTGAGTGAAAAGCAACTCGCCGAAGCTGTGCGTTCTCACTGGGCTGTAGAGAACAGCTTGCATTGGGTTCTGGACGTTAGCATGCGTGAAGACGACTGCCAAATCCACCAGAACCACGGTGCCGAAAACTGGTCGATGCTACGCCACGTGGCTTTAAACATGTTGCGAGCTGAATCATCAAAAGGCAGCATACCCGCTAAGCAAAAACGGGCTTGGATGAAAGCGAGTTACCTGGAAGCTGTATTAACAGCGGGATTCAGCGGCATGGTTAATTAATGAGCCTTCATGCGGTTGCCCTGGACGGCAGGCCTATTCCTGTTGAGCCGAAAGTATTTGATTTGATTATTTATCTGATAACCCATCGCGATGTAGTTATAACCAGGGATGAGCTGTTTTCCCAAATTTGGAAAGGCAGGGCGGTTTCAGACACAACCCTGAGTAATCACATAAAATCAGCGCGAAAGGTACTGGGCGATGACGGTGATCTGCAAAAAGTAATTAAAACCGTAAGAGGAAGAGGCTATCAATTTGTTGGCGATGTAGTAGAACATTCAGCGGTAACGAAAGATTCGAAACCTATTGATCAACAATCAATATCCAACGCAGCAAAACGCACTCCAATCTTGTTACGGGCGCCTGGTTACCTAGTTTATGCAATTGTCACCTTATTTCTAATTGGACTGATCGGGATCGCATCACTAAAACTCACTAAACAACCGGCGCCGCATATACTGGTAATGCCCTTTGAAATTTCCAGTATGGAAGAGGGGAATTGGCAACCTTTTGCCGACCAGATGACCCGCGAGGTAATTCGCAAACTAAGCCGGATTTCCTCCTTAAAAGTAGTCCCGGCCACGTCGGCTTTCTCATTTAATCAACAAACAAATAATGACAGTCTTGAAGATAACCTGCCTCAAGTAAATTTAGTATTGTCGGCGGTTGTGAATGTGTCATGGGATAGCAAAATACGTATCACTACAGAGTTATCGGAGATTGAAAAGCATAAAATTATTTGGAATAAAGCTTATGAAACTACTATCGACAATACCAATTTTTTTTCCGTCCAGGAAGATATTGCTCGCTCCGTAACCAACTCTTTGAAGCTCATATTAGGGCAGGCTGAACAACATGCACTGGCAAGCTTCCCTACCGCTAATTTAGCCGCATATGAGCTCTACGTAAATGGCCAGTATGAAGCGAGCAAGCTAAACCATGATGCTTTACTTCATGCAATATCTCTATTTGATCAAGCTATAGAACTGGATCCTGACTTTGCGTTAGCCTATTTAGCAAAAGCCGATGCGTATCGGAATGTCATGGCGTATTTTGAAAGGCCTGTGGAGGTATTACCTGAAGTCGCCACAGCTGTGAACGCCGCGCTTAGTCATCAGGGTGATTCCGCCGAAGCGTTATCCTCTCTTGGTTTAGCCTATGCTTTTGCATGGCGTTGGGAAGATGCGATACGAACACTCTCTGCCGCCAAGGCACTCAATCCAAGGTTGGCGCAAACGGAATTGGGTTTGGCAATTTATTATAGCGGTATTGGTGATACAAAAAATGTTCTTAACTCAATCACCCTTGCTGATAAATTGGATCCATTGAACGTTGAAATCGCAGATTGGGGACACTGGCTGCTGGCCATGGTAGGTGAACTGGAAGCCGCGAAGCACTGGAGTCAGGAGAAAACAACACTGCATCCGAAAGTAGGGATGATCTTCAGCGGCGCGAGTATGTCTGCGTCACTAAGAAAGGAACATTCAGAAGCGATCAGGCTGGCAAAGCAGGGGATCCTGCTCGACCCTGAATCGCCATACTCATATTTAGCACTAGCTCAGGCATATGGTTATGCAGGACAACAGGAAAAGATTTTAGATTTACTAAAGGCTATGTTCGGATTAACTGTTGTTGAATCGAAAAGAGCCTGTTTCCGTTAAGGTTTTCTGGGTTATCCATAAACCTGAACCAACCAAGGTAATGTTCTAGGTATTTTGTGGCTACTCCGTGAAACCGTTTTATCCACGCTTTCAGACGACTGTGATAGGCGTTAACATTTTGAATATGAAAGACTTTATCTATCACCTTAACACCTCCCGCCACGTCTAAGCGCTTGTGTATTAAATCATTTTTCTCAGAAAGAGCTATGTAGGGCTTATATCCATCACTACATAACACACTGTCTTTCTCTAATTTTCCTGCTAGCTCCTGATGCAGAGTTGCCGATGTAACACTTGGCACAACGGCCTCATATGTATTCTTGGCTCTGTCTCTGACCGTTAAAACGGGCACCCAGTCATCTTTTGAACGCCCTCGTTTTTTCGCTTTCATCCCTCTTTTGCGGGGCTGACGAGTCATCCGTTTTGAGCCTTTCTCTGAGTAGGGAAAAAGTGTTTCGTCAGCCTCGATAATACCTTCTAGTTTGCTCGCCTTCAGTGCTGATGGTAGCGCCAAGAATCGATGCCGCCACCTGAACGATGTTTCAAGGTGGAGACCACATTCTTCGGCACATTTACGCAATGGCTTACTGTCCAGCATACAGCGAATATATTCTAACCACAGCTCTTTGTATCTTAGTCGAGCTAGCGGTGTCGCCGTTGTCGCTACAAAGGTTTTGCCGCAGTTCTTGCAGCGATAACGCTGCATCTTGTTTACCTTGCCGTGCCGATTGATCAGTGAGCTATGACAGTGCGGGCACTCAGGGTTTTCAACCATCCGCTCCTCAAGCTCTGTTATCAACTGTGAGACGCTATCAGTGCCTTTCAGCAGCTTCTCAACATAACGGGTTTGGCTATCTGTTAAGTGTTCTAACTCGGCTATAAGCTTTCTAAATTGTGCTGGGAGCATAATCAACCCTCAATAACTGTATCCATATACAGTATAGCAACAATTTAGCAGAACATAGCCTTACTAAAACAGGCTGATCAATTTGACAGTTATGTTTGTCCTTACGAAAAGGCAATTAATTATATTTTACTGAATGACATAGACCAGGCTTTTGCTAATTTGCAGGACGCCATCGAAGCACGCTCAAATTGCCTTGTATTTACCCGACAAGATCCCCGCTTAGCACCCATAAAAGAAGATCCAAGATATCTGATATTGTTGAAGCGTATCGGTTTAGATGATCAATCTATAGTGCGCTATTCAAAATAAAAAACAAGCTTAGGCTTTAAAGCGATAAATCAACTGCAATGCGATTTTATGAAGTGAAGGGCCAATGAGACTCGGCCCTGAACCATTAAAATCATTAAGCAAAATCGAGTAAATCGGTACCAAAAAAGTTATCGATAATACAGCGCCATTCACCATGTGGCTGACGCTGCATTACGTACAAAGCTCGCTTTCCCTCGCAGGGTGTTGCCAGTGGCGTAGCCTTAGGTACGAGATATAACTTGCTAATTACCAAGGCAATATCACCAGCCTCGATAACAATTTCATCTCCAGAGGTAACCAAATGCGATGGCATATACTTTTTCTGAAACGCCTGCAGTGCGGTAATGCTATCGTGTTGTTGCTGGCCTAATGGGGTAGCAACGATTTTGGCATCGTCACTGTAACAATTTGAAATAGCTTGCAGATCACCGTTATTTAGGCTGAACTACCGTTTAGGTCACTGAAATTCGATATTTTAACGTAAGTACCTGTTTTTTATATATAAGTCATTTAGTTTTAAAGTTTTCACTTAACGTTACCGCGACAGATATCGCTGAATAAAATGTCATTAAAACTACAAAACCTTTGGGCCTATCATCATAAATTTTATAATAGAAAACCTCTGGATTTGCTCCAAAACTTTTTGTCTCGCTTAAGAACGATGTTACACGCTCAATAGTATCGTCAGTTATTCTATTTACTTCATCAGAATTTATAGAGCTCAAATCACGTAATTCTTTGCTCATAACAAGCGTGGCGCCTTCCCACTTACTTTGAGTGTGATGGTAATACAATCCACATGCTATGTGCGATAACACGCTGTCAAAACGTCTTAGGTCGATTGAATACGCTGCAGTGTGTTCTACTTTTCCATCGGGATGTTTCAGCATTACACGTTGATAGTTATCTAAAAAGTTCGAATATGTGTCAGGTCGACGATCAATTGCTCGCATGATCTTGGTATTAAACACTGAGGGATCCCCACGAATTTAGCATGTAATCTTGCTCATGCAAGCTTCAGCGGTGAGTTCATCAAGCCAGCGGATCGTCTTTTTCCACTGATGCAGGGTAAATCGCATTGAGGTGTTAAAAGCTCTCAAGCCAAGAAAGTGAAAGGATAGTACGGATTTTGTTTCGGTATTTGCCTGAAAGCGTCGATGCTTGTTACTGACAACTAATAGCATGCCCAACAGTACAGCCACTAACGAAGCCAGTGTGGTAAGCAAGACCAGAACAGTAATGCGTGTCTTGGTTGTGCTGCGATTATTTTCATACCCCAGACCAAAGCGCGTGCTTTTCATATCCCGAAAGCCTTCTTCTATTTGCATGCGCTGGCGATAAATATCGATGACTTGTTTAGATAAGTGACGATGGTAGGGCAATGACGTCGCCAGTAGCCACGGATCTCTTGCGCCATCAGCATATTTCAATGAATTGGTATCCCGTTGGCGCGAGCCATTGGCATTAAACGCTCGTCGACCTTTCGCTTTCTCTTTAACCAACACCAAGGTACAGGCAAAAGGTCGTGACTTGACGATAAGCGCGTTATCAAATCGCTTGGGCCGTGTTGTAGCCTTTAGATAAAGCTCAGCGATAGATTGCCATTCATTACCGCCATCCAGCGAATATAAATGTGGCTTTCGCACACGTCCGACAATATGCCATCTCAATGCCTGCACTTCACGAAACCACGGCGATTTGTAGCCCGCATCAGTGACAATAATGGGCTGGCAGGTATCCGGTAAGAGCGTGTGCAATATCTCTAAAAAGTCTCTATGTGTAGTCGCTTTTGCACTGGCTTTTCTATCATGCACTTCCTGATAAAGGGTAATAGGCCGCCCTTTAACGACAATTGCGGCGCGAAGTAAAAAGTGCTTTTTGCACTTATCCAAATCTGACCAGTCAACGGCAATGACAGGATGTTTACAGGTACAAAATAACCGGCAAATCATTGCATAGATAAACGGTACTTCACGCTGGAGGTGACCATTAGATAACAGCCGGTCAGCCCGCTTAATACGGTGTTTCTCATAGGCATTGGAACGGATACCGCGCCCCATACTGGTCACAGTGGCCGAACCGCTCTCAATCAAGCTTCGCACACAGGCGACAACGGCCTGTTTGCGGGTTTTATGCATTTTATGGCTGACAAAAGAGACAAGATTGTTCAATATAGAGCGTGCATTCATGGTGTTTTCTGTGTTGGTTTTTTTTGGCGAAAGATCTGATCACCAAATGCCATGAATGTTCCCTAACTCTTTGACTTTATTTTACTATTCGTGGGGATAGCTCAGTATTAAACAGCTGCTCTTTTATGTCATTTCCATGAAAGCACGTAGACAGACAAAACACTAAATACTCATCGTCTTTACTCTTACTATTATTGTGTTCCTCGCAAGATGGTACCGTAATTAATTCTTTGCGTAGACTGAGCTCCCTAAGCACATCTTTTTGTTTTGGAAACAATGCTTTCGGAGGAATATGCTCTGTCGTTGTCGCTAAGGCATCGCACATGTAGCATGTTGTCTTTCGCATTAGCTACTCGACTTTTCTGTCTTTACCAGACGATGCACGTCGTTTTCGTTCTACCTGGACATAAACCGTATCGGTCGTTGCACTACTAGAGTGCCCTAAATCTTCGGATAAATCTTTCAGTGGACGATCTCTTTCAATCTCCATGCTGGCACCGGTGTGACGCAAGTAATGTGTCGTTGCTTCATTTAATTTCTGTGCGGCTTCTACTCCATGTTCAGACTTCATCTTGTCGAAAGCCGCATCAAAAACATGCTGTACAAGCCTGGAAATTTGACGACTCGTTAAACCACCGCGACCGCGAATTTTTTCGACCAAAACGGTTTGTTCACCTTTGGTTGGTAACGGTGACAGTCCACGCCACTGTCTGTAACGTTTCAAAAACGTAAGATAACCCGGTGGTACCGTGATATCTCTAATCTTTTTGCCTTTTCCATAGGCCTTAAACCACCAGTTGTTGTCCTCATCTGTCCAAAAATGACTCATCAACGGTGTCCAGTCTTGGCGCTCCGAGAGCTCTGAAAGCCTCAGAAACAGGGTTTTCATGGTAGCAATAACAAATAAATTGCGTTCTACAAGTGGATCGTTATCAGCCATCTCAACTGCGGTATCTAAGAGATATTGCCATTGCTGCTCCGTTAATCGACTGATCGTCTTCACCTGACTGTCTTTTATCAAATATTTGCAGTCACGTTTCGCCAATGGAATGGGATTGCCGAAACAAATTTCTTCATCGATGAGATGACGGTAAAAAGAACTTAATGCCACAAAGGTAGATTCGAGGGTTTGCAATGACGGTTGGTACTTTTTTGGATCGAGCACTCTATTCTTATCGTATTTGGGCGGCGATTGCCTGAACGGCGTCCACTTAAGGTTTGAAGCAAAGTAACCGTTATTGAGGCTAAATCGATCATGGAGCTGCGTACTTATCCATTTAACCGGTGGCGCCACACAAAAATCAATGTATCGCAAAATATCTGCTTTGCGTAAATCGTCCACTGGCTGTTTATCCACCATGAAGACCCACAGTAGAAACTTTTCGATATCATTTCGAAAACGCACATAGGTGTGCTGTGATTTGTTGCGACCGATATATAAAAGATATTCTTTCGCCCAGTCCCAGTGCTGTCTCATCCATGTTGGTTGCTTATCTAAGAATGAACTTAGCTGTGGATAGTCAGACAGACTGAGCTCTGCCAGCTCAGTATACGTGGGAAACAACGGTGTGGGTTTAGTGATGGCCAAGTGTGTTTTAATTGTTAGTTAAGATGGCAACACTATAACTTACCCCTACCCCCTATGTCTAATACTAAACCGTATTAGACATAGTAGAGGTTACATGTAGAAACTGTAACTGACCTGAGGTTTCTTTCCTAAATCAACATACTTCATTATTTCTCCCACTTTCTTTGCACACTCAAGAGTAATTGGTAAGCGCCCGTCCAATTGCGTGTTGTTCCAGTTCATCTTGGTTAAACCAAGAATTTCCTCCGCAAGCTCTTCAAGCGAAGAATCATTTTCAAACACATCAATTTTTAACGGATTGGGAATATATGCCCCCGGATATGTCTGATAAAAATCTATGGTTCCTCGTGTGTACAGAATACCTTCATTTTCATTGATTGAAAGTAAAGTACCTCTTACCGGTGGATAGTTTGAATCGCTGAACAAACGCATGTCAGTGTTTGTTATCGAAACAAAGTCCTTTGCACTGATGCTCTTTTCCTCAAGTACACGATTAAATCCTTTAATCTCAGTATCTCTAAACTTCGAAGTCTTATGGATGACAATCCTTGCAGGCATGTGCATTAGTGCTTTACCATATTCTGACAATGCTGAGCTCAACAAATCATAGGCTTGTTGCTCAGACATATATGGTCGTTTATCATTTTTGTCTATTACAACGGGCGTGCCACGGAGAATGACACCGTGTCCGAATTCATCGAACACCTGAGCAAGGCTTGTTGAGATCGTTTCACCATCTCTGCTTCGATAAAACCCTATTCCAACATAACAACTTTTGGGTTTAAATCGCTCTTCTTTTAACCGCCAGGGAACTGTTTTGTTACCCTTGTAATAGAGAGCTGTTGCAAAATTCCAAGCTCGTGTCGCATCATCCTGATTGCCTCTGTTAGCTTTACCCGTTAACAATGTGCTCTCAACAACTAACTGCAGTGGTACACCGAGATGCATACACTTTGCTTTTAGGAGCCTTCTGAAATCATGTTCCAGATAGAGTTCAACTTTCCCAGTGTCCTCTGTTGAATGCTTTTCTCTTTTTGTCAGAGAGATAAACATTTCATCAGGAATTACACAGATGATTACATCAATTGAACGATTTTCCGCAAGAAATTGTATCTGCTCATAAAACAAGTTAACGGCATCGACAACTCGCTCCTCTCGCGTTTTATTTTTACCAACTTTGACAATTGATGATTTTTGAATAGTGCGTGTGTAGCCCGGAGACGAAAGTAATTGGGTATGAAACCCATAATCCAATGACACCCCTCCAAAGCCTTTAAATAGATTTGAAAGATGGCTTTCTTTGGCTAAAATACCAGTTCGACATAAATCCAGCCAGACATTTAGCTTGTCAACACCTTCCCCTCTTCCCACGATCCCTAATCTAAGTTCTGAGCGCCGCAATTCATCTTTTGTGTTATATACGCCCATACGTTCAATTCCATTCCTTGGACATATATGAGTACCTTTCCCAAAGGCTATGTTCTGCTAAATTGTTGCTACACTGTATATGAATACAGTCATTGAGAATTGATCATGCTCCCAGCACAATTTACAAAGCTTATAGCCGAGTTAGAACACTTAACAGATAGTCAAACCCGTTATGTTGAGAAGCTGCTGAAAGGCACTGATAGCGTCTCACAGTTGATAACAGAGCTTGAGGAGCGGATGGTTGAAAACCCTGAATGTCCACACTGCCATAGCTCACTGATCAATCGGCACGGTAAGGTAAACAAGATGCAGCGTTATCGCTGCAAGAACTGCGGCAAAACCTTTGTAGCGTAAGCGATCAATATAGACCCGGATCACCCCATTTTATCTAAATCGCTCGTCAATTTTTTGTCCGCGAATTTCTCTTTCCAGACTCTTGGCGTCAGGTCGAGTACATCTTTGGCCGGGTGCAGTGCTACACGCTGCAATACATCCACCAGATAATGGTAGGGATTGACGCCTTGCAGGCGGCAAGTCACCATCAGGCTTTGTAATATGCCCAGTTGTTCAGCCCCGAGTTCGGACCAACAGAACAAATAGTTTTTTCTGCCCATGGGGATTACCCGCAGTGCCCGCTCAAGATGATTGGTGTCCATGGGTAACGCGGGGTTACTCAGGAACACCTTGAGTTGGCTCTCTCGCTCAGCGGTGTAATGAAGCGCCTTGGCGAAGGGGGATTTGGGTAGTAAATCAGTGCGCTGGCGTTGTTGGTAGACCCACCGGAAGAAGTCAGTCACGAGTGGTTCGCTGTGTTGTTGGCGGTAGGTATGGATATCGGCCAGGTCTGATTGCTTATCCCGGATGTGTTTTTCATGCCGGTAGAGTGTGGCGATAATATCCAATGCCTGTTGCGCTGTTTGCGGCTCACTGTCGAGGGCTTTTTCAAAGCCTCTGCGCATGTGTACCCAACAGGCAGCGTGCACAATCTGCCGTTCGTGTTGATTTAATTGTTCAACCGTTTTGGTGTAAGCGGCATAGCCATCTGTGAGCAAGGTACCGGTAAAGTCCTGTAACTGTGCTTTGGCGTGCAACATGCCCCGGCTGTGACTCCAGGTAAACGCCACCTCATCACTGTCACCGTACATCGGCCAGAAGTAGGTTTGTTTCATTTGCCCCGGTTTTCGGCCAGCCCCTTTGGTACGCCCGGCTTTAATGGGCACTTCATCCATCATCAGGATTTTGCTTTGCAGAATGTGCTGCCACTGGGCCTTGGCGATGGGCCGAAGCAGCTCAATGCCTTGTTGTATCCAGTTGATTAAGGTAGCCCGGCTAAGGGTGATACCGCTATCGAGCATCCGTTGATGTTGGCGGTGAAGCGGTAAGTGATATACCGCTTTATCCACCATCAGCCCAGCGAGTAGTGAGACATCGCAGTAACAGCCTTCCAGTACATTGATGGGGGCTGGGGTATCCTTAAGGGTTTGCGTGGTTTTATGACGCACGACCTGACGACGATACACCAGTACCACATAACTGCCGGGCTGTTGTGCTAAGCGACGGGTTTCTTTGATATCCACGACATCATACTGGTCGGCATCCGCCCCCTGTAACTCAGGCGCAGGCACATCAATAATCAGCTGAGGCACCGTCTCATCAAAGCGTAGGCCGTCATCATTCACATCCGAGTCGCGACGTTGCTTTTGTGAGGAACGGGTATGGGCCTTCACCGGTTTGGTGTCTGCCGGTAAGGCGTGCGTTTCCCCTTCGCTAAACAGACTACTCTGGGCCGGGTTATCCACTAACACTTTTTCAGACTTACGCCCGAACAACTGGCGTTTAAGCCAGTCCAGTTGATGCTTGAGTTGCGCAATCTCCTCAGCTTGATGAGCAAAGGCAGCCTCAATTTCAGACGGTGAAAGGTGACTAATAGAATGTGTTTTCATGGCGTAAATTATAACAAAATCAGTCAATTAAATCGCCTGTTTTGTTTGTCTTTTTGCCAGTAAATGCCATCAATCAAACACTGTAACTGAGCACTGTTTAATGGTGTTTTTGCTGTACCGTCAGTGACTTTGGCGAAGGTGCCTTTTTCTAACCGTTTACTCCACAAACAATAACCGCCCTGGTAGTAATACAACACCTTTAGCTGGGTGCGGCGCTTATTGATAAACACAAACCAGTCACCACAATGCGCTTGCATCCCCAGTTTGCCCTGTACCAGTGCCGCCAGCCCATCAAACTGTTTGCGCATATCGGTATTACCGGTATACAGCCAAATACGCCCATTGGATAAGGGTAACATCAGGCAGCCCGGTTCATCCGCAGCACCACACCACCGGGTAATGCCAGTTCAATCTCCCAGGCAGAGCCTGCGCTCTGGTTCGCACTTGCTGGCATATCAAAGGCAAGCCAGTTATCCTGCGGCGCAAGCGATTGGCTATCATCGCTCAGTTTTTTACGCCACAGATAGAAGTTTGATACTGTTAACGCATGCTGTGCACAAAATTCACTGACCGACAGTTCGCTTGCTGCTTGCTTATCAACCAATACCTGCCATTGCTCGCGTGTACGTCTTTTTGTTGCCATCGATTAAGTCTCCGTGAGTAAAATCTACGGGGACTATTTTACGGGGTAGTTCAATGAGGAAAAGACGGTCTAAATTGATCGCTTACTTTGTAGCGACAACGGCGACACCGCTAGCTCGACTGAGGTACAAAGAGCTTTGGTTAGAATATATTCGCTGTATGCTGGACAGTAAGCCATTGCGTAAATGTGCCGAAGAATGTGGCCTCCACCTTGAAACATCGTTCAGGTGGCGGCACCGATTCTTGGCGCTACCATCAGCACTGAAAGCGAGCAAATTAGAAGGCATTATCGAGGCAGACGAAACACTTTTTCCCTACTCAGAGAAAGGCTCAAAACGGATGACTCGTCAGCCCCGTAAAAGAGGGATGAAAGCGAAAAAACGGGGGCGTTCAAAGGATGATTGGGTGCCAGTTTTAACGGTCAGAGACCGAGCTAAGAATACGTATGAAGCCGTTGTGCCAAGTGTTACATCGGCAGCTCTGCATCAGGAGCTAGCAGGGAAATTAGAGAAAGACAGTGTGTTGTGTAGTGATGGCTATAAGCCCTACATAGCTCTTTCTGAGAAAAATGATTTAATACACAAGCGCTTAGATGTGGCAGGAGGAGTTAAGGTGATAGATAAAGTCTTTCACATTCAAAATGTTAACGCCTATCACAGCCGTCTGAAAGCGTGGATAAAACGGTTTCACGGAGTAGCCACAAAATACTTGGAACACTACCTAGGTTTGCTTTGTTCGTGTCTCAAGTTTGCAGGAATTTTCCCGCCATTAGCAAAAAACAACCACCGGGCAAACTCATTGAACTCTTCGCTCTTACAGGTCGCTGCCTGGATTGTTTTGCGCAGATCAACGTCGGTAATGTATTCCAGCAAAAACATGGTTCTGACCACGCGCCCGAGTTCACGGAACGCAAAGTACAGCTTGTTTTTCCGGTTCTTGGTGCCGAACCGGCGCAGGATTGTCGAAGCGGTGATTTTCCCTGCTTTAACTGACATGGCCGTTCGCATCATATCCGCATAGTGCTTTTCAATGAGATCCCACTTGATCGGCTCCTTGAACAAAGACTGAATATGCTTGAGTACCATGGAGCGATCAGGCTTATAAAAGCTGAGATCTTTGATATTTCGGATACGGGGCATGAGCTTTATGCCCAGCAAGTACGCCAGGCCAAAGACGGGTGTGGATTGCGCCTGTGTATCGCCGTGAACGGTGTCCGGATTAAAATCAGATTCATCGTTGAGTAGGCCGTCCAAGATATAAATCGCCTCGTAGACACCGCAGGGAATAAACCGGCTGAACAATGCAATATAGGTGTCCGAGACGTGGTAATAGGCAATGCCGCCATAGCTGCCATACCGAATATGGTATTCAGATAGCAAATTATCTTCGTAGAGATCCCAAAGCTTTCCATCAGCGGACACACTGCTGCCTGATCCCCAACACTCAATGAGCCGGTATTTCTTATACTCGCTATTGATCTTCGCAATAGCTTTATCGAGACGCGCTTCCGTCGTGCGTTTTAAGTTAAGCCAGGCGACTTGCTTGCGAGAAACGCCCTGCACAGATCGCACGGTTTCGGTGGGACCAATGTGGGGTTCTAGGGATTTTCCCCTCTAAAAAGACATAATCCTCTGTAGACCACACCAATAAATGGCTGCGGAGGTGGGTTACTACTTATAAGTGTGGCAAATTAGGTAAATATCGTACATTTAATACGGAACAGCCCTGATATGGCCATCAAAAACGAAATTACTATTCTCACGAGAGCAGAACAGGCAGATCTTTATTCCCCACCCATTTTTTCAATCGAAGAACAACGTCTGTACTTTTCTCTGAACGATGCGGAATTGGCAGTTTTTCGGTCAATTCGTCTCAGAGCTCATAGATGTTACTTTGTCGCGATTTTGGGATACTTCAAATCAAAGCCCGTCATCCTAGATATCGCTTACTCGCAGGTTTCTAAGGATTTAATGTTCATCAGTAAAGAGCTGCTTGGCGGCAAGGGGCTCAGACCATTCACTCCCTCACAAAAACAAAAAGATCGACTCTACGCAAAAGTATTAGACCTTGCTGGTTATCACAAATGGGACGAAAGTCAGCACTTCAATTCTCTTTTCGACCACCTTGTTCAGGTGGGCAATGCCTGGCTGGAGCCGCGTTACCTCTTTGATACTGCTATTGAATTCCTAGCCAGTCACAGCATTGCTATCCCCAGGTATACCGTACTCCAGAGACTGATAAGCAGAACAATGCAGCAGGTCAGAAAAGACCTGGCGCACCAACTTAATCAACTCACCAGTCCTGAACTTCACGTCTTTCTGGACAGCATAACAGCCATTGATGACGGACTAAGCCTGAACCAGCTCAGAGGCGGTGCAAAAAGTCTGACCGTACCTGAGCTTAAAAAAGAGCTTGCCCTTTATCATCAGTTAGCGCCATGGCGCACGCAAATCAATGGCGTTATCGATGGGCTTAATCTGTCTCTTAAAAATCGACAACACTTCGGTGAGCTCATCAACTATTACGGCAGTAAACTCAAACGATTCAAACGCGCACAGCAGCATCTATGGTTGCTATGTCACCTGACAGAGCGGATACAACTGGCACTGGAACGGTTAACTGATGGGTTCATTTACCATATCCGCAAGCAACAAGAAGCTGCCAACACCTTTGCACAACAAGCAGTGTTCCTGTCCTGGCAGTCAGCCGCGGACAATGTCACAAAAGCGGCAGAGTTACTGCATCTGTTTGTGGATGAGAACATTGATGATAATCAACCCTTCTCAGTAGTCAGACAACAGGCATTGAAGGTCATGAATGACAGGGATATCCAGACCCTCTGCCTTTACCTGAAAAAACAGAAACGGACCGTGGAAGAGTACCAGTGGCAACATTACGATGAACAATGCAATCTCCTGAAGCAACTGTTAAGGCAGGTGTTCTTGTGCCTTGATTGTGAGGCCGGTAAAGGCTCAGAAGCCGTCGTCGCCCAACTTCAACAGATTCAGACGGAAATCGCATCCGGTGGACCACTGAAGACGATGGATACGTCGCTCATCCCGAAAAAGCACCTCCCATGGTTGGTTAAACAGGATAACGTTAACCCGCAACGTTACGAATGGCTGCTCTACCGCCAGTTGACTTCGCGACTGAACGGACGCATTTATTTGCCAAATGTTACCAAATACCGCGCACTGGAAGACGACCTGATCCCCCAGACATCGCAGGATACCTTGCTGGCCTCATCAACACTGGACAGACTAAAACAGCCCGCAGAGTTATTGTTACAGGAGCAACAACACCGGCTGGAAAGTGCGCTCAAAGACGTTGCTCTCCATATTGATGAGGGAGACAATCGAAATGTGATCATGAAAAATCGTACCGGTACCCGCTGGCGTCTGCCGACCAAAAGCGCTACATCTCTGGTCAACAATCCCTTTTTTAAGCGAATGCAACCGGTCGATATCGCGGATGTACTGCGGTATGTAGAGCGCGAAACCGGGTTCATGAAATGTCTGACTCATGTACTTCCGATACAAAAACAAGGGTTCACTCATCAGGATGATTTACTGGTCATTCTGATTGCCAACGCCACTCACCGTGGTGTGTATGGCATGGCGCAGATCTCCGATCGAAGCTATGAACACCTGAGTACGGTGCAGGCCAACTATATCCGGCCTGAAACGCTGCATGATGCCAGCGATGTGATCAATAATGCGGTTGCAGCGCTACCCATCTTCCGCCACTACCATATTCAGGAGGACCAGTTGCATGCCAGTGCGGATGGTCAGAAATTCGAAACCCATCTGGAAACCTTTAAAACCCGGTACTCCTCTAAGTATTTCGGCACCAATAAAGGGATCACGGCCATGACACTGGTAGCCAACCACAGCGCCCTCAATGCTCGGATCATCGGTTCCAACGAGCACGAATCACACTATATTTATGACCTGTTACAATCCAACAGCAGTGAAATCAAACCTGACGTACTCTCGACAGATACACACGGTGTCAATCATGTTAACTTCGCCTTACTGGATCTATGCGGTTACAGTTTTGCACCGCGATACGCGCAGTTCAGTAGTGTCATCAATGATCTGTTTGACGTAACTGAAAATGAACACGGCGGCACCAACCTTGCCCTGAAAAAGCCCATCAGGACGAATGTCATCGAAACGGGATGGCAGGATATTAGGCGCATTGTTCTGTCACTTCAGACAAAGCGAACGACACAGGCAATGCTGGTAAGAAAGTTGTCTGGTTATCCTTCGGGGCACCCGACATTACAGGCGCTGACGGAGTATAATCGACTGGTCAAAGCGCAATATTTACTGGATTACATAGACAATGCCAGTTTGCGGCAGTACGTTCAGCGTGCCCTTAACCGGGGAGAAGCGTGGCACTTCCTGAGACGGGCTATTGCGTCGGTGAATGGCGATCAGTTCCGAGGCAAAAACGAGAGTGAAATCGCTATCTGGAATGAATGTGCAAGATTGCTTGCCAACGCGATCATCTACTTCAACTCCGCGATACTGAGTCATCTGCTGGGACACTTTGAAGCGAGAGGAGATGAAGAGAAAGCGGGTATCACTCGTGCTGTTTCGCCCGTTGCGTGGCAAAATATCAACTTAAGCGGAACGTATAACTTCACTAATACTGGGAAATTGCCCAATATTGGCGAAATAACAAGGCCGATAGTGGATGATTAGGCTCCAAGCTGAAAGTAAACCACCTCCGCAGCCATTTATTGGTGTGGTCTACAGAGGATTATGTCTTTTTAGAGGGGAAAATCCCTAGAACCCCTTTGTTGTTCATGAATAGGATTTCCTTCGATGTCGCTCAAAAGGCGGCTATGTACCGGCGTTACAAGTCGAAAATTTACGTCAAGATCAACTAGCCCACGATAAGGATGATTATCAGTGGTTAGTATCATGAATTCAAGCGATCTTGAAACGAACCAATATAATGTTATATTACGTGTTATGTAATATGTTACTAAATAATCCGAGAGGAATCACCATGGCCCGTGCCGGAGTCACTTATCACGATATCGCTAAAGCCGCTGAAGCCATTAAAACGCAAGGCCAGGAACCCACGGTGGATCGGGTGCGCGAACACCTGGGCACCGGCAGCAAAAGCACCATCGCGCCATTGCTCAAGCGTTGGCGGTCAGACAATGGGGAGGCGGCCGATGTCAGTGGGCTGCCGAACGACCTCGTCGAGGTGGTAAAGTCCCTGCATGAGCGGGTACAGCAGATGGCCGACCACCGTATCGAACAAGCTCGCCAGGAATTCGAGACTTTAAAGGAAGAACTCCGCAAAGAGTTGACCCATGCCGACAACACCATGGCGCAACTAACTGCCCGACAACGGGACCTGGAGAACCAGACCGAACGGCTGAGCAAAGAAAAAAGCGAGCAAAGTCGGTCCCTGGAAGACGCGCGTGTCAGCCTGGCCAAGGCCGAGTCCCAGCGGGACGAAGCTGCTGCACGGATTGTTGAATTGAAGGAGAGCGTTGCGGAACTCAAACAAGAAAATAAGGATATCCGCGATCATTTCGAACATTACCAGCAGCGTACTGCCGAAGACCGCCAGCAGGAGCGCGAACAATTCCGTTCAGTTAACCAGGGGCTGAACGATCAGATCCAGGATCTGCAACACCGGCTCGCCCAGGCTGAGTCGAGAGCGTCAGAGCTGTTTGACGCCAATGTGCAGTTACAACGACATGCCGATGAATTAAAACGGGCCAATGGGGCGCTAAATAGCGACGTGAAGGGAAAGATAGAAGATGTCCAGAACCTGAAACACGAGCTTGAATAAGCCGTGGCAAAGTGCCGGGAATACCAGCATCAAAATGATCATTTGGCGCAAAACATGGCCGTGCTCACCACTCAGAAAGCTGATGTTGATAAGCAAGTGGCCGTCTTATCCCAAACACTGGAGACCACAAAAACCGAATTGAAAACCACCCAGGATAAAGCGGCGCTTCTGATCGACGAGAATAAAGTCATTCTTCAGGAAAAAGCCGTGATCCAAGGTCAATTTAAACAGCTCCAAAGTTCGCTGTAGCCGGATGGATGTATTTTGAGCGCCCGGCAGCTTAATAGTGGAATCGTCGTAGCTCATCAAATTTGTCGGTTCTTCCACTTGAAGCTTCTGTGCTTCTTCACATCAAGGATCTTTTGCCAATGAATCTGCTGTCAATTTTCACAATATTTGTAATTACTGCGGTTGCCGAAATTGTAGGTTGTTATCTGCCGTGGCTGGTACTGAAACAGAACAAGTCGGTATGGTTGTTAATTCCTGCTGCGCTTTCGCTGGCGTTATTTGCGTGGCTGTTGACGCTTCACCCAACGGCGGCAGGTCGCACTTATGCTGCCTATGCGGGCATATATCTGGGCGTTGCTCTCCTCTGGTTGCGTATTGTTGACGGAGTGGCGCTCACCCGTTGGGACATCGCGGGGGCTTTGGTCGCATTGGTAGGGGTTACCATCATCGTTATACAGCCAACGGCCGGTTAGGCAAGGCGCCATAATGTTGAATAATATCAGCCGCTTATGCTCAAAGTGGCTAAATCCAACGCTTTTACCGGCCGGACCTCTAATAGCGGTACTGTTCGTTAGCCAGCCACCAATAAACTCGATAATGGTGAACACCACATTTAGGAAAAACGCCCAACCAATACGCTTTGACGCATCACTCGAACGTCCATGTGAATGGTCGTGACTATGATTGTGACTGTGCATGATTTAACTTTTTAAGCACATGATGTTTTGCTGCTTTACTAAAGTTCATAAAGCCCCTCCCACATATCTAATGTAGTTGCTTGGAGCGTCCTATTCATTTTCTTAATAGTATTATCGATTTAGTTACAAAAAAAAACCAATGACACCATCAACTATTACTTTCCAGCGTTTGTATTTCAAAGGTCGATACTAGGAATCGACCTTCTCCATAACCAGTATTAACTAGCGTGATTAATCGTCAATTTAGTTAAATGTCTCCCATACACTATTCTGTAGAGAACTGGTAGAACAACCAAAGTAAGCAGTGTCGAGGACAAAATGCCGCCAATCACAACCGTCGCCAACGGTCTTTGCACTTCTGCACCTATGCCCGTATTCAGCGCCATGGGCACAAATCCTAAGCTTGCCACTAGTGCTGTCATTAATACCGGACGCAAGCGAATAAGTGCCCCTTCAACAATGCTATTCACTAATTCTCCGGTTTCTAGCAAACGTTGCTTGATGAAGGACAGCATTACCAATCCGTTTAATACGGCAATCCCAGACAGTGCGATAAATCCTACCGACGCGGATATGGATAAAGGCATATCCCTTAACCAAAGAGACATTACACCGCCTGTTAATGCCAAAGGGATACCTGTGAAGATAATCAACGCATCGCGTATAGAACCAAACGCAATTACCAGCATTGTCAAAATCACAAACAACGTAACCGGTACCACAATAGTCAATCGTTGACTCGCACTCTCGAGCTGCTCAAAGGTTCCACCATAGTCGAGCCAATAACCAGCAGGTAAATCTACTTCATCATTGATTCTCGCCTGAGCTTCTTCAACAAAAGTGCCAATATCTCTGTCACGCACATTTGCTGTGACAACAATACTACGTTTGCCATTTTCCCGGCTTATTTGGCTAGGTACTTCTTTAAATGCCAGTGTGGCTAATTCGCTTATCGGTACATGCTCACCAGAGGGCGTGACGATGGGAACGCTCTCAAGCTGAGTGAGTTCATTTCGAATGTCGTCGCCATATCGCACGACAATCTCAAAGCGTCTGTCGCCTTCAAAAATCATTCCAGCGGTTTCTCCACCTGTCGCAGCATTGAGCCATAACTGCAAGTCGGCTATATCCAAACCAAAGCGTGCCAATTGATCAGGCTTTGGTGTGACGGTGAAGATTGGAATGCCTTCTACCTGCTCAAGCCTCGCGTCATCAGCTCCTTCAATCGTTGAAATAACGGTCAAAATGTCAGAAGCAGATGCAAAGAGCGTATCTAAGTCATCCCCAAATAGCTTTATCCCCAAATCTGCCCTTACGCCACTAATCAATTCGTTAAAACGCATTTGTATAGGTTGCGTAAATTCATAATTATTGCCGGGCAAAGTAAACAAGTCCTCTTCAAACGTTTCCACTAACTCAGCTTTTGTCATTGATGGATCGGGCCATTGCTCCCGAGGCTTTAAAATAACAAACGTATCAGTAATGTTTGGTGGCATAGGGTCGGTGGCGACCTCACCCGTACCCGTGCGACCGAATACCGTCTGTACTTGCTCATACTGCATAAGTTTCGCTTCAAGAGTTTTTTGCATTTCAACTGCTTGTTCTACCCCTGTCCCAGGGATCCGTATTGCCTGTACTAAGATATCACCTTCATTGAGCTGAGGAATAAACTCGGAGCCTAATTTACTGCCCATCCATAAACTGCCGACAACCAAAGCACTCGCTGCTACTACCACTAGCCATCTAAAACGCAGCGCTCCGGTTAAAACAGGACGATAGACTGCCTTTGCACCTTTAATAATTGGGCTTTCTTTTTCGCTAATTTTACCTCTCATGAAAATCGCTATCGCCGCAGGCACTACGGTAAAACAAAATACCATTGCGGCAAGCAAAGCCATTATCACGGTCGCTGCCATGGGGTGGAACATTTTACCTTCGACGCCAGTGAGCGTGAACAAGGGGATATAAACAATGGTAATGATCAATACACCAAACAAACTGGGACGTATGACTTCATTAGTGGCTTCATATACAACATTCAGTCTTTCTTTGAGCGGTAGAGTTGCGCCGTTTTGCTTCTGGGATTCGGATAATCGCCTGATACAGTTTTCAACAATGATAACTGCGCCATCGACAATCAAGCCAAAATCCAGTGCGCCTAAACTCATTAAGTTAGCAGACACATCGGTTTTGACCATACCCGATATCGTGGCAAGCATTGCCAGGGGTATTACAGCGGCTGTAATAAGTGCAGCTCGCACATTCCCAAGCAAAACGAATAGCACAACGATGACAAGTAAAGCGCCCTCGACGAGGTTTTTCTGTACTGTGTCGATGGTTTTGTCAACGAGGCTTGTTCTATCGTAAACCGCTTCAAGGATAACGCCCTCGGGTAAGCTTGTTTTAATGGTTTCGAGCTTACTGTCCACAGCTTTGGCGACCGTACGAGAGTTTTCTCCCACTAACATCATTGTCGTGCCAATCACTGTTTCTTGGCCATTTAACGTGCCGGCTCCAGAGCGCAGCTCTTTACCGAGGTTGATTTGGGCGATGTCTTGAATTTTTACCGGTACGCCATCAATGATCTTAACAACCACTTGGCCGATATCGTCGATGCCCCTCAGTTGGGCTTCCGATCTGATCAGTACTTGTTGCCCATTTTGTTCTACAAAACCAGCGCCTTGATTCGCATTGTTGCGTTCTAGCGCACTGAGAAGGTCACCTGTACTTATCCCAAAGTTTATCATTGCGACTGGATTAGGATTCACATGATATTGCTTTTCAAATCCGCCTATCGCATAAACCTCGGTCACCCCCTCAACAAGCGACAATTGGGGCTTAACTACCCAATCATGGATCTCCCTTAATGCCATAGCATCATAGGGTTGACCGTTGTCCTGTCGCGCCTGAGGCTCAGCACTTAACGAGTACATGTAAATTTCACCCAAGCCTGTGGCGATAGGGCCCATTTCAGGGGTTAACCCTGTTGGCAATTGCGCCGCGATGGCGGTGAGACGCTCGTTGACGAGATTTCGTGCGAAATATAAATCGGTGCCCTCTTTAAACACGACTGTGACTTGCGACAAGCCATAGCGTGATATCGAGCGGGTATACGATAAATTAGGCAAACCGGCCAGCGAGGTTTCAACTATAAACGTTATGCGTTGCTCAGTCTCCAAAGGCGAGTAACCTGGGGTTGCGGTATTTATCTGCACTTGCACGTTGGTGATATCAGGCACAGCATCAATCGGCAGTTGTTTGTAACTGTACATACCAAAAAAGGCGACAAACAAGGCGAACAACATCATGACACCACGGCGCTCAATCGACAGACGGAGTATTCGTGCAATCATGCTCTCACCTCACCGTTTTTATGGACTTGGCTTTGCTTTTGACAATAAATGCGCAGGTAATTAGTCATCATCGCCCGCCTCCATTTTTAATAAATCAGCTTTTAGTAGATAGCTATTTTCTACAACGACTTGCTGGCCTATTTGAACGCCCTTCACAATCTCTACTAAACGGTTGTCCGTGTTCCCAAGTTTTACTTGGCGGGGGTAAAATCGTTCCCCTTCTTTGACAAAAACAATGGTTTGCCCATCTAACTCTTGTATTGAACTTTTGGGGAGTGCCAGATTGACTTCTTGGAAACCAATCTGAATATAACCCTCTACCATAGCGCCTAAAGGCCAATAACCACTGCCATTATCAACGTTCACAAACGCGATAGAATAGGGTTTGTCATCCGGTGAGGACGTAATGTGGCTTATACTTGATTGTTGCTGCAATTCCTCAAGCCTTAAAGTGACTTCCATATCAGCGGCAATATGAGTACGTTGTTTGGGGAAAATAGCCAATTGAGCAATTGCGCGAGAGTAATTAGCAACAGAAAGCAGCACTTGACCGTTGGTGAGCTCACCATCATTGGCGTGTCTAGCTATGATTTTTCCAGACATCGGTGAGGTGATTGAGTATTGATTTAAACTCTCGTTTGACTCAATGATTGCCAGCGTGTCACCTTTTTCTACTTTATCTCCAATATTCACCATGATACGTTTTACAACACCGTCGAAGCGGGCACGAATATGACTCAGTGATGCAGGATCATGAACTATCCGCCCAAACGTTCTGGTTGTGAGCGATAATGTTCCTGATGCGGCAGAAGCAGTCACGATATCGTTTTCAAGCATCCGTTCTTGAGATAACACTACGTACTCGGGTCTTTCTTCGGCTTCCTCATCGTCATCATCAGCCAGGGCGACAGTAGCAAACAGTAAAGTCAGTAGCATGGCTAACACGCCAAGCAAGTCACGTGCGCTAGTGAGTAATGTAAATTGTGATGTATTCATTATTTTTTCTCTAGTAATTCTGATGATTGAGCAGACGTCGAGGGAGAGTCAGAAAACACGGGAATTCCCGTAAGTGCCTCTAGATCTGCGCTTCGAAGGTGGACTAAGCCTGCGGCTTTTATCAGTGTTCGTTGCATATCGATGAGTTGCTGTTGCGTTGTCACCCACTCTATATAGTTGTAGCGACCACTTTCATAGCCATCCCGCGCCAATTTCAATGCAGATTCCAATGTGGGAACGACATTGTCTTGAAGGGTCGTAACAGTGAGCAAGGCTTGGTCTTTTGCGCTAATGACTTGATTTAATTGGCGAGTGAGTTCACGAATTTTCGCTTGTTTTTGATAGTCGATACTGTCAAGCAATGCGCGCTGTTGTTCGTATTCTCCTAGATTCCGCTGCTTGGTATTTAACGGCACCGAAATACTGGCGACTAACGCTGTGTCATTAATTCCCTGCATTCTTCGGATACCGGCTTCCCACGCAATGTCGAACTGCTGACTGGCCTGAACCACTCTCAATCTGGCCTCTTGTACCCGATAGTTATCAGCATAAAGCAGAACGTGTGGATTGCTTTGAAGCTGTGAAAGCATATGTTCAAGTGATAGTGAATTTGGAAACGATAACAGTGTCCCTTCAACTTCCGCAAACGCAGCGTTAGTGTCACCCCACATGATGGCCAGGTCGCGTTTATACTCATTGAGTTTTTGTTCACTTATCAATAACGACAAACGCGCCTGCGACAACGCTGACTCTGCACGTTTTTTCTCAAGTGGTGAAGAAGCCCCCGCTTCAACCCGTGTAGAGACTGTCTGAAGCATTGTGCGAGCCAGCATTTCAGCTCGTTGCTCAGTCTTGTGCAACGCTTGTTGGACAATGACATTGATATATCGTCGAGTTGTTTCACCCAAGATGTCCAGCGTACGAATGCGCCGTTGTGTAAGCAGTTGTGCTTTTTTTGAACTCACCACATTCATTCGGCCGCTGACTTTATCTCCAAGCTCGATGACCGACGATAAGGTCAGTGTCAATTCGGCATCTTTGATACCAGACACTTCGCCTGTTCCCAACACATTTTCAACTTCAACCCCAACTGACATTTCAGGTCGTAAGCTGGCCATTTTTGATTCACCATCCAAAGCCGAAGATTTAAATTCGAACACAACTAAATCTGGGTTGTTTGATAATGTGCGTTTGAGCGCATTTTCAAGCGTGATTGAAGACTTTTGCGCATTGGCAGATTGAACAGATATGCTCATGGTTACCAGTGCAGCAGATATCAATTTCAGATACGCTGAGCTAGCTTTTTTTATGCCCAATGGGCGTGAAGAACTCATAAAAGAACCTTTTGTTCATAAGATAACGACATACATGGAAAGCACCCATGCAAACATATAGGAGGGAATGGATTAATGTTGAGGTGGGCGCAAAAGGCCTTCGACTAGGCCGTCAGTGACGTTGCGGGAATAACTGTATTGATTGGTATATAACGGTTTAGATACGTCATTTATTGGGTGTTGTGCCAGAAACTTAATCTGTCCACATTGACACAGCACACAATGGAAACACTTAGACTCTTCACTCGACGTATCATCAGCATTTACATTTTTTTCGGGAACATCATAAGTGCCTATGGACTTTGATTGTTCAGGGACTGACGATACCTCCGCCGGGTAGTCATCGCATTGAGCGGCGAACGAAAAGCCCGATTGACACATGAGCAAAGTAATAAGTAGCCATGCCAACCTACGCAATTTTGATGTGCAATTAAAAATTGGCATGTTCTTATCAACTTTGCGCATTAAGCGCTCGCTGTCTTTCATTTCCAGCCTCTTCGAGGATCATTTTTGCCCCGCGCAACACAACGCACGAAACTATCACACCGATAACCAGATCAGGCCATCGAGAATCGAGCCAAAACACCAAAACGCCAGCAAAAATAACGCCTAAGTTGGCAATCACATCGTTGGCTGAAAATATCCAGCTTGCCCGCATATGCACTTCTTCATTTCTTTGTTTGCGTATGATCACAAGACAAATGACATTAGCAACCAGTGCAACTGCCCCCATAGCCATCATTAATCCTGATACAGGTTCGCTACCGTAAATTGACCGTCTTACAATATCAATGATAATCAACAGACCCAATGCCATCTGAAAAAAGCCGCTAATTCTAGCCGCATTCGCTTTGTGCAATAGCGATTTACCAATAGCATAAAGGGCAACACCATAGACAACTGCGTCGGCGAGCATATCAAGTGAATCGGCTATTAATGCGGTTGAATCAGCAAGCAACCCGATCCCCATTTCTATAACAAACATTGTCGCGTTTATTCCCAAAAGCCAATACAAAACCTGTCGTTGAGACTGGTCTTTTATTTCAACTTCGCACCCACATCCGCTCATTGGAAACACACTCTTTACTGATGAATAAAATGAGTATAAAGTCTATACTTGGTATAGAGTCAACGGTTAGGAGAAAAAAATGAAAATTGGTGATGTCGCAAAGACGACAGGTTGTAGTATTCAGACCATTCGTTTTTATGAAAAGAAGGGGCTCTTGCCTGAGCTTAAGCGCTCAAGTGGAAATTATCGTGTCTACGACAAGGGGACTATTGAACAACTCCTGTTTATCAAACAGTGTCGTTCATTAGATATGTCTATCATGGAAGTAAAAACGCTAATGGACAGTCGTTCGAGGCCAGATCAGAGCTGTTCAAATATCAATACGTTAATAGCTAAGCATTTATCAGACGTCATTATTCGCATTGAAGAGCTAAACGCATTAAAGTCATCACTCGAAAATATGGCGTCAAAGTGTGATCAAAACAAAACCATTAGGGACTGTGGCATTTTAAATTATTTACACACTTAAAAGTGTAAGAAGCACACAGTTTCACTGTGCGCACTCGCCTTAACGTGTATCTATCGGCTAACATTCTTCATGCGTATAGATTTGTGAAGCAAAAAACACTAGCCTGAACTTTTGATTCTGAGGCAGCTATGCATATTCATTTGTGGCCCTACAAAGCGATTACATCGGAGTCAGTCCTGACAATAATGTTCATGCACATCATGCTGTCCAAATTTGCATTAGTTTAGACAAAGACATCTCGGTTCAAGATTACAGAGCACAAAGTATTCACACCGGACAATGTATTGTGATTTTCGAAGATGTCCCTCACAAGGTTTTGGCACAGGATCATCAAATTGTAGTCATCTATTTAGAGCCTGAAGATAGGCAAAACCAACAATTTCTCATTGCCTTACGTCAAGCCAGGAGTAATGGAATTAATACTCTGCCGCTTACTGGCAAAGAATTGGGATCCATTTCTCAGCATCTATTTACTGACGTCGATATCGACAAAGTGTGGAAAACAGTAAATAAAGCGGTAGGGCTAGTCTACAGTCCTCCGCTTTCATCGCGCCCAGAGGATAAACGGGTACGAGCCGTCATCGACATTATTGCTTCGCAGCGAGGTTGTGCAATCGATATGGCGTTTTTATCATCGAAGGTTTTCTTGTCCCCAAGTCGTCTCACACATCTTTTTAAGCAAGAAGTGGGTATACCTATTAGTCGTTTTATTGTCTGGTGGCGTGTGCGCGCCGCAATAGAACAACTGAGTAAGTCAGCAACATTGACTGAGGCTGCCCATGCTTCGGGTTTTTCTGACTTACCTCATATGAGTAAAACGTTTAAACAGCTGTTTGGATTTGCACCTTCCTCGTTATTCAAACCGCACACCATTAAAATTCACAGTAATTAGCCGTTTGATACAAGCCGAATCAAGTTTGACTAGGGAATAATATACGCATCAATAAAAACGCGAATGTGTAAATACTATGAGAACGTTGGTCCAATGGATGTTCAGTCCATTATTTTTTTTAAGCTTTATCTTTGCTGCAACCAGTATTTCCCAAAACACAGGATCTCCAGCTTGGCTTATCCCCCTGCTTTTATTCGCCATCGCCTTATCTTTTGTAGCTGAGAAATGGTTACCATATGAAAAAGCATGGAATACACCGCAGGGAGATTTCGGGCGAGATATAGTGCATGCCATTGTCAATGAAGGCTCTTTGGCTCTCACGGTCGCGTTTATCCCAATAATGACCGCGATAGTGCCCCACTTCAGTATTTGGCCTCACCATTGGCCACTACTAGTACAACTTGGCTTTGCCATCATCGTCGCTGACTTTGGGATAACGATGGCACATTATTTTAGTCATAAATACAAAGTGCTTTGGCGCTTACACGCGGTTCATCATAGCGTTGAACGAATGTACGGGTTCAATGGATTGTTAAAGCATCCCCTTCACCAAGCGATTGAACTAAGTGCAGGTACACTCCCATTACTTTTGATAGGTATGCCCTTAGAAATAGGCGCATTGTTAGGGTTTAGTGCTACCATACAGTTGCTGTTGCAACACTCTAACGTTGATATGCGGCTTGGCCCGCTAAAATATGTTTGGGCTGTTGCCCCAGGTCACCGACATCATCACGTAAAAGACGGTACCAGAGGTGACGTTAATTTTGGGTTGTTTACACATTTATGGGATCACCTCCTTGGCACATTCGTCACCAATTCTAATGAACGACCCTCACCACGTAATGGGGAGCTAGGAATTGGTAGTCAACCTAATTACCCACAAAATTATATCTCGCAGCTTTTTCAGCCTTTTAAGTGAAAGATTTAGCTTTTGGTTTTCTAATCAACTGCTCGACAATTGCTGCTCCAGACTATTATTCATGAGGAATATTACAAACATGTAATCAAACAGTAATAGCAGCGTCATGAGTTAATTACTTATGTTCGGTAGCCTAACTTAACCTGAGCTTCGGATAAGAAGTTAAGAAATCGAAGGAACTAAACGCTCGTTCCCTGATCCGATCATTCGACCAAGAGTAATTGGTCCAAAAAGAAGGAACGAGCGTGAATAAGTTAGTTGAAACCTACTGCGATGTCGATGATTTCTGCCAGTTATTTATCAAGCACTGGCAATGCATGCTGTTAGAGAACGGAGATATCAAGCGTCGCAGAGCCTGCCGCTTATCTCCCGCCGAAGTGATGACCATCATTATCCATTTCCACCAGTCGCATTACCGAGATTTCAAGAATTACTATCTTCACTATGTTTGTCGCCAGCTCAAATCCTACTTTCCAGAGTTATTAAGCTATACGCGGTTTCTTGCTCTGATGCCTGGTGTCGTCGTTCCTATGTGCAGTTACCTAACGTCAAAGCTTGGCGAACCCACCGGAATACAATTTGTCGATTCCACCAAGATAGAGGTATGTCACATCATTCGCGCTAAGAGAAATAAAGTGTTTGAAGGCATTGCCCAGCATGGCAAAGGCACAATGGGCTGGTCGTTTGGATTTAAACTGCATTTGATCATCAATCACCTGGGCGAAATCGTGGCACTGAAACTCACAAAGGGCAACGTGGATGACCGAAAACCGGTGGCAGAAATGGCCGACTCGCTATTTGGTAAACTCTACGGTGACAAAGGGTATATCAGCAAAGCACTATCTGGAGAGCTGTTGGACAAAGGCGTTGAGTTGCTCACAACGGTTCGAAAGAACATGAAGAAAAAGTTCATATCCCTGTGGGACCGGGCTATCTTAAAGAAGCGATTCATCATTGAGACGGTGAACGATCAATTGAAGAATATTTCTTACATCGAACACTCACGACACCGCAGCATGCACGGGTTTATGTTGAATTTGCTCGGCGGACTCATCGCCTACTGTTTAAAAGAAGAAAAGCCATCATTGGACTTGACGTCTCAGGAGCTTGAACTGTTAGAGAGCAACAATCTAATGCTGGCTTAACCAGATCTGAGGTTAACTTAGCAGTTATCGTTATTTCGAGGAAAAACAAATGCAAATTGAGCAATTCAGTGACATTTTAGAGTGGACAGCTAATTACCATAAGGCTCTCGCTGAACAACTGCATTGCTGTTGTAAGAAGACGGATTTGAACAAACTTGTACTCGATTATCTCGCAATGCATGAAAACCACCTAAGTAAGCTGATCTTAGCCTTCAAAAACTTAGGTAAAACCGGAGAATTGGATACTTATTTTGTTGAGTACATAAACGATAAGCCTGACATACCTTTGCTGTGTCCGCCTAACCTAGATGATTGCACTACTTATGAACAGGTCATAGAGCACGTTATGAAACGCCATCAACAAATTATCGAATTATTTTCGTATCTAAGGAAGCAAATGGTCGTTGGGCATCAAATAGAACTACTTGATTCTATTATAGAAACCGAACAACAAGAGATTAAAATAATGGCACATGGTATTAACCGAGCGCACGAATTATAAGCCTTTCATTGGATTCATAAACTATGGAGTGAGGTTGTGAGGAAGCACCAACACAAGTCAAATTACAAAGAAGGAAGTCTCAGTCTTATTGGCGCGGTTGCAATGGGTACAGGTGTCATGATCGGTGCAGGTATCTTTGCTTTGACCGGACAAGTGGCTGAATTGGCCCGCGAGTGGTTCCCATTAGCCTTTATCATAGCGGCAATGATCACATCAGCAAGCGCGTATTCCTACGTGAAGTTATCCAATGCTTATCCTTCTGCAGGAGGGATTGCCATGTTTTTACAAAAAGCTTATGGCAAGGGGACTGCCACTGCGGTTTTCGCATTACTCATGTACTTTTCAATGGTAATTAATGAAAGCTTAGTTGCGCGGACATTTGGTCAATATACCGTACAAATAATTAATACAAAACCCAACGATTGGTTTGTCCCAGCGTTAGGTGTAGCAGTATTGATCTTTGCCTTTTTCATAAACATTATGAGTAACAAGGCTATCCAATCTATTTCATTTGTAATGGGAATCGCCAAAGCTTTAGGATTGGCGGTATTAGCGTCTGGAGGAATATATGCGGCCCAAAGAGGAGTTGTTGACACTTTTGTTCAAACGACCGACGCTTCGATTGTTGACTTTCTGGGGGCCGTCGCGCTAGCCGTATTGGCATTTAAAGGTTTTACTACAATAACAAATAGTGGCGGTGAAATCGAAAATCCACGTAAAAACGTGGGTCGCGCAATAGTCATTTCAATTGCGATTTGTATTTTCATATACCTATTAGTTGCCGCAGCAGTTGGAACAAACCTATCAATCCAGGAGATCGTCGCAGCGCGCGATTATGCATTGGCAGAAGCAGCAAAACCAGCCTTCGGACAATATGGACTTTGGATAACAGTCGGTTTTGCGATAATTGCTACCGTGTCAGGCGTCATCGCAAGTGTATTCGCTGTATCGCGTATGTTAGCGATGCTAACTGACATGGAGCTTGTACCACACAGCCATTTTGGTATGCCAGGAAATATCCAAAAACACACGCTGGTATATACAATAGTCCTTGCTATGACGTTAACGATATTTTTTGATTTAAGCAGAATCGCTTCTTTGGGTGTGATTTTCTATCTGGTGATGGATATTGCGATTCACTGGGGCGTACTAAACTACCTGCGTAAAGAAATTTCTGCCAACCGGTTTATACTGTTAACCGCCATTATATTAGATTTAATTGTACTGATAGCTTTCATCGTCGTTAAGGTGAAAACGGATAGCATCGTAATTTGGACGTCATTAGCGGGCTTGTTTCTGATAATTACCGCAGAGAAGCTTTATCTTAGCCGCAAAAGAAAATGATTTTACTGTTATATAGATAGGTAACTGAGGTCTGCATAACTCTTTTCCACATTCTGATTTTAGTAGAAGTAATCTCACACTAAATTGTAATCCGTATTTTCCGGCGAATGAAAATCGTTACTTTATTCAGCTCATTGATTGATAATTGTAACAGCAATATCACGTATTAAAGAACTTATGGCACAAATATTGGATTGTCTTAGGTAAACCGTAAATATATACTAAGCAAACGGCATAAGCCATCTGACGCTGTAAATGTTATGCGCGGATAGGTAATTTTTACACTGTGTCGAATTGCAGCTATTAAAGGATTGTAAATTTAGATGACTCACGACGACCACACGACAATAGCTTTAAGTACACTTATCAAGTGCTTGATGCTTATTGCAAGTGTGACTTATGGTTCATCTGTATTGGGTTGCGAAAGTGAAGGTACTGGCAACATCTCATCCATGAAGGGAACACCGGAAATTGAACAAGCAAAGCTGCATGTTCAAATGCACATTGAAGATAATGTTGATGAGAGCTGTCATGAGGAGTGCTGCACAGGATCTTGCGATTGTTCTCATGGAAATTGTTTTACAATTTGGCTACTGACCGGCAATTATCACTACAAAATTAAGTCATTTGATTATGTTTTCTCATTATTCGAAGGTGATTTACTACGGTCTCCTCCTTCTAGATTGCTTAGACCCCCAATAGCATAAGCCCGTTCTAGTTTTAACTACGAAAACTCGGTACATGCTCGGTCCGTTTTAACGTAAGCATGTGTCTGAATCTATCCATCAAATTAGAGAACAATTTATGTTAAACCAATTAAATAAAGATAGGCGCAGATTCGTTAAGTCTGCCGCTTTGACATTAGGTGGGACAGCGCTTTTACGTCAAATTTCACCAGCCTGGGCTAATCCAGAGGGCTTATCTCATGCTGGGCAAGAGTTAAAACCAAGTTTTGGAAACAACGTTGTCAGCGGGGAAAACATCGATATGATGATTAGCAGGCAGCACAAGCGTATTGCAAGCGCAGCTGGCCTACCAATTACAATTAATGGTTCGTCACCGGGCCCGTTAGTGCGTCTAAAAGAAGGTCAGCATGTCACTATAAATGTAACTAACAACTTGCTTGAAAGTACGTCAATCCACTGGCACGGATTGATACTCCCTTACACGATGGACGGTGTACCTGGCGTATCGTTTCCCGGTATCGCCGCTGGCAGTACCTTTACCTATGAATTCGATATTGAACAAAACGGTACATATTGGTACCACAGTCATTCAGGTCTTCAGGAGCAGCTTGGGCACCTTGGCCCCATGGTTATTGAACCAAAAGATGGCGACATCGGTGCAGATCGGGAGCACACCATTATTCTCAGCGACTGGACCTTTGAAGACCCTCACGATGTTTTCCGTCACCTTAAAGTTGCTGAGGGCTATTATAATTATCAGCAGCGTACAGTCGAAAACACGATTAAAGATATAAAGAGCCAAGGACTGATCAATACGGTCAAAGAACGAGCAATGTGGTCTCGTATGCGCATGAACCCAAGAGACATACTCGATGTAACCGGCGCGACCTATACATACCTGATGAACGGCCGTGACCCGCAAACAAACTGGACTGCATTGTACAAACCCGGAGAAAGCATACGCCTTAGGCTTATTAACGGGTCAGCAATGACCTATTTTGATTTCCAAGTTCCAGGGTTGGATCTGACAGTTGTTGCAGTAGATGGTCAGCCTGTTAAGCCAGTAACAGTAGGTGAAATACGGATCGCTGTTGCAGAGACCTATGATGTCATCGTAAAACCCAAAGATACTAAAACCTATACCATTTTTGCACAAAGCATGGACAGAAGTGGCTATGCCAGAGGCACATTGGCAACATCTGTCGGCAAAGAAGCAAGTATCCCGGCACTTCGCCCAATGCCTGAATTAGGTATGGACGCTATGGGGATGTCGGGAATGGCTGACATGGATTCAATGGACGCTACGAACAACAAGGAGACTTATGGTGGCCAAGAAAATCACGGTCCTAATCATTCGATGGCAGCGATGCAAAACAAGGTAGTTCCTGTGGACGGAATCCCTATTACGCACTCACCGGACGGTCACGGACCAGGTGCGTCTATGATTGCCAAAAATCCGATCAGCCGACTAGACGACCCTGGAATAGGGTTTGATGGAGTTTCTCACAAGGTACTTGTTTATTCAGACCTTACAGGTGCCAAGCAGTGGCCAGATAACCGTGAACCAACACAAACCATCGAACTGCATTTGACCGGTAACATGGAAAGATACATGTGGTCTTTTGATGGAAAAAAATTCACTGAAGTGGATAAGCCAATTCACTTTAAGTACGGGGAACGCGTGCGTCTCATTCTTGTCAATGATTCGATGATGTATCACCCCATCCATCTTCACGGTATGTGGATGGAGCTGGAAAATGGTAACTCCCCTTCCCCTCGTAAACACACGATCAGTCTCAAACCGAGCGAAAAAGTCTCTTTACTGATCAACGCTGACGCACCTGGCAATTGGGCATTTCATTGTCACCTTCTATATCACATGGACGCTGGTATGTTCCGCGTTGTAAACGTTTCTTAAGGAGTATCTTCATGAATTTGCGAATTATATTTGGACTAATAATACTTACCGCTACACTTCGCACTGTCGCACAAGAAACGCCTGAAAGCTGGCCATCGCCGGTCAAAGACACACTTAATGGTATTGTTCTATTTGACAGGCTAGAAGTAGCGCGCAACAACCGTGAGGAGAACATCGCGGTTTGGGATATGATCGCATGGTATGGAGGCGACACGTACCGTCTTTATTTTAAAAGTGAAGGTGAAAATAAACAAAACGATGGTGAACCAACCGACATTGAAAGAGCTGAATTGCTTGCTAGTCGCTTAATTGCACCCTTTTGGGAGATTCAGGTTGGAATTGGCGCCCGTGGCGAATTGACGAGTGACAGTAATATGGAAAATTATGCTGTTATTAGTCTTTTTGGAATGGCACCCTATCAATTCGAAGTAGATAGTTCACTTATTATTAACGAAGAAGGTGATGTCAGTGTCTCAATGGAAGCCGAGTATGACTATCGCATTTCACAAACCTCATATTTGCAACCGCGAATATCACTCTCTGCTTCACTTTCTGAGTCAGAACGGTTTGATAGACCTTCTGGGTTTAATTCAATTCGTGTTGGCCTTCGCTATCGAATGGAGGTCTCACGGGAATTTGCCCCGTATATTGGTGCCTATTGGTCTAGAGCTTTGGGAAACTCAGCGGATAATCTACGTGGCCTAGGCGATCCTGTGCATGAAGCAGGTGTGGTTCTCGGTGCCCGAGTGTGGTTCTAATGTCTGAATTATCCCAACAGTTTACGGCGTTACTGATTCAGTTGTCAGTCGCATTACTAAGGCGTGTTGATCTTTCGTGATTAGTTTTTGAGCGGCATGATAAAGAGTTGTAATTTGTTTCGCCAAAAATAAACTAACAACTCAATATCATGCCGAGACTAATGCTAACTGATAAACGGTGGCAAAAGCTACTTCAAGTAATGAAAAGCACGGGCCGCATTTATAATAAACCAGAACACAGAATGACGTTTGAAGGGATACTCTTCCGGCTGAGAACCGGAATTCCGTGGCGTGATTTACCAACAGAGTTTGGTGATTGGAGTGCTGTTTATCGCCGGTTTAATTTGTGGTCGAAGAAAGGTTTATTAAACATGTTATTCAATGCAATGAGTTAGCAAAACTCTCTGATTACGATTGGGTCTTTGCTGACGGCTCTATTGTTAAAGCTCACCAGCATTGTACCGGAGCGGCTACTGAGGATAGTGAATGTATAGGAAAGAGCCGAGGTGGTAACTCCACAAAAATACATTTAGCCGTGGATAGTGGTGGGCTTCCAATTTATTTTGAACTATCAGGGGGCCAGAGAAATGACATTGCTCGGGCTCAAAGTCTGGTTGACCATTTAAGGGAAGTAAACATTTTCGTCGGTGACAAAGGCTACGATAGTGACACATTGAGGAAATATATCGAAGCCAAAGGGGGGACTTCAGTCATACCCAAACGCAATTATGGCCAGGATATAGACAAAAGCAGTGTCGATTGGTGTCTATATAAGTATCGGCACTTAGTAGAAAATGCATTCGCACGAATAAAGCATTATCGTGCAATATCAACTAGGTATGAAAAATTAGCGAGGAATTATGCCAGTATGGTTTCACTGGCATTTTCGATGATGTGGTTGCCGATGTATTGCTGAGTGAAATATGTACAGCAAAGATCAACAAGCCTTAGGGAAACTGCGAATAAGTCCTGCAGTTTAACGCTCAGTTAAGCCGCAGCATCACCTGCCTAATTTTTAAACTCTAATTTTGCAGTTTAGGCCAATATGCCGCCGTTTTAGGCAGGATTTTGGCCTTATTTCGGGCTATTCCCGGATTCTAGACAGATCTTGGCTGTCGTCGCAACATCTGGTCAACTTTAAACACGTTCGCCAGAGTGAATAACATAGCCAATTGACTGTCGTTTTTCACCAGTCCCTTATAGCGAGCTTTGATAAAACCAAATTGGCATTTGATGATGCGAAACGGGTGCTCAACTTTTGCTCGGATGCTGGCTTTTAAATATTCGATGTTGATGGCCGTTTTGTTTTTGCGGGGATGCTTTTTCAGTGCCCGAACTTTTCCAGGACGCTCAGCAATCAGCCATTCCACATCCTTTTCTTTAAGTTCTTCACGCTTCTCTGCGCCTTGATATCCAGCATCGCCAGAGATGAATTCCTCATCGCCATGCAACAGGTTCTTCATCTGATTCAGGTCATGTTCGTTGGCGGCGGTGGTCACCAGCGTATGGGTCAGGCCGCTCTTGGCATCCACACCGATATGGGCTTTCATACCGAAGTACCACTCATTACCTTTCTTGGTCTGATGCATATCCGGGTCACGTTCATTCTTTTTGCTTTTAGTGGAGCTGGGTGCTTCAATAATCGTGGCATCCACCAGTGTGCCCTGCGTCATCATCACACCGCAGTCAGACAGCCATTGATTAACCGTTTTGAATAATTGGCGAGTCAGCTTGTGTTTTTCCAGCAAGTGCCGGAAGTTCATAATGGTTGTGCGGTCAGGAATGGCTTTATCCAGTGATAGTTGCGCAAATTGACGCATCGAAGCAATTTCATATAATGCATCTTCCATGGCTTCATCACCGAGGCTATACCATTGCTGCATACAATGAATGCGAAACATGGTCTCAAGCGCGTACGGACGTCTGCCATTGCCAGCTTTAGGATAAAAGGGTTCAATCACTTCCAGCAGTTGAGGCCACGGCAGCAGTTTATCCATTCTGGATAAGAATATCTCTTTACGAGTCTGGCGGCGCTTGCTGGAAAACTCACTATCGGCAAAAGTTAACTGTTGGCTCAAGGGCGGTAATGGCTGTGATTCACTATGCAGCTATGATCTCACATTCAGGACTTATTCGCATCTTCCCTAATTCTTTTATTACTTATGATTTACTAGCGATGCGCAGTGTGCGATACGGTTACGTTTATCCATTTGCGGAAGCGTTCGCTGGGATTGGTATGCTTGCCGGAATATCAGGCTATGTCGTTGGCCCCGTATCTCTCTTTATTGGAACCATTGGTGCAGTATCGGTATTTAAAGCTGTTTACGTAGATAAACGCGAGTTGAAATGCGCTTGCGTCGGCGGAGACAGTAATGTTCCCCTCGGTTTTGTTTCGCTTACTGAAAATTTGTTTATGATTGGTGCTGGAATTTGGATGCTTTATCAAGCAATTGGAGCTTAAACATTGGGTGTTGCTCTAACACCTATTGATGAAGCCACAATCACTTTCCAAATTGCTCTAAAATACTTTATGCGCCCATTTGCCCGCAATGGGAAAATAGGCGCTTCCAGCGGCCAAAATTTGCCACGTTTTTAATCGTCACTCTTTGTCGAGAATGCTTTGAAAGCTTTTTCTAGCGAATCTTCAAACTTCTCTTTGTTACAACCCCCGTCTTCACTTTGTTTGGTTTCGTTGTCTGTTGGTTTAATGGCTTGATTTGGCGTGTTCGTGACTTGGAGTAAATCGGTATTTAGCATCGTGGAAACCCTTCTGTTCGCGTTGATCTCATTAAAAACTGGTGTGCCGGATAACACACACATTATCTAAAGCAAATAACAGGCCAAATTTCCATGTTAACAAATGTTTGGGGTTAACCCGAATGACAGTAAACTGCACTGAGAACGAATGCTTTCTATGTAGCTTTTCAAGGCATCGTCTACCGACGCTATGTCACGAAAACATATATCAATCGCTTTATCTACATGTGGACGAGATTGGATACTTGCAATAACCTGATCTCTATCACCACACATCATAAGCAAACGGATAGCCTCTTCCAACAGGAGCATATGGCAACCTTCCATTGCTAATACACCGTTATGTTGCATTCGGTTAACCGCCTTTAAAGCTCGTTTATCACCCGTAAAAAGGTTTGATGGTTTGTTTTCTTGAGCGCCAAACGTGAGAATAAGATCTCCTGCGTCAAGGTGAGGGGTACGAAGTTGTGCAATAACATCAAGGGCTTGCTCGTCGGAGATTGTGACAGGTTCGCTGTGAGATACAAAATAAAGAATACTTTGTATGTGCGCCGGTTCGAATCCCATTTCATTCTTACTATGATCCACAGTGCTAATATCCTGTTTTAATTAACCCGAATCCTGTTTAAGAAATTGAACTAAATGCCGGTTCCAAGATCCGATCTTTCGACTAAGAAAATTGGACCAACCAAGGAACCGGCATGAAGAAGTTAGCTGAATTATTTTGTGATGTCGATGATTTTTGCAAAGTCTTTATCCCTCAATGGCAAAAGCAATTGCTTGAAGATGGTACTCGAGTAAGAAGGCGGGAGTGCCGTATGTCAATGAGTGAAATGATGACCATTATTATCGGTTTCCATATGTCACATCATCGCGATTTTAAGAATTACTATTTGGGATATGTGAAGGCCTTCTATCGAAAAGACTTTCCTGAACTGCTCAGCTATACGCGCTTTTTAGAAGTAATGCCTCGTACCATTGTACCCATGTGCGCATACTTTAGTTCACTTAAGGGAAAGCCTACAGGTATTGAATTCATTGACTCTACAAGTCTTAAGGTGTGCCATAATATTCGAATACCCCGACATAAAACCTTCGATGGTATTGCCCAACGAGGAAAAGGCACTATGGGCTGGTTTTATGGCTTTAAGTTACACTTGATAGTGAATCATCTCGGTGAAATTGTGGCGGCAAAAGTGACGACGGGTAATGTACACGACACAAAACCCGTCGAGGAATTAGCGCGACATTTACCGGCTAAATTGTACGGCGACAAAGGCTATCTGAGCAAAGCACTCGAAGCCAATTTATTTGAAAAGGGCGTTGAGCTTATCACTACGGTTCGCAAAAATATGAAAGCAAAAGCGATGTCTTTATGGGACAGAGCGATGCTCTCAAAACGCTTCATTATTGAAACAATCAACGACCAATTGAAGAACATTTCATTCATCGAGCACTCAAGACATCGCAGTATGAATGGTTTTACACTCAATCTGATGGCAGGCTTGGTCGCTTATTGCCTCAAGAAAAACAAGCCATCCCTGAATATTAGTGATGTTGAGCGGAATTCAATGGTCGTTGCTTAAGCCGATCTCGGGTTAATTAGTGCTGATTGGTGAAGTCCAACATAAAGTTGCTCGATTCGCGCTACGCTATTTCTTTCTATTGCTTTGCCCGGGTGGGACACGATGGCAGCTCCAGGGTTTATGTTTCGCATTTTCACGAATGTTTTCGTCAACGAATTGGTAGTAGCCTTCTTTCATCTTTGTCCAAAAGTCATCAGAAATGTCTGCACCGTGTGCACGAATGATTGTCTCAATGCCATCTAAATTGCAGTGGGTCGCGTCATAGCCGATATGCAAAGTGTTTTTGGCTTCTTCAAATGAAACGGCATCAATACCAAAGGTCCCATCAATTTCAGCAACAATTGCTAATAAATTACCGTCGGTAATGCCGGTTAACTTCAAATGCCGTACCACTAAATTAGCCTCAGAAACGCCCACTCTGTGATCTAAATCGCTCATACTTTTCTCCTATAAATTAATTACCTACACAGTTATGTCAGTCACGTCACTAATTACTTAAAACGCTATTGGCATTAACCACTTGCTGCATTAACGATTGTAAAACTGTCATTCTTTGTTCTATTAACAACAAATGTTCATCTATCGAGTTCCCCATCACAACAATGTCGCTTGCTGATATGCCGCTTTCGATAAGAACAAGACTTCTTTGCAGGCCTTTTCTATATGTCTCTTTTAATAGTATCTTTTGTTCAGTATTAGATTCACTTTGGATCCTCTTCTCAATACTCGTTAAGTAGGTATCCATCATCTTCATATGCTCAACAATCAACGTTTGCCTCTCAGAAACGTCATTGATCCGTTGGATGCGTTGCATTAATGCATCCATGACGCGCTCGTTACTGCGTAACATCTCATCGGCACTCATGGATGTCTGAGCACTCGTAAAGGTAGCGGATAAAACGCCTGCGACAAACAATATTGAAACTAATGCTTTCTTCATTTTGTAATCCTTACACGGGGCTTGAAACGTTTGAATTGAGAAATCGTGGGAACCAACCTGGCGTGGCTTGCTTATATTGCCTATAGGTATCACCAAACTCAGTTTCGGCGTGCTGCTCTTCGCGTTTGGCCAGTCGAACATAGACAACAATGAGAATGGGAAACATGAGCAAAGTGGGTAGTGTTGGCCATTGCAGTAAAAAGCCAAACATGATCACAATGAAGGCAACATATTGGGGATGCCGACAACGTGCGTACCAACCGCTGGTCGCTAAACTGCTCGTTTTTTGCGCGTGATGCAGGACATTCCACGAAGCAGATAAAACAAAGAATCCTAAAACGATGAGAACATTACTCAAGATGTGCAGTACATCCCAATGCGCATCGCCAGATAACCCCAACAGTGTATGCCACAAGTGACCATTTTCGTGACTTAAAAAATCTACGCCTGGGTAACTTTCGGCTAACCAACCGGACAAAAAATAGATGGTAAGCGGGAAACCATACATTTCAGTAAATAACGCCACGATAAAAGCGGAAAATACGCCTAAGCTTCGCCAGTCTGTTTTTGACTTCGGCTTGACGAAACTAAACGCAAAAAAGATAAATATTGCGGAGTTAATGATGACTAACGTCCAAAGCCCATAATCTGATTCACCGTGCATTGTCGCTCTCCGTTTTACGTCTTTCCTTGCGTGCCTGCTCTAACCCTTCGATATAACCTTGTCTGTATTGATCATTGTCTTCGGTTTGCTCTTTAAATGTTTGCTCGTCGTTAGTATGTGTCTCATGCCCTTTACCATGACTTCCGTGCATAAAGATATGCATCACTGGGCATAGCAGCAGGATCAAGTAAGGTAGATAAGGGAAAACATGTTCACCATGCTCGACAAACAAGAAATAGCTTGCCGCCGCTATAAGTCCGATGGCGGACCAACCACTGGGGGTGCGCCAAAAAGGTAATTTTTGTTTATTCACAATACACCTCGCTTTTGTGTCGTTTAAGTTTTCAGAAAACGGTAAGTCACTTGATCACCAAAGTGCCACGGTACATTTGCATCTGACAATGAAACGGATAGCGACCTGCCTTTTTGGGGGGAATAGTGACCATCACACGCTTGTTAAGCACTAATGTTTCACTGATCTCCAACTCGGGTATTAGTAGTGTTTCCGCACAGGGGGTCGCATCTTCTCTATAGAACATCAGTTGTACAGACTCATTCGCGGGCACTGTGATATTGGCAGGTTGATATACGCCATCTTTCACGCGGACTTCGATGCTGCCGTCTCGTACTTCAGTTGACTTTGTTTGGTAAAGCCAAAACCACCAAACAATAAGCCCAATCACGACTAACCCTATCAAATTAATCCACATCATCTTTAGGTTCTCCTAGTGCTCTTTAGCTTTGAATAAACGTAATCGATTCGCGTTGGTCACTACCGTTAACGACGAGAATGCCATCGCTGCACCGGCAATTACTGGGCTAAGTAGTAAGCCTAAAAATGGATAAAAAACACCTGCAGCAAATGGGATCCCCGCGACGTTATAGATAAATGCTCCGAAGAGATTCTGCTTTATGTTTCTCAGCGTTGCCTTACTCACTGCAATCGCATCCGCTAACCCATGTAAGGAGCCTCGCATCAACGTGATATCTGCACTTTCTATTGCGACATCAGTGCCTGTTCCGATAGCAAATCCGACGTTGGCATGGGCTAAGGCGGGCGCATCATTGATCCCATCGCCGGTCATTCCGACGATTTCACCCTCACGTTGAAGTTCGAGCACTTTGTTTGCTTTATCTTCTGGCATCACTTCAGCAACGTAATCAACAATCCCCGCCTTTCGAGCAACGGCTTTTGCAGTCATACGATTGTCCCCCGTCAACATCACCACACGTATTCCGTTGTGCTGTAGGCGGTTAATCGCATCTATTGAGTCTGATTTTATTGGATCGGCAACAGCAATGACGGCAACTAATTTTGAATCAATCGCGAAATACATTGGGGTTTTAGCCTCTGCGGCCAGCCTCTGCGCTTTATCAACGTAATGATGAAGTTCTATTGATTTTTCTTTCATCAATTTTTCATTGCCAAATAGCAAACGCTGAGAATTCAGTGTTGCCGCTACGCCCTTCCCTGCAATGGACTCAAAATCAGTCACCGAGTGGATCGGCACACCTTGCTCTTTCGCTGATTCAACGATCGCCATTGCGAGTGGGTGTTCGGAACCCGACTCCAGGCTTGCAGCTAACGAAAGCACGTCATCTTGATTGTGAGCTGACGCAATAACAACGTCGGTAACTTTAGGCGCCCCCTCTGTTATGGTGCCGGTCTTATCTAATACCATTGTGGTAATTTTCGAAGCAGATTGCAGCGCTTCACCGTTGCGGATAAGTACGCCTGCTTCAGCCGCCTTGCCAACCCCCACCATGACCGACATCGGCGTGGCTAAACCTAATGCGCAAGGACATGCAATAATCAGTACCGTGGTTGCTGACACGATTGCGAAGGCAACCTCGGGAGCCGGACCAAAATTGAGCCACGCTAGTGCGCTCATTACGGCAATGATCATAACAACCGGCACGAAATAGGCAGAAATAACATCTGCCAATCGACCAATAGGTGGTTTTGAATTTTGTGCACGTTTTACCATGTTGATGATCTGAGCTAGCGCGGTGTCTTTTCCCACGCGTTCTGCCCGAAAGACGATAGAGCCTGATTTGTTGATGGTACCGGCCACAACCTCATCGTCTTTTCGCTTCTCAATTGGCATAGGCTCACCCGTTAGCATTGATTCATCAATACTGGTTTGGCCCTCGACGACTACACCATCCACAGAAATGCGTTCTCCGGGTCGAACCCGGATAAGATCATTGAGCAAAACATCTTCAATAGGAATATCAATATCATCGCCATCTCGGATGACACGTGCAGTCTTGGCTTGCAAGCCTATCAGCCTTTTAATGGCCTCTGAGGTTTTACCGCGTGCTTTGATCTCAAGGGCCAGGCCTAAATTAATTAGGCCGATGATCATAGCGGTTGCCTCAAAATAAACATGTCGTGCCATTTCAGGGACATAGCCCGGGAAGAACACAACTGTCATCGAGTACAACCAGGCGGTTCCTGTACCCAAGGCTATCAAAGTATCCATATTGGCCGAATGATTTTTAAACGAATTCCATGCACCCACATAAAAATGACGACCAGAGAACACCATGACACCTAATGTCATGAGCCCAATAATCAACCATACAATTCGCTCCGTGGTCGTGTTGACGCTCATTTCCCCGGTTACCAAACCATAGATCATGAGCGGTACTCCAAGCGACAATGCGATGACCATGTGTCGCATTAGCTTTTTATAATAAGCCCAATCCGCTTGCTCTTTTTCTTCAATGGCAGCCTCATCAGAATCGGCATTTGCCAGCGTTGCGTTATACCCAGCTTCTTCTACCGCACCAACCAGTTCGCTTGGTGAGGCATTACCATTGATAAGCACTGTACGCTGTGCAAAGTTCATTTCTGCGCCGGTGACGCCTGCGACTTGTTTTAAGGCTGTTTCAATTTTAGTGACGCAACTGGCACAACTCGCCCCTTGAATATTAAGTTGTATCTCGCCTGCTTCGGAAGACACCTGTCTGGTCTGCGTTTTAGTGTCAACCGCTTCGTTCGCCGTTGATGTTTTATCGCCGCCACTACAACACCCATGTGCTTTCGCACTGTCTGTTTTAGAATTCATGAACCACTCCCTATTTAAACCTTGTTATGACTTAAGCGCTGTGAAACCTTCAATTAAATGGCATATCGTATCGGCCGTTGGAGGTTGATCGGGTTTGTTTTGCCACTCTGAAGTGGCTAAGCGCATGCGCTCTCTAAGTTCATGCATGTCCTGATACCGCTGTTCAGTCTCTTTCAACCTCTTTTCAATAAGACGCCTTACCGTTGGACACGGCGCATTGGTTTGTGAAGATGTAACTAGGATCTCTTTAATATCATTGACCGAAAAACCTAAGGCGCGCGCACTTAAAATGAACCGCAGTCGCGTCACATCCGCCGGCCGATAATACTTGTATCCATTGTGGGATTTATTTGGGACCAAAAGTCCAATGCGCGTATAATAGCGCACGGTATCAACGCTAATATCTAGTGCATCTGCTATTTGTTTTACCCGCATTTTAACCCCCCGTCTTTATCAACATTGTTGTGCCGGTAAAACACGCCTTTAATCCTATGTTTTACTCTCACCTTCACACGATAAACCTGTGAGCCGCTCACAGGTCAACACCTAAACCTTCAACAGATCCGTGGAAGTGGCTCATCTTCAAGCTCACTCATGAAGCGTCGCCCTCCCATTGGCGTAATAATCGACACGCGGCCCTTTAAGCCTGTATTTTCCGTAATGACACCAATATGTTGGGCATTTTCACCGTTTTTTATACCCCGCCAATGAGTGAGTACTTCGCTGCTAATATCGGGACTAACAATTGCAATAACGCGTCCCTCACAAGCCAAAACGAAAGGATCAAAGCCTAGAATGTCACACACGCTTGCGACCTCTGGACGCACCGGAATGTTATTTTCAATTAGCTCGATATTGAAACCCGTTTCAGTTGCCACGTCATGGAGTAACACTGATAGTCCTCCACGCGTTGGGTCTCGGACAAAACGAACGCCTTCTAAGTCTCTGATTGCATTGACTAACGGGAAAACGCTGGCACAGTCGGACTTTAATTGGCCATGCAACCCATAGTCCTCACGCGCCAGTAATACGCAAGCACCGTGATCGCCAACAGAGCCACTGACAAGTACATGATCGCCCGGCCTTATAAGACTCGTATCCCAAATTGGTGTTTCTTGGCTGTCACCCACACCCGTTGTATTGATATAAACGCCACCACCGAATCCCTTTGGAACGACTTTAGTATCTCCCGTTATTATGGACACATTGGTTTCTACAGCAGCTTGATGCATTTTATGGACAACCTCCTTGAGAGCCGTCATCGAAAAGCCTTCTTCAATAATGAATGCAGTACTGATATACCGAGGGGTCGCGCCAACGACAGCCAGATCATTCACGGTACCGTAAATACTTAATGCCCCCACATTGCCACCTGGAAATGTGTAAGGTGAGACAACGAAGCTATCGGTTGTCATACTCAGAAAGGGACCGGCGAAGGTTACCGAAGCCGCGTCGTGTAGCAGATCTAGTTCTTTATTGGCAGTATTTTTAAACACATCATTAATAAGTTTTTTGGTCAATATTCCACCATTGCCTTGCGCTAACCGAATAGTATCGGTGTCCAACGGTTCTGATGATGCTCGATTATTACGCTCTATGCCTTTCATGATGATCTCCTTGAGCAATATTCGTGAATTTGCCCGACACTTATTGCTGCATCGTTTAAAGGTAAACTGCTTGGGATAACAACAGGAATGTCTGATTGTGCAAAACGTTCAGCTAGGCCATCGCATAAAATGCGGTTTTGGAAGACGCCTCCGGCCAAACCAATATGTTTGAAATCATACTTTTTGCGACAACGCTGGGTTAACTCCCACGCAGTTTCAATGAGTGATGCGTGAAAATTTGCGACGCGAACTGCTGGCGAACATGTTTTTGCGGATTGCATTAGCCTCTGTCCTCTATTAACTGTGCTGTGCTGGTATCGACCAGCCAATCACAAAGGATAAGGAAACAACAATCGCGCAAAGACCAAGCAATTGAAGCGATTTGAAGCGTTGTTCTTTGGGGCGCAGTAGTACTAGCTTGAATGCGATGAGTGTTTGTATAAGGTAATACAGTGCAAATCCCTTTGACGCGAGATTAATGATTTCAAATACGTTGGATGACCAAACTAATATGCCTGCAATCGCGATGACAAGAACATAATAAAACTGAGGAGATATAGGTAAATGGAAGAGTTCTTTTAGCAAACCACCGCCACCGATGGTATCGGCTAATGCGGCACTTAACTGGCTTGCCGTCGCGGCCACAAGTAATAATATCGGCAATACCCAAATGGCTTGACCCAGGGTATAACTAATGGTTGTTTCATTCAGTTCGGTTATCGGAAAATCGAGAAAAATGGGACAGGTTAAACCAATAAAAACAACGTAAAGGAAAATGGCAATCCACTGGGCATATCGTCCCGCTTTAATACGCTGCTCTGCATTATAGCTATTGCCCATAAAACGCGTGGTTTCGAACCCTTGTGTCACCATGAGCATACCGGCAAGCATGCTAAGGGTTTCAAAATGGCTGAGGGATTGTATCGCCTCATGTTTAAACCACGCACTTTTTACTTGTATATCGTAAGTTGCTAGTGCTGTTAGTACACCAATAATAATCGCCAACTTAATTGTGACTGCGAATAACTCGATGGTTTCCAATCCTCTTGCACCACGAAGCCAAGCGACCAACATAATGATGACAAGCAGCCCACTGGTAAACAATTTAATGAGTGTTGTATCAGCGATAGCCAAGCGGTCAAAGACAAATGCGGCAAACAAGCTAATGTAAAACGCCACAGAAATCGCATAGGCAGCGCCAAGTGCCCATTGACTGGCTTTCTCAAGCGTTGCGATACTGCCGTGGGGATTGCGAGCAAGCTCAGGCTCTGCGTGACGTATATTGAAGCGAATGACCGAACCCAACGTATATGCCAGAATGGACAACAGAATAATGCCCAGCAGCGCCCATTTGCCCATCACCGAATGCAGCAGTGGTGCAATGATCAAAAAGCCACTGCCAATTATTGAAGCCAACGGGGTGACTGTTGCTCGCCATTGGACAGATTGTCGTAGGCGAGGCAGAAACAATACTATTGCTACCAACAGTGAGGTTGCCAGCGCAATGGAATTTGTGATCACAGTTTCACCCCCTTAATGATGCTTGTACCAGCCGGCACGCTTAATATCGTTCCAGGAAGTCGATTGATGACAGGCATAACACGCCTCCACTTTGGCTTTTGGCTCGCCAGCGACTTTGGCGGAAATCATTTTAAAATGTTGCATGTAGTGACTGGGCGGCGCTTCATGACATTGATTGCAATCACGAGATTGACTCGAGGGGTGAATAAACGTCGGCAGTGACCACTTGTCTGTACTGTGGCATTGCACGCAATCCTCTCCGAACAACGTAAAGTGGCGATCATCGTTGCTGTGGCACTGTGAACAATTCAATAATGCTTCTTTATCACTGACGTCGGGATGCACAAATAGGGGATCAGCCGTTTGCTTATTCGCTAGAACATTTTCTAAAAAAGCCATCGTGGCTGCGCCTTCGTCAAACGGCACGTTTGGGTTGGGGAGCATATTGAACCCAATATCGACCAATGCAATATGGTTCATCAGTGAAATCTTAGCATCCTCACCTTGATGCTCAGTATGACAACTAGCACATTCTGTTATGTCGGCGTGAAACGCAGTAGGTTGACGCGCGACGATATGCGTATCATTTGCATGACAGGCCACACACTTGTCGCGCTCAACGCCTTCTACTGGCGTGTGACAACTCAAGCAGTCATCCGCCAAAAACGCATGCGCTTTGCTCAGTGAACCAGGCTCTACCATTTGTTCCCATGGAATTTTTGAAAGATCCTCTGGTGTGTGAAAAAAATGGCTAACACCAAAGCCCGCTGCGACTAAGCCCAGAATGACTATTATCCACTTGATCATAACCAGCGTAGTCCAAAGTAAACTTCACTGAAAATGTGAAAGAACAATACGCCATAGAGCGTTATCGAAATCACGATATGAAATTTCAACCAACGAGCAAACCAAGTTTTCGCAGTGTCGTGAATCAGAATGCTGTATTCAACATCAGAAATTGCATCGATAATAGATAGAACCTTACTCTCTTGTCGAAACAGCTTACTTTGCGCTGAAGTAGGTACACTTAAAGCAATGTATGGAATGTGTCTCGCTGATGTTTGGGCGAAAGTCGAATATCTTACGTCGCAGACCGCGTCTTTTAGAGATTGTTTGGCGCTTGAAAGTGCACCTTGGAGTTCGGTCACTTGACGCTTTTTCTCTTTCACATTTGAGGAAATAAGTCCTAGTACATACCGACCAACAAACCCACTGATCACAACGACCATCATAAAGATGATGATGGAGACTCCAGTAGCACTATCAAAACGATGGGCGCTATGGATGAGTGCAAGAATAGGTCCCAATACTCCAGCATAAATATGAATGCGCAGTAGCGTAGGCATGGCTATTTGCTTGGTCACGACTTTCTTAAGTGCTTTGTTGCGTTTAATGATCATGTAAAGCAACGGAATAAACATCAATACCAGCGCAGTCAAACCAACGACAAATCCAGCAAAGCTGCCAGGGAATGCTGGGTCACGGTGCCACACAAACCCTAGCCAAAGTAAGATCATTAAGACCACCAAGCTGCCTACAATGGTTCGTTCTTGACTATTCACTATGCTTCCACCTCCACATCAGTTTTAGGGATGGCTTGACAGGCTAAAATATAACCACTGACCCTATCTTCTGGCTCCAACCCATCATCAACCTCCATATCAACATCGCCGCGCAGTAATTTCACTTTGCAACTGCCGCAAGAGCCTGCCCGGCACGAATTCTCAATATCAACATCAAGTCCATCAGCAACGTCCAATACGGTTTCATCTGTGCCGGCTTGTGCCTGTGCATTTGATAAACTAAATCGCACTTGGCGCGTATTGTTTACAGGCGTGTTTGGGGCGACCTCCGTTTTAGTGGCCGTTTTCTTCGGACTCGCACCACCGAAAGCTTCTGTTTTAATATTCGCTTCAGGCATACCCAATTCAGATAAAATATCCTTGGTTGCATCCATCATTGCCGGCGGCCCACAAATGTGTGCTGTTTTTAATGCTATGTCCGGCACGAATTCATTTATCAATGCCGATGAAAAACGCCCCTGAGGTCCCATCCAAGATGTGCCATCCGCCTGTGTCATACTGACGAGTACTTTCAACCTTGGGTGACGTGCTTGTAGATATTTTAATTCCTGTTCAAAAATAAAATCGTTAGACGTTCGCGTACAAAACAGAAAATAAATGTCACCGTCCCAGCACGTCGTGGTTAAATAACGTACCGCGCTCATCATGGGCGTGATCCCAACCCCCCCTGAAATCAATACAACGCTACTTGCATCTTGACCATTGAAGTAAAACTTGCCGCCAGGCGCTTTAATTGAAAGCGTATCTCCCACATTTACGACGTCATGCATATGACGAGAAACAACACCGAATTCCTCGCGTTTGATGGTGACTTCAAAGTAATACTGCTCAGTGGGTGATGATGCGATGGTGTAAGACCGTTTCACCGGTTTTTCAACACCATCAATCGTGAGCGTAAAAGTCACAAATTGTCCAGGTTCAAAACTAAATGGGATGACTTGACCATCGGCGCTGGCAAGTCGAAACGTTTTAACATCATGGGTCTCATGAAAAATACCGGTGACTTGCATACTGCCACTATAGACACCTTTACGCGGTGACATAGTCGTAGAAGGTAATACATGCGCTGTAGCGGGTATTAAAACAGCGTCAGTCCCTACAGGTGCGTTAGTAGGTATCTCGTTAGGTGATGTTTGCTTAGTGGGCGCAGAAGCGCTTGCGGTCTCAGTGGACCTAAGCTCTTCTAGCAATGCGGCAGCTCTGCGCATTTTAAATCCATAAACATACACCATGACGACAGTGAAGATCAGCAGAACAAGCATCACTGCAGTATGAAACGGCGTCATGCCAAATAGTGTTGAGGAATCATTCACTGGTGAACTGGGTAGCAAATTCATTTGCGATTTAAACCAGGTTAATGCCACTCTTCTGGGATCTTGCCCATCTTGTATTGCCCGTTTTGCCGCAAGACCACTATCAAAATGCGCGATCCCTTCTTTAACGGTCTCAACAGCTACTTGCATTTGGGTATAGTCATCAACGGCTGCGGCACGGGCGAGCGATTCAAACCCGGTAGTCAGTTGTTCACTTCCTTGTTGCATACGCGCCGACGCTTTGCCTAAGATACTATCTCTTTGTTCCGGCGTGGTTGATTGCATCCGCATTAAAGTTGGATAGAGATCTTTAGGTTTAGGCGCTCCCATTTTCTCCATCATTTTATCCATGCCTTTTGCCATACCTGGCCCCATCATTGCGTTGGCATTGCCCGGCTGACCTTTAACTTGGTTGGCTAAAGGCGGAGAATCTGTGCTTGCCGCAACAATCGGCCCATTCGCTGCCTCAGGATGATGACTGGCATGCTCACTATCCTCAGTCTGTTGCTGTGCGTGCGCATTTATAATCACGAAAAAAAGAACGACGTTTAGAATGACACAATAGCGGTGAATGATTGATGCGTGTTTACTCCCCCTAGTCATGACGCATCCTTTTGTTCAGCCGCCCATAGCGCATTTATTTTCGCAATCTGCGGGGGTGTTAATACTGAGACGGCTTTCCCCACCGAAGCAATAAACTGTAGGCGTAGGGTGCTGTTTATGGCCTCTATTTCACTAATGGTGTCTTTAATATTGTCGTATTGAGGCAATCCTTGGGCTGTCAATTCCCACAATAATGCCTCTAATGCACTACGCTGCTGCGCAAGGCTTTTTTGGGAAGACTCCCACTCAGATTGAATCGATAACAACGTTTGATACTGCGTATCTGTTAGTTCTAATGTTGTTGTGTGGTTTAAGAAAAAGGCTTGTTCACCAAGGTGGTAAATATGAGGTGCACTACTCGCACCTGGCAAGCTTATCGTTGATGAAGGTTTGGATATCTCCGGTGTATTTTGTTCAGGAGGCATACCCATCATCGAACTATTTTTCATCATCATCTTACACATCATCCCCATGCAAGACTTTCCGTTCATTGTCATCTTCTTTTTCCCTTTTCCCATGCCCATCTTCATCTTGCTCGTCGCTTTGGGGGGCGTAGATGATTCGTTGAGTTGAGGGCTGGCATCGCTTTGTTTAACGCCGATATTGCTTTTTGATCGCGCTGCCAGTGAGTTGTCTAATGAGCGCAAAGCTGATTGGATCTTTGCAAAGTCAGCCGGTGCTAACTCGGGCGCAGTGTCTGAAGATTGTGTTTCTTGAGATTTTTCTTTCGAACTAGTTTGTTGTGTTACCGCTGAACACGCGGTTGTGAATAAGACACTAGATAATACCAGACTCACAATAGCCGCTAAACGGTAGGTTTGGTGACACTCTCTAATCTTCACAACGGCATGCTCCTATTCAAAAATATCGATTAAAACCCACGATCAAACTCGATCATGTCATAACGTGCAAGTTCGCCATCAAGTACAATAGCCTCTGCAAAATGCTCATCCTTCGTCTTACCTAATCGAATTTTGCCCACGAATTCGCGCGAGTAGCCGTCTTCCCCTTCAGAAATTGCTGTCGCATCAAAAACGGTGCGATAAACATTAAAGACTTGATGTTCTTTGAGACCATCGGTGTCAGAGACACACACCACTACTTGTTTATCATCGACGGTAACAACCTGCCCACTCATGATGTAGTCATGGTATACCTGGCTTGCACAGCCCCCTAGTAGCCCAACAGACAAGACTGCAATTGATAAAAGCTTGATTAATTTGTTCATGTAAAACTCCCGCGATTATTAAAAGAAAAGAGGCAGTCGCTTTTCCAGCCTCATAACGCATTGATTAGTTCTTTTTATGCTTGTGTATTGGCTTCGCTTTTTCAGCCGTATGTCCCATCATTTGCCCCATCATGTCTTCCATCATGGCCATACGCTGTTCCATCATTTTCATTTTCTCATCGGTCGACATATCACTGTGTTTATGCTCCATGCCCATGCCGCCTTTCATTCCTTTTCCATCTTTCATTCCCATCGAATCTTTGCCTTCCATCATGCCCATCATGTCTTGCATCTTTTGGGCATGCTCATGCAACATGGCTTCACGCTTTTCAGGATCAGATTCACTTTTTACTGCATCTAAAACTGCTTGCATTTCTTCCATATGTGTTTGCATTTTCTTCATCATCTGACCGTCCATCATCGGCATGTCAGATTTATCAGTGTGTTGATGCGCGTAAGAAGTCGCAATTGGCGCAGCGACAAGGGCGCTGGCCAGTAATAATGACGTTAATGTTTTCATAATTTTTCCTTTAATTGTGCTCACATGAGCGGTTTAGGTTTGAAATAGACGACTTGTCACCTTAATCCTATGTCTTAGACTCAGGTCAAGGTGCTATTTGGGCGATAAAAATTCGGCCAAAACCTCAAGCTCTTCATCTGTTATAGGCATTTGTGGCATTGCAGATTAGTGCTATCGTAATTTTTTGCACCCGATTTATCCTTTGCTTTTGATGAAATCCATCCTATAAATCACACGATAAATGTAATTGATTTAGATCAATCCTTCACGACAATCGGATTACAGAATCATTACATTTCCGTAATCTAATCATCGATTTATTTATCCTTGGTTCAAAATTATCTATGCTCAAGCTGCGTCAACAGGTCTCCTCATAGCTACTTTGCAGCGGCATATGCTGAATACCAGATGCAATTTTTAATTGGGTGAGCGGATAATAAGAAATGACGAAACACAAAATTGCGGTAATTACCGGTGCAGGATCAGGGATTGGATTAGCATTGACTAATGAATTCTTATCAAGGGATCCAAATATGCTTGTTGTTGCACTGTGTCGTGATAGCTCAGGACTAGGAGCGTTCAATGAAAAATTTGAACCCCGCCTCATCATAGAACACGTTGATTTTAATAACGAAGCGGCAACGATTGAAATTCAAGAAACGCTTAGCCAATACGAACAGATTGATTACTTAGTGCATTGTGCAGGTATTGTCACACCGCTTAAACCTATTCAATCAATAGGCTACAAAGAATGGCGCACGGCACAAAGAATCAACTGCGATATCCCCTTTTTGATAACACAACTGTGCCTGGATAAGTTTAAACATAGCCGCGTACTGTATTTGACAAGCGAGCAACCCGTTAGTGCAGTGAAAGGCGCATCAGCATACTGTGTGAGTAAAACGGCTTTAAATATGGTGTGTAGTTGTTTTAGACAAGAAGTTAATGAAGATGTAGCTGTTTTTGCCACCGCAGCTCCCGGAAATGTTGATACAGCGATGCAAAAAAAAATCCGGCAAGTGCCAAGCGATGTACTGCCGATGTCGGCCTTTTTAAGAGGCTTACATGAAGAGAACAAGCTACTACCGCCGCGCCTTGTTGCACAATACCTTTGGCAATTGTTAAATCGTATAGACCCAAAGACATTTAGCAGAACAAATTGGGATTTATTGCAAAGCATTGACGAAGCGCCGCTCAACCCAATTGATACCAATAAAACTATTTCAACGAAGCCAACTGAATCTGACTTACTGTCGTTGCGAAACAAGTTAAGCGGCAGTGTCTGGGACGTTGGAAGTACAGGCTATTCAGCGCGGCGTCATGTTTTTAATCGAGCCATTTCACATTTTCCATATGCGATAGTCGTGCCTGAGTCAGACGTCGATATCATTAATACAATTGACTATGCCAATCGCCTTAATTTACAAATATCAGTTAAAGGCGGCGGCCATGGGGTAACGGGTGCGGCCGTTATTGACGGTGGCATTGTCCTTGATATGTCTGCCTTTCAAAGTATAGAACTTTGCGCAGTTGGTCAGTCAGTAAGAGTGGGCGCGGGTGTGAAAAATCATAATTTGGATCTGTTCTTATCGAAATATAAGAAAGTGATCCCATTAGGCACCTGCCCGGATGTCGGTGTTGTAGGAGCAACGTTAGGCGGCGGGATCGGTTTTTTGTCACGCAAACATGGGTTAAGTTGCGACAATGTCTTGGCGTTTAATCTGATCACAGCAGATGGTCAGCAAAGAGTTATAAACACTTTGGAACACTCTGATCTTTTTTGGGCACTACGCGGCAGTGGCGGCTCTCAATTTGGCGTTATCACCCACATAACATTTAGGCTGCACCCGGCTCCAGCTTATGTTCAAGGAGGTATCATTGAATGGCCAATTCAAAAGGCAAAGCCTATTTTAAAGCAATACAGCGATGCTGTACTGCAGGGGCCGAGAACGCAATTCTTATATGCATACATCGCTCGTTCAGCGTTACAAAATGCAAAAATATCAATTATGGGGTTTAGTGAAGACCCTGACTCCAACCTAAATAACATAGCAAAATGGGAAACGGATGCCGATATCTCTGTTACGCATAAACAATACATAGAGTGCCAGTCAAATGAATATGAACAAGGGCACGCACTTTATTGGCGCAATGGGATCATTGAAGGTGAACTTACGGAACAGTTTATTGATGCGCTTTTGCAATGCTATCAGTCTTGCCCAGACAACGCAGCGGGCATTATGCTCGATCCGTTATGTGGCGCGATCCAGGATATCGAGACCCATGAAACCGCATTTATTCATCGCGATGCCTCATTTGTATGTAGCATCACGGGTGTGACTCTGCCCGATCAAGACAATACCAAGGTTATAGACTGGGTTAATCAAACCTATGAACGATTATCCCCATTTTTTAATGGCCATGCCTACCAAAATTATGACATGGGCAACGACTGTCCATTGACCAGTTATTTCGGTCACCATGTAGAGCGTTTGATTGCTTTAAAAAAGAAATACGACCCTCAACTTAGGTTTGCAGGCTCTTTGCAGCGGGATTTACAATAAACCGTTAAGCTGGTGTAATACTTACTCAAGCGCTATGGCGATCAACCGTCAGTTGCAGTAATTAGGATATATACAGTGTTTAAATGGATGTTAGTTTTTACTCTACTTCTTCCCACCATTTGCTTTGCCGATACCGATGACTATGTTCACGCAGACTTCTATCGCGGATTAGTTGGCCTTAAGAAACAGGTTGATGAGATTAATCGAGATTTACTGTTATTGGAGAATGCTACGCTTTCCAATGCAGAAGTTAATCGTCGACTTGCGCGTATTGAACAAGATATTGATGCGGTGAAAACGTTATATAATGAAGCGATCAAAATGCAACCCTCAACGCTTAGCGCATCTGAGTTAGAGCAAATAAAATCATCTTTGGATATTCTTGATATGCAAGAGATTCGCTTACGATTGCAATCCGAGTTAACGCAACAGCATCAATCTGTTAAATCAGAGACATTGTTAGCTTCGCGCGACTTTACTAATGAAGCTACACGCAATTTGGCCACCACAGTATTAACATTAACAGCCATCCTAGTTGCCGTTATTTCTGCAGTTATTGCTTGGATGAACCACATTCAAAGTACTCGAACTCAAGCAGTAAAAAACAAAGCAGAACAAGACTTGGAGGCGCTAAAAGAGGCAACAGATCAAGATCTACTAGCGTTAAGGGGGGTAACACAACGTCAAATTTCAGCGCTCACTGAGCGGCATGAGAAAGATATTAAGAGGCTCACAGACGGACACCAACAAAAAATTGAACGTTTGGAGCAGATAAATTTAGAAAAAGTTCAGTACGCGGCAAACGCTTTCGATAAGTTAATGAGTGAGACGGAGACGCAAAACGGTCTTGTTTTTAAAAATTTAGCGATATCGATTTATCTTCGCCGGTTTCTAATTGAAGACGGTTATGACCGTTTCTTTGATGATCTAAGCATGACGTCAGTTGAAGACAGCACTACCGCTCGTTGCGATCCGAGTGTTCTTAGAGAGGTCATCGCAATACAAGAACATGCTATTTCACGCTTCGAAATGGTCAAAGACAAATTAGATGACGCAAGAATGCTTTACTATGAAGCGCTACTCGATTTAGCATTTTACGAAGCAGAGATGACCCGCTTTGGTGTATTAAATGACAATGCCTTGCAGAGTATTAACAAACGGTTAAAAAGTTTTGAAGAGAATTTAAATTTTTGGTTGACCGAAGAGCGCAGTGAATACCAAGATCCTGAGCGGCTTCCGCGGTTCATTTTTCGGGTGATATGCATGGTCGATAGTCTAATTTTTATTAGAGTCTGTTTACGTGATAAAAGCCTTTTTACGAAACAAGCGGCGATGCATGAAATTTCTTGTCAGGTGAGACTATTATTGGCAGAAAAAGAAATGGCCACAGACGACGCTATCACTAACGTACTCGCGGGAGCACAATGTAACAGTCTATGGCAAAAATATACTGGATTCCAGAAAGAGCGCCCAAGATTGTTTGAAGACTAGCGGTAATCTGGGTTTGTTGGCACTAAAAGCACAGCGGTCCCTACCTAAAAATGTTGTTGTACGCTAAGTATATCCACACTATTACTGATATACAAGTGCTAGAAACGCCGAGACTACTTGTAAAACAAACAACGCTCTACTTTTGTCAAAGGTCCCTTATTATCATTGTCTCATCTTCAACTTAGACTCACATAACCGAATGCGAAAGCCAATACACGCTGCCTAATGTTACAAAAAACAGAGGTTGATGTAACACATACACAGCAAGACTGTGACGTCCTAAAAACGTGATTTTAGTTGATAATTTCAGTGAAGCACAGGGATCTATACCCTTAATAAACATATGGCCAACGCCAATGCCCAGCAATACAACGCCAACCCAAGGAAATAGTGCAACATAATCGTTGGGTGATGACGGCAGCCCCAATTCCCATAAGTTAAACGGCCATTTACTTGTAACCACATTCGTTAAGAACAGTGTAATAATCCCTATCCCAATAAAACAAGCCATGACTGGATAACGTGCGAAGGGAAGGCATAGTACACTGGCCACGGCGATAAAGTGTAAAACACCAAAAAATATCCAATTACTATTGAAAAACCAATAAGTAAATAGTGATATAACGCATGCCCATACCACTATCCACATTATTCGCTTCGCAAAGGATTTCAAATCCACGCGTTGGTGATGAGCGAACACCAATGATGCACCCACACTTAAGAAAAAGAGTGATAAAATGACATACCGAAATTGTTTCCAGCCAGGACCATTTGGCACACTCCAATCTACCCAGCCAAAGAACCGCAAGTCATACGCGAAGTGAAAGATCACCATTAATACAATGGCGACCGTGCGCATGATGTCTAGGGTAACGTTGCGAGTGATGGGCATACTGACGTCGCTTAATGATGCTTGTGGGGCTTTTTATCGCGGGTAGACGAATGTGAATGTATGACTTTCCATCCTTTACTCGTTCGTTTAAACAAGTACGTTTGGTAGCCCTTTTTGTCAAATGTTGAGCCAGTTTTTCTTACTTCACCAGACACATTTACGGTCGTAATCGCCCATGCCATATCGTCATCAATTGTAATATCCATATCCAATATATCGATGGTGAGGCGTTTGAGTACTTCTTTCTCTGGCTCCACATGATTTTCGACGAGATCACTTAATCCTGTGTTTTGGCCGCCTGATTCAATGTATCGAGCACCTTTATGGTCGAGATAGTGTTCATAAAAAGGCCGTCCTTGGCCCGACTCCCAACCGTTTTCAATAGCAATGATAATTTCTTCAATCGTCGCTTTGTCTTCATCTGCCTGTGATGCAAAGACGCCCAGTGTAGTTGTGCTTAACATCAGGACGAGTGAGATTCGCATAAGTAACGTCATTTAAAGTTTTCCTATAAATTAAAGTGTTAATGGGACCAGTGGATATGACTTATTTTCCAATGACCATTGATAAGGTTAAGTACCAGTGTTTCATTTCCTTGCTTATCAATTTGTTTACCTTTGTATGTGCCAAGGGTGTGGCTTCTGGCAATTGAGACCGCCGTATCCCCATAAACGCGAACATGATGTTCAATTGTTGTGGTTTTGACAGCCGCAGAAAACCGCATATCACCGTGTAAATGATGTTGTCGATATTCTTCAGCACTGCGTTCTATTCGCGATCCCTCTAAAATAATGACTTCGGATGTCAATGCACTCATGACGTCATCCGCTTGTCCATTAGATAATGCTTCGTGATAAGCGAGCACACTGCGACCCGCTGCAGTATCCAAGCCACTGAAGTGAGTTGCAGAGTGCTCTATTGATTTGAGTGGCTCATGAGCAAACGTACTAAATGAAAGCAGCGCAATAGACAAAACAGTCGTTAAAACGTAATTAATTTTCAGATAAATCCAAAGTTAAGATTGAGGACCAAGAACAGTAGTCAAAACAGCGGTGATCAGAAAAATGCATAGTCCAATGAGCATTTCAATTTGGATCGAACGGCGCATGTCTATCGCTGCGTTACTGTGCGTTAAAAGCTTGGGCGTTAATTTTAATTTATGCCATGCGGCAAGCAGCAGGATCGCATTGACAAAGCCCAGCTTTAACAGAAGGCTTTGTCCATAGATTTGATTGAATAAATTACCTACAGAACCAACTAGCTCCCATGCTAGCAGAGTGCCGGCAAGGAGCAGCAGGCTCACCAGTCCTATAGCAAGATGACCAAATTGCCGCATCAGACTGTATAGCGGTGTAGGCGATAGGTGTAGGCATGCTGCTGACAACGGCCAAAGAGCGCCCATCCAGCTTAGCGCGATGATCACATGCACAGCTAATGCATAACCATATGAACGTTCCAGTTGCACGGTATGCCCGGAAAGCATGAATACATATCCAATACTCCCCCACAGAATTATTGCACCAAGAAGAGTCACGATAAATTGAGGCGTTTTTTTGCGAGCGAGTTGCCAATAAAACGATCCACAAAAAGCAATGCCGACGATGAATATGCACAGCCGACTTATTGCAATAGTCCCTAAAGTAGATTGTGCAACCATACGTCGCATGACCGCATCAAACATGCCTGTGAAACCCGTTTGAGATAGCGACCCCACTTGGAAAAAGAAATCCAACGTAGTCGCGAAAACACCAACTAAACCAAACATAGCCATATACTTAATAATATGACCTTGCAGAAGCAGACGAACTTGAGATTGTTTTTCCAGACTAAATGGCACTAAAAGAAGGATAAGAAATCCGCCTAAAAGCGCCGACAGTCCTAGATAGACAGTAAGCTTGGTGGATAGGATCAATACTTCCCAAATTGCCATTTTAATCTTCCTCTTTAATGGTCTTTGTGTTGACTATGGGCTTTTTTGTCATCTTGCATGGACTTGCTTCCGTGAACCATGAAGTCAAATGAACCGTCCATTTTGTGCCCATCCTCACCAAGTAACATCCACTGTGCAGTATAGTTACCCGGCGATAACGTCGGTAAGTCGTAATTAAAGAAAGTGCTAGACTCCATCGATGGAGAAAAATTAAAGTCGACAGGCTCGCCGTTTTGAGAATTTAACGTCAATTTGGCCAAACGAACTGGCTCAGTAAAAACAACGGACAATTGTGGAGGCGATGACATTAACATCGCATTGTTTTTTGGCATGGACGTTTTCAACGATGTGTGAGCATAACTGCTTGTGCTCAAGAAAAGAGCGGTCAGTAAGAACGTTGACAATAGTGTTTTCATAAATAAACCTCGGTAGTTTTAAGTAGTAGTAAATGGTGAAAATGAATCGATTTGTATAGCATTTTCATTGACGGAGTAGCGTAATAGTAATTGGGTTACATCGTTCATCATTGCCGGAGGACCGCAGAGGAAAAACAAACACCGATGGAGGTCGCGGTGTGTATCTAAAAATACGGCCAAAGGTATTTGCACGCGCCCCACCGGTCCACACCAAATTGAAGAGGCGTTTGAAACAATCGGTTGATAGGTAAAATTAGAATGCTGTGTTTCAACCGCTTTCAACCAACAATAATTTGCCAGTTCAGCAGGGTGTTTGGCGCCATAAAAGAGGGTTATAGGCAGTGTCGAATGCAAGCCAAATATTAGTTCATCGATTAGAGCTTTTAGAGGTGCTATACCCGAGCCCCCACCAATCAACACAATTTCTCGTGCTCCAAGGTCCTCCGGTATGTTAAATCCTCCTTGAGGCGCAGCTATATCAATCACCGTGCCCACATTTAAATTACCAAGATGGAAAGAACCGATGCCAGGTCTTTGATTGTTAGATTGTGCCGGTTGCATTTTTATATTAAATGTAATCACGCCACTACCATCATTTCGGTTTGCAACTGAATAATGCCTGACAGTGGTTGGATGGGAAAATGTAGCTGATTCAAAACGCGGCCAATAAGGCTGATAGCGTCTCGGTAAGTCTTTCGGAAACGCTAAAGATTGACCTTCTTTAATCGTGAATTGAACAAAACTGCCAGGCTTAAAATCCAGTGGAACACTGCCTTGATATTTAAATCTTAATTCTTTGATAAAGGGTGTAATGAATGTGTTTGAGAGCAACTCGCATGATACTGTTTTGGGGTTTGGAGACTCTACAAGCTGAACGTTGCCTTTCAAATCAGTGTTTTGCTGACAAGCTAAACGATACCCGGACAACAACCTGTCTTGAGATAAGCGGTATCGTTCTGCAACTGAAATGGCAGCCGATGGATCAAGGCGCACAATACATTGGCCGCATGTTCCCCCTCCCCCACATACTGACCCAATAGAAAGGGCGTTGTGCTGTAGACAATCCAGAAGTGATTCATTGTCCTTAGCAACGACGTTTTGGAGGTAACCTTGCTGATCTCGTACCACTAAGTCTTGCTTTCTATACCACCACCCAATGAATACTTGCTTATTTTTAACGAGGCTAACCAGCCACGTAATTCCTGAAATACTCATCAGCACAGTCAGTAACGCGAGAGCCTTGATCCACCAGTGATTAAATGAGCCGGTGTTCTGATAATCCATAAAGTGCAATAGCATCAACAAGTTTGTCCATTCCCTGTTGCTATCGACGACGCCGGCCAATTCCCCTGTCGATGCTCGGACATAAATGTGTGTCGTTTCTCTGTCTGATAAACGTACATGCCAAACCGATTGTTGCTCTTTGGGTAGATGCTCTATCGGCGGATCAACACGGCGCAAATCTTGAATAGGCGAAGTTAGCCGGAACTGATTGTTGACCAGATCACGGATATCGTTCGCTGTTAGTTCTATTTTATTTCCCTTTATCGCGTCTATTAACTCATACTCTCTTTCATTGGCATGTCTAGCATAGTGCGTCATAACCTTATAGGTCGGGTTTCCCAACAAGCTAAGCAGCTCAATAGAGAGTGCATTGGGTGAGCGTATAAGGACGTTCTCGACGGATATTAGGTTTGGCGTTAATACACTTCCTGCAATAGCGTCACTTGCGATTCTGGAGAGCGGTTTACTGTGCTCAGCCTGTCCGAGTAAAAAACCCGTAGCAAGCCAAACCATTAATTGTGAAAACACAATTAATGCAAGGTATTTGTGAATGATCCGCCAGAACATTTCAGTCAGCTGCCTTTCGCGATGACGAAAAGGAATAAGGCAGCAATAGCAAGCCTGCTAATGCGGCCAACAGCCCTATGATAGTCATGCTCACTAATAGTGTATTACTAACGTCTTCACCTTCTTGGTAATCCATAATATGGAGGCGCCATAACCAATCAAATACTTGCCAAGGGGCATGTCGAATATATTCAACCGTACCTGTGTCTTGACTGACGTAAAATGTTGGCGCAAGTGCGCCTTTAAATTCAACTCGCCATAATGGACGTCCTCGTTGCCCAACCGGACTATCCTCTTCGTTTTCACCCAGCAAGGTCACATTGTCGACCTCATACGACCGACTTGACCTGGACATTGCGATGGCGGCGGCTTGTTTGTCTGACAACGGTTGGATGACGTCTCCTGATAAGCCGCTGATCAGGTGCGTCTTACTGGTGAGGGTTAATCGGTAAACCGGCATCTCCCCCACACTGCCCAAAACGATTGACTTAGCATCAGGGTAGCGAGCGACTATCTCATCAAAGCCAACGTTTACCGTTGACAATGATGAAAGCGCGGGCGAGCTTTTCATGAAATGATCGCCATGAATATAGTGGATATCAAACCAGACCATGTAGAGTCCACTCACTGACCAGAGGAGCATCTGCACACCGACAATCAACAGTAGGTATCGGTGTAACCGACGAGCAAGGCGACGCATAACTACCAATTACTCATCGTTTTGAGCTGCTGTTTTCGCCATATTAAATAAATGGCTGGTAAAATAAGTAGCGTCAATAAAATCGCACTGACCATCCCGCCCACCATGGGCGCAGCGATACGACTCATCACTTCAGACCCCGTACCTGAGCCATAAAGTACCGGTAATAGTCCGAATATAATGGTTGCGGTCGTCATCATGACTGGCCGGACACGCAAACCCGCGCCATGCAATACGGCTTCGGTTAGCATTCCTACGGTGGGTTTGATACCGTCCATTTTGCATTTGTCGATTAACGCCTGGTACTCATGATTCAAGTACACCAGCATAATGACGCCAATCTCGACAGCGACCCCGGCCAATGCAATGAAGCCAACGCCCACTGCCACTGAAAAGTTATACCCCTCTAAGTACATAAGCCAAATACTACCGACCATCGATAAAGGCAACGTTCCCATGATGATCGCTACTTCAATAAAATTGCGGAAGTTGAGGTATAACAAGATCACGATAATAGCTAAAGTCAATGGCACTACATAGGTTAATTTTTCTTTTGCCCGCATCATATATTCATATTGTCCCGACCACGTTATGGAGTATCCTGCAGGCAATACCAGCTCCTCACTGACGACCTGCTGCGCCGCGACGACATAAGAGCCAATGTCTACGCCATCAATATCCACATACACCCAGCCATTAAGGCGTGCATTTTCACTTTTAATGCCTGGGGGACCATCTTCAATATACACATCCGCGACATCAGCCAACGCAATGCGTTTGCCTTGTGGTGTGACAATAGGCAACAATGACAATGATTCAGGTGATGAGCGATATGATTGTGGATATCGAATATTCACTGGGTAGCGCTCTAATCCTTCGACGCTCTGTGTAACATTCATTCCTCCAATCGCACTAGAAACAACTTGTTGAACGTCTGCTATGTTGAGACCATAGCGAGCGGCCCGTTCACGTTGGATATCGACTTTGACATAACGCCCGCCGGCAACGCGCTCTGAATAAACGGATGCCGTGCCCTCAACATCTGAAAGTATCGTTTCAATTTGTTGACCAATCTTTTGAATTTCCATAAGATCTGGACCTCCAATCTTGATGCCAACGGGGGTCTTAATACCGGTAGCCAACATATCAATCCGCGTTTTAATTGGCATAACCCATGCGTTCGTTAACCCCGGCAAATTAACCACAGCATCAAATTCTTTGATCAGATCCTGTGTCGTCATGCCTTCACGCCATTGATCTTGAGGTTTTAATTGTATAAACGTTTCTATCATTGTTAATGGCGCAGGATCGGTTGCCGTATCGGCTCGGCCGACCTTGCCAAACACCGTTTCGACCTCAGGAACGGTCTTGATCAGTTTATTGGTTTGTTGCAATAACTCGCGTGCTTTACCTATCGAAATACCGGCATAAGTCGTCGGCATATACATTAAGTCACCTTCATCAAGCGGCGGGATAAATTCGCTACCGATCTTATCAATTGGCCAAAGCCCAATTCCCAGTACAATAACGGCGACCAGCATGGTCAACTTGGGAAAACGTAATACCGTTTTCAGTGTTGGCATGTATAAAAACGTCAAGAACCGATTAACAGGATTCTTATGCTCCGCAAGTACTTTACCGCGCACAAAGTACCCCATCAAAACTGGCACCAAGGTGATAGCAAGCGCTGCGGAAGCGGCCATCGCATATGTTTTGGTGAATGCAAGCGGCGAGAACATCCTGCCCTCTTGCGCTTCCAGCGTAAACACTGGTACAAAACTAACGGTGATGATCAACAAACTGAAAAACAGCGCAGGTCCGACTTCAGACGCTGAATCCATGACGACCTGCCATCGATTTTCTTTCGTCAGGGGGGTTCGCTCCATATGCTTATGCATATTTTCGATCATGACAATGGCCCCATCGCTCATTGCACCAATAGCAATAGCGATCCCCCCCAAGGACATGATGTTCGCATTGATACCTTGCATATACATCACGATGATTGCCGTGATGATTCCGACAGGAATACTTATAATTGCGACCAACGAAGAGCGTACATGAAATAAGAACGCGATACACACTAGGGCAACGACGATAAACTCTTCTACCAGTTTAGAGGCCAAGTTATCTACCGCCCGTTCAATCAAAGCTGAGCGATCGTAAACCGTGACGATTTCGACGCCATCCGGCAATCCTTTTTTAAGATCGTCGAGTTTAGCTTTGACTCCGTTAATGGTTGTTTGAGCATTTTCTCCAAATCGCATAACAACGATGCCGCCTACGGTTTCTCCTTCGCCATTCAGCTCAGCGATACCCCTGCGCATTTGAGGACCTAATTGCACATCCGCGATATCCCTAACCAACAGCGGCGTACCATTTTCATTCACGCCGAGAGGGATCGTTTCGATATCTTGTTTGCTTGAAATATACCCTGTCGCCCTGACCATATATTCAGCCTCAGCCATTTCAATAACAGATGCGCCAACTTCTTTGTTGCCTCTTTTGATGGCCGTTTGAATATGCGATAGCGGGATCCCATAAGCCCGCAGTTTTTCAGGATCAACTTTAACTTGATATTGCTTTACCATACCGCCTAGCGCAGAAACCTCAGAGACACCGGGAACGGTTTGCAGTTCGTACTTGAGAAACCAATCCTGCAGACTACGTAGTTGTGATATGTCGTTTTTGCCTGTGCGGTCAACCAATGCATACAAGTAAACCCAACCCACACCCGTTGCATCTGGGCCTAATTGTGGCCGAGCATTTTCAGGCAAATTGGGAGCAACTTGAGACAGGTATTCTAATACGCGGCTTCGGGCCCAATATAGATCCGTGCTGTCATCAAAAATGATGTAGACATATGAGTCGCCAAAGAAAGAATAACCCCTGACTGTTTTAGCGCCTGGTACCGACAACATCGCTGTTGTAAGCGGATAAGTCACCTGATCTTCAACCACCTGAGGTGCTTGTCCAGGGTAACTCGTCTTAATGATGACCTGGACATCAGATAGGTCGGGCAATGCATCAATTGGTGTATTCTTTATCGTGAATAAACCACCGCCGATAATAATTAAGGTCGTCAGTAATACGAAGAAGCGGTTGGAAACTGACCATCGAATAATAGCAGCGATCATTCGTGTGCTCCTCCATGGTTGCTATGATCCATCGAAGCATCTTGGCTTTCAGACTGAATGCTCAGGATCCTAAAGTTGCCGTCAGTGATCTCAAACGTAAATGTAATGTCAGCACCGACCGTAAATTGGCTGATATCGATATCGTCGCTCAAGGTAAAGTCAAGAGTTGCCGCAGGCCTATCCCACTTTGGGATCGCTTCACGTGAAATATTGACTACACGAGACTGCGTATTGATGGCATTAATGGTGCCTGTCACCATTGCGCTTTGCGCTGAACTTGGTTCTGCTGATTTTACATGGATGGTTGTTACCAGATAGTCGCTATCACCGGTTTTGGTGATTTCAATATGCAAATCCATACCAGCTTTCAACTGTGATAAATCGATAGTGTCAGCAACAAAGAAATCCATTGTCATCGCGGGCCAATCCCACGCTTCAATTGCTCCGTGGTCAAGATTTAGCATTTTGTGTGAGGGCATAACCGAATTAATCGTTGCTTCAGTCCATATAGTGCGTCCATTTATCGTCTGTGTATCAGCATTGTCGTCAATGATATGCACCGTCGTTACCACATACTGACCATCGTTTTCTTTACTAATTTCAATATGCGCCCCCATACCTTGCCGCAAACTCGTTAGGTCTACGTGGTTAGCGACAGTAAAATCCATTGTCATTTCTGGCCAATCCCATTCACTGATGGCGCCATGGTTCACTGTTATCATGTTATGTGAGGGCATAACATCGGTGATGGTGGCTTCGGTAAAAACCGACGACGGGAGTGCACCAGGTGCTTCCATCCGTTTAAAATCTGAACTGATACTGCTTTCTGAATCGAGTAAAAAGTGTGCCGAGGTGACAATCTGATCCCCGTCGATGAGACCTGTAGTAATCTCAGTGTAGTCCTCTACCACTCGACCTACATCTACGGCAATGGACTTGAATTGCCCGTCACCCAACGCCAAGACAACACGATCTTGCGTGCCGGTTCTGATAACCGCTTCTGATGGCACAAGAACGTTGTCTGAGTCAAAGTCTGAATGTATTGTGATCTGGGCAAACATGTTCGGCTTAAGCGCGTAATCGGCATTTTTAAAGCGTAACCGAACCCGTAGCGTTCGAGTGCTCTGTTCAAGTGTGGGGTAGACGTAATCAACCTCACCCTCCCATGTTTTGCCGGGTAAAAAATCTAACGTCATTGTGACGGGAAGTCCAACAGTGACTTGCGCGGATTGCCGTTCAAAGATTTCAGCATCAACCCACACCTCATCCAACGCACCAATGGATAGGAGGGTATTGCCTGGCTTGATAAAGAATCCTTCGCGGATATTTAAATTGTCAACAAACCCGGTATGCGGTGCCGAAAAAGTGATCGTTTGACGAACTTTTTTGCTCGATATTAAGGACTGAATCGCTTCATTTGGCATTTGCAACGCATCTAACCGCGACCGAGCAGCATTGATCAAATCGTCGCTCCCGCGGCGCATCGCGATCAGCAGCTCTTCTTGCGCATTGACCAATTCTGGGGAATAGAGCGAATACAATGGTTCGCCTTTTTTGACATACTCTCCCGAGGCTTTCACATGCAGTGTATCTACCCAACCTTCAACGCGTGGGTGGATATGTATCAAGGTGTCTTCATTGTATTGCAAATAGCCAACCGTACGAATAGGGACATGCAGCGAGCGGCGTTGAACCGATGCTGTTCTTACCCCTAAATTATTAACTACATTGGGTGATATGCTAATGGTTCCCGGACCTTCATTACCTCCGGTGCTCTCCTCATAAACGGGGACGAGATCCATTCCCATCGGAGATTTACCCGGTTCATCACGACGGTAATTGGGATCCATCGGTGCCACCCAATAGAGTGGCTGGGGTTCTGTGCTTTGCCCTGCTGCGTTAGATGGTGCATCAGAAGGAAGTAGGGATGTATATGCTAACGCAGTCATTGCACCGCCGATAACACATCCTAAAATAATGGCTTTCGTGTTATTCATTATTGTTCTCCGAATTGAGTCTTGGAAATACCTGCGGTGGTATTGAAATAATAATTAAGTCGAATGTTTGTTCTGACGAGATCCACATCGATATCCAATGCATCAATACGCGCATTCAAATCCGCGATACGCGCGCGAGCAACTTCGGCGAAATCGCCGTCATCATTGGTGTAGGCATTCAAGGACGCATCTGCTTGTTCTTGCATTTGTGCTAATAACTCGTCGTTGTATAACGATTGCCTGTCAGTTAAACGTTCTCGCTCAGCGTATAACGACTGGATGGCAGACATCATTTCGCGCAGTGCGAGTAACTTGTCAGTCTTTATGGCTTCTGATTGATTTACGGCTGCAGAGACTTCTTTGTCTTGACGGTTTTCAGTAAAAATAGGTAAATCAAAACTAACACCGACTGACAAAAAATCAGCTCGACTTGCACCTGCCGGGGTATCATCGCGAAAAGCGTAACTGGCATTTACGCCCCATTGGGGTTTGTATTTTTCTTTAGCTAACTCAACCCCGGTTTGACTCGCTCTGATACGTTGATTAATGGATAAAATATAAGGGTGATCTGCGAGTATTTCCGCGAGCTGTTGTTGGTTTTTCCTTTTTACCATTAACAACGTGTTGTCAGTGATTTTTGCAATGGCAGGTAATGTATTAGGCAACTGCAACGCGCTAAATGCATCAAAGCCAAGTTGGCGTGCAGACTGCTGGTTTTTTAGGATCCATTCCAATAACTTACCTGTGGCGCGTTCTTCCAGTGCTTGTAGTTTTGTTAATCTGTCTTCTAACCGCGTCAATTCTAACTTTGCCCTAATGATGTCTTGCTGTCGCACGCGTCCAAGGGCGGTCGCATAATTCGCTTTGGCAATGTCACTGAGTTGCTCAAACAATGCCCTATCTTGATGGATTAGCTTAATACTCTGCTGCGCGCGATAAATTTCAAGCCAAATATCAGAGACCTGCACACGTGTGCGGGCGATGCGATCAGCACGCATTAATGGGTGCTCGGCGGCTTGCTCTCTTAATTGACGAGAACGAATATCTAACGAATCCCCTCTGGGGAACATCTGCGAAACCCCTGCCTTAAGTTGCGTCATGGGTTCTTGATCGAATGCGAATCCATCTGTTGGTAAGTTCGCCAAACCAATATTAACTACCGGGTCCGGCAAACTAGCGGCTGCCACGCTACTTGAAACAATGGCTTGCTCGCGATACTCACTGCCTACAAGCCAAGGGTCGTTGTTAATCGCGATTTCAACAGCCTGCTCCAATGTCAATACCGACTTGGTTTGACTTTGGGCGAGCCCAGTATTCAAAAGCGTCATTAGTACAATGACATGAAATGAAAAGCGTCTCATTAGAATTGCTCCTCATAGGTATTAACTTCGGCATAAGTGGTTGCGCTGCCATCGTCATTGAGTTGCAGAATAAGATAAGGACGAAATTGATCACCGACTTCCATACCAGGTGAGCCAATTGGCATAGCCGGCACACTGAGTCCGATGGCGCCTTCAGGTATATTGTCTAAAAATTGCTGAATGAATTTTGCTGGAATGTGACCTTCAAAAACAAAACCGCCTGGGGACAATGCCGTATGGCACGAACGGTAATTAGGCGCAACACCATATTTGTCTTTAATTCGAGACATTAACGTAACATTGGATACGTCTGCGTCGAACCCGTGCTCTTCAATATGGTTCACCCACTTTTGGCAACACTTACAAGAACGGCTTTTGTAGACTGTTAAGGACGTTATCGGGGATTCAGTCACTGCCTCTGAATCGTTATTTATCTGTGTTGCGTCGGTACATGCTGATAAAAACAGTGCAAACACCAAGGCTATCCACATCGAGCGATGCGTAATAATTGACATAATTACTTTCTCATTTCTATTGTTTAAATAAATGGCTTGCTACGAACATTCGACTAACAAGCGATATCATTGCCCGGATTCTAGACGGACTTATCCTGCTTAAATGAGAGAGTGTTTCGGAGGGCGCTGCAATCCACCTAAAAAGATTTGGTTTAGGTTTGGGTTAAGAGACTGAATACTCAGCGACACGCCATCGGGTGACGAATGAGCTTGACTAGAGAGAAGACCAATATGAAACATCGCCATTGGACAACAGCAATCTTGCTGACAACAATCATCCATATCATCGCTTTGCGAGTGTTTCATCATGTCATGAGCGCTGTGCATATCGTGAGATCCGAGATCCATCTCCGCTGCCATTTCGTCACTGCATGGCATTTGCGCGAATGCAAATGACTCACTCACTTGCACACTGAGCAATGCAATCACAATAATTATGTGAATGAAGGCGCTTTTCACGGTCTCGTCGTTCCTTGGTGTTTGACAGACAGCAGTCAATGACTGTTTATTAATTGTTGCTGATGTTAGCACCATCGCCTGACAACCAGATTACCCCTACATTACAATTCGGTAATATAAACAATTGTAACCGTTCAGCAGGGCCCTATTGACAGCTAAATATATTTATTTTCAGTGATCTCTTGGATCCTATTGATTGATCCCCCCAGTCTGTCAAAGTGACTTCATGCCACGTAAAAAACAGCTATCAAAGCCGCCCGCAGTCGATAACTTAGATGATGCAAAATTGGTTATTCAAGCACTCTGGGACAGGCTAAATGACCTCGAAGACCGACTGAATCAAAACAGTCGTAACTCGTCGCGTCCGCCATCGTCTAATGGGCCGGGGGCGTCCTCTTCTGCGCCAGCTAAAAAGCCGACAGGCCGTAAGCGTGGTGCGCAATCCGGTCATAAAGGTAGCAAGCGGATGTTAGCCGAGAGCGTTGATGAAACCCTGACGTACTATCCCGATGATACGTGTGATTGCGGTGGTACTATTACTATCAGTGATTCACCGTATCGCCGCCATCAGGTTTTTGATATTCCTTCTCAGGCTTTCTCTGTGGTTGAACATCAGTTACATCAGGGTCAGTGTTGTCAGTGCAGCAAAACGGTAAAAGCAACGCTACCTGACAACGTGAATCAGGGACAGATGGGCAATAACCTGCTGGCATGTGTGGCAATGCAGTCCGGTCAGTTTCACCAGAGTATCAGTAAAATCCAGCAACAGCTCGAACAGAACTTCGGCTTATCGTTCAGTCGCGGTGCTATCTCTGAAGCGCAGGCCGGGTTAGTTCAGTACTGACGCCAGCGTATCAGGATATCAAAGAGATGATGCGCACTAATGCGGTGGTACACTGCGATGAAACCCGTCATCAGCGTGGCAACGAAAACCGTTGGATGTGGCAGGTATGCACAGCAGAATTATCATGCTTTATGACGCACTTCTCACGTGGCGCCTGGGCGGCAAAGAAACTACTCGGCGATAATCCGGAAAACATTGTTGTGACTGACCAGTATGCCGGTTATCACTACATCGATTCAGACCACCGTCAATTGTGCTGGGCGCATATCTTAAGAAACATGAATGCGCTGGCGGAAAGCTGGGGTACGAATAAAACCTATGGAACAACGTTAGTCAGGCTCATTCGCATACTGTTCCGGCTGCAACACCGGTATGAGAGTAACGAACTAAGTGAAAAGCGATACCGGGACCGAATGGAAAAACTGCGTATCGCCTGGCGAGAACAACTTGAACTGGCATCAAGGCGTTGTGTTACTCCCCGCTATCAGAACCGGTGTAAGCTGCGGCTAAAACACGATGATATGTGCTGGGTGTTCCTCAGTCACGATGGCGTCCCCCTCACTAACAATGAAGCAGAGCGTTCATTGCGAAGCTATGTGCTGTGGCGAAAAGGCAGCTATGGCGTGTGTTCTCACCGAGGGGAACTGTTCAGCCGTCATTCCGCACCTAATTAACTGATTTATTTTTCTTGACACCGATCCCCTATTTTGATCTATTACTCATCTTTGGGTGCAGCAAAATGGCAATTTCTACTACCTCCCTATCAGGGTTAACTATCAAACGCATGGACCATCTTGGTTTAGTATCCGGTATGTGTCGGGAGCTTGGTATCGCTAAGATGATTGACGCGGTTATCCCAAAAAACAATGAGCATAAGGTGACTCATGGAGAAGCCTTTGTCGCCATGCTTCTCAATGGTTTGGGTTTTCACAGTCGCACCCTACACATGTTTGCAGATTTTTTCGCTGACAAACCCACTGAACGCCTGATTGGTCCGGGTGTACAGGCCAAGCACCTGAATGATGATGTACTTGGTCGGTGTCTTGATGCCCTCTATGAAGCAGACGTGTCGTCGCTATATCAAGTCATGGCTGAGCGAGTGGTCGACACGCTGGGGTTAGCCAGTAACGCTGTGCACCTGGATATCACCAGTTTTCATGTCGATGGTGAATACGCTGTTGATGAACAAGATAGCGAGACTAAACGCATTGAGCTGGTTAAAGGTTACAGCCGGGACCACCGGCCAGAATTAAACCAGGTGATACTGGAGCTGATTTGTGAAAATCAAGCCGGTATCCCTGTCTATATGCAGGCTTTAAGTGGCAATACGAATGACCAGAAAGCTTTTGCAGAAGTCACCCGTCACCATATTCAGTGTTTAAAGGCCGCACAACAATGCCGATATTTTGTTGCCGATGCGGCGCTTTATACCGAAGAATCTATCACTGCCCTGGCAACACAGAACCAATTGTTTATCTCACGAGTCCCCATGACCATCAAAGACGCCAGGCAGCACGTAAGCAACGTGACGGAAGCCAGTCTCACTGCCATGGGTAACGGTTACCACGGTTGTTGGGTGGATGCAGACTATGCCGGAGTGAAACAGAAATGGTTGATTCTGCGCAGTGAGCAGGCGACTAAACGGGAGCAGCAGACACTGGCCCGCAATTTACTTAAAAGCAGTGAAAAAGAGCACAAGCAATTTATTAAATTGTGTAAGCAACGCTTTGCCTGCCAGACCGATGCCGAGACGGCAATGAAAGTCTTTAGCAAGACGTTAAAAACAACCCGCATCAGTGAGTTTGACTGTATAGCCCACCCCGTGTTCTCAGGTAAAGGTCGCCCCAAAAAAGGACAACAGCCAGCATACTATGAATACCAACTCGATGGGCTGATAGCCACCTGTTTGGATAAAGTTGGAATAGCTCAGGCGCAAACCGGGATGTTTATCCTCGCAACCAATGATTGTAGCGGGGAACTCAGTATGCAGACAGTGTTAGATACCTACAAATCCCAGCAACATGTTGAGCGGGGATTTCGTTTTCTCAAAAGTCCGGAATTTTTGACATCCTCACTGTTTCTAAAGAAACCGGAAAGGATTGAAGCGCTGCTCATGGTGATGACGTGCAGTCTGATGATATACGCCGCCCTTGAACACCGGATCCGAACGTCATTAAAAGAAAGACAACAATACTTCCCTGACATGAAAAAGAAACCGTCCCAGAAGCCAACGGCACGATGGGTATTTCTGTGCTTTAGTGGGATCCACGAAGTCAGCATTGGTGACTCTCCCCCCGTAATCACAGACAAACAGGAGCGCCAGCAGGTGATCATTGATGTACTTGGCACATTATACCAAGAGATTTATTCCTGAATTTGATGCGGAATGTCGGGTTCAGACAACGTATACTCACCATTGTAGAAACCTGCCGGAAACAAAAGCTGAATCCACTGAATTGGCTCCGCGCCATTCTCGAAGCGACGTTAAACAAAACGTCCTATCCTCTACTCGGCGACTTCAAAGCAGCCTGTCAATAGGGCCCTGCTGAACGGTTACATGCAGTTACCTACAGTAAGAGATAACATCTCTCCCTTACGTATTCCTGTTTCATAAAGAAGTATAATAATTAGCTTATTTCTAAAAAATATGCACGTTAGTTAAGTGTTATTTTCACTGTTTGGGATAAAATGTTGGTCTAATTCAGTTTTAATTTTTTTGAGATTTTATCCCTTCTTCAGTTTCATAGCTAAAAGGTACAATAATGGCTTTATCAAATACCTAAACGCGTTAATTCGAAACGACATTTAACGTAAAACCATAGTATCTAATGTAAAAAGCCGCTAAATAAGCGGCTTGATTTTACGTGATAATGCGTAAACTTTTAATTAAAAGTTATAACGCACTTTTACGCCATATTGGCGAGGTTCACCATAAGTGTTACTTGTATTACCGCTATCGGTAAGTGAGCCATCTAAATTTCGGCCAGCGGTGATATAAGTAGCATAACGTTCATCTAGCATGTTAGTGCCGTATAATGAAACTTCCCATTGATCATCAAATGTCATCAACGAAACTCTTAAATTAAGTAATGAATATGAGTCTGACTGGAATTTTTCTTCGTTGTTGCTTTTAAAGTAAACACCGTCACGCCATGCATAATCACCTCTGAAGACTAAGTAACCAACATTGGCTATTTCGGTAGTATATTGCGCGCCTAGTGAATAGGTTAAATTTGGCGTGTTAGGTAACTCGTTGCCAGCAAAATCTACACCTTCCCCCTGTGGAAAGTAGTCAAATTCGGAATTAGTATAAGTAACCACCAAATTAACATCAAAATTATCACTTACACGAGCAACAAACTCACCTTCAATACCTTGAATAGTGGCTTTACCTGCGTTTGTTGTGGTTGAAATGCCACTATCATCATCGTATTCAACAACCTGCAAATTGGTGTAATCATATAAAAACAAACCAACATTGGCACGTAAACGATTTTCCAACAAGGTTGATTTTATGCCTGTTTCATAACTCCATAAGTCTTCTTGTTCAAATGAAGTGCCATCACCAATTTGAAAACCGCCCGATTTAAAGCCACTAGTTGCTGAGGCATAAATCATAATGTCATCAGCTAAGTCATAATCTAAGGCAAAACGCGGTGTCCATGCACTCCAACTGTCATCCGGTGTTCCTGTGTCATCAAGGCCGCCATTAACATTAGTAATATAGCCATAATTTTTACTTTCATAGCTATAGCGTAAACCAAATGTGGCTCTTAATTTAGGGTTAACATCATAGGTCATTTGGCCAAAAGCCGCATAAGCTTCGGTAACATTTTCTTCGGTAATTTCAATGGCCAAACCATCAAATAAAAGATCAATACCCCCGCTGCCATCTTCTTTTAAATAAAATAGGCCAGTGATCCAATCTAAACCATCAGGTGTGGTATTTGATAATTGAAACTCTTGAGTAAATGATTCTGAGGCTTCAAAAAAATTGATGTTAAATACCGTAAACTCTGTAGCATCCGCATCCGTGGTTTGATCGAAATCACTTTCACGGTATGAACTAATCGACTTTATGGTGTAATCATCGCCAGTCCATGTCAACGTTGATGAAAGCCCCCATACTTCAACGTCTGTTTTAGGTTTATAGTTTAGCGCTATATCGTAGTCATCTTTTGGTATTGCCGCACCCGCGTCAACATAATCTTGGGTATAACCACCGCGTTGGCTAATATAGCCCGTGCCGCCATCATTGTTGTAATCGCCTCTTAAAACGATTTCTAATTTATCTGATAAATCAATAGCAAGCGTTCCACGGCCAGCAAAGGTATCTTCATCTTGGTATTCTTCACCCGTTAACATATCTTTGTAGATACCATCACGGGTATTTTTTAATAGCGTTACTCTACCGCGGCTATTGTCAGTTAAACCGCCAGAAAAAGTACCTGTTAGTGTTTGTTTATTATAACTGCCAAGTGTTAAACCAACGGTTCCTTCAGCATCATCGGTGGGCGCTTTAGAAATAATGTTTAAGGCACCACCAACAGAATTTCGACCAAATAAAACCCCTTGTGGACCACGCAGCAATTCTAAGCGTTCAACATCGAACATATCTTGATAGCCCGTGGTTGGCCTTGGTTGGTAAATTCCGTCAATATAAATAGTTGAGCTAGGATCAGTGGCGACACCAAAAGCGGTTGTGCCAACACCACGAATATTAATAATTGCCATCGAATCATTAGTAATCGTTATACCTGGGGCGAAAAACTGAAAATCGTCCATGTTGGTGATACCCATTTGATCCAAAACATCGCCTGAAATAGCGGTAACACTAATAGGAGTTGACTGAATACTCGCTTCACGTTTTTGCGCCGTGATTTGAATCGTTTCAAAAAGGGTATCTTTTCTAGCCACTTTTTCTTCTGTTTGTTGCGCTGTTTTAGTTTCCGTCTGATCGTTGTCGCTGTTTACTTGAGCTTCAGCAGCAAAACTTTGCCCCGATGATAAAGCCATAGCTAAAGTAAGGGCACTTAGCGGGTAGATAGTTTTTAACTTATATTTCATTCGACTATTCCTTTCATTAATTATTATTTAACCCCAACTCGGTTTAAGAAATTGAACTAAATGCCCGTTCCAAGATCCGATCTTTCGACCAAGAAAGTGGGAACAAAACAAAAGGAACAGGCATGAAGAATTTAGTAGAGTTGTACTGTGATGTCGATGATTTTTGCAAAGTATTCATTCCACAATGGCAAAAGCAGCTACTAGAAGATGGTAGTCGCCAAAGGCGCAGAGATAGTCGTATGTCTATGGGCGAAATGATGACAGTCGTCATTGGTTTCCATATGAGCCATCATCGTGATTTCAAGAATTATTACCTAGGCTATGTCTCGTGTTTTTATAAAAAGGACTTCCCTAAATTATTGAGCTACACACGATTTTTGGAAGTGATGCCTAGTCTTATTGTACCCATGTGTGCTTATTTCACTTCACTCAAAGGTAAACCCACAGGTATTGAATTCATTGACTCTACAACCTTAAAAGTGTGCCATAACATTCGGATACCAAGGCATAAGACCTTTGAGGGTGTTGCACAAAGAGGAAAAGGTACGATGGGCTGGTTCTATGGGTTCAAGTTACATTTAATTGTAAACTATAAGGGGGAGATTGTTGCCGCTAAAGTCACCACAGGTAACGTGCACGATACCAAGCCAGTCGAAGAGCTAGCGGAAGGTTTAACAGATAAACTTTACGGCGACAAAGGCTACTTAAGCAATGCGCTCAAAGACAATTTATTTGATAAAGGCGTCACGCTTATCACAACGGTTCGTAAGAATATGAAAGCAAAAGCGATGTCATTATGGGATCGGGCAATGCTGTCAAAGCGATTCATTATCGAGACGATTAACGACCAATTAAAGAATGGCTATGTTCTGCTAAATTGTTGCTATACTGTATATGAATACAGTTATTGAGGGTTGATCATGATCCCAGCACAATTTACAAAGCTTATAGCCGAGTTAGAACACTTAACAGATGGCTATGTTCTGCTAAATTGTTGCTACACTGTATATGAATACAGTTATTGAGGGTTGATCATGATCCCAGCACAATTTACAAAGCTTATAGCCGAGTTAGAACACTTAACAGATAGTCAAACCCGTTATGTTGAGAAGCTGCTGAAAGGCACTGATAGCGTCTCACAGTTGATAACAGAGCTTGAGGAGCGGATGGTTGAAAACCCTGAATGTCCGCACTGCCATAGCTCACTGATCAATCGGCACGGCAAGGTAAACAAGATGCAGCGTTATCGCTGCAAGAACTGCGGCAAAACCTTTGTAGCGACAACGGCGACACCGCTAGCTCGACTGAGGTACAAAGAGCTTTGGTTAGAATATATTCGCTGTATGCTGGACAGTAAGCCATTGCGTAAATGTGCCGAAGAATGTGGCCTCCACCTTGAAACATCGTTCAGGTGGCGGCACCGATTCTTGGCGCTACCATCAGCACTGAAAGCGAGCAAATTAGAAGGCATTATCGAGGCAGACGAAACACTTTTTCCCTACTCAGAGAAAGGCTCAAAACGGATGACTCGTCAGCCCCGTAAAAGAGGGGTGAAAGCGAAAAAACGAGGACGTTCAAAGGATGATTGGGTGCCAGTTTTAACGGTCAGAGACCGAGCTAAGAGTACGTATGAAGCCGTTGTGCCAAGTGTTACATCGGAAGCTTTGCATCAGGAGCTAGCAGGAAAATTAGAGAAAGACAGTGTGTTGTGTAGTGATGGCTATAAGCCCTACATAGCTCTTTCTGAGAAAAATGATTTAATACACAAGCGCTTAGATGTGGCAGGAGGAATTAAGGTGATAGATAAAGTCTTTCACATTCAAAATGTTAACGCCTATCACAGCCGTCTGAAAGCGTGGATAAAACGGTTTCACGGAGTAGCCACAAAATACTTGGAACACTACCTGGGTTGGTTCAGGTTTATGGATAATCCAGAAAACCTTAACGAAAACAGGCTCTTTTCGATTCAACAACAGTTAATCCGAACATAGCCATAACTATTTGCATTTCGGGGGGTGGAAAATCTGTTTTCGACCCTTCTGTACAAAAACGTCAGTGGGTTGGAAATTGATTTCTCGGGTGCGCTAAGCACAATAAAGCGACGTTGACAAGGTCGCTCTTGACTGGCAGTTGCCATTCTAAGGTTGGAAATATCAACTGAGAAGTGAGTGAAAATTCGACATTTAATGAGTTGTTTGCGGTTTTAGTTGACTGACAAAAAACATCCAAACCGGACATTCAACCAGTCGTAAGTTAGGTCTTTTTTTGCCACACTTGTCGGTACACAATTCAGGGATGAAGGAGTGTGTTGGCATTACAACAAAGTGAAACATACAAGCGCCATCGACCAGAAACAACGCTACTCTATCAATTGGTTGAACGTTACTACCCAGACTTTACCGCAAACCTAGCCGACCAAGGCAAGTATTTACCCAATTATGTTGAGCGTGAGTTTGATGATTTCTTGCGTTGTGGACGACTAGAGCACGGCTTTTTACGCGTGGTGTGTAATGACTGCAAGCATGAAAAGTTAGTCGCTTTTAGCTGTAAACGCAGAGGTTTCTGTCCTAGCTGCGGAGCCAGAAGAATGGCAGAAAGTGCAGCGCTACTTGTAGATGACGTATTACTTGGTTATCCAATTCGTCAGTGGGTCTTAAGCTTACCTATTCCACTTCGATTACTGCTAGCAAGAAACCCAAGTGAATTGAGCAAAGTGATGCAAATCATTCACCGCGCCATTTCCACGCACATTGTGAACAAGGCCGGCTTTACCAACAAACAATCGAAAACTGGGGCTGTTACCCTTATTCAGCGATTTGGTAGCGCCCTCAATCTAAACATCCATTTCCATATGCTGTTTTTAGAAGGAGTAATCAGTGAAAATCCATGGGGTGGTACGACTTTTACCCGCATCAAAGCGCCGTCCCATAGCGACATGGTGGAGCTAGTTCACACCATTAGCTATCGAATTGCCAACTATTTGGAGAAAGTGGGGTTAGTGGAGCGCGACATAGAAAACAGTTTTCTTAACTTACCTATTGATGATGAAGATAGTCTATTGCAGTTGCAAGGGGCCTCCGTCAGCTATCGGATTGCCATGGGACCACAACAAGGTCAAAAGGTGTTTACACTACAGACACTCCCTGCCAGCAATGAAGGCGAATATGGTCAGTTAGCCAATACCTCAGGTTTTTCCTTACACGCAGGGGTCTTCGCTAATGCCGATGAGCCAGAGAAGTTAGAAAGACTATGTCGCTACATCAGCCGCCCAGCGATTAGTGAACAGCGTTTAAGTATGACTGACCATGGAAAAGTGCGCTATGAATTAAAAACACCCTATCGAGACGGCACAACACATGTATTCTTTGAACCGCTCGACTTTATTGGCAAACTAGTGGCCCTCATTCCACCGCCAAGACTAAATCTCACCCGATTTTATGGGGTATTTGCTCCCAACAGCAATCTAAGAGCACAAATTACTGCGTCACAGAGAGGCAAAAACAGCCCGAAAATTGTCAATCAAAAAGATGGGCAATCAGATAAACCTTACCATGCAAGGGCTATGTCATGGGCACAGCGGTTAAAGCGGGTATTCAATATAGACATTACCGAATGCGAAAAATGCGAGAACCACAATGTAAGCATCATCGCTTGTATTATAGATATACACGTTATTCAGAAAATACTGGCACATATAGATAAAAAGCACCCAACTTCTAAACAAACAAAGCTATTGCCACATTTGCGTGCACCACCTGATGAACAATACACAAACGATTTCACTATTCAACGTGACTTCAATTTTGGGGCGTAGGCTCCATTTACTGCTGCAAGAGTAAAGAAAAACGCTAGTAAATGGTGGGGCTATTCGCGCTTCACCCCCCATTTCCTGCACCAAAGGCCTATCGTCGCAAGACATTGCAAACTAACACGCCTTAAAATACTCCCACAATTCGATAATTCAACAAACCAATCTAGTCAAAAAGACAACTGTCATAGGGGGTAGCAAATAGCTTTAATCCGTCTTATACTCCATTTTGGTTACGGAACCACAGAGTTACTGATGCAAAAAAAGAATAAGTACTCTTCGCTCAAAGCGCTTGAAAAGTTTGAAAAACGTAAAAGACCATCTCTGATTAAACTCTGCTTTATTTTCCCTCTTACCTTTGTCAAATCCTATGTTCTGCAAAGAATGTTTCTGTCTGGTAAGCGGGGGCTTGTGCATGCGCATATTGAAGCTATGTATGCTTTTCTAAAAGAGGCAAAATTGTTTGAATACCAACAGCTTGCCGGTAAACAACATGCCGATGCTCTGCAGAGAGGACGATTAAAATGAAAATTCTGCACGTACTGCAAAGTAAATTGTCTTTGCCTGCTCGAGATTACGGTGGAACTGAGCGTATTGTCTGGGGCTTATTAACTGCGCAACAGGCGTCTGGTCACGAGGTACGTTTGTTGTGGGGGGACGCTCCAGACTTACCAAAGAATGCTGCTCGGTATGATGCGACAAAGTCTATGCGTGAGCAGATAGGCGGCTGGCCCGATATAGTGCATTTTCACCAGCCCTTTGATGGTGAGTTAGATGTGCCTTATATTAGTACTGAGCATGGTAATGCAGAACATGCCCGTAGCTATGGCCAAAATACAGTGTTTTTAAGTGCACGCCACGCTAACAACCACAATGCGGAGTGTTTCATACACAACGGTCTGGACTGGACCGAATATGGCCAGCCGCATTTAGGTAAACCACAGAATTATTTCCATTTTCTGGGCAAGGCCAAATGGCCGATAAAAAACCTCAGTGGCGCAGTGGCTGTGTCAAAGCAAGCGGGTGTCAAGTTACAGATATTAGGTGGTGTCCGATTTAGCCTCAGTAGCAGAGGCTTTTATTTCCATCCTGATTGGCATTTACGTTTTAACGGCATGGTGGGGGGCGCAGTTAAAAACAAGTTGGTGCGTAATTCACGGGGGCTGTTATTTCCGGTCCGCTGGCACGAGCCTTTTGGTCTTGCCATTATTGAGTCTTTATATTTGGGAGCTCCTGTTTTTGCAACGCCGTATGGTGCAATTCCTGAAATCATCACCCAGCCAGAGCTTGGCTTTCTGTCGTCAAGTTACAGTGAGCTTGCATCGGTGATGCAAGACAGTAGCAAGTATGATCGCGAAGCCTGTCATCACTACGCTAAAACCCGATTTAATAACCTGACGATGGCTGCGGCTTATCAGCAGTGCTATCTAAAAGTTATTAGTGGTGGTGTGTTGAATAGCAAGAAGCCTTATGCGGAGCATCGCTGGCATGAGCTATTACCTGTTACTAATTGATGGGGCTGACGTACTTTGTTGTGTTGTAAACACCCATGATTAAAGTATTGTATTCAACAGCGTTGCTGCTGCTCACGCCTGTATTGCTGTTATATTTCCTGCTGCGTTCGCGTAAAGACCCGGCCTACCGTAAGCGTTTCAGTGAGCGGCTGGCGTTGCAGCCGGTGCCTACGCAAGCTGTAGGCGGCATGTAAGCGTTCATTCCACGACGTTCTGCCACCCCGCTAAAATTCGCCCTAACCCGGATTTCTCATGAAGGGATAAAAAGAAGCGGCTAAAAGTGCTATAGTTTCAAGAACCTAACCAATCCACCAAGCACCAGTAGCCGCATCCAGAATGGTACCTCAAAAACTGACCTTCTCGCCACTTTCCCGCCGCCAGATTGAAACCGACTTCTCCGGAGGCCATATCACCTCCGATGCCGGCTTGCTGTTACTGCGCGAAGTCGACAAACAACACCGGTTAGCACAAATTACTGCGTCACAGAGAGGCAAAAACAGCCCGAAAATTGTCAATCAAAAAGATGGGCAATCAGATAAACCTTACCATGCAAGGGCTATGTCATGGGCACAGCGGTTAAAGCGGGTATTCAATATAGACATTACCGAATGCGAAAAATGCGAGAACCACAATGTAAGCATCATCGCTTGTATTATAGATATACACGTTATTCAGAAAATACTGGCACATATAGATAAGGCTATGTTCGGATTAACTGTTGTTGAATTGAAAAGAGCCTGTTTTCGTTAAGGTTTTCTGGAGTATCCATAAACCTGAACCAACCTAGGTAGTGTTCCAAGTATTTTGTGGCTACTCCGTGAAACCGTTTTATCCACGCTTTCAGACGGCTGTGATAGGCGTTAACATTTTGAATGTGAAAGACTTTATCTATCACCTTAACTCCTCCTGCCACATCTAAGCGCTTGTGTATTAAATCATTTTTCTCAGAAAGAGCTATGTAGGGCTTATAGCCATCACTACACAACACACTGTCTTTCTCTAATTTCCCTGCTAGCTCCTGATGCAGAGCTGCCGATGTAACACTTGGCACAACGGCTTCATACGTATTCTTAGCTCGGTCTCTGACCGTTAAAACTGGCACCCAATCATCCTTTGAACGCCCCCGTTTTTTCGCTTTCATCCCTCTTTTACGGGGCTGACGAGTCATCCGTTTTGAGCCTTTCTCTGAGTAGGGAAAAAGTGTTTCGTCTGCCTCGATAATGCCTTCTAATTTGCTCGCTTTCAGTGCTGATGGTAGCGCCAAGAATCGGTGCCGCCACCTGAACGATGTTTCAAGGTGGAGGCCACATTCTTCGGCACATTTACGCAATGGCTTACTGTCCAGCATACAGCGAATATATTCTAACCAAAGCTCTTTGTACCTCAGTCGAGCTAGCGGTGTCGCCGTTGTCGCTACAAAGGTTTTGCCGCAGTTCTTGCAGCGATAACGCTGCATCTTGTTTACCTTGCCGTGCCGATTGATCAGTGAGCTATGGCAGTGTGGACATTCAGGGTTTTCAACCATCCGCTCCTCAAGCTCTGTTATCAACTGTGAGACGCTATCAGTGCCTTTCAGCAGCTTCTCAACATAACGGGTTTGACTATCTGTTAAGTGTTCTAACTCGGCTATAAGCTTTGTAAATTGTGCTGGGAGCATGATTAATCCTCAATAACTGTATTCATATACAGTATAGCAACAATTTAGCAGAACATAGCCATAGATAAAAAGCACCCAACTTCTAAACAAACAAAGCTATTGCCACATTTGCGTGCACCACCTGATGAACAATACACAAACGATTTCACTATTCAACGTGACTTCAATTTTGGGGCGTAGGCTCCATTTACTGCTGCAAGAGTAAAGAAAAACGCTAGTAAATGGTGGGGCTATTCGCGCTTCACCCCCCATTTCCTGCACCAAAGGCCTATCGTCGCAAGACATTGCAAACTAACACGCCTTAAAATACTCCCACAATTCGATAATTCAACAAACCAATCTAGTCAAAAAGACAACTGTCATAGGGGGTAGCAAATAGCTTTAATCCGTCTTATACTCAGGGAAAGAGTCAAAGCTGTGTCACATGGGGCACATCCTGACGGAAAATCGAAACGGACTGATCGTAGAGGCTGAAGTCACTGAAGCTGGCACAAGTAAAGAGTGGGATGCGGGTACCACGATGTTGGCAAAACAGGGAACACGTCCCGGAAGAACCGTAGGTGCCGATAAAGGCTACGACACCCTGGAATTTGTTGAGGGTAGTCGTGGCTTGGGCATTACCCCACACGTAGCTGCCAAGTCCTTGCGTAGCTGCATTGATAAACGAACGACGGGCACCGAGGGCTATAAAATCAGCCAAGTCAAACGCAAGCGAATTGAAGAGTGCTTCGGCTGGATGAAAGATATAGGGCTGATGAGAAAACTTCGTCATGTTGGGCGAGCCAAGGTCTCTTGGATCTTCCGCTTTACGGCGGCTGCCTATAATTTGACCCGATTGAAGGTGTTGATTGTCTGAAAGGGCAATTAAGGGCTTTGATAGCTGACATTTACGAGTGTTTTGATCAAATTTTGAACAAGACTTGCTGCAGAAAGATTATTGGTGCTGAAGCATCGAGAAATACCAAGATAAATTTTACTAAGGCGCACTTGTTATAAAAGTCGTAGCATTCAGGAAAACCAGATTTTTCAACAGCCTGTTAGGGTAGGCTACGCCGCCTTTCACTGTGACACAAAATTATCCCTGGATAGGGCCGGTGTGATTATAGAGGAGTTTTTATGGCGATTAGCGCCGTTTTGCCCCTGAAAGCCAGTGGCAGTTATGATGTCAACGACTTAAAGCGGGCGCACATTCTTTTTACGTCGCTCAGCACTTTTTTGCCGGCGGGGTTGATTAGCGAATTGTTTGTTGTCGTGCCCGGGTATGAAGTGGAATTGGTCAGACATGAATATGCCTGTTGGCAAGGGTTAAATATAATCGTCATTTCTGAAGACGAGTTGCTGCCGGAGCTGAAAAAATACCCTAAGATGCGCGGCTGGCGTAAGCAGCAATTGGTCAAAATAGCGATTGCAAATAAAGTGTCTAATAAGTTCTATCTGACATTGGATGCCGATGTGGTCTGCTTAAAGCCGTTAACAGAATTATTGTTACTACCCGAGGGCAAGGCGTTGTTGCAGTATGAGCCAAGGGCACAGCATCCGAAATGGTGGCGTTCGTCTGCCCGGCTGTTAGGTATCAGTGCAAATATCGGCCCGAAAGGAGTAGGTATGACAGTGACACCGGCGTTGATGGCAAAAACCATCAGCCAACAGTTGATGCAGGATTTAAAACCAAAAAACAGACAGTTAACTTGGGCTGACAGGTTGTGCTCATTACACAACCCTACAGACCCACGCAACTGGTGGCTGGGCCGTTACCTGCAGCTAAAGTGGACCGAATATTCGCTATATTATCTGTGTGCGCTAAAGCATCAGCTGTTAGAGCAGTTTCATGTGATTGCAGGCACCAGTAAAGTGCCGCAGCTCATGTTGATACACGACTCTCACCCCTATGAGCAGTGGCAGGTGGCGGATAGCTTCGCAGCCGACAATCCGGGGTTATTCTGTGTGGTGGGCAGTAAAACACGCTTGCCGCCAAAGCAGGTATTTGAGCGGTTGTCGGCATTTATTCAGCGGCAACCTGATGCGAGAGTACTGGCGCTTTTCGATTAAGGCGTCAATGAAGCAGCGTAGTGTGATACTTGGACAAAATAGCCATGAGAACGAGAAAAATTTCCTGTTTTGTGATTGTCTGTAATGAAGAAGATCGGATAGAGCGTTGTTTGCAATCGCTTTCTGGTTGGGTAGATCAGCTAATCGTATTGGACTCGGGCAGTAAGGATAATACTGTAGCTATAGCACAACAGTATGCAGACAAGGTTTATCAGACTGACTGGCCGGGCTTTGGCCCTCAACGTAATCGCGCTTTAACCTGGTGTGAGCATGATTGGGTATTAAACATCGATGCTGACGAAGTCATGACTGATGCCCTTAAAGCAGAAATTGATGCTGTCTTGTCTGAACCAGATTTGCAGGAAAATTTATTTAAAATGCCTTGGCATACTTACTTTTTTGGTAAGTTGCTGAAGCATGGTCGTTATTCCTCGCCGCAGGGTAAATTATTTTTAAAGACCGGTGTGAGTTTTAAGAACCGCCAAGTGCATGAAACGCTGCTTATTCCAAATGAGAAAAGTCGTACGCTTAAGTCTGCCATTATTCACCACAGTTGGCGCAGTTATCATCATGCACAGGAAAAACACCTGAAATATGCCTGTTTACTGGCTGAAGAAAAATATGCCAAAGGAAAAAGGAGTAGCCTGGCGTTTGCAGTGCTACGTTTTTTTACCGACTTCTTGCAGCAATATTTGTTACATCTTGGTTTTTTAGACGGGTGGAGAGGCTTTTTGATGGCCATTATTTTGGGGCAATACGGTTTTAATAAATACGCTGCACTGGTTACTTTACAGGCTGAGCATAAGGCAAAACAGCAATGACAAAGTCTGCTGAAAAATTACCCATAAGTGCCTTTCTGGTGACATGTAATGAGGCAGCGCACATAGCATCCGTTTTGGATGCTTTGCAGGACTTTGCCGAAATTATTCTGGTTGATTCGGGCAGTACAGATGGCACTCAGGAAATAGCCAGGGCAAAAGGTGCTAAAGTAGTTCATCAGGACTGGCTGGGATTTGCTAAGCAAAAAAACTTTGCCATGTCATTGTGCCAGTATGATTGGGTAATTAATGTTGATGGCGACGAAATACTTTCATCTGAGGTGATAACACATATTCGGAAACTGTACGAACAGAGCGAAGACATTGCCATGCGCTTGTACTTTGAGGATGTTTTTTGGGGCGAGCCCATGTCGCCGTATTCAGGCAAACGTTCTATAGTCCGCGTGTTCCGGCGAAGTCAGGCGCAGTACCCACTTGATCGAAAAGTTCATGAAAATCTGGTGTTGGCAAAAGGGGTATCGACTGTCAAAGTGCAGGGGCTGGTTACGCATTTTGGTTACGGAACCACAGAGTCACTGATGCAAAAAAAGAATAAGTACTCTTCGCTCAAAGCGCTTGAAAAGTTTGAAAAACGTAAAAGACCATCTCTGATTAAACTCTGCTTTATTTTCCCTCTTACCTTTGTCAAATCCTATGTTCTGCAAAGAATGTTTCTGTCTGGTAAGCGGGGGCTTGTGCATGCGCATATTGAAGCTATGTATGCTTTTCTAAAAGAGGCAAAATTGTTTGAATACCAACAGCTTGCCGGTAAACAACATGCCGATGCTCTGCAGAGAGGACGATTAAAATGAAAATTCTGCACGTACTGCAAAGTAAATTGTCTTTGCCTGCTCGAGATTACGGTGGAACTGAGCGTATTGTCTGGGGCTTATTAACTGCGCAACAGGCGTCTGGTCACGAGGTACGTTTGTTGTGGGGGGACGCTCCAGACTTACCAAAGAATGCTGCTCGGTATGATGCGACAAAGTCTATGCGTGAGCAGATAGGCGGCTGGCCCGATATAGTGCATTTTCACCAGCCCTTTGATGGTGAGTTAGATGTGCCTTATATTAGTACTGAGCATGGTAATGCAGAACATGCCCGTAGCTATGGCCAAAATACAGTGTTTTTAAGTGCACGCCACGCTAACAACCACAATGCGGAGTGTTTCATACACAACGGTCTGGACTGGACCGAATATGGCCAGCCGCATTTAGGTAAACCACAGAATTATTTCCATTTTCTGGGCACTGAGAAGTGAGTGAAAATTCGACATTTAATGAGTTGTTTGCGGTTTTAGTTGACTGACAAAAAACATCCAAACCGGACATTCAACCAGTCGTAAGTTAGGTCTTTTTTTGCCACACTTGTCGGTACACAATTCAGGGATGAAGGAGTGTGTTGGCATTACAACAAAGTGAAACATACAAGCGCCATCGACCAGAAACAACGCTACTCTATCAATTGGTTGAACGTTACTACCCAGACTTTACCGCAAACCTAGCCGACCAAGGCAAGTATTTACCCAATTATGTTGAGCGTGAGTTTGATGATTTCTTGCGTTGTGGACGACTAGAGCACGGCTTTTTACGCGTGGTGTGTAATGACTGCAAGCATGAAAAGTTAGTCGCTTTTAGCTGTAAACGCAGAGGTTTCTGTCCTAGCTGCGGAGCCAGAAGAATGGCAGAAAGTGCAGCGCTACTTGTAGATGACGTATTACTTGGTTATCCAATTCGTCAGTGGGTCTTAAGCTTACCTATTCCACTTCGATTACTGCTAGCAAGAAACCCAAGTGAATTGAGCAAAGTGATGCAAATCATTCACCGCGCCATTTCCACGCACATTGTGAACAAGGCCGGCTTTACCAACAAACAATCGAAAACTGGGGCTGTTACCCTTATTCAGCGATTTGGTAGCGCCCTCAATCTAAACATCCATTTCCACATGTTGTTCTTAGAAGGTGCAATAAGTGAAAATCCATTAAGTGGTACGACTTTTACCCGCATCAAAGCGCCGTCCCATAGCGACATGGTGGAGCTAGTTCACACCATTAGCTATCGAATTGCCAACTATTTGGAGAAAGTGGGGTTAGTGGAGCGCGACATAGAAAACAGTTTTCTTAACTTACCTATTGATGATGAAGATAGTCTATTGCAGTTGCAAGGGGCCTCCGTCAGCTATCGGATTGCCATGGGACCACAACAAGGTCAAAAGGTGTTTACACTACAGACACTCCCTGCCAGCAATGAAGGCGAATATGGTCAGTTAGCCAATACCTCAGGTTTTTCCTTACACGCAGGGGTCTTCGCTAATGCCGATGAGCCAGAGAAGTTAGAAAGACTATGTCGCTACATCAGCCGCCCAGCGATTAGTGAACAGCGTTTAAGTATGACTGACCATGGAAAAGTGCGCTATGAATTAAAAACACCCTATCGAGACGGCACAACACATGTATTCTTTGAACCGCTCGACTTTATTGGCAAACTAGTGGCCCTCATTCCACCGCCAAGACTAAATCTCACCCGATTTTATGGGGTATTTGCTCCCAACAGCAATCTAAGAGCACAAATTACTGCGTCACAGAGAGGCAAAAACAGCCCGAAAATTGTCAATCAAAAAGATGGGCAATCAGATAAACCTTACCATGCAAGGGCTATGTCATGGGCACAGCGGTTAAAGCGGGTATTCAATATAGACATTACCGAATGCGAAAAATGCGAGAACCACAATGTAAGCATCACCGCTTGTATTATAGATATACACGTTATTCAGAAAATACTGGCACATATAGATAAAAAGCACCCAACTTCTAAACAAACAAAGCTATTGCCACATTTGCGTGCACCACCTGATGAACAATACACAAACGATTTCACTATTCAACGTGACTTCAATTTTGGGGCGTAGGCTCCATTTACTGCTGCAAGAGTAAAGAAAAACGCTAGTAAATGGTGGGGCTATTCGCGCTTCACCCCCCATTTCCTGCACCAAAGGCCTATCGTCGCAAGACATTGCAAACTAACACGCCTTAAAATACTCCCACAATTCGATAATTCAACAAACCAATCTAGTCAAAAAGACAACTGTCATAGGGGGTAGCAAATAGCTTTAATCCGTCTTATACTCCTTTAAAGGGATTAACGATTCCCTGGGCCATGACTATGGTGACAAGTTGCTCAGAGTGATTGCGAATCGTATGCTTAATCAGGCATCCAAGAGTGATACTGTAGCCCGCTTAGGCGGTGATGAGTTTGTTATCGTTATGGAAGAGGTTGAGAGCGAGTCAGCGGTATCCAGTTTCGTGTCGCAGCTCATAGAGTCTATCGAAACGCCCATATCATTGGGTAAAGAAGTGCTGAGGGTGTCTTGCTCGGTGGGCATTTCATTTTTCCCTGATGATGCGACCGATCCGGCAGAACTGCTTAAACAGGCCGATGTGGCTATCGAGACGGCACAACACATGTATTCTTTGAACCGCTCGACTTTATTGGCAAACTAGTGGCCCTCATTCCACCGCCAAGACTAAATCTCACCCGATTTTATGGGGTATTTGCTCCCAACAGCAATCTAAGAGCACAAATTACTGCGTCACAGAGAGGCAAAAACAGCCCGAAAATTGTCAATCAAAAAGATGGGCAATCAGATAAACCTTACCATGCAAGGGCTATGTCATGGGCACAGCGGTTAAAGCGGGTATTCAATATAGACATTACCGAATGCGAAAAATGCGAGAACCACAATGTAAGCATCATCGCTTGTATTATAGATATACACGTTATTCAGAAAATACTGGCACATATAGATAAAAAGCACCCAACTTCTAAACAAACAAAGCTATTGCCACATTTGCGTGCACCACCTGATGAACAATACACAAACGATTTCACTATTCAACGTGACTTCAATTTTGGGGCGTAGGCTCCATTTACTGCTGCAAGAGTAAAGAAAAACGCTAGTAAATGGTGGGGCTATTCGCGCTTCACCCCCCATTTCCTGCACCAAAGGCCTATCGTCGCAAGACATTGCAAACTAACACGCCTTAAAATACTCCCACAATTCGATAATTCAACAAACCAATCTAGTCAAAAAGACAACTGTCATAGGGGGTAGCAAATAGCTTTAATCCGTCTTATACTCTCCTATGAAGAAAACATGTTTGCTGAGTATGGTTATGCTGATTCTGAAGAGCATAAACGACAACACAATGAGTTAATTGCTCAAGTGGTCGAATTAAAAGAAAAATTTATGGTGAACCCTCAAGGGACAATCAGTGCAGATTTGATGCTATTTCTCAAACGTTGGTTAACCAATCATATAATGAGAACAGATAAAGAATATTCAGAATTTTTAATTTCAAAGGGGGTTAAATACTGAGGGATCCCCACGAATTTAGCATGTAATCTTGCTCATGCAAGCTTCAGCGGTGAGTTCATCAAGCCAGCGGATCGTCTTTTTCCACTGATGCAGGGTAAATCGCATTGAGGTGTTAAAAGCTCTCAAGCCAAGAAAGTGAAAGGATAGTACGGATTTTGTTTCGGTATTTGCCTGAAAGCGTCGATGCTTGTTACTGACAACTAATAGCATGCCCAACAGTACAGCCACTAACGAAGCCAGTGTGGTAAGCAAGACCAGAACAGTAATGCGTGTCTTGGTTGTGCTGCGATTATTTTCATACCCCAGACCAAAGCGCGTGCTTTTCATATCCCGAAAGCCTTCTTCTATTTGCATGCGCTGGCGATAAATATCGATGACTTGTTTAGATAAGTGACGATGGTAGGGCAATGACGTCGCCAGTAGCCACGGATCTCTTGCGCCATCAGCATATTTCAATGAATTGGTATCCCGTTGGCGCGAGCCATTGGCATTAAACGCTCGTCGACCTTTCGCTTTCTCTTTAACCAACACCAAGGTACAGGCAAAAGGTCGTGACTTGACGATAAGCGCGTTATCAAATCGCTTGGGCCGTGTTGTAGCCTTTAGATAAAGCTCAGCGATAGATTGCCATTCATTACCGCCATCCAGCGAATATAAATGTGGCTTTCGCACACGTCCGACAATATGCCATCTCAATGCCTGCACTTCACGAAACCACGGCGATTTGTAGCCCGCATCAGTGACAATAATGGGCTGGCAGGTATCCGGTAAGAGCGTGTGCAATATCTCTAAAAAGTCTCTATGTGTAGTCGCTTTTGCACTGGCTTTTCTATCATGCACTTCCTGATAAAGGGTAATAGGCCCAGGGTGAGAGCATGAACGTTCAAATATCGTTCAACGCTACCAAACCCGCCGCTAACACCTTTTCCAAATAATCAGTGCTGCCATGCGCACGCTTCTGTTTCCGTGGCACACTCACTTTTCTGGTTGTCTCCGCGCGAAGCATGTTCAAGGCAAGTTTCCTCGCCCCCGACAGGATTTCGGCGGCATTGCCACGATATATCTGACAGTCATCTTCTTTCATCGAGACATCAAGGACCCAATGAAGACTGTTTTCTACTGCCCAATGACTTCGCACGGCATTGGCGAAGCGTGCTTTGGTCAAAGCGGCTGAGCTAATGTAGTACCGGTATTCCAAAGATTCCTTACCGTTTTTTGGTTGACGATAGCTTAGCGTAACGCCTATTGTTTTCAGCCCTTTCCATTCAGGGAACCTATTCACTAACGATGCCGCATCCATAACATGGTACGCTCTCGCTTCGCCTCGTCCATGATGTTTCTCCAGGCAAATGACTTCCTGGTTTATGGCACCCACAAGCTCATTGCGCACGGCATCATGAAGTTCCTTTTGATTACCTTTTAGGGCCAGAAGGTAATCACCACCGCTCTCTATAATCTTCTCCGCAATAGTAGTTTGACAGCCCATCGCATCTATTGATATCAAGCAACCCTTGATATCCAGCAGGTTCAGTAAGGCTGGAATGGCTGTGATCTCATTCGACTTACTCTGGGTCTTAATTTGCCCCAGTACCACATTATTTTCGGCTGCAAACGCATTCACCATATGGATAGCTGATTGCCGGTCTTCACGATTGTATGAACCACAAAGCCGCTTACCATCAATCGCAATTAGCTGCCCGTCGGATAAATCCGCGACTGACTGCATCCAACCTATAAAGCAACGCTGGAATTGTTCGCTATCGACTCTTGATATCACACGAGCAATCGTGTCATGAACGGGCAATCCATTCTTGAATAGCCCTTTCTCGCGGAACCAGTCAAAGTGTAAATCACCAAAATCTTCGATGTCTTCCCAGCCTTTGGCACCAGCGATGGAAGCACACACAACAAGGAATAAAATATCAGTGAATAAATGCGCCACCTTAGCTGATTGACGAGGATCTTCTAACTCACTAAAAAGCTGTTCAAATGCACCTGTACCCATGACTCTCTCCGCAAAAGAGAGTATAAGATCACAGTCACTATATTTCGTCCAGTTGTAATATCTATTGTTAACTCAGTTGGTCAATAAATGTTCGTGATCTTGCCCTGGTAATAGGCCGCCCTTTAACGACAATTGCGGCGCGAAGTAAAAAGTGCTTTTTGCACTTATCCAAATCTGACCAGTCAACGGCAATGACAGGATGTTTACAGGTACAAAATAACCGGCAAATCATTGCATAGATAAACGGTACTTCACGCTGGAGGTGACCATTAGATAACAGCCGGTCAGCCCGCTTAATACGGTGTTTCTCATAGGCATTGGAACGGATACCGCGCCCCATACTGGTCACAGTGGCCGAACCGCTCTCAATCAAGCTTCGCACACAGGCGACAACGGCCTGTTTGCGGGTTTTATGCATTTTATGGCTGACAAAAGAGACAAGATTGTTCAATATAGAGCGTGCATTCATGGTGTTTTCTGTGTTGGTTTTTTTTGGCGAAAGATCTGATCACCAAATGCCATGAATGTTCCCTAACTCTTTGACTTTATTTTACTATTCGTGGGGATAGCTCAGGGTTAAATAGTATAAAGATAAATTACGAGTGTAGCGTTTCAAAAGCCGTAACTCGTGGCTTACCGCCATTCATAATAATTATTGCACTTGGCTGTTCTGGGTGAACACCGATGAGCTAAATCACAATAGAGGTAACTGGAGTGTATGGATAACCATATTATTTTATTAATATTAACTTTACTAATATTAACTTTTGGCTTGTTTTCCAAATTATCTGAACGCTCATTTATCAGTGGCCCGATGGTGTTTTTATCCGTAGGTATCTTGATTAGCCCAATGGGATTTAACTTGATCACTGTTAACCTTGACACTGAAATTGTTAAAACCTTGGCTGAGTTAACATTAATACTTATTTTATTTGTCGATGCATCCTACTTGAAATATTGTCGCTTAAGTAAAATTCTCGCGGGCATTCCTGCGCGTTTATTATTAATTGGGTTGCCATTAACCATGTTGGTTGGTGCGTTCAGCGCTCAGTACTTTTTCCCCACCTATAATCTATGGGTACTGGCCTTATTAGCACTTATTCTTTCTCCAACCGATGCGGCATTAGGTCAGGCTGTTGTCCAAAGTAAAATGGTACCTAAACGTATACAAGAATCTATTAGTATTGAAAGTGGTTTGAATGACGGCATTGTGTTACCACCAATATTATTGTGTATTAGTGTTTTAGGAAGCGGAATAACCTCACTGAATAATGAAAGTTACTGGTTAACTTTTATGGCAACACAACTTTTTATTGCTCCGTTAGTTGGTGGATTGGTTGGTTATGCTGGTGGGAAATTAGTTGATCACGCTACATTAAAAAACTGGATGAGCCATACCTTTCACCATTTGGTATCTTTTGCATTAGCAATTTTAGCCTACTGTGCTGCAGAGCTTATTCATGGCAATGGTTTTATTGCCGCTTTTTTCGCAGGCCTGATGCTCAGTACAAAAATTCCTTTAGTTAGAACACAGATTCAAGAATTTAGTGAAGCCCAAGGTAAACTTTTTTCTTTGATCATATTTTTTCTTTTTGGTTTAGTGTGTGTACCTAATTTTTATATTTACTGGGATCTTAACCTTTTAATGTACGCATTATTAAGTTTAACACTTATTCGTATGATCCCTGTTTTCATTGCTTTAATTGGTGTTAAAATTGATTTTTATAGCAAAATATTTATTGCTTGGTTTGGCCCTCGGGGTATAGCTTCAATTTTATATTTATTTATTGTTATTGTTGAACTTGAAGTGACAGGTTACGAGCAGCTTATGGCGGTAATTGTATTAACCGTTTTGTTCAGTGTTTTTGCTCATGGTATAACGGCTGTGTTGATGTCAAAACAATTTAAAGCGATTAGCGAAGATGCAAATAGCGAAAGTACAAAAAATTGTCAATAAAAAACCGCTCAATGAGCGGCTTTTATGGCATGACTTTTACAAAAGAATTATGCGTTAATAAAATCAATACCTTCTTGAATGTCTTTCTTTAACGTATCAAGCATATCTTCTTTTGCTTTTTGCTCAAACGCGCTTAACTCACCGTAAGAAAGAATTTCTTCAACGCCGTTTTTACCTAAGGAAGATGCGAATAAGTCCCCGATGTGAGATCATAGCTGCATAGTAAATCACAGCCATTACCGCCCATGAGCCAACAGTTAACTTTTGCCGATAGTGAGTTTTCCAGCAAGCGCCGCCAGACTCGTAAAGAGATATTCTTATCCAGAATGGATAAACTGCTGCCGTGGCCTCAACTGCTGGAAGTGATTGAACCCTTTTATCCTAAAGCTGGCAATGGTAGACGTCCGTACGCGCTTGAGACCATGTTTCGCATTCATTGTATGCAGCAATGGTATAGCCTCGGTGATGAAGCCATGGAAGATGCGTTATATGAAATTGCCTCGATGCGTCAGTTTGTGCAACTGTCATTGGATAAAGCCATTCCAGACCGCACTACCATTATGAACTTTCGGCACTTGCTGGAAAAGCACAAGCTGACTCGCAAATTATTCAAAACGGTCAACCAATGGCTGTCTGACTGCGGTGTGATGATGACGCAGGGTACACTGGTGGATGCGACGATTATTGAAGCACCCAGCTCGTAACCGTTCACCAGGGCCCTATTGACAGTTAGTAATATTTATTTTCAATGATCGTGGGGATCCTATTGATTGATCCCGCCAGTCTGTCAGAGTGGTTTCATGCCACGTAAAAAGCAGCCCACAAAGCCACCCGTCGCTACTAATCTCGATGATGCCAATGAGCTCATTAGTTCACTCTGGGACAGGCTAAATGACCTCGAAGACCGACTGAATCAGAACGTAACCGTTCACCAAGGCCCTATTGACAGGCAGCTTTGAAGTCGTCGAGCAGAGGATAGGACGTTTTGTTCAGCGTCGCTTCGAGAATGGCGCGGAGCCAATTCAGTGGATTCAGCTTTTGTTTCCGGCAGGTTTCGACGATGGTGAGTATACGTTGTCTGAACGTAACCGTTCACCAAGGCCCTATTGACAGGCAGCTTTGAAGTCGTCGAGCAGAGGATAGGACGTTTTGTTCAGCGTCGCTTCGAGAATGGCGCGGAGCCAATTCAGTGGATTCAGCTTTTGTTTCCGGCAGGTTTCTACAATGGTGAGTATACGTTGTCTGAACAGTTCCCCTCGGTGAGACCACACACCATAGCTGCCTTTTCGCCACAGCACATAGCTTCGCAATGAACGCTCTGCTTCATTGTTAGTGAGGGGGACGCCATCGTGACTGAGGAATACCCAGCACATATCATCGTGTTTTAGCCGCAGCTTACACCGGTTCTGATAGCGGGGAGTAACACAACGCCTTGATGCCAGTTCAAGTTGTTCTCGCCAGGCGATACGCAGTTTTTCCATTCGGTCCCGGTATCGCTTTTCACTTAGTTCGTTACTCTCATACCGGTGTTGCAGCCGGAACAGTATGCGAATGAGCCTGACTAACGTTGTTCCATAGGTTTTATTCGTACCCCAGCTTTCCGCCAGCGCATTCATGTTTCTTAAGATATGCGCCCAGCACAATTGACGGTGGTCTGAATCGATGTAGTGATAACCGGCATACTGGTCAGTCACAACAATGTTTTCCGGATTATCGCCGAGTAGTTTCTTTGCCGCCCAGGCGCCACGTGAGAAGTGCGTCATAAAGCATGATAATTCTGCTGTGCATACCTGCCACATCCAGCGGTTTTCATTGCCCCGCTGATGACGGGTTTCATCACAATGAACCACTGCCTCATTATGCATAGTCTCTTTAATATCCTGATAGGCAGGCGTCAGCACCGCACTGACGGTAACCGTTCACCAGGGCCCTATTGACAGTTAGTAATATTTATTTTCAATGATCGTGGGGATCCTATTGATTGATCCCGCCAGTCTGTCAGAGTGGTTTCATGCCACGTAAAAAGCAGCCCACAAAGCCACCCGTCGCTACTAATCTCGATGATGCCAATGAGCTCATTAGTACACTCTGGGACAGGCTAAATGACCTCGAAGACCGACTGAATCAAAACAGTCGTAATTCATCGCGCCCGCCATCGTCTAATGGGCCGGGGGCGTCCTCTTCTGCGCCAGCTAAAAAGCCGACAGGCCGTAAGCGCGGTGCGCAATCCGGCCATAAAGGTAGTAAGCGGATGCTGGCCGATACCGTTGATGAGACGCGCACCTATTATCCCGACGATACTTGTGCTTGCGGTGGTGACATTGCTATCAATGATTCCCCTTATCGTCGGCATCAGGTATTTGATATTCCCAGCCAAGCATTCTCTGTAGTCGAACATCAGTTGCATCAGGGCCAGTGTTGTCAGTGCAGTAAAACGGTAAAAGCCACACTACCCGACAACGTGAATCAAGGGCAGATGGGCAATAACCTGCTGGCGTATGTGGCGATGCAGTCGGGTCAGTTTCACCAGAGTATCAGTAAAATCCAGCAACAGCTCGAGCAAAACTTTGGTTTATCGTTCAGTCGCGGTGCTATCTCTGAAGCACAAGGCCGCGTCAGTGCGGTGCTGACGCCTGCCTATCAGGATATTAAAGAGACTATGCATAATGAGGCAGTGGTTCATTGTGATGAAACCCGTCATCAGCGGGGCAATGAAAACCGCTGGATGTGGCAGGTATGCACAGCAGAATTATCATGCTTTATGACGCACTTCTCACGTGGCGCCTGGGCGGCAAAGAAACTACTCGGCGATAATCCGGAAAACATTGTTGTTACTGACCAGTATGCCGGTTATCACTACATCGATTCAGACCACCGTCAATTGTGCTGGGCGCATATCTTAAGAAACATGAATGCGCTGGCGGAAAGCTGGGGTACGAATAAAACCTATGGAACAACGTTAGTCAGGCTCATTCGCATACTGTTCCGGCTGCAACACCGGTATGAGAGTAACGAACTAAGTGAAAAGCGATACCGGGACCGAATGGAAAAACTGCGTATCGCCTGGCGAGAACAACTTGAACTGGCATCAAGGCGTTGTGTTACTCCCCGCTATCAGAACCGGTGTAAGCTGCGGCTAAAACACGATGATATGTGCTGGGTGTTCCTCAGTCACGATGGCGTCCCCCTCACTAACAATGAAGCAGAGCGTTCATTGCGAAGCTATGTGCTGTGGCGAAAAGGCAGCTATGGCGTGTGTTCTCACCGAGGGGAACTGTTCAGACAACGTATACTCACCATTGTAGAAACCTGCCGGAAACAAAAGCTGAATCCACTGAATTGGCTCCGCGCCATTCTCGAAGCGACGTTAAACAAAACGTCCTATCCTCTACTCGGCGACTTCAAAGCAGCCTGTCAATAGGGCCCTGCTGAACGGTTACAACAATTAGACCGATTATAATGGATTAAAAGCAAGGATTTCGTTGCATAATCAGCTACCTAAGGACTAACATATTTAGTGCACTCAACATTAAAGTATCTGGACATCGGCGAAATTACAAAGCGACCTACATAGTAGGTGTTTCGTTTCACGGTTTCGTTAGGTACATTAATATTGTAAGCGGGCTTATCATAAGTAACACGGGCGGAACATCGCATGAAAATATTAGTCGTTGAAGACGAAACAAAAACTGGAGACTACATCAAACAAGGCCTTGCCGAATCGGGCTTTGTTGTTGAGTTAGTTCGGACCGGCCTCGATGGCCATCACAAAGCCATGCTCGGTGAAAATGAGTTGATCATCTTAGACGTCATGCTGCCTGATATCGATGGTTGGAAAATATTGTCATCGTTACGAGAGTCTAACAATCATACACCGGTTCTTTTTCTTACTGCTCGTGATCATGTGAATGACCGTGTTAAAGGTTTAGAGCTCGGCGCAGATGATTACTTAGTGAAGCCGTTTGCATTTGCTGAGCTGCTAGCGCGTGTGCGTACGTTGATCCGCCGCGGCACGTCCGTGCCCAATAATATTTTACACATAGCCGATTTGGAGCTCGACATTCCTTCGCGTATTGCCACGCGAAGTGGGCGCACAATAAACCTGACAACTAAAGAGTTCACCTTATTAGAATTAATGGTGAGACGCCAAGGAGAAGTGTTGCCACGTTCTCTTATTGCCTCTCAAGTATGGGATATGAATTTTGATAGCGATACCAATGTGATTGATGTCGCCATTCGCCGTCTTCGAGCAAAAATCGATGATGACTTTTCACCAAAGCTCATTCAGACTGTGCGTGGGATGGGATATAAATTTTGTATTAATGAATCTTAAGGATCTATCAAAGCGACCAAGCTCTCTCGCCTTTCGAGTCACTATACTCGTTGGGCTCACTATCTTTGTTTGCCTAACGTTTATAAGTCTTATGGTGCAGCAATCTATTGCTCAGCATTTTGAAGAGCAGGATGCAGATGAGCTGAATGAGGTGTTTCTAGCCGTGAAACGCAAGCTTAATACAGCGTATAATGAAGGGGTCGCACCGTCTAGCATATTATTCCAAGCTGTCTCTGGGCATCACGGTGTCTATTATTTAGTTAAAAATAAAGACAACGAAGTTATTTTTAGCAGTGAGAGCGCGGTGCTAGAAAAATACCCTGGGGATACGTATGAAATAGAACAAATAACGCCATCCATGTTAAGCCTCTTTTTCGACGGCGAACATATGTTACGGGCAACGGAAATAACCGTGCGTATTGAAGACGGCAACAGCCAAACACATTATCAAGTCATCGTTGCCTCGAACATGGAATTTCATATGAACTATATGGAAGACTTCGAGACAACATTGTGGGGGATCATTGTATTGTCTGGGGCTATTACGATCTTAGCCGCGCGGTTTGCTGTTTATCGTGGTCACTCCCCCTTACGACGTCTCAGTCGCAAAATCGGTTCCATCACCGCGGATAAATTGGATATCAGGTTGGAACCCACCGAAGTCCCAGTGGAGCTTGCTAATCTGGTGGAGTCCTTTAATGCGATGATTGAGAGACTTGAAAGCGGGTTTGAGCAGCTGTCCCATTTTTCCGCTGACATAGCTCATGAACTAAGAACGCCTATCACCAACCTGACTACACAGACCCAAGTCATACTCAATCAACCACGCTCGACGAATGAATACACTGACATCTTATATTCTAACTTAGAAGAGTACGAGCGAATGTCGAAAATGGTCAGTGACATGTTGTTACTAGCACAAACGGAGCATGGCTTGATCAAACCCAACGCTGAGCGGATAGACTGTCAGAAAGAAATCGGTGAATTAATCGAATACTTTGAGCTCTTGGCCGAAGAGAAGCACATCAGCATTCAACTTATTGGTCACAAAATAACGTTAATGTGCGACAAATCGATGTTTCGACAAGCACTGAGCAACTTGTTATCTAATGCCATTCGGTACACTCCCGATAATGCAGAAGTAACCGTATCTACTCAAATACAGGATAACGAAGCATTGATATCGATTTCAAACCCAGGTAATAAGATCCCTGACATTCAACTTTCTCGCCTTTTCGATCGTTTCTACCGCGCGGATCCATCTCGAAAACGTGACGGGCAAGGCGCTGGATTAGGATTAACCATTGCGAGATCTGTTCTTGAAGTTAACGGTGCACATATACAAGTGGGATCAGATGAGCAGGCAACCACGTTCACGGTCATCTTTCCATTGCGTAGCTGACGCCTCGAACACACGCAAGTGTTAGTTCGAGACGCCCGTTGGACTAAAAGGTATACACGCCTTTTAAATAATAGAAACCGCCGTTAATGCCAATGGGTGACGTCGTTGGGTACTTTGAACCCGCCACTTCGGTATCATAAAGCACATTTTCATCAGGGAGGTTATCAAACGCATTTCGAGCGCCTAGTGTCATAATAAATGATTCATTAATATGATAACCAACTTCAAAATCGACCGTGTATTCCGCACCCACTTCCTCTATGGGTAAACCGGCATCGATGTGATCTTCAAAAATGTCACTAAAATAATTAAGGCGCGTTAATACCCGCCAATCGCCATTCGTATGATTGCCAGTCAGGCTGAAGCGGTATTCAGGCAAATTATCCTCAATCATTCGAATGCGAGTGGGTGAAATGTTTTGGACTTGCTCACCATTCACATCGAACGTTTTAACATCATCAACTTCTGTATCGGTCCAGTTCCCCGCAAACGAGAAAACCGTATCTCCTCCCAACATTTCCATTGAATAATTAGCGACGACATCAATACCTTGTGTTGACGTTGCAAAGTCATTTGTGAAGAAACTTACTTCACTAAAACTCGATGCGTCAGTGACGCCTTGGGCGAGAAGCGCATTGATATCCGCTTGCGTGAGGGTGATCCCCGACGTTGTGCTGATCCTATCTTCAACTTCAATATTGAAGTAATCGATGGTAACAAATAGCCCATTTTCAAATTCTCCTACCCATCCCACACTGTAGCTCGTAGATTCCTCAGGTTGGAGGGGCGTTGCCCCCTTTTGAATGGAAATCGGATCCGACGGCGGCAGCGTGGCTCTATCAACCAATCCCGTTGCACTGAACGCGGTAGTGACGTTTCGTACATTCGATTGTCCTATGGTCGGCGCTTTGAATCCAGTTGCAATGGCGCCGCGTATTGCGACGGTTTCATTCAGTTGATAGCGCGCAGACAACTTGCCTTTGGTTGTGTCACCAAAATCACTAAAGTCCTCGTACCGAATAGCTGCTCCCACCATAAAATCGTCGCTAAAGAAATACTCCGAATCAATATACAGCGCTGCGCTATTACGACTATTCTTGCCTTGGAACCGAGCGGCTAGCCCAGGAAAGCCGTTTGAACCGATACCAAATCCCTGTGCGGCTAAAGGGCCTACTTCGTAGGACTTTGGATCCCCAGCGATGGCTTCAAACGCTTCATATCGATATTCAATGCCCCCGGCTAAGAACAACGGTTCATTCCCGCCAATATCAATATACTTATTGATGTCGATATTGAAGCTCGCTTCTGTTTGAATGTAGCGCCCGGGATTAAACGATGTTGGTGTATCCGGTCCTAATGACGGATTTATGGTGTTGCTAATGGCATAATCGATTTCATTAGTACCATAAGCACCACTGACATCGTAATTTAGCTCGTTATCCAATTCTCCACGAGTACCAACAACCAATGAAGCATCAGTAACGATCCCCCCAAATTTTGGGGTAAATCCACCAGGAAAGAGTTCGTTGAATGCAAAACAATCAGGATTGTTTGCAACTTGGTTGATATAAACAGGGTTTTCTAGCACATTTGAGCCGACGGCTATATCGGTCGGACAGTTGCCCGATAGATCTGGCGTCAAGTCGGCTACCAGTAATAATTGCTCACCACTGTCATTGGTTCCGCCATCATTGACACCACCGCGGTTGTGTGGGTTTCGAAAGTAAAACCCGCCCTCCACTTCTCGTCTCGCATAGTTACCAAATAAATACGCTTCACTGTTTTGATCAAGCTCCAAACCTGCATTGGCAAAAAACTTAAGATCCCCTTTTATTTCAGGACTCCCCCAGACTTGCGCCGGATCTTCAACGAACGTGTTGCCATTGTTAATCAGCGCCGCCGCATCATCGCGTTGTACGCTTCGTGACGTGGGATCGGCCGTTCGATATTCTAGAGAGAGATTGACAAACCCTTGATCAGTCAATGGCAACCCAACATTGCCCGCGACCATCGTCGTTGCGCCATCCCCTTCATAATATTGACCTTTATTAAATTCCACTAGGCCTCCTTCAGCGTCTCACGCCGGCAATTGCGTCAGAGCCATATTGCGCTGCCGCACCGTCCCGTAATACTTCAACTTGTTTAAGTGCAACAGACGGTATGACGGATATATCAGGCCCTTGCGCACCGTCGGATATTTGACCACCTAAAAACGTAATAACCGCTGAGCGATGACGCCGTTTTCCATTCACCAGTATCAAGGTGTGATCCGGCGCGAGCCCTCTTAAATTCGCGGGACGTACTAGGGTTGAAGCATCATTGATTGGTTGGTCGTTAACATTAAAGGATGGCACGGCGGCTTGCATCATTGTCGTGATGTCGGTGGACCCCGTACTTTTAAATTCTTCTGCGCTGATAATGTCAACAGGTACCGCAGAATCTCCTATCGAGCGTGGCGCTGAACGCGTACCGACCACTGCGATTTTTTCTACATCCGCCTCAGTGGTGCCGGCCTGCTCTTGTGCAACCAGCGTGGGTGAAATAGCCACTGCGATGGAAGCAGACAAAAGAGTCTTTGCAAACCCCAACCTTGTCGCCTTTGATTTAGTGTTAGTCATGTGTTTCCCTGATTTTATGTCTATGTCGTGTTGTTTGAAAAATCTCTTGAGAACCCAAACCGGTTGTTACAGATGTAGGAGGGCTAAGAGACTACCGTGCTGCGCAAAATACGCGCAGACACTGGCCAAAACTGACAAAATCCGCCATGACCTACATGGCGGTGGGATTACATGATAATTACAATTTTGAAAGGCACTGAGAGTGTAAGAAATGCCTGATCTTCAGCCGGCAAATCATGACGATGCCATGGGACGCATAGGCTATGCTGCGCAGCGCCCCAGCACCGATAGCGTCATGAACAACGGTAGGGATTGGATCTTGAGCACAGCAATGTCATAAGAAAAGCAGACGGTCGATGTGCTCACCTGGTGAGACATTGTTCATTTGATAAGGTGGTATGTTTATCGTTCGCTACATAACATCTTGTGTCGTTTACGCATCAACAGCATTATCATTGCGGCGTATCATCGTTTACGCTTAACTTCTTCGTTTTTTTCACCGTTTTGTTTGTTTGGTGCATGTATTCTGCGATCAGATGCGCTTGTGTGTTTACCGTCGCGTCAGCTGCCACTAATTGTTGGCGAGTTTCATTAAGTGCAATCGTTTGTGTATTCAGAGCGTCAGTCGAAGAGGACAGATCATCGCGAAGCAGATCGGATGCGTGCTCTAACCTCTCGACGGTTTGTTCAAGACGCTGATTGTTACTGCGGGATTGCGCGAGTGCCTCTTCCAAAAAGCGGTTCTGCTCTGCCAATGCTTTGTGATCGTTAAGCGCCTGAGACAATGTAACCTCCAATCGCGCCAGTGTAAGTTTTTGCTCTTGGTTGGTGCCGGTTAAGCCGGCCAGCTCTTGCGTCAACGCGTGTTGTTGATGATTGAGTTGTGCGATCGTACTTTCAAAATGATGGGTTTCGCGCTCACGCTGAGACGCGACAGACGCACGATAATGCTCAAGCGCCGCACGCGCATCCACGTGCTTGTCCTCTAATGATTGATTATGCGTTGTCAGTAACTGGATTTCCTGTGTCATTGATGCGAGCCGTTGTTCGTAACGATCACACTCGCGAAGTGCTGTATCGCGCGCCGCTGTGATGTCAGTCACATATTGAGTCAATTCAGCGATGTCATTGTTAGCTCGCGCAATCTGAGCCTGCAACGTATCGTTTTGCTCCGATAGTGCGACTGCGCAAGCCGCCTGCTCGTCAAGTGACTTTTTAAACCTACTTTCACGTTCAACCAACGTGGCATGCGTCTCCTTTTTTAATCGCGCCGCAACGTGGCTTACAAGCTGCTGTAATTCTTCAGACAGTAAGACTTCTACCGGCGCATTTTCGCCCCCTTCGGTTAAGCGTTTCAAATGCTTATGAATAGTGCTCTTTGAGCCCGTATGCCCGAGCTCTGCGCGCACAGCGTCGATCGACACACTGTTACCGCGCGCAATGATGGCCTCTGTGGCTTGTTTAACGTTTGTCAGCGTCACGCCGGTTCGCGCCATGATAATGTACTGTATTACGTAATATTTATATACAGTATAATGTTTGAAGCATTCGAAATCAAAATAGGGAAATATAAACAAGCGATAATCTTGAATTATGCTATCTTGACTGGTGAATATCCCCTATTCTCATTCTTTAGAACTGTACTGACCGGACGGAGTCATCACGTCGTGACGAAATCACTCTCTAAACACAATGAAGCAAACGAGCAGGAAATCGCTGAGCGAATTTCGCGGTATATCAATGCGGCTACTCGGGATAACACGCGTAAAACGTATCGCTCGGCAGTCGAACACTTTGAGGTGCATTGGGGCGGAAAGTTACCCACGTCGCCTGAGAATATCGGACGCTATCTGGTGACGTATGCCAATGACTTAGCCCCTAGTACACTGAAGACACGACTGGCTGCGCTCAGCCAATGGCATAAAACGCAAGGGTTTGCAGACCCCTGCTCTTCTGTACACGTTCGTAAAATCATGCGAGGGATCCAGGCCGTTCACAGTAAAAAGCCTAAGCAAGCTCATCCATTACAAATAGAACATTTGCAACAGATCACTGGATCGTTGGACGCGCAAATTCGCGCTTCTGAGAACAATGCCAGCGTACAGCGCGCCTACCGTGATAAAGCTCTGGTGTTATTGGGATTTTGGCGAGGGTTCCGTAGTGATGAATTATCCCGGTTAATGTTTGAGGATTTGGAGATCATCAATAATGTCTGTCTTCGTGGTTATGTAAGGCAGTCCAAAACCGACCGACATAACCAAGGGATGTATTTTGAAGTGCCGGCACTTCAAACATTATGCCCCGTCAACGCTATTTCAGAGTTTGCAGCGCAGATAGAAATGGCTAATGGACCTGTATTTCGTAAGATTGACAGATGGGGCAAGCTAAATCAAAACGGCATCAGTGCCGGCAGCATTCCGGCAATACTCCGACGAGTTTTATTTCAATCAAACATACCAAATTCCAAAGAGTTCAGTAGCCACTCGTTGCGGCGTGGATTTGCTCATTGGGCTAATCAGCAAGGATGGTCTTTACATGAATTGATGCAGTATGTGGGCTGGAAAGATATCCAATCCGCAATGCGATATCTCAATCATAGCGATGCTTTTCCTAATAGATTAACCCAACTTAACACTAGAATTTAAAGAATTACAGCCCTTAATAAATTATTAAGGGTAAAGTAAACTAAATCAATTCAGCAAGTCGTCAATAAAACCGGTCTTTCTTGTAACTGTTTTATGACTGCTCTGTACGTGATATGCAGGCGCTTAGATTGCCGGTTAGATATCGATTCGCTTTATTTATTACTTACCAGTTTTGCGTGCGCCTAAGTGTATGACTTGGCGGCGTAAAGCTGTACTATGATGGTAGTGATTCATTTATATGCGGTTCTTAGGGGCCGTATCATTTAATTGATAGGCCTTTGGGGGAATTTTGAGAACACACACTTCACAATTCGAGTTTTTACCACTTGGACTTCAGTATTATGTTGGCGGCAGGTTTTTGGCGTTACAGTTACAAACACCTGTCGCTGGTAATTTGCTGCATCATGCGATTGAGCTATTTCTCAAAGCTGCCTTATCTGATCTACCAATAAAAAAGCTTCGTTCAAGAAAAGATTTCGGTCATGACCTACTCAAACTTTGGGCAGAATTTAGCCAAAGGAGTGGTGGGAGTAATGAGCAACATGTTAAGGCTATCAATGATATAAATAAATTTGAAGAGATTCGTTACCCATCCGAAAACGTTGAGGAGCTTTCATTACATTTAGCAATTTTTCGCCAAAAAGACGGTAAAAATATGGGGCCATCCGAGGCCTACTCATTCGTTTTAGAAGAAGTTGATTCATTAGTTTCTTTCATTCTAAGCTATCCAAAAATTTCGGGGTTTATAAATAATATGACAGCTCATTTTTCTGAGTTGAGCAAAAATAGTTTATTAGAGGCTAATAAATATCCAATCATATAGGCCTAACAATCTGCTTTAGTCCCTCGCTGGGACGCAAAAACATGGGCTGCGTAACTTCGTTCTTAATTTTATCCCATGTGTTTCCGCCCTAAGTAGGGCGTTAAGCTGAATATTGGCAAACCATAAATGCTGAAAATACAGTTTAGATATCTGCAATTTGAGACCTAAAAAATGAAGAGAAATTATATTATTCCATCAAAAATAATTATATATCTCAAACGCATTGCCACTGAATATCAGGCTCTGGGCCAGGAGTTAGAGGCACGGGTTGTGAATTCATCAGTCATCTATGTTCACGAAGAAACCAGTTATGATAATTGGAACGGTGGTATAGACGGACATGATGTAATTTTATTTTTACCCCCTGAAATTTATGGAGAAGTTACCTTAGGCAGAAAGAGTGACTTCGAGGCTGATTTACTTACGAAGCTACGGTTGTGTTGTCAATCCATCGAAAGCGAGTTTATCAATGCTGTGAGGTTTGAGGATGAAGATCAAAATGATCCTCAATTTCAAAATGCCATATCAATACATGATCGCCCAGGAATCAACCCGAATACACTGTCTATTTGGAAGCCTGATCATGTCAGAGTATTTATTAGTCACAGAGACATTCATAAAGTGCAAGCACAAGAACTTTCCATTTCATTAGAAGAGTATGGTATTTCTTCTTTTGTAGCCCATGACACGATTGAGCCAATGAGTACCTGGCAAAATGAAATTGTCAAAGGTCTAGAAACTATGGAAATTATGTTGGTTTATTTAACCGATGATTTTCATGATAGCGTATGGACAAACCAGGAGGTGGGTTTTGCTCTTGGACGCAACATTCCAGTTATTTCACTTAAGCTAGGAGTAACTGATCCCCAGGGGTTTATAGGTGAACGACAAGCACTGAAAAATAATCCGCATGATACGCTTCAAACGGCGCTAGATATATACAGTCTTATTGCTGAAAAGCTTGGCAATAAACATCGTTTGCAAACGGCGCTAATTAACGCTTTTTGCGTTTCCCCTAATTTTACTGAAACAAAAAAGCGATTTGATCGTATGAGTGGAGTTATCAAGACGTTAAGTGATGATGAAGTTACAGTAATAACAAGTGCCTTTCGTGATAATAGCCAGCTTTATAACGCAGGTCATCTAGTCAGTAGTAAAAACAGGCTCATTAAGTTTCTTAACCGTGTATCAAGTAAAACCTATGAAAAATCCGGGCGAGATATAAAGCTGATATCCATCGATAAAGAAATACCGTTCTAAGAGACATTACCGGTATTATGTGTGCTCCGGTCGTGCCTATAAATTAATATGCGGTTCTTAGGGTCCGCATCATTTAAATGTTAAGCATACAAATTAGAGTATCGAGAAATGGACAGAGAATCAAAACGACTAAAGAAACGGGAAGTACAGCCTGAAACCCATGAGTATGAAGAAGAAGAGATAGATATCGGGCCGTTTCTCGTGTATCTCGAATCTGAGAAAGGGCATGAAATTGCATCAAGAGTTCTCTGTATTTTCGAAGATATTAAAAAGGCAGCATTAGAGAAAAATGCCAGCCATGCTAAATTTGAAAAATGGCTTCAGGTTGGGATAGTTTTATTTGTCATCATCGCATCTAGCCTGCTTACTTACGCTGGAAAATTTGATTCAACCGTAGCCGTGCTTTTTGGTACTTTGGTAGGCTATTTGTTTGGTAAAAAGTAATGCTTAACAAGACCATTAAATTAGCTCCCTTCGCTCGTAGGCTAGCGCCGTTTATGGCGGTGTTAAACGTCTGCTGTTTGTCTTAAGTTGTCATTGAGAAAACGACAAAAAGTTGCTGTAATTGCCCCTAGTTGCGTTAAAACAAACATAGGACTCATCTCTGTGGTTGAAATTGGTTTGACATATTCACGGAAGTAAATCGTGGGGATTCACCTTAATAACCTCAGATAATTTATATAACAAGTCGACAGTAATATTCGCTTCCCCACGTTCAATACGTCCCATATAACTTCGGTCAATCTTAGCCTGCAAGGCTAAACTTTCTTGGGAAAAGCCTTTAGCCTTTCTAGTTTCACGAATGTTTTTCCCTAATATTTGTGCAAGAGACGACATACATAGACCTTTTCAAAAGTCAGTAATATCTCTACTTGCCGCCTCATTAACCACGGACTATAATCCGCATTTTTAAAATTCCCTTTGCAGTAAAAAGGTAACATTATGCGTCAATTTACACCTCATGCTGATTTGGTTAAGGCCATATCCTCTTTTGGTGAAACCCCTTTTCGTGTAACGATGTTGCGTGATCGTTACCTAGAATTATTTTCGACTAACAAAACTAAAAATGAGGTTAGACGCTGGGCGCATAGTTTTATGCGGACATTTGTCAAACATGGTTTGTTAATCGAGTTAACCGGGAATGAATACAACGTTGCACATTACATGGCAACGGAAAAGCTATTGGGTGTAAGAGGCACTGAAAAATCAGGCTCTAAGGATGTTTCACCACTTCATAATTACGCATCAGAGATCCAAAAAAGACTTCAGGCTCGCCAAAAGGATATTTTAATAAGCCTGGGAGCGACGGAAGAGTTAGAAAGTTTGAGAAGGGAATTTCCTGAGATGGCGAGTCGTATTGACAGTAAGCTGCATGATTTAAGAGAAGATAATGTCCGCACACTAGGCAAGATAAAGGCGTTGGAAACTTTATTGGCTACACACTCATGATATTAAGGTATTGGCAAGAAGTATGTCGTGATCTGGCCCTCACCCACTTTCTCCTGGGATATCGTCAGTTTGGTTGTTCAGCGACTCCCGGCTCTGGAAAAACCATCTTTGCGGCGGCAACCATCAAGGCCATGTTTGATAATGACATGATAGATTATGTTATTTGTCTTTCCCCCTCACTGGCTGTTAAGGAAGGATCTCGAAAAACGTTTGAGCAAGTGTTGAATCGCCCAATGGATGGCCTCTTTGGATCAGTCGGTATCTCACTCACATTTCAAAGCCTTGCAAATATCGCTGAAAACGTTATACAACGTTGGCAAAAATATAGACTGGCGATAGTCGTCGATGAAATTCATCATTGTGGCGGGCAAGAATTAGATAACGCTACAGCTTGGTCAAAGCCATTAATCAAACTGATTGATTCAAAAAAAGATATTTTTATCTTATCGCTTTCTGGGACGCCCTGGAGAACAGATGGCGCAATGGTAACGACATTATCCTATAACAGTGATCTTAAACCGAAGATGCATTTTGAGTACGGATTGAGAGAAGCGATAAAGGATGGCGTATGCCGAATACCGACGATATTAATGGTGGATAATGATAATTGGAAATCAACCGACTCACGAAGAGGAGATCGCTACCATTCCTCATTATCTGCACTTCTGACGGATAACGCATTATCCTATCAAATGGTGCTTAATGATGAAGAGTTTCTTAAGCACATGCTAGACTTATCAGTCACTACACTTAACCGATATCGACGAGACAAGCCAGATGCTGGCGGTTTAATCATTGCGTCTTCTATTTCTCATGCAAAAGAAATATATAACCTGCTAGAAAAAGCGACAGGCGAGTCCCCGGTATTGGTAACTAGTGAGGACAAAAACAGTCAAGACACTATTGTAAACTATAAATCCGGCACTCAAAAATGGCTGATTTCAGTAGGCATGGTCACTGAGGGAACTGATATCCCTCGCCTACAGGTCTGTTGCCATTTGAGTCGTATCTGTACTGAACTTCACTTCAGGCAAGTTCTCGGTCGGATATTAAGAATAGAAACCCAATATGACGATCATACAGCGACATTAATCATGCCAGCTCAACCTGATTTGTTTGATTTTGCTTCTCGATTGAAATGCGATGTCCCTAGAGCTGTCGTTAAGATAAACTCTATGAAGGCTGGAAAGCCAAACACGATAAATACTTTTGATAGTGCACCGGACAGACAGTTCAATTCAGATAAATCCAAGATTGAAGACATTAAATTAATACCAAACGGTATAGTCCAATGGGCAGCTGATGGTGTTAACGAAGTAGTAGCTACAACTGCTACTATTTCAGTCTATGGTCGCTTTAGAGAAGAAGTGTTGCGGATTTCACCGTAGTAAATGTTGATGAGATTTTAAGTCTGTAATCTACTATGAATGTTAAACTCTAGTAAGCAAGAATAGGTATTATTTTAATTGGACTTTACGAACGGCGTGTGACAATCGCCACAGATGATATTAAGCTCACAGGGCAACCGCATACTTTTACCCAAAAATAAGCTCTGCTCTGAATTCATCGGCCCAGCCAGCCATTTTGAGTTTGCTTCTCATGCTGGCTTTCTTGGGGTGTAAACGAGCCATATTCAAACAAAACCGCCTAATCACTCCGACATTTTCCGCTCCGTCCTCTTTGCGTATTCGGCTATCATCTTCTTTGAACGTCACGTCTAACACCCAGTGGACTTTATTTTCGACTTCCCAGTGTGCTCGGATAGCCTGGTTGACCGCAACGGGGTCAATATCCAGTGAACTGATGTAATATTGCGTTTCAGTGCTCACCTCTTTGTCTTTAAGGTGGCGCTCTCGCTCTATTTTGATAACACTGCGTATACCTTTCCAGTGCTGTGCTTCACTTATCCACTCACTGACTCTTAGTTGCTGGCACCGGCGTACTTCAATTCGTCCATGGCCAGAATCAGTCTGTTCATTACAGGCAATCCAAGCGGGATTATCCCTCTCTACCTTATGGAAATAGGCGGCAATTTCATCGCGTAGTTGTTTGTGGTTGTTTTTGATGCAGAGCACATAATCTGCGTTCTCCGAGCTGATTTTCTCGACTATCTTTTTCTGAGAGTTCATGGCATCTGCACTGATAAGAGCGCCTTTAATATTAAGCGTGTCGAGTAGGTCCAATACCGAAGCATTCTCATTTTTCTTGCCCGATGACTTCAGTTGCGCAAGCACTAAACCTGCATCTTTGCTCCAGGCGGTAATGCTATGTAATGCCGTTTGCTTATCGCCATCGTAGGAATGACGAAGTGTCTTACCGTCGATGGCAATTTGAGGCTTACCCGTTTCAACACGCACTTCATTCACCCAATTCATAAAGGCTTTATTTAATTGTTCAGGGCATATTACTCGAACAATTCGGGCAATGGTATCGTCAACAGGAATGCCGTTTTCAAAGGGACGGTATTGGCGCAACCAATCAAGTTTATCTCGACCAAACACTTCTATATCGCTCCAACCCTCTGCTCCAGAAAGGACTGCACTCACAGTCAGAAATATCACATCAATAAAGTCATGTTGAACATTAATTTGCGTGCGGGGATCGGTAACTTCTGAAAAATGGCTTAGAAAACTCATAATTAACTCGTGTCATCAAAAAAACTATTTGATCACACTAATGATGATAAATATAACGAATTAAATCGATCAGATATCAGAGTAATTTAACAAAAGTACGATCTTGCCCTGATTAAGCTCATGCTTACCGTATACTTTTACTTGACAAGATGGACACTCGAACTTGCTACGCGTTTGCTTACGCGCTACTTCTTCGACAAAGAACGATGTCGGTAGAGAATGCGTCGCGGGCATATGATGTTCATTTTCGGAATTCGAGTAGTGCATTTCCAATGACTCACTATTAATACACTGAGGAACCACGGAAACATCATCTGACTGACCTGATGATTGGTTATGATGATAAGTGATGTCCATATCAGCAATCACAGAATCATGCAGACGTGGTAACGCAAACCTGTCTACCCATTTGAGTTGATAGCTTTTATCACTAAGCAATAAATCAGCCACTTCAATAAACCGACCGCGTTTAATAATGTAATCACTCATCTGCCTCCCTACAGTTGCACCACCAGGCTCTCCAGTAGACGAAGGCATAAGCCCAATACTAATCATCTTTTGTGCCCATTCCTTATTATGGTAATGCGCGTCAACACAATGCCCAAATCTCGCTTGCCAAGCGTGAACCATTTCATGAACAAGCGTTTGAAAAACTTCAATCATACGACAATTTGCGAAATAGGACGGATTGATGGCTATCTCACTGCATGTTTCACCTTTTGTATTACCCCACCTTTGGGCAGCAAAATAACCCATAACGTTTTTTTTGCGTTGTAAAGTGAAAATAACAGTAGGTAACTCACCAGCAAACAAATAATGGTTGAAGTGATCGTATGCGAGCACTAAGGGCTCATAAAGTTCATGTGTAGGTGTACTCATCCCTTTATTGTACATAACAGGAATAACCAGAAAATACCTTTTCTAATAACTTGATGGAATAGAGATTCATATCTTTATAATTTTATTTTCATTTTTATGCACTGTACAGTGCATGAATTTAGATTTTTTGTTATATAAAAAAGCCGTTTGATATTTAAATCGAATAGAAGATAAAAGGAATACGACCGTGCCACTTCTAAAAATTCTGTCACCAGCAAGAAAGCGGGCCTTTCAACAGGCACCAAAACTTTCTAAAGAGGCAAGAAATACCTACTTTTTGGTCGACGTGGCTACGCGTAAAGTACTTTCAAAACTGCAGAATGATGTTAACAAAGTTGGATTCTTAGTTCAAAAAGCCTATTTCCAAGCAAAAGGGTGCTTCTTTGAGCCAAAAGATTTTCACAATGACGATGTTAAACGGGCAGTAAAAGCAATAGGTATAAGAATACCTATTGATATACTTGAGTATCGCGCAGAAGCACAGCATCGTCACAAAAAGATGATACTAGCACATTTTAACTGGAGTGCTTATAGTGACGACAAAAAGGCCGATTTAATCGCCTATGCAGAAAACCTAGTTGCTGTTCGTCAACACAAAGAAGACATTTTGTTTGCCCTAGTCTCGTATTGTTGGCAGAACAAAATTGAGATCCCAAGCTACAATCAACTCAATGAAATCATCACTCTTACCTTCCAGGATTATGACAATCAGGTACTTCTGCACTTTGGAGAAAAAGTCGATGCTGAACAAATAGCATCGCTAAACGAGTATCTCGATAATTTTGGGGTAAATTTTACGGCAAAAGAACTTAAACGCATTGATCAGGGCGAAACGCAACAAAAGCTTCAGCTTAATGCGAAGCTACTAGAGCTTTACAAAGAGCATTTCGTCACTATATTACCGTTAGTAAAATCCATCAACCTTACAGATGAAGCCGTTAAGCACTTTTCAGACACTTTCTACTTAAATGATTTATCCGTAATCAAACGATTAAAAAGGGATAACAAAACTTTTTTACACCTTTCAGCGTTAATTAAAGATCAGTTTTATCAACGACAAGATTTTGCTGCAATGGCTTTAATTAAAGTTATGCGTCAACATATCAGCCGAGCGCGAGGTGAGGAGCGTAAACGAAGAGAAGTTAGTCAACGTGAAACAATTGAAGCAAATAAAACTGTTTTATTAAGCGCCAAAGACTCAAAACAAGTTCTTCGCCTTATCCTCTCAATTACAAATGACATAGCATTATCAAATGCAGAAAAAAATGAACGTACTCGCCAGCTTATCATGGCTTTTTTTGAAACTGAAAACCCTGCGTTTGATGATTGTGCAGAAAAGTTAAATACCAGTTTGAACAAGCAAATTACGCAAGCTGATTTTTATAAAGCAATGTTTAGTAAAGCGCTTGTTATTCAGCGTCAATTTGGCAATCTTGTCAAAGCGATGGCTTTTGATACAACAAGTAAAAATAAAGCCCTACTTACGGCCGTAAAGTATTACCAGTTGCATACACCGGAGCAATCCGGACATCGATTCCGGCATTATCCGGACACCCTTTCCGTTTTAATCCGGACACCGATTCCGGGATAAGCCAGCCAGTTTTCTGCTAACTCCGGAATCACTGTCCGATTAGGCGGAAACCCTGTCCGGAATGCCGGAATCCCTCTCTTTTCTCTTTTAAATCAATTAGTCACAATCCTCGTTATCGATTGAATTATAGCGAGGACGTGAGCATGACAAAAAAGAGGACATCTATGGCAAATATCAAAGAGATTTTGCGCCTTAAATTCGAATGTGGTTTGTCTGTCAGAAAGATCGCCGCCTGTACCAAGGCAGGACGCTCGACCATCTCTGATATCCTGACGCGCTTTGAACAAAGCGCATTGCGCTGGCCACTTACCGACAACTGCTCCGATACCGCGTTAACACAGACCCTGTATCGGGAAAAAACGGCGGCTCAAAATAAGGTCATGCCTGATTTCGCTCAGTGCTTTATCGAGCTTAAGCGTAAAGGCATGACCAAGCAGCTTCTGTGGGAAGAATATGTCGCCGAACATCAGCACAGAGCCTACCGTTACAGTCAGTTCTGTGAGTATTACCTTCGATGGCATAAGATGCAAAAGCGGAGTATGCGTCAGATCCACACTGCCGGCGATAAGCTGTTTATCGACTACTGTGGCCCGACAATCCCGGTCGTGAATCCTGATACCGGAGAGGTTCGGTATGCGCAGATCTTCGTTGCAACGTTGGGGGCATCCAATTACACCTACGTCGAAGCCTGCCCTAGTCAAAAACTGGAGCATTGGCTGGAAGCGCACGCGAATGCCTTTGAGCACTTCGGAGGCGTACCAGCGCTTCTGATCCCGGATAACCTTAAAGCCGCGGTCACCAAAACGGATCGTTACGAGCCGAAACTCAACGACAGTTATCGTAAACTCGCGAATCATTACGGTACAGCGGTGATGCCCGCACGGCCTTATAAACCGAAGGATAAAGCCAAAGCCGAAAACGCGGTACTGATTGTTGAACGTTGGATCATGATGCGTCTTCGCCACCGCATATTCCACACTTTCCATGCATTAAATCTGGCGATCCGGGAGCTGATGGATGAGCTGAATCAAAGAGAGATGAAACAACTGGGTGCCAGCCGCAAAGCTTTATTCGACAGCCTGGATAAACCCGCGCTGAAACCTCTCCCGGTTCAGCGCTATCTGTATACAGAAAGCAAACGCGCCAAGGTAGGACCGGACTATCACATCGAATACCGACAGCACTATTACTCAGTCCCTCATCAACTGGTAGGCCAGCATGTTGAACTGGAGGCGAACGCGCGGTTAATCCAGATCTACCACCAGGGAAACCTGGTGTCTCAACATCCGACCAGCAAGAAAGCGCACGGCCTCAGTACACACACGGAGCATATGCCCAGCAACCATCAGTACCAGAAGTGGTCACCGGAGCGCCTGCTGAGCTGGGGTGGCAATGTTGGGGCTGCGACCCGACAGGTTGTCAGTGCTCAGCTCAGCGCCAAAGATCATCCCGCGCAAGCGTACCGCAGTTGCCTTGGCCTGCTTAATCTCACCAAAAAATACGGCGATGTGCGCCTGGAACAAGCCTGCAAAGATGCGCTGATGGTAGATAAGCCCTATCTGCGCTTTATCAGAAACCTGCTTAAAAACCACCGGGAAGGCCAGTTATCTTGTGAGTCTCATACCACCCCGGATATCCAGCACAGCAATGTGCGTGGCCCAAATAGTTACCACTAGGAGAACGACATGAATCAGCTTAATGAGCAACTAAGAACCCTGCGTCTTGGCCATGCCGCCAAGGGCCTTGAGCAACAGCGAGAGCAACTCTCCACCTATGCTGAGTTGACGTTCGAGGAGCGGCTTAGTCTGCTCCTTGAAAGCGAGGTACTGGGGCGAAGCCAGGCCAGGATCGAACGCCTGAAACGACAAGCCAAGTTACGTATTGATGCCTCACCCAATCAGCTTATCTACAAAGAAGATCGGGGGCTAAAACGTATCCAGATAAGTGAACTATTAACCGGGAGCTACCTGCTAAAGCACCAGAATATCCTACTCACCGGACCAACAGGTGCCGGAAAAACTTACGTAGCCTGCGCCTTGGCAACCCAGGCCTGTGAGCAGACGTACAGCGTTCGTTACTATCGTCTTAGCCGTTTACTGGATGATCTGAGTTCAGGGCGGCTGGATGGCAGTTATCAAAAACAGCTACTCGCCTTATCAAAGAAACAGCTGCTGGTAATCGATGACTGGGGAATGGAAAAGATGAACCAGGAGCAAGCCGGTCATCTACTGGAGTTACTGGAGGATCGTTATCAAACAGCCAGTACAATCATGGTAAGCCAGCTCCCGGTTAAAGAATGGTACAACATGATAGGCAATGCAACGGTGGCAGATGCTCTGCTGGACAGGCTGATCCACAACAGCCATCGGATTGAGTTGGGAGGAGAATCAATGAGAAAGCTGGCACAATCCGGACAGATAGGATAAAAATAGGATTAGAGAAAAGCGAGGAAAACAGGCGTCCGGATTAAACCGGTGCTGGTGTCCGGATTAGCCGGAATATGCAACCAGTCAGGCCCTACAAGTATAGACGATACGAGCCCCATTGATTTTTTAAACCAGGCCGAGAGACAACTTTTAGAAGCGGAGGATGATGTTTTACCAATCCATAAATACAGAGTGCTTTTGCTTATGGCAGTACAAAATGCCCTAAAGGATCGCAGCCTGACGCTTGAATATTCCTATAAACACCGGCAACCGTACCAATATTTAATACCTGATGAGGAGTGGCGAAACTATTGTCGAGAAAAACTACTACGAGCCGTCTCCATGGAAAAATTCAATGATGGTCCATCAATACTTAATCAAATAGGAAACGCGCTCACAATTGAATTTGACAGAGTAAATCAAAGGGTTATTAACGATGAAAACCCATATTTCAACCTCAAACAAGATGGTACATGGCGGATAAAACTACCGGACGCAGAATTCAGTATCGCTAAAGTAATCCCCAATCTTCTAGCTGGGTCGAAATCCGTGACCATACAAGAAATCATGTTTGAAGCAGATACACACTGTCAATTTTCATCATGTTTTACAAACCGTTCCCCTACATCAGGTAAATCTGAAATTGATATTCGACTACTATTTGCGACCATATTAAGTCTCGGTACCAACCTTGGACATACGGGGATGGCGCGCGCGACAAAACAGTTCAGTGAAAAGGCACTTAGAGATACAGAATCTAACTGGGTGACTCTAGCTAATGTAAAAAAGGCTAATGACAAAATCGTTAAGGCAATTCAAGAGCTTAACCTTCCTACTATTTATAATGATAATAAAGGCGTCCTTCACACGAGCAGCGACGGCAAAAAAATTGTAGTAAATGTTAACTCATTATTAGCAAACTATTCTTATAAGTACTTTGGTAAAGAACAAGGTATCAACATTAACAGTTTCCTTGATGAGAAACAGTCATTGTTCCATGTTAATGTACTGACGTCTTCAGATAGAGAGGCGCCTTACATGCTCGAGGGTATGGTGTCGTCTAAACATACGTTGCAACATGAGAATATTGATTTGCACCGCCACTCAACGGATACGCATGGCTACACAGAAGCAGTTTTTGCTGGTTTATATTTCTTAGACGTTGCTTTTGCGCCCAGAATTATGGATGTACATAAACAGACATTGTATTACTTTGACAACAAGACAAAGATTACACATAGCAATTCGCCCATCTCTCCGAAATCCGGCATCAATAAAAAACGCTTGCTGGATAACTGGGACAATATTTTAAGATTGATGGTGTCAATGAAGCTCGGGAGATGTAGTCCGTCTCAAATGTTAAAAATACTCTCTGCAAGTGAAAAAGACAGCGAACTATATTTAGCATTCAAAGACTTCGGGAGACTTTTAAAAACACATTTCATTTTGAATTATGTAAATGACGAAAATTTAAGGAAATCCATTCAAAAGCAATTAAACCGTGTAGAGCTTGGCCAAAAATTAGCGGAAGCAGTATTGTTCGGCAGAAAAGGCAAACTACAAGTTGGTTTAGAGAACGAAATACAATTAATCGCATCGTGCAATACCCTGCTTCGAAACATGATCATTTTTTGGAATTACCTTTTTCTCTCTGATACATGTCTCAAAACCGACTCTGAAGAAGGAAAAGAAGAACTCCTCCAATCAATTGCGTCGGGATCCGTTATAGCGTGGGCACACATTAATTTCTTAGGGACATATGAGTTTCAACCACAGCCTAAGAGTTCTTTTATTGCCTCATATCAGCAGATGAAAAACCTAAGGATATGAAGAACAGCGTAAGCTTTTTAGTCAAAAATACGAAAAAATTAAATATATTTCATATAGATAGAATTATTTTCCAAAATCTACAACCTCAAACTGTCGGTCACCCTGCCAATTGAGCACGCGCTCATTAAGCGAATTCCCTTCACTGAGTTTGTAGGCAGCATAACCGTTTACGGCGATACCAAAGATTGACAATAACAACATCCCGTCAGCCTGGGGCATTTCAGGCTCAGCCAGTCTGGGAATGGCTTCAAATAAGTATCCAAACGGAACCAATAGTCAGCACAACGCCGTTAATTAATGCGCCCAGCAGTGAAAACCGTTTGTATCCATAGGAAAATGTACGATTAGCATCTTTTTCACTGAGCTTGTTTAAACCCCATGAGGTGCCAATAGATAAACTATCGCCTAAATCATGAACAGCATCCGCCATAATAGCGGTACTGTTAGTTAACCAGCCACCAACGAACTCGATAATGGTGAACACCACATTTAGGAAAAACGCCCAACCAATACGCTTTGACGCATCACTCGAACGTCCATGTGAATGGTCGTGACTATGATTGTGACTGTGCATGATTTAACTTTTTAAACACATGATGTTTTGCTGCTTTACTAAAGTTCATAAAGCCCCTCCCACATATCTAATGTAGTTGCTTGGAGCGTCCTATTCATTTTCTTAATAGTATTATCGATTTAGTTACAAAAAAAAACCAATGACACCATCAACTATTACTTTCCAGCGTTTGTATTTCAAAGGTCGATACTAGGAATCGACCTTCTCCATAACCAGTATTAACTAGCGTGATTAATCGTCAATTTAGTTAAATGTCTCCCATACACTATTCTGTAGAGAACTGGTAGAACAACCAAAGTAAGCAGTGTCGAGGACAAAATGCCGCCAATCACAACCGTCGCCAACGGTCTTTGCACTTCTGCACCTATGCCCGTATTCAGCGCCATGGGCACAAATCCTAAGCTTGCCACTAGTGCTGTCATTAATACCGGACGCAAGCGAATAAGTGCCCCTTCAACAATGCTATTCACTAATTCTCCGGTTTCTAGCAAACGTTGCTTGATGAAGGACAGCATTACCAATCCGTTTAATACGGCAATCCCAGACAGTGCGATAAATCCTACCGACGCGGATATGGATAAAGGCATATCCCTTAACCAAAGAGACATTACACCGCCTGTTAATGCCAAAGGGATACCTGTGAAGATAATCAACGCATCGCGTATAGAACCAAACGCAATTACCAGCATTGTCAAAATCACAAACAACGTAACCGGTACCACAATAGTCAATCGTTGACTCGCACTCTCGAGCTGCTCAAAGGTTCCACCATAGTCGAGCCAATAACCAGCAGGTAAATCTACTTCATCATTGATTCTCGCCTGAGCTTCTTCAACAAAAGTGCCAATATCTCTGTCACGCACATTTGCTGTGACAACAATACTACGTTTGCCATTTTCCCGGCTTATTTGGCTAGGTACTTCTTTAAATGCCAGTGTGGCTAATTCGCTTATCGGTACATGCTCACCAGAGGGCGTGACGATGGGAACGCTCTCAAGCTGAGTGAGTTCATTTCGAATGTCGTCGCCATATCGCACGACAATCTCAAAGCGTCTGTCGCCTTCAAAAATCATTCCAGCGGTTTCTCCACCTGTCGCAGCATTGAGCCATAACTGCAAGTCGGCTATATCCAAACCAAAGCGTGCCAATTGATCAGGCTTTGGTGTGACGGTGAAGATTGGAATGCCTTCTACCTGCTCAAGCCTCGCGTCATCAGCTCCTTCAATCGTTGAAATAACGGTCAAAATGTCAGAAGCAGATGCAAAGAGCGTATCTAAGTCATCCCCAAATAGCTTTATCCCCAAATCTGCCCTTACGCCACTAATCAATTCGTTAAAACGCATTTGTATAGGTTGCGTAAATTCATAATTATTGCCGGGCAAAGTAAACAAGTCCTCTTCAAACGTTTCCACTAACTCAGCTTTTGTCATTGATGGATCGGGCCATTGCTCCCGAGGCTTTAAAATAACAAACGTATCAGTAATGTTTGGTGGCATAGGGTCGGTGGCGACCTCACCCGTACCCGTGCGACCGAATACCGTCTGTACTTGCTCATACTGCATAAGTTTCGCTTCAAGAGTTTTTTGCATTTCAACTGCTTGTTCTACCCCTGTCCCAGGGATCCGTATTGCCTGTACTAAGATATCACCTTCATTGAGCTGAGGAATAAACTCGGAGCCTAATTTACTGCCCATCCATAAACTGCCGACAACCAAAGCACTCGCTGCTACTACCACTAGCCATCTAAAACGCAGCGCTCCGGTTAAAACAGGACGATAGACTGCCTTTGCACCTTTAATAATTGGGCTTTCTTTTTCGCTAATTTTACCTCTCATGAAAATCGCTATCGCCGCAGGCACTACGGTAAAACAAAATACCATTGCGGCAAGCAAAGCCATTATCACGGTCGCTGCCATGGGGTGGAACATTTTACCTTCGACGCCAGTGAGCGTGAACAAGGGGATATAAACAATGGTAATGATCAATACACCAAACAAACTGGGACGTATGACTTCATTAGTGGCTTCATATACAACATTCAGTCTTTCTTTGAGCGGTAGAGTTGCGCCGTTTTGCTTCTGGGATTCGGATAATCGTCTGATACAGTTTTCAACAATGATAACTGCGCCATCGACAATCAAGCCAAAATCCAGTGCGCCTAAACTCATCAAGTTAGCAGACACATCGGTTTTGACCATGCCCGATATCGTGGCAAGCATTGCCAAGGGTATTACAGCGGCGGTAATAAGTGCAGCTCGCACATTCCCAAGCAAAACGAATAGCACAACGATGACAAGTAAAGCGCCCTCGACGAGGTTTTTCTGTACTGTGTCGATGGTTTTGTCAACGAGGCTTGTTCTATCGTAAACCGCTTCAAGGATAACGCCCTCGGGTAAGCTTGTTTTAATGGTTTCGAGCTTACTGTCCACAGCTTTGGCGACCGTACGAGAGTTTTCTCCCACTAACATCATTGTCGTGCCAATCACTGTTTCTTGGCCATTTAACGTGCCGGCTCCAGAGCGCAGCTCTTTACCGAGGTTGATTTGGGCGATGTCTTGAATTTTTACCGGTACGCCATCAATGATCTTAACAACCACTTGGCCGATATCGTCGATGCCCCTCAGTTGGGCTTCCGATCTGATCAGTACTTGTTGCCCATTTTGTTCTACAAAACCAGCGCCTTGATTCGCATTGTTGCGTTCTAGCGCACTGAGAAGGTCACCTGTACTTATCCCAAAGTTTATCATTGCGACTGGATTAGGATTCACATGATATTGCTTTTCAAATCCGCCTATCGCATAAACCTCGGTCACCCCCTCAACAAGCGACAATTGGGGCTTAACTACCCAATCATGGATCTCCCTTAATGCCATAGCATCATAGGGTTGACCGTTGTCCTGTCGCGCCTGAGGCTCAGCACTTAACGAGTACATGTAAATTTCACCCAAGCCTGTGGAGATAGGGCCCATTTCAGGGGTTAACCCTGTTGGCAATTGCGCCGCGATGGCGGTGAGACGCTCGTTGACGAGATTTCGTGCGAAATATAAATCAGTGCCCTCTTTAAACACGACTGTGACTTGCGACAAACCATAGCGTGATATCGAGCGGGTATACGATAAATTAGGCAAACCGGCCAGCGAGGTTTCAACTATAAACGTTATGCGTTGTTCAGTCTCCAAAGGCGAGTAACCTGGGGTTGCGGTATTTATCTGCACTTGCACGTTGGTGATATCAGGCACAGCATCAATCGGCAATTGTTTGTAACTGTACATACCAAAAAAGGCGACAAACAAGGCGAACAACATCATGACACCACGGCGCTCAATGGATAGACGGAGTATTGGTGCTATCATGTTCTCACCTCACCGTTTTTATGGACTTGGCTTTGCTTTTGACAATAAATGCGCAGGTAATTAGTCATCATCGCCCGCCTCCATTTTTAATAAATCAGCTTTTAGTAGATAGCTATTTTCTACAACGACTTGCTGGCCTATTTGAACGCCCTTCACAATCTCTACTAAACGGTTGTCCGTGTTCCCAAGTTTTACTTGGCGGGGGTAAAATCGTTCCCCTTCTTTGACAAAAACAATGGTTTGCCCATCTAACTCTTGTATTGAACTTTTGGGGAGTGCCAGATTGACTTCTTGGAAACCAATCTGAATATAACCCTCTACCATAGCGCCTAAAGGCCAATAACCACTGCCATTATCAACGTTCACAAACGCGATAGAATAGGGTTTGTCATCCGGTGAGGACGTAATGTGGCTTATACTTGATTGTTGCTGCAATTCCTCAAGCCTTAAAGTGACTTCCATATCAGCGGCAATATGAGTACGTTGTTTGGGGAAAATAGCCAATTGAGCAATTGCGCGAGAGTAATTAGCAACAGAAAGCAGCACTTGACCGTTGGTGAGCTCACCATCATTGGCGTGTCTAGCTATGATTTTTCCAGACATCGGTGAGGTGATTGAGTATTGATTTAAACTCTCGTTTGACTCAATGATTGCCAGTGTGTCACCTTTTTCTACTTTATCTCCAATATTCACCATGATACGTTTTACAACACCGTCGAAGCGGGCACGAATATGACTCAGTGACGCAGGATCATGAACTATCCGCCCAAATGTTCTGGTTGTGAGCGATAATGATCCTGACGCGGCTGAAGCAGTCACGATATCGTGTTCAAGCATCCGTTCTTGAGATAACACTACGTACTCGGGTCTTTCTTCGGCTTCCTCATCGTCATCATCAGCCAGGGCGACAGTAGCAAACAGTAAAGTCAGTAGCATGGCTAACACGCCAAGCAAGTCACGTGCGCTAGTGAGTAATGTAAATTGTGATGTATTCATTATTTTTTCTCTAGTAATTCTGATGATTGAGCAGACGTCGAGGGAGAGTCAGAAAACACGGGAATTCCCGTAAGTGCCTCTAGATCTGCGCTTCGAAGGTGGACTAAGCCTGCGGCTTTTATCAGTGTTCGTTGCATATCGATGAGTTGCTGTTGCGTTGTCACCCACTCTATATAGTTGTAGCGACCACTTTCATAGCCATCCCGCGCCAATTTCAATGCAGATTCCAATGTGGGAACGACATTGTCTTGAAGGGTCGTAACAGTGAGCAAGGCTTGGTCTTTTGCGCTAATGACTTGATTTAATTGGCGAGTGAGTTCACGAATTTTCGCTTGTTTTTGATAGTCGATACTGTCAAGCAATGCGCGCTGTTGTTCGTATTCTCCTAGATTCCGCTGCTTGGTATTTAACGGCACCGAAATACTGGCGACTAACGCTGTGTCATTAATTCCCTGCATTCTTCGGATACCGGCTTCCCACGCAATGTCGAACTGCTGACTGGCCTGAACCACTCTCAATCTGGCCTCTTGTACCCGATAGTTATCAGCATAAAGCAGAACGTGTGGATTGCTTTGAAGCTGTGAAAGCATATGTTCAAGTGATAGTGAATTTGGAAACGATAACAGTGTCCCTTCAACTTCCGCAAACGCAGCGTTAGTGTCACCCCACATGATGGCCAGGTCGCGTTTATACTCATTGAGTTTTTGTTCACTTATCAATAACGACAAACGCGCCTGCGACAACGCTGACTCTGCACGTTTTTTCTCAAGTGGTGAAGAAGCCCCCGCTTCAACCCGTGTAGAGACTGTCTGAAGCATTGTGCGAGCCAGCATTTCAGCTCGTTGCTCAGTCTTGTGCAACGCTTGTTGGACAATGACATTGATATATCGTCGAGTTGTTTCACCCAAGATGTCCAGCGTACGAATGCGCCGTTGTGTAAGCAGTTGTGCTTTTTTTGAACTCACCACATTCATTCGGCCGCTGACTTTATCTCCAAGCTCGATGACCGACGATAAGGTCAGTGTCAATTCGGCATCTTTGATACCAGACACTTCGCCTGTTCCCAACACATTTTCAACTTCAACCCCAACTGACATTTCAGGTCGTAAGCTGGCCATTTTTGATTCACCATCCAAAGCCGAAGATTTAAATTCGAACACAACTAAATCTGGGTTGTTTGATAATGTGCGTTTGAGCGCATTTTCAAGCGTGATTGAAGACTTTTGCGCATTGGCAGATTGAACAGATATGCTCATGGTTACCAGTGCAGCAGATATCAATTTCAGATACGCTGAGCTAGCTTTTTTTATGCCCAATGGGCGTGAAGAACTCATAAAAGAACCTTTTGTTCATAAGATAACGACATACATGGAAAGCACCCATGCAAACATATAGGAGGGAATGGATTAATGTTGAGGTGGGCGCAAAAGGCCTTCGACTAGGCCGTCAGTGACGTTGCGGGAATAACTGTATTGATTGGTATATAACGGTTTAGATACGTCATTTATTGGGTGTTGTGCCAGAAACTTAATCTGTCCACATTGACACAGCACACAATGGAAACACTTAGACTCTTCACTCGACGTATCATCAGCATTTACATTTTTTTCGGGAACATCATAAGTGCCTATGGACTTTGATTGTTCAGGGACTGACGATACCTCCGCCGGGTAGTCATCGCATTGAGCGGCGAACGAAAAGCCCGATTGACACATGAGCAAAGTAATAAGTAGCCATGCCAACCTACGCAATTTTGATGTGCAATTAAAAATTGGCATGTTCTTATCAACTTTGCGCATTAAGCGCTCGCTGTCTTTCATTTCCAGCCTCTTCGAGGATCATTTTTGCCCCGCGCAACACAACGCACGAAACTATCACACCGATAACCAGATCAGGCCATCGAGAATCGAGCCAAAACACCAAAACGCCAGCAAAAATAACGCCTAAGTTGGCAATCACATCGTTGGCTGAAAATATCCAGCTTGCCCGCATATGCACTTCTTCATTTCTTTGTTTGCGTATGATCACAAGACAAATGACATTAGCAACCAGTGCAACTGCCCCCATAGCCATCATTAATCCTGATACAGGTTCGCTACCGTAAATTGACCGTCTTACAATATCAATGATAATCAACAGACCCAATGCCATCTGAAAAAAGCCGCTAATTCTAGCCGCATTCGCTTTGTGCAATAGCGATTTACCAATAGCATAAAGGGCAACACCATAGACAACTGCGTCGGCGAGCATATCAAGTGAATCGGCTATTAATGCGGTTGAATCAGCAAGCAACCCGATCCCCATTTCTATAACAAACATTGTCGCGTTTATTCCCAAAAGCCAATACAAAACCTGTCGTTGAGACTGGTCTTTTATTTCAACTTCGCACCCACATCCGCTCATTGGAAACACACTCTTTACTGATGAATAAAATGAGTATAAAGTCTATACTTGGTATAGAGTCAACGGTTAGGAGAAAAAAATGAAAATTGGTGATGTCGCAAAGACGACAGGTTGTAGTATTCAGACCATTCGTTTTTATGAAAAGAAGGGGCTCTTGCCTGAGCTTAAGCGCTCAAGTGGAAATTATCGTGTCTACGACAAGGGGACTATTGAACAACTCCTGTTTATCAAACAGTGTCGTTCATTAGATATGTCTATCATGGAAGTAAAAACGCTAATGGACAGTCGTTCGAGGCCAGATCAGAGCTGTTCAAATATCAATACGTTAATAGCTAAGCATTTATCAGACGTCATTATTCGCATTGAAGAGCTAAACGCATTAAAGTCATCACTCGAAAATATGGCGTCAAAGTGTGATCAAAACAAAACCATTAGGGACTGTGGCATTTTAAATTATTTACACACTTAAAAGTGTAAGAAGCACACAGTTTCACTGTGCGCACTCGCCTTAACGTGTATCTATCGGCTAACATTCTTCATGCGTATAGATTTGTGAAGCAAAAAACACTAGCCTGAACTTTTGATTCTGAGGCAGCTATGCATATTCATTTGTGGCCCTACAAAGCGATTACATCGGAGTCAGTCCTGACAATAATGTTCATGCACATCATGCTGTCCAAATTTGCATTAGTTTAGACAAAGACATCTCGGTTCAAGATTACAGAGCACAAAGTATTCACACCGGACAATGTATTGTGATTTTCGAAGATGTCCCTCACAAGGTTTTGGCACAGGATCATCAAATTGTAGTCATCTATTTAGAGCCTGAAGATAGGCAAAACCAACAATTTCTCATTGCCTTACGTCAAGCCAGGAGTAATGGAATTAATACTCTGCCGCTTACTGGCAAAGAATTGGGATCCATTTCTCAGCATCTATTTACTGACGTCGATATCGACAAAGTGTGGAAAACAGTAAATAAAGCGGTAGGGCTAGTCTACAGTCCTCCGCTTTCATCGCGCCCAGAGGATAAACGGGTACGAGCCGTCATCGACATTATTGCTTCGCAGCGAGGTTGTGCAATCGATATGGCGTTTTTATCATCGAAGGTTTTCTTGTCCCCAAGTCGTCTAACACATCTTTTTAAGCAAGAAGTGGGTATACCTATTAGTCGTTTTATTGTCTGGTGGCGTGTGCGCGCCGCAATAGAACAACTGAGTAAGTCAGCAACGTAAGCGATCAATTTAGACCGTCTTTTCCTCATTGAACTACCCCGTAAAATAGTCCCCGTAGATTTTACTCACGGAGACTTAATCGATGGCAACAAAAAGACGTACACGCGAGCAATGGCAGGTATTGGTTGATAAGCAAGCAGCAAGCGAACTGTCGGTCAGTGAATTTTGTGCACAGCATGCGTTAACAGTATCAAACTTCTATCTGTGGCGTAAAAAACTGAGCGATGATAGCCAATCGCTTGCGCCGCAGGATAACTGGCTTGCCTTTGATATGCCAGCAAGTGCGAACCAGAGCGCAGGCTCTGCCTGGGAGATTGAACTGGCATTACCCGGTGGTGTGGTGCTGCGGATGAACCGGGCTGCCTGATGTTACCCTTATCCAATGGGCGTATTTGGCTGTATACCGGTAATACCGATATGCGCAAACAGTTTGATGGGCTGGCGGCACTGGTACAGGGCAAACTGGGGATGCAAGCGCATTGTGGTGACTGGTTTGTGTTTATCAATAAGCGCCGCACCCAGCTAAAGGTGTTGTATTACTACCAGGGCGGTTATTGTTTGTGGAGTAAACGGTTAGAAAAAGGCACCTTCGCCAAAGTCACTGACGGTACAGCAAAAACACCATTAAACAGTGCTCAGTTACAGTGTTTGATTGATGGCATTTACTGGCAAAAAGACAAACAAAACAGGCGATTTAATTGACTGATTTTGTTATAATTTACGCCATGAAAACACATTCTATTAGTCACCTTTCACCGTCTGAAATTGAGGCTGCCTTTGCTCGTCAAGCCGATGAAATTGCGCAACTCAAGCAGCAACTCGACTGGCTTAAACGTCAGTTGTTCGGGCGTAAGTCTGAAAAGGTGTTAGCGGATAATCCGGCGCAGAGCAGTTTGTTTGATGAGGGGGAAACCCTCACCTTACCGGCAGAAACAAAACCGGTGAAGGCACATACTCGTTCCTCACAAAAGCAACGTCGCGACTCGGATTTGAATGATGACGGCCTACGCTTTGATGAGACGGTGCCTCAGCTGATTATTGATATACCTGCGCCAGAATTACAGGGGGCGGATGCCGACCAGTATGAATTAGTGGATACCAAAGAAACCTGTCGCTTAGCACAACAGCCTGGCAGTTATGTGGTATTGAGATTCCGTCGACAGGTCGTGCGTCATAAAACCACGCAAACCATTAAGGATACCCCAGCGCCAGGCAATGTGCTGGAAGGCTGTTACTGCGATGTCTCACTGCTCGCCGGACTGATGGTTGATAAAGCGGTGTATCACTTACCGCTTCACCGCCAACATCAACGGATGCTGGATAGCGGTATTACCCTTAGCCGGGCCACCTTAATCAACTGGATACAAAAAGGCATTGAGTTGCTTCGACCCATCGCCAAAGCCCAGTGGCAACACATTCTGCAAAGTAAAATACTGGCCATGGATGAAGTACCCATTAAAGCAGGTCGCACTAAAGGCGCTGGCCGAAAACCCGGACACATGAAACAAACCTACTTCTGGCCCCTGTACGGTGACAGTGATGAAGTGGCGTTTACCTGGAGCCACAGCCGGGGCATGTTGCATGCCCAAGCACAGTTACAGGACTTTACCGGTACCTTGCTCACCGATGGCTATGCCGCTTACACCAAAACGGTAGCGCAGATAAACCAACAAGAACAACAGATTGTGCACGCAGCCTGTTGGGTACACATGCGCAGGGGCTTTGAAAAAGCCCTCGACAGTGAGCCGCACACCGCGCAGCAGGCACTGGATATCATCGCCACGCTTTACCGGCATGAAAAACACATCAGGCATAAACAATTAGACCTGGCCGATATCCATACCTACCGCCAACAACACAGCGAGCCACTCGTTACCGACTTCTTCCGGTGGGTCTACCAACAACGCCAGCGCACCGATTTACTACCCAAATCTCCCTTCGCCAAGGCACTCCATTATGCGCATGAGCGAGAAAGCCAACTCAAAGTGTTCCTGGGTAACCCCGCCTTACCCATGGATACCAATCATCTTGAGCGGGCACTGCGTGTTATTCCCATGGGGAGAAAAAACTATTTGTTCTGCTGGTCTGAACTTGGCGCTGAACAACTGGGCATACTGCAAAGCCTGATGGTGACTTGCCGACTGCAAGGCGTCAATCCCTACCATTATCTGGTGGATGTATTGCAGCGTGTAGCACTGCACCCGGCCAAAGATGTACTCGACCTGACGCCAAGAGTCTGGAAAGAGAAATTCGCGGACAAAAAATTGACGAGCGATTTAGATAAAATGGGGTGATCCGGGTCTATATTGATCGCTTACATTTCAATCCCGTTATTTAATGTAACTGTATTCATATGAAATCCTCTTTAAACCTTAGTGTTCAATCTGATGCGTATCACGCACCTTGCTGAATGTTAATCCCAGAATTTTCCAGTCCCCATCAACGTTGCTGAAAACCTCTGTAACTGTAAATTCATTCTCAACATCGCCACCACGCACATGTGCAGTTAAGGTAATTCGACTCCAAACGATACCTGTATCACCAACGATCTCCGTTGCGCGGTCATGGATTGTAGCTTTCTTGTACCAGATTGAGCCGCTTTTAATAATTTCCAGTTCTCGTTCTGTCTTCCATGAACCACTCATGTGCACAAATTTTGCGTCTTCGTGAAACAACTGTTGTAGCGGTGCATTTTCTTTTGCGGCCATCCATTCCCATTTACTATCTGATAGTGCTTCCAGGTGTTTCGCGGTATCTGCAGCAACTGCAAATTGTGTAAAGCTATATGTAACCATAAATATGATTAGTGATTTAATGTTCATCATTTTATTTCCTCATATATTGAGTAGTTATGCCCTGGTTGAGGCTAACCGTTTAAATTAGTTGCGGTAATCGTTACTGAGCACTAATGTCGCTAAGGTGACGCTTAGCTGACACGATAGTCAGTTTTGTAAACATCCATTAGATTGAAGCTTAAACACTGAAACCGTACCCTGTATTTTCATCCGCTGTTTAATAACAAGATCAGCATTATCAAAGTCTGATAAATGAAGTCTTAACCTTTAGGTGGCGCCTCTACATCTGAAAATGCCTGAACAAACTCTGGCAACCTTTCACCTTTAATGGTTATGGCATTGAGTGAGTTATTTAATTCGTTCAGTTCGCCTCTTGAGAGCTCGATTGTTGCTGCAGAACTGTTATGCAACATGTGTTGCAGGTTGGTTGTCCCCGGAATAGGGACTATCCAGGGCTTCTGATGTAATAACCAGGACAACGCTATTTGCGCAGGTGCCGCATTTTTCCTTTCCGCCCACTCCAGTAACACATTAACCAGAGCCATATTGTGCCGCACATTTTCAGGGCTGAAGCGAGACTCTAATGACCTGAAATCCCCCTCAGCGAACCGGGTCTGCTCATCAATCCATCCAGTCAAGAATTGCACACCAAGTGGACTCCATGGCACAAAGCCAATACCCAGTTGTTCACATACGGGCAATACAGATTTTTCAGGCCCACGCCACAACATCGAATATTCACTCTGAACAGCGGTAACCGGAAGCACCTTATGAGCACGTTTCAGCGTATTGATGCCCATTTCAGAGAGTCCCCAATTAAGCACTTTGCCTTCTTTCATAAGGTCTTCAACCGCGCCCGCAACATCTTCTATTGGTACATCAGGATCAACCCGGTGTTGATAAAGTAAGTCAATGCGATCCGTTTGCAAACGTTTGAGCATGGCTTCTACAACTTTTTTGATGTGAGCTGGCTTACTATTCAATCCAGGGAGCCTTGCTCCGGTCTCTTGATCAATATTCCAGCCAAACTTAGTCGCAACCACAACGTCATTTCTGAAAGGTTTTATGCCTTCTCCAAGTATGCGTTCAACCTCAAAAGGCCCATAGGCCTCAGCGGCATCGAAAAAGGTAACCCCGTTGTCATATGCTGAACGAATAACTTCATACATCTCTTTACGATTTGGCACTGAGGTATCGTACTTTCGGCTCATGTTTTGAACCCCCAGTCCAACAGCCGAGACTTCCAGGTTACCGAGTAAACGCTTTGGCATCGCTGCAACGGTTGGTGATCTTGTGTTTTGAGCATACGTCACGGATTTACCCGAACTCATAAAGCTTGTTGCAGTTAACCCAGCCCCTGCAATAAGAAATCCTCTTCTGTTTAACATCTTCAACTCTATCTAATGTAAAAGAACGTGCAGTATTTCCGTGCACGTTCGGTTTTTGTTATTTATAGATTAACGATGCATGACTGAATGCCATATCCAATTCTTAGGCGAAGATAGCCTATTTCTCTGATAAAATGAGAATCTATCGTTATCATTGAATTAAAGCAGCTATACTCTACGTGATTGTTTTGGAGTAGATCAGGAAATGCTAATGTCGGAGAATACAGTTTTGAATGCGCAGATGGGCCAGTTAGCACAAGGGGTTATGCGCCTGACGAAAAGTGAATCTAACATTCAAACAGCCATCCCTGGTTTTTCTGTATTTAAAATTTCAGAGAACACAAAACCCCTTACGGGATATTATGAGCCGTGTGTTTGTCTAATTGCTCAGGGAGCTAAACATGTTCAGCTTAATGACGATATGTTTGTCTATGATACTGAACATTATCTGTTCTCCGGCCTTCATTTGCCTGTGTTTGCGCAAGTCGTCAACGTAACGCAAGACAAACCTTATTTGGGATTAAAGCTTTCTTTTGATTATCAGGAAATTACCCAGTTGATGCTTGAAAATCATATCCCACCCCCCAAAGGTTTACGCTCTGCGAGGGGGATGGTGACAGGCAAGCTAGACAGTCAACTGATCAATGCATTTCAACGGATGATTGACCTCACAGAGGAAGAAACACACATTCCCACTCTTGCTCCGATGATAAGAAGAGAAATTTTTTACCGGCTTTTAGTGGGAGAACAAGGAGAAACGCTGCGCAATCTCGCGGCCATGGGAACGCCATCTCATCATGTGGCAAAAGCAATTTCTTGGTTAAAGTCTAATTTGTCTCAGAATATTCGTGTAGAGTCCTTAGCCGAATTAGCAAGCATGGGCGTATCCACGTTTCATCATCACTTTCGCAATATTACCGCTATGAGCCCGCTTCAATATATAAAGACATTACGGCTGCATGAAGCACGCAGACTAATGTTAACCGAGCATCTGGATTCTGCCTCTGCAGCTTATAATGTAGGTTATGAAAGTCCGTCTCAGTTTGGCCGTGAATATAAACGTATGTTCGGTAATTCCCCGATAAAAGATGTGGAACAGTTACGGGAAAAATTCACAGAGTCTGCTCAATAAACAGTTTATGATAGGTATATCTCAAAATAAGTAGGATCTACTATCGCCGGTCGACTATGTTTTGTTAAACCACACTTTCTGCAACCACTTATCTAATTGTTTGCTCACCTCTTGTTTCCTCTGTCCTGCGATAGCCAGTTTGATCCCTTGTCGCTCTTCTCCACCTCTTACACTGAATACCTCTTCAATCAAGCTGCCTTCACATAGCCGCGTTAAAGTCTTGATACTGCTACCCACTCCATATCCTGCGTTGGTATTGAAGGGGATAATCCGCTTCCCGCTCAGATCATTATTCACAATAAACGACTTTATAGGCGGGGGTAACTCCATTCCCCAGGTCGGAAATCCCACAAATATAGATTGATAATCCTCGATATAATCAATCTGTGTAGCCAAAGGCGGTAAAAAGCCCGACGCATTTTCCTGTCGCACTTGTTCAACCGTCTTCGCATAATCTTCTGGGTAAGGTGTTATCAGAGTGATCTCAACCAGCTTTCCACCCACTCTCTGTTGGATAAAGTTTGCAACAGCAGCAGTATTTTGTGTACGAGTTAAATAAACGATAAGGACGCGGTTATCATCTTGCGTCACGGTCATTGGCAGAGCATTTGCGTGCACACTATTGCTCAGCGCTATCCATTGCAAAATAACCAGTCCCAAAAAGCTTAATGGACCTGATCTTTTAGTCAAATAAAGAAAACGTAACATATATTGATAATCCACAGTTCGGTTAACAAGGTACCAATCGACTCATCCCTGCGAATAAGTGTGCAGGGAAACATTGTACCTACTTGGACGCAAGGCCTTTACATCAGATATAGATGATAGAACGCTATGTTGATTAATTACGCCCTTGCCTTATCCAAACTTAAGAGATACCCCCCCGTAACTATAGAAAAAACTAACTTACGAGCGGGTAATACAATTTGAAAACAACAAATTAGAGCAGAAGTATTAACTCTGTTCTAACTGTTTAATAAACGGTTGCTCGTAAAAGCGTTTGCCTGTTTGTTGATACAATGCATTGGTGAGTGCCGCAAAAATTGGTGGAAATGGCGGCTCCCCGAGTCCTGTAGGATCGATATTACTTTTAACAAAATGCACATCGATTGATGCCGGCGCTTCGTCGATCCGAATCATACGGTAACGGTCAAAGTTCTGTTTGTCAGGCTGTCCGTTGGTAAATGTCATCTCGCCATACATGGCATTACCTATGCCATCCACAACCGCGCCTTGTACCATATTCGACGCTGCAATGGGGTTCACCACAACCCCGCAATCCAGCGCGCTAAACACCTTGTCCGCTTTCGGTAAGCCATTTTTAACAGTAGTTGTCACCACATGTGCCGCATAAGAGTTATGACAATAATAAGCTGCCACGCCTTTATTTATGCTAGCTGGCATGGTGTCCCAACCAGACTTTTCTCTTACCAGTTCAAGCACGCCGGCGTATCGTTCAGCATCGTAATCGTGCTTTTCACCCACCGGTGACGACATGGCCTTTTTAAATAATGCCAAACGAAAATTGATGGGATCGGTTCCTGCCATTTCGGCCACTTCATCTAAAAATGCCTGCTCAGAAGCGCCCATGAAATTGGACCGCGGCGCCCTGAATGCACCAGTGGTAATGTTAGAGCTTATCGCTTGACCCCTTGCCAGGTAGTTATCTACAGCACCAGCAGGAAAACGATCTGCGTGAATACAATGTTCCGGTACGCCAACACCATCAACCTGATAGGCAATTAACTCATTTTGATTATTGAGTGCGGCTTTGAATTTGACCATATAGGTAGGCCGATAGATGCCGCCGGTCATATCGTCTTCGCGGGTATAAATAAGCTTAACCGGCTGTTTCACCCGCTGTGAAATTACTGCTGCCTCAACTGCATAATGAGAGTATGCGCGTCGCCCAAAACCACCGCCCATCCGGGTGACTTCTATTCTCACTTTCTCTGTTGGCACATTTAATCGTTCTGCCACTGTCCCAATAATAAAACCAGGTGCTTGCAATGGACCTGCTATATGCACATCTTCATTTGTTACGCTGGCATAAAAATTCATCGGTTCCACGGCGTTGTGTGCAAGATAAGGGGCATAGTAAGTACGCTCAATTACCTGTTCAGCCTTGGCAAACACGCTAGCCGGATCCCCATCCTGTCGCAATACCGGAAGCTCGGTATTCAGTAGCGATTCCATTTGTTTGCGATGATCGGAGGTATTTTCCAAACCACCCGGTACGTTTACATCGACCAGGGTTCCAAAGCGGTTCATCTTTTCGCTGTAGGAGTCAAAAGCCTGCCAGGTTACATTTAAGGCTCGTTTTGCTTTAAGCACAGCCCATGTCTTATGACCAACAATCGCCACCAGTGTCGTAAACGCACTGGTATCGAAATAGTTACGGGTGTAATCAGGTTGCATTGATTCAAATACAAAGGCATCTACAATGCCCGGCATTGCTTTAATGGACTCAAGATCCGCCTCTTTGACGGTCTTTCCAAACGCGGGCGCGTGGACTATGCTAGCAACCAACATATTGTCGCTGTGATAATCGATGCCAAATAGCGGTTTTCCGGTAACGATTTTACGGCCTTCCAGATTAAGTTGCGACTGACCGATGATATTAAAATCATCATTACTCTTGAGCGGAATACTGGCTGGTAAGGTTATAAGGGCAGCGTCGCTTGCAAATTCGCCAAAGGCTGCGCTTTTCCCTGAAGCCTTATGACTAATTACGCTGTTTGCAACCGTTAACTGAGCTGTTGGTACCTGCCATTTAGCCGCGGCAGCCATCATTAACATATGTTTAGCGGTAGCGCCTGCCATCCTGAGGCTTTGCCAACCGCGCCGGATAGACTGACTCCCCCCGGTAAACTGACGTTCAAACTCATCAGGTTGATAGTCGGCTTGTTTTGCCACAATGTCTGACCAATTTGCATCCATTTCTTCAGCCAATATCATAGGCATTGAGGTCATTAGGTTTTGGCCAAACTCCGGGTTTGGGACGATGGCAGTAATCTCACCGTTTGGTGCAACAAAGAGGTACGCGTTGAGTTTAATTGGTGCATCGTCTGTAGGCTTGCTGCTTAGTGCTGAGGCAGTACCTAGCCAGCTGAAGTTAATCATAAGGCCGCCTGAACCGGCCAACGATGCCTTTAAGAATTGGCGACGACCATTTGACGTGGCAACCTGGCGTAATCCTGTAGGTATACTTGTTTTCATGGTTTAATCCTCAGGCTTTCGCAGCCAGTTTAATGGCTTGCTTGATTCGCACGTAAGTACCACATCGACAGATATTCCCTTTCATTGCAGTGTCAATCGCTGCGTCATCCGGATTAGGGTTTTGCATTAATAACGCTGCCGCATTCATAATTTGCCCGGCCTGACAATAACCGCATTGCGCGACATCCTGCTCTATCCATACCTTCTGTAACGGATGGTCGCCATGTTCAGACAATCCTTCAATAGTTGTCACATCGTTATCACCGACTGCCGATACCGGGATTGAACAGGAACGCACGGCGTTGCCGCCTAAGTGAACTGTGCAGGCCCCACACATGGCCATACCACAACCATATTTGGTTCCCGGCATATTGAGTTCATCTCGTAATACCCAAAGTAAAGGGGTGTCGGCGTCAGTGACAACGTCATGGTTCTTGCCATTTATGTGTAATTTATAACTCGGCATTCATTACTCCGTTTAACTACATTATGCTGGATAAATGTGGCTTAGCTCTTTTATATACAATCTTTTCCACGTTTAACTATAGCGCATGATTTATCATTCACTATTGTGAAACCAGGCATGAGTTTATAACTTTTTTTCATTAATCATCGTGTGACTTTGTCGGCAGTATAGGAAATCAATAAAACGCTATGCTCAACGAATAGCGATTGAAAAAGCGACCAAGGACACATTAACGATGTCAGCAGATATAAATCCAGATAAAGCTACGGGCATAACACCAGAAAATAGCCGTCGTTCATTTATCCGCAATATTGCCATCGCAGGAGCCAGCGTGGGGGCGGGTCTATTGAGCCAATCTGTGCATGCAACCAGCAAAAAGGAATGTAGCTCAGGTATTGCCACTAATAGCCGGCGAAAACTGGGGGAACTTGAAGTCTCTTCTATTGGTTTGGGATGTATGAGTATGTCAAGTGGCAGCTACAACCCACCCCGTTCAGCCAAATCAATGGTGCCTGTTATTCGCGGCGCGATTGACCGTGGCGTCACCTTTTTTGATACTGCGGAAGTCTACGGGCCTTTCACTAACGAGGAAATAGTAGGACAGGCTTTACAAGGCGTTCGCGATAAAGTTGTACTGGCCAGTAAATTTGGTTTTAAGTTTGAAAATGGCCAACGTGCAGGCCGAGATGCGAGGCCTGCTGCAATTAGAACTGCCGTTGATGGTATGTTAAAACGCCTACAAACCGATCGCATTGATTTGCTATATTTACATCGTGTTGATCCAAACGTACCAATTGAAGACGTTGCCGGCACAGTGGGTGAATTGATAAAAGAAGGGAAAGCTCGTCATTTTGGTTTATCAGAGGTATCACCTACGACTCTTCGCAAAGCTCATGCTGAGTATCCGGTGACGGCAGTGCAAAGTGAATACTCCATAATGGAGCGCTCGGTGGAAAATCAGGTACTCAATACCTGTAAAGACCTCGGTGTGGGTTTTGTTCCCTGGGGATCGGTTGTGCGCGGCTTTTTAGCTGACAAATTTAATGAGTACAGCCGTTTTTCTGACGATTCACGGTTTGCATCGGTGCCCTACTTTACGCCAGAAGCTGTCCGTAACAACCTCGTTATGCTGGATTTAATTCGACGTTGGAGTGATGAGCGAGGGCTCACGCCAGCTCAGTTCTCAATTGCGTGGTTGCTCGCGCAACATCCGTTTATTGTGCCTATTCCGGGGACAACAAAATTGCATCACCTTGATGAGGATTTAGGCGCCTTGAAGGTTAAATTCTCCAGTCAGGAACTCACAACATTTCGAGCTGAGATCGAAAAGCTGAATCTCATTGGCTTCAGAGCGAAAGATTCCGCGCTGACCGACAAGTGATGTGACTAGCGTCTTGACCTGAAGGCTAAATTAAATTACTCAAAACCATTACAGCAAGTTGTTAGGCGCCGGCGTTATCGCCGGCGTACTCAGAAATAAAAGTAGTCTGAATTTTATCTCAGCAGTAAATGGACTATGGCGGGTAGTGGTTATCCCTCATCGCCTCGACAAACAACGAAAAAGCCGGTGAATACTGGCTACGGTTGGGAAAGTATAGATAATAGCCTGGAAACACATCGCACCAGGCATCAAGTACTCTTTCAAGTTTGCCTGCAGCAATATCATCTAAAACCATGTCTTCCGGTAAGTAAGCAATACCCACCCCTGCAAGTACGGCGTCCCTGATAAAGCTCGACGTGTTAGCGGTAAACTGCCCTTCCACGCGCACGTTGACATCGTGCCCATCTTTCTCAAAGTCCCACACCAGCAAGCGGCCATAGGTTGGCAGCCGTAGGTTGATGCATCTATGCTCAGACAAATCTCGTGGATCAACCGGTTTACCATAGGCCGAAAAATATTCCGGGGTCGCGACCACCGCCATTCTCAGTGGCGGCGATATACTCACGGCTATCATGTCTTTTTCTACACTTTCGCCAAGGCGCACGCCAGCATCATATTTATCTGCAACAATATCAGATAAAGAATAGTCAATCGTCATTTCAATATGAATATCAGGGAAACGTTGCATAAACCCAAGTATTTTTGGCCACACCACCGATCGCGCTGCATGCTCAGCGGCGGAGATCCTAATGGTTCCCGCAGGCTTTTCTTTTAAGGCATTTAATGAATCCAATTCGTTTTCAATCTCAAGCATTCTAGGTGCTATTGACGAATAAAGCCGGCGACCGATCTCTGTTAACGCTACGCTGCGTGTCGTTCTGGTAAGTAGGCGTAAACCGAGCCGTTCTTCGAGCCCCTTTATGGTGTGACTCAAGGCTGATTGAGAGACCGATAAGCGCGCGGCGGCCCGGGTAAAGCTTTCTTCTTCGGCCACTGCGATAAACGCGATCAAATCGTTAAGTTTGGTTTTCATACTCGCTTTGCCTAACTGCTTTTACCTAAGGTTAATCTGCGCACTACTTCACCGCTGGCAATACCATCCGGCGGATTAGTGATCACGCTGTCTTTTTCTGTCAGGCCTTCAGCGATTTCAATCACTCTACCTAAATCCCGGGCTATTTTAACCGATTTCAATTCGACACTAGTACTGCCTTCATTATCCTCGTTTAAGGTGGCCACAGAGAGGCCACTGGCATTAAAAATAATGGCACTGGCGGGAATGGTTAACACCGGTGCAGGACTGCTAACAGGAAGTCTTACATTAGCATAAGCTCCCGGGAGCAATGCGTCATTGTTGTTGTCTATGAGCAATTGAACCATTACGGTGCCGTTTTGTGGATCAATGGCAGAAGCACTGCGCGTCACTTCAGCAGCATAATACGTTCCCCGGTATTCAGGTACACTCACTGTACCCTGACTACCCACCTGAATTTGTGGCGCGAACTTTTGTGGTACCTGCACATTTAAACGTAACTGATTGGTCGCGGCTAACTCAAAGAGTGGCTCACTGTTTTCACTACCGGCATTGATCAAATCACCAATATCGATATTGCGGGCAACAACGACCCCGCTGAAGGGCGCTTTGATGATCGCCATCCCTTTTTGCACCGCCAGTTGACGAACTTGTGCTTTGGCCACATCAAGTTGTGCAACCGCAACTCGATATTCGCTTTCACGCTGAGCCAGTTCCTGTTCACTTACCGCGTTGGTTTCGACCAGGTTTTGCCAGCGAGTAAGTGTCGATGCCGTGAGCTCGAGTTGGGCTTCCATACGTTTAACTTCGGCACGGGCGGCATTAAGTAGTTCATCTAACTCCGGAGTATCCAGTTCGGCTAATACGTCCCCTTGTTGTACCCTGGTGCCAATATCTGTATGCCACCGTCGAATATAACCATTCACTCTGGCATAAATTGATGCTTGTTTTAGTGCCTGTAACCGACCCGCCAGCTGCAAATCTTCGGTATTTACCGCTTTCACCGGATTCGTGGTTGAAACTACAGGTATTTGTCGCTGCGCAGTCCATTGCGCAACTTCGGCGCTATCTGCACTACGGGAAATCATACCGGCAATGACCACAGTGAAAGCTACTATCGCTAACAGCATTAATAAAACTGTCAGTTTTACCCCGCCAATTTGATTGACATATTTATCGGTCATATTACATCTCCTGCTTGGCAAGTAGGGTGTTGTCGAAAGCATCATTTCGATGCAACACACTAAAAATTACGGGAACAAAAAATAACGTTGCGACGGTGGCAAATAACAAGCCACCGATAACAGCACGGCCCAAAGGCGCATTTTGCTCGCCGCCCTCTCCCAGACCTAATGCCATCGGTAGCATTCCCACCATCATTGCCAGTGCTGTCATCAGTACCGGACGCAATCTGGCAAAGCCAGCTTCGAGTGCTGCTTTGGTGGCATCCTGAACAATCGCAAGCCGCTCTTTAGCAAAACTCACTACCAGAACACTGTTAGCGGTAGCCACACCCATACACATAATTGCGCCAGTTAACGCCGGGACGCTGAATGTCGTTCCCGTGGTGTACAACATCCATACAATACCGGCCATTGCCGCAGGTAAAGCCATGATGATGATAAAAGGGTCACGCCAAGATTGAAAATTGATCACGATAATAAAATACACGAGACAAATTGCCCCTAGTAAACCGGTAAGTAAGCCTGTATAAGCCGACTGCATGGTGCTCACCTGCCCTTTCAAGACTACGGTAGCGCCCCTTGGCTTATCACCTTCATGCGTACTAAGAACTCTTTCAACGTCTGCCGCAACCGCCCCCAAATCACGCCCTTGGGTTGTTGCAAAAATCTGTACCATCGGCTCAATGTTATATTCCGAAAACACAGCACTTGTTTGGGAGCGATCAAAATTAGCCATTCCTCCCAGAGTAGCATAGTCAGATTGCGCGTCGGCGCTTATGGGGATGTTATTGAGTTCAGCGAAAGAATCTATTTTGTGTTGTGGTACCTGCATAACGATGGGGTATTGCACCCCATTGGCAGGGTTTAACCAGAATGTTGAACTCACCTGCGCAGAACCAGCCAGATTGACCACTAAACTGTTACTAATATCGCGTTGTGTAATGCCTGCATAGGTAGCCTGATTTCTATCTATGTTAATATTTATCGCCGGCGCTTGCCGTGATTGTTGAATACGAGCGTCCACCATCCCATCAATTTTTCGGATATCCTTGAGTAACAGGTTCGCGTAATCATAATTGGCGTTAAGATCCCTGCCTCGAACTTGTATATCTATGGGTGACGGCGCACCAAAATTAAGGATCTGACTGACAATATCCGCTGGCAAAAAGGAAAACGTCATGTCGGGGAAACGTTCCGGTAAAACCTCACGAAGTCTTTTTATATAAGCGGCCGTAGGTTGATGCCCCGACGCCAGCGTAATGGAGATATCCCCGTCGGAAGAACCAATCATGCCGGTATTGGCGTAAATAGTATTCATACTGGAAATATAGGTGCCAACGTTATCCACCATAGCATCTAGCTCATGAGACGGGATGACTTCTCTGATAACGTCCTGAACATCTGCAAACCTGGCTGCAGTCTCTTCTACACGCATCCCTACGGGCGCCCTGGCATGCAAGGCAATCTGGCCACTGTCCACATCCGGAAAAAAATTACGGCCAATAAATGGCACTAATGCAAAGGAGAGCATCACAATGCACAGGAATGTCACAATAAACCACCTTCGATGTTGTAAGGCGCGTTCTAGTGTATGCTGATACTGCGTTCTGAAGTGCTCGAAGCCGCTTTCAAAACGTTGTTGGAACCGACTAAAAACATCCCCTTTTGGCGCCATATCAGCATGAGGTTTAAGCATGTATTTCGCCAGCGTTGGCACCAGCGTCCTGGACAGTAAAAATGAAAACAACATCGACAACATGACTGCCTCTGCCATTGGCACAAACAGGTAACGCGGCACCCCTTCTAAGAAGTACATGGGTACAAACACCACGCAGATACACAACAGAGAAACAAATGCCGGTACCGCAATTTGACTGGCTCCGTCGAGAATGGCCTGATTAACCGGCTTGCCATGCTCCAGATGATAATTAATGCTTTCAATGGTGACAGTAGCTTCATCCACCAGTATGCCCACCGCTAATGCCAAACCGCCAAGTGTCATGATATTCAGGGTATGCCCCAGCATCGACATCACTAAGATTGCGCCCAGGATCGACAACGGAATAGACAGGGTAACAATCAGCGTTGAACGCCAACTGCCTAAAAATAGCAAAATCATGATACTGGTAAGTAACGCAGCAATCACTCCCTCTAACACCACGCCATTAACTGCATTGAGCACAAACATGGATTGATCGCCAATTAGTTTCACTTCCAGGTTTTCAGGCAACGCGTCTTTAACCTCAACAAGGCGTTGTTTGATACCGTTGATTACATCCAGTGTCGATGTATTACCCGTCTTAAAAATGCTCATCAGAACTGAACGACTACCGTCAACATGGACAATATTGGTTTGCACCGCGCTCCCGTCATACACGTTGGCAACGTCTTTTATGTAAATAATGGCGCCATCTGCCAATTTAATAGGAAGGTCGCCAATCTCCTTAATGGTTGCCGGTGCATTATTGATTTTTACTGCATATTCGTATTCACCGATTTTTTGCGTACCTGCTGGGATAATGACATTTTGCTCAGCCAAGGTATTGGCGACATCCTGGCCTGATAATCCCCTCGCTTGCAATGCGTCAGGATCCAAATCAATCTGAATTTGCCGTGACTTACCGCCAAATGGCCAAGGAATTGATGCCCCCTGTACCGTTACTAGACGGGACCGGAGTTGATTCATACCAATGTCCGCTAACTGCTGTTCACTCAACCCCTTTCCCGACAGTGCCAACTGTAATACGGGTACCGTTGATGCGTTGTAATTCATAATTAAAGGAGGTTGTGTACCCTGAGGCATCTGTCGCAATAACGTTTGGGCAACTCCCGTTACCTGAGCATTTGCCATATTGATATCGACGGTGGGATGAAAAAAGATTTTAACAATGCCAAACCCTGTATAGGACGTCGCTTCTATATGTTCTACATCGTTAACTATACTGTTAAGCGCACGCTCGAAGGGCCTGGTGATCCGTCCTGCCATTTCTTCCGGTGGCAAACCGCGCCACTGCCAGGCAACAGCAACGACAGGAATATCGACGCTTGGAAAAATATCAGTCGGTGTACGATTTGCTGATAATGGCCCTAGTATGGCGATCAATATTGCCAGTACCACAAAGGTATAGGGCTTACTCAAAGCGATTTTAACAAGTGCGAGCATAATCATTTTAATTCATGAGTGAATACCTGGATTTTATCCAAATAACTCATAAATGATTAGGCAGTAAAATACGTAAAAGCTTATGAATATTTTTACTTAATACAGAGCGCTTAATGCAATAACCTGAAACATTAGACGACAAACCTTATTGAAAGGTTTAGACAAAACCTGGGGTAATTAATGATTCCACCAGACTGCCGCTATTCTCAGCCAATAGTTTTGTTGACAACAAGCAATCCTTTTTCCACGTTAATGTTCTATCTTCATCAGAAAGAGAAGCTGCCTACATGATAGATGGCCTGGTGCGTGCAAGAGAAAACATTTACGAAGAGTCAGAAAAGGATTTGTTTGTAAGAGATTTAGATGACGAAACGTTCAATAAAAAGACACACCGCCATTCTACTGATGAGTTTGGCTATACAGATGCTGCATTCACAGGCCTATTTTTTCTTAACGTTTCGTACGCGCCGCGTTTCAAGGAGATTGAAGAAAGAACCCTACATAGTTATACACACTCTCTAACTAGGTCAAAAAGCACATTACCTGTTGTGCCAAATTCTGCAATAAACAAAAAATTGATATTGGAAAATTGGGATGACATCTTGCGCTTAATGACAACTATTAAACTTGGCTACGCGTCAGCTTCAACGCTATTTCGCATGCTTTCTTCAAAGGGAGACAGCGCTCTATATAAAGCCATGAAAGAATTTGGAAAGCTTCTAAAAACCCAATTTATCTATTCATATATGGATGACAATGACCTTAGACGAAGAATCCAGAAGCAATTGAACCGTGCTGAACTTGGGCAGAAATTTAAAGCAGCAATTTTTCATGGGCGAGGCGGTAAGCTTAAGGTGGGCGACCATGAAAACATAGATAAGGCAATGCTCTCTTGCGTTGTACTACAAAACATTATTGTCCTTTGGAATTATTTGTTTCTGAAAAAACACCACAAAGAAATTTCTTCCAAGGAAGAACGGGAGTCTGAAATTGACCTTATTTCAAAAGGCAGTGTTATTGCTTGGGCACATTTTAATATGGCTGGCACACTCGATGTTGAGCACCTAGATTTTGAATCATTTGGTATACCCTTGTCTCGACTGTTTAGAATTAAATCATTTTGAAGATACCTAAAGCATAACAGTTGAGTTCTCAATCAATACGGAGGTTGCAGAGTGTAATTGTTTAAAAACTATTGTGATAACAAACAATTAAATGAATCAGACTAGATATAGACCCCGAGGATGTCAACTTGCCATGAAAGGTTGAGGGGGCCTGATTTAATCAATACCACCCATTTCGAACATTTAATCCATTGCTTAATACGGGCTCATTGATTCCGTCTACTCACATTATTACATCAGTTAAGTGTTTAGATTATGCAACCCTGCGCTTAGTGAATTTTATAACAGTATGTGAACCATTACATGTGATTCTCTAAACCAGCGACGTTAAATCCAATTGCCCATCATGGGTATTCGGTTTTTTCATGAATTTTGGCTATTCTGTTTTTACTTGTTGTAAGCTTGGTATTCACCAGCTATCTGGAGTTATTCATTGATGAATGCAGTTTCAGCAAAACTTAGCGCTTTTCTTGAACAAGTTACCATCGCCAGAAATCAGGCTTTGCAAAATGGTATTCAACCTTCGCCGGCACTTGCGCGCGCCAATATGGCAAATCTGTCGGCCATAAATGGTAAAGGTCCGGATGTCCGGTATGTCTCAGACGGCAGCTTTTTTGTAGAAACTGATTCTCGTACAGAAATAACTTTTCGTATTTATTCGCCGGACCCAACGGCTAAATTGCCAGTGATACTTCATTTACATGGCGGTGGCCATATGTGCGGCGATCTGGAGATCTACGATGCGATAAGCCGCAGAATGGCTATTCACACTAATAGCGTTGTCATTACATTGGACTACCGCTTGTCTCCGGAACACCCTTATCCAGCGGCTATTGAAGACTGCAAATTTCTATTAACGCACTACCAATCTCTGTTAGGTAGCGTTGGATTTAAAGACGAGCTCATACTGGCTGGTGACAGCGCCGGCGCAGCTCTTACCGCAACACTATCGGCCTCAGCGCAATATAGTGCTGAAATAAGTAAGCAAATCCTGCTTTATCCGAGTCTCGATTACACCATGGAACACCCTTCAATGGATGCTTATGGCAGCGGTTATTTATTGGAAAAACAAGGTGTTGCCTGGTATTTTGATAATTACCTGCAAAACGGTGAAGACAGAAAACAGGTATCGCCACTTTTTATGCCGGTGCCTGCTTGCATGCCTGAAACATTATTGATTGTGGCCAATTGCGATCCGTTACAGGATGAAGCGTACGCCTATGCCGAAAAACTGCTCAAATCAAGCGTATCAGTGCAATTAAATGTATTTGAAGGCATGGTTCACGGCTTTTTACTATTGAACACTTTGGCCGAAGAAGAATGTGACCTGGTTTATGAATTAATGAACCAGTTTATTAATGGCTAACACGTTAGCTCTCCTGCCTTGCTTTACAAGTACCTTATTCGTCCTTCAAATGCGCTTTGAGGATCTCGTACAACTCAGGGCGGTTTTGAGCAATCTCCTGAGTACTGAGCCCCTCTAATGAATGCGGGTACTTAAGCCAGGCTTCTGTTTCATAGAGATAATAATCTGGCACCAGTTCGGTTTGATTACGCTGTGGCTTGTAATATGGCACCGCTACACGAATATCCTCCGGCGTATTAAGGCGGCACAAATCAGTCAGTTTATTAATGATGGCCTGCACGGAACGGCCGCTATCAAACACGTCATCAACTATTAACAGCTTGTCCTGATGCTGAATATTCTTAACCAAGTAGTTTAAGCCATGTACTTTGACTTCTTTGGCCTGATCATCAATACCCTGATAGGAAGACGTTCGAATAGCAATGTTATCGGTTTCGATGCCATGAAACGCCAGATATTCCTGCACCGCTATGCCAATGGGGGCGCCGCCACGCCACACAGCAATAATAAAAGTCGGCTCAAACCCTGAATCATAGACCTGAGCTGCCAGTTTAAATGAATCATCCAGCAACCCCTGGGCATTTAAATATGTTTTGCTTTTCATTGCTTGTCCTGTAAAAGGTATTAACTAACCGGCCAGTCAAATGCTATGGTAGCCTTAACATGGCACTGTGTCACACTGGAGATGCTCGGTGGAAAAGCGTTATCTTGAAGAACAGCAGATTATTGAAGATTCTTTTCGTTTAGGGGGTCAGATTTTTGAAAGTGGTTTTCGGCCTACCTTTATTGTTGGCTTGTGGCGCGGCGGCAGCGCTGTAGGCATTTACGTGCAGGAGTGCCTGCAAACGCTGGGCGTACAAACGGACCATATAGCGTTAAGAACCTCTTATCCAGGATTGCCAGAATACCAGAATATGGTAGAAACGCCTGAGCGCATACGAGTGCATGGAACCCAGTACCTTATTGAAAATTTGAATATTGATGACGGTTTGCTGATTGTGGATGACGTGTTCAGTTCGGGCCATAACATCACTGCGGTGATTAATCGCTTAAGTACCAAGCTCAAACGAAACATGCCCGAAAAAGTCCGAATAGCCACCCTTTATCAGCGAAGTGGATATAACCGCACTACCCTCAAGCCCGACTTTTGCCTGCATGAAACCTCAGACTGGTTGGTATTCCCCTACGAATTAAAAGGGCTGAGTCATGAAGAAATCGCAGCCAATAAGCCTTATGTAGCGCCCTATTTACGAACCTGACTATCTGATATTACATCTTGATTAGTTTATTAAGGTAAGCTTTTAGCGGCGTGTTGATAACTTTGATTTCCGGGCTGTCATTTATTTTAAGGGCGGTAATTAATATCGCCTTTAGATACTGAAACTCCTCAGAAATTTCGGGAATATCGAGGCGTTTTGTAAGCGTTTCCAGCTCTGCATCGCTAAGTTTTTTACGGTTAATGTAACGCCGGATATAGCTACGCCATTCATCAACATGGCTAATTTCCAGACGTTCCGGAAAAACTCTGAGATCCTCAATATCCTGCTTAAAATCATGTGGCGGCTGCGGTTCGTCGAGTAGATAACGGTAAGTAAATAGCGTGACGATTTCATTGTTGTTCTTATGCATTGGCTTTACCTGCTTTGCTTGGCTTATTGCCTGCTACGCATGAAAAGCTCATCTGTATCACCCCCGAAGGGCAAAGCGTCACAAACCAGCGGCCGTCAGTGGCTTCTGAAAATTGTGGCCAAAACGCTATACAAATGGTTCATATCAATAGGTTTACCAATATGCTCATCGAACCCCAGTTGCAGGTATTTTCGCACTTCATCAGCCATTACATCTGCCGTTAGCGCGATGACGGGCAGATTCGGGAATTGCGCTTTAATTTCCTTGCATGCCTGAACACCATCCATGACCGGCATTTGAATATCCATCAGCACCACATCATAACTGCCCTTCTTGCTGTTAACAGTATCCAGCGCCAACTGACCATTTTCGACAATATCAAAGCTCACATTGGTCGACTCCAGCATAGACTCAATGACGGTCTGATTAATCATATTGTCTTCTGCTATTAACACGTATTTGCCGGTAAAGTCGGGTACCGTCAGGCTTGAAGGTAATTCGGCTTCCCTGTCCAGGTCGGTCTGCGGTAATGGCAGTTCCACCGTTACCCGGGTGCCCTGCTGTTCGGCGCTTTTTAGGCTGAGTCGTCCATCCATTATGGCTACCAGACCATGGGTGATAGCCATACCAAGGCCGGTACCACCAACCTTACGTGTGCTGGATGCATCGGCCTGAGAGAAGCGCTCAAAAATCTTACCCTGCATCGTTTTACTCATGCCGATACCTGTATCGGTTACTTCTATTACAATTTGTTCTTGTTGGTTACTGACGGGGGCAAGGCTTAACCTGATGGTTACCGAACCCGACTCGGTAAATTTCACCGCATTGGATACCAGGTTAACAATGATTTGTTTAACCCTAACCGAATCGCCCAGCCAGCCATCCTGGAAGGAGCTCTCAACCACCACCTCCAGCTTCAGGTCTTTGCTCTGTGCCAGTGCTTGAAGATCCGACACGGCAGACTCGGTAATTTCCAGCAGTGAAAATGGTTGTTCCTCGAGTTCGAGTTTATTGGCCTCAATTTTGGAGTAGTCGAGTATGTCATTGATGATGGTTAATACCAATTGCATTAATTAATTGACCAAATTTGTCCACTCTCTCCAACAGAGACTTTTGACTCGCTCAACATCCGCAATGAATGTATTCCAGGCACGAGAGACCTGTTCTACTATTTCTTCGTAACCTCGAAATACCCGGTTTGATAAGCAACGCTGCCGTAGCCATTGCCATACCTGTTCCATCGGGTTCAGCTCCGGAGAATAGGCTGGGAGTTTTACGAGACTGACGTTGGTAAATGGGCTGGCCGTGTCGAATGTATGCCAGCCAGCGCCATCCATCACAACAACGGCATGACGCCCAGGCTCTGTCGCTTCGCTGATCAATTTCAGATGCTGCTTCATCACCTCTTTATTGACAAGAGGGCTGATAAGCGCCTGGGTATTGCCATTGCTCGGACACACCGCACCAAAGATATAGCCATAATCGAATTGCTGTTGCTTTACCACTCTTGGTCTGCTGCCCTTCGCAGCCCATATTCTGGACGTCTGATTTTGCTGACCGAATCGTGCTTCGTCTTGGAACCAGACGTCAACGCGATCCAGAGGGAGATGACCTGGAGTGTGAAGGATCGTTTCCAACTGGAAGTTTTTTAAAAGTATCTTGGGTTTGCTGTGATTGTTTAGGGTGTTTAGAGCGGTTGGTTATCCAACTGAAACCGAGCGTATCCATGATGCGGTATACGTTTCGCAACTGATAGTCGATTTGGAAGGTGTCGCTAATGTATTGTCGTACATCCTGAGCAATCAAACGACCTCCTTCCTTTTTAACCGCGTTTTCTTCAATAAAATGTGCGACCTGTTCTCGCTGAGAGACGGAGAGCTGGCAGGGTCTACCCGGACTAGGTTTGGATTGCAGGCCTTCAAGTCCGTGAGCCAGATAGTTGGATACCCATGTATTAACACTGCCTCTGGCAACCCCAAGGTAAGCGGCTATCTGAGTACGTGTTTCTCCTTTCTTGAAATGATACAAAGCTAAATAGCGGGTCCGTAATTGGCCGTTGGATGTCTGCTTTGCTAATTGTTTAAAGTCGTCGGCGGTATGCATATGAAAATCACTCGAATATGAATACTGCCATTAGATCAAACTTTTAAGGCAATTGGTATAACAGGTGTTTAGCTGAAAATAATGCTTTGCTGACCCGTTCTTTGGTTTGGCTGGTTAAATCTGCACGCTCCAGCACCTGCAGAGTGCCCAGAACACCATTCATCGGCGTTCGGATTTCGTGGCTCATATTAGCCAGAAACTCGCTCTTAGAACGGTTGGCGCTGTCAGCATCCACTAAAGCTTTTACCATATTTTTATTATGTAAGTGGGCGCGATACAGCATGAATATGGTCATAACAATGATGATTACCAGAAAAGAACTCACAATAACTAGTACCACCTCTAAGGAGTAAACCGAGGGTTCTTCATTCACCAGTTCAGCACCAGGCGGCAACGCATCTGCATCAATATCCCAACGGTCCAGCTGCTGTGCGTTGAATTGCTGGCTGACCACATTATTTTGATGAACAGGCAACTGCTTACCGGCAGCCAGGGCAATGGCAGCATCGGCTATTCTTTCCGGCACCACCACAGCGCCACCGGCATAACGGCTCAAATTATGAGCAAATATGGTAAACACGGGATGCCTGGTTTGCGTGGTTAACCAGTTATGCACGGTCTCCCAGTTACGTTCATAAAATTTATAGTTGATGTATATAATCGGCGTACCAGCTTCGCTATTGCGTAATGCAGTCAGCGTTTGCTCGGGGAATTGAGCTGGGTTGAAATATCGGAAGTCAATGCCGGGGGGGACCTGTGATACAAAGTTTTGTACCAATCCGTTATCCTGCTCCAGGCCAAGGTTGCCATGTACCAGCAATATTTCTTTGGTATCAGGTAAAGCGTTTAAAATCTGCGAGTAAGATAACTCAGGCTCATAGTCAGAACGCACCAGGGTGCCCGATCTGGGACTCCAGTCAATGTGTAAAAAAAAGCGTTCTGCGTTGGGTAGGATGCTCGGGTTGGTATCCACAAATACACTGGCATGGCGACCAATCGCAATCAGTCTGGAAAAACTCGCGGTTTGTTTATCACTAAGGAGGGTCTGTAATTGATAGTTAAAATTATCGAGAATGGTTTTTTTGACGTCAGGGCCAAAATCTTCAACGGAATCGGCGTAATAGGCCGGTACCGTTAACACCAGGATATTTTCCGTCGCAGACACCTGGGTCATTAACCGGTACATCATTTTAACTTCAAAGTCAGATTCGTTAAACGAGTTAACCAGGATCACGCTATAGTCTTCGGCTTGTTTGGCAGATGTGCTGACCGAAAAAAAGAACAACAAGACAAAAAGCCGCAACATCATAATATGCAATCACTTTAAGAAAACATGAGCCTTAAACCGTAGGGTAACCAAAGGCAATATCTTTTAGAGTAGCGAATTTTTACAATATTGTTAATTTATTTTATCTGCTGAAAATAACCTACACGTACAATCCGGATTAGGCTTCTGTAACAGTGTTCCAAAGTTTGGTTAAACACCTCAGTTACCTACGTGTATAATGCGGTGAGTCTTACCGGTAAAACAGAATCATCTATGGCTACTCCCCTTACCTACCTGTCTCATTATCCGCAACATTTGCAGGATCAGGTTGCCCAACTATTGGAAGCCAACAAGCTTGGAGACTGGCTGCGTACTCGCTATCCCCGGGTGCATAACATGAATAACGATAAAGCGTTACGTGATTATGCGATGACAATCAAAAATCAGTACATGAAGAAAACGCAGCCATTGAGTAAGGTAATTTACGACAATAAAATTCACATTGTTAACCATGCACTGGGCCTGCATTCTTATGTTTCGCGGGTTCAGGGCGGCAAGCTGAAAAGTAAAAATGAGTTAAGGGTGAGTGAGCTGTTTAAAACTACCCCGGAAGCTTTTTTAAATATGATTGTGGTGCATGAGCTCGCCCACCTGAAGGAAAAAGAACATAATAAAGCTTTTTATCAGCTGTGCCGGCACATGTTGCCCGACTACCATCAAATTGAGTTTGACGTTCGTGTGTACTTAACCGAGCTGGAAAATACCGGCCATGTATTTGTACCACCCACTGCCTGAGATAAACCATGGATTTTGAATTTTTAACCGATGTCACCGGCGAACCGCTGGCAAAATGCGATGTGGAAAGTGAATACTTTGGTGACTGGCTAAGCCATGATATTGGTGCAGACACTGAAGCTGTTACCAATCTACTGACAGCGATTGAAAGGTTACTCGCCAGACAACAAATGGAATTTGAATATACCGGCAAAATTTATCACCTGATGATAGCCGACGACGAAGTAGAACTGTTCCTAAATAACACCGAACTCAATCACAGCGAGTTCGATGTAGATTTAGCTGAAGGCCCCGTTTCAGGCTGTGGTCTGATGGATTTTGCTAATCTGCTCGAAAACTGGCTGACGTTTATCCGTTAGAGACTTAGATGAAGTGTTTAAATTGTAACTGTTTTTCTGAAGTTAAGCGGCTGTGGTGGTAATGTACTGGTTCAGCAAACCCTGGCAACGAAACCAACTAATAGGGTGTGTCAGCGCACCAATAACCTAGCACCGTGAATAACTGTTAGCCCAGAAAGTCCGGTTGGTCATGGTGTCATGGGTATTGTATTGATTGAGGTACATGGCCCCCAACAAGTAAGCTTCCAGCTCGCCCTGATTACTACACTGCCATTGCTTAACCGCTTTTGAATGCCACTGAACGTGATGCACCAGTTCATGCAGCAAAACCTCTTTAAAATTGGGGTTGTCTAATGGATTGTCATAGTGGCGGGCATTAGTAACCGACTGCGGGTCCAGAATATAAATAGTACCATAAGCGCCATCCTCAAAAGCATAGAGTGCTTTGAGCCGCATATCGACGTCCGATTCAGGCGCTACTCCGTCGGCATTTCGATAATATTCCTCAGTGAGTTTTTTGTGACTCAATACCACAACTTCAGGATGCGGCAGCTCATGCGTACGATAGTTCGTATGCATCTCAATCCAGCTTAGCAGTGTGGTGATCAATAACTCCATATCTGGCCCGGGCAATAACCTGAGTTATTATCATTACGTTAAAGCTGATGAAAAAGTGCACCAGTTACGCTGCGCAGAATAAAAAAGCCGGCTATCAATGATAGGCCGGCTGTTGAATGTGGTTGGATACCATTCAAAACTGGTTAGGTGTATACCCCTAAAAAACTCTCCGGCACATGCAGAGACTGTGAAAATGCGGCATGGCCTAGTTCATCCATGGTCCAGGTTAACAGCGGCATGTCCGGATAATAGGTATAACCGTCGCAAAAAACTTCGTTGCGATTACCTGATGGATCGAAGTAATAGACCGTTTTGACCTGAGTCACACCATGGCGATCATTCATTTCAACCGGTATTTCATACTTGCCAATCAGGTCGGCTGCTCGAATGTGATCCTGGGAGTTTTCAAGCCGGAAAGAAACGTGGTGGATTAGGCCAGGATTGGGGTTAACCCCAAAAGCAATGTCATGAGCCCGGCTTGAGCAGCTAACGAAAAACAACACCGTATTGCCCTCGCCATCTATAACCCTTTCGGTATAGTTAAAATCAAATACTTCGGTAAACAGTTTTAAGTTTTGGTCAGCATCTGGCCCAACGATAAACACATGATCCAGTCCGTTTATACGAAAGCCTCGACACACATCATCATCTGGGATCACATCAGGATTGTGCGTACCGAGTGAGTTACCTACCTGCTCTTTTTCGGCAAACAAATGCATTTCATGTCCGGTAGGCAGAATAAATTTTAAACGGCGGCCACTTTTAGGGTAAACGCCAGCATCCACACGTTCTACCTCAATGCCAAAGTCGATAATTTTCTTTTCTAAATCATCCAGAGTAGCATCGTCGTAGACTTTAAAAGCGATATGATCCAACCCGGCCTGATCAGTTTCCCGCAATACCAGACTATGGTGATCGTGTTCCGCCCAGGCTTTAAAGTAAACCAGACCATTATCGTCTGTCATCATCTCGTGCAAGCCCATCCGGGTACCGTAATGTTGTTTGGAGTCGGCCATATCCAGTACTCGCATCTGAACTTCAGCCAGTCTTAGCACACCACGCATTGACATATTCACCACCTTGTATTTGTTACATTTTTTATGACTATGGAATGAGTTGGCAACAACTTGTTAAATTTATTATGTCGCTGACTTACTTTTTGTACTGGTGAAAACAATCCAGCGTCCAATGGTAGGTGTTTGTTATACCTGGGTTTACGTAACAGATAAAAAATAAACGATACGATCACTCAGGTTAAACGTAGCTACCTTTACCAAGCCATTCGTTAACATAGTGTAAACTTACACGCGCTTCGATTGGCTGGGAAATACCTTTTACTCGCCACTCCTATACCCTGAAGGTATACTCCCTTTTGTTAGTATGGTTTCTTGGGTATGAATACGCGAGTCTCATTGTGTCGTTTGTGATTACGCCAGGCGATACATTTGCGGTTCAGTAATGATAACTGCCCCTCTCTGTCCTTCAGTTGTACGTTTTCTTACAGAATTCTGCTTGTAAGACAAGTGTCCAATTTTAAAATAAGTCGATTTCAACGACCGGCAAGGAAAAGCTTAACATGAGAATAAAACTGATAGTGGTGGCTACAATGGCATTGTGGCATGGCGTCACGCTGGCAGACGAAATGATCCTCAACAATTTCACCCTCGTGTCGGCACATCTTAATGCTGCTCAGAAAAATACGCAGGTAAGAATTGTCGATGGCGTTATCACCGAGGTAACCACTGTTCCGTTGCGGCCATACAACCCCGCTGCCACTATTATTGAAGGTGAAGGTAAATACCTTACGCCCGGTATTATGGATAGCCACGTGCATGTAGGCAGTATCCCGGGGATTGGTTTTCTTGATTCGCCTAATGCCAGTCAGTATGCCGGGATGGTTGATGAGTATTTAACGCAATTACCCAGAAGCCTGTTGTATTATGGGATTACTCAGGTACTTAACCTGGGGGGGAGTGATGGAGAATCCAGATTTACCGCTGCACAGCAACACCCTGATTATTTTACATGTCAGTCCATTCCTGTGATTGGCGGTTACCCTCACCTGTCTGCAGAGTTTACTCTGCAAAAGGCTAAATATTTTGTCATTGAAACCCCTGCTAAGGTTACTTTACCTGACAATATAGATCCTGCCCAACATACGCCGGAAGCGGTGGTGACTGCGATAGCCAAAACAGGCTCACCCTGCATCAAAATATACATTGAGGATGGATTTGGCGGGGCTTCTCACTGGCCGCTATTAACCGATGATACACTGCAACGCATCCGCAAAGCCGCAGATAAAGCGAATCTTCAGATTTGGGCCCATGCCAATGCCCTCGACATGTATCAGATTGCCCTGGAACATAAGGTAGATGGAATCGCCCATGGCCTATGGAACTGGCAATGGCAGGCTGCCCCGGATAACCCACCGGTTAACGCCACCCTAGACAGGCTGATTAACACAGATACCGCCTATATGCCTACTATCCAGGTGATGCTATCGCTGCAGGAGATGTATGATAACAGCACGCTCAGTGACGAACGGCGAAAAAAAGTGTTACCTGCAGCGCTGCTTCAATGGTATTCGACTCATGAAGGGCAATGGTTTAAACGCGAAATCAGTGCAGATTTTGGTGGATTACCCGACGCCAAAGTATTTGAACTGAGTGGCTACGGGGTAAACCGGGCTAAACAGGCTGCCGCTTATCTTGCCAGCCACAATCATCCATTGCTACTGGCTTCTGATTACCCGTCAAGCCCCTCTTTTGCGGCCGCTCCGGGGCTCTCTACCTATTATGAAATGCAACAAATGGCCGCGGCGGGAATAAGCGCGTCACAAATCTTTGCCGCAGCGACTATAAACGGCCCACAGCAATTTGGATTGGAAAACCAGTATGGCACCATTGAGCCGGGAAAAGTCGCAAACTTGCTTATTTTGCACAAAAATCCGAAACAAGACGTGGAAAACTGGCAAACCATCGACACCGTTATCCTGCATGGCGAACTTATCCAGCGTGAGTCACTGGCCGTTACCCCAAATGAGGGGTAACTGGCTCAGTGTTAAAACAGAGACAACAGCCCTTCTGCACCAACCATAACTATTTCAAAGGCAATAAGGATGATAATGATCCACTCTAAAAACGAAGAGTGCTTATGATTAAGTTCGTCGGCCAGCATATCGAACAATTCGTGGATAACATTAAGTTTGTTCGATAACAGCTCAACCCGGGGGCGAATATCAAGATACTTCGCTGCCGTGTTGTAGGCCAGTTCGTAAACCGGGTATTCCCAGAAAAACTCAGGGGTATCGAGCAGATTATAATGCAGGAAAATGTCGCTTTTAGTGCTAAACAGATGCCCGCGAATACTGGCGATGTCACGTCGCCCCAGCTTGATAGAGCCGGTCTCGGCGAGCACTTTGGGTAAGTGACTGTATTCAGCAATAGTATGCTGAGCTCTGAGTTCATAATCATTAAGCTTGATGGACTGTGCCAGCGCGTGACTTATCGCCAGACGGAGCAAAGGATCATCCGACGATAGCGTAATATGGTCTTTTTGCAGCTTGACCTCACCCGCACCAACGGTAAACCGAAAATGCTCCTGATGTTCACCAGCCAGCAACTCGCTCTGAATCTTTAAGCGATGTAACAGCGACAAACGTTCATCTTCGTCGATGCCCCAGAAAACCATAACACCGTAGTCAAATACCCAGGCTTCGCCACCTGGTAGCTCGATCAGTGAGGCGTCGCGATAACGGGTACCAATATCAATCGCATAGTCTGAAGTCAGCTGACTTTCCGGCAATGCGTAAACGGAAACACGGTCATTAGTAAATTGCATGAATGCTGTAACCAATAGATGAAAACCGCGCGATTATGCGCTTTGTCGGTCCATCTACCTATGACATTCAGAGTGGAAAATATTCTTCGACAGGACAAATTATTTTCATCGGCACAATAATGGTAAAACGCAATTCGCTAGCTGAGCGTATAGTCGTTGGAACGTAAAAACGAAAGTTGTTTTTACCCTGGCGTTTTACTTCATAAAGTGCCGCGTCGGCATTTTCTATTAGCGCGTGTTGCTCGGTACCATGGTTGGGAAATATTGAGATACCAATACTCACGCCTACCTGTAAACGGTGGCCATTAACATGCATTGGCGCTTCGAAAGCACGGATAATGCGGCTGGCTACCTCTCTTATTGCCCCTTTATCAAGTGGTTTGTAGAGCACAATGGCAAACTCGTCGCCGCCCAGACGGGCAATTAAATCGATTTGCCGGCAGTTTTCACGAAATTCCTGAGCGATAATATGCAGGAGCTTATCCCCGGTCTGATGACCATAATTATCGTTAACGGATTTAAACCTGTCCAAATCGAGGATCATTACGCCGAGTAGCGCACTATCCCGCTCAGCCATAGAAATGAATTTGTCAAAGGTGGCATAAAACTGGTTGCGGTTAGCCAGCCCGGTTAGCTGGTCCGTCATGGCCAATTGCTTAATTTTTTGCTGCGCTAGTTTGCGTTCAGTGATGTCCTGAACAATGCCATGGGATTGCACTACGTTGCCCATCACATCACGATCGTGCACGCACTTCTCATGTACCCAGCGCACCTCGCCATTACCCTGGCGGGTGATACGATGCTCCACATCAAACGGCGTATTCGTGGTTTTAGAAAGATCAAACCGCTGCAGCACGTATTCTCTGTCATCAGGATGGATGACGGTGATAAAGAGTTCTTTACTGGTCGAGCGGACAGACTGGGGAAATCCACAAATGTTGTAGATTTCTTCTGACCAAACCAGCTTTTCAGTTTTCTGATTCCAGTCCCAACTACCAATATGACCAACTCGCTGCGCCTGGTTAAGGGTTTCTTCCGTACGCTTTTGCGCCGTAATGTCGGTACGAATGGCGATATATTGATAAGGCTTGTCGTGTTCATCCAGCACCGGAACGATGGTGGCATTTACCCAGTAAAATGTACCATCTTTCGCCCTGTTTTTAATATCACCGTGCCATACATTGCCGCTGGAAATCGTCGACCAAAGCGCTTTGAAGAAGCCTTTGCTATGATAACCCGAGTTGACAATTCGATGATTCTGACCAAGTAGTTCCTCGCGAGTGAAGCCGCTTATCTGGCAGAACTTATCATTTACATAGATGATATCACCGCTTTTACCTGCGGTACTCACTATGGCGTGTTCATCGAGCGTTCGTTTTTGCAACGCAAGGTCGTTATTCACCTGCCTCAACTGACAAAGGATACGCTTTTCGTCAGCACGCATCTTAAGCAGACTCTTCTCATAGGGCTGGATGACTAAGAAGTAAATCACCGGCATGGAGAGCAAAGCAAGGAATGCTGCATCAACCAGTGCATATTGCCACGGCGATAACTCAGTAGGTAATGCGTAAAGCCCAACCATTATCATTGTTTCAACAACAATAATAACCGTCAGAATTTTGATAAACAGTTTTTGAGTACCGATTAGCTTTAACTCCTGAATAACCTGACTATCACTGCAGACAGACCTGCATAATACCAAATGCAGCCACCGGCTAAGGACAAGTATCACAAACATTATAGCGCACAATTAGCCTATCTAAACGCCCCGAAAAGATAGTTTAGTTCGAATCGGCGGTGAATTCCGGGAGTTATAACCAGCCGTTTTTTTCCCTTGAGCGGGTAAAACCAGCACGCTAATTTACTTGGGAGTAGTGTAAAAACAGACCTGAACATTCCTTAATAATAGCCATGCTGGTGCTTGCTACACGCGTGAAACAATCGTTTCATAGAGGAACCAGCCAACTATTCTCCTTTCCGGCCGGATGCTACCAACATTGCTTTTACGGGAAAAACACACTGAAAACCTGGCATAAAGCGTTACGCGTAACCATTTATGGTGATTTTATCACCAAAACCCCGATGTATTGTCAATCTGCAGAGTAAGCTCCTTGTCAAACAACCCACCCCCGACGCGTTCCTTTTTGGGTTCCAATTGCTTTTTCAAACGTATTTTATTCGTAGCTAATAAAACCAATCGCAGTATACACCTGGTGATCTATTCCTGAAGAATAAAAGGCTCCTGTGATGAGTTAAACAGTGAGGCGTGGCAGACAGAGGAGAAAAACAACGATAGAGGATTTTAAATTTCGGTGATAGAAAAACAATGCTCCCCTGGTGTAAGGGGAGCTCGTCAATCAATCAGGCATTCACGTCGACAACAATTCGACCCTGTACCTGACCTGACAGAAACTGAGGAGCAACCTCAAGCGCTTCTGCCAGGGTAACCTGTTTGGTAATGGTCGAGAGGCTGCTTTCAGGTAAGTCTTTTATAACCCGTGCCCAGGCTTTCTCACGCACCGCCAGGGTTTGTGTCACACTGTTAATCCCCATCAGTTTTACGCCGCGCAGAATAAATGGCGCTACGGTAGCCGGAAAATCCATGCCCTGAGCCAGGCCACAAGCTGCTACCGCCCCCTCAGACTGAGTGGCCGCACAGGCATTAGCCAACGTGTGACTCCCTACAGAATCGACGACACCCGCCCAACGCTCTTTAGCCAGTGGGCGACCTGGTTCACTGAGTGTCGCACGATCGATGACCTCTTTGGCGCCCAGGCCTTTTAACGTATCCGCCTGTTCTAACCGACCTGTAGAGGCCACTACGTCGTAACCAAGGTTCGCCAGGATTGCAATAGCAGTGGTGCCCACACCACCATTTGCACCGGTAACCAGCACCTCGCCCTTGTCAGGTGTAACGCCCTGCGATTCAAGCGCCATCACACACAGCATGGCGGTATAACCGGCAGTGCCCACTGCCATAGCGTGCTGACTGGATAGGCCCGCTGGCATCTGTTGCACAAAATCAGCGTTGATTCGGGCTTTTTGTGCTAACCCTCCCCAATACTGCTCGCCCAGCCCCCAGCCGTTTACCAGTACCTTATCGCCAGTGGAGAATCTTTCTGAACGGCTTTCAATCACCGTACCCGCCAAATCAATACCCGCTACCATAGGGAATTGTCTGACTACCGGGCTTTTACCAGTAATGCCCAGCGCATCCTTGTAATTCAACGTGCTGTAGTCAACCGCTATCAGGACATCCTCATCTGGTAATGCCGACTCATCAAGTTCGGTAATTTCTGCAGTGTAGTCCTGGTCGTCTTTATTAATATAAATCGCTTTAAACATTGTGCCCTCCGGGGTTAACGCTTGATAGAAAGTTGATGGATAAAACCATCGGCAAATTTTTGCATTGGCGAGCTCGACTGCATGACCTTGGCAGTCAGAATGGCGCCTTCCCAACCAATCCAGAAAAACTCAGCCTGCTGTAAACAGTCTGTCTCCTGCTGAATTAAACCGAGAACTTTCGCCTGCTCCAGGTTATGTGCCAGCATGGATGTCCAGTTTTTTAAACACTGAGCCAGCGGTTGCTTGAAAGACGCCGACAGGATTGGCATTTCCTGGCCAAAGTTACCGATTAGACAACCTCTGCTAAACCGATACTTTTCCATCCCATCGATGGCTTCACTAACAAATGCTTCTATTCCTTTGAGAGGCTCTGACGGTTGAGAGGCCAGGCAACGGCGTAACTTAGCGCAAAAATACTGGTCATAACGATCTATCACCTGCAGTCCAAAATCGTCCTTATTTTTAAAGTAGTGATAAAACGAGCCCTTAGGCACCCCAACACGTTTAAGGATCATATCTATTCCTACAGTGTTAAAGCCTCGCTCTGTAAGAATAGCCATACCAGCTAATAACAATGCCTCTTTTGTGTCAGCAAAATTTCTGGCTGATTTGGGGGGCCTCCCCCTTCGACTTTCCTGCATACCGCACCTTTTTAGACCGACCGTCTAGCTATTATAGACCGAGCGGCTAGAAATAAAAGAGAACTTCCAAAATAAATAGGTATATCACTGTTAAATAAACTAATTATTGCGTAACAATGAAATCTTTATAGTTCTCCAGCGTGCGCTGCGATTGAGGAGAAAGAAGAGGATTCTGAAGCTTAAGAATATCTCTGCCTTTGAGTATCTTAAAGGCAGATTGAGAGAAAGGTTGCTTATTGAATAGCGCGACCAGACTACCATCATTCAATGCAATATCGAGCCCTTTATGAATTCTTTCGGCGAGCATCCGATTGCGCTTATTAACAAAAAAATACATCGGGGATGGATAGTAAAAGCCTCTGGCCGGCTCAATCATTAACGGCTCGCTTTGTCGGGATGACAACTCAAATTCTATTTCCATAACAGAACGGGGAAAATAATCGGCCATTTTCGATTCTATCAATTTAAACATCATTGACATGGGCACTTCTTTAACGCGATAGCCATTAAATCGCATAATATCGGTGTCCGGCCAGCCAATCCCCTGCACTGATAAACTCTCTTTTAGTTCGCTTAAAGGCTTTTCGCGATATTCATTTTCATTATCCGGGTGAATCAGAAAAACACGATAACCGAGCAAGCCTCGTGCAAGCGGAAAAAACACGGCCTGATTCGCTTCTTCCCTTTCGATTGATGTTACCGCCCAGGTCACATCGGTTGAGCCCTCTTTAACCTGACGAAGGAGTCTATCCTGGTTGGCATTAAAAGGATCCGGCACAATTCTGAAAGGTAAACCGTTACGTTGGGTTTTATTAAGCGCCAGGGTAAGAACATCTACAAAATAAGAGTGGATAGTATTGTCATCAAAAACCCGGGCTGGCACCCGGATATTATGAACCTTGCCTTCCTCGTTTGTTGCCCACACAAAGTTACAAACCACGGTTAATACCGCGGCAACAACTGTCTTTACCAAACCAAGGCGTATAATTGATATGTTTGAGAGAGACACGATGCCCGTTTACCTGTTATATCCACTATTGCTAAGCCTAGATGGCGAAAGGTAAAAAATACAGGTAAACGGGTTATGTTTAAAAATACTGACTGTCAATCGCCTGGTGGAGTTTCACTACACCAAGCTGAATGTCATCAATGACTTCGTGGAGTCTGTCCTGAGTCAGTTCATGGGTATCGAGTTGTTGTAATTCCTCTGATAACGCTTTGACCTGCTGTGAAATACTTTCAGAGTTCGGCAGCTCCAGCAGGCATTTGCCAATTTGCATCAGGCCATGCTGAAGTGAACGCGGGAATTGTTTATTGTTGATTAAAAATTCCAACACGTCAGCACGGTTAATTCTGATACGCATTTCCTGGCGGTACATCTGATACGCCGTTAGCGACTTTAACACTCCCATCCACTGGATATTTTCGAACGCCGACTGCTCCGGTGAAAGATCCGGTAACAGCGACGCTGAACGCACATCAATAATGCGTGATGTCATATCGGTACGTTCCAGATGGCGGCCGAGTCGCAGGAAGGCATATCCTTCGCCACGCAGCATGGTTCCACCAAGCAAGCCGGTAATGGTTTGGTTGGCCACAATAATACGATGCAGACAGTTAAACCGGTGCCGGCGGGTTAACACGCTCTGGCCATCGGCTTTGGCTGCAATATACAGGTTGTTGATTTGTTCCCAGGCTTCTGAGGGAATAATTTCACGAATGATCCGCGCATTTTCACGCACCGCCGCAAGGCAGTTGATGATAGACCCGGGGTTAGCCGTGTCAGTCACCATAAATTTGATTACGCTTTTTTCATCGGCTTCTTTATACAGGTCGTAAAACACATCCCGAAACGACAACATGTCGATAATGGGTTCCCAGCCAAGAGTAACGTTGCGTGGTAAGTCGAGTAAAAGGTGGGTGTTTACCTGAATTAAGCGAGCGGTGTTTTCCGCACGCTCCAGATAACGCTCCATCCAGTAAATATGATTAGCTACCCTAGATAACATCGTTAGTCGGCCTCCATGTCTACAATCCAGGTATCTTTACTACCACCACCCTGCGACGAATTAACCACAGTAGAGCCTTTACGCATGGCTACCCGGGTAAGCCCGCCAGTGGTCACGCTGATGTCATTGCCGCTTAAGATAAACGGTCTGAGGTCAAGGTGTCGGGGTTCGGCTTTAGTGCCGATAATAGTAGGAGCGGTCGATAACAACAACATGGGCTGAGCCACGTAATTACGGGGGTCACGGCGGATCAGGCGAACAAATTTTTCACGTTCTGCTTTAGTGGCGTGAGGACCAATCAGCATGCCATAGCCGCCCGATTCATTAGCCGGTTTGACTACCATCTTTTCAATGTTCTCAATAACGTAATCCCGTTCATCTTTATTAACACACTTATAGGTGGGGACATTAGGCAGTAGCGGCTCTTCATCGAGATAGAATTTAATGATCTCAGGCACAAAAGCATACACTACCTTATCGTCGGCAACGCCGGCACCCGGTGCATTGGCCAGGCCAACGTTACCGGCTTTCCAGGCCCGCATTAATCCGGGCACACCCAGCATGGAGTCTTCCCGGAAAGCTTCCGGATCGAGAAAGGCATCATCGATTCGACGGTAAATCACATCCACCCGCGACAGGCCGTCAACGGTACGCATATACACAATGTCGTCGTCAGCGACGACTAAATCACTGCCTACCACCAGTTCGGCCCCCATCTGCTGTGCAAGATAGGCGTGCTCAAAATAGGCGGAGTTATAAATTCCCGGTGTTAGTACCACTACTTCGGGCTGTTCAATGTCGCGCGGCGACAACTGGCTAAGCATGTCGTACAACTGCGACGGGTAATCGTCAACCGGCAGAATGTTGTATTTTTCAAACATATCCGGGAAAACACGTTTCATCACATGGCGATTTTCTAGCATGTAAGATACACCCGACGGTACCCGTAGGTTATCTTCCAGTACGTAAACAGTGCCATTGTGATCGCGCACCAGATCCGAGCCACAAATATGCGCCCATACCCCGTGTTTAGGTTTAATGCCCATGCATTCGGGCAGAAAGTTTTTTGACGCATCCAGCAGGCTTTTAGGCACAACACCCGCCTCAAGAATACGCTGCTCATTATACAAATCGTCGATAAACATGTTGAGCGCTTTAACACGCTGCTTGAGGCCCTTTTCAATTTGCAGCCATTCTTTTTTGTCGATAATGCGGGGGATAATGTCGAACGGCCAGGCTCTGTCGATTGAGCCTTCTTCTTCGGTATACACCGTGAATGTAATACCCATTACATGGATAGCGGTGTTGGCGGCGGTTTTATATTCTTCTAATTCCTGGTCAGTAAGGTTGCGCAGGTATTTACAAATTTCTTCTGCAGCAGGACGCGGTTTATTTGCAACGCGAATGAGTTCATCGTAAAACTCCCCTACCCGATAATTTCCCCATCTTATTGCCATCTACAATCCCTAGAGCTTATTTTCGGTATACAAAATAACATCTAAGCGACTTTTGACCGAAATTGCAATGAAAATAATGACAAATTGATGACAAATTAATCTGGAAAAATGCGCTGAATCCCTCCATGCTATCGTTATTGTTTTTCGTGTGTTTTCAGAGAGTTTCCTTTGACCTATTGTTTAGCCGTAAAAGTTAATCGCGGATTAGTATTTGCATCAGATTCGCGCACCAATGCCGGTGTCGATTACGTCGCCACGTACAGTAAAATGCGCCGTTATTGCTGGCCGGGAGAGCGCGTTTGTGTGCTAATGACATCCGGCAGCCTGGCGACTTCTCAGGCAGTGATGAATGCCATCAATCGAGATCTCAATGATCCGGACGCCGAATTCAGTCTGCGTCACGGCAAGCAGCTGTATGAAGTAGCGCAGTACATTGGAAAGCTCAGTCAGGCAGAGCAAACTTTGCATGAAAAAGCGATGGAAAAATCCAACGCCAGTGCAGAGTCTAACTTTATTCTTGGCGGCCAAATAGCCGGCCAGGCCGCGGAGATTTTTCACATCTATCCGCAGGGTAATTTTATCAGCGCGTCAGAAGACACACCCTACCTGCAAATTGGTGAAACCAAGTACGGAAAGCCAATTCTGGATCGTATTATTGCTAAAACCACTACGCTGGAGGACGCCGCACGTTGTGCAATGGTGTCATTGGATTCGACTATTCGCAGTAATATCTCGGTGGGGCCGCCCATTGAACTGGCGATGTATCAGGATGACTCGCTCGATGAGCCCTTTCATCACACCTACACCTTAAACAGCCCGATGTACAAATCCATGAAAAAACAGTGGACAGACGGCCTGCACCGCGCGTTTGAGCAATTACCCCGGTTTGACTGGGAAAAGGTTAAAGCGGACGAACCAGCAGGTGAATAAAATGGAGCTTTTCACGGGTCTTGTCGTTGATGACAAACGGATAAGCATCGTCCAGGCCCATGCTGTTGTTCAAAGAGTTAAGCAGGTTAGTAAGCTGATCCCAGTCGTCAATTAAGGTATCAAAACTTTCTTCGTTGTAACTGGCGGTATGCGGATGATCGGCATTTAGCGGGTTGGAGAGCAACCGGTTTTCTAAACTGGTTTCGTATTCATTGGCCGTCTCAAGGGTATCTACCATATGCAGGTAGTGCGCCCATGTCTCGGCCCAATCTTCCCATGGATGCATGCTGGCATAGGCACTGATACAGCGTTGTTGCCAGTCAGCGGCAGGCCCGTTGGCATAGTAGTTTTCCAGACTTTGCTGATAATCCCTACGCTCGTCACCAAATAACGCCCTGAAGGCCTCAATATACTGACTTCCTTTGATCAGCACATCCCAGTAATAATGGCCTGATTCATGCCGGAAGTGGCCAATCAGCGTGCGATAGCGTTCGTTCATTAACTCACGCATAGCGAGGCGCTTAGTCTCTTCCGCCTCTTTCAGGTTGATGGTGATCACACCATTGCTGTGACCAGTTAGCACCGTATTCTGCACGGTGAGCTCCCGGCCATATAAGGCCTGAGAAACTTCATCCTCTAGAAAGCGAAAGGACAAACCGCGGGGGGTATGGCGCTTGCCAATAACCGGTAACTCGAGCTTATACAGCGTGTAAAGCAGATGCCGTTTGGCCTGCTCCATACGAAACCAGAGTTTCATGTTGTCAGGTTTGGACAAGTTCGGAATGGTATCGGTGAGTTGGCAGGACGGACAGAGCTTAAATTCGCTTTCAACCGGAACCAGCCAGTTGCAGATATTCTGCTTTGCATAATTGCTGCACTGGCGGTAAGCCTGCCCATTGTGGCCAGCTATCCAGTTACCGTCTGCATCAATGTCGCAGGAGGAAATCACCTTGGCATCCGACAAAAACCCCACCGGGCGCTGGCAGGACAAGCACTGGCTATTGGCGAAATATAAAGTGTTACCACACTGGCAAGTATAAGTTTTCAAATCTTTAGCTTCTGTTCGGGCAAACTGCAATTAGCTCACTAAGACTATAGTAGCAGAGGATATCACAGCAAAGTAATGACAGTTTCACTACATGACGATTATTTTGCTGTGGTGTGTCGTGAACGAGCACTACTGCAGCGTTTTGAGCAGTACTTCACTTCAGCCCAGTTTTTTTCCCATTTTTTACGCCACACAAACGGACGCTGGCATACCGGACAGATTTTACCGGGCAAATCCGCTTTACGCATCGTCGATAGCCGAAAGTAGCTGCTCTGCCTGTTCCTGCATGGCATCCACCGTATCCTGGGACATCCGGTCAAGGCTTTTATAGATCAACCCCATACGGTGGTTTTTGCTCAGTTTATCGCGGTGCTTAATTAAAAAATCCCAGTATAAATAGTTAAACGGACACGCGTTTTTGCCCGTTTTTTTAGACACCGCATAGCCGCAGTTTTTGCAATAATCCGACATCCGGTTGATGTACTGACCACTCGCCACATAGGGTTTACTGGCCAGATTACCGCCGTCGGCAAACAGGATCATGCCGCTTACATTAGGCATTTCCACCCACTCAAAGGCATCGGCATACACCAGCAGGTACCATTCATTTACCGCTTCTACCGATAATCCGGCCAGCAAACTAAAATTACCAATCACCATCAAACGCTGGATGTGGTGCGCGTAGGCGTGGCGTTTAGTATCACCAATGCACTGGCGCATACAGTTCATATTGGTATGTCCACTCCAGTAAAAATCTGGCAACTTGCGCTGATGATTAAAATAATTTTCCTGCTGCAGGTCCGGCATGCAGTGCCAGTAAAAACCCCGAACGTATTCGCGCCAGCCCAGGATCTGACGAATAAAGCCTTCTACCGCATTGAGCGGTGCGACGCCGTCGAAGTAGGCCTGTTCCGCCGCTTTCATTACCTCCATGGGCAGCAATAACCCGCAGTTGAGATAGAATGACAAGTGGGAATGAAACAGCCACACGTTGCCCTCGCGCATGGCATCCTGATAATCGCCAAACTCTTTAAAGCGCTGTTCTATAAACTGATCGAGTACCTTTAATGCTTCGTCGCGGGTTACGGCATAATTGAAGTCTTTAGCATCCCCCATGTGATCGGCAAACTCAGCTTCTACCAGTTCAATCACTTCGCTGGTAATGTCATCCGGCGAGACAGTATAAGGCTTAGGCGGAGACACCTCCGCCGGCAGTGACTTGCGATTATCCTGATCGTAGTTCCATTTACCGCCGATGGGTTTATCACCTTCCATTAACAGCCCGGTTAGCTTGCGCATTTCCCGGTAAAAATACTCCATGCGCCATTGTTTTCGTCCTTCGGCCCATTCGCTGAACTGGTCAAGCGTGGCAATAAAGCGATCGTCATCGCAAATCTCAACCGGTATCCGCAACTGATGTTGCCACTGCTGCATGCTCTTGAGTACCCGGTATTCACCAGGAAACGTCACTACAACTTTGTCAAAACTGTGTTGGCTGCACGCGTATTTAACTTCATTGAGCAGCGACCCCTGATTATTATCATCGTCGTAGCGCCGGTAGATAACATCGAAACCATCGTCGCTTAACGCTTTAGCGAAGTGGCGCATGGCCGAAAATAACAACACAATCTTTTTCTTGTGATGCTTCACATAGGTGGCTTCTTCGCGCACCTCGGCGAGCAGGATCTTATCCTGTGATTTGTTGCAGTCCCTGAGGCACGACATCTCGCGGGAGAGCTGATCGCCCAGTACTAAACGTAAGACCCCGGCCATTAGTCCTCCTTAGTATCCGCGTACGCGTCAAGCGCGCGCTGGCGTGATTGTTTGAGGTCAGCAATAGGCTTGGGATAAGTGCTGCCCAGTTCAACACCGGCTTTTTTCAATACCTCTTTGGGCGCATCCCAGGGTTTGTGGAGGTATTTGTCTGGCATGTTGGCAAGCTCGGGGCAGTATTTTTTTACATAACTGCCCTGCTTATCGAATTTTTCTCCCTGGAGTACCGGGTTAAAAATGCGGAAATACGGCGCTGCATCAGCACCCGATCCCGCTACCCATTGCCAGCTGGCAGAGTTACTGGCCCGGTCGGCGTCTACCAGGCAGTCCCAGAACCAGCGTTCACCTTTACGCCAGTCGATGAGCAGATTTTTGACTAAAAACGAGCCGACAATCATTCTTACCCGGTTATGCATATAGCCGGTTTGCCACAGTTCGCGCATACCTGCATCGACAATGGGAATACCGGTTTTCCCTTTGGTCCAGGCGCTGTATTTTTCATCCTGGTTAAGCCACTTAAACTTATCAAACTGGCTGTTAAAATTTTTATCGGTAATGGTAGGAAAATGAAACAGTAGGTAGTAGCTGAACTCACGCCAGCCCAGCTCACTTAAAAAACAATCCAGGTCACTACTACTCTCATCGTCAAAGGCATTTAGCAGCGCATACCACACCTGATTAGGCGAGATTTCGCCAAAGTGCAGGTGCGGGGATAAGCGGGATGTGCCCCGTACCGAAGGGATGTTACGTTGATCCTGGTACCCTTTTGCCGCGTGTTGAATAAATTCACTAAGTTTGTCGGCAGCACCCGCTTCGCCCGGTTTCCAGTGTTTGGCAAAATCACTGTCCCAGTTTATCTCAGGTAGCAGTCCGGCATCATCAATGCTGTGCCCTTCATTTGCTACGTCGGCGTAGGTAATTCGTTCGGGCGCAGAAGACGGATAACGAGGGGCTGAAGCCTGCAGACAGCCTTTACGGTAGTAAGGGGTAAACACACGGTATACGCCGCCATCCTGCTTGCGGATACTCATTGGCTCCCACAGCAGTGATCCGTTAAAGCTACTGACCAGGCAATCGCATTCGCGCAAGGTCTGTTTTATCTCCTTGTCTCTGTCGATAACCGCCGGCTCGTAGCAACGGTTCCAGAATATCGCCTGAGCACTGAATTTATCGACCAATTCGTTGAGGATCTTCTTTGGCTCACCGGTAAAGCACTGCAGGTGACCATTAAGACGCTTGTTCAGTGAAACCAGAGAATGATGAAGCCACCAGTTTGAAGCCCCACCAGGTTGGTCAGCCTCATCGAGCTCTGTGTCAAAAATATACACCGGTACCACGGTGCCGTGCTCAACTGCTGCAAGCAATGCCGGGTTATCAATTACGCGTAAATCCTGCCGGAACCATACAATACATACGGGCTGACTCACTCTATTGTTCCTTTTTTAATCGTTGTTTTTGATGTGCCCTGCTTTGTACGTAAATCGCCTGAAAACGATCGCAATCATCACCATGGATTATGGGTTAATTTAGCCATTAAAACAGGCAGACTGTTTATTTTAAATTTTCTCATCTATGCTTAAATCCATATCGATAAGGACATCGTAAAGACTGCTATGAATATGACTTCTTCTAAAACGGGCCTGTACTGGTTCCGACACGATTTACGCCTCGACGATCAGCCGGTATTAACAGAGCTGGCTTCGCGTTGCCAAAAATTAATGCTGGTGTATTGCATCGACGAAGAATGGTTTACCCCCAATCAGTTTGGTTATTGCGCCATGGGGCACCACCGTCAGCAATTTTTGTACGAGTCACTCTGTGCGCTAAATCAGCAATTAAATAACTACCAGCAAACGCTGCTGGTAGTCACCGGTGAGCCAGTAGAAGAGATTGCTCAACTTATAAAGGCTTATGGTGTTGATATACTCGGTGTCGGTGAGTATCCGGGGCTCAATGAACGGGAACAGCTTAAGCAACTCACCTCAAAGTATCCTGGGGTGCATGTGATCACGGGCAGTAATAACAGCCTGTTCAAGCCAACGAACCTGCCGTTTGAAGTAAGCGCGATGCCTGATAAATTCAGCCCGTTCCGTAAAAAAGTTGAGAAAACCATTACACCGCTCCCCCCTGCAGAGCTCGCCGCGCTGTTACCTCCGCCTCCGATTGCGCTACAAACCGACTGGCTATCACTGTCATTGCAGCGTGGGAAATCTTCATCCTACAACGGCGGAGAACATGCCGCGCAGAAACAGCTTAAGTATTATTTTTTCGATAAACAGCTTATTAGCCAGTACAAAGAAACTCGCAACGGCCTCGACGGCTGGGGTTATTCGAGCAAATTTTCCGCCTGGCTGGCTAACGGTTGTATTTCGGCCCGCCGCATTTACGCAGAATTAAAACGCTTTGAAGCAGAGCATGGCGCAAACGACTCTACCTACTGGCTGTACTTTGAATTACTGTGGCGGGAATTTTTCTGGTGGCTGCAAGTAAAACATGGTGCCAGGTGGTTTGCCCCGGGCGGTATCCAACAGCAAGCTACTGCAACCACGCCGCCTTCTGCTTCGTTACTCGACTGGCAACAAGGCACCACTGACAATGCGCACATTAATGCCTGCATGCGACAATTGAATGCGACCGGCTATATGTCGAACCGGGCCAGGCAATGGGCTGCCAGTTATCTGGTCAACGAACTCGATGAGCACTGGCGTTACGGCGCGGCCTATTTTGAACAACAACTGATTGATTACGACGTGGGCGCCAACTGGGGAAACTGGCAGTATCTGGCCGGTGTTGGCAGCGATCCCCGTGGTCTGCGCCATTTCAATATTGAGAAACAAGCGCAGATGTACGATCCCGACGGTAAGTTCACCAATCTCTGGTCATGATCTGGTCATGCCTGCCAACGTAGTTTGCAGTTAACGATTGTGATCCTTAAGCCACTCGTTTAATAGCTTTACCTGGCCACAGCGATAAGCCGCGTACATTAACCGAATGGAGTTTGACAGTACTTCGCTGTCATTCCAGCCTGTCTTCTCCTGTATTTCTTCATAACAGCTCAATGCCTCTGGCGTCACATAGCCTCTGACCTGACGCTTACCGGCTTCACGCTGGCGTTCGCGGAAGCGTTTTTGTTTATCAGCATTAGCACGTGGATTTTTCTTAGATTCTGTCATGATACCCTGTATTTAGTCGAAATTTTTGTAGTGCAACAACCGCCGTTTAGTTCCCTGAATCAAAGGTGGTCACTAAGGTTGTGCACCACTTCGCGCATTTTAGCCTAAAATTAGAGTATATCCTTGCCTGACGGCAAAAAAATTACTGTTCAGAGTTGTTTAGCGTACAAGTGTTCGCTAAATTACGCACGTTAAAAATAATCGATGGGAACACAATGACAACGAAACAATCCAGTTTTAACAAAGAAGACCTGTTAGCCTGTAGTCGCGGCGAAATGTTCGGCCCGGGTAACAGCCAGCTTCCGGCTCCAAATATGCTTATGATGGACCGTGTGAGTCTGATCACTGATGAAGGCGGTGAGTTTGGTAAAGGCCAGATTATTGCTGAATTAGATATCACTCCCGATTTATGGTTTTTCGACTGCCACTTCCCTGGCGATCCGGTGATGCCTGGTTGTTTAGGCCTTGATGCCATGTGGCAGCTGGTGGGCTTTTTCCTGGGCTGGAGCGGTGGTCCGGGCAAAGGTCGCGCATTAGGGGTTGGTGAAGTGAAATTTACCGGTCAGATCCTGCCTACGGCAAAAAAAGTGACTTATAAAATTCAAATGAAGCGTGTAGTTAAACGTCGGTTATTTATGGGCCTTGCAGATGGCATTGTAGAAGTTGACGGCCGTGAAATTTACTCTGCGAAAGACCTGAAAGTGGGTCTGTTTCAGGATACCAGCGCTTTCTAACATTGGCTGCTACCTTTAGCTACCTGATAGTCTTAGTGCTAACAGTATTGCCAAGAAAAAAGCCCCTTTTACGGGGCTTTGACTCAAGAGATGTTAACGAACCACCACACCTAACTGGCGGTCTTCCATGGCCTCTCTGTACCCGCCTAACCATTCTGAGCGAGTATCGCTCGTTTGAAAGGGACATATTTCCTTAGAGCGACCGCTGATTCCTGCCTGATAGCCTTTAGCGTGAGCGCGAGTCAGTTTATCTCTTTTTTGTCTTTTCATTGAATAGCCTCATTTGTTGGGTTAACAGTGAACAGAATAGGCCAGCAACTCAATACAAAATCAGTGGTAGTGTGGCGTTTTCTGAGCACTATTTATTAGATAGTGCAAGGCTGGTTTTGGTTCAAGAGCGATTCGTTTTTTTTACGCTTGACAAACTATAACGATCTGAAATTTCTATTCATTTTATATTACATTTTTTTTTCATAATTGTTTCAGCATTTAAAAAAAATTGGTCTAAAAAGCATTGCAAGTTGGTACAGGTCGAATTATGACCACTTTTTAGATGCAATTTATGCTTATATAGCAGTTATTTAGCGCTTAATTATACGAATATTCAGGGTGTTAATTAACGATACGAGTACAAAGCTCAGCAACATCAACAAATACCACGAACTCAGCTTGGCTAGAGACACCATTTTCCATTCTTCATGCTGATTAGGGTATATCCAGATATTAGCAAATGTTGCGATATTTTCTGCCAACCAGATAAATAAAGCCACCAGAAACCAGCCAAGCAATAATGGCATATAGCGGTGTGTTTTAATGATCCGAAAATAGATACGGGTGCGGTAAAACATTACCACGGTAGCAGCCAGTAATAGCCAGCGAAAATCCGGGATAAAGTGATGCGAAAAGAAATTAATATAGATCAGGCAAACTAAAGCCACGGTGAGTTTTTTAGGTGGATAATGACTATATTCAAACTCAAATATCCGCCATACGCGGGCAATATAGCTCCCCACCGCACTGTACATAAAGCCGGTAAATAAAGGCACGTTGCCGATACCAAATACATAAGCTTCAGGATACGTCCAGGAACCAATGGCATCTGATGTCTTGAATAACTCCATCACTGTGGCCACCAGATGAAAAACAATGATGACCAGCGATTCCCTGAGCGTTTCCAGTTTTAAAACCAGCAGGACAACCTGAAATACTATCGCGGCGATGAATATAAAGTCGTAACGGTGCAATTCGTCCAGCGGATACCAGAGGTTCGTGCCTATCATTAGTGCCAGCAAAAAGCCGCCAAATATACAGGCATTGGCCTGCTTAAGTCCGAATATCCACAGTTCCCTGATAAATTGCTTCACCGTTGTTGGTTTTATTATTAGCGTTGGTCAGTAAAAAACACCCGGCTAATTGCCGGGCACTTTGAATGATTTTTGGTGTAACGGTTGTTTATTTTTTAACGCGGCGGCGGAACACGGCCAGCAACGATAACAACGCAATGCCATACCAGCTTGCTGAGGCTCCCTGGCGCTCATAAGGTGCTTCTTCAACACCATCACACTGCTCAATGCTGCCGGTGCTGTTAGGCGTAAGCTTAACGGCGACAACACGGTCTGTCTCAACGGTATCACCTGCATCGGTTAATACTTCTTCACCGGTAATGTAGCGCTGTGTTGAAATGTAGCGGGCATTGGCAATAATTTCGTCATTATCGTTTATGTCCATAGCGGTGACCAACGTATACTGCTCACGCTGTTCACAGGTAAGAAGCGTATTAAGATCAACAAACTCACCCACATTCATGTCGTACATAAAGGCGCGTAACTGACGACCCGTCTGCACATCTGACTCGTATTCGCCCTCGCCTACAACAATGCCGTTATTGTTGATAGCACGTGGAGTGACCGCGGCTGTCTGGAAGAAACCTTGCGGATATTCCGACTCACCGCTGTCGATGTTATAGATAAACATCTGGTTACGGGCCACACCGTTGTTCTCGCGCAGCACTGTACCGACAACCCAGTTATCGTCGTTAATGTCTACCGCTGAACTGCTAAGGTTTTCTTCACGAGGTAACAACTCTGTGGTTTCACCATTGGCGAAGGTAGCAGCAACAATATTGGCGTAATAAGCCGCCCGGCCACCTGGTAATGTATAAATAATACGTTCACCGGTATGAGAGGTACCTACTGCGATGCCATTGTTGTTGATGGCATAAGCGGTACTGGTGTACCCCGTAGAGTCTTCATCTTCTGCCGGTTCAAACACCATACCGTACTGGGTAGAGGACAATACGTTGCCCTGGGCATCCAGTTGCCAGGTTACCGCACGGCGGTAACTGCCAGCCGTAATGCTTCTGGCCAGATTGTAGATACATAGCTCTGCCGGTGTATCGCCCCGGGTTTCATCATCATAGCACTCGTCGATATCAGTTTGATAATCTTCAGTAAGCGCAACGCTGCCCCAACCGGCCACTTGTAACGGTTCATTGATGGCAAAGGCTTCACTGAAGCCATTAATACCGGTATCGCCTGGCATCGTTGGTGGCAAAGCCGTGGTTACACCATTAGCTTCAACGAAAGCCTGAGTCAGCGTGTCGTTTACGATATAAGTAAACTCATTACTGTCTTCATCGGTGTAATCCACTTTGAAAAACGGCGTGCTGCCGGCGCCCACAAAGAAGTCGCCACCTACGGAGTCATTTACCTGGCTATAGGCACTGCGGGTGTAGTCTTCGAAGGTTTCATCAATAACGTCAAAGCCGGGGATTAAATCGGCAGTCACCGTATCGCCATGATAACTACGATAAGTCGCTAATGACTGAATAAGAATATTGATACCGTTGCTGCCACTGCGACCGTTCACAACATAGGCATACAGCGCCTGGTAGTCGGCATTACTGAATACCCCCTGTTGAACCGCTTCAGGATCTTCAAAGCGATCGGTAAATAGCTCGTTTTCAAAGTCCAGTATCGACAGGTCGATTGGCGGATTATATTCCGACTCACTCACCACCACCATGGTGCCCGTGTTATCAATGGACTGAGCAAAGTTAAAAAATGATTTGTCCTGCACCGGTGCCAGGGTTAAATCATAGGTTGCTGCAGTCGCTAATGGCGATACTGCAACGGCAGTGACCGCGGAGGTTGCAAGGATTACTGCAGATGCAAGCTGTTTTAGTTTCATTCAAAATCCTGTTTACTGCTGTCAATCTTCCAGCATACTTTCTAGTTCGTCCCAGCGCGCATAAGCCTGGGATAATTGTTCTTCACTCTCAGCTAGCGCATTGAGTACGGCGCTGGTCTGTTCGCTGTCCTGTTTAAAAAATTCAGGATCATTCACCAGCGTCTGTTGTTCTTCTACCTGTTTTTCTAATTTCTCAATTAGCGCAGGTAAGTTATCGAGTTCGCGTTGATCTTTATATGATAACTTTTTCGCCTTGCGCGGAGAAGCCTTTGCAGTCGGACTGGCTTTTTCTGATTTAGTTTCATTTTTTACCGATTTAGCGGAAGAAATATAAATGGACTTCCCCTGCCCGGCATACCAGCTCTCTATATCAGAATAACCGCCGACAAATTCCTCTACTTTGCCGTTTTCGGTAAACAGCAAACTGGAATTTACAACATTATCAACAAATTCGCGATCGTGGCTGACTAAAATCACCGTACCTGTGTAATTAATCAACAATGTCTCGAGCATTTCGAGAGTTTCCACGTCCAAATCATTGGTTGGTTCGTCGAGAATAAGCACATTACTGGGTTTAAGCATTAACCGCGCTATCATCAGACGATTTTTTTCGCCACCGGATAAAGACTTCACCGGCGCATTGACCCGCTCCGGGGTAAACAGATAATCCTGCAGATAGCTGATAACATGACGAGGATGGCCGTTGACCATTAAGTCTCGCTTACCATCAGCCACGACATCAATCACTGATTTTTCTAAATCCAGGCCCAGACGGTGCTGGTCAAAATACGCCACTTCCAGGTTAGCCCCCTGCCGACTACTGCCGGATACCGGCTCAAGCTCGCCTAACAGCAACTTGATTAAAGTACTTTTACCACAGCCGTTAGGGCCAATCAGGGCAATCTTATCGCCGCGCAATACGGTTAAATCCAGGTCTTGTACAATAGTCTTGCCTTCAATGGCATAGCTTAAGGCCTGGGTTTCAAACACCAATTTTCCGGAACGAGCCGCGGCCTGCTGCGCCATAGCTGCATTTCCAGTGAGTTCACGGCGGGCAGCGCGCTCTTCGCGGAGCTTTTTCAGCGCCCGCACCCGGCCTTCATTACGGGTACGCCGGGCTTTAATCCCCTGACGGATCCAGACTTCTTCCTGAGCCAGCTTTTTGTCAAACTCTGCCTGCTGGCTGGCTTCCACCTCCAGGTCGTGCTCTTTTTTATCCAGGTACGTCTGGTAATTACCCGGGTAGCTGGTGAGCTGGCCACGGTCTAAATCCACGATGCGGGTAGCCATGGCTCGGATAAACGCCCGGTCGTGACTGATGAACACAATGGCGCCCTGATACTGCTGCAGGCTTTGTTCCAGCCAGCGGATCATTTGCACGTCCAGATGGTTGGTGGGCTCATCGAGCAACAGAATATCCGGCGAACGCACCAGTGAGCGCGCCAGTGCTGCCTTGCGTCGCCAACCACCCGACAGCGATGCCAGCGAGGCATTACCATCCAGTTGTAACATGGTCAGCGTCTGCTCAATTTTTTGTTCAAACTGCCAGGCATTCTGAATTTCGAGCTGCTCCTGTAGCGACTGCAACTTGTTGAGGTTTTTTTCGCTGGGATCGTCTGTGACCAGCTGAATTTGCTTAAAGTAGCCTTTTAGAATATCACCTACTTCCGCCAGACCTTCGGCCACGTAATCGAATAAGGCGATATCTGTGGTTTGCGGCGGATCCTGCTCGAGACGAGCAATAATGGTATCCCGTTCCACAACACGCTGGCCGTCATCGGGGATCACATCGCCACTGATCACTTTCATCAGGGTGGATTTACCGCTGCCATTCCGGCCAACAATACACACCCGCTCGCCCGGTTGAACCACCAGTTCAACACCGTCGAGTAAAGGCGGCGTGCCAAATAGCACAGAAATATTTTTAAGTTGTAACACACTCACTTCAGAAACAGCTCCAGTTCATCGAGCGTAAACGGCCAGCCCAGTTCGGTGCCGTTATCCTCACGCTTTAATACCGGTATACGCACCGCGTACAAATGATAATGGTCGGTATTATCACGGATATTATGTTTGGTTATTTGCAGTTGCTCGTATAGGGATGATTGCCTGAGCAGCGCATCCGCATCATCACATAAACAGCACTGTGGGCCGGTAAAAAACGCTATCTTCATGATAAGGTCAGCACAAAGCACTGGTGAATATTACTGTGGCGGGCAAAATCCTGCGGAATGGTTTGCGCCGAGATATTTTCAACCGCTAAACCCAGTTCTGCCATGGCGTCGTTGTCCAGTTTAAACCCACGCTTATTGTTCGAAAACACAATCGTGCCGCCCGGATTCAGACAGCGGCGTACCTGGGTTAATAACATCACGTGGTCTCGCTGGACGTCCCAGGTGGTGTCCATTCGTTTGGAGTTGGAGAACGACGGCGGATCAACAAAAATCAGGTCGTACTTACCATTATGACCTACTAACCACTGCAAACAATCGGATTGTACAAAGTGGTACGCCCCGTTGAGTTTATTGAGTTTAAAGTTGTCTTTCGCCCAGTTGATGTAGGTGTTGGACATATCTACCGTGGTCACCGAGCGGGCCCCGCCAAGCGCTGCCGCGACCGACACACTGCCGGTATAGGAAAATAAGTTGAGCACGTCTTTGCCTTTAGCCATCTGACGGACCCTCTGGCGGGTGATACGGTGATCCAAAAACAACCCGGTATCCAGGTAATCGGTAAGATTAACGTAAAGTTTGGCGCCGTTTTCCCACACCACTTTACGATTACCGGTGGTATTAACCTTCTCGTACTGCTGCTTGCCTTTTTTCTGCTCACGTACCTTGAGCATGATTTGCTTAGCCGGTACGCCTGTGACAGCGGGTAAATACAGTAGCACTTCCTGCAGGCGGCGACGGGCTTTTTCGGCATCGATAGTTTTAGGCGGCGCGTATTCCTGTACTACCAGGCAATCATCGTACACATCAATGGCTACGTTGTACTCGGGCAAATCGGCATCATATATCCGGTAGCAATTGGTATCCTGCTTTTTAAGCCAGGGTTTAAGCTTTTTAAGATTTTTTTTCAGCCGGTTAGCAAAGTCGTTGTCCTGACTGTCACCAAACTGCTGGCAGTTATTGGCGTCGAGTTGGTAATTAACCAGTTTACACTCGAGTTTACCGTTCATCAGGCTGTATTCTTTGTTGCCGCGCAGCTTTAATAGCCGCAGTAATTCCCGGTTACTGCTTAACAGCGACACCTGCCAGTCCTGCCAGTGTTGCTTTAATTGCTCGCCCCACTGAGCGAACAAAGGAATAAGTTCAGTAAGCTCCCCCAAACGCTCGCCGTAAGGCGGGTTAGACACCAGATAACCCGGTTCGCTAATCGCCGCCGGCGGGGTAAATTTGGTCGTATCAGCCACGTTGAACTCGATGAGTTCAAACACCCCTGCCTCATTGGCATTTTGTTTGGCAATGGCGATTAACTTACAGTCGATATCGCTGGCAAATAACACAATGTCAGGCTGAATTTGTGCGGACTTAGCGTCTTCAATTAATGCCTGCCAGTCACTTTCCCGGTGACCCAGCCACTTGCTGAAGCCCCAGCGCGGCCGGCCCAGGCCGGGTGCTTTATGCATTGCCATCAGCGCCGCTTCGATGACCAGCGTGCCAGAACCACACATAGGATCCAGTAACGGCTTCTCCATATTGGCTGCCCAGCTGCTACGCATCAGCATGGCTGCCGCCACATGTTCTTTTAAGGGGGCCAGGCCAGCATCCTGACGATAGGCCCGCTGGTGCAGACTGCCACCAGAGAGCTCAATACCAATGAGTACTTTATCGCGATGCAAACGGCCACTGATGACCATATCAGGAAAGTCGCGCTCCACATTAGGGCGCGAGCCGTCTTCTTCATAAAAGTGATCGACAATCGCGTCTTTAATCTTTAACGCGCCGAACTGGGTATTATTTATGGCTTTACTGCTGCCATTAAACTGCACTGAAAACGTATTGTTCACGGCGAAATGCATCGACCAGTCGATGTCACGGGCGCTATCGTACAGCTCTTCAGCCGTGCCTGCGTTACCTTCGTTTAATATCCAGATCACGCGGTTAGCCAGACGCGACCACAAACACACCTTGTAGGCCGCTTGTAGATTATCTTTTACTCTGACCCCACCACGGGCGATGGCCAGTTCAGCATCGGGGCAGAGTTCACTGAGCTCCTGTTTGAGCAGCTCGTCGAGACCGCGACTGGTGGTAACTAAAAATCCGGGCTGAGTTTGTGAAACAGACATTAAAGGCCTTCAACCAGTTGTTTAATTAACGCTGGTCCCTGATAAATAAAAGAAGAATATACCTGAATAAGCTCGGCACCGGCCGCCATTCGGGCTTTAGCACTGGCGACGTCATGGATACCGCCGACCCCGATAATGGGCATTGTACCGTTAAGTGCTGTGTGTAATTGTTCGGTGATCAGCTGGCTTTGATTCACCAGCACCTCACCGCTTAAACCACCTGCTTCATTGGCATGCTCGAGGCCTTTCACTGCTTCGCGATCCAGCGTTGTATTGGTGGCAATCACGCCGTCCATTTCTGATTTTATCAGCGACTCGGCAATGCCATTCACTTCTTCAGGGCTTAAATCCGGCGCAATTTTAATAAACAGCGGTACATACTTACCGTGCACCTGAGCCAGTGCGCCCTGGGCTTCTTTCAGACCACCCAGCAGAGCTTCCAGCGCCTCGCCATACTGCAGGTTTCGTAGACCCGGCGTGTTTGGCGAGGAAATATTGATGGTTACATAGCTGGCATGTTCATACACTTTGTTGAGGCATTTTAAGTAATCGTCCAGCGCGTTAGCTTCTTCGGTGTCTTTGTTCTTGCCAATGTTAATGCCCAGCGCGCCGTCATATCGACAGGCCTTTACCTGGTCAACCAGATAATCTACGCCTTTATTGTTAAACCCCATGCGATTAATGATGGCGTTTTTTTCCGGTAAACGGAACAAGCGCGGCTTGGGGTTACCCGGCTGCGGACGAGGTGTGACTGTCCCAACTTCGATAAAACCAAAGCCCATAGCGGCAAACGCATCAATGCACTCACCGTTTTTATCCAGGCCGGCAGCAAGCCCTACCGGATTTCTGAAGGTAACACCTGCAACCGTAACCGGCTTATCCAGAGTGTTTACCCGGTACAGTGCCGACAGCGGTGTGCGCTGGGTGCGGTGTAACCATTTAATACTGAAATCGTGGCTCTTTTCGGGTTCGCAGTTAAGCAAAGCTTTTTGGATAAGTTCGTACATGAAGTGTTATAACGCCATAAATTAAAGCCCCGGCGGGTACTTATACCGGTCGGGGCTGTGAAGATATTGTATGCAACCTTACACTGACAAACGCCAGCGAAAAGCAGGTATCAACCCATGGTTGCGTAGTTTACTGGTTAGACTTCATGCTTAAAAGCATCAATTCACGCAGCGCAACAGAAAACTTCGCAAAATCGTGGCTCGAGCTGGTTTTAAACTCACTCATCATATGATACCAACGTTTTAGCAAAGCTTCATTATTTTGCATCCAGTTGTCTAAAATCGCATCCGCATCTTTCGATTTACCGTTGCCGGCCAGTAAAGTGGCCACAATCGAGCGCTGCTGCCAGTCGAGCTCTTCACGATATGATGCCCGGGCGAGTGCCTGCCAGTGATTACCCACCGGTTGATTATTAATTTGCTCAAGGAACCAGTGCAGTTCAAGGGTTGAGCCTAACTGATAATACAACCGCCCGACTACATCGATGCTGTGCGAGCCCTGCTCCACTACCTGAGTGAGATCCAGCGCACTGAACAGATTACTGAAGGCTGCAACCCGGGCTGCGATATCCTGAGGAACGCCTTTTTCCATCCAGTTTTGAGTGGCTTTCTCGAGCTGGCTGATTTCCTGTTCTACCAGATAGTTCGGCAGGTTCTCACACAGGTCATTTACCGCAGGCTGATACTTCTCGATGCTCTGCTGAATATCATTGCAGTTATCACCGTGGCGAATATACCAGCGAGTGCCGCGACGCATTAAACGGCGCGCCGATTCCAGCATAGACAGTTGTACCTTGGCATCCACTTTATTGTCGAGGCTTTCAATGTCCTTCCACAATTGGCCGATACTGAAGACCCCCTTAACGATACTGTAAGCATTGGTGATTTCCACAATATCTGCGCCGGTTTCTTCCTGCATGCGATAGACAAAGTTCGCGCCCATATCGTTAACCATATTATTAGTTAACTTGGTGGCAATAATCTCTGCCCGCAGCGGATGCTGCTGCATTTGCTCAGCAAAGCGCTCGCGCAATACCGGCGGAAAGGCACTGATCAGCAACTTACCGTGATACGGATTATCGGTAAGGGCCGGAATATTAAGCTGGTCTTTTAATACCATTTTACCGTAAGCGGTAACCACACTCAGCTCTGGTCGGGTCAGGCCGCGATTCTGTACCGCGCGGTCGGAGATTTCATCATCGTTGGGGATAAACTCCAGTTCGCGATTTAACGCGCCATCGCGCTCAAGGCCATGGATAAAGCGTAACTGCTCTTTAAGCGAAGAAACGCCAGTCATCTCGGTGACCGAGATAGTTTGGGTCTGACGGTAACAATCCTGCAGCACTATTTTAGCTACATCATCGGTCATTTCATACAACAGGTTATTTCTTTGCTTAACGGTCAGATCACCATTGCTTACTAATGCATTCAGCAGAATTTTGATATTGACTTCATTATCCGAGCAATCAACCCCACCGACGTTATCGATAAAATCGGTGTTCACCCGGCCCCCATTCGCTGCGAATTCCATCCGCCCCAGTTGGGTAGCTCCCAGGTTACCGCCTTCACCGATAATTTTGGCTTGAATGTCGCACCCATTCACCCGCAACGCATCGTTGGCTCTGTCGCCCACGTCACTGTGGCTTTCTTTTTTGCTCTTAACATAGGTGCCGATACCGCCATTCCAAATCAGATCGACCGGCATTTTAAGGCAGTTATGAATAAGCTCAGTAGGTGTCATCGAGTTCTGACGGGTACCCAGCCAGGTTTTCATTTGTGGCGTTAAGGTAATCGACTTAGCCGCCCGGCTAAACACACCACCGCCTTTGGAGATCAGCGATTTGTCGTAGTCATCCCAGGTCAGACTGGGGTTTTCAAATAATCGCTGACGCTCTTTATAACTTTTCGCTGCGTCCGGATCCGGATCGAAGAAAATATGCAGGTGGTTAAAGGCAACAATCAGGCGGGTATGCTCAGACAGCAGCATACCATTACCAAATACATCGCCGCCCATATCGCCTACGCCAACACAAGTAAAGTCAGTGGTCTGACAATCGATACCAATTTCGCGGAAGTGACGTTTAACCGACTCCCAGGCACCGCGGGCAGTAATGCCCATCTTCTTGTGGTCATAGCCAATGCTACCGCCTGAGGCAAAAGCGTCGCCCAGCCAGAAGTTATATTCTTCTGAGATACCGTTAGCAATATCCGAGAATGTCGCTGTACCTTTATCGGCAGCAACAACCAGGTAAGGATCGTCTTCGTCCAGCCGCACAACATTTTTCGGCGGCACAATTTCACCGTCGACAATGTTGTCGGTAATATCCAGCAAGCTGCGGATAAACGTACGGTAGCAAGCTTTGCCTTCTTCGAAGATTTCCTGACGGCTGGCCCCCGCAGGCAGTTGTTTACACACAAAACCGCCTTTAGCGCCTACTGGCACAATCACGGTATTTTTAACCTGCTGAGCTTTTACCAGACCGAGAATTTCGGTGCGGAAGTCTTCCTGACGGTCAGACCAGCGTAAGCCACCGCGGGCTACCCGGCCGCCACGTAAATGCACACCTTCAATTTTCGGGCTGTACACGAAGATTTCATACTTCGGTAGCGGTAATGGCATTTCAGGGATCAGCTCTGGCAGCAATTTAAACGACACATAAGGCTTGTCGCTGCCATCTTCTGCCGGTTGGTAGAAATTAGTCCGCAGTGTGGCGTTGATCATATCCAGATAACGACGAATGATACGGTCGTCATCCAGGTTACTCACCTGGTCCAGCGCTTCGGTAATTTTATCCTGCAGCGTTTGCTGACGCTTCTTACTCGGCTTACGGCCCGGATTAAAGATCAGCTCAAAATAGCTGATCAGCATTTCGGCGATGTGCGGATAATTCGACAGTGTATTAGCAATATAATCACGGCTGAAACTACTGCCGGTCTGGCGCATATACTTAGCAAACGCGCGCAGAATGGTTACGTTACGGCCAGTGAGTTCTGCGCTCAGCACCAGGCGGTTAAAGCCGTCGTCTTCCAGATCGTTGTACCACACCTTGGCAAAGGCATCCTGGAATAACTGCTGGGCCTTGACCATGTCCAGGTCGTTACCGCTCTTATGCAGCATGGTAAAGTCCATGACCCACTTGAGCTTGCCATCAGCGCACTGGATCTTATACGGGCTTTCGTCAATAACCCGTAAACCAAAGTTTTCCAAAATCGGGAGTACATCAGACAAATGAATCGGTTCAAACAAGTGGAATAGCTTTAGCTTCACTATCTGACTGTCGGACTGCTCTTCCTGTGGTCGATAAAACAACATACCGAGGTTTTCTTCGGGTGTCAGTTGTTCCAGCTTTTCGATATCGACTAAGGCTGCACTGGGCAGGTTTTGCTCGGTATAAGAGGGCGAAAAAGCATTGAGATAATTACGCTCCAGCATTTTCGCTTTGGCTTCACCATAAGCCGAAGATAAAGCAGACGACAGGCGGTCATTCCAGGTTTTGGTTAACTCAATAATATTCTGCTCGATATCCTTCACGTCTAATTCCGCATTGTTGTCTTCTACCCTGGCGATGTAATGAGTCCGGGCATACACCGACTCTGAGAAAAAGGTAGTAAATTCCACTTCCCCGCTGGCATTCAGCGAGCGCTTCAATAATGCCTGGGTTTCTTTACGCAACTGGGTGTTATAGCGCTCTCTGGGCACATACACCATACACGAGAAGAAGCGGCCAAAGGTGTCTTTGCGCACGAATAAGCGGGTAATACCACGCTCTTGCATCTGGAATATGCCGCGAATAATTTCGGCCATTTCCTCTTCTGGCGTTTGCAGCAACTCATCCCGGGGGTAAGTTTCTACTATGTTGTTAAACGCTTTAAAAGCGTGAGTGTCCGGATCGAACTGCGATAGTTCGCAAATGCGGCGAATTTTATCCGACAGTAACGGAATATCCTTGGTACTGCTGTTATAAAAGCTGGCAGAGTATAAACCCAGAAAGCGGTGCTCGCCGGTGACCTGACCATTACTGTTAAATTCTTTAATGCCCACATAATCCATGTACGCAGGACGGTGAACCCGTGAACGACTGTTGGTTTTAGTCAGTAATAACAGATGCTGACTTAACGCCTCTTCCCGCGCGGTTGCCGGTAGGTTGGATAATAACCTAGGTTTATCGCTGATGGAGTTTTTCATCAGGCCCAGGCTGCTGTCGTTATCTGGTGTCCACTGATGGTCGCCCTCAATGGCGCTAACCGAATAGTAGCGATAGCCCATCAGCGTAAAATTGTGATCGCTTAGCCAGTCCAGAAAACGCAGCACGGTATCTTTATGGGATTTATCCACCGGTAATGTTTTGGCTTTACTAACCTTACCGGTAATGGCTTTAAGCTTATCCAGCATCGGCTGCCAGTCGGCTACCGCCAGTGACACTTCGTCGATGGTGGAATGCAGTTCTGATGTCAACCGTTCTAAGTCAGCTTTGCTGGTCTGACGGTCAACCTCGATAAACACCACGGTTTGTCTTAAGTTGCTGGTTTGATTGGCATCGAGAAAATTTACCAGTTTGTTGCTATCATCGCGCTCAATATTCAACGGGCTGTGAATCAACAAATGTGCAGTGATGCCCAGGCGATTTAACGCCATTCGCACGGAGTCGACTAAAAATGGTACGTCACGGAGGATCAGCTCAACAATGGTATGGCTCGACTTCCAGCCATGCTTTTCGATTTCCGGGTTGAATACGCGTACGTGGGGTGAGCTGGCATCAAAATTGGAGAAGGTATTCCACAAACTGAGTGTGGCACCGTATAAATCGCTGTCGTTACGATTCTCAAGATCGTCCAGTGAGATATTTTTAAAAAAATGCCGTCCAAAGGTGTGAATATGCTCACGGCTTTTGGCATCTACTTTTTTGTCGATCAGTGAAAAAACATTCTCAAGCAAAACTGAGTAGCGCTGAGAGTTAGCTGTCATGTGCTCTACCTAATGATGATTTGTAGTTAAGTATAGATTGTACCTACATATTTTCTCGAAAATATGACGGAATTAAAAGCCCTGTTTTTACATTGTATTTACATTTTGGGTAAGTATTCAGATTATGCAAATAAAAAGGAGCCTTAAAGGCTCCTTTATTGGTTACTTATGCGAAAAAATTTACTTTTCGCTACGGTTAAACCATAACAGTCTGGCCAGTGCCGGTAACACAACGATGGCACCAAGCATATTCACCAGGAACATAAAGGTCAGCAGAATACCCATATCCACCTGGAACTTGAGAGACGAGAACACCCAGGTGCTCACGCCAATCGCCAGAGTAATACCGGTAAACAGTACTGCACTGCCCCGCTCCTTAAGCGCCTCAAGATAGGCTTTTTCAACGGACATGCCCTGTTTAATCAATCCGTTCATGGTCGACAGGATATAGATACCGTAGTCCACACCAATACCCACACCCAGTGCAATTACCGGTAACGTGTAAACAGTGAGGCCGATATTCAGGTAGGTCATTAATGCCTGTGCCAGTACCGACACCACATACAATGGTAATACTACAGAAATAGTAGCGCGTAGAGAGCGGAAACTCAGCAAACACAGGATAATTACGGCACCAAACACGTACATCATCATCGGCGTTTGCGCTGCCTGTACCGCTTCATTGGTAGCCGCCATTACACCTACCGGACCAGACGCCAGACTAAAGCGGGTATCTCCGGTCTGATATTGCTGTCTGAAATCCTTCACCGCATCAACTACCCGGGTAATGGTTTGCGCCTTATGATCTTCCATAAACAGGATGATAGGCATGACCGAGCAGTTACCGTTTAATAAACCAGACGATGTCGGCACCCGGGAGATTGCCTGCACCAGGGTTTGCTGATTACGCGGCAATACCTGCCATTTTGGGTTACCTTCGTTGTAGCCGGCATTCACCACTTTCGCTACCGAAGCAAGGGATACCGCAGACTGCACACCATCCACATTGGTCATCTTCCACTGGAAGTCATCGATAGCGCGCATAGTTTCGTAGCTGGTACAGGCCTCCGGTGTGGTTTCCACCAGAACCGAAATATAGTCTACCGTCACTTCAAAGCGGTCGGTGATCAGAGCCGTGTCCTGATTGTAACGTGAGTCCTGATGTAATACCGCAGCCCCGGCCTGGATATCACCAATCTGCATTTGCTTGGACTGCACAAAACCCAGCGCAAACAGAATACCGGTAACCAGTACGATAGTAATCGCCGTATTTTTACGGGTACACACATCCAGTACTTGCCACAGACCTTCTGACTTCGATTCCTTACCGGCAAAGCGGTCGAGGTAGTGCTCCGGGAAGCGGATAAAGCTCATTAATACTGGCAACAGAATAAGGTTGGTCAGAATGATTACCGCCACACCCAGGCTGGCAGTAATCGCCAGTTCGCGAATAATACCAATATCGATCACCAGTAAAGTTAAGAACCCTACCGTGTCAGATAGCAGCGCTATGCCGCCGGGAATTAACAGTGCGCGGAACGCGGTCATTGCTGCCTGTTTGGCATTGTTACCTTTAACAACGTTTTTCTCTACCGCGTTAATCATCTGCACGCCATGACTCACGCCAATGGCAAAGACCAGAAACGGCACCAGTATCGACATGGGGTCCAGACCAAAGCCTAACGTGGTAAGCAAGCCCATTTGCCAAACCACTGCGATAACCGAACACATGATAGGCAGCACGGTGAGCATGATATTTCGCGAGAAGAAATACACCATGAAAGCCGTAATCACGATAGCGATGGCAAAGAACAGCACTACAAATTTCGCGCCGGTCGCCACATCGCCAATCATTTTGGCGAAACCGATAATATGTACACTTACCTGGTCGTCTTCATACTGCCCGCGCAGCTTGGTTTCCAGCTCATCAGCTAGTGCCAGGGTGTTAAGCGCTTCACCGGTTTCCGGATCTAACTCAAGTAACTGGGCTGTTACCATGGCACAGCGGTAGTTATTAGACACCTGACGGCCAACAATCTTGGCTTTTTCGATATTTGCGGCAACTGTCTCTAACGCTCTGGGGTTAGACGAGTCAAAATCAGCCGGGATCACCGGGCCGCCGGCAAAGCCACCCTCAACAATTTCGGTAAACCGGGTGGAAGGTGAATACAGTGAAACTACCAGTGAACGATTCACGCCGTTGATAAAAAACAACTCATCGTGAACATTCTTCAGCGTGTCGAAGAAGTACTGATTAAAAATATCACTGTCTTTGTCGCATACTGCCACAAGCACATTGTTAGCACCGCCAAAGTCTTTACGGTGCTCCATGTAGGTTTGCATGTATTCGTGGTTCAGCGGAATATTTTTTTCGAAGCCGGCATCGAGCTGCATACGTGATGCCTGAAATGCCAGCACCAAAGTAGCAAAAATAAAGAGAATGATAACCAGCGGTCGATTATTGAAAATCAGACGCTCTGAAACTTGACTAAAAGAAGACATAACTACACGTTAATCCAAAGAAAGTGAATAGATGCCATCGGCGGCAGTGACTACAGTTTGTCCGTCTACGGACACCGCATTTAAGAGCGCAGATTTACTCTCTGTTTGAGAAACACTCACCCCGGCGGCGGCTTCACAGTTAAGCGTTGGTGCCGCATATGGGTCGAACGTCGATGTTTGTAAAGGCAGTGTGGCCTTAACCATTACGCCGTTATTGCCGATAAAAGACAACTTATTCTGACCGGTGAGAATCGAGTTTAACGTGGCGGTATTACAGGTTTGCAGAGTCTCCCACTGCTCTCCATCTTCGCTGACCAGAATGTTACCGCGTAAGCCCGCAGCCACCATTAATCCGGAATCCAGCTGCACAAAATCGAAGAATGAGCCGGTGTAGTCTGACTCCAGACGCTGCCAGCTCTGACCGTTATCTTCGCTCATGGCCAGTAACCCGGCTTCACCGGCTATCAGGAGAGTACCATTCTGGCCACGAGTGATACGGTTTAAGTGCGGTAGAATTGAGTTTAACTCCAGTTGATAAAACGCTTCGTCTTCCTGACGAATTTCTTCGAGATACTCGCGATCGAAAGGATTCAAAAACTCGGCGTGGCGCACGCTATCCCAGCTATTTCCACCATCACTGGTTTGATAAAACAAACCATAGGCGCCAATGGCCAGGCCACGGCGACTATCAAAAAATATTACATCTAAAAACGGGCGTTCCAGCTCGGGCTGGTACATTTGCACCTGCCATTGCTCGCCGCCATCGCTGGAATGCAGGATAATAGCATCATGACCAACGGCCCAGATATGATCCCCTATCAGGGTAACAGCCGTTAACGTAGATTGGGTGGGAACGGTGACCTGAGTAAAGTCGCTATCAGCGCGCTTTATGAGCACGTGGCCTCTCTCGCCCACAGCAACAGTGATATCGCCGGAGGCAATATCCAGTAACAGAGATTCTTTAACAAGTGGTGCCTGATAAGACTGTTCTGCATACAATGCAAAAGAAACTAACAACAGTAGCACCGAAGAAATGGATTTACGCATTAAGACGTTTAGCCTCCGGATAGTTATATCTGATTAAGAAAACGGTTGGCCAGGCCAACCGTTATTCTGAAGTGTTATCTCATGCCTTCGCGGCGCAGTGCCTGAGGCGTGAACTCCGCTTCTCTCGGAGTAATTGAGAAGTCGTACATTTTCTCCTCATTATCCAAACCAATTGCCAGGTAGCGGCGTGAGTTCAGGTCGTGATAAACATCCAGCGTAGACCACTGAGTCGGCACTTCGTAGTAGTTCACGCCATAAGCCACAGCAACACGGTACAGTTCACCGCGGTTGTCGTACATATCGGCCAGTTGGATCTGCCAGCTGTCTTCATCGATATAGAACACGCGTTTCTGATAGATATGGCGTAAGCCTTCTTTCAGTGTTGCCTCAACAACCCATACACGGTGTTTTTCCCAACGGGTTAAATCAGGATTTACGTGGTTAGGCTTAAGAATATCTTCATAGCTCACTGTATCGCCGTGCAAGGTATAGTTGTTATACGCAACGTACATTTCTTTCTTGCCTTTCAGCTCCCAGTTATAACGGTTTGGGGAGCCGTTAAACATGTCGAAGTCATCAGTGGTACGCAGGCCGTCAGCCGCTGTTCCCGGCGTATCATAAGCGATGTTCGGTGCCAGGCGCACACGACGCTGACCGGTGTTGTACGTCCAGGCTTTACGTGGCTCTTTTACCTGATCCAGTGTTTCATGAACCAACAGCGCAGTACCCGCCAGACGTGCAGGCTCAGTCACCTTCTGTTTAAACATAAATAGCACGTTGTTTTCGAGCAGGCTTCCTGGTGTTGCATTTGCCTGCGAGTACTGAATTAACAGTTGCTCATCAAAGCCGATAACGTTGTAGTCGCCGCCAGCAGTAACCGCTGCCTGACCACCATTACGCTGCACAGCCGGGCCACGATAGCGGGCAATGTGGTTCCAAATCGCTTCCAGCCCATCAGCTGGGATGGGGAAAGGAATACCAACTGCTGCACCTGCCATACCGTTACCCCCATCTAACAAGGTAGCACGGGTAGCATTTTCTTTGGTCGCATCGTAAACAAACTGAGGGTTTGACGCTGAGCGGTGGGTTTTGTAAACCGGTAACTTAAAGGTGTCCGGGTAAGTCTGGAACATCTTCTTTAAGCCTTCTGATAACTGATCAGCATATTGCTGATAGTTAGCAGCGGTGATCACAAATTCAGGCTTCTCACCCGCATAAGGGTCCGGGTGGAAGTCCCCTGCACTGTAACCTGCAGGTGCTGAGGTAATCCCCCCTGTCCACGCCGGGATAGAGCCGTCGGCGTTACCTGCTTTTTCACCACCGAGCGGCGTTAATTCTGCACCCAGTTTAGCTGCTTCATCCGCGGTTACCTTGGCCTGTACAGGCACTGTCGTTAGCGCAACCGTCAGGGCTGCTGCAATAATTCCGATTTTTTTCATCATAATAAATACTACTCTTTATTAGATTGCGTACTTGATGTTGAACGAAACAAAGTCACGATCAGATAGTTGGTTGGTGGTACCAATACCACCCCAGAATGCACTATATGAGGCCGTTGCCGACCATTTACTCAAGTAATCAAAAGTGAATGAAATATTGGCTGACTTAGTATCTTCAGTGAACAGGAATAAAGGATCCGGAGTGGTACCTTTCACATCATGAGAAAAGGTCATACGGGTCCGCAAATTAATCCCTGCAAAGACGTTATTGTGATCAGCCACTGCCAGTAGTCGATAACCCCAGGCATCATCCGTAGCAAATGGGTTAGTTTCAGGTCCGTTTGAAATGCCTATTAATAACCCAGTACGCGGGTCGCCTGATGAGGTAGGTTCTACAGATGGTGTCCTCCCAGTTCCTGGTGCACTTAAGCGCACCACCGATGGATCCGGGAAGTCAACGATATTGACATACCCGGCTTCACCCAGCAGGATCAGGTTGTCAGTACCCAGTGCAGGTCCAAACACATGAGACAACGTAAACTGGGCCTGCCAGGTATCAGAAAATACGTAACCCTGGGCAGTTTCGCCCGGGCCAACCGCTCGGTCGATGTTATTTAACTGAGAAATTCCGGCCAGATCAGGACGCAATCCCGCATTCGCTAACTGTTCAGGCATCGCCATAAATAATAGTTCATTATCGTCTATTTGGAGTGGCTCATCCTGACGATATGCAAATTCACCGGCAAGGGCTGTGGTACCGATATTGGTATTGAAGCTGAAACCGTACAGTTTAATGTCTTCAGGATAATAGAACTTCGCTTCGGTGAAAGCTTGCAGCTCGGTAATGTTATCACGGTTGATATTATGACTGGCGATGTAAGCCAAATCTTCGGCAATGGCCGCGCTGGTAAAGTTAGACGTTTCACCAGAAATCAGCGGGCGCTGGCTATGATAGTTTATATGATAAAAACTAAATTCGGTTTCATTTAATGCCTCGGCGAACCAGGTTAAACGTAAACCATACTGGCCCTGATCGTCTGCATCAACATGTGCGGCGTCACTGTAACCACGAATGGCTACCTTGGTTGGGTAAGCAAGATATGCCTGGCTAATCGCTGCAGGGTTACCACCCGCACGCAGGGCATCACCAATACCATTCAGAGAAGACAGCAGGTAATCAAGGTCGATATCCGGATTACCCGTACTAAGTTGTATTGCATTTGCTTGTCCCCCCTCACCGGCGAAATCGTTGGTGGCGAAGTAACTACCGGCAACCGGTAACCAACTGCGTTCCCACTCATACTGATAATAGGCCGACACGCTAACATTCTGGGTGATACCCAATTGCGCGAATACCATGCCTACCGGAATAAACACTTCTTTAAGTTCTGCGCCAGGCGTACGGGCGCGGGTAACATCAATAGGGTTAGTGGTATTGATACCGTGCTGAATAAAAGTACTCTCACCCCAGCTGACTACCTGCTGACCAACACGCACGGTTAACGGGTTATCGCCAATCCACCAGTCGCCATAGAAGAACGCGTCCAACAGACGTACGTCTGTACACAATAATTCTTTCGCTCTTGGATCGTCGCAAAGCTCGGTATTATTGCCGGTAATCGGGTTATCCCATGGACGGTCGTTGTCCATTTGCTCAAAATCGTAGAACCAGAAACCCCGGGCAAAAAAGCCAATATCGCCGTAACGAATGTCTAATTCGTGGTTGCCGGATATTTGGGTTGAGAACGCTTCGCCAGAATCATGCGCCAGGTTACCCAAATCACCATTACCGGAATAGGCGCCGTCAGCCAGCGCCCATACATCGGCACTGGGATAAATAACATTGGTCGCTGCATTATAGCCAGACCAGTTAAACTGAGGATGATTACTGTTACCAATTAAACTGTAGTCGCGGTCTTCAACGCGAATACTGGTAGCGAGTGTCAGGTTAGTATCCAGCGATACGGATACATCACCAAAGTCCCATGAAGCCGCACCAGCCGGTAGCGAGGCGGCACCTAAAAAGGCAAAAATTCCAGCTGCGATAGGCGATTTCTTAAATGCGCTAAGCCTGGTTATCATAATTTTTATACTCCTGATTCAACAGTAACCTGCTGATAAAACGACAAACTCATCGGTTTATTTAACAAAATGATTACATCATTTTACACAGATGGCAAGAACTAATCGTACCAGTTGAAAAAAAGCTGATTTTTTAATCTGTTACAAAAATAGCGTCTGGTGAAAACGTTCTTAACCGATTGATAGTTATAGTTCAAATTCAGGCGATGCGCTCAAAAGATTTTATTTTATTTTGTGCACTGACCACGAGTCTGAAACGGCCATAAAAGCCTCGACTATCAATAAATTGGCGAATGCGGCCCGATGGTACCTGCACCCGCTCGCCAGAATCAGCGGTCAATACCACCACGGGTATTGAGCCGCTGTAAAGGAGCTGACACTGGTGATATGGCTCATTTACCGAAAAAAAATACACCTTATCGGAACTATGAATCATGTCCGTAGGCCAGTGCTTTGCTGACTTTTTCGTAAAGATCCTTACTTAATGAGGCATCATCAAGCAAACGTGACAGTTGCTGTCGCATCAGGGCCTGACGCGATGGCGCAAAGTGTTGCCATTGGGTTAATGGCGTGACTAACCTCGAAGCCACCTGCGGATTGGTTTTATCCAGCTCCAGCAAATAGTCGGTCAGGAATCGGTAACCACTGCCGTCATCGGCATGAAAACCTGAAGTATTATAAAACGCGAAGCTGCCAATCACCGCGCGAACCCGGTTAGGGTTTTGCTGGCTGAACTGCGGGTGCTGACGCAACAGCGTAAGTTGCGCCAGAATATCACTGCGATCACAGGTAGCATGTAAACCAAACCACTTATCCAGTACCAGCGGATCGTCGCGCCAGCGTTGCTCAAACTCATTCATCAGATTATTAAACAACACTAAATCGAACTGTTGCGCAGCTTTCAGTGCACCCAGCGTATCTGACATGTTGTCTGAACCGGAGAATTGCTCAGTGATCAAGGTTTCAGCCAGTGGCAATTCTGCCAGTAGCGTAAGCACCACATTCTTACACCGCCGTGAACTAACCTGAGCCGGCTCATAGGCATAAGAATCTGATTGATTGGTTTGGTAAATTACCAGTAACAAGTCAGACATAAACTCAGCCAAATCGTGGCTAAAGGTTTGTCTGGCTTCGTTTAAGGCATGTACATCGATATTCTCACGGGTCTGGCACAGGGTTTCAAAGCTCGGTACCACCAGGCACTCTCCGAGAATTTCCGGATTATCCTGGCTGGCTTCAACGGCTTCATAGAGCCCTTGCCAGATGGCTTTTTCTACCTGCTGGGGGCTGCCCTGATAATATTGTTCAATGCACCAGTTATACAACTGCTGAATAGCATCCCAGCGGCTAAAGGCATCGTTAGCAAAACGGAAGGTATGTAACCACTCTAACGGCGTTAGATCGGAAGTCAGTTTAACCGGCGCGGAAAAATTGCCCAACGCCACCGGCGTTATATTACTCCCTTTACCGGTAAAGGTTAATTCAGTCACCGGTTTATCCAGAATAACCAGGTTATCACGGAACATGCCGCTATCTGGCGCTACGTGCTGACCGTCTGCTGCCAGAAACTCAATTTGCAACGGGATATACAGGTCTTGTTTTTCAGCCTGATCAGCGGTTGTCAGATTTTGTTGAGTCAGCGTTACAGTGAGTTTATCGCTGGCGGCATCATAGGCACGTCTAACCTCAACGCGAGGTGTGCCCGATTGACTATACCAGCGGGAAAAATGGGTTAAATCAATATCAGTTGCTGACTGCATGGCTGACACAAAGTCATCACAGGTAACAGCCTGACCATCATGACGTCTGAAGTATTCATCCATCCCTGCTCTGAAACCTTCAGCCCCCAATAAGGTATGCATCATCCGAATGACTTCAGCGCCTTTGTCGTAAACCGTCACCGTGTAGAAGTTGTTCATTTCAATCACTTCATCCGGGCGGATGGGATGACTCATGGCACTGGCGTCCTCAGCGAACTGATGCTCGCGCATCACCCTTACCTGCTTGATACGGTTACTGAGCGGCGAGCTCATATCGCTGCTGAACTGCTGATCGCGAAACACCGTAAGGCCTTCTTTTAAACTTAACTGGAACCAGTCTCTGCATGTTACGCGGTTACCGGTCCAGTTATGAAAGTACTCGTGGGCGATAACCGATTCCACATTAAAGAAATCTTCATCGGTAGCAGACGCCTGATCGGCAAGTACAAACTTACTGTTGAAAACGTTCAGCCCTTTGTTTTCCATGGCCCCCATATTGAAGAAATCCACGGCGACTATCATGTAAATGTCGAGGTCATACTCAAGGCCAAATACTTCTTCATCCCAACGCATAGAACGTTTTAAGGCTTCCAGGGCAAATTCGCCGCGCTGGCGTTTACCTTTGTCTACAAACAGTTCTAATGCTACCGACTTGCCGCTTTGGGTGACAAAGGTATCGGTTAACTGATCAAAGCTGCCGGCTACCAGTGCAAACAGGTAGCTTGGTTTAGGAAACGGATCCTGCCATAAAATCCAATGCGTGCCGTCGGTGTTGCTGCCCTGTTCAATGGGGTTACCATTTGCCAGCATAGTTGGCAGACTGGCTTTGTCACCGGTAATTTTAACCGTAAAACGGGCCAGTACATCAGGCCGGTCCAGATAATAGGTGATGCGGCGGAAACCCTCGGCTTCACACTGCGTGCAATACACGCCGTTAGACAGATATAGCCCTTCCAGCGCCTTATTCTCAGACGGATTAACTTGCGTCACGATGCGCAGCGTAAAGGCATCCGGTACATTATTCAGCACCAGGCCGCTATCGGTTTGCTCATAGTCACCAAAAGGTAAATCATCAATAGCCACTTCTAACAGTTGCATATGTTCGCCATCGAGCTTTAACGGCGCGTTGGCTGCGCCCTGGCGCTTTACCTTTAGTTCGCTGACCACTTTGGTGGCAGACGGATCCAGGGTAAAGTCCAGGGCAATATCAGTAATTGTAAACTCGGGCGCGCGATAATCTTCGCGACGTTTAGCCACTAGCGTCATTGCATCTCCTAACAAGATGTTTATTTAGCTGCAGTCACGGATTGCGGTGGCTCAAGACGGAGAATTTTAATTCCCAGATAAGCATAAATCACCGCCAGAACCGGACTAATTAAGTTAAAGAAGGCAAAGAAAATATAGTCAAACGGATGCACCATTAACACGCCATGCATATAAGCACCGCAGGTATTCCATGGAATAAGCGGAGACGTAATAGTGCCGCCGTCTTCCAGACTTCGGGATAAGTTTAGTTGATGGAGGCCACGTTTGGCGTACTCATCCTTATACATACGACCAGGCATAACGATAGCCATGTACTGATCAGAAGTGATCAGGTTAGTACCAATGCAGGTCAGAATTGTGCGACTCACCATCGCACCGGCCGTTTTAGCGCCGTGTAAAATAGCGCCGACGGCACGGGTGAGTAACCCTACCCGCTCCAGTACCGCGCCAAACGACATGGCACACACTATCAGCCAGATAGTATTGAGCATGGAAGACATGCCGCCACGGCTGAGCAGGCTGTTAAGGTTGTCGTCGCTGGTATTAAAACTTACGCCGTCGAATAAGGCAGTCCAGACCACTTTAAGGGCACCAACAGAAAACGAATCTGCACTGTCTTTCATGGTTTGAATGACATCAGGCTGGAAAATCAACGCCCACACGCCGCCTAACAATGCCCCGATACCTACAGCCGGGAAAGCCGGCATTTTACGGACCGCCAGGGTCAGCAGCACAACCAGCGGTACCAGCATAACGATATTGATGTTAAACGTATCATCCAGTAACACCTGCATTTGCTGAATTTTCTCGGCAGACTGCACGCCGGATTCACTGAGGCCGATGATAACAAATAACATCAGCGCCAGTGCAAAGCTGGGAATAGTCGTCCATAGCATGTAGCGAATGTGTTCAAACAGATCGGTACCAGCCACCGCCGGTGCCAGGTTAGTGGTTTCTGATAACGGCGAAATTTTATCGCCAAAGTAAGCACCGGAAATGATCGCACCGGCGGTGATTGCCGCCGACATATCCATCCCGGCCGATACGCCCATCAGTGCCACACCTACGGTTGCTGCGGTTGTCCACGAACTACCAATACTCATTGCCACCACGGCACAGATGATACAGGTAGCCGCATAAAACATACTAGGGTTGAGCAGCTCAAGCCCGTAGTAAATTAACGTAGGTACCGTACCCGCCAACATCCAGGTACCAATCAGTGCGCCTACAACCAGCAGGATAAGACAGGCGCCCAGCGACACCGAAATGCCCTGAATAATGCCTTTTTCAATATCGTGCCATTTGTGGCCATTCCTCATACCAATAATAGCCGCCAGGCCAGTACCAATTAACAGCGATACCTGATTAGGCCCATAAGAGGAATTATCGGCAAACAGGTACACGGCGGTGCCAAGCATCAGAATGAGTGAAATTACCGGGATAAATGCGTCTAACAACGTCGGTTGTTTTATTTCTCTGGTCATGGTTATTTCCTTATGCAACCGAACGATAGAACATCAGCAGAATGACCAGCGGGCAGACAAACTTCACGTACCACGGCCAGATTTTCCAGAATAAACGCTGCTCCATTTCCGGCGCGCTTACCTTTAACTCGGCCAGTATTTCGTTGCGCTTCCATACCCAGCCGGCAAAAATACACAAAGCAAAGCCAAGTAACGGCTGGCTGTACTTAGTGGTCAGCGCGATAACAAAACCAAACAATGTTGAAAAGTTAAAGATGATCAGCGCGCTGGCAGCAAAAATAACCGTTGTAACGATCATTACAGCCTTAGGACGGGACAAATTGCGGCTTTCCGACAAATAGGCCACTGGCACTTCCAGCATCGAAATAGAGCTGGTCAGGGCGGCAATGACCATAAGCGCAAAGAACACGGTAGACACCACAACGCCAATCGGACCGATGGTATTAAATAACGCTGGCAGCACAGTAAAAATTAACTGGTCGCCGGCAATCAACTCCCCTGTTGATGAGAAGATTTCCACGCCATTATTCAGGGCCACATACATCGCCGGGATAATCAGCATACCGGCAATAATCGCCACACCAATATCCACCAGGGCTACGGCGGCACCAATGGTCGGTAAATCTTCTTTTTTACTCATGTAAGAACCATAAACCAGCATGGTACCTACGCCGAGAGACATGGAGAAGAACGCCTGCCCCATGGCATCAATCAGCAAATCCGGATTGAGCACCACTGAAAAATCCGGAACCAGATAGGCAGCCCAGCCTTCGCTCGCGCCTGGCTGAAAGCTCACATAGACAATCAGTATTCCCATCAGAATAAACAGGGTTGGCATCAGGCGTACAGACCAACGCTCAATACCGGCTTTCACGCCGCCAAGTACGATGTAAGAAGTGAGGCCCAGAAACAAAGCACAAAAGATAAGGTTGGTGCTTAGTGAATAGCTGGTAAGCCAGTCACTGACAGCCTTAGGGGCCACTGGCCGGCTGGCTGATTCTGCAAAGAAGGCAATCATCCAGCCGCCAACAATAGCATAAAAGGCCAGAATTAATGACACCGTAACACAGCCCCACAGACCGGTAAGCCGCCCCAGTGGGTTGCTGGTGATCTGACCCAGTGAGTCGACCATATTGGCCCGGTGAGCGCGGCCGATTACCAGCTCTGCCATTAATACCGGATACGCCAGCGCAAACGCCAGCAACAGGTAGACTAAAACAAAAGCTGCGCCGCCGTTACTGGCTACCTGGGTTGGAAACCCCCAGATATTACCCAGTCCTACAGCCGACCCCGCAGCCGCCAGTATAAATCCGATACGAGAAGAAAACTCACCACGAGCCGCCATACACGTTGTTCCCTTTATTATTGTTTTATAGTTATTTTACTACTGTCGTTAGTATTTGTGTTTTGAGTGTCTGATGCAATGAAAAAGGGCTGACAGTGCTGCCAGCCCTTTATGAAGCGAACGTCTAACCGCGGGTTAGTGCGTATTTCCCCGTATTTACCATGTCGAGGGTAATGTTAGCGGCTTCCGTGAGGTACGGATCCAATTCCTCAAGCTCTTCAGGCAAGTCCTCAAGATCTTCAACAACTGGCAACCCCATGCGGGTGAGTCGCTCGTTAGCACGGGCCAGTGCTTGTTCTTCATTCTCTTTTTTCTCTGCCAGTCGTTCTGACTCAACCAGAGAAATAAAGTCTTTATCTTTATTTTCTTTATATTTTTCGATGTCCTGCTGAATATAGCCAAACTCAGGATCCTGCATGATACGGGCATTGTGTTTAGCGGCCAATACATCCAGTGCACTCTGAGTATCACCGAAGGTAGTGTAATTCGCACGTTTGATACTATCCCACGGCAAGGCGTTTTCTTCCTGACTTTCGCCCCACTCTGCCGGATCGATTGGCGATGGGAACGGAATATCCGGCACGACACCTTTATGTTGCGTACTGCCGCCGTTGATGCGGTAGAACTTAGCGATGGTGTACTGCACGCTGCCCAGTGGGTTTTCGTAGAGGTCGTAGATACGCCCTAACCCTTTATGCTGTTGTACCGTACCCTTACCAAAGGTTTGCTCACCGATGATCAACGCGCGGTTATAATCCTGCATGGCTGCGGCAAAGATTTCAGATGCCGAGGCACTGTAGCGATCAACCAGAACAGTGAGCGGCCCCTGGTAGGCAACTTTACCATCAGTATCCTGATTTACGCTCATACGACCGCCTTCATAACGGATCTGCACAACCGGCCCCTGTTCAATAAACAGACCGGAAACCAGTGTGGCTTCTGATAACGAACCACCGCCATTACCACGTAAATCAACAATAATCGCTTTCACTTCTTCCGACTTCAGCGCGTTAATTTCCTTTAACACGTCAACGTGAAGGTTATTGTAGAAGCTCGGGATAGAGATAACGCCTACCTTTTCATTCTGATGCGGGCCTGAGTCAGGCACGAATACTTCAGATTTGGCAGCACGATCTTCCAGTTTAATTTTGTCACGAATTAAGGTTATTACCGACACCGTTGTGCTTTCGGTTGCGCCCTTTTGCACCTGCAGGCGAACTTCACTGCCTTTGGGGCCTTTAATCAGTTCAACCACGTCGTCCAGACGCCAGCCAATGACATCAACAAACTCTTCGTCTTCCTGGGCGACACCAATAATTTTGTCTTCCGGTTTAATTGCCTTGGATTTATCAGCCGGACCACCCGGAACAATGCTCTTGATAACGGTAAAGTCATCTTCACTCTGCAACACTGCACCAATACCTTCCAGCGACAGATTCATATCCATCTGGAATCGTTCTGCATTGCGCGGCGATAAATAACTGGTGTGCGCTTCGATGCTCCGGGCAAAGGAGTTCATTACCGTCTGGAACACGTCTTCGCTTTGAGTTTGCTTAAGACGTTTAATGGCACGCTCGTAACGCTTGGTAAGCAACTCTTTGATCTTATCCTGCTCTTTACCAGCCAGCTTCAGGTTCAGCGCATCGTATTTAACGCGCTGACGCCATAATTCATCAAGCTCATCCTGATCTACAGGCCAGGCGGCTTCTTCGCGGTCGAAATAAAACTTGTCGCCTTCTTTCTCGAAGTCAAACTCACCGTCGAGCAGGGTTAAGGCATATTCATAGCGACTGATGCGCGATTCGAGGTTGCGGTTGAACATGTCGTAAGCCACTTGCAGGTTTCCACGCAAAATGGCTTCGTCAAACTCGTCCCGATGCTGGTTAAATTCAGCAATATCGGACGCTAAAAAGATATTTCGATTTCCGTCGAGAGATTTGAGATAGCGGTCGTACACTTTCTCAGATAACGAATCATCCAGTTTGATCAGTTTATAATGTTCACGGGTGAACAGTGTACTGATACGCTTTGCCGCGGAGGAATGTTGCGGCTCTTGCTGGAGAATGGGCAGATCTTCGACACTATTGCCAGATGTAACCGCTCCGGCTCCTACGCTTAACGCAAGAATTGCACTGGCAACGGAAATGCGAAGTATATCTTTCATATTACTACCTCTTAGAACGTGCTAAACGCAGTGTTTGCGGATTAACCTTTACTACCATCCCCGTATCCAGTTGAACATGTACACCGTCTTTTGCTACTTCGGTGATTACCGCGTGCATTGGTGCCTTGCCTAGTTTTACCGTAACTGATGTACCAACGGTTAAATCAGCATCAGACAGTTTGGCCGGGGGCGTCTTAATTGGTCTGCTATTTTTCGATTTAGTTCCGTTATTATAGCGTCCGGCAGGAGATTTACCCGCTTTATCACCGCTATTCGCCGCAGATGAGCGGCCATCTTTCTTACGATTCGACTGTGCTGCCTGCTTACGCTTTTCAGCAGCTTTGGCTTTGCTCTCGTCAAGTTGCTTTTTGGCGTGCTCTTCGTGCTCTTCTTCTATTGCCGCATCCTGATTTCCATCCAGATCAACGCGAAAGTTCCCTTTCTTGATGCTGTACAAATAGCGCCAGCTATTTGTGTAATGGCGTAAGCTCGAGCGCAACAACGTTTTACTAACGCGTTCATCTTCGGCGAGGCGCTCGGCAAGATCCTGAAAGATGCCAATTTTAAGGGGTTTGGCTTCACCTTCTAAGGTAAAGCAATTAGGAAATGTCTCGGCAAGAAAGGCGATAACCTCTTTGCTGTTACTAAACTTCTGCGATGATTCCATAAATGTCAATGTATGTCAGTGTTAATCCAGATTGTCTGCATCATCCCAAGTTGCTAAGAGATGGTCAACCCAATCAAGCAAATCATCATCATTTACGTACAATAAATTGTCATCCTGATGCCAAATTGACCAGGTGTGGGCCAATAATTTCTCTAAACGCTCGATTTCGATGTCTTCTTCGGCGCGATCATAAACCATGTGTAACACGGTATTGAGCCGTTCTGCGGCCTCATCCGGATCCTCAAACACATCTTCCATATCTTGCCAGGTGGCCAGGACCACCTGAACATCCACCATGTGCTTCATGATATTTCCGCCACCAGAGCATCCACAATGGCCACCAGACCGGCTTCGTCTTCGGCACTAAAGCGGGATAGTTTTGGGCTATCAATATCCAGCACACCAACTAACTTGTCGTTTACCACAATCGGGATAACAATTTCTGATTCTGACGCGGCGTCACAGGCAATATGCCCAGGAAACGCGTGAACATCGTCGATACGCTGGATGGTATTGGATTGCGCTGCCGTGCCGCATACGCCTTTGCCCATCGGAATGCGAATACAGGCTGGCAGCCCCTGAAACGGCCCCAGTATTAACTGCTCTTCTTTATACAAATAAAAGCCGGCCCAGTTAACGTCGTCCAGATTGTGATAAATCAACGCGCTTAAATTAGCCAGGTTGGCAATTAAATCAGGTTCGCCGGCAATCAGGCTTTTCGCCTGTTCAATTAATTGAGGGTAAATGCTACTGTCGTTCAAACTATAATTCTCAATTGAAAAGTGACAAGACCGGCAGAGTGTAGCAGTTCCCTCAATAAAGGTTAATCGATGAAAATCACCCGGGTGATTAATTCTCGATAGCGAAGGTAACGTTCACCGCAGCCGTGCTATCGGTCTGGCCGGGTAAACTGAAAGCATCTTCCTGTTGAACACGCATTCTTACCCCAACCGGTGGCTGGTTATAAGACATGGATTCGCTAATCGAAATGACCCCGGCGATAGTTACGCCCATTTGCTTGGCGATAAGACTGGCGCGCTCTTTAGCGTCTTCCACCGCGGCAATTAGTGCCTCGCGATAGACCTTTTCGGGATTGGAGTTAATAAACTCAAACTGATCGATACGGTTAATGCCGCGTTTCATGGCACCATCAAGGACTGTATCGTAGTTTTGCAATTGATTTGAGGTTACGCGTACCTGCCTAGTAAGTACGAAGCCCTTATGTTCTCTGCCATTAGGCGTGTGTTCATACCAAGGGGATAAATTAACAGACATTGACTGTATGTGCTGTTCGGCAACGCCCTGAGACAATAAAAAGCTCACTACGGCATTAAGTTTGGCATTGGCCTGCTCGTTAAGCTTGCTCACTACCGCACCACGCTCTTCAATGACCATGGTCAGGGTATAAGCATCCGGCGTTGCCGCCACAATCCCCTGGCCAGACACCTGTAAGGTTTTTTCGTCTGCCTGAGAATGAAAACTTAACGCCAGACCCAGCGCTGCTAAAGCAATGACTTTCCAATTCATAAAACAACTCCAGTTATAAGACCTGCGCAGTATGGCAACGAAAGACTTAACCTAACCTGAACTGTTATCCCATATATGTTATTAACCGAAGAACCAGTAACTCACCACAATTGCGGTGGCAATACCGGCCACGTCAGCTGCCAGACAACAGGCTACGGCATAGCGGGAGTGTTTAATACCAACTGCGCCTAAATACACTGCCAGCACATAGAAGGTGGTTTCGGTAGAACCCTGCATCACCGATGATAAACGCCCGGCAAAGGAGTCTGCGCCATGGTGCTGCATGGTTTCAATCATCAGCGCCCGGGCACCACTGCCACTCAGCGGTTTCATTAAGGCGGTGGGCAGTGCATCCACAAAGCGCGGGTCAAAGCCCATCCACCCTGCTGCGGTGGCAATCATCTGGACCAGAATATCCATAACACCACTGGCGCGTAACATGCCAATAGCGACTAACATCGCCAGCAGGAATGGAATGAGCGATACCGCCACTTCAAAGCCTTTTTTAGCGCCATCAACAAATTGCTCATAAGTGTTATTGCCTACCCGCCAGCCAGAAATGAGCACGCCGACCACAAAGGTAAATAATAAGCTGTTGGCCACAATAGCCGACTGACTGGCCAGTTCGGTGGCGGCCAGCTGGGCAAAATACAAAATAACCGCTGCCAGCAAGCCAAACACACCAACCAGATACAGCAGCACCACACGATTAAACAGGTTAATACGCTGCACCAGGCAGGTAACAATTAATCCTGCCAGCGTTGATGCACTGGTCGCCAGTAAAATAGGAATAAACACATCGGTGGGCTGCGCCGCGCCCTGCTCGCCACGGTACAGAAATACCGCGATGGGAAATAAAGTTACCGACGAGGTATTCAGTACCAGAAACAGGATCTGGCTGTTGGTAAGCGTATCTTTTTGGGGTGCCAGGGTTTGCATATCCTGCATAGCCTTAATACCAAAGGGCGTTGCCGCATTATCAAGACCCAGCAAGTTGGCCGACATATTCATGGTAATACTGCCCAGCGCCGGGTGGTCGCGGGGAATGTCAGGCATTATGCGACATAAAAACGGTGCAAGTACCCGGGAAAACTTCTTGATTAAGCCCGATTTTTCAGCCACCTCAAAAATGCCCAGCCAGAATGCCAGCACCCCTATCAGGCCAATGGCGATTTCTACACTCAGGGTTGCCATGCTGCTTACAGCATTCATTACATCCTGAAAACCGCCAGGGTTTTCGCCCCACAGGGCCTGATATAAGGTCGCCAGAAATGCGCTGACAATAAAGGTAAGCCAAATTCGATGCAACATAGATGATTAACCTGAATAATGAGTAAACAACGGGCGGACAGGTTAAACCGTAAAACAGGAAAGCAGAGATAGCAGATTAATGCACTGTCGTTCTCACCTTCCCGGGTGTTACCTGACACGACAGTCTGAGATAGTAGCGTTAAAGGCTGGCAATTAACAATTTTTTATTTTGCCAGCCTTTATATTCAGGAATTTTTTAGTCGTCCTGCGGACGTCGTCTTTAAGCGGTATTATTTTAGTACCGTCTTCAGTGCAGCCAGACAAAAGTCGACGTTTTTGTCGGTACAGGCCGCGCCCATCAAACCAATTCGCCATACTTTACCGGCAAAGGCGCCCAGGCCAGCACCAATTTCCAGATTAAAATCAGTTAACAGGCGGCCACGAACCTCTGCATCATCTACTCCCTCAGGGATACGAACTACGTTTAGCTGCGGTAAACGACAGGCTTTATCAACGGCCATTTCAATGCCCAGTTCCTCAAGGCCGGCAACCAGCTTATTATGCAGCGTGGCGTGGCGTTGCCAGGCGTTTTCAAGGCCTTCCTCGTGCAACATAACCAGTGACTCGTGCAATGCATAAATACTGTTTACCGGGGCTGTGTGGTGATAAGCACGCTTACCGCCCTGGCCCCAGTAACCAACAATCAGGTTCATATCCAAAAACCAGCTTTGCACAGGCGTTTGACGACCTTTAATCACCTCAAGGGCCTTATCGCTGAATGAAACCGGCGAAATACCCGGTACACAGCTTAAACATTTTTGCGATCCTGAATAGATCGCATCTATTTGCCAGTCGTCAACGGCCAGCTCGATGCCGCCTAACGAAGTCACCGCGTCAACAATGGTCAGACAGTCATACTGGCGGGCCAGCGCGCACATTTTCTCGGCGTCATTACGCACCCCGGTAGAGGTTTCGGCGTGTACAAAGGCAACGATTTTAGCTTCCGGGTGGGCTTTTAACGCGTCTTCGAGCTTATTGAGATCCGTTTGCGTTCCCCAGTCGTCTTCAACTACCACTGCCGTGGCACCACTACGCACGACATTTTCGCGCATACGCATGCCAAACACGCCATTGATGCAAACGATAACCGTGTCGCCCGGCTCAACAAGGTTAACAAACGCAGCTTCCATTCCGGCCGAGCCCGGTGCGGATATCGGCATCGTTAAGGCATTTTCAGTTTTAAAGGCGTACTGCAACAGTTCTTTGGTTTCATCCATTAAACCAATAAAATCAGGATCGAGATGACCCACGGTACTGCGAGCCATGGCATTTAACACACGGGGACTCACGTCAGACGGACCCGGGCCCATTAACGTACGTTGTGGCGGAATATGACTGCTGTATGATTTCATTGATGATACCTGCTCAGTAAAGTAAACCTGTGGGCGCTATTCTGGCAATTCGGTTACTAAACCACAATCACAGTTTCGGGTGATTAGCTGATTATCATTATTCACATAGTGAATAAGAAAACCAACATGTGATACGCATAAGTATATAGAACAATTTTAATGCACATTACTTTTGGGCAAATAATGTACAGCCGGGTTATATTTTGTGCATTCGCTGTCAATTATGTGCTTAATCACTGGCGTAAATTACTGGTTAGCATCTATAATTGATTAAAAATGGGACAGAATAAAAAATTGTTTATAAATTGAACGATTTTGAGCTATGATTACAAATCTACAAAGACGATTTGTTCACTTCTCCCTTTGTAAAAGTTAGCGCACGGCTCAGCAATGAGCCATTCCCCTAGGCCCGGAGCTTTTTAAGTTCTGGGCATTTTTTATGGGCAAACAAAAATTTGTCAGTGCATTGCTGCCAGCGCCAATAACGCCAGCAGTTCGTTGACTCATTCAATCATGCTCTGAGAGGGCCAAAAATTAAGGGTTCAGTCGGTGATCCGCATCAGACCTTCCTGCATGGTTGACGCCACCAGCTCACCCTGCTGGTTAAACAACTGCCCTCGTACCAAACCTCTGGCGCCACCACTGGCCGGACTCTCCATGGAATACAATAACCAGTCGTTCATGTTAATCGGGCGATGGAACCACATGGCATGGTCGATAGTAGCAATCGCCAGGTTGCGGTCGGTAATTTGCACGCCATGGGGCTGCAGCGACGTACTTAAGAAATGATAGTCGCTGGCATAGGCCAGCGCCGCCTGATGCATGGCCTGTGAATCGCCAAGGTCTTCGTTTGCCCGTAACCAGGTATATCGCTCAGGCTTATCATTTTTTGACGTAAATGAACGCACGGCATCGACGGTGCGAATATCAATGGGGCGATGGTAACTTAGCGCTTCACGCATTCTGCGGCCGATATTCTCGTAGTTACGCTCGTACATTCTGATGTCAGGCTCAACCTCTTCCGGTGCTGGCACATCAGGCATCTGGGCATACTGATGCTGCATGCCCTCTTCCGGTTGCTGAAATGAGGCTGTCATATAAAAAATGTTGCGGCCATTCTGAATGGCTTTTACCCGCCGGGCAGAAAAGCTTTTACCATCCCTCACGATTTCTACGTCGTAAACTACCGGCTGCTTTGCATCGCCGGGTAATAAAAAGTAGCTGTGAAAAGAATGTGTAACGCGGCCCTCAGGTACGCTTGCCCACGCCGCCTTTAACGCCTGACCTAACACCTGACCACCAAATAAGGCACGAAAGCCAAGATCCCAGCTCTGGCCACGATAAAGTCCCTTTTCCAGGGTTTCTAATTCCAGTAAAGAAGCAACTTTAACTTCGTTTTGCTGTTCCAAGAGTAACTCCCAATAGATAAACAGACAGGTTCACTGCCAAAAAGACTGACTACCGCGTTCGGGGATTGCGAGGATAAAATTTGTCGGCACACTTTGCCCGGTGCTCAAAAAAACGCGTGTCTTTGTAAGGTAACTTCATAAAACCACAGGTGCCTTCACCGGTAAGGAGTGGCAGTGAATCAATGATTTCTTTCAGTAACGCATTAAACTCATTTTCCTTCGTATGATCAAGCAATCGATAGTAACTATGAATTTTTAGGTGCGTCTCGAGCGCCTCGAAAATGATACAGCCGGTGTGATGAATAGTATTAAGCGCTTTGATGGCCTGCATAATTTGTGGCGGTAATGCGAGGAACTCGTCCGGATCATCACCGTCTTCAAAGTACGAATGCACCCGGCTTTCAGATGTGCTCAATGACACACTGGATTTTTCATAAGGAATAATAGTAGCCGCACCGGCTACAAACGGCGATTCAATTTGCTCACGCTCAATGTGCAGAGTGTTTTTGGCATCAAAAAGACAGCATTTAAATACACCCTGACGATGAATGGCACGGGCCAGCGTAACCACAGTATTTACCGCATGCTTGAAAGCCTGTTCTCTGGCAGGATCCTGTAAATTCAGGCTCGAATCAATATACACACCTTCCGGCTGCCAGTGAATTACCAGGCCGCCTACCACCGGATAACGGGCCAGGCGGCCAACCGCCGCTAAAAAGCCTTTCTCGGTGGCGCCCATGCCATCCAGGTAATTTTTGTAATACCGCTCAAATTGAGCATCGTTTAAATAGCTTAACTGGCTGAGTTCATCCGACTGCTGCTCACTGAGATCGTTTTGCTGGCGTAAAAAAGACTTACGTGAACTGTATACCACCGATTCGATATTTTTGCGCTCTTTGGCTACCCACACCGGTAATAAGGATTCGTAGCGCTCGACGGTATCGTTAACAAACACCAGGTTTTCCAGTAATTTAAGGTGCGACAGCAAATAGTCACCGCCACTGTGCTGTTCTGCAACGCTGTCGCTGAGCATATAGATAAGAATGTCAGACAATATTTTCGGTAATCCCAGCGAGGATGGCGGGATAACCTGGTGGGCAAACCGCGCCGACTGGCCGGAGGCCAATGCATACAAAGTACCAGCCAGCCCCTGCTCGTCGAAGCGCGGACTTGAGCGCTCACCATTAAGCTGCGCATCGCCAATAAAGTAGATATCCCCCAGGCGGGCATTGGTTTGCTGGATATCTCCCGACATTAAATCGAGCACATTGTTTTGCACCGGCTGCAGGTGTTCATCAAGCTGTGCGTATACACTGGAGCCCCAGTCGATAAGGCTCAGGCGTTCGTTGGCTTCATCCCACACCAGGTTAGAAGGTTTAATGTCGCCGTGGACGATAGGCCGGTGTCCGCCGTCCAGCTCAAACTGACGTAAATACAGCAGGATTTTACCCAGTTGCACGGCCATCTTAACAATCAGTCGCGGCCCGATGGGCCCCTCGCGCAGACTGTATTGCTCAAGGTCGATCCCCGGCGCCCGCTCCATCATCAGAATGGACTGCCTGCCCCGTTGGTAGAATTCTTTCACTGCCGGAATATACGAGTGCCTGAGCAGCCCCTGCATAAACGCTTCTTCCTCGAGGCGGTCCTGAATGCTCACAGGCAGGGTAATGCGGGTGAATTTAAACACCAGTTCGGCACCGGCGTGGTCGCGCCCGCCAAAGGCAAAGCCATACGCACCTTTGCCTATCAGGCTTATATCGGTAAAACCTAGGCTTTCGAGCTGCGCGATACATAGCGCAATCCAGTCTTTAAGCTTTTTGGCATCCGCATGAGAAAGCAGATACACCGACTGCTCTTCAGGAATATAAAAATGGCGGATGCCTTTTCTGGTCATGACTCGGTGTGATTAAGCCAAACCACGTTGTGCTGGCATTGCGTGCCTAAACGTGGGCAAAGCTCAGTCAGGCTATTGGTTAAAATGGTGTCGATTTGCCAGGCCGGGTTAATAAAGCACACGCCGGAACCATACATGCCGGCATCGGCGTTTTTATCCTGGGCCAGCAGTTCTACCTGCAATACATTGTGATTAAGCCTGGAAAGGGTCTGGCACATAGCTTCAGATTCCCCCGCCTTATCGCCGGCACGGGCCGACAACAACGGATACCAAATCAGAATTTGTGCCTGAGGCCAGCGTTTTAAACACTCTTTTACCGCATTTATCACTGCCTGGTATTCGCTGCGTGACTCATAGGGGGGATCGATTAGCACCGCGCCACGGTTAGGCTTAGGCGGCGATAAAGCGACCAGGCCTTCCAGGCCGTCACGAAAGTGGCTGTGTACCTGCCCCTCGCCTTTATGGCGTTTAAGCACCCCTTTTAAATTTTCAAATTCCCCGGGATGTAATTCCATTACGTGCAATGCGTCGTTGGTGCGCAGTAAATCTGCAGCCAGTACCGGTGAACCCGGGTACTCGTTGTTATTGCGGTATAACGCCAGCGCGGCCAGATAATCAACGAGCAGCGGATCCTGCGGCGAGAACTGATCCAGCTTCACCACACCGTCTTTGTACTCGCCGGTTTTATTGGCCTGTTCAGAATCGAGGCTGTAACAGCCAGAGCCGCCGTGGGTATCAATCAGATTAAACGGCTTGTTTTTTTGCTTCAGGCGATTAATCACTGCCTGCCAGCAGAGGTGTTTGAGGATATCGGCATGATTACCGGCGTGATAACCGTGTTGGTAACTCAGCAAAATAGTGCTCTCTCTTGAAACCTGTTATCAAGGATCTTCGGACCGCAGATACAGGCGAAACTTGCGCGAATCGCGCAAGTTTATCGCCCGCTGCACCAAGATACCAGTGCCGTAACGGGTTAACGTAGTTTGCTTAACATTTTGAGCGGATTGGACAGATAATCCAGCCATACATTGTTAAACCTTACCATGGTGGCACCATCGATAACCCGGTGGTCGGCCGACCAGCTCACCTGCATAACAGACTGACTGATAACCTGTTGCTGATCATCAAATCGCGGCAACTGCTGTATTTTACCCAGCGCCACAATGGCCAGTTCAGGGTAGTTAATAATTGGTGTGGCGGTAGTGCCGCCCAATACACCTACATTGGAAATGCTAATAGTACCGCCTTTCAGGTCGCTACTACTCACCTTACCCTGTTTGGCATCGGCAACAATGCGCTGCATGGCCTCAGCGATTTCCAGCACACTCAGGTTCTGTACCTGTTTAATGTTTGGTACCAGTAAACCGGCGCTACTATCTACTGCAAAACCAATATTGTGGTCATCAAAGTAGGTCATGGCGTTGCCATCCTCACTAAGACGGGCATTAAACTGCGGAAATTCCGTTAAGCATAAGGACAAGGCCTTAATGAAAAACGGCATAAAGGTCAGCTTAATATCCGCATCGGCAAACTGTGCCTTTAACGACGCTTTAAGCGCAATGAGCGGATCCATCACCAGTTCATCCGACACGGTAAAGTGCGGAATCGTACTCACAGAGCGGACCATCTGTTTCGCCATAGCTTTTTGTACCGGTGATAATGGCACGATGCTGCTTGCCTGTTCTTCAGCCGCTGTACTTTTTGCCTGAGAAGTGGTTAGCGCCGAACTCTGCTGACCTTGTTGCAGCGCATTAAGGACATCCTGTTTCAGCACCCGGCCTTTTTTACCGGATGGGGTAATGTCCTGCAGAGCCAGGTTATTCTCTTTCGCCAGGCGGCGGACCGCCGGGCTGGCCGGTACCTTACCTTCAATCACTTTGGGTGGCTCGAACCCACCTTCCTGAAAACCCGTGGGTACCGTTTTGCCCGGAGCTGGCTGTGATGACTGCACAGCAGTTTCTTTACTGGCGGTTGCGCCTGAAGTAACCCCCGCACCTTCGTGCTCGACTGACAAATCAAATAAAGGCTCATGCACTTTGGCAATCTGCCCGACCTCGTGATAACGCTTAACAAGGGTACCGGCATGCTTGGCGGGAATTTCCACCACGGCTTTGTCGGTCATTACTTCAACCACCACATCATCTTCGGCAACAAAATCGCCGGCGTCGATGTGCCATTTTACGATTTCACATTCGACAATGCCTTCACCAATGTCAGGCAGAATAAACGTTTCTACGGCACTGCCTGCGTTATCGGATGGCGCCGTCTCAATCGTTTTCTCTGGCGCTTTCTCAGGTGTTTGTGGCGCATCCGGCTCTTGCTGCTGCGCCGTGTTGCTATCGTCATTAGCAGGCTTAAGTTCAAACAGAGGCGCGTGCACTTTGGCAATATCGCCGGGTTTATAATACAACCGGGTAATAACGCCACTGTGGATAGCGGGAATTTGTACCGTGGCTTTGTCGGTCATCACCTCTGCCACCGGCTGGTCTTCTTCTACCGTATCGCCTTCACTGACCAGCCACTCGAGTAGTTCGCACTCGACAACGCCTTCGCCAATATCAGGCAAAATAAAATCTGTCATATTTACCTCAGTAGTTCAGCATGCGTTTAAGGGCTTCGTATGTCTTGTATTCGTCTGGCATGTATTCTTTTTCGTGCGCAAGCGGATACGGCGTATCCAGACCGCACACCCGGGTAACCGGCGCTTCCAAATATAAGAAACACTGCTCTTGAATATGTGCGGCAATTTCGCTGCCAAAGCCGGAAGTCACCGGCGCTTCGTGGTTGATCAGCAGACGGCCGGTTTTCATTACCGATTCGGCAACGGTGTGTGCATCCCAGGGTAAGATGCTGCGTAAGTCGATAATCTCACAGGACACTCCGTCTTCCAGCGCCATGGCTGCCGCTTTTTGAATAATTTCAACCTGAGCGCCCCAGGCCAGCAAGGTAATATCGTTACCTTCCTGAATCACCTCGGCTTTGCCCAGACCTATGGAATAATCTTCTTCCGGCACCTCGCACACTGAGGCGCGATAAAGGCGTTTCGGCTCCATAAATAACACCGGGTTGTCATCGCGAATAGCGCCCAGCAGCAACCCTTTAGCCTGATACGGGTCGCGCGGTACCACGACCTTCAGACCCGGGATATGGCTAAAAAATGCCTCCGGTGACTGGGAGTGATAATGACCACCCGCTATGCCACCGCCGTACGGCGTTCTGATGGTGAGTGAACCACAGGAAAACTGACCACCGGAGCGATAACGAAACTTCGCGGTTTCATTAACGATCTGGTCAAAGGCCGGAAAGATGTAGTCACCAAACTGGATCTCGGCCACCGGCACACTGCCCTGGGCCGCAAGGCCGTTGGCAAAACCAATAATGCCCTGTTCGGTCAGCGGCGTGTTAAAACAGCGGGCTTTACCAAACTTTTCCTGCAAGTGACTGGTTGCCCGGAATACGCCACCAAAATGGCCCACGTCTTCGCCAAATACCACGACTTTTTCGTCTTCGGTCATGGCAGTGATCAGGGCCTGATTGATTGCCTGAAGTAAATTTAACTTTGCCATTACTTACCTACCTCACCCGACGTTTTAGGATATTTATCCGGGTAGCGATTAATGTGCTCCAGTAATGCTTCCCGCTGTGCTTTGAGGTGCCATGGCACTTCGCTGTAGACGTCTTCCACAATATCGCTAATTGGATTTACCGGGACTTTCTCAGCCGTTTTAAGCGCGGTAAGAATGTCGCTGCGTACTTCTTTAAGGTACTGTTCGGTGTCTTCCTCCTTCAGCCAGCCTTTGTTCTGTAACCACACTTTAAAACGCTCTATGGGATCTTTCAGACGCCACTTTTCTTCTTCTTTCTTCGAGCGGTAACCGCTTGGGTCGTCTGAGGTAGAGTGCGCCGCCAAACGGTAGGTCATGGCCTCAATCAATACCGGTTGCGAGGCTGACAGAGCAAGCTCCCGTGCTTTTACCGTGGCGCTGTAAACAGCCAGCGGGTCATTGCCGTCAACCCGGATAGTACGCACGCCATAGCCAATCCCACGTGAAGCAATACCGTCGCCGGCGAACTGCTCTTCAGCAGGCGTAGAAATGGCATAACCATTATTACGGCAGAAAAAGATCACCGGGCAGTCAAGCACCGCTGCCATATTAAGACCGGCATGAAAATCACCTTCAGAGGCGGCCCCTTCACCAAAATAGCAGATAGTTAATGCATCGTTGCCCGCCAGTTTCTGACCATAGGCATACCCTGCCGCCTGTGGAATTTGCGTGCCCAGGGGTGACGAAATGGTCATAAAGTTAAGGGCTTTATCGCCATAGTGGATAGGCATCTGACGCCCTTTGTTGGGATCCAGACGATTGGAAAACATCTGATTCATAAACTGTGCAGAGGTATAACCGCGAAACGCCAGGGCACCCTGCTCGCGATACTGACTCATGATCATGTCACCTGCCGACAGCGCTGCAGCGCTGCCCACTACTGCGGCTTCCTCACCGGTACTGGCCAGATAAAAACTGATCCGGCCCTGGCGTTGAGCAGCGACCATACGCTCATCCAGCATGCGCGTGTAGAGCATGGTGTGATACATTTTAATGGCCAGTTGCTGATTGATTTCTGGCTCTTTGGCTTGCGGATAAACCGTACCGTCTGCATCCAGAATGGCCAGCATCGGAATATCCAGTAACCCATTTTCTATTATCCTGACCTCATGTGTCACCGACACATTACCCAGGTGATTTCTGTCGTTCATAGGGTTCCTCTAAAACGCCTTATTGTTTGTGTACACTCTAGTGCAACCGAGGCAGGAGCGTCCTGCCAAATTAACAATATGTTTACGTTTTATTAAATTAAACATCCTAATGTGATCACAAAAGTTGGGATAATTATTTTAATCTTTAAAAAGGCAGGGCAATTCAGGCTAAGTTCAGACGAACTATTTAGGATAAAACGGTCCAAATTACTTACATGGCACGTACATACGATAACGAGCATTACATATCCCGCGCGGCTGTGTTAAAAAACAATCCCGACAGAACAAGGACAACGTTCTTTTCACTATGGAGTATTAATGTGAAGCAATTATCATTGATCACACATGCTGTTAGTGCCATATTGCTGGCTAATGCCTCTGTTGCAGCCGCTCAGCAAATCTCGCCAACATCGGTCAATAAACCCGTTCATCGCCTCAACCCAACAATAAACCAAATCAAAGATCAGGTTGATGGTACACAAACTTACATTATTCAGTTGCAAGAACCTTCGGTTGCTCAATATAACGGCGGCATAAAAGGTTTTGCGGCAACCAATCCGAAAACCCGTTTACAGACATCACGTTTAGCCAAAGCTAACCGTGGTAAACTGGATGCTTCGGCCAGTCACGTCACGGCTTATCGTGAGTATTTACAACAGCGCCAGCAAACCGTATTAGGTAAAATTGCACAAATTACCGGTCAGGCCAGCGCCACTCGCCAGTTACAGTTTGCCATTAACGGGATGGTGCTACAGCTGACACCAGCACAAGCAGAAAAAGTCAAAGCACTAAGCGGTGTAAAATCGGTAGAGGCCGATCGCAAACTTAAACTCAGTTCTGATACCAGCCCGGAATTAACCGGCGCAAGCGGCGTTTGGGCCGGTGCTACCCTGGCTGGCACCAGTGCACTGGGTGAAGGTACGGTCGTTGCTATATTTGATACCGGTATTAATACTGATCATCCTTCTTTTGCCGCTACCGGCGGTGATGGTTACACCCATAGCAATCCTCTTGGTAGCGGCAACTATCTGGGCGACTGTGCTGGCAATTATCCGGCTTTATGTAACGACAAGCTGATTGGTGTTTACAGTTATCCGCAAATTACCAATCAATATGCCGACACCGATGTGTTCCCACCGGGACTGCCCCGCAACGGTGAGGACTATAATGGCCACGGCTCCCACGTGGCGGGTACCGCTGCAGGCAATATTTTATACGACGTGCCCTCTGTAGGACTGGCGTACGATCTTGAAGAAAGCGACGGCTATGCCGGTGAATTCACCTTTGATCAAATCAGCGGTATTGCGCCCCACGCCAATATCATTTCCTTCCAGGTTTGTTTACCCGGCGAAAACGACGATGAATACAACGGCTGTTACGCTAACCTGGCAGTAACGGCAATTGATGATGCTATTGCCAGCGGTGTGGTGGACGCGATCAACTATTCTATTTCTGGTGGTGAGGAAGTATGGGGTAATACACTCAGTGAAGCCTGGTTGTCTGCCAATAACGCCGGTATTTTCGTAGCACATTCCGCGGGTAATGATGGCCCGGATGCATCGACCAGCGACAAACTGTCGCCCTGGCTTACTCCGGTTGCCGCCACTACCCATGGCAGAACTTTGGATCTTTCTAAATCCATTGGCAGTTTCTCCGGTGGTTCTGGTGCTCCCGCAACCATCAGTGGGCAGAGTAACACCGGCGCTATCACGGCTGATATTGTGTATGCCGGCGATTACCCTAACGCAAACGATCCCAACGGGGATCCCGCTCAGTGCCTTGAGCCCTACCCGGCAGGCACATTTAATGGTGAGATAGTCGTATGTGATCGTGGTGATATTGCCCGAATTCAAAAAGCCATTAACGTGTCGCAAGGCGGTGCTGGTGGTTATGTGCTCGCTAATGTAGAAGGCGGCGCCGAAAATCTGGTGCCTGACGAATACGTTATCCCCGGGATCCATATTGCCGCAAGCGATGGCGACAGGCTAAAAAGCTGGCTGGCTGCTGGCAGTAATCATCGCGCCACCATTACTGCTACAGCAGGTATCCGTTCAGTAGACAGCACCCTTGCCGATAAGGTCGCAAGCTTCTCCTCACGTGGGCCTAACACTCAGTTCAGCACTCTGTTGCCGATGATAAGCGCACCGGGCGTAGATATTTATGCGGCCTATTCTGATGAGCATTATGGCCATGAAACCACCGGCCCTGCGCCAGCAGACTATGCCTATCTGGACGGTACATCCATGGCGTCGCCCCATGTCGCGGGGGCCGCACTACTGCTGCGCGAATTGCACCCGGATTGGAGTGCTGATGCCATTCGCTCGGCGCTGATGATGACAGCCGAGACCGATATTGGCTTAAACGGCAGTACCGCCCAGGCTAACTGGCTGGATATGGGCGCCGGTCGTATTCAAATAGACGCGGCGGCCAATGCTGGGTTAATTATGGAAGAGACTCAGGCAAATTATGAGGCCGCAGATCCGAACAGCGGCGGTGAGCCTAAGACGCTCAATATTCCGGCCCTGGTTGATAATAACTGCCTGATCGAATGTACCTGGCAGCGCACATTTACCGCGACCCGAAATGGCACCTGGACATTCGGTCTGGATGATATGGACAGCGGTCTGGCCCTTGAAGCACAGCCGACCAGCGTAACGCTATCCACAGGGCAGTCGCAAACCGTAACCTTCACGCTAAGTACCTGGAACGTGGCTGACAACGACTGGGTATATGGTGATGTGCTCATTAATGGTAATGATAATACCCCCCAGCATATGCCTGTTGCAGTGGTTGCTTCTAACGGCAACTTCCCGGACTTTGTAGAGCGCACCAGTCATCGGGATGCGGATTCTGCGGTCCTTGAAGACCTGTTGGCAATTGAAATTACTGATTTCACTTACGAGGTAACGGGCCTGACTATGGGCACCAAGGTTTCGGGCAATGTTGCCGAAGACAGCGATCCCAGCGATTTTTACGATAACCTGAATGACGGTGTATATACCCTGGATGTCATGGTTGAGGAAGGCACGCCACGGTTTGTGGCACAAACCACCGAATCCAGTGCACCGGATTTAGACTTATATATTGCCTATGACAATGACAGTGACGGCATTTTTGACGAAGATGAACTTCTCGCCTTTAGCGCCGGTTACAGCTGGAATGAATATATCAGTATCGAGTCGCCACCCGCTGGTACCTACCGGATTTATGTTCACAACTTTACTGGCAGTGCTTTGCAGCAAGATAACTTTACCCTCGACTATGCCTTGGTAGGTAGCAGCAGCGACGGATCGCTTACCATAGAAGCCCCCACTTCAGTAGCCTTACGTGAGTCTTTCGACATGCGTTTATTATGGTCGCTGGACAGCAGCATTCCGGGCGATCGGTTTTACGCCAGTGTCGCTCTGGGTAGCAGTGCACAAACGCCGGATAATCTGGGGATTATTCCGGTAGATATTATCCGTGGTGAAAATGATGTGAAGCTGGCGGTAGATGGCAGCGATCGCGTGTCGCCGGGCGATACGGTGGATTACACGGTAAATGTTCTGGCCAACACGAGTACCGAAGATCGCAACTACGAAATTGACGTCACCATTCCCGAAGGTACCAGCGTGGTTGCTGGCAGCGTTACAGAGGGTGGTACCGTTAACGGTAATACCATCAGTTGGTCGATTACCCAGAACGTCACAGCGGGTGTATCAGGCTATTCGGTTACCACACCTGAAACAGACGGTCAGTGCCGGGTTGATACCAACAGTAATGATGGCTACATCGACTTGTCAGCACTCGGTTATCAGCCTTTACAAGACAGCGGCAGTGAATTACTCGCCGCCTTCCCGGTTGCGGTTAACGTATTAGGCGAACAATGGAATGGTATTGCGGTGTCATCCAAAGGATTTATTACGCCAGCATCTGCTGCCGTAAACGCCTTCCCTGCTATTAACCGTATGCTGGCTGATGAGTCTTACAGTGGTGCCGTATTAGCGCCACTATGGCGAGACTGGTCTTTCAATGATGACGCGGGCTCAGGGATCACGGTAGCGACCCTTGATAACGGCGCAACAACGGTTGTTGAATGGACAGGCTTACAATCTGGCGGCCATAGTGCTGACATGCAGGTTATCCTGAATCACCATGCCGGCCCCGGTGAACCCAGTGTGATTTATGCCTACCGGAATGTACGCAGTGGCACTGAGTCTTTAGCCGGTACTGTAGGATGGCAGGATCAGAATGGTAAGCTGGGCACTACCCTGGCCTTTAACTCTGCCAATGCCAATAATCCAGGTGGCGAAGTGGAATCGCTTATTCAGTCGGGAACGGTGTTATGCCTGACGCCACAAACGTCTATCACTGCTACCGGACCAGCAGATCTTGATTTTAGTCTGCAGGTAGATGCTAACGCCGAGCTGACTGGCTCGCTGCCAGTGACCGTTGCTTCACAAGTACCTAATATTCCTGGGACTCAGGAAGAAATCGGCGAAGTGAATACTGAAGTGCAAATGCACGCCGCACCAGAACTGCTGATCGACGGCAGTGAACAGGCGAGCATTAGCCTGACAGAACTACAGGCTTCAGTACTGCCAATCTCAGTTACCGATGCCAACGGCGACAATGTGAGCCTGAGTGTAGAGCAATTAAGCGGCCCCGCAGCCACGATTAACGTGGCGGGCGAAGTGGTAACGGTAACCCCTGCATCAGTCGACGCTGGTACAGCGTTACGTTTAAGGGTAACGGCCACCGATGAGTATGGCTTTACCGACACCGCTACGGTAGACATTACGGTAACCCCCAATCAGCCTCCGGTACTGACCGTTTCGGCGCCATCCAGCGTGCAGGAAGGCGCAACCATCACCATCAGAGCCAGCGCTTCCGATCCTGAAGATGATGAGATTGTGTTTACTATCAATGGTGTTCAGGGCTCTACCTTCAGCTCTACCGCGCCGGATACCGACGATAGCACCTCTGTAAGCTTTACGGTTACCGCTACGGATGGTCAGAATACCGTTACCGAAACGGTGACAGTTACCGTGACTAATCGCCCGAGTGGCGGTGGCGGCAGCCTGTCACTGGTATGGCTCGGTGGATTAATGATTGCATTCATCAGCCGCCGCAGAAAGCGAATACACTAACTAATCAATACAAAAGTACAAGGGAGCTTTTAACAGCTCCCTTTTTTGATCATATTCATATTTAATTCCACTTGTTGCCTATAATCACTGGCTATAGAGTATCCCCGGCTCACTCGTGAACAATAGTAGAGAACCCACCGTAGATAAGGCGCTTGCCATCAAATGGCATGGGGTTATTGGGGTCGGGCTTCATTCTGGGATCTTCCATAAGTGCCTTCCAGCCCTCATTCCGAGCTTCTTTAGATGGCCACACCGCCCAGGAAAACACCACCACTTCACCCTCTTTACATTGCACAGCCTTGTAAAACGAGGTGACTTCGCCTTCGGGTACATCATCTCCCCAGTTCTCATAAATCTCGATGACACCGTGTTCTTTAAATACGCTGGCGGCGATTTTAGCTTGCTCGATATATTTGTCTTTGTTCTCTGCTAACACCGGTATCACGTAGCCATCTACATAAGTCATGGTGGTTTCCTTTTATTCAGATTTCTCAATGAAGCCCCGCAGGGGCTCGCTAAAACAACGCTTAATTCAGGCTATCACAGGTGTAAGGCTAAACTGTAGTTAATCTTTAAAAGCCGAAACACCCCAGTAGCTGTTGGATTTTTGCAGTTGCGTTAGCCCATAGCGACGAAGATGTTTTCTGATGTGGAGAATCAGATAGCCGTGTGAAAACAGGATGATTTTATCGTGTTGCTGCGCTAGTGCAATCAGCTCACTGGCGGCCAGCTTTGCGCGCTTTCTGGCCTGAGCATAAGACTCAAAACGCCCCTTTTTACCCAGCGTCCATAAAGTGCGGTTAAGATAAACCCAGCTCCATGCCCTGATGGTAAATGGCAGCTTATAGCGAGGAATATCCATCTCACGAAATAGCCTGGACTGATACTGGGGCGGACTACCGGAAAAAATTGAGCAACTATGCACGGCTCGAGGCAGATCGCTCGAAACGAGATAATGCTCGTTATACTTCGCCTTACTAATTTTACAGGGCAGGCTCTGCTCTGAAACCAGTGAATGATTATAGTTTTTCACCCAGTTGGCAAATCCCGCAGCATTCAGTAGTGCATTACCGGCTTTTTGCGGCCGGCCATGACGCACTAAAATAATTTCCATTCCTTGCTGACACTCCTTTATCAGGTAATGACTAGATAACTACAAACTACAAGAAGTTTTAAACACCTTGGTTTAGTGTTTGTTGTCCAGGCTGCACTCTTCGTTTTGCTGTTGTACTATTTTCGCGACTTTTGCTTTTTCCCATTTGGTACCAAAGGGCTCAAAAACATAAATTGCCAGGCCCGCAACTAGCGTAGCAAACGATAAGAAGACCACTATCAATGGGCCGGTATTCTCGCCACCGTTATAATTTGGCAGCATAAACAAAACAAATACCGTGACCAAAAAAGCTGTGAAAGCGTAGAAATATTTGAGCGCTGTAACTTTTGCCTTTGCCTGTTCATGCACTGCTTTGCTGTTTCCAGCGTTAAAAGTTTCTTCACTCCCGGGTTCGTTATCCCGTTCAATCACGGACCTGAGCTCATCCACAGAGATTTCAAACACTGATGCCAGTGATTTGAGCGTTTCTAAACCAGCACCCTCGCCCTTTTCAACCCGTTGGATTGTGCGAACGTTTAAATGGCTTAATTGCGCCAGTTGCTCCTGCGACCAATGCCGGGTGATTCTTAATGATTTCACAGATATTCTCTTATTGTTGTGAATGCCGTAACACTATACACCACCGGGGATTAGTGCGTAACGACAACCAGCCGACAGTTACCCGACAGCGACTAAAAATCGCTCGGTTACAACAACCTTATGTCTTACCGACGGAGGGAGCTTTGCCACGTAACACCGTTAAAAACAAACCACCCCGGACCCGGTTTAACAAGGCAAAAAACGGGTACCCTAAGGTCCCCCTGTGTCAGGATAGTTGTCGCCTCAGTTTTTCATAGTATTAGACAGGGTGCGGAAGTTAGGCATGAGTGAGACATTATCCAGAAGAACATAAAAAGGCAGTGGTTAGTAAGTTGATTGAAAGCGGTTTATCATTACGCCAGTTTGCGCAAAGAGAAGGTATTAGCCTGTCTACGTTGTATGGTTGGCGGGACAAGTATACAGAGGCCGATTTCAGTTTGATTAAAAGTAATACGCCAGAGAATTGGACCGCAGAGCAGAAGTTTTCTGCGGTGATAGAGACTGCTGCCATGTCGGAAGTTGAGGTAAGTGAATACTGCCGGAAAAAGGGCCTTTTCCCGGAGCAAATCCAGCAATGGAAACATAGCTGTATCTCCGGTAATCAATCCGAGGCGGATAAGCGTAAACAGCAGGCCCAGGAACGTAAAGCGGATAAGAAACGCATTAAAGAGCTGGAAAGAGAGTTAAAACGCAAAGACGCAGCGTTAGCCGAAACTGCTGCGCTTCTGGTGCTTAGAAAAAAGTTAAATGCCTACTGGGGGGAAGACGAGGACAACTAACCACGTTCTCAGATAGGCAATACTATATTTCACTGATTGATGAAGCCGTTAGTGCGGGGGCCAGAAAGCACAAAGCCTGTGGCATCATCGGCTTATCCCTGCGCACGTTACAACGATGGCGGGACGCGGATGGAATTTGTGCAGATAAGCGCCCGGAGGCGAGCAGGCCGACGCCTGCAAATAAGCTAACTGAGATAGAACAACAAGCCATTTTGGATATCTGCAATGAAGAGCGGTTTGCCAGTCTGCCGCCCAGTCAGATTGTGCCCATGTTGGCCGATGAGGGAGTTTATCTGGGTTCGGAATCCAGCTTTTACCGTATATTGAAAGCCAATAATCAGCTTAGCCACAGAGGCAAAGCAAAACCCAAAGGTACACTGGCAAAACCTGATGGATTTACGGCTACGGGTCCCTGTGAAGTGTGGACCTGGGATATATCGTACTGCCCCTCTACGGTCATTGGTCGGTTCTTTTATCTGTACATGATAATGGATATTTTTAGCCGTAAAGTTGTGGGATGGGAAGTGTATGATTGCGAGTCTGGTGATCATGCCGCTAACCTCTTGGAACGCACGCTATGGTCTGAGAAATGCGTGAATGACGAGATAATCTTACATTCTGATAATGGCAGTCCGATGAAGAGCCTGACCATGCAAGCTAAGATGATTGAAATGGGCGTTATCGGCTCACGTAGCCGTCCCGGTGTCAGTAATGACAACCCTTACTCAGAATCTCTGTTCCGCACAGTCAAATACTGCCATAGATGGCCGAGTGAAGGCTTTAAGTCGCTGGAGGAAGCGCGAGCCTGGGTGCGAGATTTTGTCCGCTGGTATAACACCGAACATCGCCATAGCCGCATAAGATTCGTTACCCCAGAGCAGCGACACAAAGGTGAAGACCAACAGATACTGGCAAAGCGCACTGAGTTATATGCCGAGGCAAAAGTGAGAAATCCAAGTCGTTGGTCTGGTGAAACCAGAAACTGGGATAAGATCGGAAGCGTAGAGCTAAATCCGGAGAATAAAAAAGAAGCAGCTTAACAGCTCAGGCGACAACTACCTTGAAAAACGCCGAGGTTGCGAATAATATAAAAAGAAGGGGCAAAACTAACAAGGCGACGAAAAACGCACCAGGTGCTGGCGCTTCAATGCCTAACAATAGGAACAGTGCATAAAAACAACAAAAAAATAGATCGAGAGATATCGCAAACACTGCGAATATCTTCACAACAGAGGGTAAGCGTAACTGCACACGGTTATGTTGTTTCAACTGAGGGCCTCTCATAACGCCTGTTTTCACTCCCTGTTTAACTGCGGCTAAACCGTCGGTTTAGTTTTATTTAACGCGCTAAATATCTTATCGATGATCAGATAAACAACCATTAAAACCATCAACTTTGTGGCATAGTGAAACACATCGGATAATGTGGATATTGTAAATATGGAAATATCAAAAAATCCGATGCCCATTAATCCGGCGAGCTTTTCTATCATCACCATGACTAACAGGAAAGTAAACAATACCTTCATAAAGAAAAATCCTTTTCATCCCGTTTGAGTTGTCTAGCTAATCATGACTGTATCCTGTTTTAAACTGCTCCAGGGGACTGATTGTCAATTATCGCTTAATTAGCTCAGCGAAACTGATTCAAACAAACTCATATACAATAATAATGATACCGCCAGAATAAACGACGATAGCAAAGAAACGCCAATGGGAATAACGATTAACTGCCAGAGTTTGAGAACAAGAAACTTTCTTAACACAAAACTGAATATCACTATCGACAATACCGTACCGGCGGGTTCGACCAGACCTGCATAGTAGATAAGCAAACCTGAAAGCGCCTGTACCGTGAGAAAAGCGAAAGTAAGCAGCAGACTCCGTTTATTTAACTTCTCAGTTACCTTGAGTAACCTGAGCGTAATCCGGAACCCTATAAAATTGCCTGCAAAGCTGGCGACTAAAAAGAATAATGCAAACAAATGAATGCCCTGTAGTGGAAAGTGAAATGCCGGTGCCAAACCAGGTGCTGCTAAGGCAGGCCGTTAGAAGTGATCAGACATCCACTTTATATTGTATATCCGCCGCTTCGTCACCCGTCATACCACGAAATCCCCATTGATATTTTTCCTGCTCCTTGATGGTAATTTCAATATCCACAGGCAAAATCCCCACAGTTGAGGAACTGGTCTTGAATAACGCTTTGATTAACGCCTTTCGTGTTTCCGGCGTTCTGCCCTTCATCATATTGATTTCGATGACAGTGTATGACTTGGTTCTGCCACCCGGGTAGAAAAAGTCACCTTCATCAAGTGGCACAAAGCGATGCGCGCGTTTATCTTCAGGCATACCCAAAACCGATTGCATGCAGGCGTGGATAGCATCAGACAATTCGCGCTTTATCGGATTGAGATGTTTGTTTATTCCGTAAATAACTACCATTACCTGTCCTTAGTGGCTAACTATTAGCTAAACAATGTTTGAGACGTTCTTGCCAATGCGACCGGGCCCTACTGTTCAATTTGGCTCCTGACCAGGCCAAAAGCCTGACGACGTCATCCGATGCATGATGCAGCGCAACCTCCAATGGCACCACACCACGGTTATCCTGACGATTAACGTTTATGCCTTTTTCAATCAAAAACTGAATTAGCCTGACGTCATCATTATTAATTGTGGCGATTAAAGCACTACCGTGTTGAGGATCCTGATAATCAATATCAGCGCCTTCAGCGATTCTTTCTTCAACTAAGCGGAGGTTTCTGCCTCGGGCCGCAAAGATTAATTATTGATGGATGGTAAATGACATAGCAGTGCAAATTTCTTTTAATAATAAACGCTTATGCTGAGCAAAATGATATTAAACGGGCAGCTTTGTATTGTCGAAGCAACGGCAGGGATAGCTTCAATCTGTTCCACCTTCAATGCTTTTGCCGAGAAATATCAAACACTGTAAAAACCAATACAAGCAAGCGAGTATTAAAATCAGACCGCCAAAGAGATTAAAAACAAACAAGCAAACCAAGGATCCCGATACTACATAACCATGGGTAAGATACCGAAACTGCCTGAACGTTTTAAAGCACGTTTGAGTCTCATCATGCATAAACACCAGCACGTAAAATGTGGCAGAGAATATAGCCGCGCTTAAATACTTATTACCGAACGCATCGTAGCTCCAGATGATGGCTAACAATGGCATTAAACCGATCCCCAGAAAACTTCTTAAATGAGGCAACGCGGACTTAAAGCCAATAGCAAGATGCGCATTTTGTGTTTTTTCAGACGCAGTCAATTTAGCCAGAGCAAAAGGCAAAAACAAGAAGAAAGCGATTATGCCCAATGGAATTAATACAATTTCCACTGTTAGTTTCTAATCCGTAAGCGCTGGTTCAGAAATAAATCCATCGGTTTACTGCTTTTCATCCCGGATCATATCATTTGCCACTTCTAAGGAAGATGCGAATAAGTCCCCGATGTGAGATCATAGCTGCATAGTAAATCACAGCCATTACCGCCCATGAGCCAACAGTTAACTTTTGCCGATAGTGAGTTTTCCAGCAAGCGCCGTCAGACCCGTAAAGAGATTTTCCTATCCCGGATGGACAACTTGTTGCCGTGGACTCAACTGCTGGAAGTAATTGAACCCTTTTATCCTAAAGCAGGCAATGGCAGACGTCCGTATGCGCTTGAGACCATGTTTCGCATTCACTGTATGCAGCAATGGTATAGCCTTGGTGATGAGGCAATGGAAGATGCGTTATATGAAATTGCTTCGATGCGCCAGTTTGCGCAACTGTCATTGGATAAAGCCATTCCAGACCGCACTACCATTATGAACTTCCGGCACTTGCTGGAAAAGCACAAGCTGACTCGCAAATTATTCAAAACGGTCAACCAATGGCTGTCGGACTGCGGTGTGATGATGACGCAGGGTACACTGGTGGATGCCACGATTATTGAAGCGCCCAGCTCCACTAAAAATAAAAAGAATGAACGTGACCCGGAGATGCATCAGACCAAGAAAGGCAATGAATGGCACTTCGGCATGAAAGCCCATATTGGTGTGGATGCCAAGAGTGGTCTGACTCATACGCTGGTGACCACCGCCGCCAACGAACATGACCTGAACCAGTTGCACAACCTGTTGCACGGCGAAGAAGAATTCGCTTCCGGCGATGCTGGTTATCAAGGCGCAGAAAAACGCGAAGAGCTGAAAGATACAAATGTGGAATGGCTGATTGCCGAACGCCCCGGAAAAGTCCGGGCGCTGAAAAAGCATCCTCGCAAAAACAAAACGGCCATTAACATCGAATACTTAAAAGCCAGCATCCGGGCGAAAGTAGAGCATCCGTTTCGGATCATCAAATGTCAGTTTGGCTTTATCAAAGCACGCTATAAAGGACTGATGAAAAATGACTCGCAGTTAGCCATGCTATTCACCTTGGCGAACCTGTTTAAAGTAGACCAAATGTTACGACGACAGCCAAGATCTGTCTGAAATCCGGGAATAACCCGGAATAAGGCCGAAATCAGGCCTAAAAAGGTAGTATATTGGCCTAAATTGAGAATTTAGCGTTCAAAAATTAGGCGGCGAATGCAAAGGCTGGTTCAAGAACTAAATTGCAGGACTTATTCGCAGTTTCCCTAACATAATAAGCACCTCACATGGAGAATACTGTTCGAGTAAGGATACCGAACGATAGTTTACCCATTCAGAGATCGGATCAAATTCATTTTTCTTTTTAAACGTCAGTTCTTTTAACTGCACCAGGCATACGCCCTGCATTTTCGCGTCTTCTACCACATTCGCCTTAAGCGCAATCTGTTCATACTCTTTCGCCACCATGTCATATCTGCTGGTTGCTGAAAAAGACGAAAAAGAAATCAATGTAAGCGCTAGCGTGAGCAGAATTTTATTCATTTTTTAAACCTTAAAAGATATAACGTCATGGGTAACAAAACTGGCAACGTGTAGTGGTATCATGTCACACGAACTATATTAAGATTCTCGCTGCCAGTTGGTGCTTCAAAGTACCCGGTGACCTGATGAAATACCGCTTCTGTATCAAACTTGGCTCTTTGCGGCTGTTCAACGCGACGTTGAGCAAGTTGCGCTATACACTGTTCATCAGAAACATCTAAATACCAGAGTTCGTGTTCACTGTGTGTTTCGGTGGAGAGCGATGTAAACCAGGATCTTTGTTTAACAGTGTTGGCAGGAAAATCCATAACAACATTCACGCCGATGTTAAGTAGGCCCTGTACATGGCTTTTAATAAAAGGACGGATAAGTGTTGAGTAGTTGATGTAATCGTCAAAGGTTTGAATCAGCTCAGGGTAATGCGCTGCGAGCCAATCATCTTCTGCAATCACTACCGCATTATTTTCTTTTGCGACAAGCATTGAACGAGTTGATTTACCCGCGCCCATTTTGCCGCAGAAAAAAAACAGCTTTCCAGGATTACTCATGTGTTCTCCTTTAATTAGCAGCAAATAAATGCATCTTGAATACCTTAATCAAAGGAGCTTTGCAGCCGCCTCCGACATCCGCTTATACTCATGGCCAACATCAGGCACAACCTGTATCTGCCAGTTAAAATCGAAGCCGTTATTCCCAGCCACGGTTTTAGACGCCTGAAAAAAGTTTGCGCCCCGTTCTAGCCGATTAGCCCCCTGCTCCATTGCCATTTCGGTTTGGTCCAGCCGCCCTTGTTGGGCATTGTTATCCAGCTCCCCAAGCAGTACCACCAGATTTTTAGCAAAAGATCCCTGCAGATTATAATTAACGTCACCCAGTCCGTAAGGGTAAGGCGCCTCCTCCTCCATAAACGAATACGTGCCGGCGTTGGCTGCTATGGCTTTATTGATACGGGATTGCGGCTTCATTGCCACCATGCGCTGCACAAACTGACCGCCGGCCGAATGCCCGAAGATAAGGTAACCATCAAGTGAAAGCCCGTTTACGGTATTCACATGGTCAAAAACATTTTCCACTACGGTAAAAGCCCACTCACTCTCGGGGTTTTGCCACCCAAAATAACTCTTTAAATTTCCTTCCTGATAGTCATTAGTAATGACCCGATAGAACTTGCTGGCAAATTCGGGAGCAATCAGCATTATTCCTTTCTGCTCGGCAAGCTCTGTCCATGCATCGAGATAATCCTCCGCATTTCTGCCCATGCCATGCATAACAAACAGTACCGGATCTGCAGGCGTCCACTCTGCTGGTTTGTATGTCCAGACTCTGATGGTTTTGCGATCAGTATGTTTATAGGCGTTAATGACAAAGCTGTCTTTACCTGTGGCAAAAGGTTTTGCTTCGGTTCTTTCTGGCCCGGTAGGAAGAACGTACAGATACAGGTAGCCAACGGCCACAATAACAACGGTAATCAAAAATACAGACGACACCAGCCATTTGAAGACTCTCACTAAAAACTCCCTTTAAAAATGTACTTCCTGACCTGCTATGAATATGGCATGACATTATCGCCCTATAAAGCGTGCAATACTGTTGAAGACTCTCGAGTAGCACGCCGCAGACAGAACGTTAAGCCTCTGTAGTTATAAAGACAGGCTGATTAACGTGATTATTTCAACAGACTATATCAACTTTTTATTATGCTGGGTGAAGACCACAAGAATTCTTACAAAATGTTGTTACGTTGGGGTTTATCGATAATGTCTGGTAGCTAGTGGCGATGGTTTGGAGCGGTTGCCAGGAAAATGAAGCAACAACAGTTTATTTAAAAATTTGGTAATGACGTCCTACATTCACGGTAACCTTGCCCCAGTCAGAATCTCTTACTCTATGCTGATGTTGCTCAAAAGCGCTTTGACTCGTGAACTCTTCATAAACATCAAAACGAAGCGGATCCTTTTTATTTTCAACAACTTTAAAGGTAATGCAGCCAGGCTCTTCCAGCGTGAGCTGCTTATGCTTTACCAACGCTTGCTTTACTACTTCAAGATCTGACGCAGGCACTAAAATAAAGCCCTCTAATGTAACTTTTGACATAAATTCCCTGTGAAGCAACGTAGTATTGAGCTTAACTGCCGTTATGAATGAGCCGAAGCGCCGCACGGACCGGTGTGTTTAATAGTTTTACCCGACATTAATTCCGCTAAAACGGGTCGACATTTTTCGGCACATCCAGCAAGGTGTTGGTGCTACCACATACCGAACATCTCTGTCTGATGGTTAACCTGTACTTGAGCAAATAACTGCAAGCATGCAGAAACTTTCCCAGTGATTTGATTAAAAACACGATAAAAAGCGCGAACTCAACGCCTAACTCTAACAAAAACCTGAATTGGCCAAACTCAAAAAAGGCCATAAAGATAGAATAAAAAAGACTCCCCACAACAATGCTAATTGCACAAATGGCAAACAGGTAAAACGCTAGCAGAATAGTAAGCCCAAACATGTCCAGTAAACTGACGGCACCTGAAAATTTCCAGTTTTTATATTTACAACAGCATTTTAATTTCATCGTTAAACGGACATTATTACGTCATCAGTTGTGCCTTTGGTTGTTGTAGTCTTGTATTGGCAACTATAGTGCTTGGCTATGCCTATGTCCTAAGGCTGTAACAATTGCATTTTCCATGGTGAACCGTTGTCCCTTACATACTGTTCCCTAATATGTACTCGACTGTCTCTAAATTTCAGAATTTCTATTGAATTTGGTACAACAGTATACCCACCCCATGAACTCGGGCGAACGATGGATTCTGGTGAAGCAGCGAGCGTAGCAGAGTATTGGTTTTCCATTGAAACTGAAGAATCCCAGATTTCGCTTTGTCTAAAAAAAGTAGTAGCAACACGCGCCTTTTTGGAACGAGAAAACCAAAATTTATCTGCTAGTTCGTTGGAAATAGTTACGGCCTTTCCAACAACACGTATCTGACAGCCAATATGATCCCACCAAGCAAGCAAGGCAACTTTTGGGTTTTGCGAAAGTTCGCTGCCTTTTGCTGAGTTGTAAGATGTACAAAAAGTAAAACCTCGCTGGTCGACTTCCTTGAGGTCAACGAAGCGAGATTGAGGAAAGCCTGCAGAGTCTATTGTTGAAACGCACACCGCACTCTTTTGAGTAAGGGGAGAATTCGTTTTCGCATTTTCCCATATTTGTATAACTTTATTTGTTAGCTGTTCATCCACCGTAATTCTCCGCAGGCATAATATAACTTACCACTGAAAGGTGATAGTACATGGAATAAAATTAGAAGCGAAGTGGTGCAGCCCATGCGCTAGCACCCCAGCATTACGCTTCCTTTCATTGCTGTATTAGTCCTTTTTATGTTTCAAGTTGCACATGATTTGTCAATATAAACACAAACAAGTATGCGAATATGACAAGGTCGCTCCCCACGGGCCTGCAAGAGACTAAAGCAGTTTAGTTGGCGATTCTGTTAATATAACCTTGAATTGCCTGCTCATGTTCCTGAAGGTTAAAATCATCAGCGCAGCAACAATATAGCGGTTCGTGATATACCAGTCCTAAGTAATCCGCAATTAACTCGAACTGGCTGTTGAAACCAGAAGGCAATTCCGCATCAGTTCCTGTTGAAATGACTGATATTGGTAAACCGCGTAGTTTGCGTCCAAGTTCTTTGTTTACCGTCAGCAAATCAGTAAACCGGTCGAAGAAGGTTTTTAGTTGAGCTGACATTGCATACCAATATACTGGCGTTGCAAACACAACAATGTCTGCAGTAACCATGCGTTCCACTAGCGGAATAAAGTCATCAGAAATATTGCGATGTTTGTAATCAAAATATGAAATTGATATATCCTGAAGGTCCACGAACTCAGCTCGCAAACCCTTTACTATCTCTTGAGACAACGTTGCAGTATTCCCACGGGATCTCGAACTCGCTAAGATAACCAGAGAATTCACATTGATATCCTTTTCACATAACCCCCTTTTTAATTACTGATTAATCCGGTTCAAGATCAAATGACGCTCCGGCAGGCTGATAGAGTGAAGGTTTATTAATAGGTAATACTTTAAACTGGTGGCGTATTTTTGGTATTAACAAATCTTCAAGTGCCTGTGGCTCAGTAGTATCTGCATCCAGCCACCGCTGCAGGCTGTTATCTTTTAGCGATAACATTAACGGCGTGGACTTTTGATGAACATCCATTAATTTTTGGTGTGGCGGTAGCGTAACCACCGAGCACGAGGTTTCCACAAACTCGTTACCGTGGCTGTCGTGACCGTGCCATTCACGATACAAGCCGCCCATGGCCAGTTGGGCATCGGGTTCGGCAATCATATCGTGGTAAGTCATTTGACTGCCGACTTTTTGCGATTCGCCAAAACCGGCTACCGGAATGATACAGCGATGCTGACGAAAGGAGTGATATCCCGCACTTCGCGGCACGTTGAGTTTGTCGTAACGGGTATTAAACGATGTGTACCGGGACGGTTTGAAATGCATAATGCCGGTACTGTGTTCTGGTTCCAGTAATAACCACCAGATGGCATTCCGCGCTACCCTTTTCCCCTGTTGTTCAAGCACGATGGTAACTCTTTCAGTGGCGCGTACAAAACGGCTAAATCGCATTCCCTCTTCCGGCCAGAAGCTAATTTCCAACTGGTCGCACAATTGCCTCACACCCGGGCTATCGGTAACATTTAACCGGCCACACACAGCACCACTCCTAATAATAATGGGGTTGCCAGGGTCATCATCACATTCTGCCCCATTGCCGCCAGAAAGCTTTTGTCGGGCTGTTCAAACTGTTTGGCTTGTTGATAGATTCGCCAGCCTGGCAGCATAGGTAACAAACAAACAAGGCTGTACCAGGGCAAACTAAAAACCATAACGGTTGATACCACCACCAGTATGGTGAGCAGCCATTGTGCTAAGTAAAGCCTGGCGGAAAACGCATAGCCGTATTCAATGAGCACATGGTTTCGGCCATGCTCTGCGTCACTGGCGGCATCCGGAAACTGATTGAGTAACAACAGATTGTTAGTGAGCAAGGTGGGGATCAACGCCAACAGCAGCATGGTTATATTATGTGAGCCGCTAACCGCCACATAGCTGCCGTAAGACATCAGCATACCAAAACCCAAACCTGGTGCCACCAGACAGAGCCAGGGATAACGATTAAGCACCGGCGTATAGCTCACCACGATCACAACACCCAGTACACCCATGGCAAATAACGACAGCCAAGCCTCAGGCGTTTGGCGCAACACCATAATGCCCGACACTATGGTGAGCAGCACAAAGGCAATACCGATGTATTTAACCAGCCCAGCCACTGATGGTTCGCTTACCAGTGCCCCGCTACCGCCACTGAAGGGGGTACGGTTAGTAGCAAAGTCCAGTTTGCTGGTGCAATCCACATATTCGTTGAGCATATTCACGGCTATATGAGCACACAGGCCACAAACGAGAATTAAACTGAATAAAAACCAGGAACCGTCTATATTTAAAAAGTTGACAAAGCCAAAGCTGAGTGTCAGACAACTCACTACCAGCAATAAAAACGGCGGACGCATGGTTTTTACAACGGTTGATAGAACGCTCATTCCCTGCTCCTGTGCAGTCGGTTGGTTAATGATCTGATTCAATAATAAATAACGACAGTTGCGCTAAACTGAAGGTATGTCGAGCTGATGGCATTTTGATGGATACTCTCCTTTCAACCAGTATAGAGTTAAACAAAGTCAATATCTTACTGACGCTATTGTTCAGTATTGGCTGGATAGTTATTGCCAAACCACTGCAGTTGTACCACAACAGCAGTATCCGCTTTGCGCTGGCCAACCTGTTATTTGCACTGGCTCTGTTACTCGACTTTCGTCATCCCGACAATCCCACACTTTTTTTGTGGGTGATTGCCGATATCATATTACTGATTTCATTTATTATCTATAACCTTGCACTTCGTCACCTGTTCAGATTAACCATCGATTCTAAATGGTTTAGTTCAATGATTATCCTGGTGAGTGTGACGTATGTTTTGTTTTTACCTGGCTGGATAACGCCTGAAACGGTAGCTGTACTGAGTTTGGTAATGGTTATTGTGGTGATGCTGGCCACCCTCAAAATGAAATTTAAAGCGCTGCACGCGGCTTTTTCTGCCACTATTGCCGGCATTTTGTGTCTGGCAGACGTGCTGATCATCACAATGGTGATCAGTAAGCTTACGTTTTGGGTATTTGCGGTGCCCATCCCCGAAAACAGTTTATTTTTTTCGCCTTACCATCCGTCGCTTACGTTATGGATGCAGGTTGTATTGATTATACTCATCAATACCACGGCGGTGGGCACTACCATATCGCGGTTAATCGTGCGCATGAAATATCTGGCCGAGCACGATCAGCTTACCGGGTTACTTAATCGCCGGGCGTTTCAGTCACAACTGGAATACCAGTTCTCGGTCTTTCAGCGCTATCAACGGCCCTTCAGTATTCAGATGCTCGACATCGATTATTTTAAACTAATCAACGATACCTTTGGACACAGCGCCGGCGACAAAGCCATTGTGCATACTGCCAGACAGCTTAAACAGCAAGTCAGGCAATCCGACTTAGTTGCCCGTTTTGGTGGAGAAGAATTTATTATTCTGCTAGCCGATCAATCTTTAACCGAGGCCAAACTCATTGCCGATAAGATATGTCAGTCATTAAGCGAAACTAAATGGGCCGACGCCGCCGACCCTCTCACGATCAGTATTGGTTGTGTAGAAGCAAGCCAGGCCCGGGACCCGGACCAGTTGCTTAAACTGGCCGATGATGCCCTGTACCGGGCCAAAGCCAATGGCAGAAATCAGGCGGTCATGGCTGGCAGTAAAGCGAGCTATCTGACTTAATCCTGCTCGTCTGCTTCATCATCACTGGTATCGGTCAGGCGCTTACTGGGTTGAACACCCAGCGCACGAAATTGCTCAACCTGACGCACCAGATTGCCCCGCCCGCTGGTTAATTTATTCAGCGCAGCATCGTAGTGTTTCTGGGTACTTTCTACCGCTTTGCCAATTTTTTCCATATCACCCACGAAGCCAGCAAACTTATCGTAAAGTTTGGCTGCATGTTGCGCGATTTTCTGGGCATTCTGATTCTGATATTCGTACTGCCAGATGTTATTAATGGTGCGTAGTGCTACCAGCAGGTTGGTCGGCGAGACCAGCATTATGTTGTTATTCAACGCCAGCGTCACCAGTTCCGGATCGCTTTCTACCGCCAACAAAAACGCGGGCTCAACCGGTATAAACATCAGCACGTAGTCCAGCGAGCGAATGGCTTCCAGCTCGTGGTAATCTTTTGCCCCCAGCGCTTTAATATGAGTACGTAATGAGTTGACATGTTCCTTTAAATAGCGCGCCCGTTCATCGTCGTTATCACTGTTAAAATACCGTTCATAAGCAGCCAGACTCACCTTGGAGTCGATGATCACGTCTTTATCATTAGGCAGATGAACCACGACATCCGGCTGCTGTAATTTGCCCTGTTCGTTGCGAGCAGATACCTGAGTCTCAAATTCATGGCCTTCGCGCAACCCGGATTCTTTTAAGATGCGTTCCAGTACGACTTCGCCCCAGTTACCCTGTTGCTTATTATCGCCTTTTAAGGCGCGAGTCAGCGCAGCAGCATCTTCAGTGATTTGCTGATTCAGTGCTTTTAGACCCAGAATTTCGGTTTTCAGCGAGGCACGTTCCTGCCCCTCTTTCACGTATTGATCGGTAACCTGCTTCTTGAAGCCTTCAATCTGATCTTTTAACGGGTTGAGCAGCGCATCCAGGCGGGTTTTACTTTCATTGCCAAAGCTTTCCGCCTTTTGCTGGAAAATTCGGTTCGCCAAATTTTCAAATTGCTCCTGTAAGCGTTTTTCGGCTTGTTGCAGGGTGGTGAGCTTTTCTTCATGGGACTTCTCTGCGGCATCAAAGGCGGCCTGCCTTGCGTCACTGGCAGCTTTTAATTGCGTATAATCGGCCTGCAGGGCTTTCAGATCGCGTTGTAATTGCTCACGCTGTTGCTGAGTTTCTGGTAGTAGCGCCGCTTTAGCCGATTGTTCCTGTAGAGAGATCTGAAGTGATGAGAGCTGTTGTTTAAGCTCGCTGATATCCTGCCGGGCTCTTTGTTGTACAGCGTCCAGATAGTGTTGTGCCTGCTCCAGTTGCTGGGCTATTAACTGTTGCTCCGCCAAAGCCTGTTGCGCCTGCGCCCTGCCCTGAAAGCGGCCGATTATCAGGCCAATAATTAACGCCAGCAGTGCTGCGCTGGCAGGAATAATAATATTAAGGTGTTCCATTACCAAGCTGAATGACTTCAATAAAAAAACGGGTAACTCATGTTACCCGTTTTTGACTTCGGTTTAAGCGAAGAATCGCTTATTCGGTATTAAATGCTGGTTATTTAGACAGTGCTTCATCCAGTTCAGCAATTTTAGCTTTCCAGATAGCCGGGCCAGTCTGGTGAGCGTTGGCACCAGTAGAATCTACTGCCACGGTTACCGGCATGTCTTCTACTTCAAACTCGTAGATGGCTTCCATCCCTAAATCTTCAAAAGCAACTACACGAGCTTTCTTAATAGCTTTAGATACCAGGTAAGCTGCCCCGCCCACTGCCATCAGATAAACTGACTCGTGTTTAGCAATGGATTCAACGGTTGCCGGGCCACGTTCGGCTTTACCAATCATGCCTGCAATACCTGTTTTTTCCAGCATCATGTCGGTGAATTTATCCATTCGCGTAGCAGTAGTCGGGCCTGCCGGGCCAACTACTTCGTCACCTACTGCATCAACCGGACCAACGTAGTAAATAAACTTGCCGTTAAGATCCACGCCTTCCGGTAAGCCTTCACCGTTTTCCAGCATGGTCTGAATGCGCTTATGAGCGGCATCACGGCCGGTTAACATCTTGCCAGACAGCAATACGGTTTCGCCCACTTTCCATTCTTTAATGTCTTCCTTGGTCACTTCGTCCATGTTTACACGACGAGTGTTTTCGCTGACTTCCCAGGTAACTTCTGGCCATTCTTCCAGTTTAGGCGCTTTTAAATCTGCCGGACCACTGCCGTCGAGATAGAAATGCGCGTGACGGGTTGCCGCGCAGTTCGGGATCATGGCTACTGGCTTAGATGCGGCGTGAGTCGGTACCGATTTAATTTTCACATCCACCACGGTAGTTAAACCACCGAGGCCTTGTGCGCCGATACCCAGTTTGTTTACACGCTCGTAAATTTCCACCCGCAGTTTTTCATCGGTGGTTTGTGGGCCGCGTTCAATCAGTTCCTGAATATCAACCGGATCCATCAGGCTTTCCTTGGCTAAAACGGCAGCTTTCTCAGCAGTACCACCAATACCCAGGCCAAGCATACCAGGCGGACACCAACCAGCGCCCATGGTAGGTAAGGTTTTCAGTACCCATTCAACAATATCATCGCTGGGGTTTAACATTACCATTTTAGATTTGTTCTCAGAGCCGCCGCCCTTGGCCGCGATCATCACTTCTATTTTATCGCCTGGCACGGTGTCGATATGCACTACCGCCGGCGTATTATCTTTGGTGTTCTTACGGGCACCGGCAGGATCTTCAACAATCGACGCCCGCAGCGGATTATCCGGGTTTAAGTATGCTCGGCGGGTACCTTCATCAACCATTTGCTGAACGGTCATGTCGGTTTTATCCCAACTTACGCCCATACCGATTTTTACGAAACAGGTAACAATACCGGTATCCTGGCATAACGGGCGTTTACCCTCGGCTGACATACGTGAATTAATCAGGATTTGCGCCATGGCATCTTTTGCCGCCTGGCTTTCTTCCTTGAGATAGGCCTGTTCAACAGCCTTCACATAATCAAGTGGGTGGTAATAAGAAATGAATTGCAGCGCATCTTCGATGCTATCGATAAAGTCTTGTTGACGAATTACGGTCATGGCGTCCTCTTATTTTTAGGCTCACATAGTCATCTAGACGAAGAATCCGTATACTACCGCATGTCGACAACTGGCACCATTAAAACCATCTGCGACTTTGGTGGAGTGAACGCACTCTGCTGGTAGCAGTGGGCTTGCCGTTAATTTGTTAGTGATAAATACAAGAAAAGAATTGAATGCCCCAGTCCCGATTTTCATTCCCGACAGAGACGCTGCATATTACACAGGTAACACTACCGGCTAACACGCCACTGCAAGCCGTTTTTCAGCGGCTTGCCGGGGATAACTGGAGTCTGTTGTACGACTCCGGCACCTCGACCCAGAGCAACAGCCGCTACGACATTGCGTTGTGGTCTCCGGCCCTCACCATCACCACCAAAGCGGGTACAACTGTAGTTCAGGCGCAGGGTGACACGCTGGAAACCATTGCCTGCACAAATGAATCACCGCTGGACACGGCAAAACGTTATTTTAAAGCCTTTCAGCATAGTATTACGCTCGATGCAGCAATTCAGCATTATGAAGAGCTACCTTTGGTGCTCGGACTGGCAGGATTCTGCAGTTACGATTTGGGCCGCGATTATGAAACCCTGCCGACGCTCAACCGCGACGAATATCAGTGTCCTGAAATGGCGCTGGGGATCTATAACCGGGCACTGATCCATGATGTTCAGGAAGACCGCTGGTATTTTTGCCACACGAGTGACGTTGCAGTGCCTGATTTTAATCAATGGTTAGCCACCCCTTCTGCGCCTTTTGCTATCAAGGGTGGCTGGCAAAGTAACATGACGCAGGCACAGTACAGCGAAGCCCTGTCTGCCGTACATAATTATCTGGTGGCCGGAGACTGCTACCAGGTCAATTTTGCGCAACGATTTACTACCGGCTACGAAGGTTGTTTGTGGACCGCTTACCGGACACTCACCCAGGCCAACAGTGTGCCATTTTCAGCGTTCATGCGCGTTGCTGGCAGCGCTGTACTGAGTTTGTCACCAGAACGGTTTATTCAGTGCCGTAATGGGGTTGTTGAAACCAAACCGATAAAAGGTACCCGGCCACGTTTTGCTAACCCGGCTGAAGATGCTGCCAGTGCTAAATCGCTGTTAAGTGCCGAGAAAGACCGGGCCGAAAACCTGATGATAGTAGATCTTTTACGAAACGATATCAGCAAACACAGCGTGCCTGGCAGCCTGCAGGTACCTGAGTTATTCAAACTTGAAAGCTATCCGGCAGTGCATCATATGGTCACCAGGATCACCAGTAAACTGGCGGCTAACAGTCACCCGCTGGACTTGCTTGCCGGCTGTTTCCCCGGTGGTTCCATTACCGGCGCGCCTAAAATTCGCGCAATGGAAATTATTGAAGAGCTGGAGCCCAATCGCCGTGGCATTTATTGTGGTAGCTTTTTGTATCTGGGTTTAAAGAACGACCTGGACTCAAGCATTTGTATCCGCACCTTGCTGGGTGAGCAAAATCAGCTGTTTTGCTGGGCCGGCGGCGGTATTGTGCTCGACTCCAATGCGACTGAAGAATACCAGGAAACCCTGGATAAGGTCGCTCGTATCCTGCCGGTACTGGAGGCCAGTTGTGAATAAGGCCGCTTTCCTGCACCGCTTTCATTCGTCGCCGCCGCTAGCGGTGAGTGATGATTACCCGCTTTCTTATGCCGGGCGTGCAGCAGGCGTTCTGGTACCGCTTATCGACCGACCGGAGGGGCTTACTGTACTGCTCACTCAACGAGCCTTACACCTGGCTCACCACCCCGGGCAAATTAGTTTTCCCGGCGGGAAACAGGAAGAGCAGGATAAAGATTTAATCGACACCGCCCTGCGTGAAGCCTGGGAAGAAATTGGCCTGCCCCGGCAAAATTGCCAGGTGATCGGCGTGATGCCGAAGCACCGCACTATCACCGGCTTTTGTATCACTGCCGTGGTCGCGATTGTTAAGCCTGAATTCGATATCATTATCGATAGCAATGAGGTGAGCGACACCTTTGAGGTGCCACTGGCGTTTCTGCTGGATACCAATAATTATATCACCGAGCATTTTCACCGCGGGCCGCTTACCAATCCGGTTCACTTTATTCCCTGGCAAAACCGCATGATTTGGGGGGCTACAGCCGCCTTGTTGCGCAACCTGGCGTCAATTTTTACTGACAACCCTTAATTGCTACGCAATAAGCGCGGCTTATCAATAGATATTCTCATGCTACCATTAGCTTAACTGGTTTGTTCTGGTGCCCGTACACGGGCAGAATGGAATAATAATTACAATAATGGTAAACGCATCTAATGATTAGTGTATTTGATATGTTCAGTGTGGGCATCGGCCCATCCAGCTCGCATACCGTTGGTCCGATGAACGCGGCAGCGGAATTTGTTGATGAACTTAAAAGCCAGCAAGTCATCAATCGGGTTACGCATGTAACTACCGAGTTATTCGGTTCACTGGGCCAGACCGGAAAAGGTCACGGCAGCGGCAAGGCGGTTATTCTGGGTTTACTCGGTGAGCGCCCTGAAACCATTGATGTCGACAGTATCGACGCCTGGCTGGCGGATATCGACGCTAGTGAAAGCCTTAATCTTGGTGACGAGAAATCCATTAGCTTTCCGCGCACCAAAGCCATCATATTTCACCGGCGTAAAACCCTGCCCCGCCACGCAAACGCCATGACTTTACACGCCTTTGATGGCGAACACCTGCTCTTGTCACAAACTTATTATTCTATTGGTGGCGGCTTTATTGTCCGTGACGATCAGTGGGATGTAGCCAAACAGGAAGCAAAACAAATCAGCAATACGGTACCTTTTAGTTTTCGTACCGCAAGCCAGCTGCTGAGTCTTTGCAAAGAACAAGGATTAAGTATCAGCGCGCTAATGCTCGAGAATGAGCAGGCGCTCCACCCGGGTACAGACATCAAAACCCGCTTACAAGATCTCTGGATGACTATGGATGCCTGTATCGAACGCGGTATCGAGAGTGAAGGTATTTTACCCGGCGGATTAAAAGTGATGCGCCGCGCACCTTCGCTTTACCACCGGTTGATGACCGAATACAGCGGCGATCCCATGCAACCACTGGATTGGGTTAACCTGTTTGCCCTCGCCGTTAACGAAGAAAATGCTGCCGGCGGCCGGGTAGTTACCGCACCTACCAATGGTGCCGCGGGGATTATTCCGGCAGTACTTAAATACGTCGACAAATTTGTCCGCCCGGTTGATAAAGACATTGCCAGCCGCTTTTTATTAACCGCTGGTGCAATTGGCATACTCTACAAAGAGAATGCCTCCATTTCCGGAGCTGAAGTAGGCTGTCAGGGCGAAGTGGGTGTAGCGTGCTCCATGGCTGCTGGTGCCTTAACAGAAGTACTGGGCGGTAATATTGCAGCGGTTGAATGTGCTGCTGAAATTGGTATGGAGCACAACCTTGGTCTCACCTGTGATCCGGTGGGCGGCCTGGTACAGGTGCCCTGTATCGAGCGTAATGCCATGGGAGCCATTAAAGCCATTAATGCATCCCGACTCGCCTTGCGTGGTACCGGCGAACAAAAAGTATCTCTCGATAAAGTGATTAAAACCATGCGGGATACCGGCGCCGATATGAAAACTAAATACAAAGAAACCGCCCGGGGTGGTCTCGCGGTAAATATTATCGAGTGCTAATGCCGTTGGCTGCGTGTTTTTGCTGCCAGGCTTTGTATTCATCGGCTATCAGGGGCGCTGGCCAGCGCCCGTACCAGTCGTAACCGGTTCGGCGCTCCCGGGAGATTTGCGCCAGTGTATCTACCCGCTGCCCTTGCCGGTCAGCCAGTAAAGGCTGATGGGTGGTTAAATCGTAAAACCTTGCCCAGATAGGCTGGCTATTCCCTGTGGCGACCATCACCCTGTCCCACGTTGAGGTATGGTACTTATATCTCACCGGCTCTGCAGCAACCTGCACCATGTCAATACCGGTTAACGCGTTTCTTTTAAACCACGCCATGGCACTATTAATAGCCTGACGCTTCCTGGCAGAAGGCGCAGGATCGCTCATTAAATAACGCACCACATCCACACTTTCCCGGCTTACCAGCGAAGCTAATTCAAAAGCACGGCCCTTGGCAGGTAACAAACTGTTTGCATCGTACTGCCCGGCCCAGATGGTCAGCTCACCGTCCGTTTTTACCTGTAGATCGAGGATTAACGCATCGCCCCGGCGATGCGCTTCACTTAACTGTTGTACTAAATCGGCAGGTAAAAAATCAAAACGCTGACTGCCGAGTTTGATTTCCTGTAACAAACCGAGCACGCCGGCCATCACATCATCCATTATGGTAATGTGGCCATAATAACCTTCGGTGCTTGGCGGAGAGTGAGTAAAGCCACCATTGGCCAGCTGGGCTGATAAAATAAATCGCAGGCCGCGAATTACGGCTTGTTGATATGTCTCATCACGGGTTTGTTGATATGCTTCAGCCAGATAGCGGATTTGCGGGTACACATTGCGGTTATCAAAGCTGGTATCCGTGGCAGAATAAAATGCAGCCTGGCGGGCGATTTCCTGCTCAGACATGATCCTTAACGGGTTAATGTTTTCCGGCCAGCCTCCGTTTGCTCGTTGATAACGCACTATATTATCGGCAATCAAACGAATTTGATGAAGTGCATAGCGCGGCTGTGTATCGCGATGATTCTGATCGTTCCAGTGCTTAATCACATCGCTGAAACCGTTCACTTCGATGGCTTGGTACTGACTTTCAGAGGTTTGACAAGCGCTGCAAGCAAACCCAATCGTCACCGCTAACGCCAGTTGTTTTATTGCCACACGCAGCTTCCCTGAACCTTTGCTATCCAATTCCTGCGATCCGGATTATTTAACCGGTAATGTATGCCCTTTAAACATGCGCTCTACTTCATCGTTGTTTTTCAGCATCATTGCCTTTTCCACTTTGTCTTTGGTCAGATGCGGGGCAAAGCGTTCGATAAAATCAAACATGTAACTGCGCAGGAAAGAGCCTTTGCGGAAACCAATTTTGGTGGTGCTGTATTCAAACATATGGCTGGCATCTATTTTAACCAGATCGGCATCGAGTTCTTCGCTCACAGCCATGGAGGCAATAACTCCAATGCCAACCCCCAGCCTCACATAGGTTTTAATGACATCTGCGTCGGTGGCAGTAAACACTATTTTAGGCGTTAACCCGGCTTTCTCGAAGGCATGATCGAGCTCTGAGCGGCCGGTAAAACCAAATACATAAGTCACCAGCGGATACTGTGCTACATCTTCAATGGTGATAGAAGTTTTCTTTGCCAGCGGGTGGTCTTTATTAACAATAACGCTGCGATTCCAGTGGTAACACGGCAGCATCACCAGGTCGTTATATAAGTGCAGGGACTCGGTAGCAATCGCAAAATCTGCCTCACCTTTAGCTGCCAGATCGCTGATTTGCGATGGCGTCCCCTGGTGCATATGCAGAGAGACTTTGGGATATTTGTTCATAAAGCCTTTGATCACATCCGGTAAGGCGTATCTGGCCTGGGTATGCGTGGTGGCTATATTAAGTTTGCCCTGATCAGGCAGATTGTGTTCGCGGGCGACCGCTTTGATGCTCTCAACTTTGTTGAGGATCTCGCGGGCAATATTGATCACCTCATTACCCGCGGGTGTCACATGGGTTAAATGTTTGCCGCTACGGCCGAAGATCTGCACGCCGAGCTCATCTTCGAGCATTCGGACCTGTTTACTGATGCCGGGTTGTGAGGTAAATAAGCTTTCAGCAGTGGCTGATACGTTAAGGTTATTGTTCTGTACTTCGACAATGTATCTTAATTGTTGTAATTTCATTGTATATCCACGCGTAAACCTGACAACCGTCAACACACACTCATTCAATGAAGCCTGAACAGAGTGCTGATCTGTCGACAAGCTTAATCGCATGCTTATGCAAAAGTAGAGGAATTAGTTATTATTATGTTGGATACTAGCATAAGCAAGTCTGAGAACAATTGGAAGTAACAGAAATGACAACCCGTTCTGAGGAAAACAACAACGCTGAACTCTCTACAGACTCACAGTTTGATTTTTCAACTGTACTGGCGGCAGCGGTACACGATATGAAGAACTCACTGAACCTGTTAGTGCAGTCGGTTGAGCAAATCGTTTCCACACTTCCGCCGGAGCTTACCGAGACCCGCAGTCAGATTGTCGATTTACATTACGAAGCCAATCGCATGAACACCGGGCTGGTGCAAATTTTATCGCTCTACCGGGCCAATCGCGAAACCCTGCCGGTTATGATTGACCAGTGTTTTATTAATGAATTACTCGAAGATATTGTGCTTTCTAATCAGCTCTATGCATCGCAGAAAAACTTTACAATTAAAAATCAGTGCACAGAAGAGCTTGCCTGGTACCTTGATGCAGATCTTATGTACCTGTTAATTAATGATGTTTTGATCAATGCGCTTCGATATGGTAAATCAGACATTATTATCAATGCGTATCAACAAGATGGCTATTTAGTTGTTAAAGTAGAGGACGACGGTACTGGCTATCCGGACCACATGCTGGTTACCGTGGATACCAAACCCTCAGATTTTAACGTAACTCAGGGCCGCACTGGTCTGGGCTTGTACTTTGCGCATCTGATTGCCAGAGCACATGCAAAGGGTGAAAAACAGGGTTTTATTACCCTGTCTAACGGTGGAACTTTAGGTGGTGGCATATTTGAAGTTAAAATCCCCTGAGTTCGGGCCGATAAACCAATAACAACGATAAAAGCAAGACTAAGACGGGAAGCACTGAATGACATTTATAATCATCATTGTACTGATAGTAGTGCTGGTAGTACTGGCCATTGTGGTCAATGCCTATCAACAGTACAAAGCGAAAATCGATGCCGAGCGCCGGGCCGAAGTAGCCAAGCAGCGCACGATTATCGATGAAACTGAAAATGTCCTGATGGCGACTTCACAGATGCCTATCTCGCAAGGGCTGATTAAAATATTGCTCAAACGAATTCAACGCGCGCTGCAGGTTACCCACGAGCTTAATCCTAATTCACCGGATATTAAACAGCACCTCGAAGACATCAGCGCCCGCATTAAATCCATTGATATTAAGCCGGATAATAATAACCAGTTTGCACTGCCTGAAACCGACAAAATGATTATTCAGTATATTCAGGCGGTCAAAAAGCTCCGTGTAATGCTGCGCAGCGAGAGAAGTAAAGGCAAAGTTGACGGCAGTACCTATCTGGAGCAAGACAAAATACTTGAGCGGTTGCAGTTAAAAGTAAATGTTGAAACACTCATTCGCCGTGGTCGTGGCGCTCAACAAACTAATATGCTCGGCTCTGCCCGTCAGTATTACGAGAAAGCCATTGCCGCACTTGAAGCCCAGACTCAGCCGGATGAATTTGTTCAGTCCCGTCTGGAGTGGCTGAACCAACAGTTAAAAGACATTCAGGAAAATCTCAAAAACGCCAATGCCCAGGACCGCGCTAAGCGCCGCGAAGAAGAACGCGATGAACTGGACGAATTATTCGCACCCAAGAAAAAATGGTAACCCGCCTCTGCATTTGGCACAGGCGTATGCGGCAACTAGGCAACATCTGATTCGCTACACATATAATTTGTTAACCCCCCTAACTTTTACATTTTCGTTACAATGATTCTGTGCTACTGTCAGTTATCTAAACCAGTATTGCGGAGTAGTACATGGCATTTGGCCGTCGTCATTTTTTAAAGTCCAGCGCAGCATTAGCCACCCTCGCCGGCTCACCTTTATTGTGGTCCTGTTCAGACCAGAAACCCGCAGCAGCTTGCAACAGCAGCGCTGACTATGGTGTTCAACTCTACATGTTCAGAGAGAGCTTTGCCAAAGATCCGAAAGGCACACTGGCACGCATAGCCGCTATGGGATTTACGCAGGTCGAACCCTTTGGTTTAGGCGGCTTTATTGGCATACCCGGAGCCCCCTTTTTTGGTCTGTCGATAGATGAAATAGCCAGCGCCTTAAAAGCAGTTAATCTCAAAACCCCTACTGCCCATGTAAGTGGAAAGCTTGATGATGCGAATCATACCCATGAACTGGCCAGCAAACTGGGCATTGACTACTTTATAGAGCCGCTGGCACAAGAGTTACTGGCTTTTAACAACGGAAAAGTAAGCATCGCCGTACCGGATACCGCCGATAAAGTGCTGCAGATGGCCGACAGAATTAACCTGCGAGGTAAGAAATTCCACGAGCAGGGGTTTGGTTTCGCTTACCATAACCATCATATGGAATTTACTCAGGTAGAAGGAAAAACCATACTCGACTGGCTAATGGAAAACACTGATCCGAATTACGTAAAACTGCAGTTGGATCTGGGCTGGGTGGCCGTTGCCGATATTGCACCGCTCGAAGCGCTTAAAAAATATGGCAATCGCGTAATTGGCTGTCATATGAAAGACCGTGACTACAGTATCAGTGTCAATCCCGATGAAACAGATGAGCTGATGCCAGAAGCGCTACAGGTAAAAGCCCCAGGTCAGGGCGGCATCGACTTTACACCGATTCTGGCGCACCTGGACGAGCTGAACATACAAAACCGCTACGTGGAAGTGGATGTAACGGCCAAACCCTATGAAGACGCCAAATTTGGCCTGGCACACTTACAAAACGTATGTCGCTAACCAATTTACACCTGTGGGCTGGTATGGCCCACGGTTTATGCCAAAGCCGCCCGCGCTATCACTAAGTCTTCCTCGGCACTGCCGCCAGAAATACCAATCGCGCCAATTTGATTATCACCGGCGAAGATTGGTACACCCCCATTAAAGCCCATCAGGTTGTCATTCGACAACTCAAAGCCGGTGAGCTGTTCACTGCGGATCAGTGCACCCAGCTGGCCCGATTCCAGCGGAAACAAAGCAGAGGTTCGGGCTTTTTTAATGGCAATATCCACTGATCCCAGAAAAGCACCGTCCATTCGTTCAAAAGCCACCAAATGGGCACCGCTGTCAACAATTGCAATACACACTTTGATGCCAAGCTGTTCTGATTTAGTGATAGCATCAGCGATATGGCGACGCGCCGCCGCAAGAGTCATGGATGTGGTCATAAGCATTCCGTATTCGATTTTTTCTTACCTTGCCCAATTTAACTCACTGATTCAATTTACAAATTTGTAGAGTAATCTGTTACTACCTGTTGCCACAGCGTTTGCGCTGCCACCGCCATCGCACCGCGATTGGCCCGCACCATCCCTACCCGCTTGACCAGCGGACTACCTTCAATGTCACGACAAATAAGCCCCTTACGTAGCATTTGTTCGAGGCACAACGAAGGCACCACAGAGATCCCCATACCGTTCGCAATGAGCTGGCCAATGGTGCCGTACTGGCCCGTTTCTGCCACAATATTGAGCTGGCCATACTCGGCGGTCATCACCTCTGTCCATTGCCTTACGCTGGAACCCCGGTTGGGAGAAATAAATGGCTGGCTAACAATGTCTTCAAGGGTAATGGTCCGGCTGGCACCCAGTGAGTGGTCTGCTGGCATAACGGCCACAAAACGGTCGGTAAATAACGGAAAAAATTCCAGGTTATCCTTGCTTTCAGGCTCAAAGCAAAAGCCGATATCTACCCGGCCAGACAGCACTGCCTGAAGGGTTTCTTCCATGATCACATCCAGCACCCGCACCCGGATATTACTGAATTGCTGATGAAATCTCACCAGAATGCCCGGCAATTTTGACTCAGCAAAGGATGGCATCGCTGCAACAGCCAGCCGCCCCTGTGCCATGGCAAAAAGATTCTGTACTCCCTCTACCGCATCATCCCAGTCGTGGAGTAATCGCCGCGCATGGGGTAAAAAAGTTTCACCTTCCGGGGTAAGCTGCACCCGGCGGGTTGTGCGACTGAATAACTGCCCGCCCAGTTGCTCTTCCATTTTTTTAATCGAACTGGATAACGCGGGTTGGGTAACAAACAATTTTTCAGCGGCTTCGGCGAAGGTGGCAGATTCCGCCACACAGATAAATGCCTGCATATTACGGTAAGAGATACTCATATTAATAAAGTTTATTTATCAAAAGTGATATTTAATTAATTTTACAAAATTTTAACCCTGATTGATACTAGCGGTGTTCATTACTTAAAGGAGAGTATGCTATGTCTGGTTTCGATAAAGTCGTATCCAGTTACGAAGCTGCGATGGAAGGGTTAGCAGATAACATGACCGTCATCGCGGGTGGATTTGGCCTGTGTGGAATTCCCGAGGGCAGCATTGCCCAAATTAAAAAAATGGGCACCAAAGGGCTGACAATCGTATCGAATAACTGTGGTGTTGATGGCTTTGGCCTGGGCATTCTGCTCGAAGATAAGCAAATCAAAAAAATGATTTCATCTTACGTAGGTGAAAACGCCCTGTTCGAACAGCAACTGCTTAACGGTGAACTGGAAGTCGAACTCACCCCACAAGGTACGCTGGCCGAAAAGATGCGCGCTGGCGGTGCAGGTATCCCGGCTTTTTATACCGCAACCGGTTACGGTACACCTGTAGGTGAAGGTAAAGAAGTCAAAGAATTTAATGGCCGCCCTTACATCCTTGAGGAGTCGATTACCGGTGACTTCGCGATTGTGAAAGCGTGGAAAGCAGACCGTTACGGTAATTGTATATATCGCCACACTGCACAGAATTTTAATCCAATGGCCGCAACCGCCGGTAAAATCACCGTAGTGGAAGTGGAAGAAATTGTAGAACCGGGTACATTAGATCCTGCTCACATACACACGCCGGGCATTTATGTGGATCGGGTTATACAGGGTACGTTTGAAAAACGAATCGAACGTCGCGTAACGGCTAAATAGGAGGCAGTCATGGCATTAACAAGAGATCAGATTGCGATGCGCGTGGCGCAGGAATTTCAGGACGGTAACTACGTAAACCTGGGCATTGGTATTCCTACGCTGGCTGCGAACTATGTACCAGATGGTATCAGCGTTATGCTTCAGTCAGAAAATGGTTTACTGGGCATGGGCCGCTATCCAACGGAGGAAGAAGTCGACGCGGATATGATCAACGCAGGTAAAGAGACCGTGACGGCCATTACCGGCGCCTCCATTTTCAGCTCAGCAGAAAGCTTCGCCATGATCCGTGGCGGGCACGTGGACTTTACCGTTCTCGGTGCGTTCGAAGTGGACGTAAATGGAAATATTGCCTCGTGGATGATCCCGGGCAAACTCATTAAAGGTATGGGCGGTGCAATGGATTTAGTCGCCGGCGCGAAAAACATTATTGTTACCATGACCCACGCCGACAAACACGGTAATTCCAAACTATTACAAGAATGTACCCTGCCGTTAACCGGTGTTAACTGTATTACGCGTATTATTACCGACTTAGCCGTACTGGAAGTCAAGGACGGTGCGTTCTACCTGCGCGAACGAGCCCCTGGCGTTTCGGTAGATGAGATCAAAGAAAAAACCGCCGGTAAACTGGTGGTAGAGGGTGATGTGCCGGAAATGGCCTTCGCCTGATTGTAATTTGCTTAAGAGCTGTCAAAGGGGCAAGCGTACTATACGGTTTGCCCCTTTTCTTTTTGGCTGGTGACTTTACTCAGGTACGTAATCAGGGATAATAGGCGCGGATCTAAACCGGAGCGAAGCAATCTTGTTAATTACTGACTTACCTGTACACCATACCCTTATCAGCCGCATAGAAGATAAAGGCTTTACCGAACTCACGGAAGTTCAGGAAAAAACCATTCTGCCGGCCCTGTTGGGTAAGGATATTATTGCTTCCTCGAAAACCGGCTCAGGTAAGACTCTGGCGTTTTTAATTCCTGCCGTGCATCGCTTGCTCACGCAAAAAGCATTAAGCCGTAAGGATCCTCGTATTCTTATCCTCGCTCCTACCCGCGAACTGGCCAAACAGGTGTTTGGTGAAGCAAAATGGCTGTGCCAGAAGAAAAACCTGGCCACAGCGTTAATCGTGGGCGGCGATAATTATAACGATCAAACCAAGGCGTTGCGCCGCAACCCTCATATTATTGTTGGCACACCGGGCCGGGTTGCGGATCATTTAGAAGATAAAAGCTTCTTTATTAACGGCCTGGAAATGCTGATTTTTGATGAAGCCGACCGCATGCTCGATTTGGGCTTTGCCCAGGCGCTGAATATGATTAACCGTAAGGCCGATCACCGTAAACGACAAACAATGTTGTTCTCGGCCACCATGGATCACGTTGAACTCAATCATGTGCTGGATGCCTTACTCAAAGCTCCGGTACGGGTAGCTATTGGCAGCGCCACGGCAGAACATACTGACATCACCCAAACCCTGTATTTTGCCGAGAGCATTGAGCATAAAGATGCCCTGCTCTGCGATCAGTTAACCAATAACACCTATAACCAGGCGATTGTATTTACCGCCACACGGGATGATGCAGAGCGCCTCAGTACCATGCTGGGTGAAAACTTACCTAAGCGCACCTCTCAGCCACTCAGAGGCGATTATGCCCAGTCTAAACGATCGTTGGTGATGAATGAGTTTGCCCGTGGTCAGTTTGATATTCTGGTTACCACCGACGTGGCCTCCCGAGGGCTAGATTTGTCTAAAGTAGGCCTGGTCATTAACTATGATATGCCCAAGCACCCGGAAGAGTATATCCATCGGATTGGCCGTACCGGCCGGGCGGGTAATCAGGGCGCTGCAGTATCGTTTGTTGGTAAACGGGACTGGCAAAGCTTTTCAGCGCTAAAACAGCAACTCGCGTATCCGCTGGAGCCGCAGCAGCACGAGAGTTTACCCTCTAAATTCAGCGGTATTAAACCCAAACCTGCTAAACCGAAAAAAGCAGCGAAAAAGCATAAAGGTGCAGAAGGCAACACGGCACAGCCGGTTAAGAAAACTCAGCGGGTAAGAACGATGACCGGAGAGGATATCGGCCATATGCCAATGCGTAAAAAAGCCACACCGCCTCCCCAGGACGAGGAAGAATAAAGGCTAACAGGACAGACTGATTGAGTCTGGAGGTGATGCTATAAAAGTCTGCCCTGGTAAATTAGCACTAAAGCTGCAAAGCATCCGGGCCCATCGATTTTTCTGGTCACCAAGCTGCTTTAACTGTTTATATTTAGCCTGGCAAGGTAATGTCGCCTGGTCAGTGATTAATACAAAATGAGACAAAAGGCGCACGCCATCGTTGCGCTACTTTGCTACTAAATTAATCGAGTAGGAGGGAGTTTTACAACTCCCGTCCTCTCACACCACCGGGCATACGGTTCCGTACCACGGCGGTTCATATTAACACTGGAACTGTCGGTGACACTCCAGCAGTGATACCAGCCCCATTTTATCGAACCACCCTTTTCTGAAGGCCTGATTCATATGGCTAGCCCCCGCATTCCACCATGCACCTCGTTGGTTTGTCGCTGACCACCATGCCCGACTCTCGCTAAGGCCTGCTTTCATCAGATTACCAGCACGGGTAAACACTCCCTTCCATTGCCGCCATAACAGGCAGCGGAGTTTTCGTCGTATCCAACCGTCCAGTTCCTCCAGCACGCCTTTGACTTTTGTCAGGCGGAAGTAGCTTATCCAACCCCGAAGCACGGGTGTCATTACGTGTATTGTCTCACTGATAGAGCGAGAGTAATGCCCTGTCGTCATTTCGCGGATTTTATCCTTGAAGCGATTTACACTTTGCACGGCGATTTTCACCCGGCTCTCTTTGTGCCGGGTAAAGCTATAGCCTAGGAACTTGCGTTCCCACGGCCGGGCTACCGCGCTTTTGTCGGCATTGACTTGCTGCTTCAGTTCGTTAGACAGGAAGTCGGTGATATCGGCCAGTAAGCTCTCGCCTGCTTTCTGACTGCTCACGTAAATATTGCAGTCATCAGCATAGCGGCAGAAGCTATGACCTCGTTGCTCTAATTCCTTGTCTAAGCTATCCAGCAGGATGTTTGATAGCAATGGTGATAGTGGGCCGCCTTGCGGCATGCCTCTGTCCCGCGTTACCCGCTGGCCATTGGCCATCATTTCCACTTCAAGGAAGCGGCGGATGAGTTTCAACAGCCGTTTATCTTCTATCAGGTGCGCCAGTTTCGACATTAAGATGTCATGGTCTACCCGGTCGAAGAACTTCTCCAAATCCATGTCTACAACCCATCGCTTTCCGCTACGTATGTATTGCTGTGCTTGTTGCACGGCTTGCCATGCATTGCGGTTTGGTCTGAATCCGTAGCTGGACTGAGAGAAGTGCGGTTCCACCAACGGACTTAGCCGTTGTGCTATCGCTTGCTGGATGAGTCTGTCTACCACCGTTGGCACGCCTAACGTCCTGACGTCGCCATTCGGTTTCGGGATGTCCACTTTACGGATGGCCCGCGGTAGATAGCTGCCCTCTGTCAGTGAGACCTTCACACCTTGCCAATGCTGTTTCAGCCACGGTTTTAAGTCCAGCGTGCTCAGGTTATCTACACCCGCTGCGCCTTTATTCTCCACCACCCGCTGATAGGCCAGCATCATATTGGCTCGGTCTGTCACTGCTTCCATCGTCACCGATGGTTCCGCTTTCGTTCGCCCACTGCCCGCCGTGTCAATTTCAACACCAGAGGCGTATCCCGACAGGTTCCGCCCGTCTTCGCACTCACTGGCCGCAGTCTTTTGCGCTTGTGCATCATTAATCAACATCGAGTAACAGTGTCCTAATAGCGGTTAAGTATGTTCAGCCCTTCATGTTATCGGTTTAATAACACTACTACGGCCTCGGCTGACTTCTGATATTCCATCCCAACACCTCTTGATGTCAGTAGCACGCTGTTTTTTTAAAAAAAAATAAATCAGAGGCAGAACATCAGACCTCCCGGGGTAATTCGCGCGACCTTCCTGCTTATGCCTGTCGGCTTTACGTTGCTGCATTCCGTGCAAGTATTGGGCTTTAGTGATAATCGCCACCTCACCCTGCAGCAACGCCTAAACCGCTTCCTGTTCGTCAGGCCAGCATTTTGCCTTCGGCTTCCTTCAGATTTCACCTCGCGGTGAACACCCTTGCCGTTCGGCTAACACTTCCCCTTGCCGGGTGTGCAGAGGACTTTCACCTCCAAGTCATCAACTCACCACCACAGTGAGTTAAACGGTGTCGAAACACCACGCGCCATGCCCGGCGCACGACAAAAAAGCCGCTTGGTAGCGGCTTTTTCTGAATCGGGCTTAGTATTCCCACCAGCACTCCTGCCACCAGGCAAGAAATTCTTCGAAGTCGATATACCCATCGTGGTTTTCATCGATAAGTTTAAAACCTTCTTCAACGTGGCTGACTTTGGTTTTAGGTGAAATTACCGTTAATAACTCAATAAATTCCTGCAGGTCGATCTGACCGTTACCATCACGGTCAAAGAAGCTAAAATCTTTTTGAATCGCTTCTACTTTTTCGGGTGTTAATTCAGTAGACACTGTCTGATTCCCTGTCGGTTTCCGGTGAAATGGAGTGTAACCCCAGCTCTACCGAATGTCTACGACTTAACTTGTTTTTGCGCCTGCAAAGCACGTAAACGCTGCTCTTCTGCCTTGGCCTTGCGACGGGCTTCCATCGCATCACGAGCTTCAGTACCAACGTGTTCTTCGTTGCGCTCGCGGGCCAGATTAATTTGCTTCTCCCGTTCACGGAAGCGTTCAATCTGTTCTTCGCTATGCGTACCAAAACAATGCGGGCAGCTTACGCCGCTTTCATATTTATCGCTTTGCTTATCGGCTTCAGTAATAGGTAATCGACAAGCATAGCACTGATCATAAGCACTCTTTTCCAGATCGTGATTAACCGCTACGCGATTATCAAAGACAAAGCAGTCACCTTCCCACATGGTCTCTTCTTTCGGCACATCCTCGAGGTACTGCAGAATTCCGCCCTCAAGGTGATAAACTTCCTCAAAGCCCTGCTCTTTTAAATACGCAGTGGACTTTTCGCAGCGGATCCCACCGGTACAGAACATGGCGACCTTTTTATTTTTCGCCGGGTCGAGGTTTTCTTTCACGTATTCCGGAAATTCACGAAAGGTTTTGGTATTGGGGTTCACCGCATTTTTGAAGGTACCAATTTCGATTTCATAATCGTTTCGGGTATCGATTAGTACCACATCAGGATCGCTGATAAGGGCGTTCCACTCTGCGGGTTTCACATAAGTCCCAACGGTACGACGCGGATCAATGCCTTCCACACCCATGGTGACAATTTCTTTTTTCAGTTTTACTTTTGTACGGTAAAACGGCTGGGTTTCGTGGAATGAAGTTTTGTAGGAAATCGGGTTAAAGCGTTCATCGCTATTTAACCAGGCCAGCAGGTTATCTATGCCTTGCTGCGTACCGGACACAGTGCCGTTAATGCCCTCTGCTGCCAATAATAGAGTGCCTTTAATTTGATTCGCTTCCATTACATCGGTAAGCGGCTGGCGGATAGCTTTATAATCTTCAAGCGCGACAAATTTGTATAGCGCGCATACAACATACTGACTCATATTTTTTAACCTTTGCGAGTTGGAACGTAAAACCAAAGCAAAAATGCGCGCGGAATATAGCAAAAAAATCGCCAGGCGAAAACCCGAAAGGAGGATTAACCGGCGTTTAAACGGCGATAGCCAGGGAGGCTGGAATGGTATCAGCCAGCAAGGTAGCGTCAGGCTCTCTGATTTGCGACGCTTTTTCACTTACCCAGGCGAGTTGAGTGCGATAAGGGCAATTTTGTTTTACTTCAGGTTCCAGCCGCTTACTGTTGTTATGAAAACTTAACGGATCCGGGCTGATGGCCTGCCACAGGCGAATGTGCTCATTGCTGAATGACCGGCTCAGACCAGACTGCCATTTTAAATAGCTGTCTACGTGTTCGGATGTTGATGCCAGAGGGCTGCGACGGTAGTGATTTAATCTGGCGGGAAAATCCGGATCATCAACCTGTTCCGGGGGTGACGACCACCTGACAGGCTCATCTCCCCTGGCCTCACTGATTGCCAGATATAATGAGAACAACGCAGCACTGCCCCCCACCGCTTTGTTGAGCGGTAGTGAGGAAATGACATTCTGCACATCAAAAGATGTCTGAGTAATGGTATCTGGTTGCAAAATCATTCATAGGTATTAACGACTTACTAGCTTAATCGGCATATACCCATTATCCTTTAGTATATTATCGAACAGTTTCGCATTTAATGGGAGCGGCCTTTGGGAGTGCCCTATCGGGACGTTAATATTCTGATTGTAGAAGATCAGCGTCCCTTCCTTATTTTGCTAAAAGGATTATTAACCAACCTCGGCGCCAAGGATGTCATGACGGCAACCAGTGCCGACCAGGCGATTCGCTTTTGCCGCAACCACAGAGTCGATATTATTGTTTGTGACCTGCATCTCGGCACGAATAAGAAAAACGGCTTTGAGCTGTATCAGGAACTGCAATATCGCAAGTTGGTATCCGCCGGCGCGGTATTTCTGCTTATCAGCGCCGATGCCACACGCCCCATCGTGCTGGGCTCATTGGAGCACAAACCCGATGATTATCTGCTAAAACCCTTTTCTCAGGCGCAGTTAAAAAGCCGGCTGAATAAATCCTGGCAACGTAAGCAGTACTTTTTAAAAGTACTACAGGCAATGAGCAAACAGGAATTCACGGCGGCGACTGAGGCGCTCGATAAACTAGAGGATATGCCTGCACCTTATCAGCGTATGGCTTTGGAAATCCGTCTGGAGATCCTGTGGCATGAAAATCAGTACGAGAACGCGCTGGCTCTGTTAAACAGTCATTCAGACCAGTTACCCACGCAGTGGGCACAACTGGCCCTGGGTAAAACCTATCTGGCCATGCGCAAGTTTAGTGATGCCATTCAGTGCGCCAATAAGGTACTGGCACTTAACCAGTTTGATCCGGAAGCGCTGGATATTCTTGCTCAGGCAAAATCCGCCTCCCAACTTCCCGAAGAAGCACTGGAAGATATTCGCCGGGCCATTAAAAACTCACCGTATTCACTGCAACGTCAGATCCTGGCCAGTCGTATTGCCAGGGACAATAATGACTATGAGTTACTCACTGAAGCCACTAAAGCAACCTGGCAGTTATCCAAAAACACCATATTTAAACAGGTTAATTACTGGTGTAATCATATATCCAGTCTACTGGATGCGGCGGAAGCGGCAGAAAGTAAAACCCAGCGACACCGGTTTCAGCAAGAAGCGCTATTGCAGTTACAGCGTGCCGGCCATGATGAGGCGCTGACCCGGCTGGAAGAGCCGTTCAGCCTGGATATATTCGATCAGATCATGCACGCCCGGGTGGATGCCATCGACGGCAAACTGATTGACGCCAAACGATCACTTATGGACAGTCAGATGGCCATCGAGAAACAGTTTGAGTTATACCCAGCCTCACTGGCGCCCTCAAGCATGCAATTAATGGTCGACCTCGGCGAATTTGAAGAAGTAAACCAACTGCTGCAAATCCTCGCCAGCCAAAATACTGAACTCGACGATAGCAGCCGCTTGCTGGTGCGGTCCATGTCCAAACAGGTGAAAGAAACTGAGCAGCAATACAGCCACATTAACCGCCGCGGTATCCAGTTGTATCAGCAGGAGAAATATGCCGAGGCGAAAGCCGCGTTTAATAGCGCGCTGGAACTTTCACCGGTTAATGCCGGAATTGCGCTAAACTTGTTACAGTGCCTGATTAAGCTGATGACTAATAATGGAAAAGACGACGGCACGATGATCAAAGAGGCTCGCCAGGTGTATAAGATACTGAACCATGCGCCCATGCGGGAGCAACACCAAAGCAAGTTTGATGGTTTACGGGACGAATTGCTGCGCTTGGGCATTGCTACCCTGTAGCCACTGTATTTACCGCTCCTCACAAAGGATAAGATATCATGCAAAAACACAGTTTATTGGTTACTGCAGTTCTGGTTGGCTCAGGCTGGTTATCGGGTTGTGCGAGTCAGTCTAACCTGTGTGAGGATATTCTTGAGGTTAAAGCTCAGGCTCAGCAATGCGAAGTACTACAGAAAGCCATCAGGAATCCTAAAAATCCGCAGATGGCGCTTACTGCCCGACAAAGATATGAAAACGAGTGTGTGAACTTTCGTTATTACCGGGATGATTACGACACTATTTGTAAAGGCGGCGAACAACCTATTGGTCAGCCTGCGCCAAAACCGGTAAACAAGGATAACTAACGGGCTCCGCGGCCCAGTGCAGCCATAACTGAGCCACCGATTACCATCACCGCCCCCAATACAGCCAGCGCACCTAACGGTGGCTGTGTAAAACTGCTGGGATAAAAATACTCAGCCACGGCAACCGAGATAAAGGTAAACACTGGCGCGGTGGCAATCACTGCACTTACCCGCGAGGCATACCATACCCGCATGGCTTCAGTGAAAGCCCCATAAGCCACAAAGGTATTTAAACAACAAAACAACAGCGCCCAGCCTTGTGCTGCGTTCATCTCGGTAATGGCTTGCAAATGTGTAAACGGCAGCAACATCATGCTACCAATAATATAAATGATCAGCGTAAGCTGCATGGCCGACATGGTTTTCATCAGAGACTTCTGACACAACGCGTAGCCGGCCCAGGTCACTGCGGCGATAATAACAAACACCACACCCAGGGTATCTTCGGTTTCTGAAGCAATAATCTGCGGTAAGCGTTGATTGAAAAACAAACCAAGCCCAAGCAGCAACGACGACGCGCCCCATAACTGCAAGCGACTGAATTTTTCTTTGTACAACACGATACCGCCAATCATCAAGGCGAATGGCGCCACCTGCATAAATACCTGCACACTGCCGGGACTGAGATATTTAAGGCTGTGCACGTTAAAGACATAGTTGACCACCAGCATCAGAGTACAGGCGACAGCCAGAATAATAACGGCTTTGGGGTAACGTAAAAAGTTAGGAATGTTGCGACGATAAAACAACCAGCCGCCCACCAGGATGGCAGCTGCTACAAACCGATAAAGGGTGATGGTCTGACTGTCCATAACCTGCAGGCAGATCTTAAGAAACAGGGGTAAAACTCCCCACAGCACTGCGGTAACCAAAGACAAACAAAAGCCATAGAGCGGCCGGTAACTACTTTCCAACTAATCATTACTCATGAGGTATTCAAAGTCCTCAATCATATCGTCAATCTTACTGATTAGCTTTCTTTTTTGCTTGTTATCCAGGGTATAGAACAATTCTTCAGCCATTTTGGCATAGGTTCGGGTATTGTCATCCCGCAGTTTCAGATAGGCTTCACTACGAAATTTGTCTGGATGGGTCATCAGCGCAACAAAGTCTTGTTTAAACGTTGGATTAGCCGCGCGATTGTCGATGACTTCCCGGGCCGCCTGCTGGAATTCCTGACGATAGGTCAGCCACAGTGCCCGGGTACTGGTAAACTGTGACGCATAACCTTTAACGATGGCTTTCTGACCAGCATTAAGGCGACCGATGAACTCGCTTACGCCCTCTTCCATATCGTCCAGTCGCTCTTCGGCCTGCTCTTCAGGTGACAACTCCTTAAACTCTTCCAGCGACTCACGGATGTCGTCATTCTCTTCGCGCAATTCTTCAAATAGCGAACTCACCTGTTCGTCGGTTAACTTAGCAGCCATGTCTGCCAGCTCCGGGCTAACGCGATCGCGCAGTCGTTCCCAGTGTTGCCGGCTGTCGAGCAGATGCCTCTCAATTTGCGCAGCATTGAGTTCTTCGCTGTTTAAGTCCGCTTTCAGGCTTTTAAGGTGTTCGATGTACTTGCCAAGCTCTTCACTGCGATGCCAGCTTTGCCAGTCGGCAAAATATTCATCAAACAGTGCTTCCTGATTATCCGATAACGATACGTAATCATCGATATACCAATGAATTAACCAATCCAGATTATTGTAGGTAAACTTTGTCGAACATCCGCTTAGAAAAATGATGATCGCAATCAACAAACCTTTCTTCATTGTCACTTCCTGTCAATTTACACTTGGCACACGTGGTTATACCTGACAATCTATCATTACGTGCTGATGGCTGTTCCCGATCTCCGGGCTTTGTATTTCAGCCCTCTGCCACCAAGCTGACTGTGATTTTACGTGGTATAACAACATAATACTCATACTTGGACTGCAGAAGCGATGATAAATTCACCCTGCGCTATTGGTGTGTTTGTATCAAATTGTAAAGGAACGCTTTATGACCAATAAAAGAATTGCGGTACTGACCTCCGGCGGCGATGCACCGGGGATGAACGCCTGTATTCGGGCAGTTGTAGTAGCCAGTGAAGGCGCAGGCCATACTGTGATTGGCTTTGAACACGGCTTTAATGGCTTGCTGGCCGCTAACTGGCGTAAGCTGGATAGTAAAAAAGTACACAATATTATTCAGCGCGGCGGGACTATTCTGCGCAGCGCCCGCTGCAAGGAGTTCAAACAGGACGTCTCCGCCAAACTGGCCGCTAAACACCTGGATGAGCTTGCCATTGATGCCTTGCTGGTGATTGGTGGTGACGGTTCTTTTCATGGCGCTAAGCACCTGAGTAACTTCTGGGACGGTCAGGTTATTGGCCTGCCCGGCACCATCGACAATGATATTTACGGCACCGATGCCACCATCGGGTATTACACCGCTATCGAAACAGCAATGGACTCGATTGATAAGGTGAGGGATACCGCCGATGCCTTTGAGCGTATTTTCCTTGTTGAGGTAATGGGCCGTCATGCTGGATTTCTGGGTGCCAGTGCCGCGCTTTCCGGCGCGGCAAACTACGTGATATTACCTGAATTGTTCACCGACACAGAAACTACGCTCAAAGATATTCATCAGCAACTCTCTATTCACCGCCAGCGCTATGGGCATGAGAGTTTTATTATTGTACTTACCGAAAACCTGTGGCCTGAGGGGATTGCCAAATTGGGCGTACAGTTGGAAGAGCTTACCGGCGGTGAAGTCCGTCCGGTGATCCTTGGCCATATTCAGCGAGGCGGCTCACCAGTGAGTCAGGATCGAATGCTGGCAACCTTGCTGGGAGTAAACGCGGTACGCTGTGTGGAGCAGAATAAAACCGGCATTATGGTTGGTTTGCAAAACAACCAGCCGGTAGAAATTGAGCTGAGCCAAACCTGGGAAAACCGCAAGGAGCTTGGTGATACTCTGACACAGACCATGGTAACCATGCTCAATGAACGCCATAACTGGGGTATGACAACCTGAGTAAGACGCCTATTTTCTAAAATAAGTGGCTTTGCATTCCCCCATAAAAGGGAGCTCTATTGAAATCGAAGTAAGAACAAATTTTGCGCCCTAATTCAGTGTTGTCATCGTCACTGGCATACATAGCAAACTAGAAAAAGCATCATGGAAGAGGATTCAGTCGATGCTGCATAGGGGTGACGAGTAACCGAAATGCCAGTGGCATTTCGCAGTATGAGAAACGGCACGCCATGGAAGGCGTGGGTGGATGAATCACAGGGACGTTTGTTGCGATGGGACCAATTTACGCTGTCGGCGACTCCGACAACAATCTTTTAAACATCTTTCTTTGCTGGCTTAAACCTCTACTGCGGGTAAGTAATAAAGTCACAGACCAGACTAGAAAATAAACCACGATGATCGGTTGTCAGTTGGGCATCCAAAGCATTAAATTACCATACTCGAATGCCAACTATCGCAAAAACTGCACGTAGTTCGAGTATTATAGTTGCATACTGAAAACGTCTCTTCTTGGTCAAAAGCGGACATACTTACTTATATTTCGCTCAATAAACTTCCAATAGTTCTTTGACTTTAATCTTTGCACTGTCAATATCGAACGCTCTCGCGGCATAACCAGTTATAAGTAAATTTTCCGGTAGATACTCATCAAATTTATCGATCGCCTTTTCAGGAATTGATCCAGCCAACTCATCCGCAGATATTGTACCATCAGCCTGGAAACTCTTAAGTGCATCGATTACATCTTGCGAATCGGCCTTTTCAATTTCGATGACCCCTGCAAATGCTCCAGCAGCGAAACCCTTGCTAATCAGTACAGCAACGATAGTGTTTACAACTTTATCGCCAGCCCAGGGAAGGATCACAGTTCTATTACCTTGTTGAATAAAATTAGTTTTTGCCAGGTTAGCTGTTTGGAAAAATTTTGCCGCTTCCTGAAACAATGACTGTGCAGTTTCATCCGCAAACTCTATTCGGTGTTCGCCAACCTTTATTTTGTAGTCGCTCTCACTCAGTATTTTAAACATTTCTTGTCGAACCACATCATGAACCGCCATTCCAGCGCCGCCAAATTTAGGTGGCTGGCCTCCTTTGGCGCGGTTGACTAATATTACCTTTTTTTCCACATCAACTAATTCAACCACCCACCTTTTTCCTGCAAAAACGATATGTTGACCTCCTAAAATCAAGCTATCTACAGGAAGTGTTCCTAGCGTTTTGCTGCCTGAAACAATTCTAAATTCTTCAGGTGTTTTAAAGACGGCGTAAAAACTATAATGATTCGTTATTTTTTCGCCAGCATGCCCTAAAACTAGCTCTCCACTACCTAACTGAGTAATTAATTCAGTAATGCCCATATGGGACAATAAGCATTTAAAATGAGCGACGGTAACATGCTGAAACGGGCCGTCCTTACACAGCAAACTATATATTTGATCAGCTCTTATTCCTCCCCACTGGGCAGTTAATGCTAATATTTGATGCAGTAGTGTCGATAAATGCAATAGTGAGGAGTCAGCCGGTTCATACCACTTACTAGCAACTAATAGTCTGACCATCGCTAATGACTGAACTAGCTCCAGACGTAACTTATCTACAATACTGGATTGCTCTGTCAGTTCGTTCTCGGTAATTAGCATCCTTAGAATACTTGCACCACCGCGTCTTCCTGACCGCCCCATTCTTTGCCTCAAACTAGCTATCGAATGAGGCGCTGTAACTTGCACAACTGAGTTAACTTTCCCAATATCAATACCAAGCTCCAAGGTCATGGTACAAATTGCAGTAGTTGGGAGCCTTTCCTGCTGTAGCCGAGCTTCTAATGTTTCTCTCATTTCCTTTGAAAGGGAACCATGATGAGGAAAAAACTCATTTGGTACAGCGTTACTCTCACACATATCGGCTAATACTGCTGCAAGGATTTCAGTACGACTTCTGCTATTCGCAAAGACTAGATGGTTACCACCTCGGCAAAGTTCATATAAATCATTACAGACAAGCTGCTCAGCTCGCACGGCATCACCTACTGCTGTATTGGCCTCGATGTAGCCCTTGACCTGCATTTTTAGCGAAGCCGAAGATTGCGTTTGCTTAATTATTTTGCATGGTAATGATTTATTTGGCCTAAGAGAGAGTGGTACGGTCTCTAATTCACCAAGAGTGGCACTTAATGCAGTTCTGGGTATAGGAATTTTTAGGCGACCAAGCAAATGCTCTAATCGGTGAAGTAGACTCAACAAATGATGACCACGTTCAGTCCCTATGAATGCGTGAAATTCGTCAATTACAATGTGTTTTAAATTTTGAAAAGCAGATTTAACCCAACCACTATCTCGTATTAATAGTGACTCTAATGACTCAGGTGTGATTAAAACAATACCAGAAGGATTTCGTTTAAGCTTTGATTTACGACCTTGAGCACTATCACCGTGCCAAGGCGTAACTTGTAAGTCTAGTATATCTGCTAGACTTTCAAGCCTTCTATCTTGATCGTTTATTAGTGCTTTTAGGGGACTTATATATAAGATCCCGACGCCCCGCTTATCCTCTACAATAGTACTTATTGCGGGTAAAAAAAATGCTTCCGTTTTGCCTGCTGCTGTAGAAGCGCTGATGAGCACATCAGTGCCACCGGTCAAGATAGGATCAATCGCTAGGCATTGAATTTCTCGTAGGCGATCCCAGCCCTGCTTAAAAATCCACTGCTGTACACGAAAATCCAGCTTCTCGTGTTCATCTATCATAATTTGAAATCAGCTAGTCCATCTTCTTCTGATTCGATATCAAGCTCAACATCCGATGGTTTTTCTTCCACAATATCAAGTTTCGCAATCAAGCTATCCCACGAAATACTTGGATTTTGATCTATTACTGCGAGCATATCTAAAAAGGCTTTTATGGTATTTCTAGGAGTTCTGAAATAAGCATCACCAATTGTTTTACTGCAATGTACTAAAAATGCTTTAAGGGATTCATCAGGTACTAAATACTGTGTTTCATCGCCAGAGGCATAAACATGCCTCAGATTTTTCAGAAGAATAAATAACTCCTCAGGCGTCAAGCTAGCTAAATGTAGCGCAGGCGAAGAATAATCAATAACACCCGCTTGTTTTGCAAATGTATTACCTGCTAGGCGTGATTGCAGTGCTTCATAGCTATGTAAGCCTTTTCTTGGGTCAAGCAAGAACTCAGGTGTTCCCCCGAGTAAAAAGCCTAGATACTCCGCAGAACCCTGCAAACAGTCATTTAATATTCTTAAGATCTGTTCATAGTTCGACACTCGCGCTTGAGTACTATTAAGTTTGTATAAATTTACCATTTCATCGAGGTTAACCAATAGGCCCTCGTAGCCTGCTTGCCTCACGAATAAGCTCATTAGCTTTAAAGAATCATAAAAGGATGCATCAGAAATAATACTCCTAATCCCAAGATCTTTGCGTGCATCGGTCTTAGTTGCATATTCGGCTCTTAACCATTTTACTGCATTGTTTTTTAGCGTCTCATTGTCTGTTTCATGTCCAGTCCAGTAAGCTTCAATCACTTTAGAGAAGTCGTATCCTCCCACTAGTTCTGACAATGAAGATAATCTTTCTTGAATTACAGTGGTGATATCTTTACCGTTATTATCAGCTTCTTTTCGCGCTTCAGTAATGAACTTTTCTACTACGCTCGTTAAAGCATTACCGTCAGGCTTATTGCGAGTGGACATATTCCGCATGAGCTCAGAGTATAAATTCCTGGCTTGTCCAGATGATGCATGAATACGTCTATCCGGAGATAAATCAGCATTCACAGTTACCAGTTTTCGCTCCAAAGCTATAGCCCTTACAACACTTAAAAAGAACGTTTTACCGGAACCATATTCACCAATAATTAAACGAAAAGCTGAGCCACCTTCAGTAACCCGAGCTATATCCGCAATCAGAGCTTTTAACTCGTTGCCTCTGCCGACCTGTATGTGCTGTATCCCTACTTTTGGCGTAACACCCGATTTAAGCGACTGGATAATAGCATCACGCTCTTTAGCTCTAATTTTTTTGGCTGCCATTGCTATAACTCCCTTATTTCTTCAACTATTTCTTCATCGATGTATATTTCGCCATCATCTTCAATCACTGGCGCATCGACTAAATCAAACGCCCAATCATTAATGGTTTCGATTGCACCATCAATCATAAGATTAAGATCACCGCATATTTTAGCCACTTCATTACGGCTCCATTGCGCTTGAGTACATAGCTTTTCATAAAGCTGGCTATGGGCTTGATCTAATCCATTAATATCATTTGAAGATTCAGCAAGTTCTAAACTTTCACTTTCATCATCTTCTTCAGAGGTAAATATCTCCTCTAGCATACCTTTCGCCTCTGTAGTTTGACTCTCATGAAGCGCTAAGATAGCTTCATCAATGGAAAATTCGGATGAACTTTCGCGTCCGGAAACTGATTGATGATTACTCGTAGTTAGTTGGTGTATATCACTCGATACAGTATCTTTGTCCAGCCCTAATTTCGTATAGAGTTTCTCGATCTGTTTTACTTCTTTGTTATCAACATTGCCATCAGCGAGTGCTATAGAAATAATAAACCGCTTAACAAACTCGATCTCCTTTGCTCCCAGGCTACTAAGTCGATTTTTCAAACCGGTATTGTCGGAAGGTGTCGCTAAGCGCCATGTCAAATATGCTTGCAAAGAGCGCTTTTCTGTATCTGTTAGCTTTTCATCATGCGCAATAAGCTTCTGTAACTCAGTGCTTTCTGATTCATCAACAAAACCATCTATACTGGCAATCATCGCTCCTAACCGAAGGGCCACACCGACTTGGTTAAATGTATGACTGGGGATAAAACCGTTTTCATGACCTGGTGCAAACAACACAATTTTCCCATCTAACTTAAGTTTCGCGTGGTGATACCTTAAATCAGGAGCAACTCCAACATTCGCAAAGTTTGCCAGACTACAAATCAATTCACTTTCTTTTTTGTTAATGGCTTTTGGTTTCGGTAATCCTGTTTGTAACCAAAACTCAGCAACATCTGTCAATCCCTCATTTTCAGAAATGATAGTCTGTGCCCAAGCTTTAAACGTTTCGACTAGTGGGGATGGCTGACTATTCGCGATCGCACTAGGAAGTAACATTAATGCTGCTAAGTCATCTTTCGTTGTGTCAGCTTTACCTAAATATCGACTGTAACTTGCCAATTCCTCAGTCACCCTATCTGCAACTGGAATGAGTTTGTTAATAGGCCCCTTTAGAATACTTGGATCAGGCAAGCCTTCTAATAAGATTTTAACCGAAGGTATGCCACCACTGGCAGCAGAATACTCTGCATTTAATTTAGTCTTGTTAGGTTTAACAGGCATTCCTTCCGGAAATTTCTGTTTAAAATAAATCTTAAATAGGGAGTCAAATTCAACTTCACAACGTCTTGCTGCTGTTCTTAAACTGTATTGTTCTGAATTTTTAATCCATTCAAGCGCTAATTCTTCATCAACTTTTTCTGTTGAAACAACTTGCTCTGCTAAACGTAATTTGAAGAGTAATGACTGACGTGTTTTAGGCAGCTTATGTTTTTCACTTTCAAATAAGTCAGGTTTAACCAAATACATAAACTCCAAGAAGTTTGCCGAGTAACCAGCAAATGAACGGTTAAATCCAAAGACCGTGTTAAGTCGAAGCACTTCCTCAAAAATATGCTCAAAATGTATCGCTTCAGTATATGTATCTTTACTATTTTCCAGGAAAAACCTTTCAAAGCCGTAAAAATATAAAAAAACAAACCCTATAGGCGTATTTTCTGCACTTCTATCTGAAGCTAACCAGTCAAGGTAGGAGCCTCTGCATTCCCGTGACAGTGAATCATAGCTGGGCCAGTAACCTAGTGTTCCATCAGTGTAAAAGACCGAATGGTTAAATGATTGCCCTGCGGCGGGTAAGGAGCTGTTCACTAGCGCAGGCTCTTGCATATATCCACGTAGGGAGTCCATACGCTCCCCAACATACAGAAAGCCTCTTAGTGTACGGCCGTGTAACTTAACCTCCTGGTACTTACCAATCCACGCCCCCTTTCTTCCTACTTTGACTAAATCGCTTTGGGGTTTTGAGCTTTCAAAAATATTGAACGAAGCGAGACCATCATCGGAAGAAGATGAACTAGATGCATGTTCAACTCTTGAAGTAGAGTATTGAGATTGGCTTTTAAGTCGAGAAGCCAAATTTTCCAAAGCCTTTTTGGGAGTAGCTGAAACTTTTGAAGCTTCTACCGGAGCGTTACCTTTAGTCTCTTCCTTGTCTTCTACTATTTTGACCTCTTTACTCCGCTCAGATACATCTGGCTTAATACCATTCTCGCCTTTATCTTCTATACGTCTGTTGATCATCTGATCGTCAATATTTCGAGAACCAAGATTGGCTTCTTTTTGTTCTTTATAACTTCCGGCAGAATTTGAATCAGATACGTGCACACTTTCAGTTTCGTAAACTGCTTTAAGTGAAGCTTTTTTAAATTCTTTTGTTGGATTATCGTAAACTTTATCAGACTCACTCCTAGGTTTTACTATTTCAGCTTTACGTTTAGGCTTTGCTAAAAGAAAAACGATAAATATGGCGAGAAGAACATATACAACTTCCATGTAAAAAACCTCTATATTAGTCCCCAAACCTGTATTGTCGGGGCCAATGATAAAAACTTGTCTTTACTTAAACTAACTGATTTGGCTTGATGAAGCCATACTCAAAGCAAACGAAAAAAATATTCTAGTTTAGCTCCCGTATCACCAAAGCCCAAAGTGTCCGCTACTCGCTCAAAGCTGTCTCGAGCATTATAAATCTATATTACTCAGTATGGTGCCAGTTTACTCTCCGACTTCTACAGGCATAGCTCTACCACTTGTGATAATTACCTACCGAAGTCCATACATTAGGGCTTACAAAAGAATGACGGCGCTTAAAGCGCCGTCTTGTTTTAGTATGTAGTTAGTTTAGCTTACATCTTCATGGCCGCTTTCACCTTATCACGGTGACTACGACTCACTTTGAGCTCGGTATCGTTATTGAGGATAAGGTGATACTCACCGCTTATGTGACTCACCAGTTTTTTCACGTAACGAATATTAGCGATAGCTGAACGGTGAACACGCACAAACAATTGCGGGTTTAATTCCTGCTCAAGTTCTTTCATGGTTTTACGCATAATATGCATGCCATCCAGGGCATGTACGCACATGTAATCACCGGCTGCATCAATCCACTGAATATCAGATACATTTACCCGGGTCACTTCTGAGCCGTCTTTAATCGCCAGTACATCCGGATAAGGATTCGTTTCTACCGCTTCACCACTGGCAAGCTTACGTAAGATTTCTTCGCAATCGTCACCGGTCAATTCGGCCACCAGATTGACCAGTTTTTTGGACTGCTCATCTTGGTTCTGGGTAGCATAGTACTCGCGAACTTTCTTTATAGCGGCACTCAATCGTTCGTCATCGGCTGGTTTAAGCAAATAATCGAGAGCATGAACATCAAAAGCCTTAATGGCGTAGCTGTCGTAAGCGGTAACAAAGATAATCATCGGGATGGGCTGCTTCAGCTCTTTGAGCTTGTTGATTACCTGAAAACCGTTTAATCCGGGCATTTGAATATCGAGAAAAACCAGATCCGGACGATGCTGAGAAATCATACTGACTGCGTCCAGACCATTCTGACATTCAGCAACCACTTCTACATCATCGAACTTTTCCAGGCGTAAGCGTAAACCACTGCGGGCCAGAGGCTCATCGTCGACGATAAGAGTTTTAATTTTTTGCTGACTCATTTAAATATCCTTTACATCATAAGGAATACGAACACTAACGCGTACTCCCTGCGGCTGATTATGTTCAACCGTAAAAGCAAAATTCCGATTATACAAAGCGTGCAGGCGTTCTTTTATATTAGGCAGACCCACACCGCCGGTGCGGCTTAACTGACCATCAAGAATATCTGCCCCCGGGCCGTTATCGGCTACATCGAGAAGCAGATCGTTACCAAATCTGCGTGCATCAATGGTGAGCTTGCCTGCATGTTCAAGCTTAGAGATAGCATGCTTAATGGCATTTTCAACGATGGGTTGCAGTATCATACTTGGAACCATAGCGTTTTCGCAATCTTCTTCGATATTCCAGACCACTTCCAGACGTTCGCCGAAACGCACTTTTTCAATTTCTAAATATAACCGTAATGCCTTGATTTCCTGACCTAATGCCACTTTTTTAATGGGATCGTTATCCAGCGAGTAGCGCAAGAAGTCACTCAGTCTCGATACCATGGCTTCGGCGGTATCATTGTTCTTCATCAGGATCAGCGTTGAAATGGCGTTGAGTGTATTAAACAAAAAGTGCGGATTAAGCTGATAGCGCAGCATCTTGAGATGTGCCTGATGAGCCATGGTGCTGGCTTTTAAGGCATTTTGCTTTTCCCGCTGTAGCATCTCAAAGTTTTTGATACCAAAATACAAACCGCTCCAACAGCCGATCATGATCATTGAATCAATGGTATTACTGAAATACATATACCAGGCATCGGGCCTGAAGCCGTGTTTGTAGATTTCCCAGTAGTTAACATTTTTTACTACTGCCCATAACAGGGCAACAGCATAAGACGCGGCTAACACGGTGAGCAGTAACTTAACGGCTCCCTGATTGCGCGCCCAGCGATACACGTAGCGCAGCGGGATAGTTAAAATCCAGCCAGCATAGGAATTGAGGATAATAATAAACAGGAAAATGGGACGAACTTCATGCAAAAACGACCCAATGTAATAAACCACAGCAAATCCCGCCCACCCTGCGGTATGTAATACCCAGAATAAACGTTCGTTGTTTTCAAATAGTCGCTGCCACTTCAGCACAAAGGTACCAGATTGTTTTGTCATCTACTGCATTATACGTGTATTTGTGAGGGTGAATAATGACTTAGTCGTAATTGATTTACGATTTATCGCACTATTGGTATACCTGAGGGTAACAGGCAATGTGGACGGTACAGACTTTGCGCAGAAATTGCCACATTGCCGGAAGGTTAATAACTAATATTTAAACGTTTGAGCCAGCTACCCCATACCCAGGCAGGGCCAATCAACAGAAAACGTAAATCGGTGAAAAACGACGGCCTCTTACCTTCAATCGCATGGCCAATAAACTGCAAAATCCACATGATCACAAACACCCCGACACTCACCTGCCAGACTGGCACGGCAGATTGAGCGATTTGTTCGATAATCAGGAAGCACGCAATGGTTAGCAGCGTCATGGCGGCACCAATCGGGCCGGATAGCAGGAAATAATAATACAGCACCGGGATGGCAATGATATGCGCAAAGTTAATCCCGTATTGTTCAATAAAACCAGGCACGGGTATCGACCAAATCAACCCGATGACTGAAAAGTAGATGGCCGGCACGGCCAGATTGTGAATCATCTTGTTGGTTGGATTCATGTGGCTTTCTGAATATTCGTTAAACAGCCGTTCAATATCACGCATACTAATTGTCCCCGTTTCCTGTTTGATACGAAATGAGGCAAATAATTGTTTTATGGTCGGCCTCTTTTCGCTGCTGGTACAACCAGCGTAGGATCTATCCTAAAGCTCAACAATAAAACGATCCAACAATTTTTTAACAATTCCTGCGTCAGCGGCAAATTGGACGCCATAAAACACCCGCGTTTGAGTGGTACTGCTGTTTTTAATGAGCCCTTTAATCACGTTTTCTTTGTCTTCAGCAATTTTCAGCTGAATGGTTTTACCTTTTTCCAGAATGGGGAATTCCGGGCTCGATTCGAGTACGCACCGACACCCCTGCAAGGACACATCCAAAATCATACAGTCGGTGCTTAAGGTTTGCTTATCATCACTGGCACTGACACGGGCCTGAATGCCCGGTGTCCAGCGCTTATGCTTGCGCAGAGCGAGTGTTTGCAATGACTCCGGCATAGCCACAAACAGTATAGGTACGGGATGAGTAATCACTTTGATAACGTGGGAACGAAACGCAATCACCTTGCCTTCATCGCCTTCCAGCACGTAGCGTAAAACCACTTCATTGTCTGGCACCAGCACGTCTCGCAGATACCCCCAACGGGACTCACTGGGAACCTGAAACAACAGGCAGTTGGGTACATCGGCGCCAATATAGCCGGTTTTTACCCGCTTAGGTGCGGTGGGCGTGGAGATTTGCAAATCCACCACACTGCCGGGCATAAGCGACTGTAAGCTATTGATATCAGCACTACTAAGCAGGATCTTTTTTTGTTTGGGCATCATTTAAAACTGAATCGCAATCACTATAGCTATATAATCATATTTTCAGTATTTCACAACTATTCATGTCCATTCTGGCTAAAACAGGCTGCAAGAAGAGGTATCTCCCATGGCGCAACAATCGCCCGTCCTTCAGTATTCATTATCGGTAAACTCCGTCAGCCAGCATTTGTTTGATGTCACGTTATCCATTCCGTCTATGGATAGTGAACATCTCAAGCTGAGCCTGCCGGGTTGGATCCCGGGCAGCTATATGGTGCGCGACTTTTCCCGCAATATCGTTAACTTTACCGCCACTAACATTGAAGGACACCCCATTGACGTTAAACTGCTGGATAAACAACAATGGCAGTTAACCACTGGCGGCGAGGCGGTAGAGATAGCGTATCAGGTGTATGCCTTCGATCTGTCAGTACGTAGCGCCTACATCAACGATGAGTACGCCTTTTGTAACGGCACCAGTGTTTTTGTAAGCGTTTCTGGCTGTGAAAGCCTGCCCTGCGAACTGGTGATTAAGAGCCCGGCGAGCAAGCCATACTGGCAAATAGAAACCACGCTGCCTCACCTTGAGGATAACCGTTTTATCAGTGCTGACTATGATGAACTCATTGACCACCCGATATTTATTGGCGAATGCACCAGTGCCGACTTTGAGGTAGATGGCGTTACCTTTACCCTAATGTTCAGCGGCACCACGCAGTACGATCTGCCTCGCCTGTGCGCCGATCTCAAAAAAGTCTGCCAGCATCATTTATCATTGTTTGGTAAGCCCTACCCGGTTAAACATTATTTGTTTATGACCTTGATTGCCAATGAAGGCTATGGTGGCCTTGAGCATCGCAGTTCAACTGCGCTGTTATTCCCCCGTTTTGAACTGCCACTTGCAGGTGAGCCTGAAGAACTGAGCGACAGCTACGTTAACTTTATCAGTTTGTGTAGCCACGAGTTGTTCCACACCTGGCACGTGAAGCGCATCAAACCCGATGTGATGGTGGTGCCGGACCTCAGTCAGGAAACCTACACCGACCAGCTGTGGATTTACGAGGGCTTTACCAGCTTTTATGACGATGTCACTCTGGCCCGCGTAGGCGTAATCCCGCCGGAGCGTTACTTTAAAATAGTCGCGCAAAACCTCACCAGGCTGTATAAAAATGCCGGGCGTTTTAAGCAAAGCATTGCCGAGTCGAGCTTTTATGCCTGGAATAAATTTTATAAACAGGACGCCGGTTCAATTAACCATATCGTGAGTTATTACAACAAAGGCGGCATCGTTGCACTGGGGCTGGATATTCTGCTTCGCGAACGCAGTAACAACCAATACAACCTGGACGATCTGATGCGCTTGCTGTGGGCACAATACGGTGATGAAAGCGGCACGCCGGCCCATGTGATTGAACAACTTTGCCGTGATGAACTTAACGTCGATATAAAAGATTATCTAGATGCCGTGGTGTACGGCACACAAGATGTGGCGCTGGATAGCTTGCTGGAACAAATTGGCGTCAGCCAAACCTTACAAACGCCGCTTTCTTTACAGGATAAGGGCGGTGATGAGGTGTCTGGTAAAGTATCGCCCCGTTATGATTTTGGTGCGGTGACCAAAGATGCCGATACCGGTTTAATCATTCAGGCGGTGCAGGAAGACTCAGCGGCGTGTCAGGCCGGCCTGCAGATAAACGATAAACTTATCGCTGTAGACAGCTACGTGGTCAATAGCAAATTATTGCAGAGGCTGCTCACCTTGCCTAATGACGAGCCTCTGACGCTAAGTGTAATCAGGGATGGCCGCTTACTCAGCCTTTCCTTGCCGTTGCTCCCTGCTCAGGCGCAAAGCTGTGTGCTGAAAATTACCGATGAAGAAAAGGCCGCAGCATGGTTAGGGCGTCAATAACCGCCCTGTTTGAAAGCGCTAGCGAGGCGGTACCAGTAATGCGGGATCCAGTCGCTCACTAAACCAGTTGATGCGCCAGTCAAGGTGGGGCCCGGTTGCCCTGCCCGTGTCACCAATCTCACCGATTTTCTGGCCTTGTTCCACCAGATCACCGGGCTTAACCGTAAGCTTGCTTAAATGCAGAAACGTTGAATTAACCCCAAGGCCATGATCAAGAATAATGGTGCCGCCGGAGTAATATAAATCCGGGTGCGCCAGAGTCACCTTGCCACCGGCCGGTGCAATCACCTGTGTACCGGTTGGGGCGCCAACATCCACACCGTAATGCGGGCGTTTGGGCACACCGTTAAACACTCGCTGACTGCCGTAAACACCGGTAATTGGCCCTTCGGCCGGCCAGATAAAGTCCACCGCAAAATCCGTTCGCTCACTACTGGTTTTACGTGCTTTAGCAACCCGCCAGTTATCATCTTTTATGCGCTCCAGCACACTTTTGGGCGGCGTTACCATGGCTTGCGGTACGCCTTCAATACGTTGGGTGGGATATTCCCGGGCAGTCAGCGTTAGCTCGCGATTTTGCACCTCGCCGTCGGGCGTTTGCCAGCGCAGCGCCTGAGTGAGTTTGGCATCACGGCCAAACCCCATCACAAATATACCGTTGGCCAACACTTTAACCGGCTCATCATTCAGCCATACTGCACTACCGGGCGTAAGCTCGCCACGCAATAAACTACCTTGGGTTAACTCGCCGCGCAGTTCCATAGCCTGCAACGCACTGCTAATGCATAACAAACCAAACAATACGCTTTTCAGCTTAATCACCTACCATGGCTCCCTTGCCAACCCCTTCGTAAGCCATCACGCAGCAGCTATCATCTGGCAGTCGCTGTTTTTGCTGGGTGTAAATGTATTGTGCAAGGCACTCTACGGTTGAGTCGGTATCAATGATTTCGCAAATTGATTCAGGCAAAACAATTTCAAAATAGCCCTGGGCTGCCTCGTAGGCAAAACACACATGAGCATCATAGTTTGCTAACCGATGCTGACATTGCAGTGCATCGGCACTGATCTGATCTTCCCGGGAGGCAATATAGATGTCTTCCCAACGCCTGGCCCAATAAGCTTCACTCTCCAGATCCTCACTGCCGTTGGTGATTATATCAACCCGCGAGCGATGGCCATGTGCGATCCGCTGACAGTTACCATCGTGCTTTTTTAGCCCATGGGTATAGTGATAAAACGGTGTGTTAATGACTTCCGTGCGTAGCTTAATGGTAAGGTTGTCCACGTTATCCGGCAAATGGGTGGCAATCACCTCGCGCAGATATTCACTTACCGAGTCCATGGTGATAGTGGGCGCATAAATAAACGCGTAGGCTTCCGCCGGGCAATACATCTGAATGGCCTGCTCATTAGGCAGATCAAAGCGTACTTCTACTTGTTCTGAGTCTTCATCACGGCGGATATGTGCCTGTTCGCTTTCTGCCGGCACCAGCAGTTTATGGTCGATATAACCGTCGATCAGGCGTTTAAGGTTCTTCTTCACTACGCCAAAATCCTGGATCATACTTTCTTCATTCAAGGTGCCATCCAGCAGCACATCCACAATCCAGCTCTCGCCAACCATGCCACGCTCAGGGCATAGGTAAGAGAAGTCCATGACGGTGAGGTCGTTTACAAATAATTGCATTGTATCTCGTTTAATCTTTAACAGGTTGGCGGCTCACCGACTGCGAGACGCCCAATAATCCACTTAGTATACCAGCGATAGTAAAGTGACTGTACTACTAGCTAGCTTAGCTGTTGCGTTTTAACTGGTCTTTTAAGTTAGGCGGGATCCCTTTAATCGTCAGCGTATCGGAATCCGGGTGATAGATAATACGGTCACCCAGTAATTTACGGTCAAAACTCAGCGACACGCCGCCGCCCTGACCACTGAACTTCGCCAGTTGCCGAATTGCTGCCGGATCTGGCTGGACTTCCGGCTCAATGGGTGTTTCCAGCCCCTGGGTAAACTGGGCAAAGTCCCGCTGGTTGTCTTCATCACGGGGTAACTTTTCAGCCAGTTCGCTTATTCTTATGCTGTCACCGCTGTCTATCTGCTGTTTAAAGTAGTTAGAAACTTCGGTGCGATGTGCGGTTTTCTCTTCGGCATCCAGTCCTTCACTAGCCAGATAATTCTCTACTGAGCTTATCAGTTGTTTATTTTGCTGCTTCACATCAACCTTTTCTTCGCAGCCAACAAACTGCATGAAAAAGTCAGAGACCTTACGCCCCATGCGCCCTTTTATAAAACTCACATAGCGCTGTTGCTCAGGCTGAATGCGGTACTGGGTTAAATCAATTCGCACCGCCAGCTGCATTTTAGCCAGATCTAAATGCTCACGGCTGTTAAGTTCCAGCTGTTGGTTTATCTCTACGTGGGCCTTGGTGTTCAGCAGCGTAACCAGTAAATACTGGGTGGCCAGGTATTCATAATGCACAAACAACACAAACCCGGTTTCCACCTGACCGGTGTCAACCAGCGATTTCAGCAGCAGATCACCGGCGGTTTTGGTAAAAGGCACAAATACCGTGTCGCTGTCCGAAGGCGAGGCTTCGTGGTGGGCCGTGTAGCCGTTTAACGATTCAGAAAAGCTGGCATCTTCTTGTTCTGTTTCAATAAAATGTCCTACCCCTTTGCCCGGTTTACTCACAAAGGTGTGATGTAATTGCTGGCCCAGTTGTTCCAGAGCCGGCGTTACCGGCAGGCAGCCTTCCCGGGGGATCAGTTGCATTTTACCTTCGTTATTAACGATAAGCTGATGCACGACAAAATGATGAATCAATATACTCATGAATTACCAGTGTCCAATTCGTTGATGAATGATGCAGTTTTTTGAATGAATGATTGTTATCAGATGCACAACGATTATAATCGCTTTATTGCCAAAAACTTTGCTTTTTCAAGCGATTTAACGATAAGAGGCGTAAAATGCCCCAACAAAGCCGATACAGTGATGCTGAATTCGAACGTCTGATGAACGACGTTATTATGGTACTCGAAAAACACGGTGCAAGTCGTGATCTTTCTTTGATGGTACTGGGAAATGTGATTTCTCATATTTTTGAGCATCAGGTCCCCCCTGCCAATCGCGAAGCGATGGTTGAACAGTTTGCCAGCGTGCTGGTAAAAAGCGTGAAAGGAACGGCCTGACCCCCATGATTTTAGCAGAATCCCCAAGGCGTCAACGAGTAACAAAACTGGTAAACTGGGGTCACTGGTTTGCACTGGCGAATATCGTTATCGCCATAATTATTGCCTCTGTGTTTGTTATCTCCTCGCCGGCGCCGGGTACGGTACTGGGTACCTTTTACCTGTTTGCCAACTGGTTCGGGCACATCAGCTTCTTAACCTTTTTTGGGTTTGTGATATTTATTCTGCCGCTGTGCTACCTGGACGTTTCCCAGCGTGTAATAAAAACCATTGCCTCCGCCGTGTCAGCACTGGGGCTGGCGTTAATGGCCTTTGATGCTCTGCTGTATAACCGCACCGGCTTTCATTTAAGTCATAACTCCGCTTACCTGATTAAAAACGAAGCCGAAGCCCAGCTGTTTCAGTTTGGCTGGCAACAGTTTTTGTATCTGTTGCTATTGTTTGTGGTGTGGTTTGGTTTTCAGCTAATCCTGGCTAACGCCGTCTGGAAGCGTATCGACCGATTAATGCACTATCGCATTGGCCGTCGGGTGGTGAGCTTTTTTGTGGTGTGCTTTGTGTCTGGCCACGCTATCCACGTCTGGGCAGATGCTCAGCTCTATCAGCCGATCATCAAACAGGACAACATGTTTCCGCTGTCCTACCCGGCCACGGCAAAAACCACCATGTCGCGTTATGGGCTGCTGGATATCGAACGCTACGAACAGCGTAAGCAATTACAGTTTGACCCGGACATACATAGGGTCAATTACCCGTCGGATCCAGTGTATTGCGCGCTGGAGCCGGAAAGGCAGGCGCTGTTACTAGTGCAGATTGACGAGACGGATATCAGCCAGGCGATGAAAGAAGCAGACCTGCGCCATATCGACAATTACTTCACCACCTCTACCAGCATGGGCGGCTTAATTACAAGTACGCTTTACGGGGTTCCGGAGTTGTATCAGCAAAGCCTCAAAACTACCCAACCTGTGCTGTTTGGTTTAAGTGATGCCTATGGCCTGAGCACAGAGCTGTACGCCGGCTCAGACGCGCAGCTTAAAGCGGAGTTTACGGAGCTTACCTTTAGTGAGCGGTTAACCGGTTCAGCGAATATTGTGGTGGCATTTGCCGACGGCGGTGCACTCACCCGTTTACTGCAGCGCAGCGATTTAACTAACACTCTGGTAATGGTGGCAACCGGTTATCAGCAATCCAAAGGCACGTTGTATACCAATTTAGCAGTTAACAGCGAACTGGCCAGTACCGAAGATTTAATACCAACCCTGGTCAATGCACTGGGTTGTAGCGCACCTTCACAGTTTTACTCCACCGGGCAGAACCTGTTATCTCCAAAACGTGACTGGTTAGTCAGTACCTCGGGCGAAAAAATTGTGGTGTTTTACAGCGATCAGCGTATCGATGTACTGAGTAATGGTAGTTACGACATCACCAATATCAGTAATGAAATGCGCAGTGACGATGCGCTCAATGTTGATTTACTCAGCCGGGCAATCAAACACCTCACGCGGTTCTCACAGTAAAGCAAAAAATAGCAGCCAAATGGCTGCTATTTTTATATCCGCCTGAAGAAAGTCTTAGTCCTTTGCAAACAGATTAAAGATACTTGAAAAGTCTTTATCGGCATTGTCGCTCTGTCCCTGATGCAGTCGATACAGCGCCTGCGCCGCAGAGGCCATAGGTGTAGCTGCGCCAACCTGTGCAGCGGTATCCATGGCCAAGGTCAGATCTTTATTCATCAGTTTAACCATAAAGCCGCCCTGATAACCATTGCTTGATGGCACGTTATCCATAACGCCGGGGCAAGGGTTGTATTTTTGCAGGGCCCAGTTGCAGCCCGAGCTTTGCAGCATAATGTCTGACATCACTTTTGGGTCGAGGCCATTAGCAATGGCCAGTTGCAGTGCTTCGGACGTGCCTGCCATAAGCACAGATAGCAACATATTGTTGCAGACTTTGGCAATTTGCCCGGCCCCCAGATCACCGGCTCTGAACAGGTTTGCCCCCATCATCGACAGCACCGGCCGGGCCCGTTCAACATCCGCTTCCTTACCGCCCATAATAAACGTTAGCGTACCGGCAGCTGCACCGCCTACGCCACCGGAAACCGGCGCATCAATAAAAGCAATGCCTGCCTGCTGAGCCTGCTCTCCCACCGCGATTGCACTTTGCGCATCAATGGTACTGCAGTCGATCAGCAACGCGCTTTTATCAACATGAGCAAGCAAACCGTCTTCGCCCAGATAAAGGGATTTAACATGGGCAGCTGCGGGTAACATGGTGACGACTACATCAGCGCCAGCCACCGCTTCCTGCGGTGAGCCTGCTTTGTGGGCTCCGGCTGCTACTAATACATCCACCGCTTCCGGCATCAGATCAAACACCGTAACATGCTGATTATGTTTTAACAGGTTGCGAGCCATTGGCCCGCCCATATTACCCAATCCGATAAAGGCAATTTGTGTCATGATTATTCTCCGGATAGTGTTAGCGGGGATTGCTCCCAGGGGCTGGTAAAATGTAGCTCTACAACGTCTTCAGAGACGCTGTCTACATCGGCAAAGCGCCATTGGGGCTGTTTGTCTTTGTCAATAAGTAACGCTCTGACACCTTCGGCAAATTCGCCGGACTCGGCGCAGCGACATGACATAATAAGTTCCATCTCAAAACATTCAGCCAGCGAAAGCGATTTACCCCGCCGGATTTGCTCCCAGACCAGGTGCATGGTGATCGGCGAACCTTTACTCAGCGAATGCTGCGCCTTACTCAGCCATTCATCCTCGGTAGACTGCATGGCTTGTATCGCTTTTACCGCCTCACTGGCGCTTGTGCAGCCTTGCAGGGCCTCATCAATACTGTGCTGATGAGCGGCTAGTTGTGCCTCAGGCCGCTCATCGGCGCTTAGTTGGTAACGCTCACACAGATTATCTAACTGAGCAGTCACCTGCCCGTCCTGCCACTGAGTGTCACCAAGCGCTTGTAGCAGTGAAGGCAAAAACTCATTAGCCATGATGTATTCGCCTAAACCAATAAACAGTCCGTCAGCCGCGTTTAACGACGCTCCTGTCAGCCCGGCAAATAAGCCGGATTGACCCGGCGCGCGGGACAGAAAATAGCTCGCTCCGACATCGGGATACAAACCAATGGTAATTTCAGGCATGGCCAGCCTCGATGAAGCGGTCAATAACCGGTGGCTGGCCCCAGCCAGCAGGCCGATACCGCCGCCCATCACAATGCCTTCGCCCCAGGCGATAATCGGTTTTTCGTAGGTGTGAATGGTGTAATCAAGACGGTATTCAGTGGCAAAGAATTCAGCAATAAATTCAGGGATCTGATTAGCCGCCGACTGCATAGCCTGATACATGGAGACAATGTCGCCGCCAGCACAAAATGCCTTGGGGCCACTGCCACTTATCACCACCATTAAAACGGAATCATCCGATCGCCAGGCATCCAGTTGTTGCTGCATCGCCATGGCCATATCCAGATCCAAAGCGTTAAGCGCCTTCGGTTTATTTAACTGCAGATGACCAATCTGGCGTCCACAACGGGTCGGAATAAGACTGCTCTGTAGTTTATCTGTCACTGTTTTCTCCTAAACAAGTTCGCTACCTTCCTGCAGCACGCTTCGACTGATAATTAAGCGCATAATTTCGTTGGTACCTTCGAGAATTTGATGCACCCGCACGTCCCGCACATGGCGTTCAAGCGGGTATTCTTTAATGTACCCGTAGCCACCATGGATCTGCAGAGCTTCGTTACATACCGTAAAGCCTACATCGGTGGCAAAACGTTTTGCCATGGCACAATAAGCCGTGGCCTGGGGATCACGCTCATCAAGCTTGAATGCAGCCAGCCGCACTAACTGCCGGGCCGCAACCAGTTCGGTTGCCATATCGGCCAGTTTAAATTGCAGCGCCTGAAATGCGGCCAGTGGCTTACCAAACTGCTGTCGCTCATGCATGTAATCGCGGGCGGTATTTAACGCCTGTTGCGCCGTACCAATAGAACAGGTAGCAATGTTGATCCGGCCGCCATCGAGCCCTTTCATCGCAAAAGTAAAACCCTGACCTTCCTCACCGAGTAAATGACTGGCCGGAATACTGACATTATCAAAGGTGATCATTCGCGTGGGCTGGGCATTCCAGCCCATTTTTTCTTCCGGCTTACCGTAGCTGATACCCGCCGAGTCTGCAGGTACTGCGAACGCAGAAATTCCTTTCGCACCATTATTGGCTGTACGAGCCATTACAATGAGTAAATCAGTGCTGCCCGCCCCGGAAATAAACACTTTGCTTCCAGAGAGTACGTATTGATCGCCCTGCCGCTCTGCTTTAGTGGTTAAGCTGGCTGCATCTGAACCGGCACCGGGTTCGGTTAAACAATAGGAAGCCAGTTTATTGCCGCTAACCAGATCCGGTAACCAGGCATCTTTTACTGGCGCCTGGCCATAAGATGCCAGCATCCAGGTGGCCATATTATGAATCGTTAGCATGGCCGTGGTGGCAGTACAGCCCATAGCCAGCTGTTCAAAAATAATTGATGCGTCGAGGCGGCTGAGCCCCAGTCCGCCGTCTTCTTCCGGGGTATAAAGCCCACAGAACCCCAGTTCACCGGCCTGACGTAAGGTGTCTACCGGAAAGGTGTGGTCTTTATCCCACTGCGCAGCGTAAGGCGCCAACGCCTGTCTGGCAAACTGGGCTGCCACATCGGCAAAGGCCTGTTGGTCTTCGTTTAGATTAAAATCCACTGACTGTCTCCCTAGCGTAAATTAATCGTCAGGTTCGGGCCGGCGGGAATGCTGTCTTCCGGCCAGCGCGAAGTGATGGTTTTAGTTTCGGTATAAAAACGCACTGCCTGCTTGCCGTACGCATGCAGATCGCCGAAGAAGGAATTTTTCCAGCCGGTAAACGAGAAGAACGGCAGTGGCACAGGAATAGGTACATTAATCCCCACCTGACCCACGCTGACTTCAGACTGATATTTACGTGCGGCGGCACCACTAGCGGTGAAAATGGACGTACCATTACCGTAAGGGTTGTCGTTAACAATAGCCAGCGCTTCATCCAGTGAATCCACACACAGGCAGCACAACACCGGGCCAAAAATCTCTTCCTGGTAAATGCGCATGCTGGTAGTGACATCACTAAATACCGTAGGGCCAATCCAGTGACCTTGCTCGTAGCCCTCAACCGTACATTCTGAGCCATCGACCAGACAAGTAGCCCCCTCGTCCTTACCAGACTGAATAAGACCTAGTACCCGCTCTTTGGCAGCATTACTGATGAGCGGCCCGAAGCCGGCTTCTTTGTCATCCCATAGGCCGGGTTTCACTTTGGCGATGGCACCGGCCAGTTCGTCTATCCACTGCTGCGCATCGCCAACAAATACGGCTACCGAAATAGCCATACAGCGTTGTCCTGCAGCGCCTACTGAAGCGCCAACCAGATTATTGATCACATGCTGTTTATTGGCATCAGGCATGACTACGGAGTGGTTCTTAGCACCGGCAAAACACTGGGCCCGTTTCATATTGGCCGTGGCGGTCTGATGAACGTGTTTACCTACCGGTACTGAACCAACAAAAGAAACCGCGGCGACATCCGGATGATTAAGCAACTGGTCAACCCGCTCGCGACCACCATGAACCACATTCAGCACACCGGCCGGCGCGCCGGCTTCCATAAACAATTCGGCCAGTAATACCGGTGTTTGCGGATCCTGTTCAGAAGGTTTGAGCACAAAGGTGTTACCACACACCACGGCAAGCGGGAACATCCACAATGGGATCATGGCTGGAAAATTAAACGGCGTAATGCCCAGGCAGACACCGAGAGGCTGTATAACACTGTACGTATCAATGCCCCGGGCAACATTTTCTACCGTTTCGCCCATCATCATGCCAGGCGCGTTCATGGCCTGTTCAACTACTTCAATGCCACGCCAGACATCGCCCATGGCGTCATCAAACACTTTACCGGTTTCACTGGCTAAGACTTTAGCAATGCGTTCCTGCTCACGCTTGAGGATGGCCTGATAACGCATCATCACCCGTGCCCGCTCTGTTACCGGCACATTTTTCCAGCTGTTAAAGGCTTTTTTAGCGGCAGCAACCGCTTGTTCGGTTTCTTCTGCTAATGCATCCGGTACGCGGGCGATCACGTCGCCACTGGCAGGATTGGTGACATCAATCATGTGTTGACTGGCGGAGGATCTAAATTCACCGTCGATTAATAGCTTAACGTTTTGCATTACCGTTTATTCTCTGTCGTTAGTTTTATCCTAACGCTATAGCATGACTCCGTTTACGTAAACGTAAGCAGGCGTGAAAGCTGCGTTAACATTGTAAATAAATTGTGACATTGTTAGTCGTAACCATACCTATTATTGAATTTACGCTTTTATTTTAGGTCCCTGCTGATATGCTTAACTCAGGTAACACTGACGAACGCGGTAGATGAATGGTGCAAAAAATCAGAGTCGCAATTATTGAAGATAATGCGACAGCCCGGGCCACCATTCGTAGCCACCTGATTACCATGGGTAATTTGGAGGTGGCAAGCTTTAGCACCGGCAGCGAGTTAAAAAACGTGCTGCGCAAGCAGCATTTCGAACTGTTAATTTTTGATTTTCATCTTGGTCAGCGCCGTAACGGTGTTGAATGGGTCCAAGCCCTGCGACAGGCTGATTTTATCCGCCCGAGTACCGGTATTATTTTTCTGACCGCCGACAGAATGCCTCAGACCATTGGCCAGATTATCGACATTCATCCCGATCTGCTGTTACTTAAGCCCTACACTATCAATTCACTGCAACGCGGACTGAATCATTACCTTGAGTACCGCAAGCAAGCCAGTAAAGCGCTGATGTACCTTGATGATGGTGACTGCGATCGGGCTATTGATCAGATTCAGCAACAGCTTCAGTCGCCGCTGTCAGCCAGACTGCGCTCCGATCTGGAAAAACTTCAGGCCAGATTGCTACTGCAGGTTCATCAGTATGCTGAGGCGCTCGATATTTATCAGCGGGTACTACAGCAATCCGATAAGGTACTGTGGGCCCAGTGGGGCAAATTAAAATGTCAGTTTTTAATGGGCAACTGGCCCAACTGTCAGGAATCACTGGATGCTATGCTCGATACCTTGCTGACCCGCGACAAAGCCTTTGAATGGCTGGCGTGTTTGTCTTTTGAGCAAGCGGCTTATGAGAAAACCGAATACTATCTCGATCACATTCAGGACAGCGAACTCAGCCTGCCGGCGACCCGCCTGAAAACCATGACCTACCAGAAACAAAACCGGGTCATTGAAAGCATAGATTTGCTACAAAAAAAGCGTGAGTACAACCGCTCTACCAAAGAGCGCTTCGACGAATTCACCTTCGAGCTGGCCGAGTTTTACCTGAGTATTGCCCAAAACAGCCCGATGAATAACCGCAAAGAGAGCCTCACTCAGGCCAGAAAGTTAGCCGGTGTAGCAGCCCGCAGCCAGGGCGACTCGCTGGTCAGACAGCGCCACGATTATTTGTTGGCCTACAGTTATGTTCTGGAAGATCAGGGGGATAAAGCCAGAAGTCTCACGCAACGCGAACACATGCAGGTATTTAACCGAAGTTCTGCAAACACGTTAATTACGGCCGCCAGGGTGTATGGTGCACTTGGCAATGAAACCCAGGCGTTATATTTACTTGATATGGCTAAAGTAAAAAGTGAGCTGGGAGAAATGCCGGCAGAACAGCAAACGCTGCAAAGCCGGTTGATTAACGCGGAAAAAGAATCTGGCCTGGCTCATAGCCGTGCCGATATCTTTAACGAACAGGGCCAGCAGCTATTTGTTAAGGAAGCGTATCAGCAAGCGCTTGCCGCGTTCTATCATGCCCTTCAGCTACGCCCGTCATTGCCGGCGATTGCTCTCAACATGTTGCAAACACTGCTGGTAGAACAACAAAGTAGCTACCGCAGTGTTCTGCTGAATGATTTGGTTCAGCAAATTCATCACAGTGAACTGTCTGAAACTAACCAGCAGCGTTTTGCCAGATTACAGAAGAAATACCCGCAAATTAATGAGGTATTGATGGCAGCAACTCACGCCAGCGCCGCCAACCCGGTAACCCCGCCTTAACCCTGATGCAAACGGGTTAATAAGCTCGACGTATCCCAGCGCCCACCGCCGCTTTTTTGCACGTCAGCATAATACTGATCAACCAGCGCCGTCAGCGCCAGCGTCGACCCGTTCTTACGAGCTTCATCCAGAGCGATCGCCAGATCCTTACGCATCCAGTCAACCGCAAAACCAAACTCATATTCACCTTTGATCATGGTTGCAGCACGGTTTTCCATTTGCCACGACTGCGCAGCGCCTTTACTGATAACATCGATTACGGTGCCACAATCAAGCCCGGCCTGCTCACCAAAGTGCAGGGCTTCGGCAAGGCCCTGAACAATCCCGGCAATGCAAATCTGATTCATCATTTTAGCCAGCTGGCCGCTGCCGTGACCACCTATCAGCTGACTGTGACGGGCATAGGCATCCATAACCGGCTGCGCGCGGGCAAAGTCGCCCTCTTCGCCACCAACCATAATCGTTAGCTGGCCATTTTCTGCACCAGCCTGCCCGCCTGAAACCGGCGCATCCAGAAAGCCAGCCTGCCGTGCTGCACAGGCCTCAGCCAGCTCACGGGCGAGTTCGGCTGACGCTGTGGTATGGTCAACCACCAAAGTACCCGCACTGGTGCCAGCCAGAATGCCTGACTCGCCATAAACCACCTGACGAACATCATCGTCGTTGCCTACACATAAAAACACCAGTTCGGCGCCCTCTGCCGCTGCGCAAGGTGTGGTGGCTATGCGCCCACCATACTGACTCTGCCAGCTTTCAGCCTTACTGGTAGTGCGGTTATATACACACACGTCAAACCCGTTGGATTGCAGATGCCCGGCCATGGGAAATCCCATTACGCCCAAACCAATAAAACTCACTTTCATTATTTTTCCTTAGTCCCCGAATCAAGGTGAAGAATGTCGCGCTGCCAAGTGTAACACGCTGACAATTTATTCAAGCAAGCTTAACTTGACTGTAGGGCGCATCCTAATAGTATTAGCGGTACAGGGAAAGACAACGGGATTGCTAATGACTCCTCCACCACGCGTTGCCATGTTCAGTGCGCAGCAGTACGACATTCAATCATTTAAACAGCATCCGCTGTATGAGCAGATTGATCTGACCAGCTTTGAAACCTCGCTGGGGCCGAAGACCGTCTCGCTGTGCCAGAATTTCGATGTGCTCTGTGCTTTTGTTAACGATTGCCTCGACAATTCGATTTTACAGCAGTTAAGCGATCAGGGCGTTAAACATATCGCACTGCGCTGCGCCGGATTCAATAACGTTGATATCGCTGCCGCCAAAGAGTTGGGACTGGCCGTTTCACGGGTACCCGCGTATTCGCCTGAGGCCGTGGCCGAACATGCTCTGGCGCTTATCATGACGCTGAACCGCAAAACCCATAAAGCTTATAACCGGGTCAGGGAAGGCAATTTTAACCTTAACGGTCTGCTAGGCTTTACCCTGCATAACAAGAAAGTGGGAATTGTAGGGACCGGCCATATCGGCGCCGCGCTGGCACGTTTACTGACTGGTTTTGGTTGTGAGATTTATTGCTACGACCCCTACCCTGATGACGCGCTGATTAAACAAGGAGTGGTATATACCAGTCTCGATACCTTGTTTAAAGAATGCCATATTATCAGCCTTCACTGTCCGCTCAATGAGCAGAGCCACCATCTTATTAATGCTGAGTCTCTGGCCAGCATGCGCGATGGGGTGATGCTGATTAACACCTCTCGCGGTGGCCTGATCGACACTCACGCGGTTATTGAAGCGTTGAAAAAACACAAGATTGGCTACCTGGGCCTGGACGTATATGAAATGGAATCAGAACTGTTTTTCCGCGATCATTCCAGCGAAATTATTCAGGACGATGTATTTGAGCGACTGCAGACCTTTCACAATGTGTTGATTACCGGCCATCAGGGCTTTTTTACTGCCGAAGCACTTGATCAGATTGCTGAAGTTACGCTACAGAATATGCTGGCGCTTAACAATAATACGGCCGACGACAGCCGCTTTGTGGTACTGCCGGATTAATCCGGCTGTTTTTCCAGCCACAGGTGAAAATACTTGCCCAGCCATAAATACGGCTCCTGGTGACCATACTGACGTTCGGTGGCCAGTAGCTCCTCATATTTGGAATCGGCCATGTCACGGTCACGAAGGTAATCATGAAAACAGCGAATACCGCGCATTGAGTGCACTGTAAAACCAAGGTTTTGAACTTCAGCGATAACGTCTTTTGGCACCAGCGGCTGCTGAGGGTTTAACCGCACCTGCTTTTTCACTTTCATACCGCGGGCAATGTAATCAAAATTACCGTAAACCGCGTTACTGAACAGCGCCGCATCGCGATTAAAAAAAGTCAGACTTAGTTTTGCCCCGGCTTGCATCCGCTCAGCCAGCATGGCTAATGCCTGATACGGTCGGGCCAACCATTCCAGCACGGCATGGCACACGACTACATCAAACTCGCTGAGGTCGTTGATGTCGAATAAGTCGGCCTGCCTGATGGCGATAGCGGCACCCAGTTGCTGACGCGCGATAGTTAAAATATCTTCTGAAATATCAGTCAGCGTTAACTGATGACCAAGCCCGGCCAGAAAGGCAGACATCACGCCTGTGCCACCGCCCAGTTCAATAATGTTTTGCGCCGGCTCTTCGGCCAGCACTTCACTTAACACATCGCAAAGCAACTGGTGGCGCAGGCGACCTTTGGTAGTGCCATATATATTACGGTTAAATTTTTCCGCCAGGCCATTAAAGGATTGATCTTTCAACAGGGTCGTCTCAGGCCGGGTTATCAATGTCGATAAAGGTTACCTTCAGGCCAAATTCACCTGCCAGGTGCTCACCCACTGCTTTAACACCGTAGCGCTCGGTGGCATGATGGCCGGCAGCAATAAAGGCAATGCCCATTTCGCGGGCGATATGAATGGTCTGCTCCGACACTTCACCGGTAATAAATAGATCACATCCGGCCATTGCGGCCTGTTCGATAAAACCTTGTCCGCCGCCGGTACACCAGGCAACCTTGTTAACCGGCTTATCTGCTTTGCCTTCGCAAACTACCAGGGGTCTGTCCAGCTTTTGCTCGATTAATGCAGAAAGTTCACCAAGCGTGGTTGAAGTCTCGCCCTGGTAAACAATACCCGTTGGGCTGACTGCTTCCAAAGGCGCAACGTTGCTAAGTTCAAACAAGGCTCCAAGCTGCGCGTTGTTGCCCCACTGATGATGCATATCAATGGGTAAATGATAAGCCAGCAGGTTAATGTCATGGGCCAGTAAACTGGCAATGCGGCGTTTTTTCATACCTACAAGCGGCTCACTCTCGCCCTTCCAGAAGTAACCATGATGGACCAGCATGGCATCGGCACCGACCTCGATGGCGGCATCGATAAGTTGCTGAGAGGCGGTAACGCCGGTCACTAAATGCTGGATATCCGCACAACCTTCAATTTGTAAGCCGTTCGGACAGTAATCCTTGATGGTCGCGACCTGCAGTTCCTTATTCAGATAATCAACAAGTTGAGTCGTCAGCACGATTTACCCCTCGTTTTGATAGCCGTCGCCGCTGATCCCCTGGGCAACGAATGGAAACAGATGTTCAATCACATCGGCAATATCGATGTCTTGCTGATAGTCGGCCTTGGCAATGTCTTTCAGCGCCTGACTCGATGCCATGGAGAACACGAAGCTGCCAATAGCAAAGTGTAGGCGCCAGAATAGTTCATCGGCCGGAATAGCCGGTAATGCCGTTCGTAGCATGGCGAGTATGGTTTGTACTGTCTCGCCGTAGCTGCCCATAATAAAGCGGCGTAAGTGGCCCTGGGACTCGGTATAGCCCTTACCCAGCAATTGCACAAACATTTCGGTGCCATCGGGCTGCACCGCATTGAGGTTAAGCAGCGGCCCCTTTAGGTTTTGCAGCACCTGATCCACGCCTTTGCGACCCACGCTGGGAACCAACTTTGCCAGCGCCTCATCAATTTGCGGCATCATTACATCAAAGTAACGCTTGAGCACCGCCTGAATGAGGTTTTTCTTACTGCCAAAGTGGTAATTCACTGAGGCCAGATTCACGTCGGCCCGGGCGGTAATTTCACGCATCGAAGTTTGTCCGTAGCCCTGTAATGCAAACAGGTACTCAGCGGCTTCAATAATTCGCGCTTTGGTTTGCTTACTCATTTACGACTTTTTAAACCATTGTGGAAGTTGACTGACCATACGCATTGCGGCCCTTTCTGCGCCCTGAGCAAAAGACATCCCCAGCTTTTCGGCAACGTTTTTCTTTTGCATAAATTTCACCGCAAAAATATCGCGCTCCGGATAAACACTCATGATGTAATCATCAGAGGTACTGATGCCGTCAATCAGGCCCAACTCCAGCGCCTGGCTGCCATACCAGTATTCACCGGTTGCCACTTTGGCAATATCCAGTTCTTTACGGTTGGTACTAACCCAGTCTTTAAACATCACATGCACAGCTTCAAGCTCTTCGCGGAATTTTTCCCGGCCTTCGTCGGTATTTTCACCAAATACCGTGAGTGTACGCTTATATTCACCAGCGGTGTGCTGCTCGTAATCGATGTCATTTTTCTTTAGTAACTTGTGGAAGTTAGGCAGCTGAGCCAATACCCCAATAGAACCAATAATGGCAAACTGACTGGCCACCAGATGATCGGCCACACAGGCCATCATGTAACCACCACTGGCAGCCACTTTATCAACCGCTACGGTAAGCTTTAAGCCTTTATCACGAATACGCTGCAGCTGCGCAGCGGCCAGCCCGTAACCATGCACCACGCCGCCGCCACTTTCGACTTTAACCAGCACTTCGTCTTTCTCGGTTGCAATACACAACACGGCCGTCACTTCTTCGCGCAGTTTTTCTACCTCATGGGCGTCCATTGAGCCCTTGAAGTCAATAACAAACAGTTTACCGCTGTCCTCTGACGGCTCTTTATTCTCTTTCTGCTTTTTCTTTTGTTCTTTGGCCAGTTTCTTCAGGCTGGCTTTGTCCAGCGTTACCTGTTGAGCATAGTGAGTAATGTCTTTTAACTGCTCACTTACTGAATGAATTTCCAGCTGCCCTTTACCTTGCTTTTGTTTTGCCGCAGCACCTGCTGCCAGGGCCAGAACAATCACAATTGCTGCTACCAGCGTAACTGCCTTTGCTAAAAATAGTCCGTATTCGTATAAGAATTCCACAGATGCCTCTTGTGTTATTGTTTGTCTGATTTTTTCAAGCTGAATCATACCAGTGATCGTCTTCGCTGACGATACACAAAGCCTATTCCGCGTGCAGTGCCTCACCCGCCAGACAAAAATAAAGCCAGCTAAGCTGGCTTTATTGGACTCACATTAGTGCAGTAGTGTTAGTTGGCCACTACATCGGTATTAATGATGGGTAATGCCTGTGCTTCAGACTTGATAAAACCACCCACCTGCAGTTGCATCTCGCGGGTAACTGCAGGGTCGGCAGCCGGGCTTAAGCTGGATGCATGCGCACCGCTGTTAAAGCGTACCTGACCACTTACCGTACCGGTCTCCGATGAGATGGTAGAAGTCACCTGCTCAAGACCAATCATCGCAGCCATTGGGTGCTGACCCGCTAATGGCAGCGAAGTTACAACAGGGTTAACCTGATCCGGCAGATTCTCACCACCGTCACCTACTACTGACATAAAGTGCACTGGCGTGGTAGCGCCAAGCATTCCGGCATAGGCAGTCGGATCACCCGCGTCGAGAATAGTTTGGGCAGCAAAGTTAAACTGCGCAAACACCGCTTCAAATTCTGCTCTGGCTTCTGCGTCAAGTAGTGCGACGAAATCGGTATAGGCCTCTCGTAGCTGGGCTTCTGTGGCGTTTTCACCATATACCTGACCAACATAAGCAACAAAGTCTTCTGATGATTCGCTCAATAACAGGGCTTTAAGTAGCGGCCCGAAGTCTGGTGACTCCATCAGGAAGGTCGCAATACCACTGGCCGGTGACTCCAGTGAGGCAGCGTTAATAGCAAACATACCGTCTAGGGTATCGTTACCCAGAGAGCTGTTTGCCATAGCAGCAAAGTTAGCACCGGTAATGGCTCCCAGTGAAACGCCCATTACAGACACTTTTGACACGTCCAAATCAATGGCCTGTGTTGCGGTCATATCAGCCACCGCATTTAAACCCAGGCGCAAGCCCAGCAGATCGGCCATGCCCTGACGAACATTATCTCGTGCAGTAGGCAGTGAAGCCAGATTCATAAAGTGAGTCGGTGATACAAAGGTTGCACTGATATCGTCGGCCCCATCACCGTTTACATCAAAGCCGCGGCTGCCATGCAATGGCAAATCAATGGCAACAGTTGCAATACCGTGAAGAGACAAAGTACCGCTAATAGCCATCATTTGCTCTTTGGTACCGGTAATACCATGCACCAGCATGACTACCGGCCAACCGGCATCAGGTTTGCTGATCGGGGATCCCAGTGCAGTAGCAATGGCCGGATCAGGAATGGTAACTTGTACTTCCAACGGATTTTCCGCAATGGTGGTTTGCGGGATGGGGCTGTAACGGGTAACGTTCCGCGCATCATCAATCATTTCGCCGTTCACACGCAGATCAGACAAGCCAACCTGGGTACACATTTCGTAGTTCGGACCAGGTTCCGCCATAGCCAGTACTTCAGCCGGCGCACCGGCCAGCACGATACCGCTGTCACAGGCAGCGTGCCAGAAGTCGTTAACCGGCGCGAGTGGATTGGTCATCGACGGAACCGGCAGATAATACGGCAGCGAAACAGAACCAGTGTAGCGCTGAGCCGCACAGAGTGGGCCGGCTTCGGCAGCAAAAGACTGTGAAATTCCCGCAGCGACGGTTTCCATGCCACCCCAGTAAGCGCTTAGCTGACCGGATAAGGTGCCAAAAATACCATCACAGGTTTGTAGCAAACTGAAATCAGTGGCATCGATAGCCGCCTGAACCTGAGCAGACTGCCCCTCTTTAGCCAATGCAAGGGCACCGTCAAGTGTGGCACTGTTAATTAAGCCCAGTGCTTCCATGGCGTTATCCGCACCATCCGCATCCTGCACCTGGACCACCGGAAGTGCCGTTGCCGGATTCCCCTCACCAGTAGTGAGAATTTCCACCAGATCGGCAACCAGCAGTTGTTTAACCGTGCCCATCACGTCAACCGTAGACTGGGTAGTAAAGGCAGACACGTAAGTGATGTCTTCGCGCTCATATCCCGCCCCCAGTAGTGGAGTAACTAAGGAGTTTACCAGCGTTTGTAAAGTCAGTTGGTCTTCGGTAGCCAATGGCGCAGTGTTGATGTCCTGACGAGCCAGATCCCAGGTGGTAGACCCCTGCACTGCCTTACCGGAAGTGTCTTTCAGATCGGTGGTCATTACCAGCATGTAACCAGAAGCAGGTTTAAGTGGCTTAAGCGGCACTACGCTTACGGTGTCGTCATCAACCAGTGACAATACGTAATCAACGCCATAGGTGAGCTGATCGCCCAGCTTACAACCCGATGAAGGGATAGCCGCCGCGGCACACTCAGGGTCGCTCTGATCAAGGCCCAGGGTAGCTTCATATAAATGAATACCCGCCGACAAGGTAGCAGCGTCCAGAGCCACACCGGAGGGCGTTTGCACATCAATGACAAAAGGATGCTGAATAGACCAGCCATCCAGAATATTCAGGGCATTCTGGGGATCACCAAAATCAGTTGGATCGGCGACCGGAATGTTCAGTGTGTAGTCAAAGAAGCCATCATCACCGGGTAACATTAGTAAATCGTTTGGAATATTCAGATCGCCGTTGGCCGGGTCAAATACTATACGAGAAAAAGGCGTGTCGACCTGGGTTTCGTTATTAATGTCGTCAATGGACTCACCGCCACCGCAACCGGCTAACCCCAGTGCCAAGGCTACACTGGTGCTAAGGATTAGTTTTTTCATTATATCTCCCTACAAAACGGATTTTTGTTATTCTGGCTCATGATAAGTCCGACAGCTTTTGTGAAGGCTAAATACCTTGATCGCTGGGCAAATATCGAACAAGTACGACCAGTTACTAAACACATATTATTTTCTTTACGATGATTTTGCAAAATATTGTTAACTTTTTGTAACCCATTCTTGTAAATAACTGTAAAAACGCCAATTTATTCGTCTATTGTAGTCACATATTTCAACTACATAAAAGAATCGGTTTACATAAAACAGGATATTTGTATCATCACAGCACTTTTGCGCCCTAAATGCTGGGTATGATGAGAAAGTTTAGCAGGAAACTTGATTTATGAATGACTACATCGCACCGGACCACTTACTGAGTGGAAAAACCATTCTCATTACCGGCGCCGGTGACGGCATCGGCAGACAAGCGGCTATCAGCTATGCTACCCATGGCGCTACCTGTATTTTGCTGGGTAAAACGGTTAGCAAACTGGAAGCAGTGTACGACGAGATTGTCGCCGCCGGTTACCCCGAGCCAGCGATTATACCGCTGGATTTAAATGGCGCTACCCCGAAACATTATCAGGATATGGCAAATACCATCAGCGATCAGTTTGGTGTACTCGATGGCATATTGTTTAATGCTGGCAAGCTGGGTCACTTAAGTCCTTTCGCTCAAATCCCGGTGGATGAGTGGCAACAGGTCATGCAGGTAAACCTCAACAGCGCCATGTATATGCTGCAGCCACTACTTCCACTATTACTCAAGGCCGAGGCCGCTTCGGTCATCTTTACCAGTTCCTCAGTGGGCCGCAAAGGCCGCGCGTTCTGGGGCACCTATTCGGTATCAAAGTTTGCTACTGAAGGCCTGATGCAGGTATTGGCCGATGAGTACAAAAACAAACCGCTGCGGTTTAATTGCATTAATCCGGGTGCAACACGCACAGCCATGCGGGCTAAAGCATTCCCGGCCGAAGATGCCGAGACACTAAAAACCCCGGCCGACATTATGCCGCTGTATTTGTACCTGATGGGTTCAGACAGCCAGGAGGTAAATGGTCAGTCACTGGATTGCCAGCCTAAATAACCCGCTACTCGCTTTAGCGGCTAACAACAGATACCAAAAAGCCCCGCGATGCGGGGCTTTTTAATGAGTAAAACTTACCTACAGCATAAAACTGACTTAATCGCCAATCTTAGCCCAGGTATCACGCAGACCTACAGTCTGGTTAAACACCAGTTGCTCAGACGTGGAGTCTTTATCCAGACAGAAGTAACCGGTACGCTCAAACTGCCAGCTACCCACTTCTGGTACACGGCCAGGCAAGCCAGGCTCTACCCATCCTGACTTCACAATCAGGCTGTCCGGGTTGATAGCGTCAACGAAGTTCTCTTCCGCGGCCGGGTTAGGTACGTTGAACAGACGATCGTACAGTCTGAACTGCGCAGCCTCACCGCTGGCTACATCTACCCAGTGGATAACGCCTTTAACCTTGCGGCCGTCTGCCGGGTCTTTACCGAGGGTGTCCGGGTCATAGGTACAGTAAACCGTGGTTACATTACCCTCTGCGTCTTTTTCAACGCGGTTGGCTTTCACCACATAGGCATTACGTAAGCGCACTTCTTTATCCAGTACCAGACGCTTAAACTTCTTATTGGCGGATTCGCGGAAATCTTCTGCTTCAATCCAGACTTCGCGACCAAATTTAAGGTTACGCGTACCCATAGATTCATCATTAGGATGGTTGGGCGCAGTCAGTGTTTCAGACTCACCTTCCGGAAAGTTTTCGATAACCAGTTTAATTGGCTCAAGTACAGCCATAGCACGGGGCGCATTAACGTTAAGGTCGTCACGAATACAGGCTTCCAACATGCTCATTTCAACCATGTTGTCCATCTTGGTCACGCCAATACGCAAACAAAACTCGCGCACTGAACCCGGTGTATAGCCGCGGCGACGCAAGCCGGCAATGGTTGGCATGCGGGGGTCATCCCAGCCTGCCACATGCTTTTCTTCCACCAGTTGAATAAGACGACGCTTACTTAATACCGTGTATTCCAGGTTTAAACGGGAAAACTCATACTGATGCGGCGTACAGTCAATAGTGATGTTTTCGATAACCCAGTCATATAACCGGCGGTTGTCCTGAAACTCCAGCGTACACAAAGAATGGGTTATGCCTTCAATGGCATCCGAGATGCAGTGGGTAAAGTCGTACATCGGATAAACGCACCACTTCTCGCCGGTTTGATGGTGATGGGCAAACTTAATCCGGTAAATAACCGGATCGCGCATACACATAAACGGCGACGTCATATCGATTTTTGCCCGCAGCGAACAATGCCCTTCCGGGTACTCACCGGCAGTCATTTTAGCAAATTCCTGCAGGTTGGTTTCGATGCTGGTGTCGCGATACGGGCTGTTTTTGCCCGGTTCGGTTAACGTGCCACGCATCTCACGCATGGCTTCCTGGGTACTGAAGTCCACATAGGCCAGGCCTTTTTCGATAAGCTCCACAGCAAAACCGTGTAACTGGTCGAAGTAATCAGAAGAGTAACGCGCCTCACCATCCCATTCAAAACCAAGCCACTTCACATCCTGCTGGATGGAATTGACATATTCGATGTCTTCTTTAGCCGGATTGGTATCGTCAAAACGCAGATTGCAGCTGCCCTGATAATCTCTGGCAATGCCAAAGTTCAGACAGATGGATTTAGCATGCCCAATGTGCAGGAAGCCGTTTGGCTCTGGAGGGAAGCGCGTTTTGATGCTCGTGTGTACCCCGTTAGCGAGGTCTTTATCAATAATTTGACGGATAAAGTTGGTCGGACGGTGTTCAGTCTCGGCCATTCGCGGTGCCCTCTTATTATAATGTTTAAGTTAAATACGTGATGAAGCAGAAGAAAAACGCTATGCTTACACTACTTCGTGTTTAACAAAAGTATATCACTGTCTTAGGGGTGCTAACCAACACTACTTACAATTCAGTGCAATAAAACGGGTATCGTGCAGATATTAATCAGCTTGGACCCATCGGTTAAATTATAATATGAACTATAATAACGACGCATGAAGCATAAACCGACCTCTTTTGACATTGCTCACCTTGCCGGCGTGTCGCAATCCACTGTATCCAGGGCATTGAATGACAGTCCGCTGGTCAATATTGCAACCCGCCAAAAAGTGCAGGAAATCGCGCGAGAGCTTAATTATCAGGTAGATAAAAACGCCAGTAATCTGCGCCGTCAGCGCAGCAGCACCATTGCTTTATTGTTGTTTGAGGATCCGACTTCAGATGATTCACTGGTGAACCCCTTCTTTCTGGCCATGTTAGGCAGTATTACCAAAGCCTGCGCCGCTAAAGGCTATGATCTGCTGGTATCGTTTCAGAACCTCGAGAGTAACTGGCAGGCAGAGTACGAAGACTCCCATAAGGCCGACGGGCTGATCCTGCTCGGTTACGGCGATTATCGCTCCTATGCCGGTAAACTCAGTCAGTTACATCAGCATAATACGCATGTTATGCGCTGGGGAGCGCCCGTTGAGCAATGGCCCGGGATCTCCATTGGTTGTGACAATTTTAGTGGCGGGCAGTCTGTTACCCGTCATTTACTCTCCCACGATTACCAGTCGTTTGCGTTCATTGGTGATATCGGCGACAAAGCGCCTGAGTTTCAGAGTCGTTACGAAGGCTTTCTCAGTGCGCTGGATAAACAGCACAATCACCAACAATATGATGCAATCTCTTCTGAGGAGGCAGGTATTGAGGCAGCAAAGTATTTATTGGCAACCACTTCAGCGCTGCCCGATGCCATTGTGTGTGCGGCAGATATTATTGCGGTGGGCGTGCTTCAGCAGCTTAAAGAAGCCGGGATACGGGTGCCAGAGGATGTTGCGGTAGTCGGTTTTGACAATATTCAGTTAGCGGCATTTACTACTCCTGGCCTGACCACCGTGCAACAAAACACGGCTCAGGCCGGCGAAAAACTGGTGGAAAATCTGTTGCTGGCGATTGATGGCCAGCCAACGGATGACCATTTGTTGCCGACTAATCTGGTGGTTCGTCAGTCCTGCGGTTGCGACATTAAATAAAGCCGGTGTTACTGACGGGCCATCTGGTTTAACAATGCCTGCGTAAAAGCCGGGTTGCTGATTGGCTGATTGCGCACATACACCCTCGCTGAATGCGCCGGGACCGTGCTGATCAGTGTGCCATTTAGTGTTTCCGCTACTTTGCCGGTTAATTGCTCCTGCCACACGCCGGCTTCGACAAATTTATCGGCGGTCATGGCGACCTGCGTATCACCTTTATTCAGCATAACCAGGGCAATCTGGGTTTTACCATTCTCCACCAGCACCCGATAGAACATGGCCAGGTCACTTTCCATAGCAAGATTGTATTGCAGGCCACGCTGCAGGGCTGGCGTGGTTTTGCGAACCTCAGCAATAGCTTTTAAGGCCTGGCGAATAGGGTTTTCACGCTGCTCGTTAAGTAACGCCTGGCCAATAAAATTGCGGTTACCGGCGTGTTCGGCAGTACCGCGCATAAAGGCAAATTCTGAGCCCTGATAAACCACCGGGATCCCACGCGCAGTAAACAGCCAGTTATGCGCATCGATAAACCCCTCATCACTGGCATTCATTCGCGCCATATCATGGTTGTCATAAAAGGTCGTGAGCTCGTAAGGGTTATGATACGGGCCGTGGGTCAGATAAAGGTGTTCTGCTAACGCAGCAAAGCTGCTATCAGCATTTTCAAACACATTTACCATCGCTTTTTGCAGCGGAAAATCAAGCACCGCTATGCCGCCATTTTTAGGCTGCGTATGCTGGGCGATAAAATTGGCGTCGTACTGAAAGCTCTCGCCAAACATGTAAAAGCCCGGATGCTCAGCGCGGATCCGCTCCGCCATCGTCCACCAGAAACTATGCGAAACATGCCGAATGGTATCGATTCTGAACGCGTCAGCGCCCTGCTCTATCCAGTACAAATAACTGTTGATCAGATAATCCTGCACTGCCGGGTTATGCTCGTTGAGATTAGATAGCTTAACCAGATCCGGGTACGGATGAAAAAAAGCATGCAATGGTTCTGTTTGGGGCGACAGCGCCTCAGGGGCTAAATTCATATGGTCGGCCACCAGCTCGCCATCTGCGTTATACAATTCACCATAGCCTGGCTGATCGACGGGCATAGTCCAGCTCGGGGTACCGTGATTGGCAACAATATCAAATACGGTTTTGAACCCCTTCTTGCGCATGGCACCGGTAAAGTCAGCATAGCTCAGTGAATCGCTGACCAGGTGTTCGTCGGGCTTATAAAAATTGGTTGCCCAGTAACCATGATAGCCGGTTTTACCGCCGTCTTTAAACTGGCCGCCATAGGTGATTTGCTCATCCCCGGTGAACGCTTCATCCGGATTATCCAGTACCGGTGATAACCACACTGCCGTAAAACCCATGTCGGCGATATAGTCAGCGTTATCTAACACGCCTTGTAAATCGCCCCCCATGTAGCCGACGTTGGCAAATTTGCCGTCGGGACCGTTTAAGCGCAATTCCCAGGTTGGGTTTTCGCCGCCTTGCTGTTCATGATTGTTGGTTGGGTCACCATCCACAAAACGGTCGGTCAGAACAAAATAAATGGCTTGTGCCGCAAAGGGCTCTTTGGTGCCATAAATTTCTTCCTGCACTCCCTGCTCAGTGGTGCTGCAGCCAGTCAATGATAGAGCAAGTAGCACTGAAGCTGCGGGTATAGTCAATTTCATAAGAGCCATTATCCTGTAGTTCTGACGCCGAATCCGGAAGTTAAAAACATCGCCAGTACCCCAGCTAGCAACGGCGTACCGGCGATAACAATGAGAAGCGTCTCATCATTGGAAAAAGGATGCAGTATCTGGCTGTAACCCTGCTCACCTTTGCGCGAATTAGCGATGCGTAACAGCCTGTTAACAATGATTTAAATACTAACGGCAGTTGGCCGGAACGCCAACTTTGTGCATACGTATTCACAGAATAAATGCAAAAGGACATGTTTATTTTCAAAGGTACGAATATTGCTTAATTAATGGTTAATTTTAAATTTATTGCTGCGGTTGGTAGAGCAGATTTACCTGACACAATCTGCTTTAAAGGGTGACATTTTGGATACAGGCTGGTTATTGTTCGCTGCGATTTTAGTTTTTTGCATGCAGGCGGGCTTTTTATGCCTGGAAACGGGCAAAGTACGCAGCAAAAACAGTATTAATGTGGCGGCGAAAAATCTTTCAGATTTTATCGTCTCGTCAATATTATTCTGGATGTTTGGTTTTGCCATCATGTTTGGTCAGTCCAGCATGGGTTATTTCGGTACATCTGAGTTCCTTTTTGGTGCAAACCACTCTCCCTGGCAGTACAGTTTCTTTTTATTCCAGCTGATGTTTTGTGGCACAACCGCCACGCTGGTATCCGGCGCGGTAGCCGAACGGATGTCCTATCGCGGCTATCTGATCATCACCATAGTGTTGTGCACGCTTATTTACCCCTTCGTCGGTCATTGGGCGTGGAGCTCGTTATACTCTCCACAAAATCCGGGTTGGCTTGAAAGCCTGGGCTTCTTTGACTTTGCCGGCTCAACCGTAGTGCACTCGGTGGGCGGCTGGGTCAGTCTGGCTGCCATTATAGTGCTCGGAGCGCGAGCCGGGCGCTTCGACGATAATCATACATTCCCCGCTGGTAGTAATTTGCCCCTTTCCGTACTGGGTACCCTACTCATCTGGCTTGGCTGGTTTGGCTTCAACGGTGGCAGTACTCTGACTCTCAATGAGCAGGTACCAGTCATTCTGGTAAATACCTGTCTTGCAGCGGCTTTTGGTGGGCTTAGTGCCAGTGCATTGTTTGTCAGCCGGCATCGGTTCCTGGACGTGAGCATAATGCTCAACGGCGTCATAGCGGGCCTGGTTGCAATCACCGCCAGCGCCAATGTTGTTGAACCGGCTTCAGCGGCACTGATTGGTATTATCGCCGGGCTGGTGATGTACGGCGGCGAGCGCCTGATGCTAAAAATGCGTCTCGATGACGCTCTGGGTGTAGTGCCAGCACACTTGTTTGCCGGTGTTTGGGGTACGCTAGCCGTAGCGTTTTTCCATCAGTCTATAACCCTATTTTCTGACGCTTTCTGGGCGCAATTAAGCAGTCAGCTCACCGGCATAACGGTAGTCGGCCTGTTCAGCTTTACCCTCGCCTGGCTGGCACTGAATTTAATTAACCGTTTTATACCGCTGCGGGTGAGTGCTGAGCAGGAATACCTGGGTATGAACGTCACTGAGCACAATGCCACTACCGAATTGCTCGATTTACTTAACTCAATGCACACTCAGGAGCGCCAGGCCAATTTTAACCAGCGGGTGCCGGAAGAACCGTTTACCGAGGTAGGCCAGATTGCCAGGCAGTACAATCGGGTTATTGAACGTGTTCAGTATGAAATGACACAACGGGACTCCCTGCTAAGCGATTTTAAAAGCAGCGAAAAGCGTAAGAGCGCGATCCTCAATTCCTCGATGGACAGTATTGTTACCATTAACCTTGAGGGTAACATTATAGAATTTAACCCGGCAGCAGAACGCACCTTTGGCTGTTTACAGGCCAAAGTGATTAATCGCAACTTTATTGAACTGTTTATTCTGGAAAAAGACCGCCCCTCGGTGACAGAAAGCCTCAAAAGTAAGTTTGTAGCCTCCAGTGGCCTGCTCATCAACCGCCGCAATACGCTGATACTGCGCCGCTCCACCAGCGATACATTCCCAGCAGAGATTACCATTACCGGTACGACTTTCGGCAGCAGTATAAGCAATGAGTTTACCCTGCATATTCGTGATGTAACACGCCAACGCCGCTTGCAGGAAAAATTGCGTGAGCTGGCCTACAGCGACCCGCTCACCGGATTATACAACCGCACCTATTTCCTTGATGCCTTACAGATTGCCCTGCGTAACATTCATCAGGATTCTGACTCTGTAGCCGTGTTTTTTCTGGATCTGGACCGCTTTAAAAAAATTAACGACACGCTAGGCCATAAAGCAGGTGATGAACTGCTAACCGAAGTTGCCGCACGTTTAATTAACGTTACCCGGGAAAGAGATACCATTTGCCGCTGGGGCGGTGATGAGTTTGTGATCATGATGACGGGTAATCACGATGAAACCACTGTGGTTACCAGTGCAACCAAAATACTCCAGGTTATGCGTGAAGCGGTAAACCTGGGCGGCCGGGATCTCAAAATCCCTACCAGCATCGGCATCAGCATCACCAGCGACGCTAATTGCCAGCCCATGACGCTTATCCAACAGGCCGACATTGCTATGTACAACGCCAAGCAGGCTGGGCGGGATAATTTTAAAATATTTGAGCTGACCATGGCCCGGGATGCATCTGATCAGTTTAACTTTGAGCAAACCTTGCGCCAGGCTATCCAATCAGCCCAGCAGTTTGTCATGTTTTATCAGCCTAAGGTGAATCAACATCGCGAACTGGTTGGCCTTGAAGCATTGGTGCGGCTTGAACTGAGCCCGGGTAAATTCACCTCACCGGCTGAGTTTATTCCAGTAGCAGAGGAATCTGGCCAGATCATCGCCCTGGAAGAACTGATCCTGCGACTGGTCTTTGCACAACTGGCCAGTTGGCATCACACTAATCCCCTGACGCCACGGGTCTCGATTAACCTGTCAGGCCTTCACCTGCTGTCTGACACGTTTCTGCCGTTTTTGAATCAGTGCATGGAAGAGTTTGCCATTCCTGGCGCCTGGATAGAGTTTGAAGTCACCGAAAGCGTGTTTCTTAACGATATTGAACGCTGTATTCAGGTGTTACAGGTCCTACAGGGAATGGAAATTGCCATCTCCATTAATGACTTTGGCACCGGCTACTCTTCGTTAAACTACCTTAAAAACCTGCCGGTGGATGTGCTGAAAATCGATCGCTCCTTTGTATTGGAGTGTGCCAGCCAGAAAGAAGATGCCAAAATTTGTTCAACTATTATCGAACTGGCGTCGACCCTGGGGCTCAGTACCATCGCTGAAGGGGTTGAAAACCAGGCTCAGTTTGAGTTTCTGGCCGCCCACGGCTGCGATAACTTCCAAGGCTATTATTTTTACCGCCCTTTGTCAGTCACACGCATCGATGAATTGCTGGCCGCCACTTTGGAGGTATCGGAGACTCACTGATCCAGACGTAAGCGATTATTAGTGTCCCGGCTGGTCCGGATTAATTCCAGCGAGCTGTCATAGTCACTTTTCGCCAGTCTGTCATAAAGTAACACATTGACTGTGGCGGCCAGATTAAGACTGTTAAAGGTAGGGATATACACTACGTGGTCACACTTCGCAACGAGCGAAGCCTCCATACTGCCGTCTTCCGGACCAAACAGATAAAAAGCATTATCCGGGTGAACGAATTCGGGCAAGGGTGTTGCGCCTTCTACCAGCTCAACCCCTACAACAGTGGCGCCGGACGGAATAACTGTTTCCAGATGGTCAACGCCAACCGTGGGGATCACGCGGTGATAGGCTTTGGTATCAGCATTAAATTCCTTGGCGTGACGAAAACGCTGGCCGGTATAAAACACACTGCTAACGCCAAAGCAGCCGGCGGCTCGTAGAATACTGGCAACATTAGTCGCTGATTTCGGATTTTGTAACCCTATAGAAACGGCACGATACACGCTTTACCTCCAGTCTGAAGAAGCAAGCATTTTAGTCGGCTGAGACAAAATCACAACAACCATTACAATCCAATAGCGCTTTATCAGCGTAGTTATGAGGTCGGGCAATTCCTACAGACAGTCGGGAAATATTTGCCCGCGGTACCAAACCAGCATCAATACGCCATTATTAAAAATCCATAACCCCCTTTAATTTCAATAGGTTACAAATAAAATCCCGACCAATCAAACGGTACAATTCCTGCAACCACTCTTGGTTAACTATCATCAGGTCCTGATATTAACTGACAAAATTTCAGCGACACTGATTTATCAAGGATAAGGGTAATCAGGGGCTTACTATGAACAAGCATAATATTTTCGAACCAGGTAAGAATTGTTGGCAGGAAACTCAGGCCTGCTATTCCAGCCCGCTTATCGACTGTGCTAACTACTACCGGGCCTTGCATTCAAGTATTTGTAAAGCTGAAAAGCAAATCATCATCGTCGGCTGGGATATCGACAGTCGTATTCGTCTGCTTCATGGTGAAGAGGAGGAACAGTCTGAAGCCCCTTCACGGATTGGCGACCTGATCAGGTGGAAAGCCGAGCAGAATCCTGACCTTAAAATCTATCTGTTACGCTGGGACTCGTCCTTCGCCTTTTTCGATCAGCGTGAAATGTGGGCGCTGGAGGTTTGGCAGGATAAAACACCGGAGAATGTTCAGGCTATCCTTGATGACTCCATTCCCATGGGCGGCTCGCAGCACCAGAAAATCGTTGTCATCGATAACGAAGTGGTATTTTCCGGCGGTATGGATGTGGCATTACATCGTTGGGATACTCGTGAACATAAAATCGATGAACCCGGCCGTAACGGTCCGGACGGTGAATATGGTCCATTTCACGATGTGCAAATCGTGTCCAGTGGCCCGTTGGTAAAACATTTTACCGAACTGGCACACTGGCGCTGGAATCGTATCGCCGAAACTCCTATCGAGTCAATTCCGTTTCCTGACACCGACACGAGTGATTTACCCAGATGCTGGCCTGAGGGCGTTAAGCCCTGCTTTACCAACGTCGATTGTGCTATCGCGCGGACCATTCCGGAAATGGAAGACGCCGAGCTGGTTCAGGAAGTGCGGCACATGCTAATCAATCTCATTGGACAGGCAGAGAAATTTATCTACATTGAAAATCAGTTTGCCACTCGTGAAGAGATAGCCTATGCCATTAACAAGCGGATGAAAGAATGTCCTGATCTGCACGTGGTCATTGTGAGTTCTTATGATCCGAAAGGATTGTTTGAATCTGAGGCTTACTGGGCGAGCCGTATTACGTTTAAGAATATTATCGAAAAAGATATCGATGACGGTCGGGTGATGATGACCTACTCGTCTATCCGCGATCAACAAGGCCGGATGGCATACAAACGGGTGCATTCAAAGGTGATGACCATTGATAACCAGTATCTGGTTATTGGCTCATCGAACCTGAGTAATCGCTCAATGACCCTGGATACGGAGGTGGATTTGGTCTTTCATGGCAGCACGGAAGAAAACCAGCGCTGCATCGAATTTGTCCGCAACGATCTGCTGGCTGAACATACCGGCCGGGAAACAGACCAGATGCAGGATCTGATCAACAGTGACGCGCCGGTAACGGCCATTATGGAAGGTCAGTTAGCCCACGGTTATGTGCTTACAGAAATTGATGACAGTGAATTTACCACCGCATCGGAAACCAATGTATTTCGCAGTATTTCTGATCCGGAAGAGCCGCTCGGTCCGGCAATACCGGATTTCCATGGTAAATTCAGTGCCATTACCAATCCTCGTCGCCGGACCATTATGATTAGCCTGGGCGTTATCATACTGGCGCTGATAGCGGGTGCGCTGATCCTTATCAGTAATACCGTTCCATGGCTCGACGGCGACCGTATTCAGGCCTTCCTGGAAGAAAGCCGCGGCACCTACTTTGCGTTACCGACCGTATTACTGGTGTATCTGGTAGGCGGGCTACTGTTCTTCCCGGTCACTGTACTCTCGCTGGCGGTGGCTGCAATTTTCGGCCCGATATGGGGGCCGCTCTACGGCATCATGGGCGCCCTGCTCAGCGCAGGCACCACGTTCCTGCTGGGTAAACTGTTAGGTAATGCCGGACTGCGCAAACTGGGCGGCCCGAAAGTTGAGGCGGTTGATGAGAAGCTGAAGAAAAGCGGCATCATTGGCGTTGCGGCAATTCGTATGCTGCCGGTAGCGCCTTTCAGTCTGGTGAATCTGGTGGCCGGTATTTCATCTATCACACTGGTACAATTTTTAATCGGCACCTTTTTAGGCATGGCCCCACAGATGGTTGCTAAGGGCCTGGTAGGCGACTCTATCATGCAAATATTCAGAAACCCTTCAGCTGAGACCGTGACCTACCTGGTAGGTGGTCTGGTGTTCTGGCTGGCTATGATTATTGGTTCGCAGAAAGCGGCTAAAATGTATCAGGCGAAAAAAGAAGAGGCAAAAGAAGAATCTGAAGAATGTATCGCTTAATTACCTATAATCTGCACAGCGGCGTCGGCCGGGACGGCATTCAGGATTATGCTCGCATCGGCCGCTTTTTGGTTGAACAGGACGCCGACTTTGTACTGCTACAGGAAATGGATACCCGCTCAGCCGAACGCGACGTTAACGATGATATCAGTGCGATTTGTGCTGACGGCAAATACATGTTGATACCTGCGCCAACGGTGACTACCGAGCATGGCTGGTATGGCAATGCGATTCTCACCCGCCATCCGGTTTTGCACCGTCAGCAGTTTAATATCAGCGTTCCTGGCCGCGAGCCGCGCACCCTGCAACACGTTGTGGTGACACTGGGCAAACAGCCGCTTAGTTTGCTGAATGCCCATTTAGGACTCAAAAAGAAAGAGCGGGCTTATCAGGCCAGACGCTTGCACGAGATCATTCAGTCTGTTAACGAGCGTAATCAAATGCCGGCCTGCCTGGGTGGTGATATGAACGAATGGTGGCTGAACACCCGGCTGTTTAAGCGGCTTGATCAAACCTACCAGCAGCTTCGCACCGGCAGAAGCTTTCCAAGTCACCTGCCACTGTTTAAGCTGGATCGCTTATGGACCAGTCCTGAGCTTAGGGTAAACCACTGTGACCGGCTAATGGATAAGGGTTACCGCCATTACTCTGATCATTTAGCGGTTAAGGTGGATTTTGAGATGAGTCCGCCTACTGAATAAAGTAGGCGGTGACTTTTAGCTGACCACCCTCTTCCGACAGGACCAGGATTTCGCTGAGTGAACTGGCCTTCTCAAACTCACTGGCAAACTTTAACACCCAGTATTCGCCGTCGGGCAAACCGCTGAACTTTTGACGTTTGCCATAACCGGTGAGATTACGGTTGGTTAAATTTCCCAGTTTGCTGCGGGTTCCTTTCAATACCTGATCCCACTGCGAGGCATCAATACGTTGCTTAAAACTCTGACTGGCATATTGCCAGGTCTGGTAGAATCGACCGTTATCCAGTAACTCCAGCCAGGTATAGGCAGGCGCCAGATCCATCTGGGGCTCATTAGCATAAGACGGCACAACCGCCATCAAACACCAGCTAACTAACAGTAAACGTGCGAACCTGCGCATTATTATTTCCCCCAAAAAAAGCGCGCCGGAAACCAGGCGCGCTTTTACGGTACAACAAGTCAGGGTTATTTCGCAATAACCGTCAGGATGGGTTGGGAAGCATCCGGACCGGTTACCCTGAACTCGTAAGTTCCGGCTGCCAGTTCAATCAGCAGATTGTTGTTACTACTGCCCAGAGTCTTGCTAACACCCTCATCAACGGTATTGATCAGAGCATCGTCCGGATTGCCCAGATTCACCGTCGCCCAGTCTTCTGAGGCAACCTTAAACTCGGTAGCACCACCGCCTAGAGTAATATCGACGGAATAGACACCAGCGCCCTGATAGATAAGTTCATCATCCGTACCCCAGCCATTCATACCACCACGCAGATAAACCGGGGTATTGCCAAAGAATTGCTCATTGAAAACCTTAAGTACAGGTTCAGCCTTATCAGTAGCATCAAGCACAAACACATAGTCACCGTCTTCTTCAATGGTCAGTACCAGGTTGTCATTGGTCGCCGCCAGGTATGTCGGCTCACCTAATACCACCTGTTTATCGGCATCCGCTCCCGACAGCGCCCCAAGGTTTACGATTGCCCAGTCTTCAGATGCGACCTTAAACTCATAGCTGCCAGCAGTCAGCGACATTGCCACCTGATACTGACGACTACCCTGATACAACAGTGGTGTGTCTGTACCCCAGCCGTTAAAGCCGCCGCGAAGATACACCTCGGTTCCCGCATAAGGCTCCTCGTTTTCAACCGTTAATACCGGTGCCTGGGGATCGCTGGCATCTATGGTAAACAAATAGGTTGCATCGATTGTGGGGGTAAAGAACAGGTTATTGTTAGTGGTTCCCAGCGCCACCGGTTCGCCCTCGGTAACGGTTGCTTCAGACGCATTGGCTGCACCAAAGTTAACCGTTGCCCAATCTTCGGAGGCAAACTTAAACTCATACTGGTTACCCGCAGTTAACTGGGCTGTTGCGGTATAGATACCGTTACCCTGATAACTGAATTCACCATCGGTTCCCCAACCATTCATGCTACCGCGCAGATAAACCGGCGTATCACCGTAAGGCACTACATCCGGGGCTCCCGCGGTGGCATAACTCGCCAGACCATAACCCTGTGCCCCTGCCTGAGGCTTAACAAATACAGCAATGGTTAGCGCTGGCACCGTAAAGCTACCATTACCCGATTGATCTTCGGTGAAATACGCGCCGCGTACGGTGCTGTCGTAAGAGCTTTGCTGAACCGGGTGTAGTACAAAACCACTAGCGGTATTGACGCTCAGGGTCTTTTCCTCATAACCGGTATTTACCATTACCATCACGGCATCATAATTAACATCGATATCAGTAAGCAGGGTTTCTGCCTCACTGTTATAGCCGTCGTCAATGCTCATGGCGATCAGGCCAACCTGCTGGCGGGTACCCAGATTATGAAAACCTACCCGCTGCATGATTTGTTCGGCGGTAGTGAGTCGAAATAACGGGCTGGTCTGGCGAATAGTTAGAAATTCCTTAAACACTTCTGCCGCCAGTTCAATTTCCGTCATGCTGGCAGCCCGTTCAGGCGATGACACAAACTGGCCCATTTCTGACCAGCGGGCCTCGTTTTTCTCAGCGAGCGGTAAACCCACATTCCAGTTGTTGGTTTGCATGGTGAAATCTACGTAGTTAAACCAGTCACCGGAGTCGTAGCTGTCGCGATCCATGGATTTAGAGCGCAACATATCACCGCCCATCTGTAAAAATGGAATACCCTGGGATAACAAAGTAATTCCCATACCGGCATTTTGCGCCCGCACTCGTTCGTGGAGGGTCAGCGACTCTGGTAACACGTAGTTAAGCTGATCCCACAGGGTTTCATTATCGTGTTTAGACACATAATTGATAATGTCGGCAGGATCTTTAGCATAACCACCAAGTGCTGAGGCCGTGGTAGCGCGTCCACCCGAGGTGTTTAATACAAAGTCAGCCAGCGTTCCGGCCATGCCCATTTTGACCCTATCCTGTTCATACAGTGCAGAATCACTGTCGGGGTTAAAAATATGACCATAGCGGATCGCATCACGCAGTCTGTCGTTATAGGTACCAATTTCGGTACCGGCCATATTCAGCTGGTTAGCCTGCTCGTAACCACGGTCTATCTTGTTCCAGCCTTCACCGTAAAAGTAGTTGTCAGGATCGATAGCCTGGATGGCTTCACGTAAGCGCACCATACTGTTTTTGGTCGACTGACTCATTATGTCAAAGCGGAAAGCATCAAACTTGTATTCACTGGCCCACATCGACAATGAGTCCAGCATCAGCTTTTCCATCATTACGTTACGCGGCTCGGTATCCTCGCAACAGGTTTCCCGCACAATAGCACCAGTATCCGTTTCATAACGATGGTAGTAACCAGGCACCACTTTATCGAGTACCGATTTAGTGAAGATACCTGATGCATTGGTGTGATTATACACTACGTCAAGGGCTACCCGCAGGCCAATCTCGTGCAGCGCCTGTACCATTGCGCGCATTTCAATGATCCGCTCAACCCCTTCAGCACTGGACGCATAACTGCCTTCCGGCGCATTGAAGTGATGCGGGTCATACCCCCAGTTGAAGCTATCGACACTGCGTAAATCCTGGGTCAGCGCCTGGGCACTGCCTGCTTCGGATAGCGGGTCGTAGCTGTTGTACACATCCAGTAAAATGCTGCTCGGATCTTCTTCGTTACACACCTGGGCATCCGGTTTTTTCACACAAAGCTGACCTACGGTATCGTAGATGTCCACGGTATTGGCCGGATCTTCATCGATGGTGGCAATATCGTTGCTGGGCAGAATATGAAAATGGGTTAATCCCGCATCGGCCAGGGTCTGTAAGTGATTGACCGGATCGCTGCCGGCTTCGGTAAAAGCCAGGTATTTACCACGATTGGTTTCACTGGTAGACATATCGCGAATACTGAAGTCGCGCACATGTCCTTCGTAAATCACCGCATCTTCCGGATTCGCAATCTCCGGGATCCACTGGGTATCCCAACCGTCTGGTTTCAGCGATTCATCACTTAAATTCACAAAACGTGAGAAGCGCCCGTTGGTCGACAACGACACCGAATACGGATCGGTTACTTCGAGCGTAGTAATTTCCTCCAGCGATGGATAATAAACGGTGACTTCATATCGATAGAGTTTTCTGTCGAGACTGGTATCACCGGCATAGGACCAAACGCCAGACGTGTCATCAAACGCCATTGGGTAACGGTTAGCCAGGGTCTTATCGTCATTGAAGATAAGCAAGTTTACTTCCGTTGCCGTAGGGGCCCAAACTGCTGCGGTAATGCCTTCATCGCTATAGACGCCACCGAGCATGGCTTCATCGGCGTCATTTTCACCACGGGTGTATAACTGGTCGAGTACGTTGGCATGTTGTAAGCGTGTGGCTGCCAGCAAAGTACCATCGCTTGCATAACCGCCAACAACCACCTGGGTTTTCAGCACTGCTTTGGCCTCATCGCTATTCCATTGGCCTTCGAATGCCGGCAATGAAGCCAGATGTGGGGCAATAGCAACCTGCTCTTCGGTAAGGCTGGTCGCGCTGAGCTCGACGGCGGTACCGTTGAGACCATTTTCCACCGTGGTAGCCAAATCGGCCGCGGCAGAATAATGCAGTTTAACCGTTTCAACACCGTCCGGTACGTCCCATAACACAACCTGTGTATCGAGCCAGTGCGCCGCTGCACCTTCAATTTTTACCGGTTGCGGACCAAGTGATAATAAAGGAAATTCAAAAACGGTGGGCACGCCGGAGAGCGTAAAGTTCATCCGTGTGAAGGTTTCATCGTCCTGATCCAGTGGAGCCTGGAAATCGGCTCCGCCCATTTCTTTGCCTGCATCGTCAGTCCCTTTGTGAATAATAAAGTTATGACAGGCGCCCGGTGTGCCGGCTACGCCGGGTTTAAGCTCCAGGATCCAGTACGCCCCGAAGTTAGGATCGATACCAGAAATCGCCCGGCCATTGGCCCAGTCGGTATCGCCATCGGCGTAAGCGTCACAGGCATCATTATTCCAGGTATGCAGTTTCCAGCCGTCATAGGCACTGTCGCCAGGATCATTTGTGGCCCCTACTCCAGCACGGTTGTAGTACAACACGGCCTGATTAGCAGTTGGGAAATACACCGGATCGTCCAGCGTTGGATCAGCACCAACCACGCAGGCACTGTTATCTTCATTAGGTACCGTGGGTGGATCGCAAGCAATGGGCGGTTTTTCCACGCACATCATGCCAGCTTCATCGGGCACCAGAGGCGCATCACACACCAACAAGTCATTGGAACCAGAGTCTGTGCCAGAACTGCCGCACCCGGTAAGGGTAAGCACCACTAACACCATTAGGCCAGCCAGTATTTTATACAGCATGCCGGTGGATGCTGTGGGTTGAGTAAAAGTATTCATAGCGAGTAAGTCATCCCCAGGAAGTATTGGGTTCCGAAAAACTGAATGGTTCCTGTTTGTTCAGGCGAGGTGAAATAGCTTTTGGTGGGTTCATCGGTCAGGTTATTTATCTGGAACAACACACTTATGTTGTCGTTGATTTCATATGATGCCTGATAGTCCACCACTAACTCGGAATCAAAATTGACGGTCTGATCGTTGACCGCGACCTGCTTGGAAACAAACGCGTCGCGGTAGCGGCCAGACACCCGGGTTTCAAACCCTTCGTATTCCCAGAACAAGGTCATAGTGGCAACGTTTTCTGACAAGCCCGGTAGCTGGCTGGCAAACACGCCATTGCCGACGGTGCGCTGTATCTCACTTTCGGTATACGAATAGCTGGCATTAACGCCCAGTCCCGACCACATACCCGGTAAGTCACTGTATATCTGGGTATAAGCCAGCTCTATACCGCGAATGTAACCGCCGCGGGCATTATTAATAGCGGTTTCATAGCGACCATCAGTGGTAGGCACCGTAACGGTAACCGGCGCTCCGGTATTATCTACAACCGGCTCAGGCGCCTGACCCGGATAATCGGCTTCGTAAAACACCGGTACAGTAACTGAATCCGGCACTACAAAGCCGTTACCTTCAAAGTCATAGGGTTCGATGGCGATGTTTTCGATAAACGACTCAATGTTCTTATAAAACCCTGCAACGACAATCGCGCCGTCACTATCATCAAAGTAGTGCTCATAGGAAATGTCATACTGAGTAGCGTAAAACGGATCCAGATAAGGGCTGTTATTCGATGACCCCGAAATGCGCGCCTGCTGATTGGATAAGGTAATCTCACCGGAGTCGCGGTTCTGCGTAGCACTGATTAGCTCAACATTGGTGGACGCATTGGCTGCAAAACGATTGATCGGAGCCCGACCCATTACCCGCGCAGCAGCAACACGAAGTTGCGAGTTATCAGTAAGCTGGAAATTTAAGTTAATCGACGGCAGGACATCGGTGTACTCGTAGGTGAGTATGGCCGGGCGATAGAAATTATTGATATAGCCAAGCTCATCGACAATATTTTGTGCCCCGGCAGTGGGATCGCTGACCTCTACATCCTGCCCGGTCTCCGGATCCTCCACAAACATGGTTGCTCTTTGCAGTGTGGTAGAGCTCTGTTTTGATTTTACATAGCGAACGCCGATATTACCGGTAATCGGTAACCCGCCGATTTCAGTATCGATATTGGCCATCAGGTAAGCAGCTGAGACGGTTTCAAACACGTCTCCACTTTCCAGGACCGACCATGCGGTAGACACAGTGGCATCGTCAGGGCCATTAATTACACCCGGGTCTCCTGCTCCCCAGGTTTGGGCTGGTTGCGGTATCCCGGATGGGAACCAGGCTTGAAGCGCTTTGCCCAAATCAATGGAAAGGTAATTGGGAAAGTAAGCAAAGTCGCCCTGCCAATTTACCACTTCGGCTAAATCATCGGTCAGACGCAGCGGCGGCTGACTCGAGGAAAATGCCTGGTCGTTACCATATTCAAACACCGAGCGATCGTTACTGTAGGTGCGATCTGAGTAGCGGCCACCAAACTCGATTGATGATATGAAGTCGGTATCAATAAAATACTGGAAATCAGCCCGGTAGGCATCCAGTTCATCACTGTTAACATAGGGATAAATGCCATACTTACTGACCATAACCCGGTCCAGATCGTTAAAAGCATCGGCCTGATTGAACTGTAAGTCCGGTAAGTCCATACCATTGAGCAGATACGAAATCTGTATATTTTCATCAAAACGCGGACTAGCGGCGGTGGCATCATCGCCAACCAGTGACCACAACAAGCCATTGCGGAAATTACTGTTAGCTTTTGATAATGCAATATCAAACTGTGCGGCGAAATTATCGGTGATCTGCCAGTCAGCATTGATACCGTAGCTTTCTACTTTATCGAAATCCTGATTATCGTCATTAACCAGTTCGATACGGGTTTCACTGCTATCGGAACGCACAAAAGTGCCGCCAACAACACTGTTATTCACCACCACCGGATTGTAAATTTCGGTATTAACACCACCGAGTTTTACCCGGAAACCGCGGGCAAAGGCTTCTGAATCAAATTTGGATACGAAGGCATCAGCTTTTAAGGTGAAGTTATCCAGTGGTGCCCATTCGATCGCCGCGACATAGCCGTTTCGGGTTTCTTCACCACCCTTGTGCTGCATTTCAAAGCCTTCGGAAATGAGTTCACATTCCAGGCATTGATCTTCCCGGGGCACATCTGAATTCGGGTTATAATTCTCCTCATCACCGGCCAGGCCATCGACATCAACTTCGGCATTGTAGGCAAAGCCGATAAACTGCGTAGAAACACTGGGTTGATATAACCTGGCGTAACCAAGGGAAACACCCAGGGTGTCATCCAGGAACTTGCCCTGATAGGAAAAGCTCAGGCGATGGCCAAACTCTTCAGCGTCGGCCACTTCGTTGGCCCGGTCGTTAAACATACCGCGCACGTTGGCATTAAAAGTATGTTTGTCATCCTTAGCTAATGCACTTGCGGTTTGTAACTCAACCGTACCAGCCACCCCGCCCTCAATCAGCGATGCTTTGGGGGATTTATACACGGCTGCTGAATTGATCAATTCAGACGGGTACTGATCAAATTCGATTGATCGACTGCCACTGGTAGATACCTGTTCCCGGCCGTTCAGTGTCGAGAAGACAAAGTCTCCGGATAAGCCCCGAATATTGATTTCCGCAGCCTGACCACCGGTTCGTACCGCGGATATCCCCGGTAAGCGGGTTAGTGCATCGGCCATACTGACGTCGGGCAAACCGCCCAGGTCGTCGGCTGAGAGTTGTTCTGAAACGGTATCACCAAAACGCTTTTGGTTGAGTGACTGAATAAGACTGCTGCTAAAACCGCGCACCTCAATGCGCTCTATAGCTTCTTCCTGTTTTCCCTGGTCACTGTTTTGCGCTGAGTCTTGCGCCAAAAGCGGATAACTAGTGAAAACCAACCCACTGGTTAATAGTGCCAGAGTGATAGCACTGGGTTTGAACGTTTTCATGTTTTCCCCATTATTAGTTATGTTGAGAAATGCTGTGCAACATTTCGCCGGTTTGATTACCGAATTTCATACTAATTGCTAGGTGAAAAACTGAAAATGTCATGCATACGTATTCAGTTAACTATTTTTACAAATTTTTCACATTCGATTTATAGTAATAAAAGAGGAGATCCCTAAGGGCGTCTTAAATCACCTACCTTTTTGATAAATAATAAAAAAGCCCGCATAAAGCGGGCTTTTATCAAACAATAAATTGTTAACGCATTGGCGCCAAACCAGTGGTAATTACCAACCAGTTTGTTCGCGTAGCGCTTTACCGATGTCGGCCAGTGAGCGAACAGTTTTAACGCCTGCTGCTTCCAGCGCTGCAAATTTTTCGTCTGCAGTCCCTTTACCGCCAGCGATAATCGCACCAGCGTGACCCATACGTTTACCTGGAGGTGCAGTAACACCAGCAATGTAAGAAACAACCGGCTTGGTGACGTTTTCTTTGATAAACGCAGCCGCTTCTTCTTCTGCAGTACCACCGATCTCACCGATCATAACAATTGCTTCGGTTTGTGGATCGTCCTGGAACAACTTCAGGATATCGATGAAGTTAGAACCCGGGATTGGATCACCACCAATACCAACACAGGTAGACTGACCGAAACCTTCGTCAGTAGTTTGTTTTACCGCTTCGTACGTCAGTGTACCAGAGCGTGAAACAATACCGACTTTACCAGGCTTGTGGATGTGACCAGGCATGATACCAATCTTACACTCACCCGGAGTGATAACACCCGGACAGTTTGGACCAATCATGCGTGCGCCTTTAGAGTTTACGTATTCTTTAACGTAAAGCATATCCAGCGTAGGAATACCTTCAGTGATACAAACCACTAATTCGATGCCGGCATCCACTGCTTCAACGATTGAGTCTTTACAGAAAGGTGCTGGTACATAAATAACAGAAGCTGTGGCGCCAGTTGCTTCAACGGCTTCACGGACTGTGTTAAATACTGGCAGGCCCAAGTGCTCAGTGCCGCCTTTACCTGGCGTTACACCGCCAACCATTTGCGTACCGTAAGCAAGCGCTTGTTCAGAGTGGAAAGTCCCCTGACCGCCAGTGAAACCCTGACAGATAACTTTAGTATCTTTACCGATCAAAACTGACATTATTTGCCCTCCGCAGCTGCAACAACTTTTTCTGCTGCATCAGTTAATGATTCTGCAGCGATGATATCCAATCCAGAGTTACCCAGCACTTCACGGCCAAGCTCTGCGTTGGTACCTTCAAGACGTACAACAACCGGAACTTCAACGCCCACTTCTTTAACTGCGCCAATGATACCTTCTGCGATCATGTCACAACGTACGATACCGCCGAAGATGTTAACCAGAACGGCTTTCACGTTGTCGTCAGACAGAATGATTTTGAATGCTTCAGCAACACGCTCTTTCGTCGCGCCGCCACCAACATCGAGGAAGTTAGCCGGGCTACCGCCGTGCAGGTTTACGATGTCCATGGTACCCATGGCCAGACCCGCACCGTTAACCATACAGCCAACGTTACCGTCCAGTGCTACGTAGTTCAGTTCCCACTGAGCAGCGTGTGCTTCACGAGCATCTTCCTGTGAAGGATCTTTCATGTCCTTCAGCTTAGGCTGACGGTACATTGCGTTGCTGTCTACGCCCAGTTTAGCGTCCAGACAGTGCAGGTTGCCGTCTGCTTTGATTACCAGCGGGTTAATTTCGATTAACGCCAGGTCCAGGTCTTCAAACATTTTCGCCAGACCTAAGAAGATCTGTACGAATTGCTTGACCTGTACGCCTTGCAGACCCAGTTTAAATGCCATTTCACGCGCCTGATAAGGCTGAGGACCAACGATTGGGTCGATTTCAGCTTTCAGGATTTTTTCCGGGGTTTCTTCTGCAACGGTTTCAATTTCAACACCGCCTTCAGTAGACGCCATGAAAACTACGCGACGTGTGCCACGGTCAACCACAGCACCTAAATACAATTCGTTTGCGATATCAGTGCAAGACTCTACTAAGATCTTGCTTACAGGCTGACCGTTCTCGTCAGTCTGAAATGTCACCAGGTTTTTGCCTAACCACTTTTCAGCAAAAGCGCGAATTTCGTCTTTGGTTTTTACCAGCTTAACACCGCCGGCTTTACCACGGCCACCAGCGTGGACCTGACACTTAACAACCCATTCGTTACCGCCAATACGGTCAGCAGCTTCTACTGCACCTTGAGGGGTATCTGATGCGTATCCTTCAGAAACAGGTAAGCCGTATTCTTTGAATAGCTGCTTACCTTGGTATTCATGCAAATTCATGGTGTTTCTTTCCGATTATTATTTAAACGAAAGCCAATATCTGGCTCGACTAATTCCCAACTGGTATCCGTCCCCAAATACCAGCATGTGAAGATGATACATGAGTATCATCTTCACATATAGTTATGCTACAAAAGTCTTACACATCCAGAAGCAGACGTGTTGGATCTTCCAGCATTTCTTTAACGGTGACCAGGAAGCCGACCGATTCTTTGCCATCGATGATCCGGTGGTCATAAGACAACGCAAGATACATCATTGGTAAAATTTCAACTTTGCCATTAACCGCCATTGGACGATCCTGGATCTTATGCATACCCAGGATAGCGCTTTGTGGCGGGTTAATGATTGGCGTAGACATCAGTGAACCAAACACACCACCGTTGGTGATGGTGAAGTTACCACCTTGCAGCTCTGCCATAGACAGTTTGCCATCACGGCCTTTAATAGCCAGTTCCTTGATACCTTTTTCGATACCGGCCATACCCAGAGTATCTGAGTCTTTCAGTACCGGGGTAACCAGACCACGCGGTGTAGACACTGCGATAGAAATATCAAAGTAGTTGTGATAAACAATATCATCACCGTCCAGTGAAGCATTAACTTCAGGGAAACGCTTAAGCGCTTCGGTAACTGCTTTTACGTAGAAAGACATGAAGCCTAAACGGATGCCGTGACGCTTCTCAAAGCCTTCCTGATACTGCTTGCGCAGGTCCATGATAGGCTTCATGTTAACTTCGTTAAACGTGGTTAACATTGCGGTAGAGTTTTTCGCTTCCAGCAGACGGTTAGCAATGGTTTTACGCAGGCGTGTCATTGGAACACGTTTTTCACTACGCTCACCAGCAGGCGCTGCAGGTGCTTCTTCTGACGCAGGGCTGGCCGGAGCCGGCTTGCTGTCAGACTTCAGGTACTGCTCAACATCTTCTTTGGTGATGCGGCCGTTCTTGCCTGAACCTTTTACTTTTGCCGGGTCAACGCCTTTTTCTGCTAACAGGCGACGTACCGACGGACTGAGCGCATCACTGTCACTGTCGTCACTGCTTTCTTCGCTGGCAGCAGCGGCTGGCGCAGATGAACCTGCACCTTCGGTGAATTTAGCAATCACTTCCTCGGCAGTTACCGTGGTGCCTTCCTCTGCCAGTACTTCGGCGATAGAGCCGTCAGCCGGCGCCACCACTTCCAATACTACCTTATCGGTTTCGATATCAACCAGATTCTGGTCGCGGCTTACTTTTTCGCCTGGCGCAACGTGCCAGGTAGCAATGGTTGCATCAGCCACTGACTCAGGCAGCACAGGTACTTTGATGTCAACGGTTTCACCGCTTGCTTCTGGCGCTGCTGGAGCTTCTTCTTTGGCAGGCTCAGCGTCGGCTTTGTTTTCTGATTTGCTTTCAGATTTGGCCGGTGCAGCACCGCCCTCTTCCAGTTTAGCAATCACTTGTTCACCAAGTACGGTTGCACCTTCTTCATCGATAATCTCACCGATAACACCATCTGCAGGGGCAACAACTTCCAGTACCACCTTGTCCGTCTCAATGTCTACCAGGTTCTGGTCGCGTTTTACACTGTCCCCGGCTTTTACGTGCCAGGTTGCAATCGTGGCGTCGGCAACTGACTCGGGTAGAACCGGAACTTTTATCTCAATTGTCATCTCTGTTCCTTATTTTATCGTGAGAGCGTCTTCAACCAGGGCTTTTTGTTGCTGGTTGTGAACGGATAAATAACCTACGGCTGGCGACGCTGATGCCGCCCGTCCCGCATATGTTAACTTGGCACCATCTGGGATTACCTGCCAGAAGTGATGTTGGCTACAATACCAGGCACCCTGGTTTTGTGGCTCTTCCTGACACCAAACCCAATCTTTAACATGGCTGTATTCAGCCACAATCTTCGCGCATTCTTCCTGCGGGAACGGGTATAACTGTTCCAGACGAATAATGGCGACATCGGTTTGTTCATTCTTACGGCGTTGATCAAGCAGGTCGTAGTAAACCTTACCAGAACACATCACCACACGTTTTACATCTTTAGCAGGCAGTTCATCCACTTCGCCAATCACGTTGTGGAATACGCCTTCAGACAGTTCTTCCAGTGAAGAAACCGCCATGGGATGACGCAGCAGTGACTTAGGTGACATCACAATCAATGGCTTACGCATTGGGCGAATCACCTGACGGCGGATCATGTTGAACACCTGAGCTGGGGTTGAAGGCACACAAACCTGCCAGTTGTGATCGGCACACAGTTGCAGGAAACGCTCAAGACGTGCTGAGCTGTGCTCCGGGCCCTGACCTTCGTAACCATGTGGTAACAGCACTGTCAGACCGCATAAACGACCCCATTTGGCTTCACCTGAACTTAAGAACTGGTCGAATACCACCTGGGCACCGTTGGCAAAGTCACCAAACTGCGCTTCCCAGATAGTCAGACAAGTTGGCTCAGCTGTGGCGTAACCGTATTCAAATGCCATAACCGCTTCTTCAGACAGAACCGAGTCATAAATCTCGATAGCTTCCTGATCTTCGCTGATATGCTGAAGTGGCATGTACGTTGAGGCATCAGCCTGGTTATGTAAAACCGCATGGCGATGGAAGAATGTACCACGGCCTGAATCCTGACCGGTCAGACGGATACTGGTGCCACCCTTAACAATGGATGCGTAAGCCAGCAGTTCGGCCATACCCCAGTCGAGGTTACGCTCACCGGCAATCATGGCTTTACGGTCGTTATAAACCTTATTCACCCGTGACTGTAATTTTACGTCTTCCGGGAACGACACCAGGCGATCACCCAGTGACTTAAGTTCATCCAGACTAATGCTGCCATCGTACGGCGTATCCCAGTCATGGCCGAGATACGGGTGCCAGTCAACACTGTGCTCGGTCATTGGCCGCCATTCTTCAACCACGCAGGCGCCATGGTCCATAGCAGCCCGATAGTCTTCGATAAGTTTATCGGCATCCTGTTTGCCCAGTACACCTTCGGCAATCAGCTGTTCGGCATAAAGCTCACGTGGTACCGGATGCTTCTTAATCTTCTGATACATCACCGGCTGTGTAGCATTCGGCTCATCCGACTCGTTATGGCCGTGACGACGATAACAAACCAGATCAATCACTACGTCGCGCTTAAATTTGTTACGGAAATCAAGCGCCAGCTTGGTAACAAATAATACAGCTTCAGGATCATCTGCATTCACGTGCAGAATCGGCGCCTGAACCATTTTAGCGATGTCAGTACAGTACTGGGTAGAACGGGTATCTTCAATTTTCGAGGTAGTGAAACCAACCTGGTTGTTGATAACGATTCGAACCGTACCACCTACTGCAAACCCGCGGGTTTGCGACATGTTGAAGGTTTCCTGAACCACACCCTGACCGGCAATGGCCGAGTCACCGTGAATAGTGACAGGCAGTACCTTGAGGGCGCTGTTTTCGCGACGGTCAAGACGGGCACGTACTGAGCCCATAACCACCGGGTTAACAATTTCAAGGTGTGACGGGTTAAAAGCCAGCGCCAGGTGAACGTTACCGCCCGGCGTAGCGAAGTCTGAAGAGTAACCGGCGTGGTATTTTACGTCACCAGCGCCCAACGACTCGTCGTGCTTGCCGCCAAATTCATCAAACAGTACTGACGGGTTTTTACCCAGTACGTTAACCAGCACGTTAAGGCGACCACGGTGAGCCATGCCCACAACCACTTCTTTAGTACCTTGCGAACCGGCCTCTTTAATCAGCCCTTTCAGCATCGGGATCAGCGCATCGCCACCTTCCAGTGAGAAACGCTTAGCGCCCGGGAATTTCGAGCCCAGGTACTTTTCCATACCGTCAGCGGCAACCAGGCCTTTGAGGATATCAATTTTCGAATCGCGGTCTAATTCAGGACGCGCTTCGACTGATTCAATACGTTGTTGTAACCAGCGCTTTTGCTCGGTATCGGTAATGTGCATATATTCTGCACCAATGGAGCTGCAATAGGTTCTGTTTAATGATTTAAACAGTTCACCTAATGGCATGGTTTCCTTACCGATGGCGTAAGAACCAACGTTGAAAACCGTATCAAAATCCGTCTCGGATAGATTGTGATGCGACAACTCCAGGTCTCTGACCCGTTCCTGTTTCCACAATCCCAGCGGATCGAGGTTGGCATGCTGGTGCCCACGGAATCGATAGGCGTTAATTAACTGCAACACCTTAACCTGTTTCTGGTCAGACTGATTACTGCTCGCTGTGGTAGCAGAGCCACTGCTACAACGGGCCAGTGGTCCCAGAGACGCCAGTTTGCGGAACTGGTCTTTGATAAGGCTATGGTTACTTTCTAATTCCACCCCATCCACTTTGGGTAAAGCGTCAAAGGTTTCACGCCAGGAATCAGAGACACTCTGCGGGTCGTCAAGGTAGGCTTCGTACAATGCTTCCACATAGGCAGCATTGGCTCCAGCCATGTGCGATGAGTCCCACCACGCTTTCATCACGCTTTCTTGCATTATTGTGCCTTGCTAGGTTGTCAATAAAACTATCAGGTCAGATGTCTTACCCGACCACATTTACAAAAAAATAGCCACCCCATAAGGATGGCCATTTATGCATTACTCACTTGTTACTGAAGCAGTAATCAAGTTAATTGCTAAACAGCCCGTTGTAAAAGCATGGACTTAATCTGTCCAATTGCTTTTGTAGGGTTGAGTCCCTTAGGACATACACTTACACAGTTCATGATACCGTGACATCTGAACACGCTGAAAGCATCATCCAGATCGTTCAGTCGCTCGTCTGTTGCTGTATCGCGGCTATCAATCAGGAATCGATAGGCGTGCAACAAGCCGGCTGGTCCGATGAACTTATCCGGATTCCACCAGAATGATGGACAAGATGTTGAACAACATGCACACAGTATACACTCATAGAGTCCATCCAGTTTAGCACGCTCTTCAGGAGACTGCAGATGCTCTCTTGCCGGCGGCTGTTTGCTGTCGTTAATTAAGAACGGTTTAATCTTCTCGTACTGAGTGTAGAACTGGGTCATATCGACCACCAGGTCACGCACTACCGGCAGACCAGGCAGCGGACGAATAACCACTTTACCTGAGCCCAGTGCTGACAACGGAGTGATACACGCCAGGCCATTTTTGCCGTTCATGTTCATGCCGTCAGAACCACAAACCCCTTCACGACAAGAGCGACGGAACGATAATGTTGGATCCTGTTCTTTTAAAAGAATCAGTGCATCCAGCACCATCATATCCTGGCCTTCTTCCACGTCCAGGGTGTAATCCTGCATGCGAGGTGCATTATCCACCTCAGGATTATAACGGTATACCGAAAAAGTTAATTGCATGATCTAACCCCTCTTAGTATGAACGTACTTTTGGCGGGAAGGCTTCGCGAAGCTTAGGCGCCATATTGACATCACGTTTAACCATATCTTCAGTCGCCGGGTTGTAAACACTGTGACACAACCAGTTCTCGTCATCACGATCCGGATAGTCAAAGCGGCTGTGTGCACCACGGCTTTCTGTGCGGAAGTTTGCTGCCACAGCAGTGCTGTAAGCAGTTTCCATCAGATTATCGAGTTCTAAACACTCAATACGCTGGGTATTGAAGTCGGCACTCTTGTCATCAAGACGTGCGCTTTGCAGACGCTCACGGATCTCTTTAAGTTGCTTGAGACCTTCGGCCATTGCATCACCTTCACGGAATACCGAGAAGTTAAGCTGCATACATTCCTGCAAATCTTTCTTGATTTGTACCGGATCTTCGCCTTTGCCTTTTTCTGAACCTTCCCAACGATTGAAACGCGCCATTGCACCTTCCAGATCAGACTCTGAAGCCTCGCGGCTTGGGGTCATTTCGTCCAGCTTGTCACCCAGATGTAAACCTGTAGCACGACCAAACACTACCAGGTCAAGCAGTGAGTTACCGCCTAAACGGTTCGCACCGTGTACAGATACACAGGCAATCTCACCACAGGCAAACAGACCGTTAACGACTTTGTCGTTACCGTTTTCGTCCAGCGTCAGACACTGACCATCAACGTTAGTCGGAATACCGCCCATCATATAGTGACAGGTTGGAATAACCGGAATCGGTTCTTTAACCGGATCAACGTGCGCAAAGGTACGAGACAGTTCAAGAATACCCGGCAGACGTGATTCAAGAACGTCTTTACCCAGGTGGTCCAGTTTAAGTTTGATGTGCGTACCCCATGGGCCTTCACAACCACGACCTTCACGGATCTCGGTCATCATTGAACGGGCAACTACGTCACGGCCGGCTAAGTCTTTAGCATTCGGTGCATAACGCTCCATGAAACGCTCGCCGTCTTTATTCAGCAGGTAACCACCTTCACCACGACACCCTTCTGTTACCAGGGTTCCCGCGCCGGCGATACCGGTTGGGTGGAACTGCCACATTTCCATGTCCTGTACGCAAACGCCGGCACGCAGGGCCATGCCCACGCCGTCACCAGTGTTGATGTGTGCGTTAGTGGTCGATGCGTAAATACGCCCTGCACCACCCGTTGCCAGAACAACCGCTTTAGATTTGAAATAAACCACTTCACCGGTTTCGATGTCGATAGCCGTACAACCAACTACATCGCCATCCTGGTTCTTAACCAGATCCAGTGCGTACCATTCGCTGAATACTTTAGTTTTGTTTTTAACGTTTTGTTGATACAGCAAATGCAGTAACGCGTGACCAGTACGGTCAGCCGCTGCTGCGGTACGTGCGCCCTGCTCGCCACCAAAGTTCTTAGACTGGCCACCAAATGGACGCTGATAGATTTTTCCGTTCTCGAAACGAGAGAAAGGCAGACCCATATTTTCCATTTCGATAATGGCTTCAGGTCCGGTTTTACACATATATTCGATAGCGTCCTGGTCACCGATATAATCGGAACCTTTAACGGTATCGTACATGTGCCATTCCCAGTTATCTTCATGGGAATTACCCAGCGCTACAGTAATACCACCCTGAGCGGATACTGTGTGCGAACGGGTTGGAAACACTTTTGATAGTAATGCACAGGATTTGCCAGACTGCGAGATTTGCAGTGCTGCGCGCATGCCTGCACCGCCGGCGCCAATTACGACGGCGTCAAACTCATGAACGGGTAAACTCATTTTACACTCCCCACAAAACAAACAAACCAGCGGCAACGTATACAAACGCGATAATATTCAGAACATACTGAATGGTAGCGCGCAGACCGGTTGGCTTAACATAATCGGTTAACACCTGCCACAGACCAATGCGAACATGGATCATGATGGAAACCAATGCAGCGAGGGTAAATACTTTCATCGCAATACCAGAGAACAAGCCCTGCCATACGTCGAAAGTAACTTCTTCAGTCGTGATAAAGAATCCAGCCATGAAGAATGTGTAGACTGCGATAATTACCGCAGTTGCGCGTAAAGAAACGTAATCCTGTACACCATTACGCTTGATGCTTGCCTGATTAGTTACCATAACGCAACCCCTATAACTACTGTCAGTACCACCCACAAACCAATAACAACTTGCGCACTTAAGTTACCTGACTCAAGCTCTTCCCAGTGACCCATATCCATTATGCCGTGACGGATACCGCCAAGGATGTGATAGGTCAGCGCAGAAGCTGTACCGATTGCAATGATCTTTCCAATCAATCCATCCATTAAAGCCTGCACGTTGGCGAAGCCTTCTGGAGATGATACCGAAACGGCCCATGCCCAGATCACAAACAGCAGCGCAAAAAACATTGCGACACCGGTTACGCGATGGAGAATTGACGAAATAGCAGAGGGAGGAAATTTAATGGTGTTAAGGTCTAAATTTACTGGTCTTTGCTTTTTCACAATTTTTGCCTGTTTTATCCGTAGGGACAAACCACTCTCGTGTTGAGTCCTGACAGAGTGATTCTGATTGTTACTAAGTTAATTTTCTCATCCAATGAGGTGTTAACATTTTGTGAATATTTTATTACTTAGTTAACAGAATAAATATTCAGTTAATTTAAGTAGGCCAGAGTATATCCACGACCTATTATAATTACAATTTTTTGTGTGGTATTAGGACATTAGTCTTAGGTCGTAGAAAGGATAAAAATGCTTGATCCCGGGTACTACATAACCAGTATAATCGATAACAATCTAGAATATTTATGTGGAATATAAGTAATAAAATTGACTTGTTACTGCATAATAAAGTACAAATACGCCACTTTTCCCACCGGATTGCTCAAAATTGAGTAACATCCCGATAAAGAAAATTCTGAGGAGAGCAACTTATGGCAGATCAAAAAGCCATTCTGAAAGCGGGCGACAAGGAAATTGAACTTCCTATCTTGTCTGGTACAGCAGGCCAAGATGTGATTGATATTCGTGCCCTTGGCAAACACGGCTATTTCACTTACGACCCTGGTTTCCTGGCGACTGGATCTTGCGAGTCTTCCATCACATTTATCGACGGCGCAGAAGGTGTATTATTACACCGCGGCTTCCCAATCGACGAACTGGCTCGTGATGCCAACTATCTGGAAGTTTGTCACATGCTGCTGCACGGTGATGCACCGAATAAAGAAGAATACGAAGAATTCGAAAACACCATCAAGCGCCACACCATGGTACATGAGCAGATTCACATGTTCTTCCATGGCTTCCGTAATGACGCCCACCCTATGGCGATGCTGAACGGTACTGTTGGTGCGATGTCCTCGTTCTACCACAGCGACCTGGACGTTTCTAATTTTGACATGCGTGTACGTTGTGCACACCGTCTGATTGCGAAGATGCCTACCCTGGTAGCGATGTGTTATAAGTACAACATCGGTCAGCCATTTGTTTATCCTCGTAACGACCTGAGCTACGCGGCTAACTTCCTGAATATGATGTTCTCTGTTCCGGCTGAAGATTACAAAATCAGCCCGGCGGTAGAACGCGCTATGGACCGCATCTTTACCCTGCACGCCGACCACGAGCAAAATGCATCAACCTCTACCGTGCGTTTAGCGGGTTCTTCCGGTGCTAACCCCTATGCCTGTATCGCTGCAGGTGTTGCTTCACTGTGGGGCCCTGCACACGGTGGTGCTAACGAAGCTTGTCTGAATATGCTGGAAGAAATTGGTTCAGTAGACCGCATTCCTGAGTTCATTAATCGTGCGAAAGATAAGAACGATCCGTTCCGTCTGATGGGCTTTGGTCACCGTGTATACAAAAACCACGACCCACGCGCTACAGTAATGCGCGAAAGCTGTCACGAAGTACTGAAAGAGCTGAATGTTCAGGATCCGCTGCTAGACGTAGCAATGGAGCTGGAACGTATTGCTCTTGAAGACCCGTACTTCGCCGAGAAGAAACTGTTCCCGAACGTAGATTTCTACTCTGGTATCGTACTGAAGGCAATCGGTATCCCAACAAACATGTTTACCTGTATTTTTGCCCTGTCACGTACTGTTGGCTGGATTTCACACTGGCACGAAATGATGTCTGATCCTGCACAAAAGATCGGCCGTCCTCGCCAGTTATACACCGGTCACAACCAGCGTAAATATACGCCAATTAAATAACGTTTAATTTAATTGTTAAAAAATAAAGGCTCGCATTGCGGGCCTTTTTTATTACTAATAAGTAGCTTAGGAAACTGCGAATAAGTCCTGCAATTTAGTTCTTGAACCAGCCTTTGCATTCGCCGCCTAATTTTTGAACGCTAAATTCTCAATTTAGGCCAATATACTACCTTTTTAGGCCTGATTTCGGCCTTATTCCGGGTTATTCCCGGATTTCAGACAGATCTTGGCTGTCGTCGTAACATTTGGTCTACTTTAAACAGGTTCGCCAAGGTGAATAGCATGGCTAACTGCGAGTCATTTTTCATCAGTCCTTTATAGCGTGCTTTGATAAAGCCAAACTGACATTTGATGATCCGAAACGGATGCTCTACTTTCGCCCGGATGCTGGCTTTTAAGTATTCGATGTTAATGGCCGTTTTGTTTTTGCGAGGATGCTTTTTCAGCGCCCGGACTTTTCCGGGGCGTTCGGCAATCAGCCATTCCACATTTGTATCTTTCAGCTCTTCGCGTTTTTCTGCGCCTTGATAACCAGCATCGCCGGAAGCGAATTCTTCTTCGCCGTGCAACAGGTTGTGCAACTGGTTCAGGTCATGTTCGTTGGCGGCGGTGGTCACCAGCGTATGAGTCAGACCACTCTTGGCATCCACACCAATATGGGCTTTCATGCCGAAGTGCCATTCATTGCCTTTCTTGGTCTGATGCATCTCCGGGTCACGTTCATTCTTTTTATTTTTAGTGGAGCTGGGCGCTTCAATAATCGTGGCATCCACCAGTGTACCCTGCGTCATCATCACACCGCAGTCCGACAGCCATTGGTTGACCGTTTTGAATAATTTGCGAGTCAGCTTGTGCTTTTCCAGCAAGTGCCGGAAGTTCATAATGGTAGTGCGGTCTGGAATGGCTTTATCCAATGACAGTTGCGCAAACTGGCGCATCGAAGCAATTTCATATAACGCATCTTCCATTGCCTCATCACCAAGGCTATACCATTGCTGCATACAGTGAATGCGAAACATGGTCTCAAGCGCATACGGACGTCTGCCATTGCCTGCTTTAGGATAAAAGGGTTCAATTACTTCCAGCAGTTGAGTCCACGGCAACAAGTTGTCCATCCGGGATAGGAAAATCTCTTTACGGGTCTGACGGCGCTTGCTGGAAAACTCACTATCGGCAAAAGTTAACTGTTGGCTCATGGGCGGTAATGGCTGTGATTTACTATGCAGCTATGATCTCACATCGGGGACTTATTCGCATCTTCCCTTAACAATATATTAACCTCTATATTTACTATTATTTAACATTTATCGCATGCGCGATTTTAAATTAATAAGTAATGGGTTTATGTGACGGATTTAATAATCCACCGATTAGAAATTTTCGTAATAAATTTTAAATATTTATTATAATTAAGGTATTTCAATAACAATGCAACCTCTCATAAAGCAATTAGGTTACGCCGGATTACTGCCTTTTATTGGTTTAAATGCGCTGACATTTACCGATATCCTGCCGCAATCGCTGGTCTACCTTTACTTTACGCAGTATTCAGCCGTGCTGTTGTCGTTTTTTGGTGGCGTGCACTGGTACGATGCCATTAGTAGTAATAAGCCAGCCCATCAGATGTACGTGGCAATGTTGCCAACGATTGTAGGCTGGATATGCTTAACTCAAACCGGCGCGCCCTGGGTACTAGGCGTGTTAAGTATTAGTTACCTGCTAATGATGTTTTACGATAAACAGGTACTAACCCTGCCAAAAGAAATGGTAGTGGCTTACACCAAACTGCGTATGCAGTTAACCACAGTAGTTGTGTTATCTCATGCTCTGATGATTTTCAGCCGCTAAGAGCCTGCTAATTGATCGCTTGAAACAAAAACACCAGCCGAGGCTGGTGTTTTTTATTGAATAGTAAAGTAAGCCTGGCTTATTCCGCTCTGATCAAATCCAGCAGTTCTTTGGTTTTTTCTTCAACCAATGCAATATCACCTTTCGATTCAACATTCAGACGGATCACCGGTTCGGTATTGGATTTACGTAGATTAAACCGCCAGTTCCCAAATTCCAGGCCAATACCATCGGTTTCATCAATTACCTCTGCCAGTGGCTGATATTTTTCAAGTACCCGAGCCAGCGCTGCATCAGCATCCTTTAGCTTGCTGTTGATTTCGCCCGACGACGGGAAAGCTTCGATACGCTCTTTCACCATAGACGCCAGCGACTTCTGACGGGTACAGATAAGCTCTGCCACCAGCAACCAGGGGATCATTCCCGAGTCACAATAGGCAAAATCCCTGAAGTAATGGTGAGCACTCATTTCACCACCGTACACAGCATCTTCCAGGCGCATCCGCTCTTTAATAAACGCATGACCCGTTTTACATTTAATCGGCGTACCACCTGCAGACTTAATAATGTCTTCACTGTTCCAGTACACACGTGGGTCATAAATAATTTTGCTTGGTCCTTTATCAAGAAACGCCTGAGCAAGCAGACCCACAATGTAATAGCCCTCAATAAAGTTACCGTCAGCGTCAAACAGAAAACAACGATCGAAGTCACCATCCCAGGCAATACCAAAGTCGGCGCCACTTTCGATTACCGCATTAGCGGTATCGGCGCGATTTTCCGGTAATAAAGGATTAGGAATACCGTTCGGGAACGTACCATCGGCATTGTGATGCACTTTAACAAATTCAATCGGCACGTCTTTTTCGTGTAATTTTTTCTCAATAGCATCCAGTGCCAGACCTGCTGCGCCATTACCAGCGTTGGTCACAATTTTCAGCGGCGTAAAGTTATTGATATCAACGTAAGATAAAATGTGCGAAACGTACGCGTCCATGTTCAGGTGACGATGGTATTTCCCGCTTTCTGCCAGGATGTCTGTAGCAATGTGGGCTTTGCCATTAAAAAATGCGTCCGCGTCGATTTTTGCACCTTTGGCATAAAAATCCAGACGCTCAGCCACATAGTTATTGTCGAGCGCCTCGGCGCGGTCTTTAATAGCATTCAGGCCGGTATCGCCACTTATTGGTACCGAACCGGCTTTCACCAGTTTCATTCCATTGTAATTAATCGGGTTGTGGCTGGCGGTTACTTCGATTCCGCCATCCACGCCAAGGTGTTTGGTCGCGAAGTAGATTTCTTCGGTACCAGCCATGCCAATATCAGTGACTTCTGCGCCACCATCAACAAGGCCTGCACTCAGTGCCAGCTTCAGCGGTGTGGAAGTGAGACGAACATCACCGCCCACTACCACAGACTTAGCTGCCAGTTCTTCTGCAAAAGCAAAACCAATCCGGTAAGCGACCTCTTCGTTAAGCTGAGTGTTTAACTCACCACGGATGTCATAGGCTTTAAAACAGGTAATAGGTGTTGTCATAGTTGTTTTTACTCAGCTTATTTTGACTCGGTTCTGCCGTAGCGATCAGAGAAACGGACAATGTCGTCTTCGCCCAGATAAGCCCCCGATTGCACTTCGATAAGTTCTAGTGGAATTTTGCCCGGGTTTTCCAGCGCGTGTACATCACCAATAGGAATGTACACCGATTCATTTTCGGTAACCAACTGGGTTTTCTCGCCGATGGTCACATTGGCAGTACCTGATACCACAATCCAGTGCTCAGCTCTGTGGTGATGCATCTGGACCGACAGTTTTTCACCCGGCTTAACGGTAATGCGCTTAACCTGGAAACGCTTGCCATTATCGATGGAATCGTAGCTGCCCCATGGGCGGAACACCTCGCGATGGAACTGGAATTCAGGGCGTTGTTCAGCCTTTAACTTATTCACGACATTTTTAATGTCCTGCACTTTGTTTTTGTTGGCCACCATCACGGCATCTTTAGTTTCTACCACTACCACATCATCAAGACCAACTACAGCTATCAAACGTTCCTCAGCGTTAATATAGCTATTATTTACGCCTTCAAGAATCGCATCACCAACAATTACGTTACCGTTTTCGTCTTTATTATCTGCGGTTTCCCACAAGGACGACCAACTGCCTACATCAGACCAGCCAGCATCCAGCGGTACCATGGCTGCCAGTGCGGTTTTTTCCATTACGGCATAATCGATCGAGTCGTCAGGACAGGTGGCAAATATCTCAGGATCGATACGGATAAAGTCTAAATCTTTGCTCTCTGAAGCAATCGCCTGCTCACAGATACTGTACATTTCAGGTGCATGCTTTTTCAGCTCAGCCAAATAAACGCTGGCTTTAAACATAAACATACCGCTGTTCCAGAAGTAGTTACCGGAATCGACATATTGTTGTGCCGTTGCCAGGTCTGGCTTCTCGACAAATTCATCCACCTTCATGCCTACATCAATGGCCTCACCGCCCTTAATGTAACCATAACCGGTGTGGGCCTGATCCGGCACAATACCAAAAGTGACCAGGTTGCCATCCATCGCCAGCTCGTTAGCCTTACTAACAGCAGCCTGGAAGCCGGCAGAGTCTTTAATCAGGTGATCGGCAGCCAGTACCAGTAATACCGGGTCGTCATCTGTTTGCATTGCGTGCAGCGCTGCCAGCGCTATGGCCGGTGCAGTGTTGCGTCCAACAGGCTCCAGAATAATACCACCATGGTCGCCGCCCATCTGGCGTAACTGCTCAGCCACTAAGAAGCGGTGCGCATCATTACAAATCACAATAGGATTAGCGGCACTGCTGCCGTCCAGGCGCTGCAGTGTTTCCTGCAACATGGTTTGTTCTGAAGTTAAAGCGAGAAACTGCTTAGGCAGGGCTGCTCGGGATTTAGGCCATAAACGGCTGCCAGAGCCACCGGCTAATACGACTGGTTTCATGTTGGTTCCTGTTGATTGCGGGAGCGAATTACAAGCAGTGGTTGTCTGCTTATTCCCTTATTTATTCCTTAATCCATGTTAATCAAGGACTGCAGGGCAATCAACATTCACAACGTAATTTATCGAAATAAATTGGCAGGACAGACTAGTCGACGAGGAATTGTTTAATTTCCCGTCAACCAGTTATTCTTTTTATCATTTTTTAAGCGGTTAATTTACCTTGCTGATAATCGGTAATGGCCTGTTGAATTTCGGCCTGGGTATTCATCACAAAGGGACCATACTGAACTACAGGTTCGCCAATCGGAGCAGCAGCAACTAAAATCGCCTTGCCGGCTTCGCTGCTGGTTATATCCAGCGTATCACCGTCATTCAATACTGCCAGTTTGCCGCAGGTAATGGTCTCGCCGCTAACGGCCAGGCTGCCTTCATAACAATAAATAAAGGCGCTGTGGCCTGCCGCAACCGGGAGGGTCGCCGAGGCATCTGCCAGCCAGTGTAGATCGGTAAACAGCGGCTTTACTCTGGCAGTATTAACCGGTCCGCTCACACCATTGAGTGAACCAGCCAGCACTTTTGCTTCAATTCCCTGCCCCACAGACACCGTTTTTACCTCGTCAGGCTGAATATCCTGATAACCGGGTGCCGACATTTTATCTTTGGCCGGCAGATTTACCCACAGCTGAAAGCCCTTGAGCAGGCCGTCGGTTTGCTGAGGCATTTCTTCATGAATAATGCCCTTACCAGCATTCATCCACTGGATACCGCCATCTTCAATGATTCCTTCATTGCCCACCGAATCCCGATGGCGCATTTTCCCCTTCAGCATATAAGTTACCGTCTGGAAGCCGCGGTGCGGATGCGGCGGGAAGCCGGCAATATATTCATCGGGTTTATCCGAGCCGAAAAAATCGAGCATCAGGAACGGGTCAAGATTGGGTAATAAACGCTGGCCGATAATCCGGGTTAAGCTTACCCCTGCACCATCCTGGGTTGGCATCCCACTAACAAGTTGCTTAATAGTTCGGTTGGTCATTGTTTTTTACTTCCATAAAGACAGATCGGGCCCTACGGGAACGACCTGTGTAGGATTAATCATTGTGTGACTGTAATAGTAGTGACGCTTAATATGTTCCATATTCGTTGTATCGGCTACGCCCGGCATCCGGTAAATACGCTTCATATAATTAAACATGGCCGGATAGTCACTGATTTGTTTACGGTTACATTTAAAATGGCCATGATACACAGCGTCGAAGCGCACTAACGTAGTAAACAAACGTATATCGGCCTCAGTCAGCGTTCCGCCCACCAGGAAAGGTTGTTTTTCCAAGCGAGCTTCCACCTTATCTAAAGCTGCAAATAACGCATTAACCGCTTCTTCATAGACCTGTTGCTCGGTGGCAAATCCTGCTTTATATACGCCATTATTAATATCGTTATACACCCATTGATTCACTTCATCTATCTCAGCTTGTAATGCGTCGGGATAATAATCAGTGTGGTTTCCGGTGATGTCATTGAAGCTCGTATTCAGGATGCGGATAATCTCAGCCGATTCGTTATTGACGATTTTTTCGGTCTTTTTATCCCACAACACCGGTACCGTAACACGAGTAGTGATATCTGCCTGCTGACGTAGATAAATCTCATACATAAACTGATGGCCATAAAGCGTATCCCCGGTACTGCCCTTATGCGGCAAAAAGCTCCAGCCTTTATCAAGCATTTCAGGGTTTACAACCGAAACTCCGATATGAGCATTGAGGGATTTAAGCTCTCGCATTATCAGAGTGCGGTGTGCCCAGGGGCAGGCCAGAGAGACATACAAATGGTAGCGGCCACTTTCCGCCTTAAATTCACTGTCTTCACCGATGGTATTTCTGAACAATGAATCCTGACGCTCAAACCGACCGCCGCTTTTATCGGTGTCGTACCATTTGTCGTGCCATTTGCCGTCAATTAACAAGCCCATGATGCTCTCCCGTGTAAGATAAATGAATGCGTGCTAAGTGGAACACACATCTGTCTAAACGGCTTAACGGAACATTTGGATTGATTGTTCTATGTTTTAGAACAGTCTGTTAATTATCTCATCAGCAATAGGTAAGGCACTGGTGGCCGCCGGTGATGGCGCATTGCCAACGTGTAGCGCATGGGTAGATTCCACAAACTTAAAGTCGTGCACCAGTACACCTTTCCTGTCTACCGCCTGTGCTCGGATCCCAGCACGATAAGGTAAAAAGTCTGCTGCGGTAATGCCAGGGCAATAGCGGCTCACCAATCTGGCATAGTGCGTTTTAGACAAGGACGAATGTAACTCTTTAACGGCAGCACGCCTGTACCGCCAAAGCAATTTCCACACATCACCGTGGGCAAACAGGTGCAACCATTCAGCATCAGTGCTGAATAAACTATTATATGCCTCGCGGCCTGTGGTCAGAACAGCATTTGGCCCCACAGTAGTGTACCCGCCTATCATTCGGGTTAAGTGTACTCCTAAAAATGGCATCGCCGGATCCGGTACCGGATAAATCAGGTGACAGGTGATGTCATCGTACTTACGGTTTAAACGGTAATACTCACCTTTAAAAGGCAACATTCTGAAGTCGCACTCAAGTCCCTGCATCCGGATCAGTTCGTCACTATAAATGCCTGCGCAGTTAATTAATTTAGCCGCCCTGACTGTGGTTTCGCCCCGCGGATAAGAAAATCGTAACAACACGCCGCCACTATCATCCTCTATACTCACAAGCTTATGCTGATAATGGATCTGGCACCGGCTCTGAGCGCTTGCCTGCTGTAACAGACAAGCCGTGATAGCTTTGTAGTCAGTAATGCCGGTTTGCGCGACAAAAAAACCGCCTACAGCATTGATGGCTGGCTCACGGCACTGGATTTCAGACGCTGTTAACCGCTGTGGCTGGAGTTCGTTCTGTACACAGCGATGGAATAAGTCTTCCAGAGCGGGTAACTCATCTTCGCTCGTTGCCACAATCAGTTTGCCGCACTGTTCATGGGGCAAACCAAATCCCCTGCACAATTCAAAGGTATGCTCCAGCCCGGCGCGGCAAAAACGGGCTTTATAACTGCCCGGCGCATAATAAACCCCGGCGTGTATCACTCCGGAGTTACGCCCGGTTTGATGGGCGCCACAGTCACCTTCCTTATCAAACAGCATAATGCGGGCACCAGGCTGACGCTGACTCAGCTTATAAGCCACCGCAGCACCAATAATACCAGCACCGACAATGGCAAAATCACATTCTGTCATGGGTATTCTATTGAAAAATGCTAAACTCACCCCGATACTACCCGTCCCATCTTTAACATCAACCAAAAAGGGTCTGAAATGTTTGATTCACAACGCTTTGGTGGTGTTGCCCGGTTATATGGCGAGCAACAAACCACGCAAATTGCCGGGCTGCATATTGCCGTAATTGGCATTGGCGGTGTTGGCTCGTGGAGCGCTGAGGCGCTGGCCAGAACGGGCGTAGGTCAGATAACCCTGATTGATCTGGATGACATCTGTGTTACCAATACCAACCGCCAGATCCATGCTTTAAATGACACCGTTGGCCAGGCCAAAGTTACGGTAATGGCACAGCGTATCAGTCAAATCAACCCGGCATGCAAAGTGAATGTTATTGAAGATTTTGTTACGCCTGACACGGTTATGGAACACCTGGCCGGTGGATACGATGGCGTTCTAGAGGCTACGGATTCCATCAGGGCTAAGGCCAGCATTTTATATTACTGCAAACGCAATAAATTACCCGTGGTTACCGTAGGCGGAGCCGGCGGTCAGGTTGACCCAACCCGGATAACCTACGCCGACCTGGCTAAAACCATTCAGGATCCGTTAGCGGCAAAACTTCGCAACGAATTGCGCCGTAACTACGGATTTTCCAAAAATCCTAAACGACGCTTCGGCATTGAATGTATCTATTCTACTGAACAACTTCGCTACCCGCAGCCCGATGGCTCGGTTTGTCATAACAAGTCCCTCACCGATGGCAGCACCCGACTTGATTGTGCTTCCGGATTTGGTGCATCGGTTATGGTAACGGCCTCCTTTGGTATGTTTGCCGCCGCCAGGCTTATCAATAAACTCACCGGTATTTAAGTGTAACGCGGCTCGACATTTCACGCGGGCTCGCGCACAATACCGCAAAAGGAGAGCCATTATGCAACAACACGAACTAGAACAACTGATGGCAGACAGCGCGAAAGACGCTGTAGGTACCAGTCGGGATATGTTTAACATTGAGTTAGACTACAGCGCTGAAAGTATTGAGATGGTAGACAACCTGCTGCTGGCGTTTATCGACCGCTTTAAGGATCAAGCCCTGGAAGATAACGCGGTATTCACGCTGTGTAATATTTATGGTGCTTACATCGGTGAAGTTATGCGTAGCCTGATAGGCGGCAGCTGGCGGTATGACGAGTCAGATAAAACCGCGCCTTATGTGGTGCTGGATGTGGGTGAGTATTCTTACGCCTTTGCCGGAATTTGTTATGAACGTTTGGTTAATGACAGCCAGGTAAGTGTTAAGGCCTACTTTGATCAGGCTCTGGCAAATAACACTCAGTAATTTATTCTTCTGTCTGCTCCCTGACTGGCGGCTGACGCCAGTCATGTAACATGATGGCCAGGTGATGGCTGCGGTTAACCATATACATCAACGCAATCATCAGCAGTGCCACCGCACCAAGATAACCATTAAACTGCCAGCCGGCGCGCTCCAAAAAGCTGCCAATCAGTAACAACTGACACAAACTTCCCAGGGTGCAAAGCGGCTTTATCAATAAACGCCAGCCGGTATACCCTCGTTTCCACAAATGTTCCCTGAAGCTCATCAGTACGATCACCAGCAGAAAAGGTAGTGTCACTGCAATTTGCAGCCATAATACGTCGCTGTGCGGAAAGAAAATACGATAGAGCCTGTCAGACTCAGCCGGGATAGCGGTAAACGCCGCCACCAGCAGCAGATCGCGACAGGCTATTGCCAACATCCAGTATAACCATCGCGGCGGCAGTACCGTGCCGGCTTCGTCGTAATGTTTGAGTGGTAAAGGGATCATAAACTACTTAAAAATTCAGAAAAATGACCAGAAAAATGACTGTCCGTTAATACCGGGCCTTTCAGCCGGTAACAGCAAACCTGACTATACCGCGGGCAGATTGCATTTGCAGATCCCGCGGGCAGGCATTTGTGCCAGTTTAACACAGCCGCATCTCGGGCAAGAATGAATATTGCCGGGTTCAACAAACCGCTTTACTCCCCTTAATGGTTTTCGCATTTAAACCATGGATACAGTTATTTGGCGGAATGGCCTTAATCTAACCCTCTTGCGACGCCAATTGTTATCCAAATCACCGGTAATTTTTGTTATTCGACTCCCCCGCCGGGTGAACTTAACAATCTTTTTGGGTATAATCTGCGCCCTTTTGAAACTGCCGTCGCACACCATCAGAGCTCACTATGACCGTTGAAAAATTTGACCCGAAACAAACCACCACACTGGAAGGACCTAAAGCGGTGTTAAAGCAGCAATCAGAAACGACATCCAGCTCTGATACTGCGAAAGCAAAAATCGGTTTTGTGAGCCTCGGCTGTCCGAAAAACCTGGTGGACTCAGAACGAATTCTTACTCAGCTTCGCACTGAAGGGTACGAGGTAGTACCTACCTATAATGATGCCGCGCTGGTTATCGTGAATACCTGTGGTTTTATTGACGCAGCGGTGCAGGAATCACTGGATACCATTGGTGAAGCCCTGGCTGAAAACGGCAAAGTGATTGTGACCGGTTGTTTAGGCATTAAGGAAGATGAAATTCGTGAAGTACATCCCAATGTACTGGCGATAACCGGCCCTCATGCCTATGAGGAAGTGGTTAATCAGGTGCATGATCACCTGCCCAAGCCTCAGCATAACCCGTTTGAACACCTTATTCCGGATCATGGTATTAAACTCACGCCTCGTCATTTTGCCTACCTTAAGATTTCCGAAGGCTGTAACCATCGCTGTACGTTCTGCATTATTCCATCCATGCGCGGCGATCTGGTGAGCCGCCCTATCGGTGAAATTCTCGATGAAGCCCAGCGCTTAAAAAATGCCGGCGTAAACGAACTGCTGGTGATCTCGCAGGACACCAGTGCGTACGGCGTGGATATGAAGCATCGCACCGGGTTCTGGAACGGCATGCCGGTAAAAACTCACCTGCAACAGTTATGTGAAAAGCTCGGCGAAATGGGCATGTGGGTAAGACTGCACTATGTGTACCCCTACCCTCATGTAGATAACCTTATCCCGCTGATGAACGAAGGTAAAATCCTGCCCTATCTGGATATCCCCTTCCAACACGCCAATAAGCGCATCCTGAAATTAATGAAGCGTCCGGGTAGTTCAGAACGCTCGCTTGAACGGATCAAAAAATGGCGCGAGGAATGTCCGCAGCTCATCATTCGCTCCACTTTTATCGTTGGCTTTCCTGGTGAAACCGAAGAAGAGTTTGAGGAATTACTCGACTTTATGCGTGAAGCACAACTCGACCGGGTTGGTTGTTTTGCCTACTCGCCGGTTGAAGGGGCTGTGGCTAACGATCTGCCCGATCCGGTAGATGAAGACGTTAAACAAGAGCGTCTGGCCCGCTTTATGGCCGTTCAGGGCGAGATTAGCGCAGAACGTCTGAAACAACGTATTGGTCAGGAATATCAGGTAGTTATTGACTCAGTGGATGCGGAAGGCGCGGTTGGTCGTTGTTATGCTGATGCCCCGGAGGTAGACGGCGTGGTGCATTTAAACGGCGTTTACGATGTGACACCCGGCCAGCACGTCTGGGCTGAAGTCATCCATACCGATGAGCATGACATGTGGGCCGTGATGTCTGAAGAGCAGGATGAAACAGACGATGAGGCGGAGTAATCCGCCTCGGTAACCCTTTTACCAGGGGAGCTCATCACCCTTAGCGTGAATAAATCGCCCTGCATTCGCCAGGGTCAGTTCGCCAATCCGGGCAACCAGACTGGCCGCGGCAGTTTCGGCGTCAACATCTCCATTACCGCCCACCATTTCAGTTTGCACAAACCCGGGATGAAACAAGCCTACGGCAATGCCATCGGCTTTGAGGTCATTGGCCAGGGAAACGCCTGCGGCATTAAGCGCCGCCTTGCTCATGCGATAGCCGTAGTATCCGCCGGAACCGTTATCGGCCATTGATCCCATCCGACTGGTAATAAGGGCCACCTTGCTACCAGATGAAAGCTGTTTTAACAAACACTGGGTAACCAGTAACGGGCCCATGGCATTCACTCTGAACTGATAATCGATGGTATTGGGCTGCCAGTCGGTGATCGCCTCATTAGCCAGCACACCGGCATTATTGATTAGAACATCAATGTCAACATCACTTAAAGGTGCCAACGCTTGCGGTAGACTGTCTGGCACACCCACATCCACGCCACTGAGCACTTCTGCGTCGGTAGCATTCAGTGCATCTGAGCTGTTGCGGCACAGTGCATAAACCGAATGGCCAGCGGCCAGATACTGCTTCACTAACGCCAGGCCAATGCCGCGATTGGCTCCGGTAATAACAACATTCATATGATGACTCCTTACGCGCTTTACGTTCGCTATAAGCTCTTAGTACCTAATTATCCGCGGCCAGACTGGCCAGCAGGTTAGTCAGATCATCCGGCGTATCTATACCTACCGGCGGCTCCGACAGCGCTTCCTCAATATGGATAGCATCGTCATACCAAAGGGCCCTTAACTGTTCGAGCGACTCAATTTGTTCCAGGGCAGACGGCTCATAGCTCACATACTGATTAACATAGCTTGCGCTATAAGCATACAAACCAATATGGCGATAGTACAAGCCGGGATCCGCACTCACCGGAGGCTGCATCATAGTTTCGCGGGCAAAAGGTAACACTGATCGAGAAAAATACAGCGCTTTACCCGATGCAGAAAAGACCACTTTTACGATGTTGGGATTAAATACATCATCTTCGTGAGCAATGGGCGTGCACAGTGTTGCCATTTGCATAGCAGGGTTGGCTGCCAGGTTGGCCGCCACCTGACGGATATTGTCTGCTGGTACAAAGGGTTCATCACCCTGCACATTAACGATAATGGTGTCATCGGCGATCTGCTGGGTCTGGATCACTTCAGCAATACGCTCAGTGCCGGACGTATGCGTGGTGGCTGTCATCACCACGGTTGCAAACTGCGCGGCCACACTGGCAATGCGTTCATCATCGGTAGCGACAATGACCTTGCTGGCGCCTGCCTCATTGGCCCTGTCAACCACATGTTGAACCATGGGCTTACCCTGAATATTGGCCAGCGGTTTACCGGGGAAGCGGCTTGACTGGTAGCGGGCGGGAATGACAACCGTAAAATCCATGGGCAAGCTTATCCTTTTTTCAGTGCTTCGAGTTCTTCAAGAGATATCGCCGTGGCCTTCTCTTCCAGCAATACCGGAATACCATCGTTAATCGGGTAAACAAGACGGTCATAACGACATACCAGGCCAGGCTCATTATTGCGCTCTGTGTACATTAATTTTCCTTTGCACACTGGGCAGGCTATTATTTCCAGCAGCTTTTTATCAAATGCCATGGTGTTTCCTTTGTTATTTTTGTTCAGCGTGCAATACGCTGAATGAGCTGAGTATAAAAATCTTCGGCCAGCACCGCATCCACCGGCTGGTACCAACAGTTATCATGGGCGTGCGCCACCGCCTTTACTGCATCTTTTTCGGTCATAATCACACAGCCGTCTGGAATATCCTGTTTACCGATAGCATGATGATCGGCCAGCGCAACACAATGATCAAGCCTGACGCCCATCTCTTTTAACTGGGTAAAGAAACGACTCGGGTCGCCAATTCCTGCCATGGCAGTAATATGAAACTCCTGTTCCAGCTCCACAAGTTCTCGCTGTAACTGGGGGCGCAATACATTAATCAGTTTGCCGGGCTTTAAAGCCATTTTAAAGGGTGGCGGCATGGTGTTTCTCTGCGGCAACTTAAGCGCTTCGCCTGGCTGATTTAAAATTAAGAAATCAATGCTTTTTAGTCGCCACAGACCTTCACGTAACGGCCCCATAGGCAGCAACTGTTGGTTACCAAACAAACGTCTGTCGGCCACCACACACTCAACATCCCGGCCTAGCGCGTAATGTTGCAAGCCATCGTCACTGATGATCACTGTACAGCCTTGCTCTGTCAGTTGCTGCGCTGCGCGGGGGCGGTTGGGATCGATAACCACCGGCACACCCGTGCGCCGCGCTATCAATAAAGGTTCATCGCCCACCATGGGGGCAGAGTCGTTTGCGCTAACCTGATGAGGAAACTCGGTGGTTTTAGCGCCATACCCACGACTTACCACACCGACTTTGTAGCCGGCCTGTTGGAGCCTCTCGCAAAGCGCCACTACCAAAGGCGTTTTGCCATTGCCGCCCACGGAAAGATTGCCAACCACTATAACCGGCACTGGCAGTGTTATGGTCTTTTTAACGCCCAGTCGAAACAGTAATCGACGTAATGCTGATAACAGAATAAACAGCAGCGTAAAGGGTAACAATAACCATTGATACCAGCGCCCTTCATACCACATACGGTTAAGCGCCGACATTGCTACTCCCCAAACTGTAGCGCATGTAACTGTGCATAAGCACCGCCCTTGTTGAGTAACTCCTGATGTTTACCCTGCTCGATAATCTTACCCTGATCGATCACCAGGATCTGGTCGGCATTTTCGATAGTGGATAACCGGTGGGCAATAATGATACTGGTGCGATCCTGTTGCAGTGTTACCAGAGCATCCTGGATCATCCGTTCTGATTCGGTATCCAGCGCCGAAGTTGCCTCATCGAGAATTAACACCGGTGCATCCAGCAGCAATGCCCTGGCAATGGCCACGCGCTGACGCTGTCCGCCAGACAACACAGAGCCATCTTCGCCAATCATGGTATCCAGACCGTCTTCGAGCAACTCTGCAAATTCCATTACGTGAGCCAGTTTGGCTGCTTTTTCAACGGCCTCTCTGGAGACGTTTTCCGCCACGCCATACGCAATATTGTTAGCGATAGTATCGTTAAACAAGGTTACCTGCTGGGAAACCAGCGCGATATTTTTGCGAAGCTCAGTGAGCCTAAATTCGTTGATATCGGTGTTATCCAGCGTGATCTGCCCTTGCTCAGGCAAATAGAAACGGGTGAGTAAGTTTGACATGGTTGACTTGCCGCTACCAGATCGGCCCACCAGCGCAATACTGGTGCCAGCGGGGACATCAAGATTCATATTATCGATCGCCGGAGTGTGCTTACCCGGATAAGTAAATGTTACGTTGTTAAAGCGTATGTTGCCCTTTACTTCGTTGGCATCAAGCACACCGATATCTTTTTCAATTTGCTCATCCAGCACGGCAAAGATGCTTTGGCAGGCTGCCATGCCTTTTTGAAACTCGCTGTTAACCGTAGTCAGCTGTTTTAACGGTTTTAGCAGCATCACCATATAAAATACGATGGTCACAAAGGTACCGGCGGTGAGCTCGGCCAGCATACCCGGCGTACTGGCAATATACAGCACCACCGCCAGGGCTATAGAAGCGATGACCTGAATGCTCGACACACTCAGGGTTTGTGTAACAGCCAGCTTCATAGTTTGCTGGCGATTGGTGTTATTCTTTTTGGCGAAGCGATCCTGCTCTTTTTGCTGACCACCAAACATTAAAACCACTTTGTGGCCTTTTACCACCTGCTCAACCGCGCTGGTAAGATTGCCCATGGACTTCTGGATATTGCGGCTAACCGTACGAAAGCGTTTGGTAACAAACGTTACGATAACGGCTACCACAGGCCCGACAAACAAAAACACCAGTGATAACTGCCAGGAGAGATAAAACATCCAGGCCAGGATCCCTATCACCAGGGCACCTTCACGCACCAGAATCGCCAGTGATTTACCTGCTGCACGGGCCACCTGGTCGGTATCGTAAATGACTTTAGAAATCAGATTGCCTTTAGCCTGCTGGTCGTGAAAGCTTACCGGTAGATGAATATATTTACTGAACAGTTGCTGACGCATGGTCATTACCACCTGAGCCCCAATCCAACTCAGCGCGTAGCTGCCCATAAAATTAAAAATGCCGCGAATAATAAAAACCGGTACCACAAGGTAGGCTGCCATGCGCAAATAACCGTAATCCTGGTTGTTCAACGACCGGTCGATCACAGGCTGTACCTGCGAAATCACGAAGGTATCGAGTGCCGAGTAACCCACCATACCGATAAATGCCACAATAAAGGCAAGTTTGTAGGCTTTCAGGTAGCTAAAAAACCGTTTTACCGGCAATGCTTGTTCATCATTTTGTTGCATAGTTCACTGTTTACTATAAAAATCGGCGCCATTGTACCTGCTATACCCATGACACACCAAAATAATCGATTCTCGTTGTCAAAACCGTTTGCACGGAATGTCTTTATTTATGGGCAGTTTACTGTTTTACAAACGTTTTATGATACCAGCGGCTGTGCTGACTTTGGCGATAAGCATAAGTGCTAATGCTGTCGTCGGTAATATCAAAGCGCATATAGCCGCTCTCACTGACAAGTAAAGCCTTGCTGCCCGCATTCCGATAACGCTCAGCAACGTGCCCATGAGGAAAGCCCCAGCGATTTAGCCAGCCCTGGGAAAACACTACAAATTGCGGCTTTACCTGTTCGATAAAGGCAGTGGATGATGAGGTTTTGCTGCCGTGATGCGGTGCCAGTATGATGTTTGAAGTCAGCTCCTGACTGACTTCAGGTAAGCTCAACAAAACCTGCTCCGCCTTTTGCTCAATATCGCCCGGCAGTAATACGCTGTAGCGGCCATTTGTAACTCTAATCACGCAGGAGCCATCGTTATCAGACCAGCGCTCACTAGCGTCAGGTAAGGGCCACAAAGCCTTCACTTTTAAGCCTTGCCAATGCCAACTGGCGCCCGAATGGCAATTATCCTTCGGGGTAACAATGGTAAGCCCAGGATACGTTGTGCGAATAAAATCTATCCCCCCGGCATGGTCATTATCAAAATGACTGATAAATACCAGCTCAAGTTGCAATCCACGGGTTTGCAAAAAGGGGCGGATAACCGCCTCAACAAAATTAAACCCCGAGCCAAAGGCAGCGCCGGTATCAATTAAAATAGCCTTACTATTGCGGCTGATAAGTGTGGCATTACCCTGCCCCACATCAAAAATGTGTACCTGCCAGTCATCCTGCTGCCTTGCTATTGGCTGGTAACTGCCAGAACAAGCCAGCAGCGTAACGATCAACAACAACAAGCGCCCTTTAAAAGGCGGTATCAGAACGAGTAATAAACCTATAAAACTGGCCAACAACAACGTGGATGTATATACCGGGAATGCCGCATAGTCACCAATAAACCTAGCCACTAGCTCAAGCTGCTGCATCAGCCATTCGAGCACGGTGCCGCCCCCCTGCAACACCCAGGCAGTGATGGGATGATCAGCCGGCAGAACAATGAGCATTAATAACCCAAGCAGACACAAAGGGATCACCAGCAACGACATTACCGGTACGATCAATAAATTAATCAACGGCGAAATTAAACTCACCTGCCCCAGTAGCGCCCCTACTAAAGGCGCCATGAGTACACTTAGCATAAGTTGTAAAAGCACCACTCCCCGGATCCAATGACCACTGCGATCTGACTTATTCCACCACCAGTGAAACCAGATAATTATGGCTACGGCACCAACGCTCAGATACAAGGCCGCGCCGTAAATTGCCATGGGGTCGAGCAAAATGCTCACAGCCAAGGTGAGTAACACCAGTGTTAGCCGCGACAAACGGAGTTTGCGCAAGTACAACACAGCAATAATCAGCAGCGCACAGTACGCTCGTAGAACGGCAGTTTGCCAATCCGCCAGATAGGCATAAAAGCCACAGGTAGCAAGTACGACAATTGAAGTGCCAAAATACAGGCTTTTCGGTAAGGAAAATGTTATCCAGGCCGATGCCGCAATACAGCCTCTGACAGCAATAAGGATTGCGCCTGCCACAATCATCAGGTGCAAACCAGAGATAGCAAACAGATGAGCCGTGCCAGTTTGCTGTAATAACTGCCAGTCTGGTTTGGAAAATCCCTGACGCTCACCGAACAATAAGGCCAGCAACCACTTCTCTCCCGGCAGCTGTAATGAGGCGAGCCTGGATTTTAATCGATTACGGATGGACGTATTCGTCTCTAGAAGCGCAATGCGATGGCCACGTACGTAGCCGGTTTTGACTATCCGTTGACTCACATACCAGCGCTGCATATCAAAACCAGCCGGATTAGCGATAGCCCGGGCCGGTTTGATTCTGGCAGCCCCCCGAATACGCTGGCCTGTGGTAAAACCTGCCTGAGGCCGGTAATAGTGCAACTGTATCGCCCATGATTTATCCCAGACATGCTGATTGACGATAATATCGTTCAATATCAGCCTGTCGTAGTCGGCAAAGCGCTGATAACCAACAACTCGTCCCTCAATTATGACATCTTGTTGAATTTCACCACCAAGCTGTTGCCACTTGAGGTATGATTGCCCTACACTCGTTGCCACGAAAAGGCCGGCTGTTGTCGCCCCCATTGCAACCCAGGCAAAGCGTAACGGTTTTTGCCATCGTTTTGCGTTACAATACTCAGCCATAAGTAACGCCGTGGCTGATAAAGATATAAATGCGAGCACAAACGGCAACCCGCTGTGGGGCAGTTCTGACCACCAGCGACCTGAAATCACTGCGCCGCTAAATGCTGTCGCCGCAGTTGTTAGCATGCTTGTATTCACCAGTGACTCTGTTTGAGAAAAGATTGTTAGATATATGCCGAAGAAGTTTATAAAACGCTATTTGCCTGATCCGCATTCGATAAAGGAAAATCGGGCCTTAAAAATCTTTGGCAGCATTCTTCATGAGCCCAATTTATGGCATCTGAACCGAAAATCCGCTTCCGGCGCTTTTGGTATCGGATTGTTCTTCGCGTTCTGGCCGGTGCCTTTTCAAATGTGGTTATCGGCGGCCACCGCAATTCCCTGCCGGGTGAACCTGCCACTGTCTGTAGCAACAGTCTGGATCACTAATCCCTTTACCATGCCTCCCATATTCTACGGCGCCTATCTGGTTGGCTCTACTGTCCTTGGGACCAAGTCTGAAGCCTTTCATTTTGAACCCACCTGGGACTGGGTTGTTAGCTCGCTGTCGACGATCGGGCCGTCTTTTTTACTTGGTTGTGGGATCTGTTCGGTGGTGTTTGGTTTAACCGGATACTATACGCTGAACTGGTTATGGCGCTTCTCGGTTCGCAAAGCCTGGCAACTAAGAAAAGAAAAACGCCGCCAGGCACAGCAAAACCAGCAGTAAACAAACCGAATTCAACATAAATCAGAAGCGGATGTAAACCCCTACACTAGTTTTCATTTTCTGTGCGTTTGGTTTATTTAATTAGGTTTGACAGTCAAAGATGATGCATCCTCCGTTTCGATCACCAACATTTTATAAACGCCTTCTCCATACTCATTGACCGTACTCTTTGTGAATATGTAGTTTTCACTAAATTGCGCTAAATTTTGATAACGTTCAGTAGCTTCCGGATCTCCGATAAACGTAACCGCGCATATTTTGTTGGCACATGAGAAGCGTTCAGAATACGCAGTAGCAGCGAATTCCTTATAAAAATAATCTTTCAGCTTGTTTTTTCGTGACACAGATTTTTCGTTGGTTCCAACTTTATCCATCGCATCCAATATTTCATCAAGATCTTTTGCTTTAAAAAAACTATCCAACCCACTTTTCAGTAATTCGCCTTCTTCATTAACGAAATATGCTTCAGCACTCTCAGTAGAATAGAAGGAATCTTCCCATTTGATTACATTTTGATTGGTCGATTCGGCTAAAGGCGTTTGTTCACTAGTTTGATTTTTAGCTAATTCTGCTACTTCATCAGGCATTAGGATGAGCTTTTCTTCTGGTGGCTTTTTACCTGACTCTAATTCAGATGGGACAGGCTCACTTGTCGCAGAGAATTTATTGGCGGGAGTAAAGATAAAATCCTGCTTTTGCAAAATGTAGCTGACACTAACCACCAGAAAAAATATTACTATAGAGAATAGAAAAAGCGCCTTTTTTGTCATGATATGGTTCCTTCCTTGAGGGTAAAATAAAGAGTCTGATTGAACTTAACTCAACGATCATCCCTGTTTTCGAAATTTCTTTTATTATTTAATCTCTTTGTAATACATGCAAAAAACTTATACCTAGATGATTATTAGCCTACCATCGATTTGTTGCTTATCAAACTTGTGGCTCAAAGCTGCTTAACCATCGAAAAGCGAAGACCAAGTTAAAAGAAAGTTTTAAGTACTTTAAAGGGACTACTTTAAAGGGACAGTCACTCGCTAGACTCAGGTCCAGTTGGATTTTGCCTTTGTTCTGACACAATGAGTGCACAATTTTCTAGTTTTATTAAATAGCTGTGCCCAGACCCCGTAAAAGCCTTATCAACCTCTCAGATACCCCTTACTACCATTGCGTTTCCCGCTGTGTTCGACGGGCGTATTTATGTGGTGAAGATAATCAGACAGGAAGAAGCTACGAGCATCGCCGGCAGTGGGTAGAAGACAGATTACTATTTCTGGCAGAGGTATTTTGTGTTGATGTGTGCGCTTATGCAGTAATGAGTAACCACACCCACGTGGTATTACGCATCAACAAACAAAAGGCCGATTCGTTAAGCGTTAAAGATATCATCAAGCGGTGGCACAGACTCTACAAAGGCATATTGTTGTCTCAACGCTATATTAACGACGCTGAATCGACTACGTTGTCTAAAGCGGAAATTGAAACCGTACAGTGTCTGGCTGAAGTTTACCGTAAGCGACTGTACGATATCAGCTGGTTTATGCGGTTGCTTAATGAATACATCGCCCGTCGAGCCAATAAAGAAGATGATTGTACAGGTCATTTCTGGGAAGGCCGGTTTAAGTCACAGGCGCTCTTAGATGAAGCATCTTTAGCTGCATGTATGGCGTATGTTGACTTAAATCCTGTACGTGCCAGTCAGGCCAACACCCCAGAAGAATCAAACCACACCAGCATTCAAAAACGCATCAAGGCGGCCAAATCAAACACACAACCTACGCAATTACTGCCCTTTGCAGGCACCCCGCGTAACAACATGCCTGACGGCTTACCCTTTCGACTAGAAGAGTATATTACGCTGGTTGAAATTTCAGGCCGCTATTTGCACCCCAACAAACAGGGCAATATCGATTATTCATTATCACCTATCCTGGGCAGGGTTGGATTGGCGCATTGTGATTGGAATAAAATGGTAACCGGTATTGAAACAGCCTTCAAATCATCGGTAAGCATTGCAAAACTGCAAAATCAACGTCGGAAACACACGGGATTCGGTTAAAGCATGCCTGAGCTAACAGCCAACGTAAGTATCAATTATAATTCTTTACTCCATATCACCTAACACTGAGCGAAGAGTGATTGACGGCTATTTTCCAGCCTTATCAGCCTTTCAAAGACCGAACGCTTCAACTTCACACTTTGAAATATAACAAGCACCCAGATCAGATTCTTGATGCTGGAAAAATTGCTTACTGCATAAAACCAAGAAGCCAAATGAATAAGTGCCTGTCCATAATCGAAGGAGGAAGTTCTCTTACAAATAGGGCACGTAGGAACAACCGGACGGCGTCCGGCTTCTTATTTATATCAGACTATTATCCGTCAGAAACGCCATTAATCGCTCTTCATCCCACACTTCCACATCCAACTCCTGGGCTTTGGCCAGTTTGGATCCGGCTTTTTCGCCGGCCACCAAAAAGTCGGTTTTTGCTGATACGCTGCCTGCCACCTTGGCGCCCGCTTGCTGCAGTAATGCCTTCACATCATTACGTGACATCTGACTCAGCGTGCCGGTAACCACGCAGGTTTTGCCATCGAGTACCAGATCCGCCTCGTCCGGCGCTTCAATATCCGGCCAGTTTAAGCCTGCATTCAGTAAGCCCTCGAGCACCTCTGTATTGTGCGACTCATTAAAGAAGTTAAACACATGTTCGGCTACTACAACCCCCACATCTTGCACTGCCTGTAAATCATCCAGACTCGCATTTTGAATCGATTCTAAGGTTTGAAAATGCAGTGCAAGATTTGCGGCCGTAGTTTCACCTACTTCACGGATCCCCAGTGCGTAAAGAAATTTCGGTAATGTGGTCTGTTTTGCATTGTGAATTGCCTGCAGCAAATTTGCCGCCGACTTATCCCCCATCCGCTCAAGCTGAATCAACGCCGGGAACGTCAGGTTGAATATATCCACCGGTGTTTTTAATAGCCCGGCATCGACAAGTTGCTCTATCAGTTTGTCACCCAGACCGTCTATATCCAGCGCTTTGCGTGATGCAAAATGCTTTAAAGCCTGCTTGCGTTGGGCCGGACAAATTAATCCACCTGTACAGCGAGCCACGGCTTCATCGGCCAGTTTCTCTACCTGGGAGTCACACACAGGGCACTGAGCAGGAAACTGAATCTCCCGGGCGTCTTCCGGTCGCTTATCAGCGACCACAGAAACAACCTGCGGGATCACATCACCAGCCCGGCGGATAATTACTGTATCGCCGATACAAACGCCCAACCGCTCTACTTCATCCTGATTGTGTAAAGTCGCGTTTGATACCGTTACGCCGCCAACAAATACCGGTTCAAGGCGGGCAACCGGCGTGATCGCACCTGTGCGTCCAACCTGAAACTCCACGTCGAGTAAACGGGTCATCTCTTCCTGCGCCGGAAACTTCTGTGCGATTGCCCAGCGTGGCGCCCGGGCAACAAACCCCAGCTGTTGTTGTAGCGCAATATCATCCACCTTAAACACTACGCCATCAATGTCGTAAGCAAGGCCATCACGTCGCGACAGAATTTGCTCATAATACGCTAAACAACCGCTGGCCCCTTCGGTAATGCCAATATCCGGGCATAAGGGGATCCCCCACACTGCTAACTGCTTAAGCCGCTCATGGTGACTGTCCGGTAAGGTGAAATCGATCGGTGCCACAACGCCCAGCGAGTAGGCATAGAACATTAGCGGGCGTTTAGCGGTGATCCGTGAGTCCAGTTGACGTAGGCTGCCGGCAGCGGCGTTACGCGGATTAGCAAACACCTTAAGCCCGGCATTACGCTGCTTTTCGTTGAGTTTTTCAAACCCATCGCGAGGCATAAACACTTCACCGCGCACTTCAATCCTTGCGGGTAAGTCTGCGCCGCGTAATTTGAGTGGCACGTTAGCGATGGTTCTAACGTTGGCGGTGATATTTTCACCTACCTGACCATCTCCGCGGGTGGCAGCACGAACCAGCACGCCGTTCTCGTATAAAATCGACACGGCCAGTCCGTCAAGTTTTGGCTCACAGCTGTAGGCAAGCGTATTATCGGCTTTAAGGCGGTCGTGCAGGCGTTTTTCAAAAGCTTTTAGATCGGCTGCTTCAAAGGCGTTATCCAGCGACAACATCGGCACTTCGTGTGTTACCTGTTCAAAAGCCCCCAGCGGCTCTCCGCCTACCTTCTGAGTGGGTGAATACGGGGTAACAAGCTCCGGATACTCGGCTTCCAGCGCTTGTAGTGCTTGCATCTGACGGTCGTATTCGCTATCGGGCACAGTGGGATCATCCAGCACGTAGTACTGATAGTTATAGTCATTAATTTTCTCGCGCAATGCTTCGAGTTGCGCGATGACGGTTTGATCACTCATGGGAATTGCTCATTTGATGTTGTACTACTGCCTTTTAACAGTAGTACAACGAATTCAGGATAGTAAACTTAGTGACGGGCTATCATACGTTTGCGTTCAAAGTCGCGGATCTTTTCTACGTACTGCTGCAAGCCCTGTTTACATAACACGCTGCGACGACCGTCGAGCACCTGAGCGTTAAACTCATCGGCAATCTTGCGAGCGGCATTATGCATCATATTAAACACCTGGTGCGGGTCGCCTTCTATCGGCAATAGCATAAACAGAGAAACGCCGCGTGTTGTGAAAGTTTCCAGATTATCAATATCAAAATTACCCGGTTTGAACATGTTAGCTAAGCTAAACAGCACCGGACCTTTGCCATTGGAATTGACATGGCGGTGGAAAATATCCTGATCGCCAAACTTAAAGCCCAGGGTTAACAGCATAGGGAGCAATGCAGCGCCACTAATAGGGGCATCTTCTGGCGCCCGTACGTTGAGGATCAACACTTCCGGCTCTACCTGGCTGGCAGGCTGCGGCGTCTCTGTTTGGGCAGCCTTAACCGAGTCGTCAAAATCAATTTGCATCTGGTCTTCATCACCAAAACGCGGCTCCTGCCGTTTCCGGCTGGCCGGGCGGCTGCGCTTTTTTGGTGTCGCGGGAACTGCTTCCTGCGCTTTTTCGGCGTTATCATCAGCAGCCGGGGATTTGGATTCCGGTGGCGCAGGCTGTGCATCCAGAGAAAAGTCGTCCTGTTCATCAAGCGGTGCAGACTCTGGCTTTACCTCAGGCTGAGCACTTTCCTCTTCTTTTAACAGGAATGACGGTGGCGCAGGCACTGAATCAGGTAGTTCAACGACGTTATCGTGCTGATACTGTGGTTTCGGATTGGTGACTACCGATGCGTAAAGTTTTTCTTTAGGTGTCTCGGCAGGCTCACTTTCACTCTCATTGGTGTCAGTGTCGTCATTATCACCCGAAGCAGAAGGCTCAGCGCTGTCGTCATCTTCAGTTTCGCTTGAAGTCTCGTCCTTCAGCTCGGCGGGTTCGTACTCTGACTGGTCAGCGTCGGTTGTCGAATGACGAACCACTCGTACTTCGCCAATGCCGAACTCATCAAAATCGTCAGCAGTTTTCCGGTTGCTTTGCTCGTCGTCACGCTCTTCATCCTGCCAGCCTTCCGGCTCAATACGCCGCTGCGGCTTTTTGGCCTGACTGTTTTTGCGGATATTCCATAAGCCATGTGCCAGCACACCAAGGATAAAGAACCCACCCAGTAGCAACAATGACAAACGTAATTCTTCTTCCATCGACTTCTTTCGCCTTTAATTTTATGCGTCTACCATGGAGACGGCTTCCTCTACATCCACGGCTACCATGCGTGACACGCCTGGTTCAGCCATGGTGACACCAGTGAGGTGACTCGCCATCTCCATCGCAATTTTATTATGTGATATGTAAATAAACTGTACCGACTTCGACATTTCAGAAACCAGATTACAGAAGCGTCCGACGTTAGCATCATCCAGTGGCGCATCCACTTCATCCAACAGGCAAAATGGCGCCGGGTTAAGCCTGAAAATTGCAAACACCAATGATAATGCGGTTAAGGCTTTTTCTCCACCGCTAAGCAGATGAATTGTACTATTTTTCTTGCCGGGCGGACGGGCCATTATGGTCACGCCGGTCTCCAGTAAATCATCATCGGTTAAGGCTAAATAAGCCGAGCCCCCGCCAAATACCTTAGGAAAGAGCATTTTAAGATCTTCATTCACCTGCTCAAACGTCTGACTAAAGCGGGAGCGGGTTTCACGATCAATTTTACGTATGGCGTTTTGCAAGGTCTCAAGCGCGTCATTCAGGTCGTCAAACTGCGTGTCCAGATGCGCTTTGCGTTCTGCCTGAACGTCGTATTCTTCTACCGCCGCCAGGTTAACGGCGCCGAGCCGGCTAATGGCCGCGGTAGTCTGTTCCAGATCCCGTTGCCAGTTGGTTTCACTGGTTTCTGCCGGCAGGGTTTCCAGTACCGCTTTAAGTGTGACCCCAATTTCGCTGAGTTGTTCCAGAATAGCCGTGCCGCGTACGCGGTAACCTTCCGCCTCTATTTTCAGACTGTCGAGCTGTTCCTGCCGTTTGGCAATGTCACCTACAATTGCCTGCTGGCCTTGCATAGCCTGATTAAGCAATTCTTCTGCATGCTCCAGATCCTGCTGTAAGCTGTAGCGCTGTTCTTCAAGCGCCGCTTTTTCAGCCAGTAAATCCTGCAGTTGCTCCGCTTGTTCGGTTTGTGGCTGATTGAGCGATTGTTGCTCTTGCTCTAACTGGGCGGCGCGCTGTTCCAGGCTGGTAAGCTGCTGGCTTATACGTTGCTGCTGAGAACTCAGCGATTGCTGGCTATTTCGGCTCTCCTGCAGTTTGAGCGCCATCTGATGCAGTTCACGGGTATTCTGCTCATACTGGCTACGCTGACTGCTAAGCTGCTGCTGGAGCGACTGTTGCTGATCCTGTAGCCGCGCCTGGCGCTCAGCCTGCTCTGCTAGCTCCATCTCGTAAGTTTCAAGCCCTTCATTAAGCATTGCCAGTTCGGTAGCCTCTTCTTCAAGCTGCTCTTGCTGGCGACTCAGCTCTTCATCCAGACGTTCACGCTTCTGCGCTTCCTGGCGTTGTTGTTCGCTTAACCAGCTTAACCGCTGAGTCAGTTGCTGACGCTGATTATTGCGCTCATTCAATCCACCCTCACAGGCACTCACCTGTTCCCGCGACTGTTCTATGTCGTTCTGCGCTTCGCTTTCCTGCTCCTCTAGCGTGGCAAGCTGTGCTTCCTGAGCAGCAATAATATCGTTAAGCTCCTCGATTTGTTCGGCACGCTGTAATACGCCCTGCTCGGTATCCTGCTCACCATAACGAAACCAATCCGGGCCAAACCACTGGCCATCATGCGTAACAATCAGCTCAGTTTCACCGGCCTGTTGGCGCATCACCAGCGCATTTTCGGCATTTTCAGCTACCAGTATCTGATTAAACTGATGGGGCACCCATTCGTCTTCTAATAATGCCGCTACGCTACCGGGCCGTTTATCCCTCGTTAAGGCTGCCTGGCTGAAATACTTAAGACCTGCGCTTAAATTGCCGTGACTGTCCGCCAGTGATGCGATGCTCTCGCTAGTCGCCAATTGCGCATCACCAAGCTCATTCAGCACATGTTCAATAATGGCCGCAGCGCCGGCTTTTGGAGTTAACTGCTGCCACAGCGGTACTATGCCTTCAGGTTGAGGTCCGGTAGGGCTTGCAGCTTGTTGCAGAGTTTGTAGCGCCACGCGCCGGGATTGATTTTGCTGTAATTCAGCCCTCATTGACTGGGTTTGCTGCCGTACCTGCTCATGATAATGCTGTGACTGTCCCAGTTTTTGTCTGGCGTTTTGGAGCTTATCCTGCTGTTCCAGGATTTGCTCGGCCAGCATTTCCAGCTCAAGCTGTAAATCGTCGATGGCCTGTTGATGGTCGGCCTTGGAAAATTCTTGTATCTCGCGCTCCAGCTCACCAATTCGTTGCTGAGTACGCATCTGCATTTGTAACAACGACTGCACCTTACTGTGGTGAGAGTGCACTTGTTGCTTTAGCTGGTGATACTGCTGGTCGGTTTGCTGAAAATCGCGCTGATGCTGGTGTAGTGCAGCCTCAGCCTGGTCACGCGTAACCTCCAACTGCTCACAGGCAGCTTGCTGAATCTCGTAAGCGGGCTCTAATTCCACAACCAGTGCCGCCTGTTCTTCGGCCTGTACAGTCAGTAGTTCTTCTTCTTCATTCAGGGCTGCTTGTTGAGTGTGGATATCGCTAAGCTCGCTGTCAATTTGCTTCAGACGTTGCTGATTATGCAAAGCGGACTGCTCAAGCCGGGAAATCGTGGCACTCACCGTGAATAAATTCTGCTGCAGATGGTCGAGCTTTTGTTTACAGTTTTGCTGCGTGTCACGGTATTTCTCAATACCGGCCTCATCGCCCCGCTGTCGTGCTCTGAGCGCTTCAATATCAGTATCGAGTTGCTGCTGTGTTTGTTGTAGTTTTTGCAGGTGGTCATCATGCTTGAGCCAGCGAATAGCAGCCAGTTCACTTTTTAACGTACGTTCCTGCGCTTTAAGGGTAGTATAGCGTTTGGCGGCTGCTGCCTGACGCTGTAACTTTTCAAGCTGCCTGCCAAGCTCTCCGCGTACATCTTCCAGACGTTCGAGATTGTCCTGGGTATGGCGAATACGGTTTTCCGTTTCCCGCCGACGCTCTTTATATTTAGAGATACCCGCCGCTTCTTCAATGAACACCCGCAATTCCTGGGGCTTAGACTCGATTAACCGGGATATCATGCCCTGCTCAATAATAGCGTAGCTGCGCGGGCCTAATCCCGTCCCTAAAAACAGATCGGTGACATCACGGCGACGGCATTTACTGCCATTTAAAAAATAGGTGGAGATGGCGTCACGGGTAACAACGCGTTTGATCGACAATTCATTGTATTTGGCATATTCACCAGCGATCCGGCCACTGGAATTATCAAACACCAGTTCAACACTGCACTGCCCTACGGGCTTGCGGGCCGACGAACCATTAAATATCACGTCGGTCATGGCATCACCACGTAGGTTTTTCGCGGAGCTTTCTCCGAGCACCCACCGCACCGCATCAATTACGTTAGACTTACCGCAACCATTAGGGCCAACAATAGCTGTCATATCCCCCGGAAACGGGATTGTGGTGGGATCAACAAAGGATTTAAAGCCGGCCAGGCGGATTTTCTTAAGGCGCACAACAACACCACTCTGTTAAAAGAGCGTGATTGATAGCGATACCCGCTGATCCTGTCGATAGCGTTGAACCGGGAACTCTCAATATGCGCACGCGATGTTGTGGTTGTTATTATAAGTTGAATGTAACAAAGTTCATGAACTGTAACAATTATGAATTCACAGTGGGATCCCACGGTTTTATACTGTGGGTGTTTGAAAATATGCTATTTTTTATCACCCCCTCTGCAGATAATGGCATGTTCTTTTCACCAGACAGCAGGAGTTTTAATGGCACAACGCAGCGGTATCGGTTATTTCGGGCAAGGGTTTGATTTAATTACCACAAAAGGCTTAAAGCGCTTTGTGTTTATTCCTTTGATGATCAATCTGGTGTTATTTTCAGCGGCATTTTATTTTCTGCTCGGCGAAATTCAGGCCGGTGTGGATTATCTCATCGGGTTTATTCCTGACTGGCTGGGCTGGCTCAAGACCTCTATTACCTTTTTACTCTGGCCACTGGCAGTGATCAGTATTTTACTCAGCTTTGCGCTGATGTTTGGTACCCTGGCCAACTGGATAGCTGCCCCTTTTAACGGCCTGCTGGCTGAAAAAGTGGAACGTCACCTTACAGGACAGTCACTCGGTGATGACGGGGTAATGGCCATCATTAAAGATATTCCCCGTACGCTGGGACGGGAGATCACCAAACTGGTGTATTACCTGCCCCGCGCCATCGGTTTTTTACTGTTATTTTTCTTTCTCCCGGTAATTGGCCAGGTATTGTGGTTTTTATTCGGTGCCTGGATGATGGCCATCCAGTATTGCGACTATCCGTTTGATAACCACAAAGTGCCTTTTGGCGAAATGCGCCAACGTCTGGGCGATCGTAAGGGCCTCAGCTACTCGTTTGGTATTGCTGTAAACGTGATGGCGATGATACCGATTGTGAATTTTCTGGTGATGCCGGTGGCCATTTGCGGCGCTACTGCCATGTGGGTCAACGAGTACCGCTCAGATGTTCTCAGTCGGCGCTGATGTTTTCTACCATAGCGTCTGCCGCCGGGTCGGTTGTTAAACCGGTCCGCTGCTGGCGGAATACTTCCAGCCAGTAGGACGCTTTCTGAGTATTGCCTGCTTGTTCAAAATGCTGAAACAGGTTCATGGCGATTGGACGCTGTGCCTTGGGGTTGTTCAGTAACGAGCTCCAGATCGAAAGGTAGATAGGCGGGATATATTTAGCGTCGTGATTTTCCATAAAGGTGATCCGAGCGCTGGGTTTAAAGCTCGCTACGCCGATGTTATTACAGGTACGCGACGGATAAAGGGTGACCGGGAATTCGATAGACTGCCAGTATTCGATGTTACTCAGCGGCGCATAAGTCAGTGCGCCCAAAAACACCAGATTAGGCGCCGATTGCCGCGCACAGTACTCTTTGGCAAAACTGCGGGTTAACGGATATTCGTCGACAAACCCGACAAAATGCGCCAGCTCGTGAACAAATACGCTGTAGGTATCGCCAACATCGAGATACATCACGCCATTATTAACATTCGCCTTGCCTGATTTGGCCAGCACCACCGCATGGGTAAAGCCGCGCTGCCTGACAACCGGTTCAAGCGCTTCAATATTACACCCGAGGCGACCCTGACCTTGCCAGTTAGCATCACAATTTAATGACTCGCGGGCCAGCCAGATGGGTTTGCTCACGCATAAGGGTAAGGATTTTAGCCGTTTGTCTGCTAAGAACTGCTGATAAATACGATTCGCCTGCACCATCTCGGCCAGTCCGGTAGCGAAAGGCTGAATTTGCTGCCGGCATTGCGCTGAATTACCACTAGCCGGCTCAGTCGACAGGTCAGCGAGTGACTCAGGCTGATATTGTTGCAGTACGGCTAACACACTCTCAGCCTGCTCATGTTGCTGTTCAGCCGCCTGTTTAAACAGTTCGTAACCTTCGTCTTCGCGGCCCTGCTGCCAGCGGATATAGGCCAGCTGAAATGCGCTCTGGCTGTCCCGGCTGGCGGTTTTTTGTAACCATGGCTCGGCTTCACTTTGTTGTTCGTGGAGCAAATACCAGTCAGCAAGGGCAGTTTGCGCCACAAAATAATCCTGCTCAGCAGCCGCTTTTAACCAGGTTTCACGGTGAGCAAAATCATCCCGCGTGAGGGCATATTCGTATTGTGCTTCGGCCACCCCGCCGCGCGCCGCCAGACGCACCAGCCGCTGGGTGATCCTCGGATTATCCTCTAACCGGGAAAGTGTCAGTGCCGCGGGTGAATAACCGGACTTAATCAGCATTTCCAGCCAGTACTGGTTGCGGTTAGCCTCTGCAAACGCCATCAGGCGTTGCTTAGCCACCAGACTATTTTGCTGCACAGCAACCCATAACAATGGTGCAGGCTTGTCGGCCTGCTCGGCGTTATTGAGCAATTGGGAGGGCATATGTCCACTGTCTGCGGCGATGGTTAATGAAGTAAACACCGCCAGACAGGTTGCTCTGAAGAACATCATGACTTAGTCGGTAACCGTGTTTTGCCTTAAGCGTTGCAGCTCCAAGCGGGCATAACGGTGTTCAACGTACTCATACACATTGGTGCTGAGGGCAAACTTAAAGTAATTGGAGGCCACGCCAGGCTGGTTGTTTTCTTCGTGATACTTACCCAGATAAAAATAAGCTTCACACAACCTGTCGGTCAGCTCTTTCTCGCTGGTAATGCCATTTAGCAGCGAGTCGAGCAATTGTTTTTCGGTTTGCTGGCCTAAAAACAAATCTACCAGACCGGTAGCCCAATGACTGTCAGGCAGGTTTTCCCGGCGCTGAGTGAGTTGTTGCCGGGCCGTTTGCGGAGCGTACTCTGACTCTGCAAAATAGGCCCATAACACCCGGAATGGATCATCCGGCGCTTTGTTAGCAAAGGTCGCTAAATCAGACACGGCTAAGTCAGCGCGGCCGCCGTAATATAACGCAATGCCGCGGTTTAAAAAGGCGAAATCATAGCCCGGATCGATATCAAGAGTTGAATCAAAGGCTTCATAGGCACGGCTAAACTCTTCCTGCTGTACCATGTGGACACCAAGTGAGTTGTACGCTTCAGCCATATCCGGTTTAAAGTTAATTGCCCGGTTATAATCGAATTGCGCCAGGCCACCCAGGCCCACGCTGTCGTATAACATACCACGCTGGAAATGTAACTGGGCTTTATCTTCGTCAGTTAGCTCGGCGTTGGAGAGGATCTGGCCGAATCGGGCGATAGCCACCTGCGAACGAATACTCAGGGGAGCAGGTTCCGGCACTAACAGGTTCCCCATTTCGGTTTGCTGTTGTTTTGGTGCAGTTTGTGCGCAACCGGTAACCACTAAAACAAAAAAGATAAGACTCAATCGACTAAGCATGGTAAATATAATTCTTTCCTATTCGCCGCGTTTGACACAACTATAACAGAAGTCAGACGCTAACACGTATTGATGAATGAGACTATATCAGTTCTCACCGGATAGTAGACAAAAATAACGACAGTTAAGGAAGCAGTAAATTGTTACAACAGTTAAAAGATGCCGCACTAAAGGCCCAGAAAAACGCCTACGCCCCCTACTCTAAGTTCCGGGTTGGCGCGGCAATCGTCGCCGAGGACGGCAATGTATATTACGGCTGCAACGTTGAAAACGCCGCTTTCCCACAGGGGCAATGCGCCGAAGCCTCGGCGATTGGCACTATGATTACCGCTGGCGCCACGCAGATTAAACAAATTCTGGTTGCCAGCCCCAATGATGATTACTGCTATCCCTGCGGTGGCTGCCGCCAGAAAATCGCCGAGTTTGCCAGTGCAGATACACCGGTATTTATGCTCACCGCTAGTGGCGAATGCACTAAAACAACAGTCAGTGAACTGCTCCCCCACACCTATAGTTTGCCGGAGGAGCAAAACCGGGATTAAGCCTTTTTGGCTGCCTGTTTGGCATTAAATGCAGCCAGTTGCTCGTCGGTAGCGGGCAGCTGGTGTTTTTCCTTCCACTCGCTGTAAGGCATTTTATAAACCACGCGTCGGGCTTCATCATAGTCCACTTCTTCGCCACGTTCTTCGGCAGCTTTGCTATACCATTTAGCCAGACAGTTGCGACAAAAGTCAGCCAGAATCATCAGTTCGATATTCTGCACGTCTTTATGTTCATCCAGGTGAGTGATTAAACGGCGGAATACGGCTGCTTCGATTTCAGTTTGTACGGATTTATCCATGTTACTTTTCCTTAAGGCCTGTTCATGATCGAGTAGGAGGCGGGATTACTCCCGCCGTCCTCTCACACCACCGGGCATACGGTTCCGTACCACGGCGGTTCCTGTCTGTATTGACCATAGCCAATACCTGAGTCTGTTTCGTGCATCGTGTCGCCGCTTTACCGTTTAGAACTCCGCAAACACCGCCCAGGTTTCCGACCCTTCTTGTATATTTGTCCCGGAGCAATGATTCTTCATTGCCTTGTGTTCCGATAACGCGAGAGCACGCGTGACTTGCCGCTCGTGACAGGTTCAGCCCTTCGTGCTATTGGTTTACTAGCACTACTACGGCGTCTGCTGACTTCTGATATCCCATCCCTACACCTCACGATGCGGGTAGCTCTTTAGCAAAATATCAGACCTCCCGGGGTAATTCGCGCGACCTTCCTGCTTATGCCTGTCGGCTCTACGTTGCTGCATTCCGTGCAAGTACCGGGCTTTAGCGATAATGGCCACCTCACCCTACAACAACGCCTAAACCGCTTCCTGTTCGTCAGGCCAGCATTTTGCCTTCGGCTTCCTTCAGATTTCACCTCACGATGAACACCCTTGCCGTTCGGCTAGCACTTCCCCTTGCCGGGTGTGCAGAGGACTTTCACCTCCAAGTCATCAACTCACCACCACAGTGAGTTAAACGGTGTCGAAACACCACGCGCCATGCCCGGCACACCATGAAAAAAGGGGCTTATAGCCCCTTTATACCTACGAATTTCGCTTTGAGATTAAGCGTCGTCAGAAGACTCAGGCTTAGCTGGCTTTTCTAACAACTCTTTAATGCTTAAACGTACACGGTTCTGACGGTCGATTTCCATTACTTTTACGTCAACCATCTGACCTTCAGACAGGTAGTCAGTCACTTTGTTCACACGCTCGTGAGCAATTTGTGAAATGTGAACCAGACCTTCTTTACCCGGCAGTACTTCAACGAAAGCACCAAAGTCAACGATACGGGTTACTTTACCGTTGTAGGTCTTACCTACTTCGATTTCAGCAGTCACCTGTTCAATCTTAGCAATGGCGATTTCCGCTTTGGCACGCTCGGTTGCGAAGATCTTCACTGTACCGTCATCTTCGATTTCGATGTTGGTGTCAGACTCTTCGGTGATCGAACGAATCATTGCGCCGCCTTTACCGATAACGTCACGGATCTTGTCCTGATCAATCTTCAGCGTGTAAATGCGCGGTGCAAACTCGCTCATTTCTTCACGGTGGCCGCCCAGGGCAGAGTCCATTACGCCAAGAATGTGTAAACGGGCTTCTTTTGCCTGTTTAAGGGCAATCTGCATGATTTCTTTAGTGATACCTTCAATCTTGATATCCATCTGCAGCGCCGTAACACCTTCGGTAGTACCGGCAACTTTAAAGTCCATGTCACCTAAGTGATCTTCATCACCCAAGATGTCAGACAGAACTACGAAGTTGTCGTCGCTCTTCACCAGACCCATAGCGATACCAGCAACAGAGGCCTTAATTGGTACACCAGCATCCATTAACGCCAGTGAAGTACCACATACAGAAGCCATTGAAGATGAACCGTTTGATTCAGTGATTTCTGATACCACACGTACTACATACGGGAATTCTTCATCAGAAGGCATAACCGCCTGAATACCGCGCTTAGCCAGTCGACCGTGACCAATTTCACGACGCTTAGGCGAGCCGATCATACCAGTTTCACCTACACAGTACGGAGGGAAGTTATAATGCAGCATAAACTTGCTGTCGCGACGGCCAGCCAGTTCATCAATCATCTGCGCATCACGCTCGGTACCAAGGGTAGCCACAACCAGTGCCTGTGTTTCACCACGGGTGAATACTGCAGAACCGTGGGTACGCGGCAGTACGCCGGTAGACACGTTAAGGGCGCGTACCATAGTAGGATCACGGCCATCGATACGTGGTTCACCTGCCAGGATACGTGAACGTACTACGTCACTTTCCAGTTCGTGCAGCAGATCAAGCACTTCTTTAGAGTCTTGCTCTTCGTCAGCAGCCAGAATCTCAGCCGCTGCTTTTTCGGTAACCGCTGTCACTGCGTCTTTACGCTCGAGCTTGTCAGAAATCTGATAAGCAGCAGTCATGCCTTCAAGGGCAAGGGCTTTAATTTTGTCTTTCAGACTGGTGTTTTCCTGCGGAGCAACCCAGTCCCACTTCGGCGTGTTCACTTCAGCTGCAAACTCATTAACCGCAGAAACAACAGTTTGTAATTGCTCGTGACCGAACATTACCGCACCAAGCATCACTTCTTCAGACAGAATGCTGGCTTCTGATTCAACCATCAGTACCGCACCTTCAGTACCGGCAACCACTAAATCAAGTTGGCTTGCTTCCTGCTCACTGGTGCGGGTGTTAAGAATATATTCACCATCAGTGTAGCCAACACGTGCCGCACCAATCGGACCATTAAACGGAATACCAGAAATGGCCAGAGCCGCTGAAGTACCAATCATTGAGATCACATCAGTGGGTATTTCCGGGTTTGCAGAAACCACGGTGATAACAACCTGTACTTCGTTCTTAAACCCTTCCGGGAATAATGGACGAATTGGACGGTCAATCAGACGCGCAGTCAGGGTTTCCCCTTCAGAAGGACGACCTTCACGCTTGAAAAAACCACCGGGGATTTTACCCGCAGCGTAAGTTTTTTCCTGATAGTTAACGGTCAGAGGGAAAAAGTCCTGATCGGCTTTGGCTTCTTTTTTACCAACTACGGTAACCAGTACAGAAGTATCGTCCATGCTGGCTAATACTGCAGCGGTTGCCTGACGGGCAATCACACCCGTTTCTAAAGTTACAGTATGCTGTCCATACTGGAATGTTTTTGTAATAGGAGTCACTATTTGTCCTTTAAATCTTTCTTTAAAATTCTTCGCTATTAAACGCGGCCGTTAGTATAGCGGCGTCAAGGTGCGTTTACCAATAACTAATCACCGATAAGCCAAAAAATTAAGTCTTACGGGCAATTTGCGCATTTTTAACCCACCCTGTGGCGTCTTTTCATCAATCTGTCATACTGATTCGTAACAGTACTGTTTGCCAGGTCGACAAGACCTCTAAAGGATTGAGGGCCGGACATGTTAATATTACGTCTCAATAAAGCAGGTGCGCCACAAGACTGGCTCGACATTTATCAGGCCGCTCGTTACTACGCCCAGAATAAAGTACTGTTTGAACTGGGTAATCAGCACCGTACCCTGCTCGGCGGCTGGAACCGTGAAGGCCAGCAAAGCCAGCTGCGTATCAGTTCGATTATCGCCTGCGATGGTAAAGTAGTACAAAACGGCAAAATTGCCTTGAGTAACCACTATTTATTCCGTCGCGACAACTACCTGTGTTTATATTGCGGCAATCAGTTTCGTTCCGGCCAGCTCACCCGGGATCATATTATCCCACGCTCAAGAGGCGGTAAAAACAACTGGCAAAATGTCGCCACTGCCTGCGCCCGCTGTAACCATCAAAAAGGTGCCAGAACACCGGAAGAGGCGAATATGCCATTACTGGCTGTGCCCTTCGCGCCCAATTTGTATGAACGCTTTTACCTGATGAACCGGCGTATTCTGGCCGATCAGATGGACTTTTTAAGCCACCATTTCAGCCAGCGTCGCGCCTGGTTGTAATCTAAGCCTGATCTGAACTTACTGGTGGCAAGCCGCCCTTTTTCTGTTCTGCTTTAATGGTATCAAACCATAAAGACAACCAGTCTGCGCGAATTTTCTCTTCCAGTAACAGCGACTCGTCAGAAGGACAAAACAGCCCTACCTTCACTACAAACTTGGCAAAATTATTGGTTTCAATGTCGATAACCGGATCAATGCTAATGAACTCAGCATCCAGGTTACGTTCAATCCAACTTTTATAGCGGTCGGCTACATCACGGAAGTGACTGCAATGTTCAATGGCTTTCGCTCTGAAATCATCCAATAGCACATAAGGATTGACCAGCGGCTCCAGCGTTAACGAAAATTCATGCAATCGATAGCGGCGCAGGAAGTTGAGGTTCTTAACTACTTGAATCATCAATTGATTATTCGGCACATACACGTGCTTACCGGTATAGCCATAGTGTTCGGCATCCACTTCCAGCAGCGTGGTTTTAGCCCAGTCCATTTCTACCACTTCGCCCACATTATCGCCTAACTGTACCCAGTCACCGACCCTGAACGGACGCGTTGTCATGTAATAGATAAAGCCCATAAAGCACTGGATCATCTCGCGGGTGGCAAAAACGATAGCCACCATAAATGCCGCAATGGACAGTGCCAGACTCTGCACTTCGGTTGACCAGAGCATAAGCAGCAACACCAGCAGGATGGCATTGCCTAACTGGTCGATAATATTAATGGAGTGACGGCGGTCATCGCCGCTTTTTTTACTTTGTCGTCTGAGCAACCTGATAATGATGCGCTTGCAACCAAGAAACACCATTATAAGTAACAGTGAGGTTAGTAATTTATACGACTGGGTATAATCCAGAAAAACGCGCCAGGCTTGGTCGATTACGTCAGGCATCGCCATGAACTCAAGTTCCTCCAACAAAAAAGCCCACCTTATAGGTGGACTTTACATATTCGTAGCAAAGCGTGGCAGGTTATAGTAAAAAACTCAATCTTACCACGCCGACCATCGGTTATCCGTCGCTATTATTCGCGGATTTGTCCGGTGCCGGTGACTACGTATTTTTCAGTGGTCAGCGACTCCAGTCCCATAGGTCCATAGGCATGCAGTTTTGTGGTGGCGATGCCGATCTCTGCGCCAAGGCCAAGCTGGCTACCATCATTAAAGCGTGACGACGCATTAATCATTACCGCTGAGGCATCCACGGCACGCTGGAAGTGCTTCGCGGTATCCATGTTCTGAGAACAAATCACTTCGGTATGGTGGCTACCAAATTTGTGAATGTGCGACAGTGCTTCGTCGTAGTCTTTAACGACCCGGATAGCAATTTCAAGGCCAAGGTACTCCTCGCCGAACTCGTCATCACCAATCACATCAGCATTGTCGAAATATTTTGCTGCCGCTTCATTGGCATGCACCGTAACGCCTTTTTCCTCACACATCTTACTGACCCGTGGCAGGAAATCACCGGCAACCGCCTGATGCACGACCAATCCTTCCAGTGCGTTACACACACCGGTACGCTGGGTTTTACCATTGATCAGAAGCTCCAGACCCATGTCCAGGTCTGCGTCTTTGTCGACGTATAAGTGGCATACACCCTTAAAGTGCTGAATTACCGGCACCTTACTGTTATCTGTTACATAGCGGATAAGGCCTTCACCACCACGTGGAATAATCACGTCGATAGTATCAACCTGCTCCATCAGCTCCTGCATCAGAGCGCGGTCCGGGTCGGGGATCACGCTGATTAACGCTTCAGGTAAATCGTGCTCACGCAGTACCTGCTGCAATAAGCCGGCAATCGCCATACTGGTTTGCAGGGCTTCTTTACCGCCACGCAGAATGACACCGTTACCCGATTTAAAACACAATGCACCGGCATCAGCGGTTACGTTAGGACGTGCTTCGTAAATCATACAAACCACACCAAGGGGCACACGCATTTTGTTAATTTGCAGGCCGTTAGGACGTTCCATAATCGAACGCTCCTGCCCTACCGGATCGGCCAGCTCAATAATGGTTTCGATGCCTGCGGCCATATCTTCGATACGCGCGGGCGTCAGAGTCAGGCGGTCTAACATGGCATCATCCAGACCCGCTTCTTTACCCTCGGCAACTTCTTTCGTGTTGACCTTAACAATCTCGTCCTGGTTATCACGAATGGCTGCAGCCATGGCAGCCAGTACTTTGTTTTTTGTTGCTTCATCTAAAATCGCTAACGTTTTCGCAGCGTTAGCTGTGTCGTTGGCAATTTGTGTAATTAAACTCATTTGTTCTCCAATACTGCAATGTGCTGTTCTGAAATAATCGGGCCGGTTTTCTCTTCGAATTCCGATGCAAACTTCTGATTACCTTCATTAGCAATGAAGTTTAACAAACAGCTACTGTAATTTGATTTAGCTTTGGCCAGTTTTACGCCATCTTCACGGCGCACCAGAATGGTATCACCGACTGAAAACTCGCCTTTTACATCAAGGATCTCGCTACTGGTAAGTGACTCGACACCTTCATCCAAATCATCGCTAAATGCTTCTTTAATCACGACCTCACCCTGCGCGTTCGAGGTATGGGTCATCCAGTGCACGTTTTCTTTCATCGGCTTTTCATGCGCCTGGAAGTGCGTGCCAGGGTTTTGTCCTTCGAGCATCAGATTAAATGACAGCTCGGTGAAGCCGTTAATGATAAAGGTATCAATACCGTGGGAAACCGCTTTTTCAGCTGCTTCCACCTTAGTGCGCATGCCACCGGTACCAACACCATCCTCGGCGGCGCCGCCCGCCATGGCATAGATACTCTCATCAATATTGTCTACCCACGATAACAATTTCGCATCGTCATGCTTGTGGGGGTTTTTGTCGTACAGTCCGTCCACGTCAGAACAGATAATCAGGGCATCCGCATCGGCAGCTGCCGCGACCATGGCTGACAGGTTATCGTTATCACCTACTTTAAGCTTGTCGGTAGTTACCGTGTCGTTCTCATTAACGATAGGCAATACACCGTGGTCAAGCAAGCTATCCAGTGTTTCTCGGATACTTACATAGCGCTCACGGTCGCGTAAGTCGGCGTGAGTCAGTAACACTTGGGCCGACGGGAAGTCGAACAGTTTATCCCAGGTTGCCATCATTTCGGTCTGACCCGCTGCGGCCATCGCTTTTTTGATAGCTATGTTCTTTTTTGTTTCTTCCGGGAATATGTGCGCGCCCGCTGCTACCGAGCCTGAGGACACCAGCACTACCTGAATGCCCTGCATCCGGCAACGAACTATAAATTGCGCAATACTCAGAAGATAATGACTACTACATCCCTGACGGTTAGGGGCAATCAATGCACTCCCAACCTTAACTACAATGCGTTTCCAATTTGAACGATTCATATTTCCTATCACCTTAAGATAATTCTGCTAAAACTTTATTTGTTTCGGTAAATTTCGCCTGCACTTCCTCGTGCGGCTCTTCACTGAAGATAATCACGCCCCAGATAGTCAGTGAACTAATGATAAAGCCGGGGACAATCTCATATACCACACTGCTAAGTGTTGCACCGCCTTCGAGGACAGGCGCATAGATCCAGAACAGTACCGTTACAGCACCGCTCAAAATGCCTGCCAGCGCGGCTTTATGAGTTAAATTTTTCTTGTATAAACAAAACAGCACCAGCGGACCAAACGCTGCACCAAAACCTGCCCAGGCGTTACTGACCAGCGACAAAATGCTGTTCGATGAATCCCATGCCAGCAGTAACGCAGCGAGTGCTACGCCCGCTACACCATAGCGCCCTATAGCCACGGTTTGCTCCTGGGTCGCTTCTTTTTTACTCACTACACGGTAAATGTCTTCCGTTAGCGAGCTGGCCGACACCAGCAGCTGCGATGAGATAGTACTCATAATGGCAGCCAGAATTGCAGCCATCAGAAACCCACTGATCAACGGATGAAAGAGGATCTCAGAGAATATAATAAAAATAGTCTCTGCATCTGCTACCTGCAAGCCAAACTGGTTTGCATAAGCAATCCCGACAAAACCAGTACCCAATGCGCCAATAATCGTTACCAGCATCCACGACATACCAATGTTACGAGCCGTTGCAATGGCTTTCACTGAGCGAATGGCCATGAAACGCACAATAATGTGCGGCTGTCCGAAATACCCTAAGCCCCATGCCAGGCTGGATACCAGACCAAGCAATGTAAGTTCCTGCCATGATTCACTTAACGACGGAACTGATTCCAGCGCCGCGCTGTTCATTTGCGCCAGACTGTCAAACTCGGTAAACGCAACAATCGGTACCAGCACCAGCGCCACAAACATGATGCAGCCCTGCACAAAGTCCGTCATGCTTACCGCCAGGAAACCACCCAACAATGTATAAGACACCACGACCGCCAGCGTAATAATCAGACCTGTCTGGTAACCCATACCAAACGCACTTTCAAAAAGCTTACCGCCAGCCACTAAACCGGCTGACGTATATAATGTAAAGAACATTACAATAATGCCGGCTGATACCATTCTCACACTGGCATTAGACTGACCGAAACGTTTGGCAAAAAACTCAGGTATGGTCAGCGAGTCATCGGCTACTTCGGTATACACGCGCAGTTTTGGCGCTACCAGAAAGTAGTTAGCCAACGCACCGGCCACCAGGCCAATGGCGATATACATGGCATCAAAACCAGTTAAAAACATCGCACCGGGTAACCCCATCAGCATCCATCCGCTCATATCAGAGGCACCAGCGGATAATGCAGTTACGTGTGGGCTAACCTGGCGACCGCCAAGTATGTAGCCGGAAATGTCACTGGTTGATTGCTTATATGCGAACAATCCAATGCCCAGCATAACTGCAAAGTAGATCGCTAGTGAGATGTAACTTTCAAACGCCATAGAAAAATATTGCCTTTGTATTTTTGTCGTTAACTGATCATCAATATTAATTAGAGGTCTAATTATACGCAGATAAACATTTATTACAAGGGCGAAGACTGCGAGGGGGAAGCGTAAAATCCATTAAAACAGCCATCTACAAACCGTATAAACGTCTTTCACCCCTACTATTCCCGGTTAAATCAAGTTACCAAGGATGAACTATAATAAACTGATTAGTATCGCTTTTTATTTCGATCTTGGAAGTTATACCTGCTTAACATTAAAAACCTACTAAAATGAATTGAATAACCATCTTTGTTCAATTCGTGACATTTTTATTACGGGTCTAAATATTAGAGTTCGTTTTCATCTAAGCCGCAAGCGTTGCAGTTTTATTGACAGACTGACGCACTGACATTGCTATGCCTTCACACCAGGATTGAAACGCTACAGAATCTGCCGCGGAGTAATCGAGCCCTAACCAATGACATTGAGCGCCGTGGGATGCAAAACTCACCTGCATCGCCAGTTCAATATTTGAACAGTTATTATCCTCAACTAAGGTAAATGCTGCGGCTACACCGCAATCTACCAGCAAAGACTGTTGGCAGTGACGAAAAATTAACTCAAAACGCCTCGCCAGCGGGCTGTCTCCATCAGGCGGCAATTGAAATATAACGCCCTGCAGGTGTTTGGCTTTGTCGTCATGCCTGACGAGATCTGAATGGGTGAGTAACTGTAACTTGATGCCACTGTTACCAAAATGAGTACCAAGGCGCTGCACACGCTGGCGGACAGCCTCGTTCCACTCATACAATACAATGCCAACAGAAACTACCGCTGGTTGATAATGATCCTGAGTTATACCCACCTTTTCCTGTTTGCCTGCACCGGCAGACACCGCTAAAGACTCACTCACTGACTAATCTCCTTTCGAAGCCGGCTGATGATTTATCGCCTGTCGCTTTGCATCAGTTATTACAACTAATCCTGCAAAGTCGACGCCAATTTAGAAAAGGGAAAAATAGCCTTTAAATTTCAATAATATATATTGATAAATAACAAGAAATAGATAAGCAGATAGATGAAGGTTCGCCCAGATCTGCCCGCCAGTGTGAAAAATATTCACACCGGCGGTTGCACAGACTACCAGCTGATAGGTTTGCGCTTGCGGAAGAACATCCCGTTAGGACTGTCTTCATCGAGACTGGCCAGCCAGATAGCCGTGTCAGCGCCCTCTTCCGGCGTTAGTGGTGCACTGGGGCCGCCCATTCGGCTGTGAACCCAGCCCGGGCACATAGCATTTACTTTGACATTTTTACCGGCTGGCACTGACGCCGCCGTTTTCACTGTCAGCGCATTCAGCGCCGCTTTCGTGACCGCGTAAGCTGGTGGTCCGCCAAGTTTCTCTGCAAAGCTGCCATATCCACTCGACACATTAATAATACGCCCATAGTTGTTTTCCAGCATGGCGGGCAACACGGCTTTTGTCAGCATCGCCGGACCTTTTACATGTACATCAAACGATGACTGCAGGTCGTCTGCACTTAGCTCCGCGAGATTGTCACTGTGCATCACACCCGCGTTATTAATCAATATATCGATATCACCGAACACCGCCACTGCTCGTGTGAGAACGTCTTCCATTGCCCCCTGTGCAGTAATGTCCATCACGATTGGATGCACATCGCCATTGAGGTCTGCACAGGCCTGCTCTGCTTCTTCTTCGTCACGGGCTACCAGTAATACCTTGTGACCCAGCTTCAGCAAGCCTTTTGCTATTGCAAAACCGATCCCACGGTTACCTCCCGTTACCATCGACAAGGGTGTCATAACTTCTCCTTTGTGGTTTGGAATGTGTCACTGCCATTAACACGTTGTGCTACGGCTTCAACGCGTTGGCTTAGCAAAAAGATCACAGGCATAAGGCATGCCCAGATGGCGGCAAGTAAAAATACGGTAGGATAAAAAGCTAAGCCGAAAGTAACTGCCTGTAACTTCATACCCGCCACATAGCTAAGCGTACCACCGACCGCACCAAGTCCGGCAGCTAACCAGTAGTGTGTGCTGAGATATGCCAGACTGTGCCTCAGCGTAGAGGCAAAGGCGAACCATAGTAAAATAAGCCAGAAAGGGATCGGTAAGAATTGCCCGGAACCAGAAAAAATGTACACACCAAACATCGCCAGCAAACTGTCGGTAATGACGCCTGCGATTGCTGCAACCAGCACTACGGCGAATTCTGTGAGTGACTCCCCAACCAGCACAATATGGGCAATCAACAGCGCAGCAACCACCCACCAGTATTGATTCTGGTACAGGATAAGCAGCCACCAACTAGCCTGAAAACCGATAAAATTGATTAACTTAAACAATCCTTCACCCCACTAAAATAAACCGCACGGCACAATACTTGTATTACCAGTATTACCGAAACTAACGTTTTAACTGATTGCTGTAACTGATACGGCGCTAACGATTGTGGGTTCACTGAGGGAGAGAATAACCAATGAAGATGGTTAAGTATTATCTGTTGGCTGGCATTTTACTTTGTGTCATTGCGGCCTATGTGCCCTACTGGTGGATAAATGTGGTCATTCTGTGGACTGCGGCATCGCTGTTTGCCGTGTGTGTAGCTTATCTGACTAATTACCCCGAATTATTCAGAAAACGCGAAGACGGGCGGATCCCGGTTTACGTACGCTGGCTGTTTATTCCTTTTCTGCTGGGTGCCCGTTTCTATAACTATTATGAACGCAAAACCGATAAGGTACCCAATATTCAGAAAATCGAAGAACAACTGTATCTGGGTACACGACTGGTCGGTAGCGACATTGAAAAACTCAGCAACCAGGGGATCGACTGTATTCTGGATGTAACGGCAGAATTCGACGGCCTCGACTGGACCAGTTACCGCTATGATGTGGATTATCTGAATATTCCGGTACTCGACCATGCCAGTCCTACCAATGAGCAGCTTCACCTGGCACTAAACTGGATTGATCAACACATTCGCGATGGTCGCAAAATACTGGTTCATTGTGCTTTAGGGCGCGGTCGCTCGGTGCTGGTAATGGCTGCCTACCTGCTGGCCCGCAACGATGCGCTGTCAGTGGTTGATGTGATGAATAAGATTCAGTCAGTACGAGCTACTGCCAGACTTAATAAGCACCAGCTTAAGAGTCTTTCAGCGGTGAAACAACGTGGCCGTTTAAAATTAAATGCGCAGCTGGCTCTCATTGCCAACCCGGTAGCAGGCGGCGGCAAATGGAAAACGTACAAGGAAGAAATCCTTTCCCATTTAAACAGTCAGTTCCGGGTCACCATATATGAGACCACACCTGAGCTCGATGCCACCTGGCAGGCACATCAGTCAATAAAGGCTGGTAACGAAATATTAATCGCCTGTGGTGGCGATGGTACAGTTACAGAAGTTGCCACAGTAACCCGCGAACACCAGAAGGTGCTGGGCATTATTCCTCTGGGCACTGCCAATGCACTAAGTCAGATTGTATATGGCCTGCGTAGCAAGCTCGCGCCCATCACACGTGCCTGTGAAGTGATTTGTGAGCAGCAATATACGCCGGTGGATACGGCAGAATGTAATGGCAGACTAATGCTTTTAGTGTCTGCCATTGGCTTTGAGTCTCAGATGATTGAACATGCCGACCGAGAGGAAAAGAATAACGGTGGTCAGATGGCTTATCTTGAGGGCCTGTGGAAAGCAATGAACACCAGCAACCCGCAAAAGCTTCAGGTGACCCTTGATGATGAAAGCTTTGAGCTCGATACCCCTTCATTTGTTATCGCGAATGCGGCGCCACTTAGCACTGCACTCGCTCAGGGGGGCGACCTGCCGGATATGACAGATGGTGAACTGGATATCACCTGGCTCACCCCTACAGAAGATGACATGCCGTTATTTACCGTGGCCGAACTGGTGTTTGGCAACGAGCAATCAAAGAAATCATCACAAATCATTCATCACAAACGGGCTAAGCAGGTCAGTATAAAACTGCCTGAGGAGCAAACTTACGTAATTGATGGTGAAACCTACACTACAAGCGAAATCACCGTTAAATGTCAGGCCAGAAATCTCAATATTCTGGCCGACAGCAAACGCTTTGATGAAAGCTATGAGGTGAGTGACTAACGTTTCCGGATTACATTACCAAGGGTAACTATTACCCTTGGCCTTCCCTTTAACTCCCACCAAAACAGAAATACCCATTTTAAATCAAACATATAGCTTCGGGCACAGGTATTGCAAACAGGTATTGCAAAATACTAGTCAGAGAGTAACAAACGGTAACCCGCTGGAAGACTCAATTAGTCACACATAACACGTTATGGTTACCATCTGAACAACTAGTCAGGAGCACCTTATGAACATTTTTGAAGCATTACGTCAGGATCATGAAAAGCAACGTTTATTACTAAAGATCTTAGTAGAAACACATGGCGACACTGCCGCTCGTCGTGAATATTTCGATGAGCTGAAGGACGAACTGGAGCGTCACGCAACAGCCGAAGAACGTCACTTTTACGTACCGCTTATGGATGATGACAACGCAGTTGAACTGTCTCGTCATGGTATCGCAGAGCACCACGAGATTGATAAATTAGTGGAAAAGCTCGATGGCACGGAGTTTAGCTCTCCCGCCTGGTTACGTTTTCTTAAACAACTTAAGGAGCAGGTTGAGCATCACCTTGACGATGAAGAACAGGAATTTTTCCAGATTGCCGGCCGCATCCTCAATGAGAAGCAGAAAAAAGCGCTCGGTGAGGCTTATCGTGACGAAATGAGCGAACTGGCCTAACAGGATACGGATGATGAAAATGCTGAAGCTGGCGATTTATCTGATGCTAGGTGTACCAGTGGTCACGCAGCTGTTTTTGCTGCTCTCACCACTGCAGAAGAACAGCTATGGCCTGATGGTGGCAGGCCTGCTTTTGCTACTTATTTTAATCAGCCTTTCGCTCACCCTTACACAATTCGTGTGGCGGGCCCATAGTGACTCGGCCTAATCCCGCGGGAAGTTAACGGCTCCGATGTCTAGTAATTACTGTATAGAGCGCATGTACCGCCCCCGGTACAAAACCGAGCATGGTAAGTAGCACATTTACCCAGAACCGACGGGTTATTCCAGCGGACAGGTAAACCGCCAGTGGTGGCATTAACACAGCAATCAAGGCCATAAGATAGATATTCATTAGTTTCACCCTACCCTGACAATGTTTCAGGCATAAAAAAACCACCCTTCTGGGTGGTTTTTTATTTGGTGCGGAAAGCGGGACTTGAACCCGCACGGCCGAAGCCACCACCCCCTCAAGATGGCGTGTCTACCAATTCCACCACTTCCGCAAAATCGTTTCTATATGCCCTTAGTTAGGCGTATCACCGGTGTTATCTTCAACCGGTACCGCTGGAACATCGGTATCAGCCGGCGCAGCCTGCTGAGTTGCCGGAACTTCCAGGTTTTCCCACTCATCAGGCGCTTTTTCCTGACGAGCAGTAATATTACCCAGTAACAGGCTGATGACAAAAAATGCCGTTGCCAGAATACCTGTGGCACGAGTCATAAAGTTACCTGAACCGCTTGAGCCGAACACGGTATTAGAACCGCCGGCACCAAAAGAAGCGCCCATATCGGCACCTTTACCCTGTTGAATCAGCACAAAGCCAATTAACAGCAGTGCTACAATCAGGTATGCAACCAAAAGCACTTGATAAATCATTTTCTATCCTCGTTAGCCTGCCGCCTGGCAAACTTGTCTAAATTCTTCTACTTTCAGGCTTGCTCCGCCAATCAGACCACCGTCAATATCCGGCTGAGCAAATAATTCTTTCGCATTCGATGCTTTAACGCTGCCACCATAAAGGATTTGCATCCCTGATGCCAGATCCTCACTGAAGCTGGCTAAATGCCCGCGTATAAACGCATGAACGTCCTGAGCCTGTTCAGGTGTGGCTGTTACACCGGTACCGATGGCCCAGATAGGCTCATAGGCAATCACCGCTTTGCTTAATTGCTCTGCTGACATCAGGCTTGTTAATGCATCAAGCTGAGCAGCTAAAAAGCTTTCCAACTCACCCACTTCGCGGGTTTGCAGCGATTCACCGATACAAATAATCGGTGTCAGGCCACTGTTGATTGCCTTTAAGGCTTTCTCAGCAACCAGTTTGCTCGTCTCGCCATGGTCATCACGACGTTCTGAGTGACCGACAATGACATACTTACAACCAAACTCAATCAGCATTTGAGCTGAGATATCACCGGTATGTGCGCCGTTATCAAGCTCACTTACCGTTTGTCCGCCAAGGGCGAAGTCAGCGCCGGCAAACTCACTAAGATAACACGCTGGCGGGCATATTATTACCTCTACCGCTGCGCTATCAACACCATCCATTAGTGTAGAAAATTCTTTAACCAATGAACGGCTGCCGTTCATCTTCCAGTTTCCAGCTACGATTGGCTTTCTCATGTATCGTCTTCCAACTGTGTTTGACTTCATCCCGGCGTCAAAGCGGGCGTGATATTAACTATTCCCTTACGATTATACAAGTAAAAAACCGCAAAATATTGAGCTAAAACAGACTAACTGGACACATTACGAACAGCATCGGCGATTTTCTCCGCCCAGGTCGTAGAAGCCAGTTCATCATCTGACTCAACCATAACCCGAATTAACGGTTCAGTACCACTCTTGCGTAACAACACGCGGCCCTGTTTACCCAGTGCACTTTCGGCTTCTGCTTTCGCCGTTAGTACCTCATCGCTGTTTAACGGATCGCTATCGGCGTTTTCAAACCGGACGTTGACCAGCGTTTGTGGGAATTTTTCAAAACCACTGGCTAAATCGTGCAATGTCATATTGGCGCGCAGCATGGCAGAAATAACCTGCAGGCCGGCAATAATCCCGTCGCCGGTAGACGCCAGGTTGAGGTTAAGCACGTGCCCTGAGTTTTCACCGCCGATGGTCCAGTTTTTCTGCTGCAGCAATTCCATTACATAGCGGTCACCGACTTTAGAACGTTCAAAAGGCACGCCCAGCTTATTCAGCGCTATCTCAAGGCCAAGGTTACTCATCAGGGTTCCTACTACACCACCGCCATTGAGACGGCCGCCTTTTAACGCGTCGCGAGCAATAATGAATAACACCTGGTCGCCATCAATGACATTGCCCAGATGATCCACCATCATGATACGATCACCATCGCCATCCAGGGCAAAGCCTAAATCGGCTTTGTGTTCCAGCACGGCCTCAACCGTTGAGCGCATACTGGTGGCGCCAACGCCTTCGTTAATATTCAGGCCATTGGGTTTAGTACCCAGTTCAATAACCTCGGCACCAAGCTCAGCCAGTACATTCGGCGCAATGTGATACGTAGCGCCATGAGCACAATCTACCACGACTTTGAGCGCCTGCAGGGATAACTCAGACGGAAAGGTACCTTTGCAGTATTCGATATAACGGCCTGCTGCATCATTAATCCGGGTGGCTTTACCCAGTTTATTCGATGCGACACAGGTCATTGGTTTATCCATCATCTCTTCAATGGCTATTTCAATGTCATCATCGAGCTTAAAGCCGTCAGAAGAGAAAAACTTAATACCGTTATCATAATAAGGATTGTGCGAGGCACTGATCACAATGCCTGCTTCAGAGCGAAACGTTTTAGTCAGGTAGGCAATGGCCGGGGTTGGCATTGGCCCCAGTAAACCACTATTGATACCGGCCGCCGACAGGCCTGCTTCAAGGGCTGATTCCAGCATATAACCGGAGATTCTGGTGTCCTTACCTATCAGTACCTTATTAGTACCATGGCCGGCCAGCACCTTGCCTGCCGCCCAACCCAGTTTAATGACAAATTCCGGGTTAATGGCACTTTCACCCACTTTGCCGCGGATACCATCAGTACCAAAATATTTTCTCGCGCCCATAACGTATTTCCTAATTATAATGTATTCATATAGCTGGCGACTTTCACAACATCGGCAGTTTCCTCGACGTCGTGTACTCTTATTATTTGTGCGCCTTTCAGCGCCGCAATGGTTGCCACTGCTAAACTTCCTGCCAGCCTTTTATCCACCGGCTGACCGGTTAAATTCCCTATCATGGATTTGCGCGACATGCCCACCAGTAACGGCATATTAAACTGGTGAAATCGCTCAAGTTCATTTAATAACTGATAGTTGTGTTCAAGAGTCTTACCGAAGCCAAACCCCGGGTCAAGCAGGATTTTATCCCGACTAATACCAGCCGCTTCGCAAGCTGCAATTTGCTGGGTGAAAAAGGTTTCGATGTCAGTAAACAAATCCGCATAATGTGGACTGGCCTGCATAGTTCTGGGCTGCCCCTGCATATGCATCAGGCACACCGGTACGCCATATTCAGCCACTACCTCACGACAGCCGGGCTCCTGTAACGCCCGAACATCATTGATCAGATCGCCACCGGCGGCCAGCGCTTCGCGCATTACCGGCGCTTTACTGGTATCAATGGATATAACAATATCAGATTGGGTCCGAAGGGCCTCCACTACAGGTACTACCCGTTCGAGCTCCTCATCAAGGCTGACATCCGGGGCCCCCGGGCGGGTGGACTCTCCGCCAATATCAATTATCGTCGCGCCGGCCTCTTCCATCGCCCGGGCCTGCTCAAGCGCAGCTTGCAGGGTATTGTGCTGACCACCATCCGAAAAGGAATCGGGTGTAACGTTTAAAATCCCCATCACCTGGGGCTGAGAAGTAGATAAGGTTATCGATCTGATTTGCATAACGGATAATAGCTTACTGTAAATACAAAAAAGCGCCGGGATTACCGGCGCTTTTAATTAATTGTCCGAGGCTTAGCCCGGCAGGTCACCCGGTTTACCAACAGACGGCTTATCAACACCATCATCAGTAATCTCGCCTTCTTTGCTGGGTGCACCACCACTTGGCTTATCGCCACTTGACGGACGGTCATCCCAACCGGCTGGTGGTCGCACATCGCGACGCGCCATCAGGTCATCAATCTGTTTGGCATCAATGGTTTCGTACTTCATCAGTGCATCTTTCATTGTGTGCAGAATGTCGATGTTTTCTTCCAGGATTTGCTGGGCACGGTCGTAGTTACGATCGATCACAGACTTGATCTCCGCATCAATGGCACGGGCAGTGTCATCAGACATGTTTGATGCCTTTGACATAGATTTACCCAGGAACACCTCACCTTCGTCTTCGGCGTATAGCATTGGTCCCATCTTGTCTGACAGTCCCCATTGAGTCACCATCTTCCGGGCAATATCGGTAGCTCGCTCGATATCGTTCGAGGCCCCGGTAGTCACCTTGTCGTTGCCATAAATGATTTGCTCAGCAAGACGGCCGCCAAACAAGCTGGAAATCATACTCTCCAGGTGTTGTTTGCTGTGGCTTACCCTATCCTGTTCCGGCAGATACATAGTCACACCTAGTGCGCGACCGCGTGGAATGATAGATACTTTGTAAACCGGATCGTGCTCTGGCACTAAACGCCCCACGATGGCGTGGCCAGCCTCGTGGTAAGCCGTCATGGTTTTCTCTTCTTCAGACATCACCATAGACTTACGCTCAGAGCCCATCATTATTTTATCTTTGGCTTTCTCAAACTCTTCCATCGATACCAGTCGACGGTTAGCTCGCGCAGCAAATAGCGCCGCTTCATTTACCAGATTAGCCAAATCGGCACCAGAAAAGCCAGGCGTACCACGGGCGATTACCGATGGTTCAACATCGTCAGCAACCGGTACTTTACGAACGTGTACTTTAAGGATCTGTTCACGACCACGAATATCCGGCAGACCAACAACCACCTGACGGTCGAAGCGACCAGGACGTAACAGAGCCGGGTCAAGCACATCCGGACGGTTAGTCGCAGCGATAACAATGATACCTTCGTGACCTTCAAAACCGTCCATTTCTACCAGCATCTGGTTAAGGGTTTGCTCACGCTCGTCGTGACCACCACCTAAACCAGCACCACGCTGACGGCCAACGGCATCGATTTCGTCGATAAAGATAATACAAGGCGCCGCTTTACGGGCCTGTTCAAACATATCACGCACCCGTGATGCACCAACACCAACAAACATTTCGACGAAGTCAGAACCGGAAATGGTAAAGAACGGTACTTTGGCTTCACCGGCAATCGCTTTTGCCAGCAGGGTTTTACCGGTACCAGGAGGGCCTACCATCAATACGCCCTTCGGGATCTTACCACCCAGTTTCTGGAACTTGGAAGGGTCGCGCAGGAAGTCTACTAACTCGGATACATCTTCCTTGGCTTCGTCACAACCGGCAACGTCGGCAAAGGTCGTTTTAATTTGATCTTCACTCAGTAAGCGCGCTTTGCTCTTACCAAATGACATTGCACCACGGCCACCGCCGCCCTGCATTTGTCGCATGAAGAATATCCACACGGCGATAAGCAGTAACATTGGGAACCAGGAAATGAAAATTGACGTCAGGATCGACGGCTGCTCAGGTGGCTCACCCAACACGCGGACGTCCTGCTTGACCAGATCAGAGATTAGCTGATCATCAAAATACGGAATGAACGTTTTAAATGTCTCGCCTGAGCGCTTCACACCACGAATTTCGTTTGTGTCGCTGCTTATCCGCACTTCACGAATTGTGCCTTGCTTCACTTCTTTAAGAAATGTGGTGTAGTCAGTTTGTGCCCGGCCAGATTCGCTGGGAGAAAAACTTTGGAAAACCGCCATTAAAACTACTGCGATCACCAACCACAAGATTAAGTTTTTTGCCATGTCGCTCAATGCTACTAACCTCTGTAAAAATCATCCGGTCTCAATGTGACGCTATATTGCGCCACTAAAAACAACCGGTGAGTGTCTCAAAAACGCGATAACTAAGCCTACTATACTTTATAATCGCTTGCTACCTAATACGCTTCTCTGTAACGCGCTCCGGGCAGATCCGATGCGCGTAATTTAATGGTTCAGGCGATGTTTTGATTGATGCTGAAAAAATCACCTGAATACTTCCTGCACTGTTACGCTGTAAGACTGCAAATCTGTTGGCAGGTTCCAGTCATTTACCGCGTAACACCGCTGTTAATGGTAACCCCAACTCTCTGATGAATCTCGCCCGGTAATCTTTAGCCACCGTGCAGTTCTACCCTTTCTACGGGGTAAACAATCAATCTGTTCAATCCAAAGACTAAAAGTATTTCGCCAATTGCACCTTGCCAGTCAAGCTAGTTGATCAATAACTGATTGAAATGTTCAATTAATCAACGGTTAGCCCTGACTTGCTGCGTCTTTTTTGTCTTTACCGTACGATCTCATTAGGATTGTAGTCGAGATGGCGTTAGAATACGCTTTTTCAAGACAGACTTTGCACTTAAATTGTAAGAAAAACTTAAATAATGAAACTTTCAAATAAACAAAAGCAATTCCTTAAAGGCCTCGCCCACCCGTTAAAACCCGTTGTTCAGCTTGGCGGTAATGGTTTAACCGAAGGTGTACTGGCCGAAATCGACAACGCGCTGAACCACCACGAATTAATCAAGGTAAAAGTACCTTCGGATGATCGTGAAGAAAAGGCGCTAATTATGGACGCTATTATTCGCGAAACCGCCAGCGAGAAGCTACAGGTAATTGGCCACACGCTGATTCTGTATCGCCCCAGCGAAGAGTGTAAAATTCAGTTGCCAAAATAAGTTATCCCATCACTTCCTGCACATTCCCTTTCCGTAAACGTTAGGTAAAATAAGTTTAACATTTTACTAACAATAAACGGAGTTGCAATGCAGATAGCCAACCATACAGCTGTGATCACCGGCGGGTGTTCAGGGCTGGGCCTGGCGGTTGCCAAACAGCTGGTGTCAATGGGCGCCAATGTTGTTCTTATCGATATCAACAGTGAAGCCGGCGCCAGACAGCAAGCTGAGTTAGGTGCTGACAACACGCTGTTTATCAATGCCGATGTCACCAGTGAACAAGCCATCAGTAAAGCGCTGGATAGTGCCGTGGAGCGCTTTGGTGCAATTCATTTTTGCGTAAATTGTGCCGGTATCGCCCCGGCGGAGCGTTTACTCAATAAACAGGGCGAACCCGCCAGTCTGACGCGTTTTAATGAGACTCTGTCAATTAACCTCAGTGGCACCTATAACGTGGCGCGGCTGGCCGCGGCGAAGATGGCAGAAAATGCTCCCCACCCAGACACGGGCGAACGCGGCGTGATCATCAACACAGCGTCCATCGCCGGTTACGAAGGCCAGATTGGCCAAACCGCTTACGCAGCAAGTAAAGCAGCAATTATTGGCTTAACACTGCCAATGGCAAGGGATCTGTCGAACCTGGGAATTCGGGTGAACAGCATTGCGCCGGGCGTGATGGGCACACCACTACTCACAGCTATGCCGCAACAGGTGCAGGACGCGCTGGGTGCAAACGTGCCTTTTCCGGCCCGCCTTGGTAGCCCGGAAGAATTTGCCCACCTTGCCCAGCATATTTGCCAGAATAGCTATATTAACGGCGAAACCATTCGTCTGGACGGTGCATTACGCATGCAACCAAAGTAACTCAAGGTTGAAGCTGAAAAATCGGGCTGCAGGCCAGCCCGCTATGTAACATGCCGGCTTTATTCTTCTGCGCCATTCACTGTACAGGCAATCTGATACAAGCGCTTAACGGCCAGGTCATTTACGGTATTTTTCGGATACCGGCCACGACTTGACAGGACACCGGCTTCTTTCTCCATCAGCAGTTCAAGCGCATCATCCACGGTTTCCACACTGTAGATAGCAAACTGACCTTTTTTCACCGCATCCACTACAGCTTTATCGAGCACCAGGTGACGAACATTGGATTTGGGGATAATCACGCCCTGCTCACCATTTAAACCGCGGTGCTGGCAAACATCGAAGAAGCCTTCAATTTTTTCATTAACGCCGCCCACGGCCTGCACTTCACCGTACTGGTTAATGGAGCCGGTGACCGCCAACGACTGCCGGGCAGGAATATCAGTAATAGCTGAAATCAGCGCCACCAGTTCGCCTAAAGAAGCGCTGTCGCCGTCGATATAGCCGTAAGATTGCTCCAGGGCAATATTCGCGGATACGGTTAACGGAAAGGCCTGCGCGTATTTGTTACCGAGATAACCGGTGAGTAGCATTACCCCTTTCGAGTGGATCGGCTGTCCCAGTTCGACTTCCCTCTCAATATCCACCACCCCACTGGCACCGGCATAAACCGTTGCGGTGATCCGTGCCGGCGTGCCAAACGCCGTATCACCAATGTCCATTACCGTCAGGCCATTTACTTTACCGATAGCATTACCATGCGTTGCAATGAGTACCTGGCCTTCCTTTATATCGTTTAGTAACGAGGTACTAACACGGCCGGTACGGCGTTTCTTAGCCATCAGAGCCGAATTCAGGTGACTTAAATCAATTTGCTTATCACCCACTTTTACGCAGAAATAATGGGCCTCATTGAGCAATTCTATGACATCGGCAAAATGGGCCGACAGCTTTTCCTGATGTTCTGCCATGCGCAAAGAATATTCAACCAGGCGGTACATGGCAGGCTGGGTAATTCCCTTCAGGCCAAGCTGAATGATTTTCTTGCGCACCCGACCAACAAAATCAAACAGGTTTTGCCGGGTTGCGCTGATTTCATGGTCAAAATCAACCAGTACCCGAAACAGTTCATTAAACTCTGAGTCGTAATCCTGCAAGGTATAGTACAGGTCGCGGGAGCCCATCAGAATGACTTTTACTTTCAGCTCGATGGCCTGGGGCATCAGTGTCATGGCACTGGCCATGCCTACGTCCTGTTGCGGTAAGTCCATTTTTAACTTACCAAACTTGACCGCCAGTTTAAGTGCTTCCCACACGTAGGGCTGATGTAGCAGTTGATCGGCGTCGAGCAGCAGATACCCGCCGTTGGCCTTGTGCAGTGCACCCGGACGGATCATTTTATAGTTGGTGTACATTGCCCCGCCCAGATGGGTGTACTCAATTAAGCCAAACAGATTCTGATAAGTCGGGTTGGGCTCATAAACCACCGGCGCACCGCCTTCCAGACTATGTGCACAGATAACATTTGGCAAAAAATGCTCTTCGAGTATTTCCCGGCGGTCCCGTTCATCCAGTTTTTCAGCTTTGGGTTCTTCGGTCAGAAAAGCAATCACCGCTTCAATCAGGTGAGACTTTAACTGGCGCAGGTGTTTAAGCACCCCGAGGTCACCAGAATACTTATGTTCCAACTCCTTAAGCAGTGGTCGGATACCGTGTTCTGCAGTATCCCGGTTCAGCTTGCGTAACTGCTCTGAATTTTCCCGCTTCCACACGGGTAACGACAGCAAACTCTCGCTTAGCCGGTTTTCCAGCTCATCGATTAACTTGTAAAACCCTTCGCGCTGCTGTTCGGTGAGTTGGGCAAATTCACTGTCATCAATGGGTTTATTATTTACAATGGGGGCAAAGCTTACGGTGCCCTGCTCTTCATGCATGGCCACTGAATTAGCCTGGGCAAAGCGTTCAACACTATTGATGGCTTCATCGTATTTTTGTTCAAAGTGCCTGGCAATTGCCGCTTTTTTACGCTGATATCCAGGGTTATCAAAGGCCGCCGGGAAGGTATCGAGCAATTCATCCACCAGATTGGCCATATCCCGGGCAAATTCCCGCGCTCCGCCCGGGTGCATGCGCAGCACAAGAGGCTCGCGTTCTTCCTCAAAATTGTTGATAAAACACCAGTCATCGGGCGTGGCCAGCTTACTTACATGCCGTTCGATGTATTCCTTAACCAGGGTGAATCTGCCCGTGGCATGCTCGCCCATCACATAAAGATTGTAACCGGTAGAATCGATATTTAAACCGAAGGTGAGCGCCTCGCGGGCCCTCTCCTGACCTATAAAGGTCGAATTTAACGCCGCGTCATCCTTAAGTGCCTGATTGATGGCGCGACGATTTATATTGGGGGTGAGCTGTGTGGCAGGTAACCGCTCCCAGGTCATAGCTATATTCTTCTTTATCTAATCTCACTACAGTGAATCCTGAATCCCCTTGCCTGTCAAACCCTAAACTTGTGTTTGCTCAATTTCCATACTAGCCTGAGCCATTGACTCATAACCCCATGTTTGGAACCTCCATAATGAAGTTAGTAGCCTTGTTTACCTTGCTGCTGAGTACTGCCTGCTTCGCCAAACCAGAAGTTATTGCCGTCAGTGAGAACGGCTTTATTGTTGAGAATAAGGTCCATATTGCTGCACCGGCGGATGAGGTCTGGCGTGCACTTATCACTGATATTGATAAGTGGTGGCCGAAAAGCCACAGTTGGTGGGGCGAAGAAGGCCAATTCACCCTGCAGGCAAACGCCGGTGGATGTTTTTGTGAAGTAGCAGGAAATCGCTCCGCACAGCACATGCAGGTCGTATTTGTCGATCCACTAAAATTACTCAGAATGACCGGCGGCCTCGGCCCCTTGCAGGGCATGGGCGTGTTTGGCTCGCTGGACTGGGTATTTGAGTCAGTGTCCAATGGTACTCAGATTACCCTGACCTATCGTGTACAGGGTTTTACACCCGATGGCTTTAGCAAACTGGCGCCTGTGGTAGCCGAGGTGCAGGGTTTGCAGTTACAGGGCCTGGCAAATTACCTCGCAAACGATTAAATTACGGTCAATTGAGCCAAATATTCCGCTTCATTCGGTTCCGCCTATTGTGGCATACGCCACCGCTAAGTTATTCTATGGGGTTATTATACCCATAATCTACTGGTGGTGGTGTTTAGACTCTTTTTCACACCTGCCGCCGGTACAGTTGTTAAAGTTAAATAAAGCGGAAGCCTCAGGTAAATGGCCGAAAATCAGTACAACCCACAAGAAATCGAAAGTGCGGTGCAGCAGCACTGGCAAGATACCAATGCCTTTAAGGTGACAGAAGAGCCGGGTAAAGAGAAGTTTTACTGCCTGTCTATGTTCCCCTACCCCAGTGGCCGCCTCCACATGGGACACGTGCGCAATTATACCATCGGTGATGTAATCAGCCGTTTTCAGCGTATGCAGGGCAAAAATGTACTGCAACCCATGGGATGGGATGCCTTTGGTCTGCCAGCAGAAAACGCGGCAATTAATAACAATACCGCGCCGGCCAAATGGACCTACTCAAATATTGACTACATGAAAAACCAGCTTAAATCGCTGGGCTTCGGCTACGACTGGGACCGTGAAGTCGCCACCTGTAAGGCAGACTACTATCGTTGGGAGCAGTGGTTCTTCACGCGCCTGTATGAAAAAGGCCTGGTTTATAAGAAAAACTCCACGGTTAACTGGGATCCGGTAGACCAAACCGTGCTCGCCAACGAACAGGTTATTGATGGCCGTGGCTGGCGTTCAGGCGCGGTGGTTGAACAAAAAGAAGTCCCCCAGTGGTTCATTAAAATCACTGATTACGCCGAAGAGCTGTTACAGGATCTCGAACAACTGGAAGACTGGCCGGAACAGGTTCGGGCTATGCAGGCTAACTGGATTGGTCGTTCTGAGGGCGTTGAAATTACCTTTAAGATGGCTGAGCAAGTTAATGATGTCAGCGATTTAACGGTTTACACCACGCGTCCGGATACCTTTATGGGCGTCACCTATGTTGCCGTGGCTGCGCAGCATCCGCTGGCCGAGGCCGCCGCGCAGAACAATGCCGGTGTTGCTAAATTCATCGACGAATGCAAAAACACCAAAGTCGCCGAAGCCGAGCTGGCCACCATGGAGAAAAAAGGCTGTTCAACCGGCTTTTACGTGGTCCATCCGTTAACCGGCGAGCAATTACCAGTATGGGTAGCTAACTTCGTATTGATGGATTACGGCTCAGGCGCAGTCATGGCGGTACCTGGACACGATCAGCGTGACTGGGAATTTGCTACCCGCTACGATTTACCCATCAAGCAGGTTATCGAGCCACAGCAAGGTAGCAATGTCGAATGTGATCTGAGCGCGTCAGCCTTCACCGAAAAAGGCGTACTGATTAATTCTAACGACTTTGACGGACTGGAATTTGACGCTGCCTTTAACGGTATTGCCGACAAACTGGTGGATCTCGGCTGTGGTCAGCGTAAGGTAAACTATCGCCTGCGTGACTGGGGCGTGAGCCGTCAGCGTTACTGGGGGGCGCCTATCCCGATGCTGAATCTGGAAAACGGTGAATCCGTGCCGGTACCGGCCGATGAACTGCCGGTAGTATTACCTGAAGATGTGGAAATGGACGGGGTAACCTCGCCAATTAAAGCCGACCCACAATGGGCCAAAACCACTTACAACGGTGAAGCTGCACTGCGCGAAACCGATACCTTTGACACCTTTATGGAATCTTCCTGGTACTACGCGCGCTACAGCTGTGCGACTACCGATGATGCCATGCTGGATCCGGCCAAAGCTAACTACTGGCTACCAGTTGATCAATATGTAGGCGGTATCGAACACGCTATCCTGCACCTGTTATATTCCCGCTTCTATCACAAATTACTACGTGATGAAGGACTGGTTGAATCTGACGAACCTTACAAGCGTTTGCTGTGTCAGGGCATGGTGCTGGCTGACTCCTACTACAGTGAAGACGAAAAAGGGAAGAAAACCTGGTATTCGCCCACTGAAGTGGCCACCGAAAAAGATGACAAGGGCCGGATCGTGAAAGCCTGGCTAACCGCCGATAATACGCCGGTTCAGCACGGCGGTATGACCAAAATGTCGAAATCGAAAAATAACGGTATCGACCCGCAACAGGTTATCGATCAGTACGGTGCCGATACGGTACGTTTGTTTACTATGTTTGCAGCGCCACCAGAGCAAACGCTGGAATGGGTAGACTCAGGGGTAGAAGGCGCTAACCGCTTCCTGCGCCGTGTCTGGAAACTGGTTAATGATCATCTGGCTGCCGGCACCCCCGGGGAGCTCGACATTAAAGCGCTGGATAAGCCGCAGCAGGCACTGCGCCGTGAACTGCACAAAACCATTGAAAAAGTTAGTGATGATTTGGGCCGTCGTCAGACGTTCAACACGGCGGTAGCCGCGATCATGGAGTTGCTTAACCACCTGCAAAAAGCACCGCAGGAAAGCAGCCAGGATATCGCCTTAATGCGTGAAGCGGTTAACAGCATTGTCTTGCTGTTGAATCCAATCACGCCGCACATCTGCCATCACCTGTGGGCTAAGCTTGGTCATACCAACAGCATTGAAACAGCGCCGTGGCCGGTGGCTGATAAAGACGCATTGGTTGAAGACGAAAAGCTAATCATTGTTCAGGTTAACGGTAAACTGCGGGCTAAAATTACCGTCTCAGCCACTGCCAGCAAAGACGAGCTGGAACAACTGGCTAAAGACCAGCCCAATGTGCAGCAGTTTACCGAAGGCAAGACCATCCGTAAGGTCATTGTGGTGCCCGGTAAGCTGGTGAATATCGTGGCTAACTAATGCGCGGATTAACTGTTATCAGTAAAAGTCTGATCCTGATGATAACCACACTGGCTCTCGCCAGCTGTGGTTTTCATTTGCGCAGCGATAAAACCCTGCCAAGCAACACCGACTACCTGTACGTTCAGGCAACCAGTCAGAACGCACCACTGGTGCGAGCGCTGGAAAATCGCATGAATGTATATCAGATCAAAGGCGGCCCGGAAGCCGCCCCCGGTCTTGAAGAAACAACGATAACCCTGCGCCTGCAACCCGAGTCATTGGATCGCCGGCTACTGTCGGTCTTTGCTACCGGTCAGGTAGCAGAATATGAGCTCATTTATGCTGTTCGCTATACGGTACTGTTTCCCAACGGTGAGGAACTGAAAACCTCCTTTGAAGTATTACGGGAATATCAGGATGACCCCGATCAGGTGCTGGCAAAATCGCGTGAGCTGAATCTGGTGCTCAGTGAAATGCGTCTGGAAGCAGCCGATCGCATGATTCGTTTGTTATCCAGTCAGTACGCGGGGCTTTAATCAGGTGCAGGTTTATCCCGATCGCTTCAGGCAAACCTTAAAAGAGGGTCTAAAGGGCTGCTATCTGGTTTTTGGTGATGAGCCTCAGCAAAAGTTTGAAATTCTACAGGCATTAAGAACAACAGCCAAACAGCAAGGCTTCGATGAACGCACGGTTCTGGTGGCTGATGGCGAGTTTAGCTGGTCACGTTTAATCGATGCGACCCAGAGTATGTCGCTGTTTGCGGCCCGCCAGCTAATCGAGCTTGAATTACCCACCGGCAAGCCCGGTACCGAAGGTGCAGGTATCCTTACCGACCTGGCCGGAAACTTATCGAGCGATACGCTGCTCATCATCCATGGCGGCAGAATTGGCAAGGACGTGCAGCGAACCAAATGGTTTAAAGCCCTCGACGCCATAGGCGTATTCACCATTTGCTATCCGCTGGAAGGCGCGCAGCTGCACAAGTGGATCCAGCAACGCCTGCAATCAGAGTCCTTTCAGTTTACACCCGCCTGCGTGAAGCTCATTGCTGACTTTAGCGAAGGCAATTTGATGGCTGCCGCTCAGGAAATTGAAAAGCTTACCCTGGCCTACCCGGACAAACAGCTGGACGAAGAAAAACTGGCCAGCGCCCTGGTGGATCAGTCGCGCTTCAACGTTTTTCAGCTGGTGGATATCATGCTGCAGGGCGATCGCACCCGCTGCGTCAAAATACTGCAACGGCTGGAAAGTGAAGGCATTGAACCTAATATTATTATCTGGGCACTGGTACGCGAGTGGCAGACGTTGTGGAAGCTGAATCATCTGCAAAACAGCGGTCAGACAATCACCTGGCCGAAGCTGGGGATCTGGAAAAACCGTCAGGGCTACTATCAGCAAGCAATGCAACGGTTGTCTAAACACGATCTGACGCTGATTGGTGAGCAGCTCACCGAAGCCGACCAGCTTTTTAAGCAGACGTCTGTGGTCAGGCCATATATCAAACTTTGCCATTTATGTCTGTTGTTCACCGGTGTGCCGCTGGCGCATATGGCATTTGCTGAAAGTGCAGATACGCTCTGATGCGAGCGATATTAGGGGGGACCTTTAACCCGCCGCATCAGGGCCATATAAAAGCGGGACTGGAAGCCATTAATGAGATTGGCGTTGAGCGGCTGGCTTTATTACCGTGCAAATTACCACCGCATAAAACGGCGCCGGAAACAACCACAGCCCACCGCTTAAAAATGCTTGAACTGGCCTGTGCGGATGAGCCCGCGTTATATGTTGAGCCGTTGGAATTATCCTTACCTGCGCCCTCTTATACAGTAAAGACGCTACAGCATTTACGCCGCACGCTGGGCAGTGAGCCATTGTTTTTTCTGTTGGGTGAAGATTCACTGTATAATCTGCCGAGCTGGTATCATTGGCAAGCATTAACAGACTACTGTCATATTGTGGTTATGCGCAGACCAGCTTCGCCCGGCGAGCCGGATGAAACACTGCGCCACTGGCTGACTGAACGCCAGTGCACGCAATTAGACACGTTTTATCACCAGCCTGCCGGGCTGGTGTATTATACCGACAGTCAGGACTATGCCGTGTCTTCCACGCAATTACGTGATGCGCTGACTGCCGGACAAACAACTGACCGTGTGGTGACTGACTGGCTTAGTCCGGCAGTTCTGCACTATATTAAACAACATAAGTTATACGGCACCATTTAAGGTGTCAGTGAGGAGAACTTTTGCAACACGAGCAACTCAAAGCGTTTGTCTTAGACAAAATTGACGATATGAAAGGACGGGATATCGTTGAATTAAATGTAAAAGGAAAATCAACCGTCACTGATACCATGGTTATTTGTTCGGGTAATTCCAAACGCCATGTCAGTTCGATTGCCGAACATGTGCAGGTAGAAGCCAAGCACGCCGGTCATGCCCCGCTAAATGTGGAAGGCAAGGAAACCGGCGACTGGGTACTGGTCGACTTAGGCGATATCATTGTGCATATCATGCAGGATGAAGCCCGGGATTTTTATCAGTTGGAAAAGCTTTGGGGTTAACTCCCCGGCCGACACGGAGTTAGTAAACTGTGCGCATACAGGTAATTGCGGTTGGTAATAAAATGCCAGACTGGGTGAGCACCGGCACCAACGAGTTTTTGCGTAGGTTCCCGGCGGATATGCCGATAACGTTTACCGAAATTGTGCCGGGCAAACGCGGCAAAAACGCAGATATCAAACGTATCCTGCAAAAGGAAGGCGAAGCCATGATTGCGGCTATTGGTAAGTCCGATAAAGTGGTCACGCTGGAAGTCACCGGCCGCCCGTGGGACACTCCGGCGCTGGCCCGCCAGTTAGACAGCTGGAAAATGGATGGTCGCGATATCAGTTTACTCATCGGCGGACCAGAAGGCCTTGCCCCGGCATGCTGTGAGCTGGCCGAACAACGCTGGTCACTCTCCCCTCTTACTCTGCCGCACCCTTTGGTACGAATCATCGTCGCCGAATCTCTGTACCGGGCCTGGTCTGTTACCCAGAACCACCCCTACCACAGAGAATAATGCATGCCGATTAAGCGTCAGACCATTCGCGACCACACGGCTGAGGCAAACCTGTTTGCCCGCCGGGCAGTGATTGCCGGGCTGGTAGTATTTGCCCTGCTGGCAATGGTGGTGAGTAACCTCTACTTTTTGCAGGTAGAGCACTTTGAAGATTACCAGACCCGCTCAAACGGCAATCGGATTAAAGTGTTGCCTATTGCGCCAAATCGCGGTCTCGTTTACGACCGTAACGGCGTATTACTGGCAGAAAACCGGCCGGTATACAGCCTCGAAATTATCCCCGAGAAAGTCGATAATCTTGAGCATACGCTCATATTTTTGCAGGCGCTGATGGGTATTACTGATGATGAGGTGGAAGATTTCAAACAGTCTCTGCGCGGACAGCGCCGGTTTAAGCCGGTAGCGCTGCGCACCCGCTTAACGGAAGAAGAAGTGGCCCGCTTTGCCAGCCGTAGCCACCGTTTTCCCGGCGTTTCCATCGAGGCGCGCCTGGCCCGTTACTATCCGTATAAAGAAACTCTCACCCATGCCCTCGGCTATGTGTCTAAAATCAATAAAAAAGACCTGCAAAAAATCCAGGAGGCCGGTGAGGAGGCCAACTACGCGGCCACCTATGATATTGGCAAACTGGGCATTGAAAAATATCACGAAGACATTCTCCACGGCGAAGTCGGTTATCAGCAGGTTGAAGTCAACAGTCAGGGCCGGATAATTCGCACTCTGGATGTTCAACCGCCCACTCCGGGTCGCGATATTGTTCTGAATATTGATATTCGCCTGCAGCAGGCGGCGCAGGAAGCGCTGAAAGATCAGCGCGGCACAATCATTATTTCCTCTGCGCATACCGGCGGTATCCTGGCGATGTACTCTAATCCCAGTTACGATCCCAATTTATTTGTGCATGGGATCAGCAGTAAAAATTACTCGGCATTACTTAATTCGCCGGACCGCCCGTTAATTAACCGTGCCACCCAGGGGCAATATCCACCGGCTTCAACAGTTAAGCCGCTGCTGGGATTACTGGGACTGGAAACTGATACGGTGACACCTGAATACTCGATTACCGATACCGGCAAGTACCGCTTGCCCAATGTCTCTCATGTCTGGCGCGACTGGCGTAAATGGGGCCACGGCGAGGTAAATCTGACCCGCGCGGTGGAGGTGTCCTGCGATACGTATTTTTATGATCTGGCCTACGAAATGGGCATCGATAAAATCAGCGATTACATGTCGGAGTTCGGCTTTGGTGATTATACCGGCATCGACTTATACGAAGAGAGCGACGCCAATATGCCAAGTCGAGGCTGGAAACGGGCCCGCTTTAATCAGCCCTGGTACATCGGCGATACCATTGCGGTAGGCATTGGCCAGGGATACTGGACAACGACCCCTATTCAACTGGTTCACGCTACTAATGCGCTGGTTAACTACGGTGCCCGGTTTGTACCGCAGATCCTGCAGGGCTATCGCGAGGCCGACGGCACTATGCAACCTGAACCGCTTAAATTTTTGCGCCCCATCGATATTGTTAACCGCGATAACTGGGATGTCATTCAGGACGCCATGTATCAGGTGGTTAACGGCGAAGTTGGCGGTGCCCGCTTTGCATTTGCCGATACCCCATACATCTCAGCCGGTAAAACCGGTACCGCGCAGTTATTTTCGGTCGCTCAGGGCGAGGAATATGAAGCAGACAAAGTCGACGAGCGTCTGCGCGACAACGCCATGTATATAGGCTACGCACCTTACGATAAGCCGGAAATCACTGTGGCCGTAGTGCTGGAAAACGCTGGTGGTGGTAGTAAAAATGCAGCCCCCATGGCGCGACTGATGATGGATGCTTATTTTGAACTTTATCAGCCGGAACTCTTTGCCGCCGGGCAACAGACTAACAGAGAGTTTTCCCAGTGAAGCGCAGCACGTTAAAAGAAAATCACATCAGCTTTTGGGATCGGATCCACATTGACCTGCCGTTACTACTAGGTTTGTTGGTATTGATGGGAGTGGGCCTGATAACTATCTACTCCGCGGGTGGTCAGGACATGGCACTGATAGAACGTCAGGTTGTCCGTCTCGGCATTGCTATCGGTGTAATGGTCGTGCTCGCTCAGGTGCCGCCCATGGCGTTCAGGCGCTTAAGTATTTACGCATACGGTGCCGGAATACTAATGCTGATAGCAGTGCTGGTATTTGGTGATATTGGTAAAGGCGCCCAGCGCTGGCTTGACCTTGGATTTATTCGCTTTCAGCCGTCCGAAGCGATGAAGCTGGCGGTTCCCATGATGGTGGCCTGGTATATCAGTAAATTCACACTGCCACCACGGCTGCCGCAAATTATAATTGGCTTTATGCTGGTGGTGATCCCCACTATCCTGATTGCCAAACAGCCTGATCTCGGCACCTCCCTGTTGATTGCCAGCTCCGGTGTATTTGCTATTTTTCTGGCCGGCATGAGCTGGCGACTGATCACCATAGTTGCCGGGCTCGGCGGTGCGTTTCTGCCGATTATGTGGTTCTTCCTGATGCAGGATTATCAGAAGCAGCGGGTTATCACCTTTATGAACCCGGAGAGTGATCCTCTGGGAGCCGGTTATCACATCATCCAGTCTAAAATTGCCATCGGCTCTGGAGGACTCGAGGGCAAAGGCTGGTTACAAGGTACCCAGTCCCAGCTGGAGTTCTTACCCGAACGCCACACTGATTTTATTTTTGCCGTGTTCAGTGAAGAGTTTGGCCTAACCGGAGTGTTGCTGTTACTTGCTATTTACCTGTTTATTATTGTCCGCGGCCTGATGCTGGCAGTACGTGCCCAGAACGCTTACAGCAAATTACTGGCCGGGAGTATTACACTGACCTTTTTTGTGTACGTGTTTGTGAATATGGGCATGGTTTCGGGTATTCTGCCGGTGGTTGGGGTTCCTTTACCGCTGGTAAGTTATGGGGGCACATCAATGGTGACTTTGTTAGCCGGATTTGGCATGCTTATGGGCATCGGCACACAAAAACGATTATTGTCGCGCTAATGACCCGGTATTCACTTTTCTTAAGCCTTACTGTAACGATGTTACTAAGCGCCTGTCAGGCGCCGTCACGCTATTCTCAGACCACAGATTCTGCACCGGATTTTGTTTATCCTGAGCCGCTTATGGAAGATGCAGAGCCTAAGTATGAACCTTACCGGGAACAAAACAGCCTACCCTACGAGGTGCTGGGCAAATATTATCGTCCGCTGAAAACGGGTAAAGGCTATACGGCCATGGGGAAAGCCTCATGGTATGGTCAGAAGTTTCATGGCCACATCACCTCTAACGGTGAAGTGTACGATATGTTCGGCATGACAGCTGCGCATAAAACCCTGCCGCTGCCGTCTTACGTGCGGGTAACTAATCTCGATAATCAACAACAGGCTATTGTAAGGGTAAATGACCGAGGCCCGTTTCACTCTGAACGGATCATAGACTTATCTTACGCAGCAGCCAAAAAACTGGGTTTTCATCAGCACGGCACCACCCGGGTAAAACTCGAGGTTATCCATGTCGACAGTGATGATATGGTCACCGTTGGCAATGAACCACCCGTTCCCTACGCGCTGTATGCCGGCGAATTACCTGCCGAGGACGTTCTGCAAACTGCCAGTCAGACTGCCGCAGAAACAGGCCCGGATCCACTGGCCACCGAACAGGGTGACAGTGATGTTTTGAATGAGATAGCTACCAGTCAGGGCTATTATATTCAGGTGGCAGCCCTGTCTGATGCCGACCGCGCAAAAAAGCTGTCGGACGGGCTGTCGTCGCTGTACCAGGTACCGGCCGAGTTTCCCCTCATTGATGATATTTACCGGCTGCGACTCGGGCCCCTGACCGACCGCTTTAAGCTCAATATGTTACTGGATGAACTGAAACAAAATGGCTACCCCGGCGCGTATAAAGTAGCGGCGAGTCTGTCGTTATAAAAATCGCAGAAAATATCTTGCAGCCTCATTGAAATTAAACTTTTTGCCCCGACTCTAGTCCAAGCCTACGGCATACGTTAAAATGCCAACGATACAACAGATTTTCGCTTTCAACTCAAACGGTAAAACCATGCATAATAAAATAAAGCGCGCTAAACCGTCTTTCCTGTCTGCCTTGCTACTCAGCACTTTGCTTTTACTCAGTGCTTACTGGCAAACTGCCAGAGCTGCGGTCGTAATTCCACCGCCTCCGACCGTTGCCGCCGCCGGCTTCGTGTTACTCGATTATGAAACCGGCACCAGTATTGCCGAACAAAACGCTGACATGCAGCTGGCGCCTGCCAGTCTGACCAAAATTATGACGGTTTATGTGATTGGTAAAGAGTTGCAAGCCGGCAACATTTCGTTAGATGACGAAGTGAAAATTTCTGAAAATGCCTGGGCCAAGAATTTTCCGGATTCTTCGAAGATGTTTATCGAGGTAGGTACCACAGTCACCGTGCACGATCTGTTACGCGGCATTATTGTACAGTCTGGTAACGACGCCTGTGTAGCCATGGCCGAACACATAGCCGGTTCTGAAAGTGCGTTTGCCAGCATGATGAATGCCCATGCCGCCAACCTGGGAATGAATGCCAGTCACTTTGTTAACTCCCATGGCCTGCACGATCCGGATCACTACACCTCACCACGTGACATGGCAACGCTATCGCGCGCGCTGGTAAAAGAGACACCGGACATGTACAAAATCTACAGTGAAAAAGAATTCACTTACAACGGCATCAAGCAGTATAACCGCAACAGCCTGCTGTGGGATCAAAGCCTTAACGTAGACGGCATTAAAACCGGCCATACCTCGGATGCCGGTTACTCGCTGATTACCTCTGCCACCCAGGGTGATATGCGCCTGGTCTCAGTAGTAATGGGCACAGACAGCGAACGAGCACGTAAGGTAGAGAATAAAAAGCTCCTGCGCTATGGCTTCCGTTTTTACGAAACTGTGACCCCTTATAAAGCCGGTGACAGTTTTGTTTCGCATCGTATTTACATGGGTGATCGGGATACCGTGGATTTAGGTATTAACCAGTCTACGCCAATTACCATTCCCCGTGGTCAGGTGGCTAACCTGGAAGCGAACTTTGAACTGGATAAAAGTCTGGAAGCACCGCTCGCTAAAGGCGAAGTGGTTGGCACCCTGTATATCCAGTTAGAAGGTGAAGACGTAGCGCAGTACCCGTTAGTGACCTTACAGGAAGTTAAAGAAGGTGGCCTTTTCGATCGGCTGCTCGATTATGTAACTTTACAGTTAGGTCTGAATGATTAATACCAGATAATCGCCTGGAACCTACATGCGTCTGGTGGTGTACGGCACGAATTGGTAGAATTCGTGCCGTGCTATTTTGAGAGGTAAGCAAAAGTGACTAAATTAGACACTCGGTTTGACGAACTGCTGGACTTCCCCACGGTTCAAACCTTTAAAGTGATGGGCATCGCCCACGAAGATTTACCGTTACATGTGGTATCCTGCCTGCAGGAACACGCGCCGGGCGACTATGCGCCAGCGGTAAAGCCAAGCGCTAAAGGGAATTACCACTCTGTATCGGTTGCCGTTACGGTAACCAGCAAAGAACATATGGAATTAATTTATACCGAACTGGCCAAAATCGAATTAGTGAGAGTTGTACTTTAAGTGACAGATGCCGTTAATAAGGACGCCCGGGATAAGGTGATTGTCAGGCAGTTAGGCAAGCGAACTTATGAGCCGGTCTGGCAGGCTATGCAAACCTTCACTGATCAGCGTACCGCTGAAGACGCCGACGAAATATGGCTGGTTGAACACGAGCCGGTGTTTACCCAGGGTCAGGCCGGTAAAGCTGAGCACATTCTGATGCCCGGTGATATCCCGGTAGTGCGGGTTGACCGTGGCGGACAGGTCACCTATCACGGACCAGGCCAGTTAGTTATCTATCTGATGCTCAATGTCAGGCGCCGTAAGATGGGCGTTCGCGAGCTGGTAAGCGCTATGGAAGACGCGGTAATAGCCACGCTGGCAGACAGCAACATTACCGCTAATGCCCGCCCCGATGCGCCTGGCGTCTATGTTAACGGTGAGAAAATATGTTCACTGGGTTTACGCATTCGTAAAGGCTGCTCTTTTCATGGTCTGGCACTCAACGTTAATATGGACCTTGCGCCTTTTGAGCGAATCAATCCCTGTGGTTATCAGGGTATGGCCATGACAGACTGCGCCCGCCTTGGCGGGCCGGATAATATTCAAGAAGCGACAGAGCTGATGTTAAGCCATTTACAGGCCAAACTTGCTCTGCCCAATTTGCAAACAATAGAAGGCTTTAATGAGTAACGTAAAGGCAAAAGCCGGAGTAAAACTCCGCGATGATGAAAAGGTCAGGCACATTCCGGTTACCATCGTTCCGACTGAAAAAGAGGAAATGCTCCGTAAGCCGGAATGGATCAAAATCAAGCTGCCTCGCACCACTGACCGGATTGATCACATCAAGAAGACGCTGCGCAAAAATAATCTGCACTCGGTCTGTGAAGAAGCAAGTTGCCCTAACCTGGCGGAATGTTTCAACCATGGTACCGCAACGTTTATGATTCTGGGTGATATCTGCACCCGTCGTTGCCCGTTCTGTGATGTTGCCCATGGTAAACCATTACCTCCAAGCGCCGAGGAGCCACTTAAACTGGCCACTACCATTAAAGAAATGGCGCTGAAATACGTGGTGATCACCTCGGTAGACCGCGATGACTTGCGTGATGGCGGCGCTCAGCACTTTGTGGATTGTATTAATGCCATTCGTGAACACAGCCCGGCAACTAAAATCGAAGTGCTGGTACCGGATTTTCGTGGCCGAATGGACCGAGCGCTGGAGATATTTAAAGATGCGCCACCAGATGTATTTAACCATAACCTGGAAACCATTCCGCGTTTGTACCGCGAATGTCGTCCAGGCGCCAATTACCAGTGGTCACTCGACTTACTCAAAAAATTCAAAGCCCAACATCCTGACGTACCCACCAAATCTGGTTTGATGATGGGAATGGGTGAGAGTCAGGAAGAGATTGCTGAGGTTCTGAAAGACCTGCGTGCGCATGATGTGGAGATGCTGACACTGGGCCAGTACCTGCAGCCAAGCCGTCACCACTTCCCGGTAAAACGCTATGTGCACCCGGATGAATTTAATGCACTTGGCGATACCGCTAAGGCATTAGGCTTTACCCATGCCGCGTGTGGCCCAATGGTTCGTTCGAGTTATCATGCCGACCGTCAGGCGGCCGGAGAAGAGGTTAAATAGCCTCTTCTTTACTGCCCTGTTCCATCGGGTATTTTACGGCCTGGCGGCGTCCGGCTTTTTTCGCTTTATACATAGCGAGGTCGGCGCCGCTGATAAGCGAGTCCAGTTGTTTACCTACCTGATGAGTGTCGCATACCCCAAAACTGGCACTCAGCTGCAAACCGTCCAGTTTCGCTTTAGTATCAATTCCGGCCAGCCAGCTTTGAATATCGCTACAATAGGCCAGCGCCTGATTGACATCCATCCCCTTTAAACACAGGACAAACTCTTCCCCGCCAACCCGCGCACAACTGACTGTGGTTTCTACCAGGCGCGCGCTTAAGATTTTGCCAACCTCACACAGCACCCAATCGCCGGCCTGATGGCCAAAATTATCATTAATCCACTTCAGGTTATCCAGGTCAAACATGATCAGGCTGAGCGGCTCTTCAGTGTTATTGCTGCGCAGTGCCTGTTGCGTGACTTGCATAAATTCACGACGGTTATCGAGCCCGGTGAGGGTGTCCGTTGAAGCGAGACTGGATAGTAGTAGTTGTTGCTTTTGCAACTTACGAATACTAAAAATCGTGATAAACACCAGCGACACTGCCAGCGCAACGAGTAAATAAGTACCAATTACGTTTTGTTCAGCCCGGGCAAGCTGATTAGCCAGCAATGCCTGATGACTGGAGAGCAGGCGAAGGTTTTCGTCTGCCTGGCGAAGAGTCGCCTGGGCCTTATTCACCGCGAGTTGTTTGGTAGCAGCCAGGCGGTTTTGACTACTTTCACTGTCGATGGCAATTTGCTGCCAGTGGTAGGCCTGCTCATAATCGTTCTGTTGTTTGCGGATTTTCGCTTTCAGCACGGCTGCAGCAACCAGCCCTTCTGAATAGTCAGCCATCTCTGGCCGCGCCAGTAAGGGGTCGACTATCGTTTCAGCTTTATCGTACTGGCCCAATGCATAGTGGGCCTCGGCTTCGATGTTTTTAAGGACAACCCAATAGTAAAAATAGTTGAGTGATTTAACTGCCTGTTCATAACGCCTGACAGCGGCTAAAACGGCCTCATACTGCCCGGAATCAAGTAAATAACGGGTCCAGTTCAGGAAGGGCTCAACGGTGTAAAGCGTTTTTGGCAGCGACAGACAAGCCACCTCCAGGGTTGCCAGCCATCGAGGGGTAATCGCATTAATATCGAGACCCTTTTGGGCTCTGAATTCCTGTGCCAGATAGCGGCAGCGCATCTCGCCGCTTACCTTCGCCAGTTCGGGGCCGGTAACCCGCTCAAGAAGCTGTAGCGCTTCGTTGTGCATATCCAGATTAATATAGTACATCAGCACGCTTAGGTTGGCGGTGTACCAGGTATTGTTGCGCGGCAATTGGCCTAACAGCTCCCTAAGTTCGGCAGTCAGCAGCAACCCCTCCGACCATTCCCGGTAACCATAGTAAATGCTAAGTAGTGTGGCTCTGGTACGTAAGCCAAGCTCATCAGCCGGGTGCCGGCGACTTATAGGTTCGATAATGCTAACTGCGCGGTCAGAATCACTGGCTATTGCAGCGTGAAAGCCCAGCAAATAGTCACGGAAATCCTGTTCAACCGGGGTTAAAACCTGGTCATCTAATGCCTGTAAGATCTGTCCTGACCTGGCAGGATCGCTGACACGCAGCGTGTCGGCTTGCGCCAACAACTGTGCGGGGTTTTCTGCTGCGCTTACCGGCAACGAAAGCATTACTATCAGCAACCCGATGACACCGGATAACTGCTGTAACGGTCTGGGAATAACTCGCGACACCAAATAACTTGCCTTTACTTCAGACAGACGGACTTATTAATCATTGCACGGATAGTTAAGGATAAATACCCATACAGTTTACAATGCTTGCTGAGCGCGCTTGCAGGGGTAAATATAGCAGTAAATGTAAAGAATTAACCTACCAGTGTTGACGAGTATTCGTAAACCCGGTTGCGACCATAATGTTTGGACTGATAGAGCGCTAAATCGGCTGCCGCATAAAGATTTTCAAGCTTGTAGCCAGCCTGGGAAGAATTGCTGACGCCGGCACTCACGGTTAACTTAAACTGATACTCGCTCATGGTTGACTGAATATTTTCAATCGCAAGCCGGCAACGTTCGGCAATGTGCATAATTTCGCCCTCCAGCTTACCGGTAATCACTGCGCCGAACTCTTCGCCGCCTAACCTGCCCACAATAGTATCGTCACCAACACTCTCTTTAATGGCTTTTGCGGTTTGAATTAATGCCCAGTCTCCGACCTGGTGACCATAGGTATCATTAATATTTTTAAAATGATCAAGATCGAGCAGTATCAGGCCAACCAGACTACCGTTTTTCTGCGCCTGAGTTAATTTTTCGGTTAAACAATCAGTGAAGTGACCACGATTGGCAATCTGCGTCAGCGCGTCGGTTTGTGCAAACATCCTTAACTTGGACTGCACTTTACGACTGCGATACGACCAAAATAACAACGATGACAACAGAATCGACACCAACGCCAGTGCCAGTAATGAATTCTCCAAACGTTCGTTGATAAGCATGGATTCGGCTTTTAGCAGTTCATTCTGTTTATCCAGTAACTCAATTTCACTTTGTTTGGCATCAATGTCAAAACGTGCCTGCTGGATAGCAATTTCATCCGCCAGTTGCCGTTCGTACATATTCTGTTCCAGTTGCTGACGGGTCGTCAGATACTGGTAGGCCTGTTGGTAATTGCCATTGCGTTCGGCCAGTTGCCTTTTTATGTCATAGGTGTCGATGAGCGGCTGCGGGAAGTCTTCCTTAAACTCCACTGCCATAACTTTGTCGGCATATTCACTAGCATTGTCGTACTCCTCATTGGCCCAATAGACCATGGCAAACAGACTATAAATCTCAATTAACTGCCCACTGGTGGGAAAGCTTTCTGCTTTCATTAACGTGGTCGTCAGCACCGTTTGCGCTTCATCGAGGCGATTCTGTTGTAACAGCCATTTGGCTTTCCAGATGTTGATATTAACAATCGTGTAATTCTGATCCGCATTGTTACAAACCCGGTCTGCCTCAGTGAACTCAGCCAGGTTAAGAGAATCGAGTTGCAATTTGGCCTTGGTTGAAATAACCACCAGATGCAAACCGCAGCGAATGCGTGGCACCAGCGTTTCACTGGAGAAGGCTCTTTCAGCAAAATGCAAGGCGGTTTCTGGTTGGCCAATATTCAGGTGAAAGTGAGCAAGATTCAGATAAGCATCCGGCTTATAGGTGGAATCCGGGATTTCCTGCAACAAGGCTAACAATTCCTCAACCCGCTGTAAGCCACTTTTCCAGTCGCGCTTTACGCCGAGTAAATTAATTAGCGAGCCCAGTACGCGGATCCGCAGTTCCGGCTGCACAGGTTCTTCCAGCAGGCTATCGTAACGAGCGATAATATCGGTGAGTTCACTATCAACGGTTAAGATTAAACATTGCAGATAGCGGTAGTAGTGCACTTCATCACTGTCTAGAGCCGTAACCGGGATGCTCGCCAGTTCGGCTTTCGCCGTTTGATGATCGGAGAGTCGAACACTATCGATATGCCGCAGTTTATCGATATGCTCTGAACTCAATACAGGCCAACTCACGCACAGAAGAAAACCGAACCAAATAAATCGCATCTGTACCGTTCTTACCCTACCGTTATTAAAATCAGTTTAAGCGTCTTTAGCTGGCTCTTCGGATGGTACGTTATCGTCATCATCCGGGTCGGTCGGCTCGTTAATAGAAAGCGTGGGGTTATTTTTTTCCTGCGCTAAGGTGGCTAACAGCTGCTCCACTTCAGCACGCTCTGCTGGCGATAAATCATTGATATTCAGGCTCGGGTCGGCACCTAATTTTTCTAACAGAGAGATTGCACCCATAGTTGGCTCCTTATTATCAGCCTTCGTCTTTAAGTGTATTTTTATCATGTGACGCCGGATAAATCGACTTTAATCGTGTGACAATTTCATCATTCGGTATTAAGCGCCGCCCGGGCGGGATCACCAGCGTCGAAATTAATGAAATATCCGCCTCTGGCAGTTCATCCAGGCGTTGCCAGATGATCCGCGGTTGCTGAGTAGGCAAAAACGGCGACTCATATATCGCCACCTCATGAGAAGGCGCATAATACTCAAGCAACATATCTACCAGAACCTGTCTTTCCGGCGCACCGGTCAGACGCGGCGTGAGAGATAAGTCACCAGCATGACCCAACTGCCACAATATAACATACGCACTGGGGTCGAGCTGGCGTTGATAAAACATAAATTGACTTGCCTCAAACTGCTGGCAGCCATAAGCCCCGGGGTCAATGCCCATATCAGCGTACAAACAGGCGTCGGCTGAAATACCCGGCTCCATCCACGCCTGATAACCTTCCTCAATAGCCTGTTGAATAGAGCGGTGAGGCACCTGAGCAAACACCCCCGGGTGCCCATAAAAAACACCAACGACTTTTTGATTGTTGCGGACCTCTTCGAGCATGACCTCCTGCATCTGGCGGTAAGTATTGCGGCGATCCTTATTGTCAGCATACAAATGCTGTAATGAATAGGTACAGGAGTTGAGCGTCGCCAGCCATTTTTCAATAACCGGATGACAGCTGGTAAACACCACGTCGGCCTGCTGGATATGATTTTTACAACGCTCAGTCATATGTGCGCCAAGTATCATGCCAGGCCCGACACACACTAACGATCCGTTTTTATTCATCCTGTTCCCTGTCATAACTGCAAAACTTCCGTTTATTATCAGTTAACTTTTCGCCATTGTGAACTCATCAATTAACTAATAGCCACATTAAGCATTTAGCCAACCACCGATCCCTTGTTACAATCACGCCACTGACAGTAGTTTATGGTAAAACCATGCGTAAACAGATTTACATTGCCTATACCGGCGGTACCATCGGTATGCGGCCTTCATCCCAGGGTTACGTGCCAGCGGCTGGCTTCCTGGCCAAAACCCTGGCTTCAATGCCGGAATTTCATCGCCCGGAAATGCCGCAGTTCACACTACGTGAATATGATGAACTAATGGACTCGTCAGATATGAGTCCGGCCGACTGGCAGTTTATCGCCGATGATATTGCGGCGAATTATCACAAATTTGATGGCTTTATCATCCTTCACGGCACTGACACCATGGCGTATACCGCCTCGGCACTGAGCTTTATGCTCCAGGGCCTGAGTAAACCGGTGATTGTAACCGGCTCGCAAATTCCGTTAGCCGAACTGCGCTCTGATGGTCAGGTGAATTTATTAAATGCTTTGTATATTGCCGCCAATTACCCCATCGCTGAAGTCAGCCTGTTTTTTAATAACAAGCTGTTTCGTGGCAACCGCAGCCGCAAGGTAGATGCGGATGGTTTCGATGCTTTCGACTCTCCAAACTTCCCCCCCCTACTCGAAGCGGGTATTAATATCCGGGTTAAAGCGGGCAAAATTGCCAAGCCTGACAATACCGAACTGAAGGTAAGCAAGGTGACCGCCCAGCCCATTGGTTTAGTGAGTCTGTATCCGGGGATCTCGCCTATGGTGATTGAGAATACCTTACAACAGCCGGTCAACGCGCTCATTTTGCTTAGCTATGGTGTGGGTAACGCGCCTCAGAACAAACAACTGCTAACCCAGCTGGAAACCGCCGCGGCCCGGGAAATAGTGGTGGTTAACTGCACCCAGTGTTTTAAAGGCCGGGTCAATATGGGCGGTTATAAAACCGGTCACGGCCTGTCTCAGGCGGGCGTAGTTTCCGGTTTCGATATGACGCCGGAAGCTACATTAGCAAAATTACATTACCTGCTCAGCCAGTCACTGTCATTCGACGAGCTTAAACGCCAGCTTGGCCAGAGCTTGCAGGGTGAACTGAGTAATTAACAGGAACAGACAAACATGCAGTATTCAGGAACTCTCAGAAAAATGCGCGTCAGCACCGATGCCGCCCACGTAGCTCAGTATGAATTGCCGGTGGGTGACGATTCGGTATCCATGAACCCGCTGATCGGCAAGTCGGTCAGCATAGTGCACACGGGCAATATTTATTGCACCCATTGCCAGCGTAAAACCAAAAAAAGTTTTAATCAGGGCTACTGTTATCCCTGCGTGATCTCACTGGCCCAGTGCGATACCTGTATTATCAAACCAGAAAAGTGCCACTTCCACGAAGGCACCTGCCGCGAGCCTGAGTGGGGAGAAGAAAACTGTTTTTCCGACCACTTTGTTTATCTGGCCAATACCGGCAACCTGAAAGTGGGTATTACCCGCCATGTCACCGACGGCATATCCAGCCGCTGGATTGATCAGGGGGCCAGCCAGGCAACCGTGATGTTAAGAGTGCCCGACCGCCTGACCAGCGGCAAGGTTGAACAGTTATGTACGCAGTATATTGGTGATAAAACTAACTGGCGGACCATGCTGAAAGGTCAGCCTGAACAGCAGGATTTAATTGCCCTGAAACATCAGATGCTCGAAAAGCTGGCCGATGATTTAGCTCAGATAACTGCCGATAAAGGGATACAGGCGGTGACTACGGTGGATGATGTAAGCCATGTAATTGGCTACCCGGTTGAGGACTACCCGGTTAAGATTAAATCCATTAACCTGGATAAAACCCCACAATTCAGCGGCACATTAACCGGCATCAAAGGCCAGTACTGGATGCTTGATGGTGACCGGGTGATTAATATTCGTAAATATGCGGGTTACGAGGTGGAATTCAGCGCAGATTAACGCGTTCAGGCAGGCCTGATCAACTCAGACCTGCCTGCTTATATCAAACTTCCTCGCCTTCCATCTGGCTGGCCAAATCGTCAAGCTCACCCAGAGTCGAATCAAAACCTTCCGTTTTAATCCGGTAGCTCACTTTAACATGATGATTTGTCTGACCGTATTTAACAACCAGTTGCTCGGCGTCAAAGTGCTTTACCGTATTTAAAAACCGGTAAGCCAGCGGCTGAGTGGGAAATTTATATTCAACACTGTTTTTCACTACTTACGCTTCTCCGGGCAATCCAAAATGGACACAGACGTCGAATAACCGTTGTCTGAACGGTAAGGTATCCAGTTCGGCCAGGACAGCCTGACTGGCAAGCAGTTTGGCGATTAACGGATAGGACGACGGCAATGACTCGCCATTCAGTTTTGCCTGCATCATTTGCAACTGCACTGTCGAGCGCAATGAACCATCCGCTTCCGGCGAGTCCAGTTGCGCCAGTACCTCAAGGGTAAGTAATGTTTTAAGCCAGTCCTGGGGTTCATCAATCCCATTACCTTTAAACCAGCTCGCAGGCAGGATCGGATAATCTTCAGCTAGCGCCGAAACAGGCTGTTTAGCAGTTAGCACCTGTTCAAGCATTTGTTCTGTAGCGCTGGCGAAAGCTTCATTGAGCTGTAGGTCAACCGCTGCATCAAGTGTTGATTGTACCGCTGCCAGCTCTATTGCCAGCGTTTTTTGAAGCTTGCTGTCGTTCACCTCTTTTAACGCCAACTGGCACTCATCCAGCATTTGCTGAACATCACTGGCAGCTGTCTGGTCATTCTGAAGCGCTTGCTGAACCTGCTGCAATTGTTCACGCCACTGACTGGCGGCCTGTGATTGTGCCGCTTTCTGCTCAGCCTGAACTGATTTAGCCTTATTAAACAGATTATCGTTAGCAGCCTTAAACGCAAACCACAGCTTCGACTCATAACGCTTGCCCGCCGGGCCGATAGTTTTCCACCGGGCCTGCAGCGCTTTGGCCTCGGTTCTGGCCTGTTGAATATCGTCGAGCTCACTCAGGGCGTTAACCTCATCAATGAGTGCCTGCTTGGTCTGACGATTTTGCTGTAACCACGGGGTAATCACCTCGGTAACTACACTACAGGCCTGGTCCCAGGTTTCCCGTAACTGGCGATAACGCTCACTTTCGGTTTGTCCGGCCTGCTGCCACTGCTTTTTAAGTGCTTCAAACTGCTGAAACTGCTGCGCCGGCTCATCTGAATCGTTGGCGAGCGCTACCATCTGCTCAATCAATTGCTGACGCTCGGCTGCCGCCTTGTCGTTCTGTAGTTCCAGTTCAGCGTAATAACGGCGACACGGCTCAAAAGCCTTCTCTAACAATTCGTCGAAACGCGTGTTTAAGGCCTGATCTTCGACCGTATTTGATTCACCCAGACTCTGCCATTGCTGCCTGAGGTATTTGATTGAACGTGCCCTGCCCGGCATATCATTCTGACTTTCCTGCAGCAGCGCTTCGGCCTGTTCAATCAGTTCCGGCTTGCGTGGTGCGGCAAGATAAATCTGCCAGCCTTCCAGCCGGGCAATTTGCTCCCGGGTTTGTTCAAAACGTTTCTCAAGCATGGCCCGGGTGTCAGGCGGGAGGCTCTGATAGTCTTTTTCAAGCTGCTGAAAGCGTGCCATAGCGGCCCGGTATTTGCCCTGCTCTACCATGTTATTGATGATGTTAATATGCTTGCGGCAGTGTTTAAGATGACGTTGTTGACTGGACTGACGCTGCTGTTCACGGACTTTTAGTTGTTCCAGTAACGTCTGCCATTGGGTACGTAAAAATACCGGTACAACAGCCATTGAAGCAGTTTGTTCACGCCAGCTGGTTTTGATCTCGTCGAGCTGCCAGCTAACGTTGTCATCTACCAGCCATTGCTGCCAGGTTTGTAATTGTGTTTGCAGGGCCGCTACCTGACGCTGTAAGTCTGGCAGGCGATCCCAGATATGCCGGTAACTTTCCAGCATACTCTCAATTTCTTCTGTCGGCTCGGCATACTCCTGCAGTGCCGCCAACGCATTTTCCGCTTTTTCAACAGCCTGTTGAAACACCGTTACTTCGCCGAGGGTAAGACTGAGTATTTGCTCGCCCTGTAGTTGCTTATGAAGTCGTTTGACTTCTGCCACAGTTTCACTACAAACCTGTTGAGCTTCTTGTTGGGCGGCGGCGCGCTGTTGCGCCTCAAACTCTGGTTTAAGTCGGGCTAACAATGCTGAAACGCGTTCATTGAGCGTCGTTAGTTTGGCTTCATATTCCTGGCGCGCTTCGTCATCCAGGCAGCCAAAATCGGCCTTGAGAACCTGATACTCCTCATTAAGCGAGGCCTGGTCAGCACTAATTTTCTCAAAATCAGATTTGTCCAGTAACGCCAGCAGTTTCGATAGCACCAGGGTCACTTCGCGGCCCAGTCGAACCGGTTTTTGTGCCAGTTCCTGCAAATAGTCAAGGCGGTCTGCTAACGCCTGTTGCAACGTCTCATCGGTTGCCTTACGCAACAACTTTTGCAATAAATCAGAATCCTGACTGTTCTCGATAATGGCGAATTTTAACGCTGACTCAGGGGTGGCCGAAAACAACTGTTGGGTAAAACTGCTGCGCCCGAGCTTGTTGAGGATATCCAGGCAAAAGGTTTTATCCTGATGCAATTCGGTCATCAGCGGCAGACATTTGCTCACCTGCTCCGCCGGGGCCGATTTTAACAGGTACTCTTTGATTTCCTGCTGACTGATTTCAGCATTACCATCAATCAGGGCGCATTCAACCCTGGCCTGTGCGGCGGTAACTAGCCGCGGTTCTTTGGCGATCTGTGACATTTTCAGCCACAGGGCAAAAGAGTTGAGCTTTTCCAGGGCCGCCAGACTGACTGCCGCGGCCGAATCATTAAAGGCTAATTCATGCAGGATGCGTCTTTCGTTAGGCGAATCTGGCGATAATTTTTCAATGGCTTTAATTCTTGTGTCCGGATCATTACTACTATGGGAAGGCGAAAAAAATCGACTAAATATCATCCTGTTTAAACCGCGCAATGGATTGTTCATTAGACTGGCTTTCGCGTAATTCGCGACGCAGCTCACTTTTGCTCTTGTGGATAATTTCGCCACTTTCACCAACGGTCATATGTTCGTTGGATTGAGCGATTCTGGCCTGGTACAACAATACCGCCTGCAGACAGTTTTCTTTTTGTTCGTCAGACAGTACCTTGCCGTCAGGCCATTTACCCGTTTCGACAGCCTGACGCAAACGTTCGTAAACGTCTGGCGTCATGGCAGCGAGAAGTTGTTCTACATTCATTTACTCGACCGTTTTAAAAGCACAATTCGTACGCGATTGATGCCATACCATAAAAAACCTATTACACAGGCCATCAGCGCTGCAGAATGCTGGGTATCACCTGGCGCGACCCCGCCCCAGTACATAAAACCGAAACCACCAATAAATAACAGCATCGCGAGCATCGACTGGTTTTGAATGCTATGCATTTTCTTAAACCGTTTCATGTTCTCTTTGCGTTCAATATCCTCGACTGACGCTTCGCCATAAGAGAAATCGCAGTTAGGGCAAGTCTTGGCTTTATCTGACATCTTCTTACCACACGACGGACAATCAATTAACGCCATTCTATCTCCTCTGATCGTTATTTCCGGGTGACGCACTGTTGTTGCTGACAAGCTCCAGCGAAAGGCATCGCTGCACATATCGGTCTGTAAACAATACAACACCATATCAAAAAGCCAGGAGTCAGCCCTGGCTTTTAAAAAACATTGCCGGCGTCAGTGTTTTTACTGACAGAATCCGGCTCTGGTTTACTTTTACTTTTCGTTCTCTTTTACACGCTGCCAATATTCATCGACAGTCGCTTTCATCTCTTTACTCAGTAATACAATACCGAACAGGTTAGGCAGGGTCATTACCACAATAGCCACCGCAGAGAGTGCCCATACCAGGGTTGTATCAGAGAATGACGCCCAAACAAACCCGGCCACATAAATTACCCGATACGGCATGATTGAACGTGGGCCTAATAAATAGGTCATGGCACGGTCACCGTAGTAAGACCAGGCAATGGCGGTTGAGAAGGCAAACAACAACAAGCCAATAGACACAATGTACTGACCAAAGTCACCAAACCAGCCACGGGTAAAGGCAATGGTCGTCAGTGAGGCTGAGTGAACCAGAGATTTACCCTGAATAATCAGGTTTTCTTTGAGCGGCTTACCGTTTTCAATCTGCAGGGTACCAGAGAAAGGATCCTCGCTGCCCACCAGGTATTGTACGTCTTCGGCAACTGAACGAGCGTTAATCAGCGTGAAACCACCGGTTACGGCAGAACCATTAACCACCGTAATGGCACCGGTATAACTTTCGACTTCGTTGCCATCAACACTGTTTAAGAAACCGTAGAGTTGCGATTTGTCGGCTTCTTCTGTGTCGGTGTACTCACCCGCCACAAACACCATATCAGAGCGATCAAACACGTTTTCATGTTTTTCTTTCCATACGCCAGATGACAAAATCACCAGGCCGGTAATGGTACAAATGATAATGGTATCGATAAACGGCTCAAGCAGTGACACCATCCCTTCCGACGCCGGCTCTTTGGTTTTAGCCGCCGCGTGAGCGATAGGCGCTGAACCCTGACCGGCTTCGTTAGAGAATAAGCCCCGGTTAACCCCGCGGTTAAACGCATAAGCCAGTGACGCACCCAGGAAGCCCCCTGCTGCCGCTGAACCGGTAAAGGCATCGCTGATCACTGCGGCAAAAGATGGCGCCACATTTTCAATGTTAGCGAAAATTACCGCCAGCGCACCAATCAGGTACACCACCGCCATAAAGGGCACAACCCGGGCAGTAAACGCCGCAATACGCTGGATGCCGCCAAGAATAACCAGTGCCAGTAAAATACCCAGTACGCTACCTACGATCCAGGGCTCAAAACCAAAGGTGGTTTCGATACTGGTGGCAATACCGTTGCTTTGTGGCAGGTTACCGGTACCAAATGATGAAATAACCGTTGCAATGGCAAACGCAACCGCCAGCCATTTCATGTTCAGACCACGGTCCATGAAATACATGGGGCCACCAGCCATGGTGCCATCTTCGGTTTTGACCCGGTATTTGTGTGACAGCGTGACCTCAACAAACTTGGTTGTCATACCTAAAAATGCCGTTGCCCACATCCAGAACAACGCCGCCGGACCTCCGAGGAAAATCGCAAACGCCACACCACTGATATTACCGGTACCTACGGTGCCGGATAACGCGGTCGTAAGCGCCCGAAAGTGCGTGGTATCGCCCGGGTCGTCGTTGTGATCGTACTTGCCGGTAACCACTTTCCACGCATGTTTAAAAAAACGAATTTGCGGAAATTTAAGATAAATCGTAAAAAACAGACCTACGCCTAACAGTACAAAGGGAAACCAGTCGGCTCCCCCGAGCATCCCGTCAAGCGACGTTAAAAAATTAAACAAGCCTTCCAAACCAGTTTCCCCTTGTTGTTAATGTTTATTGTTGTTATGTCCTTAAACTGCCAACCACATTGTATGCGGCTACCAGGATATCTTCACCAAACTGCTGGCAACGTTGCACAGACCAGCCGAATAATGGATCAGGTAAATTATTATTATCTTTAAAAGGCATTTCTATCGTATAAGCCAGACACTCAAAGGCCTGACCCACTGCATTCGATGCAATAGTCAGGTCGGCTTGTCCGGGTTCGTCTTTGGCATAGCCAAACTCATCCTGAAACTCAGGCGTGGCCATCAGCAAGGCGTCCTTAAACTGATTTTCCAACGCTTTAAGTTTATCGTTGTAAGCCGGGATCCCTTCGCTGCCTGCCACAAAGTTATACGGCAAAGCTTCATCGCCATGCAGGTCCAGATACATGTCGACACCTACTTCATGCATCGCATTCAACACATAGTAAACTTCCGGACTGCGCTCAGGCGTAGGTGTTTTCCATTCGCGGTTTAGGTTTGCGCCCACCGCGTTAGTGCGCAGATGGCCGCGGGCACTGCCATCAGGATTCATATTAGGCACGATATAGAATACCGCTTTTTCCAGTAGTGCCCGGCTCAGTCCATCCTGCTCATCCAGTAAGCGGGCGATAATGCCTTCGGCACACCACTGGGCCATACTTTCACCCGGATGTTGGCGCGCGGTTATCCATATGTTGCGCTTATCTTCGCCCGGTTCACCAATTACCAGCATGGACATATCGCGGCCGTCGAGGGTATCACCGAGGTATTTAAGCTCACATAATGGCGAACATTGCGCATCGGCTAACAGGTCGAGATGGCGCTCGTAGCTGTATGGAATAAAATAAGCAAAATAAACCTGCGGCTGCTCCAGCGCAATGCTGAAAGTCAGGATATCGCCATTAAACTCGCTGTCGACCCGAAACCAGGTCTGACGGTCATAGGAGGCCAGCACATTGTAGCCTTCCCACCCTTTTGGATAAGCTGAAGAAGCCAGGTCGCTGATGTGCAGGGTATGCAGTCGGTTAACTTCACCGGTCAGGCGAAAATGGAACCACTGATAAAAATCGGATTGATTGTCTTTATTGATAGCGAGCATGATGTCATCAGGTTGCTCGGCACGGATTACGCGGATGTTACCGCTGTCAAATAGGCTGGAAATCTGCATCTGTCGTTATAGTTATCTGTTTTATTTTAGGTGTGCCAATGGCTTTAATTTAACACAGTCGAGTTTAACAATACTATGCACTTAAACGGTGAAAAGCGGATTTTTGTGGATTCTGGCCAACTATTAGCCAGTTAGGTGCGGATAAAAAAACGGCACCAGTAAAGGTGCCGTTTAAAGCTTGTACAATTGCGGTTTAGACTGGCAGTGTCGGCACGGTGATACCGGCCATATCCATCGCCACACGCATTACCTGGCAGCTGTAACCAAACTCATTGTCATACCAAACATACAGGGTTAAGCGATTATCCGCGACAATAGTCGCCTGGGAATCGATCACTGACGCTGCACGGGTGCCAACCATGTCGGTAGAAACCACCTCCGTAGAGGCCGTGTAATCAATCTGATGCTGCAAAGACGAAAACAATGCCGTATCGCGAAGGAATTCATTCACTGCCACTTTGTCGGTGGTTTTATCCAGATTCAGGTTCAGAATGGCCATCGATACGTTTGGTGTAGGTACCCGAATCGCATTACCGGTAAGTTTGCCGGCCAGTTTTGGATACGCCTTGGCAACAGCCTTAGCCGCACCGGTTTCGGTGATAACCATGTTCAGCGGTGCACTACGGCCGCGGCGCTCGCCTTTATGATAGTTATCAATCAGGTTCTGGTCATTGGTATAGGAGTGCACCGTTTCTACGTGACCGTTAACAATACCGTACTCTTCATCCAGCGCTTTAAGGACTGGCGTAATAGCATTGGTGGTACAACTTGCTGCCGACACGATAGTGTCAGACTCAGTAATGTCGCTGTTATTCACGCCGTATACAATATTTTTAATATCCCCTTTACCAGGCGCAGTCAGCAGGGCTTTTGAGGTACCTTTGGCTTTAAGGTGCAGGCCCAGACCATCGCGGTCACGCCAGATACCAGTGTTATCAATAACCAGCGCATTGTTAATGCCATACGCTGTGTAATCGATTTCGTCAGGGCTGTTGGCGTAAATCACCTGGATATACGAGCCGTTGGCTTTCAGGGCATTACGCTCGTGGTCGATGGTAATGCTGCCGTTAAACGGCCCATGAACCGAGTCACGACGTAGCAGGCTGGCACGTTTTTCCAGATCGCCGTCACGACCGCCACGCACTACAATTGCGCGCAGGCGCAGTTTATTATTTTGTCCCTGGCGCTCAATCATTAAGCGGGCCAGTAACCGACCTATACGGCCGAAACCATACAGCACAACGTCCTGAGGTTCATGATCATCTGATTTATCGACCACGTCTGCTAACTTATCCTTCAGATATGCGTTCAGGTCGGTTTTGTCGACGGCACTGCCATAATGAAAATCGAAAGCCAGTTTACCAATGTCTATCTGGGCCGGTGCCAGTTGCATGGAGTTGATGGCTTCTAAAATAGGATAGCTCTCGCGCAGGCGTAATTTAATGCCTTCGTGCAGACGGACTTTACGATGAGCTTTGATTACATCAATCGCACTGGCGTTTAACAGTGTGCGACCGTACACAGAGATTTCGATAGACTTGTTACGGTATAATTTACCGATGATCGGTAACATCATTTCTGCGTATTCCTGGCGCTCCTGCCAGCTGGATTGCAATTCTTGCTCAAAGGGTTGGTTCATACTAGTGCCTTCATCAAATAAATCATGTATAAAATTGACGATGTGTACAGGAATATGTGGTTGTACGTCAGAACACTCTCACCGCTTATTCCCGTCGGCAGGTATTCTAAATAATCAAAGAGGTAACTCCAAATTGTTGAAAAGTTTCAGAAAATCGATAAAAACAATAAAGCAGAGGGATTTATTAAGTAATTTTTCCACACTTTTGAGAGGTGTTGTTTATCTTACTTCTGCACTGTTTATCAGCGCTTGTGGTGATTTATTTGCGCCAAGCATTAAAACTATTTGTGAGGATTACCCACATTTTTGTGCCGATTTAAATACCGATGGCTGGTGCCGGGCAGAGCGCTCAGAAATAATTCGTCACCGCTTTAACTTCAAAGATGATGACAGTGACCGGCCTAAGTATGCGTTATTGGTCAACTACGAAAACTACGAGTCCTGCATAGCCAAAGCATCGCAAATCGAATACATCAAATACCGCGATAAGGAATTTGCCCGTAAAGAAGCCACGGTTTCCATTAACAAAGCATTAAAGCAACTGCAATGGCAAACCAAGAACTCACCGGACCCTTATATCTCCTATTATCAATGGTCTAGATTTGGCTATGAGGATGCGAGGGGGCGGTTTGTGGCGGCGGCTAAGCAAGGTGTATTCAGTGAGCCGAAGTATTATATCGATCTGGCAAGTATTCTGATTGCTGACGATCCACTGGCAGCCCGCGATGCCCTGTTTATGGCGCTGAGTCAGTATGGCAACGTAGAGCAGGAAATTGACGGTCATATCACCAGTATGCTGATGACGCTGTCGATGGACATTGAGAATTACCGTATGGCGTATGTCTGGACCAAAGTAACCAATCATTTTGCCGACAGTATCGATAACAGCCAGCTGGTGGCATTAAGTAGCCAGTACAGCCTGCCGGTAGACATTCTCGACCGGCTCGCCGACGATATTACCGGTGCTATCGAGTCGCGGGAATTTGACGCCCATGCGCTAAAAATTGATCGTCTGTGACAGCAAATTTGAAATTTAATTACAGAAAAAAACTTAAATTTTTTTCAAATAATGGTTATTGCGCCACGAAATAACGAGGAATATTTTCAGGAGGCAGACTTAAAGGACTGCTGCCTCCTGAGAAGAAAGATCAGACTACTCAGGATTGAAATCCAGACTCACAGAATTCACGCAATACCGCTGGCCGGTAGGCGCCGGCCCATCACTGAATACATGCCCTAAGTGAGCATCACAGTTTTTGCAGTAAATTTCGGTACGGCGCATGCCATGACTTTCGTCAAAACGATAACCGACGTTGTCGTCTTTACTTTGCGAGAAAAACGACGGCCAGCCACAGCCCGACTCAAACTTACTAGTATCGTCGAACAGCTTTACGCCACAGCATTTACACACATAGCTGCCGCTGCGTGACTCATACAATAAGGTACCGGAGAATGGCCGCTCAGTGCCGGCAAGGCGGGTCACCCGGTATTCCTCTTCGGTGAGTTTATCGCGCCATTGATCGTTGTCAGCCATGCTTATCTCCTCGTACTTGCAAAACTGCTACTAGATAAGCTGCAGCGGACGGGATGGATCACTCCACTCAATATGGTATTTCTCTGCCGCCGGTTTATCAGTACGCGAGAAAGTGTGAGCGCCAAAGAAATCCCGCTGGCCCTGTAACAGGTTGGCCGGTAACACCGCGGTACGGTAAGAATCGTAGTAACTTAGCGCCGACATCATTGCCGGGCAGGCAACGCCCTGCACTGCGCTAAGGGCAACAGTAGCGCGCCAGTCGGCCTGGTAAGTGGCGATTTGTTCTGCAAAGAACGGATCCACCAGCAAGTTAGGCAGATTGATATCGCGGTCGAAAGCGTTTGAAATTGACTGCAGGAATACCGCGCGAATAATACAACCCGCACGCCAGATTTTGGCAATCTCAGCAAAGTGCAGCGTCCAGCCCTGCTCCTGTGCCGCCGCGTTCATAAGCTGGAAGCCCTGCGCGTAAGCACAGATTTTTGAGCAATACAGCGCATGTTCCAGCTGATTGATGACTGCTTCGCGCTGAGCTTCGCTAACCTCTGCCACCTCAGGGCCGGCCAGCACCTTAGCCGCCTCAACCCGTTCGGCTTTAAGCGCAGACAGGCTGCGGGCGAATACCGCCTGAGCGATAGTTTGCGCCGGGCTGCCGGTTTGTAGCGCGCTTACGGCCGTCCACAGACCGGTACCTTTCATTCCCGCTTTGTCGAGGATCACATCCACCAGCGGCTGCTGTGTTTCCGGATCCTGCTGGTCGAGCACTTCCGCACTGATTTCAATTAAGTAGGAGTCCAGCGGCCCCTGATTCCAGCGACGGAAAACAGCGGCAATTTCACCAGGCGTCATGCCCAGCGCCACACGCATGATCTGATAAGCTTCACAGATTAGCTGCATGTCGGCATATTCAATACCGTTGTGGACCATTTTAACGTAATGGCCGGCGCCATTGGGACCAATGTAAGCAGCACAGGGTTCGCCATGTTTAACCGGCTCTCCCGGCGTGGCTGTCTCAATGGGCTTGCCGGTTTCCGGGTCAACCTTGGCGGCAATAGCACGTAACATCGGACCAACGCGCTCCCAGGCTTTTTCTGAGCCGGAAGGCATTAATGAAGGGCCAAAACGGGCGCCTACCTCACCACCGGAAACGGCAGTGGTAAAGAACAGGAACTTATCAGCAAAGCGTTGTTCTCGTTCTACCGAATCACTCCACAAACTGTTGCCGGTATCAATGATCACATCTTCGCTTTCAATACCCGCGGCAATAAGTTGTTCACACACCATATCCACCGGCTTACCGGCTGGAATAGAAAGTAAAATAACGGCCGGTGAAACCAATGAACTACGCAGCGCTTCAAGGGTATGCACTGGTACGATCCGGGTAGAATCTGCACCATTTTCGTTGCGGTCCTGAGCAACAATGGCATCAATTCGTTTAGCGTCTAAATCAAAACACGCTACCTGATAACCATGATCAGCCAGGTTGAGGGCCAGGTTTTTACCCATAACACCTAAACCAATGACACCAATATCACATGAATTATTCGGCTGAGAACTGCCACTATTTTGCATCAAAAAACCCTCTACACTTCGATGGGTGGGAATAATACCATCGACTTACAGAATGAAAAGCACAACCCGCCGATTATCGCTATTTAATAGCAATCCACAGATGGCTGACAGCCAGTTTAAACAGATACGATGAGTATACCAGTGTTTGGCAACCAACCCCGAATTTCGCGCAGGCCTTTTAGCTAACGAGGAAAGTCGGTATACCTGAACAAAGCAAAGGAATGCGCTGCCTGTAAAAACAGGTGCTGGATACGCAGGCCGGGTTGCTTGGCCGGGTGGCTGTAACGGGTATCCAATACCAGCGACCAACCGCCATTAGGCGATTTTAACGGCGTATTAAATTTAATATCCCGATCGCAGGCGTTAAAACACAGCAGCCAGTGTTCACATTTGTCGCCGGCTTCCTGATGACCAATGATTTCCAGTGCAAACGCTTTATTGCCGCCAGCCTGCCAGTCGTCATCCGCTTTGCCTGAACCATCAGGCTTATACCAGTTAACTTCAGAGACGTTGGAATGCAGCTGATAAGCGTCGTCCGGCAGATACATACGACTCAATAGTTCAGACTGCTGGCGAATGGCAATAACCTGCTGGCAATAGGCCAGAAAATCCTGCCGGTACTTATCCAGTTCCCAGTCATACCAACTGATTTCATTGTCCTGGCAATAAGCATTGTTATTGCCCTGCTGGGTGCGACTCAGCTCATCACCGCCAAGAATATGCGGCGTGCCCTGAGAAAACAGTAAGGTGGCAAACATATTACGTTTTTGCTGTGCGCGCATGGCCAGAATAGCTTTGTCCTGCGTTTCGCCTTCCACGCCATAATTGGCCGACAGGTTATGGCCATGACCATCGCGGTTTTCTTCGCCATTGGCTTCATTATGTCGTTCGGCATAGCTCACCAGATCGTGCAACGTAAACCCATCGTGGTAGGTCACGTTATTTACCGAGGTATTGATAGAGCGATAACCTTTATGAAAGACATCCCTTGAGCCCATCAGGCGCGTAGCAAAGTCAGCGGTAGTACCTTTATCGCCGCGCCAGAACGCTCTGACACAGTCGCGGAATTTATCGTTACATTCCAGCCAGCGGGCACCAAAAGTACCCAGCTGATAACCACCGGGACCGATATCCCAGGGCTCAGCAACCAATACCGCAGACTTTAACACCGGATCCTGATGGATAGCGCGAAGCAAGCCGGCAAATACTGAGAATTGCTGTGGGTCGCGTCCCAGACAGGCGGCCAGATCAAAACGGAAACCATCAACACCAATGTCGCTTACCCAATAACGCAACGCATCCATGATAAGGGTAGTCATGATAGGGTGAGCAGAGTACACGGTGTTACCACAACCAGAGTGGTTGCTGTATACCAGTCCGCCTTTCGCGGTTTGCTCCATCAGATAAGCCTGATGCGGGAACATGCCCCTGAAGCACAATACCGGGCCATCTTTACCGCCCTCAGCCGTATGGTTGTATACCACATCAACGATGACTTCGAGCCCGGCCTTATGATATTCATCGACCATGGTTTTACACTCATTTAGCGGATCGCTGTGAGCGTAGCGTGGCTCGGGAGCAAAATAATTGACCGGATTGTAGCCCCAGTAGTTAGTCAGTCCTTTCTCGGTAATGTACGGCTCAGGCATGAATGACGCTAACGGCATAAACTGCACCGAGGTAACTCCCAACGACTTCAGGTGATTGAGCACCACCGGATGGCTGGCGCCAAGATATTTACCCTGCTGCTCAGCCGGAACATCCGGATGGCGCTGCGTGAGCCCTTTGACATGGGCTTCATAGAGTATACGGCGATGCTTCTCAATAACCGGCTTGGGTGGGCGCGCTGCTGACTCCGGCACTGCGACCACCACTCCTTTTGCCACCATAAACTGGCTGTCACCCTGGTACTGGCGGGCATTCCAGTGCATGGGCCGGCTTAGCTGGGGGGCATAGGGGTCGATAAGCAATTTATCGGTGGGCGAATAGTGCAAGCTCTCGCTGCCGCGATCTACGCGGTAACCATATAACATGCCCTCGCCCACACCTTTAATGCGGGCGTGCCATACATCACCGGATTTCGCCGGCATCACAATTTCATCCAGGGTTTCTTCGGTGTCGGCATGAAACAGGCACAGGATAACCGCTCTTGCGTCCGTGCAGGTCACCGCAAAATTACACCCCTCTTCCGTTAGCGTAGCGCCTAATGGAAAAGGACTGCCTAAATCAACTTCCCTGGAGGTAAAATTCCGTGCGCCGCTCAAGGTCACTCCTTGTTAAATACAATAAATAATGTGGCCAGTGGGGGTAAATTCACATTAATTGAATAAGGTTGATGATTCCATGGCACCGGCTCGGCCTCACACTGCTGTGGTGTTGCAGCGCCACTCCCCCAATATACGCTATCATCGGTGTTTAATACCAGTTGGTATTCGCCCGGTTGTTGCACGCCAAGGCGGAAGTTTTCCCGCGGTGTTGGGGTCATGTTACTGATCACATAAACCTGCTGTGTGCCATTTAAGCTATGACGTACAAAAGAAAACACGCTTTGTTCATGGTTATGCAGGTCAATCCAGTCAAATCCGGCTGGCTCGTGATCTCTTTGGTGTAGCGCTGGCAAAGCTTTGTACAGATGATTTAAATCACGGTACAGACGCTGTATGCCCTGGTGCTTATCAAAATCCAGCAGACGCCAGTCGACCGATGCATCGTGATTCCATTCACTGCTCTGGCCAATCTCGTTGCCCATAAAATTAAGTTTTTTGCCCGGATGGCCAAACATAAATGCCGCGTAACAACGGTGGTTGGCCGCCTGTTGCCATTCGTCACCAGGCATTTTACCAATCAGACTGCCTTTACCGTGGACCACTTCATCATGGGAAATCGGTAACACAAAATTCTCGTCAAAGGCATACACCATGCTGAAGGTCATTTCAGAGTGGTGGTAAGTGCGGTAGGCGGGGTCCTTGCTGATATAATGCAGTGAGTCATGCATCCAGCCCATGTTCCATTTAAAACCAAAGCCCAGCCCGCCATCAAAGACCGGTCGTGAAACTTTTGGAAAGCTGGTGGACTCTTCGGCAATGGTCATCGCATGGGGGAAATGCCGATACACTTCTTCGTTCATCCATTTCAGCAGGCTGATCGCCTCGAGGTTTTCATTACCGCCATGAACATTGGGGATCCATTCGCCGTCTTCCCGCGAATAATCGAGATACAACATACTGGCTACCGCGTCGACACGCAAACCATCAACGTGGAAGTGCTCGAGCCAGTACAGGGCGTTAGCAACCAGAAACTGTCTTACCGTATCCTTGCCAAAGTCATAGATACAGGAGTTCCAGTCGGGATGCCAGCCGCGGCGCGGATCGGCATACTCATACACATGACTACCGTCAAAGCGGGCCAGGCCATGGCCATCTTCCGGGAAGTGTGCCGGTACCCAATCGATAATAACGCCAATATCGTTCTGGTGGCAGGTATCAACAAAAAACTTAAAGTCGTCAGGCGAACCAAAGCGACTGGTGGGAGCAAATAAGCCTACCGGCTGATAGCCCCAGGAGCCGTCGAACGGAAACTCTGAAACCGGCAGCAGCTCAATGTGGGTGTAGCCCATTTCGGTAACATAGGCGACCAGTTCTTCGGCCAGTTCGCGATAGCTGAGATAGCGCTGTTCGGGGTTACCCGGTCGCTTCCATGAGCCCAGATGAACCTCGTAAACGCTCATGGGAGTCTGGTATTTATTCTGCTTCGCGGCTTTTTCGAGCCACTTTGCATCATGCCATTCATAGCGCTCGTGGTCGTATATCAGCGACGCATGAGAAGGATATTGCTCGGCATAAAAACCCAGCGGATCGGCTTTGTGCGGTAGCTGATGGCCATTGGCATCCTTAACCTGATACTTATACCGCGTTCCTTCTGCAAGTCCCGGCACAACCAGTACCCAGTAACCCATATCGGTTTTTTGCATGGGATGGCACCGTCCGTCCCAACCGTTAAAGTCGCCAATCACCGATACCGCGGACGCATTCGGTGCAAACACCGCAAATCTTATGGCCTCGGCGTTGAATCCGTCACGCTCCAGGGTAATACGCTGCGCCCCTGCCTGGCGGTACAGGTTTTGCGGCTTATGATCAATAAAATGCACCGCATGATAGGCTTCGGCCTGAAACTGATACGGATCGGCGACCAGCGATTCACCGTCATCGGTCGTCACCTTTAACTGATAGGCTGACGTGCTGCTAAGCCCCTCAATGACGCCATTAAACAGTCCGTCACCGTTAACAGATGTCAGTGACCCGAGTGGTTCAGCCGATACTGCGTCGACCACCTCAACCGCCTGCGCGCCAGGTTGCCAGTACTGCACAAAGGTATTCGTGCCATTAAATTGCGGGCCTAACACGGCGAACGGGTGCTGGCACTGTGCCTGAGCTAACTGTCCTTCAAATTGCATTCCTCACTCCTACTTCATCTGCGGCGTTGCGATTAATTTACTGCCTGTCCTGCTAGCGGCCGGTGTTTTACCGACTGGCTTCCTGACGGCCCGCGTCAATACCGGCGGCAAGCGACTGAATATCCTCATCAGCGAAAATACTTTCCAGATTGCGTGAAAGCTTACGTCGCCAGTTTGGATACTCCATAAACGTGCCCGGAATATTGACCGGTTTATCCATTTGCAGCCAGTCTTCGAGCTGCAGGCTCAGTAACGCACTGCTGCCATAAGCCATATGCGTCTGCAAGGCGAAGTTGAGTTCACGGCTCATACCCGTGACATTCACATCTCTGCCCACTTCGTCCCCTGCCCGACCATGGCCGTGCAGCGAATTAAGAATTTCCTGCTTATCTTCGTGACGGGAAGCATACAAGGTTTGTAGCACATCGTCGTCGGTATACAAGCCTAATTGCTTACCCAACTCTAAATCCAGGCAATGCCAGTAGCCTATCAGGGTTGGCATATCATGGGTGGTCAGAGTCGACATACTTTGCTGCGGATAGTGCGCCGGTGAATAAAAACCACCGTCTTCGGCTTTTTCAAAAAAGAACACCCGGTAGGAGTACACGCCGTTATCCGCCAGTACCTGACGAATTTCTTCTGGTACGGTACCAAGGTCTTCGCCTATTACCATTGCCTGATTACGATGACTTTCCAGCGCCAGAATGCCGAGTAAATCTTCCAGTGGGTAATACACATATCCACCTTCTTTAGCATGATCGCCCTGACATACCCACCACAGGCGTAATAGCCCCATAGCGTGGTCAATTCGCAGCGCGCCGGACGATTGCATATTGCTGGTAAACAAATCAATGATTGGCTGATACGCCTGTTGGTAGAGGATCTCGGGATCCATTGGTGGCAGGCCCCAGTTCTGACCGAGCGGGCCAAGGATATCCGGCGGCGCGCCGACACTGGCAGCGGTACAGTAAAGGTCTTTATTGCCCCAGATTTCCGCACTGCCTTCGCTCACTCCCACCGCTAAGTCGCGATAAATGCCCACAGGCATTCCCGCTGCAATAGCGGCCTGATTGGCTTTTTCGAGCTGTTCTGCGGCCTGCCATTGCAGGAACATGTAAAACTGCACGCGCTTTTTGTGTTTTTTGGCAAACTTTGCTACCGCTTCGTTGTGGAAATCGCGCCAGTTTTCCGGGAATACCGGCCAGCCCCAGGCATCCTTACCGTCATTTTGCAGATATTCCTGCATGGCATCGTAGGTGGCCTGCATCACAAGGCTTTCGCCACCGGCTTTTATGAACGCTTTAAACTCACGGTTTTGTTTGCTGTTTTTCTTCAGATAAGCGTTGTAATACTCATCAAAAAGGCTGTTGAGTGCAGCCATTTTAAGCTCGGTCACCAGACTGTAGTCGACATACTCCACGCTTCGGGCTGTTTCGAGGCGAGCCTGAAACTCCTCGGCGTTGACCACGGCCTGCACAGCAGCACTGTTATATTCCGGTAATGCCGTCACATCTATGTAAAGAAAATTCAGCCAGCGTCGCGACGACGGTCCGTACGGACTGCACGCTTCAGGGTTTGAAGGATACAGGGCATGAATAGGGTTCAGGCCAATAAACCCGGCGCCCTGCTTGCCTGCTTTAGTGACCAACTGGGCTAAATCAGAAAAATCACCAATGCCCCAGTTATTTTCGCTACGCAGGCAATACAGCTGAACACTCAACCCCCACAATTTTTTACCTGCCTTAATCGCCTCGGGCTGATAACAGGCAGCAGGAGCGACGATATAGCGCATGTCTGCGATTACGGTTTGTGCTTCACACAATGAGATACCGTGGTAGCCGCAGGGCAGTTCCTGTGGAAGTGCTATACTGTATTCATGAAATTCCAGGTCATCAACTACGCCAACATTGAGCAAAGTTTGATCAACTGGTATAACTATAAAGGTATGACTCTCACCTTCTTCGAGATCGATTTTAACGGTGTATTCCGTATTGACCGAAGCCAGTGGCAAGCGCAGGCGAATTTGTTTTTCGTCATCAGTACGCTGCACACAGACCGGATCGAGCAGCTGAGACCATACCGTAGCGATCTCCGTATCGAGCTGTTCAGCTATCACTGATTCGTTACTGATGTCATATCCGAGAGCCTGAAGAAGTTTCGCTTTACTGGTTTCGGAAATTGTCGCTGGGTTACCCCATGCATCAACGTATTGGGTTTCTACGCCCCGCATTTCGACAAGCTTTTGCAAAACCTGATTAGTCATAGTTGTTCCTGTGTGTGAGGTTCGCCTGATAAGCAAACCGGGTGGCATAGGCCATTTAACAATACTCTACATTATTGTTGAAGATGTTCAGACGTAAAATTGAATACGTTTGCATTGGCATTTCTGTAATTTTGCAACAAAATTAGCATAAAGTTTTGCCTTGGGTGTAGTTTTGATCCATACTTTACGTAATTATTTTTCAATCTATTAACTAACGATACAGAGGCATGTTATGACAATTCGCGTCGGGATCAATGGGTTTGGCCGCATCGGACGACTCGTGATGCGTGCTGCACAAAGCAGACAAGACATTGAAATAGTTGGTATTAATGATTTATTGGACCCAGATTACATTGCATACCTATTAAAGTACGATTCAACCCATGGCATCTTCGACGCTGACGTAAGCGTTGATAACGGCCATTTGATCGTTAACGGTAAAAAAATCCGTGTTACCTCAGAAAGAGATCCGGCCCAGTTAAACTGGTCTGAAGTGGATGCCGACGTAGTTGTCGAATCGACCGGTCTGTTCCTGACTAAAGAAACTGCCAGCAAGCACATCGAAGCAGGCGCTAAGAAAGTAGTCATGTCGGCACCTTCAAAAGATGACACACCGATGTTTGTTATGGGTGTAAACCACGACAGCTACGCTGGTGAAAGCATTGTATCTAACGCATCATGCACCACTAACTGTCTGGCACCAGTAGCCAAAGTACTAAACGATAAGTTTGGCATTGTAGACGGTCTGATGACCACCGTTCACGCAACAACTGCAACCCAGAAAACGGTTGACGGCCCGTCTCAGAAAGACTGGCGTGGTGGCCGTGGTGCCGGTCAGAATATCATTCCTTCATCAACTGGTGCAGCAAAAGCGGTAGGTAAAGTTATCCCTGCTCTTAATGGTAAGTTAACTGGCATGGCGTTCCGCGTACCTACGCCTAACGTATCTGTGGTTGACTTAACTGTAAACCTGGCCAAGCCAACCAGCTACGAAGCTATCTGTGAAGCCATGAAAGCCGCTTCTGAAGGCGAACTGAAAGGCGTTCTGGGTTATACCGAAGATGCCGTAGTATCTAACGACTTTGTTGGCGATGCACGCACCAGCGTATTTGATGCGACTGCAGGTATTGCCCTGACCGACACATTCGTAAAAGTTGTATCCTGGTACGACAACGAATGGGGTTATTCAAACAAGGTACTTGAACTGGTTGCACATATCAGCAAGTAATCCCTTCTGATGATAACGAAAAAGGTGCGATTTTTATCGCACCTTTTTTATTTATCAGGCAAGATAAGCATTGCCGGGCCACCTCAGGATTGTCGTTATCAACGCGTTGCGGTTTGCCTGACTTGCAGACGTATCTAATTCTGCTCATCACCCGTTACACAGCGCGGCCTGAAGTACGTTGAGGTGACACGGAAATCAACAACAATAAATGGCATTAAGTACCGACTTAACTGACCAAAAAACAGGGTCAAGGGATATCACGAATGAATGACCAAACTTATCAGATAGAAGAAAAAGACGGTAATCGCTTCGTTACCGTATCCAACGCATCAGCGAGTTGTCGCATCAGTCTGTTTGGCGGACACGTGCTGTCGTTTATTCCAAGTCATGACAACCGCGACCGCCTTTGGGTCAGCCCGGTAGCCGTTCTTAATGGTGAGCGCCCTATTCGCGGCGGTATTCCGCTTTGCTGGCCCTGGTTCAGCGATGCCCACGGCAAAGCGAAGGGCGAACTGCCCTCCCACGGTTTTCTGCGTACCCAAATGTGGGATATCAGTGAGTTTAACTGCGACGGCACCACCTCAGAAATGGTGCTGACACCGGCCATCACCAAAGGCCCGGGATTCAGTTATGAATGCGCGGTAAAATTACGCCTGAAGATTGCCAGCGAGCTAACCGTCAGCCTGGAAACCACCAGTCTGGAGGAACAACAGGCCTTTACACTAAATTGCGCCCTGCATACTTATTTCGATGTCAATAATATCGCCGACGTGGCGCTGGAAGGCCTGGCGGGTGAATATAAAGACAAGCTGGAAGACTGGGCAGTAAAACCGGCACCAACGCCGTATACTTTCAGTAGCGAAACCGATCGCATCCATCAGGAAGCCCCGAAAACATTAACTATCGTCGCCAATCAGTCGCCTTACATTACCATTGGCTCAGCGGGTCACGATAGTATTGTAGTGTGGAATCCGTGGCAATCCGCAGCCTCGATGAGTGACATGGACGCTTTCGGTTACAAACAAATGCTGTGTGTGGAAACCGCGGTGACTAATGGTATCACCCTTAATCCAGGCGACATTCATACGCTTACCCAGGTGATTGCTTAATCATCCCGGCGCCGACCAACATGATAAACAAGATCGAGTAGGAGGGAGTTTCGCAACTCCCGTCCTCTCACACCACCGGGCATACGGTTCCGTACCACGGCGGTTCCTGTCTGTATTGACCATAGTCAATACCTGAGTCTGTTTCGTTCATCGTGTCGCCGCTTTATCGTTTAGAACTCCGCAAACACCGCCCAGGTTTCCGACCCTTCTTGTATATTTGTCCCGGAGCAATGATTCTTCATTGCCTTGTGTCCCGATAACGCGAGAGCACGCGTGACTTGCCGCTCGTGACAGGTTCAGCCCTTCGTGCTATCGGTTTCATAGCACTACTACGGCGTCTGCTGACTTCTGATATTCCATCCCGACACCTCGCGATGTCAGTAGCTCTATAGCAGAATATCAGACCTCCCGGGGTAATTCGCGCGACCTTCCTGCTTATGCCTGTCGGCTCTACGTTGCTGCATTCCGTGCAAGTATTGGGCTTTAGTGATAATCGCCACCTCACCCTGCAACAACGCCTAAACCGCTTCCTGTTCGTCAGGCCAGCATTTTGCCTTCGGCTTCCTTCAGATTTCACCTCACGATGAACACCCTTGCCGTTCGGCTAGCACTTCCCCTTGCCGGGTGTGCAGAGGACTTCCACCTCCAAGTCATCAACTCACCACCACAGTGAGTCGAACAGTGCTAAAGCACTACGCGCCATGCCCGGCGCACCATTAAAAAAGGGTACGTCCAAAAACGTACCCTTTTTATATTCTCTGCAAAATATTACTTGCTGGCGTTAGCTACCGCTTCTTTAGCCAGATCGGTAATGCGGTCCCAGTCACCATTCTTGATAGCGTCGTCTGGTGCCAACCACGAACCACCTACGCAGCGTACGTTAGGTAACGCCAGGTACTCGTTGTAGTTATTCGGGCCGATACCGCCAGTAGGACAAAATACCGTTTCAGGGAACGGACCGCTGATAGATTTAATGGCTTTCACACCACCAGACGCTTCAGCCGGGAAAAACTTCAGGTAGGTATAACCTGCATCTTTCGCTTTCATCAGATCAGAGGTTGATGAAATACCCGGAATAAGTGGGATTTCAAAATCGTGACCCGCTTTTAACAGGTCATCAGTCATACCAGGACTGATTGCAAACTTAGCGCCTGCCTCAACAACCTGCTTTAACTGCTGAGCGTTAGTCACAGTGCCGGCGCCAATTAACGCATCAGGAACTTCATCTGCAATTCGCTTAATCACATCCAGCGCAGCCGGGGTACGTAAGGTCACTTCCAGTACTTTAATGCCACCTGCCATCAGAGCATGAGCCAGCGGCACCGCTTTTTCCACATCTTCAATAACCAGTACCGGCACTACCGGGCCTGCGGCAAAGATGTCTGCAGGTGAACTTTTCCAATTAGTCATAAAATCAACTCGCAATCTGTTGTTGTAAATACGCTGATGCGCCTAATAAACCATGGTCCGGTTCATTAATCAGGTATGTCGGAATATCTTTAACGTAATGTTTCATGCGTCCTTTGGCTTCAAAACGGGCTCTGAAATCGCTGTTAGTCAGAAACTCCGTGAAGCGGGTAGCGATTCCGCCACCAATGAATACGCCGCCGGTTGTGGCCAGATTCAGTGCCAGATTACCGGCGAAACTTCCCATGATCCGACAGAACTGGGTCAGTGCAGATAAACACACTTCGCACTGGCCATTTAATGCCTGTTCGGTCACCTGAGCCGGATCGGTAATTGCCGGCTCTACACCCTGATGCAAAGCCAGAGCACGATAGATATTGAGTAATCCACGACCAGACAACACGTCTTCGGCAGATACCCGGTCGAGTTCGTTTTGCAGATGACGCCACACCACGATGTCTGTTTCATCAACCGGCGCAAAATCCACATGACCACCTTCACCGTCGAGTGTTTTCCACCCTTCAGCAGTGTGCATCATGTGCTCAACGCCTAAGCCGGTGCCGGCACCAAAAACGGCAACGTTACCTTTATCAACCGATTGACCGGTGCCTATCTGGATAAGCTGTTCTGCGCTTAATACCGGCAGTGAATGAGCAACTGCGGTAAAGTCGTTAATTACAAACAAATCGTTAAGATTGAGCTGCTGCTTCAACGCACGCTGCGAAAAAGTCCAGCTGTGGTTAGTCATTGCTACTTCGTCACCGGTAACCGGACAGGCTATGGCGATACAGCCCGCACTGAAGGTTTCACCGGTATCAGAAAAATACTGTTTCAGAGCAACATCAATGCTGGCAAAGTCATTACACAGATACTTCTTAATATTGCTCAGGCCGCTTTCGGTTATGGTGGCAACACGAATGTTCGTGCCGCCTACATCTGCGACAAACCAGGCGCTCATACATTTTGCTCCTGCGTGTAAAACAGCGTACAGGCACCTTCTTCTGCGCCGGAGATCACACCGCGCATACCGCCAAATAATTCGCGGCCCATGCCTTCATGCTGCATGGTCAGGTCGGCAACCGCTGCAGTACGTTGCGCCAGTGTTGCTTCGTCAACGTGCAGAGTTAATGAACCGGTTTTGGTATCCAGCTCAATAATGTCGCCACTTTCCACTTTTGCCAGCAAGCCGCCTAAGAATGCTTCCGGGGTAACATGGATAGCGGCCGGTACTTTACCGGATGCGCCAGACATGCGGCCATCGGTAACCAGCGCTACGTTGTAACCACGGTCCTGCAGCACACCCAAAGGTGGCGTTAAACGGTGCAGTTCCGGCATACCAATCGCAGCAGGCCCCTGGAAACGAACAACCACAATACAGTCTTTATCCAGTTCACCTGATTTAAACGCAGCGTCGAGCTGATACTGATCTTCAAATACCACAGCGGGAGCTTTAAGTGTGCAATGCGGGTTACGCAAAGCAGAGGTCTTGATCACTGCCCGGCCCAGATTACCTGACAGCACATTCAGGCCACCGTCTGGCTTGAAGGGTTCTTCAACACTGGCAAAAACTTCTGTGTCGTGAGATTTAACCGGACCGTCACGCCAGGTAACTTCGCCGTCTTCCAGGGCGGGTTCCTTGGTGTACAGATCCAGTCCGTCACCGACGATGGTTTTGACATCGTTATGGATAAGCCCGGCATCGAGTAATTGTTTGAACAACAGCGCCATGCCGCCAGCTGCCACAAAATGGTTGATGTCAGCTGAACCATTCGGGTAGATACGGGTTAACAGTGGTACCGCATTCGAAAGCTCTGAGAAGTCATCCCAGGTAACGATAATGCCGGCAGCACGTGCTACAGCAATTAGGTGCATGGTGTGGTTTGTTGAACCACCAGTAGCCAGCAAGGCTACAATACCGTTTACGATCGCTTTTTCGTCAACGATATGGCCGATTGGCGTGTAGTTGTCACCCAGTGCAGTCAGACGTGTAACCTGACGAGAAGCCGCTTTGGTTAACGCATCACGTAATTCTGTGCCCGGATTAACAAAAGACGAACCTGGTAAATGCAGACCCATCATTTCAACCACTAACTGGTTACTGTTTGCCGTACCATAAAACGTACAGGTACCAGCTGAGTGATAAGACTGAGATTCTGCTTCAAGTAGTTTATCGCGGCCAACCTTGCCTTCAGCAAAAGCCTGACGAACCCGGGCTTTTTCTTTATTTGGCAAGCCACTTGGCATCGGACCGGCTGGTACAAATACCGTTGGCAGGTGACCAAAGCTCAGCGATCCTATCAGTAATCCCGGGACGATCTTGTCACAGATACCGAGCATCATGGCGCCGTCGAACATGTTATGAGACAGAGCAACTGCCGCCGACTGAGCAATGACATCACGGCTCATCAGGCTCAGTTCCATGCCCGGGTTACCCTGAGTAACACCATCACACATGGCTGGCACACCGCCGGCAAACTGAGCCACACTACCCACTTCCTTCACCGCGTCCTTGATAATTTGCGGATAGGTTTCGTAAGGCTGGTGAGCTGACAGCATATCGTTGTATGACGAGACAACCGCAATGTTGGCTTTCGTCATGCTGCGCAGATCTGATTTATCACTGCTGCTACAGGCGGCAAATCCGTGCGCTAAGTTACCGCAAGACAACACGCCTCGGTGTGGACCCTGTCCACGGGCGCGCTCGATTTTTGCCAGATAGGCCTGACGGCTGGCTTTACTGCGCTCAATAATGCGCTGCGTAACTTCGTTTACCTGTGTATTCATTACTGACTCCTACGGTGCCCATTTCAAGGTCACTTGTGCTGCGTTAATCACAGCAACAATTGGCTTTTCAGTGGCCGTGGCATTGGCAACTGCGTCTTCAAGTACCTGACGTTTCTTATCACCGGTCAGGTGTAGATAGATATTTCGGCTGGCGACAATCGCCGGCAGCGTCAGCGACATCCGCTGATGCTGGGCCGTGGTCGGCTGCGTAGCAATGCATACACGGCCGCTGTTCATGGCCAGACCATCTTCGAGTTGTTCACAGCACGGGAACAATGAAGCGGTATGACCGTCTTCGCCCATACCCAGGATCAGCACATCAAATGGCTGTGACATGGCCGATAAACGGCTTTCGCAAGCTAACGCTGCATCGGTGGCATCAGCCTCGGCTGATTTTATTTCGATAAAGCGCGCCGCGCTGGCTTTGCCAACCAGCAGGTTTTCTTTCACCAGGCGGGTATTACTCGCGTCACTGCTTTCTTCTACCCATCGCTCGTCAACCAGTGAAACATCCACACTGGCCCAGTCGATATCGGTTTCGCTTAATGTTTTAAACAAAGGTAACGGTGTACGACCACCGCTGACCATCAGACTTGCCCGACCGCGCTGAGCAATGCCCTCGGCAAGCTTTTCAGCAATCTCCGCGGCAAACTCTTCGTTCAGCGCCTCAGCACTTTCATATAATGATTGTGTTAATGGCATAATTACTTTTTCTTCGTGATTTTGCTTTCGTACCAGCTGCGGTCTTCACGCGCCAGCAATCCAATCGAAGCCACCGGGCCCCAGGTACCTGCCTGATAAGGCTCTGGCGGTTCGTTACTGGTGCGCCATGCTGCCAGTATTGAGTCGACCCAGGTCCACGCCTGTTCAATTTCGTCACGGCGCACGAACAGCGCCTGGTTACCAAGCATCACTTCGAGTAACAGCTTCTCGTAGGCGTCCGGGATACGGTCGTCGGAGAACTCTTCAGAGAAACTCAGGTTCAATTTGGATTTTTGCAGATCCATAGAGCCTGATCTGGTCAGCCCCGGCACCTTGTTCATTACGGTGATTTCGACACCTTCATCAGGCTGCAGACGAATTACCAGCTTGTTAGGTGGTAGTGCACTGAAGCTTTCGGTAAACAGATTGTGCGGCTGGCGTTTAAAGTAAATAACAACCTCTGATACCTTGGTAGGCAGACGCTTACCGGTTCTCAGATAAAACGGCACACCGGCCCAGCGCCAGTTGTCGATTTCAGCTTTAATTGCTACGAAAGTCTCGGTTTTACTGACCGTATTAGCGTCATCTTCCTCAAGATAACCCGGCACTTCCTTACCTTTAACAAAACCAGCGGTGTACTGACCACGTACGGTCACGTCATTAACGTTACTGGCATTGATTGGGCGCAGCGCTTTCAGTACTTTTAGCTTTTCGTCTCGAATGCTGTCGGCGTTTAGGTTCGCTGGCGGCTCCATGGCAACCAGCGACAAAATTTGCAACAGGTGGTTTTGCACCATGTCACGCATCTGGCCGGCATCGTCGAAGTAACCCCAGCGGCCTTCAATGCCCACTGACTCCGCTACTGAAATCTGCACATGGTCGATGCAGTTATGGTCCCAGTTAGTGGTGAAGATAGAGTTAGCGAAACGCAGTGCAATCAGGTTAAGTACCGTTTCTTTACCCAGGTAATGGTCGATACGGTAAATCTGGCTCTCGTTGAAGTATTCAGCCACCTGTTCGTTGATAACTTTCGATGATTTCAAATCGTGACCGATTGGTTTTTCAAGCACCAGGCGCACACTTGAATCAATAATATTACAGCCGTGTAAACCGCGGCAGATGTCACCATATATAGCTGGCGGAGTCGCCAGATAACAAACCATGGTGCGATCCGGATTAACATGGGGCTCCAGCGCTGCGTAGCTGGCGATATCTTTCATATCGATTTGCGCATACGCCAGTCTTTCTTTAAATTTGCTCCAGGTATCTTCGCAAACCGTTTCACCGGCAAACTCAGCCAGCGCATTCTTTACTTCTTCAACGTAATCTTCAGAGGTCAGCTCCTGACGAGCCACACCTACGATAGTTGTATCCGGATGCAACAACCCTGCTTTTTCGAGTTGGTATAAAGACGGCAATAACTTGCGTCGAGAAAGGTCACCTTTGGTACCAAACAACACAAAATCGCAGGCTTCAAAAGAACTATCCATCACCATGAATTTGGCCTTATTTCAATTTATACAGTGGGCTGCTGTGATACAGCATGCCATCGTGGTAATTTGTTGCCATATAGTTAACAACAAATGTAGTAAAATTACAACTTTTGTTTCGCATTTGAATTAACAAAAAACTTTCTTCGCAGATTCGCACCTCAACCCATGCTTGGTGCGGACTTAATCGTGTAAGTTTAGCCTAAATACGACCAAAGTAGTAATCAATAAAAAGGGCCGGAAACCGCCTTTTTACCCGGCCAGTGACCTCACACCCCGACACCATTGTTTGTTAGCTGCATCAGTCTCTTTTGCTCTATATATACAGCAAGTAAGCCAATTTACTTTGCCATTGGTCATACAATATTAATTTTAAGACGTTCACTAAAAACCGCCATTTTTTGAATTTGATCATCCTGAAGTTTAATTTCGAGATGAAATACCGCAAATCATGTTAATAAATTACATTTTTCTTGTACGATCTTTCATATTCAGTAGTATAGCGCTTGGGAGAACACACTTTTCACACTCAGTGTTATTGAAAATAATATGAATATTTTAGAAAAAATCACACAGCACAAATCTGCGTTCAGTAAATCGGAGCGAAAGGTGGCAGAAGTGATACTGGCGAATCCTCAATCGGCGATCCATTCCAGTATAGCAACTCTGGCAAAAATGTCAGATGTCAGCGAGCCAACGGTTAACCGTTTTTGTCGTCGTCTTGATACCAAAGGCTTTCCGGATTTTAAACTGCACCTCGCGCAGAGCCTGGCCAACGGTACGCCTTATGTTAACCGGCATGTAGACGAAAACGACGGCCCGGACGAATATACCAATAAGATATTCGAGTCGACCATGGCGTCGCTGGAAGTGGCCCGTCAGTCTGTTTGTGTAAACACCGTCAACCGCGTGGTAGACCTGTTAACCCAGGCACAGCGTATTTCGTTTTTTGGCCTGGGTGCCTCAGCATCTGTAGCTCATGATGCATTGAACAAGTTTTTCCGTTTTAATGTACCAGTGGTGTATTTCGAAGATATTCTGATGCAGCGCATGAGCTGTATGAACTGTAACTCAGGCGACGTCGTCATGTTGTTTTCACACACCGGCCGCACCAAAAGCCTGGTAGAAATCGCCCAGATTGCTAAAACGAACGATGCAACAGTGGTTGGCATTACATCGGCTGACAGCCCATTGGCTAATGAATGTACCTATGTATTATCGCTGGAAGTCCCGGAAGATACCGACATGTATATGCCCATGGCCTCAAGGATTGCCCAGTTAACCCTGATAGATGTACTTGCCACCGGGTTTACACTGCGTCGTGGCAATAAGTTCCGTGAAAATCTTAAGCGCGTAAAAGATACGTTGCGTGGCTCCCGCTACGAAAAACGCGGCAACGAAGCCTAATTCTCTCTGAGTGGGCGGATTTTTCTGCCCGCTTTTTACATCGAGTAAAAATTTTTTTAGATATCAGTCACCACCTTCCAATCCCCTCACCCACACGCTCACTCAGGGGTTAGCGGTTCATTTGTGTTACTTTTTATTGCCATCGCTGTTCAGACCATCATAAAGAATCTTTAATCAACCATTCACAATTTGGTCAAATTCGTCTACTATTTTGTAATTAAATTACGAAATAGATTTTCAGCTATACTTAATCACTGGTTGTCCCACATAAACTATTAACAAGCGATAACACACATGACTAGAAGAACGAAAATCCTGGCTACTTTAGGGCCTGCTACAGACACGCAAGAAAAAATTGAAGCGATTATTGCCGCCGGAGCAAACGTAGTACGCATGAATTTTTCCCATGGCCAGGCCGAAGATCATATCGAGCGCGCCAAGCGTGTCCGCGCTGCTGCTGCCAAGCTGGGCAAATACGTAGCGATTTTAGGCGACCTGCAGGGGCCAAAAATCCGGGTTTCACGCTTTACCAACGATAAAGTTTTCCTTAATGAAGGCGACCCGTTTGTGCTGGATGCAGAGCTTGACCGCGATGCAGGTACTGAGCAACAGGTTGGTATCGATTATAAGGCGCTGCCTGACGATGTTAGCACCGGCGATATCCTGTTACTCGACGATGGCCGTATTCAATTAGAAGTGACCGGCGTTGATGGCCGCAAAGTGCTGACTAAAGTAACTGTAGGCGGCAAACTGTCTAATAATAAAGGCATCAATCGTCTGGGTGGCGGTTTGTCTGCTGAAGCACTGACTGAAAAAGACAAGCGTGACATCCTTACTGCCGCTGAAATTGGCGTTGATTACCTTGCAGTCTCTTTCCCACGCAGCGGTGCAGACCTGAACTATGCCCGCGAACTGGCCGAAGCAGCCGGCTGTAAAGCCAAAATCTGCGCCAAGGTAGAACGCGCTGAAGCCGTTGCTACGGATGAAGCCATTGATGACATTATCAGCGCATCAGACGCGGTAATGGTTGCCCGTGGCGATTTGGGTGTGGAAATTGGTGATGCAGAGCTGGTTGGTGTTCAGAAAAAGCTGATCGCCCGTTCTCGTCAGTTAAATAAGGTGGTTATCACGGCAACTCAGATGATGGAGTCGATGATTGAAAGCCCAATGCCTACCCGTGCAGAAGTAATGGACGTGGCTAACGCTGTACTGGACGGTACCGATGCGGTAATGCTCTCAGCAGAAACTGCGGCGGGTAGCTATCCGGTTGAAACCGTAAAAGCCATGGCCCGTGTTTGTGAAGGCGCAGAAACCCACCCAAGTGTAAAAATCTCCAAGCACCGCATGGACGAACTATTTGGTTCAGTGCACGAGACTATCGCTTTATCAGCGGTTTATGCTGCTAATCACTTACCGGGTGTAAAGGCTATTGTAGGCTTAACAGAAAGTGGCAGCACGCCGCGTCTGATGTCGCGTATCACCACTACCCTGCCGATTGTTGCCATGTCACGTCACGAAGAAACGCTTAATCTGATGGCGTTATACCGTGGCGTAAAACCGGTTTTCTTTGACTCTCGCGACAGTGCACCCGGTGAGCTGCGTAAAGATGTCGTAGCCCTGCTGAAAGAGAAAAACCTGGTGGAGAACGGTGATATCGTGATCCTGACCCACGGTGACCGCATGGAAACTATCGGCGCCACTGACGCGATCAAAATTATCGTCGTTGAATAAAACCAGCAATACGCTGCATGCTGAAGCCGGGAACGCCAATGGCGGTCCCGGCTTCGCTATTACTAACACTCCACAACCATCTAGTCGCCTGCCCCGTAACATTTTCATTAATCGCCAAAGCTCTCGACAACCGTTTCCCCCTAAACCTATTTATGCAGTGTTAACCTGAGTGACTTGTTAGTGCTTGCGATTTCCAAAAAATGCCCCGCCACTGGCGCAGCCAGACAATTAAAACCAATGCCCCCATGTCCATAGAATTCTAGTGCCCATGTAATTTTGCATGACATCCCGCCGCCACCGTGAAAAATTGCGACACATTCTGAAAGCGAGACCAGTTAGCGCTGAGAAAATAACCACCAAAATACAATAAACCATTGTTTAAATTAATGATTTACAACCTGGCATAGCACTCGCTTTGTAAAATATGACATTCCCTGTAATGGGGTCATTCATCAAATTGGAGTGTATATATGACACGACTTGCAAAACTCATTGCCTTAACGCTTTCTCTAACCACCGGCGCAGTTTCTTCGGTTTACGCAGCCCAGAAAGTGCAGGACAACGAAAAAGCAATGAATCAAATTCAGACTTCTGTTGAACAACAACAGTTTGATGATTCAACGTTACAAAAATTTACCGTGGCGATGTATGCAGTACAAGATGTCGCGAAAAAGTTTGAGGTTAAGCTGCAACAAGAGCAATCCACCGAAAAACAGCAGCAACTGCAAACCAACGCGCGTGAAGCGATGGTAGACGAAATAAAACAAGCTGGTCTGGAGGTAAAAACTTATACCACTATCGCTCAGCGGGTGCGTCAGGATGAAGCGCTTCGCCAACGGATAATGAACATCGTTAACGATCAGGATAATAGCTAGCCTTTCCTATCAGCAATGCGCCACCGACAGGTGGCGCTTTTTTTCTCAGTAAAGAGCAGTGTCAGAATAGCCGTTATGCAAAGACAGTAAAGTAGTCTTCCGGTTCAAGTTCTGGCTTGGGTCCTGCGTCTTGTGCTGGCGTACCCAGATATAAAAAGCCAACAATTTCGTTGTCGGCAGATACACCCAGCCCTTCTTTTACAATATTGCAATGGGCATAATCGCCGGTGCGCCACATGCCCTGAAAGCCCTGGGCAACCGCAGCCATTTGCATGGCCATAGCCGCACAACTGGCCGACGCGAACTGTTCTACCTGAGGCACTTTTTCGTGTTCCTGATAGGCCGTGGTGATCACAATAATCATCGGCGCACGGGTAGGTAACTGCGGCGCGCGCTGTATTTCACGTTCCGTTTTATCATTATCAATAGCAGACTGCTCAAACAGTGCACCGAGCTTGTCGAGTCCTTTGCCCTCACACACTATAAATCGCCATGGCTTAAGTGCCGCGTGATCCGGCGCCCGCAAAGCCGCGCGTTTAATATTATCCAACGCCTCGCCAGCCGGTGCCGGCGCGGTTAGTCGGGGCTGTGAGCGACGATTGATAACAAGTTCCAGTGCATCCATGGTGCTCTCCTTCTGGCAAAATAATTAGTTTACCCGTGCTGATACGGGCTATTTCACAAAAAGACCAGCATACTGGCAAGCGATTTTAGTGCAATCCCTGCAATATAATTTATTAGTGATTAAAATGCCGCGCCAGATAATAATCAATACTCACATAACGCCCGCCACCAAAGCAGAACAGCACCATAAGCATAATAAAATAAGTAGCGGCAAACTCTATACCGTTATTCAGGATCACAAAGTTACCACTGGATGTCAGCCAGTCGATATAACCGTGTTCGTTAAGAATAGCTTTCGCTGCAGAGAGCTTCTCAGGGGCCGCCATGACAGATTCATTTGTTAACAGCGTACCATCGGCCAGCCAGCTGCCTGCATCGGCAATAGCCGGCCATCCGTACTGCCAGTGGACGGTAATCATGGCCACTACCATGGTTATCATTAAAGGAATAGCGGTTAGCCGGGTAGCCAGGCCTAGCACTAAAAACGCAGCCCCAATAAACTCACTCAATGCAGCCAGGCCAGCCAGTAAAAATGGCAGCGGCAACCCCAACCCGTAGTCCGGATTACCAAACCAGTCTACCGTGCTGTCGAAGTTAGCCAGTTTCTGCCAGCCCGCCTGAGCCATAACCGGAGCCAGATATAACCTTGTTAGTAACAGGGGAATACCGTTCAGGGATGCTGCCATCCCATTTAATTTAGTATTTAACTTACGGATAATTGCGCTCACCACGGTTTACCTCAATAATGCCAATTACGATTAAGACCGCGGGGTAACGTTATTTCTTTCAATCGATGAGTCGTTTTTCTCAGTTAATGCAAAAAGGTCAGCGCAAGGTAAATTACAGGCAACGTCAGGGACGCCTGTTAATGACCCTGTCTGATGAACAGCACAAAGCCATTGCCAGGTTGATTCAGCAATGGCTGGATGACAGTGCTGATCAACCAGTTGCATCCTCTGCCGAGAAGAAGCGTCATAGATAAAGGCAATAACATTTCATTACAAAATTAACTCGCGATAATTTTTTGAATCGATAACATTAGGTTGTTTTGTTAATTAGGTAAGTAGTCAGTATGGCCGAAAAAAGTAAAAGCTGGACCAAAGCGCTGTTTGTGGGGTTATGGACTGCCCTGAATTTTTGTCGAAAATTATTTTTCAACGTTGTGTTTCTGGTCATTATCATAGGCATTATCGCAGTGGCCAGCCGTGAAGAGAGCGTCCCACAGGTAACCCCTGGCAGCGCCCTGATGCTTACCCTTAATGGCGCACTGGTCATTCAGAAAACAGCGGTAGATCCGGTATCTGAGTTTCTTCAGGAAGCATTTGACGAAGAGCCTGATAACCCGGAAGTGCTGGTTCGCGATGTGGTTAAAGTGCTGGAGAACGCCAAGGCTGATAAGCGTATTAAGGCGGTAGTACTTAACCTGCAGGGCTTACGTGGCGGCGGCCTGGATAAGCTGCGTACCATTGCTGAAGCCATCGACGATTTTAAAACCTCCGGCAAACCTGTACTTGCCGTTGGCGACTACTACACGCAGTCTCAATATTACCTGGCAGCCCATGCCGACAAAGTGTACCTCAACCCTATCGGCGGCGTCTCAATCGACGGTTACGCCAATTACGGTATGTACGTAAAGCGTGCGCTGGAAAAGCTCAAAGTGAATATGCACATTTTCCGTGTAGGTACGTTTAAGTCGGCGGTTGAACCCTATATCCGCGAAGATATGTCTGACGCAGCCAAAGAAATGAATGAACGCTGGCTTAACCAGTACTGGGCGCAATATAAAACCGATGTTGCCGCAGCGCGCGGTGTGGACATCAATAACTTTGACGAAAGTCTTGAGGTGATGCTGGAGAACTTCGAGCAGGCCGGTGGCAACTCTGCCCAGTACGCCATTCAGAAAGGCTGGGTAGACGAAGTTAAAACCCGCGAGGAAGTGCGTCAGGAAATTATTGCCCTGGTTGGCAAAGACGAAAATAACCGTGCCGGTTTTAAACTCACCACCTACCGCAACTACAACCGGGTGATTAATCCGCCTATGCCTATGGTTACCCGTCAGGGCGATAAAGTGGCCGTAGTAGTGGCTAAAGGCACTATTATGGACGGTGAACAGCGCGCCGGTAACATTGGTGGCAACAGCACCGCACAGTTACTGCGTCAGGCCCGTCTTAATGACGAGGTTAAAGCGGTCGTGCTACAGGTAGACTCGCCAGGAGGCAGTGCATCAGCGTCTGAGATTATTCGTCAGGAAGTGCTTAATTTGCGTAGCGCCGGCAAGCCAGTGGTTGTATCAATGAACACTTACGCCGCTTCCGGTGGTTACTGGATTTCGGCTTCGGCAGATAAGATTTTTGCCAGCCCGAGCACTATTACCGGTTCCATTGGTGTGTTTGCTGCACTGGCTACCTTTGAGGATGCTGCCGATTACCTGGGCATTGATACCGATGGTGTCGCCACTACCGAAATGGCCGGATTTTCCACTTTGCGCGGTATTGACCCCATGTATAAGCAACTTATTCAGCGCAGTATCGAAAGCAAATACAGTGAATTTTTAAGCCTGGTTGCCAGTGAACGCGGTATGGATGTTAGCGCCGTTGATGATATTGCCCAGGGCCGTGTATGGATTGGCACCGATGCGCTGCAGATTGGCTTAGTGGATGAGCTGGGTACGCTGGATGATGCTGTAACCGCGGCTGCCGACCTGGCCGGTGTAGAAGATTACGATACCGTTTATGTTACCCGTAAGCTGTCTGAGAAAGAGTTGTTCTGGAAAGAGTTTTTTGGTCAGGCGGTTATCTACGCCCTGAAGCTCAATCTGATTGATAACAACAATATTCTGACAGGTCTGGTACGTGAAACCATGGCACAGGTTGATCTGATCTCATCGCTCAACGATCCACAAAACATTTACACCCTGTGTGTGCGCTGCAGGGTGATGGACAATCATTGATATCCGCCAGCGATAAGCAGTTACTCAATGACCGTCTCGAGGAATTATACCTCGGGGCGGATAGCTATTTCAGGCGAACGTTTGTTCGCCCTACCCTTACCTTCAGACGCAGTGGCCGCCATGCAGGCACAGCGTTTTTACAGCAGAACAGGATAAACCTACACCCGGTATTGTTTGCTCACAATCAGCAAGCTTACTTTTCCGACGTGCTGCCCCATGAAGTCAGCCACCTGTTGGTTTATCAGTTGTACGGGCGGGTAAAGCCCCACGGTAAGGAATGGCGGGCAATGATGCAGGAGGTGTTTAACTGTGCCCCCGAAACCCGCCATGAATTTGATTTATCACCACTGAATATCCCCAGTGCGCGCTATCGTTGTGGCTGTGGAGACGTTGAGTTGAGTATCCGCCGGCATAACGCTGTAGTACGCGGCCAGCGGCAGTATCAGTGCCGCAAGTGCAAACAGATATTACAACCGGCAGCTTAAAACCACTGACGGGTAAACGCCTTATCCAAATCTTCGAAAGCCGTTTTTAGCAGGCGGGCTAATTCGCGGTAACGGGGCTTATGCTGCGGGTTTTGCACCGCACACCCCTGGGCCCGCATTTTGGTGAGGATTTCCTGATACCAGTGACGTAACTGTGGCGGCAGGGTCTGATTAGATCGTTTGCCCAGCCACAGTAATCCCTGCATTGGCATACTCAAAAAGAAAGCGCCAACGGCAAGGGCCTGAGGTAAATAATCCGTACCAAAGGTATTAAGCATGGTAGCGCAGGCTAGTACAGCCACCGGAGGCATAAAGCGCACCGCAAATCGGGTAGCTGCCACTACACGGCAATCCGGAAATAAGGTGTAAAGCTCGCGCTTTAACGGCCAGGTTTTCATGTATTCCTGTCCGTCTTTAAGCATAGTGGTAACTGACTGGGCCATAGTGAACCTCGTAAGTGATAACCGCAACCCTGGGTGGCTATACCGTTGCAAGAGTAAATGCCTGTTTACTAATAATAGTCCGGAATGTCGAAAATGGTTTATTTAACGATGAATTTCCGGGCCGCTTTTAAGATAATATCACAGCCGGGTATTGAAAGTATTCGATTCGACCGCACAATGTCTCATAATAACTTATGATTGCAGGGTGGCAGGTAATCTGTAGCATACGCAACTGCGTATAACTGACCCTATTACGGTGCAGTGTTATTGCAAATAACCTTTCACCTACCGCATTAACCAATACGATGTGCTTGTCGCGTACTGCTGCGTCAGGCGTTAACTGGAGAAAAACATGGCAGAAAGCAGACACGTTCGTCTACTCATTCTTGGTTCAGGCCCGGCTGGTTACACCGCCGCTGTTTATGCAGCCCGAGCAAACCTGTCCCCGACCCTGATCACCGGTATGCAACAGGGTGGCCAGTTAACCACTACCACCGAAGTAGAGAACTGGCCTGGCGATCCGGAAGGCCTTACCGGACCTGATTTAATGGTTCGTATGCAACAACATGCCGAGAAATTTAATACCGATATCATCTTTGATCACATTAATAAAACGGACTTAAGCAAGCGTCCGTTCACCCTTTACGGTGATAGCGGTACTTATACCTGTGATGCCCTGATCATTGCGACCGGCGCGTCAGCAAAATATCTGGGGATGCCTTCAGAACAGGCATTTATGGGTAAAGGTGTGTCTGCTTGTGCAACGTGTGACGGCTTTTTCTACCGTAACCAGAAAGTGGCTGTAATCGGTGGTGGTAACACCGCTGTTGAAGAGGCGCTCTATTTATCTAACATTGCTTCTGAAGTACATGTGATTCACCGCCGTGACAGCTTCCGCAGCGAAAAGATCCTGGCCGACCGTCTGCTTGATAAAGCAGAAAACGGTAATGTGGTACTACACCTTAACCGCACTCTCGACGAAGTACTTGGCGACGAGATGGGTGTGACCGGCGTACGGATCAAAGCTACCGACTCTGATGCCACCGAAGAACTGGATGTAATGGGTCTGTTTGTTGCCATCGGCCACAAGCCTAACACCGACATCTTCGACGGTGAGCTGGATATGAAAGACGGCTACATCACAGTAAACAGTGGTACTAACGGTATGGCAACACAAACCAGCGTGCCAGGCGTATTTGCTGCCGGAGATGTGTCTGATCATATTTACCGTCAGGCGATTACCTCAGCCGGCACCGGCTGTATGGCAGCGCTTGATGCGGAGCGTTTCCTGGACGCACAGGAATAATCCTGACTGGCGGTGGCTGTAGAGCCTCCGCCAGCCATGCTTTTTGCATGATTAGCCTGCCCTATTTAGACCCTGATACGCCCTTTCCTCCGGTCGACCATGCACTGGACGATCCCAATGGATTACTCGCTTATGGTGCCGATCTTTCGCCCGGCAGATTGCTGACAGCTTATAGTCAGGGAATTTTTCCCTGGTTTAGCGAGGGTGAACCCATTTTATGGTGGAGCCCCTCTCCCCGGGCCATTATTCCACTCGAAGGTTTTCGTGCCAGTACCAGCCTACGCAAACTCATGCGTAAACAACTTTACCAGGTCACGCTTAACCAGGATTTTACCGCAGTAATTCGCCAATGTGCGCATATCCCGCGTATTCAGTACGGCCAGACATCCACCTGGATAACCGAAGATATGATTGCCGCTTATCAGGCACTGCATGAATTAGGCCTGGCTCATTCGGTTGAAGTCTGGAAAGATGATAAGCTCGTAGGCGGCCTGTATGGCGTAGCAGTAGGTAAAGTGTTTTGCGGCGAGTCGATGTTTCACTGCTTGCCAAATACCTCCAAACTGGCCCTGGCCTATCTGGTGAATCATATGCAGCATCACGGCGGTGATTTTATCGATTGTCAGATGCCCACGGAACATCTTATGAGTCTGGGGGCAGTGAGTATTGAGCGTGATGCGTTCATTTCCCGTCTGAACAATAGCAATCAAACTCTTGATCAGGAGGGCTATATTTGTTCAGATTATCAGCAAACCTGGTGCGCTCAAGCGTTAAGTGAATAACCTGTATGAAATTTGGCATAACCCAAACATTCGACTGTAGCTACCTGCCTCGTAAAGAGGAGCAGCTCCTGGTGTATGTGGGCAGCCATTCAGATTGCGCAGTGCATTATCCGCAGCTGATACAGGCAGGATTCCGCCGCAGTGGCGAACAGGTATACCGCCCCTATTGCCAGCAATGTAGAGCCTGTCATTCTATTCGGTTGCCTGTGGCTGATTTTGCGCCATCACGAAGCCAGCGCCGATTGCTCAATAAAAATAAAGCCTTCACCACTCGTACCACTACCCAAACCAGCGAAGATTACTACCCGTTGTACGAGCGTTATATCACTGAACGCCACGCAGACGGCAGCATGTATCCGCCAAACCCTGCACAGTTTGAGAGCTTTCTCGCCTGTGAGTGGAACTCACCTCTGTTTGTTGAGGCCTATGATGGCGACAAACTCATTGCTGTCGCGGTAACAGATATCATCGATACCCGCGATCATTGCGATGGGTTTTCGGCAATGTATACCTTTTATGATCCGGATTATCATCACCGCTCGCTGGGCACCTGGATGATTCTGCAGCAGATCCATCATACTCAGGCACAAAACAGGCATTACCTGTATTTGGGCTATCAGATAGATGACTGCAATAAAATGAACTATAAAAATAGGTTTTTACCCCACGAACGCTATTTTAATCATCAGTGGCATCGCTTTGAAAATGCGCAACAGGTGAGTGAAATGGCCAGCCGTAGCAACGATTTGATGATTGATTTAGTCCGCTAGGTCAGCATTTCGCCAATTAGCTTATTTAATTCTTTACTTATATCTATGAATTGGTTAATGTCTGCGCGGCGAAAAATTTGTGATTAATTGAGGTTATTGCTTTAGATGGCGAAAGAAGATTGTATTGAAATGGAAGGTACGGTGCTTGATACCCTGCCAAATACCATGTTCCGTGTTGAATTAGAAAACGGTCACGTAGTGACTGCGCATATCTCTGGAAAAATGCGTAAAAACTATATCCGCATTCTGACCGGTGACAAAGTGACAGTGGAAATGACACCCTATGACCTGACTAAAGGTCGTATTGTCTATCGTGCGCGTTAATTCATACCGGCCTACGCCAGCTTACGCGATAATGTGATAAGCATAAAAAAACCCGAACCAAGTGTTCGGGTTTTTTGTTAGTTGTGTACGGCGTCCGGATTAATCACTGGACTCGGCGGCCGACTCAGTCTGATCTTCAGAGTTATAAACAAACACCAGTTTGTCGTCTTCTAAATCGACTCTTACATCACCACCGTTGCTCAATTTACCGAACAACAGCTCGTTTGCCAGCTCTTTCTTCAGCGACTCCTGAATCAGACGAGACATCGGGCGTGCGCCCATAGACTTGTCGTAGCCTTTTTCAGCCAGATGTGCTCTTGCTGCCGGTGACACTTCCAGTGAAACACCTTTGGTATCCAGCTGTGCCTGTAGCTCGATAATAAATTTATCCACCACCTGTAGAATGACATCGGTATCAAGGTGATTAAACCAGATAATCGAATCCAGACGGTTTCTGAACTCAGGTGAAAACACCTTGTTGATTTCACTCATGGCATCGTGGCTGTGATCCTGCTGTTTAAAACCAATAGATGTTCGGATAGTTTCCTGAACGCCCGCATTGGTCGTCATTACCAGTACCACGTTTCTGAAGTCCACTTTACGGCCGTTATTATCGGTTAGCGTACCGTGATCCATAACCTGCAACAGAATGTTGTAAATATCACTGTGCGCCTTTTCAATCTCATCAAGCAGCACTACCGAGTACGGGTGTTTGATTACCGCATCAGTCAGCAGACCACCCTGATCGAAGCCCACGTAGCCAGGAGGCGCACCAATCAGGCGACTCACGGCGTGACGTTCCATATACTCAGACATATCGAAGCGCACCAGCTCAACGCCCATAATCTTCGCCAGCTGTTGCGTTACCTCGGTTTTACCTACACCGGTAGGACCAGCAAACAGGAAAGATCCAATGGGTTTCTCTTCTGTACCAAGACCCGCGCGGGACAGGTGAATGGCATCAGACAGCGACTCAATTGCTTTATCCTGACCGAATACCACCATTTTCAGGTTACGTCCCAGATTTTTAAGCACTTCTTTATCTGACGCAGAGACCGATTTTTCCGGAATACGCGCCATCTTGGCAATGATTTGCTCAATCTCGCCCACATTTATGACTTTTTTACGCTTAGACTGTGGTAGCAGGCGCTGGCTGGCGCCGGCCTCATCCATCACGTCGATAGCTTTGTCTGGCAAGTGACGCTCGTTAATATACTTGGCCGACAGCTCTGCTGCCGCCTGCAGTGCTTTTTGCGTAAAGCGCACGCTGTGGTGCTCTTCATAGCGTGATTTCAGGCCCTGCAAGATCTTGGTAGTGTCAGTTACACTTGGCTCCACCACATCGACTTTCTGGAAACGACGCGCCAAGGCACGGTCTTTCTCGAAGATACCCTGATATTCCTGGTATGTGGTTGAACCAACACAGCGCAGTTCACCTGAGCTCAATTTTGGCTTGAGCAGGTTAGACGCATCCATTACACCGCCAGATGCCGCACCGGCACCAATGATAGTGTGGATTTCATCGATGAACAGGATGGCGTTTTTATCTCGCGATAACTCTTTAAGAATGCCTTTTAAGCGTTTCTCAAAGTCGCCGCGGTATTTGGTACCGGCCAGTAGGCCACCCAGATCTAACGAGTACACTGTGCATTCTTCGATAACCTCAGGCACCTGTTTTTCTACGATGCGGTAAGCAAGCCCTTCAGCGATTGCAGTTTTACCTACGCCGGCCTCCCCCACCAACAGCGGGTTATTTTTGCGACGACGACATAAAATCTGAATAGTCCGCTCCAGTTCAGTGTCGCGGCCTATAAGTGGGTCGATTTTCCCTTCCTGCGCCTGACGGTTCAGGTTGGTGGCATATTTAGCCAGCGCTGAGCCGGATTCATCACCTTCAGCGGCTTCTTCACTGGCTTCATTGGATTCGGGCGCTTCGTCTTCTGCTTTGCTCACGCCATGGCTGATGAAATTCACTACGTCCAGGCGGGTTACGTCAGATTTTTTCAGTATATATACTGCCTGGCTTTCCTGCTCACTGAAAATGGCCACCAGGACATTAGCGCCGGTGACTTCTTCTTTACCCGATGACTGGACATGAAAAACGGCACGCTGTAACACACGCTGAAAACCCAGTGTTGGCTGAGTTTCGCGATCGCTGGCCTGATCATCGAGGATTAACGGTGTGGTATCCTTCACAAACTCTACCAGCTCGCCACGGATATTATCGATATCTGCGCCGCAGGCTTTGAGGGCTTCCTGAGCAGCAGAATTATCTAACAAGGCCAACAGCAAGTGCTCAACCGTCATAAATTCATGACGATGCTCTCTTGCGAATACAAAAGCCTCGTTTAACGTCTGCTCTAATTCTTTATTCAGCATATACATTGCCCCTGTTAGGTTTATAACTCACGCCTGCTCCATCGTACACATCAACGGGTGTTGATGTTTGCGGGCATATTGATTGACCTGCATGACCTTTGTTTCTGCTATCTCAGCAGTATAAATGCCACATACAGCCTTGCCCCGGTAATGAACGGTCAGCATCAGTTGGTTTGCTTTTTCAGCATCCATTCGGAAAAAACGCATCAGAATTTCTACCACGAAATCCATTGGCGTGTAGTCATCATTGTTCAATAGGACCTTATACATCGGAGGCGGTTCAGTTTTCTTCCTCTCCTGATCGAGTAAGCGTTCCTTATCGATACTTATGGCGTTACCTTTACTCATAATTTAATCATAGTGCGTCTGCAAGCAATTTATCATCTTTTTACCATTAATTTGTGCGGAAAAAAATAAAATGCGCTTGCATAATGCGGTCAAAATATCTACAGTTTTAATATGTTTTGTGAGTGACGCACAAGACTAGCTGTCCCATGCCTTAATTGTATTGTGGGGGCAGTTTCCCGTGAGTTCAAGGATTAAGAGGAAGTCGATGTATGGCGGTTGGCAAAGTTAAATGGTTTAACAACGCGAAAGGGTTTGGATTTATTGTGCCCGAGGAAGGTGGCGAAGACATTTTTGCTCATTACTCAACAATACAAATGGAAGGCTATCGATCGTTAAAAGCCGGTCAGGAAGTAACCTACGAGGTTCAGCAAGGCCCTAAAGGCCTGCATGCCGAGAACATAGGTATTGTCGAAGACGAAGAGCGTTAACGCGCGCCAAAGAAATAGATTAAGTAACAAGCCTTACCCGGTAATCGAGTAAGGCTTGTTTATGCGACCACAAAAAGGCTGGTTTCCAATATCCGACGTATTTTTTTGTGCCTGACTAGTTTTTATTCCTCTTATTACTTTCAAAACAAGCAAGTCTTATTTGACTAACGCTTTACCTGGCTTTTCAGAGCTCAATCCACCTGCCCCTCACTGATTATTACGTTTCTACTATTGGCTGTGACTTCACTCACTGAGTGCACAAAGCGATATTATTTAGCTAAGCTGGTACGGACATGAATTCTTAATCAATCAGTTCCATTTATAGCGATTGCCGGTTGCTTTGCTTTTAACGACAAAGCATTGATAGACAAATCTTGCTCTGTTAAACCACGATTAATATCAATGCCCTTATACCACCACTCGTGGGCATCAATACTAATTGGCCCGCGTACACGCTCAAAGAAGTGCGTGGGGAAGGTAAAGCCATCTATTTCGGTGTATTTAAAATAAGTGGTATCGGCATGTGCGCCCTTCGTGGCATCGAAGCCATCCAGAGTGATATGTACCCGATAAGTTAACGCCGATTGTTTGTTAACCCATAGCGTAACGTAATCGCGTTCTGACAACCCAAAACCGGGGGTTAGCTGTGCGTTGATACGGTAATACGCGTTGCCATCTTCGGTTGTATCCGGCAGCCTTTGCCAGTTCTTTACCCTTTCATGTAACGCTAATGGGCCAAGGGTGAACAAGTAAAACGCGTCAGCGGTAAGTGCTGCCGCCGCATTTTTCTGCTCGTCACTGGTTATTACCCCGTTGTACGCCACTTTTATCACGTTCGGCGTTCGATATACCCGCTTGGTTCCACCTTCCCCCTGATAGTTTGCAAAGTATAATTGCTCATTTAACAACAACCTTTCTTCAGATTGTTGCCGATAGTCGGCATCTGCAATTAACGGCTGAATTTGGGTAACCAGAAAATGCCACTCGCCATCAATTGCCACGTTTAAATCATTCAACTCATCAAAGTTTGCACCGCCGTGTTTCTCAAACGTGAGGGCGAAGATATCATCAGCCGTGCGATTGTCCGGTAGTCGCTGCATTACCTGCTCAAACTGAGGCGAGGTTTTTGCACAACCACCACAAACTATTATCAGCGCCAGCAGCACATACTTATTTTGCAAATTATTTAAAAAACCGGATAGAGGAAACGCCATTTCGAATCTCTTTAACTGTGATACGTGTGTATGAGTGTTATACAGCGAAGCAGTCGTTGTGGATTATTAATCGTCTTAGCAAATAACACCCGCTTAACGGGCAATATCAGGTAGGGTAAAAGTGACGGGAGCCTGCGTATTAGTGTCGCAGCGAGCCTGACAACGAATTAATGCCTTTATGAGAAGTCGACTCAGATCAACAAACCTTGAATAGATCTTAGATGCACGAAAACAGACTGTTTAAGGTAAGCCAGCCTTTTGAGGAGTTCCCTGATATCGCTCGGCGATTCAGGGATGACAAACTTGGATAATTTCAGGTATTACGAAGGGTGCCGAAGATGTCTGCTTTACGCCTGAAACATTTAACCAGTGTCGAGCTACCAGATTAGATAGCTCTTAATCCAAAGAATTCTGCAAGTGCATGAGTCACTATCCCCTGGTAATCACTTCGGTACAGTCAATCAGGCGATTTCCCATCATTACTCACATCAGGAGTAAGCAGCCGAATCATCATTAGCATTCCGGCCGCACTTCCCCCATACACGTAAAAGCTTTCACTGCCCTGTCTGAGCTTAATTGCTCGGGCTGGTTACATTTGGCAGCACGAAAGATCTCACGTTACCGTGCAAGCGGATCCACAACCCCGGATTGGCATCCAGTAAACCTGCCAGTTCCGTTTTGTCCTTAGGTAATGAGGTTTGCCTTACTTTCGCGTAGGTGTTGATTTTCGCCGGCGCAGTCTCTGCGTCCACCACCGACTGTACCACTTTTTTAGCGCTCAGTATGGCTGCGGGCCCCAGGGTAAGAATGAATTGCGCAGCACGGCACTGAGCTTCATCCTCCGCGCTAATGTCGCTGCCGCCGGCTTTGAACTTACTGATATGGTGCTCAAGTATGGAGCTGGAGATGGGGATGATGCCAGCCATATGATGAGCCTTGGCACCGGAAAAAGGTTTAATGTAAGCCAGGTGAGAGGCGTCATTGGCCTCCGGCCCGTGGCCAATAAAGAAAATATCCAGACCGCCTGAATTTTCAAGCTTATTAAGGTAATCAGTTAATGCCCCTTCCAGATCAGGGGTATCGGTTTGCATGGGCGTAAAGCTTTTAATTTTTGCAAAAAAGGCTTCACCGAGGATGCGTTCGAAATCACGCACAAAACTCAGACCATTCCCCATAGCCAGCGGTGCCAGGGCATCCTGGGTAAACACATTGAGCCGGGCTAACAGTTCATCGATTTCGTTGCTAGCGGCTTTCTCACCGAGTAGGCGATGTAATTGCTGGGCACCACGCCCTCCAAGCAAGGCAATGTTAATGTCGCCGGTTTTCGCTGCTGCCGTGCTAAGCAGCTCCTTAAACATGGCTTCGCCCACATCGACTTCAGACGTTAACACTATGGGCTCAATGCCATGATCAGTCGCAGAGGCAAGGACCGGCTCATTATGTGCCAGCCATAGGTTGCCATTTTTATTTTCGCGTTGAAAAAGAGACGTTGCTGTGGTCATTTTTCACCTGTCGCGTTGTTAGCAAAACGTAAAATTTGTCGTTTAAACGGTACCAAGAAGGCAATTAAAATACCAGTGCCACCGGTAGCATTTTATCTAATAAAAAACCGGCCGAAGCCGGTTTTTTTAAATAAATCAGAAACTAATGATTTAATTAAGCGCCAAGAATTTCGTTAAACGTCGCACTTGGGCGCATTGCTGCGGCAGTTTTCGCTTCGTCAGGCAGGTAGTAACCGCCGATATCCTGAGGCTTGCCTTCGGTTTCGTTGATTTCTTCAATGATTTTATCAACGTTTGCCGCCAGCTTATCGTAGATAGGTCCAAACTGAGCAGCCAGTTCGGCATTTTCAGTTTGCTTGGCCAACTCTTCTGCCCAGTACATGGCCAGATACACGTGGCTACCACGGTTGTCCAGTTGACCCACTTTACGTAAAGGCGACTTGCCATTATTCAGCAGTGCTTCTGTGGCTTTATCTAATGCAACGGCCAGTTGCTTGGCTTTTGCATTACCGTGCTTAATCGCCACATCTTCAAGCGAAACCGCCAGCGCCAGGAATTCACCCAGTGAATCCCAACGTAAGTGACCTTCTTCAACAAACTGTTGAATGTGCTTCGGTGCAGAGCCACCAGCGCCTGTTTCGTACAGGCCACCACCGGCCATCAGCGGCACGATTGACAGCATTTTCGCACTGGTACCCAGTTCAAGAATTGGGAACAGGTCGGTCAGGTAGTCACGCAGTACGTTACCGGTAACCGAAATAGTGTCCAGGCCACGAATCGCGCGTTCCATTGAGTAACGGATAGCACGAACCGGTGACATGATTGAAATATCCAGGCCGTCTGTGTCGTGATCCTGCAGGTACTTCTCTACTTTCTTGATCAGCTGTGCATCGTGTGCGCGCTCATCATCCAGCCAGAATACTGCCGGCATGCCAGATTGACGGGCACGGGTAACAGCCAGTTTTACCCAATCCTGAATCGGTGCGTCTTTGGCCTGACACATGCGCCAGATATCGCCTTCTTCCACTTCATGCTCAATTAGTACGTTGCCGTCCTGATCAACAACCTGAACGGTACCGTCAGCTTCCATTTCGAAAGTCTTGTCGTGTGAACCGTACTCTTCGGCTTTCTGCGCCATCAGGCCAACGTTAGGTACTGTACCCATAGTAGTTGGGTCGAAGGCACCGTGAGTCTTACAGAAGTTGATTACTTCCTGATAGATAGTCGCATAGGTACTTTCCGGGATAACCGCTTTAGTATCGTGTGGCTTTCCATCCGGCCCCCACATCTGACCAGAGTTACGGATCATCGCTGGCATAGAAGCATCTACGATTACGTCGCTCGGTACGTGCAGGTTAGAAATACCTTTGTCTGAGTTTACCATCGCCAGTGGTGGGCGATCGGCATAGCACTTGTTAATGTCGCGCTCAATCTCAGAACGCTGAGACTCAGGTAAAGTTGAAATCTTGTCGTAAACGCTGCCCAGACCGTTGTTTGGATTAACGCCCAGCTCGTCAAACAATTCACCGTACTTTTCGAACAGCTCTTTGTAGAAGACTTTAACGCAGTGACCAAATACGATGGGGTGAGACACCTTCATCATCGTCGCTTTTACGTGCAGAGAGAACAGAATACCCGTGTTCTTAGCATCTTCGATTTGCTCTTCGAAGAACTGACACAGCGCCTTTTTGCTCATGTACATGCCATCGATAACTTCACCAGCCAGCAGGTCAACTTTTGGCTTCAGGGTCTTCTTGCTACCGTCTTTGCCGGTAAACTCAATGCTTACATGGCCTTCTTTTTCAACGGTTACTGATTTTTCACCTGAATAGAAATCACCGCCGCGCATGTGCGCTACGTGAGTTTGTGAAGCCTGGCTCCATTCACCCATGCTGTGCGGGAATTTTTTCGCGTAATTCTTAACTGCAGTGGGTGCACGACGGTCTGAGTTACCTTCACGCAGAACCGGGTTTACTGCAGAACCCAGTACTTTTCCGTAGCGTTCGCGAACGTCTTTTTCTTCGTCAGTTTTTGGATCTTCAGGGAATTGCGGAACGTTGAAGCCCAGTGCGTTCAGCTCTTTAATCGCCGCGCGCAGCTGCGGGATAGAGGCACTGATGTTCGGCAGTTTGATAATATTCGCTTCTGGATCCTGCGTCATTCCGCCTAATTCGTTCAGGGCATCAACCACTTTTTGGTCGTCAGTCAGATAATCAGGGAAATGGGCCAGAACACGTGCGGCTAGAGAGATATCACTTACTTCAACATCGATATCAGCTTCGGCGGCAAAGCGACGAATAATGGGTAACAACGAGTAGGTGGCCAACATTGGCGCTTCATCGGTTTTGGTATAAATAATTGTAGACTTACGGTTGGTCATTATGTACCTCAATAGTTGCAGTAGCTGGCTGCGTTTTTTCCATTCAACAAATTCCAGCCGCTTATTTCAGACTATTACGTTCTGACAAGAGACCGGATCTCGTGATTTTCCTAAGTACCTACATGTGTCAACCTGAAGGGAGTATCGATTCACGCACGCAAAAAACTCAGCATCCACTTTACTGAGTATTTAATTCACTAATTTTACAGGTTGACGCTGGCCATGTAATGCACATGAATCATAAGGTCTTTAGTATAGGGTCAAGCGAACCAGTTACAAGTCATACCTTTGTCTTAATTACGAAAAAATGGTTAATAAATTAGTTTTCATGGGTAATTATTCAACAAGGCGTACAAAAATTCATCACCAGCAGGTTCCCGGTGTGCTTAAACAACAACTTTGATAAACTGTTTACTCAAATCACACCGGCCAGCAATCGTTGCATGACTTCAACCGTAATTCTGTTCAATAAACCCTATATGGTGCTTTCGCAGTTCACCGATGCTGAAGGCCGTGAAACCCTGAAAGATTATATTCAGGTTCCCGATGTCTACGCAGCAGGACGGCTCGACCGTGACTCAGAGGGATTACTGGTACTTACCGACAATGGCGCGTTGCAGCATAAACTCGCCCATCCAAAAGCCAAAACCAGCAAAACTTACTGGGTTCAGGTGGAAGGCGAAGTATCCAATGAAGCCATTGAAGCCTTACGCACTGGAGTGGAATTAAAAGATGGCCTGACCCAGCCTGCCAAAGTACAGCGTATGGCAGAGCCAGCGGTATGGCCTCGCAATCCGCCTATTCGGCAACGGGCAAATATTCCAACCACCTGGTTGTCCATCACAATCAGCGAAGGCCGTAACCGCCAGGTACGCCGTATGACCGCCGATGTGGGAAACCCTACCCTGCGACTTATCCGCTACCGGGTAGGCAACTGGACGCTGGATGGCATCGCCAATGGTGAATACGTCAACCTGCCTGGCCCGCCAATGAAACCGGTCGGTAAGGCAAATAAACGCCCTGCCCGACGGAGCCGGCCCAAACAACGGCAAAAAACACGTTGAGCGCCGCAAAAAGGCGCTTTTAAAGGTGCCAAAAGTTGCATTTTCTGGTAAACTCCGCGCCCCGTAAATAACATGAGAGTGCACAGTAAAATAATGTCTCAGCTTGCCACTTCGGCCCCCAATAAACAAAAAGTCATCGTCGGTATGTCCGGTGGTGTGGATTCTTCTGTTTCTGCTTATTTGCTCCAGCAACAAGGCTACGAAGTTGAAGGCCTGTTTATGAAAAACTGGGAAGAAGACGACAACGACGAATACTGTGCCGCGGCTGAAGATCTGGCCGATGCCCAGGCAGTTGCCGATAAGCTGGGTATTTACCTGCACACGATTAATTTTGCCGCCGAGTACTGGGACAACGTGTTTGAGTACTTCCTGGCAGAATACAAAGCCGGTCGCACGCCGAACCCGGATATCATGTGTAACAAGGAAATTAAATTTAAGGCTTTCCTTGAATACGCTGCCGAAGACTTAGGTGCCGACTTTATCGCCACCGGCCATTATGTGCGCCGCCGTGAAGTTGACGGCCACTGGCAGATGCTGCGCGGTCTGGACAACAACAAAGACCAAAGCTATTTTCTCTACACTCTGGGTGAAGAGCACGTGGCTAAAACGCTGTTTCCGGTGGGTGACATCGAGAAACCACAGGTTCGGGAAATCGCCGAGCAACAAGGCCTGGTTACCGCCGGTAAAAAAGACAGTACCGGCATTTGTTTTATCGGCGAACGTAAGTTTAAGGACTTCTTAAGTCAGTACCTTCCGGCCCAGCCTGGTATCATCGAAACCGCCGAAGGCGTGGAAATTGGTCAGCATGAAGGCCTGATGTATCACACGCTGGGGCAGCGTAAAGGCTTGCACATTGGTGGCCTTGCCGAGTACGGCGACGATCCCTGGTATGTGGTCGACAAAGACGTTGAGCGCAACGTGCTTATCGTTGGACAGGGTGCCAACCACCCGCGCCTTTATTCTGACGGTCTGATTGCAAAGCAATTGCATTGGGTTAACCGAACAGTGCCAACCGAGCCATTTCGCGCCGCCGTGAAGACCCGTTACCGCCAGCAGGATATTCCTTGTCTGGTTACGCCCATTGGCGACGATCAGGTAAAGGTGACCTTCGACGAACCGCAAAAAGCAGTTACGCCCGGTCAGTCAGCGGTGTTTTATCAGGACGAAGTCTGCCTGGGTGGCGGCATTATTGAGAGTTATTTACGCTAATGTTGGATACAGCCATCGAAAAACAACTGGGTCTGGCGGGTGTTTGTCAGGCCGCGCGACTGGTGCAATCGATTGCCCGAACTGGTGAAGCCGATAAGCAAGCAGTAGAAGCCAGTTTATCAAGCATTCTGGTCACCGATTCAGACACCACACAGCAGGTGTTTGGCCAGTTAGAAAATTTAAAAACCGGTTTTCAGGTTATCGTCGCGCAGTTAGGCGATCATAACTCTAAAAAAGACACCGAGATGACCCGCTATATCGCCAGTGTTCTGGGGCTCGAACGAAAACTGGCGCGCAACAGTAAAGCCATGAATGAGCTGGGTGAGCGAATCTCCCATGTACAACGCCAGCTGGCGCATATGGACTTTGAAAGCCCGCAGATTTTATCGTCGCTGGCGAGTATCTATTCAGACGTAATTAGCCCGTTAGCGCCAAAGATTCAGATTGCCGGTAATCCCAGTTGCCTGAGTCAGCCACTCAATCAACACCGGGTTCGGGCCCTATTGCTGGCGGGTGTTCGCGCCGCCGTATTGTGGCGACAGCTGGGTGGTCAACGCCGACAGATTTTATTTAAACGTAAAGCAATTCTACGCAGTGCCCAGCAGGCGCTGAGATTAATGAACTAATTGAGGAGCAAAAGGTGGAACTATCCCAATTAACGGCAATTTCTCCGGTCGATGGTCGGTATGCCTCTAAAACAGGCGAGTTACGGTCTATTTTTAGTGAGTACGGCCTGCTTAAATACCGGGTTGAAGTTGAAGTCCGATGGTTACAAAAACTGTCCAAGCTGGACGGTATCACCGAAGTCCCTGACTTTTCTCCTCAGTCGCATAAACTGCTCGACAGCATTGTGGCAGAGTTTTCGGTAGACGATGCCCGCCGCATCAAAGAAATCGAACGTACCACCAACCACGACGTAAAAGCAGTAGAGTATTTCCTTAAGGAAAAAGTCGCAGATAACAGCGAACTGAACGCTATCAGTGAGTTTATCCACTTTGCCTGTACCTCAGAAGACATCAATAACCTGTCGCATGCCCTGATGTGCACTGAAGCACGCAATACCGTTATCCTGCCTTACTGCGATAAGCTAATCGATGCGCTTAAAGATCTGGCCCGCGAATACCGTAGCATTCCAATGATGGCGCGTACGCACGGTCAGCCGGCATCGCCTACTACCATGGGCAAAGAAATGGCCAACGTAGCCGTGCGCTTACAACGTCAGCGCGACCAAATCGCGGCAGTGAGCCTGCTGGGTAAAATTAACGGTGCGGTGGGTAACTACAACGCTCACCTGTCGGCGTACCCTGAGCTGGACTGGCATACTATCTCTGAAGAGTTTGTCACCAGCCTGGGCATTACCTGGAATGCCTTTACCACGCAAATCGAGCCGCATGATTATATTGCCGAGCTGTTTGATGCCATTGCACGTTTTAACACTATCCTGCTGGACTTCGATCGTGACATTTGGGGTTACATTGCACTGGGTCACTTTAAGCAAAAAACGATTGCGGGCGAAATTGGCTCCTCTACCATGCCGCATAAAGTTAACCCTATCGACTTTGAAAACTCTGAAGGTAACCTGGGCATCGCTAATGCTATTTTCGATCACCTGGCAGCCAAACTGCCGGTATCACGCTGGCAGCGTGATCTGACCGACTCAACGGTACTGCGTAACCTGGGTGTTGGCGTTGGCTATGCGGTTATCGCATATCAGGCCACGCTTAAAGGCATCAGCAAACTGGAAGTTAACGAGCAAAGCCTGCTTAACGAACTGGACAATAACTGGGAGCTGCTGGCAGAGCCTATTCAAACCGTTATGCGTCGTTACGGTATCGAAAAGCCATATGAAAAACTCAAAGAGCTGACCCGCGGTAAGAAAGTGAATGCTGAGGTGATTAGTGAGTTCATCGATAATCTTGAGATGCCACAAAGCGCCAAAGACCAGCTGAAACAGCTGTCTCCACAGGCCTACATTGGTGACGCAATCCGTCTGGTAGATCAGTTACTGGGCGAATAGTCCTTTGCTACGCTTGGCAACTCCTACGTTAAGGAGTTGCCATGTTACCGTTAACCACTTCTCTTCCCGCTTCGCAGCGCACCGCTGAACAAGTCAGGCAAACACTTAAACTTACCCTGCTGTTATTTACGGTAGCTATGCTGCTACAACTCCCGGCACTTTATTATTTTGCGCGGCCGGACTCTTTACAACGCTACAACTGGCTGGGTCATTTTCTGGCCTTACTTGCGCTGTTACTCGCTCAGCGAAAGATGAGCCTCAACTGGCTTAAACTAGCCCTGTTTATGCTTTATTACAGTTATCTCACCTGGGTATTGTTATTGTGGCCTGGGTTATCCAACACCCACTACTATTACCTGCTTGCCGTAGTGATAAGCGGATTTGTGTTTACCCGTGCAGAGCGACTGGCACAAGTCACTGTACTTACTGGCGCAGTATTCTTATTCAGCCTGTTTAGTATTCTTCACTATCAACCCCAACTGGAGTTTGGCATTGTGCGACTTACCAACGACCTCACTCTTGGTGCACTAAGTCTGGGGATTTACCGGGTACTTCGTCAGCAAACACTCAACCGCTGGCAAAGCCTACGCGGCGCACATCACTCGTCTGTAAGTACTCTGAATCAATTATTACCAAAGGATCCCGAACAGCCTGCCAGTTTCTGGCAGCCCGGAAAAACCCGGCGCTACCCTTTCGCCTGCGTGTTATTTGCCGATCTCAGTGGCTACACAACGCTTAACCAGCAATACGGCGACCGCGCTATCCTTACCGGCCTGAAGCGTCTTTATTCGCACATCGATAGTTTGTGCGACCAGTTTTCGGTAGAGAAAATCAAAACTAATGGCGACCAGTATATGGTAGTGAGCCATTTACAACCCCAAGCAGATAAGACTTGTTGTGTGCACATGTATCATTTTGCCTGTGCGTTGCACCGCACGATTGCTAACTACAGTGATAACCACCACCTTAATTGTTCGGTGCGCATTGGCATCGCTACCGGCCCTTTAACCGCCGGCATTATTGGTAAAAACCGGCCATATTTTGATCTCTGGGGCAAAACGGTCAATTTGGCCGCCTGCCTGGAGCAGAATGCAGTCAGAGGCTATATTGCCGCATGCTCCGTTACCGCGACACATCTTCCTTCCCATCTGGTAGCAGCCGAAACCAGTCTGGCAAGCAGCAAACACCCTGATACAAAAATTTACTACCAATTGAAAATCACCTGACAACTGCGGGCCGTGGGTTTTAATCCACCGCCAACCCGGGGATAATGGCGCAAATACAAAACGATAATGATAATTGTGCTTAATTTAGATATTGCTACATTTTTACAGGATTACTGGCAGAAAAAGCCCTGCGTTATTCGCCAGGCTCTGCCCGACTTCACCGATTTTATTGATGAACACGAACTGGCGGGTCTCGCCATGGAGCCAGAACTCGATAGCCGGGTTATCAGTAAACAAGCTGAGCAGTGGACTATTCAGCAAGGGCCCTTCGAAGATTATTCGGCGTGTCAGGGGCAATGGACATTACTGGTTCAGGGCGTAGACCGATTCCTTGATGAAGCCAGCGATCTTATGGACAGATTTAACTTTATCCCCAACTGGCGGGTTGACGATCTGATGATCAGCTTTGCGGTACCTGGCGCCGGAGTGGGCCCCCATGTTGATCAATACGATGTATTTTTGCTGCAAGGTAAAGGTAGCAAGCGCTGGCGGGTGGGTTCGCCCGAGGGCCTCACCAACACCCAACCGGTTAAAGGGCTGTGTCATGTGGATGACTTCACACCGGTGATTGACTGTGAGTTACAGCCTGGCGATATTCTTTATATTCCTCCAGGCTGGCCCCATGATGGCGTAACACTAAGCGATAGTCTGACTTACTCCATCGGCTTTCGTGCGCCGGATCAGGTTCAGCTTGGCAATTATCTGGCCGAACATTTACAAACCCAGCCAACCGGCATACAGCGCTATACCGACCCGTCACTGGCCCTGTCAGAATCGCCTGCAGAGGTATCGGCCAGGGAAGTCGATGCACTAAAAGAATTGTTGCACAAGGCCATCGATGATGACAACTTCAATCAAAACCTGTTAGCCATGTTAAGTGAACAAGGTATCGAGCCGGAGATCAATGAACCGCTTGATAGCCAGTCTCTGCAGGAACATCTCGAATCGGGCGCTACGCTGGTTAAATTGCCGGGCTGCCGGCCATTGTTAAACAAGCAATTCCCGGATTGTTTATTTATTAATGGTGAGATAATCAATTTTTCGCCTGAAAATTACCCGCTAATGTGCCAGCTAATGAGCCAGGCTGACGTTGATCGCGCTGATATGGCAACCGCCCCGGATAAACTGGATATTTTTTACACATTCACTACACTGGTTAATATGGGGTACTGGGAACTCTTACCTGAAAAACCGCTGTAAAGGTAGAGACAACTCACCGGGATAACTTGCTGGCGACACTGGCAACATGGGGGGAAGTATGGCGTATAAAGTCCAACAGGTTCTTTGGCAAGAGGCCTGTGATCAACTGAAAACACTTAGAAATGCAGTGTATGTGTTGGAATGGCAGCTCCCGGAAACCACCGAATTTGACGATTTAGACAGTAAAGCCGCCCACGTTTTACTGTTTTGTGAGCAGGACACCCCTATCGCCACCGGCCGCCTGACTCCAAACGGCGAGCTCGGGCGAATCGCTGTATTACCCGGCCACCGAACCCTTGCTGTTTACAAGTTATTGTTCGCAGCTCTTCTCAAACACGCCGAATCGCAAAACATTAAACAAATCCAGTTACAGTCTGAACTCGCCAGTGTTGAGTTTCATCAGGCCAAAGGGTTTAAGCCGGTTGGTAAGGTGTTTATCGAAGCCGGTATTCCCATGCAAAAGATGGTGTGTAACCGGCAAAACTTTGATATTCCGGATGTACGGCATATTCATTAATGCCGCACGGCCATGGGATGGAGTCCCCAAAGGTTGGGTATTAGTGATTAGGTAATTGAGACTAACCCCAAAGCCCCTCGTTTTCTTGCAATAGGTAGATTTTTTCCGCACGATCTGCCAGTAATTGTGCATAAGATGTCTGACTGGCATCTGCTTTATCGTTATTTTGCAGTAGATTCTCAGCTTTAATTTGCCAGCGCATCGAAAAATAACGCAGCGCCCCACGGGCATCTTCAGCGTTATCGGCAAGCGTAAAATCGGTCGGTAAATCACCGGTTAGTACCCAGTACAGCTTGTTATCCATGGCTTTAATTTTCCACACCGCTACCAGCGGAGCCAGATAACGGCACTCTTCGGTCACTACGGTGTCAAAAAGCACGCCTTCCTTTGCAAGAAACTGGTTTGCTTGCTGAAAGGCTTCGCGGGCCCAGGTCTGAATTTGTTCTTCTGTTAGTTGTTCTGTCATGGTGCTTATGTTCTTTTAGTTAAACACTGCAATAACACTTGCAGCGGGTGTTTTGGTTTAAACTCATCAATACGATTAACCTGACTGCGGCAGGAATAACCACTGGCCATTATCTGTTGCGGTTGATAGCGTGATACCGCCTGCTGCCAGCTCATTTCATAAATACCCAGCGAGTTGGCTTTATTGACCGCTTCATGGCCGTAATTGCCGGCCATGCCGCAACAACCCACTTTCACGATATCAGTTTTTTGCCCGACCCTCGCGAAGAGATCCTGCCAGATTTGTTCGGTTTTCGGTAACGCGGTCTTCTCGGTGCAGTGGGCAAACAATGCCATCACCGGTGCTTCAGATGTGGCATCACCACTCTGCCAGATTGACTCTGGGAGGCTTGCCAGCCATTCATGGACAGTATGCACAACAAAGTCGCCGCGCGCGGCACCAATTGCTTTGTACTCATCCCGATAACACAGTACCAGTGGCGTATCGACCCCAACCATTGGCATATTCAAAGCCGCCACCTGGTTTAAAAAGGCTGCGGTATCCGTTGCGGTGCGGGCAAATTTTTCCAGAAAACCGGTTACGTGCAGGGTTTTGCCATTGGGCTTAAATGGCAGCAATACCGGCGTTTTTCCAAGCGCTTTGATCAGGCGACCAAAGTCGGTGACCACCTCTGCATCATAATAACTGGTGAAAGGATCCTGCACGATTAACACGTAATTTTCGCGCTGTTCGGCATCGAGCTGCTCCAGTTCGGCCAGATCAAATGGTTGCATTATCTCTGCTGACTGTTCGGACAGTGTAGGAACCGACATTGGCGGTGCATCCACATAACCGGCTACCTTTTCAAGCAGCGATTTTGCCACACCGTTATTCATCAGGGCATTACTAACCCTGGGCAATTTGGCCATCAGTGGGGTAAGCGATTCTACATTGGCCACCAAATGATGTTTGAGTGGCCGCAGATAACGCTGATAGTAAACATTTAAAAACCGGGCTCTGAATTCTGGTACATCTACTTTAACCGGGCACTGACTGCTGCAGGACTTGCACGCCAGACAACCATTCATGGCTTCCAGCACCTCGTGGGAAAAATCTTCGGTATCAGCCCGGGAGTTTTGCCAACGTGTCAGCCAGCTACTTTTATACTGACCATTCATCAATGCCTGATGATCCACGCCCTGGTTAGCCAGCAAACGCAGCCATTCACGAATTAAACCGGCCCGGCCCTTAGGGCTATGACGGCGGTCGCGGGTGATCTTGCTTGAAGGACACATAGGCGAGGTCGTGTCGTAATTAAAACACAGGCCGTTACCGTTACAGTCCATAGCGGGCTTAAAGGTTTCTTTAAATGCCACGGGTATGGTGCGGTCGAGGGTCGCCCGTTTCGGATCGCTTACCTTCACCAGCTCATCATCACTGTCGATTGGCGTACAGATTTTTCCCGGGTTCATTTTATTGCCCGGATCAAAAGCGCCCTTTATGCGACGCAGTTCGGCAAATAATGACTCGCCGAAAAACGCCGGGCCATACTCACTGCGGAAGCCCTTGCCGTGTTCGCCCCACATAAGACCACCGTATTTAGCCACCAGAGCAACCACTTCATCGGAGATCTGATGCATCAGCTTTTCCTGCTCCACATCGCACAAGTCGAGTGCCGGGCGAACGTGCAATACGCCGGCATCCACATGGCCAAACATGCCGTACTGGAGGCCGTGACCGTCAAGTAACGCACGGAACTCCATAATAAAGTCAGCGAGGTTCTCAGGCGGTACGCCGGTATCTTCGGCAAAGGCGATCGGTTTTTGGCTACCTTTAGTATTACCCAGCAGTCCCACCGACTTTTTGCGCATCGCGTAAATTTTATTGATATCCGCTTTGTCAAAGGTGAGCTGATAACCAATCACGCCATATTCACCTTTTTCAGCCGACGCCGTAAGTTCTTCCTCTAATCGGGCAATGCGTTTTTTAATTTCATCCAGGTCATTACTGTTGTACTCCACCATATTCAGGCCAAGCATTTCCTTACCCGGAACATCTTCAATCAGATTAGAAATGGAATGCCAGATAATATCAGTGCGGGCCAGATTGAGTACTTTACTGTCGACGGTTTCCACCGACGTCGCTTGCGCAGCAATCATGCGCGGCGCATGGCGTAGGGCAGACTCAAATGAATCGTATTTAATGTTTACCAACGCCGTATGCTTTGGAATTTTGGTCAGCGATAATTTGGCTTCGGCAACAAACACCAAGGATCCTTCAGAACCGGTGATCAGGCGGCTGACGTCAATTAACTGCTTTTCTTCATCAAACGCATGCTCTAAATCGTAGCCGGTTAAAAAGCGGTTCATACGCGGGAATTTAGCCAGAATGTCTTCTCGCTTACCGCAGCAGGTATTTAGCACCTGACGCAGAATACGTCCGTAGGTATCGCTGCGGGTAGCTTGCTGTTCAGCTTCGGCAACCGATAATGGCTGGGTTTGCAGTATTTCACCATTAGCCAATACCGATGTTAAACCTAAAACGTGATCGCTGGTTTTACCGTATACCAGGGAACCTTGCCCTGATGCATCCGTGCTTATCATACCGCCCAGTGTGGCTCGGTTACTGGTAGATAAATCCGGCGAAAAGAAAAAACCATAAGGGCGTAAGGCGTCGTTTAGCGCGTCTTTAACCACCCCGGACTGAACTTTTACCCAGCCTTCTTCAGGATTGATCTCCAGTACTTTGTTCATGTGCCGGGACATGTCCACAACAATTCCATCGGTCAGGCTTTGGCCGTTAGTGCCGGTACCGCCGCCCCGGGCACTGAATTTTACCTGCGGATGCTGGTTAGCCAGCTCACCAATGATCTGTAAATCGTTAATGCCTTTGGGATGAATTACGGCTTGCGGTAACTTCTGATATACCGAGTTATCTGTTGCCACTGCCAGGCGGCTGCCATAACTGTATTCAATGTCGCCGGAAAAAGAGGATTTCTCCAGGCGTTGAAGGTAGGTTCTGTAATCATCAGAAACGGTCGATTCAACTGGTACAACAGGTAAATTCAAAGCTACGCTCTCACTGGTGAATAGGCGGCTAAGTATACCTAGGCTAACGCAGGGTCTCCACCGTTACAGGTTGATTTTTTATCACCTTTTATTTGGCGATATCACCTAACCGCTTGCAAATGAATTTAACCAATTATAATGTCAGGCTATAATGAAGAAAATTTAAGCAGGATTTCATTCATGGCATTTTCATCGAACCTCAACACTTTAGATCGTTCTATTCGAGGCGTTATTGGTATTTGCGTAACCGCCTTCGCGTTGTTTAATGGTGATATGATTGGTGATGTGTTTATTGAGGTCTTGTTGGGGATTTTCGGAATACTTAATCTCATTTCCCTGTTTTCGGGCTGGTGTCCGGTTTACCACCTGGCAGGCATTGACACTCGCAAACACTGAATAACACCGCGGCACCTATGCAGCAAATTGCCAAAATAAAACAGGACAAGTCAATTAGGCCCAGGCTTATCTGGGCGTGTTTGTCTGTAGCTTTGCTGGTGTCAGCCATTTATGTCACGGTGTCTTACCGGCTGACAGCCGATATCACCGTTCGCTCAGAATTAAAGGCGATGGGCCACATCACCAGTTTAGTCAGTAACGAACTTAGTCAGGTAAAAGACACCGATGAGGTAGACAGCACCTTAAATGAGATTCTACTCTCGGCGGTCAACAATCCTGCCTTTATTACCGTAACCACCCCAGCACAACAGTGGCACAAAAACCTACTGATTTCTTCTGCTAAGCGTAGCACTCTATTGCAGTTAGTGGCCGAAGCCGAAGACAATGCCGAACCCATCGAGGTAGATGGCAACACGTTCCTGTGGCAACAGCATAAGATTGGTCAGCATAAGATTGGTCAGTATCAGATAACCTTTGTACAGCAAACTCAGGCGCTGGACATCACCCTGGAATTTGTAGCCAAACGACTGCTGGTTACCTCCATCATCGTATTCTGGATAGCGGTCTGGCTGGCACTTACCCTTGCTTCTTTAATCGCCAGGCGGGCAGAACAGGTAAATGAGTCGCTGGCGTATATTGCCACACATGACTCACTGACCGGACTGCCGAACCGCCTGTACCTGATTGAACTGCTTGAAAACTCACTGGGCCCGACAACTGACGCTACCAACACGCCGGTTGACGAAGGCTGCTTGTTGATTATCGACCTCGACCGCTTTAAAGAGGTTAACGATTCATTTGGTTACGCTGCGGGGGATACTTTATTAAAAGAAATTGCCCGGCGCGTGAGCGTGTTAATCAGGGCACCGGCCGAACTTATCCGCACCGGCGGCGATGAATTTTTTATCTGGGCCCCCGACTACACCATTGAACAAGCTAAAACACTGTCTTTAGAGATCGTCAATTCCTGTAATTATCCAACCCTCATTAACGGACTTACCGTTAATAGTGGCGCCAGCATAGGCATATCTCATTACCCCAGTCAGGCCAATGATACCGCTGGCTTAATTGTCTGCGCGGATACCGCAATGCATAAAGCCAAAGCCATGCGTAGCGGCTGGCAGGTGTATGACAACAAGAAAATCGCCGACTACAAAGACATACTGCAATTGCGCGCTGAACTCAGTGACGCCCTCGCCCAACAACAAATTATTTTGTATTACCAACCCAAGGTAGACTTAGCTACCGGCGAAGTCACCGGTGCCGAAGCACTCTGCCGCTGGCAGCATCCGCGGCTGGGATTACTTGGTCCGGGCGAATTTATCGACCTGATTGAACACTCCGGAAAGGTACAGGAGTTTGGACGTTACATTATTGCCAGCGCAGCGGCTCAGGCTGTGCAGTGGTATTCAGATGGTCTGCTAGTGCCTATCGCCATTAATCTCTCGCCCTACAACCTGCTGGACCCGGGGCTGGCGGATTTTATTGGGGAAACGCTTAACCGCTATCAGATCCCGCCACAGTTTATTGAAATAGAACTTACGGAAAACGAAACCTGCATAAACATTGACTATATCCAGTCTGCTCTGGCTCAAATTCGCGAGTTAGGCGTTAGCCTGGCGATCGATGATTTTGGTACCGGCATGAGCTCGCTGGCGTATTTGTCAGAGCTACGGGTAAACGTGTTAAAAATAGACCGGGCGTTTATCTGTGACCTGACCACTAACCAGGGGCATCGGGCTATTATTGCCGCTGCCGTCACACTCTCACAGTCATTCGGCTGCGATATGGTGGCTGAAGGGGTAGAAACCCAGGAACAGGCGCGTCTACTTTACGAGATGGGCTGTCGGGCCGCCCAGGGCTTTCTGTTTGCCCGCCCGATGCCAGCAGAGGCCTTTCACACCTTGCTAACGCAGCAAAAGCCACAGTTTACCGATAAGTTTTAAGCCTCAACGGGAACCCGATATATTTTATTACATTTATGATTTGGTACTCTTTGCATAACTGACTAAAATAGCCGCCATACATTAACCACTTTGCATCCAGAAACATGAAAAAGACCATCCGATTAAGCCTTGGTGCCATACTGTTCCTGACCGGGATTGTGCTTACCCTGCTGCCAGGTTCTATTCTGCTGGTGATTGGTGGGTTAATGCTGCTCAGCTATGACTGGCCAAGAGCCCGTTCGTGGTTGCGCTTTTTTCAGAATCAGATGGCCCGCTCTGCCCGCCGTCTGGACCAGTTATTACTTAACCGCAAACTCAGCAGATCACGTATCAGATAACTACCCTCTGAGGATCCCGGCCAACTATGATTAGCCCTATCCCCCCGACACAAACACGCTAACACATGAAATCTCTAGCCGAATAATTTGTCAGGTCAGTTATTGCCGTACAAAACGGAGAATGTGTCCTTTAAAAACGGTGTCCAGATAAATCGTATTATCAGGTTTAATTAACGACGATTGGTAACCCAGTCCCATTAGCTTTTTGACGAGCTTATTTTTCCTTCCCCGACCTGGATCAACAAGAATAACTTCACACTGTGGTTTCGCGTGCGCATGAATAAAATCTGACAGCAGCGCTATATGCTCATCTTCGTACAAAAGATCACTACCAATGATTAAATCAAAGAGCCCTAAACTATCGTTATCATCTGCCCACCCCGTCCGCTCAAAAGGAATTGGGGTGTCACCATTGAGGCTGGCGTTTCGCTTTAAAAAGAGTTCAGCTTCAGGATGATAATCCGTGGCAGTAATATCAGCATGTTGTTTGTTCAGGAGCAAACTGCTCAAAGCCATGCCGCAACCCACCTCTAAAATGCGCCTGGAGCCAATTTTGATGGATTGCATATGGTGAGCCAATACTAAGGCAGACGGCCAGATGACACCGAATATAGGCCAGGTAGCAGAGGATATTCCCAACTCACTGGCTACACTTTCGGGATCATAAAACTCTTGTTTATCCCGCAAAGTGCAAAGGTGAATATCAGTTTTCCCAAACTCAATGGTTTGGTAGCGTAAACGCAGATTTGTCATTTGGCTATCTCAATGATTGAGCGCTCAGCCAGCTATCGGAGATAAATGACAAAACGAAGAGGCCTTAGAGTATAGCGATCCCCGAAAATAGCAATGAATATAATTCAAATGCAGGACGTAGAGGCACGTTTCCCAACGGCCGCTCTCTCATCCACCCGGTCAGCATCACCTGCAGTGGAACAGTAACTGGCACAGGCACAAAAAAGCCAGCTTGCGCTGGCTTTTTTTATACACGCACTGGTTATCCTAGTTTTTCCGCCAGGTATAACCAGGTTTCAACAACCGTATCCGGGTTAAGAGATACTGAGTCAATGCCCTGCTCTACCAGCCACGCTGCGAAGTCTTCGTGATCTGACGGTCCCTGACCGCAGATACCCACGTACTTGCCACGTTTTTTGGCCGCCTGAATCGCCATAGAAAGCAGTGCTTTAACTGCATCATTGCGTTCTTCAAACAAATGAGCAATCAGGCCTGAGTCACGGTCCAGACCCAGGGTAAGCTGCGTCATATCGTTAGAGCCAATGGAGAAACCATCGAAGATGTCGAGGAACTGATCAGCCAGTAACGCATTGGAAGGCAGCTCACACATCATAATAACGCGTAAACCATTCTCGCCTTGCTTAAGGCCTTGCTCAGCCAGCAGCTCTATAACCTGACGCCCTTCCTCCACGGTGCGAACGAATGGGATCATGATCTCAACATTGGTTAAGCCCATCACATTGCGAACACGCTTAATGGCTTCGCACTCCAGTGCGAAACAATCGCGGAAGTCTTCCGATACATAGCGGCTGGCACCACGGAAACCCAACATTGGGTTTTCTTCGTCCGGCTCGTACTGATAACCGCCCACCAGGTTGAAGTATTCGTTAGACTTAAAGTCAGACATCCGCACAATCACCTTTTCTGGCGAGAATGCCGCACCAATAGTGGAAATACCTTCTACCAGCTTCTGAATGTAAAACTCTTTAGGCGACTCGTAACCGGCAATCATATCGCTGATTTCTTCTTTCAGCTCTTCTGGCTGGGTATCGAAGTTCAGCAGTGCTTTAGGATGCACGCCAATCATTCGGTTAATAATGAATTCCAGACGCGCCAGACCAACCCCTTTGTGAGGAAGACGCGCAAAATCGAACGCGCGATCCGGGTTACCCACGTTCATCATTACCTTGGTAGGTGATTCCGGCATGGAGTCAATCTGTGACGTGGTGACATCAAACTCCAGTTCCTGGTTGTAGATATAACCCGTATCACCTTCTGCACAGGAAACAGTAATGGCGTCGCCGGTTTTAATGCTGTCTGTGGCGTTACCACAACCTACCACTGCAGGAATACCCAGCTCGCGGGCAATAATGGCCGCGTGGCAGGTACGGCCACCGCGATTGGTGACAATCGCCGAGGCTTTCTTCATGATCGGTTCCCAGTCCGGGTCAGTCATGTCGGTAACCAGCACATCACCTGCCTGAATCTTGTCCATCTCATCAATGGAGCCGAGCACTTTGGCTTTACCTGCACCAATCTTGTGACCAATTGCACGACCTTCACACACAATACCCGCTGAGCCTTTAAGCTGGAAGCGTTCGATAGATTGTGCGTCTTCACGACTGCGCACGGTTTCAGGGCGGGCCTGAACGATGTACAGTTGGCCATCGGCGCCATCTTTGGCCCATTCAATGTCCATTGGACGGTCGTAATGTTGTTCGATAATTTGCGCTTGTTTCGCCAGAGCCATCACTTCATCATCGGTTAATGAAAAGGTTTTGCTGTCGGCCGGGTCGATATCAACGATGGTAACCTGGTTACCGTGACTCTGATCTTCAGAGTAAATCATCTTGGTTAATTTGCTGCCCAGGTTACGGCGCACAATGGCTGGCTTGCCGCTGTCCAGGGTAGGTTTGTGAACGTAAAATTCGTCGGGATTAACGGCACCTTGCACTACCATTTCGCCCAGACCAAATGAGCTGGTGATAAATACCACGTCTTCGAAACCTGATTCGGTATCGATGGTAAACATAACACCAGACGAAGAGATATCACTGCGCACCATACGCTGCACGCCGGCAGACAATGCAACGCCTTTGTGGTCGTAACCCTGGTGAACGCGGTAAGAGATAGCGCGGTCATTAAACAGCGAGGCAAACACGTGCTTAACCGCCACGATAACCGCATCGTAACCTTTCACATTAAGAAAGGTTTCCTGCTGACCTGCAAATGAGGCATCCGGCATATCTTCTGCAGTGGCAGAAGAACGTACCGCAAAAGACGCTTCGTCACCGGCATCACCCTGCAGGGTAACAAACGCGGTGCGGATTTCTTCTTCGAGTTTACCCTGGAAAGGCGTATCGATAATCCACTGACGAATATTCTTACCTGCCTCGGCTAACGCCCCGACGTCGTCGACATCCAATGAGTCGAGCACTTCATGAATTTTAGCTTCAAGTCCGCTTTGCTCTAAAAATTCATTAAACGCGTAAGCTGTTGTTGCAAATCCTCCAGGTACTTTTACACCTGCGTTCGCCAGGTTTGAGATCATCTCACCTAACGAGGCATTTTTACCGCCAACACGATTCACATCGTGCATGCCTAACTCTTGATACCAAAGTACGTATTCTTGCACTTTACAGCCTCCAGCTTGTCACTTTTTCTTTACGCTCACTTAAATGTGAACTTGTAGGGTAGAGGTTAAACCATCACTGAAATTAATTCAGGCTGGCTTTTCCATAGGGAAATTCTAAAATGCCGATTATAAGAAAGTAAAATTTTATTTCATTTCGTAATAAATTTACGACAAAGTTAAGGAGTTGTTGTGCGCACAGCATTTTACATTTCGGACGGTACTGCCATTACGGCAGAGGTGTTTGGCCACGCTTTATTGTCACTTTTCCCTACAGAATTCAATCACAAGACAATTCCTTTTGTTGAAACTGAAGAACAGGCTTACGCAGTAATTGAAAAAATATCTGAAAGTTTTCAAGATACCGGGGAACGCCCGCTCGTTTTTTATACAGTTGTAAACCCGGATATTCGGCGAGTCATCGCAAGATCTGTGGGAATTAACTACAATTTTCTCGACCAATTTGTAGCGCCGCTGGAAAAAATCATTGGTGTGCCATCAAAACCAGAAAAACATCGAACCCACAGTATTCACGAAAAAACCTACGATATTCGTATTGAGGCAGTTAACTACGCGCTGGCGAATGACGACGGATCAAATCTTAAGGATTATAAAGAAGCCGACATTATTTTAGTGGGTGTATCGCGTTCCGGTAAAACACCAACAAGTTTATATCTGGCCCTGCAATATGGCATTAAAGCGGCTAACTACCCGTTCACCGAAGAAGATATGGGAGACATGCTGAAGCTGCCGCCGGCCCTGCGCCAGTTTAAGCAAAAGCTGTTTGGTCTGACTATCGAGGCATCACGACTCAGCCAAATTCGCTCAGAACGCCGGGCTAACAGCCGCTATGCCTCTATACAGCAATGCCGCATGGAGTTGCGTGAGGTGGAAAACTTATACCGTAAAGAGAAAATACCGTTCTTAAACAGTACCAAATACTCTATCGAGGAGATCTCAGCCAAAATACTTGCTGAGACCGGCCTGCAACGACGTAAATACTAAGCGCGGAAGCGTTTCAGCAAAGGTCCAAGATGCGCTTCAAAGGGTTGCCAGCGCCCCTGCCCTTTGCGATTGATCGGTTGGCGAACCTGTTCGGCACTGGGCGTTTTGATGAGTCGGTCGGTTTGATGGAAGTCCAGGCAGGCCTGCTCGAAAGGCACGCCAAGGTAATCCAGCATTCGCTTAACCTGCCCGTCTAAATCATCCAGCACATCTTCGTGCTGAACACGTAATACCGCGCCGGGTAAGATTGCATCCCAGTGGCCCATAAGCTTTTCGTAAGCCTGGTAATAACGCGCCACTTCTTCCAGCCCGTAAGAAAACTCCTGTCCTTCACCAAACAGTTGCTTAAAGTTACTGAAGCAACAATCCATCGGGTCACGCCGCGCATCAATAATTTTAGCATTGGGCAAAATGCGCTTAATAAAACCGACATGCATAAAGTTATTCGGCATCTTATCGATAAAAAACGGTGCTGAGCCACGGTAATAACGGGTTTGCTCAATATACTGCTTACCCAGCCCATAGCATTGTTCAGTTGATAGCTCGGCAAGTGAATAAGGATATGGCTTGCCGCTTTCACTTAATTGCGCGCCAACTGATGAGGCCAGGCTGAGAATATTATGCAGCTCCATGGTGCCGTCAATATCAGAGTGTGACGCCAGGATTTGCTCCAGCAAGGTTGAGCCCGCACGCGGCATGCCAACAATAAAAATAGGCTCCGGTGAAGGAAAGCCGCCATGAAGATTAGCGAAGCTCTCGCCGCGACAAGCTTCAATCTGCGCAGCCATCGCCGCTTCGGTACGAGCAATATCGTAGCCGGTAGAAATAAGTTTTAAGCGATTACCTTTTTCGTAGTAGCTGAATGATTTTTCAAATTGGCCGGCATCCTCAAACCCTTTACCCAGGGCAAAACACAAATGTATACGGTCTTCAACGCCTATGGATGACTGGGCTTCAATATCTGCCATATCCTGCAGAGCCTTACCGTCAAACGTATAAGACTTCAGATTAGCGAGGCTCCAGTACGCGTCGCCAAACTGCTGATGATAATGGGCCGCTTTGAGATAAGACTCAACCGCTTGTTGTTTGTTACCGGTGGTTTTGTAGGCGTGGCCTAATGCCAGCCATACGCCGGGCCGGTCTTCGTCGGCGCTCAATAATTCAGTAAACATAGTGATGGCGTCTTCGGTGCGGTTAATCCCCAGTAGCGCATTGGCTTTGGCCATCAGAATTTGTAAGTTGTCCGGATAGATAGCCAGCTGTTCATCGCTTATTTCGACGACACGTTGGTGTTTACCGAGCTTAGCCAGCAGGCCAAGATAGGCAATCACGGCTCTGAGGTTGTCCGGATACAGTGCGACGCAGCTTTCTAGTAAAAACTCCGCATCGTGATAAACTTTCAACTGAATGCCCAGCTCTGCCAGTAATAGCATGCCTTCGGGGTGATGCTTATGTTGTTGCAAAAACTGACGGCAGACTTTTTCTGCAGTAGCCAGCTGTTTTTCATACATCAGGTCATACGCGCCCAGAATAGGTGGCGGGAGTTTCTCCAGATAAGCGATATGCTGCAAAGCTAACTGTTCTGCAGTCGTATCCTGGTGCTGTTGATAAATTTTAAGGAGTTGTTTCCAACTGTTGATCAGCGCCGGATTGTAATGGGTCGCCCGAAAAAAAGCGCTGGCGGCTTTGTCCTGCTGATTCAGGGCCAGATAATTATAAGCCTGTTCCTGATAAGCCCGGCCGTGTTCCGGCCGCAGATTTAGCAACTCGCTTAATTCCTGCAACGCCTGATTGAAGTGATTTGCCAACCGCTGTGTTACAGCTGATAAATAAAGCAGTTCAATGCGCAGCGCATCCGGTAGTTCCACCGCTTTCAAAGCGCTTATTTTTTCCATTGCCGCAGAAAGGTTGTTAGTTTGCAACGATTGCTTTATTGCCTGGAACTGGTTTGAAAAGTCTTTAATCATAACGGATGCTGTATTTTTAACTGAAGACTAAAAAGGCAGGCTTACGCCTGCCTTTTAACTCTGATTATGTATTAATATCAGCTATTAATAATAATCGAAAGAGAAACGTACACCCATTGTGCGCGGACGATTAGTCACCACCTTCGGTGTGAACTGCTGGGTATCGATGTTCAGGATAGCCGATTCATCGAACAGGTTGTCGATAAACAGCTCTACTTTCCAGCTGTCATCCGACATGCCCACCGACACATTACTGATCACGTAGCTTTCCTGTACATAACGACCACCGCGGAAGGTGCCGCCGTTGGCATCAGTATAGCCGACACCGTCATAAACAGCAGCTTCGTCTTCAATTTTAAGGCCTGAACCCGTACCGTAAATCAGCTGAGTCGCGTCTTCCATCACGTAAGCGTCCATTACCATACCGGCCAATCGGTCGCCAGTGTATGCCACTGACGCATTCACGAAGCCCTGTTGACCACCGTCCAGTTCGAAATAATAACGGGCATTGATATTGCCAGAGAACTCCGCCGAGTAAGGCAGTCTGGCGCCCACGCCAGGAGCAATACCTTCCAGCTCCGGATTAATACTGGTCAGCTCGGTGTCTAACAAACTGAATGCGGCATTTAGCACCAAATCATCGGTAGCTAACCAAGTGATATCGGCGTCCAGCCCTTTAATTTCGGCGTCACCAACGTTATCGGTGAATACCAGAAAACTGATATTAGTCGGGTCGAAACGCGAGGTTTGCAGGTCGGAGATTTCAGAATAGTAAGCGGTAGCGTTAACACGGACGATACCGTCGAGGAAATCCCCTTTCATGCCCACTTCGTAGTTATCCAGGGTATCTGTAGTTGAGTAAACCGGGATGCGGAAACCTTCAAATGCGCCGGATTGATTCGCCGCAGCATCACCGCCTAAACGGTTAGTTACCGGCGGACGGAAACCTTCTGAGTAGTTCGCGAAGAGCAGTAAGTCGTCGCTGGCTTTCCAATCCAGACCAAATTTGAAGATGGTATCATCAACGGTTAACACTCCGTCATCATCCAGCAAGCTGGTATCCAGTTGATCATTAGCTATCGCGTCAACCACGCCCTGACCATCCAGACCTAAACCTTCATATACGCTCGGGTCCGTTACACCTGAACCATAAGCCTGCAAACGACTGGTTACGTCACGGGTTGAGGTTGCACCTCGATAAATATCATCGATTTGATACCAACGGGCCCCAATACTCGCCGTTAGGGTATCGGTCAGGTCATATTCGAGTTGACCAAACACTGCAATCTGCTCAATAGTATGAGTGATGTCATTAATGAAACTGACTTCCGGTGAGAAAGGCCCACCGTCACTGTTAATGCCTTTGTTACCCGCCAGCATTTTAGCCATATCAGTGAAGTCTTCCGCCCACGGGTTAACGGTGTCGTTCAGGGTATTATCAATTTCGGTGTTGGCAATTTTAAACTGCCCAACAGACGCCACTTCCTGCTCATCATAAAACACACCAGCGGTAACTCGCCACGGCGTATCCATGGTGGTATCAAAGCGCAGCTCGTGTGTTAAACGGGTACTGGTGGTGTCTTCTTTATAATACTTAACAGGGTCAAGGCAACGAATATCGGCCGGCGTATCGGCGATGTAATGCGTACACACGTAATAGGCTGAGAATAGCCCACCATTAGTATAACCGGTATAGTCGGTCAGGGTATCGATTTCACGGTCCAGGTAGCCACCGGCATACACCACATCCAGTTTGTCGAGACTGCCATTTAAGGTCCAGGTGGTTAAACCAAACTCATCTGAGTTTTCGTCAGCCTGGAAACGCACCGCCTGATCTTCACCCACGGTAGGGTCGTAAGCGAATACGCCTTCAGTATCCAGCGTCTGTGCAGTGTGCTGAACCAGCAGGTTCCAGTCTGCGTTAATATGATAAGACAAACCGAAACGGGCGCCAGCGTAAACCGCATCGTTAAAGTCATCTTCAACGAGCTGGCCATTGCGCGGTGACACGACCGCCGCTTCATTAGGGCCAAAGCCGTTTACACTGCGACGTGCGTCCATGCCAACCGGGTTAGCTCCGGCACCGCTTAAGATACCACCGGAAATTCGGTCGATAACCACCGCACTGCCGATGTAACCACCGTTACCCGGATCGTTTTCGATGTTATCAATCCAGCCGCCCTGCTTGTCGTTATACGCAACAACGCGTAAAGCCAGGTCGTCAGTTGGGGTGATATTGATGTACGCCTCAACCGTGTTGCTCATTTCACCGCCTTTAGTGGTGGCGATGGCGGTATCAAAACCAGCCGCAAAACCAGCATGGTCTGGCTTGCGAGTGATTAAACGCACGGTACCGGCCTGTGAGCTGGCACCAAACAGGGTACCTTGTGGCCCCGGCAATACTTCGACACGCTCAACATCGGTAGCAAAGATATCCAGGTTACGACCAGCCATAGAAACTGGCATTTCGTCCTGATAGAACGCCACAGAAGGCTGCAGAGCCTGCACTGACGACAGCGTGATGCTGGATTGCGTAGTAGCAGCGCCACGGATATAGATTTCGTTCTGGCCAGGGCCGGTACCCTGGAATACCACGTTTGGTAAAAATTCTACGTAATCCTGGAAGTTGTCGATACCCATGTTTTCCAGGGCATCACCACTTAGGGCTGATACCGCTACCGGTACGTCCTGAATAGATTCAGTCCGCTTGGTGGCGGTCACTTCGATGGTTTCGATTGAAGCTTTCGATTCGCTTGCCTGGGCAAGCACGCCATTAGATGCTAGCGCAGCGATCACTGCACAACTAAGGTGTGTTTTTCTCATAGAACTAAGTTCCTACATTATTTGAAGTGAGCTGAATTATTTATTATTGATTCATTTTTAGTGCTATGTAGCTTAGCAGAAATGAAAGTAAATTTCTCCACTAACTATTAATTGGCTAAATATTAATGATTAATCGGAAATTCTCTACGTAAATCAACATAAGGAGGATCACGGGTTTGATTCCACACTAATTATTTGCAAGAAAGTGTTTAGACGACTCAATTTGCTGTATATTGTGCGTAAATTGTTTTATTTATCGTTAAGTAACAGGATATAACTTGAGTCAGACCACTACGCCCAAGCACGAAAATCCGGCACCAGCCAAGCTAAATAAACCTGTCTTTTACGCAGCCTCAGGCGCAATCCTAATGCTGTTGTTATTTGCAGTAGCCATGCCTGAAACCGCAGAAAATCTGTTTTCAACCATGCAAGCCGCCGTGGTAGAAAACGGTAGTTGGTTTTACGTATTTACCGTAGCCGCCATCCTGATATTTGTTGTGTATATCGGCTTCTCCGAGTATGGTGAAATCCGCCTCGGTCCGGACCACGCTAAGCCCGAATTTACCATCCTTACCTGGCTCTCCATGTTGTTTGCCGCGGGGATGGGAATAGGGTTAATGTTTTTCGGGGTTGCCGAACCTTTGATGCACTTTATGGCGCCTCCCACAGCAGAAGCAAATTCTGTTGAGGCAGTAAAAGAAGCCATGCGAACCACCTTCTTTCACTGGGGTTTGCATGCCTGGGCAATCTATGCCGTGGTAGCACTGGTACTGGGATATTATGCGTTCAGACACCAATTACCCCTGACCTTGCGTTCCACTCTTTATCCGCTGATTGGCGATAAGATTTATGGCTGGCAGGGTCATGTGGTAGATGTCCTGGCCGTGACGGCAACCATTTTCGGCATCTCTACATCACTCGGGTTTGGCGCCAGCCAGATAAACGCTGGTTTAAGCTATGTGTTTGGTATGCCTAATACCACCTTTACGCAAATGGCCCTGATGATGTTTGTGGTGGGTCTGGCCATTATTTCCGTAATGACCGGGTTGGATAAAGGTATCCGCCGCTTGTCTGAAACCAACATGATACTGGCAGTAGTGTTGCTGGTATTCATTTTGGTACTTGGCCCCACAGTTTTCCTGTTACAAGCTTATTTACAGAATACCGGTGCCTACATGTCGGACATTATTCGTAATACGTTTAATTTGTTTGCTTACGAAAAAACCGACTGGATTGGCGGCTGGACTATCTTCTACTGGGGGTGGTGGCTGGCCTGGGCACCGTTTGTAGGCCTGTTTATTGCCCGGATTTCGTTTGGCCGAACGCTGCGTGAATTTGTACTGGGTGTGTTGTTGATCCCCACAGCCTTTACCTTATTCTGGATGACCATTTTTGGTAATGCTGCAATCGACATGGTGTTTAACGAAGGTTTCGATAAACTTGCCTCCATGGTGAAAGACGATACATCGGTTGCTTTATTTGTGTTTCTGGAGCATTTCCCTTTTAGTGGTTTTATCAGCATTATTGCGCTGCTAATGGTAATGGTGTTCTTTGTTACGTCTTGTGACTCCGGCGCCATGGTAGTTGATATGCTGTGCTCCCATGGTCGTAATGACACGCCACTCTGGCAACGTGTATACTGGGCTGTTGGCGTAGGACTGGTTGGTGCAGTCTTGCTTTACGCTGGTGGACTCAATGCGTTACAAACCATGACTATTGTTGCCGCATTGCCGTTCTCAATTATTTTACTGGTAGCGATGTACGGCTTGCTTAAATCGTTGCGCATCGAGAAGCACAAACGGGATAGCCTGGCCATTACCGCTATGCAAACCGCCGTGGTGGAGCACGATAAGCCCTGGAAAGAGCGTTTGGGTGAAATTGTTACCTTCCCGAATGAGAAAAAGGTGTCGGGCTATATGTTACGTGTGGTCTATCCTGCCCTGCATGAAGTTTGCGAAGAGTTTAAACGCCGTCAGTACGATGCGAATTTACAATCGAGCGACACCCATGTAGAGCTTACAGTGGTAGTGAATGGCCAGAATGACTTTACTTACGCGGTTTACCTGACCGCAACACAGCAGCCTGATTCCACGCTTACCGGCGAAGAACCGCTGGACGCTGATGAGGATCAAACGTACTATCGCGCCGAAGTTCACCTGTCGGAAGGTGGTCAGGATTACGATTTGATGGGCTGGTCGAAAGACGGCGTGATTAATGATGTGCTGGACCAATTTCAGAAACATCAGCACTTTTTGCATCTGCTTAACTAATGCATTCAGGAGTATTACTATTAATGCGTAAAGAAGAAGAATTACTGGTAGCGTTACGTCGTGTAATACGGGCGGTAGACTTGCGCAGTAAACAGCTAAGCAAAGATGTGGGCATTACCGGCCCACAACTACTCGTATTACACAATATCGCGGCAAAACCAGGCATTATGGTAAAGGAAATTGCTGACAGTATTAATTTGAGCCCGGCAACCATTACCAATATTCTTGACCGCCTTGAGTCGCGCGATTTGGCGCACCGTATTCGCAGCACTCAGGATAAGCGTAAAGTAGGTGTTTATCTTACCGAGGCGGGTGAACAAGCAGTGTCAACGGCACCGCGTCCGCTGCAGGAACACTTTGTTGAGCGCTTTAATCAGTTAGCCGAGTGGGAGCAAAGTCAGATGATAGCCACCATGCAGCGCATTGCTGCCATGATGGATGCTGAATCGATCGACGCCTCCCCGGTACTGGCAGTTGGTACGCTCACCGAGCGTCACGATTAAACCGAGCCGCTGTGCGATGTACGTATAAAAAGGTCGATATTAATCGGCCTTTTGTTTATCTGCTTTTAACGGATTGGGTCGCCCGCCGGTCACTTTATCGGCTCGCCCTTCCTGAACGGCTTTTTCGGCACGGCGCTTACGCACTTCTTTAGGATCGGCAATCAGCGGTCGGTAAATTTCGATACGATCACCGTCCTGCAGTTCTACCGAGGGTTTACACACTCGATTCCACACACCGACTTTGGCAGTTTTCAAATTGATTTCAGTGTGAATATCCGTAATGCCCGAAGCAAGGATCCCTTGCTCTACCGTTGAGCCTTTCGGCACCGTCAGTTCGATGAGCGACTGCTTGGCAGGCGTGGCATAAGCCACCTCGATATTAATGGGTTCATCCATCAGGCGTACACTACTTTAGCTCGTTGGGTAAATGCGTTAACCATGCTTGAGGCAAGCGTGTTAAACACTTTGCCGAAGGCCAGCTCGATCATTTTACTTTTAAATTCAAACTGCAGGCTCAACTCTATTTTACAGGCTGACTTCGACAAGGAAGAAAATGTCCAGCCTCCGCTCAACTGCTTAAACGGCCCGTCTACCAGGGTCATGCTGATACTCTGAGCCGGCTCCAACACGTTCTGGGTAGTAAACCATTGCTTTATCCCTGCTTTGGAAACCAGCAATGCGGCCTGCATGGCGTTACCCTGTTGGCTAACTATTTTGCTGTCGCTACAGCCGGGCAGAAACTCAGAATAAGACTCAACATCATTAACTAAATCAAACATGGATTGCGCGCTGTAAGCAACCAGAGCGCTGCGCTGTATTTTCGGCATACGAATTTTGTACTCCTGCAAGTTGCTGCTGAGTTTACCATAAAATTTATTTTGAAAATAAGCTGTTGTGGATCACATAAAATGCCAGGAAATTTTTAGCGGCCAGCGCAGGAAATACGAGACAACATTTATGTAATCAGTATAATAGCCGCCATGAAGAAAAATAAATCCAATACCTCCGGTACCATCGCGCTGAATAAAAAAGCGCGTCACGATTACCACCTCGAAGACAAAATGGAAGCCGGCATTGCACTACAAGGCTGGGAAATTAAAAGTATTCGTCAGGGCAAAGTGAATATCACCGATAACTACGTGATCATCCAAAACGGTGAAGCGTATCTGGTAGGTGCCCGCATTACGCCGCTTAACCAGGCGTCAACGCATGTTATTTGCGAGCCCGAGCGTGCGCGTAAACTGCTGTTGAATCAGCGCGAAATAGACCGCCTTATCGGCGCCCGAGACCGCCAGGGCTACTCCATTGTGGCCACCGCCATGTACTGGAAAAAATGCTGGGTAAAACTGGAAATTTACCTGGCTAAAGGTAAGCAGTCTCACGATAAACGCGACACCATTAAAGACCGCGACTGGGAACGTCAGAAAGCCCGGGTAATGAAACACAAAGCGTAAAATAACAACAGGGTGCCAAGGCACCCTGTTTTATTTCGACTTATTGTAACGTTTGTGCAAACCACTGCACGGTTAATTGCAGAAGCTGTTCGTCCTCTCCCGCCTGTTCGTTGAGCACATTAAAAATGTGACTGGCATCCTTGATAATAATGGCCTGCGCCGGGTAAGCTCTGGTGGCTTCAATCAGCCGTAATGCGTTCTCGGCAGGCACTACCTTATCGGCACTTCCAGCAATGGCCAGCAGTGCACCGTTATAATCGGCCATATTGGTAAGTGACTTATTAGCTTTTACCTGCTCAAACCATTCAAGCGAAATATCCAGCGGTGCTCGCCAGCTATACTCCTTAGTAACATAACCTTGCTGCTTTGCCTGCTGGTACATGCTGTTGAACATCGGCCGAAAGGCGCTCACACCGTCGCTTGCCACTGAAGACCAGGCCACAAATGAGTCAAACTCCGGGGATTGAGCAATTAGCAACTGGGCTATCAGACCGCCCTGGCTAAAGCCGACAATGCCTAACTTTTCATTATCCACCTGGGGTTGTGACTGCAAATAGCTCAATGCCACGCTCGCATCGCGAACGGCACTTTCGAGCGTGTAATGCCGATAACTAACCGGGCTATCACCGGTACCGGCAAAATCGATACGTATTGAGCCTATACCCACCTGCGCCAGCGCTGCCGCAAGGCGCGCGTAGAGATTGCCGACTTCATTTTTATGGGATGCCGTACCGTGTAATAACACCACTGCTGGCACTGCCTGTTCAGCATCAGGTAAGTTTACGATGGCAGGGATTTCGTACTCGCCGTTAGTTAAGCGTAAAGAAGATTCACCCGCATAGGAGGTTAGCGGCAGCACACTTATCATTACGGTAATCAGCCAGACTTTCATGAAAAAGCTCCAAGAAAACAAAGAAGTACTTAACCTACCACGAAATGGATTAGCAAGCCGTAGTTAATCCGGCTGGCGGTACGCACGGACGATATCGGCCATCACCGCGAGGCCAATCTCCGCCGGCGTTTTACTGCCGATGTCGAGGCCAATAGGCATATGAATATGGCTTAGCTGCTCATTTGTGAGCTGCCCTACCCGCTGCAGGCGTTCTGCCCGCTTCGCCGATGTACGTTTAGAGCCCATCACGCCTATGTAAAAGGCTTCGGTGTGTACGGCTTCCATCATAGTGAGATCGTCCACGCGCGGATCGTGCGTTAACGCCACTACAGCGGTGTGACTGTGTACGTTGCCTGACTTCATAATATAGTCGGCGGCAAAATCCGGCACAAACCGGCACCCTTCTATATTGCACAGTGCCTGTTCCGCTTCGCGGTGCTCACAAATAATCACTTCAAAGCCCAGCGACTGGGCATAACGGGCGCAGTATTCTGCGACAGGCGAATAACCGGCAATAACCAAGCGCCGGGCCGGGCCAATACGAAGTGCAACATGATGGCATTCAGGCTGCCAGCTCACCGCTGGCGTATGCTCCGTTACCTCACTTAACCGGCTCACACCCGTATCCGTGTTAACCTCTCGCACTTTTACATCCTTGCCCAACAGACAATTCAGATAAGCCGCAAAGTGCGCATTTTGGTTTTCATCTGGCATGATCTTCTCTACCAGCACATCCAGTATACCGCCACAGGGTAAACTGATAGCCTGCTGCCCGCCTTCTTCGCCATAACGTACTATCTGCGCCAGGGCACTAAACTCGTTGGCGCCCAGTCGGGACAAAAAGTCATCTTCCACACAACCGCCGGACAAAGAGCCCACCCAGTCATCGCTGGCCGAAGCGGCAAACAAACTGCCCGGCTCCCGCGGTGAAGAGCCCCAGGTAGCCAGCACCGTACAAAACCAAAACGGTTTACCGGCTGCCAGCCATTCATTCACCCGGGTTAACACCGAGACATCCATGGGTTGCATAATAAAAACTTCTTTAAATGACTTATTGATAATGTAAGCAATTAAGCGCAAAACACCAACCTAGATCATATCATTGCGGTAAATCCAGCGATAACCGGCACTTAGCTGCTCAGCAAAGCAGCAACCAACCGCCTTCACCGCGTTAATATTTGTACTTACCCCTTGAATAAGTTAGTATCCGCCCCATATTAAGCAGTATTCAGAGGGCAAAAACCCTCTGGTTTAATAGTAACGATCTCCGGGGCTGATTAGGATTCGACAGGATCTAGGAAGCTGGAGGTGCATGCAGAGGAGCGGTTTGCCTCTTAAAAAGCCGCATTTAAATAGTCGCAAACGACGAAAACTACGCACTAGCCGCTTAATAACCGGCATAGGCCCTTCCACCTAAGCTCTGTCTGCTAGCCAGGATTTTGGAAGGTCATATAAGTAGACTAGCGAGGGAAACTCTCCTGAGGTTGAACCGCGAAATAGTATCAGGACAGCTACCAGGAACCCTGTTTGTCGGGGTCTAAAGTAGTTAAATAAAAGACAAACTAAGCATGTAGTACCAAAGGTAGACATTTTCTGGACGCGGGTTCAAATCCCGCCAGCTCCACCAACACTAGCTTTCTGAAACATTCAGGAAGCACTAAAAACCCTTGAAAATCAGAACTTTCAAGGGTTTTTCGCTTTCTAAAGCCACCAGCAACTTTCGTAACATCCCGCTTTTATAGTAACATTATTGGTAACACGGAACTCAATGTTACTAACCTGGTGTTACTACGATGGCTAAAGTTGTTAAACCACTTACCAATACGGAAGTCCTTCAGGCAAAACCCAAGGATAAGGAATATAACCTCTCAGATGGAGAAGGATTATTTCTGAGAGTGAAGCCTACTGGTTCAAAACTCTGGCTGTTTAATTACTACCACCCTTACACCAAGCAACGTAAGAACCTAAGTATTGGCACCTACCCCGATATTTCACTGGCTATGGCTCGCAGTAAAAAGCGAGAAGCCAGAGAACTGCTGGCAAACAATATTGACCCGAAGGAACATCGAGAGAGTGTTCAGAAGGCAAAAGAACAAGAGCATACAAATACGCTTAGAAAAGTTGCAACAGACTGGTTTGAAATAAAAAGCACCAAAGTAACCCATGATTATGGCGAAGACCTCTGGCGCTCTCTGGAAAATCACATATTCCCCAAAATCGGCAACCATCCGGTAAGTATGCTATCAGCTACCAAAGCCATAGATACACTGAAGCCGATTGCAGCAAAAGGAAGCCTAGAGACTGTAAGGCGACTTTGCCAAAGGCTTAACGAGATCATGACATTCGCAGTCAACACGGGCGTAATATTTAGTAACCCTCTTGCTGGTATTAGCCAAGCTTTTGAAGCGCCAAAAACAAAGCTTATGGCAACGATAAAGCCAGAAGAACTACCTGGCTTAATGAAAACCCTCAATTTCGCGAGCATTAAGCTTGTTACCCGTTGCCTTATAGAATGGCAATTACACACAATGGTGAGGCCTAGTGAAGCAGCTGGGGCCAAGTGGTCTGAAATTGATTTCAAAAATCAGATATGGACCATACCGGCAGAGAGAATGAAGATGAAAAAGCAACATTCTATTCCCTTGTCTCCCCAAGCCCTGGGGTTATTAAACACCCTCAACCCCATAAGCGGCCACAGGGAGTTTTTATTCCCTGCTGATAGAAACCCTAAAACTCACGCCAATGCTCAAACGGCAAACATGGCACTTAAGCGGATGGGTTATAGCGGAAAGCTTGTCTCACACGGCCTTAGAGCGCTTGCGAGTACAGTGTTAAATGAGCAGGGGTTTGACCCAGATTTAATTGAAGCAGCGCTTGCACACGTGGACAAAAACGAAGTTCGCAGAGCGTACAACAGAGCAGAATACCTGGAACGCAGAAGGCCTTTAATGTGTTGGTGGTCACAGCACATAGAGAATGCTGCAACAGGCGATATGAGTTTATCAAGTGCCAAAAAGGCATTGCGGTTGGTAAACGGATAAACCACCAAAGAAAGAGGATCTTCCTATGTCACAGACTATTGAAGCTAACGTGTTCAATATTGCGGAAAACTATTACGCTTTAATTTCCATGATCAACACTGTCGAAAAGCTATCAGCGCTGCAAGGTGATTACATAGTAAAACGCTTTAACAGCAAGGTAAAAATTGCAGTTTTCGCAGCAAAGGAAATAAGTGGGCGTTTTGTGTTTCTTGATGAGTCAACACCGCCCGGCAACACAATCGAATTGAGAATTCTCAGAGAGCTATTAAATGAGTTCAAAGACTTAGCCCGTATTATGGAATTAGGGTTAGATGTTGAGGACTTCGACTATGGTACTGATATGGCTGAACTACATTATTCGTATCAAGGAGCATTCAAAGCTTTGCATCACGATATCAGTGCTTTAAATGAATTGTTTCCCTCGAACCAACTGCAAGCAGCATAAGGACAATGTTATGAAAACACATGACTTAGATTCGCAAGTCGAGCAGGCCTTCTATGAAATACAAACAGTTTGCTCTGTGCTACGTCTTACAATTCAAACGTTTAAACAGAACAGCAGCGGCCTTTTTAACGTTAATTCTGACTTATTCCTGGCAGTAAATAATAAGTTAGAAGCCCTGCTCTCTATCCAGAATAACCTTCAATTTATGATTGAACCTGAATCCAGCAACAAAGGAGATATGCATTCACATTTGATAGCAGTACTCAGATCCCTTGATTCTTGGTGTTCAGAATTTAATTATTCAATTGCTGAACAAGTACCCTGTTCAAGCTCACATATTACACAGCAGGATACTGATATCGTGAACGCATTGTTTGGTGCTGACTCACTGGTTAACGGTACGAGGGATTCAATTGCAAAGGCATTAGATGTGCCTCAAATAGCATAGCTTTAACTTTCCAGCAAAGCCTAGGTTAGCTCCCGAAAAGGACGGCTACCCACCGTCCCTGACTTTGCATTTATTCTTTGGGTTTTCGCGGGGGCGAAATGAATGACCAAACCAAAAACGGTTGGTATTCCAGAATGGTTTTCACTCGAAAATTATAGAGAGCTGAACAAGTTAAACGATGATGCAATCTGGAACCAGCTATACCAGAGACAAGTTTTGCTTTATGGGATATCTGCCAATGAAACGCAACTCGATTGGCTTTGCGACTCTTACGTAATTGGCAACTTTAAAATAAGAAAAGACATAGTCTCGCATCCCCATTTTCAGCAAATCACAGCTGGCTTACCCATTGTGGTTGATGCAAACACCTTGGTTGAGCAGATCCCATATACTGAAGCTGAAATATCACAACTAATGGAGGGAATTAAACGGGACAGAAATGCCCTTCTCCCGCCACAGTTATTTAAACTGTTATCGAGCAATACAACCGTAAAGCAAAAACAATATATCCAAAGCATTATTCCTCATGATTTTCATGTCGTAGCTTATGAACGAAATCTTGCTTCAGGCCGGGCTAGCTATGAAAATCGGGACTTCAATCATCTAAACACCAAACTGTTAGATATTGAAGAACTTACTCGTATTAACCGACTGACAGAATTATCGGGTTTTGAAAAATCAATAAACTCTTATGAGTACAGCAACAACCAACGTATTCAACCGGACCTAATCGGAACGATATTTTCCTTATCCTCTGGAGGAAAAAACATACATTTAACGCTTGATTTAAGCAGGCCAGACAATGAGCTATTAGAAGACATTGCAACTCTTTTACCTAAAATTAGAGAAACATGCAGAGAGTCAGCCAAACAAATAGTTTATGAACGTGCTGATGATGTAGCCAAACTCCGCGACTACCAACTTATAGCACTGCTTGATTTACTTATTTGGTCGAACTATACGGGTCAAACGATCAAACCCAAACAGCTCGTCTTAGCACTTTACCCTGATGGTAAATTGGACGCCGCCGGATTGGATAAAACTGCAAAAAAACGACTGATTGGATATCTCCAGTACAACTATTCTCTCCAAAATCGGTAAGAAATTTAAAAATTTTCTTCCATTTTTTTAGACACTAACATGTGAATAATAAGACGTCAGTACCTTCCAGAACTTTCTAGCACAATCAGGAACTGACAAAATGAGTAACGAACAACAATCTTTAAAAATCATGCGTAAACCAGAAGTGTTATCACTTCTATGCGTTTCTGAAACCTCACTTTACCGGCAGATTAACGGCAAAACATTCCCCCCATCATTCAGCCTCGGCTGTCGCGCTGTTGGGTGGTATGAACACGAAATAAATGCAGTAATAAAAGCCAGAGCCGCAGGGAAAACCGAAGCAGAAATAATGGCCCTGGTTAACGATCTCATTTCTGCTCGCATTGAAGCGGCATAGGAGTCTGAAATGATAAATCGACTACTATGCCCACCAGCCAACAAAGAGCCGGTTAAAGTTGCCAGAGTTTTGCATTATTTGTATGAAGCTGGCTCATTAAACCGGTTTGAAGCCGCTTATAAACTGCATGATACATGTCTGAATTCGACAATATCTACTATCCGGAATTTGCACAAGATTCCGATAGAGAGCAGAAGTGAAAGTGTCAAAGGATACCAAGACTTACCAACGATATGCAGCCGCTACTGGTTACCCAAGTCTCCATCAATAAGAGAAATTGTATATTGGGTGTTGGTCAAAAAATACGGTTACACGCCGCTAACTGACGATAAGCCAGCAGCCTAATACCTGGTACACAATCAAACGAGAATATTTATATTCTTACATTCAGTGAGCAGGGTTAACTATGTCCAAAATTGACTTTAAAACCATTAATGAAAAGGCGATCGATTCAGCCGAAAAAGTCGTGAGTAACTGGGTTCCTAACGGTTCCAGAAATGGAAACGAATGGATAGCACTTAACCCGACTCGAAACGACAGCTCGAAGGGTTCTTTCTCAATAAACCTGGTAACAGGTATTTGGAAGGACTTTGCAACCAATGATGGCGGCGCGGATCTTATTAGCTTGGTGGCCTATGTTGAGAGGGTTAATCAAGGTTCAGCTGCTCGATCTCTCAGCAAGTTTTTAGGTATTGCCGATACCGCTAATAGTTCAACAGAACAAAAGCCTCTAACTAATCGAAAAGCTGAATTCAAGCCAATTTATCAGCCTCCTTTTGATGCTGGCAGAAACTGCCCTGTAGTTCATCCAAGGAATGGAAAACCTACAAAATACTGGGATTATCGCTCACATGATGGCTCGTTAATAATCAGGGTAATGCGTTTCGATTCGAACAAAAAAGGCCAAAGAAATAAAGATTATAGGCCTTTGGCATTCGGAACATTGGGTAATGGAAAGCCACAATGGCACTGGCGTCAATTACCCCAAAATAGGCCCCTTTACCGCTTAGAATGCCTTAACCTAGCATCACATAAGGTTACGGTAATATGTGAAGGAGAAAAGGCGGCTGACTCAGCGGTAGAGCTTTTCCCTGATTGCTTTGTAACATGTTGGGCCGGAGGCTCCAAAGCCATTACAAAAACTGATTTCTCGCCATTGAGAGGACAGCAGATAATCTTTTGGCCGGACAATGACACAGCCGGAAGAGAAGCAACATCAATACTCAACGAGCAATTAGCAAAAGTAGGGATTGAGTACCTTCATGTAATCAATACTCAGTTCTTTGCTGAGTATTCACCGGGGGATAATGGCAGCTTACAACCTGGCGGATCATGGCCTGAAAAGGCAGATGCTTTTGAAGCCTTACAGCTTGGCTGGCGCGCAGAGCATCTATCCCAAGCAATGAAGAACAATCTGTTGTTCGATGATACTGACGTCCCATTACCAGAAGAAGCGGATTTCATCCCTCACGGATTTACGTTGAATGAGCAAGGACTCTGGTACACCGATGATAAATCTAACAGTAAAAAGATATGCTCTCCTATTGAGTATGTTGCCCGTTCACGCAGCGGCTTGGGAGACGGCCGAAACTGGGGCATGTTATTGAAATTTAAAGATCATGATAACCAAGAGAAACTCTGGAATGTTTCAATGCAGGAATTTGCCACTGATGGCGGAAACCCGATAGTAAAAGGACTACTTGAGAGAGGTTTGAACATTACACCCTATCGGGATGCCAAGAGAAAGCTTTTAGAATACTTACATGGATACGACACAAAACGCCGTGTATCACTCGTTTATAAAATGGGCTGGCACAAAAATGCATTCGTATTCCCTGAATCAGTGGCGGGATCTGATGAACAAATCATGTATTACAGTGAAAGCCCGGCAATGTGCAAACTTGGCGAATCCGGATCGCTTGAAGAATGGCAAACCAATGTAAGCCAATACTGCTCCGGTAATTCCCTGGCGCTTTTCGCGGTCAGTGCCGCTTTGTCTGCTCCACTGGTTGAATTAATGGGCTATGAGTCGATGGGTTTTCATTTCTTTGGTGATAGCTCTTGGGGCAAATCAACATTGCTTAATGTGGCATGTTCCGTGTTTGGCGACCCAGAAAAATACAAATGCACATTCAGGGCAACAGATAACGCCCTGGAGAGTTTGGCTTCCGCACACTCTGACATGCTGTTAGCTCTGGATGAAATTAACCAAGTGGATGCCCGAATAATTGGCGACATTATTTATATGTTGGGTAACGGTCAAGGCAAGCATAGAGCAAACGACAGAGGTCAGGCCAGAGAATCACAGCACAGATGGAAACTCACTTATTTAACCAATGGCGAAAAAACACTGGAGCAATACCTTCTGGAAGGCGGCAAAAAAGTAACAGGCGGCATGGAGATGCGCTTTCTAGGGATCAGAGCAACGTTCCATGAATCAGAGGCAGAACGCAAGCACAAAGGTGTGTTCAATAATTGCCATAATTTCGCCGGTGGTGCTGAGCTTTCGAATCATCTTAAGCGCAACATGCAAAAATATTATGGAACCGCGTTCCCGGCTTTCATTTATAAATTGGTCGAGAAAGACTTCAAAACCTTAACCACTTACCTGGTTGATTGTATAAACTTATTTGTCTCGAATTACCTTACTCCGGACGCTGGAGGTCAAGTTCAACGTGCCGCTGCCAAATTTGCCCTTGTTGGTTTGTAAGCGATCAATATAGACCCGGATCACCCCATTTTATCTAAATCGCTCGTCAATTTTTTGTCCGCGAATTTCTCTTTCCAGACTCTTGGCGTCAGGTCGAGTACGTCTTTGGCCGGGTGCAGTGCTACACGCTGCAATACATCCACGAGGTAATGGTAGGGATTCACGCTTTGCAGGCGACACGTCACCATCAGGCTTTGTAATATGCCCAGTTGTTCAGCACCAAGTTCGGACCAACAGAACAAATAGTTTTTTCTGCCCATGGGGATTACCCGCAGTGCCCGCTCAAGATGATTGGTGTCCATGGGTAACGCGGGGTTACTCAGGAACACCTTGAGTTGGCTCTCTCGCTCAGCGGTGTAATGAAGCGCCTTGGCGAAGGGGGATTTGGGTAGTAAATCAGTGCGCTGGCGTTGTTGGTAGACCCACCGGAAGAAGTCAGTCACGAGTGGTTCGCTGTGTTGTTGGCGGTAGGTATGGATATCGGCCAGGTCTGATTGCTTATCCCGGATGTGTTTTTCATGCCGGTAGAGTGTGGCGATAATATCCAATGCCTGTTGTGCGGTGTGCGGCTCACTGTCGAGGGCTTTTTCAAAGCCTCTGCGCATGTGTACCCAACAGGCAGCGTGCACTATCTTTTGTTCGTGTTGGTTTATCTGCTCAACCGTTTTGGTGTAAGCGGCATAGCCGTCGGTCAACAAGGTACCGGTAAAGTCCTGCAACTGTGCTTTGGCGTGCAACATGCCCCGGCTGTGACTCCAGGTAAACGCCACCTCATCACTGTCACCGTACATCGGCCAGAAGTAGGTTTGTTTCATTTGCCCCGGTTTTCGGCCAGCCCCTTTGGTACGCCCGGCTTTAATGGGCACTTCATCCATCATCAGGATTTTGCTTTGCAGAATGTGCTGCCACTGGGCCTTGGCGATGGGCCGAAGCAGCTCAATGCCTTGTTGTATCCAGTTGATTAAGGTAGCCCGGCTAAGGGTGATACCGCTATCAAGCATGCGTTGATGTTGGCGGTGAAGCGGTAAGTGATATACCGCTTTATCCACCATCAGCCCAGCGAGTAGTGAGACATCGCAGTAACAGCCTTCCAGTACATTGATGGGGGCTGGGGTATCCTTAAGGGTTTGCGTGGTTTTATGACGCACGACCTGACGACGATACACCAGTACCACATAACTGCCGGGCTGTTGTGCTAAGCGACGGGTTTCTTTGATATCCACGACATCATACTGGTCGGCATCCGCCCCCTGTAACTCAGGCGCAGGCACATCAATAATCAGCTGAGGCACCGTCTCATCAAAGCGTAGGCCGTCATCATTCACATCCGAGTCGCGACGTTGCTTTTGTGAGGAACGGGTATGGGCCTTCACCGGTTTGGTGTCTGCCGGTAAGGCGTGTGTCTCACCCTCATCAAACAAACTGCTCTGCGCCGGATTATCCACTAACACCTTTTCAGACTTACGCCCGAACAACTGGCGTTTAAGCCAGTCCAGTTGATGCTTGAGTTGCGCAATCTCCTCAGCTTGATGAGCAAAGGCAGCCTCAATTTCAGACGGTGAAAGGTGACTAATAGAATGTGTTTTCATGGCGTAAATTATAACAAAATCAGTCAATTAAATCGCCTGTTTTGTTTGTCTTTTTGCCAGTAAATGCCATCAATCAAACACTGTAACTGAGCACTGTTTAATGGTGTTTTTGCTGTACCGTCAGTGACTTTGGCGAAGGTGCCTTTTTCTAACCGTTTACTCCACAAACAATAACCGCCCTGGTAGTAATACAACACCTTTAGCTGGGTGCGGCGCTTATTGATAAACACAAACCAGTCACCACAATGCGCCTGCATCCCCAGTTTGCCCTGTACCAGTGCCGCCAGCCCATCAAACTGTTTGCGCATATCGGTATTACCGGTATACAGCCAAATACGCCCATTGGATAAGGGTAACATCAGGCAGCCCGGTTCATCCGCAGCACCACACCACCAGGTAAGGCCAGCTCTATCTCCCACGCTGCGCCCGGCTCTTTGTCTACACTTGCTGGCATATCAAAGGCAAGCCAATTATCCGTCTGCGTGAGCGATTGGCTATCATCGCTCAGTTTTTTACGCCACAGATAGAAGTTTGATACCGTTAAATCATATTGCGCACAAAATTTACTGACCGATAGTTCGCTTGCTGCTTGCTTATCAACCAATACCTGCCATTGCTCGCGTGTACGTCTTTTTGTTGCCATCGATTAAGTCTCCGTGAGTAAAATCTACGGGGACTATTTTACGGGGTAGCTCCGCCGGGAAAAGACGGTCTAAATTGATCGCTTACGTTGGTTTAGCTGGAGAACTCGCGACACAATGGAATATAACCGGCTGGCAGAAAGGAGAAGCTTATAACGCTTCAATAGAATGTTTTCAATCCTGGCTTAAATCCCGTGGTGGCGAAGGCAACATGGAAGATAAGCAGCTATTGCAGAGTTTCAGAATGCAACTTGAAATGCATGGAGATTCACATTTCAAACGCTGGGACAGCGAAAGCCCTAGCATTGATACTCATGTACCCTCACCTAGCGAATCATGGGGCTTTCGTCGACATATCGACAAGAAAGACCCGGTACATGGGGAAAGCCAAGAAGTCATTTACTACATTCACCCCACCGTGTTCAAGGAAGTTATCTGCAAAGGGAATGATCACCAACGCTTAGCCCGGTTACTAAGAGACATAGGCGCATTGATGCTCAGAGATGGAGAACTTAAAGAGAACAGATTGATGACAAAGGAACGGCTACCTGGTACCGGCCGGAAGATGAAATACATCTACAAAGTGCAAGGTAGTGTGCTGTTCGGGGATTCTGATTAGGAACCTCGTAAGATGATCTTTTTTGCTATTTGACGTAAAACATCAATAAGAAAATAAGTTTCGACTTAGCCAGATTAATAAGGATGCAACAATGCAGTGTAAAGGATGTTCAATCGAAAAAAGTAAACTGAGTAAGAGCCACATTATCCCTCGATCTTTCTATGAAGAGCTGAGGGACGACAGAACTGTTGCCTTTCGTCTGTACACCAATACTGCAGACCAACTTAACAAGAAGAGTCTAGTTGGAGTCTACGACAAAACTATCCTTTGTAGTGAATGCGAAAAGCGGTTCTTGAAAACCGATAACTATGCTGCTGACTTATTGTTGAAAAACCGAGACTTGCAACATGCTTTTAATTTGCACCCCACAAAGGAATTGCAATTAATAGAGCCAGCCTCAAGTTTAAAATTCTTCTTCATGACCATTTTGTGGAGAGCCTCGATAAGTACGACAGAGCTATTCCAAAATGTAAAGCTTGAGAAAGATACAGAGAAATACCTACAAGCACTTATTTGGAATAATCAAATAGGAGAACAACATGAGTTTCCATTCTTGCTTGAACGAATTCTTCCCAGTAAGCATGAACCCATTATTCACAAGCTTATAATGGACCCAAGACAGATAAAACTGGAAGATATGCTGTTTTATAAATTTGTCTTCGGAGGTTACGTAGTAAGAATTAAAGCATGCTTGAGTACAATAGATTCATCATCAACTCTTCTTGAGCGCTTAACATCCTCAAAAATTATCATAGGTAATGCCGGATACTTCGATGACACTAAACTTGCCAAGACTACCCTAAAAGTCCTTAAAGAGGCTGGTGATTGATTAATTAAATGAACTCATTTGAGTATACCCAAATAAGTACGCTTTAAACGAGTACAGAACAGTTTGTTATATGTACTCATTTACCCTTGATTATAATTATAGGTACACTATCATCGTAATATCTCAAACTTAAATCGGTACAGGTGACGGGTAATGTCAAAGGTTGGATATATCAGAGTAAGCACAGTTGAACAGAACTTAGATCGCCAACTTAGCGGTATTAAGGTTGATAGGCTCTTCGAAGATAAATGCTCAGGAAAAGACACCAAGCGCCCAGGCCTTAAAGCAATGCTCGATTATGTTCGAGACGGTGACGAAATCCACGTTCATGATATAAGCCGGTTAGCCCGTAACCTGGAAGACTTGCTAAAGATGGTCAAAGAGTTAACCAATAGAGGCATTTCAATTTGCTTTCACAAAGAGAACCTCACATTCACTGGTGAAGCCAGCCCGATGCAAGAGCTTATGCTAAGTATGCTTGGCAGTGTATACCAGTTTGAGCGCTCTATGCTGAGAGAACGTCAGTTAGAAGGCATTCAACAAGCTAAAGCCAAGGGTAAATACAAAGGTCGCCCAACAGACAGCAAATTGCATGACACCATCAAAAGTTTAAAAGCAGAAGGCTTATCACTGCGTAATATTGCCAAGGAATGCGGTTGTGCTCTCTCTACCGTTCAACGCGCATTATCTGCTAAATCGTCTTAACAAGTCATTCCCACTTTGCTAAATGTGGGAATGGTTCAACATAAGTATGGGAATCGCTAAAACTATTAAATATCAATAAGTAAGAATTGCAATTCCCACTTTCCCAGTGTTCCCACCCCATCCCCCCGTTGTTCGTTGACCTTGCGCCCAGATAACAGCAACGAATCTCCCAGTTAGCTATGCCTAAAATTTAAGTGTACGGGTATGATCGCCGCACTTTTCTAACAGCTGTGAAAATCTATAGGGGTTCCGGTTCTTAATAAATCAAAGATGATTCATGCTTGCTTTTCAAGGGTCCTCCCTGGGCTATTAGAAACACGGGTATAATCGCCGCGATCTTTTTACAGCTATAAGATTTTTCAAAGGGGGGTTATATTCCTGTTACCTGGTATCAGGGGGGTAACTGAATCTCTATAGGCTCACTGGAAGGTAAGCGATCAATTTAGACCGTCTTTTCCCGGCGGAGCTACCCCGTAAAATGGTCCCCGTAGATTTTACTCACGGAGACTTAATCGATGGCAACAAAAAGACGAACACGCGAGCAATGGCAGGAATTGATTGATAAGCAAGCAGCAGGCGAACTGACAGTCAGTGAATTTTGTGCACAGCATGCGTTAACAGTATCAAACTTCTATCTGTGGCGTAAAAAACTGAGCGATGATAGCCAATCGCTTGCGCAGCAAGATAACTGGCTTGCCTTTGATATGCCAGCAAGTGCGAACCAGAGCGCAGGCTCTGCCTGGGAGATTGAACTGGCATTACCCGGTGGTGTGGTGCTGCGGATGAACCGGGCTGCCTGATGTTACCCTTATCCAATGGGCGTATTTGGCTGTATACCGGTAATACCGATATGCGCAAACAGTTTGATGGGCTGGCGGCACTGGTACAGGGCAAACTGGGGATGCAAGCGCATTGTGGTGACTGGTTTGTGTTTATCAATAAACGCCGTACCCAGCTCAAGGTGTTGTATTACTACCAGGGCGGTTATTGTTTGTGGAGTAAACGGTTAGAAAAAGGCACCTTCGCCAAAGTCACTGACGGTACAGCAAAAACACCATTAAACAGTGCTCAGTTACAGTGTTTGATTGATGGCATTTACTGGCAAAAAGACAAACAAAACAGGCGATTTAATTGACTGATTTTGTTATAATTTACGCCATGAAAACACATTCTATTAGTCACCTTTCACCGTCTGAAATTGAGGCTGCCTTTGCTCATCAAGCTGAGGAGATTGCGCAACTCAAGCATCAACTGGACTGGCTTAAACGCCAGTTGTTCGGGCGTAAGTCTGAAAAAGTGTTAGTGGATAATCCGGCGCAGAGCAGTTTGTTTGATGAGGGTGAGACACACGCCTTACCGGCAGACACCAAACCGGTGAAGGCCCATACCCGTTCCTCACAAAAGCAACGTCGCGACTCGGATGTGAATGATGAAGGCCTGCGTTTTGATGAGACGGTGCCTCAGCTGATTATTGATGTGCCTGCGCCTGAGTTACAGGGGGCGGATGCCGACCAGTATGATGTCGTGGATATCAAAGAAACCCGTCGCTTAGCACAACAGCCCGGCAGTTATGTGGTACTGGTGTATCGTCGTCAGGTCGTGCGTCATAAAACCACGCAAACCCTTAAGGATACCCCAGCCCCCATCAATGTACTGGAAGGCTGTTACTGCGATGTCTCACTACTCGCTGGGCTGATGGTGGATAAAGCGGTATATCACTTACCGCTTCACCGCCAACATCAACGCATGCTTGATAGCGGTATCACCCTTAGCCGGGCTACCTTAATCAACTGGATACAACAAGGCATTGAGCTGCTTCGGCCCATTGCCAAAGCCCAGTGGCAACACATCCTGCAAAGTAACATACTGGCCATGGATGAAGTGCCCATTAAAGCCGGGCGCACCAAAGGCGCGGGTCGAAAACCCGGACACATGAAACAAACTTACTTTTGGCCGATGTACGGTGACAGTGATGAAGTGGCCTTTACCTGGAGTCACAGCCGAGGCATGTTGCATGCCAAAGCACAGTTACAGGACTTTACCGGTACCTTGCTGACCGACGGCTATGCTGCTTATACCAAAACTGTTGAGCAGATAAACCAACAAGAACAACAGATTGTGCACGCTGCCTGCTGGGTACACATGCGCAGAGGCTTTGAAAAAGCCCTCGACAGTGAGCCGCAAGCCGCACAGCAGGCACTGGATATTATCGCTGCGCTCTACCGGCATGAAAAACACATCCGGGATAAACAATCAGACCTGGCCGATATCCATTCTTACCGGCAACAACACAGCGAACCACTCGTGACTGACTTCTTCCGGTGGGTCTACCAACAACGACAGCGCACTGATTTACTACCCAAATCCCCCTTCGCCAAGGCGCTTCACTATGCGCATGAGCGAGAAAGCCAACTCAAGGTGTTCCTGAGTAACCCCGCGTTACCCATGGACACCAATCATCTCGAACGGGCACTGCGGGTTATTCCCATGGGCAGAAAAAACTATTTGTTCTGTTGGTCTGAACTCGGAGCTGAACAACTGGGCATATTACAAAGCCTGATGGTGACCTGCCGCCTGCAAGGCGTGAATCCCTACCACTACCTCGTGGATGTATTGCAGCGTGTAGCACTGCATCCGGCCAAAGACGTACTCGACCTGACGCCAAGAGTCTGGAAAGAGAGATTCACGGACAAAAAATTAACGAGCGACTTAGATAAAATGGGGTGATCCGGGTCTATATTGATCGCTTACACTGGAAGTGACCGCCGCCCTAGTCTTCCGTTTTGAATTTTAGATTTTTTGAGGGGGGGTTAAAAACTTTGGGGGTATGTAATGGACACCGCCGCCCCCGTCCAATTTTTATGCGAACTGAAATGAAAAGAAAAAGACCACTGAATAACCATTCAGTTTAAAACATAGTTCTGCGCCAATGTATACCAAACTTCCATTTCCGCTTACTTCGCTGGACTTGTTTCCGCCAGTTGTGAGGTGTATAACAACGCTTCATCTGTCTACCGTAAGTTTGGCCCACTGGCACATGGCAGCCGCACTCGATTAAACGGAACTTGAGCCCGAGATCAAGCGTCTGTTAAATTGTACTGGGAAACATGGGAACATGGGAATTAGTAGCTCTAGCTATTGAAACATATTGGTTTAAAGTATTCCCTCTATCTCGCTTTCGTGTTCCCACCGCGGAACATATGGGAAAAGTAGTTGTTACTGCTATCAACCTTCGTTTTAAAACTATTGGATTATAAAGTCTAAAGAAATGACAAAGCAGCTTAAGAGTGAAAAGACCTGACAGGAATTCGCAGAGGGATTACTGATAGCTCATTAACATTTATGAACTTGATTTGACTATTATTACTATATACAACATATTATTACTACTTCCTAAGGGCACAGTATTAAGATGAAAAAGTTCACGCAAGAATCAGAAGAAATCACTTTGGTCATTCTTGGCTCTTTCAATCCCACGATATTTCAGCCTCAATGGTTAATTAGAAATCAATTGGTTGCTGAGGAAGAATTATCCGGCGATAACATCAACATAGAGCTTATACACCGTGACTTAACAAAGTTCGAGAATAATTGGTTCATTATTGAAGTTACCCCAAGCAGACTTTTGATTAAAGCTAAAAAGAGCCATAGAAGCGAGGCTGTTAGAGATTTGATTTGCAGTATTTTTGCAATACTATCTGAGACGCCTATCGAATCATTTGGGATGAACTATATCGAAGAGTATAGGTGTGCATCATCCTCTGACTGGCACGCATTCGGAGATACTTTAACTCCGAAAGAGATTTGGCATCAGGCTATTTCAACTGATGAATCAACTAAATCTATCGGCATGCTGCAAACAGAAATGAGAGTCGAACGCTTCGATAGCTTACCCGGGAATATCAACGTTAAGGTTGCACCTAGTAATTTTGACCCACCTAAGTTTAAAGTACATATTAACGACCATATTGATTATGCAACCTTGCTCAAGGATACTTCTTCAAGCATGGAAACTGCGTTTCCACAGTTTTTAATGTCTTTTTGGGAAGATTCAATCGATAATTCAAAGCATTACATTGCAAACTTAGTACAGCTTGTAGAGGAAAGGATTTCATGAATCATACAGCTTCTAATGAGACAATTTGGGCACTGACGCCATTGCATCGTAAAACACAAGGTGGCTTTTCATCCGATGCAAGCATTAATCTTAGTAAAGATAATGTATTAGATACTAATTCTGAACTCCGTTCTGGAAGAGAGTCTAGCCAGGACACAGTTAAAGGAAACGCATCGGAATACATTAATCAAGCCACCACTTTTTATTCCAGCCGTCGACTTAGCAAGCAGACTACGTTTAACAATGAAAAAACCCACGTTTCACAAAAGTGGCAAGGTTATGTTACCTCTGTTGACGACGAGGCATCAGAGTTCACGGCTATCATTTTTGACTTAACTTCTCCAAATATGCCAAAAGAAGAAGTAGTTTTTGATGCTAATGATTTGAGTTCCTACGACATAGCTATGCTAAAAGAGGGAGCAATTTTCTATTGGACAATAGGCCATACTCTTCGTGGTGAAACTAAATCGAAAACTTCGGAGATATATTTTCAAAGGTTAAGAAATTTGACGCCTAAACAGACCAAATTTTCTGACTCTGATATTGACGACTGTTTCTCGATATTCGATGACATCGATTAATTTAACTGTACCTCCTTCAGATAGCATTGAAGTTTCCTTATTTGGCCCAGGCATAGGGGAATCAATTTGTGTACATTTAGGTTTAGGAAAATGGCTTATCGTCGATTCTTGCTTAAATCCAGAGACTGGAATGCCAGCTGCTTTGGAGTATCTTTTGTGTCTGGGTGTAAATGTATCAATTGATGTTGAGTTAATTGTTATCTCACACTGGCATAATGATCACATCAAAGGTCTATCAAAAATAATAGAGGCCTGCTCTAGTGCTAAGATCGTTTTTTCTGAAGCATTCTTAATAGAAGAATTTAAAACTTTCGTTAAAGCACTGAATAGCGCTCCCCTACCGGGGCCAATAGAAACTGAAACAGATGAGATAATAAAAGTTTTACAGATATGTAAGGCCCGTAAAAATAATAAGCAAAGTTTAAATATATCTAAAGCAATTGCAGACAGACTTCTATATCGTTCTGAAATAGCTGAGGTATGGTCTCTTTCACCATCAGATGATGCGGTTATACAAAGCAAAGTAGATATCGGTGTAGAAACATTCAAACAAACCCGCCATCGAAGAAGAGTTAAGATGACTGAAAACTTGAACTCGGTAGCAATTTGGATATCCACCCCGTTTGGCAATGTTTTGTTAGGTTCAGATTTAGAGGCATCTTCATCCAATACTACAACTACTGGATGGCAAGCCGTTTTAAACTCCAGGCAGCGCCCCCAGGAGAAAGCTAAATTTTTTAAAATCCCCCATCATGGTTCGGTAACAGGACATCTTCAACAGGTCTGGGAAGATATGATTGAATCAGATCCAATTGGCTTTTTAACAGAATATAGAAGTAGTCGCTTACCGAATGAGAGTGACTTAGTGAGGCTACTTCTGAGCTATCCCCACGAATAGTAAAATAAAGTCAAAGAGTTAGGGAACATTCATGGCATTTGGTGATCAGATCTTTCGCCAAAAAAAACCAACACAGAAAACACCATGAATGCACGCTCTATATTGAACAATCTTGTCTCTTTTGTCAGCCATAAAATGCATAAAACCCGCAAACAGGCCGTTGTCGCCTGTGTGCGAAGCTTGATTGAGAGCGGTTCGGCCACTGTGACCAGTATGGGGCGCGGTATCCGTTCCAATGCCTATGAGAAACACCGTATTAAGCGGGCTGACCGGCTGTTATCTAATGGTCACCTCCAGCGTGAAGTACCGTTTATCTATGCAATGATTTGCCGGTTATTTTGTACCTGTAAACATCCTGTCATTGCCGTTGACTGGTCAGATTTGGATAAGTGCAAAAAGCACTTTTTACTTCGCGCCGCAATTGTCGTTAAAGGGCGGCCTATTACCCTTTATCAGGAAGTGCATGATAGAAAAGCCAGTGCAAAAGCGACTACACATAGAGACTTTTTAGAGATATTGCACACGCTCTTACCGGATACCTGCCAGCCCATTATTGTCACTGATGCGGGCTACAAATCGCCGTGGTTTCGTGAAGTGCAGGCATTGAGATGGCATATTGTCGGACGTGTGCGAAAGCCACATTCATATTCGCTGGATGGCGGTAATGAATGGCAATCTATCGCTGAGCTTTATCTAAAGGCTACAACACGGCCCAAGCGATTTGATAACGCGCTTATCGTCAAGTCACGACCTTTTGCCTGTACCTTGGTGTTGGTTAAAGAGAAAGCGAAAGGTCGACGAGCGTTTAATGCCAATGGCTCGCGCCAACGGGATACCAATTCATTGAAATATGCTGATGGCGCAAGAGATCCGTGGCTACTGGCGACGTCATTGCCCTACCATCGTCACTTATCTAAACAAGTCATCGATATTTATCGCCAGCGCATGCAAATAGAAGAAGGCTTTCGGGATATGAAAAGCACGCGCTTTGGTCTGGGGTATGAAAATAATCGCAGCACAACCAAGACACGCATTACTGTTCTGGTCTTGCTTACCACACTGGCTTCGTTAGTGGCTGTACTGTTGGGCATGCTATTAGTTGTCAGTAACAAGCATCGACGCTTTCAGGCAAATACCGAAACAAAATCCGTACTATCCTTTCACTTTCTTGGCTTGAGAGCTTTTAACACCTCAATGCGATTTACCCTGCATCAGTGGAAAAAGACGATCCGCTGGCTTGATGAACTCACCGCTGAAGCTTGCATGAGCAAGAATACATGCTAAATTCGTGGGGATCCCTCAGAGGCTACTTTCATTGACTAGTAGCTTATTCAGAACTACTGAACCAAATAATAAATTACCGAGAAGAGAAAATACTATAGACAAGGCCATGAGAGGTTCAGTAAAAAGAAGAAGAACTATCTTAAATACACTGGGCCATATACAGATTCGATCTGAAGCAAGTGGCCACATAGTTGGATTAAACAATTCTGCATTACAAGTTAGTAACATTAAGTCATGCAAATGATTAGTTATTTAGCAACCCAATCCTTGAACAAGGATTGGCGACTATGGAAATAATCATAAATGGATGCAATAGCCCTCATGGCAGATATTTGTAATCTATAGAATGTAAGGTATACGGATAAAAGAAGTATGCGTCTTTCTTGTTCAGATTTTTAAATTAATTAGAATCAATATTAATCATTTTTACGATTAATGGACGCCAACTCAGTGGAACTTTAAACAGGAAATCGAAGTAACACCTGAAGTAACATTAAAACGAATAAAAATCAGGATAACTTTTAACTAACAAACACTTAAAGAAATAATTCAAATCCCGCCAGCCCACCAAATAAAAAAAGCTTGCCAATCGGCAGGCTTTTTTTATTTGTGATAATTGATTGGAAGCTGAAAACGATCCCGGGTTCCCCAAAACGTCCGAAACGTTTTGGGACATGCTTTAGCATGGTCGGCGTTTTTCAAGCTAGTTGTCACCTTTAAAGCGTTTTAAGCCGCTTTACTTTCGTTTTTCTCATTCACCCCGCGGGTTGGGTTTAATGTAGTTGGCCCAACTGGCTCGCAGTTTCGTATCTTGCGTTTCCCCCAGCGGCTTGGATTAGCTTGCTTTGCCAGTTCCAGGCGAGACTGTCTGTTCGCTAGTATCGATTTATCTTGTCCCGTGGTCCGTAGGACGAAGACCGTGAATGGTCTGCGCCAATCACGCCAGCTTGTTCCTGATTAAAGTCCCAGTTCTTTATCCAGTGCTTTGGAGAATTCCTCAAAACTCATATTCGACATCAGCTTACCATTTACCACAAAGCTTGGCGTTGAGCGGATGCCATCGGCTTTGGCGTTTTGCTGATACCAGTTAATCAGCCTTTCAGATTTGGCTTCATCACCTAAACAAGCCTGCAGCTGTTCGTCATTCAATCCCACAGACTTACCCAGTCCAACCAATTCGTTAAGGATGGTATTACCGTCGCGACTGGCCATCCACTCTTGCTGCTGACCAAACACCTTATCTACAAAGTTAAAGTAATCTGCACTATCGCCGGAACAGCGCCCAATCATCGAAGCAACCAGGCCAAACTGATCGAAATAGACTTCGCGGAAAACAAAGCGAATCTTGCCGGTATCAATGTAGTTTTCTTTTAGAGGTTTAAAGGCATTATTGTGAAATGATGCACAGTGTGGGCAGGTAAACGAGGCATATTCTACTACCTGAACCTGAGCCATGGGATTACCTAAAGCCATATCTTTCACCGTGGCTTCAGCCGGGTTCACCGGTGAAGTTTGCGACTCAGGGCCAGCCGGGATGGTCGTCACCGGGGCACTGTTATCCTGCTCATACACCATAAAACCAATACCCAGTGCCAATACCAACACGCCTACGGCCAATAATACTACCCGCGAATTCATTTCTACCTCTAAAATTTAACTAGATACAAGTCATAGGTTACCACTTTCCGGCGGCGATTCAGAAGGGAGTTTAACCCGAAGGCGCTTTTATTTACCTCAGGCGACATGCTTCACGATTCTCAAGCTTCCCTGTCATTGGTCCATTTCCGGGTGCAGCGCGTAAGTATTAGTGAGACATAAACGCACCCAAGGAGGCAACTATGTTTACTCAACAACCCGGTATTAACGATTTATTCGTGCAGTTAGGTTTACCGTCTGACGAACCGGCTATCGAAAAATTTATCAGTGAACATCGCGGACTCAAATCTGCCCAGCCACTTGCCGACGCACCATTCTGGAACGATGCCCAGGCTAGTTTTCTGCGCCAGGCACTGGCTGAAGATGCCGAATGGGCAGAGGTAATAGACGAGCTCAATACCCGATTGCACTAGGCTTTAATTCTCCCTCAGGGCGCAGCATCACATATCGGTGCTGCGCCCTTCTGATTTCTTCGCACTACTTTTTTTGCATTTATTGTTGCTTGATCTGGCGCTATACATAGGCTTAATAGGTTACTTATACTAAAGTAACAGTACTAAAGTAACAGTACTAAACTATTATAAATGTATAAAAAAGGGCGAAGTTTACGCTATGACACAATGGTTTTGGCACACGTATGATGTAATTGAAAAAACGTTCTTTTACACTCTCACCCGAAAGATAATCGGTAACATCAGCTTTTTGTTTCTGTTTCAGCTGGCAAATTTCTACCTGTTTTATGCCCTTATGAGCAGCCCGGCTGAGTCTCAGGGTAGCTACCGTTCTACGCTGATTACGCTGTTTATTCTGAGTACACTAAGTTTTGCCTTTACCATTTTTTACATGCACCACCTTATTGTGCAGCCGGTAAAGGCGCTGCTGCACACCCTTAACGATATTAACCATACCCAGGGCGATCTCTCTACACGACTCCCCGCTTTTACCTGTGATGAATTCAGCGAATTGTCTGCCGCCTACAATAAGTTTGCGCATAACCTCAGCGAACTGATTGAACGAGTTTACAAAGATGCCGAACGTTCCAGTGATGCCAATAAGGAAGTCTGCGCACTGGTTAAAAACGTTGATAGTCAGGCCGCCACGCAAAAGCACCTGAGCGACAACATCAGCCAGTCGTCACAACAGGTGGGTCATAGCATTCACGACATCGTGTCGGCCTCAGAACAGGTGTCCACCACCAACAGCCAGAACCAGGCCAACGCCACCACCGCTAATCAAACTCTGGTTACCTCGAAGCAGCAAATCGAGCGGATTACACTGCTGCTGAACCAATTTTCAGAAACGGTGCGCGGCTTACAAAACAACGCCGACAACGTGCGAAACATTCTTAAAATGGTTGAGGGCTTTGCCGATCAAACCAATCTGCTGGCCCTGAATGCCGCCATTGAGGCAGCACGAGCCGGCGAAGCTGGCCGCGGCTTTGCTGTGGTGGCCGATGAAGTGCGCAGCCTGTCGGCCAAAGTGGCCGATGCTACCCAGCAAATCAGCAGTTTTCTTAATGAAATGGAAAACCTGGTGGGTGAAACCCAGCAAGAGTCCAGCCGCCTTATCGATGCGTCGGGTCAGATGCAGCAGAGTATCAGTGATACCTCTTCTACCTTTGAGCAAATGATGGACGACTTCAAACAAAATATGGAAGCCTTCCAACTGATCATGAACTCAGTAAATGTGCTGGAATCTCAGCAGGCACAGGCCACCGAAATAGCTGGCCAGATCACCCAGCTCAGTATGGATATTCAGCACTCTATGGCGTCGAGTGTGGAACAGGCCGAACACGCCCAGTCGCTGGCCAGTTCAACCCGTAAAGGCCTTAGCCAGTTTGTGGTAAATTAAAGCAATCCAAAGCGCAACGCGCATCGTATTGGTGGCATTAGCAGGAGAGAATGCATGCCATCAAAACACCCACTAACAGATGCCACCTTGTCGCGCATTATTGAAATGGCCTGGGAAGACCGTACTCCCTTTGAAGCCATTGAAAAAGAATATGGCTTGTCTCAGGACGGCGTAATTAAACTCATGCGCAGTGAACTGAAACCATCCAGTTTCAGGCTCTGGCGCAAACGCACTGCCGGGCGCACCACCAAACACCTTAAGCTTCGCTCGCCCGATATCAACCGCGGCTACTGCCCTACCCAGTACAAACAGCGTTAGTTACTTTTGCGGCTATCTGTGATTAACTCAAGCTCTGCTGGCTTGATGACATAAGGACATCACAGATGATCACATTGTATGGATTTGGCCCGGGGCTGGGCATGTACGACCCCAGCCCTTTTGTACTCAAGGTCGCTGCGTTTTTACGCCTGGCCAACATTGACTACCGTTTCAACGGCAACGTTAATCACGTATTTAAGGCGCCCAAGAAAAAGCCCCCCTACCTCAACGATAATGGCACCATTGTGTACGACTCCACTTTTATTATCAGTCATCTTAAAGACCGTTACGTTGCCGATTTCGACAGCCATTTATCTCTCCAGCAGCAAGCAACCGCCACATTTGTCAGTAAGTCGCTGGATGCAACGGTTTATGCCTTTTTGGCCGAAGCCATTCTGGTGGAATTAGACAGCGACCTTACCCGCCTGGCCCGCCAGTATTTAAACCTGAATAACTACTGCCAGCGTATACAACAACAGTATTTTGCCCGCTAGCTTCTATTTGCCAATGGGTAACTGCGTGGCCAGACTGCTCACCAACAAGCCCACCGCAATGGTTAAGGCAAAACTGGTGAGTGTACCGAGCATGACATATTCGGTGAGCTTTTTATCTTCACTCTGGCGCAAATCGCCAAAGCGAAACACCGATTTTGCTGCCAGCAAAAAACCAATCGCGGCAAACTGATTGAGCAATATAAAGGTCAGTACCAGAACTCTTTCCAGATAACCGATGTTCTGCCCGGCGGCCTGCAAAGTGGTTTCACTTTCTTCATTCGGTTTATCGGTTTCTATGGCATTGCTCCAGGGCGCAAGGATCTGCTTAATGATGATTGATAACGGCCGCAGCACCAGCAGGTAGCCGGTCATAATCGCCAGTGTTTTATAGTTAAGTGACTGTTTGAGCCAGGCATTTACCGTGGCTTGCTCCGGCTGCCAGACCAGCAATACCACAAACCCAATTACCGCAATATGAGCCAACTGGTCGGCCAGAAACGCTTTCATGGATGAGCCGGCGTAGGATTTCAGGCCATCGATAATAATATGTGAACCACCCAGTAACAGCGCATAAGCGACGATTGTAAGCGGATGGGTTTCGGTAACTAAAACTAACATCAGCGCGGCTAGCAAGCCGTGGATAGCGCCATGCCAATATAAACAAGGCGCAGAGAAATGACGCTGAGTGCGTTGCGAAATCCAGTGCGAAGGCTGCAAGTAAAAGTCAGCCACTATATGACCGGCGATCAATAGCACCAGCAAGGTCATGGTCGTCATGAGGTAAAATCCTTTTTCACCTGGGCAGCAAAATACACCAGGTAGTCAGCAATCAAATGGTACTGACTGGTGTTTAATATACGCGTAACGTTACTGCGCTTTTTATCCAGCACCCAGGCCAGATGTTCATGGGATTTATTATCCGCCATCAGATAAGCCAGTACAACCTGAGCCTGGGTAGATGTTAAGCGGTCCAGGTGGCTGTCGAAAAACCGGGTAAGCAGTTCACAGTGCTCAGTGAACACTGGGTTAGCGCTGGCTATAGTCAGCCCACGGCCTTTGAGTTTATCCAATCCGTGACCGGAAAGTGTGTAGGCTTCACCGGTTGCCGTTTTGACGTGTTGTCCGGGAGTTTCCCCACGCCCTATTCCAATGCATTGCCTTACTGCAACTGAGGGTTCACCACTGCGTAAGGATAAATCAATGATGGTGGCTAATCTCGCGGCCAGTGGCGGCGCCACCACCAGTTGAAAACTGTCACCCCGAAAAATATCAAAGGCCGCGTTGTAACGGGCCCGAAAGGATTTTAGCAAGCGCTCCAGGTTTAAGATGACCTGGCTGAATGCCTCGCCGGATAGTTTACTGGAGCCAACCAGATCGCCGGTAATAACCGCTATTACCCCTGAATTTTCCGCATTTTCGGTGCTTTTCATCGCATTATCCCAGCGTTAGCGTATCCCGGTATTTAATCACTTGCCTTAAAGTTACTATATTTAGTCACATTAATCAAAGTGATTATATTTAGTAACAATCAACCCAGCACGCGCTGAGCAAACCAAAAACTGGCGAGCAGCGCGATACATACCGAACCACCGCGGGTAACCATAGCAGTGAGGCGGGAAAAACGCTTGATGAGTTTCATCATCACAAAGGCAAGTATCACGATACCCAGTTGAGCAAACTCTACTCCAAGGTTAAAGCTAACCAGTGCACCAACGTAACCCGACGATGGAATACCCAGCTCCTTTAAGGCCTGGGCAAAGCCCAGCCCGTGCACCAGACCAAAACCGAATACCAGCATAAACCGCCATACGGGGTGAGGCTTAAATAACAGGTTTTCAATCGCAATCCAGGCAATCGACAACGCAATAACAGGCTCAATAATGTGCCCGCTCACCACAATAGCGCCATAAGTCGCCAGGCCAAGCGTTACTGTATGGGCCAGGGTAAAACCAGTGATCAGCAGCGCCAGCTGACGCAGTGAAGCCACGCCTAAAAACAGTCCCAGTACAAAAAGCGCATGGTCCCAACCAAAAGGCACAATATGCAGCATGCCCTGTTTAAGGTAGTTGGCCCATAGCTTCACATCAGCGCTGGCAAGCCCCTCTGCCGGTGGCTGCGTATTGAAATAAAAAGCCGGACTGGCCTGATTGCGCACCAGCCAGCGACTTAACGTAACCTGCTCACTGTTATAACTAATATTGAGCGCAATAGGCTCTTCAAATTTAAACGCATCGGTGAACACCGCAACCAGAGCACTTTGGGTAAAATCATCAGGCAGGTCCAGAGTAAACACAAAGCGGGTCATGGGCCAGGCGAGCCCCGAGGTAAAATCCTCCGCCGGCGCATCCGGCCAGCTTACAGCACTAAGCTGCCAGCTTAGCTGCTTGTCGCCAAGAGTAAACCGGCTGGCCTGCTCAAGCCCAACAATCAGCTGCGTAAAGCGAGGCGACTGTTGCGGCTCACTAGCCTGTGTCAGGGCATAGTAAGCTTTTCCCCCCTCCATAGCCTTGGTTAGATCCACATCCATGGTCACTACGGCCTGACCTTCGTCACTAACGCTAACGTTAATCCGGGTCATATTCAGTAAGTGGGCCTGAGCTACTCCGGGCAGGCAGAGCAGCATCAGTAACACCCTTAGCATACCAATCATAATGGCCCTTGCTTACCAGATGATCGCATGGGTATTGCCGGTGGTTACGTCCACCAGGCCGCCCGGATTCCCCTCATAAGGCGCTACCAGTTGCCACTTCCAGGGCGCTGCGGTTAAAAAGGCAAAACGCATTCTTTCCGGTAATCCGTTGGCATTGATCCAGGCCATTTTATCGGCCTGATGATGAAGATTTTCCATTTCTGCCGCGACCTCATTTACCGGTCGGGCTGTCATTAATCCGCCAACGTCAAGGCGCACCGTGGCAACCACCTTGCCATCATTCACCAGCACCCAGCCGCCGCCCATATTGGCTACGGTGTTGGCCGCCAGCGCCATGGCATAATCGTCGTTACCCATAGTCCAGATATTGTGCAGATCATGAGACTGCGAACTGGCCAGTGCCGAGCCCGGTGTTTTCGGTCCTACGTTTTGCCAGATCATTTTCGACACTGCCGCCGCACCGTGATAGCGGTCGACCACTGCCACTTTAATCAGGCCCGCTGCCGGATCGGCTTTAATAGTGCCATCCTCAGCCACCGGCAGCTCTTTGGTGATAAACTCCGGCTCAAACCAGAACGGCTCCAGCACCGCAGCATTCACTGTTTCGCGGCCTTCCGGAGCGGTAATCACAAAATCTGCCGCAATCAGTTCCCGCCCCACATTCATGGTATCCGTTGCCCATTGTGGATAATCTATTTCGGGGATAGGTAACCGGTATTCGCCGTTATCAGCTGCTAGCTGGCCATTAGCATATACACGCTCAATCGCCACAGTTTGCGGATCCGATAACAGTACAACATCAGCATAACGCCCCGGGGCCAGAGCTCCCACCAGGTGGTCAATATTGAAATGGCGAGCAGTGTTATAGCTGCCCAGTTGATAGGCAATTTCAAGTGGCACCCCTAGCTCAATAGCACTACGAATATTGTAATCCATCGAGCCCAGTTGCAGGGTGGCAAACACGTCGCGATCGTCGGTGGTTACCGAGATATTGCTCCAGTCTTTCAGGCCAATTTCCAGTAATTTTGGAAACAACGAGTCCATGCCGGCCTGTTTAATTTCTAAAAATACGCCGCGGCGTAATTTTTCAATGCCTTCATCAGCCAGACGCACCTCATGATCAGAGGCCAGTCCTGCCGCGGCAAAGGCACTGATATCGGTTTGTGAGGTCAGGTTCATGCCATGGCCTTCTACTACACCTCGGTAGTCGTAGGTTGCCTCAATCATCTCCCAAATACGCTGGTGACCACCGTTATCGGCATTAATTACTGCCGACCAGTCCATCACTTCACCTAAGGCAACCACTCGCGGATCATAGGTTAAGAAATCGCGCATCTCGTTATAACCATAGTAACCACCACCCGATTCATAAACCGTTGGCGGCGTTGCCGAACCGATAGCCGGGAAGATTTTCAGCGTGCTGCCTTTGCGTTCCGCCTCAAGCCAGAATTCGGCATTACGATTGCCCACAACATTGGATATCTCGTGGGAACCTTCCACCGTCCAGGTATTGCCGTGAGGGATCACCAGTGCCGCTTCATATTCAGGCGTCAGGTAAGAACTTTCGATGTGTTTATGCGACTCACCAAACCCCGGTACAGCCCACAGACCCTTTGCATCATAGGTACTCTGAGTTTCACCCGGCCAGGTACCAGTATCCCCCACCCAGGCAATACGGTCATGTGTAATCACGATATCCTGTGCGGGCAACCACTCCTGGGTAAACACATTAAGCAACGTTACGTTTTGAATAATAAGCTCGGCTTTTTCCCGGCCAAGAGCAACCTGCGTAAGCGCCTGGCGGGTTTTCACTTCCTCTTTAAATACATGAGTTTCAACCGGTGCATCAGAATCTGCCATGGCGTCCTGCTTAACTTCAGTGTGGGGCGAACAGGCACCAAGCAAAACACTGATCAACAGCGTCGCTGTGAGAGGATTACGGGTGGCAGACATAACAATACTCCTGGCTGGCTAAGATAATGAGTGGAAACGAGTCACGCCGAAGGCTGGCATTGGTCAGTATCTTTTTCGACAGATTGCAGCGGGCTAGCAACTATGAGCAATGTGATAGCAATTGTGGTGCCAGATACCTGACCAAACAGTCAAACCCGAAAAGAGTGGCAATAGGCCGCTCTATTCACTGCAATCACGCTGGCAAAAGTGAGCTGCGTGCACCAATTGGTTACATCCTTGCACTGTGCGCTGGCAGATATATTTTTCTGGCGGGCAATCTCTACGGCCTGCGATTGCGTATAGCTCAACATGAAAACCAAGCCAGCCAATAATCATCTATGACATCATCGGTTCCGCCCATGCTCACTGTGGTCTGGTTTAAGCGCGACCTGCGATTACAGGATCACGCACCGCTTCATCATGCAGTAACTCTTGCTACCGATAAGGGCTATCCGGTATTGCCACTGTACCTTTTTGAACCGGACATTATGGCTGACCCGCACCATTCAGAACGGCACTGGCGGTTTGTGTGGCAAAGCTTGTTGGCCATGCAGCGCACGTTACAAGGAGCTGGAGGCGAACTGCATGTCAGCTACGATAACGCTGTGGCATTTTTTCGCCGACTTATAGCTACGCACCCGCACATCGAAGTGGTCAGTTATGCCGAAACCGGGCTGCATTGTACCTTTGAGCGGGACAAGCAACTCAACGCACTGTTTAAAACGCACAACGTCAACTGGCGGGAATTTCCCTATGCCGGCGTGCAGCGCGGTATTACTCATCGTCGCACCTGGCATCAGCGCTGGCAGAAAGTGATGGCCCGGCCTGGTTTAATGACCGATCTTCACCATCCGCATTGGTACATCAATAAAAACCTGCTGAACCGGGTACCTGGCGACATTGCCGTGCGTTTGCATCAGCCCGACGATAGCAAGCAACCCGGCGGCGAGCACCACGCCCATAAACTGCTGGCCAGTTTTCTTAACCATCGGCACACTCATTATCACCGCCATATCTCCAGCCCGTTGGCCAGCTTCAACAGCTGCTCCCGGCTCTCGCCCTACCTGGCCTGGGGCAATATCAGCCTGCGCCAGGTTTATCAGGCGCTCAATAGCGCAGGCAGAAAACGCCCGCGTTCGTTAAGCGCTTTTGCGTCGCGATTACACTGGCATTGTCATTTTATTCAGAAATTCGAAAGTGAGTGCGAACAGGAATTTCGCGCGGTTAATCATGCCTATAAGCATTTTCCTTATCGCGATGATGACAAGGTTGAAGCCGACCTCGCTGCGTGGAAAACAGGCACCACCGGCGTTCCCATGGTAGATGCCTGCATGCGCTGTGTTAATCACACTGGTTATTTAAATTTTCGCATGCGTGCCATGCTGGTGAGCTTTTTAACCCATTACCTACTGATCGACTGGCGACTGGGCGTGCGTCATCTGGCCCGTCAGTTTCTCGATTTTGAGCCAGGAATTCATTACCCGCAGTTTCAGATGCAGGCGGGCGTAACGGGTACTAATACCCTGCGTATTTATAACCCGGTAAAACAGGCCGAAGATAACGATCCCGACGGCAGTTTTATTCGCCAATGGGTCCCGGAAATTGCGCATCTGCCAAACGAGGAACTTTTTGCGCCCTGGCTAATACCACCACTCACCCATATGGCACTGGAACAACCCGTACCAGAACGCTACCTGAATCCTGCTGTACAGCCGGATGATGTCATTGCACGGCACCGGGATTTGTTATGGAATTGGCGAAAAAGAGATGATGTAAAACGGGAGGCGCGACGGATCCTGCATCGCCACTCTATACCTGCCAGCCAGATAAAGCCTAATCGCTAACTGAGATGCTGGCGTGGAGCTGCGACTGGTCGCACTTACTGAGGGTAAGTCTGGCTGGCGCTAACTCAATGCCAAGCGGTGCTGCACGACTAAGCAGTTCCATGCCCAGAATATTGTGCTCATTGTTCATCACCGCGACGCTGACATTAGTAAACTGACAATCGTTGCTCAGGCTTAGCAGCGGCACATTATACAGCTTCACCTTATGCTGACGGCCATTCGCCAGCCTGGCGATAACCAGGCCATCTTCAGTGACCTGCTGGGTTTGCCTGATACGGGCAAAGGTTGCCTTATTAAGTACGGTAAGCGAGGAGCCTGTATCAATTAAAAACAGCGTATCAGACTCTTTATCCACCTGACTCTGCAGATAAAGCGTACCGCCTTCACTGGTAGTCAGTGCAAAGCTGTTGGCCTGGGCTGTATCGATCAGAGCAAGATTGGTGCTTACCAGCACTGCCAGGACGGCAAACAAGGTTTTGACTGCTTTAACAAACATACGCATTCTCACTCACTGACTAATTCAGGACTTACCGGGGTGAGTTCATCTTTTTGAGACTCAGTGAGTAGTCAGCAAGTTAAGCACCAAAACGTAGGTGATTGTTTTCAATGGTATCCGCTCAGCAGATCCGCTGCCAACGCACAAAATAAGTGCCACAGCGCACCAAAATATAACAACGCAAACAAATCCTTATCACCAAATGAAGCGTAACCTTTAATGTTGATAGTTAATTACTATCACGAGATGGTATTACTTTTTATGAAGGGCTTAATTACACTCGTATTGCCTATAAAAAAAGCTAAAACTGTTTTAAATCTTCAAGGACACTACAATGAAATTATCAATTTTGCCTTTATTGGCTGTTTCCTGCTTGTCATTTGCCCATACTTCAGCCCAGGCTGCACCAGAAATAAACAACACCGATACCACCATGGTTGTTGAGCGCTCTGGTAAACCGCCTTTTAAGCGTACCTTTGTACAAGCCCGTACTGTTGATGTTGCCCAGTTTGAAACCAGCGCACAATGTGAAGACGTAAAAACCGTAACTCTGCGCGGCAAACCACCGTTTAAACGCTCTACCGAATGTGTTCAGGTAGTAGATGTTGCACAGTTTGAGGTCGGCTCAGAGCAGCCAACCACCGACTTTAGCGGTAAACCACCGTTTAAGCGTCACTAATCCGCTCTGTACTACTTCCCCGGGCCTGCCAGCCAGTTGCCCGGGGCGACTCAAAAAACACTTTTGCTCCCCTGCTCGCCCCTTCCTTCGTTTATACCGATTAATCAATAAAAATTATTTCATCAATGGTTGTTGTTCCGGTACGGTAAATTAACGGTAACAGCCAAAAAAACGGAATTGCATTATGAAGCGTGCCCTCGTTGTAGAAGGAGGCGCCATGCGTGGCATCTTTGCCGCCGGTGTCCTCGACAGTTTTCAGCAGCAACAGTATTACCCTTTTGATCTGGTGGTGGGTGTCTCTGCCGGCGCCACCAGTGCCGCAGGCTACCTGACAGGTAATGCCGAACGTAACCGACGCATTATCTTACGCATGGCGACTCAGCGGGACTTTTTCAATCCACTGCGATTTGTCATGAAAGGCCATATGACCGATGTAAAATGGCTGTGGTGTGAATCCCGTGAGCGCTACCCACTCAATGTAGACGCACTGAGCCAGCAGGTACCGCTGCAGGTGGCGATTACCAATATGCATACTGGTCGCGCCGAGTATCATCAGGCAACTGCAGAAAACATTGATGAACTGATGGAAGCCACCTGCGCCCTGCCGCTGGTTTACCGTACCCCGCCACAACTGGAGGATGACGTTTATGTGGATGGCGGTGTAGCCGACGCTATTCCGGTACAACATGCTTATCAACAAGGCTGTCGCGACATTACGGTTATTCTGTCGCAGTCCTGGGGCTATCAGAAACCAGAAGAAAAAACACCGTGGATGACCGACAAGATGTTTGCCGATTATCCGGCACTAAGCAATACAATTCACCAGCGCAGTACCACTTATAACGATACATTGAAATTTATTGCTAATCCGCCGGCCGACTGCAAAATACAGGTAATCGCGCCGCCGGCAGACTTTCCGGTAAAACGTCTGACCATGAATAAAGCCAGACTGATTAAAGGTTACCGAATGGGCCGTCAGTGTGCACAGCAATATTTCAGTCAGTATACCCAGGCAGCTTAGGCAAGCTGGCTGATGGCATATTCAATAGTAAACAGCACACCGCCAATCAGCCCACCAACCAGGGTGCCGTTAATGCGCACTTTCTGCAGGTCCTTACCGATATTTAATTCAATCTGACGCGCCATGTCGGTGGCGTCCCAGCTTTCAATAGTGCGGCGAATATGGTCGGTAAGAAAACCGGCCAGCTCCGGAGCAATATAACGGGCGGCTACGCCAATATGGTGATTAACTGCCGTTTGTAAGTCGTTATCGGCTACAAGTCTCGCGCCAGTATCGCTGAACAATCGGCTTAGGCGGTTTACCACCTGACCGTCGGCGTTGGCCAGATCATCGCTCAACCATTGATGAATATCCTGCCAGATGCGCTGCAGGTAATTATGCAGAGCCTCGCTTTCCAGCAGCCGCGTGCGGAAGTCTTCGAGTTTTTGCTGCGCCACCGGGTCCGTTTCCAGACCGTCGATAAAGCGGGTAATTTGTTCATTTAAGGCCTGCCTGACCGGGTGCGCCGGATCGTTATTAATATCCTGCAGAGTGTGGCTCACGGCACTTACCGCTATTGCCGCGCCCTGCTCACTTAACCAGCCAGAGGGCAGTATTTTCTCCAGCCGGCGATACTCGGTTTTCAGCCAGACGTTGAGTTTATCAGCAATCAGCGCCTGGGTTTCCTCGCTTTGTAGTGCGCCGGCCAGCTTGTCGATGAGCTTATCCACCAGCTGTTGGTGGCGGTTATCCCTGGTCATTACTCTTAGCGAACCTGCCAGCAGGGCTGCCATTGGGATTTTGCGCAAGCCCCGGTCTACCGAGCGGCGCAGAGCTTGTTGAATGGGCGTGTCATCAATCACGTTTAATAAGCCGGTAAGACTGTCGGCCACATAATGGGCAAGGCGTGCTGCATTGTTACGTTGCGATAACCACAGGCCCATGGCTTTTGCCGGAGCACTGCGCGCCACCAGGGATTCGATAGCCTGTTCATGAAAGAATTTTTCCTTCACAAACTCTGCCAGGTTAGCGGCTATGGTGCGCTGATTGCGGGCCACAATGTTGGTATGGGGAATCGGCTTAAATGCCGGAATAGGCCGAAATAAGGCGCTTACCGCAAACCAGTCTGCCAGCCCCCCTACCAGCGCGGCCTCGGCCATCATTTTGAGTAAGCTCAGGGCAGTATGATTACTCAGCGATGGTTGTAAGGTTTGCCACATACTGATGCAGATAAACAGGCCCGCTGCGCCCAGTAACCAGAGTCCGGCCTGTCGTTTTGCGGCGTGCAATTGTTGCGCTTTATCCATAGATCCCATCACTTTTTAAGACTATCTGCTGGTAATGATGTATAGGCAAATACCCACTAAGCAAGTAAAACCGGTTGATTTTACGGGTTTATTTATACAACTAAATTTTATTTAAAATTATTTTTATTATTTTGCATCCAGCGCGGCATCTCACTCGTTTGGCTTATGACGGCTGCTTTAAATCCCCCTGCTGTATGGCAGTCATACTCATTACAAGGAGATACGGAAAATGAATACAAAATATCATTGGAGCTTAGGCCCGTCGATCATCGCTCTTTCACTCACCCTGGCACTTGGCGGCTGCGTAGATGACGGTGATACTGGTCCTGCAGGCCCGGCTGGCATGAATGGTGCGGACGGTGCTGACGGTACGAACGGTAGTGATGGCGCCCCGGGTTTGTCCGAAGGGATCTTTTTAATTGCCAACAACGGTGACAGCAACCGCGGAACCGTGAGCCGGGTAGATCAGAACGCAGCGCTTCTCAATCAGTTTACCTCTGGTGCCAATGAGGGCATTGTACTGGACGCTGCTGGTAATCTTATTCAGGCTGCCGATAGCAGCAACGGAAGTCTGCGCACGGTTTGCCGCATGTCGTCGCGCTCAGGAGGCATGTACATGCCTGCCTACGATAAAGAAATAACCGGCGCAAACACAGGTTTAACCAATCCAAAAGGGATCCATCTGGCCGAGCACAGCGGCATGGTATTTGTGGCGGATTTTAATGGCATGCGGATCAGTATTTTTGGCAGTCAGGCAGCAGGCGATGTAACGCCGGTGGCAGAAATTCCGCTGTCGGCCAAGCCATGGGATGTCACGGTAGATGAAGTTAACGACCGCATGTATGTGGCTCTCACCGACGGTACTGTAGCGGTTTATGATAACGTCATGAGCTCCGGTTTTGCGCCTACAGTCATGCGTTCTATTGTACCGGCAGATGCCGATGGCAATCAGCTCTCGGTAAACCTGCACGGTATTGTTTATGACGCCGACAGCGATCGTCTGGTGGTTTCTGATGTGGGCGATGCAGCCGTGGCCGATGATGGCCAGCTGTTTGTGTTCGATAGTGCCGCCATGGCGGATGGAAATACAGTACCTGCCCGTCAGGTTGGCGGCCCGATGTCGATGCTGGGTAACCCGGTAGACATTATTTTTACCGGCACCACTTTGCGTGTGGCAGAAAAGTCGAACGATGCCATTCTCGTCTTTACTAACATTTTCGATGGGCCGGATGGCGACATGGCCCCCACCCTTGCAACCACTACCAGTAAACCCGAGTCACTGGCTCAGGTGATGCCGGCAATGGACCTGACGGATGCATCAGATAATGCGCTCACCGCCACAACCATAAATGGCATTGTGGTATCGAGTAACCCTTCGGCAGCGGGCCCGACAACCGGCCAGATATCCCGTTACAGTGCGGTACTCAGCAGTACCCTGGGCAGCTTTGATGCGGGCATGAGTATTGAAAGCGTAACTATAGACGCCTTAGGCGATGGTGCCGTTACCTTTGATGATGTCGATTCTGCCATGGGTGGCGTGCTCATCATTAACCGCCTGGCCAGCATGCGGGATGACGACAGTTACACCATGTCTCAGGATCACATGATTATGGGAGCCAATACCGGCTTAGTCACGCCGAAGGGAGTGGATGTGTCGTCTGCTCACGGACTGGTCTTTGTGGCTGAGTTCAATCCGGATACGCCAGCGGTGCAGGTGTTTTCGTCTTGCGCGTCAGGAGATGTAGCGCCACTCCTCTCACTGGTTGCCAGTAATGATGCGCGTCCGTGGGACGTTGACTACGATGCTACCACCGACCGTGCTTTTGTCGCCCTGACTAACGGTACCGTAGCGGTATTTGACGAAGTCACCCGTAAACTCATGTCGGGCATGACAACAATTACCGGTGAAGACCGCTTAATTACACCAGCCATGGGCGGAGCAGCGATCACTGCGCCAACCAACATTCACGGCATAGACTACGATCCACAGTCAGACAGCCTGGTAATTTCTGATGTGGGCAGCGCCGCCAGTGCCACCGACGGCAAGCTCTATGTTATTCCGGCAGCCGGTATGGCAAGTGGCTTGGCTCAGATGAGTGTGATGATTGCCGGACCGAACTCTATGCTCGGCAACCCGGTAGACTTAATGCTCAGCAATGGCCATGTATATGTTGCGGAGAAGTCGAACAACGTGATCATGCGCTTTGATAATATTCTCAATAGCGCCAGTGGTGATATCGCCGCTGATTACAGCATGAGTTACACCGCGCCGGAATCGGTTGTTGTGGTGCCGGTTAACTAATCTAACGGCCAGTAATCAAAGCGCCCAATCCCGGGCGCTTTTTTATTCCTTCTAGTGAGTTACTTATACAGCTCCACCACGCCGTTTTTACCCACGCCTATACAGCCCTTCTCAGCCTGACAGGCCAGGCTCCATATATTACTTTGGCTGACTATTTGCCACCTATCGGCGCCAGGTTTTAATACTGCTACGCCCTGAGGATTACTCACCCAGTACCCAACACCTTCGGTTGTAGCCAGTAAAGCTGAGCCATATACAGCGCCTTTTAACGATAATTCAGGTAATGCCTGCCAGGTATCACTATCAATGAAATATTGCCAGGCACTGGCCGGAGCGCCGGCAAGCTTAAGACTGCCGCCACTGACAAACACGGTATTGGTTGTGGCCTGCACAGAGAAAATCCCACCCGCCTCGCCACCGGCAATCGGGCTTTCAATACTTTGCCATTGGTTGCCCTCAAGCAATAACAAGCGCGGTGTATCGCCATTACCAGTGCCAATCACAACACCTCTGCCGGGTGTGTCATTAAGGCAGGTACCGCTGGAGGCAAACCCGCCCTCTGATGACTGGGCTTTGATAGGCAGAGACTGTCTTTGCCAGTTTAGTCCGCCATCGGTGGTGGCCAGCACAAACAAGCCCTGCTCATCAGAATCGCCATATAGCCAGCCCATGGTGAGCGAGGTCATATAAAAGCAGTCGTAAAAGGTGCTATGCTGCTGCCCCTGTGACACCTGCTGCCAGTGCTTGCCATTATCATCGCTGATAAACACGCCGGAATCCGGCCCTTCCCCTGCACTCATCACCACCAGGCGGCCGTTAGCGAGCCGCTGATTATCACGAAACTGCCTGTTATCTGAGCCGGTTGGTGCAGATATCTGCTGCCAGCTTGCGCCATCATCCCCGGACAGATAAATCCCACCGGCAGTACCGGAGGCTACTGCGTAATTATCCTGCCAGGTGACAGCCTGAAACGAGACATTTTCGTTTAACTGATGAACGGTTACACCGGCTCTGGCCACCTGCAACAGACTGGCACAAACCAAAACAGAGAAGAGGAGTGTTTTCATAGGCGGGGGCAGAAATCCTTGGTTATATTTGCTAACATTAAAATTATCATACAATAAGAAATAGCATTCTATGGCAAAGCCAAAACCCATAATAGAAATAGTCACTTATGGTATTCACACCAAGTGGGATGCCGACGCCAAAGCACTACCAAAAATTAAGACGTTCACCAACCATATTCCATTGGAGCTGGATATAGAATTTGGCTTTATTGTTAACATAAAGCGCGCCAAAAATCAGCAGGTTCGCTATTGCATTTATCATCCCGACATCCCCGACGAAGACGGTGTTCCAATGCCGCCCTTTGACGGCGAGGAGTATATTCGCTCCAATGACTGGGATTTCTATCTGGGCGATACGCTGTGGGAGCCGCTTAGTAACAAAGTGGGCGACTGGCGTATGACCCTGGAGCTCAATGGCCGGATCATTGCGGATAAAACCTTTACCGTCGAAGACGATCTGCCTTACGACGGCGCGCAGTTCTGGCAACGGGGTAAACCTAAACTTCGCCGCTAAACCACCTGTGGTGGCTTGCCATGTTTTCGGGCAATTTTGCACCGTTGTGACACATCCGGCTGGCCACCAGGAATAACAACCTCTGTTTAAACAATCGGTTAGATTTTTGCCCGCCAGGGAATAATCCTTGCAAAACTTACCCGAATGATCTCCACAAAAACCCGATGAATACCATCTAACAAGAATACGGAGTGTGTATGCAAGCATTTATCGAAGGTATGCCAAAGGCAGAGTTACATGTTCATATTGAGGGCACGCTGGAACCCGAACTGAGCTTTGCACTGGCGAAAAAAAATAACATCGAACTCCCCTACGATACCCCTGAAGCACTGATCGCTGCTTACGATTTTCACGACTTACCCTCTTTTCTGAAAATTTATTATGCCGGAATGAGCGTGCTGATAGATGAAGACGATTTTTACCAGCTAACCTGGGATTACCTGGAAAAAGCCGCGTCGCAGAATGTGATGTATACGGAGATTTTCTTTGATCCCCAGGGCCACACCAGCCGCGGCGTTAGTTTTGATACGGTGATCACCGGGATCAGGAAAGCGCAAACAGCGGCAGAAACAAAACTGGGAATTCGCAGCCAGCTTATTATGTGTTTTTTACGCGACATGTCGGCCGAAAGTGCCATGGAACATTTGGTGATGGCCAAGCCTTTCCTTGGCTGGCTGGTTGGAGTGGGACTTGATTCGGATGAGCACAACAACCCACCGGTAAAGTTTCGAGAAGTGTTTAAGCTGGCCAAAGAATGGGGGCTCAAGCTCACCATGCACTGTGATGTAAACCAGAAAAATACCCTGGAGCATATTCGCCAGGTTATCGAAATTATTGGCGTAGACCGCATTGATCACGGGGTTAATTCACTGGAATCTGATGACCTTTGCGAACTGATTAAAAGTCACAAACTGGGGCTCACCGTGTGTCCGGTATCCAATCAGTTTGTGGTGCAATCGTTAACCTCAAACGAAATTCGCCAAATGCTCGATAAAGGCATGCTGGCCACCATCAACTCCGACGATCCGGCTTATTTTCGGGCTTACATGAACGAAAACCTGATTGCTTTACAGCAAGAAGGCGACTTTAGCCGTGACGATCTTAAAACGTTGATGGCCAATGCCTTTACCGTGACCTGGCTACCCGAAGACGATAAGCAAGTCTATCTGGATCGGCTCAACGCGTATTGTTAAAGACGACTACCAAAGGCCACCCCTGAAGCATTTTATTAATGAAGAATAACGCTGGAATTCATTAGTCGATGGCTTTAGGGTACTGACCCATCGTATTTGTCTTCTTCAGTCACCTTATGTGACCTCTGTTCAAGGAGTTATCATGAACCTGCCTTCCCCTTATTTACTTTTTATCGGCAATGCTACAGATCCGCTCAGCATCAAAATGGCTAAGAGCGCGGCGGACTGGAGCCCTGAGATGTGCGTGGGCGAATATTCCCTGCCGGGCTGCAGTGTGACCACCGGCCTGCCAGCCATGACCATCGAAGAAGGTGCAGAGCAAGGCGCCAAAGCATTCGTACTGGGTTTTGCCAACAGCGGCGGCGTGCTCGACCCATCGCTGGTTGCTTCCATTATTACCGCTCTTGAAGCTGGCATGGATATTATTAATGGCCTGCACGATAAACTTGCTGATATTCCTGAAATAGCTGAAAAAGCCCAGGCACTCGGTCGCCGCCTGATAGACATTCGCCACCCCACTACCAAATTTAAAACCGGTACCGGCGTAAAACGCCCGGGCAAGCGTTTGCTGACCGTAGGTACGGATTGTTCGGTGGGTAAAATGTACACCACCCTGAGCCTTGCCCGTGGCATGCAAAGTCAGGGCATGAAAGCCACCTTCCGGGCCACCGGTCAAAGCGGTATTCTGGTTGCCGGTGAAGGCGTAGCAGTAGATTGCGTGGTGTCTGATTTTATTTCCGGTAGTGTCGAAGCACTCTGCCCGGCCAATGACGATGACCACTGGGATTTAATTGAAGGTCAGGGCTCGCTGTATCACCCGGCCTTTGCTGGCGTTAGCTTAGGATTGTTGCACGGCTCACAACCCGATGCGCTGGTTATCTGCCATGCATTAAATCGCGACCACATGCGCGCATTGCCGGGTCGCCCGCTACCCAGCCTAGAACAGGTTATCGAAATGAATCTTACCGCCGCGCGTGTCACTAATCCTGAGGTAAAGGTGATTGGCGTATCGGTCAACACCTCTTCGGTCAGCGAGGATGAAGCCCTGGCCTATTGCAATAGCGTGACCGAGCAACTTGGTCTGCCTTGTGTCGACCCGATCCGTCACGGCGTTGGTGCATTAGTGGAGACTTTGGAATGAGTCTGAGCTTTAAAGCCTTTACCGAGTCTTTTCCGCTGGCCCGTGAGTTTCGCATTTCACGGGGCGCAAAAACCCAGGCCGATGTCATCACTGTAGTAGTCAGCGACGGTTATTATTATGGCTGGGGCGAATCAGTCCCTTATGCCCGCTACAACGAGTCTATCGATTCGGTGTTAGCACAACTGGAAGATATAAAGGGCGCCTTTGCCAATGTGTGTGACACCGAGGATCTTCTTACCCTGCTACCCGCGGGCTCTGCGCGCAATGCGCTGGACGCGGCCTTGTGGGATTTAAAAGCCAAGGTAACAGGTAAATCAGTAACCAGCCTGGCCAATCTGCACACGGTACAACGTTGCTATACTGCACAAACCCTCAGCATTGATTCGCCTGAAGGCATGAAAAACCAGGCGCTGGAAATAAAAAATGCGCCGCTGATTAAAATTAAGCTGGATGAACACCAGGTGCTTGAACGTCTGGCCGCCATCCACGAGGCGTCACCGCAAAGCCGGTTAATTGTAGATGCCAACGAGGGCTGGCAGATAGCAATGCTGACTGAATTACTGCCGGATATGGCTAAGCTTGGTGTTGCGTTAATAGAACAGCCGGTGCCTGCCGAAGCCGATGAGCAACTGGCAGGGCTTAACAGCCCGGTTATCCTCTGTGCTGATGAATCCTGTCACGTGAGCGCCGATATAGAACGTCTGGCAAAATACTATCAGGCGGTCAATATAAAGCTGGATAAAACCGGCGGCTTAACCGAAGCCATTCGCGCTTACCATGGCGCTAAACAGCACAATCTGCAAATCATGATTGGTTGTATGGTGGGCTCGTCGCTGGCTATGGCGCCAGCCTATGGCCTTTGCGCCGATGTGCAGTTTGTCGACTTAGACGGGCCGCTACTGGTTGCTCAGGACCGTGCCGATGGCTTTACTTTCGACCAGGGCCGCATGATTCAACCGGAGCCTTTTTTGTGGGGCTTGCCGGGGCAATACGGCCAACAAGGCCTTGCCCGCCTGTGGGACGAACTGCCGGATTAAAGCTGACGTCCGGCCAGCTCGTTTAAAATGTGCCATTCGCTTTCTGTTACCGGCATTACAGACAAGCGATGGCCTTTTTTCACCAGTCCCAATTCAGTAATTTGCGGGCAGTCTTTAATCACACTCAGCGGTAGCACGCGGGCAAACTTGCTCACGTACTTTACATCCACACTGTACCAGCGCGGTTTTTCCGGCGTTGCTTTCGGATCGTAATAGTCCGACTCGGGATCAAACTGGGTTGCATCGGGATAACCGGCTTTAACTACCTCGGCAATACCGGCAATACCCACCGTTTTACAACTGGAGTGATAAAAAAACACCTTATCCCCCACGCTAACCTCATCGCGCAGGAAATTACGCGCCTGATAGTTGCGCACCCCGTCCCAGGGCTCGGTTTGGTCAGGTCGTTGAGCCAGGTGGTCGATACCAAACACGTCCGGTTCCGATTTGAACAGCCAGTAACGCATGAATGTTTCTCCGTAGTTATCTGGCGCAGAGTATAAGCCACCGGGAAGTACAATTCAGCCCTTGAGAAAGGGAAAAAGCACACAACATATAATCTATAACAAATTGGAGTGAAATTATGAGCGCTATTCATATCGTTTGCCCCCACTGTCAGGGGCTCAATCGCAGTCCGGCAGAGCGTTTAAGTGACAACCCGGTGTGTGGCAAGTGCAAACAGGGCCTGTTACCCGCCCACCCTATCGATTTAAAACAGGCGGATTTTGCGCGCTTTATCGAGAAATCAGACCTTCCGGTGATTGTGGATTTTTGGGCCGACTGGTGTGGCCCCTGTAAAATGATGGCCCCTGCATTTACTCAGGCTGCTGAACAGTTCCAAGGTAAAGCCATCTTTGCCAAGGTCGATACCGAATCTAACCCCATGTTAAGTCGGCAATTTGCTATTCGCAGCATTCCCAGCCTGTTAGTGTTTAAACAAGGCCGTGAAGTGAGCCGTCAGGCCGGCGCGATGTCAGCCGGACAGCTTATCCAGTGGGCACAGCAGGTAATTCGTTAATCAACTCTATTTTTATTGTGCAATTTGCTTCACGGTTGAGAGCTGTAAATACTGACTTAGCTATTTTCGCCTGCGGATGTTTGCTATAATTCAGCCGTTTTCACAACCCTCTGAAGAATTCCATGCAAGCAACCATTAAAGCCGATCGCGGCCTGTTTTCTTATCCTAAATACTGGGCACACTGCTACGGTAGCGCGCCATTTTTACCCATGTCCCGGGCCGAAATGGACGAACTGGGCTGGGATAGCTGCGATATTATTCTGGTCACAGGCGACGCCTATGTGGACCACCCCAGTTTTGGTATGGCGATCATCGGCCGCTTGCTGGAAGCACACGGTTACCGGGTGGGTATTATTGCCCAGCCCGACTGGAAGAATAAAAACGACTTTATGAAGCTGGGCAAGCCCAATTTGTATTTTGGTGTAACCGCCGGCAACATGGACTCCATGATTAACCGCTACACCGCGGATAAAAAGCTACGCCACGACGATGCTTATACGCCCAACAACGAAGGCGGCAAGCGCCCCGACCGGGCAGTCACCGTTTATTCCCAGCGTTGCCGCGAGGCGTTTAAAGACGTACCGATTATTATTGGTGGGATTGAAGCCAGTCTGCGCCGTATTGCCCACTATGACTACTGGTCAGAAAAAGTGCGTCGCTCAGTGCTGTTTGATGCCAAAGCCGATTTACTGATGTTCGGTAACGCTGAGCGCCCACTGGTGGAAGTGACTCACCGTCTGGCGGCTGGCGAAGCCATTGGTGATATTACCGATGTGCGGGGCACTGCTATTATTGTTAAACAACCCTTACCAGAATGGCAGGGCGTTGACTCTACTTCACTTGACCGTCCCGGCAAAATCGACCCCATTCCCAGCCCCTATATCATGGAGCCGGATTGTGAGGGCCAGAACGAAAATAAAGGCAACGAAAATAAAGACAGCCAGCCGGTTACCGAAGCGAAAGCCCAGCCCATTGTGGTGCAACCGGCCGAACGCCGTAAACCCTGGGAACAGGTATATGTAAAATTACCGGCCTTTGAAGTAGTGCGCGATAACAAAACCCTGTATGCCCATGCTAACCGCATTCTGCATCAGGAAACCAATCCGGGTTGTGCCCGGGCGCTGTTACAGCGCCACGGCGATCGGCACATTTGGATCAACCCACCAGCCATGCCGCTGGAAACCGAAGAAATGGACGCGGTGTTCGATTTACCCTATCAGCGCGTACCCCACCCGGCTTACGGTGAAGCGAAGATCCCGGCCTACGATATGATCCGTTTTTCGGTCAATATTATGCGCGGCTGCTTTGGTGGTTGTACGTTCTGTTCCATCACTGAACACGAAGGGCGTATAATTCAGAGCAGATCAGAAGATTCGATTATTCGTGAAATTGAGCAGATCCGCGATACGGTACCCGGCTTCACCGGCGTTATATCAGACCTTGGCGGCCCTACGGCTAACATGTATCGCCTGCGCTGTAAGAGTGCTAAAGCCGAAGCAACCTGTCGTCGCCCGTCGTGTGTGTATCCGTCTATCTGTGCCCACATGGATACCGACCACAAACCCACTATTGATCTGTATCGTCGCGCCCGCGATTTACCCGGCATCAAGAAGATTCTGATTGCTTCGGGCGTGCGTTACGACTTAGCCATTGAAGATCCCAATTACGTTAAGGAGCTGGCCAAACACCACGTTGGTGGCTACCTTAAAATTGCCCCTGAACATACCGAAGATGGCCCGTTAAGTAAGATGATGAAACCGGGCATGGGCACTTATTATCGCTTTAAAGAATTGTTTGATAAATACTCTAAAGAAGCGGGTAAAGAACAGTACCTGATCCCTTATTTTATTGCCTCGCACCCCGGTACCACCGATGAAGACATGCTGGCACTGGCTATCTGGCTGAAAGAAAACCGCTTTAAGCTCGACCAGGTACAAAATTTTTACCCATCACCCATGGCAACGGCCACTACGCTGTATCACACCGAGGTTAACTCACTGCGTAAAGTGAAAAAAGACAGCGAATCCGTGCCGTCGGCGAAAGGTGAAATTCACCGCCGGTTACACAAAGCCATGCTGCGTTATCACGATCCGAAAAACTTTGCGCAAATCCGTAAAGCACTCATCAAAATGGGCCGTGAGGATCTTATCGGCCGAGGTCCGCAGCATCTGGTGCCACCTGAGTCAGCCAGCGAAAAACGCCAGAAGGCCAGCAAGGCCCGCCGTGGAGAACGCGCAATGACCAAACATACCGGTTTTAAAAATGCGGCAAGTCCGAACCCGCGCAGTAAAAAGCGGCCGTTTAAAGCCAAACGCAACGACCCGCAAAACCATTAATGAGTCGGGCGGGTTTTCCCGCCCTCTTTTATTGATGCTCCCCACCGAAACCATGACCTGAATCAAGGTAACATCGAAGCTGTCAAAGTAGACTTAAGTTAGTGGAAAGGCCACTGTTAACAACCAGATAAGAGTTACTATGACTATTGAAAAACATGATCTCGTCCATGAATTCCCTGATCATCAGCACACTATTCGTCATCTAAAAATGAATGACCGCCATTTCGCCAGATTATTTGAACAATACAACGAACTCGACAGCCTTATTCACAAAATGGAAGAAGGCGCAGAGCCGACGTCGGACGATGTTTTAAACGAGAAGAAAGCCGAGCGCGTGCAGCTAAAAGACGCTCTGTTTACGTTTATCAAAGAAGCAGAAGCTGTTAATTAATTCTAATAAAAGTAACACCCAACCGTTCGCCGGAGTATTTTTGCTCCGGTTTTTTATTGGTGAATAAGCATGCTTGCTCCGTTAGCAACCTGGCATTGTCTGACTGAAAAGCAAAAAAAACGAAGAGACGTTGCCATCCCTTCGCTTTTGCCATTTTTGACCGGCTACTTACCGGTTGTCATACTTACGTTTATCTCAACCGGCACATCGCGGCTGGCGGTAACGTCCCTAATTTCGATAATTGCATTCGGGTACGTGTACTTTTCCAGCAGTGTATAGGTGTCGCTGGCACCATAGTAACGGGCAAAGGCAGCGAGTTGCATACCGTTGCAAACCAGTCCGTTAGCTAATACTTTATAAGTCGACGTATTTATTCTGCTTGAGGGTGTAAGTTCTCTTACGGCCTGCCGCAACCCGGAACGATCATCCTCAGCCGCATTTCTGCATACTGAAATAAGGTCTTTCTCAAGCTCTTTGGGATATCCTTCGGCCATGGCGGTGCCACATACTACTGATAGCGATAACACCGTCAGGCTAACAGGTAAAACTTTATTCATGTTCATCACCTTTCCTTCACCTGATTTTATTTGATTGGCTATTTCGCTGGCGATACAACTGCTCAGCCCCTCGGAGTGTAGGCCGGTATCGAGCCATTCGTCGCTGACAAAACCATGACGCTTAGATGACAGATTTAATCTGCCTTTTTTCATCCGCTTAGCTTAGAAATGTCATTTCTTTGTCATGGCCGTCATATGTTCTGCTAATCTTTACTAGCTGATAACGGGTTAGCTTTGTAAAGAGTTGCTCCCATGATTTATGATAAACCTTCACGAACCATCACCGACTCACAAGGTCGGCAACGGGTACTCTCGCCACAATGTGGTGACCTGTTAGATTTGCTGATGGAAAATGCAGGGGAGATAGTTACCCGTACCGACATGCGCTTGTCAATCTGGGGTCATCAGGTCGTCAGTGAAGATCGGATAAACCACCTTGTCTGTCGACTCCGAAAAGAGCTTAAATCACTCCCAGAACCGCCGCCCTGGCAAAATTGAGGCTATTCCCAAGCGCGGCTATCGCCTGAGCACTCAGCAACCAAAACATCATATTCCCCTGTGGTTACACCGCTGGATAGACTGGGTGCATGACATCATGCGCTAACGGTATTTTAAGACAATATTCTTTTTCGCCATGCGAAGCGTTACAGACACTTACAATTCCATACGCCCATTTTGCCTGTAACGCTGTTTGTTTAAGCGGTTAATGCGCTATCATGAATTTAAAAGGCAACGCAGATAAGGAGTCATCATGGCGGAAACCGTACTACGCAGTGCAAGCTTTAGCCCCAAGGTAAAAGCTTATTGGCTGATTAACCTTTTAATTGTCTCCGGGCTCACCGTTATTGGTATCCCGCTGTTGGTCATTTCTGTTCCCCTGATGTTATTTATCAGTGGACGCATGCTAAAGGCGATGTCCGCCGAGCTGACAGAACGAAAACTGGTTGTTAAACGTGGCGTGTTATTTAAAGTAGAAAAGTCGATTCCACTGGAGAAAATTACCGACGTTGCCATGAGTCAGGGGCCGTTAATGCGCGCTATGGGCCTTTATAGCCTGAGCTTTGAGACAGCAGGACAATCAGGCCAGGGGGCGCTGGTTTCGATGCTTGGCATTGAAGATGCCGCCGGTTTTCGCGAAGCGATTCTTACCCAGAAAGACAACTACCCTACTTCTACCCGAACAGACAAATCGCAGCCCTCACAACAATCAGAGCTTACTGAACTCACCGAAAGCGTAAAACGCATTGAGAAAATGCTGGCGACCCTCATTAACGACAAGTCTTAGTCTGAGCATTGCGAACAAGTACCTGGCAGGAATGATACTCATGCAAAAAGCGGACTAACAAGTCCGCTTTTTATCTTACGACATTGATGAAATCAATAACTTCAGGCGACAGCTGCCTGCTCTTCGAGCTCTTCCTCTGTCTGGTGAGACAGCAGATATTCGAAGGCCGCCAGTGAGGCTTTTGCACCCTCACCCATGGAGATAACAATCTGTTTATATGGCACCGTGGTTACATCCCCCGCGGCATAAATGCCTGGCTCAGAGGTGTTGCACTTACTGTCGACCACAATCTCGCCGTACTGAGTGAGATCTACAACGCCTTTCATAAACTGACTGTTAGGAACCAGACCAATTTGTACGAACACACCAGCCAGTGGTAACGAGTGCTCTTCGTTGGTCGCTCGGTCCTGATATTCAATCGCACTGACTTTGCCATTTTCCGCCACAATCTGCTTGGTTGCCGCGTTTTTGATAATGGTAATATTGTCGCGCTTTTCAGCCTGATCAATCAGTACCTGGTCTGCTTTTAACGTTGGCATAAATTCAAACACGGTTACCGATTTAACGATACCGGCCAAATCCAGTGCCGCTTCGATGCCGGAGTTACCACCGCCAATGACTGCCACGTCTTTGCCTTTAAAGAACGGCCCATCACAGTGTGGGCAATAAGCTACGCCGTTACCTACGTTTTCTTTCTCGCCGGGTACACCCAGCTCTCTCCAGCGGGCACCAGTGGCCACAATCAGTGACTTGGTTTTAATCTGTTCGCCAGATGATAAGGTCAACGTTTTAATATTACCTTTTTCGATGTTGTCCACGCGGACATGCTCTTTTAAAGTAATATCGTAATCTTTCATGTGCTCTGCCAGGTTACCAACCAGCTCGGGGCCAGTGGTTTTTGGCACAGAAATCAGGTTTTCGATACCCATGGTGTCTTTTACCTGACCACCAAAACGGTCGGCTACCACGGTCACTTTAAGGCCTTTACGGGCGCTGTAAATTGCCGCACTAACGCCTGCCGGGCCACCACCGATTACGGTAACGTCCTGAAGCGGTAACGACTGACCTTTATTGGCCTCTTTCAGGCTTGGGTCGAATTCCAATAATTTGTCAATCAGTGTGGCGGCGTCTACTTTACCGTTTGCAAAAAGCTCACCGTTTAAATACACACTGGGGACACCCTGAATATCACGCTCTTCTACCAGTGATTGGTAAAGGCCGCCATCAATCATTTCTGATGAGATATTCGGGTTAAGCAGCGCGAACTGATTTAACGCCTGGACAACGTCCGGGCAGTTGTGACAGCTCAGGCTGATAAATACTTCGAACTTAAGTTCGTCTTTTACACCTTTCACTAATGATGCAACGCTGTCATCAACTTTCAGTGCGGTGCCTGACGCATGCAGCAGTGCCAGTACGAACGAGTTAAACTCGTGTCCGCCTGGGATCCCGGAAAAACGAATACCGGTATCTTCACCATCAGCTTCCAGTAAAAAACTGATTGAGCTGCGTAGTACGCCGTTTGTATCTCGTTCTTCCAACTGGATCTTGTCGCTCACTTCTGCCACACCAGACAGAAACTGCTTCAGCTCGTCACGTTTAGTGTGCTCGCCGGTTTGCAGAACTAACGTGATGTTTTTCTGCATCGACGCGAAGTAACCTTTTAGCGCCTTTTTAATATCTTGCGTAATCATATTTAATTCTGCCTTAGATAATGTGGTTGAGGAAATGTGCGGGCCACAGCCCGCACCGACATTACTCGTTGGTTAAAACGGTAATTAGATTTTGCCTACCAGGTCTAATGATGGAGCTAAGGTTTCTTCACCTTCTTTCCATTTAGCCGGGCATACTTCACCTGGGTGAGACGCTACGTATTGAGCCGCCTTAACTTTACGTACCAGGTCATCTGCGTCACGGCCGATACCTTCAGCAGTGATTTCCATTGCCTGAACAATACCGTCTGGGTCAACTACGAATGTTGCGCGGTCAGCCAGACCCATCTCTTCACGCATGCAGTCGAAGTTACGGGTAATTTCGCCTGTTGGGTCGCCGATCATGGCGAACTTGATTTTACCGATAGTTTCTGACGCTTCGTGCCATGCTGCGTGAGTAAAGTGAGTGTCAGTTGATACTGAGAATACTTCTACGCCACGAGATTGCAGCTCTTCGTATTTGTCGGCGATGTCACCTAACTCCGTTGGACATACGAAAGTGAAGTCAGCCGGGTAGAATACAAATACTGCCCACTTGCCCGCGATGTCTTCGCTGCTTACTTCGATTAATTCACCATCTTTAAACGCGTTCGCTTTGAATGGTTTGATTTGAGTGTTGATTAAAGCCATTTACTTTCTCCTAAAGTTAGGTTTATTTAACGCTTTCAATATTAACTGTGTGAACAGGACGACAACTTAAATCCACCACGTTCACACCGTTGATGTGCAGTTTAGGTTACGGGAATTCAACCTTTACGGTTTGCTTCTTTCTCGTTCCCTTTCGACTTGGGATAAGAATAGCGACTAACCTCAAAGATTTATAATTGGATTTGTTGAAAGTCTGATTCGAAAAAAACTATCAAGATGATTTTTTTGAATAGGAATTAATCAATTAAATTAAACCCGCCTGAATTGGCGGGTTTATTGCGGTATTTATTCTGGTGTGACGTGAACGGCGGCTTCATTGAGAGATAGCGCACTGAGATACTCATCGCACTTTTGCTGTTGATTAGCCGGCAAACTGCTATTACTGAGCATATCTGCGGCATTCATTGCCATCTCATGCTGGCTGTCTGATAACGGCTCATTCTTATTAATCTGCACCAGCACTTTTAGCAGGCTTAGCGCTATCGACTTATCGTGAGGCGACAAGATCATGGCCTGGCAAAGATTATTGTAGGCTGGAAAAATGCGGTTTTCGCGGTAGTTTACCGCCGCCATCTCTTTTAGTTCTTTGGTGGTAAACTTGATTTCGCGACGTTCAATTTCTTCACGCTTGAGGTATTCATCCACCACCTGGCTGGCCAGGGTATCACCTGCCAGTTGCGCTCGCAGTGTATCAAGAATAGCCAGACACTCTTCTTTCATGCCAAGCTCGTGGTACGCCTTCATTAAATCCAGGTTATCTTCCAGATTCATGGCCGCGCCGGCTTGCAGGTTTTCTTTTAGCTGCTTTTCGGCTTCACGTTTATTATTTTTCAACGAATCGATACGAGCCTTAATCACCAGCATCTTATTCGCCAGAGCAGGCTCCACAAAGTCGCCGCGGGTTAAGCCTTCTATCTCACGAGTGATCTGGCGCTGTAGTTTTTCCGACTCTGCTCCCGAAACCGTTGCAGCCAGATCAATCATGGTACGCACTACATTAAGGCTAAGCTCCGGTGAATCGTGTATCGAGTTCCTGGCAAATTTTGCCATATTCTGCACCGCTGAAAGCTGCCCGTATTTGTCGCGGTTAAGCCGGGCCAGGTCCCACAATTTTTTGTTTCGTTCAATATTGCGAGGGGCCAGCTTGCTGGCCGCTTTAACCTGTTCATAGGCAACATCAAATTGTTCCTTGCTTATGTAGTACTGAGCCAGTAAATCATAAGTTAAGAATCGGGTATCATTGCGCTCTAGTAAATCTTCGACCAGCAGTTCTGCCTCATCAATCTTATCCTGTTTAAACAGTGCTTTGGCTAAGCCGATATGTACCCAGGCATGGTCGTATTCATCTTTAAGCTGACAAAAATAGCGCTCAGCCGTCGCGAACTCCCGCAAATTTATCAGGCATTCGCCGATCATCCTTTTCAGGCGCGGGTGATACTCCGCGACCCCCATATCTTTAAGGCTACGTTCAGCATGGTATATGGCCGCCGCATAATCCCCATTATCCATGCAATGCATGACTTTATGTAATTTGCGGCGGATATTAAGCAGATAATTGAAACGCTGCTGCACCCGACTGGCATCCAGCGGTTTAACCCAGAAGTCATCCGGTTGCAGCTCGATAATACAGTTAACCAGCCCCATACTGGTTTCTGCACTTAAAAATACAACGGTAGACTTATCGCCGATATAATTGTTGTGTTTGAGCTCTTCAAACAGATGGAAACCGTCTTTGTCGCTGCTGACATTAAATGCCAGCAGAACAACGTCAAAGGAGTCTTGCTGACACAGGCGAACGGCATGAAAAGCATTTTGCGCACTGCTCACCTGCTTAACGCCCAGCTCCAGCAGGGCCGACTTGATTAGGTCATGAATAAGCGCCTGGTTGTCTACAACCAGTACTTTTAACTCATCTATTGCTTTCGGTAATGGGATTTTATCCATTGTCACAACCACTTAACACGAAATTGCTTTCCTTGTCTGTGCAATGCCAGGCTTGCGGCAGCCCTGTGTTGACCACGTCTGCCACTGCACGAAGCGCTAAACCAGAGGGTATGTATTACCTGATGTTATCCCGAATTTCATAAAACTGCCATACTGATATTTTTCAATCAGTCTCTATTTAGCCATTTCCGGGCAAAATCCGCGCTTTATCGCGGCGGATCAACCCGATGAGCCGTAGAATTATTCACCCTGAACCAACCGGCAATTGAGAATCGATCGCGCCTGGCAGGCAGTACTTCATGCGGAAACTCCTCACTGAGAAATATCACCATAGTGCCAGCCAACGGGGTGACGGAAACCGCTTCATCCGGCGTTGCCGGCGGGTAAATTACCAGCTCACCGCCGTCGTCCTGTGTCCAGTCAGAATTAAGGTAATAAACCGTCGACAGTACCCGGTTAGATTCGCCCTGAAACGCATCCATGTGTCGTTTATAAAAGCTGCCCGGCGGGTAATGGGCAAAGTGACTCTCGTATGAGAACAAGCCTAGAAACAGTCGTTTATTAAGATACGCTTTTAAACAATCCATCCAGTTTAACCACGCAGTGGTTACCGCAGCGGTACCCTGGATCCAGCATATCTCATCGGTGCGAACGAATTCATTCTGATGATACTGCCTTGCCCGGCCAATCCCGGCGGGATCAAAATTAATCGCTTCCTGGGCATAGGCTGTCAGCCGGGTGGTCAATGCCGGTGGCAATGCGGCGGGTATGACACTGTAGCCTCGCTGATATAGATCATCAGCAATGCGTTCAAACAATTCCTCAGGGGCCTTAGACCCGGCAAGAACATGATTTTCTAAAGAAGTTGTCAACAGAAGGGTTATCCAAATAAATCAGGCGTGATAAATATACTGAAAACAGCGATTAGACAAGTTATTTTTTGTACGATCCGGTATTTTTTGCTCCAGCCTGATCGATTACGCCACTCGTACTGATCAAATGCCCTGGCCGCAAGGTATAGGTTTGTAATAACTGGAAAACTTGGAGTGCATCACCGGTGCATGCTATGTTGCCAACAGACAAGTCATTTTTGAGAAAGTAGCATGAGCGACGAATTATATACTGAAGATACCGAACACCATCTCGACCTGAGACACCTGACCCTGGATGACTACCAGGATGTGAAGGAGCTCATGGACGATGTTTATCGCAATGTGGGTGGTGCCTGGCCGTATAAAAATTATAAAGCGCAAATCACCACCTTTCAGGATGGTCAGATTTGTATTGAAGACAAAGGCAAGGTAGTGGCCTTTGCCATTTCAGTCATTGTAGATTACGACCAGTTTGGTGATAAGCATTCCTATGATGAAATTACCGGCGATGCCTATCTCACCACTCACGATCCAAATGGCGACGTGCTCTACGGCGTCGAAGTTATTGTCTCACCGGAATACCGCGGTTTACGCCTGGGACGCCGATTATATGAAGCGCGCAAAGAGTTATGCCGTAACCTGAACTTAAAATCCATTATGGCCGGCGGGCGTATTCCTAACTATGCCAAGCATGCATCGGAAATGACACCCTACGAATATATCGAGCGGGTAAAATCGAAAGACATTTTCGACCCTATCCTCACCTTTCAACTATCCAATGGATTTGAAGTTAAGCAAATCATGCAGGCCTACCTGCCTGAAGACAAAGCGTCAAAGGGATATGCCACGCTGCTGCAATGGCACAACATTTATTATGAGCCCGGCAATCCGCAGCTGATCGGTGGTAAGAAAAGTTCGGCAAGAATTGGTTGTGTGCAATGGCAGATGCGCTATTTTGAAAACGTCGAAGAGCTTATTCAGCAAGTAGAGTATTTTGTCGACGCGTTGTCGGATTACGGCTGTGACGTGGCGCTATTCCCGGAATTTTTTAATGCACCGCTGATGGGCCTGGCGGAATCGGAATCATCTATAGATGCTATCTGGCATCTGGCCGAATATACCGACGAAATCCTCACCGCCACCTCGCTACTGGCTGTTTCGTACAATATTAATGTTATCGCAGGGTCCATGCCGGTAATTGAAGACGAAGAGCTGTATAATGTGAGCTACTTGTGCAAGCGTGATGGGACCATAGAAGCTCAGTATAAATTGCATCCCACACCGCACGAGAAAAAAGACTGGATCATGAAAGGCGGTAACTACCTGCGCTGTTTTGACACCGACTTCGGTAGAATCGGGATTTTAATTTGTTACGATGTAGAATTCCCGGAGCTTGCCAGGGTGCTTTCTGAGCAGGAAATGCAAATACTGTTTGTGCCGTTCTGGACCGATACCAAAAACGGCTACCTGCGGGTACGTCGTTGTGCCCAGGCGCGGGCAATTGAGAACGAGTGCTATGTAGCCATTGCCGGCAGCGTAGGGAACTTGCCGAAGGTAGATAACGTGGATATTCAGTACGGCCAAACCGCGGTATTTTCACCGTCTGATTTTGCTTTCCCGCACGATGCCATTGTCTCGGAAACCACGCCTAACACCGAAATGACGCTGATTGTTGATTTGGATCTGGATAAATTAACTACCCTGCAAAATGAGGGCTCAGTACGTAACTACCTCGACCGTCGCCGCGACCTTTATCGGGTGGAATGGCTGGGTGGTGAAGACTAATTATGTTACGTAAATTCACTGCGGTATTAATGCTGGTAGTTGCCTGGCCTCTGCAGGCCGGCGACGACACCGGTGTTTTTTATCAGCGCTATGATAACGAGGCCGCGATGGTAGAGCATACCATCACCCGGGCCAGCGAGAATCAACAACTGGTTGCCCTGGTGCTGGGTGCCGCATGGTGTCATGACTCACGGGCGCTGGCCGGTTATTTTAGTGATCCGGCACTGGCACCTGTCACCGAAAACATAGCTGTGCTACCTGTGGACGTAGGCTATTTAGAAAACAAACGAACATTGTTGAGCCAATTTGGCTACCCGGTCTATTTTGCTACACCTACATTGCTGTTGATTGATCCGCAAACCCGGCAGGTGATTAATCGCGCAAGCTTACCTGCCTGGCAAAGTGCCCACAATGAATCTGCAGCGACTCTGCAAGACTATTTGCTGGCTCAGCAGCAGTACTGGCAAACCCAGTGGCTACCGGCCCCAATGGTGGCCGAAGTTGAGGCTTTTGAATCACAGCAAGCCAACCGGTTATATAAATATTACCAACAGCTAGGAAAATTACTGGCCAAAGAAGACAACGGCCAGCCAGCGCAAGGCCTTAACACGCAGTGGCGTGCTGTAAAGCAATACCGCATGGCATTGCAGTCGGACCTTATCCGGATGCATCAGGCGGGTGAAATTGGGGATAAAACACCCAACTATTCACCAATCGACTGGTAAACTGCCAAAAAGTACCGGCTAACATTGGTATTGCACAGAAATTAGCGATAACATCAGGGAATAAGGGTCCAGCGCCCGTTTTCATGAATAATTAGATCGCCACAGTTGTCATTAAGAGGGAATATGGCTAATAACTCGCGCAACGATGACTTTCCCACAATCAGACTCGACGAAGAAGACCGTCGCGGATATCAAACCAAAACGGCACCGGTTCACCGCTCGGTGACTACTTCACAGACAGCGGCTACCAGTGAACCCGAAAAAGCTAAAGGCGGCTCAGGCTGGGGGGTTGTTGCCCTGTTGGTAGCCATTGTAGGTTGTGGTGCAGCAGGTTACTTATTTACGGTTACGCAAAAGCAAAATGCAACGCTGCAAAACGCAGAGCAACGCATCCAGCAGTTGGAAAACAAATTGTCTGCCACCGGCGAAGAGATTGGCGAGTCAACCGTAGCTTTGCAGGTAAAAGTTACTGAACTGACCAACAAAACCGCTGAATTATGGGAACAAATGGATAAGCTCTGGGCTTCCGCCTGGCGCCGTAATCAGAAAGAAATTGCCGACCTGACCGATAAAGTCGCCGGCGACAAGAAGGATTTGCAGGAGTCTGTATCACAGGTTTCACGAAATCTGGATAGCCAGAAAACGCAGTTAGCAACGCTTAACAGCAGCCTGGAAACCGTCTCGGATGAAATGCTCGCCATCAATGTTCAGATGGAACAGGTTAATGCTAATAGTAGCTCTCGCCAGCAGGAAATTAAAAGCCTGAGCGATAAACTGGCTTTACTGGAGCAGCGCAATAACGCCCTGTCTAGCCGAATAGCTTCTCTGGAATCTGAAATTCGTGAACTGGCTACCAAAGTAGTGAGTTCACCTTCGGCTAGCGTGCCCGCCTCACCCTCCGGTTCTACCGGCGGTCAGTAGGCGTCTGCCACCAACCCTTTCAAAATTTGTTTGCATAAACGCCGCCGGATCCACTCCGGCGACATTATATTGTATATTTTTTAAACTATTCAGATTAATTGTGCGTAATAATAGCTTTCCATGCTGCACCGCAGCACTTTTCAGGGATGCTACTAATGAAATCCGTAAAATTATCCTTAGCATTACAGGGCGGTGGCGCTCACGGTGCTTTTACCTGGGGCGTACTTAACCGCCTGCTCGAAGAAACCTGGCTCACTATTACCGGTATTAGCGGCGCCAGCGCCGGTGCCATGAATGCCGTGATGTTCGCTGAGGGCTGGCGTAAAAACGGTCGTGAAGGCGCTAAACAACAACTGGATGATTTCTGGTATACCGTAGCTGAGCAAAATGTCGGCTTTGAACTCCCCGGCGAGCTCAAAAATTCGGTGACCAAGTGGTGGCTGAGTGCGTTCCAGTTTCTTTCTCCTTACGATATCAATCTGCTGGACATTAATCCATTACGAGACATTGTAGATAAGCAGGTTGATTTTAAAGCCTTACAACAGGCCAATCCCCTGCCCTTGTATATTGCCGCCACGGAAGTCAGCACGGGCAAGCTGGCCCTGTTTAACACACCGGAACTCACCACCGACCATCTGCTGGCTTCGGCTTGTTTACCGAACGTGTATAAAGCTATTGAGATAGACGGCAAGCATTATTGGGACGGTGGTTATGCCGGTAACCCGGCGATATTTCCGCTGATGAACGAATGCGCAGGTAAAGATGTGCTGATTGTGCTGTTGCAGCCGCTAGAACGCGAGGAAGTGCCTAAAAGCTCTGATGATATCAGTGATCGTATTACCGAAATCGGTTTCCACAGCAACTTTATGCGTGAAATGCATGCCATTGCCAGTGTTAAACGCCTGGTTAGCGGTAAGCGTTTTTTATTGGGCAAGGTTGAACGACAAATAAAGCAGTTGCGAACTCATCTGCTAACCAACGGTGAACTGCTTTCTTCCCTCGACAGTGCCACCAAGTACGACAATCGCAAAAAGTTTCTCGAATGTTTACGTGATGCCGGTGAGGAAACGACTGAAAAATGGCTGGCAAAAAACGCCGATCATCTGGGTAAAAAGCCCAGTTGCGATATCCAGGCGATGTTTGATTAACCCTGCTTGAACAAGTAAAAAAGCACCCGAAGGTGCTTTTTTACTGCCGGAGAATGCACTATTAATTATTTATTGCGACGACCAGCAATCCCCAGTCCGACAAGGCTTAAGCTGAGCAAGCCTAAAGTAGCAGGCGCTGACGCTTCTACTGCAGTAACGTTTAAGTTATCAAATGAGCTAAAACCACCGTTGCTTTGCAATTCAACAGAGTAAATACCTTCGTAATTGAAGTTAAATAAACCGCTTCCCGTGTAGTTGTCTGAGCTTCCAACCTGGATGCCGTTATCATCAAAAACGCGGACACTCCAACTAGCATTGCTTGATGCATTATTAAACCAGCCAATGTTCATCGCGGTGAAATTAAAGGCCTCGCCATTTTCCTGACTTAAAGAAAAAATAGAATAAGTATTCCATGTTTCGAGGAAACGACCGGTTGCCCCCCACCCTGCCGCGGCAGCGGGTTGAGTACCGTAACCAGAAAACGCAATTGCTTCACTGGTGCTAAATACATTTACGCAGTTCTGACAGCTAACATCTAAAATGAAACCGTTTTCGGTATATGCAGGCAAGTTTTGGGCTCTAAAGTCATCAGGAATATCTTCAAACCCAATAATAGTGGCATTTGCCTGACTGGCAAACATTAAACCGATTAACGCTGAAGGTGAAACTTTAAAAAGGGATTTAAACATCTGATTATACCTTGTACTATTAAACCAATTAATGATTGAAAAGCTAAAACCATGCCACTTTTTATTTCTCTTATTTTTCATAGCTCTACACAAGGTTTTCACTATATTTAACACTAAATGTAAAAAAAATTGACACAAATAAGAAATAAATGACTAAGAGTCAGATGAAATAAACTCTCTCTTTATCGGGTCTGTTGCGGTATATCTGATTTTGAGAGCGCAGACATGTTGAAATCAATTGGCCGCAAAGTGATGGTGGGCTACCTGGTGCTTATTATAGCCATGGTACTGGCTGGTATAGTGTTTCAGGTAAGTCTCAACCAAATCAGTAAACAAAACCGCCATTTCACAACGCATACCTTGCCCGCTTTCACGTTGCTTCAACAAACCCAGGATGATCTGGCTCAACTGCATAATCTTAACTTTGCCCTGTATGGTTACACTATTGACAGTGATTCTTATGCTGAGCGCTCTGAGCAACTAAAATCGCAACTACACGACAATCTCTCTCAGTTAGGTGAGCGTCACCGGTTTAACACAGAGACTTTGAAAAACTCACTGTATGAACTATTTGTTGCCATGGACCATTTGGAGACTATTCTGAACGCAGCGGATACTGACTGGGATGCGGCAAGGCACGCTCTGACGTTGATTGAAAATGCCAAGAACACCAGCCGGGAAGTGCTCAGCCTGATAAGCCAACAGTCAACTCAACAGGTGTTTCAGGCCACAGAAGAAGTAACTGTTACCATGGGTCTGATGCGCTGGATCAATTACGCCTCAGTGCTGCTGGTTGTGGTAGTGGCATTGCTCTCTTATCGCTATCTCTATCAAAAACTGGTCACACCGTTACTGAGTATCACTGCAGCACTCACCAGCCTGAGTCACGATAAGAACCTAGCAGTGGTGTTACCCAGTGCCAGCAATGATGAGCTCGGACAGGTGGTTAATGCCCTGAAAAATCTGATAAAGGCCTTAACCGAGGATTACACGGCTCTAAACGTTATGACAAGCCAGCTGCAAAGTGCGAGCATCACCTTTATTGAATCAGCCGCATCTTCTGATAAACAAGCCCATCATTTATCCGATCTTGCGGTTCAACTGGACAATGCTATCGCAGAGGTAGGAGTGCAAATCGCCAGCGCCTCTGAAGATTCAAAATGCGTGTCCGAATCAGCGGCGTCTACTGCGGCTCTGGTGAGCCAGGGCAAGCAGGAAGTGGCAGTCAGTGCCGCACAGATAGCCACGTTGCAGCGTGAAATCAATGAATCTGCCCGGCAGCTTTCGTCGTTACAAAACGCCGGGAATCAGGTGGGTTCGGTAGTAAAGGTCATTGCAGAGATTGCCGAGCAAACCAATCTCCTTGCGCTCAATGCAGCTATTGAAGCCGCCCGCGCAGGCCAACACGGCAGGGGCTTTGCGGTAGTTGCAGAAGAAGTTCGTACCCTGGCCTCGCGCACTCAACAATCGACACATCAGATCAACACCATACTGGCACAAATAGTGGATTCCATTACAACAACTGTGCAGGGAATGGAAGCCAACCTAACACTTACCACTGAGGCATTTAAGCAAGCTAACCATACGGAAAACGCCCTTAAACAAAGCCAGCAAAGTGTATTATCGCTAAGTGATGATAATCAACAACTGGCAGCTTCAACCGGGCAAGTGGTGGTGGCCACACAAACCATTCAGAGTCAGGTTAAGGGGATTAGCCAGCAATCCAACGAATTACTGCAGCAAAGTGAACTTACTCGCGCCAAGGCAAGTGAACTCGATGAGCTAATGACAACCCTCACCCAGATAGCCACGCGTTACCGTTTTTCATCCACCTGACCGCTCAGCCCCGGCTCTTTTCGACAAACCCAACCATTAAAACCATCAAAAACCTGGCTATAGTGCCGGGAGATTCCTTAAAATGAGGCTTTGGCTGAGCACTCGCTCTGCTTATCCGGCCCCTGGCTGATTTTTCCGGAGTCTATTATGTTAGAAGTCATTATTTTAGCGCTGGCGTTAAGCATGGATGCATTGGCTGTTTCCATCGGGCTCGGCTCGAAACATGTTCTTAATGCCAAATCGCTGTCTTTATCAGCAGCTATCTATTTCGGCGTTTTTCAGGGGATTATGCCATTAATTGGTTACCTGGGCGGTCAGGGGCTATTTGGCCTGATTGGCAGCTTTGCACACTGGATTGCATTTATCTTATTACTCTTTATCGGCGCTAAAATGGTTTTTGAGGCAATGTCTGAAGGAATTGAAGAAGGTATCGCCAAAATCACATCCCGGGTCATGCTAGTGCTGGCGATTGCCACCAGTATTGATGCCATGGCGGCCGGGTTCTCACTAACATTAATGGCATTAAACCCCTTCCTGGCGTGCCTGATAATAGGTATCACTACCTTTATTTTTAGTTTTCTGGGTGTGCATATCGGTGCTAAAACCGGTACCTGGCTGGAGAGTAAAGCTGAGCTTATCGGCGGTATAGTACTCATCCTGATAGGGTTTAAAATATTATTGTTTTAGCTCTGGTCAACACCACCGTGCCTTCTGTAGAACCCCGAGACCAGGCTTATGCAGCGCTCGGCCTTGCCAGTGAAATGGTTAAAACCGCACCGGACAGGTTATTCAGATTGATAACGGCGGATTTCGGTTATTATTAATTCACTGAGCCGGCCAAAGGCCGGTTCTTTCACCTCCGCTTGACCCCACAGCCATCATCATTGTCAGCATTCAACGACAAAGAGGCAATTATGATGAGTAGACATCGACAAATGAGTCTGTCAATAACACGGGTCGCGGCAATCACTTTAACCGCAATACTGGCAAGTGGCTGTGTTTCAAAATCCTCGCTCCCGGCAATCACCCAAACCAATGATGCTGCCACTGTTACTATCTATCGTTCCGATGAATTACAAGGCAGCCTGACCGATGTGTATATTGGTTGGGATGATGAGTACTTTATTTCACTGGCACCGCAGCAACATACCCAACTGTTAGTTAATCCGGGGTTTAAAACCTTCAAAATTCGCGCGCATGCTGACTGGAGCAATGAGCTGGCCCTTGATTTAAGCCCAAAACAAAAGGTATGCCTGATAGCCGAGGTGAATCCGCAAAATGTGGTGGGGCTTAACTGGGTTGTGTCTGGCTACCGGCTGCGACAGCTTCCCTGTGGATCACTTACGCTATAAAGAGAGCCTGTTTCATTTACCATAAAAAAGCGGTAACTTATCTTTAATCAGCCACTAGAAACATTACAAGGATTGTTATGTCGGCCGTTTCGGGATATTTAGTTGCCGCTTTACTTAACCTGGCCAGTGTTACCCCGGCCTCTTACCAACAACCGGCATTTTTGCACAACCACTCCTCTGCCGTAGTATCGCGATACCAGAAGCTTAGCCAGTACAGCAACAGCAAAGCTGAAGCTTCAGAAATCATCCAACAAGTTAATAATCTGCTTACTTCAGGGGTTGAGTTAAAGCTTGCCGATATGGTGGTAATAAGTATGGCAATGCAGAACGCCATCAACTATCAACCGGAGCAGGTAGAACAAATTTACCTGTCGATAAAGAGTCGTTACAAGCATTCCCGCACGTTAAGAAATTATTTTTTTAGTTGCACTTTATCCGGCCGGCAAAAATTACGTTCAACCATAAAAGCCTTGCGTTACAGCTTGTCTATGCCGAGCGAATTTGAACAAGAATTGTCTTTTATAGGTCATACCTCGGATGATGAGGAGCTAATGTCACTGGCTAACAGCCGATACGGTGAAATCAGCTATGAATCGGTCATCAGGCCTTTTTGTATCGCGCACTGACAAGTAATCCCCTTGAGCATCCAAATACCGTCGCACTATTGTTACGAAACCTGGCCCTCGCCCATAACCAAATTGGCAGTAAGCATATTGAACGACGGCTGATTGTACTTATCAGGGAGCTGGAAACAGAAAACGTTATACCCCATTTAACTAACGGCCCTTCAGTATACAGCTACCTGACTCCGTAATAGTCACCGTTCAGATGTAAAGAATCCACCTTCTAAAGAAGGTGGCTTTGCATTCCCCTCCTACAAGGGGGCTCTGTTTAAATCGAAGAAAAGACAATAATTATGCCCTTCTTCAGTGTTGTGATTGTCACTGGCAGACATAACAAACTAGAAGAATCATCATGGATGAGGATTCAGTCGATGCGGCACAGGGGTGACGAATAACCGAAATGCCAGTGGCATTTCGCAGTATGAGGAACGACACGCCATGGATGGCGTGGCTGGGATGAATCACAGGGACGTTTGTTACTATAGCTGTCGGCGACTCCGACAACAATGTATAGACACCTTTCTTTGCCAGCTTAAATCTAGGCGGGCAAAGCCCTACCACGAATGATAACCACCGACTGACGTAGGTGGTTTAGGGCCGAAAACAAAAAAAGCGCCATTCAGGCGCTTTTTTGCGTTGGTCAATCGCCGATTAGCGACGCAGACCAAGACGTTTGATCAGATCAAGATAACGTTCTGCGTTTTTACCTTTCAGGTAATCAAGCAGTTTACGGCGCTGGCTAACCATGCGCAGCAGACCACGACGTGAGTGGTGATCTTTCTTGTTTGATTTGAAGTGTGATTGCAGCTTGTTGATGTTGTGCGTTAACAGTGCAACTTGTACTTCAGGTGAACCAGTATCACCTTCTTTAACGCCATATTCAGCAACGATGCCTGCGGTTTCTTCTTTAGTTAGTGACATAATTTTCTCCTGTTTTTAAACCTGCCGGACCGATCACTAATTCAGTCTGACAAAACTGAGCGCGTATTATACTTGGCGTGGCCCCATGCGCAAGTGATTTTAAGCGTTTACGACTCTGCGCTGTAAACCACACTACGTCGGGGCGCAACAAACACCTGATCAGCCGGGGCTTTTTGATCTTTAGGTGCACAGACCCCCTCGCCGACGCCGAGAAAACGAGCGGGAGTGGTGCTGCTATCGTAAATACGATACTGCTGCCCTTCGGCAAGGCCATCCGTGTGCAATGGCGTGACACTCTGGCCGTGCTGTAACCGGTGTGTTTCAGCTGCGGATAGCTCAACAGCAGGTAAGCTTTTTACAGCGGTGTCCATCGGTAACAACAGCGCATCGATGGCCTCGTACTCGCGCTTGGCAATCTCCTGTTCCACCATCGCTTCGAGGGCTTCTACGGAAATCATATTCGGCGTTGGATAATCTGCCACTTTGGTTCGGTGTAGCCGGGTGACATAAGCGCCACAGCCTAACTGCTGACCAATATCATCTACCAGTGAACGGATGTAAGTTCCCTTACTGCAGCGCACCCGCAAATCCACTTCAGGCAGCGCGATACGCGTAATTTCCAGCTCAAAAATAGTGATATCCCTGGCTTCCCGAGGCACTTCAATGCCCTGTCTGGCATAATGGTATAATGGCTTACCCTGGTACTTAAGCGCCGAAAACATCGATGGCACCTGCTTGCTGCTGCCTAAAAACGACAAACACGCAGCCCGCACTTCCTCTTCAGAGCATGAGACATCTCGCTCTTCAACGATTTCGCCATCAGCATCAGACGTAGTGGTACGAATGCCAAGACGGGCGGTGACTTCATACTCTTTATCGGCGTCGAGCAAGTACTGAGAAAATTTAGTGGCTTCACCTAAACACACCGGTAACATGCCGGTAGCCAGCGGATCGAGTGCACCGGTATGGCCGGCTTTTTGAGCCTGATATAGCCAGCGCACCTTTTGTAAAATTTGATTTGATGAACCGCCCAGGGGTTTATCAACTAACACAATGCCGTTTACTGCCCGGCCTTTGCGTTTTCTTGCCATGCCTGATTATTCCTGCTCGTCGTCGTTATTCGACCGTTCTTTATCACGAGCGATAGTTTCACTCACCAGGTTAGATATACGCATGCCTTCGGTAATCGACTTGTCTTCAAAGAAATGCAGGTGCGGTACAGCACGCATACGCAAGCGTTTCGCTAACAAGCTGCGCAGAAAACCGGTGTTCTCGCTAAGCTGTTTCATTTGCGCCCTGGTTTCCTTTTCATCACTGTTATAAAACGTGATAAAAATTTTGGCATGCGCCAGATCCCGGGAGACCTCCACATCAGAAAGCGTAATGAAAGGCAGATTTCCTACCCGGTGTTTGTATTCATTTTGCAGCAAACTGGCCACTTCTTTGTGGATTTGCTGGGCAACCCGATCAGTTCGAGAAAATTCCCGAGCCATAGTTACTCTCCTCTGTTTTGCAATCTGCTCTGCCTTTAGTGTAGCGGACTATTGCACAGACAAAAGCGGGGGCTTCAGAGCCCCCGCTATACTTTAGTTATTCGCTGAGCTTAGATTTCGCGTTTAACTTCAACTACCTGGAAGACCTCGATTTGGTCGCCCACTTTTACGTCGTTGTAATTTTTAACGCCGATACCACATTCCATACCGTTACGAACTTCCTGAACGTCATCTTTAAAGCGACGCAAGGATTCGAGCTCACCTTCGTAGATAACCACGTTTTCACGCAGTACGCGAATCGGATTACTACGTTTAACAGTACCTTCAGTTACCATACAACCGGCGATCGCGCCCAGTTTCGGTGACTTGAATACGTCACGTACTTCGGCAAGACCCATGATTTCCTGTTTGAACTCTGGTGCCAGCATACCACTCATGGCCGCTTTGACTTCATCAATCAGGTCATAGATAACGCTGTAGTAACGTAAGTCGATTTCTTCTGCTTCAATCACGCGACGTGCCGTTGCATCGGCACGAACGTTAAAGCCCACCACGATAGCACTTGATGCTGCAGCAAGACTGGCGTCGGTTTCAGTAATACCACCTACACCGCTACCCACGATATTCACTTTAACTTCACTGGTAGACAGCTTAGTCAGTGACTCAGAAATCGCTTCAACAGAACCTTGTACGTCTGCTTTCAGCACTACATTCAGCTCGCTTACGTCACCGGCTTCCATGTTAGCAAACATGTTTTCCAGCTTGGCTTTCTGCTGACGAGCCAGTTTAAGTTCACGTTTCTTCTGATGACGTTTACCGGCCACTTCACGCGCCTTACGCTCATCCTGCACTACCAACGCGTCCTCACCCGCAACCGGTACGCCTGAAAGACCCAGAATCTCTACTGGCGTTGACGGACCGGCCACTTTGACATCGTTACCGTTCTCATCACGCATGGCACGAACACGACCGTATTCTTCACCACACAGCAGGATATCTCCTGATTTAACTTCACCTTCCTGCACCAGTACCGAGGCAATCGGGCCACGACCTTTATCCAGGCGGGACTCAACTACAATACCGCGACCAGGTCCGGTTGGCGTTGCTTTCAGGTCGAGAACTTCAGCCTGCAGGGAAATAGCTTCCAGCAGTTCATCAACGCCCATACCCGTTTTGGCTGACACGTTTACAAACTGGTGCTCACCGCCCCACTCTTCAGAGATAACTTCCAGTTGCGACAGTTCGGTTTTAACCCGATCCGGATCAGCAGCTTCTTTATCCATCTTGTTCACAGCAATGATCAGTGGTACTCCTGCTGCGCGACTGTGCTGAACCGCTTCTTTAGTCTGCGGCATGACACCATCGTCTGCAGCAACAACCAGCACAACAATATCCGTTGCCGTAGCACCGCGTGCACGCATAGCCGTAAAAGCGGCGTGTCCGGGCGTATCCAGGAACGTGATCTTGCCATTTTCAGTGTCTACACTGTAAGCACCAATGTGCTGGGTAATACCCCCCGCTTCACCGGCCGCCACTTTAGCGCGACGAATATAATCAAGCAGTGAGGTTTTACCGTGGTCAACGTGACCCATGATGGTTACCACCGGCGCACGGGTAGTTTTATCACCATTACCAGAGCCCGCTAACAACTCGTCTTCTAACGCGTTGTCATTAACCAGCTCATATTTATGACCCATCTCTTCAACTACCAGTACAGCAGTGTCCTGATCCAGCACCTGGTTGATGGTTGCCATTTCGCCCATTTTCATCATGGCCTTAATGACTTCCTGCACCTTGATTGCCAGACGGCTGGCCAGTTCGCCTACCGTGATGGTTGCACCAAGCTTAACCACACGCTCAACAGGCGCGGCCGGCTTGTTAAAGCCTTGCTTCAGGCTTTCACTGGCTTTCTTGTTCGGCTTCTTACGACGACGTGAAGAACGCTCAACCTGCATATCTTCTTCGTCTTCCGCTTCCTGAGCATAACGGTTAGAGTGCATGTGCACTTCTTCGGCTTCTGCTTTCTTACGGCGCTCTTCTTCTTCTTTCCAGCGACGTTCGTTCTCTTCAGCCAGTTTACGTGCTTCATCAGCGGCTTTTTTGGCGTCTTCTTCCAGTTTACGCTGCGCTTCTTCTTCCTGCTGCTTGCGTAAACGCTCTTCTTCCTGACGCGCTTCTTCCTGCTCTTTTAACTCTTCTTCTGACAGCTCAGACTCGGCTTCTGCGCGAGCAGCAGCTTCCTGCTTGGCTTTTTCAGCACGGCGAGCTTTCTCTTCTTCCGCCGCTTTACGGGCTTCTTCAGCCTTACGAGCTTTTTCTTCGGCCGCTTTACGGGCTTCCTCAGCCGCTTTTTCTTCCGCTTCACGCTTCAGACGGGCTTCTTCTTCGCGGCGTTTGGCTTCTTCTTCTGCCTGACGCTGCTCTTCAATGTCCGTTCGTTTCACGTAGGTACGCTTCTTACGAACTTCAACCTTTACTTCTTTCGACTTACCTAAACTTAACGTGCTGGTTGTTTTACGTTGCAACGTCATTTTCTTAGGTTCACCACCATTGGTGCCACCGTGCTGTTTGCTCAGGTGGTCCAGTAGTTTGCGTTTCTCATCTTCAGTCACGTTCTCACCGGCGGCTTTTTTAATGCCGGCGTCGCTAAACTGACTCACTAACCGGTCAACGCTAGTCCCGATATCACTGGCGAGTTTTTCAATGGATACATCTGCCATTACGCGTTTTTCCCCTTGTCGACCTTATTCTTCGTTGAACCAGACTTTGTTTCGTGCAGCCATAATCAATGCACCGGCTTTCTCTTCGTCCAGTCCTTCTACATCACTGATATCATCGGTGCCCTGTTCAGCCAGCGCTTCCAAATCGATGATACCTCTACTTGCCAGAACGTACGCCAGGTGCTTGTCCATACCTTCAAGGTTCAGCAATTCCTCGGTGGGTTCTGAGCTCTCAAGCGATTCCTCGTTGGCTAGCGCCTGAGTGGTCAGTGCTGCACGTGCACGATTACGTAATTCTTCAACGGTGTCTTCATCAAGGCCGTCAATGGCCAATAATTCGCTGACTGGCACATAGGCAACTTCTTCTAATGAAGTGAAGCCTTCCTCAACCAAGACACTTGCGAAGTCTTCGTCGATGTCCAGACCGTTAACAAATACCGCCAGAACCCTTTCGTTTTCTGCCTGGTGTTTCTGGTTCAAATCTTCAATGGTCATTACGTTCAGTTCCCAGCCAGTCAATTGACTTGCCAGACGAACGTTCTGACCACTCCGACCGATAGCCTGAGCCAGGTTATCGGCTTCTACTGCTACTTCCATGGTATGCGTGTCTTCATCAACCACAATGGATGCGACCTCAGCAGGTGCCATTGCGTTGATAACAAATTGCGCCGGGTTTTCGTCCCATAACACAATATCGACTCTTTCTCCGCCCAGCTCACCGGATACTGCCTGTACCCGTGAGCCACGCATGCCTACACAGGCACCAACCGGATCAAGACGCTTATCGTTGGTCTTAACCGCGATTTTGGCCCGTGAACCCGGATCCCGTGCGGCGGATTTAATTTCTAATGTCTCTTCAGCGATTTCTGGTACTTCCAAACGGAACAGTTCAACCAGCATCTCCGGATGAGTACGGCTTACGAACAGTTGCGCACCGCGTGCTTCAGGGCGGATTACATACAGTAAGCCGCGCACCCGGTCACCCGGACGGAAGGTTTCGCGCGGCAGCATATCATCACGGTAAATAACGCCTTCAGCATTGTTACCTAAATCGATGATGATGTTGTCACGATTAACTTTTTTAACGGTACCGGTTACCAGTTCGCCAACTTTATCTTCATATTCGGCAACCATTTGTGCACGTTCTGCTTCGCGAACCTTCTGAACAATAACCTGTTTGGCGGTTTGTGTAGTGATTCGGTCAAAGGCTATCGACTCGATCTGTTCTTCAACATAATCACCCAGTTGAATTTCCGGTTCGTCGATTTGGGCTGCTGACAGGGTCAACTCCGCAAATGGGTTTTCCTGTTCCTGATCGTCGGCAATAACCAGCCAGCGACGAAACGTATCAAAATCACCGGTTTCACGGTCAATGCTTACGCGTACTTCAATTTCGCCTTCGTTTTTCTTTTTTGTGGCACTTGCAATGGCAAATTCTAACGCCTCAAAAATCTTTTCTCTTGGCACTTGTTTTTCATTAGAAACGGCTTCGGCCACTAACAAAATTTCTTTATTCATTTTTGCCTCACTGGTTGCATGCGGATGGGCACGCAGTTTTATTCCGTATTATTCGAATGTTGGAACCAAATTACCTTTTTCAATCCCGCTGAACGGCAATTTAAATTGCTCGCCATCGACCTCGATAGTTAACGTGCCATTTTCACACGCCAGTAATTTCCCCTTGAAATTGCGTCGGTTATCCAACGGCAATGCCATTCTGACAGCGACGGTTTCGCCCACCAACTGTGCATAGTGCGCCTCTTTAAATAGCGGGCGGTCCATACCAGGCGATGAGACTTCTAAGTTGTATTCAGTATTGATTGGATCTTCCACATCCAGGACCGCACTGACCTGATGGCTGACATCCGCACAATCATCTACGTTGATGCCATTCTCATGATCAATGTAAACCCGCAGGATTGAATGCTTTCCGGCGCGGACAAACTCCACTCCCAATAATTCAAACCCCAATGCTTCTACCGCCGGATTCAACATTTCGCTTAAACGTTGCTCTAGCTTTGACAATCCAAACCTCCAAAAACGAAAAAAGGGCATAATGCCCAATATACTGATACCTTGCTCGGTATCGCTTTGTGCGTGAGACCGAGCTAACAAAAAGCCCCGATTAAACGGGGCTTTTTGCAATAAAAATTCGGTCCCTTTTGCCCATATCAGGCAAGGTTGCTATTGGTGCAATACAACAATAAAAACCCGTAAGGCATAGGTGCAGGTAATCACTAATTACCGGTACCAGCCAAAATCTGACACGCATTATACTGCCTGCTTGTTGATTTAGCAACCGCCAATCCCGCTTCAGACTGGATTGTCACGATAATTTAATCTTCCCGCCAGCGTTCCTTAATGGTCAGAATTTCCTCAAGATTTTCTTCTAGTAACGTAACAAGGAGGGGTTCGAAGTGTTTGCCTGATTCGCTTTTCATTACCGCCAGGGTTTTCTCTACTGTCCAGGCTTCCTTATACGGGCGTTTACTGGTGAGTGCATCAAACACATCCGCTACTGCCACAATACGCCCTTCTACCGGAATATCTTCCCCTTGTAAGCCGCTGGGATAACCAGAGCCATCCCACTTTTCGTGATGGGTCATCGCCACGGATTTTGCAATCCGTAATAGATCGGAGTCTGCCTCGCCTAAAATTTCCGCACCTATTTCCGGGTGCGTTTTCATCACCGCAAATTCTTCATCGGTAAGTTTACCGGGCTTGAGCATAATGTGATCCGGAATACCTATCTTGCCAATATCATGCATGGGAGCAGCATGCAGCAGAGTCTCGGCCTGCTCTTCATTTAAACCATAGGCCAATGCCAATACCTTTGAGTAATGACTCATGCGCAAAACATGCATCCCGGTTTCATTATCTTTATACTCAGCTGCACGGCCCAGACGCTGTACCACCTGTAACCGGGTGCGCTTGAGTTCATCGGCCTGTACCAGCGACAGATGTGTTTTGATGCGCGCTTTCACCACTGTTGGCGAGATAGGCTTGGTAATATAATCCACGCCGCCGACCGCAAACCCTTCCGTTTCGTCCTGCTCCTCACTCAGTGCAGTAACAAAAATCACCGGGATAGCCCGGGTAATGACGTTTTCCTTTAGCGCCTGACACACTTCAAAGCCGGTCATGCCGGGCATCATTACATCAAGTAAAATAAGATCCGGTAACTGAGCCTCTGCCACACGTAGTGCCTCAGGGCCATTTTTGGCAAATGCCAGAGTGTAATGCTCTGCCAGCAAATGTTTGAGCACCCTCAGGTTTGCCGGTTCATCATCAACCACCAAAATAGTCGGTTTTAGAGCAGTGTTATGCATGGTTACTATTCGTCCAGTTTGTCGATTAGTGCAGACAGCAATGTAATCGCCTGTTCAAATTCAAAGTCTTCTATGGCATCCAGTATCGCTTGAATGTCATTGGCAAAGCAGCTGTTCTGGTAGCCACCCAGCAAGGCTAGTTCCGCCTCTTCAATGCGATTATTTTCAACTGAATGCGTAATACGCTCCAGTATAGCCCTTAATGCCTGACTATCGACTACAGCAGACTGCTCCAGCGCACTTTCCTGCTCCGTAGCAACAGCGCTCTGAACTGCTGGAACCAGGTTGTACAGGTCTGCTACCGAATCCGCAGCCGCCACCTTATCGTAGCAATCCTGTTCGATAGCTTTGCAGGCATGCATGATTTTTATCAGGCCGAGGTTGCCAGCCACACCTTTAAAACGATGCACCAAGGCTTTCAGATCTGTGAAGTCCTGCTGTTCAGTCAGGCTTGCAAAGGTTTCCCTCGCAAGGGTGATATCTTTACAAAAGCGCTTTATTTCTTTTACCAACTTATGTTTGGAACCCCATAAACTCTCGCCACGGGACCAATCGATAAGAAGCGCTTCCTTGGGTTCCGCGCGCATTGCCAGCGCACTGCCCTGAATGCCCAGCACCCGGGCGATTTCATTACATAGCACCGGGAAGTCGATGGGCTTATTGGCAAAACCTTCCATGCCGGCCTCACTAGCCGATTTTTTATCCTGAGCCAGTACGCTGGCGGTCAGTGCGATAATCGGGGTGGCCTTGAGACCATTGGCTTTTTCGTATTCACGACGTTGACGGGCAGCGGTTAAGCCATCCAGCACCGGCATTTGCAAGTCCATCAGCACCACGTCGTACTGATGATGCGCCATCTGTTCGAGGGCCTGCTGGCCATCCCGGCCAATATCCACGCTATGACCGCTGCGTTTCAGTAATAAATTGAGCAGTTCGATATTTTGTTCAATGTCATCCACAATCAGGATCCGCAGGGCGGGTAACTGAATGGCGTGGAGACGCTGTACATGGCTTGTACTGTCGATAGCGGTAAGCGGCAATATAAAGCTGAACGCTGTTCCCTCTCCCGGCTTACTGCGAACCTCTATAGAGCCGCCCATCAACTCAACCAGCTGCTTGGAAATCGTGGTACCAAGTCCTGTGCCACCAAAGCGTCTTGACATCGACGCATCCGCCTGAGCAAATGCATCGAACACCCGCTGGCATTGTTCCTGTGTCATACCAATGCCAGTGTCTGAGATAGTAAATTGCACATGGTTGTCGTTAACCTGACTCACGCGCAGACTGACCTGACCTGACTCAGTAAACTTCACCGCGTTGCCAATTAAATTGCTCAGTACCTGACGAATACGCTCTGGCGCGCCGCGATAGCCCTGTGCGAGGTTATCGCCTAGTTTCACCTGTAAGTCGAGCCCCTTACGTTTAGCTTCCAGCCAGAAAGTAGATATCACCGTGTCGATTTCTTCGCTCAGGATAAAATCCACCAACTCCAGTTCCAGCTTTCCTTTATCCAGTTTGGCACTGTCGAGGATGTCATTTAACAAATGTAGCAATGAGCGGGCTGAACGATTAATCGTCGACAGATGCTTGTGTTGTTCAGTATTGAGCGGCGTATCCAGCAGGATGTCACTAAAACCAATCACGGCATTCATTGGCGTGCGGATCTCATGACTCATGTTGGCCAGGAATGCGGCTCGGGCCGCGGCAGCCTGTTCTGCAGCATCTTTAGCGATCAACAAGTCATCTTCCATTTGCCGGCGATCGGTAATATCCATGATAAAGCCATCCAGCCAGAGGATTTCGTTGTAATCGTCGCGAATATACCGGCCATGCTCACGCAACCAGCGGATCTCACCAGCTTTGTTGAAAATACGGTACTCCATACTGTATTCGGTTTGGCCAACCAGCGCCTGCTCGATAGTGTCCAGATCATCCGGATGAAATAAATCAACAAAGCTTACCGTCGGGTCTGGCAGTAAAAATTCATCCGGGTCGTAACCGGTAATTTTCTTTACCGCATCGCTGATAAACACCATGGGCCAGTCATGCTTATTCAAACAGCGATACGCGATGCCCGGGATATTGGCAATCAGTGAACGGAACTTCAGTTCGTTCTCACGAATGACTTTTTCCATCGCCAGTCGTTCACTGATATCGGCGATAAACAATATAAACAGGGATTCTCCGGCAACCTGGGTATGCGACAGGCTGATCCGTAATGGTACTAACTCACCGTCGCGGTTAAACGCTACTACATCGCGACTGTTACCAATCAGTTGTATCCCCTCAGGTTCCTCTGCATATTTAAAGAACCGATAGCTGTATAGGTGACGGCGGTCCTCGGGCAGAAACTCGGTGAGTGGCGTGCCCACCAGTTCCATTCGTTGCCAGCCGAGAATGGTGGTTACCGCTTCATTTACGGTTTGAATAATTCCTTCGTCGTTAATGGTCAGGATACCCTCAACGGCAGATTCCATCAGGCTGATCATTCTGACCTGCGAACGACGGGCATCGGCTGATGCCTCACGGTATTTAACCAACAGGCTAATCCCGAGCACCAGAGCAATCATAATGGATGCGATAAAAGTGACACTGGCCGCCAGATAGAACGACATTTCTGAAGGCTGATCCGACAGTTCCAGCCCGGGAGGACTAACAAAGCGAGCGGCCGCCATACCTGTATAGTGCATGGCTGAAATGGCACAGCCCATTACCGCCCCAGCCAGTATATTGGTGGTGAAGGTGGTGAGCCTATTGTGCAACAGGCGCTGTAAGCCGTGTCTTACCCATAACGAGATCATCGCCAGTACCACGGCTACGACCACCGACAATAAAAAGGTACTCAGGTCATAACGCAGCAGCGGCGCCATATCCATGGCAGCCATGCCAATATAGTGCATGGCGCCAATACCGGCGCCCACTAACACCCCACCAATAACAATTTGCTTGTTGTTGATACTGTGTTGAGTCAGGAGGTTAAGGGCCACCCACGCAGCGGCTATTCCAGGAAGCATAGAAAGCAGGGTGGTAAACCAGGTATAAGAAACCGGCGTGCAAAGTTCAAAAGCCAGCATACCAATAAAATGCATCGACCAGATGCCACTGCCCTGAGCAAACGCTCCTACGGCAAGCCGTCCCCGGCGTCCCCGGCGGGTTTTGGCATTGGCAGCCTGCGTAGCCACCTGAAATCCCATAAAAGAGGCAAACACAGCAATGGCAACAGAGAGCAACACCAGTGAAAGGTTATATTCCCCCACCAGGAGTAAAGAAGTATCGGGAATAGAAAACAGGTTCGAAACAGACGGCATTACAGTAGGCCTTAGTATTTATAAACAATGTCGTCGCTAACTAAGCCTGCCTGCTTATTGCCAGCCATCTATTAACAAAAGTAAATAACGAGCTTCCCTTATTTTATGAAGCTTGCCGTAAATCCATTACGCTTGTCAAACGCTAGTACAAAACTCAATCATTCAATTACGCAGGCTTTATAAAAATACTTTATTAACCGGCATAGATTTCCACATCCACTCTGTAAAACAAGGCACTAGCTTTCATCACCTGGCTGACAATGTATCAGGTTTTGGATTTTAAAAGACAACGTAAAACCGATTTCGGGCTGACTTTCATAATAAACTTCACTTTTCAGCACTTCACTGATCAAATGGTGCACAACACTTAAACCTAATCCACCATTCCCTGCCCCTCTGCGAGTAGTGAAAATCGGCTCGAAAACCTTCGGTAGTAGCGCTTCACTCACGCCCACGCCAAGACCATGAATAATTGTGTTTGACGTTAAGGCGGTTAGTGTTTGCGTAATCACCGCAGGGTAAGTGGTAACCACAGCACCGGGTGGAATTTATACGGCGAATGTGATTTGTGAAGATTCGTTATGCATACCGTGAGCTGCGACAAAATCATTAACACACTCAGCAATATCTACCTGCTCCAACATATTTGCTTCATCAGTGTTTTTGACCGCCACCTGCTTAAAGGTAGACAGTAATTTGGATGCCCGGCGCATGTTTTTGTGCATACTGGAAGACAGATCCTTAGCGGTTCTGCAAAGGATTCCTCATCAAGCACCCCGCTGTTGTATTTTTGGGAACTTCCTCGAGCAATTCAATTAATAACGTGCAATTGCCAATATTGACACCCAGAGGCGTATTTATCTATTGGGAAATGCTCGCTACCAATCCGCTCACCGCTTCATTGCACACGGCTTCCTGAAGTGCTGGCTGCGGTTGTTTTGTAAAAGGTGATGAATTGCTATCGTTTATAATGTGTCTGACTATTGAGAGCCAGTTGCAGGATTTTTGTGGCAGGCTACCGCAGAATATGGACTTTAATATCGGGATTAGTCTGTTTTGGCAATATAGTGCACAACACCGCATTGCGCCAGCGCTCTGCCGTAACGGAGTCCACTGAAACTGATACAAGCCTGTAACCGCTTATAAAGGGCCCGGACCCTGTGTCCTGATCAGGTTTTCTTTCACCCACTGGCAAAACACGGCAATCCGTTTCTGCTTGGGGTTATTCTTTGCGTAAACCAAATGTGATTTCCAACTCACCGGATGCGGTATATCCAATGGAATAACCAGTTGCCCGGTCCTGACGTATTCGCCAACCATAATGTCTGATGCCAGCATAATCCCGTGCCCGGCTAACACCGCAGATAAGGCAAGATCACTTGAGGTAACTTCGGTTTTTCTCAGTTGGTTTGAGGTTACCTCAACCCCGGCAAACTCAAACCAACTCTCCCAGTCCACCTTATTTTCGTAGGCCAGACTAAACAATCTGGCATTCTTCATACTCTTAGCGTCGTTTATGGCATTTTTGCTAAGGTAGTCACCGGAACACACCGGGTAAACGTCGTTTTCATCTAACCGCTCAATAACCAACGACTCATCTGTCAGGCCCGTGCTTGACGTGTTAAAGCGTATAGCCACATCGATATTACCATCATGCAGATTTTCAATGCGGTTAGAGCCCTGCACGTTAACATTGATCCCAGGGTGAAGTTTAAAGAACTCAAATAAATGCGGTACCAGCCACAGAGCGCAAAAAGCCTGGGTTGAGCTGACTTTTAACTCGCCATCAAGGGGCGCTTCCTGAACCTGATTTAACCCATTAATCACCTCACCAAAGCCTTTCTGGCAAGCGCTGAGCAATACTTTACCAGACTCTGTAAGGCGCATTTTTCTGGCCTCACGGTTAAACAGCTTTACATGCAAATTACTCTCTAATTGGCGCATTTGCTGGCTAACCGCCGCCTGAGAAATAAACAACTCCTCAGCAGCCTTGCTGTAACTCTGGTGCCGGGCTGCCACCTCAAAGCACATTAAATTGTTTAACCAGCGCAAACGTTTATCCATATCAAAATAAAATAAGATTAACTTATATCTAAGCGTAATTTTAATCGTTGGTGAAGTACAGTAATAAACATAACAATCCTCACTCACGACAACGTTGAGGACTTAAAATGAAATCAAGCAAGAGGGTGTCACCGGTCACTACTGAACAGAAAAACGCTGAAAATACGCTTACAATTAACCGCTTCTGGCGACTGTTAGGACTGGCAGAAAATAAGCTAAACTTATCTCAATGGAGTTACTTCAAATAGTGAGGAAGCTCCGTAGTGGCAAGACTGAGGAAAATTGACCGGGATACTGTTTATGAAAAGTAAAGAATCCACCTTCTGAAGAAGGTGGCTTTGCGTTAATCCCCTAAAAGGGGGCTTTGTTTAAATCGAAGAAAGGACAATAATTGTGCCCTTCTTCAGTGTTGTCATTGTCACTGGCAGACATAACAAACTAGAAGCATCATCATGGATGAGGAGTCAGTCGATGCGGCACAGGGGTGACGAATAACCGAAATGCCAGTGGCATTTCGCAGTATGAGGAACGACACGCCATGGATGGCGTGGCTGGGATGAATCACAGGGACGTTTGTTACTATAGCTGTCGGCGACTCCGACAACAATGTATAGACACCTTTCTTTACCAGCTTAAATCTATCCGGGCAAAGCCCTACCACGAATGATAACCACCTACTGAAGTAGGTGGTTTAGGGCCGAAAACAAAAAAGCCCCGGTAGATACCGAGGCTTTATATGTGGTTGCGGGAGCAGGATTTGAACCTACGACCTTCGGGTTATGAGCCCGACGAGCTACCAGACTGCTCCATCCCGCGTCTGAAACATTGCACGTTTTATCGTGATATTCTTAGCGACGCATTGCTGCGTTTTATTCTGGTATCAACTGCCTGTTTTCACAAACATTGATTATTTGGTTGCGGGAGCAGGATTTGAACCTACGACCTTCGGGTTATGAGCCCGACGAGCTACCAGACTGCTCCATCCCGCGTCTGAACTGGTTTGAACCGGACCGCGTATTGCGCTGTGCCGTTCAAGTGGTGCGTATTATACATAGGGATTAGAGGTTGGCAAGGCCTGTTTGGTGAATTGTTTCAATTTTTTGACCAACCGGTTAAATACCCACCACAACGATTATTAAGTACACTATTTACTACGTGTTTATTTAAAATAGAGATTCATTTTTTGCGCCAGTTTAAAGTCCAGTTCGCTGAGACCGCCCACGTCATGGGTGGTTAATCTGACTTCAACTTTATTATAAACATTAAACCACTCAGGGTGGTGCTTGAGCTTCTCTGCCCAGATAGCAATTTGTGACATCCAGCCAAAAGCGCCAATAAACCCCTTAAAAGTAAACGTACAGGTAATGGCATCGCCATCGCGCTGCCACGAACTGCCCTCTGCAGAGGTTGTATTTAGGGCGGCCAGTTGCTCTGCAATTTCAGTATCATTTAACTTAGTGGTCATAAGGACTCCTTTTTTGCTGATGTCATGACTACCTTAACGAATGTCGGCGCCCCTACAAAGACATAGCGGCTTTCTTTAGGCTGTCATCTGTAAAGTAATCCATGCAGCATGGGTAATCCTTTCGTGTTTAGCAGGAAAATTTTACTGACGCGACGCTCTCAACTTATACCTGTCAAATTAAATATTTCATTAAATCAGCAGGTTAAATAACAGTAACCGCTGGTGCAATGCTTGCACTATCCGTTTCAGACAATCAATCCGATGACTCACAGTCTGTTTGTGGAGAATTATGAAAGCACTACAGCTCGATACTTTCTGGCAACTTATCAATGAAAAGCTTGAACGCTGGGTCGAAGCGAGCATTAAACACCTGCCTAATATTGCCGTGGCCATCTTTATTGCCATGGCTTTTGGGCTGTTAGCCAAAATTGTTGGTAATCTTGCCCACCGCGTGTTATCCCGCACTTTTGATTCAACGCAAATTGTCGGCTTACTCACCTCCATTATTAAAGTCGCCATTGCAACCGCGGGTATTTTTATCGCGCTGGACTTTATCGGACTGCGGGGAACGGTAACTTCATTGCTGGCCGGTGCAGGTATTGTTGGTCTGGCCATTGGTTTTGCGTTCCAGGACATTACCGAAAATCTGATAGCCGGGATTGCCATGGGGGTGCGTAAACCCTTTCAGATTGGCGATGTTATCGAAGCCGAAGGCGTATTTGGTAACGTAGAGGCAATAAACCTTCGTAACACTCATGTAATGACATTCTTTGGCCAGCGGGAAATCATTCCCAACAAGATTCTGTTTCGCAATATTCTTACTAACTATAGCGTTAACGGCCATCGCCGGGTTGAAGTGCCGGTCGGGATTTCCTACGCGGACGATCCTCAGCAAGCCGCCGAAGTGTTAACTGAAGCCGTTAATGAATTTGACTTTGTGATCAGAAAAGAAGAAACCGGTGTGTGGGCTGAGTCTTTTGGCGACAGCAGTATTAATTTGCTGGTCTGGTTCTGGATCGAATACCCGGGTGAGCCTGGTTTTCTGGCGGCAAGACATCAGGTAATCGTTGCCATTCAGAGAGCATTGAGCGATGCTAATATACTCATTCCCTTTCCTATTCGCACACTGGATTTTGGTGCTAAGGGAGGTGAGAAACTCAACGCTATGCTTAACGATTCTGTTTTACCTCAAAACCAAACAGATGATGGTGCTTCCCAGCCATCGGCTAGTGAAGACGATAATAGCCCTGGCGATGATAGTTAGAAAACAGTTTTAATTTTGTTTGGAGACATCCCATGAAGTTTCGTAATGTACGTCTTTTTTTATTCGGATTAATTGCTGTTGCCGGTATGACTGCGGGCTGTGCAACGATGGAAGGACTCGGCAAAGATATTAAAAAAGCAGGTGAACAACTCGAAGAAGCAGCAGACAAAAACTAAGGGAATTACCAGAATGCTTAGCGGTGTCCCAGCTGGTCTGACAATCAACCAATGTGATAGAAATGTTGATTTTCTATTAATAATGGTAATAATGACTGCAGTTAACTGGTTGGGCCACTTCTTATATGAATTTAAACCGAATCGATTTAAACCTGTTTGCTGTATTTGACGCCATTTATACCGCAGGTAATCTTACCAGAGCCGCTGATATCCTTTGCATCACCCAACCGGCAGTGAGTAACTCGCTGGCCCGGCTTCGTGATCTACTTAACGACCCGCTGTTTGTCAGAACCGGGCATACAATGAGTCCTACGCCGGTAGCACAAAACCTTATCGGCCCAGCCCGTCAGGCACTGGAGCTGTTACGAACCAGTGTATTACAAAGTCGCGAATTTAATCCGGAAGTGGCTGAAAAAACCTTTCAGTTTGCCTGCCGTGACCTTATTGAAGCCAGCATATTGCCGCGGCTGATTGCAAAAATTGAAGCCCAGGCCCCGGCCATTACCATCACTAATTACGACATTGATAAAAAACAGGTGGTAAATGCCCTCGCAAGCGGACAACTCGACTTTTACGCCGACAGCGAAACGCTTACCGATCAGTATCTGGCGCGTCATAAAATAGCCGAAGATCGTCTTGTCGTAGTTGGCCGGCCGGAACATCCGGCCTTCAGCGACCCCCTGACTATGGAAAGTTTCCTGACCTACGGCCATATAAAGGTATCCCAACGCCAGGACCAGGCCAGTGAAGTGGATATTGAGTTATCCAAGCTCGGCCACCAGCGGCGTATTGCCATGCAAAGTCATCACTTTCTTACCATCCCCAGCGTACTGGTAAAAACGGATCTTCTTGCCTGTTTACCGTCACACTTAGCCAAGCATTACAATCTGGCCGTGAGTGAACTTCCCTTTGCTTTACAGCCCCTAGATTATTATGTGTACTGGCACGTCAGTGCCAACGAAGATCCGGCCCACCGCTGGGTTCGTCAGCAGTTAATTGAGATCGCTCAGGCGTTTCTTTCGCCGCCCTCAAATCAACACGCCGCCTGAACTAAGTGACCTCCAGGGCCTCGTAATACGGAGCGAGGCCAGCAATGCTCATTTTAAAAAGCAAGTAAACCACTGCTCTGTGAATTTTTTCACCCCTCGCCGAAAATCCGATTACTCTATAACATTCAGTGCCTTATAAAGATAAAGCCGAGATAGATTATGCTTAAAGGTATTTAACTACATAACAATGTATCGTCAGCGCAATTTACCAGTCCCGCAGACATGGCTTTAATAAACTCGACAAAACAAACAACTGATTGACCACCTAACTTAACTTATAACTTATCTTTCAAGGAGCTAACCATGTTGAAAATTGTTAAGTCCTCTTTGTTTGCTTTAACTGCATCGCTGGCGCTTACCGGCACCGCGAACGCTAATGTAGAAGAAGCGCTGGCCAACATCTGTACCATCGTGAGTGCTGATGATAAAGGCGAGTTACGTAAGAAAATGCGAGCGGTTCAATCAGACTACCGTCTCAAGCTGCACGATTACTACTCAGGTATTTCATGCAACGGTCAGAGCCTAATCCGCACGGCCCTGCAAAATAATGCTGTAGAGGTTGGTACGCTTTTGGTGAAGAAAATGCCTAGCCGTGAACTGGGCGAACCAGAGAAAGACGGAAAAACGCTGCAAGCGTGGATCAATGAAAATGGTCTGCAGGACCATGCCATTGCCAAGGAGTTAATGGACCGTCTGTAAGGCGGCCAACGTAACCATTTCATGATAGCCATGTAAACAGTTCAACATGGTTGCAGGGAATTTAGCAGTCCCCTGCATTTAGAAGGCGCCGCAAGGCGCCTTTTTTCTTCTTCCAGGCCCACTCTCAAAGCAAACCACAACACACTGATTTTATTGTCCTTTACGCCACAACAAAAAAGTATAAAGTCCAATACCAATGTATCACCTAAGCTGTTTTATCAACCTTATACTTTAGGTTTAATAGACCCAACAAAACAAAGCAAACAAAATTATTTCCCTTAAAGGCTGCTAAAACTAACGAGGATTACCACCATGTTGAAATTTGCTAAAACTGCTGCTCTTGTATTAACTGCTTCTTTTGGTATTAACGCCACTGCCCACGCTAACGTGGAAGAAGCTCTAGCTAACATTTGTACTATTGTAAGTGCTGACGACAAAGGCGAGCTGCGTAAAAAAATGCGTGCTGTACAGTCTGACTATCGTTTAAAGCTGCACGATTACTACTCAGGCATTACCTGTAATGGCCAAAGCCTGATCCGCACCGCGTTACAAAATAACGCGACGGAAGTAGGTACTCTGCTGGTGAAAAAAATGCCCAGCCGTGACCTGAGCGAGCCAGAAAAAGACGGTAAAACACTGCAAGCCTGGATCAACGATAATGGTCTTCAGGATCACGCCATTGCCAAAGAAGTAATGGATCGTCTGTAAGACGTTCTCCCCTCTTTCATGATAACCATGTAAGCTGTTCAACATGGTTGCAGGGAGCATAGCAGTCCCCTGCATTGGAAAGGCGCCGCAAGGCGCCTTTTTCCTTTTTGGCTGATCTTAAACAAACCCAACCCACTGATTTTTAATAATTAAAACCTCAAAAACCAGGTGTTAGAATAAATACCAATGTATCGGCCCTGCTGTTTAAGCGGTTGTTAGTTTGGGTTCTAATAGTTACAACAAACAAAACAAAACAAACAAAACAAACTTTTAAGACTGCTAAACTTAATAGGGCTACTACCATGTTGAAATTTGCTAAAACTGCTGCCCTTGTATTAACTGCTTCTTTTGGAATTAACGCCACTGCTCACGCCAATGTGGAAGAGGCGCTAGCCAACATCTGCACCATCGTAAGTGCTGATGATAAAGGCGAACTGCGTAAAAAAATGCGTGACGTTCAGTCTGACTACCGTTTAAAACTTCGCGATTACTATGCCGGTATCACTTGTAATGGCCAGAGCCTTATCCGCACGGCATTACAAAATAACGCTACTGAAGTAGGTACCCTGCTGGTGAAAAAGATGCCAAGCCGCGATTTAAGCGAGCCTGAGCAAGACGGTAAAACATTGCAAGCCTGGATCAATGACAACGGCATGCAGAACAACGCCATTGCTAAAGAAGTACTCGCTCGTCTATAAGACTCACAACGAATTCATGTCAGCCATGTAAACATTTCAACATGGTAGCAGAGCTCCGGGCTCTGCGGTGGGGCGCCTTAGGGCGCCTTTCCTTTTTCAAAAACCAACGTTTAAACATACACTTGCAGATACAACGTATGAAATCAAATACCAATGTATAATTCTCAGTGTGTCATCACTTCTTCAACTAAGGTGTAATAAACTCATTGCTGACCGAGATCAATACAAGCGAGCGTATTATGAAAATTAAAATCGTTACCCTTAGCCTGCTGACCTGCAGTTTTTTCACAGGCACGACCATGGCCAACGATCATAATAACCAACCTGCTTCTGTTGACAGTGCCCCACAACTGGTTAAGAAACTGCGTGCCGACGTTACACGTTTGCCGGTTGATCAGTTACTCAATAAATACATCAAAAAATATAATCAGTCAGAAAATACCTTCACAACAGCACCAGGGTTGTCATTAAACGGTGCTAACCAACAGCCGGGACAACAAGCCGGTCGGTAATCAGCTGCACTGCCAACCCTGTACCAATTATTAGTTATCACAAATTGTTGCATTCATTGACTACCCCTCAGGCCTAATTGTCACTACACTATGGGCCAATTACTGCCGATAAACAGTCAGGGCGATTTATGCAACAACCTCAGTCATCTCACTCCTCGTGCTGTACTCGAACGTTGGTGCCGGCAATGTCATTGCTGGCTACTGCGAGTCTCTCTGCTTCAGTGTTTGCACAATCTTCTTCTGCAAAGCCTGAGTCCGGGCTGGAAACCATTGAGGTTACCGCACAAAAGCGCTCTCAGAACTTACAGGAAGTCCCGGTAGCCGTTACCGCTCTTAGTGGTGAGCTGCTAGCAGAAAAGGCCAGTTTCGATATTTTTGACATCGAGCGCAGTGTCCCTACCCTATCGGCTTTTCAAAGCCAGAGTGCGACCAACAGTGCATTCGCAATTCGCGGGATTGGCACCTCGTCGCAAAACTTTGGTTTCGAATCTTCGGTGGGCTTATATGTGGATGGCGTTTATCGCGCCCGCCAGAACTCGGTGATTAACGATTTGGTAGATATCCAGTCGGTAGAAGTTCTGCGAGGTCCACAAGGCAGCTTGTTTGGTAAAAATACACCTTCCGGTGCGGTGGTTATTAATACCGTTAATGCCGACTTTGATGGCCGGGGCTTTTTCCAGGTCACTGCCGGCAATTACAATACACTGAATATCAGCGGCGCTAAGTCTGTAACCCTGATTGACGACATACTGGCTATGCGGGCGAGCGGCTTTACCGCACGCCGTGATGGCTGGGTAACCGATCAGACTCACCCCGGCAAAAACCTTAACAACCGCGACCGCTCAGGTTTTCGTCTGCAAGCCTTGTATACGCCCACAGATGCCGTGTCGGTAAGAGTGATAGCAGACTATGCCGAGCTCGACGAACGCTGTTGTGCGGCGCTCACCTGGCAAAGTAACGCACAGGCAAACGAGATACCGGGTAAATATGGTACCGATAGCCTTATTGCGTCGCCATTAATTGGTGGCCGAGTATTTAGCCAGGCGCAGTATTTCGATTTCACCACGGCGCTCAGTTCAACGCCGCGTTCGGCCATGCAGGATCGCGGACTGTCAGCAGAGATCGACTGGCAAATCAGCGACACCTTATCGCTGGTGTCTGTTAGTTCACTGAGAAAATTTGATAGCTTTGACTATATCGACTCTGATTTCTCCGATGGAGAGCTATTATCCACTACTAATGACTCGGCCCAACGTGCGGTGACTCAGGAACTCAGGGTTCACTATGCCTCGCCCTCGTTATCTGCCATTGCCGGTGTCTTTTACTTTCATCAGCGCCTTGACCTCGATTTCAATAACATGATTGGCAGTGATTTTCCGGCCTTTTTTGCCACCAGCGCAGCCGAACTGCAGCCTCTTATTGAAGGCATTAATACGCTCAGTACATTGAGCGGTGGCCTGATAGCACCAGTGGCACCCGCCACGCCGGGAGGCACCGACTTCCCGCACAGTGCCGATCAGACGCAAGACAGCTATGCGGTATTTGCCCAGACAGACTGGACGTTTCTGCCTCAATGGAGTCTGACTACAGGGATCCGCTGGACCACCGAGGATAAAACGCTCAACGGCGAATTCAGCGAAATTGGGCCAGGCATTAATGGTTTACCCACTCAGGGGCAAGATATTCCTAACCCCTATGCCGCGGTGCCAGCTTTAACTGATATCGCCACTGCGCTCGCTTCCATGCAGATGCCCGACGCAGACTCACTGGCAGCCATCGCACCGTTTCAAAATCCGGGCTGGGGCTTTTATTTTCTTAATACGGCTTCTATTCTGCCGCGGCCCTCCATGCAGGAATCCTTATCCGATGATAATGTTTCGGGCACGGTTAAAATTAGTTACCAGCCCAATGATGAACGCCTGATTTACCTGTCCTGGGCGAATGGATTTAAGTCTGGTGGCATCAATACCGACCGCATAGCGTCCGGATTTGATCCGGTATTCAAAGCCGAAACGTCCCGGGCCTGGGAATTGGGTGTGAAGCAGGAATTCCCTGACTACGATTTACGCTTTAATCTTGCCCTGCATAAAACGGATATCGACGACTTTCAGGCATCCACTTTTACCGGGACTGGCTTTAATCTGCAAAATGCTGGCAGTATCGGTACCAAAGGCGTTGAATTTGATTTGGTCTGGTTACCCGTTGCCTCTACTCAGATATCGCTAAACTTTGCCCGTACTCTGGCTACCTTCGACGAGTTTGACAATGGCACCTGTTGGGTTGCCTATACCTGGCACACCGGCATTGACGATCCGGGCCGTCAAAACACGGAAGATCCGTATTGTTCACGAGCCGGCGATCGGATTGGTTTTGAACCAGAAACCCGCTATACGCTGGGTCTTGAGCATTACATTGACGTCTTTAGCTTCCCCACCACAGTGCGCGTGGATTATCTGTACACCGGTGATCTCTTCATGGATGACACCAACGATCCCTACAAACATCTCGACAGCTTTGATCTGGTTAACGCCAGCTGGATGTGGGAAATGCCGGCATGGGATAGCCAGTTAATTGTCTGGAGCAAAAACCTGTTTGATACTGAGTACGTGGCTAAAAATGGTTTTGACGTGCCGGTTCAGGCGGGCAAAATTATGGCTTACCCCGGCATGCCGCGCACCTGGGGCATTACACTCAGAACCCACTTTTAATGACTACTATTGGTTACCCGGTGTTCCCCTTTTACCGGGTAACTAAAAGCTTCTTCGCCGCGTTTTATTGAACGAGATCAAATCGTCTTTGCTCAGAGTCTGTATGCTATGGCTTATCAGGAACTATCCGGTTCCCATAACGAAAAACAGATGAATTCAGGCTATGCAAACTATCGATTTTTTTGACCCGGCGCTACTTAATAAATACAACATCAACGGCCCGAGATACACTTCGTACCCTACCGCTCTGGAATTCAATAACGATGTGAGTGATGCCACCCTGCTAACGGCCGCGCAAACCAGTCCTGCGCAGGATTTGTCGTTATACGTGCATATCCCGTTCTGTCATTCACTGTGCTATTACTGTGGTTGCAATAAGGTCGTTACCCGTCACGCCGATAAGGCAGACCGTTATCTGGATTATCTGAGTAAAGAAATTGTTCTGCGCGCAGCCGCTTTCGGCCATTACACAGTACGGCAGTTACACCTTGGCGGCGGCTCACCGAGCTTTCTTTCTCCTGAGCAACATCAGCGTTTAATGCAATTGCTAAGAGACGCCTTCAACTTTGCGGACGATGCGCAGTGCAGTATCGAAATAGATCCCCGCACAGTCGACACCGACTACATCAGCGCCCTTGCCAGCGTGGGCTACCGCCGAATCAGCATTGGTGTACAGGACACCGACTATAACGTTCAACAAGCGATTAACCGGGTTCAGAGTACGTCCCATATAGCCAGTCTGGTAGATCATGCCAGACACGTTGGCTTTGAATCGGTTAACCTCGACCTCATTTATGGTTTGCCACATCAATCCGAGGAAACCTTTAAGACCACCCTGGCGGCAGTAAAAGCGATGGAGCCGGAGCGGGTTTCACTGTTTAGCTACGCACACCTGCCGGAGCGTTTTGCGGCGCAGCGTAAAATTAAAGACGAATGGTTACCTTCTGCTGAGCTTAAACTGGCATTAATGAAACAGGCCATGGCCACCCTGAGTGAGGTAGGTTACGAACTGATTGGCATGGATCATTTTGCTAAAGCCGACGACGAACTTGCCGTCGCTCAACGTCAGGGTGAGCTGCACCGTAACTTTCAGGGCTACACCACCCGGGGGGATCTCGACCTGCTCGGTTTGGGTGTTTCGTCTATCTCAGCCGTTTACAATATGTACGGCCAGAACCCTAAAACCCTAAACGATTATTACGCAGCGCTGGATGCACCTGCGAGCCTTACGACCAAAGGTGTGTTATTGAACCGCGATGACATGCTGCGCAGACAGGTCATTATGCAACTGATGTGCAACCTGAACCTGGCTATTTGCGATATAGAATCAGAGTGGGAGATTGATTTTAACAACTACTTTGCCGATGCCATTGCCGCTTTGGATCCCTTTATTGACGATGGACAGGTATCGGTCACCGCGCAGCATATCCGGGTAGCCCCAAAAGCGCGCTTACTGATCCGCATCATCAGTATGTCTTTCGACGCCTACCTGGCCAGGCAGGTACACCAGCGTCGATATTCACGGGTAATTTAGCCTGCTCCGCCGGGCTTTAAATAACTGCCAACCGGATTAGCAGCCAGTGACGCATGGCACTGGCCCATCAATTCATCCATGTTGTAGCCGCTATTGCCATCACAACTGGCTATGGATGACTTAAAGCGAATATTTAGCGGTAATTTTGTACCACTGCTGAACAGATAATTGCCCATTGCCTCATTTATTTTGCCCGCGAAGCTAAGCCCTTGCTGTTCACTAACATTCGGTAGACTGATGGCAAAGGTGGCGCCACTGATCCGACAGCACTTGGCCAGCGGTATATTAAGTTGCCCCTCAATTACCCGGGCAACCGCCTGAATAGCCTGATTGCCCTGATGGAATCCCTGATGCTCGTTGATATCGTGAATACCGGCAATTTTTATCAACAGCATTGAAAACGGCTGATTATTGATTTGGCAGTACTGCAGATGCTCGCTAACTTCCTTCATTAAATAATGTTCGGTCTTCATACCGGTAAGCGGATCGTCATAACCAGTATGAAACATGAAATCAGCAATAATTTTGCTCTTCAGTAAGTTTTCAGCACGCTGCTTGAGGGTATTGCTGATAACCGGCTTTTTCACAAAGTCATTACCACCAGCAATCCAGCAGGCTTCCTGAATATTGCGCTCAACCGAAGAGGTAATAAATAAAATGGGGATTTTAACAAAGTTGTTATTAGAACGGACTTTTTCGCAGAATTCCAGACCTGACATATCCGGCATCTGAATATCCAGCACAATCAAATCAACCGGATGAACTGCCAGAAAATTAAAGGCTTCCTGAGCATTACCTGCCGCTTCACAATGACAGATGTCGCTTAATACCGCTATCAGCATTAGTCGGGTAATTTCATCATCATCGACAACTAACACTGAACACTGGTCGATGTGTTTCACCATGCTACTCCGAAACCACTTTCTTGTTAAGTTATATACGTTCTTTTAACAAAGCGCCATACAACTTTAGTAGTCATTATTTTGACGTATGACAATTTATTGACATTGATAATTAACTCTCTTTGATAAATTGTTCAAATTGCGATATCAGTGCTGGCAACTGCAGAACGATACGCTCGTAAATCGCCAGCATGTCGTCTTTTGTCGCAGTTTTCGCCTGATATTCCAGCTCATTCAGCATTTCTTTAAGCGTGTTAGCGCCCACATCACCGGCGTTCCCCTTAAAAGCATGGGCTATGAAGCGCACTTTTTCCCTGTCTTCAGCGGCAATTGCCTGCGCGAGTGTTTCTTGTTTTTCATGACTTTCATTAGTAAACAGTGATAGCAGTTTTTTGAGTAACGCCTTATTGTTGTCCAGACGCTCCAGCGCTTCTTCACACTGCCAGATAGCCTGCGCAGGTTCTCCATGGGTTTGCTTCGGCATCTTAGACACCTTAGCTGAGCTGAGGCTGTCAGTTACTTTTTCGATGAACTCACCGGCATCAATGGGTTTGGTCAGGTAATTATTCATACCAGCCTCATAGCATTTTTGGCTCTCGCCTTTCAGAGCGTTAGCCGTCATCGCAATAATCGGAATATCCCGGTGGCCTTCGCCAGCTTGTCCGCCCCGTATCGCTCGGGTGGCATCGTAACCATTTAGCACCGGCATATTGCAATCCATTAAAACCAGATTGATATCCGGGTTATTGCGTAATTGTTCAATGGCATCCGCACCGTTAACGGCGCTGAACACCGTTGGCCCGTAGGGCTCGAAAATAAACTCAGCTACCTGACGGTTAATCTCGTTATCATCGACAATTAAAAAATGCTGCGCACTAATATCTACCGCAGGCCTGGAATGGTCACTACGCACGTCTGAACTGCGCCGGCTGTCAGAAGTTTGAACCGATAATGACGTCTGTTTCGCTCTGCTATCAACCACATTGGAAAGAAAAACCGAGCGGTATAACGGCTCCGTCAGCACTGTAGCCTGCTCCAGCATAGTACTTTCATCTGCAGCAGATTGACTTATCACGAACAGCGACGGCAGGCGCTCAGTGTTTGCCACCCATTGCCGCCAGTGCTCAGCAAATACCGAATAATAGGCACTCCCCCGTTCAACAAACAAATAACCACAGGATTGCACTTCTGCCAATGACATCGGACGGTGGTAAACAACGGGTGAAGCACCGTTGCACACAAGTAGTTGTTGCAGCACTTTGTCAAGCGGCTCTCTGGAAACCATCATCCCGACACAGGCGCCCGCTAATCGGGATTTATTTTCTTCTCTGACCTGCCATAATTTGAGCGGGACTGTGATTGTAAAGGAAGCACAAGCGCCTTCCTCAGACGTAACCGTTATGGAACCGTTAAGCAAAGTCAGTATCTCCCGACAAATTGACAATCCTAACCCGGTTCCGCCATAGCTGGCGGCAATGGTTTTATCAGCCTGATTAAACGCCGTAAATAGCTTATCTATCTGATCACTTGCTATGCCCTTACCGGTATCAGTAACTTCAATAATCAGACGAGCCTCGTTGTCTTCCCCCTCCCCCCTACAGGTCAACAGTACATAGCCTTCACTGGTAAATTTAATCGCATTATTAAGTACGTTGTTGATAACCTGGGTAAGCCGGTGCGGATCGCTGTGAATCAAACTAAAGTTAAGTTGACTGGTATCGATATAAAAACCAATCCCTTTTTGATTGGCCACCACCGACATGGTACTTGTAATCCCTTCAATCAACGCCTCGGGGTTAAAATTGCGAAAGTTTAATTCCAGCTTCCCGGCCTCAATTTTAGATAAATCAAGCACATCATTTATCAGTCGCTGAAGTGTATCAACACTGCTCTGGGCCATATCAAGCAGTTTTGCCTGTTTGGCATTCAGTGACTCACTTCGCAATAACGTGGTAGCGCCGACAATTCCATTTAGCGGCGTGCGCATTTCATGGCTGATGGTTGATATAAAGTTACTTTTCAGCTGACTCAATTCCACCGCTTCGTCGCGGGATTTTCTGAGCTCCTCGGTACGATCTGCCACCTGTTTTTCTAATTTCTGGTTGTTTTCGGCCACCATTAGCAGACTTTCTTTTTCCGCAGTAATATCACGAATAACAATGGCATAGGCGGCTTTTGCCTGAGGGTTATCGATGATATTAACCTTGCAATGAAACCACATGTTTCTTCCTCCCTGGATCTGCTGCTGCCATTCCACACCATTCACCCCGGTACCAAGGCGTGAAAGCAGGACCTCAGCGACTTCCTCTCCCCCTATCTGAGCAAGTAACTCGGTTATTTTCTGGCCGCTGATTTCCTGTTTCTGTAATAAAAACATATGCACAAAGGCTTGATTGTAGCTAGTGATGTGCCATTCATGGTTAACGGTAATCACCGCATCTTCCGCGACATCAACAGCCGCTTTAGCTTCTTCAGCCGCTACCAGCAGTTTTGACAAGCGGTGATTGTTAGCCCCCAGGTATCGAAGTGCCAGCAAAGACACTAACAAGACGGCGCCTAAGCCCGCCATCGACTCTAAGCGTCGGCCAGCCAGTTGATTTTGGTAATGATCTTGATTAACCAGCACATAGGCGTGTAAAAAACCGGTTTTGCCTGCAGACACAAAGATATCGCGAGATAGGCCCAGCGCAGACTGACCTCCCCCTTTTTGAACATAACGGTTTAATTCGGCTATTTCTGAGGCTATCACCTCGTATTCACTGTTAAACGTTTTCTCCGGCGCCAGATCCCGGCTGAATTGCAGAGATTTATCCGGATGTTTAACAAAATATTGCTCTTTGTCGGTGAGGATAATGGTGAGATGCTCCCCAACCAGAACATCCAGTTCACTGAGTAATTCAGACACATCGATATTGGCAATAAGCTGGCCGAAAAACTGATTTTCCGAAAATACCGGCAGCGCTATACGCAATGTGGGTTGGTGAGGGAAAGCAATTTGTCCATATTCATGGTTCAAATCAATATGCGAAACAAATAACTGCTGTTTAGACAATGTCTTTGTTGAGGTAAAATAATACCGATCGCCCTTAGCTTGTAAATCGCTTGTTTCAACCGCGAAAATTTTCCCGAGCCGACGTTCCACCCGAACGGTTTCATTGCCCTGGGCATCGAGCAGCCTTAATTGAAAATACTGACTGTTATTTTCTGTAAAACTGCGAAAAATTTGGGTTAACCGACTCCGCCACTTGGCTATGGTGGTACCATCAAGCGGGTCTATGCCATTATTTTTCGCCGCTCTGGTCAAGCCACTTATGGGCGGAGTGTCATGTAAAAAATAGATATCGTCCCGATAGGAATCGTATTCATTTTTCACCAGAGCTTCGATTTCCCGTAGGTTTATTTGCACATCTTCCACCACGGACTGATTATACGAAGTGGTTATTTTGTGATCGGCAATCATTGCAATAACCATAATGATAACGGCAGCAATAAGCGCATACACCCTGACTGATATCTTTTTCAACCGCTGTAACCCTGAGAAGCCTTTGTCTGCCCCACTCACTAGCAACCTGAGCTAATCGCTGTGTTTGCGGGGTATTTTAATCCTAGTGTAGATTTCTGTATTTACGAGCCTTTGCAGAAAATAAACAGTTTGAGCCCGGCATTTATGACTAAAAAGGACTTTGGTTAGTCATAAATTGTAAATTTAATGTAATGATATACACTTAAATAAGCTCAAACGGAGTCAGAGACCAGAGCGCGGCCGGAAAGTCAACCGACACAGGATGTCTTAGGGGTGAGGTAACGCTAAGCAGCCGGCTTGCCATAGAACAACAGCAAAGCAGCATAGAAAAACCCAATGACACAAACAACCGCTTACACCACGCTAGAGGCATCTGTTTTTGCCAGCAAAGGTTTAGCAGAGTGCAAAGTACTGGTGGTTGATGACGAGCAGTCCAGTTGCCTGTTAATCACTACTATTTTAAGTGATATCGTACAGTGCGCGTTTCTTCACGACCCGGCACAGGTGATTGATTATTGCGAAAAACAACCGCCGGACCTCATTGTTCTCGATATCAATATGCCTGGCATTAATGGCATAGAACTCTGCCAACAGTTAAAGCAAAACCGCAATACATCCGCCTGCCCGATAGTATTTATAACCGGTGACGGCAATGAAGAAACTCAGAATAAGTGCTGGCAGGCCGGAGCGTCAGATTACGTCAGAAAGCCGGTTGTTGCCTCGACCCTGGTACACCGTGTAAAAAACTTATTGCAAAGTAAATTGCGCCTGGACTTGTTAACCGAACTGACTTTCAAAGATCAGTTAACCGCCCTGTATAACCGCTACTATCTGTTTACCGAAATCCCAACGCAGCTCAAACGTCTGTCCCGGGAGAATAAAACTCTGGGCGTTATCATGATTGATATTGACTACTAAGGGCTTCAACGACTGTTACGGTCACGTAGCTGGAGATAAGTGTCTGTTCGACGTGGCTCAAACCCTTAAAGATCAACTGCCCGGTCCTCACGACAGTATTGTACGTTTTGGTGGCGAGGAATTTAGCGTATTCTTGCCCGACACCACACAGGAAGAATGCCGGAATATCGGCCGGCGTATGGTAGACGCCGTTGCTAATTTATCAATCGATAATGAAGCCAGCCCGCTGGGGAAAGTCACTATCAGTGCCGGCTATGTGGTATCGCCGCCGACTAATACGCCTGGCCTGGAACAGCTGCTGAGTGAAGCCGACTTGTACCTTTACGAGGCTAAACTGGCCGGTAAAGCCAGGCTATAAGGCAGTACAGAGCAGCAAAATCAGGCATGCTGAGGCAGCGCCAGTTCAGGCCAGCGTTTGCTCACCACTGAAATACGCCCAGACCAACTGTCCTTTCTTCAGCTCACTGACTCGACTGTCATAGTTATCCAGCAGCGCCGCTAACTCTTGCCCCTCACACGCAATTTTTACCGCACTTTGTGTAGCCGAATAAGGTACCACCGATTGCACGCTACCCTGCAGGCAGTTAGTGTGTAAGGCAGTACTATTTTCAGTGGCGAGCGTTACTTCACTGGCAGGAAGTAACAGCCGTACAGACTGCCCCATCGGAATATCTGATTCATCCACGACTTTAACTGATCTTCCGCCTATGGATATCCGGCTAATCCCTTTATTTCGCTCTTCTATTTCACCGTGTAGCACGCTGATTAAAGGCAACGAAGCATTGGTTTTGTGCCCTCTGGCGGGGTTAAGCATCTCACTGAGTGGCCCACAAGCCACACAACGACCGCTTTCTATGATGCTCAGATGATCGCAACTCACTATGATATCGTTGATATCATGGCTCACCATAATCACTTTGACGTGCTGCCCCAGGTACGCTTTTAGTTTATACAAAATACCAAAGCGCAGGGCACGATCCATGGCGCTGAAACTCTCATCGAGCAGCAACAGCGCTGGATTTGCCAGTAACGCCCTGGCCAGTTTTACCCGTTGTAGTTCGCCGCCTGACAGCTCATTGGTTTGCCGGGACATCAGTGCAGTACATTCACACAATGCCACTATGGTATTAACATTGTCCAGTTGCTGATTATGGCAAGCAACCAGCTCAAGATTGCCTGCCACGCTGAGTGCCGGAAACAGCGGCGTTTGCGCACTCACCAGCACCGCATTTTCAAGCTTATTGAGATCTTTACTGTGCCAGCGTCCGGTGACATTGGCCGCAGCGTTAAATCCAGCCAGCGCCTGCAAAAAAGTAGATTTACCGGCGCCGGATTGGCCGATGATGCCAAGCCAATTTGGCTCAGCAGCAGTCGATAGCGCTATGTCCAGCGCAAACTGACCGGCCTGAGCCGTTACATGACATTCCATTTAAGCCTCCGCCGCCCCTGCAGCCAGTAAAGGCCAATCAGCAAAAATAGCGAGAAAACCAGTAACGCGGCAGCCAGCTGGTGAGCACTGCCATAATTGAGTGACTCCACCTGGTCGAACAGCGCAATAGACACTACTCTTGTTTCTCCTGGAATGTTGCCACCAATCATCAGTACCACACCAAATTCGCCTACCGTGTGGGCAAAACTCAACCCGGCAGCAATCAGTAAACTTGGCCTCACAGCCGGCAAAACAACCCGTTGCAAACGCGCGTGCCAGGGTAAATTGAGCATCTTTGCAGTGTGTAAATAGTGGGGGTGTAACTGCGCGAAGCCTGCATACAGTGGCTGCACTGCAAAAGGAAATGAATAAATTACCGAGCCGAATACCAGGGCTTCAAAAGTGAATGCCAGGCGCTCACCGGTAATGGATAACCACATTTCACCAATCAGGCTGTCGGGCGCAAAAGCCAGTAGCAAATAAAAACCCAGTACCGTGGGTGGTAACACCAGCGGTAATGCCACACAGGCCTGCACTACTGCCTTAAAGCGGCTGTTCCAGCGGCTCAACCACCAGCTCACCGGTATGGCAACCAGCATCAGCAGTAACGTTGATAGCCCTGCCAGTTTGAGGGTAAGCCAGATTGCCGAAAATTCCACGTTTAATGTCTTCCCTCAGCGGGGCCAGACGCGAGCGGCGCATACCCTGCTTCGGCCAGTTGCGACTGAATTTTGGGGCTGCGCAGGAATGCGGCAAGCTTTTTTGCAGCTATAGAGGATTCACCCTTACCGGTGACCGCAAGTTGCTGAATAATCGGCGCGTAGTTATCCGGCAAAGTCTGGCAGGTTAGTTGATAGGTAACACATTGAGAAGCTGCAATAAACGCCACATCCACATTGCCGGTTTGCCAGAATTGCAGTGTTTGTTGAATGTTAGTCCCGCGAATAAGCCCCGGCGCAAGTTTTTCCCACAATCCGGCCTGTTCCAGCAGCTGTTTAGCTGCTCGTCCGTATGGGGCTATGTCTGGCTCGGCAATGGCAACTCTGGTACCTGCCGCCGTTAACCGTGGATCGCTGAGACCATCAATGTTGCCCAACAGCGCCAGATGGCCAACCGCGTAAGTCTGCACGGCGGACGCCGCTATCCTGCCTGAGGCAACCAGTGCCTGGGGGCGTTTACTGTCGGCGGATAAAAATAAATCATAGGGCGCGCCATGTTGGATCTGCGCAAATAAAGCGCCACTCGAGCCAACACTTACCCGCACGTTAATACCGCTAGCCGCCTCAAATTCCGGCAGCAGCTTTTGCAGTGGTGCCGCAAAATTTGCCGCTACAGCTACATTGATGGATGGCGCAGCATGAGCCATCTGAGTTGCGCACATAGCCATAACGATTGCCCACAAACACTGCATAATCTGGTTCATGGCCAGTTAGTCATCCTTATCATCAGTCAGCCAGCGCATTGCCGCCTCATTGTCGGTGCCTTTGGCGGCCACCCAGGTTGAGGTATCTCCCGCCCATTCTTTTTTCCAGATAGGTACCGATTGTTTGAGCATGTCCATAATGTACGACGCCGCACTAAAAGCATCCTGGCGATGTGCTGCACAAGTACCAACCCACACAATTTGCGCCTGATTCGGCAACCGGCCTACGCGGTGCACAATACCGGCATTAGTAAGCCCAAACCGCGTAGTTGCCTGCGCCAGTAATTGCTGCAACGCGGACTCGGTCATCCCCGGATAATATTCCAGTTCAATGCCGTCGATGGCACCTTCGGCATTGTAATCTCTCACCCGACCGGTAAAGGTAACCACGGCACCCGACTGACTGGCCTGGTTATTAAGGCAAAGCTCATCGTAGAGCGCTTGTTGGCTAAAATCGGCTTCACTGACCCGCGCAAACATCCTACCCTCCGGTAACCGGTGGAAAGAACGCCACTTCATCCTGCTCAGACACCACCATGGTGCCATCACAAAGCGTTTGATTGCAGGCGCAGAGCACGTTAGCCGACAGTGCTTGTTGCCACTGCGGGCCTTTAGCCATTAGCGCCTGACGCACACCTTCGATGGTGGCATCATCCGGCACCGCCATTTCCAGTGACTCAGTCCCAGTGACTTCCCGGATCTGGGCAAATAATTTAACCTTCATCACGACTCCACTGACCACTCTTACCGCCCTGTTTAAGCAGCACCCTGACATTAGTCATTATCATAGCCGGATCCACCGCCTTGCACATATCAAACAGGGTCAACAGCGCCACATTAACGCCGGTCAGCGCTTCCATTTCCACGCCGGTCTGACCATTCAGCTTGCAGCGGCAACGAGTAATAATGCGGTTATTCTGCTCATCAAGCGTGAACTCAATATCCACTTTACTCAGCGCTAAGGGGTGACATAAGGGGATCAGGCTGGCACATTGTTTTGCCCCCTGAATACCGGCAATTCTGGCCACAGCCAGCACGTCGCCCTTGGCGGCACTGTTAGTTTTAACCTGCGCCAGCGCCTCGGCACTTAAATGTAACTCGCCTTCGGCAATCGCTTCACGAGTGGTTACCGCTTTACCGCTGACATCCACCATGTTGGCTTCGCCCTGTTGATTCACATGAGATAATTGCATAGCTAGTGATTGCCTTTTAAATGGCCCACAAAGTTACATGGCTTAAAGCTGGCATCCAGTTGTGAACGGATAATACCTTGCCATGCCGTTTTACAAGCGCCGGTTGAGCCGGGCAGACAGAAAATAACAGTACGATTAGCAAAACCGGCCAGTGCCCGCGACTGAATAGTCGAGGTACCAATTTCCTGAAAGCTCAGGTAACGAAACAATTCGCCAAAGCCATCGACGGTTTTATCAAACAAAACGCTAAGTGCCTCGGGCGTTGAATCTCTGCCGGTAAAACCGGTACCGCCGGTTACCAGAATGGCTTCCACAGCGGGGTCAGCAATCCACGCCGATACGATGGCCCGTTGCTGGTAAATATCATCAATTACCAGTTGGCGGTCGGCCACAGAGTGGCCGGCTTCAGTAACGGCCTCAACCAGGTACTGACCTGAGGTATCGGTATCGAGTGTGCGGGTGTCTGATACAGTTAAAATAGCAATTGCCAGTGATTCGGAAGCGGTAGTCATGATGGTCCTTAAAAATCTGCTGCGACAGGACTGTCGAATTGGTACATTATGCGTTGAAATGTAACAGGATAAAAGTCTAACCATGGCAGATACGCTCAGCTATCCCCAGGCGGTCACTTATAATCGCCATATTGTGCTGCCCCAGATTGACCTGGAAGGCCAGGAAGCATTACTCAATGCCCGGGTGCTGATCATCGGCGTCGGCGGGCTTGGTTGTCCGGCTGCGCAGTTGTTATGCAGCAGTGGTACAGGCCAGCTTACCCTGGTCGACGATGATAAGGTAGAAGCGTCTAACCTGCCCAGGCAGCTACTGTTTAGCCGCGCTCAGGTTGGCCAGTTTAAAGTACATGCCGCTCGCGACAGATTACACGAACTCAACCCCGATTGTCGCATTAATACGGTTACCACAAGACTTGACGAAGAAGCACTTCAACGGGCCATTAACGAACATGATCTGGTGCTGGACTGCACTGATAGTGCGGCCAGTCGCCAGCAAATTAATGCCATCTGTTACGCGCAGCAGCGGCCGCTGGTAAGTGGTGCTGCCATTCGTTTTGAAGGACATTTGCTGGTGGTTGATCCGCTTAATCACAGCCCTTGTTATCAGTGCATTACCCGGCTGTTCAGCGCACAAGAGCTGTCCTGTGTGGAAGCCGGTATTTTTGCACCGGTAGTCGCCACCATCGGCACTCAACAAGCGCACATTGCCTTGCTATGGCTAATGGGCAAACAGGTTTTGCCCGCGGGCCAGCTACTCACTTACGACGGCCTGTCGCTCAGCTGGCAGCAATTTACGGTGCCTGCCGATCCGCAGTGCCCGGTTTGCCAACACACAAAAATAACCAAATAAAGAGTCGTTATGCTCAATCAGATAAATAAACAACATATCCGGGTCGCCCAGAATGCATCAGGCCGTAGCATGAATGTACCAGTCTATTGTATTAAAGGGCAGCGGCCAGGGCCCAAAGTGTACATTCAAAGTTCTATTCACGGTGCCGAAGTTCAGGGTAACGTGGTGATCTATCACCTTATTCAGTGGCTGCAGACAATGCCCATTTGCGGCGAAATTGTGCTGGTACCCAACTGTAATCCGGTGGGCACCAATATTAAAGCCGGAGAATATACCCTTGGCCGGTTTGATCCGGTAAACGGCACCAACTGGAATCGCGGGTATTATTACGCCCCCGATCAAATAGCAGCTTTTGTTGACACAGTAACGGCGGAAGAATCGGTAACTTCAATTAAACAGCGCTTTCGCGACCATTTACGCACTGCGATCGCCAGTAAGCTCGCCAGCCCTTGGGGGCTGGGCCTCGCTCAGCAGCTTAACCTGCGGTTGCAACAGTTGGCGCTGGATGCCGATTTTGTGCTGGATTTACATAACGGGCCGGTTTCAACCCGCCACATTTATATTCCGGAGTATGCCCGCGAAAGCGCAAAGGCGTTTAACTTTCCTCATTGTATATTTATCCCTAACGTTTTTGCCGGCGCCCTGGATGAAGCCACTTTTTGCCCCTGGTGGACACTCACCGATAACCTAAATCAGCGGGATAACCGCAATATCGATTTTGGCATCGAGGCGTTTACGCTGGAAATGGGCAGTCAGGAAGTGATTGATTTTGCCGAAGGTGAAATTGATGCCCGCAGCATTATCAGTTATCTGACGGTGAAAGGCTTATTACCCGAAAGTCAGGTTAGCCCGGCGGTAATGGACCGTATCGGTGTGGCGCTTAAAGACTATAAAACTCTGTTCACCAGTTGGGGAGGCATGGTGGAATATTGCGCCAAGCCAGGTCAACACATTAAACAGGGCGAGCTACTCGCCCGTGTGCTGAACATCGACGAGCTGGACAATGACAAGGGAAGCCACGACATTGTCGCGCCCTGCGATCTGATCCCCATGCTGCACTTTCCTTCCGCTTCGGTGCTCAGTGGAACCCAGCTGTACAAATGCTTCACCGAGTATTTTTACCTGACCCGGCAACAGGAAGAATAAGATCGAGTAGGAGGGAGTTTCGCAACTCCCGTCCTCTCACACCACCGGGCATACGGTTCCGTACCACGGCGGTTCCTGTCTGTATTGACCATAGTCAATACCTGAGTCTGTTTCGTTCATCGTGTCGCCGCTTTATCGTTTAGAACTCCGCAAACACCGCCCAGGTTTCCGACCCTTCTTGTATATTTGTCCCGGAGCAATGATTCTTCATTGCCTTGTGTCCCGATAACGCGAGAGCACGCGTGACTTGCCGCTCGTGACAGGTTCAGCCCTTCGTGCTATCGGTTTCATAGCACTACTACGGCGTCTGCTGACTTCTGATATTCCATCCCGACACCTCGCGATGTCAGTAGCTCTATAGCAGAATATCAGACCTCCCGGGGTAATTCGCGCGACCTTCCTGCTTATGCCTGTCGGCTCTACGTTGCTGCATTCCGTGCAAGTATTGGGCTTTAGTGATAATGGCCACCTCACCCTGCAACAACGCCTAAACCGCTTCCTGTTCGTCAGGCCAGCATTTTGCCTTCGGCTTCCTTCAGATTTCACCTCACGATGAACACCCTTGCCGTTCGGCTAGCACTTCCCCTTGCCGGGTGTGCAGAGGACTTCCACCTCCAAGTCATCAACTCACCACCACAGTGAGTCGAACAGTGCTAAAGCACTACGCGCCATGCCCGGCGCACCACATCGAGTAGGGTGAGGCGTCACCGCCTCATCCCTCTCACAGAACCGTACGTACGGGCCTCGTATACGGCTCCTGTACTGGTTTATCCAGCGTATCTGCTGGGCACACTCCCCGTTCTAACGTCTTCCAGATTCACCAGTCCAAGTTCATTGAACCAGCTGTTTGGCATCGCATAGCTTGCTAACGGGCTTCTTGCGCTACGCCAACTCGTCATGCTCATGTAAGCGAACTTACCTTTATAGCCTCGCTGTCGTAGCCAACGATGCAGGCGGCTCGTCTTCTTCCATAGCTTAAGTTGAACGCTTCGCAGTCTACGTCTTAGCCAACTTGCGATTTGTTTGAATGCTCTGCTGGCGTTGGCAATCCTGAAGTACTGGCTAAACCCTCTCAGGAGTGGGTTCAGTGCATTAATGACCAAGTACAAGGGTTTTCCACCATTGCGTTTTGTCATCTGCTTTAGCTTCGTTTTGAACACTACCAGTTTCTTCGCTTGGATTCGGGTATGTTGCGTTCCGATTTCCACGCCAAGGAACCTGATTCCCGCATCACTGTGCGTAATGTGGGTTTTTTCTGTGTTCACGGTCAGCTTCAGTTTACCTTCAAGGATTTGTGTCGCTTGTCGTTGCGCATTCTCTGCCGCTGAACGACTGCGACACAAGATAAGAATATCATCAGCGTAGCGCACTATGCGGTGACCACGTTGCATCATCTCCTTATCAAACGCATCCAGATAGATGTTCGCTATCAGAGGGCTTATCACTCCACCTTGCGGACTGCCTGTGTCTGTCTGCTGCCAATGGCCATCAACCATCACCCCACTTGTTAAGAACTGGCTGATTAAGCGCAGCACGCTACCATCACGCACCCGCCTTTTAATGCTTTCTATGATAAGCGTATGGTCCAGCTTATCGAAGCATTTCGACAGGTCCATGTCCACCACGTGTGGCCGCTCATAGCGTCGGATGAACATCGTGGCTTTATTGATAGCATCGTGACAGCTCCGCCCCGGTCGGTAACCAAAGCTTGATGGATGAAACTGCTCTTCGAAGATGGGACTCAGGATATCATTCAAACTTTGTTGAACGACTCTATCCCGTACCGATGGGATACCCAATAACCGTATTCCACCGCCTTCTTTCGGGATTTCCACCCGTCTGACCGGTTGAGGTGTATAGCGTTTGGTTTCGAGTTCGAGGCGTAATTGCTCAAGATTATCATCCAGATCCGAGGCGAACTCGCTCAGGCTCTGCCCATCTGTTCCGGCCGCGCCTTTCGCTTTGAACACCTTTTTGAATCCTTTGTACAGCCGTGCTTTACTCAGCAGTTGACCATACAAACTATAATAAACCCGCAATCTTCTCCCCTTAGGATGTGCGCTGTGTGGGGACCGATATCCTTTCTTCGTGTTGGTGTATTTCACATTACCGTTAAGCGTGCTAGCACAATGGCAATCTACTTAACGTCAGTAAGGCTACTCCCGTGTACGGTTTCTTATCCAGTCAGTAACTCCCGTTGCCGCCAAATAAGAAGACCCCGATAGCTAATCGGCGCATGTACCACTAAAAAAAATATCTGCTCATCACAGACTTTACCTGTACTTCCGCCCTTCGCAGTCCTTATCAGCTTTTGGCTGTAAAGACCCCATCTGACATGTTGCAGACGGTCAGCCCGGTTTTGTCCTCCACACCATTACTGGCTTTCTCAGGCCGGACCTTACTCACTACTACGGCGTCATCTGCCACCTCGCACCAACACCTACCTTGAGTTGCCTCTCGTGCAGATGCTTCTGGTTGTTCACCAGATAACGGTGTCAGGCTTCCCCAGTTACTGCACCAGCTCCCTGTTAGAAATGCCACCCTCAAACACAATACAGGACTGACTGAGAATCGGGCTTCACGCTATTTTGCACGCTTACCCTCCTGCATTGCCGAATCAGGTTCACTTGCGTTGTGTACCTCTAACTTCCTATGACTTCCTTCGGACCCTGCCGTTGGCCAGCAACGCCCTTGCCATTCGGATTATCTTCCCCCCAGTCAGGGTGATTCAGGTTTCTTTCAACCTGACGGGTTTGCCAGCTTCGCTGGGCAAACAAAAAAGAGGGCTAAAAAGCCCTCTTTCGATTTAAATAAATCGCTGGTTCAGATTGGAGAGCCCGGTGGCAAAGGCTTCACTTTAAAGTCCATCTGCCAGTCGCCGGTCTCAAGGTAATGATCCAGATAATGCTCCAGCGCCCGGTAACCCGGCACTTCATCTTCATCTTCCAGCCACTCTGTAAGCGTCATCAGTTCGGCGGTAATCGCCAGCTTCACTTCCGGTGATGTCGCATCATTTTGCAATGAGCCCATCACACTCTGAAGTGCCACCATTTGCAGGCGGGCCACCAGATTATCACTGGGCTCAGGCTGACGATAAAAATGCACTGAGAAAATCTTGCGGATCAAATCATCAACACCGGGAATGCTGGTCTGACGGCTGTGCTGATAAGCCAGGCGATTTAATCGCTCAGGATGTAACAGCAGTTCCAGGCTGAATGCCGCGGCACTCTCGGCAGCAGAAATCGGATCGAACACCCGACCTAACCGGCCATTAAACTGCTCACGGGTTTCTGCTTCAGCAAAGGTTGGCGGCGTAATCAGAGATAACAGACGCTCAGGCATCTTAAGCACCTCTACACTCGATGCATCAATTAAACGCATCATCGCCTCGACCTGAGTTTCTGAAGGTACCAGCTTAACCCCCATGGGTTTATCCAGATCGCCTTTATTCTCATAGAAATAGTGCACACCTCCCACCTGCTTGGCCACGGCTTCAAGCTGATAACGATGCAACAGATAAACTGGCACCAGCGCATTTTCCAGTGACGACAGGCTATTGCCCGAAGGAATAGTGTTCAGCCCCATATTAGCCAGGGCAATATCACGCACTTTTAGCAAGTGATCATATTCCGCCAACGGGTTAGCCCCGTTATCCCACATATGGCCATCGGATGAGCCGTGACGGGACGCTCTGGCATCGGCGTCAGACTTGTATTTCAGTCCGGCCTCGCGAGCTTCAACCACCATAGTCTGCAGCGCTTCAGCACTATCGGAAGTCTCGCCAAAGTCCTGGTAACCGTAGGCAATAACATAGTTATCCCACTCTCCCATGCCGCTATCATAGGCATTAGCTAACGACAGCTGATTGCCTTTAATTTCGATTTTCGGATGCGGGTAATCCATCACCGATTCGCGGCCATTTTCGCTGGCAGCAAAGTTATGTGCAATGCCCAGCGTATGGCCTACCTCATGCGCAGACAACTGACGAATACGTGCCAGCGCCATTTCTTTTTGCTCTTCGGTTGCCTCACTATCACCGGTAAACGGACTGGTTAATCCCAGCGCTATCAGGTAATCCTGACGGACCCGCAATGAACCAAGGGTAACGTGGCCTTTAATAATTTCACCGGTGCGCGGATCCACTACAGACGAACCATAAGACCAGCCCCGGGTGGCTCTGTGTACCCAGTTGATCACGTTGTAACGCACGTCCATTGGGTCGGCACCTTCGGGCAATACTTTTACCTGAAACGCATTTTTATAGCCTGCTGCGGCAAACGCCTGATCCCACCAGCTTGCGCCATCCCGTAAGGCGCTCATTACCGGCTTCGGAATGCCCGGGTCGAGGTAATAAATAATCGGCTCAACAGCTTCACTCACCGGAGCTGAAGGGTCTTTTTTGGCCAGCCGGTGACGGCGAATATAAGCCTGCTCCAAGGGCTCGGTAATCGGCGCAGAATAATCCTGCCAGCTGTGTTTCCAGTAACCAGAAAACGGATGGAATTCACGCGGCTCATAGCCATCATCGGGTAAGGCAATAAATGAATGGTGCATGTGTACACTGACACTGTCGGCATCCGGTGTAACCTGACGTAAATACGCGCCTGTGCCCTTGCCACCAAAGGTAACCAGTGCTTCCAGTTCGGTATTTAACGGAAACGCTTTGGTACGCGGCAGGTATACGCCGCTACGCTGCGGATCAGCCTTAAAACTGCCTTGCTGACGGCCTTTCAAACGTTCGGCGACGCCGTGAATATCGCTCAACAACTGACTGGTATAGTCGATTAACACACTGTCATCATCACTGGCCTCAATGGTGAAGCCGGCAATAACAGAATCGGCAAACGCCTCATCAATACTGGCCCGTTCAGCCGGGTTATCGGCACTTGCCCGGTACTCGGTGTTGAGTTGCTTAAGCAGCAGCTTATTGCCGTAGCGCTCAAACTGCACCAAACGCGTGGCGCCCAATTGGCCGCGATCCAGGCCAATATCATTGGAGCCTACACCATGGGGCAGACTGGACTGGAATAACAACGGCTCATCCAGCGCTTCAATTTGCAGATAAACCTTATCGTCTTCACTACTGTAATATACGGGAATAAACCCCGTTTGCTTTTGCATATCTTTGGTAAAGGATGCGATGGTCTCCGCCCATGCAGGCGAAACAGCCATCAGCGCCAGGCTGGCTAGCAGAACATAAACGCGCAACGGGATTCCCTCCGGTTTTTTTTAATTTATTGTTGGCACTCACTTTACGCTACCCAAACCGGGCACATAAATCCAGTCACGACTGACCAAACCGCCATTACCACCGACCAATCGCGCATGACGATTATTGATTTACCGCAAACATTATTTTGCCTTGACGTCAGTTGTGATCTGGCTTGATCTGTATCAAGGAGCATTTTGCCGCCTGTCGTTACTCTGCTCAACGATAAGCTACACTTAGTATTGGTAACCGACACAGAGAATATATGGGTCTTAATTTTCAACAACATGATTTTACCGACGCTCAACGTGTACTGTTCGACCAACGGGTGCAGGCACAACTGTGCGAGGTCAGACATGAGCTCAGCCGCGATTGTTACAACCGCGACGAGGTAAGCCTCGGCGCCGAGTTAGAATTTTATCTGGTCAACCGCCAGTTCAACCCTGCGCCAATTGTTGAAGCGGTATTGGATAAAGCTCGCATTGATGGTCTTCAGGAAGAATTAAATCAATACAATCTGGAATTTAATCTTAAGCCGGTCAATGCCGCCGGTACGCCCTTCTCGCAGCTTCAGCAACAATTAGATAAAGCCAGCCGATCGATTGACCAAACCACCAGCCTGTTCGATGGCCACGCCATGGCAATAGGGATATTACCGACACTGACTGGTAGTCATCTGACCGCCGACTACTTAACCAACCGCCCGCGTTACAAAGCACTCACCCAGGAACTCAGCGAGCAAAGCGGCGGACCATTTGACATCGATATTCATGGTCAGGATGTGGTGCGCACGACCTGTGATGATGTCACGCTGGAAGGCGCTAACACCTCTTTTCAATTGCATCACCGCATCGCAGACAGCCGGTTTACCGACTGTTATAACACCGCGCAGCTTATCTCACCGTTAGTGCTGGCTCTGGCCGGAAACTCGCCGTTTTTTATGGGCAAACGGCTGTGGCAGGAAACGCGTATTGCGTTGTTCAAACAGGCTATCGATTATCGTGACACCAATGCCACCCAGTGGCGTCAGCCAGCCAGGGTGAGTTATGGTCATGGCTGGTTACGCAATGGCATAGCCGATTGCCTGACCGAGAGCGTGGCCCTGTACCCTGCAGTGTTGCCGGTAACCGCAGAGCGATTAAACGGCGCCAGCAAACCTTTCGCCGAACTCAACTTACATCACGGTACGGTATGGAGCTGGAACCGCGCGGTGTTCGAACCGGGTGAAAACGGCCACGTACGCATTGAATACCGCAGTCTGCCAGCCGGCCCCACCAATCAGGATATGCTTGCCAACGCCGCGTTACAGATTGGCCTGGTTGAGGCACTGTCGGATCACATTGAAGAGTATCTACAGCGCCTGCCATTCCGCTATACCGAATACAACTTTTACCGCTGTGCCCAGTCAGGTCTGAACGCTCAAATCCTGTGGCCGCAAAAACACCAGCATCAGTTAAAGGAATATAAGGTCACGACAATACTGTCTGATCTGATCGGTAAGGCCGACGATGGACTGGCGAAAATCGGTGTTAGTCGCGAAGAGCGGGACCATTATCTCGGTATTATCGAACATCGCCTGGCCGCACGGCAAACCGGCGCCATGTGGCAGTTAAACACCTATAAAACCTTAATGAGCCAATATCCTGAATCAAAAGTACTGGGCGAACTGTGTCGCCGGTACTATCAACTGAGCCACAGTGGTGAACCTGTGGCCTACTGGGAGTAGCAATGGGAACCGCCAGATTAGCCACACCTGCTCTGCCCGGCTTTAAAATTCTGCATGCGCCCGCTCCACAGCAAATCCCTGATTCCAGCGTGAGTTTTCTGCAGATGCTGGGCGGACCGGCGATTATCTTTATACCCGGCAGAACCCGCCGCAAACGCGCCATCACAACCTTGTTACACGGTAACGAACCGTCTGGTTTTCAGGCTTTACACCGCCTGTTAAAAGAAGGCTTTAAGCCCTATGCCGATACTACTTTTATTGTGGTTTCGGTAGATGCCGCGCTGCATGACCCCCTTTACACCCACCGAGCTTTGCCGCATCACCGGGATATTAACCGTTGTTTCAAACCGCCTTATACCGATGCGCCGGGGATGCTGGCCAAGCAGGTATTGGATTACCTGGTGGATTTAGCCCCCGAAGCTATTGTGGATGTGCATAATACCTCTGGCAGCGGGCCAGCCTTCAGCGTCTCCACCCGGCTGGGCACTCAGTATACAGCGCTGGCTTCACACTTTACCCGTTGGTTTATTCATACTGATATTGAGCTGGGCTCGCTGATGGAAGTGCCTTTTTGCTGTCCCATTGTTACCATCGAGTCCGGTGGTGCCATGGATGAGCTGGCCACCTTAAATGCCTATAACGGCTTACGCTCTTATCTGGCGGCTGAGGATGTCTTTGCCCCGCGTCAGGATATTGAGTTACTCGAACAACCCAAGCGTCTGGAGATTCATCGCCATGCTACGCTGGCTTATGCGGAACGGCCGGTATTTGGCGCCAATGTCACCATCCGTCAGGATATCGAACAACGTAACTTTGGCATTACCCGCCCCGGTGAGGTATTAGGCTGGCTTGATCATGCCCGGCTGGAACATTTCAGGCTCGCCGGCCAGCAGCCCGGTGAATACCTGAGCGACTATTTCTGTGCCGATAACAGCGAGCTCACCGTTACCCGGCCGCTGAAGTTTTTTATGGTCACCACGCGCAGTGACATCGCCAAATCGGATTGTTTACTGTATTTCGTGGATATTAATAACCAACTTACCACTGCTAAACGACAGCAGCACCTTAGTGAGGTACCACTCAGCGATTAACGCCAATCGCCCCGGCGAGTAGTTGCGGCAAGCCTGTTTTGCGCTGCTGACGGCGGGCCACAACGTTCTGCAAAATCGCCTGAGTAGTTACCAGCACTGCTCCGGTTTTAGCCCGGGTCAGGCCGGTGTATACCAGTTCACGGCTGTACAGGCTGGCCGCCTGACGAGAAGGCGCTTCCGGCACCAACAATAACAACCGGTTGAATTCGGAGCCCTGGGATTTATGAATGGTCATCACATACACGGTTTCATGCTGAGGCAGGCGCATAATGGGTATCGCCCGGAATGAGCCGTCCTGGCCGGTAAACCAGGCTTTCAGTACGCCACGCTCATCTGGCCAGATCAAGCCAATATCACCATTGTACAGGCGCTGGCCGTGATGGTTCTCGGTGATCATGACTGGCCGACCTTTATAAAAGCCACGGCTACCGCCCGGCGACAATAAGCGTTCTATGCGCTGATTAAGCGCCAGCGCTCCCCAATCTCCCTGCCTGAATGGCGTTAACCAGCGCCCGGCCTGTAAATGGTTCATAGCATCAGGCAAAGACCCGGCCCGGCTAATTGCGCCAAACCAGTTTATCGCCAGTTGCTCAAAGTGGTTATCCAGCGCGCTAAAACTGCTGGTAGCCACACCTTCAACACTGTGCATCTGGCTGGCCTCCAGCACACTTAATTCATTCCAGATCCCGTCAGTCAGGCCGTTATTCATAGCGCTGGCGACTGCCGCCAGCTGACCACTGAAGCGCTGGGCCCGGCGCAGGGCAAAGTGCATAGCCACCGGCCGGTTGTTAGAGTTCACTGATAATGGCGGTAAATGCGGGCACAGTCGCGTAAACTGCTGCGCAGACGCTTCATCAACACTCTCCGTTGAGTCAGTGCCCAGTGCGGCAATAATATCCCCCAGTACATTCCCCGCCTCTACTGATGGTAATTGTTTTGGATCGCCCACCAGGATCACCCGGGTGTGTGGTGCCAGCGCCCTGAACAAGCGGGTCATTAAGGCAAGATCTATCATTGAACTTTCATCAACAATGATCACATCGGCCGGCACCGGGTTGTGTTGATTAAACCGGCTTTGAATCCCCCAGCGCGGCATGCCCAGCAGCCTGTGCAGGGTCATCGCTGGCTGTTGCATACCACTACTGTACGCAGCCAGCGTCGGATGACCGGCAAATTGCGCCAGTGCCGCATCCACCGATTCAGTGAGTCGTTGGGCAGCTTTGCCGGTGGGCGCTGTAAGGACTACATTTAATGTGCCCTGCCAGGCAACCTGCAGCGCCATCAGTAAGCGGGCCACGGTATAGGTTTTGCCGGTACCGGGGCCGCCCGATAGCATAGCAAAGGGGCGATTAATGCACAGTGCAGTAGCCACCTGTTGCCAGTCCTGCTGCTCGCTTTGCTGCACCGGAAACAAGCTTGGCCAGGCTTGTAATAACGCCGCCATCTGCTCGTCTGTTAATGGTTCTGGTGCGCTGCGCTCAGCAATGCTGGCAACCAGTTGCTGCTCGAACTGCCAGTAGCGAGCGGTGTACAGGCGTCCGTTATACCAATGCAAGCGCCCGGCCATGCCCGGGTGGTTAACCATTGCTTGCGCACGGAAAAGCAACTCATCCTGCTGCGCAAAGATAAATCCGCTGTCGGGCTCATCGCTATGGGCAAAATAGTGCTCACCGGCGAGTTCGCTCACGATCAGACAGCTGTTCCCCATCCGCTGGGCCCGACTCAGCGCCAGCAATAAACAAAAGTCGGTCTCGTTGCTGCTGCCCACCCGTCCGGTAAGCTCCCGGGCAAAGAAATAATCAATCGCTTCAATATCCGCCAGGCGCGCGGTACAAAGGGAATAACTGGCAAACATCACAGTGCCTCCTGCATAACTTTACCGGTTAGCGCCAGTTCCATCTCAGCAATCAAATCCGCCGATAAAGGGTGGAAAAACACGCCGCTCCCGGGCGGAAAAGTGCCAGACATACCGCGCAGGTAAAAATAGGCTACACCACCAAAATGGATATCCGGATCATAATCTTCAATACGCTGCGCTAAGAAGCGGTGTAAGGCGACACTGTAAATCAGATATTGCAGGTCGTAGTAATGCTGCTGGTTATTCTGATTCAGTTTATGTGGCTGATAGTCTTCGAGGCTGTCGCCCAGCATAGTGGACTTATAGTCAGCCACAAAATAGCGGCCGTCGACGCAAAAAATCAAGTCGATAAAACCATGCATCATGCCCTCCAGCCTAACGCCCTCAAGCACGGCGGGTAAGGCTTCACCACCCTGTGACTGGCGGTGTTGCTGTAAAATCCGGCCCACGGCGCGGCGATCAGCCTGGTGCAGAGGGAAATAAAACTCCGCTTCACGCAGGGTATCGGCCATGGCCAAATCGGCCAGTTTTACCGGCCCCGCCCCGGTTAATTCCAGGGGCGTTGTCAGCACTTCATCGAGCCAGCTAAACAGTGCGTCATGGTCTGATTCATCAATGCCATATCGGCGGGCAACCGCCGCTCCGGTTTCCACCCAGTCCGGTGCGCTGAAGTCAGTCACTTCCAGAATGTCGTGCAACAAGTTACCGCTTTGGGCGCCTGCTTTAAGCTGAAAACGCAGCGCTTCACTTTTAGCGGTCACCGGCAACGTATTATTGTCTGTCGCTACGGCTTCTGCCTCACGATGGCGGAAGGTAGTGTGCACCGCCTGCCGGGTGATTGCCGAGAACGAGTACAGTCGCCAGTTATCCTCAAGCGCTCGTTCAAAGGTTGCGCACCTGAGCTTAACCGCATCAATTTGCGCCGCCGGCAAGGTCTCTTCCGTTACTTCACTTATCAGTGCAGTATGACCATCACCTTCCTGTATCAGCGCTTCTGTTGCACTACGCCAGTCATAAAACGCCGCACGGCGCATAATTTTTCCTAGCGCAGACTGGTCGCTGAGCTTATCTTCCCCAACGCCCAAATAACAGCGGTGGGAAGCCCGGGTGATAGCCACATACAATAACCGCATGGACTCGGCTTCACCTTCACTGCGTACACGTGCCAGCACGTCCGGGGCTGCGCCAAGAGCCATTTGCTGGCTGGCGCTGTGCGGATCGTAATAGCGCAACACCTCTGACTGACTGTTACCAAACTTCACCGGGTCGCGGTATTCACTGGCAAAGGGCACAAACACAATGGGATATTCAAGGCCTTTCGAGCCATGCTGAGTAACAATCTGAATTAGCCTGGCATCACTTTCGAGGCGTTGAATGTGTTCCTGGGCCTGCTCCGGCTGCCGCACCTGCCGGTGCAACCAGTTGAGTAAATGACCGGGTTGATTATAGGTTCTGGCGGTCTCCTCGAGCACCTCAGCCAGATGCTGATAATTGGTCAGGCTGCGCTCGGCTTCCTGTTGGTGCGGAAGGTAGCTGTTTTGCAGCATCGCCAGCAGCAGCGCCATAATGCCGCGCCGTGCCCAAATCTCCCGCCACTGCGCGATTTGTAGTAGCAGTGTATCCCAGTCACTGGCGTATTCGTCGGTGAGCAGCGTCTGGATCTGCTGGCGATCGAGTCCCAGCAGCGGGCTGGCGATAATACCGTTGACCAGGCGCAAATCATGAGCATGCCAGATAGCATTCAGGACCATTAGGGTATCGGCGGCTTCTGCGCTGGCAAACAGGCTGTTGCGGTTTGACAGATACACTGAGGGTAACCCCACCGTCTTTAAAGCATTCTGAACAATGGTGGCTTCTTTACCGGTCTGTACCAGAATCGCGATGTCAGCAGGCTGTACATTACGCTCCCCAAGCTGCGCCTGAGCCAGCAAACGTACCACTTCTCTGGTGAGTAATTCTGCCAGGCGCTGGCGGGTAGCGCCTTTACTGTTACTGGCGTCTTCGTCGGGCTCGTCGGCAATAAATGTCAGCGCGCTTCGGTCTGATGCAGTATCTTTAAGCGGCGTCTTAGCCGCTTTGGCGCCACTACTGGCATTGACCGGCTCATAAGTGATGCCAAAATTAAACAGATCACGGCGCTCCTGACACATCGCGGCGCCCCAGAATAACCGGTTGTAGGCATCTACCATGGGCTTTACCGACCGCCAGTTAGTATCCATTACCCAGCGATACTCTGCCTGCTCTGCGGCCTGCAAATAGGTAAAAATATCGCCGCCACGAAAACCATAAATGGCCTGCTTAGGGTCGCCGATCATCAACAAGGTAGTCGTCCCCTGAGGCAGAAAATCCTGCCCGGGATAAACGTTAGCCAGAATGTGATACTGATCGGCATCGGTATCCTGAAACTCATCCACCAGTGCTACCGGATAGCGCTGGCGCAGTTGCACACACAGCGGTGAATCCGGGGTGTCTATTTGAGCGGCCAGCAAGCGGATCAGATCGTTAAAATCCACCGTACTTAAGCGCTGCTTTTGTTTGCTGACATAATCACGCACAAACGCTACCGCCTCACAAACCACCGCATAGACCGGCGCTTTATCAAGCAGCGCCTGACGCGACATATTCAGTTTACCGACCGCTTGAGTTAATTCAGTACGCAAGGTTTTAGCCGGTTCAACCAGGGCTTTCGCCTCGGCTATGCCCTCGCGCTTGGCACGGTAGCGATTGCCGTTGATAAATTTACCTAACTCTTCGGGGATATCCGTTAACGGACCGTTTTGCAGCCAGTCGAGGATCACCTGCCATTCTCTGGCCCGCTCTTCATCCTTATTAATAACGGCGGTTAAAAACAGTGCTTCATTATCCACCAATGCCGTGTACAGGGCGCTTGCCTGCGGCTGATATTGCTCTGCCAGCTTATCCAGCGCCGCATCGAACTGTTCATTGATTTGTTGCTCTGACGCTATGTGCGGCGGGTTAGCAAACTCCATTAACGGCAGAAAATCACGCAACAGCTGTTCAGGCGTATGCCAACCATGACTGGCCAGCTGCGCAAAGGCTTCCTCATCGCGGCTGACTTTACGGATAAAGTCTTCACAGCTCTGCAAATACATCGCCCGGGTATCAGTTGCCAGCGCTAACTCCAGCGGCGCGGCAGAGGTAAACGCCATATCGGATAACACGTTATTGCAGAAGCTATGGATGGTAAATACGGCCGCATCATCCAGTTCCAGCAGCGCCGCCTGCAGTAAGGCTAACGCCTCCTCGGCAACGATTCGTTGATAGAGTTCGTCGAGCACCGGGTCTGAATCGAACGGCTTATCAAGGGTGCGCGCCTGCCAGTATGCCAGGGCGTCCCGCAGCGTGGCAGCAATACGACCGCGAATCTCCTCGGTGGCCGCTTTGGTAAAGGTCATCACCAGAATTTGTTGCACGGTGAGGCGTTGCTCAAGCAGGCAACGTAAGTAAATCCGCGTAATATTAAAAGTTTTACCGGTACCGGCGGAGGCCTCAATCAGGTGGCGTCCGCGCAGGGGCAGATTAATGACATCCAGATGTTGTGCGGTCATTTTCTTCCCCTTTTAAAGTTGCCCAGAAAAGCGCAATAGAGATCGGCCAGTTGCTCAAGGGGCAGTTGCGAAGCAGGCGGAATATAGTTATAAAACCAGTTAAAGTATCCGTTACTCCCTAGCTTGCTGTAGGGGTTATTGCTGTCGGTGATATCATGCCAGCGTTTGGCAATTTCGTTACTCTCATGCCAGTCGTCACTGTCGGTGTTCATGCCGGCATACTTATAAAACGCTTCGGCCACCGCCAGATAAAGTAAACTAGGGCCTGCCTCTATTTGTTTCATCGCCTCAATAAACCTGAGCAACTGTGCAGTGGCCTCATCGGCCGTTAAAGGTTGATAAGATTCTGATTTCAGTGCCAGCGGCTGTTTTTTCCAGTCGATATAATGCAGGGTCAGCGGCAGCGAAATGCCCTGGCTATTGGCAATCAGCATGGTCAGCCAGGCTTTTAAGCTACGCCTTATCTGGTGCTGCCCGACATGATACGTCACCAGGGTCTCGTTGTGTTGATAACAGGTACCATACAATTGCCACTCGTTTAAGCTCACCCGACATGCCAGCAGGTGCTCGTCACCGCCGGGCAAGGCCTGATTAAGCAATGTTGCGGCCTCCTGCCAGCTGGCCAGTTCAGCGCGGGTGATGGGGGTATCCGGCAGTTCGCCGCTTAACAAAAACTCTGCTGTGAGCTGGTCGGCACTGGTATTTGCCGGGTTGTTAACCAGTTCATCCACATACTGATAACGACTGAGTTTATTGGTTTCAAAGGGCTCACTGTCTTCTAACAGGCGATTATCGAGTTCCAGTCTGAGACCCAGTTGCCGTGCCAGCCAGGCCAGAGGATCATCAAAACAGCGTGCCATGTCGGTAGCGCTGAGCTGGCGGGTCTGATGGCTGCTTGCCGATACCTCAATAACACTGTCAGTTTGCTCATTTTGCAGCCCGGCAATGGACTGTGCCAACCGGTACCAGCCCTGACTGTATGCCGGCCGAGGGCTGTTAAACACCGCTGGGCTAAACGGGTGCAACGGCAATTGTCGCACCGCGTCTGGCTGCCAGCCGTAGGCCTGACCGAGAAAGTCCATTAATTCCTGCAACACCAGACTAGGCTGGCGCTCGGCATTATTTAACGCGCTGCGCCCCTGAAAACTAAGATAAAGGGCCTGACGGGCTGATATTAATGCTTCTAAAAACAGGTAGCGGTCTTCCTGACGGCGGGACCGATCGCCGAGACGCCCCGGGTGACGAGCCATCATATTAATGCTGCCTGGCGGGTTACTGCGCGGAAAATCTCCGTCATTGAGGCCCAGAATGCCTATTACGCTAAAGGGAATGCTCCGCATCGGCAGCATGGAGCAGAAGGTGACCTGGCCGGTCATAAAATGGTTACCGGCATCCGGTGTGGCAAAACGTTTGGTCAGCACATCGCGCACTTCGGCCAGGCTCAGTTCCCCGGTAAAGCCAGCTTGCTGGCACTGTAAGGCTAAATCCGCAATGGTTTTACCTATGCTCTCCCAACTGTCGATATCGTCATTGCCCGGGATAAAGCAGTCTTCCCGAAGAGTGTTTAAATACACCTGCCAGTCATCGGCTGTGCGCGGGCTGGCCAGCTCACGATTGTGAATTTGCAGTTGCTCTACAATCAGCATCAGCCTGCCGAGCTCGACACTTTCCTGCCCTTCCACGTCTGGTACGGTTACACAGTTATCCAGTAAAAGCGTAGCATCTTCGCTAATCATTCCCAGCAATAAGCGTTGTAACCCCCACTGCCAGCTGTACATGTCACTGTCAACGGCAAATTCCGTTACCTGTGCTTTGTGCCTGCCGTCCAGTCCCCAGTGGATATTCGCCCGCTCCAGCCAGTACTCGATCACCGTAAGACTCTCTTCGGTGAGGCTGAATTTGCGTTGTAACGGCACCAGACTCAGGTATTCAAGAATTTGCGTGACACTAAACCGGCTGTCGGGTAAAGATAACAGCGACAAAAATGCCGCCACCAGCGGATCGGCATCCAGTGGCGAACGGTCGGCAATGGTACAGGGTAGTCGCGGCGAAGCATCATCGTCACTGTTTAGCGTACCGACTCTGGCAAATACGGCTTCGATAGCCGGTGCGTATTCTTCAATAGCCGGACACATAACCAGAATATCCCGCGGTTGCAGCGCCGGATCCTCAGATAATCTCTGAAGTAAATAATCGTGCAGCGACTGCACTTCTCGTAGCGTACTGTGAGCAGAATTGATAAGGATGCTGTCATCACCGGGTACCCAGCGAAAATCGTTGCTGCCATTAATCGCTTCAAGAATGTCATGTTGTACCTGACTCAACATCGACGTCTGCACTGACTGTTCATCCGGTGCAGGCATATCGAAGGCACTGATCTCATAGCTTTGCAGTTCGGTGAGCTGATTAAACAAATCCCGCCCCTGCCGACCCAGGTTCGCCAACAAGGGGTTTTCCTGCGCTTGTTCGAGCCAGGCCGTAATTCCCTGCTCTCGGAGCAGTCGGGCCTGCTCCCCCCTACTGGCAAGGTTACCCCAGTAATTGACACAGGGGTTTAAGTGAAACAGATGCACATCCACCCATTGCGCCAGCGCATCCAAAAAAGCCACGAACTGCGGCGCCATGGTATTAATGGCAAACAGAATAATACGTTTTGGTAACGCTTTAATCACCGTTTCAGATGGCTGTTGCAGGGCGGTGACCATTTGCTCGTGCAAACGCGCGGGATGCGCAGGCGTATCGCTCACCAGCAGTCGCCAGATGTGGGCCTGCCAGATTTCATCAGCGTCTTCGGCCACTACCTGCTGGTGTTGCTCCCAGGCCAGCAGCCAGTCAGGCCGGTATAACAGATACTGCTCGAGTAAATCGGCCAGCGCCACGGCTAATTGCAGGGTTTGTAAATGGCCGCTGCCGTTGGCCTGACTTTTATCCAGAAACCGTAACACCCGTGACATCGCCGGGTGAGCCAGCTGCTCTGGCTGGGTCAATAAGTCGTAAATCCGCCAGCGCAGCGTTTCCCGACGGAACGGTGATTCCCGCGGAACCGAGTCGGGCCCGAGTACGGCTCTGGCGGTATCCCACATAAAACGAACCGGTAACGGATAGTCAATATTCATGGCGATACCACGACTGGCGGCCAGCTCCATACTTAACCAGTGTTGCATGCCGGGGCTTTCTACCAGAATAACGTCCGGACTCAGACCTGCTGCGGGTTGACGGTCGAGTAAAGTGGCCAGCAAAAAGCTTAAATGTTCGAGTTTATTTGACGGATAAAGAGTGAGCAAAGCGTCGGTGTTCCTGTTACCGAATGAACGCCTAGTATGCACCTTAAGGATGAAATTAGAAATATGCGGGAAAATTAACTGGCCAAAATATGCGCAGTGGGCTATATTATCGCGCATCAGAATTTGGACATAAAAAAACCCATACAGACCTCAGGACACGAAAAATCTGTATGGGGAAGGTTACGGGCCATATTCTGACAACTTTGCGCCGGCGTTGCCTGGCACCGGCCAAAGTTAGCGCCAGAATCCAGCGCAGTTAACAAACATGGCATTGCAGAATAAATGCCAACATTTAAAGCCATAACAATCAACAACTTACAACAATAGCCTAAATCGTATAAATTCTAATGCTTCCTCATATTGGTGCACGCGCTCATTAAAAGTGCATCTGCATTGCACCTCTGCTTCTCAAAATAATGATTTTGCCGACACCAGCGTTCATCCCGCTAGTCCACCGTGGTAGACTAGCCGCCTATGAATCAGGACAGCAAGCCATGCCTCCCGCTGCGCATTGCCGCTCCGTCAGCAAACCCCAAATTAGGTAATTTATGCTTACTCAACAACAATTAAACACCATGTTGTCGCTGCAGAATAAAATGAACTGCAAAGTAAACCCACAATGGTTAACCGCCGGATATGGTTATTTACGCGCCGCGATGGTGGAGTCGGTAGAGGCAATCGAACACCACGGCTGGAAATGGTGGAAAGCGCAACACAAAGACCTGCCACAATTGCAAATGGAACTGGTGGATATCTGGCACTTTGCTCTGTCGGCCAGCATTATTGATTACAATGGCGATGTTGAGGCAACGGCTCATGCCCTGGCAGCGCAACTGGCTCAGCAAGCTGAGCCTATGGTGACCTTTGACGGTAAAGATTATGCCATCGAGAAACAGGCGTTACTGGACAATCTGGAATTAATGGCGGGCCTGTGTGCCGCTAAACGTTTCAGCGTGCCCTTGTTTATGCATATTGTTGCACAGTGCGAAATGTCCGGTGACGAACTCTACCGCCAGTACGTCGGCAAAAACGTGCTGAACTTTTTCCGTCAGGATAATGGTTACAAAGCCGGTACCTATCAAAAAACCTGGCAGGGTCGCGAAGACAATGAGCATCTGGTAGATGTGCTGGACGCACTGGATATTAACAATCCTGACTATGCCGATGAGGTTTATCAGGGCTTACAACAGCGTTACCCTTCATGAGTAGCTGCACCCTATCCGTTGCAGCGGATAGGGTGCACTCCCTTTAGTACTGGCGGTAGTTTTCTGCCACGCGTTCATAGCGCTGGCAGGCAGCTGTTGTTTCTTCACCGTTTAACAGCTCATCACAGCTTTTATCTGCCATAGAATTCAGACATGCCGTTGCCGGCTCAATGATTTCGTGATTTTCGCCCACCGTTGCGATAGACATGTACTGCTTGCACAACTCACCCATCATGTTATCGAGCATGGCTGCCATACCCGGCGGTAAATCATCCTCGGCGGCCATTTCCTGCTGCAGGCAAACCTTACTTTTATTGCAAAGCTTTTTAGCGGCGTCATTTAACGCCCCAAGGTCGGCCAGAGCGCCGACCGAAAAGCTCATCAAGATACAGCCTGATAACAATCCCTTGCCATGTTTCATGATATTTCCTAAGTTCTTAGTTTGAATCATGTTGCCAGACGACTTTATCATTATAGGCCTGATGGATCACTTCTGGAAAACGTTCCTCAAGTACGTGACGCTTTACCTTAAGCGTTGGAGTCAGCAAATCATTTTCAATGGTCCAGGGCTGGGCCATCACCACCAGGTGATCAAGACGCTGATGGCTCTCCAGCCCGCCGTTGATTTTATTCAACGTTTGTTGCAGGGAAGCCGTAATCTGATTTTTTGACTGTTCCTGGGCTTCTTCGGATAACACCAGTAAGGCAATGGGCTGAGGTAAGCTCGCCCCCGTTACACACACCTGCTCAATCACACTGTTTTCCATCAGTTTGGCCTCAATAGGCGCCGGTGTGACGTACTTACCTTTAGCGGTTTTAAAGATGTCTTTTATACGACCGGTAATAGAATAGTAACCATCACCATCGGCGATAGCCTTATCTCCGGTACGCAGATAGCCGTCGTCCGTAAAGGCTTCAGCCGTTCGTTCAGGGTCGAGGTAATAGCCCATCATGTTGCCCGGCGATTTACTCAATAATTCCTGCTGTTCAGACAACTTCAGCGATACGCCTCCCCACGGGCGGCCTATACAACCAATTTTATCTTTGCGAAACGGCAGACAAGCCGTGCCCAGTGCGGCATTTTCTGTCATGCCCCACCCTTCACAAATTTCGATGCCCAGCTTTTCGAACCAGGCAGTGATCACCGGCGGTAACGGCGCAGATCCACTAGCGCACAACTTGGTCTGCGATAACCCCAAACCATTGCGAATTTTGTTCTTAATCAGGCCATTCACTACCGGTATGCGCAGCAAAATATTAAGTTTGGTTTGTGACAGTTTGTGCAGAATACCGTGCTGAAACTTAGTCCATAACCGCGGTACTGACACAAATAAGGTAGGCTGACATTCCTGCACATCACGCTGAAAGGTATCCAGTGACTCGATAAAATAGAGCGTCATGCCCGATTGTAACGCCGCCATTTCAATCAATACCCGTTCGGTAATGTGCGCCAGCGGTAAATAACTGAGCAGCCGGTCATCCTCTCCCAGTGACAGATCGGTTTTCGCCTGGGCGCCCGCCCAGGCCATGGCGCTGTAAGAATGCATAACGCCCTTCGGACTGCCGGTACTGCCCGAGGTATAAATAATTGTCATTAGCTCATCAGGGCCAGGGGTCGGACTGTCGGTAAAGCTGTCGCAGTGGCTGAACTCTGCCCAGCTATAATTGGTTTTCACGCCCGGGTAAGGAAAGGAAACCGTGGTGATTTCATCATCTATGGCCGCCGCCTGTTTAGGGCCGTCGTCCAGTTTGCCTACAAATACCAGCTTTACATCAGCATGTCTGAGCACGTACCGAATGGTATCTTCACCAGCGGTAGCAAAAATTGGCACCGAGACATGCCCGGCCAGCATGATCGCTAAATCAGCCATCAGCCATTCGGCACAGTTTTTCGACAAGATGGCAATACGACTGCCCTTGTCCAGGCCCATATTGTTGAGGCGCCAGGCGAGTTTACGCACCTGAGAGGCAACCTCTGCCCAAGAATAGGTGTGATAGTTCCCCTCTACTGGCTGCACCAGGCAGGGATGATCCGGACTATGTTGTTCGCGGTAATAAAAACATTCGAGAGGCGACATTACTTGAGAAGTTGTGGGGTCTGCAGACACATCTGACATTGTCGTTTCCACCTTTTATATCTATTGGTTATTATTGTTTGTAGAATACTTAACAAAGACTTTACAAAAACAAAGGCAATAAAGCTAACGAATTGTGGTTATATGGTTAAAACAGTTGTTTTAATCGGGCGGAATTAATCGTGGTGTACCGCCGTCTAACCCGTTTTTATTGAATCATCAACGTGAACATGTTGATCTAATCCCACTTAACGAAACTATCGTCAGGGATAAAAAGAGGAACGTTATGAAAGTCACTATTAATCAACAGGAGTTTGACTACCAGGGGGATCCCAGTATGCCGTTACTTTGGTTTATCCGTGATGAACTGAAGATGACCGGTACTAAGTATTCCTGTGGTATGGCCCTTTGTGGTGCCTGCACGGTACACCTTGACGGCGAGCCTACCCGTTCCTGCCAGCTTCCTATGGCAGCAATTGGCGATAAAGCCGTCACCACTATTGAGGGCCTTTCTGAGGATGGCTCCCACCCGGTGCAACAAGCCTGGCGTGAACATAACGTGCCGCAGTGTGGTTACTGTCAGAGTGGTCAGATTATGCAGGCGGCCTCACTGGTCGACAAACAACAGCCGGTAACTGACGAACAAATCGAATCCCACATGTCTGGCAATATCTGCCGCTGTGGTACCTATCCACGTATTCGCGCTGCGGTTAAATCAGCGGCAGAGTCGATAGCTGTGAAGGTGACAGAATGAGTGATTCAACCATTTCCCAATCCCGTCGCACGTTTCTGAAACGCAGCATTACTGCCTCAGGCTTTACACTCAGTCTGGCCCTGTTACCAGCCACCCGTGGGCATGCAATGTTTGCCAATGCGCCGGAGCCAGACAGTTTTGCCCCCAATGTTTTCATCAGCTTTTCAGAAGACGGTAAAGTTGAAATTACCTGCCACCGCTCAGAAATGGGTCAACAAGTGCGCACCAGTATTCCGCAAATAATGATGGAAGAACTTGGCGCCGACTGGCAGCACGTTACCATTAGACAGGCAACGGGCGATGCCAAGTATGGCGATCAGAACACTGACGGTTCTCGCAGTGTACGCCGCAACTTTCAGCGATTGCGCGAAGCCGGCGCCACCGCCGCCCTGATGCTGTGTACAGCTGCCGCCAAAGGCTGGCAGGTTGACCCCTATGAATGTGAGACCGAGGCGCATTTTGTTGTGCATAAACCCACCGGCCGCAAAGTAGCTTTCGCCGATGTGGTAGCCGTAGCGGCTAAGTTACCGGTACCGAAACCGAGTGATTTAAAACTGAAATCCCGCGATAAGTGGACACAAATTGGTAAGGCCGTGCCCAGCGTTGATCTAACCGGCATGACCACAGGTACCGCCGTGTATGGTCAGGACGTGGGCATGGACAACATGCTTTATGCGGTTATCCAGCGCCCGCCGGTATTATTCAGCAGTGTAAAATCCTCAAATCAGGCTGAAGTGAAAAAAATGGCCGGTGTGGTCGACGTTATCGATATGCCAGCGGCCTCAGCCCCCGCGCTGTTTAATCCTTTGGGCGGTATTGCGGTACTTGCCACCAATACCTGGCTGGCCTGGCAGGCCTGTAACGCGCTGAAAACCGAATGGCAAACCAGCGATCATGCCAGCTACAATTCCGACGACTATCAGCAGGCGTTGTTAGATAACGCAGCCAAACCTGGCGAAGTAATGCGTAAGCTGGGTGATTTTGAGCAGGCTACAGCCGACGCCGCGAAAGTGGTGGATGCCAGTTATTATGCGCCGCATCTGGCCCAGGCCCCAATGGAGCCGCCGGCCGCAACCGCTGTGGTAACCAACGATAGCGCTGAAATATGGGCTTGTGTGCAATCACCACAAACGGCTCGTCAGCAAGTTGCCGGGGCCTTAAAAATCCCGGTTGAAAATGTCACCATTAACGTTACCTTACTCGGTGGTGGATTTGGCCGAAAAGCGAAGCCGGACTTTGCGGTTGAGGCTGCCCTGCTGGCCAAACAGGCCGGTCGTCCGGTGAAGGTGGTGTGGCGTCGTGAAGACGATATTAAGCACGGTTACTACCATTCTGTTAGTGGTCAGCGCTTAAGCGCAACGCTGGATGATAATAATCAAGTTACCGGTTGGTACCATAAAACGGTTTTCCCGCCGATTTCATCAACCTTTAATCCGGCAGCCAATAAGCCCAGCGACGGCGAACTGGATTTAGGTCATCTGGATACGCCGTTTGATGTCCCTAACCTGCAACTGGAGCGCGGTGAGGCGAATGCCCATGTGCGTATCGGCTGGATGCGAAGCGTAGCCAATGTTTACCATGCGTTTGCCAAAGAGTCATTTGTGGCAGAGCTTGCCCAGCAGGCCAAAGTAGACCACAAGGACTTTCTGCTGCAATTGATTGGTAAAGATCGGCATGTCGATTTTGCCGCCAGCAACGCCAAATATGGCAACTATGGTGATGACCTCAATGACTACCCGGTAGATACCGCCAGACTGAAAAATGTCATTAATAAAGTGACTGCCATGGCAGACTGGGATAAGCGCGAACAACAGGGCCGGTATCTGGGTCTGGCCGCCCACCGCTCATTTTTAAGTTATACGGCGGCTGTTATTGAGGTGAAGGTCAACAGTCGTGGTGAGTGGACTATTCCTAAAGCCTACATTGCTATTGATGCTGGCACCGTAGTCAACCCTGACCATGTTAAGGCGCAGTGTGAAGGTGGTCTGATTTACGGTATCAGTTGTGCTATAGGTCAGATCACCGCACTTAATGGTGAAATCACGCAAAGCAATTTCCACGACTACCTGGTTGCGCGCATGCCGCAAACCCCGGTGAGTATTGACGTGGAAATCATCGAAACCGAAGCTCTGCCAGGTGGCGTGGGTGAGCCGCCAACACCACCTGCAGCACCTGCTCTGGCCAACGCGCTGTTTGAGGCGACAGGCCAACGGTTCCGTAACCTGCCTATTTCATTAAATATTAAAACAGCCTGATTGCTAGGCAATAAAAAAGCCCGGTCAATTCAAATTGACCGGGCTTTTTTTGATCCGCATGATTATTCTGGCGACGACCAGGTTTTACACAGGCATGGCCTGATGTCCTCGGCATTCACCGGCCGCGAGAAGAAATATCCCTGCATTCGATAACAGCCATGATTGAGCAGATACTGCACCTGTTCAGTGTGCTCAATACCTTCGGCGATACAGTCCATTTTTAAACTTAACGCCAGATTAATCGTTGTTTGCACTAACGCGTTTTCTTCCACACTTTCCTTCACGTCATCAATAAAGCTTTTATCAATTTTTAACACATCAAGCGGGAAGCGGCGCAGATAACTCAACGACGAATAGCCGGTACCAAAGTCGTCCAGTGCCAGCTTGAAGCCGGCATCGCGGATGCGTTTCAGCTCAAGTAGCACCTCGTCAGACTTATCGATCAGCACCCCTTCGGTAATTTCAAAACGTAAAGCCGTACGAGGCAGTTTTGCCTCGGTTAAGCGCTCTTCGATATACTCCAGATCAAAATGGGTTTTAAAGTGCAGCGCCGACAGGTTGATAGACACATAGCCGGTATAGCCTTCTGCATACCACTGCTGTAAATCACTAATGGCGGTATCGGTTGCTTTACGGGTTAGTTCAATAATATGACGAAGTTCCTCCAGCACCGGGATAAACGCTGCCGGGGAGATCCACTCATTGTTAAAATGACAACGCAATAACAACTCAACCCCTTCGGTTTTACCGGTAGTCAGATTCACGATGGGCTGATAATAGTTTTCAAACACCTCTTCTTCGTAAGCCGACTTCACCCGGTTTTCCAGTGCCAGACGCTCAATGGCCCGTTCGTTCATTTCCTTGGTGTAATAAATAAACGCACTCAGGGTATTCTTTTTCGCGGTATACATAGCCACATCGGCCTGTTTAAGCAGTTCTGCCGGATCGGTCGCATCATCAGGGAAAAATGAAATGCCCACCGAGCAAGACACCCTCAGCACTTCTTTACCCAATGATATGGGCGTTTCGATAGACTCTATGAGCTGCGACACGAAACTCGATACCGCTGACTCGCTCTCAACCTCTTCCATAACGATAACAAACTCATCACCGCCTAAGCGGGCCACGGTATCACTCTTGGATGCCTGATTTAGCATACGATTTGCAATCACTCTGAGCAGCTTGTCACCATAGTCGTGGCCAAGGGAATCGTTAATGCCCTTAAAGCGGTCAAGGTCAACGAATAATACCGCAACGGTGTGATTATGAGCCGCCGCGGAATCAATAGCATGCTCAAGACGGTCTAGCAGCAAGCTGCGATTCACCAGGCCAGTGAGGTTGTCAAAGTTAGCAATTTTCACCAGCTTACGTTCAGCGTTTTTCTGTTCGGTAATATTGGAAATCACCACCAGATAGTGAGTATCCTCGCCGCCCTTTTCGCCCGTCATACGATTAATATCTATGAGTACATCATACTGGCGTCCGTCGGGCGTCTGAATGCGCTCCTCGCCTTTCCAAACCGCATCTTCGCTCAGTAATTTAAGGTGGCCCGATAGCTGCGCCTCGAGCTTGGGTACCTGTTGATAGACCCGATACAGCTGACGATCGAGTCGTTCTTTATCACTGATACCGAAGGTCTTTTCAAAGGCCGGATTAGCCGCTACCGGCAAATGAGACTCATCAAAAATAACCACCCAGTCACTGGTATGGCGAAAAGCATTACCAAATAATTTCACCTGTTGCTGGGCCTGTTTTAAGCGCAGTAACTGCAGGTGACGACTTACCAGATAAGCGCCCAGTAAGCCCACAACCGCCAAAGCATAAAGGGTATAGGCCAAAGGGGATCCGAATGGTGGGTATGACATATGAATGGTCAGGCTGGCGGGCAACAATGTCCGCTCCCTGGCCTGTGACACTGGCATCACCTCAAAGCGATAATTGCCTGCTGCCAGAGAGGGCAGGATCACCCGGGTGTCCTTGGTAATATCTTCACTGAGAATTTGCTTCCCCTTGCTTAGCACATACTTATATTGTGCATCCCTGTCCTGGTGATATTGCAATGAAGAAAATTCAATGGTTAAACCATAGTCATCATGGGCTAGTTTCAGGTGCGTATTAGCCAGATTTTGCTTTGGCAGTTCAAGGTCGCGGGAGGATAACTGGATCCCCGTGATCACCATTTGCCGCGATTCATCCGATAGTAATTGAGTTTGCTTAAGCTGATTTAGTTTATGTGGTTCAAAAAACACCAGGCCTTTTGGCGAACCGAAAACCATTCGGCCATCTTTTAATTTGGCATTTGCGCCCTGGTTAAACTCGGCGATACTGAGTTCTCTGCCATATTCATACCGGGTAAAAGTCAGTTCGGTTGACGAAAAGCGGTGAATCCCATTGAGCGAGCTAAACCAGAAATAACCGTCATCATCTTCCAGCAGGTCATACAATATCACCGCCTGCCCCAGCGCATCACGACCAAAATGATAACGTTCTTCATAGGTAGTAGCATCAAGGCCTACCAGGCCGTATCCCGGATAACCCACCCACAACACGTGGCCGTCCAGGTTGACTACATCGGGCCATAATTCGGTATTGACCAGACGCTCAGGTAAACGGTGCAATTGCCTGGCTTGCTGGGTGGTTACATTGAAGCTCCAAAGACCATCGTATGTGGCTAACAGCATTTCTTCGGCGTTGAGGGGGTTGACCCCGATAAAGTTCATCACCAGATTAAAGGTTATCTGTTCTTCCAGTGTGTCCAGCCGGGTCAGTGTTTCGCTGGCAAAGTTGTAGCGGTAAAAATGATTGGCAAAGAAGTACAAGTCGCCGTCAGGCCCGAATGCCGAGCCTCCCACGAAGTCCGCCTCCTCGCCACTGAGCCCGAAATTCAATTGTTTGTAGTCACCACTCACTTTATCAAACAGCACCATGCCACTGTAAGTAGAGAGTAGTAATTTTTCTTGGTCAGGTGCTGGCATCACATTAACAATGGTATGAATACTATAAGGTTCTGGTATGCCATCCGCGACCATATAAAACTGGCTGTCTGCGCTGACCGGATCGTAATGGGTCAGGCCATTATCTGTACCAATCCATAACGTCTGGTCGTCGTCTTCATAAATTGACCAAATCACATTATCGCTAAGCGGCTTTTTGTTGCCCTGATTCTGCACGGTTTTAAAATTGAAACTGCTCGGCGACCAGAACAATGCGCCGTTAAAATAAGAGCCAATCCACAGATTGTTATCAAAAGTCAGCGCAATTGAGCGAACGTCAGAACGAGAAAGGGCTACATCACCGGTAGATGGCTCTAACACGTAAAAGGCTTGCCATGTACTGTCTTTTCGCACCAGTTGCAATAAACCAATATCAGAACCAATCCAGACTAAATCACGGTTTTGCGCCTTCATCTCCCAGATATTACGCTCCGGGATAATCAGTTTACTGTCTTTTACCACACCATCGCCCCGGTGGGCCCGTTTTACCGACTCCCAGGGTAAGCTATACAAGCCTGAAACCGTGCCCAGTAAAAGCACACCGGCATCATCCAGTAACAATTTCTTAGTATTGCCATTATCAAGGGTAAATGCTTCATCTATGCGGTGTTCGATAGTTTTAAAAATAAGCTGTTGCGCTGAATAATCAGCCATCATCAAGCCTTCGGAAGAAGCGATGAGCAGCATGTTATCGACTAATAGTATGTCTCTAAGGTACGGTATACGTTCCTTATCGTGCGTATCAATCTGGTAAATTACTTCGTAAGTATCAGCGCTGGTGTCATAACGAACCAGAGTTTCACCAAACAACAACAATAAATCACCATTGACTAATTCAATAAACTGTTCAGCAGCCTGGTTATATTCGGGGAATTCCAGTTGTGGTAGCTCCATCACCAGGCGGAGCTTATTGGTTGCCAAATCCAGTTGATAAAGGCCACGGTAGAAGGTGCTTATCCACAAGCGGTTTTTACTGTCCAGAAAGAGGTTCTGGATAGGTGTAGAAGCCAGCAGTCCGTCTTCGCCGGCAATATGCTCTACGCGGTGCCCGTCAAACCTGTCCAGGCCCCCTTCAGTGGCAATCCACAAAAAACTGTCATTATCGATTAGCAGATCCTGGATGCTGTCCTGTTTGAGTCCTTGCTGAGTCGATAACACCGTACCCAGTGGATTACCTACCAGCGGTTCGCTGTTAAGACTATACGCCAGGGCAATATGCGGGATACTGAGCAACAGGCAGCAAAACAGCAGACAACGAGACATTGTGGAGAACAACCAACTACTAACCATTAAAATATTCAACCTTCCCCGTTTGTCCGGAGTATTATTATCTGTTTATGGAATTATGGAAGCTATGCTGCCCGGGCGTATAAGCCACAACAGGCCTATTATTCATAGCATAGAAACGCCACTAATTGTATTCGTAAGCACTATAAACACAGCTTGAGCGCGAATTTTATACTAATCAGAGAGAAAAACACGGTATAGCTGGCGGAAGTTGGGTAAGGAATCTCAACATAAGGTATTCATGACGATATGGGCTCGGGCATGCCGGAAGCGGTATGTTACTTAGAATTATTCAGGACTGATCAATTGCAATTCGACCTGCTTTGACCCTGGCGCGACGGATACCCGGTTGCGGTGCGAGCAGGTATAAATCGCCATTGCGGCCTACATAGGTGCGCTTAACGCCCATCTCACGAGCCACTGCGGCATGGGCTTCAAGGTGCTCCGGCTCACCGTGTACCGGGATGGCGATCTGCGGTTTAGTCCACTGATACATCAGCTTTAACTCCTCGACACAGGGGTGGCCACTGGCATGTATTGGCACCTCGCTGTCTTCGGATAAAACCACTTCGACGCCTTTTTTACGTAGCTTTTCCAGCAGGCGCTCTACCGCCTTTTCATTGCCGGGAATAACAATACTGGAAAAAATTACCGTATCACCGGCCTCCAGTTCAAAATAGGGCGAGGCATCAATGGCCATTCTGTTAAGCGCCGCGCGGGGCTCTCCCTGACTGCCAGTGGCGACTACCAGCACCTCATCCGGGGGCAGGTAGCCAATGTGCGCTTTTTCCAATACGTCGAGATCGTCCGGCCAGTATCCGGTTTTTTTAGCAACGCCATGCATATTCTCCAACGAACGCCCTAACAATGCCATATAACGCCCGGTATGCTGAGCAATCCGCGCCAGTGACATCAGACGGGCAATATTACTGCCAAAGCAGCTTATTACCACCCTGCCAGTGCAGCGTTTAATAACGGTATTGAGGCCTTCAGCACAGATCCGTTCGGAGATAGAAAAGCCGGGCTTTAACGCGTTGGTAGAATCGCCAACCAAAGCCAGTAATTCAGTTTCCCCCAATTGCCGGTAAAGACTGGCGTTAAAGGGTTTGCCGCTGATTGGCTGCGCGTCTATCTTCCAGTCTGCGGTATGAAATACGGTGCCTGCAGAGGTGTTAATCAGCAGCGCCTGAGGTTCAGGGATCGAGTGGGTAATTGCCAGCCATGACAGTACAAATGGCCCAACGGTGAGGGTGGCATCCGGGCGTACTATTTGTACCGGAACTTTGCCAGCAAGGCCTGCCTGACCTAATTTGCGGTGTAAAATTTCTGCCGTAAAAGGCGTTGCAAAAACCGGGCAGCGCAAACGCGGCCACAATGCCGCCACTGCACCGACGTGATCTTCATGACCATGGGTAATAACCAGACCAGCCAGTTGGTCTCGTTGCTCAACAATAAACGATGGATCCGGTGCCACAACATGGTGCCTGGTGCCGGCAGTCTGATTAAGATATGGCGCCGCCAAAGGTTCATCAAACGTGACACCACAATCCACCATCAACCACCTACCGTCATGGCCGTACAAATTGAGGTTCATGCCAATCTCACCCGTTCCGCCCAGGGGTAAAAACCATAAATCATTTGCACCGGGTGTTAAGGTTGAAAAGCTTGAAATAGTCTCCTCCTGAGCAATTTGCTGCCTGAAAGTTGTGGTCTGCGAAATTGGTTTGTCACAACGAAGCCATCGATGCTGACGAGCACTTATGCATTGACAAAAACGCGATTATGATGACCTTTACCGAGGATGTTATTGACCTTAATCAGCAAAGCCAACACACCCTGGCCATTATTACGTTTATTGCGGATTATGGTTCAGCTCAGGCCAGCTTATCGGCAAAATCTTCCGGGGCCATAAGCTCACTTTCCTCAGCCGGCATGGGGGCTATGATGACGTTGAGAAAATCCTTGGACAAACCTGATGTCCAGCGTGACAACCAGACATCGAGGCTAATCGCTTTAGGTTCACAGTGAGCCCATTCCTGATCGGCCCACATACTCGCCAGACTGGCCGTTGGCCACACCGGGACGCCTTCTTCATCATCTGAGGTCAGCATTACGCAACCATCATCATCATTGAGGATAAACAATTCGCCCTGCTCTTTTACCGTCGCAAAAAAACTGGCCAGGCGTTGTTCGGGGTTCTGGCTAATAAATTCGTCGTCTTTCAACATTATAATTCTCTTTGTATTCTATTCAGGCTGAGCATGATGCTCTGTTATTATATGTCCTGGGTAAAGTGTTGACTCACCACACTTACTACATCAGGCACAATGGATCGTCTGACAGACTTCATATAATACATGTACAGTTTACACTGCGCATGAGTGAAATGATCAATACAGCGCACATTTTCCAGCCCCCATTGTGACCAATCCAGGCCAACCGGTAACACTGCTACGCCGCCCTCTTGCTGCAATGTCGCCAGGGCAAGGCGCAGGGAGTTGGTAGTAAACTTGGCATCACGGTATTCCGTAAAGCGGGTCAACAGCTCGTCGCGGGCTTTACTACCCCAGTCTATCGACACAAACTGCTCTGGTCCGGTGTCCACTTCGGCCTGGTTTATACTGAACAAGCCCAACGGCATAGCCTTCAACAATTGCCCGGTAAACTCTTCCGACTTAAGCGGCTCACTGGAAAAAGCAATGTCGATGCTGCGGTCATGTAATTGACGGGAAATCTGCTCAGACGGCAATACCTCGGCTTTTATTGCCCATTCGGGAAACGCTCCATGAATTTGGCGGAGCAATTCAGGCATCCAGATTTCGTTATTTAACTGGCCGGCACCGCACACCAGATACTCACCAGCTTCGCGCTGTAACTCTTGTTTAGCTTGCAGCAAGGTAGCACTCAGCTGCTCGGCATAAGGCAACAGCCGCTCGCCGGCTGGCGTGAGCTGGATACTATTACGGTGGCGCACAAATAAAGTCGTGTGGAAGTATTCTTCCAACTGCTTGATTCTGGCGCTGACTGCCGATTGAGTTAAATAAAGATTCTCGGCTGCTTTGCCGAAATGACGTGTTTTTACTACTTCTACAAATGTGGTTAAAAAACGAATGTCCATGCTTATACGTACTATGACTCTCGTCCATACGCATAAGCTGGCACATGTTTTCAATAAAGTAAAATAAAACGTGCCGGGTGGCCCGTTTTATTTGGCGATCATTCGAAGCTATCGTGCTGAGCACGTCGCTGTTTTTCGCGTCGGTGCATCGCCTTCTTTTTGTCTTTCATAGATTGCTGACGTTTATGGTCTTTGCGGTAATCGCCACCATCCTCGTCATCTACCGAGTCCCATTCTTCCCGCTGGTAACGATAGTCTTTGCTCATTGTCTTCTCTGGGTTGGTTGAACACTAACCCATTTATTATTCCTCGCTGTTAAAAAATAGGAAATGAATAGTTTTTATCGTCACGACAAACTTTATTTCTGATCATTTTTTAACCAATTTACATTTTGCCCCGCTTACAAAGTACCGCTCACGGGGCCACATCCCAGCGCTGTCAGGGGCTGTAAAGGCCTTATCATGACTGGTTTTTATCACTCATTTTATGAGCCGAAAGATGGCAGTTTTGTGAAACAATTTTTTTTATTGTGAAGGTAAAAATTTTTTGTTTTTCATTTGCGAATTTATAAATTAAAAGTGCACGAAATTACTCAACCAAGAGAATTCGTATCATGAAGACGACAGATATACGTGTACCTGCTAAGCAATTTATTGATCGCCAACACTTTCCTTATGGTTTCCGTAAGTCAGGTGACTTTAGTATTCCCGAAGCCGATGTGCTGAGCGCCTATGGCAAAACCCTGGCCGGTCTGGAGTCTGGTGAGCTAAGCCCGGAGAACGCCGAAGAGCAACGTTTTATCGCGGTACTTAAAGGTGAACAACAAGCCAGCAGCCTGCTGGAAAAAGCCTGGTTGAAATACATCAGGCTGGCGCGCAACCGCAAACAATTTTATACCCTGCATAGCTCAGCCAGTAATCAGTCTGACTATGACGAAGATTATTCTGAAGACGAGTTTGACGTAGCTTAACAGTACACGCCGTATACCCGTCATTCAGCATACACCCGTCGGCAGTCTCCCGACTGCCGGCTGTCTTTTTTGTTTCCTCCTGACTACACTCACCTTAAAGGTATGATCAACCCGGCTAACAGGCATTTGGGTGATCCGTCCTACGCACCACACCTTATAAATTAGTGATTGGTAATTCCGGTCAGTAAAGCAAGGAGGTTATTATGGAAACGCGTTTCTCGCAGTTAAGCCACTATTCAATTCATGCAACAGATGGCGATATAGGCGGTTGTCAGGATGTGTTGATTGATGATGCCCAATGGATCGTCAGGTATATCGTTGCCGATACCAACACCTGGCTGCCATTGAGTCGTAAGGTAGTGATTACGCCGGTCTCCATCGACAGTTTACAAGCCGATGAAGAAACACTCGCCGTATCTCTTACTAAGGAAGCGCTGAAAAACAGTCCTTCACTCGAAGAACACCAGCCTGTTTCCCGCGAGTACGAATCGTTGCTCTATAAATATTTTGGCTACGGCTACTACTGGACAGGCCCGGGTACCTGGGGCGAGTATGCCCACCCACTGGAACTGGTCGATAATTTTGCCCAGGAGCATGCAGAAGTAGAAGAAGACAGTTCGCATCTGCGCTCCTGTGACGAGCTCACAGGCTATACCATCGCACTGAGTGACGGCCAGGCAGGCCATGTGGAAGACTTTGTGATCCAGCTACCGCAGTGGTCAGTCACCCACCTGGTTATTAATCTCAACGACTGGCTGCCCGGCGGCAAACGGGTAAAAGTAGACTGCCGTCATATTGTACAAATCGACTGGGCCGGTCACGCCATTGAGCTGGATATCAGTAAGAAAGAACTTGAGGGTGCGGTAAGTGCGGACTAGTCGTCCGCACAGAAAAAACCGTATAACAGATTCATGATTTGGATAATGCGATTGTCCGCCAGACGATAATAAATGGTTTGGCCGCTGCGACGGGTAGCTACAAACTCGGCTTCGCGGAGCAATGCCAGATGCTGTGAAAGCACAGGCTGAGTTACCGGCACGTCGTCGAGTAACTCTGTTACCGAGCGCTCTCCCTCAAGCAGAGAACAAAGCACCATCAATCGGGTTTTATTCGATAATTGTTTTAGAAATTGCTCAGCTTCTTCGGAGCGGCTCAGCATTTGCGTTGGATCCATAGCTTTTACCTTGTCTTGTTCAGGCTCACTGCACGCTATGGGCATATTGAACTGCAAACTGGTCGCCTAAGCAAGTAATGGTTATCATTTAATATCACAAAATTGAGAATAGTTATCTCATTAACGATTGCTGTTGACAAGAACAACCCTCAACTTTAGCTTTAACTTATATAGATTACTTTAGTACACGAGGACATCATGCTATTAACTATCCCGGAACGTTTAGCAGCCATTGATCCGGCTCCCAGAAAAATCACCGCGGCAGAAGCAGCCAAAGAACGAGCGGAACTCAATGGCTATGTGATTGACGTCAGAGAGCCTGCAGAGCACGCTAACTCTCCCGCCAATGGCGCGATTAACATTCCTCGCGGCGTACTTGAAATGAAAATGCTGGAACTGGTGAAGGATCCTGGCACACCGATTTTCCTGCACTGCGCCTCAGGTGCCCGGGCTATGCTCGCCGCCGAGCAACTGGCAAAAATGGGGTACCAGCACGTAGCCGTTATGACCTGCGACGTGCCGACCATTCAAAAGGCATTTAACTAATTTACTAACCGGTGTAAGCTCGCAAAAAACAATAGGCTGGCCATTTAAGGCAGTTTTTCGTGGAGTTTACCCGGTATGTTAAAAGCAACCCTTGAACAGTGGCGCATGTTTAAGGCTGTCGTAGAAGCCGGCGGTTTTAATCAGGCCGCTGAGCAGGTCCATAAAAGTCAGTCCAGCATTCACCATGCGGTACAGAAACTCGAGCACGCGCTGGATCTTACCCTGTTTCTTAATGAAGGTCGTCGTGTCACCCTGACCGAAGCCGGCGAGTTGATGTACCGCCGGGCCTGTTTCCTGCTGGAAGAGGCTCACAAAGTCGAAAGTGTGGCCAGCAGTCTTACATCAGGCATTGAAACCTATTTACGTGTGGCGGCGGATATTATTTTTCCGCCACAAATGCTCTACCACGCACTCAATAAAGTTTCCCAGGAATACCCGTTACTGCGTATTGAACTGATGGAAACGGTATTAAACGGTGCCAACACCTTACTTAAGGATGGCGAAGTGGATATCGGTATTTCGCCTTTCCCCTACCCCAACGGTTTCAGTGAAGACCTTTGCGATATTGAATTTATTGCCGTTGCCCATCCCAGCCATCCATTGCATGAATTAAACCGCACGCTAAGCCTGGATGACCTCAAAAGTTATCGTCAGATTGTGGTTCGCGACTCCTCCACGGAGCGTAAAGCTGAGTCCGGCTGGCTCGGCGCAGAACAGCGCTGGACTGTGAGTCATGTCCGCACCTCCATCGATATTATCAGCCAGGGATTAGGGTTTGCCTGGTTACCCCTTGCAATTATCAGCGATAAACTTGAAGATGGCAGCTTAAAGCCGTTACCCATGGAGCAAGGCGGATTGCGCAAAGCGATGCTCCACCTGTGCTTTGCCGACGGCGATCGGCTTGGTCCGGCTGCCCGGGCTTTCATTGGTGAGTTAGGATATCAAACCATGCTGCTACCCAGCGCCGACTCACTGGATAACAACTAATCTTTAATTAGATTAATAGCTGATGATCTCAATGTAACTCATTGTCGTATCAGTTAAATTGACCATATTATCAACATACAAGGATGCGACAGTGTTAACCGTTCTATTAGTGGATGATGACGCGGAGTTTACCGACGTTGCCTGCACAATCATCGAATTTCTTGGTCACGAAGTATTAACCGCGTCTACCCTCGCTGAAGCTCGCGAGTGGCTCTCTAAAGAATCTTTTGACCATATCCTGTTGGATTTCATGTTACCCGATGGCTCGGGTTTGCACCTGATGGAATCATTGCAGCCCGAGCAGAATACGCGGGTCACCCTGATCACCGGTCATCCCTCGGTAAAAGGGATTATCAAAGACATGTGCGGCCCCAACATCGATTACCTGGTAAAGCCCATTCAACGGGAAGATTTAGAGTCGGTACTCCAGGGCAAGAAGCAACCAGCCGCTAAACGCTCAACCACTGCCATTACTAAACATTTTGGCCAGCTTATTGGTGAATCGGCCCCAATGCACGAGCTATACAAGCTGATTGGCCGGGTCAGTAAAACCAAAGCCAATGTGATGCTGCTTGGTGAAAGTGGCGTGGGTAAGGAAGTAGTCGCTGCCGCGATTCACGAAGCGTCTGATTGTGAAGGCACCTATGTGGCCACCAACTGCGGCGCGTTTTCAAAAGAACTTATCGGCAGTGAGTTATTCGGCCACGAAAAAGGCGCGTTTACCGGTGCTGTAGGCCGCAAGGAAGGCGTTTTTGAACAGGCGGAAAACGGCACACTTTTCCTCGACGAAATTACCGAAATGCCGATCGACATGCAGCCCAACCTGCTGCGGGTACTGGAAAACAAAGTGGTTATACGGGTCGGCGGCACCAAGGCGATGCCGGTAAACTGCCGGGTAGTTTCGGCCACAAACCGCAGCATGGAAGAAATCGCTGAAAGCAAAGTATTGCGTGAAGACATCTATTTTCGTCTGGCCGTATTCCCTATCACGATCCCGCCGCTGCGGGAACGTAAGGAAGATATTCCGCTATTGGCAGAACACTTTATTAACCAGCTTAATGAAGAAAATGGCAGTCAATTTCGCTGGCAGCCAGTGCAACTGGAAAAACTGCAAACCTACGACTGGCCTGGTAACGTTCGCGAGCTGCGCCACTTTGTGCACCGCGCTGCCATTATGAGTGACCCGGAAGGTACCGAGATCGAATTACCCAAAACCATTGAGTCACCGTTTGCCAAAAAGCAAACGCTGTCGACGGGGCTGAAGGCGGGCAGAACCATTGAAGAGGTCGAAAAAGAGTTAATTTACGCGACCTTAGAAAAAGTAGATGGCAATAAAACCACTGCAGCGGAAATGCTTGGGATCAGCACCAAAACCCTGTATAACCGATTACATGCCTATGGCGACCTTAACAGTGATTCGGAATAATACAATATGGATGAAGGTGAATTTGCACGATTACAAAAGGCGGTGCATGACGCGCGCCGCCCGTTAAATCGTATAACCATGCAGTCTGAGCTGATTAAGCTGGCTCTTGAAGGTGCCGTACCAAAGGATAAAGCGCTGACGGCACTGGATAAGATTATTGCTGGCAGTAAAGACTGCAGCGTTAGTCTTAGTGAGCTGGTAGCGCAGTTTTCTCCCGACGCAAACGGCGAAGGCAGCCCGTAAAATGAAGACCATTATCCGCAATACAGCTTCGTCGATATTGTTGGTTACCCTGGTTATCATTGTTATTGCCGCTAACTCCACTTACACCATCCACACCATGGATGAGTTGGCCTCGCTTGAGCGCCGGTTATTTACCACTAACCAGGTGATTAACTCTATTAATACCCTCCACCTTGCCGTACTCAGAACCGAGTCCGGCCAGCGCGGCTATTTACTCGCCGAGCGGGAACGCTATTTGGTTGACTACGAAAAAACACTCAATAAAGTCAATAACATCATTGAGCAGGTAGAAGCCAACGCGATTCGTTCAGACTTTACCGAACAGGAAGTGCGGCTGCAGCAACTGGTAGATCTATCAAAAGCCAAGCTGTCAGAGCTTATCGAAACGGTTGAACTGGCGCGTCAGGGCCGTAAGGACGAATCCATTACTATTTTTCAGTCTGACGTTGGCCTTGAGCTGTATAACGAGTTTGAAGAGGTGTTTGACCAGATTGCCGAAGAAGAATACAAAGTGCAGGCACAGCACATCGATTCGTTACTTAAACTGCGTTCAGACTCAGTCACTAACCTGATTATATCCTCACTGACCACCGGCCTGCTGGTGATCAGTATTTTTATGCTTCTGCGCATGAACATCCGCGAGACCATCCGCCACAGACGCGAATTGCAGCAACATAACCTGGTGCTTGAATCACGGGTAAAAGAACGTACCGTGGAGTTACAGGTTTACGCAGAAGAGCTGTCTCGCAGCAATCGCGAGCTGGAAGACTTTGCCTTTGTCGCCTCCCACGATTTACAGGAACCCTTGCGCAAGATACGCGCCTTTGGCAATCGCATCAGCACCGGCTACGAAGATGCACTGGATGAGCGTGGACAGGACTTCCTGCGCCGCATGCTTAATGCCGCCGAGCGTATGTCTATGCTAATCAGTGATTTATTGTCATTCTCCCGGGTAACCACCCGCGGCAAGGACTTTGAAGATACCGATTTAAATACCGTCGTTAACTCGGTGTTGGAAGATCTTGAAATCACCATCGAAGAAAAGCAGGCAGAAATTCATATCGACTCATTGCCGGTGATGAAAGCCGACGCCTCGCAAATGAGTCAGCTGTTTTTAAATTTGCTGTCTAATGCACTAAAATTTACCAAACCAGAGCAGCCACCAGTGATTACCTTGCGCTATGAGGCTATCGATGATGAGCAGGCTGCCCCCCTTAATCTGCTGCCAGGCCTGAGCTGGTTTAAACTCACCATACAGGACAATGGTATAGGCTTTGAACAGAGCTTTGCCGAAAAAATATTTGCCCCGTTCCAACGCTTACACGGGCGCTCAGAGTATAAAGGTACCGGTATCGGCCTAGCGGTTTGCCGCCGCATTATCGAACGTCATAACGGCACCATCGAAGCCTTTAGTGAGCCCGGCCAGGGAGCCAGGTTCGAATTGTACCTGCCCCAAGACGGCGAGCCGTTTACCAACTTACAACAACAGGGAGTGATAAGTCATGCCGAACAGTAGCTTACCCGTCACGATATTAATGGCCGATGACGACGAAGACGACAGATTGCTGGCGCTCGATGCGTTAAAAGAAGGCCGGGTGCTTAACAATTTACACTGTGTTGAAGATGGTGTTGAATTGTTGGAATACCTGCGCCGGGAAGGGAAATTTGCCGATCCCGCCACTTCGCCCCGACCAAGCTTGATTTTGCTGGATTTAAACATGCCCCGCATGGATGGCCGCGAGGCACTGCAGCATATCAAAGCCGATCCTAACTTGCGCAGTATTCCGGTGGTCATCCTGACCACTTCAAAAGAAGAGGAAGATATGATCCGCGGTTACGACCTCGGCGCAGCCTCTTACATTACCAAACCGGTTAACTTTGAGGGACTGGTGGATCTGATGCGCGCTATCGGTCGCTACTGGATAGAATTTGTTGAACTCCCCCACAATAAATAGGCATTCGTGACTCATGACTGACCATGTTCGCATACTGCTGGTTGAAGATGACGAAGACGATTATTTTCTGACCGCTGACTCACTCTCACAGTGCAAGTCGCCGATGTTCGAGCTGGTATGGGCCAAAACAGGTGAAGAAGCCATTGAGCATCTGCAAACGGATACCTTCGATTTGTGCCTGCTCGATTACCTGTTGGGCCAGGAAAATGCCATGGACGTGCTGGAAAAACTTAAGGGCCTGTCGGTAACCATTCCGGTAGTGGTACTCACAGGCCAGGCTGACAGTATCGTCGATGACCGGGTAATGCGCGCCGGTGCCGAGGACTTTTTAACCAAAGCCGAAGTCGATACCCCCCGCTTTATGCGGACTATTCGCTACGCTCTGGTACGCCGCGAAATTGAAACCGAGCGATTAGAACGACATCGCATCGAGCAGCAAAATAAAGCCAAGGATAAATTTCTCGCTCACCTTGGTCACGAACTCAGAACCCCGCTGGCTTCCATTCTCGGTTATACCGAGCTGTTACTGGACAGCCCTGGTAATGAGCGAATTAACGCTGAACTCTCGACCATCTTTAATAACAGCAAACATTTACTTAGCCTGCTCAACGACTTATTGGATATGTCGCGGATCATGGCCAACAAGTTAGAGCTAGTCCCACAACCCCTGAATCTAAACGGCTTTTTAACCGACCTTTATAGTCTGATGGTTATGCAGGCCAGTGAGAAAGGCCTGGTGTTAACCGTTAGCGCCAATTCGCTAATCCCCGAATATATTAAGGTAGACCCTACCAGACTTCGGCAAATCCTGATCAACCTTGTCAATAACGCGATTAAATTTACCGACACTGGTGAAGTGGCAATTAATGTTGAATTCGATAAAGGCAACGGGCGGGTTTGCTTTGCGGTAAAAGATACCGGTATTGGCATGCCGGCAGACAAGCTTGAAACCATTTTTAAACCCTTCGAGCAAATTGAGGATCTGATCCACGCCAACCATGGTGGTGCTGGTCTCGGACTGGCCATTTCTAATGAGTTAGTCAGTCGTATGGGTGGCCAAATTAATGTGGAATCGACTCAGGGCGAAGGAAGTCGCTTTTGGTTTTGTATTAAGGCTGAGGGCAGCACCGAACAAAACCTCATTCGTCTTGATCTGGACGTACCCGAGCGGCCTCCGGCCCAATTTAAAATTAATCAACATCTCGATGGCCGCGTGCTGATTGTTGATGACTTACGTGAAATTCGCCGCCTCACCGGCCGTTTAGTTAGCATGAGTCAGGCTCAGGTAACCTTCGCCCAGAATGGCGCCGACGCACTGGAAAAAATACGCAGCGCAGAGCATAACGGTCAACCTTTCCACCTGGTACTGATGGACATACATATGCCGGTGATGAATGGCATTGATTGCTTAAAGGCTATGCGCTCCTCTGGTATCCAAACGCCGGTAGTAGCCGTTACGGCCGCCAGTCGTAAGGGGCTCAGAGAGTCCTTACTGGCCGAAGGCTTTGATAATGTGATTGCCAAGCCTATCGACCGTAAAGATCTCAGTGAAGTGCTCAGCACCTTTTTGCTCCCGGCCACTCAGCCTTCTGACCCTAAAGAAACCGGCACCGCTGAGCAGAAGTCGTCGTTACTGATAGTGGAAGATGATGAGGACGCGGCCGAATTAATGTGCCTGCTGCTGAATTCAATAGGTTACGAGGCAGATATCGCACTTAATGGCCAACAGGCCCTGGAAAAGGTTGCCAATGCCCCGTCACATTATGCCCATGTGCTTATGGATCTGCATCTGCCCGATACTGACGGTTATGAACTGACCACAGCCATCGCTGAAATCGCCCCCAGCCTGACAGTGACCATTATCAGCGGCGCTGAGCCGGATAAAGCCCGGCTCGAGGGGTTACCCATTGCCCAGGTATTACTGAAGCCCGTAAGTAAAGCTGATTTGGCAGTACTGAACTTTTGCGGGTAACCCCTTGCAAGTTTTACACTGCATCTTCCCATTATTGTTGAGCTCATTTGCGAAAAACAAAATAAAAAATTAAATATCAACAACTTACATTTAAACCTATTGGTGGCACAAGCGTTGCACTCCCTCCTGTAAGCATAGGTTTATTTAGGTCAGTAAGTGTTAATCAAAGCTTTTCACAGCGGCTACTGACGATGACGCAAACAGGAAAACAACATGGATACACAACTATTAGTCAGATTATTCAGTGATGCAGTGTTGATCAGAGCTTTGGTATTCGCCGTGGTAACCACTTGTATGCTAACCGGTTGCGCAGGCTCCAGCTTAACCGCAACGCCCTATCAGGCGGCCGAGTCGGCCCGCGATGTAGGTTATTCATCACATCGTCTGTCTGAGAGGAAATTTAAAATTCTTTACAAAGCCAATAGCGCAACCAGTGAAGAAACCCTGGAACAATACAGCGAGCGACGTGCAGAAGAGATTGGCCTGGAACGTGATTACCACTGGTATCGCATAGTATCGAGTGAGGCGGTAACTATGCCGTCAATGACCGACCAACAGGTAATAACTGCCGCGCCTCAGTCTCAGACCGTTGATGGTGCAGTGACCGGTGATGTCACCGCCACCAGTCTACCCTCTAATCAGCAGTGCACGGTATCCGGCTGTGAGCAGGTGTCTACGCCCAATCCCGTTTCAGGCAAACCGTCTGAAGCTGGCATGCAATACTATGCTATGACCATCCAGTATGGTCGCTTCGAACCGATCCCCGAAGACGCTATCGAATTACGATAAGTGTTTTTAAAGGTCAAACAAATAAGGTGTAACTGTGGTTATGTCGAACACCGGAAAATGTGCCATAAAAATGTTTAAAGACCTTTTCAATCAAGGCGCAGAGCTTTACCAAACCACTCAGCAGAGCAATCAGCAGCCGCAACAGCGCGCTTGTTTACGGGTGCTGAGAGCCGAGAAGCTTCGCGCCCTGCGGCTGATGGAAGCAGAGGGCAATAGCGGTCATGATTATGCTCTGTCGGAACAGGTGAAAGAGCAATTTCAGTCAATGCTTGAGCATTACCCTTCAATTCGCCATGTTCGCGATTTCATTGAAATAGAGCAACGATTGTTGGCGAGTCTCAAAGAAAACCTGACTTCGCTGACGCCGTCCCCGTTATCTCTAAACCTGCGTACGATTACCACCCGTCATCAGCAATGTCTGGAAAAGCTCAGTCGTGAGCTTGCCAGCCAGCCGGACAAGTAGTCCGGAACAGCCACATTTATAATCAAAATTACCGCCCGAACCAGTGCCCCCCCCTGCTCCGGCGCCATAAATTTATCGCGACAGCTGCAATAATATGGCGTAAGCTACTGAAACGTAGTTGGTCCTGCCTGCTCTTATCACGAGTAAACCAGGGCTATGAGTAGCAAAAGGAAAACAATAACATGGACGCAAAAATCGATGCCCCGTCACCCCAGAAAAAGGGCCTGGGTGGCTGGTTAATTTTAGTAGGCCTTGGCGTAGTATTTAGCCCGTTTCGGCTATTGATGAATACGCTACCCACTTATGAACCACTGCTACAAAGTGACATATGGGATGCACTAACCAATCCGGATTCAGCGGCGTATCATCCTTTATGGGGGCCTTTACTGATTGGTGAGATTTCCTTTAATGTGGGGCTGTTTCTGGCTTCGCTTTATTTAATTTATCTGTTTTTCACCCGCCACTGGCTGTTTCCCTCATTCTACATTGGTATTGTGCTGTCCTCGCTGGTGTTTATTCCGGCTGATGCCTGGTTAGTTTCCATTGTGTTACCGCAAGAGCCTATGTTCGATCCTGACACTACCAAAGAGTTTGTACGAACGCTGATTGGTGCCCTCATCTGGATCCCATACATGCTGATGTCACAGCGCGTAAAAGAAACCTTTATTAAAGACCAGCAAGACCTGTCACCCGCTTTACCGGAAGCAGAATCCAACTGATACTAAAACGGCGCCCGTGAGGCGCCGTTTATAAATAGTATTTCAGAAGCTAATCCGGTGTTTTTAAATTTGCCTGATTGGCATTTTCCACCCAGTCCAAATCCTTAGTTTGTTCATCCAGCGTGCCTTTGGCATCTTCTAAGAAGACTTTGCAGAAATAATCTACACAAGGGTGCATTTCGCGATAACGCTCTAACTGGACCTCCATTTCTTCCATGGCATTGGAAAACTCGTGATTCGATTTAGCCAGCTCATAATCACACTTGAGATAGGCACACAGCACATCAGCCGCTTTGGCCAGGCGCACATGCACATCATTTTTGTCTTGTAGTATCAGCGGCTCATAACAGGTTTGCAATGGCTCTGGCAGCGTTTTAATCAGCATTTGCTCAAACCGTCGCTCGAGTTTTTTAATCGTCTGAGTCGTTTCCGGGTCGTGATATTTCACCGGGCTGGGAATGTCGCTCATACCGGCAATTTCGCTGCCTTCATGAAATATAGCCATGGCCGCTACCCGGTCGGGCTCAATATCTTCACCGTAGACTTCCCTGGCTATCACGCCAAGCATATGGGCAATCACCGACGCTTCATAAATGTGGGTAGATAGCATTTCTGACTGAAACTGCGCCATCAGCGGCCAGCGTTTTACATTACGGGCGCGCTGCATAAGTCCAATAAAGGCGGAATGACTGTTGGCCATGGGTTCTCCAGATGAAATTTAGCAATAATAAACCGATCCTAAAGCTTATCGGCAGTGATGTCAGCCTAATACAGCGACGTAGTCTGTAAAATATGCACTAATTCCTGTAACGAATTATCAAAGACTCTGTAACCAATACAGGAAAAACCCACTTTAACTTTAAATATCAATAACTTACTCATTGGCACAAGATAAGCATATATCATTGTGACATTAGATGAAATTAAAGGAGACATCATGTTAGGTTGGGCAATTACATTTTTTATCATTGCCATCATCGCAGCAGTTTTCGGTTTTGGTGGAATCGCCGGTGCAGCAACTGGTATCGCACAGTTTCTGTTCTTCTTATTTGTAGTATTACTGGTTATCTCTTTGGTTGCTGGCGCGCTTCGCGGCAAAACCCCAAGAGCGTAGTCAAACACAAACTCAATAACCAATCAGGGAGATTATTATGAAAACGTTGAAATTACTTGATGTTCTTAAAATGACTGTTATCGCTGCTTTTGCATGTTCAGTTATCGCATGTGGCGACGGTGAAGCCGAAGATGCCGGTGAAGCTATCGATGAAGCAGTAACCGATGCAGGAAATGCCGTGGAAGACGCCTGTGAAGATGTTAAAGAAGGCGTGGATGCAGAAGACGACGACTGTTAATCTGCACTCGGTACAGAAGGGCAATGTGTCACTACAAACGTGGTTGCACATTGCCCTTTTTGCGTTTAATGCTTCTTACTTTTCTTATCCAGCACGCCCATGGCAAAGGCTGAAATCACAAAGGTCAGATGGATAAGCACATACCACATGAGTTTTTCGTTTTCGATATTCTTCGCATTCATAAAGATTTTTAGCAGATGAATCGACGAAATCGCCACTATTGATGCCGCTACCTTACTTTTCAGCGTACCGGTATCCAAAGTGCCCAGCCAGGCCAGCTTTTCTGTCCCTTCTTTTAAATCAATGCTGGATACAAAGTTTTCATAGCTGGTAAACATCACCATAATGATCAGGCCAGATACCAGCGCAATATCAATCAGCGATAATACCACCAGCACAATATCGGCTTCACTGATTTCCAGCACATGGGGCAACAGGTGGAATATTTCCTGAAAAAACTTAATTCCCAGCGCAATAAGTGCCAGCGATAAACCAAAATAAATCGGCGCCAGTAACCACCGGGATGCGTACATCATACGCTCAATTAACACTTCCAAACCAGGCCTCCTGCGTTGGAAAAACTTACTTGTCAGAGAAGAAAAAGGAACTGCTCACAGCACACATTGATGATGTTAATTAACCTAACTGAATGTCAGCGGCGCGGATAATTCCTGCGGCTGGTGATTTTATCAGAGCCGTTCATTTTGAGGTATCATTTCTTATAATATTTAGCGACCCTGAGGCAATCCTTGCGACACCGTTTTAATCCTCGTCAAGAACAATGTCCAGCCATACCAGACGATGATCAGAACTGCTCTGACGGTCTTTAACCAGCCGGTATAAAGGCGATGCTTTTACAGGCCAGAACACACCACCGCCCTGCACTGTAAGCCCCTGCTTAGAGGGCAACACATAATCGGCCCGTGCGCCCCAGTAAGCGGTAAAACGGCTGCTGTAAGACTGCTCTGCCGACTCGCTGGCGCCTTCACTTTGCGGAATAACACTGCTGTTAACCAGCGGATGTTCGGTTAACTGCTCGATGACACCCGGACGGTGCTTATCACCGATATCGGCCGCATTAAAATCACCTACGAGAACGAAACGCTGCCCGGCAAACCCGCCTTTTTCGCCGTTATCGTCATAAATATAGTCCGCTTGCCCAGGTGATAAATAGTCAGCCATCAGCCGGATCTCATCGTGATTGCGTTTACCGTTACGATCTTCGGGCCCATCAAAGGTAGGCGGTGTGGGATGCATGGCCAGAATGTGTAATTTTTTACCGCCAATAGTAACCGGAATATCCCAATGTGATTTTGAACTGAGTCTTACCGCCGCCCACTCCTTGGGAGTAAACCAGGGCTCGCCGCTGGCCGGCTGCGTGATTTCCAGGGCGCCGGGCATATCCCGCCATAAAAAATGCTGAAACGTGCGTACCGCAGCCACATCAATCGGATAACGCGACAGCAGCGCCATACCATACTGACCGGGGTACATTCCCCAACCGTAGGCGTCACCCGCGTTACCGGTTTTCTCGCCGTTGTTGTCCAAATCGAAAGACGTAGCAACGCCCGTATTTACCGGCGCAATATATTGATAAGGATAATCAATCGCCGCCTGACCCTGCTGACTTTTATTCAGGTAGTTTTTAACAAACAACGAGAGAGCGGTTGGCTTTGCATCCGCATAATAGTCAAATTCATTAAGCAGAATAATGTCCGGGGCTACCCGTTGAATAATTTCGGCAATATTACGAATCTGCGGATGCTCACCTGACTCTAACAAGGAAAGTAATACCTCAGCGGAATTTTCAGAGACTCCCTTCGGCTGATAATTACTGGCCTCCATACTGACATTGAATGTTGCAACACGCACCGTATCAGCGTAAACATTATGTAGGGAGAAAAAGGCCAGAAAAAGGGACAAAAGCGTTTTATTCATATTCAAATAGGCAACAAAAAGAAAGGCATAGTGTACGCTAAATCACACTAAGAAAATAACCCCGTGTGAATTGGTATTCGCACATATTAAGGAGACCCCTGTGCTCACTTTAAAACCCAATTGCGAAGGTTGTGATTGCGATCTGCCACCCGATGCAACAGAAGCGATGATTTGCTCTTATGAGTGTACTTTTTGTTTGAAGTGCGTTAATGATTTACTGAGCAATGTTTGCCCGAATTGCGGCGGCGGTTTTACACGACGGCCCGTCAGGCCCAAAACTGCGCGCCGCCAAGGGGTTAGCCTGGCTTATCAACCAGCTTCAACAGAGCGCGTAAATACCAGCAAAAGTGTAAACGAAATCAAAGCCTTTGCGGCACAAGTTAAAGATATACCGCCCTGGCAACGTTAACGGAACGGCGAATTAAATTGCGCCGATGTAGTCACCTACCTCAACCACTTCAAACTGCGCGCCGGGAGAGCCGGACACGTATACAGAACATTGCCCCCAAGACGACGGGATGTGCCATTCTGATTTGCTCACTGCCGTATAGCGCGAGAGTTTATTGTCACAGCGAATCTGCACTTCATCCAAATCGCCTTCGGCAATATTCAGTGCAAAGGCGTTGCGACTAAGCTGATGAAATACGCGCCCTTCCTCATCGATGCTCGCCTTACGGATCATAGGTTCGCTACCCTGCACCAACGCTTTTACTTTCTCGGCATAAGGAGCAAGCTGCGCCAGCTGTTCCGGTTTATCACCTGCTAAGTTTTCCAGCTTGTCATAAGCTTTCATGGCCTCGTTGTACTCACTCAGAGCGATGGCCAGGACAAATTCGCGCTCAAGCAAATACTGCTTTGTCGATGCACGAACCGCTTCGGTATCTACAGCCAGTGCACGGCGCACACTTTTAAGCTCACGCTCAGTGTCGTCTGTGGCTTTGGCATAATAGGAGTCGGCCAGCCAAAAGTAAGCACTCTCTGTATGATTCCATAGCTGATCGTCTCTCATTTCGGCAATTAATTCTGCCGCCAGGGGTAAATCTTTGTTCGTGATTGCCTCTGCAACGTCTTTATAGCGACGCATAAATTTGCGGGTAACACCCGATGAACCAGCCAGTCTGAAATCAATTTGCACCATATTCCGGCACTGCTGAATGGCCTCTCCATCCTGCATTGCCGGACTGTACTGCCAGCGTTTAACCGCTCGTAGCGTGGCTTTCTCGAACGCTTTTAATCCGCTGGAGTCCTGTACAACAGGATCTTCCACTTCGCCATCTTTGTTGATCACGAAACTCACTTTAACCCAGCCCTCTTGGCTTTTTCTGGCCGAAGAGACCGGATACTGGGGATCGACCCGTTTAAGCGGCTGTGCCTCAACCACCGTAGCGATATGTTCAGCTAAAGGAGCTTCCGATGGCGCCGCAGATTGAGCCAATGATAAACCTGAAAACAAGGCCAGTACGAGAGGAGCTGGTGAATACGAGAATGGTTTGCGCATAGAATCATTCCTTCCTTAAAATGACTTAATAAACATAACCATAGCCGAATTACTACACGACTTCAATGACGCATGGTATTTATACATCCCGTGACCAGCGCAGAAACAGCCCCAGCGACATAAGGAGTAAACTGGCCGCCACCACTACTGCCACCGGATAAAATAAATTACCGGCAAGATCGAGCTGACTGTACTTGATAATCATAATCAGGCCTTCCAGCACCAGAGCAATCACCACTACGCTGACGAAGCGGGTTACCGTGCGACGAATAGACATAAACAGGTCGTCTTCCTGGTTATGCCGATACTCTTTAAAAATTCCCATGGCCAGCTCGTAGGTTGCCAGGGCAATAAATAAATCATTAACTGCTTTAATAACCGCTGACACGAAGTCCTTATCCGGTGCGAACCCTTGATAGAAATGCAGCCCTGCCATCACAATCATGGTGGCGGATACACACATAAAGAGTCCGGCAAAAAAGCGGGCTGAAATATCTTTCAGCCAGCCATTGCGCAATACATCAGACATTGGCTTTATCTCCTTGCGGTTGAGCTGGCGCAGATTGCGTTGCCACCAGCTTGTTTAATAACGCGGGCAGTAAGGTGAGGTCGGCCACCAGTGCCATGATCATGGCCAGCGCGGTTAGCAAACCAAAGTACACACTGGGCAGAAAATCAGAAAAACCGAATAATGAAAAGCCAACTGCAATAACTGTTGTGGTCATCAAAATGGCCAGACCGCTGTGTTTAAAGGCTTCTTCAGCTGCCGCTTTAGCCTGCCCGCCGCCCTCTTTTAACCCTGCCATATAGCCATGAACAAAATGCAACGTGTCATCCACGGCAATCCCCATGGCGATAGCGGCAATGGTGATGGTCATGATATCCAGTGGGATCCCCGCCCAACCTATAACGCCCAGAATCGCCAGCGTCGTTAATACATTGGGGAGCAGTGCAATAAGGGCAACCTTGAGAGAACGGAAAATCGCCAGAAATACCAGACCCAGCGCAATATAAACCAGTCCCAGAGTCGTGATTTGCGAGTCAAATAGCCGGCTCAGAATATCCTGATATAACACAAAAAGGCTGGTTAACTGGTAGTGGTCGGCGGCTATTCCCACGCTCGCCAAATCCTGCCTGAGGTTATTCAGAAACTGCTCACGGTCGAGGCCCGCGGTGGTATCCTGTACCCGAATCGCAATACGTAAGCGCTGGTCTTGCTCAGAAAAATATGCCCCCACCAGTTGATTTACCACTTTTTCGTTAAGCAGGTAATAAATGCTGGTCAGTTCATACTCTGTAAGCGGTCGGCCGTTATTAAGCTGTGTGGCCAGCGCCGTAAAATTGGCCAACGACGTTACGCTACCGGTTGCCTCAAATGCAGTTACCGCCTGTTGCACTAATTGCAACTGATTGACACTGTCGGCACTAATAATTAACGACGGATCGTCCGGTTTATCCGTTACGGTAAGAATAATATCCAGTGCAGTGGTGCCACCAAACTCCTTATCAATATACGCCAGTTCACGGTGCACCTGAGTGTCGTCGGCAAAGTAATCGATAAATGAATTTTCTACGTTGAGTCGGGTAATGCCCACACTGAGCACAATAAAAATAAGAGCGGTACCGGCAATCGTCAGCCCTGGTCTGTTAAGCGTCTGCAGACGACTACGGCGTAACAGCCTGCGAATAAAGCCGTAATCCTGCGCCTCGCTACCAGCCGGTAACAGCGCCAGCAGTGCCGGAAACAGAATAAGACTCACTAACTGCGAAATAATCATTGCAATCAGCATCATTAAACCAAAAGAAATCACCGGCTCAAGGCCGCTGAAAAGCAGGGCCGCAAAGCCAACACTGGTCGTCAGCGAGGCAAAAAAGCAGGGGCTGAGCTTGTCTTTGAGCATCAGCTCCACCCGTTTGTGTTGTTCGGTATCGGAGTGTTCCCGGGCAATATAGCGGTAGCTGCCGAGCATATGAATCATCACTGCCAGCGTCAGGATAATCTGTAACGCGACAAAGTTAGCCGAAATCACCGTGGCGCGTAAGTCTGCCCAACCCAACGCGCCAATAGTCAGAGTCACACTCAGGCCACAGCTTAGTAGCGGAAACACCACCCACTTAACCCGGCGAAATAAAATAGCCAGTAACAATGCGACTACCAATGCGATGGCGAGCCCGAAAATCACCAGGTCAGATTTGATAATATCAATCAGGTGCTGCCCTACCACATAAGAGCCCCCCAGATAAGTATTGGCCCGTTGATTATATGGCTGGGTAATTTCGTTTAACTGGTTAATTTCCTGCTTACGGGTTTGAGTGAGCGCCGCGCGCAATGGCTCGGCCTTCGCTTTAAGCGCTTTGAGTCGCGCTTGCTCATCTTCGCTCAGTTTACGATTGAGCAGGTGCGCCTGAATTGCTGTTATTTGCTGGTCAATTTTCACCAGTTCCGGATTAGGCTTAAACACAATCTGGATGGACGTAGCCGTGTTGTCACGGTTAATCAGCAGATCGGTGAAAATCGGGTGCCCGCTGACCAGTTCTTTCATCCGCGCAGCCGAATAACGCTGTTTTTGCCAGGTGAGATTGCTGACATCAGTCTGACCGGAAAGGGCATCAGCACTGTCGATAAGCGGCACCGTTAATATGGATGTGACACTTTCCACCCGCGGGATCTGTTTAATTTCCTGCTGCAAGCGGCTCAGATCGCTGAACGTCTGGTCGCTGAACACGTCGTGCTCACGGGGCTCGTAGGCTAACAGGATAAACTCGTCGGGATTAAAGGTTTGCTGAGCGACCTGAGTCTGGATATACAGTTTGTTATCTTTCACCAGCAAGGTGTCGGCAGAAGCGGCAATCCTGAACTTGCCAACACCGGTCAGGGCTAGCGCCAGCAAGGCAGCAAAGGCAATAACCACCGCCCAACGCCAGCGCACGATGCCGGTAGCAAGATTATTGATCAGTGTTTTGTTCATACATCAAATCCCTGGTCTGTCCCTGTAGATACTGATTTCGGAAGTACAAGTAGGGATCGTCGGCGTTTTTATACAAATTCTGGTAGGTTTCAGACTGCTCGGAAAAATCGTCCACGCCATCAAAGGCTCTGAGCTGATAATTTTGCGGCGCATCGGCAACATGGTTTACCGGATGGATAAAGCCTTCGGTTAATACCGAAAAGCCGCCTCTGACATCGCTTTGACCGAGTAGCGGTAGCACCAGGTATGGGCCAGAGCCCACTCCATAGGTTGCCAGAGTGTCGCCCACTGAGCGTCGTTTCGGCTCAATTTCAAACCAGCTGGTAGCAGGGTCGAATAACCCCAGTACCCCTACCGTAGAATTAATTAAAAAACGGCCGAGATTAGCACCGGCATCAGACACCTCTCCTGAGAAAAGGTTATTCAGAAGATTCAGCGGTTCACGCAAATTAGCAAAAAAATTGCCTACGGAAGAGCGCACTGGCTGGGGTACCACGGCCTTATAGCCGTCACTTACCGGTATCAGTACATATTCGTAAGCGGCATGATTAAATGCAAATACTGAACGGTTAAACCCTTCCCAGGGATCGTAATATTGCGGTGCAGTGGACGGATCAGCCACTGGCGCGTTGGCCACCGAGACAACCGCAGGAGCGACATTTATTTCCCCCTGCGAAGTGGTTATGGAGACCGATTTGCCGGCGCTTAATTGTTCTTTTTTGGCAGGCTGAGTTGCGCTGGGATCGCTTGCCTGAACTGCCGTCTCTTCAGTCTGAGCCGGCGGTGGTACCGACGAACACCCCGTCAGCAAAAACAGCGCTGCCGAAAATACTACTTTATAATACATAACTGCCTTGTCCGGTCTTCATTTGATGATGACGCAAAATATTGCTGGCACGTTGCACCGCATCATCGCGGTTGTATTGCCAGTTTTGCTGTTCATAAGCACGCGCCTGAGTGACATAAAACATGATCCTTTTGAGTCGCAACGCGTGCATACGGTTGGCACTGTCAAACTGCGTTTCAGCAACGCTCGCCTCGAGCTCTGTAAGCGCTTCGGAATGCAATGTTGTCTGCATAGCTGCATCACTGCTCACCCACCCGGATACCGAGCGGTTTACCGATTGAGAAACTGTTGTTGTTTGACTGGCTGCCAAAACACCGCTGCAAACCAGTAGAGATCCTAATGCCCATTTAGTTAAACTTCGCATCGCTATCACCACGGTTGTCTGATTGATTAGTGCTCGTGGTAAGAGAGTTAATCGTCCCTGACCACGTCGCTGCTTTTATTGCCACTCATGGATTTTGCACCGGTAGCACCGCTGGCTACCTATTCATCTTCCTGCTCATCATCTGACGGCAGATTCACTTCGTACTGGCTCGGATGTGCCGTTTCTTCATAGCGGGCAAACCAGTTAAAGATGCCGGGTGTTGAGTTCATTGCTGATGAGTTGTTATTGCTGTTATTCATGTGCAGTTCCATGCAAAAAAAGCGGTTGGTCGACACGACCAACCGCAGACAGGCTTATTCAGATTCGACCACCGAGAGCTGGTCGTCTACAGATTTTACTTCTGAGGCGTTTTTAGCAATTTCTACTGCCAGGGCACGCTCAGCTTCGCTACCCACGGTACCTTTGAGGATGACTTCACTATCTTCAACATCCACATCGATGTCCAGACCAGAAATGTCGGTATCCATAAGCAGGCGGGATTTCACTACAGTTGCAATTTTAGCGTCGGTGAGATCGCTGGAAGTTTCTTCACTGATCATCTCTTCATCATCGCTTTCGATGATAGTCAGACGATTATCCACTGATGCAACGCCATCGATACCGGTCACCAGTTCCTCGGCCAGCTTCTTATCCACGCTGCTGTCCACCTTCCCGGTCAGGATGATCACGCCTTCCTGCACGTCAGTGTTAATATCGAAAGAATTCAGATGAGTATTAAAAAGCAGCGTTGCTTCTGCCTTACCATCTATCCAGGCATCCTTAGCCTTATCTTCCCACTTTGAATCGGCTAAAGCCGGACTCGCGGCTGATGCCGTAATTACCCCTACAACCATTAAAGAAAGTACTGAACGTTTCATAATGTCGCTCCGATTGAGAATTCGAAGTGACTATTGCGATATTCAGGCCAAAAATTAAATATATGATTTTATTGGATTTGTTAGCGTCGGGAGAAACAAAGAGCCCGCTAATGTGTAGCGAATTCTCGACACTGTGAAGAAATTACCCAAAAGTATAAGATCAGTTGATACCCGCAACCGATTTTACTGCGGCACAGATGTTTTCGCGCTTCTTAAAGTAACTCAGGGCAATCAGACAGTTATCTTCCGGCCAGATGGCCTGCTGTAACAGCGATTTTTCTTCATCTGTTAACTGACTGTCGTCGAAGTGGATGGCAACCGCCTTTTTATTTGGCGTCAACACATGGGGTTTAGCATCCGTTACCAGATTGTCGGCAACAAACAAAAAACGCCGCGCGACCGGGTCCTGCACCACACCAATAGCATTATGGTAGTGAATCACTGACGGCCAGCCTTCAGCGATGCGACTTTGATAGAAGATCAAAAATGTGAATAGTAACAATACCACTAAGGTCATGGTGATAAAGGTTTGCGACAAATCCGGCGCTACCGTTACCAGACCACCAATCGCCGCTACAAACACCACCCAGAAACCAAACACTCTGCGCAGCACATAGGGTGAAACACCCGAAATAACTTTGGCATGTTTAATTTCCTGTGGCTCTAACTCCAGTAGAGCAACCTGACTTTGTGAGTTCACTTTAGACGCTTCAGCGATTGAGGTTGTGATGTGAGTATCTTACCTAAATAAGCGGCTCGTACAATGATTATTCCGCTGCTATCTAACGCCTACCCCATGTTTTTACAGGAAATTATGACAATTTCAGCAACTCGTTTACATAACTGGTGAGCATTTAAGCAAATAGACTTGAGTGTAGCAAAAAAGACGATAGCAGTTTATCCAGCCGTTATGCTTGCGGCGCAATATTGGACTCGGTTGATTCCAGTGACTTTTTTGACCTGCATCAGTATGCACTTTGTGTTCTTCGTTACACTTATTACATACCTGAAGTCAGTATTCAGGTGTTTCTTAGATAATGACTCTCTTCGGATTCATTTATGCATTTTTAGAAACAATGTGTTCTTCATAAAGCATATATCGCCACCAGGTTTATTCGTACATTACGTGGCTGATTTTTCGTACTCAAAATAATGGTTTTTCTATGCATGCATTCAACTTAAAAGCCCTCGCTGCTGCAGGGTTAACCTCGGCATGGCTCGCCTCTCCGGTTGCCGCCATCGAAATATATCAACAGGGCGAAGGCGATAATAAAGCCGTGGTCTCTATCGGTGGCTATGTAAAAATGGACATCCGCCATGTGAATGGTGACATCGCTTATCAGGATTACTGAGTTGCCAACTACCCAGGCGGTGAGCCTACCGATACCTCTCACACCGGCTTCAACGTGCGGGAGTCGCGGGTTAATCTGAAAGTCGATTACGGTGATATAACCGGCTTCGTAGAAATAGACTTCTACGGCGGTGGCGGTAACGAAATCATCAGCAATTCCTCAAACCCACGCTTGCGCCACCTCTATTTTACCTATCAGAACTGGACTGCAGGCCAGGCCTGGAGCACCTTTATGCCGGTGCGTTCCATGCCCGAAACCCTGGACTTTGGCGGCCCGTTTATAGGTGAAGCCTTTATGCGTGCGGTACTGGTTCGTTACACCTATGGCAACTGGGAATTTGCCCTGGAAAACCCGGAAACCTGGGGTGATGGTGACATTGGTACACCATCCAGCGCCATTGGTTTAAGTGGTGACGATGCCGACCCGGATGAATCTATCCCTGATTTTGTTACCCGCTACACACACAATGCCGACTGGGGCTGGGTTGCCCTTGCTGGTATGGTCCGTCAGGTCGATGAAGGCGGTATTGATGAAACCGCTTTTGCCGCGAATATCGCGGGCTTCTTCAAGGTTTTTGGACGCGATGATTTTCGTTTTCAAATCACTGGCGGTGAACCGGGTCGCTACGCTTCGGCAGCCATGACGCCGGATATCGTCATCAATCCGGCCACCGACGAAACCGAAGTGGAACAAACTCTGGCCTACAGCTTTTCTTACCGTCATCACTGGAATGATAGCCTGCGCTCAACCGCTTATTATGGAACAGCCGAGACGGATGTGCTGGAAAAGAAACGCTCACAGTGGGGCGTCAACCTGATAAAGCAGGTCAACCAACACCTCAAAGTGGGCGTAGAATACGGTAACTACGCCATTGACGATGAGGGGATCCTGGCGGTGGATTCAGACTACCTGCAGGTTTCTGCCCAAATGTCGTTCTAAGCAAAATACTGTTTTTTGCGCTGCAGCGCCTGACGAAAGTGCTCAACCAGCAGGTTGAGCTTTTTGTCGGGCTGCCGTGAGCCAGGATACACCGCATAAATGCCCAGCTCCTTGCCAACGTAGGGCGACAATACCGACACCAGCTTACCCGCTTCCAGCTCTTCGTGGATCAGCGCCCTAGGTAGATAAGCCAGTCCAAACCCGGCCAACACGCCATGCTTTAGAGTATCCAGGGTGTTAGTGCGATACCGCCCCTTCACTGCCATCAGTTTGTCCTCGCCATCTACCCGAAACAACCAGGCTTCAGGTTTTGTGCCTTCATACTTATAGAGCAGGCAATGGTGCTTCTCCAGCTCATAGGGGTGTTCCGGTTCACCGTAGGTTTGCAGATAGTCGGGCGTAGCACAGACTACCCAGTTGGAGTCCACCAGCCGTCTGGCCACCAGCGAAGAATCGGCCAGATTAGCGGTGCGGATCGCCAGATCGAAACCTTCGTCAAGAATATCCACCACCCGGTTAGTTACCCTGAGCTCAACTTCAATGCCCGGGTATTGTTCGCAAAATTCGACTAATGCCTGGTTAAGTACCAGATTGGCCGTTACCACCGGCATGGTTATTTTAATTCGCCCGCGAATATCACTGCTGTAACCGGCTACCACGTCTTCGGCGTCCTGCAAAGCCTGCTGGGCAAGTTTAGCCTTTTTATACAGTGCCTGGCCGGCATCTGTCAGGCTAAGCTTGCGGGTAGTGCGATAGAGCAGTTGCACATTCAGGGCTTTTTCCAGCCGCGCCACCCGCTTGCTGACCACCGACATGGTTATTTCATACTTTGCCGACACTTTGGAAAAAGAGCCTTCTTCCACCACATGGACAAACAATAACATGTCATCTGCTTTTACCATTTTACGTGTCCGGTCTCGTTTATTTGTGCAAAAAAGGAAACAATCATATTGGATCTGAATATAGATTAACAGTCAGCACAATTGTAGAGTCCACTGCATAAAATAAAGTCTGTTACATTATTTCTACACCGTCGAAACATGACGCTTTGAAAGCAGGCCGAAACGCTTAAAAATGTACCCTATCTGCAAAATATCATCCCCGGGGTGATACCGATTTCAGGAGAAACACTATGAGTGATGTCACACTGGGCTTGCTGGCATTATTACCCATCGGGCTATCTGCCCTGCTGTTACTGGGCTTGCAATGGCCGGCCCGCAAAGCCATGCCAGCAGTACTGGCAGCCACCGCACTGCTTGCCCTGTGGGTATGGGATATGAGTGGGCAACGCGTGGCAGCTTCGATTATTCAGGGGCTCATTGTGACCGTTTCTGTGTTGTGGATTGTGTTTGGCGCTATCTTCCTGCTCAATACCCTTAAACATACCGGTGCTATTCAAACCATTCGTCAGGGGTTCGCTCAGGTTTCACCTGACCGCCGCGTGCAGGCAATCATCATCGCCTGGTGTTTTGGCACCTTTTTAGAAGGCGCATCCGGCTTTGGTACGCCGGCAGCGATTGCCGCACCGCTCATGGTTGCACTGGGCTTTCCGGCGCTGGCGGCGGTAATGATTGGCATGATGGTTCAAAGTACACCGGTTTCCTTTGGCGCGGTGGGAACACCGATTATTATTGGCGTTAATAACGGGCTCGACGCCGCCACCATCAGCCAGCAGCTGGCTCAGGAAGGCTGGAGCTGGGAACAGTTTATCCAATTAATTACCACCCAGGTCGCCATTATCCATGGCATTGTTGGCACCCTGATGCCTCTGCTGATGGTGATATTTCTTACCCGCTTTTTTGGCAGCAACCGCAGTTGGAAAGAAGGTTTTGCTATTTTGCCTTTTGCCTTGTTCGCCGGGCTAATGTTTACCCTGCCCTATGCCCTGACCGGCATTTTCCTGGGCGCTGAATTTCCTTCACTGATCGGCGGATTATTCAGTCTGTTTGTGGTCGTTAACGCAGCGAAACGCGGCTTTCTGATGCCTCGCACATCGTGGGATTTTGCGCCTAAGTCAGAATGGCCGAAAGCCTGGCTGGGGATGCTGGAAATACATGCTAACGATTATGTCGGCAAACAGCCCATGTCGCAGTTTAAGGCCTGGACACCCTATGTTCTGGTGGCACTACTGTTAGTGATTTCCCGGGTATCAGGCGAAGTCAAAGCCCTGCTCAGTGGTCTTAGCATTGGTATGACCGATATACTTGGTGAAGCCGGTGTGAGCGCAGCATTTAGTCCTCTTTACCTGCCTGGCGGCCTGCTGCTGATTGCCGCGCTGGTGGCCATTGTATTTCAAAGTCATGGCCAAAGCCGCCAGCACACTTTTACCACCGCCTTAAAAGACTCCGGCAAAACCATAGTCGGGGCCGGATTTGTGCTGATGTTTACCATTCCCATGGTGCGCCTGTTTATTAACTCCGGCGTTAACTTAGCCGAACTGCCCAGCATGCCAATGAGCAGCGCCTTATTGTTCGCCAACCTGTTTGGCGAGGCTTTCCCTCTGATCAGCCCGACCATCGGAGCATTAGGCGCCTTTATTGCCGGCTCTAATACGGTGTCGAATATGATGTTCAGCCAGTTTCAGTTTGAGGCGGCAATGAGCCTTAATCTGTCGCCGGCACTGATCATCGCTGGCCAGGCCGTGGGCGCCGCCGCTGGCAACATGATAGCTATCCACAATGTGGTGGCAGCCAGTGCTACGGTGGGTTTGCTGGGTCAGGAAGGTACCACTTTGCGTAAAACATTGTTACCCACGTTTTATTATGTGGCATTATCCGGCGCTATCTTAATGCTGGCGCTTTATGGCCTGAATATAAACGGCCCGTTAGGCTGACAATGCGGTACGGTTTCGCAATAATGATTTATCCGGGTCTGAGTACAGGAGCAACAAAATGAGTCATTCCCCTATCCTCTCGCAATTTATCCAGCTCCTCGGTGAAGACAAGGTAGCTACCGGTGATCGTCGCACTGAGCACTATCGCTCGGGTTGGCGTTCAGGCTCCGGCACGGCATTGGCCGTGTTATTTCCCGATACGTTACTCAGCTTGTGGCAGACCCTGCAAATCTGTGTCGATAATAACTGCATCATAATAATGCAGGCCGCCAAAACCGGTCTCACCGAAGGGTCAACACCAAGCGGCGATGACTACGACCGTGAAGTGGTAGTGATTAACACCCTGGCCATGGATAACCTGGTGGTGCTGGGCAACGGTGAACAGGTACTGAGCTTTCCGGGTACCACGTTGCATAAACTGGAAACCACACTTAAACCCTTACACCGGGCCCCTCATTCTGTGATTGGATCTTCGTGTTTAGGCGCATCCATTGTGGGTGGTGTGGCGAATAACTCTGGTGGCGCACTGGTTAAGCGTGGCCCGGCTTACACTGAACTTGCGCTGTTCGCTCAGGTCACCGCCGAGGGCAAACTGGAGCTGGTCAATCACCTGGATATTGAGCTGGGCGATACGCCACAGGAGATACTCACTAATTTAGCAAGCGGCAACTTTGATCACACCACCACAGCCAGTGACAAAAAGGCCAGCGCCTCGGATTACACCGAGCGACTGCGCGATGTGGATGCCGATACCCCAAGCCGCTTTAACGCCGACACCAGCCGACTTTACGAGGCCAGTGGCTGCGCCGGCAAACTGGCAGTATTTGCTGTCAGACTGGACACTTTTGAAGTCGCCAAACAGGAAAAAACCTTTTATATCGGCACCAATAACCCCGATACCCTGACGCGTTTACGCCGCCATATCCTGGCTGAATTTAACTACTTACCGGAAGTGGGCGAATATATTCACCGCGATATTTTTGATATTGCCGCCAAATACGGCAAAGATACCTTTCTTAGCGTAAAACACCTTGGCACCGACCGGTTACCTAAAATGTTCGCCCTGAAAGGCCGCATCGACGCGCTGCTCAATAAGGTTTCGTTCGTTCCTGACTTTCTCACCGACCGCCTCATGCAAGGGGTTTCAGGGTTGCTTCGCGAACACCTGCCCGACCGCATGCTCGAATACCGTGAAAAGTATGAGCATCACCTGATCCTCAAAATGAGCGATGAAGGCATTGCCGAAGCGCAGGCGTTTTTGCCGGCGTTTTTCGACAACAACGAACAGGTAGGCGGCTTTTTCGAATGTACCGAACGCGAGTCAGGCAGTGCTTTTTTACATCGTTTTGCCGCTGCTGGCGCGGCGGTGCGCTATCAGCTACTCCATCAAAAAGAGGTGGGTGACATCCTGGCACTGGATATTGCCCTGCGCCGTAACGAGCATGACTGGGTAGAGAAACTGCCTGAATCACTCACCGATAAAATTGACAAGTCGCTGTATTACGGGCATTTCTTCTGCCATGTTTTCCATCAGGATTATGTACTGAAAAAAGGCGTGAATGCTAAAGAGGTTAAGGCTGAAATGCTGCGCATTCTGGACAGCCGTGGCGCCAAATACCCGGCGGAACACAATGTGGGGCATCTGTATCAAGCGGAAGAAGGACTCGCGGCCTTTTACCAGCGAATTGATCCCACCAACACCTTTAATCCCGGTGTGGGCAAACTGGAAAAACACAAACGCAATTGCAGTTGCTGCTGATTTGTGGTTTTCTGACGCTTTGGGGCCACTGCTGTTAACCTGTGATACAAAAAGCAAGAACGCTACATAAATGGCTGATGCGACTGGTTGGTGTGCAGTTTATTTTATGGGCCATCACCGGCTTGTACATGGTTTGTCTGGATATTCATTTTATCCATGGCGAACCACTTGCCCACCCGCAGTCAGCGCCGCTTCAGCTTAAAGACATCAGCTATTCAACAGCGCAGCTACTGGCTGATTACCCGGACGCGACCGATATTAAGCTGGTTACGTTATTGCAAAAGCCAGTGTACCGATTTCGTTCAGCCGCTGGTCAGCGTGCCATTCATGTGGTTGATGCCATAACCGGCGAACCTCAGGACTTACTGAGCCAGGCGCAGGCCAGCACAATTGCTGATGATGCTTACACGGGCACAGCAGCAATCAACACTGTTTCGCCATTAATTAGCCGCGATGCCAGCGGTGCTCTAAACCCGCTTTGGGTAGTGAGTTTTGACGATGTTGCGTCATCCACGTTGTATATCGAACAACAAAGCGGGCGCATCATCCGCCGCCGGCATCATTACTGGTATGTGTTCGACTGGCTGTGGCGACTGCACATTATGGATTACGACGACGGTGAAAATGTCACCAACGGCTGGTTAAGACTGGTTTCGCTGCTCTCTGTGCTGGCTGCAGTAAGCGGTTTAGCATTGCTATTGTTGCGTTTGACCCTGCGTAAACAGGCCGCCGTATGATCCGCTTAATGATGGCTAACTGGCACAAATGGCTGGCCCTGGTGGTCAGCATTCAACTGCTGGTGTGGCTGATAACCGGCTTATACTTTAACAGCCTGATGAACAGCGCCGCCAATGTCCAAACCCGACAGCCAGTTCAACATGAGGGCTATCTGCCCGGCCGTGAACTCTATCCACCGCAGGCCATAGATGCCCCACCGCCGGTGGCGGTTTCGATTATCTGGGTGCTCGGAGCCCCCTATTATCAGTTTGAATACAATCAACCGTCACACGCTTATTTTATCCGCCAACGCCGGATATTTGATGCCACTACCGGTGCGCCCTGGCAAATCAGCGCTGAACAGGTAGCTGCTATAGCCGGCCAGGCCTATGCAGGCAGCGCCCCGGCAGGTGAACCAGTACTACTGAAACCGCCAATAGACGATCTGCCCCGCCAGCAAAATCCGCTATGGCAGGTCAGGTTTGCCGATGAATTTAATACTGCCGTTTATCTCGATGCATTAACCGGGCATGTCATCAGGCACACCAATGACCGGCAACGCTTTGATGATTTAATGTTTACTTTACATTTTATGGATTACACTGGCACCGGCTTTTTTAATCACCCGCTGATCGTGATTTTTGCCATTGCCACCAGCCTGTTAGCATTCAGTGGTGGGTACTTATTAATAAGTCGCTCAGGCCCACCGGGAAAGCAGCAGGCGTCGCCCTGTTTGCTAACCGTGAATTTTGTTTCCGGCGCCGAATCCACCAGCTTACCAGCCCGGGCAGAGGACACGGTGTTTACTACCCTGAGTAAGCATGGCATCCATTTACCCTCAGAATGCGGTGGTGCCGGTACCTGCGGAAAATGTCGGGTGCAATGTCAGTCTGTTCCCCCTGTCAGTGACATTGAAAAACACCATCTCAATGAGCGACAGCTTGCTAATGGCATCCGCTTAGGCTGCCAGCAACAACTGGGTAAATGTCAACAAATCACATTGCGTAAACGGTAAATTTCAGCGCCGCTAAACCAGCCAATGCGACAATATGCCGCATTGGCTGAACAGCCCGTTTCGTTATCATTAGCTCACTTAGTCAGGCCCCTGATTTTAAATAATAACTATAGCCTGGCACTGACACTCAGGAGCTTTAATGAAACACCCACAGCACGGTAGGTTTTTGCGCAGCCGCCTGGCGCTTGCCATTACATTATCTGTTAGCATTCTCAGTGAATTCGCTTATGCCGAAGCGAGTCCGGCGGAAACGGATATTGAACACATCACGGTAGAGGGTCATACCGGTCATATTTTATCAGGCCATACGACTGTATTGAGCGATAGCGATATTGCTCGCAAAGGCGCAGCCAATGCTGACACAGCCAGCCTGCTACGAGGTATAGCCGGCGTGCATTTAAATGCCACAGGCGGATTATCCAGCCTGCCAGCAATTCACGGCCTGGCTGACGATCGTTTGCGGGTAAAAGTGAATGGCATGGACCTGATATCATCCTGTCCTAATCATATGAACCCGCCGTTATCCTACATGGCACCAAATGATGTTGGCACATTAACCGTCTATGCAGGCTTATCGCCGGTCAGTGTTGGCGGCGATAGTCTCGGCGGGTCTATTATCGCTGAGTCACTGCCACCTGAGTTTTTATCTGGTAGCGAGGCAACCTTGTCAGGCGAAGCTGGCGGTTTCTACCGAAGTAATAACCATGCCCGCGGTGCAAACCTCTCCCTGCAATATCTTTGGGATTCCAGCTTGCTCAGTTATACGGGCAACTGGAGCAAAGCTAATAACTACTCAGCCGCTGAAGCATTTAAGTCACAAACAGCCACTGGCAGGCCAAATCATCAGCTAGCCCTCGATGAAGTGGGTTCGAGTGCCTATGAAACCCAGAATCACAATGTGCGCTTTGCCTGGCAGGCCGATCAGAATAACCGAATTGATGCCAGACTGAGCTATCAGGACATGCCCCAGCAACTCTACCCAAATCAGCGCATGGACTTACTGGATAATGAACAAATCAACCTCAATCTGGCCTGGCACCGCGAGACCGACTGGGGCCAAATTACCACCCGGTTCTATCATGAACAGGTTGAGCATATGATGAATTTTGGTGCAGACAAGCAGTTCTGGTATGGCAGCAATGCCATGATGGGTCTGCCTTGCGACCCTATCCGCTTTATGGGCGACCCTGAGGGCACCTGTGCTGCCGGAATGCCCATGTACAGTGAGTCAGACAACAACGGCCTGACGGTAAAAGCCGACTACTCTCTGGCTGCTAATGATGTTTTGCGTGTTGGTCTGGAGCTTCAGCAATACAGTCTCGACGATTACTGGACGCCATCAGGAGGTGGCATGGGTCCAGGTACATTTTTAAATATTAATGATGGCCAGCGTGATCGTATTGCCGCATACGCTGAGCGTGAACAGGCAGCGGGCACTCACTGGTTACTAATGTATGGCCTGCGCTATGAAAATGTCGCCATGCAAACCGGTGAGGCAGAAGGTTATGCCACGGGTGACAATGCCCCGGGTATGCAAATGATGCAGGCCAACGCTTTTAATAATGGCTCACGTAGCAGCACCGATAACAACATTGATGTCACCTTTGTCGCGCGCTATCAGGCAAGCCGTGAACTTCACACTGAGTTCGGCTACGCGCATAAGGTGCGTACTGCCAACTTATATGAGAAATATACCTGGTCGTCATGGATGATGGCTGCCGGTATGAATAACCTGGTTGGTGATGGTAACGGCTACGTGGGAAATGCATCATTGTCCCCAGAACAGGCCGATACCATTTCGGCCAGTATTAGTTGGCAGGATGAGCAGCACAATTCACTAACGGTTACCAGTTACTACACCTATATCAGCGATTATATCGATGCCGTAGCAGCCAATACGATGTGGATGCCAAATCAATTTAACGTACTGCGCTACGCAAACCAGTCTGCCCGAATCTATGGTACCGATGTAAGTGGCACCTGGCATATCAGTCATGGTAGCGCCGGCCACTGGCAACTCGATGGTAGCCTCAGTGCCACCAGTGCCGAAAATAAAGACACCGGTTCTGGTTTATATCAGGTTATTCCCTTACAAGGCTCACTCACCTTGTCACACCGGGCTGATGGCTGGCAAAGTAGCCTGGAATGGGTGTTGGCGAGCAGCAAGAAAAAGGTGTCAGAAATCCGCAATGAGGTTAAAACCGCTGGATATGGTTTACTGAATCTGCAGGTAAGTCATCAATGGCAGTCATTCAGAATCGACGCCGGCGTTGAAAACCTGCTTGATAGGTTTTACTTCAACCCTACCGGCGGCGCCTATACCGGTCAGGGCATGACCATGTCTCTCAATGGCATCCCCTACGGGATAGCGGTACCAGGTATGGGACGTGCGGTTTACGCGGGGTTCCAATGGCAATTTTAAAGGTCTGAAAAGAGGTGTGGCAGCTTGGCTTGGTCGTTGTTGCGGACGATAAATGCCACACCTTTTCTTTTTTACTCTGTTGCGCCCGGTCAACCCCTCCTCACTAAACTCCGGTATACTCAATTCAATGATTTAAACGGGTGCTGACATGCTACTGCTGTTGTTTTTGCTTATTTTCGGCCGACGACGTATTCCTGCTGGATTCACTTTGTTTCTGGCGTTACTGGAGATCGGCCTGGTCAATGTTTTCATCGCCCTGAACGGGGCCGCCAGTAATCCCTTCAGCAGTATTTTGTTGGTACCACTGGTGCTGAGCCTGATGCTGCTGCCCTTTAAAGCTGGCTTCGTGGTGCTGGCTGTCAGTATGGCAGGGCAAAGCCTGCAACTCATCGTGCCAGCTGCCGGCCACCACTCGGCTATGATGCAAAATCATGCCCAGGGAATGGTACTAAGCTTTGTATTAACCAGTCTACTGGTCGCTACTGTGATCTTCTATTTTCGCTTACAGCTGGGCACAAAAACCGCGGCCATTCAACAGCTCCGTGAACGACAGCTAAGAGACGAACAATTACTGGCTATCGGCACCGCCGCTGCGCAGCTTACCCATGATGCGGCTACTCCGGTGCAAACTATGCGGTTGATTCTAGAGGAACTTCAGGAAAGTCTCGACGAAAGCTTACTTGTTGAGCTTGAGGGACAGTTTTATCAGCTTGAAACCTTACTGAAAAACTGGCGTGAGGTGGCCGACGATGTGCGTGAATCAAGAACCAGTTTATTTGACCCCGCGACTTTGATTACTTCAATCAGGCATTTATTGCTGCTTGCCCGCCCTGAGGCTGAAGTCATCTGGCCGCCCCGGATTAGTGTGGATGGCAGTATTAAAGGCGACCGTACCCTGATCCCCGCCCTGGCCAATATTGTAATTAACGCTTGTGATGCTGCTTCAGGCCGTGCCGTAACGGTCAGCGTGGACGCTGAACAATTGGTTTATCGATTAACTGTCACCAATCCAATAAATAAGGACAATCCTTTCCCAAAGGAACTGTTAGGTTCCCGCTTTATTCAGAGCGAATCCGGCTTTGGCGTTGGCGCGGTGTTATCAAACGCCACCATTGAAAAGTGCGGCGGAAAAGTGAGTTGGGAAAACCATGCCACTCGGGTGACAACCGTGATAGCCCTGCCACTCGTTAACGAAGACAAGACCACAGATGACTAAACCCTTAATCATTATTGATGACGACTCGCGACTGACAGCGGTACTCGCACGGCGCTTTACTGCAACAGGTAATTATTCAGTCACCACTTATGCCCAGGCCAGTGAAGCCCTGGCTGCGCCCGCCACACCCTGTTATGGCATATTACTGGACATGATGATTGGTGACGAACTGGGCCTTGAGTTTATTTCCGCTCTGCAAACGCACTATACGCCAGAACACCTGATCATCATGACCGGCTATGCCAGTATTGCTACCACAGTAACCGCCATGAAGCGCGGGGCTACGGATTATCTGGCTAAACCTGCCAGCTTTAATGAACTTATCAATAAACTTGAGGGGCAACCGGCTGGCACAACAGTGGAACATAAACCGCTGACGGCGGCGCAGGCCGAGTGGGAACACATCCAGCGGATCCTCGCCGAACACGACGGTAATATTTCCAGAACGGCAGAAGCCTTAGGTATGCACCGGCGCAGCCTGCAGCGTAAACTGCAAAAACATTCGCCGACAAAAAAATAAGCCCCGGCAAAGCCGGGGCTGCAGACTGACTAAACAGCCTGTGGGGTATAAACGGTAATCCGTGTTACCAACACCCCGATAAGAGCCCCTTTTGGCAGGGGCTACAGCTCACAGAGGGAACGTCTGTAAATTAGTTTTTGCTCAGCAAATCACGTTGTTTGGCCAGTTGCAGGTTTTGCGAAACGATACGCTGCTTGGTTTTTCTTTCGTTGGCCAGGGTTAAGTCAGCAATACAGGCTGGCGTGTTATCCGCCAGGCAATGCATTACCGCACGGTTGTTAAGAGCGAATACGTTATTGCTGCTGGCATCAACGGCTTCATTACAATGCGCCTTCGCACTGTCTAAGTCGCCAACCGCTACGTAAGCTACGCAAAGGTTATTCAGCAGAGGTAAACGGTTTACACTTACACTGGTGCGAGCCAGAGCTGCCTTAGTGCGGGCAATTCCTTTAGCAAAGTCGCCCTGCTCGATTTCGCGTACACCATTGACATCGCGCATGCTGGTTTTTAATTGAAACGACTCAGCGGTCACCTGGCTGCTTGCCATTACGCCACCGGCAAATGAACAACATACAGCAACGAGCAACGGCTTTTTGATACGGTTAATGAAAGACATAGTTTTTTCCTCAACACAACGAACAGTTATTTGTTAGCCTTATCCTTTGTCGACATGCAGAAACTGCTTGTTAACCAAAAGGCCACTACTTGTTTAAATTTCGGTTGAGTATGTAGCACGATTCACCAGCCTGCCTGATGAACAACAAATTAAATCCTAAAGAATAACTAATAGATTATTTATTTGTTTTTTTATAATGAGTTACAATAAAACCTAATGAAATTTCGGAGACCTAAGGTTGTCATTTAATCCCCCACCCGGCAAAGGATGCTTTACCATAAACGCCATCGTGGTGGATATTGGCGATCACACTATCCGAACAGGCAAGGATATTCGCCGCATTGAACCAAAAGCCATGCATGTGCTTTATCTGCTCGCCTGCAATGCCGGTGACACCGTGGAACGTGGTGAATTATTGCGCGATGTGTGGAATGGGCGGGTGGTAGTAGAAGAAGCATTAACCCGGATAATTTCTCAGTTACGTCAGGCCCTTGGCGACAGTCAGCAACGCCGGCTGATCCAGACCGTACCCAAAAAAGGTTATCGACTACGTGGTGAAGTTAACTGGCAGAGCACGCTGACAACAGCAGAGCCAACGCCTTCAGCAGATAATAGTGAAGCGTTAACCTCAGAAAATGCGGTTTCGGAGGCAGTGGAATCCTCCACAGACTCAGCGCCAGCAAAACAACCTGAACCGCAAAAAGCGCTTTCCCCTGCCCCGGTAGTTAGCAAAAAGGCCTGGTTTGTTGCTGCAGTACTGTTTGTCCTGGTGGCGGTTGTGGTGTTTACGCTCAATAAAACAATAACAGACGACACAATCAAGCCCGATCAGCAACGCATTTCGGTAGCGGTGTTACCCCTCAGACAACTGAGTAACGATGATGACACCCTGTATTTTGCCGATGGCATTACCGAGGAACTCACCGACTCGCTCACCCAGAACCAGAATCTCGACGTGCCATCGCGCTATTCTACCCTGGCGGTTACCAGTTCAGAGGATAACAGTTTGTCGGATGTGGCGAGCTCGTTAGGTGTGCGTTATCTGGTTGAAGGCAGCGTCAGACGTATTGATGAAGAGTTTAAAATTGCCGTTCGCCTGATTGATGCTGACACCGACCGGGTGGTGTGGTCTGAAAGTTATACCAATACCGCATCCAGTTTATTTGCTATTCAGCAAACTATAGCCCGACGCCTGAATGAAGCATTATTGCCACAAACCAGCGACACCGAAGTTGCCCAGACATCATCGCCCGACAACATTGAAGCGTACCAGTATTACCTGCGCGGCAACTACTGGCTGATGAACGGGAAAACCAGCGAGTGGATCTATAAGTCTGAAGCCGCCTTTCAACAAGCCGTAGAGCTCGCGCCTGACTTTGCTGCCGCCCACGGCAAGCTGGCTTACCTGTACGCCCGTCATGATTTTCATGATGCGTTTATGCCTCGCGAAGAAGCATTGCAAAAAGCCGATGCCGCCATCTCTAAGGCGTTGCGCAACAATCCACAGGAAACTAATGCGTTACTGGCCAGCGTGATCATAGACACCGCCGCGGGCAATTTCAGTTCAGCAGAAACGACTCTGGATGGCATTCTCGGCCGCCAGCCTAATCACGCAACTGCACTGTATATTTATTCTGAGCTTGAGCTGGCTCGCAACCGGTTTGATGCGGCGCTTTCCCGCGCGCAGCAAGCCTACGAGCTTGATCCGCTTTCTCCCTGGATCAACGTTAACCTTGCCATCGTGCGTTTCTGGCGCAGTGAATACAAGCCAGCGCTTGAAGCAGTACAAAACGCCATCAGTATCGACAGCAATTACACCTGGGCGTATGTCTGGCAGGCCAAAATTTTACATCGTCAGGGGCAGTTAAACGCGGCAATAACCAGTATGCTGCAGTCGGCAGACATCGACTCCGCCTCAGAGGTCAACTCGGCTTATACGGGGCTGTTATATCTGGAAATTGGCGATGAAGAGCGGGCCGAGCAATGGTTCAGACACACCGCCAGCTTGCTGGGCGATACGCCGCAAGCAAGATTCTGGCAAGGCTTACAGCGTTTTACTCAGCCACAACAGGCGACGGATGTAGCTCGCCAGCTCATGCTCGATTTACCCTTACTCGACAATCGAATTTTTAGTCTGTTGCCGCTGCTTTATCAAAACTACCTGCAAGCGGGTGACCGCGAGGCAGCCATTGTTTTTTTACAAAGCCGAATTGCCGACACGGCGTCTGAAGTGAATGTACACAATTACCGTTTCTATGCGGCGCTGCAGGCATTAACCCCCTTGCCGGATGAAACGACAGAAACCCTGCAGCGGTTGATGACAACAATCGGGGATAACATCGCGCCTTTACTGATTTACTCTTTGCTTACCGGGCATCATACTCCCTCTGCTTCCGCCATGATGTCAGGCGGGTGGCTCGATTACTATTGGCTGATTGAAGCGGATAATACTGCTGAAGACATGCGTCAAAAGCTACTCGAACAGAGGCAACAAGCTAGCAGCCAGCGAGCCTTACTCCTGCCTTAGAAACCCGGTGGTGGTTTGCGATGGTTGGTTGCCTGTTCGTAGCTATAGGTCAACTTGATCAGCGTTGGTTCGGCAAACAACCGGCCCACAAAGCTTATCCCTGCGGGTAACCGCTGCTCGCGGGTAAATCCCATGGGAACGGTGATAGTTGGCAGACCAGTATGCGGGGCAATGTGCTGACTGTTATCCCCTTTATGCCCGTCGGTATCAGCAATCTCTCGAGGCGGAAAACTCCAGGTGGGATAGATCAGCGCGTCAACACCGGCGTCATCCATAGCTTTAACGACCTGCTCTCGAAAATTAATATTGCGTGGATGAGTGTACAGATCACTACACTGCTGGTCCTGATTTTCCGGGTTAAGCATATATTCCAGCGATTCTTTCACAGGCACCGAATATAACTGTGCATCGTAAATCGCCTGCAACGAATCATACAAAGAACGCCCTTCAAGCGAAGTTAAGTACTCGTTGACGTCGCTGACAAACGTATTACACCAGTTATCTTTAATCAGGTTGGGATAATCGTCGATAGCAATGGTGATCACCTGTGCGCCCTGCGCTATCAGGTCGCTCACAGCCTGCTCAAACAACGCTTTGACTTCTGCATCGATGGCAGCTGTATCAGTGTAGTAACGCAGTACGCCAATAGTAGCGCCCTGCAGACCATCTGCCTGCAATGAACTCAGATAACTCGCCGGACGTTGGCCCTGACTCTTTGCCGTGATGGGATCGGCTTCATCATAGCCCGCAATCACATCCAGCACGCGCACTGCATCTTCAACGGTACGCGCCATAGGCCCTCCAATATCGTTGCGTAAATAAAGTGGAATAATGCCATCCCGACTGGTTAAGCCCATGGTGCTGCGGATCCCCACCAGCGCATTGTGAGAGGATGGTCCGCGAATGGAATTGCCGGTGTCGGTGCCCAGCCCCACTGCCCCCAAATTGGCGGCAACTGCTGCGCCAGTGCCGCCACTGGAGCCTGCTGGGGTGCGTGAAAGATCATACGGGTTACGGGTTAACCCTCCCACAGAACTCATGGTCCAGCTCGGGCTGAAGGCCCATTCAGCCATGTTGGATTTAGCCAGTACGATGGCACCAGCCGCTTTTAAGCGCGCCACCTGAAAGGCATCATCAGGCGGCGTAACGCCTTTAAGCGCCACCGAGCCACCGGTGGTTTGAAGCCCCCGGGTATCATAATTATCCTTCACAATAACCGGGATGCCATGCAACGGCCTGAGTTCTCCGCTGCGGGCAAACTCGGCATCCAGGGCTCTGGCCCTGGCCAGAGCCTGCGGATTAACCATGACGATGGCGTTTAAAAAGGTACTTTGATCAAGCCTGGCAATGCGCTCCAGGTACTGTCTGGTTAGCGCTTCTGCGCTCAACTCGCCAGCCATCATAGCCCGATGAATATCGGCTATAGTGGCTTCGGGCAGGGTAAACTCCGACATTACGGGCGTTTGCGCTGACCTGGGTTTAGTTGCTGTTGTCTGGCAACCGGCAATACACCAACAAATGGCAACTAGTAACGCAAGTTTCATAGTGTCTCCTTTACCCTCAGTCAGTCATCGCTAGTAAACCGAACGTTTACCGGTTTGTGGCACGGGCGTAACCAAATCCGGCTTAAATGACTCAGCCAGTGCCGCCGAGGCATTAAGCAGTAACCCGGTATCGGTCCCTACCCCCACAAACATAGCGCCAAGCTCAATATAGCGGGATGCCAGTTGTTTATCGCCAATCAGAATGCCAGGCGCTTTACCGGCCCTGACGATTTTAGCAATGCAGCTCTCGATAACCTTTTGCACATCATCGTGGCCCGGATCGCCAAGGTGACCCATAGACGCACTTAAATCCGCCGGGCCGATAAAAATACCATCCACCCCATCTACTTCTAAAATGGCATCGAGATTCTCTACGCCGGTTACCGTTTCAATCTGGATCAGCACGCAAACCTGATCGTTAGCGGTTTCCAGATAATCTTTTGTGCGGTTAAATTGCGATGCCCGCGCCAGCGGGCTGCCTACGCCACGAATACCCTCTGGTGGATAACGCGTAGCCGCAACCACTTCGGCAGCCTGTTTAGCGGTATCAACCATGGGCGCCAGAATGGTTTGCACACCCAAATCCAGAATTTGCTTGATACGCACCGCATCAGGCCATGGCGGGCGCACGATGGGCACCGCAGGATAAGGCGCAATGGCCTGCAACTGCTCCAGTATAGTTCGCAAGTCATTGGGTGAATGTTCCGCGTCGATGAGCAGCCAGTCAAAACCAGCACCGGCCAGTAATTCTGCGGTATAACTATTCGCCAGTCCCAGCCACAAACCAATTTGTGCTGTATCACCGGTGATTGCCTGTTTGAATGTATTTATCGGGGCAGGCATAGGGTACTCCTGATTGTCAGAGCCAGTCTTACGCTGGCTTCATTACAGATAAAGATGTTTTGCACGAGGTTTTTGGACTTTATCTGTTGCCCAGTATACGGAAATTCTCTGGAAAGTTGAGCCTGTTAGCAGACTCAACTCCTGATTTATCATATTGTGGGGCTCAAATTATGCCGGTGGCAGCGAATGAGTCTTCAACCAGGTCAGCGGATCGGCCAGCGCTTCATCGGTTAAGTTAACGTCTGGCATGACCGGCTGCTTTGCTCTGTTGCCCGAAGGGCGCACAATGTAACGGCCGGGCGCGAGCATCAGCAAACGGGTATTGGGTAAATAAAACGGTGTCAGGTTGCCGGTTTGATTAGCATTGCCACCGGTAGGTTCGCCCATGAGTTTGCCGAGCTGGTTATCCTGAATGGTAGCGGCAAACAAGATAGCGGCAGAATAACTCATACGATCGATAACCACCCACACATCCCCCTTAAATTGCAGTGATGGCGCGACCGGTTCAATCATGCCATCAGATTCAACGTTCAACTCAATGACCTCCCCCGGCTCGCCACGGTAACCAAACCAACCGTTAGTATCGCTATTGAGTTTTTCGATAGCCACAGAGCCCTGCGGCACCGGCTTATCGGTAAGGTACTGAATAATTTGCGCCCCGGCATCCGACTGACCGCCGGTATTGCCGCGGATATCAATGATCAGGCGTTGTGCTTTCTGCTGGCATATCTGCTTAAAAGATTCATTGATAAAGGCATCATAAGCACCTTGCTCAGTATCCACGTCAAACGACTCAACCCGTAAATAGGCCACCTGCGGAGTGATAAATGTCAGTTCATTATCCTCCTGCCCGGCGCCTGCCCGCTCCCAGTGCTGGTCATTCAGTAAGGTTAGCGTGCTGGTTTTGCTGTTATCCTTGAGCTCTAACTGTATGTCGCCTTTTACATCAAAAACAGCAAATAACCAGTAATGAAACAGCAGCGACAGCATGCTCTCGCGCAGGGCCGGCGACTCGCCGTGGCTCATTGGCGTGAGGCGGGCAATAATCTCGCTTGCAGCATGACCGTTAATGGAGACGATTTCACTGCCGGCGGTCAGTGTCTTCTGATCGCCGCGGCGCTGGTAAGCGCGTGCCAGACGTATTTTTCCATCACGCACGTTCACTCCGAATGGAAAAGTTTGAATGCCGGCTTCCTCAGCATAGGTAAATTCGGCCAACAGCGGAAACAGGATTGAATGGCCGTCATTAAAATACGGCGTCAGTTGACCGAGTACCGCAAATGCCTGCTTTCGGGTCATGTTATCTTTAAGCTGAGCGCTAAGACGTTCAACCTGAGCAGAGAACTGTTCACTGTCGACATACTGCTCAAAGGCCGGATGACGGCGACTCATGGTAGCCACCAGATAATCCAGATCCTGCTGTAACTGCTGCGCCGTGAAAGTTTGCCCGGTAAAGGTTTTATCCACATCAGGGTGGATCCAGTCTTTCATGCCGCCACAACCCAATAGACTGCATAGCAATATCACTATAATACCTGTTCTCATTGCTGATTAATTCCTGTTGTTGAGTAATACGGCCAACCTTAGCAAAGCAAACTTCAAGGAAAGGTCAAGATGACAAAAACAACGTGGCAATCACTTGTTTTAGCGCATCGCCTGTGAGAGTTTTTACGGTATTGAAACCACCACTCACATTCCTATGAAACAGTTTTTGCAAATTCTGATAGTAGAAGATGATGCCGTGCTGGCCGCGCAGCTTGAGCGCTTTTTAACCGATGCCGGCCACATCATTGAGGTGGTAAGCACCGGCAGAGATGCCATCAGGCAGGTCGCAAACACTGAGTACGATGTGGTGATCCTTGATTTGTCGTTACCCGACACCGACGGTATTGAGCTGTGCGGACGCATTAAGCAAACGGCTGAGTCGGTACTGCCGGTTTTAATGCTCACTGCCCGCACCGCACTGAGCGACAAACTGGCGGGTTTTGCTGCTGGCACCGATGATTACGTTACCAAACCCTACCAGCCCGACGAGGTGTTGGTAAGATGTTTGTCGCTGGCCAGACGGCGCGATCTGCATCAGGCCAAACAGCTGGTTATTGGTGAGATGACCATTGATTTAGTCACTAATACAGTGAGCCGTCAGCAACAGGTGTTACACCTGTCGGCCACCGATAAGGCAATACTGATAACACTGGCTAAAGCGCATCCCATGCCACTTGGCAGGCGGCAACTCATAGAGCGGGTGTGGGGAAATGATATTCACAACAGCGACGTACTGAAATCGCATATTTATACCATCCGCCAGCAATTGGATAAGCCCTTTGACTTTCCCATGTTAAAAACCATACATGGCGTAGGATTTGGCTTGCAGGCGTCGGCATGAAAAAGATTGGCCAACAGATAAAACGGCTGTTTTTACTTTATACCCTGCTGCTATTGTGTATTTTTGCCGGATTCACCCAGTTGTACGGCTACCTTATCGAAGACAACGTCATCAACCAGCAGATAAGAACAGAGGCCCACTATTTGGAACAGCAATATCAGGCCACAGCTGCGCTGCCCCTGCCCCGCTATCCGTGGATGAAAATTGTTAACAGCTGGCAACAGTTGCCGCCATCCGTTCAGAAGTTGCATGACAAGGAGCCAGAACGGATCGAGTTTATTACCGAGGCTGGCAACATTCACATTGTGCCGCTGCAACTGAACGGGCAGGAAGCCCTGCTGTATGCCGAAGTGGATGCTTTTACGGTAACCAATAAGGTCTGGCCGCTGAATATAGCGGGCGTAGCCTTTCTGGGTACGCTGATTTTTGCTCTGTGTTCCTGGTTTCTGATGAACCGTGTTGAGACAATCGTCGCACCACTTAACCGCTTAAGCCAACGGGTTCAAAGCGATACACCCCAGTTGTTATTTCCGGCCGGGTTTACTGCCAGTCTGCCGGATAACGAGGTGGGCTTTCTGGCCCGGTCTATCGAAAAACAGTGGCACAATCTCACCCATCTGCTTGAACGCGAAACCCAGTTTACCCGGGATATCAGCCACGAATTAAGAACCCCGATCAGCATATTACAAAATACGCTTTATCAAAGCGGTCCGTTATCACAGGACGATGAAATTCAGGCCCGAAACCAGTTAAATAAACTCACCCAAACGCTGGATGTGCTCACCGCACTGGCCCGGGAAGAAAGCCGCAACAGGCGCCCGCTGAACGTGCTAAGTGTGTTAGAAGATGTCACTATGACCTCATCACTAAGCGGATTGCGGCCCGACTTTGAGCTTAATATTGACGTACCGGATGATTACCAGGTGGTCGCTAATGAGACCCTGCTTTATCTGCTGTTTCGCAACCTGATAGAAAATGCCCATTATCATGGCAGTGATAACACCCTGACGATTTCACTGCAGCAACCATCACTCAGATTCAGTAATCAAATCAATCATGCCTCCGAAACCTTATCGCCAGCCGGACCAACTAACGCTGCGGCTCCCCTTGGCATTGGCCAGGGCCTGTTTCTGGCGCGGCGTATTGTTGAGTTTCATCAGGGTGAGCTAACCGTAAGCAGCTCCCACCGCGATAGCAACAATGACTTCAGCGTTTATCTTTCACTACCCGGGCTTGCTAGTCCAAAAACGCAAAAGTAAACCTCTCGCTGACTACGCCTAAAATAACGACAGGGCTCCTTTTTAAAACGCGCTGAATCGGTAAGATAAGGCTATACCATTTAATAAAGGTAAGGATTTCAGATGGATTTAGGTATAAAAGGTAAAACCGCTATTGTGTGTGCCTCGAGCCGGGGGCTGGGCCGGGCCTGTGCTCAGGCGCTGGCAGAAGCCGGGGTTAATCTGGTGATCAACGGGTTAAACGCTGAACGGCTGGCTCAGGTAGCCGAAGAAATTGCCACCGCTACCGGCGTAACGGTTACGCCCGTCGCCTGTGACGTGAGCACCGCAGAAGGTCAGGCAAAACTTCTCGCAGCCTGCCCGGCGCCCGATATTCTGGTCAATAACAATGGCGGGCCGCCACTCAAAGACTTCCGTGAACTGGACAATGACGCCATGGTAGACGGCATTAATATGAACATGCTAACGCCCATTAATCTGGTGCAGCAGGTGCTGGATGGCATGGTTGAACGTGGCTTTGGCCGCATCATCAACATTACCTCAATGACGGTAAAAATGCCGGTAGCCGGGCTGGATCTCTCCAGCGGTGCCCGCGCCGGCCTTACTGCGTTTTTAGCCGGTATCTCCCGCACGGTGGCCGACAAAAACGTCACTATCAATAACATTTTACCGGGTTACTTCGCCACCGACCGTTTGGATGGTGTGTTAAATGCAGGCATGGCCCGAACCGGTAACGACAAAGAAACGGTAGCTAAAGAGCTCGCCGCTAAAGTACCGGCCAACCGTTTTGGCGATCCCAAAGAGTTTGGCAATACCTGTGCTTTTCTGGCCAGCCAGTATGGTGGCTATATCACCGGGCAGAACATTCTGCTGGATGGCGGCTTAAACCCCAGCGCGTTTTAACCACAAACCAAAAAGGGCACGCTGAGTGCCCTCTTACTGTTTATCTCTACCTTTTGAGCCATTCCGTTTGCTCGGTATGCGCTTCAACCTCTTCCCGCTGTAGCCAGAGCGTACGGTATTCATCGTTAGCCAGCAATTCAAGCTGGTCAGAATAATGGGCCGAGTCGACCTGCCGGGAATTTCCATAAGCCATAATCCCCTTGGCTGTTATCGGTGTCGAAAACTCCACCATGGAGACCCAGGTTTCACCGTGGCGAGGCTCCCTGATACCATCACCATCCGGATCCCACCAGGTGATCACATTAAATGCGCCAAGATTCCCATAGCCACCATGACCGGGGACATCTTTATCGCGAATAATAAACCGTGACACATCACCAAACCGTGGGTCCACCCGGCCATAGGTTGCAATGGTATTTTCGGCGGCCTTTTTGAGCATTGCGACGGCAGCTTCAGGATCCTTTAAGCCGTATGGTGTGGAAAGCGGTAACTCAGCCTGCCAGGGCACAGCATAGTTAGATTGGTCCGAAAAGCCAGAGCGTTTACCAGCAAACAATTCCGCCCAGTTCTCAAATAACACCCCGGCACGGTTATCTACACCAAAGTCCCTGTCCCAGTTTTTTAGCACTTGCGCTGCCTGTTGTACCAGTTCATCGTTACTTTCATCTGCTGCGGCCAATAAATCTTCCAGCACGCGTTCGGTCATCAGCGCGTAGGTGGAGGTTTTGATTTTCTCAAACTGCTCAAAACTTAATTTTCCGCTTTCAGCCATCATCTTAACCGCGTTTTGTGCTCGGAAAGACATCGGCCCTTCTACCGCAACGTAGGGCGGAAAATCACTGTAATCATAAACAGCAGGATAAGTAGCAAGCCATGGCGGATCGTTAGCGTTTTGCACAAAGCCACTCTTAGGGTTGATGACTTTTGGCAGATCAGCATATTCATGCACTTCGTTCCACACATATTCCGAACTATCACCAGGCACCAACCCAGTCCAGAAAGCCAGATCGCCCTGTTCGTGTTTGGGCAGAATGCCATTGTAAAGATACTGGATATTGCCTTCTTTATCAGCGTAGGTAATGTTAAACGTTGGCACCTGTAGTCTTTCCATTACCGTCGTAAATTCAGCAAAGCTTTTGGCCTGCAACATATCAAAATACTGTTGCAGCATACCCGGCCGGTCCAGCCCGGCAACACGCAATGCTACTGTTTCACCATCCTGGCGTTCAAATACGGCGCCATGGACTGACTTTCTCACAGTCACTGTTTTTTCTTTAAGCGTGCCGTTTTGCTGCAATACACGGTACGTCTTGTCAGTAGTATCAAATGGCAGCACCTCGCCATCGTAAAGGTAGCCATCATCTTTCAGAGTAAGGTGGTATGTGGTAGCACCGGGGATACGGTTTACCGTGTTAGAAATGCCCATACGTTGGTTAAAGGCAAAGCGGATTACCGGTAGACCTACCTGGGTGGCACCGTACATTTCAAAGTCAGGGCCGCTTAAATGGGCTTCATAATAGGTAAAGAATCCGGTTGCCCAGGGCAAATGCGGATTTTGCAGCAGTAACGTATTACCGCTGGCAGACTTAGCCGGCGCTACGGCATAGGTATTTGAGCCAGCCTTAAGCGGCGGTGCCCGTTCGCCAATCACCCGGGAGGGCGAGGCAACATAAATGAAATTCATCAGCCGGTGTGCATGGGTCACCACATCAACCCCCGATACCGGTAACACTTTTAACACCTGCGGATCCAGGTTTTCCGGGTGCTTCTTCGCGTAATCGTTAATACCGGCCGCAAACGCATCGAGATTTGTCTTGAACGCCTCCGTTTGCTGCTGGTACCACTGTTGGCCTCGTTCAGGGACGTCATTACCGAGTAACCACAAATCGGTCTGTTCATATTCCTCGCCCCAGTATTCAGCGCCTTTTGCCCGTGCCTGACCGTATAGCCTCAAGACAATGTCACCCTGACTCTTTGCCTGGGCCCAGCCAAAACCATAAAACACCTCTTCGGCAGTACCGCCATAAATATGCGGCACACCAAAGGTATCCCAGCGAATTTCGATATCCTTGGATGCAATGGTATCAGGGGGAGTTTTCGGAGCGTTGTCACAGGCAGTAATAACCAGTGTCAGAATAGCAAGCACGGCAATACGCCAGCCTCTGCAGCGCTGAGTAACGACTAACATGTTCATTAGAATTCCAACTTCTTCGCCGGTTAAGGCGCTCTCTGTCCGGGGCAAACGGCCAAAGGTATAGGGTAATGCGTCCTGAAGCTTTTTCAGCATGCCGTGTCCGGCGCATCGGTGCAACCAGAGAGAGATTTTAATTGGACAAAACAGCAGGTTATTACGATAAAAGGAGGTCTTATGACCTCCTTTTAAAGCACGTATTAATTCGTTGCAGGGATTAAATTACGATTACGCATCTGCAGATAGCTAAGGGCCCACATAATAAAGCCGCCCACAAACAGCATGGCAGACGCATAGCCGGTTTCATTAAATGTAGCGCCTGACGCCAGTAAAGCGCCACCTACCCAGGGGCCGATAGCATTAGCAGTGTTAAAGGCACATTGCACCAGCGCGCCGATCATGGCGTGTCCGGTGGGCGATACGTCCAGCAACATCGACTGAATCACAGCAGCAAGGCCAACACTGGCGCCAAGCAAGAATACCGTGACATATAACCACCAGATATTCGCCGCCGCAAACACGTACATAATCGCAATGGCAACACTGCATAACAGGGCAATACCGGTTGTGGCTAACGGCGAACGATCGGCCAGTTTACTGATCACCAGGTTACCAATGGTGGTGCCAATCCCAAACATCATCATGGCAATGGAAATGGTTACTTCCGGGGTTTCCGTCACGTTAATAATGGTGTCAGCCAGATAAGTATAAATACAGAACACACCGCCAAAGCCCACGAAGATAATACCGGAGATAGACCACACCAGTTTGTTTTTCAGTACGCCGAACTCTTCCCGCAACCGGGTTGGATTGGTTACCGGGCTACTGGGTACCAGGCGATAAATCAAAAACATGGTGATCAGCGCCAGCACGGCCACAATGGCCATACACACCCGCCAGCTCAGGTTTTGCCCAACCAGGGTTGCCATAGGTACGCCCACGATGGTTGCGATAGTCAGGCCGGCGAAGACTTTGGACATATAAGTTGCACGTTTACCCTTAGGTGCCATGCCGGAAGCAACCAGCAGCGCCGTGCCGAAATAAGCTCCGTGAGGCAATCCGGAGAGTACCCGGTAAACTACCAGCTCCGGTAAGGATGAAGCGATCGCGCTTAATCCATTGCCCAGCAAAATCATTGCGGTAAACACAATTAATGCGGTACGACGATTGGTTTTATTGGTCAGCAGCATAAACAACGGCGCACCAATCACCACGCCGATAGCATAGGCACTGATCACGTTACCTGCCAACGAGGGAGTGACGCTGAATGATTCAGCAATTAGGGGCAGCATGGACATTGCCGAAAACTCGGTTAGTCCAAGAACAAAGGTTCCGAGCGCCATAGCCAGAATAGGCCAGACCGCCGCGCCCTGTTTAATTTGTGGTGCAGACATAAACAACCTTAAACACATGGCCGAAGCCAGTTAAATCAATGAGTGTGCGCCTGTTTAAACTGGAGTTATAAACCTGGCAGAGTAAACGAATAAAGCGCGAGTATTTTTGTAGGGATTCGGGACCCACCGAGCGCTGTTGTAGCAGCGTAATCTTATCCGGAAGGACTATTGCTTTTTATGTTTGATGGCTTGCATTATACGTTATGTATGCAAAGTAATTCTATGCTTAATACGAGTAAGATATGCCATTTTTTACTTGATTCAACGCCCTGCAGGCAGCTTTTACAACGCCGTTTCTTTTCATTTCCAATTCTTTGATAAGTTTAACAACCGGAAGGGAAATGGTAGCTTGTGGTAAGACTTGAATAATCCTGACAAAAGCCTCATTTTTTAAGCTGACTCATTTATGTACCGGACCCTGAATGTCTACTGAAGCAAGCTCACCCTCCCGCCATATTCTGTTATTGTTTGCGCATCCCTCGCAGGCGAGATCGGAGGTCAACAGTGTTCTGTTTAACGCCGCAAAAAAGCATACGGCGGTAACGGCGGTAGATTTATATGCCGAGTATCCGGACTTTAATATCAGTATCGAGCGAGAACAACAGCGTTTGCTTGAGCACGATGTGATTATTTTTCAGTTCCCCATGTACTGGTACTCCACCCCGGCACTGTTAAAAGAGTGGCAGGATCTGGTGCTTGAATACGGATTCGCCTATGGCAAAGGGGGCGATGCACTTAAGGGGAAGCCATTTTTCTGTGCGGTGTCGGCTGGCGGGCGCGAAGAAGCCTACCAAACCGATGGGTTTAATCACTTTACCCTGCGCCAGTTACTGCAGCCACTGGAACAAATGGCCAGTATTACTCAGCTAACCTACCTGGCCCCTTTTGCCTTATTTGGATCCCGCACCGCAAAGGAAGAGCACCGCATCACACTGCACTCAGCCGTGTGGACAAAACTGCTGGATAGCCTGGCACAAGACACTCTGGATATCACTAAAGCGCGTCAGCTAGAAAACCTCACCCGCTATTTTGACGAGCAGGATCTGCACAAATGACCGGTTACTTTCTTCAGGCGTTTATTTATTTACTGGCGGCGGTTGTTGCGGTGCCGGTTGCCAAACGATTCGGCCTGGGCTCGGTTCTGGGCTACTTAATTGCCGGACTGATAATTGGCCCGGTGCTCGGCCTGGTTGGCGAGGAAACCAACGCCATCCAGCACTTTGCTGAATTTGGCGTGGTCATGATGCTGTTTTTAGTGGGGATGGAGCTTGAGCCCAAAGCATTATGGCACATGAAGCTGCGCTTGCTGGGCCTGGGCGGGTTACAGTTACTGCTAACCTCGGCCGTTATCACCGGCATTGCCATGATAGCTGGCCTGAGTTGGCAGGTGGCGCTGACTATTGGTCTTATTTTCGCGTTATCCTCCACCGCTATTGTACTGCAAACCTTTCAGGAAAAAGGCCTGCAACAAACCGAGGGAGCCAAGGGAGCCTTTTCTATTCTGTTGTTCCAGGACATCGCCGTCATTCCGATGCTGGCGCTTATCCCGTTATTGGCACTACCCGAACTGGCGAGTGCGATTAATGAGACTGCTGGTCAGAACGCCGGTCATGGCGACAGTCTGGTGGAGGGCCTGCCGGGCTGGTTGTACGGCTTGGTTATTATTGCCTCTATTGTGTTTGTCACCGTTGGGGGCCATTACCTGAGCCGGCCGCTGTTTCGCTTTGTGGCGTCCTCGGGACTGCGTGAAATTTTTACGGCCACTGCGTTGATGCTGGTTATCGGCATTGCCGCTTTAATGGGGCTGGTTGGTCTGTCCCCTGCCCTGGGCGCTTTTCTGGCCGGCGTAGTGCTGGCCAACAGTGAATTTCGTCACGAACTTAAAGCCAATATTGAGCCGTTTAAAGGGTTGCTGCTGGGACTTTTCTTTATCACTGTAGGTGCTGGTATTCACTTTGCTACGCTCTTTGAAAATTGGGTTCTGATCATCAGTATCACCCTTGGGGTGATGGTGTTAAAAGCGCTGGTACTGTTTGTGATTGCTCTGCTGTTTGATTTGAAAGGCAGCAATCGCTGGCTGCTAACGCTGAGCCTGGCCCAGGCCGGTGAATTTGGTTTTGTATTAATTAGCTTCGCGGCCCAGAACAATGTACTGGCCACCGATTTGATTGCGTTATTGCAGTTAGTGGTAGCCTTGTCGATGTTTTTAACGCCGGGGCTGTTTATCTTATTTGAACGGGTCATTATGCCCCGCTACATGCATGGCAGCGGCAGCCGCCAGCATGACACGATAGACGATAAAGGCAGTGTGATTATTGCCGGCATCGGCCGTTTCGGGCAGATAGTTAACCGATTACTGGTGGCTAACGATTTTAAAACGGTAATTCTGGATATACGTTCAGAGCAGGTCGATCTGATGCGTCAGATAGGCACTCAGGCTTACTTTGGTGACGCTTCAAAACCGGGCATGCTCGACACCGCCGGCATTGAACAAGCCAGCTTAATGGTTATCGCTATAGACGACCGGGAAACCGCTGTTGAAATGGTAAAATACGTAAAATTAGCTCACCCTGAGCTTAAGCTGCTGGTGCGCGCCTTCGACCGCGGTCATGGCTACCGGTTGCGCCAGGCGGGTGCTGATTACCTGATTTCCGAAACATATCATTCGGCCCTGGAAATGGGCGCTCAGGCACTACGTTCGCTGGGCGTACACCCGTTTCAGGCCGAACGGCAAAAGCATGCCTACCGCGATATTGAAGCCCAGCAAAGTGACGTACTTTACGAAGCCTGGAAAGACGATGCCAGCGGCGAGCGCTTTGATAACAACTACCGTGAGCTATTTATGGAGTTGCAACAACTCATTGATGACGCGCTGAAATCCGATCTCCACGACAATCACTCCAAGCGGCGAGGCTGGACACCGCCGCCGAAGGGCTACGCAGAAGAGCAGTTAAAAAATCAAAAAGATTAACCGCCGTTACCGATTGCCGGGCCCCTGAGACTCGGCAAACATGTTTAAGTCACCCAGCATCTGTTTTAACAACCCACTTTGGGCAAACTCCCCAAGCTTTTTATTGATGGCATTAAACAGGGGTTGATGGCCCGGGTGGCAAATTAACGTATCGCGCATAGTCAGTGGCGAATACTCTTCGGCATAGGGAAGCTCAGACATCCCCAATTCCTCGTAGGCAAACAACACATCCGGATAAAACGAAAAGATGTAATCGACTTTATTATCATTCAGCATCTGCACATTTTCCGTTTCGCTGCTAACCTCAAACAGGTGCATCACGCGATCGGCAACCCCCTGCATTTCACTGCTCAAAGGCGTACCACGCACGATGCTTAGCACTGCATGATTGGGAATATCACTGGCCTGTCTTACTAAATGTTGTTCATCGCGAGAAATCACTCGCACCATGGCCTTATTTAACGGCACACTGATCAATACATCCTGCAAATCGAGGCTGGCGTCCTCTAGGTCAAAGGTTGCAATCCCCGGCGCATAACAGGCAAATTGTTTATTCACAAATCCGCGTTTGGCCCGGGACATGGGCATCACAATAATCTCAACCTGGTCGGCCAGCCCGCTTTCTAACAGCGCCCGCTGGAGAATTTCGTGGTAAACCCCGGGGCCTTGGTGTTCGCCGGGAATGTGAAAAAGCCCGGTTAACTGTGCACCAACAATGACTTTTTTGGCACCGATTTCACTCGCCACCGGCCAGGCTACCAATGCGGCGAATGCCGCAAGCATTATCATAATGTATCGTAACAAATCTCTTTCCCAGGCTGCTGTAAAAAACTTACCCTCCTAAACTCTATGCACAGGAGTGATATGGTGCAAGCTAAACTAGTTAATTACGCATCATCCTTTAGGATAAGAAACCGCAGGCAGGTCAGCCAGTTAAAGCTTGCCGGCGCCGTTGTTTCGGGCTTTGCTGATACCAACGTTTGAATGCACGGGTAAAATTGCCGGCATTGCTAAAACCTAATCGATAGCCTACTTCACTTAATGGTAAATGACCGGTTTCTACCCATAATAACGCCTGCCGACTGCGCAGGGCATCCACCACAATCTGGAAGCTACTGCCTTTGTCGGCCAATCGTCGCTGCAAGGTACGCGAACTCATCCCAAGGCGTTGTGCCGCCTGCACAAGGGTTAGTGTGCCCAGTGGCAGGTTATTTAACAGCAATGACTCCAGTTGGCCGCGCAGATCGCTGCGATCAAAGCGCGCCAGATAATCGACTACCAGGGCGTCATTTTGAGCAGCAAGCTCAGGACTGGCAGTTAATAACGGCTGATGCATCACCGCTTCACTAAACGATATCGTGTCGTGGGCCGCATTAAAAAACACCGGGCACTTGAACACCCGCTGCCATGGCGTTGGATCTGCTGGTTGCGGACGACTAAGCGACACCTGCAACGGCACTAAGCCGGGCTCAAAAATATGCCTGGCGGTAAGCATACAGGTGCCCACAAAGGCGTCGGTCTCAGCCGCGCACCAGTGTTCAACAGTAAGACTTTTATACAGGCAGATATCGACCTGATTATCCGACTCACTTACCTGGAGCTTACCGTAATCGGCAAACATCCGGAAATTAACTGCCAGCCGCTCAAAACCAGCCATCAGCGTGTTACTGGCCCAAATAGCAAAACCCAGCGCCTGCCAGGAGGTGGGCCGGACAAATCGGGCTACGGTTAGCCCTACCGCTTCATCCTGAGTCAGACTCTCTACCAGACGCCACAAACGATTTAGCTCGGCAAGAGAATAGCGGGTTTCGGGTTGAGCAGCCTGGACAGGATCTATCCCTACACGGCTAAGCAGACTCTGACCGTCAATCTGATAAGCATTCATTGCTCTGCTGATAACCAGCGGCCAGCTGCCGATAACACTATGAGATTGCGCGATGTTGTAGTCTTTCACACGGTTATCCTGAGGTTTGTGGGCGCAGCTTATACAGCCAAAATTATCTTTATACGCCAATCATAAATCCTAACACGCCAACCTCTTGCTTGTTAACATTTTTAAAACAACACTATTACAAAACAACCCGTTAAACACCGGAGCCGTGTGATGCCTGTAAAAATTCTTCAAGGGGCAGAAAATGCCCACGCCTACCCTCTTCTGATTAAACAAATCTTTGCCTCAGCCGGCCGCTTTGAACCTGACAACCAGATCATTTACCGCGGCGAGCAATCTTTTAGCTATAGTGAGTTTACCCGGCGGGTGCAGCAACTGGCCAATGCGCTGAAAGCCGCCGGAGTGGAAGCCGGTGATACGGTTGCGGTGATGGACTGGGACAGCCACCGCTACCTTGAATGCTATTTTGCGGTACCCATGCTGGGCGCTATTCTACATCATGTAAATATTCGATTGTCACCCGAACAGGTGGCCTACACCATGAATCACGCCGAAGATAAACTGGTGCTGGTGCATGATGATTTTCTCCCTCTCGCCGATCAGCTGGCAGCGCAGCTTCCCACCGTGCAAGGCTATATTCGGTTAAGTGATGGTGGCACGCCGCCCGCTACAGCCAACATAAGCGCACTTGGCGAGTACGAATCGCTGTTGGCAGAACAGAGCAACGAATGCGATTTCCCTGATTTTGATGAAAACAGTGTCGCTACCACTTTCTACACCACAGGCACTACCGGTAATCCCAAAGGCGTGTATTTCAGCCATCGTCAGTTAGTGCTGCATACCATCAATATGGTGGGCATGCTGGGCAGTTATGAAGGCTTACCATTACTGCGTTCTAATTCGGTTTATATGCCCATCACACCAATGTTTCATGTGCATGCCTGGGGCGTTCCCTACGCAGCAGTAATGCTTAACTGCACGCAAATTTATCCGGGACGGTATGAGCCCAATCTGTTGGTTGACCTGATACAGCAATACAAGGTGGATTTTTCGCACTGTGTGCCGACTATTTTGCAAATGCTGCTGGGCTGCGAAAAAGGCCATGAAACGCGGCTGGATGGCTGGAAGATCCTGATTGGCGGCAGTGCGCTACCGAAAGGGCTGGCCAAAGCAGCCATGGACAAAGGAGCTGATATTTATTCTGCCTACGGCATGTCGGAAACCTGCCCGCTGCTTACTGTTACCCACTTAAATAAAACGCAACGGGCGCTGCCGGCCGAGGAACAGCTTAAATACAGAACTCTTACCGGCGTGGCGTCCAACCTGGTTGATTTGCGCATAGAAGAGCCCTCCGGCAAACCCGCGCAACACAATGGCAGTGATGTGGGTGAAGTTACCGTACAAACGCCCTGGCTTACCCAAGGGTATTACAAGGAGCCGGCAAAACAGGAAGAACTCTGGGCAGGCGGAAGGCTGCATACCGGTGACGTAGCCAGCGTGCACACTGATGGCTTTGTAGAGATTAAAGACCGCATTAAAGACGTTATTAAAACCGGCGGGGAGTGGCTTTCGTCTATCGAACTGGAAGATCTTATCAGTCAGCACCCGGATGTAGCGGCAGTTGCCGTGGTGGGCATGCCGGATGAAAAATGGGGAGAACGCCCCCATGCCATGGTGGTTGCCAGTAATAACGAGCTTAGCGCCAGTGATATTCAGCAGCACTTGCAGCAGTTTGTTGAATCCGGGCATATTTCAAAATGGGCAGTGCCCGAGCACATCACCCTGGTGGATGATATTCCCAAAACGTCTGTGGGCAAAATCAACAAAAAGGTAATTCGGGCCACCCTGGCAGGCTAATTCATCCACGGGTAAACCCGTGGTGTTCTGTCGCTTCGCGACCGGTCACATAAACCGGCGGGAGCCTGGCTCCCGCCAACCATTTATTTTGGTTCAGCATAGCCGGGCGCTATGGCCAGGTTATCCACGTCACGTAAGGTAAACCGGTTTTGCAACCACAGCTGATACTCGGCCCCTTCCAGCGTGCCGCGCTCGGTACAGTCTACATTCCAGCGGCGCAGCAAATAGCCCGCCATGGCGGCCCGCACGTTTATCAGCAACTGGCTGTTTTCCATTCCGTAATCCATTTCAATCGCAGTGGGAAAACTCACGTTTTTTGGATGTGGTACCAGCTGTAATGGGATCATCCGGTGCCACTCGCTGTCATACTCAGCCAGTTCATTGGCGGCGGGTTCTGATTTTAGTGTGACTTTACTGACCCGGGTCAGTACAAAATCACGGAAACTCTGACTTTTGCGGTCAAAAGCGCGCACATGCCAACGCAGGCCATTATCCACAATCGCATGCGGTACCAGTTCCCGGGCAGCAGAGCCACTTGACAAGGACGTGTAAATTACACTCACTGCACGATTATTTAAAATGGCCTGGACCAGTTTGGCGACAATAAAAATATCCGGCACATTGAGGCTCGACGGCGCCTCCACCGGAAAATGAATATCACCAATGGCATCAAAACCATCAGAAATATCATTGGCCAGTTTAGTTAACGTACGTTGCGCATCATGCTCAAATAACGGCTTAAACTGACTGGTTTGAAAATAGCGCTTTTCCCGAGAGTCATATTCCAGGTTGTCCGGCGCCATTTCCTTATACAAATTAAAATCACGGGAGCCTGCCGACAACCCCACCTCGAAGCGGTTGATCAAGTCTTGTCGGTAGATCGCCCCTTTAAACAACAAACAAAAATCAATGTAGGCCAAACGCTGACGCTGGGCGAAACTTATACTTGCTAACATCCTTTCGTCTCGTGTAAGACTGCTCAATGCACCAATATGGTTTATTTTGATTCGGTTGTAAAGCAGGCAGAGATTTTTCTGAGTCAGGGCAGATCGGCCTGGAGCAGCTTGCGGTTGTTGCCATCGTATTTACGGTATAAGCGATAATTGTACGCAGAGCGTTCAGGATGCCCCGCACAGACTACCTGATAGCGGGCCACAAAGGTCCCATCGGCCAGGCGATGGATAAAATCAAAATATTCCAGGCGCTGACCCGGCTCAGAGTAGTCATCAACGCTGTAGTCCTTGAGCAGAAACAGCTCATCCGGCCCGACATCAAAGTATTGTCGGTAAGCATCTGCGCTTGGATCTGGCCGTTCTCGGGCATATTCTGCGGCCGCGTCAAGTTTAAGGGAAATGCCGTCCTTTGCCGATGGCACGCTATCTGGCCTGGCTGGCGAAGACGGAGTGTAATAAGGTGCTCTGGCTTCCCGTAATCCTGCCAGAAAGCGCTTCAGCCAACACATATCCATTTCTCCCTACTTTCAACTACATCAGGCCTGTCTTTAACCTGCATCTACTACTGATATAAAATAGTCCAGTACGGGTTAAAGTAAATGTGTTAGTTGCTTAAAAGATGAATCAGGTGCCGGGCCACACTCACCAACAATGAACTGTGACTATGGCCTTCTTCCTCAAGCATTGCCAGATCAGACGGGATAAACAGCCTGCCTTCATGAAAAACCATTTGTGGCTGCAACATTGTTTCGGGGTTGGTAAGCGGGTTGTGGTTGAAAACTACCAAATCGGCGCGATAGCCCCCAGCCACTCTGCCTAGTTCGTTATTGCGGTTTAACACCTCTGCTGCATTGATGGTGGCACTGCGCAATACCTCTTTTACAGGGATCCCGGCTTCAATCATCAGCAACGCCTCACGAATAGTGGCCGGCCCCGGCACGTCCACCAGCGCTCCCGCATCGGAGCCAAGCGCCAGGGTGACGCCCTGTTCATAAAGGCTTAAGGTTAACTCATTGAGGTAGTTATCCACCTCTCGGTTATACTCGCCCAGCTCCGCTGAAGCCCCTAACCAGCGCTGAAAAGAAGTCTGCTCATAAACCAAGCGCGCAAAAGGGTTTATCGCGCTCAGATCCTGCTGCGCCAGATAAGCCTGTTTTTGGGTGCTAAGCAAGGTGAGCTCCTGATTTACGGCCAAAGTTGGGATAAGCGGTACCTCATGTTCTCGCAAAAAATCAGCGGCAAGCGCTACTTTTTGGGGATTCCGTTGCTGTTGCAAAAAGCCGTCGAATACTTCTTCCACATGTTCGAAGCTTGCCAGGCTGGCATGAGCGGCCAGATTCTGATGCATCAAATCGTAGGAAGGATGGCCAGCCACCGACACACCAAGCTGCATGGCTTCATCCAGTACCGCTTCATACACCTCGGCATGGAGCCCTTCGTACACTTTGATGAAATCATAGCCCTGATTAATATAGTCACGCACGGCCTGACGAGCCGCTTGGGGGCTATTAACCGTATAGTGGGATAAAGGATCGCCCTGCTCCACACTATTAAAGATGGGTGACGAGAGCACCAGACGACTACCAAACCAGTCGCCCTGCTCAAGCTCGTTACGCCATTTTAAATGATAACGATAGCCGCCCATATTACGCAGTGTGGTCACCCCGGCGGCGAGCGCCATTTTGGCATAACTGCGGTCAAGCACGTGCACGTGTAAATCTATAAGGCCTGCCATTACAAAGCGGCCATTGCCGTTCACTACCGGTAAATCCTCAGGCAGTGGTAATGCTGATGACTGCACGGTTTCTATCCGGCCATCCCGGATAATCACCGCCTGATCGCTCAACACCGGTTCTTCTTCCAGCGTTAGCACATTCACATTAGTCAGAATATGACTTTGCGGACGGAACAGTGTTAAGGAAGTACTGCCGTGTTCGTAATGAACATAAACTGCCAGTGCGGTAACCGACAGCAAAAGAATGCTGCAGATAAACAAAACCGACATGCCAATCGCTTTGATGGGAATAAAATTAACGCTTGAGGTTCTCATTGAATGCTCCGATGTAATTGGTATGGAGCTACTTTGCGCCAGTGCTGGCCTGCGGGCGACCAGAATCAGGATTCTGCACCTGTAAAACGCTATTTTGGCCCCTGGAAAATTCTGTACTGCAGCCCTTAATCCCGCGCCCGTAGCGGCGTAAGATACTGGCCAGGTGTTTTGCCGGTGTGTTTCTTAAATACCGCGTTAAAAGAAGATTTAGAACTAAAACCCGCGTCCATGGCGAGTTCGAGCAAGGTTTTATCTGGCGTGGATTTGGCTAACTCAGCCACACGGTTGATGCGCAGCTGATTAATATAGTCGGCAAAGCTCATGCCGCCACCGGTATTAATTGACCAGGAAATGTCTTTTACCGATAAGCCGGTATAACCGGCAATATCCTGCAAACAAATGCGCGGCTGGCAATACCATTGTTGTTCGCGGATCTGACTATCCAGCGCCTGAAAAATAGCACCAGCCTGACTGTCTTCGTGAGGCGCGGGTTCGGCAGCGGTTTGCTCAACCTCACTGAGCCCGTTAAACAACGCGGGTTGCCGGATAAGCCCGACAATAGCAACACACAATACCAGTAAAAACGCGACCTGATCGAGCAAATACCAGGTACTGCGAAAAGGCTCGCTAGTAACGCTCTGCAAATTCACCCGCACCATGTCCAGGATAAGCAATACCAGCAGTACCACCAGCGTATTGAACAGCCAGTGCAAGCCCTTATTTTCAGTATCGGCTTCACGTTCGGCCATGGCAGCGTGATAGCGTTTTAACCACCTGAATGCCAGTGCAAAGTAAATCAGTTGGCTAACTGCACCGGCCAGTAATACCCATTGCAGGTGCGGCGTTACAGGTAATGCCATCAGCGTTGGCAAACAGTGAGTGCTGTCGCGATAAGTTAAGGGTTGCTCGGGCACCAGTAACACCCGCACCAAAAGATAAAAAATGGGCCCCAGAGACAGACTAAATGCCGGCGTAATATACCAGCCAATGACCCCAGCATTGAGTTCTTCATATAAATTAAAGGCCATCATCAGGCTCTGCATTAACAGCGCCAGAACGAGACCGGTATAGCGCCGTTCCCCTGCCAGTAAAGCAACACCCAGCATGCCGGTGAACAGGCTTAATATCTGAATGATATTCACCGCTTGCAGGTGAAATTCGGCTAACAGCACGGCTTGTTCCTCTTAAGCTTGCTCAATTGGCATTCCTTTAACGAAGTACACCAGCTTAGCAAAAAAGCGCCAGACAGAGACAGCTCTACATAGGAAAGTAAAAACGTTTCTTGCTGAAGATGTCTTCTTATGATCTGAAGCGGACCTTTCGATAGAGTGGACATCAACGCCCACATAAAGCGCAAAGTATTGTTAAGAAACAAAACTCGTCCAACGATATATTATCTTTTTCAACAGCTTGTTATATACACTGACTCTACAACAAGTAAATGTATGCTCAGAATTGCAATCGCTGCGCATAACCCACTAAAAGCGTCAACATAACTTCCCACACCAAGAGCCCACGAGACGAACAGTAAACCACTCGGGTTTTAGTTTTGACAATTGCATGCAGGTTATATGACGAAACGATGTGATTGGAGCCTGCGTGAAATCCCCCTGTGCCTGGTTGGTATGCCAAGAGGTTAAATAACCCTCTTGGCTGATTTGGCAAACCACATAATGTGTGAACATTTTTTACAGGCAAGAATTGATGCACTTTCATTTGCCCAATCTAAGTTTAAGAACGTTAAACCAGCAGTATTTAACTGAGCTTCGCCAAGTTCGAAATGATGATTGCCGCAATGTACGCATTGGATTTTGGTGCCATTAATTTCGTATTCATCTGCCTTTAATGCTTGCGCGGCCCCTTTGATACCTCTACTTAATTTATTAATAAAACTCATTCTCAGAAAATCCTTTTCGTGTAGCGCCAATCATAAAGGGTGCCAAGACAAGGGCGACCGGTGGAGAACCATTTGCCTGGAACAAACCTAATGGTTTTGATAACCAATTTAGATCCAAACATCATTTTCTGCGGTTTGGCTAGCAGTCTTGTCCCCGGTATTAACAACACCGCGTGGTTCAATAAGCAAGACCTTTGCTTCATGTTCCGCGTATGGCTTGTGTTCTATCCCCTTTGGAACCACGAAAATTTCACCTTCGTCTAGTTCAACATGCCCGTCTCTGAAATCAATTCTGAGACTGCCTTCCAGGACTATAAAGGTTTCATCCGTGTCTTTGTGATCATGCCATACAAACTCGCCCTGAATTTTAACGACCTTGAATTGATAATCATTCATCTCAGCAATAACCTTCGGTGACCATTGCTCGTCGAAAAGGCCCAGCTTATCCTTGAAATTTATTGCCTGATGGCTCATGAGAACTCCTTTCGGTGACAGTTAACTACGCATCGTAATGAATTCATGGTACCTCGCAATCTTCTTATCCATGAACGTCTTACATAATTTATTTGTAACAAAACCTTACACCTGATAATGCTGCTGTTTCCAGTGATTTCTGAGTGTAACTGATAGTTCTCAGTACCTACCCGTTGGAGATTTTCTTGGCTAAACGCCGGCTTAGACAGCATAAGGCTTTATTCAGCACTCGCGGACTCGACAGAGTATGACATTAAGGTGTTACTGGCTTGGATGTGGGAAAACGGCAGCCGTTTATAACTGCTCGCTACACTTCATATTGGGTTCAAGAAAAAACGAGATAAGCGTATATTTAGAGAGGGAATAACTTTCGAGTAGAGCGATAATACTGCTACGAAAACCTGCAACCTGCCCGGTAATTTCACCATTGACATTTCTTGGTAATCACACCAATGCCATCTGGATCGCTCTTCGTATAAATACGCATTATCACTTTGAAAGCTCAACGTTATGTTTACAACGAACGACCAATAGCCAGGCATATAATCGATCAGACGAAGGCACCATGCCTGCTAACATAGCACTGATCAGCACTCTGATTTTTTGCCGGTGAAAACCAGCAATAAAAAACGTTATTCGTAATGACGTTCCATCCACATAATCTGCATTTTGAGATCATTGATTTCTTTTTTTGCATCGGCTAATTCTTCAACAATCGAACGATCCTGGATTGCATTATCATCACGTGAAGTGTTCAGAGCATTGCTATCTTGTTGTGACATAAGTATTTACCACGCTTTGTAATAGATGAAGGGTACGATTAAATGTAACTACGAGTGGAAACATACAATATTTATTACAGAATTTCCAAAAAATGAGCGAATACCTGACATTAATTTGATAAATAGTTATATAAACAGCCTGAACCTAACAAATCATTATTGTGCCAGCCGGCAGTTCCCAATATCGACAAAAAGACCTCAAGATACTGTTTTAATATACTTTTTATAAGTATAAAAAACCTCCCACAGTTTCGGGAGGTTTTTGTGAAAGTTAGCGTTATTATTATTTTGTTCAATTAAGCATGTAACGACAACTGTAACCATTCACAACATCTCCATAATAACCATGCCTCAGAGTGCATAATCAGCTTTTGAGAACGAATGATCACCGCTAACTCTGGTTACAGGAGTTGAGTTCGCAGCTTGCAGCATGACTCTCCCATCATCTATCCAGACTAAACCTGCCCTGGCATACCAATAAAGCCAGGTAGCTGTTTGATGCGATCGATCCAGGCCAGGATATGCGGGTAATCATCCAGAGAAATACCGCCTTCTGGTGCAATCGCTACGTATGGCATCACGGCACAGTCGGCAATAGTTGGATGCCCCAGCGCCAGCCAGTCATGCTCGGCCAGGTGGTCGTTCAGTAAGGTCAGGATACCGGCTGAAATGTCCAGCGCGGTTGGCTTATCAAATTCAAAACCGAACTTATCCACCAGCCGGGCCACATTGGGGCCATGTTGAATCTCGTTGGCTGCGGTAGACAGCCATTGCTGTACTTCGGCCATTTGCTGTGGGTCGGACGGTAACCAGCTCTCAAGATCATACAAGCGAGCGAGATACACCAGCATTGCCTGGGAGTCGCGTAACACCACTTCTCCATGTTCTAACACTGGTAACTGGCCAAACGGGTTTAATGCCAGCATGACTGAACTTTTGTGTTCACCGGCCATAAAGTCCACCGGCACAATTTCCAGCTGAATATTCGCCAGGGCGGCAAACAGACGCACTTTATAACAGTTTCCGGACAGCTCAAGATCGTACAATTTCATGCTTTCTCTCCATGTTAAAAGAAGGTTAAATCACTCAAAGCCACCTTAACTTGTCTGTTTTTCGCAAAAAATATGCGATATTTAATTTCTGTAAACCGTTTTTCGCACTAATAAGGCCATTATGGACAAATTAAAAGCCATGAAAGTCTTTGTTGAGATTGCCGATATGGGCAGCTTAACGGCGGCTGCCAACAGCCTGGAAACCTCACTTACTTCAGTAGTGCGCACGCTCGCCGCTTTAGAAGACCACCTGAAAGTGCGACTGTTTAATCGCAACACCCGGCAAATTGCCATTACCGATGAGGGGCGAGAATACTATCTGCGCTGCCGGACTATACTAGCCGAGGTGAATGACGCCGAAAGTATGCTGATTGATCGCCAGGCTGAGCCTCTGGGCAAAGTGACAGTAACCGCGCCGGTGACTTTTGGTAAACGCCATGTCGCACCAAAAATTAACGCCTACCTCAACCAGTACCAAAAAATGCAGGTTAACCTGGTGTTACTCGACCGCCCGGTGGATATGCTCAGCGAAGGAATTGATATCGCCTTGCGCATTGGTCGCATCGGCAATCATGATTTAGTGGCACGGCAGTTAGGCTCAATGCGTCATGTGCTGTGCGCCAGCCCTGACTTTATGACCGGCCAGACAGCGCCTGAACAGCCGCAGGATATTGCCGGCCAGCCTTGTATTCATCTAAGTGTGCTGGACAACCCCGAAGACTGGCATTTTCAACATGGCATTAAACTGATGTCGGTGGCCATGCAAAGCCGCTTAATTGCTAATCAGGTAGATGCTGCGCTCGATGCCTGCATTGCCGGCGTGGGCTACTGCCGCTTTTTACATTATCAGGTAAGTGACGCCGTTAAGCGTGGTGATTTGCAGATTTTATTGCCCGACTACGAACCTCACCCGTTGCCAGTTCACTTATTGTATGCACCGGTGAAACTGCAAACCAAACGTCTTCGCTCTATGACTGACTGGCTCACCCAGTCGCTGCAGCAGGATCTCACTGTTATCTCTCAGGGAGACAAACCATGACCCGCCCGGCCGACTCACTGCTGGCAGAAATTCGAAGCTGTACTTTGTGCGCCGATAACCTGCCCTATCCACCAAGGCCAATTGTGCAAATTGAAACGCAGGCACGCATCTTAATTATTGGCCAGGCTCCTGGAATAAAAGCGCACGACAGCAGCCAACCCTGGAATGACGCCAGTGGCGACAAGTTGCGCGGTTGGCTGGGGGTTAATCGCCAGCAGTTTTATTCGCCGGCCTTTTCCCATCTGCCTATAGCGTTTTGTTTTCCCGGCTATAAAAATGGCGCTGATGCGCCGCCCCCTAAAACTTGTGCGGTTACCTGGCACGCCAAAGTGCAGGCGCAGTTAAAACCCGCGCTCACGCTATACATCGGCCGCTATGCCCAGCAATATTACCTGCCCGAATATAAAACCCTTACTGAAGCAGTGAGGCTCACCACACAGTCATCAGGCAATGCTTACTCGCTGCCACACCCATCGGGGCGTAATAACCGCTGGCAGGCACGAAATCCCTGGTTTGAGGCCCATTCGCTTGAGGTTTTGCGCCACAGCGTTGCAGGGGTACTCAGGGGGTGAAGTTTATGGGCACTGAAGCGTATATCGGATTTAATGTCGCCCACTGACTGAGGCATGAAATACGCAAAAACCGGGCAGACAACCCGGCTCCTGCTACAAGACTTTTTGGCTACTTTTCCACTTTTGCCAGTAACTCTTGCTGCATTTGATGCTTTTCGAGAGGCCAGATAATTGGCAGTTACCTCATTATTGCTTTGCTGAGCAAACGCAACCACTGACATACCATTACAGCGCAAATCACTAATAATCGTATCGTAACTTAATCGATTGTGACGCATCACTTTTAGCAATTCGAGCTTACTGCCGCTTTGGATCGCTTTGCAAACCGTTACCAGTTTGTTTTGTGTAACGGTATCTAATGGGGCTGCGCTAATAGAGGCGGTACCAAACGCAGTCATAAGAGCAGTTGTCAGAATAAGAGCTTTCATCGTTTCACCTTTGAATGTTTATTTAAACGTATTGCTGACGTTTACTGCCTGAGTCAGCGTTCACCGACAATCGGTAAGCTAAAGACTATGACGGGTCCGGCTTTTAAAACTGTGGGAAACGTGATTTATTTCTTATCAATAGATTATTCCCAGCAAACCCCTTTAAAAACAAATAGGTAAATCTAGTTTTATTTTTAGTATTGACCGCTTGCGTTAAGTATTCCTAAGCTTTTTTAATCTATTGCTGCAATGCCTCGCTCCGGATATTGCCGTTAACGCATCAGGCGGACCATTGTTTTGGCGCCTTTGGGGGTGTGAATATAGCAGCATCGCCTTTGCTGGAAATGACTCCTATCAAAAAAGTCACGCAAAGTTGGTTGTTATACTAAAGTTTAGCTAAAATGCGCGGGTAACGGATAAATCCGACAAAGGAGTGTATTTTTCAGGCAGCCCAACGCATCGCATTAAAAAGCAGATAGCGTTAACTTTAGAAATATTCATGAATAAAAACCGCTATCGCAAACTTGTCTTAATTTACCTGCTGACAGGCGTTTTATGGATCATTGGCAGCGACTGGGTACTGGCTCAGTTCTTCGGTGATTTTGAAACCACCTATCTAATTTCCATGCTCAAAGGCCTTGGCTTTGTGGGCCTGATGTCTTCCCTGCTTTACTTGCTACTGATGCGCTTAAACAGCGCCGAGCGCAAAGCCCGGGTCAACGAGTCGCCAGAGCAGCTGTTTTTAAGCCGTATTCCCAACTACTTTTCAGCCATTCCCATTATCACTTATGCCATGGAGGTAAGGGAGCACCAGGCGCAGCCGCTATGGATAAGCGAAAACCTCAGTGACGTGCTCGGTTACTCCCAGGAAGAAGCCAATTCACCGCACTGGTGGCAAAACAGCATTCATCCGGACGATCGCCTGCGCGCTATTGAAGAAAGTAAAGCCATTATTAATCGTGGCGGTGGCGATCATTATTATCGGGTAAAGCATGCACGAGGGCATTACGTTCACTTTCAAGATGAGCTGCGGTTAATACCCAATACTAACCCGCCACGCTTTATCGGCATTTGGCGCGACGTGAGTACGGAAGAAAACGCCCTGGAACAGGTGCAGGAGTATTCCAGCAAACTTGAAAAAATGGTGCTTGGCACGGTCACGGCTATTTCACATATGGTGGAATTGCGCGACCCCTACACCGCTGGCCATGAAGCCCGGGTGGGCGATTTAGCTGCCAAAATAGCTCATGAAATGGGTCTCGATATGGATACTCAGTATGGCCTGCGTATAGCCGGGCTGGTGCATGATATTGGAAAAATCAGCGTGCCTTCGGAATACCTTACCAAGCCTACCCGGCTCACCGACTCAGAATTTGAAATCATTAAAACCCATGCCAGTAACGGCTACAGTATTCTTAAGAATATTGATTTTCCCTGGCCCATTGCCGAGGTGGCTTATCAGCACCATGAACGCGTAAACGGCAGTGGCTATCCAAGAGGGTTGAGCGGAGATGACATATTGCTTGAGGCAAAAATCATTGCAGTAGCCGATGTGATTGAGTCAATGGCCACCAATCGCCCCTACCGCCATGCCCAGGGAATAGAAAAAGCGCTGAATGAAATTCGCCGAAACAAAGGCATTTTATACGATACCAATGTGTGCAACGCCGCGCTTAAACTGTTTGACCAGCAAGGTTATCAGCTCACCGGTTAAACGAAATTTTACAGCATGGAAAGCAGGGCCTGCGCAAGCGACCCTGTCTTCCTTGTTCGTTTATTGAAGTACTTCCAGCGCCGCATCGATTGCCGAATCCTTGCCCTGGGTGCGATCAGACAGGGAGAAAAATGGCACATTAACATCTACCGGCACGCCTACCCCTTCAAACCATTCATCATCCGGCGATAAATACACTTCGTTGGATAATCCCAGCTCATGCTCACCGGGCAAAATCCACTGCATAATGTCAGAGAAAATGCCGTGGGTTGCCTCACCAATCAGCGTAACGTGAGGCAACTGCTGCATCGATAACGTGAAGGTCTCGGCAGCAGAAGCCGTATCGTTACTCACCAGCAAGGCCACAGGTTTGCCGGTATAATTTACATACTGGCTCGGCGCAATATAAGATTCTTGAATTGCCGTTACGTCCGCACCATCGCGGGCATATTTTTTATAGGCCAGAAATTCACTTTCGGTAAAGCGACTGGCAATGGCCAGGCTGATATAGTCGTTGCCGCCACCGTTATATCGTACATCAATAATTAAGCCGTCAGTAGCTGCTAAATCGGTGAGTGCCTCATCCAGTGCGTCATTAAGGTTATTCAGGTTAGACGTGGTTTGGGCCAGATCGTCGCTGTCTTCATCCGCAGTAGAGTAATTATGCATGGCATCAATGCGCAGATAGCCAATATTGTCAATGGCAAACCAGGCAATCTGTTCAGATGCATCCTGCCCTATATCGGATGTCGCGTAGCTCAAAATAATATTAATTTCCTGCCCCAGGGCATTATCAATATAGCTTTCAATATTGGCCACAATGGCGTTATTCAGTTCACTGTCCTGCAGCGGATAGCTCAAGCCATTGGCCAGGGCATATTCTTCAATGAGATTGGTGGTGTGCACAGGTTTGGTATGGGCCTGAATAATAGTGCCATCTGCGGCTACCCAGGAATTATGCGAGTCTGCCAGTGGCAACAACGTTTGATAAACCGCCTCATACAAGGTGGCATCCTGTTCGGTGATTTGGCTTTCCTGAGCGTAGGTTAAGCCCGGCCAGTCAACGTTCATGCGTTCAAAGTCCACGTAGTACTCAGCCATTATCTGACTGTATAGCGCAAACAGCTCCTGATGGCTCAGATCTGAGTCAACGGTGAGTGGATCACTGGCACAAGACGCCGGTAACTGACTCACTTTGTCCAGTTGCCGGGTTGGCGCGTGAAACTCCCGGGTGCCGCTCCCGGCAAACCATTCCAGCGCATCTTCACTGTTATTAAGCGCCACACTGCGGGTGAGCTCAGCCGTAGAAAGCTCATCAAAGCTATCCTGCAAAATACAATAATCAGACGTGTAACGGTAATATTGCGCGCTGTTGTCATCCACTAACAGCACGTCGCCATAAGCGGATGACGCCCAGATCCCCTGATAGGCTTGGTCAATGGCGGGGCCCGATTGTCCGCCGCCCGGTAACTGATTGATTTGATCTTTACTGCTGCCACCTCCACAGGCAGAAAGCAATGAAGTCGCTATAACGGTAGCAATAACGCTTTTAATAATGCGCATAACACAGATTCCTTTTAGAGATTATTCAATAGACAGATGGCGTGTTGAGGATTTTCAATCAATTGAATATCAAGTGCGCCAACGAGTAATTAACTGGAGTGTGTCAGCCTCAAGGTGAAAGAAGGGTCAAACATTTGCTACTTATCCATAACCCAGACCAATACCATCCCTAAAAATAACTATTTGATAATCAACCGTGCTTTTTAGACTATCCATGACAACGATCTAGCCGATAAATCGATAAGGAAACCCTATGAAGCTTTGGTTAATGAGCCTGTTTACCCTGGCAACAATCACGTCACTAACCTGCCTGGCCGCCGGTCCCACTATCACAATGAAAAATGCCGAACCTCAGGCTTTTTTGGGAAAGCCGATGTACTTATACCCGGACGATATGGAGCGCCAGCAACGCGATGCGGAACAGTGGGGACATCTGGCGCTAAGCCTGCCTAATGGCTACAGCACCAGCGAGTATTTTATTCGTAACGTTACTAACCCGGCGCTGTATACCTTTTTACCGCCATCTGATATTGCTACCGGCACCGCGGTAATTATTGCACCCGGCGGAGCATTTATGTCTCTGGCGGTACAAAACGAAGGGCTAAACATCGCTCAGGCACTAAACAAACAGGGTATTGCGGCATTTGTGTTGACCTATACGCTGAATCAAACGTCCACTAGCATCGACGCTTATCAAGAAGAGGTCGGTAAGGTATTTGCAGCCAAAAGGAATGGGCAGGATCCGGATATTTTTGTTCATCAGGCTCCTCGGGATGCGTTAAAAGCACTAACACTGCTCAAAAAAAATGCCGCAAGATGGAATATTGAACCGGACAAAATTGGATTCCTTGGTTTTTCTGCCGGCGCCATGACCAGCTTGTCGGCGTCTACTGCAAGCACTGACATCCGCCCAGCCTTCCTGGGGTATATCTACGGCCCGATGAAAGCCATTGAAGTGCCGCACGATGCACCGCCCATGTTTGCCGCTATAGCTCTGGATGATGGCTTATTTGGTAAACAGGGTTTTGGTATTGTAAACAGCTGGCAGGCGCAGAATATCCCGGTAGAGTTGCACGCTTATGAAAAGGGCGACCACGGCTTTGGTGTTGGACGCCCCGGCACAACCTCAACCGGTATTATTCCTCAATTTACTGCCTGGCTGGCCAGTCATAACCTCTAACCTGCTACAGCAAAAGTCACTGGTTTTTCTGCGAACCTGCCCGGGCACCTCGCACGGTTAACTGAGTTTGAGCACTCTTGTTAGCGCCTTCAGGGTTAAACTGTTGGCGCTTCAACTGGACATGGGGCCAATGTTTCTTTATATTGCGCGCCGAGTACCATCGCGATACCGCCCATCCATTTATCTATCCCGGAAGACTGTTTTGATTACCACCGCCAACATCACTATGCAATTTGGCTCTGAGCCATTGTTTGAAAATATTTCTGCTAAATTCGGCAACGGCAACCGCTATGGCCTGATTGGTGCCAATGGTTGCGGTAAATCCACCCTGATGAAAATCCTCAGTGGCAAATTAACGCCTACTTCGGGCAATGTGTCGCTGGCTCCTGGTACCAAGCTGGGTATTTTGAATCAGGACCAGTTTGCCTTTGAAGACATGAGCGTAGTCGATGCGGTGATCATGGGCGACCGTGAACTCTGGGAAGTAAAACAGCGTCGCGACGAAATCTACGCCAAAGCCGAAATGAGCGAAGCAGAAGGTATGGAAGTGGCCGAGCTGGAAGTGCAGTTTGCAGAAATGGATGGTTACACCGCCGAGTCCCGCGCTGGTGACATTTTGATTTCGGCCGGCATTGAAGAAAGCTATCACTTTGGTTTAATGCGCGAAGTGGCACCAGGCCGCAAGGTTCGTGTACTCTTGGCCCAGGCATTATTTGCTGAACCGGACGTGCTGCTGCTCGACGAACCTACCAACAACCTGGACATTTACACCATTCACTGGCTGGCCGAAGAGCTGAATAAGCGCAAGTCCACCATGATCATTATTTCTCACGATCGCCACTTCTTAAACTCGGTTTGTACCCATATGGCTGATATTGATTACGGTGAACTGCGCATTTATCCGGGCAATTATGATGCTTTCGTTGAGGCGGCTGCAATGGTGCAGGAACAGCTGCAAAACGAAAATGCCAAGAAGAGTGCCGAAATTGAAGAACTGCAAAGCTTCGTAGCGCGCTTCTCGGCCAACGCCTCAAAGGCCAAGCAGGCCACTTCGCGGGCCAGACGCCTGGAAAAAATTGAGCTGGCCGACATTAAGGCTTCGAGCCGTCGTAAGCCTTATATTCAATTTAAACAGCACAAAAAGCTCCACCGTTTGGCCATTACGCTGGAAGAACTCGGTCACGGCTACACCGGTGAGCACCTGTTCAGCGGCGGTAATCTGCTGCTGGAAGCCGGAGCAAAACTGGCTATTATAGGTGAAAACGGCGCCGGTAAAACCACCTTACTTAAATGCTTAATTGGCGATGAAGAAGCCAAAGAAGGCTCGGTAAAGTGGGCCGAAAATGCTGCCGTGGGTTACGTTCCTCAGGATAGCTCAAAAGACTTTGCCAACGATATGACCATGTTTGAATGGATGTCACAATGGCGCCAGCCAAAACATGATGACCTGCAGGTAAAAGCCATGCTGGGCCGCCTGCTGTTTGGTTCCGACGACTTTAACAAGAAAGTCAGCGTGTGCTCAGGGGGAGAGAAAAACCGCCTGCTGTTTGGTAAAATCATGCTTCAGGACATTAACGTACTGGTAATGGATGAGCCCACCAACCACCTCGATATGGAGTCTATCGAGGCGCTTAACATCGCGCTGATGGCCTTTGAAGGCACAGTAATCTTTGTTAGCCACGACCGTGAATTTGTTGAATCACTGGCCACCCAGGTGATCGAAATTAAAGATAAGCAAATCACGCACTTCGACGGCACCTACGAAGAATTTCAGGCGCACCTGGGCAACTAATTGGCACTGGTACTGGCTTTGGGCGCAAACCGGGCCAGTACCGTTACCAGCAAGGCGGGTAAAAATGTCACGCTCAACACAGTGGAGACAAAAATACCGCTGAGTACGATAATCCCGACCCCACGATAAAGCTCTGTCCCTTCACCGGGGATCACCACCAGCGGCGCCAGCCCGAAAATAGTGGTACAGGTAGACATCATTATTGGCCGTAAACGCACTTCCACAGCCTGTTTTACCGCACTATGTAAAGCTTCGCCCTGAGCCAGTAAGCGCCGGGTCTGATCCACTATCAGAATAGGGTTATTCACCACCGTGCCCAGCAAAATTAAAAAGCCGAGCATGGTGATCATATCGAAAGGTTGGTAGGCACCGCCGAGCATGCCCGATATAGCGTTGTTGGCAATTAACCCCAACAGGCCGCCGGCCATACCCAAAGGGATGATAGTGAGAATAAACGCCGGGTAGCCCCAGTGATTAAAGATGGCCACCAGCAACAGGTAACACAGCGCAATGGCAATCATAAAGTTTACCGATAAAGCATCCTGGGTAGCAGCGAGCTGATCGGCCGCCCCGGTGATCCGGGTACTCACGCTTTGCGGAATAGCGCCGCTCTCGCGCAGTTCCGGTAATAAGGTGTTTTTAACCGTATTGACGGCCGTTTCAAGCGCCACTTCTTTGGGAGCAATCACATATACCGAAACCGTGCGCTCGCCATCAATGCGCCGTACCGTGTCGCTGCGTTTACTTTCCAGCAAAGTGGCGATGGCGTTTAGCGGTAAAATGGTCCCCTGAGGAGTAAGAATTGGCGTTGTGGCAAGTTGCTCAATGCTCTGCTGATTACCGGCATTGCTGAACAAAAACATATCCACCTGATCGTCATTGAGTAAAAACTCATCCACAAAGGCCCCATCGCTTACTGCGGCCACCGAGTAACCAAAATCATCGCCGTTCATACCGAGTTCGGCAAGTCGCTGCCAGTCCGGACGAATTTCAATAAAGGGTTGTTCAAGGGTAAGCGAGCCAGGATCGGAATTAATCTGTGGGTTAGTAAAGTAGTTATCCACTTTGGTGTATAACGCGTTAGCGGCCTGGTACAACGCATTGACATCACTGCCAGAAAAGTCGACGGCTACCGCTCGGGTACCGCCATCGTTGCTAGAGATAATCGACCCTTTGGTGGAAAACGCCCGCATGCCGGGGTAGCTCTCAAACTTCTCGTTAATGAGTGCCATCATATCGCCCACCTCATCGGGATTAACCGGCATGGTGACCATCCATACGCTACCTATGCTTACTCGCATATTATAAAACTGCAGAGAAGGAAATTCTGCCTCACCACGCGCGTAAGCTTCCGGATCGGCGTTCACGTAGGGTGTAAAGAATGCCCTGAGCTCATCGCCAATTTCCTGCATGGCCGATAAGTTATAATCCGGTGGTGCGGTCATGGTAGAAAACGCTTTGGGCTCCTCGCCTTCCGGCAGGTATTCCGCCGCCGGCATCAACCACCAGGCACTGCCTAATATCAACACCGCCCCGGCCACCACGATTACCAGCGCGCGAAGGCGCGAACTAATAACCGCCGAAACCAGCCCCAGACATTTTGCGGTAAACCATTGCTGGTCACGGTCATCGTTATCTTCGGGTTTGGGCTGACGGGCCATAGCTACCGGAATAACAAAAATGGCGGCCAGCATAGAGGCAAAAATCGCCCCGGCAATCGCAATGGCAACGTCTGAATAAAGTTGCCCGGCCTCCTGTTCAATAAACAAAATAGGCGCAAACACTAAGATGGTGGTCACCGTTGAGGCAAGCACCGCCGGCCACACATCCTTTACTCCCTCCACAGACGCCTTAAACTTACTCAGTCCCTGACGCCGAAACTGCACAATGGATTCGAGTACCACAATGGTGTTGTCCACGGTCATGCCGATGGCGAAAGCCACCCCGGCCATGGAAATCACGTTGATGGTGCGGCCAAAGGCCAGTAAGGCAATAAATGCGGCAATGGTACACAGTGGTATACCCAGCACGCCAATCAGGGTGGAGCGTACCGAACGCAGGAAATAGAACATCACCAGCGTTGCCAGCCCTGCCCCTAATGCCAGATTTACCATCACGTTGCGCAGCGAACTGGAAACATACAACACGTCGTCGGTAAACAGCTCCATTTTAAGCCCGTTAGGACGTAATACCTGCTCATTAAGTTCATCTACAATGGGTAGGATCTGTTGCTTAATGGCTATCACGTTTGAGCCGGTCTCGCGGCGCACCGCGAGCCCAAGGTTACGATCGCCATTGGCATAGGAAAGCTGGCGCCGCTCAAAGTGATCGAGTTTTACTTCGGCTACGTCTTTTAAATACACGTTGGTATTGTTGATGCGCCGTATGATGAGGTTTTCCAGCTCGTTTAACTGTTCAAAACGCCCCACCACCCGCAATAAATAACGGCTTTTATCGGCTTCGATATCACCGGCGGAGGAGTCCTGGTTGCGCTGTACAATGGCATTACGCACCTCAATCAGGCTGATCCCGCGCTGGGCCAGCTTTGCCGGGTCGACCATGATTTGTACCTGACGACGGGAGCCACCGCTGATTTCAATTTGCGATACGCCCTCAACGCTTTCCATTTGCGGGCGAACCACCTCGTCGGCAAAGTCGTAAAGCATGTCAATATCCAGCGCCATGGGGTTACCCTCAGCCGGGATCAACTGAAAGTACATAAAGGCGTTACTGGAAAAGGAATCAGAAAATAGCTGGGGCTGGTCGACATTCTCCGGGTAATCGGGCACCTGACTCAGCGCGTTGCTGACCCGAATTAAGGCTTCGTTAACATCCACGCCAAAAGGAAATTCGAGTTCCACCCGACCCCCGCCCATTTCGGCAAAGGAGATCATGCGTTTTAACCCGGTGATATTGCGCAGGTAGCGCTCCTGCTCAATCAGAATTTCTTTTTCAATATCTTGTGGCGTGGCACCTGGCCAGCCGGTTTGTACGGTAATGGTTCTTACTTCAAGGTCCGGTATCATCTGCACCGGAATCGACAGCGCCGCTACAATTCCCATGATACAGCTAATACCAACGATTACTGCAACCAGAATGCCGCGCTTTACCGTTGCCTCAATCATTGATTTCAGACCTGTTGGATACGGTGACTGCCGCCTCGTTATACAACCGCGAAACACCCGAGGTAGCATATAACTGACCCTCGCTCGCATTGGCTACTAACACCGCATCGCCCTGCTGACGAACAATATTCACCAGTACCCGGCTGGCCTTATCGTTGTTAATGGCAAATACGCTGGCACCACCATCGGGATGCTGCCTGATAGCGCTGGCGGGCAACCACACCTGTTTGTTTTCCAGTTGCGGCAGCATTATCTCTGCTTCAGCAGACATCCCCACCAACAAGTCGGTGGTCTCCGGCAACCCGATGTGCGCCGTAAAGCTACGGCCCTGGCTGCCGGAAGCAGCAACCAGGCGTTCCAGCTTGCCGGTAATGGTATCGTGCAGGCCTGTATCCGGATGAATACTGATGTCGCCATCAAGATTGGTAAAGTAACTGTAGTATTCCTGCGGTACTTCGATGGTAAGGCGTTTCGACTGCTGAGAGACCAAACCGAGCACGGCGGTGGTAGGCTCAACCCACTCTCCTACGTCGACATCGCGCTGATAGATAATGCCATCAAACGGTGCTTTTAACGTGTGACGAACTACAATTTCTTTGCGCAGGGCAAGGGTTGCCCGGAGTCTGGCCAGCTCCGCTTTAGCGTTTGCCAGTTCGGCTTGGCGTTGCTTCAACAAAGTTTTAGCGGCGAGTTGCTGTTGAGACAACGCATCGACTTCTTTTAGCAGGCGCTCTGCTTCATTATAAGCTACTGTGCCAACTTCAAGCTCTGCCTCAGCTTGTTGACGGGCCAGCTCAGCGAGTTTGCTATCGAGCGACAATAGTGGCTGACCTTGCTCAACATGGTCGCCCACTTCCACAAAAAGCTTATCGACAAGCCCGGCCTGTAGCGGCGCAAGAAAAGCATCGTTCGCAGAGCTCACCGAACCACTTATGGTAATGCTCTGATATTTCTGACTGGCCACCGAATAGGCTGCCGTTACTTCAATCGGCGCGTCTTGCGCGCTTGCCGGGCAACTCAAGCCCACACAAACCAATAAAATGAACAGGTATTTTACACAGCTGTACATTGCGCCTCCGGTGATTCCATCACTGATTGCCGGGCCTGGCCCGAATACTTTCATTTGCAGAGTGCAACCGGTTACACAACAGCCACTCCTTTTCTAATACATTGGTACCGGAGCTAATTAAAAATAGATCAGTGCTGCAACAAACCGTTATATGCTGTAGTCAGAACGACAGAACTACGCAGGAAAGATAATAGGTAATAGGTAATAGGTAATAGGTAATAGGTAAAATGACTGATTACCGGGCCACGAGTGCGACCCGGCAGAAGAAAAATTAAGATCAGGTAGTTGCGCTTTGAGCTAAGCCAGCAACCGACACCTCAACATGGTGTTCGATAGCGTTTTCACTGTAAGTGACTGAAGCCTCCAAAGAAGCAAAATCAACCGTTAGTTGCGCGGCAGACTGCTCTGCCTGCCAGTTAAGGCGCAGACTATTTTCCTGTTGTGTAACGCTAAAATCACCTGCCAGTGCGGCCAGCGAATTGCGTAATCGAATCAACGCTATCAACGCTTTGACTACCGGCTTTTCAAGCGACTCGCTGACAGCCTGTTCATCCAGATAAGGACGGTTAATGTCACGGCCCACATTGGTTTTGGCCAGCAGTGCCATATCATTTTCGGCAGCAAAGAGTCCGGCGTAATACACCTGTGGGATCCCCGGCGAGAATATCTGCACTGCGCGGGCAATGAGATACGCCTGATCATTAGCGCCCAGCGCGTTGTAATAGGTACAGTTGACCTGGTACAAATCGAGATTACTGGCTGCTGCACCGGTGGCTTCGCGACTCTGACCATTGCTGTTGTGGTGAACTTGTTCAACCAGCGCATCTATTTGCGCGGCATTAAGCAGGCCGGGCTTATCCCCTTCCGGGCCCACATCCACAATACCAATACCATCGTGAGTATCGAGCACCGTAACGCAGTTGCGCGGCGAAATTTGCAACCAGTTTGCCAGTGCCGAGGGATCGCCACTAAACAGACTGTGCAAAACCAGTGGTGGCATGGCAAAGTCGTACACCATATCGCAACGTTTGGCGATTTCGATTTGAGTTTTATAGTAGCTGTGGATCTCAACCAGGCACTTCATATTGCGGCTATGGGCCTGCTGGCTCAGGTCTTCGATAAAATCAAAGGTTTCCTCCAGCATAAAGCAATTAGTGCCCGGCTTCTTAATGGCGTAGCCGGCGGCATCCAAACGAATAAGATCGACGTTATTGCTCTCGAACGCGGTTAAGATTTTTTCAAGATACGCCTGCCCCACCTCAGAGGTGACATCGATGTCTATCTGATTAGAGGTAAAGGTGGTCCAGAACGGCACGGTTTGGCCATTTTGCAGGGTAATATCGGTAAAACACGGCGTGGGGCGCGGACGATAAATTTTTGCGATATCCTGGTGTTCATCTGCCGCAAAGACTTTGTCACGGGTCAGAAACAATGGCCAGAACGGCGATGCCTGCCCATTTGCCAGCACATCCTGAAACTGAGGACTTTGTGCCGACATATGATTAACAATCATGTCGGCCATGATGTCCATGTTTTCACCCAGCTCACCGATGTCCTGCCAACTGCCCAGCCGGCTATCCACTTCAGTATGGTCGATGGGATCAAATCCGGCATCCTCGCCATCGATAGGATAGAAAAAGGGTAACAGATGCACCCCACCAAACACGCCTTTTAACTGTTTATTAAACAGCGCATTTAACGCCTTGATGTCACCACCGCCTAAACGGTCTACATAAGTAATCAACTGGACATCACTTGAACGATTCATAACAACACTCACAATAACTTAATCGATTAAGATAATAATCAAACAAATCAGACCATTTGGCAAGTGTTATTTTTATGTTAATGGATAAATGACTGTGCTGCCGTGCTTTCAAGGCCGGCTAATACTCTAATAATTAAATTGCCATGTAGTAGATAAAATATATTTTCTCAATAAATACAATACCACTTCACCATCCAACCGGACTCTTTAAGACGGTCATTAAGCTTATCCTTAGATAGTGGCAACCGAAAACGCCCAGCTGATGCTATGATTTTAACAGTTACTTAAGATGACTTAATTAGTTAAGTCAATTTAAGGAGATGTTCTCGGACCCGGTGATTCAATGCTAATCGGCGGAAATCACAACTCTGGCCTCTGTTAAGCCCCTGGCTTTCGCCTTAATGATTATTTCACCGGCCGAATCTGCACATCTCGCAATGGCCAGCGCTTTACCGCTAAACGCTTTTCGCATTGCAGAGAGAAATGGTCCTGGCTGACATTTTATCTGAACTCGTTGATTACGAAGGTGAGCCACCACCCGATATACGCCTGATCAAGGCATTAATTGACCTGCAAAAACAGGATTTTGGTAATCCTCTCATCGAGATTACTAATTTATTTCAAAACTACCTTAAAAACTTGCTGAGCGGCCCGATAGTATCATTGACGATCCTTTTGATTACACTGGCAGTGTTAATGATGAAACAGCACAAAATCCATCATACCGTGGTTGCACTAAGTCAGCCCGACAGTTTAACCGTGGATACTGGCAGCAATGCATGAAACAGACCCTGTAGCAGCATCAGCAAAACCCGTAAGGTACAAGTTGTTTGCTGTTAATAGACGTCGATCACTTTAAACACATGAATGATAAATACGGCCACACTACCGGCGACCAGGTAATAAAACAGGTGGCTGAACTCAATTTAGCATCGAGCAGACAATCTGATTATGTTGGTCACTCTGGCGGCGAAGAATTCGCTCTAATCCTGTCTGTATCGCCGCTTATAAAAGCCCGCGAAATTACCGAACGGCTGCGAAAGAATATTGCTGATTTTACATTTGATGGCGTTGATGGTGACGTAACGGTGAGCATAGGTATTGCTGAGTTTAACGCCACATACCTCAGTATCACTGATTGGATAGATGCGGCCGATACAGCGTTTTACAATGCCAAGCGACAAGGCAGCAAGCAGGTGGTTTTTACCTGACACGGTAATCACTTATTCAGTAGCGTTTTGCGCCTGTTTAAAGCGCCGTAATCCTTCGTCAAACAGGGCAATTTTAGCCTCAAGATCTTCGGCTTTAGGGGAGAACGCCACATAGATGTCACTGATGTGATTCAGCTCACCTTTGCGAATAGCGTCATGCGGTAATTGCATAGCCGCAAGCGTGTAAGATGCCACAGCGTCGAACATAATCGCCACATGCACCTTATTCTCCCGCAGCATATTGATAATCTGGCGCTGGTTGGCCACCCTTACTTCTTTAAATCGTTTACGCTGGGCTTCATAGTTATCGCCATATTCATAGCCAGTAATCAGTGCGATGTTGATGCCGCCGGGAAACTTATCCACACTGGCATAGTTAAAGGTTGAATCTTTAGGGTAATAAAACGACGCCTTGGCCTGAAACAAAGGCTCGTTGCCAAACACAAATCGTTGCAGAGTATTTTGTTGAAGGGTTACATTGTACGCGCCGTCTACCTGACCATTTTCGGCCATCTTTAATGCCCTGGCATAGGGGACGGTGATAAAGGTGGCAGTTGAGTCGCTGTAGGAAAGTGCCTGCTCGATAATATTACGCGACAGTCCGCTGCCGTCTGCCATGGCAAACGGCGGCCAGCTGTCTTCAGCAGCAAAAGTAAATGTTTCACCGGCCATCACCCAACGGGATAATGCTAAACAAGTGATAGCCAGAATCCAATGCTTTTTAAGAGATGAACACAAGAGCTAAACCTTTAATACGAAAAGTAAAAATAAAGCAACATCAGGCCGACATTGTTAAGGATACCGGCGCCACTTAACTATACTAGCGCTGGCGCATTAATAAAACATCATAAAAATGTCGTAATGTTGAGTCAGCGACTCACAAAAATCATGTAATCGTTGCGCTACGCGCACTATCCTCCAGGCCTGCTACTCTCACAGGCTAGTTTTAGTTTTTACTCTCTAGTGGAAACACCTCAAATGTCACGCCTTCGGCTCCGGTTTGCATAAAAGCGCGAATGTTAGCGTGGTCTGTGCCATCGGGGTTACCCAGCACATCGTCACGATAGTAGCTTCCAAAAAGTGTCAGGGTTTGTTCGTTGGTCAGCCCGAGGAGTTGCCCCAGTGCGAGTAGCTTACAGGAACCATTATTCTGGTTTGCCTCATTTTCTACTTTGCCGTTGGTAAACGCCGTGGGCGTAAAAACGAAGTTTTCATCGATAAAGGCAATAACATCATTAAACAAGACGTGTTCCGGTGTGTTGTTTAGTTGTTCGATAAGTGCTTGCTGGTTGCTATAAGCCACTGCTGTCTCCACTGAATAGTCACAAAATTGCGGGATAATTTGCGCGCTATTAAACCAGAATAACTTTTATATACCTACCTTGAATTTCTGATCAAAAGTGCCCATCTGGCAGTACAGATACTGGTGAACAAAGCTAATCCCACACGATCAGGCAATAGCCAAACAGGATTAGGCACGCGAAGTTTCTATTGCTTCATGCATAATACTTCGCAGGCTCATAAAGCACTTTTTAAAGACTAAAGACAGAGGTAACACTATGAAAACAGTTGGCTACGCTGCATTCTCAGACGATGCTCACATGAAACCGTATCATTTTGAGCGCCGTGATCTGCGCGCCAATGATGTTGCAATTGAAATTTTATATTGCGGTGTGTGTCACTCAGATTTACACACGGTAAACGGTGACTGGGGCCCGCAACCCTACCCTTTAATTCCGGGTCATGAAATTGTTGGTGTCGTTACCGCTACTGGTGACGATGTGAAAAACTACAAAGTGGGTCAGAACGTGGCGGTAGGCTGTATGGTAGACAGCTGCCAGGAATGCGATCAGTGTCACAACCACGAAGAGCAATTTTGCCGTAACGGCATGACACCCACCTACGGCGCGCCGGATCGAATCTCGGGTGAAACCACACAGGGTGGCTATTCCAAGCACATTGTCGTACGTGAAGAATTTGTGCTTAACGTACCAGAAGGCATGGATCTCGCGAAAACCGCGCCCATTCTGTGTGCCGGCATCACTACCTTTTCTCCGCTACGCACCTGGGGGGTAAAACAAGGCACTCGCGTTGGCGTAATTGGCCTGGGCGGCCTTGGTCATATGGCCGTTAAACTGGCTGCCGCCATGGGCGCAGAAGTAACAGCCATCAGCCGTTCTAACAAAAAAGAAGCCGAAGCTAAAGCCATGGGCGCTAAGGGCATTCTGGTCTCTACCGACGAAGATGCAATGAAAGACGCTGCGAACTCGTTCGATTTGATCATCGATACTGCTCCGGTGAAACACGACGTAGGGCAATATGCACCACTGCTGGATATCGACGGCACTATTGTTATTGTTGGACAGGTTGGCCCGATGGAAGAACTGATGACACCGCCTCTGGTAATGGGCCGTCGCCGTGTCGCAGGGTCACTAATTGGCGGTATCCAGGAAACTCAGGAAGTGCTGGAGTTCTGTGCGGAACACGGCATTTACCCCGATTGCGAAATGATAAAAATGGATGAAATTAACGGTGCTTTTGAAACCCTGGCTAAGGGCGACTTGGCGCACCGTTTTGTTATCGACATGGCGTCTCTGAGCGCTGAATAAACACTTTATTGTTTACAGCAACTCAGTCAAAAAAGCAGCGCTTATTGCGCTGCTTTTTTATGCCTGGTGTTGAGGAAATTAAACGCCCTGAGCAACCATGGCATTGGCAAGTTGCCTGAAGGCAGTGATGTTAGCGCCTTTTGCATAATTAACCTTATCGTCTTCCTGACCTTCTTCAGCGCAGCGGTCGTGAATATAGGTCATGATAGCTTTGAGTTCATCATCGAGTCGGGCGAAGGTTTTACGCTCAAAAGCGGCATTTTGCGACATCTCCATACCCGACATTGCAACGCCCCCGGCATTAGCGGCTTTACCCGGCACGAACACGATGCCGGCATCGGCGATAAGCGTTTTTGCCTCATGGGTGGTAGGCATATTGGCCCCTTCCAGTAAGTATTGACAATGATTGTCTGCCAGGCGTTTAGCCGACGGCTCATCCAGTTCATTCTGGGTAGCGCACGGTAAAGCCACATCGCAGGCGCAGCCCCAGGGCTTTTCACCTTTGAACCAGCTACCGCCGCGCTCATCGGCCAGCGCGGTAAGAATATTATCTTCGTTCATGCGGTTTTCTATGGCCCAGCGGATGTCGGCGCTACTCAGGCCCCCTTCCTTGATTAAACTGCCGCGACTGTTAGATAAACTGATCACAGTGCCGCCCAGTTCAGCCGCTTTGAGCGCAGCATGCAACGCCACATTACCGGCACCCGAGATAGCTATCCGCTTACCTTCAATTGCGTCATCGTGATGTTTAAGCACACACTGCAGCATATAAATTAAGCCAAAGCCGGTGGCTTCGGTACGCACATGGCTACCACCAAAATCAATGTCTTTACCGGTAAGACTACCGCCGAACTCGTTGTGCATACGCCGGTACTGGCCGTATAAAAAGCCTATCTCGCGGGCGCCTACATTAATGTCGCCGGCTGGTACGTCGGTGCGCGGACCGATATGGCGCTGCAATTCCTGCATAAAAGCCTGACAAAACCGCATGATTTCATTGTCGCTGCGGCCTTTTGGATTAAATTCAGAGCCGCCCTTTGCGCCACCCATAGGCAGGCCGGTAAGCGCATTTTTAAACGACTGCTCAAAAGCCAGAAATTTGAGTACCGACTCGTTAACCGTAGGATGAAAACGCAAGCCGCCTTTATAAGGGCCAATAAGGCCGCTATGCTGCACCCGCCAGCCACGATTAACTTCTACCTCGCCATTGTCATTCATCCAGTGCACGGCAAAGTGCACTACCCGCTCTGGCTCACTCAGGCGTTTAAGCACGTTGTAGCGTTTGTAGTCAGTGTGCGCGTTATAAATCGGTATTACATCGGCGGCGAGCTCTTTGGTGGCCTGCAAGAATTCCGGGTGGTGCGGGTACCGGTTTTCAATCCACTCGTTAAACTCGTCTAAATTCGATTTCGCTGTCATACCAATCCTTTAAATAATACAAAACACCCGATTTGTACTGATTTTTATCCGTGGATGATCATTTTTAACTACGCTAACGGCTGATTTTATTTACTTTGTTAGCCCATAGACTGTGCCTTTTATTGCTTCATGACGGCCACTATGGATTGGCAGGCTGACGTTTACCCCTTATACTAAAGGACTAATTTTTCGACAGTTGTGAATGCACCGTTTCCCGCCGGGTATTTTGCAAGCAAAGTAGTGATGATTGTGGTGCGTGCTTTGTCTATTTCTAAACGCCTTTTAAAGCCGCTGAGTCTGCTCTGGCTCGGAGCGTTTGTGTGCGTTATGGTCCACGCCAGTGAAAACAAGTGGCAGAGCCACGCACAGCCGGTTTTTCTGTCGCCGTTAGGCAATTCGACCCCTATTGAAGGGCAGATTGATACAATACTGGAAGATCAGCAGGGATTTATCTGGCTGGTTGCCGCCAACGGTTTATGGCGCTGGGATTCAAAATCGCTGGTCCGCGCGCGATTTAAAGGCGTGGATAATGAAGCTCCCACCCCCCAGGTAAATCATGGGTTCAGCGATACCCAAGGTCGTATCTGGATTGGCACCAGCAGCGGCTTATACCAGCTCACTCCCGGCACCACTTCGTTTACCGCGGTTGCGCCTGACCAGTTGCAGGACATAACCATACAGGCTGGCGCAGTGGCTAGCTTGCCACACACTGACATCGTCGTACTCGCCAGCGACCGGGTGCTTTATCAGTTTGATACGGCTTCAGCGCAGCTTAAACGGCTCCACATTGCGTCCGACACGCGGATCCACGCACTCCACATAAACCACGCCAATACGCTTTGGGTGGGTACCGACAAAGGCTTGTTCCGCAGTAAACTAAGCAATAGTCAGTTTGTCCCATTACAAACGGAACCAGACTTTCCTGCGGGTATCAGGGTCAGCTCGATTACCACTACCGCAAAGGATAAGCTCGTGGTTGGCACCGCTGCCGAGGGCTTATTTGTTCAATCTGAAGCATCCGGTTTTCGCAACTACATACTCGCACAGGATAACAGCCCGTGGCTGTTTACGGTTAAGGAAATTCGCCCCGAGGTATTACTGATTGGTACTTTTGGTGATGGGCTGATTGAACTTAATTTAGCCACCCAGACAACACGCCGCTTCCGGCACAACCGTTTATTACCTGCCAGCCTTAGCGATAATGATATCTGGTCGTTATTTCGCGATTCCAGAGGATTGGTGTGGATTGGCAGTGGTGCAACGCTTAATGTTTATGATGCCGGCGATGTTGCCGTTTCACATATTTTTGGTGACAGCGGGCAACCCACAGGCCTGATGAATCGAAAGGTTCATGCAGTTCAGGCGGTAGCAAATAAACTGATTGTGGGTTCCGGCGAACATGGCTTGGAGGAGTTCACTGCCGAGCAAGGCCCCACCCGGCAACTGTGGCAAAATGGTTCTGATCCGGTAGAAACGTTATTTGCCGATCCGGCTGGTAATCTCTACGCCTCGGCAAATTTCGCGTCGGTGATTATCCCGCCAGGCAGTAACCAGCCATTACCGCTTAACGTAAATGGCAGAAAGCCATCCACGTTTACCACCGCTCTGGCCTACTCGCCTGAAGCCCTCTGGATAGGCGGTACCGATGGTTTATGGCAACAGCCTGCAAGAGCGAGTGAACCTACCATTCAGTTACTGCCTGATCATTTTAGCGAGCGCCGCGTGGCATCGTTACTGGCAACATCTGACTCACTCTGGGTAGGTAGCTGGCAAGGCTTGCTGCACGGCAAGCTTAACAATGGATTGCTTAACAATACGGCTATTAAAACAATAAACCATCCGCGCCTGGCACAACAATTCATTGCCGACTTATATGTTGATAGTCTCGGCCAGCTTTGGGTGGCAACCAGCGGAGCGGGATTATTTGTTCGTGCCACCAATAACCGCTGGCTTGAGTTCACGACTGCCGTTGGTCTGCCCGGTGACAATGTGATGGCCATCGCTGGAGAGAGTGATAAGCAGGTCTGGGTAGGCACTTCACGTGGGATTGCTGCCATTGATATTGAGCAAAAACTGCTGCGCGTTATAACAGCCGGTCCTGGCGCCGTAAACAGCCCCTACTCCCGTGCCGCAGCAACCATGACAGCAGCGGGCGAGCTGGTATTCGGCGGTAAAAATGGCCTGACTATCATCTCTCCGCAAGCATTGCCGCGCGAGGTGAATCCTTTATCCTTAAACTTTACACAGCTGGAAATAACGACTGCGGATAACCGCAAGCTTTATCCGGCGACTATACAGGATCACATTGAAATCAGTGCACTGCCCAAACGTATTTCTTTTGAATTTGTCGCGCTGGACTACCTTGATCCGGAACATTTGCAATACCGTTACCGCCTGGCTGGCAGTGAGAATAACTGGACTCAACTCGATGCCGATCACCGAATTGTAACGCTCACCGAGCCGGCTCCGGGCGACTACAAACTGGAACTACAATACTCCGACAACGGCACCACCTGGCAACATACAACGCTCAGCCAACGATTTACCGTGCTCCCCGCGTGGTATCAGACTGTTTATGCCAGCATGGTTAGTCTGTTGCTATTGGCCATAGCTATTTTTGTTTTGCATCGGTTAGGGCTGCGCCATTACCGGCACCGCCAGAATGTACTGGAGCAAAAAATTGCCGAGCGCACGGCTGAGCTACTAACCGCTAATGAGAAACTCAGTGAACAGGCGGTCGCTCTGGAGAAAGCCAGCTTAACGGACGCGCTGACCGGCTTACATAACCGGCGCTTTTTAAATCAGAACATGCAGCGGGATATCAGCCGCATACATCGATACTACAAAGACTGCGAAGCCACCAATAAGCGTCCGGATGAGCAGTCTGATATGTTATTTTTTATTATCGACCTGGATCATTTCAAACGCATTAACGATAACCACGGTCATCAGGCCGGTGATGCAGTGCTGGTAGAAACCCAAAAGCGGTTATCGGCCATTTTCCGTGACAGTGATTATCTGGTGCGCTGGGGTGGCGAGGAGTTTCTGGCGGTGGTGCAGGATACGCCCCGGGAAGAGGCTTACTTGCTAGCAGAGCGCATAGTTAACGCCGTAAATGCCAGCGATATGCACATAAACGGGCACACGCAGTTAAAAGTAACCTGTTCCGTAGGCTTTGCTGCTTATCCGCTGCACCAGCAACGATATAGCTTTTTCGACTGGCAAAGCACCGTTGGTATAGCCGATGCGGCGTTATATGGTGCCAAACGCCGTAATCGCGATACCTGGATGGGCATTACCGGCATCCGGTCTACGGTATCCGACAGTACTCTGGAACTCATCAAACAGCAGCCCGCTCGCATATTCGATCATGCCAACGTCCTGGTTCGCCAGTAGTGTAGAGTCAGCTATGCCTTTTTATATGCCGAACGGCCAGCACGTCTACCGGTGTATTTCGCCCCCGGTACTGATAACGAATAAGATGAGCGAGCTCGGAGTAAAGCGCGGTGATTTCGACAGGCATCTGCGAGGGTTGTTTATCCTGCATGTAATGAAACAGTAATTTAAGCTGATGTTCACGCACCTGATAGCGCACCAAACGATTAAGCGCGATCTGCCAGTGCCGCCAGTTGGTAATGCGCAGCCCGTCAAAATAAAACTGCGCCGCGGGCACTACCCGTAACCTTTTGCTGGGCGCAAATAACTGCTGATATTCAATACTGCCTTTGGTCAGGCAGGTTACCACAAAGTCTTCGCCGATCAGCCCGGCGGGAAGAGTGATAGCCTTTTCGCGTATTTCGTTAACCAACTCACTGCGCAGGGCGTAAAGCGCCCCGGCCAACCGCCCCCAGCGCTGCATATTACTAAGCCATTTCACCTGACTGCGACCATTCGCCGGCACCGCCGCAGTAGCCAGTACATGCGAAGTATTCTTTAACGGGGCTAACAGTTCTGGCATCGCGTTGTCAGCAAGATAAATATCACCATCGACAAACACGTGATAGTCAGCTTCACCGGATAACTTTTGCACATAATGATTCCAGCTCGCGGCTTTATCGGCTCTGTCTAACCACACGCCAATAACCTCCGGCTGGTTAGCACTGAAACGGGTTACCACGTCGGCGGTGTCATCAGTACACCCATTTACCAGCACGTAGATATACTGCAACCCTTCGTCAGCCTGAGAGAGTATACTTTCCAGGCAGCGGTTGATCCGTCGCGCTTCGTTATGGGCGAATACCACTACATTGTAGGTGGGAGTGCCTGACATACTTGTCCTTTTTTTAATCATCCTATACCAACCTACCGGGTTTAACTGCCAGTTACAAATTGGTTCGTGTCGTTTTTTTGATTACCTTATGCCCAACTAAGCTTAAACCTCGGCATTAAACACTGACTGAATGTATCAACGAGCAGCTCGCCACGACCGGAAGGGCAAAAGCTCAAAGTTAACCGTTGAAGTGATTAAGACTCTGGCATTTTAATTAACCTGAGCTTCGGATAAGAAGTTAAGAAATCGAAGGAACTAAACGCTCGTTCCCTGATCCGATCATTCGACCAAGAGTAATTGGTCCAAAAAGAAGGAACGAGCGTGAATAAGTTAGTTGAAACCTACTGCGATGTCGATGATTTCTGCCAGTTATTTATCAAGCACTGGCAATGCATGCTGTTAGAGAACGGAGATATCAAGCGTCGCAGAGCCTGCCGCTTATCTCCCGCCGAAGTGATGACCATCATTATCCATTTCCACCAGTCGCATTACCGAGATTTCAAGAATTACTATCTTCACTATGTTTGTCGCCAGCTCAAATCCTACTTTCCAGAGTTATTAAGCTATACGCGGTTTCTTGCTCTGATGCCTGGTGTCGTCGTTCCTATGTGCAGTTACCTAACGTCAAAGCTTGGCGAACCCACCGGAATACAATTTGTCGATTCCACCAAGATAGAGGTATGTCACATCATTCGCGCTAAGAGAAATAAAGTGTTTGAAGGCATTGCCCAGCATGGCAAAGGCACAATGGGCTGGTCGTTTGGATTTAAACTGCATTTGATCATCAATCACCTGGGCGAAATCGTGGCACTGAAACTCACAAAGGGCAACGTGGATGACCGAAAACCGGTGGCAGAAATGGCCGACTCGCTATTTGGTAAACTCTACGGTGACAAAGGGTATATCAGCAAAGCACTATCTGGAGAGCTGTTGGACAAAGGCGTTGAGTTGCTCACAACGGTTCGAAAGAACATGAAGAAAAAGTTCATATCCCTGTGGGACCGGGCTATCTTAAAGAAGCGATTCATCATTGAGACGGTGAACGATCAATTGAAGAATATTTCTTACATCGAACACTCACGACACCGCAGCATGCACGGGTTTATGTTGAATTTGCTCGGCGGACTCATCGCCTACTGTTTAAAAGAAGAAAAGCCATCATTGGACTTGACGTCTCAGGAGCTTGAACTGTTAGAGAGCAACAATCTAATGCTGGCTTAACCAGATCTGAGGTTAATTAAGGATAAGATTAAATAGCCGCCACGTTTAGCAGTTCACCGAGTAGTAAGGGATTAAACATGAAACAACAAGGGTTTACGTTAGTAGAGCTCATTGTGGTTATAGTAATTTTGGGTATTTTGGCAGTAACCGCGGCACCACGATTTATTGACTTTCAGGGGGATGCCCGCAAAGCTACGCTGCAAGGGGTTAAGTCTGCCCTGCAAAGTGGCTCACAATTGGTTTACGCCAAAGCGGCTATTGCAGGTATTCAACGCTCTGACGACGACAACCTGCAAATTAACGGCAGCACGGTCTATACGGTATATGGATATCCGGCTATCCGTGATGTAGTGACAAACTTAAGCGCCTGGGCCGACATCAATGGCAGCGGCAGTGGTAATAACACCGATTTCCGCATTGGCGTATCCACCGATTCAGCCCCGGCCGCGGTAACCGAAACCGATCAGTTTGCGGTCCTGCCAAGTGGTGTAGGCTCAACTGAAAACTGCAAGGTGATTTACGAAGAAGCCCAGACTCAGGGAGCCAGCCCTACTATCACCGTGTTAGACAGCGACTGCTAATTTCATTCTTCTTAAGCCAGGCCTTCATCATGGCGGCCTGGCCTCTTAGTGTTAAATCCTTAAACCTCTCTTATTCCCCGCTATCTCGCTTGCCTGAGAGCTTATGTGCTATGCTAATTTTTGCTGGTTGCGGTGTACAGTATCGATTCCCGACTTCAACAACCTATGGGGTAAGACCATGCCCAAGTTTAAGCATCCCGGCGTTTATATTCAGGAAATCCCCACGATTAATACCAGTATCGTTGCTGTCCCAACTGCGGTACCGGCGTTTATTGGCTGCACGCAAAGCGCCGCGCGCCATAAGGATGGCGACTTACATCTGACTCCAACAAGAATCAGCTCATTTGAGGAATACTGCCTGTTATTCGGGCAAAGTGAAGCTGAGCCTCTGCATCTGGAACTCACATCCACGCCCGGTGGACTAGTGTTAAAAAATACATCGCCAGTATTGCCCCGCCAGATGATGTGGTATGCCATCAGGCTGTATTTTAATAACGGCGGCAGTGAGTGCTACGTGGTATCCACAGGTAACTATAAAACACCGCTAACGCTTTCTGCCTTGTCTGATGGCGTACAGGCCGCAGCAAAGGAGGATGAAATAACCCTGTTGAATGCACCTGAAAGCGTGTTACTGGCACCAGCTGAATACCAACAGATAGTCGATTTGATGCTATCGCAATGCGACAGGTTAGCCGACCGAATGGCACTGCTCGACCTGCCCGATGGGAATAAGGCTTTGAACGCATCCCTGTTAAGCACCAACCGCGCATACCTGGGTAATAACCACATGGATTATGGTGCGTGTTATTACCCTTTTTTAACCACAACTCAACGCTGGCAATCTGCAAAATACCATCAACACATAACGGTTAGCCTTGATAACAGCAAGACTACCCAACTCAGTCAGATAAAGGCCGACGACCCCGGACTATTCAGGGTCATTGAGTCATTGCTGGCTAATCTTTATGTTTCCCTACCGGCTTCTGCCGCAGTTGCTGGATCAATAGCCCTGGTCGATGCTGCGGAAGGCGTTTGGAAAGCCCCGGCAAACGTGCAACTGCGCGGCATTCACCACCCTGTGATAAGCATTTCTGACACTGAAAATGAGGCGTTAAATACCGATACTATTAGCGGTAAATCCATTAATGCGATCCGTGAATTCAGTGGTCGTGGTGTTCGCATTTGGGGAGCACGCACATTGGCCGGTAATGATAACGAATGGCGCTATATCAGTACCCGGCGTCTGGCCAACATGGTAAAGGAGTCGGTGCAAAAGTCGCTTGGCTGGGCCGTATTTGAGCCTAACGACGCTAATACCTGGGCCCGGATTACACATTCGGTTGAGCAGTTCCTCATCCGCTTATGGAAGCTTGGTGCGCTAACCGCTACCTCTCCCGATGATGCGTTATATGTGCGCTGTGGCCTGGGTACAACCATGACTGCCAATGATATACATCAGGGCATAATGAACATTGAAATTGGTATGGCGGTAATCCGGCCCGCAGAGTTTATGATCCTCAGGGTTCAGCTTCATTCTCAGCAAGCCTGAAGCCGGTTTGCGCTTTTTAGTCATGCCCGGCATTGTGCGCTTTTCAAGCCCGAAAAATAGCGTATATTACGCTCAAGCAACCGCGCCAAACTATTACCACTCTGGTAAGAAAAGCCCATAGCAATCATCGAAAAAGGATCCCCAGTGACAGCGACGCCATGTTTAAAAGTGCTGATTATCGATCACAATAAAACCCGGCTGATTTCAACTCAACAACACCTGGAATCGGTGGTGTCGGTACTTGACCGCAACGACTTAACGCTGGAGTTTCTGGCCGTTAATTCTGAGTCAGCCGCGGTTACCGAACTCGACAGCGATGGCGACATTCAGGCGGTTTTACTGAGCTGGGAAACCCTGGGCGATAGCATTCGCGACTCATCCATTATTGATGCGATCAAATCCCGTCGCCTGGAAGTGCCGGTATATGTGACCGGCGAAGACGAGGTTGGCTTTGATATAGTCAGCCGCTCCAGCAAGATTGAAGCGTTTTTTACGCTACACGATATCGCCTCGGATCCGGAATCTTGCCTAGCTTACATCATCAACGATTTTGACGATCGCAGCGAAACGCCTTTCTGGACGGCCTACAAGAAATACGCGGTGGAAACCAACGATTCCTGGCATACACCAGGACACAGTGGTGGTGCCAGTTTCCGCAGCTCAAGCTACATTAACGACTTTTATAAATTCTTTGGTCGCAATATGTTTATCAGCGATCTGTCGGTGAGTGTGGACTCATTAGGTTCATTATCAGACGGTACCAATGCCATCGGCAAAGCGCAGAACCTGGTAGCCAATACCTTTGAGGTTAAACATTCCTATTTTGTCACCAACGGCTCTTCCACTTCCAATAAAATTATTCTGCAAACCCTGTTGCGCGAGGGGGATAAAGTTATTGTAGACAGAAACTGCCATAAGTCGGTGCACTACGGCATTGTGCAGGCCCGAGCCCTGCCCCTGTACCTCGACAGTATACTGGATCCCAAATACGGTATTTTTGCGCCACCTTCGCTGAGCCAGCTAAAAGCGTTTATCAGCGACAATACAGACGCCAAACTGATTGTACTGACTGGCTGTACCTACGATGGCCTTCTGACCGATTTAAAGCAGGTGGTGGATTACGCGCACCAGTTCGACATTAAAGTATTTATTGATGAAGCCTGGTTTGCTTACTCGCTGTTCCATCCGCAATACCGCGAGTACTCGGCCATCAATGCCGGTGCGGATTATGTTACCCATTCCGCTCACAAAGTGGTTTCGGCGTTTTCGCAGGCTTCCTATATCCATATTAACGACCCGGACTTCGATAAGGATTTCTTTAAAGAAATTTACGCCATTCATACCAGCACTTCCCCTCAGTATCATCTGATTGCCTCATTGGATGTGTGCCGTAAACAGCTGGAAATGGAAGGCTTTAAGGTTATCAACAATCTGCTAAATCATGTGCGGGAATTTAAGGAACAAGCGGCTAAATTTAGTCGCATTCGTATTTTAGGTAAAGACGACTTTCGGCAGATGTTCGCTCATTTTGAGGCGGACAATATTGGCCACGATCCGCTTAAAATTCTGATAGATATCTCTGCGCTTTCCTATTCCAATCAGGAAATCCACCGCTTCCTGATGGACGAAGTGGGTCTGGAAATCGAGAAATTTACCCACAGTACACTGCTGGTTTTACTTACTTTTGGCGGAATGCGCTCTAAAATAGTACGCCTGTATAACGCGCTGAATAAGCTCGATGCCGGGCATGTGTCATTACGTAAAAGTAGTCGCCAGAAAGACTTGCCCAGCAAGATCCCGCCTATCAGTCTGGCCATGCTGCCTTCCGATGCCTTCTTTGGGAAAAGAGAAACGGTGCCTCTGCAAGAAAGCGTAGGCCGAATTGCAGCCGCGCTTATCACCCCCTATCCTCCAGGCATCCCTTTGCTGGTGCCGGGGCAGACCATTGAAGCCGAACACATCAATTATCTTAATGCGCTGTCGAGCCAGAAACTCACTATTCAGGGCCTGATTGACGGTGACATTTACGTACTGGAAAAGTAATTCAAACCGGGTTGCCGTTAAGGTCTTTGGCAACCCCATTTTCACATAGAAGCAGGCCCTTCGATATTGAGCGGGCAGCCCGGCTGCAATAAATTAATTATTTTCATACTGGTTGCACCATTGGCCAGCAAAATATGAACTATATTGGCTATGTTCGGATTAACTGTTGTTGAATCGAAAAGAGCCTGTTTCCGTTAAGGTTTTCTGGGTTATCCATAAACCTGAACCAACCAAGGTAATGTTCTAGGTATTTTGTGGCGACTCCGTGAAACCGTTTTATCCACGCTTTCAGACGACTGTGATAGGCGTTAACATTCTGAATATGAAAGACTTTATCTATCACCTTAACACCTCCCGCCACGTCTAAGCGCTTGTGTATTAAATCATTTTTCTCAGAAAGAGCTATGTAGGGCTTATATCCATCACTACATAACACACTGTCTTTCTCTAATTTTCCTGCTAGCTCCTGATGCAGAGTTGCCGATGTAACACTTGGCACTACGGCCTCATACGTATTCTTGGCTCTGTCTCTGACCGTTAAAACGGGCACCCAGTCATCTTTTGAACGCCCTCGTTTTTTCGCTTTCATCCCTCTTTTGCGGGGCTGACGAGTCATCCGTTTTGAGCCTTTCTCTGAGTAGGGAAAAAGTGTTTCGTCAGCCTCGATAATACCTTCTAGTTTGCTCGCCTTCAGTGCTGATGGTAGCGCTAGGAATCGATGCCGCCACCTGAACGATGTTTCAAGGTGGAGACCACATTCTTCGGCACATTTACGCAATGGCTTACTGTCCAGCATACAGCGAATATATTCTAACCAAAGCTCTTTGTACCTCAGTCGAGCTAGCGGTGTCGCCGTTGTCGCTACAAAGGTTTTGCCGCAGTTCTTGCAGCGATAACGCTGCATCTTGTTTACCTTGCCGTGCCGATTGATCAGTGAGCTATGACAGTGCGGACATTCAGGGTTTTCAACCATCCGCTCCTCAAGCTCTGTTATCAACTGTGAGACGCTATCAGTGCCTTTCAGCAGCTTCTCAACATAACGGGTTTGACTATCTGTTAAGTGTTCTAACTCGGCTATAAGCTTTGTAAATTGTGCTGGGATCATGATTAACCCTCAATAACTGTATCTATATACAGTGTAGCAACAATTTAGCAGAACATAGCCACTATATTTATTATCAGACTTTGACAAAAACCGATCGCAAACAGCTGGTTAAGTATCATTTATTACTCCTAAGTTGTAATTAACTCATTCTAATTGCTTCAGAGAACACGTATTTTGATTATAGGTTGAGTTAATTGAAGTGACGGATAAGCAGTAAGCGCCACTGATTACTGTAACAAACAAAAAGTGAAGCGAAGTATGAACCTAGCGCAATTAGTGCAACAAGCAGAATCCGTCTTTGTATTACCTGACTCGGTAACCCGCTTAAAAGCCTGTATCGATGATGAATCGTCAAGCCTCGACGACGTCGCAGAAATTATCAGCTTTGATCCCACGCTCACCTCGCAGTTACTAAAAATTGCCAACAGCGCGCTTTATAACTTTACCTCCCCCATCGAAACGGTAACCAAAGCGGTACAGGTTATTGGTACCCGTGCCACCTACGACTTAGCCTTGTCCTACGGTGTTTCACACACCCTGAAATCGGTTGAAACAACCATCATCGATATCGACCGTTTTTGGGAACAAAGCGTCAGTTGTGCCTTACTGGCCAAACACCTGGCAGAGAAAAAACGTATCAGAGAATCAGAGCGCTTCTTTGTGACAGGTTTACTGCACAACATTGGCGAACTGGCCATGCTTAAAGTGGCCCCCGACATGGCTAAGCGCTGCCTGAATACCGATAAAGATACCTCGTCCATTTATCTGCAAAAAGAAATCATGGGTTTTACATATTGCGATTTTTCGGCAGCGCTGATTAAAGACTGGGGATTACCACCAAGTATTTACCGCCCTATTGCCACGTTACTGGAAACCGACCTTAGCCAGTTGGATACCCACGCACTCATCATAAAACAAGCCTATTTGCTGGCGCAGGACAATGTTAACGCCGACATTAACGTTGGTTACCCTCCTGTTGGCCCGGCCTTACTGGCGGCACTGAAACTCACAGAAGACGACGCCGAAGAAGCCCTTGATGAAACCAACATGCAGCTTATTAGTGTGATTCAGCTGTTTAATCCAAGTGCATTTAATATCTTTTAATAAAAATACCTCCGGTAATGAGTCTGTGCTATAGATATAAGCAATTCTGATTGCCCTATATCGCAGAACATGGACATGCTTAAACTACATCATTACGGCCTCATTTTTGTTTTTTTGCTGCTGACAGGCTGTGTCACCACTATTGGCAGAAACTTTCAGAAGCTCGAAGAACCCCAGTTAGTGCCTGGCAAATCAACAGCCCAGGATATTATCGGGCTACTGGGAAAACCGACGACTACAAACGCCTTAAATCAGGGAACGGCCTATAACTACATTCACCACAATCGTAATGCTAAAGCGGTTAAGCCTGATGAAGTGGCATCCCGCTACCAGACTTTCAGCTTTAACAACGAAGACATTCTGACTGGTTATCAGTTTGGCAGTTCTTTTGTCGAAGACAGTACGTTTTTCAACACTGATAGCATAAAGAAAATTCAAACTGGCGACAGCAGAGAACGTGTTATCAGATTATTAGGCGAATCCTCAGGCATCAATCACTATCCTGGCGACCCTAAGCATGCCTATGTGCTCATTTACAGCTATCCCACAACAACGCACTCAGACAGCACTTTCAGTATGGTAAACAGCGTTGTTAACGTTGCCTTTGACCACAACGATAAGGTGGTGCGGGTAGAAACATATAATCTGAACGCTGATTAATACATTTTATGAATATCTACAAGGACGTAACGATGAAAAACGCTGTTACTCTGGTCACCCGCTTCGGTTTAGTCGCAGTCATATTGTTGGCTTTTAGCACTATTGTATATTCGCAGAGTCACGAGAAAATAAATGATATCGAAGTAGTGGATGTCGTCGGTCAAAGGCCCCTGAGTTACTACCGAAAACAACTGGTGGAAACCGAGCTGGCATTTTACGACATGTACAATGCCTTAACAGACCAAAAAGAATTCAAAATAAGATGCAGGATAGAAAAGCCATCAGGTAGCCATATTGCTCGCAAGGTTTGCTATCCGCAATACGAACTCACTGCAATTGCATATGAAACGCAAATCGCCATGATCCCTAAAGCTCAGGAGACACGTGGAATAATCGAGCCACTGCCGACGTCCTCAGGCGTAAAAGTATTGGTTAACAATGAAAAAAGAGCGGCTACCGAGCATTTAATAAAGCTTTTAACTGAAAACCCTGAGTTACTCGAACAATACCAAGCACTAATCACAGATATGAAAAATTTTAAACAGGCGAAAAGCGAACTTCAGCAGGCCAGATCAGACTAATAATGTAACAATGGGATATCGCTCAAAGCGAGGGAGAGATTGGTCGGTGTGAGAGGATTTGAAATTTACCTGATCACACTACATAACAATATATAGTGATACTTCCGTCAGAGCGACACTATATAGCGATACATAGCATTACTTTTGGGGTGCAAAAAAGGGTGCTGGGTGCAGAAATGGGTGTAAGTAAACGGATTTTTGGTGCCATTAAGCCGTGTGATTCATCGCATATCTGGGGATGGTAGCTTGACTATTTTACCCCCGTAATAAATCTCAAAACTGCATGGTGGACAATAAGCTAGAGATAGCGCTTTGTATAATCGAATTAACCCTTCACCTTGAGCTTCCGGGGCAACTATCTTAACTTTAAATTTGCTTATACCGTGACCGATTGCAACGCTAATCGAGAGATCGCTCAAGCTCGACGCTACTCCTTTTTTGCGCTCTTTAGGATCCACATACAAAAAGAAGAGTTCGCATTCGGACATATCTAGGCTGTAGAAAAAATATCTAAATCCAAGAATCTTATCTTCGCCATCGTTCAATGCGAAGACAAAATGGTGGACCCCTCCTCTCTTGAGACTTTCTTTCGGGGCAAAGTCTTTTAAAATCTTCAGATGGGACTCAAAAAACGATTTATATGATTCGAACATCTCTTCAGACATCATGCTAAAAAAGCAATCAGGTACTGAGAAAGCTTCGTAGTAGCGTAGTTTCAAATAATTATCTTCTATACTTGCCTGGAAAACTGTCCTAGGAATCCAACTACCTGTTACTCAACATATTGATCAGCCTGATAAACTCGTCGTTCATTGAATCACTTTTCCAGCGGTTGGCAAACCTGCAAACTACTTAAAGGTTATCTTTCTCGTAGTGACCGTTGCTATCGATCCTATCCAGGGAACAAACAAGCTCTTTGTCACCATCGATTTCGTCCATTTCCAGGGGTAACGCTGTTAGCCACTTTCAATCCTTAAAAGTTAAATAAGCAGCGTTATCCTGCATAATCGATGTTGTGAAGATGCACTTCAGCTTCAGAACCAAGGTAGCTTCTGACCGAAGTAAAAAACGCAGGCCAATGTTGTTGAGTATCTTTGTTAAGTAGTATTCGCGCTAACTTAGTTCGCGCAGCTTCAACTGAAAGACCCGTTTGGATTAATTGCGTTAGTTGCCGGTTTATTTCATCAAGTAAGGTTTTTCTAAAACGGTTTAACCGAGCTGAATCTAACCGCAGTTCAGAAATAGTTGCTGCTGCTTTAGCTGCACTAATTGTCGCGGATTGGCAATTGTGAACATTAACTTTGAGCTTACCGGTGCTACGCTCCGCTGCGAACAACGCCGGAAATGCCGGCAAATGCAAAGGATTTAAAATAATAGCACCCAGATCTTTGTTGCCTTTTGGGACATCACAACTGTGGTCACCGTTACCAAAACGATCAGCTTCTTCAACTATGTTTTTCTGACTTCCGCCATGACAACAACCAAGGAGATTCTGCCAGTCCAAATGCCAGTTATGCGCTATTGTGGTATCTGATTTTGGATGAAAGTGCTCTACCCTAAAGTCCGCCTCACCTTCATGCGTTTTTGGTAGCAGCTTAATTTCACAATAAGCACACAACCCAGCCTGGTCATGCTTTAACTGAGCAGACACCGCCTCTTTTCTGGCTGCAACGCGTTTAAATTGAACCCAGGTATTTGCGCTGTTGCTATTACGATAGGCTTCCAGTAGCTCAGGTTCAGCACCTTTCAGTACTTTTTTCATACTTGCTCGCGTTCCCAGGCTTTTATTTTAATGTCCATATCCAGGCGGGCTAATTCTGGCTCGTACTCTCCACCCCACTCATCCAGATGCTGTCTTAATGTTTCAGCTTCTGGGCTATCCCACTGATCATCTTCAACCAGCTGTTGGTAGTTTTTCAAACTCTGCACAATCGGTAATTTTTCAGCGCGGGTACTATGTACACCTAAAACATCTAACAACACCTGCTGTGCTTCTGCGCCTTCAGAAAAATCTATTTCCAACAAGCTGGGTGCATCTTCTTGCCAATCAATAACCCGTAAACACTCTGGTTTGACCGACGAAATCACCTGCGCACTATGGGTTGAAACAATAAACTGAATATTTGGGAAGGTGCGCTGCAAATCGAGCAGAATATGCTGCTGCCAGCCGGGGTGCAGGTGCAAATCTACTTCGTCGATAAGCACTATGCCTGTAGTTGCTAAGGGGTCGAAACTTTGAGGGTTTGCTTCAGCCATTCTGGCGGCAATATCCATTACCATCGCTAAGGTTGTGCGAAAACCGTCACTTAGCTGCTCAATACGTAATTTCTTTTTTATGCCATCATCTAGCCAATCAACCTGAATACCTGCAGGCATAACACTTTCAGGGTTGCTAAAGGTTGGCATCATCAAGTCGATTGCACGTCGTATGGCTTTAAGTTCAGGCAATTCAACATCAAATGAGCGTTGCTCTTTCTGCAGTTTGCCTTCTTGCGCCTCAAGGTAATAAAAATACTCTACAAATTTCTTGAAGTTGGTTTTACTCTCTAAACTGCCATTAAATGCATCAAAGCGCGGAAACTCGTTTGCAAAATCACGCTTACGCTGTGGTACATCAAATACCCCTCGGCCAGTGCCATAGTAAATAAATATGGGTAACTCGTAGTTCAAACCGGCATTTTCGGCATCGATAAAGGCATCGACGTAATCATTTAACTGCTTAACGCCCAGCGCTGCTGGCACCTGAGCCGCTGTTTTTTTACTCTTGTCGCGCTTTTCTGTTCTATCCCAGCTAACCCCGTCAAAACTCTCGGCGGTTAAACGCATAAACGCAGGTTTGCTGCTATCGGCAAATACCTGAAAATCATTGTCTTTTGGGTTAATACCATTCACTTTAGGCAAGCGGGTCAAAAACGCGCCAAGTAATGTAGCAATACCATCAAGTACCGACGTTTTACCGGCACCATTGCGCGCAACTAAAACCGTTAACTGTTCATGTAACGGCAAGCGAAAATCAGTAAAGCGGCGAAAATGCTGTAAATGCAGAGTTTTAATTTTCAACAGACTTACCCCGGCCTTTTTTTGTTTGGCTTAACTTAGCACGTTCGTTTTTAATTATCACCAGCAACGCCTCGGCGCTATTCTCCCCACTAATCAGCTCGGGGTTAGCCGCACGCCAATTGGCAGTAAGTTCACCGCGAAAGGCTTTGGCAAGGATGGATTGGGTGAGCTGGTTCACTCGCGCTTGGGCGGTTTTAACTTGTGCTTCCACTTTGTCGGCATAAGCAAAGAGCTTTTCCACCCGGCGCACGATTTCGGTTTGTTCTTCTTGTGAAGGGAAATGAACTTGTAGGCTTTTTATTATTTTTTGGTTCAAATTGACCATTGTTGAACCAACAGAGTTCGAGGTAAAGTATTCAACTGCTAGTGGTGAGCGCAAAATAATTTCCAGATATTTTGGTAACGAATTCTTTGGCGTCCGCAATATCATAGAACCTGTCCCGCACAACATTTCCCCTTTATAATTAACTACAGCTGCTCTCCCCATTTCGCCCCGGCGACCAACAACCACGTCACCTATTTTCAGGTGCCACGCTTCTAATTCATCGTACTTCGCTTTCGGTATTGTCATTTGTTGAGAGGCTACTATTGTACCATTAGAAATGTGCATCGGATTTATAACTGGTATCCCACCACTTATGTATTCACTTTTATGCAAAGCACTACCAAAAGGACCTGTCTTTACCTCTACGCCAACATCCCCTAACGCTTTGTAAACTGGAGCTTGTTGATAATCACCAGCGTTCAACTTCCCGCTAACGGCGTCGGCGAGGACGGACTGGCGGAAATTTTTTAGGATTTCGGGGATGAGTTCAAGGCGGGCTTTGGTGGTTTCCACCTGGGCCAGCAGTGTGTCGAGCTTGTCGGCGATGACTTTTTGTTCTGCCAATGCCGGTAGTTGGAAGGTATAAGCCTGTACATCTGAAGACTTTGCTGCTGGATATAACGCCCCTTGCACAACTCCACTTATTGAATCAATAAAGTCTTTAGACTTCGTCAATGCAAAAACAAAGCGGCTATCAACCGATAACGGTTTAACAACTTCAAACCCTGTAGAAGCTATCTGGTTATCTAGCTCATCGGGCACAAGCGCGACAGCATTTAGATTCGGCCTCGTCAAAGATACTAACACATCGCCAGTTTTGATTACTTTTCTCGCTCGACTTGGGGCATTATTTCCGGCTAAATATTGCGGAGATGATATACACTTGCGATCTCTATCAATACTTCCTATATCCACATAGGTAAAGGTTTCTTCCGAGGACGGCTTTCGCTGCTCACCTTTTATCGTAATATCTGAGATTTTTGCAACAGTCCATCCTTCGGGCAAATGGTCACTACTCATCAACTTGCCTCCAACGCTGCCAACAAAGCATCCAACTCACTTAATGCGGCCTTCAGCTCTGCTCGGGCTTCCATTGCCAGAGTATCCGGTTCAGGTAAATCTGCCGCATCCACACTGTCTTTATCTTTTAGCCATGAAATATCTAAAGAATCGCCTTTTGTTTCACGTATCCACTTACGACTAAAGCTACGCCATCGGGAGTGCGCCAGGCGGTCATCAATCCCCTGGTTTTCCTCAACGACTTCTTTGTCGACTTCAATTTCCTGAGCATCAAAGCTGTACTCACCTTCTGTGCGTTTACTCGTGCCATCCGAAGATTCGCCAAAAACTTGTTCAAAAGCACCTAAATGCGGATCTTTTCCGAACTCTTCTTGTGCAAATCCAATATCAGCTTTACCAAAGGGTGTGCGCTTACCAAAGCTAGGCATATTGGTACGCAGGTCGTATACCCACACATTTTCAGTGCAATTTTCTTCCTGATGTTTGTTTTTTGCTGAGCCTTTAGTAAAAAACAGCACATTAGTTTTTACGCCTTGAGCGTAAAAAATACCCGTTGGCAGGCGTAAAATAGTATGTAGGTTGCACTTATTCATTAAGTCACGGCGAACATCGATACCTACACCCGCTTCAAACAATACGTTGTCCGGCAGTACTACAGCCGCCCGGCCACCAGGCTTTAAGTTGCGATAAATATGCTGTAAAAATGCCAGTTGCTTGTTAGTGGTTTTGTAAGTGAGATCGTCTCTAGTATTGGATGCTTCACCACCTTTACTGGTGCCGAAAGGCGGATTTGCCAGAATAATGTCTGCTTGCTTTAAATCCTTCCCAGCATCACCCAAAGCGTTACCTAGATGCACTACGCCATCTTCATCACCTTCCATTCCGTGCAGTAAACAATTCATTAATGCTAAGCGTCGGGTGTTTGGTACTAATTCCACGCCAACGAAAGCTTTGTTTTTCTGGAAATCAGCTTCTTTGGCAGAAAGATCGAGATAGTTGTCTGTTTGATCACGCATATATTGGTCTGCGGCGACTAAGAATCCTGCTGTACCTACCGCTGGATCTTGTATTACTTCACCAATTTGCGGTCTTATGCAGCGAACCATGCTGTTGATTAAAGCGCGTGGGGTGAAGTACTGCCCTGCCCCAGATTTCGTTTCCGATGCGTTCTTTTCTAACAATCCCTCATACAAATCGCCAAGCCCATCTTTTTGGGCGCTAAACCAATCAATATGGTCGAGGGTTTTGATCATTTGTTCTAGATGGCGTGGTTCACGCAAACGTGTTTGTGCATCGGCGTAGATTGCACTGATAAGTGGATCTTCGTGTACAATGTTACCGTCTGAATCTTTACCTGTTGAAAGGCTTAACAAAATGCGCTTGTAGTCGTTTAGCAGGTTGATGCCCGACTTTTCGTTGATATCAGTCCAGCGGCAACCTTCTGGTAAAGGGTGGCGTTTTAACACACCAGCTTCAGTGTTTTCATGCACCATTTTAATAAATAACAGAAGTACGAGTTCGGTTACGTAATCTGAATAATTAATGCCGTCGTCCCGCAGTACGTCGCAGAGGTTCCAGAGTTTTTGAACGATGTCGTTGTTGGTCATGTTTGTCTCTTAATGGATTATTTGGTTCTTAGCCGTGTGCTATCAGTACTTTGCACAGCGGTTCGTTAATGTAGTAGTTGGCGCGGCCGATTTTTTGTTTGGTTAAAAAGCCGTGTTCTACTAATTGCTCTAAATATTTAGTGGCAGTTATTCGCGTTACCCCTAGCTCTTCGATGATAAAGTCGATTTTGGTATAGGGGTGATGAAACAGGTTGTTGAGTAAATCCTGGCTATAAATTTTGGGCAGTTGCTCACGAATCCCGTGCTTAACTTCTGCCATCAGGCTTTTCATTTCGGTAATGAGTGAGATAGTGTTTTGTGCTGTGTCGATAACGCCATCAAGCATAAAGGCTATCCAGGGTTCCCAGTTTCCAGTGTCGCGCACGGCTTGCAAATTATTATAGTAATCTGCTTTGTGCTGAATGATAAAACGGCTTAAATACAGTACCGGCAGGTTAAGCAAGTCTTTTATCACCAGGTACAAAATATTCAGGATCCGCCCTGTGCGACCATTGCCGTCGTAGAATGGATGAATACTTTCAAACTGATGATGGATGATGGCCATTTTAACCAGCGGATCTGCATCGCATAACTCATCGTTATTAATAAACTGCACCAGATTATCCATTAGCGCGGTTATTTCGTCGGCATGTTGTGGCGGGGTATACACCACTTCACCCGTACGGGCATTTTTTAAATCCGTGCCGGGTAGTTTGCGTAAACCTGCGTTGTTGTGCTCCAGGTTTTGCTGGATGGCAAGAATGTCACTTAGGCGAATGAGTTTACTTTGCCGTGCTGTTTGAAAGCCCTGCTTTAATGCTACGGCGTAATCCTGCACTTCTTTGGTTGCCGGGCTGGTAATGGCTTCTTCAAATAAGTTGGCTTTATAAAGCTCGTCATGCGTGGTTACAATGTTTTCCACTTCCGAGCTGTCTTTGGCTTCCTGCAAGGCCAGCGTATTGATTAGTATTGCTTCATTGGGAATACTGGCGGCAATACCCTTTAATTCGGCCAGATATCGGTGAGCTTCAGCCACCTTTTTGAGTACTGCGCGGGTTTCCCACTGCTCTATATTATCAAGTGGTAACAATGGGATAGATGCAGGCATGATTAATATTATGTCCTTATTTATACATGTAGTTCTGTATATATATAGATTTTATAAAAAATTATACATGTGCTGACTAACATGTATAGTTTTTCTGTTTATTTATACATATAAGATTTATGCACTTTGGGGAGGCCAAATCGCATCACCCAATTCATCCAGTACCTTATCCAGCTGGTTACCCAGTACCTTATCCAGCTGCTTTGCTCCGCCCTGCTCTGCAAATCGGCTGTTTACAAATTCTTTGTCAATAATGACTTCGTGAACCAGTTGTTTTGCCAGGCGTTCAAGCCATTGGCGCTGCGCGGGTAACCAATTATGACTTTCATATATTCGCAGCATTGCCTGTGCAACCCGTTGTTCAAAGGGCACCAATGGCTCGCCGAATGCTGCTCGGCGAATATGGCCAATGATGCTTGCTGCAATATCCTGGTTAGTTTGGTTACGCACCGCACTTTGTAGTTTTGCTTCGGAGTATCCTGCACCATCAAGCATTAGCTTAATTTCTTTTAGTTGATCGCGAGTCAGATCCCGGGGTTTATTTACCACTACAGCAAGGGCTGCACTTTGGTTAAGCTGCTCTTTTATAAACTGGTTAAAGCTGTCGAGGTAATCTTCAGGCTTTTGATGTACGCCATAGCTTTGGGTGCGTTCTCTTATCTCATCATGATGTTCCGAAATTACTGGTTGGCGTTCACTACCGAGTAACTCATTCACTTCTGCTAGCTGATTTATCAAACCGCTATGTGTTGTAATAAAAGCCGCGGCTTGCTTAGGCCCAAGCTCGTGTAAATGTTTATGCAAGCTTTTGGGCTCAACGCCCCATAAACCGTGTAATTCATCCAGTTTTTGCTTGAGTGCTGGTTTGCTTTCAGCTTTTTTACCGGCTTTTCGCAATACGCGCATCACTTTTTGGCTGAGTTGACTTAGCACGACATCGGCATGGCTCTGCTCAGGTGCATCACCAGGAGCATTCAACGCTCGTTCCAATTGTTCCGGGTTAGTGATTTCGTCTACCAATTGCTCCAACGTAATGTTGGGATCTTTAACCAACGGTTTCATGGTATTAACGTCGGCCAACGCGGCATAAATATCCACCGGGTCGTAAATTCTAAATACTGTTTTACCAATGTCATCACAGCGGCGTGTGGCGCGGCCGATCATCTGCTCATACAAAACCCGAGACTTAACCCTGCGCATAAACACAAGATTACAAATTTTAGGGACATCGATACCGGTAGTCAGCAGATCAACAGTAATAGCAATATTTGGATAGCGTTCGTTTTTATACTGGCGAATGAGCTGCTCTACTTTGTCGCTTTGCCCGGTGATTTTAGCGACTGCCGCTTGGTTATATTCACCGTTATAAAGGTCTTTAAACGCTTCATCTAATAACCGTTTCACCATATCAGCATGCAGGTCTGTAGCACAGAAGATCATGGTTTTCTCATCGCCAAAGGGATCAAGTTCCTGAACCAGTTGCTGACAAATCACTTTGTTAAAGCTTTCGTTGATCACTTTGCGGTTAAAGGCATCCACTTCAAAGTTCAGTTCATCGTCCAGCTCTGCACTCTGTACTTCACCAGTTTGAGTATTAATCGCGTTGACTTTGTCTCCCTTGGCAAATTTAATTCCATTTTGTGTAAGCAAGGTCTCATATCGGATAGGAGGTTCGTGATCTATCAGCCAATCATCCGCTACCGCTTCCCGGTATGAATAGGTATAAACGGGTTTACCGAAAATTTCGCTGGTGTGTTTTGCTGGCGTTGCGGTTAAGCCAATTTTAACGGCATCAAAATAATCTAGCACCCGGCGGTAACTAGAAAGATACTGACTTGCATCCCGTGTAGCGAGTTCGCCTTCGGTCATTTCCTGGTCGAGCGTATACCCTCGGTGGGCTTCATCAATAATAATGCAATCAAACTGGTCTAACGGAGGCGGGTTATCGCTCATAAAGATGCGTTTCACCATGGCCTGTACAGTTGCTACCTGCACGCGCGTTTCAGCCTCAGCTGCCATATCTCCCAGTTCTGCAACATTATAGATTTTAGATAAGGTATGATTTTGTTCTAATGGTGCCTCATTAAAGGCGTCGATAGCTTGCTGACCCAGTGCGGTGCGATCTACCAGGAATAAAATACGCTTAAATCGCTCTGCCTTTAAAAACCGGTACATCAAACCGATGATGGTGCGCGTTTTACCTGTACCGGTAGCCATAGCTAACAGTGCAGTGCGTACTTCTTTCGCTAACGAATTTTCCACCGCAATAATGGCTTTTTGCTGATAGTCACGCACTTTTAAATAGCCAAAGGGCTCGGCTTTTAACTTTTTCTCAGCCTCTTCTTTACTGCGTTTGAGTTTGTCGATCAAGCCTTCAGGCGTATGAAACTTTGGCAGTGCACGTTTAGTATTTGCTTGGTCGCGAACATCCCGAAACCAGGTTCCAGATTGTTCAGCCAGTTGGGGAACGTAAGGGCGACCATTGCAGGAATAAACAAAGGGGATTTTATAATGGCCATCATGCTCATCAGGCCACGCGATTGTCATTCCTGCTAATTCCCATGCACTTTGCATTGGAGGTGAGATACTAAAACCTTTACTGTAACGTTCTGCCTGCGAAATTTTTCCTGCTATGTTGGCGTTTTCTTTCTTTGCTTCAACCACTGCCATGGGCGTTAAACCTGAAAAAAGCACATAGTCTGCTCTACCTTTTTCACCGTTATGCTCGGTAGGCCATTCAGCGACAGCAATATTCTTGCCTTTTTCTGGTCGAGCCCCGCTTTTATAGATAAGCGCTTCGCTATCGGCAGTCCAACCCGCTTCTACTAATTGCTGATCAATTAAAATGCGGGTTAACGCTTCATCCAATACAATGTGTTGCGTTGCCGCTTGTGTATTTTTGTTTATCTGGCTGCGTTGAGTAGTTTGCGTTTTCTCATCAGCCGCCGCTAACTGATCCTGAAGTGCCTTTATCTTTGCTTCGTAATCTTTACGTTGCGCTAGTAATGCCTCTTCATGTTCAGACGCTTGTTTCGCCAGAGAACGAGATTCTTCGTCCATTGCCAGTGCCAACGCTTCATATTCTGCTTTTTCTTTGGCTACGAGATCATGAAGCTGATTGCTCGAATCTAGGTCAACATTGGCTTGTTCTAAATCACTTTTTAGCTTCGCAATTTCAGTTTGTAACTGACGTAACTGTTCGCTGGGGTCGGCAGGTGGAATAAAAGGACCAGGTTTAAATTGAACCCCACTCCGGCCAAAAGACTGGTGAAACCATATGGCCAATTTGCGGGCAACCACCAAACCATTTATGGCTTCTTTGTGTTGAGTTCTGAAAGTATGGGTTGCTTTATTGCCTTCCATTCTGAGGGTATGGAATAACTCCCTGACTACCGGCTCTAGTTTTAGCTCCCGGTTTATCTTATAGATCAAATCAGCCTGGGATGTCTTATCGTCAAACTCAATTCCAACCAATGCTGCAATGTGCTGTGCCAGTGCTTCACCCAGTTGCCTAAGTTTCATTAACGTTGTATTGGGATCGCTTGAGAACGCTCTTTCAGCAGAGAAGGCGATTTCCACAAAAAGCGAGTCATGCTCTTGTAGAAACCCGAAGTTGCCTTGCTGGATAGAGGATGCCATGATTACGAAACTCCATTTCACCTGCTATCTGACTTTCAATGAAATTAGCCTTTCAAATAAAAAATCAGACTTGAATCATCAATTTCTGCCAAACCAACCATTTAAACTACTTTTTGGCCGATCTGAACAATATTAAAACTATACTAAAGATTAACACAACTAACTAATCTAACTATGTTTAATTGAACGAATCAACACAATTGATTGGGAAAAATTTAAGATTCTATAAACACTTTGAGAGTAATGAAAAAATTCTGAGTACGTCTTTTCCGGGACAAACAACCACTCGAATGTTATTGCTCAGGTTGTATAAAAAATAAACTCATCTAATATAATTCTGAAAATATATTGGAAGGGAATCACAATAATGAAAAGACAACTGTTATTTTTAATCAAAGCCTTCACTGCTTTAGGTACTTTATTTATTTTCGCAGTATGTAACGCATATGAAATTGGGATGCGCGCACTACCACATGAAGATAAAGGCTATTACTTTACGACGTCTGACGGAGGCAGCTTAATTGGCGAATATGAAAGAAACCACGAGAGACTAACTGCATTAGCCTTACAGTGCCTTTATGAAGCAAATAATTCAGAAGGTACATTAGAAAAAATGCCTAAAGATTGTGCAGACTATAAAAGCATTGATACCGAACTTTCATTATTTAGCAATGAATTGACCCCCTCTGACGCCCCCCTATTTAAATATCGGGATCTTGTATCTTTTGTGCGATGGCCAGATGATCCAATACGATTCATCCACAAAGGCGGGGCCTCTGCCGCTACATTTGGGGCTTTAATTAAGCAAGGTTGTAAGAAATTTTTCGAGGATAAAACAAAGGCCCCTTCTAAAACGGGAATATTCAACGGTGGTTTATTTTGTGTTTCGCACTTTGGCAAGCTTCAATTTTTACATTCCATGGCAACTGATTTTGGCGAGCCACCAAAACAAACTAGACATTTAATATGGCAATGGGCGAATTATGCTTTTGAACTTTCGACGAGTTCAACGTTGTGGGATGAAGAGTATTGCGACTATTGGCAGAATTACCCCAACAGCCCTGAACAAAGAGATCTTGGAGAGGTTATGCTAGAAGACAGCATGTTGGATGACTCACCATGTAATTCAGGGTTCAACCCCTACTATTATACCAACTGGTTTAGACCTCTCTTTGGATATGAGAAAGTCGATAAATATTGGCAGACATGGCGATTAGGTATTACTTTCAACTGGAGTTGTACAACATTATACGGCGGCGCAAAGCTATGCCCAGCCTTTGTCGACCAACAAACTAAAAATAGACCAAAGAAAATTCAGTCTATACAAATGTCGGCATTAGGTTCAATTATTCATATGATTCAAGACTCGTATGCAAATGGGCATACAGAACGAGATAATTCCGGTCTCGAGCCAAAGGTAAGTTTAGGCAGAGTGATTGCTTTTAGGACTTATTTAGGACAAGACAAAGACAAACATGCTATAAGCGATAAATGGCCTACGTTTGATGATGTTGGACCATCTGTCGATCCAATTACCGCTGTTGCAAAGCTAGTTTGGTTACATAACCAGGTTTCACAAGGCAAGTCTGTTTCGAATAAATATAATGTCGATAGCATACTTCAACGGGTTTATGGCGATGTTAAAGAGACCGATGAAACAGCTGGTCCTGGAAGATTGTATGCAGAATAAACTGGGGTAAGGAATTGGTCGGTGTGAGAGGATTTGAACCTCCGACCCCTGACACCCCATGACAGTGCGCTACCAGGCTGCGCTACACACCGACCGAAAGAGCCGCTAAGTGTACTCATATTTTGTCTGATTGCAACGGTTACGCCATACAATTATCAGGCTTTTGTTCTGGTTGTCGAAATTTCCATCAGAGTACAGACTTCACTTTCAATAAAGCGGTAATCAATATCCGCTATTCAGTGTTGGTAATGATATTAAACACAGCTTCGCGAACCTCGTTAAACGCCTCGAAGACTTGGTCATTAGAAACATCGTTGCACATCATGGCAAAAGATAGCTCCAATTCGGGATATCTCGCGAAATAGGTAGCGGTGCCTAACCACCCTCCTGAATGTGAGTATGCCTGATAACCTTTAAACGTATGGATAAACTGCCCATTACCGTAAAAGACCCCTTCTCCGGCTTGCTGCTGACTATTCGGCGTATTCATTGCGTCGATCAATGCCTGGGGTGATTTACCAATTTTCGGCTGCAGAAAATTATTACTCCATCGCAATAAATCATCTAAATTAGTGTGTAAGCCCCCATCACCAACCCAAAATAAATTCGTCATATCAGTTACATAGCTGCCATTTTCTAGCTGCTTGTAGCCATAAGCACGATTCTTAACAATTTCCACGGGATTATCGCTAAAGAAGGTGTGTTTCATGTTGAGTGGTTTGAAGACATATTGATGGCTAAACTCTCGAAGTGTCTGTCCTGAAACCTCTTCAACAAGCATAGACAGTAAGAAATAGGCAAGATTGCTGTACTGGTATTTCTGTTCTGGTGGCATGGCTAGTGGTACTCGCTTTACCACATCATAAAATTCACTGATGGTAAGGTAATCTTCATTACCTAAACGAAAATCGCCGCCTGCGGCAGACTTTAACCCTGTGTTGTTCTCTGTTTTGCTCCCTTCGTAAGAATCAGCGATAAGATCATAGTCGCCCATACCAGAGGTATGACCTAACATTTGCCGGACGGTTACGGTATGGCCATAGTCTCGCAATGCAGGTAAATAGATATGAATGTCCTGGTCGAGATCAATTTTGCCCTGTTCCACCAACATCAATACGGCCATGGCAGTAAATTGCTTGGAAACCGACGCCATTCGGTGCACCTGATTTCCATCTAGCGGCACGTTCAGTTCAAGGTTAGCCAGTCCGTAGCCCGCTTTATGTAAAAACTCTCCCTTCTGCATTATTCCCAAATTACAGCCTGGTGTCTCGGCCTCTATAGCTGACTGCATGAGTGCATCAATTTTTTTGTTTAAATCCTTTGCATTAGACCAGCCAGAAAGCACTAGAAAACTCAATGCACATAGCGTAGTAAATCTGCTCACGAAATCTTTCCCTGTTGTTTTGGTCAATGACAACTGTATTGGTAATGCCATGCCAGTACAATATTTGTTCGATGCTGCTCTGCTGCACAATGGAAGTCACTAAAGGTATTGTTATCGGGTAAAGACAAAAAAAGGCGTCTGGGGTTGGGCAACCAGACGCCTTTGCTCTCTCTGGATTATGTTACTCTGTTACAATTGCTTAAACCGGATAGCCGCACCACCCGCAGCTGCAAGGTGCAGGGTTAATGCATCTTTACTGGTCACCGTTCTTTTACTGATATCAACGTCATAGGGATTGGTTTGCCAGTCGGCTTTCTTGCCGTCTTTGTAGATTTGCGCTTCGTAGGTCTTACCGGGTTTCAGAAAGCTCAGCGGCACGGTGATATCCCGCGCCTCTTCATTAGTAATGGCGCCTAAGTACCAGTCGTTACCCGTGTACTCGCGCGCTTTACGTTCCTGACGAGCGATGACCACATAATCGCCCACTTCTCCCTGTAGGGCGCGAGTTTGCTCCCAATCGGTAGGAACATCCTTAATAAACTGAAAGGGTGCCATTTGCGCTTCGTAGTTTTCTGGCAGATCAGCGGCCATCTGGATAGGGCTATAAAGTACTACATATTCGGCTAACTGCTTAGCAATGGTGGTTTGCGGGCGCATGTATTTCACCCGGCCATGTTCTTCGGTGCCACCTTTGATTGGCGGGTAATCCAGGTCGAAAATGCCCGGCGTAAAGTCCATCGGACCAGAAAGCATTCGGGTAAATGCCAGCATTGGCACATGCTCGGGTGGATTCGGCGCTGCCCAGCCGGAGTTATATTCCTGGCCGCGCGCACTTTCACGAGCAATCCAGTTAGGATAAGTACGGCGTAAGCCTGTGTCTTTTACCGATTCATGGGTGTTAATCGAAATACCGTATTTCGCTGCAGTGGTAATGTTATTAATAAAGTGATTTACCAGTGGTTGACTGTCGGTATATTCAAGACGCTTTATACCCGTATCATCGGTCACTTTCAGGCTCTGGCCATGGGCGACATACCCCGTTTTAATTTGCTCGACCCCCATCTTCTGATAGAGCGCAAAACCGTCTTCCATCTGAGCTTCGTAGTTGGTTATTCCGCCTGAAGTTTCATGGTGCCCAATGAGCTTAACTCCAACTTTTTTGCCGTGGTCGCTGACTTTTTTGATATCAAAATCCGGGTAAATTTGGGTAAACGAGAACAGCTCTGAGTTCTGGATCCAGTCGCCATCCCAGCCTACATTCCAGCCTTCTACTAATACACCGTCGAAGCCGTGCTCTGCGGCAAAGTCCATGTAGCGCAAGGTATTTTCAGTCGTAGCACCATGCTTTTCACCAGAGCACCAGGTGTATTTCTGAATATGCATTCCCCACCAGATACCGATGTATTTACCCGGGTTAATCCAGTCAACCTCCCCCAGTTTGTTGGGTTCGTTAAGGTTAAGGGTAATATAAGAGTTGATTAACTCTGCAGCATTCGGCGCTATCTGCACGGTACGCCAAGGCGTAGTAAAACTGCCTTGCTTGCGAACTTTAATGCCGTCAGCACGAGGGGCCAAATCAGCTTCAAAGCGCCCCAGCGCCTGCCAGTCTAGGCTCATGCCAGCATAGTCTACCAGCGCCGCCTCATGAATAGCCAGGTGCGTGCCGTCATCCAGTTTTATGGTCATAGGTGTGCTGGCTTTACCCACATCCTGCAACCGGGTCTCGCGATACAAATATTCCTGACGGTCATAACCCTGCCCCGGGATCCAGTAAGCGGTAGCCGTATGTGAATCGATAATCGAAAACTCAGTCATTTCACGAGTGATATCACGCTGCCCGTCGGCAATTACGTGATAACGAAAGCCAATGCCGTCATCAAATACCCGTACCTGCACGTTAAAGGCATTATCTGCATCATTCTTATCGGTAAATTTAACCACCAACTCATTGTAGTGGTTGCGAATGCGGCGTTGCTCACCCCAGGGTTGCTCCCAGGTGCTGTCTTCACTGCTGCGGCTAATCTCACTGACCTCAAGGTGGCGATAAATTGATTTGGCCTTCGCAAAAGCAAAACCCAGCCGCGCCGGGCGCATGATCTGCTTACCGTTGTAGTCCACGGTATACTGTGCATAATCGTTTTTATCGGTAAAGGTAAATGTGATATCACCGTCTGGTGACGTCACCGAAACGTCAGTAGCCTGCGAGGTAAAACTCAGTAGTGAGAGAGCAGACAAATATAAAGCGGTAGCCAAGCGCATAGTTGCTTCCTTATCAGGTTTTAATACCCAATAAGATAGCAACTTAATCGATTAAGTGAAGTTTTGAATGTAAACTTTAAACAATAAATTTACAATTGATTGTCGGAATTTAAAAAAATAAGCGACAGAGAGTCTTACTCGCTGTCGTCTTTGCCGTCTGCGGATATACGACTCGCCACAGCGCCTGCCTGCCCTTTGTACTTGGCGTCAATTCGGGCATTGTAGGGTTTTTCTGCTGGCTGACTGAGCACTTCAAAACTCAGTGCACCAATTTTCATTAGTGGGCGTAACGCCAGTGGTAACTTACCGCTGTTGTAAAATTCCAGCACAATATTACCCGACCAGCCAGGGTCAATACGATGAGCGGTTACATGCACCATCAGCCCAAGGCGAGCCAGTGAGGACCGTCCGTCAAGCCAGCCTACGATATTGTCTGGCAAGGTGACTGATTCATGAGTAATGGCCAGTGCCAGTTCTTTAGGATGGAGGAAAAAAGCTTTGTCTTCCGGCAGTTCAATTTCGTCGCTCATTACCGACTCAAGGGCGGCCTGCACCTGCGATTTAGGCCCACTTAAATCAATGTATGGTGCGGCGTGATCTTCGAATACACGAAATTTATTGCCCAGACGAATATCGACTGTTAACCCGCTTATCTGATCGTAGTCAGGTTGCGGATCGATTTTGATTTTGCCGTCTTGCAGGTACTGATAAATATCGCGATCACATAAACGCATTGCGGGAGAATTCCTAAGGCTAAACCGGTGCGCTATTATGCGGCTGCAACGCCCCTCAGGCAACGTGTTTTAAGCGGTTTTAGCCGCTTATCAACACATTTTTGCTAGTTAGCTATCGGTTAACGGGTTAAACGCTATGGGGTCGCCTTTAATATTGCGGCCTTGATCAGCAGCCAAAGGCACTGTAGTGGCCAGCTCAAATGATACTGCCCGGGCCATTTCCCGATAGACATCCGAGAGCGGACTTTCCGGTTCACTTACTAGTAGCGGCTGGCCTGAGCCGGCGTGTTCACGGATACGCACGTCTAGCGGTAGCGCCCCTAACAAGGGTAAATTGTAGCGTTCTGCTAATAAGTTGCCGCCATCTTTGGCAAAAACGTATTCTTTATGCCCACAGGCAGTGCACTGGTAAAAGCTCATATTCTCTACCAGGCCCAGCACCGGAATATTGACCTTATTAAACATGGCAATGCCTTTTTGGGCATCGGCAATGGCTAAGTCCTGCGGTGTTGTTACTATCACCGCTGCGGTTAACGGCACCTGTTGTGCCATGGTGAGCTGTATATCGCCGGTGCCCGGGGGCATATCCACAATAAGGTAATCCAGCACCGGCCACAGGGTTTCATTAATGATTTGCGAAAGCGCTTTACTGGCCATGGGGCCGCGCCATATGGCTGCATCTTCTGCAGGCACCAGATAGCCAATCGAGTTTGCCACCATACCGTGGGCCTCTAAGGGCTGCATATGTTTATTATCCGCAGTTGCCGGACGTTCGCTAACATTTCCCAGCATGATAGGCACCGACGGGCCATATATGTCGGCATCCAGAATACCCACTCTGGCGCCTTCCTGCATTAGCGCAAAGGCCAGATTGATACTGGTGGTCGACTTACCCACCCCGCCCTTGCCCGAGGCAACCGCAATAATATTGCGAATATTAGTGACCGGCAATTTGGTGGTTTGCCCGCTGTGGATTCTGGTTTTAAAATGCAACCCGGCGCTGAGCTTTTTGTTATTCAGCGCTTTTGTAAGGCCCGCCTCAATAAATGGCCACTGGCTTTGATTGACAAAAGGAAAGGTAACGGTAATCGTGCCTTGGTTTTCGGCACACCATGGCAATACCTCGTCTTTATCCACCACAAAATAGTTGCTCAAATAATCAACTGCACACTGAAGTAAGGCCGAGGGTTTGGAAGACTTTCGCGAAAAAAACATACAATACCTGCAATTTTATCGGTTAGATAACAGGGCAACCGCATACTTTTACCCAAAAATAAGCTCTGCTCTGAATTCATCGGCCCAGCCAGCCATTTTGAGTTTGCTTCTCATGCTGGCTTTCTTGGGGTGTAAACGAGCCATATTCAAACAAAACCGCCTAATCACTCCGACATTTTCCGCTCCGTCCTCTTTGCGTATTCGGCTATCATCTTCTTTGAACGTCACGTCTAACACCCAGTGGACTTTATTTTCGACTTCCCAGTGTGCTCGGATAGCCTGGTTGACCGCAACGGGGTCAATATCCAGTGAACTGATGTAATATTGCGTTTCAGTGCTCACCTCTTTGTCTTTAAGGTGGCGCTCTCGCTCTATTTTGATAACACTGCGTATACCTTTCCAGTGCTGTGCTTCACTTATCCACTCACTGACTCTTAGTTGCTGGCACCGGCGTACTTCAATTCGTCCATGGCCAGAATCAGTCTGTTCATTACAGGCAATCCAAGCGGGATTATCCCTCTCTACCTTATGGAAATAGGCGGCAATTTCATCGCGTAGTTGTTTGTGGTTATTTTTGATGCAGAGCACATAATCTGCGTTCTCCGAGCTGATTTTCTCGACTATCTTTTTCTGAGAGTTCATGGCATCTGCACTGATAAGAGCGCCTTTAATATTAAGCGTGTCGAGTAGGTCCAATACCGAAGCATTCTCATTTTTCTTGCCCGATGACTTCAGTTGCGCAAGCACTAAACCTGCATCTTTGCTCCAGGCGGTAATGCTATGTAATGCCGTTTGCTTATCGCCATCGTAGGAATGACGAAGTGTCTTACCGTCGATGGCAATTTGAGGCTTACCCGTTTCAACACGCACTTCATTCACCCAATTCATAAAGGCTTTATTTAATTGTTCAGGGCATATTACTCGGACAATTCGGGCAATGGTATCGTCAACAGGAATGCCGTTTTCAAAGGGACGGTATTGGCGCAACCAATCAAGTTTATCTCGACCAAACACTTCTATATCGCTCCAACCCTCTGCTCCAGAAAGGACTGCACTCACAGTCAGAAATATCACATCAATAAAGTCATGTTGAACATTAATTTGCGTGCGGGGATCGGTAACTTCTGAAAAATGGCTTAGAAAACTCATAATTAACTCGTGTCATCAAAAAAACTATTTGATCACACTAATGATGATAAATATAACGAATTAAATCGATCAGATATCAGAGTAATTTAACAAAAGTACGATCTTGCCCTGGGTTAGATAAGATTAACTCATACAAAAACAATGCAAAAAAAGCGCTTTTCCGCTAGTATTTGCGCCATTTCCAATAGCAATTAGCCGAACGAATTATTCTATGTCTGAACAGAGTCATCTGACTAACGGCAAGCGCCGAATTCTGGTAACCAGCGCGTTACCTTATGCCAACGGATCTATTCACTTAGGTCACTTGCTTGAACATATTCAAACCGATATATGGACCCGTTTCCAGCGTTTACGCGGTCATGAATGTTACAGCGTTTGTGCCGATGATGCACACGGAACGCCGGTTATGCTCAAAGCTCAGGAGCTTGGCATTACCCCGGAAGAAATGGTGGCGAAGACCCGCGCTGAGCACCATCAGGATCTCACTGATTTTTTTGTTGATTACAACAATTACTATGTGACCCATTCACCGGAAAACCAAGCGTTCTGCGAAGAAATTTATAATCGACTGGATAAAGCCGGTTACATTTCCAAGCGCACAATTAATCAGTTGTTCGACCCGGAAAAGAACATGTTCCTGCCGGATCGCTTTGTTAAGGGCACCTGCCCGAGCTGTGGTGCAGAAGATCAAAACGGCGATAGCTGCGACGTGTGTGGTGCTACCTACAGCCCTACCGAGGTTAAAAACCCGCGTAGCGTTGTTTCTGGTGCTACGCCGGTACTCAAAGAATCCGAACACTTCTTCTTTGACCTGCCGCAATTTGAAGGCATGTTAAAAGAGTGGATCCGCTCCGGTGCGATTCAGGAAGAAATGGCCAACAAACTGCAGGAGTGGTTTGAAGACGGTTTACAGCAGTGGGATATCAGCCGCGATGCGCCGTATTTCGGCTTTGAGATTCCTGGTGCGCCGAATAAATTCTTCTACGTTTGGGTTGATGCACCAGTGGGCTATATGGCCAGCTTCAAGAATTTCTGCGACAGCAATGACGTGGATTTCGACAGTTTCTGGAAAGCGGACTCTGATGCCGAGCTGTACCACTTTATTGGTAAAGACATCACTTACTTCCATTGCCTGTTCTGGCCGGCAATGCTGGAAGGCGCGGGATACCGTAAACCTACCGGCGTTAACATTCACGGTTTCGTGACAGTTAACGGTGCTAAGATGTCTAAATCCCGCGGCACCTTTATTAAAGGCCGCACTTATCTGGACCATCTGAACCCGGAATACCTGCGTTATTACTTTGCTTCTAAGCTGGGTGATGGCGTCACCGATATCGACCTTAACTTTGAAGATTTCGCTCAGAAAGTGAATTCTGACTTAGTGGGTAAGGTGGTAAATATCGCCAGCCGTTGTGCCAGCTTTATTACCAAGCGTTTCGATGGCAAGTTATCAGCAACCGTACTGGAACCGGAGCTGGTTAAACAGTTTCAGGATGCCTCCGAAACCATCGCTAACCTGTTCGAAAAACGTAAATACCACCAGGCTGTACGTGAAATCATGATGCTGGCCGATAAAGCCAACCAGTTCATCGATACTAACGCACCGTGGGTGACAATTAAGCAAGAAGACAAGCAGCAGTTTACCCATGATGTTTGCTCACTGGGAATTAACCTGTTCCGTATTCTGGTGACTTACTTAAAACCGGTGCTGCCCGTACTGGCAGAGAAAGCCGAAGCCTTCTTAAACGACCAATTAACCTGGGACAGTGCGCAAACCGTGCTCACTAACCACGAAATTAATAAGTTTAAGCCGATGATGCAGCGCGTAGAGATGGATAAGATAAACGCTATGGTTGAAGACTCAAAAGAAAGCCTAGCCGTCGAACCGCAGCTGGATCCCAACAGTCCACTGGCGAAGGATCCTATCAGCGAACAAATCACCTTTGATGACTTTGCCAAAGTGGACTTCCGTATTGCCCGCATTGCTAATGCTGAGCATGTAGAGAAAGCCGATAAGCTGCTGCGTTTAGAGCTGGATTTAGGCGGTGAAACCCGACAGGTTTTTGCCGGCATTAAATCTGCTTATGCGCCAGAAGACTTAATTGGTAAGCACACAGTAATGGTGGCTAACCTGGCTCCGCGTAAGATGCGCTTCGGCATGTCAGAAGGCATGGTATTAGCCGCCGGCCCGGGTGGAAAAGACCTCTACATTCTGGAGCCCCACGAGGGCGCCCAACCCGGCATGCGGGTTAAGTGATAAAAAGCCTTACGGCTTTTTATCATCCCGGATTCGCACTGCGAAATCCGGGATCTCCGAAACAGTCTGACTAATTCAACCAGACTAACACCCTAAAATCATCCCGGAAAGCCGACATAGTCGCCCCGGCCTCCGAGCCGGGGTCTCCCAATAGCCAAGACTCAGATTAAATGACCTTTTGTGGAGATCCCCGCTCAAGAGCATGCGGGGATGACATAGGGTGTGCACGCGTGGGTGACATAGGGTGTGCACGCGTGGGTGACATAGGGTGTGCATGCGTGGGTGACGGTTTTATTCCTGTCATCCCGGCCCACGAGCCGGGATCTCCTAATAGCACTGACTCCGCTTAAATAACCTTTTATGGAGATCCCCGCTCAAGAGCATGCGGGGATGACAGTGGGTGTACATGCGGGGATGACGGTGGAGGTGCACGCGTGGGTGACAGAAGAGGTGCACGCGTGGGTGACAGAAGAGGTGCATGCGTGGACGGCGGGTTTATTCCTGTCATCCCGGCCCACGAGCCGGGATCTCCTAATAGCCCTTACTCAGCTTAATAACCTTTTATGAAGATCCCCGCCCAAGAGCATGCGGGGATGACATAGGGTGTGCATGCGGGAATGACTTGGTGTGTGCATCCTCGGATGACAATACGTTTTACGTGCCGGAATGATGAGGTTGTTTTTCTGGTAATCGCCGGCCAATCAACGGTTCGAGGAATGGGTAATTCTGGACGCAGCATCGCGCATGCTCGCCCCTACGGCTGAGAAGCGGGGTTTGACTTTCCACTTCGGTTTTATCGTGGTCATTGGAATAGCTCGTTTGCGGGCCATTAATACATACACCGATGAGCACCACGGGCAGTAGCGGCTACACCATTGCTGCCAGGCAGCTGGCTGACCTTTATGGTGACTGGCGAATAGCATGGAAAACAAAATATGCCGATGCTCTACGATTTCAAAACCGAGCAGTTGCAACCAGTCTTTAATCCTCCCGGCTGAGAAAAAGCGGGCCTGATGCAAAATATTGCCTTTTTTGATGGGTAGGAAACGTGCGAGCCCGGTAAGGCTGTACGGGTTGAACCCACTGATAATCACATACCCGTTTGCAGTAATGGTGCGATCTACCTCTCGCAGTATTTCATGAGGGTCCCTGGCAAAATCGAGCTCGTTAGCCAGTAAAAAACCATCAATACTGTTTTCGATATAGGGCAGTTTATCTGAATTGGAAATCAGGCTGCTGGCTTCAGTGGCTACCTGAGTTTGTACAACCTGATTCCGAATGGCACAACCTGGCAGCTTTATTTCGCTACTCAGATTGCCCAGTTTGACCAGGTTATAACCAAACACCCGTTGGCTGAGATCATCACAAACACCCTCGATAGCCTGTTTAAGCTCATCGCCCCCAGGCAATTCGGACCAGCTTTGCGGGTATCGTAACGGTTTAGGGTGAAACGCTGATTTCATAAACGCCTGATGTTATAAACTGCTTGCACGTATTGCATGCGACCACACAACTTTATAGTATCTGGACAACCATGTACAACTTACGGACTGGACTATGCCAACCGACAGTTTTCCCGCGGCTCTCTCTGTTACGCCGATCCCCGCCTTTAATGACAACTATATTTGGTGTTTGCACAACGAGCAATATGCTGTCGTGGTGGATCCGGGTGATGCTGACCCGGTACTGGCATTTTGCAAAGACAATGAGCTGGCTCTGGCAGCCATCTTGATTACACACCATCACCACGACCATACTGGTGGTATTACTAAATTAAGCAGCGCGGTAAAAGATCTACCGGTAATTGGCCCTCGTGGCGGACACATAAGCGGTATCACTAAATCCGTTGCTCAGGGGGATTTGGTAAAACTACCGTTGCTTGATTGTGAGTTTAATGTACTGGAACTGCCTGGCCATACGCTTGATCATATTGCCTTTGTGGGGCACAACGCGCTGTTTTGTGGTGACACGCTATTTTCTGCCGGTTGCGGACGTTTGTTTGAGGGAACGCCTGGTCAGATGCATCGCTCACTGAACAAAATTAAGCGCCTGCCAGCGTCTACCGTTATTTACTGCACCCACGAATATACCCAGGCAAATGTGAATTTTGCCCTGGCGGCCGAGCCAGATAATCAGGCTCTTCAAGCATATGACAACTGGGTAAAAGAGACCCGCGCACAAAATACTCCTACCCTGCCCACCCTGCTGAGCACGCAACTGGATATAAACCCTTTCCTGCGATGCGATTCACCAGCCATAAAAAAATCGGTTGCCAGTCAGTCAGACGCGCAACTTATCGACGAAATAGCCGTCTTTACTCATCTGAGACAATGGAAAGATAATTTCTGACTGTTGATAAAAAGTGGTTGGGCGCAGGTGTCGCCTATAGTATTAGCTTCAACAGGATGCATTGAGGCGCGAATTTGCGTACACTGGTATGCTGTTGAATTATCTGAAGGTTCGTTTCTCAATGAAATTAAAGTTGTCTGCGCTTCATCTTTTTGTTGTTGCTTCGCTCAGTGGTTGTCAGTTAACTGAGACAACCGAGCGAGCCGAGACTGAACTGCAGGACAACCGTTCAACCTGCGAAATTGCCCATATCGATATAAATGACCAGGCCGACTGCGAACTGGCCAACGAAGGTGTTATTGAAGTAATGCACCCTACCGAAGAGGTAGAGGTAGATATTTCTCCGGTTGAGGAAGCCGTTGAACCGGTTGTCATTGAAAACCTGTGGTTACGCGCCAGTAACCAGTTTGCCTTCGAGATCCCGGATAACAAGCGCGTAGCGGTGCAACGCGACTGGTATCTCAAGCACCCCGCTTATATGGAACGGGTATCCAAACGCGCCAGACCTTTCCTGTATTATATTATTCAACAAATTGAAGCCCGAGAGATGCCGCTGGAACTGGTGCTGCTGCCGATTGTGGAAAGTGCCTTTGATCCGTTTGCCTATTCTCATGGCCGTGCAGCGGGCATGTGGCAGTTTATTCCTGGTACCGCAAAGCGCTTTGGCATAGAGCAAACCTGGTGGTACGACGGCCGCCGTGATGTGATTGCCTCTACCGATGCAGCTCTGGATTATCTTACTTACCTGAATAAAATGTTTGAAGGTAACTGGTTGCATGCCCTGGCAGCCTACAACAGCGGCGAAGGCCGGGTGGGTAAAGCCATTAAGCGTAACAAGCAGGCCGGCAAACCTACCGACTTCTGGTCGCTTGATCTGCCACGGGAAACCCGTGCTTATGTGCCCAAACTACTGGCACTGGCAGACATCTTAAAAAATCACGACGCTTACGCCTTCAGCTGGCCTGAAATCGACAATGCACCGGTTATTGCCACCGTGGATACGGGTTCACAGCTGGACCTGGCATTTGCCGCCGAACTGGCAGGCATGGAGCTAAAATCGCTGCATGCGCTTAACCCTGGCTATAATCGCTGGGCCACCGATCCTGATGGCCCGCATCGGTTGGTATTACCACTGGATAAAGCCGAGGGCTTTACTACCCAACTCGCCCAGGTCGATCGCAAAGAACGCCTTAACTGGGTTCGCCATAAAGTGAAGTCTGGCGACAGCCTGCTTAAACTGGCTAAGGAATACCACACCACCGTTGATGTGATTAAAAGTATCAACGATATGCAGGATAATATGATCCGGATTGGCGATCACCTCATGGTGCCGGTTGCGCTTAAAAAACTAGACGCGTACACGTTGTCGCAAGATCAGCGCCTGGCGTCTACCCAAAACCAGAAACGTGGCAGTTACCAGCTCACGCATAAAGTGGCCGCCGGTGATACACTTTGGGATATTGGCCGTAAATATAAAATAAGCACCCGCTCGCTGGCGAAATGGAATGGCATGGCACCAACGGATCCGCTGATGCCGGGTAAAACCCTGGTGATCTGGGTCGATGAAGCAAGCGATGAGCAAAAGCGCGATGCCATTATGCGCACACTCACTTACACGGTAAAACGCGGTGATTCACTGGCACGGATTGCACAAAAATTTAATTTACGCACCAGCGACATTACCAAGTGGAATAACCTGAATCCGAAGAAGTATTTACAACCCGGGCAAAAACTCACCCTGCACGTGGATGTGACACGCTTACGCAATTTAGGATAATCGCTAACTATACAGAGGGCCCATGTTTAGGATAAACCGGGAAAACCTGCGCAACAGCCACGAGGGCCCCTGGCTACTGCTCGACATTATTATGTTGGGGCTGTTGCTGCTGAACCTGCTGTTTTTACTGTTTGATGGCCTGTATAACACTGCCTTTATTCGCGATAGCCTGAGTGCCTGGTCGCCGGCGTTTGTTAACTTCTACGACCCAATCCACAAAAACTTCATTCTGGTCGATCTGGTTTTTATTACCATTTTCTTAACCGAGTTTTTCGTGCGCTGGATAGTTGCCATTAAGACCGAAGAATACCTGCGCTGGTACTTTTTTCCGTTTTTACGCTGGTACGATTTAGTCGGCTGTATCCCCTTAGGTGGAACCCGCATATTCCGCTTTCTGCGGATATTTTCGATTCTGTACCGGTTACACAAGAACCAGATTATCGACCTCAACGACACCGGCATCTACCGGTTCTTTTCGTTCTATTATGATGTGTTTGTAGAAGAGTTAAGCGATCGGATTGTAGTGAAAGTCCTCACCGATGCGCAGCAGGACATTGCTGCCGGCTCACCGCTTATCGACGATATCACGCAAAACGTATTAGCGCCGAGACGACCAGTAATAAGCTCCTGGATGTCCAACATTGTTAATCATCTTGGGCAGTCAATTAACGACAGTAAACATGGCGATGTAATCCGGCGGCACGTGAAAGAAAGTGTTGGCAAAGCCGTGCGTGAAAACGCCCAGGTATCTACGTTGTCTTATGTGCCGGTGGTTGGCCGCACCATTGAAAATACTCTGGAAAGCGCGGTAACAGACATTGTAACCGCCTCTGTTGTTAACCTGCTGACCGACCTTGAAGCCAGTGACATTGAGGAGTTTGTCAGCTCCGGCCTGAAAGACTTTACGCCGGAAGAACAAAACCTGGACAAAGAGTTTTTACTGGTGGTGAATGAATGCATCGAAGCCATCAAAGGACATGTTTCGCAGCAGCGCTGGAAATCACAGCTGATTGAGAAACAACAACAAAAGAAAGCAGCGAAAATGAAACCCGTGGTGGACGATAGCGATGTTAAACAACCTTGAACTTAAAGTACCGCCGGTTATCGTGTTTATTGCTGCGCTGGCCCTCACCTGGTATTGCGCTTCCCTGAATGTAATGCCACTGCCTCATCCTCTGCGCCCCTTCGGTTTTGTGTTGTTTGTGGCCGGCGGATTAATTGGTGTGGCAGGCGTAGTGGCGTTCAGACAGCAGCGGACCACTGTAAATCCCCACCGACCACAAAATGCCAGTACACTGGTGGATGGTGGTATTTTTGCCTATACCCGCAACCCCATGTATCTGGGTTTAGTGGTGGGTGTAATCGGCGCAGCATTTATTGTGCGTGATGCCTGTGGATTGGTATTTGCTGTGCTTACGATGGCGTATTTGCAGCGCTTTCAGATCATCCCGGAAGAACGCTTTATGATTGAGCTGTTTGGTGACGAATTTACCGCCTACTGTGAGCGTACTAAACGCTGGTACGGGCGCCATTAGGCCATTGCCACACTGGCTGGCGCCATTTCCATCAGGATCTCCCCCAGTATTGCAACACTTCGCTCACGGGTGGCTAAGTCGCGATCAATATAATTAAACCGCAAGCAATTACGGTACTTGCCGGTGGCGGAAAACATCTGCCCGGGCGCCAGGATTATCCCGCGCTCTTTAGCCAACTCTGCCAGCCGGGCCGCATCATAACCCTCGGGTAACTCCACCCACAAAATAAAGCCCCCTTCCGGAAAACTTACCCGAGTGTTTGCCGGAAAGTGCGCCTCGATGCCTTTGAGCATCACATCCCTGGCTTTGCGGTAAGACTGTCGCATCGCCCGTAGATGCCTGTCGTAACCGCCCTGGCGGATAAAATTACCAATTGCCAGTTGCGGCAACGTAGGGCACATGGAGCTACTGACATATTTAATATGGGTCACTTTATCCCGGTATCGCCCCGGCGCAATCCAGCCAACTCTGAAGCCCGGCGCCAGGGTTTTCGAAAAAGAAGAGCACAGCAGTACCCGGCCATCTTCGTCGAATGATTTAATGGTTTTAGGGCGCGGGTATTCAAAAGCGATATCACCATAAATATCATCTTCGATTATCGCTATATCGTATTCCCGCGCCAGTTGATACAGCCCCTGCTTTTTAGCCAGGGGCATCACGTAGCCCTGGGGATTATTTACCGTTGGTGTTACTAAAATGGCTTTAACCGGCCACTGATCCATAGCCAGCCTGAGCGCTTCGATACTCATACCATCCCGCGAGTCGGTGGGGATTTCCAGCGCTTTTAAGTTAGCCGCTTTTATTGCCTGCATGGCACCGTAAAACCCCGGAGACTCTACCGCTATCACATCGCCGCTTTGGGCAACCGCCCTTAAGCAAACCGACAATGCTTCCTGACAGCCTGAGGTGACAACAAAGTCTTCTGCATCGAGCTGGCATCCGGTGGTGGCGGTAAGCCGCGCCAGTTGCTCACGAAGTCCGAGTTCGCCCTGCACATGGCCATAAGACATGCCATCCTGCGGACGGTGGCGGTTAAGCTCGTAGATATTTTTCAGTAGCGGTTTCAGAGTCGATGAACTCATATCCGGCATGGCATGCTGAAACTCACAACTGGCCTCTACACCATGGCCCATGAGCATGGCCAGCACATCTTCCCAGAGCGACACGTCCATGGGCCGCTGCGGTGGTTTAGACTCTCTTGGCCGCGCAATACGTTCTTTAGCCTGTGCAACAAAATAGCCCGACTTTGCCTTAGCGGTAACCAGACCTTCCTGCTCCAGCACCCGGTAGGCTTCCTGTACGGTGGAAATGCTAACGCCGTGCTCATTGGCCAGTTGACGAACAGACGGCAGTTTATAGCCCGGTGCAAAGTAGCCCATCTGAATATGCTCTTTTAGCCGCGTGGCCAGGTGCAAATATCTGCTCATCGGTGTATCCGCTTGATCTCGAAAACCATACACTTTTTAATATATCAGCACTTTTAAATACAAAACCATACAGTTTGTGGAAATTTGCACCATACAGTCGGTTTCACTGGCTATCTGTATGGCTTGTTACCCAATTTATTGCATCTAAATAAATACAGATTAATCCCGCATGCTATAACAACAGCCTGCGCTGTAACGCAACTTTAATCACTTACTTTTCAGGGCGCACTTTTATGGAAACCTCATTATTGCTGGGCATTGCCACCTTTGCTTTTATTACTTCCGTCACTCCAGGGCCAAATAACATGATGTTGTTGGCTTCTGGGGCACAGTTTGGTTTTAGCCGCACGTTACCGCACATGCTGGGCATTGTGTTTGGTGTATCTATGTTATTACTGAGCGTACTGTTGGGACTGGGTGTGCTGTTTCAACTTTATCCGGTCATGTATTCGGTGCTGAATGTTGCCGGTGCGGCCTACCTGCTCTGGCTGGCGTTTAAAATAGCTTCAGGTCCGGTTACCGGCATTAGTAGTGAAGATGGTCGTTCAACGAAGCCGTTCACATGGTGGCAGGCAGCGTTATTTCAGTTTGTGAACCCCAAGGCATGGATGATGGCGCTTGGCAGTGTGAGTACGTTTAGCCTGCCAGGTAATAACTACGCGGAGTCCGGCGCGATGATTATGCTGGCTTTTGCGTTGCTCGGCTTACCTGCCATTTCATTGTGGGCCGGCACCGGGGCAAAACTGCGAGTGTGGCTGAATAACCCGCGACGGCAAAGAGGGTTTAATCTGGTGATGGGTGCGGCCACGGCAGCCACGTTATTGTTAATTGTGGAGGTTTGATTAGGCCGGTTGTGTACACTCTGCGATAACATGAATGGAGATCACCGCTTAAATTCTTCCGACATCCCGGCCCTGAGCCGGGATCTTCTGAGAAGGCTGTCTCAATCGAAAAATGGATCGATAGGTTGGTTAGACGCCCCGATAACATAAATGGAGATCCCCGCCCAAAAGCATGCGGGGATGACAGAGGAGTTGCATGCGGGGATGACAGAGGAGTTGCATGCGGGGATGACAATTTTTATCACCCCTGTGCCAGTACTTCTTCCATTCCGGCCAAACTCTTCCGTCATCCCTGCCCTCGAGCCGGGATCTTCTGAGAAGGCTGACTCAGCCAAAAAGTGAATCGAGAGGTTGTTAAGCCACCCCGATAACATGTTTGGAGGTCCCGGATATTTGCTATGCAAATTCCGGGAAGACTAATTGTAGGTCAACCCTTTGCTGTTACTGGCGGCGCCAGGTGGTGCCGCCAGCGCCGTCTTCAAGCACAATGCCCATGGCTGTGAGCTTGTCGCGCGCGGCATCGGCTGCGCCCCAGTCTCTCGCAGCCCGGGCATCATTACGCGCTTTGATTAGCGCTTCTATTTCCGCTACCTCATCATCATTTCCTGACTGCATAAAGACTTGCGGATCGCGCTGCAAGAGGCCCAGAATACCACCAATGCCCTTTAGCACGGCGGCAAGCTTACCAGCTTCTTCTGCACCGGCATCACCCTGTGATTTATGTTTATTTAAATCACGGGCAAGGTCGAACAGCACCGAGTAAGCTTCAGGCACATTCAGATCATCATTCATGGCCTGTTCAAAACGCTCAAGGTATCCGCCGTAACTTAAGTCAGTTACGCTGTCTACTTTTACTCCGCGCAGCGCCGTGTAGAGTCGTTCAAGGGCTGATTTAGCCTGGTCGATATTATCCTGGGAATAACTCAGCTGGCTGCGATAATGGGCCGACATCAAAAAGAAACGCAGAATTTCTGCGTCGTGCTCGCCTAATACATCACGCAAGGTAAAGAAGTTGCCCAGTGATTTAGACATCTTCTCGTCGTTTACCTGCACCATCCCGGTATGCATCCAGGTATTCACATAGGGCGTATCGAAAGCACAGCAGGATTGCGCCACTTCATTTTCGTGGTGCGGGAAGATTAAGTCAGAACCACCGCCGTGAATATCAAAGTGCTCACCCAGGTGCTTATGGTTCATGGCACTACATTCTATATGCCAGCCAGGACGACCTTCTCCCCAGGGAGCCCCCCAGGCCGGTTCGCCTGGCTTAGCCGTTTTCCATAACACAAAGTCCAGCGGGTCGTCTTTGCCGGCCGCCACTTCAACACGCGCGCCAGACTGTAACTGCTCAAGGTTCTGTCGGCTCAATTTGCCGTACGCATTAAACTTGCTCACATCAAACAGCACATCGCCGCTTTCGGCCTGATAGGCATAACCTTTAGCCACGAGCTTTTCGATGACGTCGATTATCTCGTCCATATGCCCGGTTACCCGCGGTTCGATATCCGGCTCAATCAGATTCAACGCGGCAAAATCTTCGTGCATCATGGCAATGGTACGCTCGGTGAGCGCTACGGTTGTTTCGCCGTTTTCATTGGCCCGGGCGATAATTTTATCGTCCACATCGGTGATATTACGCACGTACTTCACGTCATAGTCGAGGTGGCGCAGATAACGCACCAACACATCAAAACTGAGATAGGTACGGGCATGACCCATGTGGCTGAGGTCGTACACGGTTATGCCACAAACATAGAGTCCCACCTTCCCTTCTACCAGCGGCTGAAAACGCTCTTTCTGACGGGTTTTGGTGTTAAACAGTTGCAACATTTCCTAATTTCCTCTTAAACCGGTTGGGGTGGCGAAGTTTAGCACTGTAATGCCCGTCTGACCACGCTCTGGAGCCAGTTATGAATGCATTTTCAGGTGAATAAACAAATAGGTACTTCAGAGGGGTTTTCGCATTCTGGCATTTGGGCTACCATTAGCGGTCTATATAGCCAAAAACTAAATTAAGGTAAGGTTAAACACTATGGTGACGTTTAAAACAAATCACGGCGACATTACCCTGGAACTGTATGCCGATAAAGCACCGAAAACGGTTGAGAACTTTCTGTCTTATGTAAAAGACGGCTTTTATGACAACACCATTTTCCACCGGGTGATTGACGGCTTTATGATCCAGGGCGGCGGTATGACGCCGGATATGGAGCAAAAAGACACCAAAGCGCCTATCGAAAACGAAGCAAACAACGGCGTAGCCAACGAAGCCGGCACAATCGCCATGGCCCGGACTAACGATCCACACTCAGCCACTGCGCAGTTTTTCATTAATGTGAAAGACAACGACTTCCTCAACTTCTCCAGCGAAAGCATGAATGGCTGGGGTTATTGTGCCTTCGGTAAAGTAACCGAAGGTATGGATGTTGTTGAAAAAATTAAAAATGTAAAAACAGGTAATTACGGTTATCATCAGGATGTGCCGGTTGAAGCTGTTATTATCGAAAAAGCAGTGATTAGTGAATAATCTGCACATTGCAGCCTGATTACTGAACACGCTCCGGGGAGTCTGCAGGCTCCCTTTTTAATGCCTAAAAGCTACTAATTAATGCCGTTTACTTATTTTATTGCAGACATACATTTAAGCGCTGAACGTGATGATATCACCGAGTGTTTACTCACTTTTCTGGAGCAGGATGCCCCCGAGGCGGAAGCGCTTTACGTGCTCGGCGATCTGTTTGAGTTCTGGTTAGGCGATGACGACGTTACGCCATTGTCTGAACGGGTAGCCAGTGCTTTTAAAGCGTTATCAGCCACTACACCGGTGTACTTTATTCATGGTAATCGCGATTTCGCTATCCGTGAAGGCTGGACCAAAAAAGCAGGCATGACACTGCTTCCGGAACAGCAGGTGATAGATCTATACGGCACACCAACCTTATTACTGCATGGCGATGAACTGTGCACGCTGGATATCGAATATCAGAAATTCCGGAAAAAAGCCCGGGGATGGTGGTGGCCTCGGTTAGTAGGTGCCCTGCCATTATGGTTACGCCGTAAGCTCGCTAAGCGCGGGCGCAAAACCAGTCAGAAAAACCAGCAAAATCTTACCGCTGAAATTATGGATGTCACCCCCGATGAAGTGGTTTACGTTATGGTAAGACACAATGTTCAGCAACTTATCCACGGCCATACCCACCGGCCCAACATTCACTCACTTACCGTTAACGGCAAACCCGCCCACCGTATCGTGGTAGGCGACTGGTATACCCAGGGCAGTGTGTTAAGAGTTAGTCCGGTTGACGTTCGCCTTGAAAAACGGCAGTTTACGCTTAGCCGGTAATATTCCTGCAACATTAACATCACCATTCTGACAACAAACCTTCATTTATAGGTCAACTATCCTTCACACATCCTGATTAGGCTAATTTTCATTCAACGCTTTGTGTAGCTTGCAACCTGCAAAACCGTCCAGCCGCGTTGATTAAACCTCGTTAAGCAACCCTCGGTTTGCATGACAAAAAATATAAAATGTCATAATTGGGAATACAAAAATGAAATTGATCTTGAAAGCCGCAGCAAGTGCGATAGCCCTTGCCGTTTCTTCAGGACTGCACGCTGATGTTCTGCCTGACACTCAGGCACAAAGCGCGTGGTTTACTGACGCTCAGTCTAAAATTGCACAAAAACTTGAAGTAAACAGCAAGTTTAAGGCAAAAAACGTTATTTTGTTTGTGGGTGACGGCATGGGGGTTTCCACTCTCACTGCTTCACGTATCTTAAAAGGTCAGATGGCCGGAGAGATGGGTGAAGAAGGTTACCTGGCCTTTGAAGAATTTCCGTACACCGCGTTGGTGAAAACTTATAACGTGGATGCACAAACCCCTGATTCAGCCGGAACCATGACCGCTATGATGTCGGGTTTAAAAACCGACGTAGGCGTGATTGGTGTTGACGAAGACATTGAGCGTGGCGACTGCTCGACAGTGGCAGGTAACGAAGTGATTACCGCACTGGAGCTGGCCGAAATTAAAGGCTTGTCTACGGGCATCATTTCTACCGCACGTATTACCCACGCTACACCAGCGGCTACCTATGCAAAGTCTGCCGACCGTAACTGGGAAGATGTATCCGACATGCCTGAAGCTGCAGTAACGGCAGGTTGTAAAGACATCGCCGATCAGCTGGTTAATTTTGAAACCTACCTGGAAGACCGTTATACCGGTATTGATGTAAACGGTATAGAAGTCGCTTTCGGTGGTGGCCGTCGTCACTTCCTGCCTCGCGATGCTGCGTTTAACAGCCCGGATGCCGTTAGCTCGGTAGAAGGCGATCGCACCGATTCACGCGACCTCACCGCAGAATGGCAGGATATGTACCAAAACGGTGTCTATGTTTACGATCAGGCTGGCTTTGACGCCATTGACCCTGCCAGTACCGAGCGTGTATTTGGTTTGTTTAATGAATCTCACATGCAGTACGAAGCAGACCGCGCGAATGATGTGGCCGGCGAGCCTTCGGTTGCCGATATGACCACAAAAGCCATCGATATTCTGGACAATAATGAAAAAGGTTTTTTCCTGATGGTGGAATCTGGCCGTATCGACCATGGCCACCATGCTGGCAGTGCCTACAATGCCCTGACAGACACCCTGGCATTTGAAGCGGCAGTGAAGGCTGCTTACGAAAATACTAATCCTGAAGACACGCTTATTCTGGTTACCGCTGACCACAGCCATGTATTTACCATTGCAGGTTACCCTAAACGCGGTAACCCTATCCTGGGTAAAGTGGTAAATGTTGGCTCTGATGAGCCGGCTATGGCCGCTGATAACATGCCTTACACCACGCTGGGTTACACCAACGGTCTGGGTTTCCAGGACTTGGGTAACGAATCAGATGCCGATGCAATCTATGCTTATGCTGCCAACACCGGCCGTATGGATATTACAAACGTTGATACCGAAGCTTCTGGTTACCACCAGGAAGCCCTTATTCCTTTGGGTTCAGAAACCCATGCTGGTGAAGACATTTCACTGCATGCCACGGGCCCGGGCAGTCAACTTGTCCAGGGCGTTGTTGAACAGAACGTCGTGTTCCACCTGATTAATCAGGCACTGGATCTGGTAGAAGAATAAGCGGAGTAATCATAATGAATTTATTTAAATTAAGTTTAGTGGCAGTAGCCATAATAGGGCTTAGCGCTTGTTCTCTCGACGGTGACGACGGGCGTGACGGTGTAGATGGTATCGATGGTGTTGACGGTACTGCTGGTACCGATGGTGCCGATGGTGCGGACGGTCAAAATGGCGCAGACGGTCAGGATGGCACTAACGGGCTCAATAGTCTCGTAATTCAGACAGCTCTTGCTGTGGGTGATGCAAACTGCCCTAACAGCGGTGTGCAAATTGATTCTGGACTGGATGCCAACAGCGATGGCGCGCTTACCGGTGACGAAATTGAATCTACCAGTTATGTGTGTGTGCCGGCTTCGACCGAAGTTAGCAATTCAGAGCTGCTTACCTCACTCAATAATGACTGGTTTGTAGCAGCAGCTGCCGAAGTCGAAGCCAACAAAACTGTATGGCTGGAAGCCACCGGCGCGTTAACGACTAACAGCACCAGCTCAGCCAAAGTCGTAGTAACGTCCAAGGAAAATCTGCAACGCACCGTTACTGAAATGCGTGGACAGGCTAAAAACGTCATTTTATTTGTGGGTGATGGTATGGGTGTCTCTACCGTAACCGCTGCACGTATTTTAGATGGTCAGATGAAAGGTCTGGACGGAGAAGAAAACAAACTGAGTTTTGACAACTTTCCGTTTGCAGGGTTAGCGAAAACCTACAACGTGGATGCACAAACCCCCGATTCAGCCGGCACCATGACCGCCATGATGTCTGGTGTAAAAACCGATGTGGGTGTTATCGGTGTTGATGAAGACATAGAGCGTGGCGACTGCTCCACTGTGGCCGGAAACGAGTTAGTTACCGCACTGGAACTGGCGGAAATTGCGGGCAAATCAACCGGTGTAATCTCAACGGCGCGGATCACCCACGCAACGCCCGCAGCGACTTACGCCAAATCAGCAGATCGTAACTGGGAAGATGTATCTGACATGCCTGCAGAGGCTGTGACCGCCGGCTGTACCGACATTGCCGATCAGCTGGTCAATTTTGAGAGTAACCTGGAAGCACGATTTGCCGGCCTTGATGTAGATGGCATTGAAGTTGTTTTCGGTGGTGGTCGTCGCCATTTCCTGCCACGCGATGCCGCATTTAACAGCGCGGATGCCGTTAGTGCAGTAGAAGGCGATCGTACTGATAACCGCGATCTAACCGCTGAATGGCAATCCATGTACACCAATGGTGTTTATGTGTTCGATCAGAGCGGCTTCGATGGTCTGAGCACTGAAACCACAGAACGTGTATTTGGCCTGTTTAATGAGTCTCATATGCAATATGAAGCCGATCGTGCCAACGATGTGGCCGGTGAACCTTCACTGTCTGAAATGACCGAAAAAGCCATTCAAATCCTTGATAATAATCAGGACGGCTTCTTCCTGATGGTGGAGTCAGGCCGCATTGATCATGGCCACCATGCTGGCAGTGCCTACAACGCGCTAACGGATACCATTGAGTTCGCGAACGCCGTTGCTGTGGCCGATGCCATGACCAGTGATGACGATACGTTAATTATTGTAACCGCCGACCACAGCCATGTATTTACCATTGCGGGCTATCCTAAGCGTGGAAATCCCATTCTGGGTAAAGTAGTGAACGTTGGTTCAGATGAGCCTGCTCTGGCTGCTGATGATATGCCTTATACCACATTGGGCTACACTAACGGTTTTGGTTTCCAGAATCTGGGGAATGAAACAAACGCTGACGCAGTATACAGCCTGAACATCAATACCGGACGTATGGACCTTACCAGTGTGGATACCACTACTACCGGTTATCACCAGGAAGCGCTGGTACCGTTAGGCTCTGAAACCCATGCCGGTGAGGATGTTGGGATTTACGCCAAGGGTCCGGGTGCCTGGCTGGTGAATGGTACCAACGAACAAAGCGTGATTTTCCATGTAATGGATTACGCTGGTGACATGGTTGAGCAAGCCAACAACGAAGTGGAATAATCCACGACGGTAAATGCCACAGGGCAACCGTAAGGTTGCCCTACTTTGGTTAAAAAAGAGATACCTAAGATGTACAAAACGATTTTTACGCTTTTCGCCTTTTGTTTTGCCGCGCTGAGCTTTGCACAGAGCTGTGAAATCAAGGCTAACGCCCTGGTTGCACGCTACACCGTAAATACTCACAACGCCCGGGGTGAACAACAAAAACGACTCGAACTGTGGCGAAACGAAGGGGTAGTCGCTCACCGCTATCCCCAAACACAAATTACTGAAGCCTGGGAGCTTGTAAATGCTTCCCTGATTAAGCCTACCCGCTATTTTGATGCGCATGCCAGAGCCATTGAATATCAGCCCGGAGAAAAAGTGCACGGTAAAAGCGAAACAAACTGGTCTTTCCGCAATCAGTTATTCAGCGATGAACTCATTGCCACCATGACAGAGACCAGCCGGACTGGCAGTGGTTGTAATACATTAATTACTTTTGAACGAGAGGATAATGGCACCAGACTCACCTTGATTTGGCAGCCGGCACTCAAACTGGCTACTTCATTCACGGCAGAATCAACTCACCAGTCAGTTCACTGGACACTCACAAACACTGAGTTTGATAAACAACAAATTGAGCAATTTTTTGCTGAGCGCTACGCTTATCAAAGCACCGATTTTGCAGATATAGGCGACGACCATACCGACCCGTTTTTAACCAGAATGGTCCACCAGGGGTTTATTGAAAAAGCGGCTTCCGGTTACTACAACAGTGATGGCGACGCGCTGCAAGGCGGTCACCAGCACTAATTTTACTAACAAGTTGCTGAGCATCAAGCTCGGCAACTAGTGACTGACTGCGCGTTTGTCGGCAACCGGCAGGCCTGCACCCATCCAGTTCTTAAAACCGCCTTCTAAGTGGCAAACGTTATCCATGCCCATTTGTTGAAGTGTTAGCGTGGCCAGCGCAGAACGCCAGGCCGACTGACAATAAAGAATCAACGGGCCAGACTGACCAAACACCTCACGGTAATAAGGGCTGTCCGGATCAACCCAAAACTCGAGCATACCACGCGGCGCGTGAACGGCTTCAGGGATCATACCGTCACGTTCTAATTCGCGAATGTCTCTGATATCAACAAAACAGGCTTCACTTAACTCATACAGCTCCCTGGCATCTTCCAACGGGATTGTTTTTATTTGCTGCATCGCTTCATCAAGCAATGCTTTATAACCTTTACTGATCGCCATCTGCACTATTCCGGATTTCTAAAACTCAGAGTCTAACCAGCAGACTGATTCCCGACAACAAGACCTTAGTGGTATAGCCGAACTGGCGGTTTACTACTGATGTGCTATAAACCAAAGGGTGTGGATTGTTTATCTGGCAGCCCCCTCTACCTTTTAGGACGGCCGCGACATCAGGGAAGGAGACAATGTCGGTATTTCTGTTTACCCAGGCTTATTTTATTTATAGCGTGCCTATTCTCGTTGGGTTAATGCTGTGTACCATAGAAAGCCTGTTTCTGCTGCGCGGTAAATCGCTTTTTGGTTTACTGGATATGCCGCAGCAATTCGGTCAGCCGGAATTAACTCCCTATCACGTTGTTCCGCACATTCTAAAGTTATACGAAGTCACCATTGTCTTCTGGTTGATGGTGTTTTTTATCACTTTTGGCACCAGCGGCATGCTGATCCAGCGCTTGTACTTTGCCTACTGGCAGGCTTATGCCCCCCAGGCCATATTGTTCCCTGTATCGCTGATAATGGCAGCCACTGCTACTGCGGTGGTTATTCACCATCTGGCGCCACATTTACGCAGTTACAACAGCCTGCTTGCAAATCAAGAATATGCCGGGCGCATTGCTACTATCGTGGGCTACAGCGAGTTTCCGGGCGACGACGTTCATGCGACGGTCTTTGATCATAACCACCAGTTACAGAATATTACGGTTCAGGCAATGGAGGCCGGCGAGCGATTACTGAACGGCGATAAGGTGGTGTTGGTTAAGCGCACTAATGAGTGCTGGCTGGCAACCCGCTACATTGCCATCGAACAGCACAGCCCTCAATACCGGGCGAAAATGAACCGCTGATTTCTACTGCCTGGATAGTTTGTCTACGGCACTGATGATCTGTTTGGAACCAGAGGCAATTTCACTCATCGAAGCTTTAGTTTCTTCCACACTCTGAGCTACTTCATTCAGGGTATCCAGCCCCTGCCTGATGGTACTCACAGCATGCTTGGTTGACTGATCGTTGCGGGAAAATACGGCCATGATCTCTTTGGTAGATTCGGTGGTGCGTGACGCCAGCTCCCGCACCTCATCAGCAACCACGGCAAATCCCCTGCCCTGCTCGCCGGCTCTCGCCGCTTCGATAGCAGCATTAAGTGCCAGTAAATTGGTTTGGTCAGCAATCGCACTGATAGCACTCACCATTTTATTCAGCTCGGTGGACTGTTGTTCCAGTTCACTGATTTCAGACGAAGCTTTGGTCATTTGCTCAGTAAGTGAAGCCAGTGAGGCCACGGTTTCGGTCATTAACTGCTGCCCATTATCCGCCTGCGCGCCGGTTTCAGCAGACATGGAAGAGGCTAGCTCCGCCGCCTCTTTTACCCGACATTCATTGTCTACCTGTTGGGTAACATTACTGGCAAATTTAATGACTTTGTATACTTTGCCGTCATCATTTATCACCGGGTTATATGACGCTTCAAGCCATACCGGGTTACCATGTTTATCAACCCGCTGAAAACGTCCGGAAATAAACTTACCCCGAGCCAGTGCATCCCAGGTTTGCTGATAATCAGGATCATCAGTCACCACCTTCGGGCAAAACATGCGATGATGCTTGCCGCGGATTTCATTTAGCGAATAACCGGTGGTTTGCAAGAACAAGGAATTGGCTTTGATGATCACACCGGTGGGCTCAAACTCAATAATCGCCATAGAACGGTCAAGCGCCTCAAGAATATCTTCGTTACTCATTGAGGATTGGGTGTCTACTTCCAGACGGGAGCCAAACACATCGATATGATCACACCCCCCCTGCGCAGAGTAATGCGGTTGAACAATGAGCTGCACTGAAGCGTGAGAATCCTCGGCCTTTAAATTGATACTACCGGACCAGTGACGGTGATTATTGATGGCATCAGATAAGTCGCGCAAGGCTTTGGATTTATGCTCGTGGTCGGCAACTAACGATATAAATGGTACTCCCACAGCTCTGCCTGCACGAGAGCCGAGCACACTTTCATTCTTACTACCACATACTTGTATCACGCTATCGGAGGTTAACTGCCAGTGCAGCAAGTCTTGTTTAAGGTTGTCTGAGGCGCGTTTATATTGAGCAAGCTCAGCCCGCAGGCTGGCAATTTCCGCTTTTAATTTCTGATTGAACATGGATAAAAGGGCTTAAAATAAAACTACATTTCGTTTGAGTATGGCACAAACCGGAGTATGCGCCATTTGCCTGCTTAAAAAGTATATATTATGAAAATCAAAGCGGATTGAAAATTTATACTGCCGGTGCACCACTGTGAAATTTAAAATCGTCATCAGAAGATGAAATCAATTCGGCTTCCACATCAGCAAAGAAGGCAACCCGCTCTGAAATATCAGAGCCAGCAATTTCTTCTGCCAGCGTTAAATAATCCTGATAGTGCCGGGCTTCTGAACGTAACAATGATACATAAAAATCACCCAGTCTTTTATCTACGTGAGGCGCCAGTGCCGCAAAACGCTCACAGGACCGGGCTTCAATGTAAGCACCGCAAATTAACTTATCGATAAGCGCCTGGGGCTCATAAGTACGCACATGACGCAGCATCCCCCGGGCATAACGACTGGAGCCAACCGATTCATAGGCAATGCCATACTCCTCCATAATTTCCAGCACCTGATAAAAATGGTGCAGCTCTTCTTTTATCAGCATGACCATTTTATCGATAAGATCCTGACTATACGGCGCACCGGATTTTGGCATCATAGACTTGGTGAGCTTTTCATGCTTGGCGAGTTCACGCCAGTCGCCCTGTTTACGATAGGTAAAATCCTCAAACGGTTTTAGCCAGGCCAGTAGTGCATCACCACTTGCCTTATCCACGGCATATTTGCGGATAAGATACATGGCTGATTGCGCGGCTTTCAATTCGCACACCAGATGATCAAGCAGGACAACGGGCAGGTTCTCCCGTTTCTTAGCCTCGTCTATCCAGCTTTGTGGCGTGGGGCATTTTAAAAATGCATTGATGGGTGATAGTAATTCATTCACCTGAATATCTCTGACCTTTTATATGCGTAGTTAATAATAAACTTCGTTAGTTTATCACACCGTTTGCCACTGAAATTAGTCTCAGAAAGTATAATCTTTCACTAATTGATAAATCATTCACGGCCGGAGAGCCTTTCAGATATAGTGTAAATTGGGCAAGTTATCTGACTAGTCTCTTATCTCATTGAAATACTAAAACTAATGAAACGTACTATTAAAATTCTCTTGCCCTTAGCTCTGTTAATCCTAACGATTATAGCGGTTGAAAAGTTCGTTGGCTGGCATACCATTGTACGCGGCTTTAATGATTTACCAGGCAATTATTTATCAGCGGCAATGGGGTTAATGGTATTTTCCTACGTGCTTCGGACCTGGCGTATTCAGGTAAGCCTCACTATAAAGGGCCACTTTAGTGAACTGTTTAAACTATCACTAACCCATAATATCCTGAATATTATGATGCCCATGCGTACCGGTGAAGCCAGTTTCCCTATCTTCATGAAAGCGCAGTTTAATGTGCCAATGTTAACCGCCTCTCTGCATCTGATTATGTTCAGGTTACTGGATTTACTTTGCCTGCTTTGTATTGGCGGTGTGCTGCTATTATGGCAAGACTTTCCGCTCTTCTCACTCGCCATCTGCGGATTATTTGTCCTGGCAATCAGGTATAGTGAGTTACTAAAATTGCTCACTCTGCGGTTAATTCGCAACAGTCATCAACCAGCTCTGGTAAAAATCAGAGACACACTTACACAACTTCCCACATCAGGAAAAACCTATTTTACCATCGCACTGCTGACACTCTGTTCCTGGCTGAGTAAATTAACGGCGTTTGTGTTAATTGTGCTGGGCATATCGGGCTTGTCGTTTCATACCGCATTACTGGGAATTGTGGGGGCTGATCTGTCATCGGTATTACCCATTCACGGTGTCGCGGGCAGCGGCACATTTGAGGGAGCCTTTATTCTGGCAGCAGAAATTGATGGTATCAGTAATCTACAGTCGAGTTTTCCGCAGTTACTCGAAGCCAGTGTTCAGTTACATGTTTTCCTGCTCGGCAGTGCCGCATCAATCTATGCTATGAGCCTTCTACTGGCTTCACTTATGCCATTGCTAAAACCCTCAGCGGTGGCAGAGAAAAAACAGCCATAAACACCGCTGGCTTATCTGCCTTGGGTTTTGGCCTGCTCTGTTTAATTTATCAACAAAATCTATTGACTTAATTTTCGCTTTGGATAAAACTGAAAATGTTGATTATTTGTTAAATAAATAACAAATTAAAAACATTCTCAGCACTGAGGGAAAGATTATGATCCTGAACCACCTGTGGGGTATTTACACCCACCCAAAAGAAGAATGGCAAGCTATTGATAAACGCCACGAAAACTATTTCTACGCGTTAAGCCACATAGCCATCATTGCACTGATCCCAGCGATTGTCGGGTATTATTCGGCAGCACATTTAGGCTGGAGCGTTGGCGCAGGTGAGTTGATCAAACTCACCCAACAGAGTGCCATGGCCATGAGTGTGGCAATGTATTTTGGCCTGATTGCGGGCGTTATTGCTTTAGCAGCCCTGATGCATGAACTAGCAAAAGCGTTTGATACCTCACCTACTTACACCCAGTCTCTGGAGTTGGCAGCCTATACGGCCACGCCTTTATTTATGGTTGGCTTCGCCGGCCTGTATCCTGAATTATGGTTTCTCATGTCGGTGGGGCTGGTAGGCTTATCCTATTCGGTTTACCTGCTGTATTCTGGTGTACCAATTATGATGCACATCCCGGAAGAAAAAGGCTTTATCTATTCAAGCTCGGTGGTAACCTGCGGTCTGGTGCTGTTAGTGATCCTGATGGCAAGTTCAGTGATTTTATGGAGCATGGGCCTTGGCCCGATTTATATGCACTAGCCTCCCTTCTTCAACGATCGAGTAGGAGGGAGTTTCGCAACTCCCGTCCTCTCACACCACCGGGCATACGGTTCCGTACCACGGCGGTTCCTGTCTGTATTGACCATAGTCAATACCTGAGTCTGTTTCGTTCATCGTGTCGCCGCTTTATCGTTTAGAACTCCGCAAACACCGCCCAGGTTTCCGACCCTTCTTGTATATTTGTCCCGGAGCAATGATTCTTCATTGCCTTGTGTCCCGATAACGCGAGAGCACGCGTGACTTGCCGCTCGTGACAGGTTCAGCCCTTCGTGCTATCGGTTTCATAGCACTACTACGGCGTCTGCTGACTTCTGATATTCCATCCCGACACCTCGCGATGTCAGTAGCTCTATAGCAGAATATCAGACCTCCCGGGGTAATTCGCGCGACCTTCCTGCTTATGCCTGTCGGCTCTACGTTGCTGCATTCCGTGCAAGTATTGGGCTTTAGTGATAATGGCCACCTCACCCTGCAACAACGCCTAAACCGCTTCCTGTTCGTCAGGCCAGCATTTTGCCTTCGGCTTCCTTCAGATTTCACCTCACGATGAACACCCTTGCCGTTCGGCTAGCACTTCCCCTTGCCGGGTGTGCAGAGGACTTCCACCTCCAAGTCATCAACTCACCACCACAGTGAGTCGAACAGTGCTAAAGCACTACGCGCCATGCCCGGCGCACCATTAAAAAAGCCGTTCATGTGAACGGCTTTTTAGTATCTGCGCTACCAGTTACGCTTCGAAGTTATGCATATCCAGGTTGGATAATTCAGCCTGAACAACCGGCGCCTTTCTGGCCTGATCGTTACGGGCCGCATCGATGCGTTCCAGGTATGCCTGGTCTACGTCACCGGTAATGTAGTTGCCATCGAATACCGAAGTTTCAAAGCGTGAAATTTGCGGATTCTCGTGCTGAACGGCAGCAACCAGGTCGGAGATATCCTGGAAGATCAGACCGTCAGCCTGGATCAAATCAGAAATCTGGTCAATCTCACGGCCATAGGCAATCAGTTCGTTAGCTGATGGCATATCGATACCGTACACATTCGGGAAACGAATCTCAGGTGCTGCAGAAGCGAAATAAACCTTCTTCGCGCCCGACTCACGAGCCATCTCGATGATTTGGCCGGAAGTGGTACCACGAACAATGGAATCGTCAACCAGTAGTACATTTTTGCCTTTAAATTCAGAGGAAATCGCGTTCAGCTTACGGCGAACCGATTTCTTACGCTGAGTCTGGCCAGGCATAATAAACGTACGGCCAATGTAGCGGTTTTTAACGAAGCCCTGACGATAAGGTAAATCAAGGGTAATGGCAATTTGTAGCGCCACATCCATAGAAGTTTCCGGAATTGGGATTACCACGTCGATATCAAGGTCGGCCCATTCCCGGGCAATCTTTTCACCGAGCTTTTTACCCATGTTTACGCGGGAGGCGTACACAGAAATACCGTCAATGAACGAGTCAGGACGGGCAAAGTATACAAACTCAAAGATACACGGTGAAGTCAGTGGCGTCTGGGCGCACTGTTGGGTGAACAACTCGCCCGCTTCGGTGATAAATACGGCTTCGCCCGGTGCTACGTCACGAATAAACTGAAAACCTACGGCATCCAGTGCAACACTCTCAGAGGCAACCATATATTCTTCGCCCATTTCGGTAATACGCTTGCCCAGCGCCAGCGGTCGAATACCATTGGGATCGCGAAATGCCACAACACCCAAACCAATAATTGCCGCCACACAGGCGTAAGCGCCGCGGGCTTTATTGTGAACATTAGTGACCACTTCGAAGATATCTTTGGGTGACACTGTCAGCCCGGTGGTCCGCTGTGATAACTCGTGGGCAAAAATGTTCATCAGAATCTCTGAGTCTGATGTGGTATTGATATGCCGGCGCGCTATTTTGGCGACTTCGATTTGTAAATCGAGGGCATTGGTGAGGTTACCGTTGTGGGCAAACGCCATCCCGAAAGGAGAGTTGACATAAAACGGCTGAGCTTCTGCGGAACTGGAAGAACCGGCAGTGGGATAGCGACAATGGCCAATCCCCATATTCCCAGTAAGGCGCTTCATATGACGGGTGTGAAACACATCCCGAACCAGTCCATTGTCTTTACGCAGATTAAATACACCGTTGTCGATCGTCATGATACCAGCCGCATCCTGACCACGGTGCTGTAAAACGGTTAAACAGTCATAGAGTGACTGAGCAACTGGTGTTTTACCAACTATTCCGACAATACCACACATGTAGGTTACCTATTTAAGCGGGAGTTAAAAAACTGGAGCTGTCTTTTACGTAACTAAAAAACCACTCAATAATCATTGCAAATTCCGGCACTAGCACCGACTCACCCCACCAGTCTGATGAGGCCGAAGGCGTAAATGTATCCAGGAAAAATAATAGCGCACTTACGATCAGAATGCCGCGCAATGCGCCGAAAACTGCACCGAGTGCTCTGTCGGTGCCAGACAGGCCGGTGGCCTGAACCAGTTGACTGATGGTGTAATTCAACAAGGCTCCGAGCAATAGTGTTGCCACAAAGAGAGCGGCGATGGCCGCGCCGTTACGGATAAGTTCGTCGCTGATGCGCGTGAAGTAAACGGCAAGGTCGGCATAAAACTGGCTGGCAACAAACATGGCAGCAAACCAGACTGCCAGTGATATAGCTTCTTTGACGAAGCCACGCACGAGACTGATTAGCGTGGAGAGCGCTATCACACCTAAAATCGTGTAATCCAGCCAATTCATTTGAAGATTCTTACCCGTCCTGTTAACGATGTGTCGGGCTGTAGAACCAAACCCCATCGCGTCAAATTCGCGCGCATTCTACCAGAAGTCAGCCTGATTACCAGTGCCGAAATTTTATCCAGTCACCGGCTGTCAACAATTCTGTCCTGAATGAGCCTGTTGATTTAGCTGTTTACACTGAAACGGGTTACTTTGCCTCGTAAGCCGGTTAATTCCTGAAGGTGAGATATGGCACCATCCAGTTCGCGTTTGTTCAGGTTGGGCCCTACAAATACTTTGGTTAACGGCCCGGAACTGGTTTCGATAGGCCGGCTGAACGCACGGTAACCCGCGCTTTCCAGCTTATCCAGTAATTGCTTCACGTTTTTCTGATGCCTGAAACTGCCTAGTTGAATCACCCAACTGTTATTTTGCTCAGATTCTTTCGGCGCTTCCACTACTGTCTGGCGCGCCAGATCATCATTAGGCGAATTATTCACCTGAGCCGTGCTGTCGCTGCTTGTCTCCGGCGCAGACTCAACCGGACTATCTGGCTCATCAACCGGCTTTTCGTTAACAATTTCAACCGGGCGCTGCGCAGAGGCCACCACCCGTTCATCAGGAAAAGGTTCAGGGTTTACAATAGGCTTCTTGGCTGGTGCCGCCGGAACATTAACAAACACGTCCCCGTTGCTGGATTTTTTACCGTCCAGCATGTCTGGTAATATGATTACCGCTACTGCTACCAAAATAACAGTGCCCACCAACCTGTTCTTTAACGCTGCCGCCACTAATTGTGATCCTGTTATGAGTTTTGTGTATTGTGCGGTAACGCCAGGATATCTGCAACTGTATGAAAAGAACCTACCACTAAAATAAGGTCTTCGCTTTGTGCATCCTGACGAGCAGCCTCATAAGCCTCGGTCACAGCCGGGAACAAACGCGTTGGGGTATTTTCAACGGCTGCCGCCAGTTTTTCTGCTGACAATCCACGAGGACCATGTGTTGAAGCAAAGTACCACTGCGGCGCGAAACGCTTAAAAGGGGCCAGCGAAGCCGCTGGCGCTTTGTCGTTGAGCATCGCCACCACAATATGTACCTGCTCAAATGTTTTGCTATCGAGCCACTCAGCGAGTGATTCGGTGGCCTGGGGGTTATGACCAACATCCAGATAGGTAGCCGGCTGTGAGGCAATCAGTTGACGACGCCCCGGCAACTGCGTATTGGCAACGGCCTGTTGCATGATCGCATCACTTACGATGAAACCAGCATGTTTGAGTATAGCCAGCGCCGTAGCGACATTGTTCAGCGGAATAGCGGTATCTGATAGTGCTAAAGTCTGCTCTGCAGCCCTAAAGGTAACAGCACCATCAGTACTGCGGGCAATACTAAATTCCTGATTCTGCCACCAGGCATCTGCATTCAGAGCCTTAACCGCCTCGCGCAGTGTATGCGGGGGCTCAGGTTCGCCAATCACTACTTTACCGCCATAGCGAATAATACCGGCTTTTTCTACGGCAATCTTTTCCCGCGTATCACCCAGCCAGTCCTGGTGATCAAGGCCAATACTGGTTATCACCGCGCAATCAGGGGTAATAATATTGGTGGCATCCAGCCGTCCGCCAAGACCAACCTCAAGCACAACCACATCGAGCTCTGCCGCCATCAACATCAACATAGCGGCCAGCGTACCAAACTCAAAATAAGTTAAGCTGATATCACCACGGGCTTGTTCCACTTGTTCAAAAGCATCACAAAAGGCATCAGCGTCGGGTAACGCACCGTTAATACGAACACGTTCACGGTAATCGAGTAAATGCGGTGAGCTGTATACGCCCACTGTCTGGCCTTCAATTAACAAGGCATTCTCAATCAGTGCAGACGTAGTGCCCTTGCCATTGGTACCACCAACGGTGATAACCCGGGCGTCGAAACGAAGATTAAGCCGAAGGGCTACTTCATTTACGCGGTCCAGTCCCATATCAATAGCGCTGGGATGAATGGACTCAAGATACTCGAGCCATTCCGGCAGTGTTTTACGCATAGGAATTGAAAAGCCCTGAATTAATCAGGGCGATGTAATTTGGCCAGCACACCGTACAGCTTATCGCGCATTTCACGACGATCCACAATCATATCGATAGCGCCTTTTTCCAGCAGAAACTCGCTGCGCTGGAAGCCTTCAGGCAGTTTTTCACGAACAGTCTGTTCGATAACCCGTGGGCCGGCAAAGCCGATTAAAGCTTTGGGTTCGGCTACGTTAATATCGCCGAGCATCGCTAAACTGGCCGATACGCCGCCCATGGTCGGGTCAGTCATCACAGAAATATAGGGCAATCCTTTTTCGCTCAGTTTGGCCAGCGCCGCTGAGGTTTTAGCCATTTGCATCAACGACAGCAACGCTTCCTGCATTCGTGCACCACCACTGGCGGAAAAACATACCAGCGGGCAATTAGCGGCAATGGCCGCATTCACTGCAGCAACAAAGCGAGCGCCAACCACTGACGCCATAGAACCACCCATAAACGCAAACTCAAAACTGGCAACCACAATCGGCATGCCTTTCAGTTTGCCCTGCATAACGATTAACGCATCTTTCTCGTTAGTCGACTTCTGAGCTGCGGTAATACGATCTTTATAGCGCTTGGAGTCTTTAAACTTCAGCACGTCCTGCGGCTCAAGGTCACCGGCTAGCTCCTGACGGTCTCCGGCATCGAGGAACGCATCCAGACGACGGCGGGCACCAATACGCATATGGTTGTCACATTTAGGACAAACTTCCAGTTGCTTTTCCAGGTCCTGCTTATACAGCACGGCCTGACAGCCATTACATTTCGTCCATATACCTTCAGGAACGTTACCTTTGGTAGAAGTTTGTGTCTTTGGAAGAATTTTTTGTATCCAGCTCATGCCAGAGATGTCCTTTTAGCTAACCTGTTACACCCGGCTTTTTATACTTGTTCGTGCCCGGCACAGGATGATGAAATAATAAACGATGGATTATATCCGCATATGGCGACATATTAGAGCATATTCAACGCAATAGCGAAAAATAAAACTGGTCTAAGAAGTACGAATATTTATACGTATAAACGGCTTTATTGGCATGGCCTAATGAATTTTGCTGTTAATTTCGTCAAAGGCCTGCCAGACAACCCGACGACGCTTAATTGTCCGGCAAAAACAGTGGGCCCAGCATTGCTCGCGGCAAACCGTAGGAGGCGGGATAATCCACATCCACCAGATATAAACCGTTGGGCTTTGCTGTAGCAGCGGCCTGCGTGCGGTCTTTGCCAACCAGCAAGGTAGCAATCCAGTCGAGAGGCTGATGGCCGCTGCCAATTTCTACCAGCGAACCCACAATATTACGCACCATGTGATGTAAAAATGCATTGGCACTGATATCCACAATCACATAGCAGCCCTGGCGGGTAACGGTGACTTTGGTGACATTTCTAAATGGCGTTTTAGACTGGCAAAGCGATGCTCTGAAAGCGCTGAAGTCCTGCTCACCCAGTAATGCCTGAGCCGCCTCATGCATGCGTTTTTCGTCCAAATCGCGGTGCACATGGGTCACCCCGTGGTGCAAAATTGCCGGGCGCATTTTGTGGTTATAGATGATGTAACGATAACGCCTGCCAGTAGCCGAAAACCGCGCATGAAAGTCATCACTGACCTCAGTACACCACTTCACGGCAACGGAATCTGGCAGATTTGCATTAACACCCATGGTCCAGGCTTTGAGTGGACGCGCTACATCACAGTCGAAATGCACCACCTGACCGGTTGCGTGAACGCCTGCATCGGTTCGTCCGGCGCACTGCACCTCAATAGTGGTGTTGGCGACTGTCGACAACGCTTTTTCTAAATAGCCCTGCACACTGGGCACTTCCTGCTGTCGTTGCCAGCCAAAGTGCTGGGCACCATCATATTCAATACCAAGGGCTATTCGGGTCATGTCTTCTGTTGCTTTGCGTTGCTATGAGGCGCGTAAGTTTACGTAAAGCGAAGCCGTTGGGCAATCCGGATAAACAGGAAGATTGGCATTTGCCGGCAAGTATTCAGGGCAAAGCAACTGCTCTGCCCCGCTGACTTACTTTACTGACGGTAGTCCACGCCACTGTTTGCGGCGTACCAGGCAAACAGGGTGTAAATGGTGGTATTCACTTTCAGGGCGTCCTGATCCACCTTATCGAGGGTGTCGTTTTCGGTGTGATGGTAGTCGAAATAATCGAGGCCATCCGGAGCAAAGTTAAACGCCGGCTGACCCGCTTCGCCCAGCAAGCTCATGTCCGACTGGCCTTTGGCAGTATTAGTACTTGCCAATCCAACGCCCATAGGAGCCAGATAGTTGGCAAAGTCACGCACAGAGGCCAGCGCCTGAGGCCCTACTCCCGGCTCCAGCTCATAAATGCGTCCGTTGCCGAAATCCCACTCGGCGCCAAGCATATGTTGCGACATGTCTGCTTTGTGTTGGGCCACATAATCGCGCACACCTACCAGCCCAATTTCTTCAGCCGCGAACAAAATAACCCGAATAGTACGCGCCGGACGCTGCTCCATTGTGGCAATGTAATGTCCGGCCGCCAGCACGATGCCAATACCAATACCATCATCAATAGCACCGGTACCTACGTCCCAACTGTCGATATGCGCGCCCAGTGTAATCAGCTCGTCAGGGGTTTCAGCGCCGGTCACCTCACCAATAACATTAGCAATAGTGACAGTGTCCCCTGTTGGGCCGCTGGCGCTGGTGTTTAATGAAAACGTGACAGGCTGCTCACGGCGTAACATATTTTCCAACAAATCCGCATCAGGGTTAGATAGGGCCACCGCCGGTATTTTTGCTATACCTTCTTCGTAGCGCATCATCCCGGTGTGACCAATACGGTCGGTGTCTGTACCTACCGAGCGCATAATAAACGCCAGCGCACCTTTTTTGGCCGCTGCCGAGGCGCCTGCCACTCTGGCACCAACCGCTTTACCATAGCCATGACCATCAATATGGCGTTCCATACGGTAACCAACATAAGCAATCTTGCCTTTAAGGCTTCCTTCCGGCGCAGCCTGTAGTGCGGTTAAATCGTCAAAATAGGCCACTTCGGCGTTAATGGCCTGGCCATTGGTACCCACACTGCCGCCCAGTGCGATAGCTACCACTTTGTGGGGGTAAGGCGCGGTGATGCTGGCCGTGAGATCGCCTCGCTGCCACAGTTGCGCCTGGCTTTCCTCAACCCACACTTTATCGAAACCCAGTGCCTTCATCTTCGCCATGGCCCAGTCGGTTGCCACATCGGCTCCCGGTGTGCCAACCATTCTGGCCCCCACTTCAGTGGTTAAGGACTCTACGATGTCATAAGAAAGGGTGGATGAACTAACATCCTGTTTAATGATGTCGAGTACTTCGGTTTGCACTGTCTGCCGCGCTTTGATACTCGGTGATGCCAGCCCGATGGCAGTTAGACCGATTGCCGCGGCTAACAGGGTGACTAATTTATTTTTCATTATTATCAGCGTCCATCGTTTGAAGTGTTATTTCCCGAATTTATTGTGCGCCAAATATAGAATGTAAAGAACGCCAATGCCACGACTGGCCGAAAAATTATGATGAAGGAAAAGGCGGTCTACTTTGGTAGCGTTAATTTTGGTAAGTACGCTTCAGGGCATCCGGTAGAGGGTGGTAAGTTCACCATCTGAACTTTTGAACGTAAACGTTTCAGCGGTTAGCTCAACGATTTCATCACACCAGAACTCACCAACGAAGTCGGTGATGGGGCTGGATTCGGTAATGGTAAGACAGGAAAAAGTGCCGAACTTAACCTTTACCTCGTAATCGGCCCGTACTTTATAGCTGAAGTCAGTCTCAGGATAAGTGCCCCACGATACCAGCGTGCTATCTTCAAGGTATTTATCGTAGCCCCAGAAAGTGTTGCCGCCATCTTCAGAATTGCCCCAGGTGCCAACCAGTAGTGAAGTATCTATCTGTCTGGCAAAGGTTCCGCAGGCAAAACTCAGTAACATCCCACAGACAAATAATTTCATCATTGGTTTAACCATTACATTGCCTGCACTACAAGGTATCGATGAGTTTTCTGGCTTCTGCCTGTTGCGCTTCAGAGCCTTTATTCATGACTTCTTCAAGCAACTCTTTCGCCGCCTCCGGATCATCCATTTCAATATAAACCCGGGCCAGGTCCAGGTTAGCGTTCTGTCCCGCATCTTTATCGATATCAAATACGTCATCGTCGTCGCTGACGCCGCTGAATTCAGACAAACTGACATTGAGGTCCAGATCTTTTTCATCTTCGGCCTCCGGCACATCGTCGGCCTGGGCCATGAGGGTTTCTACATCAACGTAGTCTTCCTCGGGCGTTGCAGGCTCTTCTGCCACCGGCTCAAAGCCTGAAGATTCTTCTTCTGTACTTTCTGGCTGTTCACTGAATAGCGCATTTAAATCAAGGTCTGGATTATCCAGTGCAAGCTCTTCGATTTCCTCTTCTGGCTTAGCTTCGTCCTCGTTATCAATGGCACCGAGCAACTCATCAAATTCGCTTTTATCCAGCTCATCCAGAATGGCTGCCTCTTCACCTGAATCGCTGTCGTGAAGCCACTCATCGAGGCCCGGCACATCCTCAAGCTCATCGAAATCACCCGGGCGACTGGAGCGCTCTTGCTGAGATTCGCTCTCTCCCGGTAATACGCCATCCTGCTCTTGTTCAAGTTCGAAGCTATCGATTTCACTCTCAAAATCTTCCAGTGCCTGTCCGAGAATATCGTCATCGATATCATCTGACTGCTCTGGTTCGGCAGATTCTGATTCACTGGATAACGACGGAATGTCATCCATCATCTGCCGATCAAATTCGGCCAGGGCTTGGTCTAATGCGTCATCACTCAGATCGTCACTGTTATCAGTATCTTCAGTTGGCTCTGGCTCTGGCTCTGGCTCTGGCTCTGGCTCTGGCTCTGGCTCTGGCTCTGGCTCTGGCTCTGGCTCTGGCTCTGGCTCTGGCTCTGGCTCTGGCTCTGGCTCTGGCTCGGCAGTGTCGATGTCTGGTAATTCCGGTTCAAGCTCTTCAGATAGTTCATCAGGCGTTTCTTCGGTGGTATCTTCCACCGTGACCTCTTCATCCGGGCTGTAAGCGGGTTCCGAGCTATCCAGTTCATCGAGTTCTTCGGTCAGCGCCTGGGTTTGTTCATCCTCATCGCCAGCATCATTTCCTTCGTTTTCTTCGGCACTCAATTCAGCCAGCAGGTCATCAGTTAACGGGTCGTCAAAATCTTGATTGTCTTCAGCCAGCGCTTCATCGATGTCAGACGTTTGCTCTTCATCCGGGGTAAGTGATGCCTCATCAGCTTCAACTTCCACCACATCATCATCTTCTTCGCTTTGCTCAAGTTCACTGAGCAACTCACGAGTGAGGTCATCCTCAAGGTCTGATTCATCGACGTCATCAGTCCCGGCATCCAGCGACGAGTCTTCCTTTCCTTCATCGTTTTCTGGCTCGTCTTCTGGGTCACCTTCAAGCTCTTTCAGCAGTTCGTCGGTTAAATCGTCACTGACTTCCTGCTCAAACTGCGCCTCATCGAATTCGTCTTCGCCTGAATCGGCAGTAGTTTCATCTGTAGAGTCTTCTTCCGGTAACTCGGCTTCGAGTTCTGCCAATAACTCATCGGATAACGGATCGTCAAAGGCATCGGCATTTTCGATGTTATCAAAGTCTATTTCATCGAGATCGTCGGTAATTTCATCAATACTCTGCAGTTTTGATTCATCACTTTCGGCGCTTTCAGATGCGGATGCGATGGCGTCGTCCAGCAGATCACCTTCTTCGTCATCTTCATCATCCAGATCGCCCGCCAAATCGCCCATCATTTCAATTTGGTCAATCTCACTGATAATGCTGTCAGTCAGGCGATCGAGAGCCTGTGACTGCTGGGTGATTTCATCATCCAGTTTTTCAAGCATTTCATCGCCTAGCGGACCATCGTCTACCGGTAGGTTGGCTTTTTCTTCTTCGCTGAGTTTATTCTCTTCCAGCAAATCATCTATTGAGATTTCCGGCGCCTCTTCCTCGTCAGTGTCGCCGGATCCGGCGGCCTCTGACGCACCCTGTTGTGCCGCTAAAATGGCATCGATATCATCGGCATCAGTAATGTCACCGCTGTCATCTTCTGCATCGGAGGTTGGTTCCGGAGTCGGTTCAGACTGATAAACCTGCTCCGGATCATCAAGTAACGCGGCCAGTTCTTCATCTGAAGTTTGCTCTGGTACGTCTGGTTCATCTTCTTCGACTTCTGCAGAAAAATCGGCCAGATCTTTATTGCCTTCATCCTCATCGAAGTTATCAAGTAAGTCATCATCATCAGACAGATCGATAGCGTCAACAGACTCCTGATTACTGAACTCATCATCAAACAGACTATCAAGGTCGTCCTGATCCAGTGCAGAGTCACCTTCCTCGAAGGACTCTTCCTTGGACTCATCCGGCACCAGCATGTCATCGTTAAGATCAGCAAAGCTGTCGTCGTCATTGAGTGACTCTTCCAGTTCTGTCGACAACACGTCATCGAGCAGATCGTCATCGTTGAACAGCTCTTCATCCGACAGCTCATCATCACCAAGCTCAGACTCCAGAGCAGTGGACAGATCGGCAATGCCCTCCTCAGGTTCAGGCGCAGACTCTTTTGGCGGCAGGGTAATTTCTTCTTCAGGCTTTGACTTGCGTTTCATTAACCACACAATCAGCCCGGCAATGGCAGAAAACGTTAATAAACCGGTTCCGGCTATCAGTGCCATGGGGCTGGTGAGGGCTTCCATAAACGAATTTGACTGCTCGGCTTCTTTAGCGGCCTTTTCGCTTAAAATCAGTTCTCGCAACTCACGCTGTAATGCCAGTTGCTCATCCACCTTCACTTCAACTTCATCATCAACGCGACCGCGCAAGGCACTGAGGTCTTCATTGATTTTCTCGATGCGTTCGTAAAGCTTACGGTTATCGTCTAACAGCATCTGCACACTGTCGATAGAGGCGGCAAATTGATCACGCAGTTGTTCAAACTGACGGGCCTGAGAGGCATCAATCTGGCTGAGCTGCTGCTCCAGTTGAGTTTTGGTTTGTGTCAGGTCATCCTGATTAACCAGGGGCACAGGTGGTTTAAGGTTATTCAGGCTGTCGCCGGGTTGATTCGCCATGCGGGCAAAGGCGGCGTCATCGGCTTCGGCTTTCTGACGGGCTTTCTCTTTATCGATACGGGCGATGTAGCGTTCGGATGGTAGCTTTAATGTTGCTCCATCTACCATCAGATTCAGGTTGTTTTGTTCAAAGGCATCGGGATTGAGCTCATAAATTGCCACCATCACCTGGTAAATAGACAGGTTAGGATTTTGCCGATAGCGGCTGGCTACCCGCCACAGGGTATCGTTGCCGTCGATAGGCCCGAACACCACGCCAGAATACTGGTTAGTTGCGTCTTTCGGCCCTCTGAGAGGCGTATTTTGTGCGGCAACCGGATCGCTGACTAAGCTGATCAACATCATCAGTAGTATGCAGCCGGTTAAATGCAATTTCATAGCGTTCCTTTTTTGCCCTCAAGCGTCATGTGCCGGATGTCATCATCACGGTTCACATTCGCGGTGCCAGCCCTTACATTAGCGCGCAAAGGCTGGCCTGTTTGTTGTTATGTTGGCAATTTTCCCCCGTAACTGCTGCGGGGACGGCTTTGGTGATTAACCTTGCCAGGTTTGTTTCACCTTGCTTCGTTGTAAGCCTTTATCAGCCAGTTTCTGGCTCTTTACACTTAGTAAAATATAAACCAGTTGCCCGGGTCGATCTAGAAAATGTTGCAGCCTGATGACCTTTAAGGCGTATTTATAGACCTAAGTCTAAAAGCATCCAACGCTAAAACCAACAAAAGCGGGAACCAGCCCGCTTTTGTGTTATCGACCAAATTGGTCAGAAGTTTAGAACGCTCAGCGTGTTAGCTTACAAATAATCGCGAACCAGTGTTTCGGCTATCTGTACGCTGTTAGTCGCAGCACCCTTGCGGATATTGTCAGACACGACCCACATGTTGATACCATTCGGATGGGTGATATCGTTGCGAATACGGCCAACGTGGACTTCGTCGTTACCACTGGCGCTGCTCACCTGAGTGGGAAACTCTTCGCGGGTTTCGTAAACTTTTACGCCCGGCGCATTGGCCAGCAGTTGCTTCACTTCTTCAGCATCGATTGGCTGACGGGTTTCAATGTGGATGGCTTCACCATGACCAAAGAACACCGGTACACGTACCGCTGTAGGGTTAACCAGGATGGTGTCGTCACCCATGATTTTCTTGGTTTCCCAGGACATTTTCATTTCTTCTTTGGTGTAATCATTGTCCATAAAGACATCGATTTGCGGGATCGCATTAAAAGCGATCTGGCGGCTGAAGGCTTCCGGCGTGATTTCACGCGAGCTCAGCAGGTCGGCTGTTTGCTTAGCCAGCTCTTCCATAGCAGATTTACCCGCACCTGAAACAGACTGATAAGTACAAACGTTAATGCGCTCAATGCCCACAGCGTCCTGGATTGGCTTTAACGCCACCAGCATCTGAATGGTAGAACAGTTCGGGTTGGCAATGATATTACGGTTGCGGAAATCGGCCAGCGCGTGAGCGTTGACTTCCGGCACTACCAGCGGGATATCCGGCTCATAGCGGTAATGTGAAGTGTTATCAATCACGATACACCCGGCTTCTGCAGCGCGTGGGGCAAATTCTGCCGACACACTGCCACCAGCAGAGAAGAAACCAAACTGCACCTGGGTCCAGTCAAATTCTTCGGCATCCAGCACTTCTACATCTTCGCCCTTAAACGTAATCGTACCGCCGGCAGAACGTTTACTGGCTAACGGATACAGTTTTGCAACCGGAAACTTCCGTTGTTCCAGAATTTCAATCATGGTCTGACCAACCAGACCGGTGGCACCAAGAACGGCAACGTTAAAGGCTTGTGACATAGTAGGTTAAGCTCCTAATACTCTAACTTGGCAGGTATCTGCACTTTAAAAAAACTGACTTTTTCTGTTCTGTCGTTATTTTAGGTTAAAGCCTAATTTTGCAAGTTGCGTTGCAATCGCTGAGTCCGGTTGCTGCGAACATTCAACCTTATGACCGGCTAATTCGCGTCGAACTCTGTACTGTTTTCGCATGGCAGTGAAACTCGTTGGCCCTGCCAGCCCCTTACGAAAATGATTATTGTCTTCTTTTACATCGTATACCGACAGCACGAGTGCTATGGCGGGGGCGAGATTGTCGCCTTGATCGCTACATAATTCAAGGTCTACGTGTAAATTTGGCCGTTCGGGTAAAAAATCATCCAGTGATTTCTCGGGTGTTTGTCCGGCAAGATCACAAATGGCCTCATATACCATCTGGGTACCGGAGTATTTACCTTCCAGAGTATGCCCGGCTATGTGCGGTGTCGCGAGCCACAGGTACTGCAGCAAATCGGCATCAATATCCGGCTCATTGGCAAACACATCCAGCACTACCGTAGGACCATCGCCCGCCATTAAACGCTGCTTTAACGCCACCTCATCTATGACCTCGCCACGACAGGCGTTGATAAGCAATTGCTTAGCACTCAAACCGGCCAGCACCTCTGCATCGATCATTTTATCGGTGGGGAAAGCTCCGTTTTGCACAAAGGGAACATGCAAAGTAATTACGTCGCAGTTCAGAATAGTCAGCCAGTCAGAAAAAGGGCGTTCATCACCCTGCTCTGCCAGCGGCGGGTCATACAACACATACTCGATGCCGAGAACGTCGAGTAAGCGCGATAATGCACTGCCTACGTGGCCAGCCCCAACAATGCCTACCCGGGCGCGCTTTAGGTCAGTAATGTCTTCGAGGTGCGCATTACACAGCACACTTAGCACGTACTCAGCCACGGCCTGTGCGTTACATCCGGCCGCCGACATCCAGTAAATCCCCTGCGCATCCAGGTAGCGGGTATCCAGATGATTAATCCCCGCCGTTGCCGTACCGACCAGAGTTAGCCGATTAGCACAATTAAGCAATTCAGGCGTCACCCGGGTAGTCGAACGCACAGCCAGTACGTCAAAATCTACCAGTTGCTCAGGCGTTAGCGTGCCAACGTCATAACCTGAAGCTTCACCAAAGCTGCCAAAATATTCTGCTGCCAGCGGCAACGAGTTTTCGTAACGTATTTTCATGGGGTAGGAGTTTATCGTAAGTTCGCGGGGAACCGAAAAACTATTCAGTGCGGTTTAACAACAAATGGGAATAACAGCCGGAGCGGTCGCTCCGGCTGAATAACTGCGCTTATTTTTCGAAGCGTTTCATTACCAGCGACGCATTGGTACCACCAAAGCCGAAGCTGTTAGACATTACCGTGTTCAGCGTGGCTTCACGGGTAGAGGTTACCACGTCAAGGCCTGCCGCCGCTTCGTCAAGGTTGTCAATGTTGATCGACGGCGCAATAAAGCCGTGCTTCATCATTAACAGGCTGTAAATGGCCTCGTTAACCCCTGCAGCACCTAAAGCGTGACCTGTCAGCGATTTGGTTGAGGCCAGCGGTACACCGGATTGACCGAAGACTTCCTGAATGGCAGCTAACTCTTTTACGTCACCTACAGGTGTGGAAGTACCGTGGGTATTGAGGTAATCGATTGGATCGTCAACGCCTTGTAGCGCCATTTGCATACAACGCACAGCACCTTCGCCGGATGGTGCAACCATGTCGTAACCGTCAGAGGTCGCGCCATAGCCGACTATTTCTGCATAGATCGTGGCACCGCGGGCCAGAGCATGTTCAAGCTCTTCAACCACAACCATACCGCCACCGCCAGAACTAACAAAACCGTCGCGGTCTGCGTCGTAGGTGCGTGATGCGGTTGCCGGGTCGTCATTGTACTTTTTCGACAATGCACCCATGGCATCAAACTGACCAGACAATGCCCAGCTCAGCTCTTCACCGCCCCCGGCAAATACCACGTCCTGCTTACCCAGTTGGATAAGTTCCATCGCGTGACCAATACAGTGAGCACTGGTGGCACAGGCTGAAGAAATTGAATAGTTTACGCCTAAAATTTTAAATGGCGTGGCCAGACAAGCCGAAACGGTTGAACCCATGCAACGCGGGACCATATACGGGCCTACACGCTTCACGCCTTTCTCGCGGATCACGTCTGCTGAGCCGACCTGGTTTTTGGACGAACCACCACCAGAACCCGCTACAATACCGGTACGAATATTTGATACCTGCTCTTCGCTAAGGCCGCTATCTTCAATAGCTTGTTTCATGGCCACGTAAGCATAAGCGGCCGCGTCGCCCATGAAGCGCATTACTTTACGGTCGATATGCTCGCTGAAATCGATATCGACGTTGCCCCATACCTGGCTACGCATGCCCATTTCTGCAAACTCTTCGGAAAAGGTAATACCAGATTTGCCTGCTTTGAGTGAGGCGGTAACTTGTTCTTGATTTATGCCGATACTGGATACAATACCCAGCCCTGTAATAACTGCTCTTCTCATAATTATCCTTTTGCGTTAGTGCCGCATATGGTAATGATTTTATGACACTAAGTGGTCTGCTCTTTTGCGACCCTGTTCTACGTGATTTGGTAGCAAATTTCCACCTCAATCCGAGAATTTTACCATTGTAGTGTATTTCGACCGCGATGTCGGCTTCAGGTTCGATTTCTGTTATGCGTTTACTAATACTGTTATTATAGCCCGCTTTCAATGATTAACCCGAAACACCACGCCATGAGTAAACGCCTGCAATCTGCCAACGTCCATTTTAACCAGTCCGGAACGCCCGTGGCAGACAGCTTTGATGATGTCTATTTTTCTAACGACAGCGGTTGTGATGAAACCCGGCATGTGTTCATTAACGGAAACGATCTCGCTGAGCGCTGGTTAAACTGGCAGGCAGCGCACTTTATCATTGCCGAAACCGGTTTTGGTACCGGTCTTAACTGCATTATTGCCATGCAGCAGTTTAAACAATTCAGAGCCGCTAACCCCGGGCATCCGCTTAAACGGCTATTTATTCTCAGTACCGAAAAGTTCCCGCTGGCAGTGGCCGACTTACAGCATGCGCTAGCGGTTTTCCCGTCGGTCAGCGAAGAAGTCCATGCCCTGGTTGAACAATATCCTCCCGCGCTTAGCGGCTGTCATCGCATGAATTTCGATGCCTGGCAAACCAGTATCGATTTATGGCTGGGGGACGTGCACGAACTGCTCCCACAATGGCACTGCCCGCAAAACGGTTTGGTGGATGCCTGGTTCTTAGATGGTTTTGCGCCCAGCAAAAATCCTGATATGTGGACAGACACACTGTTCACCCAGATGGCACGCTTAAGTAAAACCAGCGCCACCCTGGCTACCTTTACTGCTGCGGGAGTGGTTAAGCGCGGCTTAAAAGCAGCTGGCTTTGAAATAGCCAAGCGGAATGGCTTCGGCCGTAAGCGCGATATGCTTACCGGCATACTGGCAAATCCCCCGGCTCACAGAGTTACCAAGCCCTGGCATTACCGGTATCCCGATACGCCTGCCAACCCGACGCAACATATCGCTATTATCGGTGCCGGCCTTGCCGGTTCCACCCTGGCGTTGGCGCTGTGCCAACGTGGTATCCGGGTAAGTCTATTTGGCCAGGCCCCTGCCCCCGCCGACGGAGCCTCAGGCAATCGGCAAGGCGGTTTTTATCCGCAACTTCAGGCCGACCAGAGTAACCCGGCTATGATCCAGGCTCATGGCTTTTTATACGCCAGACGCTATTACGATACCCTTAATGCAAACGGCTTAACCTTTACCTGGCAGCCTTGCGGTGTTCTGCTGCTGGGGTTCAGTGAAGAAGTGCAAAAGCGCCAGCAAAACCTGCTGCAAAAAGAGTTGTGGCCAGCGCAGCTCATTCAGCCGGTAAGCGCCGCAAAGGCCAGTGAATTAAGCGGCATTGATATTCACGGCGAAGGGCTCTTTGTACCACAAGGCGGCTGGCTATGCCCCGCCGAAGTGGTTAACGCTCAGCTTGAAGCGGCTCGGAAAACCGGCTTACTCGATGAGTTTTATAACCAGCGCGTGGCGTTATCCGAAAATGGCCGAAACGTAGAGCTGCTGGAGGATGGCCAACAAATCAGTGCAGACCGGGTGGTGATTGCCGCCGGCCACGAATGTGCCGAGATGGCCGAACTGGCCCATTTGCCACTGCGCCCGGTACGCGGCCAGGTAGAAGCAATTCCCGAGCAAGAACCATTAAACGAATTAAAGACCGTGCTTTGTCATAAGGGTTACTTAACGCCCGGTTGGGGTGGCCGCCATGCCCTTGGCTCCACCTATGTGAAAGGTGATACCAACACCACCAGCAGAAAGGAAGAAAGCGAGCAAAATCTGGCCACCCACGCCAAAGCTCTGACAGGCTATGATTGGGCTCAGTCGATTGAACACGATGGCACTGCCAGGGCGTCTATTCGCCTGGGCAGTGCCGATCACCAGCCTTTGGTGGGTGCGGTTATCCCGCCGCAGAAAACCACCGAGCGCTATCGGGAATTGTATAAGGGCAAGCATAGGAGCCAGTACGAAGTGGCTATTGATGAACAGGCGCTGTTGGTGCTTACGGGATTAGGTTCGCGAGGATTAACCACTGCGCCGCTGATGGCAGAAATACTGGCCAGCCAGCTTTGTCATGAGCCGCTGCCAATGAGCGAACCATTGTTGCAGGCACTGGCGCCAGAAAGGTTTATGTTACGCACATTCCGGCGCCCGCCAGAGGCGTAGGTTTATTCGGTATCCAGCACGGGGGCCATCGGCACCAGTGACGTTACCACAAATGCCGGGATAAACACGTTGGCGCTGGCTACTACCCGCTGTTGGTCGATAGATATGATCCGCGCATTCACATTCACGCCGCGCGGCTGCTCCACCAGCGTACCGGTGAGGATATGGTCCATTTCCATCCGTTTAGCAATGCGCCGTCCCTCGCGACTTAGCGCCAGATCGCCATAATCGGTGACATCCAGGCTATTGGCCAGTTTGAAATCCACCACGCCCAGTCCGTATTGTTGCAACTCGGCAATCAGGTATTCAGACAACTGATTACCCAGCACAGTGGTTTCCCGTAACGAACGGTTAAGGCGTACAAAACTGGCTATTCCTATCAGCTCGTCGGTATTCAGTTGCACCGAGCCGTCCATTAGCGTCATGGCCAGGCTGGCTGCGTAGTCATTTAGTGCTTTGTGGGTCATACCCGGAGTGAAGCCGGTTTGCAGTGGATCCCGGTAGCCCCGCACATTTTGCTGAACCCGGTACATTTCTATATCGCGGGAATCGGGCCGGTACTCAAGGCCGCTGTCTTCAGGCGGGCGAACCTGAGCATGCCCGGCTGGCGGCGGCACTTCATCATCGTTACCAAACCAGAAATAACCACTTTTAGGCTGGCCGGCACAACCGCTCAGTGCCATCGCGCATACCAAACAGGCCAAGAACTGACGCATGATTACCCCCGGCTTAATTTAACACCATCACGCATACCGCCGCGCTCACTGCCATCACTGGGGATCAGCGCGTCTGCTACGTAAAACGGTATAAGCATTTGTGCGCTGGCAACTACCGCACGCGACTGAATACCAATAATGCGCGCATTAACCATCACGCCGCCCTGATGTTTTGCCATGGTACCGGTAAGCACATATTCCATGGGTAAGCTGGCATCAAGCTCCAGGTAATCGCGGGTAAGCACAAAGTCGCCTTCTTCGGTAATTCGAATAAAGTCAGTGGCTTTGTAATCGATTACCGGAATGCGGAATTTATGCAATTCATGCACAAAGGATTCGGCCATTTGCTGACCAAGTAAATTGGTTTGCTGCAGATCAGAGTCCAGTAAAGCAAAATGGGTTACTCCCACCGGCGTTTTATTGGTAACGTACTCCATGTTGGCAATCAGATCCTGTGTCAGGGCCTTGACGTAATCCCCCACATGCTTGGTTAAGGGACGGCCTTTATAAGCCCCCTGAACACTGGAATACAACGGTGGCTGACCCAGTGCACCAAAGCTATCGACATCTTCGGCCTGCATAGGCTGATGATTTGAGCGATCGGCTGCAGTGATGTCTACCACATTAAGCGATGGCATTTTTTCAGGCTGAGTGGTTTGCACCATTTCCTCATCCATACTCTGACAGCCTGCCGCGGCGGCTGCCAGCAGAAGTATGCCAAGTCGTGTTGCCCTTACTGCCCTTTGCATAATGATTACCCTTTATTCTCTGTACGATATAGCCGGCCATTACGGGTTGTCACCTGCTCATCCAGCCAAAACAATTCTGCCGGGAAAAAGCGCGTTGCGGCGGCTACCACATCGCGGGTCCGGGCATTAATAATGCGCGCGTTAACCATTGCCCCTTCCTGCTGATAAACCAGCGTACCGGTAATGAAAAAATCGACCCGCTCCATAGCAGATAGCTGGTCGATATCGCGCGACAGCACTCTGTCGGACTTTTCTCCTACTATTATATCGTTCGTCAGCTTAAACTCTTGAGCGGTAAATCCACGTTTTGTGGCTTCGGTAAGGATCCCTTCTTCCAACTGATGACCGAGCAATTGCAACGGATGTTGAAAGGTCTCGTCATAGGTCAGTGAGTCCACCGGCACAAAACCGGTCACCGCATAACGGGTTTGCCGGGCCGGGCGAACGTTGGCAAACAGTTCGTTGGCCAACACATAGGTGTGATATTCCACATTACCAAGCGCAGGCACCGGCACCTGGTCGTTAGTCATTTCCATGACCGGCGTTCCAGAGCTGCAGCCGCCAAGCAAACTGGCTCCCAGCAAGGTAGTAAGAATAGTGGTTCGCAAAGAGTATTGACGCATAATCGGATCCAACCTGAGTTAACAGTTCAGATTCTGCAATTATCGCACCAGCTCACTCTTCCAGAAAAAATGCGGTTTTACAGCCCAAAAGCGGCAAAGACCTGCCACCCGTTAAAGGTCGTTCAGCAATTTTTGCCACAATGCCGCCACCGCTTGCTGATCGGCGGGTTCCAGTTCGTTATTGGCAAAAGCCTGCTCGAGACTTTGCTGCATGGTTTGACTGAGCTTCGCTACTGAGGCTGACTCATCAAGTTCCAGCTTGCGGGCCTCCACGGCAAAATGTCCCTGCAGGTAACTGGCGATAAACAGATCGTCGTCACTGCCGTGATCTACCACGCCATCCAGTGCACTATCAATTTTCTCCACTGCCGTGACAAATTCATCGCTGGCTTTAACCTGTTGTTGCATAGTGTCTCGCTTATTTTTCGTTAATTGATTGCTGTTATTACTGCAGCGGATAATACACCCGGTCGTCATAACCGGTGATGACCGCAATAATCCCGGCCAGTTCGCTATCGAGATCCTCGTCGCCAGTGTCACTTCTGAGTGGCCGGCCATCGAGCTGCTGAAGCTTTTGTTTGGTGGCAGCGATCCAGATATTGTCACGGCCAATAGCCCTTAATACATCCGGGCTCAGTTGCTGATTGCCGCGGCCAAATACGTGCCCCTGGCCGCCAATAGCAGTGATCACAAGGCGCGCCGGCGACTGGCTGACCAGTTCCAGCAACTGCGGGGCGGTCACATCGGCGGCAATCACCTTGCCGTGTTTTACCACATCCACGCCTAATAACGTGTTAGCCAGGCCCATTCGCGCCATCACTTCAGCAACGGTAGAGCCTGAGCCCATTACATATAAATGCTCGTCGTCATCGGCAATGATTTCGCTTACATATTCGGCAATCTCGTTAATCACCATGGACTCGTCTTCACGGCCGCCCATTTTAACCGACTGCACATAGGTAAGCTCATCGGGTACCTGCATTTCGCCATAATGCTGCGCACGTACCTTACCCTGGCGGAATGCTGACTCATCAATATCGCGCACCTCGGCCTGGCGTACGCTTACCAATTCACCGGTTAACATTTTGGCCACCACATCACCGGCTGCCGAAGGCGTTACCGCATAAACCCCCGAGTGAATTTTTACCCCGGCCGGTACGCCAAGCACCGGTACTCTGTCTGCAACAATGCTGCACACATTCCGCGCGGTGCCATCGCCGCCAGCAAAAAGAATTAAGTCAACGCCCTGATTAACCAGTTCGCGTACCGCGTTTTCGGTGTCTTCAGGCGTTGTTTCGGCACTCTGACTGGTATAAATAACCTGATGCTCCAAGCCCAGCGCCGCACAGCAATGTTCACCCATTTCACCGCTGGCAGTGAGTACCGAGAGATTGTTAAATGCAGTCAGTTTTGTGAGCGCTCTGGCCATTTTATCGTTAGCCAGTTTAGTCGCTCCCGCCGCCAGCGCCTGCTGCCGAATTGCCTCGCCGTCACTGCCTTTAAGCGCCATGGCACCACCGATCCCGGCAAAAGGATTAATCACCACGCCCAATCGAAAGGCTTTACTCATTGCGGGTACTCCTTATCCAGCCAGGCCTGATTTAACTCAGGCCCGTTAAACTTTGCTCGCAGCGCATAAATAAACATTGTGGCCCGGGGCGGAAAGCCTGAGTTTAGATACGTCAGCAGTTGCTCCCGTACGCGACGGGTAAAGCCCTCGCGATCCGGCTCAGCGCCATTTAAATTATCAGTACTCACCTGAAAACGCCGGTTAGCGGCGATGGTCATGGCCCATTCGATGGCCTGAGGTTTCACTTCGACCTGTTCAAACTCGCGCTGCTGCGTGGCATCACGCCCGTCTGGGCAGTACCAGTAGCCATAATCTTCCAGCAACCGGCGCTGTTCACCGGCAATGCACCAGTGCGCTATTTCATGCAGCGCACTGGAGAAATAGCCATGGGCAAAGACAATCTGATGATAAGGCGTATGCTCGTTAGCAGGCAGGTAAACCGGCTCATCGCCGCCTCTGACCAGGCGCGTGTTGAACCGGCCAAGAAACGTCTGGTCGAACAATGCCATTAACGGTTCTACATCGGGATCATTGTCGTGTTTTATGGCCGCTGCCATTGCCTGCTGCATACAGAATTCGGTTTGTGATGGTCGTGATTTAATGGCCGCGAAGAATAGCAAAATCTGCCTGCACGAGCCAGATTTGTCAGCATGATTAAGGTATTATACAGTCAATATTCAAATACGACCGGCCAGCGTAGCAAGAAGGACGCCTTGTGGTAGAACAGATTATCGCTCATCTGCGTCAGGTAAATGCCCGGCGCTCTCTGGCAGAACAAATGCAGTTGTTGGAGCCCATCCAGGCACTGCAACAATGGCAATGCTTACGGTTGCTGGCCACTCATGCAGAGCTGGCCCAAAAGCCGAGCTACGCCAAAGCCATGGATTTTTTTGTGGAAGAGCTGTACGGTCCCAAGGATTTCAGCCAGCGCGATGCCGATTTAATGCGGGTTATTCCCAAACTCGCTAAAGCCCTGCCGAATAAAGCCATGCACGCCATTGAGCAGGCACTGTGGCTTAACGCCCTGTCATTCGATTTGGATATGGCGATGGCTCAGGCGCTCGATGACGCGCCGCTCAACAGAGAGAGCTATGCGTTGGCCTACCGGGAAGTGGGCCGTGGTGATGACCGCGCCCAACAAATTCAGATTGTGGCCGGATTAGGTGAGCAACTGGCCGATGTGGTAAAAATTCCGGGCATCGGTCTGCTAATTAAGCTATCCCGAAGACCGGCAAAAATGGCCGGGCTGCTAAGCATGCACGAATTCTTACAGAGGGGCTTTGAGGCCTTTAAAGACCTCGGCAATGTAAAAGCCTTTATCGAGCCGGTTATCGCTACTGAAACTGCACTCAACCAACAGTTGCTCGCCCCAGATGTTAACCTGACAGAAGAGAACCCGCTACCCCATGTCTGACCTTTTCGACTGGCAGTATCCAGAGCCCTTTATTACTACTTGGGCAATCCAGCCACAGGACATCGACCACTACAATCATGTGAACAACGTGGCCTATTTAAGCCAGCAGGAAAAGCTCGCCTGGGCCCACTCTAAGGCCCTGGGACTGGGGTTTGAACATTACCAGCAGGCCGGCCGGGGCATGGTGATCTTCCGCCACGAATTACATTATTTAAAACCGGCTTTACTGGGCGACACACTGCACTGCGCCACCTGGATCACCCAATGCGACGGTAAAATCACGCTCTCCCGGGAGTTTCAGTATGTACGTGAAAGCGATGGCGAAACGGTTTATCGGGGCCACACTCAGTTTGCCTGCGTAAAGCTGGCTACCGGTGCTCCTACCCGAATGCCAAGGGCTTTTGTTGACGTTTACCTGCCAGCCTGCCTGGCCAGCCAGGGTGATTAATTGTGTCGCGCTTCGCACTGGTTGTTTCGGTATGTCTGCTGATATCCGTTGGCCTGAACGTTTATTTGCTCTGGCCTGAACCTGCGCCCACATCCGCTGAGGGCGTACCGAAAAAAACAGGCAATAGGGTAACGTCAGACAAAGCGACTAAGCCGCCAGTTTCAACGCCACAGCAGTCTGCATCAACTTACCAAGCCGACTCAGGCACTTCAGATAAGCCTGACGTGCCGGCAACCGATATCGACACTGTTCAGCAATGGCTCGACCAGGGCGACTTCGCCCGGGTGGAGCGCTTTTTAATTGATGCTCTGCGCGCTAACCCAGACTCCGCCCAATTGCTATTGCTGGAAGCCGATTATATTCTGGCTACCGAGCCGTTAAGCGTGGGAGTTAGCCACCTTTTTGCTTTGCAGGAACTCAGCCTGTTTAATCGCGAGCAGCGGGAAGAGTTGGCAAACCGCAGCGCCGAGTTAATCAAAAATACCATCAGTGCGCTTTATAACGCCGGTGACTGGGATATGCTGGCGCAATTCTTAGAGCCGTTATTTCAGCTTAATAGTAGCGATCAGACTCTCACCCTTAAACTGGCTGAAGCCTACGCCAGACAACAAAAATTTACTCTGATGGAAGACGTGCTGGCTAATTTAAGTGCCAATAATGCCGGTGCCCGCAGTTTGCGTCAGCGGTTTGTACCAGGCCAGGCTCCTTCTTTAGAAAGAAACGTGGAAAAGCCTGCTGATGCACAACAGACACCGATAACACGACTAGCCCTGACCCGCTATGGCGACCAGTATATCGCTGAAACTGAAATCCTTAGCCGCCCGGCAGCGCTGCTTTTAGATACGGGAGCAAGCAGCACTGCTATCAGTTTTGAACTGTACAAAGCACTCAGACGATTTAATAAGATCCCGGTCATTGGCCTTTTCGATGTGCGCACTGCCGGCGGTCCGATTCGCTCCCCCCTGGTTCAAATAGATAACATGACCCTTGGCCCCTATAAACTAAGTAACATAGGCGTGTTTGTTATGCCCGAAGCCGCCATGCAGCAAGCCGACGGGTTACTGGGCATGAACGTGTTAAAACAGTTTCATTTTCAGCTTGATCAAACCAACGCAGAGCTGTTGTTAACTCCGCGCCAATAAGGTATTACTCCCGCCCATAGCGCCGGCAGTAGCCGCTGTAATCGGCCAGGCCATTGCCCTGGGTATCAAAACCTGTGCCGGTAACAGTGAGCCGGCACTGTGTTCTTTCGCCAGTGAGGGTACGGGTAAGAAACACTTTACCATGCGTGTCGCCGTTATTCAGATCCACGGTGAATATAAAATTATCATCCAACAGCAACACAGGCTCCCCGCCCGACACCGTCCCGGAGAAAACCTGATGCCCGGTATTCACCAGCGTGCCAGCGGCATAATCAAACTCTGATGTAACGTGATAAACAATACGGCCAGTGAGATCGCCGGTAAGATCAATGGTGTCTGTGCTTCGCTCAATTTTACCCGCTTGCGTTTCCCGGGATGAATGCAGGATAGTATTAGGGAAATAGTGCACGGCCTGACCAGAAACCCGCTGCCAGCGCTTGTCATTAACTGGCGCTTCACTCGCAAAGTGGTCTCTGGCAATAGCCGTAGAAGCCTGAAAGATAGCAGGTAACAACAACACTAATACACTTAATTTACACTTTTTCATGATATTTCCTTGCAGTTTAATGACCTGCAAACGACTATAGAAAATGGTGCTGCATGGCGAAACGGACACAAGCGGTCACAGACGGTCATAACAGGTAGTCTCCGGCCACAACTCAGGAAAAAGGATGATTAACGCTAGTTTTCCCATATCAGTATGACGACAAAAAAACAGAAACCCGAAACCTTTCACTCCTGGAAAGCCATTGCCAATTACTTTGATTGCAGCGAACGCACAGTGCGACGCTGGGAATCCGCAGAGGGCATGCCTGTGCATCGCCACCAGCACCAAACGGCGGCTCGTATCTTTGCCTATCAGCAGGAACTGGACGACTGGTTTGCCTCACGGGCTGACAAACCTAAAACTGTACAGAGCGATGTAAATAAGCCAATTCGCCTGGCGCTGATACCCTTTGCTTTTCTTGGCGAGGCGCAGGATAAAGCCTATCTGGCTGATGCACTGGGTGACGATATTGTCGCCGACCTATCAACCCTGCCTTCGTTGATGGTGATAAGTTTCTCTTCTATGCGACAGCTTGCTGCGCAGCAAGCAGATTTTAGTGACCAAATAAAGACATTAGCGCCGGACTACCTGATAGAAGGTAGTCTGCGGCTCGAGGGTGATCGCGCGCGTCTGAATGTTCGTCTGGTCAGTACCCGCGACCAGAGTGTTGTGTGGAGTACTCGATATAATGAAGCCCAACCAAACTGGCAGGATTTACAGCAAAAAATAGTGGCACAACTGGTGACCAGCCTGCCTTTGTCCAATATAGAAGCAGTGCTGGCGCCCTCCCAACGAACCATTCTTACCAATCAAACCGCCTGGGAGTATCTGCATCAGGCCCGAATTGCATCACTGAAATGGCAACCGCAAAGCATTGCCAAAGCAAAGGAGTTGCTTAATGCAGCTAATCAGATGGTGCCGGACAACGCGCTTATTCTGGCCAGCTTAGGCCGGGTTTATTTGCAGTTGCGAGAATCAGGCACAGATTGCTCTGAAACTCCTATGGAAAAAGTAAAAGGCATTCTTAACTTTCTGAACCAACACCATTCGGATGCTTTTTATACGCTGTCTTTACAGGCATGGTTTTGCTATTTACAAGGAGACATCAACACCGCTATTGCAGCATTAAAACGGGCACTGGAGTATCAGCCAAATGATGCCGACAGCCTCGCCCTGCTGGCGAATTGTTACCTGCTATCCGGATTACCGGCCCTCGCCTTACCACCAATTCAAACCTTGCAGATTATCGACCCGTTAACACCACTGAGCCGGTGTATGCCCGGCTACTACCAGCTAATGAGTGGTAATTTGCCACAGGCAATTGGCCCTTATCAGGAAATGCTATCCCTTGATCCCAACAACCCGCTGGCACGCCTGTTTATGGTTTGGGTGTTGGCACTCAATGACGAACCAGCCTGTGCTGAAACTGTTTGTGCTGGTTTCAACACGGTAGGAGCCGAGCCGTTAATTGTCCAAATTGCTTGTGCATTGCGGGATAACCTGCTTGACCAGCCAGTAAACTTTTCGCTTAATGCTGCTCAGGAAAAGGTGGTTGAGGTTAATGGGATGCTGGCCAGATTTACCGCTTACGGATATGCCGCCAGCGGCAATAAAAGCCGCGCTGTGCACTGGTTGCACCGTGCATTTGAACTGGGGTTCCGGGCTTATCCTTTTATTAGTCTGTACGACCCTTTCTTCAGACCATTTAAAGACTACCTGCCTATGCAAAAGTTGCTGACTAACATGGCCGCTGAGTGGCATAGCGCTGCTGAATTTAATAGCCAGTTGTAGCAGTTAAGGCTATCTGTTAGCAGTTATTTTTATTTTCTGTTGCGCTGCTTTGCGATTTATCATTTACTGATAAATTGATGAAGGTTTATAGCACCTTCTGGCTAACTCAAAATAATCCTTACACTTTTTCTGCTTTATAGAGAATTCATGATGATGAAAGACACCCGACAGCAATTTAGTAAAATCACCATTTCACTGCACTGGTCAGTGGCGCTGCTGATGATTGCCTTGCTGGCCGTTGGCATTTACATGACCGAAAACAAAGACTACAGCCTGTATGGCCTGCATAAATCCTTTGGCGTTATCGTGCTGGTGTTGGCCCTGGGCCGGGTATTCTGGCGGATGAAAAACGGCTGGCCACTGGCCGCCGGCAACTATAAAGGCTGGGAGCATAAACTGGCTCATGCGGTGCATTGGGTACTGATTCTGGGCACGCTGATTATGCCTGTTTCCGGTGTCATTATGTCGTCCATGGGCGGTCATAATATCCCGCTGTTTGGTATCGATTTGATCCCGGGTAATCACGATCCGGCTAACCCGCAGGATGTGATCCCGCGCAACGTCGAGCTGGGTGAAATGGCAGAAGAAATACACGAATTCGTGGGTTATCTGCTGATAGCCTGCATTTTGCTGCATATTGCCGGCGCGCTTAAGCACCATATTATAGATAAAGACGGCACGTTAATGCGTATGAAAGGGAAGCGAATAGACGTAGAGTAACCATCAGGGAATAATAATGGGGTCAGAGAACATTACCGTTGATAATGTTCTCTGACCCCATTAATTTTAGAGGGCCATTGCTACTTTGGTGCCCTGTTCAATGGCCCGTTTGGCATCAAGCTCAAGTGCTTCATCGGCGCCACCAATAAGGTGATAAGGCAAGGAAAGCCCCTCTACTAGTGCCCGCTGAGGCTCCTGACCAGCACAAATGATCACGTTATCCACGTCGAGCACCTGCTGCTCCTCGCCAACCGTGATATGCAAACCGTTATCATCGATTTTGTGGTACTGCACGCCCGGGATCATTTTCACCCCTTTCATTTGCAAACCTAAGCGGTGCGCCCAGCCGGTAGTTTTACCCAGGCCAGCGCCCACCTTGCTGGATTTACGTTGCAGCAGAACTATTTTTCTGGGTGACTGCTCAGGCTGTGGCTGCATGCCTTCCACCCCGCCACGGGCAGAGAAAGTCATATCAATTCCCCACTCGCGCATAAAGGCGGCGATATCCTGACTTGGTACAGACTTTCCGTGGCTTAAATATTCAGCGGTATCAAAGCCAATGCCGCCGGCGCCAATAATCGCTACTTTAGCGCCTACCGGTTTTTTATCCCGTAGTACGTCCAGGTAGGTCATTACTTTACTGTGATCGATACCTTCGATAGCAGGTATACGCGGCACAATTCCGGTAGCCAGTAATACTTCGTCAAAGCCGTGTTCGTTTAACGTTTGTGCGGTGACAGGAGTATTCAGCTTAACTTCGACATTAAGCAGCTCCAACTGGCGCTTAAAATACCGCAGGGTTTCGTAAAACTCCTCTTTACCAGGGATCTGTTTGGCAATATTAAACTGCCCGCCGATTTCTGCTGCAGCATCAAACAGTACTACGCTATGACCGCGTTTAGCCGCTGTAGTAGCCGCTGCCAATCCGGCCGGGCCCGCTCCAACAACCGCCACCTTTTTGGGCGATTCGGCCAGAGTCATCTTGTACATCAGCTCATGACAGGCAAAGGGATTAACCAGACAACTGGTGAGTTTGCCTGCAAAAATATGATCAAGACAAGCCTGGTTACAGCCAATACAGGTGTTAATTTCATCGCTGCGCTGGGTTTGCGCTTTATTGACAAACTCAGGATCGGCCAGGAATGGCCGGGCCATCGAGACCATATCGGCATCGCCGCGAGCCAGCACCGATTCGGCCACTTCCGGCGTATTGATCCGGTTAGAGGTGATCACCGGCACACTCAGTGCCTGGCGGAATTTCGCTGTCACCCAGGTAAATGCCGCTCGTGGCACTTTAGTGGCAATAGTCGGGATGCGCGCCTCATGCCAGCCGATGCCGGTATTAATGATGCTGGCACCCGCTTTTTCAATGGCTTTACCCAGCGTGACCACTTCATCATAAGTTGACCCCCCCTCAACGAGATCCAGCATTGATAAGCGGTAAATAATGATGAATTCTTCACCCACTGCCTCGCGAACACGACGTACTACTTCTACCGGCAATTTGATGCGGTTTTGGTAGTCACCGCCCCATTCATCGCTACGATGATTGGTTCGTGCTGCAATAAACTGATTGAGGAAGTAACCCTCAGACCCCATGATTTCAACGCCATCATAGCCTGCCGCATGGGCCCGTTTTGCCGTTTCGACAAAGTCGTTAATCTGCCCTTCGATTTCTTTGCTGGTTAGCTCACGAGGTTTAAACTGATTAATAGGTGCCTGTAACGCTGAAGGCGCTACCAGATTAGGGTTATAAGCATAACGACCGGTATGCAGAATCTGCATACAAATTTTGCCGCCATGGGCATGCACGGCATCGGTAACCATCTTGTGATGCGCTACCGCTTCGTCGCTGTCGAGCATCTTCGTTTTAATGTGTACGCCGCCCTCCTGGTTAGGCCCGATACCGCCGGTAACCATCAACGCCACACCGCCCCTGGCGCGGGTAGCATAGAACTCAGCCATGTGAACGTGTCCGTTAGGCATCTCTTCCAAACCGGTATGCATGGAGCCCATAACAATACGATTTTTTAGCTGAGTGAAACCTAAATCCAGTGGCTCGAATAAGTGCGGATACGACTGGTTTTGATTTGCAGCGGTTGCCTGCGACATGTGTGCCCCTTTTATTAACCTTTTATTAAACTGAACAGTGTCAAGATAGGCGCATAATTTGACACTGTCAAGATAAAGATTATGCTAGTCAGCAATTGTGACATTTTTAGGAAGTACCATGCCGTCATCCGGCACACAAACCTACCATCATGGTGACTTGCGCTCAGCGTTGTTAGATGCAGCAGCCAACCGTATTGAAAATCAGGGCATCGAGGGGCTTTCGTTACGCAAGCTAGCCGACGATGTGGGGGTATCCCGCTCAGCGCTGTACCATCATTTTCGTGATAAGAACGCGCTGCTTAACGCGGTAGCTGCTAACGGTTTCGCCAATTGGATTGCAATGACCTCTGAATCCGGCGGCGATGAATCCGTTCCTGCGCCAGTTCGGATGAAACAGTTTGTGTATGGGTATGTGCACTGGGCTGTGGAACATCCACAGCTGTACGATCTTATGTTTGGCCGCCCTATCTGGAAAAACGATCTAGCCGACGATGAACTGAAAGACGTGGCCTACCCGGCGTTTCAATATATGCTGAGCCTGATTAGCCACTGGCAGCACCAGGGCTTGTTGTTGCCCGATAAACCAGCATTGCGTCAGACGCAGGTCATCTGGGCGACCCTGCACGGCCTGGCAAAACTCGTCACCGACGGTGTATACGCTGACTCCAGCCATATCGATGAAATGTGCGACTGCGCGGTAAACATGCTACTACCCAAGCAATAATGAAAATAAAGGGGTCAGAGTCTGAGGCATCCCCACAAATAATATAGCTATATCAACAAGATAAAAAAGAAGGGAACATTCATGATGTTTGGTGATCAGATCAATCGCCAAAAATCACTGAGACCAAACAGCCATGAATGCCCTATCTATTGTGAACAAAGTCGTATCGCTTGTCAGCTATAAAATGCATCAAGCGCGACTAAACGCGGTAACGGCGTGCGTGAAAAGCCTTCTTAATGGAAGCGCAGCAACCGTAACGAGCATAGGTCGTGGAATTAACACTAAAGCCTTTGAAAAACATCGAATTAAACGCGCAGACAGGCTGCTCTCAAACCCTCACCTACGCAACGAGGCACCATCAATTTATGCCGCTATTTGTCAGCTGTTTTGTGGTGGCACTTCACGTCCTGTCATCTCAATCGACTGGTCAGATTTAGATGACCGTAAAGCTCACTTTCTTTTACGCGCGGCATTATCTCTAGAAGGTAGGCCCATCACACTTTATCAAGAAGTACACTGCAACAAGACCAAAGAGAAACCGGCTACGCACAGGGCATTCTTGAAGGCGTTGCACGCCATATTACCTTCACACTGTCGACCCATTATCGTGACTGACGCGGGGTATAAATCGCCCTGGTTCAGAGAGGTACTAGCGCTAGAGTGGGACATTGTCGGTCGCATTCGAAAACCGCATATGTACTCAATTGACAGCGAGAAGACCTGGCAGTGTATTCGTCACCTTTATGACCAGGCAACCTGTCGACCTAAGCGCTTTGATAATAGCCACATCGTAAGAGGTAACCCTTTTGCTTGTACACTTGTTTTGTTTAAACAAAAAGCTAAAGCGCGTCACGCTATCAATCCGGATGGCACACGCAAGGCCTCAAAACGCTCGAAAGTCCATGCACAAGGAGCAAAGGACCCTTGGTAGTTAGCTACATCACTGAAAACTCACCGACATTTATCAAAACAAGTTGTGGCGATTTATCGGCAGCGTATGCAGATTGAAGAAGGCTTTAGGGATATGAAAAGCACTAAGTTCGGTCTTGGCTATGAACAGAACAAAAGCGTGAAACAGCAGCGCCTAACGATACTGGTATTGCTGGCTACGTTAGCATCATTGGTTGCTATTTTACTGGGTATGGTGCTCGTTTCTTCGAACAAGCACCGGCGATTCCAAGCCAATACAGAGACAAGACGCACACTCTCATTCCACTACCTTGGCCTCAGAGGTATCGCTTGTCGAATACGGTTTACCATAAGACAGTGGAAAGCTGCACTCAGGTGGTGCAGCTCCCTAATAGAAGAAGCCTGGGCTGCAAGCGTATGAAATTAAAATCGTGGGGATCCCTCAGACTCTGACCCCTTTATTTTACTCTGACCCCTTTATTTTAATTCTGCTCGTTGCGGATCCATTCTGCTGCACGTTCGGCAATCATAATGGTTGGGGCATTGGTATTGCCGCCCACCAGGGACGGCATAACCGACGCATCAACCACTCTTAAACCTGCCACATTGCGTACCCGCAGTTTGCTGTCTACCACTGCCATGGGGTCATCATCGGCGCCCATTTTACAGGTGCCCACCGGGTGGTAGATGGTTTCGGCTCGCTCCCGAATAAAGGCAGCAATATCTTCGTCGGAGTCCAGGCGGTGTTCGCCGATACTCAGGTAGCCCTCGTACTGTGCAAAAGCTTCGCTGGTAAGTATCTTTTGTGCCCATTTAACTGCGTCGATCATCACTTTGAGATCGTCGTCCTCGGCCAGGTAATTGGGCTGAATAGCGGGATGATCGGCCGGGTGATTACTTTGCAGGGTAATTTCGCCACGGCTTTTAGGGTATAACGCGCAAACGTGCAAGCCATAGCCAAAGCCATGCACGAAACGCCGGCCGTGGTCCTGCAAAATAGCCGGTAAAAAATGGAACTGAATATCCGGCGATGCCTGCGCCAGTGACGAGCGCACAAAGCCGCCGCCCTCAGCCACGTTGGAAGAAAAGATATAATCCCGTTTAAATAAATAGCGACATGCCGCTTTGATATAGCGTGGCAACATTCTGGCCGCAATGGGATAACCCAGGGGCTGCTTACTGCGGTATTGAACAATGGCATCAAGGTGGTCCTGCAGGTTTTTGCCCACGCCGGGTAAATCCTGCTGCACGTATATGCCTTTGTCTTCCAGTTCGCTGGCCGGGCCGATCCCTGATAACATCAGCAAGTGGGGCGAATTGATTGCACCGGCGCTAAGAATGACCTCGCGAGACGCCATTAACCGCATAGCCTTTCCTTTACACCTCACCTGCACACCGGTGGCCCGTTGTTGCTTTATGAGCACCCGTTCAGCCAGAGCTGAGGTAATGATTGTAAGGTTACCGCGCTGACGGGCATCTGTGAGATAAGCTTTCGCGGTAGAACAGCGCTGGCCGTTGCGCTGCGTAACCTGGTAGTAACCCAGCCCCTCACGGTCACGACGATTGAAGTCTTCACGCACGGGCAGATCAACGTATTTAGCGGCGTTTACGAAGGCATCGGACACTTCAGCGGTATGACGCAGGTTATTTACATCCAGCGGGCCGCCTACACCGTGGTATTCATCGGCACCGCCACAGTAATTCTCTGCGCGCTTAAAAAATGGCAGAACTGACTCGAAATCCCATCCATCAGCCCCCTGCGCTGCCCAGCGGTCATAATCCTCGGCCTGGCCACGGATATAACACATAGCATTAATTGAGCTTGATCCGCCGAGCGTTTTGCCCCTAGGCCAGAATAGCTCTCTGTCGTTCAGTGCCGTTTGTGGTTCGGTGTTATATCCCCAGCCAATGCTGTCGAATCGAGCCAGTAGTGATAAACCAAAGGGGATATGAATAAACGGGTTACGATCGCTGCTGCCCGCTTCAACCAGACAGACCCGAATCATTGGGTTTTCGGTTAAACGCGCCGCCAGCACGGCACCGGCAGAACCGCCACCGATGATCACGTAGTCGAATTGTTGAACAGGAATATGCATCGTTCACCCGCTGTTGATTGGTTGAGCCCGTTTGGTTATTCTCGCCTTTACCAACTGATTGTACCAGTTGAATCTACGCTACGCCATTGTCGCCAGCGACGCAAAAAATTTTAAGCCTTGAGCCAGTGTAAACAGCACTGTTATGATTTACCGCAACAATGGGGTTGCCCCTCTTTACAATGCAAGGATTGATGTTTGTTACCTCCATTAAGCTGGCGCGACAGAATGCATGCCCTGGTAGGCTATTGCCTGATTAAAAGCGGCCGCCTGCAGTACGAGATATTTACCGAACAAGAGCTTAATGAACTCATCGCCCCACATTTCCCCTTTACCGAACCGTTAGCAGTGCCGATTGGCGAAGGTCATTTTACCTGCCTGGAAGCACAGCTCAGTATGCCCACATCCACTAATCGACTTACCGTGCAGATCCTCTGTGCCATTGAAGTAAAAGTAATGGGCTCACGCATATATAAGGCCCATGCGGCTGCAGGCATTAGCGCCCTGCCCAATTACTATCCGGCCAGTCGCTCATTGCACCTTACCGACACGCGGGTGGATTTTATTCATTTACTCAATGACCAATACTCACTGGTAAAAGACACTCAGTTTATTATTGACAAATTACTGCCTTTGCCGCTATCCGGGCTTGGTTCCTTACTGGGCCAGCCGTTACGCTCGGCACTGAGTCTGGTGTCGGCGGGCTCTACCGATCAGGAACTGGATTATCTGAAACTCTATTTACACGGCAACACCCAACGAATACTGGATTACCACAAGCCCAGATTGGCCAAGGAACTACTCTCAAGGCTCGATGAGCGCGCACTGGAATACACCATGGATGACAACCACTGGCGGGAATTCCTATTTGGCCGCTATGGCAAACGGGTAGCCGTAGAAGAAAACCAGCTCCGGTTTTTCTTTACCGAACAGCCCTGAGCGGATGAGGAAAGTCCTGAGTGCATAAAGTCAACACTGACCCAGTGCACACGGATGCCTATTAGGCTATACTCCATAACGTTGAATAACGGTTAGGAGATTATTGATGATTGTCGTCACCCTGACCGGGCTATGGGCTAACTAAACCGCCCTTTTACCGCCCGGTACTAATGCCGGGGCCTTTCGCCCCCTTAATGAAAACATTAACGTTAGTTAAGGGTTAATTATGACTAATTTTCAACGTCTCTCCGCCATGGGCTGGCGGCCTTTTTTCCAGCAACAACTTACTCTTGAAGAGTGGGATCAAATAATCCCTGCCAGAGTCACTAAACAACATAAATCTCAGCTGACCGTAGCAACGGATCCGCATACCTTTACCTTGCCAATCACGCCTGCCATGCCACCTTTGGTAGTTGGCGACTGGGTATTGCTGAATGAAAATAAACAGTTTGTACGCTTGCTCGAGCGATACAGCTGCTTTAAACGCAAATCAGCCGGCACCGGTATTGAATGGCAGTTAATTGCAGCCAATGTCGACACCGCATTTATCGTTTGTTCGATGAACGAAGACTTTAACCCCAGCCGCATTGAGCGCTACCTGGCACTCGCACAAGCGGCCGACGCAGAACCGGTGGTGGTGTTAACCAAAGCTGACCTTACCGATGAGCCCGAAAGCTGGCGCGACAATGTCCGCCGCATCGATAAACAGTTGCAGGTTGTCACCGTTAACGCACTGGAGAATAGCTGTAGGGATGCTTTACGTGACTGGCTGACCCCCGGTAATACGGTAGTCATGCTTGGCTCTTCCGGGGTAGGCAAATCAACGCTTACCAATACCTTACTGGGTGAATCCCGTCAGTCTACGCAGGATATTCGTGAGGATGATGCCAAAGGGCGCCATACCACTACCGGTCGCTCACTGTTTCCTTTACCACAGGGCGGACTCATTCTCGATACTCCGGGTATGCGGGAATTACAGTTAGCCGATTGTCATGATGGGATTGTCTCGGCATTTGCCGATATCCAACGCTTAGCTGAAACATGCCGATTTGCCGACTGTCAGCACGATCAGGAGCCAGGCTGTGCAGTGCAGGCCGCGGTGGGGCAAGGTTCACTGGACTCACGGCGATTGTCCAACTACCAGAAGTTGCTCCGCGAAGATGCGCTTAACTCCGCCTCACTCGCTCAGAAAAGGGCTAAGGATAAAGCCTTTACCCGGTTTGTGAACTTTTCGCAAAAAGAGTCGCGAAAGTTTAAAGGCCGCTAAAGCTGGCTGAAGACTTTGGTTAGTCGTATGCATCGGTCGTTCAGCACTGATGACTGATGCATTTTCTCTGTTAAGCATACCAGCCACGGTATCAATATCTCTAAAGAAAACATTGATTTGTTCAATCGGTGAGCATAACGTAAATCAGGATAACCAGAATAAGGATAAATAATGCGGTTACTAACGACACTAACTTTATTAGCCGGCCTGCTCACTAGCATGCCATCACAGGCAGAAAATATCGCCCTGGTGGGTGGCAGACTCATCGATGGCACAGCCGAACGCCCGCTACACAATAGCGTGATACTGGTAAAAGACGGCATCATTGAAAAGGTCGGCACGGTGGATTCGCTAACCGTGCCCGCGGGCTATCGGGTAGTCTCCACCGAAGGGCACGACGTGCTGCCCGGTTTATGGGAAAGTCATGCCCACATAATGCTTACCGGTCACGCCAATTATACGCACTGGCAAAAAGCGTATCGCGACCGTCAGGTGGATGAGATTATGCCGGCCTCACTGGTACAGTTGCTGCTTGCGGGCATCACCAGTGTTCGCGATCTGGGCGCGCCCCTTGAGGACTCTGTCGCCATTAAGCAAAAACTCGCTAACGGCGAGATCCCCGGCCCCACCCTGTATACCTCAGGGCCATTCTTACAGGCAGAAGTCCTGGACTGGCAAAAACACTATCGATGGGAAGTCACCACCGAGAGCGAAGCAAAAGCCGCGGTCAAACGCTTGCACGACGCCGGCATGGAAATCGTTAAGCTCATCGACCATGACGATATGCCACGCCCGGTAGCCCAGACCATTGTAGATGAGGCGCACCGACTCAACATGAAAGTGGTCGCCCATGCGCATAAACCGGATGAAATTCGCGTCGGCGTAGAAATCGGTATTGATAATTTTGAACATACCGGGCTGACTACCGCGCCGGGATACCCACAAGACGTACTGGATACATTAGTAGAGCGAACCGCCACCGGCATTTTTGACGGGTTATTGTTCTGGACTCCTACCATGGAAGGATTATTTACCTATCCCGATTTGGTAGCTAACCCGGAAGAACTGGACGATGCCTGCTGGAAGCGTGGCTTAAAAGACGACACCATTGCCGATATTAAGCAATCGATTGCCAAACCTGGGCACCTTAATTACATGCAACTAACGCCGCTCAGAACCCCAACCATTAAGAATAAAATCAATCAGTTAAAGCAAACGGGTGTGATGATGCTGGTAGGTACGGATTCCGGGATCCCAATGAAATTTCATTGTCAGTCTACCTGGCAGGAAATGGCAGTCTGGGTGCATGACATGGGATTTGACGCCATGGACACACTACGGGCAGCGACTTATTGGCCAGCGGTAATGATGGGCGTGCAGGACCGCTATGGGTCAGTAACACCAGGTAAGGTTGCCGATATCATCGCTGTGCGTGGCAATGTGCTTAAATATATGAACTTAGTGCGCGATGTCGACATGGTCATGAAAGATGGCGTTATTTTTAAGCATAATGGCGTAATCGACGAGGCCTTACTCAGCGACTTTGGCAAACGCTAGCCTCACTCCTGATACCTGAGTAAATCAACGATAGTTATCGGCCTAACCTTCACAGCCTGGTCGATAACCTTTCTACTTATTAAAGCTGTGCTTAAAACTGAACGCAAAGTCACTTTCTCCATGCTCACGAAGATGAACTAAGCGTTCCTCGGCTTCAGCCACCGTCGGAATATGCCCTTCTTCTATCCACCACATCACGTAAGACGCACTATCGAGAGGCACAAACCATTCTTTTTTGCGTTTCAGAAAATCGATATGGTGGGTTTTAAACATAAACTGCTTTAACGAGGCAACGTCCTGCCATACCGACATATTGACGATTAGCTCGGGATCATTAAACACAGGGATACTGGTAGCGTTACCGGAATCGTCTTTTAAGCGCCAGATAAACCCCGGGCTGCTTTCAGCAACGGTGTTTATCGGCTCGAGATTATTGACAAAATCAGCCATCCCTATGGAATCCAAAGGAAATTTTGGCCTGGCGATATTGAGCTGAGCGAGATGCATGGGTTTTCCTTAACTTACTGGCACCTCTTTACTATGTGGGTTGGTATCTGATTTCGCAATATACAGAGCACACAAATTTTTAGTTTAACTGTGCTCCCGTTGCCAGGCGTGAATAACAAAATCCGCTTCCACCTGCTTTATATCAGCAAACCGTGCCTGGGCTTCCGCCTGCGGTAAACGCCAGTAATAAGGGGTCATCTCCAGCAGTCCCTGGCGAGTTTGTGGGTCGGATAAATCCACCGTAAAACTCATCCGTTGCTCAATGAGCTGACTAAATCCAGCGCGTTCGGCAAATTCAACCTTATGCTGACGCGGACTATCGTAAATAGCTTTTTTTATTGACCATAAGTGATTTTCCGCCGGGTCGACTGCAATCAGCAGACCCCCTGGTGCAATTACTCTTTGGTATTCGGTATCACTGCCCGGCGCAAATACCTGCAACACCACATCCTGCGAATTATCCTCAAGCGGCAAATGGGCACTGCTGGCTACCGCAAAATGACAATTTTTATAGCGTTTAGCCGCCAGATCGACAGCATGTTTGGCAATATCGCAGCCAGATGCGTTCACTTTACGCTCTGCATCCTGTAGCGCCTGTGCGATATAGCCAAGATAACTGCCCTCGCCACAACCGGCATCAAACAGGCGCACAGCAGACGGCCCTGCATAGTGCTTCTGAATAACCTCTACCAGCGCTGCCATCAGTGGCTGATAGCCTGTTGCATCATGAAACTGGCGACGCGCATTAACCATAGTTTTGTCATCACCGGGCTGTTTGGACTTTTTATTCTGCACCGGCAGTAAGTTTAGATAGCCGGATTTGGCCTCATCAAAGGCATGACGATTTTCACACCGCCAGGTGCGCATCGATTGCTGTAATGGTTGCTGACAAAGCGGACAACGCCACATGGGAATACCTCGGTAAAACAGAAGCGGCAATGCTACTAGTGATCGCTGACAATGGAAAGTGGCACCTCGTCGCTGTGTTCACCAATGTCGTCGATACTCAGGCCCGGATCGTCAATACTCGCTTCCAGCATTTCAAAAGCTTCGCGGCAGTACTCCGCCAACGGTTGCAACGATTTAATCTGCTGATTACAACACACCATACCAATATTGGCCGTGCCGTTATAGGTCATTAGGGTGATGTTAACGCCGCCCCCCGGGGTTTGGGTAGAAATAGGGTAACAGGCAAGCAATTTGCTGTCTTTAAAGTACTTTTGCTGTTTCGGCCCGGGGATATTGGATACCAGCACATTGGCAATGGGCTTTACCCAGTCTGAAATATGCAGCCACTCAAATACCAGCGCGATGGCCTGGATAACAATGGTATATCCGCTGAAAGCAGAAGGCCGGGCCCGCTGGGCGGCCTGCTTAACAATGCGATGATGATAAATAATCTGTCGCAGGCGCAGATATGGATCGCTCTCATCGTGGGCTAACTGGACCGGTACAATGGCAATGCGATTACCGGTAGTTTTTTCGCCGGGTTTTCTTAAATTGATGGGCATATTGGTATACAACGCACGGGTAAATACATGACCGTGATCCTGTAACAAGCGGTGAACGCCAATATCAAACGCGGTGAGTAATACTTCGTTAGCCGAAGCTCTGGTGCGCCGTGCCAGCGCCCGCACACGGGCAAAATCCAAATCAAAGGTTGCCACTGCCCGCCCCGCTTTAACCTGCCCGGTAAGCACGGTACGGGTACCGGTAAAGGGCACCGGCATATAATGACGGTTAATCCGGATCAGGCGTAATAATAAACGGGTAAAAATTACCAGTAAATCCTTACCAGTAAGGAGCATTTCCCACAGATTTATCCAGAAACGTTTCATGCGCTTATACTGTGGGCGTTTTTGGTGCCTAAGCCGTTTTAACGCCCATATCGGCACAAAGCCGGTACTGTGAGGCTCATCCATGTAACCGGCCTGAAACCAGCGCACCAGGGTAGTGCCATCACCACACAGATGATGGACCCGCGCATAAATAGCAAATACCTGCTGGGAAGGAGAATATAAAAAATGATACTGCCAGAGCGGCTTGTCGGGGTCGAGCCGGGTTTCATGCATACGGGCAATAAACTCGTCCAATGCCGGACGGTCGTGTACATCCTTTACCTGATGCAGTTGAACGTGATAATCCATTTGCATGTGCTTCACCGGCTGTAAACCCAGCGGCCAGATAGCCACGGCTTTCACCCGACAGTTAAACGGTGGGCAGGCCCGGGCATAGCCTTGCATTTCTTCATGTAGCGCGCTCACGTAGGCTTTGGGATCGCTGCCCTCTGGCATTTCAAGCAATTGCAGGCAACCTACATGCTTGGGATTCGCTTTAGACTCAGTGATCCAGAACGAACGGTCCAGGAAAGACAGTTTCTGGCTCATATATCCCCCCTGACAGTCGGTAACGTCAGATTCGCCATGGAGTGATGCTCAATAGCTTTGCGTAGCTGAGCCACGGTTGTTTCCTGCAGGCGAAAGCGCGGCAGTAGTGCTGTCATCATCAGGCTCAGAGCGTGAAACTTTTGCGCCTTGGGGTCATCATTATTACGCAGGTCGTCATACTGATTTGCCTGAGTCAGGATCATTATAATTAAATCCACCATTAAGCGCTGTTCGGCGGGGCTGGCCAGCAATGCCTCCTGCGCCGCAAAGCGCAATAATAACTGGCTTAAACTTGACTCCATTTGCCTGATCTGCTGTTTATGCCAGTGTTTGACTTTGGGGTATTTCTCGGCCAGATCGGCCGGGCTGCGATACATAAAGCGAAACAGCTGTTGTTTATCCAGCACAATAGCAATGAAATAAAAGAAATCTTCCGCCTGCACTTTTTCCAGTGTAGCCGGGCGCAACAAGGTTTGCATGGCTTCGCTGAACCAGTGTACCAGGCCATCAATAATTTGCTCTTTGCCCTTAAAGTGGTAGTACAGATTACCGGGACTGATATCCAGCTCCATGGCAATATCCACTGAGGTAACGGCATTTTCTCCCTGTTCATTAAACAAGGTAAGTGCGGCGGCAAGGATACGTTCTGCGGTTTTACTGGCCATAACCCTCTGCCCTAGCCCAACATCAACAGGTAAAGTTGTGCTACACCCGCGGCCATGCCTAGTAAAGCCCCGGTAATAATGAGTTTCCACTCATCCTGTTGATAGGCCGGGCGCAATACCCCTTCAAATTCTTCTGAGCGCAAGGCTTGCAGGCGCTCGCATAAATCATCGCCGACGCGCAGGGCCTGATTGGCATAATCAAAGGCATAGAGCAAATATTTATCGCTGTCTTCAAATAACCGCCGAACCGCCATGGATTTCATTTTGAAGTAATTTTCGGAACCAACCCCCAAGGCAAAATACGGCTGAGCGATGGCGACATAGCGTTCAATAGCATCATTGACGTGCAGTTCTATCAGTTCCAGCAGCTGTGCTGAGCCGGAACCATGCAGAATCATATGGGTGATATTTTTTGAGTTGATCAGCTTGGTTTCAATAATATCTGCGTATACCCGCGACACTTCTTTCTGCCGCTTAAGAAACATGCCCTGAATGGTACAGCCCATAAAACGCACCGGACGTTTGGGTTCAAAAATGATTTTAATGGCAATCCAATTAGTCGCATAACCCACCAGCAAACCACCCAACGGCAGGATCCACCAGGCCTGATACAGGTACCACAAAGCCATGGTAGGCAGGCCAAATAAGAAGCCAAAGTAAAAGCCGGAACGCACGATAAAAGGAAACTCCCGCTCACCGGAACGCAGGAATATCTCGTTAATCAGCTCGGGAGAATTAACCAACTGTTCTACCACCAGCTCTTTGATATCGAGAATTTCATTAACGTTGTGCTGGAAATCCTCCACCATTTTGCTGACCACATAAGGGATGTCGTCTTCAATACGGCGGTACACCAGATTTTTACCCTGCACCGGCAGAACAGCCCATAGCTGTGGTGCCGACTCTTCCATCACTTCGTTTACAATTTTACGTACCACCTGCTGCAGGCGGTGTTCAATAGCATTGGTGAGCTCCCGGGGGTCGAGTCGGCCGGCAAGCTCTTCAACACTGAGTAACTTACCCAGCACCAGTTCAACCTCAATTTCGGCCATTTGTCGTCGTTTGGCTGGTATCAGGCCTTGCCAGCCAAAAATTGGCGGGATCCCGACAAACTCAAGCGGATAAAACATCATTTTTACCGCCAGATAGTTGGTGATCCATCCTACTAACGCGCTAATTAGCGGGATCGACAGCAAACTTAAGGTTTGTACATTCCATTCCATGTTGGTGCTACAAGGCTATTGTTATCATTGTCAGTGCTCAGGCTACTTTGTGGTGCAGTATTGGTCAAATTAACTTTGTTTATACATCGGCTTAGATCAACTAAAAGCAAATCACTCGGCAATTAACAAACGCTGACGTAAATTCTTTATTCCCGTGGTCCAACAAATTAGTTAGCCGATTCTAATTGTTAACTCTACACTGCCAGTATAGGCGCAAATACCGGAAATTAACCAAATCAGTGGCGGGGGATGTATGACCGTATTTCAATCAAAATTAGGCGAACTGGAACGCGCCATTGAGCATGCTGGCAGTTATCAGGAATACAAAGAAGCCTGCGAGGCCCATGACGCGTTGTCAGGGGCAGACGACTGGAAAGCCAAGGATCCTTGCCGCTTGTACGATTATCGTTTAATCCGTAAACGGGTGCAACGCATTAAGTTTGCCCAGAGTCAAAATGATATCAGTAGCTTAATGTCGATTCTCCACGAGGGGCTCCACGGCAATTTAGGCAACATCGCTAACCCTGAGTTACTTGGTCACAGTAAAATTGGTACCAAACACCTGATTGAGGAATTTATTACTCAGGTTGTTAGTGCACTGGAGCAGATCTATCACGCCGATGAAGATCATATCGACTTTTACGACAAGCTGTCGTTTTTTGAAGAAACCGCCCATGCCTTTGGCCGCAGCTGTTTAATGCTGTCCGGCGGTGCCGGGCTGGGCTTTTTCCATTGTGGTGTGGTGAAGTCGCTGAATGAGCAAAACCTGCTGCCTACGGTGATCTCAGGTGCCAGCGCAGGCTCTATTATTGCCGGGATGCTGGGCACCCGCACTCACGACGAATTACTCGAAGCGCTGAGTGCAGAATTTATATTTGAACACTTTCAGAACTGGCGGTTATGGGGCGGCCTGGGCCGTAAAAGTATTCTGGACAGCCGGGCACTGGAAAACACGCTGATTTCGTTATTTGATCTGACAACTTTTGAAGAAGCCTATAAAAAAACCGGCCGCCACATTACGGTAACCGTTTCACCGGCGGATTTGCATCAGTACTCAAGACTGCTCAATGCAAAAACCTCCCCCAACGCGTTAATTATGCAATCCATTCGAGCTTCTTGTGCGGTGCCGCTGTTATTCACATCGGTACAGCTAAAAGCGAAAACGAGCAGTGGTGACATTGTGCCGTATATTCCTAACCGCCGTTTTGCCGACGGCTCGATTATGGCCGACCTGCCCTTTGAACGTCTGGCCAGATTATATGGCGTAAACCACAGTATTGTGAGTCAGACCAACCCACTGGCGGTGCCGTTTTTATCGTCTTCACGAACGCAGGCGAAAACACTTTCCAGTATGACATTTCGGCATCTGCGCCAGCTCGCCAAAGCGAATAGTATTTATGCATTCGACATTATGGAGCATCTGGTACCTAATCGCAGCAGCAAACTGGCACTGCACAAAGTACGGTCGGTGATCGATCAGCAGTATGTGGGCAATATCAACATTCTGCCGCAAAAGCAGTTACGCAATTTAATGCAGGTAGCGGCTAACCCTACGCTTAACAGTATTCAGGAGCTGATTTCCAGTGGCGAACGAGCCACCTGGTCACAACTGGACGTCATTGACCGTAACACGCGGATAAGCGAAACCCTGCGCAGCAAACTCAGGGCTCTCAAAGCCCGTGAGGCCCGATTGTTTGACCATACGCCTGAAGGTATTATGGAGTAATCTGTTACCCACAAAACCATAAGGATTCAGGTTTGTCACTCAAACATGTGTATTTGCTATTCTGCGTTGTGGGCGCTGCCTTGCCGCTTTCTCAATTTGTGCCCTGGCTAATGGTCAACGGCGCAGATCTGCCACTGTTTTTTGAACACTTGCTGGTTAATCAAATCAGCCGCTTCTTCGTGTTCGATGTGGTAGTTTCAGCACTGGTACTGCTTATCTTTATGGCTATGTTCTGCTAAATTGTTGCTATACTGTATATGAATACAGTTATTGAGGGTTGATCATGATCCCAGCACAATTTACAAAGCTTATAGCCGAGTTAGAACACTTAACAGATAGTCAAACCCGTTATGTTGAGAAGCTGCTGAAAGGCACTGATAGCGTCTCACAGTTGATAACAGAGCTTGAGGAGCGGATGGTTGAAAACCCTGAATGTCCGCACTGCCATAGCTCACTGATCAATCGGCACGGCAAGGTAAACAAGATGCAGCGTTATCGCTGCAAGAACTGCGGCAAAACCTTTGTAGCGACAACGGCGACACCGCTAGCTCGACTGAGGTACAAAGAGCTGTGGTTAGAATATATTCGCTGTATGCTGGACAGTAAGCCATTGCGTAAATGTGCCGAAGAATGTGGTCTCCACCTTGAAACATCGTTCAGGTGGCGGCATCGATTCCTAGCGCTACCATCAGCACTGAAAGCGAGCAAACTAGAAGGTATTATCGAGGCTGACGAAACACTTTTTCCCTACTCAGAGAAAGGCTCAAAACGTATGACTCGTCAGCCCCGCAAAAGAGGGATGAAAGCGAAAAAACGAGGGCGTTCAAAAGATGACTGGGTGCCCGTTTTAACGGTCAGAGACAGAGCCAAGAATACGTATGAGGCCGTTGTGCCAAGTGTTACATCGGCAACTCTGCATCAGGAGCTAGCAGGAAAATTAGAGAAAGACAGTGTGTTATGTAGTGATGGATATAAGCCCTACATAGCTCTTTCTGAGAAAAATGATTTAATACACAAGCGCTTAGACGTGGCGGGAGGTGTTAAGGTGATAGATAAAGTCTTTCATATTCAGAATGTTAACGCCTATCACAGCCGTCTGAAAGCGTGGATGAAACGGTTTCACGGAGTAGCCACAAAATACTTGGAACACTACCTGGGTTGGTTCAGGTTTATGGATAATCCAGAAAACCTTAACGAAAACAGGCTCTTTTCGATTCAACAACAGTTAATCCGAACATAGCCATCTTTATTGTGGTTGAAGGAAAGCGTCTGGCTATCAAAAACCACTGGCTGGCGGCATTGGCAACGCTCTGTGTCGGCGTGTCTTTAGGCCTGCCGTTGTTTTTGTATCTGCGCCAACTGGTCCTTGATGAACAACGGCAGACAGGCTAGAGACCAACTCGCTCCACCAGCAACGAAGAATATAAGCGCGTTGTCTGCAGCGCTAACATCCCTAAAGCTAAACAGCGCCATCGAGCATAATAAAATAGCCTGAATTGTATCGCCGGTAATGCTTTTCATGGCCTATGTCCTTTTCAACCATTTTGGTTGAAATCTGTAAAACTATCCTAAAAGGAGCGACCGATAACCACAAACGCATTCGCTGGTAATGTACTGGTTAACTGTAACGATATATTTCAGTAAGGCATCTGTTACTATGTTGCCCTTTCCTGTTTATCAAAAGGCAGCGCTTGTTTATGGAACGCGTGGCAATATTTGTTGATGTGCAGAATGTGTATTACACCAGCCGTCAAACCTACCGCAAGAACTTCGACTACAACGCTTTCTGGCGTAAAGCCACCGCTAACCGGCAAGTGGTTAAAGCGGTTGCCTATGCCGTTGAGCGCGGCGATACCAAGCAACGCGAGTTTCAGAATATCCTCCGTGCCATTGGCTTTGAAGTAAAACTAAAGCCTTTTATTCAGCGTGCAGACGGTTCTGCTAAAGGTGACTGGGATGTGGGGATCACCATTGATATGATGGATGCCGCCAGTGAAGCCGATACACTCATTCTCGTATCCGGTGACGGTGATTTCAGTATTCTCTGTAACCGGCTTACCGAACAAGGTGGGAAAAAGGTTGAGGTATATGGCGTGCCGGCGCTTACCGCTGCTTCACTTATGCAGTCTGCCAGCAAATTTATCCCTATCGATCAGCAATTGATATTGGGGTAAACTGATTTGGGAATTAACTAAGGAAAAAGGAATTTATAATGCGTAAAGTATTAATGATCATTATCGCCACCCTGAGTTTAAGCAGCCACGCGGCAGCCGACTCGGCTCAACGCGATACCGTGGAAGCATTACTAATAGCCTCCGGTGCGGATAGCACACTTGATGCGGTTTATGCTCAGTTTGATGGCATGTTTGCCAATATGGCTGAGCAATTCAAAATTGAAGAATCAGAGCGAGCCAGCTTCAAAAAGCATATGCAAAAGGTCAACCTGATGCTGCAAGAAGAAATGAACTGGGACACATTAAAAGAACCCATGATTGACCTCTACCTGGCCCATTATACTGAGCAGGAACTACAGGATATGCTGGCATTTTACCAATCAGAAACCGGCCAGTCGGTAGTCAAGAAAATGCCTGAAGTCATGGCCGCTTCCATGCAAGTTACTCAGCAATTGATGAAAGACGTCTACCCTAAAATTATGCAGATGTCCAAAGCGTATGGTGAGGAACTGAAAAAACAACGAGCGGCCGATTAGCTGTCAACTGTTTAACAAAAAAGGCCGGTTAACCGGCCTTTTTTCTGACATTACTAAGGTCTACTCGTCTTTCGTAGGAGCGTCCTTACTTGCCGTTTTACGAGCTGTGGCTGACTTCGTAGCGCGAGTCGACGTAGTCCGCTTTGTCGCGGTAGTCTTTTTCGCTCGCGTGGCTTTCGGCTTAGCAACTGGTTGCGGTTTCTCTTCCGCTTTTGCTGCTGCCTGTTTTGCCGCCAACAGGGCAACCTGTTCTACCAGTAAATCCACTTTGGCTGACAGCGCTTCAATCTGCATCGCCCGCTTTTGTTTGGACGTGGTAAATGTTGGCATCCAATGATGCAACGGCGATTGACGCCACAGCTCAAGCCACTGCGATGGGTCTACCGTTTTACGGATCTGCGCTTCAACTTCAGCGCCCCGTGCGGCGAGCTCATCCAGTGTTTTTTGCGACTCATCCACCTTATGCTGAACCTGCTGATTGGCCGCATTGAGTTGCTCTGTAAACAAGCCTAACCCGGCTTCAAACCAGCCCATAATGGGAGATGTCGGTTTTTTATCTGACATAATAACTCCTTAGCTGATTGGGCAGCCATCGCTGCCCGACCAGTTGTTACTTATTCGCTGCCAGTTTAGCGACCGCTTCAGTCAGTGCATCAACCTTGGCAGAAAGCTCTTCGATCTTCTGATCGGTATCGTCTGTATCCAGACCCAGCTTTTTGCGAACGTCAGCAACACGACTTTCTACTTCACTGGTGGTTTCTTTGAATTTGTCTTTGGCGTCTGACTCCAGGGTCTCGCCCTTAGTCACCAGCTCGTCGAACATCTTGTTAGCGTCTTTGGTCAGTTTTTCGTACTGGCCCTGTGCTTCATCGACGCTCTTGCCGTACGCACCTAAACCTGCCAACCAGATTTTACGGGCGAACTCTTCGGCTTCACTGATTTTGCTTTTGATATCGTCTTTAGCTGCCATGATTTGGTCTCCTTTTGCTATCTGTTAATCAGTGTAAAAGGAGAATTTAGAAATCACATACTAAAAACGCATTAGTGTGAGGTTTTGTTGTAACGCAGATAAGAAAAGAGCCGCGGGTGCGGCTCTTAATCAACTAAATCCTGAGGCATGGTTTCGCGGACTTCATTCCACACCTGGCCTGAAGCATAACCATATTCTCGCACCACTGCGGGTACCGATTTGTAGTCGCCTTGCTCGGCAACCTGCTGTAATTTGGCGTAGAACTCTTTGGCTACATCGCGAGCACGTTGGTCTGAGAAGAAGAAACCACCAATGCGCGAATATAAACCGCGGAAGCCGTTCATCATCAGCACAAAGACATTATTACCAGACGCCAGGGCTAAATCGTGGTTCAGCTGATAATCAAAGTGTGCAAAAGCCTTACCGTCTTCCTCAACGTCTTTATACCGGGCAATGATTTCTGCCGACGCCTGAGGGTTTTTGCGGATGGCACCACGAATAAAGACTGCACTCAGATTGGTGCGGGCTGCCAACAGGTTATCAACCAGTTCTGGTATACCGTCCTGATCGAGACGAGCCAGGGTTTCGAGGATATTAAGGCCGCAGGTTTCCCAGAAGTTGTTCACTTTGGTTGGCTTACCGTGCTGAATGGTTAACCAGCCATCCCGGGCCAGACGCTGCAACACTTCACGTAACGTGGTACGTGTTACCCCAATGAGTTCGGATAATTCCCGTTCAGCGGGAAGAATTGTTCCTGGAGGAAAACGTCCACTCCAAATCGACTCTACGATGTATTCCTCGGCAAAACCAGCCGGACTTTGTGCCTTGTATATCATATTTGCTCGCCACTGAACGTTCTTGTTATTTTCAAACTGATTGTACCAGATGAATTTTCATAAGCACAATGAATAAATCGCCGTTAGGCGGCTTGAATCACCTAACTTAATTAGATACGACCAATTGTAACAGTTTTACGTGTTAAAACAGCATAACAAACTGGTTGACAAGTGACAGTTTTTCTCAGTCTGACAATGAAATATGCGCAAGAGCAGCAATAATTTTCACTTCGCGCATTTTTTAAACAGCTGTGCGCAGATGGTCTGAGATACGTCGCTTTCTACTTCCTGTCGGGATAGATTTCGGTTAGTCTTTGCAAGCATTAGACGAAAAGTGTCCTAAAAACAGACATTCACATTCAAACTGTCACCCAGGTGGTGACAAAAAATTATAAATCTCGTCTATTATTAGCTGAGAACAACAAATTAAGCCTGTGATAAAAAAGGAAATTACTCCATGCAAACCTCTATGACCATGGCGATCTATAAGAATTTTCTGGGGCATGCGCCAGACTGGTATAAAAAGACCATTATCGGCTGTTTAATTGCTAACCCTCTGATTTTCATGCTCGATCCATTTCTGGCCGGCTGGTTACTGATTATCGAGTTTATCTTTACCCTGGCTATGGCGCTAAAGTGTTATCCCCTGCAGCCCGGCGGGCTGTTACTTATAGAAGCACTCTTCATAGGCATGACAACCCCCCAGCACATGATGCACGAGATAGAGGTCAACCTCGAAGTGCTGTTGCTGTTGGTATTTATGGTGGCCGGTATCTACTTTATGAAAGACCTGCTGCTGTTTCTGTTTACCAAGCTGGTTATTCGGGTGCGAAATAAAACCGTATTGTCACTGGCGTTCATTATTGCTTCGGCGTTTCTATCTGCTTTCCTCGACGCGTTAACCGTTGTTGCGGTAATCATCGCCGTTGGCCTCGGTTTCTACACCATTTACCACAAGGTCGCATCGGGCAAAGAATTTCATCACGAGCACGACCATACCTCCGACGACAGCGTGGCAGATTTAGGTTCTAATGATCTGGATGACTTCCGCGCCTTCCTGCGTAACCTGATGATGCACTCTGCAGTCGGTACCGCGCTGGGTGGTGTAATGACCATGGTAGGCGAACCGCAAAACCTGATCATTGCAGATAAAGCCGGCTGGAACTTTGTAGAGTTCTTCATCCGTATGTCACCCATCACCATTCCGGTATTCCTGATGGGTATCCTGACGACCGTCATGCTGGAAAAAACAAAATTGTTTGGCTACGGCGCCAAACTGCCAGATGCAGTGCGTCAAATTCTGGTGGATTATGATAAGTCGATGGATCAGGCCCGCTCCGTGCGTGATAAAGCGCGCCTGGGTGTGCAAGCGCTGATCGGTGTATGGCTGGTTGTAGGCCTTGCCACACATATGGCCGCGGTAGGCTTAATCGGATTATCAGTTATTGTACTGGCCACCTCCATGAGTGGCGTTATTGAAGAGCACGCGCTGGGTAAAGCGTTTGAAGAAGCGCTGCCCTTTACCGCTCTGCTATGCGTATTTTTTGGTGTGGTCGCAGTCATTATCGAACAGGGTTTATTTGCACCGGTTATCCATTGGGTACTGGGTTTTGAAGGCACCACACAGCTGGTGATGTTCTATCTGGCCAATGGGGTGCTGTCGATGGTGAGCGATAACGTGTTTGTGGGCTCGGTATACATTACCGAAGTCAGCACCGCGCTGGCCAACGGCGAAATTACCCGTGACCAGTTTGACTTACTGGCAGTTGCTATTAACACCGGTACTAACCTGCCAAGTGTGGCAACCCCGAATGGTCAGGCTGCGTTCCTGTTCCTGCTGACATCGGCGATTGCACCGCTGTTAAGACTCTCCTATGGCCGCATGGTCTTTATGGCCCTTCCTTACACCATAGTACTGGCAATTGTAGGCCTACTGGCCACTTACTGGGGCCTAGCAGACGCCACCCAATGGCTTTACGACATGCACCTTATAGAGCACCACACAGGTGTTCCCGGTGCCGATAACAGCGGCCACTAGGAGCATTATAAAGAATGGGTTTGTTGAATGGACTGAGTAGCTGGGCAGAACAAAAGTCTGCCTGGCTGGCACTCCTCGCCACCTCGCTGGCACTGGAGTGCACGGCGCTGTATTTTCAACACGGCATGGGTCTTGAACCCTGCATAATGTGTATTTACCAACGCACAGCGATGTGGGGCATTGTGCTGGCGGGCCTGCTGGTGCTGCTGTTCAACCACCCGCTCACTCGTTTGGTAAGTTATGGATTGTGGGGATACAGTGCAGTAAGAGGCTTTATAATAGCTTCTGAGCACATTGAAATTATCGAGTCGGACGATCCGTTCTTCGGCACCTGTGAAATCTTCCCTAATTTCCCCGAGTGGGCACCGCTACATGAATGGCTACCTGCCATATTTGCCGCCAGGGGCGACTGTCTGGAAAACAGTTGGCAGTTTCTATCGATGGGGATGGCTGAGTGGATGCAAATCATATTCGGCACCTACTTTGTAGTATTAGTGGTTGTGCTGCTAGCCAGAGTTATCGATAAGAAACTCTTTTGATCGATCTGACAACCCTGCCAGTCAGGCTGGCCCCCATTTTTACCGATGCCGGGCCAGTCAAAATTATTCGCGCTCATCGCAAATACGCACTGGCCTTGTCTGAAGCAGGTAAACTCGCTTGCGCCTCCGTAAAGCCCTGGATGGGTTCAGGTTTAACCCCCACTACCCTGCGACATGCTGAATCCCTCATCGAGACATTCGAACAGCAACGTAAAATCGGCTACGGTATTACTTACCTGCTGATGTGGAACGAGCAATGTTTGGGAATGGGCCTGCTTAACTACATCCATCCGGTGCATCTCAACGCCAACCTGGGGTTATGGCTGGTTCCTGAGGCCAGAGGCCGGGGCCTGGCAGTTAAACTGTGTGAACGCCTGATAGAAATTGCCAGACAGCCTTTAGGCCTTAACCGTTTAGAGTATTTCACTCTGCCGGATAATCAGGCCAGTATTAAGCTTGCCCACGCCATTGGCGCCAAAAAAGAAGCCCTCTGCAAACGCCGTATTCTCAATCAGGATGCCCTGCTCTTCAGCCTACTGCTCAACCACTAGTTTTCGCTAATTCATCCTTACAAGTAAATAATGACGTCTGCTTAAGACAAACAGCGGGCATTCAAAGCCGAATTATGGGGCGGAAAAGCTTGGCTAAAATTGATGTAAGCCAAGCTTTTTGCGTCCAATCATAAACAGATTGTTATACATACATAAGATGCTACGTTTTGATAGTAGCCCATTCGAATTCTTTTTGACTTTGCATACTTTAATATAGTTCTGAGTCAGGAGGAAAGTCGTCTGATAATAGTGACATTGCTACTACTAACGAATAGTTGTAATGTAACTATAGAAGCATCAAAAAAAGGGCATGGACGTGTTGTATATATTTTTTTGGTTGATATTATCAACTTTATTAGCCTTATTCGCTGCAAGTCAGAACCGAAGTGGGATAGGCTGGTTTTTCGCATCTTTAATAATTTCGCCAATTATCAGTTTAATTATATTACTCGCTGTTGGAAAGATTGAGCCAGTAGATAACTCTTCGGATAGCATTCAACCGACATCAAATCGAAGCAACATCTCAAGCAAGCCAGATCCAATCCCAGAAACAAAAAATTGCCCATACTGTGCTGAGACCATCAAGAAAGCTGCAATAGTATGTAGGTTTTGTGGTCACAGTCTAAGCGCTTCCCCCTTATCTGAAAATGAGTCTCTCAAAATAGTTAAAGGCTCACCGGAAGAAAAGTTAGTTGAGGGAGTTATAACCAATAATTGGGGTAAAGTTAATTCAGCTATCATGCTAGGAGCGAATCTTTCAGTAAAAAAAGATGAAATGACAATTTATGAATTAGCTGAAAATCATTCAGACGAAAGTATTCAAACTCTACTCAAAAAGCATAAACCTGAAATAAGCGAATTCCCCCAACGGGAGGAGCAACCTAAAGCCAAAAAGATACCTTTTGAGTTAAAGAATACAAGTGAAGGAAAGTTAGTGGAAGGAATTTTAACCAGCAATTGGGGGAAAGTTAACTCTGCGTTAATGTTGGGGGCTGATATATCAATAACTTTTGAAAATAAGACAATGGCAGATTTGGCAAGAGAATATAAAGACCCTAGTATTATTGCACTCATAGAAAAACAGTTATGTTCCTGATTTTATGAATCAATCTTTGATTTTTATCTTTGGATATGGAACTGCCCAACAGTGAGAACTGGCAGGCGTCAACAGACAAAGAGCAGACGGTCAGGTTTGTGGCGCTGGATTTATCTCATTGGTCAAAAGCGGACACTCTCTGCTCAATTAGTTAAATCCCTATTGTGAATGCTCTCTTTTAGCCGATTTCATCTCATGTAGTAGCAAAGAAATTCTTTTGAATATTTCACTGAATCTAACACAAACTAGAACTTGTTCTCTTTTTTTAAACTCAATGACAATGCCTAACGCTTGGCTATTAAACATTTCATCAGCATCTTGGTGAATTCCCATCATGACAACAGGCCCTCCACTTAGACCTCGTGCTGATATTGGCCCCTGAGCTATCCCCACGAATAGTAAAATAAAGTCAAAGAGTTAGGGAACATTCATGGCATTTGGTGATCAGATCTTTCGCCAAAAAAAACCAACACAGAAAACACCATGAATGCACGCTCTATATTGAACAATCTTGTCTCTTTTGTCAGCCATAAAATGCATAAAACCCGCAAACAGGCCGTTGTCGCCTGTGTGCGAAGCTTGATTGAGAGCGGTTCGGCCACTGTGACCAGTATGGGGCGCGGTATCCGTTCCAATGCCTATGAGAAACACCGTATTAAGCGGGCTGACCGGCTGTTATCTAATGGTCACCTCCAGCGTGAAGTACCGTTTATCTATGCAATGATTTGCCGGTTATTTTGTACCTGTAAACATCCTGTCATTGCCGTTGACTGGTCAGATTTGGATAAGTGCAAAAAGCACTTTTTACTTCGCGCCGCAATTGTCGTTAAAGGGCGGCCTATTACCCTTTATCAGGAAGTGCATGATAGAAAAGCCAGTGCAAAAGCGACTACACATAGAGACTTTTTAGAGATATTGCACACGCTCTTACCGGATACCTGCCAGCCCATTATTGTCACTGATGCGGGCTACAAATCGCCGTGGTTTCGTGAAGTGCAGGCATTGAGATGGCATATTGTCGGACGTGTGCGAAAGCCACATTCATATTCGCTGGATGGCGGTAATGAATGGCAATCTATCGCTGAGCTTTATCTAAAGGCTACAACACGGCCCAAGCGATTTGATAACGCGCTTATCGTCAAGTCACGACCTTTTGCCTGTACCTTGGTGTTGGTTAAAGAGAAAGCGAAAGGTCGACGAGCGTTTAATGCCAATGGCTCGCGCCAACGGGATACCAATTCATTGAAATATGCTGATGGCGCAAGAGATCCGTGGCTACTGGCGACGTCATTGCCCTACCATCGTCACTTATCTAAACAAGTCATCGATATTTATCGCCAGCGCATGCAAATAGAAGAAGGCTTTCGGGATATGAAAAGCACGCGCTTTGGTCTGGGGTATGAAAATAATCGCAGCACAACCAAGACACGCATTACTGTTCTGGTCTTGCTTACCACACTGGCTTCGTTAGTGGCTGTACTGTTGGGCATGCTATTAGTTGTCAGTAACAAGCATCGACGCTTTCAGGCAAATACCGAAACAAAATCCGTACTATCCTTTCACTTTCTTGGCTTGAGAGCTTTTAACACCTCAATGCGATTTACCCTGCATCAGTGGAAAAAGACGATCCGCTGGCTTGATGAACTCACCGCTGAAGCTTGCATGAGCAAGATTACATGCTAAATTCGTGGGGATCCCTCAGTATTGGCCCTGTTTTTTTTAATTTAGAGTCATATCGAATTTTATCGCTATATTGTACTAATATATGCGACTCGCAGTTGCAACCAACCCTTCCGTAGATTTCTTGGTCGAGGCATGAATGACCAGTAAAGGAAAGGGCATTTAATTTTATAATTTTATTTACTTTGGGGTTATGTCTTTTTTTATTCTTTGAATTAGGATATCCGATACACATATGCGGACCATCGGCAATTGGGGTGACTTGTAATGCAATATTTTTCTCTTCAATGAATTCTTGCTCATCGATATGTTTATACCAACTACTGTCCATTGCCTGAACAGCAAAGTCCAATTTATCTAAACGCCTCTCACCATTGATTTTTTCAGAGATATAAAATGTTGGATGAAGCAATTGAATTTTATCAGCAAGAGATATCAAAAGTTTACCATTTTCAAAGTAATCGAAAACGTGAGCTGCGGTAACTAATAAACGTACACCATTTATTTTTAAAAGAGTTGCAGTGCCGACTTGCTCTATTCCTCCATTATCCAACGATACAAAAATAGGTCTTATGCATTTGTGAAATTTCTCATAAATAAATGGCGAAATCTTTTCCGTTAAAAATTTATGATAATTCTCTATTTCATTATTTTCCTGCCCCATTTCATTCCTCAATAGATGCGTTGAATTTTAAAGCTTACCACTCAATAAAATAGATGACATGTTAGATACTCAATATAAAGGTGCCACGAAAGATCAATTCTTTTATAGAGATATATCCTCAAGCTGACTACTCCCAATTGACTATTTCATCACCGCAATTCGCTCACCTCGTTGTTTAGTAAAACTCATTCGAACAGCGGCTTAACGTACGTTGCCGCCCCACAAGAATAGTTAACGGGCATTAATAGACAAGGAGCGGACATTGAACGCCTTCAACACGCACAGCTTTGTCGTCAAGTCGAAGAAGTTAACACCATGGTTGAGCAGTTTATGCAAAGCAATCTGGAACCTGAACAACTTGCCGATCTTTTGTAAGTGGGGATAGCATCTGTTCAAGACTCCGAAGAGGGAACATTCGCTCCCGAATAGTAATGGCAAGAAGATGATGTACTGCTGTCTGCGACAGGATGGATTTAACACTTTGTAAAGCGGGTTGCTTATCTTCTACTTGATGGATGATAGACCCATAGAATATAACATTGATCATCTCGTCAGTATCTAAACCATGCCACTTTTTTCCGGTCCCGGCTCGTTTCCACTGTTGATTGTTGTACTTGAGCGCCTTCTTAACCGAACCCACCTCACGACAGTGCTTTCCAATAAGCTTCTGAATAGTGTAAAAATTTGAGGGCTCATCATTACCCCAAAAAAAGCGAAAATCAATATACAGTCCTTTGAGGCGGTGAACATTTACAGAAGTCCCAGTAGTGTTTAATTTACATTCGGAATTATGTCCCACCCACCCTAAAACAGTGAATCCTTCGCTTTCAAGGTCAGTCCAATTCCGCTCAAGCTCAGCAAGGCGCTCGCGAAATAATTGAATAGTTCTTAACGCCTGCTCATCCATTGCTTCAGTCAACTCAATTACACTCATAACTTTCCCTCTTTTGCCACACGTTAAGCAGTGTTGCTTGCGGTGTACTGCCTAATTGTCTTGTGTACGCCAAGCATGGAAATGAACTACTCTTGCTAGGCTTCGCCACTTTCAATAGACTCAAATGCTGCATTAATTCTTTTAATGCTGGGAATGACATGAATGCGGAGTGATTGATCGCCGAGTGTCCCGGCAAAGTCCGTGCACTGAAGATGCATCTCGCAAGAACAAAACAGCCATCAATATCGAATACTTAAAAGCCAGTTTCTGAGCAAAATTTGAAAACTCGTTTTGCATCATCAAATGCCAATTTGGTTTTAACAAAGCTCGCTCCAAAGGGATGGTGAAAAACGACAGTCAATTGGCTATGTTATTCACTCTGGCGAATGTGTTTAAAATTGACCAGATGTTACGACAACCAAGATCTGTCTGAAATCAGGAAAGAGCCCTGAACAAAGGTCAAAACCCGACCTAAATTGCAGGACTTATTCGCAGCTTCCTTAGTAATCAGCTTCTACTTCCAAGAGAGTGCCTTTATCTTTCAAACTCATTTTTCTTTTTGATATTCTATCTTTATATGCAGTATCGCTTTCGAAAGACTCCGGCATTAGGATTTCCATACTCGTTTTCCAGTAAGCGTAGTAATTTTTAAGCTGCTCAATGCCGCCATTGTTGCCCTCACTCTCAAGATGCTCTTTTGCGATTTTGTACATCGACTTTACTTCTTCAACCGTTTCTATGTTTCCACAATATGGCTTAATTCTATCCCTAGACTTTGCCATTAATTGTAATGAAATTAGGGCGCTGCAAGATTCAAAAGTTGTAGATGCTTTTTCTTCAAATAATTTCACAGGATTATTTTCGGCGTTAACCAAGCTGGAAAACAATAAGAAAGAAAGATAAAAAGCGAATTTCATTTTAAGATCCTTTTAATAAACATGAATTTAAAGTCTAATTATGCAGGTACAATTCATACTATATTCTAAAGTCTAAGGCAAAAACACCTAGAATGTAAGGGTCTAATTATCCAAGACACCTTGTTAGAGGTATCATAACCATACTGATACTTCATAGTAACATCCGTTCCCACTGAAAAACCATGTTCTGTGTAATCATAGGAAGGACTCAACGTCTGCAATACGTACATTTCAGCCCCACAGCTTCAGGGGCACCTTGAGACAAAAAGGAGACGTTCAAACGCGGCGCTCTGCGGCAAATTTGGAGCGCAACGGAAAATTTGTCCGACAACATGCGCCTGTTATATTTTGCTTACCTCAAGTCGAAGCTGGTACCCTTTTTGATATTCAAAATGCAGAGCATTGGTAATATTATTCAGGTACGAAAATATACACATTGATTTGTTAATTATTCCTCTATCAGCGGAAACTAGGGCATTACAATAAGATGCCATTCCAGCGTGCTGCCCATCTGACATTATGTTCTTGATCTTGTCCCTTTTCGCAAGGCCTTTGTCGGGGCTTATTCCTAACATATTGAGCACAATATATGCCCCAGATATTGCACCGTGCTGAGTATGCTGAACTCCGTCAATACCCGTAATTGGTTCGAAGCCAAAGAACTGATTCTTAGTGATATTTGGTATTGAAGGTGAAATTAAATCCCAAATTTCATCAATTGCAGATTCGGACTTCTCGACAGCTTTCCGATTTTCGCTTGTAACCCGTAACGCTCTTCTTGTTTTATCAATTGGGAGCCTGTTCTTTAGGTGCTTTTCAATTGTGACTTCCATTTCCGTCGACACTCTAGATGCTTTCTCGATTAGATCATCGCGCCTTCCATCAGGAATAACACTAGTTATTCGTTCTATTTCATTTCGCATTTGCTCTGGTGTTTCACTTAGCTCTTTGAAGTTGTCTGCTCCAAAAGAGCGTATGAGATGCTCCACAATGTGATCTGCCGCCCCCTCATAACCAGAAATTGCATCTAAGTGTTGCTCATATCTCGAATAAGGATCTAGATAATCCCTTATTACGATATTACCTTCAGATTGAAAGTCTTGATTCAGAACATCACAAATCTCGACTGCTTTCAGCATTTTCATTCCTTCGAGGGCATCTTGGTTTCCATTCCGGTGAATTTCATCTAAGTGGACATGAGAATAAACCCACTTGAATCTTTCTGGTTCCAGAATTGAAATGTCGTCACATGCCAAGTATCGGAATACATTCATATCTGCATAAATTATTGGCTTATCCGATAATAAATATGAGTTCATCCAAAAATCCCAATTAATTGAAAGGAAACATAACAGGCTACTAATGGGACTTCATACTAACAATGGTTTCCACTGAAAACCACATTCAGTGTTGTGATGAAAAGGAATCTTAAATGACCGCTTAACGTACAGAGCAGCCCGAGAGGCCTCATACCAGGATGTCCGGTTTTGACCAATACATGTACCGACATAGCCGTTCCAGTTTCTCAGATTCGTGGCTGTCAGCAAACTCCCTAACAAGTAAGCTAAAACCGCCTATTTGAGCTAAATGACCATAGTTATCATCGTCTTTTTCGGGCAAGGTTTGCAAGGCAAGTACTATTTTGTCCTTATCTGGCCCTACAGCAATACGGCAACTGATTGAAGCTGATTGCAAGGGCAATAAACAATCTTCATCATCCATGGGTAAATCGAGAAACGTGTTATCCATATCACCTGTCCTCTCTTGTTTACCGAAAACTGAATTGCGGATTAACCAAATTGCCCAAGCTTAGCCCCGTATTCCTGTATATAATCGAGTAGGAGGGAGTTTTACAACTCCCGTCCTCTTATATGGACTCCCTGAAGTAATCAACATCTTTTGAAAAATTAGTAGTAGATGCGCTCTTATATACGGGCTTTAAATGGAGAGCTACTCCTGCCCTTCGATGTATACGCACCAACAGTTCAATTCTCACACACAGTGTTTAGTCACTTGAGAGGACTGGCTGAATTCTGCTGGTTGGTCTTACCATTTATTTTCGCAATTTGTTGATTTACTAACTCTTAGGCTGCTAACAGTATCGGATTGTAATCGTCATTATTCTTTATTAGAGCAACAGCGGTTCTCACCGTTTTATTTGCTAACGCGATGGCAGCAACCTTCTTTCCCCTTCGGTCAACTAACGCCTTCAGCCACTGCTCTTTCACAGTCTTAGGCTCTCTGGATACTGCTTTATTCACTACCGACATTGCTCCCTGATAGAGCAAACTTCGCAATCTTTTATCTGCACAGTTTTTAGAAATATGTCCCAATCGCTCTTTACCGCCGGTCGAATGCTGCTTCGGTGTCAAACCTATGCATGCTGATGCATCCCGGCCTGTATTGAACTCTGTCGCATTTCCCAATCGAACGGTTAACCCCAAAGCAATCAAAGGGCCTACGCCTTCGAGTTTACTTAATTTCTGGCAAACAGGATTATGCCGCGTGTGTTCTGCTATGAGCCTGTCATAACTTTCTATTTGAGTCGTATAGAGTTGTAACATTTGTGACTGCGCAGCCAAAGCCTGACGATAATTCATCGGCAAGCCGTTTTCTGCATCTTCTAAAATGTCAGGCAGCGCAGTGACTAAATGATTTAACCCCTTTGCTATCACAATCCCGAATTCCGTCAACAGTCCTCGTATCTGGTTTGCCAACGCCGTCCTTTGCTCCAACTGCAGCATTCGCACCCGCTCCAGGGCCTGAAGACCCTGTTCATCTTCCTCCATGATGCCACAAGAGTTTATATGAGGTAATTGAGCCGCAATACCGATAGCGTAGGCGTCATTTTTATCTGTTTTTTGCTTTAATTGCAGCCCTTTTACTGCGCGAGGCTGAATGATTTTTACTTGATGACCATGCCGCCTCGCTAAACGCGCCCAGTAATTCGAGCCACCACAGGCTTCCATTGCCACTAACGCTGACACATGGTTTCCCAGAAGTGCTATCAATGCTTTACGACTCATTGCTTTGTTATAATCAATTTTTCCGTCACTGTTGAACTTGCAAACCTGAAAGGAATGCTTTGCAAGGTCAATTGCAATAATTGTATTCTTAATCATGTATGGACCCCTTTGGCTAATTTGACAATTAAGACCGTACCCCTTTCAGGGAAGGGAGTCCATACATCTCACACCACCGGGCATACGGTTCCGTACCACGGCGGTTCATATTAACACTGGAACTGTCGGTGACAATCCAGCAGTGACACCAGCCCCATTTTATCGAACCACCCTTTCCTGAAGGCTTGGTTCATGTGGCTAGCCCCCGCATTCCACCATGCGCCTCGTTGGTTGGTCGATGACCACCATGCCCGATTCTCGTCAATGCCTGCCTTCATTAAGTTTCTGACCCGGGTGTATACGCGTTTCCATTGCCGCCATAGCAAACAGCGGAGTTTTCGTCGTATCCAACCGTCCAGTTCCTCCAGCACGCCTTTGACTTTTGTCAGGCGGAAGTAGCTTATCCAACCTCGAAGCACTGGGGTTAATGCTTTAATCGTTTCACTGACTGAGCGTGAACAATGCCCGGTGGTCATTTCGCGGATTTTATCCTTGAAACGATTTACACTTTGCGCAGCTATTTTCACCCGGCTCTCTTTGTGCCAGGTAAAACTATAGCCTAAGAACTTACGTTCCCATGGCCGGGCTACCGCGCTTTTATCGGCATTGACTTGCAGCTTCAGCTCTTCTGACAGGAAGTCGGTGATGTCGGCCAGTAGGTTCTCGCCTGCTTTCTGACTGCTCACGTAAATATTGCAGTCATCAGCATAGCGGCAGAAGCTATGGCCTCGTCGCTCTAATTCCTTGTCTAAGCTATCCAGCAGGATGTTTGATAGCAATGGTGATAGTGGGCCGCCTTGTGGCATGCCTCTGTCCCGTGTTACTCGCTGGCCGTTGTCCATCATTTCCACTTCAAGGAAGCGGCGGATGAGTTTCAACAGCCGTTTATCTTCTATCAGGTTCGCCAGTTTCGACATTAAAATGTCATGGTCTACCCGGTCGAAGAACTTCTCCAAATCTATGTCTACGACCCACCGTTTTCCGCTACGTATGTATTGCTGTGCTTGTTGCACGGCTTGCCATGCATTGCGGTTTCGTCTGAATCCGTAGCTGGAATGGGAGAAGTGCGGTTCCACCAACGGACTTAGCCGTTGTGCTATCGCTTGCTGGATGAGTCTGTCTACCACCGTTGGGACGCCTAACGTCCTGACGTCGCCATTCGGTTTCGGGATATCCGCTTTACGGATGGCCCGTGGCAGATAGCTGCCCTCTGTCAGTGATACCTTCACACCTTGCCAGTGCTGTTTCAGCCACGGTTTTAAATCCAGCGTGCTCAGGTTATCTACACCCGCTGCGCCTTTATTCTCCACCACCCGCTGATAGGCCAACATCATATTGGCTCGGTCTGTCACTGCTTCCATCGTCACCGATGGTTCCGCTTTCGTTCGCCCACTGACCGCCGTGTCAATTTCAGCACCCGTGGCGTATCCCGACGGGTACCGCCCGTCATCGCACTCACTGGCCGCAGTATTCTGCGCTTGTGCATCATTAATCGACATCGAGTAACAGTGTCCTAATCACGGTTAATTATGTTCAGCCCTTCATGCTATCGGTTTACTAGCACTACTACGGCCTCGGCTGACTTCTGATATCCCATCCCAACATCTCTCGATGTCAGTAGCACACTGTTTAAAAAAAATCAGAGGCAGAACACCAGACCTCCCGGGGTAATTCGCGCGACCTTCCTGCTTATGCCTGTCGGCTTTACGTTGCTGCATTCCGTGCAAGTATTGGGCTTTAGTGATAATCGCCACCTCACCCTGCAACAACGCCTAAACCGCTTCCTGTTCGTCAGGCCAGCATTTTGCCTTCGGCTTCCTTCAGATTTCACCTCGCGATGAACACCCTTGCCGTTCGGCTAGCACTTCCCCTTGCCGGGTGTGCAGAGGACTTTCACCTCCAAGTCATCGACTCACCACCACAATGAATCGAACAGTGCTTTCGCACTACGCGCCATGCCCGGCGCACGATGTAAATAACCGGCATTGCTTGCCGGTTATACTCGTCCTTTTGTAAAGCTAGCACATACTTGTACTTCTTACCTTACAACCGCGCGCGGGTCATCCCTATAAGTGCACTTTCCAACGTTTTCATTTCTTCACTGTCGCAAGCATATCGTTGCATAGTCGTTGCGACGCCTCGCAGGTTGTCACTCATTGTGAATAAAGACTTTTGTGCGTCTGCGGAAATCATACCAGACGCGCCATAAATATTTGCCAGCGCATCAACGTTATTAGCATTGGTCCCTTCACCTAATTGCTTGAATATATCGGCATGTCGCCTGGCAATCGTATAGTGGTAGGTTTGAGTGTAGGTATTGCGGTATACCTCTTCCCCCATAACGGTTCGAGTTATATCATCCCATACTTCAGTACGCGTAAATTCGACGGGGTTGGGGCCTAAGCATTTGGCTGCCAGGTGCTCATATGACACGATAAAAAATCCGGTCATTGCCGTACTCATGCTAATACCCTTTAAACTATCCCGCATTTCTTGCTTTATGGCCTGTGGATCACTCTGCCTGCCCATAAAAAGTGATGTTAGTTCAATGACACCGGAATTAAGTAACGGCTCTGTTGCTTCAACCATCGCCCGCTCGAATTTTTTATCTTCCTCGGCAATAATTTGCATGTCATTTCGGTACAGTGCATTGATATACACGGCTCCATCATCGTCCGCTTCTAACGGGCCATCCCCTACCCGCTTTCGGTAGGCGATAAGTTCAAGTTCTGCCATGCGGCACTGCTTGGCACCGTTAACCACTTGCCAGGTAGAGGAGTGCTGTTTGTCTGGCCGGATAAGTTTGATACACCCTTGCCGCTGCTGTCTTGTTGTCCTGCTGTAGTAACATGAGTGCTTTTAATTTTAAGGCATCCGAGTGAAAAGGCGCATTTGCCAGTACGGTATCCAGCTGAATTAACGCTGCCTCGTCATTTTTATCAATTAACAATTGATAAACCAAGGTCAGGCTTTTGAATGGAGACGCAGTATTAAAAGTACGTATTTCTTTAATTAATGCCTGTGCTTTATCTTTTTTATCCAGACGCATATAGGCCTGTAATTTATAAAAGGCTATTTGAGTCGCCTGCTCGGTTGTCAGCCCTGCATGTTTATGGGATAAGTTAGTTAATGCCACATCGGCCCCGGTCTTTTGATAAGCCACGGATAGCAGAGGCACCACCTCATTCACAGGGTAGCCACTGTCCATGGCCCTGTGTAACTCTTTTTCCGCACTTTCAAATTTATTGTTGGCCAAATGGACTTTACCGAGTAAAAACCTGGCTTCGGCATTGTCCGGCGATGCCTTAATGGCATTCTTTAACGCTATACTTGCCGAAGCAAAATCATTTTGTGATAAATGCTGTTTTGCCGAGGATAAATAATCCTGGGTTGATTGCTGTGAGCACCCCATAAAGACCAGGATAAAAAAGACCAGGTAGCTTCTATTCATGATGTAGTTCCGTTAACCCCTGAAAAGCCCCTAAAGATATATTTCATATGAACTTACGTGTTCATTAAATATTTCCCGCACTCTCTTGTTAGGGAAGATGCGAATAAGTCCCCGATGTGAGATCATAGCTGCATAGTAAATCACAGCCATTACCGCCCATGAGCCAACAGTTAACTTTTGCCGATAGTGAGTTTTCCAGCAAGCGCCGTCAGACCCGTAAAGAGATTTTCCTATCCCGGATGGACAACTTGTTGCCGTGGACTCAACTGCTGGAAGTAATTGAACCCTTTTATCCTAAAGCAGGCAATGGCAGACGTCCGTATGCGCTTGAGACCATGTTTCGCATTCACTGTATGCAGCAATGGTATAGCCTTGGTGATGAGGCAATGGAAGATGCGTTATATGAAATTGCTTCGATGCGCCAGTTTGCGCAACTGTCATTGGATAAAGCCATTCCAGACCGCACTACCATTATGAACTTCCGGCACTTGCTGGAAAAGCACAAGCTGACTCGCAAATTATTCAAAACGGTCAACCAATGGCTGTCGGACTGCGGTGTGATGATGACGCAGGGTACACTGGTGGATGCCACGATTATTGAAGCGCCCAGCTCCACTAAAAATAAAAAGAATGAACGTGACCCGGAGATGCATCAGACCAAGAAAGGCAATGAATGGCACTTCGGCATGAAAGCCCATATTGGTGTGGATGCCAAGAGTGGTCTGACTCATACGCTGGTGACCACCGCCGCCAACGAACATGACCTGAACCAGTTGCACAACCTGTTGCACGGCGAAGAAGAATTCGCTTCCGGCGATGCTGGTTATCAAGGCGCAGAAAAACGCGAAGAGCTGAAAGATACAAATGTGGAATGGCTGATTGCCGAACGCCCCGGAAAAGTCCGGGCGCTGAAAAAGCATCCTCGCAAAAACAAAACGGCCATTAACATCGAATACTTAAAAGCCAGCATCCGGGCGAAAGTAGAGCATCCGTTTCGGATCATCAAATGTCAGTTTGGCTTTATCAAAGCACGCTATAAAGGACTGATGAAAAATGACTCGCAGTTAGCCATGCTATTCACCTTGGCGAACCTGTTTAAAGTAGACCAAATGTTACGACGACAGCCAAGATCTGTCTGAAATCCGGGAATAACCCGGAATAAGGCCGAAATCAGGCCTAAAAAGGTAGTATATTGGCCTAAATTGAGAATTTAGCGTTCAAAAATTAGGCGGCGAATGCAAAGGCTGGTTCAAGAACTAAATTGCAGGACTTATTCGCAGTTTCCTTAGATCTTGTTCCACAGTAGATATATATGTAGCAAGAATTATTCTTGTATTTCACCATTGCAGATTCAAAGTTTGCTTGGAAGTTCTTTAAGCCTGGCTTCAACTCTATCTTCAATGCCCGCATATCCATGGAAACATTTTCAAATTTGCAGCTACATATATCTTCTAGCTTTAACTTAAAGTATTCATTTTCTTTTGCATCAACTAACAAATACAAATTCGTTGTATTAATTAAAGCCCAATCAGTATTACGATTTATCCATCGGCTAAACCCATAGATAACAAGAAAACCTACACCAGCAATAACGTAGCGAAACTTTTCAATATTGAGAAACATAACTAGCCAAAATAAAATAGCTATGGTCAACACGATCAATTTTTGATTTTTAGTTGAACCTACTAGAATTTGGCAGTCTTTTATCTCTTTTCGATTTACTATAGCCACTTATTGAGACCAGTATGATTCAATCACTGCTTTACCTAATTGATTGAAGAAAACATCATCTGCTAACTCATTTGAAAGTAGCAGCTCTTCGCCTTCCGATTTAAGCGGATATGATTTCGTAAATGGTTTATCCATCCCCAATACCTTATGGGAAACGTAAACAATTGAATATCCACCATAGTTAACAACAGCAATCATCTTCGAACTCAATATATTTCTGAAAAATGCACTATTTTTTTCCAATAATTTTGCATCTGATACTTGGGAAATGATTTTTCCACGTTCTGATTTAATCCAAGTTGCAAGTATAGCCGACGGCTCTTTCGAGCTATTAGCATCAATGATCTTTACTATTGCTTTTGCATGCTCGTCATTTAAAAGCTCGTGAATTGTCTCATCGCTGTTCTTATCGTAAAGTCTGCCATCAAATACAAATTGCACTTGAGGTTCAGCATCTCCAAGGTTGATAGTTACATTGTCCCTTGAAAACGCTTGTTTACTGATAACTGGAGACAGAAATATAAATAAAATACCAATGTTTCTAACAATCTTTAATAACATGCAACTACATCCTCAAAAGTATGAGTAATTTTTTTCTCAATCCATCCACCAAGTGTTACTTTACCAAACACACCAGGAGGCCCAACACACCCTTTAACTTCAACTGTGTCACAACCGCCACTGATGGAAAAGCTACCTTTTCCTTCTACACCAGCACTAACCTCAACGACATCTGGACTTATAACATTCACACCTAAAGAGCCAGCTACATCGATGTTTGCAGCCCCACCTAAATTCCATCCACATGTGCCGTCACAGTCGCTCTTTATACCAGACCCAGTGACTTGACCGCTTCCACCAATTGTTAAGTTGCCCGTAATATTGGCCCCACCAAAGGTAAATAATGGCGCTCTACATGTTAAAGCAGGAATACCAATTTTGACCGCCCCCTCTAGAGCAGAGGCATTCACCACTTCATCCTTATCCTCGCAACAGTCTTTCGTAACCTTAATGCTAATTTCACCCGACATTGAAGGGCTTCCTCCCGCTGTACAACCTGGAATAAACCTATCTGCTAATTCAGCTCCATTAAGCAATGCTCTTAATTGACCTAAATCATAAGCTTGGCTCCCTCCGGTACTAGGGAATACTATTTTTTTACCTTGACAGGAACCATCTACGCATTTATCCGGACCTACCTCTGTTCCTGTATAAGAGGTACAATATTTGCCATCATCACATGTTGCGTCTATTTTGTTTTCTAAGCTACCATCCGAACAATACTTGCATTCTTTATCATCTGTTTTTATGTCCAAATCATCAGGTATATCTTTAGGTGAACCATCTTCACAACCTGGTTTTTTACAGTCACCTACCACATCATTTGTTGGTATGTCGCTATTGTCCTCTTTCGATGGACCACAATATTCTTTCTGGCAGTTTCCTGGCGTTTGTACCTCAGCTATACGGTCCGGCACAAACTCACAAGTCCCAGGGCAGCTACCAACTTTATTTGAGCAATAATTACAGGTCTTTTTCTTATTTTCACAGCATCCAGAACCGCCTGGTTGAGAACCGCAATGCCAACCTGCTTTTACAACACCAACCCCTGGATTAGACTCTACTAAAGACCCATCTTCCGTTACAGTGCCCAAGCCTATTGCAACGAACTCTTCCAAATCATGGTCAAAAGAATACATTTCAACCTGAGCGCCAGGACTGTGGCCGTCAACATTTGGCAATGTCAGACGGGCAGGTGGATAAAACTGCGTTCCTGTAGGCTGGATTGTGACAATAAACTGAGGTTGCATACCATTTGGCGGTGCCATTGGCACTGCTGCAGCATTAACTGGTGTTACCGAAACAAAACCTTCGCGAGAACCATCCGGGAATGTTACAGAATCTTTTGCAATCTCGAGTTTAAATCCAGGGAATTTATCTAAGGTGAGTTCGACATCTTTTTTACCTGCATAGACTGCGTTATCAAGATTCAGCTTCACCATATAAATAGGTGATGACAGTGGGTTATCGACCCCAGCAATAGTCACAATTTGATAACTTAGAGCAGGATACTCGCCTGTTCCTTTGACAGTTGATCCATCGGCAATTAGATGAACCGGCCCAACGGGTACTGAGTCAATTTTAAATCGACCTTGCGCATCAGTTTTTGTTTCGCGAGTAGTACCATCAACCCTAACGGTTACTCCCTCAAGCGGTTCATCCTGATTGCTAAGCACTACGCCGGAAATAGTCGTATTTGCGGGGTCGGCTGCATTGAAGCCGGTTGCTAGAAAGCCAGCCGTGAGAGTCTCACCCTCAGGAGCATCTATTAGGGTAACATTTACACGCTGTGCATCTAATCCCTGCAGTTGCCCTAAGGTTAAAATAGCGCTTGCTCGACCATCACTGTCAGTAGTAGTTTCGTAGGTCCCTTTACCATTTTGTAATACACCACCACCAACAAGAACTTCAAATTTTACTCTGGCGCCCGCTACGACATTTGAACCGATATCGGTCACGGCCACTACAAAAGGTGATGGTAATGGTTGCCCGATAATACCGCGCTGATTATTCCCGGAATTTACACTTATTTTATCGCCAATTTTGGCTAATCCAGATGCAACAAAAGACACTTCGCCGTCAAAGCCAACAATTTTCGCAGACACTTTGTGATTCGCTTTTCCTACGCGGGCACCAATACCAAACTTCGTTGATGCGATTCCGTCTGCATTGGTATCCACAACCACGGCCCGGCCTTCATTTGATTCACCGTATGCAACTAAACCAGCCCCTTGCGACACCCTAAAGATAACGGCCTCATTAGCAAGCGGCGTGTTGTTTTCATCTAACACTTGAACGGTTAATGGCTCAGGTAAAAGGTCACCAATTGGCGCTGACTGATCCTGACCACTGACCAATTTAATTTTCTTACCCAACGGCACTTTGTATTCAATATTGAAACTAATTTTATCAGTATTGCCTACCTGGTCGGAGGCAGAGACCTCAATCACATTACTGCCGACCGTTAGCGGTACATCTTTTACAACATAACTTCGATTTGATACTTCACCGGTTAAACCATTGGCTTTTACATTGGCCTGAGAAGATTCTACTGTGCCGCGAACAATATCGTTGACAAGACCTGTAACTGTAATGGTATCGGTATACACCACATCACCGTCTTCATGTGATTCCAAGGTTAAGTAAGGAGGTGTTAAATCTAGCGATACCGTAATCGATGCCGTTTCTACGTTGAGTATAAGAAATATTAACGCTATGTACTACCCACTGTGTCAGCTGTATTTAAGGCCAGTTGCACGTGTGTCAAATGGGTACTTTTCAGGAATCAGTGAAGTAGTTGTCATCAAGATAGACGCAATATAACTGGTCTTTGGTACTGAAATCCGCAATGAGATATGTGAAAGCCCTTACCTCAACATGTTGCATGTTCAAGTGATGGTCTGTTTTTTGTGCTTCATGCGCCAAAATCGAAGTCGCGTTGAATGATGTAGTCACTGAATGAGGCTGTGGCTGGTGGAGCTCGAAGTGGCGGCATTAGAGAATCGTTTTTTGCTTCAAGAAGAGTCTGCTTGTCAAGGTGCGCCAAAATCTTATGGATAACAGCCGGATCCGTAATACAAGTAATAATTTTGACGTTGGTTTTTTCACAAGCCTCACAGACTGTGATGTCAATATTGAATACTCTTTTTAACCTTTGTGCCCACGACATGCTTCGCGCATGGTATGGTTTATCTGAATCTTTCAGATGCTCTGCTAAGCGAGGGCTATTCTTACCGCGTTGTGAAGCCGTTACCTCGGCACGCACCTTAGCATTGGGAGCAAACACGCCATAAAACCTCGTAAGGTTTAGCCTCGGCACTGGCACCAGTGCCGCGAGCTTGCCTATGAAATCCAAGGGAGTAAAAAAGACATGTGTGGTACCGTCTTGATAGGGAGTTTTCAGTTGATATCTTACTTTTCCTGAATCGGTTAGACTCAATCGTTGCTCGCTTAACGCTGGCCTTGAGATATATCTGCATAGCCTTTCCAGTTTGTCAGTTTGATGGCTGTCTGCAAACACCCCAGCGTGTAAGCTAAAACCGTTTATTTGAGCTAATTGACCGTAATGTTGTTCGTCTTTGGCAGGTAAGGTTTGCAAGGCAAAGACTTTTTTGCCTGTATCTGGTCCTACAGCAATGCGGTAATTGACAGAGGCTGCTTGCAAGGGCAGTAAACTATCTTCGTCATCCATGGGTAAATCGAGAAATGTGTTGTCCATATCCCGTTGAACGAGCCCGGCCTTCTCCAAGTAGGTCGCGATGCGATGGCTAATGACATTCACGAGGGTTTCCATATCATTGTGGTTTGGTGCTTTAACGCACTTGAATTTGGACTGTCCACACTCCTGAGTGATAACGCCTTCCAAAAAGAGCATGTGAAAGTGAATATTGAGATTCAGTGCACTACCAAATCGCTGAATGTAAGTCACCGCTCCTGTGTTTGCTTGCTTCTTAAGATACCCAGCCCGATGCACAATATCGCAAGAAATAGCACGATGAATGATTTGCATGATTTTACTTAAGTGTTTGGGATACCTAGCTAGAAGTAGACGAAGCGGGATGGGTAAACTCAATACCCATTGGCGTACAGGGTAACCGTGAAGAACATCTTCAACTAACAACTTGGCACTTTCTGCCATCCTTCTTGCACCGCAACTTGGGCAAAATCCCCTGCGTTTGCAGCTGAACGCCAGCAGTTTCTCATGCTTGCAGTCGTCACAAACTACACGCAAAAAACCATGCTCAAGCCGACCACACCTAAGAAACTCTTCAAACTCTTTTACCACATGAAGTGGTAACGACTTCCCTTTTTGTGAAAGCTGCTTCTGAAATTCTGGGTAGTGGCGTTCGACCAATTGATACAGTAACGTCTGCTCTGGACGATGTCGTTTATAGGTATGAGAGTGAGTTACTAGCAATGGCGCCTTTATCTTGAATTGGCATCACAGTGTGTATATGATTTTAATGTAAATCTACTGATCAATAGGGTGGGAAATTTATAGTCTCAAGGTCCGAAAAACGTACTTTGCAGCCCCTCATACTTTAGCTTCCAACCAACTGAGCCTTTTCATTGCCTTGGCAGAAAAGCTGATTTCCAACCTTAGAATGCAAATAGCCAAATAAAGGCGCGGTTTTTATTGTCGCGGCTACCAATCGGCTGGATAAACTTGATGAAGCATTATTACGTTCAGGAAGGCTTGATCTTCATGTCCATGTTCCTTTCCTGGATAAAAATGCCCGGCGCTGGTTTATCGAAAAGTTCTTGCAGTACGACGTTTACGAAGAGGCTATAGATGTTGATTTAATCGTATCACTAACGGCTGGTATGAGCGGTGCAGATTTAGAGAAGGTTCATCGGGAGACAGTGCTTCAGGCTCTAAGTAAGAATACTGGCAAAATTGGTCAAAGTACGTTACTGGAAGAAATTAATATTCTTAAATATGGCGCTAAACGGACACTTGATAAGTGCGCAAAAATGCTGGCAGAAACCGCCTTTCATGAGGCTGGTCATGCGGTTATCTCAAAAGTTCTGATGCCAGAGAGAATAATTGAACAAATAAGTATTGTGCCCAGAGAACAAGCTTTAGGAATGGTGGCCTACAACAGGGAACAAGAAATTGATTACACGAAAGCTTTTTGGTTCTCGCAGACATGTGTAGCGTTAGCTGGTCGAGCGGCCCAGGTAAAACAGTTCGGAGATGAAGGATTAGATACCGGTGCCAGCAGTGATTTGAGGCAGGCCATGTGGTCTGCCTGGAATCCTGTTGCCAAATACGGAATGCATCCCGATAGTTACAACTTAGACACCACTGTGTTACATGAATGGAGCCGTGAAGTTCACTTCAAATCTCAGACTGAAAAGTTAGTCAAAGAGTGGCTGGAGGAAGCAACCCTGAAAACTGATCAATTAGTTGACCAATACTGGGAGCAAATAAGCAAAGTTGCACAAGCCTTACTGGAAAAAGAAGTCTTATCAGAAGAGCAGTTTACATCGTTAATAGCCTGATGCGAGAATGCTTACATTCGAGCTGTTGAGTGGGTGTTTGTGGGGCATCTAACGCTTTTTGAAAATCCAATGTCATCAAAAAATAGCACTTTTTCTGCGTGATCGGCGCTGTACAATCTTGCTCTTTCACAAATGCTAATGTCTTTCCATCTGGTGAAATACTGTGCCCACCGTAGGCTTCAAGTCGAGATGTAAGTTGAATCTCTTCCAATGTGTCGACATTTTTTGCCCAGATATTGTTGGTACATTGAACATCAGAATACCGATGAAACAGTATATATTGACCATCAGGTGAATACGCGCCCGAATGCTCTTTGTTATCCGTTGCAGTTATGGTTCTGATTTCTTTGACAGTCAAACCCTCTGTATTACTGTTCAAAACCGCCATTATTGCAATAGAGGTAAACAACACTGCGAACAACCCAACCGCCACCATTTTTAATGGGGACGCAAACAATGATGTTTGCGCATTGTTATGCGGCAGCGATGATTCCGGATGAGGAGTTTCGACATCACTCTGCGGTTGTGCGCCCCTAATATGCACAACAGCACCTTGCTCAGTGAGTTGCCAACGCACGTCACACTCTAGACTGTACCCTTGCTTCGCATGCGTCTTAATAATGTTTTGTTCTTTGCCATCATCGCCAAACGCCTTGCGCAACTGGGCGATGCTACGTTGGAGTGTGTTGGGAGAAACAACGGTGTTAGCCCACACTTCGTCGAGCAAAGCATCTTGGCTCACCACCTGGCCTTGATGACGGGCTAAGTGAGTTAACACAGCTAATGCTTTGGGTGCTAGGGTTTGCGTTTTATTATTATGGGTAATTTGATTGCGAGGTAGGTCAACAAAAAAACCACCGATCCAAAATTGTTCTGACATAATTCCTCTTAAAGGCCGCAGCCTTAGATCGAATTAGCATAATCTCGCATAGACCCAAACTCAATCACTCGACTATTTCTAATCCAGTATTTAAGACAATCAGTCGAAATTCAGCGATAAATCAGTATGACGTCAAGCGTAATGAAAACACGTGAATTAGATTTCGTGACTATCATTCTTGTCAAACCCAATAGGTACTGAAATGCGACGACTATTACTGACGACTTTATTGTTATTTATTTTTTCCAGTGACGCTGCAACCCAATCTAAAAACGGTTTTGTTATACCTCGTACCGATATCATTAATATCACAGACAATGCCACTCAAAAACGCTATGAACTCTACGTTAAGCTACCTAGCAATTACGACGCCGGTGATAAACACTACCCCGTCGTCTACTACACCGATGCGTATTGGCATATAGAGATACTCTCTGCGTTATCAGAATTTTTGTTTGAAGATGTCATTTTAATTGGTATCGCATGGCAAACGAATAGCGACCCTCAATTGGTTGAAGAAGTCGGCCCTTATGTCAGTCGATTTAGCGACTACTCCTACGCCCCTTCAACAAATGAAGAGCACCAACAGAAATACCGTTTTGGTCAAGCTGCGCAGCACTTGGCCTTCATTCGCAACGACGTGATTCCTTTTGTCGATACAAGATATCGCACAGATCCTTCCAAACGCAGCTACTTTGGTTATTCATTGGGTGGGGCTTTTGGGGCATATACAGTGATGAGTCAACCAGATACATTTCACTACTATGTGCTGGGTAGCCCTTCTGTATGGCAGGACATAACACAATACACAACGCCTAAACCGGTAGGGATAGCTAGCCGAGCTAAAGTCTTTATTTCTCACGGCTCGGGCGTGGTTGAGCAAACAATGCGCGACACCCCAATGAAGCGCTATGGCACACCAGAAGAAGAAGCGGCGGCAATATGCTTTTTGGCAGCGGATGAATCATCATACATTACAGGGGAAACAATAAATGTAGCCGGCGGCGGAATTGGTTAGGTTTGACTGGAAATTGCCTGGAGACAAGGGTATATTACACCTGAATTAATTTTTTTTGATCTAAATCATGGTAAACCGTCTTAAAAAAGGCTCTGCCATGGTGCATGTTGAGGAGCTAGAAGCATTATGAATAATATTGATTGCAAACCACTCGTAGGTACCGAAGAGGGCTGGATTGATCGCCGAATATTTTGGGAACAGGCGATTTATGAACAAGAACTAGAACAAATTTTTGCCAAAGCCTGGCAGTTTGTGGCGCATGATTCCATGCTCCCTAATGCAAATGATTTTTATACCACCTACATGGGTGAAGATGGCGTTATTGTGGCTCGCCAAAAAGATGGCAGCGTGAAAGTGTTTTTGAACTCATGCACACACCGAGGTAATAAAATATGTTTTGCCGATGACGGTAATACACGTACGTTTAACTGTAACTACCATGGTTGGGCTTTTGGTACCGACGGTGAGTTAAAAGGCTTATCAAGTGAGCATGTATATAACGAAGGCGACATAGACAAAAGTAAATGGGGTCTTCAGCAAGCACGGGTTGATAATTATAAAGGGCTTATCTTTGCGACATTTGACGATGAAGCGCCCTCTTTAGAAGAATATCTTGGTGATTTTCGTTGGTACCTGGATATTATGCTGGATCAAGACGAAGGTGGGACAGAGTTTATTGGCGGTGGTATCAAAAATTATATCAATGCGAACTGGAAATTTGGTGTTGAAAACTTTATAGGGGATGCGTATCACGCTTTATGGACGCATGACTCTGGTTTCAAGGCGATGAATAATAACGAAGGCTTCCCTCCTGCGGACCCAAAAGGTAGTTATCATGCCAGTATGAATGGGCACGGTTGGGAGTTTGGCACAGACGGTTTAGGGGACATTGCCATTCTGGGGCAACCAAAAGTATTGGAATATTACGAAAAAATGCGTCCAAAAATGGCGGAGCGATTAGGTGAAATGCGCTCAAAGATTTTTGGTTCATTAGCCTCTGTATCGCTCTTTCCAAATTGTTCATTTTTACCGGGCATTCAGACATTCCGTGTTTGGTTACCAAGAGGGCCACATAAGTTTGAAATGCGTATGTGGACGATCGTGAATAAGAATATGCCAGACGAAATTAAACAAGCCATTAACATTGGTTGCATGCAAACCTTTAATCCGGCGGGTGTGCTGGAAATGGATGATGGTGAAAACTGGGAAGGTAATACCGTTGTGAATAAAGGGGTGGTGACACGTAAAGGCAAGCTGCATTATGGCTGTGGAATCAACAGTCGAATTGAACATGAAGAGCTGCCAGGGATTATTCATGCGGGGCAATTCAATGATGCTAATCAACGTTTATTTTATCAACGTTGGGCTGATATGATGAATGCAAAAAGCTGGGATGATATACCTGAGCGATACACGCCGAGATACGCCGGCAAGCCAACAGTTTAAGGAGGGGCGATAAGATGACACAGAAAAATAAAGCAGCGTCTCTTGAGCTTATTAATGAAGTTCAACAGTTTTTATATCGCGAAGCACGGCATCATGATAACGAGGAATTCAGAGAATGGTTGGACATGCTGACAGAAGACATTCATTACTGGATGCCCTACCGTTATCAGCGTTACCGCAAGAATGAGAAAGAGCCTAGCATTTATGATACTGCATACTATAACGATGACATGGAGTGTCTGGTTAAGCGAATTATGCGGACAGAGACAGGAACGTGCTGGTCTGAAGATCCGGCAACACGCAGTGCTCATGTTATTACCAATATTGAGGTTGAGTTAACGGATAACCCGGATGAATTTACAGTATATTCATTAACGACAGTCCATAGAAATATTAATGAAGATGAAGAGCACACAATGATTGGCCATCGTACCGACCTGATCAGGCGTGTTAATGGCGAGTTAAAGTTAGCAAAGCGTAAGATCATTTTGGATCAAAATATCTTTAAAAATAAAAGTTTAAATGTATATTTATAAGACGCATTTCGTGGCCAAGGAGGAAAAAGCCCTGTTTTAACGGGGCTTTTTTATTAACCGATGACGAGCACAATAAAAGCACTGATCTACCTGAATGCCGCCAGCATATTATGGGGCGGAAATATGATATTGGGCCGATATTTGAAAGATTATCTGGGCCCTTGGTCTATCGTGACGACTCGTCTTGTCATTGGTGGCGGCATCTTCCTCATTTTGTTAATAAAAAGCGGAGAACTAAAGAAAGTTAGAGAGGTTTCCGACTGGAGAACAATTATCCTTTTAGCCATAACAGGGGTTGTTGCTTTCCAGTCATTGATTTATTACGGTCTTCGTTTAACAACGTCGACAAATGGCGGGCTGATTAATTCATTAACGCCCCTGTTAACAGCGATCGCCGTGGGCGTGTATTTTAAAGAAAAGCTAACGTACCAGCATTGGTTGGCTGCCGTGGTCACCATATTTGGTTTGGCGTTTATTCTCAGCGAGGGACAGTTGTCTAATTTGTTGTCGCTGGAATTTAATCTTGGAGACTTATTAATTTTAGCGGCGGTGTTGAGCTGGGTAGGATACAGCCTTATCGCAAAAGTTGCTATGCAGCAGCTTTCACCTTTATTAATTACTTCTCTTGGCGTGATGATTTCACTGATTGTTGTAGCGCCCTTGGGGTTAATAGAAACACTATATGTTCATCCGCCGGTTTTTACTCTTAACTCGGTACTGGCCGTGTTGTTTATTAGCATAGGCCCAACGGTCTTATCGCTTCTTTTTTGGAATAAAGGGGTGTATTTAATCGGTCCTGCAAGAGCCTCGCTGTTCTTAAATACAGTCCCTGTCTATATTATTGTTATTAATGCCTTGTTTTTAGATATTATGCCCGAGCAATACCAATTAATGGGTATGCTGTTAATTTTTGCGGGCAGTTTTTATGCCGGTTTTAAGTCGCCAAAGCCACGTTAAAATAGTATTAGGGGATTAAAACCGGGCTGCCGATAGTCGTTCGTTGCTCTAAATAATCATGCGCTTTGGCAACATCGGTTAAAGCAAAAGACGGCCCGACTTGAATGTTGATGTGCCCTCTTTCTAACATATTTAAATAGCGAGCAGCACTTTCAAGGATTTCTTGTCGGTTTCTAGTGTAGTGATACAGTGTGGGTCGAGTGAGATAAAGAGAGCCTTTTTTTGAAAGTTCCAACACATCAAATGGGTCGGGTTTGCCAGAAGCATTACCAAAGCTGACCATCAGTCCTCGAACACGCAAACAATCTAAAGATGGCATAAAGGTGTCCTTACCCACACCGTCATAAACAACATCCACCTTTTGGCCGTTTGTAATGTCATTGACAGCATCAACAAAATTTTGCTCGTTATAGTTAATAACGAAATCACAGCCATTAAGTGTCGCAACACGTGCTTTTTCAGTAGAACTAACAGTGCCGATCACTGTGGCTCCAATAGTGCGCGCCCATTGGCAGGCGATTTGACCAGATTATAAGAAATATTAACGCTATGTACTACCCACTGTGTCAGCTGTATTTAAGGCCAGTTGCACGTGTGTCAAATGGGTACTTTTCAGGAATCAGTGAAGTAGTTGTCATCAAGATAGACGCAATATAACTGGTCTTTGGTACTGAAATCCGCAATGAGATATGTGAAAGCCCTTACCTCAACATGTTGCATGTTCAAGTGATGGTCTGTTTTTTGTGCTTCATGCGCCAAAATCGAAGTCGCGTTGAATGATGTAGTCACTGAATGAGGCTGTGGCTGGTGGAGCTCGAAGTGGCGGCATTAGAGAATCGTTTTTTGCTTCAAGAAGAGTCTGCTTGTCAAGGTGCGCCAAAATCTTATGGATAACAGCCGGATCCGTAATACAAGTAATAATTTTGACGTTGGTTTTTTCACAAGCCTCACAGACTGTGATGTCAATATTGAATACTCTTTTTAACCTTTGTGCCCACGACATGCTTCGCGCATGGTATGGTTTATCTGAATCTTTCAGATGCTCTGCTAAGCGAGGGCTATTCTTACCGCGTTGTGAAGCCGTTACCTCGGCACGCACCTTAGCATTGGGAGCAAACACGCCATAAAACCTCGTAAGGTTTAGCCTCGGCACTGGCACCAGTGCCGCGAGCTTGCCTATGAAATCCAAGGGAGTAAAAAAGACATGTGTGGTACCGTCTTGATAGGGAGTTTTCAGTTGATATCTTACTTTTCCTGAATCGGTTAGACTCAATCGTGCTTAGAATTTAACGACGAAGTAAATCATGCTTTAAAAATGGCCTATCAAACCCCTGACATTGTATCGGCAAGGGGGCATGTTGTTGAAGCACTTAATTTAATCGAAGGTCAACAGGTTCTAGATATTGGTTCTGGACCGGGTTTGTTGGTACGAGACATTGCGCAACAAGTTGGGCCTTCAGGAGCCGTTTTGGGTCTTGATATGGCGGATAATATGCTGGAGTCGGCCAAAGTGCTTTGCAGTGACTTCAAAACCGTGACCTTTAAGCACGGCGATGCAATGTCGTTACCATTTCCAGACAATAGCTTTGACGCAGTTTTATCGACACAAGTTTATGAATATGTACCTGACTTAAACACCGCATTGAGTGAATTTGCAAGGGTTCTTCGCCCAGGTGGTCGAGGTGTTATAGTCGACACGGATTGGGCTTTTCCCTACTGGCATTCTATGGATGTAACGATCCGTGACCGCATGATTGAGGCTTGGAAAGGTCACTGTGAACAGGAAAGTGTACCAATGCGACTTCCCGCCTCGATTAGATTATCAGGTCTACAATTGGATAATGTTCAAGCGCTACCCATTATGAATCGCGCTTATGATGAAATGAACTTTAGTTATTGGTTGTCTAAAATCATCGCTGCTTTTTCAATAGGACGACATGGCGTGATCCAAGATGAGGCCGAGCGTTGGCTTGCGGACTTTGAAAAGCTTGATACTAAAGGTGAATATTTCTTTTGTATCAATCGGTATTTATTTGAGCTAACAAAACCAGCTACTTTTTAAATCGACGCTTCTTTTTTTGTATAAAAGCACATAGCTCCACAATAATTAAGATGACCAACAGCAAGGCAAGGCTGATAATGATAGGGTAAAGACTTACTGCGAAACCGTTCGTCTCTGTTGATATTGGGACTGATACATCAGTGTCAAATAAACGGTTCACTAACTGATAGATTAAAATAAAGCCAAATATAATGGTACTGGCGATACCGAGCTGAGTCAGCACCAGACGATAACGAAAACGATGTTCCGTGTTGGTCAGGGTTAAATACAATTCTTTGAATGGTATAACCGCGGCGCAAATTAGGTAATAAAGGCCGCCGATTCCGGCACCCGGTAAGCCAACATTCATTTTAATGCCCTTTTTCGTAAGTTGTGAGTGGCGTTTTAAGGATAAGCTCCTTGACGAGCGCCTTTAAGAAGATAACTGAATTGACAACGCGTAATACCATAAAAGCGGGGATGCTGGTGAGTGCTTTCCATGTTTCATTTCTGCTATATGCTTTGATAAGTGTTGGAACGGCAACCATCGGCAGGTCAATAAGGTATCCAAGCAGGAAGAGAGGGCTCATGGTGACCGCTAAGATGGGGATGACGAATAAATAAAAAATAGAGGCGACGGAAGCGTCCCAGCACATGACACTGACAATTGAACGAAGAAAAGTCACGTGTAGAATACCTTGCCGGTGTAACCTGACATTTTGTATGAAGCCATGGGCCCAGCGTTTTAATTGTTTATGCATAAAATGGAAATTATGCGGTTCAATAGGGTAACAAATTGCGTCCGCAACAAAACGGACTTTCTTACCCAGCTGATAAGCTGTCCAAGTTAAGTCCATATCCTCGGCCATCGTGCGTAAAGACCAGCCGCCGATTTGTTTTAAATAGTCTGTGCGAAATAAGGAAAAGCAACCAGAAGAGATTAAGGGTTTTTCATAATATGACTGAATTTCTTTATAAAACGTAAAAGCCATCAGGTATTCAACATACCGACCCCTTTCCCAGAGGGTATTAACATATTGAGGAATAACAAAACCACAAACAGCAACAACGTCATCCTCAGTCATCGCAGTGTACAGCTTTTCTATAGCATCACTTTTCAGTGTTGTATCGGCATCTATAGCCAGCGTGAAGGGTGTTTGTATCTGATTAAGGGCATAGTTTTGAGCGCCAGCTTTAGACCCGGTGTTTTTAGCGGGTGAAATAACAGTGACGCCTAATGAACGGCAAATCTCAGCGGTCTGATCTGTGGATCCGTCATCAATCACGATGATTTTTTGAGCCATTAACGTTTGTGCTAACAAGCTATTAATTGTGTCGGCGATACAACTTGCTTCATTATAGGCTGGAACAATAACAGTAACAGGGCAGAGAGGCCGGCTATCGCTCTTTACTGTGTTTTGCGACAAAGAAAGGTCGCCCTGATCGCTTGAGTTCAGGGTGGATTGATGAGAAGAACGCTTGATCATATATAAATGAAAAATAGTTATTTTAGCGGAAATGGATCCGTAGCAGTAGTCTTAACAGCTTTCTCGCTAAATTTATATTGCCAGCTTAAAAGCGTTAGAGGGTGTATGAACAGTGAAATAGAAGCGTTGGTGCTTGTGAGAAAGTTTTTCTAAACAGAGGTTGTAGAGGGTTGAACCGGTCTAAAGAGACTAAAACGCTCACTTAAAGTGAGCGTTTTATTAAGGCCTTAATGTAACGTATTTGAGTTATTTATATGTCAATGTCCATGCCATAGCCAGACGCTTCGACACCATGCCCAAAGATATCACCCGAATAATGTTCTTGAGTTTCAGGCTTAATGTAATCTCCCCAGCCAAGTTCCATTAACCAGCCCGATGGTGTGGCTGAATAGAAAGTGTATAGTTGGTCATTAGCATGTTTGCCTAACTGCATAGCCACATCAATACCTTTGTCTCGAATGATATCGTGTGATTGACCAAAATCATCCAAATTGCTGTATTGAATGTGCAGATGGTTCAGGCGTTCCACCATGCCGTGGAAACCAAAAGCTATTGAATGCTGACGATCATTACAATGCATAAAACAAGGTTCAGCAAAGTTGCCATCCGGCATTGGAATTCTATATTCAACCGAGCCGACTAACCCCAGAAGCTTATAAAAATTATAGGTTTCTTCGTCATTATCAGATCGAACTAGAACATGGCCTAAGCCTTGGTTACCTGCAATAAAGTGGCCAAACATAGGGCGCCCTGGGTGAAAAGGTTTCATCACATCCACTTGGGGGCTGTAATAAATTTCGTTAGCCGTGCCTGATGGGTCTTCTAGTTTAATCAGTGCTAAGACATGGCGTTCGCGTGCTTCCTCTGTTGTTCCAACTCGATATGCAACACCGGCATCCGTTAATTGCTTTTGCATCGCTTTAAATTCTTCAAGGCCTGCAACTCGCCATCCCATGTAGGCCAGATCATCAGAGTCATCTGTTTGGTGAACGGTAATCCGGTGATGCTGTAGGTCCATCCTGAGATGAAAGCGATCATCATAACCGCTTTCAACAATTTCCAGTCCAATACATTCTGTTGCGTATTTTCTCCAGGCAGCTGAGTCGGTGACGTTTAACCCTAAATAGCCTAGCTCTATTACTTTTACCATGCTGGTTCTCCTTTTTCTTGTTCTTAATAAAACGCTTTACAAGAAGACGTTTAGACTCTTATTCATGAAAATATTCTGATCTAAAATAATTTTACGTTTGGCCAGTTTTAATTGGCCGTCGACCCGACGTAAAATATCGGTACGGTGCCCAACCATCAGATGCTCTTCGTCTTCATTCATATTGCGGTTAACCGTGATTAATGAATAAACTTTGTATTCATCAGGCTTATCTGTGTTTTCAACTTCAATGTTACTGACAACATGAGAAGAGCGTGTCGCGGGGTCTTCAGACCAGCAGGTACCGGTTTCATTTCGTAAAACCCTTCTTTTAAGATTGTGCATATCATCGTTGTAATAGGACTGATCATTGACAGTCGGTTCTACATGATTTTTACGGTAACGTTGATACCGGTAAGGCATCCAGTAATGGATATCTTCCGTTAGCATATCAAGCCAGGCTGTAAATTCCTCGGTATCTAAAAGGCGCGCTTCTTTGTATAAAAATCGTTCAACTTCAAACGTTAATTCCATAGAGGCCGCTACGGCTGATTTTTCAGATAAATGTGTCATCGTTGGGCTCCTATTTAGTTGTTTTTGTATGACGAGGTGTATAACGCGTAGGGACATCACTCCATGATTCAGCGTTCATCAAGTCAGCCCAGCGCGTATAAAAATGGCGTTGGTTTGCATCATTAAATTGACCTTTATAAATGATGCCGGGTAACTCTTCGTGATCAATTTGTCGAGTAATACCACAGCCATAATGAAGCTTTTCTTGGCGGGTGATATAGCCTTTATTAACGGCAGTGTTTCCTTCCCAGTTTTCACCGTCATCCATTTCCAGAACACCAGCCGGGTTAAAGGTCATCATGCAGCCATTATTGATTTCTTGTTTAATATCTTCAGGCATGTTTTTGTTTACGATGGTGAAAATACGTAATTCCAGTTTTTTCGGACCTCTTGGTAACCAAACACGAAAAGTTTGAATGCCGGGTAGGAAAGAAATGTTGGGGAAAATTGAAACTGAAGCAAGAGAACCAAAAATATTAGACCTTAGCTCACCGTACTTGTCTTTGATTTTCGGTTTAATAATATCTCGAACATAATTTAGCCACTTTTCAGATCCATTGATGACAACATCAGCATAACCGTCCGTTCCGAATTCCCATCCATGTCCATTCACACTGGCATGGAAAGAGTTTTCAGTCACCGCCGGTCCAAACCCTTCGCCATTATTCATGGCTTTAAGGCCCGAATCATGGTTCCAAAGTGCGTGGTAGGCGTCCCCGATGAAGTTTTCAACACCAAATTTCCAGTTAGCGTTAACGTACGATTTAATGCCGCCATTGATGAATTCAGTTTCACCATCGTTGTCAAACATCATGTCTAAATACCAAGTGAAATCACCGAGCCATTCCTCAAGTGAGGGAGCTTGTTCATCGAAGGTCGCGAAAATCAGGCCTTTATAGGTTTCTACACGTGCTTGTTTTGGGCTCCACTTGTCTTTATCAATGTCGCCTTCATCATAGACATGCTCATTGGCTAAGGCGCCAAGCTTGCCATCAATACCGAAGCTCCACCCATGGTAGTTACAGATGAAGGAGCGCGTATTGCCTTCATCGGCAAAACAAAATTTATTGCCGCGGTGGGGGCATGAGTTTAAAAAGACTTTGACACTTCCATCTTTCTGACGGGCACCAATGACACCGTCTTCACCCATGTAAGTTGTGTAAAAATCATTGGCATTAGGGATCATGGAATCGTGTGCAATAAATTGCCATGATTTGGCAAAAATCTGTTTCAATTCTCTTTCGTAAATTTCCTCTTCCCAAAAAATACGACGATCAACCCAACCTTCTTTATTATCAATAAATTGATGATAATCCGTGTTATTACTCATAATATAATGTACTCCGTATGGTTTTATCGTTATCAACAAGAATTAACGATGTTGCTAACATTGATTAATCCTTGAATAGCGCGGATGATTTTATAGATCGACTTCCAAATTCGCTTTGATGTAGATCAGGAAAAATTCACAGAGTCGGGTTTTATTTGATTTTTACTGGTGTATATTGATTTAAGTCATATCAGTTGATTATAAGAAATATTAACGCTATGTACTACCCACTGTGTCAGCTGTATTTAAGGCCAGTTGCACGTGTGTCAAATGGGTACTTTTCAGGAATCAGTGAAGTAGTTGTCATCAAGATAGACGCAATATAACTGGTCTTTGGTACTGAAATCCGCAATGAGATATGTGAAAGCCCTTACCTCAACATGTTGCATGTTCAAGTGATGGTCTGTTTTTTGTGCTTCATGCGCCAAAATCGAAGTCGCGTTGAATGATGTAGTCACTGAATGAGGCTGTGGCTGGTGGAGCTCGAAGTGGCGGCATTAGAGAATCGTTTTTTGCTTCAAGAAGAGTCTGCTTGTCAAGGTGCGCCAAAATCTTATGGATAACAGCCGGATCCGTAATACAAGTAATAATTTTGACGTTGGTTTTTTCACAAGCCTCACAGACTGTGATGTCAATATTGAATACTCTTTTTAACCTTTGTGCCCACGACATGCTTCGCGCATGGTATGGTTTATCTGAATCTTTCAGATGCTCTGCTAAGCGAGGGCTATTCTTACCGCGTTGTGAAGCCGTTACCTCGGCACGCACCTTAGCATTGGGAGCAAACACGCCATAAAACCTCGTAAGGTTTAGCCTCGGCACTGGCACCAGTGCCGCGAGCTTGCCTATGAAATCCAAGGGAGTAAAAAAGACATGTGTGGTACCGTCTTGATAGGGAGTTTTCAGTTGATATCTTACTTTTCCTGAATCGGTTAGACTCAATCGTTGCTCGCTTAACGCTGGCCTTGAGATATATCTGCATAGCCTTTCCAGTTTGTCAGTTTGATGGCTGTCTGCAAACACCCCAGCGTGTAAGCTAAAACCGTTTATTTGAGCTAATTGACCGTAATGTTGTTCGTCTTTGGCAGGTAAGGTTTGCAAGGCAAAGACTTTTTTGCCTGTATCTGGTCCTACAGCAATGCGGTAATTGACAGAGGCTGCTTGCAAGGGCAGTAAACTATCTTCGTCATCCATGGGTAAATCGAGAAATGTGTTGTCCATATCCCGTTGAACGAGCCCGGCCTTCTCCAAGTAGGTCGCGATGCGATGGCTAATGACATTCACGAGGGTTTCCATATCATTGTGGTTTGGTGCTTTAACGCACTTGAATTTGGACTGTCCACACTCCTGAGTGATAACGCCTTCCAAAAAGAGCATGTGAAAGTGAATATTGAGATTCAGCGCACTACCAAATCGCTGAATGTAAGTCACCGCTCCTGTGTTTGCTTGCTTCTTAAGATACCCAGCCCGATGCACAATATCGCAAGAAATAGCACGATGAATGATTTGCATGATTTTACTTAAGTGTTTGGGATACCTAGCTAGAAGTAGACGAAGCGGGATGGGTAAACTCAATACCCATTGGCGTACAGGGTAACCGTGAAGAACATCTTCAACTAACAACTTGGCACTTTCTGCCATCCTTCTTGCACCGCAACTTGGGCAAAATCCCCTGCGTTTGCAGCTGAACGCCAGCAGTTTCTCATGCTTGCAGTCGTCACAAACTACACGCAAAAAACCATGCTCAAGCCGACCACACCTAAGAAACTCTTCAAACTCTTTTACCACATGAAGTGGTAACGACTTCCCTTTTTGTGAAAGCTGCTTCTGAAATTCTGGGTAGTGGCGTTCGACCAATTGATACAGTAACGTCTGCTCTGGACGATGTCGTTTATAGGTATGAGAGTGAGTTACTAGCAATGGCGCCTTTATCTTGAATTGGCATCACAGTGTGTATATGATTTTAATGTAAATCTACTGATCAATAGGGTGGGAAATTTATAGTCTCAAGGTCCGAAAAACGTACAATGCAGCCCCTCATACTTTAGCTTCCAACCAACTGAGCCTTTTCATTGCCTTGGCAGAAAAGCTGATTTCCAACCTTAGAATGCAAATAGCCAAATAAAGGCGCGGTTTTTATTGTCGCGGCTACCAATCGGCTGGATAAACTTGATGAAGCATTATTACGTTCAGGAAGGCTTGATCTTCATGTCCATGTTCCTTTCCTGGATAAAAATGCCCGGCGCTGGTTTATCGAAAAGTTCTTGCAGTACGACGTTTACGAAGAGGCTATAGATGTTGATTTAATCGTATCACTAACGGCTGGTATGAGCGGTGCAGATTTAGAGAAGGTTCATCGGGAGACAGTGCTTCAGGCTCTAAGTAAGAATACTGGCAAAATTGGTCAAAGTACGTTACTGGAAGAAATTAATATTCTTAAATATGGCGCTAAACGGACACTTGATAAGTGCGCAAAAATGCTGGCAGAAACCGCCTTTCATGAGGCTGGTCATGCGGTTATCTCAAAAGTTCTGGTCATGACTTAACCGGCGTCATTGCGGTATCGCAGGATGCCGCGAGTGCGTTACAAACCATTACAGGCTTACCCGACGCGCGGCATAGGCGGCGTCAACATAGGCTTCTGCCTGACCCTTATCGTTAGCATAAAGCACTCCTACGTTCCAAGGTTCCACCTCCAAACTCTTAGGAAAGGCAAAAGGCACATCATAATGTGCAGCCCAGCGCTTTAAGTCGGCCAGCATAATTTTAATTTTAGCTGGCACATCCCTATTCGACGGGCCATAGTTACCAGCTGCTATTTTTGCCTGTGGAATATCCATCGGCAAATAGTTCACCGATAAACCGTACTTTCTGGCTAATTCTGGTAACTGTGTATGAGCCAAATAACTGAATGGACTCATCATGTCAAAGTAAAAATCTATGGAGTCTTGCACCTTAAGCCCCTACTTACTCGGCAGCGGGAATACAAACATTTCCGTCTTCTATGGTGACCGGATAGGTCTTAACGGGAATTTGGCATGGAAATGATGTTGGCTCACCTGTCTTAATGGAAAACGCACCACCATGGAAAGGACACTCAACCTCGTCACCATCCTGATATCCGTCTGTCAACATGGCCATACCATGCGTACATAGATTGTCGGTCACATAGTACTCACCCTCAAAAACATAGACAGCTAAAGCGGGAAAACCATCTGGCGTTACCGCAACAGGTGCCTCGTCTTTAACTTCGTCTGTTTTACATAATATTATCTTACTCATAATTTTGCTCTTTTATAAATGTTAAAAATAATGCTCTTAGCCTCGGGGGCTATCATACTCAATAATGATAGAAAACCGTAGACCGATTATCTGATATTAATAAAAACGGTCATAGTGAATTTGATCGAAAGGAACTTTATACTCCATCATTAGCATCCGCGTTAGGGCGTCTGTCATAGGAGGCGGGCCACAGAAATAAAATTCATGCTCGGGTAATTTATCACCCAACGTTTTTCCCAACAACTCATGAATAAAGCCAACGTCTCCAGTCCAACCCTCTGCTTCGGCGGCATCAACATCGGATACTGCATTGAAATTCTTTACTCGAGCTTTTAAATCGGCATCTGCCTCGATCAATGCAGGCGGGCAAATGTCTTTTGGCGTACGCCCCCCGTAGAACAAATAAATGTTTCTATCGCTCAATCTAGGATCTTTTGCAGCGGCTTTAATAATTGACATTTCAGGGGATAAACCTGAACCACCACCAACACAAACAATGTCTCTTGGAATTTCTGGTTTTAAATAAGCTAAACCGTATGGCCCATCAATCACTATTTCTGCACCCACCTGATAGTCATCGAATAAGGTCGTGGTCGCACTACCGCCAGGCATTTTTTTAATAATAAAACGCCATTCGCCTTCTTCATTGGGTAGATTACACATTGAATAACCACGTGACCCCCTAATGCCCGGAAAATCTAATAATGCAAATTGCCCTGCTAGGAAATGGGCCGGGTGTTCCGTTTTAAAACAGAACTCTGCCATATCATCCGTCAGTTTATTTATTTCAAATAAAACCGCTTTAGATTTGATTGGCTTATGAACAGGCGCTGCCTCAGGGTTTAAACGTACTTTTATTTCGCAATCTTCCGTAGGGATACATTGGCAGCTTAATTTCCGCCCTTTTTTAATATCGCGAGGCGATAGCCCTGGTGCATCTTCCCAAATGTTGTCTACATTACCCTCTAGCACTTCCACTTTACAGGCGCCGCAACCGCCCGAGTTACACTCATAGGGCATTCCAAGACCCGCGCGTAGCGCCGCACGCAAAATAGTATCCCCTTCTTCACATTCAAACTCAAATTCCTGATCACTGATTTTTACGTTAAAACTCGTCATGCGGCTCCTCTTACTTCAAATACGTTAATTTATGTTAAAAGGTTATTATATTACCCTCAAACAAACAAGTTGTGTTTAAAGTCAACTTTAAGGCGAGAAATTCAATGAGCACACCCTTTTATAGTCAACAAACGTTCGATTTTTTACAACAACTCTCTGAGAACAATAACAGAGTCTGGTTCAACGAACGAAAATCACAGTATGAAGAATTTGTGCGTCTCCCTTCACTTGATTTTATTGACGCCATGGAACCCAATATTAAAAACCTGTCCAGTCACTTTACTGCTGTTGCAAAAAAAACGGGTGGGTCGTTAATGCGCGTTTACCGAGATGCTCGCTTCAGTAATGATAAAACGCCCTATAAAACAAATATTGGTATTCAATTTAGGCATCTCGCTGGAAAAGACGTCCATGCGCCCGGGTTCTATCTACACATCTCCCCCAATGACTGTTTTGTGGGCGCTGGAATTTGGCGACCCGACGGCAAATCGCTGAATCAAATTAGAGAAATGATCAGTGACAGTCCAAATGCGTGGAAAAGCATCACTCACCATAAAACGTTCCGACGCTATTACAAATTTACAGGGGATTCGCTAAAAACCTACCCAAGAGGCTACGCTAAAGACCACCCTATGATTCAGGACTTAAAGCGCAAAGACTTTATTGCCATCCACCCCCTGAGCCATGATCAGATTTTATCGCCAAACCTTGTGAAAACCATTCATCACCGTTTCAATGTAGCCAGTGAGCTGATGGATTACCTGTGCAACGCGCTTGAATTGCCTTATTAAATTTATAAACCTAATTTTTCAGCAACAAAATCCGCATCCTTATCACCTCGACCAGAAAGATTAACCAAAATACTTTTTGTTGACTCCATGGTTTTGGCTTTTTTCATGGCATACGCCACTGCATGTGCACTTTCTAATGCCGGGATGATACCCTCTACTCTCGACAATGTCATAAAAGCATCGAGACAGTCTTCATCATCTATCGCAACGTATTCAGCTCGCCCTAAGTCTTTTAACAAGCAATGCTGAGGACCAACGCCTGGGTAATCTAATCCTGACGCAATGGAATAGACCGGCAAGGGCTCTCCAGACTCATCCTGCAAGTTATAACACTCAAAACCATGTAAAGCGCCTTTAACGCCCTGACTCATCGTAGCCGCATGGTCTTTTGTATCTAAACCCCGGCCAGCTGGCTCGACACCCACGATGCTTACCGCTTCATCATCTAAAAACGCTGAAAACAAACCAATGGCATTTGAGCCACCGCCAACACAAGCAGTGATCACATCAGGTAAAACCCCTTGTTCCTCAAGAAACTGTGCTCGCGCTTCTTTGCCCACAATACTTTGAAAGTCCCTGACCATCATGGGGAAGGGGTGAGGCCCGACGACTGAGCCAATCGCATAAATAAAATTTACCGGGTCTTTTAAGTATTCCTCAAAAGCACTGTCTACAGCGTCTTTTAGAGTCCGCGTTCCACGACTTACGGGCACCAAAGTACAACCCAGGATTTTCATTTTTGTCACATTTGGGTGTTCTTTTTCTATGTCCACCTCACCCATATGAATTTCACAATCGATACCCACCAAGGCACAAGCCGTTGCCAACGCAACGCCATGCTGACCCGCCCCAGTTTCTGCAATGACCTTGGTTTTACCCATGTGCTTTGCCAACAGTGCCTCACCAAGACAATGGTTAATCTTATGCGCACCCGTGTGATTTAAATCCTCTCTTTTTAGAAAGATTTTTGCCCCGCCTAACGTCTCTGTTAGTCGCTTTGCATAAAAAATAGGACTGGGACGTCCCACGTAATGAACATACAAATCATTTAGTTCGTTTTGAAAAGCCTCGGTTTTCGAAATCTCCTGATAAGCCGCTTTAATCTCATTCATGATAACGACCAAGTCAGGCGGGATAATCTGCCCGCCGTATTCTCCAAAATAACCATGTTCATCTGGCATGGGGATCCCATTATACTTCACGCGCTTCTCCTCTTTTTTTAAGCTTTTCTCAATAAGCTACTGTATTACCGACGACTCAAGATGGCAAGACACCCCTTTACGCTGTTTGTTTACAAAATTTGATTTGGATCATGGTCGACATTTCATCATAATGCGACAGTAATTGTTAAAAAACATCATAGGAAAAAGAATGACTGAAGCAACCCAGAAAACCGAGCAGCAAACGACCATGTATCACTGGATTGGTGGAGAAGAGGGGGTTCGCAACCTGGTTAACCGGTTCTACGATATTATGGACTCTGACGATGAAGCAAAAGTCATTAGAGCCATGCATAAAGAGGATTTATCTGATATTCGACAAGGTTTATTTGAATACCTATCCGGCTGGCTAGGCGGCCCACCCTTGTTTGTCGCCAAACACGGCAGCCCCTGCATCACTAAACAGCACCAGCCCTATAAAATTGATCAAAAAGCCTCTGATGCCTGGATGCATTGCATGAAGAAAGCCATGCAGGACGTTGGGATTGACGCTAAGTATCGTGACATGTTGACCCCAGCTTTCCAGCGTATTTGCGATACCTTATTGAATCACTAAACGTTACAAGAGATACAAAAAGGGCGCACTGCATAGTGCGCCCTTTTTTAACTCAAGCGAACGGCACTTAAATATCGATGTTCATTCCATAGCCTGTTGCTTCAGGCTTATGGCCAAAGATATCTCCCGTGTAGTGCTCTTGGTCTCTCATTGCCTCACGTGCACCGTGACCCAATTCCAGCAACCAGCCTGATGGTGTCGCAAAGTAGAATGTATATGCTTGGTCATTTGAATGCTTACCAAGCTGCATTGCCACATCAATCCCTTCTCTACGTGCTGTATCATGAGCAATACCTAAATCATCTAACTCTGTGTACTCAAGCATCAAATGATTAATACGCTTTTCCATTGGGCCCAAACCAAATGCCAATGAGTGCTGGCGATCATTACAATGCATAAATACAGGTTTTGCAATCATGCCGTTTGGCAACTTGATTTTATATTCAACAGAACCAACAAGGCCTAAGGTCGAATAAAAATTATAGGTCGCCTCGTCGTCCATAGAGCGGATAATAAAATGTCCGATACCTTGATCACCGGTCAAGAACTTCCCGTACATTGGACGTCCGGGGTGAAAGGGCTTCATGACATCCATTTGCGGGCTATAAAAAATTTCTGTTGGATTGCCAGATGGGTCTTCCAGCTTAAGCAAACCAAGCACAAAACGTTCCTCACACTCTTCTTCAGACGCCACACGGAAATCAATGCCGTTATCTTTTAAATGCTGTTGCATGGCTTTAAATTCTTCAAAGCCTTTGACACGCCAGCCGGCATAAGCTAAATCATCTTCATCTGATTGATGGATGACAAAACGGTGATGCTGATTATCCATTCTTAAATAAAAACGATCATCTCGATCACCTTCTTCAATTTCCAGCCCTACACATTTAGTCGCGTATTCTCTCCAGGCGTCCAAATCTGTGACGTTAAAACCCATGTAACCCAACTCTGTTACTTTTACCATTACTTAAATCCTCTTTTTAATATAAAAAATGGCTATGTTCGGATTAACTGTTGTTGAATCGAAAAGAGCCTGTTTCCGTTAAGGTTTTCTGGGTTATCCATAAACCTGAACCAACCAAGGTAATGTTCTAGGTATTTTGTGGCTACTCCGTGAAACCGTTTTATCCACGCTTTCAGACGACTGTGATAGGCGTTAACATTTTGAATATGAAAGACTTTATCTATCACCTTAACACCTCCCGCCACGTCTAAGCGCTTGTGTATTAAATCATTTTTCTCAGAAAGAGCTATGTAGGGCTTATATCCATCACTACATAACACACTGTCTTTCTCTAATTTTCCTGCTAGCTCCTGATGCAGAGTTGCCGATGTAACACTTGGCACAACGGCCTCATATGTATTCTTGGCTCTGTCTCTGACCGTTAAAACGGGCACCCAGTCATCTTTTGAACGCCCTCGTTTTTTCGCTTTCATCCCTCTTTTGCGGGGCTGACGAGTCATCCGTTTTGAGCCTTTCTCTGAGTAGGGAAAAAGTGTTTCGTCAGCCTCGATAATACCTTCTAGTTTGCTCGCCTTCAGTGCTGATGGTAGCGCTAGGAATCGATGCCGCCACCTGAACGATGTTTCAAGGTGGAGACCACATTCTTCGGCACATTTACGCAATGGCTTACTGTCCAGCATACAGCGAATATATTCTAACCAAAGCTCTTTGTACCTCAGTCGAGCTAGCGGTGTCGCCGTTGTCGCTACAAAGGTTTTGCCGCAGTTCTTGCAGCGATAACGCTGCATCTTGTTTACCTTGCCGTGCCGATTGATCAGTGAGCTATGGCAGTGCGGACATTCAGGGTTTTCAACCATCCGCTCCTCAAGCTCTGTTATCAACTGTGAGACGCTATCAGTGCCTTTCAGCAGCTTCTCAACATAACGGGTTTGACTATTTGTTAAGTGTTCTAACTCGGCTATAAGCTTTGTAAATTGTGCTGGGATCATGATCAACCCTCAATAACTGTATTCATATACAGTGTAGCAACAATTTAGCAGAACATAGCCTAAAAAATTAACACTTAATTTATCAGAAAAATATATACAAGTTCTTATCTTCCGTTACTCTAGCATCCAGAGTAATTTTTCGACTTACCAGTTGAAAACCGTCACCCACTTTGCGTAGAACATCTCTTCGGCACCCTACATGTTCAGAATGCTCCAATTGAGAACGATTCCTCACAATAACAAAATTACTTAAAACTACAAGCTCCTCCGCATGATCTGTGTGAAATGCCTGTACATTAGTAATTAAATAACGAACAGATGAAGGTGGGTTCTCCATCCATAGAGTATAAGAAATATTAACGCTATGTACTACCCACTGTGTCAGCTGTATTTAAGGCCAGTTGCACGTGTGTCAAATGGGTACTTTTCAGGAATCAGTGAAGTAGTTGTCATCAAGATAGACGCAATATAACTGGTCTTTGGTACTGAAATCCGCAATGAGATATGTGAAAGCCCTTACCTCAACATGTTGCATGTTCAAGTGATGGTCTGTTTTTTGTGCTTCATGCGCCAAAATCGAAGTCGCGTTGAATGATGTAGTCACTGAATGAGGCTGTGGCTGGTGGAGCTCGAAGTGGCGGCATTAGAGAATCGTTTTTTGCTTCAAGAAGAGTCTGCTTGTCAAGGTGCGCCAAAATCTTATGGATAACAGCCGGATCCGTAATACAAGTAATAATTTTGACGTTGGTTTTTTCACAAGCCTCACAGACTGTGATGTCAATATTGAATACTCTTTTTAACCTTTGTGCCCACGACATGCTTCGCGCATGGTATGGTTTATCTGAATCTTTCAGATGCTCTGCTAAGCGAGGGCTATTCTTACCGCGTTGTGAAGCCGTTACCTCGGCACGCACCTTAGCATTGGGAGCAAACACGCCATAAAACCTCGTAAGGTTTAGCCTCGGCACTGGCACCAGTGCCGCGAGCTTGCCTATGAAATCCAAGGGAGTAAAAAAGACATGTGTGGTACCGTCTTGATAGGGAGTTTTCAGTTGATATCTTACTTTTCCTGAATCGGTTAGACTCAATCGTTGCTCGCTTAACGCTGGCCTTGAGATATATCTGCATAGCCTTTCCAGTTTGTCAGTTTGATGGCTGTCTGCAAACACCCCAGCGTGTAAGCTAAAACCGTTTATTTGAGCTAATTGACCGTAATGTTGTTCGTCTTTGGCAGGTAAGGTTTGCAAGGCAAAGACTTTTTTGCCTGTATCTGGTCCTACAGCAATGCGGTAATTGACAGAGGCTGCTTGCAAGGGCAGTAAACTATCTTCGTCATCCATGGGTAAATCGAGAAATGTGTTGTCCATATCCCGTTGAACGAGCCCGGCCTTCTCCAAGTAGGTCGCGATGCGATGGCTAATGACATTCACGAGGGTTTCCATATCATTGTGGTTTGGTGCTTTAACGCACTTGAATTTGGACTGTCCACACTCCTGAGTGATAACGCCTTCCAAAAAGAGCATGTGAAAGTGAATATTGAGATTCAGTGCACTACCAAATCGCTGAATGTAAGTCACCGCTCCTGTGTTTGCTTGCTTCTTAAGATACCCAGCCCGATGCACAATATCGCAAGAAATAGCACGATGAATGATTTGCATGATTTTACTTAAGTGTTTGGGATACCTAGCTAGAAGTAGACGAAGCGGGATGGGTAAACACAATACCCATTGGCGTACAGGGTAACCGTGAAGAACATCTTCAACTAACAACTTGGCACTTTCTGCCATCCTTCTTGCACCGCAACTTGGGCAAAATCCCCTGCGTTTGCAGCTGAACGCCAGCAGTTTCTCATGCTTGCAGTCGTCACAAACGGCGTTTTTCAAGGTAGTTGTCGCCTGAGCTGTTAAGCTGCTTCTTTTTTATTCTCCGGATTTAGCTCTACGCTTCCGATCTTATCCCAGTTTCTGGTTTCACCAGACCAACGACTTGGATTTCTCACTTTTGCCTCGGCATATAACTCAGTGCGCTTTGCCAGTATCTGTTGGTCTTCACCTTTGTGTCGCTGCTCTGGGGTAACGAATCTTATGCGGCTATGGCGATGTTCGGTGTTATACCAGCGGACAAAATCTCGCACCCAGGCTCGCGCTTCCTCCAGCGACTTAAAGCCTTCACTCGGCCATCTATGGCAGTATTTGACTGTGCGGAACAGAGATTCTGAGTAAGGGTTGTCATTACTGACACCGGGACGGCTACGTGAGCCGATAACGCCCATTTCAATCATCTTAGCTTGCATGGTCAGGCTCTTCATCGGACTGCCATTATCAGAATGTAAGATTATCTCGTCATTCACGCATTTCTCAGACCATAGCGTGCGTTCCAAGAGGTTAGCGGCATGATCACCAGACTCGCAATCATACACTTCCCATCCCACAACTTTACGGCTAAAAATATCCATTATCATGTACAGATAAAAGAACCGACCAATGACCGTAGAGGGGCAGTACGATATATCCCAGGTCCACACTTCACAGGGACCCGTAGCCGTAAATCCATCAGGTTTTGCCAGTGTACCTTTGGGTTTTGCTTTGCCTCTGTGGCTAAGCTGATTATTGGCTTTCAATATACGGTAAAAGCTGGATTCCGAACCCAGATAAACTCCCTCATCGGCCAACATGGGCACAATCTGACTGGGCGGCAGACTGGCAAACCGCTCTTCATTGCAGATATCCAAAATGGCTTGTTGTTCTATCTCAGTTAGCTTATTTGCAGGCGTCGGCCTGCTCGCCTCCGGGCGCTTATCTGCACAAATTCCATCCGCGTCCCGCCATCGTTGTAACGTGCGCAGGGATAAGCCGATGATGCCACAGGCTTTGTGCTTTCTGGCCCCCGCACTAACGGCTTCATCAATCAGTGAAATATAGTATTGCCTATCTGAGAACGTGGTTAGTTGTCCTCGTCTTCCCCCCAGTAGGCATTTAACTTTTTTCTAAGCACCAGAAGCGCAGCAGTTTCGGCTAACGCTGCGTCTTTGCGTTTTAACTCTCTTTCCAGCTCTTTAATGCGTTTCTTATCCGCTTTACGTTCCTGGGCCTGCTGTTTACGCTTATCCGCCTCGGATTGATTACCGGAGATACAGCTATGTTTCCATTGCTGGATTTGCTCCGGGAAAAGGCCCTTTTTCCGGCAGTATTCACTTACCTCAACTTCCGACATGGCAGCAGTCTCTATCACCGCAGAAAACTTCTGCTCTGCGGTCCAATTCTCTGGCGTATTACTTTTAGTCAAACTGAAATCGGCCTCTGTATACTTGTCCCGCCAACCATACAACGTAGACAGGCTAATACCTTCTCTTTGCGCAAACTGGCGTAATGATAAACCGCTTTCAATCAACTTACTAACCACTGCCTTTTTATGTTCTTCTGGATAATGTCTCACTCATGCCTAACTTCCGCACCCTGTCTAATACTATGAAAAACTGAGGCGACAACTATCCTGACACAGGGGGTTCGGTTCGAAATGGGTGATCGGAATGGGCCGGAACATGCAGTAGTGGCGTTCGACCAATTGATACAGTAACGTCTGCTCTGGACGATGTCGTTTATAGGTATGAGAGTGAGTTACTAGCAATGGCGCCTTTATCTTGAATTGGCATCACAGTGTGTATATGATTTTAATGTAAATCTACTGATCAATAGGGTGGGAAATTTATAGTCTCAAGGTCCGAAAAACGTACAAAGCCGCCCCTGGGAAACCATTATCACGATGAACGTTTCTTACCAATAAATGAAACTGCTTTAAAGCTAAACAAGTAGATATAAAGTGGTCGTAACAGAGGTTTATGTTTAAAGCCTGGAGCGTATAAAGCTAATCAGGGCATAACTAACCAGACCAAAACACATCAGGGCAACAAATCCTGCCGGATACGCCATCAATAGCATGCCTTTGTCCCAGCCATAGAAAGCCATGGTCGTGCAAATAACCGCCAACGATAGCTCAATTAGCAGACTTTCCCAGTTCAACCGATAGTCCGAGTCAATGGGACGGGCGAAGAAATTAATTTTATAGGGCATAACGACACTCCTTTGTGTTATTACCAGTGATAGCAAAATCTGCCAGTGCTGACCAATTTAATCGATGAACGCCATTACTGGCCCTAATCGAGGTCTTCCAATGGCCAGATAGCGATATACTCTTCGAAGTTGTCCAAATCAGCTTCTGATTCGGGCACCGTCTTACCGCGCACCGACATCCCTTCCCGGTGCATTGCCGTCTTCTTGCCACGATTAAGCAGCGGATGCCAGGACGGCAAGCCACGACCTTCGTGCAGGCGCCGGTAAGCGCAGCTGGTGGGCATAAAGAAAATATCCTTGAGGTTTTCCTTCGTTAGTTTTACGCAATCCGGTACCAATTGCTGACGCTCAGTATAACGTGTGCAACTGCAGGTTTTGGTATTAAGCAAATCACAGGCGATACTGGTGTAATGAATGGTTTCGTGATGTTCCATGTAATCAGTAGGCGCAGCTTCCACGGCATCATCGTCGTCGATGAACTTGTGCAGGCAACACTTGGCACAGCCATCACAAATCGCTTCCCATTCTTCACGGCTCATGTCATCGAGTGACTTGGTTTCCCAAAAACGGTCTTCCACCTTATTCCCCTACCCGCGTATGAATGTCAAACCACGGCGCCATCTTTAATTGCAGATTATCACCCTGATGCAAAGGCCCTACGCCTTTTGGGGTGCCGGTAAGCACGATATCGCCGGGTTGTAGTGTAAACACTTCAGAGATAGCGCATAGCAACGATAAGGCATCACGCATCATCATCTTGGAATTGCCCTGCTGACGGACTTCGCCGTTTATTGTCAGGGAAAAGTCGAGGTTATCGAGTTCGGCAGAACCATCCAGCGGCGTAAAGCTACTCACCGGGCATGCCCCGTCAAAAGCCTTGGCGCGCTCCCAGGGCTGACCTTTGTCTTTCAGTTTTTGCTGTACGTCCCGCAGCGTTAAATCAAGCGCCAGACCAACACCATATAATGCATCAGCTGCGATTTGCTCGTTACTGCATTCACGCAAAGGCTTAGCGACTAACAGCGCGACTTCCAGCTCATTGTGACACTCGCCCATGTCGGCAGGGATAACCAGTGGTTTGCTGATCTCGCACAATGCCGTCGCTGGCTTCATAAATAACAAGGGTTCAGCCGGGACTTCGTTGTTGAGCTCCTGAATATGGTCAAGGTAGTTACGCCCCACGCAAACAACCTTGCCAACCGGCAGGTCAATGCGCTCGCCTGCCAGAGTAGTATGTTGATACATATTATCTCCCCTGCTTGATGCGCTCTGAAAGGTAACTCACAGACACACCAAAATAGCTAGACCGGTTCCACTTCATCAGCGTATGGAAGTTTTGATAAACCAGATATATCCGGCCATTTTTACCATCCGGCATAATCAGCGAAGCATTGATGTCCACCTGGGGTAAATCGTTTCCGTTAAAACGGCGAACGCCCTGCTCCTGCCAGAAAGGCAGGGGTTTAAACTTAGCTCGATCCAGTCCGGCCAGCGAGTAGTCGAAATCGCTGCTTACACTTACCTGACGTCCCCAGGTCTGATCATCCTGCCAGCCTTCGGAAGCCAGAAAGTTAGCTATGGAGGCAAAAACGTCTGCCGGCGTGCCCCAGATATCCTTGCGACCATCACCGTCGTAATCCACCGCATATTGCAAAAAGGATGTGGGTATAAACTGGCTCTGGCCCATAGCGCCGGCCCATGAGCCGTTGAAATCTTTCAGCGTAATATGGCCTTCCTGTAAAATCGTCAGTGCCGCCATAAACTGCTTTTTAAATAACGCTTCCCGCCGGCCTTCAAACGCCAGCGAGGCAAGCGCAGAAAGCACCGGATAACTGCCCTGAATACGCCCGAAGTTTGACTCATTGCCCCATAGCGCCACAATAAATCTTGGCTGTACACCGTATTCTTTCGCAACCTGATTGAGCAACGTTTGATGTTCTTCCAATAAGGTTACGGCCTGTTTTACTTTCCAGTCCGGCACCCGGGTTTTGAGGTATTTATCCAACGTCATTTTAGTTTCAGGCTGGTTTTTGTCGGCCTTAACCACCGTAGCCCGGTAATAAATAGTGGCAAACACGTTCTCAACAAACTGGCGGCCAAAGCCGGCGTCAATGGCGTCGGTTTTAAGCTGGGATTTGTACTGTTCAAATTCTTGCTGTTCATCGGCTTGCTGAGCAAAAACAGGGCTGAAAAACAGCCCCGCACACAACAATACGGTGCATAATTTACGCATACATCGCCCCTTAAGACTTAGGTGATGTGGGTGACAGGCCAAGCTCAGTGCGATGAGTCTCGAGCCAGTTTTCTTCCTTAGGCGGCATTTGCAGATAAAAGCCTGGCTCCTCCATGGCTTCCAGTAATTTCTGTTTGTCTACGCCCAGCGCCTTACGTTTGTGAACTGGCAGCATCATCACCAGCTGTGGATGACCAAAGTGGTTCATCAGCGCTTCAGGGACGGCAGAAAAATCATCTTTTTTAGGAACGTAAAGGTACATCCCTTCTTTCTTAGCGGTTTTATAAACGGCAATCAACATGGTGTTTATCAGTTATTTTCTTCGTGTAATATCGCGTTAACTACGGGTGCGAACAAGGGTTCACGCCATCCGGTCAGTACGTCGGGTTTGAGGCCCATCAGGCGACATTCATCAACGTTAAACCATTTGTATTTTAACAGCTGATTGAGCTGTTTTTTAGAGGCCAGCACTTCTTCTGTCACGCCGTGCTCCACGGCAATTTCACTTACAGCGTGCTTAAACTTGGCAAGCGTTTGTTTATACGCGGGAAAGTCTATCAGGCGCGATATCCGCTCAATATGTTCTCCCGGTGGCGTATTGTCGAATTCCTGTAAACCGGCATTCACTACGTTGAGAATAATATCAGGATTCAGGCGGCGTTCCTGGGGCGTTAAACTCTGTATACGGGCAAGCGCCGATTTCGACTGGGGCATACGCAGCGCGAGTTCATATAAGTGCGGCTCTTTAAACACAAAGTTTAGCGCCATATTGCGCTCTCTTGCCCGGCGAACCCGCCAGGCGGCCAGGTGTTTCAGCACGGTGAGTTGCTGGCTGGATAAACGCCAGGCATTGTTAATTTGCAAATAGGCAAACTCAGGCGGCAGGCTGGCTTTTTTCTTGTCAGCCAGACAGGCTGATTCAGATAACACCCAGTCTGTCTTGCCCTTCGCTTTCACCATATCGTAGAGTTGATGGAATGCGGGTAGCAGGTATAACACGTCGTCAGCGGCGTACCGGCATTGCTTGTCAGTTAACGGGCGGGCCAGCCAGTCAGTGCGCGACTCCCCTTTTTCCAGTTCGGTTTCCAGCAGCATTTCGATTAACCGGGCATAGCCCATGGTTGCGCCAAGGCCCAGCAGGCTGGCTGCAAACTGGGTGTCGAAAATGGGCGTTGGTACCTCGTTATAGGTGGTCAGAAAGGCTTCTAAATCTTCTGAGCAGGAATGCAGTACCTTAATCACATCCGGGTTGGTCAGCAGGCTGACCAGCGACGACATATCATCGATCGCGAGCGGATCGATTAGTACCAGTTGATGTCCGTCATAGAGCTGCACCAGGCCAAGCTCGGGGGTTAGCGTGCGGGTTCTGACAAACTCCGTGTCCAGCGCTATTGCCGGCTGGCGTGCCGCTCTGGCACACACCTCATCAAGGGTTTCCTGATCCTGTATATAAATATAATCCATAAAATAAAAAAACCGGCCTTAGGCCGGTTATACTCTTAAAATTCGGGCCTGACGACGCGCCCTAGTCTCGTAGTTCACGTCGTAAAATTTTACCGACATTGGTTTTTGGTAGCTCTTCTTTAAACTCTACGTGTTTAGGGACTTTATACCCCGTCAGATGCGTACGGCAGTGTGATATCACGGCTTCAACGGTGAGTGAATCATCTTTTCTGACAATAAAGAGTTTAACCACCTCTCCACTTACATCGTGGGGAACACCAATGGCGGCGACTTCAAGTACAGCATCATGCATTGCTGCCACTTCTTCAATTTCATTCGGGAATACGTTAAACCCGGATACCAGAATCATATCCTTTTTCCGGTCAACAATGTAGAAATATCCTTCTTCATCGCAACGGGCGATATCGCCGGTGGCCAACCAGCCGTCTTTGAGAATTTCATCACTGGCTTGAGGACGGTTGTAATAGCCTTTCATTACCTGTGGGCCTTTGACCCATAGCTCACCGGATTCTCCGACCCCTACTTCATTGCCGTTGTCATCTATCAGCATAATGTCAGTCGAGGGCACAGGTAAGCCAATAGCACCTTTATAAGCTTCTAGTTGCGGCGGGTTAACCGCCACCACAGGCGAACACTCGGTTAAACCGTAGCCTTCCAGCAGCACGGTACCAGTCACTTTCTGCCACTTTTCAGCCACCGGGCGTTGCACCGCCATACCGCCGCCGAGACCAAATTTAAAGTTAGAAAAGTCCAGATCGCTGAACCCGGGAGTATTGAGTAAGCCGTTAAATAAAGTATTCACGCCCGGTAAAATGGCAAAGGGGTATTTTTCCAGCTCTTTAACAAAGCCTGGCATATCCTTGGGGTTAGTGATCAGTAAGTTAGGGCAGCCAAACTTTAGGAATAACAGGCAGTTAGCCAGTAGCGCAAAGATATGATAGAGCGGCAGAGCGGTGACCACCAGATCTTTGCCCGGCGTAATCACCGTTGATAACAGCCCTGACACCTGCTCCAGGTTGGCAATCATATTACGATGAGTGAGCATAGCGCCTTTCGACACTCCGGTAGTACCACCGGTATACTGGAGAAAAGCGAGGTCCTGGTTGTTAATTTCAGGACGCTCGTACGTGAGTTTTTCGCCGGCTTTCAGTGCCGACATAAACGATTTGGCCCCGGACAAGCTGTAGGATGGCACCATCTTTTTAACGTGCTTCACCACAAAGTTGACTACCCAACGTTTTGGTGCCGGCAGCATGTCTGCCAGAGACGTCAGTAACACTTCCTGAATACCGGTGTCGGCCACCACTTTGTCCAGCGTATGCGCAAAGTTTTCAACGATAACGATTGCTTTGGCCTGGCTGTCGTTAAGCTGGTGTTTTAATTCTCGCGCCGTATAAAGCGGGTTTACGTTTACCACGGTCATGCCAGCACGCAGGATGCCAAACAGAGCAACCGGATACTGCAGCAGGTTAGGCATCATGATCGCGATGGCATCACCAGGCTTAAAGCCATTGTTCATCAGGTACGCGGCGAATTGCCGGGACAGGCTGTCGAGCTCACTGAAGCTGATTGTCTGACCCATATTAATATAGGCGGTTTTGTCACCATATTTAGCTACAGACTCATCGAGTATGTCGATAATGGAAGCGTAACGGTCCGGGTCGATTTCCGGTGCTACTCTCGAGTCATAATGATTAAGCCAGATTTTTTCCACCAAGCTCTCCTGTCACCTTAAGTCTTTCGATTGTTCTTGTTGTGTGTCATTGCTGGGTCAGCCACTGGTCTGACGTGTTGCATATAGTATAGGATGATCAGCAAAAGATAAACGCTGTTATTTACATTTCTTCAACAAACCGACAAATTGCATTACTAACTGCTGACGGATTAACCATATGGAAGTGATGCCCCCCTGAGAATAGTTCAAACCGACTGTTTTTCAACCAGCTTTTGCGTTTGTCATAGGTCGTATCCATTTCCTTAAAGCTGTCTGTGGCACCGCCGATCCAAACCGGGCATTCGATAGCTCCCAGCAGATTTTGCGCCTGTGACTCGGTTAACCGTAACGATGATTTGGTGCGTAAACGCGGATCGCTGCGCCAGCCGCTGAGGCCGTCTTCACGAATGGTTATATTTCTGCGCAGAATAGTGGCGGCGTGCTCAGCAGTAATGTCGCTCATTTTACAACGAGCGGCCACCGCAGCATCCAGATCTACCTCGAGGGGGCTGCCGGTGCGGCCAGGCTTGGGCATACGAGAAAGTATTGAGGTTCTTAATTGTTCTGAACTGGTTTCAGGAGGCAATGTTAGCGGCCCGCAGGCGTCAATCATAGCAATAGCGCTTACCCGCTCGGGGAATACGGCGGCGTAAATACTGGCTAGTATACCGCCCATGGAATGACCGACAATCACAACATCCTGCCAGTCTTCAGATACTACCAGCTCATGCAGGTCCTGTATGTAGTCCATTTGGTTATAGTGGGCGCCGGGTGGGCGGTGATCGCTCAGTCCATGGCCGGGCAGATCGATAGCAATATACTGATACCTGCTCATCGACGGCGCCAGGCAAGCCATACTGGCGGCGTTATCTAAAAAACCGTGTAACGCCAACACGACCTGGCCTTGCTGGCCATTGGTCATGCCTCTGATGGTGCCCGACGATATTGAAAACTCACACGCTTGCATTACTACTCCCTGGGGGCATTGCCCTGTGACTCATAGACATTGAGCAGCAGTTTAGCAGCGACGGAGGTAAATGTTGAACCTTTGTTGATAACAGTAGCGCAGCCCGAGGCATGACATTACCGCGCACCGGGCTAAAAGTTGCCGCAAGCGGCAACTTATTACCTAAGGATCCAGGCGGCGCTGAGCTTTACTTCTGGAACTCGGCGGTTGCTGCCTTGGTTGTGGGCGCGCACTCATACTCGGACGGCTGTTAGAAGGCGGCCGATAGTTATTCTTACTCCCCGACCAATAAGCAGGATCCTTGTAAGTGCGGATCATACGTACACTCGGGCCAAATCGCCACGGACTCCAGTAAGGGTGGTAGAACGGTGAATACCAGCCTGAGTAGAAATCAAAGAACACCGTAGATGTATCGTACAGCCTCTGGCGACGCCATTTGTAGTAATTGTCGACCGTAAGTGACGGAAACATATAGGGTTGTTCGCCTACCATACCTGCCAGTGGTTTACCCACCTTGCCCAGAAAAGTCACAGTGCGCCCTTCTTCAAACATGATAGGATCCACAAATTTATTGATAACCGCTTTAAACCGCCCCGGTGTTTCTTCACTGGCGTTCGGCTTGCCATAGTGATTAAGCGGGAAATACACCACTTCAATAAGGGTTTGGTCGGGTTTATTCTCGACGTTAGTAATTATGCCGCCCCAACGAGCGCTTTTACCCAGAATATCGTCACCAGCAACCACTGCCTTGTTATATCCCACCAACGGCGTATTTTCTGGTACCTGTAGCGGTTCGGGAACAACTGCACAAGCCGACAGGCTTAATGCAAAGATAACGACGAATGCACGAACTAACATATGGGTTCCTTGCTTTAGCTAAACATGTAAGAGCCATCCGGCCCACGGTTCATTTCAACTGAACCAAAAGCCTGCGGCTCCGTGCCTGACCTATCAATCATACTGCTCACATCTTATCAACGGATCAGTATGCTCGGGTTCAATCCTGAAATACTCTTATTTAGTGTAGAAGATTAAACTGAATAGAAACTGAATTCAGTGTGGTTCATTATAATGAATCAACAAGTTACTGATTATGACAATGCTAATCAAGGATAGTTTAATCTGGCAATAGCCGAATTAGGCGTAAAGGTCGACACCCATCATTTCACGTATGGCTGCGCGCTTGGTTTCACGTTCGTGACTGGCGTAAGCTTCCAGGGCGAGAATGGCCGGGCCCTGAGGCTGATCGTAGCCTGACGTCCGGCGAAACGACTCCGCCTGGGCACGGGTATTATCATCGCCGGTGCGAGGTTGAATAGCATCTAACTGGCTTGCTGGCGCTTTATCAACACGCTCCACCGCTGCGGATTTTGTCGCAGGTTTGGGCTGCGGAGCATTGCGCTCTACATTGGGTGTGATTAATTGCTGACGAATTTCCATGAAGCCGATAACGCCTGTCGATTGCCAAAGTACTGACAGCCAGTGAGCCGTCGTTAGTTAAACTCAAAGTACAGCAAATATCACGCCAGTCCTGGCCGGCACTTAGCGGCCAGGCAACTTTTTCCAGGTAACCGTATTCCGTAAATACTCTGGAGTAATGGCGTCCACCGCCATGCCCTGCCCCGCATTCAGCGTTTGTTCTGTCAGCGGCAGCATGAACCTTGCGTAAGGATAAGACACATTTACTGATTGCACTTTAAGCAATTCACTTAACACCGGGTATGCCTGCCAGCCGGTGCCAGCTACCGCCATTGAAGAGACATCAAGTTGTTCAGCGACGGCCTCAGGTGAAGTCACCTGCTCTTCGCCTACCAGCGTCGCTATGCCCTGCTGATTTTGATAATGAGCAAAATACACTTCGCCCATACGAGCATCGATGGCTACGGCAACGTCATTAACGTCACCGGAGTTGATCACCTGCTGTGCCATAGCGGCCAGAGTACTGACGCCGGCAACAGGAAGCTGACTGCCCAAAGCAAGCCCCTGAATAATGCCGGTGGCAATACGCACACCGGTAAAACTGCCGGGGCCACGGCCAAAACCCAGGCCGTCGAGTGCCGCTAAAGAAGCACCGGCTTCTTTCATCACCGCATCCACCATGGGCAGAATCTTCTGGCTGTGTTGTTGCGGACAAACCTCGTAACGGGTAAACAGTGCCTGATTAAACTGTAAGGCAACCGAACAAGCTTCGGTGGCAGTGTCAATAGTTAAAATGTTCATGGATTATTCTTCTGTAACGTGTTCTGTTTGCTCGATATTGGCCAGAAATTTTTCGACTTCACTGACATCCCGGGTCCGCTTCATTGGCGGTAAACTGCCAAGGAAGGTTTGGGCATAGGGTTTGGTAACCAGGCGATTATCGCAAATTACCAGCACTCCGGCATCAGCCGGGTCGCGGATCAGTCTGCCTGCGCCCTGTTTCAGAGTAATAACCGCCTGCGGGATCTGGATACTACCAAACGGGTTACCGCCTTTTTTACGGCATTCCTCCAGCCGGGCCTGCAGCAGCGGATCATCCGGCGCCGCAAACGGCAATTTATCGATCATTACGCACACCAGATCATTGCCACGCACGTCTACGCCTTCCCAGAAGGCGCCAGTACCAAGCAGTACAGCCGAAGGGTCAGACAGATAAGCACTTAACAGAGCCTGTTTTGACGTGCTGCCCTGCACCAGTACCGGATTATCAATTTGTTCCTGTAATGCTGCAGCGACTTCTTGCAACGCAGCATGGCTGGTAAACAGCAAAAAGCAACGCCCGCCGCTGGCTTTAATGAGCTTCTTGGCTATGGTAACCAGTTGCTTGCGCATGGTCGGCATGTGCGGTTCGGGTAAATAACGTGGCACGCATAACATGGCCTGGCTTTCATAATCAAACGGGCTGTCGAGCATCATGGTTCTGGCTTTTTCCAGCCCCATGCGCCGTTGAAAGTGAGTAAAGTCGTTATCAACCACCAGTGTAGCCGAGGTAAATACCCAGCCGCGATCGTCAGACTCAACAAAACGGCGAAATTTCGCGGCAATCGACAGAGGTGTCATATGCATTACAATATGGCGCGGCGTGGTTTCATACCACAAACTCATTCCGTCATGCTCTTTGGTGGTAAACAGGGCCAGTTTTTCACGGCTCTGCACAATACGATCAAACAGGTTATCAAGGTCTTTATCGCGCCCAATGTGCAGTTTACAAATATCGTACAGTACGCCCACTGCATCTTCGAGGCGGCTCACCTGGGTTGCTACTTCTTCGCGTTCCATGGCCTCCAGCCAGTGGCCACGCTGGGGCTTATCGGCAAACAACAAACGCAGGTCTGCGGCCTGCATGCGTACCTTCTCACCGGCTTTTTCCAACTGATCGGCATCCTTTAACACCGTACGATACAACAAGGTGATCTCTTTGCTGATTTCGGTTAGCTGACGGGTTGAGATAGCCTCGCCAAAGTATTCACTGGCGATTTCCGGGATCTGGTGGGCTTCGTCGAAGATTATGCAGTCGGCTTCGGGAATAAGCTCACCAAAGCCGGTGTCGCGCAGTGCCATATCAGCAAAGAAAAGGTGATGATTTACCACTACGATATCAGCTTCCATGGCATTCTTGCGCGCTTTTACCAGATAGCAGTCTTCATAATCGGGACAATCACGCCCCAGGCAGTTATCCACCGTGGAGGTTACCAGAGGGATCACCCGAGCATCCTCAGGCAGGGTTTTCACCTCGCCCATATCTCCGGTTTTGGTGGTGTTTGCCCAGGCTCTTACGGTTGATAATTCGTTCAGTACATCCGATTCCACCAGAGTAGAATTACCGCCATGCTGAGCAAGACGATGCAGGCAAAGATAGTTAGCCCGGCCTTTTAGCAACGCTGTTTTACGATTGCTGGCGAGAGCTTTTTTAATCACCGGCAGGTCGCGGTGAAATAACTGTTCCTGGAGGTTTTTGGTGCCCGTGGAAACAATGGATTTTCCCTTCGACAGCAACACAGGAGCCAGATAGGCAAAGGTTTTTCCGGTGCCGGTGCCGGCCTCAACAATTAAACTGTCGGCATCGTTAATGGCGCTGGCGACGGCTTTTGCCATGTCTGTTTGCGCCTGACGGGGGTTAAACCCCTGAATCGCCTTAGCCAGCAATCCCGAGCCCGAAAATACATCATCTAAACTGGGCATGTTGTTCCTGAGTGAGTGCAAAAGCGCTATTATGCCAAAGTTTTTACAGCTCGTCTGTGGGTCTGTTAGATCAGGGGAAAGTTTGCCGACACAAACACCCTGTAAGCCCAGGGTGGCAGGCTCAGAGTATCGGTTTGCGCTACCGCCGTACATGATGCTTCAAACAGGTCAATGTATTCATCGCGATACAGATTTTCATGAAAATCCACGTCAGCAGTATCTGCCGAAAGATTCAGTACCACAAATACCTTTACATCGTCTTGCCTGCGAACAAAGCTGAGCACCTGCCCGGGCAAAGAGTTAGGCACTTGTATCATGCGCGCACCATACTTGCCGTTCCAGAGTGCCGGTACCCGTTTTTTCAGATGAATAAGTTTACGGTACAACTCGCCAATCGGATGGGCCTGCCACTCGATAGGATCGCGCTCAAAAAAGGCCAGCCGTTTGCTCTCACCCGCTTCTTGACCATTGTGAATGAGCGGCATTCCCTCGCCGAGCACCGACAATACTATCGCTGCCTCTAAACATTCACCAAACTGCTCCTGCTGGGTGCCGTCCCAGGCATTTTTGTCATGGTTGCTGACGAAAGTCATGCGGTAGGCTGAACGGGGCCAGGCCCGTTCGTTCCATGAATAATATTTTCGTAATCGGTCCACAGGCGCCTGCCCCTGAGCGATTTCATGCATGGCTTCATTCCAGCTCCACGCATAGCTCATATTAAAGCCGTCACGATGGAGATCGCGATCTTCCCATTCAGCAAGAAGAAAGACCGGCTTAATGTCATCCAGCGCTACGCGAAGCTGGCGCCAAAAATCATTGGGTACATAGCCTGCTACATCACACCGGTAACCGTCGATATCAAACTCTTCAACCCAGTAAGCCATGGCCTTTATCATATAATCACGCAGGCCCGGCTGTTCGTAATCAAACTCGATGATATCGCTCCAGTCCCACCAGGGTGAAGGGCGAAAATCGCCTTTGTAATCGCGTGCATACCACTCGGGATGTTGCGTCACCAGATGGTTATCCCAGGCACTGTGATTAGGCACCCAGTCGAGGATGACTTTCAGCCCCAGCGCATGGGCTTCTTTAATGAGTCGCCGAAGACTGCTCTCGTCACCAAACTCCGGATTTACAGCAAAATAATCTTTCACGGCGTAAGGACTGCCGAGCTCACCTTTGCGATGTTTCTCGCCAATCGGATGGATAGGCATCAGCCACATGATTGTGGCGCCCAATCCGGCGATATGAGACAGTTTTTCGGTGACACCATCGAAGGTACCCGCCTGACTGAACTGACGGGTATTGACCTGGTAAATAACCGCGTCTTTGCTCCAGTCGGGCTGCGTGAGGGTGTAGAGATTAGCCGGAGAATAAGCCATGTAGTGAGGATCCGTTCACCAGTAAATAGATAAAGTCACCATAGCAGAGTTGCCAGCTTATCTTAAAGGGCAAGACCAAAGTCTGAATTATTTAGCCAATGGGGAGTGTACAGTACAGATAACAGTCAGGCTGTTTATACAATGCTCAGTATGCCCAGTAACAGCACCCAGAGCGCAAAAAACAGTTTCACCTGTCTGGGCGAAAAGAACAGCACCACATACCTTGCAAGGCGACCGCCAATCACTGCACCAGCGCCGGCAAACAACACAACATACCAGTTTACGGCAGCACTCACCAAGGCGCCATAACCAACCGCTCCCCAAACCGTGACCGCCGAAATAATCACCGCTGCACCAATGGCCAGTGTGACATCAAAGCGTCTGACAATCAGGTACACGGCAACCAGTTCACCTATCCCTACCGACAAATATGCCGTAATGATGCCACCCACAAAGCTGATCACGGCAAGCCAGTTTTTATCTGCTGCGGTTATCTGACTGCGCCCCTGAGGACTGCTTAATCGTTTCGACGAGGCCATAATCGCCAGCGCCAACAAAATAGAAAACGCGCCGAAGCCAATGTGTAACTGTGATGACACGGCCGAGAAACTAAGGTGAGGCACCAGGTAATCAAACCCATACTGCGCCAGCCATAATCCTGCCAGACCAAAAGGAATGCAGCGGCTCAGGACAGCCGGTAGCAACAGCCAGTCGGGCTGCTGACTCTTAATATGCCGGTAAAACTGCAGCCAGTTGATGGCACCGGCGGTCATACCGCAGCACTGGATGGCAAAACTGGTGGCGATGACCGCCTCCGGAGAAAATGCCAGTTGCTGAAAAAACGGCACGAACACTACGCCGCCTCCGGCCCCCGTGGCATTGGCAAAAACAGCGCCAACGATCCCCAGCAATAAAAACCCGCCATACTGAGTCAGCAGTACTGGTAGCTCTGTGCCACCTACAATAATTATCAGGGATAACCACAACACCGCCAGCAGGCTCAGCCAGGGATGGGCAATAAACGTCTTCTTCACTTTTACAATCAATTGATTTTGACCGGCAGCACTTTGCCAGAATCTCCCGTTGAAGTCGAACACCCTTTTATTAAAACCTACATTTTTACAACATTTACCCGCTATACTAAAACGGATTAAGTTTAGGTAAACAGCGCCTATGGTTTCAGTAAAGCATCAGCCACATTTTAGCCTTATCAGTTTACAACCCAATCGTTCCGCCGACTGGGTCCATAATAAATGGCTAATGGCTGGCATGGCAGGCGTTGCCCTGATCATTGCAACCATGTGGGCATTTTTTGGTATTTGGATCGTCTTTCCCTTTGCCGGTATTGAAGTTGGCTTGTTGTGTTACTTGCTTTACCGGGTCAGTCATAATACTTACCGCACGCAAACCCTGTCATTTGAGAAAGACTACGTGCATATCCAAAGCAACCAGAAATCATCACAAACTGTGACGCTTAGCCGCCGTGACACTCACCTCGAAATGTCAGAAAGCCCTCACGACTGGTATTTACCGCAGCTTGCTCTGGTCACCCCGGAACACAGTGTAAGGGTTGGCGAGTTTTTAAATCAGGCTGACCGTCACCGCCTTTATGAGGAAATCAAGAAAATTGGCATCCCGGCCTGGCGTCATCACTGGTGGAAACACTAACTATTGTTATTACACCCGCTCACCTCGCCAGTTTAAAGCCATTAATCATTGCCGGATAAGTACTTAGCAGGTAGATTAATGGTTTTGTTCAGGGACATCCGAGCATGCTGAAGCATTTATGCTGGCTATTTTTATTCACCTGCAGCTGGGCCTATGCTGCGTCGGTCTGGCAAGTAAGCAAAGCAGGCAATACTGTTTATATTGGTGGTACGCTGCATATTTTAAGTCCCCAAGACTTTCCGCTGCCCAATGCCTATGGCATCGCCTACAATCAGGCCGACAAGCTGGTATTTGAAACCGATATCGCCGGGCTCAACAGCCCACGCTTCCAGCAAGACTCCCGTGCCAGACTGACCTACGGTGACGGTACGCAACTAAAAGACGTTTTATCGAAGGAAACCTACAAGGCACTCAAGGCTCACTTAGCGGCCCGGCAGATGGACATAACAGCCATGGCCAATTATACACCGGCCCTGATTAGCATTACGCTGAGCTTCGCCGAACTGCGATTACTGGGATTAACCAGTCAGGGTGTAGATGAATTTTACTATTTTAAAGCCATGACCGACGGGAAGGCACTCGACTGGTTTGAGTCGCCTCAGCAACAGCTGGAATTTATTGCCGCGCTGGGTGGCGAAGACGAAGATCAGATGATCCGCTACGCGCTGGATGATGTGAAACAACTCCCCAAGGCGCTTGATGAGCTCAAAAAGTACTGGCAAAGCGGCGATATGGGCGCCTTATATCAAAGCCAGGGAAAAAGCTTTCATGACGACTTTCCTAAGATATATCAACAGTTGCTGGTACAACGAAACGAAAACTGGCTGCCTGCCATAGAGGAAATGCTGACTTCGGCGCAAACTGAGTTTGTGCTGGTTGGCACCATGCATCTGTCGGGGCCGGACAGCGTTTTGGATATGTTAATAAAGCGCGGCTATTCGGTACAAAAACTCTAGCCTGGTTTATTAAGAAAATTCGATATATACCTGATTACGCCCCTGTTGCTTGGCTTTGTACAAAGCGCTATCGGCGCGACTGAACAAACTCGTAGGGGTATCATTGTGAGTAATAGTTGTAATGCCAAGGCTGACCGTGATGCGTATGGTTTTCCCCTGCTCAACGATTTTCTTGCTTTGCACTAAGATGCGTAATTCTTCAGCCAGGGTAATCGCATCAACACCGGTGGTATTATGCAAATAGACGGCGAATTCTTCACCGCCCCAGCGACAAGACACGTCACTCTCTCGCAGTCGCTCCCGAATAACATCGGCCACTATTTTAATCACTCTGTCACCTGTGGTATGCCCAAAAGTGTCGTTAACATGCTTAAAATAATCGATATCTATTACTGCCAAAGAACCTTGCTGTAACTGACGCTTGTTGAGATCACACTCCATAGCTAAAAAACTATCCATAAACCGGCGGTTTTTCAGCTTTGTCAGCGGGTCGTGTAAACCGTCTTTATGCAGTTGCCGCAGCACAGAAACGCGTTGTGATAAGGCTTGTTGTAAACGTATAAAACGTTCGCGCTTACTGTTTTGCTCATCTACGTGTACTAAAATCGCGATAGGCCTGTGAGTGATCTGCGAACGCAACATGGCAAAGTAGCCCAGAAAGCGGCTCTGATTAGATTTCTCGGGCGATTTCCGGGTTATATTACAAGGGTGTAAACCCGAGACAGATAAACCATGACGTATCATTTGCGTAAAGGACCCAAATACGCCTTTTTCACTAAATACATCCGACAGGTTCATACCTTCAACCAGTTCTGGCAGTAACTTAGAACAGCGGTTATTAACCCTGGCAACCTTGCCTGAAATCCCCACTACGAGGGCCGGATTCTTAATGTTACTCAGGATTGTCTCAGTGTTAATATGTTTATTGAGTAATTCAATGGCGTTATCAGACATTGAAAAACTCCTTATAGTTCGTCGGTAAATTCTCATCAATGTCAAGTAAGATGGTGATCTGACATTGCTTGTCACCGCGGGCGATTGCTTCATCTATCGATACCGCTGCATAATTTTGACTATCGGCAACGATCTTTCCAAATACACCAGCAGTCATATTGCACATTGCGGTGTTACCAACGACTTCATTTCCAAAAGGACAACGGCGATTGCGCAACACAATTTTGCTTGCGCAAACAGATTCAACATAAAAGTCGCCGCCAATACGGCGCTTCAAATCTACCAGCAGATTTGCCAGTTGAGTGGTTGAATAACGCCTGTGACCTGAAGATGCGCGATAGGCATCCATGAAAAAATCAGCCAGACGACTAGCGACCAGACCGACAAATGCAGCACTTTCTTCGGTACCGATTATCTGTTCTAACACATCATTGAGATCCAGCAGGCATTTACGGTAAAAGTGCTTTTGTTGTATATCGATATCGAGTTCAACAAACTCTATGACGTTACTCTGACCCATGACGTTTTCCTTCTGAACAACTTCACTCCAGGCTTTAGTTAGCTTCGCAATGATTACTACCTCTGAGCGAAAACTATACTAAAGGTGTAGAACAAAATTCTCGGGAATACCAGTTATAACAACCAGCCAGAGGTTAAAAACAATTCCGCTGTGGTTCATAGGGTTGCCAAACGATGGGTAATTTCAAACTGTTTAGTCGATTAACCGCCTGCGCGGCATTGGTATATCGGCCTTAATGGGCTTTTTTGCTGTCTTCTTCCCGCTTAACCAGGATAAAGGTGAGATACATTTTGGTTGGCAGCGATAAAATCATCCCAATCGCCACCAGACAAGCACTGATAACAATGCCGGTGACACCCATTTGTTCAATGGTTTCGCTGTACATGTGGCAGTAAACGCCAGCCAGAATAAGACTGATGCCAATACTCATGATGATTTTGAGCAGCAGGATTAGCTTTTGGTCGGTCACAGTTCACCTCCGGAATATATGTTAAATCTAATGTAAATATGCGGTAGCGGTATTGATCTGAGTCACCGAATTTGTAGTGCACAACTAAAACGTCTAGCATGGGTAGAGAGATTAAGAAACAAACTAAGTGATGACTTTTAAGAACCTGACAACAACAGAGCTACCTTTATTTATTACCGAAGAAAACGCGAGAGCGCTGCCCTGTGAGGGATGTCGAAATGGCGAAGCACTTGAGTTTGATTTCAGTATGGCATTTCAGCCGTTGGTCGATTTAGCAAAGCAGAAAATATTTGGCTATGAAGGATTAGTACGCGGCCTTAACAGCGAGCCAGCAGCCAGTATCATCGGCAAGGTTACGGCGAGCAATCTCTATCGCTTTGATCAGGTATGCCGGGTGAAGGCCATCGCGCTGGCCGCAAAAGCAAATCTTCGCGAGCGCTTAAATATCAATTTTTTACCCGGGGCCGTTTATAAACCCGATATATGCATTCGCACTACACTGGCTGCAGCAGAAAAATACCAGTTTCCTTGTGAAAATATCACTTTTGAGGTGGTCGAATCTGAACACATTCGGGACACGTCTCATCTGCAAAAAATCATCGAGTATTATAAAAAAATTGGTTTTTACGTTGCACTGGACGATTTTGGCTCGGGTTACGCTAACCTCGACTGGCTGGCCGAACTAGAGCCAGACAGCACAAAGGTTGATATGAATTTAATTCGAAGTATCGATACTACTTCGCGTAAAAAACAAATCCTGGCGGCTTTATCTGCACTTTGCGGTGATTTAAATATTGGCATCCTAGCTGAAGGAGTAGAAACCAAAGCAGAACGGGATACGCTGGCTGAACTTGGAATTACTCACCAACAGGGCTATTACTTTTCACCACCACAGTACGAGGTATTCCCTCGCGTTAGTCAGGAAAAGTACCGTTAAGGCATAATACCAATTGCCTTAAAAGTTTGATCTAATGGCAGTATTCATATTCGAGTGATTTTCATATGCATACCGCCGACGACTTTAAACAATTAGCAAAGCAGACATCCAACGGCCAATTACGGACCCGCTATTTAGCTTTGTATCATTTCAAGAAAGGAGAAACACGTACTCAGATAGCCGCTTACCTTGGGGTTGCCAGAGGCAGTGTTAATACATGGGTATCCAACTATCTGGCTCACGGACTTGAAGGCCTGCAATCCAAACCTAGTCCGGGTAGACCCTGCCAGCTCTCCGTCTCTCAGCGAGAACAGGTCGCACATTTTATTGAAGAAAACGCGGTTAAAAAGGAGGGAGGTCGTTTGATTGCACAGGATGTACGACAATACATTAGCGACACCTTCCAAATCGACTATCAGTTGCGAAACGTATACCGCATCATGGATACGCTCGGTTTCAGTTGGATAACCAGCCGCTCTAAACACCCTAAACAATCACAGCAAACCCAAGATACTTTTAAAAAACTTCCAGTTGGAAACGATCCTTCACACTCCAGGTCATCTCCCTCTGGATCGCGTTGACGTCTGGTTCCAAGACGAAGCACGATTCGGTCAGCAAAATCAGACGTCCAGAATATGGGCTGCGAAGGGCAGCAGACCAAGAGTGGTAAAGCAACAGCAATTCGATTATGGCTATATCTTTGGTGCGGTGTGTCCGAGCAATGGCAATACCCAGGCGCTTATCAGCCCTCTTGTCAATAAAGAGGTGATGAAGCAGCATCTGAAATTGATCAGCGAAGCGACAGAGCCTGGGCGTCATGCCGTTGTTGTGATGGATGGCGCTGGCTGGCATACATTCGACACGGCCAGCCCATTTACCAACGTCAGTCTCGTAAAACTCCCAGCCTATTCTCCGGAGCTGAACCCGATGGAACAGGTATGGCAATGGCTACGGCAGCGTTGCTTATCAAACCGGGTATTTCGAGGTTACGAAGAAATAGTAGAACAGGTCTCTCGTGCCTGGAATACATTCATTGCGGATGTTGAGCGAGTCAAAAGTCTCTGTTGGAGAGAGTGGACAAATTTGGTCAATTAATTAATGCAATTGGCATAAGTGCTTGTTTAGCTGGTAACAGAACAGAAAAAACCCGCCATCCGGCGGGTTTTTTCGTACGCTTTACTCAGTGAGTATCGAATCAGCTGATACCAAATTATTTGGCCGCTTTACGCGCTTTAGCTTCTTCGATAACCTTGTCAGCAACGTTTTGCGGACAAGACGAGTAGTGGCTGAATTCCATAGAGAACTGACCACGACCTGAAGTAATAGTACGCAGGTGACCGATGTAACCGAACATTTCTGACAGAGGAACGTCTGCCTTAATGCGTACACCTGTTGCGCCAGCTTCCTGATCTTTGATCATACCACGACGACGGTTAAGGTCACCGATTACATCACCAACGTTGTCTTCCGGGCTGAACACGTCAACTTTCATGATTGGTTCAAGAAGCTGAGGACCGGCCTTTGGAATAGACTGACGGAATGCACCTTTCGCTGCGATTTCGAACGCGATAGCTGATGAGTCAACTGCGTGGAAACCACCGTCGAACAGTTCAACTTCAACGTCCAGAACCGGATAACCAGCCAGAACACCTTGATCCATCATAGACTTAAAGCCTTTTTCGATGGCCGGGAAGAATTCTTTAGGTACGTTACCACCAACAACGGTAGAGGTGAACGTGAAGCCAGAGTTTTGCTCGCCTGGCTTGATGCGGTAATCGATCTTACCGAACTGACCAGAACCACCAGACTGCTTCTTGTGCGTGTAGCTGTCTTCTACCGGAGTAGTGATAGTTTCACGGTAAGCAACCTGTGGCTGACCTACTTCCAGCTCAACGCCATAAGTACGCTTCAGGATGTCTACTTTGATGTCTAAGTGCAGCTCACCCATACCTTTCAGGATGGTTTCGCCAGAATCTTCGTCAGTTTCAACCTGGAACGACGGATCTTCAGCTACCAGTTTACCGATAGCGATAGACATTTTCTCGTTAGCGCCTTTATCTTTTGGCTTAACAGCAATCGAGATTACCGGCTCAGGGAAGATCATTGGCTCAAGAGTACAAGGGTTCTTAGGATCACACAGAGTATGACCAGTCTGAACGTTCTTCATGCCTACAACGGCAAGAATGTCACCAGCCTGGGCTGATTGTAATTCAGTACGCTCATCTGCGTGCATCTCAACCATACGGCCGATACGCTCAGTTTTACCCGTTGCTGAGTTAAGGATGGTGTCGCCCTTGTTCAGTACACCAGAGTAAATACGGATAAAGGTCAGGGCACCAAAACGGTCGTCCATGATCTTAAACGCTAGTGCGCGGAATGGCTCGTCAGTAGAAACCGTTGCTACTTCACCAGTAGGTTCACCAGTTTCTTCGTCAGTCAGCTCCTGTGGATCAACTTCTGTAGGTGAAGGCAGGAAGTCAACAACAGCGTCCAGTACTAACTGAATACCTTTGTTTTTAAATGCAGAACCACAGTAAGTCGGGAAGAATGACATATCGCGGGTACCTTTACGGATACAACGCTTAAGGTCTTCCAGAGAAGGCTCTTCGCCGTCCATGTAAGCCATCATCAGGTCATCGTCCTGCTCAACAGCAGTTTCAACCAGTTGCTCACGATATTCTTGCGCTTTTTCAACCATGTCTTCAGGAATGTCTACTACTTCGTAGTTTTCTGGCAGGCCAGAGTCATCCCAGATGTAGGCTTTCATGTCGAGCAGGTTAACAACACCTTTGAACTCGTCTTCGATACCAATTGGCAGGGTCATAACTAACGGGTTAGCCGCCAGTACGCGTTTAACCTGACCAACAACGCGGTAGAAGTCTGCACCCATACGGTCCAGTTTGTTTACGAAGATAACACGAGCAACTTCTGATTCGTTAGCATAACGCCAGTTGGTTTCAGACTGAGGCTCAACACCGCCTGAACCACAGAATACACCGATACCGCCGTCGAGTACTTTCAGTGAACGATAAACTTCAACAGTGAAGTCAACGTGTCCTGGAGTATCGATGATGTTCATGCGGTGATCTTTCCAGAAACAGGTGGTCGCAGCAGACTGGATAGTAATACCACGCTCAGCTTCCTGTTCCATAAAGTCAGTCGTTGACTCACCGTCGTGCACTTCACCGGTCTTATGGATTTTACCGGTAAGTTTCAAAATACGTTCTGTAGTGGTCGTTTTACCCGCGTCTACGTGGGCGAAAATACCAATGTTTCTGTAATGAGATAAGTCTGCCATTAGTTCACTTTCGTTGGTTCAGAGTAAAAAAAACGGCGCGATTATATAGGATTTCCATACCGGATTTATAGTCCTTTATGAAAAAAGACTAAAACTTATCCAGCGAAAACTCGGCCGCTTTCACCTAAATTACTGTTTTAAAAGATAAATCACATCAATTCTTGCGGATCACGGCAACCGTAACCTCATCTCTATTATGATAGAGGTGACGTATAACCATACTTGCGTTGATATTAGCTGACGCTAATTGTGATCCCACCGCTTCAATTGCGGCGCGTACGGTCTCATAGCGACGTTTCATTGGCAATTTTAAATTAAAAATTGCATGGGTTGCCCAGTTACGGGTTAACCAGTTCGCCATCAGCACCGCCACCCTGTCGGGTTTTTCAATCATGTCGCAGACCAGCAACTCAACATGGCCCATCTGCGGACGATACTTAAAACCATCTTCGGCGCGATAGTCTACCAGACCAGTGGCCATCAGGTCATCTGCCATTTTACCATTATCCACGGCTTCAACATGCATATCGCGCGATACTAACTGATAAGTCCAGCCACCAGGGCAGGCTCCCAGATCAACCGCTCTGGCACCAGCGCGGCAAATTGCATCGCGCTGGCGGGCGCTGAGCATGGTTAACAGCGCTTCTTCCAGCTTAAGTGTAGAACGGCTGGGCGCTTTAGGAGGAAACTTTAAACGGCAGATACCGTTTTCAAAAGGACTGCGCATTTTCGCCTGACTCACACCCACATAACAGGCTTCACCAGAGGTAAAAAAGACATGCAAGGCCGCTAAATTAAGTTGCTCTTTGCGGGTGAGAAGCTCTTTAGCACGTAACGCCTGACGTAAAGGCACCGCAAACTTACGGCATAACTTGGCCAGCGCTTTGCCATCTTCGGTATCCGGATAGTCCACAAACAAGGTACCGCAGCGGCTGATATCACTTTGCGCTAAAGCGTGTAATACCGGCCCGATGCGATCTGACTTATCTTCAATGGCAATACTGGCCAGCACTAAAAACATTTGGCGGGGGAAAATAGTATCACTGACCGCTACTTCATTAATAAATTGCTCTGCGTGATCCGGCACATGGAACTGAAAGCGAATATAGCCCTCACCGGCTTTGAATACCGGATACCCATACAGCGCTTTTTGCGTAGCCAGTTCCGTTAGTTCGTTACCAGTATCAACCTCGTACCCGGGGCGGCAATAGGCAATGATACTTTGTTGTGCGTCGTTCATCAGTCATCACTCCCGGGCCTGATTTCAGCGCCGTTATCTGCACCTTTAATCACGCCAATCACCAGGGCTCCCCACCCCAGCATCAGGCAAAGACCGCCAAGCGGAGTGACCGGTCCCAGCCATTTCTGGCCGGTTAATACCAACAGATAAATACTGCCGCTAAACAACACACTGCCAATAATAAACAATAACGCCGCGCGCTTACGCCATACCAGACTGGCCTGAGCGGCCAGTCCGCCCACCAGTAAAATTGCCAGAGCATGGTACATCTGATAACGCACGCCGACCTCAAAAGTGGCCAGCGCGCTGGCGTCCAGAATGTTTTTCAGGCCGTGAGCGCCAAACGCTCCCAGCATTACGCCCAATAACGCCAGCAAAGCGCCGATCATTACATACAGTCTCATACCAGTGCCTCGATAAAAGCGACACTCAGTCTGGCCGCACTTTGGATATGCTCATCCTGAGTAAGGCCACTGGCCTTTCTTGGCTTAAAACTGTGGTCACCATCAGCCAGAAAGGCAGTTTGTACCGCAGAGGACAAACCATAGCTTTCCACTTCTTCACGACGGCCAAAGGTATCCCGTTCTCCCTGAATGATCAGCAGTGGCTTTTCCAGCGCCAGCAGATGCTCGGTGCGCAGTTTTTCTGGTTTGCCCGGCGGGTGGAAAGGATAGCCAAGTGCAATAGCACCCAACGCTTTGGATTGCTCAAGGATCAAGGTGGCAACCCGGCCACCCATACTTTTGCCGCCAATGAACAATGGCAAATCCGGCCATTTAGCCTGCACGTTTTCAATCATGGTATGAAAACGCTCTTCCAGTTTCGGCATTTTATCCGGCGGGCGCTTTTTGCCGGTTTCCTTAATGATTTCCATGTACGGAAAATTAAACCGTACTACATTAATATTACGTGCAGCCAGTTGCGCAGCCATATCGACCATAAACTCTGACTCTGCTCCGGCACCGGCCCCATGGGCTAAAATTACGGTGGCTACCGGTTTAGCCGGCGTGTCGACATACCACTCAGACAAAAGCTTGTTCCTCTTTAACTAAATTGATTACCCATTCACGAAATGCGGCAATCTTACCAGATTCACCCTGCCCTTCGTGATACACCAGGTAATAAGCGTCCCGACTTTCTAATTTCTCTTCAAAAGGCATTATCAGCCTGCCGGCATCCAGTTCAGGCTTGGCCAGTACAGAATTACCCAGGGCAATCCCCTGCCCCAGTGCGGCAGCCTGCATAACCATCATGGAATGGCTGAAAACCGGGCCCTGATTAACGTTAACACCGGCCACTTTGAAATGCTGTAACCACATTTTCCAGATAGCACGGCTGGAATCGTGTAACAGCACATGATGCTTCAGATCCGAAAGTGTTTTAAGCGGTTTACTGCCCTGAAACAAACTGGGTGAACACAGCGGGGTTAAAAATTCGGTGTGCAGTTTGTCCGCCTGAATACCGTTCCAGCGCCCGCGGCCATAGTAAATGGCAACGTCGATATCATCGGTCAGGAAGCCTTCATCAAAATCGATAGCTTTCAGGCGAACATCAATGTCCGGGAATAGCTGACTAAACTGACTGATCCTGGGAACCAGCCACTGACTGGCAAAACTCGGCGGAGTAGCAACAGTGATAGCCCCTTTACTGCCGCGGGCCAGCAGCCGTTCGGTAGCATCCTGGAGGTTTTTAAAAATATCTTTCAGTTCTAAAAAGTATGCCTGCCCTTCTTCGGTAAGCAGCAAAGTGCGATTACGCCGGATGAATAATTTCAGCGATAAGAAATCTTCTAATGCCTTAATTTGATGGCTCACCGCTGCCTGTGTAACAAACAACTCGTCGGCCGCGCGGGTAAAGCTCAAATGGCGCGCCGCGGCTTCAAAGGCTTTGAGCGCATTTAAGGGAGGTAAACGGCGTTGCATCAGGCACCACGGCTAGTATGACAGGACAATGAAACACTCATAAGTTTTTCTAATCCAAACAAGGTAATTTTTTTCATTTTTCAGGATTACATAAACTGTCTATTATTCACCCGAAATTTGAAAAATCTTCTTTTAACGCAGAAGGTTAAGATAATTCGAAAATGTTAATTTTTAACATTTTTACTACAACCAACTTTATTAATTTATTTAGGTGTGAATATGAAAAAACAACTTACAGCAGTCTTTATGCTGGCCACTATGGGCTGGTCGGTTACCACTTTAGCAAACGAACTACAGGCAACTCAATTACAGCCTGTTAACACTGCCATGGTGTCGGTTGAAATCAGTATTGATCAACCCGTGCTCAACATTGAATCGAGCATTATCAATCAGGTTAACGAAACCCTGCAACAACACTCAAAAACTAACGGCGCTATGCTTATCGCTCGCGAAAGCAGTCTGCTGCCCAACCAGGAAGCAAATACTCGCACTGAGTAAAACCTGGCCTTCACACCTGGCAAATGCTGTGCAGAGACACTCTGCACGGCATTTCAGGTCTTCCTTCATTACTTACTGAGCACTGGTATCCAACGGCGCAAACTGTTTAACCAGCTCATCAACCGCTTTCATTTGTTCCAGATATCCCTCTAATTTAGATAACGGCAACGCACAAGGGCCGTCACATTTGGCCTCATCCGGATTCGGGTGTGCTTCAATAAACAGTCCGGCCAGACCCAAAGCCATACCACTGCGCGCTAATTGCGCTGCCTGAGCCCGTCTGCCATCTGCCGAAGTCTCTCTGCCGCCCGGCTTCTGCAACGCATGGGTCGCATCAAAGATAACCGGTGCATACTCTTTCATGGCATCCATACCCAGCATATCAACCACCAGGTTGTTATAACCATAGCAACTACCACGTTCGCAGAGGATAATCTTATCGTTACCTGCTTCGCCAAATTTCTTAATGATATGACGCATTTCATGAGGCGCAAGAAACTGTGGTTTCTTAACATTAACAACAGCGCCGGTCTCTGCCATAGCAACTACCAGATCGGTTTGCCGGGCAAGAAACGCAGGAAGTTGGATCACATCCACCACCTCGGCCACCGGGGCTGCCTGATAAGGTTCATGCACATCAGTAATGATGGGCACATTGAAGGTACGCTTAATTTCTTCAAAGATTTTAAGGCCTTCTTCCATGCCAGGGCCACGATATGAGTGCACCGACGAGCGGTTGGCTTTGTCGAAAGACGCCTTAAAGACATAAGGAATATTAAGCTTGCTGCACACTTCTACGTAGTGTTCAGCAATCTGCATCGCCAGATCACGTGATTCGAGTACGTTCATTCCGCCAAACAGAACGAAAGGCTTATCGTTGGCAACAGGGATGTCAGCCACGGTTACCTGATTAATTTTAGTCATAAACAATTTCCGGTTATAAGAAAAACACCTGTTTGGTGACAGCGACTTTGGCTGTTAATCCCAGCACAACAAGCGCCGCTAAAAATGCACCCCATTTTAGTGGCGGCGTTTTTGCCCGCTTAAGTGCCATCATGCCAAGGCCAACATAGGCAATTACGCCAATAACCTTGAATGTCAGCCAGCCATTAACAAAAGGATACTGAGCGAGAATAACGCATAACCAAATCGCACTCAGTAATAAAACGGTATCAATAATGTGGGGAACAATTTTAACCCACTTCTTTTGCAGAAAGCCGGGGTTCATCTGACCGTACAAAAAGCGGATAACAAATAGCAAAATACTTAAGCCCACTGCGGTTAAATGCAGGTGTTTAGCCATCATGTACATAGAACTAGCACTCCTTGATTTATTGTTGTTATTACCGGTTAACAGCGATTAACCGGCGTATTGAGCCTGAATCCCCTCAAACCTGTCGATATGCTTTAAAAACAGATCGATTAAAGCCGGATCAAATTGCTTGCCTGCGGCTTTTTTAAGGGTATCCACTGTTTCCTCCAGCGACCAGGCTGGCTTATAGCTGCGTTTATTACGCAACGCATCATAGGCATCCAGAATAGCCAGCATACGGCTTTGCAAACTAATGTCATTGCCAGCCAGGCCGTCTGGGTAGCCATTGCCGTCCCACCTTTCGTGGTGATGACGAGCCAATTGTGCAGCCAGTCTGATTACCGGCCGTTTGGAATCTTTAAAAATCAGATAGCCAAATTCGGCATGCTTTTGTATCTGATGATATTCCTCATCCGTTAACGGAGCGTCTTTATTCAACAACGAATACGGCACGAATGAATTACCTACGTTATGCAGCGGCAAGGCGGTGAGAAACTGCTGAATCTCCGCTTCGGGCATCCCCGCCAACCGGGCAAAAAGCTCACTCATGTGATTTAAGCGCTGGGCATGGTACTCGTCGGTTACACGGCTGTCCATGGCATCCCCCAAGCGCTGCACTATCTCGTAGTGGGTTTCATTCAGCTCGGCGCTGTCGAGCAGATTATCAAACGCCAGTTGCACATTTTTGGTAAACTTTTGCACCAGTCGTTTATCAATATCATTCACCGGACGAGGCAAGCCGGTTAAAAACAGCAATGAGCCATGATTTTTGTTACTTCGGCAGTAAGCCACTAAATGCTCCTCGGCATATACGACTTGTTGTTCCCGAAGTGCATCCTGACAAAGCTGATATTCAAACTCGTTAAGGGAATCTTTCAGGCGATTGCCCTCTTTACCGGCGTATTCGCCGTTACCGGCAAAAATATACATTTCGCCGGCCTGACTGGTCGGTTTAGGCAAAGCCACGGCCGAGGTAATGTAAGCGGCGTTTTTTGCCCCACCCAGGATGGAGGCTAATTGCTGGATAAGGCCGCGCATAAAACCTTCCAAAGAACGTGACGAAAATAAATCGGCTGAGGCGTCAATAATTTTCTCAAGACCAGCGCGGGCTTCTTCAATCACGATAATGTCGCGGTAGGAGCGCAGCGCGGCAATGATCACGGTAAACAGCTTCTGTGCGGTGAGTTCTGTTTTTGACTTATAGTCGTTGATGTCATAATTGATGATGACATCTTTTTCCGGCGCCTGGCCGGGCTGACCGGTACGCAGAATGATACGGGTAAAATGGTTTTCGAGATCATTGCGAATATAGTCGGCAACTTTCAGGCCTGCGTCGTCAGACTCCATCACCACATCGAGCAGCACCACAGCAATATCGCTGTGCTCCCGCAATACGCGCTTGGCCTCTTCGCCATCGAAGGCACTCATGAAGGTCAGTGCCCGGCCGTTTAACGTAAAATCATTAAGTGCCAGCTTGGTGATAGCGTGAACTTCAGGTTCATCATCAACAATCAGAACTTTCCAATAGCCTATTTCATTCGACTCTGGTTCATCTTCGTCGGCGACAAATAAAAACTCGTCATCGTTCATTCTGCATTTCCATCCTGTGTGAGCATTTCGTTTCCATTAAGCTTATGTACAAGCTAGGATTTATGCCACTGAGCCAGAGTAATTCTTGGCAACCCGTTGAGGTCGTCGATGCCCCTGCAAGCACTAAATCCTCGCTCTGCAAAGAGCGTTTTTATCGATTCATGCTGAGTATACCCGTGTTCTATTAACAACCAACCATCCGGGGATAAAAAATCGGGAGCATACTGAATAATCTCGCGAATATCTTCCAGACCGTCGGCACCGGCGGTAAGCGCAGAAACCGGCTCAAAACGTACATCGCCCTGTTGCAGATATTCACTGCCAGACTCTACATACGGAGGATTGGTAACAATCAGGTCAAACCGACTGTCTGCCGGAAGTTCAGCAAACCAGTGGCTGAGCAGCCAGTGTACCTCAAGTTGCCCGTTAAGTTGTGCGTTGGCCGCCGCCAGCTCGAGTGCTTCAGTGATGCGGTCTACCCCGGTAACCTGCCAGGCCGGTTGCTCAGTTTTTAATGCCAGCGCGATCGCACCGGTACCGGTGCCAAGATCGCACACGCAGGCAGATTCGGGCAGCTCAAGGGCCAGCGCGGTTTCAACCAATAGCTCAGTTTCAGGGCGCGGGATCAACGTACTTTCATTAACCTTGAGGGTCAGCGACCAGAAATCCCGTGTGCCGGTAAGGTAAGCCACGGGGTATCCCTCGCGGCGTTTGGCAATCAGGTTTTTGTAGCGCGTGTATTGTGCCTCTGACAGGGCTTTATCAGGCCAGGTGAACAGGTAGGTTCGCTGACAATCGAGCACGGCACAAAGCAGCACCCGGCTATCTACGGCCGGTGACTCGCCGTCTTGCAGCTCAGCTGTTGCCCAGGCCAGCGCCTCGGCAATTGTTGCAGCATCGCTATCCTTGCAATGCACGGTTAATCGTCGGCCAGCGAGGCCAGCAGATCAGCCTGATGTTCCTGACGGATAGGTTCTAGCAGCAGGCCCAGATTGCCTTCAATCACTTCGTCGAGGCGATAAAGCGTAAGGTTAATACGGTGGTCCGTTACCCTACCCTGAGGAAAGTTATAAGTGCGGATCCGCTCTGAGCGGTCGCCACTACCTACCAGATTACGCCGCGTAGAGGCTTCTTCAGCCGCTCGCTTATCTTCTTCAATCTGGTTTAAGCGAGCCGACAGCACTGACATCGCCTTGGCGCGGTTTTTATGCTGTGAGCGCTCATCCTGACATTCTACCACCACGCCTGAAGGCAAGTGAGTGATTCGAATTGCGGAGTCGGTTTTGTTAACGTGCTGACCACCAGCACCTGAGGCGCGGAAGGTATCAATACGCAGGTCTGCCGGGTTTATTTCGATGGCTTCAGATTCCGGTATCTCAGGTAATACAGCGACAGTACAGGCTGAGGTATGCACCCTGCCCTGAGATTCGGTTTCCGGCACACGCTGAACACGGTGGCCGCCAGACTCAAACTTCATCACGCCGTATGCGCCATCGCCGGTTACGTTGGCAATCACTTCTTTAAAACCACCATGCTCACCTTCGTTAGCACTGATCATCTCAAGGCGCCAGCCTTTGGCTTCGGCATAGCGACTGTACATACGGAATAAATCGCCGGCAAAAATGGCGGCTTCGTCACCACCGGCACCGGCGCGGATTTCCAGAAAGCAGTTGCGGTCATCGTTAGGATCGCGCGGTAACAACAGGATTTGCAGCTCAGCCTCAAGGCGTTCGATTTCCTGCCTGGCTGTTTTCATCTCTTCCTGGGCCATTTCACGCATTTCTGCGTCATCTTCAGCCATCATTTCTGTGGCTGAGGCTAAATCTTCTTCTGCCTGTTTATAAGCGTTAAAACCCGCTACCACGTCTTCTAACTGGCTAAACTCTTTTGACAAAGCACGGAATTTGTCCTGATCGCCGATAACGCCGGGATCGCTCAACAGCGCCTGCACCTCAGCAAAACGTTCAACCAGATTTTCCAACTTAATGACAACGGATTCTTTCATACTTTTCCTGAAATAAAATACAAATTACCTGGACTCGTCACTGTCCAGTTCAAACACGCGGCTCAGCCACTTAGTGGCGCGCTGATCAACCTGGGTTGATGCATCACGCAACGCGCGAGTGGGCGCATGTAATAAATTATTGGTTAACTTGTAGGCCAGCTCTTCTACCACGGCTTCGGCCGCTTTGCCTTCCTGCAACTGTTTAAGGGCTTTATCGACCAGTTCCTGACGCTGCAGGTTGCCACGATCGCGGTACTGCTTGACCAAATCTACTGTCTGACGCGACTGCTGCCACTGCAGATAGCTCATAACCTGTTGCTGAATAATTTTAACAGCTTCTTCGGCTGCCTGCTCACGGGATGCCATGTTTTGTTGCACTATGTGCTGTAAATCATCCACCGTATATAAGTAGGCGTCACCCAATTCGTTGACCTGGGCTTCAATATCCCTGGGTACAGCAAGGTCGACCATAAACATGGGCAGGTTGCGCCGGTGTTTGAGCGCGTCTTCCACCATCCCTTTACCAATAAGTGGCAGCTGACTGGCAGTGGAGCTGATAACAATATCAAACCTGTGCAGGGTTTCCGGCAACTGGCTCAGGGTCATCACATCAGCCCCCAAACTGGCCGCCAGTGTTTCTGCGCGAGCACGGGTACGGTTTGCTACCGCAAGTTTTTGTACCCCTTGTTCTTTAAGATGCTGAGCGACCAGCTCGATAGTTTCTCCGGCCCCCACCAGCAATACCGAGCGCTCAGGTAAACGAGCAAAAATGTGCTTTGCCAGCTGCACTGCAGCGAATGCCACAGACACCGCGTTGGCACCAATCTCGGTATCGGTTCTTACCCGTTTGGCCACCGCAAAGGTATGCTGGAATAGCTTATCAAACTGAGTGTTTACCATGCCTGAATGCTTGGCATTATTATAGGCTTGTTTGATTTGCCCCAGAATTTGCGGTTCGCCCAGCACCAGTGAATCCAGACCGCTGGCCACTTTCATGACATGCTCAATGGCCGCGGCCTGCTCATAAATGTACGCGTTAGCACTAAGCTGCCTGGCATCAACATTATGAAATTCAGCCAGCCATTCAATCAGTTGATCAGCACAGCTGGTCTCACTGGATACGTAGACTTCAGTGCGATTACAGGTAGAAACAATTACCGACTCATCCACGCCGTTCAGGTGCTTTAATGACGACAACGCCTCAACCAGCGAATCCGGCGTAAACGCAACTTTTTCGCGCAACTCTACCGGAGCAGTTTTGTGGTTAATTCCGAGGGCAATCAGGGTCATGGGGTTCGTTTACGGCTACAATGGAGCGGCATTGTACGAAAAAGCCAAAATGATTGAAAGTGTCGATAGTTCTATGTTCAACTATCGCCTTAATAGATTTTATAGGTTAGCCCGTGTTTCGTCAGGTTTTCATTGTTCTGTTCGTCCTCTTCCTCAGTGCCTGTGCCACACGACCTCAGGCGCCACAAGGCCAGATAAATTTACCGGCTCAGCTGATAAAACTCGACGCCATTAAAAAGTGGAATATCAACGGTAAACTGGCGCTCAGAGAGCCGGAAAAATCAGTGAGTGCCAATCTTCGCTGGCAGGTCAGCGATCCGCTGTTTACTTTCAGGCTAAGTAACTTTCTTGGCGTTACCCTGGTGGATATGGAACAAACAGCAGACGGCGCACGCCTGGAAGCAGACGACCAGGTGTATACCGACCCATCGGCCACAGCCCTGCTCTATCAGACTACCGGCTGGGACATACCGCTTGATCAGCTGCTGAGCTGGGTAAAGGGCGTGCCCCGAGCCGGTGACGACTACACCCTGAACGATAACGGTTTGCTCAAACAGCTCATGCCAGGCTGTCTACAGTGTGCGGGCTGGCAGGTGGATTACGCCCAGTACGGGCAGGTAGACGAAGTTTTCCTGCCGCACAACATCAAACTGACTAATACAGCTCAGCCTGAGCAGTGGATAAAAATAAGAATTTCGCAATGGACACTCAAATAAGTCTCGACTGGTGGCCGAGCCCGGCCAAACTAAACCTGTTTTTGCACATAACAGGACGCAATGATAAAGGCTATCACCTGTTGCAGTCGCTGTTTCAAATGCTCGATGAGGGCGACTCACTGGCTTTTGTTCCCAATGATAGTGGTGACATCCGCCTGGCTACCGCCATTTCCGGAGTTAATACCGAAGATAATTTGATCTACCGGGCTGCCAGGTTACTGCAAAGTCACGTAAATACCCCGCAAGGCTGCGACATTTATATTGAAAAACAATTACCTATGGGCGGCGGGATTGGCGGCGGCTCGTCGAATGCAGCCACCACACTGGTGGCATTGAATTATTACTGGCAGTGTGGTCTGTCCACCGAGACACTGGCTCAACTCGGGTTAAAACTGGGCGCAGATGTACCGATTTTTGTACACGGCAAAACCGCCTTTGCCGAAGGTGTCGGCGAGCAGATCCACCCGATCAGACTCGATGAAAGCTGGTATCTGGTGGTGTTCCCAGGGGTAAACATCAGTACTGCTGAGGTGTTTTCACACCCTGACTTACCTCGCAATACAACCCCCATTGACTGGCAGCATTATACTTTTGATGCAACGCAAAATGATTGTCAGAAAATTGTCTGTAAAAGCCAACCGGAAGTTGCAAAATTATTACAGTGGTTGTTACACTACGCACCGTCGAGGATGACAGGCACAGGCGCGTGCGTATTTGCTACATTTAGTAACCCGGATCAGGCAAAGGCAGTGCAGCAAGCGCTTCCTGAAAACTGGCACGGATTTGTTGCCAAAGGCGTAAATACCTCACCGTTGCAATTAAAATTACAAGAGATGTCCTGAGCCAGAACGACTTACATTGATGGGGTATAGCCAAGTTGGTAAGGCAGCGGGTTTTGATCCCGCCATCCGTAGGTTCGAGTCCTGCTACCCCAGCCACCTCCTACTTAAAATGCACTGAGGAAACACTTGTGCCAGACATGAAGCTCTTTGCAGGTAACGCTGTTCCTGAACTAGCCCAGAAAGTTGCCAATCGCCTCTATACCAAGCTTGGAAATGCCACCGTTGGCCGTTTTAGCGACGGCGAGATCGCAGTAGAAATTCATGAAAACGTCCGTGGCTCGGACGTTTTTATTATCCAGTCTACCTGTGCACCCACTAATGATAACCTGATGGAACTGATCGTGATGATTGACGCCCTGCGTCGCGCATCCGCCGGCCGAATCACCGCGGTTATCCCGTACTTTGGTTATGCCCGTCAGGATCGCCGTGTGCGTTCAGCTCGTGTTCCGATTACGGCGAAAGTGGTTGCAGATTTTCTGTCAAACGTGGGCGTTGACCGGGTGCTGACCATTGACCTGCACGCCGAGCAAATCCAGGGATTCTTCGATGTCCCGGTAGACAACGCATTTGGTACGCCAATCCTGCTGAACGATATGTTTCAGCGCGACTTTGTAGAGCCTATTGTTGTGTCGCCAGACATTGGCGGTGTTGTGCGGGCGCGAGCCACAGCAAAATTACTTAACGATTCTGATCTGGCTATCATCGATAAACGTCGTCCGAAAGCCAACGTTGCTCAGGTAATGAACATTATCGGTGATGTAAAAGACCGCGACTGTATTATTGTTGATGACATGATTGACACCGGTGGTACCCTGGCCAAAGCGGCGGAAGCCCTGAAAGCCCACGGAGCCCGTAAAGTGTATGCTTATGCCACCCATGCTATATTCTCTGGTAATGCTGCCAATAATCTTAAAGAGTCTGTGATTGATGAGATTATTGTAACCGACAGTATTCCATTGAGTACCGACATGGCTGCCATTGGTAAGGTAAAACAACTTACGCTTTCTGAGATGCTGGCTGAAACCATTCGTCGTATCAGCAATGAAGAATCGATTTCAGCGATGTTTGAATACTAAGCATCTGATTTACTTCCTCAAAAGCCAGCTATGCTGGCTTTTTTTATTGGCTGAATTTCGCCCGGTTCAGGCAAAACCGTGAGCGATTGCTATAGTTAAGGCATGGTGGTTAACCGACCTCTTTCTTATATGGCATTATCGCGCGCACTGCTTAGTATCATTTTGTTTTGGCTGATACTTTTCTCCGGTGCCCTTTCCGCATCTCAAAACGCCACGGCGCAGCCTGGCATAATTAATACCTTGCCAGGCGGCGCGACACATGTGCATTTAAACCAAGGCATTTACTACTTTGAAGCCTTCAGCAAAGTCTCGCTTCATCAGATTCAGCAATTACCCGACAACCAATGGCAGTTTCATCCCAACTCATCATTGTTCCTCGGCACCAGCCAGTCTTACATCTGGATAAAAATTACGTTGCAAAGTATGCCGGATGCGCCGCCAGAATGGATTATGACCCTGGACTGGCCGTTAGTTAAATCTATTGACTGGTACCACTACCGGGAATCGACGCAAACACTGATTTCTTCAGGCCAGTTTAATGACTGGCAAATGCCCCCCGATGCGCCAGATGAATTTCCCTTTGCCATACCACTTGTGCTCGACAGCGATACGGCAACCCTGCTCTATTTACGTATTCTACCCTCTGAGAAGGCCCTGTTACCGGTTACGTTATGGCCAGCGGAGTCTTTTTCAGACCATCAGTTGCAACGCAACTGGTACCTTGGTTTATTCTATGGCGTATTATTTGCGATGTTTGGCTACAACCTGTCGCTCTTTATCTTTCTGCGTCACAAAACATTTGCTGCTTACTGTTTTTATGTCGCCAGTATGGCTGCTTACACCTTAATTATGAACGGCGCCGGAATTGCCTGGTTTTGGTCTGATTATCCTATACTACTGGAGTACGCTTACCGTCTTCTGGTGCCCCTCGGCTTTTTTGCCGCTTTAATGTTTATCCGGCAGTTCCTGCAGCTTAAGCACCGGGGGACGTTTCTAAACCGCAGCAGCCAGATTGCCGGTTACCTTTGGCTGGCAATGATATTACTGACGCCGGTCATACCCACGTCGGTACTCATTCCGCTAATCGATGGGTTTGGGCTTATCAACTGCTTGTTTGCCATAAGCGTGTCTGGCTACCTGTGGTTCAAAGGCGATAAGTCAGCTAAATATCTTACGCTTTCCTGGTTTGTACTGGTCGTTAGCACAGTAATTCTAATCCTCGGCCTTAACAACGTTATTCCTTATGTTATCGAGCTACACTACTTGCAAAACGTTGGTGTTACCATTGAAGTCTTATTGCTCTCTATGGCGTTGGCGGAACGCTTCAACCGGGAACGTGAAATGCGCTCTGAAGCCCAGGATGTTGCACTGCAAATGTCCAATGAGGCGGCTAAAGCCAAAGAAAGCGAAATGGCTGCCCAGGAGCGCCTGCTCGGTATTGAGCGACGGGTTAAAGAAGAATTGTAGTTAAAAGTCCACGAGCAAACGCGGGAATTGAAGGTCGCCATGCAAAAGCTGCAAATTATGAACAAAGAGCTGGAGCGATTGAGTTTAACGGATCCTTTAACAGGGCTTGCCAACCGACGCTATTTCGATAAACGGTTTAATGAAGAAGTTCAGCGCGCCAAACGCAGTGAGTCGCTCATTGGTGTGATGATGCTGGATATAGACCACTTCAAACAGATCAATGACACCCTGGGACATCAGGCTGGCGATCATGTCATTCAGTCACTGTCGGCACTGATCCAGCGTGTTAGTGGGCGCGCCAGCGATCTACCCGCCCGGGTAGGTGGCGAAGAATTTTGTTTGTTAGTCTGCAATGAAACGGAAAAACATATAGCCAGACTTGCCGAATCTATACGCGCAAGTGCTGCGGCCGAACTGGTGAAATACCGTGAAGAACCAATACGCTACACCATCAGCATTGGCGCTTATTGCGTTATACCAACAGCAGATACCGATCCGGTAACATTACTCAAAGAAACTGATGATGCCCTTTATCAGGCCAAAAATGACGGCCGCAATCGGGTAGTCTTCATCAGTGCTGTGCCCCCTCACCGCTAAGTTGCGCAGCGTCTGATAAACCGCTAATGTGGTATAACTACCTACCGTAAAAGAGAATTTGGTTTGTTGCCTGATTTGATCACCCTGTTCTGGCCATTGTTGGTCAGTCTGGTTTTAGTCACCTTTTTCCTATCCCTGTTAAACTGGCTGCTATTAAAGCGCCACTCTCATCTAAACGGGGAGCAAAAATTACCTCGTCAACTCACCATGCTGGTAGCCAACATTGTTGGTATTATTACCATCGTGCTGACATTACCCGTCAGTGAAGCCATTCAGAATCAAATCCTCGCTCTGATCGGCATACTACTTTCCGGTATGGTGGCATTCTCTTCCACTTCTATTATGACCAATGTCATGGCGGGACTGGTGTTACGTTTCAATAAACCCTTTAGAGTTGGTGACTTTGTCAGGGTCAATGGTTTCTCCGGCCGGGTTGCCGAAATGGGCTTGCTGGACACCGAAATTCAAACTGAAACCCGGGAGCTCATTTCCTTTGCTAATTCTGTACTCGTTAACAGCCCGCTGACAGTCGTTCGCTCCTCAGGTGCGATTATTTCTGTTGAGCTAAGTCTGGGCTACGAAGTTCACCACTCTAAAGTAGAAAAACACTTGTTATCAGCAGCCAGTCACTGCGGTTTGGAGGACAGCTTTGTGCAGGTCATTGGCTTGGGTGACTATGCCGTGTCTTATCGAGTCGCCGGGTTGCTAACAGATGTGAAAAGCATGCTCAGCGCGCGCTCAAAACTACATAAAGCGGTATTGGACAGTTTACATCAGGCGGGCATCGAAATTGTCTCCCCGGCCTTCACCAATACCCGGCCGCAGGAGCCCGGTAACGTGATGATCCCTGCAGCACCGCGTACTACAAAGAGCGCCAATCATGAAGACAGTCGCCCGGAAGCGGTTATTTTTGACAAAGCAGAAGAAGCTGAAGCCATTCAACAGGACCGTGTCGCCCTTGAAGAACAACTTGCCACCCTGCAAACAGCAATAAAAGATGCCGAGGGTGAAGAAAAAAACCTGTTAAAAGAACAGTTAAACTTTACCAAAACCAAACTCGATGCGCTGAATAACACTCAGCCCAAAGCAGAAGGCAGCTCAGCTCCTGTAGAACAACCTGCACCCAGCCGATTAAGTGACTAGCCAGTAAATAAGGGCAAAAAGACAGCCTTAAACCGTTGCCAGTCCTCAAACTGAGGCATGTGCCCCAACCCTTCCAGCTCAATAAGGTTACCTTGTTGCAGAGTATCGGCAACCTCTTTGCCCAATACCTGATACTGCCCGAGTTTGTACGAAACGCCGGGCTTCTTAAAGGCACGGCCCGGGCCTGTGCGATCGCGGGTGCCAATGATAAGGGTCACCGGTACCGTTAGCTGCGGCAAATCATACACAATGGGCTCACTGAAAATAGGGTTATAAGTCAGTGCATTGTTCATGGCAACGCGCGGATAATCCGGGTGTTTTAACTGGCCGATATGGGGTTCAAGCAGAGCCTGATAAGCTGGCCGCCAATTGCCGTCATAGTAGTTTTTCTGCTGATAACGGCGAATGCTCTGTGGTGTTTTCTTAAGTTCATTGGCCAGAAACACCTGCGGGTCCTGGTAATCGACCCACTTTAAATAATCTTCCAGCCCGATGGGGTTAATTAAAATAAGCCGCGCGGTTTTATCTTTTACATACTTAACCCGAGATCGGCTTAAGCCACGACCATTGAATTACGCTCAACATCAGTAATATCAAGTGATGGCTTGTTTTCCTTGAGGCAGTAAGCAACCAGGCCTGCCATCAGATTAAGCGTAAAACCGTTCATACTGCGATGTCTTGAGTGCTCAATGAATGAAATGTTCTTCAATTGGTCGTTGATGGTTTCAATAATGAAGCGTTTTGAAAGCATTGCTCTGTCCCATAAAGACATCGCTTTTGCTTTCATATTTTTGCGAACCGTGGTGATAAGTTCGACGCCTTTATCAAATAAATTAGCTTCAAGTGCTTTGCTTAAATAGCCCTTGTCTCCGTACAATTTACCCGGTAAATGTTGAGCTAATTCCTCAACAGGTTTTGTGTCATGAACATTACCCGTCGTCACTTTTGCTGCGACTATTTCGCCGTGATGATTGACGATTAAGTGTAGTTTGAAACCATAAAACCAGCCCATGGTGCCTTTTCCTCTTTGTGCAATTCCGTCGAAGGTTTTATGTCTGGGAATGCGAATGTTGTGGCAGACTTTTAAACTCGTTGAGTCAATGAATTCGATGCCTGTAGGCTTGCCCTTAAGCGAACTAAAATAGGCACACATGGGGACAATAGTACGAGGCATCACTTCTAAAAAACGCGTGTAACTGAGTAGAACAGGGAAGTCTTTACGATAAAAAGCGTGAACATACCCCAAGTAATAATTCTTAAAATCACGATGATGTGACATGTGGAAACCGATAATAATGGTCATCATTTCACTCATTGACATACGGCAAGCTCGTTGTCTTTTTCGAGTACCGTCTTCCAGCAGCTGCTTTTGCCATTGAGGGATAAACACTTTGCAAAAATCATCGACATCGCAAAATAATTCTACTAACTTCTTCATGCCTGTTCCTTTTGTTTGATTGAATCGTTCTTGGTCGAAAGATCCGATCTGGGAACAGGCATTTAGTTCAATTTCTTAAACAGGATTGGGGTTACTTAGCAAATTTTACCGCCAGCATGCCGCCCATAGAGTGGCCCACAATGGTCGCCTGCTCAACCTCAAGGTGCTCCAGCAGTTGCCTGGTGTTATTGGCTAACCCGGCAAATGAATACTGGTAATGTTCAGGTTTGCTTGATTTACCAAAACCGATTTGATCGGGAATGATCACCCGGTAAGACATACTCACTAACTCACTGGCAACACGCCCCCAATAGAACCCTGAAAAATTCTTGCCATGTAACAGCACTACCGTTGCTATTGGATCACCTTGTGGTTTGACATCCATAAAAGCCATGGAAAGTGTTTGCCCCTGACTTTCGAAGGTAAATCTATCCACCTCGAAAGGGTAATCAAAATTGTCGAGCGTAGCATTATAAGGGGCAATAGTGTCGTTTTTCGCAGCAGCCTGAACCGGGCAAAGCAGGCTAACCACCAGGACAATTACAGCAATAAGCTGATGAGAAAAGTGCATCTTGTCTTCCTTGTTGTGACTGACAGTTGCAATGTGGTGCTGGCAGCCAAAATAAAACTGCTCGTCGCTGCTCAGCCCCGCTAAGTAGCCTGTTCTAGCATATTGGCTGCAAGCAGGGCCAGAATGGTGCTGTATATTGCAGATTTGCCGGGCTCAGTCGCAAGCGGCAGACTTTGCCGGGTGATTCATTGCCCGTTCAGGCTATGGCCTGCATACTGGTAAACTCAGGTGCTAATTTCACAAGGGAATAATCAATGGAAACTATCCGTGCATTACTCTTAACCCTAGCCATGGCGTACGGGCTCACCGCCTGCGCCGACAGTAAGGAGACGTCGCCAGTGAACCAGGACAATGCCCCCACAACGAACCAGGCTTCGGCGGTGTATACAGGCACCATTGTATATAAAACCTTTGAAGGCGGCTTTTTTGCGTTTATCAGTACTGATAATAAACGCTACACACTGCGACATTTACCCAAAGCGTATCGCCTCGACGGACTGATAGTAGAAATCACCGGCAGCGTAAATAAAGACATTATTACCACCACACAGTTTGGTGACTTACTCGAAGTGGATACCGTGAAAGTGCTGGATGACAGCCATGCCAGGCCACCGGAATCCGGCCCGCGCAAATTAAAATCCCTTTGAGGTTTGTATCTTCAGGCATCGGGTGGTAGAATTCGCCGCCTTTTAATTTAGGGCTGGGTATTATTTACGCCAGATCAGGCTGATTTACCCTATTCATGGCAGATTTTGGTCGCAAAAATCTGTAAACATCAATTATTTTTATTTGGAGACATCTGATGTCTGATGCAATTTTTAATCTGGATGCAGAAGTCCGTACTGACCTGGGGAAAGGTGCGAGCCGCCGCCTTCGTCATGCTGACAAAGTTCCTGCGATCCTTTACGGTGGCGAAGAAGCGCCTGTTTCTTTAACGCTTGATCACAACAAAGTGATCAACGCGGCTGATTTCGAAGCGTTCTACTCACACGTTCTGACCCTGAACATCGGTGGTAAGAAAGTTGAAGCGCTGCTGAAAGACGTTCAACGTCACCCGTTCAAGCCTAAGATTACTCACCTGGATTTCCAACGTGTAATCGCTGGTCAGGACGTACACACGTCTGTTCCAATCCACTTCATCAACGAAGAAAAATGCCAGGCCGTTAAAGACGGTGGTATTGCTGAACACCACGTAAACGAAGTTGAAATCACTTGTCTGCCTAAAGACCTGCCTGAGTTCATCGAAGTAGACATGGCTAACGTTGAAATGGATCAAACTCTGCACCTGTCAGATCTGACTCTGCCAGCAGGCGTTTCTTCTGTTGAACTGGGTAAAGACGACGAAGCACACGACCTTGCTGTGGTAACTATCAAGCCAGCGCCAAAAGCGCCAGCCGCTGACGAAGCAGAAGGTGAAGAAGACGCTACTGAGGAATAATCCCCTTGGCAGACATTCGTCTTATTGTGGGCCTGGGTAATCCAGGCCCCGAATACGAACAAACACGCCACAATGCGGGAGCGTGGTTTTTACAAGAACTCGCATCGACGTTTAACACCTCTCTTTCTCCTGAAAGCAAATTCTTTGGCAAAACCGCCCGAATTACCATTGCTGGCCAGGACATCCGTTTGCTCTACCCCACCACATTTATGAACAAAAGCGGGCAATCTGTTGCCGCGCTGGCTAATTTTTATCGTATTGAGCCCTCACAAATGCTGGTTGCTTTCGATGAGCTGGATTTACCTCCCGGGGTTGCCAAATTTAAAATGGGCGGCAGTTCCAGCCAGAACGGTATTCGCGATATTGTCTCGCGGATGGGTAATAACCGTGAATTTTTGCGCCTGCGCATTGGCATTGGCCATCCGGGCCATAAAAGCAAGGTAACCGGCCATGTGCTGGGTAAGCCCGCGCAGCAGGAAAGAGCAGCCATTGAACAAGCGATCGATGAAGCAGTTCGTTGTACCGAAATTTTACTTAAAAACGATTTGAAAATGGCGCAAAATCGCCTTCATAGTTTTAAAGCAGATAATTAACTTCAAATTTTCAAGGGCTCCATTATGGGATTTAAATGTGGCATTGTCGGCCTGCCAAATGTTGGTAAGTCAACGCTATTCAATGCATTAACCAAAGCGGGTATCGAGGCTGCAAACTTTCCGTTCTGTACCATTGAACCCAATACCGGTGTGGTACCGGTGCCGGATCTGCGCTTAGACAAGCTGGCAGAAATCGTTAATCCTCAGCGCGTGATCCCTACCACCATGGAATTCGTGGACATTGCAGGACTGGTAGAAGGTGCTTCCAAGGGGGAAGGTCTGGGTAACAAATTCCTGGCGAATATCCGTGAAACCGACGCTATCGGCCACGTAGTACGCTGTTTTGACAATGAAAACATTGTTCACGTTGCTGGCAAAGTGAGCCCTAAAGACGATATTGATATCATTAATACCGAACTGGCACTGGCTGACCTGGAAACCACCGAGAAAGCCATTCACCGTGTAGCCAAACGCGCCAAAGGCGGTGATGCGGATGCCAAGTTCGAATTGAAAGTGCTGGAAAAAATTAAACCCACACTGGACGAAGGCAACCTGTTACGCTCACTGGAGCTTAGCAAGGAAGAGCTGGCTGCCATCAGCTACATGAACATGCTTACCCTAAAGCCAACCATGTACATCGCTAACGTCAACGAAGACGGCTTTAAAAACAATCCGTACCTCGATGAAGTGCGCGCCATTGCAGTAGGCGAGAATGCCGTGGTAGTTGCCGTATGTGCGGCGATTGAGTCTGACATCGCCGAGTTGGACGATGAAGACCGCGAAGAGTTTATGGCCGACATGGGCCTGGAAGAGCCAGGACTTAACCGCGTTATCCGAGCTGGTTACAACCTGCTGACGCTGCAAACCTATTTTACCGCCGGGGTAAAAGAAGTGCGTGCCTGGACCTTCCCTGAAGGCTCAACGGCACCGCAGGCAGCCGGTAAGATCCACACCGACTTCGAAAAAGGCTTTATCCGCGCTGAAATCGTTGGCTACGACCACTTTGTGGAGTTTAACGGTGAACAAGGAGCCAAAGACGCTGGTAAATGGCGTTTGGAAGGCAAAGACTACATCGTTAAAGACGGCGATGTTATCCACTTCCGCTTCAATGTGTAAAAATTAGCGGTCTTAAGCCAGAAAATTTTAAAAAGCTCTCACTGACGAGGGCTTTTTTATTGCCTGATTAAAAGAAATAATGCGCTTTGAATTCTCCTGAATAAGGTTAAAATAGCGCCTTCTGAGCCGGTTTTGACTGAATTTCAAGCGCTGGCGCACAGATATTAGGCAGTTGAACAAATGTGTTAAAAAAGGGGTTGACGACCCAACGCCATATACGCATAATACGCGCCACTTCCTGAGAGGGAAGTAAACAATCGGAGGCTACGTAGCTCAGTTGGTTAGAGCACATCACTCATAATGATGGGGTCGCAAGTTCGAATCTCGCCGTAGCCACCATTCTCGCAAACCCAGTCCATGGGTTTTTTATTGTGCGAGACACTGCGCGGAAGTGGTGGAATTGGTAGACACGCTGGATTTAGGTTCCAGTGCTTCACGGCGTGAGAGTTCAAGTCTCTCCTTCCGCACCATTTGGGGTATAGCCAAGTTGGTAAGGCAGCGGGTTTTGATCCCGCCATCCGTAGGTTCGAGTCCTGCTACCCCAGCCATTATTTCGTTAAGTTGATGCAATATCAGCTAACACCCAGTTGATTGGGGTATAGCCAAGTTGGTAAGGCAGCGGGTTTTGATCCCGCCATCCGTAGGTTCGAGTCCTGCTACCCCAGCCATATTACAGAACGCCAGTCTTACGACTGGCGTTTTTGTTTTCAGACTTCTCACGATTTGCCACTTGCTTGTGGTACATTTTTGTCATCACCTCATTACGATGTCTTTTGCAATGCCTGACAACCTGTCTGCAAAACTTAGTAAACTAATAACCCTCCTAATGTTTTTAATTGTCTCAGAGGCTATTTCAGCGCCCGTGATGCAAACCGCAGCGCTCGATGGGCAGTCACGTAGCTGGCGCCTGTTTTTGCCAGATGGCATCAAGGAGGGTGTTGAATACCCTTTGGTGTTTAATTTTCATGGCACTGGTTCGACACCAGAGCAGATTGCCGAGTTAAATGAATTGGAGAGCCTGGCAGAACAGCATAAATTTATCGTAGTCGCGCCCAAAGCAGAATTCAGCTATGAGGCTGGTGGTCGTCACACCTGGAATGTTGAGCAACTTGATAGCCCGTATAATGACGTGGCGTTCATTAAAGGGCTCATTGCTCATCTGGCGCAGCGCTACCCTATCAATACCGCTCGTATTTATGCTACCGGCTTTTCCGGCGGTGCGCGTATGAGCAGCCGGCTGGCCTGCGATTTGGCAGACACCTTTGCCGCTATCGCTCCCATTGCGGGCGTTCGCTTTGCCGATAATTGCGCGCCGACCAGGGCTATGCCTGTACTCACTTACCACAGCACTCAGGATCCGGTAAATCATTACCAGCATCAGACCGACTCACCGCGTTACTGGCACGAAGGTGTAGAACCGGCCATTCAGGGTTGGGCTAAGTTTAATGGCTGTGAGAACACCTCTACCACTACTGTTCGCCCAGGCATCACTAAAACCGCCTGGTCTGACTGCCGTGACGACGTAGAAGTGATTTTTTACCGTTCAGAACAGGGCGGCCATACGTGGCCTGGCAGCCCCAAAGCTGACATCCTGTCAAAGTATGGCCTGGGCAGTACCGATGACTTGCCCATGTCCGAAACCATCTGGGCATTTTTAAGGCAATATCAGCGCCAGTAATAAACTCAAAATGCTATTATGCCGGGCAAACTGTGGTTTTTGCTTTACAGTCCAGGCTTTGGTCGGCACACTAAATCTATTCCCTCCTTATAATAATTAAACAGGAACTCTTCAGTGCTCAACGACATCGTTGCGTTTATTAATAATATTCTCTGGGGTAACGGCCAGGTTCTTATTTATATGCTGCTCATTTGCGGCGTGTGGTTTACCGTGCGACTTGGCGGTGTGCAAATTAAACATTTTGGCCATATGTTCAGTCTGCTGAAAGGCAGTACCAGTAGCAATAAAGAAGGCATAAGTTCATTCCAGGCACTGTGTACCAGTTTGTCAGCACGGGTGGGCACAGGTAACCTGGCAGGCGTAGCCGTAGCTATTTCACTCGGTGGTGCCGGCAGTATTTTCTGGATGTGGGTTATTGCGTTACTGGGTATGGCAACCGGCTTTGCAGAGAGTGTGCTGGGCCAGTTGTATAAGGTTAAAGATGACCACGGCGAATTCCGTGGCGGGCCGGCTTATTACATTAAGCAAGGTCTGAATAAAACCTGGCTGGCAGTGGCGTTTTCACTTTGCTTATTTTTAGGTTATGGCTTTATCTTTTCCGCTGTACAGGCCAATACCATCACCGATGCGCTGAATGCCGCCTACGACATTCCCACCAGCTATTCAGGTATCGCGATTATCGCCCTGGCAGCGCTCATTGTAGTGGGCGGTTTACGCGGTATAGCCCGCTTTGCAGAATGGGTAGTGCCGTTTATGGGCATCAGTTACGTTCTTGCTGCCCTGCTGGTGTGCGCTATCAATATTACCGAACTACCAGCCATGCTGATGAATATTATTCAGTCTGCCTTCGGTTTACAGGAAGCTGGCGCCGGCGCGATGGGCGCGGCGGTGAAAAACGGTATTCAGCGTGGGTTATATTCTAACGAAGCCGGTTCAGGCAGCGTACCTCACGCGGCTGCGAGTGCTGCGCCGAATCCGAATCACCCGGTTTCCCAGGGCTATATTCAAATGCTCGGCGTCTTTCTGGACACCATGGTGCTATGTACAGCTACGGCATTTATTATTTTACTTGCCGGCGGCTCCAGCAGCGAACAGATGGAAGGGATCCGTTTAACCCAATCTGCTATGGAGACGCATATTGGTGCCGGTGGCGCTGATTTCGTTGCCGCGGCTATTTGCTTTTTTTCGTTTACTTCTGTGGTGGCCAACTACGCTTACGGTGAAAGTAACCTGCACATGTTTAAGCTCGATAACAAAATGGGCCGAATTGTTTATACCTGCGGATATCTGGCGATGATTTTCTGGGGCTCCATGGCGGCCTTGCCGGAAGTGTGGGCGGCGGCGGATATGGCTCTGGGCCTGATGTCGGTGATTAATATTATTGCCATCATGTGGATGACCCCCACTATTGTCAGTATCAGTAAGGATTACTTTAATAAACGCGAGCGGGGCGAAACGCCGGAATACAAAACCGGCGACTGTGAGATTCAGGGTAAAACTGAAGACGGTATCTGGTAATTAAAAACAGGGCCTGATTAGTCAGGCCCTGTTTGCCCTAGGCCGGATGCCACTTATATTTCGCGAAGGCTTTATCCACCGGTGTATCGGCCAGATGGTTAATGTAATTAACCTGAGCTTCGGATAAGAAGTTAAGAAATCGAAGGAACTAAACGCTCGTTCCCTGATCCGATCATTCGACCAAGAGTAATTGGTCCAAAAAGAAGGAACGAGCGTGAATAAGTTAGTTGAAACCTACTGCGATGTCGATGATTTCTGCCAGTTATTTATCAAGCACTGGCAATGCATGCTGTTAGAGAACGGAGATATCAAGCGTCGCAGAGCCTGCCGCTTATCTCCCGCCGAAGTGATGACCATCATTATCCATTTCCACCAGTCGCATTACCGAGATTTCAAGAATTACTATCTTCACTATGTTTGTCGCCAGCTCAAATCCTACTTTCCAGAGTTATTAAGCTATACGCGGTTTCTTGCTCTGATGCCTGGTGTCGTCGTTCCTATGTGCAGTTACCTAACGTCAAAGCTTGGCGAACCCACCGGAATACAATTTGTCGATTCCACCAAGATAGAGGTATGTCACATCATTCGCGCTAAGAGAAATAAAGTGTTTGAAGGCATTGCCCAGCATGGCAAAGGCACAATGGGCTGGTCGTTTGGATTTAAACTGCATTTGATCATCAATCACCTGGGCGAAATCGTGGCACTGAAACTCACAAAGGGCAACGTGGATGACCGAAAACCGGTGGCAGAAATGGCCGACTCGCTATTTGGTAAACTCTACGGTGACAAAGGGTATATCAGCAAAGCACTATCTGGAGAGCTGTTGGACAAAGGCGTTGAGTTGCTCACAACGGTTCGAAAGAACATGAAGAAAAAGTTCATATCCCTGTGGGACCGGGCTATCTTAAAGAAGCGATTCATCATTGAGACGGTGAACGATCAATTGAAGAATATTTCTTACATCGAACACTCACGACACCGCAGCATGCACGGGTTTATGTTGAATTTGCTCGGCGGACTCATCGCCTACTGTTTAAAAGAAGAAAAGCCATCATTGGACTTGACGTCTCAGGAGCTTGAACTGTTAGAGAGCAACAATCTAATGCTGGCTTAACCAGATCTGAGGTTAATTACTCATAACCTTCTGCGCCAGAATCAAAATAATCTCCAACAGCTGCTGCTTGCTGTATCCCGCCTCAATAAAGGCAGTAAGCTTAACGGTATCCGGATTGCCCCGGTTGAGCAGAATGGCTTTGGTTGTTTCGCGCAGCACTTCCAGTTTGTCCGGTAACGGGGTTTTATTTCTGAGTGCGTCGGTAATGCTGTCGTCCACTTTCATACTTTTGGCAATGCCAGTATGCGCCGGTACACAGTAGTGACATTCGTGCTCCACATTCGCCGTTTGCCACACTACAGTTAGCTCATCAGGACTGAACGACGTATTCTGAGCCTGAGTATGCAGAAATTTATAGCTCAGCAGCACCGCAGGAGACTCCGCCATCACCCCGTGCAAATTAGGGATCATGCCGAATGAGGCAATGGAGTCTTCAAGTAACGGCTGCGCAGCTTGTGGCGCACTTTTCATTGTGTGAATGGTAAAATCGGTCATAGCTGTCCTTTATTTTTGATTGGTGAAGTTTTACCATAGCGCCTGAATGAACGATCGTTCAAGTTAAATTTGAGCGATCGTTCAATTTAATCTTTATAAGGTAGACGAATGGGTTATCCACGGGAACAAAGTATTCAACAGGCAACCGAAGTTTTTTGGTTAAAAGGCTATCTTGGCACCGGCATGCGAGACCTGCAGACGGCGCTGGATAAACGTCCTGGTAGTATTTATGCCGCTTTCGGCAGTAAAGAAGGCTTGTATCTTGAGGTACTTAACCATTACACCGATGTACTGCATGGTCAGATTATGGCGGTGGCAAACAGTGATACGCCATTGCAGCAACTGCGCGAATTCCTGCGTTTCCCTTTAGCGGTAGACTACAGCGCAGCACATAAAATTCAATGCCTGATTGTTAAAACCCAGGCCGACTGGGCTGAACTGCCAGAAGGCGTGAAAAGTGAATTACAAGCTGCACTGGCACACTTGCGTAAAGCTTTTGAGGCGGTGATTTTAAAAGTCCGGAGTACGGGTGAGCTGGCCGCCGATACACCGGTTGAGCGAGCGGCGATGTGGTTACAGGGTCAGTTTATCGCCATGCGAACCCTGGCAACCAGCGTGGATTCGCCGGCGAGCCTGAGCTGGATGGTGGATAAAATTGTCAGTGATTTAAGCGGCGAGTGGACGGAGTAATATCATCCCGGCCCCCAACCTCGCAGGCCTAAGTCACCAGCATTTTGATTAACTGGGCAACCAGTAAAATCATTAAGAGCGGCCAGAACCAGCGGGTAAGTTTCGACATATCCTCACCGCTCATTCGCCATTTCGACTTTTCCAACAGCGGCACAATAATAACCAGTGCCAAAAATAATATGCCAAGAATATAAAGTATGGTCATTAAGCTAATCCCATTGCGTATTTTAGTACCTGAACCTTTATTGGCCCGGTATGTTGCGCCAGTTTTAGCAAGCCATTACGCAGCCATTTTAGCGGCGTATGATCGTTACTGAAGGTGGTATAAAACCCATCCATGGCAGTCATCATCAGCGCGTTATCCCGCTGACGTGGCCGCTGGTATCCGGTACGTAAGCGAGCAGCAAAGTCTTCGCCGTTCGCCTGGCCGTTGGCGGTTTGACCCAGCAGGCAAGCCACGTCTTTAAACCCCAGGTTTACCCCCTGCCCGGCCAATGGATTAATGGTATGTGCTGCATCCCCTACCAGAATAATGCCTGGCACCACATATTCACTGGCATGTCTTCTAATGAGGGTGAAGGCGGCTTTATTCAATACCTTAAAGTCATCACCTAATGGCGGGAAGTCGTTTTCGATTGCCTGCTTTAGCTGGGCTGGCGATAGTTTTGCTAAAGCCGCCAGACGCGACGGGCTGTCGTACCAGATAAGCGAGGCGTAATTATCGTGCATAGGCAGTAAAGCTCGCGGGCCATGGGGCGTAAATTGCTGCCAGGTACAATCAGCTACCGGCTGAGTAAATTCCACAATAATGCCCATGGCCTGCTGAGCGTACTGCCAGCCTGAAATACCAATCCCGGCAAGCTGGCGCACCTGGGATTCGGCACCATCGGCCCCGACCAGCCATTTAGTGGTAATTTCGTCACCGGATCCCAGGCTGATAATCACTGGTTCATCAGCGCTGGCAGAGCGCTTAATACCGCTAATCTGCGCCGGTGAGTACCATGTAACGTTATCGAAGTTTTTCAGCGCCTGATGACAGCCCAGCTGAATCAGCCGGTTTTCCACAAAGTAGCCCAGGCGTTCGAAGCCGGCATCACTGGCGGTGAAATCAGTTCGGCAGTCCGGCCGCTCCCACACCGATAACTCACTGTAAGAGCGTACCCGCATGGCTTCAATATGTTGCCAGGCCCCCAGCGCACGCAGTAGGTCTACCGATGCCACACTGATGGCTGACATACGTAAATCCGGCGGCTGAGCAGCCTCAAAAGGTTGCGGCGGACGTTGTTCTATAATCGCTACCTGATAACCCTGCTGTGCCAGTCCTAACGCGGTGGCGGCGCCCACCATGCCAGCACCATTAATACAAAAATCAAACATATAGGAACCCTGTTTATGTTTTGCGATTATGCCCCAACTCAGGGGTTAAATCTAACCTGCGCTTTATATCAGTGCGTTAGCAATAAATCATGAAGTTTAAGCTGTTACGTAAACTTGCCTTGGGCTGGATCGAAAAAGCGCTAAAATCCCGCTCAGACCGGTTCACAAGGGTGGCGATCAGGGTTTATAACAGTTAAAATACGCGGCTATTTTGACCAATATCGCTGCGCGCCCGGGGTTAACTTAATTATCCTGAGTGTTGGCGCCAGCCCAACGTGATTATCGAATTGTTATGAGTAAAAAGCTGTACATCAAAACCTGGGGTTGCCAGATGAATGAGTATGATTCGGAAAAAATGGCCGATCTGCTCGATTCAACTCACGGGTATTCGCTGGCTGAAGAAGCGGAACAGGCCGATGTTATTTTGCTCAACACCTGCTCTATCCGCGAAAAAGCCCAGGAAAAAGTGTTCCATCAATTGGGCCGCTGGAAAAACCTGAAAAAGACCAACCCGGATCTGATCATTGGTGTGGGCGGTTGTGTGGCCTCACAGGAAGGCGATCACATTCGTCAGCGGGCGCCGTTTGTCGATCTTATTTTCGGACCGCAAACCCTGCACCGCTTGCCTGAAATGATTAATCAAATCCAGGCTGGCGAAACATCGGTAGTGGATGTCAGCTTTCCGGAAATCGAAAAGTTCGACCGCCTGCCAGAGCCCCGCGCAGAAGGCCCAACGGCGTTTGTTTCTATTATGGAAGGCTGCTCCAAATACTGTAGCTTCTGTGTAGTACCTTACACCCGTGGCGAAGAAGTCAGTCGCCCGGTGGATGATGTACTGCTGGAAGTCGCTCAGCTGGCAGAACAAGGCGTGCGTGAAGTAAACCTGCTGGGTCAGAACGTTAACGCGTTTCGTGGCGAGCACCACGACGGCTCTGTGTGCCGCTTTGCCGAACTGCTGGAACTGATTGCCGCCATTGATGGTATCGACCGTATTCGTTACACCACCTCACATCCGGTGGAATTTACCGACGACATTATTGCCGTGTACGAAACCGTACCAGAGCTGGTTGATCACCTGCACCTGCCGGTGCAAAGTGGCTCGGATCGTATTCTCAATTTAATGAAACGCGGCCACACTGCCCTTGAATATAAGTCAAAGATCCGCAAATTACGTAAAGTGCGTCCGAATATCAGCATGTCTTCTGACTTTATTATCGGCTTCCCTGGCGAAACCGATGCAGACTTCGAAGCTACCATGGACTTAATTCAGGCAGTGGATTATGACCTGAGCTTCAGCTTTATTTATTCAGCGCGCCCGGGCACACCGGCGGCGGATGCCGTAGACGATGTAAGCGGAGACACCAAAAAACAACGTCTTTATTTGTTGCAGCAACGTATTAACCAGCAGGCACTGCGCATTGCCCGCAATATGCTGGATACTGAGCAGCGCATTCTGGTGGAAGGCCCATCGAAAAAAGACATTATGGAGTTACAGGGGCGTACCGAGAATAACCGGGTAGTTAACTTCCCGGGTACACCCGATATGATTGGCGAGTTTGTGGATGTTAAAATCACCGACGTATTCAGTAACTCGCTGCGTGGCGAAGTGGTTCGCCGCGAGGCCGACATGGGCCTGCGCGTAGCCGTATCACCGCAAAGCATTTTAGCCAAGCATCAGGCCGAGCTGCCTGATGAACTTGGTGTAAGCCAATTTCAACCTTCAATTTAAGAGGCAGTAAAGCAACTTGAGTAAACTGGTAAGTAATGAAGTCGTGCTGGAACCGGAAGATAATAAACGGTTATCCAGCCTGTGCGGCCCGTTCGACGATAATATCAAGCAAATTGAGCGTCGACTGGGCGTCGAAATCACCTATCGCAACAACTTTTTTAAGATTGTTGGCGAGCCTCAGCAAACCAAAGGCGCCGGTGAGTTACTTAAGTTACTGTACATCGAGACGCAGCCGATTAAAGGGCTGATACCGGATTTACCCCCCGAGCAGGTTCATCTTGCCATTCAGGAAGCCAATTGCCTGGAGCGCGAAGAATCCGGCCAGTACGGCAAAGAAATCAATATCAAGACCAAGCGTGGTGTTATTAAGCCACGTAATCCTCATCAGGCGCAGTACGTGGCTAATGTGGTCAATCACGATATTACCTTTGGTATTGGCCCGGCGGGTACCGGTAAAACCTACCTGGCAGTAGCCTGCGCTGTAGATGCCCTGGAACGTCAGGAAGTGCGCCGTATTCTGCTCACCCGCCCGGCAGTCGAGGCCGGTGAAAAACTTGGTTTTCTGCCCGGCGATTTATCCCAGAAGGTCGACCCTTATTTGCGCCCTCTTTACGATGCCCTGTTTGAAATGATGGGCTTCGAGAAAGTGGAAAAGCTCATGGAGCGTAATGTTATCGAAGTTGCCCCGCTGGCTTACATGCGTGGCCGTACGCTCAATGATGCCTTCATTATTCTTGATGAAAGCCAGAATACCACCGTAGAACAAATGAAAATGTTCTTAACCCGTATTGGCTTTAATTCCCAGGCGGTGATCACCGGTGATATCACCCAGGTGGATTTGCCTCGTGGGGCACGCTCTGGCCTGCGCCATGCGATTAATGTGTTACAGGACGTGAAGGATATTTCCTTTAACTTCTTTACCGCTGGCGACGTGGTTCGTCACCCGGTAGTAGCGCGTATCGTGCAGGCTTATGAAGATTACGACGCTGAACAGGAACGTATCCGAATTGCTAAAAAGGCAGCTCAGGAGCAGGACAAGCAAGACAAATCCGACGAGAGTGATGATTAAGTGAGCGCCATTGTTGATTGCCAGCAAGCCTTTGAGGGCGAGGCTGAACTTATCGCTTCTATTCCGGACGAAGCCCAGCTCACCGCGTGGGCTTCGTTGGTTCTGAACTATCTGGAAACAGGCGAAAAGGAACTCACCATACGGTTTGTTGATAGCGACGAGTCGCAATCCCTTAACCACGAATACCGCGGCAAGGACAAGCCAACCAATGTGCTGTCTTTTCCTTTTGATTGCCCGCCGGAAGTACCACTTAACCTGCTCGGTGACCTCGTGGTTTGCGTGCCGGTTATCGCTGCAGAAGCCGCTGAGCAGCACAAAGCAATTGGCGATCATTACGCCCATATGATTATTCACGGTACTCTGCATTTACTGGGCTACGATCATATTGAAGAGGATGAAGCGCAGGCCATGGAGCAACTCGAAATTGACCTGTTAGCCAAATTATCCATTGACGACCCGTATCAAGACGATTAACTTTGCAAAAGACGCAGGCGCTTTTTCATTGTTGATGCGGGCCGTAAAGCCAACAATAAACAAGAAACAGACCCTATAACGCTAATTAGACACGGACATTATGAGCGACGATAACCCCCACTCTACCAACGGCTCCTCGGGAAAAAGCTGGTTTGATAAACTGAAGCTTTCATTCTCCGGAGAGCCGCAAAGTAAAGAAGACCTGGTTGAGGTCATCACCGAAGCCGAACAGCGCGAGCTGATCGACCCCCAAACCAGAGAAATGATCGAAGGCGTTATTGGCGTCAACGAAATGCGGGTAAGGGACATTATGATCCCACGCGCTCAGATGGTTACCATCGACATCGACCAGCCGGTTGAAGAATTTTTGCCTGTCATGCTCGACAGCGCTCACTCCAGATTCCCCGTTATTAACGAAGATAAAGACCATATCGAAGGCATTTTATTAGCCAAGGATTTGCTCCGCTACGCGTTTATTACTAACGACGATCAGGCATTCCATTTACGAGACGTATTACGTCCTGCAGTGATCGTCCCGGAAAGTAAACGGGTTGATGTCCTGCTCAAGGAGTTCCGCCAGCAGCGTTATCACATGGCCATTGTGGTAGACGAATACGGTGGTGTATCCGGCCTGGTGACCATCGAGGATATTCTTGAGCTTATCGTTGGTGAGATTGAAGACGAATACGATCTGGAAGAAGACGGCACCGATGATATCCGTCCGCTTAACAAATATACGTATTCGGTTAAGGCACTGGTACCGGTTGATGAGTTTAACCGTTTTTTCGAAACCAAATTCAGCGAAGAGGAAGCGGATACTATTGGCGGCATCGTATTAAAAGCCTTTGGGCATATGCCCGCCACCAGTGATGAAATCACTATCGATAATATCCAGTTTAGAATTACCAACTCGGATAAACGCCGGTTGATGCAACTGAAAGTGACCCTGCCAGATCTGGAGTAATTGGCTTGAGAAAGTGGCTTCCTTTGGTGCTGGTATTATTGGCCGGCACGTCGTTAACTATGGCCTATGCCCCTTTCGATTTATGGCTGATCACGCCTGTCGCTCTGGTGGTGGCACTACGTCAGTTACTCCTCACTGATACCCCAAAAAAAGCGTTCTGGCTGGGCTGGACCTTTGGTCTGGGCTGGTTTGGTGCCGGGATCAGTTGGGTGCACGTAAGCATTGCTGACTTTGGCGGCATGCCACTCATCGCTTCCGTGTTGATGATGTTTTTATTAAGTGCCTATCTGGCGCTGTTTCCCGCGGTCAGTTTTTACTTTGCCAAACGGTGGTTCAAACCCGCCTTGTTGCCGCTGTTGCTCCCTGCTATCTGGTTTATTGCTGAATGGCTCAGAAGCTGGTTGCTGAGCGGTTTTCCATGGTTGTCCTTAGGATACAGTCAGCTCGATAGCCCACTGTCTGGCTGGTTACCGGTGCTCGGCGAAACCGGCATGACCTGGTTATTACTGACTATGGTTAGCACAATAGCTGTGGCCACCCTGACCAAACGTTTTTTACAGGCTATTGCCATTACCGGCTCGGTGACCATTGCAGCCCTGCTATTAAATACGGTTAACTGGGTTGAGCCCCAACAGCCGGTTTCTATTGGTATGGCTCAAGGCAATATTGCCCAGTCTTTGCGTTGGGTTCCCGAACAGGACGCGCCGACCATGAACACTTATCGGGAGCTGACTAACCTGGTATGGGATAACGATGTGATAATCTGGCCCGAAGCCGCTATTCCCAAACTGGAAATGCTGGCCCAGGACTTTATCACTGATATGAACGCCGAGGCCGCTCGCCACGATACGGCCATTATCACCGGTGTGGTGAACTATAACTTTGAAAGCGAAGAAGCCTGGAACAATCTGATTGTACTGGGTAAATCCCATAGCGACGACGAACAGGGTCATTACCGTTATTTTGATGGCAACCGCTATGCCAAGCACCACCTGTTACCGATTGGCGAGTTTGTGCCTTTTGAGGACTTACTGCGGCCGCTGGCTCCTCTGTTTGACCTACCCATGTCATCATTTAGCCGTGGCGATTTTCAACAACCCAACCTGCTGGCTAATGGCCTGCACCTGGCCCCGGCCATTTGTTTTGAGATTGCTTTTCCTCGTCAGGTAAGAGCTAATCTTTACGCCGACACTGATTTTATTATCACCGTAAGCAACGACGCCTGGTTTGGTCGTTCACACGGCCCGGCTCAACATTTACAAATTGCCCGTATGCGAGCCAAAGAGCTGGGCATAGGCGTGATACGCTCTACCAACAACGGTATATCGGCGTTCATTGACCATCATGGTAAAGTGGTTGCGCAGTTACCGCAGTTTGAAACTGCAGCCTTATCAGCCAAGTTACCAACCGTTTCCGGCAGTACGCCATACCGGAGCTGGGGCGATTTCCCGCTGTGGGTGTTAACCGGTTTGATCGGGCTGGGTTTCCTCATTATTAAACTGCGCGAGCGCGGTGCTCAGAGCAACTGAGATTTCCTCGCTCAATAGCGCCGCTTAGTCGCGATTAAGCTATACCCTGCGCTGGCTAACTGCTAGTTTTGTACCTTAAGCTTTAACATTCCAGGGTATTTAATGAAAACCATAATAACACTCCTTGCACTGACGCTTGGTGCTTCTGCCGCGTGTGCTAAAACCACGATACTCACCGCCGACCGTATGATCGACGTCGAAAATGGCAAACTGATCAACAATGCCGTGGTGGTGATGGAAGATAACACCATTGTGGCGGCCGGCGCCAAACGCTCGGTAACCATTCCCACTAACGCCGACGTGATGGCACTGGGGGATTACACGCTGATGCCCGGACTCATGGATATGCACGTCCACCTCACCTCTGACGCCACCAAACACGGCTATAAGCGTCTGGCAGATTCTTTGCCGCGAGTAACACTCACCGGCGTAAAACATGCCAAAGCCACGCTTATGGCTGGCTTTACCACAGTGCGTAACGTTGGTGCCCCCGGCTTTGCTGACGTGGCCTTAAGAGATGCCATTAACGATGGCGACATTCAAGGGCCACGGATGTTTGTGTCCGGCCCGTCGCTGGGCGTAACCGGCGGGCACTGTGACAATAACCTACTGCCTTATGAATTTCATAGCGTGAGTGAAGGCGTTGCAGATGGGCCCTGGGCAGTGCGCGAAATTGTGCGTCGCAACATTAAGTACGGCGCTACCGTAATTAAATTCTGCGGCACCGGCGGCGTATTATCAAAAGGCACCAAAGTGGGTGTGCAGCAATACACCTTCGAAGAAATGCAGGCCTTGGTAGACGAAGCCCACATGCGCGGCTTAACTGTTGCCACGCATGCGCACGGCACCAGTGGCATTAAAACCGCCATTAAAGCCGGTGTAGACTCGGTAGAGCACGTTAGCTTACTGGATGAGGAAGGCATTGAGCTGGCACTCGAGCATGGCACTTACTTCTCGATGGATATTTACGTTACCGAGTACATTTTAAGTGAAGGCGAAAAAGCCGGCATCCTGGAAGAAAGCCTCGCTAAAGAGCGTATTGTGGGCAAGCGTCAGCGTGAGAACTTCCAGAAAGCCGTGAAAGCCGGGGTGAAAATGGTGTTTGGTTCGGATGCCGGGGTTTACCCGCACGGCGACAACGGCAAGCAATTTGCCCGCATGGTGCGCTTTGGTATGACACCAATGCAGGCGATTCAGGCAGCCACCATTCATCCTGCCACGTTGCTTAAACAACAAGACACGTTAGGCAGTATCAGCGCCGGTAAAAAAGCCGACATTGTGGGCGTAAAGGGTAACCCGCTGGATGATATTTCGCTGCTCGAAAACGTTGGTCTGGTGGTTAAAGATGGCCATGTCGTAAAATCTGTAGCCATGTAACTTTCTAATTTTAAATTAATTTTCAAAAATCCCGCTAAAAAAAGCGGGATTTTTTTATGCACGCTATTGAAAAAACACCCACTGCACATATCTCTTTTAGTGTCGGGGCTTAATGATAAGACCGGCAGTACCATCGCCGCTAAGCGGGATGGTGTTAAACCTAACTTTACATATTGCTTAATTGCGAGGATATGACTATGCGTACTATCGATCTATCTCCACTTTATCGTTCTTTTATTGGTTTTGACCGTCTGGCATCCATGATTGATGCAGCTTCTCAAAACGGTAATCAAACCACTTATCCGCCTTACAACATTGAGTTACTGGGCGAAGACAAATACCGAATCAGCATGGCCGTAGCCGGCTTCAGCAAAGACGATGTGACCATCGAGGTGCTGGAAAACGCGCTTACTGTGGCGGGTAAAAAAGAGGCTGAGGAAAGCCAGGATGAGGAACAAAAACGTCAGTTCCTGCACAAAGGCATTTCTGAACGCAACTTTGAACGCAAGTTCCACTTAGGCGACCACGTTAAAGTAACCGGCGCCAACCTGGAACACGGGCTACTCAATATCGATCTGGAACGCGAAATTCCGGAAGAGAAAAAGCCCCGCCAAATTGAAATTGGCAGTGCATTACTGGAAAACAAACAGTAACCACCAAGACATTATCTCCCTGCTAAGCGGCGCTAAATGCGCCGCTTTTTTATTACTTGTCCTGTAGCGGCTCGTATCTGAGTTGACTATCCGATTATCGGAAGCACTGATTTATTACAACCTGCTATTTTCATCACACTATCTCCTTTAGCCATTGAGAAACATGATTGTTAACAGCATACAGCTAACGCCGAAAATAATGCCCACGGCAACACGGTGTATCAGAGGATAATTATTAATTGTCATGACGGCGCCATAAGCAACGCCGCCTGATATCCACATTGCTAAAAGAACGCCGGAAATAGATAGCGTAAAGGAGCCTGCAACCAACATTATCACACCGACAATGAGTAGTGTTTCCACAAAAGCGGCCAGAAAGGCGATAGAATTATCACGTTTATCTTTTGGGGTTTTATGGAGGTACCAATTAATAAGAAATCCCCCACGGGTTAAGCTATCTAAAAAGTAATTAGTACGTTCAGTTGTCATGATTGCGCTTCCTTGTAATCGCTGAAAAATACAACTTCCTGATCATTATAGTCGATTCGGGATTTATCTGTTATTCAAACAAGCTTTGTTCAAAAAGAGAACATCACTAACCCAAAAAGCGTTCAGATTTAGCCTTGCTCGACTTTTGAGAACATCAAACTTAAACCTAATCTGCCTGCAACGACAATTCCACACTGCTCGACTGGGACTGCAGATGCTCCCGGCTGTTAAGTAAAAACAGGCGCCCGGCTTCTACCTTAGCCTGATTGACCAAATAGGCTTTAACGCTTTTGCCACGCTCCTGAGCCAGCGCGGCCAGCTCGCTCTCGGGAATGGTAATACTATCTCTCAAGCGATTGTACATCGCAATATGCAGGGCTCGCGTCACCAGCTGTTCGGTAACGGATTCCTCATTATTGTTTTGCAGTTGCGCCCGGATCCGCTGTTGTTCGTCCTGAATTGGATCCGAAAATGTTTCGCTAAAAAGGGTTTCCAGCGTACTCGCTAACGGCCCCTCAAGGGGCACATTACTGGCAGAGAAGTTATCCGGTAAAGTATCCTGTGCACTGCGCTCAAGAAGTTGTTGGTGTAATTGCGCCACCGCCAGTTCCCGGGCGTCACTCACTGCATCGACGGTGCCCTCAATACTCACCCGTAAACCCGGCCGCTTATTCAGCGCTTCGGCCAGCGTAGTGAGGCGTTGTGTAGCTTGTTCATTCAGCGAGTCCTGACCAGCAGCGAAATCAACCCGGTTCAGCTCATCCGCACTGCCCACCAGGCTGGCCAGAAAGGTAAACGGCGCGGTCACTGCTTTGGTGATCAAATTGCCCAGGGCATTTAAAATAATCGAGCCGAAACTGAAATCCGGATTATCCAGATCGCCAGACACTTCAAGACCCAGATCGATCACTCCGTCGTTATCCTGCAGTAACGCTACAGCCAGGCCCAATGGCAAACTCAGCGCCTGCTCCGAATCGCTTTTTCTGCCCAGCGTAAGCTGATCAATTACTACGTGATTATTACCGTCGAGCTCACTGTTTTGCACCTTATAGCGAACATCCAAAGACAACAGCCCTTTATCAATATAATACCCCATGTAAGTGCCTGAATAAGGGTTCACCGAGGTAAGCTCAGCGCCCTCAACGGCAAAATCCAGATCGAGAAACAATTCTTCTAATAAGGGGTTAATCTCGCCTTTGAGAGACACCGGCGCATAGCTGTCTATCTTGCCATTAATAGCAACCTTCGCCGCACTCCCCGCATCGGAGGTGAGTTGTTCAATAGATCCGTTTAACGACTCAATACTCGAGGCAAACTGCGGTGTTAAGGACTCATCGGCAAAATAAGCACTGCCGTTATTAAGATTGATGGTCGCGATACTGATTGCTAACGGGGAGCCCTCAGCGTCGCCAATTTCTGGCGTATCAACAGAGTCTTCTTCAGCTTCGCCGTTTTCTTGCGTATTAACAGATCCCTCAGCGTTACCGGTTTGCGATGCGTTGTCAGAAGCAGATTCACTACTACGGATAATGGCACCGATATTGGTGCGCTTTTGCTCGTCGATAAGGATTTTTGCATAGGGCTCGGTAATATTAATCGAGGCGATATCCAGCGTATTGTCGTCAAGACTGAAACGTAGATCGGCTATATCCAGGGATTGCCATTTTACCAACGGCTCGTAGTGCAGCCCATCCAGAACGGTCAGGTTATCAACGGTTGCATCACCACTCACCTGTAGTTTTTTACCGCTCTCTGCAACGTGGTAGCGGGTAGTGGCAGACAGTGCTCCTTCAGATAAAGATATATTAACGAAAGGCGTTAAATACGACTGCACCTGTGACAGCGCGATATCCGAGAGCGTCAGTTCACCGGAGACTGCCTGCGTTGCCAGGTTGGCGCTGCCGCGAGTGACTATGTCTCCCTTAGTGGTCTCGGGAATAGCCTGAGAATTGCCGCTGATAGCCAGTGAGACGGCATAGTCAACCGGCGCTGAGAAGTGACTGTCTATTTCGCTGGTTGTCACCGTTATCGGATGAACCCGCCAGTACATGCTCTGTGCAACGGCTTTATCGTGAAGTTGGACATCTCCCTCGCTAATCGCCAGCTCACCCAGCACCACCTGCCAAGCGCTTGATGCCTCTGGCTTTGAGTTGTCTTCGGGTTCAGCATTATTCTGCGCTACCCCGGCGGGCATCAGGAGACTGACTAGATCCAGCCCGTCTTTGTCGTACACACCATTGATATAAGGTGCTTTAAGATTCAATCCGGCAATATCCACACGCTGTAAATCGGTGTCGAGCTGCATATCGATTAAGCTAAAGGTATCCAACGAGATGCGTTGACTGGTTTTATCAGACAGCGCTAGTGAGCGAATGGCCAGCTGGCCGTCATTCGCCCTGAAGCGCACGCCTTGTTCAGTTTCACTTACCGTATAACCCACAGAAAAGTCCAGAGAGCCGTCGGTTAACCGTGCTTTGATAATGTCGTCAGACAGCGGCCATAAGGGTGGCAGAGCAAGGTTCTTTACTACCACTTTACCGGTAAGGGCCAGTGGTGCAAGCTGAAACAGGCCATCTACGTACAAGGTGCCGCCTTCAGTAGTGGTTACATTCACCTGGTACAGATTATCCGGGCTGACTTGTTCCTCGCTTCGTGCGTTATCCGAAATGGTTGCGTGGGTATCCAGATTAGCCAGCTCCAGCGCCAAGTCGGGATAAACCAGTTCAGCACCGCTGACCCGGTCGAAGACTTCTATTTTGCCATCCGTTACGCTTAACAATCCGAGTCGCAGGTGCGGGATTGAGCCCTCTGAGCTCACCTCTTCAGGCTCTGCAGACGCAGATTGAGACTGGATATGTCGAATGATATCCGAAAAATTAAACTCCGCAGTTTCACCGCCCTGCTCACGGGCTAACCGCGCATAAGGACCGTTTAAATAGAAATGCTCAAGGGTTGGTGTAAAGGTTAATAAAGTACGCCAGAATGCCGCATCGGCTTCCAGTTGAGTAAAACGGATAAAGTCGCCCTGTTGATCTGCCTCTGCAATGCGAAAATTCGCCACCCGTACACGTAACAAAAAGGGATTAATCGAGATGGTTTCAACGGTCACTTCTCGCCCGAGGCTTTGCGATAACGCTGCCGGCAATTTCGACGTTAATACATAAGGCGTTACCAGCCCCAGTAACAATGCATACAGCAAATAGGCCAGCAAACACCATTCACCCACACGCAACCAGCGCGGCTGTTGATGGTGACCCTCTCGCCAGGTATTAAGCTTGCTCATAAAAAGTCCATTCCTGATTGCTCCCATCGCGGCTATCTGCGACGCTTATGCCTGTTACAGTAGCAGTTAAATATCCGGCTCACAATTTGCCAGGCAGTACCCGGGAACCATAACGCCCTTGCTTGTCATTTATCAGTCATAGACTGATAAACGTTCACCTAACTTATAACCTGAAGTTTCGGCCATTTCTCTAACCATTGCTTGCTGGCGATGCGTTGCTCAAATACGGTTTTACTGCGCAGCGGATTGTGAGTGAGTTTACCCTTTAGCAAAGACTCAACCCCAAAAGGCGCAGCCAGTACCAGTTGCTCGCGGTCATTCAGACGTACGCCCACAGCGGTTTCCTTTTCCGGCCAGTAGCGCATGGCATCGGTACTGTTTTGATAAGCCGGGTCGTGATTGCGGTGATGCATCATGGCCTGATTTTTAACCTGCCAGTTAACCGCTGGGTGCCAGGCCTTAAGCTGAGCTGTCAATTTAAAGCTTTCCCGGTCATGATTTCCGGGCTTACAGGTCGCATCAAAATAGATAACATCCACATCATTGAGCGGTGTAGGTGGATAGTCGTGCAATGCATCCCAAACCATATTGCGCACAAACCCGGCGGCAATAAAGCAATCCGGCAACTGCAGTACCTGCACGGCCTGTAATAGCTGCATGCGCTGCCGGTCTCGGCTAAGCAATGCTTCAATGGCACCCATACGTCACCACATAGGCCAGGCCGGTAGAAAGAACAAGTCCTAACGCCGTCCACTGCGTTTGCACGCTCCGCCACTGTTCCCGGTATCCGAGATAAACCACTATAGCCAGGGTAGCCGTTCTCATTGATTCGAATAATGGTCGCTGAGATGCGCCCAACAGCAGAAAGCCCCCCCCATAAATAAGCCTCCTCAAACCGGGCGGGAACAGCATAGTGACAGACTGAACAATATAGTTAGCATGAATAAGCGGTTGCCTTTATACTGTATTGCTATCGCAAGAAATGCCATAAAAGCAGGAAAAAAGAGCAAGCTCCCGGGTATAAACCAGACGGAATATCTCACTGCTGCCAACTCTGTGGGTGTAGGTTGCCTCAATCTTTGCCAACTATACAATGGTGTATCACCCGCACGCTCTCAAAACATTTACTTTATATTTTTTCACTTTATCACAGGTTCGCCATCAACTAATCGGCTTTTTATTCAAAAAAGAACCTTGCTGCTTTTATCGCGCAAATCGTCATTTGTCTGCGTTTAAACAGAGCCGAAGGAAAGTGAGTTGAAATAGAAAACATGTTGCAATACTTCGTAACACACAAAATGTTGGAATTGCTGATCAATTGTCATGATTTAAATGTAATGTCATGCTATGCAAACAAGGAAACCAAAACCATGAAAACACAATCTGGCATCAATATAGGCTTCACGCTAGCAGCACTTACCGCTTCTATCTCAGCAAGTGCGCAAGCTCTACAACAGCCCCAAGGGTGGATGTGGGGTTTTGGTGTTAGCGCATCTCAGGATGTTTATGCAGGCTTTGACAACCGTATTGTGCCCATTCCTATTATCGGCTACGCCGGCTAGAAACTGCGGGTTTATGGGCCTTTCGTTAGTTATCAAATGTGCCAGCGCGAGGGTATAACAATAGATGCCCAATTAGTTCCGGTCTTTGCCGGCTATGAAGAATCTGACAGTTTCATTTTCGAAGGAATGGCAGACAGAGACTTCAGCTTTGCCGCTGGAATAAGTGCAAACTACAGCAAGCAAAGCTGGACATACTCCCTATCAACAAACGCCGATATGCTAGGGAAGTACGACGGCTTTCAGGCAACTGCAAGAATAGGTAAAACGTTCAGAATAAATGGCTTCATAATTGAACCCTCTGTTGGCCTTAGCTTTCAAGACAGTAACTATGTAGATTATTACTACGGCGTGCGCCCTGAAGAAGTTACCGCATTTAGAGGTTTGTACGAAGGAAGTAGCGCAACTAACACGGAGTTAAGAGTAGCTGTATCAACCGGTAAGTTTTTAGGCGGCATGAAACGAGTTGACGTAGGCGCCACATTTTTTGATAGCAGTATAAGTGACAGCCCACTCACCGATGACGATACCGCACTAAGCGCTACATTGGTTTATTCGCGTGTATTTTAAACAGCAATTTAAAACCAAGCTACAACTCTCTGACATTGGTTGTGATAGCGCACGATAAAAAATCGGTTTTATCATGCGCTCTCGCTAATTGCACTGTTTGATGGGCTGGAAAAGTCTAAACCGACTTCAATCCTCGATATATAACAAGTTACGCCGGTAACAATGGGGTCAACTAACGCATCATCTTAATGTCTTTGGTGGTCAAAAGCTAAGAGAAACATCCCCTGCTTCACTATCACTGCACCCTGCTGCGCCCACAATAGCCGAAAAATAGCAAAGAAAAGATTCCATAATCATTTGTCAGCCAAATTGAGTCTGGTTTCTGCCATTATTTTTCGCTTTATACAGAGCGCTATCTGCTATATTGATTGTTTTTGAAATAACGTCTTTATCTTTAACGTCTTCAGGCTCTATGGCCGAAACACCAATACTTACCGTGAGATGTTCACTATTTGGCAAGCTAATCTTCTGAACGGCCTCATGAATTCGACTGCAATAATATTCGGCACCGTCAAGATCACTGTTATAAAGCGCAACGACAAACTCCTCACCTCCCCAACGGGCAACAAGGTCACTTTCTCTTACTACGTTGGTTAACGAAGATGCCAATTTTGACAGTACTTCATCGCCATATTCATGACCAAAATTATCGTTAATAGGTTTAAAGTAATCGATGTCGATAAGCACTAAGCACACAGGCACATATTTGCGCTTCATGAATGTAACAATCTTGGTTAGATCACTAGTTAATGCCCTGCGATTGAGTAAAGATGTAAGCGGATCTAACCGTGTCAGTCGAGTAAGCTCCTCGGTTTTTTCTTCTAAGTTCTCTCGAGCAGAAACCAGCTCTTGGTAAAGTTTATCTCGCTCTTCTGCAGGGTACATTGCCCAATAAAGTTTACCTGCAACAAGACTCACATTGGCTACGGCAGGGACTCTTGAACCCGCTTTAGTAACAATGGTTATTTGCACCTCCTTGCAAGTTCCATAATTGAGAAGAATCGGCTTTATATAGCTTTCATAAAAAATGAGTGAGGCTTTGGATAGAATATCCGTAAGCTTTAACGACAGCTCGCTAAAACTTACGTTTAAAAAACTTTCTGCAAAGCTGTTACCTGAAAGCACTTGAGTACTTTCAATATGAGTCACAAACAACAAGCAGGGAAAATGATCTACATCGGCTTGACTCAATCGAGAAACTCCCCGATAGCACACGCCACTTGTTCCGGTGTTGTCATGTGTAAGCAATGCCCTTTCGCCTCTACTACATTAAACACGGAGTGTTTTATCGCTTTATGCATGTAGCGTCCAACCTCAATGGATACAAGGCTATCGTCTTGGCTTTGAATTATCAGGGTTGGTGCGGTGAGCTTCGGTAATAAATGCCTATCATCAGCAAAGAAAGTGGCTTTTGCAAAAGGCTTGGCGTAGCTGGGGTCGGTTGAACAAAAACTATTTTTTAACGACTGTTTAAACGACTCATCATGCCCCTCTCCGATTACCAAGGGAGCAAAATAACTAGCCCACCCAAGATAATTTTTGTCCATTAAATTGATAAGCTCTTCTAAGTCTGCTTTCTCAAACCCTCCCATGTAATCGGGCGGCAAGTTTAAGAAGCATGGAGAAGGACAAACCATGACGAGCTTATTAATTAAGTCTGGACGTTCGATAGCCAGGTGCATGCCAATGGTGCTGCTCACAGAGTGCCCAATAAAAATTGCGTTACTTAGTTCAAGCGCATCACAGATTTCTTCAACGTCTCTCGCATACCCGCTAAGCTGAGAATATCGTTTTTTATTGAATGCACTGAGGTCAGACTGCCCACATCCAACATAATCAAACAGAACGATTTTGTAGTCTTTTTCAAAATAGGGAACAAGGTAGTCCCACATGCGCTGATCGCAGCCAAAGCCATGAGCTAAAACCAGTGTGTTCTCACCTTCGCCGATAACACGCACATTATTGCGCTTCTTAATGTCTATTTTTAAGTACATACCTATCCTGCCGATACTTCCAATAATAGCGGGTTTGCTTACCTTAGCCACTATTCTTTAGCACAATGTCACTAAGCTAAGACTTTAGTAAGCCCTTCGAATAAATCCCTAATTACGAATGAGTGTAGCTTACGATACAGTGAAGCAACTAACTTTTTTAGCTTTGTGGTCATTCCAACGTATTCAGCCAGACGAGATATTGACTTGCTCAAGCGGCAGGTTTACGCAATGGTTTTAAAAAAGTTCTATCTTAGGCTCACGGGCTTCTTCAAACTCGTTTTTCTCATCAGGCGAACACTCGTTAATATCGAAATGAATTTTTCGTTGATCTTCCATCACGTACTTTTCAAACATTTCTTTGGTGCTCAGGTTAAACGACTCGTCAAAGTGCTCTCGGTTATTAATGTATGACGAAAATTGCCCAAATAAGCTTACAATAGCGTCTTGCTCTAGTTTTACGTGCTCGGTGCGCTGGCGAATGATGTCTTGAAATTGAATTTTCGCGATCGCACCGCTTACTTTGAAAGCAACTTCCGAGGCGCTTTGCGAGAAGCACGCCAGCATTTTAGGGTTAAGCTCTTCTAATATGCGATAGTGTGTCGTTATATTTTCCAGCGATTCAGAAAACCCGGTTAATAATTCACAGGTATCGTTCGCGCGAGTCGAGCTGAGCATTTTTTCGCCTTGAACGTGCGCCGCATCGAGCGCTAATTTAATACCCGTTTCAATTTTTTCTGCCGCCTCTGAAGACTGAGAAGATAAAATACGTACCTGTTCGGCTACAACGGCAAACCCTCGTCCGTATTCGCCAGCGCGCGCAGCTTCAATTGCAGCATTAAGCGCTAACAAGTTGGTTTGTGAGGCAATATTTTTAACCAGTTCAGTGAGTTCCTTGAGATTTTCAACCTCACGCATTACCCCTTGAATTGCCTCGGTATCTTCTATTTGTTGCTCTCGCTGTGTGTTTATCATCTCTTTTATATTAGATAAGCGCTGAGCGGCCAATTCAAACTCATCGGCACTTTTTTCTTTACAATTAAGGGCATTCTTCTGGCCTAATTCAACGTTATCTATACTGTCTTGAATACTGTTTTCAATTTCGTATAACGCTTTCATTAGCTCCATCGAGGCATCTTCAGTTATCGCACTTATGCCGTCCATCTGGCCTTTTAATATGGCTACGTAATCATTAACCTGAGAATGGGTTTCACTTAACTGCGACGAGGTTTCCTGCAAATAATTCTCTTGGCTGCTTAGCTTGGCGGCAAACACGCGGTTTTGTCTGCTTTGATACCAAGGCATAAAGCTGATCATTCCTAAAATAGTGACAAAGACGCCCGCATGCACACCCATTATCTCTATAGGTATACTTAGCGACACCATGCTCCCCACTAATGCCACGGTTAACAGCCCAACCCAAAGTAAAAGCGAGTCCTTCATGCTACTAAGGCAGGAATGCGGGGCATTTTATTTGATGAGCCCGGGGTAAAAAGACCATAAAAGCCGGTAAAACAAACAGGTCCAAGGTATAGACCAGACTGAATATCTCACTGCTGACAACTCTGTAGGTACAGGTTGCAACAAATACTGAGGCAGTAGACAGGATCATCAGCGCAGCCGCTAACAGAGCAAAGAAGTTATGGCATGATAATGATGAGAGAGCCTTAACGCTGAGAACTGTCATATATACCTGAGTACAAATCCCAGTAGAGTGAGGGCTGAGATGCCGCGCAGTAGTTTAGAATAAGTCGCCGGCGAGATAGCAGGGAACGTATGTGCACGATGCTGCTCTGTTTTAACGACTGTTGCTGTCACAACCTAACTCTTTAAACAACTGTATTCTTTGTGCAAAGGATCACGCATAGTCACTAAAGTGAATATCCCGGCCATTGTGATTATAAAGCCGGATTTGTTTGCGGTACCCTGAATTAATGTTACAACCTCCAAAATGTTGTCTCTCAATAATGCGTTTACGGCCGAACTCGGTGACTGTCCGGTGATTATGGTTAATGACAACACTAAATGGTTCAACGCGTCCGGCGCCACTGTTGAACAGCAGTAACCACAGTGCGACAGCCAGGTTAAAGCCTAAAAGCATCACGGCCGACTGCCACAAACTGGCCAGAGAGTCATCGCTCAGCGTCACAATCAACGCCACAGCACTAAGTTGTGGCACCGCATACACCAAAGCGTGCACATACAAGCGATTAAGAAATCACAGTGCATCACTTTGCCTGAATTCCATTCACTATCTTCCTTAGCAGAACACTTTCTGCAACACGTATCCTAATATAACGGCGAACTTTAGAAAATCCTTCACAAGTTTACGGTACAAACACTGATAAAGTAGATAAATTCCTCTCAAACACCGAAGCAGAATAGTTTACACTGGCGTTATCTTTTTATACCCCATTAATCAACAGGAACATAAAGTGCCCTCCATGCAGTCAGGCGCTGACAGCCAAGCTTCTTTATCCTTTGCAAAATTAATAAAATTACTCGGCCCGGGCGTATTGATGGCCACTGCCGCCATAGGTGGCAGCCACTTGGTAGCCTCTACTCAAGCCGGGGCTAAGTTTGGCTGGCAACTGGCATTGCTTATCCTGGCCGTTAACCTGTTTAAATACCCGTTCTTCCGGGCTGGGGTGAGTTACACCATCAGTAGCAATAAAACCCTGCAACAGGGTTATCTGACCATGGGCAAGCCCTATTTGCTCATGAGTTTTGCGCTTAACGGCATTTCTTCTTTTGTGAATGCCGCTGCCTTACTGCTTTTTTCAGCAAGCTTACTGGGCTATTTTATTCCGTTTAGCGTGGCGTTGCCCTGGCTGGCCGCTGTATTACTTATCGTATCTTTGATTATCCTGCTGGCTGGCCACTACCATGCGCTCAACCAGGTGGCCAAGGTGATCATGATAGCTCTGGTTATCGCCACCATTTCGGCCACCGTGATTGCCTGGCAGCAAGGCCCGGTTGCGCCGGCCGAGTTTGAATCACCCTCGCCCTGGACGCTGGCAGCTATTGGTTTTCTGGTAGTGACCATGGGCTGGATGCCCGCCCCGATTGAAATATCCGGTATCACCTCGTTATGGTTAAAAGAGCAGTGTCACGAAGCTAGAGTAACACCACAATCAGCCTTATTCGACTTTAACCTCGGCTACCTGGTTACATTACTGCTGGCCTTGATGTTCCTGGCGCTGGGTAGTCTGGTATTACATGGCAGCGGGCAGGAACTGGCCAGCGGCGGTATTGGTTTTTCGCACCAGCTGGTAGATTTATATGCATCCACCATTGGTGAGTGGTCCCGTTACCTGATTGCCGTAATTGCCTTTTTATGTATTTTCGGCTCGGCGATTACCGTGTACGACGGCTACTCACGGGCCCTGGCAGAATGCTACACCTTACTCAAAGGCAAACAGGATGTGTCTGATAGTGTGTTTACGGTATGGCTATTACTGGTGGCAGCGGCGAGCTTTGCCATGGTGTTATTCTTCCAGTCGGCGCTGCTGGCTATGCTGGGCTTTGCCATGACCCTGGCCTTTATGACCACGCCGGTATTTGCCTGGCTTAACTACCGGCTGGTAAATCGTCACGATATTCCGGAATCACTCAGAGGCGGCCCGGTAGTACTATGGTTAAGCCGGGCCGGACTGGTTTATTTGTTTGGCTTTCTAATTGTCTTTATTATCTGGAAATGGTTCCTCTAAGCTCATCAAGGTATCAATAATGAAAAAGGCTATGTTCTGCTAAATTGTTGCTATACTGTATATGGATACAGTTATTGAGGGTTGATTATGCTCCCAGCACAATTTAGAAAGCTTATAGCCGAGTTAGAACACTTAACAGATAGCCAAACCCGTTATGTTGAGAAGCTGCTGAAAGGCACTGATAGCGTCTCACAGTTGATAACAGAGCTTGAGGAGCGGATGGTTGAAAACCCTGAGTGCCCGCACTGTCATAGCTCACTGATCAATCGGCACGGCAAGGTAAACAAGATGCAGCGTTATCGCTGCAAGAACTGCGGCAAAACCTTTGTAGCGACAACGGCGACACCGCTAGCTCGACTAAGATACAAAGAGCTGTGGTTAGAATATATTCGCTGTATGCTGGACAGTAAGCCATTGCGTAAATGTGCCGAAGAATGTGGTCTCCACCTTGAAACATCGTTCAGGTGGCGGCATCGATTCTTGGCGCTACCATCAGCACTGAAGGCGAGCAAACTAGAAGGTATTATCGAGGCTGACGAAACACTTTTTCCCTACTCAGAGAAAGGCTCAAAACGGATGACTCGTCAGCCCCGCAAAAGAGGGATGAAAGCGAAAAAACGAGGGCGTTCAAAAGATGACTGGGTGCCCGTTTTAACGGTCAGAGACAGAGCCAAGAATACATATGAGGCCGTTGTGCCAAGTGTTACATCGGCAACTCTGCATCAGGAGCTAGCAGGAAAATTAGAGAAAGACAGTGTGTTATGTAGTGATGGATATAAGCCCTACATAGCTCTTTCTGAGAAAAATGATTTAATACACAAGCGCTTAGACGTGGCGGGAGGTGTTAAGGTGATAGATAAAGTCTTTCATATTCAAAATGTTAACGCCTATCACAGTCGTCTGAAAGCGTGGATAAAACGGTTTCACGGAGTAGCCACAAAATACCTAGAACATTACCTTGGTTGGTTCAGGTTTATGGATAACCCAGAAAACCTTAACGGAAACAGGCTCTTTTCGATTCAACAACAGTTAATCCGAACATAGCCATGAAAAAACTCTACACCTGTCTTTTGCTACTGGCCTGTTCGTTAAACAGTTTTGTAACCAATGCAGAAGCGTTTCGAAGCGTAGAGATAAGCACCTCACAGCAGGCTTTACCGCCGGTGATGATCCAGGGACCAATGCCCATAGAGGCGCAATATTTTGCGTCGTTACTGAGCGATGTACGCACCGAGAAGGCCGGTCAGGCAACGTTTTATATTGGTAATTACCAAGGCTATCCGGTAGTGGTTGCACAGACCGGTAAAGGCCTGGAAAATACCGCCGCTGCCACGGCTATTGGCATTGAGCGTTATCACCCCCGGGCCATTATCAATCAGGGCACATCCGGCGGGCACGATCCCGAATTACAGGTTGGCGACATTGTCTTAGGTAAACGCAGCGTGAATGCCAGTAATTTTAAAACCCCTTTTCGTGATAAAGGTGAGGGCTCTGCTCCACTTGAGTGGTTACCAATGGATCTCCTGGCTTCTGAAGGCAGTGCCGGCGGGGGAGACTCTGCCAAAGATGCAGAGCGGATCCGTTACTATGTTGCCGATGCTGAGTTACTGGCAGCGGCCCATGCGGTAAAAGGTCAGTATAAGCGCGGCAAAGTAGTAGAAGGCACTATCGCCAGTGGTAATTTCTGGAACAACGAGCTAGACCGTATCACCTGGCTGCACACCAAATTTGGTACCAGTACCGAAGAAATGGAAACCGCCTCGGCAGCTCAGATTGCACACAGCTATGGCATTCCATTTTTGGGGATCCGGGTCCTTTCCAATAATCTGACCAACGGTGGTCATTACGATCCGTCTACTGCAACCGATTGCCAGGCCTTTGTTAAGCTGGTAATCGAACAGTATATTAAACACAGCAAAAGGTAGCTGCAGAGAGCTACCTTTTGTTACGGGTAATTAAAGATTTTAAATTGGGGAATAAGGCAACGATGACTGATGAGCCACAATTCTTAGCTTACCTGATTTGTCTTTAACGTAAGCAAAGGTGTATTCCACTTTGGTCTCGCCCCCGTTGGTGTCGGTAAAGTAATAATTCCCCATGGCCACCGCCATGCTGCAGCTGTTATTAATAATGCCGACATTATCAAACTTCACTTTGGTGTAGGGCTTAATGGCAAACCCTTTATCTTCAGAGTAAGCCTCGTTACCGCCCACAAAATACGATAAAGCCGCATCAAAGCTCGATCTAAACTGTACTTTCGCAGCCAGTGTTGGTTTAAATAACACGCTGCTCAGGTCGTAGCCGTACATATCCTGAATAAAGTCTGCCGCGGCAGTGGTATAGTCGCCGTCAGATGAATAGACCGATCCTATTCTTACAATCCCGTCGCCCCAGAGTTTCTGGGCCTCTACGACTTCGCGTTCTGAAATACACGCATCTGAATAGAGCAAACGATTATCCACCATCGGCGCTGTGGCAGCGTTTGCCGCAGGCTCATTCATACTGCTTTTTAATTGCTGGGATTGTGCGGTAGCGCAACCTGTTAACACGGCCGAGGAGAACGAAAGAACCACTAACATTTTCAAGTTCATTTTTTGCATAACAATACTCTCTTTTCCGAAATCAGATAACTAACCAGTGCTGAATAATCACTGCTTGGTGCTCATGTTTAAGACTATTCATCACGGCTGAATAAAGCTTGAAAGGAAGATTAAAAGAACATTAAAAGCCGGCTGCCAGCCTCTGCCTGAAATGACTGTAGCCCTCGCAGCGCCCATTAATCTGCATCAATAATCTGTTGTTTATTGCTTTTCGTATCCCTTAGGGTGTCTATAATTAAGGCTATGTTCGGATTAACTGTTGTTGAATCGAAAAGAGCCTGTTTCCGTTAAGGTTTTCTGGGTTATCCATAAACCTGAACCAACCAAGGTAATGTTCTAGGTATTTTGTGGCTACTCCGTGAAACCGTTTTATCCACGCTTTCAGACGACTGTGATAGGCGTTAACATTTTGAATATGAAAGACTTTATCTATCACCTTAACACCTCCCGCCACGTCTAAGCGCTTGTGTATTAAATCATTTTTCTCAGAAAGAGCTATGTAGGGCTTATATCCATCACTACATAACACACTGTCTTTCTCTAATTTTCCTGCTAGCTCCTGATGCAGAGTTGCCGATGTAACACTTGGCACAACGGCCTCATATGTATTCTTGGCTCTGTCTCTGACCGTTAAAACGGGCACCCAGTCATCTTTTGAACGCCCTCGTTTTTTCGCTTTCATCCCTCTTTTGCGGGGCTGACGAGTCATCCGTTTTGAGCCTTTCTCTGAGTAGGGAAAAAGTGTTTCGTCAGCCTCGATAATACCTTCTAGTTTGCTCGCCTTCAGTGCTGATGGTAGCGCTAGGAATCGATGCCGCCACCTGAACGATGTTTCAAGGTGGAGACCACATTCTTCGGCACATTTACGCAATGGCTTACTGTCCAGCATACAGCGAATATATTCTAACCAAAGCTCTTTGTACCTCAGTCGAGCTAGCGGTGTCGCCGTTGTCGCTACAAAGGTTTTGCCGCAGTTCTTGCAGCGATAACGCTGCATCTTGTTTACCTTGCCGTGCCGATTGATCAGTGAGCTATGGCAGTGCGGACATTCAGGGTTTTCAACCATCCGCTCCTCAAGCTCTGTTATCAACTGTGAGACGCTATCAGTGCCTTTCAGCAGCTTCTCAACATAACGGGTTTGACTATCTGTTAAGTGTTCTAACTCGGCTATAAGCTTTCTAAATTGTGCTGGGAGCATAATCAACCCTCAATAACTGTATCTATATACAGAGTAGCAACAATTTAGCAGAACATAGCCATAATTAAAGTGCAAATCTGCAATCTTTTAAGTGGGAGCCGTGGATGTTAAGACAGCTGGTGTATCGAAGTCGTGCAACCCAAAAAATGTCGGAGCCGGATATCGATAAAATTGTCGCTGATTCTAAACCGTTTAATCAGGCTAACGATGTTACCGGGTTGTTGCTGTTTGATGGCGAGTTTTTCTTTCAGGTACTTGAAGGTGAAGGAGATGTGATCCACAGGCTGTTTGAGCATATAAAAACCGACCCCCGCCACACCAATATTGTAAAAGTGCTCGACAGCGCCTGTGCTAAACGCGACTTCGGCAAGTGGAACCTGCGAACGTTAATTCTTAAGCCCGAAAGCCAGTGCTACTGGCTCCCTTCAGATCTTACGGTAAGGCGCGACAGCAGAGTGTTTTCACTGCTAAACAGCTTCGCTACTGGACGCTGGCGTAGCTGTGTTTCGGCGGCCGAACGCGCCACGGTTCAGTGTACTATAGCCACCAGCCAGATTGACCTTACCCCCTACCCTTCCAGCGATATTCAGTTTGCCTTTCAGCCCATCGTAGATACCCGGATTGGAGGCATTTCATCTTATGAAGCGTTGCTGCGTAACAGTGAAGGCCGTTACCCTGAATTAATTCTGGCCGATCTGCCTGAGCAGCAAAGGTATGAGTTTGACTTAAAATCCAAAGCCATTGCCATTGCCCAGGGGGCCAAACTGTTACAGCCTGGCCAGTCTTTATCGGTTAATTTATTGCCTGGGGCAATAACGAAAAACGAACGGGTAGTAAGCCAATTGCTTGACTATCTCAAAGAAGGCGGCTTGAAGCCTGAACAGCTTATTCTGGAAATTACCGAAAGTGAAATGGTCAAAGAAAGCGATGCTTTCTTTGCCGTCATTGAAGATATTCGTGCGGTAGGGATCCGGCTGTCGCTTGATGATTTTGGCGCCGGTTATGCCGGCCTCTCGTTACTGGCCGACCTGATGCCGGATAAAATCAAGCTGGATCGCGCTATCACTCATGGCATTCACGAAAGCGGACCACTCCAGGCGATACTGCATTCGGTATTTGAATTTGCCAATGCCACCGGCAGCCACTTAATTGTAGAGGGGGTGGAGACCTTCGACGAATGGCTGTGGTTAAACAACGCCGGTGTACGTAAATTTCAGGGCTTCCTGTTTGCCCGCCCGCAGCTAAACGGTGCCAACGCTATTTATTTTGATGCCAGGGAACTTGCCGGCCAGCAATAACAGCTGTTGCACAGCATTATCAATGCTGTGCAACGGCATCTTAACTTACTGGTCGATTTTGCCCAGCATTACCGCCAGATCGTCTATTCGGCTTACGGTGTCTTTTACTAGTTTATCAATCTCATCACTGGCCTGCCTGGAGTGCGACGCCAGACTTCTCACTTCATCGGCCACCACCGCAAATCCGCGGCCTACCTCACCCGCCCGGGCCGCTTCAATGGCTGCATTAAGCGCCAACAAATTAGTTTGCTCTGAAATGCCGTTGATGGTGCCGATGATATTGCTGATGGTCTGACTGACATTCAGCACGCCTTTCATGGATTCCCGGGTTTGATTTACCGCTATCCGGCGGGCAGTAATATCAATGCCAAATAAAACATATTGGGTGATTTCATTTTTAAAGTTTTTCAGAGCACAGATCCCGGCATCCAGAGACAACAGAAAATCGCCCTGACCAAAGTTGATCTGCAATTTAATGTTGCCACTGTCCTGTAATTCTGCCTTATTTTCTGCGGTAAGTTCACGTAAAACATGATCCACAAAAGCCTGCTGCGTGGCATTTGAGCCGAGTTTTGCGGCCAGCAAATCACTGGGCGTCTTAAGCTGGCCTCCTTCATCAATATCAATTAAAATCAGGGAGCTATTTATCGCATTAAGCTTACGGGTAAAATCGAGAGCCATTTGCTTAACTTCAGTAATGTTAGCCTGTACCGAAATGTAGTTTTTCACCTCACCTTTTTCATTCAGGATTGGCGTGATAGACAACGACACCCAGTAAGGCTCGCCACTCTTGGTATAATTAAGGATTTCATCATAAAACGGCGTACGGTCGTGCAGATTTTTGCGAATACGGGCGATGGTATCCGGCGAGGTTTCTGGTCCTTGCAGGAAATCACCCGGTTTTTTGTGTTTAATTTCGGTAAGCGAATAACCGGTTAATCTTTCAAAGCCTTTATTCACATATACAATTAGCCCGGCCGGATTGGTAATAATAACCGAGTTGTCCGTTTCATTAGCCACCATTGAGAGCATTTCCCGCTCTTCCCGCATTAACACTTCCTGGGTGACATCTTTTACAAAAGCGGTATACAGGGTTTTGTTTTCCAGTCGCACCTTCGACAACGATAACTGGCCCCAAAGTACCTCACCGTCTTTACGCTCGATTTTAATTTCCCGGCTGGTACCAACAATTTTATCCTGTCCGGTTTCTCGATTAGCGTTAACATAACTATCGTGATTGGCCTGAATAGCTTGCGGCACCAGCATTTTAACGTTTTGCCCGAGTACTTCTTCGCGGTCGTATCCCCACAGGGTTTCAGCCGCAGCATTAAATAACGTAACGCAGTTATGCTCATCGATACAGACTACCGCATCCAGTGCCTGCTCCAGAGTTTGGGCCATGGTTTCTCTTGAGTCGCGCTCCTGAGAAATATCCCGCACAAAGGCGGTATAATGGATGTGCCCGTTAAGCACTATTTTAGACAACGACAGCTGTACCCAAAGTTTAGTACCGTCCTTGCGTTGTAACTGCACATCCCTTGAGCTACCCACAATTTTAGCCTGACCGGTCTGACGATGATGGTTAACGTTATTGTCATGATTCGCCCGCAATTCATGTGGCAGCAGCATGGCCACATTCTTACCCATCACTTCATTTTTCCGATAGCCCCAGATTTTTTCAGCCGCCTGATTAAAAAAAGTCACGTTGTTTTTCTCGTCGATACTGACTACCGCAATAATACTTTGTTCAAGGGCCTGAATTGCCTGGTTGGTTTTTGTCTTCTGCTGCCAGAACATGCTGCACTCCATCTATAATAATCTGTCTACTTCAGGATGGCGTTTACCAAACACTCCAATGCCGCAAGTAGCCCGCCGCGCATAGTGAAACCGTATGAAATACGTGACAAATTTACATTGTGTTCATAAAGCTTAGTTCAAAATTGTGCTCTTTTGCGGATTTTCACGTATTGGATGTTAAAGCGTTGCGAAGTAAGTTCATGTATAAGCGTAAAATTTATCTGTTTGGGATCACCTCAGGGCTGACCATGATGATTGCTCTATGCTGTACGGCAGTTTCTGCCTACCTGACACAAATCAATCTGGAGCAGAGTAATACTGGCCAAACCCTGCTGGCAGAACATCAAAAACTCAGCAGCATCTCCTATCGAATGTTTAAACAGCTTACCGACGAGCTTATTTTTGGTGAAAGTGCCAACCAGGCCATCATTCGCAACAAACAGGCGCTTATTGCCCAATCGCTCGACAAAATTCGCCGTCTCGAACTGCAACAAAGGCAGGCGCTGGGCAGTAAAATGACCGCCGGCAGCATTGAAGATACCGACGAACTAGCCGGACTGATAGACGCCATTATCAGCGAATTTAAGGCCATCACAGCGACTTACAACAACACACCGCTGGATCAGCAGAACCGCTTACAAACCTTGCTTGAGGTGAAGATTGATAATGAATTCCGTGAGGCAATTAACGCCGCTGTAGTGCGTCAGGGCAATGTGGTTTCGGCCATTAATGCCAAAATAGAAACCCTTAACACTGCCATTGTGTGGTTTGCCGTGGGCGTGGCGCTATTTGCCATGCCCTGTATTATTCTCGCCTGTTACTGGCTGTTTAATCAGCTTTATCAGCCGCTGACTATTATTAACAATGGTACAAAAGCCATTGCGGCGGGCGATTACCATCAGCGTTTGCCTGAAACTCTGGATACCGAGTTCTCACAACTGGTAACCTCGCTAAACCTGCTGGCTGCACGCCTGGCCGACCACGAAATGAAAGCCGAACATTCCCGCAAGCAACTGGAGTTTGAGGTAGAGCAGCGCACCCGGGAAATCAAACAGGTTAACGAACAACTCACCAGGGTTGATTCACGCCGGCGTCAGTTTCTGGCTGATGTCTCCCATGAACTCAGAACGCCTTTAACCATAATCAGGGGCGAGGCCCAGGTTACTCTGCGTCAGTCTTCTGCCTCGGAGGACGTTTACCGGGAAACACTGGACTCCATTTTGCTCCAGGCAGTGAACCTCAGTGAACTGGTAGATGACTTACTACTGCTGGCCAGAGCCGAACTAAGCCAGTTAAAACTGGATACTTCGCGCCAGTCGGTAAGCGATTTCCTGCAAAATCAGGTTAGCCAGTGGCAGCGCCTGCACGAAGAGCGCACTTTTTCCCTCGATATTGACGAGAGTGCCAAAACGCTACAGCTTCAATTTGACCAGCAGCGCCTCAAACAGGTAGTTACCATTATGCTGGATAACGCGTGTAAATACTCCGCACCACAATCGCCTGTTAAGGTGGCATTGAAGCAGGTAAAAAACGGTGCCTGCATCGAGATAAAAGATTTTGGAGAAGGGATATCCCCTGCGGATATTAACCACATTTTCGAGCGCTTTGTGCGCTTCAAGCACAAATCCGAGGGGCTGGGGCTTGGCCTGGCCATTGCCAAAGCCATTATTGAAGCTCATGGCGGGGAAATACAGGTTAACTCCACCCAGGGCGAAGGCACTCTTTTTCAAATTTATCTGCCACTGGATGTTGAATGATGAAAATTCTGATTGCAGACGATGAACTCTCGCTGGTGAACTTCCTTTATCGCGGACTCACTGCTGAAGGATTTGAGTGCATCAAAGAAACAGCACTGCATAACCTGGTTGATTTAGCGAAACGGGAACAGCCGGATTTGCTGGTGCTCGATCGAATGTTTGGCGAAGACGATAGCGTTGAGATACTGCCCGCTCTGAAACAGCTCAGCCATGGCCCAATGGTGCTACTGCTGTCGGCACTCGATGATATTGTTGAAAAGGTTACCGGGCTAGACAAAGGCGCCGATGACTACCTGTGTAAACCCTTTGATTTCGACGAGCTACTGGCCCGGGTTAATGCACTGGGCAGACGGCATCGGGCGCTTCCAGATAAAGTGCCACGCCAACTGAGCTTTGCCAACTTGCAACTGGATCTGGAGTCCAAGCTGGCCAGCATTATCCAGGACGGTAATGCTGAAGAGCTCACGCTCACCAACATTGAGTTTAACCTGCTGAGCTATTTTATTGAGTCGCAAAATAAAGTGCTCACCCGGGAGCGTATTTTAAGCCGGGTCTGGCAAAGCAACACTGATCCGCTGACTAACATAGTAGATGTTTATATCAGCAGACTCAGACAAAAGCTGCCACCTGCTGCCGGTATCGAAATCGCTACAATTCGCGGTAATGGATACCGGTTAAAGGCATTAAGCTAATCCGCTTACCCTCTACTCTATCCACATATCATTGATGAGCGGCGCTTCAGCGTTGTTGGCAAACGTGATATTTATCACAATATCATCGCTGGTATTGGTATATCGGGCCACAAACAGCAGTCTTGGGTTGCCTGCCTGGTTCACCGCTGCAACCAACCGCTTGGATATTAGCGGCCCAAGTTGTGGCGCAATGGCCTTGTAGGCATTTTGAAACCCCTCAGGCGTTATTCTGGCCGCCAGCGAGTCTGTCATCAGGTTTCGAAATGCCTGATAGTCGCCTGTTTCATGAGCGCTAAGCGCCAGATCAACCACCGGCATTAATATCGCTAATGCTTGCGTTGCGTTGTTCCCAAAAGCACCAAAATAATCTTCCGACTGCTGGTTCTCGTCATTCATACTCGCTCCTGCTGCGGCGTAATGTGGATTTCACGTTGTTGTGCTACCCGCTGCCCGTAAACTGAGCCTTTGACTCCCAGCATCACTTACGACACTGCCCCCGGCAAGTTCTAAATTGTAAGATTTTGTAGTGTCATTTTTTGTAAATTAATTCACCCCTTTTGTACTTCCCGGTCGTTATACCCAAAACCAGGGAGTACACACTATGCAATTAACTGTAAATCCAATCTTTTCAACCAGTCACTATGTTCGGCCATTAAGTCATCTGCTACTGGCCGCACTGGTCACTTTTGGTTTGTTTGTGATGATGGCCAAACTAATAGAGCAACACGGCGAAGCCCCAAAGGTGGAAGATCCCGTGGTTATCGATGATTTTTTACTGCATGTAGAAGAGCCTGAGACGATTACCAGACAACCGGTTAAACCAATGGAAAACCCCCTCGAGCAGCCCCCTTCGCTGCCAGAACCGGTTGAGTCTGATCCCGGCCCCACTGAGCTCAGCGTTAATGTAAATCCGATAATACCCGGCAATCAGATAGCCATTAACACACATTTTGGCCAACAAAGTGATACGTCTGCCCGGCCGATAGTCAGGGTGAACCCCAGCTATCCTTCCGAAGCGGCCCGACAGGGCATTGAAGGTTGGGTGCAACTGACCTTTGACCTCACACCCCAGGGAACGGTAACCAATATCACCGTAGTGGATGCCGAGCCGCTGCGTATCTTTAACCGGGAAGCCAAACGGGCACTGGCAAAATGGCGTTATCAGCCCCAGGTAGAAAAAGGTGTACCTGTGGGGCAAACCGGGTTACAAGTAGTACTGACCTTCAAGTTGGAGCAGTAAGGACCGCCTGTGGGGATTGCTAAACTCGGATTTCTACGCACTTTCCTGAAATCGGAAACTGCCACAAGCTGCAACGAAACTTTGTTCAAACGCTATCGGCAAACGGGCGATAGCGCCGCTCTGAGCGCGCTCTACGATCAGCACTGTAATAACCTGTACTATTATCTGCTGGTAATGAGCGACCCCAACACCGCGGCAGACGTCACCCAGAAAGTCTGGCTAAAAGTCATGGAATCAAAACAGGGCTATCAAAGTCAGGGCCGCTTTCAGGCCTGGCTGTTTACCATCGGGCATCGAATGCTTATCGATGAGTTTCGCCAGAGTAAGCGCTGGCAGGCAGATACCGATCCGGATACCTTAGGTTCTGTAGCCCCGGTGAATGAAAACGAAACCGACTTTCATCAATTGCTTAAACATCTCCCGTTTACCCAACGGGAAGCGTTCTCGCTACAGCAGGAAGGATTTAGTTTGCAGGATATTGCCAGCATCTGTGATGTGCCGGTCGAAACAGTTAAAACGCGCCTGCGATATGCCCGCAACACCCTGAAAAAACATTGGAAAACATCATGAACGAGTCCGACCGTCAAGACGCATTGCAACAGGCATACAACGCTGCTAAGCAACGTTATCCGGCGCCCGGGCGGATAAAACGGGCCGTTGTGAATCAACAGCCTGGCAATCAGCAGCACTTCTTTGACCGCGCTAAAGCCAGACTGCCCGGCCGGGAGTGGCTGGCTCTGGCTGCTGCAGCAGGTTGCCTGTTACTGCTGGTTAAAGGGGCCCCGCTTATTAACCAGCCACTGCCTGACACTGAACTCATTGCCCTGGAAGTGGAATATCATGGCTATCAGGATGACGTGGCGAGCCTGCCCGATTACCGCGAGAAACTCACCTTGTATACCCGTGAATTTACCCGCCAGCTCGATACCCTGAATGTGTTTTATTCACGCCCGGCGATGCTGGCAAGCCATCAGGGAAACTGGCTGTTTACCGATTGTGATAATCAGACCATTACCGTTTCTCATGAGTTAATTGATGATTTGCGGGCACTGCAGCGAGTAGATCCAGCCCTGGTTGAGGGCACATTTGTTGCTCTGGCTTTTGATGAACAAGGCCGGTTGATAAAAATAGAACAGGCTCCTATAAAGAGCTGCTAGCTTGTGCGCGCACTTTAACTTTTACTGGTCAAGCGTCCGACAACATGGTTTCATGAGTTTTAACACCATTCCCGATATGCAAACGGCGCTACCTGCAAGGATTCTCACCGTGAAAAACCTGTTTCAAGCTATTGATAATAAAGATACCGAAACCTTTGCAGGCTTTTTGGCAGAACATGCCACCTTTCGTTTTGGAAATGCGCCGATAGTCACTGGCCGGGCTAATATTGCCAGCGTGGTTGACGACTTTTTCAACAGCGTTAAAGCGCTCTCTCACACGGTGGATGAAACCTGGCGTACCCCAACCGCCGGGGTGATATGTCAGGGAACAGTGACTTATACCCGTTTTAATGACAGTACTCTGACTATCCCGTTTTGTAACATCTTCAGGGTTAATGAGGATTTAATTGAGGAGTATCTCATTTATGCCGATGTTTCGGCGCTCTGACTACCAGCTCCATTGCATTTAAGCCATACGTCTTAGGGCTGCGGATGCACTATAAAAAGTGCATGCTTTTTTCGTAACAACTGTGCTATGTTATTTTTCTAGCTATTGTACTTACATAAAAACAAACAATAATGGGTACAGAACAGGAAATAATAAAACAACACCAACCTGTGATCCGCGCGTTAATTCCTTACCAGCAGCAAGGTCGTTTGCTCGAGGGACTTAACCGCTTCTCGTCGCGCCTGAGTGCCCAGGCCAGGCAAGTCATTAAAGAGGAAGTGATTCGCTTAACGTCACAAACCGACGCGCCCGCGGATAACTCTGCCTTTGCTCGGTTTCCGGTAAAGCGCTTTTCCCATTTTGGCATAGAAATGACCCTCGATAGAGTGGGCTCAGAGATCCTGAAAAGAGAAACAGCCCGCTACATGGAACAATATACCGTTGGCGTGTTTGAGTCGATTACCAACTCGGCCCATTACCAGGGTCTGGTGCAGCGTCAGCTACGCGAAAAAATCATTAATGCGTTTACGGTTCAAACCCAGTCTTATCAGGATATTCAGTTTAATAACGACCTCTCTGTTACGCCGCATTTTTCGGTGACCACACAGGCATACCAGAATGGCAGAACCGTGGCTGTGGTGGCTTTAAGTGCCACACAACTTACCATTGCCTGTACTCGCTCGCCTAAATTTACCACGGTCAAGGATATCCCCGTTTCCTTTCCGAAAATTGCCGGACTGTGTGCTGCTAACGAAATTATTCATTTCGATTACGTCAGGGTCGAATTTAACACCGCTTCTCAGCGCCATCATGCAGTGTTAAGACTGGCAGAACAGGACAAACAATGGGAGCCGCTCTTCAAGCAATACCTCAACCGGGTTATGTTGCACCTGCCCCTTGCTCGTGACCTTGAAATAGAACGCTCAATGCAGGCTCTTGATCGCGATAGGGTTGTCCAAAACGCCCCCTGGTTACCGGTATTAATGAAGAACGATGGTGCTCAACTGGCTCCCCGAATGGTGCTGCTGACGCCAGTAAATACTCAGTGCAATCCAGCTTACCGAAGCACACAGCTTTTACCAGGTAAAACGGCATTACAACGCATTATGAAAGAGCTTCATGCTTTTAACGAGGCGTTCGTACTGCGGCTAACCATCACTCAACGAGGCAGCGCTCCTGTTTCACTGTGCACCACGGTACGCCAGTTAGAACGGCAAAACCTGCTGGCTAACTTTGTTCAGTTGGGACTGGAACATGACAGTTTGGAACTCTGGCAGTATCGCCTGACTAAGGTTAGCCGTGGCAGTCAGGAAACCGCTCGGATACTGCAGGATATGTCGCATCAGGATCACAATGATATTTTGTCTATGGGGCACATTCTGTATATGCGCTCCATCGATGAGGCTGTTGGCCCGTTAAAGTTACTCAGCGCACCCAACAAAGCGAAGCTCCCACGACAGTATATTGATAACGATAGCCAGTATCCCCTGCGTTTCGTTATGAATGATGATATTGACCGGCGTAAGCAGCCCCGTTTCAGAATTGAAACCGATGCCGTCATTAGAGTCAGCCTGATGAGCAGTTACACTGGCACGGTCAGGGATTTTTCGCTGGGCGGGGTCCAGCTGCAACTCCATAACTGCGATGAAACCGTGCTGCCGCCCGAAGTGAAAGTGAGCATTGTTGATTTCAAACTGAAATCACAACGTTATAAAGTGCTCGACTACCAGCCGAAAACGGGGATTTTAAGGCTACTTGCTATCACTACTGACAACACATCCAAGGTACTTAAAAAGATCAGTTCCGCATCGTCACTGCAATCCAGCATTGAAAATATCGTGCTGCAACAATCGTTGTATTTCCGCTATATTTGGGAAGTGGTGAGCCGCCATTATCCGAATGCCGCATTGCAGGTTGTCACCGGCAGGCAGATGATTCACCGCATGAAAACCTTGTACACTACACAGCATAATAACGACCTGCACCCTTTCGCGGTGTGCGATCACAATGCACCGCTGCATGGATTTTTTGCCGATATGGGTAAATCGCCGCCAGATTCTTCGGTATTACGCCGACTGCTGCAGCAAGCCGAAAGGTATCACCTGGCCATTCATTGTGAGCGCAAAGCCGACAATAAACTGATTAACCTTACCCAGGTGCAATGCTTTGAGTCGTCACTGCGCTATAAAATTAAACAATCACTGGAAGAAGAAACTCAGCTCTACGTGGCGGGTATTGAGTGCCAGAAAAATGAATCGGTCACCACCCCGATGTCCAAACAACGACTGGCGCTGTTGTCACGCATCGACCTGGATGTTTATGAAAAACTGCAGGCCCTGCAGCAAAATTACTCCCATGTGATTCATATCATCGATCTGTCGGCGTTGCTCCATTCCTTTCTTAAAACCGGTATTGTACCGGATCCGACAAAGGAGAATGCCGCTGCTGCGGCACTCACCGACAAGGTTACATAATAAAGTCGACCACTCCACCGTCTACACGCAGTGCGCTGCCCGTGGTGGCTGACGCCAGTGTCGAGCAGGTGTAAGTGATCATGCTGGCCACTTCCTCAACCGTTGCCATGCGTTGGATCACCGAAGACGGACGATTTTCCATAACAAACTTCACCCCGGCTTCCTCAATAGAAATGCCGTTTTCTTCGGCTGATTGCGCCAGAAATGCCTGCGCGCCCTCACTCAGGGTCGGCCCGGGTAACACTGCATTCACGGTTACACCGGTGCCAGCCAGACGTTTAGCCAGGCCTCTGGATAAACCAAGCAGCGCGGTTTTACTTACGCCATAGTGAATCATATCGCCGGGAATATTCAGGGCAGACTCAGATGCTACATACAGGATCCGGCCCCAGCTATTTTCAACCATGGCGGGTGCATAATGACGACTGAGACGAACTGCCGACATCACATTCACGTCGTAATACTGCTGCCAGGTATCATCGTCAGTATCAAAAAAGTCCTGGGTACCGTAGATGCCCAGGTTGTTAACCAGAATATCTGCAGCAGGTACCGCCTCAATAAGCTTATTGCAACCTTCTGCACTGCTTAAATCTGCCGCAACCCCTGAGACATCAGCATTGGCAATCGCTTGCTTGACCGCATCCACTGCCTGAGCAACTTTTTGTTCGGTACGGCCATTAACAATAATCTTTGCACCGCATTGAGCAAGCTGTTTGGCCGCCCCCAGCCCGATCCCCTCGGTTGAACCGGTAATAATTGCCACTTTCTCATGTAAATCGATTTTCATTTGCTAAACTCCTTGTTTGTAGGGTGTATTTAGTTATACGCTGAAGTGGTTTTTTCGTCATAAGTGATTGTGAAACGTTATATTTGAAGGAATAGAATCTTACCTTACGCCGCCAAAGCCGATTTGAGTAAAACCTTGTTCTAAATAACTATTGCATAGCTTTAGACATTGTTGCTAATGTGTGAGTTGATGTTTAGAAACTGCTTTTGTCGTACCAAGAGTGGTTCGATGCTTTGGGTTGTTTAAAGCACACAAGAATATGATTATTTTAAACATTTTATTAAGAATAACGCTGTTCACAATAACGTTAACCAGCAGCGCTCTGCTGGCTGCAAAAACCGTCACTCTGGTTGATGAGCAGGGCCGGCCGTTTATTAATGCCGTGATCAGCGTGGCGGCCACCGCCGGGGAAGCGTCGTCCCCCTCTGCCCCACCACAGCAACCTGCCATAATGGACCAGGTAAATCGCCAGTTTGAACCTACTATGCTGGTTATCGAACAGGGCCAGACTGTGGTGTTTCCCAATAGCGACAACATCCGCCATCACGTTTATAGCTTCTCTCAGCCCAAACCTTTTGAAATTAAACTCTATGCCGGTGACTCAGTGCCGCCCGTGCAGTTCAGCAAACCGGGTATCGTGGTGCTGGGCTGTAATATTCATGACTCCATGCTCGGCTTTATTTACGTAAAAGATAACATCCCCTCGTGGCAAACCAATCAAAATGGTCAGGCCGAAATAACCACCATGCAAAATGAAGTGCTGATTTGGCACCCGGATTTCTCTGTTAACCACCTTGAGCGATTGCCGTATGCGCTAACAGCCGGAGACGAGCCGGTCACAATTACGCTGCCACGTATCACCCAACTGGAAACATCCAAACGGGTATTTGGCAGCAGCAAGTTTAAGCGCCAATGACGGTTACCCTACGTCAGTCGCTGTTTCAGATACTGTTTATTGGTATTTTTATCACAGCGTCGATGATCCTGGGGAACGTCTGGACGGTCACCTCAAAGACCGCCTTTAATCAGGTAACCAAAAATATAGACGTAGCCAATTCCGTACTTGAGCAACTGCTGCAGGACCGCAGTGAACAGCTACTCAATTCGGCACGGGTACTCACTGACGACTTTGGCTTTAAGCAGGCGGTGGCCACCGGAGATATTCCAACCATTCAGAGTGCACTGCAAAATCATGGTCAGCGGATTGAGTCAGACTTTATGATGCTGACTGACTTATCCGGTAAAGTACTGGAAAGCCAGCCCGGCTATTTTGCCCGCGGCAGCGAATTCCCTTATCCCGATATCATCAACACGGTGCTTGAAGACGGCGGTTCGGAGAATGCCATCATTGTAGACGGCAGCCTGTACCAGATAATAATGTTACCCGTTTATGCCCCTAACCCCATAGCCATTGCCGGTATAGGCTTTATGGACGGCGATGCGTTTCTAAAGCAGGTTAAAAAAATCATTCAGGCTGATATCATCGTTTCTTCAAAACGCTCAGTGAATGGCGCTCATGTGGTATTACACAGTAGTCTGCCCTACATACAGGCTCAGCGAGTAATCAACGCTGATCAACAAACCCTGAACTGGTTCGATGTGACATTTTCACGCGATACCCCTTACCTGACTCGGGACATCAAGCTACCCGACACACTGAGTAATGAAGTATCAATAACTCTTGCCGTAGACGTATCAACACACTTTGACAATTTTACCCAACTGCAATTTAATATCCTTGGCATTTCTTTGCTGGCTATCGCCGGCTCTATGTTGCTATCAATGTTTATGGCTAGTCGGGTCAACAAGCCAGTGGCCAGCTTAGTCACAGCAGCCAATCATCTGGCAGACGGTAATTATGAACAAAGTGTAAAAACCTCCGGGCATTTGCAGGAAATTAACGAACTGTCAGATGCCTTTGTGCGAATGAAAGACAGTATTCAAAGCCGTGAGCAGCGTATTCTGATGCAATCGCGGCTGGACATGCTTACCCGCCTGTATAACCGCAGTTACATGGAAGAACTTATTCAGCAGCGCCTGGATGCCGGTGAATACCTGCAGGTAATCGGTATCAATATTCGCGATTTCAGAACCATTAATGATCTGTATGGCTATTCCAATGGCGATACCTGCATAATTTCAATTGCCGAGCGTATTAAACGCTGGCGTGGCACGGCGGCCCGCTTATCCGGCGGCGAGTTGGTGTGGTTTGCCAACGAACCACTCACTGATGAACAGTTGGAAACCTTCCATACGATTCTGGAACAACCGGTTGCCACTCAGCAGTTGGTGATGCCAATTAAACTGGTATTTACCGTAGTGAACTGCCCTGCTGATGCTAATAACGCCCAGGATCTTTTCCGGCGCATGAATATTCTGCTCGATGAAGCAGAAATGGGCGCTAACTGGCTGCTCCAGTTCAGTTCAGAAATAGAACAACGTTATCTGCGCCGGCTTAGTATCATCACTGAGTTAAAAGAAGTGCTGCAGAGCGAACAGGATTAGTTATCGCTGGTTTATCAGCCTAAGATTTGCCTCAAAACTCGTCAGGTAAACGGCCTTGAAGCGCTTATTCGCTGGAACAGTCAGCGCCTTGGTTTTATTCCGCCAGACGAGTTTATTGAGATTGCTGAACAGGCGGGATTTATTGAACAGGTGACCGACTGGGTACTTAATCGGGTCGTTGCCGATATCCTGATACTCCGTGCGCATCAGATACATATCAAACCGGCAGTCAACTTGTCGACCCAGGATATTCAAAACCGGCCATTACTAGAACGGCTCATTGCCTTACTTGATGCCAATGAATTAAGCGCCGACAATATCACCCTAGAGATCACCGAAAGCGATTTGGTAGCCGATGCTAAGATTGCCATCGCCAACCTGCAATTTTTGCAGGATAAGGGCTTCAGTATTGCTATAGATGATTTTGGCACCGGCTATTCATCGCTTGCCTATTTAAAGAATTTACCCGTATCAGCGATTAAAATTGACAAGGCGTTTGTCCTCAACCTCAGCACCGACACGGAAGATCAGCAAATCGTGCATACGGTGCTAAGCCTTTCTAACATATTTGATTTAGAAGTTGTGGCAGAAGGTGTAGAAGATGCCAAAGCCATGGAGATCCTGGCTGAATGGGGTTGTGATACTGAACAAGGCTATTATATTAGTCGCCCGCTACCACTTGGCGGACTGATTGACTGGCTTGCTTCATCTGACTATTACCAACACTAGGGAGTTTTGCGTGCGACTAACAAAACTGATAAGCAGTACCCTTGTATTCTGCACCGGCTTGGCCTGCGCCGGTGACGGTAAACTGATAGGATCCGCGGGCCTTAATCAACTGGAAGGCAGTGGCGGTGGCGGCATTGTGCCCTGGGCCACCTTATCGGGTTACGACACTCAGGATGAGGTTTCAGCCAACGCATTTATCACCCAGGTTAATCTGGAAGACTACCGTCTTAACGTACTGGGGGCGAGCGTGTCTCTGTATGACCGCGCGGAATTCAGCGTTGCGCGTCACGTGTTTGACCTGACTACCCTGGGCGGTGAGATAGCGCAAACGGTTTATGGCGCTAAATTTAAACTCTACGGCGATGTTATTTACTCTGACTGGCCACAAATCAGCGCAGGCGTGCAGTACAAGGATCTGGAAGACACTGCCATAGCCAATTTAGTAGGCAGCGAAGACACCTCAGGTACAGATATTTACCTGGCTGCAACTAAAGTCCATTTGGGCGCGGCCGGCGGCTACAACCTGGTATGGAACCTTACCGGCCGGCTGACCAAAGCAAATCAGCTGGGTCTGCTGGGTTTTGGCGGTCCGCAAAACAGCGATTATGAACTGATGCTGGAAGGCAGCCTTGGCGTGTTGTTTTCCCGTCACTTTGCTGCTGGTGTAGAGTATCGTCAGAAGCCCGATAATTTGGGGCTTGGTGAAGATGACTGGATGGATGTTTTTGTGACCTATATCCCGTCAAAGAAAGTTAACTTTACCCTGGCGTGGGCAGACTTAGGCAGTATTGCCGGTGCTACCGGCCAGCAAGGCTTGTATTTATCTGTGGGAGGCCAGTTATGGTAAAACACCTGTTGGTTATTGCTACTTGTTTAGCAATCCTGAGCGGCTGTGCCAGTCGTTCTGGCACGCTGTATGAAGAACTGGGCGGCCAGACAAAAATTAACGAAATCGTTGAGAACTTTGTTTATGAAATCGAGTACAACGACACTATCCTGCCCTACTTTGCCGACACTGATATTGAGCGCTTTGTTGCAAAGTTTTCAGAACAGCTCTGTATGCTAGCCAACGGCCCCTGTGAATACACTGGCGACACCATGGAGCAGGTACATGGCGGTATGAACATCACAGAGGCTGATTTCAATCTGACCGTAGATTTATTCATTAACGCCATGAATAAAGCCAATGTCCCCCATACAGTGCAGAATAAACTGATTAATCGAATGACACACACCCGCGAGCAAATGCTGTATCGCTAAGCACAAAGGAACTGACACAGTCATTCAGCGCTGATTAACCCATTCCCCGCAACCTGGCGGGGATTTTTTTGTCTGTGGGATAATCGGTCAGGCTTTGCTATCCACTTCTTTACACCCTGCAATTTGCGGTATCAGAGCTTTAAAGGGGGCAATCTGGCTTATCGGCGTTCCCGCCGCTACTTGTTCGGCTATTCCTGCATGCATATTCCGGCTTATCCGGACACCAGCACCGGTTTAATCCGGACGCCTGTTTTCCTCGCTTTTCTCTAATCCTATTTTTATCCTATCTGTCCGGATTGTGCCAGCTTTCTCATTGATTCTCCTCCCAACTCAATCCGATGGCTGTTGTGGATCAGCCTGTCCAGCAGAGCATCTGCCACCGTTGCATTGCCTATCATGTTGTACCATTCTTTAACCGGGAGCTGGCTTACCATGATTGTACTGGCTGTTTGATAACGATCCTCCAGTAACTCCAGTAGATGACCGGCTTGCTCCTGGTTCATCTTTTCCATTCCCCAGTCATCGATTACCAGCAGCTGTTTCTTTGATAAGGCGAGTAGCTGTTTTTGATAACTGCCATCCAGCCGCCCTGAACTCAGATCATCCAGTAAACGGCTAAGACGATAGTAACGAACGCTGTACGTCTGCTCACAGGCCTGGGTTGCCAAGGCGCAGGCTACGTAAGTTTTTCCGGCACCTGTTGGTCCGGTGAGTAGGATATTCTGGTGCTTTAGCAGGTAGCTCCCGGTTAATAGTTCACTTATCTGGATACGTTTTAGCCCCCGATCTTCTTTGTAGATAAGCTGATTGGGTGAGGCATCAATACGTAACTTGGCTTGTCGTTTCAGGCGTTCGATCCTGGCCTGGCTTCGCCCCAGTACCTCGCACTCAAGAAGCAGGCTAAGCCGCTCCTCGAACGTCAACTCAGCATAGGTGGAGAGTTGCTCTCGCTGTTGCTCAAGGCCCTTGGCGGCATGGCCAAGACGCAGGGTTCTTAGTTGCTCATTAAGCTGATTCATGTCGTTCTCCTAGTGGTAACTATTTGGGCCACGCACATTGCTGTGCTGGATATCCGGGGTGGTATGAGACTCACAAGATAACTGGCCTTCCCGGTGGTTTTTAAGCAGGTTTCTGATAAAGCGCAGATAGGGCTTATCTACCATCAGCGCATCTTTGCAGGCTTGTTCCAGGCGCACATCGCCGTATTTTTTGGTGAGATTAAGCAGGCCAAGGCAACTGCGGTACGCTTGCGCGGGATGATCTTTGGCGCTGAGCTGAGCACTGACAACCTGTCGGGTCGCAGCCCCAACATTGCCACCCCAGCTCAGCAGGCGCTCCGGTGACCACTTCTGGTACTGATGGTTGCTGGGCATATGCTCCGTGTGTGTACTGAGGCCGTGCGCTTTCTTGCTGGTCGGATGTTGAGACACCAGGTTTCCCTGGTGGTAGATCTGGATTAACCGCGCGTTCGCCTCCAGTTCAACATGCTGGCCTACCAGTTGATGAGGGACTGAGTAATAGTGCTGTCGGTATTCGATGTGATAGTCCGGTCCTACCTTGGCGCGTTTGCTTTCTGTATAGAGGTAGCGCTGGACCGGGAGAGGTTTCAGCGCGGGTTTATCCAGGCTGTCGAATAAAGCTTTGCGGCTGGCACCCAGTTGTTTCATCTCTCTTTGATTCAGCTCATCCATCAGCTCCCGGATCGCCAGATTTAATGCATGGAAAGTGTGGAATATGCGGTGGCGAAGACGCATCATGATCCAGCGTTCAACAATCAGTACCGCGTTTTCTGCTTTGGCTTTATCCTTCGGTTTATAAGGCCGTGCGGGCATCACCGCTGTACCGTAATGATTCGCGAGTTTACGATAACTGTCGTTGAGTTTCGGCTCGTAACGATCCGTTTTGGTGACCGCGGCTTTAAGGTTATCCGGGATCAGAAGCGCTGGCACGCCTGTGAAGTGCTCAAAGGCGTTTGCGTGCGCTTCCAGCCAGTGCTCCAGCTTTTGACTGGGGCAGGCTTCAACGTAGGTGTAATTGGATGCTCCCAACGTTGCCACAAAGATCTGCGCATACCGAACCTCTCCGGTATCAGGGTTCACGACCGGGATTGTCGGGCCACAGTAGTCGATAAACAACTTATCGCCGGCAGTGTGGATCTGACGCATACTTCGCTTTTGCATCTTATGCCATCGAAGGTAATGCTCACAGAACTGACTGTAACGGTAGGCTCTGTGTTGATGCTCGGCGACATATTCTTCCCACAGAAGCTGCTTTGTCATGCCCTTACGCTTAAGCTCGATAAAGCACTGAGCGAAATCAGGCATGATCTTATTTTGAGCTGCCGTTTTATCCCGATACAGGGCCTGCGTTAACTCGGTATCGGAGCAGTTGTCGGTAAGTGGCCAACGCAAAGCGCTTTGTTCAAAGCGCGTCAGGATATCAGAGATGGTTGAGCGTCCAGCTTTGGTACAGGCGGCGATCTTTCTGACAGACAAACCACATTCGAATTTAAGGCGCAAAATCTCTTTGATATTTGCCATAGATGTCCTCTTTTTTGTCATGTTCACGTCCTCGCTATAATTCAATTGATAACGAGGATAGTGACTAATTGATTTAAAAGAGAAAAGAGAGGTATTCCGGCATTCCGGACAATGATTCCGGAGTTAGACGAAAACTGGCTGGTTTATCCCGGAATCGGTGTCCGGATTAAAACGGAAAGGGTGTCCGGATAAAGCCGGAATCGATGTCCGGTTTGCTCCGGTGTATGCACCTGCAAACTCAGCATCAGACAATGCGCTTCTTAGTACCTTGTCCATACAGCTGCAGAAGGCTACCGCGTGGTCATCCTGACGCTCAATGCCCCGTGCTATGCAACCCTGCTTTATTGAGCTCTTGAACGCTTCCAGCTGTTCTGAAGTAGCACTGCCTCTGGCACTGACAGAAAAGGTAACAGAAAGTGCAATGAGCAATGCATATTTCATTGGGATCTCCGGGTTATGTATTTATTCAACAGGATTAGAACTATCCGTTTGCACAATGTTTAAAATTACGTTGCATAATGAAGAAGTAAATAAGTTGCATGACTAAACCAAACCCCATACCAGAGATAAGCCAGGTATTTTCTGGCAGGTCAGTCATGGTATCCACAAAAACAGAGCTAAGCAGAATCCCATACACCAGGCCAAGTAACAATGAAATTAACCAAACCTGTAATCCTACCGGCAAGGATAAAGCTGCCCAACGGAGGAAGAACGCCTGACCATCCCCCTGCTTATTAGTGCGATATAGTAGCCTCATTCCCCAGAACTGCAGTAGCGCAAAAGCAAAGAAGTTGGCGATTTGATACCAAAAGGCAAATACGTCACTTTGTGTGCAGCTTACCGCCACTGGAAATACCATCGCACTGGCAAACAACATGCTGAATACGAGCAGGTGTTTGAAAGCTAAATCTTCGCTGACTTCTTGTTGATGAAGTTTAGTGGACAACGCCTTAGCGTTGATGAAATAGAGATCTTCAATCATAACGTCCTTATTAAAATAACTACCTGTAATACAAAGCAGATTACTCTAGTGGTTTAAAAAAGGCCAGATGATGCAACTCGGTCGGCATGACAGAGTAATAAGGCTCTCACAGGCGAACTCTTGCAAGGTAACAGTAATAGGTGGGATTAGGCTTGATGACGAATCACACGCCCGCATGGCGTGGCTGGGCGATGCTACAGGGATGTATTTAACTATGATTAGCAAGAGCTTGTAATGTTAAAAGCATCTAGCTCGATTCAGAATCCTGCACACCGCAGAAAGCAAAAAGGCCTGCATTTCTGCAAGCCTTTTTTTGGAATGTGGTGCGTGTGGATGGGTGAAGCTGGTGGTTTTAAGCAAGTCAACAATTTGACTTGCTCCGGCTGAACGCCCTCCGCTCTGTCGGGGGGCTGGAAATCCTGACACTCCGCACAAAGCAAAAAGGCTTGCATCTCTGCAAGCCTTTTCTTGGAATGTGGCGCGTGTGGAAGGATTCGAACCTCCGACCGCCTGGTTCGTAGCCAGGTACTCTATCCAGCTGAGCTACACACGCGAAGTTTTAATCTAGTGAGTGGCGCGTGCGGAAGGATTCGAACCTCCGACCGCCTGGTTCGTAGCCAGGTACTCTATCCAGCTGAGCTACGCACGCGCTGATACACTAAATTAAAAATGGCGGAGAGGGAGGGATTCGAACCCTCGATACGCGTAATGCGTATGGTTCCTTAGCAGGGAACTGGTTTCAGCCACTCACCCACCTCTCCGTCATGTGGGGCTGCATTTTAATGACATGCGGTGGGAAGTCAATGCTTTTTTAGATAAATACATTTCGTATGCCGGGATTTTAAACAATCACTATATTTTGCCTGAAAAGCACACATTTACTGCCCAAAAAAGCATCATTTACAGCCATTTACACCCATCTGCCAAAGAGCTATGAAAGCACATCAGCGACTTAATTTACGCCGCACCAATAAAAAAGGCCGGAAAAAACCGGCCTCAATACTGATAAATGACCAAAAAACTGGTCTAACCACTTATTGTTTACTTGTTACCATCAGGCTGACCGCCTTTTTCAGCCTGGATGCGCATGTAAATTTCTTCACGATGCACCGAGACTTCCTTTGGTGCATTTACACCAATACGTACCTGATTACCCTTAACGCCTAATACGGTTACGGTAACATCGTCACCCACCATCAGCGTTTCACCCACACGACGAGTTAAAATAAGCATTCTTTTGCTCCTGGTTCCTTGATTACATTGCCTCCGTGCGGTCTTCGACGCCTTTCACTCCGTAAAAGCGCTTTCGGTGTAATTAACGCTGGTGTCACGACAACATTAACCCACCAATACTTGCATTATAGCTTATCTTCCAACCAAACGTTAACAGACTGTAACGCAGCGGCTAAATTTTCTGGCTGACTGCCGCCAGCCTGTGCCATATCAGGGCGACCACCGCCCTTTCCGCCAACTTGTGTCGCGATATGGTTAACCAGTTCACCAGCTTTCACTTTGGCGGTTAAGCCTTTGGTCACCCCAACGATAAGGCTAACCTTACCGTCTGCAGGCACACCCAGCACAACGATGCCTTCACCAATACGGTTTTTCAGATCATCAACCATGCCGCGTAATGATTTGGCCTCAACCCCTTCAAGCTCTGCAATGAGGACTTTATTACCCTTTATATCCACGGCATTGCCAAGTAGATCAGCGCCTTGTTGGCTTGCCATCTTTTGTTTAAGTGAAGTAACTGTTTTTTCTAACTCTTTTTGTTGAGATTGCAGTTGGGTTACTTTCTCTGTAAGACCACTGGCATCGGTTTTTAACAGTCCACAGGTAGTGTTCAGTACCGCCTGCTGCTGTTGCACATAAGCCAGCGCGCCCATACCGGTTACCGCATCGATACGACGCACACCGGAAGCAATACCACCCTCGGTTACAATTTTAAATAAACCGATATCACCGGTTTGCTTAACGTGAGTTCCACCACAAAGCTCAGTGGATACCGGCCCCATGGAGACTACGCGAACTTTCTCATCGTATTTCTCGCCAAACAGCGCCATCGCACCGGTCTTCTTGGCTTCTTCCAGATCCATCATCTGCGTGGTTAACGGATGGTTATCCTGAATATCCTTGTTAACCCGTACCTCGATATGTGCCAGTTGCTCGGCAGTCACGCCCTCAAAATGAGAGAAGTCGAAACGCAGGCGCTCGGCATTTACCAATGACCCTTTCTGCGTTACATGGTCGCCAAGAATATCGCGCAAAGCTGCGTGCAATAAATGCGTGGCACTGTGGTTCTTCCTGATAGCGCTGCGCTTGGTGTCATCAATTTTGGCAACCGCTTTGTCGCCTTTGTTAATGGTGCCTTTTGCCTTACCGCGGTGGGCAAAAGCATTACCCATTTTCTGGGTATCGGTAACAAGGAACTCACCATTAGCCACTTTGAGTACACCAGTATCGCCAACCTGACCACCAGATTCAGCGTAAAATGGCGTTTGATCCAGTACTACAACTCCTTCCTGACCATCGGTCAGTGCTTCACAAAAGCTGTTGCCACTGATTAACTCCACCACGTTGGCATCGCCTTCGGCATCGGTGTATCCGGTAAAGGCCGTTTGAGAGTCAACTTTTAAGGTGCTGTTGTAATCGGCGCCAAACTGGCTGGCTTCCTGAGCGCGCTGACGCTGCGCCTGCATTGCCGCCTCAAAACCTTCTTCATCGATTTTATAGTCATGTTCGCGGGCTACGTCGTTGGTTAAGTCTACCGGGAATCCGTAGGTATCATAGAGTTTGAAAACCAGTTCGCCAGGAATGGTATCGCCTTCCAACTCATTCAGCGCATCGTTGAGCATATTCATACCACGGGAAAGCGTTTTGCTGAACTGCTCTTCTTCTACGCGTAATACTTTTTCAATAACCGGCTTCTGATCCGCCAGCTCTGGATAGAAACCGCCCATTTCCTGAGTCAGTGCATCCACCAGCTTATAGAAGAAAATGTCATTGGCGCCCATTTTGTAACCATGGCGAACTGCACGGCGGATAATCCGGCGCAGTACATAACCGCGGCCTTCGTTGCTAGGCATTACGCCATCGCAAATTAAAAACGCACAAGAACGAATGTGATCGGCAATCACCCGCAATGATTTATTGTCCAGGTCTGTTGTACCAACAATTTTCGCGGCAGCATTGATCAGATTTACAAACAAATCGATTTCATAGTTGCTGTGCACGTTCTGTAGAATGGCAGAGATACGTTCCAGCCCCATACCGGTATCAATCGACGGTTTAGGCAGCGGCTCCATAGTGCCATCAGCCTGCTTGTTGAACTGCATGAAAACCAGGTTCCAGATTTCAATAAAGCGGTCGCCGTCTTCCTCTGGAGTGCCCGGAGGACCACCCCAGATGTGCTCACCGTGATCGTAGAAGATTTCCGAGCAAGGACCGCAAGGACCAGTATCGCCCATCGACCAGAAGTTGTCTGAGGTTGAGATGCGGATAATTTTTTCTTTCGGTACACCAATGGTGTTTTCCCAGATATCGAAGGCTTCATCATCCTCAGAAAAAACGGTAACCAGCAGTTTCTCTTTTGGCAGACCCAACTCTTCGGTTAAGAACGTCCAGGCAAACTGAATAGCTTCTTTTTTGAAATAGTCACCAAAGCTGAAATTACCCAGCATTTCGAAAAACGTATGGTGACGCGCGGTATAACCCACATTCTCGAGGTCGTTATGCTTACCACCGGCGCGAACACAACGCTGTGACGATACCGCTCGGGTATAGCTGCGTTTTTCGGAACCGAGGAAAACGTCCTTAAACTGGTTCATACCCGCATTAGTAAACAATAACGTGGGATCATCTGCTGGTACCAGTGAAGAACTGGAAACAGCCTGGTGGCCATGCTGGCCAAAATACTCGATAAATTTGCGGCGAATATCAGCAGTTGATAATGTCATTGAAATCCTGAAATCCTTAGTTAACCTTTAACTTGTATGCAGCCTGTGTGCAGGAAATTCAACTATTCAGCACACTTTTGGCCACATTATTATGAGGCCGCAACAATACCATGGTTAATGCTGTTTTGTTAAGCAATCCACCGTGAAAACAGGCGAATCATCACCATAGAAAATATTGATTAAGGGCAGCAGGCATTGCCCGGCTATTCGTGGTCTTCGTCGAAGGCGTGTTGGATATGGTCAGAATAGAAGCCCCGATACTGTAAAAAGCGGATTTGTTTAAACTTTTCCTTGTCGGTCGCCGGTGGTTTAAGGCCAAACCGCTTGCGTCTTACCTGCCCGGCAAGCATGAACCAATCAGTGTCATTTTCGAGCATTGCCTGTTCCAGCAACGATTCATCAATAGAAAATTGCTGACACTCTGCCTTTATCCTGGCCGGCCCCTGCCCCTTAGCTATTCCCGATCGCACTTTCATTTCGGCAAAACGGGCGTCACTTTGGATCCCGGCTTGTTTAAATTCCTCTACCACAGGGGCACAATCGTCCATTGCAAAACCTTTCTGTGATAATTTTCGTAACAATTCGTGATAAGCATGCTCTCGTCGCGAAAGCATGCGGGTAATCGACTCTATAATGATTTTACGTGGGTTATCTGTCATTTTACCGATGATTTTTTAGAACTTAGCACTCAATATATGCCCGGTATCATACCAGCTATTATGCATTACTGCGGGCAGGATATTTCATAAGACTATGCAAAAACAAGCCGCGGATAATACGCTTACTTTTACCCTGCATCATAGCATCAACGAAATAGATGCGTCGCAGTGGCAGGCGCTGGCCGAGCAGGCTGGCCCGTTTTTGCAATATCAATGGCTTAAAGCACTTGAAAATACCGGGTGTGTCGATAACCACAGCAATGGGCAAACCGGCTGGCAAACGGCATTCTGGAGCGGCTCGCTCAACGGTGAGCTCAAAATAGTAGTACCGGGCTATTTAAAAACCCACAGTTATGGCGAATACGTATTTGATCATAGCTGGGCCAATGCATACCACCAGCATGGTATGGACTATTATCCTAAATGGATTGCAGCCATTCCCTTTACCCCGGTTACCGGCCCACGCGAACTGACTGCCAGCGACGTTTCTGCCGCACAGTGGCACAGCCTGGTTAATCACATCAATGAATGGGCCAGCGACAATCAGTATTCATCATGCCATTGGTTGTTTAATCCGCTTGATTCCCAAACCGACTTTGCCAAACTGGGCTTTAGCTCGCGTTTCAGTGTGCAGTTTCAATGGATGAATCGCGGCTATCAGAATTTTGATGACTTTCTTGCCCGGCTGACATCCCGCAAGCGCAGAAGCATTCGTAAAACCCGTAAGCGTTTTCACTCGCCTTCTCTGCGTGTAGAAAGGTTACACGGTGACAAACTTAGTCGCGATGACATGGCGTTTTTTGTCCATTGCTACCAGGACACGTATCTTAAGCGCAGTGGCCACACCGGCTATCTAACCCCTGCCTTTTTCGATGCGCTGTATGCCCATTGCCGGGACAACATTATGCTGGTGAAAGCCACCCATAATGACCAGGAGATTGCTGCAGCCCTGTTTTTATTTGATGATACAGGGTTGTACGGGCGTTACTGGGGTTGCCTGGAAGATGTTGACGAGCTGCATTTTGAGTGCTGCTACTTTCAGGGCATTGAATTTGCCATAGAACAGGGCTTGCCGCTGTTTAATCCCGGTACGCAGGGCGAACACAAAATTCTGCGCGGTTTTGAACCGGTTTATTGTGTATCTCATCATAAAATGCACGATCCGAGGTTTCATCAGGCTGTGGCAGATTTTTTACAGCGTGAAAAACCGGTTATCGAAGACTATTTCAATCAGGCCCGGGATGTATTACCTTTCAACGCGGACTATCTGAACGAATTTGTAACACCAACAAGTACAAACGGGGCGACAATAACGCCTGAAAAATCCTAACACAGAGACAACAATATGAAGTACACATTGCTCGCAGCTACTATTGCTGCATCGCTGGCCCTGACGGCCTGTTCCAAACCAGAAACCACCACGCAAACCGCAGACACCCAAACTGAAGCGCCCGCCGCTAAAGCCGAAATTGGCTCATTTGGTGTAGACCTGAGCGCCCGTGACGAAAGCGTTAAACCGGGTGACGACTTTTTTATGTACGCCAGTGGTACCTGGTATGAAAACTACGAACTGCCTGCAGACAAAACCCGCTTTGGTGCGTTTAATGCCCTGGCCGATCGCAGCGAAGAGCAGGTTAAGCAAATCATTGACGACATTATGGCGTCGGATAACTTAACCGCCGAAGAACAGCTGATTCACGATTACTACACTGCGTATATGGATACTGAAACCATCAACGCTAAAGGCATTACGCCAATTAATCCTACGCTGACTGACATCGACAACCTGTCGTCGGTTAAAGCGCTTACCGAATTCTTCGGCGAAAGCTGGCTCACCGGTACATCAGCGCCTTTATACGGTGGCCTGTGGTATAACCGCCTGGATCCAAACGAGTACCAGCTGAGCGTGGGTGTTGGCGGTCTGGGCTTACCTGACCGTGATTATTACCTCAACGATTCAGAGCGCTTCAGCAATATCCGTGACGCATACGTAAAGCACATTGCTGAGATGCTGACCTTTGCCGACGTAGAAAACCCGGAAGAAAAAGCCCAGACCATTCTGGCGCTGGAAACCAAAATTGCAGAAATTCAGTGGCCTCGTGAAAAGCGTCGTGACCGCGACCTGACATTAAACCAGGTCGAGCGCAGCGCGCTGGCTGACATGTATCCTGACTTTGACTGGAATGCCTGGTTAGATGCCATGGGCTTTAAAGCGCCTGAGCTGAATATCTCCCAGCCACAACCGGTAAAAGACGTTATCGAAATCATCAACGATACGCCACTGGATGACTGGAAAACATACCTGACCTACCACACTATCTCGAATAATGCGTCGATGCTGTCAGATGACATCTATCTGGCCAACTTCGACTTCTATGGTAAAACCCTGAGCGGTCAGCAAGAGCCTCGTCCACGTTGGAAACGTGCGCTTAGTGCCATGTCTGGCACTACCTCTTTAGGCTTTGCCATTGGTAAGAGCTATGTGGATCGCTTCTTCCCGGAAAGCTCTAAAACGCAAATGGCTGAACTGGTAGAAAACCTGCGTGCCGCCCTGGGCGAACGTATTGACGGTCTGGACTGGATGGGCGAAGAAACCAAGGTCAATGCTAAAGCCAAGCTGGCCGCGTTTAACCCTAAAATCGGTTATCCGGATGAGTGGATTTCTTATGAAGGCCTGGAAATTACCGACCAGGATCTGCTGACCAACGAACGTAACATCAGCAAGTTCTTCCACGCCAAGCAGGTAGAAGATGAATTGGAACCCACTAACCGCGAGCGCTGGGGCATGACGCCACAACGGGTAAATGCTTATTACAACTCATCGTTCAACGAGATTGTCTTCCCGGCGGCTATCCTGCAACCGCCATTCTTTGATCCTAACGCCGATCCGGCAGTGAACTACGGTGCTATCGGCGCTGTTATCGGTCACGAAATGGGTCACGGGTTTGACGACCAGGGCTCTAAGTCTGATGCCAAGGGGATTCAGCAAAACTGGTGGACCGACGAAGACCGCGCAGCATTTGAAGCAAAAGCCGACATGTTAGCCGCCCAGTACAGTGCTTATGAGCCAATTGAAGGTAACTTTGTAAATGGCCGTAACAGCCTGGGTGAAAACATTGGTGACGTAGGTGGTCTGTCGATGGCTTACCATGCTTACAAACTGAGCCTGAATGGCAAAGAAGCACCGGTTATTGACGGCCTGACCGGCGATCAGCGTTTCTTTCTGGCCTGGGCGCAGGTTTGGAAAGAAAAGCGTACCGAACAAAGCATGCTTAACCAGTTACGTGCCGGTACTCACTCTCCGGGTCGTTACCGTGCACTGGCACCACGTAACCACGATGCATGGTACGAAGCCTTTAACGTACAACCAGGCGATGCCCTGTACCTGGCACCAGAAGAACGTGTAAAAATCTGGTAATTACCTGCCAGTAATACAACAATGCCAAAAGCAGCCTCCGGGCTGCTTTTTTATGTTTGCAATACAACCGGCACCTCGACTACTACCGGCTTACGGCAAGCGTCATAGCCACGGCTAAAAACCAAAGAAGTGAAATAACCAACACGGACTTCAGGGTGCTGGATTGCGCTTTCGAGCGATAGAATGAAAAAGCAGCATAGGCCGCGGGAATCAACGCTGCGACACCGCCAAAGATAAACGCTTTGACGATGCCAACCACTGGAGCCCATGAACTCTGGATAATCAAAAGCTCAAACAGCAACTCCACAACACCAATGCCTGCACAACCGAAAAATAACCCAAATGCCCTGTCCTCAGACAGTTTTAACTCTGGCGCCGTCAACCTTAACCGCCATGCATTGAGCTCCTTTTTATAACACTATCACCGTAGCACGCAAAATATCACGCCACAAACACTCGCCAGCCTGCAGCAAAAGCGCTCGTGTCCGGTTTGCTTAGATTGTGAAAATTTGGTAAACAGAGCACATAGTACTTACCATACACTCAGATTAAGGTGCCCTAGTGATTGCGAAGTTGATATCGAAGTTCCGCCCGGGTTTTGTTGCCACGCTAACCGCACTGTTAACCGTTAGCTTTAACGCTCACAGCACTCCCGATAAAGCAGTATCAGGTTCACTTCTGGCGGCCCCACACAACCAGCTTAGCCAGAAAGAAAAACAACAGGGCTGGCAACTGCTTTTTGATGGCGAATCACTCAGTGGCTGGCATGTGTTTCAGTACCCGGATACGGTCCCGGCGTGGACTGTAAAAGAAGATATGCTGACCTTCAATCCGGCGGCGCGAGGCCTCCAGCATGGGGATTTAGCCACCGATAAGGTGTTTGAAAACTTTGAATTAAAGTTTGAATGGCAATCGCCAGAAAACGGTAACAGCGGAGTGTTTATTAACGTTCAGGAAACGCCAGAAAGCGTGACACCCTGGCAAACCGGGCCGGAATATCAGCTCCTTGGCGTAGCTCATGGCGATAACGCGGATCCCGTGAAGCGCTCTGGCGGGATTTTTGGCTTTGCCTCACCGTTAACCGCCTCAGACTTTCTGGCCAGCAGTGGCTGGAACCAGTCTGTTATTAAACAGCAGGATGGCAAGGTTGAGTTTTATCTGAATGGAAAATTAACTGCCCGCGCCGACCTGACCAGCGATCAATGGCAGTCACAGTTAGCCCGTTCAAGATTTAAGGATCAGGCGGGCTTTGGCGCCTATACCAAAGGCCATATCGTGCTGCAGCAGTGGACATCACTGATCTATTTTCGCAACATTAAAATCAAGTCACTCTAAGGGCTGTTGCGGCGGCAAGACATGCCGAGCTTGCCGCGCTTTTGTTTAAGGTCAGTGCTGCTTAAGTAACTCCTCCAGCCATTCTATAAACATTACGTTGTGCCGGGTAATTAAGCTGTCTTTGTTTTCAATGTAGTAGCACAAAGCAGAGTCAATTGGAGGGTAGCCTGACTCCGTTAGTAATCCCGCCTTAACGTAGTCCCGGGTAAGCGTTGTTGAGCAAAATACGCAGGCGTTTTCCAGCAGAGCCTGCTGAATCCCAAACAACTCCTGATCAAAATAACGTACCTCAAACTGCCTGTACGATAAATCGTTATGGTTTAACCACGCCTGCAATGGGACTTCGGGTAAAGCGCTGTTTTTCCAGCGGGTGGTGTAAATTGTTATTGGCGAAGTCTGGTCCAACTGAGTAGTGAGCCGGGCATTGCCATACAAATTAAACCGTTCCCGAATAAGCACGTCACCATCGGCTTGCTCAGCCAAGGCACCAAGTCGCACAGACAGGCTGAAGTGGTCGGTGTTAATTTCCTCACCACTGGTTATGTTCACTTTACTGTGCGGATATTGCTCATAATAACGCTGTAAAGCAGGTAACAGTGCCAGGGCGGCAAAGGATGAAGTGGTAGCCACTTTGATTTGTTTATCGTTTCGTGAAATGTCTTCGAGCGCCGTGTTAATGGTTTGAAAGCCCTGACTGGTAGCAACAGCTAACTCTCTACCTGGCGCTGTAAGGATGACTTTTCTGGTCTCCCGCCGAAATAAGCTCACATTTAACCGCTGCTCAAGATTAGTAATGTGGTGAGACACCGCGGTAGGAGAAATCGATAACTCAGCAGCGGCCGCCTTAAAGCTACCCAGCCTGGCTGCAGATTCGAACGCCTTTAACGCTGGCAAAGAAACTTGCATGTTGTACTCCCGCTACTCAATGACACCAAAATAGATGAGTTTTACTCATCTGTAAATGTTTTTTACTCGGTTGTCAGTGGCTTGGTAACGCCTGAAAATAACGGTAAAAGTTAACCAACAAAGGTAGTTACCATGAGTGTTATTTTACATGTAGATTCCAGCGTCAGGGCCATTTCCAATAGCAATCCTGAGCACGACTCCATTTCAAAAAAGCTGGCAAGACAGTTTATTAGTAAGTTACAGAAAACGGCGAATACAGATGAATATATCTATCGTGACGTTGGAGTGAATCCGCCGCCCTATATTACTCAGGATTGGATAGGTGCGGTATTTACGCCTGAACAGAAAAGAACCGCCTTACAGCAGCAGTTGCTGGCCCCGTCTGATGAACTTATAAGCGAAGTTGAAAAAGCCGGAATCATTGTGATTTCATCGCCCATGTACAACTACGGCATGCCCGCTCAGTTAAAAGCCTGGTTTGATCAAATTGTGCGTATTAACAAGACCTTTGACTTTGATTTAGCCCGCGGTGATAAACCACTTGCGCCTCTGCTATCGGGAAAAATCCTGGTGATCATTACCTCCAGCGGCGAGTTTGGTTTTGAACGCGGTGGCATCAACGAAGGCGCCAGTCATTTAGTCCCGCACCTGCGTACACTCAGTAAATACCTGGGCGTGACAGACATTTATGAGATCGCTTCTGAGTATCAGGAATTTGCTGACCACAGGCATCAGCAGTCACTACAACAAGCCAGATTAAAAGCTGATGAGATCGCTCTGCTACTGGCCAGCAAACAAACTGCCGTTGCTTGCTAAATACTGAGCATTGCCCTGAAATTGCTGGTGGCACTTTGTTTACGCTCCATCAGCCCGTCTTTTGTATGGCAAATATTCCCATCGTCATGCATCAAAATAGAAAGAATTAACACCACCCCCCCTTATCCAACTGATTACCCTAGCAATAATTAAATTTGTTAATTTTATGATTTTTCATTTGCCAATCATTAACAATAGATCAACAATATAATAGTAATATAATATAATAGGATATTTACTATGCAATTATCTGTATTTGGTCGGGCGTTAGCTATTGTTGCACTGGGGTTGTGTGCGGATATGGCAAATGCTATCGATAACGGTGTATACACCATTACCTCTAAACACAGCGGCAAGTTAGTGGAAGTGGGCGCCGCCGATGTGAATGATGGCGCTAATGTTATTCAGTGGTCAGCGAATGGTCATAACACACAGCGCTGGCTGATTGCCGAGCAGTCAGACGGTTACTATAGCGTGATCAACTTAAACTCAGGCAAGGCGCTGGAAGTGTTTGACTGGCAAACCAGTAACGGTGCCAACATCGTGCAGTTTGAGGATCGTGGGCTGGCCAGTCAGCGCTGGCAAATTAATGAGCTGTCTGACGGCACCGTTAGCTTTATCAACAAGCACTCAGGTAAGGCCCTTGATCTGTATGGTTTTGACACCTCTGATGGTGCCAATATCGCACAGTGGGATTACTGGAGTGGTGACGCCCAGCGCTGGCAACTAAATAAACTTGCCAGTGTTGAAAATACGCCCTGGGATCCGTCAACAACAAATGGTGCCGTAAGCCACTGGCCATTAACCGGGAGCCTGGTCACCCACGACCCAACCCTGGCTTATGAAGATGGCCGCTGGTGGATCTTCCAGACCGGCCCGGGCATTGCCGGAAAATGGTCGGATAACGGTGTAACCTGGAACGACGCACTGGCAGTCTTCCCTAATGGCCTTTCCTGGTGGGACAACTATGTACCGGGTCACGACGGTCAGGATGTCTGGGCCCCGGACATTAAACACTACAATGGCCGGGCTTGGTTGTACTATTCTGTATCGACCTTTGGTTCTCGGGTTTCTGCAATAGGCCTGGCTTCGGCTCCCAGTATAGCCAGCGGCAGCTGGCGTGATGATGGACTGGTGATCAACACTACTAACAGCAATAACTACAATGCTATCGACCCTGAATTAGTTAAAGCAGAAGATGGTAGCCCATGGATGACTTTTGGTTCGTGGAACTCTGGGATCAAGGTAACGCGCATTAACCCGGTCACCATGAAGCCCTTTGGCCCGCTTTATAGCATTGCCAGCCGCTCAGGCGGAATAGAAGGTCCGGCGTTAATCTACCGTCAGGGCTACTATTATTTGTTTGTCTCCATTGGCGAATGCTGTAAAGGTACCGACAGTACCTACCGTATTGCTTATGGACGCTCCACCGATATTCGTGGTCCGTATTTAGATAAAAATGGCCAGGATATGATGCAGGGTGGCGGTACGATTCTGGATGGAGGCAATTCACAATGGGTTGGTCCCGGTGGTGAAGACATCATGAATACCGATGTAATTGTGCGCCACGCCTATGATGCCAGCGATAACGGTGTACCCAAGCTGCTGATCAGTACACTTAACTGGGACAGCAACGGCTGGCCTCGCTACTAGCCTCCCCGGCTGACGACTCATTATTAAACAAAGGGTATCGGTCACTGATTGATGCCCTTTTTCTATTTGACCTGAAAAAGCGGTTGCCAAAGAGTTGCTTAAGATAGTCGGTAGACCGGCAAACTCTGACTGCGCTAAGTACAAGCTAACTCGCCCTGTGTACAGTTGTCTCAGTACGCCGCTAATTTATGCTTTGTCCACGAGCATTCAAAACATCAGCGATAAGGAAATAAGATGGAACTTAGTCAGGCTAAAGACGTGATTTATACCCTCTCGCAAGGAATAGATCCGGCATCCGGGGAGGTACTATCCGATAACAGCTGTTTTAACCAGCCGATTATTATTCGGGCACTTTTTATGGCCCACGAAGCACTCGACAGGTCAGTTAAGTACCAGCAGAGAAAATCGTCATTGCCGCCCAATGCCGGTAAACCCTGGCCTGATGAGGAAGACGAACAGTTAGCTGCCGCCTTTGATTCGGGTAGCAGCATTTCTCAGCTGGCTAAATCCCATCAGCGTACGTCGGGTTCTATTAAAGCCCGGCTGGAGAAGCTCGGTAGAATCAGCGGCGCTTAGTGTTTACATCTAAGCACTTGTAGCTAATAAGCGCTGCGATGGTTTTTGCCATGAGCTAAAATTCGGCTTCTTCGGCCATTTTTGCCTGCCGAATCAGTTGAGTAAACTCGCCACGGTAACCATAATAGTCCTCGCCCTTGTTTGCCAGCGCCAGATTAAATGCATCATCTAATGACCATTGGCCGGTATACTTACCGTCTTTCATTACCTGAGCAAAACCGGCCACCGCAGTGGCAAAGTTTACTTCCTGCATGATCGCAGGCGTAGCATTGATGGCGCTCATAATTGGTTGATCCAGCAATTGCGAAGTCTCCTCACCCGGCAATTTATAACGGATTTTTAAATACCCCAATTCTGCTAAAGCGTCATTCGCCGCGCCGCTGTTGCCACTGGTATAACGGGATTCATCCAGGTAGCTGCCCGGCTGGCCGTTAAGGGTAACCTCATAAATTGCCGTTACGGCGTGGCCGGAGCCAATATCACCGGCATCCACTTTATCGTTATTAAAGTCTTCTGCTTGCAGCGCCCGGGTTTCATATCCCAGTAACCGGTATTCATTCACCACCGCCGGATTAAATTCCACCTGGATCTTGAGATCTTTAGCAATGGGAAACAGTGATGACGTAGCCTCTTCCACAAACAGTTTTTGCGCTTCAGCCAGCGTATCAATGTACGCTGCGATCCCGTTGCCATTCTGGGCCAGCGACTGCATTAACGCGTCCTTATAGTTACCACGCCCAAAGCCAATTACCGACAAATAAATACCGCTCTGGCGTTTACGCTCAACAAAGTCTGTTAACTGTTCAGGGTCCGACAAACCAACATTAAAGTCACCGTCGGTGGCGAGCATAATACGGTTTACTGCCTGCTCATCAAAGTTCGACTCGGCCAGTTGATACGCCAGTTGCAGGCCTTCGCCGCCAGCGGTGGAGCCACCAGCTTTCAGTTTATCCAGCGCTTCGATGATTGTTGCTGCCTGCGCTACTTTTGTCGGCTCGAGCACGGTACCAGCGGCTCCGGCATACACCACAATAGCTATGGTATCGGTTGGCTTGAGTGTTTTAAGCAATAGCTTGATGGATTGCTTCACCAGCGGGAGTTTATCCGGCGCGTTCATCGAACCTGACACATCCAGCAGAAACACCAGGTTACTATCCGGCTGTTCGCTTTGCTCCAGTTCGTATCCCTGAATACCAATATGCACCAGCTTACGATGCTCGGCCCAGGGCGAATCATGTACCACTACGGTGGGCAAAAAAGGCCGGTTCGCACTGGTTGGAAACGGATAGTTATAGTCAAAATAATTCACCATTTCCTCCAGTCGCACGGCGCTTTTCTCGGGCAGATAGCCACGGTTTAACTGTTTACGCACAAAACTGTAGGAGGTCGTGTCCACATCGGCAGAAAACGTTGATACCGGTTCATCTTTAACCTGCTTGACCGGATTGGCATCAAACTGCTCGAAGTCGTCCTGGTACTGTGGCTGTACAGGCGCCGGTATAGGCGCCATACGGCTGTCAGCTACCGCGAGCGTCCTGACCATTTCGGCAGCAACGTGTCGCTCGCGCTTTACTTTCATCTGTTCGGCTTTTTCGGCTGCCTTACTCGCCTGTCGCTCAGCGGCCAACTCTTGTTCGCTCGGTCCTGAAGTACAATTAACCAGCGCAACTGTCATGGCAATTACCAACGCGCTGCGACCAAACCTTGTTTTTGTCATTTTCTGCTCCATGAGATCAAAGGTAATTGATAAATCAACGATAACAGTGGCAACTTAACTGTAAGCTGAATAGCCGCACAAAGAAAAGGCAAGCGAACATGCTTGCCTTGTTTTTGTTCACATATCAATGTGAATAAGTTCAACTTGACCTGGCAGAGTACAAATCCAGAACTCATTTGATTCTGAAATTTCTGTAATTGGTCAAAGGACTAAACCGCTCCGCGGTAGTAGTGCCGCCCCCACCTCATTAATTATATTCTGATCTCGTTCCCCGCTTCTAAGCTGAAGGAAGGGCAATGTCGCCCTGAATTCACTCAGGAGTGAAACCATGAGTTACTTTGAAGGATCCAACCCCTTACGCCAACGCATGATTGAAGATATGACCATGCGTAGGCTCAGTCCTAAAACGCAAATAGGCTACATCAGAGGCGTGAAGAAACTCGCTACCTTTTTGAAACGCTCGCCAGAGGATGCCACGGCTGAAGAATTGCGCCAATTCCAACTCACATTGGCCGAGCAAGGTACATCTAACATCACCATCAATGCCACGTTATCGGGTTTAACGTTCTTATTTCATAAGTCCTTGAATCGACCTGATGTGATGCTCAAAGTCAGTACCGTGCCGGTGCCAAGAAAGTTGCCGACGGTATTGAGTAAAGAGGAAATCAAGCAACTGATTGATGCCACACATAGCATCAAATACAAAGCTGCTTTCTCGGTCGCTTATGGGGCTGGTTTGCGGATTGGTGAAGTCGTGGCACTGAAGGTCACGGATATCGATAGTCAGCGCATGCTATTGCGCGTTGAGCAAGGTAAAGGGAAGAAAGACAGAATGGCAATGTTATCGCCCATGCTGTTGAGTACACTTCGCCAATGGTACAAACATGCCAAAGCGCATCACCTAATGCTACCGGGTGGGTGGTTGTTCCCAGGGCAGAATCCGTTAAACCCTATTGGCACCCGTCAACTCAGTCGTGCCTGTCAATCTGCGTGTCTGGATGCAGGACTGAATAAAAAAGTCTCCATGCACACCTTACGGCACAGTTTCGCCACGCACTTACTGGAAGATAAAGTCGATATTCGCATCATCCAAACGCTGTTGGGGCATAGTAAACTGGAAACCACTGCGCTGTATGCACAAGTCGCCAGTAAACTCTTGCGTGAGGTGGTGAGTCCGTTAGATACACTGGCATTGTGAGCGTGACGTTATGTCGAGTTGTTCACGGCCACCGCTTGAGGTGGCGGATGTGTTTCGTCTGTCTGGTACGCAGTATAAAAGCGCTCAGCATGGGCGTTTAAGCTTAGCTCAACTGAAAGTGATGTCAGCCATTGAGCGTTGTCGAAGTGCCCAATTAGGTGCTCATCACCTGCACTGCGAACACTGTCATACCGATGCCATCGCATATAACTCCTGCCGTAATCGTCACTGTCCGAAGTGCCAGGGTTCAAGCGCCAAACGCTGGTTTGCAGCCAGAGAGCAGCAGTTGTTACCTGTAGAGTACTACCATGTGGTGTTTACCTTACCTGGTGAGGTAGCACAACTGGCCTTTTACAATAAAGCACAGATGTATCAGTTGTTGTTTAAAGCCGCATCACAAACGTTGCTGACCATTGCCGGTGATACGCGACACTTAGGCGCTGAGGTTGGCACCACTATGGTGTTGCATACGTGGGGCTCCGCGATGATGCATCATCCTCATGTGCATTGCATTGTGCCCGGTGGCGGGCTGGATAACGCAAAACAATGGAAAGCGTGTAAAAAGGGCTTCTTCTTGCCGGTCAGAGTGTTATCACGCTTGTTCCGCCGTTTGTATATGCAAGGCGTACGTGAGTTATACGAATCGACGCAGTTACTGTGCTTCGGGGAGTTGACGCAGACCAGTGGCTTTGAACACGCCGGGCACTTTATGGCATGGTGCAAACAGCAACAATCCATGGAATGGGTGGTGTATGCCAAACCGCCGTTTGCAGGACCACAAGCGGTGCTGAAGTACCTGTCGCGTTATACGCATCGTGTAGCGATTGCGAATCGCCGACTACAATCCGTTGATGAAACACATGTCTCGTTCACCTATAAGGATTACCGGCGCAAAGGAAACAACATGCACCGGACGATGCAACTGACGTGTGACGAGTTCATGCGTCGATTTTTATTGCATGTCTTGCCAACCGGGTTTCATCGTATCCGGCATTATGGGTTACTGGCCAGTAAAGCCAAACTCAATATGGCCAGACAAGCCCTGCACGTAGCTCCGCCGCCAGACATCAAAAAGACGGCCAATGAATCGGAGACAGACTCAGCCCCCTTCGTGTGCAGGCAATGTCAATCACCGATGAAGGTGTCGGCGCTCAGGCTACCTGCATACTTACCAAGAGCGCCCCCTAAATAGGCGGGGTGCTTAAAGAGATAAAAAAAGCGCCTTTACTGGTGAGGATGATGCTTTACCTGAAACGCTATAAACCCCATGACAATGAATAGAACGAGACAACCGAGCTGAATAAAAACGTGAAAATCAGATGCCAATAGAAACAAAGCACCACTGGAAACACGTGATCTTGGCGATCATCCTCTACAGCAGACTCACATTCACCATCGAAATCCCCATAGCCAAACCACAGGGGTAACATCCCGCGGTTTCGTCCAACGAAGATTATCTGATATCTGCCCGAGAGTAGGACATCAAGGTGGATCTGAATGGAGGGCAGATAACTGATAATCTAAACACTACCGGAATTTGAAAAGCATCAAGCTTAGTTACCTGGAGTTCCTTAGAGCTGATATTGATAGTGTCAAAAAACGATACGATGATGTCGTTCCAAGGAGCGAGGTGTCTGCGATGCACCCAGGCTGTCACGATAGCAAGTCGTGGCTGGAAATTCTTACAAAGAAGGATTCTAATGCCGAAATTCCTGCTGAAATCGTACAAATTGATAACCTCTTACACCGGGCAATGCAAAGTGTCAGTGAAGAACCTCCCTATTATCCTTTGATAACGTACACAACAATGCCTTCTACTGAGATCAGTCATGATCACCCTTTATGGAAGCTAAAGAAAGAACATACAAAAGTCATTTCACGCTACCTAAATTCAGAAGTTGAAGTGCAGGAAACAACGAAAAGTCTTTATTCATCTCCTATGTTTGACTGGATCAACGGGGATAATGTTGAACAGCGAAAACGGTGGATAATGGGTGCAGAGTCCTTATTGGATGAACTGGCGAACCATTACATCCATGTCAAGGAGCTTGATGAGCTACTGGCAAAGCTACTAAATCCCTACCGCTTTCTCTTCTTGTTTAGAATTTATTGGCGCGTGTGAGCTATTGCAGGAGCGATAACGCACACTCAAGTGAAACGATCACGTCGTCATGCGCAATAGAAAATCCATCGGCGTCCGGTCGAGCTAACGAGAGTAGTTTGCTAATGGACACCTCTGCTTGTTCCGTGCGCCAGCTGGCATTCAATACAGCTTAGTGCTGCAATGGCGTAAAAACGTCAATATCGAGAATAGGCATGTGCATTCCTTTGGGTAAACTGTAAGTTTTATTTTGTGAACTGAGTAACATACGTATCAGAACAATTAAAACTATCTCCTATACTTCGTTACAGAGGGATAGTTAAGTCGTGCTACTTGAGTTAAACGAACGGCATCTACGTGAACTGTCTTTTGTCACTTAAATCCATCAAAAATCAGGTTCGCAAGCAACCGCTATCCGTACAGGCTGTGTGAAAAATATAGTCTTTAGCTGACGATTACAATCCGACCATCTGATGTCCGCTTTCCGCTCTTTGCAGCCATTGTTCAGTTGAGGACCGTTAGGTTTGTTTGAACACAAAATCCGAAATTGTCGGATGTATAGAATCAGTACATTTTATGTTTAACCGCTGGCATTAACGCACCGCCGGTAACCTGTGCTTTTCATCCACCAGCCTGGTCAGACAGTTGATTACCTGTGAACTGTTTTGCTCAGCTAAACTCATATGATGAATAATGCCATCAAACACAGCATCACTGCGCAGCCAGTCCTGGGTGACGTATTCCATCGCTTTATGCACATTCTGGTGCACGCCGGCATGATAGCTGTCCAGCTCCTTGAAAGCATTGAGACCGCTAAACATCTCTTTACCAATACCTTCGAAGTACCATTTACCTAAACGGCACGACATATGGTCAACTTTTACCGCATCGGCTTCTTTGCCTTCGGCATCATTCTCCATTGCGATGTAACCGTTCTGCATGTAAATGATATGGTCGAGTTTCACCAGTGAAGCAAATGAGCTGTCTTTGGTCTGGCCGATCAGCGTAATGGTATCGTCGGCGGCTTTCGCTACCGATTCAAAGTTGGTATGAAAACTGGAGACTTCATCACCGATGTCTTTGGTGCTCTGCGCAACTTCCAGCGTTTGCGACACCATCGTGTCTATCTTGCCGGTCAGGTTAAAAATAATATCGCTGATTTCTTCGGTGGATTTACGGGTACGATCGGCCAGATGGCGAACCTCATCTGCCACCACAGCAAAACCCCGTCCCACTTCACCGGCCCGGGCAGCCTCAATGGCGGCGTTGAGGGCCAGTAAGTTAGTTTGCTCAGCAATATCGCCTATCAGTTTAACGGTTTCGGCAATGCGGCTACTTTCCTGAGCTAACAGATTGGCCGTCTCTTCCACTGACACCATGCGCTCATTAACCTGTTCGATGGAAAGCTTAAGCTCACCTACCGTTTTAGAACTGCGATCAGCGCCGTGTTTACTCTCACCGGCAATGGAGAGTACATCATCCATTTTCTCCGATAACGTGACCATTTGACTCTGACTGTCTTTGAGATTATCCAACAGGTTGCTGGTATTAAGATGATGCATTTCGCTGAGAAGGCGATTTTGCCGGGCAAAGGTATCAGCTTTTTCCATGGCGCCTATGGCACCGTTAACGTTGTTCATGATCTCTGCAAATTCTCCCGGCAGGCCTTTTACCAGGCCTTTGCGGTAAAACTGGCGTTTGCCCGCCCGTTCAAAACTGTTAGACAGCTCTTTAAAATTCGTTTCAACGATATCAAGAAAGTCGTTGAGCTCCCAGGCCACCTTACCCACTTCGCCTAGCCCACGGGTTTGTGTAACCCGCACGTGCGTATTGCCCTGAATCGCTTCTTTAAGGGTTAGATGAATGGCGCTTAGTGCATCAATGGGCCGCTGATGGTCGCGATAAGCGTATATAGCAAACACCACGGCGATTATCGGCGAACTCACGTTTACGAACCCTACGCCGTTAGCAATGATGCTATACACCGCCAGGACAACGGTTAGCACGATAAATACCACACAGTTTATTAAAAACTTCTGCGATAAAAAGGGAATGTTTTTACTGACGTTACTGGTGTTTTCTTTCATGATAGCCATTCCCTTAACAGTGCTCTTCGTAGAGTCCGATGACAAACTCTTCGTAACCCAGGCCGGTCTCGCTTTTAACGTGCTCCTGTAACCAGTTCCAGGAATCGGTTGGCGCTGTTTCTTTGCGACTGCGCTGTTCTATTTCCCGCATCTGACGGTAAACCGGCTCAATAACCGCCAGTGCGGCTCTCGGCGCCTGGCGGCGAACAGAGAAAAAGCCTTCTACATTGCCCTTATTAAAGTCAGGTGTGACATTGGCAAATACCCAGTAAAAATTGCCATCGGAGGTCAGGTTTTTAACAAACCCAAAGAATTCGTGTTTGGATTTAAGGGTTTTCCACATTGCGTGATACACGCCTCTGGGCATATCCGGATGACGAATAATATTGTGTGGCTGGCCGAGCAACTCACTTTCAGCAAAGTTAGAAACCCGCATAAAGTGCCGGTTTGCGTAAGTCAGGTTGCCGCGTAAGTCGGTTTTACTCACGATAAGTTCGTCGGCAGAAAAGGTTACTTCTCTGGTATTAGCAGAAACTGCAATCACATTCTTCTCACTTCTTTTATCCTTTGGCCTTCATAGCCCACGGCTGACGCCGACCAGTACCCTGAAGACATCAACGGGCATGCGGCCAGCATTCTTTACTTAAAAAATTAGTTTAATATCAGGCGTTTCGCAATATTAATTATATCGTCAGCGAAACCTGAACCTTAAGCGCTAATCGAGCATGGGATCATCGTGAGATGTCTGGCAACAATTAGCCCTGTTTGCGCCAGATAAGACAGAGGTTGTTGGCCGGCATGTCAATTATATCAGTCAGTTGCATGGAATTGCCTACCCAGGACAATAACTCTTCGATAGATTTATAGCCGCCGAGTCCACGCTCCAGCAAGCTGTAATGAAAAGCTTCATTACTGGCACTGGAAAAAGCGTTTTTATAAATGAACGGGCCATACTGACAAAATACACCGCCAGCAGGTAATAATTTAGCAATCCCCGCCATCATCTGTTGAACTTCATGAGCAAACATAATGTGCGCCGTATTGGCTGAGTAAACCGCATCAAAGCCATTTTCGGGAAAGCTATCCTGGCCAATATGAAGCGGGATTGGTGCGGCAAGATTTGGCAAATTTGCTTCGTTAACCCAGGCATTAATGCCCTGATGATGTACTGGCACATCACTGGTTTGCCAGTGCAGATGGGGCAACCCCTCAGCAAAGTGTACCGCGTGTTGCCCGGTACCGCTGCCTATCTCCAACACTTTACCGGCCTGTTCAAAAGCCTCACGAAGCACCGCTAAAATCGGTGCTTTGTTGTTTTCACAGGCCTGACTAAAGGGCTTGGACATAACCGTTAATCGCCGAGGTTAGGCGCCAGCCATTTTTCGGCTGTTTGCCGATCCCAGCCTTTACGCTCGGCATAACTTTCCAGCTGATCCGGCTGAATTTTCGCCACCGCAAAATAGCGGGCTTCGGGGTGAGAAAAATACCAGCCTGAAACAGAAGCACCCGGCCACATAGCGTAGCTTTCGGTGAGTGTCATACCGGTATGTTTCTCGGCGTCGAGTAAATCCCAGATTAGCTGTTTCTCAGTGTGTTCCGGGCAAGCCGCATAACCGGGCGCCGGGCGGATACCCTGATATTTTTCGCGGATCAGCGCGTCGTTATCCAGGTTCTCCTGCGGGGCATATCCCCAGAACGCCTTACGTACGCGCTCATGCAGATACTCGGCGAATGCTTCGGCCAGACGATCTGCCACGGCTTTGACCATTATGGCGTTGTAATCATCGCCCTGGGCATCATACCGGGCCGCCAGTTCATCTTCGCCGATACCACCGGTCACCGCAAAGGCACCTATATAGTCTTTGATGCCAGAGCCCGCTGGTGCCACAAAATCGCTTAAGCAGTAATTAGCCCCTTTAGGCTTTTGCGTTTGCTGACGCAGGTGATGGGACACGCCCAGGGTTTCTGTACGTGACTCATCGGTGTAAATCACCACATCGTCTTCCTGACGATTGGCCGGAAATAAACCCACAACACCTTTTGCTTCCAGCCCGCCGTTAGCAATGAGGTTATCGAGCATTTCGTTGGCATCATCAAATAACGACTGGGCCTGCTCCCCTACCACTTCGTCGGTAAGAATACGCGGGTATTTACCGGCCAGTGACCAGGTGAGGAAAAACGGCGTCCAGTCGATGTACGCACGCAAGGTGGCAATATCCGCCGTAACAGCGGTTACCCCGAGCTTGTTCGGCGTTACCGGCGGCACGCTAAAATCCGGCACATGCGCGTTAGCACGGGCCTCTTCCAGCGTCACCGGTTTGGAACGTGGCTTTTTACGTGCATGCTGGTCGCGTACGATATCGTATTCTTTAGCCAGTTCTTTGGCGTAGATATCGCGGGATTCTCTGTTCAGCAGTCTCTGGCAAACGCCTACCGCGCGACTGGCATTAGGTACATAAGCCACCGGTGCATGATAATTTTGCTCAATTTTTACCGCGGTATGGGCTTTAGAGGTGGTTGCGCCACCAATCAGCAGTGGCAGATCGAAATCCAGCCGTTCCATTTCTTTGGCCACGTGCACCATTTCATCCAGCGACGGTGTAATCAGCCCCGACAAACCAATCATATCGACGCTTTCTTCTTTGGCTTTTTGCAAAATGGCTGCACAGGGCACCATGACGCCCATATCCACCACTTCGAAGTTATTACACTGCAGTACTACCCCTACAATGTTTTTACCAATATCGTGGACATCGCCTTTTACCGTAGCCAGGAGGATCTTGCCGTTACTCTTGGTATCTTCAGACTTCTCGGCTTCGATGTAAGGTTGCAGGTAAGCCACGGCTTTTTTCATTACCCTGGCAGATTTGACCACCTGAGGCAGGAACATTTTACCTTCACCAAACAGGTCGCCTACCACGTTCATGCCGTCCATTAACGGCCCTTCAATAACGTGCAGCGGTTTATCTGCTGCCTGACGAGCGGCTTCGGTGTCGTCTTCGATAAAATCGGTGATGCCTTTTACCAGCGCATGTTCCAGTCGTTTATTAACCGGCAGATCGCGCCAGGCAAGGTCTTCTTTCACCACGGCCTTGCCATCACCCTGGTATTTAGGCGCTAGCTCAAGCAGTTTGTCTGTAGCTTCACTGTGGCGGTTGAGAATAACGTCTTCAACGGCGTCTCGCAGTTCTTCTGGAATTTCATCGTACACTTCCAACTGGCCGGCGTTAACAATGGCCATATCCAGACCTGCGCGGATGGCGTGATATAAAAATACCGAGTGCATGGCTTCACGTACCGGGTTATTACCGCGAAACGAAAACGAGATATTCGACAGACCGCCAGACACGTGTACATGAGGACAGGTTTGACGAATCACCCGGGTCGCTTCAATAAAGTCCACCGCGTAATTGTCGTGTTCTTCAATCCCGGTGGCCACGGCAAAAATATTCGGATCGAAAATGATGTCTTCCGGCGCAAAACCGACTTTTTCGAGCAGTACCTGATAGCTGCGCTGACAAATTTCAATCTTACGCGCTTTGGTATCGGCCTGGCCTTTTTCATCAAACGCCATGACGACCGTTGCCGCACCGTAACGCTTAATTAGTTTAGCCTGATGAATAAAGTTCTCTTCACCTTCCTTAAGGCTGATAGAGTTAACAATCGCCTTGCCCTGCACACATTTCAGACCGGCTTCAATGACTTCCCATTTTGATGAGTCAATCATAATCGGCACCCGGCTGATATCGGGTTCTGAGGCAATCAGATTAAGAAAGGTTTGCATGGCCTCGACCGAATCCAACATAGCTTCGTCCATGTTGATATCGATAATTTGCGCGCCGTTTTCTACCTGCTGACGGGCTACGTCGAGTGCCGTTTCGTAATCGCCTTCGAGGATAAGACGTTTGAATTTGGCAGAACCGGTGACATTCGTGCGCTCACCGATATTAATAAAACTGGAAAATTCTGCAGACACAACTATTCCTCAGTGCACGAAAGGTTCTAAGCCGGATAAACGCATCTTCGGCTCAAGCTTAACAATTTCACGCGGCGGTACGCCGGCCACCGCATTGGCGATGTCGCGAATATGATCCGGCGTGCTGCCACAACAACCGCCCACAATATTTACCAACCCGGACTCAGCCCATTCCTGAATGTGCTCAGCCATTTCCGGCCCTTCCATATCGTATTCACCAAACTCATTGGGCAAGCCAGCATTGGGGTGAGCCGATACCAGGCATTCGGCCACATTGCTGATTTCTTCCACATACTGGCGCAGCAGATCCGGCCCTAAAGCACAGTTGAGACCAAAGGACACCGGTTTAATATGGCGCATGGAATAATAAAACGCTTCGGCTGTCTGACCCGACAACGTGCGCCCGGAGGCATCGGTGATAGTGCCAGAAATCATGACGGGCAATCGCAGATTGAGTTTCTCAAAAACGCTTTCAACAGCAAAAGCAGCGGCTTTGGCGTTCAGCGTGTCAAAGATCGTTTCAATCAGAATAAGATCGGAACCGCCTTCAATCAGCGCTTCACAACTCTCACTGTAGGCTTCCACCAGCTCATCAAACGTCACATTACGTTTACCCGGATCGTTTACGTCCGGAGAGATCGATGCCGTTCGGCTGGTCGGGCCGATGGTACCGGCTACCAGCCGTGGCTTATCCGGATTCTTCGCGGTGTATTCATCGCACGCTTTGCGGGCCAACTGCGCTGCGGCCACATTGATCTCTCTGGAAATCGCCTGCATATCGTAGTCGGCCATAGAGATCGTGGTGGCGTTAAAGGTGTTGGTTTCGATGATATCCGCACCGGCCTCAAGATACTGACAGTGAATATCGTAAATAATGTCCGGCTGGGTGATTACCAACAGATCGTTATTGCCTTTGATGTCGCAATGCCAGTCTTTGTATTGTTCACCGCGATAGTCTTCCTCTTCAAGCTTGTGTTGCTGGATCATGGTACCCATGGCACCATCCAGGATTAGAATGCGGTTGGCGGCCAGATCAAATATCTGTTTGTCTGTGTATCGGCTCACGTGCTACCTCTTGCGCTGGTCTTTTTCCACCAGCTGGTTTAAATCGTATGGCGTTGTCTGATAAACGTAGTAGTTTATCCAGTTGGTAAACAGCAAACTGCCATGTGCGCGCCATCTTACCACGGGAGGCTTGCCCGGGTCGTCACCCGGATAATAGTTACACGGAATTTTTGGTTCTAAGCCAGCGTTAAGATCTCTAACGTATTCGTCGTTGAGTGTTTCCGGATCGTATTCCGGATGGCCGGTAATAAATACCATCCGCTTATCATCCGACGCCACTACGTAAGCCCCGGCTTCAGCTGACTCGGCAATCACACTGAGGCCGGGAATACTATTGTAATCGGCCGGATCAATGTAACCATAGCGGGAATGTGGCGCATAAAACTCAGAGTCGAACCCCCGTAACAGTTCGTTGAGAGGATCGTTCACCTGGTGATGAAATACACCAGACAGTTTTTCTTCACGCAATATGCGCTGAATGCCATGAAAGTGATACATTGCGGCATGGGCAGCCCAACATAAGTATAAGGTAGACTGCACGTGCCGGTTCGCCCATTCCAGAATGGTTTTCATGGTATCCCAGTAATTCACGTCTTCGTAGTCGAGCAAGGCCAGCGGTGCGCCGGTAACAATCAGACCATCGTAACGCTTCTCTACTACATCACTGAAGTCATGATAAAACGCATCCATATGCGACTGAGGCGTATGTTTGGGGGTTAAATCATTGATTCGGATTAAGTCCACATTGATTTGCAGCGGCGTATTGGAAAGGAGCCTTAATAACTGAACTTCAGTCTCTATTTTATTCGGCATCAAATTGAGAATAGCCACTTCCATGGGGCGAATATCCTGACTCGCCGCTCGCTGACTATCCATGGTGAAAATATTCTCACCCAATAATACGTTTTGTGCGGGCAGATTTTCTGGGATCCTGATTGGCATGGCAACTCCGGGCAATGTGGTTATGCAGCTATTGTCGCTAAAGTTTGACCAATGTCAACATCTTTACGTCTAGACGTCTAAACGTTTAGCTATATCCAAAGCGATGCTACCCGAAGTGTAAGTGATTTATCGCCTCCTTGCCGGTGAATGTGGCTGAATTTGCAGCGATCAGTAAAAAGCCCCGACCAGCGGGGCTTTAGTTTATTGCCTTAAAAAAGGATTAAGGGAAGTCAGCATCAATGCGCTCAAAAAGGATTTCGCTGTCCTCATCAGCAACAAAAGCACCATTTATCTGCAAGGCAATGCGTTCGATATTTTCAATATTGCCGTTACCGTCATCCTGGGGAGTGAAGGTCAGCCTATTTGGGCTGATGGATGTTCATCAGCAACTGGACTTCCGCTAAGGGCAGATCGCAGTTGTGCATGACTTCTTCGGCGCTGGCTCCCGACTGGATCATTTCAGCGGCACGCTGATACAGACGGCTGTCGGGATCCTGCTCGCCTAAGGCGCTAAATTGCTGTTGTAGAGCAGCCAGTGCCGCTTCGGTTTGTTCGGTATTTTTGGCCACTACCAGACTGCGCGCCTGAATCTCTTCAAGCGTGCTGGCGTTGATATGGAGTTGCTTTTTAAGGGCGCTGAGTTGCTGTTGTTGCTGAGCCAACGCTTCGGTCAGTCGTGCATTACTGCGACGACTGACAATCCAGAGGACGATGGTAAAGAGCACCGAAAGGCATAAAGCAGCACCGGCTATCAATAAAGACAGATTAACTTCCATGTGAAGAAAGAATGGCCGTTTTGATTACAGACTGCTTAACTCGTCCCATTCCTCGTCGCTGAGAAGTTTATTGAGATCAACCAGAATAAGCAGTTCACCGTCGCGGTTACTGACCCCCTGGATAAATTTAGCACTTTCTTCGGTGCCCACGTTTGGCGCGCTGTCGATTTCTGACGATTTCAGGTAAACCACTTCAGCAACGCTATCTACCAGAATACCCACCACCTGTTCATCAGACTCAATAATGACCACGCGGGTATTATCGGTGACTTCTTCCGGTGGTAACCCGAAGCGAGCACGGGTATCAATAACGGTTACCACGTTACCACGCAGGTTAATAATACCCAGTACGTAATCCGGAGCGCCCGGCACCGGAGCGATCTCAGAATAACGTAATACTTCCTGCACCTGCATTACATTAATGCCGTAGGTTTCATCGCCTAACCGATAGGTTACCCATTGCAATACCTGATCGTCGACATTGCCTGCGTTATTATTTCTGTCATCACTCATGCACTTGGCTCCACTTGACTATAGTACCTGGTCTTTACTGCCCAAGCCGTTATTCAGCATTGATATTAGTTCATCAACATCCAACAATGCACACATTTTATCTTTTACCATACCGGCGAGCCAGGGACGCTTTGCATTCGCCTGACGCCATTTTACATCGTCCTTGTTTAAGGTCACCGTATTCACCAGTTTTTCACTGGCTAATCCCCACGAACTATCACCTAACATAATGAGATACTGATAGTTTAGCTTATCCGCCAGAGTTTGATCGTATTTTTCCGGCATAACCCATTGCGCGGTATCCACAACGCTTAATTTTTCTTCCCGATGCAGCATAACACCCATAAACCACGCGGGTTTCCCGAATAACGGACCAATCTTGGCCAGGTTATGAATACCGCCCAGAGTGATCAGTGGCACAGCCAGTGTTAAACCGGCCACCTCAAAAAACAGTGCCTGGAAAGCATTATCCAGACGCTCTTCAAGGGGTTTTAAAGGCACTTCAGGTGGCGGTACCGAGGCTTTCTCCTCAACGCTTGCTTTCACTTCAGCGATGACTTCTTCGGCGGCAACCTCCTGTTCGGTTTCAACCGGCTCGCTGACTGGAGGAGATGCCGGTGGAGGTGTCGCTTCCGGTACTTCCGGCGTCAGCTCTACCGTTGCCTTTTCTAACAGTTTGGCGGTGCGCGCCGTTACGTCTGCCGGATCGTCGGCATCGCGTAACAAACTGCTGAGGTATTCTTCCATCACCTCTTCTTTAGCAAACGGTGTATCTTTGCTCATATTAGTCACTATCCAGGACGTTGAGTAGTTTCTCGTAAGCGAACACGCCACGGGCTTTGGGATACACTATGGACGCCGGCGCCTGTATCTGGCTGGCGTCGCGGAATCGGGTATCCACCGGTATCATACCTTTCCAAATCCGTTCTTTGTAGTCCAGCAGCAATTGCTTTTGGGCTGCTATAGCCGCGTTGATACGCCGATCGAACATGGTCGGCACTATGGTTGTATCAAAATCCCGGGACAGGGTTTTACCCATAATTTTTAGCGTATGCATCATTCTGTCGAGCCCTTTCAGCGCTAAAAACTCAGTTTGCACCGGCACAATCACTTTCTGACACGCCGCCAGCGCATTCACCATAAGGACACCGAGTACCGGCGGACAATCTATCAGCACGTAATCGAATTGCGACTCAATTTGTTGCAGTGCCTTTTTCAGTACCAGCCCCATACCAATCTGGTTGCCCAGCGACCGATCTAAGGTGGCCAGTGCCATGGTGGACGGTAAAATAAACAGGCTGTCGAGTTTACTGGGACATAAACAGTCCAGTACCTTATCGTCACTTAAGCCGGAAGGATTAGCAAAAATGTCGTACACTGAACTGGAAAGCTCTTCCGAATCAATGCCGAAGTAATAGCTGAGCGAGGCATGCGGATCCATATCTACCAATAAAACGTTAAAACCACGCTTTGCCAGTATTCCTCCCAGAGTGACTGTCGTCGTTGTTTTGCCGACGCCACCTTTCTGATTGGCTATGGTCCAAATTTTCAACGCTTTTCTCCCGCCTGCCAGTAATTATTGATCAGGACATTTCGGTTTTAATGCATTCACCAATGTCATTAATGTCAATATTCACTTCGGCAAGTCTGTCGACCGTTACCGCCTGTGGCATACCATACACCACGCTGCTGTCTTTATCCTGCGCCCAGACCTTCGCGCCGAGCGACTTGAGTGTCCGGCATCCTTCGCGGCCATCGGCCCCCATACCGGTCAGAATGACCGCCAGGGTATCGCCACCATAAATTTGTGACAGGCTGTTAAAGGTGATATCCACACTGGGCTTGTAACCAATATCCGAAGAGTTTACCTCTTTGATCACAATATAAGCATGACCGGCGCGCTTTTCGACCTCCATTTGCTTACCGCCCGGCGCCAGATAGGCACAGCCTGCCTGCACAACCTCGCCATGTTCAGCCTCTTTGACCTGAATCTGACAGTGCTGATTCAACCGTTCTGCAAATGCATGGGTGAAGGTACCCGGCATATGCTGAACCAGAAAGATTGGAAAAGGAAATCGCGCAGGTAAATGGGTTAACACTTTTTGCAGCGCAACAGGGCCGCCGGTTGAAGCACCAATTGCCAGACACCGGTAGCGTTTGCCACTGCGCTGAACCTGCGACACCACAACCGGTTCAGCGCCATCCTGACTACCACTAAGCAGGGTTGAGCTTCTGACAAAGGTCGATCTAGGCGCATTAGACGGCATCGGTCGCGCCGGTTTAGCGGGTGCCGGCGGGGCTTTTTTCAGCAGACTGCCGGGGCGCGGCGTGGGCCGAGGTCGAAGCGATGCAACCGGAGCACGGCGCGCCAGCAAGCGCACTTTAGTTCTTAACAGCGTTGCCGCATCACTGCGATCTTTGGCGATATCCTCAAAACGCTTGGGCAGAAAATCCACCGCGCCGGCTTCCAGTGCGTCCAGCGTGGCTTTAGCACCTTCATGGGTCAGTGAAGAAAACATGATAATCGACACCGGACATTCGGCCATTATCCGCTTGACCGCTTCAATGCCATCCATCAACGGCATCTCTACGTCCATAGTGACCACATCCGGACGCAGCGATTTGACTTTTTCTACGGCTTCGCGCCCGTTGGCGGCTTCACCGACCACTTCCAGTGATCGGTCTTCGTTCAGAATATCTTTGACCCGACGGCGATAAAAGCTGGAATCGTCAACAACCAGGACTTTAAAAGCCATTCAATAACAATCCTCTTCTCTACGCCGTTACTTGATCGCTTTGCGGGCGTATCGCTTAAGCAGGCTCGGAATATCCAAAATCAGTGCAATACCACCGTCTGAGGTAATGGTTGCCCCGGCCATACCAGGCGTACCTTGCAGTAAGGCATCCAGCGGTTTAATCACCACCTCTTCCTGACCGATTAAGGCATCCACCACAAAGCCCACCTGCTTGGTACCCATTTGCACCACAACCACGTGACCTTTGTCGCGCTCAATATTTTTAGGGCCACGGATCAGCCATTCGCCAAGGAAAAACAAAGGGATCGCCTTAGAACGCACTATCATGGTTAACTGACCATCAACGGTATTAGTCTTTTTAATATCCATGTTAATGATTTCGCTAACCGCGCCCAGCGGTAACGCAAAGGTCTGTTTGCCTACCACGATCATCAATGTTGGCAGAATCGCCAGCGTCAGCGGTACCTTGATTTCAAGGCGGGTACCACGACCAAGCTGTGAATCAATATTCACGGTACCGTTGAGTTGGTTGATCTTGGTTTTCACCACGTCCATACCAACGCCACGGCCAGAGATGTCACTGATTTCCGTTTTGGTTGAAAACCCTGGCGCAAAGATCAGATTAAACGCTTCAACATCTGACATACGCGCTGCCGCATCGGCATCGAGCACGCCGCGGGAAATCGCAATGTCTTTCAGCTTGTCAGGGTCCATCCCCTTACCGTCGTCTTCGATGACCAGTAAGATATGATCCCCTTCCTGAGACGCTGACAACTTAACTTTACCCATGCGGGGTTTGCCGGCTGCCTGACGGTCATCGGGCATTTCGATACCGTGATCCACTGAGTTTCGCACCAGGTGAACCAACGGATCGGCCAGTGCCTCTACCAGGTTTTTATCCAGATCGGTTTCTTCGCCTTCCAGTTCAAGAGTAATTTCTTTCTTCAGGCTACGCGCCAAATCCCTTACCACCCGGGGGAAGCGACCAAATACTTTCTTGATTGGCTGCATGCGCGTTTGCATTACAGCCCCCTGCAGGTCGCCAGTCACAACATCCAGGTTAGCAATGGCCTTGGACATTGATTCATCGTTAATGCTAATGCCCAGACTCAGTAGTCGGTTACGCACCAGTACCAGCTCACCAACCATATTCATAATCTGGTCAAGACGGCGGGTGTCCACCCGTACCGTTGTTTCTGGCTGTGGCGCAGCAGGTGCAGCTTTTTTCTCTTCTTTTTTGGCAGCAGGTTCGGCTGCTTTAGCCGTTGCAGCCGGCTTACTTTCGGCTTTGGCTGGCGCAGGCGCCTTAGCTGCCGGTTTGGCCGCTGGCGTTTCGGCTTTAGCCGGTTCGGGTGGCTTGTTTTCGACTTTTACCCGTGGCTTCTCAGCCGGTTTGTCTGCTTTGGGTGCGCCAACACCCGGACCTTTACCCTGACCATGTAATTGATCGAGTAAGGCTTCAAATTCGTCATCAGAGATTTCTTCATCGCCTGCCGACTCTGCGGCCGGAGCCGGACTGGCCGGTGGCGGGGTAGCAGGTGCAGCAGCTTCGCCGCCAAACTGGCCCTTACCGTGTAACTCATCGAGCAGCGCTTCAAACTCATCGTCGGTAATGTCTTCCTCACCGCCACTGCTGGCTGTAGGCGCAGGTGTTGGTGTAGGAGCCGGAGCTGGCGCTTTAGTGGCCGATGCGCCCGGTGCTCCACCGGTGCCATGCAGTTCATCCAGCAACGCTTCAAACTCATCTTCTGTGATGTCTTCAATCAGCTCTGCTGGGTCTTCTGTAGCAGCGGTATCTTCTTCCAGTTCGAACGTTTCTTCTTCTACAACAGGTTCGGGTTCGGCAACGGGCGCTTCTTCCTGAGTGTCGCCAAAGATATTTTCTCCGGGTGTTTCGGGATTACTGAGTTTATGCAGTGTTTCAACCAGCGCCGCGTCAGCCGGTTCCAGCGGCTCGCGCATTTTGACCTTTTCAAACATCTCGACCACAACGTCGGTGGCTTGCAGGATAGTATCCATGAGCTCCGGCGTAAGAGAACGCTGGCCATTGCGCATAACGTCAAAAACGTTTTCCGCACCGTGGCAAATCTCGACCAGTTCGGTCAGTGACAAAAATCCGGCACCACCTTTTACCGTGTGATAGCCCCGGAATATAGCATTGAGAAGGTCCTTATCCTCTGGATTGTTCTCCAGCTCGACTAACTGCTCCTGGAGTTGCTCAAGAATTTCTCCGGCTTCAACCAGAAAATCCTGCAATATATCTTCATCGACATCAAAAGACATGTATCCGCTCCCCTAAAAACCCAGGCTGGATAAAAGGTCATCCACATCATCCTGGCCAGACACCACATCGTCGCGCGATTCGGCATCAATAATTGGCCCTTCAGCAACAATTGCTTTTTCGACCTTCGGCTGCGATGTTTTGGCAGCTTTTGTCACTTCTGCTCCGCCGAACACAGTAAGCATGTGGACCAGACTGTCTTCTACTTCTTTAACCAGCTCTATTACGCGCCGGATAACCTGACCGGTTAAGTCCTGATACCCTTGCGCCATCAGCACTTCGGTGAGTAGCCCCATCATCTTATCGGCATCTGTCAACGAAGACTCAAGATGTTTATCCAGGTCAAGACACATGGATTTAAATTCGTCGAGTTCGATTTCGCGGTTCATTAATTTTTTCCACTCAGGCATCAGACTGTCTAATTGCCCTTTCATGGTTTCCACAATCGACATGCTCTGTTCAACAGCATCCATTGTAGTATTAGCCGCTTTTTCGGTTTCTTCAATAACGTAGGTTAATCGGGTTTGCGCATCCGGGATATCTTCGTTTGCCAAACCGGCAATCCGTTCATCCAATTGAAAATTATTTAATGAGTCGTGCAGCTGACGGGTAAGCTTACCCACCTCAGCGAATAATTCGACAGACTCTTTCATGGTGACAGCGTCAAGCAGGGCATTAGCAGAATCGGTATCACCTTCTTCCAGAAAGGTAACCAACTGCTTCGCTTCATCCAGCGTAATGGGGACTTTCTTATTTTCAGTCATCCAGTTGTCCTCGGCGGTTAAACACGTTACTGGATTAACCTAAACGTTCAAAAATCTTTTCTAGTTTTTCTTTTAGTGTAGCGGCAGTGAACGGTTTAACTACGTAGCCATTAACACCCGCCTGGGCGGCTGCTACGATTTGTTCCTTTTTCGCCTCGGCAGTCACCATCAGTACCGGTAGATGCTTCAGGCTATCGTCAGCACGAATCGCGCGCAGCAGGTCGATCCCCTGCATGCCAGGCATGTTCCAGTCGGTTACTACAAAGTCAAAGTCGCCCTGCTGCAGCATTGGCAGCGCAGTACTTCCATCATCGGCCTCCTGAATATTGGAAAAGCCGAGATCTTTGAGTAAGTTTTTGATAATACGTCTCATCGTAGAAAAATCATCTACCACGAGAATTTTCATATTCTTATCCAAAATTGCCTCCAGTGAGGATAGTCATATTGTTAGTATAGTTAATGTTACTCACCAGTCTGCCAGGACCGCATGCGCGCTTTAAGTTTTAACATCGCCTGGCTGTGAATTTGACTGACCCGTGATTCACTTACCTCGAGAACCTCGCCGATTTCCCGCAGGTTTAATTCTTCGTCATAATACAAGGATAGTACGATCGCTTCACGTTCTGGTAATGTAGTAATAGCATGCGCCAGCGCTTTTTGAAATGAACCTTGCATTAAATCTTCCAGCGGTGAATCCGTGCCCCGCGACTCATCCGTCGCTATCACGTCTTCAGACACGCCTAAGTCTTCAATACCAACCAGTTTGCCGGCATTGACCTCTGATAACATCTGGTGGTATTCGGGCAGCGACACATTGAGTTTAGCAGCAATGTCAACATCCCGTGCATCCCGCCCGGTTTCACGCTCTACCTGGGAGATCGCATCAGAAATGGCCCGGCCGTTCTTATGGACCGACCGGGGTGTCCAGTCACCCTTGCGAATTTCGTCCAGCATGGCACCACGGATGCGAATTCCGGCAAACGTTTCGAAACTGGCTCCTTTACTGCCATCAAAGTTTTTCGCCGCCTCAAGCAGGCCAATCATACCGGCCTGGATCAGGTCATCAACAATTACACTGGCTGGCAGCCGCGCCATTAAATGGTGAGCAATACGTTTAACTAAAGAAGCATGTCGCTCAACCAGCTGCGCTTTATCGGTTTGTTGTTTGTACGCTGCAGCTTTGCTATTCACGCTATCTCCCTGCCACCTTCGACGCGATCAATTGCTCGACGAAGAACTCAAGGTGTCCGCCAGGCTGCGCCGGGATAGGCCAGGTCAGTGCTTTTGTAGCCAGTTGACCAATGGCGACCGATGCCGGAGATGATGGGAATGCATCAACAATGGCGGTTTGTTTACGAACCGCCCGGCGAATATTTTCATCAAAGGGGATAGTTGCCACTAATTCCAACGCCACGTCGAGGAAGCGACCGGTAACTTTCGACAACTTACTGAACAACTCCTGCCCCTCACGCACGTCCCTGACCATGTTAGCCACTATCTTAAAACGGAAAATGCCGTGATCGCGGTTAAGGATCTTGATAAGTGCGTAGGCATCAGTGAGTGAGGTGGGTTCGTCACATACCACTACCAGAATGTCCTGGGATGCTCTTGAAAAGCTCAGCACCATGTCAGAAATACCCGCGGCCGTATCGACAATAAGCACGTCGATTTGCGAACGCAGTTCACTGAATGCACGAATGAGCCCCGCATGCTGAGTGGGCGACAGCTCGGTCATCGACTGGGTACCGGAGGTCGCCGGGGCAATTTTGATCCCATGCGGACCGGTTACCAGTACTTCGTCAAGCGTGCATTCGCCGGACAACACATGAGACAGATTCTTCTCTACGCGTAATCCCAGCATCACGTCTACGTTGGCCAGGCCAAGGTCTGCATCCAGAACCATGACCTTTTTGCCCTGTTTTGCCATTGCAATAGCGGTGTTCAGAGTAACGTTGGTTTTCCCTACTCCGCCCTTTCCGCCAGTTACGGCTATTACCTTGATTAATCGTGATTGATTCATCTTTCGTAAGCTACTCGCCTGGTCTTCAATCATACTGCCTGTGCTGTGTTTACATCGGAACTGCTATTAGTATGATTCAAACCATACTTTTTATAAAGCTTTGCTGCTAAAGAGATTATAGATTTTGCATTAGCAACATGAATATCCTCAGGCACCTGTTGGCCATCGGCAACATAACTGACTGGCAACTGCGCTTCAATTACATTACTGATCACCTCACCTAAACTATAGCACTCATCCAGCTTAGTGATGATACATCCTTGCAAATCAATACTCTTATAGGCATTTATTATGTGCTTAAGTGTAGCCTGTTGCGTGTTACCCTGCACAACTAAATAGTTTTTTACCTGCTGACCGCTCACCTGGCCGAAGGTAGCCAACTGACTGATCAGGCGACTATCGCGCTGACTAAAGCCTGCGGTATCAATCAGTACCAGGCGTTTATTACGTAACTGGAACAGCAAATCGGCTAATTGTTCACCAGACTGCGCTTTACGAACCGGGCAGCCAATTATTTTGCCGTAGGTAGCTAACTGCTCATAGGCAGCAATGCGATAAGTATCAATTGTAATCAGAGCAACCTGGTCGGCACCGTACTTTTGTGCATAACGGGCAGCCAGCTTGGCAATGGTAGTGGTTTTGCCGGTACCGGTTGGCCCGACCAACGCCACCACACCCTGTTGGGTAAGAATATCATCGTTGTTAGTGGTCAGACGATTGGACAATAGTTTTAGCAGATACAACCAGGCTTCACGCTCGTTGCACTCGGCCGGGGTATAAGTTACCAGCTGGGCTGCCAGCGTCTGGCTGATGCCCATGTCGCAAAGCTGCTGAAGCAGGTAACGCTGCTGCGGTTTAAGCCGCGAGTGTTGCTGTTGTTGTATATCAGCCAACTGGAACTGCAAGACATTGCGTAGTGAGGCAATTTCAGCACGAATATCGGCCAGGCTACTACCACCGCTAAGCTCGGTTTCTTCGTTTTCGACATCAAATACCGGGGTTTCCGGCTTAGCCGGGGCAACCTCAGGAGCGGGTTTAGCAGGCGCGCGTTTTTCCGCTTCCGCATTGGCTGCTTCAACGCGCTGGGCAACGGCGGCCTTCTGCTCAGCCTGCTTCTCCAGCAGAGCACGCAGGGTATCCGGACCATCATCACCAATAATTTCACTCAAGGTCGGCAAACCACCTTCGCTTTGCTTAGCTACCTGCGCTTTGGGTTTAGGCGGTACCGATAATTTAGCGACCGGCTCTTTATCGTAGGCCGCTACCAGTTCGATGCCGTCGGCCACTTTGCGGTTTGACATGATCACCGCATCACTACCCAGTTCATTTTTTACCTGGCTTAATGCTTCACGCATGTCTTTGCCAAAAAATCGTCTAATTTTCATAATGACCTCTTAGGTATCAGGGTGCCTGTCAGATTACTGACCGACGGACGAAACAATGCGTACCTGCTTATCATCCGGGATTTCCTGGTACGACAATACATGCAAGCCACTCACTGCATTCTTTAAGAATCTCGACAATACCGGGCGTAACATGCCCGATGTTAATAATACGGCTGGCTCACCCGCCAGTTCCTGCTGCTGACCAGCCTGTTGCAACGACTGTTGCAGGCGCTCAGCCAGCCCCGGCTCGATACCGGCACCATCATCGCCGCCAGCCTGTAATGACTGATGTAACATCTGCTCTAATTCAGGTGCCAAAGTGATCACCGGCAGTTCTGCTCCACCGCTGTTAATTTCCTGCACGATTAAGCGTTTCAGGGCAATGCGAACGGCGGAGACCAATACGTCAGGATCCTGACTCTTCGGGGCATACTCAGTCAGCGTCTGTACGATAGTACGCATGTCACGAATAGGCACGCCCTCGTACAACAAGGTTTGCAGGACTTTTACCACGGTTGCCAGCGACAACAGATCCGGGATAAGCCCTTCAACCAGTTTTGGATTATGTTTGGCCAGCATATCCATTAGTTGCTGCACTTCTTCAAAGCCCAGCAGTTGATAAGCATTGTTGGTTAATAACTGGCTCAGATGGGTTGCAATCACAGTCGCCGCATCAACCACGGTATAACCCAGGGTTTGCGCATGCTCACGCTGCGCTGGCTTAATCCACACCGCATCCAGGCCGAAGGCTGGATCACGGGTAGCCCGTCCCTCCAGCTTGCCAAAAACCTGGCCAGGATTAATCGCCAGCTCTTCGTCATGGCTGACTTCGGCATCGCCAATGGTCACACCGAGCATGGAAATGTTGTAAGCGTTAGGATCGAGATCGAGATTATCGCGGATGTGCACCGGCGGGATTAAAAAGCCCAGTTCCTGGGACAGTTTCTTACGCACCCCTTTAATCCGCGTCAGTAATTCGCCGCCCTGGGTTTTATCCACCAGCGGAATTAAACGGTAGCCGACTTCCAGACCAATGGTATCCACGTGCTGAACGTCATCCCAGCCCAGTTCTTTAATCTCTGCCGGTACATTGTCTTCAGGGTTATCGCTGACTACCGGAGGGGCTGGTTGCTCAGCCTTGCGTTTTTCAGCATAGCTTTGATAGTACGCATAGCCGCCGGCCAGCGCCGAAAAGCCGAGGAAGGCCAGATGAGGCATACCGGGGACAATACCCATAACAAACAGGATCCCGGAAGAAATATACAGCGCCTTTTTGTTACCCAACTGGGTGGTAATCTCGCTGCCCATTTCCTGGCTTTCATTTTCACGCGTCACAATAATGGCGGTGGCCACTGACAGCAGTAATGAAGGAATCTGTGCCACCAGACCGTCACCGATGGTCAGGATGGTGTAGACCTCCAGCGCATTGCCGAAAGACAGATCATGCTGAATCATACCGATAAACAGGCCGCCGACGATATTAATAAGCATAATGAACAGGCCGGCGATGGCATCGCCCTTTACAAATTTTGACGCACCGTCCATAGAACCGTAAAAGTCGGCTTCAGCGGTGATATCTTCGCGACGACGGCGAGCCTCGTCCTGATCGATATAGCCAGCGTTGAGGTCGGCATCGATAGCCATTTGTTTACCCGGCATGGCGTCGAGGGTAAAACGAGCCCCTACTTCGGAAATACGTCCGGCACCAGCGGTAACTACTTTAAAGTTAATAATCAGCAAGATAGCAAAGACAACCACACCCACAGCGTAGTTGCCGCCAATCACCACTTCACCAAATGCTTCGATAACTTTACCGGCAGCATCGCCCCCTTCGTGGCCATACAGCAAGACCACCCGGGTCGACGCGACATTGAGGGCAAGACGTAATACCGTTGCAATTAGCAGGACCAGCGGGAAGATACCAAAGTCCACCGGCCGGTTGGTCAGTACCGCAACCAGAATAATTACCAGTGACAGTGCGATGTTGAAGCTGAATAGTACGTCGAGCAAAATCGGCGGCATGGGCAAAATTACCATACCCATAATGGCCAGCAGAACCAGAGGTACGCCTAAGCCCTGACTTAACTGTTGAAGCCGGGTTTTATCAACACGCTGCAGATATTCTGTTAACACCATAACGAGACGTTCTCAATCACCGATTTTTGACACTAAAATTCGCTTACAGAGACTACTTCAATCCCCGTGCCAGCTTTTTGTGTCTGCGGCTTAAGTGCTCAAATTGTCATCAACACTGATTTTGGGGGCCTGACAGGCAGCGACTAGCGGCCCGTCAGGATAATGAGATAGCCGGAATTAATAACGCATATCAGGAGGGATCGGCAGGTTATGCGACAGGGGTTTAGGTCGTTTGGCTTTACCAGCTTTGTATTTCTTAAGCTGGAATACGTATGCCAATACCTGGGCAACCGCCATAAACAATTTATGCGGGATTTCTTCATCCACTTCGGTGGTGTAATAAATAGCCCGGGTCAGCATGGGAGAAGGGATGAGTGGCACATCATGAGCGGTGGCAATTTTTCGGATATGCATGGCCAGCTCATCCGAGCCCTTGGCGATAACCACCGGTGCCCGCACACCATGCTCGTCATATTTGAGCGCCACAGAGTAATGAGTCGGGTTGGTAACAACTACGTCAGCTTTAGGCACTTCCTGCATCATTCGCCGTGCTGCTGCCTGATATTGCAATTTACGGATGCGCCCTTTTACCTGTGGGTCACCTTCTGAGTTTTTGCGTTCATCCTTTACCTGCTGCTTGGTCATTTTCATTTGTTCATTGTGCTTATACGACTGATACGGCACATCAAATAGCGCAATAGGCACCATGCCGAGGGTGAGCAGGAAAAAGGCCCACTCAATCATATCCAACGCGTGGAAGATATTCAGCGGGTATATTTCCTGATCGAGATGCAGCGCTTCATCCTGAAATAAAGACAGAGATATCAGCGCCATAGCGCCAATAACAATAAACTTGGCAAAGGCTTTTAACAGTTCCACCAGGCCGTTTATGCCAAACATCCGCTTCATACCACTTAGTGGATTAAGCTTGGAGAAGCGAGGCGCGGCAGAATACCAGGTAAAGTTATAGCCACCCAATGCGATAGAGCCATAGATACCGGCAATCATTGAAACAAACATAAATGAAAGTACCGGCGTACTGACTTCGGTGATAGCCACACCCCAGGCGGAAAACATGTGGGTGGGATCGTAGGTTTCGTCCCGCGACAGGGTAAACATCCGCCCAGAAATGGCAAACAGGGCTTCGGCGATAAAACTGCCAAACAGCAACAGCATCAGACTACTCGCCACCAGCACCAGTGTGGTGGAGAGCTCTCTGGAACGAGCAATCTGCCCCTTGCTGCGGGCATCCTGTATTCGTTTTCCCGTGGGGTCTTCTGTTTTTTCTGAAGAATCAGCCATCGTCGCTCAGCCTTATCAGCTTGGACAAATCAGTAGCAGCTCACACATAAACTGTTGAGCCCGTTGCCACTGATTAGCAAAGTGAGTAGAAAAATTATCCAGCGTTAACCAGATAATAATTAAGCCCATTATCTGCGCGATGGAAAAACCAATGCTGAAGATATTGAGCTGTGGCGCGGCTTTGGTCATAACCCCGAACGCCAGATTAACAATTAACAGCGAAACAATCGGAGCCAGAGACAAGGTTAATGCCGCCACAAACATCCAGCCAGCCCAGTGGGCAATATCACGGAGTTGTTCTGCGGCAAACCAGGCTTCGCCAATGGGAAATGCTTCAAAGCTCATCACGATCATTCTGATCATGGCCAGGTGTCCGTCCATGCCCCAGAACAACAGCGTAGCCAGTATCAGATAAAACTGGCCTACCGCCGGCACGTTAATACCATTTACCGGATCCACAATGCTGGCAAAACCAAGGCCGGTTTGCATTGCAATGACCTGCCCGGCCAGCACAAAGGTATTGAGCACCATCATTGATAAAAAGCCCACGGCAATGCCAATTAACAACTGCTGGATGCCAATTACGAATGTACCTAAATCAACCATTTGAGTGACAGGTGTAGGCGGTACCACCGGCATTATTACCAGTGTCATTAGCATCGCCAACAGCGCTTTTACCTGAGGCGGGATGGACTTGGCGCTCAGTCCAACCATCGCGGAAAACATCCCGCTGATACGCATAAATGGCAGCAATAAATCAGCCAGAAACTGATTAATGGCGGCCAGTTCGACTTCCATTTAGCCCACCACCTGCGGAATTTTCTCAACCATATGGAAGGTAAAATCCATCAGCTTCTGCACCAGCCAGTTTCCCCCCCAGCTCAGCGCCAGCAGCGTAACAATTAAGCGCGGCAGGAAACTCATGGTTTGTTCGTTGATTGAGGTGGCCGCCTGGAAGACTGCCACCACCAGGCCAACAATTATGCTCGGTACGATCACTGCCGACACCAGCAGGATCACCATAAACATAGACTCACGCAGGATTTCAACAAAGACCTCTGGGCTCATCGGGTCAGACTCCCATTCCGAAACTGGTGGCCAGGGTGCCGAAAATCAGATTCCAGCCATCCACCAGTACAAATAACATCAGTTTAAAGGGCAATGACACGATCATCGGTGACAGCATCAACATCCCCATCGCCATCAATATCGAGGCGACCACCAGGTCGATTATCAAAAATGGAATAAACAGCATAAAACCAATCTGAAATGCCGTTTTTAATTCACTGGTGACAAAGGCCGGAATAAGGATGTTCAGCGGTACTTCGGTTGGATCGGCGTATTGGTCTTCCTCACCGGCAATCGACACAAAGGTTTCTAAATCCTTGACCCGGGTTTGCGACAGCATAAAGGCACGCATGGGCCCTTTTGCCTGCTCAAAGGCCTCCATGGAGGTCATCTCTTCATCCAGATAAGGCTGTAATGCGCGAACGTTAATTTCATCAAACACCGGTGTCATGATGAACAGTGACAAAAACAGACTCACGCCAACCAGAATCTGGTTAGAGGGTGACTGCTGCAGACCAATGGCCTGACGCAAAATTGACAGTACCACGATGATCCGGGTAAACGAGGTCATCATCATGATAAATGCCGGGATCAGGCTCAGCGCGGTCATGATAAACAGCGCCTGAAGGGTCATGGTGTAATCCTGGGTACCATCGCCATTATTAGTAACGGTAACGGCCGGGATACCTTGCTGAGCAACGGCTGGTAGTGATAACAACAAACCGCCCAACAGGAGTATGACGATGGCTTTCATTCTATTTGTCATCGTTGTTGTCCTTCATACCCGGATTCATTTTTTGCGCCATGGCCTGCACCAGCTTTTGTTTAAAAGCCGCGCCACCACCGCTGCCAGCGGCATTGCCGGTCACGTTTTCCAGGGGCTGTTCGAGTTTGCTGAGGTGATTGATGTTTTGCGCGGTCACGCCAATCAGGTGTTGCTCATCGCCTACCTGTAACACCATAACCCGCTCGCGGGCACCGGCCGACAGGCTGGCAATGACTTTTAACTGACCGGAGCTGCCGGGAGTGACATTAAACCGTCGCATTACATATGCGAGGGAAAATATAATCGCGACAATCAGCAGCAATGATAGAAAAATTGACAGTACCGAGCTGGGATTGGTGATGGAGTTGGCGGCCTGCGCCTCAGCACAATACAGGGTTGAAACCAGGGAGACAAAGCATCCCCCTGTTTTGAAAGGAAATTTACCTGAGCTTTTTGATTCTCTCGATTTGACTAATAACATCCGTTAACCGAATCCCGAACTTGTCGTTGACCACTACTACTTCTCCATGAGCAATCAGCGTGCCATTTACAAGAACGTCTAACGGTTCACCTGCTACGCGGTCAAGCTCAACCACTGAGCCCTGGTTTAATTGCAGCAGGTTACGGATACTGATCTGACTACGACCGACTTCCATGGAAATGGTTACCGGGATATCCAGAATGGTATCGAGTTTCTTTTTCTCTTCCTGGGTGATGGGCGCGTCATCAGACAGTTCGTCAAGTTCAGCTACGCGGACGCCGTCGTCGTCACCCCCTTCGCTTTCGGACTCAGCATCGGCCTGTTCAGCCATGGCTGCGGCCCAATCGTCCATACCGTCTTCTTCACTCATGATCTCGCCTCTTATTTCTCAATCTGTCTTGCGACTATAAATCTTCTTCCAGTACCTGCAGTTCGGCATCGTTATCGATGATCCGGCCACCGCGGGTAAGTAACTGTAACTCAGACTTCACGGAGGTAGGTCTGGGTATCTTCTCGGCAATCTTCAGGGCCAGATTTTCCCTCGACCGCCCCAGCTTAGCCCGGAAGGTAGGTAAATCTTCAATCAACACTGTAATATGCTCGGGCATTTCAATAGGGATAATATCGCCGGGCTTGAAGTTCATGACATCCCGTAATGACACCTCAAAATCCAGCATGTGCGTGCTGAGTTCCACATGCACGTCCATAATTTCATCCCGCAGCGCTTTACTCCAGCGCAGATCCGTATCTTCCTTATCGCTCTGCACACCGGCATCGAGCAGTTCACGGATGGGTTCCAGCATCGAGTAAGGCAGTGACACATGGAAGTCACCACTACCACCGTCCAGCTCAATATGGAATGAACTGATCACCACTACTTCCGTGGGGCTGACAATATTAGCCATGGCCGGGTTAACTTCGGAGTCGAGATATTCAAACGACACATCCATTACTGGCGCCCACGCTTCCTTGTAATCCTCGAAGATGATTTTCAGCAGCATCTGAATAATCCGCCGCTCAGTGGGCGTAAACTCCCGCCCCTCAATTTTCGCGTGGTAACGGCCGTCACCACCAAAAAAGTTATCCACCAGAATAAATACCAGCCGCGCTTCCATAGTGATCAGGCCGGTGCCCTTTAACGGTCTGAAACGCACCATATTCAGGCTGGTTGGTACAAACAGGGTATGAATGTACTCACCAAACTTAATCATCTGAATACCGTTAATCGACACTTCCGCACTGCGGCGCATCATATTGAACAGACTCACCCGTAAATGCCGGGCGAATCGCTCATTAACAATTTCCAGTGTTGGCATTCGGCCACGAACGATACGATCCTGTGATGAAAAGTCATACTCGAGCGCCGACGAGTCTCCCGGCTCATGGGCGACTTCTTCTTCCTCGACGTCGTCTACCCCGTGGAGCAGCGCATCAATTTCATCTTGTGATAATAAATCGCTCACAGCGAACTCCTGCTATTGCATAACGAAGTCGGTAAACAGTACCCGTTCAACCACTTCACCACCGGCAATGTCCTTCAGTGCATTTTGCACCGCTTCCAGGGCATTGTCTCTTAACTCAATTTTACCCGGCTCTGTGACCAGGTCATCAGCGTTGCTGGCGCTGAAAGTTTGCAGCAAGGTACCTTCGATTAAAGGAATATGCGTTTTTGCCTTTTCCTCGTTATCGGTACCACGCACCATTAACTGAACTTTAATCTGTACCAGTCTGTCACGGCCTGAACCCGGCACGTTAAATACAATCGGCCGCGGCATTGCTACATAGAGGGCAGTGCCAACACTGGCGTTAGCCTCTGGCATCGCTGCCGCCTGGCCACCACCTTCGGCCGCCAGCTCCTCTGCTGCTGTTGGTTCATCACCGCCGGCAAATAAGAAGAAGTACGCTGCACCACCACCGCCAATCAGCACTACGGCGATAATGATGATCAGCATCAGCTTGCTTTTCTTACCACCGGTTTCTTCAATCTGTAACTCTTCTTCAGCCATTTTCCAACCACTCTCACATACACAAATTAGGCGTATTATGTCTGCTTACCAATAAATGGCAACGGCAAACGCTATGTTTTCATTAAACATAGTCGTCAATCAGGCCGTTTGCAGGTCGGACAACGTGAGTTTCCTGACTTTTTGTCTCTTCGTCAGCCGATTCACCAAAGCCACCACCCTGCCGATCGGCAAATTCTCCGTCGCCAGCCTCACCACTGTTTTGCTGACTAACAAAGGACTCGCCTAAATCCAGCCCCTGTTCTGAGAACATGTCACGTAACCGCGGCATAGCTTCGTTAAGTGCTTCTTTAGCCTGCTGGGATTGCACCACAAAACTTACTGATGCGCTGTCGCCCGACACGTTCAGGCGGATTTGCATGCTGCCCATTTCCGGTGGATCAAGACGGATTTCAGCCATCGACTGACGACCATTTACCATCCAGCGGATCTTCTCAGCAATTTGTTGCTGGCCCTGAGTTTGCTGCACATTGACCGGCTTATCAAAAACGGATTGCTGTTGCATGGATTTAAGGGCATCACCGTGCTGCTGGCGGGTTTCATGAACCAGCACGTCCCGGGCTACAGTGATCAGCTCACCTAATTGTTGTTCCTGTCCCTGGCTCATGCCTGCCATCGAAGCAAGCTGGGTGAGTTGCTGAACATCCTGCATGACCGGTAACGCTATATTCTGCCCATTTTCCGGGGCGACATCCTGCACGGTTTGTTGCACCAGTGCTGCCAGGTCAATCCCCGGTTGATGGCCCTGCTTTAACTGCGTGCGCATTTCTTCAAGGCCGCTGGTTAACTGGCTGCGCATCTGACTTAACTGGGTATCGGTGAGTGCCGGATTGGCTTTACTGGCACTATCGGTCATCACCTGCGCCAGTTCCTGTAAAGTCTTATCGTTACTGCCGCTAAGCAACGATGTCAGCGCATCAGGTTCAGTGCCTTTAACGGGCACTTTGTCGGTATTTACGGTAGTCTCTGTTTTCGGTGCGTCTGCATTATGCTGAGCCTGGCGCATAAGGCTTACCAGCAACGCGGCCTGATTGATTAGCGCTTCGTCTGTTGTCTCTGCCACGGCAATTGGTTCTTCGGCCAGCTGCACGTTAGCCGCTGCTATCTCAGGTAATAACGCCTGTTCACCTTCCTCGGCGGCTGGTTTGGTATCGTTGTTGGCGTTCTGACGCTCATTGGGTAATCCCTGCAACAAAGCCATGGCCAAAGCCAGCAGGTTTTCTTCTGACAATTGCGCCTCTTCAGCAACTTTATCCGCAGACTCCGCCGTCATGTTCTCAACAGCCGCTAGCAAGGCCGGGTCAGAGGTAAATTTGCTATTTCCCGTTCCTGCTTCTTCACTTTCTGCGCTGGCTTTGACCTGCTTCACCAATGCCAGCAAATCGGAGAGTACCTGTTCAGCACCTCGCATTTGTTGCAGTGGTGAAGCCTGAATATCCTCTGGCAGCTCACCTGGCAACAGGCTATTCAGCCAGTCCTGCAATTTGGTTAGCACGTCCCCCTTTATGGGCTGCCCCATATCGGTTGGCAACATACTGATAATATCTTCGTTACTAAGCGGTTCATTGATACTTGCTGGTTTGTCTGTGGCCGGGGTTAACTTATCCTGCAGGGCTCGTACGGCATCTACCAGAGCAAGATAGTCCGGTTCGCCATCGGCCGTGGGGGCAGTATTGCCGCCCAGCAACATGGCAATATCTGCAATATCCTCCTCGGCAGCGGCAATGTTGTCGATGCGCTCCTGAGTTGTCTGAGCGGCAGAAACCTGACGCTCGTCAGTCTCTATCTGCTGTTCAGCGCCGCTGGGCATTTTACCTGACGTCGCTTTGGGGTTGTTTGCTGAATCATCAGCAAGCTTGTCTGCTGTTCCACTGGCTTGATCGCCAGTTGACTCACCGCTCTCTGTTTTTGCCGTACTGTTAGCCTCAGCGGTTTCTTTGTTGCTCTGCCGGGCTGATGACGAGGCCGCAATTTCTTCATTCTCAGACGCTGACTGACTCTCTTTAGCGGCTTTGCTTTTTGCCTCAGCAGTTTGTTCGTCGCCACGTTGACGATTGAGTACCTCGGCAAAGCTATCTTTTTCCGGGGCACTTTTACCTGACTTTGCCGCTGCCGACGGGTCAGGGCTGACAGGTACTACAGACTCTCTGGTTTGAGCCGGATCACGTTTGGCAGCACTTTCCGGCAATGTCTCCGGGAAGGCGGCAATTTGTGATCGTTGCGTGGCAAGCTGTTGCATCATAACCGAGTCCTCAATACCTAACTGCTTGAATTTGATGTGTTGTTACATCAGTATTAGTCGCTTCAGCAAAGATTTTGCAAAGAATGCGCCACTTTTATCAAAGGCGGATTCAGGAGATAGAGCGGCGTAGCAGACGCTGGGTAGCCAGCTCATCCATCATCTGTTGCTCGAGACGATTGTCGATAATCTGCAGGCTCTGGTCTTTCTTTTCGATGAGCTTTTCAACGGCCTGACGTCGGCGCTGCTGAGCTAGCCACTGAGTACGACGCTGGTCGGCCGCCATTTTACACTGGGCAATAACATGCCCCTGCTGCTCACAGGCTTTATCCAGCTTGGCAACAAAAGACAAACGCTGTTGGTAGTGATGCGCTTTTACGCCACCACTGCCCTCCTGCTGGAGCTGCCGCACATAATCCATGCGGTACTGTTGCAGGCTGGTGAGTTTGGTACGCTGTTGCTGAAGATAATCCTGAGCCAGACGAAAGGCATTTAAGGCTTTGTTTTCTTTTTCCAGCTCCATGCGTAAAACGGTGGCTAGCTGCTCAATAGAACGGGTAACATCGTTACGGGCCATTGCTATTAGCCTTTACCTAAGCCGCCGGCCAGCTTACTCATGGCTTCCAGGCTTTCGTCGTATGCGGTCACCTGTTTCATGCCTTGTTGCAGTAACGCTTTGATGGCGGGTTCGGCATTAATGGCTAAATCAACCCGGGCATCGGTGCCACGTGTATAAGCCCCGAGAGTAATCAGGTCGCGGTTTTGCTGATAGGTGGAATAAACCTGGCGAATACGACGAGCCTGAAACAAATGTTCTTCACTCACTACCTGCGGCATAACCCGACTGATAGAGGCCTCAATGTCAATGGCCGGGTAATGGCCGCTTTCCGCCAGCGAGCGTGACAGTACAATATGACCGTCAAGAATTGCACGGGCGGAGTCGGCAATAGGGTCCTGCAAATCGTCACCTTCTGTCAGGACAGTATAAAAAGCCGTGATCGAGCCCTGATTTTCGCTGCCATTACCGGCGCGCTCTACCAGAGCCGGCAAGCGGGCAAATACTGAGGGCGGGTAGCCTTTAGTAGCCGGTGGCTCGCCTACCGCCAGCGCAATTTCACGCTGGGCCATAGCATAACGGGTTAACGAGTCGATAAGTAACAGAACATTCATGCCCTGATCGCGGAAGTATTCGGCAATAGTAACGGCGGTTTCGCAGCCCTTTAAACGCATCAGTGGCGAGGTATCGGCAGGTGCTGCAACGACAACCGCGCGCTGACGTTCTTCTTCGGTAAGGATATCGTGGATAAATTCTTTTACCTCGCGGCCCCGTTCACCCACCAGACCAACCACCACCACATCAGCTTTGGCACCGCGGGTCATCATACCGAGCAGCACACTTTTACCCACGCCACTGCCGGCGAATAATCCCATACGCTGTCCTACCCCTACGGTAGTGATGGCATTGATTGCACGCACGCCCACATCCATGGGTTCGGCGATAGTTCGCCGGGCCAGCGGATTAATTGGCGGTTTGGTGGTAGGCACCCGTTCAGTGGACTCAATGGGACCAAGCCCGTCAAGCGGCTGGCCATTGCCGTCTACTACTCTGCCAAGCATGCCTAACCCCACGGATAAACCGCTGTCCCGATTAAGCGGTAACACCCGTGAGCCGGGCACAATCCCGCGCACCGCCTCGGTGGGCATTAAATAGGTAATGTGATCGCCAAAGCCAACCACTTCGGCTTCTATTTCACCGTCGATGGTTTGCACCATACACTGGCTACCGACGGGTAATTGACAGCCTACCGCCTCAAGCGTCAGGCCAATGCCTCGAATAAGCTTACCGGCCGCGACAACCGGTGGTGATGGCACCTGCTTCTGAAGTTGTTGCAGGTGGGATACCAGACTAACTGTCATCAGATAAGCCCTGCTCTAACAGGAATTTATCGAGCACATTGCGACTGCGTCGTTCAATGGAAAGGTCTACAGCATTGTGCTGGGTAACAATATCGCAACCGCCGCGCTCCATGCCCGGAGTATCAATAAGTGTCCAGCCGCGTTCTTTGATGGTTTCTTCGCCAAAATGAGACTGCACCAGCTGGATATCTTCAGGATGAAGATGAATACTGTAGTGGTTTTCTTCCACCGGCAGCGCTTTAAGGCCTTCGCTGAGCGCCTGAAGAATAATGTCTTCGTTGGTTCTGACTTCCGTGCGGACTACCGAACGTGCCAGCGCTACGGCCAGTTTAACCACTTCTTTGCGAACCTGTTCATCTACCCTGGTTAACGGCTCATGAAGCTGCGTGACCAGCGATTCCCACAATTCGGTTTGCTGGCTGATTTGTGCCTGCCCCTGCTCAAGCCCCTGAGCCAGCCCGGCCTCGTGACCACTGGCCAGGCCTTCTTCATGGCCTTGCGCCTGGCCTTCGGTTTTACCTTCTTCAAAGCCGGTTTGTTTGCCTTCATTATAGCCTTCTTCATAAGCGGCCTGACGAATGGCTTCTATTTCCTCGGCAGTGGGCGGCTTAATTTCTTCCGGTTCTTCCGGTGGCTCATATTTCCAGTCGCTGCGGCGATTCAGCGCGTTAGTTTTGCTCTCTTGCGTTGACTCCGGCTGCTCAACATGTGGCAAATCCCAGCCTTTGGCGTCTTCGAGCTCTTCAACTGTGAATGATTTATAGGATTTCATAGCTTATCCTGTTAGAGGAATTCTTCGCCGCCACCGCCGCCAAGCATAATTTCACCGGCATCAGCCAGGCGTCGGGCCACCGACAGAATTTCTTTCTGTGCAGTTTCCACTTCGCTGATCCGCACCGGCCCCATGGCCTCAAGATCATCAGTGAGCATTTCTGCTGCACGTTTCGACATGTTGTTGGTGATCTTGTTCTTGAGTTCTTCGTCGGCGCCCTTAATGGCTTTAAGCAGCGAGTCCTGCTGCACCTCGCGCAGAATAGCCTGAATACCACGATCGTCCACATCCACCAGGTTGTCGAACACAAACATCAGATCCTGAATTTGCTGACTGAGTTCTTCGTCCTGCTCGCGAATCGCATCCATCAGTTGGCCTTCAATACTGGTATCCAGGTAATTCATAATATCGGCAGCAGACTTCAGGCCGCCCATTTTGGCTGCCTGGGTACCGGCCTGACCGGCAAACTGTTTCTCCATGATCTCATTAAGCTCCTGCAACGCAGCAGGTTGAACTTCTTCGAGGTTGGCTACCCGCATCAATAAATCCAGGCGAACTTTTTCGGGGAACTGCGACAAAATCTCGGCAGATTGCTCGGGCTCCAGATAAGACAACACGATGGTCTGGATCTGCGGGTGTTCGTTGCGAATAATACTCGCCACCTGCTTGGAATCCATCCACTTAAGGGAATCCAGGCCTTTAGCGCCGGAGCCCATCAGGATCTGATCAATCAGGTTGGCGGCTTTGTCTTCACCCAACGCGGCAGTTAACGCCCGTTTCACAAAGTCCTGACTCTGGAAACCAATGGTTGAGTAGTTCTGAATTTCTTCGATAAAATGCTTATGTACAGAGGTAATTTTTGCCTGTGTCATATCATCGATACGGGCCATGGCCGCACCGAGTTTTTGTACCTGTTTTGGCTCCAGATGTTTAAGGATCTGGGCAGCATCTTCTTCCGACAGGCTCAGTAGCAGGATCGCGGCTTTCTCAACGCCTTCGAGCTTACTTACGTCGTAAGTTTGTTCTTCTTGTGTGGCCAGTTCTTCTGCCATGTTACGACCCCTTAATTACTCATCCTGCAACAGCCAGCCCTTCACTACCTGGGCAGATAGTTCAGGTTCATTGGCCACCAGTGCACGCACCGCTTTTAACACATCTTCATCTTTATGCAGATCCGGTAACATTAACGAGCCATCCGGTGCAAAGCCAACCTGGCCGGCATCAAACTCGCTGGACAGCATGTTAATGGTATCATCACCCAGATCCAATCCTTCATCAGCGTCAAATTCATCACTAGCCTGACTATCCGCCGGATTGATCAGTTTTGACAGCATCGGTCTGATGACGGCAAAGATCAGCGTGATAACGACCAGTCCGCCCATTACCCACTTAAGTATAGGCATAAAGAAAGGTTGTTCCCAAAGTGGTAGCTCTTCCATATCACCGGCATCGATGCGACTGAACGGCATGCTGACCACTTCGAGGCTGTCACCACGGGTAACGTCGAAGCCGATACCGCCCTGCAGTAAACGGCGAATGCTAAGTAACTCTTCCTGGCTGCGGGCTTCACTGGTCACAGTGCCATCTTCAGCCGTGCTTTGTTGATAGTCCACCGCCACTGACACACTCAGACGACGGATCACACCAGTTTGTTGCTTGGTATGGCTGATAGTGGTGTCGAGTTCATAGTTGCGGGTTGATTCTTTAGTGGTACGGCCGGGGACCGGCGCAACCTGACCATTTCCTACTGCGTTTTCAGGAATATTAGCATCCAGTGGCGGCTGATTACTGATCGCGCCGGGAATGCCGGCGGCAACCGAACCCACAGAGTTTTCCTCGACCACCATTTCACTGCGCACGGCGGGTAAATCCGGGTTATACCGGCGCTGGGTTTGCTCTACCGCGGTAAAGTCCATGCTGACATCTACCTGCGCTGTGTAGTTACCAATACCCAGCACGGGGATCAAAATAGCATCAATTTTTTCCTGATATTCGCTCTCACGCTGACGTTCGATTTCATATTCTTTTCGTGCCCTGGCACTGACTGAATTTTGCGAGCCGGAGTTCAGTAACCGGCCGTTACTGTCGGTGACGGTCACTCTCTCTGGTTCCATGCCCTGCACCGCCGAGGCCACGATATCGACTACCGCGTCAACTTCTTCACCGGTTATTGCCGAGCCCCGTTTTGCGGTTAATACTACCGTAGCGCTGGCTTTTTTCTCACGGCGGGCAAACACGTTTTCTTTCGGCAATGCCAGCAGTACGCGGGCCTTTTTGATGCTGGCCATGTCTTCAATCGTGGCAGCCACCTGCATTTCCCGAGCGTGTTTGAGGCGTTCCATTTCCACCCGCTGTGACACGCCAAAGCCCATATCCTGCATGATAATGTCGCTGCCAGCCTGTTCGGCCTGCGCCAGACCTTCACGGCTCATACCCAGTTTAATTTTTTGGTATTCGTCGACCCGAACGTGAACGATATTACCTTCCAACTGATATTCAATCTGGTTGGCATCAAGATAATCGAGGGTTTCAATCAGCTCTTCGGTGTCCATTTTAGCCAGCGGACGGAAATCCGGTTCCTGGATAAACAACACCACAAAGATGGCGATAGCTACGCTGATTACCAACACAACGACCAGCGTCATCTGGCGCACCATATCGGTACTGCCAATGGTATCCATAAAGCCGGATTTTTGCTCGTTATCGGAATCCGACGCGTCAGAGACGGCCAGATTTGTTCCCGTTGCTTCAGCCACAGTCAGTTACTCCACTACACCGGCATATTCATGATTTGCTTGTACGCTTCCAGCACTTTGTTGCGCACCTGAACGGTGGCTTCAAACGCAATGCCAGACTTCTCTTTAGCCAGCATTACTTCCGCCAGGCTGAGGGATTTGTCGCCCATTTCGAAACGCTGAGTCATTTCTTTGGATTCGAGTTGCATACTGTTTACCTTCTCAACAGCATTGCCCAGCATCGCGGCAAAATCGCTTTTCGAAGTATTTAACTCTGTACTGACTTCAAGATTTTGCTGTGGATTAACGTCCAGACGAGTCTGCGCGATCATAGCCTGCATTTCCTGATACAAACTGTTGGCTTTAACGTCCATAACGGCTCCTGATGTGTGTTGATTGCCAGTCCGGTGGTGCCGGATTTATGGCTTTAATTGTACTTACTGGGATCTACAGCAAGGACCAGACCAACTTTTATTATTATTTAATATCAGAAGCTTACGTATTTATGCCAATTTTATGACGGCAATTGGAGGGTAGTAGCAAACAGGGCGCTGAAATAAGCGCCCTGCAGGTAGGTGGGTAAATGTAGTATCAGGCCGGTACTTCGATACCCTGCTCGCGCATGCGCGCCAGTTTATAGCGCAGCGTACGCGGGCTGATGCCGAGCTTTTCGGCCACATCCTTGCGCTTTCCTTTGCAGGACGCCAGAGTATCCAGAATGATCTGGTGCTCCTGGTAGCGCAGCTCCGAGCCCAGCCGGCTATCATCTTCTTCATAATCTGCTTCACTGGCAGAAGCAAAGGACTGCCCGCTCATAGGTTCGATCATCAGATCGCTGGCATCAATTACCTCGGATTCACATAGTATCAATGCTCGCTGACAAACATTTTCCAGTTCACGGACATTACCCGGCCAGCCATGCTGTAACAGTTTACTACGTGCTGACGCACTCAATTTTAACTGCCCTAATCCTTGCTGAGCAGCATGACGATTGATCAGGTGTTCGGCGAGAGGAATAATATCCCCTACCCGCTGTGCCAGTGGCAACCAGGTGATTGGAAACACATTCAGTCGGTAATATAAATCCTCCCGAAATTCGCCCCGGGCCACGGCTTCTTTAAGATCGCGGTTGCTGGTGGCAATCACCCGCACATCCAGTTCAATGGTTTTGCGAGCACCCAGACGCTCCACTTCTTTTTCCTGCAGGACACGTAATAACTTAGCTTGCAACGCCAGGTCCATCTCGGTGATTTCGTCGAGCAGCAAAGTGCCCCCCTGTGCTTGTTCGAACTTACCAGGACACGCCTGCACTGCGCCGGTAAATGCACCTTTCTCATATCCAAATAAGGTAGCCTCCAGCATATTTTCAGGAATGGCCGCACAGTTAATCGCCACAAAAGGTGACTGACTGCGCTGCGAATTGTCATGGATATAACGGGACAGCACTTCTTTACCCGAACCACTTGGCCCCAACACCATCACGGTTGCCTCTGAGCGAGCTACCTTACGCGCTAGTTGCAGTAATTCCAGGCTGCTACTGTCGCCTACAATGGGTTGACGGGACTCTACTTTTTGCGCCGGTGCATAGCGGCCAACCAGATTCAGCAGCACTTCGGGAGCAAAGGGTTTGGACAAATAATCCGTCGCACCATCGCGCATGGCACTCACGGCGTCATCCACTGTGGCATAAGCCGTCATCAGCAGTACCGGTAAATTGGCATCTTTGCTCTTAATCGCTTTTAATAGCGCCAGGCCATTCATTTCGCCCATCTGAATATCACTTACCACGATATCCACCGACTGCTTACTGAGCAGCATAATCGCCTGCTCTGCTGAATCGGCGGCGACCACCTGATAATCAGCCAGTAACAGCGTATCTACCAGCGCCTCGCGCAGGCCTGCATCATCCTCGACGATCAGTACGGTTGTTTTTGGCATGGGTTATTCCTCTGGTTGGGTGTCGGCAATTACCATATCACTGGCAAATGCGCGAGGTAACATTATGGAAAAACAGGCGCCTTCGTCGGCCAGATTTTCCACATTAATGCGGCCCTGATGTGCTTTCACCACCGACTGCACTACGGCCAGGCCAAGGCCGGTGCCATGCGTTTTGGTGGTGTAAAAGGGTTCGAAAATTTTATCTTTCAGGGCGTCAGAAATACCCGGTCCCTGATCACTGATGGTGATACACAACCAGCGGTTTAGTACGCTGAACTGCACGGTCACGTCACTGCCCTTCGGGCTAATCTGGCTGGCATTCTGGATCAGATTGAGTAAAGCACCCTGCAAAGCGGTAAGATTACCGGTGATCGACGCATTAATATGCTGACCTTTATAGATAACGAGCTGATCCTGGCTCTGAGTAATGGTTTGCGCTGTCGGCGCAATTGCCTCATACAGTTCTTGCACTGAGATATCGTTAACGACCTGTTGCTCACCGCTTTTGGCGAACAGCAACATGTCGTTGACCTGGCTCTCCAGTTCTTTGAGTCGGTCCTGCAGTTTATGCGCAAACTGAACGCCGGATTCCGGCTGCAGATTCTTGCGGGTCAGATTGGCCGCATACAGCATTGCCGCTGACAGTGGCGTACGAATTTGATGGGCCAGAGAAGCAACCATTTTGCCCAGTGAGGACAAGCGCTGCAGGTGACTCAGACGTGCTTGTAACTGGCGGGTTTCCGTCAGGTCGGTAAGCACGATAAGTTGCCCTGGTTCATTCACCAGCGGCGTAATAGACAGTTTAACCCGACGCCCGTCGAACAACGACACTTCGTGACCATCATCGGCGCGGGGTTTAAAAGAGCGGGCAATAATGGTTCGCCACAGCTCACCTTCGAGCGGCTCGCCAAGTAGCAGAGAGGCTTGCTCATTAGCTTGCTGGACATACCCTTTGCCATCCAGCACGATAACCCCGGCAGGCATAACCTGTAACAGGTGGTTAAGGCGGGACGCTTGTTGTCGTAAGGAGTCGAGTTCCTGCTGCTGTGATTGAGCAGTTTCGCGTACCAGCGATAAATCGGCCGCGGCCTGACGGCTTTTCCCCGGCTTTATCGATACTTCTTCTACGGTATTGGCAACACGACTATTTAATGCCATACATTCCTCGTCAATTTGCAGACACTTGTTGGACTGCTAAGGAATTAGCATTAGTCGTGCCAGAAATTTAGGCATTAAATTTCAATAAGATAAGTGATTTCTGACGAAGTCTTCGCTGTCAATATAATGACAAATGGAGGTTATCGGCGTTTACCTACAGAGATGGAGCTAACCGAATGATTAACTCTTTCTCAGGCCAACGGTGTTAGTCACGCTGAATATTGTACTTGCGCATTTTCTCAACCAGGGTGGTTCGGCGCATTCCCAGCTTATCGGCAGCCCGGGCGACAACCCACTCCTGCTGATCGAGGGCTTGCTGGATAAGATTAATCTCCAGCTCCGAGAGATACTCTTTGAGGTTTACCCCTTCATCCGGTAAATATCCGTTGATAGCCGGTTCAGGCTCAGATGTATCATCATCGTACCCGGCCGACTCGGCAAAGAGTTCATTGAAGGCATCCCGCTCAAGCACTTCTTCCGGGTAATCCGGCTCGAAGCGCTCCATATCACCATACTGATATTTTTGCGGCAGATCCTGCACATCGACAATCTGGCCTGGATAGAGGATCATCAGCCGTTCCACCAGGTTAGACAATTCGCGGACATTGCCCGACCAGGGGTGTTCCATCAGCGAACTGATAGCACGCTCGGTAAATTTCACCGGGTCAACACCATCCCCCTGAATGCGGCTGATCAACTCCTGCAACAGTAACGGGATATCCTCTCGGCGTTCACGCAGGGCCGGACTGTCAATAGGGAACACATTCAGACGGTAATATAAATCCTCGCGGAACTTATCATCGGCAATCATCTTTTCCAGATCGCGATGGGTAGCGGCGATAATTCGCACGTCACACTGTATGGGCCGGTTACCACCGACTCTTTCAAACATTCTTTCCTGCAGAACGCGCAGTAATTTCACCTGCATCTGCAGCGGCATATCACCGATTTCATCGAGAAACAATGTGCCGCCTTCGGCCAGCTCAAAACGGCCTTTACGGGCACTGATAGCACCGGTAAAAGCGCCCTTTTCGTGACCAAACAGCTCACTTTCCAGCAGTTCACCGGGTATGGCACCGCAGTTTACCGGGATGAACGGCCCATCTTTGCGCTCAGATAAAAAGTGAACATTACGCGCGACAACTTCTTTACCGGTTCCAGACTCCCCCAGAATAAGCACTGTGGCTTCAGTGGGTGCAACCTGTTCTACCAGGCGACGAACGCCCTGAATTTGCTCGCTTTTACCCACCAGACTGCGGAATAACCGGGTTTTAGTGGGGACCGCGCCGTTGCGTACGGGGTGACTACGAATATATTCCTGGCAGCGGTGAATAGCCTGCGTCAGTGCCGGGTAAGTTATCGGCAGCGTGATATGCCCCACCAAATTGCCTACGCTAAGGCCTGGCTGGTCGGCCATATTGATTGCTACGAACGGATGCTGAGGATAATTTTTGATTAACGCCAGGGCATCGTTGCCGGTTTCTACATCGATGATCACCGCAACGGGTGATTTGTTTTCGAGCAACGATTGCGCTTCAGACACCGAAAGTGAAACACACGGCTCCCCTAAAAATGTCAGGATCGTGTGCAGATTTTGTTGTAATGCATTGTTATCACTAACAAGCAATATATCCTTCATTCAGTCCCCAAACGCTATTGTTATATTTACTAGTTTATACCAAACCACGGTTTTGTGTGTGCGACTGTCAAAAATCGGACACAATTTTTACCGTCATCAACATTTCCACCTTCCCGGTTGGTAAACATCGATTGATTTGGCAGCAGTACAGTCTGGCGGCCGAAATCAAGGGTTGATAATACCTATTTGCATAGATAAGCATGCAATTTGGTATAGAGCGCTCTGGCAATTGTAGCGGTAACAATGTGAATCGCAATGAAAAAAGCGGATTATTGGCAATAAAAAAGGCAGGTAAACCTGCCTTTGTTCTAAAAATGCTCGATTTAGTTATTCAGCAAACTCAGTACCTGACCCTGCTGCTGATTGGCCTGTGCCTGCACCGTCAGTGCCGCCTGATTCTGCACGTCATTGACAGCTTGCTGAGAACTTGCCTGAGCATAATCCGTATCCTGAATCCGACTGCGTGCCGCCGCCTGATTCACATTGGTTTCGGTAAGATTACGCGCAGTAGATGCAAACTGATTTTGTACCGCGCCAAGGTCGCCACGCGCACCGCCTACGGCCTCGATGGCAGCATCAGCGGCAGCCAGTGAATCTTCCAGTGACTGCGAAGTTATGTCTACTGACAGAACGTCTGATAACTCGCTGCCAATATCACGGGTGCCCACACTAATCTGCTGCCCCGCCTGACTACCTACCTGAAAATCAATTGAGCCACTGTCCGACAACAGGGGCTTACCAGCGAACTCGGTTTGTTCAATGGTCTGGGAAATATTCTGCTGTAACTGGGATATCTCAGACTGAATCGCCTGACGATCGGCATCGTTCAGAATACCACTGCCTGATTGCAGCGTTAACTCACGAATACGATTCACATCGTTATTAATGCCTTCCAGCCCGCTCTCTGCAACTTGTGCAAGCGAGATTCCATCGTAAGCATTGTTTACGGCCTGGCGACCGCCTTCAACTTCAGACGTTAAGCGGTCAATAATTTGCTGCGCAGCAGCGCCGTCGGCAGCACTATTGATTTGCTTACCGGAAGCGAGCTTCTCAGACATCTTATCCTGGCGTTGCTGAACTTGTTCGAGCAGCGACATGGGTTTATCTGTATTAAAGTTAATCATACCTTTCACCTCAGCTCCAGTTTAGCAGTTGTACAAAGGTTAGCCAACCAAAGCCATATCTCGCAAATTGCATATTATGTATAGTAATGAATACGGAAGTATAAATACGGAGGGGTTGCCGCTTACTGGGTATCAACTGTATTGCTATACTCAAAACACAGCAGTGCCTCAGCGTGTTTTGCCGGACAAAAGTTTGCATTGAGGAATGCCTGCTGACTCGCTGTATTTTCAGGTTTAATTTCAGCTTTAACAACATGAATATTTTCGAAGCGGCTATTTAGCAAAGCAATCCCCTCGGTTATGCAGGCTCTTGCCAGACCGCGGCCACGTTGATGGGGAGCAATGTTGATTGAAATCAGGGCACGGTTGCCTTTAACTTCAAAGTGCACAATTCCTATTTTATCGCCGCATTCATCTTCACATATCACCAGTAACCGACGTCTGTTTTTTAAAGACGCGGCAAACCATTCTTCATGCTCTTTGCGTGCGACTTTGTCTGTCGTTTGAGACATTTGTCTGGTTACTTCGTCATTCCGCCAACGGTATATGTCTAAACAATCCTCCGGCGATGCTTCTCTAACCTTTACCAAAGCGATATACCCTCCACCTTACTCACACTGGCTTACAGTAACTATGAAAGATCCAGTATTGAATTCAGCAAGCAAAATGCCCCGTCTTTGGTTGCATAGTCTGAGGCAGCCAAACTCATACGGCTCAACTTCTCACCATCGTGCCACATCGATGTCACGTGCTTACTGATTTGGTCTAAATCAATACAATCAAGAGCATCATACATCATGCACCATCCCTGCTTTACAGATTGTTCGGTTGTATTTCGCTGATTTTCGGCAACTACCAGCAAAACGGCTGGTGTGTGGCAGGCTGCCAGCTCAAACTGACTCCCTCCGGCAGCGGTGATAGCAAGACGGGAGTTGCTCCATAAATCGGCCATATCCTGGCAGTTGTGCACATGCTGAATGGCGTAACCGGAATCGTTTATATAAGCTTTTATCGCCTCAAGCTGCTCACTATCCATACCCGGACCGGTAACAACTCTGATGGGAGCATCAGTTACTGTTTTATTTATTGCCTGCAATAACGGCAATGTATAACCAAGCGGATCACTGCCCCCTAAATTAATGGTCAGACTAAAGCGACGTTCTATTGGCAAGGGGATTGTAGCGGTAAATTCCCGTCTCAGAAGGCGATATTCGGCACCCAAACATAGTGTCGCCTGCGGATTGTGCTGTTGATAATATTCCTGCCACTCACGCCCTGCCGGATTACAAATCAGACTGGCAAACTGAATGCCCGGCTGACGTATGTCATCAAGTAATACCAGAGGGAATACACTCTCCCCTAACGACTGCAAAAATGTCTCATTAAATGCATAGCCATCCACAACGATAGCGATGGCTCCGATATCACGCGCAACAGCCAGTAGTTGTGCAGCTAATTCATTTTGCTCAGCCGGCGCGGTTATCTGTTTCCCGCACCAGTCATGTCGGCTTAAGGCGATTTCTCTGGCGGCTTCATTCACCACAAAGACAGCATCAATTCCATGCTCCTGTGCTGCCTGCGCTAACGCCTGACAACGCATCAGATGGCCAATTCCACTCGCTTTGTTACCGCCGGTGCAAAACAACAAGCCACTCATTGGCTGATATGCTCCCAACTCAGCGCGGTGCCTTTTTTAATAAAGTCAGCGGCTTTCTTATGTAACACTGAGTCCCAGTGCTTTGGCGCTAAACCAAAGGCCGGTCGGACAATTTTAAGATTGTCCGGTCCCAATGCTTCACCGGGCTGGATATCCTGACTGGCATAAATGGAACGACGGTATTGTTTGGATTTATCTTCCGCCACCGTACCACCGTACTTCACCTGGCCCAACGCCTGCCAGGCACGTTCACTTTCCACTACTAAAGAAGTAAGTTCTTCCGGCTCCAGGGAAAACGCCGCATCAACGCCACCACCATTACGATCCAGTACAAAATGTTTTTCGATGACGCTAGCGCCCAACGCTACAGAAGCAACGGCAGCGCCGATGCCACCAGTGTGGTCACTTAACCCTACCTCACAGCCAAACGCATCCCGCAAATGCGGTATCGTCAGTAAATTGGTATTCACCGGCTCCGCGGGGTAAGTGCTGGTACATTTTAATAAAATAATATCCTCACACCCGGCATTGCGAGCGGTGTCGACGGCCAGCTCAATTTCGCTCAAACTCGCCATGCCGGTCGACATAATCAAAGGCTTGCCTTTACTGGCCGCTTTGCGGATAAGGGGAATGTCGGTTAATTCAAATGACGCAATTTTAAAGCACGGTACATTCAGCTCATCAAGAAAGTCTACAGCGGCTTCATCAAAGGGCGAGCTAAACGCCAGCATGCCAAGGGAATTGGCATAGTCAAACAATTCGGCGTGCCATTCATAGGGCGTGGCCGCTTTTTGATACAAACGATATAAACTGGCACCATGCCAGAGGCTGTCCTGCTCTTCAATAACAAACCCTTTATCCGTGACATCCAGTGTCATGCTGTCCGCGGTATAAGTTTGCAATTTGATCGCGTGCGCACCGCTTTCTGCCGCAGTTTTAACCATCGCTCTGGCCGTGTCCAGTGACTGACTATGATTGCCACTGAGTTCTGCGATGATAAAAGGCGCTTGTCGGGCACTAATTTCACGATGACCGATATATATCGGGTCAGAAGATACGCCTTTAGCCATATGACTACTTATCTCCCTTCGTTTGCATGTAGGCCCGATACATCAGTTCGGCCCGGATCCAGTCTTCTTCGGTATCGATATCCTGGACCAGATAACGAGGTAAAAATACCGGCATACTCTGTTTGGAAAACAAAGGGTTATTGTCCAGCCAGGCATCCTTTTTTCCCCAGTAAAACTGGCCTGCATCGTGATAGTATTCTTCTAAATCCTGCGAGCGTTTTTCCATCTGACTGGCATCTAACGGTTCAACGCCCTTATCAGCCAGTCTGATAGCCCGTTGAATGGGAAACTCAAAGGTGGTCACTGAAAACGCAAAATCCATGGTTTGTTCGCTTTCCAGTTTGCTTAATGCCTGTGCTAATACATCACCATTCAAAAACGGCGCAGTGGCATAGATACAACAAACATAATCCGGCGAATCATTTTGCGATTGATAACTCTCGATAGCATGCCTGACGACAGGAGAAGTACCGGTATAGTCGTCAGCTAAGGCCGCCGGCCGCTCAATGACAGATGTCGCTCCCCATGCTTTGGCAACGCGGGCAATTTCGTCTGAGTCTGTAGAGACCACAATATCATCAAACACCCCGGCTCGTTTGGCGGCATCAATAGAGTATGCAATGAGTGGTTGGCCGGCAAATGACCTGACATTTTTACTTTTGATACGCTTACTGCCGCCTCTGGCGGGGATCACTGCTATATTCACGATAACACCTCTCTTAACTGCGTAATAACCTCCTTCTGGTTATCGGCAGTTAGTGCGGGAAATAAAGGTAAAGTCAGGGCCCGTTCGTAATAGGTTTCCGCATGCGGAAACTGACCCAACTTAAAGCCTAGTTGCTGATAGTATGGTTGTAAATGAATCGGAATGTAATGCACATTCACGCCAATACCACGTGCTCGTAGTTCATTAAACACGACTTTGCGATCATGGGTGGTTAACTCAATCATATACAGGTGCCATGCACTGTTAGTATCCAGCACAGGTTTAATAACGGGGAGTTCTTCAAGGGCTTCATCATAGCGCTCTGCGAGCGCCAGACGCTGAGTCACAAACTCATCCAGATGCTTAAGCTGGGAACGACCCAGCGCGGCATGTACATCACTTAAACGGTAATTAAAACCTAACTCATGCTGGGCATAAAACCAGGGCTCGTCATTATGTGACTCCCCAAGCATTGCCGGGTCGCGGGTTATCCCATGACTGGCATAACGGCGTAATAATACCGCAAGTTCTTCGTCATTGGTGAGCACAGCCCCGCCTTCGGCGCTGGTAATGGATTTTACCGGATGAAAACTCAGCACGGTCATTGCTGAATATTTACAGGCACCGACTTTATGCTGCAGGGAATCGTTTGCCCCCAGCGCATGTGCTGCATCTTCAATCAGTGTAATACCATAGGGCTCGGTGATTTCGGCAATGGCGGCCATATCACAACTGCTACCGGCAAAGTGCACCACCACGATAGCCTTAGGTATTTTATTTTCGGCCAGTGCCAGATGGAGTTTATCTACCAGTGCATCAACACTCATATTGCGGGTCACAGGATCGATATCAACAAAATCAATCTCCGCACCGCAATACAGGGCACAGTTAGCCGAGGCAACAAAGGAAATAGGCACGGTCCATACCACGTCACCGGGTTTTACACCTGCCGCCAGACAGGCGATATGTAAACCTGATGTACCGCTATTACAAGCCACACCAAACGCTGCGCCGGTATACTGGCACAATGCACTTTCAAATAAGGGCACCTGCTGTCCCTGAGTTAAAAACCCATGCTCAAGAACATCCGTCACTGCCCTGACATCATCGGCAAATATCCGATGCTTACCATAGGGGATCATAACGTGTCCTTGTCCAGTGCTTTTAACTCATCAATAGTCAGAAAATGTGGATTGGTACCAGAGTGATATTCAAACTTATCAGTAACGGGATTGCCTTTTTCGCCAAGCCGGTTGCTGCGGTAATCAATATTCTTATCGAAAAACGTAATCGCTGGGGCAATCACATAATGATCGTCAAATTCAACCGTGTGGTGCGCCATTTCTTCCGGCACCATCACTTCATGCAGCTTTTCACCGGGGCGGATCCCAACCAGTTCATAATCGGATTTGCCACTCATTGCCGTAACCAAATCAGTAATACGGATAGACGGAATTTTGGGGACGAAAATTTCCCCACCCTGCATTCTGGCAAAGTTTTTAACTACAAATTCAACGCCTTCATCAAGGGTAATCCAAAAACGGGTCATTTCCGGATGAGTCACCGGTAACTCGTCACAACCTTCCGCCAGCAATTTACGAAAAAACGGTACTACCGAGCCCCTTGAGCCTACGACGTTGCCATAGCGAACCACTGAAAAGCGCGGTCCGGAGGCTCCTGAGATATTGTTTGCGGCCACAAATAGCTTGTCCGAGGCTAATTTAGTTGCGCCGTAAAGGTTCACCGGATTTGCCGCTTTATCTGTAGACAGGGCAATAACAGTAGATACATCATTTGCCATGGCTGCATCAATCACATTTTGCGCACCATTGATATTGGTCTTAATGCATTCATTAGGGTTGTATTCGGCGGCTGGCACTTGTTTTAGTGCAGCAGCATGCACAACATAATCAACGTCTTTCATGGCTATTTTCAGACGTTCATTATCTCTTACGTCACCAATAAAATAGCGCATACTCGGCGCATTAAATTGCTGCTGCATTTCGAATTGTTTAAGTTCATCACGAGAATAAATGATTATTTTTTTCGGTTCTGACTTGGCCAGCAAATACTCGACGAATTTCTTGCCAAACGATCCTGTGCCACCAGTAATCAATATCGTTTTACCGTTAAAATCATTCATTATTTATTCTCATTTAGTGATGTTGACTGTTCACTGAAAACTTCTTGTTGCAGCTTAGCAGGCATTTCAGTGGCGACCAGTAATTCAGGTGTAAAGTGAGGGACAAACCTTGCACGATCACCCAGCCCAATCAGTTTATTATCTTCAGCGATAGGCGCTGGGCTGAATATAAAAAACAATGGCAAATCGTAAGCATAATAATCGTCTAAAAACGCTAAATCGTAAAGTTTATCAGCGACTAACAGAGACTCTCCCGCCGGAAGCTTAGGCACCACAATACAGGCTCCGCACTGCAAAGTCGCCGCCGCCACTGCCAGCAAGCATCCATAATACAGGTTGTTATAATTAGATAATTCATTCACCGGACAATACAAAGTAATTACGTTTGACTGAGTTAGCATTGACGCAGACGGAAGAGCTTTGTCGGTATGCAGATAAACCTTTGTCACATCGCTTTGATGAGCGGATTCGATATACTCAATGTCTTGTGTGATAACAACATTGAAATCATCATCAGCCAGGGTATTCGCGATACCCCAATAGTCCAGAGCGGACTTTAATAAGTCGTTGAGATCGCTATCGGCGGCTGTATATTTGATCTGGTTACTGGCGATATACTGAGGAAACACGACATCTTGCCGGGTATCATAAAACGCATACACCGAGTCAAATGCATAGGGCTCTGCCGTCACCGATATTAAAAATGTATTGAGTGACTCATGCCACAGACTAAGTACTTCAGATGCTAGTGTTAATGCCAGTTTCTCATCATCAATTGACACAATTTTTGTCAGGGCGCTGTTCACAAAATTCAGCGAACCATTCAAATAAAAATACAGCAAACTATGGCTACCCTTTACAGATAACAATAACACTGTACGTTGCGTCTCTATTAATTCTTCAACATCCTCGACTGACTCTACGTCCCGTTCGGTCAGAGATATTAAACGTCGAAAATCTTTACTCAAATCATCTTGTTGATATTTAGCGTTAAACCGGGTTTGAAACTCGTCGGCATCGAGGCGCTCAAACCCTTTGGATTTGATACTGCTCAGACAAGCTTGTTTTATCTCAGGTGTAGATAAAATAAGCGTATCTTCTTTATGCAAAGGGCGTGTTCCTTCGAATTTAGCACCATCACTGAGGTTATACACCTCATCACAGTCTTTAACAGCTCGCTCCAGAATTTCTTTGGCTAATTTAAATTCATATTTGGTATTCACAAAAGGTCGGAAATTTCCCGCTACTGTTAACGAGGTATTGTGTACTTTGCTGTAATCATACTGCTCTTTACCATCGTTCATGTAATAGCCGGAGGCTTTAGAGTGGTGGTGTTTTTCATCAATAAACCCTAAATCCACCCCAAGCAAGTAAAGCTGCGAAAACCCGAACTGACTGGCAAAGGCCAAAACAAAGTTGGTTACGGTCGGGTAGGCATTTTTTGTCAATGCAAACGGAAAGCTTTCATACAATCGCTGCACGGCGGTTGTACCGGATTCACCGGGCTTAAAGGTTAAATAAACATCCTTAAACAGGTCACTGATATCGGGATGTATCCCATTACAACTGATCAGGCTGACTTGCTTAAGAAAACTGAGGTCAGCACCTCTGCTTATCCAGTCATAGGGAGAGCGATTAGCCTCAATTTCAGCGTGAAAGTCCGGCGTTATGCCATGGCGATATAAACTTTGTAACGCGGTGCCACAGGAGATGATAATCACGCTTTCCTGAGATTCTTTCAGGGTATCAATCAAGCCATCGAGCGAGGGGCCGTTACCGACAATAAAAACAGGTACATTTCTTTCTGCCTGGCTGAGATACTGAGCCGGCTTTTCGCGTAAATGTGGTATACCGTCCAGTATCGCCTGGCGCGTATGGGCAACCAAATGACGGGAGTGATCAAAATAATCCCCCATCGCTATCAGCACTTGCAGTTGCTCTCTTAACTGCGCGATAGCATTGACTAAATTTTCGTTGTAGTAGGCCTGATAAAAAAACGTGTTGGCTAACACGTAAGGGCCAACCACTTGAAATTGCGTTACTAATTCATGAAAAGTATGTGTACCATCGTCACCGATATTCAGGTACAAGGAACCGCCTTGTTCATCTATTCGGTGTAAAATAGTATGCCAGTCCAGGGCATAAAGTGAGGCGTAAAATAAATCGCGATTCGGTTCACAAATAAATAACCTATCCAAGGTGTAGGCATTACTCAGCAACTCAAACTGGTAACCAACCCCCAGGCCAAAAATAATCAGCGACCGCACTTTTTCTGGCAGCTCTGCCTGTTTATCTTCAAGCTTTTTCAGTAATGGCTCAACTTTGCTGACTAATTGGTAGTGAAAAAAGTGACGCTTTTTTTCGCCCCCCGTGCCCGTTGCTAATGTGTCTTTATGAGGATGTGAGGCAAAGAATTCAAAGCTATTGCGGCATTCCTGTAACGGAGAATCGCCGTACAAATTAATATTCTTTACTTTATGAAACAGGTTTACTTCTGCATTGGCGTTCGCTCTGGGCAGCCAGCACTCAGGCTCATAGTCGGCAAACTCTTCATAAATGTCGTTAAAAAACTTTTTAAACGCGCTAAGGTTTTTATTAAACCTTTCCTGAGATAACTGAGTCGCTGTCCAGGCGTCACTATCCAGCGGGACTGACCAGCGCGGTGAAAGATCACCAACACTTTCTTTTTCCAGAGCATAAAGGGATAAACCCGAAATACTGAACAGGCCATGCTGCTGAATTTGCGTAAGCAGTGCATCAAACACGATATGATTATAATGTTTGTAAAAATAACACTCGTTTGCCTGGGTATTCTGCCTCAACTCAGCTAAATCTTGCTGGACATTACGCCCGTCTTCCTCAAGTTGAAAATAGAGTGCGGTGCCTTTTTTTTGCGCCAAACGCAGAATATTCTGCCACGACAGCATGCTCATTGAACATTTGAGATACTGATGTTGTGGTTCATAAATGATCAGATGTTTGATGGTATGGCGTTCAATTAACTGCTGGATGTGATAACCCGCGCCAAGACCAAATACCACTAATGCATCCAGCGATAAAGGTAAAGCGCGCTGCGCCCATTCCCCGGAGTTTAAGTTAACCAAATCGGCCTGCTGTGCCACCTTGTTAACCTGTGCGGTGACTTCCCTAAGCGGCTCATCCCCATAAAACGTTTGACCTGAACTATAGTCAACAATATTCAGTTCCTTTGCTTTATTGCAAAAAATGGAAATATTGCTTTTTACCTGGGCGAACACATAAGGCAACAACGACGGAATATAACGCTTTAACGCATTGATGCCCTCACGCTGGTTTTGCTGAATCTGAGACGACACGGCAGCCTCATTACGAGACTGAAGCTGCTCATCACTGCAAAGCTGCAAGCGAATATCATTTAACATTTATTTATACCTATTTACCGCCTTTCGACCACGTATAAACTGTACCAGGTCATCCTTTACCGATGAAAGCAAAGACTGCGCCATTTCTACAAACTCTTGATTTAATTGATATTCAGCTTTAGCAAATTCACTTAATTGAGGTTCTTGTAATTCCGATAACCGTTTTTTGACTAATTTGTCACGCGTTTCAGTAAGCTGCGTAAACTGTTCATAGTTATCTGGGTTTTCGGAGTCTTGATTACTCAGAAGTTGAGCGAGTTGCAGGTTTACTCGCTCAAGCTCCGGTGTAGTATGTGGGGATTTAGTATTAACTGGGTTCAAATGGCTTGTTGTTTTTGACGCTGAATTTCGTACGCTTCCTGTTTTGCTGATTCAGGAATCTGTACCCACGCATCACGAATTGTTGTTAATAGGCTAGACACTTCATCCAAATACTGCAAGCTGTTAGTTATATGGGCTTCATTGATACGATTGATCATGTAGTCATACAGCTCAAACAGATTTGCCGCCATCTCCTGCCCGGCTTCAAGATCGAGTGTATCGCGTAAGTTAATCAGGATTGCAACAACCCGTGAAATAAACTGCGCTTTTTGCTCATATTCACGACGTTCCATTGCTCCTTTTGCATAAGCAATGCGATCCAGCGCGCCCTGCATCAACATTAAAGTCAGCTTATGCGGATCGGCATTGGCAATATCCTGTTTAAGATTACCCTTGCGGTACGCATTGATGCCTGTAAGTGCCATTATAAATTCTCCTGCTACTTCTTAATATTAATAATATGAGCCTAACGAAGCCAATAAAGCCGAGCCCGTCTGGTTAAGTCTCGATACCGTTTGATCCAGATTCAGATACTTAGCTCTGACCATAGTCTCGTAACCCAGCATATGCTGCTCCAGGCGTGCGCGCGCATCTTCGATCTGACTTTGATTATCTTGCGCCGCTTTTTCCCGTGAGCTAATCAGTCCTCCTGAAGAGGCGTATTCATCAGCGATATCATAAAGCCGGGTCGCAATACCCTGAGTTTCGTCGGTAAAGATCTTAGCGATATCATCAAAGCTATTTTCCAGTGCATCGTCAAAACGCGACTCTCCGGATCCCAAACCAAAATCGGTGGAACTAATTTCTAACTTGCCATCAGTGGTCAATTCAATACCGATTGCAAACAATCCGCCCAACTCAGAACTTTGAACACTTGACCCAACTATGGTTGCCATCCGGCTGCTTACGCCGCGCAGTAAGGAGTCACCAGCCAGTGCACCATCTTCTTCAAGCTCAGACTCTCCGTAGCGGGTCACATTTTTGATTTCATCAATAATACCGTTATAGCTATCAATAAAATCATTGATCTTGGTTTCCAAACCCTCTTTGTCGTAGCCAATTTCCATGGTTGACGATTGTCGTGTTACGCCATCGCTGTTAAGCGGTGAAACTTTATTGGCAGTAAATGTGACATTCTGGATGGTGTTATCAAACGTATTAGTCTCACTCTCGACCTGAATACCGTCGATAGTGGCTTTTGCATTTGCAGCGGTGAGTACTGGCGTTAAATTGGTCGCCGTTTCTGCAGAGTCGGTTGTCGTCAGGCGATCTAATTCAGCGCGATCACCATCGTTGACGATGACCAGATCATTACCTGTGCCGGTTGTATCAGACGTAAAAACTAATTTAGCGCCTCCGGTCGCTGTGCCGGTATCGATAATATTGGCATTAACGCCAAAGTTATCTGCATTATTGTTTATTGCCTCTCGCAACTCTGCCAATGTCATATTTTGGGTGACATTAACCGTGAAACTGTCCCCGGTACTATCAATTTTAAATGTCATAGTGGTGTCACCAGCACCATCGGTAAGCACTGCATCAGTGGGGCTGGTAAAGGCGGCGTCAGCGGTTTCTATGCGTGAACCAGATGCAAGTTGAGAAACGCTTATGTCGTACGAACCTCGTAAGGCCGTATTGGTTGCTTCTGCGCTGAAGATTTCGATATCTTCAGAGGGGTGAGTTATCGTCGGTTCCCGGCCATTGATACTGGCGTCAGTACGTAAGTCATCCACCGCGTCTTTAAATGCGGAAATCTTGGATTTGATCTGTCCGAGTGCGGAAATTTCATCCTGCACTCTTTCTTCTCTGGCATCAAGACGCTGCTCTTTAGGCGTCCGTTCTGCACTGATAAGCTGCCTGACCAAATCATCAAGCGCAAGACCGGACCCAACACCTAACGATTGTATAGTCATAGCTCACCTCATACTTGTTTATTAAAAAGTACTCCTACCTTGCTTCCTATATCTTGTTGGAGTTCTTTTATTCTTTCCGCTAACCTCAACACTTCTTCGGATGGAATTTGTCTTATCACATCACCTGAAGAAGAGTCTTTAACAGTGACTACAGGCCTTCTGGAACTTTCATCCACAGAAAAAGCCAAATTACGGTTTTGTACCTGCAAAAAGCTCTGAACTTCTTCGACTGCAGTATCCAGAACTTGTCTCTGCCCCTCTCTTGAAAGGTTATCGGCAGATTCCTGTTGACCTTGAGCACCTTCTGTCTGAAGTTCAACCTTATTTTGCTCACTTGCCTTCTGGGTATCAGCAATACTCTGGTTAAGTTTGACTTCCACTCCAGGCTCACCAGGAGAATTGACTTTAACATTCGCTGCAAAGTTCTGGCCAGTTTGTGTAGCTTGAAGACCCACAATTAATCCCCCGTATTAAAACAGGTAAAACGGGCCTGCTTATCGCAGTCGCCCGCTCATTCAATGTTTAACATTGGTATGTTAATACCACATTGTTAATTCAATTTTAGCCTAATAGCGACAATGCGGTTTGTGGACGCTGATTGGCCTGACTCAAAACAGAGACTGACGCCTGTTGAATAATCTGGTTACGGGTCAACTCGGCGGTTTCCGCAGCAAAATCTGTATCACGGATTTGCGAGCGCGCAGCCGACACGTTTTCTGAAATATTACTCAGATTACGAATAGTTGATTGAAAGCGATTTTGCAACGCCCCCAGATCAGCGCGAGCGCCCCCGATAGCAGAGATTGCATCATCAATATCAGCTAACGCAGCTGACGCCGCAGCTGATGTACCCACGCTCACACCATCAATCCCTAAACCAGATGCGCCATAAGATTGAGCACTTAATGACACAACGATTGTTTGTCCAGCGTTCGCTCCTACCAGGAAGCTTGCGCCAAATGTACCGTCCAGTAGCGATTTGCCGTTAAAATCTGATTCAGATGCAATCCTTGAAATTTCGGTTTTCAGTGCGGTAACTTCTTTGTTTAAAGCACTGCGATCTGCAGCACTATTCACACCGTTTTGCGATTGCACTGCCAATTGACGAATACGCTGCAATGCAGTGGTGGTCTCATCCAGCGCACCTTCGGCAGTTTGCGTCAGTGAGATAGCATCGTTAGCGTTACGTACTGCCTGGTTCAGGCCCTGAATCTGCGTTGTCATACGATCAGTGATCTGTAATCCCGCGGCATCATCTGCAGCACTGTTAATTCTGAAACCTGAAGACAAACGTTCAAAAGATGTACCCAGCTTGCTGCTTACATCAGATAACTGACGCTGTGCATTCAAGGCCGATACATTTGTATTTACATATAAAGCCATAATAAACCTCCTGGGATTATAACTGTCAGAATTGTTCAAATTCCGTTAAGTTATAATCTTCATATTCAATTTAGCTAAACAGTATTCAGCTAAATCACCTCATCGTTGTAGCGCCTCTCACAGCGGCCACGCAATTCATGAATGAATTATCCCTCAACTATAGGTATCGGCCCAACCTTGAGATTCTTTAGTTTTTTTTCTAAAAAAATTAAAAAAAACGAACAATAAAAACCAACCATTTGTTTTAAAAGGTTTTTCCTTGGAGGATTATTCATAAGGACGTCTGAATAATATTCTCAAACCGGTATATATCGCGCATTTTAGCGCTAATTTTTTAGGCGAAGGACTTACGATTAAGGAAGAGTGGAGAGCAGAAAAGTCGATGGTGACTACGTCGCTGTGCCGTCCCTTTTGCATGAACAACATCTCTCTGAGAGAAAGATCTAATAGTGCCAGCCACCCGACCCAACCTGTACAGACCAAATCCTGTAATGATTGTCAGGCAGGTCGTGAATCTGGGCGAAAACACTAAGCGAACACAAGAGTAAAAGGCTGGCATCAATAATAACAACAACACATTTTAATTTCGGCCATGCATACTGAACAACCTGAACAACACTGGTGATATTGCAGTTGGATAAAAGCGGCAAAACCAGGGCACTTATTCAGGATAACAGGCAAGTCTTGTCCGCTTTTATTGCGGATTTAAGCTATTTCTAACTGCTGATTTTTAAGAGTTAATGCAGATTGGCAATACGAGAATACGACCTTAACCAATAATATAAAAAATTGGCATCACTGTTGCTTTATCTTTAATGTAAGTGACGGGAAACGATTTGGTAATTACAATAAAAAAGGCCGAGTCAACGAAGTGACCCGGCCAGCTTGCTCACGTTAGGAGAAGGAGCAAATTCGGTTTTAGTCGGCTTGCAGAATAATAGTAGATAAATACTGGCCTCTCAACCAACTATTCTACACTCTCAATTCTGCTAGTCGGCGTTTTAATCCTTGTTTTGGTGGCCTTACGGCCGCCATCCCTGGCAAGGGTTGGCCTCTCAATTCCACCCTCTTATGGTATTTTTCACAACTTTCATCTCCCGGCTTATCATTGGCAATCGCAGCGTACGACCTGGCGCTCAGGTTTTGTCAGCGCTTTGCGTTAATGCGGGGGATCGCTTTATTTATATCAAAGGCAGTTTCTGCCGCTCAGGTGGCAAAACATGTAAAACAGAGGTTTACCGTTGCCGCCTGCCAGTTTCTCTGGACCCGGTATGAACAACTAGTAAGCTTATGTCTAAGCCTCTATGTCGCAGGTGGTAGCTCTGCCATACTCCAGTGCATTAATCAAACAACTCAATTTATTTAATTGGCACACCTTATGCTTTAAGAAGAGGGTCAGTGTTAATTTACTGACGCTTTGCTTGGCTTATGTATAAAGTTAAGTAGTGCTAACTGAGCTTAGGCTCATGCTGACTGCAGGTATGTTGTTCAGACCTCATACCTCTCACTACCTCCTGGCTTCATTCCTGTCAGTCGGCAGCTTAGCTCAACACCTAACGCCCTTCAGGGTTTATGGATTAGCCCGCTTATTCTTTAATTACCTTGCAAATACTCTCTACTCATCGGTCGATTGCAGTCTGCCCCCACATATTGCAACTCGACCGTTTTTCTTTATCTACTCATCGTTTTTTGTTTATCAACTGCAGTCTGCCCCCGCTTTTTGCAGTCATTAGCGATGCCATTCACTCCACTATTGCAGTAATTGTAATGCTGCTTGTGGTCGTTGGTTGGCTTGCGACAATACATTAGTACTGGCCTGCTGAATAATTTGCCAACGGGTTAATTCTGCAGTCTCTTTAGCAAAGTCGGTATCGCGAATACGTGACCGCGCAGCTGACGCATTTTCAGAGATATTACTCAGATTTCTGATGGTCGACTGAAAGCGGTTTTGAATCGCACCCAGTTCTGCCCGTTTTGCATCAATAGCGGAAATCGCAGCATCAATAACCGGCAACGTTCCCGATGCACCGGAGGTGGTAGATACCGTCGCATTATAACCATTGGTTAACCCCGAAAAACCGAAGCCACCCGCCCGGGACAAATTAAAGTCGATAAACTGTCCGGCCTGTGCTCCCACCAAAAATGAGGTGGCAAAATCTCCGGTCAGAATATCACCACCGGCAAACTGCGAGTCAGACGCAATACGGCTGATTTCAGTTTTAAGGGCAGATACTTCTTTTTGCAGTGCCTGGCGATCAGCATCGGTATTAATACCGTTTTGCGCTTGAATGGCCAGCACCCGGATGCGTTGCAGCGCCGAGGTTATTTCTTGCATGGAGCCTTCCGCCACCTGAGCCAGAGAAATACCATCGTTGGCGTTCCGTACGGCCTGATCCAGCCCCATAATTTGTGACGTGATCCGGTCAGAAATCTGTAAACCCGCCGCATCGTCTTTTGCACTGTTAATGCGATAGCCCGATGACAAACGCTCAAATGCGGTGCTCAGTTGGTTACCAGAGGTAAACAGTTGTCGCTGTGAATTTAGCGACGACACATTCGTACTTACATATAAGCTCATTTTAATCTCCTAACGATTTTTGATAACTCAGGTTTTATTATTTTTATTAACCTGATTTTTTGACCGCTCATATTATTGTTATTAGTTGAGCTGTCAGGCATTTTTGCGTCTTTATTATTATTGTTCGCAGTGCCTTTGTAATAGTTATCGTACGCGCAGGAGAAATCCTTTAGCTTTTTTTTGCTAAATTTAAATAAACTTAATAATCAGTATCTTAGGTTGAATAACAAGCCGGACTTTTGTCCGGCTATGCTCACAGTTTTGAGAGTAAGCTCACTCCCGGGGTCAGGCTGATACCTGGTTCACTACCTCCTGGCTCCATTCCCTGACTCGTTCGGAATTGCCGGTTATCCCAGTAGCTGTAATGCCGCCTGTGGGCGCTGATTAGCCTGAGCCAGCACCGTAGTACTTGCCTGCTGAATAATCTGATTACGCGTTAAGGCAGCAGTTTCTGCTGCAAAATCAGTATCTTTGATTTGCGAACGTGCCGCCGACACGTTTTCTGAAATGTTACTCAGGTTACGGATTGTAGATTGGAAACGGTTTTGCAGTGCACCCAATTCTGCACGGGTTCCTCCGATAGCAGAAATTGCGTCGTCGATTGCTGTCAATGCAGCCGCGGCAGCCGCGGAAGTCCCGACACTCAATGTATCGATGTTTAAACCAGATGCGCCGTAAGACTGACCGCTTAAGGACACTTTGATATTCTGGCCAGCGTTTGCACCAACTAAAAAGTCAGCGCCAAACGAACCATCTAACAGGGCTTTACCATTGAACTCTGAATCACTTGCGATACGCGAGATTTCCGTTTTCAGCGCAGTCACCTCTTTGTTGAGAGCGCTGCGATCTGAAGCACTGTTCACGCCGTTTTGGGACTGTACTGCCAGTTGACGAATACGCTGCAACGCAGTGGTTGTTTCATCCAGCGCGCCTTCCGCAGTTTGGGTTAGTGAAATAGCATCGTTAGCATTACGTACGGCCTGGTTCAGGCCTTGAATCTGAGTCGTCATACGGTCAGTAATTTGCAGACCAGCCGCATCATCTGCCGCACCATTAATGCGGAAGCCCGATGATAGACGCTCAAAAGACGTGCTTAAAGAATTAGATACATCAAACAACTGGCGTTGTGCGTTTAATGCAGACACATTGGTATTGACGAACAAAGACATAAGTCTCTCCTACACTTTCAATCCAGCTAGGGCTGGCTGCCAGAATATCCGGCAATTACATTGTAATAGTAGTCATCAATACCTGAGGGGTAATTGATGAACTGGCTCTCTCAGAACTATTATCGACAATTCCCAAATTCCCTTTAATGAAATTGACTATTTTTTTATGCAGTAATGACTATAGACGTCATTTAGATAGCTAACATATTGTCATATCTAATAAATTTACGATTGATAGTGAACGGTGACTCTGAATCACCTGAAACGAATAGACCGGGGTATGATATATTGTCTGATGAAGTTTGATTTGAGCGACGGTTACAGTTGAGCAATCAACTTGCCAGTCTAAAAGAGTGATAGGGTGACAAGCTGATAGGAATAATTATGAAATGACCAAGCCTGGCTAATAAACACAAATCTATTGCTATTAAGGCGTGGAATCCACAATCCCAATGGATATAGTCACAGGATACGTCTGAATTGGTAAGCGATTATTACAGATAGCCAGAGAATGTTAACCTTTGCTCATAACTTATGCGGTGGTCAACATTCTCAGGAGCATCACGACAGATAGTTGAAAAGCGATAATCCTGAGATACGCGGAAAAGTACTTAGTGCTGCAGTAAGCGCAGCTTCCTGCTTGGCAAATTCGGCTGAGGCTTCGGCATAGTCCACGTCCTGAATAGCGCTGCGAGCTTCTTTGGTCGACACTTCCAAATCCAGGTTGGTTTCATAAACCGACTGGGCCACATTCAGCCGGGCACCAATAGACGAGGTTTCAAACGCTATTTTTTCCAGGCCATTATCAATGCCTACCAGGGCATCACTTAACGCTTCACGGTAAGCGGCATCACCCACCTGATCGTTATTAAGCACCTGCTGTAAGTCATATAGCGTGGTGGCAATATTTTTCTTTTGCGGCGCATCTAACTGAAAATCCAGGGTATTGCCGGTTCCGCCCTGCAGGTTAAAATCAATACCGGCGAAATTGAATGGCTCACCTGAGGTGAAAACTTTAGTCGCGACTACGCTACCAGTACCGAGATTCTGAATTTGCACCTGATTAGGCGCTGTGATGCTAATACGATAATTATTATTGGCGGCATTGAGCGGATCGTAGTTATTCTTATAGAAAGTATCAAAATCGCCCTGCCCGGCCACCACCGCTTCATTCACAGTAATCCCGGAATTGTTGGTGATGGTGAAGTTGCGCCGCGCCGGTACATCTTCGAATAAAGATTGCCCTGATGCGCTGCTTCTCACCTTGACACTATTAGAAAGCTGTACTTCGTTGCTACCGCTATCGCCCTGATAGGTATAAGCGTTGCCAGGACCGCCCGCATTCAAAACGAAAGGTTGAGATTCAGACTGATAACCCGAAAAATAATAGTCACCCTCGGCGTTTTGCGAGTTCATCAGATCGAAGACTTCGTCTTTGATCTGGCCTATCTCTGACGCCAGCGCTTTACGATCGGCATCAGATAAGGCTCCGTCACCGGCCTGAATAGTGAGCATTCGAGCGCGGTTAACCGAATTGGTAATGTTATCCAGAATGGTTTCCTGCTGCTCCAGCGAACCGGTTACCAGGTCATTGTTGCGTTGATATTGTTTTAAACTGGCCAGCTCTTCAGTCATGCGTAAGACTTTGGCAGTACCAACCGGATCGTCTGAAGGTCGATTAATTTTCTTACCCGTACTCAACTGCTGCTGAGTGTCAGCAAGCCCTGACTGATTATCCATAATGGCACGGATATTCTGATCATAAAGTTGATTGGTGGAAATACGCATGGCTGTTACCTGACCGACGATAAAATAGTATTAAACAATTCCTGGGCGGTGCTCAAAATTCTGGCTGCTGCAGCATAAGACTGCTGATATCGCACAAGGTTCGCAGCTTCTTCATCCAGACTCACGCCGGACACCGAATCAAACCACTCGGTAGACTGTACTTTCATGCTCTCGGCAGCCTGTAAAGCAATGCTGGCAGAGGCTGACTCTTCACCTACACGGCTCACCAGGGTGGAGTAACTCTCATGTAACGTACGTGGCTCGCTACTGGAATTGGTACTCAACTGTACCAACGACGCTTGCTTCAACGAGGCCAGTTCCAGTGCATTCTGATTATCAAAGCTACCATTAGTATTGTAGCTGATCGAAAAGGTGTCGCCGGCGGCGGGGATCCCCTCAAGGCTGATATCGTAACTGCCGTTTAAACCACCGCCAGCCTGGGCCAGCAGGTTATTAAAATCAGTGGCCCCGGTGACGGTAGATAACACCGTGCCGCCGCTATCGAGCACTTCGTAACTGTCGGCTGCGGTAAAGCGAATCTGCGCAGGGGCACCGCCATCCAGACCACCAGCACCATCAAAAAACGATGTAGTGACATCGGTGTCATACACCTGAGTATTCACTACCGAGGCATCGCCGAGATTATTGTTGCCTGCATCACCCCGTACCGGGCTGGCAAAGGCTAAGTCTTCTGGCCGCGTAGTGGCCATAGCTATATCCGACGCACTGTATTTTACCGGCTGAACCAGAAACTGGTTGCCCACGCTATAGCCACCGGCAGACTGAAATTCAATCTCAATGCCGCCCGGGATTTCGGTATAGCCGGCATTTAACGTAATGTTACTAAACACTACCGGCTGATTGTTTTCATCCAGCTTAGGCGTGCCATCGCCATTTAACAGTTCCACCGATACCTCACTGGGTACACCGGCGCCGGTCACGTTAGTAACGGACACACGAATATCAGCATCGGTAAGCTCGTTGCCTTTGCCTGGGGTAAACTGGCCGGATAAAGCCAGCGTAGGCGGTGTATTACTGTACGGCAGGCCGCTTAGCTCCGGCAACGTGAATATGTCTCCACCGAGTTGAAAATCCATATCCATGCCCAGACGATTTTGCGAATTTACCGCGTCGGCAAAAGCCACTGCCATCTGGCCAATATCCCGCTGCGACGGGCCTAATACCTCATCCCGATAGCGAAACAGGCCTCCTAAGGCGCCGCCCAGATCTTCCTCAGCAATATTGATATCGGTATTGGGTTTGCTGCCCGAAAAATTAGTCGCTAATTCCAGTTGCTTTTGCATGAAGTCAGCATTATCACTGAGCTCGAAAAGATTAAAACTGCCATCTTCCAGTACCAGCGACTCACCACTGGCCAGATTAATCAGCAAAGAGCCATTGGCATTTTTACTTTCCCGCACGGTGATATCCATGATCTCCGCCAGATCATTAATCGCTTTGTCACGCTCGTTAAGTAACGCCGAGGGTTCGCTGTCTTTAAAGTTGCCTTTTGCCACCAAAATGGCTTTATTCAGATCGCCAATAGATTCAATCAGGCTGTTGGCCTGGCTCACCATACTGTTAAATTCAAGGTTAAGCTCTTCTTCCTTCGCTTCCATAAAATCAGAAATTGACGACATGCGGCGCAGCAATGCCTCGCCTTCAGACAACACCAACTGACGTGAAGATAAATTAGTTGGATCGTCAACTGCGGTTTGCACTGAGGCGAAAAAGTCGCTGAAACCGGTAGACAGCGAATTGGCTTCGTTGGCCAACAAATTATCTATCGCTGAGGTCTTTTCAGAGAAGGTTTCCCACTCTCCCACTAACGTGGTATCACGGCGCAACTGATTTTGCGCAAACTGATTGATGACCCGCTCTGTGGTGGCACGGCCAACACCACCATAAAGCTCACTGGTTACCGATGTACGTTCGCGCACATAGCCTTCGGAGTTAACATTAGCTATGTTATTACTGGCAGTCGACAGCAGCCGGCTGCTGGCATTTACACCGCTGGTGGCAATTGAATATAAATCAACGTTGCCGCTCATAAGCACGCCTTAGCCTGGTGCGGCAATATTACCGGGCAACTCTTTTTCATGGCAGATAGCTCCGCAAAGAATCACTGTTATAAACGGCCATCACCTTATCCGCATACTGCGGATCCGTGGCGTAGCCGGCATCTTGTAACGCTTTAAAGTACGCCTTCGGGTCGCTGGCATTTTCTACTGCCGGGCGGTACCGTTCCTGACCACGAATAAACTGAACGTAATCTTCAAAACCCTGCTGTAAATTATCGTAAGAGCGAAACGCGGCGCGTTGCTGACGCGCAACCGTACCGTCAAACTCCATGGTATTGACGGTCGCCGACTCACCCTGCCAGTTGCTATTAGCTTTAATACCAAACAGGTTATTAGCACTGTTGCCACTGCCATGATGAATAACATGTTGACCCCAGCCGGTTTCCACTGCCGCCTGCGCCAGTAATGCCCTGGGCTCAATACCCAGTTCTTTTGCCGCTTTGCTGGCAGCTGGCCAAAGTTGTTCGACGAACTCCTGAGGGTTACTAAACGCGGCAGTTTTAAAGGCTTGTTGTGATTGCGGATCGCTGAGTAGTTCGGCTGTTTGTTGTGCCTGCTCAATGCGAAATTCTCGTTGTCGGTTCAGCGACGCCAGATTACCGTCATTGCGGGCCACACTGGCCGGAATGTAATCGTTGATATCATGCTGCCCCAACTGCTGCACAATAATCTCAGCCAGGCCAACACCACCACCGCTGGACAGATCCTGAGCGAGCTGTTTATCGTGCATGTCACGATAGAACTTTACTTCTTCGGTATTAAACGGGCTGTCTTTATCAGCCATGGCGTCCTGGGCTTTTCGCATGGATTTAAGCATCATCTGAACAAAAATCGCTTCGAACTGCTGCGCTGCTTCTTTGAGCGCTTTATCATCTTTCGAATAGGCAGCCTCACGCAGACGGTTCAGACTGGATAAGTCGTGAACGTTGCGGGCCGACTCTAACTGCGATTTTGTATTCAGTACGTCCATCAGATCACCACCAGTTCGCCCTGTAACGCGCCAGCCTGGCGAAGCGCTTCAAGAATAGCCATCAGATCGCCCGGCGCTGCGCCGACTTCGTTAACCGCGCGCACCAGCTGATCCAGGGTCACACCCGGTTCAAACTTAAACATGCGGCTATCGGCCAGATTGACATCAATGATGGACTGCGTTGTTACCGCTGTTTCGCCGTCAGCCAGTGCATTAGGTTGCGTCACCTGCTGGTTTTCACTGATAGTAACGGTAAGGCCACCGTGTGTAATAGCGGCTGGTAATAAACGCACGTCGCGACCAATAACAATGGTGCCGGTGCGGCTATTAACCACCACACGCGCTGGTGCATCTGCAGGAGTAAACTCAAAGTTTTCCAGCGTGGCTAAAAAGCCCACCCGCTGTCCCGGATCGCGTGGCGCGGTAACTCTTACCGACGCTGCATCCAGAGGTTCTGCAATGGCGTAGCCTTTTTCCGGCTGAGCACCGAGGCGCTGATTTATCACATCGGCGAGTGCTTTGGCGGTAGAGAAATCAGGATAATGTAAGTTCAGCGTCAGGCTGTCGCCACTGGCAAAACCGCTTGGAACTGCCCGCTCAACCAACGCACCGTTAGCAATTCGGCCTACGGTTGGCGTATTCACCACCACCCTAGAGCCGTCGCCACCTTCAGCTCCGAAACCGCTAACTACCAGACTCCCCTGAGCTACTGCATAGATGTTGCCATCCACACCTTTAAGAAAAGTTTGTAATAAAGTACCGCCCTGCAAACTGCTGGCTTCACCCACCGAAGACACTGTGACATCAATGGTCTGGCCGGGTTTGATAAATGGCGGTAACTCGGCATGGACGGCCACTGCAGCAACGTTCTTGATTTTGGGTTTAATGTTGGGGTCCAGGCTGATGCCAAAATTGGTCAGCATGGTTCTGAAACTTTGCTCGGTAAACGGGCTTTGCTCGCCGGTACCGGGTAAACCGACCACCAGACCATAACCAATTAACTGATTACTGCGTACGCCCTGAATACTGGCTACGTCTTTGATCCGCTGGGCATGAGCACTGGTAACCAGACTCAGACAACACAGTACGACACTTAATAATTTACCCATGTTCCCTCCTTAGAAAGGCCACCATTGTGATGAAAAGAACTTAGTCAGCCAGCCTTTCTCCTGAGAGCGGGCAAAGCTGCCGGTACCACTGTATTGAATGCGGGCATTGGCAATACGGGTAGACAGGATTTCATTTTCCGGCGAGATATCCGACGCACGGATAATGCCGGTTAAACGGATGTACTCATCACCGTGGTTTAACGTCAGCCATTTCTCACCGCGTATTACCAGGTTCTGGTTAGCCAGCACGTCAGTGACGGTGACCGAAATACTCCCGTTCAGGCTGTTGCTCTGATTAGCCTGAGCATCACCAGCAAATTCATTGGAAGAATTCACGCCCAGTTGTATGGACTGATTGCCTATGTTCAACGCGTTGCCACCTAAACCGGTAATGGGCTGCACATCAACACCGGTTTCTTTTGACGTGGTGGTGCCAGCAGATTTCGTGGCATTGGTGTTTTCACTGAGCGTAACCGTGATGATGTCACCCACCCGCCGGGCCGTCACATCAGAGTAAAGACTATTAGCCATACGCGGGCGAAACAGGCCGCCATCCTCAACAATTTGCTCACGCGGCATCTCCGGGATCACCGGCGCGAAGGATGGATCGTTCGCCTCAACGCGATCGGGCGAAGTACTGGCACAACCGCTAAACAGTGCAACACAAGTAAATACCAGTAATACACGCATCATGAGATCACCTCAGATTAAAGCTGCTGTATAACCTGACCAAGCATCTGATCAACCGATGAAATCACTTTGGAGTTCATTTCATATAGCCGTTGGCTTTCGATCAGATTTACCAGTTCTTCGGTCACGTTTACGTTAGATGTTTCCAGGGTTCCCTGTACGATAGTCCCCAGGCCCTGCAGGCCGGGAACCCCTTGCAAAGGTGCACCAGATACCGCGGTTTCCACATACAGGTTCTGGCCCACTGGCTGTAAGCCAGTCGGGTTAACAAAATCAGAAATATTGAGCTGACCAAGTACCTGAGGCTCAGCCTGACCGCGCACCGATGCAGACACCTCTCCATCCTGAGAAATGGTGATTTGCTGGGCATCTTCAGGAATAGCGATTTCTGGCTGCAACAGGAAGCCGGCACCCGGGGTAACAATTTGCCCCTGATCGTTTAACGTAAACTGACCATTTCGGGTATAAGCAATGGTGCCGTCCGGCTGCAGAATTTCAAAAAAGCCGCGCCCCTGAATCGACATATCCAGTGCATTGTCGGTGGTTAACAGGTTGCCCTGAGTGTGGGCTTTTTGGGTGGCGACCACTTTAGAGCCGGCCCCCACCATTAACCCTGACGGTAATTCGGTATCCGCAGAGGAACGACCACCAGGCTGATTGATGTTTTGATAGAGCAAGTCTTCAAAGATCGCCCGATCCTTTTTAAACCCAACGGTAGAAGCGTTGGCCAGATTGTTTGATACCACCGACACATCGGTTTGTGCCGCATCAAGTCCGGTTTTACTGATCCAAAGTGCAGGATGCATACTTGTCTCTCCTCTGCCTTTACTGAAATTCGCTGCGGCTTATTAAATAATCCGTAACAGCATGTTGCCACGCGTATCCAGCGTATCGGCTTTCTTCATCATTTTGACTTGCAACTCATAGTGACGCTGCAAACTGATCATATTGACCATTTCATCAATGGCATTAACGTTTGAACCTTCGAGCATACCGGTCATTACCGATACGGTTTCGTCTGCCGCAGCGATAGTGCCATCTTTCTGACGGAACAATCCGTCATTGCCGCGTTGCAAATCACTGTATTCAGGTTTAACCAGTTTTAACCGGCCTACTTCTTCGTTAACCGCAGCTGGCGCGCCTTGTGGGCGAACGGAAATTGTGCCGTCTGCGGCAATGTTCAGATTGTCCAGTGGCACCGGCAAAAATATTGGGCCGGCATCGCCCATCACTGGGTTGCCGTGCACATCTTCCAGGACTCCATCCGGCCCTAACTGAAAATTACCATCACGGGAATAGGCTTCGTTACCCTGCTCATCCTGTACCGCAAACCAGCCGTCCCCCTGAATGGCTACGTCAAGATCCCGACCCGTTTGAATCAGCGGGCCGTCTTCATAGTTGTTGGCAGGGCTTTCCGTCATGGCAAATACCCGGGACGGCAAACCTTCGCCGTATACCGGCATCGACCTTGCCTGTTCAAGCTGTGCTTTAAAGCCATTGGTTTGAGCATTCGCCAGGTTGTTAGCCCGTATTGACGTGCCTAACAGGTCCTGCGACGCACCACTGCTGGAGATATAGAGTAATTTGTCCATGACTGCCTTTTGACGCTCAAAGAATAGATATAAGGATCATTGCAAAGGCAATGCCAATAAGTAAAAGGCAGAAGAAAAGAGGTGTAAAAGGTAAAATAAATACAAAAAAGGCCGCGAAAGGCGGCCTCAGAATGATAACGGGCTCTTATCGAATATTCAGAATCGTCTGACTAAGCTGGTTGTTAACTTCCAGTGCCCGGGAGTTCGCCTGGAAGTTCCGCTGCGCAATAATCATGTCAATAAGTTCAGTAGTCAGGTTAACGTTAGCCTGTTCAAGGGCGGAGGAGTTAATTTCGCCAAAGGTCCCTGTGGTCGCCTCGCCGGCCAGCGCTTCGCCGGACTCGATTGACTCTTTCCAGGCAGTATTGCTTTGCTGGGTCAGGCCCTGCTCATTGGCAAATCGAACCAACGCAACGCGTACTACCGGCTCTGAGGTACCGTTAGAGAAAGTTGCTCTGACCAGGCCGTCTTCACCGATATCCACACCGGTTAAGCGGCCTACTGGCAGACCATCCTGCTCAAGTGAGGTTACTTCAAAGGCGGAGGCGTACTGAGTTGGCTCATTGATAGTCTGGCCACCCAGCGGATCCAGGTTGAAATCGATACCGATGGTTTGAGTTTGATCGGCACCACCAGTTAACGCAATCGCGGCGTCAGGCGAACCGTCATCCCCCAGTGGTACAGTCACGATGCCACCGGCAGGTATTTGCGAGGTAAAGTCCCCACTCTGGTTAAATGACAATCTGGCCGGTAACCAGGCCTCTGTGTTCCCCGGGTTTTGCGGGTCGTCCCTCGTTGGCAGCGGTACACTGGTATCACCGCCTGCAATATCTACCGGGGTATCATCAAGGGTGGCAAACATTAACCAGCTATTGAGCTGATCCGGGCCAGTTGGTGTCGACTGGTCGGTACCATCTTTCACAAAGTAATAAGTCATTATGTAACTTTCACCGAGTGAATCATAAACGGTTACCGAGGTTGCCGCGTTGTAGGTGAGCGTATCATCAGGATTAAATGCTGTCGGATCGAGATAATCGTCGTTCGCCGGCAGATTCATCCGCATGGTGACTTCCTGCGTTGCCTGCGGTGAGCCTGAGGAGTCGGGAATACGCACAGGTTCGGTAGTACTTAACGCCACTGACGAACTGGTGCCATCCGGGTTAACCGGAAAGCCCAGCAGGTTGTCGCCGCTGCTGTTAACCACAAAGTTGTTTTCGTCCAGCTTAAACTGACCGGCACGGGTAAAGGAAAAATCCCGCGAGGTGATATCGGGTACAGTGGCAAAGAAACCATTACCGGTAATGGCTAAATCCAGTGCCGTATTGGTAAACTGCAGGCTACCCTGACTGAACTGTTGGGCCACTTCCTGCGTGAGGACGCCATCACCTACTTTGGTTTTACCGCTGGCTAACAGTGAGGCGGCATATACATCACCAAACTCGGCCCGCGACTCTTTAAAACCTACCGTGTTCACATTGGCAATGTTATTTGCGGTAGTGTCTAAATCTTTTTGTGCGGCAGAGACGCCACTTAATGCAATGTTAAAAGACATGTGCTTTTCTCCTACTAACTGCCGATCTGGATAACGTCGTCAAGATTGATACTGACATCACCCTCTAAATTCAAAATAATGCCCTGGTTGCTGCCAGCCAGGCTTACACTGCTAACGTGGCGATGAATAGCGGTGGAAATTGCTACCCCTTCACCATTGACCTGGCCGTTTGCACTCACCAGATATTCGCCGGGCGGCATTAAATTGCCGCTGCGGTCGGTACCATCCCAGTTGAACTCAATGTTGCCGGCCCCCTGGGTGCCTGCGTCGATGGTTCTGACGACTTCACCGTTGGCATTGGTGATAGTAATTTCCATGTTCTGTACGGTTTGTTCGTTTACCACAAAACCACTGAGGCCGGCGCCTTCACTGCCCATGTAGCCTACGTTGGCTTCTACCAGCACATCCTGGCCAATCAGGCTGGAAGCCTGTAATGCCTGGTTCGACGTCATGGAGGTAGCGAAGCTTTCAAACTTCTCATTCAGTTTGCTGATGCCGTCGGCAGTGGTGAACTGGGTCATCTGCGAAACCATCTGATCGTTATCCACCGGCTTGGTAGGATCCTGATTAGACAGCTGCTCTGTTAACAGGGCGAAAAAGTCTTCCTGAGACAGGTTCTGCTCCGAGCCATCGGACACTTTGACCTTTTCTTCCTGCCAATAGAGGTCAGTATTGAGACCCTGCGTGTTGGTAATTGTACTCACGTTAGTATCCTCTTAATGACCGCTACTACTGACCACGGCCAAGGGTTAACACCCGACGGAAAATGCGCTTAGTGGTATCTGCCAGTTGGACGTTGGTTTCATAAGCTTTGGAGGCAGACATCATATCGGCCATTTCTTCGACGATATTGACGTTCGGCTTATAGATGTAACCATTTTCGTCAGCCAGGGGATTATGCGGTGCATACTCAGTTTGTAGCGGACGGTCGCTCTCGACCACACCCAGTACCTTAACTTCAGAGCCCTTGCTGTAATCATTGGTTGCGCGATTCAGCTCGGCAGCAAAAACAGCATGACGGGCACGATAGGTATCCTGCTCACTACTACTTACCGAATTGGCATTGGCAATATTACTTGCCGTGGTGTTCAGGCGTACGCTTTCAGCATGCATACCTGACGCAGAAATTGACATAACATCAAACAGACTCATTGACCTTGTCCTCCACTTAACGCTTTCTTCATGCCTTTCACTTTACCGTTGAGAAACTCAATAGTGGCCTGATAGCGCATACCTGTATCTAAGAATTCATTACGTTCGCGCTGGACTTCGACGGTATTGCCGTCGCCGGTGTCCGGCTGCGAGGGGATCCGAAAACCAATCTCTGTTGAGGAGACCATACCTCCGCTCATGTGTTTGTCGTGAGTGCGGGTCATCGACTGGCCGCTGGAGTGCTGTGCCTGAGCCATCGCTTTTTGGAAGTCAATGCCTCGGGATTTGTAACCCGGCGTGTTGGCATTGGCCAGATTACCGGCAATGACTTCCATTTTATCGTTGCGGATCTTCAACGCGTTCTGATGAAAACCAACGAGCTTGTCTAAATTAATGGCCATAGCACTTCTCCTCTATCGCGGAGATAAAAGCAAACTAAGTGCCAACAAAATCAACAGGTGGGAAATATAGCAAAATAAAAGACTAACTATTTATTTTAATTAGTCTTTTTTGGTGTAGTACAGGCCGGGATTGCATTTGACCATGCGGTAACAATCGGCCGCTGCGGCCACAGATTCCGATGCGCCGAGAAACAGGATGCCGCCTGGGTTTAACTGGGCGGCAATTTGTTGCAGTATTTTTTGTTTCAGCTCTGTAGAGAAGTAAATCAGCACATTGCGGCAAAAGACAATATCGAACTTGCCCAGCGAAGAATAGCTGTGCAGCAGGTTCAGACTGCGAAAGCTGACCATACGGCGTACTTCAGGCTTCACCTGTAACATGCCGCTGGCATGCTGCTGGAAGTACCTTTGCCGGCGCTCGGCCGATAAACCGCGTGCCAGTGAGAGCTCATCGTAAGCGCCCTCTTCACACTTTCTCAGCATATTACTGGATAAGTCAGTGGCCAGAATCTCCGCAGACAACGAACCGGCGCCGGGGTTATTACGCTGATATTCCAGTAATGACATGGCAATGGAATAAGGCTCCTGACCAGAGGAGCATGCTGCACTCCAGATCCGAATACGTCGTTGCCGGGTGGCAAGGGTTGGCAATATTTGCCGAATCAACAATTCAAATGGGTAACTGTCTCGAAACCAGAGGGTTTCATTGGTGGTCATGGCATCGATAACCTGCTGCAGTAATCCGCGATCGCGACCGGAAATGGATTGCCTTAACAGCTCATCGATATTAGTTAATTGGCGCTCGTGCAACAGCCCGCCCAAACGGCTTCGCACTAAGTACTGCTTATTATCGCCAAGCACGATACCGCACTGCTGTTCGAGAAACTCCCGAAACTGGCGGTACGCACCAGGCGATACATCCTTATTAATCAATCAGTTAATACTCCGTTGATTATTCTTCAGGCCCAAGCCATTTCTGAACAGCTGAAGCCAGTTCATCAGGATGAAATTTAGCAATAAAGTCGTCTGCGCCAACCTTTTTTACCATCGCCTGATTAAATACCCCACTTAAAGAAGTATGCAGCACTACATGCAATTTTTGCAGCTCCGGGGTATTCTTAATTTCGGCAGTGAGGGTGTACCCATCCATTTCCGGCATTTCAATATCAGACACCAGCACCCCTACCTTGTCGGTAACATCACCGGTTTCCTCGGCAATCTCTTTCAGGCGCTTGAGCGCTTCCAGGCCATTTTTGGCCATTTCAATTTCCATTCCAAGGGTGGTCAGGGCCCTTTTCACCTGATTACGGGCAACGGAAGAATCGTCAGCAATAAAAATAATTTTATCTTTATGTGCGTCAGTATTAAGGGTCGATGCAACCTCAGCGCTCACTTCAGTATTCAGTGGGGAAATCTCATTGAGGATCTTTTCTACATCAAGGATTTCAACCAGTTCACCTTCAACTTCAGTCACGGCGGTCAGGTAGCTGGCCCTGCCGGTTCCCTGCGGGGGCGGCATGATGGCATCCCAATTGGTATTGATTATGCGTTCAACCGCACCTACCAGGAACCCCTGAACCGAGCGGTTATATTCTGCAATCACAATAAAAGCAGTTTTAAGATCTTCGATCCTCCGTCCGCCAGTCGCCATACTTAAATCGATAACCGAAATGGTCTGACCGCGAATATGCGCAACGCCTCGCACCAACGGATTAAGCTTTGGCATGGCAGTAAGCGCCGGACACTGCAGCACCTCACGGACTTTAAATACGTTAATACCAAATCGCTGCCGACCGTTTAAACGGAACAGCAACAACTCCAGCCGGTTCTGACCGACCAGTTGCGTACGCTGATTAACCGAATCTAAAATTCCAGACATACTTCACCTCGATATTTCAATGTGGGCATAGAGTTTGCGTGTTTCCTGTTTAACAGAGGTGGCGTCAATTTACTGTCGCGGCTGTTCTGATTAGCAAAACTCGCTGATTTATATTTAATAATAGTCAAAATGAAAACATCTGAACATGAAAATATTGAAAACATTACTTTTGCCTGCACGCCTGGCTTTCATATTGACTACAGGTATCACCTTAGCTCACTTTGGCGCAATTGCCCAACAAAACGCCAGTACGCCGCACGAGCGTCTGACGAATGCTGTTAAAGCGTTTCTGGAAAACCGTCTGGCACCAACCCGGGAAACCGATTTAGCCGATAATTTAAGCGTGGATGTGACGCCCATAGACAGTCGCATTAACATACCGGAATGCACCGTCCCTTTTAGTTTTGATGTGGACCCTGCCACGCTGCAGCAATCATATCTCAATGTGAGGGTAAGTTGTGATAGTAACAACTGGTATTTATTTTCCAGTGCCAAAGTGACCCGCACTCGTACTATCGTTGTTACAGCAAGTATGATTAGTCCGGATACCGTGTTATCTGCCAGTCACTTGTCGCTGGCAGAAGTCGACATTAAGCAACTGCGACACACCCCTTTCACCTCGCTAAAGGATGTGGTGGGCGCCCGGCTGAAATACCGGGTCAGAGAAGGCCAGCCAGTGCAAACGAATATGCTATGCTTTATCTGTAAAGGTGATAGAATCACCATTAGCGCCAATGCGGGAGCTATGAAGGTAAAAACCTCCGGCATTGCCCGACAGGATGGCGTAATTGGCGACACCATCGAAGTGGTAAACAGCAGTTCTAATAAGTCTGTCATTGCTGAAGTGGCCAGTACCCAGGAAGTTGTGGTGAATCTGTGATAGTGTTGCTACAAGTACCGTGGGTTTTACACGAAAAATACGCAATTGAGCCTAAAGAAATTCTGCCTGCAGCCGATATATATATTGAGGTTTAGAAGGTAGTGGAAATTAATTATGGCAATTAACAACGTAAACAATGGCTTACCCAAAGCGCCTGTTGACAATAACAAGGTCAACAGTCAGCAACAGCCACAACAAAATAAAACGGCTGCGCAGCAAGCGGCCGCATCAACAGCTCAGGCTGCCAATGTGCCGCGTCAGGATTCTGTGTCATTGACGCAGTCTGCTCAGCAGTTAAATCAGGTACAGAAGAAAAGCGCCGAAGCGCCGGTTAATCAGGAAAAGGTCGATAAACTGAAGAAAGCCATTCAAAGTGGTGAGTACAAAGTGGATCCACAGTCACTGGCGAAGAAGATTGCGCGCCTGGAATCGGAGATTTTTGGATTTAAGTCCTGAAGCAATAAACCATGACGGCAATACTGAATGAGCAATTAACGCAACAGACTGACAATCTTGCATCACTCAAGGCGATGCTGGACAAGGAGTTGCATCTGATTAGCTCCAGGGATGCCGAAGCGTTAATGACGCTGCTCAAAGAAAAAGAACAATTGCTCGGTGCTATCCAAAACCTCGACGATGCCATTAACCCGCAGTTGCAGGCGCTTCAGCAAGAAGCGCCCCTCCCCGAAGACATTCAGGCCCATATTGACCAAGCCAAAACCCTGCTCAGCGAATGCCAGTATTGTACCGAAGTAAACCAGCTTGCCGTTGAGCAAGGTCAGTTACGCCTGGTTCATTTGCGCAACCTGATGATGGATGTTCGGGCCAAAGAGTCCCTGACCTACGATAAAGCCGGTAAAAAGAAAGGCGGTTTTTCAGGTAAAGGTGTAAGCGCGTAAACCACAATAACTTAAACAGTTACATTCGTGCCCAAAAGATTTTGCACGAGTAGGTTGGGTTATGCTGAGCTTGTAGTTTCTGTAATTCGTTCATCTGCACAAACGGATTAGTTGGGAAAAAACCACTTCCGGCAAATGCTAAGCACTAAGCTCTGTTCAGCAAGAATGAAAAGTTTATTAGAAGCTGCCGACCTTTTCTGTACATTTTTTGCAGCGAACTGTTAGTAATTTAAACAAAGGCTGAGTCCACGCAGTATAAATCACTAACAAACGTGCTCTTAGGTACGACTAAGCGCGTTTTGTTCTTTGACCTAGAGTGCAAGGTCAACGATGGAATGGTCTCCCCCCTCAAACGGCATCGCAATGTGCCAAACCTGGAATTGAACAATCAAGTTAACAAGGTGAGGAGACCAAAATGAGTATTACAACGGTTGGACTGGATTTAGCAAAAAGTGTGAGCCATTTAGTGTGTTGTAATCAGACAGGCAAGATTGTGCGTAAAAAATGTTGAGACGAAATCAGGTACTGCATTTTTTTAGTGAGCTATCACCCTGTTTGGTGGGAGTTGAGTCATGTGCCAGTGCGCTTTATCAACATATCGGCAATGATAGTGAGTTTAAAGTGGCGATTATCAGCCTGAATTGACAACCGCTTAAGTTAATAATGAACCAGTTCACTTCCAAGGATTGCTGAATAAACATAACGTGATGACAATACGGTTAAACCGACATATCGAAAACCTGATAAGGGCTGTGGATTATTAATCCGTGTCAACGATAAGGACGATATGGGCGAAGTTCATCGAGGCTTGAAGTCATAATACTTCAACGAAAAGCCGGATATACGCACGCAAACCATCTAGTCAAAACAACATGTTTACTCTTGCAATAATGGGGGAGACCATGTATAGACTCTAGGGCGTGCCTCTAGTTAAAAATATCAAAATAAGATTAATGAGTTCCTCATGACATACCAAACTGAGCAAGAAAACTTTTGGGCTGGAAATTTCGGCGAAGACTATATCAAAAGAAACAATTCTGAATCTCTGCTTAATTCGAAAGTTGCCATGTGGTCACGCATGTTAAGGGCCGCACATAATGTTACGTCTGCTCAGGAACTTGGTTGTAACATTGGCCTGAATCTGGTTGCACTGAAACGCTTAAACCCCGCGCTTCGGCTCAGTGGCTACGAAATAAATGAATCAGCGGCTAAACAGGCAAAAAGTTATGGTGTCGCCGACATCACGCTTGGCTCTATACTCGATTCGATTGAACATACACCTAAAGCAGACCTGACGTTTACCGCTGGCGTGCTTATTCATATCAATCCGGACTATTTAGACAACGTTTACCAGAATTTGGTAAATGGCTCTAATCGCTATGTGCTTGTGGCGGAGTATTACAATCCATCTCCCACCCAAATTACCTATTACGGCCATCAAAATAAGTTATTTAAACGTGATTTTGCCGGCGATTTGATTGATAGCTATGGTCTGAAACTGATTGATTATGGATTTATCTACAAAAGAGATAATTGGGCACCGCAAGATGATATCACCTGGTTCTTACTCGAAAAGTAAGTATTAATGCCCTTCCCGGTTAACTGACTGTTAATCAACCTGGCTCAGGGTGTTTCAACAGACCAGTGCCCCCATGCTCACCAACATGTTGGCGGCAACAAAAATGAGCTTTGTTCTATTTAATTAGCGTAAATTATGCCAATAAGGCCTGGCTTGATGCTGACATATAAATTATCAACAAAGCGGTCAGCTTTGCATTTAGAATGAGTTGATTCACGCAGTAACCGTTTCGACCTTAATAGTACCTTACCGTTTTTAGGCGTTGTGGCCGGGCCGTCGACACGTAAATGTTATACACCTGCTGCATGTCGAGTTCTAGTTCGGTGGCGTAGGTATCCTCTCCTACCGGGTAGGCTTTCACTACCTTTGCGCCGCGGATCACCCCTTCAACTGATGCCTGCAACTGCGCATTGTTAATAACCATGTTGGCCAGTGACTGCTGGCCATTGATTCGCTGCCCGTAGACCTGTTCAGCCAGTTCTCGGTATGCATCGAGCTTTGATGCTTTCATGGCCATAATATTCTTTTCTGAATCGGAGCCGCCATGCTGCGAGGCGATTGGTGCATAGCCCACCGCGGTTAGCACAGGGTATTCGTCGGGCTCAACGGTTTCCCATTCGACATGCTTATCAAACATGGATGTGCAGCCACTGATGAATAACAGGCAGCCTAGCAAAGCAAGCGCTTTGTTAATGTGTGTTAAAACCGTCATAAAACCACCGTATTTTTGTGTAGTCTGAATAGTGCCGTTGTCCGCTGCGCGCAACCAGGCGTTGGCAAAATGGACAATCACTTTGTACTTGTCAGAAGTTAGCAATATTTATGCCCAATGACGGGATGAATTTTGGGAACGATATATGCAAAGCCAACTACAACAATGACTAAACGAGTCATAGGTTTGACACCTTGCATACCGCTCCCGGCCTTTCCGGGTTTCTTGTATAAAGAGCGCAGCAAGACCAATGCCAGCGAACAACCAGCGCATTGCAACAGCAGATAAGTGGTGAGAGTAATAGTAATGAAGACAAAGTACACACTGATTGCACGGTTAACCGTTTTTTTGTCGGCGACAACCTGCCTGCTGTTAGCCTTCACAGGGCAAAGTTATGCCGTTTGGTATGAGACTCAGGGGCAATCAGTGGTATTAAACGGCAATAAGGTCCAGGCTAAACACCAGGCGACTGAAGAAGCGCTGCGCCAGGCCATGTTATTCGCCGGCGCATCGGTGCGCAGTGTTCAGCAGCTTACCGATGGCTTACTCAACGATGAACGCCTTGAAATCAGCGCGTCGGGAGAAGTTCGCCAGTTAGAGCTGATCTCAGAAACCTGGCATGAAAATGCAGTAACGGTACGGATCCGTGCCGATATTTTTCCCAGTCAACAACAGTGCTCTGCCGCCCCTTTCAGCAAAACTATTGCCACCAGCTACTTCCCGTTACTTGAACGCCAGCACGCCCAGGACGGTCAGGTTCAGGAACTGGGACGTCTGGTTACCGCCCGCTTAAAACAAGAATTCGATCAATCAGCGCAACATGCAGTGATCAGCAGCATCGAGCCTTATGTGGTGCACTGGCAGTCCAGACAAATTCGCGATCAGGCTACGGCCCTCGCCACGCAAACCAAAAGTCAGTTTGTTCTCACCGGCGTGATTGAGGACCTCAGCGTTTATCGACCGAAAAGTAACACGTTGGCGTTCTGGCAGGACGATACGGCAACCCGGAATTTTCGGTTAAAAGTCGAACTTATCGACGGTATTAATGGCGCACCACTATTAAATAAAACCTATGAGACCGAATCAGAATGGGAATTCGATCGATTTGCACAACTCGATGCGTCTTCCAACCAGTTCTGGCAAAGCGCCTACGGCCTGGCCCTGCAAAATCAGCTACGCCAGTTGCAAAGCGATGTGGACTCGACACTGGCCTGCGTGCCAGCCACAGGTCGGGTGATTAGTATCAACGGCGGCAATGAGCTAACTGTCTCACTCGGTCGCCAGCACGGCCTTAAACCGGGCGATACCCTGTCGATATATCAGATTCAGGAAGTCACTGATTATCGTGGCGTTAAATTCACCCAATATCATCTGTATCCCGAAGAAGTGACGGTGATCGAAGCCTACGCTGATAACGCCCGGGTAAAAGCCGCCGAAGAGGGCTTTCTGGCCAATATTCAGCCAAACGACTTCGTTGCCAAGCGTTAGGGCTTTAGATTTTCGCTCGCCTATCTATAATGGGGATTCGTGTCCCCATAGTTTAACTGGATAAAACAAGAACCTCCTAAGTTTTAGATCTGCGTTCGAGTCGCGGTGGGGATGCCAGCCAACTTCTACAGCTTCTATAAGTACTGAACTTTAACGCCAGTCGCGCGTACTACTAATCAGAGACTTAGTGATCGGGGGATTTATGCGGGACGACGATCAGGATTTTGAACAACTGGATAGCTTTCAGGATTTCCTGCAGGAACTCGGCGATGTTAAACCGATAAAGTCTGACGATAAGGTTCACCTTCAGCAAACCCAGCAAACTATTGAAAAACAAGTGCGCCGGGAAGCTCTGCTGGCCCAGAAACCCAAAGAAAGTCCATTAACCTTTGAAGGGGTAAAACCGGTCAAGCCGGATGACTTTCTGGAATTTAAACAGGCCGGCATACAGGATGGCGTGTACAAGAATCTGCGCCAGGGCAAATACCCAATCGAGCAAAAAATTTCGCTGGCGGGACTCTCATTGCGGGATTCCAGCATAACCCTGTATCAGAAAATTAATGCCGCCCATGAACGTGGCGTTAGGACTTTGCTGATTCAGCATGGCAAGGGCGAGCAAAGTCAGCCGTTCCCTGCGTTGAAAAAATCTTACGTAAATCACTGGCTGCCGCAATTTAATAACGTGATTGCCTTTCACACCGCCCAACCTATGCATGGCGGACTGGGAGCGACTTACGTATTACTGAAGAAACACCCAAATCAAAAGATGATAAATCGCGAAAAACAGGCAAAACGATAACCTGCCATAAATGACATAATTATCGTTAACTAATTAATTTTATTAATTATTTTGAAGTGATTTGTTGAACTTCGGTAGATAATTCAGCTGACTGGGCGGAGGTTCCAAACGCTGCTGTAACGATCATAAGCAGCACTGCAACAGCCACGCCGGTTAAGCCGAAACCTTTTGAAGAACGATTCATATTCGTCTCTTATTATTTCTAGACCACTGTAAAATTGAGCACAGCGATGTTAACCCATCCCCTACAAGTCCTTGTAACCACACAGCATTCCATACTGCATGCACTACTTTAATGCAGTAGAAGGGCGCTGGCAAGGTGTCTGGACAATTATTTGACACCTTACCGTCATTTTTTTGAAATTAATCAACAAAACGCCGTGCATTGCGGAAAATGCGCATCCACGGAGAATCTTCCTGCCACTCATCAGCACGCCATGAGTTAGCTACCGCTCTGAATACACGCTCAGGGTGCGGCATCATGATAGTACAGCGGCCATCATCAGTCGTAAGGCCAGTGATCCCCATTGGCGAGCCATTCGGGTTAGCCGGATACTGAGACGCCACTTCGCCGTAGTTATTTACATAACGAAGAGCCACTTTGTCCTGTACCGACTGTAAGTCAGTTTGTGCTGCAAATTCTGCACGCCCTTCACCGTGAGAAACGGCAATCGGCATTCTCGAGCCTGCCATATCGGCAAACAGTACCGATTTGGACTGTTGCACCTCGACCATGGCAACGCGCGCTTCAAAGCGCTCTGACTTATTGGTTACAAAGTGTGGCCAATGTGCCGTTCCGGGGATCAGAGATTTAAGGTTCGACAGCATCTGACAACCATTACAAACCCCGAGGCTAAAGGTGTCGTCGCGGTGGAAGAAACCTTCAAACTGTTCACGGGCACGCTGATTGAACAGAATAGACTTCGCCCAGCCCTCACCAGCACCAAGCACGTCACCATAAGAGAAGCCACCACAGGCCGCCAGGCCTTTGAAGTCTTCCAGCGCAACAGCGCCCGACAGCACATCGCTCATGTGAACATCGATGGCGGTAAATCCGGCCCGGCTAAAGGCTGCCGCCATCTCCAGATGAGAGTTCACCCCCTGCTCGCGCAGGATAGCTATACGTGGCTTGATGCCCTTAGCAATATACGGTGCAGCCACATCATCGTTGATGTCGTAACTCAGTTTAGCGTGCAGGCCAGGATCTTTGGCGTCTTGTTTGGCTTTATGTTCCTCATCTGCACATTCCGGGTTATCCCGCAAACGCTGCATAGCGTGTGTGGTTTCGGCCCACATTGCACGGTAAGTGGTTCGTGCCTCGCTAAGGACAATCTCGCCGCCACGAGTAAATTCGATGATATCAGAGGTATTTAATGTACCGACGTTATGCACCATCTCGCCCAGACCATTCGCTGCGAATACGGCAAGAACGCTCTCCACATCGTCAGCAGAGACCTGCAGTACCGCACCCAGCTCTTCGCTGTATAACGCTGCCAGTTCATCATCGCCCAGCGTATCAAGCGCTACACTCACTCCGGTTTTACCGGCAAAGGCCATTTCCGCAACGCTTACAAATAAACCACCGTCAGAGCGATCGTGATAGGCCAGCAATTTGTTGTCGGCCAGTAATGCCTGCACGGCATTAAAGAAATTAAGCAGTAACTCCGGCGCATCCAGATCAACCGGCGTTTTTCCTAACTGGTTATAGACCTGAGCCAGACAGCTGGCGCCTAAACGGTTTTTACCTGCACCTAAGTCAACCAGCAATAAGGCTGTCTCGCCTTTGTCGGTGCGCAGTTGAGGCGTTACCGTTTTGCGAATATCCGTTGCTGCACCAAAGGCGGTGATCACCAGTGACAGTGGCGCGGTAACCGACTTATCTTCACCGTTGTCTTGCCAGGCGGTTTTCATCGACATAGAGTCTTTGCCCACCGGAATGGTCAGGCCCAGTGCCGGGCATAATTCTTCCCCTACCGCTTTTACGGCTTCATACAGGCCCGCGTCTTCGCCCGGATGTCCCGCTGCAGCCATCCAGTTCGCCGACAATTTAATGCGTTTCATGTCACCAATGTGGGCGGCTGCGATATTGGTAATAGACTCACCTACTGCCAGTCGTGCAGAAGCTGCGTAATCGAGCAAGGCAACCGGGGTACGTTCACCCATCGCCATTGCTTCACCATGATAGGTGTCGAATGCCGATGCAGTTACGGCAACATCGGCAACCGGTACCTGCCAAGGGCCCACCATCTGGTCGCGGCTCACCAAACCGGTTACGCTGCGATCGCCTATAGTGATTAAGAATGTTTTCTCAGCTATGGCCGGTAAGCGCAGCAAACGCTCTGCGGCATCGGCAACGCTAATCTCTGCACAATCCAGTTCAGCAGAACTGTGCGTGGCGCTGGCCACATCCCGATGCATCTTAGGCGGCTTACCGAGTAAAACTTCCAGCGGTAAATCGATAGGCTGATTATCAAAATACTCATCGTTCAATAACAGGTGTTGCTCTTCAGTGGCTTCACCAATCACAGCGAAAGGCGCGCGCTCGCGCTGACAAATAGCTTCGAACACAGCCAGTTTATCCGGCGCTACCGACATTACGTAACGTTCCTGGGATTCGTTACACCAGATTTCCAGTGGCGACATGCCCGGCTCGTCTGACAACACTTTACGCAGTTCAAAGCGACCGCCACGACCACCGTCGTTCACCAGCTCTGGCATTGCGTTGGATAAACCACCCGCGCCCACATCATGGATAAACTGTATAGGATTGTCTTCACCTAATTGCCAGCAGGCGTCGATGACTTCCTGACAGCGGCGTTCCATTTCCGGGTTATCCCGTTGTACCGAGGCAAAATCGAGATCTTCACTGGACTGCCCGGATGCCATGGATGACGCTGCACCGCCGCCCAGGCCAATGTTCATTGCCGGGCCGCCAAGAACGATGAGTTTAGCGCCAACCGTAATTTCACCTTTTTCGACGTGATCCCGACGAATGTTACCTAAGCCACCGGCCAGCATAATCGGTTTGTGATAACCACGCACCTCAACGCCGTTAAAGCTGTTTACTTCCTGCTCGTAGGTACGGAAATACCCTAACAGGTTAGGACGGCCAAACTCGTTGTTGAACGCGGCACCACCAAGTGGGCCATCGATCATAATATCCAGCGCGCTAACTATACGGGTAGGCTTGCCATAATCGACTTCCCATGGACGCACTGCATCAGGCAGTTTCAGGTTCGACACGGTAAAACCAACCAGACCGGCTTTTGGCTTAGAACCACGACCGGTAGCCCCTTCGTCACGAATTTCACCACCAGAACCCGTTGCAGCACCAGGGAATGGTGAAATTGCCGTAGGATGGTTGTGGGTTTCTACCTTCATCAGGATAGCGATATCTTCGTGATGATAAGTGTACTCATGAGACTGTGGCTCAGGGAAGAATCGGCCAGCCTGCCAGCCTTCCATTACCGCAGCGTTATCTTTATAGGCAGAGAACACGTATTCCGGGCATAGCTCGAAGGTGTTCTTGATCATTTTGAACAATGACTTAGGCTGCACCTCGCCATCAATGGTCCAGTCGGCATTGAAAATTTTATGGCGACAGTGCTCAGAGTTAGCCTGAGCAAACATGTAAAGCTCAATATCGTTAGGGTTACGCCCCAACTTCACAAAATTATCAAACAGGTAGTCAATTTCGTCATCAGCCAGGGCCAGACCCAGCGTTTGGTTGGCTGAAACCAGCGCGTCTTTACCCGCGCCTAAAATATCTACCGAGCTGAACTCCCGGGGCTGATGCTTATCAAACAGTACCAACGCGTCCTCTGGCGCAGCAAATACGCTTTCGGTCATACGATCATGAAGCGCTGCGGCTACCAGCTTACGCTGTTCATCTGTGAACGGCTGTGCCGCTGTGACATAAAAAGCACAACCACGTTCAACCCGGGCAATCGCCGTTAATCCGCAGTTATGGGCAATGTCGGTAGCTTTACTTGACCACGGCGAGATAGTGCCGGGACGGGGAGTAACGAAAAAACATTCGCCGGTGGCAGCTTCCTGTGCCTGCTTCGGTCCATAGGTTAACAATTTATCCAACACCGATAATTGTTCTTCAGTTAACGCCTGTTGCGTATCCACTAGATGAACATATTCGCTGTAAAGGTGAGTAACGTCGACACCGGATTGCTGCAGTCGTTGGATTAATTTAGCTGTGCGGAAGTCAGATAACGCCGGAGCGCCACGTAGGACCAACATAGTTTGCTACCTAATTTGTGAGAACCGCCGGGTAGAAAACGCCAATCTGCCGTCGGTCCTGGTTGTGAACTTGTTTGGCGCGGATTATAGTGGAAAAGCGGCGGCTTGATAACCAGCAAGGGTTATTCAACCGTAATTTTTTTACCCAAATAACCCGATCCTGTGGTTTTAGCACTAACAGCAGTAATATAGAATAATAATGAATCCCCTACTTCACCACTTATCAGGCAAAGTCCTTCTGGTTGCAATCACCTTGAGCTGGTTGTTACCCGCCAGTGCCCGGGCCCAGTCCACGCTTAATACCGTTCTTGAGGAGCAGGTTTTGAAGGTTGGCCTGATTAATGACAGGCACCATTACCATCTGACCGGAGACGGCCCGACTGGTTTTGATTACGGCTATGCCCGTGGTCTGGCTGACTATCTGGGAGTCACTCTACAAGTCGTACCATTTTACAGCGAGGCAAAGCTCTACCAGGCACTTACCAATAACACTGTCCATATAGCAGCGCCTCGTTTTCGCCCTGCCGCCCTCAGGCCTGATCTGACCTATGGGCCGGTCTTGTTTACCGCAACGCTTGTTGAAATTGGGCCAGACAATGACGCCAGTCCCTGTGCCACGACAGAGCCACAGCAACGACGGGTACTACCATACTTGCAGGATACAGTGACGGCCATTACCGGTAGCGACTGGCAAAAATCCGACAGTGCCGACAGCGTAACACTATTAACTGAGATGCTCAGCCAGGCCGAATTCTGCACCATTCTTCCCAACACCTGGCGCGCTGCGCTCAAGGGGTATTTTCCATCCTTAAACGAGCAAGTATTGCCTGATGTCACGCTATCCAAGCAATGGTTGGTACGCGCTGAGGATACAGCGTTGCTTAGTACGCTATATGAATTTACTCATTTAAGCCGCACCAATGGCTCACTTGCCGTGCTGAAAGATAAGATACATGAACCGCAAAAAGTACTGGTGAAACCCGATCCCAGACAGCTGGTTGAGCATATCAATACCCGCTACCCGGCTATACAGCAGGCTGCTGAAGGGCTCCAAAGTACGCTGGACGGTACTTACATTGCCGCTATCGATTACCTCCTCAACGATTGGCAGGCAGCGCAACATGAACAGGCCAAAGAAAACGAAAAGCCAGCCATAAGACTGGCACAGATAGGCCGCAAACTGGACACATTGCAAGCGCAATTACCCGCCCGGATCCAGGGCACTGACCGCACCTGGTTTATTCTGGCCGCCTATTATCTGGGGGCAGAGCATATCGACGATGCCAGGCAACTCACCGTTCAGGCCGGTGCAAACCCAGATTTATGGGTTGATGTAAAACAACAGTTACCCCTGCTACAGACTGATTACTCAGCCACGCGCGCGGGATTCGCTAATGGCGCGCAGGCCGTTACTTTTGTGGATCAGGTACGCTACGTAGCAGAAACGTTAACACTGTTAATGAAAGGCACTTGATCTTTTGTCATATCACCTTCATATATGTCTATTAGAGTGAACAAGGTAATCACCGGGTTGGAACAAGACAAATAACGCAACCCACTAATAATCATGGAGATTAATATGAAAAATACGAACAGAAGACGACATCAGATGCGTAAGACAAGCCAGAAAATTTTTCAGAGACGCCGTCAGTTTTTGAATTTTGATCTGGTACAAATGGCAAAAGCAAATTAACCCACCGCTTTTGCCGCTTTCTTTTCTGCCCTTCGCCGTTTAAAAAACTCAGAAATAATTCCCCCGCACTCATCCGCTAATACACCACCGCTTATTTCAAGCTGATGGTTTAGCTGCGGATGCTGACACAGTTGCATGACACTGCCAGCCGCGCCGGTTTTAGCATCAAAGGCGCCGAATACTAACCGATTAATGCGGCTGTGCACCAGCAAACCTGCGCACATAGGGCAAGGTTCGAGAGTGACATATAGTGTTGCATTAATTACCCGGTAATTCTCAATGGTCCGAGCGGCCATGCGAATAGCTTTCATTTCTGCGTGAGCGGAAGGATCGTGATCCACAATAGGCGTATTGTATCCCTCACCGATTATCTGATCCTCGGCAACTACCACAGCACCTACCGGAATTTCGTTCATCGCTTCGGCCTTCGCGGCTAGCGATAATGCATAACGCATCCAGTGCTCGTCTTGACTAACTTGCTCACTCATTAGTGAAAAAACCCAATTCAATGGTCAAAATAGCGATAGCTATTATAGTTCCTTACCACAGAAATAACATAACTATATGTTTTAAAAACACTTTAAGTTTATGGCGAAGTACTTGCTATACTATTCCAAACGATGCTAACCGTCGCATCAACCACACCGATAAACTGGCCCGGTAAATGCGACGTTAAGCATCTGATTATACGAAACTGATTAACGAAGGGAAAATATTATGAGCTTTTGGACTGCAGTAGTTGTGATCGTTGCCATTTTAGCCGGCACCATTATTTCCACATTCAAGCATAAGGCAAAAAATAATAGCGCAGATAATGACAAAACCAACGAGCTCGAAAAAGAAATCGAAGCGCTCAAAGCTCGCATTGTCACCTTAGAAAAAATTGTTACAGACCCTGGCTACGACCTGAAGAAGCAATTTAAAGATCTGGAAGATGACCGGGTTGCGTAATTTCCTGCTCAAGACAATGACACCAGCAGTAAAATGCTGGTGTCAGGCTATTAGCGCCTCACTATCATTCGCGCTACGCTTGTTGCGCTCTCCTTTCAAAGAGCTTCTGTAATTTAACGCTAACCACCCGAATATTAAGCCAAAATTCTTGCCAACGGCAGGTTAATACAATATCGTTATGGGCGAGTTTTCTTGCACACCGGCTGTAACAGGGAGTGGTTGTATGCGTCAGTCATCGGGTTTTACGTTAATCGAACTGATTATTGTTGTCGTGCTAATTGGCGTACTGTCGGTAGTTGCTCTGCCAAAGTTTATTGATTTTTCCGGCGATGCCAGCCAGGCGACATTTCGTTCAACCGCCAGCGCGTTTAAGTCCGGGGTCGAATTCATTCACCTGAAATGGCAAGTCGCGGGTAATAACCAAGCGCAGCAGGATTTTATCCCCATCGCTGATCCGGGCGTCGGCGGAGACTTAAGCGTTAATGCCAATGGCTTTCCGGCAGATACCCGCGGCACCAGCTTAACGCTCAATAGCGACAACGATTGCCTTGATGTGTGGCGGGCAGTGCTCAATACTCGTGATGCCAGTGTTGCAACGAATGACAGCGCCCTTTATGAGGCGCAGTACAATAACAACTTTACCTGCACCTACTCATTGGTAAGCAATCCTTCATTAACCGTTGATTATGATTCCACCAACGGAGAGGTAACCATTAATTTCTAACCTGTTAACGTATTTCAGTAACCATCCAGAAGGTAACGCTCGGCGCGTTCGATTCGCCTTGGCTTGCCAGCAATGACCAGAATATCGCCCGGTATTAGCCGCTCCTGAAAATCCTCGGCTGTAAATTCCTGGCCGGCGCGGCGCACCGACTTAATTTTGACCTTATCTATCATCGCGGTCAGTTCATGCAACTGCTTATCTACCGCAAACGCATCTGTGCCCAGTGCTATAGCATGGATAAACTCCAGTTTATCGGCGGTGTTATAGCTGATTTCGGTCGTCTCGCCGGGATAGAAACCGTGCAGGTGATCGTATCGCCCTTTACGCTCCTCACGCACTCGCTTAAGAATTTTTGACATTGGTACCCCGGCGTAATGCATCACCTGCGAGATAAGCATCAGGCTACCTTCCTGAAGTTCCGGCACTACCTGACTTGCCCCGGCGCTATAGAGCGCTTCGAGCTCCACATCCCGCGGCGTTCGTACCATCACATCAACGTCATCTTTTACCTGACGTGCGGCATTGATCACCAGCTTGGCTTTTTCTGCCTCAGAAAAAGTGACCAAAACCAATTTGGCTTGTTCTAACCGGGCGCTGTGCAGCAGGTCTTTTTGCGTGGCATCACCATAAATAACATGCTCACCGGCACTGCGGCTCTCAAAGACCCGGATAGGGTCAACATCAATAACCAGATAAGGAACGTCTTCCATGCTGAGCATTCTGGCCACCGACTGCCCTACCCGACCAAAACCACAGATGATCACATGATCGCGCATACCGCTAACATCAATCTCAGGTACTTCCGGCTCAATATTATCGTGCGTTACAGGGCTTAAACGCTGTGCTAATTCAAGGCTGTGCTCTACTAACCAGGGAGTCACAGCCATACTAATGACCCCCATGGAAATCAAAATCGACGACTGAGTCGGGCTGATAACTGAGTGACTGTTAGCCAGAGCAGCAATAACAAAGCTGAACTCCCCCACCTGACAAAGCTTTAACCCGGCCGACCAGCCATCAATAGAAGAAATTGAAAACACGCTGGCAGACAATCGCACGAGCACTACCTTGGTAACCATCAGCAGGATAACGCCAAGCACAATCCAGTGGCCGTAACTCATCAGCACAGAGAGCTCTAACTGCATTCCCACGGTGACGAAAAACAGTCCCATAAGGATGTCACGGAAGGGTCGGATATCGGCTTCCAGCTGATATTTGTACTGGCTTTCACCAAGCATCATCCCGGCCAGGAAAGCGCCCAGCGCCATAGACAAGCCAAAGGCATAGGTAAGACCGCCTGCCAGTAACGCTACCAGAATGGTACTCAGCACAAACAACTCATCGGTGCGGGTACGCGCCACTTCCCTGAAAACCCAGGGCAGCACCCATTTGCCCACAGACATGAGCATACCCACTACCAGTACGCCTTTTACCAGCGCCAGGGCCAGTGCCATTGCCAGACTGGTCTCGCTTTCCCCGGATAGCAGCGGAATAACTATCAGAAAAGGCACCACGGCGAGGTCCTGAAACAGCAGAATACTGACCGCCAGTTGCGTGCGGACATTATTTAATATGCCCATCTCAGTTACTTGCTTGATAACAATAGCAGTGGAACTAAGCGCCAGCATGCCGCCAATCACAATGGCCGCCGACAAGCTGGTATCCACCAGCATCCATACCGCTACTGAGCCCAGTACGGTGGTCAGCACCATCTGCATCAGCCCGGCGCCAAATACCAGCGAGCGCATTGCCATCAGTTTAGGCAATGAAAATTCAAGACCAAGGGAAAACAACAGAAAGACAATGCCAACTTCGGCGGCGAGATGCATGTCTTCAGGGTGAGAATAAAGGGCAAAGCTACTGGGACCAGCAATAATACCGGCAAATAAATAAGCGAGAATGGGTGGCAAATAGATCCGCTTGAATAAAGCCACACTCACCACTGCTATAAGCATTAACAGTACAATTTGAACGAAACCGTGTTCTACCACCTAAATTCCCCGCAATGCATTTTGGGCATGTGTTTTGCTTAGTTAATGGCAACGATACCATTAAGTCTAATCAAAGCACACATTTTCGCAAGAAACGACATTTTTTTGTCATCCTTAAAGTGAAGTGGGTGCCAGACATTGAGTCAAGGGGCAGCACTTGGATATTTCAATGATTCACTTTGAACACGCTACAGCAGAAAGCAGCTTTCTTGGCGGTGCTGAGCCTGAAGTTTTGACCAGTGATCAGGTCAATACGGTGCTCAACCAATTAACCTCAACGATTGAAATCTATACACTGGTATCACTCTATTTTACACAGGTAAACAGATACTTGCCTCTGGTAGGTATCGATATGTCAGAGTTTGACAAAACATTGAATGCGGGTCTGCTTAGCAGCGAATTTGCCGTGAGTCTGCCGGTCAGCGCGGTTCGCCTGGACCAGGGCAAACACGCCGCTTTCGTGCGCTATATTTTTGACGAAAACTTGTCACCGTCCCAGCGCCGTGTGCTGGCAACATTACATCAGTTATTTACCCGGCCGCTCATTCACGCCATGGAGTTCCAGCGTTTACGCCTGCTGGCCACTAAGGATCCACTGACTAACCTGGGCAACCGCAATGGATTTAATGAAGCCGCTCAGCGTTTAATTAACCGTCACACCCGCAACGGCCAGTCGTTTGGTCTGCTGGTGGTAGATTTGGATAACTTCAAGCAGGTCAACGATAAGCACGGTCACCAACAGGGTGACGAAGTCCTTATGATCACAGCGTCGGTGCTTACCGACACGATCCGCGGCCATGAAGAAGCATATCGCTTTGGTGGTGATGAGTTTTGCTGTTTGCTGGATGTCAGCTGTCCGCGGGAATTATCGGCCATTGCTGGCAGGATCCACGACGCCATGCACGCCCACCCGCTACTCAAAGCGCATCATGTCACTTGTAGCATAGGCGGCTCACTGCTGCGCGAAAACGACAGTATGGGGGACTTATTTGACCGCGCCGATAAAGCCCTTTACGAAGCAAAAGAAGACGGCAAAGACACTTACCAGGCCGCCTGAAACGGCAACCACTTGCCGATGGCCAGCCATCGGATTGCCACTTTCTACAGCGCGTAAAGCTGCAGTGAAAACTGATACTGCCCCGTTGCAGAAAGCGCTATTATCCGCCCCTTTCCGACCAAGGCCAACGGCTGCTCTGTATCACTCAATAGTAACCAGTCACTGCGCTCCCAGGGCGGTACCTGCCATTGCTTAAACCATTGTTTCAAGGGTTTATGATGCGCCTCTCCTGCCGGTTTAACCGCTAAAGATAATACTGGCTGGCTAAGCGAGAAATGGCTTTCGGCGGCGGCCATACTTACAGAACATACAGCCCCCTCTTGCCGCTTGCCAATCATTAGTTGTTGCTGCTGTGGCTCGATGGAGATGTATTCCTGAGTACTAAAACTAACGGTATTGAAACACCAGGGCGGTTGCCCTTTGTCAAGGCAGTAAAGCGTATCCTGATAACGACGTAGCTGTGTATTACCCAGCACAATATGAGGTTGCGCATCGGGCCTGGCTGCCAGCATTTGCTGAATTTGTGTCAGTTGCCTGGTTCCCGGCATAGCCACCTTGTTAAGTTCAAGCCAACGGCGCAACAAGGCTCGTTGCCAGGCAGGCGAAGCGGCGTTTAAACCACTCACAGAAATGCGCCCGGGCTTGCCGCATAATCGCTCGAGACGCTCATCACAGACTTCATCCAGCAGGCCTTGTTGCTCGGCACATAAGCCGGCACTGCGGGAAGCCGTCTGCCCAAATGAGGGCCAGCGTCCCAGCAGTGAGGGGAGCACACTGTGGCGCAAGAAATTGCGGTCGAAGCTTTCATCACTATTGGACTCATCTTCTATCCAGCGCAGGCCATTTTGCTCTGCATAAGCGAGTATTTGCGCTCGGCTTAAGGGTAACAATGGCCGACTAACAGGTACTGAGTACATTACACTGAACGCTGGAATCCCCGACAATCCCTTTGGCCCTGCCCCACGCTTTAACTGGAGTAACAGGGTTTCAAGTTGATCATTCTGATGATGGGCGGTAACAATAACGCTTTTGGCCACTTTCGCATGTTCGCACAAGGCTGCGTAGCGCCGGTCACGAGCACAGGCCTCCAGACTTTCCCTGGCGCGAGGTGTTACTTCAACAGCAATAGCAGTAAAGCTTACGTCGAGCGCTTTACAAAGCCCAGCACAAAACTGTTGCCAGTCATCGGCATGGGCACTGAGGCCATGATTAACATAAACCGCTTCAATGGGTGGCACGGCTAGTTCGCCGCTACGGGATAACTGCATAAGTGAATGCAACAGCACCACGGAGTCGAGGCCACCACTTAAGCCAACAATCAGTTTGTCGGGCTGCTCGCGGGCTATCAGCGTGCTGAAATGTGTACTTAATGCAGAAAAAAACGGATCCATAAACGGGACTTTACCAGATGAAAAACGACGTAAAAAAAGGCCGTAACCGGCCCTTTTATTAAGCTAATTGATTTGTTATGGCCTAGCAATAGCCAAATGACATCAGGCGCTCATAGCGCTCATCCATCAGCTTATCCAGCGGCAGCGACTGTAACTGGCTCAGTTGCTGTTTCAGGGTGGCTTTCAGGTTAGCAGCCATGCTGTCGTGATCACGATGAGCGCCACCAAGTGGTTCATCAACAATGGCGTTGATAAGGCCCAGCTCTTTGATCTGCTGTGCACTAACCCCCATGGCTTCTGCAGCCTGAGGCGCTTTATCTGCACTCTTCCACAATATTGACGCACAGCCTTCCGGTGAGATCACGGAGTATGTGCTGTATTGCAGCATATTCACTCGATCGCCCACGCCAATAGCCAGAGCACCACCAGAACCACCTTCACCAATAACGGTACAAATGATTGGCACCTTAAGCTCGGCCATTTCTTTCAGGTTGCGGGCAATTGCTTCACTCTGACCGCGTTCTTCGGCACCTACGCCCGGGTATGCGCCGGGAGTGTCGATAAGCGTAATAATAGGCAGGTTAAAGCGCTCTGCCATCTTCATCAGGCGCAACGCTTTACGGTAGCCCTCAGGCTTAGGCATGCCAAAGTTACGTTTAATTTTCTCTGGTACGTCACGACCTTTCTGGTGACCAATGATCATCACCGGCTGGTCATCAAGTTTAGCCAGACCACCAACAATGGCTTTATCGTCGGCATAAGCACGATCGCCGGCCAGCTCGTCGAATTCCTGGAAGGTACGCCCCAGATAATCCAACGTGTATGGACGCATTGGATGGCGTGCCAACTGAGAAATCTGCCAGGCGCCAAGATTAGAGAAAATTTTGCCGGTTAACTCGGCACTTTTCGTGCGCAGACGGGTGATCTCTTCTTCGATCCCCACATCAAACTCACCGCCCTGATTTACCAACCGCAGCTCTTCTATTTTTGCTTCTAGTTCGGCTATTGGTTGTTCAAAATCCAAAAACTGTATACTCATTACGTGTCCTACTTTTACTCCCCGATTGGCCTGACCTTCAGCGATTTAGTGAAAGGTTAGCCGAACCGACTGCTCACCCAGGCACTGTTTTAACTCGTGCAATAACTGATCTTCGGGTGTAATAAACCAGTGTGCGTCACATTTTAAAGAAACTGCCACATCCGGATGTAAAATATCTAACTGAACCGGGCAACTACCGCCCGCATAATTACGTAAAATCGACTGCAACGATGATAACTTGTCTGGTTTACACCATTGCGTGTCGACTTGCAATGCCAGGGAACGCGCATTTTTCTCACGCGCCTGAACGATATCCATGGCATCCCGGGCGGTGATTGTATTGCCCCCCGAGAAATCATCAAAGCTGACCTGTCCCTTGATGACCAAAATACGATCAGGTTCGAGCACTGATTCAAACGTTTCATACATTTCAGGGAAGAACCTAACGTCCATTCTAGCACTTTTATCGTCAAGTGTAACAATTGCCCAGCGTCTGCCTTTCTTATTGGTCATTACCCGTACACCCAGCACCAGACCAACCGCGGTAGCCATCTGATCCTTGCCGGTGGGACGCAAATCGACCAGGCGTCCGTCCACATAGTTACGAACTTCTTCGGCATATTGGTTGATCGGGTGACCGGTTAAATACAATCCGAGAGTTTCTTTTTCACCGTCCAGCCAGACTTTTTCCGGCCACTCGGGGACTTCAGCAAACGCCTGACGCACTTGCTCTGGCTCAGTGGTCAGCAGTCCAAACATATCAGACTGACCAAAAGATTCGGCCTTAGCATGCTGATCGGCCGCCGCGATAGCTTCCGGAAGCGACGCCATGATAGCAGCCCGGTGCGGGCCAAGATTATCCATGGCACCCGCCAGTACCAGTTTTTCCAATACCCGTTTATTCACCCGCTTTAGATCCACTTTGGCACAGAAATCAAACAAATCAGAAAATTCGCCCTGAGTTTCCCGGGCTTCAATAATCGCTTCAATGGGGTTTTCACCCACTCCTTTGATGGCACCGATGCCGTAAACAATGCGCCCCTGAGGATCAACGGTAAACTTATAACGCCCTTTATTAAGGTCTGGCGGCAGAATTTCCAGTCCCATCCGACCCACTTCATCCACCAGGGTCACTATCTTATCGGTGTTATCCATATCGGCCGACATTACCGCTGCCATAAACTCAGCCGGATAATGCACTTTCAGCCATAACGTCTGGTAAGACACCAGTGCGTAGGCGGCCGAGTGTGACTTGTTAAAACCGTAACCGGCGAATTTTTCCACCAAATCGAAAATTTTCATCGCGAGATCTGGGTCGATATTGTTGTTCTTCGACCCTTCCGCAAAGACCGCCCGCTGCTTTTCCATCTCTTCAGGTTTTTTCTTACCCATGGCACGACGCAGCAAGTCAGCGCCGCCAAGCGAGTAGCCGGCCATTTCCTGGGCTATCTGCATGACCTGTTCCTGGTAGAGGATAATCCCGTAGGTGGGCTCCAGAATTTCTTTTAAGCACTCGTGCTGATAATCGGCATCAGGGTAGGAGATTTCCTCACGGCCATGCTTACGGTCGATAAAGTTATCTACCATGCCCGATTGCAGTGGCCCCGGACGGAACAGGGCCACCAATGCGATGATATCTTCAAAGCAATCCGGCTTAAGTCGTTTGATCAGTTCTTTCATACCGCGGGATTCAAGCTGGAATACTGCGGTGGTTTCGGCGGCCTGCAATGACCGGAAACTCTTTTTGTCTTCTAACGGAATGGCGGCAATATCAACGTCTTTGCCCTGCCCTTCCTTAATCATGTCCAGTGCCCACTGGATGATGGTCAGGGTGCGTAACCCCAGGAAGTCGAACTTAACCAGACCGGCGGTTTCCACATCGTTTTTATCGAACTGGGTAACCGGGTTTTTGCCCTCATCATCACAGTAGAGCGGTGAGAAATCGGTAATTTTAGTCGGCGCAATCACCACGCCACCGGCGTGCTTACCGGCGTTTCGGGTTACCCCTTCAAGGATGCGCGCCATATCGATAAGATCGCGGACTTCTTCATCCTGATCATAAAGCTCGGGTAAACGCGGTTCGGCTTCAAAGGCTTTAGCCAGGGTCATGCCCGGATCCGGCGGAATTAATTTTGAAATGCGATCGACAAAACCATAAGGATGACCCAGTACCCGGCCCACGTCGCGGACCACCGCTTTGGCTGCCATGGTACCAAAGGTAATGATCTGCGATACCGCATCACGGCCGTACAGCTCAGCAACATGATCGATAACCTCGTCCCGCCGATCCATACAGAAGTCGACGTCGAAGTCGGGCATCGAAACCCGCTCCGGGTTAAGGAATCGTTCGAATAGCAGGTCAAATTCCAGCGGATCCAAATCGGTGATTTTCAGGGCATAAGCCACCAGTGAGCCAGCACCAGAACCACGGCCTGGCCCTACCGGAATGGCATTGTCCTTACTCCACTGGATAAACTCCATAACGATAAGGAAGTAACCTGGGAAACCCATCTGATTAATTACGCCGAGTTCAATTTCGAGTCGTTCGTCGTAAGCCGGGCGCTTTTTCTCGCGCACTTTTTCATCCGGGAACAAAAATTCCAAACGCTCTTCCAGGCCTTCTTCTGACACCTTTACCAGGAAGTCTTCGGTGGTCATTCCGCCGGTTGGAAACTGCGGCAGGAAGTACTCGCCCAGACGCACGGTAACATTACAGCGCTTAGCAATTTCAACGGTATTTTCAATGGCTTCTGGAATGTCTTCGAACAGCGCTACCATCTCGTCACTGCTACGCAAATACTGCTGCTCACTGTACAGTTTCGGGCGACGCTTATCATCCAGCGTGTAACCATCATGGATACTGACGCGTATTTCATGGGCATCAAATTTATCCCGATCGATAAAGCACACTTCGTTGGTTGCTACTACGGGCAGACCGCGTTCTTCCGCTAACGCAAAGGCGGCGTGGTTGTAGTCTTCCTCCCCCCGCCGACCGGTACGAACCAGTTCCAGATAGAAACGATCGACAAAATGGGTCGTATAAAATGCCAAGTTATCTTCCAGCATTTTAGGGTTGTTTTTAATCAGTAGCTGACCAACATCGCCTTTGGTTCCACCTGAGAGCACAATAACGCCCCCGGCATGTTCCGCCAGCCATTGTTTATCAATCATAGCCCGATGATGGACATGGCCACGCAGATAAGCCTTCGATATCAACAAGGTGATATTTTTATAACCCTCATTGTTCATGGCCAGTAACGTGAGGCGGAAAGGCTCATCGGCAAAATCCTCACTTTGCACCCAGAAATCGGTGCCAATGATGGGTTTTATTCCGCGGGAGTGCGCCTCTGAGTAATATTTTACCAGGCCACACATATTCATCTGATCGGTGATCGCCACCGCCGGCATGCCCAGCTCTTCCACTTTGGCCAGAATAGGTTTGACCTTATTCAGACCATCCATCATGGAAAAGTCACTGTGTACCCGTAAATGAACAAAGTTCGCTGACATTTTTTATTAACCTTTAGTTGTCACCGAGGATTCTGCAGCAGTAAGTAATGCCTGAACCGGTTTAAAACTTTTGCGATAACACGATAATACACCGTTGTCGGCCAGCGCTGCAAAGTGCGCTTTGGTGGGATAGCCTTTGTGCGCGGCAAAACCATACGCAGGATATTGCTTATCCAGCTCCAGCATATCGTTGTCCCGCTCCACCTTAGCCAGAATCGATGCGGCAGAAATTTCAGCATGCAGGCTGTCGCCTTTTACCACCGCTTCTGCAGCATAAGACCAGGGCGGCAACCGGTTACCGTCCACCAGCACGTAGTCTGGCGTTAGTAACAGATTATCTACAGCGCGGGTCATAGCCAGCATGGTCGCGTGCAGAATATTAAGTTTGTCGATTTCGGCCGGCGTTGCACGGCCAATTGCCCATGCCAGTGCTTTTTGTTTGATTTCAGCCGATAACGCGTTGCGTTTTTTCTCACTGAGTTTTTTAGAATCAGTTAGCCCCTCTATGGGATTGTTCGGGTCGAGGATCACCGCAGCGGTGACGACATCGCCCACCAAAGGGCCCCGGCCAACTTCATCCACTCCGGCAATATAGTTACTCATTGATTACTTCCAGAACGGCTTCTGCCGCACGCTCATCAGCGTTTTGCTTTAAGGACTGGTGCAATTCAACAAACCGCTCCGTTAACGCCCTGGTATCAGCGTCAAACAAGTTGAGCAGTTCACTGCAAAGCCGCCCGGGGTTTACCTCTTCTTGCAACAGCTCTGGCACCAGCGCTTCGTTAGCCAGAATATTCGGTAATGAAAAATACGCCGGTTTATATAACCACATCATCATTTTGTGGGTTAACCATGACAACAGGTATGCCGATACCATGGGACGCTTGCATAACATGGCTTCCAGCGTGGCCGTGCCGGATGCCAAAAGAATCACATCGCTGGCAATCATCGCTTCACGAGACTGCCCCGCCACCACTATCACCCGACTATCTTTAAGCCAATCCGGTTTATTGGCTTGCAGATATTGTTCGATTTGTTGCAAACGTCTGTCATTGGCGGCCGGGATGACAACCTGACAGTAAGGCTTATGCTGCCATAATTGCTCTACCGTAGCGGTAAATACCGGCAGTAATTTAGCCACCTCACCGCCCCGACTACCGGGCAACAGAGCCAGACACTGGCTATCGTGACTCAGGCCGAGCGCGTTTCTGGCTTCAGCCTGATCCGGACACAGTGGAATAATATCGGCCATGGTATGACCGACAAACCGATAAGGAACCTGGTATTTATCGTAGACATCCTGCTCGAAGGGAAAAATCCCCAGTACACGGTTTGTGGCCCTGGCAATCTTAAAGATACGTTTTTCCCGCCAGGCCCATACGGTAGGACTGACATAGTGTACGGTTTTAATGCCATGTTGTTTTAGGGCGGTTTCTACACGCAGATTAAAGTCGGGCGCATCCACACCGATGTAAACGTCCGGAGGGTGCTTTATAAAATGAGCGATGAGTTCGTTTTTGACTTTCAGAATGGGCCGGATGCTGGATAACACCTCCACCAGTCCCATCACCGAGAGAATTTCAATATCAAACAGACTGATGCACCCCGCCGCCTGCATGTGCTGCCCGGCAATGCCTTCGAATATTGCATCCGGATAGCGCTTTTTCAGCGCGCTGATGAGTCCGGCGGCGAGCACGTCGCCGGACGCTTCACCGGCGACAACGGCAATGCGTAGCGGTCTGGTTGTCATCGCTTAGCGCACGATGCCGCGTTCTGACTCCGTCAGAAACGTAATTAACATGCCAACTTCGGGATGGCCTTCAGCCATCTCAGTCAGTTTTTTAATTGCTTCTTCAACCGTATTATTATCGCGGTAAATCACTTTATACGCGCGCTTAATCGCCATGATGGTTTCTTTACCATAACCACGACGACGCAACCCTTCAGAATTGATACCTTGCGGAATATATTTAGTGCCACTTACCATTACGTATGGCGGAACATCACGTAATACAATTGCGCCTCCTCCCATAAAGGAGTGAGCGCCAATTTTACAAAACTGGTGGATTGCAGTAGCGCCGCCCAGTATCGCGTAATCGCCAATGTCGACGTGGCCAGCTACCATCACGTTATTCGCCATAATCACATTATCGCCAATCACACAGTCGTGAGCGATATGCGCGTTAACCATAATCAGGTTATCAGAGCCAATACGGGTAACACCTTCATCTTGCACCGTACCACGGTGAACCGTCACGCCTTCGCGAAAAACGTTGTTATCACCAATAATTAACTCTGTGCGTTCGCCGGCGTATTTTTTATCCTGGCAGTCTTCACCAATAGATGTGAACTGGTAAAAATGATTACCTCGTCCGATACGCGATGGCCCTTTAATCACCACATGCGACTCCACCCGGCAATCATCGCCAAGTACCACGTCGTCTCCAATCACTGAAAACGGGCCAACGGCCACGTTGTTACCGAGTTTGGCATTGGGGGAAATCACTGCAGTTTCATGAATCACGTTAATTCTTCTCTCTCATTGCACACATAAACTCTGCGCAGCAGGCTTCTTCACCGTCGACACTCGCGACGCCTTTGAACTTCCAAATCCCACGACGCTCTTTAACCAAGCTTACGTCAAATTCTAGTTTGTCGCCTGGCGTTACCGGGCGCTTAAAACGCGCGTTGTCTATTCCTGCGTATAAATATAGCTTATCGTTTTTACCTATGGTCTTAAATCCCAGTACCCCGGCGGCCTGCGCCATTGCTTCCAGGATCAATACCCCCGGAAAAATCGGATAATCAGGAAAATGTCCGGTAAAACAAGGTTCGTTGAGGGTAATGTTTTTATACGCTTTGATGCTAACACCCAGTTCATAATCCGTCACTCTGTCAATAAGCAGAAACGGATAACGATGAGGTAGCAAATCCATAATTTCACGGATTTCGATAGTATTAAGTGGGTTGGCCAAAAATTATCTCCTTCGACACGGTGCAAGCAGACAACTCCCTTGATGGTGACTTTGTCGCTATAACTTCATATGGGCGGCAACCTTACGCGTTAATCACTTAAAAACAAATCAGACCAACACACTGCGCTGGCCTGATTGATTAAGAGTAGATACTAGTTGTTGCTGTAAGTACCTGCTGACTTACAGAGCAGAATTAAACGTCGGCTCTGTATTTACCAGCCACTGATTAGTTTAATTTGCTCAGCTGATCCAGGACTTTTTGTGACAGGTCGTTGCTTTCGTCTGCATAAACCACAGCCGGTGCATCAAGTACCAGATCGTAGTCGTTGTCTGCTGCAACTGAATCAATTGCTTGCTTGATAAGCGCTAAGATTTTGTTACGCTCTTCATTCTGCCGACGCTGAATATTTTGCTGTAGTGGCTGCACTTTCTGAGAAAGTTGCTCACGAACAGTCAGAATTTTCTCTTCCAGCTCTTTCTTTTCGGTGGCGCTCATGGTTGCCGCGTCACGCTGTAGTTTCTCAGCATATAACTGGCCATCACGTTGTAACATGTTGACTTCGTCAACCTGCTCTTTGAATTCCATAGAAATGGCATTCTGGATCTCAGCCGCTTGCGGCAGCGCCTGAAAAATACCTTGCACGTTTACCACGCCGATTTTTTGTTCTGCCATTGCTGCAGAACTAAACATCGCACTACCTAACATTGCCGATGCAATTGCGTATTTTGCCAACTGTTTCAAAAGGTGCTCCTTTTATTTTCTGGTCTGTGCCAGCTACTATTAGAATGTTTGACCAATATTAAATGTAAAGAATTTCGCATCATCACCTTCGCGCTCTTTAAGTGCTCGCGAAAAGCTAAAGACCATTGGGCCCATTGGTGATATCCATTGTACAGAAATACCGGCTGAACTGCGAAATAATGTCGGATCAGAATAATCCAGCAGTTCGTCCCTACCCCTGTTATCTAACTGTAGATACTCGTTATAGTCAAACTCTGTATCCCACACGTTACCTACATCCATGAATACACTGGTACGAACAGAGTTAGACGAATCCTCTTCCACAAAGGGTGTCGGGGTAATCAGCTCGATACTTCCCAATGCCATGGCGTTACCCCCAAGACTACGACGAGAAAGTACGTAGGAATCGCCCGATGGACTACCAGGAATAACCGTGCCATCCGGTAATGTAACCGAATTTGACCCACTAACACGCTGTATACCTCTGGGGCCTACGGTATTGTTCTCAAAACCACGCAGTGTATCGGCACCACCGGCCGTGAAGTTCTCGGTAAACGGCAGGATCTGGTCTTCGCCGTTAATATCACCATAGCCATTACCATAACCCAGTCTGACCTTAGTTAGCACCGACCAACGCTGATCGCGACTGAGCGGGAAGTAAAAGCGACCGTCGTAAATGGTTTTAAAGAAATTCACGTCTGAATTTGGCGTGGTAATACTAAATGATGCACGCTGTGATGAACCCGCCGTTGGGAACAAACCACGGTTTAATGTACTGCGACTCCAGGATACCGAGCTTTGCAGACTGGTGTAGTTAATCGGCGCATCCGGATTCTGACCGTCAGTAAACTGCCCGTAGAAACGGTTTGTCTGCTCGTAATATCCGCGGTTAGACAGCTCTACATCTGAGTAGGTCAAGCCAAAGTTTATACGGTTAAATTCGTCAATAGGGTAACCAATATTTGCCCCGACAGACCAACGCTTGGAGTTGTACTGAATAACGTTAAAGCTGGAACCATCGAACTCACTGAACGCTACAGTTCCACCCAGACTGATACCGTCGACGGTAAAGAATGGGTCCGTGTAAGACAGCTGCGCCGACTTTTGGTACGACACTGTACTCACGTTAACACCGATACGCTTACCGGTACCCAGGAAGTTATCCTGCTGAATACCCGCTTGCAGACCTAACTTAGTCTGATCCCCATAGCTGATACCCGCGTTAAATGAACCAGAAGGTTGCTCTTTCACTTTAAACTGCACGTCGACCTGGTCATCTTTACCCGGAATACGGACGGTTTCAAATTCTACTTCTTCCATGTAGGTCAAACGGGACATGGCGTTCTTCGAGCTTTCCAGCATATCGTTGGATAGCCAGGTACCTTCCATTTGTACTACGTTTTGACGTAACACTTCATCGGCCGTAATGGTGTTGCCGTTAAAGTTAATCCGGCGTACATAGATGCGTTTTCCCGGATCTACCCGCAGAGTCAGCTTAACGGTTTTATCTTCATCGTTAATTTCCGGCACGGTGGTTACCGTAGGATAGGCATAACCAAAACGGCCCAGATATTTGCTGATAAATTCTTCGGTGTAGGTCACTTCCGCCTGATTGTATAACTCGCCCGGCGTAAGTGGTAATACCCGCTCAATGTAGTTCTCATGACCCAGCATTTCACCCACCAGCTCAACTTCTGAGATGGTGTACTGCTCACCTTCGGTGACGTTCAGTGAAATATAGATACCGTCTTTCTCGGGGGTCATGGCCACCTGAGTGGAATCCACATTGAAACGCAGGTAACCGCGGTCCATGTAGAAGTTAGTCAGAGTTTCCATGTCACCCTGTAACGTTTGCTGCTGATAACGGGTTTCTGACAGGAAATCATACCAGGCAGTATTAAACTGTAACTCAAAATCTTCCAACAGCTCCTGGTCTGAGAACAGCTCATTACCCACGATATTGATTTGTTTGATATCGGCGGCATCGCCCTCTTCAAACAATAGCTTCAGATCCACACGGTTACGCGGTAATGGCGTAATGATTGCGGTGACGTCGGCGTTATACTTACCAATGCTGTAAAAGAAGTCTTTCAGGCCATTCTCAATGGACGTCAGAACGGTTTTATCCAGTGGCTCACCTACCCGAATATTACTCCCGTCCAGACTTTCCTGAAGCTGCTCATCTTTAATGTCATCGTTGCCGTCAAAAATAATGTTACTGATGGTTGGACGTTCGGCAACCTTGATTATCAGCGTATTGCCATCACGCAATACCTGAATGTTTTCAAAGTGTGTTGACGAATACAGAGACCGAATCAACTGCGTAATTCGAAATGAATTGACTTCGTCACCTTTTTGCACCGGAATGTAGGTTAGCGCGGCGCCCAAAGCAACTCGCTGCAGGCCTTCAACCCGGATATCTTCTACGACAAACTCACTGTTGCCTGAAGCAGCGTTGGCTAAGCTAGCACTGGAGCATAACAATCCGGCTACTACTAACTGATTAAACTTCATCTATTCTTTTTCTTCCTGCTGCGTTCGCTTATTCTTGCTGACGTCTGCATTCTTACGACAAACGTGTAATATCATTAAATATGGCAATGCTCATTATGGTAAATAACAGCATGGCACCAATTCTAAATCCCCACTCCTGAACTTCCTCAGGTACCGGGCGACCGGTAATCCACTCAATGGTAAAGTACATCAGGTGACCACCGTCTAACATTGGCAGGGGCAGTAAATTGACTATCCCGAGGTTCACACTGATCAGAGCCAGAAAACTTAAAAAGTAAACCAGGCCATATCCTGCACTGTTACCCGCGCCCTGCGCGATAGCAATCGGGCCGCTCAGGTTTTTAACTGATACATCGCCGGTAATCAGTTTCCCTATCATCTCGACGCTTAAGGTCATTAAGCGCCAGGTCTTATCGACCGCTTTGCCCACCGCTTCCAGTAGTCCGTACTGGTGGGTAAACACATAACCTTCAGGCCATGGTTTGGCAAAAGGACTGACTCCCAGGTAACCGTCCTGCCCCTCTGGCGTATCACGGCGCCCAATTGTGGCAGAAAGGTCATAGGTTTGACCAGCCCTGTTTACCTGAATCTCTACCTGTTCACCCGGGCGGTTCTTAATTTGGGCAACCAAATCTTCCCAGGCAGCCACCGGTTGTCCATCCAGCGCCACAATCACGTCGTTTTGCTGTAGGCCAGCTTCACTTGCCGCAGTCTGTTCGGCCACGTAAGCAACGGTTAATGTTGCCCCGGGCCTGAATGGCGAAATTCCCAGACTGCGTAAAAGAGACTCCGAATCCGGATCAAAGTTCCATCCGGCAATATCTAAAACGCGTTGGCGGGCGCTATCGCTCTCTGATACCACCGTTACCGGCATGCTTTCCTGGCCAATGTATGACATCAGTTCCAGATTCACGGCTTCCCAATCCGGCGTTTCCCTTGAGCCAACGGCGATAATTTCCATATTGCCGGTCAGGCCCGCTTGCGCAGCGATGCTATCAGGACTCACCTCGCCAATCACCGGCTTTATGGTGCTGATACCAATCAAAAACATTGCGTATAAGGCAATAGCAGCAAAGATAAAGTTAACGCCCGGGCCAGCAGCAATAATGGCCATTCGCTTGCCTACAGACTTGTTGTTAAACGCCTGAGAAGCCATTTCAGGTGGCACTTCATCCACCCGTTCATCGAGCATACGCACGTAACCACCTAACGGAATAGCTGCCAGGGCAAACTCGGTACCGTGCTTATCTACTTTGCTCCAGATAGGCTTACCAAAGCCAATGGAAAACCGTTTTACGTACACGCCACACAGGCGCGCAATGTAGTAGTGCCCCCATTCGTGAACAGCAACTAAAATACCCAGGGCAATAATAAATGCACCGGCATTACGCAAAAATTCAAACACGCTTTAACTTTCCTCTACCATTGCTATTGCAGCCAGTCTTGCCTGTTTGTCTAACTCAAGCACCTGTTGGATGGACGAAACGGCGGTTGGTTCAAAACGATTCAGAATTTCCTCGTTTATTTGTGCTATTTGGTTAAAGCTTATGCGATTGTCCAAAAATGCCTGCACTGCAATTTCATTGGCTGCGTTCAGTCGCGTAGTAGCGGCCTGGCCACTGCGGCAGGCTTCAATAGCAAGATATAAATTAGGAAAGCGATGAGTATCCGGGGTCGAAAAGCTCAATTCACTGAGCGTAGCAAAATCGAGTGGTGCCACACCGGCATCAATTCGGTTGGGATACCCTAACCCATAGGCAATAGGTGTTCGCATATCAGGATTGCCCATTTGTGCAATCACAGACCCATCAACATACTGAACCATGGAATGAATGGTGCTTTGTGGATGCAGCACCACCTGAATATCGTCTGGCTGCAAACCAAACAACCAACAGGCTTCAATAAACTCCAATCCTTTGTTCATCATGGTGGCTGAGTCTACCGAGATTTTGCGCCCCATATCCCAGTTGGGGTGGGCACAGGCCTGTTCGGGTGTAATTTCAGCAAAAGTCGACAGCGCCCGCTCCCGGAACGGACCACCAGAGCCTGTAAGCAATATTTTACTGATACCGGAGGCGCTTAATTCGCCGTAGTTGAAATCTGCCGGTAAGCACTGAAAAATGGCGTTGTGCTCGCTGTCGATGGGCAATATCTCGGCATGGGACTGTCTGGCGGCCTCTAAAAACAACGCACCGGACATCACCAGCGATTCTTTATTCGCCAACAGGACCCGCTTGCCTGCTTTCACCGCTGCCAGCGTAGGCTCAAGACCCGCGGCACCAACAATAGCCGCCATAACCGAATCGACTTCCGGCGCTGACGAGACTTCTTCCAGTGCCCTTTTGCCACTTAGCACTTCCGAGGACAGTTCATAGTCTCTAGCCAGGCTGATTGCCTGTTCGTAATCCGCATCACTGGCCACGACCAGATACCGCGCGTGACAGGCTTTCGCCTGCTGCACCAGTCTTTCCACCTGACGGTGGCCGGTGATCGCAAAAACCCGGTATAAATCCGGGTGGCGGGCAATAACATCAAGTGTACTTTGACCGATGGAGCCGGTCGCACCAAGAATCGTAACCGTTTGCATTATGCCATCCAGGTGACGTAGCAGTAGGCAAATACAGGGAAAGCGGCAGTCAGGCTATCGATACGGTCCATCAGACCACCGTGACCAGGTAAAATCCGGCCGCTGTCTTTAATGCCGGCGCACCGTTTGAACATACTTTCGTTGAGGTCGCCCAGCGCTGACACGCCAACCGTTAAGCCCCCAATAAGTAAATGCAGCCAGATACGTGAAGACTCTACCTGATAATGCAGCGCGGCAAAAGCAATGATCGCAAAAGACGCCATGATGCCTCCGAAGAGCCCCTCAAAGGTTTTGCCCGGTGACACATTAGGACGTAGCTTATGACGGCCGAATTTCACGCCCACAAAGAAAGCGCCGATATCGGCAGCCCAGACAATACCGAGTACATAAAAAATAAGTGATGCACCATAAAAAGTGTCTACATCGTAAAGGCTTGAACGAAGGGCTACGACGGCCACCCAGGTTGGAATAAGGGTTAATACGCCAAATAAACAGCGAATCATCCAGCTTTGACGCCAAAACGCCGAGTAGCGTGGATAAGCGAGGATCATAAAAAATGAAGCCAGCCACCATACCGCGGCTACCGATAGGATCCAGTGGTAGAATTCATTAAGCGCCCCCTGTGACCAAATCAGATCGACATCTACTATGCCAATCAGGGTCAGGCAGCCCGCCAGCAGAATGAGCCCGAAAGCTATCTTATAAGGGCGACCCGTTATCCCCGACATATTCGCCCATTCGTAACCGCCCAGGGCGACCACACCGGCTATCACATACTGAAATATATGAATGGGTAAAAACAAGATGGCCATAATAGCCAGTGGCGCCAGGATCAGCGCCGTAATAATACGTTGCTTTAACATGCGATGGGTCTTTTATAGGCTAATTGCCGGCAGCAGGCAGTCATTAGGAGTTTGCAACCTCGGTGGTCTCCACCTGCTCACCGATAAGGCCAAAGCGGCGTTGACGCTCACTGTAGTCTTTGACGGCCAGATAGAAGGCTTCTTCGTCGAAATCAGGCCACAGCACATCAGTGAAATACAATTCAGCATAGGCGCACTGCCAGAGCAGGAAGTTACTGATGCGATGTTCGCCGCCGGTTCGGATCAACAAGTCGAGTTCAGGCAGTCCCTGAGTAGACATATGCTGATCAAAAACGGCTTCATCAATCTGGCTAGCGTTAAGGCTGCCGTCGCTCACTTTATCAGCCAGCTGCCTGGCGGCGTTAACAATATCCCAACGGCCACCATAGTTGGCCGCAATGTTAAGCACCAACTCCTTGTTGTCTGCGGTCATCGATTCAGCTTTGTTGATTTTATCAACTAGTTTGCGATCAAAGCGTGAGGTATCACCTAATACTTTTAATCGCACCCCGTTTTTATTCAACCGTTTAGCTTCGCTGTTTAATACCAGATTAAACAGATCCATCAAAACACTGACTTCTTCTTCCGGACGCTTCCAGTTTTCACTGCTAAATGCAAACAAGGTGAGTGACTGGATAGCATTTTTGCGTGCAAAACGCACCGCTGCGCGCACTGACTCCACCCCAGCGCGATGCCCGAAAGTACGAATCTTCCCTTTCTTTTTAGCCCAGCGTCCGTTGCCATCCATAATAATAGCAACGTGCTTAGGCATATTCAGCAACGCCAGTCTTTCGTCCAGCGTTGCTTCGTCAGTCTGCGATCGCGACATGATCTTATTTATACTTCCATTAACTCAGTTTCTTTATCAGACAGCATGTTATCAACTTTTTTGATAAATTCATTGGTTAGTGTCTGGATATTTTCTTCACCCGCGCGACTTTCGTCTTCGCTGATTTCTTTTTCTTTGAGTAATTCTTTAATATCGCTGTTGGCATCGCGACGAATATTACGAATCGCTACCCGGCCTTGTTCGGCTTCGTTACGTACCACGCGGATCAGGTCTTTACGACGCTCTTCGGTCAGCGGCGGCAAAGGAATACGAATTGTCGTACCGGCGCTCATTGGGTTTAGACCCAGGTCGGCCTGCATGATGGCTTTTTCTACGGCCTGAATTGAGCTCTTATCAAATACCGTTAACGCCAGGGTACGGCTGTCTTCGGTGATGATATTGGCCAATTGACGTAACGGAGTATCTGCGCCGTAATACGGCACTTGAATCCCGTCAAGTAAGCTTGGGTGCGCGCGACCAGTGCGAATTTTACTTAGCTGGCCTTTTAACGCCGTAATACTCTTTTCCATACGCTCTTGCGCATCTAATTCTATTTCATCAATCACGATTTCATTCCTGTATTATTATTCAGTAACACTCTCGACATGGTCGATTAACGTGCCTTCAGGTTCGCCCATCACTACCCGTTTGAGGCAGCCAGGCTTATTCATATTGTAAACCCGTATAGGTAAGCTATGGTCTCGTGCCAATGTAAAGGCCGACAGGTCCATCACTTTTAATTCTTTTTCCAGTACGTCCTGGTATGACAGCTGCGAATACAGTTTCGCTTCAGGGTTTTTCACCGGATCATCGCTAAACACACCATCAACCTTGGTCCCTTTCAGAACAGCGTCGGCTTCAATTTCGATACCGCGTAAACACGCAGCAGAATCGGTGGTAAAAAATGGATTGCCGGTGCCGGCAGAAAAAATAACCACACGACCTGATTTCAGCAGGCTAATGGCTTCAGCCCAGTTGTAGGCATCACAGACGCCATTAAGGGGAATAGCTGACATCAAGCGGGCATTTACAAAGGCACGGTGCAGTGCGTCACGCATTGCCAGGCCATTCATTACCGTGGCCAGCATGCCCATGTGGTCGCCTACCACCCGATTCATACCCGCTTTGGCGAGTCCTTCACCACGAAACAAGTTACCACCGCCGATAACCAGTCCAACCTGAACACCCAATTCTACCAGTTCTTTGATTTCCTGGGCCATGCGGTCCAGCACTTTGGGATCAATACCAAAGCCTTCATTCCCCATTAGCGCTTCGCCGCTGAGTTTAAGCAGGATGCGTCGGTAGGCGGATTTTGGTGCGATGCTCATTGTTGTTTTTTCCTCTTGATTCGGCTTGGGTCATATTTTGTACACAAACTATGAGCCAAACCGACTTAATCGGTCGTCATCTTCCGGTATAGCCGGCGCTTTGCTTTCAGCTATAAAAAAGCACCTCCGGAGAGGTGCTCGTAGTGTATCCGACATTGGCCGGATGCAAAAGTCAAACCGCTAATTATTTCTTAGCAGCTTCCATTTGCGCAGCAACTTCGGCAGCGAAGTCTTCAGACTTCTTCTCGATACCTTCACCTACTTCAAAGCGAACGAAGTTAACAACGTCTGCGCCGTTAGACTTCAGTAATTCGCCTACTGATACAGAAGGATCTTTAACGAAAGGCTGACCAGTCAGGCTGATTTCGCCGGTGAATTTCTTCATGCGGCCAACAACCATTTTCTCAGCGATTTCGGCAGGCTTGCCAGACTGCATCGCGATTTCGATTTGGATAGCTTTTTCTTTTTCAACAACTTCAGCTGGTACTTGCTCTGGCTTAACAAACTGCGGGCTTGAAGCGGCAACGTGCATAGCAACATCTTTAGCCAGCTCTTCTTCTCCACCAGTTAAGATAGCAACTACGCCGATACGGCCACCGTGCACGTAGGCACCTAAGTTGTCACCTTCAACAGTCAGTACACGACGTGGAGAGATGTTTTCACCGATTTTAGCAACCAGTGCGTCACGAACGTCGCTAACTACGCCGCCTTCGATTTCAGACGCATTCAGTGCTTCGATGTCGTTCAGACCTTTTTCAAAAGCAACGTCCAGCAGTTTGTTACCAAACGCCAGGAAGCCTTCATCACGTGCTACGAAGTCAGTTTCACAGTTTACTTCAAGCATGGTTGCTTTGCCTGCTTCAACTTTAGTCAGGATGACACCTTCAGCGGCGATACGGCCAGCTTTTTTAGCGGCTTTAGCCTGACCAGACTTACGCATGTTTTCGATGGCCAGTTCGATGTCGCCATCAGTTTCAACTAACGCTTTTTTGCAATCCAGCATGCCGGCGCCAGTACGCTCACGCAATTCTTTTACGAGTGCTGCAGTCACTGCCATTTTCAATTCCTCAGCAATATTTAAATTCAGTGTAAAAGGGGCGAAAGCCCCTCTTAATTAATTCTTAATCTTCGATCAGAGTTGATCGGTACAACTAATCTGAGGCTCAGTTGAGCCTCAGATTAAGCAAGCGGATATTACTCAGATGCTTCAACAAACTCGTCTTCAGCTTGTACTTCCAGGTTGCTGTTGCGACCTGCGCTTACTGCGTCAGCAGCTGCGTTTAAGTACAGTTGAACGGCACGAATTGCATCGTCGTTACCAGGGATGATGTAATCAACACCATCTGGGTTTGAGTTAGTATCAACAACAGATACAACCGGAATACCCAGGTTACGGGCTTCAGTTACCGCGATGTGCTCGTGATCAGCGTCAATGACGAACAGTACGTCAGGCAGACCGCCCATGTCTTTGATACCACCCAGGCTGCTTTCCAGCTTGTCCATTTCACGCTGAAGCATCAGCGCTTCTTTTTTGGTCAGCTTTTCGAAAGTACCGTCCTGGCTTTGTTGCTCAAGGTCTTTAAGACGCTTGATTGACTGACGAACCGTTTTCCAGTTAGTCAGCATACCGCCCAACCAACGCTTGTTCACATAGAATTGGTCACATTTCTGTGCTGCTTCTTTAACTGCATCACCGGCTGCGCGCTTAGTACCAACGAACAGAACTTTACCTTTCTTGGCAGAAACGCCAGACAGGAAGTTAAGAGCTTCGTTGAATAAAGGAACCGTTTTTTCCAGGTTGATGATATGAACTTTGTTACGAGCGCCAAAGATGTAAGGTTTCATCTTTGGGTTCCAGTAACGGGTTTGGTGACCGAAATGCACGCCGGCTTTCAGCATGTCACGCATAGAAACGTTTGCCATGTTTAATTCCTCAATTGGGGTTAGGCCTCCATACACCCATTGTATCGATCTGCTATCGCCATAAAGCAACGCAGACACCCCGATACGCCGTCACAGTGTATGTGTGTTTTAATTTAAGTAATGTACTTATATAAAGTAACCGCAGTCGTTTTGTATGAACAAAATCCACAGTAATGACACGGTTAATTCAAAAAGCGCGCGCTTTATACCATGTAGCGCCCGTCATCTCAAGTTAAAGTTAGGTTTCAGGCCGGTAAACTGACGCTTTTTGCCAGTACAAAACCCACAGGCGCTATACACGCGCAGTGGTATTCGCTAACATACAGCCTTTTGAAAATAATAGAACTACGGCACGGCCCGTTGCTGTTATTTATTCTACTGTCTAATTTAAAGAGGACTCAGGTGGCTGCAATAATTAAAACCGCTGAAGAAATCGAAAAAATGCGCGTTGCCGGTAAACTGGCTGCAGACGTATTAATGATGTTAGGTGAACACGTTAAAAAAGGCGTGACCACCGATGAGCTTAACACTATTTGCCATGACTATATTGTTAATGAGCAACAAGCGATTCCAGCACCTCTTAATTACGGTCACCCGCCCTTCCCCAAATCCATTTGTACGTCGGTAAACCATGTGATCTGCCACGGCATACCGGCTGATAAGAAGCTCAAGGATGGCGACATTGTTAATGTTGACGTGACCGTAATAAAAGACGGCTACCATGGCGATACCTCAAAAATGTTTATGGTGGGCAAGCCCAGCATTCTGGCTGACCGTTTGGTGAGAGTGACTCAGGAATGCCTTTATAAGGCTATCAAGGAAGTCAAACCGGGTATGCGTCTGGGCGATATCGGCCATATTTGTCAGACTCACGCTGAAGCGCACAATTATTCAATTGTCCGCGAGTACTGCGGACACGGCATTGGCGCAGGCTTCCACGAAGAACCGCAGATCGTTCACTACGGCCGTCCCGGTACCGGTGACGAACTGGTTCCCGGCATGTGCTTCACTATTGAACCCATGGTGAATGCCGGTAAACGTTATTCAAAAATCTTACCAGACCAGTGGACCGTGGTAACCAAAGACCGCAGCCTCAGTGCACAGTGGGAACATACACTGTTAGTGACCGAGGATGGCGTTGAAGTACTGACCCTTCGGGATGACGAAGATCTCGAACGAATTTATCACCACAGTTAATAAATAATGCCGCCTCCGGGCGGCATTCGCTTGCTTAGGCAGCGAAAAATGCCGGGTTAATCCTAACGGGTTAATTCACAGAGAGTGTTCTGAAGTATTCATTGGGTGAGTTGTGAAATTAAAATCGTTATGTGAAGAAATCGCTAGCATTGACTCTGTCGACGACATCAAATCAATTAAACAACTGGTATCTCAAAGCTATGAGTGGTTAGAGGCAGCCTTTACTCTGCACCCCATCGACGAACTGGTTACGGGGCGCGCAATATTTATTGATACGTTGTTGCAACGCTTGTGGAGCCTTTACGGTCTGGCAAATGAAAGAGGCCTGGCGCTTTGTGCCGTGGGTGGTTACGGTCGCGGCCATTTGCAACCCTACTCCGACATCGACCTGCTGATTGTCAGCAAAAAACCGCTTAAGCGTGACGTGCAGGAAAAAGTCGGCCAGTTTATTACTATGCTGTGGGACATTAAGCTTGATGTCGGTCAGTCGGTACGCACCATCAAAGAAACGGTAAAACTTGCCAAGGATGATATTTCCATTGCCACCAATCTGGTAGAAAGCCGTATGCTGAGTGGCTGCGACCAAACCTTTGTGGACATGTGGCACGCGGTCAACGAAAAAGATACCTGTTGGACCAGCAAAGCTTTCTTCGCCGCCAAGTACGAAGAGCAAAAAGCCCGCCATGCTAAGTTTAATGGCACGTCTTACAACCTTGAACCGAATATCAAGGAAAACCCGGGCTGTTTACGCGACATTCAGTCAATCGGCTGGGTCGCTAAAAAACACTTTAAAGAATACGATGGTAAAGGGCTGGTTGGTCATGGCTATTTCACCAAGGATGAACTCGATGAGTTAGTCGAATGCCGTATGTCGTTGTGGCGTATGCGCTTTGCTCTGCACCTGGTCGCCGGACGCAGCGAAAACCGCTTATTGTTTGACTATCAGCCAGATGTGGCCGCCATGATGGGCTATGGTGATGACAGTAAAACCGCGGTTGAAAAGATGATGCGGGCCTTTTTCCGTACCGTACGCCGTATCAGCGAACTCAACCAGATGCTGCTGCAGCGCTTCCGCTACGACATGCTGAACCAGACTATCCAGAGTCGCAAAACCATCAACGACGATTTTTGTTTGCTTGACGGTAATATTTCTCCTACGCATAACAACGTATTTGAATCGCCTGAGGATATCCTCAAGTTTCTTAAAACCATTGCGGATAACCCTGATGTTCAGGGCCTGGATTCCAACTGTATCCGCCAGTTGCGCAATGCTCGTCGTCGTTTTCAGTCGGCCTATTATGTAGAACGAGCGGAATGTCGTCAGTTAATCATTGAGCTGTTTAAACACCCGCATTTCTTTGATTTCGCCTGGGATATTATGCATCAGTACGGCATTCTGCAGGCTTACCTGCCGGAGTGGGATCACATTGTGGGCATGATGCAGTTTGACCTGTTCCACGCCTACACGGTGGATGAGCATACACATCGCCTGGTGAAACACGTTAACCATTACTTTCAGCCACACAATACAGAGTTTCCTCGTTGTGGCCGCATAGTGCGGAATTTCGACAAGCCTGAGCTGATTTATATTGCAGCAATCTTCCATGATATCGCCAAAGGCCGCAATGGTGATCATTCTACGCTGGGTGCGAAGGATGTGGCGATCTTCTGCGAAGCTCACGGTATTGAAAAGTCCGACGCCGATCTGATTGCCTGGTTAGTAGAAAATCACCTGCTAATGTCAGTAGTAGCGCAGCGCCGGGACATCTACGATCCGGATGTAGTGAATGATTTTGCTACAGCCGTGCGTAGTCACACGCACCTCAACCTGCTTTATGTACTGACCCTGGCGGATATTCGGGCCACCAACGATAATCTTTGGAACGACTGGAAAGCCTCGCTTTTAAGAGAGCTGTACAGCATGACCCAAAAAGCCCTGGATAATGGCCTGCAATGCGGCGTAACCATGCGCGAACGGGTGGATTCACACAAAGCCAAAGCGCTCAAATTGCTGACTACGGCTAAAGCTGATGCCCAGCGACTGGAGACCTTATGGTCACGCTTCGAAGACGACTATTTTGCTCGCTTCAAGCCAGAGCAAATCAGCTGGCACAGCCGGGAAATTCTGGCCTTTGAGCTCGACCATGAAGCTGGCGAAATGCTGATCAAAACCAATAATGACCTGGCCAAAGGCGGCACAGAGTTATTGCTATACGGCGAAGACCGCCCAGCCCTGTTTGCCCAGATCGCGTCGGTGCTCGATAGCCGTAACTGCTCTATCCATGATGCGCATATCGCCGTCACCCGTGACGACCATGTATTTGACAGCATTCTTATTTTAGAAAATGACGGTTCGCGCATTGAGGGCGAATCGCGACTGCGTTCAATTGAACAGGCCATTGCCGAGCAATTGTCTAAGCCTGGACGCAGTCATAACAATACCCGCAAGCTTTCCCGCCAGCACAAGCAATTGGATGTGCCGGTTAAAGTGCGTTTTTATTCTTCCCAGGATGATGCCACATTAATTGAGCTGGAAGCATTGGACGCGCCGGGAATTCTTGCTAAAGTCGGTCACGCTTTCGTAGACTGCAATCTCACATTAAAATTAGCCAAAATTGCCACCATCGGTGAACGCGCAGAAGACGTATTTATCGTATCGAATGAGCATGGCAAAGCCCTGACGCCGGAAGAACAGACGACGCTTAAAAAGCGGATATTGTTTAAACTCGATCAACTTGAAGATATCAACATACCATGACTGAATTAAAAGCCATTATTGAAGCGGCCTTCGAAGACCGCGCAAGTATCACACCTTCCGCTGCCCCTGCTGAAGTTAAACAAGCAGTGAGCGATGCCATTGCCTTACTCAACAGCGGCGAAGCACGTGTGGCCGAAAAAATTGCCGGTGAATGGGTTGTTCACCAATGGCTGAAAAAAGCAGTATTGCTGTTTTTCCGCCTGCACAATAATGACGTAATGGAAGGCGCAGAGAGCCGTTTCTACGATAAAGTGCCACTGAAATATGCCGATTACACTGCCGAGCAGTTTGCTGCTGACGGTGTGCGTATTGTGCCACCTGCAGCCGTACGTACAGGCTCTTTCGTAGGCAAAAATGTTGTGGTTATGCCATCTTACGTTAACATTGGTGCGTATGTTGGTGAAGGTACCATGGTTGATACCTGGGCTACCGTTGGCTCATGTGCACAGATTGGGAAAAACGTTCACTTATCGGGTGGCGTTGGCATTGGCGGTGTACTTGAGCCACTTCAGGCTAACCCTACCATCATCGAAGACAACTGCTTTATCGGCGCGCGCTCTGAAATTGTTGAAGGCGTTATCGTTGAGGAAGGCGCAGTTATCTCGATGGGCGTATACATCGGCCAGTCTACCCGTATTTATGACCGCGAAACCGGCGAAGTACACTACGGCCGCGTACCTGCTGGTGCGGTAGTTGTACCGGGTAACCTGCCAAGTAAGGACGGTAAATACAGCCTGTATGCTGCCATCATCGTGAAAAAGGTTGATGCAAAAACCCGCGCTAAAGTAGGGATCAACGCCCTGTTGCGTGGCGCTGAATAAGCATTCAGCGGTTACTTTGAAAAGGCGCCTGATGGCGCCTTTTTACTTTGGGATAAACCCCGAGCCATTTTGCTCATGTATCGCACTCTGGTGATAATTAGCCGGCATTAGCAATTTTTCCGTGATACTGCTAGAGTAAAATTGTGAACAAGGTGTTAGCGCATTTTTGAGAAGTTTAGCGGAACAAGGAGTAATGCGTAACATCAGTCCAAAGCCAAAATTAAGGAAGATATGATGCGATTACCACAAATCGTCAGTGCCACATCATTAGCGCTGTTACTGGCATTCAGTCAGGACGCTAGCGCCTTTTCTGGTACTACGGAAACCAAAAAATACTGTGTTGACGAAGACTGCAAAGCACAACTGCGTAACCTGGTACAACTGGCCAGAAATGGTAGTGGTCGGGCAGCAGCCATTGTTGCCATGGCCTATGCCTCCGGCGATGGCTTTGAGAAAAACTTCGAAAAAGCTGAACACTATATAATTCTTGGCGCACGCTCCCGCGATCCGGTTGCCGCCTATCTAATGGCGGATTGGTTGCGCAATGGATTCGTACTCGATCAGGACATCACCAAAGCCGATGAAATGCTCGACCTCTCGATTAAATATGGTTATGCGCCGGCCATGTATGAAAAAGCACTGCAGATTCTGAAATCCAGCGACAGCGATAAAACGGATCAAGCGGTGGCTTTACTCGAGAGCGCTGCTGAACAAAACAATATGCGGGCGATGTTTTTGCTGGCCCGCATGAAAGAAACCGGCACAGGGGCTGCCAAAGATGTAGAAGGCGCAGTGGATTTATTTCAGCGTTTAGCCAGGGCGCGGCATCCAGAAGCCATGGAATACCTGAAAGACCTGGCCGAGCGCTCAGCTAATGCTAAGCAGGATTCAGCCATTCTCGCTAAGCTGGAATTGGATAAAAACATTGAAGTTATCGAAGTTACTGGCGAAGCCTTTGAAGTGTCACTGGTACTCGATGGTCTGGTGGATACGCTGGTAAGCAGCGGAAAATACGATCAAAACTCTATTGGCAGCCGGATCCGCGGGGTAAGTTGCAATGAATCATTCAAATGCGGCAGTATAAAACCCAGCGATGACCCATCAGCCAGCACGGTATGGGAGTTAATTTCCGCACGTAAACGCTGGCAGGATTAAGGTAACCAGCCAGGGATACTTTTAAGCTGCATTCAAAGAAAAGGCGCCATCTGGCGCCTTTCGCGTTTTCGTCTGCTACCTTAATCTTTCTGAGTTTCCCGGGGCTGCTCCGGTTGAACAGGCATTTGTTTGTCGGTTGATTTACCAATCCCCTGCCAGTGTTGTTTAGGGTTAATAATCACAGGCCGGGTGAGCACCAGGTTATTCGGGTAAGCAATCTCTTCATCATCCTTAGTAATTAACCCCAATCCTGTTTAAGAAATTGAACTAAATGCCTGTTCCCAGATCGGATCTTTCGACCAAGAACGATTCAATCAAACAAAAGGAACAGGCATGAAGAAGTTAGTAGAATTATTTTGCGATGTCGATGATTTTTGCAAAGTGTTTATCCCTCAATGGCAAAAGCAGCTGCTGGAAGACGGTACTCGAAAAAGACAACGAGCTTGCCGTATGTCAATGAGTGAAATGATGACCATTATTATCGGTTTCCACATGTCACATCATCGTGATTTTAAGAATTATTACTTGGGGTATGTTCACGCTTTTTATCGTAAAGACTTCCCTGTTCTACTCAGTTACACGCGTTTTTTAGAAGTGATGCCTCGTACTATTGTCCCCATGTGTGCCTATTTTAGTTCGCTTAAGGGCAAGCCTACAGGCATCGAATTCATTGACTCAACGAGTTTAAAAGTCTGCCACAACATTCGCATTCCCAGACATAAAACCTTCGACGGAATTGCACAAAGAGGAAAAGGCACCATGGGCTGGTTTTATGGTTTCAAACTACACTTAATCGTCAATCATCACGGCGAAATAGTCGCAGCAAAAGTGACGACGGGTAATGTTCATGACACAAAACCTGTTGAGGAATTAGCTCAACATTTACCGGGTAAATTGTACGGAGACAAGGGCTATTTAAGCAAAGCACTTGAAGCTAATTTATTTGATAAAGGCGTCGAACTTATCACCACGGTTCGCAAAAATATGAAAGCAAAAGCGATGTCTTTATGGGACAGAGCAATGCTTTCAAAACGCTTCATTATTGAAACCATCAACGACCAATTGAAGAACATTTCATTCATTGAGCACTCAAGACATCGCAGTATGAACGGTTTTACGCTTAATCTGATGGCAGGCCTGGTTGCTTACTGCCTCAAGGAAAACAAGCCATCACTTGATATTACTGATGTTGAGCGTAATTCAATGGTCGTGGCTTAAGCCGATCTCGGGTTAATTAACCTTGTGGTGAATAAATTGATGTCGGCAATATAGCCTTCCATATAATTATCACCATCGATAATACGAATAAAATTACCCTTGGTATAAGAGTTCTGAAACAGCAGCACAAAGTAAGAAGTGATATTACTCAGCAGCGACCAACTGGCAAACAGCGCAACCCCCGTGAGCGCAATGATAGACGTGGAAAGTACAATCAGACCACTAAAATCTACGCCCCACACCAACAACAACACTGCAATGGTAATAACCCCAGTGATTAATCTGGCCGTGTGATAGGTTTTCTTGCGAGCTTCTTCACTCAGCTTACTACTGGTGGCCAGCTTCTCGATTTGCGGCAACAATAACCGGTTCACCCCCATAAAAAGGATCAGTACCAGTACGGTTACAATCAGATTGGACATGTAAAATGTTGCCCAGTCGGTAAAACGGCTCATCACATCATTCATAAAAAACGAGTCCTCAGGCGCGCTGTTATAAGCGCTGCTAACTGGGCAAACGAAGGGCGCTGGCCAGCGCCTACCCCGAAAAATTTAAGCGATCAGTTTATCCTGAATGCCTTTGAACCAGTTAAGTACATCCTGCTCCGGTTCCAGCGTTTCCATGGCATCGACTTCCAGCATGTCTGCTACCGGGAAGCCCTGTAATTCAGTTAACAGCTCCTGGCAAATTCTGCCGCCGCCACAGTACGAATCGCCATAACTGCTGTCGCCTAAGGCTGCTACCGCAAAGGGCTTTTGCTCCAGCAAAGGAAACTGCGTGCGTAACTCATCAATGGGAAATTCCAGATTAGGCGGCAAGTCGCCTGCGCCGGTTGTTGATGTAATCACTAGCAAGGCCTGCGGATCGGTGAAATCACTGACATCCGGATCTTTAAAGACTTCCGCATCAATGCCTTGATCTTCACAATAAGACTGCACTTCTTCTGCTACGTTTTCTGCATTACCGTATACCGAACCGACGATGATATTGAGGGTTGCCATGGACCTACCTTACTTTTATTGACTCCAGGTTAAAAACGGCTGCCAGCTTACCAATAACTGTTCTATTTCGCTATCGACTTGCGTCTGAATAGTCAGCCATTCACCGCTAACCGGATGGTAGAAGCCCATCGACACGCACACCAGTATCAGCCGATGGCAATCGAACTGGTCGCGTAAAAAGCCATTGTGTTTGCCGTCGCCATGGGTGGTATCGCCCACAATGGGATGACGTATATGCAACATGTGCCGCCTTAACTGGTGCTTACGCCCGGTGTGAGGGGTTAAGCCCAGCCAGGAATAGCGAGCAGTGTTATAGCGGCCTACCGTAAACGGCAGTTCGTAATGAGCCAATGGCCAGTAATCTGAATGGGCAGTTTGTGGTGCAACCTGTTTCGTGCGATCGGCATCGGCATACTTATCCCAGCGATATTTGAGCGCATAGTCGATCATCCCGGCCGACTTTACATAGCCCCTGACCAGTGCCCGGTAAGACTTCTGCATGCCATTACTCATCATTTGTGCATTCATTGCCGAAGCCGTTGCGCTATCCAGCGCAAATAACAGTAAACCAGCGGTTGGCCGGTCCAGCCGATGTAGCGGATAAACATGCAGTCCAAGCTGATCCCGCAGTAACTGCACCGCAAAGCGGGTTTCGTGTTTATCAATCGGGCTGCGATGCACCAGTAAACCAGCCGGCTTATAAATGGCCACGATGTAATCATCCTGATACACCACGTCTAATTCGTTGTTACCCATGTTGAGACTGACTCCAGCTGTCGAAACGCGCCAGCACCCGTTGCACAGGCAGATGATTACTCTGCCAGGTAACTTCGGCCATAGGCTGAATTTGCATGGTTGGGGGTAAGGTATTCGTTTTCAGCAAAGCCTGTAAGCGCGGAATAAAGATAAACTGCAGCCATTGCTCAAAAGCAAGCGTGTCACAGGCGAAGGGCTGCTGGCTGGCCAGCGCTTCCTGTGAAGGCGTGACCGCCGACCACAAACCCGCAGCTTTTAATATTTCTTCCAGCTCAAACAACAAATCTGAGCCCTGCTCAATGGATTTGGGATCATGAATCATTACGCGCTTACTCCAATGCCTGTTACACTATCGGCAAATTTTGTCATAGTAAAAATCAGCATGAATTCAAAAAGTATTCACTCGCTGAGCGAGTTCTTATTACATGCGGGCACGGATTATCGCATTTTTGATTTAGGTCGTGGAGTTTATCCTGTTGCGTCGCAAACATTTTTAGATATCGAGAACGGTAAAGTATGCCCTCCCCGCCCTCGTCAGCAACACGCCTGGTATGCCGTAGTGTTCTGGCAAACCAATCCTCAAGCCCAGCGTTATATCTGGTTTGTTAAGTTTCCGCTGGATGAACAGGGTTTACTAATACAGGCAGCGCGCAACCATTTTTTACAAATCATCGTCGATGCACTAGGCAACCAGATTGCCGGTGAACAAAGCAGTAATGAATTGCACGATAACCCTTATACCTTTGTGCCCAGTCAGCAGCTTATGGCGCAGTTTTCGGCCATTGCCCGTCTGGCTCTGAACGACAAGAAAAGCGAGGCACTGGAACAAGCCCGGCAATATCTGCAGGCGCCGGCCATTATTGATTGGCAGCAACTACCGGTTCAGGCCATTGCCGACCTCGCGGTAGCAATTGATGATAAACAAGCTGCTCACATTATCGAAAATTTCGGACACTTCAGCGAACCGTTTTTAGAAACATTGTTCAGCAGCCTCGAAAGCGTTGCGTTGCCTGACAACCTGCAAACCTTTTTTATTGAGCAGCTTAATATGGTTGCCAAAGATGAAGCGCAAAAGCACGTCATGCTAGGCCTGCTCAGAGCATTAAGCACACCAGACTATCACCCGCAAATCAACCAGGCGGTGAATGAGCTGTTAGAGAACATATCGCAGCCTGATATGCATTTACTGAGTGTGATCGCCGGGCGACATGATGCGCAGTTAGATACCTTAACGGCGCAGCGCTTTCTGGAAGCGGCGGCAAAGGCGGATGCCGAAGGTGCCTATAAGCATGAGTTGTTTATTGGCCTGTTTAGCGATTTGGTGCAAATTCCAACACTGCGCAGAACCATGCTGACCCTGGCCCGGGCACATCAGAATAACCCATTAATGCAGGCTCCGTTAAACAGCCTTTTCAACAAGGCAGGATAAGACACGGTGAATTTATTTGATGTTTTGTTATTGGTGCTACTGTGTGCTGGCGGCGCTTTTTTCTGGCGGATCCGAACGATTTCTGAGTGCGCAAACCAATACCTGCAACGCTACTGCGAACAGCAGCGTTTGCAGTTAGTGAGTGTGGCCAGAAAAACCACCCGCCCCATGTTGTACCGGGGTAAGCTTGACTGGCGCAGTAAGTTTTTATTTGAGTTTTCATCCACCGGCGATGACTGTTACCAGGGCACCTTGCTGCTTAATGGACTGACGGTGGTCAAAACCGAAACGCCACCACATCGCATTAATACTCACTAATTATTACCCATAAAAAAACGGTGGCCTTAGCCACCGTTTTCTCTGGAATTTTGAGACTCCCTCTCAGCGTTAGTGCAATTCTAAGCCTGGCTTATAATCCCGCACGCAATTCCTTCTTACTCTGCTTCACAGCAGGCCACCTGTCCCTAGGCGTATCCCTTTCCATTTATCCTTCAAAACTTTACTTCCTGTAAAGTAGTCTCCGCTCCTGGAGTTGTCCTGAGCCGTCCTGGCTTATTCCATTCCTACTGGCATCCCAGCCTCTTCCTTAAATCCTGGTGGTTTATTCCTTTAAACCGGATTCCTTTTGTCTTCCTGACATCGTCATCCTGACGAATTTCCTGTTGCCAATCCTGGCGTTATCTTCCTGATTAATGCCTTCCTGGCTGTTGTCTTCCTGACGGGTCACATCTCCTTGCGACATGTTTAGATTACGCTTCTGAGAAAAACCTGCCACCGGTGGATTACACAAAACCGCCTGATTATCATTCATCGCGTCTGTGACAGATTTAATACTCTATATTTTTCATAACCTTAACCAAAAGTGTAAGGCACGGCCGGGTAAAACAAACCGCTTATTCGTACACTTTTGTAGGAAATGTCTTACACGATAACGGCAGTGTTTGTCACCCGGAGCCTTGTTTCACGTTATGGTTTATCGGCAGGCATAACAAATACTTCTCTGACACAGGCTGTTTTGCTGCTCGACAACGCATAAAGCACAGCGTCAGCAATGTCTTCTGGCGCAATTTTGTCGTCTTTCGGTTCATCAAAAAATGGTGTGTTCACCATGCCCGGACAGATGGTGGTGCACTTACCGCCCCACTCACGCATTTCCTCCGCCAGGTTCATGCCAAATCCGTAGGCAAACCATTTAGTAGCGCCATATACTGAACCTTTAAGTGTCATACGGCCTGCGGCAGAGCTGGTTAACAGAAAGTGCCCTTCACTGTCTTTCAGATAAGGCAAACTGGCTTTAGCCGTATAGAGCAAGCCGTTAACATTGGCCCCCAACATAGTAGACCACTCTCCAACATCGCCCTCTGCCACACCCGGGGAGTTCACGCCGGTGCCGGCATTGGCAAAGACACCGTCAATGCTGCCAAATTTGCTATGGATATCTGCAAATGCATTGCTTAACGTGTCAAAGTCGCTGACATCCGCTTTTACTGCATAGGCCTTGTCTTCACCCAGTTCACTTACCAGCTCCTTAAGCTTATCCAGACGTCTGGCCAGCAAGGCAACGTGATAGCCTTCAGCCACCAGCGCCCGTGCCGTGGCCTCACCGATGCCGCTTGATGCGCCGGTAATGGCGATGACTTTTGTTTGGGATTCTTGAGTTACTGACATTATGACTCCTACCTGCTAATTCTGATTACGCTACCAGTTCACTGATCTTGCCCACAAACGCGGGAATGTCGTTTGGATTTCTACTGGTAACGAGTTTACCGTCGTGGACAACCTCGTTGTCTTCCCAGGCTGCACCGGCATTAAGTAAATCGGTTTTAATACTTGGAAATGATGTAACTTTGCTGTCCCGGGCTAATTCTGATTCGATGAGTAACCAGGGACCATGGCAAATTGCACCGATCGCCCGGATACGGGTTTCAGCGTGTGCGCGCTTTATAAAAGAAACTGCCTGTTCGTTGTTACGCAGAATATCCGGGTTAATCTGACCGCCCGGCAACACTATTGCGTCGTAATCACCTGGCGCTGCGGCGGTAACCTGTTTATCTACGGCCACTTCCTCACCCCATTTGTCCTGGTCCCATCCCGTTATTGAAGTCTGATCGTCAATAGAAAGGACGTCTACCTCAGCTCCCTGCTCAGCAAGCATTGCTTTGGGTTTAATTAATTCACTCTGCTCAAAGCCACTGGTTGCCAAAATCGCGATTTTTTTACCTGCTAAATTAAATTGATTGCTCATAGTAAACACTCCTGTGACAAGCTGGTTTTAAAGTTTTGCGTGACCGATACGGCAGCAACATCCGTTCCAAACACATAAGCAATTGATTTAAATTAAAAATAGAAAAATTATTCGTTCTTGTAGCAGTCCCTGGAGGAAAGTTTTGCAGTCAGTGTGAAGGACTTACAGGGACAGACTATTGGAGTAATCGGGCACTAATCGAATTCAGTTTATGCGGATATCCGGTAGCAAAATAGCACCTTATGCTGTGCGCAAAACCGCATAATAAACGCATGACTTTTCACAATATTGGCTCTGGAATAGCGAAAAAATGGCACACCACTATCATCCGATCGCAATCTGGTTACACTGGCTGATGGCCATAATGCTGGCCATTGTCTGCTTATCAATGGAATTTATCAGCCTATACCCAAAAGGTAGCAGTGGTCGGACACTGATGTTATCCACGCATTACCTGTTAGGTCTGGTTATCGTCATACTGGCATTCGTCAGGCTGTGGTTCTGGTGGCGCAGTAAGCCGGTTGAAAACCCCGACCAGGGGTCCATGCAAAAGTATATAGCGAGGGCGGTTTTCATACTGTTATACGGCCTTATGATCACCTTACCGATCGTGGGTTGGGTGGATATTGGTCTGTGGGATGTGTCAGTTTCAGCTTTTGGCTGGCAACTGCCACAAATAGCCTCACCAGACAGCGTCATGGCGGAAGAGCTATCTCAGGTTCATATTTTGATGGCAAAAACCGGCTATGGGCTCGTTGGGCTGCATGGCACTGCTGCCCTTTATCATCACTTCATATTAAAAGATGCCACGCTGAAAAGGATGTTACCGCGCTTCCGCCAGCGGCTTAGCTAGCAGCCAGAGACTGACTAACGTCAGGCTCTGTTCATATTGCTGCCATAAAAACTGCTATCAGGGCAGATATGCCCCGCCACAAACCGGAATATAAGTCCCTGTAACGTGAGATGCTCCCTCGCTAGCTAGGAAACGTATGGTGTTAGCAACGTCTTCCGGCTGCGCTATACGTTGGTTTGGCGTGATGCTGCGAATAAATTCTTTAAACTCTTCCGGAGCCTGTTTAGTGGCATCAGTCTCAACCATGCCCGGCGCAACAATATTGGCAGTGATCCCGAAAGGACCAAGCTCCTGAGCAAGGTATTTATTAAAGCTATCCAGCGCGCCCTTCGCTGAACCATGAGCAATAAAGCTTGGTGCAGGCGCTTCCGAAAGCGTACTGGAGATAAACACAAGCCGCCCAAACTGCTTCTCTTTCATACTCTTAGCAGCTAATTGCGCAGTAACATACGAAGCATGCATTTCATCATTGAGTTTCTGGGCAAATTCATCCCAACTCTGATCAAGAAACGGCTTGGGTGTAAAGTTCATGTTGGCGTTGGACACCAGTACATCCACCCCACCGAATTCATCGTTGATTTTATTGAACATGGCCGCCAGCTGGGAATCATCCCGCACATCGGCCTGTAAAGCTACCGCTTCACCACCTTGCGCAATAATACTTTGCGCTAATTCTTCGGCAGTGGCTGCGCTATTTACATAATTGATAAAAACGCGGTATCCCTCTTCGGCCAGCGCTTTAACCGTTGCGGCACCAATACCTCTTGCTCCACCAGTCACCAATGCATTACGTGTTGTCATATAAAATTCCTCAGAATAAATAATGTCAGGACATGGCGCCCTGACCACCAGATATTGCCATCGTAAAACCTCAAGCATACTTAAGGTCAATAGTTATCTGGCTTTATATTCTGCTAATTTACCTTTTTACTGCCCGTTAAATTGTACGAGTGGTTCCAGACACAGATACAGGGCTGCCTTTTTCCTCAGACAGACTAACTCTTATCAATGAAGGTGCTCCCATATCTTCGCCCTGACGGATAGTAAACTGACCATTGTGGGGCCAGTTAGCATCACGCAGATAACCGGCAAAAGCAGCCGCTGCAGCGCCGGTAGCCGGATCTTCAATAACCCCACCCGAGGCAAAAGCGTTTCTGACCTCAAATACCTGGGGACTTTCAATATACACCAGCATGATGGTTACCAGTCCCAGCGCTTCCATAACAGCTTTACCTGCCGTCAGGAAATACGCCATGCTGGCCAGTTTTTGCCTGCTTTGCAGCGGCAATACAATGTGGTTTGAACCGCCATGGATATAAGCCGGAGATAATCGTTCATCGAGGTCTTCTTCTGAAAGGCCGAAAAGTTTAAGCGCCTGGGTGAGTTCATCGCTGGTGACCGGTCGACTATGAGTAGGTGGTGAAGTTAGCGTAGCCGCAACGCCTTGCTCGGTTTGTTGTGTATTAACGGCTATTTCTGCGCTGTTGATAGTGAGTTTATACTCGCCGGCACCTGCGTGTTCACCTAACACCGCGCCAAGCGCTATGGTGGCATGGCCGCAAAATGGCACCTCAGATTCAGGCGAAAAATAACGTACCCGCCAGGCTGATTCATCTTCTGCAAGAGGATAAGCAAAGGCGGTTTCTGAATACCCCACCTCAGCAGCAATGCTACGCATCTCACTTTCTGTCATTGGGTCTTTGAGTAACACCACACCGGCGGGATTGCCACCATTGTTGCCATCGCTGAATGCGGCTATACGTTGTACGTTCATAACTGTTCCTTACGCGGTAAATTAACGGGCTGATAGCTTTTATAGAATATCACTGTCCGTACACTCCTTTCACTACCATTCGATAAGCCTTATATTGATTTCTCATTTCATATAAAGGTAAATTAAACAAATAACCTTCAATTTAAAGATTAGCTATGACAAAACAGATTGACCACCTCGATAAAGCCATTTTAACTGTGCTGGATAACAATGCCCGCCTGAGCCTGGCAGAGATAGGTAAGCAAGTCGGGTTATCCGGCCCGGCAGTAGGTGAAAGAATCAAAACGCTTCAGCATAAAGGCGTTATTGACGGGTTTGGCGTACGGCTGGATATGCGAGCGCTGGGCTATAGCATCCAGGCGCTGGTAAGAATAAAGCCGAAGTCAGGGCAGATAAGAAAAGTGGAAAAACTAATTAGCGACGAGCCCCGCTTTATGGCCTGCGATCGGGTAACCGGTGAGGACTGCTTAATCGCACGCCTGGCGTTGCGGGATATCGCAGAACTCGATGATATTATGTTTCCGCTGCATGAATGTGCCGATACCAACACCTCCATCGTTAAATCATCGTTGTTCGAGCCCCGGCTACCGCAGATCAATATCAGTAAAGTGGCCCGCTAATGTTTACTGCCCTGTCGGGATGATTGCTGCTCAGGCAGTTGGTTCAGTCGTGTCGCCATTGTATCGGCTTCCTGTTTAATCACACGATCAGCGTCAATATCACTGAGAGGCTCAATTATATCCCGTTCAAAATAACCATCGGTAATCATAGACAGATAACGGCCGCAGCAAACCCGCAGAAACGAGGTGAAGTTGCCAACGTCATGGTCGGCATCGAGTGACTCCAGATACAGTTTTGAAATCAACTGGCTCACGCTCAGTTCGTCCCGGCTGGCGATTTCCTGCAGCACATTCCAGAAAAAAGTCTCCATGCGGATGGAGGTCACCACGCCATCAATTCGCATTGAGCGGGTAGTACTCGTCCATAAAGACGGATCGGCATTAATGAATAATCCACACACAGACTTCTCCCTATTCTTTGCTTAAAGCAACGCCATAAACTGGCTTAACAATGCCGGATGAGCCGGCCAGGCCGGGCCTGTCACCAACTTACCATCAGTAATGGCCTCATCCATATTCACAGCAACATAGGTGGCCCCTGCCAATTTTATTTCCGGCTCGCATGCCGGGTATGCAGACACTTGCTTACCTTCCAGCATACCGGCCGCTGCCAGTAACTGAGGGCCATGACAAATCGAGCTAACCGGTTTGTCAGCGGTAAAAAACGCTTTCACCAACGCAATGACATCCGCATTTAACCGCAGATACTCTGGCGCCCGGCCGCCGGGAATATACAAACCATCATAATCTTCGGCCTTAACGTCTGCAAAGGTCGCGTTTAGCGTAAAATTATGGCCCGGCTTTTCGGTGTAGGTCTGATCGCCTTCAAAATCGTGGATTGCCGTTTTAATGGTATCCCCTGCCGATTTATCCGGACACACCGCATCAACCTCATGGCCACAAGCCAGCAAGGTTTGAAATGGCACCATATTTTCGTAGTCTTCTACAAAATCACCCGTGATCATCAGGATCTTGCTCATAGTGTTACCTCGATAATAAGTTAAGAAGTTGTTATACAAACACAGTTACTTCACAGGCAGGTAACAACATACTACTACATGATTAATATACGTATGGAAAAGTAAAGTTTTTGCCTCAGGCAATTAGCTTTGCCAGCGCTATAGTGTATCCAAATCCAAAAGCGATCCTCTATTCATTGACAATCCGGCTCAGGCACTTTAATTGCGGCTTAATATCATGGTAATGTTACGATTAATAAGAACAAAAAAATCATGTGATAAGGATTGTCCGTGCGAAGAATGGTTGTTGGAACGGGTATAGCCCTGATCGCCACTGGGCTTTGGTTTTATGCCACCATGGAGCCAGTTGACAATCCCGATATTCCTACCGACAATGCTACCGGCCAGGTTGCCATTGATACGTCCCCACAGGAAAGTGCGCTACCTGCTAGCAAGACTGAAAACACGCCTGAAGAAACATTTATCCCCACAACCAACCGATGTGCGCAATTTCGCTACGACTTAAATCACACAAAAAGTAAATTTTTCGAACAAACCGACTTAAACCCTTACCTGGATAAAGGCTATTCCGCCGACGATATTACATTAGCTATAATACTTATGGATTCCCGGTTAAGTGCCGTTAGATGGCGGGACACTTATCGCAAACAATTCAGCCCGATTAATCAGGCCAACAAAATCTACGGCGGGCAAATAAAGTCAGACAATAAAGGTTGGATTAGCAGGAGCCCATTCGCGAGCGACGCGCGTACGCGCTGGGTGCTCAAAAAAGCGCGTGCAGGCGAAGTGCCGATAGGAACACTCCCTGATGCATTACTCCCCGATGATGTTGCAACACTAATACTAAACCAATCCATTGGTGATGACACCATAAAGCAATTTGCGTTAGCCCTGGACGATATCAACGCCTCACTGGGCGATGAGCAAGCTCTGGGGATGCTAAATATTCTGGATGCAGCCATCTGGGTTGGCCGCAATGATCTGGCCCGCTGGCTGATGAGAAAAGGGGTTTCGTTACAATCAGATCCCTTTATCGGTGGTCCTTTGGATTATGCACTGGACCGCCTCCATCAATTGGTGGGAATGATGGGTTCAGGAGGCAAGTCTGAAGATGTCATTCGGCAGTTGGCTTTTATAGATTATCTGATAGGGCTTGGGCAGCAGGCCACGGTTGCGTCTACTGAAGATGGCTATTTTGTTAACAACTCCGGGTACTCGTCCTACTTTTTTAAACCTGAAGGTGTTTCTTCCATACTGGAACGCTTCGGTTATAACCTGTTCGCCACACCAAAGACAATTCCACCAACCAAAACTGCAAAAACAACGCAATTGATGGATGAGTTATCAGCTCAGCAGCAGGCCTATGTTAGCGATAACGGCTATGCCACAGCCAATAAAATACAAGCACAATGTGAAGACTATCGAGCCAAAGTAAAACGTTATTGGAAACCTGAACTTATAGACGTAAGTGAATCTGAGGAAACCGATAAAACGTTATTTAATCGTGCTCCTGAATTAGTCAGTTGCAGACGTTCTGCCGATAATTACGAAGTGAAAAAAAGTGAGAATAAAAATACTCCTGCATACCTGCGTGCCAATATTTTATGGAGAAGCGGCGATTACACACTTACCGCCTCCACTCTAAACGCCGCTCCTGAAATATTGCAACTTTTCTCTCATAATGCGCTGGCGGAATTCCCTACTACATATCCCTCCCTGATTAGTCTTGGCCTCATGCCAGACGAACTAAACTACCTGTTTTTTGATGACGGTATTACCCGGGGCCTTTCTGCCTCTACCCTGCATAAATTAAATGAATCAGGATTTGATCTGCATACCTTAGATCGCTACGGTCGCAGCTTGCTTTTTACCGCGATTCAGGCGATGAACCTTGAAGCCCTGACATTCCTGGTAGAACAAAACGTGCCTTATTACCAGCCCGATGATGCACCGGATCCGCTCTATCAGGCCCTTTACTTTGCCGCCACTCGCGGGCATGAAAAAAACGCGTATGAAATCGTTTCACAGCTAATGAGCTATCAGCCCACCATCACTCAGGCACACCTTAACCAAATGCTGTTGCTAAAGCTGAGGTTTCGTCAAACCTATGACAACATCGTCGATGCTTTCCCTGCACTGGCCAGTGATGAAGACAGCGCGGTTTACCCAACAGAAACCTGCAGACTTTAACTCCAACCTCTAATCCATGACTTCAATTGAAACCTAACGCGATGTTATGCCGCTAGTCGAATCGCCCTTTTGATTCGCTACATCATCCCAATACTACTTGGTATGCAAACTAACAGGTATTTTCATGACTAATCCCTTGCCCCTGTCGATTCTCGACCTCGCCCATGTCGCCCAAGGCAGTTCCGTACGCGACGCTCTGCTGCGCAGTCAGGCCATCGCGCAAACGGCTGAACAAGCCGGGTTTACCCGCTATTGGCTGGCTGAACATCATGGTATGCGGGCTGTGGCCAGCGCCGCCACTGCGGTGTTGTTATCTAGCGTGGGCGCAATCACCAACCGTATTCGTATTGGCTCTGGTGGCGTTATGCTGCCCAATCATGCACCGTTGGTGATTGCCGAGCAATTTGGTACGTTAGCGGAGCTTTATCCCGATCGTGTAGATTTGGGGCTTGGCCGTGCGCCAGGCACTGACATGGCAACCGCCAGGGCTCTGCGCCGCGACATTCAGGGCGATGCCGAGCGCTATCCCGAGGATGTCGTTGAACTTCAGCGATTGCTGGGCACACCTGAAGAAGGCCAAAAGCCTATTGCTGTGCCCGGCGCCGGCACCAATGTGCCAATTTGGTTACTCGGTTCCAGTTTATATTCAGCTCAGCTGGCAGCCCATATGGGTCTGCCCTTTTCCTTTGCATCACATTTCGCGCCCGACATGCTCAGTGATGCAATAAGCATTTATCGGGCAAACTTTAAACCCTCTGCACAACTGGCCAAGCCTTATGTGTCAGCGGGTGTAATGGCGGTTATTGGTGAGAATGATGACCATGCCCGCCAGCTCTTTACCTCGGTTCAGCAACAATTTGCTAATCTGCGTCGTAATGCCAACAAACCCATGCCGCCCCCGGTAGAAGATATTCGCCTGGAGCTTAACGAAATGGAAATTCGCGGTATTAACAGTACGCTGCGCTATGCTCTGGTTGGCGATAAGGAAAGTGCTGAGGCCCAGCTGAACCAGTTTGTGGCAGCATTCGGCGTGGATGAGGTGATCCTGTCATTTCCCATTTTCGAGCAAGCCTGGGTATTACAGGCTATTGAGGCAGTGGCAGCTATGCACATCAGGTCGCCAGCGTTATAACAAGGTAATTATCGAACTGGTTTTCAACCTCACTGTTAGCGCTTCCAGGTTGGTTATTTATCAACCAGCGAGCTGTACTTTGCTACGCAGACACACATTGTCTTGCGCAATCTGGCTTATTACCGATGGACTCGGGACTGAAAACGAAGAATACGTTCGATACTTTTATTGTTGCAGTAGGTGCAGCACTGGTTTTGGTAGGGCTCTACCTGTTTATTTCTGGTAAACAGGGCGATGGCTCACGCAACAGTAATGTGGAAGGCTTTGGCATCAAAATTAATGTCAGTAACCCTTCCATTATTCTGGTTGTCATTGGCATAGGGCTTATCCTGTTGCCTATGTTTTTACCTAATGCGCCGGACACCAAACCTTAAACTTCCCCGACCCAATAGACTGGCCTGGCCCCGAGCCGGGCCCCATCATCCCCGTCCAGCCCATGGTATACTATCCCGAAGGTGACTGGTATTTAGTGGGCTACACGCAAAATGGCGTCGATATTTCCATGGCGGTGGAAGGTAATGCCACCTTTAGCGCTAAATCCGCTGGCGGCGTGTCCTGGCGAATGGAATTTGTTGCTACCGACCTTTGGGGTAATATGTCACAGTATTTCTATTCGGGCACAATCTCCCACACCGATGAAGTGCGTTCGCCACCGATAATGAACCTTGAAGACAATGGCCAGTTACATCTTGAATACGCCATCGGCGTTAACAAAATCATTATCCACTGGATGAAGCTAAATTGAGGCTGGCTAGCAGTCGCTGCAAGCTTTTTAGCAAGTAGCCTCTTTTAAGGTATGGCAAGACACTGGTCGTAAAAAGATACAGGACTGACGGATATAAGTTTGCTTACCATTGTTAATTTCTGCTTTACTGTGCCCTATAAAACACAATAAAACTGCCGGGCCTGGAACCCGGCAGGATCAGGAAGTGCAATGGCTGATAAGTCTGTTCAGAAATATACCGCCCCTGCCGGTGGCTGGGGTGCATTAAAAAGCGTCACCAAAAGCTGGATCGCCAGCGAAAAGCCGCTGAAAAACCTGCGCGCTATGCTCAAAACCAATCAGGACCATGGTTTTGATTGCCCGGGCTGCGCCTGGGGTGAATCACCGGAAAATGGCCTGGTGAAATTTTGCGAAAACGGCGCTAAAGCGGTTAACTGGGAATCCTCAGGCCGCCAGGTAGGCCCGGCTTTTTTTGAGCGTTACACCGTGTCTAAGCTTTTAGAGCATAGCGACTACTGGCTGGAAGACCAGGGCCGTTTATCCCACCCCATGCAATACGATCCGGCTACAGACAAATATGTAGAAACCAGCTGGGATGATGCATTTGCATTAATTGCACAACATCTCAACCAGCTGGCCAGTCCCAACGAGGCCGAGTTTTACACCTCCGGACGAACCAGTAATGAGGCGGCTTATCTTTATCAGTTATTTGTACGCGCTTTGGGTACCAATAATTTTCCTGACTGCTCCAACATGTGTCATGAAGCCAGTGGCCACGCCATGAAACAGTCGGTGGGCGTAGGCAAAGGCACCGTGGTATTCGACGACTTCGCCAAAGCCGATGCGATTTTTGTTCTTGGCCAGAACCCGGGCACCAATCATCCACGCATGCTCGAACCGTTACGGGAAGCCGTTGAGCGAGGCGCTCAGGTGGTTTGCTTTAATCCGCTTAAAGAGCGTGGTCTGGAACGTTTTCAGCATCCGCAACATCCGCTGGAAATGTTAACCAATGGTGATGCCCCCACTAACACCGCTTATTTCCGCCCGGCGTTAGGCGGTGATATGGCGGTAATGCGCGGTATTGCCAAATGCATGCTGGAATGGGAAAGAGAAGCCCGGGCCAATAACCGCCCGGCGATATTTGATCACGATTTTATTGCCCGTCATACCAACGGCCTTGATGACTATCTGGCACTGGTTGATGCCACTTCCTGGCAAGACATCGTTGAACAGTCGGGGCTCAGCAAAGACGATATCTACCTGGCGGCCAGCATGTATTGTCGGGCTGAACGGGTGATTATGTGCTGGGCCATGGGGATCACCCAGCATAAGCACTCGGTTGCTATTATCCAGGAGATTATTAACGTACAACTCCTGCGCGGCAATGTGGGTAAGCCGGGTGCCGGATTATCACCGGTGCGAGGCCACAGCAACGTGCAGGGCGACAGAACCATGGGTATCGATGAAAAGCCACCGCAATGGCTGCTCGATGCACTGGAGGAACGCTATAACTTTTCAGTCCCCCGAGAGCCTGGTCACAACGTGGTGCAAGCTATTCAGGCCATGGAACAAGGGCGCGCTAAAGTCTTTATTGGCATGGGCGGCAACTTTGCTCAGGCCACCCCGGACACACCGCGTACTCATGAAGCGCTTAAGCGGTGCGACCTTACGGTTCACGTTAGCACCAAACTCAACCGCTCGCATTTGGTTACCGGTAAAGCCGCGCTTATTCTGCCTTGTCTGGGCCGCACTGAAGCAGATATTCAGGACGGTCAGCCTCAAGGCGTGACGGTAGAAGATACCTTTTCGATGGTACACATTTCCTATGGGCAACTACCTCCGGGCTCAGCGCTGTTACGCTCAGAGCCTGCGATTGTAGCCGGAATGGCAAAAGCCACATTAGGTAATCATCCGGTAGGCTGGGACGCACTAATCAACGATTACAGCCGCATCCGCGAGTTGATTGCCGATACCATCCCCGGCTTTACCGGCTTTAACGAGAAGTTAACCCAACCGGGCGGATTTCACTTACCTAACCCGGCATCTGAGAGAACGTGGCGCACGGCTGACCAGAAAGCCGGCTTTGCTGCCAATCCATTACCCGGCCAATTACTCTCTGCACAATTCCCCGCCGGAGAAACACCGGATCTTATACTGCAAACACTGCGCTCACACGATCAGTACAACACCACGGTTTATGGCCTTGATGACCGCTATCGGGGCGTATTTGGCCAGCGCTATGTGGTGTTCGTTAACCCAGAGGACATTAACCGGCTGGGCTTTAACGAAGGCGATAAAGTCGATATGATTTCCCTTTGGCATGGTGGCAGAGAACGGCGCGTGGAAGGTTTCACTCTGGTGGCTTACGATATTCCCCAGGGGCAGGCTGCCGCTTATTTTCCGGAAGCCAACGGTCTGGTGCCGTTGGAGAGCTATGGCGATGAGTCATTCACGCCCACTTCCAAATACATTGCTATTAAACTGATGAAAGCACAGCCTGATAACCGCATTCCGGTATCTCACAACTAGCCTGCGTTACCGGCCACTGAACTGTGGTACACCCTGGGAGCGCTGTGGTGGGGTAAGTGAATTAAGTTAAGCTGATACCGTTTAGCCCACTCCACAGCCATGGTGGTAGGCGCAGATAAGGTAACCAGGGTTGGCAGACCAACCCGAATAGCCTTTTGCACTAACTCAAGCCCGCAACGACTGGTCAGCACCATAAAACCATTTGTTAAGGGTGTGTCGGATAAGGCCAGCGCACCAATCAGTTTGTCCATGGCGTTGTGGCGGCCAATATCTTCACGGCACAATGTGATGCGACCCTCGTTAGTCACAAAAAATGCGGCATGCTGCGCACCACCTGAATACAGAGCCTGCTGATACTCACGGATACGATGACGAAGGTTGGTGAAGGCGTACACTTCAGGCAAGAGTGCACCCGGTAATTTAGCAAGTTCAGGTAACGCCGATTTCAGCGCATCTGTACCGCAGATACCGCAGCCCGAGCTGCCAGCCAGGCGGCGTTGATAAGACTTCAGTTGCCACTGGGCACGAGGACTAAGCTGCACATCAGCCACCCCCTGCTCTCCTTCAAAGGTCACACTGATGCTACGCAACTGGCCCGGCGAATCAATAATGCCCTGAGTCAGGCTAAATCCAACCACAAAATCCTTCACGTCATCGGGGCTAACCATCATTACCGCGTAACTGATGTCATTATAGCTGATAGCCAGGGCACATTCGGCTGGCAGCGCACTCTCTTCTTCCAGTTTCTGTGCACTGACGGTCTGGTAGCGATATACTTCAGCGGTCTTTGCTCGGTCTGCCATGGTCAGGATTCATATCGGTTGGCTTTAACTGGGATGATAGTATAACCAGGCAGGGTTAGACACCGGATTTTATGTATCTTATAAAATTCGACAGCCTGTTATAAATACCAGGCGATTTTCGGCAGGCATAAAAAAACGATGACCGAAGTCATCGTTTTCTCTGAATTTCGAGTTTCCTTCTCAGCGATCCCTTGCGACTAAAATCTTCCCGATTAAAATCCGTATACGCCCCTTTCCTTCTTTTCTCACATCATCCTGCGTGAGCTGTTCTCCCTGAACAGGTCCCTTTCCATTATTCCTGTATAAGCTGTACATCCTGCTACAGCATTCTCCATCCCGGAGTTGTCCTTTTCGGCCTTCCCGACCGGTCCTTTATCCTTAAACAGAGTTCCTTACCCTGTCTTACTCATCCTGAGCAATCCCAAGTTCGTCCGTGTGTCTTCCTGACTCGTCGTGTTTCCTTGTGACACATTCAAAGTACGCTTATGACTGAGGAATGCTAATCCACTCTGGGAAATTTTTGCGTCAACGTTACCGGTAAAAACTGACAAAATTAAATTTAATTTATATTTTTCAATACACTAGAAATTTATAGACGTCATTAGCATAGGTAAGAGTCTACAATATCTCACGACTTTGTAAGATATTTCGTACACACATAGAGGGGAATTGTCTTATCCTTTTGGCTAAGTTCCAAACATCGAAAATCTGCGTGCTCAAAGAAACCGTCGGGGAGCTTTATAATCTGAGATTAAAAGATTGCATAGTCTGTCTGCAATTCGGTATAAGTATAGCTAAGTGTTGCAGTAGCGCCAGAGCAGGCCTCTATTAACCCGCAGCCATGTATGAAAACGGACTTTATCAATGACCTCATCCAATCCCATCAATAAAGAAACATTAATGTATGGTGCCCTGGCCGCTTTATGTGTGGGCTCAATACTTTGGATAGTGAGACAAGAAGTCAGTCTGTTGCTGATGCTCGGTGTTTTTAACCTGGTTTGGATAGTGAAGTGGTATAAAACCATGCCCGACGCCACGGTAATGGATCCGGTAAATTACGTAACATTTAACAACGGTCATATTCAGTTTGGCTCAACCTCAATTCCGGTCCACAAAGTGACACGGGTGGCATTAGAAACCACGAGGGAACATTGCTATTTTTCCCTCCCCTATAATCCAACAACACCGGGAAATCCGCCTGGCTTTGTTTTTCCCGCCAGCAAAGCAGCGGAGTTTAAACGCTATTTGCAGGGAGAACTTGGCGATATCCTCTTTATTTATTAGACAGTGTGCCCATTAGAGAGTGGCGCAGGAAAATAGATAAGTAATAACAGTCCTTTACGCTGCGCACAGGAAGTTGCCAATTGCCTGCTAACTGGCAAGCAAGTTACCAGTCACCCTGCTTTCGCCTGTTCGACACAAAAACAACAAAACAACTTAATTTCATAGACTTACGACAATTTAATCGGTAAATTTTAGTTTGGCACCCGTTTTGCAAGTTCAGGAAATGCTAAAGCAGTAGCCATTACAATAAAGTTGTTGTTAAGCAGCTATACAAGCAATAACGCATTAATAACTGTTCGATTTCGCAGTAAGGTAAAAACATGACACGTACACAAAAAATATCCAGCGGCCTTCTACTCACACTTGCTACCACCGCACCGGCCTTTGCGCATACCGGTCACGAGACGGTTCAGAATGCTTTTTTGGCTGGTTTGTCGCACCCCATGATGGGTATGGATCACCTTATTGCCATGGTAGCGATGGGCTACTGGACGTCAGGTTTTGCAGGTAAACAATGCAAGGCCATGCTTTCCGCATTTTTTGCATTATTGATTGGTGGTTTTTCATTAGGCTTAGCAGGTTTCAGCTTTTCGTTTATGGAAACAGGCATCGTCCTGACATCCGTAATTACCGGCTTACTTATAGCCACACGTAAGAACGTAACTCAGGGCCTGGCGGTTAGCCTGGCGGCCTGTTTTGCAATGTTTCACGGTTTTGCTCATGGTCTCGAGACCGCCGGCTCCGTCCCTTATCTGTTTGCTTCAGGTTTCCTCGTTACCAGCGCCACACTGGTAGCGGCGGGCTTTGCTGTGTCGAAACTGGTCTCGCGCAACATCCCTTCTGCAAACAGAGTTATTGGGCTGGTAATTGCAATGATGGGAGTATCGTTGTTTTCAATTTAGGTGACCCACACCAATTATTGAATACCATGGGCAGGAGCCGGACAAATGTCCGGCTCTTTTTTGTTTAGTATATTCGTCAACTCACACCGTCTTACACTGTAAAATTTAGCTTCCTATCGAACCTGCAACCAAGCATCTTGCGAAAAATGTTGAGCATAACAACTTCGCGATGTAGGGTGATATTGTTAATTAGTAACTCATGGAGCGCAGGTAACTTCGCTAGTCATCCCGTGCCTGATTAAGTTCAGTTTGGCAGTTAAGGAATAAACTAAGATGAGTGTTTATTTTTCAAAAGTCGATTGGTGGCTTATAGCCGTTCTATTATTTTAACTGTGGTACTTGGCTTATTAATGTATAACCAAACTAAAGCAGGTAGCCAGGGCAAGATCACGAACATTTATTGACCAACTGAGTTAACAAGAGATATTACAACTGGACGAAATTTAGTGACTGTGATCTTATACTCTCTTTTGCGGAGAGAGTCATGGGTACAGGTGCATTTGAACAGCTTTTTAGTGAGTTAGAAGATCCTCGTCAATCAGCTAAGGTGGCACATTTATTCACTGATATTTTATTCCTTGTCGTGTGTGCTTCCATCGCTGGTGCCAAAGGCTGGGAAGACATTGAAGATTTTGGTGATTTACACTTTGACTGGTTTCGCGAGAAAGGGCTTTTCAAAAATGGACTGCCCGTTCATGACACGATTGCTCGTGTGATATCAAGAGTCGATAGCGAACAATTCCAGCGTTGCTTTATCGGTTGGATGCAGTCAGTCGCCGAGTTATCCGACAGGCAGTTAATTGCGATTGATGGTAAGCGGCTTTGCGGTTCTTACAATCGTGAAGACAGGCAATCAGCCATCCATATGGTGAATGCGTTTGCAGCCGAAAATAATGTGGTATTGGGGCAAATTAAGACCCAGAGTAAGTCGAATGAAATCACAGCCATTCCAGCCTTACTGAACCTGCTGGATATCAAAGGTTGCTTGATATCAATAGATGCGATGGGCTGCCAAACTGCTATTGCGGAGAAGATTGTAGAGAGTGGTGGTGATTATCTTCTTGCTCTAAAAGGTAATCAAAAGGAACTTCATGATGCCGTGCGCAATGAGCTTGCGGGTGCTGTAAACCAAGAAGTCATTTGTCTGGAGAAACATCATGGACGAGGCGAAGCAAGAGCGTACCATGTTATGGATGCGGCATCGTTAGTGAATAGGTTTCCTGAATGGAAAGGGCTGAAAACGATAGGCGTTACGTTAAGCTATCGGCAGCCAAAAAAAGGTAAAGCATCTTTGGAATACCGGTACTACATCAGTTCAGCAGCTTTAACTAAAGCACGCTTTGCCAACGCAGTGCGTAGTCATTGGGCAGTAGAAAACAGTCTTCATTGGGTCCTTGATGTCTCAATGAAAGAAGATGAATGCCAGATATATCGTGGCAATGCCGCCGAAATACTGTCAGGAGCGAGGAAGCTTGCCTTGAACATGCTTCGTGCGGAGACAACCAGAAAAACGAGTGTGCCACGGAAACAGAAGCGTGCGCATGGCAGCACTGATTACTTGGAAAAGGTGTTAGCGGCGGGTTTGGTAGCGTTGAACGAAATTTGAGCACTCATGCTCTCGCCCTGAGCAGGTAGCTACGTTTGTTTTGGAACAGCATTTTTTACCGCCGGATTGTTTCTGTTACTGGTAGTGCCATGTAAATACACGTTAACGGAAGATCGCGTACTGATTCAAAGTGGGCTCTTCAAACAGGAAGCGCTGTATTCTCAAATAACCGGAGTTAAGAAAAGCAATAATCCGCTAAGTGCCCCTGCTTTATCACTTCAACGGGTTGAAATCACAATGAAAAACGGGTTTAAGCTTGTTTCGCCCAAAAACAGAGAACAGTTTATACAAGAGCTAACATCCAGGTTAAAAGCCGCTTCATAAGCAGCTTTTTAGGTGTTTTGTGACTCCTGCTGGCCAGCGGCGAGCCTCAGGCTGCTTTTGACAACGTATCGGGCAAGACTAACTCAGACGAAGCGGTCACATTTGCTAAGAACCAATAACTGAACAGGTAACCTGCGGATTAGCAAATCCGCGGTAATTGCTCACCGACCAACATATCCAGAATACGCTCGCCGCCAAAGTGTGTCTTCACCAGCACGCGGTTATAGTTCGATTCAATGACTTCACCAATAATAGCTGAATCTTTACCGGCCGGGTGATTACGTATCGCCTCAAGCACCGCCTCAGCTTTATCGGCCGGGACTGCCGCGACGAGCTTGCCTTCATTGGCAAAGTACAGCGCATCAAGACCGAGGATCTCACAGACACCGCGCACAGTATCTCTTACCGGGATCTGCTCTTCCTCCAAACGAATGCTGACTTCAGACGACTCGGCGAATTCACATAACACCGTGGCAACACCGCCCCGGGAGGCATCACGAATAGCGTGAACGTCCGGACACACTTTCAACATGGTTTGCACCAAATCATTTAACGCCTGGCAGTCGGTTTCCAGTGTCACATCGAGCGCCAGATCGCCACGGGCATTAAGTATTGCCGCGCCATGATCGCCTATCAGGCCATTTACTATAATTTTGTCGCCAATCCGGCAGTTAGACGCTGAAATATCAACACCTTCAGGGATCACCCCAATACCACTGGTATTAATAAAAATTTTATCGCCTTTGCCTTTCGGTACCACTTTGGTGTCGCCGGTGACGATAGTCACTCCGGCCTTATCAGCGGCAGCTTTCATTGAAGCAACCACACGCCGCAGTAGCTCAACATCGAGCCCTTCTTCTAAAATCATACCGCAGGACAAATACTTTGGGATCGCGCCAGACACGGCAATATCATTGACCGTACCATTCACCGCCAGCGACCCTATATCACCGCCCGGAAATTCTACCGGGTCTACCACGTATGAATCGGTGGTAAACGCCAGTTGTGCGCCACTTTGCATCAAATCAGCCAATTTAAAGCGGGCCTGATCTTCCAGTTGCTCCAGGTCGGAATTAGCGAAGGTCCCCACAAAGACATCTTCAATCAGATCGCGCATGGCTTTACCGCCTGCGCCATGAGCCATGGTGATGGTTTTGGCCCGCAGGGTCCGTTTAGGTTTATTCATACTGCTTACTCGGTTGGTTACACGGCTTGTTTAACGTCGATTTTGCCGTAGCTGTAGTAGGCGGAACAAGCGCCCTCAGTCGATACCATCAACGCGCCAATAGGCGTTTCGGGGTTGCACTGCTCGCCAAACAATTTGCACTCCCAGGGTTTAAGAACGCCCTTGAGCACTTCGCCGCACTGACAGGCTTTAGGATCGGCCACGTGGGCAGGCTCTACGGCAAATAAGCGCTCAGCATCAAATCGGGCGAATTTTTCACGAATGCGTACCCCTGAATGGTCGATTGAGCCCAGGCCCCGCCACTCAAAAAATTCGCGCAACTCGAACACCTCACCAACGGCTTTAAGGGCGTTATTGTTACCCTGCTCGGGAACAATTCGTTTGTACTGGTTTTCCACCAGCGCCTTGCCATCACGGATTTGCTCTACCACCATCAGCATGGACTGCAGAATATCCAGCGGCTCAAAACCGGCAATCACCAGCGGGCGTTTATAATGACTGGCAATAAACTCATAAGGCGCTTTACCAATGACCATCGACACATGACCAGGCCCCAAAAAGCCGTCGATAACCATATCTGGTGAGTCCAGAATCGCCTTGATGGTTGGAATGATGGTAATGTGGTTACAGAACAGCGAGAAGTTTGTGATGCCTTCCCTATCCGCCTGTAGTAGCGTTAATGCCGTACTCGGCATAGTGGTTTCGAAACCCAACCCAAAAAACACCACGTTTTTATGCGGATTTTTACGGGCAATATCCAGTGCATCCATGGGGGAATAAACCATACGTACATCACAGCCATCAGAATTGGCCTGCTGCAGGCTTTTTTTCGAGCCTGGCACACGCATGGCATCACCAAAAGTGGTAAATATCACATCAGGCTGTTCAGCAATGGCAACGCAGTCGTCTACTCTTCCCATCGGCAGCACACAAACCGGGCAGCCGGGCCCATGCACCATTTCAATCTTATCGGGTAATAACTCTTCCAGTCCGTAGCGAAAGATTGAGTGCGTATGGCCCCCGCACACTTCCATTATTTGTAACGGTCGTTGCGCGGTAGCAGGGATTTCCTCTACCACGGCATGGATGCGCTCAAGCACTCGCCGGGCCATTTGGGGATCGCGAAACTCATCTACAAACTTCATTACTTCTTCTCCTGAGACAACCGGCTGTCAGCCAGCAGGCTGTGCACCAGATCCCATAAAATGTGATAACAGGCCAGGTGGCACTCCTGAATACGGTGAATACTGTCGCTGGGTACGGTAATACAAACATCGGTGAGCTGTTGTCGTTGCAGCTCGCCACCGGTTCGGCCGGTAAACGCAATCACGTTCAGCTCCATGGCCCGGGCTTTTTTGCAGGCTTCAATTAAGTTGGCTGAGTTGCCACTGGTGGAAAACACCACCAGCGTGTCACCGGGGCTGGCCAGCGCGGATAACTGCCGGGTGATGACATGTTCGGTACCCACATCATTACTCACTGCCGTCATCATCGCCGTATCCTGAGATAAGTTGATAGCGGGCAGCGCTTTGCGACCGGTAGTAACCGGGTGCATAAACTCTACAGCCAGATGCGCGGCATCACAGGAAGAACCGCCATTGCCTGCGGTGAGTAGTTTACGCTGCTGTGTATAAGTCGTCGCAATAAGCTTGGCAGCCGAAAGCAAGGTCTCGCTATGGCAGTCAAAAAAAGCCTGTTTTACGGTGATACTGTCACGCGCTTTAGCCTGAACAGAATCTATCAGAGCGCGTCCCAGTTCGTCTTTATCGCTGGGTTTAACGGCTGCTGCCTGGCCAGTAAAAGGGTACAGCGCCGACAGAACAGACTGGTTATCAGTAGGCTCGCTCATCACGGTTATCCCTGTGCACCCTGTTGCATGGCGTCGAGCTCTTCCTGTAACTCACCAATCTCAGCCAGAATCTCCAGTGTTCGCCGGGCTTCTTCCTCATCGATAATACTCATGGCAAAGCCTACGTGCACCAGCGCCCAGCTACCTACTAAAGATTGCAGGTTACCATCAACTGGCACCACACAACTTAAATTGGCTTCGCGCTTAACACCGGAAACCTGAACAATACCGGTTTGCATGGCCTCATCGCTGATAGCGACAATCTGGCCGGGGATCCCTAAACACATACTGATATTCCCCTTAATGCTGTTTACTGGTTTCTGAGTCGCCGGATTTCTCAAGCTCGTAGCGTTCCAGCTTGGAACGCAATCCTACCCGCGATAAACCCAGTTCCAGTGACGCGCTGCTTTTATTCCAGCGATGGCGGATCAACGTCTCGCGCAGAATGCGTTTTTCCAGCAGCTCAACCTTTTCTTTTAGCGTGCCTTCAAGGCCAGCAAACATATCAATGTCTTCATCCTCTCCGCCAGGCGCCGCTCTTAAGACCCGCGGATTGAGCAGGTCTGCAGTTAGCCATTCGCCTTCACACATTACCAGCATGCGGCGTACCTCATTTTGTAATTCACGCACGTTACCCGGCCAGCTGTACCGTTTCATACAGGCGATGGCTTCTTCACTAAAACCTTTTACCGGCTTGTCGAATTGATGCATGGCGGTTTGTAAAAAGCTGTTTGCCAGTACCGGAATATCTATCGTACGGCGAGACAATGCCGGCAGCTCCAGGGTGACTTCGGCTAAACGAAAATACAGATCCTGCCTAAACCGGCCGGCGCGCACTTCTTCTTCGAGGTCTCGGTTGGTTGAAGCCACTACCCGCACATTGACCTTGCGGCGCTGTTGCTCGCCGAGGCGGCGAATTTCACGCTCTTGCAGAACCCGCAACAATTTAACCTGAAATGCCGGGCTGATCTCACCAATCTCATCCAGAAAAATAGTGCCGCCATCAGCCTGTTCAAACAGACCCACATGGTCGGTAATCGCGCCGGTAAACGATCCTTTTTTGTGGCCAAACAATTCAGATGCCAACAGTTCATCGGGCATGGCACCGCAGTTTTCTACCACAAACGGCCGGTCTGAACGCAAGCTGTTGTAATGCAGCGCCCTGGCAAAGAGTTCCTTACCCGCACCAGATGGGCCGGTGATCAGCACCGAGACATCATAAGGCGCAATTTTGCTGACCTGGTCACAGATTTTATTCAGCGGGCTTTGCGCATGGCGTTTTATCTCTTCAAGCTGAAAGCTATTACGCAGATGGGCTTTTTTCTCACTAACCTGCTGCTCGGCCTGCTCTTCGGTAAGACGCATCTCCATATTCAGCAGTGCATTCTCACTTTGTAAGGCGCACATCCGGCACGCACTGCGGATAATCATTAGCAGACTTTCCGGGTGCCAGGGTTTGGTGATGTACTGCAAAATACCTGCTTCGTTGAGGCCTTTGATAATGTCTTCTGAGTCGGTATAGCCAGACAAAATAAGCCGGGCGACCTGAGGCCAGCGATCCCGCACTTCGGTTAGCAATTCCACACCGGTACGATCCGGCATGCGCTGATCGCACAGGATCACCTGCACGTCATGGCTTTCCAGTAATTCCAGCGCCAGGTCGGCGCTATTGGCAGTTAATACGTCAAACTCTTCATCCAGAGTTCGCTCAAGAGTTTCAAGCGAACGGACTTCATCATCAACGCATAACACAATAGGACGTTGAGATGTGGTCATTATAAGATTGCCTTAAACTGCTCTACCTGTTGTTGCAAAAGATGAATACGCGATTCAATGATGGCTGCCCGCTTGGTGTTGATCCAATCAAGCCACTCCTGCATGCCCTCGCCACTTTTGGCTGACAGCTGAATAATACGGATTTCCGGATTGACCCGTTTAGCGTACTCAATGCATTTCTCGACATCAAAATCCAGATACGGCAGCAGGTCAGTTTTATTCAGGATCATCAATTCTGACGCATGGAACATATCCGGATACTTGAGCGGTTTGTCTTCGCCTTCGGTGACCGAAAGAATCGACACTTTTGCCGCCTCGCCCAAATCAAACGAGGCCGGGCAAACCAGGTTACCGACATTCTCGATAAACAGCACGCCGCCGGTCATCCCGGAAAAGTTCTCCATGGCATGACCGACCATGTGCGCATCGAGGTGGCAACCTTTGCCGGTATTGATCTGAATAGCCTGAACGCCGGTTTCGCGGATGCGGTCTGCGTCATTGGCCGTTTGCTGATCGCCTTCAATTACGCCTACGGTGTAACGGTCTTTAATGCGGTTAATGGTTTCAGTCAGTAAGGTGGTTTTACCTGATCCCGGGCTGGAAACCAGATTGAGCACAAACAACGACTGTTGTTCAAAGCGTACCCGGTTTTGCGCGGCGTACTGGTTATTTTTACCCAGAATATCCTGCTCAATTTGCACCATTCGGCTTTGACTAAGGCCTGCCACATGGGCATGAGCAGGGCCTTTGCCGAAGTGAATGTTATCGCCATCACTTTCAATGCCGCTGTGGTCATGCTGGTCTTCATGACTGTGAGCGTGTGAATGGTCGTGACTATGTCCACCATGATGGTCGCCATGATGGTGATGATGATCATGGTCGTGATGATGATGCCCGTGGGCATGTGAATGATCATGACTATGCCCATGAATATGAGTGTGATCATGGCTATGCCCGTGGGCGTGTCCCTCATGCCCTTCTATTTTAACTTCACCTTCTGAACAACCGCAAACCGTACACATGTTTATGCCACCTCTAGTTCTTTTATTCTCATTTCTTCACCCTGCGTTATCTGTAAGTGATAACTGCCACAAACAGGGCAACTGTCATAGCGTTGCGTGACCGGGACGGTATCCAGACACTGCAAACAGAAGGCTTTTCCCGGCATTTTTATAATGTGCAGGCTGGCGCCTTCGGCCAGACTTCCTCTTATAACGGCATCGAAACAAAACGTCAGTGCGTCGGCTTCGATGGTGGCGAGCGGGCCAATTTCGACCCACACCGCTTTGACTTTTTCAAACGACTGGCTCACGGCCTGTTCTTCTAATACCTGCAGGATCCCTTCTGCAATAGACATCTCATGCATGAATTAACTCCAACCGCCACGACACACAAGGGTCGAGAAGTTTTATCAGGGTTTCCACCACCGGGGTTACCTGATCCCAGGGTAAATATAGCCCTTCCAGCATGGTTTTGAGACTGCCCTGGGGATGAAAATTCCACTCAGTGGGGGCAATAATCTGGTATTTAGCCACGTGATTACGGTTATCCAGTTCAACTTTATGTAACAGAGAACCTCTGGCCGTTTCGACTACAGAGCAGCCCCGCACGCCTGTTCCCTCAGCCCGACTAAACTGATGCTGGCCGATTATTGATCTGAGCCTCATTGGCGCTGTGGTTATTTCACGGTAAAGCGAGCGCAGGCGACTTTCAATTAAAAATCCTCTGGCTTCAATATTTTGTCGAGCCCAACAGCCGGTTTCGGCCGGTGCCCCACTAACGGTTGGCTGATGACAAAACTGTTCCGCTTCCGCAGCTTTTAATGATGTCAACACTGCCATCAGCTGTTGCGACTCAGTTAAGTTTAACGTTTTTGCGGCCAGTCCTAACGGGTATTCACCGCAGGCTTTCAACAACTGACATACCTGGGTTGATAATCCCATCGTTGCTAACGAGGATCCGGCCTGGTTGGCCGGTAATAATGGCTTAATAACCTCTTCCAGTTGCCGGGCCAATTGCTCTAGCGCAGGCTGACAATCCGCCTCACCGGATGTTGCCGAAGCCAGGGTTAAACACCAGTCAAGTTGCTTACGACACTGATTGAACCAGTCCACCACATGACGCATTCTGGATTTATGCTGTGGTGCCCAGCTGGTCACCCAGCTAAACACCTGCTCTCTTAACGACTCGGCAAATAATAGTGTATCCCGGGCTTGCTTTATGACCGACGTTTCAGTGATGCCAGTGGCGCTCTCTACGGCTCTGAGCGCGGCGATTAACTGCCCTATCCCGCAAATATAAAAGAGCGATGGCATCGTCGACAGTACCCGATCAACCGGTTTTTCGCTGAACAGGCGGGTAACGGCAAACGGGCGGGTATTGTTGATATCAACGGCTTTGATATGGTCACGGTTATAACAAACGGTTACTTGTATGCCGCCGGTAAGCGGATTAGACCCTGCGTTATGCGCTTTACTTCCGCCAGCCAGTTCTGCAGCAATATTCATGGTCTGCTGTCCTCTTGCCGGGCGAAGTTGCCGGTTAAGAATGCCCGGCGACTCACCTGTGGCGCATCATCGGCCAGTTGCTGTTCACTCTCTGCATCACAGTCTTTTGCATCAAGCTCAGCAGCCTGACGCATTTCGCTATGAACCGTATAGCTTTGATGTCGTTCTGAAGCCGCAATGTTTTCTGTATCAAACAACGCTGCCAGCACTTCCTGCGCGGTTTCCATCGCTATGCTCTGTGAGGAAAACTCAAACATCGGTGAAAACACCGAGCAGGTGGCGAAATCGCCACATTCCCGGGCATAAGCACGAATAAAATCATACTGGCCGGAGGGCAATTTCTGACGAAATTTAGCGCCAACTTGCTTAGCGTTATGATGAGACGCCTCGCCCGGGAGCAACACAATATTCATACACCAGGGCGTAACGATGATGCCCAGCCAATTGTCTTCCCATGACAAAAAATCGGTCGCATCCACTGCGAGCTTATTATTGTACACCGGCAGGCCTGCCATTTTGCGGGCCACCGATTCATAGAAAGCGACAACTGCTGTACCGTTTGACACTGTTAGTCCTCTATCACCATAAACTGATCGCGGTCACCATCACATTCCGGACACCGCCAGTGGTCGGGTAGGTCGACGAACGCCGTGCCTGGTGGAATTTGCCAGACCTCATCACCTTCGCCCGGATCGTATACATACCAGCATATTTTGCATTCAAGTCTGGCCTGCTTATCAATGCGGCTGGCATCGCCTAAATAACTGCCTTCAAAACCCTGAAAACTCATTCTGCCTTCCTATACCAACGCATCGCGGATTTCAGACAAACGTACCGCTGAATCGGCCAGATCCTCGGGGGCTGCGCAAGCCACGGCAGGAATTGCCACAATTTCCAGGGTGTCCAGGATAAGTTGGTCGGTACTGTTGTAATACTGTACCCGCCACAGGCCATCTACCTGAGTCGACGTGATACGGCAGTTGCCGTATCCCCGGGACAAAATGGTGACACTGCCGGTACCGGTGGTTTCGGTCAGGCTGTAGTGATCTTCAGGCGAAAAAGGTAGCAAGGACAGGTTTATCACATGCGAGGCCATCCCCGGGTCGCGCTGGTAGTCTGCAGAGGTATCAGCAATTTCTACCAGTACCGAAGGCGCATTCAACAGCCCTTCAGGCAGCCTGGCGATTCTGGAAGGTAAATCCACCTTAGTGGCAAATGCCTGGTCTTTCACACATTCGGGGATCTCTGCCACCTCAATAGCTTCTGCTGTCACGTTACTCTGCTCGTCAAAGGTACGTAAACGCCAGATACCGGCCATGACCGTTTCCTGAATTCTGACCGGCTTATCGCCATCGATCACAACGCTCACCTCGCCTTCACCGAGGATTTGATTAAGCAGGTTTAAATCTGCCTGGGGTAACTCGGTAAGCGTCATAATGCTGCTCTGACCGTTTTCGTTGATCTGGCCAAGCATAAGCTGGATATCGGCGAGGATACTCATGGCCTGTGGGCAACGTTCCAGCTCACTTTCTTGCGGAAACGATGGCATATCATAGGTGTTCATTTCCGATGGCATCTTCATGTAATCAAGCACCATGTCGCCTTCGGACTGGCTGCCCGGCCCGATTGGGACATTGACGATGTTTATACTGTTATCACGCATGTTGTTCCCCTATTGTCCGCAACGTTTACTCACCGGATTAAACACTACCGGAATACCAATACCCGGATCCGGGCGGGGCTCCAGCGTCAGGATTCGATGGATCTCGTGTACGTAGTCATCCCAGTTTTGCACTTTGGTAATCGCGTCGAGATACTGGCCATGCTTAAGAAACACCAGTGCCGGCCACGCCATAAAGTTATAACGGCCGCGACAGGCGGTTTGAATATCTTCAGATACCACCGCTGGGGTAAGCTGAGGAAATTGCTTGATCAGCTCTGGCAGGATCACAGCTACATCCAGGCTTTCCGGAAAGCGTTTAGGATCTTCGGTTAAAAACAGCACACTAATTGGTGTCTGCTCAATGAAACCTTCAAAGTTATCGTCGTCGAGTAAGGGATAGCCTAATTCGTCGATAAGACGATTGATCAGCGGTGAGTTCATAGTGTTCTCTTATCTTATTTATTTTAAAAGCGGTTTTAAGTGGTCAGGTAGCTCAGGCTCCCGGTCTACCAGATCTTTGAAGCAATCGTCGAGATCGACACTGTGCCCGGACATCACCCGTTCTATAGCGCTGACGGCCTCTTCCACCTGTTGTGCCCGCGCTTCAGTGAGCACTTCCCGGGCAGCGTCTAAAAAGACTAACAACCAGTCACCAGCCACTACATCGCCCACCAGCGAGATATCAATCCAGCGCTGCTCTGCGCCGCGCTGACAGTAAGCCTTGTGGCTGTCGGTGTGAATAACCTGAAACGGCACGCCAATACACATTACTTGGTACTTTCCCCTACAGCTCCGCCTATTACACGGCTATCACCGGTACGGCACGCTGCCTGCTCATCCGGGCGGCCCTGCTCATAGTCGCTCAGGTTTAACTGACCCGGCGCCAGCGCCTGTGCCGTCCCTGCGCTTCGTTGCGCACAAATACCAAACTGCGTCAGGTAGGCCAGCGCAATGTCGATAGCGGGTTGCACCTGTGCCTTTACTTCCTCGCGCAAACTACCGCCAAAATCTTCCAGCTCAACCGGCTGACACCCCACCAGCAACAAATCCGCCGGGTAATGACCGGTAAACTCGGCCATGGCTAACACTTCCTGAAAACCGGTCTGATGCAGACTCATCTGTTTAGCGCCCATAAATTTAGGCACTTCGTCGTTATAGATGGTTTTTAAGGTGCCTGGTGCCAGGCCGTAATCAATAGCGTCGAACACCACAAGCACATCGGCTTCCTGAACATGCTGTACCAGATAAATGCCCTGGGTACCGCCATCCATGATTTTTACGTTGTCGCCAAAATCATAATCCTGGTTAAGCGCCTCAACACAGCGAACACCAAACCCTTCATCGGCCCATAACACATTGCCAATGCCTAAAATAAGTATTTGCTTTTCATTCATTAGATTTTGCACGGTAGTAAAACTCAGACTCTCTGACGCTTGCGCTAATTACATTTTATTTACATACATCAAGTTGCATGCCAACTTAGTAAAAAATCAGGAAGCGCCGTATGGCGGGGTGTCACGGGGGGCGTTACAAGTAACCATACTAAAAAAAAGGAAATAGATATAACAATACTATCCAGCAATTGGAAAGTTACTAACCACCCTCTTTAACGAATCGGCGGCTGGCATCGTACAGCTCCCAAAGCTGTTGTTTTTCCAACCAAAACATCGGTGTTGTCTGAAAGTGTCGGGCCAGTCTGATAGCGGTATCGGCAGAGATCGCACGTTGGCCTTTGATAATTTCGTGTACACGTCGGCGGGATATGCCTAACAGTCGCGCCAGCTCAGACTGGCTGATATTCAGCGGTTTAAGATAACAACGCTCAAGAAATATACCGGGATGTTCAGGCTTGCGGCTACTCAGACAATGGCTGCGAACATTGAGGTTGAAGGCTGTCATCCGGTTGCTCAGAATAGTCATTAAAATGGGTTAAAGAAAAAGGGACGCAGACGGGGTCAACAATTGCCTGCATCCCTCTGAGGAGCCTTAATCCGGCTTATCGTCCTTAAACATCCGCCAGCCGCTGATCATGGTGGAGATCAGACTTTGACGTGACATGATGTCTTCACGAATTGCCACATAGACATGGATCATAATAAAAGTGATCAGATACCACATGCCCAGGCGATGCCAGGTATGCACATCCTGACTCTGGCCAAACAGCGGGATCACCCAGCCAAACAACGTATCCTGCCAGCTTCCCTGCCCGGCACCTTCACTGTAAAGCGCAAAGCCTGTGAAGATCATAAAGATCATGCCGAGGATGAAGAAAAAGAACATGCCCAGTTGTGCCAGCGGGTTGTGACCGATGTACTTCTTGGGCGTCTTTTCCATAAACAGGTACCAGCGTACCTCGTGCCATACCTCTTTCCACCAGGCTTTCACAAAAAACTTGGGGAAGAACAGTTCACGGGAATGATGGTTCCCTACCAGCGCCCAGTACAACCGGCCGATAAAGCCCACGGTTACCACGTAAGCCGCGGCAAAGTGGGCAAATCGAATGTAACCCATCAGGAAATTATCGCTGGCTTCTCCCGGTAAAGTGGGTAAAGGCTGACCGATAAAATACCCCGTAACGCACAGGGTGATGATGGAAAACACGGTTATCCAGTGCCACAAGCGCACTGGCGCTTCGTAAACATACACCGCGGTTTGACGGCGGGTGATAACCTTCTCATCACCACTGTGATGGTTATCCGTAAGCTGACTTCTCTCAACAGCTTTGCTTTTCACTGACGTAGACATAATTGAGTCTCCAGAGAGAGCAACAGAGTGCTCTCTTAACGAATTTTCACTTTAGTCAGTTCCTGACCGTCTTCACTCATTACGTGTGTGGAACAGGCCAGACACGGGTCAAAGCTGTGTAAAGTTCGCAGGATTTCAACCGGCTCATCAGGGCGCTCCATGGGCGTATTAAGCAATGACGCTTCAAACGCACCGATATTGCCTTCTGAATCACGTGGAGAACCATTCCAGGTGGTGGGTACCACCGCCTGGTAGTTTTCAATTTTACCGTCTTTAATCTTAATCCAGTGACCCAGCGCACCACGCGGCGCTTCGTTGGTCCCCACACCTTTAGCCTCTTTAGGCCAGGTTTTCGGATCCCATTTTTCCACGTTGGCGGTAGAGGTATCACCGTTTTTAATGTTATTGACCAACTGATGCCAGTCATCCAGCATAGAGTCGACACACAGTTCAGAATCCAGCGCACGCGCCAGAGTGCGGCCCAGTGTTGAAGGCAGGAACTGCTTTAAGCCGAGGTCCATACCGGTAGCCTGATTAAACGCCGATAATGAGCGGTCAACCTGTTCCTGAACGTACTCTTTACCAGAAGCATAGGCCACGATGTAGCGTGATAGCGGTCCCACTTCCATGGCATGGCCTTTCCAGCGCGGTGATTTGATCCAGCTGTACTTAGCGCTTTCATCAAGCTCTTTAATATTCGTTTTGGTGCCTTTAAAGTTTGGCCCCAGTTCAAATTTCGCTTCGGTTTCACCGTCCCAGGGGTGCAGGCCTTTAGCGCCGTTGGCATACTGATACCAGCTATGATCCACGAACTCCTGAATTTCATCCGGATTACGCACATCCACCGGGTGTATCTCGTCCCAGTTGCCATTGATAATCGCGCCAGCCGGAATGAGGTCGGTAGATTTATCGCCCGGTACCACTGTGTGCGTGCCATAACTCAGCACGTTAGAAGCAGCCAGGCCGCCGCCGTACAACCAGTCTTTATAAAGCGTGGCAATGGCGATCACGTCCGGAATATAAACGTTTTTAATGAAGGCTTCTGCTTCGCGAATACGCTCCAGCACAAAGTTAAGGCTGGTCATATTAACCGGTGCGCCCGATGAGCCTGTACCGTCGAGGTTAATCGCACATGGCACACCGCCAACCATAAAGTTAGGGTGTGGGTTCTTACCGCCGAAAATAGTGTGGATCTTAACGATCTCTTTTTGCATATCCAGCGCTTCAAGGTAGTGCGCCACCGCCATCAAATCTGCTTCAGGCGGCAGTTTATAAGCCGGGTTGCTCCAGTAGCCATTGGCAAATAACCCTAACTGACCGCTTTCGATAAATTTCTTTATACGCGTTTGTACGTCACGGAAATAACCCGGACTGGATAACGGATGTGACGACGATATTTTCTGCTGTAGGGCAGAGGTAGCTTTCGGATCGGCTTTCAGCGCATTAACCGGGTTCACCCAGTCCAGCGCATGCAGATGATAAAAGTGCACCACGTGATCGTGGATATTCAGGGTCTTATCCATCAGGTGACGAATAAGGTGCGCATTTAACGGAATGTCGATGCCCAGCGCATCTTCTACGGCGCGAACACTGGTGAGTGCGTGGCAACCGGTACATACCCCACAAATACGTTCAACAAATGCCCAGGCATCACGCGGATCACGGCCTTTTAAAATCACTTCCAGCCCGCGCCACATGGTACCGGTAGATACCGCATTGCGGATAATATTATTATCGTCAACGTTCACTTCGCAGCGCATGTGCCCTTCAATACGGGTCACCGGATCCACCACAATACGGCGGCCTGAGCTGTCGAGTAATTTAGAATTTAACGGCGTGTTCATTATTCTTGTTCTCCCTTATGCTGCGCGCGTTTAACCGCACTAACGGCAGCATGGGCAGCAATCGCTGCACCTACACCGCCAGCAACGGCAGTGCCTACTTCATCAGCGTTCGATTCGATACCGAACTGGTTAATGTCAGTCAGACGGTCATAGAAGGAACCCTTGTCCCAGAACCCATCTTCTGAACAGCCAATACAACCGTGGCCTGCCTGGATTGGGAAGGACGTGCCTTCGTTCCAGCGCACCGTTGAACAGGCGTTATAAGTTGTTGGCCCTTTACAACCCACTTTGTAAAGGCAGTAGCCTTTACGCGCGCCCTCGTCATCCCACTGTTCAACAAACTGACCGGCATCGAAGTGCGGACGGCGATAACATTTGTCGTGGATACGCTGGCTGTAAAACATCTTCGGACGTCCCTGACGGTCCAGTTCCGGTACCTTGCCGAAAGTCAGCATATAGGTAATTACGCCGGTCATTACCTCTGCAATGGGCGGACAACCCGGCACTTTAATAATGGGCTTATCTTTGATTACTTTATGAATAGGTACCGCCTGAGTAGGGTTAGGACGTGCGGCCTGGACACAACCCCATGAGGCGCATGAGCCCCAGGCAATAATGGCTGCCGCATCTTTGGCGGCATGCTTAAGCTGGTCAAGGAATGGCTTACCACCAACGATACAGAACATGCCGTCTTCATTGAGCGGCGGATTACCTTCTACAGCCAGGATGTACTTACCCTTGTACTTCTGCATGGTCTCTTCAAGAATCGCTTCGGCCTGATGGCCTGCTGACGCCATTAACGTATCGTCGTAATCCAGTGAGATCATCGACAGTACAACGTCTTTCACCAAAGGGTGTGCAGAGCGAATAAAGGATTCAGAACAACAGGTACATTCCAGTCCGTGCAGCCACAGTACAGGGGTACGCTCCTTGGTTTCCATGGCATTGGCAATACGCGGTGCAAACGCGGGGCCCAGGCCTAATGCAGCAGCAGTCAGGCTACAATACTTCAGAAAACTGCGACGGGTAATCCCCTGTCGCCGCATGACTTCGTAAAAGGTCTCTAATTGGGACATTCGGTCCTCCGGCAGTGATACCGCTGAAGTTACACTTACCTCAAATTTGCACGGCCAATCGGTCTTGGTTTTTGTTCTGATGTAAGTTGCGTTCAGCTATTATTTTTCTAATAACACAGCGTGGTGTTTTGTTAGTACGCACAAGTCAGAATGCAAACAACAGACCAACTACAAAAACCATTTATTTTCATCAAGTTAGAATAAATCGAGAGAGAGTTACCTGAAGTCTACTTACCACTAGAAGAGGAAAGCGGAAAGTCTGTTTACACTGTGTTAACGGTGTTTCCAGACAGTAATTAATGAGGGGATGGCAGAGCAGAAGCTATGCCGGATAAAGCTGATTTTATTGATTTTTTGCCAGAGCAACCAGGGCCTGACCAAAGGCTATCCCGCCGTCATTCGCCGGCAATTGCTGATGCGTAAGGACTTTAAAGCCACTTGACTGCAAGGTATCCTGCAGCGCCTCACCAAGCAGCAGGTTTTGCATCACACCACCGGATAACACTACGGTTGTAAAGTCGTAAGCCGCTTTTAACTTTAACGTCATCTCACTAAGCGCAACCACCAGCCCTTTATGAAAAGCCATTGCCATAGCAGCTTTGCTCCGTCCCTGGCCTAAATCAGTTACAATCTGCTGCCACATCGCCTGTGGCACTATATGATTATCAGTGATCCTGAGATGATAAGGTTCAATATCTTCCTGACAGTTCAGAGCCAGCGATTCCAGCCGGATTGCGGCCTGCCCTTCGTAGGTGATTTGTGCAGGGGCGCAGCCAAGGGCTGTAGCAACGGCGTCAAACAGCCGGCCTGCAGAGCTACTCAACGGGCAGTTTAACTGCATTGTCAGCATTTTTTCGAAGCTGTTGCACATGGGGTCAGCAAACTGTGGGCAAATATCGGTCATTTCTGCCAGTTGTTCGGCAGTGAAGCATTGTCGGAGCTGAGCATACAGCGACCGCCAGGGTGACTTGATCGCATGAGCGCCACCAATTAAGGGAACCGGCGCTAGTGAGGCTATCCGTTTCATGGCAGCATAACCACCATATAAAAACTCGCCGCCCCACAGGGTCTCATCGGTGCCGAAACCGGTGCCATCCAGGCATATTCCGAGTACTGCATCGCCGGCCAGTGGATACTGATTGTCGCCCAGACAAGCGCCAATGTGCGCATGGTGATGCTGTACCCGGGTAAGGTGATTGCCCTGCTCTTCCAGGCTTACACCATGTTTTGTGGACAGATACTCCGGATGCATATCACAGACGTAATGTTCAGCAGCGTTTTCGTACAGCTCGCGATAGAGCTGCACAGTGTGCAAATATTCATCGAACGTACTGGCATCGTGCAGATCGCCAAGATGTTGGCTAATCACCGCCCGGCCATCCTTAACCAGACACAGTGTATTCTTTAACTGGCCGCCCAAAGCGATAAGTGTCTGCCCGGCAGAGAAGCCTGATGGTAGCGGTAAACTGGCAGGCGCATAGCCGCGCGCGCGGCGCAGCATTTGTGTACCGTATTTACCCGCCACCACCACCGAATCATCCAGGCGGTTGTGGATTGGCCGATTGTGCAACAGCAACAGATCGGCAATGTTATTTAACTGAGAGCGAGCCGCATCATTGGTGATCGCCTGGGGTTCTCCGGAACGATTACCACTGGTCATTATCAGCGGAAAGTCTACCTCTGCCAGGAGCAGATGATGTACCGGCGAATAAGGTAACATCACACCGATTTTCGTATTGTCAGGTGCAACCGATGGCGCAATTTTAAATTGCTCCGGGTTTTCCTGCCGGGACAACAGCACAACCGGCGCAGCAGGATGCGTTAGCAGCGCCTCATCCTGCTCGTTAACTCTGGCAAACTGCCTGACTGCCTCAATATTCGAGGCCATTAATGCCAGCGCTTTATGGGGGCGCTGTTTTCGTTCACGCAATCGTTTCACTGCCTGCTCGTTAGTGGCGTCACACGCTAAGTGAACCCCGCCAATCCCCTTTATCGCTACTATTTGACCACCCCGTAATGCCTCACCGAGGGCCTGAAACGGCGTTTCACTGGCGACTGGCCCGCCACCGGGTATTTCCAGCCAGCAATGAGGGCCGCAATCAGGGCAGGCATTTGGCTGGGCATGAAAGCGGCGATCGGCCGGGTTGTCATATTCCTGCTGACAAGCCGCACAGAGGGTAAATTCTACCATGGTGGTGGAGGCACGGTCGTAAGGAATTTGCCGGATAATACTCAGCCGCGGGCCGCAGTTGGTACAATTGATAAACGGATAATGATAACGGCGATCACCAGGCTGGCACAGCTCTGAAAGGCAGTCCGGGCAGGTAGCGGCATCCGGTGCACAGCCGGTAGTAACGATCCCCGACTGAGATACATCTATTGCAAAGGATGAAAATACAGGTAAATCCAACGCCTCTTGATGGATTGCATCAATCCGGGCCAGTGGCGGGAGCTGCTGCAACATCAGCTCAGCAAACTCACCAGCCTGCGCCTCACTACAGTTAAGCTCAACTATAACGCCACCGGCATCGTTGAAAACCCGCCCGGTGAGCTTTAACTCTGTTGCCAAACGCCAGACAAACGGGCGAAAACCCACGCCCTGAACAATCCCGTTAACGCGTAAGCGCATTCCTTTGCTGTGTGGCATTAATGCACCGTGCAGGCCATACAGGGATCGAAAGAACGGACAATATGTTGCACCGACACCGGTGTTTTTTCACCGCTCATTACCGGCGCGCCAACGACAGCTTGCTCCAGCGCACCGGGTTGTTCGTGTTGATCCCGGGGCGAAAAATTCCAGCTGGTCGGGGCGATAATCTGATAGTTACTGATTTTACCATTTTTCACTTCCAGCCAGTGACCTAAAGCGCCCCGCGCCGCTTCAACCAGGCCAACGCCGGAGGCCTCGGCAGGCATTTCACCGTGATGACAAAAGGGCGCCGTGGGATCAATTTGCTTTATCCACTGCTCCATTTGCCCTACCACAATGGCCACTTCAAGCAGTCTGGCCACCACCCGGCTTAACACATTGCCACCATGGCGGCTGATCATGTCTCGCATCAACGGGTGACCGTTAACTACCTGTCGCGCCAATGGCCCGACTTCCACCACCTCCTGACCTAAGCGGGGCGCTTTACACCAACTGTATCCTGCCTCGTTATCCAGCGTGGGTTGGGTAATTCCCTGCGCCGGCGGATGCGGATGATCGCTGTCACTCATCCAGCTATGGGAGTGATCTTCGACTATTCGGGCGATATCCAACGGACTTGTCTGGCCATTCCTATAGCTACCAGCTGCCCACATGGGGTCATCAATCGCCCCATAGGCTCCAAAGCTGAGGAAATGATCGGTTGCCCTGCCAAGCTGATGTAACTGTTGTACTTCAGCCACATGTAAAAAGCGGCGGAAATCAGAGCTCTGCCAGGGCTTTTGCTGATACCACTGCCATAATTCGGCTTCGCTTTTAAGCTGACTGATGGTGGTCAGGCTATCTCCAAATAAAGTACTTTCGAGAAAACGCTTAAATCCGGCAACGATAGCCAGTAAACGCATGCGCTCTTTGGGTTCAATCGCTTTGGCTACGCCACCCGGCTGTAAACTCAGGGTGTGTGGCCACTTGCCGGCCATCAACCCCATCAGGTGCAGAAAATCGGCCCGGGCTGGCAGCATCTGGGCCGCTGCGGAGCCTGCAGTGGCTTTAAACCGCCCCTGAATATCATCAAACCAGCTAGCCCCAGCGTATGTGTCGCGGGCAAAATCGGGCATAAAAAACAGATAAAAATGCGTGGTCAGATCGGTAATGTTCTCACTTGCCAGCACTAAGTTGGTACACAGCTCGCCGTTTTTAGGCATTCCCAGTCCCATGGCATCGGCTAACGCCCGGGCACTGGCTACCGACTGAGTAACTGAGCAAATACCACAGATCCGCGGTGTGTAAACCAGCGCATCCATGGGTTTGTGGCCCAGTAAAATTCGTTCAAACCCTCGATAAAGCGGCGAGTTTACTTCAGCTCGCTGTACTTTATCTTCCCCGGTTTCCAGGGTAATTTCCAGGTCCCCTTCCACGCGATTAAAGGGACCGGCGACAATTCGGCTCATACTGCTACTCTCTGACTGCACATACTGATAGTTCAGCCTTTGCGTTTATGAATGGTGGGCGGATAGATTAGCTGCTCGGCAATGGCATTCTTTTTTAACCGTTCAGGCGTGGCCGCTTTAGACAATTGCGCCAGGGCAACAAACCATGCTTTGGGCATATCGGTTGGCAGGCCAACCGGGATCCCGGCAATTTTGGGCGTTTGGCAAAAACTGTGGCCCGGTTCTTCAAATTCGGGGGCGGTGCAATTAATACACGGGTAGCCACCGTTGGTACAGGAACCCTGGCCATTCCAGGGCCGGCTGTTACAGTCAGCATGCGCCTGGGTGCCTTTACACCCCATATTTTCCATCATGCAACCGCGATCGCCCATATCCACCGCACTGGCTTTATATTCATAGAACTCGTTGCGCGAGCAACCATGATGCACCAGGTGCTCGGCGTACATACGCGGACGACCAAACTTATCGAGTTGCTCATCATTGTGTTCACCCAGCGCTATGCTCATCAGGGTTTCGGTAACCCAGTCAGGGTGCACCGGACAACCGGCGATATTAACCACCTGATCGCCACTTTGCGACGTAAAATCCTTACCCAGCAGTCCGCCCGCCATTTCGCCATCAAATTGCAGGCCCGTGGCATCAGTATCATTGGCACCAGCTGCCGTAATACCGCCGTAGGCCGCGCAGCTACCAACAGCAACAGTGTAGCGGGCAATATCCGCCAGCGCTTTTACCCACTCAATCATAGGCTTGCCGGTACCGCCCATTATGTGAAACTTACCGGTGCCCATGGGGCCGGTCATCATAGAGCCTTCGATACAAAGAATATCCAGAATAATGTCACCGGCCAGGATCCCCTCGAGCATGGCAATACACTCATCACCGGTGGCTTCGCTTAATGATGGATGCCAGAGCAGATTGATGCCCGCATTTTCAAACAGGGTCAGGACATCGGGGGATTCGGCATTGAGTAACGACATGGAACAGCCGCCGCAACCACCGGATTGCAGCCATAACAGATTAAGCATCAGCGGACTCCCGGTTAGGTAAAAACAGGCTAGCGATTGCACCGCCATCGATATGATTGTCGATGGATAATTCGCCATTATGTTGCGAAACGATACCATAACTAATTGATAAACCTAAGCCTGTTCCCATTCCAACTGGTTTGGTTGTATAAAAAGGCTCAAAAATTTGCGGCGCATCGTCGGCGCTGATCCCAGATCCGGTATCCCTTATGGTCAATAACACGCCATCATTATCTGCACTGGCATTGATGGTTAATCTGCGCGTCTCGGAAGCAGCCATGGCATCTACCGCGTTTTCGATCAGGTTGACCACGACCTGATGGATCTGCCCGGCATGGCCATAAGCTTCCAGTGGTCGGGGAATGTTGTCTACCACCTCAACCGCAAAATCACTTTCTTTCATTATCCAGTGTAAAGCGGTATGCACCGCGTGACTGAGGTCGAAAGACGCTTTCTCCGACACCTGCGCAGACGAGAACTGACGTAAATCATTGACGATTTCTTTTACTCTGTCTGCGCCTTCCATGGTGCCATCCACCAGCGAATTGAGATCTTTGATGGCCTTTTCCAGACGCATGTTTTCACGCATCTCGCGCAGCGCGTCACGGCTTTCACCGCTGGCTACCGCATCAAAGTAAGTGCTGAGTTTATCGGTGTAACGACGTAACACGTGCATGTTGCCATACACAAAGCTGATGGGATTGTTCAGCTCGTGGGCTACACCTGCCACCAGACGACCCAGAGAAGCCATTTTTTCTGACTGAATAAGTCGTTGCTGGGCGAGCTGTAATTCAGCATGGGCAATATTAAGCTCTTTATAGGCTCTTTGCAGCTCACCAAGAGGGCGTCCTACCAGCACCATGCCCACAGACTTACCGCGGTGATTTAAGCGCGCCGTACAATTTACCGATAACGGTACACTGCCCGACTTGCCCTGTAATTCCAGCTCGTAGTCGCGCACAGACTGAGCACGCAGGCGTTCGTAAAAGCCCTGTACCTTGTCGTGCAACTCCGGGGCGATAAAGGTTAAAATAGAACGACCAATCAGAGCCGATTCAGACTCCCCCACCAGCTCGGTTAATGCCCGGTTTACGCCTTCAATGATACCGTCGTTATCACACACGACGAGCACATCGTTCATAGCACTTTGAATACTGTCAGAAAAGCTTTTGGCCTCTTCCAGCTCAACGTTTTTTTCTTCGACTTCGACCTGTGACTGCACCAGATCCGCATAGGCTTCATCCATTTTCTGGATGACACTTACCCAGGCGTCTTCATTCTGAATGGCTTGTGCCGGATCGAAGTCTAGAGAGTCGGACATATCTGCAGCGTGTAATTATCTATACAGGCACTATACCTGACGGGATTCGGCCCGCAAGACTGACAAGGCATTTTCTCGGTAAAAGCAGGGCAGATTGCTCGCCCTGCACGGTATTCCCGGCGAACGATTATGGCCTTGGACGGAACATTACCTGCCCGGTTTTATTCGCAATTTCCACCTGCGCGACCTTTTGATAAAAGCCGTCGGAAAAAAACGTTTCGTATTTAGGCACCGTCACAAATACGCCTACCCCTTCTGAATCACGATGCTCAAGTAAGACACTGTCGATTGCCCGCATCAGCAGATGACCAAGACCGTGTGACTGATAGTCCGGATGCACCGCAATGAATGACAACAGGTGATACTTTTCAGCTGGCATGGCAGAGCGAATTTTTTCCTCTTTCTCGAGCATTTGCCGGGTACCGTAATAACCAGTGGTTAGTAGCATCTTTAACCGCCAGTGCCAGTAACGACCAGCCCCGGCAGCATTGTCTGGCCCTGTAAGACAGGCAACAGACAATAACCGTCCCTCATCAAACAAGCCAATAATGGGTTGCTCTGCTTCCCAGAAAGCAGTGAGTTCTTCGCGTATAGCCGAACGTAACCGCGATTCGTAGCCTTCTTTTTCGCTCTGGAATATTTGTAAAAAAATTGGATCGTCGTGGTAGGCGTTGTAAATGATGGATGCAGCCACTTTCAGATCTTCCGCCGATAAGTATGCGGCTCTGATTTTATCCAGGTTTTGTTTGATTTCCGCTTGTACCATAGCCTGTCTCCCGTGTGGTGGTGATGCGTAAACGCCAGTTATTGCGACCCAGGCCGCCCTCTCACTCAACCGCTCAGCGCTGCTGCTGAACAACAGCAAACTGAAAACAACAAGATTGGTTTTAAGAGTTACGTAATAGACGCACAAAAAGTGCATCAGTTCCCCACTCTAGCCGAAAAAATTACACCGTGTAAATATATCATTAACAATATTCATACATTTGAATAAGCTTAACTATGAGGATTGAGTGCAACAACCAGACAGGTAGTGCACCCACGCTATCATTAATTTGGCCGGCCAGACAGCAACAAGCCCGATAAACGGGATGTTTATCGGGCTTGTCCATAAGTGTAAACGGTGGGCGGATTAAATTTTACGAACCGCTTCTTCACCCCAACCAATTAAGCGGTTGTCTTTAAAGACCAGTGGCGTGCACTCGTCCTTAGTGGTGATGCCATCGTCCTCGGTTCGCTGCGTGCGATAGTAAAGGATCCGATAAACATGATCGCCCTCGCCTACCATTTCGTTAAAGTCGGCCACACCCATCTTACGGGTAACGTCTTCAAAGTGCGCATTCACTTCCAGATTGCTGATATGTTTGCGGTTGTTATACTCGCGCTGCTCCCAGCTGGCCTGATAGTGTTCTCTGTCGTCATCACCCACGGAGATAATACAGCCAGACAATAACATTGGTGCTACCAGAGCAGTACAAAGCATTAATTTTTTCATAGTGGTTCCCTGTTGAAAAATAATAAGTCACTAATGAACTTCAGGTAATCAAGAATGAGGCCAATTATAACTCGTTGAATTTTAAGGAATTTAAAAAAAGCCTCTTGGCGGCAGTGCTAACTATAGGTATGATTAGCGAAATTTTCGTTGTTTTGACTAACCTGCTACAGGCCAAGCCCGGCTGATGTGTTGGTCACCAGTTAAGAGTAAGCGCATGTCCTCTAAAGAAAACCATAAAACCTTGGTCGAAATCTGCCATACACTGGCGGCTGAAGGTCTGACACCGGGTGTAGGCTTATTACGTGGTAAAGCCCCGTTCAAGGTAACTGTGCTGGATGCCATCGAGGCGATAAAGGTATTTAACCAGCAAAACGTGCAGATCAAAGCTCAGCCCAAAACTCTGAGCGACAAAGAGCGCATCATTGAGCTGGAAAAACGGGTCGAACAGTTAGAACAGGCTCTCGCGGTGATAGAGAGCCGGTTGGCAAAGCTCAGTTAAGCGGCTGGCGTCAGGCCATCAATAAAGGTTGCCAGATCAGGTGCCAGACAACGAGTGGGTAATTTGCCTACCTGCTCCAGCACCACTTCGCCTGAGGCGTTATCGACAGACAAAATAAAGTCATCTTCATCGGTTAAGCCAAAAAATAGAGTGGGCGGCTGTTTTAGTCGCTGTTTCCTTAACAAATGCCCAATCAGGTTTTGTTGTAGCCGCTCGAAGTCCTCTTCACTGCAAACCTGCAATAATTCGCAGTTGCCCTGTTCAGCCTTAACCGGCAGATTAAAACTCCAGTAAGTGGTAAAGAACTTACAAAATTGCTCGTTCAGCGTGATGTGCAAGGCATTTTCGATATTGGCAAAAGTATATTCTCCTTCCATCGGTACGGGTTGCCAGGCGCAGGGCTCTCCCTGGCTGGCGTCCCCCACATAACAGGGGGATGCTAATTCCACTTCAAACTCAGTGGTCATCAGCACGGGATGAGACGCTGCTGCTTGTTGCAAATCGCGCATTAACTTATGCAATGATTGTTGAACTATTTTCTCCATTGCGATTCCATATCAGGTATAATAAACCCCTATAGTAAAGAATTTATGGCACTTTAAACACCAGCTTTGCATATTGAATGCGCGTGCCGTGATTAATCAGTGGTAAAAAAGTTACAGGACAGCATGACAGTAAAGCACTCTTCGCCACCGTCTCTTCCCGCCAACCTGACACTGGGTCAAAAGGTTGACTACATTGAACAGTACACGCCTGAGCTGTTGCAAGGTGTGCCGCGCTCGCTAAGCCGTGAACAAATTGGCGTTTCACAGCCCCTGCCGTTTGGCGGTGTGGATATCTGGAACGGTTATGAGCTTTCGTGGCTTAATCCGAAAGGCAAACCGCAGGTCGCCATTTTACAATGCCAGGTGCCGATTGATTCGCAAAACCTTATCGAGTCTAAGTCATTCAAGCTTTATCTGAACAGCTTCAACCAGTCGGTTTTCAGCAGCATAGATGAAGTGGCCCGACACCTAACCGAAGATTTATCGGCCTGTGCCCAGGCACCGGTTGACGTGCAATTATCCAGCGCCGGTCAGTTTGGCGCCCTTCACCTTGGTGAACTTGACGGCACCGTGATTGACGATCTGGACATCGAAATCAATACCTATGAGCCAAGCCCGGAGCTGCTCACAACCGGCGAACAGCAGGTTTCTGAAACCCTGGTGAGTCATTTATTAAAGTCTAATTGCCTGATCACCAGTCAGCCTGACTGGGCCAGTGTGCAAATTCATTACGAGGGCGCGGCCATAGACCACGCCGGATTGCTGGCTTATCTCATCTCGTTTCGCCAGCATAATGAGTTTCACGAGCAGTGTATCGAGCGAATTTTTTGTGATTTAATGAATCGTTGCAAGCCGCACAAGTTAGCTGTCTATGCGCGCTACACCCGCAGAGGCGGCTTAGATATCAACCCGCTACGGGCGAATTTTGATTTCAATGTATCGAACAATCGGTTAGCCCGGCAGTAGCATGCCGGCGGCTTTTTTGGCTAATAAGGAGCTTGCATAACATATGGAAGCGAAACAACTCCAATCGCTGCGCGCTCACAGTGAGCAACTCGCAGGATTTATAGTCCGGCTCACCAGTTATTATGAGGGACTATCGGCTGAGATTGATAAAGAATTACAGTCTCTGCGCGGTCATTTAAGTGGCAAGATTGATTTCACTCTGGCCACCCTATCCATGAATAAAGTCAGCCAGCTAATAATGCTGGAGCCCTACTCAGTAAAAACCCTGACTCAGGCCTGGCTTCGCCAGTTGGAAGAAGATATCCAGGCATTTCAGCGCCTGGTGACTGAGCCGGCGGCCCGCAGCCAGGCAGCCAAAGTCAGTAGTGCCTTGAAAAAGCCCATCAATGGCATCAGTGCCGTGCTGCCGCTCTATCAAAAGGTGTTAAAGTGCTATCAATCCGGCATGGGCAATACTGAAGAGACAGCGGCTGACAACCAACCCAATAACCGAACGGTACAGCTTAAACAAAACCTTATCGATGAGCTTGGCCAGTTGGTACAAACCTATATCCGGGTCAACCCGGAGGATGACTACATCGCCTCCCTGCAGGAAAGGCTTGGCCAGGGACTTACCGAAGAAGAGTTACTGAATAGCTGCCTGATCCTGATCCGGGTAATGGTTCAGGAAACCCTCACCGAGGCCAATACGGCCGGTAAAATTATTCAGCGGCTGAATAATGCCCTGGGTAATATTAACGGTGATGTGCAATCCAGTATTTCAAAAAGTGCCGAGAGTTTTGAGGCGCGCCAGTCTCGCAACCAGGAATTGCGAAACGTGCTGGAAGACATGGAAGACGCCCTGGAAGGCGAAAGCAATATCGACGACTTAAAGCAGCAGGCGCAGCACTACTTGGGCCAGATGGCTAACTCACTCAGTGCCGGTGAAGAAGCCGAGCGTCAGGAACAGGAGGGCCTGATGTCACTGCTGGTGTCCATGCAGCAACAGCTCTCGTCGCTGCAAAAACAAACCGACTCATACCGTAAAAAGCTGGTTGAGCAACGCATAAACATGTACACCGATCCGCTCACCCGGGTGCCCAACCGCATGGCATATAATGAAAGGGCTTCAAAAGAATGGGATCGCTGCCAGGCCCAGGACAAGCCACTGAGTATCGCGGTAGTCGACGTGGATCACTTTAAACGGATCAATGATAAGTACGGCCACGCCGCCGGTGATAAAACACTCCAGGCCATAGCACGCCACTTGAAAACCAACCTGACCAGCAGCGAGTTTATGGCACGCTGGGGCGGTGAAGAATTTATTATACTGTTGCCCGATCATGCCAGTGATAAACTGTTAAATCGCCTGAATGAGTTGCGCGAGGGACTGGCTAAGCTACCCTTTAAATTTAAACAAGAGCGCCTGACAGTCACAGCCTCCATCGGCGGTACCCAGTGCCGTACCGGGGAGAAGCTCGACGCCGCCTTTGAGCGGGCCGATAAAGGGCTATATAAAGCAAAATCCGGTGGTCGGAATCAGGTGGTCATTCAGGATAACGAATGAAAAAAATTCAGCTCAACCCTGTAGGTTGGATGAGCCAGCTCTCCCAACTTGAAGTCAGCAAGCTTGAAGACACCACAAACAGTAATCTGTACCAGCTCTTTCGTAACTGCTGCCTGGCAGTGCTTAATAGCGGTGTGGATGAAGACAACTACGAAATGTTGTTTGCCCCGTACGAATCCTTCGATATTCGGCTGATTAAACGGGAACGGGGCGTCAAACTCGAACTGATAAACCCGCCGGAAGTTGGCTTTGTCGACGAGCGATTGGTGAAAGGTGTTCACGAGCATCTGTTCTCAGTGTTACGCGACATGCTTTACATGGGCAATAAGTACGCCTTTGTACACGAGAACGCCCCTCAGGACAGCGGCAGCATTACCGACATGGTTTTTGATATGCTGCGTCACGCCAAAGTCATCGAACGCAACAACGAACTCAACACGATAGTATGCTGGGGTGGCCACTCCATTGGTCTTAAGGAATATAAATACACCAAGGAAGTGGGCTATCAGCTGGGTCTGCGCGAAATGAACATCTGCACCGGCTGCGGACCAGGGGCCATGAAAGGTCCCATGAAAGGCGCAGCCATTGGCCACGCTAAACAGCGTTACCGTGACGGCCGGTATATTGGTATCTCCGAACCCAGCATTATTGCCGCTGAGCCGCCCAACGCCATTGTTAATGAGCTGGTGATCATGCCCGACATTGAAAAACGTCTGGAATCCTTCGTTCGCATAGCGCACGGCATTATTATTTTCCCTGGCGGCGTAGGCACCGCTGAAGAATTGCTGTATTTGCTCGGTATTCTTATCCACGAGCGAAATGCCCAGCAGCCTTTCCCGGTAATATTAACCGGCCCGGCTGGCAGCGAGTCTTATTTTGAGGCTATCCACGAGTTCGTGGGCGCTACCCTGGGGCCCAAAGCACAAAATCGCTATCAGATTGTTGTGGACGATCCGGTGGAAGTTGCCCGGGTACTTGGCCAGGGCGTTAAAAAGGTTGAGCAGTTCAGACTGGCCATGGGTGATGCGTTCAGTTTTAACTGGTCACTGAAAATCGAAGACGACTTCCAGCAACCTTTTAATCCCACCCATAAATCCATGGCGGCGCTAAATCTGCACCGGGATCAACCGTTGTCTGATTTGGCGAATAACTTACGCAAAGCATTTTCGGGGATTGTAGCGGGTAACGTGAAAGCCGAAGGCATTCGCCAAATCCGCGATTTTGGCCCGTTTAATCTGTCTGGTGAAGCTGATTTAATGGCTCGCATCGACGCCTTGCTGAAATCCTTTGTTGCCCAGCAACGCATGAAATTACCTGGCACGGAATACCGGCCCTGTTATAGCATTAACCGTGATTCATAATCAGTAACATTCTTAAAGCTGACAGTGTGGCCTTAATTGGATAGACTACTATTGATTAAGGGCCGATAGGGCCATAATGAATTAACCAGTAAAACGACAAAGATAAATGAACAGTAAAGCAATCCGACTTATTTTGATCGGCGTAGCCTCTTACGCGGTCCTTGCTTTTTTACTCATCGCGTTTTATCCGGACAAGCCGGAGAACATGGACTGGCAGGACCGGGAAGAGTATAACAAAGTGCAGATTTCCAAACTGGAGCTGGGTATTACCCGTGCAGAAGTCATGGCTTTACTGGGCACGCCGGATATTACCGAGGCAAAAATGCAGGATAGCCGTGAAATCCAGGTCATGTTTTACCGTACCCAGCATGTTCGTGCCGATGGTATGACAACTCAGGATGAATGCACGCCGCTTTTATTCGAAAACGAAGCCCTGATTGCCTGGGGTGACGGTGCTTATCAAACCTACCTGAGTAGTTAATTAATTTGACGGCCATGCTGGCAGCCTTGCAGGAACTGGTGCGAGACAGCGAGGCGCTGCCGCCTTTGCCAGCTCAGGAAGCAGCTCAACTTTCCCGGTATCTTGATGTTAGCGCCCGCTGGCTCGATTTTGCCCAGGCCAACCTTCCACTGATGACAGTAGTGGCCAGCCGCCCTTATAACGTTACTGAGCCAACTAAATATTTATGGCTACGCCATATTTCTGTGTATGTACTGCTCTGTTTACGCAATCGGGTCAATCATCACACCCAGCAGCAAGGCGTTGCGGCGCTGTTGTCTTATTATCAGTTAAAACAGCAATCATTACTCAATAAACAGCGTCTGAGCAGTGCAATTAAACAACTCAGCCGTTGTGGCCAGCAATACTGGGCAGCGCATGTTCTGCCGGCAAGCAGACGCCCGCCCCTCTACAGCGATTGTTTTGATATTGCCTGGTTATGGCAACGCTACCTGTTGCGGGCTCCGGGCAGCGACTTTAACGATATTCTGGTCAAGCTGGCGATGACACTTCCGGTCACCGGACAACAACTCTTGCATGCCCTTACAGACTATCCCGGACTCCTTCACGAAGGCTTAATAACAGCCTCCGGACAGCATATCGGGCCGGTGATGAGTCAACTAACAGATCAGGTGCTCATTTACTCAAACACTGAGGAGCGTTTTTGCTGGCTGGCCAAAAAGCAGGTTCGCCTGATGCGCAAACAATCCCTTAGTGTTGAACACTGGGTCAGCCTGTTTAGCAAACTGGACGAACAACCGGAAGAAGGTGAAGTGATACGTCCTGGCGATCATGGCTGGGCACTACCTGTTAGTTACCCGACATCACGCCCGCCGCTTAGCCTGCAAACACTGTTAAAAGCACTTAATGATCCGGACATCGCGGTCGACAAAATAGTCGCGATGGTGGAGGTTGAGCCGGCTTTCAGTCATTTTCTGACCGATGCTGCATCAAAGGACAACCGCATGCAGTTACCGGTGCAGAATGTAAAGCAAAGTATTCTCACCTATGGCCTCGAAAGAGTCGGTCATATGCTTGTGCAGTACGCCCTTTTTCAGCGTTTAACCCAGCACTGGTTTCCGTTACTCGACTGGTATTCACGATTGGCTCAGACAGCCATTTTGCTTAGCAGCGAACTGGCTAATGAGAGTGGCCGGATAACCCCACAATATGCCAGCCTGGTGACCACCGTCGCCCTGTCGCCATTGTTTACGTCGGCGCAGGAAAAAGGCAAAACAGCGGTAAAACACAACGATCAACGGCTGTTTGATGTCACAACACTGCTGCAAAATAATACCGGGCAAGGTAACAGCGCCACCCGACAGCGCCTGATTTCACTCGCCAGCGCCTGGGAGCAGGACAAAGGTCAGTCACGATTGATAGCCTGCTGTGGCCGGCTGCCTCAGGAAGTTCCCGGATTATTGCGCCTGCCCCATTGTATAAGCGGATTGAGCCTTATCTGGGCCCGACAATGGCTGCTCGGACACAAGCCCTGCGCACAGACGACCGAGTTTATCCAACAAACCCAACAGGCATTCCCTCAACTGATTGCATTGCAATCGCAACTGCAGCCCAAGGTCAGTCATCTGCTCAATTGCCCGTTAACATAGCCAGCAATCAGAGGGCCTTAATAAACGCTGTTTATAAGCACTATGGCCTATTTAACTACTCATTTAGTCTTGCATCATATACACTTATGCCTGTGTAAAGACACCCTACAATTGATTACAAAAACGCCAGAGAAAAACCCTCTTGCGCAAAAATTACGCTACACTTATCAAAAAGCAAACGACCTAACGAATCAGTAAAAGTTATTAAGGATCTCTGATGACTCAACAACGCATTACTGTCATCCGCGGAGATGGTATCGGCCCGGATATTATTGATGCAGCAACGCAAATTTTAGATAAAGTAGGCTGTGACTTTGCCTATGATTACGCTGATGCCGGCCTGATGGCGCTGGAAAATCATGGCGAGCTATTACCTCAGGAAACGCTCGATCTGATCGCCAAAAACAAGGTGACCCTGAAGGGCCCACTGACCACCCCGGTTGGCGAAGGGTTTACTTCAATCAATGTAAGCCTGCGTAAGCAGTTTCAGCTCTATGCAAACGTGCGTCCGGTATTGTCTTTTAAAGGGACTAAGGCGCGTTACGAAGATATCGATATTATTACCGTGCGCGAAAATACTCAGGGCATGTACTCTGGTCTGGGGCAGGTAGTGTCTGAAGACGGAACCGAAGCTGAAGCGCGCAGTAAAATTACCCGTGAGGGTGCGGAAAAAATTGTGACTTTCGCCTACGAATTAGCCCGTCGCGAAGGCCGCAAGAAAGTGACCGCTGTACATAAAGCGAATATCCTTAAATCGACTTCAGGCTTGTTCCTGAAAGTCGCTCGCGAAATTGGTGAGAAATACCCGGATATCGAGTCTACTGAGATGATCGTAGACAACGCCTGTATGCAGCTGGTAATGAATCCTCACCAGTTCGACGTCATTGTTACCACTAACCTGTTTGGTGACATCCTGTCAGACCTGTGTGCCGGTCTGGTTGGCGGCCTGGGTATGGCACCTGGCGCCAACATCGGTGGTGAATGTGCTATTTTTGAAGCGGTACATGGCTCAGCACCAGACATCGCCGGCAAAAACCTGGCTAACCCTACCAGCGTGATCCTGGCTTCTGTACAGATGCTTGAATACCTGGGCATGGCCGACAAAGCTGAGGCCATCCGTTCAGCCCTGAAAGATGTGATTGAAAGTGGCGATCGCACTACCCGCGATCTGGGTGGCCAGCACGGCACTACCGAATTCACTCAGGCAATGCTGGAACGTTTGTAACCTGCATCTCGATTTCACTTAATGATAAGCAAGTCTTCGGACTTGCTTTTTTTTGTCTGGATAATACCAATCGGCATAGAGGTTTACCCTCTCAGAGTGAGTCAAAACGACTTAGATCACGACGCGTTCTCTGCGGCATAGTCATTCTATGCCCAGAGGGCGCAACACAGATGTAAGTCGTTTTGGCCACTCCCATCGGGCAAGGCTGGCAGGCTTTCTGGCGTTGTTACGCTTGCTTGATTTGGAACCACCAAACCTGTGCAACCAAGCCTAGCCACAAAACCTGCCAGTCTTGCTGAGAGGGTAAACCTCTATGCGGATTGGTATAAAGTGAACTATTTTTGTTGTTGTCTCGAATTAATGAGAGCAATAAGGAGAAAGTCATGTCTCAAACCACGCAAGACAATAGCATAGCCAATATGGCAGCGGTGCAAACCGCCATCGCTAATCAGGACAGTGCTGAGCTTAAACAATTGCTTGGCGGGCAAACACTCGACCCATTACAAAAAGCTTATCTTAAGGAGCTGGCGGAAATAGGCAGCGACAACCAAATCCGGCAAATTATCGACAATACGCCTCAAAAAGGTGATACCTAAACGTAGCTAAATGCCGGCAGAGTGTGCAATGATGAGAGCCTGGTCATTATATGAGTGAAGTTATGTCAGACTCCCAATCACAACGTCGTCGTTTTTTGTTAACAGCGGGCGCTGCCGCCGGTGCCGCAGCGCTGGCACCGGCATCAGCCGTTTCGGCCGGCGAAGTAACTCTGCCGACGATTCGCCACAGCGTATTTTTCTGGTTAAAGAATCCGGGTGATCAGGCCGATCGGGATGCCCTTATCGCGGGCCTGAAGACACTGGCTGGCATAGAAACGGTGAAAGGCATACAGATAGGCGTACCGGCATCCACCGAGAAACGCGACGTGGTCGACAACAGCTTTGACGTATCCGAGATGTTGTTATTTGATAATGTGGAAGGGCAAAACAGCTACCAGACCCACCCCATTCACCTGAAGTTTGTGGAAGACTGCGAACACCTCTGGCGAAAGGTGGTCGTTTACGACTCCATTGCTGTATAAGTAAGCTGTTCGGGCTACGCTTAATGCCAATTCAATCAGGTAGTCAGGCTCAGCCTCATCATTAACAGCCGGTTACGGGCTTTTTGGGCTGATATCCAGAGGCAGGGTAAAGGCAAATTCCACTCCCTTCTGTGGCGCCGACTTAAATGTTAAGTCGCCCTTAAGCTTATTGGTTGCCAGCGCTTTAACTATGGACAACCCCAAACCACTGCCGCCCGCTTCTCTGCGAGTGGTAAAGTAGCGTTCAAAGACAGCTTGCTGATCTGTTTTGGGTATACCGATCCCATTGTCACGATAGATTAATTTCAATGCCCCGCTATGAGAGTCTATTTCGCTGTATAAGGTGATTTGCTTCTTATCGATGCCGGTAAAAGCATGGTTAATCGAATTAAACACCAGGTTGGTGATAATTTGCGACAATGCACCAGGGAACGACCACAGCACACAATGGGGTATTTTTCCGACTTTCAGTTCGATGCCATAACGTCAGAGTTCCAGCATAAGACTGTTTGTCGTACTGTTAAGGACCGACTCCAATTCAAACCGAACAGCCTGGTCGGCGCCCTGATTTACGGCATTGGCTTTAAAATCCCCAATCAGCTTCACCGCTCTTTGCAGATTAAAAGCCAGCAAGTCCGCCACATCTTGCGACTCCTCCACAAAATGACGAAAAAATGATTCGGTAAGCTTGCCTGAAGAAAAATGCTTGTTGAGCTCGTTGAGTGACTCATTTAAATGAGACACCCCGGTAATAGCCACCCCAAGCGGGCTGTTGATTTCATGGGTAACACTGGCCACCAGCCTGCCCAGGCTCATCAAGCGTTCCTCTTCGGCAAGGGCTTCATAGGTTTTAGTTTGCGGTAGCGGCGCTGTTGAAAAGGTTTCCACTGAAAATAATGGCGACTCGCTAATGCGGCAAATGGTGGGTAGCAAGCTTTCTACCATATGGCATATCGCCTTCAGTTCATTGCCTTCGGGCTCCTCACCGCCTAACTCAAACACGCCCATATAATCTTCGCCACAGCCACACAACCAATGGTGTATCCAGGGCACGGATAAGGTTTCTCTGTCGGCTAAAAGAGCATGACTATAGTTGGTAGCGCTACTGCATACCCGTAGGTGCTGAGCGGTGGTTAGCTGCTCAATATACTGCCTGGTTGCTGCCGTTGGCGAGCGCCATGGGTATTCCAACAAAGGATTATTTCGCCCCAGCACAACGGGCACCCAATCAGCACTGTTGGTAGAGAGTACCCATAAGGTACACATAAATTCTTCGGGCATTCGCTGTTGCAGGGCATCAACCGCATATTGCAGCAGCGTAGTACTTTCGGTGTGACTACGGATGAGTCCAGCCCATTCATACGTCCAGTCAAAGCGATCTGTACTCATTGAAGCTCTTCCCTAGTCCGGATAGCGATTACGGATTTCCCAGAAGTCCTCGAAGTTATCGAGCAATAAATCAACCAGTCCCGGGTCAAAATGCTCGCCCCTTTCCTTCAGTAGCTCTTCACGAATGGTTTCTTTGGCCCATAGCTCCTTATAACAGCGTTTGGAACCGAGTGCGTCAAACACATCCGCCAATGCAGCAACCCGCCCGGCAATCGGAATGTCCGCGCCTTTTAAACCCAGTGGGTAGCCCTTGCCATTCCAACGCTCATGATGGGTCATACAAATCATGGCCGCGACTTTGAGGATGGGCTTGGTCGATTTTCTGAGGATATCGTGACCTACTGCGGCATGGGTTTTCATGGTTTCCCATTCTTCTAAATCCAGCTTGCCCGGTTTGTGCAGAATGCGATCAGGGATGGCCACTTTGCCAAAATCATGTAACGGTGCAGCCCGCTTTATAACCAGGCATTCCTCTTCAGGTAAACCGTATAACTGGGCCAGACGATAACTCACCAACGACACCCGTTTTACATGAGCCCCGGTTTCTTTGCTGCGCATCTCAACAGCATCCCCGAGCAGATAAACCAGCTCGCGCTGGGTGTCCAGTATTTCTTCGCCCTTAAGTAAGCTTGCGTAGGTAAGCGCAACATTAAAGCAATAGATATCGAGTAATTCCTGCTGCGCATCGGTGAGCTTGCCGTTGGTGTCAACATAGAGCAGTGACTGGTAACCACTTTCGGTTTCGGTGTAAAACACATAACCTTCCTCGCTATATAGCGACCGGCTTTCCTGCAGGGCTTTGTCGAATAAGCGCTGCACCGACTCCGGTAACCCTTCAGAGTCATCCCTGGCAATTACGTCGGCCATTGAGCCGGTGGCCGCCAGGATCCGTCGCTGACCATCAAAACCTCGCTCAGAAAAAGTTGTGCAATACACAGCGCTGGAGTCGAGCTGTAACAGGTTCATGATCTCTTTTAAAACCGCCGTCGCAAACTCGCTCATGGAACTCGGTTTGAGCATTTTACTGGTACTTTCAATTACCTGGCGTAGTCCTTTACGGTGGCTATCAATAGTCTGAATATCCCGGAAAGAGCGCAAGCCGCTATACATCAGGGTTTTAAGTTTCTGACTGGTTAATTCGGTTTTTTCTTTATAGTCGTTAATGTCATAACGTTCGATCACTTCATGTTCCGGGGCCTGCCCGGGCTGCCCGGTTCGCAGCACCAAGCGAACCAGGTGGTTACCCAGCTCATTCCGAACCTTATGTACCAAATCCAGCCCGGCATGATCGGTTTCCATCACTACATCAACCAATGCCAGTGCGATATCTTCATTGTCGGCAAAAATTTGCAGGGCTTCCCGGGCTGAGTAGGCATGTAAAAAACGGATCCGCTTGCCATCAAAACGAAACCGTTTAAGGGTTAAATCGGTAACCTTATGCACTTCGACTTCATCGTCAATGATCAACACGGTATAACCGTACTCCGCATCCGCCTGATCAGTTGGTACTTGTTCGGCCGATGATGTTTGCAATGCAAAAAGTGGGTTGGATATCACTGTTGACCTCTCACTTATTCAAGTCATGTAATTCAAAGGTCAACGCCAGACCTTCATCAACAAATATATTTAAGTCGCTGTCCAATTTACCTTTAACCAGGTTGTAAACTACGCTCAACCCCAGGCCGGCGTTGCCGGCACCACGGCAGGTGGTAAAGAACGGATCAACAATGCGTTCCAGCAAGGCTTTTTCTACGCCGGTGCCATTGTCTTTAAACAGCAGTAAATGGGTTTGACTATTTCCCTGGGTGTAGGGAAAAGTAATGCTTATCTCACAGTGCTTTTGCTCGGGCTTAAAGGCATGGCCTACCGCATTACTGGCGAGATAATTGAGAATGTCCAAAATGACATCCGGATAAGTGTAAACCATGGCACGCTTATCAATATTAGCGTTTAATTAGCGTTTATCTTTACCAGAGATCCCGGGTATTCATTGTAAAAACGTACAATAAACGAATCGACCAGCTCGGCTATAACCACGGGTTCAGGCGTCATGTTGGCATCGGAGCTGATTACATCGACTTTTTTAAACCGCGTAACCAGAGCCGATGCTTTATGCATATTACTCAGCGACAAGCTGACCATTTCATCCCCGGACTCCATAAACTCTTTAAAACGCTCAGCATCCAGGCAGCCCATATCGTAATCCTTACGCAAATCTCCCATCATTTCCTGTAAGTGAGACATGCTGGTGATACCTATCCCTAAAGGCGTATTCACTTCGTGAGCAACACCGGCAACAATACCGCCCATTGCTGATAGCTTTTCATTTTCCACCAGCCGCTGCTGGGCAAACTGAAGATCATCAAATGCCGCTTGCTTTTCGCGATTTGCCGACTTTAATCGCTGTGCCTGCACCACCAGATACACAACCAGTAAACTTAAAGTAAATGCCGCAACCGGGATAACTGAATAGGCAGCTTTGTGATGGAACAGATTGTTCTGATATGTCGACACCATCCATTGGCGATTAAAAAAATTCAGGGTAGCGACAAAGTCACCATTGGTGACATCTTCAGAACCGCTTATCACCTGATTGTGTTTACTGAACACCAGGCTGGGTAAACCTGATTCACGCTCAAACAAGGAGTAGCCATTATTTATCTGGTTATTCAGTGTTTGTTCAAGGGTGAAACCAACATCTATCAGTATGCCCACAAAACCCTGCTGCTCAGCTACCCGCTGTATAACAAACGTGTAATAGTGGTCATTGCTTTGAAGTTTAAATATAGGCGAGGCAACAACCCTGCGAGTATCCGAAAGACGTTTATACAGTTTATTAATGTCAGCCTTTTCGAGCAGGTCGTGAGAACTCAGCCCGGCCACAGAACTTGCTCCCTGCCAATAAGTTTGGGTTAACGACTGCTCTGATTGATTATCAGGTTCTGCCAGATAGGTCATGGCAACGATATTACCAAACTGCCCCATCACCAGATTGGTGTAACTGGCAAACTCATGGGCCTCTACCGACTGAGACGAGCGAAAAAGCTGTGCCAGTGAGCGCAGCGCATAAGCGTTGTAATCTAGCTACCTGCTTAATGTATCGATAAATTCCTGCATTGGGGCTTCGAAGCTGACTACCTGATCCTGTTTCAATAACGTTTGGCTAACTAAGGTACCCATTATGGTAATCACTACTACGAAAACTCCCCCCAAGCAAAAACGTGGTGAGCTGACTGGGCATTGATGATTTCCTGGATTTTTAATAACTATAGTTTAGTAATGTAAAGAGAGGTAATTTAACCGGGTAAAGAAACCTCACAACCAGGGCACTGCGGAGCTGTTACGACCAATAAAATTAAACGCTCAGACTTTAGCCGTTTTTTATTAAAGCTTAGTCTTTCACAAAACAAAACGACAAGACTCTGATGTTTAAAGACTTTTACAAAATAAGCGAAATGTAAAAGCGTTCATTATCAATATAAAGTTTGAGTGTAATCAATTTCGGTTAACAGCAAAATAGCAAAGATACACCTTTAGTATAATTTTTAATTTACGCTTGCCTGCACAATATTATTACCTGCTGAAGCTTGCAAAAAATGAGTCGGAGAACACAAAACTGGCCATTTTCTGTACTGCCGCTTTTCAGGAGAGATGAGTAGAGTAAAGGGGATGATTATCATCATTCACAACCTTTAGGAGCTACACATGAAATTATCCACTGTTCGTATCTGTATGATCGTGCTGGCGCTGTTCGCTGGCTTTAATAGCGCCGCTGCCGAGTCATTAAAAATGACCGACGAAGTTAGTCAGGTGGCAACCACTGAAGCTTTACTAAACCTGAACACCGCCTCGCTGGAGCAACTGATGACGTTACCGGGAATAGGCAAAAGCAAAGCAGCTGCCATTATTAATTACCGGGAGTCCCAGGGGCCTTTCAGCTCAGTGGATGAGCTGACCCGGGTAAAAGGTATCGGGGTTAAAATGCTGGCAAAACTCACCGGCAGCATTGAAGTCCGCTAATGCTTTAAGAAATTGTTTTTCAAGACTGGCGGACTGGCTACAAAAAAGCCGCGGAAATTTCCGCGGCTTTCATTTAAGCTTAGATAGCTTGTCTGCCATTTACGGCATTGCGTCCAAATCTTCACCTTCTTTTTCAACCTGCGGCGGCATAAGATCTTCTTTACTGATCCCCAGTGCCAATGCCACAGAGCTGGCAATATAGATAGAAGAATAGGTACCAACTACCACACCAAATAACAGCGCCGTGGCAAAACCATGGATAAGCGCACCACCCTTAAAGAACAGCGCCAGCAATACCAGCACAGTGGTTAATGAGGTAATGATGGTTCGGTTAAGTGTTTGGGTCAGTGAAATATTGATAATTTCCACCGGCTCTCCTTTGCGGATCTTGCGAAAATTTTCGCGGATCCGATCCGATACCACAATGGTATCGTTCAGCGAGTAACCAATAACCGCCAGTACAGCTGCCAGTACCGTCAGGTCGAATTCCAGTTGTAGAAACGAGAACAGCCCCAAAGTCAGCAGCACATCGTGTATCAGTGCCGATACCGAGCCCAGCGCAAAACGCCATTCAAATCGTGCCGCTACGTAAATAAGGATACAGATAAGCGCTACCAGCATCGCCAGACCGCCCTGTTCTGTGAGCTCTTCACCTACGTTTGGTCCAACAAACTCGATACGGCGTTTTTCTACACTGCTATCAGCCTGTTGCAGGATATCGATCACCTGATCACCAATAGTAACGGCTTTTACCCCTTCACGCGGCGCAATTCGGATGAGTACATCAGTACTGCTACCAAAATTCTGCACTACGGCATCAGGGAAGTCGTTAGCTGCCAGGGACGAACGAATTTCACCCAGATCAGCGGCTTGCTCATAACCGACTTCAATCAGCGTACCGCCGGTAAAATCCAGCCCCCAATTCAGGCTGTTAGTTACCAGCGAGAATATCGAAGCAAGGATTAGCAGCGTTGACAATACCATTGCGGGTAACCGCAATTTCATAAAGTTAACAGTTTCGGATAATTTTAATAATTGCATGTCAGACGCTCCTATATCGCCAGTTTGCTAACACGGCGACCACCCCAGACGGCATTTACAATCACCCGGGTAACCAGAATCGCGGTAAACATAGAAGTGGCGATACCAATCATCAGCGTAATCGAGAAGCCTTTTATCGGACCAGTACCAACGGCAAACAAAATCAAACCAGCAATAAAGGTGGTAATATTGGCATCAAGAATGGTCGAGAAAGCGCTGTCGTAGCCCTGATGGATTGCCTGTTGCGGACTGCGTCCATCGCGAATTTCTTCGCGGATACGCTCAAAGATCAGCACGTTGGCATCAACCGCCATACCAACCGTAAGAACAATACCTGCCATACCAGGCAACGTCAGGGTTGCCCCCGGGATCATCGACATAATGCCCACAATCATAACCAGGTTAAGGCCCAGTGCAATGTCAGCCACAATGCCGAAGGCTTTGTAATAAACCAGCATAAACACCATTACCAGCGCCAGACCCCAGATGATCGCCTGCATACCTAAATCGATATTTTCCTGACCCAGGCTTGGGCCAACGGTACGTTCTTCGACAATCTGAATTGGCGCAATCAAAGCACCAGCGCGAAGTAACAGGCTCAAATCACGGGCTTCTTTAGGTGAATCAAGACCAGTGATCTGGAAGTTACTGGCAAACTGACCACGGATGGTCGCTACATTGATAACTTCTTCGTGACGTTCAAAAATCAGTTTATCGTTGGCGTCACGTTCGCCGGTTGCTTTGTATTCAATAAACACGGTGGCCATAGGTTTACCCACGTTCTCGCGGGTATTGCGCGACATTTTATTACCACCTTCACTGTCAAGCGATATGCTGACCTGCGGCAAACCGTATTCATCAACGCCACTGTTAGCATCAATAATGTGGTTGCCGGTTACTACCACACGCTTGTCCAGCAGCACCGGACGTTCACCTTCATACAGCAGTTGTGAACCCGGCGGTACACGCCCAGCTATGGCGTCACGAACGTCGTTATCCTGATCTACCATTCTGAATTCCAGCGTCGCGGTGGCGTTCAGAATTTCTTTAGCCTGGGCGGTATCCTGAATACCCGGCAGTTGCACCACAATGCGCTCTGCGCCTTGCTTTTGCACCACAGGTTCAGCAACACCCAGTTGATTTACCCGGTTACGGATGATGGTGATGTTCTGCTTAACCGCATAGTCTCTTATCTCGGCAAGCTTCTGCTCAGAGAAACGGGCCCGCAGTACCAGATCATCCATTTCCTGATAAGTCAGGTCACGATTACGGTTTTCGAGGAAAAACTCCGCTTTATCAAGCGTTTCTTCATCGCGGAACTGGATATCAATAAAGCCATCGCGCACATTCACCGAGCGATAACGCAGTTTTTCTTCACGCAGTGCAGTACGAAAATCACTTTCGGCATCTTCCAGTGATTTACCAATGGCTTCGTTCATGTCGACTTCCATCAGGAAGTGCACACCACCACGTAAATCCAGCCCCAGTTTCATCGGCATGCCACCGAGGCCTTCAAGCCACTCGGGCGTATCAGGCGCAAGGTTCATGGCCACTACATAGTCAGTGCCCAGTTCACGATCAAGGAAATCACGCGCTTTTAACTGGCTGTCGGAATCCGGCAGACGGATCAGCAACTGCTCGTTTTCAAACTCTACCGATTTAATCGGAATGTTTTGTTCAGCAAGCGCGGTGGTGATTCGAGATTCGAGTGCTGCGGTGACAGTGGCGTTGCGCGAACCGGAAATTTGCACGGCATTATCTTCACCGTACAAATTTGGCAACGCATACAGGCCGCACATCAGTACCATAAACAGTACGACCAGCACCTTAAAAAATGAGTTTTGGTTTAACACAAAAATTCCCTACGACGGGCTGCAGTGATCACCGAGCCCGTTTTAGCTGGTTACTTAGATAGACTTCATTGTGCCTTTTGGCAGCACGGCACTTACGGCAGATTTTTGCACCACGATGTTGGTTTGGTCATTCAGCGCTACTTCAATAAAATCCTTTTCGTCAGACACTTTGGTTACTTTACCGACCATGCCGCCCTGGGTCAGAATCTCATCACCTTTGGCCAGTGATGATACCAGTGCTTTATGCTCTTTAACGCGTTTTGCCTGCGGACGATACAGCAGGAAATAGAAAATCAGGCCAAACACGCCCAGCATGATCAGCATTTCTAAACCGCCGCCCTGGCCACCGCCACCAGCTGTTTGTGCGTGTGCTTCGGAAATAAATAAACTCATAATGTTCCCCGTTATAAATTGTTATAAAGCCGGTACCGGCATGTTTTTCTGTGCGTAAAATTCGCTGACAAATTGGTCGAGAGTATTACTCGCAATCGCGTCCCGCAATCCCTGCATAACCCGTTGATAATAACGCAGGTTATGGATGGTATTGAGTCTGGCGCCAAGTATCTCATTGCACTTGTCGAGATGATGTAAATATGACCGAGAATAGTTTTTGCAAGTGTAACAATCACAATTTTCGTCGAGCGGACCCGTGTCATGCTTATGTTTGGCGTTGCGGATTTTTATCACACCTTCGGTGACAAACAAATGACCGTTACGAGCATTTCGGGTTGGCATCACGCAATCGAACATGTCAATGCCGCGGCGAACCGCCTCTACGATATCTTCCGGCTTCCCTACGCCCATCAGGTAGCGGGGCTTATGCTCAGGAATTTTCGGCGCCGTATGTTCGATGATGCGTATCATGTCTTCTTTGGGCTCGCCCACCGACAATCCGCCAATGGCGTAACCGTCGAAGTCAATATCCTCAAGACCAGCCAGCGAAATATCCCGCAAATCTTCGTACATGCCCCCCTGAATAATACCAAACAGAGCTGAAGGGTTATCGCCGTGGGCATCTTTACTGCGTCGCGCCCAGCGCAGCGACAACTCCATAGAAATTCGGGCTTCCTGCTGGGTAGCAGGGTACGGCGTACACTCATCGAAAATCATCACGATATCAGAGCCCAGATCACGCTGTACTTCCATGGATTTTTCCGGCGTCAGCAAAATCTTTTCGCCATTGATTGGCGAGCGGAAGGTCACCCCTTCTTCAGTGATTTTGCGTAAATCACCCAGGCTGAATACCTGAAAACCACCGGAATCGGTGAGAATTGGCTTTTGCCAGTGCATAAAATCGTGCAGATCACCGTGCTCTTTTATAATCCCGGTCCCCGGGCGCAACATCAGGTGAAAGGTGTTTCCCAGACAAATATGGGCACCGCTATCGGCCAGTTCTTCGGGGGTCATTCCTTTTACGGTACCGTAAGTACCTACCGGCATAAACGCCGGCGTTTCCACTTCGCCACGTTCAAACACCAGCTTTCCTCGTCTGGCGCGTCCGTCGGTATGGAGCAGTTCAAATTGCATGAGAAATTATATCCTGTCTGATCAAGAGGGCTATTTACGCACCCCCTTCGTCGATACTCAATTGAGGGCGGATTATACCAGCAATACAACAGAGATCATGTGTTAATGCTTTTTTCAATAAACATGCTGTCGCCGTAGCTATAAAAGCGGTATTCCTGTTCAATGGCTTCGGCGTAAGCCTTAAGCACATTGTCGCGCCCGGCAAAAGCACTGATCAGCATAATCAGCGTGGATTCAGGCAGGTGAAAGTTGGTGAACATGGCGTCCACTACCTTAAATTCGAAACCGGGATAAATAAAGATATCCGTGTCGGCCTGGAACGGCTCAATCACTTCGGCTTTATCGGCATGCAGCGCTGCAGACTCCAGTGAACGCACTGAAGTGGTTCCTACCGCAATCACGCGCTTACCAGCGGTTTTGGTGGCTCGTACTGCATCCACCACAGTTTGCGGCACAATGGCATATTCGCTGTGCATCTTGTGTTCAAGCACATTGTCGACCCGCACTGGCTGAAAAGTACCAGCACCTACGTGTAAAGTAACGTAAGCCAGATTAACCTGCTTTTCTGCCAGCGCGGCTAAAATGGTCTCGTCAAAATGCAATCCTGCCGTAGGTGCTGCTACGGCGCCGGGGGCCTGATTATAAACCGTTTGATAACGTTCTTTGTCGCTGTCTTCATCGGCTCTGTCTATATACGGTGGTAATGGCATATGGCCATGGGCTTCAAGCTGCTCAAGCACCGTACTCTCGCCGTCAAAAGACAGCTCAAACAACGCGTCCTGCCTGCCTGTTACGGTCACTTCAACCGCCCCTTCCAGGAGTAATTTAGTGCCGGGCTTCGGTGCTTTGCTGGCGCGCACATGGGCCAGCGCTTTATGCTCGTCCACAATGCGCTCAACCAGCACTTCCACTTTACCGCCAGAGGCCTTCTGCCCCAGCAGTCGAGCAGGTATGACCCGGGTATTATTAAATACCAGCAGATCCCCCGGCTCTACCAAATCAAGCATATCGCGGAACTGTTTATGCTCGACCGTGCCCGTTTTACCATCAAGATGTAACAAACGGCTGGCAGTGCGTTCGGCGGTAGGATGTTTAGCAATCAGGTGCTCGGGCAGTGTAAAACTAAAATCTGATAATTTCATGCAGCTCAAATGTCGTATCAAATTGCTTTTAAGTCGCGGAGAATAACCGCCCTAACGGGCTTTCCTTCGAGTCAAAAGGGTTTCTGTCAAAAATTGGCGGGAGTTTAACACATTTCGTCGAAAAAAGGCCGTGTCATCGGCTCAATTTCACGCTTTACAGCGGTATTTAAAAGCTCATTTAGCGGGTGGCAGTTTCAGGCCTGGCGACATTCTATTGAGCAACTGTAAAGCCTCAGTTCTCTTGCAATTCATTTACTTACAATTTCCCTGAATTTACCCTGCAAGTATCTCACCAACTTTAGGTATTTATATCCATACCAATGAATGCCGTATGATACACAGTTTTTCTTTTATTATTTTGGAATAAGACTATTATTTAATCAAAGCGATGATGTTCTCCCATCTTCCTTATTCGACCCAGTCATTTTGGCTGGGTTTTGTTTATGTACCACGCAATCCACGTATCTTCTGCCTTGTAGCAATTTAATCGCTGTCTCCGGCAGCCATTACCTCGGCCATCATCTCTGCCGATAACGGCCGTGCTTTGAGGACAAAAAGAATCTGTAACAGCAAATCGGCACCTAAAATGCCTTTATTCACTTTATTGCGCAAATTATCGGCCGTTTGCGAGACCCCTATTTCTGCCAGTTTGTCACTCAATCCCTGATATTTCACACCGCGCAGCGACATTTCCGAACGAATAATCCGCTGTACCACCATCCGCCATTGATTCTGACCTTTCAAAACAACCCCTTTTGTGAATTATAATTTACATTGACACACTTTTTTACACATATAGACATAATTATTATTGACTATTGCTACCTTAATTGTCTACACTTTTCCTCGTTCCGGCAGATATGCTCAAAAAAATCAGTCGGAACGGGCAATGAGAACAACACAGACTATCGGTTTAGAGACACTTTGTTGCACTAATTAACGTAAAGTCGTTGCAACAGTGTAGTAAATCTGACTAGAGTTAACGGCATTTAGCTGATTCGGTAAGGAGATATAGTATGGAATGGGATCTTGAACAACTTGAGGCCCTGTTTAAAGACATGGATGACCTGGTCGTCACCCGCGAGAAAGAATGTTTACTGATTGCAAATCAGGACGGGCTGGATGCCTGGCTGGCAATCAGCGGTGAGCAAATCATAGTTGAGAGTTTACTGTTTAACGCTTCGCAGGTTGCCGATAAAGCCGCTCTGGACCACGATATTCTGTCAACTCACATGCTTTTCCCACTCACAACGGTGGCCATATCCAACGTTAATGGAGAGGAATACTACACGGCATTCGGTGCGCTGAGCGCGCAGTCAAAAGCAGAGAGTATTCAAATTGAAGTGACTACGTTATTCCAGAACGTGGCAGCTTTCCTTGACGCTTATGAGTCACATTTGAAGTAATTTAAGGAGAAATTTATGTCTGTTTGGAAAAAACTGATCACAGCAGTGAAAGGTGGAGCCAACGAAGCGGCCCAGTCAGTGGTAGATAGTCAGGCAATCAGAATTCTTGAACAGGAAATTCGGGAAGCAAAAGAAGAGTTGCGCAAATCTGATCATGCCCGCACCCAGATTCTGGCTAAGTGCAAATTGTCACAGCAAAAAGTTGATGGATTTAACCAGTCGATTGCGGAGTATGAAGCCCATGCCCGTAAAGCTATCGACACCGACCGTGAACTGGCGCTTGATTGCGCACAAAAAGTTAGCGAACTGAAAGCTGAACGCGACCAGGAACAGCAATACCTCGACCAATTCAATGCGTCAGAGAAGCAGCTGGCTAAAAATATTCAGCAGGCAAAAGCCAACCTGCGTCGCCTGGAACAACAGGTTGATATGGTAAAAGCAACTGAAAGCGTGCAGAAGGCTCAGGTTGCAGTATCTTCCCGTCATATGGGCGCAAACAGCAAAATGAAGACGGCGACTGAGTCACTGTCGCGAATTCAGGAAAAGCAGAAAATGCGCACCGCGGAGCTCGAAGCAGCGGAAGAACTGGCTTCATCTGAATCGTCTGACGATTTAGAGAAGCGTCTGGCAGAGGCTGGCATCAAAGGCGGCCAGAGTTCGGCCGACGATGAGCTGGCGCGCATTTTAGGCAAGTAAATAAAATCAAGCGGTTAAGTCTCGGCTTGCTCTCTGGCAGGTACTTGGACTAACCGCTATTTTTTTGCGAAGATGGCAATCAACTCAACAACAGGGATAGTCAGTGGCGCCAATATGTGGATAAAGATCCGACGCGTAATGCTTAACTATTTTGCCGAATCACGATGGTACACCATCGTTCTGGCGACGCTGTTTTATGGCTTGTCGTCCTGGTTGTTACTTTATGCATTCGACGAACAGGCACTGACCGAAAGTGTTGATTTCATCTATTGGCTGGCAGTGACCGGCTCAACAGTTGGCTACGGTGATTTATCGCCGCAAACCCCTGCTGGCAAGCTTATTGTAGCCTTGTATGTTATCCCGCTAGGCTTAAGTATCTTTGCGATGATTGTTGGCCGGGTTGCCGCCTTTGTGGGAAATCAATGGAGAAAAGGTATTATGGGGTTATCCAGTCTCGATGTAAGCAACCATATTCTGGTCATTGGCTGGAATGAGCAACGCACGTTATTACTACTCAAACTACTCCTGCAGGAACGTCATTCTCTGGCTGAAAAGCCTGATATCGTGCTGTGTGTCAGAGCCGACATTACCAATCCCATGCCCGGTAAAATAGAATTCGTCCGGGTTGAATCGTTTAATAAAGATGAAGACATGGACAAGGCCTGTATCAGCTCGGCCTCCACCATTCTTATTGATAATCCCGAAGACGATTTAACCATGACCACCGCACTTTATTGTGCACAAAAGAATCCGTCGGCCCATCAGGTTGCGTATTTTAATGATGAAAGCCTGGTCCGGCTGCTGCAGATGCACTGCCCACAGGTAGAATGTACGCCCAGCGTGGCGGTTGAAATGCTCGCCAAAGCTGCTTTCGACCCCGGTTCCAGCACACTGCACCACGATTTGTTGAGCGTGGATGACGATGGTCAGGCGCAATTTTCTCTGACTATTCCCCACTCGGTTGAACCAGTGAGCTACCAAACCTTATTTATGGCGTTTAAACGTCAGTATGATGCTACCTTAATAGGTTGTGCCGGCGCTGAGCGCGGCCAATCCATTACGCTCAACCCCGCACTAAATACGGTTATTTCACCACAGGATAAACTTTATTATATCGCCAAAGCCCGCATTACCGATATTAACTGGAATGCGCTCACGGAGCAGTGATATGTTTAAAAAATGGTTTAAATCAGATGCCCCCAAAAATCCTGCCGCACCGGAGGTGATGGGTCTGTATTTAGGCGGCTCCTTTGAACTGGATGCGCTTAAACTCAAATTACTCACGCCACAATTGTGTATTGAAGGGGCGGCCAGCAAACATCTTATTCAGGCCGTAGGCCAGGCAGAGCTGGACAGCGGCGGCACCCTGTTACGCTTTTATACCGACGACGATGCCTTCCTGCAGGTAGTGCTTGACGGTGGTATGAGCGAAAACCACATTACCGATGTCAAGCTCTGGTACTTCTACTCTACCACCACTGTCGGCAACCAGTCGCAATGGCAACAATGTCTGAACAACGAAATTTCCCGCCCTACCTATGAACTTGAAGGCCATAGTTTTTCTCGCGTTTGGGATGCAGTAGGTGAAGAATCACCCCCGGTTGCGGTTACCGAGAAAACCTGGGAAGAAGACGGCGATGTGAGTGAAACCGACCAGTTTATGATGCTTTACGAGCGCGAAATGGATAACGACCGCACGGAGTCTTTGCTGGTTGCCGGCGAAGAAAAAATCGTCGGTGCCAATACCGATCGCTGCCTGGTGATCAGTACCGGTTTTGACATACAACCCTCAGATATTCGCATTAACGGCTAACAATAAGGAAAACGCATGGAAATTATCACTCAGTCGATGGCCGGACTTTTAAACTTCGCCCTGTATTTTGCGATCTCTATTATTTATCTGTTCATTTTTAAAGTGGTGTACGCCATGGTTACGCCGCACGATGAATGGAAACTGGTAAAACAGGAAAAGAACGTGGCCGCAGCCATTGGCTTTGGTGGCGCCATGGTTGGTTTCAGTCTCGCCCTGGCAAGCGCCGCGTCAAACTCTCTGGGGTTAATTGATTTTACCCTGTGGGGCATTGTTGCCGTGATTGCGCAGAGCCTGGCCTTTGCCCTGTTGCGGTTTAGTTTTATGCCGAAAATTGCCGAGCGCATTAATAACAATGAAGTTTCTGCCGGTGTTATGCTTGCTGCCATGTCGATTGCCGTGGGTATTCTGAATGCCGCTTGCATGACTTATTAGGAGTTTTGCGATGAGCCATTCACAAAAACGTTCTAAAAGTATTCATCTGCATCAGTTACGCAAAGCTTTTGCATTAAAACCGCTGGCCGTGGGTGTAGCCGGGATCATGCTCACCGCCTGTGGTGGCAGCCGCGAACAGTCAAACATTTATGTATCGCCGGAAGATTGCCAGCAGGATAATCCGGAAGCAACCGGCCAATGCCTGGCGGCATATGAGTCGGCGCTTGAGGAACATAATCGCACCGCGCCTAAATTCGACACGCAAAATGATTGCGAATACGAATTTGGTAATGACCGCTGTCAATATGTACAAACGTCATCAGGCAGCTTTTTTATGCCCTTTATGGCCGGTTACATGGTAAGTCAGTTGCTGCAGCCGCGGCCGTATTATTCGCAGCCTTTATACACCTCATTCTCCCCTTACTCGCCATTCCGTTCACGCTGGGTTACCTCAAACGGCTATGTATTTGATGGTGATATCAGAAGACGCTCATATAATGCACCCTCATCGGTATTTGAGAAAAAGCCAACCGTAAACCGCACTATTAAACGCGGCGGATTTGGCAGCAGCGTGCGGGCGAAATCGAGCTGGGGTAGTTCAAGCAGTAAATCCAAGGGCTGGGGCGGCTAGCATGTTCAGAATGGCCAGTCAGCCGCGCCACAACTGGCAACAGTTAGCGGCTGAATATGGTTTTCATTTTCATACCATGTACGGCGAACCCTACTGGGATGAAAGTGCTTACTATCAGTTTACCCTGCTTCAAATAGAACAGGACATTGAAGATCCCAGTGCCGAATTACACCAGATGTGTTTGCATGTGGTAGATAAAGTGGTTAATTCTGAGGCATTGCTAAGCCAGTGCCAGATCCCCCAACCACACTGGGATTTTATCGCCTCAAGCTGGCGTGAAAAACAACCTTCTCTGTATTCACGGCTGGATCTGGTTTACGACGGTCAATCTCCCGCCAAGCTGTTAGAAAACAATGCAGATACCCCCACTTCCCTGTATGAAACCGGCTTCTGGCAATGGCTATGGCTGGAGAATCTGGTGGATGCCGGTCAGATTGCGCGCCACGCCGATCAGTTTAACTCCTTGCAGGAGAAGCTCGTTTACCGGTTTGAGCAATTAAGACAGCAATATAATTATCAGCGTATTCACTTTAGTTGTTGTGAAGATTCGGTAGAGGATCGCGGCACCGTGCAATACCTGCAGGATTGTGCCAGTGCAGCGGGCATAGACGCACCGTTTTTGTTTATTGAAGACATAGGCCTGAGCGACACAGGCTACTTTACCGATTTAGACGACAACGCCATTACCCGATGTTTCAAACTGTACCCGTGGGAATTTATGCTTCGGGAGGAATTTGGTGATGCGCTGGAAGCCGCTGATGTAGGCTGGCTTGAGCCACCATGGAAATCAGTGTTATCCAATAAGGCGCTGCTGCCGCTGTTGTGGCAGGAATTTCCCAATCATCCCAATCTGTTACCGGCATTTTTTGAACAGGATAAGCATCGGACCACCGCCGGTAAGTGGATTAAAAAGCCGTTATTTTCCCGTGAAGGGGCCAATATCTCGCTGCTTAACGATAATGATTCACCAACCACCCTATCAGAAGGACCCTACGGTGAAGAAGGGTTTATCCTGCAACAGTACCAGCCACTGCCCCGCTACGGCGACCAATATGTATTGATTGGCAGTTGGCTGGTAGACGATTTACCGGCTGGCATTTCCATTCGGGAAGACCGTTCACTGATTACTCAGGACTTATCGCGCTATTTGCCGCACATTATTTTATGAAACAGTTTACCTTATCCCAGCAACTCAGAATTTTAGGCATATTGGCGCTCGGCCTGCTCGGCACCGAGTTTATTAATTTATTGCTGTCTAACTGGTTAAATCAATTCGGCATCCGTCCGCGCGATCCGGGCAACCTGCCGGGAATTTTTCTTGCCCCCTGGCTACACGCTAACCTCACCCATTTTGCCAGTAACTTTTTGCCATTATTACTGTTTATGTGGCTGAGTATGCAATGGGGCAAACTGACTTTTCTGAAGTCTACGCTGCTGATTTGGCTGGGCGCCGGCTTGCTGGTGTGGTTATTTGGTCGTAATGCTATGCACATTGGCGCCAGCGGCATTGTTTATGGTTACCTTGGCTTTCTCATCCTCGGCGGCTTTTATAGCAAAAAGTTACATTTATTGATTATTTCAGTAGTGATAGCCGTGCTATATGGCGGTATGATATTCGGTGTACTGCCCTTACAGCGATTTGTTTCCTTTGAATACCACCTGTTTGGTTTCATCATGGGCTTACTAAGTGCCCATCTGTGGGCGAAATCCTCATAAGCCGGGCTTGAAGCCTGCCATTGTAAGTAAAGAAGTTACCTTATGTCAGACCGCACACCGTCAACCGCTAAACCTCAGAATCAGGGGTTTCTGCCTAATCTGGCATTTAATATTGTCATCCCGGTGGTACTAATGAGCTATGCCAGCTCCGAAGAGTACTTAGGCCCGGCCTGGAGTATTGTGGCCGCACTGAGCTTTCCGCTGGGCTATGGTCTATGGGACTTAAAACAAAGCGGCAAGATTAACGGCTTTTCTGTACTCGGGATTGTCAGTGTGTTACTGACCGGAGGGATCAGTTTATTAAAGTTACCGGCAGAATATATTGCCATTAAAGAAGCCGCTATTCCGGCCCTGATAGGCATAGCTGTGCTGGTTACCCAGGCAACAGAAAAACCGCTGGTAAAGATGCTTATTCTTAACGATCAGATTATTAACTGGCCCAAATTGAATGAAGTGCTCGATCAGCAGAATAAGCAACCGCTGTTTAAGGAAAAAATCAGGCACTGCTCTTACATTGTTGCCGGTTCGTTTTTCTTATCCTCTACACTTAACTATATTCTTGCCAAGGTCATTCTGGTGAGCGAACCGGGTACCACGGCCTATACAGAAGAGTTAGGACGGATGACTGCATTGAGCTACCCGGTCATAGTTATCCCCTCTATGGTGTTACTGATTGCTGCACTGTGGTATCTGTTCAGCCAGATTGGCAAAATTACCGGTGAAGATATCGAGAGCTTTATTAATCAGTAATAAAACGGTTAGGGTGCAACTAATTACCTGATAAGGGCAGTCTGTCACACCTTCATCGCGCAATGAATTACTGCTCGATACCTTGCCTCAACATCGGTTAATACACCCGCTTTATTTTCACTATGGCTACTGGTCCCTGCCAGTCATACATCGCCTGACTCAAATCGGCCTCACCATGGATCCCGGCAGACGGGAAAATATAGCCCTCGCCTAAATCCGTATCGGAAAAGGCTTCACCGCCACAGGTCGGCCCTGGAATAAAGGCACATTCTTCTGAGTTAGTTTCGGTGCCGGCGTCATACGCCATGGCCAGATAGGTTGTTTGAGCCCGCATACCAGAAGGGAGGTCAATAGCCTGAGCAGCAACAATATTATCGTTGGTGGGTAATAACATAGACACCAGACTTAGTTTATTTTTGCCACCTCGGGCGTCTATAGAGAGTGTCACCGACTCACCAGGGCCTAACAAACCATCTGAGCTAACCGTTTGATAAACCCCATTCGATGCATCGAGCTCAGCCTGAAGCCCGGCAGTATCTCCACCTTCAGCCACCCGCCCAAGTGCCTCAGAAGCTGGCGCTCCCAGCTCAAATAAGCTCACCCGTTTGTTATGCGTGGCCAACAGGAATGGCGTAAAACTAATTCCAGAAGTGACATTCTGAATAGTCACCTCATAGGATTTTGCCGCGGCCATAGCCGGTGCGGTAAAGGCCAGTACTGCAGGTACTACTAATGAAAACACTATTTTTTTCATTTTCTTTTTCTCCGTAAAAGTCAGTAAATAGGGGGGTAGCCTGAAACCGCATTGACTCCTCCCCCCGCCAAGGAAAAGACTAGAAGCTTTGTTTCACACCAAAATCACGGAATTATCACGAAATGATCACGGCTCAATAGTCGTCAACTGAGGTCTTGATAGAACTGTAAGATGTTTTCCCTGACATTTTCAGAATGGACACAAAAACCGAAAAAACTAACAAAAATAGTAACTTGACACCTGGTGTCGTATTGGTAACGTAAGCGTTACGGGTGAATAACGTCAGGAAAACGGGCAACTCCTGTTAGCTTTAAATCGAGCCAACGGAGACCCTTAATGCAATTGAAAATTAACGCAAATAAACTTAAACAGCTCAGAGAAAGCCGCTGCTGGTCTCAGCAACAGCTTGCTGATATGTCGGGGTTAAGTTTAAGAACAGTTCAGAGAATTGAAGCAAAATCAGTGGCGTCACAGGAAAGCGTAAAATGCCTAGGCGCCGTGTTTGATATTGGCATTACTGACCTGTTTGCTGACGATGCGTTTACTGACAATCCTGCACCAGACTCTCCGCAACCCGATAAGGAAGCGCTCTCTGCTCCCTCGTCGATTGAAAATGACCAGAATGAATCACCGCGAACTGAACAAGGCAAGCTGGAAATCAGGAAGTTACATATCGCATTTTGGATTGTACTCGCCAGTCACCTGTTCGGTTTTTACGGTATTTTTAGCGCCTTTGGCGAACAACGCATTGATGAATCCACATTTCAGCTGTTAAAAAATACGGTTTCCATTGCGCTGGTCATTTCCGCTATCGTTTATTTCTTTAAGCATAATCGCCTGAAGAAAAAATACGGGCTTGGCTCATCTTTACTTTAAACCACCATTAACAGGCAGATTGCGTATTGCTGCGCGCTTTGCCGTAGAAGGAAGAAAGATGAACACTCAACCACTCAGCGTAAAATCGTTAGTTATCGCATTTTTGATATATGTTGTTACCACTGTCATTCTGGCAGTGGTGCTGTCGGTATTCTGGCAATCCGGTATTGATACCACCGCCTACTCGCAGCAACAATTAATCGACATGGCTGCGCAGTCAAACCTGTTGACGATTGGCTCAATGATTATTGGCAGTTTGATGGCAGTAATTTGTGCTTATTTTATTACCCGGCGCACCGGTAGCGACGGCTATAAGCATGCTATGTATTTTGCCGGACTGCTAATCCTGTATGGCATCTTAGGCGTTTTCCTGCATCCCGAACACCACGTTATTCAACAGGCTGCCAAATTACTTGCACCTGCACCACTGTGTTTACTGGGTGCCTGGTTTGCATTAGCAAATATGAATAAAAAACACGATAAAATGTCGCACGGAGCGTGCGAATAAAGATAAATGACGAACAGGGGCCTGTTCGTCATCTTTTAACGGCTCAAAGATTCGCCTCTGAAATAACTATTGATTACTCACAGCGCCAGTCGGTTTCAAAATCGCACTGGCTTTTTTCTTCTTTGGGAGCTGGTGTGGTTTCTGTTTTCACCACTGGAGCGCGCTTAGGTAATAAACCAAACAGCTTTTTGGCGATATCGGTATTGTCGTACTGCCCGTAAAACTGACTGCTACCGGCCCCGAATGCAAATACTTCTACATCTACCCCGGTATGACCGGTGGTGGTCCAGCCTGTATTTGACCGGATATCGAGCAAAGCCTTAATACCAGCAAAGCGCGCTTTAAGGTCGCCCTGTTTTGCCAGTTCTACTACTTGCTGTTTTTCTTTGTCGTTTAGCTCAAAGCCCAGTGCATCGCTAACATACGCTACTGGCGAGTCCATCTCGACGATATTCTGAGCGATGGTCTCCGGCGATTGTTTTAGGTTTTGCAGCCATTCAGGTGCCCAGCGATATTCGCCGCGCGCACCAATAGTCAATCCGCCTGTACTGTGATCGGCAGTGAGGACCACCAGCGTATCCGGATGTTCTTCTACATAGCTGACCAGATACTCCAGAGCAAGGTTCAGATCATGCATTTCAGCCATTGCTGCGGCAATATCATTAGAGTGACCAGCCCAGTCTACCTGACTGGCTTCCACCAGCAGAAAGAAGCCCTTATCGTTCTCTAAGTGCTTGATCGCATGCTCAGTGAGATAAGCCAGACGATTTTTACGCAGGTCATCGAGTGCCCAGGGCAGGCCTACTTCGGCAAAGAGTCCCAGCACATTTTCGCCGGCAGGTAGCGTGGCAAGTTTGTTGTAAGTATCTACATAGGCATAGCCAGCGTCGATAAATTCGCCGGTAACATTACGGTCTTGGCGCTCAAAGTATTTTGTACCGCCGCCAAGCATCACATCGGCTACAAACTCACCATTGATGCGATCGTCAAAAAAACTGTCGGCCAGTTCATTATAGTTCTGGCGGCTTTCATTGTGCGCAACATATGACGCTGGCGTGGCGTGAACAATTTGTGATGTTACGGCAACACCGGTGCGCATCCCCAGCTGTTTAGCCCGTTGCAGAATAGACGTCACCGGCTTTTTATTTTTATCAACGCCGATGGCACCGTTATAACTTTTCACACCAGAAGCCAGCGCTGTTGCTGAGGCGGCCGAATCGGTGACAAAACCAGAAACCTGATCAGGATACGTACTGGCATTACCCACAAAAATATCGTCCAGCACAACACCTTCCACCTCTGGCGTGTCGGGGTTGTCACGGAAATTACGATAAGCCGTGGTATAGGCTGGCCCCATGCCGTCTGAAACGATCATAATAATATTTTTAGGCGTTGAAGGGAGTTGTTTCTGGGTATTAGCGGTATCGGTAGTATTCACACAAGCCGACAACGCAAACGTTGCGGCCACTGCCACAAGCAATTTCTGTCGCACGATAGGTTCCTTTTTGTAATCTTAATATATCGCAGTGTATCGCTGCTATCTTACATCCGCATGAAAAACAGATAAGATGTTAAAACAACAGGTTAATTTTATCTAATCCAGAGTATACCGATATCCGTACCGGATGCCCATGCACCGGCTAAGCGTTTACAGCAACTCCCGCATGCGTTGCTGAACCACGTCAACCAGCATGTCTGGCTGAAATTTAGAGATAAAACGGTTACAACCTACTTTTTCAACCATGGCCTGATTAAAGCTACCGCTGAGCGAAGTATTCAGTGCAATAAATAAGTCTGCCATGCGCGGATCGGCTCGGACTTCCGCAGTTAACCGATAGCCGTCCATTTCGGGCATCTCGGCATCGGTAAACATCATCAAAATTTCATCGGTAACGGTTTTGCCTAAATCCGCCCACTCCTTCAGCAACATGAGAGCTTCAGCTCCATTGTGACATTCAAGAATGTGCAATCCGAGTTGTTCAAGGGTATCGCGAATTTGTTTGCGGGCTGTTGATGAATCATCGACGATGAGCACTTTTCGTCCTTTCAGGTGATCGACAACCTCATGATCAAGGATTTCTTCGGAGATTGAGACATCATATTCAATGATTTCGGCCAGCACTTTTTCCACATCGATAATCTCGACTAACTCTCGTTTACCCTGAATATCAATCTGAGTGATGGCGGTAAGAAAGTTTGTCTTACCGATGGATTTAGGCGGAGGCTGAATATCCTCCCAGGATGTATTAACAATACTGACCACATCACCAATCATAAACCCCTGCACAGAACGGTTATATTCGGTAATAATAACATTACGGTCGGTATTGCCATTCTCGGTGCTCACCGGGCGCATTCTAATGGCCTGCCGTAAGTCAATCACGGGGATTGTCAGCCCGCGGTAAATCGTTACACCCCGCAGATTACCATGGGTTCCGGGCATCATATTCATCTTCGGCACCGTGATGACTTCCTTAACCTTAAACACGTTGATAGCGTAGGTATGACGGGTTCCTAACCTGAACAACAATAACTCGAGGCGGTTTTCACCTACCAGCTTAGTTCGCTGATCAACTGACGAAAGTATTTCACTCATGATAAATGGCCTAACGAATATCCTTTCTTAATGATAGATTTTTTTTAATCACTTTGCGCGGAAAATCCTTAGTAATCACACTGTTCAGAATTCAAACACCAAACATTCACACAGATTATTACGATAATGAGGATTATATATTTCTGTTATTGGGCTCGCCGCTCTAGGATGAAATGGAAGTCGATGACAACCCAAGGGTGTTATCAGCAAAAGATTCATTCTATTTTCGGGAAGGAGAGACAGTCATGTCAGAATACCAAAATGCAATCGATCAGGTTGCCACGCTTAAGAGTCAATACAACGGTACTTGGGATGCCATCAGTCCAGATTTTGCTGCACGTATGGTTGTTCAAAACCGCTTCAAAACCGGTTTAGACGTTGCTAAGTATACGGCAAAAATTATGCGTCAGGACATGGCCGAGTACGATGCAGACTGTACTCAATACACGCAATCTTTAGGTTGCTGGCACGGGTTTGTTGGTCAGCAGAAAATGCTGTCTGTGAAGAAACATCAGGGCACTACCAGTAAGAGCTATCTTTATCTGTCTGGCTGGATGGTTGCCGCACTGCGTTCTGAGTTCGGTCCTCTGCCGGATCAGTCAATGCACGAGAAAACCTCAGTTGCATCATTAATCGAAGAACTTTACACCTTCCTGCGTCAGGCTGACGCACGTGAACTGGGTGACCTGTTCAAGCAGTTAGATGCTGCTAAAGCAAACGGTGGCGATGTAGCTGCAATCCAGGCGCAAATCGACAACTACGAAACACACGTTGTACCAATCATTGCCGATATCGATGCCGGTTTCGGTAACGAAGAAGCCACTTACCTGCTGGCGAAAAAGATGATTGAAGCGGGCGCGTGCTGTATCCAAATCGAAAACCAGGTATCTGATGCCAAGCAGTGTGGTCACCAGGACGGTAAGGTAACTGTTCCTCATGAAGACTTCCTGGCGAAAATCAACGCGGTTCGTTATGCCTTCTTAGAGCTGGGTGTAGACGATGGTGTTATCGTTGCTCGTACTGACTCATTAGGTGCCGGCCTGACGCAGAAGATCCCGGTGTCTACCAGCGAAGGTGACCTGGCTTCTCAGTACAACGCTTTCCTGCAAACTACACCGGTTAACTCAGTAGCAGACCTTAACGAAGGTGACCTGGTACTGAAGCAAAACGGCGAACTGGTTAAGCCTGAGCGTCTGCCTAACGGTCTGTTCCGCTTTAAACCTGACACCGGCGTAGCGCGTTGTGTACTGGATTGTATCACCAGCCTGCAAAACGGTGCAGACCTGCTGTGGATTGAAACTGAAAAACCACACGTTGGTCAAATCGGTAATATGGTTAACCAAATCCGTGAAGTTATCCCGAATGCGAAGCTGGTTTATAACAACTCACCTTCATTCAACTGGACACTGAGCTTCCGTCAACAGGTATTCGATGCATGGAGTGAAGCCGGTAAAGACGTATCTGCTTACGACCGCGCTAACCTGATGTCTGTTGAGTATGATGAAAGTGAACTGGCCGCCGAAGCAGATGCGAAAATCCAGAGCTTCCAGGCTGACGGTGCGCGTGAAGCAGGTATCTTCCACCACCTTATCACACTGCCGACTTACCACACTGCAGCGCTGTCTACTGACAACCTGGCGAAAGGTTACTTCGGTGAAGAAGGCATGCTGGCTTACGTTAAAGGCGTACAGCGTCAGGAAATCCGTCAGGGTCTGGCGTGCGTTAAGCACCAGGCAATGGCCGGTTCTGACTTAGGTGATACTCACAAAGAATACTTCTCTGGTGAGCAGGCACTGAAAGCCAGTGGTAAAGACAACACTATGAACCAGTTCGACTAATTCGACTCATTCCCAACTGAAACAAGTCGATTCGTGTTAAGCCTCCTTCGGGAGGCTTTTTTTATTCCCGTGTGGCCTGAAATATTGGTGGTTCTATCGGTTTTATTCACCATAATTATTTATTTTCAACCATTCACAAAACACATTCGCCCGCCCCAAAAAGCACATTTAGTCTTAATTTCAAGCAGTTAAACTAAAAACACTAAGAAAGCACTACGACCAAAGGCCTATCTGACAAGCACTCAGACTATGAGTATAATAGCGGCGTTTAATAAAACTAATACAGGCTATTACAGTTATGAATATTGCAAAGGTTGATTTGAATTTATTGGTGTATCTGGATGTCCTTTTGCGAGAAGGCAGTGTTACCCGCGCCGCAAATCAGCTTAGCATTACCCAGCCGGCAATGAGTAATGGTCTGAAACGCCTGCGAGATTTATTTAAGGATCCGCTGTTGGTTCGCACCAGTGACGGCATGACGCCCACAAAACGAGCGCTAGAACTGCAACCTGTGATCCGCGATGTGCTGAGCAAACTGGAAAGCTCTATCCAGCCGGAAACCGATTTTAACCCCGCCACCAGCAGCCGGACCTTCCGCATCATGACCAGTGATTATGCTGAATCGACGCTGCTACTGGAACTCCTTGGCAGATTAGCCGACTGTGCACCCAATATTACGTTGGATTTAATTACCCCCAGCGACGTGACCTTCCACGATGTGGAACAGGGCAAAGTGGATATGGCCATAAACCGCTTTGACGAATTGCCGCTGTCATTCCACCAGAAAGTGATTTGGTACGATAACTTCGCCTGTGTAATGAATAAAAAGCATCCCCTCGCCAGCCATTATGATTTAGAAACCTATCTGAAAGCGCAACATATCTGGGTCAGCAAAACCGGCTTTGGTGTGGGTGTCGGCATCGACCCCAATGAAGTACAAAAACTGGGCTGGGTTGATGCGGAGCTCACCAAACTCGGCAAACAACGTGATATCCGGGTATTCACCCGTCACTATCATGCCGCTTTGCAAATTGCCAAACGCCAGAGCCTGATCGCTACACTGCCCAGCAAAGCCGCTAAGATATTTACCGATGATCCGGATATCGTACTGCGCGAACCGCCGTTTGATATCCCGCCCATTGCACTCAAAATGGCCTGGAGTGCCCTGCTCCATCATGATGCCGGGCATATCTGGCTGCGTCGCCTGATCGGTGATGTGGCAGCAGAAATGCAATAGCTCACCTGATACCCTATTTAAGCGGTTTACCGGCGCAATGCCGGTAAACCCTGCTCAGTCAGCGCGCCAAATATTCACGCTACTTATGACAGCAATAAAAACCATAAACTAAAAATTTACCTCGCATCCCTCTAGACTGGAGGCTACTAACCGTAGACAGGGGACTTCTATGCAGGATTATATTCAGCGCGGCCGAATGCAGGTTGCGAAGATTTTAGACAAGTTTATTAATGAGCAAGCATTACCTGGCTCCGGCGTTGAGGAAACTGGCTTCTGGCAGGGTTTCGAGGCCATTCTGGATGAATTTGTTGGTCAGAACAAAGCTTTGCTGAACACACGTGACGAGCTGCAAGCCAAAATTGATGATTATCATAAAGCAGGCAATTCACCTACCGGCGCGCAGTACAAAATGTTTTTACAGGAAATTGGCTATTTACAGTCTGAGCCTGAAGACTTCTCCATTGAAACTGACAACGTCGATGCCGAAATGGCCACTATGGCGGGTCCGCAGTTAGTGGTTCCCATTAACAATGCCCGCTATGCCCTGAATGCCGCGAATGCGCGCTGGGGCAGTTTGTATGATGCCCTGTATGGTACTGATGTGATCAGCACCGACGGCGGAGCTGAAATCAGCAAAACGTTTAATCCGGTACGTGGCGAGAAAGTCATTCAGACTGCCCGGGAATGGCTCGACACCATGCTGCCATTATCTACCGGCAGTCATCAGCAGGCCGTTGGCTACGCCATAGATGGCAATAACATAGCTGTAAAATTAGCTGACGGTGATGTTGCCACGTTGGCTGACAGCGCCCAGTGGCAAGGCTATCAGGGTTCTGCCGAAGCACCTACAGCATTGTTATTTGTGCACAATGGCTTACATTTTGAAATCCAGATAGATAATTCTCACCCGATCGGAAAGACAGATCCGGCGGGTGTTAAAGACATTCTGGTTGAAGCAGCCTTAACCACCATTATGGACTGTGAAGACTCTGTTGCCGCCGTAGATGCTGAAGATAAAACCCTGGTCTATTCAAACTGGCTCGGGCTGATGAAAGGCACGCTGAACATCGAGATGCAAAAAGGCGATAAAACCTTTGAGCGTAAAATGAATCCGGACCGGGAATACACTTCACCATCCGGCGCTAGTTTAACGTTGTCGGGCCGTAGTCTGATGTTTGTCCGTAATGTGGGGCATCTGATGACCAACGACGCCATTTTGTTCGACGGTGAGGAAGTACCAGAAGGCATTATGGATGGGGTAATCACCTCACTGATTGCTAAACATGACCTGTTAGGTAACAGCACCTTTAAGAATACCCGTACCGGCAGTATCTATATTGTTAAGCCTAAAATGCATGGCCCTGATGAGGTCGCCTTCAGCAACGCGCTGTTTGGCCGCATTGAGGAAGTGGTTGGGCTGGAACCCTTCACCCTTAAAATGGGTATTATGGACGAAGAGCGCCGCACCAGTGTAAACCTGAAAGCTTGTATTGCGGCGGCTAAACAGCGCACCGTGTTTATTAATACCGGCTTTTTAGACCGTACCGGCGACGAAATTCACACATCAATGCTGGCAGGCCCCTTTGCAGACAAAGCCAGCCTGAAAGCCATGAAATGGATCCAGGCCTACGAGAAAGCTAACGTAAGCACCGGCCTGGCCTGTGGCTTATCAGGCAAAGCTCAGATTGGTAAGGGCATGTGGCCGATTCCGGATCAAATGGCGCAGATGATGGAAGCGAAGATTGGCCATCCGAAGTCAGGTGCGAATACGGCCTGGGTGCCCTCGCCGACTGCCGCAACGCTGCATGCGCTACACTACCATCAGGTTGATGTATTTGGCCTGCAAAAAGAACTGGCAAGTGAGCGCTTTGACGGGATTGATGACATCATCACCCTGCCCTTACTGGAAGATCCGTCGGCACTGACAGAGCAACAAATCCAGCGCGAAGTAGACAATAACGTTCAGGGTATTCTGGGCTATGTTGTACGCTGGGTTCACCAGGGGGTTGGTTGCTCCAAAGTGCCTGATATCAATGATGTGGGCTTAATGGAAGATCGCGCGACATTACGTATTTCCAGTCAGCATCTGGCTAACTGGCTGGCTCATGGCATTATCTCTGAGGAGATGGTAAAAGCCTCGCTGGAACGCATGGCCAAACTGGTTGATGAACAAAATGCTAACGATCCGGAATACATTGCAATGACCCCGGATACCGCTAACTCAATCGGCTTCCAGGCGGCCAGCGAACTTATCTTTAAGGGTAAGGAACAGCCAAGTGGTTATACCGAGCCGTTATTGCATCAAAAGCGCAAGGAAATGAAAGCGGCACTGCGAAACCGTTAAGTATTACCTACCTTCCTATGAGTAAAGCAGGCCGAGGCCTGCTTTTTTATTTAAAGCCAGCGAATAGCACTGAACTGGTTAATGTCATTCCTGAAAAAAGATTAAAAATCCAGCGTTATTAGTAAATTGGTATATGCTAATAACATCGGAAATTTTTTTAAGACGCTATGGCAACACAACAAATCGTGCCCATTTTTTCTGGTGGTGGTACCCGACTACTTGCCCACATCGGTATCCTCAAAGCATTGCAGGAATTAGAAGTAAACTTTAATTCATTGGTCGGGATTTCCGGAGGCTCTATTGTGGCGTCACTGCACAGCTATGGGATGTCGAATAAAGCGTTGTACGATCTGGCTGTAAATACCGACTTCAGACAATTCCGCGACTTTTCAATACTTAGATTACTTCGCCATGGCGGCCTGTCATCCGGGATTAAATTTGAGCAATGGATGGATAAGCAGCTCGATGGCATGACGTTTTCTGAAGCACCTATTCCGCTTCATATTCTGGCCACCGACGTTAATGGTGGCGGGCCCGTGATATTCAGCAAGGACACCAGCCCCAATATGAAGGTTTCGCATGCCGTGCGCTGCTCAATGTCTATTCCGCTTTTGTTCAGTTACACGGTGTATGAGCAACACTTACTGGTGGATGGTGCAATTTTATCTGAGGATGCGCTATTCAGGGACTGGCAGCAGGATGGCACTCCTAACATTTGCTTCCGGCTTCGTAGCGAAGCCCGTGAGCAGCCGTTTAATCCTAAACGCCGGTTTATGTTACCGCAGTACATAGGCATGCTTATTCGCACCTTTATGACCGCGCTTTCGCGTGAGTACGTTCACGCAGAACACTGGCACAATACTTTGGTGATTAATACTGGTACAGCTTCCTCGGTAGACTTTGATATGTCTTACGAGGATAAACTGTGTTTATTTAAGCAAGGCTATGAAACAGCGATGAACTTCTTACCGGTCAAACTCAGCAAGCTCAATACATCTCAGCCGAGCGCCGGCTAAAACTTTCGGCCCGCCTCACACCTGATAATATTCACGATACCATTTAACGAATTCACCGATCCCATGTTCAATACCAATCGTTGGACGGTATCCGGTATCTTTCACCAGGCTTGCCACATCGGCATAAGTGTCGGGAACATCGCCTGGTTGCATGGGCAGTAATTCTTTATTGGCGGTCATTCCCAGCGCTTTCTCCAGAGTTTCGATGAAGTTAAGCAGGTTTACCGGGTTTTGCGCGCCAATATTATACACCCTCCAGGGCGCCTTACTGGTAGCCGGGTTGGGTGTCGTACCCTGCCAGTTTTCATCGGCCTGAGCGGGGCGGTCCAGCGTGCGGATAATGCCTTCTACGATATCATCGATGTAGGTGAAATCGCGGTGATGGTTACCGTAGTTGTATACCTGAATGGTTTCGCCGGCCAGTATGGCTTTAGTAAATTTAAACAGCGCCATATCCGGTCTTCCCCAGGGGCCATATACGGTGAAAAAGCGCAGGCCAGTAGTGGGCAATCCATACAGGTGGCTGTAGGTGTGAGCCATCAGTTCATTGGCTTTTTTGCTGGCCGCATAAAGACTTACCGGGTGATCAACATTGTGCTTCTCTGAAAATGGCATGGTTTCATTAGCGCCATATACAGAACTGGAAGATGCATAAACCAAGTGCTCCACCTCATTATGCCGGCAACCCTCGAGTATATTCATAAAGCCAACCAGGTTGGCATCGACATAAGCATGGGGATTTTCAAGGGAGTAGCGGACTCCGGCCTGGGCAGCAAGGTGCACGACGCGGTCAAACTTTTCATTAGCAAAAAGTTCGGTACAAGTATCACGCTCCTCAACGCCCATTTTCTGAAAGCGAAAACTACCGGTGAATTCCGCAGACTCAAGCTGACTCAGGCGGCCATACTTAAGATTTATATCGTAATAGTCATTGATATTGTCGATGCCGACTACATCATCTCCACGTTGCGCCAGGTATCGGCTTACCGCTGAACCAATAAACCCGGCGGCACCGGTGACCAGAACTTTCATGTAATTCTCCGCTTGATAGTAAGTTTCGATTTAACGCTTGAATGCGGCGCCTAAATCGACCGGTTTCGCATCTGCCGTGGAGTCACCGCGAAGCCAGTTATGTATACCTAACCACAGTTTAATAGAAAAATGCTTAACGAGTACAGTAAACGGCATTTTAATACTGTGGCCGCGTACAAATACCATAAATCTCGCTAAACCCGAACGCACTGAGTGTAATGCAGGATGCGCTGGTATCAAAGCGTATTTATAGGTTCGTGTCAGTAGCTTTACTTTAATACGCTGAAACATTCCTTGTGGCTGGCCGATGGAATAAGTGGTTTTGAACCAGTGGTTTAGCAACGTCACTACCACCTTTAACTCTTTCTCGAAATGACTTGCAACGGCTAGCTGTTCAACCCGCAGCCAGAACGCATCACTATCATATTGCTGGGCCAGGCACTTTAAATCCACTATATCGCGGAAACCATACACGACTTCTTCATTTAGCATCAGGTGGATAATGCTATGCATAAACATTGCCGCGGGTTCAAGGGTATACAGCCCGCACTCCTGACGCCTCACTCCCAGCCAGAACTCCTCTAGCGGTGGCGCCTTGCCACTAACAGGCAAAAACAGATTGTGGTGCAGATCGAGCACCGTCCCTCGGGTAAGATGATAGAGAGGCGGAATTTCGTGAGCATATTCACGATAATATTTATCGTCGTAGTCAGTGATTATTTTGTGATACCAGAAGTTATCCAGCAGTACAGTCTCACTGGTTGCCAACGCCCCCTCTTTAACTAACAAATCAATATCCGAACATAACCGGCCCGGCGCATTATTGGTTGCCGCAACAATATAGGCTGCGCCTTTTAGGAAAACCGGCGTCACACCCTGGGCCATTAACACGTCATGGATTTCCTGCCCCTCATGGAACACCTGGTCATTTTGTCGTTGGGCATAAACCATGGCCGCGCTCAGATGAGCCTGAACCTGCCCGGGAATACTGTCCCAGGTCCCTGAGTCGCGTAAAACAAAGGCTAAATAAGCTTCAAGACGTGAAGTTTTCAGCACAAACAACATAGATTCCCACTCTTGAAGTGAGCGATGGGTAAGCTGCTCAGGCGAATTAATCGCCTGGACAAGGTCTTCAAAGCTGAATTTATGCGCCATGCCCGACCACCTCATCCAATAAAAACTCGTCCATAAAGTCCAGATTGCTATAGTGCACCTCAAACACCTTCACTTTATCAATCAAGCGCCAAACCGTGTCGAAGGCCTGGTACCCTAAGACATGATAATTAAAGGCATGCTGACATAGCTCTTCAAACACCTGCGATTTAGCAATGGTGTAGTACTGCTCTTCTGCCAAGTCACCATCGTACTTAGGAAACACTATCCCGGCTATTTCGACAGGCTGTAAGCGGGAATATTCCGTCCAGGTCTGAAACTTAGCATGAGCTACATCACCTTTAGCCGTATCACTGCAAACCTTCGTAATAGTTGCATCCGGCTGCCAACCTCTTACCAGTTCAATAGAACGGTTTTTAATACACGCTGGCCGGTAAAGTGGCTCTGCGGTAAGTGAATCGGTATTGATAACTGCCATTTCATCAGAATAGAGCTTCCAACCGTTAATCGCTAACCAGCAGGACAAGGTACTTTTTCCCGAACCAGGAAGTGCTGGAAATAACACCGCTTTATTGTTTTTTACCAATACCGCAGAATGCAGTAGCAGATGGTTAAAATCATGTGTAGCCAGACACCAGTTAAGCCCCCACTCTAGCAGCGCATAGGCCTGGGAAAAGGGTAAGGGTTTAAATGGAATTTGCGTATTACTTTCGAATACTATTTGCGGTCGGAAATATTTACGTACAATGCTTCCAGGGGCCAGACTTACTGTGAAATCAGACATTTCTTTTGGCTGACAGTCACCGTAAATTTGATTGAGAGCAGGGCTTATTGAAGAGGGATAGTCGTTTAATCTCGCCTGAAACAGGCCCATATTAATAAAAAATGGCTTCACACGCGTACCAATAAACCCCGTGCTTCGAGCTCATTAACTGTGGCTAGCTGCCCATCGTGAAAATGATCAATAAATTCATCGACTGACATTTCATTGGAGGGTTCAGCAAGGTTAATGGCGCGTTTTAAAGATTGGTGAACAAAGAAGGTTTCGCATGTCCGGGCAGAGAAAAAAGCTAACCCGGACATATCGCTAAAAGAGCGGCAACTTATGCCGTCTTTAAGACGGATATACAGCCCCTTACCTCCGGCTGTTGCCATTATTTCCGTTGTTGCCGCTGTTACCGTTACTACCAGAACTACTAGTTGAGCACGCAGCACTGAACACCTCGTCAAATTCAGATTCAAATGTAGATTGGATAATCTGACTATGACCATCAGTATAACCGAGTTGTGCATCACTCATATCTGTATCGCTTGTCTGCTTCAACTGAATTAATGCAGCCATTACAATTTCAGCCGTTTCCATTGCTGCGCTGTGATTTAGCGGCATGGAAACACCGTTATAGAGCCCAAAGTAAACGTTCATGTAAACAGTGGCGGAGTGACGCAAGATACTTTTTCTGCTATCCAGAGGAACAGGTGAACCCGTTCCAAAAATCGCATCGGTCAGCGAAACAGAGGTACTGTAATAGGTATCAGAATCAAAAATGTATTTTGCTGCAGCCTCAGGTAAGGTCAGGTGAGTGCTAAGGAAACTGCGAATAAGTCCTGCAATTTAGTTCTTGAACCAGCCTTTGCACTTACCGTCTAATTTTTGAACGCTAAAATTTCAATTTCGGCAAATATACTGCCGTTTTAGGCCTGATTTCGGCCTTATTCCGGGTTATTCCCGGATTTCAGATAGATCTTGGCTGTCGCCTTAACATCTGGTCTACTTTAAACAGGTTCGCTAAGGTGAATAACATGGCTAACTGTGAGTCATTTTTCATCAGCCCTTTATAACGTGCTTTGATAAAGCCAAACTGACATTTGATGATCCGAAACGGATGCTCCACTTTTGCTCTGATGCTGGCTTTTAAGTATTCGATGTTAATGGCCGTTTTGTTTTTGCGAGGATGCTTTTTCAGTGCCCGGACTTTTCCGGGGCGTTCAGCAATCAGCCATTCCACATTCGTATCTTGCAACTCTTCCCGCATCGAAGCGCCCTGATAACCGGCATCGCCGGAAACGAATTCTTCTTCGCCATGCAACAGGTTCTTCAACTGGTTCAGGTCATGCTCGTTTGCGGCGGTGGTCACCAGCGTATGGGTGAGGCCACTCTTGGCATCCACACCAATATGGGCTTTCATACCGAAGTGCCATTCATTGCCTTTCTTGGTCTGATGCATATCAGGGTCTCGTTCATTCTTTTTGTTTTTAGTGGAGCTGGGTGCTTCAATAATCGTCGCATCCACCAGTGTACCCTGCGTCATCATCACACCGCAGTCAGACAGCCATTGGTTGACCGTTTTGAATAATTTGCGAGTCAGCTTGTGCTTTTCCAGCAAGTGCCGAAAGTTCATAATGGTAGTGCGGTCTGGAATGGCTTTATCCAATGACAGTTGCACAAACTGACGCATCGAGGCAATTTCATATAACGCATCTTCCATGGCTTCATCACCGAGGCTATACCATTGCTGCATACAATGAATGCGAAACATGGTCTCAAGCGCGTACGGACGTCTACCATTGCCAGCTTTAGGATAAAAGGGTTCAATCACTTCCAGCAGTTGAGGCCACGGCAGCAGTTTATCCATTCTGGATAAGAATATCTCTTTACGAGTCTGGCGGCGCTTGCTGGAAAACTCACTATCGGCAAAAGTTAACTGTTGGCTCATGGGCGGTAATGGCTGTGATTTACTATGCAGCTATGATCTCACATCGGGGACTTATTCGCATCTTCCCTAACAATAAACTGGTTGATAATTGTTCGCATCTCTTCGATTCGAGTATCGAGCAAACAATTATCACCTGATTGAATCCCTACGTGAAGCTGAGGGAATACAGACGCAGGCGCGTCGCCGTTACTTCCGGGTGTCCATGTATTACCCTGGAACCATGAACCAGGTGAACGCCCACCATTTGGCATTTGCACAGTTCCACATGTATCACCTGTACCGCCACCTGTTTGCGACAAATTACCTGACATGACACCTGATACTGAACACGCTCCCCATACTGATTTCATGGGAAGTGACGATACCGCCACACCAGCACCGGCTTTTTTTATAAACTGACGACGTTTTGTCACTGATGATTGATTTTGTTCAATACCCATACTGATAACTTTTGTCTTCCATTGAAAAGCGGCCTGCTAAACATATGCAGACCAATTTTAAAGCATCATGAATAAATCATGCCAACTCTCTAACATCATGATAGTAAATGAATTTTATTATTTCAGGGTACTAATTACTGCCTTTTTGTAAAAATTACCGACAGTAACAATCCAGGCGCCCTCTCACTAAAGCGCTATATTAGACTTTGCTGCAAGCTTTCGCAAATGCATAACGGGAATAGCGTATGAGATTCCAGACGGTTTACTTAGTACTGACTCTTTCGTCTCGGCTACAAATACTTTGTTTATAACGCCAACTACAACTCCGGATTCACTGAGATACATCGGGCTACCACTGTTTCCTGGGTAGGCAGTCGCATCCAACTGATAGATTAGAAATACCTTTTGTAATCTGTCGAGCATATTAATAGATAGCTGATCGGAACGGCGCGCCGGAATAGCGTCGGGGGTTATCGCGGCAATCATGCCTCGATGAGTTGCAGGATACAGACCCAAAACAGCTCCAATAGGGAACCCGGTGAAGGCAATATGAGTGCCTTCTGGAACAAAGTCATCAGACGCTACTTTCAGTGGAGTCAATTTAGTGTCTATTTTCAGAATGGCCAGATCATGAGCAGGGTCAATATCAACTACCTCAGCACGGTACGTTCTCGTATTCTTCGCATTTCCTGCATAAACGGAACGATACTGCACTACGTCCGGATCCAAAGGCGTTGATACAACGTGATAGTTAGTAGCAATATAATGTCCATCGCCGATAACGAACCCCGTCCCCTGCAATTGATTTGCTGGCGAATTCATCGGCGTAGTTATACCCACCCCAACCACAGAAGGTTTCACTTTTTTTATCACCTCCACCATCGACTGATTCGCCTCAAGAGAGGTTGACAAAAAGATAAATAACAAAAACAGAAAGATATTCTTCATTGCAACTCGCTTTTAAATCATTGACTATATCATCCTGTTAATCAGGGAACGATAATTGTGGATATAGACACATTAAAATTTATTGTTAAGCAACTTATCTCGCCAGTCGTTCTCTTTTTCATTCTGCTGTTTGCCGCCCTGGCTTGCTATTATTCAAAGAGGTTCTCCAGATACACTTATCCGATATTTATAAGCGGTTGTACATGGTTGCTGCTTGCCAGTCAGTATACATTTAGTAACTGGTTACTTGCACCACTGGAATATGCCTACCCACCTTTAAAAAAATCAGATACAGCCTGGCATCAGGTGGAGTATATTTTCACTCCTGGTTGTTATTATTACGGTAAAGATTTACCTGAAGCCAGTAACTGGCATCAATGTTCATTAACCCGCTTAACTCAGACGGCCATAATGTCTGTTTACAAGAATAAACCGATCATTGTTACCGGAGGTAACTTTTTAAGGGATAGAAACATTGTGTATGCAGAGAAAGCCCAAAAATTTCTATCTCATCTGGTCACTTCTTCTGTTACTGCCCTGCCTCTTGGCCATAATACAAAACAGGAACTTCAAGCACTGTTTAACCTTACCGGTGATATTCCTATTGCGGTAGTGACTTCAGCCACGCATATGCGCAGGTTATTGTACCAGGCGAGACAAATTGGATTTAACCACCTTGTTCCAGTGCCGGTAGAACATCTGAGCCCGCCAACATACGAGGTAACATTGAATATTCCGTCTATTGCTAGTATCTATCATACTGAGAGAGCACTATATGAATACTTTGGGTTGCTTTATGAAACTGGAGGCTGGCAGATACAGCAACCTAGTAATTAGTGTAAATAGCGTTGAGTATGCATTTTTAGTGGTATTATTAGGGAACATAAAGAATAATAGATGCAGCGCATCCACATACGAAATATGAAGATTATCACAAGCCCGGACGGAAGAGGTGACGGTGTTTAAGAGTACGAGCGCAAAAATTTCCAAGCTATGGCAGTCTTACCAGCGCTTACGCGAGGCGACGGCTATCTCCAAGCATTTCTCTACTTTCTTAACGCCTGTCGTTGCGAATACCGGCGAATTGAAAGAAGAAGTCTATAAGATTCGCCATAATGTGTATTGTGAAGAGCTTGGCTTCGAACCATTAAGACCTGATCAAATGGAAATGGATGAGTTTGATGCATTTGCTCAGTATTGCCTTATTAAGCACATTGGGTCCGACGCCTTCGCAGGTACTGTCAGGTTAGTTACACCTTGTGAGGAAGGACAGCTTTTGCCTTTGGAGAAGTATTGTCTTCACTCCATATCTCATGACGAATTTACACCAAACCACTTTGAACGCCACGAAATCTGTGAAATATCGCGGCTTGCTGTTCCAGCTCACTTCAGACGACGGGCCATGGATAAGTTTGCCGGTGCCGCCACTGGTGCAATTAACGAATCGACTTACTCCGAAGCTGAACTACGATGCTTTCCGTTTATAGCCATCGGACTTTATCTTTCTGCCGCCTCACTAGCACTTACGCAAGGTATTCAGCACGCCTTTGTAATGATGGAGCCCCGTTTAGCCAGGAGCATGCGTTTTCTTGGGATTAAGTACATTAAGATTGGTCCGACGATCGAGTATCATGGCCAGCGCGCGCCTTATTATATCAACGCAGAGATCTTGCTCCGCGATCTCGCTCCAAGCTTTAAATATATGCTTCGTGATATTCAGATTCAGGTAAATAAACAGATAAAAGAAAATAGCTAAGGTATTTGCATTAGCCGTTCAATTTCTTAACAGTTGAAAGCGAACGGCTAATGAACAAAAAAACATGTCAAAAAATTTTACAAAGCGTACTTACCACACCCAACCAAAAACACGCAACCCCCTGATAAAAATAGACTTTTCATTTTTGGCATAGCCCATGCATTACCTTTGTCGTGGTAACTTTCTTAGTACAGAGGACAGTAATATGAAAAAATTTTCCAAATTCACCAAGGCGTTGTCTTTAAGTGCAGTAATCGGTTTAGGCTTTGCTGGTGTATCTAACGCAGCAACAATTATTTTTAACAATGGCGTAGCGGCATCTGATGGCTCTGGCTTAACTAGTCAGTACATCGACCCAATCAACGGCGGTCTGCCAGATTACTTCATTGAAACATTTGACCAGGCAACTGGCGTACCGGGATTCCCAGGCACAACTGCATACACTGTCGCAGGTTTTGAAAACGACTGCGCAGTGAACAGTGTTAACGGTAGCCCAATCGGTATTTCTGTTAACGGAAATGCAAGCGAAATCGGCGTTCGTCAAAATTCTGTGTCAGGAGTGGCAGCAGCGCCTCTTAACGATTCTACTTGTTACGGATACCTGTCTAACAATGGCTCAGGTACTGCAACGGTTGAGTTTGACTACACCAATTTGTTGGATTTTTATTCTGCTGCCGCCCCAGGTAACACTCAGCTTGGCATCACCTACTTAGGGTTTTACTGGGGATCAGTTGATACTTACAATGATTTTCAATTTTATTCTGGCGGTTCTTTAGTAACAACGATTACCGGTACGTCGCTGCTAAATCAGCTGAATGGTGACTCTGGTGACCAGAACGATCCAGCTTCAAATACCTATGTAGAGATTGAATTTTCTATTGCAGAACAGTTTGATACGTTAGTAATCAACACTTCGGGTATTGCTGGTGAGTTTGACAATATCGTAATCGGTCTGAGCTCTCGTGAATTGCCAGTACCGGCTCCAGCAGGACTTGCACTGTTCGCTTTCGGCCTGGTTGCGCTTGGCCTGAGATCTCGTTTAAAAAAATAAACGAAAGAGAAAGTTACCTCTAAGAAAAAGTCGGCTAAGTGCCGACTTTTTTTACACTTATAACTTTTGTTCGAAAGGTCATTTTTTAAGCTTGTGAATTTTTAAGTTTTTTTTATTGGTCTGAAAAATGCATTGCTCCGATAGTTGGTGACATTAATTAAGGAGCGACTCTATGAAACGTTTTTCCCCGGTCACTAAATCCCTTTTATTCAGTGTCGTACTGGTTTTTAGTGCCTCTAATCAATCTTCTGCAGCATCTATCAGCTTTGGTGGAGTAAGCGCCTCTGATGGTTCCGGCATAACAAGCACCTTTATGGACCCCATAAACGGCGGGCTGTCAGACTACTTCATTGAAACCTTTGATATTGCGACGGGCGATCCTCTTTATCCTGGCTCAACAGATTACACCGTCTCTGGATTCGAAAACAAATGTGCCGTAAATAGCCTAAATAATAGCCCGATTGGCGTAAGTATTACCGGCAACAGTAATGAAATAGCAGTTAGGCAAGGTTCAGTCTCTAGCGTTGCTGCGGCACCGGCAAACGATAACACTTGCTATGGCTACGCGACGAATAATGGTCAGGGTGTAGCTACCATATCTTTTGATTACACAAATCTATTAGACTATTACAGTAGCTTATACGGAGCTTCAACCCAGTTGGGAATTACTTACATTGGATTCTATTGGGGATCTGTCGATATATATAATGACTTCGAGTTTTATTCTGGAGGTTCTCTAGTATCGTTCATAACTGGCTCTTCGTTGCTTGCACAACTTGGCGGCAATTCGGGTAATCAGTCAGATCCAGACTCCAATGCTTACGTCAATATTGCGTTTTCAATCGCTGAACAGTTTGACACCCTGGTTATCAATACCAGTGACATTGCCGGAGAGTTCGACAACATAGTTATTGGTCTTAGCACCCGGGAGATTCCTGTCAACGCGCCGGGAGCAGCACTTTTACTGTTGTTTGGAACGGCTATGATAGCAAGTCGTCGGTTACGTAAAAAATAACCAGCTGTCTTCATTTCAGCAAGAAAGCCGGCTTTGTGTCGGCTTTTTGCTTTTTTCACGCTATAGTCTGGTAATATAAATCGACTAAACACTAACCAGATTTTTATGGATATTCACAGCCAACTCACGATTATTTGCCAGTCAGGCACTGCCACACTCATTGACTCAGAAAAAGCCGTAGAACTTTACGGCATCAATACTTTCGGTCAACCTCAGCGATTTGCCGGTGCCATAAAGGTGTTTGAAGAGTCGGTAATCCCCCAACTGCTTAAATTGGCAAACACAGCCGGCTTTAAACTTCATCCTGTCAGCACTAACAATAACTGGGGGTATGGCTCTATTCTGGTGAACAAGGATCCAGTCTATCTTCTGGACCTTTCCCCCCTTAACAGCATTACACCCACCAATAAACAATTGGGTCTAATTACTATCGGCCCTGGTGTTACCCAGCAACAGTTACATGATTATCTCGTTGAGGAAAACTGGCCACATATGGTGCCGGTGACCGGCGCGGGACCTTCATGTAGTCTGCTTAGTAATGCTCTGGAAAGAGGGTACGGTATCACGCCCTACACAGACCATTTTTATGCCTGTAATGCATTAAAAGCGTATCTTCCTCATCCCGAATTATGTGAGCAAAAACTTTCCTCTGCGGTCTCAGCGTTGGATCAAAGCGGCAATGATTTTATCGATAAAACCTTTAAATGGGGTCTCGGCCCGTATATTGACGGTTTATTTACGCAAAGTAACCTTGGCGTGGTTACAGAAATGACACTAAGACTGGCTAAAAAGCCTTCGTCTTTTAGTGCATTTTACATTCAGATTTTTGAGGGCGATGACTTTGCTGAAGCGGTTTCTTTTATTCGAGATTTACTTGAGTCTCAAAGTGGCATGGTCGGTTCAATCAATTTAATGGACAAGAGACGCCTGGTATCGATGACCTGTGAAAATCCCAACCTCGATAAGAATCCTATTGAGCCATTATCCGATGAACAGGTAAACAAACTCGCAGCATCCAAACGACTTCCCGAATGGATGATCGTCGGTTCAATTTATGGCGAAAAACCAGTCGTCAATTTTGTTAAAAAATATATAAAGCAAAAAGGTAAAAAACTGGGACGAATTCTTTTTTCTGATTCTTGGTTACTGAAATTCGCTCATCAGTTTGTACGTCTGCCGATGAATTTTGTGCCTGCTTTTAAAGACGTAAAAGGCCAGCTGACCTCCCTCAAAGAAGGGATAGATATCATGCTCGGCGAACCTAATCAGGTTGCCCTCCCCCTTCCCTACTGGCGCAATAAAACCACTCAAGGCAAAAAATCCCGCCCGCTTGATCCGGCCGCTGAAAACTGCGGTTTACTGTGGTATGCGCCGCTGCTCCCTATGGACCCTGATGCCTTAAAACAGTTTGTTTCATTTGTCCGCTCAACCATGCTCCAATATGGATTGGATCCATTAATCACCTTTACAAACTTAAAGCATGACTGCATCGATTCAACAGTTCCTCTTGTGTTTAATAAACAAAGTGAAGAAGATGAAATAAAAGCGTTCAATTGTCTGCACGAATTAATTACTGAGGGATGTAAACAAGGATTTGTCCCTTATCGGCTACCCATTCATGAACAGCAGCAACTCGACAAAACATCAGCATTCTGGCAAACCATAAATATCATAAAAAATGCTGTGGATCCGAATAATATTTTATCGCCTGGCAAATACGATTCACAGTAATCAGCCTATAGGGGTATAGTCAGAGTGATATCAAACTGTTATCTTTGCCTGTAGTATGAGGTATTAAGCCATAAGGAATGGACGCAAATGAAACTGGCCGCAGCATTATTATGTGTGTTGTTTATTACAGCTTGCACGCCGAAATCAGCAGAAGAGCAAATTGCAGAGGCAAAACGCCTGGTATTAGAGGGCGAGAGAAATGCAGCTATTGTAGAGTTAAAAAATGCGGTAGTAACAGAGCCCAATAATGCAAATGCTCGTTTCCAACTGGGCAAACTTGAATATCAACAAGGGTTGTGGGAAGAAGCTGAAAAAGAGCTGAGACGTTCCCTTGAATTAGGTTATGACAAGCTTCAGGCCTACCCCCTTTTAATCAAATCTATATTTTATCAAAATGACTTTCTCCGCGTGCTTACTGAATTAGAAAGTGCACCGGAAATCTCTGACCCGGAAATTACCAGCACCATCTCCTTATTCGAATATCTGGCAAAATTAAAAAGTGGTGAGCAAAACCCGGTTATTCCAGCCAAGCGCCTGCAAAGCGAAGAATTATTAATTGCCCAAGCCTATCAAACACTCGAATCAGGCAAGCCTCAGGTAGCTAAAAATATTACTGAGCAATTCATTAGTCCCGAAATAGAGCCTTTCGAAAAATACCTGTTGAAAGGGATGATTGAGTCTTTGATAGGCAATCATGTGGAAGCCATCATTGCTAACACCAAAGCGCTGGAGGTTTTCCCCACCTACCACGTAGCGCGATTTATGCTCGCCGAACAGCTTATTGAAGATAAGCAACTGAACCGCGCTGATGAAGAGATTGATAAGCTTCTCGCCCTCAACCCTAACAGCGGCCATGCAAATTACCTGAAGTCGCTGGTCAGGTTCTATCAGGAGGAGTACGAACAAGCTTATAATCTGGCCAACCTGGCTTTGCAACACAAGGCCAAACCCGCGCTTGCAAATTTTATTGCGGGTACCAGCGCTTACTATACTGGCCGACTTGAAAGTGCGCTAAGACTCTTGTCTACCGCAGCAACCACCCTGCCTCCGTCTCACCCCGTTCATCGGATGCTGGCACAGGTAAAACTGGAGTTAGGCTATGTAAATGAAGTAGCGGGTAACTTAGATGACCTGAATATTGAACCGGGCCAGGGTGCTGAAATATATAGTCTTGCCGCACTGCAGAAATTACAACAAGGTGAAAACGCTGAATCTCAGAACTTACTTAAAAGAGCAAAAGCACTTGATCCCAATAATCCGGTCAGTCTGTTAAGAGAAGGGTATATTCTGCTCGATGAAGGTAAAGAAGGAGCCTCTGACTCACTCTCACAAGCGCTTGAAATTGCTCCCGACCTTAGCGAGGCCTGGATCCTTTTAGCGCAGGCTAAATATGAGGAAGAAGGACTGAGTGCCGCTTTAAAGGTCGCCGATCAATGGGCCGAACTCAATGAACTCAATGGCGAACTATTGAGGGGTATCATCTATTTACGCCATGGCGATGAAAAAGCAGCGATAGAGCATTTCACTAATCTGGTAAAACGGGATCCTGATAACGCAGGAGCGATTCGCTACCTTATGATCGGCGAGGCTCGTTGGGAAAATTTTGATAAAGCAATAGACTACGGCGAGCGACTGTTAGACTTAACCCCAAACAATCTGCAAAACCTGATTGATGTGGTCAATATTAAACTCGCGATGGGACAAGAAGAGCAACTGGAAGCTTTTCTATCGAAACGTATAAAACAATTTCCTGAATCAGACGCCCCCAGCTCAGCATTAGCATTAATTTACCTTCGTTCCGGTCAACCGGAAAAAGCCATTAGTCTTCTTAGAGGGATTGCAGAGCCGCAAAGTTTTGGTGTGTACCAGGCGCTAGGCGACGCATATGTTTCTGTAAAAAACTTCGACAAGGCGATCGAAACCTATCGCGACTGGTCACAAAAGTTCCCCACCGACAGTCGCAGTTGGTATCGTTTGATTGCGACTTACCAACTGGCGAATAACTTCGACGGTGCATTAGAAGCGACGCAGAATGCACGCCGATATTTACCCAGAGACGAGCGACTTATTCTAGTTGAGGCCCACCTTGCCGCATCTACAGGCAGGTTTGCCCAATCTAAGCGTGCTATTGAGTTGCTCTCTGAAGACAGCAGCGAACTGGTAAATCTGACTCATACCAAAGGTTTACTGGCATTAAACGAAAAGCGTTTCAGCGATGCCGTTTCACTACTGTCTGCTTACTACGAAACCAATCCGGGTTTTGCAGTTGCCCGCTTACTGGCACTGGCGCATGCGGGTTTGGGACAGGCCGATAAGGGTCTTGAATACCTGCAAACAGAAGCTGCGAAAGAAAACGACACACTGGTGTTTAAACTGATTAGTGCAGATTATGCCTCTTCCTACGGGATGTATGAGGCATCAATTGAGCTATACAATCAGGTTTTAGCTCAAAAGCCGGACGACTTCGCATCTCTCAACAATCTGGCTTCAGTTTATACTCAGTCTGGCGACTTAACTAAAGCCGCTGAAATTGCCAAACGGGTTATTGAAATTGCTCCCGACTCACCCTATGCATTGGATACCTACGGTTACGTATTACTTAAACAAGGTAAGGTACAGGAAGGCCAGGCATTCGTTGAACGAGCTCTAGGCAAAGATCCCAATAACAAAGAAATACAGTTACATAACGTTGAAGCCCTGATCCTTAATAACGAATTAACCCAGGCGCGCTCAATGTTGTCACGGATACGCCCTGCTACGCCGTTACAGCTATCCTTACATCAGGAACTGAAAAGCCGTCTAGACGCGCAGAAATAGCCCTGGCGTTTTTTACAGTGCTGACTCTTGACGTAAGGGATAACTACACGCTGGATGAGGTGAGCTCAACACTCACCTCACTGGAAAATGCGATCCCATCGGTACCATTATTTCTGAGTCTATTCTGGCTCAGGCCCTGGCTCGAACAGTGCAAAAAGCGCCCCTTGTGGTTAACCTGTAGGGATAACGATCGGGTTGTGGGCAGCATCTTTTTATCTACCTCCGGCTACCGCTTACCAAAAGAACCCTTCGGCTCAGGCTGGTTTAATAAAACCGGTGAAGCTAAGCTGGATCAAATCTGGATAGAGTACAACGACATACTGGCACTCCCTGAGTACCGGCAGGAAGCTATCAGATGCTTACTGGATTGGTGCCAAACCCAGTCGCCGCAGAAGTGGATCCTCGAAATAACCGATAAACCGGCAGAGTGGCTGCAGCACCCGGCGTTTAGCGCTGAGGTGATGGATATCCCCGCATTTCGGATTAAACTCACAGACGTATTCTCCGATTACAATGCTTTTCTGTCTCAATGTTCCAGTAACAGCCGTAGCCGAATCCGCAGAGCAATGAAGTATATGCAGCAGCATTACGGTGAGCTCTCCCTGTGTTCACTTGGTTCACAACCAGATGCCGTGACATTGTCTAATATGATGTCACTTCATCGCCGCAAATGGGGAAAGACCAGCGAAGGCAGTGGTTTTGATAACCCCTACTTTGTTAACTTCCATAAAACGCTCATGGCCAATGAACAACAGCATGCTTGTCATTGTGAAGTGCTGGCATTTTATGCTGGCGATCTTTGCCTTGGCTACACCTATAACCTGCTGAATCACGACACAGTCTATTTTTACTTATCTGCTATTGAATATGCCGAAGAAAGCAACCGGTTTCAGCCGGGGCTGATAATGCATACCCTGGCAATCGCCTATTTTGCCGGTAAAAAATTTAAAACTTATGACTTTATGGGCGGCGACAGTCAGTACAAGCGCTCATTATCCAATGAGGAATATTCCTTAACTGCCATTCACCTGTTCAAGAAAACCTGGCTTACGCGATTGTTAAGTATAATAAAAACCATTGTTCGCAGGTTTCGCTAATAATAGCCGGGCAATACGTGTAATCCGAGATTAATGTTTGCTCTGCGGCGCAGTTTAACGGTACAGTTACACTCAGATTGACTCCCCATTAACGACAATAACTACAAATACCGACACATGCTGGAACCTAACTATTTTTCGCTACAAACGCCTGCTAAGGACAACAGTTCAGGGGCATTATTTTCTGTCGGTTTACCACTTCCCAAAGGCCGCTTTTCTGCTCTTCAGCAATTGATCTGCTGTCGTGATGATGGAGAAGAAGTCAGCGCTGCCGTCGTGCCTCAGGCATTCTGGCCGGATAACTCCCTGAAATGGGTTCAGGTACATGGCGAAACCAGCAATCAGGGGCTGGACAAAACCGGCTTTACAGTTTGTGAGGCCCCGCAGAACACCATCCTTTGTAAGCAGCAATCACCTGACATCACTACAACACAGAACAAAGTCGAAGTTCAATGCGCAAACACCACTTGGTTAATTAACACAGATCAGCTGTTCTCCGGCACCCTCACCGTTGCCGGAAAGCTATTTCAGTTTGGCGTGGAATCTCAGTTCAGGGCGCCCTATGATACCTTACAAACCAATTTAACAAACTGGCATATCACCCCGGCATACGATAACAATCGCAGCGGCGAAGCGGCTTTTATAGAGCTAACGCTACATTATCAGCTTATCGGCCAGTCGCCAGTTACCCTGCCTCTTGAATTTAATGTAGCGCTAAAATACTTTACCCACTTCGGCTACTGTGAATTACATAGCACGCTGCTGAATCCAAATCCGGCCGAACATGCCGGAGGCACCTGGGACCTCGGTGAACAACAAAGCCTGCTAATAGAAGAGCTTGCCTTTCTCATTAAAGCTGAATCAGTTACATCACACCTCAGTGAAGAGAGTGTATCAGTTACCGGTGAGGAGCCCATTCATACCCATAGCATCCTATGGCAGCGTTCCAGCAATGGTAAACACTGGGACAGCCCGGTACATGTTAATCATGAACGTAAGCTCAGCATATCAAACCCATTAAGTGTTATCGACGTTAATGGCGAAAAGTCCGAACAACCGGTTAGACTTGCACCTACCGGCAGCCTGAAACAGGATGAAACCTGCTTACGCATCGAGCCGCAAAAGTTCTGGCAGAATTTTCCTACAGCCTTCACTGCCAACTCAGCTCAATTATGCTGGCACTGGTTTAAAGCCGAAGCCAACCTCCCGGTTGAATTACAACCCGGCGAGCAGAAATCCCATTGTTGCGAACTGGCTTTTAGTGACAAGTCAGATAGCTATGTTAAAGCGAATGCCCGCCTCAACCCTGAGTGGATATCACACTGCGATGTCATCCCCTGGTTCTCTGAATCTCTGACTTCGGATCCGCTACAGTCTCTGATAAACCTGGGACAGAATGGCGAACAGAATTTTTTCGCCAAGCGGGAGCGTATCGATGAATATGGCTGGCGAAACTTTGGCGATCTCTATGCAGATCACGAAACCGCAGAACATCAGGGTGATGAACTGTTTCCTTCCCATTACAACAATCAGTACGACCCGTTGTACGGCTTTTTAAAGCAATGGCTATTAAGCGGTGAAGAAAAGTGGAAAGAGCTCGCAGACGACCTGGCCAGACACATTATCGATATTGACATTTATCACTGTGACCATGACAAGCCGGAATACAACAATGGTTTATTCTGGCATACCGACCATTACCTGCCGGCTGAAACGGCTTCACACCGTACTTATTCAAAGCATCATAAGAGTGATGCTTATCAGGACCATGCCGGCGGCGGTGGACCAGGCGGCCAGCACTGCTACACCAGCGGCCTGCAGTTGTATTATTTCCTAACGGGTTGCCTGCAGGCTAAAAAAGCGGTGCTCGGGTTAGCCAACTGGATAACTCAGGTTTACGAAAGTGATGGCACCCTTTTTGGCTTACTGTTGCAATTCAAAAATCGACACCGAAAGGATTTAAAGCAGTTCACTACAGGTCGTTATCCGCTGGACAGGGGCACTGCCAATTACATGGTTGCCCTGCTTGATAGCTACGAACTCACTGGCAATACTCACTTACTGGACAAAGTGGCCCATATTATCCGCCATACTGTCTCTCCTGACGATAATATCGATGGCGAGAGAAACCTTTCCAACGTTGAGGAGTGTTGGTTTTACACGGTATTCTTTCAAGCCTTGTGCCGCTACCTCAGGGTGCAACAATGCGTCGCAGAAAACAGTGATTTTAAATACGCCAAAGCGTGTCTGCTGCACTACGCTAACTGGATGGCCGATAACGAATATCCGTACCTGGAAAAGCCTGACATTCTGGAATATCCCAACCAGACATGGAGCGCCCAGGACCTTCGCAAAGTGCACGTTTTAGCCGTTGCAGCTACCTATGCAGACCACGACCAGGCCGACCGCTTTATGCAAAAGGGTAAAGCGCTGAAGGAGTATATCGTCACAGCGCTGTCTGACAGTAAAGAGCGCGAATATACCCGAATTCTGGCCCTCGTAATGCAAAATTATGGCGTGGATACCGTGTTAGCATCATCCTCTAGCAACCAGGTTACACAGGCTTCGGCCAGCACGCTGGTAACTGAAGAGCTACATGTAACAGGCTGGCAAGCAGAGCTGCTGCGGGTTATAAAACAGTTCTCACCACAATATGAGTGGCAACAATTGCAAAAGCGTATTCCTAAATTACGCAGAAATCGGTGGCATTAAACATGGATAGCGTGTCGTTTATAATCCCCCACAAGGGGCGTGAAAACATGTTGATTGAAACTATTGATTCAATCGCCGCATTGGAATACCCCCACGAACAGCTTGAAATCGTGCTGGTGTCGCAGAATCCTGCCGTCTCTGAAGATGTTAAACAGGCTGCAGGCAACATAACACTACAAGTTATTGAAAGTACGCCGGACAACACTATTTCGACCTCACGAAATATCGGTGCCAGACAGGCTAAAGGCAACTACTTTGCTTTTCTCGATGCCGACATTGCCCTGTCCGCTAACTGGTTGAGCACGTGTTTACAGCTATTGCAAAGCCGCCCGGACACTAAACTGGTAAGTGCCATGCAATTGCCATCTGCAACGCCCACGCCTCTGGAGCACATCCGGGTTGCGCTGAGCAATGCAGACCTCGATTGTACGGTGAGCTTTTTACCCGGTCGAAATTTACTGCTAAGCAAAGAAACCTTTTATCAGGCCGGCCAGTTTCCGGACGACTTAGTGACCTGCGAAGACTACTATTTTACCGATAAGGTTAACCAATTGGGTGAGCTGTATTATACGAGTCAGGCGCAGTATGTGCATATTGGCGAGGATAAACAGCTCTCAACCATGTTCAGTAAGGAAATCTGGCGTGGTCAGTCAAACCTTGCCTCCACCCGGGATCGCCGCATCCCGCTCAGGGAATGGCCAAGCTTTATCGTACCGGTTGCAATACCAGGGCTGCTTTTCTGCGCCCTGTTACTGGCTATCGCCGGCTATAGCGGATTAAGCCTGATGGCTCTCGGTCTGGCTGTATTGCCGGTCATCCTTTACAGCCTGCGCTTGTTCAAACTGGTCGCCGGCACGACTTCCTTCTGGCAGGTCTTAAAATTTTACAGTGTTTATTTCCCGGCCCGGGCCATTGGCACCGTTGGCGGTATTATAAAAACCATCGGAACGTCTTCACATGGCAAATAAAAAAATAAAAATTCTGCAATTTATCTGTTCAACGGGTTTTTATGGTGCTGAACGCTGGGTGCTGGCTTTGGCCAGCCATTTACCCAAGGATAAAACCGTCTCGCTACTGGCTACCACACTGGAAGATAACTCCCAGGACCTTGAACTGGTGCGACAGTTTAAAGAACGTTGCGGAGAAACTTTCGAACTACCGATGAACCATAAATTCGATTTCTCAGTGGTGGATAAGTTGGTCGAACTCATCAGGCGTGAAGATATCGATATTCTCCACACTCATGGTTATAAGTCGGATATTATTGGTGTCTGGGCTGCCCGCAAGGCAGGAATTCCCTGCGTTGTAACACCACATGGCTTTGAGAATGCCAAGGACATTAAACTCCGTATGTTTATCTGGCTCGGCTGCCAGGCAATGAAATACGGTGATGCAATAGTGCCTTTATCCCGCCAGTTACTTGCCGACATGCAACGGCTTGGAGTTAAAGCAGAAAAAACGCACTATATTCAAAATGGCGTAGATTTGTCTGAAGTTGAGTCCGTGCGTACCGACGAGAATGTCCCGGCCAGCACCGAAAAACTCCGCGTAGGCTTTATTGGTCAAATGATTAGCCGCAAAAATATCGATGACATTCTGACCATTTTTGATGACCTGCATCAGGAAGGAATGAACATTGAACTGCTGTTCCTGGGTGATGGTGACGATCGTGCCCGACTGGAGCAAATCGCTGCTACTTTGCCAAGCAAAAGCGATATTCATTTTCTCGGTTTTCGCGACGACCGGCTGGCGCTGCTGAAAACCTTCGATTTGTTTGTCATGACTTCCACTCTTGAAGGGGTGCCCCGCTGCCTCATGGAAGCCTGTGCCATGGGTACCCCCGTAGCGGCCTATCAGATTCCTGGGATTGACCAGCTCATCACCCACCAGCAAACCGGTTTACTCGCGCCGCTTGGCGAGCGTGAAACCCTTAAAGGCTACTGGCGGGAGATGTTATCTGATACTATCAGAGCAAACGAATACGGCTTACAGGCAAAAGCCTATGTAGAAGAACACTTCTCGGCGCAACGCATGGCCAATGAGTATATGGTTCTTTTTGAGGACTTACTGAGCTAAGGAAATGGCATGGTAAACCAGCTTTCACCCAATACTACACTGTTTGTATTGACTATCGATACCGAAGAAGAATGGCATTGGGATGGTCCCTTTCCGCAACACAACTGTCAGGTCGAGAATATTCAGCGTATTCCTGAATTTCAGCAGTTTTGCGAAAACCTCGGCGTCAGGCCAACCTACTTTGTGGACTATGCTGTGGCTGATAATCAGCAGGCTGTAGACGCGATACAACAAGCCAGGCAGCACAACCAGTGTGAAATAGGCGCCCACCTGCACCCGTGGTGTAATCCGCCCTACTTTGGTAAAACCGGTGAGGCTGAATCTCACGTTGTAAATTTGCCGCTTGAGCAAATTGAAGCCAAACTGGATGCCCTTATAGAGTTGCTGGTTAAGCGCTTCAACATCCATCCGCGTTCGTTTCGAACCGGCCGTTGGGGGATTGACAGCAAAGTCTTGAAGCTTCTGGCCGACCGGGGATTTCGCGTCGACAGCAGTGTTTATCCCTATTATCGAAATGAGTTTTTCACCTGCGAAGGGTCACCCCTGACCCCTTACTGGCCTGATTTTAGCGCTCCGCTTAAGCCTGGTAACCAACGTCAGATAATGGAGCTACCAGTCACCGCTGGCTTTAATCGTCAGAATTACGAAACCGTGGATAAAATTCACCGTCTGGGCGAATCTGCGCCGCTTAAAATGCTCCACACCATTGGTTTAATGTGGCATACGCGCATATTGAGAAAACTTTATCTGAGTCCTGAGTTAAATGACAGCGAGAACCTTTGTTTGCTGATGGACTCTGCATTAGGTCGGGGACATAACGTCATTCATATGTATTTGCATAGTTCCAGTCTGATAGACGGTGTTACCGGATTATTTGATGAAAAAAACTCGCTTGACGTGATTTGTCAGCGGATTAAAACCACTGTAGAACACCTCAAAAAGTCGGGCCCTGTGCAGTTTTGTACCATCACAGAAGCCTGTGAAATACTGAATGTGAGAAATCCGGAGGAAGCCGTTCTTTTATGAACATCAGACGGGCAACACCCACCGATGCAGCAGCCTGGGATAACTATGTTGCACAGCATGCTGAAGCAACGCCATACCATAAATTTGGCTGGGGCATAGCCTGTGAACAGGCATATCAACAGTCAATGCACTACCTGCTGGCCGAAGATACTAACGGCAACTTAATCGGTGTACTGCCGGCCATCGATTTTAAACGCCCGCTTAAGGCCGGGCATCTGGTCGCCCTGCCTTTTTGTGATACCGGCTTTGCGCTGGCAGACAGCCAGGATATAAAAACAGCTCTGCTATCGCATCTTAATGAGCAAAGTGATTACCGCGATTTACGTCAGGAACCAGCGGATACCAACACCCTGAGTCCCGGCCAGAAAGTGATTTTACGCTTACCATTGCCAGACAGCAGTGAAGCATTATTGAGCCAGTTTAAGTCCAAGTTACGCAGTCAGATCCGTAAAGCCGAAAAGAACGGCCTGACCATGAAAATGGCAGATAACTTTACTCAACATAAAGCGTTACTAGGCGACTTTTACGACGTGTATAAACAGAATATGCGCCAGCTAGCCTCACCGGTTCACTCCCGCAGGTGGTTTGAACGTATTTTAGCCAATTACGATGATGGCGCCCGGGTTTGTGTTGTTTACACCGGAGATTTAGCCATCGGCGCAGGCATTGTGTTAATCAACGGGCAAATGGCTGCCATTCCCTGGGCGTCGACTTTGAGTCAGCATAACCGGCTGGCGCCAAATATGTTACTTTATTGGTCACTACTGGCTAACGTCACCGATAACGGCCAGCGGATGTTTGATTTTGGCCGCTCCTCTTTTGGTGAAGGTACTTATAAATTTAAAACTCAATGGGGCGCTGTGCCCTATGCGTTGCACTGGCATGACGGTGCAACACCTGAGCTAGCGGCAGCAGTTGAAACGGGTCCTCCGGGTACAGTAAGGCAGTTAGCGGAAACAATCTGGCCCCGACTTCCGTTGGGATTAACAGTTTCTATGGGGTCGGCTATACGACGCTATATCAGTTTATAAGGCAGGATTTTTATGTGCGGGATTGCCGGCTTCAGCCGCTATCAGTTTGAATCGGGTGATGAGTCCCTTTTGTCAGGCATGGGTCAGGCCATTTATCACCGGGGGCCGGATGCGGGCGGTACTTATCTGGATGCCGGAGTGGGTTTGTGCCATCGCCGCCTGAGTATTCTGGATTTATCCGCAGCGGGCAACCAACCGATGTTCAGCCCGGACCGCCGTTACGTAATTGTGTTTAATGGTGAAATTTACAATTTCCTCGATATTCGCGCATCGTTGGAAGCACAAGGCCATCAGTTTACGACCCATACCGATACCGAAGTTATCCTGACCCTCTATGCACTGGAGGGCCCGGATTGTCTTGATAAGCTCAATGGCATGTTTGCGCTGGCTATCTGGGATACCGTTGAGCAAACCGTCTTTCTTGCCCGCGACAGAATTGGTAAAAAGCCACTTTATTACACTCACCAGCAAGGCAAATTCGCTTTTGCCTCCGAAATAAAAGCGTTACTACCTTTACCTTTTATCAGCAAGTCCATCCGCGACGACGCGGTATACGACTTTTTTGCTTACCAGTACGTCCCGGACCCAAAAACGATTTTCACCGATATTCAAAAATGTCCTCCCGGTCATTATATGCTGTTTAAAGGGGGCGAACTGACTATCAAGCGCTACTGGGACGTTGATTTTAGTCGCACCAGCAACAATTCCGAAGAAGCTCTCACAAATCAGTTGAGAGAGCTTACCGCGCACTGTACTAAACAGCGGATGATAGCAGATGTACCACTCGGCGCTTTTCTTAGTGGTGGTGTCGATTCCAGTGGCGTAGTTGCCATGATGGCAAATCAATCTGAGTCGCCGGTGAAAACCTGCTCTATCGGTTTTGATGAAGAGCGCTTCAATGAAACAGAATTTGCCAAGGCAGTGGCTGACCAGTATCACACCGAACATCACGAATTTATTGTTCATGACAATGTCAGCGACAACCTTGAGCATATTGTCAGCTTTTTTGACGAACCCTTCGCAGACCCGTCGTTAGTGCCAACCTATTTTGTGTCTAAGCTGGCCCGTCAGGAGGTCACGGTTGCTATTGCCGGTGATGGTGGCGACGAAGTGTTTGCCGGCTATGAGAAATACAGTGTCGACGCAGTAGAGAATAATCTACGCAATAAAGTGCCGGGCTGGATACGCAAGAATGTATTGCCCGGGCTGGCTAACCTGCTAAGCGCCGGCTCGTCGATAACTTTACTGCGCAAGGCTAAATCCCTGTGTGACAGCTTATCCTGCGATCCGGCGATGGGTTTTTACCTGTCCAATGCACAAATCGACCAGCGCCACTGGCAACAGCTGGTAGCCCCGGATTTTGCCAATCGTTTGGGCGATTACCACCCCAGCCAAATAACCCTGGACGCTTATGCCAGAGCCAACGGACCGGATCACCTGGCCAAAATACTCTATACCGACCTTACGACGTTTTTGCCCGGCGGTATTCTGGTCAAGGTCGATCGCATGAGCATGGCCAATTCACTGGAAGTTCGCGCTCCAATTTTAGACCGCGAAGTCATAGAATTTGCAGCCACGGTTCCGTCCGCCTTCAAATTTAAAGACGGCGAGAAAAAACATATCCTCAAAGAAGCTTTTAAACCGCTGTTACCAGACGACATTCTGTACCGTAAAAAAATGGGCTTTTCAGTACCGCTGGACAGCTGGCTCAGAAATGAAATTAAAGCCATCGCCGAAAGCTACATCCTGAAAGACAACAACGGCCTGTGCCGGTACTTTAAACCGGCAGTAATCCGTCAGTTCTGGCAGCAGCATCAAAATGGCAGTTACCAACATGGTACCCTGCTATGGAGTATGCTGATGTTTGAAATGTGGTATCAGCGCTATATTGAAAGTGAGGCAGAGGCTGCGTGAGCGCAAGTATGAGGGTAATGCATATCACCTATGATATGCGTATTGGCGGTACCGAGATGGTCATTAAAAACCTGATAGAAGGTTTTGCTGCGACCTCAATTGAAATGTCTATATTCTGTATCGAGAATCCTTTAGGCCCCTGGGGGGAAGTGCTTAAACAAAACGGCATTCAAATTACCACGCATCCCCGCCAGCCTGGTTTTGACAAAGCGCTGATTAAAGCCATTCGGGCCCATATTCGCCAACACAAAATCGATATTATACACTGCCATCAGTACACCCCTTGGGTCTACGGTGTAATTGCTGCAGCAGGTCTTAAAACTAAGGTTATATTTACCGAACACGGCCGCTTCTACCCCGATTTTGGCACCTGGAAGCGTAAGTTAGTCAACCCTGTACTCCAGAGCCTGACAGACAGCATGACGGCCATTTCCGCCGCCACCAAGCAAGCGTTGGTCACCCACGAAAACCTAAACGAAAAAAAGATATCGGTAATCTACAATGGCATTCAGGCGCTGTTGCCGGCTGAGCAGTCATCACTGGACGCCTTGCGCGAGCAGTTAAAGATTCAGCCAGACACAATTGTGTTGGGCACCATTGCTCGTTTTGACCCCATTAAGAATCACCTGATGATGTTAAGCGCTTTCAAGGACTGCCTGGATACCGGATTAAATGCCGTATTGGTGATAGTGGGCGATGGCGAGATGCGCTCAGCTATTGAGCAACGAATCGCCGAGCTGGGTATTGCCGATGCGGTCAGACTTACCGGCTATCAGCCACAGCCATCGCAATATCTCTCTCTTATGGACATTTTTCTTCTGTCTTCCTTCAGCGAGGGAACTTCCATGACGCTGCTGGAAGCAATGTCTATCGGCAAACCCTGCGTCGTCACTGACGCCGGGGGTAATAAAGAAGTAATTGCCCACAATGAAAACGGCCTGGTGGTGGGCAATGACGATCAGACGGCCTTTGCCCTCGCGATTCAACAAATTGTCAGTGATAGAGCGCTGTATGATAAATTTGCCAGCGCGGCAAAAAGCCGGTTTGCCACACGCTTTAGCGTAACGTCTATGTGTGATGCGTTTAACAGCATCTACCAACGGCTAGCCTCGTAAACGACGAACAGTAAAACGGTCATTATTATGCCAAACCAATCTCCCACATCGGCAAACAAGCCAAGTAAGAAGCGCTTCTGGCGCAAAGGGCGGATCATCAAATACAGTGTAATTCTTATCCTGCTAGCGTTAATTTTTTCGTTTTCGCCATTGGTTATCCCCACTAGTAACCTGACGCCAAGCCAGGCTGCACAGGCGCGCTCAGGTGCCGCAAAGATTTTAAAGCCGTTAATGTCATCCCGGGAAGACGTCAGTATTTCGGTAACAGCCGACCACCTTGAAGCCATATCAAATGCGGTCAGTTATACCGTGCCGGCGGTGCAGTTACGTTTAAACAGCAGCAGCTATGGCATTCTTATCGCCTCTTCCCTGACCACTATCCCTGGTGTGGTGTATGTTAACTTCAGTTGCTGGCTGATGCCTGATTTCAATGGCACTATGACATTTTCGCAGTGTAAGCTGGGCAGCCTCCCGGTTCCCGGTAAACTTATTGAATACTTCGCGAAGGGCCTCGCCCGACTGCTTTTCGGTGAAGAAGCACTGACCACCCTGAATAATATTTTATCCAATACGCAGCTGGAAAATAACCAGGTCGTGGTACGTTTCAAAAAGCCCGGTAACCTTAAAGCAGCGGTTGAGCAACGACTCACTGACACCTTTAAGATGGTTCAGGATTTACGGCAGATCAATGGCGTAGAAACCGAGACCATTCAAACTTATCTGGACTACATTCAATCACATTCAGAGCGCACTGCAACGACAGCAGAGATGATCGGAAAAACCTTCTTGCTGGCAAAAACCCGTTCGGCATCTGAAGATCCCACCGACGAGAACTTCGCGGCCTTGTGGGCACTGGCGATGTCTTTTGGCGCTCCGGACTTTGCGCGAATTGTTGCTATGCCTGTGGATTACTCATTAATGCAGCCGAAAAAATATGTCCTGCGAGGTAGGATGGACCTTCGGCTGCACTTTTTTTACTCAGTAGCATTGCGGCTGGCCAGCGAAAAGCAAATGAGTATTAACATAGGCAAACTCAAAGAAGTGATGGACTCTGCCAAAGGCGGCTCAGGATACAGTTTCCGGGATCTTACTGCGGATAAAGCTGGTGTTGAACTGGCCGATTTCGCCATCTCCAGTGACTCCAACGCTCGCCGTGTGCAGGAAGTTTTAGCCGGTATCGACAGTGAAAGTCAGTTTATCCCGTTACTCCACGACCTGCCAGAGGGACTGAGTGAAGAAACCTTTGCCAGTGTATTTGGCAGTGAATCAGATCCAAGATATCAGGAAATGGAAGCGCGGATAGATAACCGCATTCAGGCTTTGCCCGTTTACGCCAATGATACGTCGCAACGCCAACAAGCGATTACGACTGCCACCTATGACAGACCTGTTAAAGCCGGTCAGATTACCCAAAGCGGTAACTGGTTTCAGGTAGATACGCACACCCATACCAGGTTTTCAGATGGTCGTTTCAGCATTACGCAGTTGGCAGAAAATGCCAGTAAATTTGGCTGTGACGCCGTTGCTATTACCGACCACGGCGATCATAACCTGAAAGGGGTATTTTCTGCAGAATACTGGCAGGATTTCGCCAATGCTTCGTCTCAGTTCAGTGATTTAACCCTGATTGCCGGTCTGGAGTGGAATATTCCACCGTTTGCCGGCCGCGAGCATATGACCTTACTGTTTCCTGAATCGGTGAACCATGACCGGCTTATCAGCCTGTTCAGAGACCGTTATGATCATTATGGCAAAACTAAATCCACTACTATTGATGAAAGTCAGGCACTGCAATGGTTGAATAGCCAGTTTAAAAGCAGCGAGACGCCGCCGGTTGTTATGTATAACCATCCCAGCCGCAAAGATTTAGAACCCGGCGAAAATGCTCATGACATGCAGAAATGGCGATCACAGACTCCTTACGTTATCGGCTTTTCCGGTGCGCCGGGCCATCAGAAAAAGCGTGGTGAAGATAACGGGTCCTATAATAATCGGTTTAAAACCCGCCATGGCTGGGATCCTGCCGTGGCTATTCCAGGCAATGATTGGGACACCCTGCTGCAGGCCGGCTTACAAACCTTTGCCGCTCGCGCACCATCCGATTTCCATAATACCCGTATGGACTACTGGCCATGCGAGTTTTCGACCACGCACGTCTACGCCAGCAGTCGCCGCACCAACGATCTACTTAACGGATTCGCCAGCGGTATTTACTGGGCCCAGCATGGTAAATTTGTCGCCTCATTGAGTGCGCAGGTACAAAATGACAACGGGCAGACACTCGCTCAGGCTGGAAACGTGATCGACAGTCCTCGTTTACCACTCACCGCCAAACTTAGCGTGACGCTGAATGAGAAAGACTGGCAGGGCTTTAAAACGTCACTGGACGAGGTTACGGCAGTGATAGTGACTGAGAATGGCGTGCAAACAGAAGTATTTTTCCCTGATTCACAGCGCCGGGAACATAGCTTTGAGATACGCCTGCCTGCCAATGCTAACATTACGGCGGTGCGTTGGTTTGGACGCAGCATTCAACCTGAGCAGCATCACTATCAGTTCTTTACCAACCCGGTGATGATCCACTGGCAGTAAACCTTGGTTAAAACCGGCTCACCGTCGTCCGGTTTTACGCCACATTACCATTGCGATGAGCAGCAGAGTAACAGGGAAAGCCCACTTGACCACATAAGCAACCTTCTCAAAGTAATATTTTTTGGTAATAAAGTGCGACGTGCCGTTCCAGTATTTGAACCCGTCTTTAATCAGGTTACCGGCAATCATAAGCTCACCATCATTAACCCGTCCTAATTGCTGCTGGTAAGCGCTAATCAGCGCCTGTGGGTTTTGCTCATAAAACATGATGCCCTGTTCCAGCACAACGCCAAAGTCAGCATCCAGTAGCAGTGGCTCACCATCAAAATAGGCTTCTACCATTACATGGCCAGGCACAGTAATAATCTTGTTGGCAATGCCCTGCTCATCAAGCAAGCCTGACAGGGTCATGGAAGCGTCACCGCAAATTCCAATACCACGTTCAATACTGCGATAAGGGTTTGCATAATGGTAACGCTGATACTCAGGAATGCTGGTCACAACACCCATCAGATGGAGGATATAGTTTTCCCACAGCGGTACGCGCTGATGAAACAAATCGGGATCGAAGTCTTCCCACTCCACATGGGCAATCCCCCCGGCTAAGTCTAGGGTCAGACGCTTCGCATATTGTTTATCCGTTTCACCGGGCAAACGAAAGATTGCCTGCTTTAACTCCGGCGGTGTTAGGGTGAGATCCTGTTCACCAAACCTAAGGACTTCCGGTGTCAGCCCGTCAGGCCTTAAATCCTGGGTAAAACCATAGAGATTCAGAGCTAGCAAGGCCAGGCCAAACAACCCCAAAACCGCTGCAAGCCATCTCGTTAGTTTATTTGTCGTTGTCATTCTATTCTCTGGACCAGTTTTTTAAGCCTGAATACTGATATTACCAAACTCGCTCTTTTACGCACTACCCACCATACGCCGGCATTTTTGCCAGGCAGGCATCATTAATTTAACTGTGTAGGCAAAACAATAGACCCTGCTTTGTAGCACTAAAATCAACATAAGCTGCATCATACCGAATAAAGCGGCCGTGATTAATGAATGCCCGGCCAGCGTCCAGAATGAATCAACGGTAGGTATTACCAAAAATGCCAGATGTCCGCTAAGTGATATTGTCAGAACAGACGGCACTAACGGAGCTACCAGCGCAAAGTACGCATGCTTGCCAACAAAAGCCCATATTACGATGGTGAAGAATAACACCACAGAAAAGACATCAAGCGCCACCTTATATTCCGCCAACTGGTTAACGCTGGTGAAATCAACTGTTGCAAACATTATCGCCTGGGCGATTGTGGAATATATGGAATAACCAAACAATAACCTCGTACGATCCTTTAACATCACGATTTGGCTGAGGATATTGTTAAGCGTCATCACAATGGTAAAGAAAGCAAATATTGCCAGCAAGTCCGAATACTCAACCCACTTTTGCCCCAGAATTAATTCCACGACATAAGCGGCATGGGCGTTCATTAGATAAATGATGGGCGCGGTGATCATCGACATGAAAAACAGTACAACCTGTAACTGCTTTTCAAAATAATTGGGATTGTTCTTGAATTGAGAGAACTGAGTCAGCAACGGACCACTGGCCGGATTGATAAACATCGTGGTAGGAATGTTAGCGTAGTAACGCATTGAGTTATATCCACCAACGATGGCCTTGTCAAAGGTGACTGTAACAAACATTGCGTCCAGTTGACTTCTGAAAAAATTAAGTATCGACTGAGGCAACACCCATTTTGAAAACTCCCACTGTGGACGAATATTTTTTAACGAGAATCTTGGCATCTTTGGCGCGATGACATAGCCTGATAAAAGTTGACTGACCGTTACCATGAACTGGCCCAGTACCAGCGCCCAATAGGTTTCATAGATAACCGCAATGCCAATTGTAATCCCAGTTGTTACAAACCGGGATATGATTTGCCATTTAGTGATAGCCCCCAGCTCTTGCTTTTTAATTTTATAAATCAGTCCCGGGCTGCCCAACTGGGCGATAAATGACTGTAAACTAAGCACCAGAATAACCGGCATCAAGCGAGGATCGTCATAATATTGGGCAATGGGATAACTGGAGAGTGCAAGTAATACAGCCAGACTACCTTTCAATATGAAGTTAAGTGTCCAATTGGTATAAACCAAATCGTCACTCAATTCTTCCCGGCTTAACAGGTAACTGTCTCCGCCAGTACTTGAAATAACATCTATAAAATTAAGGAACAACAGTGCAATAGCAACAAGACCATAGTCTTCGGGAGTCAGGATCCGAGCCAGAATAATCAGGCTTACAACACCAACCATGCGCCGCGTCACCTGTGTCAGGACAGACAATGCGCTGGCTATAATTCCGGAGCGGGCAGTTAGCATAGGGTAATAACTCGAACTAGGAACTCAATTAAACTAAAAAGAAAGCTAGGAATCAGAAGGTTAGGCTGAATTTCGTTTTTTATTCAATAAGCGTGTCAGGCGCTTTCTCACCATCCGCTTTTTAATCGGCCCCAGGTGCTTTGCCAACTGGTCGAAATCAGCTTCAATTTGTTCATTAATAGGGGTCATATCCCGTGGCCATTGTTCGCAAGGCAGTTGGTCAAGAAACACTTCCTGAATCTTACCTAGCTCATACCGGGCTATTCGGTTTTTATACAGGCGGATGTCGCTGAGCTTAAACACCGACAACTTTTCAAAGTCATATCCTACTCCCTCTAACCAAGTCGTTCTGTTAGGTAAGTTTTTCTTACCGAAAGCCAAATTGGTATTCGCAGCTTTTGTCAAAAACGAATCAATCCAATTCAATCCAATCGGCAGGTAAAACGGTTTTTCCCGAATCCGCTTTATGTAAGACCACTTCATGCCATAAAGATTACCAAAGAAACAAGCGCGTTCAATTACCAGGCTGCGATAAAAGTCCAGATTTCTGCCACTAAGGGGCATTCCCGCGATAATAACGGTTTGCTCCGGCGAGGCATGAAGTTTTTCCGCCATTTTGGGAAAACAGTCTGATGAGAAACGTACATCAGCATCTACGAAGAAATGCACTGCAACTTCATCTGCCAGTTCATGTACGTAGGTATTCCACGCATTACATTTATCGCCGAGCTCAATTTCATGGACTGTTAGCTCATTAAAATTGAGTTTTTGCTTTACCGCGTTAGCCACACTTACAGTGTTGTCAGTGCAACCATTGGCGATAACATAAAAGCGATGCAAATATTCATCGGTACTATTAAAGACACTTGTTATAGAAGTTTCAATATTATCCTGCTCGTTATAAGCGAACATGACTATATTGTATTTAAGTCCATTCATGCCGTGACCTTCTGAGTGTTACTGGCATCATCTTCACTGAGGTCTGCCATACGGATCCCCTCAATACCGGTGTTATTCTCTACCGCATTCTTAACCATGTAATAGTTAGCCGTGATTAGAATTAATAAAAAATAAAACGGTTCAAAGATAATTAAATCAAGGAAAAACGCCCCGACAAAGAAGCCAACTAAGCCTCCCATACAAGATAAATTTATGTAGTCGAACGTAGAGTTATCTTCGGCAAATCGTTTGACAAACTTGTATTGCTTATATGAAACCCAAAAGAAAGAAAGATAAATCAAACCGGCAATTAGTCCCGTATTTGCGGAAAAGTTAATTAGCGTATTGTGCGCTACATGAGGCGATTTACCCGGATAAAGTTGCTGTGATGCATATTGAAATCTCTGTGGCCCCGCTCCGAGCAGAGGATATTCGAAGGCTATACCTATGCCAACAGACCAGGAAACCAGGCGAGGATTCAGCGGCTCATCATCACTACTCGTAGACTGGGCCTGGCTAACGGTACTCGAGGTGCGCTGCACAAGCATACCCCCCTGATAAACCAGCATCGCAACAAAGCCAATTGCCATAACGAGATTAAGTGATTTGGACTTTACTACCAAAGCGAAAAACAGCGTCACAGAGGCAGCGCTTAATAATGCACCACGAGAAGCAAAAAGAATCAAAGCATGCCAGATAAAAGGCAACGTCATGATCAAGGCGTACTTGAGCCACTTTTGTTTGAAATAACGGATCCCAAACATGACAAAAGCCAGACCGCTGGTTAATACGATAGACGTTACGTTGCCATCTTTATAGGGACTGCGCCGAGGCCCTAGTAAGCGCCCTCCCTCAAATTGTGACCAATTGCCACTTAGATAGTGATCGTTTGCCCAATAGGCATAATAAACGGTAATGAAAATAAACATGAAGCCGAAAAACTTGATTGTGTTTTCCTGATTGATCAGCGGCAATACAAAAAAGTACATGATGGCTATGGTTGTAAATATGTCCACCACCAAGTCGCCGCTTACTAATGAAAAGTAACTTTCATAAGGCGTCAACATATTGGAGAGATGAAATATTATCGTGAGTGCAACAACACCTTTAAATTGGCCTGACTGGTAGACATCCCAGCGAATATTCCCGTTTAAAACATGCCATGCCCACGCAATGATAGTTATTCCAGCAGACACCTTAAAAGCAGAAAAATCTTCAAAAGCCCAAAACCATATGTACTGGGGCTGCATCACGGAAACGATGGAATAGACCAGCGCCGCAACCCAAGGGGCATTGAATATCATAAAGAAACTGACAATCAATGCTAAATAAAGCGCAATTTTTACCATACCACAACCTGAAAAACGGTGAGGGCTCTATGTTCACTCTGCAGTAAAGCTTAGTAACTCTCAGTAGTCCATTAAATATATTGCCAAACAGGATACGGCAAGTCCCGTTTAAATCCCATTTACATATTCAACCTCAGACAGAGTCAAGTAGCAACGAATTATTAGGTCAGAACGCGAATTTTAAATCTCACGCCCTACCTGTACGTATTATTCCCTATATTTATATGTGAAAATCACAGTCTTTACGTTTAATAATAGAGTGTTACACTACCCGCTCATAATTTGAGTTAATAAAAATGATTACATCTCCCCCTCACTTTATTGGTATTGGTGCGCAACGTTCGGGTACCAGTTGGATGTTCGAGTGCTTTCTCGAACACCCTGAAATATTTATGCCCCAAAAGGAAATGCAGTTTTTTAATAAGCGGCCATTAAGTGAGCTTGACAAATACCTTATTAAATTCACTGACAAATCAAAGGTTTGTGGTGAAATAACCCCCGATTATTTATCCTCCCGGCAAGCCATCGACGGCATATCCAAAGTTTGTCCGGATGCAAAATTAATAATAATTTTGCGTAACCCTGTTGAGCGCACGAGGAGCTCTTATTCTTTGTATAAAGAACGTGATGTCACCGATATCACCTCGTTTGATGACGTGTTCACCAGTCAATCCGTTATTTTTACCAAGAGTTTGTATGGTGAGCAGGTAGAATACTTATATAGTCAGTTTAACCCTGACAACATCAAAGTCGTTTTCTTCGATCGTATTAAGACCGAACCTTTAAAGCTCATTCAGGAAGTTTTCGATTTCATTGGCGTGGATCCATCATTTGCTCCACAAAGTGCTACTCGAAACTTTAATGCATCTTCAGTTGGCTTTGGCAGCAAAAAAGTCGCCAGAAGGCTGACTCTAATTCAAAATTACCTGCATAAACGTGCCTGGGGAAGGTCTATCCTGAACATTAAAAAAACCGCTTGGTTTAAAGCCTACAAGCATCGACTGGTCACTAAAAACCAGCCCTCGGCTAACGAAAATGCCAAATACTACCCGTACTTTGCTGAAGACATAGCCAAACTTGAAAAGCAAATTGGAACCAAAGTCCCTGATAGCTGGAAGTACGGCAACCTGTAACAGCTGTACTTCGCTAACTCGAAAAGCGCCCTGTTGAGCCGCCAAAAACCACTAAATCATGGTTTGCTTTTTATCGGTCGCTCGCCAGCCAATATAAGACTGTAAGCTCTCGAGTAAGGCTTTCACCCTCTTATTTAGCCCTATCGGCTTTTCGCTAGCCTCAATTGAGCTAATGCCAAATTGTGTAAGAAAACTTTTTGATAATGGCAGTCCGTATTTACCCGGATTTTGCGCGGAGTGATTTTCGCCGGTATTCAGAATCCACGCCACGGCAGGTACTAACAGCTCCCGCACCTGCAGACCTTTAGAGCGAAAGGTGTGAAGTTGATGACGATGATTGCCAAGTATCTGCTTTAGAAAGAAGGGGTCGACGGCTTCATAGATTCTCTCCTTATTCAATCCCTGCCTATACTCCAGTTGAGATAAGCCGGAAAGTTTCATGAGCACCGCAAAACTATAGATGTAAACCGAACCGCAATAGCGACAAAGGCCAAACTTTTTCAAAAAAGTCTTCTCTGCCAAATTAACTACATACCCTGAATTTGCATAGAACAAATCACTGGCTGAAGACTTATACACGTGTTCAATAGTATCAATATTAAACCAATCATCACCGTCTATTACATAGACATAATCGGGCGAAAAACGTTTTGCATAAAGCAATCCAATCGAAATTTTACATCCCTTATCATCTTTTACTAAATCTAAAGGTACCTGAGTGCCCTTATTCGTGTCAGGAGGTGGAAAATCGACTGCCACAAACTCAGTATTGTTAAAGGTTTCTGGCACTGGCGGTACCTCATTGCAGACAACAACGATTTTGTAAGGTCGGTTTGTATGTTGAGCATTTAAAGACTCAATAGTGTTATTTAAAAACGTCAGCACGCTGGCATAATCATTCGACGAAGCCGGATGACGAATTGGACAAACAAATACAAACATACTTAAACCTTAATTAAAGACAACGCAAAACGAATCATGAAAATATATGCTGAACTTTTTAAGTTGCATCATTTTAACCATCGGCTATTTCCCTCTTAATTTGCGAAGCATTTTTAAAGAAAACAGCGGGTGACCAAACAATTGCGATTTGAATAAGCGTATTTGCTCAGGTAAATTAAAGTTACGCTGCAAGTTGGAGTCCGCCGCCTTCCCGCCATGATGAATACAGGTTGCGGAACTTAAATGCTCGCAGGCTATCGCGGTTACTTTGAGCTCCAGTAATCTTGGCGCAAATTGATCATATGGTTTGGAGCCATACCACCCCCCGGAAAATAGCCATCGACCAACATGATACGCACCGGATTCATTAAAAAAATGCTTTAACATTTCAAAACTATTGGTTTCACAAAAAGCACGTTCTGCCTGTTGAAACACTCTGTGACATCCGGCAATAAATAAACTACTGGCAGACTCATTTAAATAAAATAAGGCAGATCTGACAAAATGTTTATGAGAGATCCCCATCACCACAGACTGGTACGGAAGTTTAACAGTTTCACCTAATTGAACAGGCTTTTCCAGCTTAGAATAACGCTCAATCTGACTCAGGAAATTGATGATTTTCCAATAAAACAACTTAAAATGACTAAAAACGGTGTCATTAAACAATACGAATGACTTAGCACCGTGCTCAGCAACAATGTACTCCATTCCTTCCACCCACGCAGAAAACTCTCCGTATTTATTAGAGCCACGTAGTTGCTGTACTTTCGAAGATAAACTAGTGAACTGATTGATTTCTGCTTTAAGCATCCCCGATGAATTATCAACTAAAACAATGCCCTCTACACCATTTCTCAGTAGTATTTCCAGTAGAGCTTCCAGCTTATGGTAGTTTCGCGTCACTCTTTCCTGTGAGTAAAGACAAAAAACCACCCAGGTATTACGAAAATTTGCGGGATTCAAATCGATTTCCTGCAGAACGGGATAAGATAGTTAAACATCCTTTATATCACTAACATATTACAGAGCCAATGAAATCAATCTCAAAAGCAGGTAAAACAACTGGACTGCCTGATAAATCGAATGATATGCAACTTTATTGCAACAACGTTGAAAGATTTACGCTAAAAAACCGATGCTTAATTTTTTATTGTCTGCAACAATAGGTCGATGATGGTATCAAGCCAGAACTAGTAAACTAAAGGGATATTCTCAATGCGGGTCGGCATTTTCGTTGAAGTAGTCAAAGCACAATTCCATACCGGAATATCCAGATATGTAAAAAAATTAGTCGAAACGCTGGTCAGTCAGCACCATTCTGATGTCACCTTTTACCTTTATTACCAACATCAGCCCGGAGAGCAAAAGCTTGACTGGCTAACCGATAATAAACAGGTCAAACACCGCCCGCTCTGGACACCGGTAAATCTACTTAGCGAACACCCCAGTGTCTGGTGGAAATATTATCTGCCGCTGGTAATGAAACTAGACAGATTAGATATATTCCACGGCCCTAATCATAATGTTCCGGTTAAAAGTAAAATACCATCGGTTTTAACCATTCATGATATTGCCTACTTTTACATGAAGGTGCATGGCGATGGTCTCGACAGAATGCTCAAACGAACTACTCTTGAGAATATGGCAAGCGCTACGCATATAGTCGCGGTCTCTCAATCTACTGCTAATGACATTATCAGGGAAGGCGCAGCAGCAGAAAAAACTTCGGTAATCTATCAGGGATATGAACCGAATCCAGGAGAGGCGACTGAATCCACCAATATCATAAACCAACCCATCGCTTCCATGTCCCCCTATTTACTGTTTATCGGGACCGTGCAACCACGCAAAAACGTTGAATATCTGGTTGATGAATTTGCCAAAATCAGTTCGAAGATACCGCACACACTTATTATCGCCGGCGCTCCTGGCGAATCGCAACGTACCGTTGAGCAAAAAATTGCTGAATATGGGTTGGGCGAAAAAGTCTTACTGACTGGCTTTATCTCTGATGAAGAGCGTCACACTTTATACAAACATGCCGACGCCTTCCTGTACCCGAGCCTTTATGAAGGCTTTGGCCTGGTTATCCTTGAAGCAATGTCCTATGGTGTGCCGGTTATCACTGGCAACAACAGCTCGCTGCCCGAGGCGGCAGGTGACGCTGGAATAAAAGTGGATATAACAATTCAAGGCGCATTTAGTGAGGCGATTCTCAAACTGATAAATGACCCACAGCTAAAAGAAGAGCTAATAGAAAAGGGACTCACTCACTGTCATTCATTTGGCTGGGAAGAGTCTGCCAGGCAGATGATGACACTGTATCGTCAACTCGCCCGGTCTTAGCCTTTAGCAAACACCGAGCGGGCGTTTATTGCCGCATTGTCCCAGTCAAAGGCCTCAACCGAATGTTTTCGACCTGCTTTCCCATAGGCTTCACAGCGAGCCGGGTCTTCTATAAATGAAGTGATAACGTCGACCAGGGCACTTACCTTGGTGGCATCCACAATTTCACCGGTTTCACCGGCAAGCAATGTTTCTTTAGTGCCACCTGAGTCACCGGCAATAACAGGTTTTGCACAGGCCTGCGCTTCCACCAGTACCATACCAAAACCTTCGATGTCCTGTCCTTCTGTTCGGTTGGGCAGAATAAACACATCGCATTGCTGATAGCATTTGATCATGGTTTCATCGTCACAATCCGTTAGCATTTGAACGTGATCCTGTAACGCCAGCGACTCAATCAAGTGCTCCAGATCAGTACGGCTCTCGCCATGTCCAATGATCACATAGTGAGCCTGTGGACAGCGCTTTAAAATCTCAGGCATGGCTTCAATCATTTTGTCCTGCCCTTTACGAGCCTGCAATCGACCAACCGTCAGAATGACACTTTTTCCATCCCACCCCATGGCAGAGAGAAAATCCTCATCTTTATTTTCTACCGGATAAAACTTGTTGGTATCAGCGCCCGGATGCATTACTGTCACTTTATGGTTAACACTATCATCCACGCGACTAACGATATTGGCGCTATTGTGACTGTTGCAGATTATCTTATCGGCACTGCGCATCACCAGTTTGGTCAGACTATTTAATTCGCGGGACAAAGCACTGGCTTCCAGATCTTCACCGTGCACGTAGCACAGGTAAGGTGTGCCCAGTGTTTTCTTCAGCATCCATGCCATCAATCCCTCAGGCAGCACTCGGCCACAATGGATGTAGCTGATGTCCTGCTCTTTCACTAACCGCCTGAGCGCTTTGAACGACTGCCAGTAATAGTTTAAACCCTGCAGATTAGCTACACCCCATTGGGGACTGTAGAGCGGCAGACGATGAATAGCCATTGGCGCGTTGGAATCAAATACCTCGGAATCGGCCATCTTATCGGCAGCAACAATGTAATCGTTGCCTAAACGTGAATAGAGTTCCCAGAACCAGCGACCGCTGCCTCCGGATGCAGGCGGGAAGTTCTGAGTTAGTACCAGCGTCTTCAATGATTACTCCGAAAAATGATTGAAATACCAACTCTCTGCAGAATAGCGTTGGCTCGGGAAAGTGTAAATAAGCATTTGCTTTGCAAAGGCATTTATAAACCGCTTGGGACGTAATCAGCAATCGTTCAGATACAGTCTGTGGCAGAAATCTGATTCACATGCCCTTATGGCTTTTTATTCATCAGAAAGCATAATACACTAATCAAAACATATGCCTATAACAACTAAACGAGATCACTCTTGCACTGTTTGTACCTTGCCCAGCGGATACCTTTTCCGCCAAATAAAGGAGAGAAACTACGCTCTTTCCATCAGATAAACTTTTTGCGCAAAAATGGCATAGAAGTGACGGTAGCTGCTCCTTTCGAACAGTCAGATGAACTCGAATATTTCAAAAGACTGGAGCAGGATTACGGCTGCCACACACTTAGTCAGCCACTTAGTCACAAACTGCTACGTTATTTGTCTGGTATCGCCGGCAACACCTCTTTGAGCGAAGCGCATTTTTATAACAGCGGATTACAGAAACAAATAGATGATTTACTAATGCGGCAAAATATTGATGCCATCGTTTGTACTGCTTCCAGCATGGCGAATTATGTTTTCCGCTCCACGGCATTAGCAAAAATAGCCAGGCGCCCCCGCCTTATCATGGATTTCATGGACATGGATTCTCACAAATGGCTTCAGTATTCATGCAACACCAAACCGCCAATGCGTTGGGTGTATCAACGGGAAGCCAGTTTGGTCAAACGCCTTGAAAATCGGATAGGAAGCCAGTTCGATGCTTGCTTTTTTGTTGCCGAACCAGAGACTAATTTGTACAAACAGCAAACGGGAAATCCTGCAGCCGAGGTGTTATCTATTGGCAATGGCATTGACCCTGCTGAATTTTACCCGACGACTCATCCCACAGAAGTAACAACGCCACATTTGTTGTTTGCCGGTGTGATGGATTATACGCCTAACGTAGATGCTATGCTGTGGTTTTATAACGAGGTCTGGCCGAGCGTGTTAACCCGTTGGCCCGATGCTACGCTAACTATCGCTGGCATGAACCCAACCCCGGCTATCGCCAGATTGCAAGGCGTAAACAATGTGAGAGTCACTGGATTTGTAGAAGACATATTACCCTACTTCCATGAGAGCAACATATTTGTTGCGCCATTTCGGATAGCCCGCGGCATTCAGAACAAAATCCTGCAGGCCTTTGCGTGCGGGTTACCTGTGGTCAGCACCTCAATGGGAGCTGAAGGTATAAAGTGCACGCCGGGGCAAAATATTGAGGTCGGTGACGAGCCAAATGATATGTTTGATGCCATCAAACGATTAATGGCAGCCCCTCACCACTACCAGTCTGTACGCAATAGTGCCCTGGCAACTATCGACGAACACTATTCCTGGGACGGCATTCTGACCCCTTTGTTACAACTGCTCGACAACGATAAGGCGACTGCTCAATGAAAGCCTTTGTCAAAATGCTCTTAAGGCTATTGTTCGTGATCCTTTCCCTGCCCTTTTATCTGTTGTTTAAGCTACAAAGTGCATTAATGGGGGCTGATCAGGCAACTACCAGTTGGTCACAGTTAATGAGTCTGTGGCCGGGAATGCTGGGCGTCTATTTAAGAGCTGCATTTTACTCACTCATCTTTAAGCACACCAGTCAGGAGCTGGTTATCGGTTTCGGTACCTTATTCTCCCAACATGACACACAAATCGGCGCAGGTACCTATATCGGACCGCAGTGCAATATAGGCAAATGCACCATAGGGAAAAACTGCTTATTAGGCAGCGCCGTGCATATTATGAGCGGCAAAGGTCAGCATAACTTCTCAGACCCGGAGACTCCACTACGTGAACAAGGAGGCGTTTTTACTCAGGTAACTATTGGCGAGGATAGCTGGCTGGGTAACGGGGCGTTGGTGATGGCCGACGTCGGTAAAAAATGTGTGATTGGTGCAGGGAGTGTGGTTATCAACCCCGTACCTGACTACGCCATTGTAGGTGGTAATCCGGCTAAAGTTCTCGGCAGCCGAAAGCCTGCCGGGGAGTCATAGAATGCAACGCTTAGTCCGCCTGGCTTTTCTAACGCTATTCGCTTCTTTATGCCAGGCTGATGAATTACCTATCTCTCAGCAATATCAATATACCGTCAAAGTTGATACTGTGCAGGGGCTTTACAAAGCCGTCAAACTAGCCAATCAGCGAGGCAATACACTTATCCTTATTGCCGATGGTATCTATCAGCTCAGTTCGACCCTCAATATCACTGGCAATCATGTTGCATTGAAGTCAGCTTCAGGCGATCCCGACACCACTATTCTGCGTGGCGCGGGAATGGTCCCATCCAAACGGGTTAAAAACCTTATCAGGGTAACCGGGCACCACTTTACATTTTCAGGCTTAACCGCGGAATCAGCTCCCCATCATATTATCCAGATCGTGGGGGAAGCCAATGCCGACTATGCCGTTATTGAACACTGTGTGTTACAGAATGCTTATGAACAACTACTTAAAGTCAGTCACCGGGCTAATAGCCCAACGGCGGCAGACCACGGCATTATCCGTCACTGCACCTTCGGCTATACTGAGGGTATTGGACCTCAGTATTATATTGGTGGTGTGGATTTACACCTTGGTCAGCACTGGTTAATTGATTCCAACCAGTTTTTTGGTATAGCCAGCCCTGCAGACAGAGTAGCTGAGCATGCGATTCACTTGTGGAATAATAGTGGTCACAATCAGGTAGTCGACAATATTGTTATCAACAGCGACCGCGGCATAGGTTTTGGTATGGGAGGCAGAGGTAATCAGGGCGGGTTGATTAGCGGCAACATAATTTATCACGCCGATAATAATCATCCTTATGCCGACGCCGGCATCATTCTTGAATCCTCCCCTGACACCACGGTCAAGCAAAACTGGGTGCTCCAACATCATGGGTATCCAAACGCCATTGAATACCGCTTTGAAGCAACCCAAGGCGTTTTGATTGCAGAAAACGGCACGAATAAAAAGATCCGCAAGCGTAGTAGCGGAAGTGCAGAATTAAAAGATAATTATCGCTTAACCGAACTGCCATCGGCCCTGAAAAGAACCATCATCGAACGCTTCCCCGCGCACTATCAACAACAGGTGTTTGACACGCTTTACCCGGCTCGTAATTAAAGCAAATGCTGCAGGGATGGAGTTAGTGCTATCACGTCGTATTGCTGCCCTGGAAACTGATTAAAAAAAGGTTGCTGTCTGTCAACCTTCCGCTGACCAAACATAGGCACAAACCAACTCACATCGAGTATCGTTTCAATTTCGCCAAACATATCTTCTGGCGTTTGCCCTTGGGAAGCCAGTACCTCAGGATGTATCTCCAGCAGGAACACTACGCCAGAAGCACGCTGAATACTCGCCAAAGCCCCTTTTACAGCAGGAATTTCCTGGCCTTCCACATCAATTTTGAGCACCAGAATATCCGCCAGGTTTATAACATTGTCAGCCAGAAAGCTATCAATTGAGGTTACTCTGGTATCTCCGGTAGAGCCCCGCACAATATGGCCTTCGTGATCACCGGTTTGACTATTTTCAGTGGTAAAACTCACCATGCCGTTAAAGTCAGAAACCGCCTGATTCACCGCCAGAGCAGGAACCTCGAGCCCGGCAAGGTTGTAACTAAGCATGGCGTAAGAGCCAGGATTGGGTTCAAAAGCCACGATATTCTGCAGCCGGGTGCAGTTTCTCGATACCAGAGCACTCACAGTGCCTATGTCAGCCCCCAAATCAAAAAAAGAAAAGGGACCCAGCTTATTGAGCAAATCGCAAAATGGGCCAAATTCATCCGGATAATAATTGTCCGGCCCACCCTCGAGCCAAAAGCACCACTCATCGACCGGCAGAACAAAACTGGCCTGGTCGAACTGATAACGCACATAGCAATCTGAGTAATGCTTACACATCCACCGATAAAAAGCATATTTGCCTTTAACGTTATGCAACTGGCTCCACACCACTAGCCGGTTTAACCAGCCAGGCAGGGCTCGCAGACTGCCAACGAGTTTGGACACAGTTAATTACCGGCCAGACGCGATTGCTGCGTGAGTTCAGGGTATGACTGAGACACCTTATCCATGAACCACTGTTGCTGTGCTTGCAGAAAGCGGCGTTCCACTTCCATAGACATAATTACGACTGCGCCATGGGCAGGCTCCCCACCCAATGTGGTAACGATTTGTTGAAGTTTGGTTTGTTGTTTACCGGCAAAGGTATCTTCAGCTAAAACATACCAACTGGCTATCAACCGCAAGTTACCGGCTGGTGAGGAAAGCAATTCCACAGCAAACGGATACTCCGCAGAAGTCGATACGTCAATCAACTCTACCCGGGTCCAACTGTCCTGATCATAAAGACGATTTAATGAGCTTACCAGTTCACCGTCTCCAGCAGCATAAAAAGCCTGGTAGACAGTGATGGGGGAATCATAAGGCGTAGTGAGTAGCAGATACTGCTCAACTGTGGGCGAGCGGAATTTCGCCTTCCATACTAACCAGTAAACTTCGTCCTCGCTGAGCGGTTTGGTTTGAGGGGTATTTGCGAACTCAAACTGCTGAACTTGCTTATCAGGAATAGCGCTGGCGATAAACTGATACCACCCAGCCGCAGCCATTAATAAGACAGCGACAGAAATCAAGCCACCTCTTGCAGCAGTTACGGGCGATCCAGGCTGAATAGTAAGCTCTGTATCATTGCGTTGCGGTGGCACTTTTTCACGTAGCAACTCACCGAGTCCAATTAAACATACAATCACAAAAGCAAAGAAAAACCAGCCATAGATAAGGTGATCCGCACCTACCGCATATTGCATGTCGGATAAGTGTGCGATCAGAATGATGCCATAAACCCGGATAATATTGGCAGCTACAGGAAATATCACCGACAGTAAAACAAAAACACAACGTCGCTTGGTGCTATATATATTGAGATAAGCATAAAGACAACCGATCACTAGCGATGCAATAAAAAAGCTGATCCCGGAGCAGGCTTCTGCCACCAGAAAGCGCCCTTTAGGTATCTCAATATAAAGCCCACTACGAAATACAGGGATCCCGGATAGCTCAAGCAAATCTACCGAGAATCTCGCAGCGATTTGTTGCAAGTAGGGAATCAACTCTTCCCCTACAGGAATACAGAAGAGGATAAACACCAATGGAAATAAAATTTGCCACGCCGCTTTATTACCAAGCACCATCCATATGAGTACCGGTAGCACACCAAACATAGCCGCATGCATAAACAGTTGCACTTCTCCAGCCAACCCTATGGCATAAAGTGCAATGGCAGGAAGGACTAGAATCGCCAGCCAATAATTTGGTTTAATTGGCTGTGTAAGCAATGCCTTACGTTTGAGGTAAATAAGGAAAAAAGTGCCGGGGATGACAAATAAACAATGATTAAATATATCAGAGTTGTACCAGATAGTAATGGCGGTAACCAATCCCTGATGAAATACCGCAGCCCAACCCAATAAGACCAGAATCACAGGTACCATTACGGCAGTAAAGGCCTTATTTATTTCCTTATCGCTGTTACCTGCGACTGCTTGCTCCTGCATGATTTACCACCGCGATATTATTTAAGTTCGTAAGCGTCTTGCATTGTACCCCAGCGATAATCAGCCAGAAGTTGTTTGAGTTTGCCTTCCATTTTGCTCAGGTTAATGTAATGGCGAACCCTGGACTTCAGTGGCGCCTCATTTATTCGAGGCTGATCGGGGTCAATTTCCCATGGATGGAAATAAAAACTGTAAGGCGCAGACTCGGTCTGCATAAATCGTTCAATTCGTTTTCTGGATAACCAATAGGGATACAAACGAAAATAACCACCTCCGCCGATCCCGACATTTTTACCTTTCTTGATAATCGTCGGCACCGGAATTTCAGTGATGCCTTCAGGTCTCTCATGCTTAAATCGTGGCCAGTCTGGAACGCCATACAGGTCATGTACAACCGGGTAGGTGCTTGAGGAATAGGTAAAGCCGAGTTCCACCAGGACTTCGTAAATCCATTGGTTCGTATCATTTACAGAAAAGCTGGGGGCCCGATAGCCTTTTATCGCTACGCCGCCGGCATCTTCTAAAATAGCCTTACTGGTTTGAACGTCATCAACAAAAGCCTGACGGTCCATGGTCGTCGCACGTCGGTGGTTTAAACCATGGCTAGCCAGCTCATGTCCTTCATCTACAATCCGTTTAATCAGGTTCGGGCAGCGCTTTCCCACCCAACCGAGGGTAAAGAAAGTCGACTTAACATTATTTTCGGCGAAAATATCCAGTAGTCTGTTGGTGTTATCCTCGACTCTCAGAGGAATATCCGGCCAGTCATCAGGCGTAAAAACCGACTCAAAGGCGGACACCTGGAAATAATCTTCCACATCTACTGTCATTGCATTTAAGCGAGAGTCTGCAACACTCACAACTAACGCCCTTTTCCGAACAAAACAATCTCAACAGTTCTTATCAAAATTAGGATATCCAACAGCAGACTTTGGTGTTTTACGTAATATAAATCAAATTTAAGCTTTTCCATGGAGTCTTCAACACTTGCCCCATAAGGATAATTAAGCTGCGCCCAGCCGGCTAAGCCGGGCTTAACGTTGTGGCGTTGGTTGTAATATGGCACTTCTTTGACCAGTTGCTCAACAAACTCCGGGCGCTCCGGACGTGGTCCGATGAAAGACATTTCGCCTTTGAATACGTTGATCAATTGAGGTAATTCGTCGATTCGGTATTTACGGATAAAAGCACCAATGCGGGTAACCCGATTGTCGTTCTTGGTTGCCCACTTTGCCCCGTCTTTTTCGGCATCGGGCCGCATACTGCGAAACTTGATAATTTTAAATAACCGCCCGTTTTGCCCAACACGCTCCTGTTTATAGAACACTGAGGTTTTCGTTCTGCGTCCATCATCAAGGTAGATGATCATCGCTGTAATAAGCATAAAGGGCCAGGTAAAGAACAAAACAAACAACGCAAGCACTGCGTTCATCGAATAGTCAAGCGCATCACGCAGATAGTTTTGCGAATGGAAACCGTTGGAATAGATGACCCAGCTCGGGTACATGAGGTTTACCGCAATCTGGCCGGTTTCCCGTTCCATAAAATCCAGCAAATCCGTGACTTCGATACCGCGTAAACGGCAATCGAACAGAATTTCTATTGGCAATGTACCCCGTCGTTGGTCGCAGGCGATTACAATTTCTTCAATGTCATTTTCAACCACAAAATTACGCAGACTTTCATCTACTTTAACGTGGATGATCTTTTCATTTTTTATCCCGTCTTCCCGGTTATCTCCCGGCACGGGCACAAAACCAAGTAGTTCGAAACCCAAACGGTCGACATCACGTCGCATCCGCTTTTCTATAATCGATGCCCGTTCTCCGGCTCCGAGTACAACCAAACGAACACGACCGAGTCCCAACAAACCAAGACGATTAGTAAAATATCGGAAAAAAACCAGCGCGATAATATTCAGACATATTGCGGTGGGCAGATAGTAAGAGTGCATGTCCAGCGAGGCAAACAGAGTGCCGGTGAGAATTTCGACAATAAAATAGCTCAGGCCCAAGCTCACAAAGATACGCCGGATAATCCCCCTGAAGGTCTCTCGGAGCTTTGCTTCATAAAGACCCACAGACAATGAGCAAAGCAGCACTGAAAGCGTGATCAGAAAGATATTAATTGTCAGATTTTCGATATCAGGTTCAGCAATCAGGTTTAGCTGAACCAAAATAAAGCTGGTAATGTAACCCACATACGAAACAAGCAAAGCTTCTGTGATAACCAACGCGTTAGAACGCTTATTCTGTCTGTTTTTTGCAACTGCCATATTGTCTTTTACCAGCCTGTTATTGACGTAATTTCCGCTGTCGGGATTTATGATATGACATTTTTTTTGAATGAGATAGACTAATTGCTCACTATCGCATTATATTAGTGACTAAATTTTAACAACAGACTCAAAAAGTCTGATAAGTTGAGACGTCACCCGTCAATTAATTTGTTAAGTACAGGATAGAAAAGCATGGAAAAGGTAAATACCAGGTTATTACTCGCTGCGGCTGCACTGGGAACTTTACTGACCGGATGTAGTGGAACCAGCAGTCTACCCCAGGCTACCACGCGTCCCTCACTCACCACGGATGTTAATGACTACAAATATCTGATTGGCCCGGGTGATAATGTGTCAATTTTTGTTTGGCGTAACCCTGAAATCTCAGGAAGCTTCGTGGTTCGTCCCGATGGTAAGGTTACTACTGCGCTGGTTGAAGATCTGGATGTTTCAGGTCGTACCCCAACAATGCTGGCAAGAGAAATCGAAGAAAAATTATCGACTTACATCAACAACCCTCGAGTTACCGTGAGCGTAAACGGTTTTTCAGGTCCGTTAAGCGAACAGGTTCGCGTAATCGGTGAAGCGACCAACCCAACAGCAATTAACTACACAGAGCATATGACGCTGCTGGATTTAATGATCGCTGTGGGTGGTTTGACCGAATTCGCTGACGGCAACGATGCAAAGCTTATTCGAGTTGTGGATGGGCGCCAAAGTACATACAAAATCGCCATTGACGACTTAATTCGCGATGGCGATATTTCTAAAAATGTGGATATGTTACCTGGTGATATCGTTATTATTCCAGAAGCATGGTTCTAGAAATCAGAATCGTAATCACTGTGTCTAATTAGCGGTAAACGGACGAAATCATGCAGGAACTGCAACAAACTATTGAGATGGTCCTCGATTATATTCGTGGGATTTGGTTAAAAAAGCGCTACATTATGCTTTGCTCGTGGCTAATCTGCCCTATCGGATTTGGCTATGTGGCAATGATGCCCGATGTTTATAAGTCTCAAGCTGTTGTCTTTGTTGACACCCGCTCGATGCTTCAACCTTTGTTGAGTGGTTTAGCAATACAAACCAATCCTCAGCAAGAAATTGCGATGATGGCACAGACGCTGTTAAGTCGCTCCAACATCGAGATTATCGCCAGGGAGTCCGACCTCGACATTACAGTAAATACTGCTGAGGGCTACACCAATCTGATTAATACGCTTAGCAAAAATATCAGGCTGGACAGAACTGGCAGAAATAATATTTATAATATTTCCTACTCTAACCGCAATCCAGAACTTGCTAAACGTGTGGTTCAGGAAACACTGGATTTGTTCGTTGAGGGAAGCTTAGGTAACAACCGTAGGGATACCGATACTGCCAGTCGCTTTCTGGATGAGCAGATTTCAGAATATGAAACCCGCCTAATCGAAGCTGAACAACGCCTTGCTGATTTCCAGCGTCGCTACAATGATATATTACCGGTTTCGGGCTCATTCTACTCGACACTCCAGGGAGCAAACAGCAATCTGGAAAGCACTCGATTGCAAATCAGAGAATTACAGCAACAAGTTTCATCGCTTAAAAGCCAAATGACTTCAGGTCGGGCTACTGATGGATTTGATGTTCGTCAGGGCGATAACACGCCGGTGATTACAACCCGCTACGATAACAGAATCAAATCTCTGGAAGAGAAAATCGACCAGTTAAAGTTGCGATTCACCGATAAGCATCCCGATGTGATTGAAGCTAAGAGCTTGTTAGCTTCGCTCGAACAATCGCGCCAGGATGAACTGAAAGCTTACTTTAGCGAAACAGCCGAAGACGGAGACGATACAAACTTAAGTCCGCTTGCCACAGAATTAAAGCTTGAGATTAGCCGTCTCGAAGGTCAAATCGCGTCGCTGCGAGTCAGGGAGAGTGATTTTGAAGCTAAAATTCAGGAACTAAGAAACAAAATTGATCTGGTCCCGCAAATTGAAGCGGAGTCCACTGCTCTGAATCGTGATTACGGTATTACTAAGCAGAAATATGAAGAATTGTTACGTAGAAAAGAAGCGGCAGAGCTTTCACGTCGCGCCGATGTATCATCCGAAGAGTTGCAGTTTAGAATTATCGAACCACCGTTGGTGCCAGATACACCTACGGGGCCTAAACGACTCGTGTATTATACAGGTATTCTTGTTCTTGGTTTCGGTATGGGTGTTGCACTAGCATTCGCTATCAGTCAAATCAGGCCAGTGCTGGTCCGTGGCAGACAATTAACAGCCCTTACATCGTTCCCGGTTTTAGGTGCGGTGACGCATTTAAACCTGAAGCAGATCCAACGTAGAAACCGTTTACGAGTGTTCCTGTTTATCTTATCCTCCGGGGCAATTGTAACCATGTATGCTATCCTGCTGGCAGCAGAAGTAGCGCATGTTAACCTGGTAGAGAGGTTCCTATAATGGCTAATAACACAATAGAAAAAGCCTTGCAGCGCCAAAGAGAAGCTGCAGCCAGGCAGGCCGCTCAGCAAGCAGAGAGTGCTCAGGAAGACAAGAAATCATCTACCATTGAGCGTACCCTGGAAAAACAACAGGCGGCAAAAACTGATCTGCCTGTTGAAACACCAGTAACAGAGGGACAGGTCAAAACCAAGCCAACACCAGCAAAGTCAAAGCCTGGGGCTGCAGTTAATGCGGATAATGAGGCGTTGCGCCTGACCATAGACCTCGAAGAACTTGATGAAAGAGGCTTTGTTTCTGTCAGCAATGCTCGAAAATTAATTAACGAAGAATACCGGGAAATTAAGCGTAAGTTGCTAAGAAATGCTTTTGGCGCACTGTCGAAGACACTCAATAACAGCAACATCATTATGGTGAGCAGCGCGCGCCCATCAGAAGGTAAAACCTTTACAGCAATTAACTTAGCGTTAAGCTTTGCCGCAGAACAGGATAAAACCGTTCTATTAGTAGATGCTGATGTTCTTAAGCCAAATGTTACCAGAACCTTGAGGGTAAATCCCGGCGAAGGCCTTATGGAATATCTGTTGGATGAAAACAAGGATATCTCTGATGTGCTCTATCGTACTAACGTAGATAAACTGAGAATTATCCCTGCTGGTCAAACGCATCATTTGTCTACTGAGTTATTAGCCAGCGAACGAATGAACGAGACGATTGATGAGTTTTCCAATCGTTATCCTGATCGTATTGTCATTATCGATACCCCACCATTAATTGGTATTAATGAATCAGCAGTACTGGCGAGTTTTGCCGGTCAGGCGGTTATAGTTACTGAGGAGGGCCGAACCAAGTTAAACGATATTAATAATATCGTCGACAGGCTCAACCCTGATATGGCGGTGGGTTTCGTGGTTAACAAAGCTGTTAACGAAAGCGCCGATAATGGTAATTACTATGGCTACTACTACGGTAGTGGTCCCTCTGAATAGACAGCGATAAAGGACAGCTTGTGGAAAGGATTAATACATTTCGCCCGGCATTTATCGCGACAGCTGTGGCGGTAGCGTTTAGTGCTAACGTATATGCTGACATCCAATTTCGGGGTGCCGTAGATGCATCTCTGGTAAATCAATCTTTTGACACAGAGAGTGAAAATAGCCGCTACGAAGATAGAAACGCGTTACAGATTTCTCCTACTCTAACCGGGATTTATACCAGCAAAAAGGCCAGTGCTACCGTGTCCGCTACTCACCTTTATCAACGTTTCGAACTTGATGAAGGCAGTAGTTCGACTAATTTCACGGAATTCAACTATGCTGGCAATCTCAGTGTCATTGATAACGTATTTCAGATTTTCGGCAGCGGCTCTCAAGGATATCAGTCCTATCGTCCGGAAACTTACATTTCCTCCGATTATCTCCTAAATTCGGATGACTTGACCAAGATAACCACGCACAGTGCTGGAGCCAGGTTGAACGTACCTCGCGGTGACATTTGGGGTTTAAGCGTAACCAGCCAGTATATGGAAACGAAGTCTGATAACACACTTGAAGAAGTAGAAGGCGACAGTACTTCCCCCTTTAATCAGTTTATTGACTCTAAGGGCGTTTCGGCAAATGCTTCATTGGTGAATGGCGATTGGTTCAGAAACGCTTACTGGCGTGCTAATGCAACCTATCGTAAAACCGATCGGCAGGACCGAGGAGAATTTGAATCGTTATTCGTAAATGCTGAAGTTGGTTATAACCTTTACTATGATTTTGGGCTCTTGCTCACAGCTACCCACGAAGAAAATGACATTGCAGGTGAATTGCAGAACTTCTTTGCTCGTTTCAACAATCAGTTTTCAAAGTTTAATACTTACGGGGTCGGTTTAAACTATCGTCCCGCTGAAGGCCGCTTTTTCAATGTTACGCTCAATAAGATATCCACTGAAGGTGAAGACGATGGAAAAACCTTTGTAGGAATATCTACTAGTTGGCAATTTTCGCCGCGCACCAGTGTTCAGGCTCAGTATAATCGCCGCTATTATGGCGAAGCTGCGACATTTAGCCTCAACCACGGCACCAAACGAATACGTACATCAATCTCCTACCAGGAGCGAACCACAACATTTTCAACTATGATGTTCGATGTTGCCGATGCCGGAACTTTTGTTTGTCCCGCGGGTTCAGTCGATATTCTCGACTGTTTCCAGCCTGATACCCTGAATTACGAATTACAGCCAGGGGAACAGGTAGTTCAATTTAGCCAGTTAATCACGGAATTAACCGACCAGGTTATCTTACGTCGCCAGCTTGGTAGTAGTATTGGTTATCAACGGCGAAACTTAAAGCTATCATTGGATGGCAGATATATCGATACGGAATACAGTATTGACAACCGTCAGCAAATCCAGAAATTAATCGGATTGAACGCAAACCTTGAGGTTGGCTCAAGAACTTCCATTTATAGTCGTTTTCAGTTTTCACAGATTAACAATACAATCGACGACGCTGGGCGCGATACTGATGCAAGCATGTACTCCATCGGCATTCGCAACAGATTGTCGAGAAGCTTATCTGTGGGTGCTGATGTACGTTATTTGGATAATGAAAATACCAGCGGGATAGGCAGAGATGTGTTTGATTTCAATGAAACTCGCATATCACTTACCATGACCTACAACTTCCAAAGTAACAGACAGTAAAGAATCCACCTTCTAAAGAAGGTGGCTTTGCGTTAACCCCCTAAAAGGGGGCCTTCTATTCAAGGGCTAGCTGAGCTTGCTCTTGTCTTTCAACCTTCTCTTGGTGACGAACATACCGTCTTATGATCTCTTCGTTTATCCCAACTGAGTCAACGAAGTAGCCTCTTTGCCAAAAGTGGTTGCCCCACATCTTATACCAATTGCATTAACTAATTGACCAAATTTGTCCACTCTCTCCAACAGAGATTTTTGACTCGCTCAACATCCTCAATGAATGTATTCCAGGCACGAGAGACCTGTTCTACTATTTCTTCGTAACCTCGAAATACCCGGTTTGATAAGCAACGCTGCCGTAGCCATTGCCATACCTGTTCCATCGGGTTCAGCTCCGGAGAATAGGCTGGGAGTTTTACGAGACTGACGTTGGTAAATGGGCTGGCCGTGTCAAATGTATGCCAGCCAGCGCCATCCATCACAACAACGGCATGACGCCCAGGCTCTGTCGCTTCGCTGATCAATTTCAGATGCTGCTTCATCACCTCTTTATTGACAAGAGGGCTGATAAGCGCCTGGGTATTGCCATTGCTCGGACACACCGCACCAAAGATATAGCCATAATCGAATTGCTGTTGCTTTACCACTCTTGGTCTGCTGCCCTTCGCAGCCCATATTCTGGACGTCTGATTTTGCTGACCGAATCGTGCTTCGTCTTGGAACCAGACGTCAACGCGATCCAGAGGGAGATGACCTGGAGTGTGAAGGATCGTTTCCAACTGGAAGTTTTTTAAAAGTATCTTGGGTTTGCTGTGATTGTTTAGGGTGTTTAGAGCGGCTGGTTATCCAACTGAAACCGAGCGTATCCATGATGCGGTATACGTTTCGCAACTGATAGTCGATTTGGAAGGTGTCGCTAATGTATTGTCGTACATCCTGAGCAATCAAACGACCTCCTTCCTTTTTAACCGCGTTTTCTTCAATAAAATGTGCGACCTGTTCTCGCTGAGAGACGGAGAGCTGGCAGGGTCTACCCGGACTAGGTTTGGATTGCAGGCCTTCAAGTCCGTGAGCCAGATAGTTGGATACCCATGTATTAACACTGCCTCTGGCAACCCCGAGGTAAGCGGCTATCTGAGTACGTGTTTCTCCTTTCTTGAAATGATACAAAGCTAAATAGCGGGTCCGTAATTGGCCGTTGGATGTCTGCTTTGCTAATTGTTTAAAGTCGTCGGCAGTATGCATATGAAAATCACTCGAATATAAATACTGCCATTAGATCAAACTTTTAAGGCAATTGGTATTATTCTTTCTCAAATGCGGATATTTGCTAAATAGCTTCAATGCTATTTTTCCTTTTAAAGCTCCCATTAAATTCGATATGAATAACTTTGGAGGAATTTTTACTACCAGATGGACATGGTCAATCTGTACATTCAACTCCACTACTATGCAGCCGAGTTGCTGGCAATACACGTGAATACACCTGTAAACATCTTTGCCTAATTTATTCTTCAAAACCCTAAACCGATACTTCGGCGTCCAAACTATGTGATATTGACATCGCCAGAACACATGCGATGCTTGCTCGTATCTACTCATGTTAATTTCCTTTTTGACTTCGCTAAAAATCAAAGGGAGATTTAACATGGGTAGGTATACGGGCAAAGCCCTACCATGCATGATAACCACCTACTGAAGTAGGTGGTTTAGGGCTAAAAATAAAAAAGCCCTTACGGGCTTTTTTATTGGCTATGTTCTGCTAAATTGTTGCTACACTGTATATGAATACAGTTATTGAGGGTTGATCATGATCCCAGCACAATTTACAAAGCTTATAGCCGAGTTAGAACACTTAACAGATAGTCAAACCCGTTATGTTGAGAAGCTGCTGAAAGGCACTGATAGCGTCTCACAGTTGATAACAGAGCTTGAGGAGCGGATGGTTGAAAACCCTGAATGTCCGCACTGCCATAGCTCACTGATCAATCGGCACGGCAAGGTAAACAAGATGCAGCGTTATCGCTGCAAGAACTGCGGCAAAACCTTTGTAGCGACAACGGCGACACCGCTAGCTCGACTGAGGTACAAAGAGCTTTGGTTAGAATATATTCGCTGTATGCTGGACAGTAAGCCATTGCGTAAATGTGCCGAAGAATGTGGCCTCCACCTTGAAACATCGTTCAGGTGGCGGCACCGATTCTTGGCGCTACCATCAGCACTGAAAGCGAGCAAATTGGGGTTCTAGGGATTTTCCCCTCTAAAGTAACATAGAATGCTACAGGCTTTGTATTATATAGCCTCCAGCTGTGGGTTACTTTCGTTTCCAAGCTTAATCATCCACGATTGGCTTCGTAATTTCACTAATATCAGGCAATTTTCCGGTATTGGTGAAGTTATACGTCCCGCTTAAGTTGATACTTTGCCATGCAACGGGCGAAACAGCACGAGTGATAGCCGCTTTTTCTTCATCACCTGTCGCTTCAAAGTGTCCCAGAAGATGACTCAGTATCGCGGAGTTGAAGTAGATGAGCGCATTGGCAAGCAATCTTGCGCATTCATTCCAGATAGCGATTTCAGACTCGTTTTTGCCACGGAACTGATCACCATTCACCGACGCAATGGCTCGTCTAAGGAAGTGCCATGCTTCTCCCCGGTTCAGGGCACGTTGCACATACTGCCGCAAACTGGCATCGTCGATGTAGTCAAGTAAATATTGCGCTTTAACCAGTCGATTATACTCCGTCAGAGCCTGTAATATTGGGTGTCCAGAAGGGTAACCAGACAGCTTTCTCACCAGCATTGCTTGTGTCGTCCGCTTTGTCTGAAGTGACAGAACAATACGCCTGATATCTTGCCATCCCGTTGTAATAACATTCGTTCTGATAGGCTTCTTTAGCGCCAGTATGGTGTTACATTGTTCATTTTCAGTCACCTCAAACAGATCGTTGATGACGCTGTTAAATTGCGCGTATCGCGGTGCAAAGCTGTAGCCGCATAGATCCAATAAAGCGAAGTTGACGTGATTGACACCGTGTGTATCTGTCGAGAGTACGTCAGGTTTGATATCGCTGCTGTTGGATTGCAACAGATCATAGATATAGTGTGATTCATGCTCGTTGGAGCCGATTATCCGTGCATTCAGCGCGCTGTGATTGGCGACCAGGGTCATGGCCGTGATCCCTTTATTGGTACCGAAGTACTTCGAGGAATACCGGGTTTTAAACGTTTCCAGATGCGTTTCGAATTTCTGACCATCCGCACTGGCGTGCAACTGGTCCTCCTGAATATGGTAGTGGCGGAAGATGGGTAATGAAGCCACCGCATTATTGATCACGTCGCTGGCATCATGCAGCGTTTCAGGTCGGATATAGTTAGCCTGTACTGTACTCAGGTGTTCATAACTGCGGTCGGAGATCTGCGCCATACCATACACACCACGGTGAGTGGCGTTAGCAATCAGAATGGCCAGTAAATCATCCTGATGAGTAGTTCCCTGTTTTTGTATTGGCAGCACATGTGTCAGGCATCGCATAAACCCGGTTTCGCGCTCAACATACCGCAGGACATCCGCGATACCGACTGGCTGCATTCGCTTAAAGAAGGGATTGTTGACCAGAGATGTAGCGCCTTTTGTTGGCAGGTGCCAGCGGGTGCCCGAGCGATTTTTCATGATTACATTGCGATTATCTCCCTCATCAATATGGCACGCCACGTCTTTGAGCGCGCTTTCCAGTCGATGTTGTTTCTCCTGTAACAATGCGTCAACAGGTTGTTTTAGTCTGTCCAGCGTTGATGACTCCAGCAGTGCATCCTGCGATGTTTGGGGGATCAGGTCGTCTTCCAGTGCCCGGTATTTGGTGACATTTGACAGATAAATACGTCCGTTCAGTCGTGAAGTTAACTGCCGGTAGAGCAGCCATTCATAACGTTGCGGATTAACGTTATCCTGTTTCACCAGCCATGGGAGGTGCTTTTTGGGGATAAGCGACGTATCCATTGTCATCAGTGATTCACCGGATACAATTTCCGTTTGCATCTTTTGAAGTTGGGCGACGACGGCTTCTGAGCCTTTACCGGCCTCACATTCAAGGCACAGGAACACTGGTCTTAACAACTGTTCCAGAAGGTTTCGTTGTTCGTCATAATATTGCCACTGGTACTCTTCCACGGTCCGTTTCTGTTTTTTCAGGTAAAGGCAGAGGGTCTGGATATCCCTGTCATTCATGACCTTCAATGCCTGTTGTCTGACTACTGAGAAGGGCTGATTGTCATCAATATTCTCGTCAACAAACAGGTGAAGTAGCTCTGCCGCTTTCGTGACATTGTCCGCAGCTGACTGCCAGGACAGGAACACTGCTTGTTGTGCAAAGGCGTTGGCGGCTTCCTGTTGTTTTCGGATATGGTAAACAAACCCATCCGTCAGGCGCTCCAGTGCAAGTTGCATGCGCTCTGTCAGATGACACAGTAACCACAGGTGCTGCTGTGAGCGTTTGAAGCGCCGCACTTTACTGCCGTAGTAATCAATAAGGCCGCTGAAGTGTTGTCGATTTTTTAGCGACAGATTGAGCCTGTCCACAACGTCATTTATTTGCGTGTGCCATGGTGCTAACCGGTGGTAAATGGCGAGCTCTTTTTTAAGCTCAGGCACGGTCAGACTTTTGGCACCACCCCTGAGATGGCTCAGACTCAGCCCGTCGTCTTTAGTAGTGATTATGTTGTCCAGAAAGACGTTAAGTTCATTACTGGTAAGTTGATTCAGTTGGAGCGTCAGGTCTTTTCTGACCTGTTGCATTGTGCGGCTTATCAGTCTTTGAAGCACGGAGTACTTAGGAATGGCAATGTTATGGCTGGCAAGGTATTCAATGGCCGCATCAAAGAGGTGTCGAGGCTCCAGCCAGGTATGACCAATGTAAACCAGGTGGTGGCACAGAGCATTGAGGTGCTGTTTTTCATTCCACTTAATGTAATTAAGTAGACGCAGTATCCTTGAGTAAATACGGTCACGCTGCATTTTACTGACACTGAAAGGCCTGATCCCTTTACCTCTTTGAATTTGGGAGGCAATAAACTGCATGTCGATACTGATATCACGGAAACTCGGAGCAATGATCACTGGCTTAGATTTAAAATAGCCCAGAAGCGCCACGAAATAACAACGATGTTTAGTAAGCCTGATAGTACGGCATTCGGCCTGTTCTACATCGTTTAGCGAAAAATACAAACGTTGTTCCTCAATAGAAAACTGAGGTGCTGAATACAAGTCTCGTTGTTCTGCCTGAGTCAGAATCGAGAGTTCATTACTAATTGCCATGATGAATAAACGCCAATATGATTGATGGTGTTTATATAAGATGGCAGAATATTGGAAGGTAACCCACCGCCACAGACCATATAATATAATACCTGTAGCGTTCTATGTTACTTTAGAGGGGAAAATCCCTAGAACCCCTAAACGAGATCGCATCGCCTCAGCTGAGGGAAAGTGAATGGTGACATTTAGCAAAAAGCTGCCGCGTAAACCGCGACTGCCCGTCATCATATCGCCCGCAAAACTTGCGGCATGACCAAACCAGATCCGCTCAGGCAAGCGTTTAAACGATAAGGTTTTAACTCGGTAATCGCCCAGCATCAGACCTTGGCTATCCACCTTGATAGCTCGGTCATAATCCAACACTTGCTCCCGAAGTGGTTTATCTGCCTCACTGCGGATTGGTGATGGATTACGCCAGGAAGCATCTTTTCCCCAGTTAAGCTGAGCACTTATTGCCGCGAGCCAGTTTCGGTCAGTCATCTCAGTGACGCGAAAACCAACCGTTGCCAGCGCTTGCGAGAAAGAAGCCCGAAGCGCGGATGCTCGACTCAACTCACGCTCCGTCGGAATAGGACTTTCCAAAGGCAATTTGCAGGTGACGATCAGTTGAAAGTTGCGTACCTGAGTCTGGGTCGATTCTTCTATCGATTGAACCGTGCCCCCATCGAGGAAATCCGCACGTTTGCGTATCGACGCCCTAAGCAATGGATCAGATTGACGATGCCGTAAGCCCATCATGCGCTGAAGGTCGGTTTGAATATCAGGCGAGGCGTAAAGGCCAAATTGCAGCAAAGTGTCTTTTGGCCAGTCGTTGTTGAGTAGAACATTAACCCTGTCTGCAACAGACTCATCACCACCCGGCAATGGGTCACATAGAAAACCAAAGCCAACACTTTGGTCTTCCATGAAAAACAGTTGCTCATCGTCTGAATAGGCCAATACTGGCAATAGCTCTGAAGCGCGTTGTCCTGAATACAAAGAGGCTTTCATTAACGCCCCTCCAACCAAGCAGAAAGGTCATAAGGACGACCTCGGCTGATGCGACCATCATTGGCGACAATGAAAGGCACACCTTGAATGCCCAGAATTTGAGCCGTCACCAAGGTACGCTGCATTGGTTCTAAGTTGCAGGCATCATCCTGTTCTAGGTTACCAATCCGGCCATTCAGCAATGCATCGGTGGCCGCTTTCTTGTCACGCGCACAGCCAAGCTGGCGAACCTGACGCTCTGAATCTGGACCAAGCACTGGCACAGGGAGAATTTGGAAGGTGTATTCTTTGGTTAACGGCAGGGCTTGTTTCAAAAGCTCATGGCAATGTGGGCACCGAGGGTCAACAAAGACCACCACTTTCTTTTTGCCTTCGCCTAAAGTCAGTGGGTTCAAATCAGCCATTTTTAAGCCAAGGCGACTTAAGTCCAGCGTGTTTCCCGCTTCTCGAATTTCTTCAAGGCTGGTAAGCGGCTTTTTGGACCAGGCATCATAGAGCGTGCCATCAATGACGAACCGGCCACTGTCTGACATAAAAATAATACGGTTATTGCTTTCGACCGCTTTCATACCCGTGACAGGTAAAGAAACCATGCCGTCAATTTTGCCAACGGGCGACACTTCAGACACAGGTTCAGCTTGAACAAAAGGAGACAGCGCAAGCGCCAGAATAAATGGAGATAGTTTTCGCATGAGGAGTCCTCGTTAATGTAAATCGAGGCTCCAGTCTATGCAGTTGTCCTATGTGGACTCGGTTAGATAGATTGAAGAATTGAATACCTTACTAAATAGCTGCTCCGAAGTGTAGATCACCTGCGAAGGTGAACTCAGTGTTGAATGAGCGATCAGATAAGTCTCCAAACCGCACTTTACAGAAGCACTTGGTGGTTTTGAAACCGCCCCCTACAGGTAGATTTCGAGAGGCCTTCTCTCATCAGAAATACAGATCCAAAAGGTATTAACCTTTTGTTCGTGGCACACGCCAGCACAACACTTTGATTTTATCGCGCTGTTTTTGGTGAACAGGAATAATGCGCCACTTACTAACGGTAAATCGGTGTCACTTTCGATAATCGCGGCAAGGCCGTTGATGGACTTTCTAAAATCGACACTTTCACGATACAGATAAATCTCTAGTGAGCTCAGCATGCCTTTCATGATAGCGCACCGATGAGTTCAGCCAGGTTACTTACTGGCGTGCATTGGGGATTGCGCAGTTCGATATCATTGACGAAGAGTGTCATGTTGGCGGTTGCCACTTGGGCCTGATATTGAGTTATCTTTTCAACGACTTCTGCTCTAACAAAACCTTGAGATGCGCCAGTGTTGTTGAGTTGCTGGCGCTTGGCAGAGAACGTTGAGGGATTGAGTTGATTGAGCTTACAAAATGTGAGTGTTGATAATGAACTCGATTCAGATTGCTTGATTAGCGTTTGCCATTATTGGTTGGTGCATCGTTTGCCATTTTAAATCTCCTTATGGTTGGAGACTTGATCTTATTCTGCGTGTTAGGTGATTAGAATGCGCGGTTTATGAGGCGCTTACGCTCGATTTGCAAGTTCGTCGAGGAAAGCAGATATTCAGAGTAATAAGGCTCTGTTTTGCCGGAGAAATACGATTTTGCATCTGGCTTATCAACCTCCCGCGGGAAACCTACTAAGCGGATGATGTTATGGCAATCTATCGTTGTCGCTGGCAGGTGAAGTTGCGATTCAAAGAGTTGAAATCCCATACAAACTTGCAGAAATTTATGGCGGCACAGAAAGCGATTGTAGATGGTTTGGTATGGTCAAGCCTGCTCGCTCTGATCATTCGGCGAAGCGTCTTTCTTCAAATCATGCCATCAGTCTAGCTATTCAAGGCCGCCAAAAATGTGGAAATTTGGCTGTTGCCGATCTTGAAAGCATCAGCCAGCACGCATGGTCAGAAATAGCGGAGAGGATAGATTGGGCGACCCGTTATATAACGAAGAACGCCCAAAAAGCCCAACAGTCAAAAGACAAACAAAACATCACGTTAGATGGGATACTGCATGGGCTTAATTCTTAAGGTCCAGTCTATGAATGAATGCCCTGAATGCGAAATTTAAAGTTGCCTCATTCAGGAGGCAACCGTAAAAGGAAAATACTAATCCCGAGGAGGGAAGCCTGCTTCAATTAGAGCATAGGAGACCTTTTCAACTGATAATGAAGTTTTTACCGTCACCTTACGAGTCGGAGGATCAGTTAAAACTGTAGCCTCTGGGTCTATATCCTTAATTGCTTTAGTTACCGTCCGGGCGCAGCCCCCACATGTCATATTTTCTAAATGAAATTGCATTTATATACCTCCAGTTTGGTTTGAGTACTTCTGATTGTAGGGCTTTCCACTGTTGTAAGGTCAAGGTCTAAACTCATTTCACTCTGATATCTTTTCACTAAAGATTGACTATACTTTCTGCGTTTTTTCTTAATGACAGATTTCTTACTATAACGTAAAACACCGGCGTAAGTAGTAATCCAAAGAAGGTTACACCAAGCATACCGGCAAACACTGCAATACCCATGGCGTGACGCATTTCTGCTCCAGCACCACTAGCTAGTACAAGAGATATCACACCAGCAATAAATACAAGAGAAGTCATCAAAATAGGACGCAAACGTAAGTACGCTGCCTCGAGTACGGCCCCAAGCGGTGATCGTCACTAATTCTCCTGAGTCCTTGCAAAATCAACGATTAAAATGGCATTTTTTGCGGCCAGCCCGACTAAAACAACGAAGCCAATTTGAGTATAGATGTTATTATCACCGTTTAGATCCATATACCGCCAATTGCAGAAAGGAGTGCCATTGGTGCAATAAGCAGCACAGCAAATGGAAGCGACCAACTGTTGTACTGAGCGGCAAGAATCAAGAATGCAAAGAATACCGCCAATGGGAAAATATACAGTGCGGAATTGCCCGCTAATTTTTCCTGATAGGTCAGATCAGTCCATTCGTACGCCATACCTTCAGGTAGATTTTCCTTAACTATTTTCTCAATAGCATCTGTAGCCTGACCAAAAGAATATCCTGATGCAGTACCTCCCGTAATATCAGCGGATGGATAGCCGTTGTATCTCATAACGCGATCAGGATCTGAAGTTAGTTTGATATTGATCAATACTTATAAAGGGATCATATCACCAGCAGAATTCCTGACTTTCAATAATCCAATATCGTCTGCCTGCATACGGAATGGGGCATCAGCTTGAGTTATTACACGGTAGGTACGGCCAAATCCATTAAAATCATTGACGTAAAGCGATCCCAAATTTACCTGTAATACATCAAAAATGTCGGTCAAAGCTACCCCCTGAGATAGTCCGGATCTGCTCCAGACTGATACCTAATACTTTGCAACTTAGTATAAGCTGCAACCGCTCAACTTGCTCCTGCCTTTATTGCCTTTAGTTGTTGCTATAACGATCAGGAGCAGGTAAAAGACCCTGAGCCTCGTAGAACCCAGGGAGTCCTCGTTAGCTTTGCAAGCTCGCCGGTTTTCATACTCATCTACACACGCATGGAGGCGACTGCCACCATGCGTCATTTCTTGGTACGAATATCCAATACCAGTGCCAGTAGGGAAAAACTAACTATCGACTCGCTTGCGCCACACCACTTGGTGTGCTCTCTGTCCACCCGCCTCCCAGAGCCTTGTAGAGCGCGATAAGGTTGCTCAACCGAGCCAGACGCGTACGCACCAACGTCTGCTGCGCGCTGTACAGCGTACGCTGCGCGTCAAGCAAGGTGAGGTTATCGTCCACACCTTCCCTGAAACGTTGCTCGGCCAGGTCATACATGCCCTGACTAGCAGCAACCAGGAATTGCTCTGAACGAATCTGCTCATCAAGTGTTCGCTTGCCGGCAAGGCCATCAGCCACTTCACTAAAAGCAACTTGAATGGACTTCTCGTAGTTGGCGATCTCGATGCGCTTTTTTACGTGCGCCACATCCAGATTGGCGCGCAACGCGCCACCCCGGAAAATAGGCACCGTAATCTGCGGCAAGAAGCTCCAGGCGCGCGAACCCGATTCGAAGAGCCCATCAAGCGATGCGCTTGCCGTCCCCGCCGAACCCGTCAAGCTGATGGTGGGGAAGAAAGCGGCTCGCGCTGCTCCGATACTGGCGTTGGCACCCAGAAGTACCTGCTCGGCCGCGCGCACATCCGGTCGGCGCACGAGCAACTCAGAAGGTAGGCCACTGGGCAGTTCGGTCGGCACGATGCCATCCGGCAGCACTATGGCTTTGTCAAGTTGCTGCGACAGCTCAAGCGTCAGCGGCTGGCCGAGCAGTAGCACTAGCGCGTTTCGGTCTTTGGCCGTTTGACGTGTGTAGTCCGCGAAGTTGGCCTCGGCTGTACGCAGTACAATTTCCGAGCGGCGCACGTCAAGTTGCGTGGCATTGCCAGCCTCGAACAGTTGGGCAGTAAGTTCATGCGAACGCTTTTGCGTGCCGAGCGTCTCGCCTGTTAACTGCAGTAACTCCTGGTCAGCCCGCAACGTGAGATAGGCGTTAGCAACCTCAGAGATCAAACTCATCTGCGTCGCTATGCGAGTCTCGTCCATAGCCAAGTAGGAAGCCAGCGCTTGGTTGCTGAGGCTGCGGATACGGCCCCAGACGTCCAGTTCCCAGGCAGCGGTCACCCCAGCAACCTCGTAACGACGCACGACGTCGGCAGCGCCGGTGTTGCTGAGATCGGCTGGCAGTCGTTCTGCGGCCCCTCTGCCGGATACCCCCAAGTTCGGGAGCACCTCAGCGCGCTGAATGCGGTACAGTGCCTGCGCCGCCTCAACGTTGAGCGCAGCTTTGCGCATGTCGCGGTTGCTCTCCAGCGCGATACCGATCAATTGTTGCAACAGCGGGTCGCGGAAGAAATCTCGCCAGCCGATATCGGCCGCGTCCGTGACTGGGGCCTCTGGCGTCGCTTTCGCCGGTTCTGCATAGGCCGCGCCCGAAGGATATACTATATCAATCGGCGCTGGCGGCCGATCGTACTTGGGTGCCATGGAACAACCGGCTAACGCTATCGCGAAAGCTACCGGTGCCAAGCTCTTGGCAGGTTGTGTGAGTGCGAAAGGTTTCTTCATCTCAAAATTCCTCCTGGCCGTTATGCTTGTCGCTCATACCGACGCGGGCTTGACTGGCTTCACGACGCAACGCCAGCTTGCGCACTACGACGTAGAACACCGGCGTGAGCACCAGACCGAATGCCGTCACGCCCAACATGCCGGCGAACACAGCGATACCCATTGCGTGACGCATCTCGGCACCCGCTCCACTCGCGAGCACCAGCGGTATCACGCCAGCGATAAAAGCCAGTGACGTCATCAGAATCGGGCGCAGCCGCAGCCGCGCCGCTTCAAGCACGGCCGCCAACGGATCGACACCTTCACTCTCCTTGGCACGGGCAAACTCCACGATCAGAATTGCATTCTTGGCTGCCAGGCCTACGAGCACCACGAAGCCAATTTGCGTGAAGATATTGTTGTCGCCGCCCGTAAGCCAAACACCGGCGATCGCCGAAAGCAACGCCATGGGCGCGATCAACAGAACAGCGAATGGAAGCGACCAACTGTTGTACTGAGCTGCCAGGAACAAGAATGCCAACAGCACTGCCAACGCAAAAATGTAGATGGAGGTGTTGCCAACCCGCTTTTCTTGGAACGTCAAGTCAGTCCATTCGTAGGTCATGCCGTCCGGCAGCGATTCGCTCACGATCTTCTCGATCGCGGCAGTAGCCTGGCCAGACGAATAGCCCGGTGCTGGTCCGCCGCTGATGTCAGCTGATGGGAACCCGTTGTAGTGCATCACTCGATCGGGACCGGAGCTACGTGAGATCGTCGCGATCGCGCTCAACGGGATCATGTCCCCCGAAGCGTTCCGCACCTTCAGCATGCCAATGTCTTCAGCCTGCATACGGAACTTCGCATCGGCCTGCGTCATCACTCGGTAAGTTCGGCCAAATCGATTGAAGTCATTGACATAAAGCGAGCCCAGATTGATCTGCAGCGTGTCAAAAACTTCGGTCAGCGACACACCTTGCGACTTGGCCTTTACGCGGTCGATGTCCACCTGCAACTGTGGAGCATTGGCCTGGAAGCTGGCCAACATGTTGGCCAGCTCAGGCGCTTGCATGGCTTTGCCCATGATCTGACCTTGGGCCTGTGCAAGTGCGTCTGGCCCCAGGCCCGCACGGTCTTCGATCTGCAACTTGAAGCCGCCCATTGAACCCAGGCCAGGCACCGGTGGCGGAGGAAAAATCCCGACGAAGCCGTCCGGTATTTGACTGAATTTGCCCATGAGCCTGCCTTGAATGGCGAACGCCGACAACGACGGGTCCTTTCGTTCGTTGAAGGGCTTGAGCATGGCGAACACCAGCGCGGTGTTGGGCTGATTCACTTGGCCGTTGAAGGAGAAGCCGGGGAATGCCATCACGCTTTCGACGCCAGGCTCGGCAAGCGCGATCTTGCTCATTTCCTTGACAACCGCGTCGGTGCGGTCCAGCGAGGCACCAGTCGGAAGCTGGGCGATGCCCACGAGGTAATACTTGTCCTGTGCGGGCACAAAGCCGGCAGGTACCTTATGAAAGCCCAGCCACGTCAACCCCAGGAAACCGACATAGAGCAGCAGCACCACAGCACTTCCGCGAACTGCGCGGCGCACGCCTCCGACATAAGCATTCGAGGCGCTGTCAAAGAAGCGGTTGAAGCGGCGGAAGAAGCCACCAAACAGGCCGTCGATGAGGCGCGTGACTCGATCGGGCTGGGCCGCGCCATGATGCGGCTTGAGCAGGATGGCGGCCAGCGCGGGCGACAGTGTGAGCGAATTGATCGCCGATAGGATGGTCGAGAACGCGATGGTCAGCGCGAACTGGCGATAGAACTCGCCTTGCAGCCCAGACAGGAACGCCGAGGGAATGAAGACCGCCGCCAGCACCGAGGTGATGGCCAGGATCGGGCCAGTAACCTCGTCCATGGCTTTGAGCGCTGCGTCCTTGGGCGACTCGCCAAGTGCCATGTGGCGCTCCACGTTTTCTACCACGACGATGGCGTCGTCCACAACAATGCCGATTGAGAGTACGAGGCCGAACAATGACAGTGTGTTCAACGAGAAGCCGAACATGTGCATTACGGCGAAGGTGCCGACCAGCGAGACCGGCACGGCGATCAGCGGGATGATCGACGCTCTCCAGGATTGCAGGAACAGCACCACCACGATCACCACCAGCAGAATCGCCTCTAGCAGCGTGACCGCTACAGACTGAAGCGAGGCCCGCACGAAGACCGTAGGATCGTAGGCGATCTTGTACTCGATGCCCTCTGGAAAGCTTGCTTGTAGACGATCCATCGTCGCGCGTACCGCGCTAGACACATCTAGTGCATTGGAGCCAGGCGTCATCAGGATCTGAATGCCAACCGTGTTGCCGCCATCAAGTTGGGCGCGCATGGTGTAGTTCTCCGCACCTAACTCCACACGTGCCACGTCGCGCAAGCGTGTAACCTGGCCGTGGGTGCCAGCCTTGATGACGATATCGCCGAATTGCTCTTCGGTGGTGAGACGCCCGAGTGCGTTGACGGTGACCTGAAAGGCAGACGAGGCGTTAGGCTGCTGACCGATAGAGCCGGCCGCAACCTGCACGTTCTGCTCCCGAATGGCGGCGACCACATCGCTAGCGGTCATGCCACGAGACGCAACCTTTTCGGGGTCGAGCCAGACCCGCATCGCGTACTCACCCTCACCACCAAGCAACACGTTGGCGATGCCCGGCAGGCGTGCCAGTTCGTCACGGACGTTGAGCATCGCGTAGTTGGACACATACAGCGGGTCGTAACGATCCCCTGGCGATAGCATGTTCACAACCATCAGGATGTCGGGCGCGGTCTTCTCAGTCACAACGCCGATGCGTTGGACCTCGGGTGGCAACCGGGGTAGCGCACGCGACACCCGGTTCTGCACCTGGATTTGCGCGATATCGGCGTTGATGTGTTGCTCGAAAGAGATGGTGAGCACCATCTTTCCGTCCGTGGACATCTGGGACTGCATGTACATCATGCCTTCCACGCCGTTGATGGCTTGCTCTAGCGGCGATGCCACGGTGTCGGCAATCACTTGCGGATTGGCGCCGGGATAGCTCGCCGTGACCTGTACCGTTGGGGGGGTAACCTGAGGGTACTCGCTCAGTGGCAACTGGAAGTAGCTGATCGCGCCCGCGATCAGCATCAGCACCGAAAGGACGATTGCGAAGATAGGGCGGTTGATGAAGAAACGGGGGAAATTCATTTGCGAGCCTCCGCTGAGCCAGCTGCGCTGTCAGCCTTGACCTGATCGGCCCCAGCCGCCCCAGCGGCCTTGGCAGACTCCGCAGGGACTGCCGGGGCACTAGCCGCAGTCTTAGTCGCGTCGGGAGCGCCGGCGGCCGGTGCTGCCGGCCCCTGCATGGGCACCATGCGCGGCGTGACAGTCATACCAGGTCGTACGAGGCCTTTGATTATGATTTTTTCGCCACCCTGCAGGCCACCGTTTATAACGCGCAGACCGTCGACTACGGGACCCAGCTCAATCGGACGATACTGAGCTTGGTTGTTTTCACCCACGACCAGAACATAGTTTCGGCCTTGATCGGTGCCAACCGCTTGGTCGTCGATGAGGACGGCCTGCCGAGAGCTTGCGGTGGAGAGCTTGGCCCTCGCAAACAGCCCAGGCGTCAGCCGTCCATCAGGGTTGGGGACGACCGCGCGAGCGCGGATCGTGCCGGTACTTCTATCAATCGCATTGCCGACGAAGTCGAGCACGCCCTTGTACGGAAAGTTTCTGTCAGTGCTCAAGCCTACTTGAACGGGCAACGAAGCATGAGTCCCTGAACCAGGTCTCGAGCGGCTCACCACATTGACGTAGGTTGCCTCATCGATGTCGAAATAGACGTGCACAGGATCGATGGACACGATCGTGGTAAGTAGCGTGGCTGCTCCTGCACCGCCGCCGCTGACCAGGTTGCCCTCGGTCACCAGCACTCGGTCCACGCGCCCGGCAATTGGTGCCGATACCCGCGCGTAGGACAGGTCGAGCTGCGCCGCTGCGACTGTGGCCTTTGCCGCCTGTACCTGCGCCTGACGCGCATTGCGTGCGGAGACTGCATCGTCATAGGTCTTCCGAGACAGGGCGCCAGTGGCAACAAGCCGCTCGGCACGATCAAAGTCGGCCTGAGCCTGACTGGACAGCACCTCAGCCTGCCGCAACTGCGCCGTGGCGGTGTCGAGCGCGACTTGGAAAGGCCGTGGGTCAATCTGGAACAACAATTGCCCCTTGCGTACCAGACTTCCCTCGGGCACGCTCACCGCGTCGACGGCCCCCCCCACACGCGAGCGCAACTCGACCACCTTCGGTGCGGCCAAAAAGCCGGTGAACTCAGTTGACGGCGTGATTGTGCGCGTGATGGCCTCAGCCACAGGCACCTGCGGTGCCATCGGTGCGCCAGCTGGTGGTGCTGCTGGTTTACTTTCATCCTTGCCATCTCGGGCAGCCACCGCTATCCCCCCGACGGCCGCGATGACGCTAGCTACCAAAATGATCCTGATTTTTTTATGCATGGAAGTTACTTTTTTATTACGGGGCTTCGGTCCATCCGAAGCGGTTCGCATATGTTTCTAAAGGCTAGCCCTTACAACCACGTCAAGGTCAAGCCTTTTTCGATGACCATGACGAGCATGGGACTGGACTACAAGCTCTGGAACCTTCCGGCCTCCCGGTGAACGCATGAGATGCAGTTACGGCCGAAAGGGACGCATCTGAGCCCATTATCCACGTCCGATCATCCCATCTATTTAAACTCGTTGTTCTAAAGGCATTCGTTTATCGCCTAACATCGATGTTTTCGGAGATCGATTTACAGATGAAGATATGGAAGGGCTTGGCGCCGCAACAACGGCAGTTCAAGCCCTCTGCAATACCTCAATGGGCATCCTGTACGGACACAGAGCTTTGATGACCTCCGTTCTGGCCATCGGCTGGCTCTTGGGCACCCTTAAAGCGGAGTAGGCGCAGCGCATTGAGCGTGACCAAAGCGGTGGCACCGGTGTCGGCCAGCACAGCAACCCAAAGGCCAGTGATACCCAGCACACTGGTGACTAGGAACAGGCCCTTGAGGCCAATGGCGAACACTACGTTCTGGTGGATGTTGGCCATCGTCGCGCGGGACAGCGCCACCAGGTGCGCAACGTCCGTGACGCGGCTCTTGAGCAGAGCAGCGTCTGCGGTCTCTAGGGCCACGTCGGTGCCGCCGCCCATGGCGATCCCTACATCGGCGGTCGCCAAGGCCGGCGCGTCGTTGATGCCGTCGCCGACCATCGCCACCTTCGCGTCGCGCTTCAAGTCGTTGACCAGGCGCAACTTGTCTTGCGGAAGCAACTCACTCTCCCACTCGATATCCAGCTTGCCGGCGATGGCCTGCGCAGTTCTCCGATTGTCACCGGTGAGCATGACCGAGCGCACACCCATCGCCTTGAGCTGGGCCACGCCTTCGCGGGCGTCACGGCGAGGTTCGTCACGCAAGGCCAACAGGCCCATGACATTCTTGCTTGCTTCGTCGAACAGAACCACCACCGTCTTGCCACCATCTTCCAGCTTGGCGATTTCCTGCTGGTGCGCGAGGGTCAGCGTGGCCATCTGCCCTGCATGGACGGGCGATCCCACGGCTAGCTTGCTGCCGTTCACGGTAGCGCGAACTGCCTTGCCCGGGATAGCGAATGCTTCGGTGGCTTGTGGAACCTCCACATCGAGGCTCTTGGCGTGGGCAACGATTGCCTTCGCCAACGGGTGATTCGATCCAGACTCGACGGCGGCGGCGAGCGCCAGTACCTGTTGCTGCTTGGATTGCCCGAAAGGCACGACTTCAGTGATGCGCGGCTTGCCCTCTGTCAGCGTGCCAGTCTTATCGAAGGCGACTGTGCGAACGCGACCAATGGTTTCCAAGGCGTTGCCACCTTTAATCAGCAAACCTCGGCGAGTAGCAACAGCCAGTCCCGAGGCAATGGCCGCCGGCGTTGACAAAACCAAGGCGCACGGGCACGCGATTAGCAGCAAAGCAAGACCACGGTACAGCCAAGTGCCCCAATCACCACCCATGGTAAGCGGGGGAACCACGACGATCAGCGCCGCGATGGCCATCACGGCCGGGGTGTAGTAACGGCTGAACTTTTCGATGAAGCGTGCCGTCGGCGCCTTGGAGGATTGAGCTTGCTCGACGAGCTGGATGATGCGCGAGATGGTGTTGTCCGATGCAGCCTTCTCAACCAGAACTTCAAGCACACCGTCGACGTTGATCGAGCCGGCAAATACGTCATCGCCACCGGCCTTTTGACGCGGCACGGACTCCCCTGTGATCGGAGATTCATCGAGACTGCTTTCGCCGCGGAAGATCTTGCCGTCAGCGGGCACTCGATCACCCGGGCGCACCAAAACCCGGTCGTTCACGCTCAGGGAGGCAGCGGGCACTTCGCGCTGCCCACCATTGGCGTCGAGCAAGACAGCAGTTTTAGGCACCAGAGAAGCCAGCGCTTTAATGCCGGCGCGGGCGCGGCCAGCGGCCACACTTTCAAGCAGCTCGCCGACCGCGAACAGGAACACCACAGCAGCGGCCTCCTCGGCCTCGCCAATCACGAGCGCGCCCAGCGAGGCGACAACCATCAGTGTTTCGATGGAGAACGGGGAGCCAGATATGGCCAGCGCGAAGGCTTTGCGCGCGAACGGGAGTACGCCAGCGATCACGGCAGCGGCGAAGATCCATTCGGCATAGCCGGGGATAAATTGAGCAACTGCATAGGCCGAGCCCATGAGAGCTGCTAGGCCCTGCACATGCTTACCCTTCTTCGTCTGCCACCAGCGTTGAGTGATAGCTGAGGGCACGCGGGCAGGCGCGGCAGGCGAGGATCCATCAAGGCGGCGCACGTCGGAGACGCCGAAACCCAGGCTTTTGATGGTCTTCTCGATGTCGCCAATATGTGTAGGACTTCCAGACGCGAGCGTCAGCTCAAGCGTTTCTGCCGTGAAGTTGATGCGGGCATCTGATACGCCCGCCATGCGAGCAAGAGCCGTTTCAATCTTGCCAACGCAGCTCGCGCAGTCCATGCCTTCCACGTGCATCGAAACGTTGGGTGGGTTACCAGGGGGCTCGCGGCGAGCGTGTGAGGTGTGATCATGTCCACTGCAGGAGCCGTGTTCATGCCCGCCGTTTGTCTTTTGCGTGTGGCCGTGCCCATGATCACCGCCGCAAGCGTGACCATCCTTGTGATCTTCGCTGTGGTCATGTGCATGGACCGATTGGCGCGATACGGCCGCAATCGAGAGCGACGACACTGGCAGTTCTTCCACACCGAACCCCAAAGTTTTGATTTTCTTAGCTACATCGCGAGCAGTGAAGCGGCTTTTCAGATTGCGAGTCAACGTCAGCGTTTCACTAGAAAAATTGACTTGCACGTCCGTCAGCCCATCCATTCGGGAAAGGGCCTTCTCGATTTTGCCGACGCAGCTCGCGCAATCCATGCCCTCCACACGGAAGCTCAGCTGCTCCCTAGCCTTGTCCTGGTACTCCGTTATTTCCCTTGTCATATCTACCTCCAAGTTCTCTGAACACTTTGCAAGTTAGGTTCGCCGCACGCCGCACATACTGCTTAAATATAACAAACACATGAACATACATCCATGTGTTAATCATTAAAAAAGAAGGCTGTTGTCCTTCTGTTTACGATCGTCTGTGGTTGTGGCGTGCGGCGTGCGGCGCACGTGCTTACAGTTTCGACACATTTTCAAAATGCAGATTGAATTTTAGCACACATATGAAGATATGTTCAATTATTTAATTCATGAAGTTAGCATGGTTAATTTCTACGCTCACGATGGGGGGGAGTGAAAGCTGGCGTCGGCTGATGAGGCCCAGGGGATTGAGTGCGGTCAGATTCATACAACCGTCACCCAAACATCACGCATGGGCGAAGTCGCGCTTACTCAGGACTGGGATGGCGCATTACAGTTGCTGACGGGCTGGCACCTCTCTTGCGCAATCGCGAAAATGCCCAGCAAAAAGTAGGCATCTTTGCGTTCGACGCAATTCGCAATCATTCCTCAGAGAAGTGACAGACCATGTCCTGAAACACTTGACTGATGTGCTCATCCGCGATGCCGTAGAAGATATGTTTCGCCTGACGTTATCCACGCACAAGTCGAGCTCCACGCAGGAGCCGCAGATGATGACTGACCAAGAATTGGGATAGATCGAGCGTTTCTGCGATGTCGCCCACCGCGACTGATCCGCGCATGCACTGTAGCAGGATCTTCAGGCGCGATTGATCTCCTAACAGGAGAAAAGTCTCAGCGAGAACAGCGACGTCACTATGAGAGAGCGCCAAGAGCTCTGGGGCCGAACGCTGAGCATTGGTGGCGCAATTCTGAGCATTGTCGCCATTGGCGTGTTTTCGAGAAGTCATGGATTTCTTGTCCCTGAGCTGCCAGCACTACGCTGGCTGCAGCATCAGTGTTGATGACCCGGGACGGAATGGTCGTGCTTATGACCCTTTTCATGGCTGTGGCTAGTGTCATGCTCATGTGGGGTGTGCCCTTGCGGCCCACCTGTCGGCTGCAAGCTGCAAAGGTTCTTTTCACCAGGAGAGTTCCATTCGATCCCGACCGTCACGTGCTCGATGCCAAATTGCTCTCGAAGCACCACCTCTACGCACTTGACCACGGTGCGCGCTTCCTCAGCCACACTAGGGCGAACGTGCAGCGTGGCCATCGTGCGACCAGAGGTAAGCTGCCATACATGCACATGACTGACGGCCGCCAAGCCAGGCACCGCGCCCATCAGGCCTTGTTCCACCTGCTCCGGAGAAGCGTCCTCGGGCGCACCTTCGAGCAAAATGTGGATCGATTTCGCCAGGAGCTTCCAGGCGCTGCGCAGGATCAGGGCTGCCACCAGCACCGACAGGATGGGGTCAATTGGCGTCCAACCAATGAGATAGATGACCACTGCAGCGACGATGGCACCGACCGAGCCCAGCAGGTCGCCCATCACGTGCAGGATGGCCCCCTTCACGTTGACGTGATCGGTCTCTCCGCGGGTCATGATCCACAACACCAGAACGTTTACCAACAATCCAAGCACGGCGACGATCATCATCGGGCCGGCAAGGATGGCGGGCGGAGCTTGCAGTCGCTCCCATGCTTCATAGGCGATCCATGCCACGATCACAAAGAGCGTCACAGCGTTCAGGAAGCCGGCGATGACCTCGAACCGAAGGTAGCCAAAGGTGCGCTTGCTGTCAGCTGGTCGGCGCCCGAACCGGAATGCCGCGTATGCCAGAGCCAGCGCTGCTGCATCGGTCAGCATGTGGCCCGCATCGGCCAGAAGGGCCAGCGAGCCCGACAGCACGCCGCCGACAGCCTCCACGATCATGAAGCCGAAGATCAGGAAGAAGGACAGCAAGACCTTGCGTTCGTTAGCGCCGGTCACTTTTGGAGTGTGGTCATGGTCGTGACCATGTTCATCGTGCGATTGGGACATCAGGGCCTCGCGCAGAAATTAGGTGGTTGACTGTACGTAAAATATAATACATGAACATATGTTTATGCAATGTATTTTTAGCAAACCATACTAAGGACTGCGAAAGATGAGTGGCGGCGATGCGGCTATTTAGTACGCCTATCCTCTTGGCCACACCCTGTGCAGGTCGTCCACAATCAGGTCGTGATGATGTTGGCCCAGATCCAAGTGCTGACGCAGATAGAGGATGACCCGCCGGAAGGTTCGGATGGTCGTGAGCCAGATCGGACGGGGCGCTGGCTGGCCAAAACCGCAGCGCGAGCACCACGCAGGAAAGCGCCTGAAAACATCTAGGAGATTTCAATCATGGACACGAACTTCGACGTCATCGTCATCGTCATCGTCATTGGCGCCGGGCCTGGTGGCGACATCGCAGCGATTCGCGCCGAGCAGTTAGGCATGAATGTCGCCTGCGTCGATGCCTGGAAAACCAAGGAAGGCAAGCCTACCCAAGACGGTACATGCAACAACATCGGGTGCATCCCGTCAAAGGCGCTGCTGCAGTCGTCCAAAAACTTAGACCAAGCCAAGCACCACTTCGGCGCGCTCGGCATCATGTCCACGGGCGAGCTACGCATGGACGTGGCTGTGATGCTGGAGCGCAAGAATCAGGTCGTGAAGTCGAGCAACGAAGGCAAACTCTATCTGTTCCGAAAAAACAAGGTGCAGTTCTTAAACGGTCTGGCGTTTATGACTCGGGCCGCCGTCGGCCTTGAACTGGATGGGCGCGGAGCCGTCGTGGTGAACGGCGAATGGCGCACCAGCGTGCCCAGTATCTGGGCCATCGCCGATGTGGTGCGCGGCCTGATGCTAGCGCACATGGCAGAGGAAGAAGGTGTCGCTGTGGTCGAGCGCAGAAGGTGTCGCTGTGGTCGAGCGCATTGCAGGCCATCGCGGTCATGTCGATTTCAACACGATCCCCAACGTCATCTACACCAGCCCGGAAATCGCCTGGGTAGGTCGCACCGAGCAGCAGCTCAAATACGCGGGCGCAGCATATCGTAGCTGTACATTTCCGTTCATGGCTAACGGTCGCGCGCGTGCATTGAGCGAGACAGCGGGTCTCGTCAAGGTGATCGCAAATCCTACGACAGACGAAATCCTCGGCGTACATGTAGTCGGCCCGCAGATCAGCGAACTTGTGGCTGAGGCGGTCATCGCGATGGCATTCAATAAGGCCTCACTTGCGGTCGATAAGCGCGCTGAACTTCTGATTGATCAGAATTGGACCCGCATTCATCTCATTGAGTGTAGCCGCGGGCGGTCATACGGCCCCAGCTTGTAATAGATCGCAATCCGCATCGCAACGAGCGCTTCGCCCGCGGCTAATCGTCGTTGTGCTCTTCGACGATGTGAGTGGACATGTCCAGCAGCACTTGGTTCACATGCTTGTCGTCCACCTCATAGAAAATTTGCTTGGCCTGGCGCACCCCCTTCACAAGGCGGGCTCCACGCAGCAGCCGCAGGTGGTGACTGACCAGCGACTGCGAAAGCTCGAGGGATTCCGCGATGTCCCCAACCGAGGAGGAACCCTTCATGCAGCACAGCATTATTCTCAACCGAGACGGGTCGCCCAGTAGGCGGAAGGTCTCGGCCAGGATCGTAACGTCATTCTGTGACAAAGAAGCCAGATCGTCGCTTGCACCGCGGGGCGCGTTAACTTGTTTGCGTAAAGTCATTTCTCAAAAATTCCAACTCTCGAACAGCTACTCATGCCGTTCAGAATTAACGAGGCTGCGATAATTTGATCGCACTCGCCGACAAAGATCAGGAGACAGCCTGCGAGCCAAGGCGCGCCGCGTCTATGCGCAGCGAAATCGTCCAAACCAGCAGCGCTCAAAATAGGGCTTAACCTTACAACATAGTAACCCTCAAGTACCCTGTATGTCTAATTTCAATTTTGAGAAGACACCTTGAGCATGCCATTAACAAGTGCTGGTCGTGCCACCGTAGCAGCGATCAGCCTGCCCATCGAGGGCATGACCTGCACGAGCTGCATCGTCCGAATCGAGTGCGCCCTGACCAAGGTGCCTGTCTCTTGATCACATCTCATTGATCAAGAGACTTGGCTAACAGGTAACCTTCAAGGATGGTTTGTGGTAAAACTATCCTTCCCATAACCGCTCCCTGCCGACTCGTCCCGTCCTTTTTGAATCAAACCAACCCACTAATTTTCCGAGACTTATACAAACCCAATAAACACTTGGAGTTCGCTTCGGTACTTTTTTCTTTTCGACTTTTGACCACAGCAGCTTCCAATCACTCACAAACTTACTTGTTAGCACTGATTAAATAAAGTTGACTTTAATCATATGAATTTTAATAAATTAAAAATCAGGCCGCATGCGACCTCATCCTGACGACAAAGGTCTAGCTTTCGAGCTAAACTGCGTATTCCCACCCATGGCGATCACCTAATAACATTGAAGGGAGTCGAAAGTTTAAGGGCAGCTTTCTATGTCCTGCAGATGGGAAGTATCCGCGAGGTAGAGAGCCTTCAGTATTGGGCAGTCGGGTTTTTCATTTCCCGCGCAGCAAGCAGAGAGTGTGGTAAGAATTGATGCCATACGTTGAAATTCTTCAATTTTTAAGGTTAAATCATTAATATGAGATTCAACTATACTTTTAACATCTGCACTCTGACGCGAATGATTTCCCCAAAGAGAAAGTAACTCTCCTGCCTGTGACAGAGAAAAACCGAGATCTCGACATCGACGTATAAAATGTAACTTATAAACATCGGCATCTTTGTAGATCCGATAACCAGCCTCTGTTCTGGAGACTGATGGTATTAGCCCAACCTCCTCATAGTAACGAATCATTTTCGCCGAAACTCCCGATAAGCGGGCTGCATCACCAATGTTCATCTTCACCTCCCAAATGATTTTTACTAATACTGTAGTTAGCTTTAAGTAACATAGTTTCGGGTAACATTTATTGAAGGAAATTTCCTAATCCATTGAACCAAGTAACCATTAACCTGTTCCCAAAAATCTCACCAGCCCCCACCTAACTTCAGGTTAAACCTTCCCCTAACCGGAAGGTCAAGAGAAGTCGATAGATTTTTTGTATGATATTAAAATCTTGATCGTTTAGATTTCCCACATGGTTTAATAATAAATAATTCTTAAAGTTCAAAAATAAATGCCGACTTAATTCATCTGACTCCACTGATCATCTAGTGTTCAAAAAATTATCTACCCATTGAACCATTGCTTTAACCAAATCATCATCATATGCGATGTGCTGACCATGGCGCTGTTCTGGCGAGGGCAGCCTCAAGGTGTCATCGTTCATACTGATAGTTGGACCATTGCAGTTTTGAGAGTCAAATTCATTAGAGATCCGATTGCATTTCGAGCTCTATCGAGTGATTTTGCTTCAATGAGTTCAGCAATAGTAAAGAGCACCATAATCATCGCAGCTTCTGGCCACTGTCTAGAATTAAGGCCCATAACTGCCATATACATCCCCTTATTTCTTTTTAATCAGTTTTTCCTCTACAGGACAATCCATTTGCATAATGCGGATTTCAGTTCGCCCCCCCCAGATTATTTAATCTTTGTAGGCGCAGCCGCGCAACAGTCTCCACTAAGGCCATGATCATCTTGATCATGCGATTTCTGGTCATGGTCATGGCCACAACCTTTGTAAGTAGGCTTATCATGATTTAGGTCTTTTTCAACATGCGAATGGTTGCAATCATTATGAACATACAAATGACCATTCGCCTTGTTCAATTCGCCTGATTTCTGAATCTTGCCTCCCACAACCAAGCTTAATTTTTAAATACAACTAGCAGCTTCCTTCCTACTAGAGTTTTACTTTTTTGCGGGACCACTTGCCCAATATGTTTACTATACTGACTACTGAAGACCCTAATCTAACTACAGAGTCAAGTTCAAACGAGGGATATATGAAAATTGGTGAGTTGGCGCGTAAAGCAGGCTGTCCGGTAGAAACGATTCGTTACTACTAGAAAGAAGGTCCACTGCAGGCACCTTTACGAGACATAGGAAATAATTATCGTCACTACGACAAAACCCGTCTTGAAAAACTACTATTCATCCGCCGCTGCCGTTCTCTCGATATGACCCATGAGGAAATTCGCGCTTTGCTGTTAGCAATCAATAATCAGGGTAAAGAATGTGGCCCGATAGATGCAATCATCAACGCCCACCTAATTCACATTCAGCATCGAATCAAAGAATTAGTAGCGTTAGAAGAGCAACGTAAGGAGCTGAATGCTTTTTGTAGCGCTGACCGCAGCATAGATAAATGTTGCATAGTCCAAAAATTGACAGCTGATGAAAGTGATAGCGATCTTTCCTTAACCGCACCAACCAACCATTTAGGGGGGCATTAGTGATGCCACGCGCTTGTTTAAAATGAAGGCTATGTTCGGATTAACTGTTGTTGAATCGAAAAGAGCCTGTTTTCGTTAAGGTTTTCTGGATTATCCATAAACCTGAACCAACCCAGGTAGTGTTCCAAGTATTTTGTGGCTACTCCGTGAAACCGTTTTATCCACGCTTTCAGACGGCTGTGATAGGCGTTAACATTCTGAATATGAAAGACTTTATCTATCACCTTAACACCTCCCGCCACGTCTAAGCGCTTGTGTATTAAATCATTTTTCTCAGAAAGAGCTATGTAGGGCTTATATCCATCACTACATAACACACTGTCTTTCTCTAATTTTCCTGCTAGCTCCTGATGCAGAGTTGCCGATGTAACACTTGGCACAACGGCCTCATACGTATTCTTGGCTCTGTCTCTGACCGTTAAAACGGGCACCCAGTCATCTTTTGAACGCCCTCGTTTTTTCGCTTTCATCCCTCTTTTGCGGGGCTGACGAGTCATCCGTTTTGAGCCTTTCTCTGAGTAGGGAAAAAGTGTTTCGTCAGCCTCGATAATACCTTCTAGTTTGCTCGCCTTCAGTGCTGATGGTAGCGCTAGGAATCGATGCCGCCACCTGAACGATGTTTCAAGGTGGAGACCACATTCTTCGGCACATTTACGCAATGGCTTACTGTCCAGCATACAGCGAATATATTCTAACCAAAGCTCTTTGTACCTCAGTCGAGCTAGCGGTGTCGCCGTTGTCGCTACAAAGGTTTTGCCGCAGTTCTTGCAGCGATAACGCTGCATCTTGTTTACCTTGCCGTGCCGATTGATCAGTGAGCTATGGCAGTGCGGACATTCAGGGTTTTCAACCATCCGCTCCTCAAGCTCTGTTATCAACTGTGAGACGCTATCAGTGCCTTTCAGCAGCTTCTCAACATAACGGGTTTGACTATCTGTTAAGTGTTCTAACTCGGCTATAAGCTTTGTAAATTGTGCTGGGATCATGATCAACCCTCAATAACTGTATCCATATACAGTATAGCAACAATTTAGCAGAACATAGCCAAAATGAAAAAAATGTGATGGTGTTAAAACTGCGTAGTCTTACACCATTATGGGCCAATTTAAAGTACTACATTTTGCCGCTCAGCTTATCTCCAGAGCGGCGCTGTACCGCTCCTCCTCGGTTTACGGTGCGGGCTTTGCCCGAAGCATTGGTTAATGTCCTAAGAATAGGACATTCTGACCGCTCATCCCCAGCACAACTCCGGATTAAAACTCGTAGTTTCTCAGTCATTTGACGTGTACTTTCCATACGTCGTTCTAAGTCAGCAATGTTCTCCTGAGCCAGGCGTTTAACATCAATGCTCTGGCGAGATTTGTCATTCCATAACGTAAGCAAGCCTTCTATATCTTCCAGAGAGAACCCGAGATCTCGGGCACTACGAATAAAAACCAATCTATGAACATCATTGAGAGCATACTTACGATAACCTGACTCCGTACGCTCGGAGGCAGGGATTAATCCAATTTGCTCGTAATAACGAATCATCTTGGTGGATATTCCTGATTTACGCGATGCTTCTCCGATATTCATAAGCCCACCTTGTTAATGCTCAGCGTTAATGCTCAGCGTCCTCAACCAAAGGAGGCTGGAACCGACGCAGACGCAATGAGTTTCCCAGAACGAACACGCTTGATAGCGCCATCGCCCCTGCTGCAAAAATTGGAGAGAGCAGTATTCCATAAGCTGGGTATAGCAGTCCTGCAGCCACTGGAATCAATGCTGCATTGTAAGCAAATGCCCAAAAGAGATTTTGTCTGATGTTACCGATTGTTGCCTTAGACAATCCAATAGCATTAGGAACTCCCTGCAAGTTTCCTGACATTAAGACAACATCAGCTGACTCCACGGCTATATCTGTTCCTGTACCAATTGCAAGTCCAATATCTGCAACTGCAAGTGCCGGGGCATCGTTTATCCCATCGCCGACAAAAGCAACTTTACCGTAATTTTCTTGCAGTCGACGCACCGCTTCAACTTTGCCTTCAGGTAACACTTCCGCAACCACTTCATCAATATCTAATTGTTTAGCAATAGCCTGAGCTGTATTCGCATTGTCACCGGTAATCATGGCGACCTTGAGACCAAGCTGATGTAATGCCTTTATAGCTACTGGAGTACTTGATTTAATAGGGTCAGCTACAGCAATAATTGCAGCCAACCGACCATCTATAGCAACATAGAGAGGTGATTTCCCCTCATTCCCGAGGCGTTCAGAAATCCGGGAAAAATACGTTACCTCCAATGCTAACTCACGCATAAATCGATCAGCGCCTACTTCTACAAGGCTCCCTTCAACAGTCGCTCGTACTCCCATACCAGTGATTGAATCAAACTCAGTAAGCTCTGGCAGTAAAATGCCGTCTCCTTCTGCCGACTCAACAATAGCGCGAGCAATAGGGTGCTCAGAACGTGATTCAACTGCGGCAACTTTTGCTAATACCTCATTACGTTCAAAACCCTGAGCTAGTTCCAGATCTGTCATGACTGGACGACCTTCAGTCAGAGTTCCGGTTTTGTCTACAGCAACAACTTTGGCATCTTTGAGTAACTGTAGGGCTTCTCCCTTGCGGAATAAAATTCCCATTTCTGCACCACGACCTGTACCAACCATGATAGATGTCGGTGTCGCGAGTCCCATTGCACATGGACATGCAATGATTAGCACTGCCACAGCATTAACCAATGCGAAAGACAGGGCTGGTGATGGACCAAATACTAACCAAATCAGGAATGTAAAAAGTGCTGCCAACATCACAGCTGGAACAAACCACAATGTCACTCTGTCCACAACAGCTTGTATAGGTAACTTTGACCCCTGGGCCTGTTCTACCATCCGTATGATTTGTGACAGCATTGTCTGACCACCAACCGCAGTAGCACGCAACCTCAGTGCTCCTTTCTGGTTCACAGTCCCTCCGACAACTCCACTGCCAACGATTTTTTCCACTGGTATAGGCTCACCAGTTATCATCGATTCATCTATAAAACTGGTACCTTCACTTACCTCTCCATCGACCGGAATCCTTTCTCCCGGGCGAACTTCGATAATGTCTCCAAGCACAACGTCTTTGACAGGAATATCATTCATTACGCCATTACGGAGCACGTGCGCCTCCTTAGCCTGCAAGCCTACTAAGCGTTTGATAGCCTCAGACGTTCTCCCCTTAGCTCTCGCCTCCATAAATCGTCCCAAAAGAATGAGAGCGACAATCACTGCAGCAGCTTCGTAGTACACATTAACGGTACCCTCAGGCAAAAGGTATGGTACAAACGTAGCAACCACAGAATAACCAAAAGCAGCAATAGTCCCGACAGAGACCAGTGAATTCATGTCAGGAGCAAGCCGCGTAAGAGCAGGAATGCCTTTCATGTAGAATCGACGACCTGGAACCACTAAGACTAACAATGTCAATACAAACTGGACGTACCAGCTTTCCTGGATCCCAATGGTATTCATCACCCAGTGTTGCATTCTTGGAATCATGTGAGATCCCATTTCGAGAACAAATACCGGCAGAGCCAGTGCTGTTGCAATAACTAAATCTTTCTTTAATAAAGCCTTCTCTGCGTCCTTTCTTACTTCAGACTCATTACTGACCTGATTTTGGGTATCGATGACACGGGCTTCATAGCCAACTTTTTGAATAGCAGATATGAGATCGTCTATGCCAGCCACTCCGCGAATAGTTGCCCTCTCAGTTGCAAGGTTAACCGTTGCCGCCTTTACACCATCAACCGCTAAGAGTGCCTTTTCAACACGGCCAACACACGAAGCACATGTCATACCTTGCACTGAAAGTTCAACGGATGTTACAGGAACTTCATATCCTACCTTTTCAATTGCTTCGATTAACTTCAGTCGATCAACAGGAGCTTTAAGATGAATATCCGCCAGCTCAGTCGCAAGATTGACACTTGCGTTTACGACGCCTTCAACTTTGTTTAAAGCTGCTTCAACTCGTCCTACACAACTTGCACAGGTCATACCCTCAATAGGTAAGCTAACCCGGGCTTCAGCATTGCTGGAGAGCTGGTTTTTATGAATGCTCATGATGTATTTCTCATTGTTGGTTCAGATATTAAACAGTCTAGGGCTTACCATGATGGGAAGGTCAAGCGTATTATTTTTAACCTCATGAACACAACAAATGAAGCGCCATCATTCCTGATATTCATCCAGCTGTTTGGTAGTGTGTAACTCTAACTCAAAAGAAACGAGCGCCTAAATCTCAAAATATCAGGCTAGTAGCCTGTTTGAATGTGCTCCCTCAAGAAAAGCCCCGCTAACTGCCTTTTGCAGTGGCGGCGCTAGCATTCTTTTCGGTATTCATGGCCGCTGCTTGTAATCAAGCTAAGTGAATGGGAAACCTATTAACTGAAACGCCGTCATGGTAATCGGGGACGGGGTGGGATGACGCCCAAGCCGTCAGAAATCTGGCCGCTTGGGCGTTTTTTATTGTTATAAGGTGCCCAGTAAAACGGCGCTGATTGCTGGAATTGTTGTGCCAATGACTTCTTGAGTGCTAGCAACAACAGGTAAAGTTGCAGACATGACACTTTCAACGACTGTTGGTGTGTTGTAGAGACCCATACCGCCACCAATGCCCAAGGCAAAGGCCATCAAGCTTTGGCGAGCGATACCGCCCACAATACCCACCAGAACCATGGCTCCCGCTACGATCCGTCCCAAAGTACCTTGGGTCCAATCTTTTAGGGTATCCCACACATCGGTGAAAGCATCACCACCGGTGCCTGCAAATGAGGGCTCCGAAATCATTAACGCCATTAAACCAAGCGCACCAATGGTCATTAGGCGCTGAGTCTGAATGCTGCGAACTGCATTTGTCATTCGTTAGTTTCTCCGTAGATACTCAAGTTATCGCGCTTACCATCAGCTCCCGCTGAGGCTGAATCGCTTTGAGTCTGAAGTGGACGTAGCACTGGCGAAACCGTTCGAGGTGCTGACACCCCAATATCCCACCGGCGCGGTTCAATTTCGGTAAACACGTAGCTGGATAAATTCAGATCTCCACGGTCATCCTCCCAAGGCGCAATCCAAATCCGCATTACCCTTGAAGGAATGCGAATAGGTGCAGATTGCTGCGTCTCGGGTAATGCTGGATGGCTCAGCAGTCCTGTCTCTAAATCAGATTGTGAATACCCAGAGGGAGAACCAATTCGAGTCGCCACAGCATCAATCGTCTTGGGTGCAGCGCCATAACTGGTAAGCTCATAGACTTCACGAGCAGATAAACAGCGCACACCGTCAGGCATACCTGGGCATCCATATTCACTACTCCCAAGACCCAATGAACTACAGCCAGACAATAAGGTTGAGCCGACTGCCAATAAAAGTAATCCAGCTTTAGACCACTGTTTTGACTGGTGCTTTGGGTTGTTCTGCATTGATGTCGTCATGGTTAACTCTCCTCTGGATACACATCTTATTGTCTGAAACGGACTTCGATCGGTTAGCAACATGCAGGATTTTTTCATCTTCTTGCACCACCCCCTTGAGAAGTGGCCAACGACAACGAGGCACCACGAGTGACTATGACTTCAATTTTCCTTGCAGCGTCTACCTCTATGACTGGGAACATATTTTCAGCCATGTCCAAATAGAACTTGGCCACTCTATCCAATGCTTTACCTGTGCCTTTAATCGCAGCGCCTTGTAATGCTTCTTGGCTCATGACTTGCTGGTACAGCTGAGTATCACCGGCATTACCCGTCTGAATCGTCGGAACAGGATTTACATCAAATGCGCCAGCCAAGCCCTGAAGGAATCCGGCCATCATCGACTTGGCCACCAGCTGGCCTTGTTTCGACACCAATCGGCCACGAATGCCGGCTTTGCCGTCTTCACCTACAGCATAAGAATCCAGTCGTGTTTCAATGACGCCACCGTCTTCTCTCACACATGAAATGGTCTCGCCTCGCAAATAAGCACGCTCAGAGCTCAAATCACCGTAACCTGCGGCGATCAAGAAACACTCTTTGATATCCGCTCTAAATCGGTTGGGTAAAATGGCTTCCTTTTGAATCCTCAGCAATGCAGGAAAAGGTTCGCGTCTTGCGGACTCGTGAGTAGGTGCATCCAAACCTGTGATCAAAGTACCTGAGATGATGCTGCCCGCCGGTAAATACAAAGGCGGCGCTTCTTGCACAACAACCTCTGGTTCAGCAACCACTTCAGGCTCAATCATACGAATCGTGATTGGCGGCAATGGAACATCCCGTGCTCGTGAACCTTGGCCACTGGCTGGCTGCCGATAGAGCGGATCTGGCAGCGGCGCATTGGCAAAATAGTCGTCTGGGTTAGACGGCAGTGGCTTTTCGTCTTTAGGCAATTCCATGGCAGATAAAGGCACTTCAAAACGGCTATTTGTGCCTTCAACTGCTGCATCACCTCCAGCGCGAACATCATTAAGTTCCGCTCGAAGGCGAACCAACTCCGCATTGACCTCACTTGGTATAGAAGGCGAACCTGGGCTTAGCCGTCCTGAATCGACGTCACGACGCAAGCGCTCAACTTCACGACGTAACTGTTCATTGCGCTCACTGAGTAGTTTTACGTTCGCAGCCAAACTATCGACCCCAACATCACGAGTATTGGTATCCGTAAGAATGTGCCGGATCGTTTCCTGCCGGTTCCGACTGTTCGCGCCATCGTCAGGATTAGGTGAAAACACCATCACCATAAGGATGAGACCACCAGCAATACCTGCAACCGATAGGCCCCGCTTCATGTTCGGGCTCAATTGCTCCCATTGTGCTTTCATCGTTATTCACCTCCTACAAGAAGCGAAGGTCGCTGACTTTCCACCGCTTCTTCACGATGATTGCGAACAACCACATACAACTCAGTCTTTTCGCCCGGCAACAAGATATTGCGAGGCCAGTAGGCGCTTGCCACTATACCTGGTGCATTGCAGGCTATCTCACTGGCTTCTATCGGCTCATCGGCAAAGCTTTCAACCAGTCCTACATAGACGGTGAAGTAATGTCCCGTCACAATTTGCCCCTGTTTAAAACCAAACTTTAAGCCAGGCTGAAAACATTTCGGGCTTGTGTCAGTTTGGCCAGCTAAACGGATGTCATAGCCTTGTGGTAACTCATTTAGTGCAAGGCGTCTGAGTAAATCACGTAAGCTATCGACGTATGGCTGAGCCGTTTCCCAAGTGGCGGCTTTTCGGTTCACGACGCCCTTAATAGGCCACTGCTGACCATCAATAGCTAAGGTGATTTCACGCGGTGGAATACGACGAGGTACTAAGGTGACAGATAATGCGGGAGCTTCCTGACCAGGCGGAGTGATGTAAAGTGAAACCGGTGATTCTTTGTCCGTGGCTACATATACAACATTCCCCTTGATTTGCGTCTGAGCATCACTGGTTGTTCTCACCTGAGGCGATTCAAACGGCGTCACAATCCGATTCAGATGACCAAGTGCTACAGGGATCAGTTCATTAACCCCCGGTGTCATCAGTAGCATTGTTGGCGTATCCGCTGCAACCGAATTGCTTTGAACCGGTGGATTTGCAGTAGCAGACTGCTTCATCACACTGGCTGGTACAATCGGCAATTCCACGTCTGCATAAGAAGCTTGAGATAACAGGACGCCACTCAAGCTCATTGCGATTAAGCTTGGTATCATCCATCGACTAATTTTGGTTCGCATCATTCACCCTCCGGTTTTGCTCTTGGGTCAACTTTTCACGAACTCGCTTCGTTCTAGCTTGCCCCTCATACGTATCCATCCAACTGAGCTTTGGACGGTATTGCTCAATATCGATGTCAAACTCATAGGTGCGAGTTTGGCGCTGTTCATCTCCAGATGGTCCAGAGACCAAGGAATAACCGGTCACAAAGACATGGCCGGTTTCATACTCATACTCCACTTGTCTGGGTTGGAATTTGAGCGTGACTCGGTCTTCCCGGATTTGTCTTGCCTGAATCTCCAGTGCATCGACCACTTGCTGGTACACCGCTGGAGAAAGTAGCGGCTCAATAGCAACCCGGATAAAAGACACATTACCCGGCGTCACGTTGCCCATAAGCTCAGCCAGGTAGAGCCCCCAGGATTCCAAGTAAGGCTGAGTAGCCTGGTTTCGTGACACTTCAGCCGTTTCAGACAAGGTTGGCGGTTGAATGGCTACCACGGTATTGCGAGAAAATGCCGCTACCGCAAGCAGCAAGTTAGATAGCACCAGCACTGCAATCAGGAACCGTTGCCATCGGTTCTCTAATTGCGTGCCTTGCCATGATTTTAAAAACACGTCGAACTTCACGGCAGATAGCTCCTGATAAATGGGTTAGGGATCGTCTTGGCTTTGGTTGGCAACAGTCCGCCCCAGTAGATGGCGTGAAGAATAAAACCATCTGGGCGGCCATCACGAAAACGCCGATAGAGCTTGGTTGTTACCAACCCCAACAGGCATAAAACCAAGGCATTACCGGTAAAAATGCCGATCACTAGCCCCAACAGAATGGGAGCCATCTCATCGGCACTCCAAAGCAGGAAGTGCGGCGGGTCATCGATATAGGATGGAATATTTACAGGTTCCATAGTCACTCCTCGTTGTTTGAATTGAGAAGTGAAGGATGCCTCGGGATTGGCAGCTTCAGTGGTCAGCTAGATGCCGAATTCTTGAAGGTTTTGAGGGTTCTAATCAGACAATACTAACAATTGATCTTTTTGATGCGGTTGATATGATGGGGATATTGGTCGTGTCGAGACCAGCTGCCCACTTTAGCAAACCCGGACGGGACGACATGCATATCAAATTTATTTTTTGCTTAGGTTTTTTCTGCGACCTCGGCAGTGGGCACCGTATTCGCTAATAGGAGAAACTCAATGCAAATTACTAAAATCATTTCCTCTGCCTCGGTTGAACGTTTAAAGCAAAAAGCACGAAAGCTTAAACGTGAAAAATCCATTACACACACTGAAGCACTCGATGAAATTGCAGTATCTGCTGGTTTTAATCATTGGCATCAGGTTGTACAAGCTAATGACGTACTGAAACCATCAGAAGTGGCATTATCTTCTGGATGTGTCATGGCTTTTGATGTCAAAGATGGTATGGATGTCGATACCAGTGATGGGGTTTTAATTAAAGACCACTTATTGGAGATACTTACTGAAAAGCAGCTATTTGAAATTTATGCCAACTCCCCTGATGAGGACGACGAACAAAACAGGCCGCTAAAAGAAACGCTATCGGATTCAGAGCTTCATGAGTATTTTCGAGATGATTGCTCATTCATGTACTTTCGTCTTGCCGAGCCTCATGCAAACAAACCGTTAAAAGAAGTATTGGCTCTTATACGACAGTACTCTTTTTGGATGCCTCAATATATTTGGCTTCAAGGCCACCTTATTGATACTTACCATTTGCCTGCTGAAGACGAGAACGGCAATACCGTAGGCGTAAGGTTTTAGCTCTACAAGATGAGGCCTGATGGGCCTCATATCTTCTTCTGCAAGTGACTTAACGCCAACCCCGCCATCAATGCCAAACCGATGATCAGCGACGGTAACACCACCGGTGGAATAGCCAGTGGGGCGAACAATCCCATAAACAGCAAAATGACACCTGAGCCCAGGATAATCATGCTGTAGCGGTGAATGATAGGGCTCGAAAAATCAAATGTTGTCTTCTTAATCTTCCAGGTCATTAAGCCATCCCACAACGCCGGCAACATGAGAATAAGCGCAAAGGGCAACCAGACCATCAGCAACGCAAATCGAGTGAACACTTGGTACAGCACATCAAAAAATGCCTGAATACGGTCTTCTACCCACACAAACCAAAAGCCTCCCATGTTCTCCATCCCTTTAGAACGAAGTCGCTGTTCTTCAGTGGGGATTAGAAAATCACGCACAGATTGCTCCATCTGCGTATCCACAATCCATGACTGATACCAGCGATGGCTAGTTTGACCAATCCAATAGCTTGTTTGTGCGCCCAATTGGTTTTGGATCATCTGCTTCTCTTTACTGATGACCCGGCCAGTCCAATCACCGGGCACTAACACGCCAATGGCAATAATCTCCAGCATCAGTGCCAGACACAGCAGCCAAACGGACTTATGCTTGCTCATGCCAAACATCCTCTTCTACTCGCGCCAGCATGGCTGCAACGGTTGGCGTCATAATCCGAGCTTTAATCACTTGCTGAAGCCGCTTTGTCGATGTATGGTCACTGACATAACGCACATCAATACGTCCTTCAGCCAAATACGCCATCCGATTTGGACGATTACGAATCCAGGTGTGGAAATACACACCATCCACGGCGGCCCACTCGAAATGGTCAGGATCACGCAGGCGAATCCCCGTTAAAGCACTGGCGGCAGCCCAGGTCAGTGCCTCAATGAAATGCCAAAGGCGTACACTATCATCATCACAACTGACTTCTTCATAACTGCCCAAGCCATTACACAGACACAAATCAAAGATGGAATGGCCATCTAAAGTGAGCGCATCTGTTAAATAGTCCGCCAAACAGTGCACTGAGGCCAAAGCATGAGGCCAGTCGGTTTCAAGTAGTCTTAAGGTTTCCTTGAACTGGGGATTATGTTGCTGCCACTGAGCGAGCATTTCTTTACTGGTAAGTGTTGTCATTTTCAGACAGACAGAATGATGCATACAGACTCCTTATGCTGCCTGTGTAGAGCTGGTTAAAATAGGAATGCGGCCTTTGATCACGCGGCCACCTGAAAGCTTGGCGATGTACTCCAGGTTGGGAAGCTGGCCTAATAACTGCGGTGGAAACATATCGCCTTCTTCCTCCATCAAGCGTTCGCCATGATTGCCGGTAAACAACGCGGGGCTGTCCGAGTTGGACGACATACCTTGAGTTTGCATGATGTACTGCAACCGAGTCTTAGGCAGATTGTCGGTAATGTACTGCTGCGTTTCGGCATCCATCACCCGAAGGGCTATCAAGTTGTTGATGTTACCTAACACCTGGCGAGCCTTAGCTTCACTGCCTGTACGAGCTGCAAAGTCAGCAAAGGTCTGAGTAGCAATTACACAACGCATTTTTGCGCCACGGCCTTTGTTGAGCAGTTGAATGAAGGGATCGTTGACGACTTCAGCCGCCTCATCGATGAAGATATTTACGGGACGATTTTCAACACCATAGTTATAGCGATCACCGGCCACAGCAGTGAGATCGGACAAAAGCAACGAACCAATGGCGCTGCCAACCATGGCGTCAGTTAATGAATCCAAGCCGATATACGCCACTTGGGCATTGTTGATAATACGGCCAGAATCCGTAATTAACCGGCTGTCATCCACATCGTTTGCAATCGGTGATAACAGTGGCCCTAATTCACTTGATGTGAGCATATTGAGCACCGGCATCAGTGAGGCCACCATCTTGGGGTTCTAGGGATTTTCCCCTCTAAAAAGACATAATCCTCTGTAGACCACACCAATAAATGGCTGCGGAGGTGGTTTACTTTCAGCTTGGAGCCTAATCATCCACTATCGGCCTTGTTATTTCGCCAATATTGGGCAATTTCCCAGTATTAGTGAAGTTATACGTTCCGCTTAAGTTGATATTTTGCCACGCAACGGGCGAAACAGCACGAGTGATACCCGCTTTCTCTTCATCTCCTCTCGCTTCAAAGTGTCCCAGCAGATGACTCAGTATCGCGGAGTTGAAGTAGATGATCGCGTTGGCAAGCAATCTTGCACATTCATTCCAGATAGCGATTTCACTCTCGTTTTTGCCTCGGAACTGATCGCCATTCACCGACGCAATAGCCCGTCTCAGGAAGTGCCACGCTTCTCCCCGGTTAAGGGCACGCTGAACGTACTGCCGCAAACTGGCATTGTCTATGTAATCCAGTAAATATTGCGCTTTGACCAGTCGATTATACTCCGTCAGCGCCTGTAATGTCGGGTGCCCCGAAGGATAACCAGACAACTTTCTTACCAGCATTGCCTGTGTCGTTCGCTTTGTCTGAAGTGACAGAACAATGCGCCTAATATCCTGCCATCCCGTTTCGATGACATTCGTCCTGATGGGCTTTTTCAGGGCAAGGTTGGTGCCGCCGTGTTCATTTTCAGTTACGTCAAACAGATCATTGATGACACTACTGAACTGCGCGTATCGCGGTGCAAAACTGTAACCGCATAGATCCAGTAAGGCGAAGTTAACATGATTGACACCGTGTGTATCTGTCGAGAGTACGTCAGGTTTGATTTCACTGCTGTTGGATTGTAACAGGTCATAAATATAGTGTGATTCGTGCTCGTTGGAACCGATGATCCGAGCATTGAGGGCGCTGTGGTTGGCTACCAGTGTCATGGCCGTGATCCCTTTATTGGTGCCGAAATACTTAGAGGAGTACCGGGTTTTAAAGGTTTCCAGATGGGTTTCGAATTTCTGACCATCCGCACTGGCATGCAACTGGTCCTCCTGAATATGGTAGTGGCGGAAGATGGGTAGCGCTGCAACCGCATTATTGATCACATCGCTGGCATCATGCAGCGTTTCAGGCCGGATATAGTTGGCCTGCACCGTACTCAGGTGTTCATAGCTTCGATCGGAGATCTGCGCCATGCCATACACACCACGGTGAGTGGCGTTGGCAATCAGAATGACCAGTAAATCATCCTGATGAGTGAACCCTTGTTTTTGTATCGGAAGTACATGAGTCAGACATTTCATGAACCCGGTTTCGCGCTCTACATACCGCAGTACATCCGCGATATCGACCGGTTGCATTCGCTTAAAAAAGGGATTGTTGACCAGAGATGTAGCGCTTTTGGTCGGCAGACGCCAGCGGGTACCGGTACGATTTTTCATGATCACATTTCGATTGTCTCCCTCATCAATATGGAGAGCAACGTCTTTGAGCGCACTTTCCAGCCGGTGTTGTTGCTCCTGTAACAATAACTCTGCGGGCTGTTTTAGTCTGTCCAGTGTTGATGAGGCCAGCAAGGTATCCTGCGATGTCTGGGGGATCAGGTCGTCTTCCAGTGCGCGGTATTTGGTAACATTTGGCAAATAAATGCGTCCGTTCAGTCGCGAAGTCAACTGGCGGTAGAGCAGCCATTCGTAACGTTGCGGGTTAACGTTATCCTGTTTAACCAACCATGGGAGGTGCTTTTTCGGGATGAGCGACGTATCCATCGTCTTCAGTGGTCCACCGGATGCGATTTCCGTCTGAATCTGTTGAAGTTGGGCGACGACGGCTTCTGAGCCTTTACCGGCCTCACAATCAAGGCACAAGAACACCTGCCTTAACAGTTGCTTCAGGAGATTGCATTGTTCATCGTAATGTTGCCACTGGTACTCTTCCACGGTCCGTTTCTGTTTTTTCAGGTAAAGGCAGAGGGTCTGGATATCCCTGTCATTCATGACCTTCAATGCCTGTTGTCTGACTACTGAGAAGGGTTGATTATCATCAATGTTCTCATCCACAAACAGATGCAGTAACTCTGCCGCTTTTGTGACATTGTCCGCGGCTGACTGCCAGGACAGGAACACTGCTTGTTGTGCAAAGGTGTTGGCAGCTTCTTGTTGCTTGCGGATATGGTAAATGAACCCATCAGTTAACCGTTCCAGTGCCAGTTGTATCCGCTCTGTCAGGTGACATAGCAACCATAGATGCTGCTGTGCGCGTTTGAATCGTTTGAGTTTACTGCCGTAATAGTTGATGAGCTCACCGAAGTGTTGTCGATTTTTAAGAGACAGATTAAGCCCATCGATAACGCCATTGATTTGCGTGCGCCATGGCGCTAACTGATGATAAAGGGCAAGCTCTTTTTTAAGCTCAGGTACGGTCAGACTTTTTGCACCGCCTCTGAGCTGGTTCAGGCTTAGTCCGTCATCAATGGCTGTTATGCTGTCCAGAAAGACGTGAAGTTCAGGACTGGTGAGTTGATTAAGTTGGTGCGCCAGGTCTTTTCTGACCTGCTGCATTGTTCTGCTTATCAGTCTCTGGAGTACGGTATACCTGGGGATAGCAATGCTGTGACTGGCTAGGAATTCAATAGCAGTATCAAAGAGGTAACGCGGCTCCAGCCAGGCATTGCCCACCTGAACAAGGTGGTCGAAAAGAGAATTGAAGTGCTGACTTTCGTCCCATTTGTGATAACCAGCAAGGTCTAATACTTTTGCGTAGAGTCGATCTTTTTGTTTTTGTGAGGGAGTGAATGGTCTGAGCCCCTTGCCGCCAAGCAGCTCTTTACTGATGAACATTAAATCCTTAGAAACCTGCGAGTAAGCGATATCTAGGATGACGGGCTTTGATTTGAAGTATCCCAAAATCGCGACAAAGTAACATCTATGAGCTCTGAGACGAATTGACCGAAAAACTGCCAATTCCGCATCGTTCAGAGAAAAGTACAGACGTTGTTCTTCGATTGAAAAAATGGGTGGGGAATAAAGATCTGCCTGTTCTGCTCTCGTGAGAATAGTAATTTCGTTTTTGATGGCCATATCAGGGCTGTTCCGTATTAAATGTACGATATTTACCTAATTTGCCACACTTATAAGTAGTAACCCACCTCCGCAGCCATTTATTGGTGTGGTCTACAGAGGATTATGTCTTTTTAGAGGGGAAAATCCCTAGAACCCCACAAACCGCCAATACAGGCTAGCAACTTGTCGTTACGTAATAAGGATGCGACCCTGGTTGAACGCCAGGGGCCCGAACCACTACGGCAATACCTCCAGGCAGCGACATCCGACAACACACGTAAAGCCTACCGTTCGGCCATTCGACAATTTGAAAAATGGGGTGGTCGCCTGCCCTCGGATCGGGATACTGTCGTGCGTTACCTGCTGGCCAGAGCCGAATCGCTTAATCCCCGAACCCTGGATCTGCACCTGACCGCTATTAGCCAATGGCACCATTATCAAGGGCTCATCGATCCAGTAAGTGATCCGTTGGTCCGCAAAACCATGGAAGGCGTTCGTCGTACCCATGGCCAACCCAAGCGCAAAGCCAAGGCATTGCGCTTGGAGCACGTCGCCCAAATAGTGAATCATTTGCGGCAACTACCAACCACCAAAAAGAAACTGAGGGATATCGCGCTGGTGTTGACCGGCTTTTTCGGTGCCTTTCGCCGTAGCGAATTGGTGGCCATTCGCTACGGTGATCTGGTGTGGGAACCTGAAGGACTTCTCATCCGGCTGTCTAGTTCCAAGACCGATCAACAAGCCTCCGGCTTAGTGCGAGCATTACCTTTCGGTGCACCAGACTGCTGTCCTGCTACGGCCATGAAAAACTGGATAGAACTGGGTGGCATTAATGAAGGTCCGGTTTTTCGCCCCATTAACCGGTGGGATAAGATTCAGCCTAAAGCGTTGAATCCCAGTGCCATTAATGAATTACTCAAGACTTTGGGTAACGCCTGCCAGTTCGATTTTGTACCGGAATTGAGCAGCCATAGCTTCCGGCGCGGCCTCTCTACATCGGCAGCCCGAGAACGAGTTGATTTTGAGTTGATTAAAAAGCAAGGCGGATGGAAGAGCGATGCCACCGTCTGGGAGTACATTGAAGAAGGACAGCAGCTCTCCAATAACGCTACCCATATATTGATGGAGAAAATGGCGGTTCTTATAGATACCGTTCGGGTAAAAGAGATATGAACATGACAAGAACTATCAGTAAAGTTGCCAAAGAACTGGCTATCAATATAGAAACCGTTCGCTTCTATGAGCGTCGTGGATTAATAGAGCAACCGCCAAAACCCGAGTTGGGCTACCGCCATTATCCCGATGAAACGGTTAATCGCATCCGGTTCATTAAGCGGGCGCAAGAATTGGGGTTTACCCTGGAAGAGATCGCCAACCTGCTAAGCTTGAATGACCGCCCATGTGCTCAGGTGCAGGAGCTGGCCGAGTATAAACTCAGCGCCGTCATGGAAAAAATTGCCGATCTGAAGCGGCTCGAAAGCGCACTCAAGGCATTATTGACGCAATGTCAGAGTAATAACGATGACTCACATTGTCCCATTATCGACTCCCTGCAACCTTAATTAGTTTTACACGGGCATCACAAAAACGTTTGACTCCGTACATAGGTACGGAGATTACACTTGCTCCATACACTGAAATCAGAGGAGTAAGTCGTGTCACAGAAAGAATCCAATCTACCTATTATTGGCGGCGTTATCGCGGCTGTTGGCGCTGGCCTGTGCTGCGCTGGTCCTTTCGTGTTGTTGCTGCTAGGCGTGAGTGGCTCCTGGATTGGTAATTTAACCTTGTTAGAACCTTATCGTCCCATTTTTATCCTGCTGGTTTTAGCCTTATTTGGCTTCGCAGGCTGGAAGGTCTATCGCCCCGTTGAGGACTGTGAGCCAGGCACCGCCTGTGCAGTTCCTCAAGTGCGAAAACGCCGGCAGGTGATCTTTTGGTTAACGGCACTGACTGCGTTGGTGCTAGTCACCAGCAATTATTGGATTGTCTGGTTTGCCTGAATACTTTCTTACCGCTCACTTTTATTAATGACTTAATACGTTACTGGAGAAAATGATGAAGAAAATTGCCTTGTTGTCTTTGCTAGCCTTGACCAGCCTGACCGCTTTTGCTGCGCCGAAAACAGTTACTTTGGAAGTTCCAACCATGAACTGTGTGACCTGCCCCTTTACGGTCAAAAATGCCTTAAAAAATGTTGAGGGTGTGAGTAAAGCTGAAGTCACCTTTGAAACCAAATTGGCAGTTGTCACATTCGACGACGAAAAAACCACAGTAAAAGCACTGACCGAAGCCACCACTAATGCGGGTTATCCATCAACGCTCAAGGAGTAAAGCATGGAAATGCTAATACAGTTACTGACCCGTTTCGGCGATAAGATTAGCTCATTGGGCGCGCTGGTTTCTGCTATGGGATGCGCCATGTGTTTCCCGGCCATCGCCAGCCTGGGCGCTGCGGTCGGGTTGGGTTTTCTCAGCCAATGGGAAGGTTTGTTTGTTAATACCCTGTTACCGTTGTTTGCCTGGATTGCCCTGGTACTCAACGGACTTGGCTGGTTCAGCCACCGGCAATGGCACCGTAGTGCGCTGGGTGTGGTCGGCCCCATTTTATTGCTGTTATCGCTCTATCCGTTTTTCCAATACGGCTGGAGCAGCTATGTCACCTATTCAGCGTTAGGTCTGATGGTTGCCGTATCGCTTTGGGATATTTTTTCACCCGCGAATAAACGCTGTGATGATGACAGCTGTGCTGTTTAACACGACGCAATGCCTGACTACTATTTGAGGAAAACGAATGATCTTACTATCGATAGAAGGGATGACCTGTCCAAGTTGCGTCGCTCACGTTAAAGAAGCGCTCGATGCGATCGAAGGCGTGAATAAGGTTGAAATATCTTATGAAAACGCCAGCGCAACGATCACCACAAACGGTGGGGTCAGCGTAACCGATCTCATTGGAGCGATTGAAGCCCTGGGTTATACCGCAAAAGAAAACCCCTTAGCGGAAAACACAGCACCGAACGCCTACTGTGACAACGAAAATACCAGCAACACAGAAAGCAACCGAACTCAACATGTGGCGATTATCGGTACGGGTTCCGGCGCTTTTGCCTGTGCTATCAAAGCCGCTGAAGGTGGTGCCAAGGTCACTCTTATTGAGGGAGCCGATGTGATTGGCGGCTGTTGCGTGAATGTCGGCTGCGTACCCTCAAAAATTTTGATCCGCGCCGCTCAATTGGCACAGCAGCAACGCAATAATCCCTTTGCCGGACTGGAAAATCATGCGCCCCAATTGAGTCGAGCCTTGTTGGCTCAGCAGCAGACCGCTCGAGTCGAAGAGCTGCGCGCTGCAAAGTATCAGAATATTCTAGAGACAAATCCTGCGCTTAGTTTACTTAAAGGTTGGGCGCAATTTAAAAATGCAAACACCCTGATAGTCAGAAAAAATGATGGCACTGAGCAGGAAATCTTTGCTGATAAAATCCTGATCGCCACTGGCTCCACGCCAACCATTCCTCCCATCGAGGGGCTGGCCGAAACGCCTTACTGGACCTCTACCGAAGCGCTGTTTGCCGAGGAATTGCCGCAGCACCTGGTGGTGATTGGTTCATCGGTCGTGGCGCTAGAAATTGCCCAGGCTTACCGACGATTGGGCAGTGAAGTCACCGTGTTGGCAAGACACTCACTACTTTACAGTGAAGACCCCATAATCGGTGAAAAACTGGCGGGCTGTTTTGAAAAAGAAGGCATTCGAGTTTTAAACAACACGCAAGCCACCCAAGTGACCCACGATGGAAATCAATTCACCCTGAACACTAATGCAGGCGAGCTCAGTTGTGATCGTTTGCTGGTAAGCACCGGGCGACACGCCAATACCAGCCAACTCAATCTGGACGCGGTGGGTGTCACCACCAACAAAAAGGGCGAAATCGTTGTTAACGAACGCATGGAAACCAATGTTGCTGGTATTTACGCTGCCGGTGACTGCTCTAACATGCCGCAATTTGTCTATGTCGCCGCGGCCGCCGGTAGCCGTGCTGGTATCAATATGACGGGCGGCAACGCCAAACTGGATCTGTCCACCATGCCCGCCGTGATCTTTACCGATCCACAGGTGGCTACCGTCGGACTGACCGAGGAGCAAGCCAGGGCTCAGGATATTGAGACCGACAGCCGCGTACTGGGTATGGAAAATGTCCCACGTGCGTTAGCCAACTTTGAAACCGACGGTTTTATCAAACTGGTCACAGAGAAGGAAACGGGGTTGTTGCTAGGCGCGCAGATCCTGGCTCACGAAGGCGGCGAACTGATCCAGAGTGCGGCTTTAGCCATCCGCAACCGTATGACGGTGACGGAATTAGCCGACCAGCTTTTCCCTTACCTCACCATGGTGGAAGGTTTGAAGCTCTGCGCGCAAACCTTTAACAAGGATGTCAAAGAACTGTCCTGTTGTGCAGGATAGGAGAGGGCAGTATGGGAACGGCACCCGCCACGCATTCACTGACAGCCCCAACGGTCAATGCGTTGGCGGATGGATTGAACAAGGGTGAATTCGTTCCTTTTTACCAGCCTCTATGGGATGTTCAACACCAATGCTGGGAAGGCGCTGAAACGCTCATTCGCTGGCAACATCCAACTGAAGGATTGATCCAGTCAGACACCTTTATTCCCGTTGCCGAACAAAGCGGATTAATTCTGGAACTGGGCGCGTTTGTCTTACGGGCGGCCTGTCAACAGATGATGCATTGGCGTCAACGCGGTTTACCCGAGGGTATCATCGCGATCAACGTCTCTGCCTTACAAATCCAACAACCTGACTTTGTCGAAGACCTTGCCAGGATATTGCGTGATACGGGACTGCCTGCTCCGGCATTGGAACTGGAATTAACCGAAACACTGGCCCTGGAGGATACGCCAATCCTGATCGAAAACCTGCATCGCTGCCAGGCGCTGGGCATTCGCCTGTCCATCGACGATTTTGGTACCGGGAGTTCGTCGCTGGCACGCTTGCAATGCTGCCCAGTGACCCGCCTAAAAATCGACAAAACCTTTGTCACGCATATGACAACCGAGCCAAAGGATCGCGCCATTACCGAAAGCGTCATCACCCTTGGCCATAACCTGAATTTATCCATCGTCGCGGAAGGGGTTGAGACGGCCACTCAACAACAACTTTTAGAGAAGCTTGGCTGTGATGTATTACATGGCTATCGGCTGGCGCGGCCAGCCGATGCCGAAACGACTGAAGCGTTGTGGCCAGGCCGCAGTGTTTGAAACGAACGGAGACAAACCCATGTCAAAAGCCGCCGTGTCAAAAGATGTGTCACGATACTTTGAGGTGATCCCCGACTTTGCGGCATTCATGGATGCCGATGGGCAGGCACTCGAATTTCCCCTGACGATCTCGCAACTGGCGAAAGCCGCGCAAACCACAGTGCATACCGTCAGGAATTACGTCTTGGAAAATTTGGTACTTTGCCCAGAGCATTCCGCGGGTGGTTTCGGTTTATACAATCAATGCGCTTTAAACCGGCTGCGCTTCATTCGCGCAGCGCGTGCGGCGGGCCTGCTGATCCTGGATATAAAACCCTTGCTCTACGCCATCAACGAAGGCGACCAGCAAGCCTGTGAAGCCGCCATGCGCGAACTGCAAACCAAAATTGATGAACGCCAGGCTTACTTGCAGGCATTGGATTCACAGCTGTCGGAGCTGCGCCAACTGGCCTGATCGCCATAACAAAGGAGTATACGATGTCAGAGAAATGTGAAACCGGCCCCCACGACTGGGTAGCCAATAAAGGCCGATTTATTCTCACCTGGGTATTGCCAGCGATACTCATAGTGATTACCGGCATGATGCAACTTGCACCGTGGATGACCGGCAGTATCTGGGCGATCGCTTTAAGTTGGATGGGATATGCCTGTTTAAGAAATGCGAGTCAATGTGGGCGAATGCATTGTTTTTTCAGCGGGCCATTTTTTCTGGGTTCCGCCATGTTGGCATTAGGCATTGGGATGCAGTGGATACAATGGCTCACCTTTAACGGATTAGGACTCTCTTTACTGATCGGTACACCACTGGTTTGCGTGTTACCGGAGATGTTCTGGGGAACTTACAAAGTTGCGACAAACGGCAAAGAAGAATGAATGCGATAGTGAAGCGCGCTACAAACTCTATAAAACGCCTCTGGTCACTTGTAGTGTATGCATTTCAATCGCCGGTTCAGGATTCTCACTCAAAACGGCGTACCGCGATCCTCTTTAGTCTGGTGCTGGTCGTCCACTTGGTTGTCCTGCCAGCGCATGAACTGGGTTCCGATATTGGCTTGCGTTCTTTTGCACATCTTAATCTGAGAATCGCGCTATTTGCGTTTTTGTTCGCAACGCTGGAGAGCGTTCTCATCAATTTATGGGTTCAACTGATACGCAAGAAGACCCATTGCAGAACGGCACCAGCGGCGGGCGGCATAGTTATCGGGATTGTAAGCCCCCTGTTGTGTTGTACCCCGCTGCTGCCGACCATCTTAAGTTTTATCGCCATTTTGTTTCCTTCCGCTGTTTCTGGTATGGGTCTCAAAATTCAGTATGCGGTCAATGTGTATCAAACCGAACTGTTGCTGTTGGCGTTGGTATTACTGTTGTTTGCGATTGTTCAAAATGCTTGGCATCTCAATTCAGGCGACGTAATGGCAGGCCATCACAAGGAATAAAGCAATGAAAGCCACTTGCGACTAATCTAGGCATATCCAAATGACGACTAGAAACCTGGTAACTATAACGCGATGCTTTTACACAATAATGCATCTATCAGAGAAAATTTAAGTCGATGGCCGCTATCTATCAGACAGCTTATCCACGAATTAAATCTGATATCACCGAAGATGAGTTAGGGGATGTCTATACACCTACGCCGGAAGATCAGAAGTTTGCACTGCGTCACTGTAAACGAACCAGCGCATCCTTTTTGGGGCTCCTGATTCAGCTAAAAATCACGCAGCGATTGGGCCGGTTCGTAAACCTGGGTGAAATACCAAAGGTGATCATCACGCACATTAAAAATCAGTGCCGTTCGCGGGTGACACTGAAGGATCTCCAAACCTATTACACATCGGGCGCGAAGGATCGTCACGTAAAGCTGATTCGGCGCCATCTTAATATAAAAGCCTACGATGCGGCCAAGACCTCTGAATTGGCACAGATTTGGGCACTTGAGGCAGCGACTACCAAAGATGCATTACCGGATATCATCAATGTCACGTTGGAATATTTGGTCAAAGAGCGATACGAGTTACCGGCGTTCAGTGTACTTGAGCGGATATGTCAGGCGGCCAGGGCCGAAGTCAACACTCGGTATTACGATCAATTGTGTGGCTTTTTAGAGTCTGAAAGTCGCCAATGCATCAACGATATTCTTCGATCTAGCACAGGACTGAATGGTTTTGGTTGGAGCACGCTGAAAAATGAACCCAAACGCCCGACCCCTCGCAATATCCATGCGTACATCCAATACCTGGAATGGCTTACATCCCTGCAAACACTTTTGCCCACGGATTTGGGGTTGCCGCCAGTTAAACACCAGCAGTTTATCAACGAGGCCAAGGCCCTGGATTACGCCGAATTGATGAAACTAAAGCTGAACAAGCGACTCGCACTCGTCATCGTTTTAATCCGGCACCAATACGCACAAACACTGGATAACGCCGCCGATATTTTTATCAAGATGTTGTTAAAAATGGATCGCTCGGCGCAGAAGCTGTTGGAGAAGTACCTTGCAGACCATCAAAAGCAAACCGATCATTTGATTTCTGTGTTGTCTGGGACGGTCAAGGTGTATCTTGATAAACCCGATTCGGTGGCAGCTTTTGATCCGATACTGGGAAAGAACAGTGATCAGCTAATGCAAATGTGCGAACAATATATGTCATTCGCAGGCAACAACTATTTGCCGTTTATGGTTCGACTCTACAGGGCAAGATCGTACTTTTGTTAAATTACTCTGATATCTGATCGATTTAATTCGTTATATTTATCATCATTAGTGTGATCAAATAGTTTTTTTGATGACACGAGTTAATTATGAGTTTTCTAAGCCATTTTTCAGAAGTTACCGATCCCCGCACGCAAATTAATGTTCAACATGACTTTATTGATGTGATATTTCTGACTGTGAGTGCAGTCCTTTCTGGAGCAGAGGGTTGGAGCGATATAGAAGTGTTTGGTCGAGATAAACTTGATTGGTTGCGCCAATACCGTCCCTTTGAAAACGGCATTCCTGTTGACGATACCATTGCCCGAATTGTTCGAGTAATATGCCCTGAACAATTAAATAAAGCCTTTATGAATTGGGTGAATGAAGTGCGTGTTGAAACGGGTAAGCCTCAAATTGCCATCGACGGTAAGACACTTCGTCATTCCTACGATGGCGATAAGCAAACGGCATTACATAGCATTACCGCCTGGAGCAAAGATGCAGGTTTAGTGCTTGCGCAACTGAAGTCATCGGGCAAGAAAAATGAGAATGCTTCGGTATTGGACCTACTCGACACGCTTAATATTAAAGGCGCTCTTATCAGTGCAGATGCCATGAACTCTCAGAAAAAGATAGTCGAGAAAATCAGCTCGGAGAACGCAGATTATGTGCTCTGCATCAAAAACAACCACAAACAACTACGCGATGAAATTGCCGCCTATTTCCATAAGGTAGAGAGGGATAATCCCGCTTGGATTGCCTGTAATGAACAGACTGATTCTGGCCATGGACGAATTGAAGTACGCCGGTGCCAGCAACTAAGAGTCAGTGAGTGGATAAGTGAAGCACAGCACTGGAAAGGTATACGCAGTGTTATCAAAATAGAGCGAGAGCGCCACCTTAAAGACAAAGAGGTGAGCACTGAAACGCAATATTACATCAGTTCACTGGATATTGACCCCGTTGCGGTCAACCAGGCTATCCGAGCACACTGGGAAGTCGAAAATAAAGTCCACTGGGTGTTAGACGTGACGTTCAAAGAAGATGATAGCCGAATACGCAAAGAGGACGGAGCGGAAAATGTCGGAGTGATTAGGCGGTTTTGTTTGAATATGGCTCGTTTACACCCCAAGAAAGCCAGCATGAGAAGCAAACTCAAAATGGCTGGCTGGGCCGATGAATTCAGAGCAGAGCTTATTTTTGGGTAAAAGTATGCGGTTGCCCTGTTCGACTCTATAAAAAGCAACGATCCACCTTGTTTCGTACGATTGAAATACTCAACCTGGCATCGGCCACGGAAGACAAGGACTTGCTCAATGCGTTCCAGTTTATTTTGACGCACAAAAAGCGTCGCACGGAGTTCCTGTCAATTCAAAGCGATCCGAACGATCCCTCTTCCAGAAATGTCATTAATATTCGCTGGATTCGCGAAAGCTGGTGGAAATTAGTCACGGGAAAATCAACCAAATCAGCACAGGTGTCGGAGGTTAATAAAACCTGTTTTGAGCTGTGTGTGTTTGAACGGATCGCTGAAGAACTAAGTACCGGTGACTTGTTCATTCCCTACAGTGAAACCTTCGATGATTACCGGGAGCAGATGATCACCTGGGAAGAATACGAAGCGCAGTTGCCTACCTATTGCGAGGAGGTAGGGCTCGTCGCCGGTGATACTGAATTTACAACAACGCTGAAGAAGTCCATGGAAACGAGCTGCCGGAAAGCTGACAGCCAATTCCCGGAGGACGAACTGGTTCGTATTGAAAACGGGAATCTGATTATCGGTAAACCAAAGCCTGATCAACCCTTACCTGAAGTCGAAGAAATTGGAGCGCTTTTGCGCGATCGGTTGGACAAAATCAACCTGCTTGATGTGATTATCAATGTCGAAAAGTGGCTGAACCTGAATAAACATTTTGGCCCGTTGTCGGGCTTCGAATCACGTATCAGCGACCCGGAGTTACGTTTTGTCCTGACCGTGTTTTGTTACGGTACCAACATTGGGGTTCTAGGGATTTTCCCCTCTAAAAAGACATAATCCTCTGTAGACCACACCAATAAATGGCTGCGGAGGTGGTTTACTTTCAGCTTGGAGCCTAATCATCCACTATCGGCCTTGTTATTTCGCCAATATTGGGCAATTTCCCAGTATTAGTGAAGTTATACGTTCCGCTTAAGTTGATATTTTGCCACGCAACGGGCGAAACAGCACGAGTGATACCCGCTTTCTCTTCATCTCCTCTCGCTTCAAAGTGTCCCAGCAGATGACTCAGTATCGCGGAGTTGAAGTAGATGATCGCGTTGGCAAGCAATCTTGCACATTCATTCCAGATAGCGATTTCACTCTCGTTTTTGCCTCGGAACTGATCGCCATTCACCGACGCAATAGCCCGTCTCAGGAAGTGCCACGCTTCTCCCCGGTTAAGGGCACGCTGAACGTACTGCCGCAAACTGGCATTGTCTATGTAATCCAGTAAATATTGCGCTTTGACCAGTCGATTATACTCCGTCAGCGCCTGTAATGTCGGGTGCCCCGAAGGATAACCAGACAACTTTCTTACCAGCATTGCCTGTGTCGTTCGCTTTGTCTGAAGTGACAGAACAATGCGCCTAATATCCTGCCATCCCGTTTCGATGACATTCGTCCTGATGGGCTTTTTCAGGGCAAGGTTGGTGCCGCCGTGTTCATTTTCAGTTACGTCAAACAGATCATTGATGACACTACTGAACTGCGCGTATCGCGGTGCAAAACTGTAACCGCATAGATCCAGTAAGGCGAAGTTAACATGATTGACACCGTGTGTATCTGTCGAGAGTACGTCAGGTTTGATTTCACTGCTGTTGGATTGTAACAGGTCATAAATATAGTGTGATTCGTGCTCGTTGGAACCGATGATCCGAGCATTGAGGGCGCTGTGGTTGGCTACCAGTGTCATGGCCGTGATCCCTTTATTGGTGCCGAAATACTTAGAGGAGTACCGGGTTTTAAAGGTTTCCAGATGGGTTTCGAATTTCTGACCATCCGCACTGGCATGCAACTGGTCCTCCTGAATATGGTAGTGGCGGAAGATGGGTAGCGCTGCAACCGCATTATTGATCACATCGCTGGCATCATGCAGCGTTTCAGGCCGGATATAGTTGGCCTGCACCGTACTCAGGTGTTCATAGCTTCGATCGGAGATCTGCGCCATGCCATACACACCACGGTGAGTGGCGTTGGCAATCAGAATGACCAGTAAATCATCCTGATGAGTGAACCCTTGTTTTTGTATCGGAAGTACATGAGTCAGACATTTCATGAACCCGGTTTCGCGCTCTACATACCGCAGTACATCCGCGATATCGACCGGTTGCATTCGCTTAAAAAAGGGATTGTTGACCAGAGATGTAGCGCTTTTGGTCGGCAGACGCCAGCGGGTACCGGTACGATTTTTCATGATCACATTTCGATTGTCTCCCTCATCAATATGGAGAGCAACGTCTTTGAGCGCACTTTCCAGCCGGTGTTGTTGCTCCTGTAACAATAACTCTGCGGGCTGTTTTAGTCTGTCCAGTGTTGATGAGGCCAGCAAGGTATCCTGCGATGTCTGGGGGATCAGGTCGTCTTCCAGTGCGCGGTATTTGGTAACATTTGGCAAATAAATGCGTCCGTTCAGTCGCGAAGTCAACTGGCGGTAGAGCAGCCATTCGTAACGTTGCGGGTTAACGTTATCCTGTTTAACCAACCATGGGAGGTGCTTTTTCGGGATGAGCGACGTATCCATCGTCTTCAGTGGTCCACCGGATGCGATTTCCGTCTGAATCTGTTGAAGTTGGGCGACGACGGCTTCTGAGCCTTTACCGGCCTCACAATCAAGGCACAAGAACACCTGCCTTAACAGTTGCTTCAGGAGATTGCATTGTTCATCGTAATGTTGCCACTGGTACTCTTCCACGGTCCGTTTCTGTTTTTTCAGGTAAAGGCAGAGGGTCTGGATATCCCTGTCATTCATGACCTTCAATGCCTGTTGTCTGACTACTGAGAAGGGTTGATTATCATCAATGTTCTCATCCACAAACAGATGCAGTAACTCTGCCGCTTTTGTGACATTGTCCGCGGCTGACTGCCAGGACAGGAACACTGCTTGTTGTGCAAAGGTGTTGGCAGCTTCTTGTTGCTTGCGGATATGGTAAATGAACCCATCAGTTAACCGTTCCAGTGCCAGTTGTATCCGCTCTGTCAGGTGACATAGCAACCATAGATGCTGCTGTGCGCGTTTGAATCGTTTGAGTTTACTGCCGTAATAGTTGATGAGCTCACCGAAGTGTTGTCGATTTTTAAGAGACAGATTAAGCCCATCGATAACGCCATTGATTTGCGTGCGCCATGGCGCTAACTGATGATAAAGGGCAAGCTCTTTTTTAAGCTCAGGTACGGTCAGACTTTTTGCACCGCCTCTGAGCTGGTTCAGGCTTAGTCCGTCATCAATGGCTGTTATGCTGTCCAGAAAGACGTGAAGTTCAGGACTGGTGAGTTGATTAAGTTGGTGCGCCAGGTCTTTTCTGACCTGCTGCATTGTTCTGCTTATCAGTCTCTGGAGTACGGTATACCTGGGGATAGCAATGCTGTGACTGGCTAGGAATTCAATAGCAGTATCAAAGAGGTAACGCGGCTCCAGCCAGGCATTGCCCACCTGAACAAGGTGGTCGAAAAGAGAATTGAAGTGCTGACTTTCGTCCCATTTGTGATAACCAGCAAGGTCTAATACTTTTGCGTAGAGTCGATCTTTTTGTTTTTGTGAGGGAGTGAATGGTCTGAGCCCCTTGCCGCCAAGCAGCTCTTTACTGATGAACATTAAATCCTTAGAAACCTGCGAGTAAGCGATATCTAGGATGACGGGCTTTGATTTGAAGTATCCCAAAATCGCGACAAAGTAACATCTATGAGCTCTGAGACGAATTGACCGAAAAACTGCCAATTCCGCATCGTTCAGAGAAAAGTACAGACGTTGTTCTTCGATTGAAAAAATGGGTGGGGAATAAAGATCTGCCTGTTCTGCTCTCGTGAGAATAGTAATTTCGTTTTTGATGGCCATATCAGGGCTGTTCCGTATTAAATGTACGATATTTACCTAATTTGCCACACTTATAAGTAGTAACCCACCTCCGCAGCCATTTATTGGTGTGGTCTACAGAGGATTATGTCTTTTTAGAGGGGAAAATCCCTAGAACCCCATCTGTCATTGGTTCTTTCATCTCAAGCAATTGGGCGTGCTGTCCTTGCCGGTGAGGACGGCTCTTTTGACCCAGAAAAATTGCGTCCGCCAGTCTTTACTTTGATTGCCCTTGAGGAACCAGAGAACAGCCTCTCGCCTCACTATCTGGGGCGGATTGTCAGCGCTCTGAACTCCATGACGAGCAACGAGGATGCTCAGGCCCTAATCGCTACGCATGCTCCGTCAATGTTACGACGTGTCGATCCGGAACATATTCGATATCTTCGACTTACCGAAACCCGGCAATCAAGAATTACGAAAATCCAATTACCCGCTAAAACCGATGAAGCGCACAAGTTTGTACGCGAGGCTGTCCAGGCATTCCCTGAGATTTACTTCTCACGTTTGGTTGTGTTGGGTGAAGGGGATAGCGAAGAAATTGTACTACCGCGCCTTTTCCAAGCAAAGGGTGCGCCAGTTGATGAATCAGCGGTTACGATTGCTCCGCTTGGAGGTAGGCATGTCAATCATTTTTGGCGCCTGTTATCAGCACTGCAAATCCCATTTTTGACCCTTCTCGATTTAGATGTGGGCAGATATCAAGCGGGCTGGGGAAGAATAAAGTATGTAAATAACCAACTTGGCTTATATCAACCTGAAAAAGTTCTGCCAAATACTTTTTCTTTATCAGATTGGAATGATGACAAAGTACCTGTTCGTACCCACCACTTCTTTGAAAACGGCACTAAGAGTGTATTTGCAGAGCTGGAAATGCGTGGTGTGTTTTTCTCATTTCCAATGGATTTAGATTTTTCAATGCTCCTTGCTTTCCCAGATGCTTACGGTGTTCAGCAGGAAGTTCCGGATGACTCAACAATTAAAGCCGTGTTAGGCAAGAGCCATCATGACCCATCCCAATATAGCTATGACGAGTTAAATCTTTTCTCTACGTATCACAAGCTTTTTAAACTGGGCAGCAAGCCCGCTGCTCATATCGAAGCTCTCGCTCAACTAAGCGACGAGGATTTGCTGGCGAACATGCCTGAATCATTTGGACGACTCACTGATGCCGTGATCGCCAAGCTTGCGGAACTGCCCGAGTGATTGCTGTAGATGCATGGCTGCCTTCGGATGGGCTAACTCTTGAACCCAATGCACTGCGGGCTGCGAAGGAACAAGCGCGCTGTCTTGCACTGACGGCGGGGCCGGGCGCGGGCAAGACGGAAATGCTTGCACAAAGAGCTGACTTCCTCCTACGAACCGGAACCTGCCGTTATCCGAAGAGAATACTCGCTATCTCTTTCAAAGTTGACGCCAGCAAAAACTTGAAGGAGCGAATCCAGCAACGCTGTGGACAAGAATTGGCTTCCCGTTTTGATAGCTACACATTTCATGCGTTTGCAAAGCGTATTATTGATCGCTTCCGAGTAGTGCTTACTGGTAATGATGCTCTTGATCTGGATTATTCGATTGGCGAAAGAAAAGTCACAAAAAGGCAAATTACATTTCATGATCTTGTACCGCTAGCAATTCAAATTCTTAAGGCCTCCACTGTCGCAAGAAATGCCATACGCCAAACTTACAGCGATGTTTTCTTGGATGAATTCCAGGACTGCACGGATCAGCAGTATGAACTCGTGAAGGTAGCCTTCCAAGGTACGAGCATTCGTCTCACTGCTGTCGGTGATACCAAGCAGAAAATCATGGGATGGGCAGGTGCATTGGACGGAATTTTCCAAACGTTCGCTAGGGATTTTTCAGCGGTCCCATTAAACATGTACCGAAACTTTCGTTCAAAACCACGCCTGCTTCGGATGCAGAACGAGATAATTCGCGTGCTCGATCCGGCTTCCGTCATGCCAGATCACCAACTTGCTGGTGAAGAGGGAGAGGTCTTCGCGTGGCAATTCGAGAATGCCCAGGGTGAAGCTGAGTACTTGGCCGATTTGATTGCCGGGTGGATAAGAAATGAACAGGTTCCGTTATCCGAAATCGCCGTATTAGTGTCCAAACAACTAGATCTTTACGCCAATCACCTGATGGTGGCATTGGAAGTTAGGGGAATACCGTACCGGAATGAGCAGGAGATGCAGGATATTACTGTCGAACCTGCCGCAAGGCTCGTTGTTGACTATTTGTCCTGTCTCTATGGCCAGCGAGAGCCCAAAGCCTGGATTCGGCTGATGAATCAATTGATTCCCTTTGCCGATGACGAGGTGCAGTCTAGCGTCAGGCAAAATTTCCAAAGCTTCTTCAAGGAACAGCGAAAAATCATCGCCATGGCCGAGTTGTTGGATGAACCGTTTTCGGGATGGTGGGATTCTGTGTGTAGATTTTTGAAGAAAATAGGAATGGAGACTCTTGTTGCTCTCTCGCCTGACTATGAGTCACATGCCAGATTAGGTGAAGTTGTGGGAGATACCAAAGCGCGCATTGAAGAATTGCTTGAACTTACCCCCGACTTGCCTCAAGCCTTGACTCGTTTCTCTGATGATCAGGCTGTGCGTATTCTGACTATCCATAAGAGCAAAGGATTGGAGTTCGACTCAACGATAATTTTGGCCGTTGAGAACGAAATATTTTTTGGGGATCAAGATTCTAATCTGTGTGCTTTCTTTGTTGGTGTATCCCGTGCCAAGCGTCGGCTTGTTCTTACATACGCTAAACAACGCGACAGGCCCCTTAACTATGCTAAAAGATGGGATGTAATTCGAACTCCACAACAGGAATATCTTCAATATGCAGCACAGTTTATTACCGATTTAACGCACATTTAAAAAGTCATTAGCTAAACTACTCAGTTCAAAACTTGCAAAGCCATAAACCGTCCTCAAAAACGTTCTCTTTACTAAATATAATGCAACATCTAGCGCGATGTCAGCTCCAAAATATACTGGAGCTGACAAAGATTTTTTCTTCTAGTTATTCCCCGAAATTTCCTCCGTCGCCTCCTGACGCAGTTTCTGGGCATCCATTCCGTTTAGCCGTTCAAGGGCTCTGTCTGCGGCACTCTGACGATTTCCATCAACGTTTAGCGTACTTCCTGAGCCTGTGAGTCTTTCCAGATCCAGTGACGGTACTTCGGGTAGGTTGCCTGTTATCGATAAGATACCTATCCATTCATCCAGATTGACTTGGCTCCAATCCACCTGGTTTAACTGACTCGCGGTCAATCCTTCACAGTTTGGAGATTTCGCACTGCCCCAGCCAAGGCCCAATTGCGGACGCACTTGCTCTTGAATGATCCGTGAAAGCGGCGAAGTAAAGCAGCAATATGATTGCCGTTTCTCAACACAGGCACCTAAGAACTTAGACTTGCAGTAAGAGCCCACATAGTGGCAACTCTTCAATACCCGCTTAGCGTTCATCTCAAACTCACTCTGCTCACATTTCCAGATAAGCTGAATGAGGATCATGGTGACTGAGTAAATCATGTAGGCCGTCATAACCGTACTCAGAACCGCGCCCGCAGCGCCACCCAGCGCAAAGTTACCACCCGAAACGACACCATCGGCTCCAACTGCGCCACCAACGTTACTAAACAGTGCCGATTGCGCCCCCGAACCAAAGGTCGTACCTACCCATTCAGCCGTTTTGTTGGTCAACACCTGCATGAAGCCAGTCGCAGCTTGCTCCGCTCCCGCGCCAGCAGCCGTTGATGGCCCAGCCCCCATAAGAGAGTCCCAAGCAGACACAAAGGGCTCTTTGACCGCACTCCAAGTACTCGTGATTGGCTCCCTAAGCGTATTCCAGGAACCATAGATTGCCGACGACGGATTCATGGCCATGACTGCCGTATCAAGCTTGTTGACCGCCACAATCATTGTGATGTAATCCGATAACGACACGCCACTTGGCTTTTCACAGCAATCCACTATACCGCCAACGGCTTTTTTGCACTGGCCAGCATTACCTTTAAAGACCGTACACTCGACGTTATCTTGGCCATCAGCTCCCGTGCATGACATATCATTGGTCATAAACTGCGCCGCATTAAGCATCGCGGCGGCCTCTGCAAAGTTAGCCTGCTTGATTGACTCTGGCTCTAAACAATCTGTGCCCATACAGCGAACTGGCCCCTCACAGTTGTATTGAGTTTCCATTCGTGCATTTTGCACTTCAACGCTTTGTCCACAGTCATACACCAAACTTTGGATATAACAGAAGCCTTCATGACCAGCCCCGCCTTCAGTGCATTCGGTTCTGACATACTGGCAGGCCGGGTTTTGCTCCAGCGCGGCACACGTATTGGTGGTCGTGTTTTGTCCGTTATTGACGATGGTTTGTGTATTACCATTGGCATCTACCCAGCTATCTGAGCTGCCCATGTTGAATTCTGGATGAGCAGTCGAAGCATTGTAGGTCGCTTTTGCCCTCCAGCATGAGAGCCCCAGTCCATCAGAGCTGCCACGACTGGTTAAATGAGCAGGAGACGAAACAACCGTCGGATAAAGGCTTCCAAGATTGGCCAACTCGCCACTACCAACTGTTAACCCGTCGATTCGTTTTATGCCCGTATCCAAACACTGCCACTGCACCGCAGTGAACTGATCCGTTTGCATCAAGCATTGGTCTATGCCCGGATCACTTGATTGATGAACAACGTCTTGCTCTAAGTATTTGCCAGAGAAGGTCAAGGAAGCACTCAGTTTCGCAGGAGCCAAACACTTCTGAACTTCTCGGCTGCAAGTATCGAAATCGACTTTGTTCCAGCCGGACTCACATCTGGAACGCGTGACTTCCTGCGGTTCATGCCACGAAATAATCGACCCATTAACGACCTTGCACAATGAGCCAACCAAGGTTCCTTTTGGACAGGTCATTTCAGGGTATTTAATGGACGGTTTCGTCTCTGTGACCGTCTCCTTGTTGCCCGTCAATGAGAGTGTCGTTTTCCAGCCATTTGCCTTGGACGGCGACTCGGTGATTTTTATCTCAGTATTTTGATTATCAAACACTCTCAGCGTCGCGTTTCCAGTTTGCATGGTACTGCTGTGCTGTGGAACAAAGCTGAGCGTTTCAGAGCTAAAGCAACCGCGCTCAATGGACCAGCTTTGTTGATGGGTTTCAGCGGATACACGTCGTTCTAACTGACACTGAGTAAGCGTGCTGATCTTCTCGCACACCTGGTAATCCGGTACATGCTTGGTTTCAGTAAATGGCGTAATCGTCTGAGTAGGCTCACAGGCCTCAAAACTACTTGGCATAAGGTTGGATACCACACACTTTGGATCGCTGGTTTGCAATCCACAGTCATAGGTATCGGTAAAACGAATGCATTCACCTTTATCATTGGTCTCGGCACATTCTGACGACATGAATCCACAGGAAGGATTCGCTTCAAGCACTTGGCAGGCCTGATTTTCAATCCCCTTATAGCTTTCATCATCCACACTGACTTGTACACGCCGACACAAAGGCGATATGCCAGCCACAGGGCTAGGGGCAAAGTAGGATTCACAAACTGAAACACCATTGACCACCGTACATCCGTTGGTTGAAGACGGCTGATCCGTGCATTGAATGCTGTAGTCTGAAAACTTCGTTGGGATATCCGCTGCTTGTTCGATACAGGATTGTGGCGACCAACTATCATTCATCACTACCTTGGTTGGATCAAAGCGCACCTTTATGCGTGCATAGCCCTCACCACTACCCGTAACCGATACGCGAATTTTTACCGGCACTTCTAAACCTGGTTCTACCGCTTTTAGCTTGGCAGTGAGATCGGTATTTGGATTGCGCTCCCAACTGGTACTGAGCTCGCAACGACCTGCCGTTTCTGGTGGAAAGTTATTGTTCGGCCCAGACCAGACTTTCTGATCACCAAGCCACACTTGCATGTAGTCATCCCATTTGGCGTACTCAAGTACGGCTGAGGTAATCGCATCGGGATTCACGACTTTGAGTGTGATGGCCTGTTCAAATACTTTACAACGGCCACTCCAGTAGTTGTCACCAATTCGCCCTATCCAAACTTCAAGACACCCCTCACCACAAGAGCGAAGGTTCATCGGCCCTGAAACATGCTCAATGATGCCTGCCGTGTAATCGTGAGTAATCGTGCAGCTGTTAACCGCTGTATTGAGCCTGTCACATTGCTGGTAATTTGGGCTGCCTTCACCTTGAGACTCACAGCCGGGGAAGCTTTGGGTTAATAGATTGGGGTCAGTTTGAACCGCATCAGTTAATGCCCAAAGCGGATCATTGACCATATCTGGCCGAGACCTGTCTTTGATTTGCTGTAGCGAACGAAACGCCTCACCCGTAGCGCCACTTTCGGATGCCATGCTCTCTTGGCGCTGCGTCCCCAATTGATTCATGCTGGTATCAGAGCCATAAACGCCCGTTAAGACATCCAATGAGCCCTGATCCATACCAGGGAAAAGCTCTTGCAAGTTAATGGACTCATTGCCACTGCCATTCGGCACCGACAATGTATTGCCATTGAGTGCGGGCATCGTCCAGTTTTGCAGCAATTGCTTACCTTCCTGTTGTCCGCTTAGACCGGATTGGCGCTGCACATCAGCGGCCACACCATGTAAGGGCAGGCACGCCATAGTGATAGATAAAATACCCGCTAACACTCGGGTAAAAAATATTGGTTTCATGGTTAACCTCCCGAGTTACAGCAGTCTTGCCAGCGCCACAAAATGTAGAGCGCATCTTCACCGGCACCTGGGATCGTTCGCCACTCTCCCCATTTCATGGTGCTTTCACCGATAACATGAGCACTTTCAGTTTCTGGTACAGGAAAGAACATACTCATCTTGTATTGGGATTTCGGCAGCATGGGTTCGATAACAGGTCGGCATAGCGCACTGTTCCCCATTGTTCGCCTAGCAAGACCACGCCTGTGTTGAGCCGCGATTGCACGCGCCGCTAAATGGCTGGTGTTTTCTGCTAATGAGCCAAAAGCTAAGGTGTGGCCAGATAACGGGTAGAGATGGCCCCAACTGCCAGCACACCAAAACAACTGGTCGATAGGTTTACCAAGCGTTGATGATGCAGCGTCAGCGGTACAAGCAGATATAGCCAATGGATTGGCAACGGCAGCCGCTTCAGGCTGAGTAAAAAAGGCCAGTTCATCGTTCAGCCATGTTGGGTCCAATTCCGACAAATACATCAAGTCAAAATCCATGTAACCATCGGCATTGCAATTGCCATCCATGAACAAATCGAGCATGACCAAAAGCGGAAAGGCGTAATAATGGTAATGATAGAAAGCAAGATCACCGGTATCGTATTCACCTTCACCATGACCACCTTGCAATCGCCTATCACCTAACGGTAAGCGAATCCCTCCCAGTGAAGGCGAACAACCCGGCGTTCTGACCAGTTCAATCAGACGCGCTGGCTCCCACATGCTGGTAACAATACCTGGCCTTGGCACACCTAAGTTGTCTTCACATAAGCAAAACGACTTGTTTGATGCGCCGCTTGGGACACTGCCAGAGCCAAGTGGAAGACCTGCAACCCGGATAGGAAAAATGCATGACCAGCAAACATCCGTCAGCAACTTACCGGACAATAAACCCGCGTCTGGGCAGGTCAGTTCGGCTTTAGCAGAAATAGATGCGCCCAGGACAAACATGACAACGAGAGTCCGCAACAGACGATACGTATTATTGAGCTTTTTCATGAACAAGCTCCTTTGCTGGAATTTCTTCTATTTCAAACGCGAGCCCCTTTGCTTGAACAAACGATGGGGTGACTTGCAGATCAAAGCGCTGCTTTAGCGAGGCATTGAGAAGGTAAACCGGACTGTCCAATGTCTTTTCGAGCGCATTGAGGCTATTCCAACCTTGAGTACGGTCGAGCTGCGTGGTGATAAGCGTAATGCGGCGCAGTGTCCTATCTTGCGTCTCAAGCCAATGCGCAACTGCGTCCACTTCTTCAGCGTTCGACGCATTAAACACCACAAGCTGCTGAGTAAACGGCAAGGCTTTTAGCGGGTTAATACGCGTTCCTGCTGGGATCAATGTTCGGCCATTGGCATCCAATAGTGGCCGCTTCATGACGATGGTTGGATCAACCATTCTTATCCGATACTGCGTGGCTTTGGGTAAGTCAGTGAAAGTTTGGCGAGACCAGAAACGCTCAATGGCTTTTTTCTTTAATGCGCCCAGGTCAATCGACTGTAAACGCTGCATCGCCACTTGCATCAAATCCGGTTCTAAAATGGAATGAATAGGACCGCGTTGACCCAATGAACCGGTATTGCCTGTTTCAATTTGACGCTGCAACCAGTCGTTGCTGTAAACCCCTAGTGCACTTGCAGTCACCTTGTCATCTTCTATGCGGAAAATGGCAGGCACGCTAGTCACCCGCCAGTGCACAAAGGCTTTCGGATCGATTCGAACCTGAGGAACAGGATCAAGCCCCGTCATCAGCGTATGCCAATCACGGATAGCCGCCCCCAAGGTCTTTCCTTCAGGAATTCCCCGAAACAACACAATAGCGCCGGTAGCACTGGCCTCTTTAAATAGCTGCTTCAGTGACGAATCTCCCAGTGAAGACGACGCAAAAATCAACCATTCATCGTTGTGTTTGAGCGACGCAGGTTGTTCAATCGGTGCAAAAGGCTCAATAAATTCAGATGAACCATCCACAGCACTTTGTAAAATGCTGCGGCTCATTTCGACGATCTTTTTGTCTTCGTCAGACAACGGAAAAGGCTCTTGTGCCCAGGACACTTGAACCCAAGCCAATGGCGCAACCAACAAAAATAAGAGACATAGTCTTTGCATCATCTACCTCCTACCAAAGCGGCCAAGCGCGACCGACAATCTGCTCGCGCTTAACGGCGTTCCAATAGCGGGAGTCGAAACTCGTTGCAGCCTCGCCGGAAAACCAATACTCGTTTTCTTGCAGCGTCAATGAGCGGCTAAATTCTGTTTCAGCCACACCAAGACGCTGGGCTAATGCCATGCCGGTAGAGACTTCAGCACCATTCACCAGTACATGCTCAGGCGTCACCTTGACTTCATCCCCTGGCATCCCTGTTAGGCGTTTCAGCATCCGAGTACCGTCGTTATATAACGGAGCAAGTCCTTTTGAGTGGAAGGCATACAAACCATCCTTAACGGGCTCTTTATTCCATAGGTCAATCAGATACACCGTGGTATCAGGCAGGCAGCGCTCTTGCTGGGTATCAATACCTATTCGGTAGCGCATCATGGCGTAGGTGCCTACCAAGGCCATGATTAACGCAAGAACAGTCAACCGGATGAGGTATGGCCGCCAAGGCATTCTTTTACGGAGTATCTGCATGAGACACCTCCTTTGAGCCTACTGGCACAAATACGGAATCATCAGCACCCACCACCGCTTGGGCATCCAGCACGATAAAACCGGCTGTTTTTAACTTTTCAATTTGCTGATTGGTCTGAAGCAACCTGGATTCGATGTCTTGTTCGCTGGCATTGGGGCCCAGTGACAACACCGCCTCCCCAAAATCTACGACTGCAATGGGCGTACTTAACGCCAACTGGCTGTGGATGGGTTCGAGTGTTTTCATTAAGAGCCAGCTGGTCATTAAACCGCTGCCTGCAATAGACAAAGTAATAGAGGCCATAAATGGCCAAAGCGTGGTCTTATTCATAGCCTCGCTCCTTCAACAACTGAGAGATGGCATCAGCAACAGAAAGGCCTTTGCGCGTTAACTGTTTAATCGCGTTTACATCTTCTGCACGGGACGAGTACAACAGCTTGTGAAACGGATCGACAATGAGGCGGCCAATCCCGGTGCCCATTTCGGTAATAAAGAAAATCTCGGAATAGACACCCGTGACGGTATGAACCGTTTTCAGGTATTCATAGCCGCCTTCACCTAGTGGCAAGCGGCCTTCTTTTTTGAGCGCGTTGATGGTTTCAGCTTTTTGGCCAAGCAGGTACATATTGGCCGAGTTTTCAGCGATGGCTTTACCTGTTGGGCTGTCATACAAATCGTTGACCGACTGCGTTACCGTTACAGCACTGCCGCCATATTTTCGAAATCGACGGTAACCCGTCTCAATGAACTTACCGACATCACCTTGAGTCAGCAGATCCCAAGCTTCATCAATGAACACAATCTTGCGACGATCCCGCTCACCTAAGTACATCTCTTGTTGGATTTGGTAGATAAGCTGAAGCAACACTACTTGTTGTAGATGCTTACGCCCCTTAAGCTCTTCTAACTCCAGAACGGTGAAACGGTTTTTGAAGCGAATATTGTTGTGGCCATTAAAGAATCGGCCATATTCGCCCTGTGTCGTAAACGGATAGAGCTGCTCACCCACGTCTTGCACACGTCGGTCTTCATGATTTTTTAAAGCCTCTGCCACATCATCAACCAACATGGCACGACCTTTTTTCTCCCACAGTTCACGGGTCTGACGCTTTAGGTTTGCCATCTGAAAATCGGTTAATGACTGCGTAGGTGCGGCCATTGCGGCCAATAACCCAACCAACACATCCGCTTCTTCGTCATAGTCCTCAACGATTTCAAACGGATTTAAGCAAATGCCACTGTCTCGCCCGAACTGTAAGAACTCACCGTCATAGACTTCACACAGCTTTTCATAAGAGCGGCCAACATCAATCACCCAGCATTGCCCGCCTTCTGATAGGTAGGAGGAGATGATTTCGTTCACCAGGAATGACTTACCCGATCCCGATTGCGCCGCGATGCAACAATTGTAATTACTGCCCGAGTCATAAAGGGACACACTCATGATCTGGCCATTACGGGAAACAAAGTTAATCACCGGCGTGCCAGTGCCTTTCCAATCCGCAAACAAAGGCAACAGAGGGATCACATGCCGTGTCGCCATGGTCTTGAATCGAAACAAGTCGTTCATCGCCTGGCGGTCGGCACCAAATGGCAGGGCATTCAGAAAAATGGGCAAACAGAAGTACTTGTCTTCCATCAGCTCAAATCCGAGTTCTTTGAAATAGGTTCGAGCATTTGAAACAGAACTGATGGACGCTTCTTCCGTTGGGGAAAACAGCGTCAAAGTCATATTTGCCCGAATAGGACGATCACCTTCTTGCAAAGCTTCAAAAAGAACATCAAATCTCTTTTTCTTGGCTGCAAGCACCGGCACAAACTTGAGCATCGGGCCATAGGCCTGATTGACCGCCCACTGACGCTTCGTCTCTAAACGGGGTTCTAGGGATTTTCCCCTCTAAAGTAACATAGAATGCTACAGGCTTTGTATTATATAGCCTCCAGCTGTGGGTTACTTTCGTTTCCAAGCTTAATCATCCACGATTGGCTTCGTAATTTCACTAATATCAGGCAATTTTCCGGTATTGGTGAAGTTATACGTCCCGCTTAAGTTGATATTTTGCCATGCAACGGGCGAAACAGCACGAGTGATAGCCGCTTTTTCTTCATCACCTGTCGCTTCAAAGTGTCCCAGAAGATGACTCAGTATCGCGGAGTTGAAGTAGATGAGCGCATTGGCAAGCAATCTTGCGCATTCATTCCAGATAGCGATTTCAGACTCGTTTTTGCCACGGAACTGATCACCATTCACCGACGCAATGGCTCGTCTAAGGAAGTGCCATGCTTCTCCCCGGTTCAGGGCACGTTGCACATACTGCCGCAAACTGGCATCGTCGATGTAGTCAAGTAAATATTGCGCTTTAACCAGTCGATTATACTCCGTCAGAGCCTGTAATATTGGGTGTCCAGAAGGGTAACCAGACAGCTTTCTCACCAGCATTGCTTGTGTCGTCCGCTTTGTCTGAAGTGACAGAACAATACGCCTGATATCTTGCCATCCCGTTGTAATAACATTCGTTCTGATAGGCTTCTTTAGCGCCAGTATGGTGTTACATTGTTCATTTTCAGTCACCTCAAACAGATCGTTGATGACGCTGTTAAATTGCGCGTATCGCGGTGCAAAGCTGTAGCCGCATAGATCCAATAAAGCGAAGTTGACGTGATTGACACCGTGTGTATCTGTCGAGAGTACGTCAGGTTTGATATCGCTGCTGTTGGATTGCAACAGATCATAGATATAGTGTGATTCATGCTCGTTGGAGCCGATTATCCGTGCATTCAGCGCGCTGTGATTGGCGACCAGGGTCATGGCCGTGATCCCTTTATTGGTACCGAAGTACTTCGAGGAATACCGGGTTTTAAACGTTTCCAGATGCGTTTCGAATTTCTGACCATCCGCACTGGCGTGCAACTGGTCCTCCTGAATATGGTAGTGGCGGAAGATGGGTAATGAAGCCACCGCATTATTGATCACGTCGCTGGCATCATGCAGCGTTTCAGGTCGGATATAGTTAGCCTGTACTGTACTCAGGTGTTCATAACTGCGGTCGGAGATCTGCGCCATACCATACACACCACGGTGAGTGGCGTTAGCAATCAGAATGGCCAGTAAATCATCCTGATGAGTAGTTCCCTGTTTTTGTATTGGCAGCACATGTGTCAGGCATCGCATAAACCCGGTTTCGCGCTCAACATACCGCAGGACATCCGCGATACCGACTGGCTGCATTCGCTTAAAGAAGGGATTGTTGACCAGAGATGTAGCGCCTTTTGTTGGCAGGTGCCAGCGGGTGCCCGAGCGATTTTTCATGATTACATTGCGATTATCTCCCTCATCAATATGGCACGCCACGTCTTTGAGCGCGCTTTCCAGTCGATGTTGTTTCTCCTGTAACAATGCGTCAACAGGTTGTTTTAGTCTGTCCAGCGTTGATGACTCCAGCAGTGCATCCTGCGATGTTTGGGGGATCAGGTCGTCTTCCAGTGCCCGGTATTTGGTGACATTTGACAGATAAATACGTCCGTTCAGTCGTGAAGTTAACTGCCGGTAGAGCAGCCATTCATAACGTTGCGGATTAACGTTATCCTGTTTCACCAGCCATGGGAGGTGCTTTTTGGGGATAAGCGACGTATCCATTGTCATCAGTGATTCACCGGATACAATTTCCGTTTGCATCTTTTGAAGTTGGGCGACGACGGCTTCTGAGCCTTTACCGGCCTCACATTCAAGGCACAGGAACACTGGTCTTAACAACTGTTCCAGAAGGTTTCGTTGTTCGTCATAATATTGCCACTGGTACTCTTCCACGGTCCGTTTCTGTTTTTTCAGGTAAAGGCAGAGGGTCTGGATATCCCTGTCATTCATGACCTTCAATGCCTGTTGTCTGACTACTGAGAAGGGCTGATTGTCATCAATATTCTCGTCAACAAACAGGTGAAGTAGCTCTGCCGCTTTCGTGACATTGTCCGCAGCTGACTGCCAGGACAGGAACACTGCTTGTTGTGCAAAGGCGTTGGCGGCTTCCTGTTGTTTTCGGATATGGTAAACAAACCCATCCGTCAGGCGCTCCAGTGCAAGTTGCATGCGCTCTGTCAGATGACACAGTAACCACAGGTGCTGCTGTGAGCGTTTGAAGCGCCGCACTTTACTGCCGTAGTAATCAATAAGGCCGCTGAAGTGTTGTCGATTTTTTAGCGACAGATTGAGCCTGTCCACAACGTCATTTATTTGCGTGTGCCATGGTGCTAACCGGTGGTAAATGGCGAGCTCTTTTTTAAGCTCAGGCACGGTCAGACTTTTGGCACCACCCCTGAGATGGCTCAGACTCAGCCCGTCGTCTTTAGTAGTGATTATGTTGTCCAGAAAGACGTTAAGTTCATTACTGGTAAGTTGATTCAGTTGGAGCGTCAGGTCTTTTCTGACCTGTTGCATTGTGCGGCTTATCAGTCTTTGAAGCACGGAGTACTTAGGAATGGCAATGTTATGGCTGGCAAGGTATTCAATGGCCGCATCAAAGAGGTGTCGAGGCTCCAGCCAGGCATGACCAATGTAAACCAGGTGGTGGCACAGAGCATTGAGGTGCTGTTTTTCATTCCACTTATTGTAATTAAGTAGACGCAGTATCCTTGAGTAAATACGGTCACGCTGCATTTTACTGACACTGAAAGGCCTGATCCCTTTACCTCTTTGAATTTGGGAGGCAATAAACTGCATGTCGATACTGATATCACGGAAACTCGGAGCAATGATCACTGGCTTAGATTTAAAATAGCCCAGAAGCGCCACGAAATAACAACGATGTTTAGTAAGCCTGATAGTACGGCATTCGGCCTGTTCTACATCGTTTAGCGAAAAATACAAACGTTGTTCCTCAATAGAAAACTGAGGTGCTGAATACAAGTCTCGTTGTTCTGCCTGAGTCAGAATCGAGAGTTCATTACTAATTGCCATGATGAATAAACGCCAATATGATTGATGGTGTTTATATAAGATGGCAGAATATTGGAAGGTAACCCACCGCCACAGACCATATAATATAATACCTGTAGCGTTCTATGTTACTTTAGAGGGGAAAATCCCTAGAACCCCAATATGGTGTATGTTCAAATGAAGAACTCCTTCTGATGAATCTCCCTCGCCGCCCAAATGCAAATAACTGCCCCTAACCATGAGATCCTGAGCAAGGTTAAAAGTTTTGAGGCTTTCTTCGGTTAACCATTGGTATACTGCCGTTCTCTGATGCTCACCAGACAGAGATGAAAAATCGTATGTTTTTGTTTCAAATACAGGGGCAAGCAATACCCGTTGACGTCCTTGCCCGTCATACTCTTCATAGACAGTGCGAAGGATTTCATGGCGCTCGATTATCTGACTCATTACCCGGTTCAGGATGTTGATATCCAGCTCGCCCGACACCTTATACGTGGCTGGCATATTATATTGTTCAGGATTGTTACTTAGTTGATTGAGTAACCACATGCGCTGTTGCGAATAGGACAGTATTTCGGAGTCCCCCCCCAGCTTGCGTTTGACAATGGGAGGCCTGGCAGTTTGTTCACATGAGTTATCAATGGCAGTGGACAAATTTGCTAATGTCATGCTATCGAAAACATCACTGACTAGTATCTCAACCGACAATTTGTTCCTTATCTCAGCCACAAATCTGAACGCCAGTAATGAATGTCCCCCTAACTCGAAGAAATTAGCCGATGTACTGATTGAATCTGCATCAATTTCCAAAAGTTCAGAAAGGATTTCAACCACTACTCGCTCGGTGTTTGTTTCAGGCTTAACCAAGTCACCAAGGGACGTCACTTCTACCTGTGGCAAGGCTAGTTTATCCAACTTTCCGCTCGGTGTTAACGGCCACTCTGTGACTAACACATACAAAGCCGGAACCATATATTCCGGCAAGATGTTCAAAAGTGATGCCTTCAATGCCGACTGCCATTGGAAACGATCCTCCACCTCTTCCTGAGGAATGACATACGCCACCAATTTCTTGTCTCCACCACTGGTTTCTTTGACTAACACCAGACTCGAAGCAACTGACGCTTGCTGCGACAACTGATACTCAATTTCTCCCAGCTCTATCCTGAATCCTCGGATCTTTACCTGCTCATCCACGCGCCCAATATATTCCACTTCGCCATTGTCAAGGTAACGCACCAAATCTCCGGTTTTGTATAGCCTTTTGCTGCTGCCAGCAACGCGCTCATCGTAAAAGGGGTTGGTGATAAAACTCTTTTCTGTCAACGAGGGGTTGTTGAGGTACCCCCGCGTCAGCCCTGCTCCACCAATATATAACTCGCCTATGGCACCGGTTGGCAACAACTGCTGTGCACTGTTGAGGATAAAAAATGACGTGTTATCAATTGGCCTGCCAATGCTGTTTGGATGCGCAACGTTCAGCGCTGTGCGGGCACAGGAAATGCTAGCTTCGGTGGGGCCGTAGACATTCACCAGTTTATCTTTGACCAAATCTCTCAGCGACTGGGTTAATGCTTCGCCACCGGAAATGACACGATTCAGGCCCGGCAACTCCCTATCAGTCAACAGCGCCGCAAGAAAAGTAGGCGTGCTATTCAGGTGACTGACCTGATGCCTGACAATCAGCTCTCTGAGACGAGTCGGTTCATGCATATCATCAGCACAAGGCAACACCAAGCGGCCACCATTGCTCAGAGCCAGAAACATCTGCTCCACAGATGCATCAAAGGTGTAACTGGACAACAAGATGCCAACCTCATCGCTACTGTAACCATAACTTCTGGTCAGCGACAGCAGCGTATTGATGACACTGCGATGCTCCACCATCACACCTTTGGGCTGGCCTGTCGTACCCGAGGTGTAGATCACATAAGCCAGATTGGCTGCGTTCATTGCCACGGCCTGCTTGTCCGGATTATCTGCGGCGAACCCGGCAAATTCCTGAGGCACCTTATCCGCAGTATCGCCTAGGCCATCGAGCATAACTGAGCGCACTTGTTGCGCCGGCAAACGTGTTGCCAACGCAGAACAGGTTAATACCAGTGTCACACCGGTGTCCCTGAGCATATATTGAAGACGTTTCTGGGGCGCATCCGGCCCCAGCGGAACATACCCTTTACCTGCTTTTAATACCGCCAATATCGCAATTACCATCTCAAAGGAGCGCTCTAGGTAAATGCCAACCAGCGAGTCCGGTGCAGTACCGTCTTGCTCAATCAGGTAATGGGCCAATCGATTGGCACGTTGGTTGAGCTGGCCATAGGTAAGCATGTCACCATTATGTAGCAACGCCACGCTTTGTGGGCGGGCTACTACTTGCGCCTCAAACAACTCATGAAGACACCTGTCCTTCGGGAAATCCGTCCTGGTATTATTCAACGTTTCCAGTAAATACTGTCGCTCCGGTTGCGATATGAAGTCTAATTCACTTAATCTTCCAACGTTACCCGAAGCCAACTGAGATAACACCTCCCCTAAATGAGCATTCAATTTCTCAATGCGCTTGGTGTTAAAAAGGGCTTTGTCGTAAATCCAGTGGAGTAACATTCCTTGTTCGGAATGACTGATCACAATTTCCAAATCAAATTTCGACACTGTTGCGCCGCTATCGTATGGCGTCAAATTCAAACCAGAGACATCAAATGCAGCGCTTTCTTTACCTGCAGACAAACCGTAATCCGAATTTGTTGTAAGCATAATTTGAAAACCAGGCGTATAAGCGCGGTTTCGAGGCATACTTAACATCCCCATCAATTGCTCGAACGGCACATCCTGATTTGACTGGGCATCCAGGTGAACCTGCCTGACATGGGCCAGGAAACCCGCCAACTCCGAATGCTTAGTATCGACACGCAATATCAATGTATTGACAAAGAAACCGACGAGCGGCTCAAGCTCAGTCTGCAGGCGATTTGCAATAGGTGTACCAATAACTATATCAGACTGGTTGCTGTGCCTCGACAACAACAATGCCAAAGCGCCATGCATTAACATGAACATGGTAAGTCCATTACGTTTAGCCACTGCCAATAAGCCCTGCGCTATGTTTGCAGGTAACTGGCTGGAAACCTGTTCTCCAACGGGCTGTTTAACAGTCGGACGCACATTGTCCAACGGCAGGCTATGAAGCAATGGCATATCTTGCAACGTTTCACGCCAATAAGATAACTGGCCGGTAAGCCTATCGCCTTGTAACCAGCAGCGTTGCCAATGTGCATAGTCGATATACTGTATATCCAGAGGTGGTAACGGATTAGGCTTGCCTTCCGTAAACGCCTTATACAAAGACAAGAACTCTTGTTCCAGAATGCCCATAGACCAACCATCAGAAGCGATGTGATGTATGTTCAGATGCAGAATACCGGACGCCCGGGTTCCCTCTCCGCCGAAGTGTAAATATCCCCCTCTTATCATCAAATCTTGCGAAAGGTTAAAAGGTTTTAAGGTTTGTTCTATCACCCAATCTGAAGCGGCTTTGTCACGTGCATTGCCGGTTAGTGATGAAAAATCATATCGGGTTAACTCAAAAGGCACCGATGGTTTGATACGTTGTAAACCTTCCCCATCCTGCATCTGATAAACGGTACGGAGGATGTGATGGCGATTAATTATCTCATCAAGCACCTTATTGACGACTCTTACATTTAGTTCACCAGTGACCTCGTATACTATTGGCATATTGTAAAGTGCCGAACTGCCTTGCAGTTGTTCCAATAACAATAGTCGCTGTTGCCCAGCAGAAAGACGACCTGTGTTCAGACCTTTTGGTAGTCTCACCGGACGCTGGTAAGCCTCGCTTTTCACCCAATAAATAATTTCTGTTTTTTTTTCCTTTATTTTTGCTATCAGTGCCGCATCCAATTGATTTGATGCACAAGTGATTTTCAAGTTTTCTTCATTTTCTATGGTAAAAGTGACGCCTTTCTCAACACACTCTTGCAACACATTATCTAGCAGAAGCATAATTTCCTTATTCCCATCAATATGTCGTCACCGCAAGATGAACCTGGCATTCTTACAAAATTAACGCTTAATAACAGTTATCTCCCGAGGGTGATTTATAAACCGTACGGCATTGACTAAATTAATAATGTTCCTTTAAATCAACGCAAATAAAACGGCACCCAATAACAAACGATAAATTATGAATGGCATCATACCGATTCTATTCAGAAGCGAGATAAAAACCGAAATGCAGGCAAAAGCCGCCACAAAAGAGAATAACACTCCAAGTCCTAATGATTGCCAATCGACGGCTGTTCCAGTGGTAGCTAGATCTAGTGACAAATAGATCCCCATTGATGCAATAACTGGTATAGATAAAAGGAATGAGAATTTTGCGGAGGCGGTTTTATTGAGTCCGAGAAATATGCCCATTGTTATTGTGATCCCTGACCTTGATGTGCCGGGAATTACCGCCAATATTTGAGAAATGCCAATAACCAATATGGACTTCCAGCCCAGGTCATTCAGGGATTGATTTTCTTTGGCATAAACAATTGCGCCCCAGAGTAATAGTGCATAAAAAACCGTGGTTGTAGCAACAACCCATGTCTCTCGCAAATAACTGTCCACGTAATCTTTGACCAAAATACCTGCAAATCCAAAGATCAGGGTCGACACTAGGATAAGCCAAGCAAGCCTGCTCTCTTGACTTTGCTTACCAGCAATGGAATTACACCAAGCGAAAAAAATACCAGCAACTTCCTTTCGCATATAAACACAGACAGCCAGTAAACTACCGAAATGGACGGCTATATCGAAGTCCAACCCTTGCTCTTTCCAGCCTAACAACAAACTGGGGAACAACAAATGCCCCGAACTCGATACAGGTAAAAATTCAGTCAATCCTTGGATAAGTGCTAATACTATTATTTCTAATACACTCAATGTATTTCCTTAAGCTAAAACTGCTATTTTTTTACAAAAAATCTCTCAGTGACAGTACAAAATATTGTTACAGGTTGAATTTAAATGATTAAGACATCTTGTTCTTGTGACGAAGAGTGATTCTGAGTTAATTGGTGGAACACACTATTTTGCTGTGTATTTGCTACTTCAAACTCGATAAATTTAGACAACTTCTCAAGTGTTTGACTTTCGTAAATTGAATAGGCGTATAGTTGTACGTTAAATTGAGTTTTGACCATAGCAATTAAGCGCATTACAAGTAACGAGTGCCCGCCTAATTCAAAAAAATTAGCGTTGCAACCGATCTGTTTTACGTCTAGTCCTAATAGTTCAGCCCATATATCTGACAGGGCAATTTCAGTCTCAGAAGTGGGACCAATATACTCCCAATCTAAGGGGATTTCAATTTGGAGTAAGGCTAGTTTATCCACCTTTCCGGTCGGTGTTAACGGCCACTCTGTGACTAACACATACAAAGCCGGAACCATATATTCCGGCAAGGTGTTCAAAAGTGATGCCTTCAATGCCGACTGCCATTGGAAACGATCCTCCACCTCTTCCTGAGGAATGACATACGCCACCAATTTCTTGTCTCCACCAGTGGTTTCTTTGACTAACACCAGACTCGAAGCAATTGACGCTTGCTGCGACAACTGATACTCAATTTCTCCCAGCTCTATCCTGAATCCTCGGATCTTTACCTGCTCATCCACGCGCCCAATATATTCCACTTCGCCATTGTCAAGGTAACGCACCAAATCTCCGGTTTTGTATAGCCTTTTGCTGCTGCCAGCAACGCGCTCATCGTAAAAGGGGTTGGTGATAAAACTCTTTTCTGTCAACGAGGGGTTGTTGAGGTACCCCCGCGTCAGCCCTGCTCCACCAATATATAACTCGCCTATGGCACCGGTTGGCAACAACTGCTGTGCACTGTTGAGGATAAAAAATGACGTGTTATCAATTGGCCTGCCAATGCTGTTTGGATGCGCAACGTTCAGCGCTGTGCGGGCACAGGAAATGCTGGCTTCGGTGGGGCCGTAGACATTCACCAGTTTATCTTTGACCAAATCTCTCAGCGACTGGGTTAATGCTTCGCCACCGGAAATGACACGATTCAGGCCCGGCAACTCCCTATCAGTCAACAGCGCCGCAAGAAAAGTAGGCGTGCTATCTAGGTGACTGACCTGATGCCTGACAATCAGCTCTCTGAGACGAGTCGGTTCATGCATATCATCAGCACAAGGCAACACCAAGCGGCCACCATTGCTCAGAGCCAGAAACATCTGCTCCACAGATGCATCAAAGGTGTAACTGGACAACAAGATGCCAACCTCATCGCTACTGTAACCATAACTTCTGGTCAGCGACAGCAGCGTATTGATGACACTGCGATGCTCCACCATCACACCTTTGGGCTGGCCTGTCGTACCCGAGGTGTAGATCACATAAGCCAGATTGGCTGCGTTCATTGCCACGGCCTGCTTGTCCGGATTATCTGCGGCGAACCCGGCAAATTCCTGAGGCACCTTATCCGCAGTATCGCCTAGGCCATCGAGCATAACTGAGCGCACTTGTTGCGCCGGCAAACGTGTTGCCAACGCAGAACAGGTTAATACCAGTGTCACACCGGTGTCCCTGAGCATATATTGAAGACGTTTCTGGGGCGCATCCGGCCCCAGCGGAACATACCCTTTACCTGCTTTTAATACCGCCAATATCGCAATTACCATCTCAAAGGAGCGCTCTAGGTAAATGCCAACCAGCGAGTCCGGTGCAGTACCGTCTTGCTCAATCAGGTAATGGGCCAATCGATTGGCACGTTGGTTGAGCTGGCCATAGGTAAGCATGTCACCATTATGTAGCAACGCCACGCTTTGTGGGCGGGCTACTACTTGCGCCTCAAACAACTCATGAAGACACCTGTCCTTCGGGAAATTCGCTGACTTTGCATTCCACCCCGTTAACAACTGTTCTTTCTCTTTGCCCACAACTAGACAAAAATCGGCCACCGGTCGCTGTTCACCAGAATATAATGCCGCACTAAAGGTTTGAATGGCCGCATTGACATAACTCAAAATGCGCTCAGCATTTAAACTGACACATAACTCTAAAGTGATCAAAAAGTGAAGCCCAAAATCATCTACAGACATACAGAAAGGGTAATTACTGGTTTCATCGCCCCCCAGGTAACGGAATGGTAACCTTTCTTCTGCGCTATTTTCAGAGCCCATGGTTGAATGTCGATAATTTAACACAGAGTTGAACAATGGCATCCGTGAATCTAATCCGCTACAGCTTTGCGCTTCAATGAGTGAAACCTGCTCGAAGAGCAGCTGCGCTTGCAACCTGTCGTTCACGTCCCTCATCAAACCTGTTGCTGATTTTTGCTCCAACTTTACTCTCATTGGCAACGTATTTATCAGCATCCCGGGCATTTTATCCGTGCCTTCTACACCAATCATACGGCCAGACATAACAGTGCCAAAGACCACATCATCCTGATTACAACAGTTGGCTAAAACCACCGCCCAAATACTATGGAAAAATGCCGCCGGGCTCAGATGTAGATCGCGACAAATACGCCTGATATCACCACTAAGAGCAGCGTCAAGCTCTTGTCTGATTTCCTGAATTTGCTGACCATCACCCTGCACATTGACCAGCTCAAACGGCAGTGACGGTTCTGTAAAATCAGCGAGCATCTCAGTAAAGTACGCGTTGCTGTTCAAATTGCTCAGCAATGTCCTAGAGTAAGCAACGTAATTGCGGTATGGCACGGCTGGTGTCATGTGATCTGAGTGCCCGCGATAAAACTCGACTAACTCTTCATACAATATGTCCTGTGTGATGTGATCAGTGATCAAGTGGTGCCCATAAACCAGCACCACAGAGCGTCCAGAATCATCATCAGTTGCAACTTTTACGTGAAGCAATGGTGGCTTTTCCAGATCCATCCAGAACCCACTTTGAAAGCCCAATTTTGTCAGTTGTTGTTCTTCATTCAAAGATAGGTCCATAGACGCATACTCGATCTGCAAATCGACCTCTCTGAGTACGACCTGGATAGCCTGCTCGCGGTTCCGCCAAAATATTGCAGTACGAAATACATCATGTCGGCTGAATATAAATTTTATACCGTCTATAAACTTATCCAACGAATCTCGGTCGTCCACTTCAAACAAAGATGTGGTGATATAAGGGTCGACCTGCTCATTTAAACTGTGAATAAACAGAATGCCCTCTTGTAATGGTGCCAGGGGATAAATATCTTGTATATTTGTCATTCCGCCTGGAACGCGCTCTGCAATCTCGTTTATCTCTCGCTGTTCGAGCGAAACCAGTGGCAACATCGATGGCGTTATCAATTCACAATGTAACGGTAAACTATATGTCGGAGGCACAAATTCCTGCTTGATGTCGGCGTTGCCTGTTGCCATCAGAGACGCCATATGAGTAAGATCATCAGCCTTAAATAAATCCTGTATATCTGCTCTGTAGCCCGCTTTTTTAAGTTGATATGACAACTGCATTACCAACAACGAATGGCCGCCCAACTCAAAGAAATTGGCAGTGGTGCTGATCTTCGCTTGGTCCAGACCCAGTACATCTGACCATATTGCCTGCAGCGTTGCCTCAGCCTCATTTGCCGCCGCCACATATTCACCCTCAATACTGACGTCAACCTCAGGTAACGCCTTTCTGTCTACCTTACCGTTCGAGGTTAACGGCCATTGTTCTACTTTCACAAAATGATTAGGCACCATATATTCTGGCAACTGTTCTAGCAGTACTGCTTTTAATGACGACAGCAACAATGTCCAGTCTTGTGACAAGCTTTTGGGCCTCACATAGGCCACCAATTGTTGGTCCTCCGCCGACAGGCTGTTGACCTGCACTAGCGCCGATTCAACCCCTTCCTGCTGTGAAATCTGATGCTCTATCTCACCCAACTCGATTCTGAAGCCCCGTACCTTCACCTGAAAATCTGCTCGGCCCACGTATTCCAACTCACCATTTTCACGGTAGCGAACCAGATCGCCTGTCTTGTACAACCGGGCGCTGCTGCCAGGGTCGGTTTCATCAAAGTAGGGATTGGTAATAAAGCGCTCCGACGTCAACGCCGGATTATTCAGGTATCCCCTCGCGAGGCCCGCTCCTCCCACATACATTTCTCCGACACTACCCCAAGGCGTCAGACTCAGATTGTCATCCAGAATGCACACCGACTGATCTGCAAGAGGGCAACCAATGCTGATCCCCGACAAATGGGCCTCGGTGATCTCTTTGTAGGTCACATGTATCGTGGTTTCCGTAATGCCGTACATGTTGATTAACCGGGTTGGTGCCTCACCAAAGTGTTTGAACCAAGGCGAGATATGCCCCGGGCTAAGGCTTTCCCCACCAAAAACGATACACCGCAACTCCTTCAAAGGTTGTTGTGTATCGATCATGCTCTGACACAACACCCTAAAGGCACTAGGCGTCTGATTGAGTATCGTTAATCCCTGTTCGGTACACAACCTCAGTAACGCCGGGGTATCGTGTACCTGCGCCTGAGTCGGCATGATCAGTTTACCGCCGAACGCCAGTGCTCCCCAAAGTTCCCAGACACTAAAATCAAACGAAAAGGAATGAAACAATATCCCACAATCCTGCTCATTAAAGCCAAAGTTCTCCTGGGTGACGGCAAACAAACGACACAGGTTCAGATGGGTCTGCATGACACCTTTGGGTTTCCCCGTCGAGCCAGATGTATAAATCACATAAACCAGGTTCTCCGCACTTGGGGTTCTAGGGATTTTCCCCTCTAAAGTAACATAGAATGCTACAGGCTTTGTATTATATAGCCTCCAGCTGTGGGTTACTTTCGTTTCCAAGCTTAATCATCCACGATTGGCTTCGTAATTTCACTAATATCAGGCAATTTTCCGGTATTGGTGAAGTTATACGTCCCGCTTAAGTTGATACTTTGCCATGCAACGGGCGAAACAGCACGAGTGATAGCCGCTTTTTCTTCATCACCTGTCGCTTCAAAGTGTCCCAGAAGATGACTCAGTATCGCGGAGTTGAAGTAGATGAGCGCATTGGCAAGCAATCTTGCGCATTCATTCCAGATAGCGATTTCAGACTCGTTTTTGCCACGGAACTGATCACCATTCACCGACGCAATGGCTCGTCTAAGGAAGTGCCATGCTTCTCCCCGGTTCAGGGCACGTTGCACATACTGCCGCAAACTGGCATCGTCGATGTAGTCAAGTAAATATTGCGCTTTAACCAGTCGATTATACTCCGTCAGAGCCTGTAATATTGGGTGTCCAGAAGGGTAACCAGACAGCTTTCTCACCAGCATTGCTTGTGTCGTCCGCTTTGTCTGAAGTGACAGAACAATACGCCTGATATCTTGCCATCCCGTTGTAATAACATTCGTTCTGATAGGCTTCTTTAGCGCCAGTATGGTGTTACATTGTTCATTTTCAGTCACCTCAAACAGATCGTTGATGACGCTGTTAAATTGCGCGTATCGCGGTGCAAAGCTGTAGCCGCATAGATCCAATAAAGCGAAGTTGACGTGATTGACACCGTGTGTATCTGTCGAGAGTACGTCAGGTTTGATATCGCTGCTGTTGGATTGCAACAGATCATAGATATAGTGTGATTCATGCTCGTTGGAGCCGATTATCCGTGCATTCAGCGCGCTGTGATTGGCGACCAGGGTCATGGCCGTGATCCCTTTATTGGTACCGAAGTACTTCGAGGAATACCGGGTTTTAAACGTTTCCAGATGCGTTTCGAATTTCTGACCATCCGCACTGGCGTGCAACTGGTCCTCCTGAATATGGTAGTGGCGGAAGATGGGTAATGAAGCCACCGCATTATTGATCACGTCGCTGGCATCATGCAGCGTTTCAGGTCGGATATAGTTAGCCTGTACTGTACTCAGGTGTTCATAACTGCGGTCGGAGATCTGCGCCATACCATACACACCACGGTGAGTGGCGTTAGCAATCAGAATGGCCAGTAAATCATCCTGATGAGTAGTTCCCTGTTTTTGTATTGGCAGCACATGTGTCAGGCATCGCATAAACCCGGTTTCGCGCTCAACATACCGCAGGACATCCGCGATACCGACTGGCTGCATTCGCTTAAAGAAGGGATTGTTGACCAGAGATGTAGCGCCTTTTGTTGGCAGGTGCCAGCGGGTGCCCGAGCGATTTTTCATGATTACATTGCGATTATCTCCCTCATCAATATGGCACGCCACGTCTTTGAGCGCGCTTTCCAGTCGATGTTGTTTCTCCTGTAACAATGCGTCAACAGGTTGTTTTAGTCTGTCCAGCGTTGATGACTCCAGCAGTGCATCCTGCGATGTTTGGGGGATCAGGTCGTCTTCCAGTGCCCGGTATTTGGTGACATTTGACAGATAAATACGTCCGTTCAGTCGTGAAGTTAACTGCCGGTAGAGCAGCCATTCATAACGTTGCGGATTAACGTTATCCTGTTTCACCAGCCATGGGAGGTGCTTTTTGGGGATAAGCGACGTATCCATTGTCATCAGTGATTCACCGGATACAATTTCCGTTTGCATCTTTTGAAGTTGGGCGACGACGGCTTCTGAGCCTTTACCGGCCTCACATTCAAGGCACAGGAACACTGGTCTTAACAACTGTTCCAGAAGGTTTCGTTGTTCGTCATAATATTGCCACTGGTACTCTTCCACGGTCCGTTTCTGTTTTTTCAGGTAAAGGCAGAGGGTCTGGATATCCCTGTCATTCATGACCTTCAATGCCTGTTGTCTGACTACTGAGAAGGGCTGATTGTCATCAATATTCTCGTCAACAAACAGGTGAAGTAGCTCTGCCGCTTTCGTGACATTGTCCGCAGCTGACTGCCAGGACAGGAACACTGCTTGTTGTGCAAAGGCGTTGGCGGCTTCCTGTTGTTTTCGGATATGGTAAACAAACCCATCCGTCAGGCGCTCCAGTGCAAGTTGCATGCGCTCTGTCAGATGACACAGTAACCACAGGTGCTGCTGTGAGCGTTTGAAGCGCCGCACTTTACTGCCGTAGTAATCAATAAGGCCGCTGAAGTGTTGTCGATTTTTTAGCGACAGATTGAGCCTGTCCACAACGTCATTTATTTGCGTGTGCCATGGTGCTAACCGGTGGTAAATGGCGAGCTCTTTTTTAAGCTCAGGCACGGTCAGACTTTTGGCACCACCCCTGAGATGGCTCAGACTCAGCCCGTCGTCTTTAGTAGTGATTATGTTGTCCAGAAAGACGTTAAGTTCATTACTGGTAAGTTGATTCAGTTGGAGCGTCAGGTCTTTTCTGACCTGTTGCATTGTGCGGCTTATCAGTCTTTGAAGCACGGAGTACTTAGGAATGGCAATGTTATGGCTGGCAAGGTATTCAATGGCCGCATCAAAGAGGTGTCGAGGCTCCAGCCAGGTATGACCAATGTAAACCAGGTGGTGGCACAGAGCATTGAGGTGCTGTTTTTCATTCCACTTAATGTAATTAAGTAGACGCAGTATCCTTGAGTAAATACGGTCACGCTGCATTTTACTGACACTGAAAGGCCTGATCCCTTTACCTCTTTGAATTTGGGAGGCAATAAACTGCATGTCGATACTGATATCACGGAAACTCGGAGCAATGATCACTGGCTTAGATTTAAAATAGCCCAGAAGCGCCACGAAATAACAACGATGTTTAGTAAGCCTGATAGTACGGCATTCGGCCTGTTCTACATCGTTTAGCGAAAAATACAAACGTTGTTCCTCAATAGAAAACTGAGGTGCTGAATACAAGTCTCGTTGTTCTGCCTGAGTCAGAATCGAGAGTTCATTACTAATTGCCATGATGAATAAACGCCAATATGATTGATGGTGTTTATATAAGATGGCAGAATATTGGAAGGTAACCCACCGCCACAGACCATATAATATAATACCTGTAGCGTTCTATGTTACTTTAGAGGGGAAAATCCCTAGAACCCCGGCGACTGATGAGCTTCCTGTAAAGGCGTCAATCAGGATGCCACCGGTTTTCGGCAAATGTCGCAGTAACTTAGGCATCATGAGTTGCTTGGAACCCGGATACTTCATATATGATCTGGTGAGTGCTTTCATCATGGCAATTTAAAAGGGTTTATACCAGTGTATTAAGTTTGCTGTTCAGCCTTAATACTTGTGTTATATACATAACGGTATCATATTGGTTTGGTCGCGCTTTTTTAGCAAACTCTTTGAGCCAAGTATTAGTAGCTTGTCACATACGTCTGGCAGGCCCACGCGGAAGCATGGTTTCTTTAACTTTGGCATCTGGTGATAGGAATTGACTCTTATCAATGTCATTCTGTACAAACTGTGTCGCTTGGATCAGCTTTTGGGTAATTTCTGTTTTGAGTTTAAGACACCGGGCTATTTGTTGTTCGGTTTCATCGACTGGGTGTGTACACACTTGTTCTATTTGCTCTACAAGCGGTTGCTTTGGATTTAGTATGATTGAATATTGCGTATCCACATCCTCATCGTCATAGTCGGCAGCACCTAATACAAAGCAATGGTATCGGCTATCATCGTCGTAAAATTTACCAGTCATGATCAGGTCAAGAAAGATTTCACCTACAGCTGCTCCGTCAACGTTGATACTGTAACCTAAACTGTCTACGTTTAGATTATCGCTACTTAATTTGAACCGGTAGTCGTCCAACACCTCCTCTCGTAAACTGTTAACGATGCGAATGCTATTAGCTTCAACAGCGTCACTCTGAAAGGGCATACAGCGTATTTCGGGGTCGTGTGTTTTTACGATTGTCATATGGTTATATATCCCTGTTTTTATCACGGTATCAGTGAGTTTCCTTTTTGCCAATATACCGACACTAAGATTATACGCCACAGTTGATTTTTTCTGACCTTTCAGATACAGCAAATTTAAATAAATATTGAGGTATTTGTAGGTTTAATACACTATTTGTTAATAGCTTTTGGCGTTGTAGTGAATAGGAATTTGAATGCTTGGACTGCAAAACATAGTATTAAGTAACTCGATTTATCGGAGTAAAATCGTACAAATCGAAGTCAACGGCCATACTAATTTATCTGGTGGCAATGGTGCCGGTAAAACTTCCTCTCTTAATTTGGTACCAGTGTTTTATGGTACAGATCCCAATAGGCTTGTGCTTAGGGTTGCAGGCAAAGTCTCTTTCCTTGATTACTACTTACCTCAACAATCTAGTGCGTTGATTTTTGAGTACCTTCGTGATGATGGTCCGCGTTTAGCGGTACTGCATCGTCATGCCAGCGGCAGCAAACATATTTATCGATTTATTGCTGGTGGTTTTGAGGAAACGTTTCTCATTCCATCAATAAAGGCGCTGGTGGAATCTGGAGCAGGTATGGGAGATGTGCTTCGGGCTATTAGCAGTTTGGGATTTGACGTCAGTCGTCAAGTCGACACCATTATTGATTACCGCGCTATTATTCAGCACGACAAAAAATTACTTCAACGTCATGGCCGTGGGAAAAACACTGAACGAGAGCTTGCTTATCAATTTTGTTTGGGTGGCCGAAATAGCTACATGAGTAATTTGGATGCAATGGCTTATTCAGTTTTAAGTCGCAAGGATATGTTCGATCGGTTTAAAACGATGATTGCTGAAACGCAATTTAACGAACTGTATATCGAAGAACGCTCGGATATGCTCAAGGATAAATCTTTACGAGAGGATATCGCTTCTATTCGCACGTTCACGCAATCGGAAAATGCCATTCGTGGTTGTATTGCTAGTTACTATGACCGGGAAGACTTGTTATCTCAACGTGATTCCGTGGCCGGCCAACTTAAATCAAGGTTGTTGGAGGCGCATCAGACCTGCGATGAACTGGCGATCATGATCCGTGAGAATGAAGACCAGATAAATCAGCATGAATTGCAGTATCACAGCCAGTCCATGGCCTTAAGGGAGCAAGAAAATGTTCTTAGCAGTAGAGTCCGTCACCTGGAAGGCGAAATAAATGCTATCCAGGATGAGCGTGAACGCTTTGATGAGATTGATATTCCTCAGATGCGTGCTGACTATGCTCAGTTAAAGTCCTACCGAAGCGAATTGTCACAATTAGAGCAGTTTTATGCTGACATTACCAAGCAGGTACAGGATTTAGCGTCTGAAAAGCAGCAGAGTATTGCTCGAGTCAGAGAGGTGCGTGACGAAATACGTTCAGATATTGATAAGCAACGAACTGAATTAAGCGTAAAGCGCGAGCAGATCACAAAGCAATTTGAGGCGTTGATTGAGAAAGTGCGTAAGCAGCGAGAGGATGCACTGGAGAAATACAATGATGATCATTTAAAAGAGTATCAACGACGTGCAGAACAGTTGACGGTCGTCCAACAAAATGCGTTGTCCTCATCGTTCACTGACGAAGAAATACAGACGATTAACGATTTAGAGGCTCGGCGGGATTTATTGGATGAGCAGCGCAACAGTACTGAGCTGGAAGTAGCAACTGAACGAAAATTGTATCATGACGCCAGTGATAAGCGAGATGGCATAATCGAGGTTCGTCGTGATCACGAATCGCAGCGTCAACGGTTGCAGGCAGATATTGAACGGATTACGAAATTAATAACGCCCAGTAAAAATAGTTTCCTGGCTGCTCTACGTGAGCATAATCCAGATTGGACCGAGACCATCGGTAAGGTGATACCTGCAGAGATATTAGCCAGGGAAGACTTAGAGCCAGTATTGGATGACAGTGGCAGTGATGTTCGTTTATTTGGCTGGGAAATAGCATTACATAAACTGGATAAGCCTGAGTTTGCACTGGAGATTTCGCAACTCGAAGAATCATTACGTGGGCTCGAAATTAAACTCGCTGCAGTAGAAGATAAACTTGATGATCTACGCAACCAGGAAGCACAGATCTTTGAGTATATGAGTCAGCGAGAGAAAGCACTGCGTATTCTAGAACGTCGAGCTCATACACAGAAAGAGTTATGGACGGCGATATATACGGAGATTAAAGACAAGAATGCAGAAGCAAAACGCGCGGTGCGAAAGCGACAGGAAGGCTACCGTAAAGAGGCGGATGCGTTAAAACTAGCGCTATCCCGGTTTGAGAAAGATTCAGAAGTAGAAAAACAACAGCTCAAGCATAATTTTGACCAAGGAGTATTAGAGCATAAAACGAATTGTGCGGCAGATCTGGGTGATTTGGATACCCATTCGGCTCATTTAGTAGAACGTCGCGAAGAGGCCGATGAGCTTTGCAAAGAAAAAGAAGATGAGATTCAGGAAGTTTTTGAGCAGCGGTGCACTGAAGAAGGTGTTGAACCTGCCAAAATTCGTCAGGCTGAGGAAAACGTTAAACAACAGGAAGCGTTAATTAAAAAGGTTAGTGGATATCTTCATACGCTGGAAGAATACGACCACTTTGAAAAGCACCGGTTGAGTCAACTAAGTGACTTACAATCTGAACTGACCTCGAAGTCGACAGAGTTACAAACACTTCAAACTAAACTGGTTCAGTTAAAAAGTGAATATCAAGCTATTACCAAAAGGCTTACACAGGAAAAGGATCAGGCCAATAGTCGCTTTAAAGAACTTACTACGTTAATCGAGCAAGGACAGTATCAGATTAAGCGTTGCCCGGTGCCTGTGAATGCTACGGAACTGGAAACTGGTACAGGTAGTCTTGAACACCTTATTAAACAAATTCAGTCAATTCTCGATAGTGAATACAAGAAGCGTAATGAGGTGTTTAATGGTATTGCCAGTGTGCAGCGGATTTTAAATACGTTTATCAATTCAAAAATTTATCGGGCGTGGGATTATTTGGTTGGCCAGCGTCAGTCCCGTATGGGTATATCAGAGTCAGACGATGAGTTCAGGCTATCTCAACCACTTGACCTCGAAACGTTGCTTAATACTGAATTACCGACCATTAGAGATGGTTTGTTAGAGCAAGTCCGGGCAGTGGGTGATAACCTATCGAAATACCATACGATTCTTGATGGCCTAAACAAAGAAGTGGCGCGTGTGTCACGTCACCTGGGGCGCGAGGTCAATACTGGCAACCCATTCGATGAAATATCCGATATTTCCTTTGAGCTTACTTCAGTCATTGTGGAAGGAGATTATTGGTCTGCACTGACAGCCTTTAATCAGCAATGGAAATCCTGGCGTGAATCCAGAAGTGAGATATTGCCGCCTGATGCTTTGTTGGATTCTCTGTACAGGGCGAACGAACTGCTTAGTCAGGCGAAGATTGGTAAGAATATCGACTCCTTACTGCGCTTAACTATTCATCTGAATGAAAATGGCAGAAATGCTCGCATAGCGAGTCAGAGAGATATGGAAAACGCGTCCAGTAACGGACTTTCTTATCTGGCGATTTTGGTAATTTTCATGGGCATGACACGCTACCTTTGTCCTAATGACGCCATTAAACTGCACTGGAGTATCGATGAATTCGCCAATTTGTCGCTTCCAAACATTGCTAAGGTGTTTGAAATGCTCACCGAGAAAGGCATTTACTGCTACTCCGCGTTCCCTACCAGCGATCCGAATATCTTGCAGCACTTCGACCACAAATACCTTATCAATGTAAAAGAAGGTGTTCGTCAATTTAAGGATCAGGTAGTGAAAACTGATAATCCGTTTTTAGCTCAATCAAATCAATTGATGGTGGAGGGCTAAGTATATGGCGAGTGAAACTTTTACCAGTGTGGCGCAGGCGCTGCTAACCGGTCACATGATCTGTGAAACGGTATACCCCAATGAATTTCATTTTTTACAAAACGATGTGAATAGCGACCAAATTGAGAAGTATTTAGCGCAAATAGACCGTGGACTGGCCTGTACGCAGGATGGCAGGGCTTATTATTGTGCTTTTCTTGATGTGGAAGAATCGGGTGCGAAAACGGCTATTCGTCAGGTGTTTCGTGAAGTTGCACAGGATTTAGAGCCGCTATTACGTTGGATGCGTTTTGTCCGTGAAGCGAATGCCATGGGGCAACCCGTTGAAACGGGTATGTTGGTCAAACAAAGTGAATTGTTACAGGCGGTAGAGAGTTCACCGGCCAAGCAGCATGAACTGAACGAACTGACAAAAAGCGGTTTATTTAAATCATCTGCCAAAAACAGCAGCGCTAAAATCGACCAGATACTCGGCAAACTCAAAGACAAAGGGTATTTGGTTGCGCAGGATACGTCTGGCGCATTGTATCGCGCTACGGGTCTTTGGAGCTATCTGTACGATGTTCTTGACTTTATCCGAGCGCATGAGCATTTGGAAAGTGACGATGATGACAATGAACAACCGGAGTTATTCTAGTGGCGCGGTTAGATGATGCCAAAGATGGTCTAAAGGCCATTGCCGCACATGCTGATGCGTTGCTGGATGCTTACCTTAATACGCAGAGTCGGCTATTAGAGACTGAGCAAAATCAGCCTGCGATAAAGTCGATGCTAAAGCATCACCTGGCGTGGCAGATTGATCCGGATGAACCGGTGGTATTAAGCCGGGCACTGACAACAACGTTAGATACATTGACACGCAGTTACCGTATCTCTGTGGCCAATAGTGAAGTGGGCTCATTGTGGACTGAAATGATGCGTGCAGTGGATGATTATCAACAAGCCTATGTAAAAGGCGCCAGTACGGACGCTGATACTTTCTTAGGGCAAGCCTTTGAGCTGGGCTTTCAATTGATAGAGAGCTTACGCAATGCATTGGCGGGATATTCTCACTATATTAATTCAGGTTTTACGGAAATCCGTGATCTAGATCTTAGAGCTAAAGCAAACCGGCGAATGGTTAACCGGGCCCGTGATTTTAACGATGTATTAGAAAGCTTTGATTTTGAAGAATTAGACAGCAAGGCAGGTTATAACACTGAGTTACGGCTATTATTGCGTAAGGTTATTCCCCGGGCCATCGCCAGGTGCAGTGAAGAACTCAATTATGCAATTGGTCGTTTGCGTGAAATGCTGCACGTTATTAATGAACAGCAAATAAAAACCAGGTTAGTTGAGCAAGTTTTGGAGTTATATGAGCGGCAGGACGATTACTCACCGTCGTTAGACTCACTTGATTCGATACCTCAAAGTTTAAATAAGGCGCCGGCACTCTTGGTCGGTTCTCGCGCGAACCCATATCATGAGGGATCAGCGTTAGCGCTTGCTGAGATTGCCAGTAAACTAGAAACTAGCGGCAGCAAAGAGGTAGAGGTACACACCCCTGAGCCGGTAGTAGACGGACTGGATGCCGAAGAAGTAGAGCTTGAATCAAACCCTATTTGGCTTGCTGCTCAAAACTTGATTGAACTGACTATCCAGCAAAATGGTGTATTTTCAGCGACCAAGGTTTATGAGCAATTCGATTTGCCCTGTTCAAAAGAACTATGGCTTTTGGGTTTAGTGAATGCGGTCAATGCAATCAAGGGCGAACATCGCAAAGATATAGAACTGCGGTTCGTTGAGCGGGTGGATGCACAGATGTCTGGTAATTTATGGGTTGAGGATATTCTGTTACGTCGTCAGGAGTCATTGAAGTGAACCTCCATTTCAAGGCTGTACAACGACTTGTTTCCAGAGCTGAAAAAGAGGCTAAATTAAACAAGACTTGGCAACAGATACATGATGACACCGGTATTGGCGTTGTAATCGGTGACAGAATAAGTTTTACGCTAGAAGACCGTTCTTTGCTGAGAGAATATATAAAACGCAAGACTGGTCTCGACCCTTTCGGACAAGGACAGCAAATTCCAAAGCGTCGTGTCGAAGCAGCGTTTGTTACGACGGATGAAAAAGGGTTTGGGGTACCGGTATTCAGTCAATTACTACGTGTGGCGCGAATTACCAGCAAACCTATTAATACGGTACATGGCGAAGCTGTTCTCCCTACTGGTTGTTTTTTATCCGTTCCAGGTACCTCACTTAACATAAGCGATGAAGTGGTTGTGGTAGTGGAAAATGGCGACCTAATGTGTAGCCTGGATCGGCTTGGATGGCCTGATAGTATTCAAGATGCACTATTTGTTTACCGCGGCCATGGACAAGATGCGAGTGAACTAATTAGTTTGATCGCGCGTTCATCGCCGTTAAAAAAAGTCGGCTTTTTCGATTTCGATCCTGCTGGATTGCTTCTCGGCATTGAGAGTACTATAGGCTTCGACTCTCTGATATTGCCAGATTTAGGAGAAGTTTTCGCAGATATGAGCTCGCTTCAACTGATTAATAAAACGAGTGCATTCTGGAAGCAGAGTGAACAGCTAAATCAGTTGATAAGAAAAATTCCAAACACCTTGTCAGTACCTTTATTGAAGATTCAAGAAAATCAGTTGGCTATAATGCAAGAGCACATGTGCGCACATAATTTAGCTCTTCAAGAGTGGAAGTTATAATGTAATTTCCCGGAGAGTCTGGTTTTGAAAAACTTAGCCGGCCATCTAAGTAAATAGATGGCCTAAGACCGTAGCTCAAGATACAAAGTGGCGAACATTTTTTGGTGGGTATGAAACACTTACTTGTTCAAATAAAAGCCAGTTTTGCGGGTTAAAAAATTTTGCATCTAATATTCTCCTATTTTCTGGCTTATCCTTGATCATCTGTTCGTGATGTTCCAATTCTCTCCAAAAACCATCACAAGCTATTCGGTCTCCCAGGAAATTAATGAGTTCGCCATCGTTTATTAATCTATCGAATATTGCGCATTTTTTTAAGCCTTCAATTATCAACAGAGAATAGCTATAAATACAGGTGTGGACAAGAATGTATCGTTTACTGCTACTATATAAACCATTGTTGTTGATTAAGTGAATTGCAAAAACTGTATCACCACCGTTGGTGATTGAATCGTAGAGTTCAATTATTCCCTCACGGTCTTTAGGGTATAGGGTTTGACCTCCTGCTGCGAATTCTATGTAATTATTTTCTAAATGAAATGGATTGTACTCGCATCTGAAGTAGGCAAATAACTCCTGATGCTGTCGCCAACTAAGAGCCTGTTTTAAAGATAAAAAATCATTAAGTGTTTCTGTGCGAATACCAGTTGCTTTAGCAATAATGGCTATGGGTTCTGGTACGCTTTTTACAACTTCACAAATGCAATCATGGAGCGCTAACTGTTCGTCTGGTATAAAATTAGTCATTTTGTTTACCACAGACTGAATTACCTATAGGTTGAATATCCAGACATCTTGCTCCTATTAGACTTGTCAGTCAATTTAGCTTTTTTGTGATAAGCACGCTACCCTCTACAGGATCTGCATCAAATGCTTTGCACAACTCCAGATATTCGATAACGGTTATATTTCTCTCTCCTGTTTCAATTTTGCCATAAATCGAAAAGTGTTTACCCGTTAATGCTGATAAGTCTCGTAAGGTTAGACCTTTTTCAATGCGTTTTGTTTTAAGCCAAGTTTGCAATTGTTTATTAGCCGGAGAATGCAGTGTTGAAATTTTCATATTTTGGGTTTTGTTGTAAATTTGTTGTACTGGCTAATATATTCACTGGTGGCTTTGGATCTGGCATCTGGCTTTTTGGAACGACTGGCCTTCGCCGATGACCAACCATCCATAAATGCTCTCTCCAGGGCCAGCAACAGCATTTCCCGGTCATTGCGAGAGAGCCTATTCAGTAAGCTCGTGAGATAAGGTGCGTCAATATCAAACGGCATATCCGCCAAGGCCTGGCGCTCAGCGGCATATTCGCCTCGGGCATAATTGGGACTGATTAAATGGTGTAGGGCTTCATCCACACTATCAAAATGCAGTTCTTTTTTGGCCATCATGATCCGGTCGTGGGTGGCCTCTTCGATTTGAAGGGTTTTCTTTGATTTACCCACCCGGTATTTGTAACTTCGGTACCTGACCCTCAACTGTTCTATTTTCTCTTGAGTGACCAGCCCTTTTAGCATTTTGACGGCGTCATTAAGATTGTCGGAGCGCTTCAGGTGTTCGCAAATTGATTGCCAGTATTTCTCAGGCGGGACTTCTTTGCTTTCAAAGTCACTGGGATCTGCCGGCGCAAAAAATGCCAGCAACAAAGAGTCCCGGTACTTTATCCAAATGGGATCTGGTGAATTTTTAGCCATGCGCTATACTGATCTTGTCTGGTGATTTTCTTAAAAGGGTACTAGCCACTTCTGGTCACTTTATTTCGTGAAACTTACCAATCCTACTATTCGAAAAGTTAGGTCTGAGTCTATTTCTACTTTCTTAAAGAAACACAATAACATGATGTAACACGGTAGCGAAATGATTTTGAACTGCCCTACTCTGCGAAAAGCGTGTTACATCATGGTTGAAATACTTTTTAATTTCTTACCCCCTACCCCGATTCAAAAAAACATGATGTAACACGCTTTTGTTGACAGTTAACCCTCCTGCCCTATATATTAGGTTTATATAACTAACGGAAATGACTCTTACCGACAGTAATTAGGATCTGTATAATAGAGCCGTTAACAATTTCCGAGCATACAAATAAAACTTACAACAACCCATTTTCAGACAGAAAAGATCGCAAGCGCGAAGGAACAAATTGAATGGCTTTGGTGACGAAACACGATGAATCACGGTACGATATCAGTCCATCTGGGTCTGATGAAACGCCATTGAAGGACGACCAGGTAGCTAAATTTAAGCAGTATGGTTTGACTGAACTCCATGTACGCTCTGCCTATAAAGAACACCCAATCATCCAATACCTTGCGTCACTACATTCCATCGAATCGTGCGTAAAAGTCACGAACATCATCAAACGTATCGCTAAAATGCTCGAACCTGATGTTGTTGTTAGTGATGATGATGAGGTTAATATCTTTACGTTTCCATGGGAACTGCAGAAAGCCTCAGACTTTGCATTGATGCTCAAAGACATGACGGTGATCCGTTATGTGAAGAATAAGTCTGGTGTTAAAGAGAAACAGTTAGCGCCGGCTTCGCAGGCGACCCGGAATTTATATAAGTCGGTGTTCAAGCAAGTCATGAGCTTTTATGCGGATGTGCAGAAAGTGCCAGTGACCGAAATATTTGCCATTGCGAGGATCAAGGTAAAAGAAGTAGACAGACCCTTGCTCGGGCAATATATCCCTAAAGAAACACATGAAGCTGTTACGCGTTACCTGAGTACGCTAACAACATGCCGCGGTATGCGTGATGCAGCCATCTTTGCGTTGTTACTGCACGCCGGGTTGCGTCGCAGCGAAATCGGACTCATTCAATACCAGGACATTGATTTCAAGGCGCGTTCACTGATGATCCGAGGCAAAGGTGACAAACATGCCGAGCGTCCGCTATGGGATGAGGCGTGGGATCCGCTGATGGCCTATCTTAACACCTGGCAGCCGCAATTGGAGCGTGATCATATCTTTACCGCAGCCAGCAAGAACGACACCTTGCGCGATGAGCCCCTGCGCGGTGTAGGCGTGCGATATATTATTAATGAAGCGTGTGCTGCTGCTGGCGTTGCATCAATAGCGCCGCATGATCTTAGGCGTACGTTTTGTACGGATAAAATTGAAAAATACGGCGAGAGTACGGCACAACACTTAATGCGTCATGCCAATGTTCAAACAACCCAGCGCTACAATATGAAGATTGAGGCCCAAACGACAAAACTTCGGGATAAAGACAGTCGCCATGGTTAATGTAGAGTTATGCAATCACACTAATTAACAACTCGAGATATTTACAGTGAAACAAGGACGGCGACGAATTGATTTAATCGAATTAATCTAACGGGGTTCTGTAAATGACTGCTGAATTTTGAATAGGACCGTCGGAATAATGAGCAGAAACACATAAAGATAGTATCCTTCGGCAATAAATTTCTCTGCGTATTTTTCGGGTGGTGTATCAGACCAGCCCTGCGCTTTGAGATCCTCATTTTTTTGAGCAATCTCTGATTCAGCTTCTTTAGCAAGCCGTTCTTCTGATTGTTTTTGCTCTATGATTTTAGCTTGCTCAGCCTCTGAAAGACTGTTCCAGGTATATGTGTCATAAAATGCTGTTGCAAATAATACTGCTACAAAGAGAGCCACCCATTTAAACATAAATTCCTCGACTTAAAGGTAGTATTTTCAATAGTTAGGTCTAGTGTATTAGCCATCATTTTTCGTCAATCACCATTGAAATACTTCATAAATACAAACGCTTTATCAGAGTAAATTTTATGGGCGCTACGGGTACGCCGTCGAAAAGAGTCGATAAATACTGCCTGAGGGTATCTCTTGCAATGTCTGACACGTTACAGCGATACAATATGGTAGACAAGACGTAAATGCGTGAGCTAATAGACAAGTTTGGGTAACGCTCCGATTTTATTATGGTAGTGTATGCACTCAGTTAGATAAGACGAATTTGGTCTTCCAGTATTTTGCTGAAAAGGAGTTCAAGGTGAGTAGCAATGTAAAACGAAAATGCCCGAAATGCGGGGCCAGTGTTAGCAAATTAACCACTGTCTGTAATGGCTGTGGGGCTTCAATAACAGCTTCAGAAAATCGCACTTATGGTGACCATCCTACTAAAAATGAAGATAAAAAGAACGCACTACAAGGACTCCTATTTTTAGTGTTACTTTTGGGCTTTGTTGTATGGCTTTTCATTCCAGGGGAAGATGAACCTACATCGAGTGAAGAAATACCTCAAGCCTCAATGGAAGAGGAAAGTACAGAGACCAATTCTGACCTGGTTACCTATTCTGGTTTGGCTGGATACGAAATGCTTAAAGGTGACGCAGAGCCAATAAATATGGCGATGATGATTGCTGATAAACCTCCCAGATTGCTTAACTCTCTAAATCATGCGTGTCGTGTCATCGAAGGGCGTTTCCAGCGAACGAGAGACCCATTACCGAAGACAGAGTCTTTGTTTGAGAAAGTTAAGGCGGTATGTGATACCTATTAGTAATTTAAGGAAGATTGATGGTTAAGTCTCGTTGGTTATATATTGGGGTAATGCTTGGTCTACTCTAAGGGATCTATGTGTTTCGATTGATAGTTGGGCTAACTTTATTCTGCTGTGCATTTCAGGCCTTTTCAACATCACACCCGAAACAACTTGAGCGGTGTGAAGTGAGCATTCGATCCGACTAACCAAGTCGTTGATAAATTCACCCATACGTGCGGGCGGATTTATGGTAAGCAATTGCAATATGGGACCATACACCTGGTAAGTAAGAATAACGGGGGGTCAGAAGTGCAAGTAGATTTCCACGAACCAATTGGTTATTGCTCGGCAGAGCTGGAGAATAAGTTATTTACCTGTGTGACATCCAATGAGTATCTTGTGACTTTAGAAGTTAAGTTGGCGTATTAATTAGCAAGATTTATGTCGTCTACTGCATTGCTTGCGATCGTCTTTGCTAGTGGTGAAGCATGGATAGGAATACTTGGTTCGCCAAGGTAAATTGCCATTGTGCCAATTACCAATTGCCTCCAATCTGGAATTCACCCCATCGATGGTATTTACTGTCAAACGGGATACCTTTTATTTCCGGGCTACGATTGTTAAAAGCCACAGACAACCACCAGTTTTCCCAATTAATCTTGGCACCTAAACTGGTTGTTCTAACGTGGTGGCGAATATCCTGGGTATATTCTGACGACGTAAACATTCCTCCTTCAATGGTGGAATTGCGAAGCACGCCGGTTTCTTCAATTTTTCCGAATAAATAACCGCTTTCCGGTAAGCACAAAATATAGAGCATGCAACCTGATTCGTCAGTCAAGATGGAACTGTCGAAAGCCTTAGGTAAAGAATCAGTGATTTTTTGCCCACTAAATTGGCCCTTCATGTTGAAACCAATTCTGGCATCAATGCCGGCTGTAGCCCTCACAAAGACAGTCCCCACCTCTGCGAAGAGATAAGGCTGAATATCAAACAATCGAATATTGGCGCTTTCGTCAAGGTCGTACTTAAGGTATGAGGGAACGGCGAAGCGGTATCGTACGTTCACCTGCAGGGCCGGCTCAGTATCTATTTGTTTGTCCCATTCTGGCCGGTCGAAACCAAATATTTTGTGCCATACGCGCTGAACTGTTTGGGACATTGAGGCTTTACCTAAAATGCCTGCTTGTACTTCGTAGTGCGTTGAAGAGTCATTGGCACGTACAGTCTCTACAAATCTGCCAAAATAAGTGTACCCGGCATACGGTCTGTCGTAGGGTTGAAATTCATCAAAGGTGGCAGTGATTTCAGTTGGGGTATAAATCAAGTTTGCGAACGTCCATCCAGCATAATGTTTATGAACGTCTATGTCCTGGCCATCATTAAAGCAGCCCAGTTTATTCGCCTGGTAATACATTTGATAAGCACTTTCTGGCTCATCGGTGCAGTCGGATGGACCTGAGTTGCGTAATGTTGGTTGAGGAGCGCCTGGTACCGTTATGAATTTTTCATCGTTATCAAAAGAAGCGAAATGCTTACCATTAAGCGTCAGTTTTGCAGCGCCCTGGTGATATCGGGTAAAGCGAATGCCATTGGTGTAATAGCGGTCTGAACCTCGGTACGCATCGTTTTCGGAATCGAGCACCCATGTTGTTACTGGGCTTTTAACCGTTTCTTTGTAGGCGTCAATGAGATTGCTCTGGGCCTGCGCCGTAGTGGTAAGAAATACGGCAATGGTATATACAAAACGGAGCATAACAGTCCTTGTTAAGGTTTCGGTCTGCTCAAATTATAGCCACGTATTCGTATATTTACATTGTTTATGTTTTAAGTGGTTGTTCGTAGCCATTTTGGCACTTGTTACCGTTGAGTTGTGGTGAAGATTATTCCCACCACTCAAGGAGTACAGAAAGTTTATAGTGATGAGATTTTTAGTTTTAGATTCCGTTGGCGTGATCTGTTCCTTTTAGACTGTCCTCAAATTTGCCGCACTGAATAGTTGGTTCTCGGACACTTTAGTACGAAAATAAATTACTTATCTATCATCTCTTCAGCGAGTTTTTTATATTTCATGGCTTCGTTTCTGCCAATGCCCATTTGTTGCATTACAGTTCGTACAGCTCTTTCTTCTATGGCTAGTTGTTCATCAAGGCAATATTTAAGACTGGTAGGTACCGATTTTTTCTCGATTAATGTCTTGAATGCTTTATCGTTTTTTGAATCGGGTTGTCTAATTTCTTTAAGCATGTCACTTACACCAGGATCTTCGATTTCCGGTGTTTCATCAATCATTGTTAATGCACAATCAAATGCTTGGGCCAAACATGCAGTGTCGAGAAGTACTTTCTTGTTAACATTAACTCCTTCGTGATCCGCTTGTTTTTCGTTTGCCGCGATACCCGCATTAGCATATTTAATAGCTGTACGAGCATCTAAGCTATTTAGAGCGGTTCTGGCTATAACAGCATACAAAAAGTTAAGAATAGGGAAGTTTTTAACGTTTTCTTCAAAGGTTATCAATTCTGCTAATAAGGCCTTTGATTGGTCAACGGTTTCTTTCGCCTGGTCAGGGTTGCCGAATTGCACGAAGAGTTCTTCAGCTCGTTCTCTCAATAAAACGGCGTCATTTATTTCTGCTTGTAAGTCTTGTTCAATTTGTTCTTGGGCACTTCCAAGCGTCTCAAAATCCATATCAGTAATACCCTATCTTAATCGTAAGTTTGAGTATGATAGTAGATTTGGAAGAACGCAAGTCACCAGGAATCTGAAATAGACGGTTAATACACTGATATTTTTCGTTCTGGAGTATATGTAGCATGACGACAAGTGAACAATGGCATGTGCCTCTAAGTGATGGCCATAGAAAATTGGGTGAATGTTTTGCTGAACTAAAAGCAATTGGGTTATCTCAGGATGATATACCGCTGATGGTTAAACTGGTGGAAAATCCCAACTACGATTGGTTGCCGGGCTTCGATATATTTAACGGCGCGACCGATTTACATCAGCACGATTATATTCATATTGTTCTTGGGCGAGGCCTGCTATTAAAAGGCGAAGCGTTTGTGCTCGGTTTTAATGACGGCAAGACGCTTAATAAACCTCAGTTAAAAGAGCTTTAAATCGTCGGTCTTGTATTCAAGCTAACACCGGTTGAATAGCGCGCTACTTTGTGGTGAAGCGGTGGGTAATACACTTTTATTGGGCTAGGCAGGTTTGGAAGTGATGTTGCACTGAAGCCTCTCTTTTCATTACTCTTTGTATAAAACTAGTGGTAAATTCATGAATGTTGCCGCATTAGAAATGATTAAGGATCGTTAGAGTGTTTACGGATGGTTACTGGGGCCCTTTTTTTGTTACGTTGATTACAGGTATTGCTGTGCTTGTTACGCTTGTTTCGTTAAGGAATGAATGGATAAAACCGAAACGAAGTAAGCTTTCTATCGCTTTGCATCTTGGTGTGGGGTATTTATGGGGATCGGTTTTTTTGGTTGGCGCTGAGTACACCAGTCAGGCTCACTTTTACACTTCTCACGAAGAATATGAAGCCTGGGGGATGGTGAGTTCTCGTTATGTAGCTGACGAACTGGGCTTGGTCGATATGTGTGTTGTAGAGGATAGTAGCGAAAGCAATCTGTGTATGTTCCTGTTAAGAGCAAACCAATCAGGTGAAACCGGGCCAAACCTATTAGTCCTTCACAATGAACAGACATATTTAATTAGACAGGGAAATTGGCCGTTTTCAGACGCCATTCAAATTTCTAAGGACAGATTAACCCTTTAGTCTGTCAGGCGTGCCGGTCGAGTTTAACTGGACAAATTCCATAAAGCGCAATAGATTGGTTAAATAATAACCAGTCCAGGAAGGCGCATGTCTAATAATTTAAAATCAATATTTCTCATATTAACAGTCTGTCTTGCTCTCGGGTGTAGTTCTGGACCGAGACCGATTTACTTAGAAGAATCTGGTAATGGGTTACAACCCCCCTCTCCACCCACTCCTCCGAAGAATGAACTGATCCCTTTTGATGAGTATGTTCAAACAAATACACAGCAAATACGTGAGGCAATGCAAGGCCGTCTCGATCCCAGTAAGTTTCAAGGTGACTATACGCTGGAAGATGCTGTCGAATTCAGAGCGCCCTTTGAGGTACCTATCGATGACGCCATGTGCCCTGAGGGTGTTGATGCTGGTGGTTCAAATAAGGGGTTCTTACTGATACACGGTCTCACGGACAGCCCTTACCTGATGCGCGGCCTTGCAGCGTCAACACGAGCTAAATTTCCATGTGCTGTGATCCGAGCTGTTGTGCTACCGGGCCATAGCACGGTACCAGGTGATTCAAACCTTTCAGATAAACCCACTGAAATGACGTATAGGCAATGGCTGGCAACGACGAGATATGGGATCAGAAGCTTTGATGACATCGATGAGGTCGATTCTCTTTACGTCATGACATTTTCCACCGGTGCGCCACTCCTTATTAATCACATTGCTGGTCTAAAGAACCCAGAGAAAAAATTGAAAGGGGCTGTCATGATTTCAGCCGCAATCAAAGCAAAAAACCGGTTGGCTTTTTTAGCACCAGCAGCACAGTATTTTGTGCCATGGTCTACGGTATTCCCCGAAGAGGATGCAGTACGATACGAAACATTCTCGACGCACGCAGCAGCTGAGTTTTATAAGCTGACAAAGAACCTCCTGGATAAAAAGTATCGATTCAAGTTGCCGCTATTTATCGCAATTAGTGCCGATGATGATACGGTCAGTGCAGAGGCCGCTCTTAAGTATTTCTGCTCAGCTGAGACTGATACTAAGAGAATGGTCTGGTACCAACACGCTGATACCAATAAAAAAGAAAAACTGGCTTATTTTGATGAGGGAAAAGGTGCCTGTAAGCAGAATATTTTTGTCAGGGAAGCAGAAGAGATAGGTTTACCCGATTATTATAAGAGCTTTGCGCATACAGCGTTATCTGTTCCCCCATCTGACCCACATTACGGCGTCAACGGTGCCTACAAGCAATGTAAGCATTACTTTGAAGATAAAGATTTCAAAGAGTTTGAGGAATGCAAAAGGGCTGTGTTGCCATCTTTCGTTGTGGGTGAAACAACAGATTCATTTAAAGAGCGCTATGGCGGGATTAAAAGCATCCGTCGCGGAGTCTATAATCCGGATTATGAAACAATGGAAACCGAAATATTCAGTTTCATTGGTAGCATCGACTGACGGCCGGCCAATAAGCCCCTGGCTATCAGGGGCTTTAAAGGCTTATCCACAAATATCGATACAACTTGTGCTTTAGTTCACTGCATCTTTTAGCTTTGAACCTGACTTGAAATTTGGCAACCGAGCCGCTTTTATGGTCAATGCTTCACCAGTTTGCGGGTTGCGCCCAGTTCGTTCTGCCCTTTCTTTGACGGAAAAAGTACCGAATCCGACGAGTGAAATACTGTCTCCACCGGCGAGCGCTTCTGTGATGGCATCAGTGGTTGCATCCAGTGCTTTGCCGGCAGTTGCTTTACTTAGTTCTGCTTTCTCAGCAATTGCTTCAATTAACTCTGCTTTGTTCATGTTTTTCCTTACTGGTTAATAGATAAATAGCGGTAATATCCTGTATGTCATCGCCTTATATTTCAAGGAATATCGCTGTGAACGCCTGTATATATGAGTTTAGCGTGAATTTAGGACACATCTCGTCCTGTAATAATATAAGGGGCGATTTATACTTTTAGTTATTAGGGAATTTAACTATTAGTGGTGAGTGGCGTGATTACAATACTAATTGCTGATGAGCATGAATTGGTTCGTACAGGGATCAAGCGCATATTGTCGTTTGAGACAGACTTCGAGGTTGTGGCGGTAGCCGCGTCAGGGGAGCAAGTTGTTTCATGCTGCCAGAAGTTAAATCCTGATGTCGTACTTCTCGATGTCAGCGTACAGGGGATTGGCGCCATTGAAACCGCGAAACGCCTGATACGACGATTCCCCGGCACTAAAATCGTTTTCATTTCTGACTCGGGTCAGTTAGCGCTTGTTTCACAGCTCCTGGATATTGGGGTGCATGGCGTCATTACGAAAGACGTCACTATCGATATCATGGTCGAGTCTGTGCGACGTGTAACGGCTGGTGTGCGATACTTACCGCAAGACGTTGCACAGCGATTAGCATTGAGTCGATATAATTCATCCGTTAGTGAAACGCCGTTCCAGGCACTGTCAGAAAGAGAGCTCAATATAGCTTTGCTCCTCTCAAAGGGGACAAAGTCAGCTGATATAGCCAAGGAGCTTTCGATTACAGCGAAAACAGTAAATACCTATCGCTATCGAATGTTTGAAAAACTAGGCATAAAAACAGATGTTGAGTTAGTTCATCTGGCTTTGTTTTACAAACTAATTAAGGTGAACCAAAAGCTTTGTGCATGACATTGCTTCGTTTGTGCATTCGCATAGCAACGGTAGCAAAGATGCTGTTCTGCGTTGGTAGTAGCACACTAAGTAATACAGATTCAAAGTGCCTCAACGTTTCCCATCACCCTTTATTTCTAGCGACTTGTAGACGGGTGCTGTTATTTTATACTACGATATTGGAAACCTAGTTTCCTATATAAATATGTCGGATGAAAATATAGACTTTAAGTGGCGCTGGAACCCTCCTTCTTTGCGAACTGTTAAACAACCAGAAACCCTTACGCCAGATGAGTTCCTAGATATGGTCGAGCGTGTAGATAACGAGGGTGTTGATCCGCTGATTGGCTTGCGCAACCAATGCATGTTGTTAACGACCTATTTTAGTTGCTTCAGAGCTGTTGAAGTGAGCCAGTGGAAAATAAAAGAAGCGCTATACCCTGATGGCTCCTTAATGTACGTCACACGCTTGAGAAAAGAGGGAACGAAAGGTAATTATCCAGCCATAGCCCATATCCCCAATGTGCGTGAATACAGACAGTATTTAGAAAAATGGTTCGATGCGAGAGTTAAGCATTGAATTGGGCTGGCTAAACATGGTTCAGTTGAATATAGGGGCTTAGATCCTGAGTCGCATGTATTTCTTAGTAACTGGCGAGGTATGTGGCAACCGTTTTCGCTCACTAGAAAAGTCTCGAAAGGCAAGGAATACAAGGTTGCTACTGCTGTTCAAAACCTTCTGACAAAACTCTATAAGGATTATGGGTACCAAAACTCTAGCAGTCACGCTGGGCGTCATAGTTTTGCTCAGTTCGCACAAAGATTATTACAGAAGAAAAATAACCCTGACACATCACGTATAATTCAAACACTGCTCCACCATAAGACTGAAGAGGCGCAGCGTGACTATACGGATGTAGATTTCAACCATATTAGAAAGGTGGCTCAAAAGATGATGCCCAAACCCAAGAAACGGGGAAGACCGCCGAAAAATGACTAGCTATAGCAAAACAAAAACAAGCTACTACAGAAGGCTTTATGTCGCGTATCTGATTGATTCTGGCTCCAACACTGTACCTGCATTGCTCGATGCCACAGAAATGCACCGTAGAACGCTTCAGGACACGTTAAAGGCGCTTGCTGACCTCGATATCGTTATTGAGAGTCGGGGCGGGACTAAGAACGCCAGTTACGCTGTTAAATCATGGGGCGCAATTGATAAAGATTGGATTCGGAATAATTTGCAGCACATCAAAAACGTGCTAGAGTGCACTTAAGTTAGATGGTTTAAATGGGCAACATTTGTATGGGATATATGAAAAAGATTTTACTAACGTTAATTATTGCTTGTTCAAGTGGTGCTCTTGCCTCCGAAGTGAAGAAAGTGCTAACAGAGGATGAAGCGAGGGAGTTAATAGGTACATCTCTTTGTCCCGATAACTTTAAGCCTTCACTTTACTTCTACGAGAGAGTAAAACTTTCCAGCTATACCTATTCGGACGGCAATGTAGTTTTGGATGATGCAGGGATGAAACAATGCGATACCGGGGAAAGTGAATACGGCTCATTTTGTATTGAGCTACTGTGCACATTAGATATGTTGGTCGATAAAGATTCAAAGTAGGAAACATGATGCTTTCAAACTCTGGTAACAGAATGCTCACTGACAAGGAGTGGAAGGATGTTGACTCTGCTTATGCAGCAAGAAAGCCTTACTGCCAATACTGTGACTCTTCTGTGGGCCACGATGAAATAGTTCATACAGGCGACTTAGAAAGCTTGTACATATATGAAATCTTGTTCTGTTGTCATTCGTGCCGAGATAAGCATGCCCCCTGCGAGTCTTTTTTTAAACTTGAAAAACAGCCTGATTAGGTGATGGAAAATTACGTATGAATTATGAAATATTGTTTTTTGCGTGTGCTGGAGTTTGCTTTGTCGGAATATTGTCAAATATAGTTGCACTACAGCCGTCTGATTACGGCAACTTTACTAAAAATGGTCCACTTCGCTTAAGCCTTTATATCTCCACAGTGAAAACAAGACTAATAAGGCAACGAGCAAAAAAATCTTTTGTTATACCAGCGAGACTACTTGTGTTTTTATACCTTTCACTTCCTCTACAAGCTTGGCTTTTTCCTTTTGACGCAGCTATAACATCAAAGATTATTTTCTTTTTGAATGCACCAGTGGTTGCTGTTTTATCCGTTTACACAGCGCTAACTCATAGCCTTTTGGTGTCTACGGATGAAGCTTCAAAAGAGGAAATCGATGAATTTATCAGTTCTATCAATGGGACACCGGGTTTTGATTACCTAATGTATCTTTTGAAGAAAAACCCAAAAAACTGTTTAACAAAACTAGATATTGAACTTTATCTTGAGCATGCAAAGAGATTCAATCAAAACAGTGCTTCGACATTGCGCAAGGAATTGATCATTGAATGAAGACACAAAAGTGCCATTTTTAAGAGCACCAAACAAAACAGACTGGAAGATGGCTTCAAGCTTTCTAGCATTGCTAACTTTAATAAACTTTGCCTTTATTTGGCTTTGGGGAAAGCCCTTCTCTATAGAAGGTAATACTGCTCTTATAGCGGGTGTTACATTGTCCTGCATTGGTGTCTTACCTCCAAGGAGAATTGAGCATTGGTTAATCTTTATTTCGATTGCTTTCTTTGGTGCAATAACGTTTTTTATGAGATAGGAAACACGAAAAAAAAGCATTCACTTATTCTTTATGGCTATGGCCCGTATAAAGTTATTACGGGCTTTACCAGAACACCAACTTTCAGCGCGTTAGCCGCCGTGGTGTTGGAAGAGAATAGTCATTAGGCGGCGCTGGATGCAGTATCGATATTGGTATTAGTAATGACGTTAGGGTTGTAGTCCGCAATGTCGAAGTGCTGACTATTGCGTAAAGCATGAGTAATAGCCTCAAGCTTGGTTTGAAAGAAAGGGGTACCGGGCGATGCTCCGGGGTAGAACGTCATGATTACGGCGTAAAGGTGAATACCATTACTGATATGGTTTGTGAGGTATCGTAGTTTTGCAATTGGTTCGTGAACGTTATCAATCTCCATCCGTTCACCTGGAGTCAAATCTACTGCCAAAGACGATGCCTTGATAAGAGGTTCGCCGGCTTTTTCAACGAGTACATTCACCAAAGCCGTCCAGGTGGTGAATTCGTTGTACAAACAAAGTGAGACTATTGGCCAGGCCGAATCCGCAAGGATATGCAATGTTCCGGTATGCCGGTTGATAAGTACCATACGTAGTGCTGATTCAGGTGGTGCAAATGGTAAGAAACCACTCAATTGCTGGTGGTCGAAAGGAGCCACGTAGTAATCGCCAGGGTAATATTCGACAGATGCGTGAGTGAGTTTAAATCCTGAAGATGCCAATGTCATCAAAACTGTTTTTGGCACGGTTGTATCGATACAGTCCGCGGGGGATTTCGTTTGCAACAGGGTAAACCAGTTTTGGACTGTTGAAGAAAGTGCTTGATTGAGTTTGAACTCAAGCTCGTTAAACATGAATTGGTGCATATCATTTAGTGTATTCAAGGTAGGTACTCCTGGTAAATGTAAATCCAGAATGCCATGGTTACCGTATCGCGCTACTTTGCGTTCTGACGCTAAATGACGGTGGAAAGAGCGATAAGGGAAAGGCCGAATACCGCTATTAAAAGTAATAATCGCCGGTATTCATGCATGGTGTCTTTGTCAGGCATAGGCTTATTCCTCCACGTACCAGTTAGTGTATTAGTGCATTGCTCTGGTGGGCGGAAGCCTCACTTGATCTAAATCCACCGGCCGGGTGGCGGGATAGCGTAAAGAATTAATGTAAGTGGCTAATTATTATTAATAAACGGTAGAAATAAAAATCCAGCGTTCTATTTTGTTTTCGAGTAGTTGATATGTAAGCGATCAATTTAGACCGTCTTTTCCCGGCGGAGCTACCCCGTAAAATGGTCCCCGTAGATTTTACTCACGGAGACTTAATCGATGGCAACAAAAAGACGAACACGCGAGCAATGGCAGGAATTGATTGATAAGCAAGCAGCAGGCGAACTGACAGTCAGTGAATTTTGTGCACAGCATGCGTTAACGGTATCAAATTTCTATTTGTGGCGTAAAAAGCTGAGTGATGATAGTCAACCGTTTGCGCAGCAGGATAACTGGCTTGCCTTTGATATGCCAGCGAGTGGTAACCAAAGTGCAGGCGCTACCTGGGAGATTGAACTGACCTTGCCCGGTGGTGTGGTGCTGCGGATGAACCGAGCCGCCTGATGTTACCCTTATCCAATGGGCGTATCTGGTTGTATACCGGCAATACCGATATGCGCAAACAGTTTGACGGGCTGGCGGCACTGGTGCTGGGCAAGCTGGGGATGCAGGCGCATTGTGGTGACTGGTTTGTGTTTATCAATAAACGCCGCACGCAGCTAAAGGTGTTGTATTACTACCAGGGCGGCTATTGTTTGTGGAGTAAACGGTTAGAAAAAGGCACCTTCGCCAAAGTCACTGACGGTACAGCAAAAACACCATTAAACAGTGCTCAGTTACAGTGTTTGATTGATGGCATTTACTGGCAAAAAGACAAACAAAACAGGCGATTTAATTGACTGATTTTGTTATAATTTAGCCCATGAAAACGCCCTCAGATAACACCTTGAAAGATGCACAAATTGCGGCTTTATCAGATGAAGTTGCGCAACTCAAGCATCAACTCGACTGGCTTAAACGCCAGTTGTTCGGGCGTAAGTCTGAAAAGGTGTTGGTGGATAATCCGGCCCAGAGCAGCCTGTTTGACGAGGGAGAGTCGCACGCCTTACCGGCAGACACCAAACCGGTGAAGGCCCATACCCGCTCATCCCAAAAACAACGCCGCGACTCAGATGTGAATGATGACGGCCTGCGCTTTGATGAGACGGTGCCGCAACAGGTGATTGACCTGCCTGCGCCGGAATTACAAGGAACGAATGCCGACCAGTATGAAGTTGTTGATATCAAAGAAACCTGTCGCTTAGCACAACAGCCTGGCAGTTATGTGGTATTGAGGTTCCGTCGTCAGGTCGTGCGTCATAAAACCACGCAAACTATTAAGGATACCCCGGCTCCTACCAATGTACTGGAAGGCTGTTACTGCGATGTTTCACTGCTCGCTGGACTCATGGTGGATAAAGCGGTATATCACTTACCGCTTCACCGCCAACATCAACGGATGCTCGATAGCGGTATCACCCTTAGCCGGGCTACCTTAATCAACTGGATACAACAAGGCATTGAGCTGCTTCGGCCCATCGCCAAGGCCCAGTGGCAGCACATTCTGCAAAGCAACATACTGACCATGGATGAAGTGCCCATTAAAGCCGGGCGTACCAAAGGGGCTGGCCGAAAACCGGGGCAAATGAAACAAACCTACTTCTGGCCGATGTACGGTGACAGTGATGAGGTGGCGTTTACCTGGAGTCACAGCCGGGGCATGTTGCATGCCAAAGCACAGCTACAGGACTTTACCGGTACCTTGCTGACCGACGGCTATGCCGCTTACACCAAAACGGTTGAACAATTAAATCAACACGAACTGCAGATTGTGCACGCTGCCTGTTGGGTACACATGCGCAGAGGCTTTGAAAAAGCCCTCGACAGTGAGCCGCAAACAGCGCAACAGGCACTGGATATCATCGCCACGCTCTACCGGCATGAAAAACACATCCGGGATAAGCAATCAGACCTGGCTGATATCCATGCCTACCGCCAACAACATAGCGAACCACTCGTGACTGACTTCTTCCGGTGGGTCTACCAACAACGCCAGCGCACCGATTTACTACCCAAATCCCCCTTCGCCAAGGCGCTTCACTATGCGCATGAGCGGGAGAGCCAACTCAAGGTGTTCCTGAGTAACCCGGCGTTACCCCTGGATACCAATCATCTGGAACGGGCACTGCGGGTTATTCCCATGGGCAGAAAAAACTATTTGTTCTGCTGGTCTGAACTTGGGGCTGAGCAACTGGGTATACTACAAAGCCTGATGGTGACTTGCCGCCTGCAAGGCGTCAATCCCTACCACTACCTCGTGGATGTATTGCAGCGTGTAGCACTGCATCCGGCCAAGGATGTACTCGACCTGACGCCAAGAGTCTGGAAAGAGAAATTCACGGACAAAAAATTAACGAGCGACTTAGATAAAATGGGGTGATCCGGGTCTATATTGATCGCTTACGTTGATATGGCAGTTAGTGACTTAAAAGCTATGTGGTTCAGTCTTTTCAATGGTTTAGCCATATTGGTATTGAACAGAAAAAGGTTTATTGCGCTAACCATCAGTTTTTAAAAGAGTATAACCATAATTAAAAAATGCAGCGCTTACTTTTTATTGTTGTGGAAATAGTAGACAAAATAATGACTTATCGTAATGCTCGGTAATTGCCATGAAAATTGGCTACTAATACATTTAATGACGTCATCAAAACTACAGGGTATGTTTATGTCGGTAGCAAAAGAAGTCAATCCAGAATTTGAATCCCCACAAATCTTCCATTCCGATGAAAGCGGCGCGCATCAGTTAGCAATTAACACTCAGGCCCAGAAAGACATCGAAAGCATGTTAGCTTCCCTTGCAACGGTCGATGAGCACGTATACGAAGAACTAAAATGGGGTAACCAAAAGCCGGAGTGTAATTACGAATCCCTGTCTAATGCCTGGCTGATTGTAGAACTCGCGCTTAAACAAAATAATGTTACGGAAATAGTCGCTAACGATAAGGCCCTTTATGTCCTGTTGCTTATTGCATCGCTACCCCTTACCTTTAAAATCTACGCGCGGCTTTATCGCGTGTTTAATAACAGGGCCCTAACCCCCCGGGAACGCTATCATGTGAATAAGATGCTTGATTCGATTTCCTTACTGAACGATGCGCCAGGACAGTTAGAGTATTGCCCCAGTACCCTCCCCTCAGACTGCTTAGCTTTGAATGAAGAATTGCAATCAGTCGTTCGACAACGCGTTGAAGCTACGGTAAGGCCCGTGACAATGCTTAGTCATTTAATGACAACAGATTACGAGTATTTAGCCGGATTTTCGCCTATCGTTGCTAAGACAAAATTCAATGTTCGAGCGAAAGCTGCGAAATCTGCCAGCCGTACTCGAAGCTACTTTGTGCGAGTATTTAAAGACACTATCAAAGATGCATTTGCACGGATAGACACGCTCACTGAACAACTCAAAGAAACGCGCACCACTAAACAAAGGCAAATCAGAGAGCTAAAAAAAGAGCTTAATATCGCCAATGACGCAGTGCGGAAAGTGCAGGAAAGCGATCCATTAAGTGATTTGTTCGGTTTGAATTTTGATAGCCAAAAAGATGAAGAACTGGCCAATTTAACGCTTCGGATTGAGCAGCTGGAAACCCGGAATACTGAACTGCAAAAAGAAAATAATCGACTGCATAAGCAAGTTGTACAAAAAGAGTTTTCTGTCGATAAATAGCGCGTTGCTTGCTTTGTAGTGATTTGTTGTCGATAGTAAGGTAATCCTGACGTAAACAGTAAAGGAATACTAATGTCGAGTATACGGCTCACAATATCACTGGCTGCAATGTTGCTGACAGCATGTGCGTATCAACCATCCAGGTATATTCCGACTGTTGATGAATCGACGGTTAAACCCGATCTTTATGGTCGGTTTTTAGGCACATCGACACTCTATTTCACCGATGGCGATAGCGGCCTAATGGTTGATGCTTATCTTACTCGTGAATCGCTTTTGTCAAACATCATTAATGATATCCACTCTGATCGAGCATGGGTGGAAACCTTTCTTAAAGAGAAATCTGCGATCAGCATTCTGAATGCTGTTGTCATTTCGCATACTCACTTCGACCATGCATTGGACGTGCAATCTGTCGGCGAAACGTATCCGGACGCTACAATATATGGCTCTGAACAAACCATTCAATTACTCAGTAATGTGAAATACAAGGAGCTTTCCGAGCCAAAAACGCAGTTTACTGAAGGGAAGTTTAAGGTCACCCTTCTTCGCTCCCCACACGTTGAAAAAACCGGTCCTCAGAAGTGGGTCGAACCAAAGTTAAATGCCGCGATGGGTGGGGAAGCGTATGCTGATCCTGGTGACGTCTACAGCGTGCATATAACCCATCCAGCGGCCTCGATTTTAGTGATCCCAAGCGCTGGCTACCTGGCCGGGTATAACGACTTAGAAGCTGATGTGGTATTTATGGGGATTGGATTACTGAGTAATGAACTGCGTCAGCCTGGGCTTTACAACAACGACATTGACTACATTGAGGAGTATTGGCAAAAAGCGGTGCTGGATACCTGTGCCAAGGTTGTTGTTCCTGTGCATTGGGATTATTTCTTTAGTGAAGTCCGCGACAAGATGGCAGTGATCCCGAATTGGATAGATGATATCAAAGGGACAATGTCTGAATTGGATAAATTAGCAACATCTGAAGCTGGCTGTGATGGAAACCCGGTTACCATCGCGTTCCCCGAAGGAATAAAACCATTCGCGTTACCTATCATTCAATAACCGGTACCATACTGCTTGCCAGCAGAAATAGGGAGTAATTATGGCTTACGACTTCAATCGGGCTTATATGGATATTGATTCACTGATGGCATACAAGGCTGTTGATCGAGAGGTTGGTCAGACATTTGGCGTCGTCGTGCTTGCGGTGGAACTGAGCAACCGGGAATATCAACATCGTTTCGATAAGCTTCGTGATACTCACACTATGAAAAGTCCACCATCCAGTAATCGCATATTTGCGGGTTATCTGGTTGTGAGAAACTTGGGCCAAAAGGACCAGTATGAAACCTGGATGCCGGAGCATGTGTTTGTCGAACTGTATGAAAAGATCAACCTGCAGAAGGCTGACCGTTGACTTAATTGCTTCAACACTTCCTATTCCCTATCGTAAAGTGAAACGCTTTGCCGGTACCCGCTGAAAAAAATGTTAGACCGTTCACATTTCCTCTTGATTATGCAAGTTTGTGAACAACTCGATGCTATTCTCCGTTTTTTTAATCGGAGTTTTTATGTATCAGAGTCAACATTTTGTATCACTGTCCCTCTATTTAGTGGGGCTTTTAATAACACTTACTGCGGCTGCTATCGGGGGGCTCGGTCATGCGGTTGATGCGTCAATACCGTCATTTCGAGGTTTAGGGCATTTTGTTGGGTTCATAGGTCTTACCTGCATGGCTTATGTGTATGCTCAGGCATGTCAGGATAAGACCGTTTTCAGAACCTTAGTAATCGTTCACGCGGTGCCTTTCTCAACTGTCCTTGTGGTCTTGTTAGGCAACATTGATACCCCCTTTCTTGAGGTACGGCCACGATTCGTGATAAATCGACCAAAAAATAGTTTAACCATATGAAATATATTGAATATCTCAACGAACTAACAGCAGACTTTGCGCTATTGATACACTGTTTGTTATATTCGTACTTTCAACTTAGAATTTTACTACCCACTTCAGTACCGACAATACGGTTAAATTATGTATGTAATTGGTCAACTTGCCAAATTGGCAAGCGTAAACGTTGAGACCGTTAGATATTATGAACGGTGCGGCTTAATTGAACAGCCCCAAAAACCCGTTAAAGGTTATCGTCGTTATCCTGAGACGACTTTGAATCGCATTCGGTTTATCAAACGTGCTCAAGAGTTAGGGTTTTCCTTGGATGAGATCGCTAACTTGCTGATGCTGGAAGAGACTTCTTGCCAAGAAGTACAAAGTATAGCAAACCACAAACTTGCCAGTGTTCGTGCAAAAATGGCTGATCTACGCCGCTTAGAAACCAGTCTTAATGATTTACTGAAACAATGTGCAAGCAACACTGAACAGGCACATTGCCCGATTATTACTTCCCTTCTCCCAGAAAACAACTAATAACAATCGCTAAACCCCTTGACTCCGTACTTGGATACGGAGTTTATACTGTTTTCTATCAGAACATTTGAAGTGGAGTAAGCCATGGCAAAAAACGATACCAGTTTACCGCTAGTTGGTGGTATTGCTGCTGCTATTGGTGCTGGGCTTTGTTGTGCTGGGCCCTTAGTCTTGTTACTACTAGGCGTTAGTGGTTCTTGGATTGGCAATCTGACCGTATTGGAGCCATACCGCCCTATTTTTATCTTGCTGGTACTGGTTTTATTTAGTTTTGCCGGTTGGAAAGTTTATCGACCTATAGAAGAGTGTGAGCCTGGAACCGCTTGTGCAATGCCACAAGTACGTAAGCGCCGGCAGATCATTTTCTGGGTAACCGCCTTCATTGCATTAATATTAGTCACTAGCAATTACTGGATTATCTGGTTTGCTTAATTATATCGTTGAGAAATAACCCTTGGAGAAGAAGATGAAAAAAATTGCACTATTATCCCTACTATCAATACTTAGCTTGGGTGCGTTTGCCAAGCAGCAAACAGTCATGCTTGAAGTTCCCACGATGACCTGCGTAACTTGTCCGATTACGGTGGAAAAAGCATTGCAACAGGTTGAGGGAGTTACCAAAGCTGAAGTGACCTTCGAAGATAAGTTAGCCGTGGTCACTTTTGATGATGAAAAAACTACGGTGGAAAAGCTGACCGAGGCCACAAAAAATGCCGGCTATCCATCTGTGGTAAAGCAATAAAGGACGAATACTAATGAAGAACCTGCTGAGTCTTTTTACCCGCATTGGCGACAAAGCCAGCTCATTAGGTGCCGTGGTGTCTGCCATGGGTTGTGCCATGTGCTTTCCGGCCATCGCCAGCTTGGGGGCAGCCATCGGGCAGGGTTCCTCAGTCAGTGGTAGTGGTTCTTTATCAATACACTCTTGCCTATATTGGCTTGGGTTAGCCTAATAGTTAACGGACTTGGCTGGATTGGTCACAAGCAGTGGCATCGTAACCTGCTTGGTATGCTAGGGCCTATTCTGTTGTTGCTATCACTTTATCCGTTCTTTCAATATGCCTGGAGCACTTATGTGACGTACTCAGCCTTGGCACTGATGGTAGCGGTATCAATCTGGGATATTTTTTCGCCAGCGAATAAACGCTGTGACAATGAAAGTTGTGTGCTTCCTGCCGACAACACTCACTCAAATCCATAAGGAGGTCTTTATGCGTAAATTCTCCATCTCTGGAATGACTTGTGAAAGATGCCCTCAGCAGATCGAAGATGCCTTGATCGTCATGCCTGGCGTCAGAAATGCCACCGTTTTTTATACGAAATCCAGTGCAGTCGTCGAAGCAGAATCTGATGTCAATGAACAGACGCTAATCAATACCATCAAAGCTCTTGGCTACACGGCTCAACCTGTCGCGTTAGATGGCTGCGATAGTGAAGATGTGACTGACAAAAAGTCGCTGCATGTCGCTATCATCGGTACTGGCTCGGCTGCTTTTGCTTGTGCTATCAAGGCAGTGGAAAATGGAGCACAAGTCACACTCGTTGAAGCTGGAGATGTGATCGGAGGTTGTTGTGTTAATGTCGGTTGTGTACCTTCGAAAATTCTGCTCCGGGCTGCCCAGCTGGCTGAACAGCAGCGTAACAATCCTTTCGACGGTCTAGAAAATCATGAACCTTCTTTGGATCGTAGCTTGTTAGCGAAACAACAAACTGCACGCGTGGAAGAGTTACGTGCCGCCAAATATCAGCATATTCTGGATACCAATCCAGCATTGTCATTGGTACAAGGTTATGCATCTTTTAAAGATACTCATACCTTAACTATTCGCAACAAAGATGGTTACGAGCAAGAGCTGGTTGCAGATCGCTTTTTGATTGCCAGCGGCAGTCAGCCATCTATTCCTCCTATTCCAGGCCTGGTTGATACCCCTTATTGGACTTCGACGGAAGCTTTATTCGAAACTGAGCTACCTGAGCACTTGTTAGTGATAGGCTCTTCAGTTGTGGCTGTCGAACTTGCTCAAGCTTATCGTCGGCTGGGTGCAGAGGTCACTATCTTGGCTCGCAGTACTTTATTGCTCCGTGAAGACCCACTGTTGGGAGAAGGCTTAACCGTAGCTTTTGAACAGGAAGGCATTCGCGTACTGGAACATACCCAAGCCAGTCAGGTGTCTTATGAAGATAATAAGTTTATCCTTGATACCGAGCAAGGAGAAATTCGTGGCGATAAATTGCTGGTCGCCACCGGCCGTGCACCTAATACCGGTAAGCTTAATCTTGCCGCTGCCGGTGTAGAAAAAGAGGCCAATGGAGCGGTCACTGTAGGTGATCAGATGCGCACATCACAGTCACATATTTACGCAGCAGGTGATTGTAGTAACATGCCGCAACTGGTTTATGTCGCGGCAGCGGCAGGCAGTCGTGCAGGGATTAACATGACAGGGGGTGAAGCTCGGTTGAATCTATCCGCGATGCCAGCCGTGATCTTTACCGAACCGCAGGTAGCAACGGTAGGGTTGTCAGAACAAGAAGCTCATGCACAGAATATTGAGACCGAAAGTCGAGTATTGCCACTGGAAAACGTGCCTCGAGCACTGGCTAACTTCGACTCTCAGGGTTTCATCAAACTGGTGGTTGAAGCTGGCTCCCAACGCCTGATCGGAGCCCAAGTATTAGCTCATGATGGCGGCGAGATTATCCAGAGCGCGGCACTGGCGATTCACAACCACATGACAGTGGATGACTTAGCGGATCAATTGTTTCCTTATTTAACTATGGTGGAAGGCCTGAAGCTTTGTGCACAAACTTTCAGTAAAGATATTAAAGAACTGTCTTGCTGTGCTGGGTAAGCTTTATCTTTCGTCAGAAAAGATATTTATGAGTCTGCTTTTGGTTTCCAGTGATACGGTACTACCAATTTACTGCATATTTCTTCGTGGAAAGTTTCTTCAGTAACTGTTTGAGAGCTAGCCTCAAGCAAGATATTTGGCCACAATAGGAGATGTGATCATCTGAATTACTGCAAAGAATGTGGCTGGTATTACTATTTCTGATGGCAACCGGGATGCAGCCACAAAAGCCGCTGCAATGCTAAATTCTTTTTTGCTGACAGTAAATAGGTATGCGATGACTTCCGGTCGGTCTGTCGTTATAAACCGTGAAGCCATTCCAATTAAGTAGCCACAAAGATTTAGACTTAAAGCTGCTCCAGCAATTACAAAAGCATACTATCCATAACCAATGATGGTTTCTGCATTGGAAGCCACTACCGCAAGTAATATTACAAGATAGAAGACTGACCCAATTCCTGCGTAAGTCGAATCATGCTTTGAAATAATCGTCGGAAAGTTGGTGCGTAAGGTTACACCGAGAATTGTAGGCACTAAAACAACTAGAGCTAACTCCAGGATGATGGAAACGAGAGGGACTTCTAGCTGTATCCCTGTCAGCCATAGAAAAAGGAGCGGAACTAGGACCAGCGGGGGCATTTGAACGAAAACCTACGGTTTTGAATCCTGTGGCACCCTCGTAACCGTAGGTTTTCGTTTGATAGCCGTTAATCCCTGTATTTGAGGTTCGGCTGCATTCGGCCGGTAAAAGCGTTGAATTTAGCCACAAAACCTATAACACATTGATAATATGTAGGAATATCAATATTCTTTTTCCACCTGACGTTGGTCGAATCGATGCTTCTCCTTGGCCTGCAGGGTCTTGTGGAAGAACCGACAAATTTGCCAAGTTTGCTCGTTTAGGGGCTGGCAACGATTTCTGCATTTGCAGCCAGACGATCAAAACACATCCATTAAATCGTTATAGCGAACTTTGAAGCTGTTTAAACTGCCCTTGGATCACTGCTTTTTCCTGAAGAATCACCTTATTCTCATCGGTCAGAAATGCCACTTTATCCTGGGCGGTTTTCAGTTCGGCTTTGGTGGTCTCCAGTGCGTGGGATAACACGGCCACTTGCTTATCGACATCTGCTTTCTGAGTGGTGAGCGCGGCCATGTTTTCCGACAATTGCTCATTTTTATGCTGGTATTCCCGGCACCTTGTCACGGCTTCTTCATACTCGTGTTCCAGGTTCTGGATATCTTCCATCTTTGCGTTCAAGTCGCTATTTAGCGCCGCATTGGCCCGTTTTAATTCATCGGCATTTCGTTGTAACTGCGCGTTGATGTCGAATAGCTCGGACGCTCTCGACTCAGTCTGTGCGAGCCGGTGTTGCAGATCCTGAATCTGATCATTTAACCCCTGGTTAACTATACGGAACTGTTCGCGCTCCTGCTGGCGGTCTTCGGCAGTGCGCTGCTGGTAATGTTCGAAATGATCGCGAATATCCCGGTTTTCTTGCCTGAGTTCACTGACACTCTCCTTCAAGTCGTTGGCTCGCGTAAGAGCTTCGTCCCGCTGAGACTCGGCCTTTGCCAGCCTGACGCGTGCGTCTTCCAGGGACTTGTCTTGCAGGCTTTTTTCCTCGGTAATTCGTGCTATCTGGTTCTCAAGGTCCCGTTGTCGGGCAGTAAGTTGCGCGATGGTGTTGTTGGCATAGGTCAACTCTGTGCGGAGTTCTTCCTTTAAAGTCTCGAATTCCTGGCGACCTTGTTCGATACGGTGGTCGGCCATCTGCTGTACCCGCTCATGCAGGGACTTTACCACCTCGATGAGGTCGTTCGGCAGTCCACTGACATCGGCCGCCTCCCCATTGTCTGACCGCCAACGCTTGAGCAATGGCGCGATGGTGCTTTTGCTGCCGGTGCCCAGATGCTCGCGCACCCTATCCACCGTGGGTTCCTGGCCATGTGTTTTAATGACTTCAGCTGCTTTAGCGATATCGTGATAAGTGACTCCGGCACGGGCCATGGTGATTCCTCTCGGATTATTTAGTAACATATTACATAACACGTAATATAACATTATATATGTGTTTTTCAAGATCGCTTGAATTCAAGATACTAACCACCGATAATCTACCTTATCGTAGGTTAATGGATCTTGACGTAAATTTTCGACTTGTAACGCCGGTACATAGCCGCCTTTTGAGCGACATCGAAGGAAATCCTATTCATGAACAACAAACCGCCAAAACCGGCTAGCAACTTGCCATTACGTAATGAGGAATCGACCCTGATTGAACGTCAGGAAGCCGAATCATTGCGGCACTACCTCCAGGCAGCGACGTCCGACAACACGCGCAAAGCCTACCGCTCGGCCATTCGCCAATTTGAAAAATGGGGTGGTCGCCTGCCCTCGGATCGGGATACTGTCGTGCGTTACCTGCTGGCCAGAGCCGAATCGCTCAACCCCCGGACCCTGGATCTGCACCTGACCGCCATTAGCCAATGGCACCATTACCAAGGGCTCATCGATCCGGTAAGCGATCCGTTGGTCCGCAAAACCATGGAAGGCGTTCGTCGTACTCAAGGCCAACCCAAACGCAAAGCCAAGGCATTACGTTTGGAGCACATTGCCCAGATGGTGAATCACTTGCGGCAACTGCCTGACACCAAAAAGAAACAGCGGGATATCGCGCTGGTGTTGACCGGCTTTTTTGGCGCCTTTCGTCGTAGCGAATTGGTGGCCATTCAAATCGGTGATCTGGTGTGGGAACCAGAAGGACTTCTCATCCGGCTGTCTCGTTCCAAGACCGATCAACAAGCCATGGGCTTAGTGCGAGCATTACCTTTCGGTGCACCAGGCTGCTGTCCTGCTATGGCCATGAAGAACTGGATAGAATTGGCTGATATCAATGAAGGTCCGGTTTTTCGTCCCGTTAACCGTTGGGATAAGGTTCAACCCAAAGCACTGAATCCCGGTGGCATTAATCAATTACTCAAGACTCTGGGCAACGCCTGTCAGTTCGATTTCGTGCCGGACTTGAGCAGCCATAGCTTTCGGCGTGGCCTCTCTACATCGGCAGCGAGGGAAAAAATCGACTTTGAGTTTATTAAGAAACAAGGCGGCTGGAAGAGCGACGCTACCGTATGGGAGTACATCGAAGAAGGACAGCAATTCACCAATAATGCCTCATTTATCCTCCTAGAAAAGTTGCAAGCGCTTATAGACAGTCAACTACAATGAAAAGCTGCCTTTGTAGAGATAGGGTAATGATCACAACAAATACTTTAGTGAACCCATGGCGCGGCTCAGTAGCGATAACACCAGGTATCGGTGCGTTCCTCGGCGAGTCAGGAGACAATAAGCCCCATAAACATTGGGCGCATCAAATCGCGATCGGTTTAGATGCAAACGTTGAAGTCATTTCCAGCGAAACACGGCACAAAGAAAAGGGGTTATGGATACCGGCTGGAGTTACTCATCAATTGATAATGGCCGAGGTACTGTGTATTTATATCGATCCAACCCATGATATTTGCAAAGCCTTGCTGCCTCACATAAAAAATCCGTTGATGCAACCCATTGGGACACTCCGTGAGGAATTCAATACGGCGTGTTTATCTCGCTTTACTGCCACGGAAAACCTTTCATTCGAACTGGAGGCTTTCGAGCGTCACTACCGGCACGATCAAACATCTGATCCAAAGAGCAGATTGAGCCACATTTTAAAAGCATTACATGCCGAAGCCATGGATGGGCGATCAATCTCTAGAGCCGAGTTGGCAAAGAAAGTTCGTCTTTCCCCAAGTCGTTTTTCCCACTGGTTTTCCGAAAGCACCGGCTTACCTTTACGCAGCTATAAAAAGTGGTTAAAACTATTAACGGGGTTTGAGTTATCACGCCAAATGTCACTCACTGATGCGGCAATTGCATCGGGATTTTCCGATCAGGCCCATTTCTGCCGGTCTGTTACCGAGGCTTTTGGTGTTTCCCCGGCAGTTATTCAACGGCTTTTGTCAGAATAAACAGCACTTTCGTTCAATGTGGCTACGTGTAAACATGAGATGCTGAACACTCTCAATCAGCGAGGAGTGTTAAAATGATTCGTAGCATAACGTGGTTGGTTAGGCTCCTGTATTTGCCGTTGTTTTTGCTCGTCGGAAATGGCGTCGCTATCTATCTTGTTGCCGAGGGTTACAACCAAGGTTGGCTGGTATTTTTGATCTTGGTATTTATAGGAATTTCCTTCGCCACCGAAAAACTGACACCCTATGATCGTGCGTTTAATGAACCGCAACAAGATCAGCGACGCGATCTGCTTCACGCCTTTATGAACGAGTCACTTAATGTTATTGGCGTTGCTGTACTCCCGTTATTTGGTGGCTTGCTGGTCTTGGCACCGATATGGCCTTCCGGGTGGCCGCTGGCTTTCCAGTTACTTTTGGCGATCCTCATTTCTGATGTTGGCATCACCCTGGCGCATTTTGCCAGTCATCGCCTCTCTTCACTGTGGCGCCTTCATGCCGTTCATCACAGCGTAAAACGGCTATACGGTTTTAATGGTCTTATGAAACATCCATTGCATCAATTGATAGAAACCGTCGCAGGAACGACACCATTGCTCTTTGTAGGAGTGCCACAAAATGTCCTGATGTTGTTGGTGGTTGCAGTAGTGCTTCAGTTACTATTGCAGCACTCGAACGTGGCGTATTTTACTGGACCGCTGAGGAGGGTTCTCGCAATCAACGCGGTGCATCGTTTCCACCACTTAAATACGGCAGAAGAAGGCGATGTGAACTTCGGGCTTTTTACCACCTTGACGGATCGCTTGTTGGGAACGGCTTATTTTGACTCTGAACGAACGATCGGTACTAAAGATCTTGGTATCGCTTCAACGCCGAATTATCCAGCTGACTATTGGCAACAGTTGATGCAGCCTTTTCGACGGGACAAGACATGAGGTTATTTAGTAATTGATAAATCCGAGAACACGCTCCACATGCCACAGCGGGAGCGTGTTCTCCACTTACCTCATTCCTTTGTTGTTTTCATGGTCGCTGTTATCGCCTTCATCATGAACTTGATGATTCCTACTACCTATGGTACTCACAATAAAAATACACACCCCTATGAATATCGCTGTATCAGCCAGATTGAATGCTGGCCAATGAGAATAGCTCCAGTGAAAATCAAGAAAGTCCACTACCGATCCACGCCATACACGATCAACCAGGTTGCCCAATGCACCACCAAGCAGCATCGAATAGCTCGCCGCTTCAAGCCGGGTTGGACGCCGCCGCATTGTCCAAACCAACCAAACCGATACGCCAGAGGCTAATGCAATAAAGAAATAGCGTTGCCAGCCACCAGCATCAGCTAGCAAGCTGAATGCAGCCCCAGGATTCATCATGTGTACGATATTAAGAATTGAGTTAATCTCCACGCGCTCACCGTACTCTATCGTACGCTCAACGGCATACTTACTCGCCTGGTCCATCAGTAATATCAAACCGGAAAGACACAGCCAACCACAAAAGGTGTTTGTCGGGTTAGAGTTCGCCATGAAGTTAATTTTCTTTTCCTCCAATCGGTAGCGCTTGCTCGACAGGGGTGACGTATACCCAACCGGATATGTTGGGTCCGATTTTCCCGGTTTTGCGAATGATGGTCGTCACCTCATCCACCTGATTGTCATCACAGACCAGTGATAATTGGACTTCTGAGATAACCACGCCAGCTTCGGCAGAATAGGCCAATTCCCGCTCCCCGAGGGGCTTCAAAGTACCCTTGATGTCGAGTAGCGATAGGTTTTTGTAACCCGCGTCACGCAGTGCGTCGATGACATCAGCGGATCGAACGTGGTGGATAAAGGCGGTAATTTGTTTCATGTAAATACTCCAAAAAAATTCGCTATTACTGTTAGATGGATCGCGGCAAGAGGATGCTTGCCGCGATCCAGCGGGTATTACTCAGCGATCGGTTCGCCATTGTTATCAATCGCTTTTGGCCTTCGCCAAGCCAATCGATACAGACCGGGGAGCACCAATAACGTAAGTAACGTGGAAGAGATAATGCCGCCGATAACCACCGTGGCCAGTGGCCGCTGAACTTCCGCCCCGGTGCTGGTATTGAGTGCCATCGGCAGGAAACCTAATGCGGCCACCAGAGCGACCATCAATATCGGCCGCAATCTCAACATGGCGCCGCCCAGAATCGCCTGCTCGACGGATTCACCGCGATTGAGCTCATCCCGAAAGGCCGACACCATCATGACCCCCGTCAGTACAGAAACCCCGCATAAGGTAATAAACCCAACGCCGGCTGTGATCGAGAGGGGAATATCTCTTAACCACAAGGCGATAACGCCACCGGTCAGCGCCAGCGGTACGCCACTGAAGACCAATGCCGCATCTTTTGCCGAACCAAAGGTCATCATCAACAGTGCAAAAATCATCACCAAAGTGACGGGGACAAGCAGGCTTAACCGCTGCGAGGCCGATTGCAGTTGCTCAAAGGTGCCTCCATACTCCAGCCAATAGCCGGGCGGCAATTTCACCTGTTGCGCAACTTTGCCCTGAACTTCAGCCACAAAACCACCCAAATCACGACCGCGAACGTTCGCGCTGACAACCAGTCGCCGCTTGCCGTTTTCGCGAGAGATCTGATTAGGTCCAGGGGCCAGCGTGAGACTGGCCACTTCCCGCAGCGGTACGTAGCCGCCCTCTGGCAGCGGTATCGGCAAACGTTCCAACGCGCGCAAGTCGCCCCTTATGCCCTCGGCCACTCGCACCACTATCGAGAAACGTTGATCGCCTTCAAAGATCAGGCCAGCCTCCTCACCGCCCGTGGCGGCGGCGACTACGTCCTGCACATCGGCGACATTCAAGCCATAACGATACATAGCTGAACGATCAGCATTAATGGACAGAATAGGCAAACCGGATACCTGTTCGACCTTGACACCTTCGGCGCCCTCGATGCCAGTCAATACCGCCGCGATTTCGCTGCCCGATTTAAGCAGCTGGTCCAAATCATCGCCGAACACCTTGATCCCGAGGTCTGATCGCACACCAGAAATCAATTCATTGAAGCGCAGTTGGATCGGCTGGCTGATCTCATAGGCATTTCCCGGCAACAACGTCAGTTTCTCACCAATTTCTTCCAACAGCTGCGCTTTGGTTTTATCAGGATCGGGCCATTCACTGCGATCCCTGAGCATGACATAGCCATCGGAAATGTTGGGCCCCATGGGGTCACTGGCAACTTCGGCCGTGCCGACGCGCGCGAAGTAGGTTTTGACTTCAGGGATTTCCAGAACCGCTTTTTCCAGTTGAAACTGCATATCCAGGGATTGAGTGAGACTGGTGCCGGGTATTCGCAGTGCCTGGACGGCAATATCGCCCTCATCCAGATTAGGGATAAATTCCGTCCCCATCCGCGTGGCCAGTGCGCCGACCAAAACCACAAAGATCAGGGCCGCAGACAATACGAGAACGCGAAACTTTAGCGCCCACGCCAAAACCGGGGCGTAAAACCGTTTGGAGTGGCGAACAATAAAATTGTCCTTCTCCTCGATATGCCCCGTCATAAACAGCGCCACGGCGGCAGGGACGAAGGTGAGTGACAGCACCAACGCAGACAGCAAGGCCATGATCACCGCCATAGCCATGGGCGTAAACATTTTGCCTTCCACGCCCGTCAAAGCCAGGATGGGTAAGTTCACCAGAATCACCACTAACACGCTGATCAAACTCGGCGCAAAAACCTCGCGGGTGGCCGCAAACACCGTTTGAAAACGCTCATCCAGTTTTAAGGTGCGCCCAAGATGATGCTGTCGCCCAGCCAAGCGCATGATACAGTTTTCGACAATGATCACCGCACCATCCACAATCAAGCCAAAATCGAGTGCGCCCAAACTCATCAGATTGGCGCTGACCTTGGTTTGCACCATGCCCGTCATCAACATCAACATCGACAATGGAATCACCATTGCGGTGAGTAAGGCCGCCCGGACGTTGCCGAGCATGATCAGGAGCACGACGACAACCAATACCGCACCTTCGGCCAGGTTGGCCTGCACCGTGGCAATGGTTTTATCGACCAGTACCGTACGGTTATAAACCGGTTCGGCAATCACGCCCTCGGGCAGCGTCTTATTGATCTCCAACAACTTGGCCGACACATCCTGGGAAACCGTCCGACTATTACCTCCCAGCAGCATGACGGCGGTACCCAATACAGTCTCCTCACCATCGCGAGTAGCGGCACCTGTGCGCAACTCTTTGCCGAATCCGACCTCGGCCACATCAGCCACGGTAATGGGTAACCCGGCTCGACGAGCGACGATGATTTTTTCGATCGCCGGGATGTCAGCTACCTGTCCGGGGGCACGAATCAGGTATTGTTCGCCATTTTTTTCGATATATCCGGCACCGATGTTGGCGTTGTTTTTCTCCAATGCCGCCACCAGATCGTCGAAGCTGAGCTGGTAGGCCAGCAGTTTTGACGGTTCCGGGGTGACGTGGAACTGCTTTTCAAAGCCGCCAATGGTATTGACTTCGGTAACACCTGGAACCAGGCGCAATTGCGGACGTATCACCCAATCCTGCAAGGTGCGTAAGGCCGTCGCATCATACGGCTCACCATTTTCCATCAAGGCGCCCGGTTTCGCATGCACCGCATAGTGAAAGATTTCACCGAGGCCTGTGGCAACGGGTCCCATCGCCGGATCGATTCCCGAAGGCATCTCGCTTTTCGCCTGCTGCAAGCGCTCGTTGATAAGATTGCGGGCAAAGTAAATGTCCGTGCCTTTTTCAAACACCACGGTCACCTGAGACAGGGCATAGCGTGATATCGAACGGGTACTCTCAACATAGGGCAACCCCGTGATCGCCAGTTCTACCAGGTAGGTAATGCGTTGCTCCACTTCCAGCGGTGAGTAGCCGGGAGCTTCGGTATTGATTTGCACCTGGACATTGGTGATATCGGGTACCGCGTCAATGGGTAGCTGCTGATAGTTCCAGACACCCAGGGCGCCCGTTACCAGCACCAGAAACATCACCAGCCAGCGGCGTGCGATGGAAAATTGAATGAGTTTATCGATCATCACACACTCCTTCGTTGAGCGGCGATAGAATGCTGCTCCGGCCGATGGAATCCAGAATGTCTTTCAGGGAGCTATTAATCATCATCGCCAACCTCCCCTTTACCCAATTCCGCTTTCAAAATAAAACTGTTTTTGCTGACATACACTTCATCTGCGGACAGACCTGCCACCACTTCGGTTAGCTCACCGTCGGTTCGCCCCAAAGTCACTGTACGTGCTTCAAAACCTTCCTCACCCCGAACAAAAACGACAGGGTTATCCTCGACGATTTGCAAGGCTTCGTTGCGGATCACCATTGGAGCGGCTATTTCGGCGCGGGTGATTTGCGCGTTGACAAAGAGACCGGGTTTCCAAATGCCATTCGGGTTGTCGATCAAAGCGCGCGCCATAATGGCCTGATTACCAGTTTGGCCAAGCGGCGCAATATAGATGATTTTTCCCTCTGCGATATGGGTCGAATCGAGACTGAGAATGCGAACCCGCTGGCCTAATTCAACCTGAGCAACATCCTTGGGAAAAACCGACAGCTCCACCCAAACCGTTGAGAAATCCTGTACTACCAACAACGGGATATCCGTAGTGTGCTCGCCAGCGTTTGCATTCCGCTGGGTAACGGCACCATTGAGTGCGGATACTATCGAATAGGTTTTCAGACTTTCATTCGCTTCCACAGTCACCAGGGGTTCGCCTTTGCGAACCGGATCACCAACACTTTTTTTAACTTCCCGAATAACGCCGTCGAAGCGTGCCGTTACCGACTGTACACGCTCTGCGTTGGTGGCGACGACGCCATATACTGGCAAAACATCGCGGATGCTGCCCGAGGTAACGGTTGCCAGCGTAATGCCGGCATGTTTTATCTGCTCCTGGGTCAGCTCGACGTGGCCTTCTTCACCGTGCTCTTCCTCTTCTCCGTGACCCGTCTCGGCGAAAGTTTGTCCAGACAACAGGGTGATCGCAAAGCAACACGTAATTAGACGGATAAATGATTTTTTTAACTGGGTATTTGATTTCATTGTGGGGTTCCTGAAAATGTGTTGTCTTCGCCATACTGTGTCAAGGCCAAGGGCTCTGCTGTTAGCTGCTCAATTTCTGCACCATAGGTTAAGGCGGCTGCGGCCGCTTCGATCTGGGTGCGCCTGGCGCTCAATAATTCCTGCCGCGCGCTGACATAGTCGAGATACCCGTAGCGACCGCGTTGATAGGCCGCCTGAGTTTCTACCAGGGCCTGCTCAAGGGCGGGAATGATGGCGGTGCGCAGTGCCTCTACCGCGACAATGGCTTGTTTGCGGTTGTGAAAAGCCCGGAACAGTTGCGTGTGTAGATCCAGCAGCATTACATCGCGCTCTGCCAACACCTGATTTTTTTCGGCCAACGCGGTCGAAACGGCGCCGACATTTCGCTTGCCGGAAAACAACGGCATGCTGAAACCCGCTACCAACGCGGTGTCATCGGTTTCCTGCAAGCGACGAACCCCCACCGACCAACTGATATCGGCACTGGATTGGGTTTGAGCAAGGCGTATTTCTGCTTCTTTGAGGCGGGACTCTGCTGCGAATACTTCTATCGCAGGATTTTTTTCAACTTTGGCGTACAACAGGTCGAATGCCACGTCCTCGCCAAACTGGAATAGATCACCTTCCACTTTGTCAAAGTCCGGTGAGGTTACCCCCCACAGGGCAGACAACGACACTTTCAAATAAGCAAGCCGTTGCTGCTCCGAAAGCAAAGCGAGCTTCGCTTGCTCGGCAGCGGCCTGTGCCCGTTTGACTTCCGCCTCGGGTGTCGCTCCCGCCGTAGCCCGCTTTTTCACAATGCGTAAGCTCTCGCTCGCCAATTGGGCGGCCTCGCCAGCCAGGGTGACCTGCTCCTGTGCTGCTAGCACATCGACGTAACGGCGGGTGACTTCGCCCAATAAGGCCAAGGATTCCACCTGTCGGCTGGCATTGAGCACCGACCGACTGTGGGAGATTACGCCTTGCCGTGCCGCGCGCTTATCCCCCATTTCGATGACCGAAGACAGCGCAATGGTGAGTTCAGCACCACTTGCGCCGCTGAAGTCCCCAGTGCCCCCGACATTTTCAGCGTCAAATCCCAGCTCATACGCCGGTCTTAACCCGGCTGTTTCGGCCTGCCCTTGAAGGGCTGCGTAGCGGTAGGGAAAAACTTTTAAAGACGGGTTTTGTGACAAGGCGCGCTGCACCGCATTGGTCAGCGTGATCGTTGAGTCCCCAGGTGCGGCGTTAAGCCCCGACGAAGAAATAAAAAATAATAAACTGAACAGAATGCAGCGGCTTTTGATATTCCTCCGCCCCAAAGCGCCAGAACCCGGCGCAGTACGTATTGATAGCATATGGTAGATCCTACTTATTTAAGATAATTCAAACCGCGCGTTGCAACGATAACGGCAACACAGAAAAAACATAATCGGTAAAATCAGGCGATTGGAGGGCGGTACAGCGACGAGGATGGGGCCTCGGGAATGAGGGCTTGAGAGTCGTTATGCAACGAATGTTTATGCAAAAAGTTTGGGTGAGTCAGGTTACCGGATAAATAGACATGGCAATGGCAGCCATGGTGATGGCAATGAAACAGGCAGTCAGTGGACATATTCTGATCAGTGGGATCAGTAGCGGTCGAGCTATCCAGTACTCACGATGATGAGCCATCGATGAAATCAGAGGAATAAGGGGCTGTATCCGAATAATTAATGGGATGCACGTCAGCCATAGCTGTCACTGATTGCAGTGCAATCAAGAGTAACAGCAGATAAGACAGTGCTTTTCGACTCATAAACCGAACATAACCCCAATGAAATGGAATAAACTGCGAAGCAGTCCACCCTTGATTACGGATTCAATCCCCGATTGTCCCAGCGCCTTTCGTTTACCTGTTATCCGCTTATCAAAGCGAGCCAGGTCGAGGATTTTTATTGGCGAGTTATCAAAAAAAGACCATTGCTTGTTGTTCATATTGTGCTCGGCTCAGGACTTGAGCTGCAAGATACGGCGCGCACCATTCAACACAATCAAACCGATGATAAGGCCAATCACCAAGTCTGGATAACGTGAGCCCGTCCAGGCCACCAATCCACCGGCAAGGATCACCCCTAGATTGGCAATCACGTCATTGGCGGAGAAAATCCAGCTGGCTTTCATATGGGCGCCGCTATCCCGGCTTTTGGCAATCAACAGCAGACAGGTCACATTGGCCGCCAAGGCAACAAGCCCGAAGCTCATCATCAAAGTGGAAACCGGTTCACTACCCAATACTAATCGCCTTACCACCTCGCCCAAAGCGCCCAAGGCGAGAATGATCTGAAGCCAACCGGAAAAATGGGCTGCACGCAACTTCATCCGCACACTGTGCCCTACGGCATACAGCGCCACGCCGTAGACGGCGGCATCAGCGAACATATCCAGGGAGTCCGCAATCAAACCAGTGGATTGCGCCCACCAGCCGACAGTAATTTCAATGACAAACATGATGCCATTGATTGCCAGTAGCCACTTGAGAATGCCAGCTTCTCTTTCTGCCTCCTGTTTTGCAGACGCCTGCGCACGGGCGATGGACTCGCTGGCGACGGGCATTGTACTGACAAGTCTCGCGCCCAGACCGACTGATTGCATTCTTTTTTTAATAAGGTCAGCGTTATCACCATGGTAGACACTCACCTTGCGCTTGGGGGTATCGAATTCCAATGTGACTTTAGGATGCACACTGTCCAACGCCATACGGATCATGCCTTCCTCTGAAGGACAGTCCATCTTGGGGACATGATACTCACTAACAAAGCCGCCATGAGAAGCGTCGTGTACTTCGGCAATTTGGGGAGTGTTCTCCGTCGCGTTATTTTGGCAATTGCCACCGCATGTGGTCGTCATAAAAAACCCTTGTTCTATCCAAGGTGGGCAGTTTAAACTCTATAGTTACTATAGAGTCAAGCACAGAGATTGAATAAATGAAGATTGGCGAGCTGGCAAAAAAGACGGATTGCTCGGTGCAAACTATCCGTTACTATGAAAAAGAACAGTTGCTGTGCACGACACAGCGTAGTGACGGCAATTTTCGACTTTACGATGAAGCTGCTGTCGAACAGCTGCTATTTATCAAGCTCTGCCGTAACCTGGATCTCAGTTTGTCCGAGATCCGCCAGCTACTCACATTAAAACGCTCACCGGGTGCGCAATGTGATCAAGTCAATCGCATGATGGATACGCACATTCAACAAGTGGAAACGCGCATTCAGGAGCTGGTTCAGCTGCGCGAGCATTTGAAAGTACTTCGCCGCAGCTGCTCCAGTGGAAGGACGATCGAACAGTGCGGCATCTTGCAAACGTTAACCACTAATCAGCATCAGAAGCGGTAACACTTACGCGCTTGAAATCGGACGCCTGTGTTATCGGCGGTGATGTTGCGCGTTTTGATTTGGATAGTATTAAAAATACCAGGTAAACCAGAAGTACCGAAAGTTGCGCAAGCACGCCTTGCCAGGTGGATTTGACGCCAATCCAGTCAATCTCAAAACTCACAGGTAATGGCGTCATACCGATGATGGCCGCCTCCTGTAATGCCGACACAGCTTTGCCCATCAGGACAAATGCCAGCGCTAGCAGCAAGTAGGTGGTGGCTGAAAAGAATTTGGCGATCGGCAGCTTGACGGAAAAGCGAATCAACACCCACGCCAATATGGCTAACAGCAACAAACCGAGCGCAAAGCCACCACCAACAGAAGAATATTGGGTTGATACCGCCTGCGTTAACAGCGATTGATAAAATAATACGGTTTCAAACACCTCCCGGTAAACCGCCACAAATGCCAACGCCACCAGCCCCCACAAGGTGCCAGACTTAAGTTGGGTATCGACATGTTGCTGAATGTAGGCTTGCCATTGTGCAGCCTGGGTTTTGCTATGCATCCAGATCCCAACATAGAGCAGTACCAACGCGGCCAATAAAGCGGCAATTCCCTCCATGATTTCACGATTGGCACCACTGATCGTGATCAACGATTGAGCGGCGATCCAGGTGGCACCACCGGCAAGTAATGCCGCAATCCAGCCTATGTGGACATATTTAAGCGCATCCCGACGCCCGGTTCTTATCAAAACCGTCGTTAAGGCAATGATAACCAGCAATGCCTCCAGGCCTTCGCGCAACAATATGACCAGACTAGCAGTGAATAAAGTTCCTTCGGACAAGGTGGACTCTGATAACAAACGTTGTGCGTCATCCAACAAATGCCGCGTCTCCGCCATTAGCGCACCCAATTCTCCGTTTACCTCGGGGCGGCTGGTCAATTGTCGTAGTGCCATCATGTTGGACTCGATGGATTGGCGCAGTGCTTTGTCATGCGCATCGAGGCTGTTTTCAATCAGTTCAAAACCGTCCAGATAAGCACTGACGGCGAGTTCACTTGCGGTTGAAAAATCTCCCTTCTGATGCGCTTTTTGGGCGGCTTGAAGTCGATTCCATGTGATTGCCAAGGGATCTTGGGATGCCTTGAATAATGCCGAGGGGTTAGCGCGTAAACTCTCCAAAGCTTGTAGGGTTATATCAGGGCGTGCTGCTGCCAGTTGCAGTGGGTTGTGATTAATCAGCTGCAGTTTGGTAATATTCAAATCATTGTGAGTAGGTTCGCTGGATTGAAAAGCGAGTCCACCGACATAGAATGCCATTGACCAACGCTCTTGCTCCGTTAGTTGTTGAAAAGATGGCATGGCGGTGTCGTCAATGCCATTGGTAATGGCGTCGTATAAACCCAAAATTGATCGATTTAATGCCCGCTCTTTATCGGTAAAGTCCGTGGGTGCGGGATCGAGTTGTGCTGCCAGCACTCCGTCACCTTGACCAGATACTCCATGGCAAGATCCGCAGTTAGTCTCAAATACCGGCCGGATTTTTTCTTGAGGTAATATCCGTTCCGGCAGGGATAAATGTGGCATCAATCCCAACAATGTGCCGCGTAGGCTGGCACTCATTTGACGGATCTCATCAACACCTTTCTTATCATGGATGGCCCTCTGCAATGCCATTGCTTGCACTGCGAGTGACTCTGCATCAGCAGTGGCGGCCAGCGAGCTCTTGCTAACAATCAGTTGTGAAAACTCCACCATCTCCTGATATTCATTGTCATTAATTACCTGACCGTTTTTCACCGCTTCGGCATAATCAACGCCTATGTATTCAGCGAGCTGTGCCAGTTGCCGGAGTTGAGTAACGTTGTCTGGGATCTCAGCTTCATTCGCCCCGGCAGATAGAGAAAGTGGCAGCATCAGAAATATGATGGCATGAAGGGTGGCTCGTTTCAGGCGTTGCAATCTGCAATCAAACATCTCGGTGTTCTCTTATTCATGAATCGCTAATGATTATTGATCGCAATTGTATACTCTATAGCCGCTATAGAGTCAAGAGAAGTAAAAATTACAGTCGGTTGGAAACCGTTTTGATAGAGAGGCCTTCCCAAGGCTCGCTCCTTAATCTTACAGAGATCATTGAAGGTGGATTGATACTGGAAAATCATCGACTTAACCGGGTGAGTGACATGCAGATTTGCGAGGTCCACTTAACCGCCGCAACAGGTTCCTGTGTCTTTATTGCCCTGTGACAACTGTATCGGCGGGCATGGTACCGAGCCATAGGAACAGTAGACACAGCAGTCACCGAGCTTCGGCTTCAATAAAACATGGCACTGCTCACACTCGTAGAACCACTGACACGCGTCGGTGGGCATGGATTCTGTTTTTTTATGGCCGCATTCGGGACAAGTCAGCACTGACTGCAAAATCACCTCTGGCATCATGGTGTTTCCGTTTTCACGATGGTCGATGGATAACCGGCATGGGTGGTCGCTTCGACCAATCTGTCAGCGTTGGTCAGGGAATCCTCAAAGGTTACTACGGCTTGCTTATGCTCATAACTGACCTCGGCTTTTGTTACGCCTTGGACCTTGGTGAGTGCCTTTTTGACCGTGATCGGGCACATGGCACAGTTCATGGTTGGCAGATCCAGCGTGATGGTTTGTGGCTTGGCCCAGGCCGAGAAGCTGGCGATGGTGAATACGAGACCGAGAATGATTTTCTGCATGGTTAGCTCCAGAGTGTTCATGCGAACAGAGGAATCCAGTAGGTGCTGGTGACGAGCACCAGCGCCACGATTGCAGCGATCCAGAAAACCATTTGCCGCCGTTTCCGAGTTTGCGGCACAGCGCAGACGGTTCCCGGTTCACAGGTATCGACCGGTCGATAAACCTGCCAGCCAGCCCAACCGAGCAACAACATAACAAGCATGATGAATACGGGACGGTAGGGCTCCAATACAGTCAGGTTACCGATCCAGGCCCCGCTGATCCCCAATGTGAGTAAAACGAACGGGCCAACGCAGCAAAGACTGGCGCCAACCGCAGCCAGCACACCGCCTATCAGGGGGAGATTATGTTTGGCGAACTCGTCTTTTACGGGCATGACAGACTCCATGAAATGCATTCAATGAAGTCAGTGTAAACGCCGTACTTCGGTACGGAGTCAAGTCCGCCTTAGGTAGAGGTCTGGATCAGGTTGCAACGACTCCACAATAGGGCAGGCGGTGTTGTCAGGATTGGTGCGGCACTGAATGATTAAATCTTCCAAAACTTGCTCCAGGCGGCACAGATCGTTGATTTTTGCCCGCACGCTGATCATTTTGCCTTCCGCCAACTCCTGGACTTCCGAGCAATGGGATTGACCCAGTATCAGCAGATTGGTGATTTCCTCCAGGGATAACCCCAGTTCCTGGGCGCGCTTTATAAAACGAATCCGGTCCAACGTGGTTTCTGGATAGCGACGGTAACCTTCTGCTGGCTTATCAGGTTGTTCAATAAGACCACGGCGTTCGTAATAGCGGACGGTTTCGACATTGACGCCTGCGGCCCTGGCAAGCTGACTGATGGTATACATAATGCTCCACTAATACCGTACCTAAGTACGGAGTATTATAGCCCGAAACCACGACCAGCAATAGGAGGCATTTAACCGCGGTCTTCGTACCGAGCGGGTGGCAAATAAATGGACCGCGTTGGCGTTTTGACGAAGATCGCTCGGTTCGAGTATACTGAACGAATCGAACGATTCATAGTGAGGAGCCAGACAATGGATACACTTTCGGCCAATGAAGCCAAAACCCAGTTTGGCGACCTGCTGCTAAAAGCGCAACGCGCGCCAATCCAGATCAATAAAAACGGCAAGCCCGTTGCCGTGGTTATCTCAATGGATGAGTACGAGAGCATTGAAGCGCTCAAGTTGCGGTTGCTGCAATCAAGGGTTGCGCAGGCAAAAGCCGATATCGCAACAGGCAACCTGGTCGATGGTGAAGCATTTTTTAATGCATTGGAATCAGGTCATCACGACTAGGAACGATACAATTTCTCGGAGAAGCAAAATGCCTGCTGTCGAACTTAATGCAGAACAACTCCAGATGGTGGAAATCATCCATAACCACGCGCGCCAGTTTCCCTGCAACGAAACCGGCGATGCGCAATTATTACAAACTTGCTATGACTATATGGATGCGTTCAAGCGGGTGATGGACAGTACGTCACGCATCCAAATGGATGACATCTGCCAGCGGTACGATGGCTTTTATCGTTTCGCCAAACTTATGGAAATGCTGGCTCGGGGTATTGCCGATGGCATTGTCGAGGTTCCCAAGGATCATTAGCCCGGCCAAATGACTGTATCAAATTACCGCTTAACCCCAGATGCTCAATCTGACCTCATCGACATTCGCCGCTTTACCCTAAAACAATGGGGGGAGGCACAATCGATAAAGTACCTGTCCGAACTCCGGCAAACTCTTCGCCTGCTGACGGAAACACCTTCCTTGGGAAAACCCAGGCCGGACGTGGGCGCGGAGGTGTTGAGCTTCCCCCATGTCAGTCATGTCATCTATTACGTGTTGCATGAGCAGCAGTTGGTGGTTTTTGGTGTCCTGCACAAACGGATGGTACCAATGAACCACCTGGACGGGCGCGAGCTGTTTTGATGATCTGGCCGCATTGAAACCGCACTCGTGATGGAGAGTATCGAACGTATTCAGCTGTTATCCAGCACGGAAGTCGAAGAGTTATATACTCGCCCGGATTTCAATGCCCATGAACAATGCCTCTATTTTTCATTGAGCACGGCAGAACGCACTGCACTTGAGCAGTTTCGCAATACCCAGACCCGTATCCACTTCATTCTGCAATTGGGTTACTTCAAAGCCAAGCAGCAGTTTTTTAACTATTCACTTGATGAAGTCAGTGCCGATGTTGAATATATCGTTGCTACCTACTACAACGGAACAGATGCGGCACAGTTCACCGGAAGCCTTTCCCGTGAATATTCACGTAAGCAACGCCAGGCGATACTGTCGCTTTTCGACTACCGAAGCTGGTCACCTCAGTTTACGGCAGAAATAGAATCCCACATCGGTCTGTTATTACGCTACTACCCAAAAGGACACAGTGCTTTCCGGCAGTTACTCACGTTTTTCGATCACCAGAATTTAATCATTCCGTCCTATCGAACGTTTCAGGACATGTTCAGCCGCGCTTTTGCCGCTGAGGAGCAGCGACTAAACAACGCCATTTCGTCTATTCCGACTTCCATCAGCGATCAGCTTGTGGCGCTGGTGCGGCGAGATGATGGCATTACGGCGCTCAATATCATCCGCGCCGATCAAAAAGATTTTCAGTATACGGCGGTCAAATCGGAAGTGGACAAAGCCCTGCGGATTGAGGAGCTGTACGAGTTTGCGAAGGGTTTTATTCCGTCCCTGGGTCTGTCAAAGAATGCGGTTCGCTACTACGCCGATATTGCCGAACAGTATGCCGCGTCCCGCTTACGTCGGCTGGGTAAACCGCAACAATGGCTTTATGCGCTGTGCTTTGTTTACCATCGCTACCAACAGATCATGGATAATCTGATAGTCAGTTTTTGCTATCACACGCGCGCAATCATGGACGCCGGCAAGACCTACGCCTCAATGGCTCACATGGAGCACAGCTCCAAGGTGGTGACCGATTTTCCCAAGTTGGCCAAGTTTTTGAAGTGGTTCCCAAACCGAAACCCCAACCTGAGCCAGGATGAACTGAATGAGGCAGCCTACAGCTTGTTACCCAAAGAACAGTTTTCAGCCATGGCGGAGTTTCTGGAAGGAAAATCTTTTGATAAGAAAGCCGCTTTGTGGGAGTACTATGGTAAATCTTCACGCATATTTGCTTTGTATCTTCGTCCGATATTTACAACAGTCAATTTGGAGTACTACAAGGAAAACAGTTACATCGGTGATCTGATTAATCTATTGAAAGCGCATTATGCCAGTGGAAAGAGCCCATCGGATTTAAAGATCTGTGATGACCTGGGATTCACCATCCCTAAAAACATGAATCAATATTTAAAGCGGGAGTCGAGTGATACGCACCTTGATCCGTATCTGTTCGAGTTCTTTGTTTACCAGAAGATTTACCATGAAATTGACCGAGGCCGCCTCTATTGCAATGACAGCGTCTCATACTGTGATATCGACACCGATCTGGTGGACGATGCACTGGTAGATGATGTTGAGAAGATCGCTGCGGAGTTTGGTTATCCCAAGATACCCATCTACTGTGATCAGCGACTTGATGAGGCGCTTCAGGAGCTGAATAACGCCTGGGCGCGAACGACTCACAATATCCGTGAGAATGATAATCCTGGATTTAATGTTCGAGAAACCAAGACCGGACAGCAGCACTGGAGTTTGCTCTATGACAGTGTAGAAAAACTGGATGATGCTTTCTTCAAAAATCTGCCCAAGGTCGATATTGCCAGTATCGTCATGTTCATCGGCAATCGGATCGGAATGTGGAGCGCATTTACTCACATGAAAGATCGCTACACCAAGCGGAAAAAACCGGTGCCGCTGGCGATCAACGCCTGCTTATTATCCGAGGCATTTGGGTTCGGCACATTGAAAATGGCTGATATGTCCGATCTCGAAATCAGCCAGTTGCGTGCAATGCGTGAGGATTTCGTGCGAGTGGATACGCTGTGCGCCGCCAATGATATTGTCAGCAATCATATTCACGCCTTACCGATTTTCAAACAGTGGAACCTCATGGATGAGAAAGTGCTGGCCGATGCCGATGGACAAAAACATTCGACCTCCGACAGCACTATTCAGTCCCGTTATTCTAGAAAGTACCTGGGTAGAGGCCGAGACATCTCACTCTACACGCTGCTCGCCAACTATGTAGCGGTCAATGCGAAAAATATCGGCCTGAACGAATACGAAGGACATTCGCTGTACGACATGATCTACAACAACAAAACCGATATTGATATCCAAATGGTAACCGGTGATAACCATTCATTGAACAAGCTGAATTTTGTCACGCTGGATTCCATCGACGTGGATTATGTTCCCAGCATCAAAAATGTGCGGGACGCTGCCGACGATATTTATGCAGCAACACCACTAGACTACGACACCGGCCTCCTAAAACCCAAAGGCGTAATTAATGTGGAGCGCATCAGATCTCAACGTCGAGGTATCATGCGCGTATTGCTTTCACTCATCATGCAGGAGAACACCCAAAGCAATATCATTCGCAAACTTAACTCTCATGCCCGTTACGCCAGGCTAAAAGCGGCACTGTTCGAATACAATACCCTCTTCAAGAGTATCCATGTTCTCAATCTGATTGATGATATGCAGCTCAGAAAAGCAATCCGAAGCGCCCGCAACAGAACAGAAGCCTACCATCAGCTTCAGAGCAATATCCGGAAGACTTATAATGGCATCTTTCAAGGTAAAAGAATCGTCGAAAACCGGGTCAGCGCCCATGCTGCCAGGTTAATCGCGAACTGTATCGTGGCCTACAATAGCATGATCTTGAATGCCGTGTACCAAAGGATGCTGGCCAATGGTGCCTCACAAGGGATCATTGACGAATTTACCCGGATTTCACCGATTGCCTGGACACATACTTTATTTACGGGCCGGTATAACTTCAAGAAAAGCAGTGGGAAAATTAATGTGGAAGCGATGGCAAGGATATTAGAGGATCATGTGAAACAGCATTTTTGGCGTGACGATGGGCTTTAGAGTTGATCGTAATTTGGTCGTTTGTGCAAACTTGTCAAATTTGTCGGTTCTTCCACAGAACCCCTTATAGATACCGTTCGGGTAAAAGAGATATGAACATGACAAGAACTATCAGTAAAGTTGCCAAAGAACTGGCTATCAATATAGAAACCGTTCGCTTCTATGAGCGTCGTGGATTAATAGAGCAACCGCCAAAACCCGAGTTGGGCTACCGCCATTATCCCGATGAAACGGTTAATCGCATCCGGTTCATTAAGCGGGCGCAAGAATTGGGGTTTACCCTGGAAGAGATCGCCAACCTGCTAAGCTTGAATGACCGCCCATGTGCTCAGGTGCAGGAGCTGGCCGAGTATAAACTCAGCGCCGTCATGGAAAAAATTGCCGATCTGAAGCGGCTCGAAAGCGCACTCAAGGCATTATTGACGCAATGTCAGAGTAATAACGATGACTCACATTGTCCCATTATCGACTCCCTGCAACCTTAATTAGTTTTACACGGGCATCACAAAAACGTTTGACTCCGTACATCGGTACGGAGATTACACTTGCTCCATACACTGAAATCAGAGGAGTAAGTCGTGTCACAGAAAGAATCCAATCTACCTATTATTGGCGGCGTTATCGCGGCTGTTGGCGCTGGCCTGTGCTGCGCTGGTCCTTTCGTGTTGTTGCTGCTAGGCGTGAGTGGCTCCTGGATTGGTAATTTAACCTTGTTAGAACCTTATCGTCCCATTTTTATCCTGCTGGTTTTAGCCTTATTTGGCTTCGCAGGCTGGAAGGTCTATCGCCCCGTTGAGGACTGTGAGCCAGGCACCGCCTGTGCAGTTCCTCAAGTGCGAAAACGCCGGCAGGTGATCTTTTGGTTAACGGCACTGACTGCGTTGGTGCTAGTCACCAGCAATTATTGGATTGTCTGGTTTGCCTGAATACTTTCTTACCGCTCACTTTTATTAATGACTTAATACGTTACTGGAGAAAATGATGAAGAAAATTGCCTTGTTGTCTTTGCTAGCCTTGACCAGCCTGACCGCTTTTGCTGCGCCGAAAACAGTTACTTTGGAAGTTCCAACCATGAACTGTGTGACCTGCCCCTTTACGGTCAAAAATGCCTTAAAAAATGTTGAGGGTGTGAGTAAAGCTGAAGTCACCTTTGAAACCAAATTGGCAGTTGTCACATTCGACGACGAAAAAACCACAGTAAAAGCACTGACCGAAGCCACCACTAATGCGGGTTATCCATCAACGCTCAAGGAGTAAAGCATGGAAATGCTAATACAGTTACTGACCCGTTTCGGCGATAAGATTAGCTCATTGGGCGCGCTGGTTTCTGCTATGGGATGCGCCATGTGTTTCCCGGCCATCGCCAGCCTGGGCGCTGCGGTCGGGTTGGGTTTTCTCAGCCAATGGGAAGGTTTGTTTGTTAATACCCTGTTACCGTTGTTTGCCTGGATTGCCCTGGTACTCAACGGACTTGGCTGGTTCAGCCACCGGCAATGGCACCGTAGTGCGCTGGGTGTGGTCGGCCCCATTTTATTGCTGTTATCGCTCTATCCGTTTTTCCAATACGGCTGGAGCAGCTATGTCACCTATTCAGCGTTAGGCCTGATGGTTGCCGTATCGCTTTGGGATATTTTTTCACCCGCGAATAAACGCTGTGATGATGACAGCTGTGCTGTTTAACACGACGCAATGCCTGACTACTATTTGAGGAAAACGAATGATCTTACTATCGATAGAAGGGATGACCTGTCCAAGTTGCGTCGCTCACGTTAAAGAAGCGCTCGATGCGATCGAAGGCGTGAATAAGGTTGAAATATCTTATGAAAACGCCAGCGCAACGATCACCACAAACGGTGGGGTCAGCGTAACCGATCTCATTGGAGCGATTGAAGCCCTGGGTTATACCGCAAAAGAAAACCCCTTAGCGGAAAACACAGCACCGAACGCCTACTGTGACAACGAAAATACCAGCAACACAGAAAGCAACCGAACTCAACATGTGGCGATTATCGGTACGGGTTCCGGCGCTTTTGCCTGTGCTATCAAAGCCGCTGAAGGTGGTGCCAAGGTCACTCTTATTGAGGGAGCCGATGTGATTGGCGGCTGTTGCGTGAATGTCGGCTGCGTACCCTCAAAAATTTTGATCCGCGCCGCTCAATTGGCACAGCAGCAACGCAATAATCCCTTTGCCGGACTGGAAAATCATGCGCCCCAATTGAGTCGAGCCTTGTTGGCTCAGCAGCAGACCGCTCGAGTCGAAGAGCTGCGCGCTGCAAAGTATCAGAATATTCTAGAGACAAATCCTGCGCTTAGTTTACTTAAAGGTTGGGCGCAATTTAAAAATGCAAACACCCTGATAGTCAGAAAAAATGATGGCACTGAGCAGGAAATCTTTGCTGATAAAATCCTGATCGCCACTGGCTCCACGCCAACCATTCCTCCCATCGAGGGGCTGGCCGAAACGCCTTACTGGACCTCTACCGAAGCGCTGTTTGCCGAGGAATTGCCGCAGCACCTGGTGGTGATTGGTTCATCGGTCGTGGCGCTAGAAATTGCCCAGGCTTACCGACGATTGGGCAGTGAAGTCACCGTGTTGGCAAGACACTCACTACTTTACAGTGAAGACCCCATAATCGGTGAAAAACTGGCAGGCTGTTTTGAAAAAGAAGGCATTCGAGTTTTAAACAACACGCAAGCCACCCAAGTGACCCACGATGGAAATCAATTCACCCTGAACACTAATGCAGGCGAGCTCAGTTGTGATCGTTTGCTGGTAAGCACCGGGCGACACGCCAATACCAGCCAACTCAATCTGGACGCGGTGGGTGTCACCACCAACAAAAAGGGCGAAATCGTTGTTAACGAACGCATGGAAACCAATGTTGCTGGTATTTACGCTGCCGGTGACTGCTCTAACATGCCGCAATTTGTCTATGTCGCCGCGGCCGCCGGTAGCCGTGCTGGTATCAATATGACGGGCGGCGACGCCAAACTGGATCTGTCCACCATGCCCGCCGTGATCTTTACCGATCCACAGGTGGCTACCGTCGGACTGACCGAGGAGCAAGCCAGGGCTCAGGATATTGAGACCGACAGCCGCGTACTGGGTATGGAAAATGTCCCACGTGCGTTAGCCAACTTTGAAACCGACGGTTTTATCAAACTGGTCACAGAGAAGGAAACGGGGTTGTTGCTAGGCGCGCAGATCCTGGCTCACGAAGGCGGCGAACTGATCCAGAGTGCGGCTTTAGCCATCCGCAACCGTATGACGGTGACGGAATTAGCCGACCAGCTTTTCCCTTACCTCACCATGGTGGAAGGTTTGAAGCTCTGCGCGCAAACCTTTAACAAGGATGTCAAAGAACTGTCCTGTTGTGCAGGATAAGAGAGGGCAGTATGGGAACGGCACCCGCCACGCATTCACTGACAGCCCCAACGGTCAATGCGTTGGCGGATGGATTGAACAAGGGTGAATTCGTTCCTTTTTACCAGCCTCTATGGGATGTTCAACACCAATGCTGGGAAGGCGCTGAAACGCTCATTCGCTGGCAACATCCAACTGAAGGATTGATCCAGTCAGACACCTTTATTCCCGTTGCCGAACAAAGCGGATTAATTCTGGAACTGGGCGCGTTTGTCTTACGGGCGGCCTGTCAACAGATGATGCATTGGCGTCAACGCGGTTTACCCGAGGGTATCATCGCGGTCAACGTCTCTGCCTTACAAATCCACCAACCTGACTTTGTCGAAGACCTTGCCAGGATATTGCGTGATACGGGACTGCCTGCTCCGGCATTGGAACTGGAATTAACCGAAACACTGGCCCTGGAGGATACGCCAATCCTGATCGAAAACCTGCATCGCTGCCAGGCGCTGGGCATTCGCCTGTCCATCGACGATTTTGGTACCGGGAGTTCGTCGCTGGCACGCTTGCAATGCTGCCCAGTGACCCGCCTAAAAATCGACAAAACCTTTGTCACGCATATGACAACCGAGCCAAAGGATCGCGCCATTACCGAAAGCGTCATCACCCTTGGCCATAACCTGAATTTATCCATCGTCGCGGAAGGGGTTGAGACGGCCACTCAACAACAACTTTTAGAGAAGCTTGGCTGTGATGTATTACAGGGCTATCGGCTGGCGCGGCCAGCCGATGCCGAAACGACTGAAGCGTTGTGGCCAGGCCGCAGTGTTTGAAACGAACGGAGACAAACCCATGTCAAAAGCCGCCGTGTCAAAAGATGTGTCACGATACTTTGAGGTGATCCCCGACTTTGCGGCATTCATGGATGCCGATGGGCAGGCACTCGAATTTCCCCTGACGATCTCGCAACTGGCGAAAGCCGCGCAAACCACAGTGCATACCGTCAGGAATTACGTCTTGGAAAATTTGGTACTTTGCCCAGAGCATTCCGCGGGTGGTTTCGGTTTATACAATCAATGCGCTTTAAACCGGCTGCGCTTCATTCGCGCAGCGCGTGCGGCGGGCCTGCTGATCCTGGATATAAAACCCTTGCTCTACGCCATCAACGAAGGCGACCAGCAAGCCTGTGAAGCCGCCATGCGCGAACTGCAAACCAAAATTGATGAACGCCAGGCTTACTTGCAGGCATTGGATTCACAGCTGTCGGAGCTGCGCCAACTGGCCTGATCGCCATAACAAAGGAGTATACGATGTCAGAAAAATGTGAAACCGGCCCCCACGACTGGGTAGCCAATAAAGGCCGATTTATTCTCACCTGGGTATTGCCAGCGATACTCATAGTGATTACCGGCATGATGCAACTTGCACCGTGGATGACCGGCAGTATCTGGGCGATCGCTTTAAGTTGGATGGGATATGCCTGTTTAAGAAATGCGCGTCAATGTGGGCGAATGCATTGTTTTTTCAGCGGGCCATTTTTTCTGGGTTCCGCCATGTTGGCATTAGGCATTGGGATGCAGTGGATACAATGGCTCACCTTTAACGGATTAGGACTCTTTTTACTGATCGGTACACCACTGGTTTGCGTGTTACCGGAGATGTTCTGGGGAACTTACAAAGTTGCGACAAACGGCAAAGAAGAATGAATGCGATAGTGAAGCGCGCTACAAACTCTATAAAACGCCTCTGGTCACTTGTAGTGTATGCATTTCAATCGCCGGTTCAGGATTCTCACTCAAAACGGCGTACCGCGATCCTCTTTAGTCTGGTGCTGGTCGTCCACTTGGTAGTCCTGCCAGCGCATGAACTGGGTTCCGATATTGGCTTGCGTTCTTTTGCACATCTTAATCTGAGAATCGCGCTATTTGCGTTTTTGTTCGCAACGCTGGAGAGCGTTCTCATCAATTTATGGGTTCAACTGATACGCAAGAAGACCCATTGCAGAACGGCACCAGCGGCGGGCGGCATAGTTATCGGGATTGTAAGCCCCCTGTTGTGTTGTACCCCGCTGCTGCCGACCATCTTAAGTTTTATCGCCATTTTGTTTCCTTCCGCTGTTTCTGGTATGGGTCTCAAAATTCAGTATGCGGTCAATGTGTATCAAACCGAACTGTTGCTGTTGGCGTTGGTATTACTGTTGTTTGCGATTGTTCAAAATGCTTGGCATCTCAATTCAGGCGACGTAATGGCAGGCCATCACAAGGAATAAAGCAATGAAAGCCACTTGCGACTAATCTAGGCATATCCAAATGACGACTAGAAACCTGATAACTTTAACGCGATGCTTTTACACAATAATGCATCTATCAGAGAAAATTTAAGTCGATGGCCGCTATCTATCAGACAGCTTATCCACGAATTAAATCTGATATCACCGAAGATGAGTTAGGGGATGTCTATACACCTACGCCGGAAGATCAGAAGTTTGCACTGCGTCACTGTAAACGAACCAGCGCATCCTTTTTGGGGCTCCTGATTCAGCTAAAAATCACGCAGCGATTGGGCCGGTTCGTAAACCTGGGTGAAATACCAAAGGTGATCATCACGCACATTAAAAATCAGTGCCGTTCGCGGGTGACACTGAAGGATCTCCAAACCTATTACACATCGGGCGCGAAGGATCGTCACGTAAAGCTGATTCGGCGCCATCTTAATATAAAAGCCTACGATGCGGCCAAGACCTCTGAATTGGCACAGATTTGGGCACTTGAGGCAGCGACTACCAAAGAAGCATTACCGGATATCATCAATGTCACGTTGGAATATTTGGTCAAAGAGCGATACGAGTTACCGGCGTTCAGTGTACTTGAGCGGATATGTCAGGCGGCCAGGGCCGAAGTCAACACTCGGTATTACGATCAATTGTGTGGCTTTTTAGAGTCTGAAAGTCGCCAATGCATCAACGATATTCTTCGATCTAGCACAGGACTGAATGGTTTTGGTTGGAGCACGCTGAAAAATGAACCCAAACGCCCGACCCCTCGCAATATCCATGCGTACATCCAATACCTGGAATGGCTTACATCCCTGCAAACACTTTTGCCCACGGATTTGGGGTTGCCGCCAGTTAAACACCAGCAGTTTATCAACGAGGCCAAGGCCCTGGATTACGCCGAATTGATGAAACTAAAGCTGAACAAGCGACTCGCACTCGTCATCGTTTTAATCCGGCACCAATACGCACAAACACTGGATAACGCCGCCGATATTTTTATCAAGATGTTGTTAAAAATGGATCGCTCGGCGCAGAAGCTGTTGGAGAAGTACCTTGCAGACCATCAAAAGCAAACCGATCATTTGATTTCTGTGTTGTCTGGGACGGTCAAGGTGTATCTTGATAAACCCGATTCGGTGGCAGCTTTTGATCCGATACTGGGAAAGAACAGTGATCAGCTAATGCAAATGTGCGAACAATATATGGCATTCGCAGGCAACAACTATTTGCCGTTTATGGTTCGACTCTATAAAAAGCAACGATCCACCTTGTTTCGTACGATTGAAATACTCAACCTGGCATCGGCCACGGAAGACAAGGACTTGCTCAATGCGTTCCAGTTTATTTTGACGCACAAAAAGCGTCGCACGGAGTTCCTGTCAATTCAAAGCGATCCGAACGATCCCTCTTCCAGAAATGTCATTAATATTCGCTGGATTCGCGAAAGCTGGTGGAAATTAGTCACGGGAAAATCAACCAAATCAGCACAGGTGTCGGAGGTTAATAAAACCTGTTTTGAGCTGTGTGTGTTTGAACGGATCGCTGAAGAACTAAGTACCGGTGACTTGTTCATTCCCTACAGTGAAACCTTCGATGATTACCGGGAGCAGATGATCACCTGGGAAGAATACGAAGCGCAGTTGCCTACCTATTGCGAGGAGGTAGGGCTCGTCGCCGGTGATACTGAATTTACAACAACGCTGAAGAAGTCCATGGAAACGAGCTGCCGGAAAGCTGACAGCCAATTCCCGGAGGACGAACTGGTTCGTATTGAAAACGGGAATCTGATTATCGGTAAACCAAAGCCTGATCAACCCTTACCTGAAGTCGAAGAAATTGGAGCGCTTTTGCGCGATCGGTTGGACAAAATCAACCTGCTTGATGTGATTATCAATGTCGAAAAGTGGCTGAACCTGAATAAACATTTTGGCCCGTTGTCGGGCTTCGAATCACGTATCAGCGACCCGGAGTTACGTTTTGTCCTGACCGTGTTTTGTTACGGTACCAACATTGGTCCCACCGAAACCGTGCGATCTGTGCAGGGCGTTTCTCGCAAGCAAGTCGCCTGGCTTAACTTAAAACGCACGACGGAAGCGCGTCTCGATAAAGCTATTGCGAAGATCAATAGCGAGTATAAGAAATACCGGCTCATTGAGTGTTGGGGATCAGGCAGCAGTGTGTCCGCTGATGGAAAGCTTTGGGATCTCTACGAAGATAATTTGCTATCTGAATACCATATTCGGTATGGCAGCTATGGCGGCATTGCCTATTACCACGTCTCGGACACCTATATTGCATTGTTCAGCCGGTTTATTCCCTGCGGTGTCTACGAGGCGATTTATATCTTGGACGGCCTACTCAACGATGAATCTGATTTTAATCCGGACACCGTTCACGGCGATACACAGGCGCAATCCACACCCGTCTTTGGCCTGGCGTACTTGCTGGGCATAAAGCTCATGCCCCGTATCCGAAATATCAAAGATCTCAGCTTTTATAAGCCTGATCGCTCCATGGTACTCAAGCATATTCAGTCTTTGTTCAAGGAGCCGATCAAGTGGGATCTCATTGAAAAGCACTATGCGGATATGATGCGAACGGCCATGTCAGTTAAAGCAGGGAAAATCACCGCTTCGACAATCCTGCGCCGGTTCGGCACCAAGAACCGGAAAAACAAGCTGTACTTTGCGTTCCGTGAACTCGGGCGCGTGGTCAGAACCATGTTTTTGCTGGAATACATTACCGACGTTGATCTGCGCAAAACAATCCAGGCAGCGACCTGTAAGAGCGAAGAGTTCAATGAGTTTGCCCGGTGGTTGTTTTTTGCTAATGGCGGGAAAATTCCTGCAAACTTGAGACACGAACAAAGCAAAATCGTTAAATACAATCATTTGCTGGCCAACTTCGCGATCTTATACAACGTAAACGCGATGACCGAAGTGTTCAATCAATTGAAGTCGGAAGGGTACAATATTACCCGCGACATTATGGCCGAATTCTCACCGTATCATACCGAGCATTTGGGGCGGCTAGGAAGTTTTGAGCTGGATCTAACCAAGCAGGTTAAGCCCATGACTTTTGAACTGCTGGTTGATTAATTCATAATATTCAATCGGTTACGTTAGAAGTGGCTAAATTCAACGCTTTTACCGGCCGGACCTCAAAATCACGTAATTCATTGCTTATAACAAGCGTGGCACCTTCCCACTTACTTTGAGTGTGATGGTAATATAATCCACATGCTATGTGCGATAACACGCTGTCAAAACGTCTTAGGTCGATTGAATACGCCGCAGTGTGTTCTACTTTTCCATCGGGATGTTTTAGCATTACACGTTGATAGTTATCTAAAAAGTTCGAGTATGTGTCAGGCCGCCGGTCAATTGCTCGCATGATCTTGGTATTAAACAGCTGCTCTTTTATGTCATTTCCATGAAAGCACGTAGATAGACAAAACACTAAATACTCATCGTCTCTACTCTTACTATTATTGTGTTTCTCACAGGATGGTACCGTTATTAAATCTTTGCGTAGACTGATTTCACTGAGCACATCTTTTTGTTTTGGAAACAATGCTTTTGGAGGAATATGCTCCTTCGTTGTCGCTAAGGCATCGCACATGTAGCACGTTCTCTTTCGCATTAGCTACTCGACTTTTCTATCTTTGCCAGATGAGGCACGCTTTTTTCGCTCAACCTGCACATACACCGTATCGGTTGTCGCACTGCTAGAATGGCCCAGATCTTCTGATAGATCCTTTAGCGGTCTATCACGCTCTATCTCCATGCTTGCACCGGTATGACGCAGATAATGTGTGGTGGCTTCATTTAATTTCTGAGCGGATTCTAATCCTTGTTCTGACTTCATTTTGTCAAATGCAGCGTCGAACACGCTCTGAATAAGCCTCGAAATTTGACGACCTGTTAAACCACCGCGGCCTCTTATTTTTTCAACCAGAACGGTTTGCTCACCTTTGGACGGTAAAGGTGATAGTCCACGCCATTTTCTATAGCGTTTCAAAAACGTAAGATAACCCGGTGGTACCGTGATATCTCTTATCTTTTTACCTTTTCCATAGGCCTTAAACCACCAGTTGTTGCCCTCATCTGTCCAAAAATGACTCATCAAGGGCGTCCAATCATTGCGCTCCGAGAGTTCTGAAAGCCTCAGAAATAGGGTTTTCATGGTAGCAATAGTAAATAAACTACGCTCCAAAAGCGGATCACTATCCGCCATCTCAACGGCAGTATCCAAGAGATATTGCCATTGCTGCTCAGTTAATCGACTTATCGTCTTTACCTGACTGTCTTTTATCAAGTACTTACAGTCTCGTTTTGCCAATGGAATAGGATTGCCGAAACAAATTTCTTCATCGATGAGATGGCGGTAAAAAGAGCTTAATGCCACAAAGGTAGATTCGAGGGTCTGCAATGAGGGTTGGTACTTTTTCGGATCGAGCACTCTGTCTTTATCGTATTTCGGCGGCGTTTGCCTGAACGGCGTCCACTTAAGGTTTGAAGCAAAGTAACCGTTATTGAGGCGAAATCGGTCATGGAGCTGGGTGCTTATCCATTTAACCGGTGGCGCCACACAGAAATCAATGTATCGCAAAATATCTGCTTTACGTAAATCATCTACTGGCTGCTTATCTACCATAAAGACCCACAATAGGAACTTTTCGATGTCATTTCGAAAACGCACGTACGTGTGTTGTGATTTGTTGCGACCAATATATAAAAGGTATTCTTTCGCCCAGTCCCAGTGCTGTCTCATCCATGTCGGTTGATTGTCTAAGAATGAACTTAGCTGTGGATAGTCAGACAAACTGAGCTCTGCTAGCTCAGTATACGTGGGAAACAACGGTGTGGGTTTAGTGATGGCCAAGTGTGTTGTGATTGTTAGTTAAGATGCAAACATTATAACTTAATCCTGCACCCTATGTCTAATACTGAACAGTATTAGACATAATGGTGGTAATGCAACAAATCTACATATAAAAACTGTAACTGACTTGAGGCTTTTCACCTAAATCCACGTATTTCATTATATCCCCAACCTTTTTTGCACACTCAAGAGTAATAGGCAATCTGCCATCTAGTTGTGTGTTATTCCAATTCATCTTAGTTAAACCCAATACTTCCTCAGACAACTCCTCTAAAGACGAATCGTTTTCATAAACATCTATTTTTAGCGGATTTGGTACGTAAGCTCCAGGATAAGTTTGATAAAAATCGATTGTGCCGCGTGTATACAAAACGCCTTCACTTTCATTTATTGAGAGCAATGTGCCTCTCTTGGGTGGATAACTAGTCTGACTAAACAATCTAATATCCGTATTAGTGATAGAAACAAAGTCCTTAGAACGAACGCCTTTCTCTTCTAAAACACGACAAAACCCCCTGATTTCAGTTTCTCGAAATTTTGACGTTTTATGAATAACAATTCTGGCAGGCATTTGCATAAGGGCTTTATCGTATTCAGATAACGCTGAGCTTAATAAATCATAAGCTTGTTCTTCTGACATAAACGGACGCTTATCATTTTTATCGATGACAACAGGTGTCCCGCGTAAGATTACCCCGTGACCAAACTCATCAAATACTTGAGCTAAACTTGTTGATATAGTTTCACCATCTCTACTCTTATAAAATCCAATTCCAACATAACAACTCTTCGGTTTAAAGCGCTCTTCTTTTAGCCTCCATGGAACTGTTTTATTACCTTTATAGTACAAAGCCGTTGCAAAATTCCACGCGCGAGTCGCATCGTCCTGATTCCCTCTATTCGCTTTCCCTGTCAATAGCGTACTTTCGAGCACAAGTTGCAAAGGTATGCCAAGGTGCATGCATTTCGCCTTTAGTAAACGTCTAAAGTCATGTTCCATATACTGTTCGACTGATCCGGTGTCTTTTTTCGAACCAGCATCTTTTTGCGTTAATGATAGGAATAGTTCTTCTGGTATAACGCAAATAATGACGTCAATTGCTCTATTCTCTGCAAGAAACTGGACTTGTTCGTAGTACAAGTTTACTGCTGCCACGACTCTTTCTTCTCTAGTTTTAATACGACTAACTTTAACAATTGAAGATTTTTGAAGCGCGCGCGTGAATCCTGGTGAAGATAATAGTCGCGTGAAAAAACCATAGTCAGCCGAAACACCACCAAAACCTTTAAACAGGTTTGATAGCTCACTTTCCTTGCCGACAATACCGCTGCGACATAAGTCCAACCAAACGTCGAGTTTATCTACGCCCTCCCCCCTTCCTACTATTCCGAGTCTTAGCTCTGAGCGTCTAAGTTCATCTTTAGTATCATAAACACCCATTCGTTCGATTCCATTACGTGGACAAATATGTGTTCCTTTACCGAACTCTAAAAGCGGCTCTTCAATTACGGTAACCTTCACTGTTTATTCCTCCTCATCGATATCAATCAATTCTTCGGTGATGTTTTCTGGGACAAGCTGAATAAGCGAACCGAACTTAATTTCCTGATGTGTCATTTGAGAGAGAAAAAAAGCAATAAACCGGGTCAGATTTCTCACTGCTTGATTGTTTTCAAGCCTTTTTTGCTTCGTTACCAACTTGTCGTGAAAACGGATGCGACGATAAGAGTTATAGGTATAAAGCCAACTCGGTACGATCAGGGTATGGTACTGACCCATCGTATGAATAAACCTTAATTGGAAGCTTAGGTGTTTATAGTGTGCAAGACTACCGGGTTCTTTCTTACTATCTACACGTTCAAAAACTGTTCTATGAGCTGTTTTCATACCTTTCCATGTTTCTTTCCTGTGTGTTTGCTTTTCGTCCTCTTTATTAAAATAGAATTGCTTTTCATACATATCAAAGTTGACATTATGGTGTATGAGCTGCTCCCGTATTTGCCCTTGAAGAAGCGACTTAAAGACATTTTCATATTCTACATATTCTGAGTTATATAGCTCATCGCTATCGACTTCTTCGATAGTTCCAACATCAATTAGAGACTTCAGCGCGGATTGGACTTCGAAATCTTCGAACGTGAATATCTTACCATCATGAAAAGCCCACCCCGTAAACTTAGAGCCTTCAAGTTCTAAAGCAAGACGAATGCACATGTGCATATCTGACTTCCTGCCCTTATATTCAAGTTCACTTTTTGCTCGCGAAAGCACATCCTTTTTGACTATTGTAGTTTCAGCAATAAAAACCTTAGATGGGAAAGTAATTGGCGCAATATTTGACGTGAACACGACTGGAACATCGGTTTTTGGTTCGCGAAGCGCTAAATAAACATCAATTTCTCCAAGAATAAGTTTGAATTCGTGCAGGATCCGACGTTGGGCAGTAACTCTTAATTCTGTTACTTTTGATAAAATGTCGCCGCAATCAATAATATGTGTTTTTGCAATGAAATTAAATTTCTCTCCCGTTATTTTATCAATAGCCTGTTGTGAGTAGCTTTTCTGTTTGCCCACAAGCATCAGAATAAAGAGCTCATCAAAGTTGGATTGATAGTTTTTATCAACGAAAATGGATAGCGTTTTTTTAACTTTTTCGAGATCTGTAGTTGCGGTTACCTGAAATGCTACTCGATCATACTCATCCCCTAGATCTATACCAGGGTAATTTTTCTGCTTCGCATTTAGATTGTGTAACTTTTGCAAGTGAAACAACTCTTTGAGAATGGGTATAAATGCATCTTCCATCGCTAAGTTAATATCAAGCCTACCCTGCTTACTTGCGAGCTCAACCTGACTAACTATTCTTGATACGGCTTCGCGTAATTCGTTTTCGACAGTTAATGCATCCATGTTGATCCTTGATATAAGCCTGATTTTATATACAGTATACATTGGCGCTTGTTTGTATAAATCAAGCTTAATTTACCTTTTTGTTTAGAAACAATACAAACAGTAAAAATACATAAACCTATCAATGTTATTGCAGCGAATGTACTACACTGCTTGTAACTGCTCAGACAGATTAGTACTGTAACTATTATTGGCTGGTCACATGTTCAGCAATCACCCTCGCATTTTCGGGTATTGATTCAAATGTAACGTTGAAAATAGCTTTGTTCGTTGGTCTTATTCTACGATGTCTATCGGTGCTTATTCTCCTTCTGTATTCTGCATACTTTTGCTGAATTACCTTTCCATCATCTGAAATGACTGATATCCGTATGCGAACATTTCGCATTGTACTGTGGGTGATTGACTGTAGCTCACCCCATACGTTCCAGCTATCTCCACTTTGGTTAACATTCACACTAAGAATAGTAACTGGGTCATTAGGTAAGTTTACTATTTCTGTTTCTCTAAGTGAGCTGCTGCAAGCCACGACAGACATCGTCAGGACTATTAGGAGTGCCCATCTTTTCAATGTATATGATTTTTTCATAATTTACTGTCCTTTGAAGAGATTAAGTCATTGATTGCAAAAGAGCCTCGCGTCTTGACGCCCCGAGGTTTCCTGACTATTTCATTTTTTTAGCATGAGCCATTCATTCGATACAGCACTGGCATCACAAAAGGGGTTAGTAAGGTTGATCTACCGATGGCCACTGTCGCCAGAGGCGTTTGAACTTCAGTACCCGTACCCACATTTAACTCCATGTGAATAAAACCCAAGTTCGCAACGAGCGCTGTCATCAACACAGGGCGAAATCTAGTGATTGCACCTTCTACAATCGATTCGATCAAATCATCTGTTTCCTCCAACTGCTGTTTAATAAACGAAATCATCACCAGCCCGTATAACGCCGCAATAGCAGATAGCGCTGTGAAACCTACTCCAGCGGATATAGACAATGTAAAAAAGAGATGTAATATTTTTTGGTAGCCTTTGATAGTTTTTCATATCTACTCCTATAAGGTTTGATGCTAGCCTATCGATGCTTATCGCATGCAACAGGCCAGCTCAAATTAAGATTATGCTCTTGTCATATCTTTTAACTTCCCTTTTGAAAACCAGGCAAAAAGCACAGGCAGTACAAAGAGCGTCAAAAATGTCGCGGTTACTAAGCCGCCTACAATAACACTTGCTAACGGTTTTTGGATTTCAGCACCCACGCCGTTAGACATTAACATTGGAATTAGCCCTAGCGCAGATGTAATCGCCGTCATCAACACTGGCCGAAGTCTTGATGTAGCACCATCGAATACAGCGTCAGATACTGATAATCCGTCTGCAATGCGCTGATTGATGCTTTCTACCATCACCACCCCATTTAGGACCGCCACTCCAAATAAGGTAATAAAACCTACGGAGCTCGGTACAGAAAGATATTGCCCTGATAACCAAAGTGAAAATACTCCGCCTATCACAGCTAGAGGCACATTCACGAGGATCAGCATTGCCTGACCAAACGAAGCAAAAGCAAAGTACAGTAGTAATGCAATTAAGCCCAACGAAAGCGGCACAACTAGTGATAATCGTTTCTGCGCCCGTTGTTGATTCTCAAATTGCCCGCCAATATCCACTGAATAGCCAGTAGGCAGTGCTAGCTGCTCATCAATAGATTGACGAATATCTGCCACCACGCTACCCATGTCTCGACCTTGAACATTTGCCTGGATAACAACTCGCCTCTGTACGTCATCACGTCTGACTTGCGGTGGACCAGAAGCAATCGTCACTTCTGCAACATCTCCTAAACGAACCCATGCACCTGACGGAGTTTGTAAGCGCAAGTCGGCTATCGTTTGACTGTTATTTCGAAATTGTTCAGCAAGCCTGACATAAATATCATAGCGCTCATTACCATTGATGATTTGGCCAGCGCTGGCTCCACCTAAACCTTCGCTTACGAGCTCCATTACATCACCCACGGCCAACCCATAGCGCGACAGAGCGCGGCGATTCGGTGTCACAATCAGTTGAGATTCACCGGCAATTTGCTCCATAGCAACATCTCTTGCACCTTCAACTTCTTTTACTAAAGCTTCAATGGCTTGGCCTTTTTCAGCCAAGATGTCAAGATCAGGTCCAAATAATTTAATGGCAAGTTGAGCTCTTACACCCGATAACAACTCGTCCACTCTTGTCGCGATAGGTTGAGAAAAATTGAAGAGCAAACCCGGATGTTGCTCCATTTTTTCTTCCATTAACGCTTGCAGTTCATAGCGGTTACTTGCACTTGTCCATTCAGGCACTGGCTTTAACCCGATATAAATTTCGATATTGTTTACAGGCTCAGGATCGCCTCCTATTTCGGCGCGACCGATACGCGACAATGTATAGGTGACTTCTGGAAACCCCATTAATATATTCTCAAGCTTAGGGGAGACCTCTAGGGCAGTATCTAAACTAGATGAAGGCGCTAAAGTAACACGCAAGTTAATGGTGCCCTCTTCCAGTTCTGGTACAAACTCTGTGCCAAGCCGAGGAAGCACTACACCAGCAGCGACTACCATAATTGCAGCAATTCCAATCACTACTTTTTTATGCAAAATTGCCCACGATAGCCCTTTGCGATACCCCGCGTCTAAAGGTTTCAACACAACGCTTTCTCGTGGTTTCACGCCTTTTTTAAATAGATACGTCGCCAATGCCGGTACAATAATCAGTGCAACTAATACCGCCGAAAGCATGGCCAACATAATACTAATAGCCATTGGTTGAAATAATTTTGCTTCAACGCCTTCAAAGCTAAACAAAGGCATGAATACCACAAGGATTATGGCTGTTGCGAAGAAGATAGGCCGGGCTACCTCCTTGCCCGCTTCTTGTAATCGCAAAGCGATACCGTGCGTATCATGGGACGAGTCTAATGGATCATCATCTTCAACATGTTCACCCAATTGTCTCTTGTGATCATGCTCAGCATCAGTGTGAGTCAAGTGTTTAAACATGTTTTCAACCATTACCACTGAGCCATCTACTAGCATGCCGATTGCCACTGCAATGCCCCCAAGCGACATAAGGTTGGCAGAAAGTCCAAACCACGACATGACCATTAAGGCAATACCAATAGAAATAGGGATCGAAATCAGGACTAAAAACGTGGCTCGTAGATTCATCAAAAATAAAGCTAGAATAACAATAATAAATACGAACGCTAACATTAGCGCATTTACAACCGTATCCACGGCTTGAGTAATTAAGTCAGCTTGATCGTAGAATACTTCAAAACTCACGCCATCAGGCAATGCTTGGTTAATTCGCTGAATACGAGCATTGACGCCATCAATTGTGGCTTTCGTGTTAGCTCCCATGCGCTTAAGTACAATGCCTGAGACGACTTCACCTAAGTTTTGAATGTTACCGTCGGCGTCTTTTCTGGTCATGGTGGCAGCACCCTGACGAATTTCGCTACCTAACTCAACGTTCGCCACATCGGATACAGTAATCGTTGTTCCGTCTACGGTTTTTAAAGGTACCTGACGTAATTGCTCTAACCCTTCCTCGCCATGATCTAACCAGCCAGTGCCTCTTATCACAAGTTGCTCCTGCCCTCGGTTCATATACCACCCCCCCACATTGGTATTATTCCGCTCAAGTGCTTCCATCACTATATCTTGAGTCAAGCCATATCCAAGTAATTGAGATGGATTGAGGTTAACTTGGTATTGGCGTACTTCCCCACCAAAAGAGAGCACATCCGTTACGCCATCGGCAGGAAGCAGCAGCAATTTCACCACCCAATCATTTAAACTACGCAACGCCATAGCGTCTAGGCCTGAATCGGGCTCAGCCAACAATAGATACTGATACACTTGCCCCAATCCTGATGTGTTGGGTCCCATTTCTGGCGTACCGACGCCCTCGGGAATTAACTCTTTAGCCGCTTGCAGACGCTCGAATACCAATTGACGTGCAAAATAGATATCTGTGTCCTCGCTAAACACAACGGTCACACCTGAAAGACCTGTTTTGGAAATAGAGCGCACTTCCATCACATCCGGTAAGGCATACATCACCGCTTCTATTGGATAAGTAATTAACTGCTCTACTTCTTCGGCAGCTAACCCCGGTGCTTCTGTATTGACAGATACTTGCACGTTGGTGACATCTGGAAATGCATCCAAATTCAGTTTTGGAATAACAAAAACCGCGCTGACTATTAACGTTGTCAGAGCAATCACCACTAACAAACGATTAGTAACAGCCCAATCAATTAATTTATTAAACATAAAGACTCCTCCTAATTAGTGGTTGTGTGGGTCAAAACCGCCTTTAGCGATTTGTGAAGCGACAAAAAAAGCACCTTCGCTTACTACGCGAGAACCCGGCTCTACACCGGTTATTTCCCGCAAGCCACCAAGCGCTCTTCCAAGTTCAACTTCGACGGGTAAAAACTCGCCGGGATGATCTTCTACAAATACCATCCAGTCTCCATCGGGCCCTCGCATTAGCGCACTTTCTGAAACAGCCATTACCGGCATTTTTGTCAGAAAACGGAAATACACCTCGGCAAATTGACCAGGATGCAAACGATGTTCAGGGTTGCTCACTAATAGCCGAACCGTTCTCGTTCGAGTAATTGGGTCAATGGTATGTGCCTCTTGTGTAACCGTTGCATCAACTGTGAAGTCTCCCACTTTGATTTGTGCCGGAGAACCTGCACCTAACCGCAGGTTAATATTCGATGGTAGATGCGCTTCTACCCAAAGTTCACTTTCATCTGCCAACGAGATCAACGGTTCTCCCGCATCAATACGCTGACCTTGTTCAAACGAGTCACTGAGTACCGCGCCATCAATTTCAGCACGTAAGCGATATTCTCCTAATGTTATTGATTGCTGTGAGGTGAGCGTTTTCAAATCTGCATCGGATAAACCATATGAGATTAATACTGCACTAGCCGCTTCAAAATTAGCTTTTGCATCAATGTAGCGCTGCTCTCCAACAGTTTTTCGACCAAGTCCTTTTACTCTTTCCCATTCTGGATATGTTGTTCGGTAATTGGCTTGTGCTTGCGCAACGGTTTCGCTAAAAAGCGTGACAAGCACTTGGCCTTTATTTACCCTGTCTCCCAATGCCACATGACGACGCGTGACAACGGATGCCACTCTGGGTGATACTCTATAGCTGCTATAGCCGTTTGAAAATATTTCACCCGGTGCATACAAAGTATAATTGACAATTTTGGGGCTTAGTGTGCTTACTTTAATGTTGGCTAATGCCATTTGATTGGAGTCTAACGATGCAGAAGCAGTTTCATCATGCTCTTCATCATCTTTATCCTCGTTTTCACCTTTATCATGAGCATGTTCGCTTTCGTGATCATCATGTTCATCGGCACCCTCGCCTCCGTGCTCATCAAGCTTTTGACCATCTTGTAGTTCATGTTCTTCATGACCATCATCAGTATGTTCGTCATGTTTATCTTTTATGCTTTTATCGATGCTTGTTACCGTTTCATTGTGAGCATGCTGTTGATCAGACTTTTGTGCGAAACTTGGTGCAGCGCCGACAAATGTGGCGATGAAAACTGCTAATACTGTTTTATTCATTTTGTTAATCCTGTTACTCAATTGAGAAATCGTGTTGAACTGGGGGCAAGTCGATAAGACGACCTGATTGCAGCATGAGATTTTTTAATGCTATGCGCGTTTGCTTTTCGAGCTCTATGCCAGACAGTAAACTTTCTGCGCGTTGATTCAGTGCAATAAGGTAGTTAGTCGTTGATAAATCGCCACTGCGCCACTGCTTCTCTAACAAATCACCACTACTCTCGATGCGACCCTTTACCAATGATTGCCATTGCGTAAACTGTAGGTTGTAGCTCTGCCACGCGCCAAACGCTCCTTGTAAATCGAAACGAAGTTTCCGATACTGCGCTCTAAAACGTGCTTCAGTTTCTAACGCCATGCGTTCTGCGGCGCGAGTTTCTGCACTGTAATTGTTGCGAATGTTTAACGGTATGGAAAAGGTCAGCCCAACGGTGTTTTCTCGTTCTTCCCGCCCTGCATTAATACCAAAAGTAGGATTTGCTTTTGCACTACGTCTAGTGACTTCTGCTTCTTCTTTTTGCGTGAGCCATTGCGCATAAGCGCTTGCTACTTTTGGGTGTTTTAGTAATTCTTCATCAGACGGATATGTAGCATTAGAAGGCCAAAAGTCGTCGGGTATAATCCCTCGCTCTGGCTCCCAATCAGGAAGTAACTCCCGCACCATTGCTTCGGCCATTTGAAGTTGAGCCTCTGCTCCCGCCACTTGAGCAAATTGTTTCGATAACGACAAAAAGGTAAGCTCTGCATCGATACTCCCTAGATCACCAGCCGCTTGACGTATTTCGACCAATTCAAGTAACGAATTAAGTTGCTGTTGTTGTGATTTTGCAATTACAGCGGCACTTCTTGCTGCACGCCAATTGATTAATGCATCAATAGCATCAGCTGATTTGTTTAAAACGACTTCTTGGTATTGAGCTTGTGCAGCAGTGCGCATAAAACCCGCTTTTTGTCGCCTTGCGCCTTGCCTGTCCCAAAGGTCGATTGTCTGTTCAACACCCACGCTGTAGTCATTGTTATCGCCATTACGCGTATAGTCAGTTGACAATTCAGGGTTATAAAGGGCTCGTTCAGAAGCATCAGCGAGCGCACCTGTGCTTAACAATTGTTCTTTGGCCGCGACAATATCGGGATGTTTGTTTATCTGTGAAGAGAACCAACTTTCCCAGTTCTGATTTTGCGCATGAGCAAAAATCGGTACAAACAATAAGCAAGTGCACAGCAGTTTGGTGCCATTAAATGTAAGTAAGCTAAGCCGTCTCAATGATGTGGCTTTTGTTGTTTGAATACGCTTAAAAGACGCAGATAGCAGTGGCGGCCTGACATGCAGGTCACGCCCAATAAAATGAGTGAGATTCATAATAATCCTAAAATTAAATAATAACGGACGTCGCGTTTAAGGTTATCGCGACGAGCTTTAAACAGAATTTAGGATTTTTGCTTAGGTGGGCGCAGTAGGCGGTTGATAGGTGCGTCTATAAGAGCATCTAGATAGTTAAAGTTGTGGTTGGACACCACGTGATGGTGTTTACTGATACTGTCATGACCGACCCACTGAACATGTGTACCATGGCAATGACCACAGTGATGACAGTCGGCTGGGTTATGCTGCCCCTTTACTTGGTCGGTACTTGCATCTTGAATACTTGTTGATGACAAACTCTTATCATGCTCAGCATGATTGTGTTCATGTTGCAAATGTTGAGTATCTATTGCATGAAAATCTAATGAATTGGCCACAGCAGAAAACGACTGAAAGAGTATCAGCGAGATCATGATGTAACTTATTCGTTTTAAATTTTTCATAAGCGTGAGTCTACCAAGTCTCTTTCACTTCGTCACGACATTGTTCATTGGCAAATTCTAGCTCTACTGTGGTATGTTCAAAATGATACTTTGCTAATGAGCTTTGTATGCTCTCCTTTAATGACTGAATGTGTTCAACACTAACTTCTCCTTTTAAGACAAGGTGGACGGTCATCACATTGCGCTCTCCGTCTAAAGACCAAATATGAAAATGATGGAGGTCGCTTACCTTGTCGTTTGCAAGCAAGTCTTTTCGGATTTTTGACATTTGCTCCTCATCTGGCGTTGCTTGTAAAAACAGCATCAGGGTTTCTTTTAGGTTACGAAACACATTGAAGAGGATGAACAAAGTGAAGCCAATGGATAAGATGGGATCTAAAATCGCCCAAGGCTTGAACATTAAGACGATGGATACGATAAATACTGCCACCCAACCGAGAACATCTTCTAACAAGTGCCAATTAAGCACTCGTTCGTTTAATGACGTTCCTTCGCTTAGTTTATAAGCGGCAAAACCGTTTACTGCCATACCAAAAATAGATAAGGCTAACATTCCCTCTACTTGGGGCATTTCAGGCTCTGCTAAACGAGGGATTGCTTCAAACAAGATCCAAATAGAGCCTATGGTCAATACAACTCCGTTGATTAACGCCCCAATAGTGAAAACCGCTTATAGCCATAGGAAAAAGTGCGATTGGCATCTTTATCGCTAAGTTTATTTAAGCCCCAAGAAGTACCAATCGACAAACTGTCGCCCAAATCATGCACCGCGTCAGCCATGATAGCGGTGCTGTTGGTTAGCCAACCACCAATAAATTCGATGATGGTGAACACCACATTTAGAAGGAACGCCCAGCCAATGCGCTTTGATGCATCGTCTGAATTGCCATCTGAGTGCGTATGGCTATGTGAATGATTATGACTGTGCATGTTTAATTTCCAATAATGCATTTACCTTATTATGTTTGTATGGATTCACTTAGCATATAAAACCCCGTTCTTTATCTTGTCTTATATCTATTGAATAGTGACTTTTTTGCATTACTCTCGATGTGTAGATACAGCTTCAAGCGCAATCTCCCTCTCACTTTTAAGACCGAATAATTTTTTGAGTATAATGGTTGCTGGACAAAAGCCCGTAAAGCTTTGTTGGAACAAATTTACGCCGACAAAAACAGTGAACCATACGAAATATGGGTGTAGCCAAATAGTTAGAATAACAGACAACAAAACCATAAAACCTGCAAATGCAGTGAGTGCTCTCTCTGAAGACATGACAACTCCTTAATAAAAATACCGAAAACGAACAAAAAAATTTGAGGCATCCTCGAACTGTCCCCAAAAAGTAAAAGGTTGTTTACCATAAAAAATGTTTAAACCACCTGATAATCGCCATAAATCAACAGGGCTATATTCTGCACTAACTTTTAAATAACCATCCTTATCTGTGGTTGAATAAAAGTTAAAGGCATTTAATACCAATGCTTGCTGCATACCTTTATAACGCAATCTTTGCGTAAACCATACTCGATGTTGTTTAGGCTCAAATTTAGGCGTCAGTGAATTTTGAATCAACGCTTGATGATCGAGGATGCTTTCGGTGTATAGTTGGAGGCTTCCTTCGAGGTTTCCAACAATTTCCTGTTCATATCCGAGTAACCATCGAGCTTGCCCATTAGGTACTAACGGGTTATCGCCATTTTTATCATCAACCGAATCGTAATAAGCAAATTCGGCATTAAATATACCATTTCCCAACGTAGTGCGAAAGCTTGCTCCGTAGACGTTCAATGATGAAAATGTAGGTCTATAGTCTTGTGTAAGACTATTAGGGCTTTTATGAAATCCACTGTAAAAATACCCCGCGTACTCTGATGTGCCTACCGATTTATATAGCCTCAACGCATACTCAGGCGATTGGGGTCTCAGGGGAGGAGTGACATCAAAACCTAATGCTACCTGAGTGGCTGCAGTGGGGAGAAAAAATGAAAAATAGTCGCCATTGATGTATACGTCAGGTTCAAATTCAGGTGTCAAAACTACATCTAGATTAAACACATCAAAATACGCCGATACCTTTGCAGACAATGATGGAGACTTTAAATATTCAACCTCTCGTCCCGCAAAAAATGATTGAAAGTCTTTCGGAAAAAGATCGTTTAAAAAAACATTATCTCCAGTTCCCCACGTCAAAACTTGTTGACCAACCTTCGCATCAAATCTGTTTCCCCATGCACCCAAAAAACCAAGGCGAGCCTCCCATGTAGCTTCTCTGATGTTTATTCTTGTCTGTTCCAAGACACCATCAAAATATGCGTCTGATACAAAAGAAAACTGGGAGGCCTGAAGGTCATAATCAAACTGCACTTGTAGACGTAGATCACTGAGGGTTTTGTCTGTTCCAATAATAGGATCATTCGACAAGCGGACGCCTGAAGCCATTTCTAGAAATCCGCTCAGCTGATAAATGTCTTCACTTTCCTCTTCCCAATCAATCATTCCCCAATCATCTTCATATGGTTCAGGAAAAGGTTTGGAATATACCTCGCCATGAACACAAACAATGAATATGATTATACTCAGAACTCGCTGAAGCAAGCGCCTTTGCATGTCCTCTTTGTTAAACCGGCTCATTATGGGGTTCTAGGGATTTTCCCCTCTAAAAAGACATAATCCTCTGTAGACCACACCAATAAAGTAAGCGATCAATTTAGACCGTCTTTTCCTCATTGAACTACCCCGTAAAATAGTCCCCGTAGATTTTACTAACGGAGACTTTATTGATGGCAACAAAAAGACGTACACGCGAGCAATGGCAGGTATTGGTTGATAAGCAAGCAGCAAGCGAACTGTCGGTCAGTGAATTTTGTGCACAGCATGCGTTAACAGTATCAAACTTCTATCTGTGGCGTAAAAAACTGAGCGATGATAGCCAATCGCTTGCGCAGCAAGATAACTGGCTTGCCTTTGATATGCCAGCAAGTGCGAACCAGAGCGCAGGCTCTGCCTGGGAGATTGAACTGACCTTGCCCGGTGGTGTGGTGCTGCGGATGAACCGAGCCGCCTGATGTTACCCTTATCCAATGGGCGTATCTGGTTGTATACCGGCAATACCGATATGCGCAAACAGTTTGACGGGCTGGCGGCACTGGTGCTGGGCAAGCTGGGGATGCAGGCGCATTGTGGTGACTGGTTTGTGTTTATCAATAAGCGCCGCACCCAGCTCAAGGTGTTGTATTACTACCAGGGCGGTTATTGTTTGTGGAGTAAACGGTTAGAAAAAGGGACTTACGCCAACGTGTCTGACGGCAACGCAAAAACACCGCTCAACAGTGCCCAGTTACAGTGTTTGATTGATGGCATTTACTGGCAAAAAGACAAACAAAACAGGCGATTTAATTAACTGATTTTGCTATAATTTACGCCATGAAAACGCCTTCGAATAACACCTCAAAAGATGCACAAATTGCGGCTTTATCAGATGAAGTTGCACAATTAAAGCATCAACTGGACTGGCTTAAACGCCAGTTGTTCGGGCGTAAGTCTGAAAAGGTGTTAGTGGATAATCCGGCGCAGAGCAGTTTGTTTGATGAGGGTGAGACACACGCCTTACCGGCAGACACCAAACCGGTGAAGGCCCATACCCGTTCCTCACAAAAGCAACGTCGCGACTCGGATGTGAATGATGACGGCCTACGCTTTGATGAGACGGTGCCTCAGCTGATTATTGATGTGCCTGCGCCTGAGTTACAGGGGGCGGATGCCGACCAGTATGATGTCGTGGATATCAAAGAAACCCGTCGCTTAGCACAACAGCCCGGCAGTTATGTGGTACTGGTGTATCGTCGTCAGGTCGTGCGTCATAAAACCACGCAAACCCTTAAGGATACCCCAGCCCCCATCAATGTACTGGAAGGCTGTTACTGCGATGTCTCACTACTCGCTGGGCTGATGGTGGATAAAGCGGTATATCACTTACCGCTTCACCGCCAACATCAACGCATGCTTGATAGCGGTATCACCCTTAGCCGGGCTACCTTAATCAACTGGATACAACAAGGCATTGAGCTGCTTCGGCCCATCGCCAAGGCCCAGTGGCAGCACATTCTGCAAAGCAAAATCCTGATGATGGATGAAGTGCCCATCAAAGCCGGGCGTACCAAAGGGGCTGGCCGAAAACCGGGGCAAATGAAACAAACCTACTTCTGGCCGATGTACGGTGACAGTGATGAGGTGGCGTTTACCTGGAGTCACAGCCGGGGCATGTTGCACGCCAAAGCACAGTTACAGGACTTTACCGGTACCTTGCTCACAGATGGCTATGCCGCTTACACCAAAACGGTTGAGCAGATAAACCAACACGAACAGCAGATTGTGCATGCTGCCTGTTGGGTACACATGCGCAGAGGCTTTGAAAAAGCCCTCGACAGTGAGCCGCAAGCCGCACAGCAGGCACTGGATATTATCGCTGCGCTCTACCGACATGAAAAACACATCAGGTATAAACAATTAAACCTGGCCGATATCCATGCCTACCGGCAACAACACAGTGAGCCACTCGTTACTGACTTCTTCCGGTGGGTTTATCAACAACGACAGCGCACTGATTTACTCCCCAAGTCTCCCTTCGCCAAGGCACTCCATTATGCGCATGAACGAGAAAGCCAACTCAAGGTGTTCCTGAGCAATCCTGCTTTACCCATGGATACCAATCATCTTGAGCGGGCATTGCGGGTAATCCCCATGGGGAGAAAAAACTATTTGTTCTGTTGGTCCGAACTCGGGGCTGAACAACTGGGCATATTACAAAGCCTGATGGTGACTTGCCGCCTGCAAGGCATCAATCCCTACCATTATCTGGTGGATGTATTACAACGCGTGGCATTGCATCCGGCCAGGGACGTAATCGACCTCACGCCGCGGCTCTGGAAACAAAAATACAATCAAAACAGGTTAGTCAGCGATGTCAAAATACTCACTTCCCAACACTAAAATCTCAGCCACAATTATGGAGTTCGGTAAAGGAGTGTTAAATGCACTCCCTGCTGATTACAGCCAGTCAGAAATGGAAGATGCTATGCTGACGATAATAACCGTGTGGAATGCCATCGTACTGGACACTTGGCACAACACAGACAAAAATGAAAAAATGGTGCTTGATGCACTCTCTCAAGCGCCTAAAGAAGGACAACTTCAAGTAAAACGATTGATAAAAAGAAAGAAGACCAAGTTTAGCGATGATATCCGCGCGGTTGGAGATCACTGGATAAGAGAAGAGCAAGGGGACTTTATCTTCGGCTGTGAAGCACGGTTAGATATAGAACGCATCTCCTTAAACGAAGATAGCCTCAAACACTAAACGAATCACAACGGTCTATATTGATCGCTTACCCAATAAATGGCTGCGGAGGTGGGTTACTACTTATAAGTGTGGCAAATTAGGTAAATATCGTACATTTAATACGGAACAACCCTGATATGGCCATCAAAAACGAAATTACTATTCTCACGAGAGCAGAACAGGCAGATCTTTATTCCCCACCCATTTTTTCAATCGAAGAACAACGTCTGTACTTTTCTCTGAACGATGCGGAATTGGCAGTTTTTCGGTCAATTCGTCTCAGAGCTCATAGATGTTACTTTGTCGCGATTTTGGGATACTTCAAATCAAAGCCCGTCATCCTAGATATCGCTTACTCGCAGGTTTCTAAGGATTTAATGTTCATCAGTAAAGAGCTGCTTGGCGGCAAGGGGCTCAGACCATTCACTCCCTCACAAAAACAAAAAGATCGACTCTACGCAAAAGTATTAGACCTTGCTGGTTATCACAAATGGGACGAAAGTCAGCACTTCAATTCTCTTTTCGACCACCTTGTTCAGGTGGGCAATGCCTGGCTGGAGCCGCGTTACCTCTTTGATACTGCTATTGAATTCCTAGCCAGTCACAGCATTGCTATCCCCAGGTATACCGTACTCCAGAGACTGATAAGCAGAACAATGCAGCAGGTCAGAAAAGACCTGGCGCACCAACTTAATCAACTCACCAGTCCTGAACTTCACGTCTTTCTGGACAGCATAACAGCCATTGATGACGGACTAAGCCTGAACCAGCTCAGAGGCGGTGCAAAAAGTCTGACCGTACCTGAGCTTAAAAAAGAGCTTGCCCTTTATCATCAGTTAGCGCCATGGCGCACGCAAATCAATGGCGTTATCGATGGGCTTAATCTGTCTCTTAAAAATCGACAACACTTCGGTGAGCTCATCAACTATTACGGCAGTAAACTCAAACGATTCAAACGCGCACAGCAGCATCTATGGTTGCTATGTCACCTGACAGAGCGGATACAACTGGCACTGGAACGGTTAACTGATGGGTTCATTTACCATATCCGCAAGCAACAAGAAGCTGCCAACACCTTTGCACAACAAGCAGTGTTCCTGTCCTGGCAGTCAGCCGCGGACAATGTCACAAAAGCGGCAGAGTTACTGCATCTGTTTGTGGATGAGAACATTGATGATAATCAACCCTTCTCAGTAGTCAGACAACAGGCATTGAAGGTCATGAATGACAGGGATATCCAGACCCTCTGCCTTTACCTGAAAAAACAGAAACGGACCGTGGAAGAGTACCAGTGGCAACATTACGATGAACAATGCAATCTCCTGGAGCAACTGTTAAGGCAGGTGTTCTTGTGCCTTGAATGTGAGGCCGGTAAAGGCTCAGAAGCCGTCGTCGCCCAACTTCAACAGATGCAGACGGAAATCGCATTCGGTGGACCACTGAAGACGATGGATACGTCGCTCATCCCGAAAAAGCACCTCCCATGGTTGGTTAAACAGGATAACGTTAACCCGCAACGTTACGAATGGCTGCTCTACCGGCAGTTAACCTCACGACTGAATGGACGCATTTATTTGCCAAATGTTACCAAATACCGCGCACTGGAAGACGACCTGATCCCCCAGACATCGCAGGATACCTTGCTGGCCTCATCAACACTGGACAGACTAAAACAGCCCGCAGAGTTATTGTTACAGGAGAAACAACACCGGCTGGAAAGTGCACTCAAAGACGTTGCTCTCCATATTGATGAGGGAGACAATCGAAATGTGATCATGAAAAATCGTACCGGTACCCGCTGGCGTCTGCCGACCAAAAGCGCTACATCTCTGGTCAACAATCCCTTTTTTAAGCGAATGCAACCGGTCGGTATCGCGGATGTACTGCGGTATGTAGAGCGCGAAACCGGGTTCATGAAATGTCTGACTCATGTACTTCCGATACAAAAACAAGGGTTCACTCATCAGGATGATTTACTGGCCATTCTGATTGCCAACGCCACTCACCGTGGTGTGTATGGCATGGCGCAGATCTCCGATCGAAGCTATGAACACCTGAGTACGGTGCAGGCCAACTATATCCGGCCTGAAACGCTGCATGACGCCAGCGACGTGATCAATAATGCGGTTGCAGCGCTACCCATCTTCCGCCACTACCATATTCAGGAGGACCAGCTGCATGCCAGTGCGGATGGTCAGAAATTCGAAACCCATCTGGAAACCTTTAAAACCCGGTACTCCTCTAAGTATTTCGGCACCAACAAAGGGATCACGGCCATGACACTGGTGGCCAACCACAGCGCCCTCAATGCTCGGATCATCGGTTCCAACGAGCACGAATCACACTATATTTATGACCTGTTACAATCCAACAGCAGTGAAATCAAACCTGACGTACTCTCGACAGATACACACGGTGTCAATCATGTTAACTTCGCCTTACTGGATCTATGCGGTTACAGTTTTGCACCGCGATACGCGCAGTTCAGTAGTGTCATCAATGATCTGTTTGACGTAACTGAAAATGAACACGGCGGCACCAACCTTGCCCTGAAAAAGCCCATCAGGACGAATGTCATCGAAACGGGATGGCAGGATATTAGGCGCATTGTTCTGTCACTTCAGACAAAGCGAACGACACAGGCAATGCTGGTAAGAAAGTTGTCTGGTTATCCTTCGGGGCACCCGACATTACAGGCGCTGACGGAGTATAATCGACTGGTCAAAGCGCAATATTTACTGGATTACATAGACAATGCCAGTTTGCGGCAGTACGTTCAGCGTGCCCTTAACCGGGGAGAAGCGTGGCACTTCCTGAGACGGGCTATTGCGTCGGTGAATGGCGATCAGTTCCGAGGCAAAAACGAGAGTGAAATCGCTATCTGGAATGAATGTGCAAGATTGCTTGCCAACGCGATCATCTACTTCAACTCCGCGATACTGAGTCATCTGCTGGGACACTTTGAAGCGAGAGGAGATGAAGAGAAAGCGGGTATCACTCGTGCTGTTTCGCCCGTTGCGTGGCAAAATATCAACTTAAGCGGAACGTATAACTTCACTAATACTGGGAAATTGCCCAATATTGGCGAAATAACAAGGCCGATAGTGGATGATTAGGCTCCAAGCTGAAAGTAAACCACCTCCGCAGCCATTTATTGGTGTGGTCTACAGAGGATTATGTCTTTTTAGAGGGGAAAATCCCTAGAACCCCAAATTAGAAGGCATTATCGAGGCAGACGAAACACTTTTTCCCTACTCAGAGAAAGGCTCAAAACGGATGACTCGTCAGCCCCGTAAAAGAGGGGTGAAAGCGAAAAAACGAGGACGTTCAAAGGATGATTGGGTGCCAGTTTTAACGGTCAGAGACCGAGCTAAGAGTACGTATGAAGCCGTTGTGCCAAGTGTTACATCGGAAGCTTTGCATCAGGAGCTAGCAGGAAAATTAGAGAAAGACAGTGTGTTGTGTAGTGATGGCTATAAGCCCTACATAGCTCTTTCTGAGAAAAATGATTTAATACACAAGCGCTTAGATGTGGCAGGAGGAATTAAGGTGATAGATAAAGTCTTTCACATTCAAAATGTTAACGCCTATCACAGCCGTCTGAAAGCGTGGATAAAACGGTTTCACGGAGTAGCCACAAAATACTTGGAACACTACCTGGGTTGGTTCAGGTTTATGGATAATCCAGAAAACCTTAACGAAAACAGGCTCTTTTCGATTCAACAACAGTTAATCCGAACATAGCCTTTTTATTAATTAATCATCGGACTTAAGCCGAACATAAGTGCGATACTTTTTCTTCAGCAACTTATCGATATATTGCGTCAGCTTAATCTTGTGGCTGATGGCATCATCAAGGGCATCGACCAACTCCCCTAACATCGCTTTGTAATATTCAGCGTCTTTCACTTCGTTTCCGTTGGGCGTAATGAGACGCTGCCGAGGCACACTATCCGAAGCCTCCTGGCTACTATCCTGAGCGTCTTGCGACACTTCCTCGCTAACCTCTTCATCCTCTTTGACTTCCGGAGAGTCGGGTACAAACATTTCTTCACGCACTTCATCGATGACCGAATCGACAGCTTGCTCATCGAGAACTTCCAGTTCTTCAAGGAAGCCGAACAACAGGATACGGTCCATCAGCGTATTGATCTTACGTGGAACGCCGCGGGTAAACTTGTAGATATGCTCATAAGCATCACTGGAGAACAACTGAGAGCCATTCCAGCCAGCGTGCTGCAGACGATATTCAATGTATGACTGCACTTCTTCCAGTGTCAGTGGTGCCAAATGGCAGGAAGCCACAATTCGCTGACGAAACTGTTCCATATTGGGTGCCCGCAGAATCGGTTGAAGCTCTTCCTGACCAAGCAGGAAGCTCTGCAACAAAGGTTTACCTGCTTGCTGAAAGTTCGACAACATGCGTAATTCTTCAATGGTTTCCAGCGGCAGGTTTTGGGCTTCGTCCACCAGCAGCAGCGCGCGGCGCCCCTGGGCACTCAACGCAAACAGATAACCTTCCAAATCTTTGAGAATGTCAGCTTTGGTTTTACCGGCCACATCAATTTCAAACTTGGCCGCCACCATTTTTACCAGTTCATCCGGCGACAGCTTAGGCGTAACAATTTGCGCTGCAACGATATCGTCTTCGATATCAGCCAGCAAACTGTTGGCAATAGTGGTTTTTCCGGTACCAATATCACCGGTGATCACAATAAAGCCTTCAGCCTGAGATAATCCATACTGTAAATAGGACATCGCACGCTTATGCCATTTACTGGCAAAGAAAAAGGCGGGATCCGGGGTCAACTGAAAAGGCTTGGAGTTAAGTCCGTAATAACTTTCGTACATGAAATGCTTCTACCGCTGTTATTGCGCCCACGCATTATGCGCTCAACGCGTTTTCCCTAGCTTATCCTAAAGCGCCAAAGTGTGCATTAAATCAACACCGAAAATCGTCAGGATTTGCCATAACTTTGTTGCTTTACAATTGTCTCAATAATGCCCGTGGTGGAGACCCCCTCTTCGAAATGCAATACCTTCACCACACCACCATTTTCCAGCACTTCCCTGCCGCCGGCAATCTCCTCAACCTTATAATCGCCCCCTTTAACCAGCACATCCGGTAAAATCCCGGCGATAAGACGTTGCGGGGTTTCCTCACTGAAAGGCACAACCCAGTCAACCGCGCTCAGTCCGGCAAGCACAGCCATGCGGCGTTGTACCGGGTTCACGGGGCGCCCCGGACCTTTTAATGCCTGTACCGATGCATCGGTATTCACCGCGACAATCAACCGATCACCCAGTTTGGCTGCGGCAACAAGATAAGACACATGACCGGCATGTAAAATATCAAAGCAACCGTTAGTCATGACGACTTTTTCGCCCCGCTGTTTGGCAGCCGATACGGCAAGAGCCAGCTGTTCCTCTGTCATCACACCGCCATCCGGGTGATTGTGCTGACCTGCAGCCACAGCCAGCTCGGTGGTAGTAACCGTTGAAGTGCCTAATTTACCGACCACTATACTCGCGGCAAGATTTGCCATTACGCAAGACTGTTGCAGGCTTTCTCCAGCAGCGATGCAAGCGGCCAGTGTAGAAATGACCGTATCACCGGCACCGGTTACATCAAACACTTCCTTGGCTTTGGCAGGCAAATGAAACTCGGTTTCATCTGGTGTAAACAGTGTCATCCCCTGTTCTGAACGAGTGACCAGTAACGCGTCCAATGCCAATTCTGAACAAAGCATGTTAGCCAGTTCAACCAGGTGCTGCTCGCTATTCACATCGCCCATAACGGCTGTAAATTCAGCCATGTTAGGTGTGATAAGTGTGGCGCCGCGATACTTTTTGAAATCGGTACCCTTCGGATCAACCACGACCGGCTTATTTTCGGCTTTGGCAAGCTCAATCAGGCGTGCAGGGTTACTTAGCGCCCCCTTGGCATAATCTGACAGGATCACCAAATCATGGTCAGCAAGGGCTGAAGTAAACTGGCTTTCCAACAATGTTTTATCCACATCGGCAAAAGAGCGCTCAAAGTCCATTCTCAGCAACTGCTGATTACGGCTCATGACTCTGAGTTTGGTGATAGTATCGAAACCGTCACAGCGGCTGAAATGACAATCGATGCCATAGCCCAGCAGCCGTTTTTCCAGCGCATCCGCATTGGCATCGTTGCCGGTCATCCCCAACAAGGTAACTTTAGCCCCCAGTGAAGATAAGTTAATCGCCACGTTGGCCGCGCCACCGGGGCGGTCTTCCGCGTCGTTAATGTTAACTACCGGTACCGGCGCCTCAGGTGATACCCTTGCCGTTGCACCACTCCAGTAGCGATCCAACATTACATCACCAACAACTAATACTTTGATTTGACTAAAATTCGGGAGTGCCATTTCTGTCTTTTTCGATACACTAATGGCGGGATTATAACAGTGATCAGACACGAAGAGCCAACTCATGACCCCGTGGTACGTATATTTACTTAAAACCGCCAGTAATACTTTGTATACCGGCATTACTACCGACCCCAAAAGGCGTATGCGGCAACACAGTGGTGCAATTAAAGGCGGGGCTAAGGCGCTACGAGGCAAAACACCACTTTCTTTTTACTGCATCTTTGAGGTGAGTGATAAGTCTCAGGCGCTCAGACTGGAGGCCTGGATAAAGCAGCGCAACCGGCAAGCTAAAGAGGCGCTTGCCAGAGCGGAAAGCGAATTGCCTGTTCCGGCAACCCGCCTGACCAACAAGGCTATCCGGCAGATGAACTCAACACACTGCTAATAATCATAGCCAGGCCGATACTGAGCGTGAGCTCCACAGCGGCAACGCCTACATTATGCTGCTCATCCACTTCTTTCTGATAATTAATACCATTTAAAATGGCACGCTTGCTGATAGCAACCAGGACCCACAATAACAAAGACAGCAATACGCTGGTCACCAACCAACCGGTCACATTACTCACATAGCCTTCCGGGCTGTAGCTTAACAAGGCCCCGGCAGAAGACACCACAATCGCAGTACCCAACAGATTGCCGGCATGCTGCACAGCCAGTGCTAACTGACCGGTATCCAGCGCACTCTGAAAGGAGTGATTCTGGTTTTGTATGGCATAACGCATTTCATAAATGCGGGTCATGATCAGCAGAATGGTCAGCACCACCAGAAATCCGGTAACGATAGCAATCATTGCATTCACATCGCTGCCGTCAACCCACACCATAATGCTGCGTAAAATAATCGCGCTGGAAACCAGACTAGAAGCATCCACCAACGCAACACTAACATTCCGGTCGCTAACTTTATGCTGTGTATCTACGGCATCAAGCACAATTTTATCGTGAGCAAAACGCCCCACTTTCACCAGCAAAATACCAATAATACCAAAAATAACCATGCCAATAGCGGCCTGCTCATACCCCTGCCCTACATGACGGCCAACCACTGAACTGAGCACCAGACAAAGCGATAACATACCGCCGGCAACGCTTATCCCAAACGCAAAGTTATCCTTAACGCCTAGCTCGTCACTCACCGAGACCTTGGCCCGGGAGCGGGATAACCACTTCATAACGAGCAATAACAGCAACGCGAGCCCCACGTCAATCGCTACATACACCCATAAATCCCGGGCCAGTGGCACCAGCTTGACTAATATCTCCATTTACACCTCTAATTTGTGTTCATAATTGGTGTGATACCTCCCGGTTAATCAGCGCAGAGTTTCCACTCATAACACTGGAGGCAAGGCCACCTTTGTGCCAGACTCACACTCATAACACACCATCCTAAGTTAATATGTGTACGGAAAAAACAATAAACGGGATTATTCAACAACATGCTGAAGAAAACTGGCAAAAATTGCAGGGTAGTGATTATCCGGCAGAATGGCTAAACCAGCATCAGAACGCCATCACGGAGATTTTGGGGCTCAGCCCTTTCGTCGCTGAGGTTGCACTGACTAAACCCGATGTGTTTACCCGAATTGTTATGCATCAATGGCATAAACAGGTTGATATTGATCAGGTTTGCAGCGAGTTTACAGCCCGACTCGCCGAGACCGACAGTGAAGAAAAACTGCTGGCCGCCCTGCGGCTGTTCAGAGCGGAGCAAATGGCAGCGCTCGCCTGGCGGGATCTGACTAACCGGCAAACTATTCAGACCTCCCTTAGCCAAACCAGCAAGCTGGCTGACACATTAATTATGGCCGCCTACAACTGGCTTTATCAGGCTCACTCAGCGCGATATGGGGTGCCGCAGGGTCCGGATGGTCCCCAACCTATGTTGATACTGGGAATGGGTAAGCTGGGCGGCAAGGAGCTCAATTTTTCCAGCGATATCGATCTTATCTTTTCGTATCCCTACAAGGGCGAAACCGATCACCCCCGCAAGCCCATCGAGAATCAGCAGTTTTTTACCAAGCTTGCGCAACGACTCATTGCCGCCTTGAATAAAACCACACCTTTAGGCCAGGTTTTCAGAGTAGATATGCGTTTGCGTCCCTTCGGCGACAGTGGTCCGCTGGTAGCGCATTTCGGTGCACTGGAAGATTACTATCAGGATCAGGGCCGTCAGTGGGAACGCTACGCCATGATTAAGGCACGTATACTCAACCCTGCGTCCCACTATGCCAGCCAGCTGGAAGCCATACTGGCGCCCTTTATCTACCGGCGTTATCTGGATTTCACTACCATTGACGCCATCCGCGATATGAAACGACTGATCAGCAAGGAGCTGCGCCGGCGCCGCTTAACCGGCAATATTAAGTTGGGTGCCGGTGGTATTCGTGAGGTGGAATTTTTCGCCCAGAGCTTTCAGCTTATCCACGGCGGACGCGAGACAACGCTACAATCACGGGAATTGTACCCGGTATTAACCCGCCTCGCAGAATTACAGATTATCGAACCCCAGGCCATCAGTCAGTTGCTGGAAGATTATTATTTTCTGCGCAAAGCAGAACATACCTTGCAGCAATTTAATGACGAGCAGACCCAGCTACTACCTGACAATAACTGGACGCAAGCGGTCATAGCCAAGGTTATGGCGTTTTCTGAATATCAGGCTTTCTTAACCACTTTGACGAACGTGATGGATAGGGTTCACGAACAGTTTAACCAGTTGGTGTCTGAACCCGGTGATGAGCAGCAGGAGCAGGACTCACTGTTCAGCCGATGCAAAGATGCATGGCTGCTGAATGTGTCTGAATGCGAATTTTGTGACCTGCTAAGCGATACCCTTGACGAAGGCTCAGCACAGGCGCTGTTTGAGCAACTGAGAGACTTCAAAGGACAACTTAGCCGGCATCGCATTGGTCAACGCGGAGAAGACACGCTGGGTAAACTCATGCCGGAGATGATTTACTATATGCTCCGGCAATGCCCTACCAACATTACCCAGCTACTGCCGCGCCTGATCAGTGTTATTAGCGCCATAACCGGCCGTACCACCTATTTGGATTTATTACACGAAAACCCGGATGTGCTCAAACAGCTTATTAAGCTGTGCGCCAGAAGTGCTTGGATCACCGAACAGATCCGCAGCTTCCCGCTCCTGCTGGATGAATTGCTCACGCCACTTTATCTGCAGCAGCAACAAACAAGCTTGCCGGTAGTGTACGAAGAGTACACCGATGAACTACGCCAGAGCCTGTTGCGGGTAGAGCCGGATGACACCGAACTGCTAATGGAGCAGTGGCGCCAGTTCAAGCTTTGCCAGCAGTTACGTATTGCGGCCAGCGATATCTCGGGCTCGCTGCCGATTGCAAAAGTCAGCGATAAATTAACCGTCCTTGCCGAAGTGTTACTCCAGGCGGTCTTTAAGTCCGCCTGGCAACAATTAACCGATAAGTTCGGTGCGCCCTCGCACCTGCAGCAGGATGAAACCGGCTTTTTAATCGTCGGTTACGGTAAGTTAGGGGGCTATGAGCTGGGTTATGGCTCAGATTTGGATTTAGTATTTATCCATAACGCCCCTCAGGACAGCGAAACCACCGGCGCCAAAAAGGTTTCTGCCCAACAGTTTTATATCAAACTGGCCCAGCGCATTATGCACCTGCTAAATACCCGCACCTTGTCTGGTCAGCTCTACGAAGCCGACTTGCGCTTGCGTCCATCCGGCAACTCCGGCCTGTTATGTTGTCATTTAAGCGGCTTTGAGCACTATCAGGAAGAGGAAGCCTGGACATGGGAGCATCAGGCGCTGGTCAGGGCCCGCAGCATTCTGGGAGATGAACCACTGCTGGAGGCATTCAAGCAGGTCAGAAACAGGGTCTTGCAGCGTCAGCGTGAGCTGTCCTCTCTGGCAAATGAAGTGGTTAAAATGCGCCTAAAAATGCGCGACCACCTGCTCGATAACCAGGCCAGCGGGTTAGACCTCAAGCAGTGTGAAGGCGGGATCACGGATATTGAGTTTATGGTGCAATTCTGGGTGCTCGGTTATTCACATCAGTTCCCGGCACTCACACAATGGCCAGATAACCTGCGTATTATAGAACAGGTTCAGCAAGCCGGACTCATCTCAAAAATCGCTGCTGAAAACCTGCAAAGTGCTTATTTAACGCTGCGTGATCATTACCATCAGTTAACCCTGGCGGGTGAGAAATTTGCCCATAGTAATGAGGAGTTGGAAGCAGTAAGAAAGTTAGTTACCACACAGTGGCAACAAACATTTAATCAAGCCTGAGGGCGGCTTTATGCCGATTGGTATTAGCTGCCCACCCGGCTGCACTGTGTGTTGAGGTATTCGGTCACTTTTTCAGTGACCACCAGAGATCGTTGTTTGGGGCAAACGAAGGTTGCCACCTTGCCTTCAAAATTACTGTCAATTGCACTGGCAATTTTTGCCAGTGAACCGGCAACCGTGTTATCCATCTGGAACTGGTGTTTGATCACAAAGTCCTGATTCAGATCCCATATGACCTGCATCCCCTCCTGCTCGGCATAGGATGAGATTGCTTCTCGAAGCGTATTACCAGCCCGGAAGGTCCGGTATTTGTACTCGCCTTCCCAGCGGCTATCCACTGGCTTCAGCGCACTGGACATAGACTGCAGACGGTCATCCAGGCTTTGTTCTGACGGCGTTAGATCCAGCACCATATCAGCCCCTTCAGAACGCTCCGGCTCATTGGCCGTCATTCTGAATTCGCGGTAAAAGTCTGATAAGCCTTTGGCTACGGAACGCTCTTCCGGCGCATCTACGGGTGTTGGCGCTGATGTCATATTCATTTGCAGGTGAATAACAATACCCGCCACAATAATCACCGCCAGGGCCAGGCCAAGGTGTTTGGCCCAAAAAAGGGTAGAGGTAGGCTTTTTGTTCATTCAGGCTCTCTGCTTCTCGTCGATAAAACCAGCTGCCGCTGATTTACAGCTATCTCGTTATGTGTACCACTTCTTTTCATGACCACTTTGCTCGGTTATGAATCAACCCTACTTGTATAAAGACGGCGCCTGCGGATCCGGACGGGTTTTAAACCGCTTGTGCATCCACAGGTAACTTTCAGGTTGCTCATTTATAATATCGGCAATGTTTTGATTAAGTAAAGTCAGGGCCGGCACATCCTCAAGTTCTTTTAACTGTGGCATGGGTGGATAAAACTTCACTTTGTAGCCTTTCTCAGCATACTGGGATGTCACAATCAGCGGCTCACTGTTTGTTCGTCTGATAAACATCATCGTAGCCGTGGTCGTTGCCGTTTCCTCTACACCGGCAAAGGGCACGAAAATACTTTGATTACGACCATAATCCTGATCCGGTAAATAAAGGCACAATTCACCTTCATCCAAGGCTGCAATCAACGCCCGGGCATTACGCTTGTGGATCATATATTTATTCGAGCGGGCCCGGCCGTGATACTGCAAATAGTCCATCAGCGGGTTATTGTGTTTTCGGTAAAAAGCGATGCTCGGATATTTTAAACCTAAAATCCGGCAGGCAAATTCAAGGTTCATGTTGTGCAGCGCCATGCCAAACACGCCTTTGTTAGCCGCCAGAATAGCTTCAACATGTTCAAAGCCTTCAACTGTTCCGTGTTTTCTGACCCGCCAATCAGGCCACCACCAGCCCATGGCCGTTTCATACACAGCCATCCCAGCTCGCCGAAGATTGTGTTTTACCAGCTTATCCTGCGCCTCCGCGGACATCTGCGGATAGCAAAGCTGGATATTACGCCGGGCAACTTTTACCCGAGACTTTGCTAATTTACCCAACAACCAGCCGGTACCACGGCCTAATCCGCGAATTGCCGGGAAAGGCAACCAGGTAACAACATAAAGCAGGATAACGCCAAGCCAGACTAACCAGTAGCGGGGTCCGAGAAACGCCAATGAAAATTTGGGCGGCTTAATTGCTACAGCCAAGATGATGGTCCTCTGTCACTTTAACGAGCGAACAGAGCAGGTGCCTCTGCCGCCAAAATTTGACGGCATTGTAGCTTAAGTCAGTCTTTTTGAATACTTACCGTGCATGCATTACGCACAATGGAGCTTGCAGCAGCTGACTTAATAAGATTTATCGATATAACGAAGCTTCTTTTCGAAGGCGTCAAAATCGTCGGATTTTTGATAATCAAAGTGGTACTGGTTGTGGAAACCAAATTGCATGGCCACTTTGGCGTCATTGATGTAAAGCGTATAACCGTCAAAGTCGGTATAAGCTACTACCCCTTCGAGCCGGTATTTCCCTTCCTGTTCTTCGCCTTCCTGACGGATTTTATCAAACACCCGCAGGACAAATTTTGAATCTATTTCGTTTTTCATAAAAAAGGCACCTCCGGGTTTTTATACCACTGAAGATGCCTTTTAGATTACAAGAGTTTAGTTCTGGTTAAAGTCCGGCAACAGACACTAATTAAAGTTATAACGCACACCCAGCGAAATAAAACTGGTATCAAAACCATCCTTTCCGCGTAAATATTCAGCTTCCAGACGGATAAACGTTTTGGTGGCCACATAGTAATCGAAGCCTAAACCAATGATTCCTGCAGCAACGCTTTCGTCATAAGCACAAATGGTTTGCGTACCAGCCGTAGCCACCGCTGCACCCACTTCACAATTGCCACTTCCACTGAGTTCTGCGCTCTGCACGCTGACGTTAGCAACGCCAAGCCGGTAAAACAACTCACCAACCGGATGTGATGCCTTTCCTAACACGCCAAGGTAAAGAGCGTCAGACTGCAAGCCGAAATCAGAACCATCGGCTTGAGCATCCACATCGGCCAATTGATAATAGCCGCCTTCCACATACCACTGCCGGTGGAACTGGTGACCTAACACAAGCTTATAGCTGAAAGCTTCATCCTGCGCCTGTCGGTATTCCAAATCAGAGTATCCGGCGCCAATTACTCCGTACATTCGTTCGATAGCGTGGGCCGACTGCGCACTAACCAGTACCAGCAATCCCCCTAAAAGTGATTTCAACTTCATAAATCTTCTCCCTGCTATCATTTAAAAGAAAAACTCAACGTTTATTTCTATGTGATCGTCGCGGCGCACAAAATAGTACGGATCGGTGGGTGAATCAGCAGAGAAAAAATAGCCATTGATGGTAAATTTCCAGTTATCCGTCATACGGCTGGACGCTTCAACAAAACCGCTGTAAGTGTTGGTATCATCGAGATCCTGCACATAACCGAACAGCACCTGGGTACCGTCAGGATCATTCCAAACCCAGCGTAAGCCCACCATTAAATCGTTTTGGGCCGGTGCAAAAAAGCTGTTATCACGTTCATCGTACTGGTACTCCATTAACCAGCCAATGTCATACACAGAATCGAAAATCCCCACCGTGGTGTATTCAAATCCACCCACTGCAGCATAAAAAGACTGCAAGTCGGTTTTCCGGTGAATAGCTTCAAGTTTGTACAACATGGCCCCATTGACCCACAGTAAATCTGCGCCCACTTGCTGCATTTGCTGATAATAGGGTCGTAGCAGTAAATCGTTAGTTTCGATGGCGCCATCAACCAACAATAACGGCTCACGGTTAGTCCCATCAAAATACGAAAGGCCGACTTCCCAGTCGCCCAGAGTCTGCTGCCAGCGAATGGCGTAATCAATATTCTGCTGCTCGTCTTCCGACTCATAAACGGCATTGTCATTGTTGATCGGCGCCAGCGGACGCAAACGTCCTTCCTCACCAGCAAAGGTACGCTCGCGGAAATAAGGCATTACAAATACGCTTATCGCGCCGCTTTCCATCAGATAAGAAGCACTGACCATAGGCTGGCCGAGTTTCTCCTCACCGTCCACCCGCTCAACAGCATCGGTTTGGTTAATTACGTCAACTAAATGCAGCGACTCGGTCTGGCCCCAGAAAACTTTACCAATACCAGCTTTAAATTCGTAGGAGTCAGCCGCGTGCAACCACATAAGCTCGCGGATGTCGGCATGAGTACGTTCATCGTCGTACTGATCGATTCGCATGAAAGGTTTGAAGGTTATCCTGTCATAACCATCATTCCAGTCGTAAAACACCTCTGGTGTAACCGTTAACGAGGTTTGTGCACGGGCTTGTTCAGGAAAAGCGGCGTCCTGCAGAAAAAAGCGCTGTTCAACGGTGAACACGCCGGAATATTCTACTTCAGCGTTAACAGAATAGCTTTGCGACAGCAGTCCGGAGGCCAGTAACAGCCCCATAGCATTGGTTAGTTTCATATTATCTGGCTCGTTTCAGACTGTCTTTGTCGAGATCGCTGTCTTTCAGACCGGTTTTAAATTCAATATCGTTAATGTACATGGCAGTACTTTTACCGGTTTGTTCATTAAACATCTCTGACGTATGCGGTCGCCAGTAAGCATCGAGATACAATTCGTAGTCATCCAGGATAAGGGTTTTGAGCAAGTCGCCTTTTTTGTCATAGAAGTCCATCTTTAACAAGCGGTAATGCTCTTTATCAATATAGGCAATTTGTTTCGAGTAACCGGAGTATTTATCCACAGGTGTTTGTTCCACAACAAAAACGTCCTGATCATCAAACTCATCATCCCCGGTGTAGTCAAATTTAAACTTCTCCAGTTCAAAAGACGTCATGTCTTCGTAAGCAAATTCACTGCTCATAAACGGGCCGGACTTATTCTGGGTGGCAATGCGTTTGACCCGCTTAACCTTGGGTAAATACATCCATTGATCATCCGGCGTCAGTGTATTTGAAAAACTTAAAAACGCGGCCCCTTTTACATCGGCTGGCGATTCAAATACGGTCAGTGACTTATCGCCCTCCTCTACTCTTTCGAGGGTATAAACCCGTAATTCACGCTCACTTTCTTTACCCCGGGCATCACGCAATACCATAGTGGTTGATGCCACGGTGTCTTCCCACCCTGAATTACGCGACTTTCTCTCAGTTGCAATGCGCAATCCCTCTGCTTCATCGGCACTTACCGCCGCAGGCCACAGTAGTGGTAAAGATAACCCGACTAGTAATGAACCAAATACAAGCTTACGTTCCAACATATTGAAATCCTTTATGCTTCTAAAGAGTTATTGGCAGATACTATACTGGTATCGAAAACAAATTACAGTAAGCCTACACGTTTAAAGCGATGGCAACCCACTACTCGTCGCTCTACACAGCATGATTACTGGTTCTGTTACCTAACTATAGTCGCCTTAACGGTAAGCACCAGCCACTAAACTGAACATAAAACCATCAATAGTAACTCCCACTAAGAGACCTTTTTTTCACCTTATATGTTTCTCCACACATCGAAATCACAAAAATAAACCATAAAATACATGAGGTTAACAATATGTTTGCAATTGAATTTTTTTTCTGTATCATTTGCAAAACCAACTGGTCAGATGAGCGGATGAGTTATGAGTATCAGAACAAGTTTGAAGAAAGTTTTACCTCCCATTTCAATTACAGAACAAGAAGCCCTGGATGCGGGTGATATTTGGTTAGAGTCTTCCATTTACCGTGGAGCCCCTGACATGGAGGCGTTGCGAGCAGTTCCTCAAGCCAAGCTGAGTGCCGATGAGCAAGCGTTCATGGACGGACCGGTGAAAGAACTGTTAGGCATGGTGGATGATTTTGAATTAGGTAATTCAAAACATATCCCACAACATATTCTTGATTTCTTGGGCGAGAATCGTTTTTTCTCGATGATCATTCCCAAGAAATTTGGGGGTCTGGAGTTTAGCCCTTATGCCAACTCGACCATCGTATCAACCATTGCAGCCAAAAGTGGCGCACTGGCAGTAACTGTTATGGTGCCTAATTCATTGGGCCCGGGCGAGCTGCTGATGCACTACGGTACTAAAGAGCAGCAGGATTACTGGCTGCCACGCCTGGCCGTAGGTAAAGACATTCCGTGCTTTGCCCTAACCAGCCCTGAAGCAGGTTCAGATGCCGGCGGCATCCCGGATGCAGCAATTGTTACCAAAGGCCAGTTTAACGGCGAAGAAGTGATTGGTCTGCGCGTAAGCTGGGATAAGCGTTATATCACGCTGGCACCTATTGCTACTGTACTGGGTCTGGCCTTTAAAGTATTCGATCCGGATCAGTTACTGGGCGACAAACTGGAACTGGGTATTACCTGTGCGCTGCTACCTAAGTCACACCCAGGCGTTGAGCTAGGCAACCGTCACGATCCCATGGGCGTCAGATTCTACAACGGTACTACCCGTGGTCAGGACGTATTCATCCCAATGGACTTTATCATTGGTGGTCAGAAGAATATCGGCCGTGGCTGGCAAATGCTGGTGAGCTGCTTAGGTGCGGGTCGCGGTATTTCACTGCCGGCAATGGGCACCGCTACAGCTCAAAGCGCGTTAAAGTCTACTGCCGAGTATGCGTTTGTTCGTGAACAATTCGGCCTGCCTATCGGGCGTTTTGAAGGTATTCAGGAAAAGCTGGCAGAAATCGCCGGTAAAACCTTCCTGTGTGAGTCAATGCGTGTGCTGACTACTGAAGGTCTCGGCGAAGGTCTTAAGCCATCAGTGGTTACCGCTATCGCCAAATATCACATGACCGAAATTGGTCGTCAGGTGATGAACGCAGCGATGGACGTGCAAGCAGGTAAAGCAATCCAGCGCGGCCCGCAAAACACGCTGGCAGCCGGATACTCAGCATTACCTATCGCCATTACGGTGGAAGGCGCGAATATCCTGACCCGTAACCTGATGATCTTTGGTCAGGGGGCAATGCGTTGTCACCCGCACTTAAAAGAGATGGTTGACCTCATCTACAGCGAAGAAAAGTCGGCTGACGCGCAGTTTAATAAAGTGCTGCGTAAAACCGTGGGCTTTAGCGTGAAAAATGCGTTCCGCAGTCTGTTCAGCAGCTACCTGCCATTTGTACGTGGCGCGCAGTCAAGTCTGCCGGAAGTGCGTGGTTACGAAAAACGCCTGAATGCGTTATCTGCCAAACTGGCACCTATGGCTGATTTGTCGCTGGCAGTACTGGGCGGCGATCTGAAGAAAGCCGAGTTACTGTCTGCCCGTTTAGGTGACATCATGAGCTACCTGTATGGTGCCATGGCAGCCATTCGTTTTTACGAGCAGCGCATTGAAGATCGTCAGCAGGCTAAGCCTTATTTCGATTATGCCATGCAGTGGTCACTGCAGCAGGCCGAACAGGCTCTGGTGAACTTTGTGCGTAACTTCCCGAACACGCCTACCCGCGGTCTGATGCGCTTGCTTACCGCAACATACAGCGGCAGTGTCAGCACTATCAGTGATGATCTGATCCGTGAGTTGTCTATGGCAGCCCTGCAGGACAACAGCGTGAAAGCGCAGTTAACGCACCTGGTACAGCCAGTTGCAGGCGACGGTAACGACATCAATGAGCAGGCCTTCAAAGCCAAACACAAGGTACTGCCGTTATTAAGCAAAGTGCAAAAAGCGCTGCGCAAAGAGCCTGTGGTGCCATTCCTCTCGTTTGAGAATGCGCTTAACAAACTCCAGGAGCGCGGTGTGGTGACGGCTGAAGAAGCCCGCGATCTACACGACTATAACGAGAAACGTAAACTGGCAGTTCGTGTCGATGAGTTTACCTTTGACCTGGAGCTGATTTCAGCTGAAGCGCCCAGTCAGGAGACCAAAGACGCTGCCTGAGTAACGTCGTCTATCTAATTCAAAGCCGGGCCCTGAGCCCGGTTTTGTTGTTTTAATCACCACAATTTGCCGTATATCTCTCAAATAAGCTTGCATTACTAGCGCTTAAACTCAACACTATAAATCAAACAGGATTTGTAATTTGCGGGGAACGCATATGAACATTCAGGGGGAGGCTGCCCTGAATAGCCCGCACACCGAGTAATATAACGCAGTATGATCAAGTCACCGCCTTCATCAGCGAGTAGCACGACTACCAGAGAAGTTGTCGAACTGCTATACGCCAATGTTTTTACCGGGCTGGTTATGACCATCCTGACTATCAGTGCCGTTACCTTCGGCTTTGCCAACCCCGAAATAACCTCATACAAGTTTTCGCTGTGGGCGGGCATGATGTTTCTGTCATTGCTGCGCACCTTCGACGGTGCCTACTGGTATCTGCGCCTGCGCAACAGCAACTTCCCGCCACGCTGGCCACTCATACGATTTGTTCTCGGCTCTTCATTATCTGCGCTGATATGGGCATTTTTCTGTGTCAGCCTGTACGAGAGCATGTCGTTAATCGAACTGTCCACCACCATGGTTATTGTTGCCGCCATGGCTGGTGGTGCAGCAACCACCCTGGCCTCCCATTTACCGCTGGTGTTACTTTACACAACCTTATTGCTACTACCGTTATCGGTACGCGCCCTGTTCGACAGTGATGAGCAATTTACCCTACTGGGCGGGCTCGGTACCCTGTTTTGGGTAGCTATGTGCAGTGCCGCAGTAAAAGCTAATGATTTCACTAAACAGGCCATAGCCATCAAGCATGAAAACGAAGAGTTAGTTACGCTAATGCGTCAGGAGCGGAATGAAGTCAGAAGGGTCAATCAGGCGCTCCTCGACTCCAACCAGAAACTCGACCATGCCAATAGCAACCTCGAATCAGAAGTAAACCGGCGCACCAAAGAGCTGCAGGATATTTCTAACCGCGATCCGCTAACTAACCTGATGAACCGCATTGGCTTTATGCAAAATTTCAATGCTATTCTGGAGCGCGCTACCCAGGGTAAGTCCTCCATGGCCGTGTTATTTATCGATCTCGACGGCTTTAAACAAATTAACGATAGTCTGGGACACCAGGCTGGCGACGTGGTGCTATCCAAAGTCGCCGCCAAGCTGAGCGAGTACTGTGAAGCCAACTGTATCGGCCGCTGGGGCGGCGATGAATTTATCATTATTTTGCCCCATGCCGATGGTGATACCGCCGTTGCCATAGCCCTGGCAATCAAAAGCAGCCTGACCACACTGAATCCTATTGCCAACAGTCCGCTCTCCCTTGACGCCACCATAGGTATTGCCTTGTACCCATTACATGGCGATTCGGCTTCGACTCTGGTGCAGTTAGCCGACCTGACTATGTACCACTACAAACGCACTTCGCCGGGTCTGGTAGGTATTTACACAGAAGCACTGTACGACAAAATGCACCACGAGCAGCAACTTCGTGAAGGCTTACGCCAGGCCATAGAGAGAAAACAACTACTGGTGGTCTATCAACCTATTATCGACGCATCATCAAATCGCTTATGGGCAATTGAGGCACTATTACGCTGGCAGTTTAATGATACCTGGGTAAGCCCTGACGAGTTTATCCCGTTGGCAGAAAAAAGCGGTACTATCCACGACATCGGCGCCTGGGTATTACACCGGGCTTGTATTGATGCCGCCCAATGGGACGATGAATCCTTCGGCGTCTCGGTTAACGTCTCTGTACTACAACTGGTCAGTGAAGATTTTGTTGCCTGCGTAGACCGGGCACTTGCCAGTTCAGGGCTCGCACCACAACGCCTGCATCTGGAAGTCACAGAGTCAATCTTTGCCGACGATATGGCAGTACTTACCGCCAATATCAGTGCACTTAAAGCACGGCGAGTAAAAGTGGCTATCGATGATTTTGGTACCGGCTTTTCCTCGCTCAATTTACTCCAGTCACTCGACTTTGATCTGCTCAAAATAGACCGGGCTTTTGTGCAGCAGATGGCAGTCAGCAGTGATGCCATCGTGAAAGCAACAGTATTAATGGCCAAAGCGCTTGGCTGTAAAACCGTTGCTGAAGGCGTAGAAACAGAAGAGCAGGCCAGCCTGCTCAGACTGCTCGGCGTCGACTGCCTGCAGGGTTATTTATTTGCCCGCCCACTAGAGAAAAAAGCCCTCCAGGAGTGGTACACTAGCTGGCAGGATAATAAGTAGAACAAATTATGGCGCAACTCTATTTTTACTACTCGGCGATGAATGCCGGGAAATCAACTTCATTGCTGCAATCGGCGTACAACTATCGCGAACGGGGTATGAACCCGCTTATTTTTACCTTTGCGCTGGATAATCGTTTCGGCAGCGGCAAAGTGGCCTCCCGCATTGGTCTGGAAGCCGACGCCCGGCTGTACAGCGAAGACGATGACCTGCTCAGCGTCATTGCTAAACTACACAGCGAACACTATGTGGATTGTGTTTTTATTGATGAGGCTCAGTTCTTAACCAAAGCCCAGGTATCGCAACTTATTGAGGTGGTGGATGAGCTGGATATTCCGGTTCTCGCCTATGGCCTGCGCACCGACTTTTTAGGCGAAACCTTCACCGGTAGTCACTACCTGCTGGCCTGGGCCGACAAGCTTTTTGAGCTCAAAACCGTGTGTCATTGCGGCCGCAAAGCCAACTTTGTGGTGCGTATCGACGAAAACGGTGTGGCAGTCACCAGTGGTGCACAGGTGGAAATCGGTGGTAATGACCGCTACGAATCCATGTGCCGTAAACATTTTAAAGCGCTGGTGTGGGACCCTGCCAAAAGAAGCGAAGAATAAGATGGCATTGACAATCGCCGCGCGAGCCTGCAAATTGAATAAATTATTCCAAATTGTTCAATTTGCAGGGAATCAATATGTCTGCCATTCGCGCTACTCAACTTCTCGCCGGCCTGGTGTTATTAACCACTACCGCCTGCTCTGCTACGCCTGACAAATCAACGTCGCCGCCTCAGAACACCACGGCGGTAATAGAACAGGCATTAACGGAGTTTTATACCCCGGGTATGGGGGTTGGTATCATTCATCAGGGTGAAGCCGTTTATCTTAACGGTGTAGGGCAGCGCAACCTGGCTAACAATTTACCGGTTACTGAAAGCACTTATTTCCGTTTAGCCTCAACGTCCAAAGCCTTTACGGCGGCAGCGCTGGCTATGGCAATCGATGAATTTTCCCTGAGCTGGCAAACCAAAGTCACCGACATCATGCCAGAGTTTCAAATGCAGGATCCCTGGGTAACCCGTGAGTTCACCTTACTGGACCTGTTAACCCACCGTTCCGGGCTCGCCAGCGGAGCCGGCGACAGCATGCTGTGGCCGGAGCCGAGCGGCTTCAGTCGTGAGGAGATTATTCATAACCTGCGCTACCTGACGCCGGTCAGTAGCTTTCGCAGCGAATATGCTTACAGCAACCTGATGTTTATTACAGCCGGTGAAATTGTTGCGCAGCTTTATGGTAAACCCTACGCCTCGGTGATAGAGGAAAAAATCTTTGCACCGTTAGAAATGCAATGCTTCGCCGGCGATTTGAATGACGCAGCCCTGCAAAATGCCGCCATGAGTTACGGTCATAATGATGAGCGCGGTTTATACGCTATCCCTCGTAATGCTATTAACGGCACTGAGCTGGTGTCAGCCGCAGCAGGAGGCATTGTGTGTAACGCAGAGGAAATGCTCAAATGGGTAGCAATGTGGTTGAATGATGGCCAGACAGCTGACGGCGAGACTCTGCTTACCCCTGGTCAGATTGCCTTTATGCAAAAAGCCCATAGGGTGCTGTCGGTTTCCAGCACGGATGAAGAGTGGGACAACACCAGCCTCAAGTCTTACGGGCTTGGCTGGCGGTTATCCAATGTGTATGGTCATAAAGTAGTATCACATACGGGTACTTTGTCAGGCTATCAGGCCTACGTAGCCCTGGTGCCTGATTCGGAGCTGGGCGTCGTACTGCTTAACAACGGCTCAAACTATGGTGCCCGCAGTGCCGTAATGCAGCATATTCTCAAGGCCTACATTGCGCCACAGGAAAAAACCGACTGGGTCCAAACTTTAAAAGACTATCAGGCTGAGCGCGAAGCCATTTATCTGGATAACTATTCTGTGCCTGAAGGAACAGGAGAAGTGATTCTGGATCCGCTTGCCTATGCCGGGCAATTCTCTGACCAGTGGTTTGGGCAACTAACCATTACCATGATAAACAACCAGTTGCGGATCCAATCTGAAAAAATGACTACCTTAACCGGCAGCCTGGAAGCGTTTGCTGATCACACGTTTGTGATCCGCTGGGATAACCAGAATGCCGCCAGTGATGCGTTTATTCACTTCGATGTGAACACCAGGCGGGAAGTGACCGGTTTCAGCTTGTACCCTTTCACAGACAAGGAAAAAGCGTCTCACGAATACACAGACATGTACTTCAACAAAAATGATTCAGAAAAACTATCAGATTAATCACTATTAATAGATATATTAGACTTAACTTTACTCATATAGTGTCTGTAACCAATCAGGAGACAGACACATGAGTAAACTTATCAATCAAATTAAACAACGTATCGCGGCTGAAAAACGTGAGGCTGAAACAAACTGTAACTATGCCAATAATTATTATGGCGATCAGCTTTGCAAAGGCTCAGTCAACAAGCGTTAGTAGTAAAACCGTGACCTGACATTGGATGCAGCGCCCTTCCCGGGCGCTCTTTTATTGCGGAAATGTTAATTTAACCACCTTAGGTTTTCGGGTCTTTTTATCCCGCCCTACCAGATAAAAATTACCCGCGGTATCCTTGGCCTCTGTGCCGAAAAACAAAAAATCTTTCAGTTCCGGCATCGCATAATTCACCGTTGCCCCGGATATTTTCTCGTAAATTAACCACTCAGGATCCGTGCCAGAGCGACGACTGACCCCCATTACAAATTGTTCACCATCAACCGTAAACAAACTGGGAATATTTGCCTCACCGGCCGGATTAAACAAACCGTGATTTATCAGCTTTTCAGCACCTGATTCATTAGCCTGTACCTGCAGCAGGTAACCCTGTCCCAGTGTGAAATATACATCGCCGTTGCGCATATTGGTGTAACCAATAATGCCCCGGTAACGGGTCATATCCTGGTTTTGATAGTCGGGTAACGGATATTGAGTCACCGGATTGAGGTTTTGATCAAATTCAACAAGCATCGCCGATGGTTCTTCGTTAATGCCACTTTGCGATACTTTGGGTACGTAAACATGGCCTTTACCATCAACCAAAAACTGGCGTGACACATGACCAGGTACAGAACCCACTTCGATTTTATTGACCTTTGCTGATTGCGTGTCGTACTGATACAGCACATGCCCCCAGTAACCCAGCGCATAAATATAGCGGCCATCGGTGTTAACCGCAATTAACGCTTCCGGGGTAGCAAAGAGATGCTCCCATTGTCCGGATTGGTTATTTACCCGCCACAGATGACCACCATAATCAGGTAATCGCACATCGGTTTCACCTGCTTCATCAAAACTGGAAAAGTAAAGATAGCCATCATTGGCAGCGACAATCTGACTGTGAATTTTGCCCTGACTCTGGCTCGCAGAACCTATTCCCTCGCGCCTGAGCTCACTGACCACATCCCCCATCACTGCTGGCTGACCAGCGGCATTGACCTTTAGCAGATGGGCACTTCTGGGATCACCGTAAGACTCCGCCAGACCCACATAAATATTACCCGCAGGATCGTTACCCACCGAACCCCAGGACACATCGGTACGGCCTACGTCCGGCAACAATACAGGCTCGACTTGTGGTTTCTTAAAATGACGCTCTGACACAGGCTCGTAATGCCGCTTAACGGGCTTAACAAGTTCAGCATTAAAGGGGGGTTGTGGCTTTTCACCCACCGAGGTATCTAAGCCCGGTCCACTACTTAGCCAACCAAATACAACAATCGCGATAACGATAACGATAACGATAACGAAAAATAACCCACCAAATAATTTCACTGTTCAAACTCCCTGGCCGTTGATGCCTGACTGGTTGTCGCCTGCAACAAATTATTAAGCTACCAAACCCCGTTCGGATTGCCCAGTTAATTCAACGCTTTCAATGCTGGTTTGTGGCTATTTTGCAGCGCCTTGCAACACGGTCACTTCAGTTTACAGGGGCCAGAAAAAATTCGGCGCGTAAATTTATACTTTTGTGACTTTTGTTCTACATTTACTAAGTACCATTAGTTAGGCATCAGTGTTATTTATGCATATTCATAAATGTAAAAAATATTCGCTATTTACTTATTTTTAATAATCATACTTAATCGAAAAAATCTAACCGGATAAACCACCTACACGAAATACCACTAAGCCTCAGTAAATAAAGTTAAATTAATTTACTTAATTGATTAAGAAAATTGCTTGACGTCTGACGACACATTAACTATTGTTAACATCGATATAACAAGTTCGCACCGTTCAAACTTTAGTTAGGGCACTAAACATGAAGACTAAACACATTTTTAAACCAGCGTTGTTGTCACTGGCTGTGACCTCAGCAATGTATTCAGGCCACGCGTTATCACAAGAAAATAACGGCGCCAGTGAGCCTGATGTAGAAGTAATTGCAGTAAAAGGTATTCGCGGCTCACTGATGCGTGCTCAGGCCATCAAGATGGACAACACGTCGATTGTTGAAGCCATTTCTGCTGAAGACATCGGTAAACTGCCGGATTCATCTATCGCAGAATCGCTGGCACGTCTGCCAGGCCTTGCCGGTGAGCGCGTTGGCGGCCGGACTTCGGGTATCTCTGTTCGTGGTTTTAAAGAAGATTTCACCGGTACATCCTTAAATGGCCGTGAACTAATCGGTATTGGTGACAACCGCGGCGTTGAATACGACCTGTACCCTTCTGAAATCATGACCGGTGCAACCATTTACAAAACCACTGAAGCCGACCTGATGGTTCAGGGTATTGGTGGTACCGTTGACCTGCAAACTGTGCGTCCGCTTGCTGCTCAGGAAACCCTGACATTAACCGGCGTATACGAAATGGGCGGCAACGATTCCGATAACCCGGAATTCGACAACACCGGTAAGCGTCTGGCGTTATCATTTGTTGAGAAATTTGCTGACGATACCGTGGGTATCGCTGTAGCACTTGCCACTACCGAATCACCACGTAACGAACGTAAATACGGTGTTTGGGGATACAGCGCCAATGACGCTGGCCAAATTACTCCGTCTGGTCTGGATACACAGGCCATCAGCCGTGAGCTGGACCGTGACACTATTTCAGCTGTACTGCAATGGCGTCCTACCGATAATCTCGACATCGTCGTAGATGCCCTGAGTATCGATTACTCAGATTCAGGCGTTATTCGTGGTTTCATCGAACCTTTCAATGCTGCAGAAGGATCACTGTCAGGCTCAGGTATTAATGTTTCTGGTACTCAGGCTAGCGTAAACCCGGTTCTGCGTACTGACCCGGCACAAAAAGACGGCGAACTACAAACCCTTGGCCTGAATGTTAAATACAACATTGACGATAACTGGTCGATAATGGTTGACGCGGCAAACAGCCAGTCAGAAAAGCGCGACCTGCGCGGTGAATCATACGCCGGTTTAGCCCGTAACGGTGCCATCGATACCTTCGGCACCCGCCAGTTCCAAATGAGCGCTGACGGGGTATTCTTCACTGGCAGCACGGGCCTTGAAGCCTTCTCTGATCCTGCTCTGTTACAACTTACCGGCCCCCAACAATGGGGTGGCGGTATGGCGAACATTGCCGATCAGTTTGCCACTGACGTAAACACAGTATTTACCGACAAGGATGGCAACCCCATTCCATTCAGTTATTTAAATGCTCAGGATGGTTTCTTAAACTACGCAGACTTTGAAGAAGAACTGACTACCGTACGTGTTGAAGCAGAAGGCTATGTAGAGTGGGGCATTGTTAACAAAATCAAGTATGGAGTTAACTACAGCGATCGCTACAAGATGAAAGACAATAAAGGTTTCTTTGCGACCGCTTCATCCTATCCTTATTCAGAAGCCATTCCTTCAGAGTATCTGTATAACGGACTGGCCGATCTGAGCTGGGCTGGTCTTGGTCAGGTAGTCGCTTATGACGGTTTCGCTCCCTACAACGACGGCGAATATACGCTGAATGATGCAGGTTTACTTGAACCGGATCGTTTAGGTGATACCTACACTGTCGATGAAGAAGTCGTTACGATTTACGCCAAGTTTGATTTTGAAACCGAAATCAATGGCTTCCCGGTTATCGGTAACTTTGGTGCGCAGTATGTGGATACGACGCAGTCTTCTACAGGTTACTTAGGCATTGTCGGCTCAAACTTCGCCGTCTGTGATGACAATGATGACGGCCAGGTGGATGCAGACTGCATCTTAAGTGAAGGCGATGAGTACAGCCATTTCCTGCCAAGCCTGAACGTAAGCATTGAAGTTGACGACAACCAGTTCATTCGTGTCGCGGCCAACAAAACCATCAGCCGTGCCCGTATCGATCAGATGAAGGCATCAGGTTTTGTTAAGTTCGACCAGAACGTTGACTTAATTACCATTCCAAACAGCCAGGCAGATGTAGATGAATACGGTTCACCATGGAGCAAATTCCGAGGCAACCCAACGTTACGTCCACTGGAAGCTAATAACTTCGACTTGTCTTTCGAGAAGTACTTCGACGACGAAGGTTACGTAGCATTAACATTCTTCTACAAAGACCTGGTTAACTGGACAGACGACGCCCGTGAGATAATCGACTTTACCAACGATTCAACCAACAATGGCGCCAACTACTTTATCCCTGGCTTCCATGATCGTATTATCCAGACCACTGGTCTGTATGGTCCGGATAACGTGGCTTACGATGCGGGTGATTTAGCGACGCCGCCGGACTTTGGTTACTTTGAGTACTTCCAGGATGGTCTGGAAGGTGAAGTAAAAGGTACCGAGCTGACCGCCAATATTCCACTGGGTAACTTTATTGGTGCACTGGAAGGCTTTGGTTTTGCCGGCTCTGCAACCATTATCGATGCAGAACTGGAAAATGGAAACCCAATTCCAGGTCAGTCTGACCAGGTTCTGTCACTGACTGCTTACTACGAAATGGATGGTTTAGAAATTCGGGTAGCCGCGACTGACCGCTCTGAATTTGCTACTTACCAGCGTGGTGGTTCTAACAAGATTGAAACAGCAACCCGTGACAAGATCACTCAGGTTGATGCGCAAATCAGTTACGACTTCGAAGGCAGTGGTATTGAGTACCTGGAAGGCCTGCGTATTTCACTGCAGGGCACTAACCTGACAGATGAAAAAGAAGAAACCATCGACGACAACGGCATCGTGACCCTGCGTCGTGAGTTTGGTCCTTCTTACATGCTGAACTTCAACTACTCGTTCTACTAAGCTTTAGCTTTTCAAAAGCCCCGCATTTTGTGGGGCTTTTTTGTTACAGCCGGTTTGCTTTTCCCTTTAAATTCACTAGAGTCAAAAGCAAACCGATGAAAACATGCCTGAGGATGATTGATGCCTGATGCAATTAAAAAAGTAGTCATTGCCGGTGGCGGCACCGCCGGCTGGATGACCGCAGCGCTGCTCAACAAAGTACTGGGTAACAGCGTTACAATCGAACTTGTCGAGTCAGAGCAAATTGGTATTGTGGGCGTTGGCGAAGCGACGATCCCGCCGATTCAAACCTTTAATCGTTTTTTAGGGATCGACGAAAAGGCCTTTCTGAGGGAAACCCAGGGCACCATTAAACTGGCCATTAAGTTTGAAAACTGGCGTAAACCTGGCGAAAGCTATTACCACACTTTTGGTGCACCCGGCACTACCATGGGCTTTTGTAGTTTCCATCACTACTGGCTGAAAGCTAAAGAGGCCGGATTAGATAAATCATTCTGGGATTTCGACCTGAATTATCTTGCCTGCCAGCAGGGTAAGTTTAATAAAATTAATACTCAGAATCCGCTTTATGATATGCCTTACGCCTATCACTTCGACTCAGCACTGTACGGGCAGTTTCTGCGCCGCTTTGCAGAGCAAGGCGGCGTAAAGCGCACAGAGGGTATCATTGAGCATGTTCAGCAACATCCCCAAAGCGGTTTTATCACCGGCTTGCAGCTAACTGATGGACGGCAAATCGAAGGTGATTTGTTTATCGACTGCACCGGCTTAAACGGCTTATTGATTCGTAAAACCCTGGGCGTCAATTATGAAGACTGGAGTCATTGGTTACCCGCCGACTCGGCGCAGGCCGTGCCCAGTGAGCGCTTTGACAAAACCCTGCCCTACACACGCAGTATAGCTCACAGCTGTGGCTGGCAATGGCGAATTCCACTAACGCACCGCAACGGCAATGGCATTGTTTACAGCTCACAATTTACCACAGATGAACAGGCCAACGAGACCCTGCTCGGTAACCTCGACACTCAAGCGCTGGGCGAACCTCGTACTATCCGCTTTAATACCGGCCGCACCGACCAGCAATGGTGCAAAAATGTTGTGGCTATAGGCTTATCCAGCGGTTTCCTTGAGCCGCTGGAATCCACCAGTATTCACCTGATCCAGTCAGGCATTATCCGGCTGATGAAAATGTTTCCTAATCAGGGTATCTCACCCACCATGGTTGATATGTATAACGCCGAGTCAAAGGATGAGTTTGAAACCATCCGTGACTTCATTATTTTGCATTATCACGTCAATGAGCGTGATGACAGCGAGTTCTGGCGAGCCATGCGCGAAATGACTATTCCGGAGCGGCTGGCGCAAAAGATTGAGGCATTCAAGGAAACCGCCGCGATTTTCAACGAACAGAACGACATCTTCCGTGATGCCTCCTGGGTTCAGGTGATGATGGGACAAGGTCTGTCGCCCCGGGATTATCACGCCGCCGTCAACGCCATGGATAATCAAACCCTGCTCAGCGCGATGCAGCAAATTCAACAGGCCAAAATGCAGCCGGTTGCCAAGCTGCTGGGCCATGACGAATTTATTGAGCGGTATACCAGCGCATGAGTACCAAGCCGTTACATGTTGTTATTGCCGGCGGTGGCACGGCGGGCTGGATGACCGCCAACCTGCTGGCTAAGCGCTGGTTAAATCAGCCGGTAACCATCACTCTGGTAGAATCGCCGGATATTGGCATTATTGGCGTTGGTGAAGGTTCTACGCCCACCTTAAAACGCTTCTTCAGTGATATGGGTATTGCCGAGCAGGACTGGATGCCCGCGTGCAATGCCACCTATAAAGTCAGTATTCGTTTTGAAGGCTGGAGTCCGGGCGCGAATATCCCGGCTTACTCACACCCGTTTATCAGCCAGCTCGACACTTTTAGCGAACGTGCCTTTTACGTGAACTGCTTTCACCGGCGTATGGGACAGGATGTAATCACCCGCCCTGATGACTTTTTATTTAACGGCTGGCTGGCCAGACACCAGCGCAGCCCGCTAACACCGTCGAACTTTCCTTTTCGCATTGAGTACGGCTACCATTTCGACTCAGGCCTGGTTGGCGAGTTTCTAAAACGCCATGCCCAGGGGCTGGGCGTGGTGCATAAAGCGCTCAACATTACCGACGTAGAATGTCATCCCAACGGCGAGATTGCCGCGCTACACAGTAAAGAAGGCGAGCGTATTGAAGGCGACTTTTTTATCGATTGCACCGGTTTCCAATCATTACTACTGCAAAAAACCTTAGGGGTTAACTTTAAGTCGTTTAAAGACAACCTGTTTAACGACTCAGCAGTGGTCTGCCCTACCCCGGCACAAACTACACTCCCCGTTGAAACCCGTGCTACGGCGTTATCTGCCGGCTGGGCGTGGCAGATCCCGCTGACTAACCGCACGGGTAATGGCTATGTCTACAGCAGCGACTTTATCAGTGACGAACAGGCCGCCAGTGAATTGTGTCGCCACTTAGGCGTAGATGAGGAGTCTGCAGCCTTACGTAAACTCACCATGAACGTTGGGCAGGTAGAGCGACACTGGGCTAAAAACTGCCTGGCAGTTGGCTTATCACAGGGGTTTATTGAGCCACTTGAAGCCACAGCGCTGCATCTGGTACAAACCAGTGTTGAGATTTTTCTCGATCACGTTGATGAGGGCGGTTTTTCTGACACGCAGCGTAACGCCTACAACCAGCTTATCACTGAACGATTCGAGCGGGTACGGGATTATATCGTGGCGCACTACCGCCTGAATACCCGTTCTGACAGCGAATACTGGCTGGCCAATCAACATAACGAGAACCTGTCTGACTCGTTACTGCATTTGTTCAATGTCTGGTATCGCCGGGGCGACCTGGGCCAGGAAATTCAGCGCCAGCAGCTCGACTCCCACTTTGGCAATACTTCCTGGCACTGCTTACTGGCGGGTTACGGCGCATTCCCGCCGCTGGAAAAAGGGACTACTGCCACAGATTTATATAAACAAAACCAGCTGGCAGCGTTTTTCGAAGGCTGTTTACTTAACTTTATCCCACAATAAAGCCGATGCTTTAGGGGCATCGGCTCGCTCAAAATTAATATCGAATCGAAAGCGCTTGTTAACTCGCAAACGATTATTTATTTTTCCTGCGATAGTGAACCAGTCCAAGCGCCATAGCTAAAAGACTCAGCGTAGCTGGAGCATTTGCATTGGTTACGGTGGGTGGCTCGATTTGCACAGCAGCTGCAGTCCAGATGTTTTCCCATAACATTTGGTTTCGATTATCTGCCCATCCTATACTGCTCCAAAAATCAATATCTGTTGCCACAAATACATCGCTTGAACGACCTGCCCCCGCATCAAAAACCCCCATAATAGCCCGGTCCATGTCATCATAAGCCAGCACTTCAAAATCCTGAGGGATAACATTTATCGAACTGTGCGCAGAGCCGGTAAATCCTGTCACCAGGTTGGGCTGTGTTATCCAGTCGGATGTACCAACGGTATAGTGTCCACTGTCATTGCTATAGGTGCCGGCTGAATTTCCAATTCCCCAGTTGGCTAAGATTTGACTCGATGCCGTATGCCACGCACTTCCATCGTAATCCTGCTGGATAAACAAAAACCCACCGTCCACATCAACGAAATTCTGCATCGCCGATATTTCAGCTGTGGAAACCGAACTTATCAATCCGGTATAAAAAGCATCAACCGAGCTAAGAAAAGTCGCATCCGCATTATCAGTAGAGACTAAAGTATGCCCGTTATCGGTTAACCATTGTGCAGCACCAGAAATATACCCGGTATCCATACCATATAACTCGCGAGAGCTGTCAAAATGACCAATCACCAGAGCTGATGATTGCATTGACGTCAGGGCGGCAACTGCTCCTAACATCACACTTTTTATTAGTTTGTTGTTCATAATTAATCCTTCATGAATAAAGTTAAACCCATACAGCAATGTCCTGACCGCTTAAGGCATAAGTGGGAAAAATTACAAGCATTTAACAGAACATTTATTACAAACCTCTAATTTTTAATGATTAATTTCTAATCAGTAACAATTAATTAACAATTATGTAAAAATTCCTGACGGTATTAGCGTGTTCATGAATTACTATTATATGAAATGCTGATTGTCATTTCTGAACAGCTTTTTATTGTGACTTGTCGTGTACTGATCACTGTTTGGAAAAGCAATGCACGTATAGCCAACAGCACCGGACTGTTAACCCTGCTGGCACATGCGCACTGTATTTAGCAGACTGAATTAAACCAGTTAGCCCGGTTGGTGCCGGGAGTTAACTCAGATGGTTTCACCTACTTTTATTTCGTAAGGTAGCGACATGGAGGTATTGTCGCCAGACAACAATAGCTTGGCAGCTTCCATTCCTTTCTCCACACTCGACTGACATACTGTTGCCATGTAGGGGCGGGTCCGGGCGGCTTCTTCAATACCGTCGAAGCCAGTGATCCGTAGTTCACCAGGGATATCAATTCCCATGGTGAGCGCGCACTGCAACAACTCAAGAGCAATAATGTCACTCATACACAGAATTACATCGGGTCGCGGCGAACTTTGTAACACTTCTCTGGCGGCCTGAACTGCATACATACCGGCGTTTTCCGGCAAGTTCCAGATCCAGTCGGTTGCTACTTCAATACCCATTTCTTTTAATGCGCGGCAATACCCGTCCAGACGACGATGGGTAATGGATGATTCAGCGTCAAGCAACGGGCTGTCATAAATGCGACAGGTGCTGGGCGAATCAATCAGGCGCAGGCCGAGAATCGCCGCACGATCGCCAGGTCTGAGAGCCGCTTTAGCAATTTCGTAGCTGGCTTTTTCGTTATCGATGTTAATTGCCGGACGACCTTCGAGGTTAAAGTCTACCGTGACGACCGGTTTACTTTGCTGATTTAACTGAGTGGATAAAGAGCCATTACGCGGCGCGCCGTAACAAATAAATCCATCAACAAAATCCACTACATCGGTAATCGAATCGGAATCACCGGCATATAAAAGCAGGTGTTTCTGATTTTCACGCAGTACTCGCGATACGCCCTGGATAAAGGTATTAGCAACCGGGTCGGTTACCATGTAGTCGAGGCTGTCGGCCAATACCAGGGCAACAATGTTTGACTGGCCCTTACGTAGGATCTGAGCGGCGCGATTTGGGCCGGTATAGCCAATCTCTTTACAGGCCTCAAGGATCTCGGTGCGCTTATTTGCTGATAACTGATCCGGGCGATTAAACGCATTTGAAATAGTCGCTGTAGAAACACCGAGCTGCTTAGCAACATCTTTTAAAGTAAGCTTTTTCATAACATTATCAACTATTCCCAACCGAGCACATTACTGCAATCTTGTTAATGTATCTTAAGACGCACTTAATTTCATTAAGTTTAAAAAAATGTTAAAAATAATTTTAGCATAAAACAAAAGGTTAAGCGTTCTAAATCGTTTAACCTTTCAATTAAGGAAGTGTCAGTGTGGCTCTGGCAGAAGATAAACCTAGCGGGTACCGAATATTTTGTCGCCGGCATCGCCCAGACCGGGCAGAATATAGCCTTTTTCATTGAGCCGGTCGTCTATGGATGCGGTGTAAATATCAACGTCGGGGTGTGCCGCTTCTACCGCCGCAATACCTTCTGGTGCTGCGACCAGAAACAGCCCCATTATTTTTTTACAGCCTTTTTGTTTCAACAGGTCGATAGTGGCAATCAGCGTACCACCGGTGGCCAGCATGGGATCAACGATTAGCGCGGTGCGCTTATCGATGTTTTTTACCACTTTGTCAAAATAGGCTACCGGTTGCAGGGTTTCCTCGTCACGGTATAACCCGACCACGCTGATTTTGGCGTTGGGGATGAGGTTCAGCACGCCGTCGAGCATACCCAGACCGGCCCGGAGTATAGGCACTACGGTAATTTTTTTGCCTTTGATGCTTTTAACTTTTAGACTTTCGCCGGTCCAGCCTTTAATGTCTACCAGCTCAACCGGCAGATGACGTGTGGCTTCGTAGGTTAACAGATTGCCTACCTCGCCTGCCAGCTCCCGAAAATCCTTGCTACTGATGGAAGCTTCTCGCATCAGACCAATTTTATGTTGAATGAGTGGGTGGGTGATTTCATGAATAGCCATAATAGAACATGCCTGTGTGAAAACAATAGTTATGACTATGGTACGACAAAACACTCACAGTTTGTGAGTGTTTTGGGCGCTACATAAGGGTTTACCGGTAGTTTACTGAATTGATTCCACCACCTGACTGCTGTGACGGCTAAACATATCACGCACTTTGGAGACCGACTGGCCATTTTTCAGGTTTACCACTACGGCGTAGTGTTTTGCCTTAACGGCTTTACGAACTACCTCAATTATCTGCGTGCGATCAGGACGCAAACTCAACAGTCCGGCGACAAACAAACCGATAAAAATACCGGGCGAGATTACCGCAATGTAGGTAGCCAGCGGATTCTGTTGCGTGAGCGCGGGTCCGATGTTAACCAGCAAATAGGCGGTAATCAGCCCCACCACCAGCCCTGCTACGCCGAGCAACAAGTGCGAATACCACATCATTTTACCAAGCGCCTTGCTGTCACCTTCCAGCTTACGATTAAAATCGCTGTCATCAGGTTCAATCAGCGTAACCTGCTGTGATTCTACGTCGGTGCCACGCACTACTTGTTCGATAGCTTTATCTGCATTGAGCTTTGAATCGAAGACCGATGCAATCTGCACCTGCTCCGTATTCACTAATTTTGTACGATAGTTTTGGTCAGACTCAGACATTCTGTACCCCGTCTTTTTTCTTACATTCATTAAACACGATACAATCTTTGCGCCAGGTTATAAGCTGCTGTTATTATTGCTAAAATAAAGTAATGGGATTATAAAAATCCGTACAGTGAGCGTGCAATTATGGCAGGCACCATGAAATATTTTCAGCAAAAAAAACAGGGCGAAAACGCCCTGTCAAAGAAGTGTTGATAATGTCCAAATTATCCGCACCTCGTGCTCTTTTAAATATACTATTGTCCGCTCTCGCCGGTAGCCGGCAGGAAGGTTTCCGCTTTAACACATTTGCGCTCAAACTGACGCTGGCACTTACCGATTACCCGCAGGGTAATGTCAGACAGCGGAAACACCTTACAGGCTAATACCAGGCCTGCCGCCTGCTCTTCTTCACTCACATGACAGCGGCTCATCTTTTTAGCCGAATACTCACCGCTCTCAATCCGAATTTTGCAGATCCCGCAGCCGCCGCCCCGGCAGCCCACCGGGATCCCTTTACGCCCGAGGCGCGCCATACCATCCAGTAACGACTCACTTGCACGACAGGAGTAAGTTTCCTGGGTGTTCAGAATGTCGATCGTATAAGCCATGGCCCACTCCCCTGTCCGTTCACGTTTTATTGCTTAAGCGCCAGCTTGCGCTCTGGCCTCGATTTCGGCTTTGCGGATTTCAGATGCCAGACTACCGGCGATGCTCCAGTTCTCTGGTTCAACGGTATAGCAGTTGCCGCGGATATCCGCTTTATCTACCTTTAGCGTGACTGCCAGTATGTTGGTAAACTGCTCTGCAATGGCCTGGCGCTGCTCAAGGGAGCGCCCTTTCATCACAATGAACTCAAAAAACGGGGCATTCTTCCCGCCTTTGCTTACCAGTTTACCGCCCACACCAATCAAGTTGGGCGCGTGCAGATCGACAAACACGCGAATGCGATCAACCGGACTGTCCAGTACCTCGGCATAAATCTGCGTGGCCTGTTCAATCACCGACTCAATCTGGCCATCGCTGATATCTTTGTCAGCAAGGTGAAATTTAACAATTGGCATAGTTGTACTCCCGGATATTTCTTTAAAAGATAAAGGGCTGCCTACGGCAACCCTTTACGACGACCAGAGTCGAGCATAATCGTTGAGCCGGTCATGCCGATTGCGCGATCATCTAACAAATTACACACTGCCCAGCCCACCTGTTCGGCGGTGGTAAACTGATGCACCGAGGATTCTTCCAGTAACTCTTCCAGTACATCATCCACGCTTATACCGCGTTGCTCGGCTCGAGCCGTCGCCACATTGCGCAAACGGTCACTGTCGGCAGGGCCCGGCGCTATGGTGTGAGCACTGATGCCGCGGCGTCCATAAGCCAGCGAAAGCTGGCGCATAACATTGACCAGTGCGGCATTCGCCACGCCGGCAGACGCTGCATATTCAGTCGGCTCAAGACCATAATGACCACCAATCGCGACAATGCGGGCGTTGTCGCCAAAGTGCTCATCGGCAGCACGACTCAAGCGTAAGATGCCGCCCACTTTAATATTGACCGCATCCACCATGGCTGCTGTGGGCGCTTTTAAAATGCCCCCGGCAACGGCCACACCAGGACCATGTACCACCATTTTTACCGGACCGGTAATGGCAGATTTAATCGCCTCAATGGCGCTATCCTGGCTGATATCAGCCTGCACCACGCTAACTTCACTAAATTGCTCAGTTAAACTGGCCAGCGAGTCGGCGCTGCGGCCAACGGCCAGCACATGCAGGCCGTTGTCGATAAGTTGTCGGACGATTTCCACGCCGAAGGTACCGGTTGCACCCACAACAATGGCAAGGTTTTTATCAGGCATAATGCACCTTTTTAAACAGCTTCTTTTAACAGACCTTTCTCTTTGGCCAGCGTCATAGCGGTATCCTGGATCATGTCTTCCTGACCACCGATCATCTTCTTACGCCCCAGCTCAACCAGAATATCCCGGGCTGATAAACCGTACTTCTCGGCCGCCTTTTTGGCATGCAACAGGAAGGTTGAGTAAACCCCGGCATAACCTAACGTCAGCGAGTCACGGTCGATGCGAACCATGTGGTCCATCATGGGGGTAATGATGTCTTCGGCGATATCCATCAGCTTGAACAGATCCAGGCCGGTTGAAATACCCATTCGCTCAAGCACGGCAGCCAGTACTTCCAGCGGCGTATTACCGGCGCCTGCGCCAAGTCCGGCAACGGAAGCGTCAATGCGAGTGGCACCGGCTTTAATTGCCGCTACCGAATTCGATACCCCAAGCGCCATGTTGTGATGCCCATGGAAACCAATTTCGGTTTCTGGTTTAAGTTCACCGCGCAGGCGGCTAATCACTTCAGTGACATCTTCCGGCAGCATAAATCCGGCTGAGTCAGTGATGTATACGGTATTGGCACCATAAGACTCCATCAGCAATGCCTGCTCAGTAAGCCCCTGTGGTGTATTCAGGTGAGACATCATTAAAAAGCCGGAGGTATCCATGCCTAATTCACGCGCAAAAGCGATGTGCTGGGGTGAGGTGTCAGCTTCGGTACAGTGGGTAGCAACGTGTACACTGCGCGCACCACTTTCATAAGCAGACTTCAATTCTTTCATGGTGCCAAGGCCAGGAATAAGCAGCACAGAGATAATGGTTTGTTTTACTGCCTCTGCTACCGCACTGATGTACTCTTCGTTGCTGGCAAGGGCAAAGCCATGCTGCAGCGAATTTCCGCCTAACCCGGCGCCATGAGTAACCTGAATGTAGGGTACACCAGCGTCGTCCATCGCTTTTGCGACTTTAACCATTTGTTCTACGCTGATTTGCTCCTTTTTAGCGTGCATACCATCGCGCAGACACATGTCATGTAAAATAATGTTTTTGCTCATTACGCTGCCTCCACCGGGGTTAACGTGATAGTGCCGTTAGCAATTTCTTCGGCAAACATTTCTGCGGTGCGGGTAGCCGCCGCCGTCATAATGTCGAGGTTACCGGCATATTTCGGCAGGTAATCACCCAGACCAGCGACTTCCATAAACACCGCCATTTTGTTGCCTTCGAAAGTCGGGCCATTCACCAGCTTGTAACCGGGCACGTATTTCTGAACCTGTTCAATCATCTTCAGTACTGAGTCGCGGATCGCCACTTCGTCGGGTTCGCCTTCGGTCAGGCAGTAAATGGTGTTACGCATAATGATCGGAGGATCAGCGGGATTGATTATGGCCAGCGCCTTGCCTTTTTTCGCACCACCCACTTTTTCAATGGCATTGGAGGTGGTATAGGTAAATTCGTCCAGGTTGGCGCGGGTACCCGCACCAATGGATTTACTCGACAGGCTGGCAATAATTTCGGCGTATTCCACGCCCTGTACCTGTGCTACCGCGTTAACAATAGGAATGGTTGCCTGACCGGCACAGGAAATCATATTCACATTCATTTCCTGCTTGTCGGCATGCTCTTTCAGGTTGACCGGCGGTACACACAGCGGACCGATCGCCGCCGGGGTGAGGTCAATCATCATCACCCCTTTGGCATTTAACTTACGGCTGTTTTCCGCGTGTACATAAGCACTGGTGGCATCAAAAGCAATTTGAATACCGTCTTCTTCCACATGAGGAAGCAGTCCGTCCACGCCTTCGGCAGTGGTTTTCAGCCCCATTTTTTTAGCCCGGGCCAGGCCTTCGGATTCAGGGTCAATACCCACCATCCAGACCGGCTCCAGCCACTCGCTGCGCATAACCTTGTACATCAGGTCGGTACCGATATTGCCCGAACCAATTAACGCACATTTAATCTTTTTCATTGCTATTTCCCCTCTGCATTCAGTGGTTGTTGGGCTGCCTGCTGAGCCTGACTGCGCTCTTTCATGGTCATTCCGGACACGAAAAAGTCGTGTTCACCGTGTTCAGTTATAAGGATCCGCACTGACTCACGTTTAACGCCCAGCGACGATACCAGCGCGTCGGTAACGGCTTTGGCGGCATTGCATTTTTGTTCTTCCGTTCGCCCTGTCATGAGGTGCATTTCGATTATTGGCATGGTTGTTCTCCGTTCAATTAGCGGGTTTATTCGAAACGCAGACTAACGCTGCCCAAATCCTGATAGCGTGCAATCACGTTGTCACCAGGTTTCACCGCCACGGCAGCGGTAATTCCGCCACTCATCACAAAGCTTCCGGCTGGCAGGGTTTCACCCATGTCATGCAGAATATTGACGACCATGGCCACCGCATCGGCCGGATGACCCATTACCGCGGCAGAAGAGCCCATTTCAACAATTTCGCCGTTAAGCTCCATGGCGACACCAATACCATCGACTTCGATATCATCAACGTAACGTGGACGACCGCCCGCCACAAAACGGGCTGATGAACTGTTATCTGCAATCACACTGGGTAAATCGAACTTAAAGTTTTCATAGCGCGAATCGATGACCTCAACGGCTGGCATCACAAAATCGGTTGCCGCCAGTACATCGGCGCGCGTGCAGGCCGGGCCGCTCAGGTCGGCCTTGGTGACAAACGCCACTTCGCATTCCACCCGGGGATGCACCATATCGTGGGTGCTGATTGCCGTATTTTCAGGGCGTGACATGGCGTCGGTTAAAAAACCAATTGACGGTTTATCCACGCCCATCTGAACCATTTTGGCTTTTGAGGTTAAGCCTGCTTTCCAGCCAATCAGCTTCTCGCCTTGCTCTATGAACCGGGCACGCAGGGCATTCTGCACAGCATAGCCGTCTTCAATGGTCATTTCTGGGTATTCGTTGGTGAGTTTTGCGATATCATTCGCACGGCGCTGAGCACCTTCCACTCGCTCACAGAAACGGATAATTTGTTCTTGGGTTAAGCTGGTTTTCATACTTTTGTGCTCCCGGCAAAATTCACTTTACAACCACCCACGCCGGCGATGTAACACTCCAGTTCGTCACCATCGGTAACGGGTACCAGGGCAGACTGTGAGCCGGACAGGATCACCTCGCCTGCTTTAAACGGAATACCAAGTTCCCCCAGAGTATTGGCCAGCCAGGCCACCGCGTTAAAAGGCGAGCCTTGTACTGCTGCGCCCACACCGGTAGAGAACAGCTCACCATTTTTGTACAGGGTCATACCTGCCATGGTGATATCCACCTTGCGGGGATCGGCTTTGATGTTACTGACCACATACACACCGCAAGAGGCATTGTCGGCCACGGTGTCCTGAATTTTGATTTTCCAGTCGGTGATCCGTGAGTCGACAATTTCAAAACACGGGCTCACATAATCGGTGGCACGGATCACGTCTACCGCAGTAATGCCCGGGCCAATCAGGTCTTCTTTGAGCACAATGGCCAGCTCCGCTTCTGCTTTAGGCTGAATAAGCTCGTTAAGGTCGATAGTTTCGCCTTCCTGGTACACCATTTTGTCGGTGAGCTGACCAAAGTCTGGCTGAAAGACGCCGAGAAAATCCTGTACCGCTTTGCTGGTGACGCCAATTTTTTTGCCTACAATTTTCTCACCGGCGTCCAGGCGACGCTGGATATATTGCAACTGAATCTCGTAAGCCTGCTCTAAAGTAATATCCGGGTGTTGCTCGGTAAACGGCACCAGCGTGTTGCGTGACACCATGGCCTCATACAACGCATTACCTAGTTTTTTAATTTGTGAATTATCCATGTCTGACCGCTCCTATAGCTTCACGCAAACGTTACGCAGCTCGGTGTAGAACTCCAGGGAATGCACGCCGCCTTCACGGCCTATACCGGACTGCTTGGTGCCACCAAATGCGGTGCGTAGATCGCGCAGGAACCAGCTGTTTACCCAGCAAATGCCCACATCGATTTTGGCCGCCATACGGTGTGCCCGCGGCAGGTCTTTGGTCCAGATGGTGGTTGCCAGGCCGTAATCAGTACTGTTTGCCAGGCCTATCACTTCTTCTTCGCTGTCGAAGGGGCGAATGTGACAACAAGGGCCAAAAATCTCTTCTTTTACTACAGCGGCGTCATCGGCTAAATCAGTCCAGATAGTCGGTTGGATCCAGTGACCGTTTTTGAGCGCTTCTGGTACCTCGGGTACACCACCACCGGTGATCACCGTGGCGCCTTCCTCTACCGCTTTTTTATAGTAAGACAGGACTTTATCCTGATGCTCTTTACTGATTAAAGGGCCGTAGTTAACGCCTTCGTCGGTGGGCTTACCGTAATTAACCGCTTCGGCCTTTTCTTTCAGTGCGGCCACGAACTTGTCGAAAATCGGGCGCTCCACATACACCCGCTCGGTACCTAAACACACCTGCCCGGAGTTTAAGAAAGACGAGCGGGAGATGCCTTCAATGGCTTTATCAAAGTCGCAGTCGGCAAATACGATACCGGCATTTTTACCCCCCATTTCAAACGATACATCACGGGTGCCTTCGGCAGCGGCTTTCATGATGGCGGTACCGGTGCGGGTTTCACCGGTAAAGGTAATGGCATCAACGTCTTTGTGTTCGGTAAGGAATGCACCAGCTGAATCCGGGCCGAAACCGTTTACCACGTTATAAACGCCTTTGGGTACGCCCACTTTATTCATTACTTCACCCAGTAGTACGGAGGTCAGTGGGGTTTCTTCTGATGGCTTGACTACCACGGTATTTCCGCAGGCCAGTGCCGGGCCGACTTTCCAGGTCATCAGCATGAACGGCGCGTTCCACGGGCTGATAACGCCAATTACGCCTTTAGGTGTGCGAACACCGTAGTTCAGTGCGCCTGCGCCATCCGGCGTGTCGAGCATAAAACTCTCGGTGGGGACATTTTTGATAGTATCAGCGAAGATTTTGAAGTTGGCCGCGCCGCGAGGAATAAAGACATGGCGCATAACATTAGAAGGCTGACCGGTATCGGCCATTTCGGCTTCCACAAAATCTTCAAAGCGGCGGGTGATTTCATCAGCCACTTCATACAGCATTTCCACCCGCTGATTAGTGGTAAAGGTAGACCATTCGCCTTGCAGCGCTGCTTTGGCCGCCAGTACGGCTTCATTAACGTCACTACGTCCTGCTTCGGCAATGCTGGCGATAACTTCGCCGGTCACCGGAGATACTTTGTCAAAGCGCTTGCCATCTCTGGCTGCGACAAACTCTCCGCGGATAAAATTTTCTACTTGGCGCATATCGGACTCTCACTTTAGGCTACGCAAGCCCTTAAATTAATATTTACAACTCAATAACACTTAAGGTCAGTGTAAATCCCCAACTCCATACCGTCTAATACCATTTAAAAAACAACTTGATACTTAAAAGGTATAATTAAGAGTGAGTCAGCCAGTGCCGTCACAAGCCTGCCTGACTGGCAAACTAAAAAGCCGCAAGGTCCGCCACCCTAAGGGTTCGGATCGCATTGCGGCAGTTGCTGTACAACCGTTATTACCTGGACAACTCTGGCTGACGGGTATCACTTCCCTGTGACACAAATCAGATATTTTTAAACAGCGGGCTGCGTACCTGCTGTGCATCCGCGGCGGAAATAAACTTCTCCGTATAAATATCCCGTTCAAACAGGCGCCCCTGCATTAAGGTATTGATACAGGCATCAATCATCAGCGGTGGCCCACAGAGATAAGCCTTATTGCCACTGAAGTCGCCATTAAACGCACGCTGAGCGGCTTCGTGAACAAAACCCACCTCTCCCTGCCAGACGCCATCGTCACCGGCATCAGACAGCGCCGGAATATAAGTAAAGTTGGCGTACTTTTTAGCCAGGGCTAGAAACTCGTCGTGATAATAAAGTTCTTCCCGGGTGCGCTGACCGTAGACCAGTGTGATCGGATGCTCGCAACCTTCTTCAAGCAGTTCCATTATCATCGAACGGGGACTGGATAGCCCCGAACCACCCGCCATAAATATCATGGGCATGTCGGCTGATTTTTTCACAAAGAAGCGTCCGTAGGGTCCGCTAAAGGTTATGTCATCGCCCTCTTTGAGCTCATCGTGAATATAGGCCGTTCCCACGCCGCCGGGAACCTTACGGATATTCAGCTCAATTTCGCCAGGCTCCGCTGGTGTGCTGGCAATCGAGAAAGCCCGGCTGCCAATATCGTCCGGCAGATTAAGGTTGATGTACTGACCCGCCTGAAACTCAATACCATCGGCATCTGCTATCTTCAGCCAGATACCTTTAATGGTGGGGGTTAACTCTTCGATGCGGCTTACCGTGCACTGATAGTCCTGCACCGGCAGGTTACGGGAGTCAGGATCTTCCTCAATCTCCGCTTCGATCACCAAATCACTTTCCGGGATCGCACAGCACGCCAGACATTTATTTTCATCGCGCTCAAAATCCATTAAGGCAAAACTGGAGGCTTCACCGTGATCGACTTCGCCGTCCAGCACATCAATCTTGCAGGTTGCACACAACCCGTGGCAGCAGGCATGGGGCAGGTAAATCCCCGCCCGCAGCGCGGCATCCAGAATGGTCTGCTCTTCCTCTACCTCAATGGTTTGTCCCAATGGCTCAATGGTTACTTCAAAGCTCATGGTTATTCTCCCTGAGGCGGAACCAGTGTCGACAAGCCAGGGGTTTTAAAGCAGAATTGCTCTTTATGCACCAGGCCATTTTGCTTAATTGTTTTATTAAAGTCGGGCGTCCATGGTTCACCACTTTTGGTCCACTCAATAGCGTCCCAGTCAATCTTGTCGAAATCGGGATCCGGCTGCATAAGTGGCTTTAACTGCTGTTCAATAATGTCACCCAGTTTCTGATCCGGCGCACCAAACAACATAAAAGCCGCCGCCATCAGCATGTGATGATCCCAGCATGCAAATAACAACTGATGACCATAGTAATTTTCTACCCGGTCTCGCGACGGGAACTTGTACTCGCCATTTGCTACAACTGCCATAATAATTCTCCTGTTTACACCTGACTATGCAGGCTTATATCGCCCGGCATTCCCGGGCGATGCTTTAATTTTGATTAGTCGGTTGAAACCTGCTTACGCCATTTCTCGAAGTTCGCTTTGTCTTCAGAGTTGGCATATTCACCAGAAGCCGTTGGCTCCAGGCTTGCCCACTCCATCCACGCGGCCAGGTCGCCTTTTAACGGTTCCTGCATTATAGACGGCATAGGTAACCAGGCCTGAACATATTTCTCAGGTTCCTGCTCAAACACATGCTGACAGCCATCCGAACAGAAGTGATATTTCTCGCCTTCGTATTCTGTTTCGCGGTGCGCCAGTTGCGTTGGATCATCCGGCTCAGTAAACAGACAAGGTAACTGACAGGTCTGACACAGCTTGGGTAAACCAAAGTTATTGTACTCACCACTGTTTTCTTTCTGCGCAATGGCGTATTCCCAGCGCGGCAGGTAGTATTTTTCAAAGGTGGTTGGATACTTTTCTTTTAACCATTCAATGTCGCTTGCGGTTGGGGTCCATGAATGGAACGCCGTACCGAACTTCCACTGATACAGGCCCAGCATAATCTGGTGCGAAGTGTGATCGATTGACTTTTCAACGTCGTCCCAGTGCATCGGTGGTTTAATGCCGTAGCGAGCCAGATCGCGGAACAGTGCGTTACCATTTTCCACGCCATAGATATTCCACGCTTCGCGCCATGACATCACGCGTTTAGGCAGCATGTAATCCATCATGGCCGCAACCAGGGTTAACAGGCGGCAACCACGCCAGAACCATTTGTCGATCCATTTCTGCACAATTGGAATATTGTCCGGATCCTGCTCGAGCATAAACTTGATACATTCCAGACCCAGTGTCATATGACGGGCTTCGTCTGACTGTGCCGAGAAACCAAAAGTACAGGTGGCCATATCACCGTTGTAGGCAGCGCCTGACATAAACGGCACGAACAGCAGGTTGGTCAGTACGTACTCGAATGAGAAACCAATGGCGATCAGGAACTCAAATGGCCCTGCCGACATGGCATCGTCAAAGAATGAGCGCGGTACTGAGGTATACCAGATACGGTCACGCTGGTTCGCGAAATCTTTAAAGCCATTATAGAACTTGTTGTAGTTCGACATAGCGTGAACCTGGGTTTGTGCATGACGGATTTCATCAATCGACTGCATCTGACACGCCACCTGCGGGCCCACTCCGGCAAACTCACGACCGACCCGGGCAAAACCACGGTGAGCGGCATATTCACCCGGGCTGATGCCCTGCAGAAACAGCTTGATTGCGGTTAAGTACCGCGCATCCGTAACGTTCAGATGGCCATTGTTCTGCGCGTGGGCGTCAATGATTGCATAGTACTTACGCTCTTTTTCTGCCTGGTATTTCCAGTAAGCATCCATGGTTAAGCGGAACGGATCTTCCCATTTCGACCAGTCGTGAACCTTAATGCCTTCGTAATCAACATAAGGGTAAATTTCTTTCTCATCGCGATAGCTTGGCTCCCAGGCCAGATCGCGGGTCATTAAGCGATACTTCTCTTTTACGTTAAGTTTCTTCGGGGTCTTTTTAATATCCACGATAGTCTCCTAGCTGTTCCAGGTGAGTGTCAGAGCGTCTTCGTCTTCATCGACGTTGCCGCTGAGCGTGATTAAGTTAATGTTGAGTTCCTGCATATCGAACTCACGGCCAATTTCTTCTTCAATGGTTTCGCGACGCACCACCAGGTGGCCTTCGGCCTGTACCTTCACCATAGCTGGCTCGTGTACCACTTCGGCATCCGGGTTATCCTGCTCAATGGCTTCCACAATCGAGCGGGTCTCTTCATTGGCCTGTAAAATGATAAATACTTTAGACATCTTGATTCCTACTTAAACAAACCGGCTTTTTTAGCGCGCTGTAATAATTCGTCGTGAGCTTCACTAACCAGTTCGTCGGCCTGATTACCTGCAACCGCTAACCCTGCCACTGGCAGCAATACCGAGGTAAAGTGATTAGCGGCGCTGTCGATCCACTCTTCCAGAACCGCTTTGTTCTCTGCAGATTCAGACGCCATAGTTTTGATCACCGAGTCCACCCACCGTTTGGACTCCAGATACCAGTTAGTCATGAACTGGGTAAGGATTGAAATGCCTGAACCACCCTGCTCAACCAGGTTCTGGTCGACAATGCGCTGATACACCAGCGGATAAAGCAGGCCATCCAGCACAAAGTTTTGTTTAATGAATACTTCCACCGGATCGCGCACACACATCAGATCTTCCAGTGAGCGGCGCAGCGGTTGCCAGGCATCGCTGTCCATCCAGTCCTGCTTTGCTGCTTCGAGGGATTCCACATCTCCAATCATCAGGCCAAGACGAGACAGGTACTGGGCAATGCCTAAATTATCCATCGCGTGATAAACACAGGGCTGGGTAAACACCGTGCCATAACCGTAGCCGCAAACCAGGGTGTTATTCATGTTGGCCGCGTAATTGGCATGGCGCAACGGAATGAGTAGGTCCTGCGCCACAGCCAGAACCGGGTCCGGCATGCCTTCAATCAGGTTCAGCGACTCAACCGTCTTGAAATTAGACTCCATGGTCTCCTGTTGCTTGGCACGATTCAGCGTGTAGGTGCTGTAATAGAACTGACGGGGATCTTTTAAGTCATACCAGTCGTTCATGCGAATTTTGCTTAAATTCGGATCGTAAAGCTCCTGCTCTGGCGCCCAGGTCGGGCGATAATGCAGATTCTCTTCGGCCTGCAGGTCATAGCTGGCTTCCTGATACCGCGATGGGATTTTCTTATCGCCAAAGCGCTTCTTTAAATGGCTAAAGGTCTGATTTTTCTGTTCAATATTGACCGTTTGTACATCGATTTGCATAATTCTTTCCTCTAAACTTGCCTATCTACTCGTCACGAAAGTGGTGGGTAGCGTCGTGGAGACTCCACTGGAATGCATTCTTTTCTTCATCGTCGGAGGGAGCCGCTTCCTCATCGAGGAATGTCACCTTTTGTTCTTCACAAAACTTTTCAAAGTCCTGCTGTTTAAGCACCATTTCCAGTGCCACCTCCGGCTGGCCTACACTAAACTCAAACTCCACAAATCCGTCGTCTCGTTTGCCTGTCACACGCACGTAATGTAACGAGGTGTCGAACTGCTCTTTCGGGGCCGCAATACTGTCGTTCATGATTTGTCCTTCCAGGTTTGCCGTTAGCTCACTATCGTCAGGAAGCTCTCGTGCAGCTTACGCTGCGGGTAATCGAGCCCCTGCGCGAAGTTATCCCAGGTCCAGGTAATGGTTTCGTAATCAGGGTAAGGGTGATAACCGCCCATAAACGTTTCAAAACGGTTACCGGAAGGATCCCAGGCATAAATGGTACAACCACGAGTGATGCCGTGACGCGTGGGGCCAATGTCCACGGCCACTTTGTTCATCGACATAATGTCACCAGCACGCAGCACACGTTCCCAGCTTTCCATCAGAAATGAAGTGTGATGCAGCTTGCCAGGCTCCGGATATTCAACAAAGGCTATATCGTGAACTTTGTGCGAGCAGGACAGCCAGATAGCCGCTTCTGACTCGTTATCTTCAGCCAGTACACGCTCAACCAGGAAGAAACCCAAAACATCTTCAAAAATGGCCTTCACTTTAGCGATGTCTGGCCCGTACAACAGCATGTGGTCCAGGCGTACCGGCGCAATACCGTGCTCACTCTGGGTGTACCAGGGGGCCGGGTTAATCAGGCCCATACCGTTGCCCACTTTGGTTTTCTCTGCGTAAAGCTCAAATTCGTGGCCGGATGGCAGCGTGAAGCGGACCCGCTCACCGGTTTCAAGTAAATCACCGGCTTCAAGACGGCGGGTTTCTACACCGTAAGCGTTCAAATCTTTCTCAAGCTTATCGAGGGTGGCAGTATCGAGTACTTTGAAGCCTACGAAATCAACACCTGCCTGCTCGGCCTCACGAATGATATAACTGTTGTGGTCCTGCTCATCCCAGCACTTGAAATAAACCCGTCCCATGTCATCACGACCGGTTTCAACGAGTCCCATTACATCACTGTAAAACTTAACCGCTTCATCCAAATCTAATACCCGTACAGCTACATGTCCTGGACGTAATACACCTGTCATCGCCATAATCTGTTCTCCACTATGAGCTTCTAAGCGCCCTTGAGCGCAACAATCCATTAACTTAATACAGGTATCATGCCAACATTTTATCTTATTGTTTTAATTGATATTTATATATTTCATGTAAATTTTTAGCGATTTTAATTAACGTTTGCATAACGCATTTGTTAGTTTGATGTTGTGCCCTTACAATTTTGTAAGGTTGGTAATGCGGGGTGACGAATAACCAGAATGCCATTGGCATGTCTCAGTATGAGGAATGCTACGGATAGCGAGACTGAAATGAATCACGGAGAGGTTTGTTGCTATATTCCCAACTATGTCGTCGGCGACTCCAACAAAACGGTATAAACAATTTCCTTTGTTAACCGCTAGCAATACAGGCAAAAACCTATCTTAAATGATCACTACCTACTGAAGCAGGTGGTTAGGATTAAAAATAAAATGAGTGAATAAAAACCGTTGCCGGCAGTTAACCATTTAATTAAATCAGGAAGGGAACACCGAAACGAGCTGATCAAATGATCAAACCCGCCCGGTGGGGTTGGGACTGTTTTAATCTGGCTTCAGCGCGGTTTTTCGTTGACCCGGTAAGCCAACTGCCGGCGGGTAACGCCAAGATATTGCGCCGCATGAGTCAGGTTACCTTTCGCTTTTCTTACGGCGGCCTCGAACAGTTGCTGTTCGTGGCTGGCTAAATCAAACTCGCCTTGCTCAAGCAGCTTATCGTAAAACTGGGTATCCATTTCCGGTATTGCACTGAGCGGCTTAACCAGCCCTTGCTCATCAACTTCACTAATACGTTCCTGGGTATCCTCTAAATCCGGCGGGCTGACAAACAAATGCTCCAACTCAATTAAGCCGCCATCCGTTGCCAGCAGTACACCGCGTTCAATCACGTTTTCCAGCTCGCGCACATTGCCCGGCCATTCATAGCGTGTCAGCACCTGCATTGACTGGCCTGACAATCCTGTCAGGCGCTTTTGGTAGCTGGCAGAAAAGCGCTCTATCATGGCGTTGCAAAGGATAAGAATGTCTCCCCGTCGTTCTCTTAAAGGCGGAATGTTGACCGGGTAGGTGGCAATACGGTAATACAGATCGGCCCGGAACTGACTGTCTTTAATGGCTTGTTGAAGGTCAACATTGGTCGCGGCAACCAAACGCACATTCACCCTACGCACCTCATCATCGCCGAGTCGTTCTACTTCACCGGTTTGTAATACCCGCAGGAGTTTAACCTGCGCCGATAAAGGCAAATCACCTAACTCATCCAAAAACAAGGTACCGCCATCGGCGCGCTCAAAGCGCCCTGGGCGGGATTCCTGAGCGCCAGTATAGGCCCCTTTTTTCACCCCAAAGAGTTCCGCTTCAATCAATTCATGGGGAATTGCCCCGCAGTTGACGGCAATAAAAGGCTTTTCGCTGCGACTGCTGTGCTCATGTAACCAACGGGCAAAGACCTCTTTACCCACGCCAGTCTCGCCAAGCAACAGCACGTTAATTGGCGAATCCGCCGCTCGCTTCAGCAAGTTCAGGGCACTGGTAAATTCGGGCGAGGCGCCCACCAGGCCATCGGTATCATATTTTACCTGACGCTTACCACGCAGCTGGCTAAGTTCTTTTTCGATTTCCCGTAATGACGGGCTGAGCGGATCGTCACGAAATAATTCAATATAGTTCTCATCATCCCAGCAGTCTGCGGGTTTGCCTACAATCTTGCAGTGATGATCGCCCTTACACATGCATTCAATTTCTTTAAACACAATAAAACGGCGGAAAAAGCGGCTGGTATAGCCTGACGCATATCCCACTATAGTCCAGCAGGCAGCTTCTTCAGATAAGCCCAGCGACTGCAAATGCGCTTCGGCTTCCCAGGAGTTCTCAACGATGACTTCGCCAAAAAACCGCCCGGTTTCCCAGTCGATTTCAGCTTCGGTGATGTGCGAGCGCACGTGCCCTTCAAAGGCATGCAGCTCAGGCCCAATGCGAAACACATCGTAGTTATTTTTGTTATCTGCCAGCTTGTGGGCCAGGTCGGCATCCTGCTCGCCAGCAACAAAACCAATACGGATGAGCATCCGCTTGGCGGACTCTGCGTCAAGGTAATCAAATAACTTGGTGCGCATTTCCATCAGCGCTTTGGCATGAAATAACAACAAACGGCTTTCGCCCAGCCAGATCTTCCCTGTTTCCTGGTTAAAACGGAGTTTAGAGCGAAGGTCGAAACGATCGACTACTTCTTTTTCTTCCTGCGCTATTTGTTGATCTGCAATCATACTACTGTCCAACAACAGGGGGTATGGGGCCATCTCTGGCCCATCATACCCCTTTAATTCCAAAAGTGTTAACACTTTAATTACAACGTAATTTCAATTAAGCAAAATACTTACCATTACCGCAATTTATGTTTAAGCACTTCTCTGCCTGGCTGCTCCTGGCATTAAAAACCTTGCCAGCGCTGGCAACAGTATCAGTGCCCCTAACATGTTCCAGATAAACATAAAGGCTAGCAGGATCCCCATGTCAGCCTGAAATTTAATCGGTGAGAACACCCAGGTCGCTACGGCAATGCCCAGGGTAATACCGGTCAGAACCACCACTTTGCCGGTAAACAATAGTGCGTCGTAGTAAGCGTCTGAAAGCGACTTACCATCCTGCAAACGGGACTTCATTACAGTGAGAATATACAACGCGTAATCCACACCAATCCCTACACCCAGGGCGATAACCGGCAACGTTGCCACTTTCACGCCGATGTTTAACCACACCATTAAAGCCTGACATAAAATAGAAGTCAGCATCAGTGGCAGAATGGCACACACCACCGCGCGCCAGGAGCGGAAGGTAATAAAGGCAAGAATGATCACGGCACTGTAAACATACAGCAGCATTTGTGTATTAGCCTTTTCCACCACGATATTGGTAGCCGCCTCAATCCCTGAATTACCTGCAGCATTTAAGAACTGGAATTTTTCAGTATTGTATTGTTTGGCAAAGGCTTCCACGGTCTGCACCACTTCATTGAGAGTGTCAGACTTGTGATCCTCCAGATAAGCGAAAATGGTCAGCAGGTCACAGTTCTGATTAAACATCTCTCGTGGTGCCCGGGTAATAATGGCATTGAGCATGCCCTGAGAACGGGGAATGCCGTACCACTTGAGATTACCTTCGTTCATTCCGGCATTAGCCACCTTGGCCAGACCGGCAAGTGAAGACGTAGTCACCACTCCCGAAAGTTGCCGTAATTCCTGCTCCAAAGCATCCACCGCCATCAGCGTATCATAATGGGCACAGGCGTACTGCTCTGTCTTAACCATCACCACATACACGTCCGAACTGGTAGTATAGTTTGCAGTCATAAAGGCATTATCAAGGTTATAGCGAGAGTCCGGACGCAACTCCGGCGCACCCTGATCGGTATCACCGATTTTTACATTGGCGCTGATCATACTGCCACCGACGCCTAGAATTATCGCCCCGATAACAGTTACAGTGGCGTACTTCTTCCGGGTAAACAGATCCAGGAATGCCCACAGCGGATGCTTGCTGTGTGAAACGTCCGCTTCATCCCTTAACTCTGCATGGATGCTGCGTTTTGCGGCAGACTGGGCAACCCCGGTGTAAGACAGTAGCACCGGTAGCAAAATCAGGTTGCTGAAAATGAGTACGGCGACACCGATACTGGCAGTGACAGCCAGGTCCTGGATGACCGGAATATCAATGACCATCAGTACGGCAAAACCAACGGCATCAGAAATAAGCGCAGTAATGCCAGCCAGGAACAGGCGACGGAAGGTATAACGAGCCGCCAGTAACTTATGAATTCCGCGACCGATATCCTGCATAATACCGTTCATCTTTTGCGCGCCATGACTCATGCCAATGGCGAACACCAGAAAAGGTACCAGTATCGAATACGGATCCAGCTCATAGCCAAGAGTCGGTAATAAACCCAATAACCAGACCACGGCAATCAGCGAACAACTCACCACCAGCAACGTACTGCGAATACAACGGGTGTAAATAAACAACACCACGGTGGCAATACCAATAGTGATCGCAAAAAACACCAGTACCTGTTTTAGCCCGTCGATTAAATCGCCCACCACCTTGGCAAAGCCGGTGATATGTATCTCAATACCGTCTTTCTGATATTTCGCTCTGAGCTCTTCAAGCTTTGCCGAGAACGCATGGTAATCCAGTTGGTTGCCTTCGTGATCCATTTCCCGCAAAGGCACCAGAATAATACTGGAAGCATAGTTGCCAGAAACCAGTTGCCCCACCTCACCAGAACGCTCGACATTTAACCGTACCTGATCCAGGGATGCCTGGGAACCGTCATAGTCATCCGGAATAACCGGCCCACCATCGAGTCCTTCTTCGGTTACGCCGGTCCAGCGTACCGAGGGCGTCCACAACGACTTCATAAACGGCCGCTCCACCCCAGGCATCAGGAACAATTCGTCATTTAATTCGCGCAGTGTTTCCAGGTACTGGGCATCAAAAATGCTGCCTTCAGTATTGTGCACGGCTATCCGTAAAGCATTACTGGTATCCGATAGTTGTTTGCGGTTATCCAGAAAGTTAAGAATATACGGATGATTGCTGGGGATCATTTTTTGAAACGCAGCACTTAAGGTAAGTTGCGTTGACTGATAGCCCAAAATCCCGGTCACTACCATGCATAACAAAATAATGATTGGCCTGAAATTAAAAATGGCCCGTTCCAGAACGCGTCCGGAACTGGTATCGAAGTCTTCGAGATGACGAATTAGGGTTTCGCCCTGTGTATGTTTAGTCATTATCGCGCTCCCCTACTCACCAGATTGTCGTCACTAACCGGATGCGAACCGCGCGCGGTTGCAACGGCATAGCCGCTTTGCGATTGAATAATATCGGTGATACCACCAAAGGGTGCCTGGCCCATCAGGCTGAAATTTTTTGCCGAGTCGGCACTGATAAACAGTTGTCCGCTTTGGTCCGCCAGCATAATCTGACCGTCAGAGCCAACCAAACCACTGGTCAGCGTGACTTCGGACCCCAGTTTCACCCGTTTCCAGCGACCTTTACCTTTACTCTGACGCCATACGTTACCGCGCAGGCCATACAACAGGCGGGTGCCGTCATCAAGCAGCAGACCATCAAAAAAGCTGCCGTAGTAAGGCGTGTCGAGCTTCGTGAAAGTGTCGCCATCATCTGCAGAGGTAAATACCGCCGCCTGTTCACCTAAGATAATCAGTTCGTCATTGGAGCGAACCACCTTGTACAGGTGTTTGCCGGCAGGGTTTGGTAGCCGGGCAATTATCGAATACCAATTATCACCACCGTCATTGGTGGCATAAGCCAGGCCATAAGCACCGATTGCCCAGCCATCAAACTGATTAGCAAAGAAGATATCCAGAATAGGCTTATCCGCTCCTTCCTTAATCAGATACCCTGCATTACGTTTAGCGCGCTCGCCGCGTTCATCACCGGCTGCTACCAGCGATTCGGCTTCAGCCATGGCAAGTTGTGCGGCCTGATAACCATCCAGTTGCACCTGCCAGGTGTTACCACCATCAGTCGTCACCAAAATGACGCCGCTATGACCGGCTGCCCAGCCGTTTAACGGGTCGCTGAAGGTTACCGCAGTAAGGGTAACTGACACCGGCACTGATTTCGCCTGAGTCCAGCTATTTCCCTCATCTTCGGATAGCAGGATAACGCCGCGTTCGCCTACAGACACCAGTTTGCTACCAGCCCTTGCGAGGCCTAGTTGCAGTGTATTTACACTGGTTTTATTTTGTTTGGCGGGGGCATCCAGCACATCCACAAGTGTAGATTCGGCTTCGTTCTCAGCTGAGGCGTGAAGCGGTGCGCACAGCAGTAGAAAAGTGAAGAAGATTGAGGGCAATGCAAAGCCGAACAAGCCATCTACGTTCATTCGTTTCATGATAACTATCTCTGTTACATCACAGGAATGGCCCGCTGACGCGGGCCTGTGCTTTAAAGCAAGGTGGTTAGCGTACGGCGTCAGCCGCTACAGCATCACCGGTAAAGAACGTCTCTGGCTTAGTATCCACCACAAAGAAGCGCTCACCATTGAGAGACTGAATCACACTCATGGTTTTTGCCTGCAGGTTGAAAACCGTGGCCGTTTTGACCAGTACTGCGGGAACAGACGGCAGTACAAACGGTGTAACCTGCGTGGTTCTCCACAGGTTGCCTTCAGCATCATAGCCGTCCATCAGCAGGATCACCCAAGAGTCTTCATCGATGTAATAGGTACGGGTTGGCACCGCATGACGTTTACCTTCGCCTATCTGCGCTTCCACTTCCCAAACGCGGTGTTTTTCCCAGCGAACGTGTTCAGGGTTTAAATGAAACTCAGCAATAGCCTCATCCGCATCAGACGCAATAAAGCCATTATTGTTGTAAGGCACCAGCATTTCCTTTTTGCCTTTCAGCGTCCAGCTGTAGCGGTCAATGTGACCCAACAAGCCCTGTACTTCGTCGAAGTAGTTAGCACCGGAGGCAACAAAGTCCGGTGTATCATAGGCTACGGTGGGGGCTCGACGCACACGACGCTGACCTAACAGGTACTGCCACGCTTTACGCGGACTGTCGGCATCAATGCTATCGCGGATAACCAGTGACTCACCGGCTTTAAAAGGTGGTTCCATGGTGTTGAAACGAAACATGGAGTATTCCCCGTTCCAGTCATCGGCTTCAGCATCTTCGTAGTAAGGCGGGTACTGGAATGAAATTTCGTTGCGGGTTGCCAGCGTGTGCGAACCATCGGCATTACCCACAATGTTTTTAAAGGTATATTCTATTGAAGGCGCTTCCACACGTAGCAGGAAGTTCCACATTACCTCATTACCGTTTTCCGGCATGGGGAACGGGATGCCACCAATACACCCTTCCAGGCTGTACCCTTGTTCGGCCAGCGTACAATTTTTCACATTGGCCTTAACGGCATCGTATACATGCTCTGGGGCTGCTGCTGTGCGGTGGGTAGGATAGACATCGATATAAAACGTCTCCGGGTATTTTTTCAGCAGTTCGATGGTACCGTCAGTGAGTTGCTCGGCATATTGCTGATAATTGCTGGCATCAACCCGGTACAAAGGCTTCTCGTCTTTAAACAGTTCCAGCGGAATGTCACCGGCATAATCGCCTGCCACTTTTTCAGTCAGTCCGCCAGTCCAGGCCGGAATAGAACCATCGGCATTGCCTGCCATGGTGCCACCCAGTGGGGTAAGTTCTGTGCCGAGCTTACTGACATCGGTGCCTGCCGCAAAGGTGGTTGGAACAACAGCCAGAGTGACGGCTAATGTGATTGCGTTACGAATTTGATTAAACATAATAATTCTCCTGTCCTCGATCGTTAGAAGGTGCGTTGTACTGACAACGAGATGAAGTCACGATCGCCGTGGAAATTCTCATAAGAAAGCGTGGGTACCGGTGCGTCATACTGGATCACCGATCCGGCATCGCCCAGATACTTGTTGTAAGTCATGGAAAAGCGCCACATACGGTTGTAGTCGCCTTTTAAGCCTACACTCACGTTACCGCCGTGCTCTGAAGGAAATAACACGCCATTAACCGATGAACGGCCAGCAATGCCAAATCCAAAGCCAATTGGCACCTGCATATCCAGACCCGGCATTACCTGGAAGTAATCCGGCGTGAAGATAAACTGAATGGCACTGGCGTCTTTGGTAGCCAGCGGATCGAGTTGATCGGCATTGTCTGAAATATTCAACCGGCGATTAAACGCAAACTCACCAATAAAAGTGGCCGCATCCCACAGGCTGTTTTCATTTAAAATGGTGATCATTGAAGCGTTAAAGTGGAACGTATCACCACGAGGGAAAGCCGAGTTATCGCCGCCATCAGATACCATATCACCCGGCAGAATAACCGTATTACCGGTGGCCACCAGTGACATATCCTGACGTACTGACATTTCCGCCGCCACGTTGGTTTCGCCGACCAGGGTACTCACACTCAGGCCATACACTTTGATGTCTTCGGCGAACACCTGGGCGTAATCGCCAATACCGCCCTCCTGCACGTTAATCCCCGGACGCACGTAAAACTGCGGCATTTTGTCGTGGAACTGGGCGGCGTAGAAACCCACTTCGTAATCGTTAATTTTATAACGGGCCTGGAAACCAAACTGACCTGAGTCGTCGGCAACAATGTCTTCACTGCGATGGACAATCTGGCCAGGGTCAAGGATGATCGTTTCACCACCTTTATCAACAAAATCGGTAAATGAAAAATAGCTGCCCGCTGCAGGTAATCGCGACTTGCGCCATTCAAACTGATAGTACGCAGCAAGGGTCAACTTAGCGTTAACCTGCAACTGGGCAGCAAACTGACCGGTAGGACGCGCGACTTCTTTAAATTCAGACTGCGGTACAGACAATGCACGTGCCAGGTCGAGACTGGTCATGGCACCGGCCACTGCGTTAGAACCAAAGAACAGGCTCTCACCGTAAAGCTGAGCAAAACGGCCGGCTTTAAGGTTAATCGACTTTTTGCCGACGTTAAATCCACCGTACACAAAAGCATCCAGGATTTCGCCATACTGACCATGCAAATCCTGAGTGTCTTCGGCAAACTCACCAGCCGGGACCGATTGCGTGTTAACCAGCGCGCCGTCCAGATAACCCGGGTTATCATTACTTTCGTGATAAACCGAGTCATACCAGGTGGCAGCACTGATACGCATACCGTAACGGCGCTTGTAGCGCAGATCGAACTCTGAAAACAAATCCAGGCGACTGGAGACCAACCCTTTATCGAAGTTGAGATCACCATCGTTGGTGTTATCCTGTGGCCCCAAAGAGCCATTTGCCACGTCGTTTTCAGCAGGTGCTACGCGGAACATCGCACTGTACTTAACGGTATTATCCCAACGAACACGCAGGTCGCGATTGCCCGTATCGATGGTTGCAGCCTGGGATTGCGCTGAGGCTAAAAGGCCAGGGCAACGGCTTCGGCGAGTGCGTTGCGAGGCAACTTATTGTTGTTTTGTTTCACCCACACTTCATTCATAGCGTTCCTCCTCGAATGTTTCACTATGCCGAGTTGCGCGACCCGCATACCTCACCTCACAGCCTGGTGTAACAGCGAACCTCTGTCGCACCAAATAGGTTGGATATTGATAAATCACGCATTATGAACGAAATGTATATTTGCTGTTAATTACCTTCCAGTACTATTGACGACCCCAATTGATACCTTTAAGGTATTATTGAGTTTACTCACCCGGAATGTCTGCCATGGATATTCGTCAAATCCGTTACTTTGTTGCCGTTGCTGAAGAGCGTAATATTGGTCGCGCTGCGAAACGATTATTTATCTCTCAGCCACCGCTTACCAGGCAGATCCAACAGCTCGAGGATGAACTCCAGGTAAAGCTGTTTGAGCGCACTGCTAAAGGCGTAGAGCTGACTTCAGCCGGGCTATTATTCCTCAATGAATCACGCAATATCTTAAGTCTTATTGAACAGGCGAAAGAGCGCACCAAACGTGCAGGCAAAGGGCAATTGGGGCGTCTCGATGTAGCCATTTTTGGCTCCGGGATCCTCAACACTATCCCGGATATTCTCAAGCGTTTTAAAACCGCCTACCCAGGCGTAAATATTGTTTTGCATCAAATGAGTAAGGCGGAGCAAATCGAAGCGCTGCGGCAAAAACGCATTTCGGTGGGCTTTAATCGCCTGCTTGCGCCCCTGCCGGATATCGATTCCACCATGATTTTGCAGGATAAGCTGATGGTGGCCGTGCGCGATGATCACCCGCTGGCCACTAAACCCCTCATCAACCTTAAAGAGCTGGATAATGAGCCCATTGTGGTATTCCCCAAAGGTGCACGGCCCAACTTTGTCGACCTGGTTTCAAGGGTCTTTCAGGAGGCCGGTGTGACCATGAATATCACCCAAACGGTTGTTGACGCCGTCACCAGTATCGCGTTGGTCTCCAGAGGGTTTGGCTTTTGTTTAATCCCTAGCTCGGCCAGTGTCTTACAATTGCCCGGGGTTAAATACATTCCCCTTGGCGGTTTACCGGATAACGCCACCGTAGATCTAAGTTGTATTTACCTCAAAGACGATCACTCACCGCTACTCAGCGCTTTTCTGGCAGTCGTTCACGAATACAAAAGTCAGTTGAACCATCACACGTCATTCTCTGCCGCCAGAGAATGACACTCAGCTCATCGGATGAGCTGTAAAAGTCCTTACGCCTTCCTGTTGCCAGCCACCGGTTTAAGTCATTTTATATTATGTATTAGTAAGTTGTGGCGTAGTTGAGACAATCTGACCCCGTTGCGTTTTTGTGTGATCCGACAAATTTGTTGATTGACGACAATTAAAACAAGTGTTTAAATTTGCAAAATTCAAACGCCCGTTTAATTCATGTGTTTAAATCGGGATTTGCCTCATAAATAAACTCAGGGGATACATTATGCTCTTTTGGATTATGGTCGCGGCACTGATTTTCGTCCTGTTTCAGGTTAAATCATTGCGTCAACAGTGGGTCACCGGCCCCGCATTTAAACTTTTCAAGAAGGTATTACCACCGCTAAGTCAAACCGAACGCGAAGCCATGGAAGCCGGCTCGGTATGGGTAGAAGGCGATTTATTTTCCGGTAAGCCCGACTGGGAGCGCCTGTACTCCATGTCATTGCCCCAGTTAACCGACGAAGAAAAGTCGTTTTTAGATAACGAAGTCAATGAACTGATGGGGATGATTGACGACTTCGACGTGATCCACAAAGACAAAGACTTCAGCGAGGATGCCTGGCGCTATATGCGGGAAAAAGGCTTTTTCGCTATGATCATACCTAAAGAGTATGGCGGTAAGGCCTTCTCTGCGCTGGCTAATTCGACCATCGTATCGAAAATTGCCAGCCGCTCGGTAAGTGCCGGCGTTACCGTTATGGTGCCTAACTCTCTGGGCCCCGGTGAATTGCTAAGCCACTATGGCACGCAGCAACAAAAAGATTACTGGTTGCCGCGCCTGGCCGACGGTACGGATCTTCCCTGCTTTGCATTAACCGGGCCCGAAGCCGGCTCTGATGCGGGCGGCATTCCAGATACAGGCGTAGTCACTATGGGCGAGTACGACGGTAAAGAAACCCTCGGGATCCGCCTTAATTGGGATAAGCGCTATATTACCCTTGCCCCGGTCGCCACCGTATTAGGCCTGGCGTTTAAACTCGACGATCCGGATAAACTGTTGGGTGAAAAGGAAAGCATTGGCATTACCTGTGCACTTATTCCCACCAGCCATCCGGGTGTAGAAGTGGGCAACCGTCATTTACCGCTTGAACAGGCGTTTATGAATGGAACAACCCGCGGTAAGGATGTATTTATTCCTATCGACTGGATAATTGGCGGCGCAGATTATGCTGGCAAGGGCTGGCGCATGCTGATGGAATGTCTGTCGGCGGGTCGTGGTATTTCACTGCCAGCTTTATCTACCGGTAACGCCCAGCTAAGTGCGCAAACCACCGCAATTTATGCCAGCATTCGCCAGCAATTTGGCTGTTCACTGTATGAGTTTGAAGGTGTGCAGGAAGGGTTGGCACAACTGGCTGCCAATGCTTATCAAGCCGAAGCGGTGCGTCATTTAACCGCTGGTGCTATTGATCTTGGCCAAAAGCCAGCCGTGGTTACCGCTATCGCCAAATACCATATGACAGAAGCAGCTCGTCAGAGTATTAACATCGCCATGGACATTAGTGGTGGTAAAGGTATTCAGATGGGTCCGAATAACTACCTGGCTTCTTTATACATGGCCATGCCGGTTTCTATCACGGTCGAAGGGGCTAATATCCTGACCCGAAACCTGATGATATTTGGCCAGGGTGCGACTCGCTGTCATCCCTATGTATTTGACGAAATGGTGGCAGCCGCCGAGCCGGACTTTAAGACCGGTCTGGCACAGTTTGAACCGTTACTGTTCAAACACATTAAGTTTGCGCTGGGTAATGCCTTTGCAGCGCTTGGTCACGGTTTAACGGGCGCCCGTTTCGCCTCTGCCCCCAAAGACGATGCCAATAAGCGCCACACGCAGCAAATTCAACGTATGAGTAAGGCACTGGCTATTTGCTCTGACATTGCCATGCTGATGCTTGGTGGTGAGCTCAAACGACGTGAAATGCTCTCTGCCCGCTTAGGCGATGTGTTAAGTGAACTGTATCTTTCTTCAGCGGTACTCAAACACTTCTACAGTCGTGGCGCTAACCCTAAAGAGCAGCACATTGTTGACTACCTGATTCAAAAGTCTCTGTATAACTGTGAGGTAGCGCTTAAAGGGTATTGCCGCCATATCGCTAATCCGGTAATTGGTGCGCTGATCAAGCGTCTTATCTTCCCGTGGGGCAGTGCCTACAATCCACCTAAAGACACGCTGAAAACTAAATTAGCGCTGAACCTGTGTCAGGATAAATCTCTGCGCGATGCGATTACCCCAATGTGTTATGTAGGTAAAAACGAAGATGATGCCGTTGCCGTGCTCAACCAGGCTATGGATGCCATCGACGCTCTCGCGCCGTTAGCAGCCAAAGTCAAAGCCGCGCAACAGGCTAAGACCCTGCCGCGCAAAGGCAGTATCTTCCAGTTACGCGACAAAGCGCTGGCTGAGCAGGTAATTACCCAGGCCGAGGCCGAACAAATCGCGGCAGCAGACGAGTTGCGTAAACAGGTCGTTAACGTTGACGAATTCGACTTTGATCTTGGCCTTGCCCGGGATAAAGAGGATGACGTGAAAGTGAGCGATGCTGCCTGAAGCACTGGAATATTGATGTACTAGAGTCAAACGGCGCCGGCAGGCGCCGTTTTTAGTTAAACAGATTAACCGCTTCACTGGCCGGTACCGGCCGGGCAAACAAATAGCCCTGCAGGTAATCACAGCCATACTGATGCAGGAGCTCACGCTGAACATCGGTTTCCACGCCCTCAGCAATGACTTTAAGGCCGAGGTTATGTGCCAGCTGACAAATAGTTAACACTATCGCCTGCTGTTTGGGAGCGTCCACCATCTGACTGACGAAAGAGCGGTCAATTTTCACTTTGTCCACCGGAAAAGCACTCAGGTAAGCAAGCGACGAATAACCGGTACCAAAATCATCAATCGACAAACTCCCCCCCAGCGCTCGCAGCTCCACCAGCACCGCACTGGCCAACTGGTGATTGTCCATAATGGAGGTTTCGGTGAGCTCAAGCTCAATCAACGAAGCCGGAATATCGTATTCACGCAAGCAACGCGCTATCGACTCAGCAAAACCCGGTTGTAAAAACTGGCGGGCAGAAATATTGATCGCTATTTGTACCTGACGCCCTTCTTCATACCACGCTCTGGCCTGATTAAACGCACTGTCAAGAACCCATTCCCCAAGCACCAGAATTAGGCCACTGCGTTCAGCGATGGGAATGAATTCGCCAGGCGAGATAAATTCGCCGTTATCAATCCAACGCAACAGACATTCGCAACTTTGCACCTTGCCATCGCTTAGCTGTTGCTTGGGTTGATAGTAAAGGGTCAGTTCATTATGCTTTAACGCCTGCTCAAGGCGGCGGGTAATGGTGAGCCTGCGCTGATGGTAAGCACCGTCATCGGCATTAAAGTAGTGCACTCCCTGATTATTTTTCAGTGCGATTTCCACTGCGATATTGGTATGTAGCAGCAGCGTGTTGTAGTCCACACTGTGCACCGGATAGTCACTGACACCAAAAGTTACATGGAAGCGCATTGGCGGTTTTTTCAAGATAACTGCGATTACCTATGCCGGTGACCGGATGATGATACGCCTGATGCTTCAAAGCCTGCTCAGCACGGTGACGCTAAGTAATATCCCGCACATGCAAATCAAAGGTTTGATGTTCTGCTATCCAGTGACTCTGAATGGCATAAAAACGCTGCCGGGTTGGCATATAAAAGTTTGCCTTTCGCATCAATTCTGATCACCGGGTTAGGGTTTCTTTTCGGAAACAGTGCCAACGTCTCGTTTTCGGTACTAAGGCTGATATACCGGGCTGCGTAGCGGCCCGGATACAAGCTTATAGCCGCAATACCTAACGAAAGTAACGCCACCACCCATACGATAATTTCCAGTAGCTGAATGATAGACAGATAGCCATTGTTTACCGACCGGTTGGTGGCCTTTTCTATTTCTTTTAGTAAGGGGAGCACCGCCCGGCGATGCTGACTAATTTGCTCAAGCTGAGAACGCGACAAATTCCATTGGGTTTGCGGTGACAGCAGGTTTGTATGCAGAGCTGCCGCCACCTCTGAAGCCGCCTTCAGATGGGTAGAGACGTCAGTTATAGTTACGGTAAAGCGGCCGGCGCCGTCCATTTCATTGAGGGTACTATTAAGCTGGTTAAAGTTTTCTAAGTACCCCTCTTCATACAAAGAAGACTCTTCGGTGGCGTAGTACTCATACAGCAAGCGTTCCTGCTCACTAAGTAACATGCCTATTTGCTGCACCTGGCTAAAAATAGCCAGATCGGTTTCCATGTATTGACGCGCTTTATTATGCACGCTGGCAGCCAGTCCATATACGCCAACGGCCAGCAGTACACCGAGCAACACAATCGCCAGGTAAATCTGTCGTGTTCGCGATACGAGTTTGTTATTGTGCATAGCAGCAGTTCCCTTTCAGTCCTTTGCTTTATAGACCTTTGATTAATGTTTAATCTTTCATCGCCGGTGGAGTAAACTATCCTTAGCAGAGGAGCGTAATAACTAATTGATTTATCAAGGCAGGAGCATGTGTGGAAAAGATAAATGAAATTACCGAAGTAGTAGAAAATTTTCTTAAGCGTGAGTCCTCAGCCGGCATTCTGCTGATGATCGCTACTGCGTTGGCGTTAGTGGTAGCCAATACCCCGCTCAACATCTATTACGACAAGCTGGTTTCCATGCCAGTAATCATTGCCGCCGGTGATTTCAGAATCGATAAACCTTTATTGCTGTGGATTAACGATGGTCTGATGGCCGTGTTTTTCTTCCATGTCGGGCTGGAACTCAAGCGTGAAGTGTGTGAGGGCGAACTGGCCAATCCGAAAAATATTATTCTACCTGCCAGCGGTGCGATAGGAGGCATGATCATTCCGGCGCTGATTTATGTTGGTATCAACTGGGGTAATCCTGCGGCGATATCTGGCTGGGCTATTCCCGCAGCTACCGATATTGCTTTCGCCCTGGGAGTCATGGCCTTGTTGGGCAAACGGGTGCCTGCCAGCCTCAAGGTATTTCTGGTGACTCTCGCGATTATTGATGATATCGGCGCTATCGTGATCATCGCTTTGTTTTACACCGAGAATATTACGGAAGTGGCGTTAATGATTGCCGCAGTATGTTTTCTGATTTTATGGATCATGAACAAACGTAACGTAGTGGACTTACCCGGTTATATTATCGTTGGCATGGTGTTATGGGTGGCGCTGTTAAAATCCGGTGTGCATGCCACGCTGGCAGGTGTGTTACTGGCCGCCTTTATCCCTATGCGGGAAAAACGTAACCCGGATAATTCACCGGTGGTGCGCCTGGAACACGAGCTTAATTCCGCGGTGAGCTTTGCCATTATCCCCATTTTCGCCTTTGCAAACGCGGGGATTAACTTCGGTAATATTTCACCCGAAGGCATTTTTCACCCGGTAACCTGGGGAATATTCCTAGGTCTGGTGGTAGGTAAGCAAGTGGGCGTGTTTGCCTTTTGCTGGCTGATTGTCAAACTCAGGTTAGCGTCTCTGCCGTCTGATCTTAACTTTAAGCATATTTACGGCTGTTCACTGCTGTGTGGCGTTGGCTTTACCATGAGTTTGTTTATTGGCGGGCTGGCATTCCAGGAAACCGGTATCAATCAGATCTTTGACGAACGGGTGGGCATTCTTGCCGGTTCGGCGGTCTCTGCCATGCTCGGCTTTACGGTGCTTTACTTTGTGGACAAACCGGTGCATCTCACCGAAGAGGAATTACCCACGGTAGAGCAAAGCCCGGATCAGGCTAAATAACTATTCCGTGCCGACTTAAAAGTACTGCTGAACGTACTGGTAAACATAATCTCTTAAACATTTTGCCCGTTGACTCAGCAGCTTACCGCCCGGCCAGAGCAAAAAAATATCCCTGACCTCTCCGCCCCACTCCGGCAGTACTCTTATGAGTTCACCGCCGGCCAGTTCATCTTTCACTTCGGTGAGCGGCGCCAGGGCTATGCCTTGGGCATCGCGAACGAAATACTTCACCATTAATGGATCATTTACCTGCGCCCGACATCGAGGATAAAGGGTAAATGTCTGGCCGTTAGTTTCGTTATGCAGTTGCCATTTTGGGCGCATACTCAGGCCAATTAACTCATGCTCCGATAACTCAGCGGGAGTATCCGGCATGCCGTAACGGGCAATATAGTCTTCGCTGGCTACCAGCACGTTTTCAATCTGACCCAGACGACGCTGATACAAAGATGAATCATCCTGTCTGCCGATGCGGATGGCCAGATCCGCCTGGGTTTCTATCATGTCCATGGGATGATTGCTCAGGTGCAGTTCAAGTTCTATTTTAGGGTACTCCCGGGTAAAGGCAGTCCACATCGGCCCTAATATGCCATGGGAAATATTCACCGGCGCAAGCACCTTTAGCTTCCCTTCCAACTTTTGTGATTCGTCACTGAACTGCTGCCGGGCCGCCTCAAAACGCTCAACCAATTGCCCGTAAGCATCAAAATAAGCTTCTCCATCCTGAGTCAGCACGCACTTTCTCGCAGACCGGTGAAGTAGCTTTACACCCAGGGCATGCTCCAGCTTTTGTAATCTGCGCGTCACTGTTGCCGGCGGCAACCCGGCATAGCGCGCGGCGCCGGCCAGATTACCGTGCTTTACCACTTGCACAAAAAGCGCTATATCGTCGAGAGATGATTTCATTTTAGTAATTTAAGATTAATAAATTAAGCATTTATACCATTATTGTAACGCATTACATTTAATAGGTAAGTAATTCTACAAATCCCGATCACTACAGGAACCATTAATATGATCCACCCTCGCTTTGCCCCTGTTGTCTTCGCTCTGTTTATGGCATTTTTTATGTCAGGGATCATGTCGCTGGTCGTCACCACTATCAATATCGGCCTGGTCGATGATCTGCTGTTACGCTGGCTCGTTTCATGGCCGATGACGTTCGCTATTGCCTTCCCTACCATCATGGTTGTCGCCCCCATGGTAAAACGCATTGTTGGCCGTTTGATCATGCAGGAAATGCCGGCAGAAGAATAAAGCCTTTTACCTCAAAAAAGAACACCGCCTGGTGCGGTGATTTGTTAGGCCAAAAAAAGCCTCCATCCGGAGGCTTTTTGGTCACTGGCGGAGCGTTTACAGACCGTTCAGGAACGCATCAAATTTGCTCTGATAGGTTTCTTTCAGGCGCAGGCACTGATTAGACTCATCCATCATTATATCGTAGCTACGTGCCATCCCTTCGTGCTGGTCTTTGATTAGACCGTAGAATTCAATGGCCAGTGCCAGGTTATCGGCATCACAGGTAGTGGCGATAAATTCCGGCATGCGTGATACATGATAATCGGGCATTTTCTCAAGGACTGCCTCGGCATTATCAGACAACCAGGCGTAATAAGGCGTTTGGTCGTCCAGGTTACGTCTCACGCTGCCCAGCATGCTAATGGTATTGGCAGGCGTTACATTGTCGGTAAGTGCCAGATCGAGCAGCTTGTTGATCATTGCCGGATCTTCATAGCCCATGGAGTAAAGCAGCGTGTTTTTCACGTTTGGTAATTTGCTGTCGGCAAATACTTTCATAATGCGATCAAACCAGGCAGGGTCAGCATCCGGCCCCATGGTTGTTACACTCAGAGCGGTTCTGGCAATTCCGTTCGGCATACTGCTGGTATCGGCCAGATACTGCTCAGCCAACGCCTTGCTTTTCTTAATCAGCTCTTCATTGTCACTGTGACGGCCCAGTAAGCTATACAGCTGAGTACGCAGTCTGATAACACTTTCATCATCATCATCCGACTGAGTCAGCGTAAGTTTCTCCAGCAGCGGCATGTATTTTTCGTTGAGCAGCTCGGCAAATTGCGCTTCGTTGTCGTCATTGACCAGATACAAAAAGCCAGCCAGCGTGCCTACTGATGCACGAATAACCACCGGATCTTCATCCGCGGCCATCGCGTTCAGTACTTTCATTACGCTGTCGATGCCTGCTTCACCACCGTTTAACAGTGCCTGCATGTTATACAGTACGTTTTTCTTTTCCCGGTTGTTCAGCACATCCAAATCAGCCAGCAGATTATCCATCTGCGCAGCCGGGATATTCCAGCGGAAATAGCCGGTAGCATTATCGTTAGGGAAAACCCACTCCGCTTCAGCAAGCTGTGGTAAACGGGTAGACTGCTTATCGACAAAAACAATCTCACGGTGGATCTTGCCGTCTTTTTTGTAACTGATGTTCAGCGGTACCGCCCAGGTTTGCTCTTTCACGTCGGCACCAGCCAGATGGAAACGTTTTTGTGCAATAGTACCGTCGCTGTCGATGTCCAGTAGCGGGTAGCCCGGTTGTTCAAGGTAGGCTTTCATCATTTTGCTCAGGTTGAAGTCTGATACTTCATCCAGTGCCGCCCATAAATCATCGGCCTGTGTATTGCCCCAGGCATGCTTTTTCATATAAGCCTGAACGCCTTGCTGGAAGTTTTCTGTGCCAATCAGTGACTCAATCATTTGCAGGATTGATTCACCTTTAGAGTAGTTAAGACCCAGACCGTCCATTACATCAGGCTGGCTGCGAACAACCTTTTTAACCGGCTTAACCGTAGGGCTGGCATCGGCACCAAACGCGCCTTCCTGAATGATGCGATCCTTAAAGTTCAGTTCCGGATAAAGTTCCATCATCACATAGCTGGCCATCCACGAGGCAAAAGCTTCGTTCAGCCATAAGTCATCCCACCAGGCCATAGTTACCAGATTGCCGTACCATTGGTGAGCGAGCTCGTGGGCGACCACTTCTAACGGTGCGGATCGTTCTGCCAGACCCGGCTCGTCTTCGAGCAATAACAGGCTGTCGCGATAAGTGATCAGACCGGCATTTTCCATGGCGCCGTGGGTAAAGTTGGGTACCGCCACAAAATCCAGCTTACGGTACGGGTAATCAATCCCGAAAAAGTTCTCCAGTGATTCAAGAATTTCTGGTGTGTGCTTTACAATAAACTTGGTTTTATCGGCGTAACCTTTAGGCACATATAGCTTGCCAGGCACTGACAGGCCTTCCATTTCAACACTGTCGAACGGACCTACCGTATAAGCGATAAGGTAAGTTGGCATAGGCTTGGTTTTCATAAAGGTAACGGTCTGCATACCGTCTTCTACCGTGCGCTTCTCAACCGGTGTATTTGACGCCACAACCTGTTTTTCCGGCGTAGTGATGGTCATTTGGTAAGGAATTTTAAATGCCGGCTCATCAAAGCTCGGGAATGCCTTACGGGCATGCATGTCTTCAAACTGCGTAAAGATGTAATTACGGCCTTCGAAGCTCGACAGGTACATACCGTCTGAAGAAGTATTTACCTTGCCTTCAAAACTGATTGCCAGCTCATAAGTACCTACCGGTACTGTAGCAGAGCTGTGGCCCCAGTTGATGTTGTAATCGCCTTCGGTAATACGCAGCGGATAAATACGGTTACCCTGGCGAAGTTCAGCGTTAGTCACCTGAATATCCATTTGATAAAAGCCGACTTTGGTTACCGGCTCAGTAATATTAAGCTCAATCACCGTTTCCCCGGTGTAGTCAGGCTGATCGGGGTCGATATTCAGATGAATTTGTTGAAAAGTTGGCTTAACGGCGCCAGGTAGCCGATAGTCCACATCTTCTGCCGAGGCAACATTTGCCACCAGCATGAACATGCAGGAGACCCAGGATAAGAGTCTTTTCATGAACGAGTCCTCACTGTCGTTAGGGATTGGAATTTTTTATTATTTGGAGCTGAAATAACCGGGAAATAGTAACATTTATTGTTACTAAGATTTAGTCGATAAAGTGTAACCAACTGTTGTTCACTGTAAACTGAACCTTATAACTGGTTAGTTCACCGTTTTGCGGAATTTTTAACCACACCGCCTGCACTGCCGAGTGCACTGCCTGTGAAACCACTTTACCAGTACTGTGATGCTCTGTTAATGCCTCCCAGGCCCGCTATCCGCCCTGCCTGTACAGCTGTTATAAGCTTATTAGCGCCAACATCATAAACAAAGCATTATCCATCTAAAATAAAATTTTATTACTTTCTATGATCCTCTAATGTGCACAAAACGTTAAAGGTTTGTAAATTTATCTGTAGCAACGGAGCTCATGATGAAGTACAGAGGGCTCGCAATCATTGCTTGTACCGCACTGCTAACCGCGTGTATGGACGATGACGATAAAACAGAAGAAACACCGCCTCCCCCACCCACCTTCAGTGCCAGCACTACCATTGAAATTGACTTAACCGGTAAACAACAGGTACCGGCGAACATGTCTGCACAAATGGCTTCTGCTACCATTGAGCTTGACGAAACGCTTGGCTTAATGCGCGCTTCGGTGGACGTGAGTATTGTGGAAGGTGTGCAGGCCATTCATATTCACGATGGTGACATCGGGCGTAACGGGGAAGTGGCCTTCGAATTTTCTGAAGGGTCAACGGCCGGTACCTATACCCTGGATGAAACCAGTGTCAGCAGTGAGTTGATCACTGATTTACTGGAAGGTGAATGGTACATCAACGTACATACCGACACTTTTGAAGACGGTGAACTGCGCGGCCAGATTGTGACCGACGATATGGCAGTGGTTACTTTTATGCTCGGCGGTAAGCAGGAAGTTCCTGCGGTGACCACCCTGGCCGATGGGTATGGTTATGCGCGGTATCAACGGCGACCTACGATTTAGATCTGGTAGTTTACACAGAAGACGTCGAGGCAACCGCAGCGCACATCCATACCGGTCGGGTTGGTAATAACTGTGATGTACTGGTGGCCCTTGAGCAGTCGATTGAAGATTCCAGCATGTGGATGACGCCGGAAGAAACCCTGATCAACGAGGAAATATTTGCTGTGCTGGCATCAGGTGGTCACTATGTAAATGTCCACTCCGATGCTTTTCCGAATGGTGAGATTCGCGGCCAGATCCTGACCGATAATTTTGCCCTCGCCACTTTTGCACTAAGTGGTGAACAGGAAGTACCGGTAGTCGATACTGCTGCCACATTTGAGGTGCTGGCATCAGGCGGCCACTACGTTAACGTGCATACTCCGGCTAACGGCAGCGGCGAGTTAAGAGGCCAGATATTAACCAGCAACTTCGCGCTTGCAACATTCGGCCTGAGTGGTGATCAACAGGTGCCAGTGGCGTCAACCAGTGCCATGGGCAATGGCTATGCACTGGTTAACACTTCGACCTACGAACTCGAACTGGTCATCGACACTACCGGCGTAGATAACGCAACCGGCGCCCATATCCATACTGGTGACATTGGTACAAATGGCGATGTATTAGTTGCACTGGAACAATCCACGAGCGATCCGGGCATGTGGATGACACCCGCCGATACTGCCATTAATGCAGACATTCTGGCCGTACTGGCCGGCGGTGGCCATTACGTTAACGTTCACACTCCGGCCTTCCCTGATGGCGAAATTCGTGGTCAGATTGTTACGCCTCAATATGTCATTGCGACCTTTGGGCTGAGCGGTGCTCAGGAAGTTCCGGCGGTTACTACCATGGCCTCAGGAAACGGTTATGCGTTGGTCAATTCGCTCACTTATGACCTGGACTTAGTGGTTCACACCAATGGTGTGGATGATGCCACCGCAGCGCATATTCATACAGGTCGGGTTGGCATGAATGGCGACGTCCTGGTGGCCCTTGAGCAGTCTGCTGATGATGCCGGCATGTGGATGACAGCCGATGACGCCATGCTTACGCCGGCGATCTTCGAGGTGCTGGCTTCCGGCGGTCACTATGTAAATGTCCATACACCTGCTAACCCAAGTGGTGAACTTCGTGGTCAAATCCTTACCGACAACTTTGTGATGGTCGCTTTTGGATTAAGCGGTGACGAGGAAACCCACGCGGTTACCACCACGGCTACAGGCAGCGGTTATGCGCTGGTCAATACCGATGATTTCAGCCTGGAATTGCAGGTGCTTACCAGTGGCGTAGCCGACGCAACCGCAGCGCACATTCATACCGGTGCAACTGGCATTGATGGCCCGGTGCTGTTAGGACTTGAGCAGGACAGTAATGATGTAAATCGCTGGATGGCACCCGCAAACGCGATGCTTGATGCTACTATCTTTGGCGTGCTAGCGGCAGGCGGACATTATGCGGCAGGCGGACATTATGTGAATGTGCACACGCCAGCTTACCCTAATGGTGAGCTACGGGGGCAGATTCAGTAATCTTACCTGCCAGCATATATAACCTCACAGGGGCGCTACAAGCGCCCCTTTTTTATAAACGCTTTATTAGGCTTTAACCCAATCAAGCACACCGGCAAACCAATCCACCTTATGCCGCATGCCAAAGCCATGTCCCCCCTCTTCAAGCAACAACATACGCACGGCCACGTTCTTCTCCCGCAAGGCTGCGTAATACTCCAGAGCATTATCAACTACCACTACACTGTCGTCGTTAGCGTGAACGATGTAGGCTGGCGGCGTTTGCTCAGTCGCCTGTAATTCATTGGAATAAGCTCTCACCAATGCAGCTTCAGGCTGTTCACCCAACAACAGATGACGTGAGCCCTCATGGGTAATGTTTGCCTCCATACTGATCACCGGATAGATCAGGATTTGGAAAGCAGGTCTGAGCATTTTAGCGTCATAACTGCCGATCATCGGCTGCGCAAAATGCGTCGCGCCAGTTGCCGCCAGGTGACCGCCGGCAGAAAAGCCCATCACACCAAACTGGCTCTGGCTAAGCTGCCATTGTTCGCCGTTACTGTCAGAATAACAGATGCCTTTACTCATGATTTACTGACGTGGTTATTCTCGAAAACGAAGCAGGCATGAAGGGCGCTGCTGATATCAACAAACTTCAGGGTGCCCTAAGGCGTGTTGATCTTTCGTGATTGGTTTTTGAGCAGCATGGTAAAGAGTTATAATTTGCTTCGCCAAAAGTAAAAGAACAACTCACTACCATGCCGAGACTAATGCTAACTGATAAGCGGTGGCAAAAGCTACTTCAAGTAATGAAGAGTACAGGCCGCATTTACAATAAACCAGAACATAGAATGACGTTTGAAGGGATACTCTTCCGGCTGAGAACAGGAATTCCTTGGCGTGATTTACCAACAGAATTCGGCGGTTGGAGCGCCGTTTATCGCCGATTCAATTTATGGTCGAAGAAAGGTTTATTGAATATGTTATTCAATGAGTTAGCCAAACTATCTGATTACGACTGGGTCTTTGCTGATGGTTCGATTGTCAAAGCTCATCAGCATAGTGCCGGAGCAGCTACTAAGGATAATGAGTGCATTGGAAAAAGCCGAGGTGGTAACTCCACAAAAATCCATTTAGCCGTGGATAGTGGTGGGCTTCCAATTTATTTTGAACTATCAGAAGGCCAGAGAAATGATATAGCTCGGGCTCAAAGTCTGGTTGACCATTTAAGGGAAGTAAACATTTTCGTAGGTGACAAAGGCTACGATAGTGACGCATTAAGAGAACATATTGAAGCCAAAGGAGGTATCTCCGTCATACCGAAACGGAACTATGGCCAAGATATAGACAAAGACAGCGTTGATTGGTGCCTCTATAAATATCGCCACCTAGTTGAAAACGCCTTTGCTCGAATAAAGCATTATCGTTCAATATCAACGAGGTATGAAAAGTTAGCCAGGAATTATGCCAGCATGGTATCACTGGCATTTTCGATGATGTGGCTACCGATGTACTGCTGAGTGAAAAATGTTCAAAGATCAACGATGAAATGGTCTCCTCCTCTCTAACGGCATCGCAATGTGCCAAACTTGGAGTTGATAATTCAAGTTAACAAGAGAAGAAGACCATGAGTAATATTACAACTGTTGGATTAGATTTAGCAAAGAATGTCAGCCATTTTGTGGGCTGCAATCAAGCAGGAAAGATTGTTCGTAAGAGAATGCTTAAGCGCTCTGAGATACTTGCGTTTTTCACTACACTTGATAAGTGTGTAGTCGGCATAGAGTCTTGTGCAAGTGCGCATTATTGGGCGCGTGAGATACAGAAGTTAGGGCATACAGTTAAGCAAATCGCGCCGCAGCATGTGAAACCTTATGTTCGCGGTAATAAAACAGACTATAACGATGCTTTGGCAATTGCAGAAGCCGTCGTACGTCCTGAGATGCGAGTAGTGCGTACAAAGACGCAAACACAGCAGGATATCCAAGCGCTGCATGTTATGCGTAAAAAGTGCGAGCGAGATAGGACGGCGAATTGTAATGAAATTCGTGGCCTGCTTTATGAATATGGGGTAGTGCTGCCCATGGGAGTACATAATGTGTATAAAGCCCTTCCTGATTTATATGATAGACAAGCTGACAATGGTTTAAGCGAGTTATTCAAAACATTGCTCGAGCAGCACTATCAAAAGCTGGTTGAGTTAGACGTACATTTAGAATGGTATACGAAGAAAATCCATGCCCTAAGCCAACATGAAGCCTGCCAGCGTTTACAGAGTATTCCAGGCGTTGGTCCGATCATCGCCAGTGCGCTGTATCAACACATTGGCAACGGTAGTGAATTTAAAAATGGACGAGCTGTATCGGCTTCAGTGGGTTTAGTGCCCAAGCAACATAGCTCAGGTGGCAAACAGAATTTATTAGGTATCAGTAAGCGAGGGGATGGCTATCTTAGAACGCTATTGATACACGGAGCTCGGGCAGTGATGCGTGTGAGTAAAACCAAAGACACGCCACTGGCGCGATGGGTAAGGCGCATTGAGCAAACACGCGGGCGCAACAAAGCCGCTGTTGCTCTGGCCAATAAACTGGCCCGTATAGCGTGGGCACTATTAGCTCAAGGTGGCCGTTATACGCCTGAATGGGCATCGGCTTAATTTAAACGAATTTAACGAGTTCACTTCCAAGGATTGCTGAATAAACATAATGTGATGACAACCTGGTTAGACCGACATATCGAAAACCTGATAGGGGCTATGGATTAATACCATTCCATCTAGATTTGTGATCTAATTGCCACATTACATTCCTGAGTCCATTTAGTTTGAAATATACATCAGAGCAATTGCTCGCCCTTTCAAAATCTGAAAAAGATAGTCGGAAGCGTATACGCTTCTTAGCCCTTTCTCATTTTCTTGACGGCAAGAGCCGCACTTATATCGCTGAAATACTCAAAGTCAGTAGGACAAGTGTGAATCTGTGGGTATCCAATTACCTTACCAATGGCCTTGAAGGTCTGGAATCCAAAAAGGCAAAAGGTCGAACTTGCTACCTCACAGAACGGCAAAAGCAAACGCTCTGTTCATACATCGAAGAGCATAGCCAGGATAAACATGAAGGAGGTAGGCTTACCGGGGAAAGTATTTTAGCCTATATTGAGCAAACATTTGGCGTTACCTACCATCATAATGCAATCTATAAGCTGTTAAAATCGTTGGGGTTTAGTTGGATAACGAGTCGTTCTCGACATCCTAAACAACAAACAGGCGTCCAGGATGCATATAAAAAACTTCCTACTGGAAACGATCCTTAACACTCCGGGGCATCTCGCCTTGGATCGCATAGATGTTTGGTTCCAGGACGAAGCTCGTTTTGGCCAGCAAAACACGACAACGCGCATTTGGGCCCCAACGGGAAGTCGCCCACGAGTTGTGAAGCAACAGCAATTTGAATATGCACATTTGTTTGGCGCGGTATGTCCAGCTACTGGCGACACCGAAGCGTTCATTTCGCCCTATGTGAGCAAAGACATCATGCGTCAACACCTGATGCAAATCTCACAGAAAACAAAACCGGGGCGCCATGCCGTGGTGGTGATGGATGGTGCTGGTTGGCATACCGATGATATAGCCGATGACTTTGAAAACCTGACAATTATGAAACTGCCACCCTATTCTCCTGAACTGAATCCCATAGAGCAGGTGTGGAGTTGGATACGGCAACATCATTTAGCGAACAGATGCTTCCAGGGATACGAAGATATCGTTGATGCATGTACCACAGCTTGGAACGATTTCGTCGATGACACTAAGCGAATCATGAATATGTGTTCGAGAGACTGGGCATTACTGACCAAATATTAAGATGGAATGGTATAACAATCCGTGTCAACGATAAGGACGATATGGGCGAAGTTCATCGAGGCTCGAAGTTATAGCACTTCATCAAGAAGCCGGATATACGAACGCAAACCTGACTTTCAAAACAGCCAGTTTATTCTTGCAATATTGGAGGAGACCATATACAGGCCCTAGGCAGAATTGATAATGCTATTGCCTATTCAGGCTTAGATGACGTTTTCGAAATCGCTGCAGAATATGCCGCTTCAATTGCGCTTTCTCAGTCACTTCCTAATTCACCTAATTCCTCACAGGCCCGCTGCATCTGGGAGAAATTGCAGCGGGCCTGTGAGGAGCTGGGCATTGAAATCATCTTCGCCAGTTCTCCTCAGGGTAAAGGCAGGATTGAACGCGCCTTCGATACCCTGCAAGACAGGTTGATCCCGGAGTTACGACTCAACAATATTACTGATATGGTGGGCGCAAATAGCTATCTCCAACATGTATTCATCCCTCAGTTCTGGCGTAAAAAATTGGTTGTTAAGTCAAGAACATCAGGCACCGAATATACGCCTGTACCACGCTACACCAATCTTGATGATATATGCATCACCAAGGTCTATCGGAAAATACGCAACGACCATACTTTTAGCTACGGCGGAAAACTTTACTTCATCGACTCTCCACTAAAGCATTCAATCGCAAACCAGAAAATTGAAATTCGTACGAGTAAAAATAAGCGGTTCGATGCCTACTTCGCCGGACGACAGTTACAGGTAGCAGAGGTCGCTGAGCGTGAAAAATTATCCTCGGAAGACAATGAGATCAAAAAGAAGCTTGAGGTATTAGCTTTGGCTGACAGGCTTGGCAATGTGGCAGAGCATCCCGACTTAGTGGCGTATCCCGCGATACAATTTACCGCCATCGTAAATTGATAGAACAAGGTGGAATCGATTCGTTAAAACGTCAGGAAACGCCAGATCTTCATCACAAGAACCGCACTGACAGAGCTATCGAGGAAGTCGTCATCGAATTCTCCCTAGCTAATCCACACCTAGGTCAATCCAAGGTATCACGGCTGCTCAAATCCGAAAGAAACGTCGACATACACGCTAGCGGCGTTCGGAATATCTGGCTGAGGAAAACATGAATACCACTGCATTACGGTTGGCAAAGCTTGCTGAAGCGCGGCAACATTGATAGTGAGATTACGTCAAAATCGCTTGGTACTTATACCGTCAGTATCCCTTGGTAATCACACTAGTACGGCGTTGTCGGCAATAGCGTGCTGTACGGAAATCTGCCACTCCTGGATAGGGAAACTACAATCTATAAACAGTGCTTCACGCCTTCCGTGCCTGCCAGAAAGTCGTTATTGGTCACCCCGAGCGGCCGATTAAGTTCCCAAAGCCTGGCTGATGTGCATTCAGAATGTTCTGCACTGCCTTGCCGCTGTTACAAATCTTCTTTCCGATTATGGAAGCTATTGCCGACTGACGGCACTCCAGCATGCTCAGTAAAATATAGCTACGCACCGTTGCTGGTGTTCTCTTCACCTCGACTACTCAGAGAGGGGAAGACTTGTCGGCTGAGCATTACCTGCTAGAATACATCGCCTAGGGCTTGAATATGTGTCTGTTCCATTGTCCTTCTCCTGTAGCCATTTACTTAATCGGCCTCGGCCAGGAAATCATTAACCAAACGTGCGAACCGGCCGGCATGTTCAATCTGTGTCCAGTGGCCACAACGACCAAAGACGTGAAGCTGTGCCCGGTCGATCCACTCGGCCAGTGTCAGGGATGTTTGCAGAGGAATCACTTCGTCCTCACGCCCATGAATCACCAGGGTTTCGTGGCTGAGAGCGCGGATGTCATCTTCCGAGCTGGCCAAGTTATCCACCCAGCGCTGGCGCGGGGCCGGGAACATGGCGGCAAAAGACTCCTGAAAACCTGGGCGAATGCTGGCCTGGTAACGCATTTCTGCCAGTTCGTCGGTCAACAGCCCCTTGTTGAAGGCAAATACATCCATCAACCGACGCATGGTTTCCAGCGAGGGCTGGTAACCCCAGACTTCGTCCAGGCCCTTGGTGATCGGGAAGCTGACACCTACAGACCCCATCAGCACCAGGCGACGAACCCGCTCCGGGTGTTCGATCGCCAAGGCCAGGGCCAGGCCACCCCCGAAGGAGTTGCCTATCAGATCCACTTTCTCCAGATCCAGCGAGTCCATAACGCCGATGGCATGGGCCACCCAGCGTTCACGGTTGTAGGTGTTGTCTCCCGGGCGTTCGGTGTAACCGAAGCCGAGCATGTCCGGCGCCACCACACGACGGTGCTTTGCCAGTTCCGGAATCACCAGGCGCCAGTTGGCCCAAGCCGTCACGCCGGGGCCGGAGCCGTGGATCATCATCACCGGGACATCACTCTTTCCATTGTCGCCACCATGGTCATGCACGTTAGTGCGGTACCCGGCAGCGGTTATCTCACGCCCAATTTCGGGGCTTTTTTCAGATGCTGTCATGATCGTCTCACAATTTTACGCAGATGTTTTTAATCTCGGTGTAGAACTCCAGGGAGTGCACACCGCCCTCGCGGCCAATGCCGGACTGCTTGCTACCCCCGAAGGGTGTGCGCAAGTCACGAAGGAACCAGCTGTTGACCCAGATAATGCCAGCTTCGACCTGGCCCGCCACACGGTGGGCACGAGTGATGTTCTCGCTCCAGATTGCCGACGCCAGTCCGTAGGGAAGACTGTTGGCCAGCTCGATGGCTTCCTCTTCGGTGTCGAACGGGCACAGGTGGACACAGGGGCCGAAGATCTCATCCGTAATCACCGCGGAATCTTCCGACAACCCGGTAAAGATGGTGGGTTCAACCCAGGCACCACCGGCCAGTTCGTCCGGCATCTCTGGAACGCCACCACCGGTAACCACAGTGGCGCCGTCATCCACGGCTTTCTGATAATAGGAAAGGACTTTTTCACGATGTTTGAGGCTGACCAGTGGTCCCAGGTTGGCTTCAGCATCGTCTGGCGGACCGATTTTTAGCAGCTCAGCTGCCTCTTTGAGACGGGCCACAAACTCGTCAAAGATGGGCCGTTCGACATAGACGCGCTCGGTGCCCTGGCACACCTGGCCACAGTTCACAAAGGCCGAGCGCATGGTGCCTTCGATGGCCTTGTCCATGTCGCAGTCGGCAAACACCAGGCCGGCGTTCTTGCCGCCAAGCTCCAGGGAGATGTCCCGGATGCCTTTGGCAGCTGCTTTCATGATGATTTCGCCGGTGCCGGTTTCGCCGGTAAAGGTGAAACCATCAACGTCCGGGTGTTCAGTCAGAAAGGCACCAGCGGAATCACCGCCAAAGCCATGCACCACGTTGTAAACACCATCCGGCACACCGGCCTCTTTCATCACCTCGCCCAATAGCGCTGTGGTCGTGGGGGTTTCCTCGGAAGGTTTAACCACTACGGTGTTGCCGCACGCCAGGGCGGGGCCGACTTTCCAGGTCATCAGCAGCAGGGGCAGGTTCCAGGGGCTGATTACACCAATCACGCCTTTGGGGCGGCGTACGGCGTAGTTCAGCGCGCCGGTGCCATCCGGCGTGGGCATTTCAAAGGACTCCGTGGGCACGTTCTTGATCATGTCCGCGAATACCTTGAAGTTGGCCGCACCCCGGGGGATGTCGATGTGGCTCGCCATGGATTTCGGCTTGCCGGTATCGAGGCATTCCGCCTCCAGGAACTCGTCGAAACGGGCATTGATGCCGTCCGCCACCTTATGCAGGATGCTGGTGCGTTCCTCCAGCGTCATCTTTCCCCAGGGGCCGCGCAGGGCCGCTTTTGCGGCCTTAACGGCGGCGTCCACCTCGTCCCGACCGGCTTCGTGAACCTTGCTGATCACCTTGCCGTTGGCCGGGTTGACGTTGTCGAACAGCTTGCCGCTGGCGGAGCCAACGTACTGCCCGTTGATGTAGTGCTTGATGTCTTTCATTGCTGACTAATCCTGTTATAGATAGGCCTGTCAAACGGTTGAAAAATCAGGTCAATACCGTCATGAAGCGTTCGTTCACCTGGCGATCGTGGTAGAAAATCGCCTTGCCAAGCTGCTCCGCTTGCCAGGTCACCGGCTTGTGATCCGGGTAGAAGTAATCGCCGCCACAGAACACTTCATTGCGGTTGCCGGACGGGTCAAAGAAATAGATGGTCTGGCCGTGGGTCAGGCCGTGACGGGTCGGGCCGATATCGATGGAGGTATCGGTCATGGAGATCAGATCCGCCGCCCGGAGGACCGCTTCCCAGGTATCCAGGAAGAAGGACGCGTGGTGGAACTTGCCTTTCTCTTCGTGATGAATGAAGGCCACGTCGTGCTCCTTCATGGAGACCGTCAGGAACTGCGCTACGCGGGTGCCTTCGGGGTCCAGTACCTGTTCGGCCAGATGGAAGCCCAGCACGTTCACGAAAATGTCATAGGTAGCAGCCAACTCAGGGCCGTAGAACAGGCAGTGGTCAAAGCGGACGGCTTTCATGCCTTGCAGGCCACGGGGCCAGGCTTCCGGGTTCACGCTGGAAACGCCCCACTTGCCGGTGTACTTCTTGTCGGCATATAGCTCGAAGGCATGGCCGGAGGGCACGGTAAAGCGGACGCGGCGACCGCAATCCTTCAGATCTTCGGCCGGCACCTGTTCCACCTCAACACCGTAGGCCACCAGGTCTTTTTCCAGCTGAACCAGAGTGTCTTCGTCCACTACCTTGAAGCCCATAAAATCGCAGCCGGGCTCGTCTGCTTCACGCAGCACCAGGGAGAACTTGTCCACCTCGGTCCAGGCTTTGAGATACACCCGGCCCTGGTCGTCACGATCGGTTTCGATCATGCCCAGCAGCTCGGTGTAGTGTTTGACGGCTTCGCCCATATCGAGAACCCGGATCTGTACGTGGCCGGGACGCATTACACCTTTTTTCATAACAGTTACCTCAACGCTCTTGTTGTTTGCTCGCTCGTATCGCCCGGAGCCGATGGCTCCAGGCACTCAATAGTCAGATCGGTGACTGGATAGATCCGGCAGGCCAGGACCTCCCCCTGTTCAATGGCTTCGGGCGGGGCATGTACGCGGCTCATCTTTCCGCACCTGTATTCACCCTCAATCACGCGGACCTTGCAGATGCCACAGCCACCGCCTCGGCAACCGACAGGCACGCACTTCAGGCCCCATTGCTCCATGGCCTTGAGGACGCTCTGGCCTTCTTGGCAGGTAAAATCGTCGCCCGTTGTGCAATTATACACCTGAAATCGAGCCATACCTCCTCTCCCCTTAAGATTTCCTTGAAGATCCCAACGTTACATTTCAAGCGCGACGTCAGCCGCTGCCAATCATTCTACTCAACCACCGGAGTACTCCGTGTAAAGCTCTTAATTGGAGCAAGAGGGTTACCCCTGATACCCGCCACCCACCGGCAGCACCGTACCTGTGATATAGGAAGCCTCGTCAGACGCCAAAAAAAGTATGGCATTGGCCTGCTCTTCCGGTGAGCAGTAGCGCTTCATGAAGCTCATTTCGGTAGCCTCATCAACGATAGCCTGATACCACCCCTTCTCCAATTGACTCATGGCTTTACTATTACGCGGAATCCGCCGCTGGCCAACATCAGTACCACCAGGAGCTACTGCGTTGACACGGATCCCATATTTGGCATTTTCTAACGCCATACACACGGTCAAAGCGTTTACACCCCCCTTGGCCGCCGAATAGGGCACACGGTTAGAACCTCGGGTTGCTAGAGATGACACATTCACGATCACTCCACTTTGTTGTTTTTGCATCTGTGCCAAAACTGAATGGGAACACCAAAGGGTCGGAAACAAGGAGCGACGAATCTCGGCTTCGATCTGCTCTTCCTCGTAGACTTCATAAGGCTGGACCCAGATCGTACCGCCAACGTTATTAACCAAAATGTCGATGCGGCCAAAATGACTTACCGCCAAATTGACTGCCTTGCAGGCATCCGCATACCGCTCCAGATCAACGACGCTGATCTGGACGCTTGCCGCGCCGGCGGCCAGGGCCTCCTCTGCCACCTCTTTGACAATATCGGAGCGATCCACCAGCAGCAGGCTGGCTTTTTCAGCAGCCATCTGTAGGGCAACGGCACGACCGATGCCCTGGGCAGCACCAGTCACAATAGCGACGCGGTTTTCAAAACGTTCGACTCTCATTTAGAATTCCTCACTTGCTGGTCGTAAATTTCTCGTAGTGGAGGCTGACCGGTTGAATACCCACTTCCTGCATAAAGCTGCTAACAGCTTCGACCATCGGCGGCGGACCACACAGATAGATATCAACATCACCATCATTCAAATCACTAGGTTCAATATAATCTGTGACGTAACCCTTCTGCGGCCAACTGCTATTTTCTGAGGCCACGCAGACATCAAATGTGAAATTATCGATGGCCACGGCGAAGGCTTTAAGCTTGTCCAGCTCGACAAGATCAATATCGTGCGTAACGCCGTATATTAGGTGGATCGGATGAGCGCTTCCGTCCTGCTGAATCTTTTCCAACATCGCCAGGAAGGGCGCCAGCCCCGTTCCCCCAGCCAGCATCAGTACCGGGCGCCTCACTTCACGCAGGTAAAAACTACCAAAGGGACCTCGCAGGGTTATACTGTCACCTACGCTCGCCTTGTTTGCCATATAGGTACTCATCAGCCCGCCGGGAACCGCACGGATCAGGAAAGATACCGATTCGTTCGCCTGGTTAACTATGGAGCTGAAGGAATAGGCGCGCCATTGGTCAGTCCCCGGTACCTGTACATTGACATACTGCCCCGGCAGAAAATGCATGGCCCGCACTTGATCACCGGAAACGGCAAAGGACAGGGTGGAGTCAGACAGATGGTTAATCTCAGTCAACCTGGCATGGACGTCGGCTTGCTGGCTACGCACACAGACTTCTGACGTGGCCGGCACGGTAACGACACAATCCGACTCCGGAATCATGCTGCAAGTCAGAACATAGCGCTGTTCGGCTTCCCGAACGGACAGCGCATCCTCTATATAACCATCCATCTTATAGCTGCCCGATTCGCAGTGACACTTACAGGTACCACAGGCACCATCACGGCAGTCGAGCGGAATATTGATTCCCGAACGATAAGCGGCGTCGGCCACCGTCTCCATCGGTAACGTGGTAATAAATCGAGTTACATCATCTTCAAAATTGAGCGCTACTTTATACACTGGTTGATACCTCAGGCCCATTTCAAGGGTGCCGACGACACACCGAGAGGCACTTGTTATTAAACTGGTTAATTCAGATCCGGGAATCCGGCTGGAAGCCTCGTGGCTATTCCTGACTGACAGGGAAGCCATTAGGCTTATATATCCGGACGAATTCAAAGGTGATAGATATCCACAACGTGGTGGATGTAGTCGTTCTTCAGCACAGCCTTCTTACTCTTGATTTTCAGCTTGCCGTCTTCACCACGAATCAGCTTGACAAACGCGGTACCGAAATAGGTATCTACATTGTCATAACGTACGCTGTGGGTCATCCAGCTGTAGCGCACTTTTGCATCACTGGACGATACAGCGAGCACCTCCAGGTTGCTCAGCATGTGCTGGGTACGCGGCTCCGGCATTGAACTGACGCTGGAGCGCTCTGTCTGGATGCGGAAAACACGATCCTCAATTCCATCCCGTTTATCATAATAAATCAATGACATCTCTGACTGCGGATCGTCCGTCAGCTCGCCGTCCACATCCCAACACGGCACCCAGAATTCAGAGCTCTTATCATAGTGCTCAAGCCAATGGCTATAATCCTTATCGTCCAGCGCACGCTGCTCAGAATGCAGAAAATCACGGATCTCGTCGTAACTGATTGTCATGGTTATTCTCCCTTTTCCTTGCGCGCCGCTTCGTCAATCATTTGTTGCCAGTAATGGTGCTGAACAATGAACAGACCCTCATCTTCAGTCTTCTTACCACTCATCACAGGGTGCAAATCGATAGTCCTCGCCTCTTCATCCTGCCCATCGATCCAGTGAGCAGCACCACGACTCAGGTCATTCCAAGGCTGTTTCATGGCCTTAAAACCTTGCTGGCATGCGCGAAACTCTTCAAGGTCATCCGGGGTCGCCATGCCGGAAGCGTTAAAGAAGTCTTCGTACTGACGGATGCGGTGGGTACGCGCTTCAGCATTTTCTCCCTTGGGCGCGATGCAATAAATGGTGACTTCGGTCTTGTCCACGGAGATTGGACGGAAGTGACGAATCTGGGAGCTCATCTGATCCATCAGGAATACGTTCGGGTACAGGCAAAGGTTACGCAACTTCCCTATCATCCAGTCGGCACGATGAGCGCCAAATTTTTCGACCAGCTCGTTTCGGCGTTCGTACAGTGGGCGATCCTCCGGATTAGGCCACTCCATCCACAGCAGAATGTGGCCATGTTCAAATGCATAGAATCCACCTGTTTGCTTGTTAAAAGTGGACAGGTCCATCGCCTTAACATCATCAGCGGACATGCCGGCCTTACGACGAGCCACAGTGGCAACGTAGTTCCAATGAGTAGCAGATGCGTGGTACCCATCGGCTCCATTCTCGGCCTGCAATTTCCAGTTGCCGTCATAGATGTAAGTCGATGAGCCACGCAACACTTCCAGACCTTCCGGTGACTGATCGACAATCATGTCGATGATTTTGGCTGCTTCGCCCAAATGTTCAGACAGCGGTTTGACATCATCATTCAGCGAACCAAAAAGAAAACCTTTGTAGCTTTCCATCCGAACCTTTTTTAGGTCATGAGAACCTTCGCAGTTAAACGAATCAGGATAGCCAGCATCATCAGGATCTTTGACTTTGATTAACTTTCCGGAGTTATTGAAGCTCCAGCCGTGGAAAGGACAGGTTAAAACTGCTTTGTTATCCTTCTTTTTGCGACAAAGAACTGCACCACGGTGAGTGCAGGCATTGATAAAGCAGTTCAGCTCGTCATTTTTATTACGGGCAATGAAAATGGGCTGACGACCAATATAACCGGTAAAATAGTCGTTTACATTTCCTATTTGGCTTTCATGCGCCAAATAAACCCAGTTCCCTTCGAAAATGTACTTCATCTCAATCTCGAACAGGTCAGGATCAGTAAACATGTCACGTCGACCACGATACAGACCTTTTTTTTCATCGCTTTCAATCAGCTCGCTTACTTTTTCTATTAGATTTTCAGACATGATGTGCCCTCCTCTTTAGTTTTCATATTGAAGGATAGTCTTGGGAATAGCTATCCTTTTAGTGCATTCTTTATCCTGGGACTGCAAAGACTCTATTTCACATTCATGTGATGTTCAATTGAGTAGTTGAACGAAACCGCTACGCGGCAGAGGCTTAATTCGTCTGCATTTCTCTGATGTAGAAAGAAAACTAAGGAAAGTGAGAATAAGTCATTCAATTTAGATATCGAGCGAGGCTTTCACTCGCCGTCTAATACCAATCTCATTAATTAATTGACCAAATTTATCCACTCTCTCCAACAGAGATTTTTGACTCGCTCAACATCCGCAATGAATGTATTCCAGGCGTGAGAGACTTGTTCAACGATGAAATGGTCTCCTCCTCTCTAACGGCATCGCAATGTGCCAAACTTGGAGTTGATAATTCAAGTTAACAAGAGAAGAAGACCATGAGTAATATTACAACTGTTGGATTAGATTTAGCAAAGAATGTCAGCCATTTTGTGGGCTGCAATCAAGCAGGAAAGATTGTTCGTAAGAGAATGCTTAAGCGCTCTGAGATACTTGCGTTTTTCACTACACTTGATAAGTGTGTAGTCGGCATAGAGTCTTGTGCAAGTGCGCATTATTGGGCGCGTGAGATACAGAAGTTAGGGCATACAGTTAAGCAAATCGCGCCGCAGCATGTGAAACCTTATGTTCGCGGTAATAAAACAGACTATAACGATGCTTTGGCAATTGCAGAAGCCGTCGTACGTCCTGAGATGCGAGTAGTGCGTACAAAGACGCAAACACAGCAGGATATCCAAGCGCTGCATGTTATGCGTAAAAAGTGCGAGCGAGATAGGACGGCGAATTGTAATGAAATTCGTGGCCTGCTTTATGAATATGGGGTAGTGCTGCCCATGGGAGTACATAATGTGTATAAAGCCCTTCCTGATTTATATGATAGACAAGCTGACAATGGTTTAAGCGAGTTATTCAAAACATTGCTCGAGCAGCACTATCAAAAGCTGGTTGAGTTAGACGTACATTTAGAATGGTATACGAAGAAAATCCATGCCCTAAGCCAACATGAAGCCTGCCAGCGTTTACAGAGTATTCCAGGCGTTGGTCCGATCATCGCCAGTGCGCTGTATCAACACATTGGCAACGGTAGTGAATTTAAAAATGGACGAGCTGTATCGGCTTCAGTGGGTTTAGTGCCCAAGCAACATAGCTCAGGTGGCAAACAGAATTTATTAGGTATCAGTAAGCGAGGGGATGGCTATCTTAGAACGCTATTGATACACGGAGCTCGGGCAGTGATGCGTGTGAGTAAAACCAAAGACACGCCACTGGCGCGATGGGTAAGGCGCATTGAGCAAACACGCGGGCGCAACAAAGCCGCTGTTGCTCTGGCCAATAAACTGGCCCGTATAGCGTGGGCACTATTAGCTCAAGGTGGCCGTTATACGCCTGAATGGGCATCGGCTTAATTTAAACGAATTTAACGAGTTCACTTCCAAGGATTGCTGAATAAACATAATGTGATGACAACCTGGTTAGACCGACATATCGAAAACCTGATAGGGGCTATGGATTAACAATCCGTGTCAACGATAAGGACGATATGGGCGAAGTTCATCGAGGCTCGAAGTTATAGCACTTCATCAAGAAGCCGGATATACGAACGCAAACCTGACTTTCAAAACAGCCAGTTTATTCTTGCAATATTGGAGGAGACCATATACAGACTCTAGCACAAGGTGGCGATTATCAACCTGAATTGACAACCGCTTAAGTTAATAATGTACCTGTTCACTTCCAAGGATTGCTGAATAAATATAACGTGATGACAATACGGTTAAACCGACATATCGAAAACCTGATGGGGGCTGTGGATTATTAATCCGTGTCAACGATAAGGACGATATGGGCGAAGTTCATCGAGGCTCGAAGTGAAAATACTTCAACGAGAAGCCAGATATACGGACGCAAACCATTTTAGTCAGAATAGCCTGATTACTCTTGCAATAATGGGGATACCATATAAAATCTTAGGAAGGGAACAGTTGCTAGAAGCGAAAAGAGTGACTAAATATAATGAATACTATAAAACAAATACTTATGCCTGCTGGTAACTTATCGGAAGAAGACCATCACAAAGCGTTTCTTACCATGGTGTCTTGTCTTATATTGGTGCCGGCATCGGTACTATACGCTACTGTCTATTACTTGCATGAGGCACATGATTCCGTCTTTGTTATCATATTGGATTGTTTTCATTTCATCGCTACACTATTCATTTTGAGGGCAGGCTTAATAAATCTGGCTGCCAACTCTGTATCCCTGGGACTATTGTGGGGCCAGGTTTACCTCATGTACCTTAACGGTGGTGTTTACACTGGCTCGGTCGTCTGGTTTGTAGTTGTACCTGCCATTGCGATATTGTTGTGTGGGTTTATAGAAGGGATTTTCTGGGGCGTACTGACGATTTTAGCGGTTAGCGTTATCTATTTTATCCAGATGTCTAGCGGAATCCCTGAGCCAGAACTAGGTATTGCTGAATTATCTGGCACAAGGGTTATCTTAGTTTGCGGTGCAATACTGGCGAATTTGATTATGTTAAGTATTATAGAGAAGCAACGGGTAACAAGTAACGAGTACGCTCGCCATGCATTGTTAGATTTAGAGAAATCCAAGTCAGAGGCTGAGGATAACGGCAAATTGATGACTGAGATAGTTGGCTCGGCTGAGAAAAATTCCCATCTACTGGCTGCTTCCACCGAACAACTGGCAATTACCTCTCAGACCATTTTAGAAAATACTCGTGGCCTGCTTGGCCGGGCACTGGAACAGGTGCAGGCATCGGAAAGTACCAGTAAAACACTGGAAATCATCTCCGAAAATATGAAGAGCAGCTTTGCCAAGGTTAATGCGGTCAATTCACTGGTTCAGTCAACCAAAGAAAATGCCGCCGACGGCCAGCAAGCGATTACTCGGACGATGGTGTCGATGAGCAAAATTAAAAGCAATAACGAAGAAATAAACCGGGCAGCGGCGATGATTTCCGGCATCGCAGACCAAACCAATTTGCTGGCTCTCAACGCGGCCATAGAAGCTGCCCGAGCCAGTGTGCATGGGCGTGGATTTGCAGTAGTTGCTGATGAAGTCCGTACTCTTGCTGCGCAAAGCAACAGTACTGCGGTGGAAATTCAAAACAGTCTGATACTGGCCACTACCAGTATTGAGGAAGGCGCCGCCATTGTAGAAGATACCGGTGCTCAGCTTGGGCTAATCCTGCAGGCGGTTGAAGACATCTCTGAACAGTTCGGTGAAGTTCGTGAGCTTATTGACAAGAGTGATAAAGATATCACGGCGATATCGGCTTCGGTTCATCAACTTACCCGCATTGCGGTAAATAATCAGGACAGTGCTAAGGAAGTAGAGGAAAGTTCCGAGCATATCGCCCAAACCACCAGTAACCTGAGTGAAATGGCCAGTGAGTTACAGGAGCTGGTGTCCAGGCGCAAGTATTAAGCCAGTATAGGTTAATTAAACTTCCCACCTACATCTTAGTTTCTAGTACAGTAATGGCATGATTATTAATAAATTATACCGTTTTTTGCTGTTGGTCATTTGCCCTTTTGGGAAGAGTGTGCTTTTTTTGTGGAAGTAAGCCCCAACGAACATGACCTGAATCAGTTTAAAAAACTGTTGCACGAAGATGAGGAATTCGTTTCTGGCGATGCCGGATATCAAGGCGCAGAAAAATGCGAAGAGCTTCAGGATACGATTGCAGAGTGGTTGATTGCAGAACGCCCCGGTAAAGTCAGGGCACTGAAAAAGCATACACGAAAGAAAAAGACGGCTATTAACATCGAATACGTAAAAGCAGCATCCGGGCAAAAGTAGAACATCTGTTTCGCATTATCAAACGTCAGTTTGGCTTCTTCAAAGCACGGTACAAAGGACTGATGAAAAATGACTCACAGTTAGCCATGCTATTTACCTTAGCGAACCTGTTTAAAGTCGACCAGATGTTAAGGCGATAGCCGAGATCTGTCTGAACTCCGGGAATAGCCCGAATTAAGGCTGAAATTCAGCCTAAAAGGCGAGTATATTGACCGAAATTGAAAATTTAGTATTCAAAAATTATACCAATTGACTTAAAAATTTGATCTAATGACGCTATTCATATTTGAGTGATTTTCACATGCATACAGCCGACGACTTTAAACAACTAGCAAAGCATACCTCCAACGGGCAACTGCGTACCCGCTATTTAGCGTTATATCATTTCAAAAAAGGGGAAACGCGTACTCAGATAGCCGATTACCTTGGGGTTGCCAGAGGCAGTGTTAATACATGGGTAACCAATTACCTGGCTGAGGGACTAGAAGGTCTGCAAAGCAAACCGAGTCCGGGTAGACCCTGTCAGCTCTCCGTCTCCCAGCGAGAACAGATCGCACAATTTATCGAAGAAAATGCGGTTAAAAAGGAGGGAGGCCGTTTAATTGCACAGGATGTACGGCAATACATTAGCGATACCTTCCAAATTGACTACCAGTTGCGAAACGTCTACCGCGTCATGGATGCACTCGGTTTCAGTTGGATAACCAGTCGCTCGAAGCACCCTAAGCAATCACAACAAACGCAGGAAAACTTTAAAAAACTTCCAGTTGGAAACGATCCTTCACACTCCGGGTCACCTCCCGCTGGGTCGCGTTGATGTCTGGTTCCAGGACGAAGCACGATTCGGTCAGCAAAATCAAACGACAAGAATATGGGCAGCTAAGTGCAGCAGACCAAGAGTGGTAAAGCAACAACAATTTGATTATGGCTATCTGTTTGGCGCAGTGTGTCCGAGCAATGACAACACACAGGCGCTTATCAGCCCTCTTGTCAATAAAGAGGTGATGAAGCAACATCCTACATTCCGCACTAAATTTAGGAATAAATTTGCCTGTAACGTTCGCCTAGCACAGCCAGTATGGTTTGCTGCCGTTCTTGCAGGTTAACAATGATGGGCGGTGCGTCGCCTACGCGCAGTTCATGCAAGCCGCTAAAGCACAGGAATACCCAACGCGCTGTCGGAGACTGTGTTGGTTTACGTTTCATGTCGGGTATGCTGACGTTGTTGGCCTTTAGTCCTTGGCGAATGCGATGCTTTAGCGCAGCGTATATCATCAGGCTACAGGTCATGACCATGAGTAAGGCCTCTATCCGCTCAGGCTTTTTAAGAAACAACGCTGACGTTAGGAATTCAGGACTCTTTAGAAACCGGAAACCGCGCTCGACCCGTTGTTGCGATTTGTATAAATCGAGCGTGCGCTGCATATCAATGTCGTTATCATTCGTCGCGAGGATAAAGACGCCGCTACGTAGATGACGCTCTTCCGTTTGGGTCAGACAACTGACAGCGTGACCTTGCCATTGATATTCTATGTGCGAGGGCATTTGGTCTGCACTGGGGCGGCCTCGACCGCCATACACAAGACAGGCCTCGCAGGTCATGCTTTCCAAGCGCAATAACGTCAATGATGACATAAACTCCTCTAGCGCTTGCTTGGCATCCTGCTCACAGGCAAAGCGTTTCTTGCAGAATTTCTGAAAGCGCTTCAACTCTGCCATGCTGTATTTCGTCAAGTGTTTTTCTACCGTGTGTTGTTCGCGGTGCGTCGCCTGCTCGCTTTTCAGTAACAACCAACGTTGTGGCACGCCAACTGTCGATTGGCACCCTTATGGCGCCACCCACTTGCGGGCTAATGGAGCCACTTAAAACCGTCATTTTCGCCCTCTAAAACCAGTCGATAAGCATTGTGTCTGAGTCGATCGAGCGTGGCAGCGCCAAGCAGTTTATTTGGGAAGGCCTGGCCCCATTCGCTGAAGTCCAGGTTACTGGTGATGATCGTTGATTTTTGTTCATATCGTTCATCGATTAAGTCGTGTAAGTCTTCATCCTGAGGGGATTTGAGAGGCTTTAAACCGAAGTCATCAATGATCAGTAGGTCTACTTTAGCTAACGTCTGGAAGCGTTTCTCATAGGTATTCGTGGCTCTGGCTGTATGCAAGTTCGCCAGCAGTTTTGCCTGAGTGAAAAACAGTACATCAATGCCTTGTTGCACAGCACAATGCCCGATAACTTGTGCCAGATGACTTTTGCCCGTGCCGCACGGGCCTGCGATCAGCACCGCCACATGTTCATCAATAAACCGGCAATCAGCCAGTTCATTGATGTACGCGCTGTTCAGGTTGGGATTGGCATTCAGATCGAAGCTTTCCAGTGTTTTATTACCTCTGAAGCCAGCACGACGCAGACGTGTGACATATTTTTTCTGGTCGCGTCTGACCACTTCATCCTGTACCAGTAAAGCCAGGAAGTCGGGATAACTGAGTTGATGTTCAATGGCCTCACGATTACGCATCGCTAATGAGTCCGTCATACCTGAGAGGCGTAGCTGTTTCAGTAACGGTGTGAGTTCGGGGATCGGGTTGATCATGTGTTTTTCCTTGCTTTAGTGAGGGAGAAGTTTGTTGGGATCTCGGTGGAAGCGGCCACCGCCGGTATAAGCATCGCTTAACGTATCGAAGGTGCTCGATTCATCAGGGTGCTGGTCCAGCCCTTTTTCAAGGATCTGTTTAACGGCACTGTAACGCACATTGTCGAAGGTCAGTGCGCGTAAGCAGACGGCTTCAACTCGCTTGTCACCGTAGCGTTTGGCAAGGCCCACAACGCCTTGTGCAGCACGCAGGTCATCCAGTACGCGGCTGGCAAACAGGCGCTTAATAAACACATGACAGGACTCGCCAATCCGCTGCGCCTGAGCAAGACAATACTGTGGATCCTGCATGTTGTAAGCCTGCGCGGCGGGCGGTTGATGTTCAGGCACCGTAGCGCGGCCACCCTGATGATGCATTCGGGCATGCCTGGCTTTCAGCTCATGCTTTTGATAGATACGCACCATGGTATCGCTGGCTTTCAGCCACAGTGTTTCTCGGATCAGAGTGTAAGGTACTGAGTAACGACAGTGTTCAAACTGTACGTGCCCATCACCGTGTACCTTTACTTTAGCCCAGACGGCTTGCTCTGGCGGCACTTCCGGCAACGGACTAAGCAATGCCTGCTCAATCTCAGTAAAACGCTCAAGTGGCTGACATTTTGTGGTACCGTGCTTCCGATTACCGGCGACGGACAGCAACCAACTTTTAAGCTGTGCATTGGCATCACTGAGACTGCGAAATTCTTTTAGCGGTACGAAGCTATTTTTGATGTACTTGACGTTAGATTCCACACGCCCTTTCTTCTGCGGGTCACGTACAGGGCATGGGGCAATCAAGAAACCATAGCCTTCGGCACATTCACCATAAGCGCGCTGCACCTCAGGATCGTGATAGCAGGCCCTGGTGATGGCACATTTGGGGTTGTCGATAACGACCCGTTTGGGCACACCGTTAAACCATTCAAACGCACGACGATGGCAGGCCAGCCAGGTAGCAGTACTTTAATCGCGAATGAATTCAGCGTAGATATGCCGGCTCCAGGCCAGTGTCATGACGAAGATCCAACTCTTACGCAACTCGCCGGTCCGGATATCCACAATGAGTGGACCCGCCCCGAAATCCACTTGTGCGGCATCACCAGGCGCAAACACCATGACAGTTGTGGGAACAGGTGTCTTCTCAGACAAGACTTTGAGATAGCGGATCACCGACCAGTAGCTGCCAGTGAAACCATATTTATCCACCAACGCCTGATGGATGGTCGTGCCTTGCACGCCATCTTGATACCACTTATCGACTTTATCGGCGTAAGGTGCAACGGATGAAGTGGTTGTCGGGTTGGGTGGCTTTTCGCCGAAAATAGTGGCGAGTTGCGTGTCGTCAGGCAGATCTTTATCCAGCTCAAGCCAGCCACGTTCAAGAGCGATACGCTTAATCGCTTTCACTTTATTACGGCCAGCGACACCACTGTCTGCAATCGCACGATTGGATTCCCCCATTCGCATTCGAACGAGGATCTGTCGGTATTGGTACATTTCAAACCTCCGGTTTGCCATGCGTATTCTCCTGACTGAAAAACAGTCAACGATACGCGAGTTAAACAGAAGTTTGAGGGGAAAATCAGGTCAACGTGGAGCCAATACGCCGCTAATCAGGTGGATCGATTACGGTGCAAATGGGGTGGCTCCATTAGCTGCCAATATAGTGGATCCATTAAGTGCAAATGAACTGACTCCATATTGGTGCCAATCAACACCAGCATAGGTGGAGCTCACACATCTTCCCGAATACCCGTTATCTAATGCGGTCAGCGCCTGCGTATGAAGCCCTTGCACATGGGCCTTCGCCTCACTCAGCATCAGTGGCACCCGCGTGATAAACCGTTGCCCCTGACGGTGCAAATCGCGCAGCGTATCACTGGCGTACAATGCCGCGTCTGCCACCAGATAGCGATTATCGTGCGCTTCCTTCATCTCTAGCTTCTTCACGACACGTGCCGCAAGAATTTCATACAACACCGACACATCGGTGGCATAGAGCGCATCCAAGCAACGTCCTAAGGCATCATCATTGATGATGTTCGGGCAATACACCTTCACCAATCAACCGCTCTGTCGGCTTGTCCGCAAAAAAGTCAGGAAACATGTGCAGCGTGCGGCTGTGGAAACATAACCCGTTGATAATCATCGCTACTAAAGCCTGCCCATGAGTGACATGATGGTCGTTCGATTTAGGAATGATGGCATCAATGCAGGCTTGGATTTGCAGCTCTTGGCACATGCCTGCGACTAAACCCAAGTGGTCGAGATTCTTGATGGCGTGGGTGGTGGTCATAAGTCTCTGCTCAAAAAGCAGTAATAGATCAAAACCACCGATCGCTGTCAAGCTTCTTTAAATACTATTTTTGATGCGGAATGACGGGGGGATCGGTGTCAAGAAAAATAAATCAGTTAATTAGCTGCGGAATGACGGCTCGCAACAGAAAGAACCCGCATCAAAACACGGTCGACGCGACCATTACCTTAAAAAAACGCCACAAGTCAGCGATCAACATCCACAAGCGAATGTAGATCCTGCTGGGAATGGCATAAAGCAAAGGACTGTTGAGTGATGCAACCGGCCATTCATATGAATTGGAAAATGCCCGGGGCAGCATTCGGACGTGAAAACGTAGCACTATTGCAGTCCGACTCTGCTTGGCTACATGTTTATAGAGGTGCCCAGTTGTAGCCGAATACGGTGCTGCTCAGTAGGCAGCGAAAAAAAGCACGATGAGACCAACTATCGCCAAGCTGCCGTGCCCTACAATCGCCCACAGCGGTTTGGACTGGCGGAAAAGCATGCCAAATAAAACCGCCCCCCCAAAAAACGAAAAGCTTAGCAGCCAAAATGCATATATAACAGGCCGTGGAAGCGGGACATTGGGCGGAGCGCCATACAAGGCATAGCCCAGTGTCATGAGTCCCGCCAAACCAAGCGCACCATGCCCCAAGCCGAACCATGAGGGATAACGCACTTTCATTACCGACAACAAACCGAAAAACAACCCGCCAGCAGCCGCCGCTACCAACATCCAGAAAGACCATTGTATAAGTCCCATTGTATTTATCCTCAATTAGTTTTATTAAAGAACAACTGAAATAAAGATGTAATTATGACAGCTTTTGTCTCCGTCAGACTAGAAATAAGCAAGCCAATCAAAATGATCAGTTCACTTACTAATTTCGGTGTTTCTCATCCTTCACTAGAAACTTACCACACCTATTTCTTCGCATCATAAACACACCTTAAATAGCCTAAATATCCTAGAGCACGCGAAACGTATATTCTACTTATGCACGCGCACCAAATAATGGCCTTCTCTATGTTGGGTCTGGCCATGTATAGAGTATTAAGCACAGCGTTAATCGAACATACTGGAGTTGCCGTAAAATTCAACATCACTATGCTATTTGTCTATGCAATTACGCTAAGGCAGTATCAAAAATTAAAACCTAACCAATCTTTCCGCCAACACCAAAACACCCTACTCCTCCAGTAGCGCTACCTAATTATCCATGGCCTTATGTCCCCAAGAAAAATATCGCATTCACCAGCTCTACAAGTCTACTTCGACAATTTCATCACTTTATACTACAATCTGGTTTAAGCCCACTATTAGTATGAATAGTTGTAGCTCAATACAAAATTATCTAGTGCTATTGACGATCTAACAGGTGATGATGTGTTATAAGCTGATCGGTTAGTCATACTATTCTCAAAGGCATGTGAGTATGCAGCATCAAGTCTACTAGATTTAGAGAAATTATAGCTAAAGCCTAAGGTGGCATGCTTCCGTAAAACCGCTGGAATCAGGGCAAGCAACCCTTCATCATTAAATGGCTGAGTAGCCTGACGGTATCCTGCTCGCAGCGTAAAATTCTGGGTCGCAGTATACGAAAGCCCAATCGCTACAATCGTTGAATCTTTGGCGTTCTGAGGTAATTTCAGATCAACACTCCCAGCGTCACTAGTAAAGCCCACGTCAATATCTTTCAAAGCATCCTTCCAGAAAACCCGAGATAAATCTAAACTGAACAAGAACTTGTCTTTTACATTATGGCTCAAGCCCACATCAAGTTTGGCGGGAGAGTTGAAATTTAAAATCCGGACATCCCCATCAATAGGTACATTACCAACTAAGCCATCCACGGCAGTAACAGTTAGTCTACCCTTTAGATCGTTCATATGACTCTTGAACATGTAAGAAGCCCCAAAATTTGTTTTAGGCGTCACCTTATACAACAAACCTAACCTACCAGAGTAACCCCAACCATCTGCACCACTAGCAACTTCTTTGTTTTTGCTAACGCTCAAATGCACACCTCGCGGATCAGGTAAAGTACTGATCAAACCAATTAAGGAACCAGAGGCTCGTCCACTCTGAGCAAGGCTACCTAACTGATTCATTCCAAGCAAGTAATCAAGATTCAAACCAGTCCATTTTGCATCTATCGATCCTCCGATGGAAAAACGATCATTAACCTTAAACCTTACCGCAAAAGGTATGTCAAGAATAAACAATCGGCTCGCATTCTCAAGACCTGTATCAGCACCAGCGGCATAACCCACTCAGCTAATATCACCTCGCGACAAAAAACTTGATTTGCCATACTCGACCCCTACACCAGCTTGTGCAAACATACCTACGCCAACAGTCCAGTTGGAAAATTTAAGAGTAGAAGCAAACTGAGGGGCAATATACGGACCTCTATTATTAGAGCGCGTGCTTGAAGACACACTTTCACCTGTACTAACACTCAAAGCACTGATGTCAGTGGTAATCAAGTCGAACCCTAGCAACACTTCACCTGTCGCATCTGACAAATCCATTGTCGCCGGGTTAACCATCATTGATGCTGGGCCAACATAATGAGCAGCAGCGGTACCACCCATACCTCTCGAAATTGCCCCAAAACCCTCAAGATACAAACCTTCTGTCGCTAACGCACAAAATGACGATACAGTCAAAAGTACACCAACGACAGTTCTGTATAATAATTTAGACCACATAAATTTCATCCTTACTTATAATTATTTAGTTATTTAATTCCGATTATTTATTTCCCTCAAAAATACTCTGCTATTAGGAAGAAATACGTATAACCGGCTTAAGTGTTATTCCCTTTTCCGAATCCTCTGCCGCCTGATTAATCTGATCAAATGAATAGAACTTTATCAATTTATCGAATGGAAACTTCCCTTGACGATATAGCTCAATCAATCTTGGAATAAAAATATCCGAAGTAGATTGCCCCTCAATGATACCTCTAATCTTACGATTAAATAGTAAAAAATTAATATCAACGGGAATGGTAGTCCCCATAGGTGGCGCCCCAACAATACCAATCTCACCACCTATAGTGGAACTGAGAATCGCCTGCTCAAGAACGGATGGCAAACCGCTTGTTTCGAGCGCATATGGAACACCATCACCAGCACAGATTTCTTTAATCCTCTCAACTGGATCAGAACTTGCTGCATTAATCACGTGCGTCGCCCCCAACTCACTGGCCAATTTGAGGCGATTCTCTTTGACATCAACAGCGATAATTGTTGTACAACCCGCCACAACGGCCCCCATAATAGCCGAAAGACCTACAGCCCCGGCACCAAAAATTGCAATAGATGAGCCTGCTGAAGGATTAAGCGCGTTAAGGACGGATCCTGCACCAGTTTGGATACCACAACCAAGAGGACCAAGAACCTCAAGCGGTACGTCCTTTGTAACCTTCACTGTGTTGCGTTCGTAAGCCAGCGAATAGGTCGCAAAGGAAGATTGTCCAAAAAAACTAGATCCTACTTCCGATCCATCGTGTCCATGAATAGTGCATTCGCCTGAAACTGATCGTCCCATAAAATTAGGAACGAACGAATTAGTACAACTGGTTGGATCACCGGATAAACAAGCTTCACAACGTCCACATGTATAAAAAGTCAAAACAACATGATCACCTGGCTGAACTTTTTTAACTTGAGAGCCTACTTTCTCAACTACGCCAGCCCCCTCGTGCCCAAAAACCATCGGCAGCGGTACAGGATAGTGCTGATCACGACAAACGAGATCTGTATGACACAACCCGGTCGCAACCAGTCGAACTAATATTTGATCTTCCGCAGGCTCATTAAGTATCACATCCTCAAGAATGAACGGTCCTTTTTCTTGACGTACAACTGCTGCTTTTATTTTCATTTTTGTCTCCGTTTTTGATTCGTTACACAATTTAAAAATAGCTATTATTACTCGCTAGGCTCAATAAGTTTGTTCTTCGAATGAGCTTAACCAAAAAAGAAATTCTATTCCTTCACTCCCGGCATTATTGCGTGGTTGCAGAGGTTCGGTTATAAAAACGATCTGCATATATAGATCCTTGCGCCACATCAAGTCGAAGAAGTTCGGCTTCAGCAGCATCAACCATCGGTGGTGGCCCGCAGAGATATGCTTCACACGACTGTCCCTGCAGGTACTCTTGAAAATATTCAGTCACCATGCCTCTCTTTCCTTTCCAGGAAGACGTTGCTGGTTCTTCGGACAACACTGGAATAAGCTCAAAGTTTCCTCCCCAATCCGCTTGAAGCGCTTGCATTTCTTCAATGCAAAATAAATCACGCTGCTGCCGCACCCCAAAAAATAAGAAAACATCACGCTCACGTTGGGTTCCGGTCATGCTCTCCAAAATGCATTTAATGGGAGCGAGCCCAGTTCCTCCAGCCACACATACCATTACGTCAGGACTCTCATTCAACCCAAACTGTCCATACGGGCCTCGCAACGTAACGGTTGTCCCAGTTCTATCACCACCAAATAACCAACCACTGAATAAGCCTCCTGGGACGTGGCGGACTTGAAAGTTCAGGCTACCGTCCGCTTGAGCAGGAGTCGAAAACGAATAGCTTCTTACAACCGACAGTTCTGCAAATTCAATATCAGCATACTGACCAGGATTAAAAGTTAATATTTTTTCTGGCTTTAGAGTCAATCCAATTACATCATGCGCCAGATGTTTTTGTTCACTAATCACGGCTGTCGTCTCTTTAGGAACAATGGCCTTTCCGAGTTTGGCATCCAGTTCAATTTCAAGGTCTTCTTTAGGTATACACTGGCATCCCAACCGATATCCAGATTGATATAAACCACCACTTAGCCCCATAGCAGATGATGTCAGTTCGCTTACCTTCCCCGAGATTAGTTTAAATTTACACGCACCGCAGCTTCCGACTTTACACTCATGTGGAAACGCCAGTCCTTGATGCTGTGCACTTTCCAGAATTGTCTGCCCTCGTGAAACTTTAAATTGCACACCTTGTCCTCCCACGGAAACAGTAAATTCCGCTGGAGGACTAAATAGCCCAATGATTTTCTTAAGCATAATCAAGTATCCATCATTAAAATTTTGTGGTCTTTACTTGTGTAAACTCCAGAACGACACTTTTTATGCCAGCTTTTATGGCAGTAGTTTAATGTAGTCATCAATCTGCCTGCGGTATCCACTGTGACCATCCGACTTTTTTATTAGCCTCAACGGCCAACTTTCGCTCACCGGGGGTGGCATAGTGCAGATCCCAATCCTTCAATTTCGGCTTTGCAATGAGATTCTCCCAAAGAGGCGGAACAAGTCCAAGCAGAAAGCACAGGAAGAGTGAGGGCATCTGAGGAGCCTCCTTTTCCGGGCGCAAATCATAGAACCGTATATAGCCGTCAATGTGATGGTTAATATGGTTCGTGATCTCACATCCCAGCGGGCGTACTATCATTCCCATGTGATTCCAAGCGTGGTGTAAGGTAATAGGCTGACCGATTTCGCGTATTAACCCATAGTGCTGAAAATAATTGAATCCCTCAACAAGCCCTTTCGCAATCAGCATTGAAATAATTGTAACTAGCCCCGCATCCGCCCCTCCAAAATAAGTTACCACGGCAGGCAGAGCGATCAGAAGCATGACTTGCTGATACGTTTTGTTAGACAAATGCCACGCCGACTTTCCTTTTCGACGCAAGGTCTCAGCTTCAATTTTTACTGCATCTTTGTAGGAACCAACAGTTGCACTGACCACGAAACTGTACATTGTCTGACCGCGGTATGGTGTGTCACTATCAAGCGGTGTATTGAGCTCGAGATGATGCGTGTTGACGTGCGCCATATCTCGGTTTGGATCACCATAGAATGTTGCTAACAATTGTGCCATTCTTCGCGGCAGCCAATGTCGCCGGTGCATCAATTCATGCGAAACCGGAAGCGTAGGTACTCCACTAAGCCAAGCCAAAGAAAGAATGCTTCCCCAAAATAGCATGGGTTCACCAAGGTCGATCAGGCCTTCCCTCACGCCGAAAATAAAAAACCCATACATAGCAATCATTAATGGTAAATGCAGGTATTGAGTAAGGTCTGCAAAAAAAGAACTTACCTTTCTCTCTGAAAAATCCTTGGGCAAAACGATATCTAGCACCATCAGCACGGGATAGGTTGCAGCCCCGAGCCAAACCCAATTTCCGCCATAATAAAACCCCAATACCCCACAGCCAGTCACTAGTGGAATCAGGTAGTAACGAATAGTATCCATATTATTTTCCTTCTCTAATTATCTATTTTAATTACAAATAGTTCGAAAATATAAACCATCAAGGAAATCATTAAAATTAATCTATCTAGTTAAATCAAAATGGGTAAGTAGCAGGCTTCTCAACCATGCTGACCCATTGAGACTGAGTAAATGCATCAATGCTTGCAAGCCCGCCAAACCTTCCACTGCTGCCTGAGGCTCCCATGCCTCCAAAAGGAACATGTGGCTCACAGTTTATCGGCTGGTCATTGATATGAACCATCCCTGTCTTTAAGTTCCTCGCAATCTCCAGACCCGCCGCCAAGTTACTAGTGTGAATAGACGCAGCCAAGCCATACTCCGAGCTGTTTGCCAATCCAATAGCCTCCTCTACGCTGTCAACAATTGTGATTGGTGCCACTGGACCGAAAGTTTCCAACTCAAAAATATCCATTTTCGGCGTTACGTTCATGAGGACGGTAGCTTGGTAGTAGCGATCCTGATAGGTACCTCCGGCCAAGATCTTTGCGCCAGCCTTTTGCGCAGATTTTACGAGCGCATGGACGTGCGCCACTTGTTTATCGTTGATAAGAGGACCGAGGTGTACTTGATCCGTTTTCGGATCTCCAACCACCAAATTCCCAGCACGCAGCGCAAGCTTCTCTGCGTATTCTTGAGCAATATCACGATGAACGAGGTGGCGCCCGGCGGCCATGCACACCTGACCTTGGTGGAGGAACGTACCCCATGCTGCACAACTAGCGGCCCCATCAAGATCTGCATCAGGCAAAATGATGTGCACATTATTTCCACCTAGTTCAAGCGCAACCTTTTTCAGCATTCTCCCGCACTTCTCTCCAATTGACCGGCCCACTTCAGTTGATCCAGTAAATGATATCATGTCGATGCCCGGATTCGTCACCATTGATTCGCCTGCTTCTGCCCCTCCAGGAAGGACATGAATAACGCCATCTGGTATACCAGCCTCGGAGAAAATCTCAGCAATGAGCGCGCCTCCAGTGACCGCAGTCTGAGGGTCGGGTTTTAGAATTACTGCATTCCCCAACACCAACGCTGGCGCTACCGAGCGCATCGCCAGAAACAGTGGGAAGTTCCACGGAGCAATCACGCCGACCACGCCAACAGGAACTCGATGACAAAGGTTCAGGCGCCCTGCAACAGTCGATGGCAATGTCGTACCGTCAGGCAAAAAAGCTAGGCTCGCAGCCTGATGCATTTGTTCATATGTAATCCCGACCTCCCACAAGCCTTTCTGCCGAATCGCGCCACATTCCCGCACATTCCAATCGGCGAACTCATTTTCGCGCTCTTTCATTTTTTCCGCTGCCTTTCGGACAATCTCAGCTCTTTCACTAAAAGGTCTTGCAGCCCACTCCTTTTGAGCTCGCTTGGCTGACTGCGCAGCAGTTTCGACATCTTCACCATTTGCAATGCCCACGACGCCAAGCAGAACTCCATTAGATGGATCGGTAACGTCAGAGACACCACCTCGCGCTTCTACCCATCCAGAGCTGAACACTTTTCCAGACCAAGTAGGTACTTCTTTTTTTCTTTCTTGCTCCATAACTCTTCTCCTCGACATAAAACAGTTCTTTTTATTCATTTATTTCGTCCCCACCTAATACATTTGGTAATGGCAGTAAGCGGAGTAATATAACCCACCAGCGCCTAGCCTTATAATCAGGTAGCACCCAGAACTAATTTGTAACTGATCGCCAGAATTTCCCTCCCTGCTTCCATGCGCCGGACAAGCTTTCAGTATACGCCTCGACTCAAACAACCCAGGTCCATCGGCGATTCCCTGCCAGTCATATCTAGGGCTTTATCTTTGCTGTATGAATTTTGGCCTAATTGAAGCATCTTAATCGCGGAACAGTCCTGAAACATAGTTGTTCTAGGTTAATGGGCTGTAATAAAGAGTAAAATGCTTTCATGATTCCACCTCCAGGCAGCCTTTGTCGCGCATTTATGCTACATCATGAATTGTTCGTGTAGATGACTACACTTCACAACCCTTTTCTTGCGTAATTTCACGACAATTCTCTGCAAAAATTGACAGGCTCTAGGGTGTTTTTCGTGTAGCCTTCAATAATGCTGCCTTCTTTTGCCATTGGTTTCCTTACAAGTTAGTTTTTACTAATTAAGTTATTTTTTGTTAATGTAGTGTAAGTCCCGGGTAATTACTATCCTTACAGTGCATTAAATATCCATATTGCGCAACGTTGATATTTGTGAATGTACAATACTATCATAGGCTTCCAGAGCAAAAGCCTGAACTGTTCCCTAGAGTCTGTATATGGTCTCCAATGTGAGATCATGGCAGTACAGTAAATCACAGCCCTTACCGCCCATGAGCCAACAGTTAACTTTTGCCGATAGTGAGTTTTCCAGCAAGCGCCGTCAGACTCGTAAAGAGATATTCTTATCCAGAATGGATAACCTGCTGCCGTGGTCTCAACTGCTGGATGTGATTGAACCCTTTTATCCTAAAGCAGGTAATGGCAGACGTCCGTATCCACTGGAAACCATGTTCCGCATTCATTGTATGCAGCAATGGTATAGCCTCGGTGATGAAGCCATGGAAGACGCGCTGTACGAGATTGCTTCAATGCGTCAGTTTGCGCAACTGTCACTGGATAAAGCCATTCCTGACCGCACTACCATTATGAACTTCCGGCACTTGCTGGAAAAACACAAGCTGACTCGCCAATTATTCAAAACGGTCAACCAATGGCTGTCGGAGTGCGGTGTGATGATGACGCAGGGAACACTGGTGGATGCGACGATTATTGAAGCACCCAGCTCCACCAAGAATAAAAAGAATGAGCGTGACCCGGATATGCACCAGACCAAAAAAGGTAATGAATGGCACTTCGGCATGAAAGCCCATATAGGAGTGGATGCCAAGAGTGGCCTGACGCATACGCTGGTGACCACTGCCGCCAACGAACATGACCTGAATCAGATGAAGAACCTGTTGCATGGCGATGAGGAATTCATCTCTGGCGATGCTGGATATCAAGGCGCAGAGAAGCGTGAAGAACTTAAAGAAAAGGATGTGGAATGGCTGATTGCTGAGCGTCCCGGAAAGGTTCGGGCACTGAAAAAGCATCCCCGCAAAAACAAAACTGCCATCAACATCGAATATTTAAAAGCCAGCATCCGAGCAAAAGTTGAACACCCGTTTCGCATCATCAAATGCCAATTTGGTTTTATCAAAGCTCGCTATAAGGGATTGATAAAAAATGACTCACAGTTAGCCATGCTATTCACCTTGGCAAACCTGTTTAGAGTAGACTAGATGTTAAGGCGACAGCCAAGATCTGTCTGAAATCCGGGAATATCCCGGAATTAGGTCGAAATCCGGCCTAAAACGGCAGTATATTGGCCAAAATTGAGAATTTAGCGTTCAAAAATTAGACGGTGAATGCAAAGGCTGGTTCAAGAACTAAATTGCAGGACTTATTCGCAGTTTCCTTAGCACATTTAATAACATAGCTTGCATCTTATGATATTATTGACATGACTAAATCAACGCTTAGTTAATAAGTAAAAGGCCAGGGTGAGATTGTGAATATTTATTAACCAGTTGGCGGAAACTAAACGATCAGTTTGACGATCCGGTTTAGTCGTGATCTTATACTCTCTTTTTGGGGAGTAAAACCATGTATATCGAAGCCTTCACCACCCACTTTGGGGAATTATCTGACACGCGTCAATCAGCAAAAGTGACCTATCCACTTGAGGATATTTTGTTTATCACCTTATGTGGTGTCGTCGCTGGAGCCGAAGGGTGGAGCGATATCCGGGACTATGCCGACGGTCATATTGGCTGGTTCCAACAACATGGTTACTTGCGCGATGGCGTCCCCGTTGATGACACTATTGCCCGTACCATTTCGCGTCTCGACCCAGAGCAGTTTAGAGCTTGCTTTATCAACTGGATGCAGGCTGTACATGAAAGCACCGAAGGACAATTGATTGCGATTGACGGTAAAACGCTGCGAAGCTCCTACCAGCGCGGTGACCGCCAATCAACGATACACATGGTCAACGCGTTTGCCTGCACCAATAAAGTCGTTTTAGGTCAGGTTAAAACCTCAGAGAAGTCGAACGAAATTACAGCAATCCCTGAGCTTATTCAGTTACTTGATGTTCAGGACACCTTGGTAGCAATTGATGCTATGGGCTGCCAGACCGTGAGCGTCCAGTGATCTCCACATTCAAATACTGAAATAGCTACGGCATGGTGTCCTTTTCAAAAGGAGTATGCCATGCGACACCCTCAACGTAGCCAGCAAGAATGGCGACAATTATTCAAACAGCAACAACAGAGTGGCCTGTCGGCTGTCGAATTCTGCCAACAACAACATATCAATATCCAAACCTTTTATGCCCGGCGCAGTGATATTCGCTTGCAACATAGGCAAAGCAAGTTTGTTCAGGTGAAACGCGAAGTCACCACGGTTGAATCCCGAGAGTGTGCAACGGCCGAACAGATAACACTGGATTATGGCGCGGGACAATTCAGTTTACCCATTACCGTACAACCGCATTGGGTAGCGGCGTTGATGAAGGCGCTTAACGAATGAAGATGTTCGTCGAGCCTGCTGATATCTATCTGTACATGGACATTGTCGATTTCCGTAAATCCATCAACGGACTGATTGTGGTGGTTGAGCAACAGATGCAGCTTAGTCCGTTTAGGGATGCCCTGTTTGTCTTCTGTAATAAAAAGCGCGATAAAGTCAAAATCCTCTATTGGGATAAAACTGGCTTCGCGCTGTGGTACAAACGCCTCGAAAAGCACCGCTTTAAATGGCCAAATGATGCTGATTTGCAGCACATGCATCTGAGCGAACAGCAGTTGCAATGGCTGTTATCCGGCTATGATGTGATAGGCCATCAGCCCTTACATTACACTGCTTCCGGCTTATAACCGGTGATCATAAGCAGCGATTATCGATCACGAAATAATCTGAATAATGGCATGTAATCAGTCAGTTATTGCGTAATACTAGAGCAATGAATATTGATATCGAGAACCTCCCCGACGACCCGGCAACACTGAAAAAGATGTTGTCGCAGATGGTATCGCGTTATCAATACCTGGAAGAGCAGTTCCGCATTGCTCAGCATAAACAGTTCGGTAAAAGTACTGAAGGCCACCCTGGGCAGGGTGAGTTGTTTAATGAGGCCGAAGAGCTGGTTGCTGATGTTGAAACACCCGAGCAGGAAGCCATAAGTTATACGCGCAATAAACCTAAGCGTAAACCATTGCCCAGTGATTTACCCCGCGAGGTTATCGTTCACGATATCCCGGAAGCAGACAAAACCTGTGACTGCTGCGCCAGCGAGTTGCACTGCATCGGCGAAGATAAGTCTGAGAAGTTACAGTTTATCCCGGCTCAGGTGAAAGTGATTGAGCATGTACGTCTGAAGTATGCGTGCCGTACCTGCGACAAAGACGGTACTAGCAACACTATCAAACAAGCGCCGGTGCCACACAGTGTTATCCCCAAAGGGTATGCCACGCCCAGCCTGTTAAGCCAAATCATCACCAGCAAATACCAGTTTGGTCTGCCATTGTACCGTCAGGAAGCCATGTTTAAACAACACGGTATCGAGCTTAGCCGCAAAACCATGGCTGACTGGATAATCCACTGTGCTGAGTTGTTTAAACCGCTCTATGACCAGCTTCATCAACATCTGCTACAGCAACCGGTTATCCAGGCGGATGAAACCACGCTGAAGGTGGTCGATGCGGATAAATCGACGAGCTATATGTGGTTATATGCCACGGGGGCAGATTCGCCAGCAGGCAAGATACCGGGCACGGCTATCCCGAACATCGTCCTGTATGACTACCACAATAGTCGGGCCGGGCAATGTGCGGTGGACTTCCTTGCTGGTTACAACGGTTATCTGCAAGTAGATGGTTACGTTGGCTACGAACAAACTCAGGCCACCTTAGTCGGTTTCCGAGTAGATGAGGACATTACTGCCCTCACCCCTCACAGACCCGGACGAGCGCAATTAACGCATCCGGTTCTTCATAACAGTTTATTCGCTGCGTAGCGCATTAAACATAACGATGATAGATCCTTGGAATCGCCAATGGGAAGCGTTTAAGCATTAGCGTGAATCGTACCCAAGGAATGTAACTTTTCCTAGAACGGCGACCTAGCCACTTATGCCATAGACGCTCCACTTTATGGTGGAGACGTTTAAGTGATTTTATGTTTCCAGTGATCCCAAAGTAGACAAAGTGTCCCACTAGCCTTCGATTTAACCATTCCCACTGCAAATCCAGCGGTTTATGGCGCATCTTTTGGCACAGCACATTAAATGCCTTTAGTGTTCGAGCGAGCCTATTCTTCGCTGTCTTTTGACAAACAACAAAGTGACCACGTCGAGACCGCCCCCAGTAATGGGTAAAGCCTAGAAAATCAAAATTAACGCACTTACCGCGTTGGATATTCGTTTTTCGATACCGAAATCGAAAATCTACGCGGCGAGTTTTGTCAGGGTGCAGTGTCAGTCCATAACGCGTAAAGCGTTTGGTTAAGACTTGTTGAACACGATAACAATCCTCGTAATGTTCAAACACCATAACAAAATCGTCCGCAAACCGAGTCAAACTTGAACGCCCAAGCATGCGAGCTTTAACCGAATTGGCAAACCATTCATCCAATACATAGTGCAAATATATATTTGCTAGCAAAGGAGAAATAACACCGCCTTGTGGCGTCCCGATTACAGACTTCTTTAGTTTACTCCCATCCATCACACCGGCTTTTAGCCATTTGTCTATCATTTTACGAATAACGCCATCCGTCACTCGTTGGTCTAAAAAGTTTCTCAACTGAGTATGTTCAATAGTATCGAAATACTGCTGTATATCCACGTCTAGTACCCACTTACCCCCGTCATCCATGATGTGATTACGAAGACTTTGTAGCGCTTGGTGCGCAGAGTAGCCCGGTCGAAAACCAAATGAACAATCATAGAACGTCTGTTCGTATATTGGCTCCAGTAGCATTACAACGGCACGTTGAACAAGCTTGTCTTCAAATGTGGGGATCCCAAGTGGACGCAACTTACCATCGCCCTTGGGAATATACACGCGACGAATAGCAGGCGCTCGATAGCGTCCAGACTTGACTCTTTCAAGCAATGATTGCAGATTTGCATCCAAGTGCTGTTCATAGTCACGTGCTGTTTCACCATCTATGCCGACTGCACCATCTTTACGCGTGAGCCTATACGCTTCATATAGCCATTCAATATTCAGTAGATGATTGAGTGATGTGAACACGAGTTTCGGTTTCTCTTTAGCCAATTTGGCTATCTGTTGTTGTTTCGTTGACACAATCATCGGTTTCTGTGCACCTCTATGTTTCCCATCAACAGTTAAAAAGTTATGGTGCGCCCTTTCCTCGTTAGGGTCCTCCTGAGCAGAGTTCCCCCAAGTCAACAGTACTATGGCGCACTAAGACTTCCAGCATCTACTACCTAATCACTTATGGATTCGCTTTTAAGCTCCTGAGCGCGCTTCCTGTTCGCTCTGTCTGATTGGAAGCCATTATCAGACAGCCCGGCTTTGTTAATAGCTAGAGCCAAACGCTTAATAATACTCAGGTCAATACTGGATCTCACAGGTTCCTGAGAATTCCATCCTGTACCTTTGCCCCGGCCATAGATCCCGGTCGGACAATACATCTCTTACCATTACGATATGTACTGTACTGACCCCATTCCCAACAAAATGAAGCCTCCAACGTGAACATGATATCGAGACTCCATCCCGCGGCTTTAGTACCTGCTGCCTACGCTTCACGAATAACGTTGCCGTCACCCATGCAAGACTCGCTTCCGGCTAGTGGTTAGCTTTTACCGGGAGGGAGTTGAACCCTCTGGAATTCAACGAATAATTTTGGTTACAACATAATTACCTCCTTTATTCTCAGGCTTAGCCTGTCGGTTGCTGGGCCCATGCCCGTCGTAAGTTTATGGAAGCTAAAAAAGGGGCGGGAAATAAAGGCAGTGGCAAAGCCGACTGGGCCCTGAACCATATCCAAAAGCTCTACCGTATCGAAACCCAGATAAAAGATAGCTCAGCAGAACAACGATATACCACACGGCAGGAAAAGTGTCTGCCATTACTGGACCAACTCCATACCTGGCTAACCAAATCAGCACAACAAGTACTGCCCAAAACAAAACTGGGTGAAGCGATACAGTATTGCTTGAACCAATGGCATAAGTTGGTTCGATACACACTAGACGGCCAGCTCAGCATTGATAACAACCGTGCAGAGCGAGCAATAAAACCGTTCGTCATTGGCAGGAAAAACTGGCTGTTCAGCCAGACAACTACCGGCGCAAACGCCAGTGCCATCCTCTACAGCATCATCGAAACCGCCAAGGCCAATAACCTCAACGTGTTCGAATATGTGATGAAAAGTCTGGAGTTGCTGAGCCAACCGGAAGCCGATGTCGACCCACTACTACCATGGCAGGTTGCTAAAGACTAGGTGGGATCACCGGACGGATACGCCAGACCAGCATCGCAGAGCAAATAGTCGAGCAAGGTGGTGATTACCTGTTCACACTCAAAAGCAATCAGGGCAAGTTCTGTAAAGCAGTCGAGGATGCGTTTACTGAGACACGGGAAGCACCACTTGGTGGCTTAACCTTCGAGCAAAAGCGGGGTCGCATAGAAGCCCGGACATACCATGTGTTAAGTGCTGATGAGGTGAGCAAAGCGTTCCCGCAATGGCCTGAGTTAAAGACGCTTGGCATGAGCATGAGCTTCCGCCAACAACAAGGCAAAGCACCTGAACTGACGTATCGCTACCATATCAGCTCCGCACCATTAAGTGAGAAGCAACTAGCCGAAGCAGTACGTTCTCACTGGGCTGTAGAGAACAGCTTACATTGGGTACTGGATGTCAGCATGGGTGAAGACGACTGCCAGATACACCAGAATCACGGTGCCGAAAACTGGTCGATGCTACGCCATTTAGCGCTAAACATGTTGCGGGCAGAGTCATCAAAAGGCAGCATACCCGCCAAGCAAAAACGGGCTTGGATGAAAGCCAGCTATCTGTAAGCTGTGCTAACTGCGGGTTTTAGTGGCATGATTAATTAGTTAGCACTCATGCGGTTGCCCTGAGTAAAAGGCTAGTTAACAACTTGAGAGAATTCAACCTCTTTTTTGGTTCATCGAGGCTCGAAGTCACGGCCAGCGCATTTTAATTATAGATTCTAACAGGGTTTCACGATATTCATCGTTATAAGCGGCCATTTTCCGTTTTTTGTTTTAAACTTGCTTTCTCTGTTTCATCCTGACGGTAGAGCTTCATCGCTATTTTTCTGAGGACATTGAATATCATAGGCCCGGTACCTTTACGTATTCTGGACTCGACCTCCCTGAAGGTCATATCCAACATCCAGTGCATGCTCTCCACCTGCCAGTGACTTCGTACTGCATGAAGCGATTGTGTGGCATTTAACGGTAATGAGCTAATGTAGTAACGGATTTCTGAGGTCACTTTGCCAGTTTGTTTTTCTTCTATTTCACTACTGATTTTAATGAGCGTATTGAGCCCTTTCCAACGATAAGCTTTATCTATCCATTTCGTATCAATCACTAACTGTTCACACGTACGCGTCTCAATACGTCCATGACCGCTGTCTATATGTTGGTCGCGTTGATAATTTTTTTCGGTCAAACCGTCCCGACGACATTTGTGCCACCAGGCTTCAAGTTCTGCCTGCATACCTGAATGGTTCCCTTTTAAGGCCAATAAGTAATCCGCTTTGGCTTGAACAATCTGTTGAGCAATCGCTTGCTGACATCCCATTGCATCCAACTTAATGATACAGTTCTCAATATTTAACAGACTTAATAGTTCCGGGATAGCGGTTATCTCATTACTTTTCTCGCTGACAGCCTTTTGCCCTGGCACCAGCTGATGTGAACAGCACCAAGCGCTCACCGAATGTAGGGGATTACGCCGCTGGCGAGTATCAAAGGAACGTCTCGCGGTTTTGCCATCAATCGCTATGACGTCACAATCAGTGACATCAATAAGCCCGTTTATCCACTTATGGAAGGCTTGTCCTATCTCATCAGCTTTGAGTCGGCACAGTAACCGGGCGATAGTGTCATGTCTGGGGATACCCGAGACAAAAGGACGAAACTGACGTAACCAGTCCAGTTTTCGTTTACCAAACATCTCAATATCTTCCCAGCCTTCAGCGCCTGCGACCACTGCACTCAAGGTGAGAAATAAAACACCAAGTAAATCGTACATCTTACATCGTTCTATACGCGGATCAACAATATGTTCGCAGCTTGAAATGAAAGTAGGTTGTTTCATCATTCGTTCTCAGATTAGATATTTTGCCTGGTCTGATCATCAACTACGCCATAAGTTCAAATTAAAACGATCTTGCCGTGACTTCGAGCCTCGATGAACCAAAAAAGAGGTTGAATTCTCCCAAGTTATTAACTAATCTATTACTCATTATTAACTAATCTATTACTCATTATTAGCTAATGTATTGGTTATGTTCTGCTAAATTGTTGCTACACTGTATATGAATACAGTCATTGAGAATTGATCATGCTCCCAGCACAATTTACAAAGCTTATAGCCGAGTTAGAACACTTAACAGATAGTCAAACCCGTTATGTTGAGAAGCTGCTGAAAGGCACTGATAGCGTCTCACAGTTGATAACAGAGCTTGAGGAGCGGATGGTTGAAAACCCTGAATGCCCGCAGTGTCATAGCTCACTGCTCAACCGGCACGGGAAGGTAAACAAGATGCAGCGTTATTGTTGCAAGAACTGCGGCAAAACCTTTGTAGCGACAACGGCGACACCGCTAGCTCGACTGAGGTACAAAGAGCTTTGGTTAGAATATATTCGCTGTATGCTGGACAGTAAGCCATTGCGTAAATGTGCCGAAGAATGTGGCCTCCACCTTGAAACATCGTTCAGGTGGCGGCACCGATTCTTGGCACTACCATCAGCACTGAATGCGAGCAAATTAGAAGGCATTATCGAAGCAGACGAAACACTTTTTCCCTACTCAGAGAAAGGCTCAAAACGGATGACTCGTCAGCCCCGTAAAAGAGGGGTGAAAGCGAAAAAACGAGGACGTTCAAAGGATGATTGGGTGCCAGTTTTAACGGTCAGAGACCGAGCTAAGAGTACGTATGAAGCCGTTGTGCCAAGTGTTACATCGGAAGCTTTGCATCAGGAGCTAGCAGGAAAATTAGAGAAAGACAGTGTGTTGTGTAGTGATGGCTATAAGCCCTACATAGCTCTTTCTGAGAAAAATGATTTAATACACAAGCGCTTAGATGTGGCGGGAGGTGTTAAGGTGATAGACAAAGTCTCTCATATTCAAAATGTTAACGCCTATCACAGTCGTCTGAAAGCGTGGATAAAACGGTTTGACGGAGTCGCCACAAAATACCTAGAACACTACCTTGGTTGGTTCAGGTTTATGGATACTCCAGAAAACCTTAACGGAAACAGGCTCTTTTCGATTCAACAACAGTTAATCCGAACATTGCCAATCTATTACTTATCTTATTATTAATAAGCGTTGATTTAGTCATGTCAATAATATCATAAGGTGCAAGCTATGTTTTTAAATGTGCCAAGTAATTTATTAAGTGTGCTAAGTAATTCCGTGATTTTTGCTCAGGCAGACCCGTTTGAGGTATCCGAATACCTCAAGTGTCATGTCGGACACCATGTACTGGAACCTGCAGATAGTACATGCAATCGCACACAAGCCGCTTTTCTTAATCATCGTAATTTTGCTGACTGCAACGTATCATTCATCAGCTACGGTGAACAGGTGAATATTCGTTGTTTCGAACCTCGAGATGTCTACCACTTTCAGTTTGTGGTCCGAGGTGAATGTCGTTGGCGTTTCCAAGACAAGAACATTCGGATGCTGCCTGGTCAAGCTCTTATGGTTAATGCCCATGATGAAGTGTCGCTAAGTTATTCTGATGATTGTGAAAAAGTTATTATTGCAGTGCCTCAAGCGCTGATCAATGAAATATGCTTTGATAAGGAAGGCTCATTGTCTCTTGAAAGGATTATTTTTTCATCTGAGATTATAGACTTGAGTGGATCAATATGTTTCATGAAGTTGCTAGATGCGCTGTTAACTGAGGCCGAAGACAGCGAGTTGTTGGGTTTGGAGCATGTGGAGCGGCTCTACTGTGAAATTCTGATCCGCAAGCTGCTGCAACAGTTCAGCAACAATGCTACCTCAAAGCGTGACCTACACACCATTGCTCGCAGTTATTCCAAAATTTTGGCTTACATTGAAGCCAATATCCGCGCCGACCTGAGCGTTGAAGAGCTGGCGCAGGTGGGAAATGTAAGTAAGCGCACCATCTACAACCTGTTTGCCAAGTATTCCAGTATGACGCCGAAGCTATTCATCAAGAAAGCCAAGCTGCGAAGCCTGCATAAAGAGCTAACTGGTGGCAAGGCTATTCGGAATGTGACGGAAGTCGCTTTGAACTACGGTTTTACTCATCTTGGGCGTTTTTCATCCGACTATCGTAAGATGTTTGGTGAGCTGCCGTCGGAAACGTTTCGGCGCAGGCGTTGAACCTACATTCCGCACTAAATTTAGGAATAAATTTGCCTGTAACGTTCGCCTAGCACAGCCAGTATGGTTTGCTGCCGTTCTTGCAGGTTAACAATGATGGGCGGTGCGTCGCCTACGCGCAGTTCATGCAAGCCGCTAAAGCACAGGAATACCCAACGCGCTGTCGGAGACTGTGTTGGTTTACGTTTCATGTCGGGTATGCTGACGTTGTTGGCCTTTAGTCCTTGGCGAATGCGATGCTTTAGCGCAGCGTATATCATCAGGCTACAGGTCATGACCATGAGTAAGGCCTCTATCCGCTCAGGCTTTTTAAGAAACAACGCTGACGTTAGGAATTCAGGACTCTTTAGAAACCGGAAACCGCGCTCGACCCGTTGTTGCGATTTGTATAAATCGAGCGTGCGCTGCATATCAATGTCGTTATCATTCGTCGCGAGGATAAAGACGCCGCTACGTAGATGACGCTCTTCCGTTTGGGTCAGACAACTGACAGCGTGACCTTGCCATTGATATTCTATGTGCGAGGGCATTTGGTCTGCACTGGGGCGGCCTCGACCGCCATACACAAGACAGGCCTCGCAGGTCATGCTTTCCAAGCGCAATAACGTCAATGATGACATAAACTCCTCTAGCGCTTGCTTGGCATCCTGCTCACAGGCAAAGCGTTTCTTGCAGAATTTCTGAAAGCGCTTCAACTCTGCCATGCTGTATTTCGTCAAGTGTTTTTCTACCGTGTGTTGTTCGCGGTGCGTCGCCTGCTCGCTTTTCAGTAACAACCAACGTTGTGGCACGCCAGCATAGGTGGAGCTCACACATCTTCCCGAATACCCGTTATCTAATGCGGTCAGCGCCTGCGTATGAAGCCCTTGCACATGGGCCTTCGCCTCACTCAGCATCAGTGGCACCCGCGTGATAAACCGTTGCCCCTGACGGTGCAAATCGCGCAGCGTATCACTGGCGTACAATGCCGCGTCTGCCACCAGATAGCGATTATCGTGCGCTTCCTTCATCCCTAGCTTCTTCACGACACGTGCCGCAAGAATTTCATACAACACCGACACATCGGTGGCATAGAGCGCATCCAAGCAACGTCCTAAGGCATCATCATTGAGATGTTCGGGCAATACACCTTCACCAATCAACCGCTCTGTCGGCTTGTCCGCAAAAAAGTCAGGAAACATGTGCAGCGTGCGGCTGTGGAAACATAACCAGTTGATAATCATCGCTACTAAAGCCTGCCCATGAGTGACATGATGGTCGTTCGATTTAGGAATGATGGCATCAATGCAGGCTTGGATTTGCAGCTCTTGGCACATGCCTGCGACTAAACCCAAGTGGTCGAGATTCTTGATGGCGTGGGTGGTGGTCATAAGTCTCTGCTCAAAAAGCAGTAATAGATCAAAACCACCGATCGCTGTCAAGCTTCTTTAAATACTATTTTTGGTGCGGAATGACGGTAATAGGCGCCGTTAACTGGGTAGAATTCGATTTTGCGGCTTTCTCTGCAGAGCGACGTCGCATGGTTTCAGAGCCAATATCGAGCCCGATAGCCTGTAGGTTTGCGTGCTCAGGCATTATGTACTGGATGATAAAATAACTGTTGGTATGAGGTGTTAATGTGCGAAGTTCAAATTGTTTATCCGGCCTGTCCAGCCCGGTCATGGCGATAAATTCGGCAAAGTCTGTTACCTCGACTCTGCGGATAAAGCCAAATCCCCAGGCGCCCGGGTATTGCTGACTGTAATTCTGGCATAGGTTTGTACGTAATCGTAATTCAGGTTATCTATACCCACTGCCACAATCGATGTTTTTAAGCTCGACAGCCCGTACGCATAAAGTGATACGCGATCATTTACCGCTTCGCTGATTTGCGCTAGGCGCTGCTCAAGGGCTTCGGTGATCAGTTGACCTCGCTGCGTTTCGTAACTTTTACCCACTTCGGTGGCATAGAGGTAGCCGATAACCAAAACAATCAGTGGTAACCACACAGACTTGCTGATGCTGCTCTGGATGGATGCACGCCTTAAGTCTTTCACCGACATCAATTTACACTCAACAAATTAAATACTTAGAATGCACCAGTATACAAAATCAGTCCTGTTAATATGCACCGCCCACCCATTTAGTATACAAGCGATCAGAATCCGTGCATAAAAAAGCACACACCTAATCGAAATCGTGAACTTCACAGCTGTCAGAACTGGCTGACCATTGAACCTGCGACATAAATCGGTCGATCACCGCCGACGGGTATTTAAACTCTTACTCCAGCGGACTATCATTCACTTCTTAGCTATTTTGGAAGGATATTTTTTGGTGAGTCAGGCAACTGTTAAGTTACTTCAGGATTACTACGCTGCTTTTAATAAGCAGGTTTGGACACCTTTTTGTCGCTGCTCACTGATGATGTTATTCATGACATCAATCAGGGCGCTCGCGAAGTGGGTAAAGATGCGTTTGTAGCGTTTATGGAGCGCATGAACAAAAACTACAAAGAAACCATTGTAGATATTGAAGTAATGACCAATACCGCGGGCGATCGCGCTGCAGTAGAGTTCACCGTATTAGGCGAATACCTGGCCACCGATGAAGGATTACCCGAAGCCAACGGGCAGACTTATAAACTGCCCGCTGGTGCGTTTTTTGATATTCGTGATGGCAAGGTTGCTCGGGTAACCAACTATTACAACCTGGAAGACTGGATAGCACAGGTTTCGGCCTGATTGCTAAACAACACTCATTATGCTTACTTTTAAATGTTTATCCGATGCAGCCCTACATCAATATATAGATGAACTCTCCCAACTGCGCATGCAGGTGTTTCGCGACTTTCCCTATTTATATGATGGCGATGCCGCATACGAAGCCCGTTATCTGAGCACCTATATTGAAGCGCCCGACAGTATTATTGTGCTGGCATTCGATGGCGCTAAAGCCGTAGGCGCGTCTACCGGCGTACCGCTGAAACATGAAACGGCGGAAGTAAAGCTGCCTTTTTTGAATACCGTGAGGCGCACGCCAAAGCCATCGCCGGAATGACTCACTCATGCTTTTGTGCGGTTCAGCGCCCAGCCGATCACCCGGCCCGCCCGGCAGATTTTCAGCCACTTGATACATTCTGGCAGCATCGCGGCTATCACAAATGTGCCGACCTGACGACCACCTTCAGTTGGAAGGAAGTGGGGGAGTCTGAGGAGTCTGCCAAACCCATGACATTCTGGATGAAAGCACTCACTTAGGGGTAGTAATGCATACATTTAAACTGGCCTCGGCTCAGTATGACATCGGTTTTTTTGAACACTGGGATGAGTTTGCCACAAAGCTTGATGACTGGGTAAGCCGTGCGGCCAGACAAGGTGCCAGGCTGCTGGTTTTTCCTGAGTATGGCAGTATGGAGCTCACCTCCCTGTTTGGTGAAGCGGTGTATAGTGATTTAGCTAAGCAACTGCACGCTATGCAAAGCCTGTTGCCCCGTTGGGCTGCCCTGCATAAATCGTTAGCGGCTCAATACGACGTGCATATTCTGGCCAGTTCTTTTCCTACCGCGCAGGAGGATGGCAGTTTTGTAAATCGCGCCAACCTGTTCGGCCCTGAGGGCCTGCTCGGCTATCAGGATAAGCTCATCATGACCCGGTTTGAGAACGAACAATGGCACATCAGCCCGGGCACCGACATTAAAGTAATTGATACAACACTTGGCCGTATCGGCATTCACATTTGTTACGACTCAGAATTTCCCATGATCGCCAACCATCAGGTAACGGCAGGCGCCGATTTGTTGCTGGTACCCAGTTGCACCGATACCCAGGCGGGTTTTCATCGCGTACGCATCGGTTGTCAGGCGCGCGCATTGGAAAATCAATGTTATGTGGTTCAGTCTCCCACGGTTGGCGATGCCAGTTGGTCACCAGCCGTCGACGCCAACACTGGCCGCGCCAGTGTTTATAGCCCGGTTGATTATGGTTTTCCGGCAAACGGTATTTTAGCCGAGGGGGAAAACAGCGATCCAGCCTGGGTGTATGCCACCGTAGACCTGGGGGAAATCGCCCGTATTCGCAATGAGGGGCAGGTATTTAATTACCGCGACTGGCCCAAACAATTTGATTTAAAGGCCCCCCGGTAAAAAGCAAATCAACGGTACTATTACAGGGCTACCAATAATTGAGCAACTCAAAATCCTGTTCTGCGGCATCGATGAAAGCCTGATAAATCCGTTTGCGCTGCGAACTTTCTGGCACAAAAATGTAGCAAGGCGGGCGGGGAACAGACTCCTGCAACTCAAACCACAACTTATCCAACGATTCTTTTCCGGGCACCACGTAAGTCTCACCCCATGTGGTGGTATAGATAACGGTCACTTCATCCACGGTAGGCTTGAGACGGCTGGAGGTAAAATTGACCACTGCCATACAGGCCTTTATTTGCATCGGGCTTAACAGGGCTTCCCGTGGAATGGCATTCACCCGCACCGGGCCAAAGATCTTGCCAAAATGCTTGATCAGGGCATGAATGTCGCTGTCGGTAACCGGATCAGTATCGTAATCCAGCAACACTGTGGTGCTGATATCGATAACGCGATTACACACGCACCACAAAATGAGTCTGACTGGCGATTCGGCCACACTAATGCGGGCTTTTTCCTGGTTCTTACCAAGCACGCCGAGCTGATCGTCATAATAGGCAGCCCAGACCTGCTGACCATTTTTACGCCGGTGCTGTTTAATGGTAATCACAGGGCAAAATACTTTGTCGTCAAAGCCGATGCGTAAAAATTCCAGCTTGTGCTCTTTTTTTGAATAAAACGTATCGAGGCGGCGGCCCAATACGGCCATGTCTTCACGACTGACCGACTGATTATCCATTTGCAGCTGAGAGGACATGCGCCGGTAGCAATAAATTAAGAAACGGTGAATTTTACGGCTCAGTTGGACTAACTCGGTGAGCGACCAGTTATGGGAATTATCCAGATGGCGGATCTGACTTTTGGTCCACCCCCACTGTTTAACCAGGCCAGCAATTATTCGCCGTTTAAAGGTAATATCACTCTCAGCCACGGGCTGGCTGAGCTGGCAATTGCACTTAATATAAAGGCACTGCTGTAGCAGCAACACGGTTTCCGGTTCGTTGACCGCCTGATAATGGCTCAGCAGCTGATCAAACATCAGAGCGTAGGGATCGATATTGGCCACGTTGCCCGGCGCTTCATCGCCGTGATGAACCCGTTTTTTCAGCAGGTTACACAACGGCTGCTCTTGCTCCAGATTCTCCAGAAACACTTCCAGCTTGGCCATTTTTAAAACTGATTTAAATGGCGAATCGATAGCTTTACCCAACTGCCAGATTGCCGCGCCAAACAATTCCTTGATATCCAGCTTGTCGAGATGGCCCAGATCCATGAACCAGTTGGGATCCGGTGAGCCGCCCTCTTCCAGGGCGTTCAGCAGGGAGTAATACTGCTGTTCGGTAGTAGCGTCGGGCGTTAACCACCAGAATGGCGCCTTACCCGCCACCACGATATTGGTGGTATAAAATTCGGATTTTAAGAACACGGCCTGAGCCGATCCGGCACTTTCGCCTTCGGCTACGCCAAAATCATTGTTTCTGACTTTGTCGATATCCGACAGGAAAAAATGCACTTCGATGTCGTAGCAGCTCATCGCCCAGTCTTCAACGGTGTTGAGTTTGCGCTGCATAGCCGCTAAAGACGCTTCGCTCAGTTTATTGCCGTCTACACAAACCCAGTAATCAAAGTCAGACTTCTCCGATTGCGCGATGGTGCCAATACTGCCCATTAACACCAAAGCGTCGATGGCTCGCTGGCGGGGCCAGACAGACTTGATGTCGTCAAATAAGTCATGATGCTGAGGAAAAATAGTAAACAACGCATCTTTTATTTCGTCACGAAAACTGAAGTTATTAAGGCCATAAAAGAGCTCTGCATCGGCATCGACATAACCGGGAAGATCAGGATGATTAACGTGCAATAAAAATGGGATGACATGAAACAATGGCCGGCGCTCTGGCGGCAATAACGCCTGTGCCCGCTCGATACGGGCCTTGTTATAGCGTAGCACCCGCAGTAATCGAATGGTCAGGTTTTGCTGAATTGTAAGCGACGGCTGTGAACTCATTGCACCACATTTATCCTTAAATACTCGTTAAAGGATAGTCATTTTATTTCAGACTGCAGTACTCTGCCGAAATAATCTGATTCAAACTCAGTTCTTTAGACTGAGATTTTCACTCTGTTATACCTTGCCCGTTTAACTGACGCCAGCGCTACCGGCAGAATTATTGATTCAAATCCTTGCCTGATGCTTTTCGATGATTTAATCAATCAATTTATTAGATTTTAAAAAGCATTTCTAATCGATAATAATTCTTAATAACAACTTCAGGAGAGTTCGATATGAAAAAAACTATTACTTTCGCCATTTTGCATTTCACTGTTGCTTTTACCGTGGCATACCTGCTTACGGGGAGTTTATTGATTGGTGGTGCTATGGCATTGGTTGAGCCATTGATTAATACGGTCGCGTTTTATTTTCATGAAAAATGGTGGACGTGGAAGACCAGCAAACAAACCACAAGCTCCTTTGCTGGCTCAGCCATGAACTCTGCTGTGCTTTAGCCTGACGCCCAGGTTTAGGCGTTACTTTATAACGCCCTTCTTCCTTTTAGTGCCATATAGCACCGCAATCACCGACCAGCTTTCGAGCACCTCACCACATCAATCGGCATTAAATACTGCCTGATAATGCAGAAGTTACGCAGACCGCCTCGTCATAGCCAGCGCAAGATGCGCTGGCTATACCTGAACAGACAATAAACGGGCAAGCGTCAAAGCTTGCCATCGAATGCCTAAAACAGATCCGCCTCCATGACTTTGGTCCAGGCCTTCACGAAATCACTAACAAATTTTTGCTGATTATCGTCCTGGGCATACACTTCGGCATATGAACGCAGAATTGAATTGGCGCCAAACACCAGATCAATCCGGCTTGCAGACCACTTTTGCTTACCCGAGTCACGTTCGACAATGGCATATGAACCGTCGTTTAGCGGTTTCCAGGTAAACTGCATGTCGGTCAGGTTAACAAAAAAATCATTCGTTAACGTGCCAGGATTATCGGTAAACATACCAAATGGCTGTTGTGCGTAGTTGGTGCCCAGTACACGCATACCGCCCACGAGTACTACCATTTCAGCAGCAGTTAGCCCCAGCAGTTGCGCGCGGTCGAGCAGCAACTCTTCAGGTTTTACCGCATAATCTTGTTTTAACCAGTTTCTAAAGCCATCAGCAATAGGTTCAAGCGGTGCGAATGAATCAGCGTCCGTCATTTCGTCGGTGGCATCCCCTCGCCCTGGCGTAAAAGGAACTGGCACAGCGAAGCCCGCCGCTGCAATAGCCTGCTCTAATCCCACATTCCCGGCCACAACGATGGTATCAGCCAGACTCGCGCCCACTTTTTCGGCCAACGGTGTTAATACTGCCAACACCCGCTGTAAACGTTCAGGCTCATTGCCCTCCCAGTCCTTTTGTGGCGCCAGACGAATACGAGCGCCATTAGCTCCACCTCGTAAATCGGATTGTCTGAATGTACGAGCGCTATCCCAGGCGGTTGATACCAGTTCAGCAATCGATAGACCAGAGTTTGCAATAAGCGCTTTTAAGCCATCGACATCATAATCGGTAGCACCTGCTGGCACCGGATCCTGCCAAATTAAGTCTTCTTGCGGCGCTTCGGGGCCTATATACCGGCTCTTCGGTCCCATATCCCGGTGAGTCAGCTTGAACCAGGCTTTGGCAAAGACTTCTGAGAAGTATGCCGGGTCGTTATAAAACCGTTCTGATATTTCCCGGTACTTCGGGTCTTTTATCATGGCCATATCGGCATCAGTCATGATGGGATTGAGCCGAATACTCGGATCTTCCACATCCACCGGTTTGTCTTCTTCTTTAATATCAACCGGCTCCCACTGCCATGCGCCGGCTGGTGATTTGGTGAGTTGCCAGTCATAAGTAAACAACAAATAAAAGTACCCGTTGTCCCATTTAGTCGGATGGGTAGTCCAGGCGCCCTCAATACCACTGGTTACCGTATCCCGGCCGATCCCCCTGGTCGTGTGGTTGTTCCAGCCCAGGCCTTGTTCATGTACGTCAGCCGCTTCTGGGTCTGGTCCCAGATGCTCGGCCTTGCCATTACCATGGGTCTTCCCTACCGTGTGCCCGCCAGCGGTTAACGCGACCGTTTCTTCATCGTTCATTGCCATCCGCGCAAAGGTTTCACGCACCTGAGCGGCCGTTTTCAGCGGATCAGGCTGACCATTAACCCCTTCCGGGTTAACGTATATCAGCCCCATTTGAACAGCGGCTAACGGGTTTTCCATGGTGGCAGGATTGGCCACATCGTCGTAACGGTTATCGCTGGGGGCCAGCCATTCTTTTTCGGCTCCCCAGTACGTATCTTTTTCTGGATGCCAGACATCCTCGCGACCATAGGCAAATCCGTAGGTTTTTAGGCCCATGCTTTCATAAGCAATGGTTCCCGCCAGAATCATCAGGTCGGCCCAACTCACTTTATTGCCATATTTTTTCTTGAGCGGCCAAAGTAAGCGCCGGGCTTTATCCAGGTTAACGTTATCAGGCCACGAATTGAGTGGCGCAAAGCGTTGATTTCCGGTTGCCGCACCGCCCCGGCCGTCGGCGATACGGTAGGATCCTGCAGAGTGCCACGCCATACGAATCATCAGGCCGCCATAATGGCCCCAGTCCGCTGGCCACCAATCCTGAGAATCAGTCATCAGATCTAGCATATCTTGTTTAAGGGCAGCAAAGTCGAGCGATTTAACCGCGTCTCGGTAGTTAAAATCGTCTTCCATAGGATTCGACTTGCGGTCATGCTGATGCAATATGTCAAGGTTAAGGGATTCTGGCCACCAATCAGTATTACTCTTTCCTGACGCTGTCATTCCACCGTGCATTACCGGGCACTTCGACGCAGTATTGCTATCGTCTGTCATGATTTTTACCTCTGTTGTTGTAGGCGATTCCAGGGAAATCGTGAAGATTTAAACCTAATCATAGTCGAAAATAACGCAATGGTATGGCGAAATAAGTTGATTCAAATCATTGCTAAATCTGATTAACCGACGGCATAAAATCAGGCAGTGAAAGGATATCGATGGTCAGCAAAATACTGTGGATAGGATGAATGGTGTAAAGCAAGAACACGCTTCACGGCTTCGACTCTGCGCGCCGTTATCAAAAACACAATTGTGCAAAACAGGTAAAGCCACCGCGCTGTAATGCGGCGGCTTAAAAGAATATTTAGTAGAGTTCAAACACCGGTTTGCCCTTGGCATCAAACTTGACTTCCATCACACGGGCGTGACGATTGGGATCGTACAATGGATCCTGCTTGATTTCTTCCAGCGGGCGAGTATCGGTTTTTGGTACCACCGACGGATCGCCAACGGCATGCTCGTAATCCCTGGCATGATAAACACACAAAGGGGTTACATCATCTTCAGCTACGGTAAAGCAGTTATGGCCGGGGCCAAAGATTTTCTTCTCGTAGTCGGTTTGCAACACGGGATGTCTGGTTTTGGTCCATGCATTGCGATCCAGCAGATCGGCGTTTTCATCGGCTTCCATATAGCCCATACAGTAGCAGGCACCTGTAGCACTGGCCGAGAACGCGATAAAGATTTTGCCATTATGCTTAAGCACAGCCGGACCTTCGTTTACCCAAAAATCAACCCGCTCCCAGTCGTAGTCCGGTGTGGTGAGCATAAACTGCGTGGTTTTAAGTTTAATAGGCGATTCCATTTCAGCCAGGTACAGGTTGGACGCTGCAAACTGCCCGCCGGTCTTCTCGGCCCAACAAAAATAACGCTTACCGTTATTTTCAAATACGGTGGCATCCAGTGAAAAATCGATAAAGGATTTCTCGTCGCCATCGGCAGGCTGCATCATGCCGAGCTCTATCCACTCGTCGTTAAGCGGATCCTGTCCCTGACACTCAAGCACATAGGGGCGTAACGCCCAGATGTCATCTTCCTGACTGGCGGCAAAATAGATGTACCACTTACCATCCAGGTAGTGGATTTCTGGTGCCCAGATGTGGCGGCTCATGGGGCCACTGTCGTGCTTAAACCACACATCAAAAGTTTCGGCGTCCTGTAAGCCTTCAATGGTTGCAGACTTTCTTAGTTCAATGCGATCGTAGGTAGGCACTGAGCCGGTAAAATAATAAAAACCGTCACTGTGTTTGTACACAAAAGGGTCGGCACGCTGGGCCACTAATGGGTCATTTGTCTTTGCTGTCATCATTTATTTCTCAAGTTATATCGAGGCATTTGTCATACAAATGAATTTCAGCGCCAAAGATAACACTTTTTTTACCGTCAGTGCTACCGTTGGGTTAACCCATGTAAACAGAAATTAAGCGAAGTATGAAAGCAGAGGGATAAATAGGAGGTGCTAAATCACCTCCTGTAAACCGGGCTTATCAGAGCGCGCTCAGCCAGGCGTGCTCGGGCAGTAGATACAGGCCTTTTTCTGCTGATGCCCCTTCGCCGACGATATGGCCAATCCCTGCAGCCATTACCGCCAGGGTGACATCGAAGGCATTTAAACTGTCGCCATAGCCGGCGGTAAGGTTAAACATAGAACCGTCAGCCAGTAAAAACAGCGTCTTATCGCCCAACTGATACGCATTAACATAGGGCATTGGTTCGCTGTGGGAAGCATTCTGCTTTAAGTAAGGCACGTCGATTTCCTGCGCCACATGACCCACGTTTAAAATAAACGCTCCGTCTTGCATGCTATCAAGATGCGCGGCACTTACTACGCCATAAGCGCCGGTAGCAGTAGCAACAACATCGGCGGTTTTAACCGCTTCACTTAAATCGACTACCGGCCAGCCATCATATTTAGCCTGTAATGCGCGCGCCGGATCCAGCTCGGCCACCTGCACCTGTGCGCCAAAGGCTTTGGCCGAGGCGGCAACCCCCTGCCCGACTAGTCCGTAACCAATCACCACCACAACTTTTTCGTGCAGCGTCAGGTGCGTGGTTTGAAAAAAGGTTTGCCAGGCGCTTAATCCCACCATATGGCGGTTATGCAGCCCTTCTTTTACCGGCAGGTCATCCCAGTTAAAGATAGGGTAACGGGGCGTTACATTGCCCAACCGATTAATGCCAGAGCCGGTTGCTTCCAGGCCGGCAATTATATTTGGCTGAAGATCACCTTCGTGTAGGCGTGTGGTCAGGTCGGCCCCCATTTCGCACAAATGGGTTGGCCCCCAGGCTAGTGCCTTATCGAAAGATTCAGACCAGTCCTTGTCACTCATATCTCGCCAGGCATGGGCGACCGCGCCTTTGCTAACCAGATGCGCCACTACATCATCCTGCACGGTAGTAGGGTTACAGGTTGTCAGAAATACTTCACAACCGGCATCGAGTAGACCGACTACCAGTGGTGCCATTTTTAGATCCAGATGCATATTGCAGGCAAGTTTTACGCCCTTAAGGTCCGGTATCGCATTGATGGCAGCGCGAGTGCGCGGCATATGGAGCCTGGCCCAGGCCAGCTCCGCTTGAAAGTCCTGATACATTGGGAGTTCTTATCACAGAAAAACGATAATCATACGCGCATTAAGCCCTTTTTCTCAACTGGTGAATTTATCGACCCGAATTGATCGAATTTGGCGGTTGCGTATTAAAAGTCAGAGAATAAAGGTATCTTACCTTCAGGACCTACTGCTCAAGGACGCCCATGTACATCACGCTACTTCTGGCTAGCTTATTTATGCTGTTCAGCACCCTGGCACCTCATCTGCCCGGTAAACACTGGCTTATCAGAGTGTGGGAATTTCCCCGTTTACAGTTGTTTGTACTCATTTTGTTGTGCATGACAGGCTGGTTTTTTATGACGATGACACATCCGTTCGCAGCGGTTGTTATGATTATGGGCCTGGCGCTTGCGGGTATCTACCAGGCAATCTGGATCCTGCCCTATACCGCACTGTGGCCCAAGCAGGTGAACCAGGTGAGTAAGGTTGATGACAACTGTACGCTCAGTATTCTAACCAGTAATGTGTATATGTATAACGATAACTACGAGGGGCTGAAAACTCTGGTAAGGCAATATCAGCCTGATATGCTTATCCTGCTGGAAAGTAATCAGGCCTGGCAGGATGCTATGTCATCGATTCACTCCGATTATCCGCACCGCTTAGCCTGCCCGCTGGAAAACCTGTACGGCATGCACTTATACAGCAAGCTGCCTTTTAAAGGCGAACAGATCCGCTATATCGTGGAAGATGATGTGCCTTCCATGGAAGTACAAATCGATATTAGTGGCACGCAGGTAACTGTTTATTTTCTGCATCCCAAACCGCCGAGTCCAACCGAAAATGAATCTGCCGCGCCAAGGGACACTGAGTTAGCCATAATCGGTAAAGAGATGGCAGAACATAAGGATCCGGTGATTGTATCGGGCGATTTAAATGACGTAGCCTGGTCCCCCAGTACAAGACGATTCCGCAAGCTTAGTAAAGCTCAGGATCCGCGTGTAGGACGTGGTTTTTACAATACTTTTCACGCCAAATACCCGATGGTGCGCTGGCCGCTGGATCATATTTTTCACTCGCGGGATTTTGATATGGTGAAGGTGGAAAGACTACCGGGCTACGGCTCTGACCACTTTCCGCTGTTCGCCCAGCTACAACTGACTAAAAAGCGGTAGTAAATGGTTATTCGGTGGGCATTAACAGGTTTTCAAGCTCCCGCGCAGCCATGGGCTTAGCATACAAAAAGCCCTGGGCATATTCAACGTTAAGTGCCTGGCAATACAAAGACTGCTCTTCGGTTTCGACCCCCTCAGCAACAATAAACAAGTCCAGCTTATGACCCACATTAACAATGGCCTCCATGAGGGCGCCATCGTAAGCACTTTCCGGCGCATCCTTAAGGAACGTGCGGTCGATTTTAAGATGACTTACCGGGAAATGTTTTAAATAACTCAGCGATGAATAGCCCACGCCAAAGTCGTCAACCGAGATTTCAACCCCCTTTTCGCGTTGCTTTTTGAGCTCTTCCAGGACCTCACTCCCCGCTTTAATTAGGATATTTTCGGTCAGTTCGATACCAATATCCTGTGGCTTGAGCCCATAGCGAGCACGGCATTCGTCGAGACTGGCAAAGTAGCCTGACTCAACCAGCTCGCGGCCCGACACATTAATATCGACGCGGATATTAATGCCTTGTTCACGCCAGGTCTTCACCTGTTGGCAAGCCTGTTCCATTACCCAACGACCAATATGCAAAATAAGATCGGTGCGCTCAGCAATCGGAATAAACACGCCAGGAGAAACACTGGCCACTTCCTGAGTAGGCCGCCAGCGCAATAAGGCTTCACAAGCTGCGATGCTGCCGGAGCTTAAGTCAAATTGCGGCTGATACACCAACTCAAATTCATGGTTGTTCAGTGACTCATGTAATTGCGCAGCCAGCTTGCGCTGCTCCTGCAGTTGCAAGGCCAGCGATTGAGTGAAAAACTCATAACGATTACGCCCTTTGGCTTTAGCATCGTACATGGCTAAATCTGCATTTTTGAGCAGATCGCCAGCCTTTTCGCCATCTTTAGGATACAGACTAATGCCCACGCTCAGGGTAATCCGAACACTTTCATCGCTCAGCTCAAACGCATGCTGAAAGCACCCCGTTAATTTGCCAGCAAGCTCGCTGGCTCCAGCGCTATCCAGTGCATTAGTGACCACCACAAACTCATCGCCGCCAAACCGGGTAATTAGCCCATTGTCTGCAAGGCATTCTTGCAAGCGCTGCGATACTGCGCGTAACAACTCGTCGCCCCACGAATGACCCAGGGTATCATTTACTTCTTTAAACATGTCCAGATCGACAAAGAACAGTCCAAACTGCTCACCAGTTTGTTGAGAATTCGCAATGCGACTCTGTAGGGCATTTTCAAGTTGACGGCGATTGGGTAAGCCAGTAAGTAAATCGGTAGACGCCATTTGCTCCAGTTTTTCCCGCGCCGCATACTGTTCACTCAAATCAATATCGATACAGAACATTTCAGGCGAATCGGTATTGGCTTTGAGCATAACGTGGGAAGAAAAGACGTGTACGATGCTGCCGTCCTTGCGCTGCAGCGGCAACTGCGCCGACGGAATCGGCACCCCTTGGTCCAGCCATCGTTGATGCAAAGTAAGCACTTCCTCCCGCATAGGAGGAGGAATAATTAAGTCTTCCAGCTTTTTCCCAATAGCCTCTTCGCGGGAATATCCGTAAATCTCCTCGCTCGATTCATTCCAGTAAATAACTTTTCTGTGCTTGTCGTAGCCTTGAATAGACACCTTGGCAAGTGAACAAATAAGATCCAAAAATCTAAGCTCTGCCGCATCATAGGAATCACCGAAGTCTGTCTGTTGCCGTTTATCTGAACACATTGTCGTCCTATACAAGCATTTAGCAGCGTTTTGTAAATTTCTTTCATAATCGTACATTTAAGAAAGTTTAGCTCAATTCCAAATAATTACCGTGTTATTCATGATCGCCAGCTAACCACCGGCACGTCGAATAACTACCTGCTCGTTATCCAGTAAACTTTCTATTGGTGGTAACGATGCCTCATCTTCAAATAGCGCCGGATCCTGAGCAGACTCCACGCCAACCCAACTATTTTTGCCAGCCGCTTTGGCAGCATAAAGACAACTATCGGCAATCGCCATCAGTGCTTTAAAACTGATATTCATCTCTGGCGCTTGCAGTACCGGAGGGAAACACACATAGCCGATGGAACAAGTTTGCTGGAGTGTCAGTGTATCGCTCACTATAAAATGGTGGGTGTTTATGATCTCAAGCATCCTCTGCGCCAACAGTGCCGCTTCTTCCCTGTTAATGAAGCGGGCAACAGCAACGAATTCTTCACCGCCCCAACGTACCATATAGTCAGACTGACGAAATACCTTTTTCATAAGCCGGGCAAGTTCAACCAGAATGCTATCGCCGACATTGTGACCGTAAGAATCATTCACCTTTTTAAAATCATCCAGGTCGATAATAAACATAACTACATCGGCGTGGACAGGTTTGACTGATTTGCCGACATGCCAGTCGTAATAAATCCTTAGCACATGCTCGAAGTCTGGCTCAATATGATTTTTCAAGAACCGGCGGTTATGCAACCCGGTAAGATTATCAGTAAGGCTGATCGCCTCTACTTCCTGATAGGCTGCCGACAACTGCTGGTTTTTCTCTTCCAGCTCCAGAGTGCGTTGGGCCACTTTTTGTTCCAGCTGACCGTTAATCCGGCGCTGAATTAACCGACCATAAAGTAACAACAGGAGCAGGCATACACAGACAATGGTAAAAGTTGCCGTCATCCATAAAATACGCGATGTCTGCTCAAGGGCCTGCTCTTTTTCGAGCAATTCGATTTGGTGAGCACGGCGCACAAACTCGGCCTGAGCCTGTACTTTAGTAATGCCCTCAAGCCGTGCCTCGTTCAGTCGCTGGTCATCCAGCCTTTTTTGCCTTTGCAGTGCTTCAAAGGCTTGTTCCAATGAGTTATTCGCTAAGTGAACCTTAACCCGTAACGCCTCAAAATCAGATTCCTCAGCGCGTTCGTTATTTTGCCTGGCTTGTTCAAGGCCGGCCTCTATAAATGATAGCGCTGAGGCATAATCTGCTTGCCGGTAGGCCAGCTCAGCAGCAATTTCATAGGAGTCGACCAGCAGACTGCGATAGCCATTTTTGATGGCGCGTTCTATTACTCCGTCGATAAGCGTTTTAGACTTTGCAAGGTTGCCACTGTCCATTTCAAGCTGAGCCAGTGACGATAAGGCCCAATCGATATCCCGTGGCGCCTGAATTTTTCGGAACAGTTCCAGTGCTTTCAGGATATGAGTACGGGCTCTTTCTTGTTGGCCCAGAGCATTAAGCAGATAGCCAATCTTGTTGTTGCTGTACGCGATATTTTTGGGGTCACCCGAAGCAACATCCAGTTCAAGCGCATTCTCAAAGTAGGTTAATGCAGTGTCCAGATCTCCCATCACCCGGCGCAGATCACCAATATTATATAATGCGCTGGCCACTCCGGATTTATCATCAAGCACGGTGTTCATTTCTAAAGCTTGTTGGTGAGCTTCCAGAGCTTCTTCATAGTATCCCATCTTTTCCAGCACGACCCCGATGCTGTTGTATGCTGAGCTGATCGCGTCTTTATCGCCAATTTTCTGAAAAACCTGCATCGACAAATAAACATATTGAAGCGCCTGAGAGTAACCCGACTGATAGCGATAAGTTAGCCCCATCTGACGATATGCTTTACCCAGCCGAGGCTGATCGTCAACACGTTTAAATCGCTCTATCGCTTCGATAAGTTTACTTTGCGCCAGGTCATAACGATTTCGTTCCATGGCGTTACGTGCTTGCTGATATAGCGCCTGTCCTTCAAGACCGGCATCATTCCGCGCCCGGGCTTGATTAATAAACTGCTCAGCAAGCTCATCGGCACGTCGCATCTTGCCCTCGATGCGCGCATCAACAATCTGTGAAGTCACATCTTCGACTGACTCGCTTAGTTGGGGTGGGGATTGAGCGTTTGCCGGACTGACAATGGTTACCCAAAGCACGCATCCAAGCCACCGCAGGGTATTACGAAAGGACATGAAAACCTTTACGAAACGGTAAGTAACATCACATCATTTTATACACGCTGTTTATCCTACAAACAACTATTCAGGCGTATTGCTTCACATCTACAGGTATAAAAAACTCTGTGGCGACAAAGTGTTAAGTCAGTTTTTTCTGTGGGTATGCACAGTAAGAGAGGAAAAACCGGGTGGGCATGGTCGAAGCCATGCAGCCACCCAGGTTACGAATTAATGATTATGCTGAAGTTTGATTAAGCGGCCATCTCTTTTGTCTTCCAGCACATAAATATTGCCTTTATCGTCTTGTTCGACTTCGCGCACCCGTTTACCCCACTCATAACGCTCTGCTTCTTCAACCTGCCATGCGCCTTTGTCATTCTGATTAAATGTAACACGCACTAAGGCCTTGGAAGACAATCCACCGATAAAGCCATTACCGGTCCAGTTGCTGAACAACTTGCCTTTATAGATAATAAATCCAGCCGGACTGATAGCGGGAACCCAGGCCTTCTCCGGCGCTTTGAAAATTGGGAAATCTTCATGATTGGGAATTTTAACGCCCGAATAGTGATCGCCCTGTGAAACCATGGGATAACCATAGTTACGCCCTCGTTCAATGATGTTCAACTCATCACCATGGCGAGGGCCCATTTCGTGTGCCCACAGGTTGCCCTCGGCATCAAAATCGATGCCCAGCGGGTTGCGGTGACCAAGGGTCCAGATTTGCCCGCTGACTTCGCCATTACCAACAAACGGATTACCTTCCGGCACGCTGCCGTCGTCGTTTAGACGCAGGATTTTACCCAGATTCATTGTCATGTTTTGCGCTGGCGTAAACTTTTGTCTTTCGCCAGAGGAAATAAACAAATAACCGTCGGGCGAGAACACCATGCGATGGGAATAGTGCCCGTTACCGGTCACCTTAGGTGACTGGCGCCAGATAATTTCGCGGTCTGACAAGCTTGCGCTGTTATTGGTTATTTTTAGCATAGCGCGCTCAATCACAGCGCCGCTGAATGCATCGTTTTCCGGGTCGCGTTCTATGTACGACACATAAATGGTATTGTTAGTGGCGAACTCCGGATGAATAATCACATCGCCAAGGCCGCCCTGCCCGCGGGCAGTAACGCTGGGTACGTTTTCAACTGAAAACCGTTTTTGCTGATTTTTATCGAGCAGCCAGATGACACCTTCTTTTTCGGTCACCAGGCTGTGACCATCTGGTAAAAATGTCATTGCCCAGGGTTGATCAAAGGATGCCATTACCTGACCGGTAAGGGTGGTGCCTTCGCTGCCTTCCATCTTAACTTGTGCTGACGAAGCGCTCTGAGCCAGCGCCACAAATGACGAAGTGAGCAGCGTAATAACAAACAGCAGTTGTTTCCGCGCGGGTATTTTTTGCAAAATGAGGCTCCCTACCTAATTCGTTGTTAGCGCAATACTTGTCACACTTATGCGACACGCTATTCATAATCATCAGGTTACCTACGTGATTTATCAGGGATAAGCTCAACTTGTTGCCAATTCAGCGAGTTAATCACCACCAGCGCCACGCTACATTCTGTTATATATTCTCATCTTCGCGCCACCGGGCAAAATGCTGAACCAGAAAATCAATGGCCATGCGGGTACGCAGAGGCATAAAGCGCCTGTTCTGATAAACAATCCAGCTACTGGAGCCGCTCCCCCAATAGGGTTGTAGAATCGGCATCAAGCGGCCACATTTAACTGCCTCGGTAAACGTACTTTTGGGCATATACGCTATGCCCAGACCCTGCTCACAAGCTTGCAGTACGGCATTGGCGTTATTGCTGCGCCAGCGCCCTTTTACTTTTACACTTTCCTGCGCGCCATTATGGAAGAACTTCCAGGTATCATTATTGGTAACGATACAACTATGGTTTTTTAAATCGCCCGGCTGTTTCGGCTCGCCATAGTGTTGCAGATAATCATTAGCGGCCACCGCCATCATCGGCCGGTTAACCAGTTTGCGAGCGATCAGGCTCGAATCGGCAAGCTCCCCATAACGAATGGCGAAATCAATGCCGTCTTCAACAAAGTTAACCATACGACTGTTAAAATCCATATCAATGCTTAACTCGGGGTGGGCCTGGGCAAAACGCATCAGCGCCGGGGCCACATAGTGTTCGGCAAATCCACCTGCTGCACTCACTCGCAAGGTACCGGTCAGGTGAATTTGCTGCAGATTAACCAGCTCATTAGCTTGCTGTAAGCCGATGAGTAGTTCTTTAACCTGCTGGTAATACACCGCGCCAGTGTCAGTCAGACTCACCAACCGGGTAGTGCGTGAGAGTAAAACACAACCCAGGCGCTCCTCCAGTCTGGCCAGCTGACGACTCACATGGCTGGTGCTACAGCCAAGCTGTTTTGCCGCAGCTGAAAAACCTCTGCTCTCGGCTACCGCAATAAATTCGACGATCCCTTCAAAACTATCCAAAGCCCTGCCCCTATTATTGCTATATAACAACAGTATTTACAAAAATAAGCATATTATCATTCAATGAGGGACGTTTTATAGTAATTGCGAATGAACAAGGCAACAGACTAAAAGGAGCATCATGAAAAAGATACTTGTACCGGTAACCAATCACGCCACGCTAGGTACCACTGATCAGGCCAACGGCACCTTTTCACCAGAGATCACCCACGCACTTCACGTGTTTACCCAGCATGGATTTGATTATGACATTGCCTCAATAGCCGGCGGTAAAGTGCCAGTCTACGGTACTGACATTGAAGACGACGAGGTTAACCAACAAGTACTCGCCAGCGAAGATTTTCAAAACCGTACGAATAACAGCCTGCCGGTTTCAGAGGTAAATATTGACGATTACGATGCCATATTTTACCCCGGTGGTTTTGGCCTATTAAGCGATTTAGCCAGTAATAAAGAGTTTGCCAAACTGGCCGCAACTCACTACGAAAACAGCGGGTTAATTGGCGCGGTTTGCCATGGCCCCGCGGCCTTATTGCCCATTACTTTAAGCTCAGGCGAAGCGCTTCTGGCAAATAAATCAGTCACAAGCTTTACTCGTGAAGAAGAAGTTGACTACGGCACAATCAACGATATTCCGTTTCTGCTCGAAGAAGCGCTGGCCCGCAAAGCGGCGCGATTCAGCAAAGTACAGCCATGGCAGGACTTCGTGGTAGAAGACGACCGAGTGATCACCGGCCAGAACCCGGCAAGTGCTCACAGTGTGGCTACTGCTATGGTGAAGCAACTCATCAGGTGAACCATCCAAAGTAGCACGCTTAAATGAGTGCGCGGTTTTGCAGTGGGTGCTCCCGGGCAACCCGGGATCGCTACTTTTTAATCCTAACTTTGTATTGTGTTCGGATAACCCAAGACTACAGGATATATCGACATAAAAAAACCAGCAGATTAATTATTCAACCGCATGATTTTTATATAAAAAACCCGAATAACATTCTTATTATTACCGAAGGTTTTCCTGTCCGGCGGCGTTGTTTAATCCAATTGGAACTTCGATAGCACAACAACTCATCCCATTGGAGATAACAATGTTGAAAAAATGGAAAATCGCAACGGCTTTATTATCAGCCACTATACTCTGTTCGGGTTCTATCCCCTTTCTTACTCCAACAGACTCTGACAATAGTATTTTTACTATCAAACCTGAAGATTACATCACGGAAAAAGGATTACAGAAAAGTAGTACTCGATTATTCGATCCAAATACTGTTTTTATTACTGCGAGAGGATCTGTCGGCCGATTAGCTTTAAATGCTGTCCCTATGGCGATGAATCAATCTTGCTATGCACTTAGAGCCAAGGATGAAATAAGCCACACCTTTTTATTTTTCTTAACCAAAGAGCTGATATATCATCTACGAGTGAAAGCCAGTGGTTCAGTATTTAACTCGATCGTTTCTCGTGATATTGAATATACAAAGTTGGAAACAAAATTAAGAATGTTGAGTTATTAATTAATGTGGTGAGTAATTTAGAGGCGTACAGTCTACCCAGATCATACGGTCGTATTAGGCGTAAGCTAATTTCTTTTTGTTCGTATCGAGTAGGAGGGAGTTTTACAACTCCCGTCCTCTCACACCACCGGGCATACGGTTCCGTACCACGGCGGTTCATATTAACACTGGAACTGTCGGTGACACTCCAGCAGTGATACCAGCCCCATTTTATCGAACCACCCTTTTCTGAAGGCCTGATTCATATGGCTAGCCCCCGCATTCCACCATGCACCTCGTTGGTTTGTCGCTGACCACCATGCCCGACTCTCGCTAAGGCCTGCTTTCATCAGATTACCAGCACGGGTAAACACTCCCTTCCATTGCCGCCATAACAGGCAGCGGAGTTTTCGTCGTATCCAACCGTCTAGTTCTTCCAGCACGCCTTTAACCTTTGTCAGGCGGAAGTAGCTTATCCAGCCACGAAGTACTGGTGTCAATACGTTTATCGTGTCACTGACTGAGCGCGAGCAATGCCCTGTGGTCAGTTCGCGGATTTTATCCTTGAAGCGACTCACACTTTGCGCGGCGATTTTCACCCGGCTCTCTTTGTGCCGGGTAAAGCTATAGCCTAAGAACTTGCGTTCCCATGGCCGGGCTACCGCGCTTTTGTTGACATTCACTTGCAGCTTCAGTTCGTTAGACAGGAAGTCGGTGATATCGGCCAGTAAGCTCTCGCCTGCCTTTTGACTGCTCACGTAGATATTGCAGTCATCGGCATAGCGGCAGAAGCTGTGACCTCGTCGCTCTAATTCATTGTCTAAGCTATCCAGCAGGATGTTTGATAGCAATGGTGACAGTGGGCCGCCTTGCGGCATGCCTCTGTCCCTTGTGACCCATTCGCCATTATCCATCATGTCCGCTTCAAGGAAGCGACGGATGAGTTTCAACAGCCGTTTATCTTCTATCAGGTTCGCCAGTTTCGACATTAAGATGTCATGGTCTACCCGGTCGAAGAACTTCTCCAAATCCATGTCTACGACCCACCGTTTTCCGCTACGTATGTATTGCTGTGCTTGTTGCACTGCTTGCCATGCATTGCGGTTTGGTCTGAATCCGTAGCTGGAGTGAGAGAAGTACGGCTCTACCAACGGACTTAGCCGTTGTGCTATCGCTTGCTGGATGAGTCTGTCTACCACCGTTGGTACGCCTAACGTCCTGACGTCGCCGTTCGGTTTCGGGATATCCACTTTACGGATGGCCCGCGGTAGATAGCTGCCCTCTGTCAGTGAGACCTTCACACCTTGCCAATGCTGTTTCAGCCACGGTTTTAAGTCCAGCGTGCTCAGGTTATCTACACCCGCTGCGCCTTTATTCTCCACCACCCGCTGATAGGCCAGCATCATATTGGCTCGGTCTGTCACTGCTTCCATCGTCACCGATGGTTCCGCTTTCGTTCGCCCACTGCCCGCCGTGTCAATTTCAACACCAGAGGCGTATCCCGACAGGTTCCGCCCGTCTTCGCACTCACTGGCCGCAGTCTTTTGCGCTTGTGCATCATTAATCAACATCGAGTAACAGTGTCCTAATAGCGGTTAAGTATGTTCAGCCCTTCATGTTATCGGTTTAATAACACTACTACGGCCTCGGCTGACTTCTGATATTCCATCCCAACACCTCTTGATGTCAGTAGCACGCTGTTTTTTTAAAAAAAAATAAATCAGAGGCAGAACATCAGACCTCCCGGGGTAATTCGCGCGACCTTCCTGCTTATGCCTGTCGGCTTTACGTTGCTGCATTCCGTGCAAGTATTGGGCTTTAGTGATAATCGCCACCTCACCCTGCAACAACGCCTAAACCGCTTCCTGTTCGTCAGGCCAGCATTTTGCCTTCGGCTTCCTTCAGATTTCACCTCGCGGTGAACACCCTTGCCGTTCGGCTAACACTTCCCCTTGCCGGGTGTGCAGAGGACTTTCACCTCCAAGTCATCAACTCACCACCACAGTGAGTTAAACGGTGTCGAAACACCACGCGCCATGCCCGGCGCACGATACAAAAAGGCGAACCACCTGGTTCGCCTTCCTCATATCTAGCTATTCACAATCTTAATTGTATTCACAAACTTAATTGTCGCGTTCACAATTTTAATTGCAGTTAGTCAGTCGCGGACTTAATTACGCTGCACACAAATTCATCACTCTTCCATATAACTCTCGAGTGGAGGGCAGCTACACATCAGATTACGGTCGCCGTAAACGTCATCAATACGGTTTACGCTTGGCCAGAACTTATTGCGGGCGACTGTAGGTACAGGATATGCCGCGGTGGTGCGGTCATAGCTACGATTCCAGTCGTTATCGCAGATATCGGCCAGTGTGTGTGGTGCGTTGTGCAGTGGGTTGTCGGTGGCATCCCATTCGCCGCTTTCCACTTTGGCAATCTCTTCGCGAATGTGGATCATGGCTTCTACAAAACGGTCCAGCTCAAACTTCGATTCTGACTCGGTTGGCTCAATCATCAGCGTACCGGCTACCGGGAAGCTCATGGTTGGCGAGTGGAAGCCATAATCGTTCAGTCGCTTAGCGATATCCAGCTCAGTAACGCCAGATGATTCCTTTAGCGGGCGCAAGTCAATAATACATTCGTGTGCCACGTGGCCGTTACGCCCTTTGTAAAGCACCGGATAATGGCCTTCCAGTGAACGCGCCACATAGTTAGCGTTCAGAATGGCCACTTCGGTAGCTTTGCGTAAGCCGGCACTGCCCATCATTTTGATGTACATGTAGCTGATAGGCAGAATCGACGCACTGCCCCATGGCGCGGCTGATACCGCACCACAGTCTTTACCCGCACCTTCAATGTCTACCACAGTGTGATTAGACAGGAACGGCGCTAAATGCGCTTTTACGCCGATAGGCCCCATACCCGGGCCGCCACCACCGTGTGGAATACAGAAGGTTTTGTGCAGGTTTAAGTGCGATACATCTGAGCCAATAAAGCCCGGTGCGGTAATGCCCACCTGTGCATTCATATTGGCGCCGTCCATGTATACCTGGCCGCCATGGTCATGCACAATGTCGCAAATTTCACGCACGGTTTCTTCGTATACACCGTGAGTAGACGGATACGTGATCATAGCACAAGACAGGTTATCACCTACTTCTTCCGCTTTAGCACGCAAATCGTCAAGGTCTACGTTACCGTTTTTGTCACAGGCTACTACCACCACTTTCAGGCTAACCATTTGCGCAGAGGCAGGGTTAGTTCCGTGGGCAGAGCTTGGGATAAGGCACACGTTACGATGACCTTCACCACGGCTTTCGTGGTAACGCTGAATCGCCAGCAGACCGGCGTATTCGCCCTGAGCACCAGAGTTAGGTTGCATAGATAGCGCATCGTAACCGGTAATGCTGATTAGCCAGTCGCTGAGCTCGCTGATCATCTCCTGGTAGCCTGTAGCCTGATCCAGCGGTGCAAACGGGTGCAGCTGGCCAAATTCAGGCCAGGTTACCGGGATCATTTCGGCCGTAGCGTTCAGCTTCATTGTACATGAGCCCAGAGAAATCATTGAGTGATTCAGCGCTAAATCTTTGTCTTCGAGGCTCTTAATGTAACGCAGCATCTCTGTTTCTGAGTGATAGCGGTTAAACACTTCGTGAGTCAGGTAGTCACTGGTACGTACCAGATCGGCCGGAATAGACTGGCTTCCCTGAGTGGTCACCTGGGCATCGAGGTCTTCAATGCTCAAGCCGTGATCATCGCCAATTAATACGCTGAACAGGTTCAGAATGTCGTCGCGGGTTGTGGTTTCATCCAGCGCAATACCCACAGCGCCTTCAAGGTCTGCACGCAGATTGAGGCCCAGTGCCAGCGCTTTTTCAATCACACTGTCTTTGTTATCCACCAGCACGGTGAGCGTATCAAAGTAAGTGCAGTGCTTCAGTGCCAGACCTTTCTTGGTTAAACCTGCAGCCAGAATATCGGCGAAGCGATGAATACGGCTGGCGATGGTTTTAATGCCTTCAGGGCCATGGTAAACCGCGTAGAACGAAGCCATGTTGGCCAGTAATACCTGGGCAGTACAGATGTTTGAGTTGGCTTTTTCGCGGCGGATATGTTGCTCGCGGGTTTGCAGCGCCATACGCAGTGCCTGACGACCACGAGTATCTTTACTTACGCCAATAATACGGCCTGGTAATGAACGCTTGTAAGCATCACGGGTGGCAAAAAAGGCGGCGTGTGGACCACCGTACCCCATGGGTACACCAAAACGTTGGGCACTGCCTAAAGCAACATCTGCACCTAATTCACCAGGCGACTTCAGCAGCGCCAGGCTCATCAAATCTGTCGCGACTGCCACAATGCCTTTTTTCGCCTGCACGGCAGCAATGATATCGCTTAGGTCTTTTACTTCACCGGTGGTGCCAGGATATTGCAATAAGGCGCCAAATACATCGTGATCAGCGGCTTGCTCAGCCGGGCCGGTAATAATGCCAAAACCAAACATCTCAGCACGGGTTTCTACCACGTCGAGGGTTTGCGGGTGCACATCATCGGCCACGAAGAATAGATTCGCTTTTTTGTTTTTTGATACCCGTTTGGCCAGCGCCATGGCTTCGGCCGCCGCGGTGCCTTCGTCCAGCAATGAGGCTGAGGCCAGCTCTAAACCGGTTAAATCGATTGTCAGTTGCTGGAAGTTCAGGATGGCTTCTAAACGGCCCTGGGCAATTTCTGGCTGATACGGTGTATAAGCGGTATACCAGCCCGGGTTTTCCAGCACGTTACGTAAAATGACGTTTGGCACGTGGGTATCGTAATAGCCCATGCCAATAAACGAGCGGTTAATTTTATTCTTTGCGGCGGTGGCTTTAAGGGCTGCCAGCGCTTCAACTTCGGTGGCGCCTTCGCCAGTTTCGATAGGTTTATCCAGACAAATGCTGTTGGGCACGGTCTGATCGATAAGGTCATCCAGTGAGCTGGCGCCCACTTTGTCCAGCATCTGCTGGATTTCTTCTTCGCTGGGGCCAATATGACGGCCAACAAAGGCGTTTTTTTGCTCTAACTGAGCCAGTGAAATTGAAGCGTTTGACATAATTCGTTAAGCATCTGCAATAGAGTAAAAAGAATAAACAAAGGGGCCAATACCGCCCCTTTATTATCAATGTTGTAACGTCCGACTTATTCGTCGTCCTCGATACTGGCAGCGTAGCCTTCAGCGTCGAGCAGCTCGTCTACTTCAGCTACATCGTCGGCCTTGATTTTAAATAACCAGCCGTCACCGAATGGGTCTGAGTTAACCAGCTCTGGTGAGTCTTCAAGTTCTTCGTTTACCGCCAGCACTTCGCCGGTGATCGGGGTGTAAACGTCTGATGCGGCTTTTACCGATTCAGCTACTGCCACATCATCGCCGGCATTTACCTGATCACCCACATCCGGTAAATCAACAAATACCATATCACCTAATAAATCCTGCGCGTGCTCAGTGATACCAATGGTAAAAACTCCGTCACCTTCCGGGCGAACCCACTCGTGTGACGCCGCGTAACGTAAATCATTTGGGATAGTACTCATGTGTATTCCTGCTCTTCGTTAAATTGTTATAAAACACTTTTTCCATTGCGGACAAAACTGGGCTTAACCACTTCTACTTTAACCCACTTTTTACGCATTTCCACCTCTACGGTGCTGCTGTTAGTCGCAGGAATACGCGCCATGGCTATGGCATGTCCTAAGGTAGGTGAGAAGGTACCCGAAGTGATAATGCCCGCTTCGCCTTCTGCTGTTTTGACTTGAAGTCCGGCGCGCAATACGCCTTTTTCTTTCATCACCAGGCCAACCAGCTTTTGGGTGCCCTGTTCACGCTGTGCCTCAAGCGCTGCACGACCCACAAAGTCACGCTCGGCAGGTTCCCAGGTCACGGTCCAGCCCATGTTCGCTTCCAGCGGCGAAATGGTTTCGTCCATATCCTGGCCATATAAATTCATGCCCGCTTCCAAACGCAGCGTGTCCCGTGCACCCAGTCCACTGGGTTTTACCCCGGCATCCAGCAGGCTCTGCCACAGCTCAGGGGCTTTTTCTACCGGCACCATAATTTCGTAACCGGCTTCACCGGTATAGCCAGTAGTGGCAATAAACAGATCTTCGGCCTGCACACCGTAAAACGGCTTCATGCCTTCAACCGCTTCATTCTGAGCGTTAGAGAATACTACCGCCGCTTTGGCTTTGGCCTCTGGCCCCTGCACCGCAATCATGGCGAACTCAGGACGTTCGGTAACTCTTACGTCAAAGCCTTCAGTTTGCTTTAACAGCCAGTTCATGTCTTTTTCGCGGGTCGCCGAGTTAACTACCATGCGATAGTTGGTAGCATCAAAATAATACACAATCAGGTCATCAACCACGCCGCCATCGTCGTTCAGCATGCCACTGTATAACGCTTTGCCCTTGTCCTTGAGCTTATCAACATCGTTAGCCAGCAAGTAACGCAGATAGTCTTTAGCCTGGCTGCCGGTAACATCAACAATGGTCATGTGCGACACGTCAAACATGCCCGCCGCCTGACGTACAGTATGGTGTTCTTCGATTTGCGACCCATAGTGAAGCGGCATATCCCAGCCGTGGAAATCGACCATCTTGGCACCTGATTCAAGGTGTTTGTTGTATAACGCGGTGCGTTGTGTAGTTGCGCTGCTCATTGTGGCTAACCCGACATTGTGAAGATATTGCATAAAAGTATAGGGAGGCCTGGCAATCACAACAAATTGGAAATTCTTATGAATGCATTTAAAATACTTATATACACAAGCCTGAATATCAGAATTACTAATCTTTATGATGAAGCAGCTATCCTTAGACAACCTGCGCACCTTCGTTGGTGTCATTGAACAAGGCGGTTATGCTAAAGCCGGCCAGTGGCTGGGGCGTTCACAACCTGCCATCAGCCTGCAGATAAAAAAACTGGAAGAACAGCTGGGTAAAAAGCTATTCACTAAAGTCGGTCAGCGACACTTACCAAGCTCAGATGGTAACTGGCTGTATCCTAAAGCCAAGGAGCTACTGGAACTTAACGACAGTATTTTTCGCAGTCTGGATCCCACTCCGTTACGCGGTCGCATGCGGTTAGGGATCCCCAACGAGTTTGCCTCTACCTTGCTGCCCGGCCTGATTGGCGAGTTTTCCAAACGCTATCCGGATGTATCACTGGAAGTGACTTCGGCCCTGAGCCGCGAACTGCTTCACCCGTCGCGGCAAAATGACTTTGACATGATCCTCGCGCTGGTTAACCCGGAGCAAGCCACCGATGGTGATGTGATCCTCGAAGATGAGGTCGTCTGGGTTGGCGATCCGGCTCATCCGCTCATCACTCCCAATATTGCCCTGGTGCTGGCGCCCGATGGCTGTATTTATCGCAGTCGCGTAATCACCCACCTTAAACAACAAACCACGGCCTGGAAGATAAGTTACACCAACGCCGATTTATCCGGACTCGTTGCGGCTATTCAACAGGGTTTGGGTATCACTGCGCTGGCACGCTCCAGTATGCCGGCGAATCTGATGGAGCTAAAACATAAAAACCTGCCGGCACTGGGAGGGATCAACGTATGCCTGTTTATTCAGTCTACCCAGCACCCGGTAGTCAGCAGAACACTGGCAGACTTTATTACTCGTCGATTAAGAGAACGATAATTTCCAACAGAACTTGGGGGTTCGCTACTTTGCACTATACTTTGCTCAAAGCCCCTGTTTTTCGAAGATATGCTAAGTACCCCCATAGATAGCAATCTGGTTGACGATGATTACTCCTTATTAACCAGCGACATGACCGCAGAGGAAGCCGCCCAGCTTACACCTGTCTTTCAAACGCTCACCGATCACCTTAATCTGGATGGTGCGATGCTGTTGTGTCATTCACGTTCGCTGTGGAACCAGCTGTATTTCACCACCGAGCAATCACTGGATAGCGAGTTTATCGAGTCATTGCTGGGGCAATTCAGAGCCGAGAGTCGCTGGCATTGCCCTGCCGGTATTCTCGACTTTGCCCTGCCTTGTCACGACGAGTTGGCAGCACTGACCTTATTCAGTGAACCACTGAATATTGAACTTAGTCTGTGCGTGATGCTAAAGGCTGGCACCACAGCCGATGAAGCACTGTTTAATCGCTTACAGCATTATCTGCAAATACTCACTACCCTGTGCGAGCATATTACCCGGCAGCGCATTTTGCAGGCCAGACTCATCAAGAAAAAACGGCTCGGGTTTATTGTAGAGGCCTCCGGGGCCGGCACCTGGGAATGGGAGATACCCTCCCAGCGCGTGCAACTCAACGCCCGCTGGGCCAATATGCTCGGTTACGAGCTAAATGAGCTGGGTCCGCTGTCTTTAGATACCCTATTTAATGCCATGCATCCTGAAGACCATGATAAAGCCAGGGCTTTACTGCAAGATTGCCTTGCTGGCCACAGTGAATACTTCGATTTCGAATGCCGCATGCTGCATAAAAATGGTGAGTGGATGTGGTTTTTCGAACGAGGCAAGGTTACCGACTATAACGCGAAGGGCGAGCCAGTGCTGATGGCGGGCACCCATACTGATATTACTGAGAAAAAACGCATGGCGCTGGCCCTGTCCGAAAAGGCCAGTTTTCAGCAGTTGATGTTTGATCATTTACCGGTGTACTTATTTATTAAAGACACCGACTACCGCATCGTGATGGCCAATGATAAGTTTATCTCGCTATACCCACCTGAAAAACGGGATAAGGTGATTGGCTACACAACCGTTGAGGAATATAACAAGGATGAAGCGGGGCAGTTTTTGCGTATGGATATTCTGGCCTTTGCCTCAGGCAGTTCAGAAAACGAAGAGCAAATCCAGTTTCCCAACGGCGAAATCCGTACCCTGTGGACCAAGAAAGTCCGCTTTGAGGATGCTCGGGGACAATCTTTTATTCTGGGTGTGGCTACTGACATTACCAACGTGAAGGCCAGTGAACTGGCCATGCAACTGGCAAAAACTGAAGCGGAACAGGCCAATCAGGCTAAAAGTGAGTTTTTAGCCGTCATGAGTCATGAGATCCGCACCCCAATGAACGGCATTATGGGTATGTTGCAGTTGGCGGTTCAGCACGCCTGTGACAAACAACAACAACGCCGCCTTGAGCTTGCCCGCACCAGTGCCAGTGCCTTGCTTACCATCATCAACGATATTCTCGATTTTTCTAAAATCGAAGCGAACAAAATGGAGCTGGAGTACGCCTCTATCGAAATAGATTTACTGGTACAGCGTATTGTCGAGGAACAACTGGCTCATCTGAATACGAAGCCTGTACAACTCCATGTTGATTTAAGTGATTTACCCTTTAACCGGCTTACCGGCGATGAAGTGCGCCTCGGCCAGGTGTTAACCAATTTGCTGTCTAACGCGATTAAATTTACTGCCGAGGGAAAAGTACAACTTGGTCTGCGCGGCATTCCGCTGGACAGCGAACATATTCTGCTTGAAATCACCGTGGAAGATACCGGAATAGGCATGACCGAAGCTCAGCAACAAGTATTGTTTAAGCCGTTTACCCAGGCCGACTCATCCACTACCCGGCGCTTTGGTGGCACCGGCCTGGGGCTGTCTATTGTGCACCGCCTGACTCACATGATGAAAGGCAAAGTCGCCGTAACCAGTAAACTCAATGAAGGCAGTCAGTTTACCGCCACGGCAACGTTATCTTCACCGGTACGCCTGCAACAACTGCCTGAGGTAGGTGGTGTCATCGTATTGAGTTCACTGCACCGTCAGGCGCGATTGCTGTGTAAGCAACTGGCAGTGTGGAAGGTTCGCTTTATATTAATTGACTCGCTCGACTCACTGGCTGAGTTCAGCGAAAAAATGCCGCCCAACATGGACTGGCTGATTATTGATGCTGCGCTACAGGCTGAATTCAGCGCCTGGCGAAACAGCAAAAAACAGGCCCGGCGGGTTGAGCTATTACCCACCAATCTGGCTGTGCTTGTTGATCGCGATACTACCATTAACGTTACGTCCTTACCTGACAACACACTCCATACGCTCAATAAGCCGGTGTTACGCCATGAGCTATTCGCCTTGCTGCAGGGCTCAGCCAGGAACGTTGCAAACAATGCCGATCTGTCATTCATCCCGTCCCATCAGATGGTGGTTTCAACAGGTCGCATCCTGCTAGCAGAAGACAACCCAATTAACCGGGAGGTGGCTTTTTATATGTTGCAGGACTCTGGCTTCTCGGTGCTCTCGGCCGAAGATGGCAAACACGCTATCGATTTGCTGAAAACCAACAATGATATCGATCTGGTCCTGATGGATTGCCGCATGCCGGTAATGGATGGCTTTGCTGCCACCCATGCTATCCGCACCGGCAAGGCAGGTGAGGAGTACAAAAATATTCCTATCGTGGCGTGTACGGCAAATGCTTCCGTACAGGATAAACAGGAATGCCTGCAGGCCGGCATGAACGCCTACATCACTAAACCGTTACGGAAGAAAATTCTCATCGACACCGTTTTAGCGATGCTTAACCCCGATTATTCCATCTGACAATACTGGCTTTTTTCCGGTCTTCCTGTCAGCTCTCATTGAGCGTTACATGCACTACTATGAGCTGGCAGTTTATTTTTTAATCACGGAGAAAAATCATGAGCAAAACAACCCTTACCCCACTTAAGCCTCACCAATTGTTAAACGTTAACGGTGCTGGTACAGTTTCTTTACCAGGCCTGTTTCCTATTCCTATGCCAGCCCCAATGCCAGGCCCGGTGCTCATTCCCGACGACAAGGAAGACGACACCATTTTTGTTGGCCTTAAGGTAACCCCGATGGAATAAGTAGGATTAATAGCGGCAGGCGGCAGTAGCCGCCTGCCACTTATTTTTAAACTTTCAGCGGCTCCAGTTTACCCAGTGGGTCGGCCAGCGATTCTGGTGGAGAGGTAAACCAGGCGGGGCCATTGGTAGTCATGTATAAACAATCTTCCAGTCGCACGCCAAACTCGCCGGGTAAATAAATGCCGGGCTCATTAGAAAAGCACATGCCGGCTTGCAACAGGGTACTTTCACCTTTTACGAAGTTAACACTTTCGTGCCCTTCCATACCTATGCCATGACCAGTTCGGTGAGACAGCCCTGGCAACACATAATCAGGCCCGTACCCTAACGCGGTATAGTGTTCGCGCACCGCATCGTCCACACTGCCGGCAGGTTTACCGAGTTGCGCCGCCGCAAATGCGATCTCCTGCCCTTTCCGTACGGTTTGCCACACCTGCTGTTGCTTTTTATCAGGCTCACCAAATACAAACGTCCGGCTGATATCAGACTGGTATCCATGCACCGCACAACCGCAATCCATCAGCACTACAGAGCTATTTTCGATAACCTGTTGCTGGCGCGTACCATGAGGGTAGGCGCTGGCTTCGTTAAACAGTGCCAGGCTCCACGGCCGGCTGCCTCCCAGCGCCACCATGGCCTGGTTCATCATGCTCTTGACTTCGGCCTGAGACATGCCTTTGCGTAAGCGTTTATACACGTAGCCATAAGCCGCCAGGGTGATTTCGTTAGCTTTATGCATCAGCTTGAGTTCATGCGGCGACTTCATCATTCTGCAGCCGCGGGTAATCGGTTCGGCGCTTACCGCACGCAGTTTTGGGTTAGCACTCAGGATCCCGTCTGAGACAAAAAAGCGCACACTGTTTTCAAAACCAACGGTGCCCTTGTTAATACCGCGATCGACCATGATCTTTGTCACCAGTGCAAACGGGCTCTCGTGTTCCTGCCATACCCGCACATCATCGCCCACTTCCAGGGATTCGCGGATACTGGGCTCTTCAAAGAACGGACACACTACGCCAATATCACCTTCCCGGGGGATCACTACCCCGGTTAGCCGTTCGCTGCGCCACCACTGAATACCAGTGAAATACACCATGGCCGCACCGGGTTCCAGAACAATAGCATCGATGTTTTGTTGTGCCATCAGTTGTTGTGCCCGGGCGATCCGGGCGCGTCTTTCACTGGCCAAAATGGGCGACAAGTCACCCACCAGGGATGACAAAGAAGCCAGTTCTTCTTGTTGGCCCGCGGCGCGGGTATTGCCCGCCATTAACAAACTTACGCTGCTTAAACCGGTTAATTTTAAAAATGTACGTTTATCCATATCTCGTTCTTCTTGTTTGGATGTTAAAACTTATGCGTAAATACTGAGCGCGAGGGGATTTCTATCAGGCGGGTCTGTCGCCCGTCCAGATACCAGACGCCGGTGTCATCAAAAAACGCATCTTCTTCCAGCATAATGCGAATTTCTTTGCCCCAGGGCTCTACCATCACCGCGTTATTCAGCTCAATGCTGTAGGCAGTACTTATATGCAGCGGGTAATCACCGTCGCCCGGCACGCCGCCCTGCTTATCCCACATACCCAGCGTGGTGCCAGCGGCATGACCGTGATACCCCAGCGGATGAGTATAAATAGTCGGTTTTAATCCCGCCGCCTTGGCTTTAGCCAGACTGCTTGCCAGTACCTCGTTACCAGTGCGGCCTGCGGCGAATTCACCAGTAAAGATATCCTGTAACTGATTGGCTTTTTGCAGCGCCTGCTGCAGGTATTCCGGCGCGCTACTCTCGCCAGGCATTAAAATATAAGCATGCTGCTGTGTATCGGTATTCAGGCCCAGATAGGTAATGCCAAAATCCACGTGCAGCAAATCACCGGGCATAATGACCTCGGCCTTATCATCGTCAAACGTGGCTTCATGATCAAAGCGCTGATTATCGCTTCGCTGCAAGGATACCGAAGGATGAAACCAGGTCGATAGCTTCAACTCCGCAACACGCTCTCTGAACCACCACACAAGATCATCGGTAGTCGTTTTACCTACCGTGATAGTGTTGGCTGAAAAGCCCTCGGCAATGATCTGATGGGCTACCGCCACCATTTTCTTGTAAAGGGCAATTTCGGCATCAATTCGGGTTTCCAGCCAGCTAACGGCCAGAGCCTCGGCCGATACTACCCGCGACTGGTATTTTTTAGGGAGTTCAGCCATCAAACTGGCGCGGTCGGTAACGGTAAGACCATCGGCATGGGCCCAGATTTCCGACTGGTTTACGCCGATAGTGTTAGGATCAAAACGTTTAATAATTGCATTCAGTGCCTGCCACTGATCCGGCTGCGCAGATTTATCCCAGGCCCGTTCAAACATACTCCCCACCTTGTACGGCGCTACCGCCAGCGTATGCACCTTGCCCTGCTCACCCCTGGCGATAACAAGAATAGTGGTGCGTCTGGCAGTTTGCAGCCAGTCTGCCGGCAGGAAGGTGCGTAAAACGGGGTCTTCATTGTACTCGCGGCTGATCATCAGCCACATGTCGATGCCGCTGCGGGCCATTAACTGGGGTAAGAGCTGCTCAACCCGCTTGGCCAGCAAGGTATCCTGCACTTGTGCGCGCTCGCGCAATGAGAGTAGTTCGTCGGCCGGTGCCGCCTGACTGTTAAATACGGCTAACCCGCCCAGTAGCAGTAATACATTCAACACGCGCATACCCGGTATGCTCCTGATTGTGATCAAAGGTTTATACCAATCCGCATAGAAGTTTACCCTCTCAGAGTGATCCCTGAGGGCTAGTCGAAAACGACTTAGATCACGACGCGTTCTCTGTGGCATAGTCATTCTATGTCCAGAGGGCGCAACACAGATGTAAGTCGTTTTGGCCACTCCCTTCGGGCAAGGCTGTCAGGCTTTCTGGCGTTGTTACGCTTGCTTGATTTGACACCACCAAACCTGTGCAACCAAGCCTAGCCAGAAAGCCTGACAGTCTTGCTGAGTGGGCAAACTTCTATGCGGATTGGTATTGGCTACTGTATGCCCGCTTGGCCGCCGTTGCAACGCCAGCGCGATAACCTGGCGTGCGATGAGGTTAAAGGCGGTATTGGAACTGGCCTGTTACCAGCCCATGGCCTGGGTTATAAAGCGTTGTTTTATCGCCGGGATAGCATCGGCCGTGCACATCCCTACGCCGCGGATGAGCTTCTTGAGCGGATGGCTGCCACCAAACAGTTGCTTAAAGCTTTCCATGGCTGCAATCATCTTAACCGCCTCACTCTTACGGGCCCGTTCAAAGGCTCTTAACTGACGGGCCTGATAAAACGCGGCCTGCTCAGCGGCCAGCTTTTGCAGGCTATCCGCCAGGGCAAAAGCATCCTGTAGCCCAAGGTTCGCGCCTTGTCCGGCTAACGGATGAATCGTGTGGGCTGCATCACCAATAATAACTAAGCCATCGCTCAGCCACTGGCGGGCATAGCGCATGGTTAACGGAAAGTGCATGCGTGCACTTTCAACCGCGATTTCGCCCACATCGCCTTCAATAGCCACCTGCAGGGCTTTGGCGAAGTCACTGTTAGATAACGCCAGCAACTCGTCGGCTTGCTGACTGTTCTGCGACCACACAATAGAGCATAAGTTAGTATCGCTTAAGGGTAACAAGGCCAGCGGTCCGGTGGGCGTAAACACCTGGCGCGCCACTTTACCGTGCGGCGCTGCGGTTTTGATGGTTGCCACAATGGCGGTATGACCGTAATCCTTAAACGTCAGCGGAAAGTTGGCGTATTTACGAATCGCTGAATTAGCCCCATCGGCACCCACTAACAATCGGCAGGATACCACTTCGTCGGTGTCCAGCATAAGCATGGTTTCGGCTTGGCCGGTTAACACTTTGGCAATGTGGGTCGAAGGTAACATTTGCACATTAGGCTGCTGACTGACCTGATGATGTAATGCGTTAACCAGAGACTGGTTTTCAATGATATGCCCCAGTTCAGAGGTGCCCATTTCTTCACTGCTGAACTGGATGCGGCCAAAACTGTCCTGATCCCAAACCTGCATCTGGGTATAAGCACTCAGGCGCTGCTGGTCGAGATGCTGCCACACGCCCAGTTGCTCAAGCACCTGCTTATTGGCCGCGTTAATTGCTGACACCCGCAGTTCGGGCTGCTCTGAAAGAGGCTTAGCAATGGGAGTGGTGTCGATCAGAATAACCGACAAATCGGCTTCTTTCAGAGACCGGGCCAGTGCCAGCCCCACCATGCCTGCGCCTACAATTGCGATGTCCGCCTGATACATATTTTAAGTCCTGTCTTGTTCGGATTTACTGTCCAAAACCCATGGTCTGGCGAACAAACTTCTGCGAAAGTCCGTCGCAAAATTCCATCGCCAGTAAGCCGGCATTTCGCCCCGCCACCAGTGGTGCATATCGATTGGAGAACAGCCTTACCAGACCATCCGTTAAACCGATGGTCGTCGCTTTATCCTTTACTCTGTTTTGGCGGTATTGGTTTAACACCGCAAACGCCCCTGGATCGGTTGCGCTTTCCAGAATATCGGCCAACGCCAGTACATCCCTGAGCCCAAGGTTAAAGCCCTGCCCTGCAATGGGATGCAACGCCTGTGCGCCATTGCCAACCACCACGCAGCGATGGCCGGTAAATTCGCGGATCTGATTTAACACCAACGGGTAACTGTGGCAGCTGCCCACCTTGTTAATCACGCCATGTCGGTAGCCGATTTGCTGCTGCAACCGGCTGATAAACTGTGCCTGTGGCCACGCCAGGGCGGCTTCTGCCTCGTCGTGGCTTAGCGTCCAGACTAACGAGTAACAGTTAGCGTAATCACTGCTGTCATCTTCAGCAAAGGGCAGCAGGGCCAGTGGCCCGTTTGGCGTAAAACGTTCGTGGGCCCAGCCGTTATGCGGCTCACTTAATTGCACGTTGGCAATAAGCGCAGACTGGCCGTAGTCTTCGCTGCTACGCTTGAAATTGAGTTTATCCGCCAGCTCAGAGCGCCCGCCATCAGCCAGCACTAATAAACCGGCACTTAACGTGCTGCCATTGCCGAGCTGTAGCTCGATGCTATCGGTAGATTGGTTAACTTCATCAACCGTTACGCCTTCCAGCACGCTGAGTTCTGGTAACCCGGCGGGAAAAAGTTGCTGGCCGAGAGCCTGAATTCCCACTACCTGGCCAAAACTTGGCAACTGATGATCGCTGGCGTGCAGGCGGGTCTGGCCAATAAATCCCTGGTCGGAAACCAGTATATGTTCGATGGGCGTAGCGAAGGCTTTTTTCAGTTCGACGCCCAGCTCAGTTAGCGCCTGTTCGGTACGTTTTGCCAGGGCGATTACCCTCGCATCAAACCCCGGATGGCTGTGCGGATCCCGGCTAAACTGATTGGCGTCGATTAAGGTAACACTGTGGCGGCCCTGCCTGACCAGCATACGCGCCAACGCAGAGCCCACGGCTCCGCCGCCCACAATAACAATGTCTGACTGGTTATTCTTTGCCACTGACTGTGTTTAATCCTTCTACGGGCAATCAGCCCTCGGCCATTAAGGCTTCAATATCTGCAATGGTTTTAGGCACGTCACCGGTTAACATCTGGTAACCTTCACCGGTAATAACGATATTATCTTCAATTCGGATCCCTATGCCGCGATACGGCTCGGGAATATCATCTTCAACCGGTATATACACACCCGGCTCAACGGTAATAACCATACCATTAGCCAGCGGTCGGGGCTGGCCATCCTGCAGGTAATCGCCAACATCATGGACGTCAAGGCCAAGATAATGCCCCAGGCCATGCATAAAGAAGCGTCGCCAGCTTTTATTGGCCAGTGCTTGTTCCGGGCTTTCTTTCAATAAGCCTAATTCGCACAAACCACGGCAAATAACCTCAATGACCACTTCCGTCACGGCCGGTAATGTTACCCCGGCTTTGAGTTGCGCCAGAGCGGCCAGTTGCGCATCAAGCACCAGCTGATACACCCTTGCCTGTGCCGCAGTAAATTTGCCATTAACCGGAAACGTACGGGTGATATCGGCAGCATAGCCGTGAAATTCGGCTCCTGCATCGATCAGGATCAAGGAACCATCAGCTATTTGCTGGTTATTTTCTGTGTAATGCAGGATGCAGGCGTTTTCGCCGCCCCCCACAATGGTGCCGTAAGCGGGTTGCCGGGCACCAGCCATGGCAAACTCATGATGCAATTCGGCTTCAAGCTGATATTCGTAACAGCCAGGCGAGGCAAACTGCATAGCCCGGCGGTGAGCACGGGCTGATATTTCGGCAGCCTGGGTCATAACGGCAATTTCTTCGCGCGATTTAAGTAACCGCATTTCGTGAATTAACGGTCGGCAATCCACCAGCGCGGTAGGCGCTAAGTTTTGTTTCGGCGTTTTACGCAGGGTATCGAGTACGGCAAATACCGCCTCATCGGCAAAAGCAAATTCACCCTGCGGGAAAAAGACCTGCTGATGGCCTTCGAGCCATTCGGTCAGCACCTCAGGCAACACTTCGGTGGGATAAGCTTCATCCAGTTTGAACGTTTCCAGCGCCTGCTCCGGCCCCAGCCGCTTGCCGTGCCAGATTTCGAGCTGCGGATCTTTAGCCTGACACACCAGAGCCCGATAATCCCCGGCGTAGCGCTCGTGGTTAGAGAGCAACAACCAGGCGTCGGGCTCATTAAAGCCGGTCAGATACCAGAAATAGCTGTTTTGTCGAAACACATATTCGGTGTCACGGCTGCGGGTAACCCGTTGCGCTGCCGGCAGCACCAACACGCTCGACGGCGGTAACTGACGCAGCAGGCGGGTTTGGCGCTGGCGAAATTGTTTTACCGTAACCATTAATGTACAGAAGGTGTGTCTTGTTGGTCGTCGAGCAGTGACTGACCCAGTTCGTTAAAACACAGCAGCGCAGAAATGCGCACGTATTCCACCACTTCGTGCAGCGCTTGCTCTGACTCTTCGTCATCGTTCATGGGTTCTTCCATGCGGGCGATATCCGAGAAATCCTGCAATGCTTCACGTACATCATCAGAACAATTACTGAGCTTTTGCTGATACAAACCAAATCCGGCCATAAAACCCTGAACCCAGTTTATAAGTGCCAGACCGCGGTCGTTAATAGGCTGATTATCATCTGGCAGCATCAGGCGTAAAGCAAACTGACCATCGACCAGTTGCTGGCAGGTTTCGTTAAACAGGTTTTGTAATTGAGAGACCACAGTAGAGGCCAGCGGCTGCCCCTGATTCATGGTGTCCTGCAGTACCACAAGCCATTGCTGCTCACTCAGTGACATGCCGCCACACAGCATGCCGCACATCATGCCATGGATTTCAGCGCCATCCACAACCATCTCGTTATCGGCAAGGCACTGGGTTAAAGAATCGAATTCAGTGGACATAGGGTATTCCATAAACAATTTGGCCAATGCTAACAAATGCACTGGTTTAAATCCAAAACTCCCGCTTATATAAAAAGCGGGCGGGTTAAATAAACAGCTAAGCGGATACAAAGTAAAGCATTTGAATATCATATGTCGTATCGTGTCTGGCAGTTCAGGGCTGATTCTACTATGATCACTTTTCGCAAGTTATTCATCACAGACTTGCATAGCGACACAGAGGGCGTAAACTTACTCCCTTGAACTCGCTAACAACAATGTCTCCTGGAGTGTTTGCCAGTCTATTCATGTCCCTGGCCGATGCTATTTACCAAGGAAGTTGACTTGTTACTATTGAGCAAGCTCGGCTCGTACCGAGAAGCCTACGGTGATAATGATGCTTCCGCCCTGAACTTTTCGGTTCTAGGGCGAACAATAGACAGCGGCACTTTGGGAGACGCCATTTATCGACGGAATTAATAATGGCAATAATAAACTTTGGATCGGTAAATATTGACCATGTCTACCAGGTCGACCACTTCGTTCAACCCGGCGAAACTATCGCATCAACTAATTACCAGCAATTACTTGGCGGCAAAGGAGCCAACCAGTCAATCGCTCTGGCGGCAGCCGGCGCAGAAGTTCGCCATGTCGGCAAGGTAAATCAGTCAGACAGCGCCTTTAAGCAAACACTGATTAAGCACGGTATTGACTGCCAGTTTTTGCAATGTGTGGAGGCGCCTTCCGGCCACGCCATTATTCAGGTTACCCCCTCAGGCGAAAACGCCATTGTACTGTTTGGCGGCGCCAATCAGGAAATCGGCAGTAAAGAGATTATGCATGCGCTGGATAAAGCCCGGCCGTCAGACTGGGTATTAACGCAGAACGAAACCAGCGGCCTGGCCGAAACGCTTCAGCAAGCCAAACAAAAGCATATTAAAGTGGCTTTTAACCCGGCACCAATGAGTGAATCGGTGAAGTCTCTGCCCCATGAATGCATCGACCTGCTGATCGTCAACGAAGTAGAAGCGGCTGAGCTTTCCGGCGAGCGGGAACTCGATGCTATTATTGAACACTATAAAACTCAGTGGTCACATGCTGAGGTTATCATTACACTGGGTAAAGCCGGTGTGATTATGCTTAAGAATCAACAAACCATTCAGGTCGACGCTTTTGTAGTGGATGCAGTAGATACCACCGCAGCCGGCGATACCTTTATCGGCTATTTTTTAGCGGCTTACAGTCAGCACGCGGATGCCCGTCAGGCATTAAAACGGGCCTGCGCGGCATCAGCCATTTCCGTCACCCGGGCTGGCGCGGCTCAGTCGATCCCCGAAGCCAAAGAAGTGGATCGCTTTTTAGCGAAACACACCGGCTAAACGGCAGAGTAAAAAGCATTAATTGAGAATACTATGACGCACAAAATTATTATCGACACGGATCCGGGCATCGACGATGCTATGGCGATCTTTTTTGCCTTTCAGTCACCTGAAATTGACGTACTTGGCCTGACCACTGTGTATGGCAACATTCCGGTTAGCATGTCGGCCCGCAACGCACTCACATTATGTGATATCGCTGGCCGCCAGGACGTACCGGTTACAAAAGGTGTCGCGTTACCCTGGGTAGGCCCCGAGTCTGATTACGCGCACTTTGTGCACGGCGACGACGGCTTCGGTAACATCGATTACCCACCTTCAACCCGCGAGGTTGACCCTCGTAGCTCGGCCGAATTCATTGTTGAAATGGCCCGCAAGCACCCAGGCGAGATTACCCTGGTAGCCATTGGTCCGTTAGGCAATATTGCCCTGGCGCTGCGCCTGGAACCTGAATTACCAAAACTGGTAAAAGGGATCAGCATTATGGGTGGTGCCGCTTTTGTACCCGGTAATGTTACGCCGGTAGCGGAAGCGAACATCTGGAACGACGCCCACGCGGCTGACATTGTTTTCTCAGCCGACTGGGAAGTTAAAATGTTTGGTCTGGACGTTACCCTGTTTGCCCCAACCGACCCGAAATTTGTTGATATTCTGGCCGAGAAAAATCCGGTGATGGGTGGCTTTATGCAAAAAGCATCACAGTTCTACATTGATTTTTACTCGCAAAATCGCGACGAAAAAGTGTGCTTTTTCCACGACGCCTTCCCGATTGCGCATTTGGTGAAGCCGGAACTGTTTGAGTTTACCCGTGGCAACATTCGCGTATCTACCGACGAATTAAACCGGGGCCAGACTGTAGTCGCCAAGCCTGGCACCACCGCCAGCCCGCTCTGGACCGAAGCAAAATTTGTGCAGGCCGCTACCGGCGTGAAACACGACGAGCTTTTCCAGCTGTTTATCGACACTTACGCTCTGTAAAGTATTACGCCCTGCCACCTGGCGGGGCATTTTATTCCGCCTATGACTAACACCAAGCCATTAACCCGCCGGGCACTGCGCCAATCACTGCGCGCTCAGCGCAATGCCTTAAGCCCCGGCCAGCAAAGTGAAGCAGCCCGTTTACTCAGCGAGCAGATTCAGTCGATTATGACTCAGCCAAACAGCACCGTGGCAGGGTATCTGGCTAATGATGGTGAAATCGATTTAACACCCACCATAAAAGGTTGCCAGCAAAACGGCGTAGTTACACTACCTGTGTTACACCCGTTTACCGGTAAGCATCTGCTGTTTCAGACCTTTACTGAGCAGACAGAAATGACATTGAATCGCTTCGGGATAAGCGAACCTGCCCCCAACAGCACGGCAATCCGTTTGCTAAATCAACATCATTTGCTGCTAATGCCATTAGTAGGATTTGATGCTCAGGGTAATCGTTTGGGTATGGGCGGCGGCTTTTACGATCGCACTCTGGCCAATATTAACGCCCTGGATAACCGACCTACCCTGGTTGGCGTTGCCCACGATTGCCAGCAGGTTGATGAATTACCCATTGAGCCGTGGGATGTGCCATTGGATCTTATCGTTACCCCAACGCAAATCATCTCCACCCGCTGATCCAACTTATACGCTCTTCATTTCCGGCCGTGATATTCAGTTTTTAACGCGGGCAGATCCTATAATTCCCTATGCGAAGTGAGGCAAATTCGGCTAAAATACCGCCTCTTTTTTTCAGCGGGTATTAGCATGGATCAGAACGCGAAAAAGCAGGCCGTTGGCCGCGCTGCAATTAAATATGTTGAGCCAGACACCATTATTGGCGTTGGTACGGGCTCTACCGTTAACTATTTCATCGATGCACTGGCCGATATTAAACATCAGATTGCTGGTGCAGTATCTAGCTCGGTCGCTTCCACTGAGCGCTTAAAAGCGCTGGGCATAGACGTATTTGAACTCAATGAGGTCGACAGCCTGTCTATTTATGTTGATGGCGCTGATGAAGTTACCGAACACAAGCACATGATCAAAGGCGGTGGCGCGGCACTGACCCAGGAAAAAATCGTTTCTGCAGTCGCTAAGACCTTTGTGTGTATCGTGGATAACAGCAAGGAAGTGGGCGTACTGGGCAAGTTTCCTTTACCGGTAGAAGTTATCCCCATGGCACGTTCTTATGTGGCCCGCGAACTGGTAAAACTGGGCGGCGATCCGGTTTACCGCGACGGCATAGTAACCGATAACGGCAACGTAATCCTGGACGTACACAACCTGGAAATCCTTAACCCGGTTGAGCTGGAAAAAGCCATTAATAACATCCCCGGGGTGGTAACCAACGGGATCTTTGCATTACGTGGCGCTGATATTGTGCTGGTTGCTACCGACGACGGTGTGGCAACACGGTGATAAACCATCAGACACTACTGGATGAGCCCTGGCAAAACCGCCGGGGCCTGACATGGCTAAAAACGACCAATTCGTTCCTAGATATTCCAAAGTGATGCAACAAAGCGCTTTGTTCTACCCGGGAGTTTGTGGTACTTTACCCGTATAGACGTCCAGATGTCTCTTAAATTCCCTGACTGAGAGCGATGTAATGAGCAAATTTTCACTATCAAAAGATAAAATTAAGATCTTGCTGCTGGAAGGTGTGCACCAAAGTGCCCTGGAAACCCTGCAGTCTAATGGTTATACCAACATCGAGTATTTAAAAACCTCGTTACCGGAAGATGAACTCATCGAAAAGATCAAAGACGTTCATTTTGTGGGAATTCGCTCACGTACTCAAATTACTGAAGCTGTGGTTGATGCGGCCAGCAAACTGGTAGCCGTAGGCTGTTTTTGTATTGGTACCAATCAGGTCGATCTGAAAGCGACTCAGGCCCGCGGCATTCCGGTATTTAACGCACCGTTCTCAAACACCCGCTCGGTAGCCGAGCTGGTACTGGGCCAACTGATCCTGTTACTGCGTCGGGTACCTCAAAAGAATGCTCAGGCGCATCGTGGTGGCTGGGACAAGAGTGCTGAAGGCTCTTATGAAGCCCGTGGTAAAACACTCGGTATCATCGGTTATGGGCACATTGGTACCCAGCTGTCTATTCTGGCTGAGCACCTGGGTATGCGCGTGCGCTTCTTCGATATTGAAGACAAACTGGTACTGGGTAACTCCGAACAGGTCAAATCAATGGATGACCTGCTTGCCATGTCAGACGTAGTCTCTCTGCACGTACCGGAAACCCCGCAAACCAAAAATATGATTGGTCAGGCGCAACTGGCTAAAATGAAAAAAGGCGGTATTTTAATTAACGCCTCACGCGGTACCGTGGTCGACATCGACGCGTTAACTGAAGCACTGGCCTCCGGTCACATTGGTGGCGCTGCTATCGATGTATTCCCGGTTGAGCCTAAGTCAAACAACGAAGAGTTTGAATCACCACTGCGTCAGTTCGACAATGTTATCCTCACTCCACACGTGGGCGGTAGCACCCAGGAAGCGCAGCAAAATATCGGCATCGAAGTGGCTGGTAAGCTGGCCAAATACAGTGACAACGGTTCTACTCTGTCTGCGGTTAATTTCCCGGAAGTATCGCTGCCAGAAAATGTGAAACGCTCTCGCTTGCTGCATATCCACGAAAACCGCCCTGGCGTTTTAACCCAGATCAACCAGGCATTTGCAGCCAAAGGCATCAACATTGAAGCGCAGTACCTGCAAACCAACGCCGACATTGGTTACGTGGTTATCGACGTAGAAGCCGACAAAGCCGAAGACGCACTGTCTGAATTAATGCAAATCGACGGTACTATCAAAACCCGCGTACTGCACTAATCAGGCTTCACCGGATAAATTATCTAAAAGGCTGTCTTCATTTAGACGGCCTTTTTTATGGGTAATGCAACGGCATCAAAACCGACTGTCGTACCGCTCAGGAGATCCCCGCTCAAACGCATGCGGGGATGACGGGGTTGCAACATGCGCGGATGACGGGGGTTGCAAAATGCGCGGATGACGGGGGTTTTTAGCGTAACTAAAAAGGCTTACAAGGTTGTTTTAACATGAATTAAAGCAGCCACAATCATTCCGTCTTCCCGGAATTTGCGCAGCAAATATCCGGGATCTCCCTATAAAGCTCAAGTTTATCACCGCAGTCAATTCGACCGCTCTTAACCTGTTCGGTTATTGCGAACTATTGATAAACAAAAAGCTTCAGGTAATCCGTAGGCTTGTCACGGACGACGAGCCAGGGGCAGCGCGGGCAGGACGCCCGCTCTGCTCGTTAGGTTTGCCCTTTTTGTTTCTCAATAGGCTTTTTCGCAATTTAGAACTGAGCGACGCTGTTATGAAGAGCCTAAGGGGTGGCCTCACTGCCACCCCTGGTCGTCGTCGGCGACCCGACAAAATGTTGGTATAACCTTAGCTTCTGATAAGGATTTATCGGATGAGGCAACCTGCTCAGGAGATCCCCGCTCAAAAGCATGCGGGGATGACGAAGGAGGTGAATGCGAAGATGACATAGGAGGTGCATGCAGGGATGACCGAAATTTTTAGCCGCGTATTGATACCCTTTCTTACACAAACAACAAAGGCTGTCTTTAAAACAGCCTTTGCAATTAAACTCAACGGTAGAGTCGAATGAGCCCTATGCTTAAAAGAAGTTGTAAACCAGGGTAACCGCTGTTTCGGTATCCAGTTTTTCAACGCCTTCAGCAACATTACTGTTGTGGTCAAGCCGTAAAGAGACCTTCATTGATAAAGAACCACTGATAGTCGCAGTTAATGCAGACTCAGCGCGTGATTTGGTGTTTTCAGAACCCACCTCGGTACTCGCTGTTTGGGTAAACTTAGCCGTATCAGAGATAAACCATTTAAACGCTGCAGAGCCACGAACAATGAAGCTGTCATTGTCTACACCTGCTTGCGTCTCAGCCCACGAGTAACCCGGACCGACACTGTATTCAAAAGCAGTCTTTTCCGTTTTCCACATCTTTTGTGACCAACCGCCGGCCAGTGTTGCCTGATAGGCGAAGTTACTGAAACGGTCATCTTCATAAGAAGAGAACGCAAACAAACGGTGATCAGGATTTTCTAACTTGTAGTTACCCTGCGCTGATGCGAAGAACTTCTGTGCCGATGTACGCTCTACTTCTTCACCATCCTGAATAACCGTTTCCTCTTTATAGAGACCTTCGATTTGATAATCGTTACTCCAGTTTTCAAGCTCTTGCTGAGCGGTAATACCGGCTGTAGCAGAAGTGGTTTCGGTGTTACCAGTGGTAACTATCAGACCGAACTCACCATCCATTGTGAATGGCTTTGGTTCATCCTGAGCAATAGCGCTGGCAGCAACGCAGGTACCGGCGATGGCAAGTAGTAGTTTTTTCATGCGGGGGGTTCCTAAATAAATTCAAATCCTGTTCGCCAAGTCTGAGGGGAGAAGACTCGCTCAATGGCTAGAAACCGCTATGTTAAAGCATCTCAGAGCAAAATCAATTCATCACGAGGACTAAATTCAGAAAAAACGGTAGACAATAGTCACGGCCGTTTCGGTGTTTAATGACTGCGCATTATTCACCGGGCTGGTGTTATGTTGCATAATGAATGAAAATTTTAGCGCCAGTGATTCAAATAAATTAGCGCTCAAGGATGTCTCGGTACGCGACTTGATGTTTTCATCACCCGCTTCCATCGAGACAAACTGACGAAGTTTAGCCCCGGTTGGCCAGATGTAATGATATTCTGCCGAAGCCCGGACAATAAAGCCATCAACCTGATCGGCACGCTCGCCGCTATCGAATTTAGCAAAGGCATAACCCGGTCCTACACTGTATCGGAAGTCGCTGATTTCGTTTTGCCACATTAGTTGTGACCAACCCGCTGCAATAGATGAACGGTAGTCGTAACCATTAAAACGATCATCTTCGTAATCGCCATAGACGAATAACCGACGGTTTTCCTGTGCCAGTTTGTAGTCGGATTGGGCGTAGGTATATAAGCGCTGTGCGGTGGTTTGATCGACCACACTGTCATCCACAGTTACTTCGGTTTCCTTATACAGAAACTCTACCCAATAGTTATTCGAGAAGCGCTTGGTTTCGTGTTCGGATTTAAGACTACTCTTAATCGAGGTCGCGTTGGTATTACCCGAGGCAAATATCACCCCAAGTTCGCCGTCGAGCGTAAACTTATTCTTTTGATCTTCGTCGTATTCGACAAAGTCGGCATGATACAAGGTACTGATGAGATCTTTATCAGCGCCGGATGCCGACATACAAAACAGCGCCAGAACAAGTGGCGCTGCCTTCGCTATAAATTGGTGTAACATGGAAGCAGTTTTTATGTTTTGTTTTTATTGCCTAAAGAGCGTTTACAAAACAGACACTGCCACCTTGTTCGTTTCTTTTTGGGCAAACAGTTTGGCGTTTTGTAACACTTCGTCGTCTAGCGGCAACAACCGCACCATGTCGGGTGATATGATATCCAACTCCGGATACCGTTCCCGCTGATAATGAGCCGTTGACAGCCGTATAGCACAGGTTAACAAAGACACGTCTAAGTCGCTAGCCAATTTCACCCGATTGTGAGCAAATTTAACCGGATAAAACAACGGCATAGGCAGCTTCCACTGTTCCATAATTGAACCACTGCATTCAGTGAATAAAAATCCGAAGTGGGCTACCTGACGATCCCAGGGCGTACCTGGTGAATCATCTTTCGCATACTGTTGATATTTCTCAGGTTCGCACTTTGCAATCACCAGTTCACTCAGGTTCTGCAAAATCCCCATAACAAAAAAGCGGTCGCTGCCACGCACGTTCATGTCTTTGGCGAGATATTTTGCCAGCATGCCGGTAAATACCGATTGCTCCCAGTGTTTATCAACAATCAGGCACTGGTTGTCAAAATGTTTAAAGGCAATGTTAGCAGTTTCGGCCAGCACCAGGTTATACAGCGCCTCACCACCAATAACGCTAACCGCTTTGGTGATGGATTCTATTTGCGAGGGGAAGCGGAAAAGTGCACTGTTCGCCAGACGAAGTAATTTGGCGGTAAGCGAAGGATCGATGCTGATGAGCGCGGCGATATCGTCCATATCTGAGCGCGGATCGTCCAGCACATTACGTAACCGTAAACAGATATCCGGTAACGTAAAAGATTGCGTTGCATATTCAATAAATTGATTCATTACCCTGTGACCTTTCCTCGATCATAAATTAAGTATATCAGAGCGTTAAAACCTCGCTGCGTTATTTATCTGGTTCATCACCAAACAAATCCTGTTGCAGCGGCTGCGTATCGGATTGGCTATTCGACTGTGACTTACGACGTTGATAATAGCGCTTACGTCGCTTACAGGCATCGAGTATTACGCGTCGCGTGCCGTCATCAATATGTAACCAGTACAGCCGCTCTTCGCGGGAGCGAAAGCAGCCCTGACAATACCCTTTTGGCCCACTTTGACAAACGCCAATACACGGACTCGGGATAGTAAAAAACTCAAGCTGAGCTGGCTGCTTGTCGTCTGCCATGGTTACAGAATTTAATAATCAATATTATTAGCTTAGCACGCCTTCACAGGCGTAAAGTATAGTTTTTAATCAGTTAGTGTATATTCAATGGTAGAGACTACGCGCACCTGTTTGATGTGGGGGTGCTGGCTATCCCTTTCAAAAATAGAAAACTGGCCCTGATTTGCCCGTTTGATTTTACCCAGTTGACTGTTGGAATCATCGGCAAACTTCTCTGCCACTTCACGGGCGTTAATGGTTGCTTCCTCTATCATTTCGGGTTTTACTTCGTTTAACCGGGTAAATATAAACTCTGTACGGGCATTATAGTTTTCGGTACTCAGTGCTACGCCCTGCCCGAGCAAATCAGATAAGTTTTGCTGCACACTGCGTACTTTCATCACATCGGCAGAATACACTGTCACCGTTTGCGTGCCGCTGTAGCGAAACTTTACGCCATTATTGCTGCCATAACGCTGGGCCAGCTTATCAGTCACCTCAGGCAGTCCTACGGTAATCTCCGCAAGATCTATACCTTGTAGAATAAGATAAGCTTTTACCTTCTCGCTATTAGCCGACATGGTGTTGTATAACGATGTGAGGTCATTGCCGGCTTCAACAAACTGTAGTGGCCAAATCACTTTATCAGCCACATACTCACGCTCGGACAAGCCCTTTACCACAACCGAGCGCTCCCACTGTTTGGCTTCGATTAACGCATTACCGCCCAGGCCTCCGAGTGCTGCTGCGCCGAAGAAGATACCCAGAGCCAATATTCCGGCAGCACCTTTATCCATGTTATGTCCTTTTGATTATGATTGATTACGCCACTCACTATAAAAAGACATTATGGCAAAATCAGGTCGTTCTAGCGATGATTCAGGGCGATTCAGCGGGCATACTGAACGGTTTAAGTCAGCTAACCTGCTCAGCAGATACCGACTCTGATCCCGTCTGCAGGAAGCCGCTTGCGTCTATCCGGTATCTCCTAATCTGTCATGGTGCGGTTAAAACAATAATCGAAAAATACTATTAACGTGAGTCAGACTGCTCAGGAGATCACCGCTCAAAAGCATGCGGGGATGACGGAGATATCGCATGCGGGGATGACGGAGATATCGGATGCGGGGATGACGAGGGAGGAGCATGCGGGGATGACGGGCTTAATTTAGCCCGGTGACGATTATTTCTTAGCCCACCTATCCTGTCATGCCGGAAGCCGCTTGCGGCTATCCGGTATCTCCTTGCAATGTCCAGGTTTAACACCGCAGTCAATTCGGCTGCTTTACCTGTTCGGTTATTGCGAACTATTGATAAACAAAAAGTTTCAGGTAATCCGTAGGCTCGTCACGGACGACGAGCCAGGGCAGCGCGGGCAGGACGCCCGCTCTGCTCGTTAGGGTTGCCCTTTTTGTTTCTCAATAGGCTTTTTCGCAATTTAGAACTGAGAGGGGTCCAGGGGGGGCCTCACTGCCACCCCTGGTCGTCGTCGGCGACCCGACAAAATGTCAATTATTCTTAGCTAATTAACTGTCTCGATTAGTTTAGACAACCTGGTCAGGAGAGCCCCGCTCAAAAGCTTGCGGGGATGACAGTATTTTTTTGCGGGGATGGCGGGATAATTAATACCGGATCAAAGCCCACACTCCCCGTCTTCCCGGAAGTTTCGTAGAAACTATCCGGGATCTCCCAATATGTTATTGGCTTTTTGATGAGGCAAACAAAAAAGGTTGTCTACAGTGAGACAGCCTTTTCAATATTCTTTTGTCCGAACAGTCAGACTGTTCAGGAGATCCCGGTCTTCGCTGAGCGAAACCGGGACGAAGAAACGCTTTAGCAGGAGGTCCCGGATATCGCCGTTGGCGATTCCGGGACTAAAAAACGCTTTAGCGTTTTTTAGCTTTAGGGTTTGGAAGGTCAGTGATGCTGCCTTCGAAGATTTCAGACGCCAGACCGATTGACTCGTTCAGCGTTGGGTGAGCGTGAATAGTCAGCGCTACGTCTTCGGCATCAGCGCCCATTTCGATGGCTAAGCCGATTTCGCCCAGCATCTCACCGGCGTTTGTACCAATCATGGCACCACCGATTACACGGCCAGAATCTTTGTCGAAGATCATTTTGGTCATACCGTCGGTTGCATCAGAGGCAATTGCACGACCCGAAGCTGCCCATGGGAAGGTAGCTGTTTCGTAGCTTACGCCCTGTTCTTTCGCTTCTTTCTCGGTTAAACCAACCCAAGCCACTTCTGGCTCAGTGTAAGCCACTGAAGGAATACAACGTGGGTCGAAGAAATGCTTCTTACCAGCGATGTTCTCGGCAGCCACATGGCCTTCGTGAACCGCTTTATGCGCCAGCATAGGCTGACCAACCAGGTCACCAATCGCGTAGATGTGGCCAACGTTGGTTTTCATTTGCTTATCAACAGAGATGAAGCCGCGCTCGTCAACTTTAACGCCCGCTTTGTCTGCTGCAACCAGGCCACCGTTTGGCTTACGGCCAACCGCCACCAGTACTTTGTCGTAACGCACTGGCTCAGCCGGTGCATTTTTACCTTCAAAGCTTACGTACAGACCATCGTCTTTGGCTTCAACGCCGGTCACCTTAGTTTCCAGCATGATGTTGAATTTTTCTTTGTAGGTCTTCATGAAGACCTTCATGATGTCTTTGTCGGCAGCCGGGATTAACTGATCCAGGAACTCTACCACGTCAATGTTTGAGCCCAAGGCTTCGTATACCGTACCCATTTCCAGGCCGATGATACCACCGCCCAGTACCAGCATTTTTTCCGGAATGTCTTTCATTTCCAGTGCGCCGGTTGAGTCGATTACGCGGTCGTCTTCAGGAATGAACGGCAGTGATACCGGCTCAGAACCTGCGGCGATAATGGCGTTTTCGAAAGAGATGGTGGTTTTACCGTCTTTGCCTTCCACTTCCAGGGTGTTAGCACCGGTAAATTTACCGTAGCCCTGAACGTGCTTAACTTTACGCATTTTAGACATACCGGCCAAACCTTTGGTCAGCTGGCCAACTACGCCGTCTTTGTATGCGCGGATTTTATCCAGATCGATTTCAGGTTCGCCGAACGACACGCCGTGGCTGGCCAGGTGCTTGGCTTCTTTCATCACTTTAGCAACGTGCAGCAGCGCTTTGGAAGGAATACATCCTACGTTCAAGCACACACCACCCAGGGTCTCTCTGGCGTCAACCAGAACTGTTTCAATCCCCATATCAGCTGCGCGGAAGGCTGCTGAATAGCCGCCGGGGCCGGCGCCTAGTACCACTAACTGCGTTTTAATTTCGCTCATCGTGACCTCAAATCTGTCCTGTTTCTATACGAATGTAAGTGTCTGAATTGTAACTAGCTGCGTCACAGCAGTAAAGGTAAACTCTCTAATTCAGATTACGATTCGCCCTGCACTAGGCAGGGCGAACAATGATTTACAGAATTAACTGGCGTAAATCTTCCAGTACTGACTTCAAGTGTACAGCAAACCTTGCTGCGACCGCGCCGTCAATAACACGATGGTCGTATGACAACGATAAAGGTACGGTCAGGCGAGGTTCAAACTCTTTACCATTCCACTTTGGTTTCATGTCAGATTTAGACACACCAAGAATAGCCACATCAGGTGCATTAACGATTGGCGTGAACGCCGTACCGCCAATTCCACCGAGGCTTGAGATGGTAAAACAGCTACCCTGCATATCAGCAGCTTTTAACTTGCCGTCACGGGCTTTTACGCTGATTTGCATCAGCTCTTCGGACAACTCGTAGATGCCTTTCTTATCAACATCACGCACTACCGGTACTACCAGGCCTCCCGGAGTATCCACGGCAATACCAATGTGAATGTACTTCTTCTGGATCAGGGTATCACCTGACTCACCCAGTGAAGTATTGAAGATGGGGTAAGCACGCAGAGCGTCGGCCGCCGCCTTCATCATAAACACCAGCGGGGTAATTTTTACGCCCAGCTTGCGCTTTTCAGCAATGGCATTCTGCTCTTTACGGAATGCTTCCAGATCGGTGATATCCGCTTCTTCAAACTGCGTTACGTGTGGGATAGTTACCCAGTTACGGTGAAGGTTCGGGCCGGAAATCTTCTGGATACGGGTCAGCGGCTTCTCTTCAATTTCACCAAACTTGGCAAAATCAACTTTTGGCTGTGCCAGTACCTGCAGGCCACCACCGTTACCACCACCAGCAGCTGGTGCTGTGGTACGCGGACGAGACAGCTCTTCTTTCACATAGGCCTGAACGTCTTCTTTAAGAATACGGTTCTTCGGACCACTGCCAGGTACTTCTGATAAATCCACACCAAATTCACGGGCAAGACGACGCACCGATGGTGAGGCGTGCACTTTACCGGTTTTTGGCTTGGTTCCTGCCGAAGGATGATGCGGCACAGGGGCTTTTTTCGGTTCTGCAGGCTTGCTGGCAGCTGGTGCGCTTTCCGCTTTAGGCGCAGACGCAGCACTTTCTGACTTAGCAGGCGCTGGTTTGGCGCTACCTGCCACTTTCAGCATACATACCTTGTCGCCTTTCGACACTTTGTCACCAGACTTAACCAGTAACTTGGTTACCACACCTTCTTTAGGTGATGGTACATCCATAGTAGCTTTATCGGTCTCAAGAGTGATAAGACCGTCTTCAACCGCTACGGTATCGCCTTCGGCTACCAGGATTTCGATAACATCAACGTCTGATGCATCGCCAATGTCTGGTACGGTGACTTCAATTTCTTCTTCACCTGCCGGCTCTTCAGCAGCCGCTTCAGGTGCAGATTCGGTAGCAGGCGCAGATTCCGCTTTTTCAGCCGGGGCACTGTCTGAGCTTCCAGAACCGGCAACCTCAAGCAATAATACCAGAGAACCTTCGCTTACCTTATCGCCCTCTTTTACCTTCACCTCAACCACTTTACCAGCCTGTGGGCTTGGTACATCCATGGTTGCCTTGTCGGTTTCAAGGGTGATCAGGCCATCTTCGGCTTCTACGGTGTCGCCTGCGCTGACCAGAATTTCGATAACGTCTACGTCAGCAGAGTCACCAATATCCGGTACGGTAACTTCAATAGTTTCGCTACCGCCACTGCTTTGCTCGGCAGCTTGCTTTTGTTCGGCTGCTGGCGCAGATTCTTCTTTAGCAGCTGGGGCTTCTTCCGTTTTTTCTTCCTGAGCCGGAGCTTCTGCGGCATCGCCGCCAGCAACTTCCAGCTTGGCCAGTAAGTCGTTGTGGCTGATTTTATCACCCACTTTTACGCACAGCTCTTTGAGCGTACCGGCAAAAGGTGCTGGTACGTCCATGCTGGCTTTGTCACTTTCAACTGTTACCAGGGCGTCTTCGGCTTCAACCGAATCGCCTGGCGATACGCACAGTTCAATGACTTCAACTTCATCTTCACCTAAATCCGGTACTAATACGTCTTTAATGTCTGACATCGTTTGCAGTCTCCCTGAGCTTATGCGAACAGCGGGTTAATTTTGTCCGGGTCAATACCCAGATCCTGCATGGCTTTATTGAGCGTTTTGCCATCCAGTTCGCCTTGCTTATACAGCTCGTAAAGGGCTGCAAAAGTTACGTACTCCGCGTCCACCTCAAAATGGCGACGTAAGTTAGCGCGGCTGTCCGAACGACCAAAGCCGTCAGTACCCAGTACACGGTAAGCACCTGGTACATAAGCACGTACCTGTTCACCGTAGTTTTTAATGTAATCGGTAGCGGTAATCGTCGGGCCATCAAAGCCTTCATTAAGGACTTCAGTGATATACGGCACTTTGGCATCGCTGTCCGGATGGAACATGTTGAAACGATCACATTCCTGACCATCACGGGCAAGCTCGTTGAAAGAAGGTACTGAGTACACTTCAACCGCTACGCCGTAGTCGTCATGCAGTTTGGTAGCCGCGGCACGTACCTGCTCTAAAATGGTACCAGAGCCCAGCAGTTTCACTTTCTTCTTAGCGTTGCTACGGCCAATGGTTTCTAACTTGTAGATACCTTTGATAATGCCTTCTTCAACGCCCTTAGGCATAGCTGGCTGCTTGTAGTTTTCGTTCATTACGGTGAGGTAATAGAATACGTCTTCCTGCTCTTCGAGCATTCTGCGCAGACCGTCCTGAACAATCACAGCCACTTCATAGCCGTAGGTTGGATCGTAGCTTACACAGTTAGGAATAAGCGCGGCCTGGGTATGGCTGTGGCCATCCTGGTGCTGCAGACCTTCACCGTTAAGCGTTGTACGACCAGCCGTACCACCTACTAAGAAACCACGGGTCTGGCTGTCACCGGCGGCCCAGGCTAAATCGCCCACGCGCTGGAAACCAAACATCGAGTAGTAAATGTAGAACGGTACCATTGGCAGATCGTTAGTGCTGTAAGAGGTACCGGCAGATAACCAAGACGCCATGGCACCCAGCTCGTTAATACCTTCCTGCAGTACCTGACCTTTCTGGTCTTCACGGTAGTAAGCGACCTGATCGGAATCCTGTGGCTCGTATTTCTGCCCCTGGCTTGAGTAAATACCTACCTGACGGAACAGACCTTCCATACCAAAGGTACGGGCTTCATCCGGAATAATTGGTACTATGCGCTTACCAATCTGCTTATCTTTAAGCAGTGCAGTCAGTACGCGAACAAACGCCATGGTGGTGGAAATTTCACGGTCACCAGAGCCTTTCGTTACTGCCTCAAAGGCTTTCAGTGCTGGTGCTGGCAGTTCTTCAGTAGACTTAGCCAGACGACGCGGCATGTAACCTTTCAGGGCTTCACGACGCTCGCGCAGATACTTCATCTCTGTGCTGTCTTCTTCAAACTTGTAGTATGGCAGTTTTTCTAATGCTTCGTCAGATACCGGAATGTTGAAACGGTCGCGATAGTGTTTAATCGCATCCATGTCCATTTTCTTAACCTGGTGAGCAATGTTTTTACCTTCACCGGCTGCCCCCATACCATAACCTTTAACGGTTTTAGCCAGGATAACCTGTGGGCGGCCTTTAGTGTTTACTGCGCGGTCGTACGCTGCGTAAACTTTTACCGGATCGTGACCACCACGGTTTAAGCGCCAGATGTCTTCGTCAGACATATTGGACACCATTTCTTTCAGCTCCGGATACTTGCCGAAGAAATGTTCACGGGTGTAAGCACCGCCCTTCGCTTTGAAGTTCTGGTACTCACCGTCTACGGTTTCGTTCATTAACTGCAGCAGTTTACCGGTAGTATCACGGGCTAACAGTGGATCCCAGTAGCGACCCCAGATAACCTTGATCACTTCCCAGCCTGCGCCGCGGAAGGTCCCTTCCAGTTCCTGGATAATTTTGCCGTTACCACGTACCGGACCGTCCAGACGCTGCAGGTTACAGTTCACTACGAAAGTCAGGTTGTCCAGGCCTTCACGAGATGCCAGGCCAATTGCACCCAAGCTCTCCGGCTCATCAATTTCACCGTCACCAAGGAAGCACCATACGCGCTGATCAGAACAGTCTTTTAAACCACGGTTAGTCAGGTATTTCAGGAAACGGGCCTGATAAATAGCCTGCATCGGGCCAAGACCCATAGAAACCGTTGGGAACTGCCAGAACTCAGGCATTAATTTAGGGTGCGGATAAGAAGACAGACCTTTGCCGTCTACTTCCTGACGGAAACCGTCTAACTGGTCTTCAGTTAAACGACCTTCGATATAAGCTCGTGAATAGATACCCGGTGCTACGTGGCCCTGGTACATAATAAAGTCGCCGCCATCTTTGTCGTTCGGCGCTTTAAAGAAGTGGTTAAAACCTACATCATAAAGCATGGCAGAAGAGGCAAAGCTTGAGATGTGACCACCTAATTCAAGGTCTTTTTTAGACGCCCGTAATACCATCATCAAAGCGTTCCAGCGCAGTGCATTACGAATGCTGCCTTCAATCGTCTGGTCGCCTGGCATGGTGGGTTCCTGCCCCGGCGGGATTGTATTGATATAAGCAGTGGTAGCGTCGTACGGCAAGTGCGCACCGTTGCGGCGGGCTTTCTCAATAAGAGACTCTAACAAAAAGTGCGCGCGTTCTACCCCTTCTTCCTCCAGAACCGATTCTAACGATTCCAGCCATTCCTGGGTTTCCTGCGGGTCAACATCTTGGTGCATCATATCACTCATGGTGCCATCCTATAGTTACTGATATAGAAATACATCCACACTCTATATGGCTGGTCGGCACATATGGCGGATGAAATACCTAACAAATTGTCTGACATGGCAACGATACTGCCGCACCATGTCGCTTTGTAATACTTACCTGACTGCCTCGTTATACTGCCGAAGCCGACACGTGTTCTTAAATTTCCAACCGGCGCAACGCTCGTTGCACACGACTGTCTCGCTGATTAATTGCCAACAACGTTTTCTCGATGTAGGCAAGGTGCGCATTACAGGCCTGACGGGCCGCTTCCGGATCCCGGCTTGCAATGGCTTCAACAATCTCTTTGCGCTGCTGGGCAATGTTATCAACCGCTTCGTCACTGGCATGCAGGGCCAGCATTTCAAAGTTGCGCTCGATATTGTCTACCAGCATGGTTTGCATGGTGCTCATCACATGGAGCAACACCATGTTGTGCGAGGCGCGCGCCATGATGACGTAAAAGCGCCCCAGGCATTCTGCCTGTTCGCGTTTGCATTCAGTGCGTTTAGGCGTGGGCATTTGATCCAGTGCTTCACGCAGTGCCGCATAATCTTCAGGCTGGCCACGCAACGCAGCGTAATACGCCGACATCCCTTCAAGGGCGTGCCTGAATTCAAGTAAATCAAACTGGGTTTCCGGCCGGCCACTGATAAGAGCCATTAGCGGATCAGTCATCGCAGAATTAAGCTGACGACTAACAAAAGTGCCGCCTCCCTGCTTACGCTCTACCAGCCCGCGGGCCTGTAAATTACCAATGGCTTCACGTAACGATGGCCGTGAAACCTGGAATTGTTCAGCCAGTTCACGTTCCGGAGGTAAGCGCTGACCGGCCAATAGCGAACCGTCGAGGATCATAGACTCGAGTTGCTCGGTGATAACGTCTGCAAGCTTTTTGCGGCCGGTTTGCATATGAAGAGTTCTGGCTCCGAAACATTGCTATGTAAACGAGAATGCGTTCACAATAAAATTGGTATTACCATTTTACCTATCTAATTAGTGTAGAGCAGAATATCACGGAGGTAAATAGTAAACATAGACCAAGTTTTATAAAGTTTCTGTAACAAACTACTTAACTTTTGAAATTATTCATAAAATTTCACAGGCTAAACTGGTTCAACCAGCCCCAAAACATCGCAATTTTCGGTAATTTAATTACAGATTAGACAATTTACAAAATGGTAAGCCATTGTTTTGCAGTGCAGCATTTTATTACCAATCACCTAAAAACTGCGATAAAAGGCTGCTGGATTCACCTTACTTCTGACCTGTAATGCTGAAAAATCGCACGTATTGTTAAAAAAACCATCAACACTGGATATTTGTACCGCCCGATTTCGGTTAACGATCAGATTTATAAAGGAATAGATAAACAAAAGGGCTGCCAGTGCAGCCCTTGTTTTAATAAGATGAGTTGCTAGTTAACCAGCCCAAGTAAGGTCAAAACCGCAATAACCGACAACAGCAGCATGACATTGCGCTTCGCCAGCGTCACCAGGGCCTTAGGTTCACAGGCAGGATCCGCCTGTTGTGATTCGGTAAAGTCGACATCTTCGGCTTTAGCTGCGACTTCAGTTAACACCTTCTCGCCAGCAACAGAAGGATGTGTCAGGTAACTCAGCCATATCGGCAATGCGCGGGAAAAGTGGCCAACCAATAGCAGCCCGAATGCGGTAATACGCACCGGCAGCCAGTCCAGAATATGCACCCAGGTGGCCATCCCTTTTTTACGTTCATCGTCACTTTCACACCACTGGCGGAAACATTCCCTGCTGGTGACGTACGCAATAGCCCCGGCCGCACCAAACACCGTAAAAAAGATAATCACCGCCGCGTAATGCTGATAGTTTAACCATAGTAAATGCTGGCCAAAACTTTTCCCTTGTTGGGTAGGCTCATCGGCGACCTCCAGCGCAGTACAATGGCCCAGTTCGCGGGTATATAAATGACAAGCTTCCAGATCACCGCGTTCGGCGGCCTGTAGAAATGAACGATAAGTATTGCGCAGGGGCTCACTGCCCAGACACAAGAACAATATAACGCTTTGTAATATAAAGCTGATAAAGCCACCAAATAACCACTGACACACTAAAAAGGTGACCAGAACCGGCAGCGCTATTTGCAGTATCAACTGAATAGGTACGCTTTGTTTGGCTATCCAGTCCTGCCCCTGTGTCCATTGCAAATATTGGCCTAAATGATTTTCAACATGCCACACCGGCGCTTTACGGAGTGCCCGCTCCAGTGACAAGACCAATAGCAAACTGATTAACACCATGGTGGTTTTACCTTTTTATATATTGACTCAGCGCCTGGCGATAGCCAGCCCAGTTAAATGCCACGCCCGGATCGGTTTTGCGTCCGGGTGCAATATCGTTATGCCCCACTATTCTGCCCAGTGTTATAGCCGGATACAACGAAATTATCTGTGCGCTCACCGCTTCCAGCGATTGATACTGGGCCTGGGTATACGGCAACTCATCGGTGCCTTCAAGCTCGATCCCAATGGCGCAGTCATTACATTTTTCCTGACCCTGGAAACTGGACACCCCGGCATGCCAGGCTCTTTTATTAAATGGCACATATTGCTCCACCGTGCCATCACGGCGGATCACGCAATGAGCCGATACCCGCAAGTGGGCGATTTCGGCATAAAAGGGATGCTCATCGGGGTTCAGAGTGCCGGTAAACAACTGTTCGATGCCTTTGGTACCAAACTGCCCCGGCGGCAGTGAGATATTGTGGATCACCAATAGGCTCACTGCGCTGTCATCCGGCCGCTCATCAAAAAAAGGCGATGCCTTTATTATTGCGTCTTTATATTGATAAGAAACACTCATAGTAGTGAATTTTTTAAGTAATTCATTAGAATAGTGTGACAGCGAAGTCGCCGGTTGACAATCTAAAGGCAAGGTATGACCCAACAAAGCACTGACACCAGTAAAGCCGCAAAGTGGATGCTTATTCTTGCCTGGGCCTGTTTATTTGGTCTTTTGACTCTGGTATTTGGTGATTTGCTTGAGCAGCAGGCAAACCCTAATCAGCAGCCGGTAAGTATAATGCGAGGCGAGCAAATCGAAATTCGGCTGGAACAAAATCGTCAGGGTCATTATGTTGTCAGTGGTAGCATTAATGGCAAGCCAGCAGTTTTTCTGGTTGACACCGGCGCTACCAGCGTTTCTATTCCGGCCCATCTAGCCGATGAGTTTAACCTGCCACGCGGGCGCAGCGGTATGGCTTCCACAGCAAACGGCCGGGTTAAGATTACGCTTACCGAAATTGCCACCTTAACGCTGGGCGGCATTACACTGCAAAATGTAGCGGCGAATATCAACCCAGGCATGCAAGGCGAGCAGATTTTGCTGGGTATGAGCGCCCTAAAACAGTTAGAATTCACCCAACGAGGGGAAACCCTTATTCTCCGTACCCTATAAAAAGAAGTATTACTGTGAGTCAACAAACATTGCCATCCCAACAAAGCATTCAGCAACAAGTTACCCAGGCGCTGGCCGAAGACCTTGGCGGCACGCCTGAAGCCAGTGCCGACATCACGGCCAATCTGATCCCTGCCGCGCATCAGGCTACGGCGACCATTATTACCCGCGAAGATTGTGTGGTGTGTGGTGTGGCCTGGGCCCAACTGGCATTCAGCCTGGTGGATAGCAGCATCGAACAAAGCTGGCAGGTAGCAGATGGCGATAAAATACCCGCAGACTCTGTACTGGTTTCGTTAAAAGGGCCAGCCAGAGCACTGTTAACGGCCGAGCGCACGGCCCTAAACTTTTTGCAACTGCTTTCGGGTACGGCCACAGAAACCGCTTTTTATGCCAGTCTGCTGGCTGGATCGGACACCCGTATTCTTGATACCCGTAAAACCATCCCCGGTTTACGGCTGGCACAAAAGTACGCTGTGGCCTGTGGCGGCGGTAAAAACCATCGCATTGGCTTATTCGATGCCTTCCTTATAAAGGAAAACCATATTATGGCCTGTGGCGGTATTGCCCAGGCTATCAGCACAGCCAAAACACAGGCGCCCGGTAAACCGGTAGAAGTGGAAGTAGAAAGCCTGGAGGAATTGCAACAGGCAATTGATGCCGGTGCCGATATTGTGATGCTGGACAATTTTACTAACGAACAGATCCAACGCGCAGTTAGCCTGACGCAAAAACGGTGTAAACTGGAGGTGTCGGGTAATATTACTTCTGAAAGATTATCTTCTCTGGCCTTACTGGGTGTGGATTACATCTCTTCAGGAGCGCTTACCAAGCATGTCAAGGCCGTTGATTTGTCATTACGCATAAATTTGTAATAACAGCTAACCGTCTGAATTCCCTGGCTTAGGTATCTTTACGTATGCCGGATTGTACAAATAGGTAGCAGTATCCAACACTAGAGTATAATTCCTAATACTTGTCAGATGCTTAGATGGTTCTATACTGAGAATCAAGTACCGGGGACGTAAGTGACGACGCCTCAGGTATCAACCTTAATTTTATTAAATGCTGACATTTTATTGTTTTGCGACCCGGAGAATGTGACCATGAAAAATATCAAACTGAACAACAAAGGCTTTACCTTAATCGAACTGATGATCGTTGTTGCCATCATCGGTATTCTGGCAGCGGTAGCATTACCGGCTTACCAGAACTACACTAAGAAAGCGCGTTTTTCAGAAGTGATTATGGCCACTCAGGCTCATAAAACTGCTATCGAAGTGTGTGCTCAAACAGAAGGTGCCTTAACTACTTGTACTGCAAACTCTAACGGCGTACCGGCAGACCTGACATCACCAAGCAATTTAGTTGCCTCTGTCACCTGGAATGGTACTGACCTGGTAGCTACTGCGGTTAACACCGATGGCCTGAACGGTGAAACCTACACGCTGACTGCTTCATTAGGTACCGGCGGTGTAGTTACCTGGGCCGAAGCATGCTCAGACACAGCTTTATGCTAATCGGTTAACACCTGCAAAAGCCCAGTACTGCTGGGCTTTTTGCTTTCTGAACAACGGGAATAAGCGAATGGCCAAAGAACAAGCGTTAACCACGTATACCTGGCAGGGTAAAAACGCCAAGGGACAATCCATTAAAGGCGAAACCAGCGCCAAATCACTTCAGGAAGCGAAAAATCTTTTACGAAGACGGGGTATCTCTGCCACCAAAGTACGTAAATTATCCACCCCGTTATTCGGCCGTGGTGGTGATAAGATTACCGCAGCGGATATTTGTGTAATAACCCGCCAGATTGCCACCATGTTAGCAGCCGGTGTAACGCTGATCCAAACAATAGATATGCTCGCTGCAGGACATGCTAAGGCGTCGATGCGTAAAGTGCTTAATAGCATCGGCGACGACGTAAAAGCCGGTACACCGCTTTCAACCGCCCTGCGTAAACATCCAAAATACTTTGACGACCTATATTGCGATCTCGTGGAAACTGGCGAGCACTCCGGTGCGCTTGAGACTATCTACGATAGGATTGCCACTTATAAAGAGAAAGCCGAAGCGCTTAAGTCAAAAATTAAAAAGGCCATGTTTTACCCCATTGCGGTATTAGTAGTGGCTTTTATCGTAACAGCCGTACTCCTGGTATTTGTAGTGCCGCAATTTGAAGAAATATTTTCCAGTTTCGGCGCATCACTCCCGGCGTTCACGATGTTTGTGCTTGGGATATCACGATTTGTTCAGGATTATGGTGTATTTCTATTGGCTGGAATTGGTGTCTTCATTTACTTATTTAAAGTCTACCACAATAAATCAAAAGATTTCCGTGACAGCCTGGATGCCAAGCTCCTTAAAATTCCTGTCATTGGTGAAATTTTGCGTAAAGCCGCTATTGCCCGTTTTACCAGAACGCTTGCCACCACCTTTGCAGCGGGTGTGCCTTTAATAAGCGCTTTGGAATCAGCCGCAGGAGCATCGGGTAACGCGGTATACCGCGACGCTATTTTATTTATCCGTAAAGAAGTCGCCGGCGGTATTCAGATGAACGCCGCTATGCGCAGTACTAACGTTTTCCCGGATATGGTGACGCAAATGATTGCCATTGGTGAAGAGTCTGGCGCGGTTGATGAAATGCTCAGCAAAATCGCCACCATCTACGAAGGTGAAGTGGATGACATGGTCGACGGTTTAACCAGCTTGCTGGAGCCCATGATTATGGCCGTACTCGGGGTTGTCATCGGCGGTCTGATTGTTGCCATGTACCTGCCAATTTTCCAAATGGGTATGGTAGTTTAACGTTAGCTAAGCTGTTATTCTTAATTGCATTTTCTGATAATAGGTTACGCCCTGCATGCAATCTGTCATTGAGCTTAGTTTACACTCACCCTGGTTCTTTTATGCCCTGGCGGCCATTATCAGCCTGATGGTGGGCAGCTTTTTAAATGTGGTTATCTATCGCTTGCCTATCATGATGGAACGTGACTGGCAGCGTGAATACCAAAGCTATTTCAATCCCGATGAGCCGGCCCCTGAGACCGAGCGCTTCGATTTAATCAAACCCGACAGCACCTGCCCTAAATGCGGCCACCGCATTCGCGCCTGGGAGAATATTCCCGTACTCAGCTATTTGTTTTTAGGTGGTAAATGCAGTCAGTGTAAAACCGGCATCTCATTTCGCTATCCGGCGGTGGAATTACTTACCGGTATTCTTTCTCTTTGGGCAGCACTCCATTATGGCCCGTCCTCCCAGGCTTTAATCGTCATCGTATTAACCTGGTTACTGGTTGCCATGACCTTTATTGACCTGGATAAAATGATCCTCCCCGATCAACTGACCCTGCCTTTGCTGTGGATTGGTCTGTTAGCCAGTATCAATCACATTTTTGTGTCACCCACCGAGGCGATTCTGGGCGCGGCCATTGGCTACCTGAGTTTATGGAGTATTTACTGGGCATTTAAACTGCTGACCGGAAAAGAAGGCATGGGTTACGGCGATTTTAAATTACTCGCTGCACTGGGCGCATTTACCGGCTGGCAGGGCTTGCTGATTATTATTTTATTATCTTCTTTTGTTGGCGCGCTCTTCGGTATCATCATCATGATCCGGCAAAAACAAGGTAAAGAATTGGCTATTCCTTTCGGTCCCTACCTGGCCATTGCCGGCTGGCTTACCTTGCTATATCAGGAACCTATCAAAACCGTCTATCTGAGCTGGGCACTGGGTTACTAGAATGAATGATAAACGCCCTTTTCTGGTTGGTGTTACCGGCGGTATCGGCTCGGGTAAAACACTGGTAACCGATACCTTTGCCAATTCGGGTATTGAGGTGGTCGATGCAGATATTGTAGCCCGGGATGTTGTGGCGCCAGGTTCGCCTGGACTTGCTGCCATCACCGCCCACTTTGGCGACACCATTTTAACCGCACAAGGTGAGCTGAACCGGGCCGCTTTGCGAGAGTTAGTGTTTACTAACGAAGAGCGGAAGCAATGGCTGAATCAGTGTTTACATCCGCGAATTCGTGAGGCGATGGCCGAAGCGATCAGCAACATCCGCTCTGAATACGGTGTGCTCGCAGTACCACTACTTATTGAGAACGGTATGCAAAAGATGGTCGACCGCATTGCGGTAGTGGATTGTCCGGAGTCTGTTCAATTGGAGCGTGCGCTCTCACGCGATGGCAGCAGTGAAGCGGCAATAAAAGGCATTATGGCGGCGCAGGTTTCGCGGGAAACTCGCCTTGCAGAGGCTGACGATGTAATTGATAACAGTCGGGATAGAGAGTACACCATTGCTCAGGTTAAACAGTTACATGAGCAATATCTTGGGATGGCCCGCACCTTTACCCGTTAGCACTCAGTCATTAATTTAAGCGCTATAGCATAGTCTGTTGCATCCACATTCTGGCAAAGCGCCAAACCGCTTTACGGCGTCGGTGAGCCTTGTGCGGATCGTCATCGTACCAGCCTTTAAATGCACCGGCCGAAAAGCTTCCGAATAGCCCCAGTGGCGTTGCCAACAGTTGCTTGGAGGCAGCAATGGCATCTTCCTGACAATATTTGCCCAGTAATTTAATTTCTTTGTATTCGTGAACGCGTTGCTCGCGTTCCGCGATTGCACGTTTTAAAAACAGATTGGCCATATTAACTCTCCTGTTTACTTTGCTGTGCTTTGTCACTGCCCTCTTCAGGCTCACCTTTAACGGCTGCGACAAGTGGGTTGATAGAAATGTGTTTAAACGCGTCCTTCGCCACACGCCAGGCCACATACATCAACAGACCATTAACCAACAACAGGATACCTGCTACGAAAGCGGCGTGTATTCCGGCTTTAGCCAGTAAAACTGCCGAAGCTGCATTGAGAATTAACCAGCAAACACAACCAAAGGCAAAGGTTGCCAGAGTGGCAAGTGCGGTAACCAGCACAGACTGCCTTAGCAGTTTTGCCTCAGCCCCTACCATTTCCCATTGTGCACTGAACTGAAGCTTCTTGGCCTCGATAAGATCTGACACCGCGGCAATCACCTCATCCAGGGTAACATCTGGCTGCGGTACCTGCTCAGCAGGTTGCTCCTGATGCGGCGACGCCCCGTCGGGCACGTTACTGTCCGGACGTGGCGTTGCTGGTTCGTTAACAGATGACTGATTCATCCATCACCTCTGATTATTTGCTTTTTTTCAGCAAAGAGGCCACCAGCATACCAGCAGCAAAAGTAATACCCGCTGCCGCTACAGGGTTTTCCACGGCATAATTGCGCACTGAAGACCCTAACCATTTCTGCTTCATCAGGCGACGACGAGCAGCCAGATTATCCGCTGACTCTGAAGCTGACTCACGTAAGCTTTGTTCAGCAGTTGCCGCTTTTTCTGCGATCGTATCCAGCGAATCATGCAGTGTGGATTGCAGTTTATCTGTCATAGGGTGACCTGAAGTATCTGCACCATTGGCGGTAGATTTTGATGTAGCCATTATTCTCTCCTTAAATTAAATTGTACTTCAATGAGACTTTTGCAATGTGACTGTTGCAACTGCTGTTCCAGGTTAAAAAATCAAGCTAAGCTCATGATTTTTAGATATTATTAAAATCACACCCGCTATACTTTCAACTTTGTAAGTAAATTCTGCGCAGCGGTCATGTAATTCCTTCCTGTTTGTAAGACCAGATAACCGCCGTGGCTGGCGAATGCATTGGTAAATTACAGGCTGGGCTGGTACGCTAGTGCGAATAATTGACGAGGAACCGAATGTCAAATACAACAGTCTACGAATTCCCGCTGAAAGAAAAAGTTCGTAACTATCTGCGTATCGAACAGTTAATGGGACAACTGAAGCTGGGTGCTGCGGGCCTTGATAACGGCTTATCGCTGTATTTCTTTGAACAGCTGTTTACCTTACTGGACTTGTTTGAGCGTATCGACATTCGTACCGATATCATAAAAGACCTTGATGGCCACGAGAAAAACCTGGTGCATTGGTCGCAGCTACCCAACATCGATAACGAAGCCCTGCAACAAACCCTGAAAACCATTATTAACGTACGCGACCAGCTCAAGATCAGTAAGAAGATCAGCGCTGAACTGCGTGATGATAAATTTCTGGCGAGCATTCGTCAGCGCTTTGCGATTCCGGGCGGTACCTGCAGTTTTGATTTACCCAATTTACACTATTGGTGCCATCGTCCGATTGCCGCACGTCAGGAAGACATAAAACAGTGGATCATGTGCTTCGCACTCACCGAAGAGGCTATCAGCATTGCCCTGTCGTTTTTGCGAGAGCGCACCGCCTTTAGTGCAACGGAAGCTGCCAATGGCTTTTATCAGGGTGTAGCAGACGATCGTAACGAGTTGATTCGGATCCGTTGCCAGACCAACGAAGAGTATTATCCCGTACTGAGCGGAAATAAGTATCGTTATGCTATCCGCTTTATGTACTATAACCTACCTGAAGGCCGCTCCGGTGCGGTCGAAAAACCGGTTCAATTTGATTTAGCAGCGTGTTAATTGTGAAAGTAAAATGCCCAACCTGTCAGCAAGACGTGGAATGGTCACCAAGCAGTGAATACCGCCCGTTTTGCAGCAAAAAATGCCAGTTGATTGATTTAGGTGAGTGGGCTGGTGAAGAAAAAGTCATCTCCAGCCCGGCCCAGGAGTCTGATATCAACAACCTGGATCCCGAAGATATTGAAGCCATGCTGAGTGAACAACACAGCGACTTTTTTAAGCATTAGAGACCAAGCCCAATGATCGCAAACATTACTATTGTGGGCGGTACCCACGGTAACGAAACCAGTGGTATTCAACTGGTTAGAAACTGGCAGAAGTTTGGCGTGCCCGAAGCCTATAACGGGTTGAATATCGACTGCCATTTATCGAATATGGCAGCTATCGATGCCAATGTACGATTTGTTGAGGAAGACCTTAACCGCCAGTTTACCCCTACCCTGTTGGCCCGCCAGCCGCAGTGTCAGGAAGCCCGTTTAGCTCATGCGCTTAATCAACAATGGGGGCCGAAAGGCGAGTCAGACATCGACCTGCTCATCGACATCCACAACACCACCAGCGCCATGGGAGCCACTTTAATCATTCTGGAAGCCGATGAGTTTCATACCCAGTTGGCCCGCTATGTAAAACAGCAGATGCCAGAAGCCAACATTCTGGTAGAGGACGAAAAGCCGCCATCAGAGCATGCTTATCTGTGTAGCATTGGTAAGCGCGGTATCATGATTGAAGTAGGCGCACAGCCTCAGGGTGTATTGCGCGCAGATGTATACGATCTAACGGAGCGTATGGCCCTGGCAATTCTCGACTTTGTGAATGCCTATAACAGTAATTCAGTGCCGGAACTGCCGCCCTGCGATGTGTTTCGTTTTATTGAAAACATCACCTTTCCGCTCAGCGAAGACGGTGAGCGACTGGCCATGATCCACCCTGCGTTACAAGATAACGACTTTGCTCCGGTAAGCGCCGGAGAACCAGTGTTTTTGTCTTTTGATGGACAACCACAAGCCTGGCAGGGCGAGACCATTTACCCCCACTTTATAAACGAAGCGGCCTACCACAAACTACACGTTGCTTTCGCTACCGCATCGAAAGCCGAACTGTAATCTCGCTAAGCAATGCTGCTGGTACTTTTCAGGATCAAGGTACCAGCAAGTTAGTTATGCTTAACCTTTAGTTTAACTATTCATTATAAAACTGTTGATTTTATGTATACTAGTCCATACTCGCGAATACAGGGATATGCAAGCTGGTAAGCTATATACAACCAGTTGTTAGGTGGTTCTGTTAGATAAAGGAGTTCTTATCGGCTTTGGCTGTTTACAGGATCAGAGTTATGAAAGTTCAATGAGGTTGAGAATGATTGTCTCACTATCCCGCCATAAGTCCGAGCTGAACATATTAAAATCGCAGATCGACACTGCTCAATCCATCATTCAATCGATAAAGCGTTCCGTCCCCGTAATACAGTTCACTCCAAAGGGCGAAATCATCGACGCTAACGATCTGTTCTGTAACGCTGTGGGTTATTCATTAAACCAGATCCAGGGCCAACATCACCGGATGTTTTGTATCTCCAGCTATGCAAAAAGCCAGGATTACGCCAATTTCTGGCAACAACTCAGAGACGGGATACCACAAACCGGCACGTTCGAACGCAATAAGGCAAACGGCGAGGCAATCTGGCTCGAAGCCACCTATATTCCAATTGTCGAGGCGAATAATTGCGTAGGTTCCATTTTAAAAATTGCCAATGATGTTACAGAGCGGATGGACGAAATTAACTCATTAAAAGCAGTGAACGCTTCTCTGGACCAATCAATGGCAGTGATTGAATTCACCCCGAAAGGCGAAATTTGTAAAGCCAATAGCCTGTTCTTAAATACAATCGGTTATTCAATGGAACAGATAATAGGTAAACACCACTCCATATTTTGTTCCCAGGCATTTTTGGATGCTAATCCAAACTTCTGGCAACACCTAGGTAACGGTGAGCACAAGACCGGCTTATTTGAGCGCCTCACAGCGCATGGCAACTCTATTTGGCTCGAAGCCACATACAATCCCATTCTGGGTTCAGACGGTAAAGTAATAAAGGTTATTAAATTCGCTACCGATGTGACCGCTCAGGTAGAAGAAAAACAGTTAATCACCAAAGCAGCAGAGCTGGCTTTTTCTACGGCAGAGGAAACCGCGCAAATAGCAGAGCAAGGCAATGGTATGCTCAAAACGTCTGTCATAGCATCAGATTCTGCCCGGGAACAGGTAAGCACCACCAGTGAATTAATGAGCCGGCTTAACGAACAGTCTTCCAGTATCGAGGCAATTGTTTCAACCATACGCTCGATTGCTGAACAAACCAACTTACTCGCCCTGAATGCTGCTATCGAGGCAGCCAGAGCCGGCGATCAGGGGAGAGGTTTTGCGGTTGTCGCCGATGAGGTCCGTCAACTCGCGAGTCGAACCAGTGAGTCTACCATTGAAATCGAATCTGTCGTTAACGAGAATAAGCAGTTGTCAGGCACGGTCTCTGAACAAATGAAAAACGTCCGTCTTAATGTGGATACAACCAACGAACAGATCACCCAGGTGCAGGGGGTTATGGACGAAATCCATAAAGGCGCGGTAAATGTCTCGGTGTCGGTGTCATCGCTACTTAAGTAACAGCTCGGCCACTTTATTCCTGCCATCCCGGCCCACGAGCCGGGACCTCCCAAACAGTCTGACTCAGCTCAAATAGCCTTTTCGGGAGATCCCCGCTCAAAAGCATGCGGGGATGACCAATTTATTGATAACGTCATTCCGCTCCAAATATCATAGCCCCCGTCGGCCAAAAAAATCTCTGTCATCCCGGCCCACGAGCCGGGACCTCCCAAACAGTCTGACTCAGCTCAAATAGCCTTTTCGGGAGATCCCCGCTCAAAAGCATGCGGGGATGACCAATTTATTGATAACGTCATTCCGCTCCAAATATCATAGCCCCCGTCGGCCAAAAAAATCTCTGTCATCCCGGCCCACGAGCCGGGACCTTCCAAACAGTCTGACTCAGCTCTAATAACCTTTTCGGGAGATCCCCGCTCAAAAGCATGCGGGGATGACTTTTTTTATTCTGTCATAACGGCCAAAAAAATCTCTGTCATCCCGGCCCACGAGCCGGGATCCCCCAAACAGTCTGACTCAGCTCTAATAACCTTTTCGGGAGATCCCCGCTCAAAAGCATGCGGGGATGACAAATTTGTTGATGACGTCATCCGTGCCCCTAAAGTACCGTCATCCCGGCCCACGAGCCGGGACCTCCCAAACAGTCTGACTCAGCTCAAATAGCCTTTTATGGAGATACCCGCTCAAAAGCATGCGGGGATGACCAATTTATTGATGACGTCATCCGTGCCCCTAAATTACCGTCATCCCGGCCCACGAGCCGGGATCTACCAAACACTGTCATGCAGTCTACACATCAATAGAAAACCAATGAGCTCCCGGATAGTTTCTTCGAAACTTCCGGGATGACGGTAGAGGTGAGTACGTGTGCGTTAGCGCGTTTTGGCTTTCTATTTGGTTCTTTGTATCGCGAAATACTTTTACCGGGCAGATCAAGTAAAAGCGTAGAGGCATCATGGATGATGGCTCCGGTCAGGAGGGCAGGACGCCCTCTCTGGCCGATAGGTTTTACCTGCCCGGTGACAGTATGCCCCTTCGCGATTAAAGAACTGGAGGTTTCCAAAGGGGAGCCATCTCCCCTTTGGGTGCTGTCGGCACCCCGACAAGATGCGGAGACTACGATATTTAACAATCAGCATTGTGAGTGAGTAAAACTGTTCGCCAATGAAGTTTCAAAGCCACGATATCATGCAAAGGGGTCCCCGCTTAAAGCATGCGGGGATGACACAGAGGATGTGTTAACCCCTAAAGTTCGGGGATAACAAACTTGTTGGTAACATCTACTTCGATGTTATTAGTCTTTATGACCGGTTTGTCGAATTAAATCGATACCAGCCAGTTGCACAATGGTGGTCTGCATTTGCTTTTCAAGCGCATCAAGCTTTTTGAGGTAGTCACAATACCATCGGGCTTTTTGTGGCAAAGTTGTATCAACCGGCGGGCCGTCGCCATCAGACGTGGCAGCATAATGCGCAATGCGTTGATTAATCACCGCCATTTCGGTGCGATCTACCGCCAGTTTGTCGGAGTCCATTGCACCAAGCGTGGTTAAAATACTGCCCACCGAAGTAGTTAACGTTTGTGATAACGGCACCATCAGGTCGGCCTCTGCCAGTTCATCCAGCCCTTCGCTGGAACTTGGCCCAAGGTAATAATGACTACGCGCGTAACGAAACTTCTTGCGCACCCGCTTTTTCATTTTATCCATAGCGGTATTGAGCTTTTCGTAGCTGTCGTGATCGCTGCCCAGTAACGACAAAAACATTTGCTGAACCGTATCGGTTGCTAAATCAATACCTGTGGTCGCCAGTAAGGTAACCTGCGGGACCACCGAATGCAGTCCTTTGGCATACTCGGTTACCAGCGTAGCCTGGCTATCATCGAGTGTGAGCCAGTCACCTGCCACAAATAACTGCTGCTGATGGTTGATCTGATATAAAGTGAGATATTCTTTGAGTACACGTAGCTGATCGTCATTTACCACAACGCCATAATTTAAATCGACATCGCAACTGTAATGCGCAGCAGCCGGCGCTGAAAGACCAGCCGGTAACAGGCACATTATGCACAATAAAAAAAGAGATACGCTTTTCATACCGATATTGTGAAACCAAAACCGTAAATGAAAAGTCGCTTAAGACCAGATTGCTAAAAATCAGGTTGAATACAGCTGCCTACAACGGTAAGCGGCGAACGCTATAACCCTTGCGATAACTCATCGCAAATAACCTGCTATACATCAGGCGCGGCTTTTAGCGCCTCGCTCTAAGGCTTCGCTCTGCATTACCTGTAGTGCTTCGAGTTGCTTTTTGCCACTGGCAATATCTGTCATGTCGTAAATCATCATGCTGATATGTTCAACCTTGCCGGTTGCCGATACCAATGGCGATAAAATGATGTTCTGATACATGAATTCTTCACTGCCGGTGATTGGCCGGTAATTAGAAAACTTAAACAGATAAGGGCGCTGCTCCCATAGCATAAATGCCCGGGTTTTGAGTTCGAATACCGGCTTCGCCTTCTGGGCAAACCAGTCAGGGTTGATATCAGGAAAAATACTGAACAGGGTTTTATCACGCACCTCAGAGGGCAACTTACCACTGTGGCTTTCCATAAAACCGTTCCACATTTTTATTTTAAACTCGCGATCCAGCACAACAATGCCCACATCCACCGTTTGTAGCATGTCGATGATCCAATGAAACTCCAGCATGTCATCTACGGCTTCATTGGCCATCAGAAATCCTCCAGTAAATGAGCAAGTTTATAGTTAAGCGTTTCCATGGAGCTTTCGGTAAATAACAGCAGCAACTCACATACGGTGTTATACCCTTCAAGGCCGTAAGAGATTTCGATAGCCAGGGTTCTTTTCCATTTGAGCTTATTGGTGGCAATGATCTCGGTGATGTTTCGATGCTGGCCAAGTACAACCGGCTGCCCCTGGGCAAAACTCACATCCAGTTGTTCGGCAATACCGCTCAGGCAAGTACCGATTAGGATGCTCGCCGCATCCATTAACAACTCCAGTTGCTTCTGATCGTCGACTTCACCGGAAATATTAAGAATTCGCGCTACATCGTCCAGGCTTGAGTCACTCAAAATACACAGCGCCTCCCCCTGTACTCCAGGGCCCACAAAGCCCTGGCAAACCGCACTCACCCGCTCGTGGTTTTCGATATCACTGAGCAGCATGTGCAGTTCGGATACCTCTATCAGATTAACGTTAGGAATAGGCAAATGCACAAACACATTAAGCGTACGGGCCAGGTGATCACCCGCTCTGCCCATGGCTATATTAGTGATCTCCTGATAGCAGTCACGAATATCAGCATCCAGCGGTTCAAACTCTTTTGGCTCTTCTTCATCTGGCGCATTGATTAGCTGATGTTTACTTAACACAGCCAATAGCTCCGGCGCACTAACCGGTTTTCGAATGAAATCCAGCGCGCCGAGCTTAATAACCCGCTCCCGAGCTTCAGGCTGAACATCGCCCGACACCACAATCACATTGGTTTTCAAACCTTGCTGAGCAATGGCTTCCAGCGTTTGATAGCCGTCCATTTCCGGCATATTTAAATCGAGGAGTAAAATATGCCCTTTACCGGCCGCCAGGCATTCAATGGCCTCACCGCCATGTTTAGCAAAATGGATGGCAACATCCCAGTCCTGTGGCAGGCATTTTGCCACCTGCTTGCGGGCTACAAGGGAGTCGTCACAAATCAAAACTGAGTACATAGCTATCCAAGGGTTAAGAACCGGCACAAAACAATGCAGTAAGCACTCTTTAACAAATAGCAGTCAGACGGCAAAAATCAACTTCCAAGGCGGCTTTTGTAGGCTCAGGCCATGAAAAGCCTTACAGAATAACAGGTAAGATAACAGCGGTAAGAATGCCATTAAGGCCAAGGCCCACTGTGGCCAGCGCCCCCTGCACTTCGCCCATCTGCAAAGCCTTGGAGGTGCCCACCGCATGGCATACCGCGCCCAGCGCCACGCCCTGAGCATCTGGCATAGTGACACCTAGTAGCCGATAGGTGAGCGGCGCTGCCAGCGCCCCAACGATACCGGTAAGGATCACAAATACCGCAGCCAGCGCCGGTATACCGCCAATAGCAGCCCCTGTTTCCATAGCCAGCGGGCTGGTTATCGACTTCACCAGCATAGTCATCTGAATAGCCAGCGGCGCATTTGTGACATATATCACGCCCCAGGCAAGCAGCGGTGCAACAATGCCCCCTATCATCACGCTGATGATCAACGGCATTCCCAGTTGCCGAATGTTTTGCCATTGATTGTACATCGGTACCGCAAGTGCCACCGTGGCTGGCCCTAACAACCAGTGTAATAATGACGCGAACTCACGGTATTGAGCGGCAGAGATATCCGCTAACCACATCACTGCTGCCACGGCTAAGGTCGTAATGCTGAGTGGATGTACCAGGGGATGGCCTTTAGAAGCACGGAAAATTTTAAGTGCAACACCATAAAAAACCAGGGTCACCGCCAGCCACAACATACCATTTACCGTTGCCGTACTGCTTACCACTTCACTGAAGCGGCTAATAATCTGCTTAATTGCCAGCTCTGCTCTTAACATTAATCAGGCCTTTTGGCTTTCATAAGCCGCTGGGCAAACCAGGCCGTAAAGCCCAGAGCCACAATGGTGGTAGCCACCAGCGCCAGTGCAATGCCCAGCGCATTTTCACTGACCTCTGCCCAGAATAAGCCCACGCCAATCACCGCCGGTACAAACAAAACCGACATATGGGTGAGCAATGGCTGCGCGCCCCGCCCTACAGTTACCGCCGGACGTTGACGCAACAACAAGCCGCCAAGCAGCAATAACAAGCCGATTAGCGCACCGGGCAGCGGTAAATCGGTCACCAATACAAAAAACTCACCCACCAGATAGCAGCCGATAATGATCAGCCAGCCGTAGAGGGTTGATTTAACATGCACTGTGGAAGCTCCGCAGGGAAGGAATAGTGTGATAATAACGAGGTTAAGTGCAAACCACTACCCGTCTTCGGTTGTAGTCACTTATGTGCAGGATTAATTAAAGAAATGCTGACAGACAGAAGCGCGTTATCCGATGGATAAGGCAAGCCCGCTTGCGGAAAAAGGTATTCAGGACTGCGACAACGCTGCATCCAGTTGCTGGTGACAAACGGGCATGAGGCGCCGGCTTATTTTTACCTTACTGCCATCCTGAAGCTCCACATAGTTCACCCGGGAGTTGAGTTTAATTAACCGTTTTACAAACTGGGTATTCACAATAATGGAACGGTTCACGCGGGCAAAAGCATGCTTGGGTAAACGTCTTGCCATATCCGTTAAGGTAGACCGCACAATCAGCGTTTCTTCCTGTGTGTAAACACACATGTAATCGCCAGCCGCTTCTACATAACGAATGGTTTGCCAGTCTACATACTGCCAGTCTACGCCGCAGCGCATAGCAATTTGTTGAGATGGCCGAGAACTGTTTGATTTTACGCTGGTTAACTCGGCCATTAGCCGAGACGGAGAACACGCGCGCTGGCGAGCCAATTGCTCGCTAACCAATTGCCATTTAAGGGCCTGTATACGGGTCTGGTATTTAAGATACAACCGGTGAATTTGCCTGCGCTTTTCTTCCACGCTGGCAGATAAACAAAAAAACATGCCAACTCCCGCGTTAAACGCCTGTATCGCATCCTGATTGGAATGGCCGCACATTACACTGGTTACCCCGCGTAATCCGGTGTTAGTAAAAGGTTTGATGGTGGCCTGGTCGGTTACGACGATGCGAATATCAGGTGGCTGACATGAAGTATTCGGGGCTACTGACGGGTGACTGCTAACCAGCTCATTTAATGCGGCTTCGTTAATATCCGCTGTAAACTGAAACTCAAAAGGCTCCACAAAATGCTGGGATAAAAACTGATGAAAGGCATCAACATCCGCACTCGGTTTACCAATAAATCGCACTACCATGTTATCTGACTGTATCGCTTCCATATCAGACTCCGAAAAAAGGGCTGTGAAGAACACAGCCCAAACCCCAGGGAGGGAACTAAAACCATTACCCTACTGCTTCGCTGTTAAACTCTGTTCTTCCAGGTTGGTGCGCTTGGCAATTACCGCACCGGTATTATCTGCACCATGCTGCATCGCAAAGGTGTACATATCCATGCCATCACACACCAGGCCTCGGGCCAGACGACGGTAACTTACCCCGCTGTCCTTAACTGCCCGGTGTAGCTCAATGCGGCTGTCGTCTTTAATTGCCTGACAAACCGCGACTAATTTATCTTCCATGGCCTCGGGCAAATTGCCGGCCTGAGCGGAAGAAATACCGCTAAATGTTGCTACTACTGCGGTACCTGCTAATAACGCTGAACGAATTACACTGTTAACTTTTTGCATGACACTATCCTCTACCTATCGCTGACTCTGTTGTGGAAGATGAAGCCTGACTCTTCCTTTCGCCCTTATACAGTAGGGGCAGAGCAGCAAAAGGTTGCTGGCAAAACGTTAATCAACGTCTATTTGAGATTTTGCGACAAAAGGGATATAACTGCAGTTAAACGGTCCCCAATCCCCTAAGGTTAATCGTGTGTATCACACACTTTGTAACATTCGCCCTGAAGCCGCGAGCAAGGAGTACGCGAAGAGCAAACGGCGAAAGAGGTAACCAGAGACCAACAGCCTGAACAAAAGAGGCACCCAGGAGCCAAAGCAGAAACAGGAGAGTCATGCTTACTCAGCAAGCCTATTACGATATAAAACACCTTATTGCCCCTGGCGATATTATTGCCTTTGGCGGCACCAGCCTGTTTTCCCGCTGGACCAAACTCACCACCCGCTCAGTAGTGACTCATACTGCCCTGGTGATCGACTCGCCCGATGACAACCGATCTACCTCTGCAGCGCAGGATCTCACCATGATTGAGGCAACCTCAATAAAGGGTAAAAAGGGCGTTATGCACAACTATGTGGAAGAACGCATCAAGCATTATCGGGGCGACGTATGGTGGCTCCCGTTACACAACGAGGCCAAGCAGCAATTACAAAACAACTGGCACGGGTTCCACGACTTTCTGGCTGGAGAACTGGGTAAGGATTATGATATCTGGCAACTGTTTGGTGCAGCCATCGATGTGTTTGACGACCACCGCTGGTTTAACTGGCTCACCTACAACCGTAAAAAGAGCAATCGCTGGTTCTGTTCAGAACTGGTGGCCGAAGGGTTAAATCAGGCTGGCATCGCCAATGAGCTCAATCCATCGGAAACCACGCCCAAAGATATTTGCCAGTTTACTATCTACGCGCCTGAGTACGTGCAGCTAAAAGGTAAGAAAAAACCAATTAAGGGGTTTAATACGCTGGATCCCCACCGATGGGGAAATCTAGGGTAGCGCCGGACGCACAAATAGCAGGAGGGAAGCCTTAAATCAGAAAAGCGGTTTAGTAGGTTGCCATCACCCCCTACCAACAGTGTTATGCAGACGCTTAAAAAATGCTGTCCTGATGAACGCGAATAAACATCGAAGTACCGGCTTTAGAATAATCGATTTTGTATTCTTTACCGTTCAGGGTTTGCACAAAAATCAGCGTTTTTTCATCACCGAATACGTCACTGGCGGTTACGTCTACCAATTCCATATCCATCATTTTTGCTTCGCGTTTATTTTCCGGGATTTTTCCCGAGTATTCCTTAATACCCTTGTAATTCACCACTACTGCCGGGTCGTCGTTACCGTTTAAAATCAGCAGATCAAATTTACGTATTTTATGGATTAATGTGTTGCGGCCACTGACCAAATAGGGTTTTTCAGTCATTGTTATCTCCCAATTCAAATGCCGAACCAAGACGTTTTTATTTATAAGTAGCTGAAAGATAGCAGACTATTAATATATTTGCACTAAGCTATGCCGCGGCTCAATGGATTCAGCCATTCTGATCAGGTTCAGGCTTCAACAGATCGTTATTTTTAGTATTGTTCAGTATAAGAAAACATCAAGTAAACCTCACATGGGGTGACAAGCCCCTAAAAACTGCTTATACTTGCGCGCGCCTGGTATTCCAACCAGGCATTCTTAAGCGTTTACCGCATAATGGCCCTATAGCTCAGTTGGTTAGAGCACACGACTCATAATCGTTAGGTCCCTGGTTCGAGTCCAGGTGGGGCCACCATTTTCTCTCAATTCCGCTTCTTATTGCTTTTTTTCAAGCTGTACTAACAACCCCGGCAATAACTCCGGTAAACCTAGCCTTGCTAAAGCGTAATCGTGTGAGCATAGCCTGGAATTTCTGCCCGCCAGTGATGTTTGGCCAGCGCGTCTTTAAGAGTTTGTTTGGCGTTATCTTCACCATGCACTAAATACAATCTTGGCTTGGGATCATTAAAATGACTAAACCAGTCAATGAGTTGTGCCTGACTGGCATGTGCCGAGAATCCGCCGAGAGTATGAATTTGAGCCTTAACGGCAATGTCTTCCCCGGCCATGCGGATATGCGTTGCACCATCCACTAAAATACGCCCCGGGGTGCCATTAGCCTGATACCCTACAAACACCACATGAGACTGGCTGCGCCATAAATTATGCTTCAGATGATGCCGGATCCGGCCACCGTTACACATGCCGCTGCCGGCAATAATGATCGCTCCACTGGCAATACGATTAACAGCCATCGACTCTTCGGTACTCACTGTATAGCGCAGAGTAGGTAAAAAGGTGTGCAGACTTTTTTGATCGGGGTTAACACCTGCACTTTGCTGTTCAATAGCGTGTTTGTCTTCCCGGTTATAGACATTTTGATAGCGGTGGTAGATTTCTGTTACAGCAATGGCCATCGGACTGTCTAAACATACCAGCTGCTGAGGAAGCTTGCCCTGCTGATACAACTCACCCAGGCGAAAAATAATCTCCTGTGTACGCCCCACCGCAAACGACGGGATAAGAATATTCCCGCCATTTTGCGATGCACTGGTGATGACCTCTTCAAATTCTTCGAGCGTTTCCTGCATAGAGCGGTGTTCACGATCGCCATAGGTTGATTCCATTAACACAACATCCGCCTCCGCAATCGTAGCAGGATCGCGTAATAGCGCCGCCTGTGAATTACCCAAATCGCCGGAGAATACCAGTTTTCGTTGTCTGCCCGACTCGTTGGTGGTGAGTTCAACAATTGAGGAGCCCAGGATATGCCCGGCTTCACGCAAGGTGATGTCAACGTCGGGTGTAATGGTTATCTGCGCGTTGTAATCCAACCCCTGACACAGCGATAACGCTTTATCTACATCTTCCATGGTGTATAACGGCGCAAGCTCTGTTTTGCCGGCGCGACGACGACGCTTGTTTTCCCATTCAATATCCCGTAATTGCAGCGACGCCGCATCTTTTAAAAGCACCTCGATAAGATCCAACGTGGCTGACGTCATGTAAATCGGGCCACTAAAACCGTCTTTCACTAAAAGCGGCAGTCGGCCAGAATGATCCAGATGAGCATGAGACAGCACCACAGCATCAACCGACTGTACTGAAAACGGAAATGGATCTTCATTATGGGCTTCTTCTTCCCGACCGCCCTGATATAACCCACAATCGAGTAACACTCTGCCCGACTGAGTTTCCAGTAAATGCATAGAGCCGGTGACACCGGTTACAGCACCGTAAAATGTTAGTGTTGACATGGCTTATTCTCCTTCATTGCCGGAAGATGGCGGAATTAACACCGCAGACAAGGTATTTAATCGCGTTGAGGCTTTATGCCAGGTTTTGGCGATATGCCAGGCTTCCTGCAAACAATCTAAGGCAACCGACATTTGTGCCACTTCGATATGGTGTAGTGTACCGGCCATAATTAAATGATATTTTATGCGATCTTTTTCGTGCTGTAACGCCTCTTGTGTCATTGGTGTATCTCCCACCGACAAGTTGGCACTTTGCTGCATGTAATCAACTATCTGAGTGAGGTAGCTTTTTAACTGCGCCTCGAGTTCAGGCTCTTTAAGTGCTTCGCGATTAATCCAGAGGCTGGCGAGGGTATCACTCGCCTGACTGCAATCCAGCAAATACCCTTCAACCCGCATCATTGTTGCCAGTTGAGCGGTCGTTTCGTCTGATAACGCAGCGGTTTCCAATTCCACAATAAACCTGGAGATATGCCCGGACAGCGACCTGATCACTGTCACTTGCTGCTGAAAACGTTTGATATCATGATGACCGGGATACACCGCCGCCTGAAAGAGCTTTAACAATCGTTTTTGTAGCGCCACGAGTTCATTCAGTAACGCATTAATGGCAAGTGCCGGCGTCCGGGCAATGTTTTTATCAAGATATAACGGCTCGGATTCTGTTTCTTCGCGGCTGCGAAAACGTTTCTCCAGCCAATGGGCCAATTGGCCGATAAAAGGATACATCAACAGTATCCCCATAAAATTAAACAACGTATGAAACAACGCCAGAGAAAATGCGGGATCGGCATCCAGTTCCAGAGCGTCACTGATCTGATGGATTAGATAAAACAACACCGGTAGTATCAATAGCGCAATGACAGCCGTTACCAAATTAAACAGCACCTGAGCAGCCGCCGCCCGCTTGGCTGCCGAGGTTGCGCCAACGGCAGCAAAAGCCGCTGTAGAGGTTGTCCCAATGTTCGCCCCTATGGCCATCGCGCCCGCAGAGTACATCTCAATCATTCCACTGCCTGCCGCCGTAATAGTCAGGGCGATTGAGGCACTGGAAGACTGTGTAAGCACCGTAATCATAACGCCCACCAGCAAGTAAATGAGTATTCCACCAACCCCTTCGGCCGCAAACTGACTGATGGGAAAGGACGGCATCACGCCATCAAAAGCTTCTTTCAACACGCCAATGCCAATAAAGAATAACCCAAAGCCCACCAGCGTTTGGCCAACGGCCGCCAACCTGCCTTGCTGCTGGGTTAGTTTAAACATCATGCCTATTCCAACCAGCGGTAAGGCAAAGGCTTCGATATTGAGCTTAAAGCCAAGTATCGCCACTAACCAGCCGGTCATGGTGGTGCCAATATTGGCACCAAAGATAACCCCCAGTACCTGGCGCATATTGAGCAGGCCGGCATTCACAAAGCCCAATGATGCAACGGTTACAGCGCTGGACGATTGCACAATGGCAGTCATCAGAAAGCCACTGAAGATGCCGCGCACCGGTGTTTTCGTCCAACTCGACAATATATGCCGCAAGCTCGAACCTGCTACCGCTTTAAGCCCGTCTGTCATCAAGCCGATGGCAAGAATAAACAATCCCAGACCACCCAGACCAGCCCCCACTGTACTAATTACATCACTCATAACACTCTAAATACTGGCCTGTACAACGGCATTACGAACAACACGCTTAACGCCGTTTTGCACCAGATCAACCGTTATTCTTCTGTTAGTAATAGTGTAGTCGTAAATGCCGACCCCTGCGGTTTTGGCCTTACCTGGTTCAGGCCTCGCCTTAATGAGCAAAAAGCGCGTAGCTGAATAATCCTATTTCAAGAGATAAAAAAACGGTGCGATCAAAAAGCTGACCTTAAAAACAGGTGTACTATTGATGTAACGGATGAAAGGCTGACAAACCTTTTTATGTTGCGAAAATTAACCCAGCAAATTGCTGGCGTCTTAGGGTAGTAAACAGCATGACTGACGTAGGTAACTCATTACGCGAATATCGAATAATGACTACGGCAACTAACGTTAGTAAAACATAATAACTTACAAACAAAACTGAAGCGCATGTTGACTGGCGAAAAATCAACCACCCCATGTCAGAATATTTTACACACAGATATAAAGCTCAGCCGAAATAAAAACCAAATAACTGATAAATATGAAAGAATTAAACATGGCACAATAATAGCTTATACTTTAGTGTATTTTAATTCTCCTGAATTTAAGGAACAAAACATGAAAAAGTTGAGCCAAGTCGCTAAGGTAATGACAATTGGTGGCGCATTAGTATTCGGTTCATTATCAGCAAATGCCGCATCAATATCTTTTTCCTACGATGCAGCAAATGACGGTTCTGGTTTAACAAGTCAGTACATCGACCCGTTAACAGGTGGTTTACCAGGTTACTTCATCGAGAGTTTCGACCAGGCAACTGGCGATCCTATGTTTCCGGGTTCAACTGCTTATAACGATGCTGGCTTCGACCAGGAGTGTGCGGTAAACAGTGTTAACGGTGGCCCTGCTGGCGTTTTAGTCACACCACCAAGCAGTGATGTTGGTGTTCGTCAGGGCTCTGTCTCTGGTGTTGCTGCGGCACCTGCCAATGATACGACTTGTTTCGCTTACCTGACCAACAATGGCAGTGGTTCTGCGAGCTTTACTTTTGACTACAGTCAGTTACTGGCAGCCAACGCAGACACTGGTATTACCTATCTGGGTTTCTACTGGGGTTCAGTTGACAGATACAACGACTTCAATTTTTACTCTGGCGGTAACCTGGTGTCCAGCATTACGGGTAGTGGTCTACTCAGTGCTCTGGGTGGCAGTGCGGGTAACCAAACCGGTCCTGGTTCAAACGTATATGTGAACATTGACTTTTCATTCGCAGAGCAATTTGATCGCCTGGTGATCAACACTACTGGTATTGCAGGTGAGTTCGACAACATCGTTGTTGGTCTTAGTCAGCGCCCGGTTCTGGTTTCCAGCCCGGCTAGCAATGCTCTGTTACTGCTTGGCCTGGCAGCCATCGGTTTACGTTTACGCCGTAAAAAGTAAGTTACTGATATATTAAAAAAGCTGACTTCGGTCAGCTTTTTTTATGCCTCAAATTTACACTATGCGCCTTAAGAAAGTAAGCACTACCAGTTGAACGAAAAGAGCCCCACCCCAAATCAATGGGCTTGCCACCCATCCGGCAATGGTAAACGCCACCATTGCAATCCCGCCGTTAATCAGCGCAAAAGGCAATTGCGTTCTGAAATGGTCGTACTGACGGCAACTCGCACCGGTGGCCGACAATATGGTGGTTTCCGATATGGGCGAACAGTGGTCGCCAAACAAGCCACCGGATAACACCGCGCCAATGCTCACCAATAGCGGAGCTTCAATAGCAAACGCCGTAGGGATCACCAAAGGTAGCATGATTGCAAAAGTGCCCCAGGATGAACCGGTGGCAAAGGAAATAACCGCCGACAGCAGAAAAGCCACCAGCGGTAACAACCATGCCGGAAATCCGCGCTGCGCCTGCTCGGCAATGTAGGCCGCCGTGCCAAGCTCATGCCCCAATGAGCTCAATGTCCACGCCAGCACCAGTACAATGATCACTTGCATCATACCGCTCATGCCCTGCAAATAGAGTGTTACGCCTTCCAGGGCTGGGCGAACCTGATGCCAGGCCATCAGGCCAATAAGCGTACACGCCGCCAGAAAATACGCACTGGCAAGGGCGGCTCTGAATACCGAGCCTGGTTACGCTGGAAAACGGAAAGCCAAGGGGCACGAGCATTAATAGCAGCACCGCAGCCATCACTAACAGCGGCAAAAACACAAAGCGAGCACGGGCGTTGTGATGGGTGAAAGCCTCAAAATCCTGACCCTGTTTCACGCCACTGCTTGCTGTCGTCGGCGCCTGTGTCGCTTTTATTTCTGCTTGTACCATGGTGCCAATATCGGCTTTTAGCCACACCATAAGAGGGATTACAGCAATCGCAAGCAGGGCATAAAATTGATAAGGGATAACCCCAATAAACACCTGCCAGCTATCGAGGGATTTACCAGCCTGATCGAATTCTTTTTGCAGTAAACCCATGATGTAGATCCCCCAACCGATGAAGGGCACCAGTATGGCAACCGGCGAGGCCGTAGAGTCGATAATAAATGCCAGCTTTTCCCGCGACACCCTGAGCTTTTCAAACAGCGGCCGAAATACCGGGCCGATGATCAGTGGGGTACCCAAATCAGAATAAAAAATAAAGATACCGCCACACCAGGCCGCTATTTGCGCTTTCGCTTTACTGGCGATCACCCCGATCATCTTACTGGCAAACGCCGGCCCGCCACCGGACTTCTCCATAAGCGCCACAAAGCCACCAATAAACACCATTAACACAATCACACCGGCGTTATAACTGTCGGTCAACGTACCAACCAGATGTGTTTTTATGAGCGTCGACAACACCTCAAGAGGATGCCAGCCGGTGAGCAAGACCACAGCGGTCAATACCCCGCCAAACAAGCCAATCACCACGTGTTTGGAATATAATGCGAGAGCCAGAGTAACAATAATAGGTAGTACGGAGAGAAAATCAGGGCTGGTCAAAATGCGGGCCTGCTGAGCAAATAGTTGCCGAATCAATAAATTATAATTTATATAAATCTATCTTATTCGTGTACCGCTCGCAACGAGTTGAGCTTTTCGCCGGTCTTTACGTACAATCAACCAATCTCAGCGTTTCAGAGTAGTTAAGTCATGCAAATAAACAGTGATTTTCGTCAGCGAGTGGTTATCCGGCCTTCAGAGTACGAGTTTATCCCCTCCCCCCTGAAAGGCGTGAGCCGCATGATGTTCGACCGTGCTGGCGAAGAGGTAGCCAGAGCCACCAGCATAGTGCGCTACCAACCCGGTGCGGGCTATAGTGGCCACACCCACGACGGCGGTGAAGAAATTTACGTATTAAGTGGTACCTTTAGTGATGAACATGGTGATTACCCTGCCGGCACCTATCTGCGCAATCCGCCGGGCAGTTCACACACGCCATTTTCTGCAGACGGATGCACCATTCTGGTTAAGCTCTGGCAGTTTGCTCACAATGACCTGGAGCAGTTAACCATTAAAACTCAGCAAAGTGAGTGGCTTCCCGGCCAGGCTGATGGCTTAAGCGTTCTGCCTTTACATGAGTATAATGGCGTTAGTACCGCGTTGGTAAAATGGGCGCCGAACACACAATTTGGCGGGCACGTGCATCCCGGCGGTGAGGAGATCCTGGTACTGGAAGGTGTTTTTAACGACGAGCACGGTAGTTATCCCGCCGGTAGCTGGATCCGCAATCCCCGGTACAGTCAGCATACCCCTTTTACCGGTGAGGAAGGCGCGCTGATCTACGTTAAAGTTGGCTACATGGGCGCTAACTTACTTGGTGATAAATTTATCACCGACAGCTAATCCAGCCATTATGTCATACTTGTCAGTGCATTAATCGGTGACTGTCAACTATGGCAAAAGCCACTACCCGCGCAGATAAACTCATTACATTTCAACAAGTAAATACCATTACAAATCAGGCACTATGCTTGCACTGACGTTTCTGAAGAGGCTGCGAAAATGCCTTATGGTTCAGGAGCAAACTATGTATCGGTTTTTACTTGTTATTTTATTGGGTGTTACCCTGTTAACCGGAGGTTGTGGCGGCGATGATAGCAACAGGCAAGCGCCATTTATGGTCAACGCTGACGGCGTTTCCACGTTCGATCTCAATCAGCTTCGTAACCAGCTTAATACCTTTCCCATCGGGTCATTAACCGCTCTGGAAGAAGAAGGGCTGCTGATGATGCGCGAGGAAGAAAAACTCGCTCACGATGTTTACACAACCCTGTATGCGCAGCATGGTCTGGCTATCTTCAGTAACATTGCCAGCAGCGAACTCACTCATACCGAGGCAGTTTTAGCCTTGCTGGAACGTTACCAACTCAACGATCCGGTCACCAACAATGCTGTAGGCAGCTTCAGCAACTCCGAGTTTACCTATCTGTATACGGTGCTTACCGAAAGTGGCGCTATATCATTGCTGGAGGGGCTTTATGTGGGCGCCCAGGTAGAGGAGCTGGATATCTACGATCTTATGCGCCTGAGTGAGGATATTGTAGATAACCCGGATATCGAACTGGTTTACAGTAATTTGCTTAAAGGCTCACGAAACCACTTACGCGCCTTTTACAGTCAAATCCTTAATAACAATGGCACTTATCGCCCTCAATATATTAGTCAGGCCCTGTTTGACGAAATCGTTAACAGCCCGATAGAGAGAGGCTAACTACCTATTTTTACGCTTTAAATTTACAAACTCAGGGCAGATTCAGGCGCTCAGCGCAGAGTCTGCCTTGCCCCACCAGCCACAAAATAATCGTAAATCAGAATCAAAAAACAACACAATGATTCAGAAAAGCGTTAAAAACAAACTTTAACCTTGACTGCTGTGCAAAAAGAAAGCATTCAGACAGTTCGGCGCTATCAGCCGTAGCTCAGATAGTATACTGTATGACATGGAGTCTACCGCTAGAATTGGTCAGACTATCGCTATAACAACAATAAAATACCAAAAATAACGAAACACCAAACTTCTGTTTAGGAGTCATTAATACATGTCAATTGTGGTAAAAACTTTGTCGGAACAGGCTTACGAAATTATTCGTGAGCGTATCCTTGCCAACGATATGTTCCCGGCAAAGCCCATTCGTCAGGACGCCCTCTCCCAGGACCTGGGAGTAAGTAAAATCCCGCTGCGTGAAGCACTCACCCGGCTGGAGCAAGACGGCTTATTAGTCTCTCACCCTAACCGTGGATTTATCGTTCGTCCACTCAGCCTGGCCGAAGCCGAAGATGTTTTTCATCTGCGGACCACGCTGGAGCCTGAGGCGGCCGCTCAGGGCTGTAAAAAAGCCACCGAGGAAGATAAAGCCAGGGTTACCGAGATTTTTAAACGTCTGCAAAGTATGGCTAATGAAATATCACCGGAAGCGGTTACCGTAAACCGGGAATTTCATTTGGCGCTGTCGGCCCCCGCCGGCCGCAAAATCACCCAGGAGCTGCTGTTCAAGATCCACCTGCTCTCAGAACGTTATGTTCGTAAGCACCTTGAGCCACCCGACCGTGAGGCCGATGCCTACCGCGAGCATGAAGAAATTTATGATGCGTGGATGAACAAGGAACCCAAACTGGTGAAAAAGTTACTCAAAGAACATACCCATAGCACCTTAATAGATTTGCGTGGTGAGTTGTTCGAATAACCCATCGGTTAATGATAAAAAAGAGTGGCATGGCCACTCTTTTCGTTTAACACCATAAAAATACGCTCAGTACAGGCTTCGCATCGGGATTTCACGTTGTTTACCGCTATACTCTCAGTAACAATAACAACGACAGTTTATCCGGAGCCCACACATGGAATGTATCCGTGCCTGCCAAGGCCTTTTACTTTCAACCGCAGTTGCCCTCAGTGCCTGCACCACAACTCAATCAGGCGGTAACACGCAAGCTGCCACTCCAGTCGAATTATCAACAGCCTATACCCTGAAAAGCGGCGGCAAAATACCGTTTTATCAGCAAGGCGTAAGTGTTGAGCATGCAGAGCTGCACTTTGCTTTCGACTTTGATAAACAACAGCTGTTTGGCAATGCCACTCTTACTCTGGATGCCGCCAAACCAGCCAAAGCGGTGTCGGTGGATCTCGACAGCGTATTCATTATTGATGGTGTCTGGCTCAACGGCGAAGCCATCAAGCCAGAACAGTTCTCCAACCAACAGGGCGAACTGGTTATTACCCCGGCTAACGACGTAAATTTTCCGCTGTCGGTTCAGGTGAAATATCATGGTCATCCGCGTACGCCGCCCAATGCCCCCTGGGACGGCGGCGTAATGTGGGATAAAACCCCAGACGGTTCGCCCTGGCTGGCTACCGCAGTGCAGGGCGAAGGTTGCGATATCTTCTGGCCGTGTATCGACCAGCCCATGGGAGAACCCCAGACGGCCGATATTTACATTACCGTACCTAACAACCTGGTAGCGGCGAGTAATGGGATACTTATAGAAACTACCCACTCCGAAAACGAGAGCACCTATCACTGGCAAACCCGCTCGGCACACAATACCTATGGTATTGCGCTGAATATTGCGCCTTACGAAAAAATCGAAGATACCTACCAGAGCATTTACGGCAACAGCTACCCCATTGTGTATTACCACTTGCCGGGCAATACAGAGCAAGCCCAGGAGTTGTTCGATGAAATTCCTGCCATGCTAACGTTCTTTGAGCGGATGATTGGACCTTACCCTTTTGCCGATGAAAAAGTGGGCGTGGTGCAAACCCCGCACCTGGGCATGGAACACCAAACCATCAATGCCTATGGCAACGAATACAAAAAAGACGAATTCGGTTTCGACTGGTTACTGCAACATGAGTTTGCCCATGAGTACTTTGGTAACCAGGTCACTAACGACAACTGGGATCACATGTGGATCCACGAGGGGCTTGGCAGCTACATGCAGCCTTTATTTGCTCAGTACCTGCACGGCGATATCGCCTACAAAGCGTATTTAAATAACCAGCGCAAAGGCCTGATCAATACGCATCCCATCGTGTCCAATAAACCGATGGAAGTAGAAGAGGTGTACGAAAAAGGCGTGGGTCCGGCACTGGATATCTATTACAAAGGCTCGTGGATCATGCATTCCCTGCGTTACCTGATTGGCGATCAGGCATTTTTTGATTCCGTTACCACGCTGCTGTACGGCACCGTCACGCCGCAACCCGGCCAGTTCACTACTGTGTACCGCAATACCGGAGACTTTATCAAACTGGTTAATGAATTAACGGGCGAGGATTTCAGCTGGTTTTTTGATGTGTATCTGTATCAGCCCAGGCTGCCTGAGCTTCACCAGCAACGCAGCGGCGATACGCTCACACTCACCTGGCTGGTACCAGACGACCTGCCCTTTCCGATGCCAGTGGAAGTATCGGTAAATGGCGAGGTTACTACCTTACAATTGCCTGCAGAAAATACCATTAAAGTATCAGAGCAGGATGTGGTGATTGTCGATCCGAACAGTAAACTCCTGCGCTTCGAGGCTCGCTACGACGCCGCCGCAAAATAATCCGCTATAAATAAAGTGCACGGCTCACCACAAAGCGTTAGCCGCGCACTCTTCCTGATTGCCAATTAGTCTTATAAAGTCTGTTTTATAACCGCTAATAACTTGTAAATACCGCCTTACGCCGGTAGATTTGTTCTTTAATAACAATTCACAACGCGCTGAATCATGGATGAACCTGCTGTACTAGTGACGCAAATCGCCAATGGCAACAAACAGGCGGAGCAAGCTCTGCTCAGTCACTTCTCCCGACCGCTGTATTCCATTGTGGCTTATAAATGTGACGATCCGACCCTGGCGCAGGATATTGTGCAGGAAGCCCTGCTCATTGTGATCCAGAAAGCCCGGGCTTCAGCAATCGACAACCCCGAAGCTATAGCAGGCTTTGTACGCCGCGTAGCAGAGAATCTGCTGATTGCCACCTATCGCAAAAACAAGCGCCAACGCACCGATTGCAGCGACGAGATGGACCTGCATTCCCATACAGCCAACCATACCGAAAACCAGGTCAGCTCAGAAAAACTACTGGAAACAGTGACGCAGGTAATGTCAGAACTCAGCGTAGAGCGCGACAGGCACTTACTGAGCGCCTACTTTTTTGAAGGCAAAGACAAACAAGAGCTGTGTAGCGAACTAAACTTAAGCACCGAACATTTCGATAAAGTACTGCATCGGGCCAAAACACGTTTAAAACAAGCGCTGGCGCTCAAGTGCAAAGTTGAAATCAATAAACAATCGCTGTTTACCTTGCTGTCGGTGGCCGCCGTCATTTGCTGGCTGGGCACCCGGATATAAACACTCTGGTGCTGCTTGAGAGGGAACGCCCATTGGCGACACTACTAATACGGAGTTATTAACGTTAACCGACAAGGTTACAGAAGTTAAGTGATATGAATACACAGTACATCCAGGCTAATCATATAATTCAGCGCTACCTGCACGGCAAGCTTACCGCGGCTGAAATGATTGAGTTTGAAGAATATTTGTTGATGCACCCCGACATGGTGGAAGAGTTTGAACTCAGTGCAATCTTCAAAAAAACACTCGGCCAGGCGGCTAAAAAATCCCGTGCAGATTCATCAGCCAGCAAACTGCTGCGGTTGTTCTGGCCGCTCGGTGGCGTGCTGATTGGCAGCGCCGCCACCTGGTTGTTGCTGGGTTATCAGCAACCCAAACATGTGGCAACGGCCATTAGCCCCGATGTGATCTACATTGGTGAGATGCGCGGCGCCAGCACCTCAGAATTACCACCTGTCGGCGCAGTAGTAGAACAAGGCAGTGAGCAGCAGATACTGGTGCTGGACGTAAGCATGGCTAACGGCCAGCAGTTTGACGTTGAATTACAAGCCCCCACCGGCCAGCCACTGCAGAGCTGGCCGGCACTTAAGAAAAACGCCCAGGGTGAACTGGTTATTCTGGCCACCCTGCAATCTGCCAATGCGCCATCAACTGTCATTGCCGTTCGCGAAAGTAACACCGCCGAACTGGTACTAAGCGCTACTATTATTACGGGTTCAAACTAGTGCACTCTGCCACCCACAGCATGTTTCCTGCCTCAGAGCAGGCGCTGCTAAGCCCGGTGGAATTAAATGCCCTGGCCACCCTGATGCTGCCAGGTTTGCCGCAAACTAACAGTTCGCACACAGCGCCCGAGCAGGCAGCACAACCTTCGCTTTCTTTTGCTCCAGCAGTGGAAGATGATTTGGAAGACGATGCCGATCCAGCCTTTCTTGACGAACCCGACTATACCCCGGACAACACCAATTCGCTGCCCATCCCGGCAGGCTACACCTATATTTGCCAGTTTATCGCCCACGACATCATTGCCGACTCGCACTTTCATATCGGTGGACGCCAAACCAGCGCACTGCTAAACCTCGACAGCATGTATGGCAATAATGGCTCGGGCGACCCTATCCGGAGTATCGAAGCCCACTATTTCGACAGCGAAAGCGGGCGTTTTTTAACCCAGACTCACGATGTTCACCGGGTATCCCCCGGTACTATTGGAAACGCACCATGGGCCACCGCATGGATGCCGGAACAGCGCAACGACGAGAACGCCATTGTGCTGCAGCTGCACAGCCTGTTTCAGAGTTTACATAACGCCTTCATTAGTGCTTTGCCAGCAACTCAAACGGATATTACCGAGCGCATCATTACCGCCAGGCGTTATACCGTGGCAGTGTTTCATCACATCGTGATCAACGACCTACTGCCAAAGTTGGTGTTAGCCGATTGCCACGAATACTTTTTTAACAAACTCGGCCCGTTTTATTACGACACCAGCAGGCCCTACGCCCAGGTGCCCGCCGAGTTTAAGCTGGCAAGCTTCAGGTTTGGTCACAGTATGCTGCGCCCGCGCTATCATCTTAAAACCGAACACTCACAGTCGTTTTCGCTGGATGAAATCATGCGCCGCCCGCCTTTTGAGCCCCTCGATGAAGCCCATGTTATTGACTGGCCGGCGCTGTTTTTCGATCCGCTGGAAAATGAGGGGCTGCAGCAAATTGCCAGCCCCATAGATCTGTTCATCACCAGTGATATGGCCACGGTGCCGCATCCTACCAACCCGAGAGCGGGGCGAAATATTGCCCAGCTAAACCTGCTGGCCGGCATTAAACTTGGCCTTAATAGCGCCGAGTCTATTCTCCGGGTAATCACTACCGAGCCCTACTTTAAGCCGTTCGCCGAACATTTTCAGCAACGCTTAAGCCACCGCAAACTAAGGGTAACCTCACCCGGGCAGGAAACCGATTTTATCTATGCACTGCTGGCCGTGTTGCAGGAGCAACAACGCACCCCGCTGTGGCTATACACATTGCAGGAAAATCTCACCGATTACCCCGACAACAATCAGTACAAACTGGGGCTGGTTGCCAGCGCCATCAACTGCGATGTACTTCGCAGTAGCATGTATGAGTGTTACCGTAGCAGCGAGCAGGACGGCATCGCCCAACTGGCCGACAATTTAACAACAACAATACAGCAGGCCTTTGCGTGCTTAGGCGAACCGCTTCACACCATGGCCGACATCACCACATTTTTAACCACAAGGAGTCAAAGTGATGAGTAACCAGGCAGCGAGTAAATGGTACGTGCCCAAAGGTTGGGTGTCAGATTATAACCGCGATGAGTGGGCCCCTGAATTTCGCCCGTATCTGCCCAAGGGGCAGCGCGATTACAACGATAACGCGTTAAAAATGCGCACCCGGGTGTTTACGCCGGTGCTAGGCTCATCTTTTCTGGTCACCATTACCATTGTGAAATCCCGTGGCACCTGGCCAACGCTTACCGCAAAGTTACTCAGTAAAGCTAAGTTCTTTCCCACAGACGATCCCAACATGCTGTGCTCCAACAATTTATCCATTGTTAAAGACGGTGGCTATCCGAAAGGCGCGCCGGCCTTTAAAGAAAAATATACCGATGTGTACTTCACCATTAAATACTCGGTAGATGCCGATGGCACACCAAAGTACACCACCGCCAGCCACTGGAACAAAGAGGTCGACGGCCACCGGGTAACGGTTGAAAAAGCCCCGGCCTACGCCTGGAAAAACCACTAGTACTGGCATGACATGGAACGTATTCGCCGCTCGTTAACATCAGGATTGCTCCTTTTATGCTTGGCAATGGCTGCCGGGCAGCGCGCTGTGGGCGAAGAGTTTCAGTTTACGGTTGCCGCCGCAGCCAACGAGGTAATCATTGTTGAATCGCCCGACACGGGATTCACTTTTACCCTCACCGATTCCACAGGCAGTCCGGCATATAGCCATTATGCCTACACCCATATTGCCGCCATCAAGCCCGAAAGCAGCGCGCGGCATACAGTAACCGTTGAGGTAACCAGTAACGGTGGGGAGTCATTAACGGCCACGGAGTTTGCCGTTTATACTCAACCGACAAATGCGCTTTGGGATTGGCTGTTTTGGTTCTCGGCTACCTACGCTGAAAATGTCACCACTGCAGAACTAACCGAACAAATCGCCCGCCAGAGCGACGCCGAAACGGCATGTTTAGCCACCGCCTTACTCGCCCGCCAGTACCTTGTTGAAGGTAATACCGAACAGGCTACATCCCTGCTCGCACCTGCCGCTGATGGCTATGCCTGCTGGCAAATAGCGGCGCTTGCCATGTCGGCTAATTTTGATATTTACCATTTTGCCGATGCCAGTAATGCCGCTATGGCACTGCTCCCCGGGCAGTTTAAAATTGCGCTGGCCCATGCTGCAACCGAGATAACCCCTGCCGACTGGCAGCCAACATCAGCGCCGTTGATACACGCACAAGTCAGTCACACTCTGCCTGCCAACAATTACCTAACAACTCAACTGGTAACCACACTGGGTTTCAGCAACCTGCTGCATGGCTCGGTGGCATCATCACAAACGTTGATGGAAGCCGGTAAATATTCGCTGGAGCAGGCGCGCTCACAAGCTATAGAACAAGGCCATACAAAACTGCTGCCTGATATTTACAACGGCCTGGCCACCTACTGGTCGCTGACTAACGATAACGTGGCCGCGGCCCGTTACCTGGATGAAGCCATCCAAAGCAAACAACAATCAGGCGATACACAAGGGCTGGCTGAAATAACCAACAACCTCGCGCTGGTTTATTTATGGTCTGGTCGCTGGGAGCTGGCCCAACAGACCTTTCGCGAGGCGGCAGAGTACCTCACTGAGGATGATGCCGATATTACCGCAGCGGTACTCACCGCAAACCTTGCCAGCAGTTACAGTTACCTGGGCGATACCGATACCGCCGAGCGCTATTATCAACGCACTCTAAGCCTTAATCAAAGCAGTGTTTACGATGACGATACCAGTCACCTGTATATTGCCCTAGCTAAAATTGCCATGGCAGGTCAGCGCTGGCCAGCCGCCCTTGAGGGCCTGGCGCGGGCGCAGCAAAAAGCCGAAACTCTGCGTTCCGACCGTCTGCCATTAATATACGCCCTGCAGGCCCAGGCTCTAGCGCATAACAAGCAGCCTGCACAAGCCAGCAGAATGAAAAATACAGCGCTCGACACGCTGGATAATGTCGTAAAAATGACCGAGCAAGTTCAGGCGCTCACAGCCATTACCGACACCCGCATTCAACTTAACGAGTATCCTGAGGCCGCCAAACAAATAGAGCAACTCTCTGCCCTTATAGACGATGATGACCCGCAGCAGGTAACCCTCGCCTCATTGCAATACCAGCTCCTCAAAGCCACCGAGCCTCAAAACGAAAGCGCGCTAACCGCCACTTTCGACAAGGCTAATCAGCTCATTCTGCAACTGGGCCGCGAACTCGACGCCTATCAAATGGGGCCCCACTGGTTTAATAAAGTCAGAGAGCTCTACGATGCTCACCTGGACACCCTGCTCAGCAATCCAACAACGGCAAATACCGAGCAGGCCCTGGCCTTACTGGAAACCTATCAGAGCCAGCTATTTTTGCGTAAACGGCAAGACCGGCAGCGCCAGCACTTACTCAAGCAACCAGAGCTTGAAAGCCTCTGGCAACAACGGCTAACTCTGGAAGGCAGGCTGGTAAACGCAACCACCGAAAGCGAGAAGCATTACCAGCAACAACAACTCGATAACGTTAAAGAGCAGTGGTTGCGGTTGGTTAACCCGAGCCTATCCATCGAAGCCCGGACTAATGAAAAGCCGCTTACCCTGGCAGCCGTGCAAACGGCGCTAAAGGCTAATCAGGTTGTGCTTCGCTACCTGCACACCGGCCAGCAATGTTATGTACTGGCAATTTCTGCATCGCGACATCAGGTAACACCTGTAAAGTGCCCACCAGCGCTGCCAGACGGATTATCCGGCGCTGAGATCATTCAGGCCTATCGCGATGCACGCGCAAGCGATTTTATTCCACAGTGGGTGACTAATAACCCCAATATTACCGACATTATGTGGCAGGCAGACGGACGCTTTTTCTCACTGCCGCTGGCCCAGCTGCGACTGCCTGATGACCAGTATGTGGGGGGCCGGTATACACTGCGCCAGACGCCCTCATTAAGTGAATACCTATCCCCCACCCTACGGCAAGCTGCGGCGCCAATGGCGATCGGTATTTTTGATTCACCCGCATTTGAAAGTAAATCGCCCACAGCTGATACTGGCTGGCGCAACAAATTGCCGGCATTACCCTGGGCGAAACGCGAAGGCGACCAGCTTGCCTCGCTCTTCTCAAACTATGCGGTTGAACGATATTCGGCAGAACAAGCCACCCAGCAGGCTTTACTCAGTACAGATTTGCGTGAAGCTCCGCTGTTACATATTGCCACCCACAGCTACTTTGATCCTGAAGACCCAGCCATTGTGGGACTGGCCGTTGCCAGAAACCCATCAACAACCACACCGGACAACGGTTTTCTATCGCAAAGCGCATTACTGGGCGAGCCATTTAACAATCAACTGGTAGTGCTCAGCGGCTGCGAAACCTCGTTGGGCAAAATGATGGCTCACGACGGTCTGCAAAGTCTGGCCTACGGCGTGTTAACGGCCGGGGCCGATTCGGTGATCAGCACCCGCTGGAAAGTCTCAGACAAACCCACCGCCACCTTTATGCAGTATTTTTATCAGGGGCTCAAGCAATCCGGCAGCAGTACACAAGCGCTGCGTCACGCACGCCAACAGATGCAACGTCACCCGCGCTTTAAACACCCCATGCACTGGGCAGGCTTTACACTCACAGTGGTTAATCAGCAGGCAGAAAACTTTCAAATAAAGTGAGAGAACCTATCCTTACGCGACATTGATTAATTATTAACCAGAAAAAAGGAATAATTATGAAATGGTCATGGTGGATAACTTTCTTCGTATTAAGCTTTATAAGTGGAACGTTACAAGCTACGGAATGCGAAGTACCCGACATAGCGGACATAGACTCCAGGCAAATCATTACCGACAAACTAGAGGCCTGCGCCACTAAGCTCAAATATGCAAAAATGTTTAATGCTCAGGATGACGCTCTGGACACGGAAAATGTGATAGCACAATTAGAGCAACTGGATGCTTTTTATGTGCAGTTGCGCCCTAACGAGGTCAACACAGAACAGTGCAAAACACCGGATATATCATCCATAAAGGCGCTCAGTGACATATCAGACCGTATAGAGCACTGCAACCAAGCGCTCTTAGAAGCTAAGAAATTTAATCGCACTGGCCAGATTGAGCAAGCCAAATTAACCTTAAATGAATTAGAAAGTTTATTACTTATTACTTCACAGTCCACCGCATTTAATCACATATCGTCCTCCCCAGGAGATGCTACTGACGGTGGTGGCGATGGCGATGGCGATGGCGATGGCGATGGCGATGGCGATGGCGATGGCGATGGCGATGGTCAGGTAGCAGCTAAAGATAGTCAAGCAGATACTGCTAAAGCAATGTTTAATGTAGCTACAGCCTTCACCAAATTAAAAGAAGCTAAACAGACTGCTGAAACAGAGCGTTTAATTCCTGTTTGGCGTGATGCAACGTTTACTTATCAATTCTATGCCGGGATTGAGTACACTAAAGTAGGGGATTTGTTCGATGACTCCCGAATTCGCCTCGGGTTTCAGTCTTATGTTCGCCTCGCCGACGATCTTGAAGCACTTCGCAAACAGATCGCACAGGGTCAGGAAGTGAATGATGGATTCGGACTTTATGCACCGCACCTGATTGGTAATGTGTTGCTTTCCGGAGCTGCTGAATCAGTTGCAGCAGGTTCTGAGTCAGAAGAGCAAACCGACAACCCACCAGAAGATGATAGCCCTGGATTTGAAGCTCTTGAGTTCGAGGCTGCTTTATATTGGCCAGTGTTTATGCACTTTAGCAAAACCGATAGTTTTAATGATTACCGCGAACTAACTGCCGGCTTTATTATTACAGCTGGGGGACGCAAGGTAGACGATCACGATTCATTTTACGACCGCTATTATGTTGGTGCGAGAGTAAGTCACAACGAAGAAACTTTCTTTGACGTTTTATATGGTAAATCTGAACCGCTAGAGGGTGACAGATTAGAGCTACGCGGACAACTTCCTGTTGCCAGTTTAGGGGATGGCAGAGTATTTCTGGGTGGATTGGCCAATATCGCATTGTCGCAGGAAAAGGATGAAAATGGTGAGAAGTTAAATGAAGGTGACTCATTCAAGGTTTATGTAACCTGGCAAACGACTTTTACCGACTTGTTCGAAAGCGTAGCGCCGTAAAATCAGAACACTAATGTAACCGAAATTACACTGGATGGAATTCTTATGAACCTTGTTGAGTACCCCACTAACACATCGAAATGGAATATAGTTGTACACCAGGTATCACAACAATCTGCGGTAGTATGGGCTGGTACCCTTTTTGAAAATTTGCGAAAACCTAAATTAAGTCGACTGGTACTTTTTAACGCAGACACCACCGTGACTTCTGTAGATATTCATTTACAGGATTGGGAAAAACCGTTTACCAGAGTAAAACAGCGGTTTATGTTCCTTCACTCTTTTTCAGAACTAACAGCCAATACGGATTACCGGGTTAAGCTCTTTGTTAAACTAGAGGGACCTGGTCATGAAAATTCGGATAACTGGATGTGTGCCAGAAATGGCTACTTCACAACCCTCCCGGAGCAGTTGCCTTCCGAGACCGAAGATCCATTTACCGTTGCTTTGGGTAGTTGCTTTTATGAACATAAGGATGGTGGCAGAGCCGCAGCCTCATACAAAAGCCTTTATGAGCGCGGTGACCCGGCATGGCAACCAAACATCAAATTTCTGACTGGCGATCAGGTCTATCTTGACATTGGCTTGGATTCCCTTTCCCCATTAACCAATGAAGTAAGACAAAGGGTAGCAGATGACTATGCCAAACATTGGCAGGCTCTCGGCAGCATGTTATCGAGAGGCGGTACATGGATGCTTCCTGATGATCATGAATATTGGAACGATTACCCATTTTACGATAGCCTCCTGCCTACACTTTTTATGCTTAAGATAAGTAAGATTCGAAACGCATGGCGCAATGCAGCAAAAGATGGCGTATCCAGGGTTCAGCAGTCTAAGCCGATAACAACATTTTCAATTGATAACGACATCAGTTTTTGCATAGCAGATACCCGGTCATATCGCAGTAAAACACAGTTTATTGATAAAAAACACTTTGACGACATTGCCGACTGGGCGGCACAGTTGAATTCTCCTGGAGTTTTGGTTCTCTCTCAGGTTTTACTGGCCCCCAACAACAAAACTGAGCGCAATTTACGCAGCTTTCACAAGCAATACAGCCAGCTTATAAAAGTATTAGCTGAATGTCGCCATGATATCGTGATCATGACAGGAGATGTTCACTTTGGTCGCATAGCCAGTGTAAGTTTAGGTAACTATGGTAAAAAGCTGATAGAGATAACATCGTCTCCCATGTCGAATCTCACAGGGCTCAATAGTGTAGCAACGGCCGTTGGAAACGATAGTCCAGAAAAATTTCCTCCGGAAGATATAGCCAACAAGCTGGATATTCCATCAAATAATGTACAACACGAGAAACACTTCAGAGTTTCTAAAACGGGCAGGGCAATTTTTTCTGGCTATTTACGCCCTAGAACAAATGAACATTTTATGACTGTGAGCTTTTATCGCACAGAACAGGGCGTAAACATGAAAGCACAAGCCTGGCGTATACGTTTTCAGAACCGTGACGAGCTCCCAAGACCTGATTTCAAAGAGCCATTCGAAGTCTGGCTTACATAGTTCATCAAGAGGCACATAATCAGAAAATATTAATTTAAATTATTACCGGTCTACATGAATAAAGTTCATATAGACCGTCGCGCTCTTCACCGTAAATTAAAGGTAATTGGCCTTATATCGAATTCCGCTGCTTGTTGTTTTATCGTCACTACGTAACTATAGATTCGCATAAAAATAATTTAACGACAGATAAACAGGAGTTTGTGGTGAACTTAACTAAGTTAACCCTGATTGCAGTACTGATAAGCTTCAGCCAGCTCGCTCTGGCAAAGCTAAAATACTTCCCCCACCCTAATGAGAACGCCCCTTATTCGCTGGCCACCCAGGTGGATAATATTGTGTACCTTTCGGGTCAGATCCCGCTCGATGAAAACGGCGAGATGCCTGGCACAATGCCAGCTCAGGCCAAACAGGTGATGCTTAATGTAAAAATGGCACTTGATTCGCTGGGACTCGGTATGGAAGACGTTTTCAAGTGCACGGTAATGATAGACGACATCAGTAAATGGCCCGACTTTAATGCCGTTTATACAACCTTCTTTACCAAAGGTGCCTTACCGGCCCGCAGCGCATTTGGCGTAGACGGCCTGCCCATGGGCGCCATGGTCGAGGTGGAATGCATGGCGCATATGCGCCGTATGTAAGCCCCGGCAAACTGCGAGCGGCGGACTCCCTATCCGCCGTGTTGTACTTCGACTTAACCGCCTTTTCAGTTACACTACCGGCGATGTCATACCAAACTCCCAGTCAGGCACTTGAAGTGCTCTACGAAATCAAAAAAAGCAAATTCCACGCGTTTGCCGCCTGTGCGCCAGACCGCGAAACCGCTATGGAATTGCTCGCTCAGAAAAAAGCCCAATATCCCGATGCCAGGCACCACTGCTGGGCTTATTTACTGGGTCGCCCGGACATGCCGGTAAGTGTTGCCTGCTCAGACGATGGAGAGCCAAGCGGCACCGCAGGCAAACCGATATTAAACGTACTCCAGCACAAAGACGTGGGCGACGTCATGCTCATTGTTACCCGTTACTTTGGCGGTATAAAACTCGGTGCCGGCGGTTTAGTGCGGGCCTACTCCAGTGCTGCGCAGCAGGTAATGGAAAACCTCGGGGTTACGCAGCATGTTACACTGGACGAAATCACCGTAAATGCCGACTTTAAGCACGAACAGTTTATTCGTCATTGGGTAACACAACAGCAGGGCGAAGTGAGCGATTGTCAGTACAGTCATCAGGTAACCATGACAGTAGCCCTGCCCGCCCCGGAAATCGACGCCTTCACCGCGATGTGCCGCAATCAGGGGATCAGCCTCATACCAAAAACCTAGAGCAGCAACACATCCCCAAAGCACGCTAACCCATCTCCCGCACAGACAACCCGGTCCACCACGCATGCTCTTAAGCGGGGAACCCCTGAAAAGATTACTTCAGCTAAGCCAGACTGCTTAGGAGATCCCGGCTCGGAGGCCGGGATGACAAGAATGAAAATCGTCATCCCCGCACGCAAACAACCCCGTCATCCCCGCACGCTCTTAAGCGGGGATCTCCTAAAAAGGCTATTTTACCTGAGCCAAACTGCTTAGGAGATCCCGGCTCGGAGGCCGGGATGACAAGAAAGAAATTGGCCGGGATGACAAGAGAGAAATTGACCGGGATGACGTTAATTTTTTAAGCCGGAATGACGGGGCATTCTTCGACGCAGCATCAATAACCAGGTCATCCCCGCACGCTCCCCCTCCGTCATCCCCGCACGCAACCCCCTCCGTCATCCCCGCACGCTCTTAAGCGGGGATCTCCTAAAAAGGCTATTTTACCTGAGCCAAACTGCTTAGGAGATCCCGGCTCGGAGGCCGGGATGACAGGAATGAAAATCGTCATCCCCGCACGCAAACAACCCCGTCATCCCCGCACGCAAACAACCCCGTCATCCCCGCACGCTCCCCACTCCGTCATCCCCGCACGCTCTTGAGCGGGGATCCCCTGAAAAGATTACTTAAGCTAAGCCAAACTGCTTGGGAGCTCCCGGCTCGGAGGCCGGGATGACAAGAAAGAAATTGACCGGGGATCTCCATACACATCCTTTCCAACAAACAGCATGTATCAGCCCAACTACACGAACCAGGAGTACCTGACTCAAGATCAATCACGGCATTGTTGCCACTTCCTCTGCGCCATAAAAGTACCTTTTTTTGAGTGTACAAGTGTTCGCCGAAATATTACACTGACAAAACAGAGCAAGAGGAAAACTATGACTTCACTACCCAAACGCGCTTATTCAGTTGCAGAAGAATGGCTCAATAGCATCAGCCACGGCCTCGCCTGTGTGGCGGCCATTATGGGATTGGTGTATATGTTACTGCGTGCCGAAACGTCGGTAAGTGTTACCGCTTCGGCAGTTTATGGCGGCACATTAATTTTTATGTTTTTGTCGTCAACGATTTACCACGCGGTAACCCATCAGAAGGCCAAAGGCCTGTTAAAACTGTTTGATCACAGCGCCATCTATTTGCTGATTGCGGGCACTTATACTCCCCTTACACTGGTAGCCATTGGCGGCACGCTTGGCGTTATTGCCACTGCGTTTATCTGGCTACTGGCAATAGCCGGCGTGGCCTTTAAGATGATAGCCAGACACCGCTTTCCCAAAGTATCGGTAGTGACATACCTGATCATGGGGTGGATAGCGCTGGGATTAATTTACCCCCTTTATCAGGCGCTGCCAGGCTCCGGATTGTGGCTGATTGTAGCCGGCGGCTTATGCTTTAGCATAGGCGTGCTGTTTTATGTCGCTAAGTCAAAAAAATACACCCACGCCATCTGGCATTTGTTTGTAATTGGCGGTTGCAGTTGCCATTACTTTTCAATTTACTATTATGTGGTGTAGAGCACTTAACCGTAGTATTTCGTTATGACATCCAGCCTTTCGTGGTTTACCGTTGGCAACGGGCGCATTACCCTGGGCGCCAGGCCCACACCTGAATACCTCACTAAGTTACGCGGGCAAGGCGTTACTCATATAGCCACCATTCAGACATCAGAAGAAAACAAACCTGAGTTAAAAAGTGATGTAGCCGAGGCAGGGCTGCACTGGTTATGGCTCCCGTTCAATATCGCCGATATTTTTGTTAACAACGATACCGAAAAAGCTTTTATGCAACAGTACTTGCAGGAAGTAGCCGAAACCCTGCGCGAAGGCGGCAAAGTTTACCTGCACTGCGATGGTAACTGCGAGCGCTGCCGCCTATTCCTCTACGCCCTGTGTATTCACCAAAGGATCCCAGCCAGCAGCGCCTATAACATTATTCACAGCTTCGGCGGCGACAAAGCCAACCAACTATCCCGCCGCGAATTACAACAAGCCGCAGCAATAGTGGCGTAGTTAAGGATTTCTATTCTGTTTACCAGGGCTTAAGTTTTGTGGGCACAGCCGGTTCACGGTGTACCGGCTGTGCGAACTACTCACAATATCCGCAAGGAAATGCGCAGTTCCATTACAGATGCTTTTTGAAAAACGCACCTACTTTTTGGGTAACGGCAGGAATGAAAAACCGATAGCCACGACCTCCCCCCTGTACATTGTAGAACACCACTTCATGGTTATTCGTTCGTAGTGCCTGATACAACAACACGCTTTGATTAAAAGGAACAACGGGATCGGAATTAGCATGCATAATCAAAAATGGCGGCAAATTACGCTCAGTGGATATGTATGTGATTGGATTGTACTCGTCAACTTTTTGTGCATTTTCTGGCAAATGGGGCTGTCCACCGATGACCATGGATTCTGGTGAATTGGGAGCTTTGTGATCAAAAATGCTGGGGAACTTCCCCATCTCCACAAAGACAGTTGGTCCGTAGAAGTCGACCACAGCTTTCACTGTCGATTTGGCTTCATCATTCGGTTAATAGGGTATTTGACATAACACCAACACTGTTTATTATTTAACCACACCGCATGATTAACTCTTACAAGTTTGTCGCCAAAACATGAGGAAATTGCCATTTAATCTCCCTCATAGGAAGGCGGCTCAACACCATTTCAGCGTTACTTATTACGACAAGTTATATCACAAGAACAAGGCAATTTATGGCGCAGGAATACCCAAGCAACTCCGCATTAGAACAACGTAAACTAGCGTTAGAAGTAGACTTGTTAGAACTACAAAAACACGAGCAATTGCGCCGATGGTTCCAAAGACCTGTAATTTTGTTTGCAATTCTTCCGAGTATAGTTGCCGCTGCAACGCTGAGCTTTCAACTTTATACGGGTTACTACGAAAATTCAGCTCGACTGGCAACATTAGAAAAGAAAGAAGCAGAACAAGCTAAAAAGCAGCTTGATATAAAACGCAATGAACTAAAAACAATTGAAAACGATGTAGCAGCCCGGCAGAAAAAAATTACAAAAGATCAGGATGCAATTAATGCAATAAGAAATGAGATGGCTGTACAAGAAGCTGACTTGCAAGCTGAACTAGAGGCTATTGAAAAAATAAAAGCTTCCTTAGCCGAAGCTGAAGACAGTATCTCCCAAAAAGAAAAAGATGTATTGGAAAAAACGAAAGCGCTAGATGAAGAACTGGCGTTAATAGATAAGCAAAAACAAGTCGCTCAAGCCGAGATCGCCTTATTAAAAAAAGAGTTAGCTACGATAACGCAGCAATTCGAAACCGCGAAAAGCAATTTGAGATACGCTAGCATCGACGCATACATTGAAGCGATAGCTGAGGGCGATTCTACGCCGCACAATGAGTCAGCAAAAGCACTTATACGCTACCTTCAAAATACTGATGCGTTTACTTTTAAAGATATAGACACGTATTTTAATAAATTTAAGTCAGAGCCGCTTCTTTACATAAACCTCCTGCATGCCTTGTACCGCGCGTTTGAAGAGCCGCACCTTGTAAACCGAATTATGGATTTTGCAGAACTCAACCTCGATAACACTTCAGTCTGGTGGTTTTTAGGAACAGCCGATTGGTTTTCAAGCGATGAAGTTTCGGCATGGAAAAGGTACCTTGAACTAGCAAGAACGCATAAGCCAAGCAATGAGAGGCTATCTGCCATGTATTTGAAATTCGGCTACCCAAGTGCTGAGCTGGACGGTAAGGTACGCACACAGCTAAAAGACGATAACCTTTATTTTTACAGTGTTAAAACGGCATATGGTTTAGCTATGGATGAGCAAGCGGAAGACCATGAAAGAGGGAACGCAGTGTTGGCATTAAAAGGCCTTGCACCGTCGCTTGCTTTAGTTGTGATGGCTAAGTTATATGAGTCGAAGACCAGTTCTGAAACATTGAAGTTTGAAGTATATCAATACCTGAGTGAGGCAGCGGAAGCGATCATGTTTGACATCGAAATTGAGGAGTTTGACCCGTTAACAAACACCTTTGGTGACGCTCCAACAAGCGAAGCTTTATCAAGAGTAATGATTACCTACTCGTTTCCATACAATGACTTGTACAACACAGGAAAATGGGATAACAACATTAGGGCTAAAATTTTAACTGAACATGGTATTTAGCTGTAAAAATTAGGCACCTAGTGTAATGAGCTGCGTTGTTCTGTACAGCATTATGATTATTACGCAGTGCAGATATCTGATATCAGATAGACCAAGGATATTCCGCTTCCCATCCCGGGCAGCCAGCATACATATGCTGTCATCCCGGCCAAAAAATGACTGTCACCCCGGCCAAATAAATACGGTCATCCCGGCCAAAAATTTCCCGTCATCCCGGCCAAAAATTTCCCGTCATCCCGGCCTTGAGCCGGGATCTCCTAAACAGTTTGGCTCACCTTCAACAGCCTTTTTAGGAGAGCCCTGCTTATTTAGGAGATCCCCGCTCAAAAGCATGCGGGGATGACGGAGGTGGTAGCATCCGCGGGATAATGGTAGCATCCGCGGGATAATGGAGGAGGTGCATGCGGGGATGACTATTTTTAATTCTGTCATCCCGGCCAAAAAATGACTGTCACCCCGGCCAAATAAATACTGTCATCCCGGCCTTGAGCCGGGATCTCCTAAACAGTTTGGCTCAGGTTAAATAGCCTTTTTAAGGAGTTCCCCGCTCAAGAGCATGCGGGGATGACAATATCATTCCCGTCATCCCGGCCCACGAGCCGGGATCTCCCTAACAGTTTAACTCAGGCAAAATAACCTTTTCAGGAGATCCCCGCTCAAAAGCATGCGGGGATGACGGAGGTGGTAGCATCCGCGGGATAATGGAGGGGGGTGCATGCGGGGATGACTATTATCATTCCCGTCATCCCGGCCTTGAGCCGGGATCTCCTAAACAGTTTGGCTCACCTTCAACAGCCTTTTTAGGAGAGCCCTGCTTATTTAGGAGATCCCCGCTCAAAAGCATGCGGGGATGACGGAGGTGGTAGCATCCGCGGGATAATGGTAGCATCCGCGGGATAATGGAGGAGGTGCATGCGGGGATGACTATTTTTAATTCTGTCATCCCGGCCAAAAAATGACTGTCACCCCGGCCAAATAAATACTGTCATCCCGGCCTTGAGCCGGGATCTCCTAAACAGTTTGGCTCAGGTTAAATAGCCTTTTTAAGGAGTTCCCCGCTCAAGAGCATGCGGGGATGACAATATCATTCCCGTCATCCCGGCCCACGAGCCGGGATCTCCCTAACAGTTTAACTCAGGCAAAATAACCTTTTCAGGAGATCCCCGCTCAAAAGCATGCGGGGATGACAATATCATTACTGTCATCCCGGCCCACGAGCCGGTATCTCCCAATCAGTTTGGCTCAGGTTAAATAGCTTTTTAAGGAGTTCCCCGCTCAAGAGCATGCGGGGATGACGAAAGTGGTAGCATCCTCGAGGATGACGAAAGTGGTAACATCCCCGGGATGATGAAGGAAGAACATGCGGGATGACTGAGAAGGGTAAACAAAATATCAGGAATGCGTTAAATCACAGTACAGCTTATCAATAAGGCCACTGAGTAACTGCAACTCATTCATGTCGAGGTTTTCAATCTGACACAATAACTCTTTAGGAATAGCCGCCGCCTCGGCTTTAGCTGCTTTACCCTTGGTGGTTAATACCACCTGTTTTACCCGCTTGTCTTGTTCTGATGGTTGAATATGCACATAACCCTTTTGCTCCAGCTTTTTCAGGATAAGCGTTAAACCACCGGGATCGATCCGGCTTTTTTCTACCAGCGCAGAAATAGTGAGCTGTTTATGCTCCCACAATGCCAACAACACAAGATACTGCGGATAAGTAATATCCATTTTTTGCAACAACGGCCGATAAGCCCGGGTGAATGCATTGGATACGGAATAAAAACGGTGGCACAACTGGTTGTCCAGCTTTAGCAGATCGTCATCTGTCATAACAAAAATACCTCTGCCATTATTTTGCATACAAAATAGTTGTCAGGCAACCACAGGTTTGCTACTTTTACTTTGCATACAAAGTAAATTTCAGGAGGACACCCCTATGCATAAATTAGATGATGTACTTTACACTGGCGTAGCAACAGCAACCGGCGGTCGTGGCGGTAAAGCGGAATCTGATGATGGCCGTTTAAAAACCGACCTGTCGGTACCAAAAGGTCTGGGCGGTGACGATGGCCCGGGCACAAACCCTGAACAGATGTTTGCTGCTGGCTATGCAGCCTGCTTTATTGGCGCGCTGGGCTTTGTGGCGGGTCAGGAAAAAGTAACATTACCGGAAGACGTTAAAGTAACCGGCGAAGTAGGCATTGGCCCCATTCCTACCGGCTTTGCGATTAAAGTAAAACTGATCGTAGATTTAGGTGACATCGATACCGATAAAGAGGCCATGGTAGCCAAGGCGCACGAAGTATGCCCATACTCCAATGCCACCCGCGGTAACGTTGAAGTTGAGTTTGAGGTGATCTAAATACCAGTCTGGTTACAGGCAGCGCTTTACTTAAGCGCTGCCTTTGTCAAACCTACCTACACAAAAAGACTTGCCAATTCTCCCCCCTTTAGCCCATCGCACTTAGCCAGCCCGTTATTTTGTACACCACTAAAATCCACGTTTTGAAATTTTAATGAGAGAAACCGCCCACTGCATCAACTTGTATAAAAAACATACAAGGAAAAGCAATGAAAACATCTCAATATTCCTCAATAATGATAATAACCACTACCCTGTTAACCGCGGTTACCATAACTAAGGCTAACGCCAGTTCCACTCTGACTGTTCGCTGCGAAGATGCCGATCAACAAACCTGTGTCGAAACAGAGATCCAAAGTTTCGAGGCCAGTTTTAACACCTGCTCTGCTGGCCGGGAGATCGATACCATTGATCTTGACCATTTTGCAGTAAAAAAACACCCAGGTTCGCCCGCCACCGCGGTAACCGAAACAGCGCGTAAAGACTGGATAAACAACCTCACCAAAAACTGCGCAAATAATTATTACAAACCCAGTGATGGCTCAAGCTGGACTAACCAGTTTATGGTGGGTTATTCACTCAACTCATCGTACAACGAAGATAACGAACACGAAGGGCTGCAGGAGCAAACCCCCTTTGCCCAATTTGGTTTTGACGGCAGATGGCGCTCTGAAAGCGGCAATACACTGCACTGGGAAATCGGCGGACTCTTTGCAAGCAGCCCTACGCTTACCGACTCAGAAGATAACAGCACACCCACAGAACCCGCCACTGATGCAGAAGGCGACCAGCCTGAAGAAATGCCCGAAGATGAAACCTCAAAACCGAGTCAACCCACCTTCAATGACGTATCCGACTCACTGGACATTTACACCAAAGTGACCACCAACTTTTGGGCTGACAAAGATGATACGCTCAAGGATTATTTTACAGTAGGGGCGCTGGCAGGCTTTAAAACCCGCGACAGCATAACCGACGAACAAGACGCTGTAGTGCATTATTATGGTTTACTGGGCGAGTACTTATATTTTGGTAATAGTACCCGTAATGCCAAAAATAGTATTCCTCGTGGAAAGGTGTGGGTAAGTTACCTCAATTTTGAAGAGTACGGAGGTCTGGAAGATCAAAAACGCTGGCTGATCCGCGGCGAATGGCAATTAAATAACGCCCCGGATGCCGATCCCGACGAAGGCCGTTTTGTGGTTGGATTTAAAGCGAATTTAGGCAAAGGCGCCGATGATGTAGGGATATTCTTTGCCTACCGCTCCGGCTTCGACAGTATTCGATCGTTTATTACCGGTAATTAATGGCACTAACACCAGATTGTATGAGGCATGCGTGAAATAACGCAGTCAGTTTTTCACCATGCCTAAATAAAAGCCCGTTCCAATGACATTAAAAATAAGAATCGACTCATGACCCAATTACTCAAGCTACTCCAACGCCACAAAAAAACGCTCAAATCCTTAAGCTTACTCATGCTAACGCTGATCACCTCAGGGTGTATAAATACCGGTGCTTTCAGAAGCGACTATAGCAGTATCTGCCCTTATCATGGCAAGAACGCCTGCGCCACGTCGGGTATGACTAAATCAGCCGCTACGAGTACCAGTGCCAATACAACCTATCAGCTGCATTTTGTTGAGTTTGACGATCAAGGAGCCGTTTACAGCGCCGCCAATAAAAAAACCGTAATGAACCAGTTACGATCGCTTACCCACTCAAACCAACCCACATTGTTAGTAACTTACATTCACGGTTGGAATCATAATGCCGATGGTGACGATGAAGACGGTGATATTATTAAACTTCGCCAGGTTCTTAGCCGTTTGGCTAAAGAAAACCCAGGCCAACAGGTGGTAGGCGTATACCTTGGCTGGCATGGCCGACGCTTTCCCTGGTACCTTAACCACCTTCTAACCTTCTGGGACAGAAAACAAACCGCTCATCAGGTAGGCCGTAATGGCATGATCACTACCTTATTGGAGCTGGAAGATATTGTTAAACATCAGTCGCCCAACAATACTATGGTAACCATTGGTCACAGTTTTGGTGGCGCGGCGTTGTTCTCCTCAATTCAGAGTATATTAGCCGAGCGATATATACAAAGCCGGCCGTTTAACACAACCAAGGCGGTTGCAGGATTTGGCGATTTGGTGGTGTTAATTAACCCGGCATTCGAAGCCATGTTATACCATTCATTGTACGATCTCTCGCAAGATGAATGCCGGGCATATCCCGCCTATCAACCGCCCAGGTTAATGCTGCTAAGCGCTGCAGAAGACTGGGCAGTAAGGTGGACCTTTCCGGTGGGCCGAATTCCCAACGTCTTGTTTGAAACCCACGAGAAAACAACCGCTAAATACTGCCGCCCTTTTAACTCCAAGGCAACCAGCAACCAGGCCAACCACCACCTGGTTAAAGAATGGCGGGCTGATATGACAGGCATAGGGCACTATGATGCCTATGTTACCCACTTTCTTAATCGTATAGATAATTGCCAATACAGTGAGCTTAAATCGCAAGCAATGCCTGTAGAAACAATGAACACCATTACTCAAAACGAGTCGACCATAGTTGGCCCTTGTTTAAAATTGACCTCTAAAAATCGCGTACAGCGTAACAACCCGTACATGAATATATTTACCGAAGACGGCATCATGGACGGTCATAACGATATCTGGCAGCCAGAACTTATGGATTTTATTTTCAAAACCATAGACTCGCGCGCCAAAGCCACCGTTAAATAATACCAGTACAGTAATAAAAACGGCCTCCTAGCGGAGGCCATACAAATAACGGTACACCTTAACGTTTATCTGAACTAGCACGAATAACATTTAACGTACGCCCGGCTACGCCACATACCACTTAGTATGCACATGCACGTCGTCGCGATTTAGCAGTTCATCACTCGCCATCCAGGCATACTGATTGTGCTGTTCTTTTGGCAATGCATCCAAACTGATATCCAGCTCAAGCTCGTAACCCAGCACTACATAATGGGTAGATACCGCTTTATCAAACGCGCTGTCATCATATAAATGCTCATAAACGCCCATAAAAGTTGCCGAAGCACGTTGCATAGCCACACCTAATTCGGCCTTGGTAAGGCGTAAGAATGCGTTATCCAGCCGTTCGTTTTTCTGCACCCGGCCACCCGGTACAAACCAATACCCCTGCGCCGGGCGATTAGTACGATAGCCCAGTAATACCTCGCCCTTAGCGTTTTTCACAATCAGATCGATAGACACCAGCGGCGTGGCACCGATAATGGTTTGAAACGTGCTCTCGCTTAAAAATGCCATAAAAAGCCCCACAGTTAACAATAGTTGCCCGGCGAGTGTAGCAGTTTATGGCCAGTAAGCAGATGAGTTTAAAGTGGTTTACCGAACATCGCATCTCATAACAATATCAGGCTCCCATAACGCCCAAGCTTTATCTTTAAAGGTTAGGTAATGCAGTTCCCTTTCCTTTTGCAATTACTTACAAATAAACACCACCCCAAAGCACGCATGGTTAATAATCTTTGTGCTCTCATTTGGTAAATACGTTATACTCAATCTCGTTAATGTACCGATACCAGAGAGCCAATGTCTGTTCAGGATGAACCCCATCTAAAGCCCCGCCCGCCATTTTTATTGCCGTGGGTATTGGTACTGGGCTTTATATTATTATCTGCCTTGTTTTTTATCCCGGTGCCGAAAGAGCTGCGAAACGCCGTGGGTGGCGCCATCCTGAATACCGGGCATATCATCTTTTTTGTATGTTTGCCCTGGCGTTTTATCCCTTCACCAAAGGCAAAAACCGCACCCGCCTGCCCCGCTTTTTACTCATTGTATTTGCCCTTAGCCTGCTGGTAGAAACCATTCAAAGTTCTGTTGGCCGGGCATTTCAGTGGGAAGATATCCTGCGCAACGAGTTAGGGGCCATACTGGGCATTAGTATACAGATGCACTTTCAGCGGCCCCACAAAGCACACTGGGTATTGCGGATATCCCTAATGGCGGCCATTACTGTGGCAATTTTAGTAGAACGCATGCCGCTGTATGAAAAGCTGGTATCGCTTTACAATCCGGGCTAAACCAAACGCCGTTATCCGTTGCAACACCAAGCGCTATTTGGTATCAATGTTTACTTATAAAAACACAAAAAATAAATAAACCCCATTAATACCACCAACCAAAGCTGCCGTTATTCATAATGAAAATTAAAACCAATGCCATTAGTAAAGCCCCGTTAACCAAGCACCTTACTATCGACAACGATAAACGCGTGTTTGTGGTGGGCGATCTGGATGGTGACTACAGCCGGCTCAAAACCCAGCTTAACAAGGTAAACTTTAATCCCGATGAAGATACCTTAATTAGCCTGGGCGATATTATCGACCGCGGCCCCGACAGCCCGCACCTGGTGGCATACCTGCACAAAATTGGTGCCCATGTGGTATTAGGCAACCACGAACATATGATGCTCGAAGCCTTAATGAGCCGCGACACCTTTGCGCTCAGGCTATGGACCCAAAATGGCGGCAAATGGCATAGCAACACTCAGTTTCAAACCCTGGTGAATATGTGTAAATGGTTTTTACGCCAGCCACTCTCGATCACCCTGAACTACCAGGGCCACACCATTGGTATATCACATACTCTGCCGCCCACCTGGAGCTGGACCACCATGCCGGGCAATACCGAAGCCTGCGTAGCCCCCCTGCTCTGGGACAGAGAGCGCTTTACCAAACGCCAACACAAAGTAAACCACGGCGTAGACTTTTCGGTGCATGGGCATAACTCAACCCAAACCCCCATTTGGATTGGCAACTCCCTGCATATCGATACCAGCCACTATGGCCACCCCACGGTGATCAACCTGGCTGAAACAATTGAAACGTTTAAGCAGCTACCAAATACTTAATCTTACTTAAAAGCCACAGATTTATTTGTTATCACTTTTTGGTCATAATTATTTGTAACGATTGTGGATAAGAATTTGCATATAAGGCTGCAAACACCGGCATAAATAGCAATCATAAGATTTTTGGTGCAATTTAGTGCCAACAATAGGCATAATATGTTCCAATGTAGTGCACACAATAAACCAGTGGTAGTGTAAAGGAATATGGTGGAAAGCGATAAAGCACCGAGCACGGCCGACCCGGCTCTAAACAGTTTACTTAAGCGCATGCCGCCAGAAGTAGCTCAAAGCTTTACGGATGAACAGCTTTCTCACCTGCATAGTGCGTTAGGCGCACGCAGTTGGAAAAAGCATTCACTGGACATACGTTCAACCTTCCCCGTACCTTTTGCCAAAAGCAGAGTTTATTTTGTACTGCTGATGGGCCGTAACCGCAGAGAGCTTACCCGAAGAGAAAAGCAAATCTCTGCTTTTACCTTCGCTTTGTTTGTGGCTGCGTTTATTGGGGCATCAACCCTATTTGGACTGCTCGTACTGTACTTAATAAAATCAGCATTGGGCATTGATATATTTAAAGGCTTTTCCCTTGGGATTTGGGATTGGTTTAAGGATTTATGGAAGTAATGGGAATGCGTAACTCAACTACATTTTTATTATCAACCTTAGCAATAGCAGTGCTGAGTTCAAACGCCGTTGCACAATCAGACGAAAAACCTGGATTATTTGCCACAGCTGATGCATCAATAGTGCGAGATGACAATATTTATCGTGTAATCGATGATCTAGCCCAATCTGATACCTACTTACGCCTTCGCCCTGAGTTAGCAGCCGTTGGTGGACTAGGCAAACATCGTTTTCAATTATCCTATAATGGTGATTACGCTAAGTTTTCAGACCAGTCCGATGCTGATTACACGGACCATGATTTACGTGGGAGAATAGATTTCGACCATACATTGCGATTTAGTTCACGATTTGAAGCCGGATATCAAAAAGAACACGAAGACCCGGGCTCAATAAATCGCTTACAGTTAGATATGACTGAATACAACAAGTATGACCAAAACTTTGTATTAGCCGGATTAGCTTATGGCTCTGAAGAGGCTATCGGCCGAATAGCAGTGAATTATCGCAGAACAGATAAAGATTACACAAATAACGATTTAGATTTTTTTGATTATGTAAGCGACCAGTTTACCGGACGATTTACCTACAGAATTGCACCGAACACCCGAGTGTACGCAGAAGCGATTATTTCCGAGTTAGACTATACCCCAGGAATAAACTTCGAATTGGATAACACATACAAACGCTACCGTGCTGGCGTAACCTGGGATTTTACCGGCAAGCTCACCGGTGATATCAATATTGGTTATCAAGATCGGGATTACGACCTAGATACCATTCGGGATATCGATGGTCTGGCTTATGATGGTGAGATCACCTGGGCAGTAAATACTTATACAAAAATAATTGCTGCAGCCAAACGCGAGTCCATAGATTCCTCTCTGGACGAAGCCGGCGGTTTTTTAAGAACTACCTATGGTTTATCTGTTAACCACGAGCTCACAGAACGATTAAAGCTAAAAGCGGATGCGGGATATGCCAATGACGAACTGGTATTTAGCTCTAACCGGGAAGATAAACGTTATGCTTACCAACTTGGCTTAGAGTATGAACTGCTCCGCAACGTCGCACTGGCGGCAGACTATACATATGAGGAAAGGGATTCAACGGTAGCAATTGCCGATTACAAAGCTAACATTTTTGGTTTAAGTGTAATCGTTTCATTGGAAGATTAATAATATGAATACTTACCTACGTTTGATAAACAAGTCTTCTAGCACTTTGCTAGTTGGGCTATTTTGCTTATTAGCACTCGTTAATAGTGCCGTAGCACAAGACTTACAACACTATAAGCTTAGTGCCGACGATGTGATTAGTGTTACCGTATTTGATGAGCCTGATTTAAGTTTGAAAGAAGCTCGGGTTTCCAGCACAGGCACCATTGCAATGCCATTAGTTGGCCAAATTAACGTAAAAGGTTTAAGTGTTTCCGAAGCAGAAAAACTCATTCATAACGCCTACTTAGGTGACTACCTTAAAAAGCCCGATATCACCATTACCATTGTTGAATATCGCCAGTTTTACGTAAATGGCGAAGTGGATAAACCCGGAGGTTATAGCTACCGTGAAGGGATGACAGTGCAGCGAGCAATCACCTTGGCTGGTGGATTTACTGAACGCGCATCTCGCACCAATATTAAATTAACAAGAGAAAGCGGCAATGGCACTGCTATTGACGCTACTTTGAGCACCACAGTACAACCTGGTGACGTAATAACCGTTGAAGAAAGCTTTTTCTAAAAGGATTTAATGCATGCAATCTATGGACTACAGTGGCCAGGTTAAATCACATGACGATGACGTTATCGATATCGGCCAATATATTCGTATTCTTAAACGCCGTAAGTGGAGCATTATTCTAACTACCTTCATTTTTATTGCGTTAGCTATTTTTTATATCATCAAAGCTACGCCCATTTATCAGGCGTCAGCAAAGATACAAGCTGATCCCATCCAGCCGAATGCAACTGCTCAAGACCAATATGTAATGAATTCAATGGTGTTTCTGTTTTACGAAACGCAATACGAAATCATTCAGTCTCGCAAAGTAGCCGAAACCGTTGTAGACAAATTGAACCTGGTAGAAAGGTATAAGCAGGAACTGGCTGAAGCAAAAGCCAGTGGCGAAAATGAAAGCCTGGTTAAAGACATAAAAGCATTTATTAAATCACTTATTCCAAAAGAAGAAGAGCCTACTACTACAGGAACTCAGGCGCTTACCGACGCACAATTGCGAACTATACTTGCGCAAGGGATTCAAGCAGGGCTAAGTGTTGAAGGCGGTACTCAAAGCCAGATCATTAATATTAGTTACCAACACGAAGACCCGACACTTGCTGCCAATGTGGTTAATGCCATTAGCGAGTCTTACATTCAATTTGGTTTAGAAGCTCGTTTAAGCCAAATTAAAGACACCGCCGAATGGTTAACCGAACAGTTAGAAGAATTACGGCAAACTTTACAAGTCTCCGAGGATAAACTGCGCGATTTTCGTTTGTCACAAAACCTAATGGATACGGAGCAGCAACAACGCATTGCTAATACCCAACTGCAAACTCTCAATACCGAACTCGTGCGAGCACAAACGCAGCTATCTCAGGCCAAAGATCTGTATTCTCAAATTATGCAACTTGAACGTGAGGGTGGCGATTACCGCTCCTTAGGACCGGTATTACAGAGCAATACGATTCGAGATCTAGTGCGTGAAGAAAGCACCTTAAGCCGTAAAGTACAAGAACTCAGCGAGCGATACGGCGAAAAGCACCCTAAGATGATTGCTGCCCGTTCTGACCTAGCCAGCGCACAAGCTAACCTCGACAGAGAAGCCGCTAAGATAGTAGAGAGCATTAAGAAAGACTACCGCTCTGCACAAGCACAAGAACAAAATATAAAGCGCCTCATATCAGAAACACGTGAAGGGCTTCAGTCATACCAAGGTGATAGTTTCGAACTTACCCGCTTAGAACGCGAGGTTGAAAATAACCGCCGAATCTACGAAAGCTTCCTGGGTAAATTAATGGAAGCCGATGTATCAGGTGAATATGACGCATCAAACATACGCGTAATCGACAGCGCAACTATCCCTGAGTTTCCGGTAAAACCGCGAGCGACGCTCGTATTGGCTATCAGTATTGTTTTTGGCGTATTTATTGGTGTTGTTTATGCCTTTATCAGGGAAATGATGGGGAATGTGTTCAGAACGCCAGACCAATTAGAACAAGAACTTCATCTCCCTTCTCTGGGTATTACGCCACTGGTAAAGAAAAATAAAAATACAATTGCACCAGAAAAGCAATATATTGCAGACCAACGCAGTACTTTTGCTGAAGCTATCAATACAATACGTACGGGATTGTTATTCTCAAACATAGACAATCCTCCTAAAACGATTCTAATTACATCTACCAATGGCTCTGAAGGTAAAACGACACTAGCAATTAACCTAGCCGTAGCGTTAAGCCAGATGGACAAAACGCTATTAATAGAAATGGATCTGCGTAAACCAGCAGTTGGTAAGGATTTAGGTATTAAAGCCGATATGGGATTAAGTGACTTACTTAGTGGTAAAACAGATACCAATATGTTCCATCAGGTTGAAGGAGCGCCTAACCTTAGCGTTATTACCTGTGGAACCATTCCCCCCAATCCTATGGAATTAATATCCAGTAAACGCTTTAGTAATCTACTTGCGTCTTTAAAAGATAGATTTGCACATATAGTTATTGATAGCCCACCAACACTGCCAGTAAGCGACTCATGTGTATTAGCTAAAATGGCGGACGCAACTATAGTTGCAGTTAAAGCCGAAGAAACTAAAATCAGCATGGCAAAAGAGACTATTACACGCCTAAATAAAGTTAATGCAAACGTTACTGGTATCGTGCTGACTCAGGCTTCAGCAAGGAAAATGAGTTATTACGGTGAGCATTATTACCAAGAAAATTACTATGGTTTGGACATATAGTCTTTCTAAATTTGTTTTCGAATGTAACAGATCTAATACATAAAGCTGACTAAAATGAACGATATTGAAATTGCGAATCTCTTTAGGATTTGCTGCAATAGAAATATGCCAAGTGATAGACTGACTATCCAGCGTTCAATTAATAGTCTAATAGAAAACCCCGAATATCATCATCTTGCACCTCTGGTAGTAAAAAACCTAGGAAATAAGCAATTAGAACAATATAAAGCATCACTAACTTTGAAAAAAATTTCGATCCAAGTGATTGCAAATTATTTAGAAAAAAGAAATTTCGTTAAAAAGCTAAGTAAGGAACTAGAGTACAGAGGATTAAAGTTGATCTTGCTAAAATCAATGGCTTTCAATGATAATATATATAAAGCAGACTCTCCCAGAGGCTCCTCTGACATTGATATATTAGTTAATGATAAAGACATCAATGAAATTTTAAAAATCTTAAAAATTTTTAATTTTGTAAGAAGCCAAAAGGATGATAAACCCTTCACAGACTCTTATGAATCCACATGGTACAGTGGAGGAATATATATAGATTTACATAGATTTTTAGTGAACCCATTTAAATTTTTTATCGATACAAAAACCTTATTCAAGTATTCAATTCCACATGCCTACTACAACTCAGAAAATATTCGAATTCTATCTATAGAGGATAATCTTAACCACTTAGCATTACATTTTCAAAATGATTGTTACGCTTATCATCATTCATTAATAGATAACGAACATCTAATTGTGAAAAACGAAAATAAAAAAATCAAGAATCCAGAAGAATTCAGAAGGATAAATAACATATTTAAATTCTTTGCTGATATTATATTATATGATAAAACTCCAAGTCCACTTGCGAAAATCTTTTTCTATGTTACACCAAAAAAAAGGATTTATAGTAATGGATTGAGAAGAAAAACAATACAAATTGTATTCGACATACTTTCTTTTCAATCATGCAAAGATCTAATAATTTATTACTGCTCATACCTGAAACAGCTCGTAATAAAAAATAAATGGAATGATATCGACAAATGAGGGATATAATTACAGGAAGTTTATTAAGCCTGTTAGCAAAAATAGCTAGTGCTGTAAGTACTGTTTTATTTACGCTAATTATCACTAGAAGCTTAAATACCACTGAATCCGGCTTATTTTTATTTTTTATAACGATTGTATTAATTAGTTCAAATATCTCCAGATTTGGTGTTGATAAAAATATCGTCAAAGAACTGTCTTCTACCTCAAATAGAAACGATAGTAAGTATATAAAATACCTGCATTCACATCTAATACCAATATTTCTTATTTCCTTTTTATTATCGTCTCTACTTTATTTAGACAACAGCATATTACTCAGTTATTTATTCCCGAATTTTAGGTTTGAAAAAATATCTTTCGCATTTTTTTCTATCCCCTTTTATAATATTTGCTTACTAATAGCGAACTTCTTTCAAGCAAAAAATAAAGCATATATTTATATCCTAGCACTTAATTTCATACAACAATCATTTACATTAATACTAGTTGGAATTATATACATTACGAAAAGCAATATTGTTTTAGTAGACATATGCGCAAGCTATCTAGTTGGATGTCTTGTTTCTTCTTTATTACTTTATTTCTATTCAATAAAGTTGGGAAAAACTAAAGTATTAAGTTTTAAATACGATTTTAATCTATTTTATTCCAGCATAAAAATATCGTTACCATTATTTATTATTGTTATATTCAACTTAGTATTAAACTGGTCTTCACAGTTTATACTTGCTAGTTTTAGCACGCCTGAAGAAGTTTCTTTATTTACGGTATGTTTACGACTAGTAATGTTAATAAGCTTTATTTTAGTCGCAGTAAACTCTGTGACGGCACCTAAATATGCAATTTTTTTTAAATCAGGCGATATATTAAATGTAAGAAAAGTATTTATACTCTCCATAAAAATATCTATAGCATTTTCATCTTTTGTAACGATTTTCTACATATATTTTGGAAAGCAACTATTAATGATTTTTGGAGAAGAATATGCGTCTGCTTACTCAATCTTACTTGTAATGATGATAGGACAAATAGTTAGCGTCTTATGTGGTTCAGTTTCATATGTATTGCAAATGAAAGGTGAATACAAAACGGTAATGTTGTTCAATATACTATCAGGCGTTTTTAGTATAATACTGTCTTACATTTTAATAGATCATTACGGATTACTTGGAGCTGCAGCAACATATTCTATATCAATGGCAATATTAAATTTGGCACTCTTAAAAAAAGTAATTCCAATTCTAAAAGACTAACATCGGAAAAATAATGAAGAAACTCATTAATCTCTTAAATAAATGTTATAGAAAAGACATAATATTGGTATACACGATGGGAAAGGTTGGGTCAAGCTCATTGGAAAATAACATAGATGGCAGTTTTCACTTACATTCATTGTATAATAACCCACCGAACCCATTGCACTGGGAATTAAGAAATTTCGGTATTAAGAATAAAGTATCTATTATCTTACGTAACTTTTTGCGGAGGATGATATTTAGAACAGCAAGTTCTATAAAAATTATTACCATTGTCAGGCCACCAATGCAACGAAACATATCGATGTTCTTCCAAGCTCTGCCATTTTGGCTTAGCTCAGCACAGTCAGGTTATAATTCAAATAAGCATATAGATGCGCGAAGAGAAGGGTTCGATATACTATGTGAATCATTCGAAGAGTATTTTAATCATGAATATTGTTTGACTTGGCTGGATGACGAGATAAAAAGATTTAGTGGCATTGATGTATACTTAAAACCTTTTCAAAGTAAAAAAGGCTACAATATATATAAAAATGGAAAGTACGAATGTTTACTTATGTCTTTAGATAAACTAAATGAGAACGAACACATATTATCAGAATTTGTTAATCAGGACGTTAAGATTGAATCAATAAATTCAGGAGAAATGAAATGGTATTCTAATGTTTATAAGAAATTTAAAAGCGAATATGAATCATCTGAAAATTTATATGAAATCTTAAATAATTCTAAATACAACAAACACTTTTTTAAGGAATATTAAATTTTTCTTAAAATTAGCAGATACTTCTATAACTCAATTTGTTCAAGTTGAAATTATTAGAATCAAAATTTCATTTGTCATATATTTAAAATATTCAGTTTTGATAGTTAATTGAAATTTGACTAATAGAGACTTTAAGGTTTGAAGAGTCGCTAGAGTAACTTCCGAATTTAAGGTAAGGCCCAAGATCACAATTCACATAACTTTGACCATGCTTTATTAAATCATATACTTCAAAGGATTCACTATCTTTGATACTCAGAAGGAAATTTCCATCTGTATATGAAAAATTGGCAATAACATTGAACCTTACCCACTCCCCATATACGATTTCCTTGTTTAAGAGGATATCCCGAGTACTATTACCAAGATTTCTGATCCAAACTTGCCAATAATCACCATTTTTTCTTATGTGATAATTCCCACCATCAAAACAGCTATCCTGCCAGCCAATAATCTGGCTAACGGTCGTCTCTATTTCATCACTAGGATTATCTAACTTCAATCTCCAACTTATTTGAACATTTCTATCTTTAAGTATTCTAAAGGTTGCCACTTCTGACCGTGGGTAATCATGGCTAATTTCAATATAGTTATACTCTTCGTTATATTTATATATTTTATCGTTATCTTCACACTTAGAACATAAAGTTCTAAAATACTGCTGCAGATTATCCTTAGAAAAATCAAATTTAACAGATCTTGTAAAATGATCATTCTTAATTAAACTTTCCTCAGGTATTTCCATAATACCTCTTCTCTGCCGCAATCATCATCGCGAATGTAATTAATAGATAATAAAATGATTGTAAATTTGAACTAGACAAGCTAGTTAGAACAAGAAAAAGAAACATTAATTTGGAATTTATACTTGTGAACAAATTCAACATTGTACATACAAGTGTTACACACAAAAATAAACCTGGTAAGCCTAATTCACCAATTATATGTGGCCAAAATGTGTCATATGAATACAAACCTTCCTTTATCCACCAATATTGTTGCCAATAGATTGTGTTATATGCATCAGTCATATCTGCAGCCGCGTGACTTCCAATAGTTCCCCAACCTTTGCCTAAGAAAGCAGAATCGATTAGTTCTAGATAAGATCTGGAATAAAAGACGAACCTAGGAACCTCACGAAATTTATCGAGATCGACATGTATAAAAAAAATAGACAAAGGAGCTACTAGTAGTGAGGATATCAAAATTATAAAAAGTAATTTCGATAAATTTCTCTGATTCAAAACTCTAATACTTACCAAAATATATATTGAAATAACAGTTAGTAAGCATAGCAATTCGAAACGTTGCCTAGAAAACAACAAGCAAACTACTGACAAGCCGCAAAGCGTAAGCGTACTAATCTTACTTTTACTTTTTAGTTCACTAATATAGTAAATTATAACTAAGCTTGAAAAAACAGCTAACTGAGAAGAGTGCCAAAATATTCCGGAATGACGTACTATATTAAAATCACTAAAATCCCCTCTACCTAAATGGCCACCGTCTTTGTATAGGGAATTGTAAGCAGAGGGAGCAATCTCTCTAAAGGCTATGTCTAAGAAACATAGTACGAGTATTAGAAGAATAAATCTATTGAATCTATTACTCGATAAATACCTTGATCTAATACTTATCCCGCAGCCAATCATAAATAATGTTGGATATTTTATTTCATGATAGATCTGATAAATTATAATAGAAGAATTTTTCCCATTTAGTAATGAGATAAATATTCCCCAACCTAAAAATGCTATCAATGCGAAGATCGTACGCTTAACTGCATTATTAGTGTAAAGTTTTTTAGTAAGTAATATACCTACACATAGGATAGGTATAATTTTTTCAACAGCGCTATAAATAGAGAAAGTTTCAATCGATATTTTTTTTACATAAGTGAATAAAAGCATTGTCAGCACAACCAACAAAGCCATGTCGATATACTTTATTTTTAATGTATTAGAACTCATATATCTTCTTTAAAATTACGTCATCTTCGCTATCAGACAACTTTTTAATTTCAGTTTTATAAAGTTCAAAAAGGAAAGCACGGTCTTCATTCCTTAAAATCTCTTTATCTGCAGTATTTCTCTCCATAATAATAGATTTCATTTTCTTCCTGATATATGAGGGCACCAAAAATACTACAATTGATTTAGTTAGTGATTTTCTCATGATTGCTTTTTGTAGAAATTTTGATTTTGGATTTCCACTTTTGTTACTAACCTCTGTTTTATAATCTATAGCTACTAGATTTAAAAAACTCGTTACTTTTCTCATAACTTCGATTTGGTTAGCTATTAATTCCTCAAAACTAATTAATAGCAATCTATCTCCGAATAATTCTCTGCAAAACCTAATTTTATCTACATAACAACCACATTTATAATAGTGCCAAATAGGTAAATAACCTTCTCTTTCACCTTTTAACTCTTCTTCTAATGCTTCCCTGAAACTAAGAGACTCTCTAACATCTCTTTTCATATGACTATAGGCCGAAAAAGCTCTTTGTATAGGGTTACGGACACAAATAATTATTTTAGAATTAGGATAATTTATATTAATATCTTGCAATGCACGTTCATCTTCTATAGTCATAGCAGATGCATCGATTGTGATTTTATCACTATCATATAATGCTTCGTATCTACTTTTATCTGCCACAAACATTTGTTTAACTGCATCATTATCCGCTTCCCCACTGAAATTCAAACCTTTATATTTAGCGAAATGATAATGAGGTTCTTTATGATATTGGGTATGTACACCTGGATGCTGCATCAACATGTCATAGAGCGATGTCGTCGCGCACTTAGTTACACCGATTATAAATACATCAGGCATATAGTCCCTCTAATTTATGTCTAACAATTTCTTTGGGTAACAAATTTATTTACTCTCACTATAGATTCTTAATGATAGTTTATTACTAATACTAGCTCTTTCATAAGCAGTTGCTCTATCCATTAAATTTGATTGAAGTTGTTGTTTATATTTTAAAGTCATATCATCAGTATCGTTGACCAGATCAACATATCTACTTTTATTTGTAGCCAACTGTTCAGCATTGCTACCTAATATTTCATTAATAGCTCCCTGCCTAATAACAACAGGAATGCAACCACATGCTATTGCTTCCACAAGAACTAAGCCAAGTGACTCACCTTCTCTCATTGAAGGAAATAAGAAAAATGTAGATTTTCGGAACTCATCAGCAAGTTGCTCTTGATTTACTGAAGGTTTAAGACTGCACCGGCCTTGAACTATTAATGGCTCTAATATTTTTTCTACTTCTGCTTTTTTAGGACCACTACCTAGAAATGTAAATGTTACTTCTGGGTTTTTTAACGACAAGGATAGCGCCGCTTTAGCTGCTAATATGCATCCTTTGCCCTCTATCATTCTTCCAGCGAAAAGATAGTGTATTTTGTCATTCATCTTACTGTTAAGTTCTTCATCTAGTGCATAAAATATATTTTTATCATACCCACCGGATGGAGAAACATAAATTTTATCCTCATCAACTCTATATCCATCTATCATTTTATTTTTAAAATAGTTAGATGGAACTACAATCAGAACAGACTTTCTATTAGCCCATTTACAGAGCAATTTTTTTATTGCAGATTTTAGTGAACTTTCCGAGCTTTCAGGAAAAGCATCACTTCCATGATAATTCAGAATTAATTTTATTTTTTTATTGAGAATACATGATAATAAAACGGGTAAAACACTATGTGATACATAATGAACATAAACTATACCTTCTGCCGTGAACAAATTAAAAAAAGTACTAAAATAGAATTTTAAGTACCCTTTAAATCCCTCTCCGAATTCGGGTAAGACTAGTTTTTCCTTATCAAAAAGATTTTCATCGAGACTTTCATAAATATTTTTTATAAATGTACCGAAATATGGCTTATCTGTGCTTGGGTAGAGGTTTGCAACAAGAGTCAATGGTACCTTTCTCATTTTAATAGACCATCTATAAGATTCGTTAAATTATCAACAAATACTTTTCTATTTTGTGAGTTGCCACCAGAACACTTTTGTAGCTGAGGATCATTTAATAAATCTATTAGTTTCTCTTGCGTCCTTGCTATGTATATCCCTTCTGTACCTTCAAATTTAGCCGCAGTAGCAATTTGATGATCGTTTCTATGCTCTCCCAGAGCAAACTCTCTCGGTACAATTATCAGTGGTAACTCGTATTCATGAGCGGTAATTATAGTCCCGATTCCAGCATGACCTACTAACAAGTCTGAGGATGAAATAGCATTACTATATTCAGCGGGTGACATTAACCCCTTAGTTTCAATATTTGGATAATTACCCGTAATTCCGCAGGCTTGAGCCTGTACCTTTACTGCATAGTTACAATTACAAACCCAGTCGTTAATCCAACCTAACATCCGTTCGAAAGGCAGTTGAGTACCAGCCGTTACAAATATCCTTTTATTCAAAATACAGAACCCTTATGCTGTACATTGTTTTGTCGAGCAACCTCTTGCCATTGTGACATCACCACATGCGCAAATCGCCGTGATATTTTCCCGCCCATAGAAAGCTTTTCACCATTGGCAATACTGTCTATCCATATTGTTTTTGCTAAAAAGACGCGTCCTATCGCCAGAGCGAGTAAACCAGGGGCAGCTCCAGTTGTTATCACCAAGTCAGGGCGATAAAAAACGATTACTTTTAATATCTGTAAAAACGTTAATATCACTTTAAATTTTTCGTTTTTATTGGAGTCGGTCACAATATTAAAATTATCGATCCCCGATTCTTCCGGTAATCCTTTGATGGTTGTAATGTATTTAACTTGATAGTGACTAAACGACGGACTGATTAGCATTAACTGTTTCCAATGACCACCGCCGGAAGCTACGGCTAAAACTTTTTTCATAACAGTCCTAAAGTTTGAACTTTACTAGATTAGAAGGAGCAGCATTTTCAATATACATTTTTCCCCACAAACCCTCGAAACAAGGTAAAAATCACAATTTTAAAATCCATCCAGATACTCCAGTTTCGGATGTATTCCAGATCGTATTTAATGCGCATTTCCATTTTTTCGACGGTGTCGGTTTCACCGCGCCAGCCGTTTACTTGTGCCCAACCAGTGATGCCTGGTTTCATTTTATGGCGCAGCATGTAGTACGCTACTTTCTTTCGGTATTCTTCGTTGTGGCTTACCGCATGTGGGCGTGGGCCCACAACCGACATATTGCCCTGTAGCACGTTAAAGAACTGTGGGAGCTCATCCAGGCTGGTGCGTCTTAAAAATGCACCAAAGGGGGTAATACGTGGATCGCCTTTAGTGGCCTGTTTTACCACCTCGCCGTTATCCATAACTCGCATAGAGCGGAACTTCCACACTTTGATTTTTTTGCCGTCCATGCCGTAGCGGTCTTGCTTAAAGAGCACTGGCCCTTTAGAGGTAAGCTTTATGCCTAATGCTATGCACAGCATGGGGATGGCAATAATGCCCAGTATGGTTAGTGATAAAAATACGTCTTCCATCCGCTTCATGATGGAATAACCACCACGCATGGGGCTGTCGTATACACTGATGGTTTGTACCTCGCCCACGTGGCCCATACGGGAGTGCAGTAGGTTGAACGTAAATACGTCAGGCACTATGTGTACATCTACGGTAGTGTCGCCCAGTGCTTTTAAAATGTTCTCTATTCGTTCTTTATTGGTGAGAGGTAGCGCAACAAATAAAATTTCTAATTTGCCTTGCTGGGCCATTTTAACGCCCTCGGCAATACCACCAGCGAGTCTGTCGATGTATTTATGGTCGAGCCGAACCGGATCACGCTCATCAAACACCGCCGTGAGCTTGTAGCCACTTTCGGGATAGTTGATGATTTCGTTGGCTAAGTCGATACCGCGTTTAGTAAGGCCAATAATGCCGACTGAGCGCGTGTTATAGCCTTTACGGCGAATGGAAATAAGAAACTGGCGGAAAACACCGCGCCAGGCACACAGTAATATCGCTGTACTTACCATCCATAAGCCCAATACCACCCGCGAGAAGTATTCGGTTTGTTTAGTAAAGAATAAAAAGATAAACAGGGGGAATAGCGTTAATGCCCAGCTACAAACGGTATAAAACACCATTTCTTTAAACGAGCCGTTTCGCCAGGAACGGTACAATACAAAGAGTTCGGCAAAGAACAGGTAGGCCATGTTAGACACCAGGCCCAATACAAAATATTTTACGTCGAATTTTTCGAGATATAAGTAAGAAGCAGCAATTAAGCAGATTTGAATTATGAAAATATCAATCAGTCGATAGAGAAAGGCAAACTGATTGAGGTTGTTACGGATAAATCCGCCATTTTCGTTCATTGAATCCCATCCTTTGGCAATGACCAGGTACTACAAGACTGTGTGTTGGTGCAGGTAATTATACTATTTGAATTTAATGACATTACCGTTACTCACCATTATGGTGCATTCGCACCAACCTGCAACTATACCGTATTTTCTTATAAATCACAGGGGGTGAAAACCCTTTGTTTGGATTTGTTGGTGTATACGATGTTTTATTGCTCGTTTAACTGTTTGGTTGTTTGACCAGGGTACAGAATTTTTATTATTTGCTTCTTGTTGAGCAAAGGCGGTGCCAGTTTTTGTTGCGTGTTTGTTATTTGTTTTTGGTTGGGATGATTTTTCGAATGATGGTTGATTGGTGGTTCTTTTGCGTTAGTCAGAGGGTTTGGGAGTTCCCCGCTTAAGAGCTTGCGGGGATGACGGAGGGGGTGCATGCGGGGATGACGGTAGTTTATCCGGGGGGGTGACAGTTTTTGTTGGCTGGGATGAAGGGTTTGTTGGCCTGGGATGACGGTTGATTGGTGCTTGGTTTGAGTTAGTCAGGGGGTTTGGGGGTTCCCCGCTCAAGAGCATGCGGGGATGACGGAGGGGGTGCATGTGGGGATGACAGAGGGGGTGCATGCGGGGATGACAAAGTTTTAGTGGCTGGGGTGAAGGTTGCTTGGTGGTTGTTTTGCGGTAGTCAGGGGGTTTGGGAGGTCCCCGCTTAAGAGCGTGCGGGGATGACGGGGTTGTTTACATGCGGGGATGACGGGGTTGTTTGCATGCGGGGATGACGGAGGAGGTGCATGTGGGGATGACGGTTTTTGTTGGCTGGGATGAAGGGTTTGTTGGCCTGGGATGAAAAGTTGATTGGTGGTTGGTTTGGGTTAGTCAGGGGTTTGGGAGTTCCCCGCTTAAGAGCATGCGGGGATGACGGTGGGGGTGCATGCAGGGATGACAAAGTTTTAGTGGCTGGGGTGAAGGTTGCTTGGTGGTTGAGATGAAGGGTTTGTTGGCTCGGGGTGAAAGGTTGCTTGCTGGTTGTTTTGCGGTAGTCAGGGGGTTTGGGAGGTCCCCGCTTAAGAGCGTGCGGGGATGACAGAGGGGGTGCATGCGGGGATGACAGGTTGATTGGTGGTTGTTTTGCGGTAGTCAGACTGTTTGGGAGGTCCCCGCTCAAGAGCATGCGGGGATGACGGAGGGGGTGCATGCGGGGATGACGGGGTTGTTTGCGTGCGGTGATGACGGGGTTGTTTGCATGCGGGGATGACAGGTTAATTTTGGTTGTTTATTAGTTTATCTATTTGGTTGGCGATGTCTGGGAGTTTATTTAGGCCGCTGGGGTAGCTTACTTTGTAAAATGGGATGGTTTGCAGTAGTTCGGCGAGTGCTTGTATGCGCTGTTTTTCGATGCCCAGTGCGCGGTAGGCGTCGCCGAGCATGCTATTTTGCATCAGTATGATGAGCGCAGCGCTGGGGGCAATGCGGGTGAGTGTAACCTTATCACCTTCTGCGGTATCGCCTGGCTCAGTGCGGTTTAGGTAGTACAGCGCTTTTACGGGTGTAGGCACATGGTTTTGTTGTGGCGCAAAGCTGATTTCCTGTTTGGCGAAGCGTTGGTGCACTTTTTTTTGTTGTACTGCCTGGTTGGTTAGCTGGCTTTTAAGTAACGCTGCACTGTCGGGCCATAAGCGTACTTTTGCCCAACTGGGGTATACCTGGTATTGCGTTGGTTGCTGCGCGGTTTGGTAAAGCGCTGCCATGTCATCGGTGGTAAGGGTGTAACCTAATGTGGTGAGTAGTGCCGTGAGGGTGGATTTGCCGGTGCGACTGGGCGCTAAAAACAGGTGGGCCTGTTGATTTTTTACCAGGGTATTGGCATGCAAACACAAGTGGCCGTTAAGCTCCAGAAACAAGGATATACCCAGGGTTTGCAAATAATGGGCTGGCCCGGTGCCGCCGGGTTGCCAGTCGATGGTTAGCGAGTTCTTGTTAAGCTCAAATACGCCCTGCCCTTCGCATTGTACCGATAGCTGCCAGCGCTCTGCTTTGTGGGTTAGGGTGATCAGCGACTGGTAACGTTCGCCTTCATCCACCAGTTGCCATACCGCTTCGTTCTGGGGCTCCGGTGTGATCTGTGCAAACTGCGCGTTAAGCTGATGCGGTGTGGTGCCTTGAGTGCCATCAAAGGTAAGTGTTACGCCATGTAACGGATTGCGACTCAGGGCAATCAGTTCTTGTTGGGGATCCGTTTCCATGCTCTGGGTGACTACAACTGCCTGTAAAGATAGCTAAAGCATGCTTGAGAACGTGGTGTGTGTAAAGCACATATAAAAAAATGCCCCGAAAACGGGGCAAACATACACCTATGACGTTTGGTTTACCCCTGAAAAGGATTGCGCTTGGTCTGGCCGCCTTGTTCGTCTGGCACGCTGCCAGCAAACCCTTGAGTTAATACAGATAAACTGCCTGCGTGTTCCAGCACGGGCTTTTTGTACTGCTTTGTTGCAGTGGGTTGGGTTGTTTGTATCATCGTTTTCAACATGGTTTGTTTAATTAAGTTGGTACTTAACGCTACTAGAAGTTGACTGCTATTGAGTTATCGCTGCGAATAGTAACGTATTTTTCTACATACGTTTTTGGATGCGCTGACGGACGCTTTGCCAGGCACATTACTGATTGTCAGGCAATAAATCATCAGGGCATAACTCGCTCAACGCCCTGGGTAACACTTGGGTATCAAACACTTTAAAACCGAGTTGGTTTGTTGTACGTATCTTTTTGGGGCGATGGCATTCTTTGGTAATGTTACTACATATAACGTAATCACCGTCAACTTCCTCTCGGCTGGTTACAATCCAGGGCAAGTAACACATACCAGGCTCCACAGTAAGGATAACTTCGGTGGTAACACCCCCGGGACGTGTTTGCGGTCCGTATTGATAAAGCAACCGGTGTTCGCCAGGCGGAAGTTTGTAGCCTGGGATCACAGGTGCAAATACATTTGTGGCTTCACCATTTATTTTTAACACCACGTAACGCAATCCCTGCCCGATATTCCCACTGGCTGAGATATAACCGTAAGTATTACTGGTGGGTTGCCCGTCTGGGGTGTGAGTGACTGTCATACAGCCAGTTATAGCAATAATAATCAGGAGGATAAGTGTTGTTTTCATGCTCTGTTCCATGAGTTATGAAAATTAGTGTAGTTCGTAAACGATTACTTCAGATGTTTTAAGCAATATTAACACTGTAGTGCAGATGGCAAGTTGTATTATTTTGGTTTGTGTTAGCCAACAACTCAGCAAAATAAAAGCATTCCCAACGCTGTAAAAAAAGTAAACACTTACGGCTCAGTTTATGATTAGAGTGGCTTACACAGCTAAAGCGGTGATTAAGCGTTATCCGTTGAGGTTTGAAGACTCAAAATTGATTCAGGCATAAAAAAGCCCGGTTAGTTCCGGGCTTTTATTGGGATTTTCAATAGGTTAATGCATTAACCTTGGAATGGGTTACGCTTAGTTTGGCCACCCTGTTCGTCAGGTACACTACCTGCGAAACCTTGAGTCAGTTCGGCCAGGCTTCCAGCCTTTTCTAAAACCGGCGCAACGTATTGCTTTTTGCTTTGCTGAGTGTTTTCAGTTTTCAAAATTCGTTCCTTCTTACTTGTTACGACGAGATAAGCGCATAGCCAGCAGACCTAAGCCTAACAGAGCCAGACCAGCCGGAGCAGGTACGTCTTCTGCAGCTGCGTCTACGTCGGTTAAGAAACCAGTAACACTGTTTTCTTCGAAGATACCGTCGATAGTCACTGTGCTGTACAGTTCGTCTTCAACCAGGTTGCTATAAGTTACGGTGTATTGTGGCAGATCAACTACCATTTCGCGGCCAGCGCCAGAGCCATTGCCAGAAGCCATACCGTATTCGGTATCGAATACCAGGCCAGTGCCCAGCATATCAAGGGTGATTGACATGATGTCAAATGATGCAAACACTTCGAACAGACCATAGTAAGTGCTGGTTGAAGGATCGAACTCACCGAAAGAATCACCGTCTAACGTTACAGACCAGTCAGATGCACCGAATGCACCACCAGCTGTAGTTGAGGTAGACACCCAGGTTGCAGACTCTGAACCACCGGCTAAGAAGTCAACCGTTACTTCGATGCCTGCCAGCTCCGCACCAGATACTCCCTGGATATAAGATGCATTAGCTGAAAAGCTTGCTGTTACAGCTAATGCCATTGCGAGTAAATATTTCTTCATTTGGAAAATCCCTTGAAGTTGTTAAATCTGATTACTGATACTACTGCAATCACTAATGCAACTGTCGTGCCTGAATTTAAAATATCACTTAAGTTGTTGTTTTACAAAGACCGGATCATGTTATTAACAATATCGGATCCGGGCGATCCGCACAATGTGTAAAATTTTGTGACACTACAGATGCCTAAAAATTAACCCATTGTTTAAACTGTAGTTTTTGCTTCATTTAACAGTGTAACACTGCTTTATTGCGAGTTTAAGACAAAGCTAAGCTATTTCTGGTTAATCTCCACCTCAGCGTAATAAAGCCGTTGAACGGCTAGCCCTGGAATGGATTGCGTTTAGTTTGCCCACCCTGCTCGTCTGGCACACTGCCTGCGAACCCCTGAGTGAGCTCTGCCAGGTTACCGGCTTTATCTAACGCAGGCTTTTGGTATTCTGCGCTTTGTTCTATGTTACGTTGCTCTGTGTTGCTTTGCTTTGCTGTTTGCTGGCTCATGGTAATTCTCCTGTCGAATTCGATTAAATGGCCTGGCGTTTTCGAGCGCTCAATAATAGCCCTAACGCCACTAGCACCAACCCTGCAGGGGCTGGCACCGGCATATCCGGCTCGATCATGTCGGTGTCGGTCATAAACGCACTGCGCATTCCTGCGCCAACTACCGTGCCATCAAGGCTCATCAGCGTCATAATACTGAATAACTCGTCTAGGTAATTTTGTGTATAAGTGGCAACTAGCATCGGACTTGAGCCCACCATTTCACGGCCAGGACCAGAGCCATTGGCTGAGGCATCACCGAATTCTGTATCGAACACCACACCAGCGTTAACGCCATTTAAGGTAAGTTCCACAATATCGAAATTTGAGTTGTTGGCCACAACCCAAAGCCCGTAAAAGGTGTTGGTGCCCGGGTCGTACTCACCAAACGAATCGCCCGACAGCATTACGCCCCACTCCGGCGATAACGCGCCGCCCATATCAGTCCCCATGGCGTTCCACATCAGGGTATCGGTTGAACCATCAGAAAATTCTGCGGTAACCGTCATGCCTGCCATATCAGCACCGGTAACGCCTTCAATAAACGCCGCATTTGACTGACTGGCGAAAAGTGTAAAAAGACCAGCTAATAAATATTTTTTCATTGTTATCTTCCTCTAATGTCCGGCTACTACCCTGTACAACTTATTACCATAACGATCCGCGTTGTGCGCTACTCAGTTAACGCAAAAAGCGCGCCATAACACTTATTAACTTTTATTATCAATAGGTTATATAACACCTAAACATTTTCCAGCTATTTTGGTGGCGTTAGGTATTTTCTCTGTAAAATTCTCCGACAACCTCCTTAAAAATGGCTTGATAAGCCGTGTTTAACCCTTAAAAAGGCGGTTTTCGGCACAATATGCGCCGCTGATACCGTTACAGAGTGCCATTTTTATTGTCTTGACTGGCGCCTTGTCATATCTTTATAAACCACATAAGCACATGATTTTAATATATTTTTTATATTTCTCTATTCCCTTTCACCGATTAGCACAAATTTTGTGCAACTATGTTCCAACAAGATCCATTTTTTGATTTAATCTATATTTTTCAAATGTTTAATTATTTTTTCAGCAATGGATTTATTGGATCAGGAGCGCTTATCTTGCCTGCTATAGCCGAAACAGGCATAGTGAACGGCATTCTCCAAGGACGTAAATTGCATTACCTATGACTGCAATGTTTGCCATGGTGGCGGCAAACCACCACGCATTAAATGAATTGTTTAACCAAGCCAGCCAGTTCGCCACCGTGCGTTTGCTATGGCAAAACCCTAATTGCCTGGTTGCCAGCTACAATCAGCACGGCCCTGTTCATAACGCCAGGCTACATCAGTTTAGTTTTACCCACGCCAATGCCATAGTGGCGAGCAGTCGCGCGCCCAATAACAATGCGTTAAGCACGCAAATCAATGAAAATGCGGCAGGCATATCGCGCCGCATTAAAGGCGCACACACTGCGTTTTGTTGGGCTGCAGATAAACAGCAGTTAATAGCCAGCCGCGATGCGCTTAATCAACACTGCTTGTACTATGCCCGAGTGGGTCAGGTAACGGTTATCAGCTCTGAAGCCAGCTTTATTGCCGGATTACTGCCGGCTAACCCCACGCTCAATCCTGCCGCATTGGCGTGTTGGCTGGCCGGCGAGCCTAATCCTGAGTTGTGCCTGTATAATAATATTGATGTATTGCCGATGGGCTGTTCGTTGCAGGCCAGCCCGGACGGTGGCCTGCACACCCAACCGTTCTGGGATATCGACCCTGCTCATCGCCTTGAACTGGCCTCGGATAACGCCTATCGCGATGCGTTTTACCAGTTGCTTAACAACACCGTGGGCGATCATATTGCCGCTGATGAGAACTTAGTAGTCAGCCAAATGAGCGGCGGAATGGACTCCACGTCGATTACCGCCCTTGCCCATAAGCTGCTTAGCCCACAACGCCAGTGCCGGCCGTTATCGCACCTATACAGCCAGTCGGAAAGTTGCGATGAGTCAGACAATATTAAGGCGATGTATGCCCACCTGGGCCTTCAGGATCCCATCCAGATCACGGTGGATGCCGGTGCGCACCGGGATTTTTTATCACTGTACCCTACCGATTTTGATTCACCGGGTACCGTACTTTCTCCGCGTTATCATCAGGAATGTGAGATTATTCAAGCGGCTGGTAGTCACCGATTACTTACCGGTAATGGTGGTGACGAAATGTGCTGGGGGCACGCCAGTGCTTATACTCAGCGCTTAAAGCAGGGCGATATTGGCGTGATTAGCGAGGTACTCAAAGCCTGTAAGCAAACCGGCATGGCACCGTGGCCGGTGTTTCGTTCGTTGTTTATGAAGCCGATGATCCCGCAGTCGCTATTGGCGTTGGCGCGGCAAATTAAAGGGCGTCAACCTGCAGATTTGCCTGCCTGGTTAACGCCAAAAGCCAGTGCGTTAGCGCAAGAAACCGGCACGGTAAAAAATCCCTTTGATCCTAACAAAGATGAAGTAGGCTATGCCCGTTACCAGGCGCTTAAAACAACCTCTACGTTTAATTCGTTACGCTCGTATCAAAAGGTAGCCTGGCAATATGGTATAGAGGTAGTTCATCCCTTTTTTGATCACCGTATTGCTGAATTTACTTTCGCTATTCCGCCTAAGCAGCTTATTCGAGGCGCCTACCCTAAATGGCTACTGCGTAATGCTATGGATACTTTGCTGCCAGAGAGCGTTTGCTGGAATGTGCAGAAAGTGACTTTTGATAATCATTTCGGCAAATTGGTAAAAGATAACGCTGAGCCACTCAGAAAGTTACTGGAAGACACTCGCCTTGAAGAAATGGGGTTGTTGGATAACGCAAAATTACTGAGTGCATTTGATCATACCGTAGGGAGTAATAAGGCCCATGTACACGTGGACTTATTGTACGCCATATTAACCCAACGCTGGATCCAGCAGCATCACTGAGATTAGTTACCTCGTCATAACCGCATGCTACCCCATACGTCATCCCCGCATGCTCCTGAGCGGGGATCTCCTTAATAGGCTATTTAAGCGGAGCCAGACTGTTTAGGAGATCCCGGCTCAAGGCCGATGTATGGACTCCTCCCCCGAAGGAGGATAGGTTATTTCTTGCACAAAAAAACCGGAGTCCATACATGTATCAAGATAACGTAATTGCCCTGGATTTAGCAAAGAATGTTATTCAGGTTTGTATTTTAGATAAGTAAAACGAGGTTAAAACTAATCGGGAGTTACGCCGTCAGCAGGTGCTTAACTGGTTAGCCAAACAAACCCCTTCTGTTGTTGCCATGGAAGCCTGTGGCAGTGCCCATTACTGGGCGAAGCAGGCGCGCGCTTTAGGCCATCAGCCCGTACTTATTTCAGCCCGCTTCGTGAAAAAGTTTGTTGAGGGCCATAAAACCGATAAAAATGATGCGGTAGCGATTGGTATTGCCGTGCGACAACCTAACGTAAAACCGGTGGCCATAAAAAATAATGACCAGTTGGCACTGCAAGCACTCGAGAAAATGCGTAAGCATTATCAGGATATCGCGATTGCCACCAGTAACCTTATCCGTGCCATCGTGTTTGAGTTCGGCCTTGTGATACCACAAGGAGAAAAAGCCTTCCGGGAGCGTATCCCCGATATCCTGGAAGACGCCGAGAATGAGCTACCCATGATGCTTCGGGGACCGCTTCATCAACAATATCAGTTCTGGATAAGTTTAAAGCAACAAGTCAGGGAGGCTGAAAAGCAGCTCCGTGCTCAACTAAAAACACATGAGCAATGTAATGAATTACAGAAGCTCGATGGCGTGGGCCCGGTCAATGCCTTAAACCTGTACCTCGCACTCGGAACGCGAGGTGAAGCCTTTAAGAACGGCCGGGAGGCGGCAGCCTGTATTGGCCTGACGCCCAAACAGCACAGCAGCGGTGGCAAAGTCGTCATGCTGGGGATTAGCCAACGCATCGCCAAGAAGCAGCTCAGGGCCAATCTTATTCAGGGCGCGCTGGCAAAAATAAAAGTCGTCGCCAAACGTCCACCGAAAAATACCCGCGAAGTCTGGATGAAACAATTAATAGAGCGACGAGGATTACGCCGAGCCGCCGTGGCATTAGCCAATAAAACCGTCAGGATAGCCTGGGCCATGGTGCACTACCAACAGCCCTATCAGGCCCCTGAGTCTGTGACCATTTAACCAGGTTCTGCAATACCCGTAATGCGACGTTAATCAGGTCAGACCGTCCCCCAAGCGCCTGTTCATCCCGGCGGTTGGAAAAACCTTTAAGCCGTAAAAGGCATGGGGGAGCGAGCACATCAATGGACAAGGCTAGCTACCTAATAAGAGTCCGAATATACGCACGCATCTCACACCTGACAGCATCGCAAATTAGGTATTGCATGACAAGAGGAGTCCATATACGGGATGACTAGAATAAAAATCGTCATCCCCGCATGCCACATCCCCGTCATCCCCGCATGCTCCTGAGCGGGGATCTCCTTAATAGGCTATTTAAGCGGAGCCAGACTGTTTAGAAGATCCCGGCTCGGAGGCCGGGATGACAATATTTTTTTGGCCGGGATGACTGTATTTTGTTGGCCGGGATGACAGGTAATTAAAGTCATCACCACATGCCACAACCCCCGTCATCCTCGCATGCCAATCCCTTCGTCATCCCCGCATGCTCCACCTCCGTCATCCCCGCATGCTCTTGAGCGGGATCTCCTTAATAGGCTATTTAAGCGGAGTCAGACTGTTTGGGAGATACCGGATAGATACTTCATATCTTCCGGTATGACGGGAAGGTGGGAGATACGGGTTCGGAGGCCGGGATGACTAGAATAAAAATAGTCATCCCCGCATGCCACCGCATTCATCATCACCACATGCCACAACCTTCGTCATCCCCGCATGCTTTTGAGCGGGGATCTCCTCAAAAGGCTATTTAAGCTGAGTCAGACTGTTTGGGAGATCCCGGCTCGGAGGCCGGGATGACAATATTTTTTTGGCCGGGATGACTGTATTTTGTTGGCCGGGATGACAGGTAATTAAAGTCATCACCACATGCCACAACCCCCGTCATCCCCGCATGCCAATCCCTCCGTCATCCCCGCATGCTCCTGAGCGGGGATCTCCTTAAAAGGCCATTTAAGCGGAGCCAGACTGTTTAGGAGATCCCGGCTCGGAGGCCGGGATGACAATATTTTTTTGGCCGGGATGACTGTATTTTGTTGGCCGGGATGACAGGTAATTAAAGTCATCACCACATGCTCCTGAGCGGGGATCTCCTTAAAAGGCCATTTAAGCGGAGCCAGACTGTTTAGAAGATCCCGGCTCGGAGGCCTGGATGACAATGTTTTATAGGCCTGGATGACGGGAATAAAAATAGTCATCCCCACATGCCACAACCCCCGTCATCCCCGCATGCTCCTGAGCGGGGATCTCCTTAAAAGGCTATTTAAGCGAAGTCAGACTGTTTGGGAGATACCGGATAGATACTTTGTATCTTCCGGTATGACGGGGAAGACGAAGATCCCGGCTCGGAGGCCTGGATGACAATGTTTTATAGGCTGAGACGACTGCATTTTATAAACCGTATGACAGTATTTTTTGGGCCGTGATGGCGGATAAAGGTGGCCGGACGCTACTTACAGTAAATGTTACTTCAGAGCATTGATAATTTGTTGGCTTTGATGCTCTGCCAGAGTGAGTTCGGTGTAAGTGGAGACCACCTCATCGCCATCATTTATCAGCTTGTTTTGATAAGTTAACCAGCAGTGGGCTTTTAATTTTCCTTGCTGTTTTTTTACGCCAAAATGCAGGTTTAACGAGTAGCCGTAACGCGCAAGCAACTGTTGTTGAACCAAGCATCGGCGTAAGCAATTTATCGTAAATATATGATTACGCGCCGCCATCTCACTAAGCTGAATCGCTTTTGCAAGAGGAATATGTAGTGAACGCCCACTTTCGCTATAAGCACTATTAAATATTACGTTTTTCCATTTACCGTAGGAACAATACTGAATAATCAGATGCCATTTGGCAAACTGACACCAGCATAACCAAAACCAGCGACGCTCGGCCGCTGGTAGTGATAGTAATTGTTTACAACGCTTAATCACTTACTAGGTCGGCCAGATTAGCCTCTTCAAGCTGTTTTAATAGTTCATCTAAATCAGCTTGTACCTGGGCAGCCGGCACGTCGTAATCGGTTGCGATATGCTGAGCGATTTCCGGGGCGGATTTCCCCTCCTGCATAAGCTCGAGCATGTCGGCACCAACGCTATTAAGGGTAAAATACTCGCCTGATTCAGGCTCTAATAACACCATCTCATCTGCGACTTTTTGCAGTAATAAATCTGGTTTTAGTTGATAGGTAGCCATGTTTTACTCCTTTATTTACCTGACTGCGTTTACTGCCGATTTAACTCACCGTTTTCTAACTTATAAACCACGTCGGCAACGTTAGATAGCGTGGGATCATGAGAGATCATGATAACGGTAAACCGGGCAAACAATCCATGAAATTCCTCTTTAAAACTGAGTCTGGCTTGCTCATCTAACATAGAGGTTGGCTCATCGAGTAACAAAATCCTTGGTTTCAGCAATAACGCGCGAGCCAGAGCAATGCGTTGGCGCTGCCCGCCGGATAATTTGATGCCGCCCTCTCCTACCTGAGTGTCATACCCGTTAGGTAAACGCATTATGATATTGTCGAGGCCTGCCTGGCTGGCTGCTTTGTATACCTCATCGGCTATCGGGTTTGCTAAGCCATAGGTCAAATTTTCAAAAATGGTGCCATTGAGTAGCAGTACATCCTGCGACACTAATCCAATGGCCGACCGTAACGACCGAATAGTGGTATGTTGTACATTAAAACCATCGATAATGATTTCACCGGAAACCGGTTCGTAAAAACGCATGATAAGATGCAATAAAGTGGTTTTCCCGCCGCCGTTTTGCCCGTATATCAACATGTTTTGTTGTGGCTTCAGGTGAAAAGAGACGTCTTTCAGTATCTCGCCGCGCTGCGCAAAACCAAAAGACACCTTGTTAAATACAATGTCTCCGTCTTTAATTTGCGCGGCGGTACCGCCAGAATCTCGTGGTTCGCTTTCCAGGTGATAAACGTGCAGTAGCCGTGCAGATGCGCCGATAACCTGCTGAAGTTGCCCGTAAAGGCCTGCCAGGGATCCCAGCGGCCGGGTAAATACAATACCGTAGAGCAGCATTGTGATGAGGTCGGGAATTCCCAGAGAGCCGGCATTAAACTTTAATACGCTCATGATCACCACAATCAAAATACATAATGAAGCCAAAAACTGGATGAGCGGCGAAAGCAGAGCCTGTAAACGAAATTGTTTTGCTCTGAGCGCCAGTACTTCATTGGTTCGTTGCCTGAATTTAGACGACTCATCCGCTTCTTTATTAAACGCTTTGATTAAGGATATAGCACCAATGTTTTCACTGGCCTGTGCCAGCGTATCGGCCTGGCGCTGCACCAGTTGCTGAGAAATCGGCTGCATTCCCCGACTTACAAACTTTAATATCACGTAAATAAGCGGCACCAGAAAACAAATTAACAAGGCAATAGTGGGTTCAATCATGTACATCAGAATTGAAGCGCCAATTAACACCAGAATATTCGGGATCAAATTGGTCAGCACACTGGACACAAAAAAACTGACTACGGCCAGATCGTTAGTCAGCATAGACAGCACATCACCGCGCTTATTTTCCTGGAAATACTGAATGGGTAATACCTGGATGTGATCATACAGCCGGCAGCTGAAATCTGCCATTAACCGCGCCCCCACCAAGTTAACGTTGTAACTGGAGAAAAAGCGCAGCGCAGCTTGTCCGGCAAATAACCCTATCCATAGAAAAAGATATTTTAGGTGGTTGTCATTGAGGATAGTGACTTCATCTAAAAAAGCCTGTGACTGCTGACCAATTAAATATGGCAAACTCAGTCCCACCGCGGTTTCGCTCACCATCAGCGCAACAACGATTACAAATGACCATTTATAGGTCTGAAATACTTTTAAACCATAGTAAACGCGCAGTTTATCGAACATTGAAGTTTCCGCGGTTGACGCCGGTAAAACCGGGCGCTGTGCTGTTTTCTTGTTATGAATCCTTACTTTACAACAGAACCTTTTGGGGTGATACAAGTCTGGCTAAGGAATTGGATATTACTGATGTGATTTTTAATGCTGACTCTTGTTTACTGCACAGAAAAAGGCCCCGTATGAAACAGGGCTGAAATGGGTTCACACAACACAGAAATGGAAGGAACACTGGTTGTTGCCTGGAGGGAACAACAACTCATCCATTGGTTAGTTACTATACAGCGTTATTTTTGATGTTGGTTATTACCAGTGTTTGCCAAGTATTGTTTTTTATAAGTGGATTTTGGGATTTATTAATAAGTTATTTGGAATGAGTCAGACTGTTTGGGAGATACCGGATAGATACTTTGTATCTTCCGGTATGACGGGGAAGACGGAGATCCCGGCTCGGGGGCCGGGATAACAGGATTTTTTGGCCGGGATGACTATAATTTATGGCCGGGATAACAGGAATGGAAATAGTCATGCCCGCATGCCAACACCTTCGTCATCCCCGCATGCCACACCCCCGTCATCCCCGCATGCTCCTGAGCGGGGATCTCCTCAATAGGCTATTTAAGCGGAGTCAGACTGTTTAGGAGATACCGGATAGATACTTCGTATCTTCCGGTATGACGGGAAGGAGGGGATCCCGGCTCGGAGGCCGGGATGACAGGATTGAGATTAGTCATCCCCGCATGCTCTTGAGCGGGGATCTCCTTAAAAGGCTATTTAAGCGGAGTCAGACTGTTTGGGAGATACCGGATAGATACTTCGTATCTTCCGGTATGACGGAAAAAGAGGTAAACCAAGTCCCTCAAATTACAGCAATTTTACTTTAGGCAGGTGCCAAGTGATTAACTCTGCAAACAATGGGGTTGCCCTAATGTCTTTACTTAAGGCGCCTCCCTCAGAGCTTTGCCGTTTTTCAATCAAACCAACTTGCCAGGCTAAATCCAGCCAGAACCTGAGTATGTATTCAGACGGCAGCTCCACCCCGGGAATTTCAATCACCGGTTTTTTTTCATCAGGGAATGTCCGTTCGAATAACTGCTGATAATCCCGGCTATGCCGCCAGGAATCTCCCAGTTGGTAGAGAATGTATAACGAAAAGCCGATACTGGATTGATAAAATGCACAGTTTTCTTCGTCACCGGCGAGATACGCCAGATTGAAATCTGTGATGTATGTGGTAAAGAGGGTTTCGTAAAGTTCTGTAACAGCGTTTTGGTCGCCTTGTTGTATTCGCTCGTAAAGCTGCCAGGCAGCGTTAAGTGGTTTCCAGTAACCGCCATGTTTGCGGATAAGCCCTGCAAGAGCAAGAATACAGCGTGCTACATGCAAATGCGCAAAGTCTTCTTCTTTATTGATGGTTAAAAGCGAGATCCCCGAATCTATTTCCTGCTGGTATTTTTCGAAAATAGTGCGGCAAAGGTCGCGGGGTAAATTACCGGCAGCGGTGCATTTAATGCCATCCGGGCCCAGAGCACCGAGTAGATTTATCGCCAACCAGTAAAGGGGCACAGCCATTAGCTGCGAAACGCGTTTGAAGTCACGGGTTAGTAATGCAGGCGCCTCAAACGGGGTGGTTAGCAGCTCCCTTGCCTGGGTTGGCGTTAACCCAAGCAAATCCTCGCGGGGCGAATCGTTATGCTCCTGCATGAAACTATCAACAAAGGCCTGCGCTTCATCCAGTGATTCAAACTGTTCTTCAGACATGGCCTGCGATAAAGCCTGATTGACTTCTCGGGCCGGATTGACTGACTCTTGCTCTCGATCGCCGTAAAAATCTACCACCGTAATATCAGGCAGTGATGTTATTTCGCCTTTTTCAAGGGCCTTTAAGCGCTGCAAGTTTGTTTCGGCCAGCTCGTAATCCGGATCGATGGCCAAAGCCTGATAAAATGCCCGCTTAGCGAGTTGGTGCTCTCCTAAATACATCTGGCAGATCCCCAGATTCCCGTAGCTCTGTACATGTTCAGGCTGGCTCTGCGTAACCTTTATAAAGCACGGGATAGCGTCGCTAAACGATTGATTTTCAAGCAGCGATACGCCTTTTTCGAACTCTTTGGCATCAGCAAAATATTGCTTTAGCGTTACATGCTCTGGAAGGGTCTCTTGTATCAACAATAACCGCTCGCGAGCGGGGCCGTATGCGTCTAGCTCTTCGGGTGAGGCGCGTTCGATCGACTCGTAAAAAGCTTCTAACGATTCTGTTATAAAACCGCTTTTCTCTGCACAGAGCCCAAAGTTGAAATAAATAAACGCAGCTCCATAGCCTTTACTAATCGCTTTTTTTAGGTAAAAGTAGCCGTCTGAATGGTTATTATCTATATAAACAGCCGCCAACCCCTGCATGGCAAAGCTGAGTCCGTGTCGAGGGTATTTTTTTACGGCTTTTTTAACAATGAAGCGGGCCAATTTGGTATCGCCAACGTCGATTGCATCTAAAAATTCATCCAACCGTACGGCTAGTTTGGCGGTGTCTTTATCTGTTTTTGTCACAAGAATCTCGTTGTAATAACTTACTTTTTGGTCACTTTAGCATAGGGTTAACAGGCTAAAAACTAATACGGCGACATGCAGTAACTCTTACTCACCGCTGGCCGGAAACAGGTGTTTTGACAATGTCAGCATTACAGTGCCTAACTGAACAACCGTAGCACCAATCAGGGCCATCACCACGGTTTGGTCGATAATTCTATCTTTTAATGTGGAATCAGTTACCCAAGCCAGAATAGCCCAGTCGGCAATCAACATAACGCCAACAACACCGATAACAGTAAGGTTTAGTAATTTAAACAAACCAATAATTTTGCGTATTGCGTCGCGACGAGTTTCGCCTGTTGCTGCCGTTTCAAGCATATCTGCGGTATGGGCTAATCGATCGATGTCAGCACCGTCAACATCAATCGAATCAATAAGGATAGTCGTTGGACTTCTCTGGTCATCCCCTGACATAGGTTGTCCTTTAGCTGTTAAGTATTAAGCGCTCTTTCTGATGATTTCGGGCGTTCTCCACTACCACCCCGTGATCTTTATCGGCAGCGTTAACCATGTAGTACGCCAGTTTAAGTGCCTTTTTATACACCGCAGCATTGGTTGATACACCAAAGCCTTTTTGCAGTTCAGCTAACAGCCTCAATGTATCTTCGTCTAAATCAATCGACGTTTTTTTACTTACTTTTTTCTCTGGTTTCGACATCTGCATCTCCGCTTAACAGAAACTACGTTACATAAAAAATATATATTTAATATGTAAAAAATCAAGTTTACCGTGTGAATCAATCCGGGTTTGTCGGGGAAGAGGAGATCCCGGCTCGAAGGCTGGGATGACGGAATTAAAAATAGTCATTCACACTTGCACCGACGCCGTCATCCCCGCATGCCACCACCTTCGTCATCCTCGTATGCACCACCTTCGTCATCCCCGCATGCTCTTGGGCGGGGATCTCCTCAAAAGACTATTTAAGCGGAGCCAAACTGTTTGGGAGATACCGGATAGATACTTCGTATCTTCCGGTATGACGGGAACGAGGAGATACCGGCTCTAAGGCCGGTATGACGGAATTTAAAATAGTCATTCCTGCATGCCACCTCCTTCGTCATCCCCGCATGCTCTTGGGCGGGGATCTCCTCAAAAGACTATTTGAGCGGAGCAGACTGTTTAGGAGATACCGGATAGATACTTCGTATCTTCCGGTATGACGGGAACGAGGAGATCCCGGCTCAAGGCCGGGATGACAATATTTTGTCGTCCGGGATGAGCACTTCGTGATCTCAATGTGGGGGATTCTTTTCTCCTGATAATCAGGGATGTGAATCCAACTTACCCTTCGTACAGTTTGCGTACAGCGCTATTTACTCAATAGACTTGAAACGCTAAATTACTTTACACAACAATATGGCAAATAACACCGGGATATATACATGGATAGTATTCCAACATCACTCACTTTTGTGATTGGGTTCTTTTTGGTAATCATTTCTGGTGGCGCATTGGGGGGCTTTATTCAGGCCCTTTCATCAAAAGGGTCTTATAAATTAAGGCGCTACCACAATCCTCAGAGCGCTATTACAAGCGATAAACCGAAACATATTGATTTAGGTTGGTACGGTTTTATTCTAGCAGGCTCTATTGCAGCAATACTGGCTATTGGTATTTTCACTATGTCAGGTTCTGTGGATTTCTCAGCCATATCCTCCAAGGCTTTTGACGGTAAAAAAGAAAGCCCTATTATAATTCCGCCACAGTTATTTACTTCGTCTCACCAAAGAAATGCCGAAGAAATAAGCAAGATTATCTCTGTGATCAATGCGCATAATGAGCGAATAGAGGCCGATAGTAAATCTTCTACCGATGCAGCCTTTTGGTCATGGATTAAGTTACTCGGCCTATCGATACTAAGTGGCTTTGGTGGTGTAGGGGTAGTTTCTACTGCTTATAAAAAATATGCACCTCAGGATGAAGTGGATGAGCTCAGAGATGAACTGGAAGAAGAGCGTAAGCGTATAATTTTAAATTCTATCGATGTTAAAATTCAAAATATCAGAGACCTTATAAGTAGTGGCCAAAGTAATGAAGCATTGATACTGAGCAACGAATGCCTTGAAATTTCGCCCAATAATCCCAGATTACTGGGTAATAAAGCCAGAGCACTACGGGGCCTCAATAAAATGCATGAAGCAATTGAGGTGCTGGAGAGTACATTTAACATAGCTGATATGTCTAATCAGCTCAGAGCAAGACTGTTAGTTAACCTTGCCTGTTATAAAGTAATCGTAGAATTTGAGAAACAGCCTGTTGAATATCAAGAAGAGAATTTTGTTGAAATAAGGCGTATACTGGATAGCGCAATAAACTGTGATCCACACATTAAATCAGCCATTGCGAACGATACGGATCTGGCGAAGCTGAACAGCTTGAAAGATTACGGCATAATGTGGTTTCATCAGCTGGTGTGCGAATAATACGAAAGGTAAAAAAGACATAATGAATCGAGAACTAGACATAATTTAACCCTCATCCCTTAGTATTTTTAAAGGGAATCAATTAGTTATCTTCTTCTTATTTGATGCTTGTATTGCATCGAAGCTCTACTTGTGTTGAAAACAAGCGCATATTTGATTTTGCCTTCTTCATCAAATGGCGGAATCCCATCCCCCCTGACTTTACGCTTAACTGTTCCGTTTATACGATGCGGATAAGTACTTCGTACTTTTTGGAATTACAAAAACCGCCCATCATCCCGGAAGTTTTGCCCTCCTTCGTCATCCTCGTATGCACCACCTTCGTCATCCCCGCATGCACCCACTACCGTCATCCCCGCATGCACCCACTACCGTCATGCCCGCATGCCAGCACCTTCGTCATCCCCGCATGCTCTTAGGCGGGGATCTCCTCAAAAGACTATTTGAGCGGAGCAGACTGTTTAGGAGATACCGGATAGATACTTCGTATCTTCCGGTATGACGGGAGGAAGGAGATCCCGGCTCGGAGGCCGGGATGACTGAATTTTTTGGCCGGGATGACTGAATAATATTTGTCGTGATGACAATGTTTTAATAACCATAATGATAGTAAATTTAAGGATGCATTTTCCATCTTTATCTATATACTAGATTAAAAATACAGATAACAATCGAGTACTTTGCATGAAATGGCCTAATTTAAAACATCTTCATTATTTGGTGACCTTGCATCAGGAGCAGCATTTTCATCGTGCGGCGCAGCGTTGTAATGTGAGCCAGTCTACCCTGAGTACGGCTATCCAGAATCTGGAGGAGCACTTTGGTAGTCAGTTACTGGAGCGGGAACATAAAACCTTTGTGTTTACCTCGCTGGGCCTGGATGTAGTGGAGCGTGCCAAGGTTATTTTGCAGGAAGCCGGCGAGCTGGTTGAGTATGCGCAGAATGCCGGTAACTGGCAGCGCGGTAAATTGCGGCTTGGGGTTATTCCTACCATTGCGCCATTTTTGTTTGAAGCCATGCTGGGTGCCTTTAATGCGTTTTTACCGGAGATTCAGTTAGAACTGCAGGAAGATACCACCGCCAATCTGCTGCAACAGTTAACAGATGGCAGTCTGGATTTGCTGGTACTGGCACTGCCCATGGAAACCCCGGGCTGTAAACAAATGGTGCTGGGGCACGATCCTTTTCATTTAATTGCCCATAAAGAGCTGGCCAGCCAATTACCTAAGCCGCTGGATATTCAGAGCCTGCCGAAAAAGAGTATCTTTTTACTGCAGCAGGAACACTGCATGACAGGCCATGCAGTAAGTGCCTGTAACCTGCAGCACAGCGATCAGATAAGCTCGTTGGCCGCCAGTTCGTTATACACGCTGGTGCAGCTGGCGAACAGCAAGCTTGGCTACACCTTTTTGCCAGAGCTGGCGTTAAACCAGGATCTGCTGAAAAACACCAACCTGGTGTCTTTTCCTTCAGAGGACGAAGCGTACCGTGAAATTGGCCTGGTCTGGCGCTCGGGCACCACGCGTATGCGGCTGTTCCGCCGGGTAGGCGAAATTCTTTCTCCCTTGTTACCGGTTCCTACGCTAAATTAATTTAAAACAGGGCAAACTTTTTTGCCCTGCCCCCCGACTATACCCACAACACAATCATAAAAATGGGAATATCCGGTGTTTGAAAAGCGTGACGAACAACTTATTGAACAGGCCTTAAAGGGCAGTAAGAAAGCCTGGTTCACGCTGATCAAACGCTACGAAACCGGTATTTATCAGTACGGTATTCGCATGACAGGCACGCCACACGACGCGGCCGACCTGATGCAGGATATTTTTATTGCGGTATTTAAGAGCCTGTCGAACTTTCGTGGTGAAGGCAGTTTTAAGGCCTGGTTGTATCGCATTGCGCATTTTCGTTGTATTGAGTTTTATCGGCGTAAACGCCCGGATACTCCACTTGAAGACAGCGAAGAGCTGAGCTGCGAACGCCCAACGCCCGAGCATTCATTAATGACCGACATTACCAGCCAGTCGTTAACGCATGCCATGCAGCGCTTACCGCTTGCCCAACGGGCTGTGATTGAACTGAAATTTTTTGGCCAGTTTACTTTTGAGGAAATCGCCGATCAGCTGGGACTCTCCAGCAACACGGTGAAGTCGCGCCTGTACAGCGCCCTGTCGAAGTTAAAGCTGGATTTGGAGGTAGAACATGGTTAATCAATCCCCTGAATATTTGTTTGGTCAGTGGCTCGATAACGCCCTGACAGAAGACGAACGCGCTGCGTTTGAGGCGTTGTGCATCAGCGATGCCGAGTTTGCGGCCCGGGTTGCCACCGCTACCCAGCTTAATGTGGCGGCCGAGCAGTTCAGCGCACCGCCCATGCCCGCCTGGGATAAGAACGCAACCTTTATTGCCCCGGATAAACCTAAGTGGTGGCAATGGCAGGGGCTGCCAGCGGTGTCGATGGCCATGTCCGCAGCAGCTATGGTGATGGTGCTCAGTGGCTTTTCAGTTCAGGTAGAAGAAGGTCGCGTTACCATGGGCTTTGCTCAAAGTGCACCGGCTGGCCCAACTGAAGCCGAAGTGGCCGCACTGGTAGCCGATCGTATAAATGATTACCAACAGGCCAATCAGGCCATGTTTACCCAGTATGTCAATGCCCTGCAGCAACAGCAACAAGACAGCAGTGCCCAGCTTGCGCAGTACTTATTAAAGTCGAGCCGCCAGGAGCGCCGCGAAGACTTTGCCGAACTGGTGCAGTTTATTAACCAGCAGCGCGACGACGACCAGCGCTACTACACACGCCAGCTCACTCAGCTGCAACGTGAAATTAATGCCATCGACGACGGTTATACCGCCGTTACCGAATAATCAACCTATTGGACACTATTATGAAAATGACCACTCTTGCCACGCTACTGGGCACATTAATCGGTAGCGCTACGTTAAGCTCTGTTGCTACGGCACAGGACTTACCCGAACTCGACCGTCAGCTTACGATTATGTCGGGCGTAATCGAAACGGCGTTAAAGCAGGATACCCGTAAAGACAAAGTGCGTTTTCGGGGTATTGAGTCTACCTACCTGGCTAAACAGGGGGTGGTATTCACCATTCGTACCGGCGGTATGTCGCGGGTATTTGACTTCGACTTTGGTGAATTCCTGAGTGTTATTCCCGGTGCACCGCCGGCACCACCAGCCCCTTCAGTTACGGTAATAGCCGATGGCGTTCACGTAGAAACTGACGGTGACTATGATGTAGTTTTCGAGTCGGCCGACTGGGAAGACACCGCCCATCAGGTGATCCGTAAAGTGGAGCACATTATTCGGGAAACTGACGACCGCATGCGGGAGTTTCGCAGCGATCACCGCGAAGTAGAATGGGAAATGCGCGAGCTGGAGCGCCGCAACCGTGATTTAGAATTTGAGCTTCGCACGGCCGACAAAGAACGCCAGAAAGAAGTTGAAAAAGAAATGAAAGAAATGCAAAAAGAACTGGAAAAGCTTAAAGCGAAAGAACAGGTGATCGCTCAGGAAACCAAAGAACTGGCTGCCGAGAAGAAAGCCGAGCTGGAAAAGCAAAAGAAAGCCCAGGAGGAGTCTTATAAATCTTTCCTGGCTAACTTTGAGGCCAGCATCGGCGATACCCTGTGTAGCTTTGGGGCAGGCTTACGAGAATTACCGGATAGCGAGCACATTACCTTTGTGCTGGATGACTTTGCCCGCAGCGAAGAAGGCAAAGCCGCTGACCGGGTGTACATTTTTAGCAAAAAAGACGTGAAAAAGTGCGTAACCGAAGATCTGTCGGCCGATGATATGTTGGCCAAAGCAAAGGTTTACACCTTTTAGATATACATCTTAGCTGAGTCAGACTGCTTTGGAGATCCCGGCTCAAGGCCGGGATGACTGTAATTTTTTGGCCGGGATGACGGGAATGATAATAGTCAAACGGATGCTCTTCCCCTTCCGTCACTCCCGCATGCCCCCCTCCGTCGCCCTACATGCCATCACCTTCGTCATCCCCGCATGCTTTTGAGCGGGGATCTCCATAAAAGGCTATTTGGGCTGAGCCAGACTGTTTGGGAGATCCCGGCTCGGAGGCCGGGATGACTGTAATAAAAATCGTCATCCCCGCATGCCACCCCCCTTCGTCATCCCCGCATGCTTCTGGGCGGGGATCTCCTAAAAAGGCTATTTAAGCTGAGCCAGACTGCTTGGGAGTTCCCGGCTCAAAGGCCGGGATGACGGGAATAAAAATTGTCATCCCCGCATGCTTCTGGGCGGGGATCTCCACAAAAGGCTATTGGAGCTGAGCCAGACTGTTTGTGAGATCCCGGCTCGGAGGCCGGGATGACGGGAATAAAAATTGTCATCCCCGCATGCTTCTGGGCGGGGATCTCCACAAAAGGCTATTGGAGCTGAACCAGACTGTTTGGGAGATCCCGGCTCGGAGGCCGGGATGACTGTAATTTTTTGGCAGGGATGACAGAAATAAAAATAGCCATACGGATGCTCTGCCCCCTCCGTCACTCCCGCATGCCCCCCTCCGTCGCCCTACATGCCATCACCTTCGTCATCCCCGCATGCTTCTGAGCGGGGATCTCCATAAAAGACTATTTGGGCTGAGCCAGACTGTTTGGGAGATCCCGGCTCGGGGGCCGGGATGACGGGTAAATAAAGTCGTCACCGCATGCCAATCCCTCCGTCATCCCCGCAGGCTCTTGAGCGGGGAGCTCCTTAAAAGGCTATTTAAGCAAAGCCAGACTGTTTGGGAGATCCCGGCTCGGAGGCCGGGATGACTGTATAATTTTGGCAGGGATGACAGAAATAAAAATAGCCATACGGATGCTCTGCCCCCTCCGTCACTCCCGCATGCCCCCCTCCGTCGCCCTACATGCCATCACCTTCGTCATCCCCGCATGCTTCTGAGCGGGGATCTCCACAAAAGGCTATTGGAGCTGAACCAGACTGTTTGGGAGATCCCGGCTCGGAGGCCGGGATGACGGGAATAAAAATTGTCATCCCCGCATGCCACCCCCCTTCGTCATCCCCGCATGCTTCTGGGCGGGGATCTCCACAAAAGGCTATTGGAGCTGAGCCAGACTGTTTGTGAGATCCCGGCTCGGAGGCCGGGATGACGGGAATAAAAATTGTCATCCCCGCATGCTTCTGGGCGGGGATCTCCACAAAAGGCTATTGGAGCTGAACCAGACTGTTTGGGAGATCCCGGCTCGGAGGCCGGGATGACTGTAATTTTTTGGCAGGGATGACAGAAATAAAAATAGCCATACGGATGCTCTGCCCCCTCCGTCACTCCCGCATGCCCCCCTCCGTCGCCCTACATGCCATCACCTTCGTCATCCCCGCATGCTTCTGAGCGGGGATCTCCATAAAAGGCTATTTAAGCTGAGCCAGACTGTTTGTGAGATCCCGGCTCGGAGGCCGGGATGACGGGTAAATAAAGTCATCCCCGCATGCCTCCGCCGTCGCCCTACATGCCACCACCTACGTCATCCCCGCATGCCACCGCCTACGTCATCCCCGCATGCCATCACCTTCGTCATCCCCGCATGCCATCACCTTCGTCATCCCTGCATGCTCTTGAGCGGGGAGCTCCTTAAAAGGCTATCTAAACAGAGCCAGACTGTTTGGGAGATCCCGGCTCGGAGGCCGGGATGACTGTAATTTTTTGGCCGGGATGACTGTATAATTTTGGCAGGGATGACAGAAATAAAAATAGCCATACGGATGCTCTGCCCCCTCCGTCACTCCCGCATGCCCCCCTCCGTCGCCCTACATGCCATCACCTTCGTCATCCCCGCATGCTTCTGGGCGGGGATCTCCACAAAAGGCTATTTGGGCTAAGCCAGACTGTTTGGGAGTTCCCGGCTCAAAGGCCGGGATGACGGGAATAAAAATTGTCATCCCCGCATGCTTCTGGGCGGGGATCTCCACAAAAGACTACTTGGGCTGAGCCAGGCTGTTTGGGAGATCCCGGCTCGGAGGCCGGGATGACTGTAATTTTTTGGCCGGGATGACAGTGTTTTATTGGCCGGGATGACTGTTTAATATTGGCCGGGGACAGCTGTTGTTTGGCCGGGATAACAGTATTTTATTATCCCGAATGACAAGAATATAATAGTCATACCGATGTTCTGCACCCTGCGTCACCCCTGTATTAGCGGGTATAAATCCTGCCAGTGGGGGTTTTGTTTTTCAATGAGCTTTATTTTCCAATCCCGGCGCCAGCGCTTGAGGCGCTTCTCCCGTTGAATAGCGGCTTCGATGTCTTCGTGCATTTCGAAATACACCAATAGCTTTAAGCCGTATTTCTTGCTGAAGCCGTCGGCCAGGTGCATTTTGTGTTGGTATATCCGTTGTAACAGGTTGGTGGTTACGCCGGTGTAGAACACGGATTTATAGGAATTAGTGAGTATATAAACTGCCGGGTATTTTTCGATCATGACTAGCCTCCTGAGAGGCTATTTCACGCGAAATACCAACGGGCAGACAACTGCACTGTGGGTTAGTTATTTTCCTTCGGCACGATTGATTCGAAGCCATCTGGTTTGAGGGCCAGTACTGCGCAGTCGAGGTTACTCAGTACATCTTCGGCGGTATTGCCCATTAACAGGCCTGGCACGCCCACCCGGGCAACTGTTCCCATTACTACCACATCTGCTTGTAGCGACTCAGCCATGCGGCATAATCCCTCTGCCGGGTGGCCATCGGCCAGGTGCACTTCAGGTTGTAGGTATCCTAAACTTTTTTCGTCAAACTTCTGCTGCAGACTGTCTACCAGTTCGGCCAATTCTTCGCTACGTTCTTTTTTAAGTTCAGCCAGGGCGTTGTCCATTTGCTGCTGATGGCTGCGCATCAAGCCGTCGCGCATCATATGCCGGGGCGCAGCATCGTAAACATGCACTATGTGTAACCGAGCGTTTTCGAGCAGGGCCACTTCTGCAGCGCTGGCGATTACCGCCTCGTTTAACTGCCAGCGAGTCTGGTTTTCTTCGCGGGTGAAGTGATAATTTACATCCACAGCCGCCATTACCGATTTATAGTTACGCGCGGTTTCTTCGTGGATCAGCCATACCGGGCATGGGCACTTGCGTAGCAGATGCATGGCGTCGGCACCCAATAAGAAGCCCGACATACCGCTTCTGGCCTGACTGATCACCAAATCATGACCGGCATGCATTACCTGCTGAATCACGTCGTAATAAGGCTTGCCTACCGTCACCAAAGTCTCTGGCCGCTCAGTAACGTTTAACTTATCGACCATAGCACTGAGCCGTTCCTGGGCTTCTTCTTTGAGTGACTGCTGCGAATCAATGTAGGCGAATGACGCCATTACCAGGCTGGCATTTGGCGGCAAGCTTTCCAGAGCCAGATGCAGAGTAAGCGAGGCCTGATGGCTTTCGGCCACATGTAAGGCTTGTTCAACCAGTGCTTGTTGCTCGCTGATACTGGTAATAACACAAAGAATGTTGTTGAAATGCCCAATCATGGTCGCTGCCTCACCATTATTTTTAGCCTGCATTTAATACTATAGATTAAATATGATGGTTCTATGATGGCTTTTCCAGCCATATCGGCGAATTATTTAAATTAATTTTGATACATCAATCGTAAAAATTAGTATCTATATATCAATTAGTTAAATTATTACAGGGTGGAGAATAACCGAACCTGATTTGTATCAGCCGCAAAATCCGCTTGATCACAAAACTGTAATAATGTAATTTTAAAAAGTGAAAAACCAAGTAAAAAAGGGGGCTTACCATGCTTAAGGCATTCACAAAATTTTTTAAACGCAAGCACCCGTACGCTATTGCCGCCTACCTGGGTCGTAAAAATACCCAGCGTATTCTGGATTGCAAAATCGAAAAGAAGTCTAAACTTCTGGCACACGACTAATAACAAAAAATAGAGCCGCTAATACGGTGATTTGTATTAAATCGTAAGCAACAGGTGCGTTACCTAAGTGCATACCGCATAAAGAAAATCCGATGGCAAAACCATCGGATTTTTTTGTATCTGAATACTTTTGCTCTGCAGCTTTGCTGGCCGCTATTAAACGCCGAAAACAGCCTTAAGAGTGAAGAAGCAGGCGATGGATAAAATCGCGCCGGCAGGCAACGTTACAATCCATGAAATCACGATATTACGAATAATGCCCAGGTTGAGCGCCGACACGCCGCGTGCCAGGCCCACACCCAACACCGCTCCAACCAGCGTTTGCGTGGTCGAAATAGGTAAACCGGTGCCCGAAGCAATTACCACGGTACAGGCGGCCGCCATTTCTGCCGCAAAACCACGGCTGGGCGTTAAGTGGGTAATGCCCTCACCGATGGTCGCGATAACGCGGTGACCAAACAGCGCCAGACCGGCCACAATACCTAACCCACCCAAAGGCAGGATCCACGGCGCCAGTGTGCTGCTGGCAGTAATTTCGCCGGTCGACACAACGCTTACTACAGCCGCCAATGGGCCAATAGCATTCGCTACATCGTTTGAGCCGTGGGCAAAAGCCATACAACAGGCAGTTACCACCATTAGCAGGGCAAACACCTTTTCTACGTTAGCGCGTTGCAGTTCGGCATCGTCTGAATGGCTGTAAGTCTGACGACTGATAAGCCACTTACCAATAAAGGCAATCACTACCGAAAGAGCGATAGCAAGCAAATAGCCAGAGGTATCAGACATATCCAGGCCAACGTGCTTAAGGCCCTTCTTAATCGTAACCAGCGCCATTACAAAGCCGGCGAATGCCATGTAGAAAGGCACGTATTTTTGCGCGTTTTCAAACGGCTTGTCGGTTTGGAAAATCAGTTTACTGGCGCTTTGATAGATGAGGTAAGCAATAATGCCGGAGATAGCCGGGGTAACCACCCAACTGCCCACAATGCCGCCCACTTTGCTCCAGGCAACGGCATCCATACTCACACCAACAGCGGTAAAGCCGATAATGGCACCAATAATGGAATGGGTGGTAGACACAGGCCAACCCAGATAAGACGCCACGCCCAGCCAGATTCCGGCAGCAAACAGCGCAGAAATCATACCCAGGACCAGGTATTCGGGAATATCAATAAAGTATGCGGTATCGATAATACCTTTACGAATGGTAGATGTCACCTCGCCACCGGCCAGATAGGCGCCGGCAAATTCGAAGATCATCGCAATAATGATGGCTTGCTTGATAGTTAACGCTTTAGAACCTACTGAGGTTCCCATGGCATTCGCCACGTCGTTAGCACCAATCCCCCACGCCATTACAAAACCAACAACGGCAGCGAGGATAATCAGGATCATGCCATAACTTTGTAGGATTTCCACAGACAGTCGCTCCGGTTGTGCCTAGCTGTATGCCACGAAAAATGCAGGAAACTGAGTTTCTGTTGTCTGAGCAAATTCTGTCGGTTTACTCAGCGCTGGCAATAAAAAAACTTTAAGCATCTTGGTTTGGTTGAATTTTTATACAATTACCTTAATGGTTGCGGCGCATTCTAGCGCAAAGTGCCTTCGAGCCATAGGCCATTTTTAATAATTCATCACAATAAATCAGACAATCAGCACCGTTCGGCGATTATTAAGTCAATTATGTCATTTATATTACAGATTTAAGACAGCCATCCTCGTTGCTAGCTCTCGCTGATGTTGTCGAGCTTTTGCTGCAAATTCTCCAACGGCGTATGGCGAACATCACGCCCGCTGGTGAGCGACACCACATATTCACAAATATTTTTGCAGCGGTCGCCGATCCTTTCCAGCGATCGCAAGGCCCAGAGGATTTCCAGCCAGTCTTCCATGGAGTCGCCGGAGCGCGACATTTCATCAGCGGTATAGCTCAGCAGCTTTTTATATTCACTGTCGATACTGTTGTCCTGATCGTACACTTCCAGTGCCGCTTCCTCATCGAGGCGGGCAAAGGCATCAAAAGTCCCTCGCATCATGGCTACAGCCTGTTGCCCTATCGACAACATACTGCTCTTTATCGCCACATCGGTGGGCAGCTTTTGTTTGGTTACCAGCCTGGCGATCCGCTCTATCTCATCGCCCATGCGTTCAATATCGGTGATGGCCTTGGAGATAATCATAATCAGGCGCAAATCGCTGGCAGTCGGGTGGCGCTTGGCGATGATGCGTAAGCACTCCTCGTCGATCTGAATTTCCATTGAGTTAATTTTCAAATCGTTGAGGATGACCGTTTCGGCCAGACCCGGATTATTGGTGGCAATGGCTTTTAAGGTATCCGCCAGTTGCTGCTCTACTTCCCCGCCCATGGCCATTACCGAGTTACGTAAGTTTTCCAGCTCAATATTAAACCGGCCTGAAATGTGTGTATTGAGTGCAACCTGTCGCATCATAAGCTCCTGTACAGCCCCTGATCAGCCGTAACGGCCGGTAATGTAGTCTTCGGTTTGTTTTTTCTCTGGCAGCGTAAACAGGGTATCACTGTCGCTGTATTCCACCAGTTCGCCCTGATGTAAAAAGGCGGTGTAATCAGACACCCGCGAGGCCTGCTGCATGTTGTGGGTAACAATCACAATGGTACAACGCTTTTTGAGGTCAGCCATTAGCTCTTCTATTATAAGCGTGGTGAGCGGATCGAGCGCCGAGGTAGGTTCGTCCAGTAATAAAATCGATGGTTTAAGTGCTAACGCTCTGGCAATCACTAACCGCTGTTGCTGCCCGCCCGAGAGCGTGGTGGCCGATTCGAATAAGCGGTCTTTCACTTCGTCCCACAGCGCCGCCTCTATCAACGCCCGCTCTACCGCGTCATCCAGTTGGCGGCGTTGCTTAATCCCCTGCAGGCGTAATCCGTAGCACACGTTATCGTAGATGCTCATAGGGAAAGGGTTAGGCCGTTGAAACACCATACCCACCTGAGAGCGCAGTATCGAAAGGTTTTCTTTTTTGCGGTTGATGTTGCGCCCGTCGATGATAATCTCACCTTCCGTTACGCTGTTATCGATAAGATCGTTCATGCGGTTAAAACAGCTGATCAGGGTAGACTTGCCGCAACCCGACTGACCAATCAACGCGGTTATGCGGTTTTTTGGAATACGCATGGTGATGTTGTGGAGCACATGCTTATCGCCAAACCGCAAACACAAATCCCGCACCTCAATGGCGGTTTGCGCCTCGGGCAGTTTTGCTAAGTTGAGCTGTTCTCGTTCAAACAATTTCAGCATGGGATCACAACCTCTAATAGCCGCGTAAATAACGCTTTCTTAAGCGCCGGCGCAATATCACCGCCAGTACATTTAACACAAAAACCACCACCAGTAACAACAGGCAGCTGGCAAACATTAATGAAGCGCTGCGCACGTCGGTCTGGCTATGAAAAGCGCCATCGTAAATCAATACGCCTAAGTGCATAAACTGGCGATCCAGATGAAGGTACGGAAACTCGCCGTCAAAAGGCAGGTTGGGCGCAAACTTCACTGCGCCCACCAGCATGAGTGGCGCCACTTCTCCGGCGGCGCGGGCAATGGCCAGGATCACGCCGGTCATAATACCGGGGCTGGCCATGGGCAGCACGGTATGCCAGATGGTTTCAAATTTGGTGGCGCCCAGTGCATAACTGCCCGACTTTAACCCTTCAGGCACGCGCCGCAGGCCTTCTTCGGTAGCCACAATCACCACCGGCAGCGTTAGGATAGCCATGGTCAGTGACGCCCAGAACACCCCCGGCGTGCCCATGGTAGGTGCCGGCAATGCGTCTTTAAAAAACAGCTCATCAATATTGCCGCCCACCAGGTACACAAAAAAACCCAGGCCAAAAACGCCATATACAATCGACGGCACCCCAGCCATATTGCTCACACAAATTCGAATCGCTGATGTCCATGACGTATTCGGGGCGTACTCATTAAGGTAAACCGCGGCCAGTACCCCAAACGGCGTAACCAGAATGGTCATCACAAATATCATCAGCACGGTGCCAAACAAGGCCGGAAACACCCCGCCGGCGGTGTTGGCCTGTTTGGGCGCGTCGGTAAGAAAAGCCACCACTCCAGCGCCCACTATGCCCAGCTTACCAAACCAGTCGAGCTGCCCCGGGTAGCTGAGGCGATCGATGTCATCGAGGGGAATTAAAAACTCGCGGCCATTATTAAACCGGGTGACCAGTTGATAATCTGCCAGCTGCGCTTCGAGGCGTAACACCTCCTGCTGCCAGCGCTCAAAATCGGCATACAGGCGTAATCGGGCCGGGGCGTCTTCTTCTACCTGGCGCAAATCTAAACTGGCCAGCTCCCGATGAACACTGGCTAAACGCTCTTTACGCACCGTTTCGATTTGTTCGCGGATGGCTGTTACCGTGTCGCGAATCTCATCGTACTGCGTAAGCTCGCCTGATTGCCCTTCCGGCAGGCGAATACTAAGCGGTTCGCTAAATACCCGGGAGCCGTTGATTAACAAAATATCAGCCGCTTGTGCTGCCTCGGTGATAGCCACTATGGCATTGGCTTCTACCAGCAATGAACGGCCATAGGGATGCTGGCTATCAGAATAACGAAACACAAAGGCCGGCTCGCTGCCACTTTGTACTGGCGAGTTAATATGGCGCTCGTTGATTTGCGCATAAACCTGTTTGGTTGTGCCATCGGGTAACTCAAACTCAATACTCTGTACCGGCCGTGGCCAGAAATAGTCGAGCCCGCGAATGGTAATTAGCATTAGCACGCACGCCAGGGCAACTACCAGTAAACCGGCACAAAACGCGCCCAGGCTGATCACATAAGACTGCTGCTGACGGTTAGTTAAGAACTGCCGGAGCGACCACTTACCCATGACTTTTCACTCGGCGAGACCGCTGGCGCAATAGCTCAGCCAGCGTATTAACAATAAAGGTAAAGCTAAACAGCACGCAGGCTGTTAAAAACAGCACCTGATAATGAATACTGTGCACCTCGGCCTCGGGCAACTCAATGGCCAGGTTGGCGGTGAGCGCCCGTAACCCGGCAAATAAATCCCAATCGGCGATCGGCGTATTGCCGGTTACCATCAGTACTATCATGGTTTCACCAAAAGCGCGACCAAAGCCCAGCATCATGGCCGCCACAATACCCGGAAAAGCCACTTTTAATACCACCCGGCGCAGGGTTTGTAAGCGGGTGGCGCCCAGCGCATAGGAGGCCTGCCGTAAACTGTGGGGCACACCGCTAATGGCATCTTCGGCCAGTGAGTAGATACTGGGTGAAATAGCCAGGCCCAATGCAATGGCTACCAGAATGGTGGTTTTACCTACCGGCACTTCGGTGGTATGGGCAAAAAAGGTAAAGTCGTCGGCATCCAGTGCGGCCAGCAGCCAGTCAGGTGCCCAGACCACGCAAATATAGCCGTACACCACTATTCCGAGTACCGGCAACACGGCTTCGGCAAAGTTCTGCAACTCACTGCTAACGTTTTGCGCCACGCGGTGCTGCACCAGCGCAATAAACAATAAAATCACCGGCAGGGTCACCATAAATACCGCAATGGAAAACAAGAATCGCTCAGCCAGCGGCGCCAGCCATATCGCCGCAATAAAGCCAATCAGTACCGATGGCACAGCCTCGAGCATTTCGATGGTGGGTTTAATGCTGTCTCGCACCCGCGGACGGGCAAAATACGCCGTATAAACAGCCGCACCCAGAGCCAGCGGAATGGCAATCAGTAACGCCAGCGAAGAGGCTTTCAGGCTGCCAATCAGCAGCGGCACCAGGCTCATTTTAATTTCCTGATAATCCGAGGCACTGCTGGTTTGCCAGATTTGATCGGGAGCCGGATAGCCTTCATATAAATGAGGCATTAATAAACTGTTGGTGGTACTGAGCCCTGCCATGTTGCGTACTTCGTGGCGAATATAGGCATCCGCCCCATATACATACACCCGCGAATCAAACCAGCTAACGCCTGTGGGCTGCACCGGCAACTGCTGGCGTTCCACCACTTCGCCGCTGATGCGGTTAATTAACAATAACTGCTGCTGACTGGTAATGGCCGCAATGCCATTCACGCTGGCGTGGGCATACAGCGCCACGGGGACTTCGTTGGGCTCTAGCTGAATGGTATAGGCCGGTTGATAGCGCAGAATACCGGCCTGGTTATACAGGCTTAACCGTAACAGGGTGCTATTTGCCAACGCCACAAACACCGAGCGATTTTTCACGATAGTGTCGGCCCAACTTACGTTTTGCGCCACCGTAAGCTGATGCAGCCGCTGATTGCTGCTGTCGACAAAAGTAAGCACGTTGTTGTTGATAAGCATGATCTGGCGGGTATCGGGCAACAACACCATGGGCTGATCCGCCGAGTATTGCTGACGTACGATGTGCGTGGGGCTGTTACGGTTTATCCATTGCACCAGGGTTTCATCCGGCGTATTTACCCGCATGATGATCCACTGCTCGCCCACTGCCATTTGCCAGTTGGTCTGCTGTGACCATACCTCTTGCGGCAGGGCAAAAGACATCTCATTGGCCAGCGGCGTATCAATAAAGTTGGATTGCCTGAGCGGCTGGCTCACCGTAGGTACCGGGAGTAAACGCACCTGGCCGGTTGCGGAGATATCCACTACATAAGGCAGGCCGTAACTGGTGACCACGTCCAGCGTATGCGAACAGGGCCGGCGCAGGGTCTGGCGGGACGACAATATGCCGTTATCTAACCGGGCCAGCGATACACTGCACCCCGGCCCGGCAATCACCGCCGCCTGACCGTTGGCCGTATCACCTACATATAGAAACTCGCCGCCTGACAGTACCGGCATTTCCTGGCGCGGTTTTACGCCCGGTGAGACAGCAATATTCATGGCCTGGGAAAACAGGTGCCAGATGATCATCACCATGGTCAGTAACACGATGTAGCCAAACACCGAGATCACCGACCGGGCAATCCGATCGCGACGTAAGCGTTTTTTCAGGAATGAAACCTGTTGAGATGCTACATTCATGTATAGAACAACGATTTGCGTGAAATTGCACTGCCCAGCAGTGTAAGTTGTGATATTTTAAGATCAAGTGAAACTTAAAGGAAGCTGCGAATAAGCGGGATGTGTTGCTACTGAGCCGTTGCGGTTAACCATAATAAAGCTGATCACCAGTATGCCGCGAAGATCAGGCAACAAAAATAGTCATCACGCAAAGTCACAGTGATGTAATTCGGTACCGTTAATGCCTGCGCGATGCAATTAGCTCGCGACTCAGGACGCAATAAAGGAGTAAGAGGATGAAGCCTGTCATCTTCACGATCATTGGTAATGATAGACCCGGCCTGGTTGATGCCGTGGCCAAAAAAGTATACGAGTACGGCGGTAACTGGCAGGGCAGTAGTTTTGCACACATGGCCGGGCAGTTCGCAGGTTTTGTGGAAGCACTGGTGCCTGGCGATAAGCACCAGCAACTCATTGCCGCCCTCAACACCCTGGATGGCCTGCAGGTGCACTCGCAGTCGGTCACTGAATCCGCCCTGTCGGATGCCGATGAGCTGACCATTGAAGTCATGGGTAACGATCGCCCGGGTATCGTGCAGGAACTCACCAATGTGCTCAACCGCTTTGAGCTCAACATTATTAATTTTAACTCTACCTGCGAAAGCGCCCCAAACTGGGGAAGCGAGATGTTTAAAGCCCGCGTGCGGGTAGCCATTCCGGCCGACGTGGATCGCGACGACGTGAAAGATGCGCTGGAAGCGGTAGCCAACGATCTGGTTGTTGACATTACTACCACTGTGTAATTTCCTGCGGCCATCAGCGGCGATTTTTTGCCGGGTCGTCAACTGCTTGTCACACTTTACTGGCAGGCTATAGCCTATTTTTTTGATTGCAGAAATAGTGATTTATCAATATGGAATCCACTGATTTATATTATCCCAAGGAATTAAGCTGGCTGGCGTTTAACGAACGCGTGCTACAGGAAGCTGCCGATAAAAATAATCCGGCGGTTGAGCGTATTCGCTTTTTGGGAATTTACTCGAATAACCTGGATGAATTTTTCCGGGTGCGGGTAGCAGACGTAAAACGTCAGATTGTGATTGCCCACAATGCCGGTAACGATGAAGAAGCCGAACACCAGCGCCGGTTATTAATACAGATCCAGCGCAAAGTCGTTGAGCTGTCTAAGAAGTTCGACACAATTCATAAAGAGGTGGTCAAAACTCTCGCTCGCTACAATATTTATATTCTGCCCAAAAATCAGCTCGATGAATATCAACGCGACTGGGTACGTAACTACTTTATTAATAAGGTGCTGCGCCACATAGCGCCCATTCTGATCGATAAGAAAACCGACCTGCTGAGCCGCTTAAACGGTACGGCGGTGTACTTGTATGTGGCGTTACGTCGCGAGGGTAGAAATCCGCGCTTTGCTGCTGTGCAGGTACCCACCGGCGAAATCTCGCGTTTTCATTTAATTCCGCCGCAGCACAGCCGCAAAAACAAACACATCATCATGCTCGACGACATGATCCAGCTGTGTATGGAAGACATCTTCCGCGGCTTTGTGAAATTCGACACCCTGGAGTCTTACTCGTTTAAGATGACGCGGGATTCTGAGTACTCCATCAACGATGAAATTGATGAAAGTTACGTAGAAAAAATGTCAGAAAGTATGAAGCAGCGGCTGATTGCCGAGCCGGTGCGGGTGATCCACGATCAGGATATGCCGGAAGACATGGTGGAAGATCTGCAAAAACGCTTAAAAGTCACTAAGCTCGATACCCTGCATTCAGCCGGTCATTACCGTAACTTTAAAGACTTTATCGGCTTTCCCAATGTGGGGCGGGATTACCTGGAAAACAGCAAACTTCCGGCAATCGATACCAAGGACTTTTCCGGTTACAACACGGTATTCGAAGCCATTACTGCGCACGACATTCTGCTTTATTATCCGTATCATCGCTTCCTGCACTTTACCGAATTTGTACGCCAGGCGGCTTTCGACCCCAGTGTAAAATCGATTCGTCTGAACATTTACCGGGTAGCCAGTCAGTCGCGGATTGTCAGCTCTCTGATTGATGCAGTGGATAACGGTAAGAAAGTCACCGTGGTGGTAGAGCTGCGCGCCCGTTTTGACGAAGAAGCCAACATTGAGTGGTCGAAACGCATGACCGATGCCGGTATTCGCGTAGTACTGGGGATCCCGTCGCTTAAGATCCACTCTAAGCTGTGTATTGTATCGCGCGAGGAGCGCGGCAAATTAATGCACTATGCCCATTTTGGTACCGGTAACTTTAACGAGAAAACCGCCAAAATTTATACCGATTACAGCCTGTTTACCAAAAACCAGGAAATGGCCGAAGAAGCCAACTCGGTGTTTGAGCTGATCTCCTACCCGTATCGTCGGTTTAAGTTTCAGCATCTGCAAATATCGCCGCTCAATGCGCGCACTAAGATCCAGTCGTTGATCCGGCAGGAAATTCAGTTCTTAAAAGAAGGCCACGAGGCACAAATTACTTTTAAGATTAATAACCTCGTGGATAAAGAGCTGATTGACGACTTATACCGCGCCAGCCAGGCCGGCATTAAGATCCGCGGGATTGTGCGCGGCATGTGCGGTTTGCGCCCGGGCATTAAAGGGCTTAGCGAAAACATTGAGCTGATCTCCATTGTCGACCGTTTCCTGGAACACCCCCGGGTGATGATCTTCGGCGGCGGCGGTAACCGCAAGGTGTATATTTCGTCGGCAGACTGGATGACCCGCAACATGGACAACCGTATTGAAGTAGGCGCGCCAATCTACGATGAAACCCTGCAACAGCGAATTGTCGATATCATGGAAATTCAGTTTAGAGACACGCTGAAGGCTCGTCAGATCGACAAAGACCAGTTGAACCAGTATGTTAAAAGGGGCAATCGCAAGAAATTGCGTTCGCAGGAAGAGATCTACACCTATTTAAAACAGCTTGAGCAAAAATAAATGACGCCAACTCCCGCCTCTTTCGACAGCGTAGACAGCCGCGAAGCCAGTAAGGTTGCCGCTCTGGATATCGGTTCTAACAGCTTTCACCTGGTAGTGGCCCGCATTGTAGCGGGCTCGGTGCAAATTCTGCACCGGGTAAAACAAAAGGTGCGATTAGCCGAGGGACTCGATAGCAACAATGTGCTGTCTGAAGAGGCCATGGAGCGTGGGCTGGCCATGCTTAGAGTGATTGCCGACAGTTTAAAAGGCTTTGAGCCAGACTCTGTAAAGATAGTGGCCACTTACACACTTAGAAAGGCCGTTAATGCAAATGTGTTTATTAAACGGGCCATTGAGATCCTTCCCTACCCCATTGAGGTGATTTCCGGGCCCGAAGAAGCCCGCTTAATTTACTCAGGCGTTGCCCATACCAATCATGATAATGGCAAGCGTCTGGTGGTGGATATTGGCGGCGGCTCAACCGAATTTATTATTGGTGAGGGGTTAACGCCCAAACTGTGCCGCAGCCTGCAAATGGGCTGTGTGAGTTTTACCCAGCGCTTTTTTGCTGACGGCGAATTAAAAGCCAAACAGTTCGAGCGTGCCATCACCGCCGCCGAACAGGAAATGGAGCCCATTGAAGAGCGTTATCGCCGCATGGGCTGGCAGCGTTGTATTGGTACCTCCGGTACCATTAAAACGCTGTGTAACCTGGTAGTGAACCAGGGCCAGAAAGAGCCAACTGACGAAGCTGAGGTGACCCTTAAAGCCCTCAAGCAAATCATGAAGCAGTTTATTGAAGCCGGTCATATCGACAACCTTACCGATCCGGCCATCAGCGACGATCGCCGCGCGGTGATCCCGGCCGGTTTATGCGTGTTAATCGGCCTGTTTAAAGCATTAAAAATCGAATCGCTGCATTATTCTCCGGCGGCCCTGCGCGAAGGCGTGCTGTATCAGATGGAAGATGAGCTGCATAACACGGATATTCGTGGGCGCACCGCATCGAGTCTGGCTACCCGCTATGATGTGGATACCGGCCAGGCCAATATGGTACTCACCACCACTAAAGCACTGTATGACGCCTGCCAGAAAAACTGGAAACTACGTCATAGTGACTACCGGGCAATCGTAAGCTGGGCGGCGTTGCTGCATGAAGTGGGCTTACAGATTAATACCCGCGGCGTTCAACGCCACTCTGCGTACATTTTGCAAAACGTGGATATGCCAGGCTTTAACCAGTCACAGCAAGAGTTAGTGGCCACCCTGGTGCGCTTTCACCGCAAGAAAATCCGCGTGCAGGATATCCCCGCATTTACCCAGTACAGCAAAGAAGATATCTACAAACTCATTGCCCTGCTGCGCCTTGCAGTGCTGCTGAATATTAAGCGTCAGGAAGGTTTTTTGCCTGAGTTTGATGTGACCGCTGATAAACACAGCATTAGCCTGATCTTTCCGGAGGGCTGGTTAAACTCCAAGCCTATTATGACTGCGGATCTGGAACGGGAAATTAACTACCTGCAGGCGGTGGATATTAAGCTGGCGGTAAGCTAAGCCGCCTTTTACACCATAATGACTTTATTACGGCCATTGGCTTTGGCGTCGAAAAGTGCCTGGTCGGCACTTTTTACTGTAGTAAACAGGTCGGCATCCGGCGGCATCTGCATCACACCAAAGGATGCTGTGAGCGAAATATTAACGCCCCGTGCCGAGATGGTAGTCTCTGAAATGGTTTTGCGTAGGCGCTCTGCCATCTGAGCAGCCTTATCGCCATCATACTGCGGCGATAATATTAAAAACTCCTCGCCGCCCATACGTATTAACGTATCTTCCTGGCGCAACTGCGACTGAATAATTTCACAAAAACGCTTGAGGGCGATATCGCCTATCACGTGGCCATGTTCGTCGTTGATGGATTTAAAGTAATCAATATCGCACGCCACCAACGACAGGGTTTCATGCTTACGTTTAGCGTGGGCACTGAGTTTCGGGGCGATTTCGTAAAAGAAATGACGGTTTTTAGCACCGGTAAGAGGGTCGGTGTGGATCTGAGAGCGTAGTTTAAGCAATAACGACTGCAGGATATTTACCGCAAATGCCAGCATAAAAATAAGCATGATCACCAGCATAAATGCCGAAGTAGCGGCCAGATGATAATAACTGTCTGCCGGTGCAATGGTCAGATAAGCCGGTACGCCAAACAGCACCAGTGCAATCACCAGCGATAGCACACCAAACAGCAGATGACCACCAATGCTCTCGGTACTGAAGTGTTGTTTTACACACCGCAGCGCCTGCCACACCGGAAACGCCACACTGCTAAGCGCCAGACTATGCGAAATCCACCCTGAGGCCTGAGTAGCCACCAGCACGGAAGTGATCGCAAATATACCGATAATATGAGTTACAGCTGCGAACTTTTTACGCTGTGATACTTCCGTACCATAACGCTTAAGAACCGACATCAACAACATATAAGCGCCGGTTAACGCCGACGCATATACGCCGGGTAAGCCTATTTGAATGTAGCCTACATGGGAAACAGCCTGGCAGAAAACCACCAGCCATGAAGCAACCAGAAACCAGCGGGCATAGCTGGCCGATTTCGCTTTAAGTTGATGGCGCGGCTGAGGAAGTGCGAAGGTAAAACTAATCCCTATCATTGCTACGATAGCGAGAACGCCTACCTGAATATACATATGCACATCCTGCATCAGGCTAAATATCCTTGTTTAAATGTACGATACACGTTTATCAATACTGATAGTTATGTAAAAAATTAGTTACAAAATATAGACTAATATCTGTTCGATGGCCATACCTTATTTAGAGTTCAATATCAGTAGCCAGTTTATAGTGTAATGAATTAGATACATAAATAGGGCCATTGCCGGCTTTTTTATACTGCCATACCGGCCTCCAGGCCGGTACCTCCTTTACAGTAAGGCTACCTGCAATACTTCTATTAAGTGAGCAAAACTGTTCAAGAGATCCCGGATATTTTCTCCGAAAATTCCGGGATGACGGAAGGCTTTGTAAATTCTTAGATGACCGGAGGTTGGAGCGCGTCAGCGCGTTGTGGCTTTTCCTTTGGTTCTTATTATCGCGAGATACTGGAAATGGGCAGAACCAGTAAAAGCGTAGAGGCGTCATGGATGACGACTCCGGCCAGCGAGGGCAGGACGCCCTCTCTGGACGATAGGTTTTACCTGCCCGTTTACAGTATGCTTTTCGCGATTTAAGAACTGGGGGATTCCAAAGGGGAGCCACCTCCCCTTTGGGTGCTGTCGGCACCCCGACAAAATGCGGAGATAACCCTTTCCCGTCATACCGGCCTCCGAGCCAGTACCTTCTTAACCGTCTGGCGACCTGAAATACTCCTATTTAGTGAGTAAAACTGTTCAGGGGATCCCGGATATTTTCTCCGAAAATTCCGGGATGACAGGGAGGATAAGCATCCTGAAAGGCGCAAGTTATGAGCGTGACAGCGCGCTTTGGCTTTTCCTTTGGTTCTTGTTATCGCGAGATACTGTCAATGGGCAGATCCAGTAAAAGCGTAGAGGCGTCATGGATGACGACTCCGGCCAGCGAGGGCAGGACGCCCTCTCTGGACGATAGGTTTTACCTGCCCATTTACAGTATGCTTTTCGCGATTTAAGAACTGGGGGATTCCAAAGGGGAGCCACCTCCCCTTTGGGTGCTGTCGGCACCCCGACAAAATGCGGAGATAACCCTTTCCCGTCCTACCGGCCCCCGAGCCGGTATCTCCTTAACCACCTGGCTACCTGAAACACTCCTATAGAGTGAATAAAACTGTTCAGGAGATACCGGATAGATACTGCGTATCTTCCGGTATGACAGGATTGTTTGGGCCGACACCTTATCCCCGTCATACCGGCCCCCGAGCCGGTATCTCCTTAATCGCCTGGCTACCTGAAACACTTCTATTGAATAAGTAAAACTGCTCAGGAGATCCCGGATATTTTCTCCGAAAATTCCGGGATGACAGTGGTTTTCGGGATGACAGAGTCTTTTACGACGTAAAATAAAAAATCCCGGCTCAGTGGCCGGGATTACAACCTATTTAGCCGGAATAGCGACTAGGTCAGAGACGCCTGGTAGATGCCTTCGATGGCGGCATCCAGAGTCGCTTCAAACTCTTCGTCACTCTGTTGTGCTGATACACCTTCAGTCAGCGCGCGTGAGAAGCTGGCAATCATGCCCTGATTCTCGGCCAGTTTGGCATTGGCGTCATCGCGTGAGTAACCACCAGAAAGAGCAACTACTTTAATCACTTTAGGGTGATCCACCAGCTCTTTGTAGAAGTTTGCTTCGGTAGGAAGGGTCAGCTTAAGCATAACCTTCTCATCACCCAGCAAATTCAGCTGGGTAAGAATTTCCAGTTTAAGCAGTGCTTCGGCTTCGGCTTTTTCCGGGCTGTTGATGTCTACTTCAGGCTCGATAATAGGCACCAGACCGGCGTCCAGAATTTGTTTACCCACAGCGAACTGTTGTTCAACAACGGCTTTGATACCTTCGTGGTTGGCCAGTTTAACAACCGAACGCATTTTGGTACCAAACACATCCTTGGCATTGGCTTTCGCCAGCAGCTCGTCGAGTTGCGGCATAGGCTTCATAAGTTGCACACCGTTAGCTTCGGCTTCCAGACCTTTATCGACTTTCAAAAACGGCACAACGCGTTTTTTCTGCCACAGGTAATGAGAAGAGGCTAACCCTTCGATTTCACGATCGAGTGTGTTTTCAAACAGGATTGCGCCGAGGACACGCTCACCTGAAAAGGCGTTACAGGTTACGATACGGGTACGCATTGCGTGCACCATGTCGAACATTTCCTCATCGTTTGAGTACTCTGATTCTTCGATACCGTAAAGTTTAAGTGCTTTTGGGGTACTACCACCGCTTTGATCGAGGGCGGCTATAAAGCCCTTTTGGGTGATGATTTTATCCAGCATAGCTTGCTGAGCCTGTGATGCCATGTGCAACACTCCTTATTTTCTTATCCGTTTTTATAAACGGTTGTAGGGTTAAGAGAAATCATTTATTAGGCATGGGAAGTCTCGTTTTATCAGAGCTTTAGCAGTGCTTACGGCGCTATGACAAACGGTCTTTCAGCCTGCGTATCCTTATGCAGGTGTCGCCGGAATACTGCTATTCCGGCGCCGGGACATTACTTTGCTGTTAGCGGTTTTTTTCTTCTAATATCGCTACTGCAGGTAAAGTTTTGCCCTCAAGAAACTCCAGGAACGCACCGCCACCGGTTGAGATGTACGATACTTTGTCTGCAATTTCATATTTATCTACTGCTGCTAGCGTATCACCACCGCCGGCAATTGAAAATGCATCGCTGGCAGCAATCGCTTCTGACAGCGCTTTTGTTCCACTTGCGAACTGATCAAATTCGAATACCCCTACCGGGCCATTCCAAACAATGGTGCCGGCATTTTTAAGGATATCTTCCAGCGCTGCTGAGCTGTCCGGGCCGATATCAAAAATCATATCGTCGTCGGTTACTTCACTAACTGGCTTAAGTTCGGCCGGCGTGTCTTCGGCAAAGGCTTTACCGGTGACTACATCCGTTGGTACCGGGATATCGCCGCCATTGGCCTGCGCCTGCTCAATCAAACGCTTGGCTTCATCAACTAAATCCATTTCCACCAGCGATTTGCCCACATTGTGGCCCTGCGCCGCGATAAAGGTGTTAGCAATACCGCCGCCTACAATCAGTTGGTCTACTTTATCAGCCAGAGATTTCAGCACGGTTAACTTGGTCGACACCTTAGAGCCACCCACAATAGCCACCATCGGGCGAGCCGGGTTATCCAGCGCCTTTGACAGCGCCGCCAGTTCACCTGCCAGCAATGGACCAGCCACGGCCTGTGGGGCAAACTTTGCCACGCCATGGGTGGAAGCCTGGGCACGGTGGGCAGTACCAAACGCATCCATCACGAATACGTCACATAACGCGGCGTACTGCTTCGACAGTGCCTCGTCGTCTTTTTTCTCACCCTTATTAAATCGCACATTTTCCAGGATCATGCATTGACCGGGCTCAATGTCTACGCCATCCAGGTAATCTTTTACCAGTTTAACTTCGACATCCAGTACGTCGTTGAGGTAGTCCACCACCGGTTGCAGTGAAAACTCTTCGGCAGGCTCACCTTCGGTTGGGCGGCCCAGGTGCGACATCACCATCACTGCTGCGCCTGCTTCCAGCGCCGCTTTGATGGTGGGTAAAGACGCTTTGATTCGCGCGTCTGATGTCACTTTACCGTCTTTTACCGGTACGTTGAGATCCTGACGGATCAGTACGCGCTTACCTGACAACTCAATGTCTGACATGCTTGGGATTGACATAAGGTTTCCTTCTCATCCTGTTGAATTCAAATTAAATTATTCGTTGCCCGTTTGATACATCGCCAATGCGGTATCCAGCATTCGATGGGCAAAACCCCATTCGTTGTCACACCACACCAGGGTTTTCACTAACTGGCGGTGACTCACCCGAGTTTGTGTACCATCCACAATACACGAATGGGGATCGTGATTAAAATCCACCGATACCAGCGGCTCTTCGGTGTAATCCAGAATGCCTGAGAGGCGTCCGGTGCGGGCCGCACTAAGCGCCTGATTCACTTTATCGATGGTCACTTCTGTGGCCAGCGTCACACTCAAATCCATGGCACTCACGTTGATTGTGGGCACTCGCACGGCAATGGCTTCGAACTTACCGGCAAACTTGGGCAGTATGCGCTCTATACCGCGGGCCAGGCGGGTATCCACCGGAATAATCGACTGACTGGCGGCCCGGGTACGGCGCAGGTCGGGATGATAAGCATCAATTACCTGCTGATCGTGCATGGAAGAGTGAATAGTGGTGATGGTGCCGCTCTCCACCCCAAAAGCTTCGTCGAGCACCTGGATCACCGGCACTATGCAGTTGGTGGTACAGGAACCGTTCGATACCACTTTATGTTCTGGTAGCAACGTGTCTTCGTTACAACCGTAAATAATGGTGTTGTCCATATCCGGCGCCCCCGGCTGGGAAAACAGCACTTTTTTAGCCCCGGCTTCAATGTGTGCCAGGCCACTGGCTTTATCGGTATACTGGCCGGTACATTCCAGCACAATATCCACACCCAGCTCGGCCCACGGCAGACCGGTTATTTCGGTTTGATGACACAGGCGGATCACATCACCGGCCACGGTGAGCTGTTCGCCCTGACGCTCCACATGGCAGGCAAACCGGCCATGGGACGTATCGTATTTGAGCAGATGTGCCATGCCATCGGGATCAGCGATTTCGTTAATCGCGACGACCTGGATAAACTGATTGCGGCCACTCTCGTAGAGTGCCCGCAGTACATTTCGGCCAATGCGGCCAAAGCCATTAATGGCGAGTCTTACCATATTTTTATGCAGCCTAAAGGCCGGAGCAGATTAAAGCCCCAGCGCAGCTTCTACCACGGCGTCAACAGTAATGTTGAAGTGCTTGAACAGCTCGCCGGCCGGTGCAGATTCACCAAAGGTGTCCATGCCCACAATGGCGCCATTAAAGCCCACGTACTTATACCAGCTCTCTTTAGACAGCGCTTCAACGGCAACGCGTTTCACCACTGTAGAAGGTAGAACTGACTCACGGTAAGCCGCATCCTGACGATCGAACACGTCGGTGGATGGCATAGACACTACGCGCACTGCTTTACCCTGCTCGCTCAGTTTGGCCGCAGCGTCAACAGCTAGCTGTACTTCAGAGCCGGTGGCAATGAGGATAAGTTCCGGTGTGCCGTCGCAGTCCACCAGTACGTAACCGCCTTTGGCGACATCAGCAACCTGTGCTTCGCTACGAGGCTGTTGTGCCAGGCCCTGACGGCTGAAGATCAACGAGGTAGGCCCATCAGTGCGTAAAATCGCTTCTTTCCATGCCACCGCAGATTCTACCTGATCGCACGGGCGCCAGTTGTCGAGGTTTGGCGTAGCACGCATGGCAACGACTTGTTCTACCGGCTGGTGCGTCGGGCCATCTTCGCCCAAACCAATTGAATCGTGGGTATATACAAAGATAACCGGCTGCTTCATTAATGCTGCCATACGTACAGCGTTACGAGCGTATTCCATAAACATCAGGAAGGTAGCACCATAGGCTTTAAAGCCGCCGTGCAGGGCAATACCATTCATCATGGCAGACATACCGAATTCGCGTACACCGTAGTAAACATAGTTACCGCTGGCATCGTCTTTTTCTACGCCTTTACAACCGTTCCAGATGGTCAGGTTAGAACCGGCCAGGTCGGCCGAGCCGCCTAATAATTCAGGCAGTAGCGGACCAAAAGCATTCAGCGCGTTTTGTGAGGCTTTACGGCTGGCAATCGTATCCGGATTCGCCTGCAGCTTAGCAATATAGTCATCGGCTTTCGCCACAAAATCTGCCGGTACGTCACCGCTTAAACGGCGCTTCAGCTCAGCAGCCAGCTCCGGGTAAGCTTCGGCGTATTTTGCAAACAGCTCATTCCAGGCCTGTTGCGCTTCACCGCCTTTGCTTTTGCCATCCCAGCCGGCGTAGATATCAGCCGGCACCTCAAACGGTGCATGGCTCCAGCCCAGCGCTTCACGGGTAAGGGTAATTTCATCGTCACCTAATGGTGCACCGTGGCAGTCTTCTTTACCCTGCTTATTAGGTGAGCCAAAACCAATAACGGTTTTACAGCAAATCAGCGTGGGTTTGCCGGTTTGGGCTTTGGCCGCTTCAATGGCGCTGTTGATTGCTTCAGGGTCGTGACCGTCGATATCGGTGATCACATGCCAGCCATAAGATTCGAAACGTTTTGGCGTATCATCGGTAAACCAGCCTTCTACTTCACCGTCGATAGAAATACCGTTGTCATCCCAGAACGCAATCAGCTTATTCAGGCCCAGGGTACCGGCCAGTGAGCTCGCTTCGTGGGAGATACCTTCCATCAGGCAGCCATCACCCAGGAACGCGTAGGTGTAATGGTCGACTACCGCAAAGTTATCGCGGTTAAATTGCGCTGCCAGCACTTTTTCAGCCAGCGCCATACCTACCGCATTGGTAATGCCCTGCCCCAACGGACCAGTAGTGGTTTCAACACCGGGTGCGTAGCCGTACTCAGGGTGACCAGGGGTTTTAGAATGTAACTGACGGAATTGCTTAAGTTCGTCGATAGGCAGCTCGTAGCCGGTGAGATGCAGCAGCGAATACAGCAACATTGAGCCGTGACCATTCGACAGGACAAAACGGTCGCGGTTAGCCCAGGCCGGATCAGCCGGGTTATGTTGCAGATGATCGCACCACAGTACCTGGGCGATGTCTGCCATGCCCATTGGCGCACCAGGGTGACCTGATTTGGCTTTCTGAACGGCATCCATACTTAATGCTCTGACAGCATTAGCAAGTTCTCGACGAGACGGCATGTTGACTCCTGAATTGTATTTGAGTGCCAGTTGATGTGGCAATTTACAGTAATTAATAACACATCAGCGATGTACTAATGTATTTGTGTTTGCTGCAAATCGCTGCTATTAACTTACGGCAATCCTGCAAACAGAAATACACTTTCACTCAGAGCTTCATATTGTTACCCACCGGCCAGTGCAGTTCAATGTGTTTTGGTCTTGTCGGAGCATTTAATAACAGTAGCAATGCTCCCTGGCGGGCGATAGCCAGCGCCAGACTGTCAAGTAAACGTAACAAATAGACTTTTAGACGTCCAGAAGTAAAGACTGGTATTTATACATCAGCTTGCTACAATAGTTGCATGTGTATTGATCTACAATGAGCACAGCCGCCGTAAAACAGCGCCAGAACGGTATATTTATTGTTTGTAACGGTGTTCAGGTAAGCAATACGCCCCGAATATAAATTTAAATAAACACGGAGCATGTAATGGCAGCCCATTTATTTACGTCCGAGTCAGTTTCTGAAGGCCATCCGGACAAGATTGCCGATCAAATATCCGATGCGGTACTTGATGCAATCCTGCAGCAGGATCCCAAAGCGCGTGTCGCCTGCGAAACTTATGTAAAAACCGGCATGGTGCTGGTTGGTGGTGAAATTACAACTTCTGCATGGGTAGATATTGAAGAGCTCACTCGCCAGACCGTGCGCGAAATTGGCTATACCCATTCAGATATGGGGTTTGATGCAGACTCCTGCGCGGTACTTAATGCCATTGGTAAACAGTCGCCAGACATCAATCAGGGCGTAGACCGCACTCGCCCGGAAGAACAAGGCGCTGGTGACCAGGGTCTGATGTTTGGCTATGCCAGTGACGAAACCGAAGTGTTAATGCCTGCTCCCATTACTTATTCACACCGTCTGGTACAGCGTCAGGCAGAAATGCGTAAGTCGGGCAAGCTCGACTGGTTGCGCCCGGATGCGAAAAGCCAGGTAACCTTTATATACGAGGATAATGTGCCGGTAGGCATTGATGCCGTGGTACTGTCTACTCAGCATTGTGATTCGGTGTCTACCGAGACCGTGCGCGAAGCAGTGATGGAAGAAGTCATCAAACCAGTACTACCGGCTGAGTGGATTACGGCCAGCACCAAATTTCATATCAACCCCACCGGGCGCTTTGTCATCGGCGGCCCCATGGGTGATTGCGGTCTGACCGGGCGTAAGATTATTGTAGATACCTACGGTGGTATGGCGCGCCATGGTGGCGGAGCTTTCTCTGGTAAAGATCCCTCTAAAGTAGACCGTTCGGCAGCCTATGCCGGGCGTTATGTAGCGAAGAATATTGTGGCGGCTGGCCTTGCCAAGCGTTGTGAAATTCAGGTGTCTTATGCCATTGGTGTGGCAGAGCCAACGTCTATCAGCATCGATACTTTTGGCACCAGCCAGTACGACGAAGCAACCCTGGTAGCACTGGTTAAACAGCACTTTGATTTACGTCCTTATGGTCTTATCAAGATGCTCGACCTGGAACGCCCTATTTACCAGCCCACAGCTGCATATGGCCACTTTGGCCGCGACAGTTTCCCATGGGAAGCCACTGATAAAGCCGAGGCTTTACGCGCTTCGGTTTAAGCCACGCGCTTTTTGCTTACAACGCCAGACTCAGGTCTGGCGTTTTTGTTTTCAGCCCTAAACCACCTACTTCTGTAGGTGGTTATCATTCGTGGAAGGGCTTGGCCCGTATAGATAAGTCAGCAAATAAGGGGGTATATAGATTGTTGTCGGAGTCGCCGACCGCGACCAAAGGGTGTTGTGCGACCCGGTAACCGTGAACCACTCTGGACTCCCCGCAGCCCTTAACAGTGAAAAGCGTCATCGTCCCTGACAGAACAAACTAGACCGTCAATGACAACACTGAAGAAGGGCACAATTATTGTCCTTTCTTCGATTTAAACAGAGCCCCCTTTTAGGGGTTAACGCAAAGCCACCTTCTTTAGAAGGTGGATTCTTTACTTGTGCTAATAAGCATTGGCCATTGCTAAGGCATCCGGCAGGCCCATTCTGGCCAGATGTATATTTTGATATTCCCTTTGGTGGGTTACTTCCAGTTCGGCAAAATCCGGCGGTAGAAATTGCCGGCTGTGTATTTCGCTATCGAACGTTACTTCCACCAGAATTAGCGGCTCCAGATGTGCGGTAAACACATCTAATAATAACCTATGGCCGAAAAAACCGATGCGATAGCGTTTTTTCTCAACCCGCATATGTTGGGTGAGCGGCCACAAGTCATTAAACTGCTCTGCGCTAATAGAAATTTCTGTGTCGAGACGCTTTAAGCCAACTCCCTGTTCGACTGTCATAGTAAAGTCACCCCCTTCGTCTCTTATTGTAATATGCCGGTCTCCCTGAGCGGCTATGTAACCCTGCCTGACCAACACGGGTTTCCGCGTTTCCAGTAATCCTTCAGGTAAGTAAGTAACAACAAATTTTCGTTCAATTTCCCAGTCTGCTCGCATTATTTGATCCTCAGAGGGCAACGTCCGTGGCCGCCTTATCAGTGGTTCCGTATTGATTGAATCCCGAAAGCAACAATGTTCATTAACTACGATCTTAACTTTTTGTTTTATATATAATTACAACGTTATCTTTATGAAAAAACCGGCTTGTAGGGCGCTGCTTTTTATCTTTATTGATAACTTTAAAGCTAGCTGAGGCGGGTCTGTTTCGCCAGCTAAATCGACGAAATGCGGTGGTTAAAAAAAGTGCGTTTCACACTTGGTATCAGCTCTGATTAGGTCTATATTGGAAGTATGCTGCCGAAAAAGCCCGCGGTGCTTTATTTTCCGCAAAAGGCAAGCAGTTATAAAAATACTGGAATAACACTGCGTAGAGTAACTTTACGCTTTATTTGCACTCTCACACGGGAAGACCTTTCAATGAACAAGCTCCTTTTCCGCTTGTTTTTGTTTGGTTTGGTTGCGATGTTTAGTTGTCCGCTACTGGCCAATCAAGCTGCCATGTTGCCAGATTCTTCACTGGTTACCCAGCCCGTGGGAAACACTCAGTATTTTATTGCCTATCAAAGTAAGCGCCTGCCCAAGTGGAATTTTAGTGTTGAGGTTAACCGTTCTTATGCGGCGCGTTTTGCCAGCGATGCGCGCACGGTCCCCATGTCGGTGGTGGGCCTGGAAGCGGTCAGTTTATCGGCCCGGCGGGCACTGCCGGTTAATTCTGCACAATGGATTTATGCCACCATTCGTTCTACTCAGTACTCATTAACGCCTCAGGCCGGTGCCGTGCCAATGGTGAGCGACAGCGACAGAGCGGCGAGTGTAGGCTGGCAGTTTGGTGAAATGCGCGGCTTTGGTGTGGCCGTAGGCTACGAATACCGCGATGCCGGGCAGATTGATATCAACTCACTGGTTATGGGCGTGCACTACTATTTTTAAGACTGGTATTTTTAAGTCTGTCCTGCCGGCTACTCGCTCAGTATAAAATCAACCACACTGTCGGCATGCAGCACTGCCGTATCCAGCACTGGTAAGGGGCTGTCTTCTGCAGTTACCAGTAAGCCTATCTCAGTACATCCAAGAATAATGGCTTCGGCTCCTGCCGCTTTGAGGTTTTTAATGATCTGCAGGTAACGGCTAAGTGATTCCTTGCGGATAACCCCCTGACAAAGCTCTTCATAGATCACGCGATGCACATCCTGCCGCTCTGCATGTTCCGGCACCAATACCGACAATCCGCCCGCGCTGAGATGATCGCGCAAAAATCCCTGTTCCATGGTGAAGGCTGTGCCGAGCAAACCTAAACGGCGGTATCCCCGGGCCTGGCTTTCGGCTATCAGTGCGTCACCGATGTGCAACAATGGAATGCGCACCACATTTGCTATCTGAGGTGCCACTTTATGCATCGTATTGGTGCAAATCGCCAACGCATCGGCGCCGGCTTTTTCGAGACTTTTGCCAACGGATGCCAGATAATCTGCCAGTTGTAGCCAGTCATTGTTGTGTTGCAGTTCGGCGATACGCGCAAAGTCCACGCTGTAAAGGATCAGCGGTGCACTGTGTAACCCCCCTTTGCGTTGCTTAATTTGCTGGTTAATACGCTGGTAATAAGTCAGCGAAGACTCCCAACTCATCCCGCCGATAAGGCCCACCGTTTTCATTTCGTTTCCTTGCCTGAAGAGTTCGTTACTGATGAGCAGGGTAACCCACCTCAACCCGGTTTAGCCATTAATTACGGCGCGGGCGAGATGATCGGTATCCTGATGCGGGAGCGTGCGTATAAAGGTTTGCTGAATAATTTCTGCATCGGTACTGGCACGATGACGGCAGCCATTGAAATGCGACACCACCTGATTTTTGGTGCGCATCCACAAGTCCATTTGCTGTTCGCTAAGCACGTATTCCAGCGCTCTGACACTAAACGACATATCCACGCCGGCGGCGGCGTACAGCTTAATAAGCCAGGGGTGATCCACCACCCAGCCATCGGTATAGGCGGTGCCATTCGCCAGAAACTGATTAAGCGCCAGGCACACGTCGCGGCCATCATTGCCCCACTTTTGCAGGTGGTCGCGGCTCAATCCGTGGAGCGCCTCGGCTTTTTTATCCCAGTGTGACCACTGGGGGTACGGACGAATCAATCGACAAAAACGCGCACCATCACTCCTGATCACACCTACCTCTATGGGGTAGCTGTGAGAGCTAAAACCGCTGGCTTCCACGTCGATGATTGTTGGTATTTGCATGCCGCTTTTTCCTGTCTGTATCTTAAAGCTAGTTTGTTATTTGTCAGATGCAAATTTAAACCATAATGTAGCTGTACTTATTTAGTCTGGCCGGGTAAAACTCTGGCGCTGACTGCCCTTTGGCATTACTTCCGGCTAAACGTTTAATGCCAGGGGCAATCAATTACCGTGCCACTACAAATTATCGACTGAGTTGAATAAGGGATCATGTTTTTTATCGATAATTTTCTGGTAATGGCGTTTACTAACGCTCGTATTTTTGAGCCAGTATGACTCTCAGACATTGCACCCTGATGACCAATTCGTCACAAAAAAGGATCCATCTGGCTATGCACAGCGTATTGCACGAGTATTGAAGACTGTGCCACACTGGATTGCCTTTTCCCTTATTTAACTTTGGCTTTTATGACAGCGTCACTGAATAAAGTTACCGACACATCCACTCGTCATTTTCGTTTTTTTGATTTTGTTCTGGCTGCCACCTGTATCTTAATTGTGTGCTCCAACATTATCGGTGCGGGTAAAGTGGCGGAGATTGCTGGTTTTACCTTTGGTGCCGGCGTGATTTTCTTTCCTTTATCCTATGTACTGGGCGACGTACTGACCGAGGTTTACGGCTATCAACGCGCACGGCGGGCTATCTGGGCGGGATTCTTTGCTGCCGGATTTGCTGCCTTTATGGCCTGGTTTATTACTGAAATGCCACCAGCACCAGGCTGGAATGAAAACCTCGGCGGCGGACTCAGCCGGCAGGACAGTTTCGCCATGAACTTTGGCCAGGCACCGCGTATCGTACTGGCCTCAGTACTGGCAATCTGGTTAGGTGAGTTTGCTAATGCATTTGTTATGGCGAAAATGAAAGTGCTCAGCAAAGGCAAAGCACTTTATCAGCGAACAATTGGCTCTACCATTGTGGGGCAGGCGGTAGACTCGGCGGTGTTTTATCCGGTGGCTTTCTGGGGGATCTGGAGTACCGAACTTATCTTTACGGTAATGGCCACCAATTACGCACTGAAAGTGTTGTGGGAAGTGCTCTTAACGCCGGTAACCTACAAAGTTATTGCGGTGCTGAAACGTGCAGAGGGTGTTGATGTGTACGACGAACACACCAACTTTACCCCCTTTTCGATCAAATAATTCGCCTTGCGCTTACAGCTTAAAGCGGCTGACCTGGCGCTGCAGATCACTCGCTAATTGACTGAGCTGCTCGCTGTTGGCAGCCACCATCTCCGAGGCGCTGCTGGTTTGTTCGCTGACCACGGTGATATCGCCCAGATGCTGCTGAATTTCTTTTACTACAACACTTTGCTCTTCGGTGGCCTCTGCGCCATCAAGGGCTTGCTCGCGAACGCTCTCTACATGGCCAAGGATTTGTTCGAGGCTGTCGTTGGCATGACTGGTAAGCTGCATGCTGTCGATAGCATTTTGCTCACTTTGCTCCATGCTCGATACCGATTGCGCCACACTGCTACGCAAACGTTCAATTACGCCACGCACTTCTTCAGTTGAACTGCGGGTGCGCATAGCGAGCTGACGAACTTCATCGGCCACAACCGCAAAGCCGCGCCCTGAATCCCCTGCCCGGGCAGCTTCAATAGCAGCGTTTAACGCCAACAGATTGGTTTGCTCAGAAATACTTTCGATTTCCACCAGCACGTTGGCAATTTCCACGGTATCGGCTTCCAGTGCCCGTAACTGACCGGCGGTAGCTGCTACTACCTCTGACATGCCTTTAATGGTCGCTTCCGAGTCTGCCACTTCGGCTGAGCTGCTTTTCACGCCTTTTTCCACTAACTCGCTGACCTGCGCGGTTTGATTTGCCCGCTCGTTAATGGCGTCGATGGTGACACTCAGGCTTTCCACTGCGTGATACAACTGCTGGGTACTGCGCATTTCGGCCTGCACGCCCTGATTAGTTTGCACCGCTGCCGACGCCAATTGTTCGGCACTGCCTTCCACCTGAGTAGCCGACGCCACCAGCTGAGCGATTAACGACTGGAATACCTCCAGCGTCTTATCGATATTCGCCGCCATTTCACCCAACTCATCCGCCGAGTGATAATTAAGCCGCACGGATAAATCGGCATTGGCCACTTGCTCCATGATGCGATTAACCCGCCGTAACGGACGTAGAATCGAGGTGCACAATCGCAACCCGGCAAACACCATTACACTGCCGATGATCACCAGTGCGATAGAATTTACCAGGATGTCATGCAAAATTTGCGCATTGATATCATCTATAAACACACCGGTACCTACTGCCCACCCCCATGGCTTGAAGGTGGCCACATAACTTACTTTGGGCTCTGCCGTTTGGCTCCCCGCCTTTTTCCATTTGTATTCAAAAAAGTCGGCCTGATTAGCACTGTTGTTAACCAGAGCCGCCATTTGGGCGAACACCGGCTCGCCGGCTTCAGTAAGCACCTGACTGTAGTCTTTGCCTCTTACATCCACCCGGTCACCATGGCCAATCATTCTGGCTCGGCCGTCCAGCACAAAGAAATACTCGTTGCCCTGATACCGCTGCTGGTTGAGTTGAGCAAGTGCCCGCTCCTGTGCCTCGCTTTCGGTCAGTTCACCACTGAGTACCAGCTGGTGATAGGTATTGAGCTGACTTACCGCTGATTGCACCAGACTCTGCACTTCGCGCTGACGTGCATTTACTGCATCGTTGTAGGCATTGAATAAGCTAAAAACTTCCAGTGCCAGTATTGCCAGTAGCACCGCTGCAATACTCGCATAAAGCCGACCACTGATAGTGGTAAATAATCCTTTAAACATGGTGAAAGAGGTAATAGGTGGGTTTGATTAAGTACTATTAAACGATATTAAAAAATGCTAAACCACCACTAATTTACATAAGAATAAATTGATATATAGCGGAATAAATACAACCTAAACAGGCATTAATCAACATCGTGGATTTATGTTAATATAGTTTTAAAAACAGTACTTTAGTATAATTCTTTGTGAATTTTTTGAGCGTGCCCCTTACCAATTAATAAGACTGGTAAGACCAGGTTAATCGATTAAGATTGTCTGCTTTTTAACCATTTAATACATTGTCAAAACCAACGACTTCATTTTGTGTAACACGCAAAAAAGCGCCGGTAGATACCGGCGCTTGATATGACTAAGTTGTCAGGGAAGCCTTATCAGCTTCGCCGTGCAAAAAGCGCGATTAAAAACTCGCTTTTAAGTTCAGGGCTGCCGTGCGTGGTGCACCAATCCAGGCTCCGCCATTCACCACTGTACCCAGGTAGCTGCTGTCGAACAGGTTGTTAATAGTTAAGCGGACATCAATGTTGCTGATCCCCTGAACCGGCGAATCAACCACCGCGCCCAGGTAGAAGTCGGCTACAGTGTAAGAATCAACTTCAAAAGAACCGGCTGAGCGCTCGCCCACATACTTGGTTGAAAGACCCATGTTGTACACGTCGGCAGTATAATCCAGGCTTACCACAAACATGTCTTCGGCTGAGCCAACCACGCGCTGACCATCCACAAAGCCGGTAGAGGCAGCAGGATCCTTGTACTCTGAATTGTTGTGAGTGTACGAGAAGTACAGACCAAGTTTATTGGTAATGGTGTAATCCATGGCTACTTCAATACCGTCTGACTGCACACCACCCACGTTAACGTAAGTGCCGTCGAGCTCACCTAAGTAATCTACACCATCAGCGTCTTCAGCACTTTGGTAGGTAATACGGTTGTCAAAGTCGATGTTGTAGTAAGTTAAGCTGACATTGATATCGGCAGCCACATAGCGCAAACCTAAATCGATGTTGTCGGCGGTTTCCGGCTCAACCGAAGAAATATCTACTGAGCTGCTTTCCAGCACGCCGTCTTTAATCGCCGCATAGTTTTGCGCGAAGCCAGCAAACACCTCAACGCCATCCATCACCGGTGCGACCACACCCGCCGAGAACAACACATCAGAATCAGACTCAACCGACAAACTGTTAGCCGGTACAAACAGGTCTTTTTTCTCGATATCCACATTAAATTTTTTGGCACCAACACGCAGTGTGGCCACACCGAGGTCGATTTCGTCTTCTATATAGTACATCAGCGTTTCAACCGGGAATTCGCTGCTGTACTGCACCCAGTATGGGGTTTCATCAAACTGATAACCTACCCGCGAATCGATAATTTTCTGCCAGCTACGGTTTTCCTTACGCTCGTAATCTTCGTACCACAAACCCGCGCGCAGGGTGTTTTCCATATCGCCAATCTGCGCCACCCATACCGCATCGATATTGATACCGGTACGCTGTTTGTCGTAGTTGGTGTGGCGATAAGAGCCAACCGGAATAGCATTCGCAGGATAACAGGCCGGATCGTACACCGCACCGCCGCCACCATAAGGGAAGGTTAATGAACTCTCACAACCTGCCATTGGCGCAAGGGAATTTCCGTTAGCATCAACAAAGAAAATTTGTCCCAGCGGAGAGCCCCCTTCATAAGTATTGCCATGTACCAGCTCTGAGTGGCCGTTAGTGCCGTCATCGTTAACATCAACAATGTAAGGCGGGACCCAGTCACCACGTCCCTCGTTTTTGTGCCAGTAAGCGTTGGCCTTCACGTCTACACCACCAAAGCTCATATTGGCTTCCAGGTAAGCAAACAGGTTTTCGCGCAGGGTTGACCAGCCGCGGCGATAGGATTGATCGATGTAAGGCACACCGGTCCAGTTACCGGTTAGCTCATCCCACTGCGGGCTTTGGGCAAACTGCTCAAGGCTGTAAATGCGCTGGTAGTTATCTTCATGGGTATCGTCGTAAGAAATGTAACCGGTGATATCCATATTGCTCATGTAGCTGACAAACTTGGCGGCCATATGATCGCGGGTATTCTCAGCGGTATGGGTCATCCAGTCGCTGTTTTCCTGAGTCGACATACTGATCCAGGCATAAGTGTCGGCGGCAATTTCACCGGTCTCATAACGCATGAACAATTTTTGCGCGTCGAACTCACCAAAGGTCGAGCTCACCGTAAGCAACTCCTCCACTCCGGGGTTAATGGTGGTGAAGTTAATGGTACCACCAAGTGCCTCGTGTGAGCGGGAGGCGATATCAGAAGTACCCTGAGAAACTTCTACTGCGCGCAGGTTTTCGGTATCGATATAGCGGTTGGCTTTGGCACCACCGCCGTAATTAGAGTTACCATTGGCAATGCCGTCAACGGTCATACCAATTTGTTGCTGGTCGAGGTCTACAGAGAAACCACGAATTGAAATACTGGTAGACCAATCGTCTGAGCCAAAGGTATCCCCTTCGTTGATCAACACGCCCGGTAGGTTATCAATGGTTGCCAATACGCTGGTCATGCTGCTTTGCTGCTTGATCATCGACTCTTCAGTGGCGTTGTTGGCGTAAGAAACGCTGCGTCCGACAACGGTCACTTCTTCAATTTCATCCGGCTGGGCGGCAGGCGCGTTCATCGCCTCGGCAAAAACGGGCGTACCGGCCATAGCGGCCAGTACCGACAAAGCCAGCAGCGAGCGCTGCTTTAACTTAGCTGGGTTCATGGTTGTGTTTCCTGTGTGATTTTATAGGGATTATTCGTTAGACGCGCTCAATGACAATTCCATGACCATTCCCTGACAGTTAGATGAATCAAAAAAACTTTTAAAATTCATCTATTTGTAATAGTCACACAGGGTTGAAAGGAGTAAGTTACAAGGTTATTTTGGATACCCGGTTTAAGCGAGTCTGGTGAGTGCTTCAACCAGCGCATCAATTTCCTTTAATGTGGTAAATACCTGAGGGGTAACCCGAATACAGCTGCCGCTGGCTAAATCGTGACGGCCAACGGTAAACACGCCAAACTCGTTTTCCAGGCGCTTCTGCAACTGATTAATTTGTTCGCGGCTGCTTTGCCCGGCAAGGCGAAACCCGCCCATCCCGCTGGCACTGGCGTCGTCGGTAGCCCCGAGTACTTCAATGTGCGGCATATTACGGGCTTTGCTCACCCAGCGTTCCCGCAGGTATTTCAAGCGAACCATTTTTGCCGCCGGACCCACTTTATTGTGAAAACGGATAGCATCCGGCACCGCTAGAAAGGCGGCAAAGTTAGAGGTGGCCATATGCACGCGTTTGTGCACCCGGGTATTATCGGGATCGGATTCTCCAGGATACGGTGCAACGTTATCCAGTGTCCCCTTACGCATATATAAGGCGCCAACGCCCACCGGCGAACCAATCCATTTGTGCAGGTTAAACACCGCCCAGTCGACATTCAGTTCTGGCAGAGTAAAGTCGACTAGCCCCCATGACTGAGCGCAATCGCAGATCACGTCAACGCCATGCTGTTTGGCAAAAGCGGCTATTTCTGCCACCGGTAAAATTAACCCGTGTTGATTGGAAGCATGGGTCAGGATCATCAGTTTCAGGTTGGCCGTGCTACGGATCTTCTCCTGGTACACCTCAAGCAATTGTTGCCTGGAGGCTTGCGCGGGCAAGGTAATTTCTACCCCCGTTGCACCCCGTTGTTCTGCCAGAGCAGCCATGGTGCGCTGAAAGGCGGGATAGTCGATATCAGCCCACATCAGCCGGTCGCCGGGCTTTATACCTTTATACTGAAATAACAGGTTGTGCATGGCTTCGGTGGCATTGCGGGTGAGCGCGATTTCATCTGCCGAAACGACCAGTGACTCTGCCACAGCACTTGCTGAGGCCTTGGCATCAGCATACCAGTCTTTACGCGCGTAATATGACAACTGATGATTCACCATTTTGGTCAGCTCGATATAAGACTGCTCTACCGGCAGCGACATTTTGCCCCAGTAGCCATGCTCAAGATTAACAATGCCATCGGTCTTTTTATAAAACGCGCTTACCGAGCGCCAATAGCTTTCATCCTCAGCCAGCTCAGCGGCAGACAAATCGGATTGCGGCAAGATTGGCCAGCTATCGGCGAAAGCCCGTGTGGCCGCCATAGAACCTGACAAAAGCAAAGAGTGCTGTATAAGTTTGCGCCGGGATAATAAAGGGGCTGACATGCAAGAGACTCCAGAGTAATTTGAATTTATATTTTTTATACGATTACACTGTTACGCTCTTAAAACAATCGCTTAAAAGCTCATTAAGGTAAAACGACGATTTTTACAGATACATTCCAACCTAACAAAAACCAAGAAAGTACGGTAAAATTTGAGGGAGTTGTTGTTGTGGTCTAATTTTATACTTTAGATGGTGTATGTTTACTTAGAGATCCTCAATTGACTTCATTTCAGCCCTTGCATTCTGTTACTTCCCAGTCGCTTACCGGCAAGCTACAAGGATTTCACGAAGCGTTATTAGCCGACTATCCGCATATTTGCCGACTGGCCTGTGCTATTTATGATAAACCCACAGATGTGCTTAAAACTTTTATTAACAGCACCCGTCAGGGTCATGCTATTGCCGGCTACGAGGTAAAGCTGCACGACACACCCTCTTTACTGCATCTGGCCAACCACCAGCAAAGCCGGGTTATTGATGATATCAGTACCGAAATTCACGGCGGCTCGATGCATTCAGATTGGTTGCTTGAGCAGGGGTATTTGAGTTCGTTTACCGTACCCATCATTCGTCAGGGCCAGTTTCTTGGCTTTGTGTTTATCGATAGTGTCGAAAAAGACAGCTTTACCCCAAGTATCCAGCGTGACCTGATTATGCGCTGCGCAAGCATTTGTGATGCTATTGCCAATGAACTCGCGGCCGCCCATTTACTGGTAGCCACTGCATCGGCGATTCGTAGCATTGCTAACCTGCGGGATTTTGAAACCGGCATGCATCTCACCCGCATGGCGGAACTGAGTAAACTTATTGGCCGTAATTTACCTGCACACTTCGGCCTCACCGATGAAGACATCGAGCACATTTATCTGTTTTCGCCGCTCCACGACATCGGCAAAATAGGCATTCCCGATGCCATTTTATTAAAGGCTGGCAGACTAACCGATAGCGAACGTCAGACTATGCAAACCCATGTGCAAAAGGGCGTGGATATGATTGATTCCATCCTCGCGGAATTTAATCTGATTGAGTTTAACGATGCCCGGATCATGCGCAATATTATTGCTTTTCATCATGAGTATCTCGACGGCTCCGGCTATCCTTTTAAACTTAAGGGCGAGCAGGTGCCCATTGAAGCCCGGATAGTCACCGTGGCCGACATCTTTGATGCCCTGACCCACAAGCGGCCCTACAAAAAACCCTGGTCGGTTGAAAACTCGCTCACCGAGCTACATAAAATGGTTGAACTGGGCAAGCTCGATAAGGATTGTGTTACCGCGCTGGCCAACTCTCTGAACGCGGCCCAGCATATCGTTACTGCCTATTGTGATAGTCAGGAGTCGAACACCCATTCCCGCTAATGGCAATATAAGCCCTTTATTCCCCCATTTGCTTTGTGGTTCAATAGTCCTCCCGATACTGATGCAGGTATCGGGTATCAGTCTGCTTGCTAATTAGGATGAATTACTTTTGATGTTTGAATCGCTCACTGGGTTTGACATAGCGTTGGTGCTCGCTATTGGCTTTATGGTGGGCCTGGCCAAGGCCGGGATCCATGGCCTGACGCTGTTATCGGTACCACTGCTTGCCTTGCTATTTGGCGGTAAGCACTCCTCGGGCGTTATGTTGCCTATGCTGATCATGGCCGACATTTTTGCCGTGCATCATTATCACCGCCATGCTAACTGGCAATTTCTTATCAAACTCTTTCCGTCGGCCTTTGTGGGCGTATTAATTGGCACCTGGCTGGGCGACCACATTAACGACGCACTGTTTATGCAAATTATGGCGGTGATTATTTTTGCCAGTGTGGGGCTGATGCTTTGGCTTGAGCGCAACAAATCCGCTGTGCCGGATTACACCTGGTTTGCCATTCTTGCTGGTGTACTTGGCGGCTTTACCACCATGGTAGGCAACCTCGCCGGCTCAGTAATGGCCGTTTACCTGCTAAGTATGCGCCTGCCTAAAAACGAATTTATTGGCACTGCGGCCTGGTTCTTCCTGGTGATCAATATTTTTAAGGTGCCCTTCCATGTATATGTGTGGGAAACCATCACCTGGCCGAGCTTTACCTTAAACCTGATAGCCTTGCCGCTGATCATTGCCGGTGTGTACTTAGGGATTTGGCTGGTAAAGCGGATCAACGAGAAACACTACCGCTGGCTGGTGATTGGCATGACCTTACTGGCTGCCGCCGCATTATTGCCAGGCTAGATGTTTTAACGCGTGGCATGGGCTCATAACACCAGCCTGCATAATTGAATACGTATGTTTGTGTTTTTACGTTGAGGCAACGGCTATGCTTGGGCAAAGCCAATCAAGAGAGCCTTGCCCATGCCACACTGTTATTCGACCCAGGCCAGAAACGGCCTTTTCCTGAGCGTGCTGGCTGCGTTATTGTTAGGTTGCACTCCATTGCCCACCACTAACGAGGACAGCATGTCTGCCAGTCAGCAACTACCGCAACCACAAGCCGCTCCACCAGCCGGTAAGCCCGTGGTATATCAGGTATTCACCCGCTTATTCGGCAATAAAAATACCACTAATAAACCTTGGGGTACGCTTGAAGAAAATGGCGTGGGTAAATTTGCAGACTTTACCGATGAAGCCCTGCAGGGCATAAAGGAAATGGGCACCACCCATATCTGGTACACCGGCGTACCTCACCACGCAGTGATTAATGATTACAGCACCTATGGCATCAGTCACGACGATCCGGATGTGGTAAAAGGCCGCGCAGGTTCACCTTATGCAGTAAAAGACTATTACAATGTAAACCCTGATCTGGCTGTTGATCCGGCCAACCGTCTGGCAGAATTTGAGGCGCTCATTGCCCGAACCCATGCCCATGGCATGAAAGTCATCATCGATATTGTGCCTAATCACGTTGCACGCAATTACGAGTCTTTGACGAGCCCTGCCGGGGTGAGTGACTTTGGCGCTCATGATGATACTGCGGTAACTTATACCCGGGACAATAATTTCTATTACGTGGTGGGCGAGTCATTCCAGGTACCCGCCGCCGATAACGGCTATCAACCACTTGGAGGTCAGCCCCACCCGCTGGCAGATGGTAAGTTTGAGGAAAACCCGGCTAAGTGGACTGGGAACGGTTCGCGGGCGGCCCAACCCGATGCCAATGACTGGTACGAAACCGTTAAGGTAAATTACGGCATCAAACCCGACGGCAGCGAAGACTTCCCGGCCTTGCCAGCAGGATTTGAGCAACAACCCGTTGCTGCTCACGCCGCTTTCTGGCAGGACAAAGACGTGCCTGATTCCTGGCGGAAATTTCGTGATATCACCCATTACTGGCTGGATAAAGGCGTAGACGGATTTCGTTATGACATGGCAGAGATGGTACCGGTAGCGTTTTGGTCTTATTTAAATTCATCGATAAAGGTACGTAACCCGGACGCCTTTTTACTGGCCGAAGTTTATCAGCCTCACCTTTACCGTGATTATCTTCACCTGGGCAAAATGGACTATCTCTACGACAAAGTGGCGTTTTATGACTCGTTAAAGGCCATAATGCAGGGCCGCGGCGATACCGCAGATCTGGTCTCCATTCAGGCGGACATGCAGGATATCGAACGCCATATGCTGCATTTTCTGGAAAATCATGATGAGCAACGTATTGCCGCCCCTGAGTTTGCCGGGGATGCCGACAAAGGCAAGCCAGCGATGGTGGTTTCCGCCTTAATAAGCCGCTCACCAACCATGCTTTATTTTGGTCAGGAAGTGGGCGAAGACGGCAGCGAAGATATGGGGTTTGGCAAACCATCGCGCACCACTATCTTTGATTACGCCGGCGTACCCGCCCACCAGCGCTGGATGAATAACGGCGCCTTTGATGGTGGTCAGTTAACGGCTCAGGAGCGCCAACTGCGAGACTTCTACCGCCGGGTGCTTACCATATCAGCTCACTACCCTGCCATGAAAGGCGACTATTACAGTCTGCATGCAGCGAGTCTGGCCAATGACAGCGATTACTCCTCGGCCCAGCTGGCTTTTGCCCGCTGGACAGACACCCAACACATGATTGTTGCGGCCAACTTTAGCACCACCACACCAGTAACTATTGAGCTCACCGTGCCAAAGGATTTGCTGATAAAGTCGCAATTACCTCAGGGTGAAATAGCTCTGACAGAACACCTGAATCGACCGAATACAGCGAACAAGATGATGGTCAACGATAAAACTGGCAGCATACAGCTCACCCTGCCGCCACTGGGCTCGGTGGTGTACACCGTAGATCGCTAACAAAAATCAGGTTCAAGGGGTCAGAGAGGTTCAAGGGGTCAGAGTACATTAATCAACGGGTTAATGTACTCTGACCCCTTGAATTTATAGCAATAAACGATAAAGTGCACGCACATGGATTGATTGTGCAAGCAGTTTTATCAATGTTGCATAATTTTAGTTGTAGATGAAACAAGGAAGTAGAATGAAGAAAATTTCCCTGATAGTTTTGCTGTTAGCGGTCGTCGCTGGCCTGTTGGGCCCTCACTTTGCGGGCAATTCGTTTAATCAGCAATTAGACGAATTTGCAGCAAAAATCAGCGAGCAACCCTTTTATGAGGCCAGCATTGAAAGCCGCGAACAAAGCTGGTTTTCAACCACCGCATCATTAGTTATCAGTCTGGATGGCGCTGCATTTGGTTCTCAGGCAGATGATGCTGAGCAGCAAAAGCTTTCCCTGACCATTCCAATTGTAGCCCAGCACGGCCCGTTGTTAACCCAGTCAGGATTAGGCCTGGGCTGGATAGACTGGCAGGTTAATATGGCCATTGACGACCCTGACGCCCGCTTCGCGCTGCCCGAAGGCGAAGAGTATATCTACTCTGCCACGGGGGTTGTAAACCTGTTTGGTACCGTTTCCTACCAGGATGTAATGCCCGCGTTTACCTACACCCATCCAGAATTGGCTTTAACGGTTTCGACCAGCGGTTGGCAGGGCAAGACGAGTTTAACCTCTGACACGATAGATTCGGAAACCGTTACGGCGATGTCTGTTGAGTTATCTTTTCAGGGTACCCAAATCGCTACCATTGAAAACATCTCCATTGTTACCGATCTGGAGGCCGGCTTAATGCAGGCCTGGAATAATTCACTGTATGACGGTGTGGCATCTTTTACTATCGATGGGATGACCATAGCAGACCCAACCACCGGCGAAGAGACCAAACTGGAAAATATCGTTATGGATTCCGTTACCAGTGTCGATCAAACCGCCGGGCTGGGTAATGTACTGGTCTCGACTAAAGTTGCCAGCTTCGTTAACAGCACTGTTACGATGCGGGACATCCAGTTTGATCTTGAGATGGCAAATCTGCAGGGCAGCTTTTTGAAAGCCTATCAAAAAATGACAGAAGACATTATGAATTCGCCAGATGAGGCGGATAGTGTTATGCAGGCGTTTTTAAACGACGCCGGTCTTGCCCAGTTACAGGTTGACCCTGAATTTAATCTACCGGTAATTAAAGGCGTGATTAACGAGTCGAAATTTGATGGCTATGCAAACACCAAGGTCGTTGGCATTCAGGCACTGCCAGACACCATGGAAGATGCCAGGTTTTGGGCTGAACATGCCGTGGTAGACGCTAAGTTATCCATCGAGGAAGCTGCAGCGTTATTTATCACTGAACTGATTCTGAGAAGCCAGTTGGCGGCCAATCCTCAGTTTGCAGTCATGAGTAATGAAGAGCAAAATGCTTTAATTGAACAACAAACCCAGGGAACCATGAATGCGCTTGTGCAGCAAGGTATACTGAGCGAGACTGAAGAAGGTTATGAAATCACCTTTAGCATGGAAAACGCTGAAGCTTTGCTAAATGGTCAGCCTATGGGATTGCCTTTCTAGCCGCATCCCGCTTTTATAAAAGGAAAAGTATAAAGGGATTATAAAGGGGTCAGAGTACATTAATTGGCTAATTAATGTACTCTGACCCCTTTATTCCTGACCCCTTTATTGTAGGAGGTGGAGTGTGGCCATAAGCCGGGTTCTGTTCTCTTACGAGTGGCAACCATTCCTCTAGGCCAGCAATCGCTCACTGGCTCAAGCAACCTACCCGCCTCCCGTGCGGGCCGCACGTGTAGGAGGCCTATTTGGTCTTGCTCCGGGTGGAGTTTACCGTGCCACAAACTGTTGCCAGTTGCGCGGTGCGCTCTTACCGCACCCTTTCACCCTTACCGGCGCCGAAGCGCTTAGGCGGTTTACTCTCTGCTGCACTGGTCGTCGGCTCACGCCGCCCAGACGTTATCTGGCACCCTGCCCTGTGGAGCCCGGACTTTCCTCCCCTTTCTTGCGAAAGCGGCGATTGCCTGGCCAACTCCGGCGCGCATTGTAGCTAAGTTCGCCACCGCATGCCATGGCTTATTTCGCCGGTAGATCAAAATAGAGGATATGCAGATCGTTAGTCTGGCTTACCTCAACGGTTTCACCAGCAGCAAAGGCAACGCCATCACCGGCTGATACGGTTTCGCCATTAACCAGCGCACTGCCTTCTACTACTTGCAGCCAGCCAATCCGGTTTTGGTTACCCGCATACTGCCAGTTGCTATCACTAGCCAGTTTACCGGCCAGCACGCTGACATCCTGATAGATCCGCAGTGATTCGGCTTCGCCATGTGGCGAGAATATCAGCGTTGGTGCTTTCGCCGGCTGTAGCAACCCGGCAAAGTGTTTTTGAACATAACCTGGTGCCACATTAACCTGGTTGGGTACTACCCAGATTTGCAGAAATTGCACCAGCGACTGTTTACTGTGGTTAAACTCGCTGTGGCGAATGCCGGTACCGGCTGTCATTTTTTGCACATCACCGGGGCGGATAACCGATTCATTGCCTTCACTGTCTTTATGGGCCAGCTCACCGCTTAAGACATAAGAAATGATTTCCATGTTGGCATGGCCGTGCTCACCAAAGCCGCCACCAGGCTGCACTGCGTCCTGATTAATAACACGCAGCGGGCCATGGCCCATAAAGCGCTCATCGTAATAATGCCCAAACGAGAATGAATGCTGTGACTGTAGCCAACCTAAATTTACCTGGCCTCTTTCGGCCGCTTTACGAATTTCCATAACTGGCTCCTTAATGTTGATATGAAGATCTTATCAGCATCCATAGTAAGGACAATAAGCAAAAATAAAGATACACTGTCGCACAAAGTGCAACAATTGAGAGTGAATTAATGGATAAGCTTGGTGCCATGCGCGCCTTTATTAATGTAGCTCGTCAGGGCAGCTTCGCCGGTGCCGCCCGGCAAATGGGCTTGTCCCGCTCACAAATAAACCGCCAGGTGGTATGGCTGGAAGATAGCCTGGGAGTAAGTTTATTTAATCGCACCACCCGCAAAGTGGATTTAACCCATGCCGGGCAAGCCTATCTGGCCAATATCCTGCCGGTGCTGGAAAATCTCGATGACGCCGAATTACAACTGCAGGACAACCAGCAATCACTCTCTGGTACCATCAAAATAAACGCGCCGATGTCGTTTGGCCTGACTCACCTGACCCCGGTAGTGCTGGATTTTATGCAGGCGTATCCGCAAATTAAGGTGCAGTTGGACCTCTCCGATGAAAAGCGCGATCCGTTATCGAACCAGTTTGATATGACGCTTCGCATTGGCCCGCCTGAAAACAATCCCGCGCTGATTGAACATGATATTACCTATACCGCTCGTTGCCTCTGCGCAGCTCCGGAATTTCTGCAACGCTATGGTACGCCTGATTCACCGGAAGAACTAAAAGAACTGCCATGCCTGCAATATGGCAATCTGCTGCATGGTAATTACTGGGATCTGCTGTATCAGAACAAATCACAGCGTGTGCGCATAAACGGAATATTGAGTTCCAATAATGGCGACGTGTTAAGGCAGGCTGCGATAAAAGGGATGGGGTTAGCGCTGCTGCCAACTTTTATTGTGGGCGAGGCCATAGCTAAAGGGCAGCTGATACCGGTACTCCAGGCCTGGCAACCTGCGCCGTTATTAATTTCGTTACTGTATGCACCTAATCGCCTTATGGCCATGCGCCTGAGTGTGTTTGTAAAGTATATTCAGGCGGCCTTTGAGCATGAGAGTTTTCTGCTCGGGTAAGATCGAGTAGGAGGGAGTTTCGCAACTCCCGTCCTCTCACACCACCGGGCATACGGTTCCGTACCACGGCGGTTCCTGTCTGTATTGACCATAGTCAATACCTGAGTCTGTTTCGTTCATCGTGTCGCCGCTTTATCGTTTAGAACTCCGCAAACACCGCCCAGGTTTCCGACCCTTCTTGTATATTTGTCCCGGAGCAATGATTCTTCATTGCCTTGTGTCCCGATAACGCGAGAGCACGCGTGACTTGCCGCTCGTGACAGGTTCAGCCCTTCGTGCTATCGGTTTCATAGCACTACTACGGCGTCTGCTGACTTCTGATATTCCATCCCGACACCTCGCGATGTCAGTAGCTCTATAGCAGAATATCAGACCTCCCGGGGTAATTCGCGCGAACTTCCTGCTTATGCCTGTCGGCTCTACGTTGCTGCATTCCGTGCAAGTATTGGGCTTTAGTAATAATGGCCACCTCACCCTGCAACAACGCCTAAACCGCTTCCTGTTCGTCAGGCCAGCATTTTGCCTTCGGCTTCCTTCAGATTTCACCTCACGATGAACACCCTTGCCGTTCGGCTAGCACTTCCCCTTGCCGGGTGTGCAGAGGACTTCCACCTCCAAGTCATCAACTCACCACCACAGTGAGTCGAACAGTGCTAAAGCACTACGCGCCATGCCCGGCGCACCACAAAAAAAAGCCCGGTTGGCCGGGCTTATTCTATATTGGCAACCGTTTTAGCTTGGCGTGATTGCGTTGTGATACACGTCCTGAACGTCGTCACAGTCGTTAAGCATTTCCATAAACTTCTCGAACATGGGCATGTCATCTTCGCTGATTTCGACTTCGGTTTGTGGAATAAAGCTGATTTCTTCGGCTTCAAATTCCAGATCGGGCTTGGCGTCGGTTAGCGCCGTTTTTACTTTATAAAACTCAGTGTGTGGTGCGTATACCGAGATTTTGCCGTCTTCGCACTCTACATCCGTAACGTCTACATCGGCTTCCATCAGAATTTCGAGGATTTCGTCTTCGTCGTCACCGGCAAAAATGAAAATCGCCTGATGCTCAAACATGTGCGCCACGGCACCCTGGGCACCAATTTTAGCCCCGGTTTTGGTAAAGCAGTTACGCACATCAGTAATGGTACGGTTGTTGTTATCGGTAAGGCAGTCCACAATCACCATGCAGTTACCCGGGCCAAAGCCTTCGTAACGGGCCGGCACAAAATCTTCACCTGCACCACCAGCAGCCTTATCAATGGCTTTTTCAATAACGTGGCTGGGTACCTGATCTTTTTTGGCTTTTTCCATCAGGCGTTTCAGCGACAGGTTGGTATCCGGGTCCGGGCCGCCGTTTTTAGCACACACGTAAATTTCTTTACCGTATTTAGAATAGACTTTGGTTTTGGCGCCGGCCGTTTTGGCCATGGCGTTTTTTCTTACTTCGAATGCTCTTCCCATCTTAGGTATCTCTTGTTGTTTCCAGCTTGGTCGCTACGCACTGCGCCCAGGCTGGCGAATGCATTTATACAGGGCTAATACCCCGATTTTAACGACTTTTATAATTTAAGGTAAGTGTTCTCTGCCCAAATATTCATGGGACTGCATTTCCTGCAAGCGGCTCAGGCACCGTTTAAACTCAAAATTGAGCATGCCTTCGGTGTAGAGGTCTTCCAGAGCAACTTCTGCCGACATGATAAGCTTAACATGCCGCTCGTAAAACTCATCAACCATGGCAATAAAGCGGCGGGCAACGTCATCATTCCCCTGACCCATTTGCTTCACGTTAGCCAGCAATACGGTATGGTAACAACGGCTCAGTTCAATGTAATCAGACTGGCTGCGCGGGCCTTCGCACAGCACTTTAAAGTCTATCATTAATACGCTGTCGGAATCCCGCAGGGTTTGCAGGGTGCGATGGTTCACCTCAATGGTGGCATCCTGATCACCTTCAATGTGGGCGAGCTGGACAAAGTAGTTATTGAGGTTTACCAGAGCCAGCTCATCCAGCGGATAATGGTAGATCTCAGCCTGTTTGAGGGTACGCAACCGATAATCCACGCCACTATCAACATTCACCACATTACAGTGTTTGTTGATCAGCGCAATGGCCGGCAGGAACCGCGCTCGCTGTAAACCGTTGCGATATAACTCATCGGGTACGATGTTAGAGGTCGCCACCAGCACAATACCCTGGGCGAATAGGGCTTCCATCAGGGTACCCAGGATCATCGCATCGGTAATGTCAGAAACGAAAAACTCATCAAAACAAATGATCCGCGTTTCGCTGGCCAGTTTGGCAGCAATAATATCCAGCGGATCCTGTTTGCCGCCCAACAGCTTGAGCTCTTCATGCACACGGTGCATAAAGCGGTGAAAATGCACCCGCATTTTGTTTTCGAAAGGCAGGCACTGAAAGAAGGTGTCCACCAGGTAGGTTTTACCGCGGCCAACGCCACCGTAAAAATAAATGCCCTGCACCGCCGTTGCGGCCGGTTTGCCACCAAACAACGACTTTATCTTACTGGCAAAGCCACCTTGTGAAGCGGGCTGACTAAGCAAATCTTCGTACAAGCGCTGAAGTTCACGTACGGCGTTTTCCTGGGCCGGATCGTGCTTAAAGTCATCGCGAGTCAGGTCTTGCTGATATTTTTCCCAAGGCGTCATCGCCTGCTATTCTCCTGTAGAGACTGATTTGTTCACAAAAGGCCCGGTAGCAGACCATCAACATTGCACTGACAGGGATAAACACATGAGTGATGTTAACTTGCCAGCACTACTCAGTGTTTTGCCACACTGACTGGTTGGGCGTCTCAGCCCTGAATGGAGCGCTATTATGCCTTAAATTTGCACTAACACCAACGCAACACCGTATAAAGCAACGGATAGTGCGATAGATGGAACTCATATGGCCTGGAAAGTTGCCCGAAAAAGGCCTCTTACGACACATTTTGCCACAATAAGTCAGCGCAAAGTGTGTTAGCTCTTGCTATAGTCTGAGTTATGCATAGTATGCAGCATACTACGCGTCTACTGTCGAAGTTTGGCAGCGGTAAGCCCTGATAAAACCTGTCAGGACTTTCCGGTTAACAGTTACATTGGAGAAAATAATGGAAGTGGTTATCCCCTTAGCGATGCTGGCAATTGGTTTAATAATTGGTTTTTTTGTTGCCCGGTTTATGTACACCAAAGAAGGGGCAGTGAAAGCCAACGAGGCCGCGGAAAAAGCCATTAAGGAATTGCTATCACAGCAGTCTCAGCACCATATTTTTCAGGTAAAACAATCTATAGAGGCTATTGAAAAACAATGTAATGGCCTTAAACAGAGTTTATCTGAATACGAAGACCTGCTTGAAACCACGGATTCAGACGCTGCACCGGCGGTACCGTTTTTTGGCGAACACACCACTGCCTATTTACGGAACAACATTAAAGGTGCGGAGAAGAACAAACCGAACGCGAACAGCGATACCCAGCCACTGGATTTTGCTAACCACAGTTCGGGGTTATTCGTCGGCAATACTGTGCAATCTGCCGAAGAGAAAAAATAACCCGCGGAACTTTTCAGACAAACATACAGTCTGTGGTTAGGTAATTGCGATTCGCAATGATACTAGGAGTGTATGTGTCTATGAATAAGTCTTTTCGAAAGCTTGTGTTGGTATCAGCTATTGTTACCAGTACCCTGGGTATGTCTGTGTCCACGCAAGCTGCTCTTCCCTTTTTTAGTGACAGTAAAAAAGAAGTACCTACGCTGGCTCCCATGCTGGAGGAAGCGATGCCGGCGGTGGTTAGCATCGCGGTGGAAGGTACGCAAACTTCTCGCCAGCAAGTGCCTGAAATGTTCCGTTACTTCTTTGGCGGACCTTCAGAGCAAGCCCAGGAACGCCCGTTCCGCGGCTTGGGGTCTGGTGTAATCATTGATGCCGACAAAGGCTATATCGTTACTAACGCCCACGTGGTAGCTAATGCGGATGAGATCACCGTTAAGCTAACCGACGGCCGTGAGTTTACTGCTAAAAAACTGGGTGCCGACGAACAAAGTGACGTGGCGCTGTTAAAAATTGAACCTGAGGATCTTACCGCTCTGCCACTGGCAGACTCAGACAAAGCCCGGGTAGGCGATTTTGTGGTAGCCATTGGTAACCCGTTTGGTCTGTCGCAAACAGTCACCTCAGGTATTGTAAGTGCGCTGGGACGTTCCGGCCTGAACATCGGTGGTTATGAAGACTTCATTCAAACCGATGCCGCTATCAACCGTGGTAACTCGGGTGGTGCACTGGTTAACCTGCATGGTGAGCTGGTCGGTATTAACACCGCCATTTTTGGTCCCAATGGCGGCAACGTTGGTATCGGCTTTGCGATTCCGGCCAATATGATGAAGAGCCTGGTGGATCAAATAGCAGAGTTTGGTGAAGTTCGCCGTGGTTTGTTAGGTATTCTGGGTAGCAATGTCGACCAGGGCCTGGCCGAAGCCATGAATTCTGAGGTGAACAAAGGTGCTTTTGTCAGCGAGGTTCAACCTGATTCAGCGGCCGATAAAGGCGGCATTAAAGCGGGTGACATTATTATTGCAGTAAACGACAAAGAGCTTCGTAGCTTTGCCGAACTGCGCGCCAAAATCGCCAGCATGGGCGCGGGTGCTGAAGTCGAACTTACGGTTGTGCGTAAAGGCGAGAAGCTGACACTGGATGTTATTCTGGACGATGCAACGCAAAACGAAGTGGTTGCAGAGCAAATCCATCCGGCACTGCAAGGCGCAACACTGATTAACGGTGAAGATGCCGACGGTAATGCAGGGGTACTGGTTAGCGAAATTGCTGAAGGTTCACCCGCACTGCGTATTGGCCTGCGTGAAGAAGACGTAGTGCTGGCAGTTGGCCGTCAGCGAGTAACGAACGTGATGGAATTCCGTGACGCCATCGAAAACACCAAAGGTGTTATCGCTATGAATGTCCGTCGTGGTAACGCCTCACTGTACGTGGTTATTCGCCAGTAATTCACCTTTACTATTGATGAAAGGCGGCCTCAGTGCCGCCTTCAAACATCACCGTCATTCCGGCCTAAAAAATAAAGACATACAGGCATTCGAGCCGGTATCTCCTTAACTATCTGACTACCCGTGAATATCCTTTTGAATGAGCAAAGCTGTTCAGAAGATCCCCGCTCAAGAGCATGCGGGGATGACCGAGGAGGTGCATGTGTGGATGACGACTTTTATTTCTGTCATACCGGCCACCGAGCCGGTATCTCCCTAACCGCCTTACTACCCGTAAATATCCTTTTGAATGAGTAAAACTGTTCAGGAGATCCCCGCTCAAGAGCATGCGGGGATGACGGAGGAGATGCATGTGTGGATGACGACTTTTATTTCTGTCATACCGGCCACCGAGCCGGTATCTCCTTAACTACCTGGCTACTCGTAAATATCCTTTTGAATGAGCAAAGCTGTTCAGAAGATCCCCGCTCAAGAGCATGCGGGGATGACGGAGGAGATGCATGTGTGGATGACGGAGGAGATGCATGTGTGGATGACGACTTTTATTTCTGTCATACCGGCCACCGAGCCGGTATCTCCCTAACCGCCTTACTACCCGTAAATATCCTTTTGAATGAGTAAAACTGTTCAGGAGATCCCCGCTCAAGAGCATGCGGGGATGACGGAGGAGATGCATGTGTGGATGACGGAGGAGATGCATGTGTGGATGACGGAGGAGGTGCATGTGTGGATGACGGAGGAGGTGCATGTGTGGATGACGACTTTTATTTCTGTCATACCGGCCACCGAGCCGGTATCTCCCTAACCGCCTGACTACCGGTAAATATCCTTTTGAATGAGTAAAACTGTTCAGGAGATCCCGGATAATTTCTGCGAAAATTCCGGGATGACGGAGTATTGGATGATGGCAATAACGAGCGCGTCAGCGCGTTTTGGGCTTTTCCTTTGGTTCTTGTTATCGCGAGATACTGGAAATGGGCAGAACCAGTAAAAGCGTAGAGGCGTCATGGATGACGACTCCGGCCAGCGAGGGCAGGACGCCCTCTCTGGTCGATAGGTTTTACCTGCCCATTGACAGTACGCTTTTCGCGATTTAAGAACTGGCAGGTTTCCAAAGGGGAGCCACCTCCCCTTTGGGTGCAGTCGGCACCCCGACAAAATGCGGAGATTACCTATGTTGCCAATATACCCCGTCATACCGGCCCCCGAGCCGGTATCTCCTTAACCGCTTGGCTACCCATAAATATCCTTTTGAATGAGCAAAACGGTTCAGGAGGTCCCGGATATTTTCTTTGAAATATTCCGGCATAACAGAGGTAGTTTGGATTACCGGAATAACGGGTTAATCAAAACGTTAGCCCCGATTACAGAAGTTGTTTGGCAAAACTACTTATAACCTTCCTGACGAAAATGTTATGCTTGTTATTATTATTAATCTCTCTGGGTTGTGGCAGGCCCAACGTCAAGCAGAATAAGAATTAACGTGGCGAGCAGACAACTCTTTTCATATATTTTTCGTTCAGTCTTTTTAGGACTGGTAGTGGCTTTACTTATCCTGTTTCTGGTGCCGGATTTACGCCAGGGTACCGGCTTTGGCACCAGTTGGTTGGCGCAAACACCACAAAGTGCCAAGCGGGAAACCTACTATCCTGCCCTGAGTCGCTCCGCACCTGCCGTGGTTAACATCTACAGCGTCAGTATTGAGAACAACCCCAATTATTATAATCAGGCGCGGCAACGTACCAGTTTGGGCTCTGGCGTTATCATGACCGAATCCGGTTATATTCTTACCTGCCACCACGTGATTAAAGATGCCAATAGTATTTTTGTAGCGCTGCAAGATAACCGGGTCGCCGAAGCGCAAATTATCGGTTCCGACCAGCTTACCGATTTAGCCGTACTCAAAATAAATGAAAACAACCTGCATGTGATCCCCCAGTTAGAAGAGCCGGATTTACGCGTGGGTGATGTGGTAATGGCCATTGGTAACCCCTACAACCTCGGTCAAACCATTACCCAGGGCATTGTGAGCCGCGCCGGCAGAACCGGTCTTTCCAACAGTTACGTTGATTTTATTCAGACCGATGCGGTACTTAACCAGGGTAACTCTGGTGGCGCACTGGTCGACAGCAACGGCTATCTGGTAGGCATTACCAACGCTAATTTCCAGGTCCGTGATGAACGTCGTGGCACCTACATCGTCGATGGTATCAACTTCGCGGTCCCTTACGAGCTCGCTGTGCGGGTAATGGAGTCGATTATTACCAATGGTAAAGTTACCCGTGGGCAGTTAGGGTTCATCGGCGAAGAATTACGCGGCGGCCCCGGTATTGAGGTAAAAGCAGTAGCAGCCAATTCGCCCGCTGCGCAGGCTGGTTTGCGCCCGGGCGACATCATTATGTCAATTGATGGTATTCGTCTTGAGAGCGCCTCCAAAGCGCTGGATATGATAGCGGAAACCCAACCCGGCACCGTGTTGGAACTGGAAGTCAGCCGTAATGCGAGCCTGTTTACCATGCAGGTAACGGTGGCAGAGCTTCAACTTCAGTAGTGTTTTACTAAAAAACTTACGCTGTTTTTGAATTACTCATCTATTATTGAGGTAATGCATCTGCAGTTCAGGAACAATTTTAATGGTAGAAGTGATTACCAGGGTCGACTCCAGCCCAACCCTTAAATACGGGAGTTACTCCATTCACATTAGCGGTAACCTGTTGTTACTGTTTTTTCGAGGCACCTGATCGGAGAAATGTGCGGCAGATTATATTCGCGACGTATCCCGATTCCGCCACGAGCAAGGTCTTAATCACTTTGCCTCTATAGCCATTATCAGTGAATGGCAGTTGGGCACACCCGAAGCGATCAATATGGTCTCAAATGTGATCCGACGCGGCGCAGAAATGGGTATGGTGGCACAATTTCTTCTTGCGGAAGGTAACAACCACCTGTCGCTGCATATTGCCCGGCAAAATGTTGAAAAGGCATTTCCTGGTGCGATCACGGGGGCTTCTCTGGATGATTTCCTACCCGCTCTCGACAAACATGGGATTCATTTTGACGAACAGCGGGTACGAAATATTCTGGCCGCTAATGGCCGGTGTGACTAGCAGATAACGCAGGTTATTCGCTAACCCGCGATACCACTGCGCCTAAACCGCCCAGTTTGTGCTCGATGGCTTCATAGCCACGATCCAGGTGATAAATGCGGCTAATATGGGTTTCGCCCTCGGCAACTAAGCCGGCAATGATCAGACTGGCCGAAGCCCGCAGGTCGGTGGCCATCACTGGCGCGCCTTTCAACGAAGACTCACCTTGACTTACCGCACTGTTGGTCTCCAGCGCGATTTCCGCGCCCATACGCTGTAACTCAGGCACGTGCATAAAACGGTTTTCAAAGATGGTTTCGGTAATCACCCCGGTGCCTTTCGCAACGGCATTAAGCGCCACGAACTGAGCTTGCATGTCGGTTGGGAAGCCCGGGTGAGGAGCCGTTTTTACTTTTACTGCAGTTAACGGCGTGTTGCGACGGTCCAGCTCAATCCAATCTTTACCGGTGGTAAGGACTGCCCCGGCCTGCTGCAGTTTGGATAGCACAGCATCAAGGGTTTCTGGTGCCGCGTTTAAGCATTTAACATGGCCACCGGTTACCGCAGCGGCTACCAGGTAAGTACCGGTTTCGATGCGATCCGGTAATACCGCGTAGTCGCAGCCGTTGAGAGCTTCAACACCGTGAATTCGAATTTTATCGGTACCGGCGCCGGAGATACGTGCCCCCATGCTGTTCAGACAGTTAGCCAGATCAACAATTTCCGGCTCCCGGGCGGCATTTTCGATAACGGTTTCGCCATCGGCCAGTGCCGCGGCCATCATCAGGTTTTCGGTAGCCCCCACGCTCACGATATCCATAAAGATACGCGCACCTTTCAGGCGACCATCAACACTGGCACGTACGTAGCCTTCGTCTACATTGATAACCGCACCCATTTTTTCCAGGCCTTCAAGGTGCAGGTTAACCGGTCTGGCACCAATGGCACAACCACCGGGCAAAGACACATTAGCCGTTCCCAGTCTGGCCAGCAGTGGACCGAGCACCAGGATGGATGCGCGCATAGTACGCACTAGTTCATAAGAGGCGGTATCACTGGAGAGTTCAGCAGCGTGCAACAGAACACTATTGGTGTCCTGTTGCTCTACGCCTACGCCTAAGTCTTTCAGCAGCGCCAGCGTAGTGCTGATATCTTTAAGCTGGGGGACGTTGCTGTAACGGCAGGGCTGTGCCGTTAGCAAGCTGGTCATTAACAATGGCAAGGCGGCGTTTTTAGCGCCAGAAATAACCACTTCGCCATTCAACGGCGGACTTTTTTTAATAATGAGTTTATCCACTGGTGAATCCTGCGTGGGTTATTGCGGCATATTAAACTGACGCTCACGCTGCCAGTCTTTTTCAGTAAAGGTTTTAATCGATACAGCATGCATTGAACCATCGGCAATGAATGCGTTTAAAGGAGCGTATACCGCTTGCTGGCGTTTCACCCGGCTCATTTCGGCAAAGGCATCGCTCACTGCAATTACGGTGAAGTGTGAGCCGTCACCTTTTACATAAACTTCGGCTAAGTCGAGTTTTTCTTTCAGTAAGCTTTCAATTTCTTTAGTGTCCATGACTCTCCGGCAGTATAGTTTTTACCCGACCGGCAATACGTCGTCGAGTTCGCTGATTTTTGCCAATTTAAGCATTTTTTCCGGCAGGTTGCACAAGGTTATTTTAACCCCTTGTGCATTTCCCTCGCGAATGGCGTTGAGTGTCCATGCAAGCCCGGCGCTGTCGACTCGCTGCACGTCCTGAAAGTCCAGTTCGCAATGTTTAGCAGCGCGCAGGCGCTGCTGTTCACTATTGCCCAGCGACGACCACCATTCCTGACTCAGGGTCTGCCGGTCCAGAGCGCCGTTGAGCTTGATGGTGTATTTATCGGTCACTATTAATCCGCCTCACGGGTACTGCCATCCAGTGATTTCAGCTGGATAGGCTTAGCGATGCGCTCGCGCATGATTTCGATTACTTTTTCAATACCTTCGGTACGCATTACCGGCTCATACTGCTTGATTTCGTTTTGCAGCATGCTGATACCTTCGGCAACCATGTCGTAAGCTTTCCACTCTTTATCCTTTTTACGCACTTTAAAAGCCACTTTAATGTCCGGACGTTCGCCATCACGGATAAGTGCACGTACGGTTACCGTTTTATCCCCTTCAAATTCCTGTGGTGGGGAAAACAGCACTTCCTGGTCATCGTAATAGCTCAGTGCATCAGCATAGCTGGTTACCAGATACTGACGAAACACACGAATGTATTCGATCAGTGTCTCGCGATCGGTTTTCTTCATATCGAAATATTTGCCCAGTACTTTAAACGCACTGTACTGGTAATCGATGTAGGGCATCAGTTCTTCGTCCATAATGTCGCGAAGGATTTCAGGGTTAGCGGCAATTTCCTGCTTTGAGGACTTAATACGCTCAAAGGTACGGTTACCGACCTGTTCCACCATTTTATACGGGTCCTGGCTATTGACCTCTGGCAAAGATTCCTGAGCACTTACCGGCATGATAACCATCACCAGTAATGTAAAAAATGCGGCTAATTTTGCTTTCAACTTCTTTCTCCTAACCTGACAATGCGATGCGATACTTATTTGTAAAGACCGGCTTATTGTCACTATTCTTCACTATTGCGGCTGAACAGGAACTGACCAATGAGTTCTTCCAGCACTAACGCTGAACTGGTGTCCTCGATATAGTCACCTTCAGCCAGATTCTCAACCCCATCGATGGTAAATCCGGGTTCAAAACCAATATATTGTTCGCCGAGTAAACCAGAGGTCAAAATTGACGCCGAACTGGTTTCCGGAAACTCGTTGTATTCGCTCTGGATAGTTAACTCAACTACCGGGCTGTAGTCGTCTTTATCCAGCTTGATTGCATTAACGCGACCAATGGTGACGCCGCCCACTTTTACCGGTGAACGAACTTTCAGGCCACCAATGTTTTCAAACTTGGCATACAGGGTGTAGGTATCACCGTCGGTTACCACCGTCTGATTAGCTACCTTTAACGCCAGCAGTAACAAGGCTGCGATAGTCATTAAGACAAACACACCTACCATTAATTCCGTTTTATAACGATTCATCGTACCCAGCCCCCTTATTCAATACCAAACATCAGGGCGGTGAGCACGAAGTCCAACCCTAATACTGCCAATGACGAAAACACCACGGTTTGTGTGGTTGCCTGACTGATACCTTCTGAGGTTGGTATCGAATCATATCCTTTAAATATGGCAATCCAGGTCACAACCAGGGCAAATACGAGGCTTTTTATCACCCCATTTATGACATCTTTGTCCCAATCGACGGTTGCCTGCATAATTGACCAGTAACTGCCGGCATCAACGCCCAGCCAGTCAACGCCAACCAAGTGGCCGCCAAGTATGCCTACTGCAGAGAAAATGAGTGCCAGCATAGGCATGGCTATCATACCGGCCCAAAAGCGTGGCGCGACCACACGGCGCAGCGGATCCACCGCCATCATTTCCAGACTGCTTAATTGTTCAGTGGCTTTCATTAAGCCAATTTCGGCGGTAAGCGCAGAACCTGCGCGGCCTGCAAATAACAGGGCGGTTACCACCGGCCCTAACTCACGCAGCAGCGACAGCGCTACCATGGGACCCAGGCTGCCTTCTGCACCGTAGTCGGTAAGAATGGTGTAGCCCTGTAATGCCATAACCATGCCGATAAACAGGCCTGACACAATAATAATCGCCAGTGACTGTACACCCACCACATAAAGCTGGCGGATGGTTAGCGGGATATTTTTCAGGCTGGGCGCAGCAAACAGCGCGCCGAACAGCATCAAGCCAGCCCGGCCGGAGGCAGCTACCCGTTCCAGAGTGTGGCGACCGGTTTGTTGTATCCAGTTCAATCGCTTTCTCCCAAAAATGCTGCGCGTAAATCATCCGCCGGATAGTGAAACGGTACCGGACCATCTGCCTTGCCCTGCAGAAATTGTTGTACCAACTCTGAATCACTACCTTTGATTTGCTCGGCGGTGCCCTCCCCGATAACCCGCTGGTCGGCGAGAATATAGATATAATCGGCGATAGTCAGTACCTCGGTAACATCGTGGGTTACCACAATACTGGTGAGGTTAAGGGCATCGTTAAGCTCGCGGATCAGCTTTACCAGCACGCCCATGGAAATCGGGTCCTGGCCGGCAAATGGCTCATCGTACATAATTAAATCCGGATCCAAAGCAATTGCTCTGGCCAGCGCTGCCCGTCGGGCCATACCGCCGGATAGTTCACTGGGCATCATTTGCGCTGCCCCTCGTAACCCTACAGCCTGCAGCTTAAGCGCAACGATAGTGGCGATGATAGATTCTGATAATTTTGTGTGCTCGCGCAGCGGAAAAGCGACATTATCAAACACGGTCATGTCGGTGAACAATGCGCCACTCTGGAACAGCATGCTCATGCGACGACGATTATGATAAAGCGCTTTGCGACTCATTGCCGGGATGGACTCACCGTCAAAGGTAATATCGCCACCGTCAGGAATGAGTTGTCCGCCTATCAGCTTAAGCAACGTGGTTTTACCTATTCCACTCGGGCCCATCACGGCAGTGATTTTGCCTTTGGGCACACGCAGTGAGATGCCGTCATAAATAACGCGCTCCCCACGGGAAAAGGTCATATTTTTTACGTCGACTAAATAGTCCATGTTACTTTGCATTTCCTGTGCAGGCCTTAGCCCTGAAGCCTGGTTACACTACCCGACTTCGGTTTATCTTTTCCGCGTTCATTGTATGTCGGTTCGCTTATTCTGCCTAAACCGAAAAAGTTACAATTTGTATCACGAAGCCACTGCAGGATATAGCCCACCAGCGAAGTATATTAGATTTTCATTATCCGCTTATTCGCACGGAATTTCCGTTTTATTTAACGAATAACTTTGTTCTATGCTGTAGAATCGATACTGAATATTCGCTGAAGCTGCTACCGATTACTGTGCAAAGGATTCTACCATAGTATAAGCCGATCATATACATTCATGTAGGTATATTTAATAACCAGTTATGCCCAGCGCTTAATTCGGCGTTTTATCAGTTACTTGCCAACTACTATTAACTATAATTACGGCTAACTCTGTGACACTCTACACAAGCATACGTTCCATGACGATGCGACTTCCGCATAAAAAATCTCCCTCTTTTGCCATTAAAACGCCCCGCAAGCTTATAAAGTTCACCTGGTAGATATCGCCCCGCCTTTAATAAGACCGTGTTTACGCGTTTTTCTGTCAGGCTAAACATAGGAATAAGCGCATTTTTTTGCGAGAATACAACTTTCGATGGAAGCAGGTTTTGTTGTGATACTTCAGGTAGCTATTTTTCTGGCCGGACTCGCGGTACTAAGCTGGAGTGCCGACAAATTTGTTTACGGCGCTTCTGCCCTGGCCAGGAACATCGGCATCTCTCCCATGATGATTGGTCTGACGATTGTGGCCATGGGTTCGTCGGCACCGGAGATTGTGGTTTCAGCGGTGGCGTCGATCAACGGTAATCCAAACACCGCAGTCGGTAATGCGCTGGGTTCCAATATTACCAATATTGGCCTGGTACTTGGTATTACAGCCCTAATCAAGCCCTTGCTGGTATCGTCGACAACCCTTAAACGGGAGTTCCCATTATTGCTGCTAATCAACCTGATTGCTGTTTACTTCCTGTATGACGGTGAATTGTCTTCGTTGGAAGGCATCATTCTTATTCTGCTGTTTATCTTTGTGTTAGCCGGGATGGCCTGGATTTCTCTGCTGGTCGACAAAGGCGATCCGCTGATGAATGAAACCAGCGATGAAATTCCCAACGCAGTGGAAACCTCACATGCCGTGCTCTGGATAGGTCTGGGGTTAGTGCTGTTGCCGGTGAGCGCTCAGTTTATGGTAGACTCCGCCGTGCATATTGCACGGTACTTTGGCATGAGCGATTTGGTGATCGGATTAACCATTATTGCCCTGGGCACCAGTTTACCAGAACTAGCGGCCAGTGTAGCCGGTGTGTTGAAAGGCGAAGACGACCTCGCCCTGGGTAATGTCATCGGCTCGAACATCTTTAATTTGCTGGCGGTACTCGGCATGCCTGGGCTAATTGCACCAGGTATCCTTGATGAAAACGCCGCACATCGGGACGCGCTGGTGATGCTGGGACTGACCCTGCTATTATTAGTGTTTAGTTTTAATTTCCGTGGGACACGACGAATCAACCGTGTCGAGGCGGCCCTGCTAGCAGGCTGCTACCTGGGTTATCAGTATTGGTTATTTGCCTAATGACATCACAACAACAATCTTCCTTTATTGAATCGGCCAGGCGCGTTGTCGCAATCGAACAAGCCGCCATTGCCGCGCTGGGCGAACGCTTTGATGAGCGTTTTGTGAAAGCCTGCGAGCTACTTAAAAACTGTCAGGGTAAGGTGGTAGTAAGTGGCATGGGTAAATCAGGTCATGTGGGTAACAAAATTGCCGCCACCCTGGCCAGCACTGGTACGCCGGCATTTTTTATGCACCCGGGCGAAGCCAATCACGGCGATCTGGGCATGCTCGGTTCTAACGATGTGCTGTTAGCCATTTCCAACTCTGGCGAAACCGGTGAACTACTCAATTTGCTGCCCGTAGTAAAACGCCTGAATGTGCCGGTGATAGCCATGACCAACCGCGCAGACAGCACCCTGGGCAAACATGCCGACGTGGTACTCGACATTGGCGTAGAACAGGAAGCCTGTACGCTGGGCCTGGCGCCAACCACCAGCACCACCGTAACGCTGGTAATGGGCGATGCCCTGGCGGTGGCCCTGCTGGACGCCAATGGCTTTACCTCAGATGACTTCGCGCTCTCGCACCCTGGCGGTAGCCTGGGCCGTAAATTACTGCTTACCGTTGCAGACATTATGCTGACCGGTGATGAAATTCCACTGGTCCCCGAGCAGGCAACAGTCTCTGAAGCATTACTGGAGATATCCCGTAAAGGCCTGGGCCTAACCGGCATTACCGATACAGAGCGCAACCTGCTGGGCGTATTTACCGACGGGGATTTACGCCGCCTGCTGGATGCCCGGGTGGATATCCACGATACCCGTGTAGAAGAAGTAATGACCCGTGGCTGTAAAACGTCCCGCGGTGAAAACCTCGCCGTTGAGGCACTTAACGTAATGGAACAATACAAAATCAGCGCCCTGTTAGTGGTGGATGAAAACAACCAGCCAGTAGGTGCGTTTAACATGCACATGCTGTTAAAAGCCGGAGTACTGTAATGAGCATGGTTAAAACCCTGTATACTGAACTTCCTCATGCGTTTTATCAGCAACTGCAACAGATTAAGCTGCTGGTTTGCGATGTGGATGGTGTATTCTCAGATGGACGCATTTATCTGGGCAATCAGGGCGAAGAATTAAAAGCTTTTCATACCCGCGATGGTTATGGCGTTAAAGCGCTGGTTAATGCCGGCATTGAAGTGGCAGTTATTACCGGTCGGCGTTCAGCTATCGTTAAGGACCGTATGACATCATTAAAGGTGTCGCACATAATCCAGGGTGAAGAAAACAAGGCCGACGCGCTGGCTGAGTTAATGGCTTCACTGGGACTTAGCCGGGAACAGGTGGCCGCTATAGGTGATGATATGCCGGATACCGGTATGTATACCCACAGCGCGGTTAACATTGCGGTGAAAGATGCTCACCCACAGGTGATTGCGCAGGCAAACTGGGTAACCACCCTGCCTGGCGGCTTTGGTGCGGTAAGAGAAGTGTGTGACACCCTGCTGCAGGCCAACGATAAGTTACAAGGTATTTTAGGAGCCAGTGTATGAGTAAAGTAGGCCTGAGCATTGCCTGCCTGTTTATTCTGGCCACACTGCTTTACCTGCCCGGGTTTCTGGCAGAAGAACCGCTTATCCCCCCGGATCAGGATGTATTGGCCATTACACCCAGTTATAAAGCCCGTAACCTGACCACCACCTTATATAACGAACAGGGTCAGCGCGTGCATGAAGTATTTTCATCTACCATGGAAAACTACGAGCAGCTGGGCTTTGTGTTGTTTTTAGCGCCGCAGTACACCATTTACCAGGAGTCTGGCGAGCCACCCTGGCAGGTAGTCGCCGACGAAGGGACGTTGTATGATAACAATATGATACAACTGGAAAATAACGTAGTGATTGTGAGTAAGGACCAGGCTGACTTTGTACAGCGGGTAACCACAGACTACCTTGAGATAGATTTGGACCAACAAACCATGGTTTCCGACGCCAGGGTGGAAATTTCGGGGCCTGATTTCCTGATATTTAGTAACGGACTTCGCGCCAACCTATTGAATAAAACTTATGAGTTGAATCAACATGTGCAAACGACTTATTCCCCTGCTAACTAGCCTGTCGCTGACGCTCTCGCCGGCGGTGGTCATGGCAGCCAAGTCTGATTTCAAAAAAGACATCGAGGTGTTTTCCGAGTCACAGTTCCTCGACGGTAAGAATAAAAAGTCTATCCTGATTGATAATGTACAGGTTACCCAGGGCTCGCTCAGCATTAAGGCCGACCGGGTAGAAGTAGAAGCTGGCGGCGGCAAGGGCAAGGAAATATTTATCGCTACTGGCAAACCTGCTGTATACAGCCAGACTCTGGACGATGGCCGGGTTGTGGAAGCCCGTGCATTTGAGATCCGTTATGAAGTGGCGAATCGCACTATTTCGCTGGCCGGTGATGCCGAATTGAATCAGAATACCAGTGTCGTAAAAGGTGAAACCATCGTTTACGACATGGAAAAAGAACAACTTAAAGCCACCGGTGACGGCAGCGGCAGTGAAGATGGCCGGGTGCGTACCGTGTTTAGTCTGGAAGATATTGAAGCCGTGCGCGACGAAAGCAAGGCCAGTGATAGCACAGACGACCAACAGGATAATGACAACGAATGACCACCCTGACCGCCACCCACTTAGCTAAGTCGTATAAGTCCCGGCAGGTAGTAAGGGATGTTAGCGTTGAGGTATCTGCCGGCCAGATTGTTGGCCTGTTAGGCCCCAATGGTGCAGGTAAAACCACCACTTTTTACATGATTGTAGGCCTGGTGGCACTGGATAAGGGCGATATTCGCATCGACGAGATGGATCTGACCCGCCAGCCCATGCACGAACGTGCCCGCAACGGAATTGGTTATCTACCCCAGGAAGCCTCTATTTTCAGAAAGTTAACGGTTTTTGACAATATCATGGCAATATTGCAGACACGCAAAGACCTTTCTTCTGCCGAACAGCAAAATGAAGCCGATGCGCTACTTGATGAATTCAATATCAACCATATACGTAATAGTACAGGGATGAGTTTGTCGGGGGGAGAGCGGCGTCGGGTAGAAATTGCCAGGGCACTGGCGGCGAATCCAAAATTTATTTTGCTCGATGAACCCTTTGCGGGAGTTGACCCAATTTCGGTTAATGATATAAAGAAGATCATACAGCATCTTCGTGACCGTGGAATTGGTATCCTGATTACCGACCACAACGTCCGGGAAACCCTCGACGTATGCGAGAAAGCCTACATTGTGAGTCAGGGGGAATTAATCGCCCAGGGCACCGCCGAACAGGTTTTAAGTAATCAAAAGGTCAAGGATGTATACCTGGGTGAGCAATTCAGGCTATAGTTAGATGCATATAGACAACAAATTTTGTCCCGATCAATAATAAGCAAGGCGTTAAGAACAGAAGTAGATGAAACCATCTTTACAGCTCAAATTTAGTCAACAACTTACTATGACGCCACAATTGCAGCAGGCGATTAAACTGCTGCAACTATCTACTCTGGATTTACAACAGGAAATCCAGGAAGCGCTCGATTCAAATCCGTTATTGGAAGTTGATGACAACAGCGACAACGATACGGTTGAGAAAAGTAAACTCGATGCGGAAGCGGATGCCGCAGCAACCGCCAGCACCGAGACCAGCATGGACACCAATGAGGCCCTCGAAAAGAACGAGTTGCCCGACGAATTACCCATCGACAGCACCTGGGATGAATATTATTCGGCCTCCTCAGCGCCAGCGCCAGGCCCTGCTTCCAACGACGATGAGAATGTTTTTCAGGGTGAAACCACCGACAATATTCAGGACCACCTGCTCTGGCAAATGCGCCTCACGCCCTTCAGCGATGTAGACCGTGCCATTGCGATTGCCATTATTGATTCGATTGACGAATCAGGATATTTAACCGTAACAGTTGAAGATATCCTGCAGAGCGTCAATACTGAAGATATGGAAGAACCGGTTGAAGTGGACGAAATTGAATGCGTGCTGAAACGGATCCAAATGTTCGACCCGATTGGTTCAGGCTCACGTACCCCGCAGGAGTGTCTACTGGTCCAGTTAAAACAATTTGCTCCCGACACGCCATGGCTCAAGGAAGCAAAAACCCTGATTGAAGACTATGCCGACCTGCTGGGCAGCAAGGACTATCGCACCTTAATGCGTAAATCACGCCTGAAGGAAGACGATTTGCGTGAAGCAATGCGCTTACTGCAAACCCTTAATCCGCGTCCGGGCAGTGCATTAATTACTCAGGAGCCCGAGTACGTTATTCCCGACGTATCGGTCACCAAGAAAAAAGGCCGTTGGGTGGTTGAACTCAATCCCGACAGCCTGCCAAAACTGAGCGTAAATCAGCAGTACGCTGCCATGAGCCGTCAGGCCCGCAACAGTTCAGATTCCCAGTTTATTCGCTCGCATATGCAGGAAGCCAAGTGGTTTATCAAGAGCCTGGAGTCGCGTAACGAAACCTTGCTCAAGGTTGCTAACTGCATTGTGCAGCAGCAAATGGGCTTTTTCGAACACGGCCCGGAAATGATGAAGCCTATGGTCCTCAATGACGTAGCCGAAATGGTTGATATGCATGAATCTACCATTTCGCGGGTAACCACTCAGAAATACATGCACACCCCCCGCGGTATTTTTGAACTGAAGTATTTCTTCTCCAGCCACGTAGCCACCGAGTCGGGCGGAGAATGTTCATCTACTGCCATCCGCGCTCTGATTAAAAAACTGGTTGCCGCCGAGAAGCCCAGTAAACCACTAAGCGACAGCAAAATTGCTCAATTGTTGGCCGAACAAGGTATAAAAGTTGCCCGGCGGACAATAGCAAAATACCGGGAATCCTTGTCGATTCCACCGTCTAACCAACGCAAGAGCCTTATTTAGGCCGAAATATAAGGAAGACGAACTATGCAAATAAATCTTACAGGTCATCACATCGAGATAACCGATTCTTTGCGTAATTATGTTGATACCAAGTTTAGTAAACTGGAGCGCCACTTTGATCACATATCCAATGTGCATGTGATCCTCAACGTGGAAAAGCTTGCTCAAAAAGCCGAAGCCACGATGCATTTGAGTGGCGCGGAAGTATTTGCCTCGTCAGAAAATCAAGATATGTATGCCGCGATAGACAGTATGGTCGACAAACTGGATCGCCAGGTAATTAAGCATAAGGAAAAGCTCAAAAAGCACTAGGCCCAATTTAACCTTATGAATATTCAAGCCTTAGTTAGCCTGGATCGCACTGAATGTGCGGTCCAGTGCAACAGTAAAAAAAGAATTTTAGAAATCATCAGCGATATTGCTGCCGAAACCAACGCCGAAATTCAAAAAGAAGACGCGCTTAACGCCCTGCTCAGTCGTGAAAAAATGGGCAGCACCGGCATTGGCAATGGCATAGCGTTGCCGCATGGCAGACTGGCTAATCTTTCCAACGTAACAGCCGTGGTAGTAACCACCAACCCAGCCATTGCCTTTGACGCCATTGATGATAAACCGGTTGATATCTTTTTTGCCATTCTGGTACCAGAAAACCAGACCGAGGGGCATTTGCAGACCCTCGCCACGATTGCCGGCAAGTTAAGCCAGAAAAGCATTGTAAAAACCATCCGTAACGCCGAATCGAAGGAACAGGTTATCGCCGCACTATGCGACGAGGCTGCAAATTAGTCCGGCAGGGAGTCTGACAAAACCATGAAACTCATTATCATCAGCGGGCGCTCCGGCTCCGGCAAATCCGTTGCGCTAAGGGCGCTGGAAGATTTAGGCTACTACTGCGTTGATAACATTCCGGTAAACCTGCTCCCCACCCTCACCCATACCGTGGTCGACGAATACGATCAGGTAGCCGTGAGCATCGACGTGCGTAACCTGCCAAAGGATCCCGATGAATTAGTTGAGATTCTCGACTATCTGCCCTCGTCCTGGTCGATGACCATTGTTTACCTTGACGCCAGTGATGACATGCTGGTGAAGCGCTTTAGTGAAACCCGCCGCCTGCACCCGCTGGCCAAATTGAATAAATCCCTGGCCGATGCCATTCAGGCAGAAAAAGAATTACTCGCGCCCATTACCGAGCGGGCCGACCTGTACATTGATACCGACAGATTATCGATTCACCAGCTCGCCGAACTTATCCGCGAACGTATTCTGGGTAAAAAGAGCTCAAGGTTAGTGTTGGTATTTGAGTCATTCGGCTTTAAGCACGGCATACCCAAAGACGCGGATTACGTGTTTGATGTTCGCTTTCTACCCAACCCGCACTGGGAGCCGGACCTAAAGCACCTTACCGGTCTGGACTCCCCGGTAGAAGCCTTTCTGGGTTCACAGCCCATTGTGACCAAGTTTATCTGGCAGATTCAAAACCTGCTAGACACCTGGATGCCCCATCTGGAACGTAATAACCGCAGCTATGTGACCATTGCCATCGGCTGCACCGGAGGCCAGCACCGCTCGGTGTTTGTAGCCCAGTCACTGGCCAAAATATACAGCGATAAGCATCCGGATGTGCAAATCCGTCACCGGGAGTTAAACCGATAATGCGCGTAGAAAAAACACTTACCATCGTTAATAAGCTAGGCCTGCATGCCCGTGCAGCCACACAGTTAGTGCAACTCGCTAATCAGTTTGATGCCGAAATCACCCTTAAAAAAGGGGATAAAGAAGCCAATGCCAACAGTGTACTGGGTTTAATGCTGATGGAAAGTCATCAGGGCGAACAGGTTGATGTGATCAGCGAAGGCCCGGATGCCGAAGCCGCCATGGCAGCGGTGGAAACTTTGATTGTTGGCCGTTTTAACGAAGACGAGTAGTAGCCACAAACAACCACTGTGCAGCGGTTATCTGTGGTTTTATTGCGGATAGCAAAGACTAATCATTCAATTGCAGTTGCAATCGGCCGTTTTGATTCACATAAAATCCAAATCGAAACTCCACTCTCACATGACGATTATCTGCTGAATCTGTGTCGTAATGGCCGGGTGGTGGCGCATTGCCATCTCTAATCCATGCAGGCCAGCCTTTGAATGTTACCGACTTCCCCGGGCCGGGAGAGATTTGGTACTCTGCAACTAAAGCCTGTTTATTGTGACTTACCACAGGTCTAAAATATTCACACGCTAACTGAAATGGTTTTGCAAGCCTGATCAAATCGGAACCACCTGGGTTGCAGAGCGGTACAGCAAACATTGTATTTTGCACTTCATTCACGCCTTGCGCCTGAATTCCAATGGTATATTGACTGAAAGTGAGATCCACTGCGTCTTGTGAAGTGAGCTGGTCGTTTATCCCATTGATAGTCGATGCAGCGACAGACGAAGTGATCAGGATATTCAGTGTCATTAAGGTTGGCACGAATCGCGTTATTTTCATATCGAACTCCTTCTGTTTGACTTCATTAATTATAGCTTGTACGAATGAACAGAGCCTTTCAGCAACATTAACAGAACATTAAAAGCAGAGTCCTGGCAGGCTTCACAGTGCCCTGTGAGATAAAGAGGAAATGCGATATTTGCACTAAGACAAAATATTCGCGCCCTGCTCCGGCGCCCTCGCTTCTTCTGCCTGGCGACGGATATCATCATTTTCACTGGAGACATCGTCATGTGCCGCTGAGTCCTTCTCTGCTTCAGTTTGGGGTTCACTGACAGGGCTTTGTTTAACCGGGTCTTTTTGCTCGCTGACCTGCTCCTGGTTATTGACCATCGTTACCGGCACGCCCTGCGGGAAAATCACTTCACGGGCGTCATCCGGCATACTAATACCCCTGGCAGTGAACAGCTCCACCAGGTCGCGCATTAATACTGACGCCATTTTAATTACGCTGGTACTTTCTACGTTGATCCAGAAATACACTTTTAGGTTAACCGTTGCCGAGCCGAGCTCATCGACCAGCACTAACGGCTCAGGTTCTTTGAGTACGTTAGGGTGCTCACCAATTAGCTGTAACGCTAACCGCTGAGCCTGCTGACAGTCGGCATCGTAACCAATGCCTAAGGTAAACTGGCCACGCATTTTAGGGTTAGCGGTAAGATTTTTAATGGTCCCTTTGTATATCACGGCATTGGGGATCTGAATATGATTGCCATCGAAATCCACCAGCGTAGTGGCCCGCGTCGTGACTTTCTGAACCACCCCGGTATAACTATTAATTTGCACCACGTCATCGATACGAAACGGGCGCTGCACCGTTAATAACAAGCTGGCCATCATGTTTTCTGCGATATCCCGAAAGGCAAACCCCAGAATAAGCCCCAGTACACCGGTTCCGCTCATTATTGCCACGGCAAACTCGGAAAGGCCGGAGAGCTTTAAAAAGATATACAGTGCCAGCAGAATAAGAATCAGACTCACCGCGCGCTGGCTGACCGAACGCAATAGCGGACTGGAAGAAAGGTAACGAACAGGTCTTATCAATGCTTGTGAAACTCGTCCGGCGAGCCACAAGGTCAGCATCAATATCAACACCCCTAATGCAATAGCTGGCAGCTTTACGATAAAAGCCTGCCAGTATGCATTTAGCGAGCTAACCAGTTCACTGGTGGAGGATTCCATTAACTTATTCCCTTACGCTGTTTCCATTAATTAATAATAGCTTTTTCCCTGAATAGATCAGAAATGCCAGGGCCTCACCGTTGAATAACCTTCGGTTCAGCACTGGCACCAGGTGTATTTGGATTCAACCGGCTGTTAATTTAAACGCTTGAGGCTACGTATCCCAAACGTCGCTAACACAAATCCAATCCCACCGGTTATCGCACCGATCCATAGCGCGTGGATAGGTACAAAGATAAGTTCCAGCGAAGACGTTGAGGATGTATAGTCTGGGGTATAAAACGAATACTGCATGGCCCAATACCCCCAAAAATGAATTACCGCAATCGCTAACAGCGCTAACCAAAGAGCCAGCTTGCCTGGTACAGAGTGTTTCAGGCGGCTAGTTAGCCCCACCAGTAGCAAAGCGCCGTAAGGAACGGCTCTGAATCCGGCAGCAAATAGCAAGCTATCGACAGTTAAATACCGGGTAACCTCAGAAACCCCTTCTGCCACGCCGTAGTCGCCAACAAGTACAGCCAATACCCAGTCCACCAGTATTTCATTAATAACAACAAAGGCCGTTATTAACACTATCCAGAAACGTTTATTCATCACTCAACCCTTGTTTAGTTTTGGGTATTTATCAATCGTGAGTAAGTCGCCATCAGGGCGACTTACTCTGCCTCTGGAGCAAAAGTGGCTGCCTGGCTTGTGGCGGGTTGAATAGTGGCAGTCCCGGATTTCGCCTCAGCACAATCCCGCACATTCTTTTGCACGGTGATAGCCGCAAACATACTTAATACAAAGGCCATCCCGAAAAAGCCCTTTTCACTGAGTGCCAGTTCTGCGTTATACAGCCCCACAATTAACAAAGCAATGGCTGCCACAGTAGCAACCCCACAAGCAATAAAGTAGGCACGGGTCACTTCAATACCCGCCATTTTATCGCGGATGGTTTTTTGTAGAGACACCACAGCAAAAAGTCCCAGTAACATTACGGTCAGGTAATAGCCTTTTTCATTAAGCTGCATATAAGCGTTAAATAAGCCAATCAGATAACTGGCAACCCCAATAATAAGCGCCGCTACTGCAGCAGTCCGAAAAGCCTTGGTGGGTGCATTTGTCATCGTTTGAGTTGAGATTTCCATGTCGATATCCTCGGTTAAATGGCTTGAGTACGGCCGTTGGCATAGAGCACCACGGCATGTTGAGATAAGTTAAACTGCGCTAAGTAATTGCCAATGGTGGTAAAGGTAGCTGTGCGAACCCGCCCTTTGTGATCAGAAGTGGTTACCCCATCTGTTACCATACTGCCCAGGGCCAGTTTTAGCGGGCTGATATGCACTCGCTGAGGATTAAAGTAAGCGGCATTATTAGCTTTAATTCGCTTTTTATCCTCGGTCTGGTACATGGCCGCCTGCAGCATATCCAGGGTGAACTCCGTGCAGTTTTGCCTTTCACTATTAAAAGGATTGGCCACTACCGAATAACGGGGGTTGTGCAAAACCAGATGCTTTTGTTCACTGATTAGTGCAATGAGCCGTTCCTGCACCGCCGGGGTTGGTATTACGATACCGGCTTTAAGCGTTTGTGCGCCCCAGAAAAAATCCACCGGGTAATCAATAACAATGTCGCTGCGGCCCGGGTCGTCTGCGCGCTGATAAAGATTATGAATGGCGTAACCGTATTCTGTACTCCCGTCATCCAGGGTAATGGCAGAGTAAACCGCCACCGCCGTATGGGTAAAATGAATGCCTTTGGGCAGCTCTTTTTCCGGGCGGCCGACCCGGCCGATAATAAAGGCATGGGCTTGGTGCTCTGCCGCATACTGCTCGACCTGCTTGGCAAAGTCGATGATCTGCTCTGGTTGAAATACCGATTTCGACGGGGCCTGACTGCCGGCCTGTGCGCCGGCAGTCAGTAAAATCAATAGTGCTGCTATAATGACTCGCATAGTCTGTTCCTTGTCGGATTAACCCTGAGGGTGAACCCTGAGGGTAAACCCTTAGTGTTTTACCGTTTGTTCAACTACGACTTCTGAAGGCGGTGGATCGCGAGTGATCACGCGGGTAGTAATAGTGAGAGGTTTTGTGTTTTGCTGATGTTTGGCATGAAGGGCTTTAACCGACTGGTGGGTTGAGTCGGCGACGGCCACCACACTCATGCCAGTAACAATCACCGGTGCTGCGACTACGGCACTGGCTACCGAAGCCGTTGAAGCAGCACCTTCCACACTGGCCAGTACACTGTGTTTACTGGCCTGACCGCTGTGATCAACGGAGTCCGCCGCTATAGCCCCCTGGCTAATAACAACACTGGTAAGTAACGCAATAACTAATTTCTTCATGGTCATAATCCTTCATTGGTTGGTTCCCCTTCAAGCTAATCCTCGGTAGAAAATAAGTAAACTCAATTAAAATTTGTAGTATATTCCTACACCAAAGGTATCGGATTTTAATACTATGAGTCAGATTAAGCAGGTAACACAGCGTTTAAAGCAATTACTCAAGGAACAGGGAATGACCTATAAATCCCTGTCTGAACAGCTGCAACTAAGTGAAGCGAGTATAAAACGCTGCTTTTCCCAACAGAGTTTTACCCTGGAGCGCCTGGAGCAGGTTTGTGAGGCGTTAGGGTTAACCCTGAGCGATGTGTTTATTCAGGTTGCCCAGACTCAGCCCCGGGTCTCCCAGCTATCGAAGGGGCAGGAGCGCGAACTGCTTGAGAATCCACGCTTGCTGCTGGCCGCGGTGTGCGTGCGCGATGGCTGGCAATTTAACGAGATCATTGATTACTACGCTATCAGCGAGCCCGAAGCCGTGCGCCTGATGGTAAAACTGGATCGTCTGAAATTGATTGAGTTTCTGCCCGGTAATCGCTACCGCCTGTTGATTGCGCAGGATTTTCGCTGGATCCCGGGCGGCCCCCTGGAAAGGTTTATGGAGCAGGAAGTGATGGTAAAATTTATGGCGCCGAAAAAAAACGAACCCTGGGCTTTTCGTTTTTACCTGCGTGGGCGCTATTCGGCGAGTTCGGTGGAAATTATCCAGCGCCGGCTCAATCAGTTAACCCGGGAAGCGGCCGAACTCAATGAAGAAGATGCCCGCTTACCGATCAGTGAACGCACACATATGGGCTTGCTCATGGCCATGCGCCCCTGGGAGCCATCATTATTTGAAGCAATGCGCCGGGAGTAATACCAGCCTGGCCTACCCGGGCTGGCCAGCATTTTTCTCAATCATCAGTGCCACAATCTCATTGCGGTAGCCATCCGTGGTCTTATATTCCCGATAACCTTTTGAGACGGCAAAACCAACCACGTACTGCTGCCCATCGAGAGTATAAATACCCGCTCCCTGTTCACCGCTACGATAACGAACAATATCTTGAGGAAGCGTCAGTTGACAGCCCGCCTGCCAGGGCGCATTGCTGCTGGCGGAGACTACCTTACCGCTACGCTCTACAAAAATCCCCATCCGTTTTGAATCTCTGCTATTGAGCACATCGTCCAGCATCTGCCGGAACTCGGGTTCACTGTCGAATACCAGACCTATCCCCCCAACGACACGGTTATTACTGCGAATGGCGGCATTATAGATATACGTGGGTCGCTGCTGGTAATAATCACAGGGGTGAAATGACGACACACTGTATTGCTGTGTGTCCGTCAGGGCCATTACGCTTTGCCAACGGCTGTGCTCTGTTGCCTGGGTATCCTGCCACGCTTTGAAGCCAGGATTTGACACGGCAATGATCCTACCGCTTTTATCAAACACGTAGATCCCCTGATACACCGTATATAAATCGTTGATGTAAGCTAAGGTATCACTTATGGATTGGCCTGCCTGCGGCGAAAAATCAGGTGCAGACAGCACCTGTGTAAAAGTGTCCGTTAATGCCCACCAGCGGCAATCATTGGCCCGCTCGTATAAATTTCGGTCCATAATATCAATCGCCAAAGCTGCCTGAGCGCTCAGTGCATTGTAGTGGGTAGTTAATGCAGTACTCATCAGCTGGCTCACGGAGCGACTGAAAATGCCCTGCATCTGACGGCCAATCTGACGAATTTCTTCCAGTATCGGAATAAACTCATCCGCATCGGTGCGGGCCGCCGCGATACGGCCATTGAGCACCACCAGATCGAGATCATCCGTAACCACCCGGGAACGATGTTGAATATTGCTGAGCGTGGCAGAAAATCCCTGCCAACGGGTAACGTCCTGCTCAGCCGCTGCTGTGTCTGTCTGCTCTCCTTGTTCCGCAGGTTGTGTAAAAGGCATTAACACACATCCCTGCCAGGATAACCCTGTATATCCCTGATAACCCCGGGTTGGTGCCACGGTGCAAAAATATTGCTGGTTGTTAAGCGTAATTAACGAGCCCTGACCATTCGTTGCTACCTGCTCACCCCGCCCTAATACCGACTGATCACTGCACACCAGAACCTTACCACGAGCATCCAGTAACGCCATCAGCAGTCCGCTGCCATCATCCAGGTCAGCAAACAGCGAAGTCATTTCATCTTCCAGTTTAAAGCTTAAACACAGCACTCCAAGCAGTTCGTTGCTATGCGGATCCCTGACCGGCGCGAGAAACAAAGAAGCAACCGTTTTATGCGGACACAGTGCAGAATAACGGCAAATCTCCACGTAGTCTTTACCACTGCTTACCAGCTCCTTGATTACCGGATCCGTGCCTAATTGCCCGGCCACCGCGCTATTCATACGGGCTCTTACGCGGCCCTGCGGGTCGAGTAATATCACATCGTCGTACACGGAATATTTTGCTGCGTATTCCTGCATATGCTGCACGATGTTTTGAGTATCAGTTGCGGTTTGGCTATCGGTGATGTTGTGCTGCGCTTTCAAAAAATTGACAAACCGGGTATCGGTGGCCAGAAAGCCCACATCGGCGGTGCGTTCAAACAAATTACGGTTGGGAATATCAATCAGCGTCTGGGCCATAGAGCGGTGCTTGCGCCCCACCTGTTGTAGCTGCTCAGCCAGTAGATTTTCAATCAGCAATTCCTGTAGGTCGGCAAATTCCCCCTTAGTATCCAGCATGTTAGCTAACAAACTCTGAGGCACATTCAAACTGTTAATTTTGCCAACCAGAGCTACTTTATCCCACCAACGATTGAGGTTTGTCAGGTTAGTCTGATGTTTTATGACAGAAGGAAAGACTACTGCCAGCGCATTGTTATTTCTGGTATTTAAAATTTCCACGGCGCCGCACCTAATACTTTAGTATAAGTTATTGTTTTAAATGGGTTATTAATATTCTTTATAACAGATGGTAAAATAAAATATCGTATAATTTATGTTAACAACCATAACCTTTAGCTATAGAAGTCACGCTAAAACCTGTTGTATAGAATAAAAAAGCGCCAGTTAACGTTTTAATCCATGACAGAAATCAGCCTCTGAGTTACCCTTACAGACATAGCGATATACTTAAGGATTACGGGTGGCAGAAGCGATTGAAGCGAACTATGCGCGAGGGCAATTACGTGCCATCAATCAGGCGCTGTCTGAGGGTCGCTTTGTTTCTGTGCGCAAGCAGCTGCACGAGATGCCCCCCAGCGATGTCGCGCTGATTCTTGAGTCCAGCCCTACCAAAACCCGTGATGATTTATGGGAATTACTCGACAGTGATTTTCATGGCGATGTCATCGAAGAGCTTTCCGAGGAAGTCCGTAACGGTATTATTGCCAAAATGATGCCCGCCAAGGTGGTCGATGCTCTCGAAGACATGGACACCGACGACCTCGCCGAAACCTTGTCGAGTCTGCCTGAAGAAGTGCTGCAGGATGTGCTGCAGTCCATGGATGCCCAGGACCGCCACCGCGCAGAACAAGCCATGTCGTACGGTGAAGAAACCGCTGGTTTCATCATGAACACCGACACCATTACGCTGCGCCCGGAAGTCTCCATTGATGTAGTACTGCGGTATCTGCGCCTGAAAGGTGAGCTGCCGGAAAATACTGATACGTTTTACGTCGTCAGCCGCACTGATAATCTGGTGGGTATTGTGCCCGTAGCACGGCTTCTCACAACCGATCCGGAAGCCAAAGTATCGGATGTCATGGACGAAGAGCCAGAAGCTATTCCCGTGAATATGCCCGATGACGAAGTCGCCAGCATGTTTGAACGGTATAACTGGCTTTCGGCACCGGTGGTGGACGATAAACACCGTCTGGTCGGCCGGATCACCATTGATGACGTGGTGGATATTATTCGTGAAGACGCCGAGCACTCCATGATGAGTATGGCCGGTCTGGATGATGAAGAAGATACCTTTGCCCCGGTCTGGCAAAGTACCCGCAGACGCTCTGTCTGGCTTGGCGTTAACCTGCTTACCGCCCTGATGGCCGCTGCGGTAAGCGATTTATTTGAAGCGACGCTGAGTCAACTGGCAGTGCTGGCCATTCTCAATACTATTGTGCCCAGCATGGGGGGCGTCGCAGGTAACCAAACCCTCACCTTAGTGATCCGCGGTATGGCTCTGGGCCACGTTAATCCGTCTAACTCACGCTGGCTGATCACCAAGGAGTTCGCTATAGGCTTGCTTAATGGTGTTATCTGGGCAGTCCTGATTGCCACCGTAATAGCCGCTTGGAAACAAGACCTTACACTCGGAATTATCATTGCCTTCGCAATGCTGATGAACATGATTGCCGCTGCGCTGTCAGGCGTTACACTACCTATTGTTATGAAAAAGCTGCGCATTGATCCCGCGCTGGCTGGTAGTGTGATTTTGACTACCATCACCGACGTAGTGGGTATCTTTGCCTTTTTGGGCACCGCAACGCTATTTCTGGTGTAGCGGTAACTCGCCACATCTACCCTGACGATGTAACCAACAATCAATAGAGTAGCCTGCCGTTATCACCCGCTGCTGAGTGGTGAGCGGCCATCTTTCAAAGGAGAGAACACATGGAACTGATCCGCTCTTTGAGCATTGCTGTTGCAACCGCCCTCGCGCTGAGTGGCTGTATGACCGCGCAACAAAGCTCTACAGAGGACACCGCCAGTTCGGTAACCCCGGCCGTCCCTGCCACCACTGAAGATCCTTACCTGTGGCTGGAAGAAGTCGAAGGCGACAGAGCACTCAACTGGGTACGTAGCCAGAACCAGCGCACCCTGGCCGACCTTCAGGCTAATCCAGTTTATGCCGACCTGAATGAGCAAGCGCTGGAAGTGGTTAACTCCTCCGAGCGTATTCCCTACGGCACCATCCGTAATGGCTATGTGTACAACTTCTGGCAGGATGCGACTAATGTAAGAGGCCTGTGGCGCCGAACCACACTCGAAAGTTATGCTACCGAATCTCCCCAATGGGAAACTATCCTCGACTTCGACCAACTGGCACAACGCGAAGATAGAAACTGGGTATATAAAGGCGCCAACTGTTACACCGCCAAGGCAAAAGCCGATTACAAATGCCTGATTAGCTTATCCAATGGCGGCAAAGACGCGGTGGTGATCCGTGAGTTTGACCTTGCTACCAAGCGCTTTGTGGATGACGGCTTTACCCTGCCCGAAGCCAAATCCGGCGTAGCCTGGGTTGACTACAATACACTGCTGGTGGCGACAGACTGGGGCGGTGATGGCACTACCCTAACGCAATCCGGCTACCCCTCTACGGTAAAACGCTGGCAGCGCGGCACACCACTTAGCGAAGCAACACAGCTGTTCAGCGGCAATAAAACTGATGTTGGCGTATTTCCTTACACCCAGGAACGGGATGATGGCACCCGCCTGGAAGGGGTAGTCGTTGCCCCCACTTTCTTTACCCGCGAAAACTATATATTCCCGGCAGGTAAAGATGCTGTGCGTCTTCCGCTGCCAGATAAAGCCGATATCGTGGGTTTGTTTGAAGGACAACTGATATTTACCATCAAACAAGACTGGACCGTGGAAGCCGGTGGCAGTACCACGCATTATTCTACCGGTAGTCTGCTGGCGATGCCTTTCACTGAAGCAGGCGAAATGACCTCTGAAACGGTGCCTGAGGTCATTTTTGAACCTAACGATCGTCAGGCTATCGAAGGTGTCTCGATGACCCGGGGACAGTTACTGATGACTTTAAGCGACAATGTGGTAGGCAAAGTATTTGCCATCACTAAAGCCGGCGATGAATGGCAACGGGAACAACTGGACTTGCCTGCCAATGGCACGCTGTCGGTCTCTTTTGCTGGTAAAGATGAGGCAACGGTACTGATCAATTACGAAGGCTTCCTGACGCCCGATTCGTTAATGAGTTATTCACCGCAAAGCGGCGAAGTGACAACCTTAAAGAGCCTGCCCAGCTGGTTTAACACTGAGGATCTGGTAGTAGAGCAAAAAGAAGCAAAATCGAAAGACGGCACCATGGTGCCGTTTTTCGTGATCCATAAAAAGGCATTAAGCACGATGGCAAAACGCCTACTCTGCTGTATGGCTATGGCGGCTTTCAAATCTCCATGCGCCCCAGCTACAGCGGCTTAAGGGGCAAGCTGTGGTTAGAGCGAGGCGGTGCTTTCGTACTGGCGAATATCCGTGGCGGTGGTGAATTCGGCCCTAAATGGCATCAGGCCGGTTTGAAAACCAACCGTCAGGTGGTGTATGACGACTTTATCGCCGTAGGCGAATGGCTGATTGATCACAAACTGACCTCCCCTGAACATCTGGGGATCCAGGGCGGCTCTAACGGTGGCCTGCTAATGGGGGTCATGCTCACCCAGCGTCCCGATTTATGGAATGCGGTGATAGTGCAGGTACCATTGCTCGATATGCTGCGTTTCCACCTGTTGCTGGCCGGCGCCAGCTGGGTGGGAGAATACGGCTCACCAGAAGTGCCCGAAGAGCGCGAATGGCTGGAAAAAATGTCGCCCTACCACAACTTTGATGCCGATGCGGATTACCCGGAACCTTTCTTTGTGACCTCCACCAAGGATGACAGGGTACATCCCGGACACGCCCGTAAGATGGCCAAACTGTTTGAGGCCGCCGGCAAGCCGTTTTTGTACTACGAGAACATTGATGGTGGTCATTCAGCAGCGGCTAACCAGCAAGAAACCGCTAAGCGGGTAGCCCTTGAGTTCACCTATCTGACAGAGAAACTGATGGCTGAAAGCGCAGATTAAGCCTGCTGATTTTCACCAGAAAAGCCCACAAGAAAGCCCGTTACGTTAACGGGCTTTTTTCATTTTACTGGTTCCCCAATCCCTAAGCGGATTGGGATAACTGTAAACAGTCGCTGTTAAATTTATACCCCACACCCCATACGGTTTCGACCAGATGAGCGCCGGCTTTGGTTTTCCCCAGCTTGGCACGCAGGCGGTTTACATGACTGGCCACTGTGTGTTCAAAGCCCCCATAATGATATCCCCAGACTGAGGTTAACAATTGCTCTCTGGAAAATACCTGATCCGGATGACTGGCCAGGAAATGCAGCAACGAGAATTCTTTGGCGGTGAGAGGTAATGCCTGGCCGTCCAGCTCGGCACGGTGATAGCTGTTATCGATATAAAAGCGACCGATACGAACCGGGTGCTCACTGCTTTTATCCGCCCCGGTTCGACCGGCGGCGCGGCGTAACTGAACCCTTATCCGGGCCTGTACCTCGGCCGGATTAAACGGATACTCAATATAGTCCTGGGCACCGAGTTCAAGGCTGACAATACGCTCTGAATCACAGCCCTGATGAGCCATAACGATGATTGCGCTTTCGGGTAACTTAGTCTGTAGCTGGGCAATCAGCTCAAAGTGTTCGGCAAGCTTGCTGTAGCTGTCAATAATGATTACCGGGTAACGTTTTTGCAGGCAACGCTGAATGACCCCGGATGAAGTGCATACCAGTTCACAGTTTTCGCTGATCCGCTCAACGCAAGTAAGTAGCGGCCGACAATGATGACGATTATCGCTGACAATTAGAATCATTCCCTCTCCCGGTCTGTTGCCTGACTGCAGACGCAGTCAGCGTACCTGTTATTAATCAACAGACCGGAAGACAGGAAACTTTATTCCACTTTTTTATTGCGGTGGTTATTCAACCCGGGTAATGGTGAGTTTTACCGCCGGGTTATCAAACCGATGCGCAGCAGTAAGCACCGACATTGTCAGGCCATCTTGAGCCGAAACCACGCCAGGGTGAAAGCTCACCAAATCCGCATCGTCCCGTTCAGCATTGTAGCCTTCCCCGCCATCAGCCGGGCCGGGAATAGTGCCCGCCACCTCGCTGTTGGCCTCGGTACCTGCATCGAGGACGGGCAATACCATGGTCATGCTCTGGTTCACTTCAAGCTCACCCAAAGCATGGCCGGTAACGCCGGCAAACGCGTCGTTGGTGTTAACCAACATGGTAGCAACGCTGATAAACGTATCAGGTTCATTTATCACTGTGACAGTGATGGTTTCACTGCTACCCGGCGCAATAGGCCCTGCACCTGATGCAGAGGCCATTACGCCCTCTGAGGCAGTAAAATCGCTGTTATCACCACCCTCAGCGAGTACTTCCAGAGCCGCTGAGGCAGGCATGCCTACTTCCCACATCACCGCATCACCATGCAGCGCTACACCTACCGGCGACAGCGGTTGTCCCTGCGTTATGTTTTGTACTGTCACCTCATAGGAATACGAGACATCAGCGGGTGGCACCGGGGCAGGCTCGTTATCATCGTTATGATCACATGCAGTCAGGGCCAGGCAGCTTAACGCGACCAGTGAAAGTCCGAATCGTTGTTGTATAACCATGGGACCTCCTACTCTGATACGGTAACGGTGACCATGGCAACAGGGTTTAACCAGCGCTGGACAGTATTGGAAATATCAGACATGCCAGCCTCGGTATCATTGTCGCCAAGATTCCCGGGGTGAATGTGCACCGTGGCATTGGTGATTTCGCTGGTGACACCACTACCACCGCTACCTACCAGATCCTCAAGCGGTGGTGGAACAGGCAGACCCGGTGCGCCAGGTGCGCCGCCACCCCGGATTTCATCGTTGGCTTCCGTGCCGGCATCGTAGGCATTAAGATACACGGTATAAGTACCCGGCTCATCGGGGATCATCCAGCTATTCAGACCAATAAAGCCATCATTAGTCGGCAGCATCATGGCAACAATAGATAATGTGGTGTTGCCGTCCATGGTAGACAAACTCGTTGTGGTGGCTGCGGTAGGCATTAATAAACCGCCAGCAGGGTTGGCTACTGTATCAGCACTTAATGCATCGACGGCCATTTCCAGCCCGGAAATATCGCCGCCTTCGGCCATCGCCTGCAGCTCGGTGCTGGCGGCTTCACCCACATTGAAAAGCTGCTGATCAGGGCTATGGGCCGTAATTAAAATGGGCGTAAAATAAATACCACGAGTGAGGTTTTGCACGGTAACTTCAAGCTCGGCGGCCTGAGCAAATCCGCTCATTGCAGTCAGGCCGGTGGCGACCATCAAGGGTGTCAGTTGCTTTAGTTTCATAGAGATTCCTTTTGCGCTTAATCATTCTAAGGCTTCGGTATTTCATTCAGTAAGTGCTAAACACTTTGAGTTACCGAAGCACTGGCTGTTCACGTTACTGAAGAGCGGAATAACGCTGATATGTGCTAACACCGTTCTTCATAGCGCTAAGGATGGCCGACAAAGTTCGCAAAAGTTTCACAGAAAAATCACAATTTTCAGGCATAAAAAAACCGGCGGTTAAGCCGGTTTTTACTGATTATCTATTCACGCCAGATTATTTAATGACCTTCAGATTAGGTTTACCACGAGGTTTTGGTGGCGTCTGAGGCGGTACCTCAGCGTCTGTTTTTGCTTCTTCCAGAACCGGAGCGCTGTCGTCTGTTTCGGGCTCATCAGCCGGCATGCCCTCAGGAGCAAATACCGTACCGGCGCCATTCTCACGCGCATAGATAGCCAGAACTGCCTCACAAGGCATACTCAGGCTGCGCGGCTGGCCACTAAAACGGGCCTGAAAAGACAAACCATCTTTATCCAGATAGAAATTAACACAGGCAGACGGCGAGATGTTCAGCACAATCTGGCCGTCTTTAACAAATTCCTGCGGCACATCAACCAGACTATTTGTGGCGTCTACAACAATGTAGGGCGTGAGATCGTTATCAACAATCCAGTCGAAAAACGCTCTTAACAAATACGGTTGGTTGGAGGTCATTTGACTCATAACGGGTTATGAATTTCGCGTTCTTGATCAGTCAGCGACGCTTTGAACGAACTTCTTGAGAAGATACGGTTCATGTAAGCGTGGATGTCTTTAGCGCCACCACCGTTAAGCTCAATGCCCAGGGCAGGTAAACGCCATAACAGCGGCGCAAGGTAGCAATCTACCAGACTGAATTCTTCGCTCATGAAGTAAGGCATTTCGGCAAATACCGGTGCCAGGCTTAACAGCGCTTCGCGTAAATCGTTGCGGGCAGTTTCCACATCACCTTCGCCACGGAAGATTTGCGCTGCCAGGCTGTACCAGTCCTGTTCGATGCGGTGCATCATCAGGCGGCTCTGACCACGGGATACCGGATAAACAGGCATCAGTGGCGGATGAGGAAAACGCTCATCAAGGTATTCCATGATGATGTGAGACTTATACAGCACTAATTCACGATCAACCAAAGTGGGCACTGTTCCATAAGGATTCAGCTCCATCAGGTCTTCAGGCAGTTTAGTGGGATCGGTGTAGCTGATCTCAACGCCAACGCCTTTTTCGGCCAATACAATACGAACCTGATGACTATAGATGTCAATCGTGTCTGAGAACAACGTCATGATTGAACGTTTATTCGCGGCTACGGCCATTCATTCTCCTCCGAGATACATTAAATCGAGCATGGTTGAACGCTAATTTGCGGCCAACATAAACTAAAAAAAGGGGGCGAGAGGCCCCCTGTCATTTATTATACTATAAAACCCTGACGATTAGTGAACGTCTCGCCAGAATTCTTTCTTGAGCATGAATACAAATACAAACAGTACCAGGATGAAGATCAGTACCCATTTACCAATGGACTCTGACTCCAGGCGGAACGGTTCGCCGGTGTATTCGAGGTAGTTAACCAGATCCAGAATAGCCTGGTCGTACTCTGCGGTTGTCAGTGCACCGTCACCATCGGTTTTAATACCGGCGTGACGCATCACTGTTTCACCATCGACCATTGCTTCTTCTTCAACCATGCGCGGCGTACCTTGCAGTGGTTGCAGCACGTGTGGCATACCTACTTCAGGGAATACTGTGTTGTTGACACCAAACGGACGCGACTCATCCACGTAGAAAGAACGCAGATAAGTGTAAATCCAGTCAGCACCACGAACGCGAGCAACCAGTGTCAGATCCGGCGGCGCCGCACCAAACCACTGAGCGGCAGACTCTGCCGGCATAGAGCGTTCAATGTAATCGGAGATTTTATCACCGGTGAATTGCAGGTTTTCTTCTGCCAGTTCTTCCGGAATACCCAGATCGTTGAACGTACGCTGGTAGCGCTGATACTGCTGGCCGTGACAGCCAAGGCAGTAGTTCATGAATAATTTCGCACCACGCTGCAACGACGCTTTGTCGCTCAAATCGTAGTTAGCTTTGTCCAGGTGGACGTTGCCGCCAGCGGCCAGAGCCATCCCAGGCAACAGCAACGCCAGTACACAAATTAGTTTTCTCATTTAGGGATCCTCGCTGGTACAGGCTTAGTTGTTTCATTTTTACTGTAGATAAACAGCAGGATGAAGAAACCGAAATACATCACTGTTAAGATTTGCGACGCCGTGATTTTCCAGTTTTCCTGAGGCGTACCGCCTAAGTAACCTAAGAAAATAAACACACCGGCAAACACAAGCAGATTCAGCTTATGCAGACCGCTGCGATAGCGCCATGACTTAACGGTACCGCGGTCGAACCAAGGTAACAGGAACAGGAAGATAATCGCACCAAACATCGCGATAACCCCAAACAGCTTATCCGGAACCGCTTTCAGAATCGCGTAGAACGGCGTGAAGTACCATACCGGGAAGATATGCGCAGGCGTTTTCAGCGGGTTAGCAATTTCAAAGTTTGGATGCTCAAGGAATTTACCGCCCATTTCCGGCGCAAAGAACATGATGTAAGTGAACGCCGCCAGGAAGATACAAAACGCCACCAGGTCTTTCAGCACGATGTGCGGGAAGAAGGGTACAACATCATCTGCGATGTCATACTTGCTGGTGTAGTACTCATGAATTTCAAACTTGGTTTTTTCGTCTTCAGACAGGCTGCCTTTCTTGTGTTTGATAGCCACACCATCAGGGTTGTTAGAACCCACTTCGTGCAGTGCAATGATGTGCAGGAACACTAAGATAACAATAACCAGTGGCAATGCGATAACGTGTAACGCAAAGAAGCGGTTAAGCGTAGCACCAGAGATAACGTAGTCACCCTGAATCCACTGTACTAAGTCCGGACCAATCACCGGAATGGCACTAAACAGCGATACGATTACCTGTGCACCCCAGTAAGACATCTGACCCCATGGCAGTACGTAACCCATGAAGGCTTCAGCCATCAGGGCGAGGTAAATCAGCATACCGAAGATCCACAGCAGCTCGCGTGGCTTCTGGTAAGAACCGTAGATCATGCCACGGAACATGTGCATGTATACCACGATAAAGAACGCTGACGCGCCGGTGCTGTGCATGTAACGGATGATCCATCCGTAATCGATTTCACGCATGATGTATTCAACCGACGCGAAGGCACCTTCGGCAGTTGGGTTGAAGTTCATGGTTAACCAGATACCGGTTACGATTTGGTTTACTAATACAATGGTGGCCAGAAACCCGAACACGTACCAGAAGTTCATGTTACGTGGTGCCGGATACTGGATAGCGTGCATGTTGGCCACACGCATCATTGGGATACGTGCTTCAATCCAGGCTAGAAATGCTTGCATGTTACGCAACCTCCGCTTCTGAACCAATGATCACTGTTGTGTCGTCAACAAACTGATACGGTGGAACAACCAGATTTAATGGCGCTGGAACGTTTTGGAAAACGCGGCCGGCCATATCGAATTTAGAACCGTGGCACGGGCAGAAGAAGCCTTCTGGCACGCCTTCGACGTATTCTTCAAACGCACCATCTTTCATGTGTTGTGGAGAGCAACCAAGATGCGTACAAATACCTACCAGAATGAGGTATTCCTCTTTCATTGAGCGGTACTGGTTCTGCGCAAATGCAGGTTGTTGCTCGTTTTCAGAGTTAGGGTCACGTAACTGATCTTCGTGTTGACCAAGTTCTGCCAGGATTTCAGGCGTACGACGTACGATCCATACCGGCTTGCTTCGCCACATAACACGAATCAGCTGGCCAGGTTCGATTGCGCTGATATCAACTTCCACATCAGCACCGGCCGCTTTCGCTTTTGCACTCGGATTCCAGGACGCAACGAAAGGTACAGCTGCACCTACTACACCCACACCACCAACAACCGATGTCGCAACGGTTAGAAACCGACGACGCGGATTATCTTGCGGTTTGTTATCACTCAGCGCAGACTCTTTTGCATCTACAGATACATTGCTCATCCACTTTTCTCCAGGTTTTGGATAATATGAAAACCCGCAAACCACCGCCCCAGGCGGGTTTTACAGGCTTTCATTAAACTTGTCGTGTCCGTATCGCCAGAGCGTTTTAGCAAGGTGGCGATTTAGCACGAAAGATTGTCATAATTTTCGACCGAAAATGATAAAAGAAAACCCCCTCAAAACACAAGGAATTACTGGAATTAACTGGATAAATATTTGCGCCAAATCAGGCCGGTAATGCAGCCTGAGACGAAAGTCGTAGTCAGATTTACGGCCTTAAACATATTTTTTACATTTAATTATCACAATTGTGCAGCGGGCGCTTCGCGGTCTGCGTAGAAGCGTAAAAATCCCTGTACATCAGGCATAAAAAAACCCGGCATAAGCCGGGTTTTTGCATTCTGTATAAACGTATTAACGTTTTGAGAATTGTGGTTTCTTACGTGCTTTATGAAGACCCACTTTCTTACGTTCAACGCGACGAGCGTCACGAGTAACGAAGCCTGCTTTACGCAGAGCTGGACGAAGTGCTTCATCATATTCCATCAGTGCACGGGTAATACCGTGACGGATTGCACCAGCCTGACCATTTGAACCACCACCTTTAACAGTGATGTACAGGTCAAACTTTTCAGTCATTTCTACCAGTTCCAGTGGCTGACGAACAACCATGCACTCGGTTTCACGACCAAAGTACTCGTCAAGAGCACGTGAGTTTACTGTGATGTTTCCTGAACCTGGACGCAGGAATACACGAGCAGTAGAACTTTTGCGACGGCCAGTGCCGTAATATTGAGTATCTGCCATGTGATAAGCTCCTTAAATGTCCAATACTTGAGGCTGTTGAGCAGTGTGCTTGTGTTCAGCACCTGCGTAAACTTTAAGCTTGCGGAACATTGCACGGCCCAGAGGACCTTTTGGCAACATACCTTTAACCGCTTTTTCAAGCACCATTTCTGGCTTGTGAGCAAGCAGCTTCTCAAAGTTAGTCTCTTTAAGACCACCAGGATAACCAGTGTGAGCGTAGTACATTTTACCCTGCGCTTTGTTACCAGTTACAGTAATTTTCTCAGCGTTGATAACTACAATGTAGTCACCAGTGTCAACGTGAGGAGTATACTCAGGCTTATGCTTACCACGTAAACGCAGTGCGATTTCAGAAGCCAAGCGACCCAGAGTTTTGTCTGTGGCGTCTACCACATACCAGTCACGGACTACCGTTTCTGGCTTTGCAACAAAAGTTTTCATTTTAAAATTCACCGAAATAATTCGTCGTTACTTTGGTTAAGAAGCATTGTTAAGCGATTAACAACGTTTCAAACCTACCTAAAATCAACTGTCTGACCCCTTCGAGTCTGATGATTCTTCCACCTTCCCACAGGTGGGTGTAACTGGGCAGGGCGCGAATTATACAGCATTTGCACAAAAAGCATACCCCCAACACAGCAAAAAATTAAATTGGCACAAGCTTTATTCGTCGACTAATCTTGATAACGAATTCAAACATATATTGCTGTTTATGAAACCCTTTTCATTTTCAATCCTGCTCGCCGTGTTATTCAGCCCGGCAGGCTTCGCTAACGACGCGCCAGAAAAAGTGATTTTCACCCGCGCCTTTGCCGATGAAGCCTACGGGTATTATCACGCGCAGATCCTGGCACAGGTGCTGGAGTTAACACCAGAATTTGGGGCGGCAGTGGCAGAACCACATCCCCAACCCATGCCCCAGGCCAGACAAATTATAAAGCTCCAGAGTGGCGAGGCGCAGGTAATGTGGAGCGCTACCTCAGCGGAGCGCGAAAAACAGTTACTCACGGTACGTTTTCCATTACTGCAGGGCCTGGCCGGCTACCGGGTGCTGGTTATCCATAAATACAAGCAAGGCAGTTATCCGCAGGATGTAACCAAATCAACCCTACAGTCTTATCTGGGGGTACAGGGCGCAGACTGGCCGGATTTAACGGTGCTAAAATACAATGGATATCAGGTTGAAGGGCTACCCTGGAGTCTGTGGTTTACCAATATGTTTATCGCCGTAGAAAAAGGCATGGTGGACTACTTTCCGCGTAATGTTATCGAAGTCTCCAACGACCTCGAACGACATGCCGACAAGTTAGTTAAACTCGAAGATAACCTGTTGCTGCGCTATCCCAGCTACGAATATTTTTTTGTATCGCCAAAACATCCGAAACTGGTAAAACGGCTGTATACGGGTTTGTTAAGAATGCTGGATAGCGGTGAACTTAAAACCTATTTCGACAAACACTACAATCATCCACGAGCGCTGGAGCTGGCCACCGACCCCAACCGAAAAATATTTGAGCTGGAAAATCCTGGCATCAAGCAAACCTTTGAAAACCCTTTGTGGAGCCAGAGTCCGGCTCCGTTACGCGCTTACCTTGCTGCCCGGGCTGCAGAATAAAACATTGCAAACAGCGATATCAGGCAGATGTTTCCTGACGTTTTACCCGCTGCCATAATTGTTCAAGCTCATCCAGCGAGTGCGCTTCAAGTGCGCCTTTTTCCGCCTTTGCCATCGCTTCAACCGCAGCAAAACGATTAGCAAACTTTTGACTGGCCCGGCGCAACGCGGCATCAGCATCCACATTACAATGTCGTGCCAGGTTTACCATGGCAAATAATGCATCACCAATTTCAGCTTCGAGGGCCTGCTGATCGCGCTTCGGCGCATCCAGCTCCGCCTGTATTTCCGCCACTTCCTCGCGCACTTTATCAGCCACCGGGGCAACTTCTGGCCAGTCAAACCCCACTCGCGCGCATTTCTTCTGAATTTTCTGGGCATACATTAACGCCGGCAAACCGGTGGGGACACTGTCCAGTAGGGCTTGCGGGACGTGTTTTCGCTCCTGTGCCTTAATGGCTTCCCATTGCTGCGTTAAACCGGCGTTATCGGTGGTTGCTTCGCCAAACACATGGGGATGGCGGCGCACCATTTTATCGCTGATTGCATTCGCGATGTCCGTAAAGTCGAACTGCTGTGATTCATTGCCAATTTGCGCGTAGAAAACGATCTGAAACAGCAGATCACCCAGTTCATCTTTAATCTCATCCGGTGCCCCCCGCTCTATGGCATCAACGGCCTCATAAGCTTCCTCAATCGTATAACGGGTGAGCGACTGCATGGTTTGTTGCACATCCCACGGGCAGCCCGATTGCGGGTCACGCAGGCGCGCCATGATATCAAGCAGGCGGGCTAACGCCGCCTTCGGTTCAGTGGGTCTTACGTCTGACATCAATGATGTCCTTCAGTTGTCGCAAACGATTCGTCAGGCGGCTCAGCGCTTCTACATCGGAGACTTCTACCGATACCGAAATCAGTGCAGTGTGGCTGTTTTTGTCGCTCAGGCTGTTTACGCCGAGCAGGGCCACGCCTTCGTTAGCCAGCACTGTGGTGATATCGCGCAGCAGACCAGTACGATCATTACATTCAATGTCCAGATTCGCTTCATAACCGACGTTGAGATCTTCTGACCAACTCACTTCAATTTGCCGTTCCGGATGCTGATTGAGCAGGTTCTGAAGTTGCTCACAGCTGTCTTTGTGCACGCTTACACCGCGCCCCTGAGTGATATAACCCAAAATATGATCGCCGGGCACCGGCTGACAGCAGTTAGCCAGCTGGCTCATCAGGTTACCCACGCCCTGCACTACCACACTGTCAGGTTTATTTTTGCCCCGCGCGGCTTTGCGCGTTTTAACCTTGGGGCTCAGTTCTTCAACTTCCGGCGGCGGTGCCACTAACTGTTGCAGATGATGCACCACCGACATTACCCGCACATCGCCGGCACCTATTGCAGCAAACAGTTCGTCTGTACTGGGCACATTAAATCGTTCGCAGGCATCGACCGCCATTTTAACAGGCAGTCCGGCCCGTTGGAGTTCGCGCTCCAGCAGCTCTTTACCCGCCTGCTGGTTTTTCTCTTTATCCTGTTTCTTAAAGAAACTGTGAATTGTCGCGCGGGCCCGTGACGAATGGACATAACCTAAACCAGGATGCAGCCAGTCTCGCGACGGGTTGGGTTCTTTTCCGGTCAGGATCCCCACCTGATCGCCACTTTGCAGCTGATAGGTAAATGGTACAATACGACCGTTAATCTTAGCGCCGATACAGCGGTGCCCTACATTACTATGAATGTAATAGGCAAAATCCACCGGCGTTGACCCCTGCGGTAAATCAATCACATCACCGCGCGGTGTAAAGACATATACCCGGTCGTCAAACACCTGACTGCGCAGTTCTTCAACAAAGTCACCCGACTCGGCCACCTCTTCCTGCCATTGCAGGATTTTACGTAACCAGTTAATCCGCTCATCGTAGCCAGAAACCTTACCAGCACTGCCCTCTTTATATTTCCAGTGCGCCGCTACACCCAGTTCAGCATCCTGGTGCATCTTCTGGGTACGGATCTGAATTTCAACCGGCTTACCTTCCGGGCCGACAATAACCGTATGTATCGACTGATAGCCATTCGGTTTAGGAGTGGCAATATAGTCGTCGAATTCTTTGGGAATATGCTTGAAATGGGCATGCACCGTGCCCAGCGCCGCGTAGCAATCCTGCAACCGCTCGGCAATGATCCGCACTGCCCTGATATCGAAAAGCTGCTCAAAAGTCAGGCGTTTTTTCTGCATTTTTTTCCAGATGCTGTAGATGTGTTTTGGTCGCCCGTAAACCTCGGCCTTAATGTGTTCGTTATTGAGCAAGTCCTGCAAAGAGTCCACTACATTGTCGATATACTCGGCGCGCTCGCGCCTTTTACCATCCAGCTGTTTAGCGATTTGTTTATAAGTGGCTGGATGTAAATAGCGAAAGGCTAAATCTTCCAGCTCCCATTTTAACTGACCAATGCCAAGACGGTTAGCCAGTGGCGCATAGATGGTGGCACACTCCCGGGCAACCATAACCCGGGTTTCTTCGTCGGCCTTTTTAACCTGTTGCAGGGCGCAAATCCGTTCCGCCATTTTAATCACAACCGCCCGCACGTCTTCCACCATGGCCAGCAGCATACGACGGATACTGTCGATGTGTTGCTCATCGGGTGCTGAGAGCTTGCTTTCGGATTGTTTGCGGTTATGCAGCATGCGAATCGCTTCCATGCGGCGTACACCCACTACCAGTTGCTCAATTTCAGTACCAAAGTTTTCCGCCACCTCGGCATCAGACAACTCATGCTGCTGACAATAGGGATAAACCAGCGCGGCCTGCAATGTTGCATCATCCATGTTGAGCTGATGAAGGATTTCCACCATCTCCTGCCCGACCAGCAGTTTATCCGGCATGTGCGAAATATCGCGCAGCTTCTGAGCGGTACTTTCAGACAGATTAAGACTCGCCAGCCATTCTTCAAACGGTGGCCGGTGTTCTTCGTGCACTGTGCGGGTTGAAACCATATTTACCTCTTACCCTTTAGCCACGCGTTCGAGTAACGCCATCGACTCAATATGCTGGGTATACGGGAACATTTCCATTAGTCCGAGTTTCACGATCCGATACCCGGCTTGCAGTAGCGGTGCCAGATCGCGATTAAACGTTGCCGGATTGCAAGATACGTACACGACTGACTCAACTCTGGCTTTAGCGATATGCTGACAAGTCTCAAAAGCCCCTTCCCGGGACGGGTCCAGCAACACTTTATCGTATTTCTTCATCGCCAGAGCGCTAAGTTCAGCGTCATTATTTAAATCGGCAGTGCGCCAGTTAATGTTAATAATGCCTTGTTGGCGGGCAACTTTTTCACCTTTTTGCACCATTGTGGAAACGCCTTCTACTGCAGTGACGCCAGCGCAGCGTTTTGCCAGAGGTAATGAAAAGTTACCTAATCCGCAGAACAGATCGAGCACTTTATGCTGCGCCTGAGGCGCCAGCCAGCCGAGCGCCTGCTCAATCATGGCCAGATTTACCTCTGCATTGACCTGGATAAAATCTTCGGTGGTCACCGCCAGCGATAATGCATCGGTGGTGGCGCATAACAACTCATCTACCGGCTTATGCAAGGCTTCGCTGTGATCACCATAGTCGAGTCGCAGTAACAGCTTATTTGTCTGAGCAAAGGTCATTAACAATTCGCGGTCGCTGCCTGCAAAAGGTTGAGTGCAGCGAAATGTGATGCCGATACCGTTTTGTGCTCTTAGTAAACTTATATGGCCAATAGCGGTGCGCCCGGATAGCTGCTCGAGTAGTTTATGTAACGGCGCTAACAGATCATTAAGTTCAGGTTCAAGCACCGGGCAATGGTTGACATTGACCACTTTATCGCTCTTTGCCGCTCTGAATCCCAGCGCCAGCGGCTTGCCTTTGCGGGCATCAATGGCCAGGCGCGTTTTTCGCCGGTATTGGTCACCGGCGCTGCGTAAAGGTGTGACCCAGGGTAACTTGTCTAACGAGTGGGTGAGCCGGATTTGCTCATCCAGCGCCTGTTGTCGCCAGGCTAAGGCAGCGTCGCGCTCAACGTGCTGCAACTGGCAGCCGCCACATTGCTCATATACCGGGCAAAAAGGCGTTTGCCGCGCCGGGGCAGGCTCAAGCACTTTGGTTACATGACCTTCGCAGACTTGTTTTTTACTGCGCGTAATGGCTACCTGACAGGTTTCACCGGGCAGCGCGCCATCCACAAACAGCACCGGCTGATAGGTTCGGCAAACACCGCGTCCTCGGGGGTCCCACTTTTCCAACGTCACGGTGACAGAAGAAGCCTGAGCAGGCCCTTTTCGTTTTCCGCTGGCGCGACGCTTACCACCGCCCTGATAAATACTGACCATTATCTTGCCTCACGGTGTTTCAAGGATCACCGTTGCCACGGCGTAATGTTGTTCATCAGATAAACTTAAGTGAGCACTCACTATGCCTTTAATCTTGCATTTCTCGGCAAACTCACCGCTATAATGCAGAATTGGCGCGCCCGCTTCGTCATTGCTGACACGCAATTGTTGCCAGCTAATACCGCGACCAATCCCGGTGCCCAGCGCTTTTACCGCGGCTTCTTTAGCGGCAAACCGTTTAGCCAGATACCGTACCGGCTGATTGTGCGCTGAATAAATGGCCCATTCATCCGGTGTGAGCACCCGACGCGCGAGGCGATCCCGGGAGCCATCCTCCATCTCAAAACGGGCAATTTCGACAATATCAGTTCCCAAGCCTGCAATGGCCATGGTCAGCTCCGGTGGTGGTTAGCCTATGTATGCCTGTAAACGCGCTTCCTGCATCAGGCTGCGCATATCCGCCACGGCTTTGTGCAAACCGTCAAACGCAGCTCGGGCGATAATGGCATGACCAATATTGAGTTCGATTAGCTGCGGGATAGCGGCAATCGGTTTTACGTTGTGGTAATGCAAGCCATGACCAGCGTTAACCTGCAGCCCGAGATTATCGGCATACTCCACACCACGGCGGATTTGCGCCAGGTGTTCCAACTGCTCCGCTTCACTGGTTGCATCGGCATAATGACCGGTATGAATTTCGATATACGGTGCGCCGGTTGCTTTAGCGGCATCAAGCTGGCGCTCATCGCCATCAATGAACAGGGAAACCAGAATATTCGCCTCGGCCAGGCGCTGGCAGGCATCGGTCATACGACTCAGATTGCCGGCCACATCCAGCCCGCCTTCGGTGGTTAACTCTTCACGTTTTTCGGGCACCAGGCAACAAAATGTGGGTTTAACCTGTTCGGCAATGGCCAGCATTTCGTCGGTGACAGCCATTTCTAGGTTTAAGCGGGTATTAATGGTTTGCGCGAGTAACGTGACATCACGGTCTTTAATGTGGCGACGGTCTTCCCGCAGATGAACGGTTATACCGTCTGCGCCTGCGCGTTCTGCGATATCCGCAGCGTGCACCGGATCGGGGTAAGAGGTACCACGCGCATTTCGCAGCGTAGCGATATGATCAATATTAACGCCAAGCAGAATATCTTTCATTCCCAGGGTCCTGGATTACATAACAAAACTGAAGTGGCGCGTATTGTAGCAGTGATTCAGCGGGAGGCCAAAAAGAGCTCACGACTTTTCAATGGCTTGTCACCCACAAAGGGATGCAGAGCTAACCGGCATAAGCGCTTTGCCGCCTTTAATCCCGGCGGGCTGAAATCCTGTTCAGCCAGCATCAGCAGTTCGGTACCGGAAAAACTGAGTTTGCTGGCCTGTTTAACCTGGCAAAACCCCAGTTCCGACACCAGTTCGTAATGAAAAGACGGTTCGATGGGATCATTGGAAGCCGCGTCAGTAGTGAAATCCGGCATAACGCCAAGCTCCTGCAAGAGTGCCAGTTCATACTGACGCAGAATATACTCGGCAGCCGCCTGTTCCTGCTGCAATGCTGCCAGGGCTGTTGCATAGGCACTGTAGAGCTCTGCAGCCTCGACACCGCCAGGCAATACCCGGTTGGTGATCTCATTGACATACAGGGCACAATAAAGGGCATTTCCGGTGAGCATGCGCAAAGCGCCATTGCCTTCTAATTGAGTCAGGTTCTTTAAATCGCTTTTGCCGCTTAGCTGTACTCGCAGCGCCTGGAAGGGTTGCAGCAGGCTTCGGCGGTCGGATTTGGCGCTGCGCACACCACGGGCTACGGCGCTGACGCGGCCGAGTTCGAGGGTAAAGAAATCAACAATAAAACTGGTTTCACGATAGGGGCGTCGATGCAAAACATAGGCATTCAACCAGTGGTTAGCCATGATTATGCCCGCTTGATCCGCACAACTTTCATCTGTTCAAACTCCATACCAGCAACGGTTTCCACCGTGCGGTAGTAGGTCATATTCACCCGGGCTCCCTGCAGCGACTGATAAGGTTTGGTGCGTTTAAACACGAAGGGCGCATCGACATCTTCAATCATCACAGTATGGCGAACCCAGTCGCCATCCTGGCGCTGTACATGAGAAACCACTTTCAGGTTTTCACTGTGAGTCAGTGACTGATGTCGTTTTAGCAGCTTATCCACACTCATAGCAATTCATTACCTGTCAGGCCACCGGAGCCAGAGCTTCCACCAGCAGTTGCAGCGATTCCCTGCCCCGATAGTAATTCACATCCAGCTGATACGCCAACTGTACCTGTTTAACAGTAGGGTCAGGCCAGACATCGAAATCAATATTAAACGCGATAGCGTCGAACTCCTCGCCGCTGTCGGGATGCGCCAGCACCATTTTAAGATGTCGCTCACCGACAATCCGCTGCTGAATAAGCTGGAAAGTGCCGTCGAATAGCGGCGGCTGAAAGCCCTGGCCGAAAGGACCGGCCTGGCGCAATACCTGAGCAGTGGGCAAATTAAGGATGTGTGGCGCCAGTTCACCATCACTGAGGATGATATTCGGGTCGTCAATGTCAGCCAGAGCCGCTTTAACATGGCTGGTAAAGGCGGCGGTAAAGGCGGAAAGACTGGCAGTCTGGATTGATAATCCGGCGGCTGCCGCGTGTCCGCCGAACTTCTCAATCAGGCCCGGGTGGGCGGTACTGACGGCCTCCAGAATGTCGCGGATATGGACCCCGGCTATGGAGCGCGCCGAGCCTTTAATAATTTCATCATCCTGTTTGGCAAATACAATGGTAGGTCGTTTATATTCATCTTTCAGCCGACCCGCGACGATCCCGATGACGCCCTGGTGAAAATGCGCATCGAAGAGTACGATGGCATCTGGCGGTGCACTGCTGTCGAGTTGCACCGACGCCAGGGTTTCCTGTGCTTGTTGTTTCATTTCCTGTTCAATGGTTCGCCGCTGCTGGTTAAGCCGGTCGAGCTCCGTCGCCCGCGCCCGGGCTTCCATGGTATCGCTGCAAAGCAGGCACTCTATCCCGGCCGCCATATCATCCAGACGACCCGCCGCATTTAGCCGGGGGCCTATTACAAAGCCCAGATCCGTTGCCGTCAGGCGGCTGGCATGACGCTGAGCTACGTCGAGTAAGGCAGTAATCCCCGGCCGGCATTGTCCGGCACGGATCCGCTGTAAGCCCTGATGCACCAGAATACGGTTATTCTGATCAAGCGGCACCACGTCCGCTACTGTGCCTACTGCCACGATGTCGAATAAATTGGCTAAATTAGGCACCTGAAGCCCCTGGCGTGTAAACCAGTCACGCCGTTGCAGTTCAGCTCTCAGCGCCAGCATAAGGTAAAACGCCACGCCAACACCGGCGAGGTTCTTCGAGGCAAAATGGCAGTCCGGCTGATTAGGATTAACGATGGCGGTAGCGGCAGGTAGCGTTTCGCCGGGTAGATGGTGATCAGTCACTATCACTTCCATACCCAGTTCTTTCGCTTTCTCTACGCCGGCATGGCAGGAAATGCCATTGTCGACGGTAATGATTAATGGCGTTCCCCGCTCGGCGGCCACCTCGACAATCTGTGGCGAAAGCCCGTAACCAAAATCAAACCGATTAGGTACCAGGTAATCCAGCCGGGTTGCCCCCATCTGCCCCAATGCCAGCATACATAGCGCGGTGCTGGTCGCGCCATCGGCGTCAAAGTCACCAATAATGGTTATCGATTGCTGCTCACTAATGGCATCGGCAATGCGCGCGGCGGCTATGTCGCAGCCCAGTAAATCGCGATAATGCAGCAGTGCCCGGGCACCGGTATTTAATTGCTCGGCAGACTGAATGGAACGGCCACGGTAAACCCGCTCAAGAACCGGATGTATTGCCGTGTCAAAGGTATCGGTTAACGGCCGGCGCCTGATATGTAAACTCATAAATTCGCTGTGATTCGTTGCTGAAACTGAAAAGCATTCTGATTGGTGAAGCAACCGGATACCTGAGAGGAATGGTATCCGGTAGGCGGTAAGACAATTAACCGGCGATCTGTTTAAGCGCCGATAGCAACTGTTCCGGCGGTTGGTAACCAGGAATAATACTGCCATCGCTGAGTACGATATTAGGCGTACCATTTACGCCAATCTTGCGACCAAAACGAAATTGCTCGGCAATGTCGTTATCACAGCTGTTAGGCGTTACGCTGCTGCCTGATTTTGCGTTGGTCATAGCTTTTTTCGGATCGGCGGAGCACCAGACCGATACCATCTGACGATAGACCGGGCTGTTGAGGCCAGCACGAGGATACGCCAGGTATCTTACGGTAATGCCTTCTTCGTTGTACTGAGCAATCTGCTCGTGCAGCTTACGGCAATATCCGCAGGTAGTGTCGGTGAATACTGTTACCACGTATTGTTCGTCTTCAGCTTTAAATTCGATGTAGGAATCATCAAATTGCTTTAAACCATCCAGACGCATTTCAGCCAGCGCGGTTTCGGTTTCGTTACGCATTTCTTCGTCGAGATTGTAAACCCGCGCCTGGAGTAAATAGGTGCCGTCTGCACTAACGTAAAACAGGCCGTTTTCGGTGCTGATTTGCAGTAAGCCATCAACAGGTGAGTCGGCGATGGCATCTACCCGCCATTTCAGCGTGGTTTCGATTTTTGCTTTAACGCTCTCTTTATCTGCCGCATCGGCCAGCACATTTGCAGTTGCAGCAACTGAAACAACACTCAGCACTGCCAGTAAACTGCGAAGAAACACTTTCATTTAATCACTCCTGAAAACCACTCGGATTATGGCCTAAACGGCCTCTGGGGTGCTGAATTTACAGCACATTGTTTTCTTTAAGACCGGTATTTCACCGTAAAATTCGCTCTAGTGTATCAAAAAATCCCGCTCTGGCGATGATTGCCATCGACAATTACCCCGGTGCTCATCGAATCGGCCCTGCCAATAGTTTGTTTTATCCCCTAGAGGTTGTTGATCTTTGTATGAAAAGCAGCCGGCATAGCAACGAGGTATAATTGTTTCGCCAAAAATAATTAACCGTAATGTTGCTATGCCAAGAACGATGTTAACAGATGATGCGTGGGAAATCCTAAAAGTACTGCTAAAGGAGAGTGGCAGAGTCTATAACAAATATGAGCACCGAAATACCCTGGAGGGCATACTTTACCGAATGCGTACCGGCATTCAGTGGCGGGATTTGCCATCTGAATTTGGTCTCTGGAATACGGTCTACCGACGATTTAATTTATGGTCGAAGAAAGGCATATTGCAAAAGTTATTTGAAAGCTTAGCCTCCGAGGGTGACCCAGAATGGTTGTTTCTTGATGGTAGTATAGTTAAAGCGCATCAGGATAGTAGCGGTGCAGCGGGTAAACAAGATGAGGCCATCGGAAAAAGTCGAGGTGGTAACTCAACGAAAATTCACCTTGCGGTAGATAGCGGTGGCCTGCCCGTTTATTTTGAACTATCCGGTGGTCAAGTGAACGACATCGTACATGCACAAAGTCTGATAATAAACTCCCCACAAGCCGATATTGTTTGTGCTGATAAAGGCTATGACAGTGAAGCTTTTAGAGCTTACGTAGAAGAAAGTGGAGCAGATGCCAATATTCCACGCAAACGAAATAACAAATTAGGTAATGACGATATGGACTGGTGCCTGTATCGATATAGGCATCTTGTTGAAAACGCGTTTTTGAGGATAAAAAGGTACCGGGCAATATCAACAAGATACGACAAGCTAGCTCGAAACTATAGCAGTACAGTCGCATTGGCATTCATGATGATGTGGCTACCAATGTACTGCTGAACAAATAATGTTCAAAGATCAACAGCCTCTAGGATGATGCGCTGTAATCAGGTTTTGAAGTCTCTCTGTGGCAACATGGGTATAAATTTGCGTGGTTGACAGATCGCTGTGGCCCAATAGCATTTGCACCACCCGCAGGTCGGCACCATGATTAAGTAAATGCGTTGCGAATGCATGGCGCAGTGTATGGGGAGACAACTGAGTACGGATCCCGGCTTTCACTGCATAGTGTTTAATGCGGTGCCAGAATGTCTGGCGGGTCATCTGTACACCACGGTTACTCACGAACACCACGTCGGTCTGATGCTTTAACAATTGCGGGCGGGCACTGTGTAAATAGTCCTGTAGCGCATCGAGGGCATTTTCACCCAGCGGTACCAGGCGCTCTTTATTGCCTTTACCCATCACCCGCACCAGTCCTTGCTGTAAGCTGACTTCCGACAAGCGCAGGCCAATTAGCTCACTGACCCGCAGGCCGGTAGCATACAGCACTTCGAGCATGCATTTATCACGACACTCAATGGGTTCTTCCATTTCCGGCGCATCGAGCAACGCCTCAACATCGGCCTCGCTCAGCGTCCCGGGTAATTTCTTGGCAGCTTTGGGGATAGCCAGTTGACTCACCGGGTTATCCTTACGCTGATTATCCGTAACCAGATAGCGGTAAAACTGACGCATAGCGCTAATGTTGCGCTGCGTGCTGCGCGCCGAAAGTCCCCGCTGCTCGCGAAACATCAGATAGTCCTGCATGTCGGTGAGGCTGGCCTGCTTCAGACCGGTGGAGCGACTGGTTAGAAAGCCCGCCACATGGCACAGATCCCGGCGATAACTCTGCTGAGTATTGTCGCTTAAGCCTTTCTCGAGCCAGAGCATTTCGATAAAAGCTTCTATCAGGTCAAGGTCGGACGCACTGGGTGGCGGCATTTTCTGACTCATTTAAAGCCGCGCCGCTCTTTTATCAGCTCGTAAGCTGCCTGAATATCCTGGGCTTTATTTTTGGCGATTTCCATCGCCTGTTCCGGCAGTCCTTTGGATGCTAGTTTATCCGGGTGATGCTCAGACATGCGCTTTCGATAAGCCCGTTTGATGACCTTTTCATCATCACTGGCCGTTACCCCTAACACGGCATAGGCATCTTCCAGAGAGGGCCCGCTTTGCTGAGTACCCTGACGTTGGTGACTACCGCGCCCCTGACTGCGGAAGCGCACCTCGGCCTCAAACATGGCAATAAGATAATCGAGATCGCGACGAACAAACCCCAGCGCTTTAGCGACTTTCTCCAGCACCCGGTATTCTTCGTTGGCCAGACGGCCATCGGCAAATGCCGCCTGAATCAAAATCTCCAGAAATACCTGCAGAATGTCCCGGCGGCCGTGGCAGGATTCATATAATTGTTTGAGAATATCAGCAATGGGAAAATCCCGCGATTTACCTTCCCGGAAAGCCTGTTGCGCTTCCTGACGAGCCTGTCCCTGCAGTTGCATGTCGTCCATCAGACGTGAGGCAACCTTTATTTCTGATTCCGTAACCTTACCATCAGATTTTGCCAGGTGCCCCAGGGCAGCAAACAAACTATGGAAGAAGATAGCCTGTTGCTGCAACGCATCCTGACTGGAGAAAAAGCGTCCGAAACCGCCCATGCGACCGAAATCCTGACTGTAGCCTTTATCGAACATATAGCCGACAAAGAACCCCAGAATGGCGCCCGGTATTTTTAAAAACATCATTCCGAAAATTAAACCCAGTAATCTGCCCCAAATCGGCATGCATTCCCCCTACAACTGCGACGCCCCGCGCCGGACTGGTTGATAAACAGGCGTAACAACCAGAAAAAAGATAAGATGTTAAGCACTATAACCAATGGTTATTCGCTTGAGAAGTCGCCCACATCATTGCTTTAAAGCAAATAAATGGGGATAAGATATGAATTTTTCGATTTTTTTAGGGTCTGCTGTTGGTAATTGGCGGCGAAGTGCATAGAATTAGCGCCTTATCAGAACAGACATCGGCGCCCCTACCTGCCGAATAATCCTTAGAAGCACCGAGAATAATAATTTGCTGTCGAAAACTACACAACTTGCTCAGCAGCATGGCCAACGAAAAACCCGGGCTCCCAGACAACCAGTCAACCGCCAACGGCGCATGAATGGCGCTCTGGTTTGGCTTGCTGTAGCAGGTTTGAACAGTCTCGCCTGGCAGGCAAATGCCCAGACCGCTATTAACAATAATGCGCTGTGCATGGCCGTTCCTGCCCCCTTTGACAGCTCGCAACTGCTACAAAAGAAGCAGGTTCAGGTCACTGCCGATGTCGCAGAGATCCGCGAAAACCAGTTTGCCCTGTTTGAAGGGAATGTGGATATTGTTACCGACAGTGCCATTATTCACGCCAACACAGCCGAGGTTACCAATAATGGCCGCGCGTTGTCGGCCAGTGGCGATGTTAGTTATCGCAGTCCCGATCTTACGGTAAGCAGCGACTTACTGTCGGTTGATTCGGTTCAGCAGCGCTTAACACTGAAAAATACGCAATATCAGCTTACCGGTTTTGTGGGCCACGGTGCTGCTGGCGAGATTGCTATAGTCACTCAGCAAGGTATTGCTCTGCGTGATGTCAGCTTTACCACCTGCCCGCTGGACCAGCAGGACTGGCGGCTTGAAGCCTCGAAAATCAGTATTGAACCGGGTGACACCCTCGGTGAAGCCCGACATACCCGTTTTTATTTGGGCGATGTGCCGGTGCTGTATTTGCCCTATTTCGCTTTTCCGGTGAGTAACCAACGCCAAACCGGCTTACTGTTTCCGATCATCAGCAGTTCCAGCGCCACCGGGGTCGATTATGAGCAGCCGTTTTACTGGAATATTGCGCCGAATTACGATATGACCATCTCGCCACGGCTGATGACCAACCGTGGTTTACAGTTGAAAACAGAATTTCGCTATTTGACCGCCGCTTCTGGTGGTCAGGTACATCTTGAATATCTCAACAATGATACAAAACTTGCCAGCGATGACAGCCGCTATTTTTACCGTTACCAGCATCATGGCATGCTGTCGGATAACTGGCAGCTAAACGTAGATTTTAATGGTATCAGTGATAACAACTACGTGGTTGACTTTGGTTCCGATTTTTACAACCGCTCTGATACCACTATCAACCGCACCATTGGCCTGGATTATTACAGCCCATCGCTCGATATGAGCCTGTACTTACGTGATTTTGAAACCCTGGGCGATTTTGATGCCATTTACCGCGCCCTGCCGGAAGCAAAACTGCAGTGGCGAAACAGCCTCAGTGACTTGCTGACTTTTAAGGTAGATTCTGAACTGGCTTACTTTGATAATGCCCAGGCGTCCAGACCGGACGCCCTGCGCTGGCACCTGGCGCCTACCGTTGCGCTACCCTATCAGCGTTACTGGGGAGAGGTAACGGCTGAATTAACCGCCATGAATACCTATTACAAACAAACCAATATAGCCAATACCGAATTGGACGAAGAGGTTAACCGTACTCTCTATCAGGGCCGACTGTTCAGCACCCTGTACCTGGAAAAGAATGACCAGCTGTTTGGCAATGATGTAACCATTACTTTTGAGCCCAAAGTTCAGTATCTGTATACCTCATATAAAGACCAGAGCAATATCGGTTTATACGACACCACAGCGCTGTTAACCGATGTGAACGGGCTGTTCCGCGGCCAGGAATTTTCCGGTCTTGACCGTATCAGTGATAATGACCAGATCACGGTAGGAGCAACGTCTCGAATAATTGATGACAACAACCGGGAACAATTTGTTATCAGCCTGGGTCAGATATTCTACCTGTCGGACTCACAGGTCACCACGGCAGTGGACGATCGCAACCGCTCGGCGCTGGCCGGCGAACTGGACTGGCGTTTTGATGACAGCTGGTTTGTTCATTCGGCGGTACAAATTGCCACCGACAATGACAAGGTTGAACGCAGCAGTATGGCACTGGAATATCGTCTCGACGCCACACGGCTGGTGCAACTGAGTCACCGGTTTGTGCGCGATCTGTCGGGGGAAACCATCGATCAGTTTGGCGTATCGGCGAGCTGGCCGATTGGCGAGAACTGGCAGGTAGTCGGACGTTCTTATCGCGATTTAGAGCGAGACAGAAGCATCGAAAACTATTTTGGGTTACAGTATGAGTCCTGCTGCTGGGCGGTACGGATTGTTGCCCAGCGAAGTCTGAGTAACCGTTACGATGTAGCGGGCCAGCAAAATACCAATGAGTTTGACTCAAGTATTGCTCTGCAATTTATTTTTAAAGGGATCGGTTCATCCCGGTCGAATCGGGCTATGCTCGAGGACGGCATGTTCGGCTATCGACAGCCTTACGTGTTAAATTAAATGCGCCGGTATCCCTTAAGGGAACATGGCAGTATTAACAACAAGCAAGAGAGTTTATGAAGTATTTTATTCGGGGTTTGTTTTTAAGTCTGGTAATGAGCTTACCCGTCATGGCCCAAACCGAGCTACTCGACAAAGTGGCGGTAATTGTTGATCAGGGTGTGGTACTGGAAAGTGAAGTAAGAGCGCTGGTTAATGAAGTAAAAGCAGACGCGGCAGCCAAAGATCAGCGCCTGCCTTCTGACGAAGCCCTGCGCACTCAGGCCATTGAGCGCCTGATCCTGAAAAACCTGCAACTGCAAATGGCAGAGCGCATGGGGATCCGGGTAAGTGATCCACAGCTCGACCAGACCATTGCCAACATCGCCGCCGGTGAAGGCGCAACGGTTGAGCAACTGCGTGATGAAATTACCCGTCAGGGCATTGCTTATAATGACTACCGCGAACAGGTTCGCGAAGAAATCATTATGGGTGAAGTACGTCGCGCTAACGTGCGTCGTCGAATCTATATTACTTCGCAGGAAATCGCTAACCTGGTGGACCTGATGGAACAACAGGGTTCTGCGCAGGCTGAGTATGAACTCGGTCACATTCTGATTGGCTTTCCGCCGGAGACCACCGATGCCGACGTAGCCGATGCCCGCGAACGAGCCGATAAAGTCCTAAACCTGCTGGATGAAGGCTCTGAGTTTTCTCGTCTTGCTATTGCCGCCTCTTCAGGCTCTGAAGCCCTGGACGGTGGTAACATGGGCTGGATGAACATTAACGCCATGCCTACTCTGTTTGCCGAAGCAGTGCAGGGTAAACGTAAAGGTGAAGTAATCGGCCCAATTCGTAGTGGCGCAGGTTTCCACATTCTGAAAATTCTTGATACCCGTGGTATTGAGGTTGTGGAAGTAGAAGAAGTTAACGCCCGACATATTCTGATCCAGCCGTCCATTATTCTGAGTGAAGAGCATGCCCGCAGCATGCTGGTCGAATTTAAAGAACAGGTTCAGGCTGGCGACGCCGACTTTGCCGAACTGGCAAAAGAGCATTCAGCGGACCCAGGTTCTGCCCTGCGTGGCGGTGAGTTGGGTTGGTCAGATCCGAGCATCTATGTGCCCGAGTTCAAAGAAGCACTGGCTAATTTGGAGCCCGGAGAGTACAGTGAACCTGTACGTACGCAACACGGTTGGCATTTAATTCAGTTGCTCGACCGTCGTATCGACGATGCCACAGAACAACGCAAGGAAGATAAAGCCCACCAGCTGCTGTTTAACCGTAAATTTGCAGAAGAGAGTGAGAACTGGTTACGTGAAATGCGTGACTCGGCTTATATCGAAGTCCTTAGTGATTAAAATTAAGGTCTGACTATGACACCGCTTAAAATTGCCATTACGCCAGGCGAACCCGCTGGCGTTGGCCCCGATCTGGTTATCGAACTGGCGCAACAGGAATGGCCCGCACAGCTGGTTATTTTTGCCGACGAAACCATGATGCAGGAACGCGCTGCGGCATTAAATATGCCGCTCAAGCTAACGCCATACACCCACGGTGAAACACGCATTCAGGCACCAGGTGAACTGTTTATTCAGGCGATTCCTACTGCCGTACCGGTTGAGCCCGGAGTATTAAGCAGCGATAACGGCCACTACGTGGTGGAAACCCTGCGTCAGGCCTGCCAGGCCAACATTGAGGGCGACTTCGACGCCGTAGTTACCGGGCCGGTAAACAAGGGTATCATTAATAAAGCGGGAATTTCCTTTAGCGGCCATACTGAGTATTTTGCCCATCAGTCTAATACCATTGATGTGGTGATGCTGCTGGCAACCGAAGGTTTAAATGTCGCTCTGGCCACTACCCACATTCCGCTGGAATATGTTTCCCGAGCGATTACCCGCGAGCGCCTGCACAAGGTCATTCATATCATTCATACCGATCTGAAGCTCAAATTTAATATCACCAAACCGCATATCTATGTGTGCGGCCTGAATCCGCATGCTGGTGAAGACGGCCACATTGGCCGCGAAGAAATCGAAACCATTAGCCCTGCACTGGACGAACTGCGCGCTGAAGGTATTCACCTCACCGGGCCCTTGCCTGCTGATACCATTTTCCAGCCAAAATACCTGGAAGATGCCGATGTCGTTCTGGCCATGTATCACGACCAGGGACTTCCCGTGCTAAAATACAAAGGCTTTGGTGCGGCGGTGAATATTACATTGGGTCTGCCGTTTATTCGCACCTCAGTAGATCATGGTACGGCGCTGGATCTGGCTGCTAAAGGCCAGGCAGACAGCGGCAGTTTTACCAAAGCATTGAATAAAGCAATTGAACTGGCTCATCATCAACAATGAATAAAACCCATTTAGGCCACACCGCGCGTAAGCGGTTTGGCCAGAATTTTTTAAACGACACCTTTGTGATTGAGCAAATTGTCGATGCTATTAATCCGCAGGACGGCGAGAATCTTGTAGAGATCGGCCCTGGTCTGGGCGCTCTTACCGATCCGGTTTGTGAGCGGGTTAATGCACTGACGGTTATCGAACTGGACCGGGACCTGGCCAAACGCCTGCGTCATCACCCGTTTCATGGCAGCAAACTCACTATTGTTGAACAGGATGCCCTGACCGTAGACTTTAACGATCTCGCCAAAGCTGATGCGCCTTTGCGGGTATTTGGTAATCTGCCTTACAACATTTCCACGCCCATCATGTTTCACCTTTTTTCCCACGCCGGGATTATTGGCGACATGCATTTTATGCTGCAAAAGGAAGTGGTTAACCGTTTGGCTGCCAGCCCGGGTAATAAAAATTACGGCCGTTTGTCGGTAATGGCGCAGTATTACTGTAAGGTTCAGCCGGTACTCAATGTGCCGCCAGGTGCCTTTGTGCCGCCGCCGAAGGTGGAGTCGGCCGTGGTCCGTCTTACTCCCCATCAAACTCCGGTGGTAACGGTTAGTGATGTAAAAATGCTTGAACGTGTTTGCACGATGGCGTTTAATCAACGCAGAAAGACCATACGTAATAGTCTTAAAGACTGTATTGACGAAGCACAGTTAGAAGCGCTTGGCCTTGATCCAACCCGACGGGCTGAGACACTGTCGCTCGATGATTTTGCAACCATTGCGAATTGGGTGAGTGAACATGACAGCACCGAAGACCGAACATAATCCGGCCGACCTGGTAACCGTAAGAGTTGTAACGCGGCATTTACCAGAACATTTACCCTCAGACAGCGATAAATATGCCTTTGCGTATCAGATTACTGTGATCAATCACAATAGCTTTGCGGTGAAACTGACTCACCGTTACTGGCTGGTGACTGATGCAAACGGCAAACAAACCGAAGTCAGCGGTGAAGGTGTGGTAGGAAAAAAACCCACCATTGAACCCGGTGACAGCTTTCAATATACCAGTGGCTCCGTCATTGATACGGAAGTAGGCACTATGCAGGGGTATTACGACATGAAAACCGCCGACGGCGATGTTTTCAAAGTACCTATAGAACCCTTTCGCCTCGCGCTACCCAATATCATCAACTAACTTATACTAATGGCAACCTATGTAATTGGCGACATTCAGGGGTGTTACGCCGGGCTTCGCCGTTTGCTCGACAGCGTTAGCTTTGAGCCCGGCCGCGACAGCCTGTATGCCGTGGGCGATCTGATTGCCCGAGGCGAGGACTCACTGAATACACTGCGTTATCTGCGTTCATTAGGTAGCAGTTTTTACAGCGTGCTGGGTAATCACGATCTGCATTTCTTATCGGTGTCGCAAGGAATAAAAAAAGCCAAGCGCAGTGATAACCTCGAGCCTCTGTTGAAAGCGCCGGATATTGAAGAGCTCACCGCCTGGCTAAGGCAATGGCCGCTGGCAATGGCGCTTGATGAAAGACACACCTTGGTGCACGCCGGTTTATATCCGGGCTGGTCGACTGCTCAGTTACTGACATACAGTCAGGAAATCGCCCAACAACTCAACAGCGTAAAGTGGTGCCAGCTGCTCGAAAACATGTACGGCGACGGTCCGCCAAAGTGGGACGAAAAGCTCAGTGGTAAACAGCGGCAACGATTTATCATCAATGCCACCACCCGAATGCGCTTTGTACGCCCCTCACTGGCACTTAACTTATCGGTAAAATCGGCGCCAAAGGATGCGCCTTCCTCCCTGCGTCCCTGGTTTGATATCCCCAATCAGCAGTTAAAAGCCGAAGAACGCATTTTATTCGGCCATTGGGCGGCATTGCAGGGCAACACATCTTCTAACCAGTTTGTAGCTCTCGATACAGGTTACGTCTGGGGCAATACTATGACCCTCTGGCACAAAGAAACCAACGAATGCATTTCGGTATCTGCGTAACTTGATCTCAACGACTATACTAATGGGCAACCATTGATTAAATCATTTAACTATTGGCAAAACTGTCCGATAAGGAATTACTGGCTGATACAAAAATCCGCTGAAAAAGTTCTAATACTTTTGTATCAGTTTTAAAAGATTGGTATAACTAATCTGGCGGGGGAACAGCTCCTCAGCAACAGATTATCCGGTTTATTGCGAGCTTTGAGGGGATGCAACGCTGCAATACCAAAGGAACCGGTTAACACCAGACTCCGAACAGGCACAGTTCATATTTGTTTGGAACGCCAAAACTATAATAATGCTCTGGGAGCTACAATGAATTTAACGGTAAAAGCACGGGTTATTCTCGGCTTCTTCACGATAAGTGTGCTGCTGCTAATCATCAGCGGAGTGTCTCTGATTAACCTTCGATCTCTGCAAAACGATGTGGGCGAAGTGAACACCGTGGCAGTGCCCACAGTTATTGGCAGCAATACGCTTAAAGCCTCATTTTTAAATATGGGCCGTCTGGTTTTCGAAGCTTATGTGTCTGATGAACTGTCAACAGTCAAAGAAAAACAAACACAATTCGAAGAAGCCAGTCAAAATTTTACCAACGCTTACAGTGCACTGGCATCAACGGTAAAAAACGATCCAAAACTTAGCGCCGCTTTGCAAAACGTCAATGGTATCTCGCAGGAGTACCTGGCCACGGTCAACGGGTTATATGCCAGCCATAACAGTTATTTGTCACGTCGCAACGATGTGGAAGATCGTTTAATGGACGTTAAGGATAACGCCGACGACGCCTCCACCTACCTGCTTGACTTCAGCGACTTACGCGAAGTACAAAGCAATGCGAATCTGCGCCGCGCCTCAGAGCTGGGTGGTGAATTGGAAACCCGCCTGCTTACGCTTATCACCGTAACCTCCGACTACATGAAAACGCAGACACTGGTGCGCGCCGATACCCTTGGCAACGAAGTGAAATTTGCCGTGGATGCCATTCGTGAACAGCTCGATGCCATGCTCAGCGCAGCTAATGGCCAGGATTCGTCCGGCACGCTGGAAGAAGTTGAGTCGCTGGTTAATGATGCTATCGATGCGGTAACCGGCAGCGATGGCGTGGTGCAATTGCATGTATCGCGTTTAGAACTGCGCAACCAGACCGAACAAGCCCTTGGTAAGTCTGAAGAAATGGCGGCCAACGCGGTAAGCGAGCTTGAGCAGCTACTTAACCTGACCAATGCTAAAGTTAAAACTCTCGAAGAACAGGTTACCAGTAACGTTAGTTTTGGTACCACACTGGTAGTGGTTATTGTTCTGGCATCACTGATTATTGCCTTCTTTACCGGCTATAAAACCGTTAATGCCATTACCATTCCGCTTAAAAAGGTCAACGACTTACTTAACATCGCCTCGTCCGGCGATCTGACCCATAACCTGGATGACTCCAGCAAAGATGAATTTGGTCAGCTGGCGAAAAACTGTAATAAGCTAATCCTCAGCCTTAAAGAGCTTATCCGCGGTATTAACGTGCGCGCCGAGCAGCTCGCCGCGGCTTCAGAGCAAACCTCAGCCGTTACCACGCAAACCACCAAGTCCATTCAGGATCAAAAAGCGCAAATTGCTTTGGTAGCCACGGCAACCACAGAAATGCATTCCACTTCACAAATGGTCTCGCAAAATGCTGAAGATACGCTGCTTGAGATTCGTAATGCCGACCAGGAATCGAACAAGGTTCGTGATATTTCATTGGAGAACAAGGCCACCATTGAAGTACTGGCCCGCGATGTAGAAGATGCCGCTCAGGTTATTCACAAACTTCATCAGGACAGTGCCAGCATCGGTAGCATCCTCGATGTTATCCGTGGCATTGCCGACCAGACCAACCTGTTGGCACTGAACGCCGCTATTGAGGCAGCACGCGCCGGTGAGCAAGGCCGGGGCTTTGCGGTGGTAGCCGACGAAGTTCGCACCCTGGCCAGCCGTACGCAGGAGTCCACTCAGGAAATCAACGCGATGATCGAAGTCCTGCAGGAAGGCGCAGAGAAAGCCGTATCAGTGATGGATCAGGGTAAACAGCAAACTGCTAAGTGTGTTGAACAAACCGAACTGGCCACTCAGGCCCTTGATATCATTTCTGAGGCCGTTAAACGGGCTTACGATGTGAGCAGCCAGATTGAGCAGTCAGCCCGTGAGCAAAACCTGGTATCACAGGATATCTCTGAGAAGCTGGAAACCATTGTTGGCATCGCAGAAGAAACTACCGTGGGTGCACAACAAACGTCAGAGTCGAGCGAAGAGGTTGCCCGCCTGGCCGAAGAACTACAAAGCTCAATCCGACAGTTTAAGGTTTAAAAAACGCTAAGGCGTTTTTTAAACCCCGGAATCGTTGAAAACGATATCCGGGGTCTCAATGTCATCCCTGTTATCGTGGATCTAAAACAACAAAGTAAAAAGCAGGCTATTTTAAATGAGTCATGCTGCTCATGAGATACCGGCTCGCAGGCCGGTATGACAGATTTTTTTGGCCGGAAAACTCCTCAAAATCATCCCGGAATTTTCACAGAAACTATACTAGATCCCTTTCCCTGTTATCGTGGGCCTAAAACATCAAGATAAAAAGCAGGATTTTTTTAATGAGTCACGCTGCTCAGGAGATACCGGCACAGTGGCCGGTATGACAGATTTTTATTGAGACGGAAACATCCCCGTCATCCCGGAATTTTCACAGAAACTATACTGGATCCCTTTCCCTGTTATCGTGGGCCTAAAACATCAAGATAAAAAGCAGGATTTTTTTAATGAGTCACGCTGCTCATGAGATACCGGCACAGTGGCCGGTATGACAGATTTTTATTGAGACGGAAACATCCCCGTCTTCCCGGAATTTTCGCAGAAAATATCCGGGACCCCCTTCCCTGTTATCGTGGGTCTTAAAAGAACCAAATAAAAAACGGGATGTTTTAGATGAGTCACGCTGTTCAGGAGATACCGGCTCAGAGGCCGGTATGACAGGTTATTTTTGACCGGTATACTTCTCACAGTCATCCCGGAATTTTCGCAGAAAATATCCGGGATCTTCTTCCATTGCCTCTATTCCGTACCAAACACCTCAGCAATACTCCCGGCGATATCGTGACCGCCTTTATCACTGTCCCACGTTACCGAGACCACGCACCAGCGCCGACCGTCGTTTACCAGTTGAAAAGTATTAATTCCTCTTGAGTACACCGGTTTATCCGGCGTTTCCCGGGATTCGTAAGCACTGATAACTGTGGCCATATGCCCTACCTGGATGGTTTGATTATGTGTCTCGGTTTCATAAAAACCCACATCCTTAAACAGTCGTTTATTGAGCGCCACAAACTCACGGGCCGTCAGCACTGAAATATCCGGCATCCCCTGGCGATGAAACAATGGCGTAATAGTCGCAGTGGGTGCAAACAGGTCGTGGAGGAATTGCCAGTTGCGTTCCTCGCCTGGCGCACCAGACACCACTTCATATAAGGCCGGCACAATACCGGGCAAGGCCTCGGCTTCACTGCGATACGGGCCACAAAAATGAGGTGGTTGCAACTTCACCGCAGCTCCCGCTCTGTTGGATGTAAACAGGTTCAGACTGATCATTAGTAGTACCATGATAATGACCAATTCTGCTGTACGGTAACCAGGTTTATAACTAAATTGCATCGTGTAATTTTCCGTGGCTAATTAATACCAGCCAGCTTACTGCCATGCTCAGAAGCATGTTGCACCGGGCGTCCAAAACTTTTAACCAATCGTATAATTTACACAAAGCGTGTTCCACTGAACGTTAATCACAGTCTGCTTATCTTATTAAGCTCGTTTTTCGCCCGATAAATAGCTACCGTTACGCCGCGAATCAGTGCAGTGTCGGGCACGTAAAACACAATCACAACGCGGTCCGTCAACATGCATAATCTGCCACTAAAAGCAGAGTTGGTCATTGGCTGCGTAGACAAAAATAATTCACGCTCAGCCCGCTCACTGATTAAGTATCTATTGCCTGAAAACGACCGTTTTTTTTGTTGTTCTTCTTTGAAGGGAAATTAATGTCTAGTGATACCCGAAAAGGCCACAGAGGCCTTAAGGCAGTCGGTACACCGTTTAAATTATCGTTACTCTCTGTCATTCTGACCACCTTGTCGGTTTCCGGCAGCGTTTATGCACAAACCACGGCGTCGCCCGCAGCAAGACCCTCTGATGACGCGACCAATCAGAGCGCCAGGGAGCGCGACCGGATCTTACTCAAACGCAACCCCATTGCTTCTGAATATCAGGGTAACAATACTCCCGGGCGCTTTTTCAGCGCGGTGACCGATGCCGAAGGTGTGGATTTTCGTGGTCAGTTTCGTTTATCAAAAGGCAGGGCCGCAGCCCATAATGCAGAAATTGAGGCCAACCTTAGTTATCAGGACGTGGCCCGGCAATATACGCCTGGCGGCAGCATTAAGCTGGCCAAAAGTTTCGATCGCTGGCGCTTGCAGTTTAACGCCCAGAAAAACAGTCTGGAGCGAATAGTCGATTTTTACGAGGCCCGCTGGCTATCTATAGATGCACCTGAGGCACCGGAACAACAGGCTTTATTACTGGGTTTCCCCCGCTACAGCCAGGACCAGTTTGATACCACCAGCACCAATATGCAGTGGCGCGCTGACTACGTGCTTTCACAGCATACCTATTTTACCTATGAAGGCATGTCGACCAACTACGATGATATCGCCACCCGTAACCGACTGGAATACCAAATTGGCGCCGGCACCATTGATAGCGTCGAACTGAGTAATGACGGCTCCACCTTGAGCGATGTCAGCGTGTCCGACTCGCGTATTCGCCGTTACTTTCACAGAATGGAAACCGCCAGGGATATTCATCGTCATCGCCTGGGCGTTAATTACGAAACCGATACCAGCGCGTTTGAAGCTGGCATCTACTATAGCCGCTGGGTCAACGAGCGACTCTGGCTGCCCTGGAATTTTGTTGATCAGGGACTGACCGCTAACTATTTATTCTATTGATAGCCCTTATCTGCCAGCTACCACCGTAACCAATGCCGACGTATTTGATACCAGTCAGTCCTGGTTTGCTAACTACCGGCCGACACTGACTACCACAACAGATACCGACTATGCTCTGGTTACCGACTGGAGCCAGCAGTTTAAGTTTGCCGGACGACCAGTGTGGGTGGGTAGTGGCATCACCTGGCGCAATAAAGAGCGCGATAACGACAATTACCGCTCTGTATATACCGCTACCGACAACCGCTTTAGCCTCACCCAGGTACTGGGAAGTAATCAGGCAGTTGAGATTATGGAAAACCGAACCACCATCCCTGCCGGTATGGACTTGTTATTGGGTGAACCCTATCTGGCCGCAAACCCGGAGCAGTTTAACTTTAATCCGGCGCAATCCTTTTTAGAGTCTATCCAGGATATTTATACCAGCGAAGAAACCGTGAGTTCTGCCTACATCGATGCTTACCAACAACGGTCATCCTGGTTCTGGCGCCTTGGTCTGCGTTACGAGAAAACCAAAACCAGTACTCGCGGTGCGGTTAGCGGGCCTACAGAAGCCGGTATTGCTAACCTTGGCGATCAGATCACCCGCGTGGACGTGGCCGGCCTCACTATCGATGAAACCTTCAGCCACTTTGATGCGGCATTTGTGGAAGGCGGTAACAGCTATCAGCACCTGTTGCCGTCACTGGAATTGCGCTATCAGCTATCATCCTCTACCCGTTTAAAATTTAATTATTTTGAGCAGTTAATGCGCCCGCAGTATTTTGATACAGTGCGTTACCGCCGCATTAATCCCCCCACCCGCACCATTACGGAGGGCTCACCGGAACTTGAGGCCACGACCATTGTTAACTGGTTTGCCGGCCTTGAATATAGTCACAGTCAGGTAGGTAAACTCTATGCCGGGGTATACTACAATGACATCGCGGACTTCTTCTATGACTCCCGGATCACTGAAGAACTCGACGGCATTGTTTACGATGTCACCCGGGTGGAAAATGGCAAGGATGGCTTTATCCGCGGCGTGCAGACCTACTGGTCACGGCAGTTTACTGATACAGGGCTGGCTCTGGTTGATATTAAAGCGTCTTACACTTACTCAGATACTGAAGCCAATCTCACCGATCGTTCAATTGCCATGCCTGAACGTGCTGAGCATCGCCTGATGATCAACCTGATGGTGAAGCACAATCAGTGGCAATATACCACCAATCTGGCCTGGCAAAGCGAAGCGCTGGATGATGTTGGCGCCGATGCCCAACAGGACACCATCAGAGAAAAAGTCCTTTCGTGGAACCAGTCTTTCATCTGGCGCTTCAGTGAACACCTGAGCACCAGATTCAGCCTGAACAATATTCTAAACTACCCGGATCGTTCTTATCTGACCGAACAAAAGCGGGTTATTAATAACTTGTACAGCGGCACAACAGCCCAAATGAGCCTGCGCTACACCTTTTAAAACTTCGTCGGAATGTTCGGCTGGCTTTGGGATCACCAGCGAACCTTCTGACGCTGTTGTTTACGCTGACTCTTGGCCTGCTTGGCATCTTTGCGGCGGGCCTTCACGGCTCTGCTGACCCGGGTGGGCCGGCGCTTTTTCTGTACTTTGGTGTTGTCCTTAATCCACTCCACTAAACGAGTAATGGCATCCTCGCGATTCTGCTCCTGGGTTCTAAATTGTTGCGCCTTGATAATCATTACGCCGTCGGAGTTTACCCGACTGTCGTTGCAGTTGAGCAGCTTCTGCTTAATGGGATCGGGTAAGGACGAGTTGTGGATATCAAAGCGTAAATGAATAGCACTGCTAACCTTATTTACGTTCTGCCCGCCACTGCCCTGGGCGCGAATGGCCTGCAGCTCCATTTCGCTTTCGGCAACAGCCAGTGTCGACGAGATCTCAATTATATTGCTCATATATCCATCAACTGTGATAAATCCATACCAAATAGTACCGCGAACGCATTATTTTTTATACCTTATGGCTTTTTCGCTACCCCGCATAAAAATATCAGTGTTACGATAGAAAGCCGTTAATAAGTCTACAAAGAGGTCAGCTTTAAGTGTTTCGCTGCTATACCCTTGTTCTCGGTTTAATGTGCGTAAGCTCACTGTTTATGGCTACTGCGTGTCAGTCTAAACAGCTTACCTTGCTCTATGCGGCTGAACTTCCTCTGATCATTAACCCGCCGCATGGCAGTTACGCCAACCTCGCTACTCTGGTTGAGCAAACCAGAAGCACTCAACAGCCCAGTCTGTTCTTATTTGGCGGCGGTAGCCTGGCACCCAGCATGCTGTCATCCTTCGATCGCGGTGCGCATATTATCGATATCCTCAACACTATCGAACCGGATGCCATGGGCGTCGCTAAACGGGAGTTCAGTTACTTTGAGGATGAGCTGTCGTTACGCGCCCATGAAGCTGCTTTCCCGGTAGTATTAAGCAATGTGACCGATCCACTCACCCGGCAAGAGCTTGAAGGTACCTGGCAGGATATCATGCTTGAAAGGGGGGGGATAAGGATTGGCATACTTACGGTGATAGACAGCACCGCCTCAGAAGAATACTTAATGCAGCGACTGCAGATTAACTCCCCTTATGACACCATTGTCAGCCGTGCCAACGCGCTGCGTGAACGCGGCGCAGAATTAGTAGTGCTAATGATTTCAGACGAATTACCTTTTATTAATAAGCTACTAGGCCAATCGCAAGTCGATCTGGTGCTGCGCAGCGATCCCTACTATGTTGAGCCGGTGGCGCCTGATGAAAAGCCACGGGCAAACTATGTCATCGTTACCAGTGAAGCCGCCGCAGCGAAAGTGAACATTGAATGGCCACAAGGCAATCCTGGCGAGGCTCAGTATGAAGTGATACAACTCCCTCTCAGCGACTACCCGAAAGATCCGGTGATTGCCGAACAGGTGGCCACCTACGATGACCGAATTACCGCGCTGCTTAGTGAACAGGTGGCCCGCCTCTCAACCGAAATGGACACTTCGCGAGAAGCTGTGCGTACCCGTGAGAATGGCTTTGGAAACCTGGTGAGCGATGCCTTAAAGGAAGCCAGCCATACCGACGAGGCAATCATCAACGGTGGTGCTATCCGTGGCGAGCGCAGCTATCGTGAAGGGCACCTGTTAACCCGTAAGGATATTACCAGCGAACTGCCGTTTCGAAATCATATCCGGGTGCTGAGGATCACCGGGGCTGATTTAAAGTCAGCACTGGAAAACGGCGTGAGCAGGGTTGAAGACGCTTCAGGCCGTTTCCCACATGTCTCTGGTATGCAGTTTAAAGTGCAGCTTTCTTCGGCGCCTGGCAATCGTGTGAAAGAGCTCACTATTAACGGCTCCCCTATGGAGCCTGGCCGTATCTACTCACTTGCCACTTCTGATTATCTGGCAAATGGCGGTGACGGATATGACAGCCTCAAACGCGGAACTGAAGTTCCCTTTAGCCAGCAGGTTACCCCACTGATTGCCGACATCGTGATCAGTGTTCTACGACGTCAGTCCACTCTGTCTGCCACTGCAACAGGCAGAGTCAGCTTTGTAAATGGCAGGGACAGCTGAGATGAACAGTCAGCAAGGGCGGCAGACTGCCAGCAAACGTCTTAAGTTCAGGGGATTATACTCGCTATCGGGGATCATTAATTTGAGTCTGGTTACACTGATCATCGCGGTAATGATCCTGGCATATACCACCTATTCCAAACTGTCTTCTTTCGAACAGTCACTAAATTCAATGATGGATAAATCGCTGCCCAGTGTCATTCAGTCTGGCAAACTGTATTCTCAAATGAACCTGTTACTGAGCGGCACCGAACAATTGTCCATGGCTAACTCCGAAGCCATGCGCAGAATAGCTACCAAGGCCATTACCCAACAATTAGAAGGCTTAAACACACTTTCACAGGAACATGAGCAAACCTACCACATCACCTCTCAGCCAACTTCGGTTGAGCGGGAACTGGATGAACTTAATGCGTTAGTAGAGCAACGTATTGACATCAATAACAGAATCGATCGGCTAACTGCTAAACTCTTCAATCTGCAAGGCCGAATCAATACTGAGCTGACCGTCAGCAACCCAACAACTGCCACCACATCCTGGTCGTTACTGCTTTCCCGTATCATGCTGCTCTCTGCAGAACTTACCAGCCTCGACCAGTTAAGCGAAATACGCCAACGGCAGATTCTCCTGGATAACCTGTTCATCTCACTGTCAGAACTTGCCGATACACTACCAGCAGACCAACAATCGGGTAGCCGGAGGTATCTAGCCTCCAGCCCCCACAACACCCTGCATGCGGCTCCGCACAGGGCGTTTCATTTAGGATAGTGAAGCGCAATCCATCCATCACGCAGTGAATAAAGCCCTTCGGATTTTAAGTAATCAAGAGATAACGCCTGATTGATCCCCGGAGATTTTGCACTACGCCATGGTCCTTTGCTGGTGATACCACACGCTACCGCAGCTTGAACATGCACGCCCAGTCTCATTAAGTTTCGTACCTTGGTGCGGGGCTTTCGCCACTGACGCCAGTAGGCCATTCTCACTCTGCGCCGGATCCAATGATCCAGTTCTACGCATCGCTGATATCCACTGGCGATACCAAAGTAATTTATCCAGCCTCGTAAATACTGGCTAAGCTTAAAGAGTTGGTAATGCATCGACACGCCCCAGTTGCGGTTCGTTAACCGTCTGACCTGTTGCTTAAACTTCAACAGGGTCTTTGGGTGCCATTGAATGCGGCCTGCCTTGAAGGTAAATCCAAGGAATTTGCTTTCACTGGTCTTAACGACGTGGCTTTTGGTTGTATTAACCACCAACTTCAAGCGGTGACTCAGGAATCTGCTAATGCTATTGAGCACGCGTTCACCCGAACGGGGCGTCTTTACCAATATGGTAAAATCGTCCGCATATCGGGCAAATTTGTGACCCCGTTTCTCAAGCTCTTTGTCTAACGGGTCGAGCATGATGTTTGCCAGTAGAGGCGATAATGGCCCGCCCTGAGGTACACCTTCTCGACTCTCACTATAAAACTGGTTATCGATAACCCCAGCTCGTAAGTAGCGTTTAATCAGTTTAAGCAATCGCTTATCCTTCACTTTATAGCCAAGGTAGGTCATGAGTAAATCGTGATTAACGCGGTCAAAGAACTTAGACAGATCAACATCCACGGCAAAACGGCGTCCCGTTTTGATAATGCTGTTTACCTGCTTCACTGCTTGCTGCCCATTTCGATGTGGCCTGAACCCAAAGCTATTATCTGAGAAGGTTGGGTCGAAAATAGGCGTAAGGACTTGGGCAATCGCTTGTTGGATCACGCGATCAACGATAGTTGGGATCCCTAATTGACGTTTTCCGCCATCAGGTTTGTCAATCTCAACGCGTTTCACCGGTGAAGGTTGGTATTGGCCTGAGCGAAGCTCAGTCATAACACGTTTCCAGTTTCCGGCGTTTGCCCAAGCGGGGAAGTCATCAATGGTCATGCCATCAATGCCAGCGGCCCCTTTGTTGGCTCGAACCTGTTTCCATGCCGACACAAGATTGGAAGGCTTGAGAAAAAGTTCGAGTAGATCTGCGCTAAAGGCTGGCTGCTCATCAGTACGCTGAGTCACGTCACTACCGGACGGCATTCGTGTGTTCAAGTCTGACAAGGCTCCTCCTTTGTTCTAAATGTTCCGGCCTTCACCGTGTCCCAGCCATTACGCTGGGCATTTGGCTACTATGCCGTCTGCTGACTTCTGCTTTATCACCGCCACAGTTACCTGTAACAGCGCTATCGGTTTGCATCGAATTCGCTCGCAGTGGATGATGCGTTTCCGCTGCTCCAAGGCACTTGTATACCAGAGCCTTACTGGTATTTACCGATCGCTCGTAAAGCAGATCTCCCCAGATAAGAGCATGGACTGTCTCTGCACTGCTGCATCATTTACGGTGGCCGTTAGATCACATGGTTTCGTTGTCTTGTGCCAGCTCACCTCCAGCCTACGCCTCATATGATGTTCTTGTTCATCAGCTCGCAGATTTGCTAGCGGCTTCCTCCAGACTATCTCTCACGATTTAGCCCTTGCCATTCGCTAGTAGTTAGCGTTGAATAACAGTGTGTTAAACAACGGTGATCTTCCTACAGAGGACTTTCACCTCATTAGTTCATGCCCATGCTGGGCGTACACAAAGTGCACAACTGGCCATAGCGGCACTATCTGAAACCGTGTTACATCCCAATTCCGGGTTAATTGCCCTGCGTCAGTTGCAGTTAAAGATCCTTGGCCGGGTGCAGGGCAGAAGTAACTTTGTACGCAACCTGATTGCCGACTATGCTCGCTTAAATGAATTTGAATCCCATCAACTAAACCAGGCCGTGCTGGGTCAGGCGGAGAAGACCTCACGACTGGTAGAGCAACAGGTTAAGCAGGCCAGTCTGCTGTTTATTATTGTGCTGTTTGCTTACGTCGGATTTGCCTTATTTATCCAACGGGTAGTGGTTAATCGGTTAAAGACACTTAACAAGCAGGTGCAACAACGCTCTACCGGTGAAGGCCACCTCATCACTGTAAGCGGCAGGGATGAAATTACAGAACTGGCCAAGAGCTTTGAACGGTTTGCCACCACTATCGAATTACAAAAGAACACGCTGGAAGAAATGAGTCTGCTCGATGCCCTTACAGGTATCGCTAACCGCCGTGCCTTTGACGACTATTATTCCCAAGCGCTCAATGTAGCTAGTCGTCAACGCTGGCCACTAACCGTATTGCTGATTGATGTGGATTATTTTAAGCAGTACAACGACAACTACGGTCACAGTCAGGGGGATGTATGTTTAAAGCAGGTTGCCGCTCTGATCAAACAGCAGATGCCCCGTAAAACTGATACTTTAGCTCGCTACGGCGGCGAAGAATTTGCCGTTTTACTGCCCGACACCGACCTGGAAGGGGCGACAACAGTTACCAGAAATATTCTGGATGCGTTTAAGAACGCGCAAATTCCCCACGATTTTAGCGGTGTTGCCGATCACGTTACCGTAAGCATTGGTATTTCTGTTGGCCAGCAACAGGATGGCAGGATCACCCTACCCTCAGTGGAAGCCGCCGATAAAGCCCTCTACAAAGCTAAGCGAACCGGCCGCAATCGTTGGGTGAACGATGCAGATGACGACGAGCAGTAAAGAATCCACCTTCTAAAGAAGGTGGCTTTGCGTTAACCCCCTAAAAGGGGGCCTTCTATTCAAGGGCTAGCTGAGCTTGCTCTTGTCTTTCAACCTTCTCTTGGTGACGAACATACCGTCTTATGATCTCTTCGTTTATCCCAACTGAGTCAACGAAGTAGCCTCTTTGCCAAAAGTGGTTGCCCCACATCTTATTCTTTCTCAAATGCGGATATTTGCTAAATAGCTTCAATGCTATTTTTCCTTTTAAAGCTCCCATTAAATTCGATATGGATAACTTTGGAGGAATTTTTACTACCAGATGGACATGGTCAATCTGTACATTCAACTCCACTACTATGCAGCCGAGTTGCTGGCAATACACGTGAATACACCTGTAAACATCTTTGCCTAATTTATTCTTCAAAACCCTAAACCGATACTTCGGCGTCCAAACTATGTGATATTGACATCGCCAGAACACATGCGATGCTTGCTCGTATCTACTCATGTTAATTTCCTTTTTGACTTCGCTAAAAATCAAAGGGAGATTTAACATGGGTAGGTATACGGGCAAAGCCCTACCATGAATGATAACCACCTACTGAAGTAGGTGGTTTAGGGCTGAAAATAAAAAATAAAGGGGTCAGGGTTAATTAATTTTAAACAAATTAATTAACCCTGACCCCTTTATTTGAATCAACTGACTCTGACCCCTTGATTTGGTTTTAGTCTTTTTGGATCTTACTCAAAGAGCTCCTTGTGTAGCACTGTGACGATCTCGGTGCTGTCTGACTCATTTACCAAAAATGAGATATTGTGCGGATTAGCACCAAAACAAATCATACGCAGGTTGTAGTCTGATACGGCCGCAAAAATCCGGCTCGATACGCCTTTACTGGTTTGCATGTGATTACCCACTACGGTAACCAAATCAAAACCGTGTTCCACGGTTACGTCACAGATGGTTTCCAGTTCGGCTATGGTTTCACGATTTAAGCGCTGTGCCACTGAATTAGCCGGGTTGTCCAGGGTAAATGATACCGAGATCTCAGAGGTGGTTACCAGATCAACACTCAGCTTGTGCTTGGCAATAATCGCAAACACCTGCTGCAGGAAGCCCTGCGCATACATCATCTTAGGCGTTTTTACCGTTACCATCACCTGCTCTTTACGGCGAGTCAGGGCACGGAATGGCGGCTCATTTTCGCAGTCTTTAACAATCCAGGTACCGCCCTTTTCAGGCTCTTTACTGGACCCTACAAACACTTTGATGTCTTTGCGAACTGCCGGTTCCATAGTGGCCGGGTGTAATACTTTCGCTCCGAAGGTAGCCATTTCCGCGGCTTCCTCAAAGCTCAGTTCCGGTAACGGATGAGCCGCAGCGGTAATACGTGGATCGGTAGTATAAACACCGGTTACGTCGGTCCAGATTTCGCATACCTCAGCGCCAATCGCTTCGGCCAACAGGGCTGCAGTAAAGTCTGAACCACCGCGGCCCAGCGTAGTGGTACGGCCTTCTTCGTCGGCGCCCACAAAGCCCTGAGTCACCACAATAGCGTTTTCAATCTCTGGCTTTAATAACGCCTGGGCGTTTTCGGCAATAGCATCCAGTTGTGGGGCGGCAGCGCCAAACTCACTGTCAGTACGCAAAACTTTGCGCACGTCAAAGTTCATGGTAGCCACATCCTGTTCTGCCAGCACAGCGCTGAACATCAGGGATGACATCCGCTCGCCCATCGACAGTAACTGATCTTTCAGATCGGCACGATGTAAAATCTCTTCATGGAAAGCCAGTTTCTTTACTTCTTCCAGCAAGTCGTCGAGCTTTGCCGCAACACTGTCTTTGGCTTTTAATTCGTTGAGGATTTTAAACTCAATATCAGCAATCGCCTGACAGACTTCGCCGACTTGATCCTGGGTCATGGCTTTATGCGCCAGATCCACCAGATGGTTGGTAATGCCGGCTGCGGCGCTTACCACAACAATACGAGTGCCTGGGTTGCCAGCAACAATGCGGGCACAATTTTGCATAGCAGCATAGTTAGCAACACTGGTGCCGCCAAATTTTGCAATGGTTAACGCCTTACTCACGGTGTTCTCCGTTTGTACGCTGTTCAAATCAGCGTTATGGATTGACAATCAGTTGGTCGCCAACATGAATATCATGCCTGGCAAACCAGCCCTGGTTCATTTCTAGCGCGTATTTCACCACTTTGGATGCGCCCACAGAAGTTAAGTCCTGTGGTTGCAGTGGTTTTATATCTGTAATTACGCCGTTTCTGTCGATAAATGCCACATCCAGTGGAATGAAGGTATTTTTCATCCACATACTTGCTTGTTTTTCGGGATCAAACTCAAACAACATGCCACAGCTTTCGCACAATGTTTTACGAAACATCAGGCCCTGAGCCCGTTGTTCGAAGGTTTTGGCAAACTCCACCTGCAGTGCAATGTCGTTAATTTCAATTCGCGCGGATTCAAAATCAACAGCGTTTACATTACAGGCGCTCAGCAGCAAGCCAGCTATCAGAAGGCCTGACGCTATCAGTTTTGACCTTATTATAGTGCGCGATCCCATTTATATTCCTTGTTAGTTACCTTAAATACAGACATAAAAAAAGCCGGGCCCTTACGGTGCCCGGCTTTCTAGTTTATATGCTAAGTCAGGCAACATTCAACGTTGGAATGATCTTAGCCTTAGCCTCTTCTTCTGCCTTCTTAAAGCTTTCCATCTTATCGAAGTTCAGATAGCGGTATACGTCAGCTGACATAGAGTCGATCTTACCAGCGTATTCCATGTACTCCGCCGCAGTTGGCAGACGACCAACGATTGCACCAACTGCTGCAAGCTCTGCAGAGGTCAGATATACATTCGCGCCATCACCTAAACGGTTAGGGAAGTTACGGGTAGAGGTAGACAGTACTGTTGCACCGGCATCTACACGTGCCTGGTTACCCATACACAGTGAACAGCCTGGCATTTCTGTACGTACACCTACGCGACCGTAGATGTTGTAGTAACCTTCTTCCATCAGCTGGGCTTTATCCATCTTCGTTGGTGGAGAAATCCACAGACGGGTCGGCAGCGTCTTACCGTAGTTATCCAGCAATTTACCTGCCGCACGGAAGTGACCGATGTTAGTCATACAAGAACCGATGAATACTTCATCAACCTTGTCACCCGCGACTTCAGACAATGTTTTAGCATCATCCGGGTCGTTCGGGCAGCATACGATTGGCTCTTTGATTTCTGACAGGTCGATTTCAATTACTTCTGCGTATTCAGCATCGGCATCAGCACGCATCAGGCTTGGGTTCGCCAGCCACTCTTCCATCTTCTGAGCACGACGCTCAAGAGTACGCGGATCGCCATAGCCTTCGTTGATCATCCAGCGTAACATGGTGATGTTAGAACGCAGGTACTCAGCAATAGACTCTTCAGACAGGTTGATGGTACAACCGGCTGCAGAACGCTCAGCAGAGGCATCAGACAGTTCGAATGCCTGCTCAACGGTTAAGTCTTCCAGGCCTTCAATCTCAAGGATACGACCAGAGAACTGGTTGATCTTACCTTTCTTCTCAACAGTCAGCAGGCCTTGCTTGATACCGTATAATGGAATCGCGTGTACCAGGTCACGCAGAGTGATACCAGGCTGACGCTCACCTTTAAAGCGAACCAGGATTGATTCAGGCATATCCAGAGGCATAACACCGGTGGCCGCAGCAAAAGCAACCAGACCAGAACCAGCCGGGAATGAAATACCCAGCGGGAAGCGGGTGTGCGAATCACCACCAGTACCTACGGTATCAGGCAGCAACATACGGTTTAACCAGCTGTGGATGATACCGTCACCAGGACGCAGAGAAACACCACCACGGTTCATGATGAAGTCTGGCAGCGTGTGCTGGGTATCAATATCTACCGGCTTAGGATAAGCGGCAGTGTGACAGAAAGACTGCATGGTTAAATCGGCGGTAAAGCCAAGACACGCCAGGTCTTTCAGTTCGTCACGGGTCATAGGACCAGTGGTATCCTGAGAGCCAACAGTCGTCATTTTAGGCTCGCAGTAAGTGCCAGGACGGATTCCTTCAACGCCACAGGCTTTACCTACCATTTTCTGTGCCAGCGAGAAGCCTTTACCAGAATCAACAGGTTGCTCAGGCTTACGGAACAGATCAGACGGGCCTAAGCCTAACGCTTCGCGGGCTTTTTCAGTTAAGCCACGACCGATGATCAGGTTAATACGGCCACCAGCACGTACTTCGTCGAGGATTACCTTAGACTTGTAGCTGTACTCAGCCAGTACTTCACCAGTTTCAGCGTTAGTAATTTTGCCTTCGAACGGATAGATGTCGATAACATCACCCATGTTCATTTTTTCTACGTCGGCTTCAAATACCAACGCACCGGCGTCTTCCATAGTGTTGAAGAAGATTGGCGCTACTTTAGAACCAATACATACACCGCCGCCGCGCTTGTTAGGCACGCCTGGCAGATCTTCACCGAAGAACCACAGAACAGAGTTAGTGGCAGACTTACGAGAAGAACCGGTACCTACTACGTCACCCACAAAAGCAACAGGATGGCCTTTGGCCTTCACTTCTTCGATTTGCTTCATTGGGCCTTTAACGCCGTGCTCTTCTGGCTCAAGACCGTCACGGGTCATTTTGTAAGCAGCTAAGGCGTGCAGAGGGATATCAGGACGTGACCAGGCATCAGGTGCCGGAGACAAGTCATCGGTGTTAGTTTCACCGGTTACCTTAAACACTGAGTAAGTCATTTTCTCAGCCATTTGCGGACGAGAAGTGAACCATTCAGCTTCGGCCCATGACTTAATGATGTCAGTGGCGAATTCATTGCCTGCTTTGTGTTTTTCTTCGACGTCATGGAACGCATCAAACATCAGCAGCGTGTGCTTCAATTCTTTGGCTGCCAGTGGCGCAAGTGCTGCATCGTCGAGTAACTCGACTAAAGTGGCGATGTTGTAACCACCGTGCATGTTACCCAGCAACTCAACTGCTTTTTCTTTGCTGATCAGGTCGCAGCTAACTTCGCCTTTTACAATGGCACTTAAGAAACCAGCTTTTACGTAAGCGGCTTCGTCAACACCAGGAGGTACACGCTCAGAAATTAGTTTCAGCAGAACCTCTTCCTCGCCTGCAGGTGGATTTTTCAGTAATTCGACTAATCCGGCCACTTGTTCCGCGTTTAACGGTTTGGGTGGGATTCCTTCAGCAGCACGCTCTTCTACGTGTTTGCGATATTCTTCTAACACGATGTTTTCCTCATGGTTATTCCTGCCAATTCGAACGGTCCCGGAGCAGGAAGTGACTATTTAAACGCCGGAATTATAACGGCATATATAACAAATTTGAATTTTTATGCAGTTTCGCAGACTTATAGCCGCTATTCAGCCAGACTATTGTTGTAACCACCGGGGTAACAACCGCATTTCTGCTAGCTTTTACGGGGATTCAGCCTGAGTTAGCGCAAACTGTGTTCCGGTACGTTTTCGGCCCGCAGTGGGGAAAAACGCATTAACCGGCCGCGCTCGCCGTCCGTCAGTACGTATACCGATCCGTCACGACCCACTATCACATCCCGTAAACGCTCATTTATAGTAGCAAAGATTTGCATTGTCGACATGGGATTTTGGTCTAATGCCACCGCATATAACGCCTGATCTTTCAGGCTGCTAACCAGCAGATGGTTGGCCAGCTCAGGAAAAGCCGAATCCTGATAAACCACTACTGAGGAAGGGGCTATGGATGGTGTCCAGTTTAACACCGGATCCACCATGCCATCATAATGGGTAAACGGCGAGATTTTTGCGCCGGAATAATCCATGCCCAGCGTCACCACGGGCCAGCCGTAGTTATTGCCAGCCTCCAGAGCATTAATTTCGTCGCCGCCATCCGGGCCATGTTCATTAAGCCATATCGTACCAGATTCCGGATCCTGAACCAGTCCCTGGGGATTGCGATGGCCAAGGGTATAAATATAGCTCTGCGGAGCATCGGGCGTGGTATAAAACGGATTATCCAATGGCGCACTGCCGTCTTCGTTAAAGCGCAGCACTTTACCCAGCATACTGTTTTTTTGCTGCGCCTGCTCACGATAGTCAAAGCCATCGCCGCTGGTCATTAACCAGGTACCGTCGGCCAGTTTTAGCAGTCGCCCGCCAAAGTGTACCGGCGTGTCTTTGGCTGTTTTAACGGTAAACAGACGCTGCACTTCAGGCTTGTCTCCCACCAGCTGCGTCGTGCCGAACGCGAGGTAGTTTTCGCTGTCATCACCCACCGAAAAGCTCAGATAGACCCGCCGGCTTTCGGTAAAGTCATCGGCCAGCACAATGTCCAGTAAACCGCCCTGCCCGGCCACATACAGCTGGTCTATTTGCAGCGGGATCTCAAGGCGTTGGCCGGCATTGGTATATTCAATAATAGTGCCGACACGTTCAGTGATCAGCCAGCCGCCGAGTGGATTTTCTACGGCCGCCCAGGGCGCGGCGAGGTAGCCTGCAATCTGGGTTTGATGGAAGTTTCCGGTTAACGGTGGCGGGTCATCGGCCTGTGCACAAAAGGCTCCGAACAGGCTAATTATCCCCGCCAGAAGGAGCATCAACTTTTGACTCCGCTGATGTAACGCTTTGCACATATCGATTAGACTATCAACAACTTGTACTTGGCAGCTTAGCATGAAATTATACGATTTGTGTTGCGCTTTATTGTAAGCAGTGTTGTCATCTGTGCAAGATGAGTACAAATTAAGCCTGTTGTAAGAGAGTAGTTCTGTAATGTCTGAAAAAGTCGTCGTTTACGAAGTTCAGTCCGACATCAGCCCGGTTACCAAAGCGGGCGCGTTGCTGGTGAGCTGGTTGTTGACCTACACCATTGCCAGTGTGTCTCAGTCACAATTTGTCCTCGCGAATCTGGAATCACTCGGCGTAAATATTACCGGTAATCAATGGCTCGAACATACCGTACTAGACTGGTGGGGTCTGCTTCCCAAATATGGTTCGGCAGTGTTTGCTGCGCTGTGTATTGCGTTATATGTGAGTGGCCGTGCCGGGCGCATGCTTAAACTGCGCAGTAACTGGCTTCACCCGCTGGCTGGCGGCCTGGCTATGGCGCTGATGTTAATGCTGATGCAACCGCTACTGGACGTTACCCTTATCGCCGGCACGCGCTCCTTTGAGGGCCAGCTCTGGCAGGTAATCGCCGGCATATCCGGCGGTTTAACGTATAAGTTTTTACGCCAGGACGTGGCGCGCTGGATAATCCAGCGACCACGCCAGAATGCGCTGCTGTAACTGCAACTAAATCTTTTCGATTGCCAGCGACGAACCCGCTTTGCTTATCTGATACTGACGCAGAGTTTTCGCGCTATAGTGCTCACTGGTAATGTTCGATACGCCAATAAAACTGGCGATTGCCGTCTTAGGAGCAAGCTCCAGCTTCACATAACCACGATGCTGACAATCCGTCCACAGAATTTCCCGGTTATGCTGCGCTACCCGTTGATCAAACTCCCCGGCCAGCGCCGGGCCAAAGGTTTCAAAATCACCCGGCGAGGTAATGCCTGCCGTACCCAGCTCCACCCCCATGGCATCGCCATCGCCGGCAAATAACTGATTTGCCCAGAACGCATGGCTATCACCGGTTAACACAATTAAATCAGTGGCTTTCGCCGACTGACAGAGCTGATAAAACTTCTCTCTGGCCACCGGGTAGCCATCCCAGGTATCCAGATAAATAGGTAAGTCATATTTACCCAGGGCCATAAAGTAACCGAAGTGTTGAGCTATCGCACCGTTATCTGCCAGCGCTTTGGGCAGAGATAAATCCGTGGCATCCGGAACGTTGGTTCGGGCCATTGGGATCTGGTTGCCGATCAGTCGCCATTTTGCCCCCTGAGCGACAGACTCGGCCAGTTTTTGGTTAACAAAATTCTCCATTGCTACGCTTAACATAGAACGACCGGGGTCACCTAACACCGACTCAATAAAATGCCGCAGGGTGTGTTCTGACTTTATCTGGGGCAGATGTTCGGCGTAGTCAATTTGTTTACTGCGTCCGGTATGGCGCGTTTCTAAGGTCGTCAGCGTAGCCAGATTGCCGAATTCAAAGTGCCGCCAGAGCTGCGCTTTTTCAGCCTGTTTAGCCGGTTCACGCAAAGGCATCCACTCGTAATAAGCCTGAATGGAGGCCGCCCTGCGATCAGCCCACTCGCCTTCACCAGGCTGATGATTCTGCGCGCCATGCAGGTAGGGATTATTGGCAGATTCGTGATCGTCCCAGGTGGGAATTAACGGATGCGAAGCATGCATTAACCGTGAACCATTATCAGTTTTATACTGGCGGTGCCGGGTTCGGTAATCTGTTAACGAAACAATTTCATTGGCGGGCTGATGCCGGCGCTTTAGCTTACGCCCTTCCTCGTCTCCCCAGCTGTCCTGCCCGTATTCGTAAATGTAATCGCCAAGGTGTAACACAAAATCGACCGACTCATCGCCCGCAATGTGGTGGTAGGCATTAAAGTAACCAAACGGGTAGTTTGAACAGGACGCCACGGCGATGTTCAGTGATTCCGGCTCGCCGGCGGGCAATGTCCTGGTGCGCCCGGGTTCACTCTGGCCATTGCTGGTAATAAACCGGTAATAATAAGTGGTTCCCGGTTCCAGACCGGTTACATCAATTTTGAAGGTGCAGTCCTGCGTTAACGCAGTTTCCCCCTGGCCACTTAGTACCAGCTGCTTAAATGCCAGATCCCTGGCTACTTGCCAGGTCAGGGCAATCGGTTCACGGGTGTGAGTCCATAGAATAACGCTGTTATGGGTCGGGTCGCCGCTTGCTACGCCACAGTCAAACAGGGGATTTACCGGCGCAGCGGCTACCTGATAAGCAAACGGCGTTAAGGCGCCAGAGGCAAGAGTGGTTTTTAAAAACTGGCGACGAGAGAAAATCATAGTAAGGTCCGCACAACAAAATGGAGCCTGACTATGCAGAAGCTCTGTGACACTCCGATGAAGTGTCGATGAACATTTGACTAAGGTATTGAAACTACTTCGTTAAGTACAACAATTGCCAACCCCCGCCGCCAACCGTTTAGCCGCGGGAGCGGATTTCTTCGACTCTCTTCAATCTGGTTAATACCTGTTCGCGGACTGCTGGCGACTGACGGGACAAAAACTCGTCGGCCTTGGCCTGGCTGTAGCGACCGTAACTTTGATAAATTCTCGACGTTAAAACGGTAAGGTTATCCTGGTTGGTGATCCTGTGCAGGTTCTGATCTGCAAACTGCGGATTTCGATAGGCCGAACGACTAATTAGCTCCGAAGTCAGTGGTTGGGTATCAATGTCGGTTTGTCTGTTTAGCCAGCTCAGCGCCTGTTCAGGCTGATTAAAGCTCATCGACTCAACCACCACTTTGGCTCGTGACTGGCGTTGATCCGGCGCCGCTCGTTGCATAAAACGATCGGCCGCTTCCGCCGGTTTTCTCACCATCCAATTGCGAAACGCTCTCTCCTCAATAGCTTGCCGCTGTTTAGGATCGCTTATCAGATCGAGCCTGGCCAGCGCTTCGTCTGGGTCTTTAGTTAACCAACTGGAGAACACAGCTTGTAACGCACTGTCGTTATCCATGGCCTGAACCCGGTCAAGTAAATACTCAAAATCTTCGGTATTTTGCAGGCTCCTGGCAGTGCTGCTTACGGCATAATCAATCGCTTCAAAGTCATTGGCATCGAAATCCGTTTCTATGCTGCTGATGGCGGCATCCAGGTCCTGTCGGGCGAGGCTTGAAAACAAGCCGCCCAGTGCAAATCTACCCACTGCCTGCTGGCGGGTAGCCTCGGGCTGGCTCAAATACCACTGCAGCGCAGCATGGGGGTCGGAATCTGCCCAGGTTGCTATGACAGCCGCCATAGCGCCGTCTTTTTGCATGCTGCCGGTCACGTTGAGGTTTACATAATCCACGGCCTGCAGTGGTGACAATTCTGCCAGCCGGTTGATAAACAACATCTTTATTTGCAGACTTTCCGGCGAGTCAGCGTATTCCAGCTGACTGAGCGCTGCTAAGGTTTGTTCTAAATTAAGTTGCGACACAATAGCATAGGCTTTGGCGATACTTGCCATGGTGGGCGACCAGCCCATATCGCCTAACAGCGCCTGCGTTTGCGCGACAGCATCATCTACGGTTACTGGCATATAGGCACTTTCAATATTCGCTTCAGGCCCCGCGCCAGTCTCCTCATAAATTGGCAAGATTGCGCTGCTTGTCACATTGTGCCTGTCTGGCTCTGCTGTGTCTTTAAGAGAGTTTACGGAACCGGGCCCGACGCTCTGGTGAGAGTTAACTTGTGATGTGCCATACCAATAAGCGCAGAGTACGGTCGCCATCCACAGCAAACCAATCAGTAATTTCATATCCAATCCTTTGAAAACGAGAACCTACCGGTCTTACCTTGTTGAGGTTATTAATGACCGGAAAATACAACTAAAGTCTAACCTTTAATGGCTCGTTGCGCCAAAATAATTGTTTAGCAGGTCACATAGCCAACCCGTCTGATTGGCTGATATTACAACGAGGTGTCCCTGGCCAGAAAGCCGAGCGCAGAGCGACTGCCATGCAGGCGGATTTGTTGCCCCGGACGAAGTCGCTCCCACTGCGATCTGGTCGTTACCTGGCACACATAATCAAAAAACTGAGCGCTGTACTCCGCCAGATAAATTTTGCCGTTACAGTGCTTTCTACGAAAGCGGCGGGGTAACTTTGCGATAGTCACCTGCTCGGTTGCCGTGCTGGCATCCAATACATAAAGATGCAGCGCGACCGGCGCGCCACGGTAAACTGCCAGGGCTGTAAACAAAGCAACCAGCAACGCTGCGCCAATCGCATTATAAAAACGGCGCGGTGAATCAACCTTAACCTGCTTTTTGCCCTTCGCCAGCCGCTCGGCACTCATTTTACGCAGGTGATTGGTGTGGAGGAATTTTTTGCAAGTTACCACAAATACCACCAGGCCCGCCGTTAAGGCTACCCATTTGAAGGGGGTAACCATCTCGTTATTCAGCAGAAAAGAGTGAAAATAAACCGGTAGTAACATGGCGCCGAGAATTAAACCGCCACAAATAAGCGCTAATGTGCCAAGCAACTTGCGCTGTATTTGCTCGGGAGTTTCAGGTTCTGGCAGCAGTATTTCCTGCTCAGGCGCGGGGGAATCGTCTTCATTGGCTTCAAGTGAAGCCAGCGCCTGAAGAATTTTTTCCACCCGTTCCGGAAAACGCGCTTTGTCGATGGTCCTGAGCGCTTCTTCAAGTTCTGCTTTAGAGTAACGACTGTAATCTGGTGTCACTGATCCATTGACCTTTCTGACTGTCCTGTACAGTACGATACATGACCGGCTATAAAAAAACTAATCAATCCGAATCAATAGGTTATTTCGTACTAAACTGATATTTTACTGGGAAGTCCATCGCTTATTAGGAAAACGGATGAATTTACGGCTGCTCACCACCCGCGTCAGGGTACTATGGGAATCACTGTCTACCAGCTACTGGTTTATCCCTCTGCTAATGATGAGTACAAGCGTGGCGCTGTGTTATGCCTGTTTATCGGTTATTGAACGGGCTTTTCTGCCGGACGTTTTACGACCGCTTATCCCTCTGGTTACGCAAGAAAGCGTTCAGCAATTACTGTCTACCGTCGCCGGCGCCATGATAACCGTAACCAGTATTGCTTTCTCTATGACCCTGGTATCGTTAACCCTGGCCTCAAATCAGTTTGGGCCGCGCTTAATTCGCAATTTTATGCAGGATCGTAATACCCAGATGGTGCTCGGAATACTGGTTTCCACTTTTCTGTTCTGCCTGATTTCCCTGCATCACTTGTCGTCGATAAACAGTAATCAGGATGCGGTTTCCATGTTAGCCGGTGCCACCGTGTTTCTGGCTCTCATCGATTGTGTCACCATCATCTATTTTATCCACCACGTGTCCCGCTCTATTCAGGCCGACCAGGTGATTGCCAATTGTGTACAACATTTCGAAAGCAACATTAACTCATTCTTGCCGGTACCTGAGTCTAACGCCTCCGTCCGCGCTATTGCCGAGCAGTGGGCAGCGCCACAAGGTGACTTTCAGGTGAGCGTGAAAGCGGTTCAAAACGGATATGTTCAAACCATCAATTATGCCAGCTTTCTAAATCAGACTGCCACCGAGGTGGCAGGGTGTGAGTTACATGTTCGCAGCGGCGACCACGTTTTATGCGGCGAAGCATTGTTTACCGTTCACTGCCGGCAACCTGCCAGCGAGGACGAATTTACTACGCTGCGACAAGCGGTGGTGCTGGGCGCCAACCGAACCCCCATTCAGGATCCTGAGTTTGCTATCAGTCAGCTGGTTGAAATTGCCCTGCGCGCTTTATCACCGGGGATTAATGACCCGCATACAGCCATCACCTGCGTGGATAAGCTAACCGCCATTTGTGTGCAGGTGGCCACCCGCGAGTTTCCGGCAGAAAACCTCATTCACACTTCGTCTGAGGTGTGGCTGAAACGTCGCACATTCACCTTTGCCGGTGTAGTCGATAAAGCGTATAGTCAGGTCCGCCAGTCAGCTAACGACCAGATTGCAGTGCTTATCCACTTACTTAAGAGCCTGGCAAAATTACAGCAATGCTGCGCAGCCACTGAGCAAAAAACCATATCAACTCATGCCCTTAGCATCGAACAGCAAATTGCCACGCTAACCATCAGTAGCAGTGATAAAAAATCCATAGAAGAGGCTATGTTGCCGTTTAGAGCCTAAGTCAATGTGACTGAACTAAAATAGAAAAGCCGGTAATGAATACCGGCTTTGGGTTAACTAAGCGGCTGTAATATTAAGAACCCAGTTCTGCCTGAATCTGCTCGCTGCTGCTCTTTTCTGACTCAACAAACTTTGACCACTGCTGCGCCATCCCTTTGCTTGAGCTGAATTTCTCAGCTTCGGCCAGGGTATCCAGCGCGGCGGCATATTGTTTTTTGTTGTACAGCGCCATACCTTTAATCAGATACGGGATGCCCGGGTTCCGCAACTCGCCTTTATTCAAGGCATTATCGGCCGCTTCAATGGCGTTGTCCCAGTTTTCCATGTTCAGATAGATCTGCGCAAGCTGGGCATCCAGCTCACCATCGTCAGATAAATCTGCCGCCTGAGCCATCACCGGTACCGCTTTTTCCTGTTCTTTAGCCAGCGTCCAGCTTTGGCCGAGGAACTTAAGGTTACGCAGATTCTTTTCCAGCACCCCATCATTTAACGCCTGCTCCATCAGACGGGCGCCTTTATAAGGCGCTTTATGATAGTAATAAAGCTGTGCAAGGTTAAAGATATCGCCGCCATTGGTCACGTAGCCCTGCTGATAAGCCGCTTCCATGATCGCCAGCTGCGTTTTCTCTTCACCCAGCTCACCGTACATACCCGCCAGTTGGATCCAGTACTTTGGCTCGTTAAACAACTTCACCATTTTTACCAGCACGTCTTTAACCTTTTCAGGCTGCTTGAGCTCGTAATAAATAGCACGTTGTAAAATCAGCCAGCCTTCGTCCGGGATCATGCCTTCATCTTCGTGACCTTTAATGGCCTGATTGATGAATTCTGACGCTTCAGCGTACTGCTTATTCTGATAATAGGCCTGGGCTTTAATTACCAGATTCTTCGGTGGAATCTTACCGGTATTCAACGCTTCCCAACGCTCAAGATACTCAATACTCTGGCTGTAGTTACCCTGCATCAGGTGTAGCTGGGCCAGACTGAACAGCGTGCTCATCTCGAAGCTTTCCGGGATTGGCTGTTGCGCAACCACTTTGGCAAAGTTTTCCAGTGCTTTGTCGTACTGCTCGTCGTTGTAGTAAATAAAGCCGTAGAAGTTATACATCATGGCCAGCTCATAGCTGTTCATGGAACTTGCTTTGTCCTGAACCACATCCAGGATGTCCACCGCTTCAGCAATGTTGCCTGCATCCGCCTGTTCCTGGGCACGGGCTAACTGCTCGTAAACCTTCGAACGTAATGCCGGCGTACGACGAGTGGGTCGCTCGCTGGCTTTTTGTTCTTCCTGGGCAACTGCAGGTGCTACCACCAGCGAACTCGCGCCAGTGAACAACAAGCCTGCCACCGCCAGTGACAACAGGGATTTAGAAAGTGTCTGTTTCATACTCACCTTACCCGTCTATCTGGAACGTAATACGGTTCTGCACACCGGAAACTTCCGCTGGCTCACCATTTACAACCCGAGGCTTATACTTAAACTTCTTCGCTGCGTCCATCGCGGCCTGCTCAAAAATGCCTTGTGGATTCGCTTCGATAACGAACACGTCTTTCACGGCACCTTGTTTGGTTACGGTGAACTCAACAATAACAAAACCTTCGATACCACGTTGCAGTGCACGACGGGGATAAACCGGCGATACCTTCACAATTGGCAGGTACTCACCATCGCCGCCTTCCAGCGCTAAACCGCCGCCTTCCAGTGCCATGCTGTCGCCCACATCTGCGGCAAAAGACATTCCGCTGCTATCCGCGTCCGGACTCGGCGAGTCCATTTGCGGAGAGTCCATCGGCGGTGGTGGCTCTTCTGGCTTGGGTGGCTTACGTGGTTTACGTTCTTTCTTCTGCACCTGCTCTTCAGGTTTAATGCGCACAAAGTCTAACACGCTGCCTTTAGGCGGCTCAGTGAGTGCACTGCCGCCCATTTTAATCAGCGACTGCATCAGAAAGAACAATCCCAACGTAATCGCCAGTGATACAACAAATGCGATTAAAAATCGTGACATGGTCTATGCTCGCTTATGGCTCTTGCGCGGCGATTGACACATCGTAAACACCAGCGGCCCGGGATGCATCCATCACTTTAATTAGCGTATCCGTAGTGGCTTTCTTATCGGCCTGAATAACTACGGTGCCCTGCGGGTTTTCCGCGTGTAAACGCTCAATATTAGCCTGTACAGCACGAACATCGATACGTCGCTTGTTAATCCAGATTTCGCCTTTATCCGTGATGGCAATCAGGATGTTGGCGCGATCTTTCTTAACCGCTGTGGCGGCTTCCGGACGGTTAACGTCGATACCCGCTTCTTTCACAAAAGAGGCCGTTACGATGAAGAAGATCAACATGATAAATACAACGTCCAGCATGGGCGTCATATCAATGGTGGCTTCTTCTTCATCCACCAGGTTTTGAAAATGCTGTTTCATAATTCTTTGTTACCTTGCTAGTGGGCGACTCGCAACGAGTCCCCCTCTCGGAATACCTTGTTAGCGCTTGACGAGTGCTTCTTCTAAGTGAGCACGTTCGGTTTTCACTTTGCGGTTCAACCAGGTTGACGCAAATACACCAGACAGTGCTCCAACCATTCCGGCCATTGTCGGAATAGTGGCTTTCGAAACACCAGACGCCATCGAACGGGCATTACCTGAACCTGAGATGGCCATAACATCAAAAACTTCGATCATTCCGGTTACCGTTCCCATCAGACCCAGCAGCGGACAAAGTGCTACCAGCGCCTGAATAATCGGGATACTGCCATTTAAACGAATGGTCAGCGACGAAATGACTTTTGAGCGAACCTGCTCAGCGTACCAGGAAGAACGATCTTCGCGGGATTTCCACTGAGCGATTGCTTCTTTGCTTAAGCTTTTGTGCCAAATCAGCAGGTACAGAGCACGTTCGAGGATCAAGAGCCACATGACGAATATCAGTAAGCCGATGACCAGGAGTACCTGGCCTCCGGTTTCTGTAAAATCACGAATTGCTTCCAGAAACTCAATCATGATGATTAGCCTTTCTCAGCGCGCTCAGCGATTACTCCGGCAGCTTGTTCCTGCAGAATGTAAACAATGTTCTTACTACGCGTATTCAGCATCGCGTACAGTAAGGTAGTCGGGATAGCTACCACCAGACCCAGTACGGTAGTTACCAGGGCAGTAGAGATACCACCAGCCATCAGTTTCGGGTCACCGGTACCAAACAGGGTAATCGCCTGGAAGGTGTTGATCATACCGGTAACGGTACCTAACAGACCCATCAGCGGTGCAACCACAGAGATTATCTTAATGATGGTCAGGTTACGGCCCAGCTTAGGTACTTCAGCCAGAATGGCTTCAGTTAAATGCAGTTCCAGTGCTTCAGTGTCGGCATTAGGGTGCTCATCACGGACTTTCAGTACACGGCCCAGCGGGTTGTTGGCTTTCACTTCTTTAGATTTCAACTGGCTGTTAACCTTGGTACGAATAATTGTCAGAGTGAACAAACGCTCGATTGACAACAACAGACCAAAAGCACCGACGATTAAGATGATGTAACCCACTACACCGCCCTGCTCTACACGTTCCTGCAGGTTAGGCGCCTGAACCAGCAGGCCAAGGATTGAACCGCCAGTCGGGTCGATACCAAACTTAACAATTTCACCGTTAGAGGCTTGCAGTTCTGCGGCAGATTCACCGTAGCGGCCCGCAGGCTGACGGATAAGCTCGGCAACCGTACCGGTTACGCCGTTGTAGTCGAGGTACTTGCCATCAGCAACCAGGGCAAACGGACCAACACGAACCACTTCTTTAGACACTTTGGCACCACCCGCTTCCACTACGTCGGTAGTGAACTTGGTGACTTTGCCTGATTGGGTCATTTCGCGCTGAATTTCATACCAGACCTGCTCAATCTCATCGATAGAGGCCAGTTTTGAGCTTGAGCCCATGTCCTGTGCAAGCTGGTCTAAGAATGCAGCACGGCCAGGGATTTCAGCAGAGACCACTGAGTTATAAAATTTGTTTTTAGTGTCGCCGGCAACCTGTTGCAGCACACCAAATAACTCTTTTAATGAACCTAAACGGTTGGTCAGCGCTTCATTTAAGTCTGCCAGTTTAAATTCGTTTTCTTCAAAGGTCGTTTCGAGCTGCTCTGACGTCGCCAGCGTGCGGTCACGCAGCTGTGCAGTTTCACGCAGAATGCGGTCCTGCTCTGCTCGCTGAGCCATAAACTCTTGCTCACGCTGTTTGTTTTGCTCAGTTTGCGCAAACTTACCTTCTTCCAGCTGCTTTAATAAAGCATCTAAATCTAAGGCACGGTCATCCTGTGCGACAGCGCTTACGCTGATGCTCGCAGCAACCAGACCAAATACGATATTCTTAAACGATTTCAACATCATCTTCGTCCTCTTAGTCTGTAATCGCGACAGGCAGCATTAACAGATCAGGCGCAAGTTGCTTCTTGGCCATGCGTAATGCTTTGGTTACCTGGGTACGGTAAGAGCTGTCTAACTCTTCCCACTGACGGGTTTGCTTGTTCCACACGCCCTGCGTGCCGGCATCACGAGTTTGATAAATCAGCGCGGTACGACCTAAGCGTAAAAACTCAACGTCACGCTCCTGACCGTTAATTTCGTGGATACCCGTGTAGGCTTCCATAGTACGGCCATAATCCATCTCAACCTGATACGCTTCCATTACACGACGGAATTTTTCAGACGCTGCCACATCGGCGCGGTCCATCATGCTTTTCAGGCTGGCGATACGCTCAGCACGCTCTTGCGGCAGAAACGGTACGTCCAGTTCGATAAACTGTTCCAGGCCATCAATCATGCGGATCATCAGTGGCGTGATTTGACGCTCGATAACAGACACTTCATCGATTGCCGCATTCAGGTCAGCCATTTCCTGTTCCTGGCTGGCGATCTGTTTACGCAGCTGGTTGTTGTACACTTCCAGACCTTCGATCTCTTTGTTCAGCGTTTTAAACTGTTGCAGCTTGCTGTCAATCTGATCGGTAATGCCATCAATTTTTTGCTGCGATTTGGCAGCTGACTCGTTGATTTCCTTGGCAGTGTCAATGGCAGGCTTTAAGTCCTGCTCCTGAGCAAAGGCTGACGCCGACAATAAAGCCGTGCTCATCAGCAAGGTGTTAAAAAGCTTCATAGATTCAAACCTTTTGTTTTCAAGAAATCGGATGTACCGACCACTAAATTAGCTGCGGGTAGGATAGGGGGTTTCTGTGACAGTTTTATTACATATCTGTCATATAAATATGGCAGTAAAAAGGGGCCCTTACGGCCCCTTTGCTGATGCTGCTTAGAACTGGTAGCTGTAGCTTAAACCAAACTCTACGCCATCTTCCTGTAACAACAGGTTTAAGCCTTCCTGTTGAATCTGCTTGGATTGATCCAGCAGGTTTTTGATGCTGAATTTAATCCGCGTATTGAAGTCGGGATAGTAGGTATAGTTCATGTCCAGTGAATGGTAGGTCTGCTCTTCGGCATCCTCGTTACCACGCGTACCAGGCACGATAATCCGTGGACCAAAGGCGTTGTATACTAAGGTTGCAGAGTGCTCACCGTTATCTGAGTCGTAACCTACCTGCAGGTTAGCGACCCATTCAGAGTGGCCTACCAGGCGACGTTTGTTGTTGGTTACCGTAATCGATGCAGAGGTCGCGTTTAACGCATCGAGCAACTGGGTTTCAAACAAACTGGTCACGTCATCTTCTACCGCACCTAAGGTTACCTCAGAGTCTGAAATGGTCAGGTTACCGGTAACGAAGAAGTTGCTTAAGTCACTGCTGATAATGCTCAGGTCCTGCAGGAACTCCACTTCCAGGCCGTATAACTGACCCGATTCACCGTTGGCGGTTAACAGGTTAGGTGCAGCGCCACCCACGGTGTTCAGCTCAATCAGTTCGATTGGGTTTTCGATGTCTTTATAAAACAATGCAACCGACAGGTTATTGCCCGCTTCACGATACCATTCCCAACGGAAGTCGACGTTGTCCAGCTTAGAGCTTTGCAGCAGTGGCGTACCACGTACCAGAAACTCAGTCAGCGGGTCGATAAAGAAGGTCACACTTACGTCACGCAGGTCCGGGCGGATGGTCGTCTGACTCATATTCAAACGGAACTGCATGTCGTTATCCATCATGTAGGTTAACGCCAGTGACGGGAAGAAGTCGTCTTCCTCAAAGAATAACTGCTCGATTTCTTCCGGGCTCACGGAAAACTGGTTTGAGTGTGCCTCAAATGGTACCGAAACCTGACGGAAGTCTTCGTAGCGTACACCGCCGCTTATCCGCCAGGTGTTATCGATAAACGCATCCATCATAAGATAGTAGGCGTCTATTTTAGTCCCTGCGGCAAATTCGTCGCCATCAGCCATGCCGGATTCCAAAATGTTGGCGCCGGTTGCACTGCGATAGAAATCATCATTATTGATGTTTTCATCGGAGAAAATCTCATCAATGCGGTTACCAAACAGGAAATCGCTTGAGATTGCCCGGTGGGTCACATTAATAGGAATGTTCTCAGCCTTACGCGCTTTTTCGAAGAAGTCGGCACCGGCTTTAATTTCCAGTTCCAGGCCTTCGTCCATAATCGGATAGCCCGCGTTCCAGCCCCAGGTTTCCACTACGTCGCGCAGGTCCTGATAACCTCTGTTAACACTGGTAGCTGCAATAGGCTGCAATTGTTGATCAACAAAGGTTCCCTCTGCAAAATTTTGCTGGTAGGTTACATCCAGACTGCCTGGTGCCGAACGACGCGCCCGGCTGGTGCCGGCGTACCAGTCGAGGTACAGGAAGTTAAGCTCAGGGAAGTTATGAGTACCTTTAATCTGATTCGAGTTCATGCGGCGTTCTTCAAACAACATGTCCACACGTTGTAATTCGGTTTCGCCAAAGACCGTTTCATTAATATCGATAAATTCACGTACCCGCACCCGGTCACTCATGTCGTGCAGGATCAGGTTAGTCATATCGATACGGTGGTTGCTGTTGATTTCCCAACCGAGGTTAAGCATGCCGCTCCAGCGTACCTGCTGTTCGGTATCCACGCCTTCAAAGAACTGCGCGAAACATTTGCCGTCTTTAGAATAGCGATCCGGCAGGTCAGAACAACCTACGGTGCCCAGGTTATTACCCTGACTGCCCTGATTGATATTCCATTCATTTTCGTAAGACACTGCCGACAGGAAACCAAATACCCCGTAATCGGTATCGTAGTTATCCCCTAAGGTCATGCCCAGATTGAAATCAGGATCAACACTTTTTGGATCAGGACCGATATCCCAAAACATCGAGCTCAGCATAGCTTTGCGATCTTCCAGGGTTAAACGATAACTGTTGGAACCCTGAATACCGGCGTCAGATTGCGCCCGGTCGAGGCTGTCTGAAATGACCGATGAGAGTTCACGGGTGCCATCGTCGCGGCCGGTCCAGTCGTCACCGCCGCCCGAATAAAAGAATCCATCATCTGAGTTATTGGTGTTGTACCCTAACCCGCCACTTAAACGGAAAATAAAGTCAGTCGGGATGGTTTTGGTACGAATGTTTACGTTACCCCCACCGAAGTGCGAAGGAATATTCGGCGAAAAGGATTTTTGTACATTCAGACTTTCAATAATGTCGGAAGGAAATAAATCCAGTGGCACTACAGAGCGGGTTGGATCCGGACTCGGCACACCCATTCCGTTTAGCTGTGTACTGGAATAACGTTCACCTAAACCGCGAACGTAAATGAATTTGCCGTCTACCAGGGTTAAACCGGTAACACGACGAAGTGCAGATGCGGCGTCGCCATCACCTGTACGGGAAATTTGTTCAGCACCCATTATATCGGCTACGAAGGCCTGGTTCTGACGTTCCTGCAATACTGCAGCAGCTGTGCCTTTCAAACGAGTTCCGGTGGCAACAACTTCTTCGATGGCCTGGGCTTCGTCCTGCTCTGCTTCTTGAGCAATCGCACTGTTTAACGGCACTAATGAACCGGCACAGAGAGCAAAGGCAACCGATTTATACAGCCGCGAGAGTGACGGCATTGGACGGTCTGATGAACTCATTATTCTAAAACTCCATTGGGACTCAAATTTTGCTGGATTTTCAACAGGTCAGGCGCCATACGGCGCCTTCCCTATTTATGACTTACGGTAAGCGCGGTGTGGATTACTCCAGACCGACAGTTACCCATCCTTGCGTCCAGTCATTGCTGGCGTCCATGGCACCGATAAAGTCAGTGTCTTCCAGCAGGTCGTTACCGGTGAAGGTTAACGAAGAATCTAACAGTACCGAACCAGCAGCTGGCATATAACCATTGTCTGCCATACCCAGCTGGTCGGCGGTGGAGACCATGTTAGAGGCATCCGCCAGGAACCAGTCTTCGGCAAACTGGTCACCAAAGTTGCTGCCCGCCTCACACGCTACGATTGAGTCAGCGATTGACAGGTCACCCGCGGTAGCAAGCGCCTGAGACTCATCACCGTTTACACGCAGACAGTTGCTGTAACCGGCAGGTCCGGTGATTACGAAACCGTGCAGAGAGCCAGCAGTACCGGCGCGCAGACGAACACCATTGGTTTGCGCTGCGCCTACAATGGTAACGTTGGCAACAGTCGGGTTAGTCAGTGGCGTAGCCGCCGCATCAAATTCGCTGTTGTCTGATTCAAACGCGTTATCGCCACCAGCAGAGTCCTGCTTAATCAACACGTATTGTGCAGTACCTGTCCAACCGAATGACCAGTCGAAGGAATCATCACCGTTGGCGGTCAGTACCACGTGCTTAACGCTTACGGTACCACCGAAGAACTCGATACCGTCGTCCAGGTTCTGGTGAACCTGAATGTAGTCAACCGACGTACCAGAACCTACCCCGGCGAAGCTGATACCGTTTAGTTCGTCACCGTTACCTAAGGTACGGCCCGCGTATTTAACCACAACGTACTGGATAGTGCCTGAATTATCTTCAGGTTGGTTACCACCGAACTGACCTGCGTCACCCTCGGCAGCTACACCACAGTTAGCCAGTTCAGATTCAGTGGCATCACCGGTAGTGTCGCCACAAGAGTTCGCTGGTGCATTACCCAGTAATACCAGCCCCCCCCATTGGCCAATGCCCGTTTCCTGACCCGTTACGTCTTGTACAGAAGTCATCACAATTGGCGCATCAGCAGTACCCATGGCGCGGATTTTCGAACCGCGACGCACTACCAGGAAGTCTTCACCCTGCTGACCGATTAGCGTAGTGCCTGCATCGATATAAAGGGTGGCAGAGTTCTGGTTATCACCACCAACCGCAGTACGACCTGTTAATACCCAGTGCGCATCGTTAGACAGCGCAACGTCGGCGTTAAATTCAACGTCTTCATCTAACTGATAAACCGGCTTGTCAGTGATTTCCGGGAAGCTTGAAGACACGTCAGTCGCCAGGCCTTGCTCAAAAGCGTTGGTGACCAGAGTCTGGTCCATACCGTAGGCCCAGCCTTCAGTCCAGTCGTTTTCACCGTCGAAGGCACCGATGTAATCGGTTGACGCAAACCAGCTATCATCTTCAACGTCGGCCACGTCTGCACCAGCGCCTAACAGCGCAGAACCTGCACCCGGCATACGGCCCAGCGTACCTAAGTTAAGGTCGGCAGAAGTCAGTACCTGGTTGTTGTTACCTGCAGTAAACCATGACTCAGCGAAAGCATCACCGAAGTTGCTGGCGGCAGCACAAGCGACTACTGAGTTAGCAATTGACAGGCTACCCGCAGTGGCCAGAGCCTGAGACTCGTCACCGTTTACACGTAAACAGTTGCTGTAGCCTTCAGGGCCGGTAATTGCGAAGTTATACAGCGCACCTGCAGTACCGGCACGTAAACGTACGCCGTTTGTCATTGCAGCACCCTGGATAGTGACGTTAGCTACCGTTGGGTTAGTCAGCGGTGTAGCAGAAGCGTCGAATTCGCTGTTGTCAGATTCAAAGGCGTTATCACCACCTTCAGAGTCCTGACGGATATAAACGAACTGTGCTTTACCTGTCCAGCCGAATGACCAGTCGAAAGAGTCATCGCCATTGTCGGTCAGTACAACGTAACGAACGTTAACAGTACCACCGAAGAATTCGATACCATCGTCCAGATTCTGGTGAACCTGAATGTGGTGAACGTTGGTTTGTGAACCCACACCCGCAAAGCTGATACCGTTCAGCTCATCACCGTTACCTAAGGTACGGCCCGCGTGTTTAACCACTACGTACTGAATAGTACCTGAGTTGTCTTCCGGGTTATTACCGCCGAACTGACCTGCGTCACCTTCAGCTGCGACACCACAGTTAGCCAGCTCGTCTTCGGTTGCGTCGCCAGCAGTATCGCCACAAGAGTTAGCTGGTGCATTACCCAGTAATACCAGGCCGCCCCATTGGCCAATGCCGGTTTCCTGACCTGTTACGTCCTGCACAGAGGTCATGGTGATAGGTGAACCAGGCAGACCCAGTGCTTCAATCTTAGAACCACGACGAACGACCAGGAAGTCTTCACCCTGCTGACCGATAATAGTGGTGCCATTTTCGATGTATAAAGTTGCTGAATCCTGGTTATCACCACCCACTGCGGTACGACCGGTTAATACCCAGTGCGCATCGTTAGTCAGGGTAACGTCGGCAGTAAATACCACGTCTTCGTCGATTTGATAAACCGGCTTGTCAGTCAGTTCCGGGAAGTTTGCAGAAACGTCCTGGGCTAAACCTTGCTCAAAAGCGTTATCCACATCCGCAGGGAAACCACCGTTAACACCTGAAGTCCAGCCAGACATCCAGTTAGTTGCGCCGTCAAACGCACCTACGTAGTTAGCTGAATCAAAGCTGCTGTGCAGTGCGGTAGGATCAGAACCTGAAGTCAGCAATACAGAACCTTGTGCAGGCGTGTAACCGTCATCGCTCAGACCAAGTTCAGCAGGTGTCAGCACCTGGTTGCCAGACTGTGAGGCAAACCACTCAGCGGTGGTCATGGTACCGATAGTGTCGCTACCAAAGTTATTGTTAGCATCTTCACAGGCAACAATTGAGTTGGTGATAGCCAGTTCACCGTCCGCAGCCAGTTCCTGAGACTCAGAACCGTTTACGCGCAGACAGTTTTGATAACCTGTAGGACCGGTTACTAACACGTTAGTCAGGAAGCCGGCAGTACCCGCACGCAAGCGCACACCGTTAGTTTGCGCGTCACCAACGATAGTCACGTTAGCAATATTAGGCTGAGTTAATGGCGTAGCAGCTGCGTCGAACTCGCTGTTGTCTGCTTCAATGGCGTTGTCGCCATTTTCGCTGTTTTGCTGGATATAAACGAACTGGGCAGAACCTGTCCAGCCAAATGACCAGTCTAAGCTGTCGTCACCGTTATCAGTCAGCACAACGTGTTTAACGTTTACGGTACCACCAAAGAACTCAACACCATCGTCGAGGTTCTGGTGAACCTGAATGTAATCGACTTCGGTGCCTGAACCCACACCCGCAAAGCTGATGCCGTTCAGTTCGTCGCCGTTACCTAAAGTACGGCCTGCGTGCTTAACCACGATGTAGCGCAGTACACCCGAGTTATCAGTTGGGTTGTTACCGCCAAACTGGCCAGCGTCACCCTCTGCAGAAACACCACAGTTATTCAGTTCGTCCTGAGTAGCGTTACCTTCGGTATCACCACAAGAGTTAGCCGGTGCTTTACCCAGCAGTACCAGGCCGCCCCATTGACCGATATCGGTTTCCTGACCGGTAACGTCCTGTACAGAGGTAAAGATGATTGGCTCAGCAGCCGTACCTTCGGCCATGATTTGTGAACCACGACGAACAACCAGGAAGTCTTCGCCTTCTTCACCAAAAACAGTGGTACCCGCTTCAATGTTCAGCACGGTAGAGTTTTCATCATCGCCACCCACAGCAACACGACCGTCCAGCACCCAATGTGCGTCGGCAGTCAGCGTGGTTTCTTCGTTAAACTCTACGTTTTCGTTCAGGCGATAAACCGGCTTGTCGGTGATTTCAGGAAACTCTGAAGACACATCGGTGGCCAGGCCCTGATCTAACGGGTTTTCTGCACCCGTTGGAGTTGGTGTAGGGGTTGGGGTTGGTGTAGGGGTTGGCGTAGGTGTTGGTGCCGGATCCGTTACCACATCACCTTCGTTGATATTAATATCCCCACCACAACCTGCCAGAATAAGTGCAGTTGCAATGGCTGATGCTCTGAATGTGTGCTTGATAGCCATTAAAATTCTCCAAAACCACTTTATGTCATTATTTCAATGGCTGAGAAGACTACCGGACTTGAATGACACTTTTGTTACACTATTTAGCTGTAACAAAAGTTTCTTATTTTTCAGTTGATGATTGTTTTTTAAACACTAGCTTGAAGTACTAAAACCGCCAGCACTAGCGCCGTTGCGGGCTTATGGGCGATTTTCGGCTGAATTATGACAGTGGTCAGACCGCCTCTCTGAACCACTTGGTGATCACCACTTTTTCACCTTTTATAACAGGATGGGCATGATGCAGGGTGTTGGCATTAGGCCGCCCGTCCGGCAATAAATTATTCCAGATCACCGCCATACCAGGGTGAGGAGTAAACGATTTATCCAGTTTAACAAACTCTGTTTCGCCACCCGCCTCAACTTCGTTCAGATACACCATGCATGTCCAGGTACGCTGCCCCAGTTGACTGGCAAACTGGCGGTATTCACTGGTACCGGGTTCAAAATAATCGGTATGGGCTTTAAATTGCTGACCAGGCGCATAGTGCTGAGCCTGGATAGGCTCTTTATTGCCTTTGGCAAAACCAAAATAATCAATAATGTGCGCAGAGACCTGATGGGCAATTTCACTGTCGAGGCTTACCAAGTCACAGGTGCTCGAGGTTCTGAAGGCGGTATCTGCCTCAGTGCTGGCTGTGGTAATAGTGGATGGCCTGAGATGCTGTTTACTCAGCGCCACGATGCTTTCACAGGTCGGCAACGGCAGAAAATCCTTCACCACATACAGCTGTGCCTGCTTGGCTTCTATTATCTGTATATTATCAGGCAGCCCCGTTGCTATAAATTTCGGCTGAGGATAGCGTGATGCGTATTGCCGGGCCAGTGACTGTTGCTGTGCGGGAGGCAGGTTATTTCCAAGCAGCGCCACAATTTCAACGTGGGCAAACCCTTCGCCCAGCAACGTGGTATAAAGCTGCGTTACCGGTACATTGCGTAACAAGTTGGTTAGCACCCATTGCTTCCACTGCGCTTGCATTAATAGGCCTCCGCTCCACCAATAGCCCGCATCTGGCGGTTCAGCATATCTTCACGAATGGGGAAGTAGCCATCTCGCTCTACCTGCTGCTGGCCGCGCTGCGACAGCACGTAACGCAAAAATTCACTCTCCAGTTTGGGCAATGGCTCGCCGGGAGCTTTATTTACCACCAGATACAAAAACCGGCTGAAAGGGTAAGTTTCATTTTGTACGGTTTCGCTGGTCAGCGGCACCAGGTTATCTGCGCTATGCCCTAACGGCAGCGCTTTCACGCCGGCAGTCTTGTACCCGTAAGCGGCATATCCCATACCGCCTTTACTGGACGCAACAGATAATACTACCGAGGCAGAGCCCGGCTGCTCATTCACCGATTTGGTAAAGTCGCCGTCGCATAACGCCATAATTTTAAACAGGCCGTAGGTACCCGATACCGAGTTTCGGCTGAATAACCTTATGGGTGCCGAATCGCCATAATCACTGATCCCCAGCTGCGACCATTTGGTAATGCGCTCCTCGGCGCCGCAATAACGGGTAACGGAAAAAATAGCATCCACCTGCTGCAGGGTTAATCCTGCAAGCGGATTGCGGTGTTCAACAAAAATAGCAATGGCATCGATGGCAACCTTGATCACCGTAGGCGGGTAACCATGAGCCTGTATAAACGCGCGCCGCTCACTAGGCTTTAAATCCCGGCTCATAGGGCCAATGGTAGCGGTACCTTCGGTCAGCGCCGGCGGCGCAGTAGAAGAACCTGATGCCTGGATCTGGAAGGTCACATCCGGGTAAAGGGTTTTAAATTCCTGGGACCACAGGGTCATTAAGTTAGCCAGGGTGTCGGAGCCCACAGAGGTAATATTGCCTGCCACACCGGGCTTGCGCTCGTAGCCGGTTTCACTGGCTACAGCACTTACGGAAACTCCGATAAGCAGTAATAGAAAAGCAAACTTGTGCATATTACTCCTGGCTGGCAATCATCTCGGCATCAAATTCAAAAAAGAATTCGCTGCCCTCGCCTACCCGACTGGTGATTTGAAGTTTTGAATTATGATGATTCAGCACGTGTTTTACAATGGATAAGCCCAGCCCCGAGCCGCCGGTTTTTCGTGAGCGTGCTTTATCCACCCGGTAAAAACGTTCGGTCAGTCGCGATAGATGGCGCTGCTCTATACCATCACCGTTATCTTTTACGGCAAACCGCACACCGGCTTTGGTCACCGACCAGTACACGTCAATATTGCCGCCTTCCGGCGTATAGTTGATGGCATTAAAAATCAGATTGGAACAGGCGCTGCGCAATTCGGTTTCAATACCGTAAATACGCACTCCGGGAGTCAGGTGAAACTCAATGGTGTGGTGCTTGTCTTTATTCAGCGCATCGGCTTCAATTTTCACCTGATTGAGCATCGCCGCCATATCCACCGTGTTTTCGTACACGCGCTCGGAGCTTGCTTCAATTCTGGATAGCACCAGTAAGTCTTCAATCAGACTCTGCATACGCTGAGTCTGGGTGCTCATTTCAAGATAAGCTTTTTTCACAAACGGATTAAGCTGTTCATCGGCATCCGGCAGTATTTCCAGGTAGCCGTTGATAACCGTGAGTGGCGTACGTAATTCGTGGGAAACGTTGGCGACAAAATCTTTGCGCATTTCCTCGAGCTGGCTCAGACGCGTGACATCCCGGGCAATCAGCAATAAGTGCTCTTCACCATAGGGCATGATCCGGTATTCGAAAGATTTTAACGGGTTGAGCGGTGACGGTACTTCAATCGGAAAATGATATTTCCCGGCATGAAAATACTCGATAAATTCAGGGTGCCGGATTAGGTTATCCAGTCGCCGCCCCGCATCAGACGGCCAGCGCAAGCCCAGCTCCAGACGGGCCAGGCGGTTGCACCAGATAATACAGGCTTTGGAATCCACCACCACCGCAGCATCGGGCAAAGCTTCTGACCCTTCGCGAAACCTTTTAACCAGCGCGCCCAACTCCTTGCGTTTGTTGCGGTTACGCCGCTGCAGGTAGTAAATCCCTTCGTAGATATGTTCCCATAATCCACTGACCGACGGCGGCGACATCTTACGGCTGTGCCACAACCAGCGGTTTAATTTGAATAACTGCCAGTAATTAACCAGCAATAAACCCGTGGCGCCCATAGCCACAGCCAGCAGCATGTCTTCCACATACCAGCCGATAATCGCAAAGAAGATAAGAAACAGGACGAGTCGCGCAACTGACTTTATCCACGAAAAGGGGTAATACATCCCGGTTGTTCCTTTCTTGCGCGCTGACGATGGGGCAGACTATACCTACCCCAAAGATGAAATCAAATTAAAGCTTAGTCGAAAAGCGGTAACCTGCACCTCTGACCGTTTGGATCATGGCGTCGTGTCCCTGACCACCAATGGCTTTGCGTAAACGGCGAATATGCACGTCCACCGTGCGATCTTCCACGTAGACGTTGGTTCCCCAAACATTGTCGAGCAATTGTTCACGGCTATACACCCGCTCCGGATGCGTCATGAAAAAGTGCAATAACTTGTATTCTGTAGGGCCCATATCCAGCGCTTCGTCATTGGCCATTACCCGATGCGAGATAGGCTCTAACTTAAGACCGTTAAATTCAATGGGTTGCTCATTTGAGGTGGGTGTAACGCGGCGCATCACTGCCTTAATACGAGCCACCAGTTCCTTGGGCGAAAACGGTTTGGTAATGTAATCGTCCGCACCGGCATCCAGGCCACGGATTTTATCGTCTTCCTCGCCGCGAGCAGTCAGCATGATGACCGGAATATCCCGGGTAAATTCATGTTGCTTCAGGCTTTTGGCCAGTTGAACGCCGCTACCACCAGGTAGCATCCAGTCCAACAAAATTAAATCAGGATAAGGTTCTACCAACTTTTGTTGCGCGATATCGTAATCTTCTGCTTCGATAGTCTCAAATCCCGACTGTTCCAGCACAAAAGATAGCATGTCGCGAATAGGCGCTTCATCCTCTACCAACAAGACTCTTCTTGACATAGATTTTTTCCAGCTCATAACAAAACGCCGCTATTATTATCAGGGTGTGTGACAATTTTATTAAACGATTACATTTATATGTCAAGTTTGTGACTGCGATTACCTGATTTATTGGGATGATTGCGTAAATAAATATGCCCGATAACTTAGCAGGGCCAATAAATGTTAGCGAAAATGTAAAGATGATTTGAATATAAAAAAGCATGGCGTAGTATGAAGGCGATTTAGTCATTGCGCTAATTATCAGGAACTCGAGCTAAGAACTTGTCTATTCAGCAATTAACACATATTATTGAAAGAGTTCAAAAACTCATCAGTAATATTAGATAGGTATCAGATGGCGTCGGTTCAGACAGGGTTGTCGAGAAAGCTACTAACACGCGTTTTGTCGGTATACTTTTTTCTGACTTTCATTGTGACCATTGGCCAAATTTTTACTGAGTATCTCAGCACCAAAAGCCACATTGAATCCGAACTCCAGACCCTGAAAAACACGTTCTCCACCAGTCTTACCCGGGCCATATGGGAAGTTAATATTCCTCAGGCACAATCAATTGCCGAAGGGCTCATGGAATTACCCATTGTAACCGGCGTACAAATTCGCGATGAGAATGGTGATTACATTGCTGATTTAGGCGTGACCATAGCGCAAATTCGCGCGCCTTTCACCAGCGGCGAACTCGAAGATCATGACGGCGGCCTGTTCAGTTACAGCTTTCCATTGATTTTTGAATTCTCCAACCGTGCCTCCACGGTGGGTGATGTAACCCTGTATTCCAACTTCGATATTATTTTCGGCCGTATCGAAGTGGGGATCTTCTTTTTGATCGGCAATGCGATTGTTAAAACCGCTTTTCTGGTATTTTTGTTTATGACCGCCTTCCGCCGCATGCTGTCAGATCCTTTAATGGAAGTGACGCAGAAGATGAGTGCGTTTAATCCGGATAATCCTGAGCAGTCAAAAATCTATCTAACTCTTGACGACGAAAATGAACTGCGCCTGCTGCAATATTCCTACAACCAGGTGATTGATGATCTGATAGTCTCCCAGCAACAGCTGAAAAACACGCAAAGTGAGCTACAGCGGGTGAATAAAAAACTCGACGATCAGAATCTGTTGCTGGAACAGGAAGTCGCTAAGAAAACCGCGTCGCTGAGTCAGATCATGCTGGATCTGGAGCGTCAGAAAGATGAACTCATTGCTAATCAGCGCGAGCTTCGCCAGGAAAACGAAAATCGTCAGTACATCGAAAACGTGCTGCGGGATAAAAATAAAGAACTGGCCCAGTCCATGGAAAATCTTAAGCTGGCCCAGGATCAGTTGCTTGAGTCTGAACGAATGGCCTCTCTTGGTGGCCTGGTAGCCGGTATTGCCCACGATGTGAATACCCCACTCGGCGTTGGGGTTACCGCCTCCAGCTTTCTCAATGAGCGCCTGGCGGAAGTACGTAAGAATTATGAGGATAAATCCCTCACGAATAAAACCATGGCGTCTTTTTTAGATGAGGCTGAACAAACTACCAATCTGCTACTGACTAACTTAAACCGCGCATCGGACCTTATCACCAGCTTTAAACAGGTGGCAGTAGACCAAACCAGTGAAGCAGAGCGGGTATTTAACTTAAATAACTACCTGCATGAGATTTTGCAATCTCTCGGTCCGTCGTTTAAACACACTCAGCACAAGGTAAATGTGCAGTGCCCCGATGACCTGTACATTCGCTCAGCGCCGGGTATTATTGCCCAGATCATCACCAATATGATCATGAACTCGATTATCCACGGCTTTGAAAACAAGCCTGATGGTCACATTGATATTGCCGTACAACAGGATGGTGAAGACGTTTTACTGACCTATCAGGACGATGGCTGTGGTATCCCGTCCGACCAGCTTGGCCACCTTTTTGATGCGTTTTTTACCACTAAACGTGGTCAGGGCGGCAGCGGTCTGGGTACTCACATTATGTATAACCTGGTGACCCAGGCGCTCGACGGCAACATCGAAGCAAGCAGTGAACCTGGCCAGGGCCTGCGCTACGAAATCCGCTTCCCGGCCCGAACCTGATAGCCACTTACCCCGGCCAGCTAAATCACCTGCAGTAGTTGCGCAGTTACCGGTGCACTGCTAACCTTTCGGCCTTTTCAAAATGACAGATCTTCTTTATGTGGTTTAAGAATATTAAAGCCTACCGGCTCACCCAGCCGCTGGCACTCAATGATGATGAATTACAAACGGCGTTAAATGAACTCGCCTTTCGCCCCTGTGGCAGCCAGGAAAGTGCCACCATGGGCTTTGTCTCACCGTTACACGACGCCGGCAAAAACACCCTGCTATTCCACCAGACTCAACTGCGTTACTGGATCACGCTGAAGAAGCAGGAACGCTTGCTGCCTTCTTCCGTAGTCAATTCTGAACTGGCCGACAAAGTCGCCCAGATTGAGGCAGAAACGGGCTCACCGGTGGGTAAAAAAGCTCAGTCAGATCTGAAGCAGGAAATTATTACCCGTCTGTTACCCCAGGCTTTCGTGAAAAATTCTTATACTAACGGTTTTATCTCAATTGCTGATAATTTAGTGATTGTGGATGCCAGCGCCGACGGTAAAGCCGAAGCATTCCTGGCTATGGTCCGTAAAGCCCTGGGTTCACTGCCGGTAGTCCCTCTGGTTCGTCACAGCCTGCAAAGTGAACTGACTCACTGGTTAACCGATAAGCCACCCGCCAAAATTGAGTTACTGGAAGAAGCCGAGTTTAAATCTACGGATGAAGTAGGTAGCGTTATTCGGTGTAAAAACCAGCCGCTGGACAGCGAAGAAATTCAGCTCCACCTGGATGCCGGAAAACTGGTACAAAAAGTGGCTTTCGATTTCGACGAAACACTGGAAGCGGTCATTCAGGAAGACGGTTCGGTAAAACGCATTAAGTTTACCGACCGGATCAAAGAAGAAACTCAGGACATCCCTAAGGATCAGGTAGCAGCGCGCTTAGACGCTGAGTTCAGCCTGATGTCTGCAGAGATGTGTGCCTTTGTTAATTTCCTGAGCGAAGCACTGGACCTCGATAAAGACAGTTAAGCAGCCTGCCTGACCCTGCGCTGCAGCACTGGTTGCCAGCAGCGTTGGGTCAGGTTACGCCATATTCGCTCCATGGGCCCGCTGTTGAAGCTACTAAGCCACCAGCGTGAGATAACCAGCTGCACAGCCCATATAGACAATACGATCAAGGTAAGAGAACTGCGCTGTAACTCACCAAACAGACCCAGCCCCCAGCCATAAAATATGGCACAACAAAGCAGCGTTTGCAGCAGATAATTAGTCAGCGCCATCTGCCCTACTGGCGCCAAATAGTTTACCACCGCTCCCTGCCAGTTATTGCCGGCAACTTTCACCAGCCACATCACCAGACACACATATCCCCAGGCTAAAACCAGTGCGCCCCAGTAATTGGGAAACCGGTAGACGGTCATAAATTCAGGTATCACCACACCATTTTGTTTACTGAGCATAGCCCCTGCCCCACATATCAAAGCGCCGAGAATGACGCCCAGTATTCCATTGAGCCGGTAAAATTTAAGCGAGCGGCTAGCGGTTAAAATACCAAGCTTGTACAGTGCCATGCCTACCAGCATTAAACCGCACATGCGAAACTCCACCGCGATCAGCGCATTGACATGAAAATCCAGCGCAGTATCAACCCGCATCGATGCTCTTTGCCACCAGTTGCCCTGATAAGCGGCTATTTCCTGCTGCAGTTGTGCCAGTGGCGGGCTGATACTGTGAATAACTTCCAGTTGCTCACCGTCAGACATGCCTCCCCAGGAGTAATACACCAGCCATAACAACAGCATCAGAATACCTTGCAGGAAAAAGCCAAAGCCAAGTAGCTTTTTTACCGACCAGTTTCTGCACTTAAAGATCAGCATGCCGCCAATAGCGTAGGTCACCAGAATATCTCCCCACCACAAGCCATAGGCATGCAACAAGCCAATCAGCAGTAACCAGAACATACGACGGTAGTGGACCTGCTTAGCCTTTATGGGATCCGGCTGCCGCTCTGCCATCATAGCAATACCAGCGCCGAATAAAGCGGCAAACAAAGCGTAAAACTTTTCTGCGAAGAACACCTCCGCCAGAAACCACTGCCACTCGTTTACGGCGCTTAACGGCCCCAGCGCGAAAGGGTTATCATAGAGCGCCCGGGGAAACGCAAAAGCAATAATGTTCATCATCAGAATGCCGAGCAGGGCAACGCCTCGTAGCGCATCCAGACTTATAATGCGGGTGGCTGGTGATATCTGCAGACTCATTGCTTGTCCTTAAGCATTGGCGGTTTCCTTTAGGTTTGATTGGAATTTGTTGGCATTTAGCTGTTGCCTGTGGCGACAGTATACATCAATCCAACACAGTAAACCCTGCACCAACGAATAGAAACGACTGTTGAGCAGCGCTTCATAAGGATGATTAATCACAGCCCGTCAATTGTGCGCTATAACGCACAATGCTATAGTAACTCCAAATGTACGTTATAGCGCACAACAAGAGTTTTCTACACAGGAAAGTTTGGCCATGAACCACAATCACTCGCTTCAGCTTAGTCATCTAGCCGCCGGCTCCAGTTCTGTCATTGTAGGTTACAGTAGCTCGGTAGTGATAGTGATTGAAGCGGCCAGACAGGCCGGTGCCAGCGAATCTCAACTGATAAGCTGGTTACTGGTGCTCGGTTTAGCCATGGGGCTGACCACCTTGTTTTTTTCGTGGCGTTTTAAAATGCCGGTAATTACAGCGTGGTCGACGCCCGGCGCGGTTTTTTTAATTTCTACGGCGGGTGATTTTTCGCTGGGGGAGATTACCGGTGCCTTTTTATTTGCCGGGCTCCTAAGCTTTTTGGCCGCACGCAGTCGTTTACTGATGCGCGGTATTGAACGAATTCCCCCGGCACTATCCGCCGCTATGCTGGCAGGGATCTTATTGCCCTACTGTCTGGGTGTGTTTACCAGCGCTCAGGACTATCCTTTGCTGAGTATGCTGTTTATTCTGATTTATCTGCTTGGCAGTCGCTGGTTTCCCCGTTACCTGATGCTGGTTTTACTGATGGTTGCAGCACTGGCCGCACTGCTGCTAACCGGTACCAGCAGTAAGCCTATCCACTTTGCCCTGCCGGCCCTTGAGTGGGTTATGCCGGCTTTCAATGGTGCCGCACTTATCAGTATTGGTCTGCCACTTTTTCTCATAACCACCTTGTCGCAAAACCTGCCAGGCATCAGTATTCAACACAGCCATGGCTATAAGCCAGACAATCGGTTCGTATTGACGGGCATAGCTATGGTGCAGCTGTTCAGTGCCCCGTTTGGCGGTTTCATGATTAACCTGGCGGCGATAACCGCTGCTATTTGCATGGCCGACAATGTGGATGAAAACCCGGCCAAGCGCTACCTGGCAGGTGTAGTGGCCGGGATTGGCTATTGTCTAGCCGGCCTGTTTGCCGTCACCATTACCCTGATTTTCACTCAGATGCCGCAGGTGGTAACCAGCTTACTGGCAGGCATTGCACTGTTATCTACCTTACAATCGAGTTTGTTGCACAGTCTGCAGGATGCGCCTTTCAGGCAGGGTGCAATACTAACCTTGCTGTGCAGTGCATCAGGATTAAGCCTGGCAGGGATTAGCGCACCGGTTTGGGGGCTGCTTGCGGGAGTAGTAACGCTTTGGCTGCATCCTCAATGGAAACAGCCGGTAAAGCCATAAAACTATAAACGGGGCCGTTAAACGGGCCCCGGGGGATCAGGCAAAGATTTGTTTAGCCGCAGCCCGCATTTCAGCAAAATCGTCAGACAGCAGTGAGTTTACATCTTCCACCACACCACGCTGAATGGCCAGGTTAAGCACTGCGTCTTTCTTACTGTTGATTTGGCCCGCTAATGCCGCGCCGACTCTCACAAAGTCGATGTAGCCTAGCTTTTCAGGAATGTAGGCCAGATCGTGCCAGCGCTCAGCCACCACTACGAAATCTTCGCCGAATTCCCAGTTTCGCATAATGCTGCCGCCTACTTTGGGGGCCAGCTTGTCGATGGCATCGTTGAGGAAGCTAGGGCTGGCAAACACCTCAGTGTGACGCTCTGCCTCAGTTAAAATTGGCAAAACGCCAATACTATGGATTAAAGCCATTAACGTCATGGTATCAATAGTGAAATCGCGCTTCTTGGTTCTCGCCGTGTACATTTGTAATGCCGCCATCGAATTGGCAACCACTTCAACGGTGTTTGCCCATTCTTTTTTCATGTACTCACCAACCAGCTCGTTTTTTGAAACAAACAGTTGTTCCATTGCCAGCGCCGTTGCAATGTTTTTGATTTGTCTCAGGCCTATGCGGGTAACGGCCTGCGAGATGGAGGTTACTTTTACCGCGCGCCCCATGTAGGCACTGTTAGAAATCTTGATCATCCTCGCACTCAGCGATGGATCCTGGCCAATCACCTCACCCATATCATGTAAGTTAATATCCGGATTGTCTGCGGCTTTACGAACTTTCAATGCCACTGCGGGTAACGTTGGCAGTACCAACGTATCGTTTTTAATCTTTTCAACCAGAATGGTGAGTAGCGCATTTTGTGTAGACATATTCCTACCTTTGTCGATGGTCAGTGTGTTTTCGCATCCGTTGCGGTTAACAGTAACGGAGCGCGCTGCTTTTTATATTGTTGAAAATCAATGTTTGTTGCTGTTATATAACCATAACATAGCTTAAATTTCTGTCATGCGACCAGTCCGGATAAAGAAAAAATGACATTCAGGGAATTATCGTGCGGCCGACAAAAGAAATTTTGTTCCTTATCAGAGTATAGCATCTGCTTTACGGCTTGGTTATGCTAGAAAGAGTTTCTATTTTTTTAACGCTCGGCAGCTATTTGTAAAAGCCCTCCGGAATTAAAGATAGCGAGAAAGATCAGTTTCACGGATAAAAATGCTAAACAATAACAACAACTTTTAATAAACGACGGACGAATTATTATGCGCAAAGCACTGCAAAAAACATTTGCCCTCACCGCCCTGGCCAGTTCACTTCTTTTCGCCGGCTGTTCAGAGCCTCAGTCACCGCAATCAACAACCCAGACTACAGCGCCTGAATTACTGGTTGATGACAGTCGTCTGGGGATCTATCACCAGGTTCCGCTAACCGCTGATTTGTCGCATTTGAGTGATAATCAAAAACAAATGCTCAGCAAGCTGATAGACGCCTCGGAAATTATGGACGACCTGTTCTGGAAACAGGCCTTTTTTGGCGATAAAACAGCATTTCTGCAGCAGTTTAGCAATGAGGAACTCAAGGCTTTTGCGGCTATTAACTATGGCCCCTGGGATCGTTTAAACGGTGATGCGCCGTTCCTGAGTGGCTACGGCGAAAAAGCCGCCGGCGCTGAGTTTTACCCTCAGGACATGACTAAAGCGGAGTTTGCGGCGGCTGAATTTGCTGATAAAGATGGCCTCTACTCGGTGGTAGAGCGCACTGAAAGCGGCGATTTAACTGCCACGCCCTATTCTGAGAAATATCAGGCAGAACTAACAAAAGCCGCAGCTTTACTTAAAGAGGCCTCTGAACTGGCAGATAATGAGACCTTCGCAAACTACCTGAAATTGCGTGCCGCAGCGTTACTGAACGATGATTACTACGCGTCGGACATGGCCTGGATGGATATGAAGACCAACCCCATTGAGCTGGTGATTGGCCCCATCGAAACCTATGAAGACCAACTCTATGGTTATCGCGCCGCATTTGAATCTTATGTACTCATCAAAGATATGGCCTGGAGCGAGCGATTAGCAAAATATGCTCAGTTCCTGCCCGAGCTGCAAGAAGGATTGCCAGTCGATGAGGCCTACAAACAGGAAACGCCTGGATCGGATGCCGATCTTAATGCTTATGATGTGATTTATTATGCCGGGCACTCTAATGCCGGCAGTAAAACCATTGCTATCAACCTGCCCAATGATGAGCGGGTTCAGCTTGCTAAAGGCACCCGCCGCCTGCAGCTGAAAAATGCGATGCAAGCCAAGTTTGATCATATTCTTAAGCCCATTTCAGAGGTGCTTATTGCCCCTGAACAACGCGAACACATTACCTTTAACGCCTTCTTTGCCAACACCATGTTCCACGAAGTGGCCCATGGTCTGGGGATCAAAAACACCATTACCGATAAAGGCACAGTTCGGGCTGCACTTAAAGAGCACGCCTCGGCCCTGGAAGAAGGTAAAGCCGATATTCTCGGTCTGTACATGGTTCAGAGCCTGTTGGAAAAAGGTGAAATAACCGAGGGCACCCTGGAGGATTATTACGTTACCTTTATGGCGGGGATCTTCCGTTCAGTGCGCTTTGGTGCATCCAGTGCACACGGCAAGGCTAATATGATTCGATTTAACTATTTTGCTACCATGGGCGCTTTTGACCGCAACGAAGATGGCCTGTACAGCGTGAATATGGATAAAATGTCGGCAGCGGTTTCTTCCTTATCTGAGCTTATTCTAACCCTGCAAGGCAATGGTGATTACGATGGCGTAGCTGAGCTGGTTGCGGATAAGGGTATTATTAAGCCTCAACTGGAAGCCGATCTGGCCCGTTTAAAAGCGGCCAGTATTCCAGTTGATATTGTGTTTGACCAGGGAAAAACACAACTCGGTTTATAACGAAAAGCGCCAGGCACTTATTTTCACTCCGGTAACGGTTAATCTACCGGGGTGATATATCGCCCCGCGTTCAGGCAGACAAGGAACACAGTCTGCTAGTTAACATCTGGCCTGTTCATTCAGGCCGTTTTCATCTGACAAGGAGTCCTGTATGAAACAAATCGCTGCGTTATTTCTACTCGCAATGTCGCTTTATTATATCTATTTAGGCTGGCGGGTACTTTCCACCAAACGGCCTTTTATTGTCTCAAGCGGTCTGCTGATGAGCTTTGCCCTGTTAATCTATTTAGTACTAATCATCCTGGAGGCTGTTCGGTTTTCGCAAACCGGTAGCCTGGAAGGCCAAGAAATTATTCTGCTGGCGGTAACCATTTATTTAGGTGTTAAATGCTGGCGACAAAGGCGGTCGTACCAGGTTATCGGTATGGCTGATGACTTTACACCGGCACTTAAAACTGCATTGGCTCATAACCAGCTGAATTATTGCGAACAACCCGGAATTATCAAAGTGCCAGCCATGCCCGGAGCTATTGAATATCAATCCAAGGATTCCAAAAACGAATCATCGTTTAATTTTAAGGGCAGCTTTTCAACCACGACAATCATTAACGTTCTTGAACAACTCGAAAAGTACTTCACGACACACCCTTTCACCATTAATAAAAAATCAGCATATGAAATGTGCGGATTGGGCATGATATCACTGACTATTTCACTTGCTTTGCTGTTCTACTGACTATAAAACGGCCTGGAATATCGACCTGGAGTATCCGCAGGTGACGCTAGTTCAAAACTGGTATGAAGGGTAGATTCAAATAAGACAGTTTTTGGAAGTTGAATGCCTGAACAGGTGTGCTTTTACAGCCTACGATTGCACGATGGAGATCCCGGATAAGTACTACGTACTTTCCGGGATGACAGGGTATTTTGTGGTCCCAAAAATCATCGTCATACCGGCCCACGAGCCGGTATCTTCTGATAAGGCTATTGACTGATAAACAACCTGCTTTTTATTTGGTTCTTTGTATTGCGAAATACTGAGGCCGGGCAGATTAAGTAAAAGCGTAGAGGCGTCATGGATGACGGCTCCCCTCTGGGTGCAGTCGGCACCCCGACAAAATGTGGAGAAATGAATGGTGGTGGAAGTGCCTACATTCTATAGATACGCAGAGAATGGTATTTTTTAGTCCACAATATCAGTCAAGGAGATCCCGGATAAGTACTGCGTCCTTTCCGGGATGACAGGATATAAAGAGGATAGCGTCTTTGACGCTTCCGGGATAACAAACGCATACTGTTTAGGTTAGTCAGCCTTCTCAGGAGATCCCGGATAGCGTCTTTGACGCTTCCGGGATAACAAACGCATACTGTTTAGGTTAGTCAGCCTTCTCAGGAGATCCCGGATAGCGCCTTTGGCGCTTCGAAGGATAACAAACGCGATACTGTTTAGGTTAGTCAGCCTTCTCAGGAGATCCCGGATAGCGCCTTTGGCGCTTCCGGGATAACAAACGCGATACTGTTTAGATTAGTCAACCTGCTCAGGAGATCCCGGATAGCGCCTGTGGCGCTTCCGGGATAACAAACGCGATACTATTTAGGTTAGTCAGCCTTCTCAGGAGATCCCGGATAGCGCCTTTGGCGCTTCCGGGATAACTTCGCGCTTAGGCGCGAAGTTACTCTAAATGCTTGGGTTTATCTGTGTATGGAGGCCAGCCCATCATTTTCCCGGCCAGAACATGTAAATGGATGTGATAAACGGTTTGGCCACCAAACTCATTACAGTTCATTACCGCACGGTAACCCTCTTCGGCAAAGCCCATCTCATGAGCCAGTTTGGCTGCTACTGTGTAGAGATGGCCGACCACCGCTTCATCTTCTTCGCTGATGTCATTAATGGTGGCAATCTGCTTTTTAGGAATGACCAGAAAATGAATCGGTGCCTGCGGATTGATATCTTTGAAGGCTAACGCCTTGTCGTCCTCGTACAAAATATCTGCCGGGATAGACTTATCAATAATCTTATCAAAAATAGTTTCAGCCATTTGTTATCTCCATCAAATCGATACAGGGCTTACCAGAATATAAAGGCAATCAGCACGACGCCAAGCAGTAAGCGGTATATCACAAACGGTAACATACCGATGCGGCTTATCCAGCTGAGGAACAAAAAGATGCACAGATAAGCACTAACAAAGGAAAAGCCTGCACCGTAAATTAATGCCGACCAGTCCACAGCTTCATTGGCGTCCAACAGATCTTTTACTGCTAATAACCCAGCGCCGAGGATCACCGGAATAGACAGTAAAAACGAAAAGCGCGCTGCGCTTTCCCGGTTTAAGCCCAGCATCAGACCGGCCGTCATAGTAATACCAGAACGGGATGTCCCCGGAATTAATGCCAGCATCTGGGCCAGACCAATAATAATGGTCTGACGCAATGTCAGTTGTTCCAGCTTCTGCACGTGTTTAGCTTTTACATCGGCATACCACAGTAGCAAGCCAAACAGGATGGTCGTGGTAGCAATTACAGCAGCACTGCGAGCGTGGGTTTCAATCAGGTCTTTCAGTAAAAAACCAGCGATTACTGCCGGTATAGTGCCAATTACCACAAACCAGGCAAGCTTGCTGTCGGTGTTCTGTTGTTGACTAAATCCGTGCTTAAAAAAGGCCCCTGTCATTTGCAGGATGTCATTACGGAAGTAAATCATTACTGCCAGTAAACTGCCCACGTGCACAGCTACATCGAATGCCAGGCCCTGATTACGCCAGCCGAGCACTTCGGCAGGTAAAATCAAATGGGCGGAACTACTGATAGGTAAAAATTCGGTAAGGCCCTGGATAATGGCCAGAACAATAATTTCGAAAAGCGTCATCCCTGGGGTAAACTCCATGTAAAATCGACAGGTGTGGTTAGCTGCTTGCTGTGATCAAAGGCCTGCCAGAGTTGCGAGAAAGTTTTTCCCACCACCGGGTGGCGCATATCCGGGGCAATATCAGCCAGCGGCCGCAGTACAAACGCGCGCTGTAGAATTTCCGCTCTGGGCAGCGTCACCGGTGCATCACACACCACTTGATCGAAGCACAATAAATCCAAATCCATTGTGCGTGAACAGTGCTTTTTATACCAGTCTTTTCGCCCGTATTCGGCTTCTAATTGTTTGAATAACTGATAAATAGCCTCCAGCGACAGGCTGGTATCCACTCGTGCCACCCAGTTGTAGAATCCCGGTCCGTCAAAGCCCTGGGCCGGGCAATCATAAACCGGTGATACCACCACGTTGTCAAAGTACTGGTGCAGCAACTGGTAAGCTTCGCGGGTATGAAACTCGCGCTCAATATTCGAGCCAATACCAATAAAAACCTGATGCAGGCTCACTTTATTTGCCTGCCTCGTGAGTGATTCGGATACCTACTTTGCGGGCATCGGGTAATATCCCCGGCTTTTCGATCGTCAGTACCAGGTTTTGTACCGCAAACGCCTGGCAAACAGCACTGATAATGGCCTTGGCAAACGTTTCCAGTAACTCAAAGGAAGAGTCACTTCCCACTTGCTTAACCGTTTCGGCTACCGCTGCATAATCGATAGTGTGAGCCACATCGTCTGACTGCATAGCCGCGCTCAGGTCGGCATCAATTAACAAGTCGACAATTAACACCGTATTTTGCGTGCGCTCCCAGTCATATACGCCTATCAGGGTTGGCACTTCCAGCCCTTCGATAAATATTTGCTGCATTGTTTGCTGCACCTTAAAACTCATTTTTTTGCGAGTATAGCATTGGCGTTGCAGATTACGCGATCCCGGTAAGCTTGGCCAGTCCGGCCAGCTCTGAGAACCTTTTATAACTGTCACCTATAGCGTCACAATGTCTGGCTTTGCGGGCGATATTCTAGTAGTGTGTGCACACTTTTCGTACATAGTTGGAGCATTGGCTTGATTGCACTCAGTCTGTTAATGATTGGCGTTGCCTACCTGATAGGCTCTGTTAGCAGTGCAGTATTGGTCAGCCGTGCTTTTCGATTACCCGATCCGCGCCGTCATGGCTCGGGCAACCCTGGTGCCACCAATGTTTACCGCCTCGGTGGTCGGGTGCCGGCTTTGCTGGTGCTGGTTATCGACGTGCTGAAAGGCACCATTCCGGTGTATTCAGCCTACTTTATGGGGCTTGCCCCGGTAGCCCTGGGTTTTATTGCCATTGCTGCTTGTCTGGGCCATATCTTCCCGCTCTATTTTAATTTTGCCGGCGGTAAGGGCGTCGCTACAGCATTTGGCGCCATGTTGCCAATTGGCCCGGCGCTGGCCGGTTCGCTGATTGCCAGTTGGGCGGTTGTGGTATTTATCTGGGGATATTCTTCACTGGGCGCTATTGTTACCGTACTACTGGCGCCAGTGTTTACCTGGTTTATCAAGCCCACGTACACCATCCCGGTGGCGATGCTGTCGGTGCTGATCATTTTCAGACACAAAGAAAACATTCAGCGGTTGCGCAAAGGCGAAGAGAGTAAAGTCTGGGATAAAGGCAAAGCCAACGAATAAGCGTTATTCTTCAGGCGTGCTTTGTGTAAGCTGTTGCAGTGCGTAATCCAGACTTGCCGCCGACACACCGCCTACATGGCGATACAGCAATTTACCCTGGGGAGAATAAAACAGCGTAGTAGGCAATACTGCCACGCCGAAGGCTTCACTTACCGCCCCGCTCGGATCAAGCAGGACATTTTCAAGTTTGAGTCCCTGGCTATTGAGAAAATCATTAACGTCGTGGGCCGACTCTCCCTGATTTAAAAAAATAAAATGCATGTCGGGGTAGTTTTGCTGGGCCTGCTCAAGCACCGGCATTTCGCGGCGACATGGCGGGCACCAGGTAGCCCACACATTCAGTACAATGGGCTTATCCGTAAAGGCTGCAAAGTCCACCGTTTGAAGAACATTATTCTGCACCACCGGTAACGGCATGGTCGTGCTGCGATTTACCCAGTTAACCCCAATATAAACCGGCAACATACAAGCGGCAGTGAGCAGAACAACTTTCACTGAAGGCTTGCGGGTAACAGGCAGTTTATGCACACGCCATATCAGTACCAGTGCCCCGGCTATCAATCCGGCCTGGGGCAAAAAGCCGCCATCGCGAATATCCAGCATGGCCAGCAAGTCAAATTGATATTGTGGCCACATGCGCCAGATAAATCCGGCTCTGGCGCCAAGGAGTGCCGCCACAAAAACACTGAACAGGGTGTTTTCTACCTGCGCGCGTAGTGGCTTTTCTTTTACGACCAGACGAAGCCAGACAAGTGCGAGGAACAAAGCTCCCCACACCAGAACATAGTCGATAGCCAGACCTACCGGCCCTATCGACAAGCTATGCAAGCCGGTTCAACCGGCAAGAGTGATTAAGCGCTGGCTTCACTGAACTGTTCATAAGCCAGCATGGCATCTGCGGCGTACATCAGCGACGGACCACCTCCCATGTAGACCGCCATGCCCAGCGTTTCCTCGATTTCCTGCTTGGTTGCACCAAGCTCCACCAGAGCTTTAACGTGAAAGCCGATGCAGCCGTCACAGCGGGTAGATACGCCAATGGCCAGGGCGATGAGTTCTTTGGTTTTCTTGTCCAGTACGCCATCTTTGGTAGCGGCTTGCGCCATGGCAGAAAAGCCCTGCATGGTATCGCTGATATCACTGCGTAATGCTTTTAAATTACTGGAAATACGTTGGGTAATTTCGGGATAAGACTTACTCATTTTCACGACCTCGTAGGTTACTGTTCAGCCAGCGCCTGATTGAGCACATCCAGTTTGCCGTCGATGGGGCGGAGCAACTCAAGTCCCAGCACTTTTGCCAATGCCGGATACACCTCCAGATTACTGAAGCGCGGAAGGCGTTGCCCTTGCTTAAAGGCAGGCCCGGCAGCGACAAACGTTGCCCCCATGTCCGGATGTTCAGGCAGATAGCCATGACCGCCCGGACCAATACGGCTGTCTTTATTTTTAGCAAACCGGGCCGGTGCATCAATGGTAATGATAATATCACCGGTACGCGGATTATGCGGCATGTGATAATGGTTTCGTTGATTTTCATCAAACACTCTGACTCCGGGCAGTGCTAATGCTCGCAACGCCTCTTCCTGCTTTTTAACGTCCGCCTCGCTGACACCGTCTTTGGCGTACAAGAGTATTTGTTCGCCTTCGTTGAGTACCAGAAAGTCATCGCTGATATTCAGCTCGTCCTGATAAATTATCCGGCTGGTATCTACCGCGTTCATGCCGTGATCAGACACCAGGATTAGGTTAACCTTAATTGGCAAAGCCTGAATACGTTCATACAACTGGCCAATCAGCGCATCAATTTTTTGCACTGCTGCAAAAGTCTGCGGGGCATCCGGCCCATAGTCGTGCCCCACGGTATCGACTAAAGAGAAGTAGCCGGCAATAAACACCGGTCGGGTCGCATCCGAATAGGTCAGCCATTCAATGATCTGATCAATACGCTGCTGATAATCTGAATATTTGGAATAGTGAAAATGATAAGAAGGTAACTGCCCGCCAATCCGTGCGTCTGACTCCGGCCAAAAGTAGGTGGCTGCCGGGTAACCATGGGTTTCCACCAGATTCCAGAACGGCATTGCCGTGATCCAGGTACTGTCTTTATAAGCTTCACCCATGGAATAGTAAGCGTGACGGCTTTTATCGTAAAAACGATTGTTTACAATACCGTGATTAACCGGCAACAGGCCGGTCAGCAGTGAAATATGATTAGGAAAAGTATTGGCCGGATACACCGGCTGCATGCTTTCAGCGCGAACACCGCGAGCGGCAATATTGGCCATCGCCCGGGCCTGATGCTTTTCGATATAGTCGTGGCGGAAGCCATCGATTGAGATTAATACCACATGCTGCTCCGGGCGTTCAGCATGCACATTCAGACTAACAAGAATCAGGCAGCCAAGTAGGCCGCGCCAGCTAAAGAATGTCATAAAAGGCTTTGATATCAATTAAAAAGCATAAGATAACACCTTTTTTATGACACTGGTGTTAACGAATCAAGTGGCCAGCGAGGAACGACCGATTCTGACAGAGGAGTGGCTTCACCTGCTTTGAGTCGCTGCATGCCGGCATACGCTATCATGGCGCCGTTATCGGTACAAAAGCCTAAGCCCGGGTAATACACTTCGCCGTTGATATCCTGCATTAATTTTGTCATGGCAGCGCGTAATGAAGTATTAGCACTCACGCCGCCGGCTATCACCAATCGTTTCAATCCGGTTTGTTTAAGCGCCCTTTTACACTTAATAATCAGGGTATCAATGACCGCTTCCTGAAAAGCAAAAGCAATATTAGCTTTGGTTTGATCACTGCCATCAGCGTCGCGAATGGTATTGGCAGCAAAGGTCTTAAGACCGCTAAAGCTAAAATCCAGGCCAGGCCGGTCGGTCATCGGGCGCGGAAAACTGTAGTGGCCGCCTTCGCCCTGATCGGCCAGCTTCGCTAGCAACGGGCCCCCCGGATAATCCAACCCCAGCAGCTTGGCCGTTTTATCAAAGGCTTCACCAGCCGCATCGTCGATAGACTCGCCGAGTAATTCATAACTGCCAATCCCATCGACCCGCACCAGCATGGAGTGACCACCAGACACCAGCAGCGCAACGAAAGGAAACGGCGGCGGGTTATCTTCCAGCATGGGGGCTAGCAAATGCCCTTCCATATGATGCACGCCAATGGTTGGTACATCCCAGGCATAGGCTAAGGAGCGTCCCACTGAGGCGCCCACCAATAATGCCCCAACCAGTCCCGGTCCACGGGTATAGGCAATACCATCGATATCGTCAGAAGAGGAACCTGCATCGCTCAGCGCTTTTTGAATCAGCGGGACGATTTTGCGCACATGGTCACGGGATGCCAGCTCGGGCACTACGCCACCATAATCGGCGTGCAACTTAACCTGACTATATAAGGTATGCGACAAAAGCCCCTGTTCGTCGTCGTAAACAGCAATACCGGTTTCATCACAGGATGTCTCAATACCTAATACGCGCATAGTGTTCTGTTTGCCTTTAGTTGATCTGATTTAGCAGGGGTGACTGGTTGCGAAGTTTAACCGAATTGGCGAATTCAGGCCACTACGGTGCAGTGGGTGTATTATATCAGGCGTTTTGGCTATTTTTTTAACACTAAGACTTTACATCCTGGGCGTGAATGATTAGAATTTCGCACCATTTTTAACCCGGGTGGTTTAAAAGTACCTATTTTAACCCGGACATCCTGTTAAGTTTTGAGGTGAATTTTTAATGCCTATCGTTAAAGTTAGAGAAAACGAGCCATTTGACGTAGCACTGCGTCGTTTTAAGCGTTCTTGTGAAAAAGCCGGTGTTCTGTCAGAAGTTCGTCGTCGTGAATTTTTCGAAAAGCCAACTTGGGAACGTAAGCGCAAGAAAGCTGCTGCTAAAAAGCGTCACCTGAAGAAGCTGGCTCGCGAAAACGCACGTCGCGTAAAACTGTACTAATACACCTTTAGTCCAGTTTAGCTGCAATAACATGCAGCAAAAAAACCTGTAAGCAACTATCGACTGAGTAACTTATGGCGCTAATCGACGATTTAAAAAATGCACAGAAAGAGGCAATGCGGGCAAAAAACAAGGTCCGTCTTGGCACTATTCGCATGGCGTTAGCAGCTATTAAGCAAAAAGAAATCGATGAGCAGGTAACGTTAGGCGATTCTGATATCCTGGCAGTGTTAACCAAAATGGTTAAGCAACGCCAGGATGCTGCTGCGCAGTACGATTCGGCAGGTCGTGAAGACCTGGCGCAAACTGAGCGCACAGAGATTGTCGAACTCGAGTCTTTCCTACCCCAGCCTCTCACTGAAGAGGAAATTGCCGTATTGATCGACGAAGCTATGGCTTCAACCGGTGCCAGCGGCATGCAAGATATGGGTAAGGTGATGGGTGTTTTAAAACCCCAGGTACAAGGCCGGGCCGATATGGGCGCATTGAGCGCCCAAATCAAACAGCGTTTAGGGTAAACTACCCAACTCACGCTGGCATTTATGGTAGCGGCGCAGATCGTTGCGCTTACCACATATCCTGATAAAGTATCCGCAATCCAATACTTCATGGCAGCGTAGTACAATCTATGGCAGGTAAAATCCCTCGCGAATTTATCGACGATCTGTTGGCCCGAACCGATATCGTTGAAATTGTTGATAGCCGTGTCCGGCTCAAAAAAGCGGGAAAAAACTATTCAGCCTGCTGTCCGTTCCACGACGAAAAAACACCTTCTTTTACCGTAAGCCAGGATAAACAGTTTTATCACTGCTTTGGCTGTGGTGAGCATGGCAACGCCATTTCGTTTCTGATGGACTATGACCGACTGGAGTTTGTTGAAGCCATTGAAGAGCTGGCGAAGATGCACGGTCTGGAAGTGCCAAGAGAGCAAGGTTCAGGTCGTTTTACCAGCGACAAGAACAAGCAGCAGAATGAGTCTGACTTCCAGTTAATGGAAAAGGTCACACGCTTTTTCCAGCATCAGCTTAAACACCATGCTCAGGGCTCTAAAGCGGTGGATTATCTTAAACAGCGCGGCTTGTCTGGCGAAATTGTTAAGCAGTGGGAAATTGGCTACGCGCCGCCGGATTGGGATGCGGTACTCAAAACCTTTGGTACCGACAACGCGTTAAGAAAACAATTGCTTGATCTTAAGCTGGTAAATCAAAACGACAACGGCAAACAGTACGACTTTTTTCGCGACCGGATCATGTTTCCGATTCGTGATAAGCGCGGCCGGGTGTGTGGCTTTGGTGGCCGGATTATGGAAGGCAATGGCCCGAAATATCTGAACTCGCCGGAAACCCGTATCTTTCACAAAGGATACGAGCTGTTTGGCTACTACCAGACCCGCCAGCAACGTAACTTACAGCGCATCATGGTGGTTGAGGGTTATATGGATGTGGTGGCGCTAAGTCAGTATGGCATCCAGTATGCCACCGCTGCACTGGGTACCGCGACCACTCAGGACCACATGACCATGCTAATGCGTGGCACGCAGGAAATTGTGTGTTGTTACGATGGCGACCGGGCAGGAAGAGATGCCGCCTGGCGCGCAGTGGAAAATGCCCTGCCGGCTTTAAAGGATGGCGTACAGTTAAAATTTCTGTTTCTGCCGGATGGCGAAGACCCTGATACCATGGTGCGTCAGATTGGTCAGGAAGCCTTTGAGGAAATGGTCGCCAGGGCAACACCGCTGTCGACCTTTTTCTTTGATGCATTACTTAAACAACATTCCGTTGGCACCCCGGAAGGCAAAATTGCCCTGAAGTCTGCAGCCCAGCCACTGATAGATCAGGTAGCCGGCGAACAGCAAAAGCTGATGCTTAGTGAAGAACTCAGCAAACATGTAGGTGAGTACGACCGTTTTAAACTCGATCGGGATATTCGCGCAGCCAATGCCGGCCCTGGCTCGGCTGCACCAAGACAGCAAAAAAATGACGGCGGCAATATCAATAAAACTCGCCTGTCGCCGATAAGTGTAATGATTAGATTGTTGTTGGAGCATCCGTCGCTGGCAGCAGAATGTGGTGATTCCGTACAGCCTGAATTTCTCAACGGTTCAGGGATTGCTGGTCTCAACGTTTTACAGGACGTGTTCAGTTTTTGTGCCACGCATCCGCAGGCCAAAACTGCGCAAGTGGTTGAAAACTTCCGTGAGCACCCCTATTCAAAGAGTCTGGGTCGGTTACTCGTGCAGGAGCACTTTATTGATGAGGCCGACGCACAAAGGGTATTTCGGGACTGCTTTGCCCGCCTGTTAGACTGGCATTTCGATAGCCGCATTGACCAATTGTTGTCAAAATCAAGAATTCAGGCGCTTAGTAGTGACGAAAAACAGGAATTAAACATGCTCATGCGGGAACGGCAAAGCAGTTAATTCATGACAGCAACATTAAGCATTGGGTATGAATATTGAAAGTTGCGGTGAAGGCTTTAAACCTGAGCAACAACATTCCCGGCGCAGACTTCGGCGTTAGTCGCAGGTAACGGACCTGCGACCGGCAGAACAATAAACGGCGAATTAGCACCATAATTACAGCAGAACCGGCAAGATTTGAAAGGCTTATCAGCAAAATTAGATGCGGTAAAAGTAGCCGCCGTAGTAGTCAAAATAACCGTGTTTCTGTTATACTGTGAAATTCGCTGCCGTCGTCGCAATGGGCAGGCAATTAAACGTAAACCAACAAAAGCAGTCTACCGTAGGTAAGTTGTAACGTTATTACCGCGGTCCGTCATAGAGTTACATTTGGACGGGTCATATTGCAATGGTTAATTTTTGAAAAGTGTAGGGTATATGGCGCAAAGCAAGCAGTCTCAGATTAAACTCCTGATTGCGAAAGGTAAAGAACAAGGTTATTTGACGTTTTCTGAAGTCAACGACCATCTGCCTCAAGACATTGTCGATTCGGATCAGATAGAAGATATCATCCGCATGATTAATGACATGGGTATCCAGGTAGCAGAGTCAGCACCGGATTCCGATGAACTGTTAATGCAGGAAACCACCACTGACGAAGAAGTTGCAGAAGCGGCAGCACAAGCGCTGGCAACTGTTGAAAGCGAAATCGGACGTACCACCGACCCGGTCCGCATGTACATGCGTGAGATGGGTACCGTAGAACTCCTTACCCGTGAAGGCGAAATTGAAATCGCCAAACGTATCGAAGACGGTATTAATCAGGTTCAGTGTTCTGTTGCAGAATACCCTGAAGCCATTACTTACCTGCTCGATCAATGGGACCTTTACGAAGCAGAAGAAATTCGCTTAAGCGATATCATTTCTGGCTTTGTTGATCCAAATAACGAAGAAGACCTCGCGCCCACCGCCACACACGTTGGTTCAGAACTTTCTCAGGAAGAGCTGGACGACGAAGATGATGACGATGACGACGATGATGATGATGACGAAGATGATACCGGTGTTGATCCGGAAGAAGCGCGCCAGAAGTTTGCCGAATTACGCGATCAGTATCAGGTTGCCCGCGAGGTCATCGAAACGAAAGGCCGTACTCACGCCGATTCGCGTAAAGAAATTAACGCGCTGAGCGACATCTTTAAAGAATTCCGCCTGGTACCAAAACAGTTTGATCGTCTGGTTCGCAATATGCGTGAGATGATGGACCGCGTACGGATCCAGGAACGTCTGGTAATGAAGTACTGCGTCATGCACGCCAAAATGCCGAAGAAAGATTTCATCAAAGCATTTGCCGGTAATGAAACCTCTACCGCTTGGTTAGAAGCGATTCTGTCTGGCAGCGCACCGTATGCCGGCGTGTTACAGTCGTACAAAGAAGAAATCGAGCGCAGTGTTGGCAAGATTTCTCAGGTTGAGCAAGAAACCGGGTTGGTGATTGCCGACATTAAAGATATCAACCGTCGCATGTCGATTGGTGAAGCTAAAGCCCGCCGTGCCAAGAAAGAAATGGTTGAAGCAAACTTACGTCTGGTTATTTCAATCGCGAAGAAATACACCAACCGTGGTCTGCAATTCCTCGACCTTATTCAGGAAGGTAACATTGGTCTGATGAAAGCGGTGGATAAGTTCGAATACCGCCGTGGTTATAAATTTTCAACCTATGCAACCTGGTGGATCCGTCAGGCGATTACCCGTTCGATTGCCGACCAGGCACGAACCATTCGTATTCCGGTTCACATGATCGAAACCATTAACAAACTGAACCGTATTTCTCGTCAGATGCTGCAGGAAATGGGTCGTGAACCAACGCCGGAAGAACTGTCTGAGCGCATGCTGATGCCGGAAGATAAAATCCGTAAGGTACTGAAGATCGCGAAAGAGCCTATCTCGATGGAAACGCCCATCGGTGATGACGAAGATTCGCATCTGGGTGACTTTATCGAGGACAGCACTATTATTCAGCCCCTCGATTCAGCGACCGGCGGCAGCCTTAAAGATGCCACTCAGGAAGTTCTGGCTGGCCTGACTGCCCGTGAAGCAAAAGTACTGCGTATGCGTTTCGGTATCGACATGAATACCGACCACACGCTGGAAGAAGTGGGTAAACAGTTTGATGTAACCCGCGAGCGTATCCGTCAGATCGAAGCTAAGGCGTTGCGTAAACTACGCCACCCAAGCCGCTCTGAACAGCTACGCAGCTTCCTGGACGAATAAATCGTCTTGCAAATAGCCATTAAAAGCCAGTCTTAACGACTGGCTTTTTTGTTTGTCTAATCGAATTTAACAAAGTGCATCTGGTGACTGAACGGGTTGATGATCACCTTATAAAGATGCAGTAAATCACTCCCCAGAATACCGACTACCTCTAAATCGGCCAGCACTGCTAAATCCTGCTCGTAACCGGTCAGCGTAATCGCCTCGCCGCTCAGGTTAAAACTTACCTCGTTGTCTTTGCCAAATTTTACTAACTGAGGATCAAATACAGATACACTGGCACCAGTATCCAGCATCACGCGCTGCACTTTACCCTCCAGCATCACTTCAAAAATAAGCGGGCCGTACTGATCTTCATAGGCCAGCGTCATGGTTGGCAGCAAACCTTGCGGTAGTTGTTCGTACATGCGGATAAGTTTGTTTGAATAGTCGAACTCCACGATATAATCCTGCAGAAAGCCCCAACCGATCACCGCCTCAAAATCAGTGGAAATTTGCTTTGCCACATCTTCGATATCGCCGCGAGAGCTGCTAAACCTAACGTCAGAAAACACCTGTTCGCCGAGCTCTAGTGTGTTCAGCGTCCCCTGGTATACGTCCCATTGCTTGCCGTTGATATCACCGGCTTTAAAGCCGGCCTTTTCGAGTGGAATGGCCAGGGCTTCAGCGGTAGAAAAAGCGACTTGCAACCTTTGCTGATCGCCAATATCAACCATCGCTAACAATGGCTCACCGTTCACCTCTATGGCGGTAAAAATCAGACCATAAGGGCTGGTTTCAAATTTTAACGTTATGGGCTCATCACTTGCATAAACCCCATTAACTGCGGCTAAGGTAGCGATTAATAGATAAAAAAATTTGTGGGTAAGACGACGTTGCATGGGTATTCATCCTTGAATAATTATCATCATAGAGCACCTTAAAATATAATCATCGTTGTATAAAATTTCAACGCGCAGGCACTTAAATGGCTGCGCCGAAAGAGAAGTTAACCGTATGTAAATGTTATTCAACCTTGGCCTATTCACCTGTATGAATAAATCAGGCTAATATGCACAGTGGTTAAAGTCACTTTACTGCTAAAAAACGACAGATACGAAATACTAATAACGAAAAGGGAATCCCATGCAATTTCACAGGTTACGACTGAGAGCTGCTGCACTCTGTTTTGCAGTCATCCTCTCTCCCACCGTTTTGGCTGCCACCGAATATCAAAAACCGACCGAGGAAATCCTTAAGCTCGTCGATGTAAAACGCGCCCCCTATTTTCTGATGAATGATAGTCAGGATACCGCGTTGATGCTTTACCGCGATACTTATAAAACTATCGCCGAGTTATCCGAAGAAGAGCTGCGCCTGGGGGGATTACGTATTGATCCCAAAGCGAACATCGGCAGTCGTGATACTTTTTATAACGATTTAAAGATTCAGCGAATCAACAGCCAGCAAACGGTAGACATCGGCGGATTACCCGCTAGCCCGCGTTTATCCAATTTTACCTGGTCGCCGGATCAACAGAAAATGGCAATGACCCATAAAACGCCGAACGGCATTGAGTTATGGGTTGTCGATTTAAAAAGGGCTAAGGCCAAACGCCTTACCAAAGCTATTCTTAACGCCAACATGCGTGATGCGATCAACTGGTTTGCTGATGGCTCTGCACTACTGGTAAAAGTGGTTCCTGACGACCGCCAGCCGCTGATTAACACCGAATCCGCCACGCCGACCGGCCCGACGGTATCGGTAAGTGACGGTAAAAAAGCCCAAAACCGCACCTATCAGGATCTGCTGAAAAACAAAAATGACGAATTTAACTTTGAGCAGTTAACCCGCGCTGCGCTGGTAAAAGTCGATCTCAACGGCAACACCTCTAACTGGCTGGCGCAAGCTATGTACGGCAATATCGATGTCTCCCCCAGCGGCCAGTATGTACTGGTTACCCGTTACCAGAAGCCGTTCAGTTATCTGGTGCAGTACAATCGCTTTCCATCGGTCACCAGTGTGTATACCCAACAGGGAAAATTTGTTAACGACATTGTTTCAGTCCCGCTGATTGAGGATCTGCCCAAGGGCTTTATGGCCACACGTGAAGGCCGCCGCTCCATTCAGTGGCGTGATGATAAACCCGCTACGCTGGTCTTTGCCGAAGCGCAGGATAAAGGCGATCCGGCTGTTGAAGTTGACTATCGCGATGCCGTTTACACGTTAGCGCCACCGTTTGATGGCACACCGTCGCTGTTACTTAAAACCCATAATCGCTTTTCCCGCATTATGTGGGGTAACGACAACCACGCTATCGCCCAGGACTACTGGTGGAATACCCGTAATACCAAAGCTTATGCGTTTAACCCGGGCGACAGTACTGTTACGCCTACGGTTATTTTTGATCGCAATTATCAGGATGCCTACAGCGATCCGGGTTCTTTTGTGACTGAACGTAATGAATTTGGCCAGAGCGTACTGGCAATGGATGGCGCTAAGGTTTTTTTACTGGGTGATGGCTATTCTGATAAAGGACAATTTCCTTTCCTAGACAGTCTTAATCTGAAAACGCTCGAAAAAGAGCGCCTCTACCAGTCTGCTTATACCGAGAAACTGGAAGAATTATACGATTACAAAGTGAATGAGCAAAAGCTCACCGTGAGTATCGAGTCGAAAAGTGAATACCCTAACCGCTACTTCCGACACTTAACCGACCAGTCGCTAACGCAGTTAACAGACTTTGAAAATCCGTTTAAAGCCATTCAGAGCGTTAAAAAAGAAGTCATCACCTATAAGCGCGATGATGGGCTGGAACTTTCCGGCACGTTGTATTTGCCGGTTGGCTACCAGGAGGGTAAACAATATCCGATGATCCTGTGGGCTTACCCACGAGAGTATAAAGATCAAAACAGCGCCTCACAGAATACCAGTAACCCCAATGAGTTTACCTATCCGTTCTGGGGCTCGCCCATTTACTGGGTAAACAAAGGTTACGTGGTGCTTGATGGTGCCGCCTTCCCCATTGTGGGCGAAGGTGACGAAGAGCCCAATGACAGCTTCCGTAGTCAGTTAGTAGCCAACGCTAAGGCGGCCATTGATGCCGTTGACGCTCGCGGGCTTATCGACCGACAGCGCGTAGCAGTAGGAGGACACAGCTATGGCGCCTTTATGGTGGCTAACCTGCTGTCCCATTCTGATTTATTTGCTGCCGGCATTGCCCGCAGTGGTGCCTATAACCGCACCCTCACGCCGTTTGGCTTCCAGTCTGAAGAGCGCTCCTACTGGGAAGCCCCCCAGGTGTATTACACCATGTCACCCTTTATGCATGCCGACAAAATGAAAACCCCGTTGCTGCTTATTCATGGCGAGGCTGATAACAACAGTGGTACCTACCCCATGCAAAGTGAGCGCTACTTTAATGCGCTTAAAGGCCTTGGTGCCACAGCACGATTAGTGATGTTACCCAAAGAGTCCCATGGCTACCGCGCTAAGGAAAGTATCCTGCACATGCTGTGGGAACAGGACCAATGGCTGGAACAACACGTAAAGGCTAAGTAACCCCTGCATTACACAGGCCCGGTGGGCCTGTGTGCTCAGCAGCCTATTTCAACAGGAAAACAACAATGAAAACACTGATTACGCTATTGGCAGGATTACTTGTAAGCGCTTCCACAGCGGTACTCGCCGGTGATAACACTCTCTCAGCCATCGAACAGCAGCAAGGCTGGGAAAGTTTGTTTGATGGTAAGTCACTTAAAGGTTGGCGTAACTATCAAAAGGACGAAGCCGGCAATAACTGGCAGGTTAATAACAGTACCATTTCCCTTACTAAAGAGGGCAGTGGCGACCTGATTACAGAAAAACACTATGCGGAGTTTGAACTGAGCCTGGACTGGATGATTTCCGAGGCCGGCAACAGCGGTGTTTTCTTTCTGGCTGATGAGAGTGAGCAGTATATTTTCTTCCATGCCCCTGAAATCCAGATTATCGACAATGAAAAACATCCCGACAGCAAGCTCGACTCGCACCGCTCTGGTTCACTGTACGATATGGTAGTGGCACCGCCCGCGGCCTATAAAGACGCGGGAGAATGGAATAATCTGCGCATTAAGCTGCACAATAATGTACTGGAAGTCTGGCAGAACGGCGTAATGACTGTTCACATCGTGATGCACTCCTCAACCTGGGACAAGCTGGTAGCAGCCAGTAAATTTGCCAAATGGGACGGCTTCGGCGAGCAAACCAAAGGCCATATCGGACTCCAGGATCACGGCGACAAGGTGTGGTTTAAAAATATAAAAATCCGGGAGTTACACTAATGACAGAATTTGCCCATCAGGTGGTTATTGTTGGCTCAGGTGCAGGCGGTGCGATGGCCGCCTATGAGCTCACCAAAGCAGGCATCAATGTACTGATGCTCGAAGCTGGCCGTGACTATAACCCCAAATCCGAAACGCCGATGTTTAAGCGCAATGCCGAGGCGCCCTTAATGGGGGCTTCTACGACCGATAAGAACTTTGGCTATTATGATGCCACCGTGGATGGTGGCTGGTCGGTCCCCGGTGAGCCCTACACTACCGATGATGACTCCGATTTCTTATGGTGGCGAGCGCGAATGCTTGGCGGCCGCACTAACCACTGGGGCCGTTATTCCCTGCGTTTCAGCGAACATGACTTCAAAGGTAAAACCCGCGACTGTCTGGGCGCAGACTGGCCCTTTGAGTATGCCGATCTTGCGCCGTGGTACGATAAAACCGAAAGCCTGGTAGGGGTTTGTGGTACCAACACCGGGCTTGATGATATGCCCGACTCCCCGCCCGGCGTGCTGCAGCCACCGCCCACCCCGCGGATCCCCGAATTGCTGGTGGCCGCTGCCGCGAAAAAGCACGGCATTACCGCGGTTCCCATGCATCGCGCGGTACTGACCCGGCCTAAAGACGACCGGGCAGCCTGCTTTTATGCCACGCCCTGTGGTCACGGCTGCTCAATTGGCGCGGCATTTCAAACCACCACGTCATTAATTCCGATGGCCCGCCAAACGGGTCATTTTAAGCTCATTACCAACGCCATGGTCAAACAGATAAATACCAATGACGAAGGCAAGGTCACAGGGCTGACTTACATAGACAAAGCCAGTAGCGAAGAGGTAACGCTGGACTCGCCAGTGGTTATCCTGGCCGCCAGCGCCTGTGAATCGGCCAGAATTATGCTGAACTCAGCGTCGCCCGGTCATCCCAATGGCCTGGCTAATTCAAGTGGCCAGTTAGGCCGCAACCTGATGGACTCTACCGGTGCCGGCCTGGGTGCCACCATACCGGCGTTAAAAAACCGCCCGCGCTACAATGAAGATGGTCATACAGCCAACCATCTGTTTATCCCGTGGTGGGGTCACAAAGAACAACATAGGCTGAATTTCCCCCGTGGTTATCACTTTGAGCTGGGTACCGGTTTCAGAGAGCCCGGCGCCTGGATATCCGGCGATTTTTCAGGGTATGGTGAGTCACTAAAAGACGAAGCCAAGGCCAATTACGGCGCCAGTGTGTACTTCGCGCTGCGTGGCGAAATGCTGCCTAATGATAACTGCTATATGGATATTGACCCCAACGTTACCGATAAATGGGGTATTCCGGTAGCTCGTTTCCACTGGCAATGGTCAGAACACGAACTTAATCAGGTGGCTCACGGCCTGCAAACCGCTAAAACGCTGCTTGAAACCATGGGCGCAACCGTGGGTGAGCTGCCACCGCCAGAACAAGCCATCGCCAAAGGCGGCCAGATTATCCATGAAGTGGGCACTGCCAGAATGGGTAGCTCACCATCGGATTCTGTGACCAATCAATGGGGGCAAACCTGGGACTGCCCGAACCTGTTTGTGATGGACGGCGGCGTATTTGCTTCCAACCCGCATAAAAACTGCACACTCACTATTATGACGCTGGCCATGCGAAACGCTAACTGGCTGGCAGGCCAGATCCAACAGGGAGCTTTGTAATATGACAAATTATAACCCTAACAATGCTTCTCACGGCTTAACACGTCGTCAGTCGTTAAAACTGTTTGGCATGATGCTGGCCAGTGCTGCTGTGCCGGCCCTTAGCGGATGTGCCACCAGCGAAAGCAAAGTCAATGCGGTTGCCGCAGACTGGCCAACGCTAACCATAGAACCCATCAGCGTGGCCGGTTACGGGCAGGATCCCAATTTGATTATGCCTCCGCCCTCGCCGTGGCCAAAAACGCTGACTCAGGAACAAATTGCCCTGGTCTCCCGGTTAACGGATATTCTGGTGCCAGCGAGTAACGGTCAGCCAGGCGCGCTACAAATAGGTGCTGTGGATGTGATTGATGAGTGGGTCAGTGCGCCCTACGCTCAGCAACAAAGGGATCGGGATAGTATTCTGCGTTTGCTGATCTGGCTTGATGAAGAATCGGTACGCCGGTTTGGCCAGCCGTTTCTGACGCTTAACGAAAGCGAACAATTTGCCCAGCTCGATGACATTGCCTACAACAGAGACAATATCGAACAGCGTCTGCAACAACCGGCGGCGGTATTTAACCGCTTACGTTCACTGGTGCTGGCGGCCTATTTCTGCTCTGAACCAGGCAGCCACGAGATTGGGTATCAGGGGAATATCGCTATAAGTGGAGACTACCCGGGCCCAACCGAGGAAGCCAAAGCCCATCTTGATGGCATTCTGGATGAACTTGGTTTAAGCGAGTACGCCTACCAGCCGTAATTCGACTCAGGCTAAACACTCTCTGGCTGAACCGGCTCAGGGAGTGTTTGCCGCTTCGCCAGGCGCTCCAGCAACATGGCGGTAATAAACAGCGCTAACATCGTCACAAAACCCGCCAGCGCCAGCATTAATGCGCCCTTTTCGTCACTGCTATCCACCACTAAACCAGACACCACTGGTGCTAATGTACTCCCTATACTGCCACTGAATAACATCAGCGTAACCAGCATTGGGGGCGAATCTGCTATCTGCTGGGTGCCAACTGAAATCGCAATTTTATAGATACAGGTGGTCAGTAACCCAAAGGCCAGGCCCAGCGTCAGAAACGTTTCCACCGACTCAATAAGCAAAAATGCTGTTGTGCTGGCAATAGCAATGGCCGAGACCACCAGCAGCATGATTCGGGTGGGGATAAAGTTCACCAGTACCACCGAGGTGAGCAAGCCAACAATAGAAAAGCCCCAGTAATTGCCTACCACCTGCCCGGCCACTTCCGGCTGGGCATCAAAATAGGCCATCAGGTAATTCGGCGCCCAGGTTAAAAACGTGGTTTGGGCAATAAGATAAAGGCAAACGCCGATAGCAAAACACACCACCCGCGGTGTAAGGATACGCTTAAACTGCATCAGCGCCGTCTCGCGCTCAGGGGCAGGCTCATCGCACCTTGCGGTTGATGCAGCATGCTGCGCGTCGGGGAAGGCGGAGGTCGCGGCCAGGAGTAAAATAAAAATCGCAAGAGAGGCTACCGCCAGATAGCTCAGCGTCCAGCCCAGTTCTTTGACCAACAGCCAGCCTGCCAGGGTAGGAAAAATAAAACCGGCGGCACTAAACGCACAGTCTGTGGCGATAAAGGCCGAGGCCCTGCGCTGTGCCCGATAGATACGGGAGATAATAACGGCTCCGCCGGATAGTCCGCAGCCACAGCACACGCCTAAGCCAAGAAATACGGCCGCCAGTGTGGAATAACCCGCCCCGGTTAATAACGGTAACACCACACCCAGCAGCAACAGTACGGAATAAGTGGTTATCAGCAAGCGGCGCACACTAAAGCGGGTATATAAATACATCGACAAAAGCGTGCCGATGAGCGCGCCGCCGGTTAGCCAGGAGAAAATACTCACCGTCCTGGCTGCGCTCATATCCAGCTGGGCTGCGATAGCATTAAGGATCACGCCGGCCTGAGTTAACAAACCAGACATGATCATATAGCTTAAAAACGCTATCAGGGTTAACCGAATCTGGCTGCTCAACGATTTGTAATCCTATTATTGGAAGGGGAAGCTAATCGGCATAGCCCGCGCCAATGGCGTTAAAGGGCATATCCAGCTCCAACTCAGGCACTTGTAACCCAACCCAGGCCGGAAAGGTATTACTGTTCGGCCCCGGGAAAACCGTGTATTCGTTAGCCCAGGGATATCTGTCGATAGCCGCCACTATATCCGGGATCAGGCGACGCGCTTTATCGCCCTGAATCGACAGTACCTTTTCTGGTCTGGCCCCATACCAGTAGCGGTCCGGACTGGCAGTTTTAAAGTTGCGCAGCGCTGGCAGGCCACTCCTGACACGCCAGCCAACCACTTCATACACCTGGTACTCTTTTGCGCCCTGCTCTTTAAAGGCCAGCCAGGTATGCACGGCAAACCAGCCACGCCAGCTAAAAGCATCGGCAGCATAAACCTCAATCACTGCATCCTGAACCAGTTCAGGCGAAGGCGCGATACCCGCGGGCTCCCGACTGGCAGTACGCCAGTCACTGTTGCTACAGGACGTAGTGGCAAACAAAATCAATAAAACAGCGGCCAGTTGCCTGCCCATCCTTAAAACCTTTTTCCAGAAATGAATTCGCTACTTATCTAATCAGCAGCCATGGGGTTATGCAAGCCAGTGCCGACCAAACTACCACTGGTCAGGATAAACTTTAATCAGCACAACTGGAATTTGTACTGGTAAATCAGCATACTGGTTTAACAAACAGCAAATCAGGGAGCGTGTTTTGGGCTGGATTGACTATACAATCATCGCGATTTACCTTGTTGGCTTACTCGCCATGGGACTGGCTTTTCGTCATCAGCATAACAGCCGGGAGTATTTTCTTGGCGGCCGGACAATTCCATGGCCAGCATTATCGCTGTCGGTTATGGCCACCCAGCTCTCTGCTATCAGCTTTATCTCTGCGCCGGCATTTGTGGGGTTACGGGAAGGCGGCGGCCTTATCTGGTTGTCTTATGAACTGGCGTTACCCATTGCCGTGCTGCTAATGCTATGGCGTTTATTGCCCACACTACACCAAAGCGGTGTGGTGAGTGTGTACGATTTCCTGGAACGCCGCTTTGAACGCTCCACCCGCCTGCTAATTAGTTTTGTCTTCCAACTCAGCCGCTCCTTTGCCACCGCCATAATGATTTACGCCATCTCACTCATTTTGCAGGGCACGATGGGCCTGGAGCAATGGCACAGTATTGTGGTGATTGGCGTGATTACACTGGTTTACTCCGCCATGGGCGGCATGAAAGCCGTTGTTTTTGGCGACGCGGTACAGATGATTATTATCCTGGCCGGTGCGCTCACCTGCCTGTTTGTGGCACTGGATGTAATTGGTGGTGTAGATGCTGCCCTGGCGCTTGTCGACAGTGATCGTATGGATGCGGTTAACGTAGGCTCACTGGGCCTGAGCGGCAACGATTTCGGACTCCTGCCCATGCTGTTTGGCGGTATCGTGCTTTACGCTTCTTATTATGGCTGTGACCAGTCAGAAGCCCAGCGTTCGCTGTCTGCGCATAGCGTAAAGGACTTGCGCAAGGTGATGTATACTGTCGCTCTTAGCCGCTTTCCCATCACGGTGATTTATTGCACCACGGGTTTGGTGATAGGCGCACTGGTACTGAATACACCATCACTGGCAGCGCAGATCCCGGCAGAACAACCCGACTGGATGATGCCGGTTTTCATTATTAACTATCTGCCTGAAGGCGTTATTGGTTTACTGGTAGTGGCTATTATGGCGGCTGCCATGTCGTCGTTAAGCTCCGCCATTAATAGTCTGGCAGCGGTTACCACCGAAGATTTCTGTCGCTACAAAGGGCATGAACCCAGTGATGATGAATACATGCGTTTCGCCCGCGCCGCTGGCATCGGCTGGGGGCTGGTAACACTGGTATTAAGTTTATTCGCCGGTGACATTGCGCCCACCATCATTGAAGCCATTAATAAAATCGGCTCCGTATTTTACGGCCCGGTACTGGCGACCTTTTTACTCGGCATTCATAGTAAAACCATTACCGCAAAGGCCGCTAATATTGGCTTATTACTGGGCGTATTCAGCAATACCTTCTTATGGCTCAGCGACAATCCGATTTTCTGGTTCTGGTGGAATGCTATTGGTTTTGCGGTCACAGTTGTCAGTGGTCACCTGGCGAACCGTTTAATCCCAACCAGCAATAAGGCCACACCGCAAACCAGTTACGCAGGTTTAAATGCCAGGATGATTGTAGTGCTGTCAGCCTGGAGCGCTTTACTGCTTTTCATCTGCTTCAATTTATCCGCCTGGCTGGCTTGATATCGTGGGTTTAATGCATTCAAGGGCGTTGCCCTACGGTTGAAGCACCCATTGTGCAGGAGCCAATACATCTTACACGTCATCCCCGAATTTGTTCAGCAAATATCGGGGCCCCCCTACCTTGATATCGTAGAGCTTAAATGACCTTTGTGAAAAGGCCGTATCAGATGATCCAGCCTGACTGGGAGATCCCCGCTCAAAAGCATGCGGGGATGACGGTTTTTTTTTGGCGGGGATGACAGATATTTTTTGGCGGGGATGACGGGTCTGTTTTGGGCGGGAATGAAAGGATAATTAATGCCCTAAAATGTACTCGTAATACCGGCTCAAAGCCCACTTTATCCGTCTTCCCTGAAGTTTCGCAGAAACTATCCGGGATCTCCCTGCGCAGTTACTGTTTATCATTGCTGCCAATACAACGGCTTTTTACCCGTTCGGTTATTGCGAACTATTGGGAAACAAAAAGTTTCCGGTAATCCGTAGGCTCGTCACGGACGACGAGCCAGGGCAGAGCGGGCAGGACGCCCGCTCTGCCTCGTTAGGGTTGCCCTTTTTGTTTATCAATAGGCTTCTTCGCAATGTAGAACTGAGTGAATCTGTTATAGAGAGCTAAAGGGGTGGCCTCACTGCCACCCCTGGGTGCTGTCGGCACCCCGACAAAATGCGGATACTTCATCAGTAGCCCAACTGAACTTGTTGATACCACGACACCATGCGAGGTGGTCCCCGCTCAAAAGCATGCGGGGATGACAGGTATTTTTTTGGCGGGGATGACGGGTATTTTTTGGCGGGGATGACTGGATAATTAATGCCCTAAAATGTACTCGTAATACCGGCCCGTCGACCGGCATAGAGCATCACTCACCTTTCACATAGGGAATGTCTTCATCCAGCTCTTCCAGCTTATGGGTACGTTTAAGCGGTGAGCCGGTGTGTCGTGCCATCCAGTAGTAAGCAGTGGGCACGATGTACAGGGTTAAAAAGGCTGAGACCAAAACCCCGGCAAAGATCACCATACCAATGGCCATGCGGCTTTCCGCCCCGGCACCGCTGGCCATGACCAGCGGAATACTACTGAAAACGGTGGTAAAACCGGTCATCACTATGGGCCGTAAGCGCATTGCTGAGGCTTTACGCAAAGCCTGTTCAAACTCCTCACCGGCATCACGCAACTGGTTAGCGAACTCCACAATGAGAATACCGTTTTTGGCCGCCAAGCCAATAAGCATTACCAGGCCTATCTGACTGTAGATATTGAGCGTCATACCGGCAAAATACAGGCCGATAAATGCACCGAGCAGCGCCAGTGGTACCGTCATCATGATCACCAGTGGATGCACCCAACTTTCGAACTGAGCCGCCAGGATAAGATAGGTAATCGATAACGCCAGTAAGAAAACAAACACGAAGGAGTTACCAGACTCCTGATACAACTGCGATTCGCCTTTATAATCAATCGACACCGAATCAGGTAATTCGGTTTCTACAATATTTTCCAGATACGCCAGCGCTTCACCCAGCGAATAGTCGCCTGCCAGGTTAGCCGAGATAGTAACCGAGCGCATACGGTTATAACGGTTAAGCTGCGCCGAGGTCGCCTGTTCTTTGAAAGTAAGCAGATTATCCAGCGGGATCAGCTTGCCGGTGTAACCTGAGCGAACATAGAGGTTTTCAATACTGTTGGGGCTCCTGAATTCAGACTCCACCCCTTCCATGATCACATCGTATTCTTCGCCACGATCGAGGAAGGTGGAGACCCGGCGCTGGCCCAGCATGGTTTCCAGAGTGCGGCCCACATCACTTATTGATACGCCCAGGTCAGCGGCGCGGTCGCGGTCGATTTCGATAAGTAATTGCGGCGAGGTCGACTTATAATCGGAGTCAATTCGAACCAGCTTAGGGTTCTCTGAAGCTTTCTCTATAAGGATATCCCGCCACTCTGCGAGATTTTCGTAGGTATCGCCCTGCAACACAAACTGTACCGGCCGGTTAAAGCCGCCACCGCCGATACCTGACCGCATAATCGCAAAAGCACGCACATCCGGAATAACATTCAGTCGCTCGCTGATTTCATCCATGATTTCAAAGGAACTGCGATCCCGCTGTTCCCAGGGCACAACGCCCACCACCACAATACCAGCCCGGCCACCCCAGCCTGGGGCACGCACCAGAACGCGGTCGAGTTCACCCGCTTCACGGTATTCCATCACAATGTCTTCGACTTGTTTAAGGTTACGGGAGTTGCTCTCGAAGCTCGCACCTTCCTGTGATTGCATGATAATAAAGAAATTACTGCGGTCTTCTTTTGGCGTGAATTCAGCCGGAATACGTTGCTGTAACTGATAAATTAAGCCAACCGCCACAGCCAGTAACAGCATCATCATGATGGGCTGATGAATGGTTTTCCCCAGACTGTTAAAGTAACCGCCTTCCAGTTTTTTAAAGCTGTTATCCAGCCAGTTACCAAATCCGGAGCGTTCGCTTTTCTTCAGCAGGATAGAGCCCAGCATGGGTGAAAGGGTAAGGGCTGTTACGCTTGAGAAAGCCACTGCTGCGGCGATGGCCAGGGCAAACTCGGTAAACAGGCGGCCCACGTTTCCTTCCAGGAATACCAGTGGCACAAACACCGATATCAGTACCAGCGTAGTAGCAATAACCGCAAAGCCCACTTCCCGGGTACCGCGATAAGCCGCCAGTATGGCGGGCTCACCCATTTCAATGCGGCGGTGAATGTTTTCCAGCACGACGATGGCGTCATCCACCACCAAACCAATCGCCAGTACCATGGCCAGCAGGGTGAGCAGGTTAATCGAGAAACCCAGCGCCAGCATAACGATAAATGCCGCAATCAGGGAAACCGGTACGGTTACTGCCGGGATTAGCGTGGCACTCACGTTACCCAGGAATAAATAAATCACTACGACCACCAGCAACATGGCAATGCCCAGCGTGTTGTATACCTCTGAGATCGACTGTTCGATAAATACCGAGGAATCATAGCTTGGCACAATAAAAATATTGTCCGGCAGGCTTTGTTCGATACGGGCAATTTGTTCCCGGGCCGCACGCGCCACTTCCAGCGTATTGGCCTTCGACTGCTTGATTATGCCAAGGCCAATCATATTTACACCGTCACCGCGGAACTCGGTTTCATCTTCCACTGCGGTAAGCTCGACTTTGGCGATATCACCTAAACGCACCAGGTAGCCGTCGGCACCTATGGCTACGGTAAGCGCCGCAAAATCTTCCGGGGTCAGGAAGCTACGCGCCACCCGAACCTCAAAATCGCGGTTTAACGACTCAACCTGCCCAGCCGGTAACTCTACGTTTTCTGAGCGGATCACCGACTCAACATCGGCCACGGTAACATCTCTGGCGGCCATGGCGGTTCTGTCGAGCCACACTTTCATAGCATAGGTTCTGCCGCCACCAATGCGCACCCGGGCCACACCGTTAACAATCGACAAGCGATCGACCAGATACCGTTCGGCGTAATCGGTTAGCTCCATGGTGTTGAGGTTGGTGCTTCGCAGGTTAAACCACATTACCGGCTGTTCATCGGAGTTGGACTTCGACACCTCCGGCGGATCGGCCTGATCCGGCAGGTTATTCAAAGCCCGGCTAACTCTTTCCCGCACATCATTAGACGCCGCATCAATGTCCCGCGACAGTTCAAACTCAATGGTAATATCGGAGCGCCCGTTACGGCTGGTAGAGGTGATATTTTTAATTCCCTCAATGCCGCTGATTCGGTCTTCGAGTAACTGGGTAATGCGGGTTTCAACAATGTTGGCCGATGCGCCAGGATAGTTGGTATTAATGCTGACGATAGGCGGATCGATGTCCGGATATTCGCGCAGCGACAACATAGAAAAAGACACGATGCCAAAAATAATCAGCAGCAGATTCACTACCGAGGCAAAAACCGGTCGCTTTACCGATACGTCTGATAACCACATGATTTAGCTCTCCAGCGTATCGCGATTAAGTACTCTTACTTCAGAACCGTCGCGTACCCGCAGCGTGCCTTCAACGATAATGTGTTCGCCCGCATTCAGGCCACTAACGATTTGCACCCAGCCCGGGCGACGCTCACCAACCATTACTTCGCGCTCGGAGACCAGGTTATTCTCGGCCACCACGTATACAAACTGCTTATCGGCATTAGGCACCAGGGCTTCTTCGGGGATCACCAACGTATCGAGAACCTGCTTTTCGATGGTGACCTGCATCAGCATGCCCGGGCGCAACTCCGCCTCGGGATTATTGATCACAGCGCGGGATAAAATAGAGCGGGTAACCGGGTCGATACGCGAGTCCATGGCGACAATTTCGCCACTGAATTCACGGCCCGGATAGGCTACCGACGTAGCCGTTACTTTCTGGCCGATAGCCATACTGGCAAGATGGTTTTCAGCCACGTTGAAATCCACCTTGATAACACTGATATCATCCAGCGTGGTAATTTCATCGGCGGGACGAACCAGCGAGCCGACGCTGACCCGACGGATCCCAAGGCGGCCATTGAATGGCGCTTTGATTTGCAAGTCATCCAATTGCGCATTGGCAACCGCTATTTGCGCTTCAAGGGATTTTACCAGGGCCTGCTGCTCATCCAGTAATTGCTCCGAAGCGGCGCTGGTGCGGGCCAGGTTTTTGATCCGGCTTAGCTGGCGTTTTGACTCTTCAAGGCTTACCTGTAACTGCGCTACCCGGGCGACTTCTTCTTTATTGTTCAGTTGTACCAGCAGTTGACCGGCTTCGACTTTATCACCGTCGTCAAATAACACACGGTTACCGTGTCGGCTACCTGAGCCGTAAGGGTCACGGATTCATTCGCAGTGGCGGTGCCCAGTGCATCGATGGTAACCGGAAACAATTTATTGCTGACTTCGTAAACCTTAACCGGCGTTAGTTTTTTTGCCATCGTCTGACCGGCTTGCTCCTGAGGCCAGTTTAAAAAAGCCAGCAACCCAACCAGTAACACCAAACCCAACAACAGCGGCGACAGCTTTTTACCCAATGCCATAATCAATCCTGCTATACTGGTACCCAGATTAACGTCATCAGCGGGCACCGGAACTTAATAATAAATGTTAACCAACGGCTTAATTTTACCCGATAACCTCAGCAAGGGAGCGCGTTTAACAGCAATAATCAGTGTTTTAACGTTTTTCGGTTGCCAACCCCTGCCCCCGTCTGCACCGAGCTGCAGAATTTCTGAAAATGCCAGTCCATTATCTCCCTCACCAGAAGTCACTGCTGCAGCATGTCTTATTCGCATAGACAATAGCGTGTTGATGGTCAGGCACCGATTGTCCGGCAAACTGGATTTCCCGGCTGGCGGTACTCAGGGCGACGAGAGTCTGCGCTGTGCTGCACATCGGGAAACCTGGGAAGAAACCGGGTTTAACCTCGAGGTGGGCAAGCTGCTTACCTATTCCTCCTCAGGAATGCCAGTGTTCCATTGCACAGGCGAGGCCTCCATGGCGGCACTGGCCGAGCAGGTGCCAGCTCCAGGCTGGGCTAAAATAGAAGTAATCGAGCTGATTCGGGTAAACCCATTTGAAATAACCAACGAAGCATTGAGATTTAATGATGATCTGATCCCACTCCGTGATGCGTTTGTACAGGCAGGAGGGGCAGATTAGCCAGCCGGTTGTTGCTTTATTGCGCTGGCTCAAGTTAATGACACACTGTGATTTTGCATTTCATACAGGCGTTGTATGGTAACACCACCAAACAATCAGACCTGATTGAACAAAGGAGAATGTTATGCCGGCATACACCCCGCCACTCGCTGATTTTACTTTTCTGGTGAAAGACTGGCTGAAAATTGATGCACTATATCAGTCGTTGGGACTGGAAGAATTCGATGCGGAACTGGCACTGGAGGTTATCGAGCAAGGCGGCAAATTTGCCACTGACGTGGTCGCGCCGCTCAACCGTGAGGGCGACGAACAAGGTTGTAAGCTAAACAACGGCCAGGTAGTCACCCCCGATGGCTTTGCTGCAGCCTATCAAAGTTATGTGGATAACGGCTGGAATGCCATGCTCGGCGATATTGAGTATGGCGGACAAGGTCTTCCCTATTCCATGGCCGTGCCCGTGCATGAAATGCTGAATTCGGCCAATCTAAGCTGGCGGCTAACCACCATGCTTACCGAAAGTGCCGTGCTTGCAGTTACCAAGCATGCCTCTGATGAACTGAAAGCACAGTTTTTGGAAAAGCTGGTCAGCGGCCAGTGGACCGGTACCATGAACCTTACCGAACCGCAGGCAGGCAGTGACTTGAGTCTGCTATCGACCAAGGCAGAGCCAAATGGTGATGGCAGTTACAAGATAACCGGTAGTAAAATTTTCATCACCGCTGGCGATCATGACTGGACTGAAAATATCGTGCACATGGTGCTGGCACGCTTACCGGATGCACCAGCTGGTGTGAAAGGCATTAGCCTGTTTCTGGTGCCTAAATTCCTGCTCGACGCCAACGGCAATCCGGGCGAGCGGAACGCCCTGGCGCCCAGTGCGCTGGAAAAGAAAATGGGAATAAAAGCCAGTCCCACCTGCGTAATGAATTTCGACGGCGCTAAAGGCTGGCTGGTTGGCGAGCCACACTGTGGTCTGGCCTGCATGTTTACCATGATGAATGATGCCCGTTTTCAGGTGGGTCTTGAGGGACTGGGCGCTTCAGAGGCCTCTTTTCAGGGCGCATTGACTTATGCACGAGAACGTCTTCAATCCCGCGCACCACAAGGCGTACAACAACCGGATGACAAAGCAGATGCAATCGTTTACCAACCCGACATTGCGCGGATGCTGCTCACCCAAAAAGCATTGACAGAAGGTAACCGGGCACTGGCTATGTTGTATGCCAAATATATGGACATAGCGCATAATTCAGGCGGCGAAACGCATGACAATGCCGAGGCTATCCTGCAATTTTTAACGCCTATCTGCAAAGCGTTTATGACCGATACCGGTTTAGAGTCCGCCAGCCTGGGAATTCAGGTTTTTGGCGGTCATGGTTATATTCGTGAATGGGGCATGGAACAACTTATGCGCGATGTACGCATCGCCATGCTCTACGAGGGCACCAACGGTATTCAGTCACTCGATTTGATTGGCCGCAAACTGACCCGCGACCGCGGCGACATGCTGGGGGCTACGCGTAACGCTTTTGCAGAGTTAGTCGCCGGCATGGCCAACGGCGAAGCCCGGCAGCACGCATCGGCCTTACTGGACGAATGGTATCAGACCTCGTTACAGGTAAAAGCCTTTTCGGTGGTGGATGCTGCGGGTAGCGCCTGTGATTACCTGGCCTACAGCGGTTACTGCCTGCTTGGCGTATTATGGTATTCCATGGCAGATTGTGCAGCACAGGGCGATAATCCGGTGCTGGCCGCAGGTAAACAAAAAACCTGTGACTTTTATATGCAGCGGCTGCTGCCTCGTACCGCCGCCCATAAAGCTGCGCTGTTGGAGTCTGCAGACACCCTACTGGCCGTTGAGGGCAGTGAGTTCGATTATCTGTAAGCCTGTTAAGACCAATAAAAAGGCCGCTTAAGCGGCCTTTCTAACAATCAGTTTTTCGCGATGGTGTCTTCAAATTCATCATCAAACCACCGTTTGATCATGTCTTTTTCGTAGCGGAACGGATCGTTGCTGTGGGCGCGACTTATTCGATTCATAAAAGCCATCTCCTTAATCTTTACGTCGGCAGACTTCACCACTTTGTCGCCTTCTTTAAGTTGATAACTAAACTCCATGCGTGGAATATACACCGTATCGATGATACGGATGTCGAAAGCGCCTGCGCGCATGGTGGGCCAGACTTGCCCGGCCAAATCCAGATCCGTCACAGTTACTTCAAGTGTCTGCTCCTCCGGCAAGGCTTCTGCCAGTTTATTGAAGTATTTATCCAGCGACTTAAATACGCGGTTACGAAAACTTTTACGCGACTCGTTACTTGGTCTGACATCGGTGTACGACTTGGGGTCTTGCCAGGTAATTTCGACCTTCGTCTCTGCCGGCTCAGCAGTGCTTTTTTGGGCCAGACTGGCGCCTGAAAATACCATGAGTGCAGGTACCAGTAACCACGACGCTGTTACATTTCGCATTGTAGGATCCCCCAAAGGTTTGGTTCGAAATCAGAGTATATACGTACTCATCTAACCATTAGAACAATAAACCGGCAAAAAGTTTAACGGTTTATCGTAGCTTTGAGTCTATCAGTCTTCATCTGAACCGAGGATGAACAGGAGGAATCAACTATTTTACGTGTCGGTATTCAACACCGGTGAACGGCGAATCTCAGAGCAAAACGTGTGGAGTGTCACGCCATGGATGTACGGATTTCTATCTGTATTTTCACAATAAGCATCGTAGAATTGCAGCGTTCTGACCCGTGAGGACAGCACCGTATCGAGATAATCTTTCTGGTAAGGACGCATGGCCGAGTACTGCACTGCCAGGCTGTCTTTAATTTCAGCCAGCTGCTGGCGCTCTTCACGCGTAGCGATCTCTTCCATCCAGTCACTCAGCGTAGCCTGAACGTCAGAAAATAAATACTGAACAAACGGTAGCTGTAATACCACTACCAAAATAGCGATTTCAATGATGACAGCGATTGAACGAAACATGCTTTATACTTCTCCCAAACTAATGAGCCAAGTTTATCCCACGTCTAACCATTTAATAAGGTACGTGATTTATACGTAGTTATTAAGAGTTATAGCTGATCAGGATAGTTCATTTTTTCGCCAAACCTTTTTGTCGCAGGACTGGCACCAAGTGTGTACACCTAAAAAATGCGTTACACTGTCGCCGCGGCGAATCAGACTGCGATTGATCTATATTAAGTAAAATTAATATATGACAGGTATACTGCTGCCGTAATCATGTTTAGCTTCAATGAAGGTAGTCCCATGAACGATCAGATCCCGGTGAAAAATGTTACTCCGGTAAAAGTTCACAAACCCAAAAAACTCGACGAGTCGAAACGCTATACAGCGCGCGACCGAATCTACGTACGGTCGGTTAAAGGTCCGTTAGAAAACTTTCGTCGATTCTTCGGCTTCTTTTTTATTGCCTTATTCGTCGCCATCCCCTGGATCCAGTATGACGGCCATCAGGCTGTGCTGCTGAATATTATGGATCAGCGCTTTACGATTTTCTCATTGACCCTGTGGCCACAGGATCTGACGCTGTTGGCTTATATCTTTATTGTGTCTGCCTTCGCGCTGTTTTTTATCACTACCTTTGCCGGCCGGGTTTGGTGTGGCTTTATGTGCCCGCAAACCACCTGGACATACATATATGTGTGGTTTGAAGAGTTTTTCGAAGGTAACCGTAATAAGCGCATTAAGCTCGACGAACGTCCAATGGACTTCGATAAGTTCTGGCGCAAAGCGGCTAAGCATACTGCCTGGGTTCTGGTTGCACTGCTCACGGCCATGACCTTTGTTGGCTACTTCACTCCGGTGGCTCAGCTGTACGTTGACTTCTTTACCTTCAACACCAGTTTCTGGGCCGGCTTCTCTATTATATTCTTTACCGTGTGTACTTATGGTAACGCGGGCTGGATGCGTGAAATTATGTGTACCCACATGTGCCCCTATGCCCGCTTCCAGTCAGCGATGTTTGATAAAGATACCTTTACCGTATCTTACGACGCCAGCCGCGGTGAACAGCGTGGCCCACGCTCTCGTAAACTGGCCCATGAAGACTTGGCTGAAAAAGGCCTCGGCGAATGTATCGACTGTAACCTTTGTGTGCAGGTGTGCCCTACCGGCATCGATATTCGTAACGGCTTACAATACGAGTGCGTTAACTGTGGTGCCTGTGTGGATGCCTGTAACGGCGTAATGGAAAAAATGGACTATCCCAAAGGGCTTATCAGCTTTACCTCAGAGCACGAGCTGGCTGGCGGTACCACCCATATCGTTCGTCCTAAACTGGTAGGCTACCTGGTGGTACTGCTGGTAATGTGCGGTCTGCTGGTTGCAGATATCGTGACCCGGGTGCCCCTGGAAGTGGATATTATTCGCGACCGTAACTCCCTGTACCGCGAAAATATGAACGGCGACATCGAGAATGTGTACACCCTGAAGGTCCTTAATAAATCACAAACCGAGCACACTTATACAATTAAGGTAGAAGGTTTGGCGGAATACGAGTACATTGGCGAACAAGTTGTTACCGTGGGTGGCGGCGAGGTATACAGCCTGCCTGTATCTGTCGCAACTGATCCCTACAACCTGTCTGACCGGGTTACCGAAATATACTTTAATGTTTCCACCACCGAAGCAGACGGCACTGTTGTAGAGGTTAGCGAGCCATCGAAATTCCTTTATCGATAAACAGGCCTTAATGTGAGTGACTTTACCTTTGCCGAACTGTCACCCGATATGATCCTTGCCGCACTGGAACAGTGCGGCATTTTTCCTCAATCAGGACTCCTTGCGCTAAACAGTTACGAAAACCGGGTCTACCAGTTTTTAAGCGATGAACAAAAGCGCTATGTAGTGAAGTTTTATCGCCCGCAGCGATGGACTAACGAACAGATTCTTGAAGAACATGCCTTCAGCCAGGCGCTTGCCGATGCTGAAATCCCGGTGGTAGCCCCGCTTGCCCATCAGGGCGAAACACTGCATTTTGCTGAGCAGTATCGCTTTGCCTTATTTAATTCCGTGGGCGGCCGTCAGTTTGAACTGGATAATCTCGATCACCTGGAATGGATGGGCCGGTTTATTGGCCGCATGCATAAGGTCGCCAGCAGTGCGCCTTTTACGCACCGTCCGACCATGGATATTGAAAGCTTCCTGACCAAACCAAGGCAAACCCTTGCCAGCAGTACGCTATTACCGGAGTCACTACATACCGCGTTTTTCACCATACTCGATCAGGTAATTGAACTCACCAAAGCGTTGTATCAGCCAGGTAAACTTATTCGTCTGCACGGCGATTGCCATGCCGGTAATATTCTGTGGCGTGACGGCCCGATGTTTGTCGACCTTGATGACAGCCGCATGGGTCCGGCGGTTCAGGACTTATGGATGATGCTCAACGGCGACCGCACGCAGCAGCAGATGCAGCTTGAAACACTAATAGAATCTTACGAGGAGTTCTGTGAGTTCGACAGTAAGGAACTGGCATTGATGGAGCCATTGCGGGCCATGCGAATGGTGCATTACATGGCGTGGCTGTCTGACCGGTGGGAAGACCCAGCGTTCCCACGAGCCTTTCCCTGGTTTGCCGAACAGCGCTACTGGGAGCAGCAAATCCTGGCACTGAAAGAGCAGTTTGCCACGTTGCAGGAGCCGCCACTCTCTCTTGTGCCGTATTGACTGATTTAAAGCCAACAGCGTATTGTTACGGTAACCTTCATAAAGATCTGCGCGTAACAGCCCTGATGATTGGCCATACCGAGGCGTCTTACTGACTTACCGTTCTGAACAGGTTAGATTGCAACTCACTGCTTTGAATATAAAGTAACTTGTCTTCGCGGATATCGAAATGCCCCACTCTGGCCTCGGCAATGACTTCAAGCTCAGCAGTTTGTTGATTGTAGCGGTAAATCTGGCCTGGCAGATCAGGGTTGTACCAATACCAATGATGTGCCTGCTTGCGAAGATTCCACTGACGTCCGTCGAGTAGTTTCTGCACAGGAATATCCTGATCACTCAGCGCAACCTGCTCGTCAGAGAAATAGAGCTTTTGCTCGTGGGAATACCATAAGGTATCGGCGCCATTCGCTCTGAACTGAATAAAAGACCATTGTGGCGATTCTGCCGACACAGTCTGATTACTCAGATTGTAAGTGTACACGCGCCAGCGCTCGCCTTCTTTGGCACTAAAGCTTAATTCAGACGCCGATTTAAATGACACCCCTCGAATTTCAGTTTGCGGAAAATCCACAATAGTTGCTTCGCCGGTTTTCACATTGATTAGATGCAGCTCGTTGAAAGTAAGGCCAACGATGTAGCGATCATCTAATGACCATTGTAGATCCAGATAATGACGGTTATCGGTAAACGCCGTAACCTGTTGTCGCGCTTTAGAACGAGTATCATAAATCCACACCTGTTCTTTGCCTGAAACCATACTGATATAGGCTACGGCGTGCTGTGCGGTGGAGAACCTGGCCAGTCTTTCATCAACCGTATCATTCGCAACAATACTGATTTGGTGCGTGGTCAGCTCAAGCATTACTATATCGCTGTGCTTGTCGCCGGACGCGAACACATAATCCACACCATTATTAAATCGGTTTGGTTGATTTATCCGGCGGCTGCCAGAATAAACGACCTGCCGATTACCGCCGGACAAGTTGTAACTCAGCAACTGATAAGCCGGGTGTTCGCCCATCAGAATAACGTTCTCTCCGCTGTGATCCCAAATTCCACAGCAGATATAGGCGTCTTGTTTAAACAATAAGTTCAGTTCATTAGTTTGCAAATCAAGCGTATAAAAACCCTCCCACTGCTGCTTATCCGGCGACGAAATAAGCAATTGATTGGCTTCGGGATGCATATCAAACTGACTGTTACCAGAGAGGTAAATGTCCGGCTGGTTGACCCGCCGTTTCGTTTGAGTAGTCAAATCCAGTTCATAAATCGAATAAGGCGTACCTGGCCCGCTATTCTCGCTAAAGACCACTCGCTCGTCGTTATGGGTAAACAGGATTTTGCCGTAGCTGCCAGCCGGGCAACGGTGGATAAGCCGGGCCTCTTTTGGAGTTAAACCGTTAAACTCACGAATGTAATATTCACAGCGTTCATCTGACGCCGCCAGGTAAACCAGGTTATCTGAATACTGACTCCAGTCGCCAGGACCGGTATTCAGCCCATCCGGGGGGGTGACTTCCAGAGCCTGCCCGTTAGTGAGATCTTTAACCACCAGCCGCAAGCGACGTTCTTTCACCGACATAAACGCCATGCGGGTACCATCGGCACTGAAAGAAGGAAAAAATTCATTACCATCACGGGAAGTCAGTGCCCGGGCGAAGCTGGCTGATGGTTGCGGCGTTTGCCAGGCAAGCCAGAATATCAACAACGAGGCTACAACAAGAAAGCCCACTCCCCCCCACAGTTGAAGCCGCGATGTATCGGCCTTCGGGGAAGCTGATCCAGCCTGAGGTAAAGTATCTGTAGCACTGGCAGGCTCTTCTGCGCGTGAAAAAGCACCTTCGTTTATCACCACTACGCGGGCCACAAACTTGTACCCCTTCTTAGGAAATGTCGCAATAAACCGGGGCTGTCTGGCATCGTCAGCAAAGGCGCGGCGCAATTTGGTGATCAGTCGGCTAACCGCATTGTCGGTGACAACCCGGCCCTGCCAGACCTGGTCAATCAGTTGATCAACACTAATGATTTCATTGGGGTGCCGACAAAAATAAGCCAACAACTCGACCATCATGGGCTCCAGCTGCAACGTCTCAGAAGGCGAGGATAACGTCTGCTGTTGTTCACAAAATTGATAATTGGCTATTTGCCAGCGCATGAGAGTGCCCTGCTTCGCTGTTTGGCTAAAAATACCACGTTGGTTTGCGTGGGATCACCATAAATCATCAAAAATCATCGTCCGGTCATTTCTTTTTTCTCTTTTTATTTAGGCTGTTAGTCATTATTTAACGAACCTTACATTCAAGGAGAAAAACGTGTTGACGTTAGCTTGTTGTATCATAAACCACATAAAAACCTGGCTTATTATGGCGCCTTTTTATCTATTGTTGGTTGCCAGTGTCACCCAGGCTAGTTGGGCAGCAGTTGATAAAATACCTACCCCTGCTGCCTTAACAAAGAGTGAACTCTCCAGTCAGGGCGCAGCAGTTAGCCTGTTGAATAACAACACTTTTAACCAACAACTTGTGGCGCTTGCCACGGATTTATCTGCTGACGTCATCAACAGCCAAACATTATTTAACCGGGTCGCGCTACTTTCAGTACGAAACCAGCATCAGGCGTTGCTCACCTTACTGGCGAATGAGAAAAATGGCTTGTCATATAGCCACTATCGTTTATTCCATGAAGTCCTGTTTCAAGCCCCTGAAGTGCCCGGGCCTGTCTTGGCTGACAAGCTCAAAAAGCATATTAAACAAAAGGTCGGTGAACTCAACAACGAGAGCTTATATCAGTTACAGGACGCGCTTGGCTGGTCAGTGCAGAGAGCCCTGGATTATGTCATTAACCTGTTAAAGCAGTATCAGGCTCTGCCTATGCTGGACGAAGAACAGGTAATATCCTTAATTACCAACGTCCATCTGTACCACGTACTAAAATCTGTCATCCCACTAAGCAGTGAGATAATTGCCGCCGAAAACCAGCGTCGATATCATATTGAACCTGCCCGGTTGGTGAAGTTTGCCAACGGAGTGGAATTAACTCTGACCATCGTCAGACCGAAAAAATCAGCCCATCACTTGCCCACCGCAATGCAGTTCACCATTTATGCCGACGAGCGCTCGCATCTCACTACGGCTATTCATGCAGCAGCCCATGGATACATTGGCCTAATCGCGAATTCCAGAGGCAAACGCCTGAGCACCAATACTATTGCGCCCTGGGAGCATGAAGGCGAAGATGCCGCTGCCGTTATTGAATGGATCAGCCAACAACCCTGGAGTAATGGTGAGGTGGTGATGTATGGCGGGAGCTATAATGGCTTCACCCAATGGGCCGCGGCTAAGCACATGCCAAAAGCGCTGAAAGCCATGGCACCCTATACGGCGGCCAGCATGATCACGGGTTTGCCCTACGAAAACAATATTGTGCTCACTGCCAATTATGAGTGGGCATTCCATGTCACTAACAATAACACCATGGATGATACTGTTTACGCAGACTGGGCTAAGCGTACAGAGTTACTTTCCCGCTTTTATAAAAGCGGCCTGCCGATAACCAGATTGCCGGATATTGATGGTACGCCAAACCCTTGGTGGCAACGCTGGATGTCTCACCCTGATTTCGATAGTTATTACCAGTCGATGGTGCCGGTTGGTGAGGAGTATCGCCAGGTCACGATTCCGGTGTTAACCGTAACCGGCTATTTTGACGGTGGCCAGATATCCGCGCTCGATTATATGAAACGCCACGAGCAGTATAATCCTGACGCCAATCACACCTTACTAATTGGTCCGTACTCTCATGGCACCGCGCAGGGTAAAGTGTGGCAAACCTACAGCAATTATAAACTCGATCCGGTAGCGCTCGACAAAGACACCGAAGAGGTTGTGTTTGGCTGGTTTGATCACCTGCTGTTTAATAAGGACATTCCAAAGCTGGTTAGCCACCCGGTCAATTATCAGCTGATGGGCAGCAATCAATGGCGGCATGCCGAGTCGCTGGCAAGCCTTAATGCACAGGGTACAGAGTATTACCTGAGCACAACACCGCAGGCCAATGGCAACTATGCATTGTTAACCGCACAGGAACCCATGGCGTCGAGTATAAAAATGACCGTTGATATGGCCGATCGCACCACTCAGCGCAACGTTAGCCCCTGGCCGATTATCCAGCAGGAGATAATCGACGATGGCGGCCTTATCTATATAACTGACCCTTTTACGTCATCGATGGAACTGGCCGGAGCGATAACCGGCAATATTGTGATAAGCACCAACAAACAGGATGTTGATATTGGCTATAACTTTTATGCCATATCGGCAGAAGGTGAGGTGTTTCACTTAAATACCTATCGCAGCAGGGCCAGCTATGCCCACTCTATGCAACAACGACAATTACTTACACCGGGAAAGAAAACCTCACTGCCTATAGTAAATGCGCGGATGACGGCTAAGCTACTTGAGCCAGGGAGCCGACTGGCAATCGTGCTAAACGTCAACAAAAATCAGGATGCCCAGGTGAATCATGGTTCCGGCAAGCCGGTTAATGCCGAAAGCAGTGCCGATGCAGGTGAGCCGCTAACGATAGAATGGCACAATGACACGCAAATCATGCTGCCTTTAAAGCCCTGGTCCAATCAATGAAGGCACATAAAGTCATAGGTTCACAGCGCGGATCAGCTTGCATTTTTACCCACGGGGGTATTTATCCGTTGGCGCTCCCGTTATAATCCCGCCCGCTCAGGTGCCTGATGTTAACTCATCGGGATAATCGGGAAGTAAGTGAAAAGCTTACGCTGCCCCCGCAACGGTAATCACGTATTGCATGCACATGTTAATACGATTCCCCTACGCCACCGACTATCGGGAAGGCGGGAATTCATGCCACGGCATGACTGAAAGCCCGGAGACCGGCCTGCGCTGCGTCGGCAACTGCTCACAACGGGCCGTTTGCCACTTCTTATCCGTCTTAGCACTCGGCGGGAGTGCTGTTAAAAGAGCCTTTTATGAAAATTCGATCCCTTTCCTGTGCGGTAGCCCTTGCGTGCGCCGCGAATATTGCCAGCGCCCAGCAATCCTCGGTAGAAACCATTACTGTTACCGGTTCTCGTTTACCGGTTAGCCTGGATAAACTGGCGGCCTCCGTCTCAGTCCTTACCGAAGAAGATATTCAGGCTGCAGGTGCTACTCAATTAACTGATTTATTACGCGGTATGCCCGGCGTGAGTCTGAGTCAGTCAGGCAGCCCCGGTTCACTAACCGAACTGCGTTTGCGTGGTAGCGAAACCAATCACCTGTTGGTACTAATCGACGGCGTGATTGTAAACGATCTCAGCCAGGGTGGCCTGGTAGATTTTGCCCATCTCACCGCTGATAATATTGCCAGAGTTGAATTACTGCGTGGTGCGCAAAGTGCACTGTGGGGCAGCGGTGCGGTGTCTGGTGTACTTAGCATCACAACCAAAGCGGGCAGTGAGAGTAATGACAACACGTCACTGAGTGCTGGTATTGGTAACGCCAGCACCTATCGTGCTTCCGTCTCAACTCAGCAGTCGCTGGACAACCTGAATGTGTCTCTGTACGCCAATCACTTTAATACCGATGGCGACAATGTGTCGCGTACCGGCGGCGAAGACGACGGTTACCGCAATACCACCGCCGGCTTTGGACTGAACTGGCAGGCAACCGCCAGTAACACCTTTATGGCCGGTACACGTATGGTTGATTATCGCAACGACTATGATGCAAGCGACTTCACCACCGGCCTGCCAGCGGATGCCGACAACGTTACCGATGGCGACCAGTTAACCTCCTACTTACAGTGGAACCTGGCTATCGCTGAGTTAGGCTATACCAGCGAACTTAAAGCCCAGTACCACAAGGATGATAACGACAACCTGACCAGCGGTTTCGACGCTGGTGGTACTACCGGAGAGCGTAAGCAGCTCAACTGGACTCAATTTATCACTACCGACGTGGCCCAGTTTGCTATTGGCACTGAGCTACTCCGTCGCGAGTTCGAACAGCGCGGGCCGGCTGACTGGGGCGATCCGAACTACCGCGGCGATGACAGCACCAGCAGTATTTTTGCGGAGTTAACCGGGCTGGGCACAGACGAGCTGACTACGCAGTTCAGCGTACGCTACGACGATAACGATCGCTTCGAAAAGGCCTGGAGTTATCGCGCCGGTGCACACTATGCCCTGAGCCGTCAGGTTAATGTTTTTGCCAGCATCAGCCAGGCTGTTAAAACCCCTAACTTCACTGAGCTGTTCGGCTATTATCCGGCCCAGTTTATTGGTAACCCTGATCTCAAGCCAGAACAAAGCCGGGAGTTTGAAGTGGGACTGCAAAGCCAGTTCAGCCGTCAGCTTTCAGCCGATTTCAGCGTATTTTCTACGCGCCTGGAAAACGAAATCACCAGTGTATGGGATAGCGCCAGTGGCTTAAGCTCGGTGGCCAATGCCAGTCAGGATTCCCGCCGCGACGGCTTTGAAGCATCGCTGCAATGGGTTGCTGATACCTGGCAGTTCACTGCCCACTACAGCTATCTGGATGCCACCAGCGGTGATGGCGCCGATCAGGCGGTTGAACTGCGTCGCCCTAACCACACCGGCTCGGTAACCTACCGCCATTCATTACCGGTTCAGGGTTTATCTGTTTATATCAAAGCAGATTACACCGGCGTGCGTCAGGATATCTTTTACCCGCCCACGTCATTCAGCGGCGAAGTTCTCAGTCTTGATCCGTACTGGCTAACGAGCATAAACGTGAACTATGACTGGAACCAACAGTGGCAGTTTGGGGTCCGAGTGGATAATGCATTGTCTGAAGACTATGAAGATATCATTGGCTACCGCGGTGCAGAGCGGCGTTTCCTGGTGCATACCAGCTATCGCTTTTAACCGTTAATCGCCGTTTAATTCGCCTGGTCGTCACTGACTAGGCGATTATTTAGCGGTATGATAATCTCAACGTTTATTTGAATTAGAAAGGAAAACACTCGAATGAAGAAGTTTGCTTTGTGGGTTGTACTAGCATTGCTGATTCCATTACAGGCCTCTGCCGCTGTTAAGTGGGAAGAAGGTAAACATTACGAAGAAATCGATAAGCCCTTAAGTGACTCGCCACAAGTCGTCGAGTTTTTCTCCTACTGGTGTCCGCACTGCTACCGCACAGAGCCATTCGTAGCCGAACTTAAAAAGTCGCTGGATGACGGTGTTAAGTTCGAAAAGGTCCACGTTAACTTCATGCCTTACGCCAGTCAGGAAGTGCAGGATGAAGTGACCACAGGTATGTTAATCGCCAAGGCACTGAAGCAGGAAGACAAGCTGAGCGCCGCAATCTTTAACTATATCCATAAACAACGTGCCACCATTACTGGCATGAAAGACATCCGTAACATCTTTATTATCAACGGTGTGGATTCAGCAAAATTCGATAAGCTGGCCAAAAGCTTTGGCGTTAAATCAATGCTGGGCAAAAACAATAAAGTCGTAGAAGACTACCGCCGCGAAGTGCGCTCGGTGCCTACCTTCATTGTTAACGGTAAATATAAAGTACAGATTGGCCGTGACCTGACGCCAACTGAACGCCTGGAACTGTTTAACTACCTGGCAGCAAAACGCGACTAAAAGCACTTTGCTCCTAATCAAGGGGTCTAATCAAGGTAATCAAGGGGTCAGAGTAATAATTTACTCTGACCCCTTGATTTTCTCTGACCCCTTTATTTTGGGCTGGCCGGTTAGGCCAGTTTGTCGGTTGCTATCCGGTAGCGAGGGTCTTCGTTAACGTTTATCTCAACGAATTTACCAGCCTTGTTAAGCAAGCTCTGGCATTCCTGACTCACGTGACGGATATGCAGTTTCTTACCCGCCTGCTCGTATTTATCGGCCAGACCATCCAGCGCATCAATGCCTGATGAATCCCAGATCCGGCTGTTCTTAAAGTCGATAACCACATCTTCCGGGTCATTAGCCACGTCAAACAGCTCTTTAAAGTGACTTACTGAACCAAAGAATACCGGGCCACGCAGCTCGTAGACTTTCCAGCCGTCGTCATCGATGTGTGTTTTCGAATCAACATAGCGAGCCGCTTTCCAGGCAAACACCAGCGCAGAAACTATTACCCCAACCACCACGGCAATCGCCAGGTCGGCAATAACGGTAACGGCGGTTACCAGGAACAAGACAAAAGCATCTTCCTTATTAACGCCACGGATTATGCGGAACGATGCCCACTCGAAGGTGCCTATTACTACCACAAACATTACACCAACCAGTGCTGCCAGCGGGATCATCTCAATCAGCGGTGCAGCGAATAAAATAAAGCCAAGTAATACTACTGCTGCGGTGATACCTGATAAGCGTCCGCGACCACCAGAGTTAATGTTAATCATGCTCTGGCCAATCATGGCACAACCACCCATACCACCAAAGAAACCGTTCACGGTGTTAGCAACACCCTGACCAATACATTCTTTGTTACCGCGGCCACGGGTATCGGTCATTTCGTCAATCAGGGTGAGGGTTAACAGTGACTCAATCAAACCCACCAGACATAAAATGACCGAGGTTGGTAAGATGATCATCAGCGTATCCCAGTTAAATGGCACCATAGGGATAGCAAACGTTGGCAGCTCGCCCGCAAGGGTGGCGCTGTCGCGTTGGTCAACCGGGAGCATGTCGCGCACGAAGTCGATAACCGTGCGAGCTTCCAGATCCAGTCCGTGCACTAGCAATGTAATAGTGATAATCGCCGCCAGCGATGCGGGTACGGCTTTGGTCAGTTTTGGCAATAAGTAGATGATTGCCATGGTTAATGCAACCAGCCCCAGCATAATGTAGAGCATAGTGCCGCTCATCCACTCCTGGGTACCCAGTGCGCCAGTGACTTTAAACTGCCCCAACTGGGCCAGGAAAATTACGATAGCCAGGCCGTTTACAAAGCCCAGCATAACCGGGTAAGGCACCAGGCGAATAAACTTCCCTAAGCGAAATACGCCGCATAATATTTGCAACAAACCGGCCAATAACACTGCGGCAAACAAGTACTGGACACCGTGTTCGGCAACCAGGGCAACCATAACAACTGCCATCGCGCCGGTTGCACCGGAAATCATGCCAGGACGGCCACCAATGGCAGAGGTAATCAGCCCCATCATAAATGCCGCGTACAGGCCTATCATCGGCTCAACGCCGGCAACAAATGCAAAAGCAACGGCTTCGGGCACCAGTGCCAGGGCAACGGTTATTCCTGAGAGCACGTCATTCTTTACGTTACTTTCTTTACTCGTGATGATATCAAACATTACTATCTCAGCACTGAGGTGGTTAAAAATCGGTCGGCGATCCTACCATTACCAGGCTCATTTGTCCTTTAACAGTTTGTAAAAATCTGCCGCCCGATGCGATAAACTCAGTCAAAGCTGCCCCGTAGAGCATTGCCTGAGCCGGGTAAGTCATTACCATAGTCGTTAACACCTCAGATAGTAAAAACTTCATGTCTCTCAATAACAAACAGCAAAAGACTCAGGCCATAATCAAAGCGGCTTGTCATTATTTTCTGCAGTACGGTTACAATGGCGCCACTACCGATCTGATCCAGAAAAAAGCCGGCGTTTCCAAAACCACCTTATATAATCACTTTCCCACCAAAGAGAGTTTATTTGCCTCGGTGGTGAATACCCAGTGCAAACACTTTATTGAACAGGTCAGAGCCATTAGTTTGCCCGATACGCATTTTTCAGAATCGCTGTTTCGTATTGGTGAAGCGTACCTAACCTTATTACTAGCACCAGAGAATCAGGCCTAATTCCGCGCCGTGGTTGCTGAAGCGCCGCGCTTCCCCGGGCTTGCGAAAACCTTTTACGATGCCGGGCCCGCCAGTATCCTGCCGGTGATAGCCGAAGCAGTTAACCGCGCCCTGCAAAAGCATGAGCTGGCTGATAACGGTTGCGAGCCGCTGCGTCTGGCGACCGACTTTATTACTGTTTTGCGGGGTCAATCGCAGATGTATTGTTTGCTGCATCCGGATTTTATCCCCGACCAGAACATTATTGCTGAGTGGGTTTCTGAAGCCGTGGATATCTTACTTAATCAGGTTAGCCTGCCGTAGGATTGCATTGTGAATTCGCTGCGCCTACACTTTGCAGCAAAAATAACGTCGAAACGTCAGTTATGGATATTAAAGAATACATCGACCAATTCTCGGAAATCGCCGATCGCGAACGTCATGAGCAGTTTACCTTGCTGGAAAAAGCCCGCGACACCAGTTTCAATCCCCCGGCAAAACGCCTGTTCCAAATGTATTGCTGGCTACTACCGGTATTTATGATTTTTGGCCTGGGTGGTATTTTGTATTCGTTTTTTGGTTATGGCAGCTGGCTGCCCATAGCTGCCTTATTGCTCGGGCTGATTATCTCGCGGCAAATGATTAATCAGCGCCGCACCGCACTTATGCAGAAAGGATTACAGGAAGTACTCGCAACAGAGTCACCCTCTGCGACATCTGAGTAATTTTGACTGTTACTGCTTCGATACCAGATTCATACATTTGCGTAAAAAGCGTTCAGCTACAAAGCTCAGCTGCGGAGCTGTAGCTCTTTCACTTTTTCACAACCTGATGCAAGGATTAATGCATTAACCTTGCCCAGCGCCCGTAAATTGGTGGTATGCTGTTGTTTCAAAATCGCTTTCACTGCCTTTTCGGGATTCTCAACCGTTATGCAAGCATCCACCTTTGATTTTGCCATTACTGTTATTGGCCCGGTCCTCGTATTACTTATCATGGGCAATGTATTATTGCGCGCCAAACTTATTAATGATGAATTTGTCGCCACCGGCTCCAAACTGGTGTTTACCGTGGCCCTGCCAGCCTTATTGTTTATCTCCATCAGTCAGGCTGATTTCAGTAAAGCGGCGAATCCGGTACTGATCATTACCGGCTTAACCGGCACGCTGGGCTATTTTTTGCTGCTGATGTTAGCCAGTCATCTGATGGTGCCGAATCGCCAGGCAACCGGGGTGGTCACCCAGGGCGGCTTCAGGGCCAATATGGGTATTATTGGTCTGGCTTATTGCGCACAAACCTACGGCAATGATGGTCTGGCAGCCGCCTCTGTTTATCTGGGTATGGTCACCATTTTGTTTAATGTATTATCGGTATTTATTCTCAATTTTTATCAGGAAGGCAAGCGCTCACTTACTTCACAGATAAAAGGTATTGTGAAGAATCCGCTAATAATAGCCATTGTTATTGCGTTACCCTTCTCTTATTTCGACTGGCGTCTGCCCGTATTGCTAACCACCACCGGTGAATACTTCGCACAACTTACCTTACCACTGGCCTTGCTGTGTACAGGCGCCTCATTGCAGTTCCGCTCATTCAGTGCGGACTGGTTTAATATTAGTCTTAGTTCGTTGAGTAAATGTGTGTTTTATCCGGCTGTGATGGTCGGTTTAGCCTACGCTGCCGGGCTGCGCGGCATGCCTCTGGGCATTGTATTACTGATGACTATCGCACCCACGGCCGCTGCCAGTTACGTTATGGTACGCACGCTTGGAGGGGATTACCGACTGGCGGCCAGCATCATCGCCATCACCACGGTATTGTCATTGCCCCTGACGATTGCGGCGTTCGATTTTCTCTCTGGCCAGGGGCTGCTTTAATCGTTACTGCGCTTAACGGTAGTTAGCCGAGTTTGCTGCCGCCCAGACACGCTGGCGAATCTACCGACGTCTGGTTACGCTTTTGCCATTCGGCCGGGGTATAGGTGTGCAAAGCCAGGGCGTGAACCGGCCCGGCTAGTGCTTCAGCCACCAGCGCATTCACCTGGCGGTGACGGGCAATAAGGCGAAGTCCTTCGAAGGCCTCACTGACAACAGTAACCTTAAAATGACTTTGTGCGCCATCCGGCACATTATGCATGTAACTCTCATCCAGCACTTCAAGGTACTGTGGTGCGAGTTCATCAGTTAATTGCTGCTCTATAAAGGGTTTTACCTGCATCATTTATGGCTCACCTGTATCGGAGTTTTCCGCTCCGGGAATATATCGAAAAGTAAGATTAATTCTACCACCGATAGGTTTGCGCGTCTTGCTGAGTCCGTGGTGATAGTATTGCTGCGTATCGCCAGCCATTACCAACAGGCTGCCGGGCTCCAGCATGAGTTCGCTGCGCTCGCCGCTGCGCAAATGCTTAAAACTAAAGCGCCGGGTGCTACCCAGTGAGATGGAGGCTATCACCGGGCGCGGGCCGAGTTCGGGTTCATCATCGGCGTGCATCCCCATACCATCACTGCCGTCGCGGTACCAATTGGCCAGAACACAATTAAACGGCGCATTTAGTTCTGCGCTCAGTCGTTGCTGCAGTTGCGTTAAACTAGCTGTCATGGGATGCGGTGGCATGCGCAAATTGGAATAGGTATATTCACAATGAGGCGCGCCGTGCCACGATTGTAAGCGCGGAATTTTTACCTCTCGGCCGTACAATTTGATAGTATCCTGCCGCCAGGGTAATTCCTGCTGGAGCTGAAGATACAGGTCTTCAGCCTGCACTGGCGACAGCCAGTCAGACTGATAACGGATATCGGCATCGGGCAGTGATACAGGCGCCAGAGCTGCCGCCTGACTGGCAAATAGGTTAAATTGCATTATCGATAACACCGGGCAAACCACACATCATGAACACAGAGTTTACACTATCTAACCGCACATTGACGCTGATCCGCTATCCGGCCAAACATCAGCACAAGAGTCTGCAGGCCTGGGACAGCGCTGACGAATTGCTTATTGAGCATATCGGGCAGGAGCTACCGGCGTTATCAGGCAGCCAACAGCCGTGGATACTCTTTAACGATGATTTCGGTGCGCTGGGGTGTTGGTTTGCTGAAGAGCAACCGGTGTGGGTGTCTGACTCGAAAATTGCAGAGTTATCGTTTAAGGAAAACCTGACGACCAACCAACTGCCTGATGTGCCAATGCAAGATTGCCTCGCCCCTTTGCCTGACTCACCGGCACTGGTCATCATCAAAATTCCTCGCACCCTGGCACTACTGGAAAGTCAGTTGCTGGCGCTGCGCAAAGTGGCCGGCCCGCAAACCGTTATCGTCGCCGGGGCAAAAGTAAAAACCGTTACTCGCTCTGTGCTGGCGTTGTTTGAAAAGCTCATCGGCCCCACTAAAACGTCACTGGCGAAAAAGAAATCCCGCCTGATTTTTTGTCAGCCGGATCCCGAAGTGCTTAGTCGCGAAATTAAAAATCCGTACCCCACCGTTTGGCCTTGCCGACTACCCAGTGGCCAGACGGTGCAGGTGGCTAATCATGCAAACGTGTTTTCCCGCCAGTCGCTGGATATCGGTGCGCGTTTTCTACTCGAGCATATGCAGGTAAGCGACCATGACAACCTGCTCGATCTCGGCTGCGGCAATGGCGTACTGGGGCTTAATGCACTGAGTGTGGCACCAAACGCGAGGGTCACCTTTGTAGATGAGTCATACATGGCGATTGCTTCGGCCCGCCTGAATGTCGAAAACAATTTCCCTGAGCAGGTTAACCAGTGCCGCTTTGTAGCCAGTAACTGTCTGGAATCCTTACTCGACCAGCCAGCCCGCCCCAGCTTTACCAAAGTGCTGTGTAACCCGCCGTTCCACCAGCAGAATACCATTACTGATCATATTGCCTGGCAGATGTTTCATGATGCTTATGAACTGCTGGACAAAGGCGGTCATCTGATTGTGGTAGCCAACCGGCATCTGGATTATTACCATACCCTTAAACGCTTGTTTGGCGGCGTTACTACCCTTGCCAGTCAGAACAAGTTTGTTATTTTTAGTGCTGCAAAACGATAAGGATAACCCATGCTAAGAGCTCTGCTATTTTCACTGCTGATTTTTACTGTGTCTGCTCAGGCCGCCAAAAAAGAGGCCGATGACGGTTCACAAATCCAGCCTGATAATTACTACCCACGGGTTAAGCTGGAAACCACCATGGGTGATATTGTTATCGAGCTGGATCGTCGCCGTGCGCCCATCACAGTAAACAACTTTCTGCGTTATGTGGATAAGCGAAGTTTCGAAGGCACAATTTTTCAGCGCATTATCCCTGGTTATATCGTTCAGGGCGGTGGTTATACCGTGGATTACGAAGAGAAATCGTCTTACCCGGCCATCTTTAACGAGTCAGGCAACGGCCTGAAAAATACCATGTATTCGGTTGCAATGGCTCGTCAGAACGACCCGCATACCGCCACCCGTCAGTTCTTCTTTAATCTGGATGAAAACGATAACCTCGACCCGGGCAGGTCATGGGGCTATGCCGTCTTTGGTGCCGTAGTGGAAGGCTTTGAAGTGGTTGACGCCATGGGCGAAGTAGACACCGAATACAAAGCAACCATTGGTTTTGCCGATGCGCCGGTAGAAAACATCATCATTGAAAAAGTCACCCTGTTACCGCCTCAGTTCTGATCCACCTGATGCTTTTCGGGCTTATGTGACAGCCAGTCGCTGGCGAAGGTAATACAACTTTCGCCAGTGGCCTTTGAGCGATACATGGCCTTATCCGCCAGACTCAACAATTCCTGCTCATTGGTTGCATCGTCAGGAAAACAGGCCACCCCAATGCTGGCTCCTACTTCGACGAGCACTTCCTGAATAAGGTAAGGCTTGCAAATCGCATCAATAATTTTATCCACCAGCGCCTTACACATACCATAAGACTGTATGTCGGTGAGCAGTAGCGTAAACTCATCGCCGCCGAGCCGAGCTACGGTATCGGAATCCCTCACGGTTTGCTTCATTCTGACGGCAACACGCCCCAGTAATAAATCACCAAACTTGTGGCCATAGCGGTCGTTAACGCCCTTAAACCCGTTGAGGTCAATAAACAATAAGGCGATTTTTTCATTGCGGCGCAGGGCATGCTTCATTTCTACCGACAAGCGGTCGTTAAACAGGTGGCGGTTGGGTAAATCCGTTAACTGATCGTGATAAGCCAGCAACGTGAGTTCCTGCTGCTGGGCTTTTTGCTGGCTGTCATCAATAATGGTGTACACAGTTGCCGGACGATTACCGATCAGGACTTCGCTGACCTCCACCTGGCAATGATACTGATCACCAACCTTGCGTATCCCATACATTTCACCTTCATACTCGTACAATAACGAGTCTACTTTACGCCCTTGCAGCTCAGTCATAAGGTAACCGCTCATGTTTTCCACAAGCTTGTTTGCCCTGATAATCTTGCCGCTTTCATCAGCCACCAGAATACCGGCTGCAACCTGATTCATTATGTTATCAACCAAATCCACCGAGTGATTTGCCTTAAGCACCCGCAGGCGATACATCACAATGGCCAGAGTAAAGTTAATAATGGCCAGGAAAAATGCCAGTCCCTGATAAAAGCGAATCGACATGGCTTCGGCCTGGGTTTCGTGTTCAAGTTCAACAGTCAGCTTGTTCATTAAATCAAGTAAGGTGAGGTTTTTTCGCTGCGCCACATCGATGGCCTGCTGCAGGAGTAAATGGTCGTATTCACGGCCAATCAACTGCCTGATTTTTTGCCTGAGGGGTGACCACTCCAATAACGCCTGTTGCACTATATGGGTAGTGGCATCGCTGGTTAAAGGTGCCACTTCAATGACATTATGTTCGGCCGAAAACGTTCGTCCGCCGCGATGGAAACTATCAAGTGTAAGATCGAAACGCTTAAAGGTTTCGCGCAGTTCTGCCAGTGCGGCACTATAAGCTTCTTCGTTAGTGTAGGCGTTTTCCATCATCAGCAGGTTTTTCACCAGACGCTGGCTGAGCATCCGTTGTCGGCCGGAAAGGTTGATATTGATGGCGGCCGCTTCAATGCGATAAGACAGCCAGACATTGAGCGAAAGAGCAACGAAGTCGAAGGTCAAAAATAACACCACCGCCATTAGCGTTAGCGTTCTGCCATAACGCTGGCTGATGAGGGTTAGCTGGCTTTTGATGGATGCGAATAAGCCCAAGACGTCCCTGCTCCCTGCTTAAATGAGTTCGATAAGATATAGAATAATATCTACTAAAGTATAGCATATACCTCAGAAGTTAAAGCTGAAATGGCCTGGCCAGGCGAAGTCAGTAAGCCGGCTACAGCGAGCGCAGAAAGAAATCGTGAGGCAGTTGCTGTGGCTGAAATAGCTTTCCCATGCGCTCAAACCCTGCTCGCTGCAGCACTGCAAGCGAAGCATGGTTATCTGGCCGGCAAATAGCACTAACCTGAAGCTCATTAGTATGAGAGGAAGCCCAGCTTAGCACCAGGTTTACCGCTTCACAGGCATAGCCTTTGCCGCGCCCCCGGGGTAAAAAGGCATAGCCCAGATCGGGGCAACTCAGAAAAGGGCGGCGGATAAAGCCACACAGTCCAATTCGTTGATCGCCCTCTGCATCAATGGCTTCAACCAGCCATAAGCCATAACCTTTGGCAGCGAAACTGTCACTGGCTACGGTTATATACTGGCTGGCCTGGCCGTTGTTATGAATACCGCGATCGCCGATAAACGTCAGCCATTGTTTATCGTTAGTCACCGCAAGAATAAAGTCCACATCATCCCGACTCAGCCGTCGCAGCTTCAGCCGCTCAGACTCAAGGATCATGACGGGTTTTCCAGCAACCGATCGATCACCGTAAAGTAAGCCGGGTTGACCACTGCCGCCCGCGGGTAGCGAGGCGCTTCGCGATCGTTAACCCGGTGATGCTGCCAACCTGTGGTTGAGGCTATAAAACGCCGGGCGGCCGCTTCGCCGCCTAACTCCAGGCAACCGGCCAGACAGGTGTCGATATAGCTTTGATGGACCGGATAGTCGGCGCTTGAGGGCTCAACCTTTAACGACTCGCAAATCCAGATATCGCGCTGCTTTAACCACTCAATCAATCGCTCGGTGAGGTCGTCAGCCAGTTCAAAGTTTAACTGGTCGATAGTCACCGGCGTAAAGCGGTAGTCCTGCTCTCGCTTTTGCAGCGCCGGATCAAGATGGGTAGGCACAAGCTGAGCATTCAGCCAGCCATCTTTTTTCTGATAGGCGCCAACGTAGGTTTGCAGTTCGGGTTCAGAGCGCGTGATCCAGCCCCGCTCGAAACCAAATACCTCAACTTCAACACCATCGTGGGGAATCCCCGAATGACGACTACGGGAGTCACTGTTCATCAGGCTGCCATAGCCAAGCACGATATGGGGCTCAGAAATGGCTGTCATCCACCGTTCAAGCTGAGCTATGCTTTCCATCGCTTAGTACCTTAAAGGCCGCGCTGGCGGACAATCTCGTATAAACACACCCCGGTAGCCACCGACACATTTAAGCTGGATACGCTGCCAGCCATGGGCAGTTTTACCAGCTCATCACAGGTTTCGCGGGTTAACCGGCGCATGCCTTTGCCTTCGGCGCCCATGACCAACGCCATAGGGCCGCTTAGCTTGCAGTCATAAATCAGTTGCTCAGCTTCGCCGGCGGTACCAATTACCCAAACCCCTTTATCCTGCAGCTGTTTTAAGGTTCGCGACAGATTAGTGACCTGTATAAAAGGCACCACTTCAGCGGCACCACAGGCGACTTTACGGGCCGTGCCGGTAAGTCCGCCGGACTTGTCTTTAGGTACTATCAGTGCGTGTGCACCGGCCGCGTCGGCGGTACGCAGGCAGGCACCGATATTATGCGGATCGGTTACTCCATCCAGAACCAGCAATAAGGGCACGGGAGTGGAATCCAGCAACTGGTCCAAATCGCTTTCATCTAAGGTTTTGGCTGGCTTAGCCCGGGCTACTATGCCCTGGTGCTGCTCACCTTTAACCTTATCGTCGAGCACTTTACGGTTGCAAAATTGCACTGAGACGCCAAACCGACGAGCCTGATTAACAATATTAATCAACCGCTCATCATCACGCCCTTTCAATACCCAGACTTCAATCAATCGTTCGGGTTCGTTTTCAATTACCGCCTGCATAGCATGCAGACCGTATAACCATTCTTGCTGTGCCATTAACCTTTCTTACCTTTTGCCGGCCGCCCCTTATTGGAGCTACCGCGCTTATTCGCTGTACTGCCAGACTTTCCCGCTGGCTTACGTCGTGATTTACCTGAGCTTTTCCCACCGCTTTTATCGCCGTCTTTAGTACTACGACGCTGGCGGCCCGGCGATTTTTCGTCACCACTGCGCTTATTAACCACTTTAACCTTTTTACCGCCCTGGGAGCGCAACCACTTATTATCGAGCACCAGATCGATCTTACGTTCATCCAGATTCACGGCCGCGACTTTGACTTCCAGCTGATCGCCTAAGCGGTACTGGCGGGCGCCGCTCTCGCCGCTGAGTGTTTGTTTCACTTCGTCATAACGGTAGTAGTCATCGTCGAGGGAGGTAATATGTACCAGACCATCGATATGGTATTCGGTAATGCGCACGAAGATCCCAAAGCCGGTTACCGAGCTCACCACCCCTTCAAAGGTTTCGCCCACGTGATCCTGCATAAACTCGCATTTGAGCCAGTCGCTGACGTCACGGGTAGCATCATCGGCACGGCGTTCAGTCATGGAGCACTGTTCGCCTAATTGCTCGACTTCTTCTTCGCTGTAAGATTTAGCGCCATGAACGGTCTGCCCTTGTTTTTTAAGGATAGATTTAAGTGTTCTGTGCACTACCAGATCCGGATAACGGCGAATCGGCGAAGTAAAGTGAGCGTAAGCGTCCAGCGCCAGGCCGAAGTGGCCAATATTGTCGCCATCGTAGATAGCCTGCTTCATAGAACGCAGCAGCATGGTCTGGATCAGTTCCTGATCCGGGCGGCCCTGCGTTTTACTGACCACCGCAGTAAAATCTGCCGGCGAGGCACCCTCTACAATACTGTGGGGGATCCCAACTTCACCGAGGTAAGAGGTAAACGCGGTGAGTCTGTCTGCATCAGGTTTGTCATGCACCCGAAACAACGAATGTGCCTTATTGTCTTCAATGTATAAGGCCGCACTGACGTTGGCCATGATCATACATTCTTCAATCAGCTTATGGGCATCATTACGCTCAATGGGCACGATGTTTTCAATCTTGCGCTGGGCATTGAAAACAAATTTACTTTCCTGAGTTTCAAACTCAATGGCACCACGCTGAGCACGGGCTTTTTTAAGCGCGCGGTACAGGTCGTGTAAATGGCGCAGGTGGGGCACAAATTCTTCATAACGCTGATGAAGCTCTTTGTTACCGCTTAAAATCTGCCACACTTTGCTGTAGGTAAAGCGAGCGTGAGAATTCATCACCGCTTCGTAAAACTGGTAATTCTCCAGTTTACCTGCCGGGCTGACGGTCATTTCACATACCATGCACAGCCGGTCAACCTCAGGATTCAGTGAGCATAGCCCGTTCGACAACACTTCCGGCAACATGGGAATAACCTGCTCAGGGAAGTACACCGAGTTACCGCGCTCCAGCGCTTCGGCATCCAGCGCACTGCCCGGCGTCACATACTGACTCACATCAGCAATGGCTACCCATAACTGCCAGCCACCGTTATCCAGCGGCTCACAGAATACGGCGTCGTCGAAGTCTCTTGCATCTTCACCGTCGATAGTCACCAGCGGTAACTGACGCAGGTCGACGCGGCCGGTTTTGTCTTCTTCCTTAACGCTGTCGGTTAACCCTTCAATCTGTCGGGTAACGCCTTTAGGCCACTGATGGGGAATATCGAAGGTGCGCAGGGCCATTTCGATTTCCATCCCCGGCGCCATGTGCTCGCCGAGCACTTCAATTATCCGGCCAACCGGGCTGACCCGCCGACGGGGACGCTGAGTAATTTCCACCACCACTACATTGCCTTGTCTGGCACCGTGCGCGTGTTCAGGTGGAATAATGATCTCAAAGTTGATTCGGCTATCATCAGGAATAACCATCCCCATGCCCTGTTCGGTAAAATACCGGCCAACAATGGGCTCCTTACGGGGCTCTATCACCTGATTTATGTAGGCTTCGCGACGACCACGGCGGTCTGTACCGCTTTCACGGGCTTCCACCCTGTCGTCGTGCATAAACATTTGCATTTGCCCGGCACTGATAAACAAGTCGCCGGAATTATCATCGGGACGCAGGAAACCGTAACCGTCACGGTGGCCTATAATTCGCCCGCGGATAAGCTGTTCCTGTTGCAGAACGGCATAGCGTTTTTGTTTGGTAAATTGAATTTGCCCCTCGCGCTCCATGGCGCGCAGGCGTCGTTGAATACCAATCCGGCTGTCTTCGTCCTGGGCATTTACGCTTTGGCAAATGTCCATAAAGGTCATGGGTTTGCCATGCTCTTTAAGGGTTTCCAGCAAATATTCGCGGCTGGCTACCGGATTGTCGTACTTGGCTTTTTCCCGCTCGTAGTGCGGATCATCTGTCATATAAACTCTGTGGTTTGATGTATTGCTGCCAGTATAATACTAATCTGGCTCATTAAATACTCAATTGCATAGAAGAATTGTAGTGGCGTCAGTATATAACGGACCACGGCATAAAAAAACGGTGGCAAAGGCCACCGTTTTTGATTGTGTTGCAGTAAAGTGCTGCTGGCTTATTGTTTTTTCATCGACTCGTGAAAGCCGGCCAGATCCTCAACCTTAGTGGCCCCTTTGATATCTGCAAAAGGTTGTTCCACAAAGCTGGTACCTCGCAGTTGAACAGAGATCCGTGCCGCGTTGTCGTTAAGCATAGTTTGCTGGTAAAACGCTTTCACATCTTCCAGGGTCACTTTCTCAACCGCCGCAATGAGTTTCTGCTCGCTGTCGAAGTCGTATTTCTCGCGATACCAGTCTGAAATAAACGGTACCACTTCATCACGCATATTTTTAGGCGCTTCCTTCAGCGATACCAGTGCACTGGTTTTTAACTTGGCAAATTCTTCCTCGGTTAAGGCATCCAGTGCGACTTTGTATTGCGTTTTAAATTCATCAAAACGCGCCTGCATAGCCGCTACGTCTTTCACCGGGGTCTGAATAAACATGGCAAAACCGGTGTAGTCACCAATGCTGGTTGCCATACCGCCTACCGCGTAAGCCAGTTGCTCTTCGGTGCGCAGCTTGTCAAAGGCGACGGTTCTGAAGTGGCCACGCAATACCGTGCCGGCAGCGCGGGTATCAAAACCTGGCGTTGGATGCACCATCACATCAATCAGCGCCACATCGGCAACACTCAAATCCTGCTGCCAGACAAGGGTCTGTTCAGCCTGTGGCTGCCAGAACTCACGCATATCGTATTTCAGGCTGGTGCGATCATCCGGCAGAGCGCCTTTCACTAACGCTACCGCATTGTCCAGATCGGCCTTGTCATAGTTACCAAAGGCAAAAATACGCAGTTGGTTTTCACTCAGCAGAGCCTGCATAAATGCCTGCATGTCGGCCACCGTTAACGACTCAGCCGCGCTGATAAGTGCGTCAGTATTGAAGTTACCCTCACGGATCAGGTTGTTATAAGCATCAAACGCCTGATAGAAGGGGAATTTTTTGCCCGCATTCTGCAAACCACGTACGTAGCGGTCGACTGCCTGAGCAAAGTTCTGCTGGTTAACGTCAACTACCAGTGCATCAAGGGCTTTGGTTAATAACTCAGGCTGCTTATCGGTAAAGCCACCAATGGCCAGACTGATACCATTGCCATCGCTAAAGCGTAGCGACATACCAGCAATGCTGGCCTCCGTCATCAGCGCGCTTTGCTGCAGGCTGTACAAGTCTTTCCACAGGGCCGTCATTACCGTTGCTTTAACATCAGACTCAGGTAAACCTGAATTGATATAAACGGTCATTTCACCGCGCGGTTGCTCGGTAAATGCCTGACTCGGGAACGACCACACCTTAACGCCGTTTTCATCAATCACCAGCTCAGGTTTTTCCTGTGGTGTTTGTGGCTTAAGGGTAAATTCTTGCGGTAACAGCGTATTGACGGCCGGTAAATTCAGCGCAATTTGCGCAGGTTGCTGCCAGCTGGCAATTTCTTCTGCGCTAATGGTATCAACCTGATATTTACCGTCGTAGAAGTGAAGCTGGCTGTCTGATGGCTCATTTTTACTGATATACCAGATACGAACGCGCTCAGGCGTTAACTGTGCCAGAACTTCCTGGATAGCCTCAGCATCGAAGGATTCATAGTAATACGGCGAAGATACCGCAAACTTAGCCGGTACTTCCTGCATCGCTGCCGCCAGATTTGACACATAGCCAAATTCATCGGACTTCTGCAGGAAACGGAAACGGTTGTTCAGGCTGGTCTGAATTTCACTGAAGTATTTTTCGTCTACGCCTTGCTCACGGATCAGGTCGATATACTGCATCACCACAGCCACAATGGCTTCGCGGTGTTGCATACCGGCATCGGTGAGATCGATGTTGATGCTGAACGAACCGTAGTTACCATACATGTTCGGCGACGCAGAGGCAGACAGATTAGAAATCAGCCCCATGGCCTTTAACTGATAAGCCGGCGTGCCCGGCATTTCAGAGCCAATCAGGTAGGTTAAGAACTGGTTAGGTTTGGTGGCAAACTCATCGCTGTTATCACTGATGGTGAAGTCGATGTTGAGTTTTTTAACGTCTTCATTGGGTACATAATGAATTCGCTTGCCGCCCACTTTGGCAAAATCGAGTTTATCGTCAACGGTCGGGTTGTCGATGTTCTTGTTTTCAATATTGCCGAAGTATTCTTCTGCCAGCGCTTTCATTTCGTCCAGCGGACGGTTGCTGATCATCGCCAGCTTCATAATGTTGGCCGAGTAGTAACGCTCGTAGAAGTTCACCGTTTCGGTGTGCAGCTTGCTGCCTTCCTTATCGCCAAGGGTTTCCAGGTTACCAATCAGAAAGCGGTTGGCCGGATGGTCGCCCATCAGGCTGCGCGCCAGTTTAAACTGGCCAAAGTAATCCATCTCGCGGCGCATGGACCATTCCGCATTGACCGCATTTTTCTCTTTGTCGGTATACTCCGGGTAAAGTTTGGGCGCCTTGAAGAAATCAGAGAAACGATCCAGCGCTTCGCCGTAGGCATCATTATTGATTTTAAACATGTAGTTGGTGATATCCAGCCACGTGTAGGCATTGTGCTGGCCACCGTTAGCGGTCATAAACTCGGTATACCCTTTGGTATCCGGGTAGCGCTCAGTCCCTAAGAACAGCATATGTTCCAGATAGTGCGCCATGCCCTGCTGTGACATCGGGTCGTGCAGCAAGCCTACACTCACGCTCAGTGATGCGGCCGATTTTTCGGCTGCCGGGTCAGACACCAGCATCACTTCTAATTGGTTGGGTAAAGTAAAAGTATCGTACTGTCTGTCGTCGTTAGGCGATACCATTACGCTCTCTGGCGTAGCAACCGGGCTGGCCGGAGCCTGAGCTTTTTCTGTGGCACATCCGCCAAGCAGTGCAGCGGAAACTACACCTGCAATCAAAAGCTTTTTCATTAAAATGTTACCTTATGCAGCGTTAATATAGTGAGTTGAAACTTTCACACCGACCCGGCTCTTAATAATGCAACTGTCGGAACGAATTTTCACGCAGCACACCATAAAGAAAAGCGCCGCAAGGCGCCAGTCACCGGTTACACAGGATTGTAAACAAATATGTCAGCGATGCTACTGACCCGATATGCAGTTTTGTTTACCGCAAGTCAGACATGCTGATCAATCAGGATCGCGTTGCCGTCGGGGTCGATCATGGCAATGCTTTCTGGTCCTGAAGAACCTGGCTCGGTTTTCTTGGTCAGAATCACCCCGGCATCGGTCAAGGCCGATTCTATATCCTGCACCGATGTAAACGAGTCCAGCGTTTTACAATCCTGATCCCAACCGGGATTAAAGGTCAGGACATTGCCCTCGAACATGCCCTGGAACAGTCCGATGACATTTTTACCGTTGCGCATAATCAGCCAGTTCTGATTAATGTCACCGCCAGACTCGCTGAACCCAAGTTTCTCGTAAAATGCTTTTGAAGTATGGATATCTTTTACCGATAAGCTTACCGAAAATGCGCCAAGTTCCATGTGTTGCCCTCATTGATTAGGTAAACCTAACTATCGTCCAGCCCGAGCTAAATTGCAAAGCAATACGACGGGTGACAGAAGGTAGGCAAGCTGCACCAGTTACGCTAAAGTGAGCATTCTTTTTTCCTACAGTTATTAAAGCGCCATGGACAGACGACGATTTATTAAACTTTCTTCTTTACTCGGCGGTACTCTTACTCTGTCGACCCAGTTAACCGGCTGTGCCTCGGCCCCCCAAACCAAAGACTATTTCCCGGCCGTTGAATTTACCCACGGCGTAGCCAGTGGCGATCCAACCACCAGCGCCGTGATTCTGTGGACCAGAGCAGTACCGGCCGACAATGACGACAGCGGTTATGTGCGCTGGCAAATTGCCACCTCGCCGGACTTCAATTCACCGCTGCGCGACGGCGTGGCAAAAACCACGCGCAACAACGATTTTACCGTAAAAATTGATGTTCAGGATTTACCTGCAGGCCGGTCGTTCTACTATCGCTTTTTTACCAGTGAAAACCGTTCCGTAACCGGTACCACCAGTACTCTGGCGACGGGCGTAATTGATAAGCTGAAGTTTGCTATTTTTTCCTGCGCTAATTATCCGGCGGGTTACTTCAATGCTTACAAAGCAGCCGCTGAGGATAGTGAAGTTGATGTGGTACTGCACCTTGGTGATTACATTTATGAATACCCGAAAGGCGGCTATGCCACGGCCAACGCAGAAGCCATAGGCCGCGACTTTATGCCGGGTAATGAAGGAGAGCTGCTAACGCTTAAGGATTACCGGCTTCGCTATGCAACTTACCGGCAGGACAACGGCCTGCAGTTACTGCATCAGCGTAAACCTTTCATCGCTATCTGGGATGATCACGAGATTGCCAACGATACCTATATGTCGGGAGCGCAGAACCATTCGGCCGACGAAGGCGATTTTTTTGCCCGGCGCACCGCCGCTATTCAGGCCTATTACGAATGGTTACCCATTCGTCCGCCCATGGGCGATGGTAACCCGCAGATTTACCGCAGCTTTGAATTTGGCAATCTGGTAAACCTGTATATGCTTGATACACGGGTAATTGGTCGTGAAAAGCAGCTTAACATGGCCGATTATAAGCGTGCCGATGGCCAGTTTGACGGCAAAGCATTTATGCAGGCGCTGCATAATCCGGATCGCACATTGCTGGGCAGGGCCCAGTTTAACTGGCTGGCCGATGAAGTTAAGCAAAGCAGTGCCCGCTGGCAGGTGCTCGGGCAGCAGATCCTGATGGGTAAGATGCATTATCCTGCTGAGGTACTAACCAGCGAGCGTGAAGCCGTGGCAGGTGCCATTGAAGGTTTGCTTGGTCTGCTCAAAAAGCAACAGGCGGGCGCCACCCTAAGCGAAGAAGAACTGGCTCGTTTAGCCACCAAACTCCCCTACAATCTGGATGCCTGGGATGGGTATGCCGCAGAGCGTGACAAAGTACTCAGCTTGTTCTCGGATGCGCAAAAATCTTTACTGGTGATTGCCGGGGATACCCATAATGGCTGGGTGAATAAGCTTACCGACAACAGCGGCGAGACCGTGGCGATGGAGTATGCAACACCGAGCGTTTCGTCTCCGGGCATGGAAGGCTATCTGGGGCTAAACACAGCACAGGCTAAACGACTGGCTGATGCTTTGCCCCTGTTAATTGACGATCTCAGTTACTGCAATCTTCATGAGCGGGGCTATATGACCATGTCATTTACCCTCTCCATGGTCACCACCCAATGGCACTATGTAAGCAACATCAGCAACGAAAACTACACCGTTTTCACCCGCCACACCGAGCGGTTTGTCAATTAATCACTTCACGCAAAGGGCCTCAACCGGCCCTTTGTTGATCTCATGTCGCGCTCAACGAATATACATCTGCGCAAAATCCGGGATCCGATATTCTGCACAAACCTGTTCAAAGCCTACACTTAACACCGAATAAATTTCATCCAGCGCACTTTTATCAATGGTGGTTTTCGCCAGCATATTAAGCAGCTGTTTGGATTTATCAGGCTCTCCATAACAACCAAACTCCGATGCCACATGGATCTTCGCATAAATATCGCCTTCGTCGGCGGCTTGCTGGATCAGGCTTAAGCCGTTCTCGTTATAGGTAAGCCGACCCAGAATAAACTTCGCCCTCACATTACCGCGCTCTTCGCTGAGGTAAGACAAGACGCGCTTTGCTTTGTAGTCTGACTTTGGATAATGGGTGTAGCGGTTGCCACTTTTGTTTGGCAGCTGGCCGGCAAAAAAAGCAAAAGCGTGACGCATTGCTTCGTCGGTCGGCAGCGTATCAAGGTGGGCAGATGTCACCTCAATTGCCCGTGCCTCAAAGGCTTCACGCTCAGCCATCCGGCTTTCGTGATGGGATTGCGTGGCGCGGAAAATCTCAAAACCGGTTAAAGCGAATAAAGAAACGGTGAGGGTCAGGCAACACCCTGCAAGCGCCAGCGGCGTAGTGATAAACCAACGATTTCTCAGCCGCCTGCTACTGTCGTGCGGGGCTTCTTCAGTGAGGACGTAAAATGCCCTGTGCTGCTCAAAGGGAATACTTAACCTGCCGATGTAGGCTGCCGACCAGGCGCCAACGCCGTACAGGCCCACTAAAATAAAAGCCCGGACCGATTGGCCCTCACCGAGGCTGAGGCCAAACATAAAAGCCGCCACTACCACAGCAAGATGGGCCATAAATGCCATTACAGCGAAGGAAAGTTGATAACCACGGCCGTAGAACCGCACCACAATTCCAATTGCCGCGCCGCTTAATGCCAGCATAATCGGTGCGAAGCGGTCGTCATACAAATAAAGCCAGTACCATAGTACCAGAATGGGTACCGACCAGAATGCCACGGCCAGCGCCGCTTTTAATCCATGTTGCCCATTAAGCTTTGCTTCAACGGCATCGATTTCCTGTTGGTTTACCTGCACTGCCCTATTCCAAATATCATTTAATTCTATGATTTTGTTGAAGTATACAGGAAACCAACTGCACTGCGGCAGTTTCTTTTACTGGCTCAAACCTGCATCGGGATTATGAATCGAGGGGAGTTCGCGCGGCCCTCACTGCCCGGGGATGCATAAGCTTTTCAAGCTCTTTCAGATAGGTAGCAATAGTTTGATGAGTTTGCTTATCTGCCGTAACGGCGTTGTACAACCACTGATAAGCATCCTGATAATCATAGGGAGAGCCGTAACCGTCGATAAACAGTTCGGCCAGTTGCATTTGAGCTTTAAGATTTCCCAGTGCTGAGGCTTCGCGCAGAAATATCACCGCCCGTTTGCGGTCTTGCTGCACCAGCGTGCCTTTGCTGTAATAGCGACCAAGTTGCTCAAGTGCGGCCGGCAGTCCCTGGTCGGCGGCCTGACGCATAAAGTCAACGCCTCGTTCCGGGTCGGCTTCAACACAAACACCCCAGGCCAGCATATCGCCCCATAAAAACTGATAGGCAGGTACTTTGAGGACTTCTGCCCGGGCTTCAATATCCTGATTTAACTGACAGCGATCTATCACCACCCGGTCGAGATGCTCGTTACGGTTGATCATGTTGATCAGCTCGTCCTGAGTATAAAGCTGTACCGCTTTAATCTCCTGCGCCTGCACTGCGCTACCGTCTCCCAGCCACAGGACTGAGAGCATCAGTAATAAACCACCTTTGTTCTGCATATCACATTCTTCCAGCTAACTCGTCGCCTCTTGGCGTTTTATCGGCCGCGGTTCGAAAAACCTAATTAATTATACAAACCATAACACATAGGTCCTGTACCAATCAGATTAGCTTCTAGCAAAACACACAGAGCTACTCAGATAGATTTTAAAGCCAAGCAAGCTTTAAAGGAATTATTCCGAACCTTACGTTCAGTATAGCAACTACGAGATAATAGAACAGAGATTGGGCCATGCACGAAGTTAAGGCTCGGAAGAGAGAAATCAGCTAATGTGTGAAAAAGGAAATTAGTATCTGCGCCAGGTTCGTCGCAATTCGATTCACACAAAAAATGCTTGATATGCTGAAGCGAAACGCGGTTAGCCTGGCGCATGATGCAACACTAAGGCTGCATGATTATTTTATGAACGCTTTGCTTTACGAACAGCAATTCCAGCAATAGCCAGCGCTAGTAATGCAAAGGCCTGAGGCGCGGGAACAGGACTTACATCACCGGAGAGTACAAAATTATCAATTCCAGCATTATTACCAGGACCAGTCCCAGAAGCTGTAATTCGTAAAGTATATTCGGTGTCTTGCTGCAACAACACAGCTAAATTGTCAAAGCTGATGTTTTTCACAGGCTGAGAATTTGAACCATTTGCAGCAAAAATATTATTTTGCGCATAAGAAAAAATCGGGCCCAATGCTAAATCGTCAAACAGCTCAACTGTAAAATCCAAATCACGCTGTACGCCTTGTACGTTACCGCTATTATTAAAAATAATGGAATCAAATGAGACACTTGAAAGACTTACAGAAGCAAAGTCATTAGCCATCATGAAAGTAATGTCAGTGAACCAGTTGCCTTCATTGTGCAAGTTACGGTCTACAGCGAAACGGTCTTGTGCTGCTGCAGTATCGAAAAGTGAAAACGAATCTGACCCTGAATTTGCGGCTAATACTCCAGGTGCTATAACACCATTTGTAGTCCATGTTAGATCACTGGCTGTGTTACCGCTGACTGTACGGCCGTCGAAATCGGTTGAGAGAATAACCGTTGCGCTTGCCGCAGAACTGGCCAGAATACCAGTGACCAACAACGCACTTTTGCATAATTTTTTGAAGTTCATTACTACAGTTCCTTAACTACGGAGACACAGCTTTATTTAGTCTCACTTCTTGAACACGAACAAAATAGATAGCCTGCTGATTTACCATCCATAATCATCTGCCCAGAATTTATAGCACAGAACATGCCAAAAAATAAATTCAATATTTACAACCACTTGAAATCCCACTCAATTCAAAGTGTAAAGCATGCTGACACCCTAGAGCGGCTTTTGCTGCCTTTAGTTAACCAATTGAAAGCATCTAATTCATAGGTAAAAGTACTGTAGTGAAATTAACTCAGTAGGAACTCATATCCCGCCGCAAAACGCCCGAGTGAAACCTAATTAAATTTGATATTCATGGCGCTGTTAATGCGCCGCGTGTGCTCTACCACATCAATACCAAGATCGGTGAGATAGCCCCCGTCCACCTGGGTTATCAGGCCTTTGGAATACAGACGGGCTGCCGCCTCAACAATGGATTGGGTGGCATCGTGGTGAATTTTTAAACCCTGCATCAGACTTTCGGCAGGAAACTTCAGTAACAGGTTTAGCTCTTCGATGACGTCGTGTGAAAAAGCCATAAGGACTCCAGGCAACTATTCTCTTTTATTTGTATAGCCAGTATGCGCTTGTTTAGCCAACAAGTCATGACGATATTTAGCGCTCACCAACCGGTTTTTAAAACCCTTCACTCAATGTTTATATAATACCCTTATTAACAAAAACGCAACCAGCGTATACCGCCTATGGCAAGAATACGCAGAATCAGCGCCCAGGAGTGATCGGCTCAGGGTCTTTAATGGTATACTCCTGAAAATAATCCTGTTTTGATGGGTATCATAAAAACCCAAAGCACGCTGCTGGGATAGCCACAAACTATGAAGTATAAAGATTTACGCGACTTTATCAGTCAGTTAGAAAAAAACGGCGATTTAGTGCGCATTACCAAGCCAATCAGTACCAAACTGGAAATGACCGAAATAGCCGACCGTACCCTGCGTGCCGGCGGCCCTGCTCTGTTGTTTGAAAACCCGGTGGATTTTGATATTCCGGTATTAATGAACCTGTTTGGTACACCAGAGCGGGTGGCTCTGGGAATGGGGCAAAGCTCGGTAACAGCCCTGCGTGAAGTCGGAAAGCTGCTGGCCTATTTAAAGGAGCCAGAGCCGCCTAAAGGACTCAAGGATCTGTGGGAAAAACTCCCGGTTTTTAAACAGGTTCTGAATATGCCTGCTAAGGAAGTGCGCAAGGCGCCTTGTCAGGAAGTGGTGTTAAGTGGTGATGAGGTTGATCTCACCCGCCTGCCGGTGCAGCACTGCTGGCCGGGCGATGCAGCGCCGCTGATCACCTGGGGGCTCACTGTTACCCGGGGCCCGCACAAGAAACGCCAGAACCTGGGCATTTACCGTCAGCAGGTGCTGGGTAAAAACAAACTCATTATGCGCTGGTTGTCGCACCGCGGCGGCGCGCTGGATTTTCGCGAGTGGTGTCAGACCCACCCCGGCGAACCTTACCCGGTTTCTGTGGCGTTAGGCGCCGATCCGGCCACTATACTTGGTGCCGTGACGCCGGTACCGGATACCCTTTCTGAATATGCCTTTGCCGGACTGTTGCGCGGCGATAAAACCGAAGTGGTTAAGTCGGTGAGCAATGATTTGCAGGTACCTGCCAGTGCCGAATTTGTGCTGGAAGGTTACATCGCGCAGGACGAAACAGCGCCGGAAGGCCCCTATGGCGATCACACCGGCTACTATAACGAGGTAGACGAATTCCCGGTCTTTACGGTGACTCACATCACTCATCGTAAGGATCCGATTTATCACTCAACCTACACCGGCCGTCCGCCGGATGAACCGGCTGTGCTTGGTGTGGCATTGAATGAAGTTTTTGTGCCCATCCTGCAAAAGCAGTTCCCTGAGATTGTTGATTTCTATCTGCCGCCGGAAGGTTGTTCCTATCGTATGGCGGTAGTAACGATGAAAAAACAGTATCCCGGACACGCTAAACGAGTGATGATGGGCGTTTGGTCGTTCTTACGTCAGTTTATGTACACCAAGTTTGTTGTGGTGTGCGATGACGATGTTAATGCTCGCGACTGGCAGGATGTGATTTGGGCGATTACTACCCGAATGGATCCCGCCCGTGATACAGTAATGATTGAAAACACGCCCATCGATTATCTTGATTTCGCCTCGCCGGTATCAGGGCTGGGTTCCAAAATGGGCCTGGATGCCACCAATAAAATGCCCGGCGAGACTGACCGGGAATGGGGCGAACCCATCGTTATGGAGCAAGCGGTAAAAGACCGGGTGGATGCAATCTGGGACGAACTCGGTATCATGAACAGCGCAAATTCCGGACAATAAAGTAAACCTACAAACATTAAGAGATTCTGAATACATGTCACAAATTAGATGCCAGGTTGAAGGTATAGCACCACTGACCAAGACGGTTTATCGGGTTGATCTGACCCCTGATGTTTCTCTCGACTTCCAATCGGGACAGTACGTTTTGGTACACATGGCTGAAGACGATAAACGTCCTTTCTCTATTGCCAATGCGGCGCACGACAACAACCGCCTGGAGCTGCACATTGGTGCCGAACCGGGTAACAGCTATGCTGGCGAAGTGCTCGAACGCATGCGTCAGGAAAAAGCCATTTTCATCTCCGGCGGGCATGGCCAGGCCACCCTGCAAGACGGCGATACGCCAATGATTCTGGTGGCTGGCGGAACCGGCTTTTCTTACACCTATTCAATTTTAATGCAATCACTGAAGGTCAATCCAAACCGTGAAATCACCCTTTACTGGGGCGGCAAGCACCTTGAGGATCTGTATTATCACAAGGAACTGATTTCACTGGCTGCACACCATCCGCACCTGACTTACATTCCGGTAGTCGAAAACGCTGCCGATGACTGGGACGGTCGCAAGGGCTGGGTACACCATGCCGTGCTGGCAGATTACGCCGACCTGTCCGGCGTACAGGTCTATATTGCCGGGCGCTTCGACATGGCCAAGGTAGCCCGCGACGATTTCTTTGAGCGTGGCCTGACTAAAGAAAACCTGTTTGGCGACGCCTACGCGTTTATTTAATCTCACACACTGAGGGTGGTTATAATGAAAATAATACGTCCACTTACTTTACTGGCTTTTAGCGCCAGCCTGTCATTGCAGGCTGCTCAGCTTGAATATGTTGATCAGCCTCAACTGCATGATATTGCGGCCAATGTTTCTGCCCAGCGGATAGAACAGGATATTGAGAAGCTAGTAAGCTTTGGCACCCGCCACACGCTCTCTGAAACTGAGTCTGATACCCGCGGCATTGGTGCCGCGCGCCGCTGGATCAAAGCCGAGTTTGAGCGCATTTCTGCCGCCTGTGGCAATTGCCTTGAGGTGTATTACAGCTCTGCCACCATCAGTGGTGAAAAACGCATTCCTGATCCGGTTGAGGTCGTCAGTGTGATTGCTGTACAACGCGGTGTCAGCGATCCGGACCGCTATGTATTGATGTCGGGAGACATTGATTCGCGGGTATCTGATGTGATGGATGCCACCTCAGACTCTCCCGGAGCGAATGACAATGCCTCAGGAGTAGCCGGCACGCTGGAAGCTGCCCGTGTACTCAGCCAGTATCGTTTTAACGGCAGCATTGTTTATGCCGCGCTGTCTGGCGAAGAGCAGGGCTTATTTGGCGGTAAAATTCTGGCTGAACAAGCCGCTAAAGATGGCTGGCGGTTAAAAGCCGTGCTGAATAACGACATGATTGGCAACATTGAAGGGATCAACGGCGTTATAAACAACACCACTGCCCGGATTTTTGCCGAAGGCACGCGTCAGACTGAAACTGACCGCGAAGCCACCATTCGTCGCTTTACCGGCGGTGAGGTAGACTCACCGAGTCGCAACCTGGCCCGTTATATTGATTTAGTCGCTGACCGCTATATTCCTAATCTGGATACCATGGTGGTTTACCGCCTCGACAGATTCGGCCGCGGTGGGCACCACCGTCCGTTCAACGACCTCGGCTTTCCTGGCGTTCGAATCATGGAAACCAACGAAAACTACGTGCGCCAGCACCAGGACTTACGCGAAGAGAACGGTATCAAATACGGCGATACCATTGACGGGGTTAACTTTGATTACGCTGCTAAACTTACTGCACTAAATGCGGTAAGCCTGGCCAGTATGGCCTGGGCTCCCAATCCGCCTGCCGGAGTGAGCATTAAAGGAGCGGTAGAACCTTCTACTACCCTGAGCTGGCAGGCTTTGGACAAAGCCCAAAATCCGCATCTGGCCGGCTATAAGATTTACTGGCGCTACACCGACGCCCCGCAGTGGCAGTTTAGTCGATTTGTCGGCGATGTGACCGAATTTACCCTGGAGAACGTAGTGATAGATAACTATTTCTTCGGCGTAGCCAGTGTCAGTAAAGATGGCTTTGAGAGCCCGGTTGTGTTTCCGGGTGCCGCCGGAGCGTTTGGCGAGTAATGATTAAAGAGGTGTGGTTAATATGCAATTAAACGGTGTGGTGATTGGCCTTTTGTCAGCGTGGTTAATGGTATTAACCTTCTCTGCTGCGGCGCAATCGTCCATCACCCTGGTTGCTAACCCCTTACCCACACTGGTTAGCGAAGAGACCGAAAATGCCAGGCTCAATCAACTGGTTGAGCAGGCATTCAGCGAGCTCGGCATAGAGGTCACTCTGGCAGTAGACCGCCCTGCTTTTTCTGGCAGCGGTTTGCTCACTGGCAAATATGATGGCGAATTTGCTCACCTTGCCCTGCAGGAACAGCGGGACAACCTGCTCTACAGCAAAGCCTATCTACCCGCCCTGCTGTATGTCGCCAGCCGTAAATATCCACTCGATGAAGTCACTCAGTTTTCCCACATTCGTAATAGCCGGGTGGCAACCACCAACCGCATTGCCAACACGCCGGCAATGCGCAATATTAAGGCAGTATCCTGGGTGCGTAATCCGGCTCTTTTCGACATGTTTAGTCAACTGTCAGAAAAACGAGCGGATTATGTTTTTGAAGACTGGCTGGTAATCGCCGAGTTTAACCGGATGCTCACTAACGATGGTGAAAAGGCTTTATACGTCTCACCCTATCCGTTGATCAAGTCAGCGGTAACAGTCAGCCTGCGCAAGGATTATCCCAATGCCCGACAGCTGCTGGATAGATTTGATAGTTACATTCACGATATCCAGCGCGATGGCCGTTTTAACCTTGCTATGGCAGTAGGCTGGACCAGCATGGATATCAATGGTGACGGCACTGCAGACTGGATAACCAGCGCGCAAATGCACCATGACGATGTACCGCCCATGTCGCAGAAAGGCGTGCTGCCACTGGATAAAACCAAACCGGGCGAAGCCTCTTTGTTTGTAATAGATGGTGAGCAATTCAGCAGCTGGCCCGATGCCCAGGCAAAGCTTAACGACCAACCGGTACTGCCCCGCCCCACTCTACTGGATCGCGAAGTCTACAAGCGCATGCTACAGCGTTGGTAGTTACCACTGCGAGCCACGCCACTGACCAACCCATTCACCATTTTGCAGGATTTCCTCAACACTGCTGGAGGGGTCTGTCGTGGTAGCCATAAACAACCGGTACTCGCCGCGACTGTCTTCAAACACGTAGGTCCCTTTGGCGTCGGGACCGGCAATGAGTTTTAGTGGGGTTGATACACTTTGTTGCACTGTACCTTGTGAGTACGTTTGTGACATGGTGCTTGCCTTTATGATTGGTTCATTTTAACAGACCGTGCTTAAAGCCAATTACTTTCAACGTTAAAAAAATGACTGTAGGCCGGTTTGCGCACGGCCGAGTATCAGGCCATGAATATCGTAAGTCCCTTCGTAAGTATTCACTGTTTCCAGATTCAGCATGTGCCGCATAATGTGGTATTCATCAGAGATCCCATTACCACCATGCATATCCCGCGCTTTTCTGGCAATTTCCAGCGCTTTACCGCAGTTATTGCGCTTTATCAGGGATATCATCGCCGGATCAAACTGTCCTGCATCGATCAACTGGCCGACTCTGAGTGCTGCCTGTAAACCCAGCGTAATTTCGGTTTGCATATCAGCAAGTTTAGTTTGAAACAGCTGGGTTTGCGCCAGTGGCTTGCCAAACTGTTTACGATCCAGACCATACTGCCGGGCCGCATGCCAGCAAAACTCCGCCGCGCCCATGGAGCCCCAGGCGATACCATAACGAGCCATATTCAGACAGCTGAAAGGCCCTTTCAGACCGCTTACTCCGGGCAGCCTGTTTTGCTCAGGTACAAACACCTCGTCCATGACTATTTCACCGGTGATAGAGGCTTTAAGCGACAACTTACCGCTAATTTCTGGTGTAGACAGCCCTTGCATACCGCGCTCAAGAATAAAGCCACAGATCGCATTATCCTGCGCCGTATTTTTAGCCCACACCACACAAATATCAGCAATAGGTGAATTGGTGATCCACATTTTGCTCCCACTGATACGGTAGCCACCAGCAACCGGTTCAGCCCGGGTTTCCATGCTGGCCGGGTCGGAGCCGGCATTGGGTTCGGTTAAACCAAAGCAACCAATCATCTCACCACTAGCGAGCTCAGGCAGGTATTTTTGTTTTTGTTCTTCGCTGCCAAACTGATAAATAGGATGCATAACCAGTGAAGACTGCACGCTCATGGCGCTGCGGTAACCGCTGTCGACCCGTTCGACTTCGCGGGCAATCAACCCATAGGCCACATAACTCACACCGGCACAGCCATAACCATTGATGGTGGCGCCCAGTAAACCCATGGCGCCAAACCGGCGCATAATATCAGGGTCAAACCGGCCCTCCCTGTTAGCGCTTAAAATACCTGGCTGCAGGGTTTCCTGGCAAAACTGATGGGCCGAGTCACGCAGCATACGCTCCTCATCACTCAGTTGAGCATCCAGCATTAACATATCCTGCCAATAAGGGTTAACCGACATCCTCATCTCCTGTTTATCGTATTTGTAGGGTCGCTGTAGTTAAGCTTTTATAGTTAGCTTTTATGGGCAGCATTATACACTTTACGGCCTGTAGCCTGGCTAAATCCCGCTTAAAGGCAGCGCCGTTGTGTACTTTATTTGTTCCATCGCAAAACTCGAGGTGACATCTCCCATGGGCATATTTTTGATCAGACGCTTATAGAAGTGATCAAAGCTTTGCATATCCGCCACCATCACCTTGAGCATGTAATCATACTCGCCGGACATCCGGTAAAACTCTACCACTTCCTCAAAAGCGCTACAGTGCCGGGCGAATTCGTTTAACCATTGCTCATCATGCCGGGCAGCTTTTACCTGCACAAAGACGGTAAGCTTTAAACCCAGCGCTTCGGCATCAAGCAGGGCAACTTTGCGGCTGATTGGCCCTTGCTGCTGCAGGCGCTGAATGCGGCGCCAGCAGGGTGTGGTGGTAAGCCCGACCTGCTCAGCAATTTCCTGTACAGCTATTTCACTGTCCCGTTGCAACAGGGCGAGTATTTTTTTATCGGTGGCATCCATAGAATTATTTTCTAATAAAATTTAATTATTGAGTTTTAATATTCACCAACCATGACATTTATCGAAACTTTTAGCAACGCTTTGCTTAGCTAACAGAGCATACTTTTAGTCTCTTTTCATTGCTCTACCGGATATCTGATATGTTTGATTCACCAGCGGCGTACTCTCAGCCTAACGCTTTTCGCCAGTGTATTACTGAAACTATTGGCAATACACCACTGGTGCGGCTCAAACGCTTACCTGAAATGCGGGGTACCCGGGCTACTGTGCTGGCCAAGCTGGAATATTTCAATCCAGCGGGTTCGATAAAAGACCGGGCCGCGCTCTCTATGCTGGAAGATTTGTTACGCCAGCATAACGGCAATGTCAGGCATATTATTGAAGCCACCTCTGGCAACAGCGGGGTGGCCTGTGCCTGGTTAGGCGCTGTATACGACATCCCGGTTACCATTGTTATGCCAGAACATATGTCCAGCGAACGACAATTAATGATCCGGCATTATGGCGCCAGTTTAGTTACCACGCCCCGGGGCGATGGCATGCCCGGTGCCATTGCTTACGCGGATGCTCTGTTAGGTGACATAAAAGGTGCGGTATCCATGGACCAGTTTGCCAATCCTGCCAATGCCGCCGCGCACCAGAGCACCACGGCGCGTGAAGTATGGCAACAAGCTAACGGACACGTTGAGGCGCTCGTTGCCTGTATGGGTACCGGCGGCACGATCACTGGCATGGCGCGCTTTCTGAAAGTCCACAACCCGGCAATTAAAATCATTGCAGCGGAGCCCAGCGCCTGCCCGTTGTTAAGCAAAGGCGAAGGGGGCGAACATGCTATTCAGGGCGTTAATCCAGGGCACATTCCAAAGGGGCTGGATCGTAGCCTGATTGATGAAGTGCTGACCGTGGATTGTCAGCAGGCTATTGAAACCGCCCGGCTATTGGCCCGTAAGGAAGGCATGGCGGCAGGCATATCATCCGGCGCCACTGTAGCCGCGGCGCTGGCACTGGGTAGCAGAATTGAATTACAAGGCAAAACCATTGTAGCCATACTGGCAGATAGTGCCGAGCGGTATTTTTCTACCAACCTGTTTGCGTAAGATAACTAGCCCAGCTTGTGCCACCATGGCACGCTAAAATCAACATCACCGGCGGGGATTTCAACGGCGTTGGGCCTGACAAACCCAAGCCACCAGGTATTAGCGATTTCTTTATCGAAAAACACCAGTTGCTGTTTTTCGCTGTATGCCTTATACGCATTAAAATACGCTTCGATTGGTAACATAGGGTGACTGTGGTCAAATACCACGCGACCGCCGTGTGCTTTATATAGATGCGCATCGACGGCAAATTGCAGGGCTGCAAACTCGGCCAGTTCATCGAGTTTCTCACCGTTTAACGATTCACTACCAAAAGCCTTTTTAAACGAAGCAACAAATTCCGGCGCGGCCGTCAGGTTGTTGTTGGCGGCATAGTCGCGCACAAAGTGGTGCTCGACAAACTCAACAATCTTAGTGAAGTTTTGTAACTCCCGGCGCTCTGCGCCCATGGGATCCTCTTGCAGACTGGCCAGCTCTTCTTCAGTAGGCTTAAAGTCGCTTTCTGTCAGCGTATGGGAACCAACAGACACCACGGGTTTATCATCTGCCAGCGAAGGAGATAACTGGAAACAACAAATGAGTAATAAGAAAAATTGCAAAACGCGCTTCATGGCCACTATGCTCTTTACACACATTCGCCATGCAGGACGTAAGCGTACCGCTCACAGCTAGTGTGATTGGTTTACCAGTAAACCACCAGAGTGATGGTTCAGAATAGAGAAGGCCCCTACCTTTCGGTAGGGGCCTCACAAATTATTTAGATGGCTTGTACGTTAGCCGCCTGCAGACCTTTTTGTCCCTGTTCAACTTCAAATTGAACTTTCTGACCTTCTACCAGGGTTTTATACCCATCGGAGATGATTGCACGAAAATGAACAAATACGTCTTTACCGCCGTCGTCCTGCGTTAAAAAGCCATAACCTTTTTCAGCATTAAACCACTTAACGGTACCAGTTACTTTAGACATGAAAACCTCAAAAAAACTCTGTAAAACCTTTGTGCCATGTGACACGAACTTGCTTCTTTAACTAGGGGTGACTCACGGCAAAACTATCAAACAGGTCATACAGCGCTAACTTCCATTAGCGTTTATAACTGCGCGACGTTAGTAACGAACGAAAGCACAACTATTTAAAGAACAATACCACTATAACCACACCCTGAGTAAATTGATACTAAAATCACCCAAACTCTTATAAATTCATTAAAAATTAATTTTAAGGTCATATAGAAATAACTGTTTCGCCTGCAAAATTTGGTCTTTCAGTCAGGTTTTGAACTCAGCGACGGCCCTTCCACCAGGCCACAAACCAGCAGCCACTGCCCAGTAAAGCCAAACCGGCCGACAGGCTCCAGTGAGCCGGATACAACGGCAGAATCGCCGCTACAATAATGAGAGTCGCGCCCACAATACTAAAGTGCAGCGCCTTCTGTCCCCGTTTTTGTTGCTGCAATAGTGCGGCATTAGCCTGCTGCTGTTTTTCCGGAAAGTGCTTCACCTGTTTAAGCGTGTCATACAGCAAATCCGGCATATCCGGCAGCTTTTCGCTCCAGTACGGCAAGTTAGACTTCACCTTGGAAAACATTGCTCTTACACCAATTTGCTCGCGCATCCAGTTTTCCAGGAAAGGTTTGGCGGTCTGCCATAAATCAAGCTGCGGATATAGCTGGCGGCCGAGGCCTTCTATATAAAGCAGTGTTTTTTGCAGCAACACCAGTTGCGGCTGCACCACCATATTAAAACGCCGTGCGGTATTAAATAGCTGAACCAGCACATTACCAAACGAGATTTCGGCCAGCGGCTTCTGGAAAATCGGTTCGCAAACCGTGCGGATAGCTACCTCAAATTCATCAATATTGGTATCCGAGGGTACCCAGCCAGAATCGGCATGTAATTGCGCGACCTTTCGATAGTCACGATTGAAAAACGCAATAAAGTTCTCGGCCAGGTAACGTTTGTCTTCCTGGTTGAGGGTGCCGACAATGCCAAAGTCGATGGCAATGTACTGTGGATTTTGCGGGTTTTCCCGCGACACAAAGATATTGCCCGGATGCATGTCTGCGTGGAAAAAGCTGTCACGGAATACCTGGGTAAAGAACACCTCAACGCCGCGCTCGGCGAGAATTCGAAGATTGGTATCCTGCTCTATCAGCGCTTCGATATTAGAAATAGGAATGCCGTAGATGCGCTCCATGACCAACACGTTTTTAGTACAGTAATCACTGTAAATACTGGGCACGTATAAGGCTTCGGAACCTTCAAAATTGCGTCCTAACTGCATACCGTTAGCCGCTTCGCGGTTGAGGTCGAGTTCGTCCACAATAGTTTTTTCGTACTCTTTAACCACTTCAACCGGGCGCAAACGCTTGCCATCAGGTAACCACTTCTGCAGCACTTTGGCAAAGGTCAGCATTAGCTCGGTATCGGCTTTAATAGTTTTGCGAATATCGGGTCGCAGTACTTTTACCACTACGTCGGTGTTGCAGTCTTTCAGTTTCGCCGCGTGCACCTGGGCAATACTGGCCGAGGCAAGTGGTGTTTCACTAAACTCGCTGAACACCTGATCGAGAGAAGCAATATTCAGCGCTTTAAGAATAATGGCCGTGGCACGCTCACTGTCAAACGGTTTTACCCGGTCCTGCAGCATGGCCAGTTCATTGGCAATTTCCGGCGGCAGTAAATCACGCCGGGTCGACAACATCTGACCAAATTTAATAAACACCGGTCCCAGCGCCTGTAATGCCAGGGTTAGCCGGGCGCCGGCATTTTTCTCTTTGTGCTGGTTACGGATCCAAAAGATACTCATGCGCATCAGGCGCACATACCAGGGCAACCACTTGGCTGGGATCAGTTCGTCCAGACCATGCTCGAGCATGACCCGGTTAATATGGTAAATCCTCAGTAACTGCATAGTTCCTACTGTTTGCTCCGTTCCAGTCGCTCAAGACGCGCTTCGAAACGCTCGGCATCATCACGCAGACTGCTCACCTGATCGGAAAAATGCATCACCGCCAGTTTATGGGCCGCCAGTTGTTTTTCATCGGTAAGAGCGCTACCCAGAATGGCCTCGGCTTTACGGCCGGCTTTCTGCAGCTGCGCCTGGGCTTTGGCTGCTAAACCAAATAACTCGTGAGCGATAACATCATTGGTTCGCACAGCCAGTTGCTCTTCCAAATCAATATTGAGTGACTGCAATAAACCAGAAAACGCCTGAGCAATGGCCAGCTCGCCATTCACTTCCAGCTCGCCGCTTTTAATCAACCGGGTTAACTGACTGGTGTCACGAAGGCTGGGTAGTACGCTCAACCGGGTTTTGATAATGCATTCATCAACGCCAGCCGGGTCCGGCGCATCGGCCAGAGCCAGTACATCAACTTTGGTAGAAAACACCAATGCAAAGCGCTGCTGCAGGTCATCAAGCTCAACTACAAGACGCTTCCCTTGCAGCTGGCTTAGCTTTGCCGCAGCATCCGGATCAAGCGACAGCACTTTATTCAGTGCTGTTTCGATAGTGGCAGTTAACAGAGGTACCGCGGACATTAAAATTTATAACCCCGGTGCAGGGCTACTATTCCGCCAGTCAGATTCTGGTAATCACAGTGTTCAAAGCCCGCGTTCTCAAACATGGCTTTAAGGGTTTCCTGATCCGGGTGCATACGAATGGACTCAGCCAGATACTGGTAACTTTCGCGGTCGTTGGCCACCAGTTGGCCCATGGTGGGCAGAATATTAAATGAATACCAGTCGTAGGTTTTCGACAGCATTTCGTTGGTGGGTTTGGAAAACTCCAGTACCAACAAGCGGCCACCAGGCTTCAGAATTCGAAAGATCGAGGCCAGCGCTTTATCTTTATCGGTAACATTACGCAGGCCAAATGCCATCGTCACCAAATCAAAATGATTATCCGGAAATGGCAGTGCTTCAGCATTCGCCTGCACATAGTTGACATTGCCAACCACGCCTTTATCACGTAGTTTGTCACGGCCAACCGATAGCATGGAATGGTTAATATCGGCCAGGACTACCTCACCAGCGGGACCAACCAAACGGGAAAATTTGGCAGCCAGATCACCGGTTCCACCCGCCAGATCGAGCACCTTCTGGCCACTCTTAATACCACTACAATCTATGGTGTAGCGTTTCCATAAACGATGAATGCCCATCGACATAAAATCGTTCATAACATCGTATTTGGCTGCAACGGAATCAAAGACACCGGCTACCATCGACGCCTTTTTAGTCCGGTCGACAGTTTTAAAGCCGAAATGCGTCGATTGTTCAGATGAACTGGTTTCATCACTATTTGGTGTTTGTTGTTCTGACATGGATAAATTCTTCTTTTTAGAGTCCGGGATCTCATTACCCTGAAAGCGCGAGAAAGAATGATGAGCCGGCTGATGCAATGCGGCAAGTGTAACCAAAACCGGGGGCGCTTACCATCCTGTTCATGACGACTTGCCTGATGTTATTGACCGGGCGCAACTACAGCCGGTAACTCGGCCAGTGAGTTTAACACCCTGTCCGGGTGATAACGCTGAATGTCCTCGCCGTGGTTATACCCATAGGGTAACGCGATGACCGCACAACCTGCGGCTCTCGCCGCATGAATATCCGATTTTGAGTCACCAATCATCAGCGCTTGCGACGGCTTACCACCCAGTTTATCCAATGCTAACAGCAAAGGGTCTGCGTGAGGCTTTTTGTGCTCACAGGTATCACCGCTCACCACTACCGAAAAATAGCGGTCCAGCCCTTTTTCGGCCAACAAAGGCAAGGTAAACGCTTCGGCTTTGTTAGTCACGCAAGCGAGTTTATAGCCGTTTGCCGTTAACCATTGAAGGGCCGGTATCACGCCCTCATAAACGGTGCTGCGTTTGCCGTTATGCGCTTTATAAGCGGCCATAAATGCCTGGTAGGCGGGGGTAAACAGACGCTCGTCGGGCAGCTCGTCCATGCTGCCTGATACTGCGCGCTGCATAAGCTTCTCGATACCGTTGCCCACCCAGCAGCGCACGGCTTCAACGCCACGGGTTGGCAAACCTACTGTCTGCATAGCAACATCTACGCAATAAGCCAGGTCCGGCACGCTGTCTACCAGCGTGCCGTCGAGGTCAAACAAAATAAAGGGGTAGTGCTTTTCTTCCATGGCAGACGACCTTGTTTATTTAAACGCGGTTATCACCGCAGCTGTAGGCCAGAATCTGACTTAGCTCTTGCAGGCTTCGTCCACTCTGGGCCTGCCAGTCAGCAAAGGTATTGGCGATAGTGGTAAGGCTTTGCTTTGATGTCAGGCCGCCACTGATCAGATCATAAGCCCGAAAGTAACCTTCCACATCACGGCTCAGCAGAAACGTGTCGATTCCCAGTGCACGCAGTGCATAAGGGCCGGTGTTGCCGCCCAGTCGCGCTCCGTGCTTTTTAAGGTGGGCCCACAAGTCGATCACAGCCGCGCCGGTAAACTGACTGGCAAATTTACCAAAGCTTCCGTGTGACAAACGAATGTCATTGAGCATCAGGGCGTTGTCGCGGATCGTCATAACTTTTTTAAGGTTACGCACGATCCGTTTATCCGTGGCCCGCTGTTCGAGCATTTCATCGGACATTAATAGCACCTTTTCAACCTCAAAGTTAAAAAACAGCGCTTCAAATTCCGGCCACTTTTGCTCAATCACGCGCCATACAAAGCCTGACTGAAAGACTTTTTTGGTAAAGGCCGAGAGTACCCTGTCGTCGCTCAACGCTTTAACGCCAGCCGGTGATAGGGGCTGGCTAACCAGCGCTTCCAGCCCCCGCTCGCCGCCCTTTCGTTCAGCCGCCCGGGCATAGATAGCGGCAAATGATTCCGCCGCCATCAGGCACCTGTCGCCACAATACCGTTATGGCGAAGCAGTGCGTCTACTTTAGGCTCGCGCCCTCTGAAGGCGACAAATAAATCCATTGGCTCACGACTGCCGCCCATTTCAAGAATATTGTGCAGGAAGTCGGCACCCGTTTGCGGATTGAAGATCCCTTCTTCCTCGAACCGGCTGAACGCATCGGCAGACAATACTTCTGCCCATTTGTAACTGTAATAACCGGCTGCATAACCACCGGCAAAGATGTGCCCGAAGCTTTGCTGGAATCGATTGAACGACGGTGGATGAAGCACGGCGACTTCGTTGCGAACCTGCGAAAGCACTTGTTGAACATCCACATGCTCGCCGTCTTCCATGTGGAGCAGGAAGTCGAACAGGCTGAACTCCAGTTGACGGATCATTTGCATTGCGGCCTGATAATCCCGGGCGGCCAGCATTTTATCCAGTAACTCTTTAGGTAGCGGTTCGCCGGTTTCGTAATGGCCGGAGATAAAGCCCAGAGCCTCTTCCTGCCAGCACCAGTTTTCCAGAAACTGACTGGGTAATTCAACCGCATCCCATGGCACGCCATTAATGCCGGATACCCCGGGCACTGACATTTGCGTAAGCATGTGATGAATACCATGACCAAATTCATGGAACAAGGTTACCACTTCATCATGGGTAAACAGGGCTGGCTTATCGCCGACCGGCCCGTTGAAGTTACAGGTGAGGTACGCCACCGGTGTTTGCAACTCGCCACAGGCCTGAAAACGGCGCACACGGCACTCATCCATCCAGGCGCCGCCACGCTTTTTAGGACGAGCGTAGAGGTCGAGGTAGAACTGCCCGCGCAGGGTGTCGTCTTTGTCGGTAATAGAGAACAGGCGCACATCTTTGTGCCAGGTATCAGCATTTTCGACTTCGGTAATAGTCAGGCCATAGAGTTTCTCTACCACCGTAAATAAGCCGGCCAGCGCTTTGCTCTGGGGGAAATACGGCCGCAGTATTTCATCTGAAATACTGTAACGCTCCTGCTTCAGTTTCTCGCTGTAATAAGGTACGTCCCAGGCTTCAAGTTCGTCCATCTGATGCTTTTCAGCAGCGTAAGCCCGCACTTCTGCCAGTTCTTTTTCTGCCTGGGGTTTGGACTTTGCCGCGAGGTCGCGCAGAAAGCCCACTACCTGTGAGGTTGAATTGGCCATTTTGGTAGCCAGAGAGCGCTCTGCGTAGCTGGCAAAGCCTAATAGTGATGCGATTTCTGAACGCAGGGCCAGCGTTTCGTTGATAATCTCAGTGTTATCCCACTCACCGGCATTCGGCCCCTGATCGGATGCACGGGTTGCATAAGCACGGTACATTTCCTCGCGCAGCGCACGGTTATCGGCATACAACATTACCGGCAAATAGCTGGGAATATCCAGCGTGAACAACCAGCCCTGTAAATCTTTCTGATGGGCAGCCTGTTGCGCGGCGTCGAGCGCCGACTCTGGCAACCCGGCCAGCTCTGACTCATCGGTAATATGTTTGGTCCAGCCCATGGTGGCATCCATCACATTATTGCTGAAGGTCGACGATAACTCAGATAAACGCGCCTGAATTTGCGCAAAACGCTGTTTTTTCTCAGCCGGCAGCGCCACACCAGACAAGGTGAAGTCGCGTAACGTGTTATCAATAACCTTACGCTGCGATTCATCCAGTTGCAGATACTCATCGCTGTCGCGCAGGGCCTTGTATGCCTGAAACAACCCTTCATGCTGCCCCACCCAGGTGCCGTATTCCGACAGCAGCGGTAAACAGGCATCGTGGGCTTCACGCAGTTCATCGCTGCTGACTACCGAATTCATGTGCGACACCGGCGACCAGACTTTGCCCAGTACATCGTCGGCTTCATCGATTTTGCTTACCACATTGGCATAAGAATAATCACCACTGGCAACTACCGCCTCGATGGTTTGCTTACAATCTTCAATTGCTTTGGTGACCGCAGGCTTCACCTGATCCGGGGTAATTTGAGAAAAACGTGGCAGGCCATCTACCTGTTCGAGTGCAAGTGTAGTCATAGTCGTTATTAGGATCCGTTGCCAAATTAATATTGCTTTAGTGATGGGGTTCAAAGGCTAAAAAAACAAGCCCCGCAGCGAGCGGGGCCTGGACTTTTTACGTGATGGATTCACTTTGGTTCAGTCAGTGGCATTTCAGGCATTAGCGCTGCAATCCGCGCGAAAATAAATGCACTGCAACCGGGCCTAACTGATACTGACACGCTGCGTATTATCAACCGGATTAGCCGGACGTGGGATAAGAACCCGTAACACACCGTTGTTATACCGTGCTACCACATCAGCATTGTCGTTAACGGCAAAGGGTAAGGCGACAACCCGCCTGAAGCTGCCACTGCGACGTTCTCTGACATGAAAGCCTTCGTCTGTTGTGGATTCCTGTTCCTGCTTACGCATACCTGAAAGCACTAAACGGTCTTGCTGAACTTCCAGATGAATATCTTCTTTCTTCATGTCCGGCAAGTCTGCAGTTAACTCAAGGCCTTCTTTGGTTTCTTTTAAATCCAACGCCGGCATATAAACGTTATCACCAGCGGCGAAACCTGTCATGGCCGGAAAACCAGCAAAGAAATCATCAAAAACACGGTCAATTTCGCCTTTTAATGCACCAGGGTGATTACGACCAAACACACTTGGAAATAAACTCATAACCCCTCCTTAATCGATACCGATAGTTCGCTAACCTGTCCTCAGGTACTTTTCCTTCATCGTTTAACGATGAGTGAATTTATTGCTCCCTGCATCATAAATATGGTTGGTCGGTGTAGGGTTTTCAAGCTGTCGCATGGTCAACTATTGCGCTATATCAAGCTTTTTAAGCCGCCGGATTAACGTCCCTGTTGTGCCTTAAACTTGGCATAAAAAGGTTGTCTTATCATGAGCTTTTCTAATTCCTGGCGGGAGACTGCCGGGCTAAAAATGTACCCCTGAATTTTGTCGCAGTGCATAGCCTGAAGGCAACGCAAGTCTGCCTCTTCCTCCACGCCTTCAGCAACCACTTCAATACCCAGCTTCTTACAGCTCACAATCAGATTGTGGATAAATTCCTGCCGGGGACTGTCGGTATGCAGATTATCAATCATGACCTTGTCGAGCTTCAGGGTATCGATGGGCAATTTAGACAGGTACGAAAACGACGTAAAGCCAGCGCCAAAATCATCAACGGCAAGTCTCACTCCGAGTAACTTGAGTTGCCAAAGAAGCTCTTCAAGGTAGTGAGAGTTTTCAGCCAGGGCGGTTTCGGTCAGTTCAAGTTCAATAAATGAAGGAGGCAGATAATAGTGCTGCAAACGCTCACCAATAAACTCCACAATACGCGAAGACTGTAACTGTTTGGCAGAGATATTAATCGCAATACTGTCGAGCTCAGCACTAAAGCGTCTTAGTTCGCTGGCGACTTTAAATCCCTGGTCCAGCACCCACTCACCAATCGCTTCTATCTGTCCATCCAGTTCGGCAAGACGGACAAATTCTGAAGGGGGAACCCAGCCTAAACTGTGATGTTGCCAGCGCAGCAGCACTTCAGCACTATTAATCATCCCCGAGCTCAGCTGCACTTTGGGCTGATAGGCCAGCTTAAACTCCTGATTCCGCAATCCACTTTGCACCTCTGCGCTGAGCTGCTGCTGTCGACGGTACTGCGTAATAGTGGAGTTATCCAGCTGCGAAATACTGATACGATGACTGTCGCGAACGATGGTATCAACCAGGCTGCTGATCAGAATATCGTGGTCAAGCTGCGAATCCCTGAGGTTTCGAAACCCCACGCCTATGTGGCAAAATACTGATACCCCTTTGATGGCAAAGGTACGCTGCAACTGCTGGCGAATCTGGCAACACAGAGAGCGCGTTATTTCGATGGTGGATTCTTTAAGATACAGCGCAAACACTCCAGCCTGAGTGCGTTGTAGCAAGTGTGGCTGCGTGACCATATATTCCAGACGCTGGCCAATATAGGCTTCGGTATCCAGCGATGCAGCTTCCCCATGGGCCAGGCTGATGTCTGAAACGTTCATAAGCTTAATCAGCACCACCGACTCATAATCACGCAGATTTGGCTTATCATTTTCGTGATCAAAGTCGGCCAGTTGTTGCGCCGATGTTTTTTGTCCTCCCTCGCTGCACTGATTAAGCACTTTTACCACTTCATTACGCAAATCCTGGCGATTCCAGGGCTTGGTGAGATACTTTGTCAGCATACGCTGATTGAGTAATTCTACTGCCGCCTGTAAATCGCCTTCACCGCTGAGCATAAAGATGTGCGTATCGGGAGAGTATTGTTTAGCAAATCGCACCAGATCGACGCCATTCACGTCAGGCATCTTATGATCGGTGATTAACAGAGCGACATCCTGCTCGCGCAATACAGACATAGCTTTGCGACCAGAAGTGGTTGTAGTGATGCAGCAGTTAAGATCTTTAAGTTCACGTTTGAGGGCGTTGACCACGCCTTTTTCGTCATCTACCAGCAGTAAATTAAGTGCTTTTTCTGGACTAGCACTCTGGGTATCACAAGCCATGCTATCTACCTCTTTTATGATAACAATAATCCGATGTGCGATTCCTTGCAGACAGATAATTCATGTTGTTGTCACAAATTAGCACAATGTCACTAATGTCGCAAATTATACATATTGCTTAATTGCCATATTTGATTAACAATGCTATAAATGGGTCTCGATGAAAACTTAAGCAACGAGGATCAACTGTGAAAACACTGACATCCGGCGAAATTGCCGAATATTGTGACGTTAATCTCCGAACGGTTATCCGATGGTTGGAAAGCGGCAAGTTAAAAGGGTTTAAATTACCAGGTCGTGGTAACAACCGGGTTCTGATCAACGATTTTATCGATTTTCTGGAACGCCATAATATGCCGATACCGGATAGCCTCAAGCCCGAGGCTTCTCCGCTCATCCTGATTGTTGATGATGAACTACCAGTGGCTAAATCCATCCAGCGGGTGGCGCGTCGCGCTGGTTACGACACGCTGATTGCTACCGGTGGTTTTCAGGCAGGCATGATGCTGAGCCAGCACTCACCGCGGGTAATGACCCTTGATTTAAGCATGCCCGGTATGGACGGCTACAGTGTATTGCAATACACCCGTGAACAGGAGTCACAGCGTGGTCTGAGAATTATTGTGATTTCAGCGCTCGACGATGCGAGCCTGGAAAAAGCTAAGGAACTTGGCGCCGACGCCACCCTTACCAAACCGTTTTCAAATCACGATCTGACTCAACTGTTTGAAGAATTCATGCAGGTATGAGCGGTAAATCAAAGCGGAGAGCAATATGAAATTTGTGCTTGTTATTTTAGCTATTCTGGGGGCGTCGCACGCATTTGCCGACACAGGCAAACAGACACCTGCTAACCAGCCAGCACAATACACTTTTGGTGTGGTTCCCCAGCAATCTGCTTATCGACTTGCTCAGATGTGGACTCCCCTGCTCCAGCACCTTGCGCAGGAGACCGGTCTGTCATTAAACTTTATCACTGCCAAAGACATCCCCAGTTTCGAGGATGAGTTAACCGCGGCAAATTATGATTTGGCTTACATGAACCCTTATCATTACGTTGTATTTCACAACAGGTCAGATTATCAGCCACTGGTGCGGGACTCAGAAAAAGGTCTGCGGGGGATTATCGTGACCCGTAAAGACAGCAATATTACCAACATTGAGCAATTACAGGGGGCAACCCTTGCTTTTCCAGCCCCGGCCGCTTTTGCAGCCAGTATTGTACCGCGTGCCGAGCTCAATCGTGCTGGCATTAGTATTAGTCCACGTTATGTAAATTCTCACGATTCGGTCTATCTTAATGTCATTAAAGAACTCTTTCCGGCAGGGGGCGGCATTATCCGATCACTGGAACATTTACCGGCGGCACAACGCTCGCAACTAAAAATATTATGGCAAAGTAAAGCCTATACCAGTCATGCGATTGCTGCGCACAGCAGGGTACCCCTCGCCCACCAGAAATCACTGATTGCTGCGATGGAAAAACTGGTGACCACCGAAAAAGGCAGAGCTTTACTTAAACAGTTGAATTTTAATCGTCTTGATGCGGCTGAAGATAAAGACTGGAATGACATCCGCGCGTTAGGCATTAATTCGCTGTCGAGACCGGACATCTGAGCCAGCATCATGCGCCTGTCATTACGTACCAAAACCATCGCCGGTACGGCGTTAATCGAAGCGACACTGCTGCTTGTTCTGATTATAACGAGCCTGACGTTTATTAACGCATTAATCGAAGACAACGTGGTAAAGCGTGCACAAACCACAGCTAACCTGTTTTCGTCGATCACCCGGGATCCTTTGCTTTCTCTCGACCTGGCTTCGCTTGAAGCATCGGTAGAAGAACTCATGAATAACCCGGATATCGCCTACGCCAGGGTGATCGACAGTCAGCAACGGGTGCTTGCTCAACGTAGTCGTGAAGGTATCGCCGATAAGCCGTTTAGTCTGGATACTTCGGTACAGGGGATTGACGACTCGGTTTATGACACCCGGGAACCGATTACTGTTGCCAACGAATACTTTGGCGAAGTACAAATTGGTATCGACGTGACCTCAGTGCAATCTTCGCTGCTGCAAATTCGCAACTGGATCATCGCGCTGGCGCTGCTGGAAATGGTACTGGTAGCGCTGTTTTCCTTTGGTTTAGGCACTTACCTGACTTCCCAGTTGCAGTCTTTGCGCCAGGGGGCGAAAGACATGCTAAAGGCCATCCCAACTCACAGCTATAAAAGCGTATCGATCCCAATTAAAGGGCGTGACGAACTTTCAGAACTGGCCCTGTCGTTCAATACCCTGGTGGATACGCTGGCTGAAGAATATGAAAACAGAAGCGGTGCGCAGGACGAACTCAAAAAATTAAACCGTTCACTGGAAAACAAAGTGAAAGAGCGCACCGAGGCCTTAAGTAACAAAAACACTGAACTGGAAAATGCCAACAAACACCTGAAAGAAACACAACAGCAACTATTGCAGGCGGAAAAAATGGCCTCAGTGGGTCAGTTAGCCGCCGGTGTAGCCCATGAAATCAATAATCCCATAGGCTTTGTCAGCAGTAACTTAAGCACATTAAAAGATTATCTGTCGCTGTTTCAAATTCTGCTGGATATGGCGAAGAAGCTTCACAGCGATGAATCCATCGAGGCTTTAAAAGCCAGGGTGGACGAACTTCAGGCATTTTACACGCAGCATGATCTGGACTTTATCAGCGAAGATGTGGGATCCCTTATCGAAGAGTCGGCAGAGGGGTTACAACGAGTCAGTGAGATCGTTAAAGGACTGAAGATATTTTCCCGGGTCGACTCAGGAGAGTCGCAATGGTACGACCTGAACCATTGTCTCAACACCACGCTGACGATGGTCAATAACAAGCTCAAATATATCTGCAAGGTAGAAAAGCAATTCGCCGATTTGCCCAAAGTGTACTTTAATTTGGGTAAGTTAACGCAGGTCTTCACCAACCTGCTAATCAATGCCGGCCAGGCAATAGAAGCCACCGGTAAGCAAGGCGTAATCAGTATCAAAACAATGCAGGAAGGCGATATTGTGAAAGTCCGTATCCAGGACACCGGCTGTGGGATTAGTCAGGAAAATCTCGACCAGCTGTTTAATCCGTTTTTTACTACCAAACCTGAAGGACAAGGCACCGGGCTGGGCTTGTCTATTACCTATGGGATTATTCAGGAGCATGGCGGCCAGATTCAGGTCTCCAGTACGCCAGGAGAAGGGAGTATCTTTGAACTAGCCTTACCTGTAAACGGTCTGGATGACCACCAGCATACCGTAGCGCAACACTAGCGGTCAGGATCATCGAGGAACTACTATGCCGAACACCGAAGCTGCAACGCCAAGATACTCAGTACTTTGTGTTGATGATGAACAAAATATTTTACGCTCCATCAAGCGAGCGCTGTTTTCATTGAAAATCGATCTGACCCTTGCAGAGAGCGGTGAAGAAGCCCTGGCGATTATGGAGCAGAAAACCATTCATGTGGTGATTTCGGATATGAAGATGCCGCACATGACCGGCGCCGAACTGCTCGAAAAAGTAGCCGCAAAATATCCAGACACGTTCCGGGTGGTGCTAACCGGCTTTGCGGATATCGACGCCACCATAAAAGCCGTTAACCAGGGGCGAATTCATCGTTATCTGCAAAAGCCCTGGGACAATCAGGAGCTGATTAATACTATCGAAGAAGGGCTCGAACGCATTAAGCTCAAAGACGAAAATGCCCGCTTGCAAAAACTGACTCGCTTGCAAAACGCCAAACTGAAAGAGGTCAACAACGACCTGGAAAAAACGGTTCAAAAACGCACCCGGCAAATTAAAGCGGCGCTTAACCGCATTGAAACCCGCAACCGTGCACTGGAGCAGGTACTGTTTAATGTGATTTCTATTAATCCGGATATCGACGGCAAATTTGCCATTGAGGTGAGTGAGCTCAGTAAAAAACTGGCCGCCAAACTCGGCTGCAACACAGATGAGAAAAAGCTCTATGCTTATGCCAGCCTGATTGGCGAATTAGGGTTATTGGGATTACAACCTGAAAACTTCCGCCCGCCGTTTGCCAAACTGACTTATCAGCAGCAAAAAGATTACCTGTCACAGACTCACCTGGCCAAGATGATCCTGGCGCCAGCCGAACATATGCAGCCCATCAGTGAAATTATCGAGTTTCAGTTTGAGCACTATAATGGCAGCGGTTTATACCACAAAGTGGCTAAGGAAATTCCGCTGGGCGCGCGGATTCATGCCATCGCCCGCGACTACTGGCGCATGGTTGGCGGCCGCATGAGTGCTCAGCGCATGGAGCCAAGAGACGCCAAAGCAGAGCTGAAAAAACATCGTAATACCCGTTATGATGGCGAAATTCTTGATTTACTGCTTAGCGACCATGATATTCATAAGCCCAGCTTTATCGAAAATCACCTAACCAGTGAAGAACTGGCGGCTGGTATGGTACTGGGCAACAACCTGTACAATGATAATCATATTCTGCTGCTACCTGCCGGCCATGTATTTTCAGAGGCGACCATCGCCAAGCTGAAACAATACGAACGTGAGCACAAGCGTCACTTTGAGATTTTAATTGAAAATGAAAAAAGCAAAGAAACTACCTAAGCAGGATTTTATAGCGTTTTTTGTTCGCCAGGCATAGCGACAGCCATAGGCGCTGTCGCAGTGCTCAGTTTAAGACTGCCGGTATCTGCTCTTCCGGGCGCAGCGTTAACACTTCGTAACCATCGGCTGTCACGGCAATGGTATGTTCCCATTGTGCTGATAACTTTCGATCGCGGGTAATCACCGTCCAGCCGTCTTTTTTCAGTTTGGTTTTATGGGTGCCCTGATTAATCATGGGCTCAATGGTAAACACCATGCCCTCGCGCAAAACCAGTCCGGTACCGGGCGTTCCCACATGCAATATTTGTGGTTCTTCATGCATTTCGCGGCCGATGCCATGACCGCAATATTCTCTTACCACGCTGTAACCATGTTGCTCGGCATGCCGCTGTACGGCGTCACCGATATCGCCAATACGGGCTCCGGGCTTAACCGATTCGATGCCTTTCCACATGGCTTCGTAGGTGACTTTTACCAGCCGGTGTGCCAGTGGTGAAACTTCACCTATACAATACATTTTGCTGCTATCAGCAATGTAGCCATTCTTTTCCAGGGTGATGTCCAGATTAACAATATCCCCTTTGCGCAGGGCTTTGGCCGCCGACGGTACGCCGTGGCAGATAACCTCGTTCACAGAGGTATTTAAAGCGTATTCATAACCATACTGCCCTTTACTGGCAGGCCGGCTTTTAAGCGTATCAACAATATAGTGCTCCACAAATTCGTTGATCGCCATGGTGGTTACACCGGCGGCAACAAATTCATCCAAAGCACCAAACACACGCGCCAGCAACTGACCGGCCTCGCGCATTAATGCCACTTCCTGTGGCGTTTTAATTATCACTTTACTCATTAACCAGCCGGACCTTATTCACTTTCTGCTGGCGCATCTCCTGCTCCAGAATTTGCTCGTAAGTAAGCGAAGGGTTTTGTTCTGCTAAGCGGCCTATTTTCATCCAGAACTCAGCCTGAGAATTAATTGAGCGCTCCATCACCACGCTGTTCTTGCGCACCTCTTCGTGCAATTGATCAGAGATTTTTACGATGCCCATCAGACACACCCCAAACGCTACATAACACTACACATTGCTACACTATATACTCAACCAGATGACCATGCAAAAAAAAGCCCGCGGCCGGGAGGCTGCGGGCAAAATGGGAAGTTACACACATGAAGAAAGAAATGTTACAAGCTACTGCTAGCTTTTAAGTTCACCGCTCGCTGATTCAATATGCGCGCGGACAAACCACTGGAACTGCTCGAGCTGAGCTAGTTGACCGGTTACCATATCTTCAGATACCGGGTCGAGTTCACTCAGGGTATCAATGGCCTTACGATGGTCTTCGTTGACACCGTTATACACTTTATCCAGCGCAGTCAGATGGTCTGTTACCAGGCCTTTACCTACTGAATAATCGTCCCAGCGACGACGCTCTACAATCGATTTTGGCGTACCTACCGGCACACCGCCAAGGGTGGCAATACGCTCGGCTATGGTGTCGGTCATTTCACGAACTGCTTCCACCTGTGGGTCAAGCATTTCATGCACACCAATAAAGTTCGGTCCTACCACATTCCAGTGAATGTGCTTAAGCGTAAGCTGTAAATCAATCAAGGCGACCATACGGTCATCAAGCACAGAGATAGCATCTTTTGCTGCATTGTCTTTAATGCCCGGGGCGGTAAATTCTGCAATTTTTACGTTGCTCATAATTCCTCCTGCTCGTTAAAAGTCGTAAGGCTGATACGGTATCAACCTTTCAAATTCGTACGATTAAGAGGTTGCATAGCCTGTGCCGGATTGCCGCCAAAGGCCTTAATCCCCGCCATACCTGGCTTTCAACGCCACCAGCCAAAGTGTAGAGCCCTCATTACCATGCGTTCATAGAGGTAAATAATGCATGCGCCTGTAAATTCTTCAGAGCACTAGCCCTGCTGAAAGTAAATAATCCCATAGCGGGTCTTTAAGGTAACCCTGGGCGACTGACTCGCTGCCTGTCATGCACAGAGTAAGTTTGTCCGGTTATCCGAAATCATGCACAATAGCAGCACTACAATGACGAGAGAATTTGCGATGCAAGAGTTTGACTATATCTGTATTGGCGGCGGCAGTGGCGGCATTGCCTCGGCCAACCGGGCAGCAAAACACGGCAAGAAAGTCCTGCTTATTGAAGCAAAAGCGGTGGGCGGTACCTGTGTAAATGTGGGCTGTGTGCCTAAAAAAGCTATGTGGTACGGCGCTCAGGTAGCAGAAGCCATTCATAAGTACGGTCCGGATTACGGCTTTGATGTAACGGTTAATAAATTTGACTGGTCTACGCTGGTTAAGAACCGTCAGGCGTACATATCTCGCATTCATGCCTCTTACGACCGGGTGCTGGGCAACAATCAGGTAACCCTGCTCAAAGGTTATGCAAAATTCGTTAACAACACTACCGTGGAAGTCGACGGTGAACAGTACACTGCCCCGCATATTCTGATCGCAACCGGCGGTAAGCCATTCCGCCCGGATATCCCCGGCGCAGAGTACGGTATCGACTCGGACGGTTTCTTTGAGCTCGACGAGCAACCAAGACGTGTTGCCGTAGTAGGCGGTGGTTATATAGGTGTGGAACTGGCTGGCGTGCTGCACGCGCTGGGCAGTGAAACCCACTCTATCCTGCGTCAGGAATTACCGTTACGCGGTTTTGATGCCATGTTGCAGGAAACGCTTAAGACCCTGATGCTCGAAGAAGGCATCGATATTCACGAAAAAACCGAAATCAAACAAGTTACTAAACTGGACAACGGCGATCTGGAACTGGCGTTAACCGATGGCAATACGCTTACCGTTGACTGCCTGATCTGGGCCACCGGCCGCAAGCCAAATACCGCAACGATTGGCCTGGATAACACCGACGTTGAAATGCGCCACAACGGGCAGATAGTGGTCGATAAGTTTCAGAATACCAACGTTGAGGGCATTTATGCGGTGGGCGATATTACCGGCCAGCCTGAATTAACCCCGGTAGCGGTTAAAGCCGGGCGGATGTTGAGCGAGCGCCTGTTTAACGGCCAGACCAACGCCCACCTCGACTACGATCTGGTGCCTACAGTGGTCTTCAGCCACCCGCCAATTGGTACCATTGGAATGACTGAAAGCGAGGCAGAAGCTAAGTTTGGTAAAGATAACCTGACCATTTACCGTTCTAACTTTGCGGCCATGTATACCGCTGTCACCCATCATCGCCAGCTCACCAGTATGAAGCTTATCTGTGCCGGCGAAGAGCAGAAGGTAGTAGGTTTACACGGCATAGGTTATGCCATGGATGAAATCCTGCAAGGCTTTGGCGTGGCAATCAAAATGGGCGCCACCAAAGCTGACTTTGACGCTTGTATTGCTATTCACCCCACTAGCGCCGAAGAATTTGTCACCCTCTAAAAGCGCTTCGGGTAAGTTAAACCCTAAGCCGGGCTAGTCTGGAAAACCATACTGACCTTTTAAATTAATGAAAGTTAACTTGAAAGGTTGTTATGGTTTTCTCCGTTTACTCCAACTCTTTTTGGGGTAGTAGTTGATACTTGCAAACGAAGACGTAAAAGCAAAAGAGCCCATTAAAAGGCTTCTAACTTTTGCCGATAGCAAGTTTTCCTGCGAGCGCCGCCAGACCCGTATAGATATTCCCCCCCCCCGAATGGACAACTTGTTGCCGTGGTCTCTACCACTGAAAGTAATTGCCCCTTTTACGCTAAAGCAGGCAACGGTCGCCATCCTTATTTGCTTAGAGACCATGCTTCGCATTCACTGTATGCAACAATGGTATAGCCTTGGTGATGAAACGATGGAAGATGCAATGTATGAAATTGCTTCGATGCGTCAGTTTGCGCAACTGTCAGTGGATAAAGCGATTCCTTACCGCACTACCATTATGAACTTTCGGCACTTGCCGAAACAGCACAAACTGACTGGCAAATGATTCAAAACGTTCAACCAATGGCTGTCGGACTGCGGTGAGATGATGACGCAGGATACACTGGTGGATATTACAGTTATTGAAGCGCCCTGCCCCACTAAAACTAAAAAGAATAAACGTGACCTGATTAAGTTGAAAAACCTGTTGTACGGCAACGAGGAATTCATCTCTGGCGATACCGGATACCAAAAAAGCGGGAAGAGCTGCAATATAAGGATTTGGAATGGCTGATTGCCAAACGACCATGTAAAGTCCGGGGACTGAAAAGCATCCCCAAAAAAACAAAACGGCCATAGACATCGAATACTTAAACGCCAGCATCCGAGCAAAAATCAAACAACCGTTCCGCATTGTCAGATGCCAATTTTGTTTTATCAAAGCTCGCTGCAAGGAACTGGAAAAAAAAACGACAGTCGATTGGCTATGTTATCCACTCTGGCGAATCTGCTTAAAGTTGACCAGATGCTGCGACGACAGCCAAGATCTGCCTGGAATCCGGAAATAGCCCGGAGTTTGGCATAAAGCGGCGATATGTCGACCCAAATAGCAAATAATAGTTCAAAGAACAGCCAGATGACGTAATGATTTAATTTTTCACTAAATTGCAGGATTTGTCCGCAGTGCTTTAACCAAACATTCATATATAAATCAAATGCTTTATTTAGGTATTTATTTCAGTACCTATGAGTTAGTTTACATTCTCAAAATATTGTACTAGCTGTACTAGCTGTGTTATGAATAACAGGGTCGGTATAAATCTTAACGAAATCAAATGGATTTGAACGCGGCGTTCTAGTCCGTGCAAATAAATGGAGTAAATAATGCTGAAACGCAATCTTCAGTTAATCACCTTGTCTACCCTCGCTGCTTTAATAACAGGTTGTAATTCAACGTCAAATACAAACGCCACCGAAATGGGAATGGCGATACCTTCCTGGGTAACAAACCCTGTTGCAGAGTCTGGTTTAGCAGCGTCATCATGTGTCGCAGCATCAAACAGTTTTTCTATGGATAAAACGCAAGCCGCGACGATGGCCAGGACCGAACTAGCGGCACAATTAGACGCACGGGTATCTTCTTTACAAGAGCAATACGCCCAAACGACATCCAATGCTAGCAGCAGTACTTCCAACACCAACTTTTCGACCACCACCACGCAGTTCATTAACCAAGCACTACAGGGGTCGAAAGTGACTAAAGTAGACTACGCCAAAATAGGCCAACAAGAAAATGTATGCGCGTTGGTCACGGTTTCTGAAGACAACGCCAAACGTTTGTTTGAACGCGTAATGAACAGTGCACCTACCAAGCTAAGCCCTGAAGACGAAACCCTGCTTTATCTAAACTTTTTGAAGTCAGAAAATCAGTAAAGCGTTAGGTGCTGGTAATGAGTGACGAGAATAGAAGTATAGATAGCGCTAGAAACGCACCTGCTCGTAAAAAAACAATTTACGAGTATTTTGTAGCAGGTACCCTTGGTCTTATGGCGTTAGGACAATGGGGCGACACAAAAGATGTTATTGTTGAAGCATGGCGACTCACTCTTTCTAACTTTACACACCAATATGAATACGAGTCGTTAGATCATATTAACATAGGCAGCAATTTAAGTTACATAAAAACACTAATCGGCGAACCGCAGCTAACTAAAGACAGTAAGTATAGCGAAGCCATTAGCTTTGCTTACTACCTCAAAGAAAAGTATATACTAACGCTGGTAATAGAAGAAAATCGCGTAAGTGCGTACACCATTACCAGCCTAGTTGACGACTTTGTACCCCACAGCCTGTTAAGTAAAACCGCTGCCGGCGATAAAACCACCATTGCCGATAACTATGGCACGTTTCAAGACTTCACACTGGACTTCAATAACGTAGAATATTTATTGGTCATGGAAGAGCTGGGCAAAGAAAAGTTATTTGTAAACAACTATTTTGGCGCTATTAGCTACAGCGAAGATACCCGTTTACCACGCGCGGAGATAAGGGAAATCTACAACACCTTAAGCATGAATGAGACATCAACAGTAGCGCGAGAAGAAGTGAAGCAGTTAACAACGAAAGTCGTAAATAACTTTTATGGCGCGGGTGAAAATAACCTATCCACCATCGCTGACTCAGTATTAACCCACTTTGAATACTCTTTGTACTACAAAAAATAAGGACATATTTGCCATGCTGCAAAACAAAGCGTTAATGAGTGTAGTCATTACATCGATGCTATTAACCGCTCCTACACAGGCGCAACAAAATAAATTCGATGAATATAAAAAACAACAAAAAGCGAAATACGAACGTTTTGCTGACGACTACATTCAGCGGTATGAAGCATTTAAAGCCCAACTAATTGAAAAATGGGGGGTAGCAGAATTAAGCTCATCCACAGAATATGTGGCCTATTCAGACGACAACAATGTAAAAGTCATTGCTGACTTTGAAAACGACACTATTGAAGTGAGCATTCACGAAGATGCCCTGAACGCGCTTAGCAAAGAAGAACAAAACGAAGCCGTAAAAACAGCTATTGAAAGCACGTTAAACCTGTCGGCACCTGAAGCGAATAAGTTCAATCCCGAATTTGCGATTCTTGAGAGCCAGGCGTCGAAAAAATACGACACAACAACGCTGACTCATAGAAAAACCTCAGCTCCTACCCTACTTAACGCATTGGGCATAAAAAACGATGTGGAATTGCAAGAATCTATTGCCGGCGCAAAAGAGGTGCCAGCGGGACAACAGGCAGACATAGTTACCCAGCGAACTAAATCCCGCCTAGCAGAGCAAATTGCCGAAGTGAAACAATTCGCAGCTCGCGAGGATGTGCCTGAACAAAAAAAAGAGCAAGCCGAAAAAACCGCACTAATGCTGACTGCCGATCTAAATGAAGTGTCTGCCGCAAAAATAGATGCTACTGTAAAAAACACCAAATCTTACAAAATTCAGCTTCACCGCGCCCGTTATGACAAAGCAACTAACTACTTGGACGCCGTATATCAACAAGCAGAACGTTGGCAGGTAGCTCAGGATACGCTGTTAGCAGTAATTGAAACCGAGAGCCACTTTAATCCAATGGCCAAGTCGCACATTCCTGCTTATGGGTTAATGCAGATAGTACCCGCCACCGCCGGTGCAGATGTAAATAACAAAGTCTTTTCAAAGGAAAAAAAACCAACTCCAGAAGAGTTGTTTAACGGCGAGCGCAACATTGAATTCGGCAGCGCATATTTCAATATTTTAATGACCCGTTACCTGAAAGAAGTTGAGGATCCCACCAGCCGCATGTATTGCGCTATTGCTGCCTACAACACCGGCATTGGAAACCTTTCCCGAGCGTTTAATAATGGTGAACGCGGCAGAATGGCGGCCATTAAGCAAATTAATCAAATGACGCCAGAGCAAGTGATGCGAGTAATAAAAAGCAAAACGCATACTGAAACGCAACGCTATTTAGACAAAGTGTTAAGCAGTAAAGCGTACTTTGCACAACACATTTAACGCAGAGGTTTGGCAATGCGACAACTACTGTTCTTATTACTGTTTGCGGCTTTTTCTGCAACAAGTATTGAGTTACCAGCAGATACACCTGAGCATATTTACGGCATAGGCAGCGACACGAGTTACGACTTGGCACAAAAAGCGGCCATGGCAGATATTGTGATGAAGCTGGCTACCCGGGTAAATGCGAGTACCCAAATTAGCCAAACCAAAAGCAATACTAAAACCCAGGTAAATGCTCAATCACGAGTGATAGCCGAAAGTCGGGGCATAGAGCTTCCGAATGTAGACGTAATAGATAGCGAACAAACACAGGGCCGATGGCAAGTGGTTGTGCGAGTAGAACGCGATCAGGTTAAGCGTTCTATCAAGCATCAACTCGACACGCTAAACAGTGATTTGCGATTTACCCTGGAAGAGTTTGAGAACCATTATGCGCCGTCGTGTTTCTATGCACTAAGCAACGAAGAAAGCAAAATAACGCAGCTTAGTGAATTAATTCCAGCATACATTGGTATCGGCAGTGAAAAAGGGGCTGAAGCACCGTTTTACAGCACCATCAACATCTTTGAACGCACATACAAACGCTGCAAAAAGCGCAACCGTTATACGCTTACCTTCTCAGAACCGGTGTCAAGTATACTTGAGAACTCAACAAAAGCGCTACTGAAAAAAAATGGCTTTGAAGTGGTTAGTCAGGGTGAAAACACGGGTAATGTGCAATTTAACATTAAAACCAAATCTTCATATTTTAATAAAACGCACCTCACCATTCTCACAACTGAAATTCTGGTGTTCGACGAAAACGAGTCACTGAAATTTAAAGATTCGTTCAAAGTAAAAGGCGCCTCATTCAAATCAAGCAATGAATCGGTAGCAAAAGCCGAACAAGCGTTACTGCAACGCGTGAAACTAAAATAAAAAACAAAGGACCTGAAAATGAGAAAAGCACACATCTTAACTGGTTTAGCCGCCGCATTGACTATAACTGCATGCGGATCTACTGCCCCAACGGCCTTGCCAACTTACCCGGACGTAAGTATTCCTGCATTGCCCGGCGCACCGACTGATGCTGGCAGCGTTAAAAGCAATAAACTATTAGTCGCACCGGGCGTTAAAAGTAATGTACCTTCATTTATACAAAGCATGTTCGTAGATACCGTTAACACATTCGTTACAGAAAGCGGCTCTGAAGTCATTGACCGTCAGTTGGCACAGCGCTTTATTGACGAAATTCAGCTAAAAGAAAACTTGTCTGAAAGCTACGACACTTATGAAGGTCCGGTTGAAGCCAAATTTGTAATTATCCCGACCATTACCGATTATTCATGGAGTAGTGAGTACGAAAAAGCAGAATCACGTAAAAATAAAGACGGTGAAAGGGTACATTACCCGGCTGAATGTGACTACACAGGTAAGGTAAAGGGTAATTTGCAGATTCGTGCATTGCCCTCAATGAAGCAAATTCTGTCATTGAACTTAACCGGCAGAGAAAGCGGCTCGAAAGAAAACCCGCCGAGCAGAAAATGTGACGAGCCAAGCATGATAAACGGTGCAATTAAAGGGGCCATTGCCGACTTGCTGGTAAAAGGTAACAGCGATTATGTTACCTTAAGCAAGTATGTAAGCTCACAAGGCATGATTACTGGCGCGAAAAAAGCCGAAGGCGATATATATTTTGAAACAAACCTAGGCCGTTTGAATGGCGCAAAAGAAGAAGCTGCGGTGGCTATTTATCAAGAAATTGATGGCGAGTTAGTAAAAATTGCTTCAGGTGAAATGGTAGATAAAGACAATGTGTTCAATAACAAGTCTTACATTACAGTAGATGAAGACTTAGTACCACGCATAAAACGCGGCATGATTGTGATGCTTTCTGGTGAATGTACAGGCTTCGGTTGTAAATGGGATAGAACGTTAAAGGATATGAGCAATTAGCAAGTCCAGCTCTTTTAAACCAAGCACTTGCGCTACGCCGCTAGCTTGATTGATTCCTCCCTCTACCCAGTGCGCTTCGTTAGCCGAAGCGCACTGTTACTACAACTGGGGTTATATGGATTAACCTATTAACGACCCTACATTCCAGTCAAATTTTCTGGCGTGTAACATCTGTGGTGCCCAAAAAATTCTGAGTTGATTGAATTGTTCTTACAAAGCAGATTTGATTTTTAAGCGCCAGAAGTTAAATAATGAAGCCATTTATAATCAGGAAGCGTTAATAGAAAGCGCAGACAACAATTGGTATGAGGCAAATCACAGAGGGAAAAACCACTTTTTTCCTGTACCGCAGCTTATTCAGGAAGTGGAATACCATTTAAAAACCGTATCGTCTTTCACTCGCTGTGGCATACAGGGTGGGCATACATCAATGCGGAAACGGTTGAGCCAGTGCCGCCCGCGCCCTTAAACGGCGAATAGAGGCACAGCACCTTAGATAAGCCATTAACACTGCAGATAAGTTAGGTAAATATCCTCCTGCCGATAAATATTAGTCACTTCGGTTCGTCCGTCCGGATAGTTTTTAGTGATCACTTCCTCAACGACCCAGTCTGTGCTATCAAATTTTGGCTGCTCGCACCTTTTAGGTATTTGTTGAGAAGTTGCAACCCGTTGAGCTTCCCTGAAGCTACGCTGAGACGAAGTACCATAACTCTCAGCGTGAGTAAACGTTCTGCCCACACTCGTTATAGACGCGTCTCTGTTGACTACGATTTCGACCACTCCTCCCTCTACGCGGACATTAAGCACTAGCTCAGATCCATCGACAAATTTACTTATAAGTCTGAACGACGAGCGGTTATTCAGAGTGGAGAAATCACTATTTAAAGGACTAATTACTTTAACTATACCTGCAGATTTGTTCTCTGCTGACATCAATGCGTGAAAACCCGCTTCAGAGACAACCGCGTTATCAATGGCTGTATTTAAGGCCCCGGCACAATTAACATCATTACTGGTATAATCAAGTGCGGTCAGGCAAAGCTCAATTGCTCCAGTTTCTTGATTGGGGCAGGTGGTAAAATCGCTGCCAAGGGTTGTAGCACATGCCTCACCTCTTTCTACACCCAGGAAATTAGCTTGGGTATGCAGCGGATAAGCTGAGAAGAAAAGCGCCATTGCCAAGAGTAAACTGGCTTTTGAGAGTGTTTGTAAATCCATTAATCCATTATTTTAAATGCTGGCTTCATTAACCAGTTATAAGACCCTAACATTTTGCGTAAACTCGTTCAAACAAGCGGCACTTCTTACTGACTAAAAGATGCTTCAGTAAACCTGTGTTCAAAAGCCACCCTGAGGCTCTATGAATTAACAGCTCCTTGCTGGTATAAACTGGCAGGCGGATTCATCAACCTCGTACTATAGTTATTCTACAACCCCTTAAATCGTTAAGAGGTTGTCACAGTGGCAACGAGGTAACCGCATAATGCTCGGTGACGAATTACTGTTTATCAACGATGACGAAACCGATCTCGAAGAAGAGCTATTAGCAGCCTGGACGGTGCTGGTGGTTGATGATGAGCCGGAAATCCACGCCGTCACACGAATGGTGCTGGGCGACTTTGTGTTTGAGCAGCGACCGCTCAACATTATCACCGCCAGCAGTGCCGCTGAAGCCCGCGACATTTTGGTGGCTGATACACACAATGCCATTGCGGTTGCGATTATAGATGTAGTAATGGAAACCACTCAGGCCGGTCTTGAGCTGGTGCGCTGGGTGCGCGAAACGCTAAACAATCACGTCATCAGGCTGATCTTGCGTACCGGTCAGCCCGGCGAGGCACCGGAAGAGCGGGTGATCCGCGATTACGACATTAACGATTATAAAAACAAAACCGAACTCACCGCGCTGCGCCTGAAAACCAGTATGTACGCTGCGCTGAGGGCTTACCGTGACATTCGGCTGATTGAGCGTCACCGACAAGGGCTGGAAAAAATTATCAGCGCCACCACCGAATTTATCGAGTGCGACACCCTCCCGCAATTTGCCTCCGCTATCTTAAATCAAATATCCGTACTGCTGGCAATCGAGACCTCCGATATTATTTGCTGCGCCATTACCCGCGACGTAAAAGCCGGCAACCAGTATAAAATTCTGGCCACCAACTTACAGGGCAAGTCTTTATCTACCATCCCTGCAAATGTGCAAACCCGCATCGAAGAGGCGTTAAAACAACACAGCAATATTCAGGGCTGCGATTACTTTGTGAGTTACTTTACTACCCGCCGGGGCATGGAAAATGTGCTGTACGTAGCGAAAAATGAACCGTTGGAGCCTGTCCAGCATCACTTGCTCTCGTTTTTTGCCAACAACATCGCGGTATCCCACGAAAACCTCAAACTGCGTGAAGTGATCAGGGACTCGCAACGTGAACTCTCGTACATTATTGGTGAGGCGGTGGAACTCCGTTCTAAGGAAACCGGTTCACACGTGCGCCGGGTAGCCCATATCAGTGCACTGCTGGCCAGGCATTACGGCCTAACCGACAGCGAAGCCGAAATGATAAAACTAGCCTCACCGCTGCACGATGTAGGCAAAGTCGCCATCCCGGATTTAATTTTAAACAAGCCCGGCCCACACACTGATGAAGAGCGGCAGGTAATGCAAACCCATGCCAAAGCCGGGTTCGACATGCTACGCAAAAGTGATAACCCGATTTTGCAGCTTGGCGCCACCATTGCCCATGAGCATCATGAATGCTGGGATGGCAGCGGTTACCCAAATGGGCTGAGTGAAAATGCCATTTCAGCGGCCGGGCGCATAGTGGCCGTTGCCGATGTGTTTGACGCGCTGGGCAGTAAACGTTGCTACAAAGGCCCCTGGTCTGAAACGCAAATTCGTGAATACTTCACTGCGCAACGGGGTAAACAGTTTGATCCCAGACTGGTTGATTTGTTACTGGCAAACTTTGCTACCTTCACTGCCATACGCGGCCAATTCCCCGACCCGGAATAAGCGCTGCGATATACCCTGCAAACTTATCCGATGAACTGCAACACCTCACAGTAAACATACTTTATACTGACTGTTAACAATCCAGGGAAGATTGATTTTGCCGCGGGCTCAGTCCCGGCCATTACAACAAAGAAGACGTAGAGAATAACAATGAAACTAACGACAAACCTTCGCACCCCCAAGCAAAAATTAACCTTATTGAGTGCTTCGGTATTCACCTCACTGTGCCTGCTCAGTGCTCCGCTGGCAGCACAGGAAAGCGAAGACGCAGTTACCGAGGACAAGTGGGAAGTGACTAACCCGCCTTACCCTTTGCACGATGTCACCATCAACACCACCGAAACCACCTGGTCGAGCCTCGACGTAGCACCTGATGGCGAATACTTTCTGTTCGACATGTTAGGCGATATTTATAAAGCCGACCTCGACGGCGGCAACGCTAAGCCGTTAACGCAGGATTTTGCCTGGAATATCCACCCGGCCATCTCGCCCGACGGCAGCAAAATTGCGTTTATCTCAGATCGCGGCGGCGTGTCTAACGTGTGGGTGATGGATGCCAACGGTGAAAACCTGCGCCAGGTCACCAAAGAAAAAAATAACACCATTCACTCGCCTAAATGGAGCCCGGATGGCGAATATATTGTGGTGACCAAAGGCATTACCTCTACCCGCAGTATCCCGGCCGGCGAAATCTGGATTTATCACCATTCCGGCGGTAGCGGTCTGCCGATTAAAGAGCGGGTATCCGGTAAACGTGAGCAAAACAACATTACCGATCCGGTGTTCTCTCACGATGGCAACTATATTTACTATACCCAGAGTACCTCTGGCGGTTACCGCTTCGACTATAATCGCGATCCGCTGGAAGGCATTTTTGCCATTACCCGCTTTGATCGCACTACCGGTGAAGAAGACCGCGTTATCTCCGGTACTGGCGGCGCCGTGGTACCAACCCCTTCACCAGACGGTAAGTACATTGCTTTTCTACGTCGTGTGAAGTACGACACCGCGCTGTTCATTAAAGACCTTGCCACCGGTGAAGAAACGCTGCTCACCCGCGATATGGAGCGCGATATGCAGGAAGGCTTTGGTGTAGAAGGTTACTATGCCTACTTTGACTGGACACCTGACAGCAAAGCGATTGTGTACTGGGCCGGCGGAAAGTTTCATAAGCTCAATGTAAAAGATCAATCGGCAGACACCATCGATATCGCCGTTGAGGCCAAACTGCAATACGCCGATGCATTGCGTTTTGATGTAGACGTGGCACCGGATACCTTTAACGTAAAAATGATCCGCTGGTCGCAAAAATCGCCGGGCGGTAAATCTGTGCTGTTTCAGGCGCTGGGCAAACTGTACGTTAAAGATTTAAAAAGTGGCAAAGCGAAACGCCTCACCCGTCAGGATGAGCATGATGAATACTACCCACGCTATTCTGCCGACGGTAAGCGCATTATCTACACTACCTGGAACGACCAGAAGTTAGGTGATGTTCGCATCGTCTCTGCCCGTGGTGGTAAGGGCAAAGTCATAACCCCTGAGCCGGGGCACTACATAGAGCCGGCGTTTTCACCCGATGGCGAGTTAGTGACCTACCGTAAATTTACCGGCGGCTACCTGCTTGACCCGAAGTATTCGGTAGAGCCAGGCTTATACGTGATGGACCTGGATAAAGGCGAACCGAAAAAGGTCAGTAGCTCCGGTACGCAGCCGCACTTTGCCGGCGACAATGAGCGCCTGTTCTTTACCGAACGCAGTTACGACTCTCCCTATGGCGCCACCCAACTGGCCAGTGTAAACCTGCATGGCGACGACCATCGGGTACATTTGTACGGTGCCGACAAGGTAGCGGAATACCGCCTGTCGCCGGATCGCAAATGGGTTGCATTTGTTCATCAGTTTAATACCTACGTTACGCCATACGTAGACAACGGCAAGAAAGTGACTATCGGCCCGAATATGTCTTCTCTGCCGGTGACTCAGCTGTCTGATCGCGCCGGAGAGTACCTCACGTGGGCGCCGGATAGCAGCAGTGTAGGCTGGTTCCATGGCCCCTACTATTTTGAGCGTAAGCTGGAAGACGCGTTTGCCTTTGCCGGTGGTAAATCGGCCGATGAACTGCCGGATCCGCTCTCTGAAGGCCTCGATTTGAGCTTCACCGCCACCAGCGACAAGCCCAGCGGTTATAAGGCGCTCGTAGGTGGTACCGTGGTCACCATGCGCGATGCCGACAATACCCGGGAAGTTATCGAAGACGGTGTGGTGCTGATCCTGGATAACCGCATTGCCGCGGTAGGTAAGCGCGGCGACGTGGATATCCCCGGCGACGCTATGCTTATTGATGCCTCAGGTAAAACCGTTCTGCCCGGGTTAGTGGATACCCACGCCCACGGCGGACAGGGTCGCAGTGAGATCATTCCGCAGCAAAACTGGATGCAGTATTCTAACCTGTCGTTTGGCGTGACCACCATTCACGATCCGTCTAACGATACCACTGAGATCTTTGCCGCGTCAGAGCTGCAACGTGCAGGTGAACGCGTTGCACCGCGCATCTACTCTACCGGGACTATTCTGTACGGTGCAGAGGGTATCGGCTATAAAGCGCAAATAAATAACTATGACGATGCTTACTTCCATGTGCAGCGCCTGAAAGACGCCGGCGCCATTTCGGTGAAAAGCTATAACCAGCCACGTCGTGATCAGCGCCAGCAGGTGTTATGGGCCGCTAATAATCAGCAAATGATGGTGGTGCCGGAAGGCGGTGGTAAGTTCCAGCAAAACCTGACCATGCTGGTTGACGGTCATACCGGCCTTGAGCATTCGCTGCCCATTGCCCGTGGCTATGACGACCTCACCCAGTTATGGAAAGCCACCGACTTTGGTTACACGCCAACTTTTGTGGTGTCTTACGGTGGCCTGATGGGTGAAGAATACTGGTACGATCGCACCGAAGTGTGGAATAACGAACGCCTGCTACGTTATGTCCCTTCTACCAGACTGGATGGCCGTGCCATTCGCCGCCCTACCGCGCCAGATGATCAGTACAACCACGTAAATGTGGCTGAATACGCAAAAGAGCTGCGCGATAATGGCGTAAGTGTACATATTGGTGCGCATGGTCAGCGTGAAGGATTAGCTGCTCACTGGGAAATGTGGCTGATGAATCAGGGCGGCTTTACGCCGTGGGAAGCTCTGCGCGGTGCTACCATTGATGGCGCAACGCATCTTGGCATGGGCAAGGATCTCGGCAGCATTGAGCCGGGTAAACTGGCCGATCTGATGATCACCGACGGCGACGTGCTTAACGACATCCGTCGCAGTGAATATGTCACCTACACCGTGATTAACGGCCGCGTGTATGACGTTGCCACGATGAACGAAATGGGTAGCAAGCAAAAACGCCAGCCGTTCTTCTTTGAAGGTAACAACAAAGCCTTTATGCCGCAGCAAACGGCGACAGAAGTGGAGGCCAAGGCGCACCAGTATCACTGGAAGCATACCAACCACTAAACGCAAAAGCCGGAACCTATGTTCCGGCTTTTTTATACTGCCTTGATACTTCTATTGCGCGTTAGCTTCCTAAATTCGCTACACGTTGTGCATCAAAAATCTCAATCCAGTATCCGTCGGGGTCTTTGATAAAGGCAATATTATTCATACTGCCATCTTCCAGACGTTTTTGAAATTCAACGCCGAGTTCTTCAAAGCGCTTACACGCCCCTTGCAGATCCGGTACGTGGAAACCTATATGACCAAAGCCGCGGGGATCGCTATTACCGTTATGATAACTGGTGGTTTCGGCGCTGTCGTCCCAATTGTGCGTGAGCTCCAGCATGGCCGGACGGCCAAAGGTTTGCGCTGTTCGCTTAGCTTCATCTTCGCTGATGTCAGAAAAATCTTCGCCGGTGGTGAGAAAATATAAACTGAACTTCATTTCCGGAAAGTCGAGCTTGCGCAGCAGGGTCATGCCCATTACACGGGTATAAAAATCCAGCGAACGGACCGGATCGGCTATCCGTAACATGGTCTGGTTAAATACAAAGCCGTCGGTGGCCGGGTCTTTTTGTTCACACAAGCCTTCGGCTTGTTCAAAGTGGCGAGACATACGATGCCCTCATTTGATTTTAAATTGATATATAAAACTGGGGACTAAACACATTTTCACAATCCCACTGGCCGCGCGATTATGCCACTTCGCAGCTAGTTTGCGCGGTTAGCAGGAAAAGGCTCCAGGAGCGTTTCTATCAATTCGGTTAACGCCTGTTGCACGGTAATGCTGTCGCTGGCCTCTAACTCTGCGCTGCCTGCAGCGCTGTAGATAAACTCGCCGTCCTGTACCACTTCAATTTGCAGATTCTGGTATTCGGTAACCTGCTCGCCTACTGGCACACTAAAAATGCTTCCCAGTGAAATACCGCCAGAGCGACCAAATACACCGGTGCCAAGCCCGATACTGACCGACGAGCCTCCTTCTTCCACCCGGCTGGATGGGAAAAAGCCCACTTTAATATCAGCCTCTGATTCGTTGGCTACATTCAGCCCTTTGCCTTGCAACACGGTCGTTATGGTGGACGCCATATGCTGCTCCAGGGTGGAGTTAAATGCGTTGAGCGGTGGCTGAACATAAAAGGTTTTCAGCGCGGCGAAGTTAGTCTCGTCGCGCATTTTAATTTGAGGCTTATTGCTGGCACAGCCGGCTAGCCAGGCGCAAAATAAAAACACCAGCACTACGCGGTAAGGGAAAGACGTGCCAGCCTTATTGTGATTCATCGCGATAACCATTGAGTTGAGTTACCTTTTTTAACGCCGCAAAAGGGGGGCGGACTGTTTTAGCCGGGAAATAAGGCTAACCAGGAGGACAAGCCCCCCTGATCAGAACCCAATATATTACCGGTTACGGCCATACTGTTCATGGGAAGACACCCAGTCGGAACTGGAGATGGCCGAGGCAAGTGAAATTTCACCCGCCAGCGCCACCGCGCCAACGATTTCGGCAAACTTATACACATTACCCCGGCCATAACAACCCAATAGTTCCAGACACTCACGCTGAGTACCAATACCGGTACCGCCACCATAAGTCGCCACAATGAGCGACGGAATAGTCAGGGAGATATATAAATCGCCTTCCTCGGTCAGCTCAGAATACATGATACCAGCGGAGGACTCCGACACGTTGGCCACGTCCTGCCCGGTAGCAATAAACATCGCGGTAATGCCATTAGGCGAGTGTAAGCCAGTATTATTGACGCCCGACAAGAAGGAGCCGACGCCCGCTACCCGGCCGTGATAATCAATCTGTTTAGGATCCACCCGCATTACCGACAACAAATGCTCGCGCTTAATGGTCGCTTCGGCAATCACCCGTTTACCCCGGGTACGCATGATATTAATTTGCGAGGCTTTTTTATCGGTGGCGAAGTTGGACTCCAGATAAAAGTTTTCGATGCCTTCATAGTGATCGAGGATCCAGCCACAGGCAGCAAATGTAGCGCGCCCCACCATGTTCTGCCCTGCTGCATCGCCGGTACGGTAATTGAAGCGCAAAAAGGCAAACTTGGTAGACAGGAAACTGTCAATATAAATGAGCTTGGCAATGGATGAGGTGGCTTCTGCTTCCTCGCGGATTTTATCGATATTCTCGTTTACCCAGGCTACGAAATCCCGCGCGCCGCGAGCATCAGAAAACACAAATACCGGCGCGCGCTGCATGGCATCATCCACCACGGTGGATTTGATCCCGCCACTCATATTAAGCAGTTTCATACCGCGATTATAAGAAGCAACCAGGGTACCTTCGGTAGTGGCCATTGGGATCAGAAAATCGCCTTTGGCATGCTCGCCGTCGATAGTGACCGGCCCCGCCACGCCAACTGGCACCTGCGCCACACCAATGAAGTGCTCGATATTGCCGCGCAGGGTATTGGGATCAATGGAGTACTGGCCAACATGGTGAATATTAGCGCCGGAGAAGTTTTCAAAGAACTTCTGGCGTTTTTCGATAATCCCCGGCGAGTAATCATCATGCGGATCGCGGGGAATATGCCCTTCAGCCAGATTCGGCGCCGATACGTTATCTTCAACGCTGAATTTCAGTTTGCCGAAAGGTGAGGCCCGGAACACCAGTTCGATAGTATGTTTTTCCGGACTCACTGGCAGGGTTTTATTTAAGTAAACCGTAATGGCCTGCTTAAGCTCAAAAGGTACTTCACCGCTTTCATTCAGCTCTGTCATCGACATAATTTGCTCAGGGCCAACCTGCAGCGTGACATTTTCAGGCGCAATAACTTCCCCGTTTATGGCAATACTGTCTACCTGTTTGAGCACGGCATCTTTGAGCCGGTTTTTAAGCATAAACTGCAAACCATCTTCAGTTTGCGTCAGGCTCCCATGGGTGTACAACTGACGGAGCAAAATACTGGGTATAAACATAACTACGGCTTCCTTGGCAAAACATACATCAAGTGTAGAGCTTTCTTTGCTAACCACAATATATTAACAATCTGCATTAGGAAAGCCGCCGTCAGCATACCTTTGACCTGCAACAACTGTCAGACCAGTGTTTCAACGGCTTACACAAATGAGACATACACCTGCATTTTGAGACATCAGTCAGCGATCGTCCCCTCAATAAGCGCACCAGGCCTGACCTTCACCGTGAACCAGGGCTCTCAGGCATAAGGTTGAATCATCAACCCACAGCAGGAATGGACGCCATGCAAAGCCAAACATTATTTCGCCACCAGGCCGTCGTTTCACAGCAGCAAAAAATCGATAGAGCAATATTACTCAGGCCAAGACTACCCACTCTTATGATTACCGTGCTGCTGTGTAGCTGGTTAATTGGTGTTATAAGCTGGCTGTTGGCGGGACGCTACACTTATACCCAAACCGTAACAGGCTGGCTGGAACCCGCCCGCGGTATTACCCCGGTTTACGGACCGGCATCAGGCGCTATTGTTAGCGAAGTGCTGGTTAGCGAAAACACGCAGGTGCAAAAAGGCACTCCACTTATCAGGCTGACCCGGGACGCAATTTTACATAACGGCCAGAGTATCAACGACGCTCTGATTCAGGAGCTCGACACGCAGATTGAGCGTCTGCAAAGCCAGTACAGGCTTACCCAGAAAGGTTTCACAACCCAACAGCAACGCCTGACTAAAACGGCCCAACGACTCACTGAGGATCGCTCACGCCTCGCCGCCATGCGCATGTTGCTGGATGACAAAATGGCCTTACTGGATAAGCAAATTCAGTCGTTCACCGAACTCACCCATCAGGGATTTTCCAGCCGCCAGCAATTACAAACCTTAAAGACGCAGCGAATCGACGAAACCTATCAGCGTCAGAATCTTGAGCGCGAATGGATAGCCACCTTACAAGCCATTGAAGACAACCAGTTTGCCCTTAGCGAAGCGGAACACGCCCATCAGTTACAGTTGCTGAGTATTGAAAACCAAATCAGTGAACTGCAAAAAAGTCTCGATCAGCAGTACAGTCAGCAGGAAGTCATTATTACCGCGTCCACAAACGGCCGGGTAACCAACCTCAATGCAAAGCCAGGCCAGTTCGCCCAGAGCAATGTGCCTCTGCTTTCGCTGATGCCATTTAACGCCGAGGTCTCTGCACAATTGTTAATCCCGGTCGCCGCGGCGGGCCAGATATCCCCAGGCCAATCCATCAGTTTACGCTACGATGCCTTTCCGCATACCCAGTTTGGCACCTATAAAGCCACCATCGATTCGGTATCTGCTCACTTGCTACTGCCACAGGAAGTAGCGCAAAAACCATTGGCAATAAACACCCCGGTGTACCTGGCCAAGGCAACCCTGCAAGCCACCAGCATTGAATATTTTAATCAACGCATTGCCCTGCGAGCCGGCATGACCTTTGCCGCAGAAATAGCCATTCGCGAGCGCAACCTGATGCAATGGTTATTTGAACCACTCTATGAACTGCATGGAGGTGTGTTGTGAGCACCGTCACACTGTTCAAACTACCCTTGCAGCTCGGCTGGCGCCGTTCGACGCCGCAGATATTGCAAGCCGAAAACGCCGAATGCGGACTGGCCTGTATCGCCATGGTAGCCGGCTATCACGGGCTCAATATAGACCTGGCCAGGCTACGCAGCTTACGCGCCTTCAGCCAGCAGGGTGCTAACCTTAAACAGCTGATTGATTTCGCTCACTCACTCAACCTCAATAGCCGGGCGCTAAAGCTTGAGCCAGAGAATATGAACGAGCTACAGCTCCCCTGCATTTTGCACTGGAACATGCAGCACTTTGTTGTGTTAACCAAAGTTTCAGCGAAGGGTATTGAGATTCAGGACCCGGCATGTGGCAAACGCCGTCTTAGCTGGCAACAGGTTAGTGATGCCTTTACCGGTATTGCACTGGAGCTTCAGCCTGGCAGTGACTTCACGCCTCAAAACCTGCGCCAGCCATTAAAGCTCAGCCAGTTATGGCAGCGTATCGTAGGTATCAAGCGCTCCTTACTGGTGTTGTTTATTTTGTCTTTGCTGCTGCAATGTTTTGCGCTGGCATCGCCCTATTATATGCAACTGGTTATCGACTCAGTGATAGTCAATAACGATGCTTCGCTGCTCAATGTGCTGTTTCTCGGCTTCTTTCTGCTAATTGTTGTGGAAGCGATCACCAATCTTACCCGCCAGACTGCCGGCATTGCTATGTCTGGGCACCTCGCCCAGCAACTCTCGGTAAATGTCTTTACTCATTTGATCCGGCTGCCATTCAGTTACTTTTCCCAGCGCCATATCGGTGACATGGTGGCTCGTTTTGGTAGCTTGCAGGAAGTCAGACGCTTTATCAGTCAGGGTATTGTCGCGCTCATTTTAGACACGCTAATCATGCTGTGCACACTGATTTTAATGGCGTTATACAGCCTGAAACTAATGCTGGTGGTAGTAGGCATTGCGGGGTTATTTCTTGCCCTACGGTTAATTTTGCTAGGCCCGGTGCAGCGCTTACAACAAGAAAGAATTGCCTGTGCCGCGAAGGAAAACAGCCACTTTATAGAAACGCTGAGGGGCATTCAGTCAATCAGAATGCTTAAGCTCGAGTCGTTCCGGTTACATGGCTGGCAGCATTTACTTACCGATACCCTGAACCGTGATATTCGCTTACGCCGCTGGGAAATGGGTTTTAGTATCGTACACCTACTGCTGTTTGGAATTGAAAACCTACTGGTCGTCTATCTGGCTGCCACGCTGGTGATGGAGCAGGCTTTTACCGTTGGCATGCTGTACGCATTTACCAGCTACAAGAACCGCTTTAATTCAGCTATCAACGGATTACTCGAACAATTACTTCAGTGGCGTTTATTGCGCGTGCACCTCGACAGGCTGGCGGATATTGTCCAAACGCCCGTAGACTTTGCCTCACTGGCTCCTGTTTCTTGCAGTGCGCCAGCCCATGTACCTGTGGCGCACAAACTAACTATCGAGGATTTAAGCTTTGCCTATCAGGGTCAACCGCCGCTTTTCGAAGGGCTAAACCTTGAAGTGTTACCGGGCCAAATGGTAGTAATCACCGGCGTTAGCGGCAACGGAAAGTCCAGCCTGGCTAAATGCCTTACCGGCTTACTTCCAGCCACGTCGGGGCAGATCTTGATTGACGATAAGCCGCTCAACAGCCGCGATCCAGCCCAGCGGATCAGTGCCGTAATGCAGGATGATGTGTGTCTTTCCGGCACCGTTATCGACAATGTCAGTGGTTTTCAGCAACATATCGACATGCCACGGTTAATAGAGTGCTGCCAACTGGCCAATCTGCACGACACCATCACCAGGCTGCCTATGCAGTATTACACGCTGCTCCAGGAAGGTGGCAGCAATTTTAGTGGCGGCCAGCGCCAGCGTTTATTTCTCGCCCGGGCCTTGTATCAGCGTCCGGCTCTGCTGCTACTCGACGAGGCCAGCAGCCATCTTGATGCCAACAGTGAAAAGCTTATTAATCAACATCTTTCCCGATTACCCATGACCCGGGTGGTTATTGCCCATCGGCGCGAAACCATTCAAATGGCCCATCAGCGGTATCACCTGGCAGGCGGCCAGCTGACGGAAGTAGCCATCAATTATACGCCTGATTTACCAACCCCCACTCAACAAGGAGATCATCATGTTTGATCAAGAGTTATTAAACCCTGAACATTTGGAACAGTTGTCTAAACGTGAACTTCAGGTGGCGCATAAAATTATCGAAGGCTTACCGAACAAAACCATTGCCTCGCAATTGTTTATCAGTGAGCGAACGGTGAAATTTCACTGCGCTAATATTTACCGCAAGCTGGAAATTCGTAACCGGGCAGCATTAATGGCCCGCTATTTCAGAACCTTGTATACGCAAATCCCTACGGTGTGAGTGGGGATGTGGCAAGTAAGCCTGGCCGGTACAGACGTACCGGCCGGTTTGTATGTTTGGCGTTACAGGATAGTATTGTGGCAGTTAAACACTTTAGACAATTAGAGCCTATGAATATCTAAAACTAAGTCCCGCAAGTTCGACGTAATTGAGTTGGATTCAATTTTCTATTTTGACTTATGTAGGAATTCCGTTTTCAGTACCAAAATAAGTTATTGAGTCTATTGGATCATTCGAATAAAACCGCCCGATAACTGGATCATAGTATCGTGCCTGCATATAAAGTAATCATCGGATTCACAAGCCATGCTGTTATCTTTCAGAAAGGCTTTGATATTTAGGAGGGGTGCATCCCAGCAGGTTTTAAAAGAGCAGCTTACTTCCTCGTAAGCGATATCCATCGTTGATTCTATGTGGCAATGCTGGATAAATCTAGCTGGGTTAAATTAATTCGTGTTTCATGCCTGTCATCTATACAAGCACCTTTTTCTTATTCGCTATCGGATGAGATTGCCTGAGCAAATATTGCCTCAAGAAGAGACAAGTCTAAATTTACCCCTGCTATATTGGCATCTATCCAGTCTTGCTGGGGTATTCGAGGCCATGACACATCATAACCCAAGGTGAATAGCATTTCCTCGAAGAAGAAGCGCTGAATTCGGCCATTTCCTTCTCTGAATGGGTGGAGTAAGTTTATCTCACAAAATACATCAGCCACTTTTGATATTAAAGCTTCTTCAGTTTCTACATGCGCAAGAGTTGGGATAGTGTTGAATAGCTTATTGGCTTCTGGCTCAATACGTGACCATGTACAGAACCGCGTGCCGCCTTTCGAAATATCAACATCTCTTAACTGACCTGCCCAATCATAGACATCCTGGAATAGGTGATAGTGGAGCTGTTTTAGATGCTCCAGCGTAAAATCAGCTATTGTTAGCTTGGGGGCTTCGTATGTTCTGTAACGCTCAGCGGTGAACTCAGCTTCGGCTTCTGCTAATAACACCGCGTCGCGTATATCAAGGTGATTGATAAGAACGTCAGCATCGGGGTAACAGTATCTATCCTGTGTTACCCCGTACTTATCGAGCATACTTCCGTTTTAAATTGGTAATGCTTTTTCGCTCATTACTTTTTTTGAGCGCAAGCCCTTCATAGCTCAGGCTTACTTCGAAGTTATCCATATTCGGGGTAAACCGACCTTTTTGGCTATTGCCAGTCTTTGCAACGGTGTTTTTCATATACCCTCCAGTGTTGCTACGATTTTACCTCAACATGCAAGAAATAGCCATTATGCCCTACCTGAACAACCTCTTATCGCTTAATGCGGACGGATGTGTCTTGTTGTACACATCGCGAAGCTTAGAGCGAGAAACAAAGGTGTAGATTTGTGTGCTGGCAATGTCAGCATGGACCAGCATTTCTTGCACATGCCGAATGTCAGCGCCGTTATCCAGCATGATAGTGGCTGTTGCATGGCGAAACAGGTGACAAGAGCCCGACCGCTTAAACCCTGCAAACCGAACATACCGCGAGGCCATATCAGATAACGCGCAAGCACGGTATCGCGCTCCCTTATCGTTTAGAAACAGCGCACTGCCCGAGTGTAAGGTTGCCAGTTTGAGGCGAAGTTTGGTCAGATAGAACACTAGCCATTCGACTGCTCTATCACTCACTGGCAAAATGTTCTCCCGATTACCTTTGCCTTTTCTTACCCTAATCAATTGCTGATTAAAATCCACATCCTCAATATCGAGATGCAACAGTTCTATTCTATGAATACCTGTGGCAAACAGCGTTTCAAGTATCACACGGTCTCGCATACCCTTAAAGCCATATAACAAAGGCTGCTCAAGGATTTGCTCGACCTCCTCGGCAGTAAAATTCGCCTTGGGTAATGGTCTGCCAACCGTGGGTAAGTCGATGCTACTAAGCTTGTCAGCAGTTAACAGGCCACGATTGAACATCTTTTTGATAAAGTTTTAACGCACAATATCAAATCGTATTTATTGGCTGCACACAGCGGTTGCACCCATCAAGCGGTTTGCGGTAAACATTGAGATATGCCATGTACTCATCCATCAAAGTGTCATGACAGAGCTGGTTGCAGAGCTAACAACAGTCGTGTCCACAAATGTGATAGACCCGTTGTCATTCAATTGTTTCTCTACCTGCCCAGCAATGCTGTTTGGATCAGATAACCTATCCTGGACTAACGCCGCTGCATTGCTATCGCCCGATACAGGACAGATGCCACTTGTCTGCTTTCCACTAGAATCAGTCATACATTTACCTGTAGGATCAGTCATATCAACCGGATCATTGCCCACATAAGCATAAAGATTCATCTGGTCTTCATAACCCACAGGGTCAGTTTGCAGGAATCGCCCTAGCTTTGGATGATAAATCCGTGCTTTGTAGTACAGTAATCGATTGTATGATCCGCTAATTCTGAGCAGTTCAAAGACGATTATTTATCTGATGTTATAGCAGAAGCCATTTTTAAAAGAGCGTCCCAACTATCAGGTGGATTGCCCGAAGCTAGCAGTTTAGCAAATACTTTATATGCATCGTTTTTGCTTTCATATGCGCGTTTGGTTTTTTCATCGTTAACCCACGCATAAACGATAACTTTAGATGCTTGATGATAGCGAAAAAAGAGTCGATATTGTTGGAAGAATTTTGCTCTGAACCAGTGTTTGTTGTTGTCACCTAATGTTGAACCTTGGCGATATTCAGTCGCTGTAGGATCATTCGGAATGATTTCGAATATTAGCTTCTCTATTGCTGCTAATCGCTTGGTCGCGTTTTTCTTTTTGTAGCCGATAGGGTCTCGTGCTTTAAAAGCGTTAACTTGAGCAGTCAACGATGCTAACTGCTCTATAAACAAAGGATGGGCATATAGCGTCCAACCATTTTTTACAACAAAACTACTATCCGCCAAAATCAGTCGTCGTCTTCATCTAGTGGCGCGTTCAAATCGATTTCAACCCCCTCTACCAACGATTGAATAGACGCTTGCATAGCAGGACTTAGCGCTTGAATATTCTCTGGGTGTTGTTCAATATCGTTGCCTAAAAAAGCCAAAAATGAATCTAACGCAGGATCATCTTCAGAAGGCTCGGCACGCGATAACGTCACACTACCGTTAGGCTCCACCGTAAACCTGATTTTATCTTTTTTACCCAAATGCAGTGCTTTGCGCACAACGCTAGGCACGGTCGTTTGATATCGCTCCGTCAAAGTTGATTCAGTTTGTAATGGTAATTGCGGCATGTTGCTATCCTCAATTGAGTACACACAGCAATAGTAATGCATTTGCATTACCATTGCTAGTACTGATTAATATAAACACTCATTACTCAAAGCTGAGGGATGACTTTTGTTGTACACCTCACCAAGCTTGATGCGAGACACATGCGTATATAATTGTGTCGTAGAAATGTCAGCATGGCCGAGCATCTCCTGCACATGCCGAAGCTCCACGCCGTGATCCAGCATAATGGTTGCTGTCGCATGCCGAAACAAATGACATGCACCACCGCGCTTCATACCACTGAGCTTAACGTATCGACCGACCATTTCTGAGAGTTTGCCAGGCTTATACGCCTTGCCATTGTTTGCTAAAAACAATGTGCTGCCAGATGCGATATTGCTTTCTGTTAGTCACTTCAAGATGTAACCTAAGTGGGGGGAAATTTCAGAACCTTGTACACGCAAATACCAACGGTGTAAGTGGAATGTGGCAAGTAAAGCCTGGCCGGTACAGACGTACCGGCCGGTTTGTATGGTTGGGCTTAGAGGATAAAGCGGCTTAGGTCTTCGTTATCCACCAGGCTCTCAAGGTGCTCATTGACGTAATCGGCATCAATGATGTAGGTCTCGCCCTGTTTTTCAGACGCGTCGTAAGAAATATCTTCCATCAAACGTTCAAGCACCGTATGCAGGCGACGGGCTCCGATGTTTTCGGTTTTCTCGTTAACCTGCCAGGCCGCTTCGGCAATTCGCTGAATACCACTTTCGGCAAACTCAACGGTTACGCCTTCGGTTTTCATCAGCTCAATGTACTGCTCGGTAAGCGATGCATTCGGCTCGGTAAGAATACGTTTAAAGTCTTCCACTTTTAGCGCTGAAAGCTCAACACGGATAGGCAAACGGCCCTGTAATTCAGGGATCAGATCCGACGGCTTGCTCATCTGGAAGGCACCGGATGCCACAAACAGAATATGGTCGGTTTTGATCATACCGTGCTTGGTTGACACCGTTGAGCCTTCTACCAGTGGCAGCAGGTCACGTTGCACACCTTCGCGGGAAACATCAGCTGAATTAGCGCCTTCACGCTTACAGATCTTATCGATTTCGTCCACAAATACGATGCCGTGTTGCTCCACCGCTTCGAGGGCTTTTTCCTTAAGATCTTCTTTGTTTACCAACCGTGCGGCTTCTTCTTCAATCAGCACTTTCATGGCATCTTTGATGCGCAATTTCTTTTTCTTCTTCTGCGAACCAGAAGATGACAGATTTTCAAACATGCCTTGCAGTTGGTTGGTCATTTCTTCCATGCCCGGCGGGGCCATAATTTCTACACCAATTTGCTGCTGGGCAACGTCGATTTCGATTTCTTTGTCATCCAGACTGCCTTCACGCAGTTTTTTGCGGAAAGACTGGCGGGTACCGCGATCTTCCGAGCGCTCTTTTTCACCCCAGGCATTTTCGGCAGGCGGGATGAGGATATCCAGAATACGCTCTTCGGCAGCTTCCTCAGCGCGATAGCGCACCTTTGCCATTTCCTGCTCTTTGGTCATTTTTACCGCAATGTCTGCCAGGTCGCGAATGATGGTTTCGACTTCCTTACCTACATAACCTACTTCAGTAAATTTTGTTGCCTCTACCTTAATAAACGGCGCATTCGCCAGCTTGGCCAGACGGCGGGCAATTTCGGTTTTACCTACACCCGTTGGACCAATCATTAAAATGTTTTTCGGGGTGACTTCCTGGCGCAGTTCTGGCGCTAACTGCATACGTCGCCAGCGGTTACGCAGCGCAATGGCGACTGCGCGCTTAGCGCTTTGCTGACCGATAATATGGCGGTCCAGTTCGTGGACAATTTCTCTTGGTGTCATTTCAGACATAATTAACCCTTATGTAAAACTGACGGTAGTCAGTATGGCAGCCGCCTTCAGGCCACTGCCAACACAATTCATTTAGTAATCGAGTACTTCAACCGTTTGATTATGGTTGGTGAACACACAAATGTCGCCGGCAATCGATAAGCTTTGGGTGGCAATTTCGTGTGCCGTTAACTGCGTATTATTCAATAACGCTGTCGCCGCTGCCTGGGCATAGTTACCACCCGAACCGATGGCAATCAGATCCTGCTCTGGCTGCACCACATCGCCGTTACCGGTAATAATGAACGAAGCGGTTTCATCGGCGACAGCCAGCAAGGCCTCCAGACGCCGCAGCATGCGGTCGGTACGCCAGTCTTTCGCCAGCTCTACTGCCGCTTTGGTCAGGTGACCCTGGTGCAGTTCCAGTTTGGCTTCAAAGCGTTCAAACAAGGTAAACGCATCGGCGGTACCACCGGCAAAACCGGCTAATACTTTATTTTGATACAGGCGGCGTACTTTACGGGCATTGCCTTTCATTACGGTATTACCCAATGACACCTGGCCATCACCGGCCATGACAACCTGATTATCTCGTCTGACTGATACTATTGTAGTCACGTTTACTCCACTGTAGTGGTTTGGCACAGCATTCCGCCGGGCGGTCTGTGCGTTGACAATGAGTAGTAGGTGGGGGAGCCTGACGATTTTTCAAGACTTAAAAGATGAATATACGCTGGCGTTTGCAGCGGCCAATAAAAAAGCCGGCGACTTCCGGCTTCCGATTATTTACAAATTCCAGAACCAAATCTGACAGGTGGTGATATTCACTTTGCGTAGTGCGTGTTTGGCACGCTCAGCGTCGCGCTTGGCGTCAAAGGGGCCAAGGATCACACGGAACCACTCGCCGTTGGCGCCATCGCTGTGCCGGATCTGCGCTTCCAGCCCCTGAAACGCAATTTTAGCGCGCATTTCATCGGCCTGGGCCCGGGTTCTGAACGAGGCACACTGCATCAGGTAACGCTTGTCGGATTTTTCCTGCTCGGCGACTTCAACTTCTACCTCGTAACCCGGCAGTGACTTAATGTATTCCCATTCTTCCTCGGGCAGTTCGGGTAGTTCATCTTCGATAGGCGCAGGCTCTACCGTAAGCGGTTGAGCGGTATCCGGATCGGCATTATCTTTAATTGACCACAAGAACCAGGCAAAGCCCAGTAACAAAGCCACCACAACGGCCACAGTTACCCAGGGTACAGTTACCTGTGGCTCCTGCTGGTTGCGACCTCGTCTGGCAGTTTTTTTGTTTTTTGTTTTCTTGGTATTTTTCTTTTGTGGCGCACGTCCACGAGAAACGTAATCGCGTTGAGACATAATGCTGTTTCGATTTCCCTGTGTGGATGATTATTATTATCTGCAGGCAGTGTACCTGCTCTTTGGCAAAAATGCTGCTTTAAAGTGTGGTTAACGCTGAAAGTTTACCAGTAACCACACTTAACTCAGATCGACCGGGTCAATATCCAGACTCCAGCGTACCTTGCTTGCCAGAGGCAACGCTTCTACCTCCTGCAAGTGATGTTTTAGCCAGCTATGTAGCGCAGCACGCTGCTGACTCTGCAATACCAGCATATAGCGAAAACGCCCCTGACGCTTCTCAATCAAACACGGCAACGGCCCGATAAACTGCCCTTTGGCGGCATTCACACTGGGGCGATAGCAATCGCGTATTTGTTGTAACAGGTTGGCAGCGAGCCCTGCTTCGCCGGCTTCGGCGCGGAAAATGGCCTGACTGCTATACGGCGGCAGAGCGCCCAGCTTGCGTTCCTGCAATGCCTGACGAGCAAAGTGCGCAAAGCCGTTATTAATGAGATCCTGCAAAAGTGGGTGGCCGGGGTTATCGGTTTGCAGCCACATTTCGCCCGGTTTACTGGCGCGACCGGCGCGACCAGCCAGCTGCGTAATCAACTGCGCGAGCTTTTCCGCCGCCCGAAAGTCGGCCGAGAATAACGCGCCGTCACAGTCGAGCACCACTACTAAGGTTACATGAGGAAAATGATGCCCCTTCGACAGAATTTGCGTGCCCACCAGCAACTGATATTTGCGCGCATTGATTTCATCGAGACGGGTGATGAGCTTGTCTTTGCCTTTTACCGCATCACTGTCGATTCTGACCTGCTTTATATCCGGGAATAGCTGCCCCAGCCCCTGTTCGAGCTGTTCGGTACCAATGCCAGAGGTTTGCAGATCGTAGCTGTGGCACTCACTGCACTGCTCGGGCATTCTCCGGCTCGCACCACAATGATGGCACTGCAACCGGCCCTGGGACTTATGGTAGGTAAACGGCCGCTCGCAACTTTTGCAATCCACCGTTTGGCCGCAATGATGACACAGCACTGCCGGAGCAAAGCCGCGACGGTTTAAAAACACTAACACCTGATTACCCTGTTGCAGATGGCTGCGCATAATGCTTATCAGGCCCTGAGCTATTCCGGCATGGAGCGGCTGATCACGTGAATCGAGTACCTTTAACTGGGTGTGACTGGCTCCGCCGGCCCGCTGACTTAAGGTTAAATGGGTATAGCGTTTATTCAGCGCGTTATTCAGGCTTTCCAGCGACGGTGTAGCACTGCCCAGAATCAAGGGTACGTTTTCGGTATGGGCTCGCTTTACCGCGAGATCCCGGGCATGGTAACGCAAGCCATCCTGCTGCTTAAAAGACTCATCGTGCTCTTCGTCCACAATGATCATGCCTGGTCTTTTAAGCGGCGTAAAAATGGCTGAGCGGGTACCAATGATAATCCCCAGTTCTCCGCGCCGCGCCTGTTGCCAAACCTTCAGCCGCGCCAGGTCAGTCATTTGTGAGTGCAACACGCCAACATTAATGCCGAAGCGACGCTCAAAGCGCCCTACTGTTTGCGGTGTCAGGCCTATTTCCGGCACCAGAATCAACACCTGTCTGCCTTGTTTGAGTACCGGCTCAATTACCTGCAAATACACTTCGGTTTTACCGCTACCGGTTACACCGTCGAGTAAAAACGGTACAAAGTGGCTGGCCTGCTGATTGATAGCCGCAATGGCCACGCCCTGCTCGGTAGAGGCAACAGGCGGTGTTTGCTGCAGACTAAATGACGCCCAGTCCTGCTTTTCAGTCAGGCGGATACTGGTTTGAGTGGTCAGCGCTTTCTCTTCCAGCGCCTTTAACACCACATTAGAAAATTTGGTTTTGATTTCTTCACTGGCCAACGGCCCTTTGGCCAGTAAAGCGATGCATTCGAGCTGTTTTTTGCCCCGTAAAGTAGGCGATTGCGCTTCGGCTTGCCCGGCTTCGGTTAAGGTTAATGCCGGAACGCTGTCACTCAACGCCCCGCCTTTGCGCAACCGGGTGGGCATAACCGTCGCCCAGACTTCACCAATCGGATGATGATAATAAGTGGCCAGCCACTGAGTTAACGCTTGCAATGTGGGATCAAACAGCGGCTGCTCATCGAGAACTTCGGTTACCGCTTTCAGTTTAACTTCAGACTCCGTCTCGCCCGCCGGGTCGTTATAACTTGCTGTCACTACCCCGATTAGCTGACGGCGACCAAAGGGCACGCTTACCCGTACACCCGGCGCCAGCTTTTGCTCGCTGGTGTAACTAAAGGTTTGTCGTAGTGGTACCGGAACGGCTACATCAATGATTGGCATAGTGAATTTTGAACAACGCACATTATCAGGCTGAATTTAAGTAGTGGTTATCCTAACATGCGGATAGCAAAGTATTGCACGAAAATACTTGATTGATTATTCGGCATCCATTAATATGCGCCGCTCTAAAAAGCAGGCGGTATGTCGCTTGTAGTGAAAATTAGTCACGTATGGTGGCCAACTTCGGGTTGGTTAGCGATGCGGCCTTATTTTGAGGTAATCCCATGAAACAAGATATCCACCCTAAATACGAAGAAATTACTGCTAGCTGTTCTTGCGGTAACGAAATCAAAGTTCGTTCAACAATGGGCAAAGACATCAGCCTGGACGTATGTTCAGCTTGTCACCCTTTCTACACTGGTAAACAACGTAACGTTGACACCGGTGGTCGTGTTGACCGCTTCAAGAAGCGTTTTGGCGCACTGGGCAAAAAATAAGCCCCGTCCTGAAGAAAAAGCTTCGAAGAAAAAGCGCCTTTACGGCGCTTTTTTTGTGCCTGTTTTTACTATCATGTTAATTGATTGGGGTAATGGTAAAACCATTTTCCATAAGTAAAACAAATTACGATTATTTCTTCAGCAACGTGGCGTTCAGGGCCTGTTCGCGTTATGTTAGTTAGCATTAACAAGTTTGTAAGGTACTATCGATTTTACAATTGATAGATACCATGCCATATGACATGCGCTGTGATACAGTTCGCCTATAATAACAATAACCTAGCGACTGGCTTACAAGATAAAAATTACAGGACTTACAAAAATGTCAGATTTTCGCCAACGTGCCCTCGACTACCACGCAAAACCTACGCCGGGCAAGATCCGCGTAGAGCTCTCCAAACCGGCAGAAAGTGTTGATGATCTCGCCCTTGCTTACAGCCCCGGCGTAGCGGAACCCTGCCGCGAAATAGCTGAAGATCCAAACGCTGCTTATACCTACACCGGTAAGGGTAATATGGTTGCCGTTATCAGTAACGGTACCGCAATTCTCGGCCTCGGTAACCTCGGTCCACTGGCCTCCAAACCGGTAATGGAAGGTAAAGCGCTATTATTCAAACGCTTCGCCGGCCTTGATTCGATTGATATTGAAGTTAAACACCGCACGACCGAAGAGTTCATCAATACGGTAGCCAATATCGCCGACACCTTTGGTGGCATCAACCTGGAAGATATTAAAGCGCCGGAATGCTTTGAGATTGAACAGGAGCTGATCAAGCGCTGTAAGATCCCGGTTTTCCATGATGACCAACACGGCACCGCAATTGTAACAGCTGCCGGTATGCTTAACGCACTGGAAATTCAGGGTAAAGAAATCGGTGATGCTAAAATTGTTTGTATGGGTGCCGGCGCCGCTGCCGTAGCCTGTATGGAATTACTAATCAAATGTGGTGCCCAGCGTGAGCGTATTTATATGCTCGACCGTAAAGGGGTTATCCATACTCGCCGTGACGATCTCACGCCGCACAAGATGCTGTTTGCCAACAACACCGACAAACGCACTTTGGAAGACGTAATGGACGGTGCGGATATTTTTGTTGGGGTATCCGGCCCGGATTTACTGCCGCCTGAAGCGCTCGAACTGATGGCACCAAACCCGGTGGTATTTGCCTGCTCTAACCCGGACCCGGAAATCAAACCGGAAGTGGCCTTGGCTACCCGTTCTGATCTAATTATGGCGACCGGTCGCTCTGACTACCCTAACCAGGTTAATAATGTATTGTGTTTCCCGTTTATTTTCCGTGGTGCACTGGATGTTCGGGCTACCGCCATTAACGATGAAATGAAAGTCGCTGCGGTTGAAGCACTGCGTTCAGTATCCAAAGAGCCGGTACCTGAATCCGTATTAAAAGCCAGTAACGTGGATAGCCTGACCTTTGGTAAGGATTACATTATTCCAAAACCGATGGATCCGCGTCTGTGTAGCCGAATCGCCAGAGCCGTTGCTCAGGCCGCGATCGACTCAGGCGTAGCGCGCCTTGAAGTAATGCCGGATTATCAGTAACCACCAACCAAACGCATAACCAGGCCATCCTTCGGGGTGGCTTTTTTTGTTTCAATTACTATTACACTTCGCGCAACTGACTGGGCGTTTGCCCGGTCCAGCGCTTCACCGCACGACGGAAATTAGTAATATCCGTAAAGGCCATTTTCAACGCGCTTTGCTCGTTATTGAGCTTTTGCACCTGCAGGTAGTAAATGGCCTGCTGACGTCGAATATCATCGTGCAACAAACTAAAGGTAGTGTCGTGATCCGCCAGTTTACGCTTAAGTGACGCCGGGCTTAAGCCGAGTTCACCAGCAATAGCAGGTAAGGTAGCGTTGCTGTTGCGGCGCAGGTGATAGCGCACGGCATCAAGCAAAGTTACGCGGTACTCCCGCTGCTCCAGAAAGCGACGCAGGGCAAACTGCTTAAACATTCGATTAGGCTGTAAACATGGCGTTGCCAGCTCTGCTCTGGCCACTTTAATGGTAAAGAAGGGCTGCTCGAAAGACAGCCGGAACCCCAGCCCCTCTTCGTATTCCTGGATCTGCCGAGGACGCGCGAAGGGAAAAGAAAAGTGCAGCGCCAGACGTTTACCGGTGCAATGCCGGGCCAGTGCCACCAGCGCTGCACAGTAGGCCTCGGCCATAAAACGAAACTGCTTACCACTGCCCACGGCGTCCTGCAGCACCAGCAGTAAGTCATCGCCCTCGTCATAGCGAAAAGCAGAGACAAAAGGGTAAAGACGGGTCTGAAAGGATGGCAGTGCCCGCAAGCATTCGCCAAAATTCCGCGCGTGGGTAAAATAGGGCAATGCATCGCTAACAAAAGCCGACACTAAGTGATGGCCAAACTGAAAGGCCAGGTCGAAGCCTTTGTAATGTTGAGTGGCGTTGCCGCAAAGACGCTGCAACTGATTACAACTTAATGGCTTTGCAGTAAGTAAGTCTTCACTGAAAATTCCCGTACCACGTAACAGCTTTTGCTCACCCGCACCACGGGCTACCGCTACCTGCACCAGGCTTTGGGCAAGCTGTCTGGCAGGCAGTGTTTTATCGGTACGGGTAAGCAAAGCGTTATGCGTCATCAGGCGGCCTGCCGGGAGGTCTCATCTAACTGACGGTTCAGGCCGGCCATCATTTCAGCCAGCGTTACCTGTTGTTGCAACTGAGCACTGACACTGCGCACTGAATGAAAAATCGCCGTGGTCTGGCCGCCACTTCTGAATGCCACATTGCGAATGCTGCACTCTAACTGACGGGCAAACTCGCAGGCCTCTTCGGCGGCAATTTCCGGCATCAGGATAACAAACCGATCGCCGGCATAGCGGCAGGCCAGGTCGACGGCTCTGAGGTTCATCACAATTAACTGTGAAATCTCCTTTAAGAAGCGATCCCCTTCGGCATGGCCGTAGCGCAAATTGAGCTGCGAGAAATCGTTAATATCCAGTATCACTACTGCCGCCTTTACGCCCTGCTCCTGTAACTCCATGGCCCTGGCTCGCCAGTAGTCTGCCCGGTAAAGCTGGGTAATAACATCGATTTGATCGTGGGCCCGATACCACATTTCGCGGCGTTGCAGCTGTTTGTTGAGCGCCAGTTGTTCCTGATGCCACCAATACAACGCAACACTCATCACGACCATACCCATTGCAGCGGGAATAGACTCCACCACGCTGAGCCAATGGGCCGCATCGCTGTAAAAGGTAAATTCATCGAACACGTCGAGCATGGCGGAAAAATTAAAAAACGCCAGGCCTGCCACCAGCAGTGCCGTAACCTTGCCTGGTGGGCGGCTGATCATCACCGCGGTTATCCAGCACAAAGTGAGCAGGCATATGCTGCCCTCGCCCACGACATCCAGCCACTCAACGTCTGCGATATCTTTCAACTGGCCATTAGTAACGCATAATGTCACTGCCAGCCCCAACACCAGCATGACAAATGCCAGTAAGCCCCGGTGACGTGTTAATAAACTAAAATCCATCATTTTTTCCGCATGCAAAACAATTTTACCTGCGCCTATTGTTAATTGAGTCGCCGGTAATCTTAGGGGTCATTCTGGCTCAGCAATATGACACTGGTATGATGCTTTTCCCTTTTCAGCCGGCTTAAAATACTTTTTTTCAATATTAAACAACGGTTTGCACGGGGGTCATTTGGGCTCATCGAGTTTAAAAATAACGCTTTTCAGGCCGATTCCGGCTATTTTTCAGGCAACTGTGCCATTCACCGTCATCGATTTGTCATTTTTGCTTTCTACCGTAGCCGCCAACACATACACACAACTTAAGAGAACACTCATGAAAAATCGTATTTCCAGCCTGGCGTTGGCTGTCAGTACCGTTTGTTGCTCATTTGCTTCGGTCGCAGCAGATAATGCGGGGCTGATTGGTCAGTTAACCAATAAAGATCAAAGCCGGGTTTTTGCCGGCGCAAAAATTGAAATTACTGAATTAGGTAAAAAAACCTTTTCTGGCCGCGATGGGACTTTTCGTTTCACTAATCTGCCTGCCGGTAACTACACGCTGGTTGTTACTTACCTTGGTGCCGATCCGGTTAGTCGCGGGATCACCCTTACCGAGGGTGAAAATATTACGCCGCTTATTACCCTTGAAGCGGCAAACGAAGCGCTGGAAGAAGTGATGGTCCGTGGTCAGCGTGGCGGTCAGGCCAGCGCCATCAATCAGCAGCGTATGGCTGACAATATTAAATCTATCGTTTCAGCCGATGCCATTGGTCAGTTCCCGGACCAAAACGCTGCCGAATCATTGCAACGCCTGCCGGGTTTGTCTATCGAACGCGATCAGGGTGAAGGCCGCTTTGTAGGGATCCGTGGTATCGATCCTAACCTCAATAACGTTACCATCAACGGCCTTAACGTCCCGTCTCCGGAGGGCGGCGTTCGCTCAGTTGCTCTGGATGTGATCCCCTCTGAACTAATCCAGACGCTGGAAGTTTCCAAGTCTGTTACTGCAGATATGGACGGCGACGCGATTGGTGGTTCGGTAGAAGTTAAATCGGTAAGCGCTTTCGACCGCAAAGGCCAGACCGCCAGTTTATCGGGTCAGCTAAGCCAAAACGAGTTACGCGATGAAATGAGCCCCAAACTTTCCGGTACCTACACCAATTTATGGAACGATACTTTTGGTGTGGCGGCAGCCTTATCTTATTTCAAACGAGACTTTGGTTCAGACAACATTGAGTCCAACGCGGATGACGAAATTGAACAACGTCATTACACCATTAGCCGTGAACGCTTAGGGGCTGCGGTTAACCTTGACTACCGCCCTGACTTTAACAACGCTTACTTCCTGCGCACCCTGTACAGCGAATTCTCTGATGAAGAGTATCGTCAGCGTAATACCTTTGTGTTTGACGGTGAAGACTCTGAAGTGGAGCGTGAGTCGAAAGATCGTTATGAACAACAGTCTATCCTGACCATCGCTGCCGGCGGTGAGCACGTGCGTGGCGAGTGGACTTTCGATTATCAGCTCGGTTACGCCAAGTCTGATGAAGATGAGCCGGATGCCCTCTACTACACCTTTATCACCGAAGACGACAGCATCGAGGGTGATATGCAGCGGGTAATCCCCAGCATTAGCTACGCCGACTCGGTGAATGACTTCAATAACTACGAGGTTGACGAAATCAGCTTTGAGGATAACTACGCCAAGGACACTGAAAACAGTATTAAAGCGAATCTGAGCAAAACCTTTGCCGAAGACCCCTATCTCAGCGAAATTAAAGCCGGTGTTAAATACCGTACCCGTACTAAAACTGTCGACAGCAATATCTACATTTACGACGGCGACTTCGATGATATGGATCCGACGCAATTTGCTGCCAGTGACGTAGACTGGGGGCTGGGTGATTTTGGCCCGGGCCTGAACCGCGGTGAGATGCGCAGCTACTTCAATCAGAACCGTGGTTCGCTGGAGCTGTCAGAGCTGGACTCTGAACTGGAGTCAAATGGTGCATCCTACGAAACCAACGAAGATATCTTTGCCGCCTATTTTATGGGCACCTTTGATATTCACGATGTACATATTGTGGCCGGTGTTCGTTATGAAAAAACCGACTTTGATACCGCCGGTATGCGTGTTGAGTTGATTGAAGATGAACAACTTGACGTGGAAGAAGTGGTTAACACGCCATGGCAGTCAGCGCGTAGCTATGATCACTTCCTGCCCAGCATTAACGTTAAATACAGCATCTCTGAACAACTGATCGTTCGTGGTGCTTACACGCAAACCATTTCCCGCCCGGGCTTTGAAGAATCAGCCGCTTTCCAGATTATTGAAAGCAAAACCGAAGAAGACGATGGCGCCTTTGTTACCGAACGTGAAGCCGAAGTGGGTAACCCTCAATTACTGCCTTACGAGTCAGACAACTTCGATCTGTCGATTGAATATTACCCTGGCCAGATTGGCGTGCTGTCTGCCGGTTTATTCTATAAGCAAATTGACAACTTCGTTATCTTTGCCGATGTAGCAGGTATGCAAGGCTGGGAAGGCTTTGATGAAGTCATTCAGCCGCGTAATGGCGAAACCGCCGATCTCACTGGTTTGGAACTGTCATGGGTGAAAGCCTTTGATAACGGTTTATTACTCTCTGCTAACGGTACTTTTTCATCCTCTGATGCCACCACGCTGCTGGACGGAGAAGCGTACAAAACCAGCCTGCCTAATCAGTCTGATACCGTTGGTAACCTGACCGTAGGATACGAAGACAACGACTGGAGTCTGCGTTTGGCAATGACCTACAAGAGCAAAAACCTGGAAGAAATCGACGGTGACATGCTGCGCATGGAAGATGCCCATCAGCAGTTCGATTTTATGGGTAAATACTATATCAACCAGGATCTGACGGTGTACTTTAACGCCATCAATATTAATGATGAGCCTTACTATCACTACTTCGACCGTCGCAGTCAGAATGCCCAGTACGAAGAGTACGGCCGTACCTTCGAAATTGGTTTTAACTGGCAGCTATAAGCTCTATCGGTAATTAGGCGGGCTGTTGTCCGCCTGCATCTTAAGGTTTTCAATGAAACTCATACAATTACTCACGCTCACCACTTTGCTTTGCGCACCACTGATCCAGGCTCAGTCAGCTCAGCAGGACGTTTTTGGTGAGCACTATTACCAGACCAATCAGATCCCGTCTTCATTCACCAAAACCGATGATGACTATACGTTTCTGGTGGTCGGCGACTGGGGCCGCAATGGTCACTTTGCTCAGCGCAACGTTGCCAAATGGATGGACATTGCGTCTTATCAGTTTGATGCCGACATGATTATCTCTACCGGCGATAATTTCTACGACAACGGTATTGCATCGGTCAATGATCCCTACTGGCAAACCTCCTATGAGAATATTTATCATGGCCCGCACCTGTTCATCGACTGGTACGTGGTGTTAGGCAATCACGACTACCGCGGCAACTGGCAGGCGCAAATCGATTACTCTGCTGTCAGTCGCCGCTGGAACATGCCGGCGCAGTACTTTGATAAGCTCATTCCGCTGGAGGAAGGCGGTTTGGTGCATCTGGTTTTTTTAGATACCAGCCCGCTGAATCCGGATTACCAGCACGACGCTAAATATCAGGAAACCCTGCGTCAGGATAGCCAGGCTCAGCTGACGTGGTTTGAGCAAACACTGAAGCGCCATAAAAACGCCGACTGGACCATTGTGATTGGTCATCACCCACTTTATTCCAGTGGCAAACGGTATGGTAAAACCCGCGCTGTGCGCGGCGTAATAGAACCACTCCTGGCACAGTATGAGGTAGATGCCTATATCGCTGGTCACGAACATGACCTGCAACATAACAAACCTGCCGGCAGCAGTGTGGAACACTTTGTTTCCGGCGGCGGATCTGAGATCCGCCCGGTAGCACAACGCAAGTTTACCGCGTTTGCTAAATCATCCGCCGGTTTTGCTGTGGTGCGGGTTAATCAACAACAGTTCACCCTTGAATTCATTGATGATAAGGGCGAAGTCATCTACCAGTATACACGGGATAAAAGCAGGGAGTCGGGCCAATGAAACCGCTTAAATTTACGCTGGGGCTGCTCGCCAGCCTCGCCCTGGGGGCCTGTAGCGCCAGTGATCCAGCCGGTACTCAGCCAACTGAACCCGCCTCAACACTCACGCTGCGCGCACTCCCGGTGGCTGGCGAGAGCCTCAAACCTGTGGTCATCAACACACTCAAAGGTTACCTGATCACCAGTGAAGCAGAGGGGCTTATCTGGGCGTCGCCTGAAGGTCAGCAGATCAGTGGGTTTACCGATCACATCGCTCAGGCAGACTGGCGTCTGCTGCCCGGCTCAGACAACACAATTGCCATTGCCGCCATCGATCAGAATACTTCAGCCCTGCACCTGGTGACGCTCGATACTGCAACCGGGGAGTTTCTCTTACAGACTTCGCTGCCCTCTGCAATTGCCGACCGTGAAACCCTTTGCCTGAGTCGTCAGGACGATACGCTGCACCTGTTCAGCTCCGATGCCCGTGGATTGATGTCTCACTACCTGCTGAACACCGGGGAAAACTGGCAGCTTACGCCAATCAGACAAATGATGGTGGGGCCTGATCTGTCGTCGTGTGCGGTTGCTGATGAGAACAACTCGCTGCTAATTGCCGAAGAAGGCACCGGTATCTGGCACTATAGTGGCAACGCTGAAGGCGAAAATGCCCGCAACCTGGATTACTTCTCTACCGGCCCTGAACTGGAATCGGTAGCCGCCCTGGCCGATGGCCGCTATTTTGTGGTGGCTACCGACCAACCGTTCATTTATGAGCGCGGTCAGCGCAACCGCCAATGGCCTTTGGCTACAGCGCGTGAACTTAAGTCTGTCAGTGCCGCCGTGGCCGGCGACACCCTTTATCTTGGCGCTTTTGATGAAGCCAGCGGCGAATTACTCGCCGCTACCCTTAACGATACCGCGCCTGCCAGCAAGGCTACCAGGAAGGTATATACCCTGAGCGCCGACGTGCAAACCGCACCGGTCAACCGTTATGGCGATGCCGCTGATGATCCGGCTATCTGGGTAAACCGGCTCAATCCTGCCGCCAGCCTGGTGTTGGGTACCGATAAAAAATACGGACTCAATGTGTATTCATTAAAGGGTGAGCAGTTGCAATCATTGCCTGTCGGCCGGGTCAATAATGTGGACGTGCGTTATCAGATTGACACACCAGCCGGTAAGCAGGATATTGCCGTAGCCAGTAACCGTTCATCACAGACGTTATCGGTATATTACATCTCCGCTACCGGTAAGGTGACCCACGCCGGCGAACTCCCCACTACATTGTCTGATGTTTACGGCTTATGTAGTGGGGTTATCGATGGTCAGTTGCATACGTTTATTAACGACACCGACGGCCGCTATCAGCAATATGCCTTCACCTTTACCGGGGACGGCCCCTCGGCAGAACTCGTCGGTGAGTTTAACCTGCCCAGTCAACCCGAGGGATGCGTGGTGGATGATGCCAGAGAAATACTCTACATGGGTGAGGAAGCCGCAGGCATCTGGCAAAAGGCACTGTCACAGCCACTCAGCGCGCCGAATCTGATTGCCTCTGTAGGTGAGGAAGTTGAAGCCGATATTGAAGGCATGGGCATTTACACGCTGGAAGATAAACGCTACCTGGTAGTCTCCAGTCAGGGCAATAGCCGATTTGCGGTGTATGCGCTTGATGATGGTAATCGTTTGCTGGGAACGTTCCGGATCGGCATCAACGGTGCCAGACAGATTGATGGCGTTTCAGAAACCGACGGCCTTGAAGTCACCTCAACAGCACTTGGGCCGCAGTTTCCTGACGGACTCATGGTGGTTCAGGATGGCCGCAATGTGATGCCAACCGCCCCGCAAAACTTTAAACTGATTAGCGGCACTAAGCTGGCTGAGTTTATTCGCCAGAATCGCTAACCATCCTTGATCCGGCTCCGCCTGGTGAGCCGGTTCGCACGCTTACATCTGCGTTCATCGCTCCCCGTCGTTACTTATCACCCTGAATACTTAGGTATAAGATTAAATAAACATAACACCAAATCACCTCATAAAATAACCAATAGTCACATTTGTCACCATTTTCATATTCGCTAGCGGCACGCTAAGCAAGGTAGAAATGACCGCATCAGACTTGCAGGATTGTAAAAATGGCAAATACTTATATGAAACCGGAAGTCGGAGTCCTTTATGAGTTTAACAGTGTTGGTGGCAGATGATTCAAAGCTATCCAGACGCAGCGCTATCAGAGCATTGCCACCGGAGCTTGACACAACAGTCATGGAAGCCGCCAATGGGAAAGAGGCCATCGAAACGCTGTCAGGTAACGCCGTTCAACTCGTTTTGCTTGACTTAACCATGCCCGAAATTGATGGTGTGGGCGTGCTTGAATACCTTTCTGAGCAACCTTCATCACCGGATGTCATTGTTATAAGTGCCGATTTTCAGCCGGAGAAACAGCGTATAGTGATGTCGCTGGGTGCTAAACGGTTTTTACGCAAACCACTGGATAAAGAAGAATTAGCAATGACCTTATTTGAGTTGGGTTACCTATGAACGATGCAATTGCCCTGTCTGAAGACCAGCGGGATGCCTTACAAGAACTGATGAACATTTCTATGGGTCAGGCTGCCAACAGTCTGGCCCATTTAATCGAAACCAAAATCGGCATCTCGATCCCTAAAATCACTGCAGTTACCCCGGCCGGGCTGTATGAGTTAGTCAGCCATAATCAACAGGCCTATTACACCCGCCAGTCTTTTATGGGCGACATTCACGGCGAGGTGATGTCGATTCTCACCCAGCAGGGACTTACTGAAGTCGCAGAACTACTCGAATATGAACAACCACTATCAGAAAACGATATCAACGAAACGATTCTGGAGTTGTCTAATATTCTTGCCGGTGCTTGTCTGGCCGGGTTGTCTGAACAGCTCGAGCTGGCCACCAACCTGCAGATGCCAACATTATTTGCGCCGCAAAAAAGTGACTTTTCGCAATATGACTGGCAACACAGCCTGGTAATGGAAGTAAAATTCGATATTCATATTTCATCGTTCACCATGCGCGTGGTGTTTTGCCTGGACGATGCTTCATTGACACGGCTAAAATCGACGATCGACGAGTTACTGGGCTAGCCCTTTATGAATAAACCGTTGCTGGATAAACTGCCAGTTGGAATTTGTCTGGTAAATGAAGCCTATGAAATTGTCTATCTGAATGCGTTTTTTCTCGACCGTATGCCGGTTGAGCTGCGGGGTGACGCCTTAGGCAAACCATTAGCCGATGTCTTTCCCGAGCAAATCAAGTTTCTGAAACGGCGCATAAAATCGGTTTTTGTTCTTAAACATCCCAGTTTCAGCTATTGGGAACAACGCCCGCACATCTTTCCTTTTAAAAGCAGCCGCCCCATCACTGGCGAAGAAACCCAGATGGTACAGAATATGGAAGTTGTACCTCACAAGGATACCGAAACCGGCGAACAGTATGCCTGCATTCTGATCCAGGATGTCACCGCTCAGGCCAGTTATTTTAAAACTCAGGCCCAGCTCGCCGAGGAATTAAAAGCAGAACACGAAGCCCAGCGCAAACTGATCCGCAAACTCGACAGAGCCCAGTCACAGCTCATTCAGGCAGAAAAAATGGCCTCAACAGGTCAGCTTGCCGCTGGCATTGCGCACGAAATTAATAACCCCATGGGCTTTGTTACGGCCAACTTAAATACGCTGGAACAGTACGCACAGAATTTGCTGGAAACCTGTCAGGCCACCAAAAAACTGGTTACCAGTCATGCACCTGAGCATATTGAGGCACTGGAGGATCTCTTTGACGCCACCCATGTCGAGCTTATCGAAGAAGATATGGGCCCACTGATTCAGGAGTCTAAGGATGGTCTTAAGCGGGTCAGCGAAATTGTCTCTACGTTACGCTCTTTTGCCGAAGAGCCGCAGCACACCTGGGGTTACCTGAACTTACACGACACGGCAAATCAACTGGTACAACTTATCAGCACCCAGTTTAAACGGCCGAAGTTTAAGGTAACCTGTGAGCCTGCCCAGCTAAAATGGTATTGTGAATCCGCCAGCTTAAAACAGGCCCTCACTAATCTGATGATGAACGCCGCTCAGTCAATTGACGAAAATGGCCTGGTGATGCTCGATATCAGACAAACCGGTAGCGGCACAGTCGCTATAAAAATAGTCGATACCGGCTGCGGTATCAGTGAAGCCAATCTGAAGCGTGTTTTTGAACCGTTTTTTACTACCCGACCTGAAGGCAAAGGTCAGGGACTCGGCCTCTCTGTGGCCTATTCCGCGATTGAAAAACACAAAGGCAAACTGGCGATTAACAGCCGCGTGGGCAAAGGCACCGTGATTGAGGTACGCTTACCCATATTAAAAGAGCAAGAAGAGGATAAATCTGCATCCAATCCAAGCACTGAATCGTTATAAGCCAGACAGGCCCATCAAAAATTGAGGAAACAATGGAACAGGAAACCTTATTACCCTTGTTGTGTGGCACAGCGCAGGGAAAAAAGCAGGACTTTGCCAGGCTCTATCAAATTACCAGCGGTCAGGTGTATGCGGTAGTGTTGAAGATGCTACAAAACACCGCTCTGGCAGAAGAAGCCACTCAGGATGCCTACATTAAAGTGTGGCATAACGCCGGCAGCTATCAACGAGGGAAAGGCACGGTGTTAACCTGGATAATTAGTATTGCCCGCTACCGGGCGCTGGATCTGATGCGCTACCACAAAGTAAGGAAAGAAACGCCGCTGGATGACGATGATCACCATCCCGATGAAAACAGCAATATAGCTGCCAGTGAACTAGCCCACCCGAAGTTAAACGAATGTATGGATGAGCTGGATAATCAGCAACGCCAGGCCATTCATCTGGCCTATTTTAACGGCCTGTCTCACCAGGAAGTGGTCGATCACTTATCCTCGCCATTAGGTACGATTAAAAGCTGGATCCGTCGGGGCCTGCAAAGTTTGCAGAGGTGTCTGTCAGTATGAATTATAAGAACGAAACTTTACGCAATGCACTGGCCGCAGAATACGTTTTGGGTACCTTACGCGGCGGTGCTCGCCGGCGCTATCAACAACTGATGATGGAAAGCCAGCTGATTACTGAAACTACGTGGATGTGGGAGCAATATCTCAACGGATTGGGTCAGAACGTCCAGCCGGTTGAGCCACCCGCATCAGTCTGGCAGGCCATTGAACGCCAACTGGGACTTGCTGATGACTCAGCAGACAGCAATGTGGTGGTAATGCCGGCCGCCAAATCCTCAAGACCAGTGGTATGGCAGGCTATCGCCGGACTGGCAACAGCAGCGGCAATTATTCTGGCGGTAGTGCTGATGCCGGCTACTCCACCAGTCAAGGCACCGGTAACGAATATAGCCGTTGTCACCGATGCTGAAGCAACACCGCTGTGGCTGATTGAGATCAGCACCTCTACCCTGGCAGTCAGAACTACCGCAAATCTGACTGCCAGAACCGATAAAGACTTTGAGCTTTGGATGGTCCCTGCCGATGGCGGTGCACCGATCTCGCTGGGTCTGTTACCGGAAGGCGGACAACTGGCTATCAGCCGCCCGGACTGGTTTGATTTAGCCGATATTGCAGCCCTGGCGGTCAGCCTTGAGCCGAATGGCGGCTCACCGACCGGCGCTCCTACTGAGGTTCTCTATATCGCGCCAATCAGCGCAGTTTAACCAGCCTTTGTAATAGCCCCCGCCCGGGGGCTATTTTTTAATTATCTTTTGCCCCTAAATCGCCTCAACAAAACAAAAAACAACTTTTATTTATTTTTTTAAATTATTTTGCATCCACTGCCCTGAGTTAGTCGTTTGGCTTAATACACCAACAAAAAGGGGTAACACCATGCAAAAACTACTACTCTCTATCATGATCGGCAGCGCACTGGCAGCAACGGCAGTGCAGGCATCCAGTCACCGTGAAGCGCCGGGTATCGCCCGCGCGCCGGCTCTGGACAGTACTGATTTTTATGCCTTTAACAGCTACGAAAGTGGCCGTGAAGGCTATGTAACACTTATTGCTAATTACATTCCATTACAGGATGCCTACGGCGGTCCGAATTACTTTGCCATGGATCCGGCAGCCGAGTACGCCATTCACATTGATAACGATGGCGACGCAATGGAAGACATCAGCTTTGCCTTAAAATTTACGCCCATGCTGGCGGCTGATAACCAGGGCGTGGCACTGACGGTCGGCCCTGAAGGTAATCAGCGCAGTGTAAAAGTACCGCTCAAAAATGTTGGCCCGGTGAGCGCCGAAGATATGAGCGCGGTTAACTTTTCTGAGCAGTACTCGCTGATGATGGTAGAAGGCGACATGCGCAGCGGCGCTCGCACTGAAATAATGCCAATGGATGCCATGTACTTTGCCAAGCCGCTCGATTACATCGGCAACAAAACTTTTACCAGCAACGCTGAATACCAGCGCTATGCCGACCAGTATGTTTATGATGTGATGCTGCCTGGCTGTGAAATGCCGGCCAGAGTATTTGTAGGCCAGCGCAAGGATCCGTTTGTAGTGAACCTCGGCAAAACCTTCGATTTGGTTAACTACGTGCCGGTGGAAGGTGACAGTATGCCCGGCGCAGGCGATGGAAGTGGCTTTCCCGGCGGGATTACTCAGTCAGACAGCAATGACGATCTGGCTGATAAAAACGTTACCAGTATTGCCCTTGAGGTACCTGCTAGCTGCGTAACCGGCGACGGTAACGGCACTATTGGTGCGTGGACCACTGCCAGCCTGCCACAGGCCAGAATACTCAACCCTAACGCCACCTTCAGTAAACCCGAGGTGCAGGGCGGCGCGATGACTCAGGTGTCACGTTTGGGTAACCCACTGGTCAACGAGCTGGTTATAGGAATTGGTGATAAAGATAAGTTCTCCACGTCACACCCTGCCGACGATGGCCAGTTTGCCGACTATGTCACCCACCCTGCTCTGCCGGAGCTGCTAAACATCCTGTTTCGTGATGCAGTGAATTCCACTCTGGGCACCGACATAGAAACGCTGGCCCCCACTAACTTTCCGCGTACCGATTTGGTCACGGCGTTTTTAACCGGTTTCCCGGGCGTTAATCAACTTGCCACGGTCACACCGTCTGAAATGCTGCGCTTGAATACTGCTATTCCGGCAACGCCGGCAGCAGAGCAATCCTGGGCCGGGGTCGCAGGCGATGATCTGGCAGGCTTCCCTAACGGACGCCGTCCCGGCGATGACGTAGTTGATATTGCACTGCGCGTAGTCATGGGACGCCTGTGTTACCCCATCCCGGTGAATGGTGAGGAAACTGACCTGGGTTTATGCGACAGCAGTGATGCCAGTGTGGGCAATGTACCGTTTACTGATGGTGCGCCGCTGGATGCCAGCATGATGGACACCAGCTTTCCGTACCTGGCAACCCCACTGCCTGGCTCAGAATAAAGGAGGCTGAAATGAATAAGTTCATACCAATATGCGCCCTGAGTATCGCGCTGACTGGCTGCTTTGACAGCGATGATAAAGACAGTTACGACGATATTAACCAGGCGCCGGTAGCCAACGATCTGGCTATCACTACGCAGACCGAAACACCGGTTACCGACATGCTGACTGCCACCGATGCCGATGGTGATGGCCTGACTTACGCGCTGTCCGGGGAGCCTGCTTTTGGCAGCGTTACCGTAACAAGTAGCGGGGAGTTTACTTACACCCCCAATGCGGAAGTCACTGGCACCGATAGCTTCTCGTTTACGGTTTCCGACGGCACCGCTTTTGCGGTGACCGGTAACGTAACCATTACCATTGAAGCACTTGAGGTTCCGGTATCTACAGCAGTGCGATCGGCATTTAACCAGAACTCCGATGATACGCCACTGGCGGTAAATGGCCGACTCTATATTCAGGATACAACCAATCCTGCTGAGTTTGACGATTTACTCAACAATTAAACCGCAAGCCAGGGACGGCGACCTTTAAGGAGCAGTGATATGAAACGTATTTTCCCCATCAGCCTGACACTCACCGGATTACTCACCGCCTCGCTAGTTACGTTTATAGCGCTGGCGCTGATTGGTGTAAAACAAGCAGTAGCCCACACTTATCATAGCCACAAGCCGGTAAAACCGGTGACCATGACCGCCGATCAAATGAGTGAGCAGGTAAACCAAAGCACTCGCCCCGACTTTAATGAGCAAGACTTAGCGCCGATAATGGCAACGCTTGTAAAACTGGCAGAAGGGGATCGCATTACTCATCAGGAGCGTCTGGTTTATGCCCGCCTGCTACAACATCAACACAAGTTTGCTGATGCACTGGCAGAGCTTGATACGCTGCTGGCTGAGCGCCCCGAGCAACCATCAGCATTATTATTACAGGCAAATGTTCAGCTTAATCAGGGGCAGCCTGCACTGGCAAGGCAAACCTGCTTACAACTGATGGGCAAAACTTCAGAACTGGTTATGGCGACCTGCTTGCTGGAAGCCAACATGCAGCTGTCGCCGTCGACTCAGTATTATTCGCAGTTACACAACATCAGCGAGAAATTTCCGGCGGCATCAACAGAGATAGCTTTGTGGGTTAACGAGGTCCTGGCCGACATGGCATTGTTTGCCAATCAGCCTGCTACCGCGATTAAGCATATAGAGCAGCAACCCGACAGCGAATGGCCAATCAGTAGCTGGGTAGCCTGGTCGAAAGCTAAGCTGGCCCTGCAACAAGGCAATGACATACTGGCCCGGCTGGCACCTGAAATAGCTAATAATCCGGCCCCTAACGACAGCGCGCTACTTTATCTGGCGCTTGCTGAACAGCAAACCGGCGAGGGGAAAAAGTGGACAACGGCCATGGCCCAGCGGGTATTTATTCGCGAACAACGCGGTGATACCACCCATGCTGCAGAAGTGGCGCTTTATTACCTGCACCTCGCGGCTGAACCCCAGCAAGCACTGTATTGGGCCAATATTAACTGGCAACAGGCCAAATCATTTAATGATGAACAGCTGCTCAGCAAAATTCGCCAGCTCGCAGCAACAGAGGGCTAACCGTTTTCACAGGTCTGGTAACGATATACGCCTTGCTCATCGCACTGGCGGGTTACCAGCCCTGTTTTTAACAGATGATTGAGGTGAGCCAGGCCTTCTGCCAACGCAAAAAACAACATCTGCCCGCTTAGCTTTCGTTTATAGAGTACCGGCAGGCATGCCATAAGTGACCTTGGCGTTTTACAATGCGCCAGCAACCTGCGGAGCAATGCCTGATGATGCTCTGCCAATTCATCGCAGCGAGTATGCAAGCCAGTATAAGGTTGGTTGTGGGCAGGGAGAACCAGCGTATCTGCCGGTAACTGTTTGAGCTGCTCCAAACTACGCAGATATTCGGTTAACGGCTGGGCCTCGGGTTCGCGACTGTAGACACCAATATTAGGCGAAATATAGGGCAGGATCTGGTCACCACCAATTAACAGGTTGGCCTCGGCATCAAACAGGCAAACGTGCTCTGGTGAGTGACCGCCATAAGTCAGGATTTGCCATTGCCGATTACCGATACGCAATGACTTACCCGCCTGTAAGCGTCGGTACGCCAAAGGGATAGGCGCCACAGAGTCAACGTATTTACTATGGTCGCTGACAAAGCTTTGTGCCTCGGCCTGACTTAAGCCTGACCGGACAAAATAATCCACTTCCACCGAGGTATCCGCGCCCGGGTTGGGAGAGAAATAAGCAATCGCCCCGTAATACTCCAGCGCGCTCATATACAGCGGCACTTTATAGGTCTGACACAGCCAGCCAACTAACCCGCAATGGTCCGGATGCATATGGGTAGCAATTACACCTGCAACCGGCTTACCCAGGGCGCCCAGCACCTGCTGCCAGATAGCCTTACTGCGCTCACTTTGCACGCCGGTATCCACCACATAAAGCCCCTCATCGGCTTCCAGTATGTACAGGTTGATGTGGTCGAGGGCAAAAGGCAGCGGCATACGAAGCCAATAAACGTCGGCGGCGACCTCGCAAAAGCTGCCCGAGGCTGGTATCGAATGGGTACTTGGCGTTATCATGAGTGCTACAACATTAAACAAATCTGCATTGACTATACCATTGCTATATCATGACTTCTGCCACTGTGCGTTAGATTTACCGGGCTGTACTATAAAATGACGACCACGCTAACCGGTCAGGGCATGGTGCTAACCGCCAGAGTGCTGCCTCAGGGCGCTCAACAAACTCTCGAAATCTGGCTTGCCACCGAACAGGGGCCGGTAAAGCTCATCACGCCGGTGCAACCGGCAACCTGTTTTGTTGCGCAAAATGAAGCCGAAAAGGTGGCTGCCATCAGTCAGGCCCAGCAGTTAAAAGCCAGCTTTAAAAATCTACCGCTTAATACCTTCGGCCACGAGCCGGTAAGCGTTATTAAATGCCCTCAGGACCGGCAGTTACATATCCTCAGACGCCTCAGTGAAGAACAAGGGCTAACGCTCTTTGAGGCAGATATCAAAACCCCGGATCGCTTTTTTATGGAGCGGTTCATTACCAGCGGTGTGCACTACAAGGGCATCGCTCACCAGCATAACAATACGGTGACCGAGGCTCGCCTAAAACCGTCGGAATATCGCTGCGATCTGAGCGCCTTTTCCTTTGATATAGAATGCGACGAACATGGCCATTTATATTCCATCGGTATCGCTTCCCCGACGTTAAATGTTGTGCTGATGATTGGCGAGCCTGAAGACGCTGAGTTGCCTTTCAAAATAATCTGGTGCGCAAACGAAACCGCGTTGTTAACCGAATTTATCAGGCTCATCCAGCACCACGACCCGGACTTACTGATTGGCTGGAACATTAAACAATTCGACCTGCCGGTATTGCATGATGCGGCGACCCGCTGCGGCCTTAAGCTTGCACTCGGACGGCAACACAGCAATGTGGATATTAAAGTTTTTGATGATAACCGGGCTTTGGTGGATGTCCCCGGGCGGGCCATAATTGATGGCATTGAAGGACTGAAAACCATGACCTTTCAGTTTGATTCTTTTGCCCTGGATAACGTTGCCAGCGAATTACTCGGTAAACGTAAACTCATTGATGATCCGGACAAGCTCGGCGCCATAAAAAAGCTCTTTATCCACGACAAATTAGCGCTGGCAAAGTATAACTTTGAAGACTGCGTACTGGTTAATGACATTGCCGAACAGGTGCGGCTGATTGATTTTTTGATTTTGCGCAGTGAACTCACCGGCCTGCGCCTTGGCCGCCCCGGCGGCTCGGTTGCCTCATTCATTAATTTATACCTGCCCAAGTTACACCGGGCAGGCTACATTTCGCCCAACCGTCCGGCGGACGGCGGCCTGGCCAGCCCAGGCGGTTATGTGATGAGCTCCAAACCCGGACTCTATCAGAATGTGCTGGTACTGGACTTTAAGAGCCTGTACCCCTCGATAATACGGACCTTCAAAATCGATCCTTTAGGTTTAGTGGAAGGACTCAAATCCCCCGAAACCGCCATTCCCGGCTTTAAAGGCGCCAGCTTTCACCGCAGCCAGCATTTTCTGCCGGATATTATTACCAATCTCTGGCAGCAGCGCGACGAAGCCAAGCGCCAGCAGGATAAGCCCCGCTCCCAGGCCATCAAAATTCTGATGAATTCCTTTTACGGGGTGCTTGGCAGTGGTGGTTGCCCTTTTTACGACCCGCGGCTGGCCAGCTCCATTACCATGCGCGGCCACGAAATTATGCAGCTCACCGCCGAGTGGATCCAAGCGTCGGGCTATGACGTGATCTACGGCGATACCGATTCCACGTTTGTACACATCGCTGATGACGTATCCGCTGAGCAGGCGTGGGACATTGGCAAACAATTGGAACAGGACATAAACCAGCGCTGGCAGCAACGCATCGCCGAGGAGTTTGATTTAACCTGCGAACTGGAAATCGAGTTTGAAACTCATTATGAGCGCTTTTTTATGCCCACGATTCGTGGCTCTGAAGCGGGCAGCAAAAAGCGCTACGCCGGTTTAATTCGCCATGAGGGTAAAACTGAGCTGGTGTTTAAGGGGCTGGAAAACGTGCGTTCAGACTGGACCCAACTGGCCAAAGACTTTCAGATGGAGCTATACACCCGCATATTCAACGATCAGCCGGTAGACGATTATGTGATGCGAATCATCAGCGGCATCAAACAGGGTGAATTTGACCAGGGACTGATATATACCAAGCAATTACGCAAACCCCTGAAAGACTACACTAAAACTGCACCACCCCATGTAAAGGCCGCGCGCCATGCCGATGAAGAAAATGCCCGCACAGGCAAACCATTACGCTACCAGAAACGCACTAAAATACGTTACGTAATGACTACCACCGGCCCGCAGGTGGTTGAATATTGCCGTCAGCCACTGGATTACGACCACTATATAGAAAAACAAATCCGGCCAATCGCCGACAGTATTCTGCCAGCCATTGGCGGTGATTTTGAGTCGCTGGCCAGCCAGCAACTAGGGCTTTTTTAATCCTGACGCATCGTGCCGGTTTGTTCAAACCGCTCATGCCAGCTCAATGCTTCATTGAGTAGATGAGGAGTATGCATACCTCTGTCACTGGCACAAGCGCGCTCATAATAATCGAGCAACTGATCCTTAAAGTCGGGATGGGCACAATTATCGATAATTACCCGGGCCCGCTGACGAGGCGACAAACCACGTAAGTCGGCCAGTCCCTGCTCGGTAACAACGACTTTGACGTCGTGCTCGGTGTGATCCACATGAGACACCATAGGCACAATGGCCGAAATAGCACCGTTTTTCGCAGTAGACGGTGTCATGAAGATCGACAGGTAACCATTGCGGGCAAAGTCGCCCGAGCCACCAATCCCGTTCATCATGCGCGTGCCCATAACATGGGTGGAATTAACGTTACCGTAAATATCCGCCTCAATCAGGCCGTTCATAGCGATAATCCCTAAGCGGCGGGCAATCTCCGGATGGTTACTGATGTCCTGCTGGCGCAGAATGATTTTTTCACGGTAAAAGTCGATATTCTCATTCAGCTCAACCAGCGCATCCGGGCTTAACGAGAAGGCCGTTGCAGAAGCCACCGATAAGGTGCCGCTTTTAAGCATTTGTAGCATGCCATCCTGAATCACTTCGGTATACGCCGAGAGGTTTTTGTAACCGCCATTATCCAGACCGCTTAACACCGCGTTAGGGATATTACCCACCCCAGATTGCAGCGGTAACAGGTTGGCCGGTAAGCGGCCTTTTTTAATTTCGTGTTCAAAAAACGCTAAAATGTTAGCGGCGATTTGCTCAGACACAGCATCTGGTGGTGAAAATGGGCTGTTACGGTCGGGCGCTGATGTTTCGACAACGGCGACAATTTTGTCTTGGGGAATATCCAGATACTTGCTGCCAATGCGATCGGCCGGCTCATTCAGCAATATGGGTTTGCGGTGCGGCGGTAACGCCGTACCGTAATAAATATCGTGCATGCCTTCAAGCTTAAGGCTTTGCTGACTGTTAACCTCAAGAATGATCTTGTCGGCCTGCTCTACCCAGGTTTTATTATTGCCCACCGAGGACGACGGAATAATGCGACCGTCTTCGTGAATGCCCGCCACTTCAATAACTGCCACATCCAGATCGCCTAAAAAGCCTGACCACGCGTATTGCGACACTTCAGATAAATGCAAATCGATATAGTGCATCTGGCCGCTGTTAATCTGCTGACGACAAATGGGATCAGACTGGTAAGGCAAGCGTAAATTAATGCCATCGGCGTCGGCCAGCACGCCATCGAGCTCCGGCGCGGTTGATGCCCCCGTCCACAGATTAATTTTAAATGGCTTTTTCAGGTCGCGCTGGATTTGCGCTTTATTGACCAGTGCGCCGGGCAAGGCCTTAGGATAACCAGCGCCGGTAAAACCACTCATGCCAACGGTATCACCGTCGCGAATAAAGTCGGCGGCCTGTTCGGCGGTCATGATTTTTTGTTGTAATTCAGGGCACAGAATTCTGGAATGAGAAAACATGAAAGCTCCATACTTAGCAGAAAAGGAAAAGAACGCACCTGAGTGTGAAAAAGGTGCGTTGAAGTGCGGCAGGACAGCCGCAAAAACTGACACTTTATAGACTTATCCAAAAGTATATATAAGACCTAAGTGGTAGATGTGGCGGGAGTTGTAGCAATTTAGTTAAAGGCAATAACAGCGCGCGAGTTTATTGTGAATAATTGGTAAAACCATCAAATAAGCGGTGATTTATCAATTTATTAATTTTTGTTCTATATTATGCACTGTTTTTAGGAAGGTATAGGGCGGCTGTTTAAGCCACCCAACCGTGGGGTTTATAAGCCGCAGGATAAACAGACTTTCCCGTCATTTTTTCCAACCAGAGAGCATGCGGGGGTAAGCCCTGGCGAGCCGCTTTTAAGCTTGGCAGCTCAGGCAGAGTTTTATATAGTTTTAGTAGAACTATTAGCCAAAAACGAGAAGCTAAGTTTCTCAGTTCGCAGGCTTAATGACAAAATCCAGGCTCATACCGATAAATTAAAAAAAACAGGAAGCAACTTGCAGATTACTTTTCACCCCGAAATCAACTTTGAAGCAATTAGTGCTGAATACCAGCATGATAAACGCGTAAGAGTGCAAAGTTTGATCCCTATGGATCAGGCTGAACAGGTTTACAACAGTCTGAGCAAAGAAGCGCCCTATAAACTGGCGCTACTCCGCGATGGCAGACCAACTACACTGGCAGACAATGAATGGAAGCAACTGCCTGATAACCAGAAACAGCGTATTCATACTGAAACCATGCAAAATGCCGCTAAAGGTGTTGGATTTATTTATGGCAGGTATCAGCTATCTAATCAAAAAGAACCCATTGCTAATCTGGCCGCGTTACATCAATGGTTAAACAGTGAAGCAGTGCTGAGCTGGGTTCGGGAAATCAGCGGCCATCATGATATTGTTGCGGCGAGTGCCCAGGCCACCCGATACACTGCAGGCCAGTTTTTAACCCGCCATATGGATACACACAGCACCGAACAACGTCGCCTGGCCTACGTATTAAATTTTTCGCCAAACTGGCATCCGGATTGGGGCGGTTTGTTACAGTTCTACGAGAAAAATGGTACGCCAAGAGATGCCTGGGCGCCGGGCTTTAATACCCTGAGTATTTTCGACGTAGAACATATTCATAGTGTTACTTACATCACACCTTTTTCGTTAACCCCAAGGCTATCTGTGACCGGCTGGTTCAGAGCTACGCCTCTCTGATTTTGCCCGTGTCTGATATCACTAACCGGTAAACCTGAACATTGATCGGGTTACTTATTCAGCAGCGCTAGTTTCATCCTTATTGCGCTGCTGATAATCAGCAAGCGCCTGACTCGCTTCTTCAAGCGTGACGTTTCTTAATATTTTATGTATTACACCGGCTTCTGCCAGAGGTGCACTACGGATATTGTTGAGTACCTTATAATAACGTTGCTTAACGCCATCTCTGGCACGTTCGAGTATTTCCTCTGCTTCGTAGTTCGTCAGGCTGATATTCACGGCTTTTTGGTACGCAGCCAGGGCCGATTTAGAAAACTCTATCGTTTCGAATGTTTTTCTATTCTCAAAACCAGCACGGTTACTTTTAAATATAGAAACAACACCTTTGCCCCTTCCTACAACACCTCTATCGAGACTGGCGATATACTCGATCTGACTCCGGTATTTACGGTGTAACACAAATGCCCTTGGCGGCAGGGTGTCTGTGGCGGCGAGGGAATGATAGCGATTAGATGGTACAAACGGGCTGAACGATGATTCGAGTTTGATAAGTGAGTTATCCAGTATATTGTGCGGGTTTAGTAAACCTGGCGTAATAAAGGACTTATAGACAGACTTTAACTGCCTTGCAGGTTGTACCAGTATACTTTCGTCGAGTGCGGTTGAAAAAGGTGTATAGTCAGACACCTTGTTTGCCCACTGAAAGCTCAGCACATCAAAGTAGGGTGCAGACTGTATAAAATCTGCTATGGAAGTGCTCAGATCATAGGGCACCCAGAACTCATCAATGTCCAAAAACATCACATGATCGAAGCCTTGCTTTTGGGCAGCGCTGAAAGCATGACGATATATTTCAATTTGAGGTTTCGCCTTAGATCTTTCAAATACAGCGTCGGCATTAATAAATTGAACAGACTCTGATGAAAAAGCGCGGGCAACTTCAGGGGTGTTATCAGTACAACCGTTGTAGTGAATTTCAATTGCTGCAAAGCCGAAGTGTAAATGGTGACAGATCCATTCGGGTAAATAAGCCGCTTCATTCTTAGCTATGGCAACCAGCTTAACCTTTGGAGCTGAATTGTTTTGTTTATAAGCCCGACGATAACGCGGATAAGTCAGTGCTGCGAGCTTCGACTGAATGACATAGTAAATCGTACTTAGCTTCATATTACTTGTACAAATATCCCTTTTTCATTATGACCGCACTATACTTTTTATTAGTTGTCTGTGGTAGTGGTGCTGATATTCTAGGTTTTATTTAGCACCGTATGAGGCGCTCTTTTTTACTCTACGGTTGTACGATGGGGGTCCCGGTCTTCGCTGAGCGAAACCGGGATGACGGTTCTTTTTATATTTAATTAATAAAGCTCACATGGGGGTGAAGAACGGTGCTTCGTAGAAGTATGACGAATGCCGGTGGCATTCGACAAGTGATGAACGCGAGGCATGGATGCCGAGCTGGATGCCCCCTACAGGGAAGTATCACTAAAGGACACTGTTCGAAGAGCGTCTATGGATATGACTCTCGATGGTTGGGTCTTCATAGGAGTGGCACGTCAGTGCCTTTCTAAGCAAAAGGGCTATCCAGATAATGTTGTTAGCAATGATGATGTTTCACTGAACGCCGCATACAAAAAAAGGCTACCCAAATGGATAGCCTTTTTTCTTAGAATGGGAGCCTGGCGGTGTTCTACTCTCACATGGGGAGACCCCACACTACCATCGACGCTAACATGTTTCACTTCTGAGTTCGGAATGGATTCAGGTGGGACCACGTCGCTATTGCCGCCAGGCAAATTCGTGCAAAATCGAGTGCTTTTCTCGACTTTTGCGCAAGGAGGACAAACAGTACTCTCAGGTGCCTGTTCATCAGCCTTATTTAAACTTTTAATTGTTTTAACAATTCTGGAAAATCTGATATGTATTCAATCTATCGAGTAACTACTACTCTCTCTGACTTAATTAGTCAGCCATTCCATCAACATCTAAATGTAAAGCCATTTAGGCGTTGTATGGTTAAGCCTCTCGGGCAATTAGTACAGGTTAGCTTAACGCCTTGCAACGCTTCCACACCCTGCCTATCAACGTCGTAGTCTACAACAACCCTTCCAGAACTTAAGTTCAGGGATGACTCATCTTGGGGCTCGCTTCCCGCTTAGATGCTTTCAGCGGTTATCGATTCCGAACTTGGCTACCGGGCAATGCCTTTGGCAAAACAACCCGAACACCAGCGGTTCGTCCACTCCGGTCCTCTCGTACTAGGAGCAGCTCCCCTCAATCATCCAACGCCCACACCAGATAGGGACCGAACTGTCTCACGACGTTCTAAACCCAGCTCGCGTACCACTTTAAATGGCGAACAGCCATACCCTTGGGACCGACTTCAGCCCCAGGATGTGATGAGCCGACATCGAGGTGCCAAACACCGCCGTCGATATGAACTCTTGGGCGGTATCAGCCTGTTATCCCCGGAGTACCTTTTATCCGTTGAGCGATGGCCCTTCCATACAGAACCACCGGATCACTATGACCTACTTTCGTACCTGCTCGACGTGTCTGTCTCGCAGTTAAGCTAGCTTATGCCATTGCACTAACCTCACGATGTCCGACCGTGATTAGCTAACCTTCGTGCTCCTCCGTTACTATTTGGGAGGAGACCGCCCCAGTCAAACTACCCACCAGACACTGTCCGCAATCCCGATTAGGGACCTACGTTAGAACATCAAACATACCAGGGTGGTATTTCAAGGACGGCTCCACAGAAACTAGCGTCTCTGCTTCGAAGCCTCCCACCTATCCTACACAAGTAGGTTCAATGTTCAGTGCCAAGCTGTAGTAAAGGTTCACGGGGTCTTTCCGTCTAGGTGCGGGTACACAGCATCTTCACTGCGATTTCAATTTCACTGAGTCTCGGGTGGAGACAGCGTGGCCATGGTTACACCATTCGTGCAGGTCGGAACTTACCCGACAAGGAATTTCGCTACCTTAGGACCGTTATAGTTACGGCCGCCGTTTACCGGGGCTTCGATCAAGAGCTTCGCTTACGCTAACCCCATCAATTAACCTTCCGGCACCGGGCAGGTGTCACACCCTATACGTCCTCTTTCGAGTTTGCAGAGTGCTGTGTTTTTAATAAACAGTCCCAGCCACCTGGTCACTGCGACCCCCGACCGCTTAGGAAGCAAGTTCCATCACAGTCAGGGGCGTACCTTCTCCCGAAGTTACGGTACAATTTTGCCGAGTTCCTTCACCCGAGTTCTCTCAAGCGCCTTAGTATTCTCTACCTGACCACCTGTGTCGGTTTGGGGTACGGTTTACATAATCATAAGTTTAGAAGCTTTTCCTGGAAGCAGGGCATCAACAACTTCACCACCTTGGTGGCTCGTCTCACGTCTCAGCCTTAAGAAACCGGATTTACCTAATTTCTCAGCCTACTCGCTTTCACTTGGACAACCAACGCCAAGCTTGCTTAGCCTTCTCCGTCCCTCCATCACTGATTATATAAGTACGGGAATATTAACCCGTTTCCCATCGACTACGCATTTCTGCCTCGCCTTAGGGGCCGACTTACCCTGCCCTGATTAGCATGGGACAGGAAACCTTGGTCTTCCGGCGTGCGGGTTTTTCACCCGCATTATCGTTACTCATGTCAGCATTCGCACTTCTGATACCTCCAGCAAACTTCACAGTTCACCTTCAGCGGCTTACAGAACGCTCCCCTACCCAGAGGACATCCTTAACCCCACTCCACTGTGATGAAACGCTTTAACAGCAGGTCGCTTCGCGACGTTGCTGTTAGCTTACATCGAAGTAGTGTTAAGTGATGTCCTCTGCCGCAGCTTCGGTATATTGCTTAGCCCCGTTACATCTTCCGCGCAGGCCGACTCGACTAGTGAGCTATTACGCTTTCTTTAAAGGGTGGCTGCTTCTAAGCCAACCTCCTAGCTGTCTGGGCCTTCCCACATCGTTTCCCACTTAGCAATATTTTGGGACCTTAGCTGGCGGTCTGGGTTGTTTCCCTCTTCACGACGGACGTTAGCACCCGCCGTGTGTCTCCCGGATAGTTCTCTTTGGTATTCGGAGTTTGCAAAGGGTTGGTAAGTCGGGATGACCCCCTAGCCTTAACAGTGCTCTACCCCCAAAGGAATTCGTCCGAGGCTCTACCTAAATAGATTTCGGGGAGAACCAGCTATCTCCCGGTTTGATTGGCCTTTCACCCCCAGCCACAAGTCATCCCCTAACTTTTCAACGTTAGTGGGTTCGGTCCTCCAGTTGATGTTACTCAACCTTCAACCTGCCCATGGCTAGATCACCGGGTTTCGGGTCTATACCTAGCAACTAGACGCGCAGTTAACACTCGCTTTCGCTACGGCTCCCCTAAACGGTTAACCTTGCTACTAAATATAAGTCGCTGACCCATTATACAAAAGGTACGCAGTCACCCCGAAGGGCTCCCACTGCTTGTACGTATACGGTTTCAGGTTCTATTTCACTCCCCTCACAGGGGTTCTTTTCGCCTTTCCCTCACGGTACTGGTTCACTATCGGTCAAATAGGAGTATTTAGCCTTGGAGGATGGTCCCCCCATCTTCAGTCAAGATAACACGTGTCCCGACCTACTTAATATGTAAACAAAGCAGCTTCATGTACGGGGCTATCACCCTGTTTCGCCCAACTTTCCAGAAGGTTCCACTACTACTTTGCTTATCGGCTGCTCCCCTTTCGCTCGCCGCTACTCAGGGAATCTCGGTTGATTTCTTTTCCTAAGGGTACTTAGATGTTTCAGTTCCCCTCGTTCGCCTCTACACCCTATGAATTCAGGTGCAGATACACATAAATGTGTGGGTTTCCCCATTCGGACATCTGTGGCTCAAATGCGTTTTGTCAGCTCACCACAGCTTTTCGCAGACTTACACGTCCTTCATCGCCTCTATTTGCCAAGGCATCCACCGTATACGCTTAGTCACTTAACCATACAACCCTAAATAGCTTTTGAGTGCAAAATCGACGTTATTTGTCGACTTTTGCGCAAGGAGGACCAAAAGTACTCTTTGCAGCAAAAAACATCCTATCCATCGCCATTACTTTTTCTCAACATGAGTAGTGAGAAAGTTAATAGCCGTACAACACTATCCAAAGGATGCGACATCCTAAAAGGATGGATAACGTTGCGCCTAACCCCCGCCTTTTTATCCGGAGTCAGGTGTGCATTAAAGCACTGTTGCATGCATGACTGTCTAATCTTCGTGCAAAATTTTCATTATCGCCTCAGCGATGATGGAAACTTTTGCGCAAGGAGGACATACAGTACACTCAGTTGTGTACAATTGCCTTCTTGCTACACTTTCGTCAAGTAGAGAGTAGTCTTGAAAGAACATCTTTCGATATTCTCAGTTACTCAATATTGATTGATTACTAATATCAGCTTTCCAAATTGTTAAAGAACATGGTGCAAAATCGATGTTGTTTATCGACTTTTGCGCAAGGAGGATTCACAGTACTCTTTAAAGTATGTAATCTCCCCGAGGGTAAAAAACCCTAACTAATAAGCACTAAAATAGTAGTTATTTGTTAGGATTTGTATCCAACGCTTCGACCAAAAACAGCTACCAAGTAAGCAAATGGTAGGCTTGGGCAGACTTGAACTGCCGACCTCACCCTTATCAGGGGTGCGCTCTAACCAGCTGAGCTACAAGCCTGTACTATAAACTTTTATTATCGGCAGTTGCCGACCTCACCGTCCTCAGCCTTAACAGGGCTGCAACCAGTAAACTAAAAGCCTAAAGAGTGGTGGAGCTAAGCAGGATCGAACTGCTGACCTCCTGAATGCAAATCAGGCGCTCTCCCAGCTGAGCTATAGCCCCAGTGATTTCCCTTACGAGTAAATCTTGGTCGTTCTTTATTTCATAACAAAACAATCTGTGTAGGCACTACATCAAGTCGTCCAACGACTTTACGTAAGGAGGTGATCCAACCCCAGGTTCCCCTAGGGTTACCTTGTTACGACTTCACCCCAGTCATGAAACACAAAGTGGTAATCGTCCTCCCGAAGGTTAGACTAACTACTTCTTTTGCATCCCACTCCCATGGTGTGACGGGCGGTGTGTACAAGGCCCGGGAACGTATTCACCGCAGTATGCTGACCTGCGATTACTAGCGATTCCGACTTCATGGAGTCGAGTTGCAGACTCCAATCCGGACTACGACATACTTTAAGGGGTCCGCTCCACATCACTGTCTCGCTTCCCTCTGTATATGCCATTGTAGCACGTGTGTAGCCCTACACGTAAGGGCCATGATGACTTGACGTCGTCCCCACCTTCCTCCGGTTTGTCACCGGCAGTCTCCTTAGAGTGCCCAACTAAATGCTGGCAACTAAGGACAAGGGTTGCGCTCGTTGCGGGACTTAACCCAACATCTCACGACACGAGCTGACGACAGCCATGCAGCACCTGTGTCAGAGCTCCCGAAGGCACCAATCCATCTCTGGAAAGTTCTCTGCATGTCAAGTGTAGGTAAGGTTCTTCGCGTTGCATCGAATTAAACCACATGCTCCACCGCTTGTGCGGGCCCCCGTCAATTCATTTGAGTTTTAACCTTGCGGCCGTACTCCCCAGGCGGTCTACTTAGCGCGTTAGCTTCGCTACTCACGAATTAAATTCACAAACAGCTAGTAGACAGCGTTTACGGTGTGGACTACCAGGGTATCTAATCCTGTTCGCTACCCACACTTTCGCACATGAGCGTCAGTCTTTGGCCAGGGAGCCGCCTTCGCCACTGATGTTCCTCCAGATATCTACGCATTTCACCGCTACACCTGGAATTCCACTCCCCTCTCCAAGACTCTAGTCTGCCAGTTCTAAATGACCATCCCAGGTTGAGCCCGGGGCTTTCACATCTAGCTTAACAAACCGCCTGCGTGCGCTTTACGCCCAGTAATTCCGATTAACGCTCGCACCCTCCGTATTACCGCGGCTGCTGGCACGGAGTTAGCCGGTGCTTCTTCTGTTGTTAACGTCACAGCTGGCAGGTATTAACTACCAACCTTTCCTCACAACTGAAAGTGCTTTACAACCCGAAGGCCTTCTTCACACACGCGGCATGGCTGCATCAGGGTTTCCCCCATTGTGCAATATTCCCCACTGCTGCCTCCCGTAGGAGTCTGGGCCGTGTCTCAGTCCCAGTGTGGCTGATCTTCCTCTCAGAACAGCTAGAGATCGTTGCCTTGGTAAGCCTTTACCTTACCAACTAGCTAATCTCACTTGGGCCTCTCTTCAGGTGCGAGCTAAAAGCCCGCTTTGGTCCGGAGACATTATGCGGTATTAGCAGTCGTTTCCAACTGTTATCCCCCTCCCGAAGGCAAGTTCCCAAGCATTACTCACCCGTCCGCCACTCGTCATCTTCTAGCAAGCTAGAAATGTTACCGTTCGACTTGCATGTGTTAGGCCTGCCGCCAGCGTTCAATCTGAGCCATGATCAAACTCTTCAATTAAATATCGAAATTTTGAATTGTCGTTGTTGACACTCTTAATGAGTGCCCACACAGATTGTCTTGTTATAAATTGTTAAAGAACAGTGCGAAATCTTATTTCGCTGCTTCAGCGTTCTTTCAGAACCTGCCGAAGCGGGATGCGTATAATACGCTCTTCGTTTTCAGTGTCAACACTTTTTTGAAAATTTATTTTCGAAGCATTCTCGCTGTATACCGCTTCACATAAGGCTTTCGCGTTATGCCGGGTAGCCTGTTGAGGCGTTCCCGTTCGAAGTGGGGCGCATTTTAGAGATTTATAATTAAAGGTCAATACCCATACCTAACATTTCTTGTAATTTTGTGATCGAACGGATACTTTGTAATCAATGTGACAATTTTGTCAGCTATTATTGAACTAAATTGGAAAGTGCTGTTCAAATTTTAGCTAAAAAGTCTCTTTTCTACTAAAAAAGTAGGGTTTGAACATGAATCGTAGTTGTTGCTTTATCCTTGGTTCGCTGATGTTACTCACTAACCACTGTGCGCTTGCTATTACAGACACAGCTGTTAAAGAAAGTGAAAATAAGGTGCTGCAAGTTTTCATTAAGCGCCAGGTTAACCAGTCGATGTCTGTTGGCCGGGCAATTGGCTCGATTACCAGTAATTATCCTGATGAAGTTGAAACCATTGTGGCAACAGCACTGGATTTATATCCGGATAATTATCAGGAGATCATCCACGCGGCGATATCTTCACAACCAAACGCTACTTCTAAGATTGTAAAGATAGCAATGGATAAAGAAGTCAGTAGCTGCCCTAATATAGTAGAGCTGGCAATACAGGCCGATCCCAGTTATGTGGATTTTGTTGTGGGTGCCGCAGCAAATTCCAATCCGGACCAGCTTAAAGACATCGTGCGAGTGGCTGTTCTTACTGAGCCAGACTCTGCCGATACCATAGTACAAACCCTTACTGCTGAGCATCCTAATGAACTGGTTGATATTCTTTCCAGCGCTATTCGTGCCGTACCACTGGTAGGTGAGTATGTGGTGGATGCACTTTTAGCTGTATTTCCGGGCGAAGCTGAAGCTGTTGTCACTACGGCAGTTCGTGAATCCGGCGAACAGCGGGAACAGGTACGCAAGATTATTGAAACAGCCCACCAGGCTGGCGTAGATGAGGATTCCCTTAAACGTTTTGCGATGAATGGTGGTGCCAGCGAAGAGGAGTACCGCCTTCCCGCAAAACGCTTGCGCTAATCTGGAATAACACAAATATCAATACCCGTCATCCCCGCGTGCTTCTGGCGGGGAACTCCTTGCTGGTTATCGTAGAGTTCAAAAGTGCTTTAATGAAAAGGCTGATTTGGCTGGGCCAACCTTTTTAGGAGATCCCGGGTCAAGCCCGGGATGACTGTATTGAACTTTCTTGTTCGCTCTTTTCTTTAATCGAGAAGTTTTCACGGCGAAGCGTCAGGTTAGGGTTATAGGCCGGGTCGTGGGCAATCACTTCAGGCCAATGAGTCTTTAAGTAGTCCAGTTCAGCATTGAACCTTGCCATTTTCTCTTTACTGACATCCAGCCCACGGGATACCGATTCATGATGATACAGTTCTGCTTCAGCGCAATAAAGATTTCTTACTCCTTGAGCCCTCACCCGCAGGCAGAAGTCCACGTCATTAAACGCGACTGTAAGATCGGTTTCGTTTAATCCCCCCACCGCATCAAACAGTGACTTTTTCACCAGTAAGCAAGCGGCAGTTACTGCACTGTAATTATGTGAGGCGATTAGCCGGTTCATATAACCGGGATGGTATCGAGGGAAGTACTTATGTGCATGCCCGGCTCCACCGCCATAGCCCAATACCACTCCGGCGTGCTGAATACGGTCGTCGCCGTACATGAGCTTCGCCCCTACACAACCAATATCTTCTCTCAACGCATGACCAACCATATATTCCAGCCAGTCCGGCGTGATCACCTCGATATCGTTATTGATCAACCCGATCACTTCTCCTTTGGCCTGCTGCGCCGCAAAGTTATTGATAGCGGAGTAGTTAAAGGGATGTGGGTATTTTAATACCCTGATCTTCTCGTGTTGACTGAGCTCCTCAAAATAAGCCAGGGATTCAGGCTCATCGGAGTTATTATCCACCAGCAGAATTTCATAGTTCTGGTAGGTGCTCTTGGTCAAAATAGACTCGATACACTCTTTAACCAGTTGCCTGGCATTTTTGGTAGGGATAATTAAAGAAACGAGGGGCTGATTTGTTACTGGCCACTGCACGATATTGATCTGCTCAACCTCAACAGTATTAGCTGAGGCTTTTTCACTCTCGATCAGTCCGGCAATCTCTTGCAATTCGGTTAATTTTGCTTGCTTATTTTCTTTGTGGTGAACCAGAGACAATGGAACATGCTCAATACTCAGCTCATTATCAAGCAACCACAGTTGAGTCACCAGGCCCGCAATCGTTTTTGCAGATGTCTGCTCAAGACTTTCTCTTAACTTCGCAGACAATAGAACGCCACTTCGAATGTATGCATTACTCAACTGATAGTCCGGATTCCAATCCGGCAATAAACGTGCATTCTCGCATAAAGACCCGGAAAGTTTCTGGTCAGTATCTACGTAAAGTAGTCCTTCTACCGTTCGTTTACTCAAATAGGCTAATGCCTGACCATGCAATTCGTCACCGGCGTTTAACAATAAAAGAGGCGAATTTGTTTGTTGTATCGATACATCACCAAGGCCACTTACCTTTTTGAAATTCAGGTCTGAGAACTCTTTGGTTTGACTGTTAGACTCAACACTTGTAAAAACGTAATCGATATTTTCAGCCTGGTTACTTAGCGACCTCAGAGTGCGGATTACCCTACCATTTTCCTCACCTATGATCGCCAATGAAAACTTTGGCGTGATGGTCTCGAGTCGGTGAATATCAGTACTAATAGCAGACTGTTGCAGGTTTAATGTCTGGGAATATAAAGCTAATAATTTCTTCTTGCTGGGAAAGCCGTAAAACAGTCCGGACTTTTGCAGTGATCTGCTGTAAAAAGAGGTAAGAGCCGGGTTTTTCTTAGCAAAATTACGCAATGGCTTGGGCACAACCCCAACACCAGCCTTAATTGCCATCATTGAATATTTTTTTACAGACATGCGCGAAGAATTCACAAACCTTGATTAGTAATTATCCGGTTACTGGTAATGCATAGCAACCGGCGGGCAGTATCGCTTAAAAAACAAAAAGGGGCAATCTGCCGCCACAACGAGTACTCGAACAAGATAGCCATCAACCTAGCTAGACGTTGATTAATCGAACATATCAAATGGAAAATCGTCAAAGGGCAGTTCGGACATGGGAACACGCGTGAAATTAAATGATTGAAGTCGTGCCGTTAGGTGCTTCTGCAACCCTTTAACCGTTTTAATTTCCCTGCACTTTGCCATGAGATTCTCAACATCTTGCTCAAGCGCCTGCCGATATTCTCGTAAGCCTTTTTCCCGGGCGGCCTTTGTGCCACCACCAAAGCGCTGCCAAATTATCACACTCAGTCCGTCACCGCGTCGCAACTCGTGATAATCGGCGTTTAACTGTTTAACCTTGTCTTTTAATATTGTTTCTAACTGCACAGTTAAATTGTCGTTTAACTCCAACTGATATTCTGGCAAATACTGCTGTGCTAACAAAAATATAGCCAGCGGATCCTTAACGTCCCTGGCGTGTGAAAGTTGTTGCATCAAACCCATTTTTTCAGCCTTCTTATCCGGGTCGAGTTCCCGGTCAGGATGCAGCTTTTTAGCTAACTGCCGATAGAGTCTGTTGATTTGTTTATCGCTGAACAAAGCAGTAGCTACATCGACATTCGTATTATGGAAGTCTTGATTATGTTGTTGGTACGAATGATCGTGTTGATCTGACTCGTCATGAAAATATGGCGACTCCTGCCCGTGAATATCTTCATCATCACCCACGTAACCTGATTCCATTTTATGTTTGAGCACCGATTCAAAATAGGCCATTGCCTTATGCGGGTCATGGATCAACTCAACCAACTCTTCGTCACTGAGTTCTATCTCTTCTCCAAGCATTAGCGACAACTCAATCCGGTAATGATCGAGTTGCTCCTCAGGTACCTCGCTGGAGTTGGGGTTCTGCTTAATTGAGGTGACTATCGCTTCATTAAAAGCGTCCCTCAAGTCATTGGTATTCACAGGATTAAACGGATTCGACTCAAGTATCGTTAATTCTTCCTGGATCCAATCCAGCAGGGCCTCATGTTGCCTACCCTTTATTGATTTACGCGACACAAAAGAAACTAGATGGCGGATCCACTGCTCGTTAGCCCGGCAGACCTCCTGTTCAATGGGTTCAACCGATTGCTTGAAGTACGCCATAAACGCTTCAAGCTTAGCCTGATAACGGTCATTTCGTTGCTGTTTTTTGTTAACTTCTACCCACAGTTTATCGAGCGTCTCCCGTGCTTGGGCGCTTTGGCTTCCTGAGGAACTCACTGATACAACCGTTAACCCACTATTGCTGTTGATGTGACCTTGCTTAGCCATTACTTATCTCTTTGTAGACCTTCATTCCAATTCGCCAGCATACTGTTAGCAAACCTTTCATTACATTCAGTGATCCTACCATGTTTGTTTTGCTAAACCGATGTTACTAACCACTATTGCAGTAAACGTATGCGCTCTCATCCCCTGTCATAGCCGTGACAAATGTTGATGTGACCTTGCTTAGCCATTACTTATCTCTTTGTAGACCTTCATTCCAATTTGCCAGCATACTGTTAGCAAACCTTTCATTACATTCAGTGATCCTACCATGTTTGTTTTGCTAAACCGATGTTACTAACCACTATTGCAGTAAACGTATGCGCTCTCATCCCCTGTCATAGCCGTGACAAATACAACCAAACTATTGTTACTTACATCCTAGTTGCCGTAACTGCTCGGATAACAGACTGAATGGAATTCTTTCTTGTTCCAGCCTTAAGCGCGGTTGCCAATGATCTGCTTTTAGCTTTGTATAGAGTGCCGCTTCGGTGGGTAAGAGGTTGGGCAAACTTTCCGGCGTTTGGCGTTTGTTAAGCGCTTCCGCGCCCCAAAAAGACTTGGTGGCTAACAATGTCGCCTCATCCATCAACAGCGACTGCGTGTTGCTAAAATAACCGCGTATTTGTGAGAGCATGGCAAAACCGTCAGTATCAACATCCCCCCAATAATAGAGCCGGCAGCGGTGTAACCACTGTATCTGTTTGAGCAGTTGAACACTGTAACCTTTACCAAAGATCACCAGGGCATTTTTCACATTGGGAAACGCCAGACCATTTACCAGGTTTTCCGTTATGAAGACACGGTCGACCATTAACGATAACTGAGCAAAATGGCTAATCGGTAGCGTAATATCCCGCAACCCGCCAACTTCATAATACAGTTGTGGATCAAGCAGCCGAAAGCGTATCTGCGGCTCATCAAAACGCAAACCAAAGCGCTTTTCAAAACCGTGTTCACCCATCTGCGTATACTGGCTGTTAATCGCGTCTGCGGGTAATACCGCATCTAACAGCGTTTTTACGGTTTGCTTGCGGTGTTCTATAAATTTACTGTCTACCCCGGCAACGGGTAGCTCGCGCAGATAACACCCGGGTAACGGATTCGCCCTGAAAAAGTGCGCAATTGCAATAAGCTTCTCCCACTCACCCGCATGATTCAGTAACTGTTTAATCGATACCTGCTGGCCAATGCGCACATGGGGCAAACCCGCTTGCAACCGCTTGGCATCGGCAATGAATTGCTGCCATTCCTGCCATTTACCGCAAAACCGGGCCAATGCTTCTGGCGACTCAAACACCACAGCAACGGGGACATTCTGACGCCCCATAGTGGCATAACTGACTTGTTGTTTAAGCAGACTCACACCAGCATGAGGCAGAAGCTCCCGCTCAAAGGCCTGTTGAGCGGCCGTCAGTACGGCAAAATCGTGCAGCAGTTGTTTGTCTGTCGGCCGTTTGAGTGAAACCTGCAAAGGAAATGACAACTCGCCACACAGCCACTGCTTGTAGAACACCTGATTTTGCCATTGCTTTTGCAGTTTTGCTTTCAGCGCTTTTACTGTCTGCACCTATTCAGCCCCTTATTCACGTTTAAGCGCTGGGTTTTGCTCTACCTCTTCCACCAGCGCTTTATATTGCTGCTGCGATTTGTGTTGTGCGAGCCGCTCACGATATTCTTTTATCGTCATATTCAGCACCATGGAACGATTACTGCGCTGATCAACAAAGTGCACTTGTTGTACGTAGTGTTCAATGACATCGAGTTTCTGTAGCGGCGTTACCAGTAACAGCTGAAGTCCGAGTTTTTTAAACAATTCAAGTCCAAAGCGCGTACTGTCTTTTGAGCCACGGGCAAAGGCTTCGTCAATCACCACCAAATTAAACCGGCGTTTGGCTTTTGCGCCGGTCTCGTCATCCACCAGGCGATATTGCAGCAGGATGGCCGCTGCCAAAATGGAATACGCCAGCTTCTCTTTCTGCCCGCCGGACTTACCCCCTGAGTCGGAATAACACTCTTTCTCACTGTTATCTTCACGGTATCGCTCAACCACATTGAACAGTTGCCAGTAACGTACATCCACTACTTTCTGAGTCCACGTCGGCTCGTGGCGCATTTGCTCAATCAGCGTTTTGACCTGCTCGAACTTCTGTTCGGAATATAAATTGTCGTCGGTAGAAAACTCCACGCAACTCTTCAGGCGCTGCTTGAACTCACGAATATCCAAATCCGGTGAGGAAATACTGTCTATTTCGATGTAGGTGCCCTGCTGATAATCCAGTTCCCGTAATGAACGGTTGATCATACTGACTCGCGCATCGATTTGCTCTTCCTGCTTATCCAGATAGCTGCGAAACAGCGCCATCGAACGAATGGTGTCCTGATTAAGCATTTCTTTAAAACGGGTTTCATGGCGGGGTAAGTCTTCATCCTGCAGTGTTTTCAGCATCTGCTGATATTCAGACAGTGACTGCTCACTAACGTCCAGTTCGGTTACATCGTTAGGAAAACGGAAAGCAAAATCTTTCATGGCGGTGAGCATCTGCTTTTCCCGCTTACTGCGTTTCTCCTCAAGATGCTGGATTTTTTCATTCAGTTTGGTGCGTAACACCGAGCATTGGTTCGCCAGCATGTCGATGCGCAATTGCGCCGCACCATGCTTTTCATACAAGGCGGACAGATCCGGGTAACAACGCTGCTTTACCTGTTCGGATACCGCGTTACACTCGGCTGTCTTTTCAGCCAGGATCTTATGATCGTCTTCCAGCTTAGTCTCAAGTTTACCCAGTTGTTGATAGTGCGCTCGAAACGCTTCTTCCACCTGGGTTAATTCGGTTTGTGCGTGCTGAAACTGTTGTTGTAATTCCCGCAATACATCGGAGCTTTGTTCCAGGACCCGTATTTCTTGCCTGGCGACTTCCAACTGATTGGCAAACTGTGACCAGTTGATTTGCTCAAAGGTTAAGTTAAAGTCGCTGAGATTTTTGGCCTGACGACGCAACTCTTCAATATCGCGGCGCTGGCTAGCGCATTGCGCTAACGTGGTTGCCATGGCGGCGGCATCAGTTTGCAGTGCACGTATTTGGGCGGCCAGCAGGTCGAGCTTTGCCTGGTTACTCCAGCCAAGTACAAAGCGGCTTTTGTCATGCAAACTGTGGCGATCGTCTTTCTCGTGACGAAAACGACCTGACTTCACCTGCCCCTGCAAACTAATGGCTTTTTCACTCCGACGAAAGTCAGTCATTGACTCGCAGCACTGATAGTCAAAACGCTGCTGTAACTCGCGGTGCAGCCATTGAAAGTGCTCACTGTCGCGCTTGATTTCTATTTTTGCCAGCAGGGAGTCCGGCTGCGGCGATTGCGGATAGTAATTCTCGGTACTTTTTACACGGTAATACACCAACCGCGTCCCAAGATGGGTGTTTTCAACAAAATCACTCACATCAGCGTACAGCGAATCCGGCACCACCAACGACAGTGCAAAGTTGTGCAACACCCGCTCAATGGCGCCCTGCCATTGAGTCTGGCTCTGTTTTACCTGCACCAACTCACCGACAAAGGGTAACCGGCTTTCCTCTACCTTAAGATATTCACACAGTCGCTCGCGGATGTTTAACTGGCGTACCGGAATATTGGATTTGCGATGACGCAGCGCCTCCAACTCTTGCTGCACCGCCTGTTGTTGCTGTTGCAACTGGTGATTTTGCAATTTGTAATCGTCTTGCCGGCTCTCAATATTTTCGAGTTGCTGTTGATGTTGTTCAAACAAAGAATGCGATTCACGTATATTGCTGACAAAGTTATCTGCTGTTAGCGCTTCGGGCAGCCCGAGCGGCTTAACCAGTGCGAGATAGTTATCACACAAACGCTTACTTTGGTTTCTTGCTTCATCTAAGCCTTTAATTTTATCTTGCAGTTGCTGCAACCGGCCCCCACCGTTTTGATCGATATCGCTTCTGAGCTGACTTACCGTTTGATTAAGGCGACGTTTCTGACTTTGCAACTGCTGTTCATCAATGGCCAGTTTTTCAAGCTCACCTTGCTGGCGGACAATCCGCTTTTCATACAGTACAACCGCTTTCTCGGCCATAAAGCTGTCTACGTAATCACGGCAGAACGCAAAGTGTTGTTTTTCCTGCGCCGCCTCTTTCGCCTGACGGCCATGTTTATCAATCGGTTGAAGTAAGGTAATTTTTTCACGAGCCGCGACCACCGCGTCGTGAAGTCGCTTTAATGATTCATAATTGCGCTCCAGTTCCTGAATTTGCCCCTCCACATCGGGCTGTTCAAGCATATTCTGGCGCACAAAGTCGGTCACAGAGCCGACTGATTTCATGGAAATCGTTTGATTAAACAACTCCAGCGCCTTGCCATCGGTACCTAACCCCAACCACTTACTGAAGGTTTGTTGATATTGATTAAAGCTCTCAACCAGTGTGAGCTCGGGCATTTTTTGCAAGCGTTTACGCAACGCCTTAATTTGCGTACCAAAGTCGCTGAAGTGGGTGGCAATGTCGAGCGCCTCCGGAACCACAACGAACAAGCGTTTCACTTTGTTTTCACCAGGTTTGAGCCAGAAGATCTGCGCCAGTGTAATTGTTTGTTGCAGTGCTACAGAATGAAATTGTGCCAGCAGTACCGAATAGTGATTTCCCTTGCTACGCAAACCTACCGCACGGGCTTTACCCGACTCATCCTGCTGTGACGTATAATAGCCGTAAAAGTACGACTCCAGCGAACGCTCTTTGTTTTCAGCACCCGCAGCCTTATTAAACGCCAGCTTTCTGGGCGGAACCAGCAACGTTGTCAGGCCATCGACCAGCGTTGATTTACCGCTACCGATATTGCCGGTGAGCAGGCAATTGTCGCCACTATTGTCCAGGTGCCAGATCTGCCTATCAAAGGTCCCCCAGTTTAATACCTCAAACCGGGTTAAACGAAAACCCTGCCGCTGCGTTGCTTGTGATACAGGGCGAGGATCGCTATGTATTGGCGCAGCGGTCTCTGTTAACGTGTCACTGCTCATCACTGGCTTCCTCTTTGCTATGGATATCGAATAATTCCGTGTACCGGACAATTTGCTCTGCTGTCACAAAGGCTTTGAGGATACGCTGGACTTCAAAATCATTTTGATGATTGGGTAACTGATTCAAAAAGCCCATTTGGGTGATCTTTTTAATCAGCGCATCAAACTCTTTGTGCTGCTTTACTTCGTTACTGGCATCCGGGAAATGGGGGGCGAGCCACTGCCATATTTCCTGACGCTCAACAATAAGACGCGGACTGCTCTCTTCACTATCGTGTTCGGCCAGGCGCTTGCGTAAAAAAATCAGCAGCAAGGTTTGCCCAAAGCTCAGTTGGCGACGGGTAATAAGCGAGGGGATCTCTGTTTGATCTTCTTCGGTATCAACCTCACGCTGTTGTAAAAATGCAAAACCTTCTGCATCATCGAGTCGCAACGACAAACCGATCTGGTCAAAATAACTGCGGATAAGCGCCTGATCACGCTCCAGCACATCCCACAGGTCGCGATGTTTTGCCCGATAAACCGGCCCTTTTAGTAGCCGGACCTTCAATGCCGCATGATGCTGCGCAGTCAAGGCTTCTGCAGATGCTTGTTCGTTCATGATGACGTATCCCGAATAAACGTAATAGTGGGTACCGACAGGGTGCGGCTAACGCCCGGCTCACTCTGCCAGCTAACGTGTTGCGGTTGTTGGGTGTCAATACTGGCAGGCACAACCTCTTCACAGGCCAGTTTAATGTAGCTGAGTACCTCATCGAGGCCGTACTGCAGGGGATAATCTTCCAGCACACCGGCTAAGGTCACCTGCCCCTGATGTTTATCCAGCGAAGTAAAGATCTGCTGCTGTAACTGCAGTTCGTCAATATGACTGACTTCAAACAGATTGGTTAAATCCACATCGGCTTCTTGGGCGCCCTCTTTGATGTCAGAATCCAGTTGTTCCGGTGTTTTAGGGACAAACAAGCCACGGCTGAGGTGAGGATAAATACTGGCCTGGATGCCAGCAATCTCGGCAAAATTCTGCTGCAAATGCAAAGGGGTGTCGGGACGATTCGTTTGATGTGCAACAGCTTCAAAATCGCGGATAAGCTCGAGAATGCGCCGGTTATCCTGCGACTGCTCCTCGATGTAGCGGCGCAGTTGTTCGGTAATTTGCTGTTTGGTGCGATTCACTTTGTCACCGGCCTCCAGCAAATAGCTGTAAAGGTGCTGGAGCAATTCGTCACTACTGACAAACTCGTGCCCCAATTGGTGGTGCATTATCTGCTTTAAGTTTTGTCTTAGCGAATCGCGCATTTGCTGGGTCATTAACAATTCAAAAAACGCGATAAAAGACTTTCCTTCGTCGGAACTGTTTATGACGTCCTGATCGGCAAATACGATATCCAGCACCCGCCCTTTCTGGCCACCTCCCAAGGTGATTTTTTTGCGGGTGTCCTTATCCAGGAGCCGAAAATTCGCCTCTACCTGCCGGAAATCACCGAGTAATTTGCGCGAAATATCAGAGACCAGATACAGCCTTTCCCGCACCTCGGTATCGTCCAGCCCAAGACTGGTGCCTTGTTTTACCGCCTCGATTTGCTGTTCGATCAACGCTTTTTTCTGCTGCAAGGCTTCTAGTTGCAAAGATTTATCGTTGGTAGTGCCCTGCACCAGCTCCCCAATTAAATCGATAAGGAGTTTCAGGCGCGATTCTGTGCCGACAAATTGCCGCCCCTGCAACTCTTCAACCCAGTGCAGCGCTTTTTCGACATCGGGCAATAAATCGCACTCTGGCTCATCACTGTTTTGCGGCAGGTACTTACGCAGATAACCGGGCTTTTGATTGATCCAGTCGTCGATATAGGCGCGGGCTGTTTTCGGGTATTTTTGCTCGCCATACACTTCAGCTACATCGCTTAAGTGGTAATCGAGCATTGCGATCAGTTCCTGATACGGCACCGCCCGGCGATTATGGCGAATAAACGCACTGTGAAAAAAACTCGTCATCAATGGAAAGTGTTGGGCGCGCAGCAAACGCAAAGCGACACTTTGTTCTTTAAATTGCTCCAAAAACTCTACGCTGAAATCGGCTTTCATTGCTTAACTCCCGGTAGCAACGGACTCACATCCATGTTTTTCAGCACCTCTTTATTCGCCAGCGCCAGTGGGAATTGCATTGGATCGAGCCTGTAATTTGCAGAGCAATCCACTCGCCATGCCTGGGTTAAATAGCCCAGCAACGCTTCGCGGGTTTCCACGGTTAAGCTGCCGTTCGTCATGTTGTAATCAAGTTCGATGGCTTGCTTATGCTTAACTCCCGGATGCGGTATTAAGTCCAAAGGGATGACATTATTCCAGGCCGTATCACTGAGCACCGACTCTGTATTCAGCGGTTGCCCGTCCAGTAAATTGATGTCTAAAAAACGATTGCTGACAAAATCCCTGAATGCTTGATTGCTTCTGTCGTAGCAGCGTACGTGCCAGCGATAACCGTTATTAATGAGTGAATGGGGCACTAGTTCCCGTTCCGTTATGCCGGAAGACAGCGACACGTAGCGACAGTGTATGGCTTTGTTATGCATGATGGCCCGTAATAGCGGCGCAATAGTCGATGATGAAGCATGAATAAGACGTACCGCTTCAACGCATACGTCACTGGGTCGCTGCAGCAACTTAAATTCATCTGCGTCTTTGTTTGCCAACCTGAACAGCACTTCTTCCGCGTGATGCGGAAACAACGGTGAAAATTCGGCGGTACGGTAATAGAGCTTGGTTTGATGCCTCAGCACCAGGTTGTCTGGTGCCAGAGATTTATACAACGTTAAATCCCGGGTGGCCGAGGCGATCCCCGTTTGAAAATGGCCAACCAGATCCGCTCTGGCCACTTGCCCGAAGAATTCCAGACAAAAATCGATAAACGCGAGCCGTTTTTGCTGAGTTAATGTAATGGTGCTGAAATCTGCCATGGCTTGCCACTGAGTGTATAACTATTGTTCAGCATAACATGAAATCATAATGATGCAATCATTTTAATTCCAACAGTGCGCGTATAACTGGATCTAAGCTTCAGAAAACTCAGCAAAACAGCGCATACCTTGAGCAGGCCAGCGGATTGTCCTGCCGGGGTAGAATGTCACTCTATGCACATGCGAGAAAGCAAACGGCACTATAATAAAGTTATTTAGCTGCGTTTAAACAAACTATTACCGACGTAAACCCGGCTGGCTTCCTTCTATTTATCAGTTGCTCAATGGCGGACGAACGACCGTTGAAAAGTGAAAAGATCGTGCGCGCGTTCATTGGGTACAGTACACTAACCCTTAGGTTGCTACTCATGTGTTCGATAGATAAAATAGCTTTATCAATTGAAGGAGAAATCAATGGGCCAGCTAGTAAGAAAAGTTTCTGTAGCAAAACGCCAAGATCCGCTAATTGATTTTACGACATTGGCGAAAATTGGTCGTCATGCTTCTCGCTCTGCGCGAGAAAAAGCTTTAAGCCAAGGTGTAGGCTTCACCTATGCCAAAGGTGGTCGAATTATGAAGCGTAACCCCGATGGTACTGAGCAACTTATTCGGGTCATGGATGATATGAATGACTTTCCAACTCTCCAAGCCGATTTATGCCAAGACTGAGGTTAATTGCCGGCCCAATGGCCCTCATTAAGATAAAAGATATAGTGATGCTGGCATTTTGTGACGAGTAAATCAGGAAACGTATCTGAAAATTTGCGAATGACTACAGTTTTGCGCCCGATAAGCTCAAAAGTGTCTTTTATGGCTTTTCTATAGATGTTTGTTTGTGCAACGCCCCAGTTCTCAAGGGTATAGCCAACAATCTCGCGAATATCGGCTTCAGCATCATCCGTAATGTCATACAAGGGCATTATTTTATTTGGCTTTCGCTATTTCTTCATCAAAAATGTCATCGACAGACTTGCTCGAAATTTTACCTGCTTTAGCGGCGGCAACACGCGGCGCTAGATACGCCTCAAGCTTTTGTAAGGCGGCTTGCTCGTCTGCATTAGGTAGTGCCCGTTCAAGCACATAGCTTTTGATACTCTTGCCTTGTAAGGCAGCTGCGGCTTTTAAGTTCTGATGCTGCTCAGGCGTGATTTCTATCGATAATCGCATAAATACCTCCTAAGCATTTGATGATAAATGCTCTGATTTCATCATAATGGGATTTACAACAATTTGTCAATTTTGCACAAATGTTGTTTAGCGGCTGACTAATGTCACATTAGAAAAATTGCTTGTAGTACAGGCGAACAAGCAATAAAAAAGGCCGTACTGGATAACCTTAATACAGTTATTCGAATAACGATTATTCATAGGTTGGACATTAAGGATTAACCGAGACCAAGCCATGCTTCAAGCGCCCGGTTTTCCTATCTCTGGCAGGATGTGCCCGATTGGCACATCCTGATAAATAATTTACTGCCAAATTCCACGTTTGTATAAATTCAGATTAAGCGTCATGGAGTATCGACTCCATTAATAGATAAAACCAGCTTTGCGTATTTTTCGCGACCATGAAGCTCGATATATCGGCGCCCATCAGACGTTGAATACTAAACCCAATACGCTGTTTCACCAATAATGCCAGCAAACTGCCATATCAGTCCCTCCATCAAGCCCGTATTCCGAGTATTGAACTTACGTAAACTGCAGTAGAGTTTCCACTCCTTGAAGAGTAATTCTATCTGCCAGCGCTAGCTGTATAATTGTAAGACTGCTTGTACTGCGTATTGCTCTCGCGGCAAGTTCGTCGCCCAATAGGTTGGCTCTGATTTACCTGGAGGCCAACTCGCTATCAGGCGATCTGACATGGCGAATCAATGCCATAGAGTTTACTTTTTTGACAATACCGATCTGCTGCTACCAATTGCAGAAATTAACCCAAATGGTTTTCTGGATGTAACAGAAAAGGAATATAACTCAGTTAAACCCGGCTGGTTTCGTACAAATGTTCTTTTGAAGTGGGATAAGGATAAAGTCCGGATACTCCGCTGATCCTTTAGAAAATGGGCTGCACCTGATGCTTTCTCCCTGTTTTATTATCTCACTGTCTTATGGCCTTTAAAGAAATATCCCCACAGTAAGAGAGAAAGATCGAGTAACAATGAACCATTTTCTTTACGAGCCTGCCTAAAAACACACAGTACCCCGCTACAGTTACATCACTTAACTGATTTTAGCGCAGCGATATCCGGGGCAAAGCGAGCCAGCTTTGCTTTGATATGCTGTTCGATAACCGTTTTATCCGGACTCGAAGAAGCCGCGAGCAACGGCTGAAAATAGCGGGCAACATCGTTGCAGAGTTGAGCCACTAGCTTCTGTGCCGCCGCTTTGTGCATTCCAAGATTCATTGCCAAACGCACAAAACATTCCATACAATAATGACCAACGGCTTCATACGACGGACTAAACACGGCATTTAACTCACTCGCCAAAACACAAAGCGTTAAATCCTCGTTATAGTAATCCTGATAGGGTGCTACCGACACTACATCATACACCGGCGTAAAATCCCGCATCCTGACAGTCGCATCATCCGGGTGTCGGTACATCGACAAATTTTTACAATGGAGATCGTTGTTGCCTACCAGGTAGGCAAATAACACCTGCCTGACACCGTTGAATATTATCGCCATATTTCGCCCACTGGCTTCATATAATTTTTTCAGCACACCTTCATAAGAAAGGTTGTCACTGCCTTTATTCGATGAGTGGACGTTACACAAACTTGCGGCATCTTCAACAAACAACCGGCGACCATCGTCGCGCAAATCAAACCGACGGGTCACATAACACAGTTCACCGTCTTCAAAAGGCACCAGGGCGTTATCTGCTACATTAAATTTGCAGAGTCTGGCCAATTGCATGATGGCATGTTCGTTTTCCGGCAGATGGGGCAGATGGTCGGGGGCTGGTTTAACAATATACCGGCCATGGCCTTTTACCGGTACCAGGTAATTGCCTTCTAGATCCATGAATAATTTTTTCTGGACACCCGAGATAGATTGACCATCCAAATAGCGCGGCGCGGCACGATTAAATAATGCCTGGTCCCCTTTAACTCTTATCCCCGCTGCGGGCAGGCGGGTTAACGTAAACATCTTCTTCAGAAACGCCGGGGAGTATGGTGCAGCTCCGCCTTTAAGTGATATTTGGCCTAGCTGAGCAGTCATAATCTCACGAATTCCTTTTCCATATTCACCACAGATAGCGCCCCAATCAATACCCGGCCATTATGCAATAGCAAGCCAAATTCATCACGTTTGTCTAACCGGGTATTGGTTGTTTGATACATTTTTATCCACCCTTCACTTAGCAGGTTTTCAAAAAATGAGGGAAACGCATCAAATAGAAAAGCGTCGGCTTGCAAAGGAAACTGGTGGCCTATGGGCACACCGCTACCAAGATACTCCAAGACATACTGATAGGTATACCGTACTTTACCATTAGCGGTGAGTTCTGTGAGATAACCCGCCAGCAGGTTATTGGCATAGATGGCCCCCTGGCGATTTATTTCACTCATCGGTTTGAGCCTTTCTGGCTATCACTATTTCCATGCCCATAACATTCAGTACGGCATTTAACGTGTCGATTCTGCAAGACTCAACCGATTTTTTAAGACGGGTCATGGTATTTTTGGACACGCCCGCCAGCATGGCCAGGGTACTCAAATCCATTTGGTGTTGCCGAAGGTAATCGTCAAGGACGTAATTAAACTGGTTGAGGTTCCCCGCTACTTCACTTGAGTTCATGGCCATCTTCAATTGCCTTTCCAGCGTTGATGTAGCGGCGGAAAGGCTTTGCTGGTGAGCAGATAAAGCCTGATGTAACAGCTCGTTATTCTCTGAAGCGCTCATAAACAACCTTAAAAAGTGATTATATAAAGTAAAATACAATATAGTCACCATTTAATGCGAAGTAAAGACAGAAAATCATCATTAATAGTGATTATAAAATTTAACCATTAAAAAATAACAATAAAGAGTGATTAACTACAAAAAAATCACCACAAATAAGGAAAATGTAAATAATAGACCCCTGACATCACAATAAAATAGTAACAGCTTAGTAAAAGGTAAGCGATCAATTTAGACCGTCTTTTCCTCATTGAACTACCCCGTAAAATAGTCCCCGTAGATTTTACTCACGGAGACTTAATCGATGGCAACAAAAAGACGTACACGCGAGCAATGGCAGGTATTGATTGATAAGCAAGCAGCAGGCGAACTGACAGTCAGTGAATTTTGTGCACAGCATGCGTTAACAGTATCAAACTTCTATCTGTGGCGTAAAAAACTGAGCGATGATAGCCAATCGCTTGCGCAGCAAGATAACTGGCTTGCCTTTGATATGCCAGCAAGTGCGAACCAGAGCGCAGGTTCTGCCTGGGAGATTGAACTGGCATTACCCGGTGGTGTGGTGCTGCGGATGAACCGGGCTGCCTGATGTTACCCTTATCCAATGGGCGTATTTGGCTGTATACCGGTAATACCGATATGCGCAAACAGTTTGATGGGCTGGCGGCACTGGTACAGGGCAAACTGGGGATGCAAGCGCATTGTGGTGACTGGTTTGTGTTTATCAATAAACGCCGTACCCAGCTCAAGGTGTTGTATTACTACCAGGGCGGTTATTGTTTGTGGAGTAAACGGTTAGAAAAAGGCACCTTCGCCAAAGTCACTGACGGTACAGCAAAAACACCATTAAACAGTGCTCAGTTACAGTGTTTGATTGATGGCATTTACTGGCAAAAAGACAAACAAAACAGGCGATTTAATTGACTGATTTTGTTATAATTTACGCCATGAAAACACATTCTATTAGTCACCTTTCACCGTCTGAAATTGAGGCTGCCTTTGCTCATCAAGCTGAGGAGATTGCGCAACTCAAGCATCAACTGGACTGGCTTAAACGCCAGTTGTTCGGGCGTAAGTCTGAAAAAGTGTTAGTGGATAATCCGGCGCAGAGCAGTTTGTTTGATGAGGGTGAGACACACGCCTTACCGGCAGACACCAAACCGGTGAAGGCCCATACCCGTTCCTCACAAAAGCAACGTCGCGACTCGGATGTGAATGATGAAGGCCTGCGTTTTGATGAGACGGTGCCGCAACAGGTGATTGACCTGCCTGCGCCAGAATTACAGGGGGCGGAGGCCGACCAGTATGAAGTTGTTGATATCAAAGAAACCCGTCGCTTAGCACAACAGCCCGGCAGTTATGTGGTACTGGTGTATCGTCGTCAGGTCGTGCGTCATAAAACCACGCAAACCCTTAAGGATACCCCAGCGCCAACCAATGTACTGGAAGGCTGTTACTGCGATGTTTCATTACTCGCCGGGCTGATGGTGGATAAAGCGGTGTATCACTTACCACTTCACCGCCAACATCAACGGATGCTCGATAGCGGCATTACCCTTAGCCGGGCTACCTTAATCAACTGGATACAACAAGGCATTGAGCTGCTTCGGCCCATCGCCAAGGCCCAGTGGCAGCACATTCTGCAAAGCAAAATCCTGATGATGGATGAAGTGCCCATCAAAGCCGGGCGTACCAAAGGGGCTGGCCGAAAACCGGGGCAAATGAAACAAACTTACTTTTGGCCGATGTACGGTGATAGTGATGAGGTGGCGTTTACCTGGAGTCACAGCCGGGGCATGTTGCATGCCAAAGCCCAGTTGCAGGACTTTACCGGTACCTTGCTGACCGACGGCTATGCCGCTTACACCAAGACGGTTGAACAGTTAAACCAACACGAACAGCAGATTGTGCACGCTGCCTGTTGGGTACACATGCGCAGAGGCTTTGAAAAAGCCCTCGACAGTGAGCCTCACACCGCACAACAGGCATTGGATATTATCGCCACACTCTACCGGCATGAAAAACACATCCGGGATAAGCAATCAGACCTGGCCGATATCCATACCTACCGCCAACAACACAGCGAACCACTCGTGACTGACTTCTTCCGGTGGGTCTACCAACAACGACAGCGCACTGATTTACTACCCAAATCCCCCTTCGCCAAGGCGCTTCATTACACCGCTGAGCGAGAGAGCCAACTCAAGGTGTTCCTGAGTAACCCCGCGTTACCCATGGACACCAATCATCTTGAGCGGGCACTGCGGGTAATCCCCATGGGCAGAAAAAACTATTTGTTCTGTTGGTCCGAACTCGGGGCTGAACAACTGGGCATATTACAAAGCCTGATGGTGACTTGCCGCCTGCAAGGCGTCAATCCCTACCATTACCTCGTGGATGTATTGCAGCGTGTAGCACTGCATCCGGCCAAAGACGTACTCGACCTGACGCCAAGAGTCTGGAAAGAGAGATTCGCGGACAAAAAATTAACGAGCGACTTAGATAAAATGGGGTGATCCGGGTCTATATTGATCGCTTACAGTAAAAGTGAACAGTCTCATACGCCAGTAAGGCTCATCCATAGATTTATTTTTAGCTATTCCTTTGTTGCCAAACGCAGTTGTTCATTTACTGTGGTAACTCAACGGCAACGATAAAGCGGAAGATAAAAGATGCGGACACTGACAATAGAGGTGTGGAGAAGGTGTATTGGATTAGACTTGCAAATACTTACCGCATTGCCGGCGCTTGATATACGAAAGGTGGGATATCCCCAAATAGCACAAAGGGGGCAACTTGCCCCCTGTTATTTGCGTTAAATATCGAGTTAAACGACAATTATTTAAGCAGTGCCTAACCGCTCCCCCTGATAGCTACCGTCTAATACGGCTTGCCACCAGGCGGTGTTGTTTAAATACCATTCCACGGTTTTCTTAATGCCGCTCTCAAACGTTTCCCGGGGCGTCCAGCCCAGCTCTTTTTGAATTTTACTGGCATCAATAGCATAGCGCATATCATGGCCGGGGCGATCAGCTACGCTGGTGATGAGATCGCGGTAGCTGCCTTCGGCCTTGGGTTTTACTGCATCGAGGATGTCACAAATGGTGTGCACCACTTCGATGTTTTGTTTTTCGTTGTGACCACCGATGTTATAGGTTTCGCCAATGTCGCCTTGGGTAGCCACCACCACCAGCGCCCTGGCGTGATCTTCAACATATAACCAATCGCGAATTTGGTTACCTTTGCCATACACAGGCAGAGGCTTGCCTGCCAGCGCGTTTAAGATCATCAGCGGAATAAGCTTTTCCGGGAAATGGTAAGGGCCATAGTTGTTAGAACAGTTAGTCACCACGGTAGGTAATTTAAATGTTCTTAACCATGCACGCACCAGATGATCCGATGCCGCTTTCGAGGCTGAATATGGCGAGCTTGGTTCGTATGACGTATCCTCGGTGAACAGCGGTAGCTCGGTACCTGTAGCCACTTCATCCGGATGTGGCAGGTCGCCGTATACTTCGTCGGTGGAAATATGGTGGAAACGGAACCCCGCTTTCTTGTCTTCATTTAATTGAGCATAGTAAGCACGGGCTTGCTCAAGCAGTACGTAAGTACCCACTACGTTAGTTTGAATAAACTCACCGGGGCCGTCAATTGAACGGTCAACATGGCTCTCGGCGGCCAGGTGCATAATGATATCAGGCTGATACGTATCCAGAACCCGTTTTACTTCTGCACCATCACAGATATCCACTTGTTCAAAGTGATAACGTTCACTTGAGTCAACTTCTTTAAGCGACTCAAGATTACCGGCGTAAGTCAGCTTATCGAGGTTCACTACGTTATGATTGGTATCGTTAATCAAATGGCGCACTACCGCCGAGCCAATAAAGCCCGCGCCGCCGGTTACAATAATGGTTTTCGCTGTTGTCATGCTATTAAGTTCTCTGCTGCGCTTACACTAACTCATCCATCATAGCGCTTAACTGTTCGCGCCAATGGTTAAGGGGTGAAGTAAAAGTCTCTCGCGTTAGGGTTTTATCCAATACGCTGTAATGGGGGCGCTTTGCCGGGGTGGGATAAGCGCTGCTCGGAATGGGTTTTACCGGCACGGCCTGTTGCAGTAAGCCTTTTTCCAGCCCTAATTGCTGAATGGCTATGGCAAAATCATACCAACTGCATACGCCTTCATCAGACCAGTGATATACGCCTGCTGTGCGATGAGAAGCCGCTTCCACACAGGCACGCGCCAGGCCTTTGGCCCAGGTAGGGCTGCCAATTTGATCGTCAATCACACCTAGCTGAGGCTTCTCTGCCATCAGGCGAAGCATGGTTTTTACAAAGTTATTGCCATGGCTGGAATACACCCAGGAAGTACGCAGGATGGCACTTGCTGCTGGAAGAATCGAAGTCACTTCGGCCTCACCCGCCGCTTTGGTTATACCGTACATGCCCTGAGGCTCGATGGCATCATCTACCGTGTAGGGAGAGCCTTTTTCGCCGTTAAACACATAATCGGTAGACACATGCACCAAAAACACATTATTGCTTTTGCAATATTTCGCCAGGTTGGCTACCGCCGTTTGATTTAGCAGGTAAGCATTTTCTTCATCGGACTCGGCTTTATCCACAGCGGTATAGGCTGAGGCATTGATCACTGCATCAGGGTTAATTGGGCCGAGTTTCGCAGCGATGTCTTCGCCTGAGGTAATATCAATATCATCCCGGCCCAGGCACACTGCCTCCGGTACCAGTCGGGCAATTTCCCAGGCCAGCTGACCGCTTTTGCCGATAACCACTAATTTTTTCATGGTAATATCCTAAAACGCCGGCGCATCAACAAAAGCCGTACCGGCTTCATCCTTGCCCGATAAAGACGGCGCTTCGCCATTCACCAGCGGCCACTCAATGCCAATGGTTGGATCGTCATATTTCACCGATATTTCGGATTCCGGATGGTAGTAATCCGTGCACTTATACACAAATTCAGCCGATTCACTGGTGACATAAAAGCCGTGCGCAAAGCCAGCAGGCACCCATAGCTGACGCTTGTTTTCGGCAGACAGGTACACGCCAACCCATTTGCCGAAAGTTTCAGAGTCTTTCCGCATATCCACGGCTACGTCGAACACTTCGCCAGACACTACGCGGACCAGCTTGCCCTGAGTTTGCTCTAACTGATAATGCAAGCCGCGCAAAATCCCTTGTTTAGATTTAGAGTGATTGTCTTGCACAAAATCGACGTCGGCACATTCAGCTTTAAACCAATCAGTGCGAAAGGTTTCTAAGAAAAAACCGCGCTCATCACCAAATACACGTGGTTCGATAATTTTGACATCCGGGATGTCGGTTTTGATTACTTGCATGGTTAATTCTTTTCCTATCTTTATTCTGTCATCCCGGAGAGAGTACCGGTCTTATCCGGGACTTCCTAATTGTACGCCGTCATCCGGGGAAGGCGTAGCACTTATCCGGGATCTCCCAATTAATTCTTCGCTGCCGCTTCACCAGACTGTTATGATGATCCCGGCTCAAGGCCGGGATGACAATAAAAACAGACCGGGATGACAATAAATATTGGCCACGGAGACAATAGATATTTGTCGGGGCGACATCATTAAATTTACGTCATCCCGGAAAGCGCGCAGCGCTTATCCGGGATCTCCTAACTATTTCTTCGGAGCCACTTCCCAGACGTTTATGGAGATCCCGGCTCAAGACCGGGATGACAATAATTGTTGGCCACGGTGACAATAGATATTTGTCGGGGCGACATCATTAAATTTACGTCATCCCGGAAAGCGCGCAGCGCTTATCCGGGATCTCCTAATTATCGTATCTGTTAACGTACCCGGTCGTTTATAACTTTTAGCAGATAACTACCATATCCACTTTTCACCAATGGTGCGGCCAGCTTTTCTAACTGCTCTGCATCAATGTAACCCATGCGAAACGCCACTTCTTCGGGGCAACAAATTTTGAGGCCCTGGCGTTTCTCTATCGCCGCCACGAAGTTTGCAGCATCTAACAAACTATCAAGCGTACCGGTATCCAACCACGCAGAGCCACGCCCCATCAGCTCCACTTTTAAAGAGCCATCCTGCAGGTACATATTGTTCAGATCGGTAATTTCTAGCTCGCCTCGCGGGGAAGGTTTTACTTCTTTGGCGAAATCGACAACGCGGTTGTCATAATAATAGAGGCCAGTTACTGCATAATTAGACTTTGCAACTGCTGGTTTTTCTTCGATGGATAACGCATTCCAGTCGTCATCGAAATCCACTACACCGTAGCGCTCGGGATCATTAACGTGATAGCCAAATACCGTAGCACCTTGTGTTTGCCCATAAGCATTTTTTAATGAAACCCGCAGATCGTGGCCATAGTAGATGTTATCACCAAGCACTAAGGAACAACTATTGTTACCAATAAAATCTTCACCAATAAGAAATGCCTGGGCAAGACCATCCGGCGACGGTTGAGCCGCATACTGAAGGTTGAGCCCCCAGGCACTTCCATCACCCAGTAACTCAATAAATCGACTCTGCTCTTCCGGGGTAGTGATAATCAGAATATCTCTTATCCCAGACATCATAAGCGTAGAGAGCGGATAGTAAATCATTGGTTTATCGTAAACAGGCATTAACTGTTTACTTACGACTTTAGTAAGGGGATGGAGTCTGGTTCCTGAACCACCCGCTAGGATTATTCCTTTTCTCATATTGTTTATTCTCCAAACTAAATCGTCATAGTAATTCTCAAAGTCGCTATTGAGATTATCATGAAAGCACAGCTGATAAAGTTCTCATTTAAATATTTCTTATTCAAAATAATTGAATAACGTCCTATTTTTAGCGTTGATATCAAATAAAGTCTTAAACCTTGCAGTATTATTTTGAACCAACTCAGCTACATCATTACTATTATGATTTTCAACTATCCATAGCATTTTGTCAGCAGCATCATCTATCGATGGTTCTGCCCAAAATTGCTCATCAGACCACGGATACTGATGAGCATCTACAGGCACCAAATTGTAATCAATGTTTAAAGGGTTATCTTGTCCTATTATATCAATGCTTCCGGACCAATTTGTGGAAATCACTGGCAAGCCCAATGAAACTGCTTCAGCTATTGTTCGGCCAAAGCCCTCACTACGATGCAAAGAAACATAGCAGTCAGTTTTAAGCCACAGCGTGGACATCTCTTTTTCATTGTACGAATCATCAATTATTTTGATTCTTCGATCTTGCGTTGCGAGATGCCGAACCAGGTTCCATTCAGGTGAGTCATTTGTGTTAGAAACTTTTAATATCAATCTAACGTCATATTTCCCTGATTTGAATGCTTTGATAAATGCATTAATAACTCCAGTTGGATTTTTCCTTGCTAAATATGATGCCGCGTCAAAAATATAGAGAAATGTATAAGGTCGAGACTGCCGGGGTACTTTATAACAATGAGGTTGTGTTTTTTGTATCACAATCGGGTTAGCAATTTCCACTTTGCTCTTATTCCCACGACTACTCAAATAAGCTTGCTGAACAAACTCGGAAATTGACCATATAAAATCAAATTTATTAAGATGATCGAACCAAGAATCGGGAATTTTAGGTAGTTCCCATGGAGGCACTGCGATTGTAGTGCCGAATCCGCTCAGTTCACCATCAAAAATCTGCACAAATTTCTGCAACTCGATTGGATTTAGAAAAAACAGAGAGTATTGATAAGGCAACTGTGTGGAATAATACATTTTAAAATCGAAGTCGAGTTTGTCTGTCAGATGGCCAATATGATAAATTGAAAAAGAGATACCTTTCTGCTGAAGCAAGCGCGCGTAGCTCCTTAGGTCTTCACCTAGCCCCAGGCGCCCCTGGTCATACCCAATAAGATTAAAACCATGTTTTTTGTTCTTTTCTACACTACCTTTTTTACCCTCAAGTAACGAAAAAAGTTGCGGAAGATTAAAAATAGACTGGGCATAAGTTTGATACCAGCTTACTAATATACGCCGATGAACAGTTTCTTTTAAACTACACTGCCCAAAAATTTTGGTATAAAGGAGAACCATGAGGTTGGTTATTGGGATTGATTGATCCTGCTTTATTGCTGCGACTGGTGACAGCAAAAGGCGCCATTGGTCTGTATCTATATTGTTAACACGAAACTCTGTCCAAGGTAAAAAGTGGTCAAAAATATCCATCTTCATTTATTCACGCTTCTTACAACACCTTTTATAGTACTTTTTTTGAAACGCTTAACAATATGGCAAAACCAAAACCTAAACTTAACCTTCACAGGTATTAAGCCTAAAATAAGCTTAATACGGTGGGGGCTCTTATAGGTTCCGTCGGGTGCATCTCGCTCTTTCAAAGTCTTAAATACAGCAGGAGCCATTTCAGCGTAGGCTGCTAAAAACTCTGTAGCAATTTTCAAAAACTCTTCATCAGGCAATACTTGCCTTGCAAAAGGGCGCTGTTTTTGCTGACGACATGCCTCTATGAACTTATCTAAGTTTACAATTCTAAAAAAATTACCTACATCATTAAGAATTTGCAAATAAGTATTTCTATAGATTTCAAAAATTTCTGATGGTATCAAAGAATAGTTAGCTGTCGGGCCCTGATAACTTTGTAAAAAGTAATCTAGCTTTTCCTGTAATTCTTTAACATTAAACTGATTAAACCAACGTTTAAATTCGACCGCCTCGAGTGAGTAAGAAGTGTTAACTCTTTCACTGGTCATTTTTAAATGGTTACTAGTAACACTGCATCCGATAGCTTCCAAAAAATCAGTCACTATTTCACCACCAACAAAGCACTGCGAGTGATAAGGTCTCAACTGGAATCGCTCTATGCCGACAGCTTTAATCTCACGGAATAATACATGAATTTGAAAATACTTAGGTTTCTTGTCTATTCCAAAGGCTTTAACTTCGCCATGCCGCTTCACGCCTTGATTGTAAGACGACTCTATTACTTCTACCGGAAACCGCAGGTAAGCCACAAATGTGGCAGTAGGGAATTCTGCTGCGAGTGTCTCAATTTGTTGAAAGAAAAACTCTGAAGAAAGCAACAAGGTAGAGAGTTTTGTATTTTCAAACTCCGACAACAACTGCGCTTTTTTTTCACGATCAAAAAGAGGTTTACCATTACTATCCCGACTAAACAGTGACAACAGGTTACCAGAACTTACGCCATTAGGATCAGACTGATGGCGCGGATAATAAATACCATACTGTTGCAGTTCTGCACGATTTTGCAATAACCACTTTTGAATTGCAGAGGTCCCCGACTTAGGAGGACCAATATGAATTACTACGCGCAATACTTTTTACCTACAATTAAGAACGTGAAGCAAGATCACGCAAAAATATTTCCAGTATTTCATCCTTTGCTTCGACATCGTGTCTCTTAAAGTCTGTTTCCAACCCTACATTGGCCAACGCTACACTAACATCCAAGAACTTAGTGATACGATACATTTCATTTGATGTATTCGAGATAAGATCACTATATTCAACTGAAAGCGCTTGCCCTCCAAAAATAGTGTTTATCTGCTCGTTAAGTTTTACTTCGTCAGCTTTTAGTTCGTTATAAATCTTGTAGATCGCATTAAAATTATAACTCTTAACTAGATGATAAGAGTATTCGGTCTCTTGCTTGTCCTTTACATGCCATTTATTTGATAGCTGTGCAAACCACTTCGACACAGCTTGCTCGGCCACAGAACCACGAGTGAGTTTTAGAACTTTGTGGGAACCAAAAAACGAGTGCAGGAAGTTATCAGAGTAAATAGACCGCAACCACTCAAGTCTCTCAGTGATAATTTTCGTTCCAAATACCAAATTATCGCTTAAAACATTGTTCTGTAGAGTAGTGTACCAGTCATCAAAACTAAATGCAGACGCTTTCAGCGCTTCAAACACTGGCCGAGTAAGGTGCTCTTTAGGTTGTCCCGCAGCGCCAGTTTTTTCTAATAGGTCACAAAGAACGGTACTTCCCGAGCGCGGTGTGCAAAGAACCACATATTTTTCGACTGGTTTTATCTGTTCGCTATCCACCTTGAATGATTTAACTCGAAATGACCAGTTGAAGATGATGTCAGAATAAATACCTTTCACTTCTGTCAGGATATTTCGCAAGGAACAGAATTCGGTAACTTCGTATTTCAACAATTTCTCGTTTTCTGTCGATGCTATAACTACCCTACTAACCTTGTTTCGTTGTAACACTTCTCTCCAAGAATGCGGCGATGCTGTAAGGCATTGCAGATTTGCTTGATCTAACCAGAATTCAGCTTCAAAAGCATCAAAGATTAGCAGGTCGGATTTGTCCAAGCTTTTTAAAAAATTCTGAATGTTGGGATGTACCCAGGGCTTAAGTAATCGATTAAAGTCAACAGCTTTACTTACACTCTTTCGATGGGTGTTTTGCAACGAAAATTCGGTGACTTTCAAGAACTCAGCTAGTTTTATAGCTAAATCAGCGTTCATTTCCGGTGACGGATAATATTTGTTTAGATTGGTATTTTTGTCCTTTATCCCCATTTTTACTGAGGCTGAAGCACCATTATCACTTAGCAACTTTTGCGGCATACCCAGGTTTGAGTAATACTCAAAATAGACCGCAACATCTTTCTTAAGCACTTCTATTAGAGTTTTATCGATAAGTTGCGGGAATTTCCAGAGTTGGTCGAAGTTATTAAAAACCAATTTTTCTGGCGGCTTAAAATGGGAATAATAAAGTAAGATTACTGGCTTTTTGATAGCACGTATCAGCGCTTGCATTTTGTCAAGCCATATACCCCGCTGTTCAGCCAATACAGATTGAAAGTACTCACTAGATGACGTTTCGTAAATCTCTTTCCACAATTTTCCTGATAACTGACGCCCCTCAAACAAAGAGGAGGTAAAGTGATTCAGCCCCCCCTTGTCTTTGAAAATTGAATTCGATACAGAGCGTCCACTCATAACTTGGAGAACAACAAATTCAGCTTTATTGACCGTTTCCAATAACGCCGGCCTTTGAAGGTAATATTCGGGCCCAACTCCACCACGACCAAGGTTGAGTGATTGCAAGCCCAATTCTTTTGCAAGTAACTCTGGGTAAGTATCTTTAACAAATCGACCTAACGTTTGAGCTGCGCCGAGACAAGCAAAGAACGGCTTTTTAAAATCAGGTAGAGGAGCTCTTACAAACTCACCTACCTCTGGACAAAGCTTATAGCCATAATCGATAAAATGTCCATCATTTGACTGATATAAACCTAGCTCTTTATTTGGATCTCTATTCATTTTCAATTACTTCCGGGTAGCCTGCTTTCTTGATAGCTTGCATCAAACTATCTGAATAACCATCAATATTGTTCCTAGTCGACAGAGTCTCCGTAGTAAAATAGCGCTTGAGGTCTTGTCGAACACACTCTTGCAGAGCAGTGTCGTCAATATCTGGTTCACAACCTACAATTTTTTTTATGATATTATTCAATTTGACTCTGTCGGGTATTGTGACCCCGCATTCCAACAGAGGCTTACCATCACGCAAGCCACACACTAAATCGCCAATAGTATAATAATCAACGCTCTCAGCTCTTGGCTCGATAAAATTCTTACACATATTATAAGTGGGCCTTCGTCTTATTACGTGTACTTTACCTAACCCACGTCCAAGGAGCTGCATTGTATGTAATGCTGACCCTTCCGAAAAAACCAAAGTTGTACTATTAAGGTATTTGTGTAGTTGTTCAGACAACGAATATTGCTCGGGCATAAACACTTCGAAGCCATGTTGAATCAATATTTTTTCAATATACTTTTCGCCCGCGATAACCCCTTTACTCTGCGCTGAACGAGATACATAAATTTTTCTATTTTTATTGATATTGAGCTTTTTACTTTGTACTAAATTATCGAACTCCGATAAATAATCGCCGTTAGCACCGACGTTTGGTAATTGCTCTTGCTGTCCAAGTACAATGAGCTCTTTAACCAGCAGAGGCTTGTTGACGAGTAAAATTTGTTCACTAATTTCCAACCAGTCTGTAATTGCTCTAAAGAAAGACGGGGTATTTTCTATGGTGTATTTCTCGTTATTAGGGGCACTAAACGCGTATACACCTCTCAAGCCTAACTTTCGATAAGCCATAATTCGAGTAGAAAAATCAGCAATTTGGTGCCCAAAATGATCTACGATTGCACCGCACCAGAACACAGTTCTAGTTTCATAGCATAGATGCTGCCCATCACTAATGATCGGCTCATCGTCTTTAAGATTATTATTTCTTTTAAATCGGATTTCATGCTGCGAGTCCCACTCAGGCCAAACAGGCCCAAGCTGATGCTCAGAACGACCAAAAGGCGATGCCAATACCTGTTGTATTGGCATCACCGGTATATTATGAAAAATCTTATGCATTTTACTGGTGTCCTTCGTAATAGGAGTGTGTTTACGATTTTTTCGCCTAACACCAATAATCCGCAAAAGCTTTTCTTTTTGCATCAATCATCTCAATATCTTGCCGTGACAGGAATTTTTCAATATCTACATCATTTTTTTGGGGGGCCTGATTAAGCAATGGATCCCAAGCTTGTTCCCGCCTTTCTTTGGAAACAGCAGCGCTATTAAATGCTTCACCTAAAAAAGAAAATAGGGCTTTCAGCGTATCATCAGGTTCATTGGTTAATTGACCATAAGAGACAATCTTACAAGCATCTGTAAATTTACTGCTTAAAATTTTGATTTTGTTCTCTATATTAAGCAAATAATTAAGATATTGCTCTACAGAATGAGAAAGCCATGCAATGCTCGGATCATCTTTGTCCTTACCCAGTGCAATTTCTTTAGCATATCGCTTTTTATGGGATGCTATGATTTCAGCTATATCTCTAGTACAAATGAGTAATTTAGCATTTGGGAAAGTAGCGAGCACTTCCTCAGCGCAGCGAATATGAGCTGGTGTTTTTTCAACAAAGCGTTTACCACCCAAATTTTTAGATGAGTGATACACGAAAGCACGCAGAATATGTTTATATCCCCGTTCGTACCAAATCTCTTCTCTATTCGGCTCTGTTAGAAACGCTTTCGGCATGCCTTGCTCTGAAAGCATTTTGTTTCTTTCAATCAACGGAGCTAGACTATCTTTGAATTGCGCTACATTTTTCTGGCCCAGATAAACACGCATTTCGTAGTTTTCTGGTGTCGCATCATCTAACAGTAACCAAGGCTTGACAAAACAAAAGGTTTCTACAGTCGCATGTGAAAAATCGCAAAAAGCAGGATGATTAGAAACCTGCTGAAACAATAAGCTGGTACCACTTCTTTCAGGGCCCATAATAAAAACCGGCTGTTGCTCAAAAGCCCATTCTCTTAACGTTTTTTTATATATTTGAAAATCCATGAAATTTTAGCCAAATAGTTTTTTAAAGCTGACGACTTGCTGTTCGTTATAATTCTCGAACACCTGACTGGAGCTACGCGTTAACTCAGTCAATCGACTGTTATTAAACGTTTGCAGTTTATCTACCATTTCATTAATTGTAGCGCATTGTTGATAGGGCTCAGAGGTGGTTATCCCAACCATCGCGTCTAACGTTGCCATTAAAGGTTTACCAAATGAAAGCGCTTCGAGCGATTTAATTTTTAGGCCGGTACCACCGAGCATTGGATTAACTGCAACATCAATATCCCGGTAGAATGTGTCTAAGTCATCTACCATACCAACAATTTCAAACACTTCATTACTAGCGCTAAACGTTTTACAAATACTTCCACCTAACACGAACTCAAAATTGTCAAACAGTGTTGGCGATTGTTTGATTGCGTTTTGAAAGGTTTCGATAGAGATAATATTAAACGGGTTACCGCTCCCGATGTAGCCCACCCGTATTTTATTGTCGTCTCGCTCTGCGCTAACAATGGATTGCAACGGCGTAACATAGCCAATTACTTCAACGGGTTTCGAGGTTATTGACTGAAAATAGTCCTGCTCCTGGTCTTGAATAGCAATAACCAAATCTGCACGCTCCAGAGCGTAGGCCTCCAGCTCTTTAGTGGTATAAAACCACACCGGTTCCAGCCCAGCTTCTTTAGCCACAATATGTCGGTCGCCGAATACATCGTGGGTATCGATAACTTTGTACACGTCATCAGGTACAGCTTCGAGGACTTTAGAAAACCAAACGTAGTTCACCAGGCATACATCAAACTTCCAACGCGTACATAACTGCTCTACCAGAATGGATACCCGTTGATCATACCAGTCATCTATATCGAAATACTCACCATAGCTGGGCTCGGCTGCCGGACCTTCCGGTTGCACGTAATGAAAGTAATCCCAGTCCTGTTCCATGGCCACGCGCTGTTCGGGAGAAAGCCCCTCCATGCCAAAGTAAACAAAGTGTACTTTATAGCCACACTGCTGGAACATTTGATTGAGCCGGTATATACGTGCGCTGTTGCCCTGAAATTGCGGGTGAGACGGAATCGGCGACACTATTAAAACATGTTTATTCATTCGCTTAGGTTCCACACCACTTCTATGCCGCTAATGGCAACACCGAGGGGACGGCCGCCACAATTTTTCAGGTCGGTTACACTTAACAACAATTCTACAGGTTCTTCCGGCTTGTTAGATACATAATCAAAAGCAATCGTATCACCGGCGCTAATGTATTGCCCAAAAACAGGTACGCCGTTCATAAAACAGCGAACAAAGCCACATTCTTGCTCTTCGGGCAAGGCCAGTACAGACAACGACACCCGATATAACCCGCGCGCACGCATAGGTAATAAAATGGTGGTGTCGTGGCCTGGCCCTGTCCAGCGCCATTCGGTGTCATCATGCCACTCAGAGGCATATAGGTTTGTGGCCATCATGGTGGCTAAGGGATACTGCCGGGTACAGGTTTTTAAGTATTTTTGGGTAAGATTGCCGAGATTATCGCCGGCAGTGCACAGCGCTGGCCATTTTTGCGCTAATTGATTGTTGGCCAATAACACTTCATCGGCGCTGATCTGATCAGGCGTGAGGTATGTTTCAACCTCATCAAGTAGCACCTGATCGGGAAATAAATACACCTTTTGCGACGCTGTACTAGTAGTTGATAACGCCCTTAAAGTGGCATCAACGGCAGTATAATGATGTACTTCGCACCATTGCAGCAAGCTGGTAACAGACCCCTCGAAAGTCAATGAAATAAGTGGCCGATGTTGTGTAACACAGTTAATCGACTGATTTAAAAAGGTAACATCCACCCGCTCAAATGCCAGCCAGTTAATGCGTTGTAATCCTAGCAAGGCATCGTCTACCGTTTGTACCGCAAGCGTTAACGGCGCCCGGGCTAACAACGAGAAACCAGCTTCTACCCGCGGCGTGATCCGCAACGTTGAACACTCGGCCCCTAAGCATAGGAGTGGCAGGCCTGCCTGGGCAAACATGTCTGCCAGTTTAAAACCATATTTACGTATTAATGGTTCAAACACCACGAAATCGCAACTCATACCCGTGGCTTCTACCAGGCTCGCCATAATGCTTTGTGGCAGGTTATCCATTACTACATGCGCATTGCGTGGCATCGCCCGGCAAATTGCCGACTGAATCAGAATTTGATTACTAATAGCGTGTTGTTGCGTAGCTGCATTTAATACGTGAAGGACGTTTTTCATGACCCCCCCCGGCCATTGGCTGTGGTAACTGCCGGTTGCAACCACTTAAGCTCACTAATACCCGTAAAACCGTATGCCTGAGGCGTAGCGTTAATCATCCAGGATACTTTTGTAAGCTCAAAACACCACTCCTCGTGGGTTATGGGCGGATAGGTATTATTCATATCAATGTGTGAAACACCCGTATGGATGTTATCTACCTGAAAGCCACTAGCCTCGAGGTACTGCGTAATATCTGCCCGGGTTAACGGAACATCTGGACTCGCCAGATTATCAGGCTGCACCGTAACAGACACTTTTGCGCCAAGAGCGAGTCGTTCGCTGAGGGCTGCAAAATAACGTACCGGATCGCACTCGATAGCCCGTGTGGGTATCACCACAATCGCTAACTCGGCCAGACTAGCCGGGAATGCGTTGCCTTCTGGCTGTTCCAGCTCAAAGGGCGGGATAACTTGTAGGGCACTTTTGGCGTAACCAAATAAATCGGTTAGTAACTTGTTCCCGGGGGTTGCTTCGCCAACCAGTAAAACCGGGCCACTAACGCCTACCGGAACGGTATTGTTTAGCCACCACAACACCCCGCTTGTCTGGGTGTCTAGTGTAGTTGTCCAGGCTTGGTTGTTCACCAGCCAGCGGGCGATGGTTGGCTCTGCGAGATAACGCCATAACGTAGCAGGTAAGGCCGGTTCTGCAGCGCTTCTGCGGCTGAGTAATTGTTGTTCTTGTGCTATAACCTCGCGATATTGTGCCGTAGTGCGCACAATATTATGGCTGCGCTCTACCCAGCGCCGGGCATTTAAGCCTAGCCTAACCCGCTCTACCGGTTTTTCAATTAAGTGTTTGATAGCAGCTGTAAGGTTGGCATTAAATGCCTCATCGTAATCTAGCTTAACCGCGCACTCATCCGGGATCTCAGCAAAGGGCCCAATGTTTACCACAAGACACCCTAAACCCAGCCCCATGGCCCGCGACAACGTACCAGAGCTTTCGCCACCGGTGGGATAACGCAGGTTAATAATAAAGTCTGAAGCCAGCAGGTATTTAAAGAAGTCCTGCTCGTCTAAAAAGCCGGTTACCACAACATGATCAGCCAGGCCACTATCGGCGATATCCTGATACACGTCATACTCGTGAGGCTTGCACTGGCCAGCTAGCACGTACACAAAATCCAGACCTTGTGCTTTTAGCTCTGCCAATGCAGTAAGCACCGCTTTTATCTGTTTGGCCTTGGCAATAAAGCCCATTGAGGTAATAACGACTTTATTACCCGGCAAGCCTAACTCACCTCGGTATGTCATTTTGAGTTTAGGCTGAAAATGACGAATGCCAGGTGACAGGTGGTGAGGAATTAACGTAATAGCGCTATGCCCAAGCGCTGCAATTTTATTCGCGGAATATTCAGAGTGCACAATAATTTGCGACGATGCATCAATAATTGAACTGTGCATCATCAGCTCATGGGGCATAAACTGCCCTTTCCAGCCCTGGCTGGCAAGTTGTTCGCCGATCACCTTACCCTGAACACCGTATTGGTTAGTTAAGGCTTTGGTGTATGCCTCCTTATCACCCTGCGACAGGTTAGTGAGATCGATCAGGTAATGCAGATTAAGATCGTGTACTACCGTGATCCCCGGCCTGCTTAGCAATACTTCCAGCATGTATACCGTATCGGGATTATTGCCCACATGGTACAAATGAGGCACTTTATCAAAAGCTTGCCAGTTGGCCAGGTACTCAGCCAACCGCAGCACACGGGTGCGAGGGCATATTCCCGTCGGCTCAGGGAAATGATTTTCAATAACTACCGTTACATCGAGGTATTCACTCAAATAAGGGAGCTGTTCAGCCAGATAATCGGCAATACCATTTGGCTTAGGGGGTAGCGGGCAAAATATTACTACCTTAGCGTTTGCTGCCATTAATTTTTATTTTCCAGTTGGCTCTTAAGGTAATCAAATTCACGCTGCATGCGCTCGTTCTGAATAGACAACAGGGCGTCCATTCGTTTTTCAACTTCACTGGCAAAGTCACCTAAAATATCGCTAAAGCTATTTTGTAGTTTAACGGCGGCATCAGTGACTCGTTTACCGTCGATAAACACATGCACTTCACGCGCAGCTGCCGAAAATGGCAACATATCCAAATCGATAGTAAACCCGTGGCAGCCATTACCCACACCAGCGGCAACCAGATCTTCGCGTAATGTGGCCGCCTTGGTAGATGCCAGGGTTTTGTCGCCCTCTTTCACTTCTACCATACAAGGTTTGCCAGGACGGCTGGTATTACATGCCCAACCCGATATTTGGTTACTACTTATGGAATCAATATGATACTGAATGGCACCTTTGCCAAGCACACGTTTTGCTAAATTCTTAAGTTTTGCTTTCATTGTATATCCGAAGATGCGCCTGCATAATTACAGCCGCGTATAGTATCGCAAATATGCGAACTGTGCATCAGCAGCAATAGTTCAGCGGGACAAAGTGCCAAGCATAAGCGCTTGGCGCAGATGATAAAAGAAAGTTAGCCGCGGAAGTTATCCTGGTTTGCCAAAAACCAGTCAAAGGCATGCTTCAAACCATCTTCCAGATTGTAGGTATGTTGCCACCCTAACGCATGCAGGCGCGACACATCCATTAGCTTACGTGGGGTGCCGTCGGGCTTGCTGGTATCCCATACAATGTCGCCGGTAAAACCGGTCACTTTGGCAACGGTCTCTACCAGCTCTTTAATGGTACAGTCTACGCCGGTGCCCACGTTAATATGGCTCAGCATAGGCTCGGTGTTTTCTTCGTAAGTGGCTTTATCCAGCTCCATAACATGTACGCTGGCGGCTGCCATATCATCTACGTGCAGGAATTCGCGCATGGGTTTACCACTGCCCCAGGCAACCACTTCGGCATCGCTTCGTTGTGCCGCTTCATGAAAACGGCGTAGCAGTGCAGGAATAACGTGCGAATTTTCCGGATGGAAATTATCGTTAGGGCCATACAAATTAGTGGGCATTACCGAACGATAATCCCGACCGTACTGGCGGTTGTAACTTTCGCACAGCTTGATACCAGCGATTTTCGCAATGGCGTAGGGCTCATTGGTTTCTTCTAAGGTACCGGTAAGCAGTGCCTTTTCGGTCATCGGTTGCTCAGCCATTTTAGGGTAAATACAGCTAGACCCTAAAAACAACAGCTTTTGTACATCATTAGCATGGGCCGCATGGATAATGTTGGCTTCAATCATCAGGTTTTCGTAGATAAACTCAGCCGGATAAGTGTTGTTGGCGTGAATACCGCCAACCTTGGCAGCAGCCAGGTATACCTCGTCTATCTTATTATCAGCAAAAAACTGCGACACCGCCGCCTGGCTAGTTAAGTCCAGTTCGCTGCGGGTACGGGTAATAATATATACACCGCCACGCTGTTCTAAGTTTTTTACAATGGCTGCGCCCACCATGCCGCGGTGACCGGCTACGAATACGGTTTTCATCGTTTTTAATTAACCTTTGAGTGTTGTAAACAAGTTTAACGTTAAGCTATTTTTTAAGACTAAACGGATCACCGCTCAATCTCTACAAAAGTGAGTGACAAAATAAACGCTCACGCTTTTACAATTTGCCCTAAATAAATTTTGGGAGGTTCACCTAAGTTACCATCTCTGGTTTCTAGCGTTGATAAATATTCTTTAAATACATCTTCTGCCGTTTCCATTCCGTAGTAACAATTCACAAATGCTTTTAATATCTGAGTGACGAGAAACCTTGATACGTGCCTCACGCATCCGTCATCCGTTCCATAGACTGGATACGGTAAATGACATCCCACCCACTTCACAATTTCGAACGAAGGCCAGTAATATACATTTGATGAACAATCAGTTTTACTCATATAATCGTTAATTGCCAAACGTAATGTAGACTTAGAAACGCAGTCAGAAGTAATACAGGATTTACTACCAAAGGTAGCTTTTAAAGGAACCGGAGATACAGTAAATACAATAGGCGCATTTGGGTTTATTTGGCGGATCAGCGCTACTATATTCTCTAAATTTTCCGTATTTTCTTGAACACTGGACAACCTAAAATGATGACGTCCTTCGTTAAATATTCGCTCTGGTACTCCGCGCCAGAAGACCTTTCCGGATTCTTTATCTTCCCAGACCTCAGCTAGCCCAAGTGTAAAAACAAAACTGCTAGCGTGCGCGAGTGCATCTTTATATTGTTGCTGTTCGAAACTCGGTTGCCAATCAACTATGTCTCCGTTGCTGGTTTTATTGTAACCGTACCCTTTACCGGTTTGCTCGCCAGTAACAGCCCAACTAAAAAAATCCAGCAACGCGAAGGTGTTATTTAACCCTGAAGGGATCCAAAAAGAATCGGACGACAGTCCAACATCATTCAGAAAATGACGTAGTTCAGCGGCAAAACAAGAACCTATAGCAATAACACTGCCGGATTTATTAAGCACAGGCGCTGCAGGAGCATGTCCCTCCAAACAATATTGATTAATTAGCGATTCAAGCTCGTTAAACTCTGCATTAGTTGTTGGATACTTTTTGACGTCGGATTGATGCCAACTTCCTTCTCCCCATGAAGCAGGGCCACTGCCATCTCTGACTGCTGCCAAACTACCTAATTCTCTTTCCGCTGAATTTTTCATAGTTCGCTCTCTTTTACGTGAAGTAAGTTCTCGCTATAACGTAAGCGATCAATTTAGACCGTCTTTTCCTCATTGAACTACCCCGTAAAATAGTCCCCGTAGATTTTACTCACGGAGACTTAATCGATGGCAACAAAAAGACGTACACGCGAGCAATGGCAGGTATTGGTTGATAAGCAAGCAGCAAGCGAACTGTCGGTCAGTGAATTTTGTGCACAGCATGCGTTAACAGTATCAAACTTCTATCTGTGGCGTAAAAAACTGAGCGATGATAGCCAATCGCTTGCGCAGCAAGATAACTGGCTTGCCTTTGATATGCCAGCAAGTGCGAACCAGAGCGCAGGCTCTGCCTGGGAGATTGAACTGGCATTACCCGGTGGTGTGGTGCTGCGGATGAACCGGGCTGCCTGATGTTACCCTTATCCAATGGGCGTATTTGGCTGTATACCGGTAATACGGATATGCGCAAACAGTTTGATGGGCTGGCGGCACTGGTACAGGGCAAACTGGGGATGCAGGCGCATTGTGGTGACTGGTTTGTGTTTATCAATAAACGCCGCACGCAGCTAAAGGTGTTGTATTACTACCAGGGCGGCTATTGTTTGTGGAGTAAACGGTTAGAAAAAGGCACCTTCGCCAAAGTCACTGACGGTACAGCAAAAACACCATTAAACAGTGCTCAGTTACAGTGTTTGATTGATGGCATTTACTGGCAAAAAGACAAACAAAACAGGCGATTTAATTGACTGATTTTGTTATAATTTACGCCATGAAAACACATTCTATTAGTCACCTTTCACCGTCTGAAATTGAGGCTGCCTTTGCTCATCAAGCTGAGGAGATTGCGCAACTCAAGCATCAACTGGACTGGCTTAAACGCCAGTTGTTCGGGCGTAAGTCTGAAAAGGTGTTAGTGGATAATCCGGCGCAGAGCAGTTTGTTTGATGAGGGTGAGACACACGCCTTACCGGCAGACACCAAACCGGTGAAGGCCCATACCCGTTCCTCACAAAAGCAACGTCGCGACTCGGATGTGAATGATGAAGGCCTGCGTTTTGATGAGACGGTGCCTCAGCTGATTATTGATGTGCCTGCGCCTGAGTTACAAGGAACGAATGCCGACCAGTATGATGTCGTTGATATCAAAGAAACCCGTCGCTTAGCACAACAGCCCGGCAGTTATGTGGTACTGGTGTATCGTCGTCAGGTCGTGCGTCATAAAACCACGCAAACCCTTAAGGATACCCCAGCGCCAACCAATGTACTGGAAGGCTGTTACTGCGATGTTTCATTACTCGCCGGGCTGATGGTGGATAAAGCGGTGTATCACTTACCACTTCACCGCCAACATCAACGGATGCTCGATAGCGGCATTACCCTTAGCCGGGCTACCTTAATCAACTGGATACAACAAGGCATTGAGCTGCTTCGGCCCATTGCCAAAGCCCAGTGGCAACACATCCTGCAAAGTAACATACTGGCCATGGATGAAGTGCCCATTAAAGCCGGGCGCACCAAAGGCGCGGGTCGAAAACCGGGGCAAATGAAACAAACCTACTTCTGGCCGATGTACGGTGACAGTGATGAGGTGGCGTTTACCTGGAGTCACAGCCGGGGCATGTTGCATGCCAAAGCACAGTTACAGGACTTTACCGGTACCTTGCTCACAGATGGCTATGCCGCTTACACCAAAACGGTTGAGCAGATAAACCAACACGAACAAAAGATAGTGCACGCTGCCTGTTGGGTACACATGCGCAGAGGCTTTGAAAAAGCCCTCGACAGTGAGCCGCAAACAGCACAACAGGCACTGGATATCATCGCCACGCTCTACCGGCATGAAAAACACATCCGGGATAAGCAATCAGACCTGGCTGATATCCATACCTACCGCCAACAACACAGCGAACCCTTAGTCACTGAGTTCTTCCGGTGGGTCTACCAACAACGCCAGCGCACCGATTTACTGCCCAAATCCCCCTTCGCCAAGGCGCTTCACTATGCGCATGAGCGGGAGAGCCAACTTAAGGTGTTTCTGAGTAACCCCGCGTTACCCATGGACACCAATCATCTCGAACGGGCACTGCGGGTAATCCCCATGGGCAGAAAAAACTATTTGTTCTGTTGGTCCGAACTCGGGGCTGAACAACTGGGCATATTACAAAGCCTGATGGTGACTTGCCGCCTGCAAGGCGTCAATCCCTACCATTATCTGGTGGATGTATTGCAGCGTGTAGCACTGCACCCGGCCAAAGATGTACTCGACCTGACGCCAAGAGTCTGGAAAGAGAAATTCGCGGACAAAAAATTGACGAGCGATTTAGATAAAATGGGGTGATCCGGGTCTATATTGATCGCTTACGCTATAACTGGTTAGGAAACGACTTTTTGTAATTCGCGCTTGCCATAGTCTCAAAATTACTCAGGCTGCTGCTAATTTTTGTTACGAGTTCGTTGACTTAGGGGGAAGTTTACATTTGCCGAAAATCATCAATTATTTTTATGATGACTAAACAACAAGCTGGTGTGTTCTATTTACTAATTGGGGAGCATGTCGCTCCCCAATTAGTCATACTATTCTTTTGCTACAGCTACCGAGTAACCATGCTTTTTAAGTAATGCGTGTTGTTTGGCTTTTTGCAGATCGCCTTCCACCATTTCGGCACACATTTCTTCAACAGTGATTTCGGGCACCCAACCCAGTTTTTCTTTGGCTTTGGCCGGATCGCCGAGCAAGGTTTCTACCTCTGCAGGGCGGAAATAGCGAGGATCGACTTTAACAATCACATCACCAACGCTTACACCTGGCGCATTTTCACCTTCAACCGCAGTAACGGTAGCGATTTCATCTACGCCTTCACCGCTAAACTCAACGGTAATACCAGCTTCTTTACAACTCATGCGAACAAACTCACGAACAGAAATTTGTTTACCAGTAGCGATAACAAAATCCTCAGCGTGATCTTGCTGCAGCATCATCCACTGCATACGAACGTAATCTTTAGCATGACCCCAGTCACGCAGTGCATCCATATTGCCAAGGTACAGGCACGACTCAAGTCCTTGGGCGATATTTGCAATACCACGTGTGATTTTACGCGTTACAAAGGTTTCACCACGGCGTGGAGACTCATGGTTAAACAAAATACCGTTACACGCATACATACCATAAGACTCACGGTAGTTAACCGTGATCCAGTAAGCGTACATCTTTGCAACTGCGTAAGGGGAGCGTGGATAGAATGGCGTGGTTTCTTTTTGTGGGATCTCTTGTACTAAACCGTAAAGCTCAGAAGTGGACGCCTGATAGAAACGGGTTTTCTTTTCCAAACCTAAGAAGCGAATGGCTTCAAGCAAACGCAACGTACCAATAGCATCAACATCCGCCGTATACTCTGGCGCTTCAAAGGATACTGCAACGTGTGACTGCGCACCCAAGTTATATACTTCGTCCGGCTGCACTTCTTGCAATATACGCGTTAAGTTAGATGTATCTGTTAGATCACCATAATGCAGATGAAATTTAGGATTTTCGTTGTGTGGATCTTCATAAATGTGATCAACACGTTCGGTATTAAACAACGACGCACGACGCTTAATACCGTGTACTTCGTATCCCTTTTCTAACAAAAATTCGGCTAAATAGGAGCCGTCCTGGCCGGTTACACCGGTAATAAGTGCTTTTTTCATTTATTAATTCTCGCTTTTAAACTTAACAACTGTTCTGTCAGATTCTTTATATGGACCTCAAAACCTTTAGATTTACGACCTAATTCAATAGCCATTTCAAAATATTTAAGAGATCTTTGTAAACTCCCTATTTTCTCGGAGCAATATGCCATCCATATAAATGGATTAGGACTTTCACTGGCAACCTTATGAGCAGCATCAAAATAGTGGAATGCGATATCTACTTTATCCTCATAGAAATACAACTTTCCTAACGACATTAAGATTCCGAAATTGTTTCTAAAATTATCTTCAATAAATTTAAGAATTACCGGCAACCTCTCGCTTTTGACTTTGTTGTGAAATGAATTAACCAACAAAATAAAATCTTCGGAAGTAAAGTACTGAAGAACACTTTGTTCCTTTTGAAGTATTGGAAGCACTTTCGAGAGCCCATTCTTATTCTTGAGACTCCAAACAGTAGTTACCTTCAAGCCATTCGGGTGATTCTTAAATATTTTAAGGAGATAATCTAAAAATGAGTCATCGAACGTGTCGAGATCTTTAACAAGATTTATAAGAAAATGCTCTACTTTAACACTGAGCTATCCCCACGAATAGTAAAATAAAGTCAAAGAGTTAGGGAACATTCATGGCATTTGGTGATCAGATCTTTCGCCAAAAAAAACCAACACAGAAAACACCATGAATGCACGCTCTATATTGAACAATCTTGTCTCTTTTGTCAGCCATAAAATGCATAAAACCCGCAAACAGGCCGTTGTCGCCTGTGTGCGAAGCTTGATTGAGAGCGGTTCGGCCACTGTGACCAGTATGGGGCGCGGTATCCGTTCCAATGCCTATGAGAAACACCGTATTAAGCGGGCTGACCGGCTGTTATCTAATGGTCACCTCCAGCGTGAAGTACCGTTTATCTATGCAATGATTTGCCGGTTATTTTGTACCTGTAAACATCCTGTCATTGCCGTTGACTGGTCAGATTTGGATAAGTGCAAAAAGCACTTTTTACTTCGCGCCGCAATTGTCGTTAAAGGGCGGCCTATTACCCTTTATCAGGAAGTGCATGATAGAAAAGCCAGTGCAAAAGCGACTACACATAGAGACTTTTTAGAGATATTGCACACGCTCTTACCGGATACCTGCCGTAAGCGATCAATTTAGACCGTCTTTTCCTCATTGAACTACCCCGTAAAATAGTCCCCGTAGATTTTACTCACGGAGACTTAATCGATGGCAACAAAAAGACGAACACGCGAGCAATGGCAGGAATTGATTGATAAGCAAGCAGCAGGCGAACTGACAGTCAGTGAATTTTGTGCACAGCATGCGTTAACAGTATCAAACTTCTATCTGTGGCGTAAAAAACTGAGCGATGATAGCCAATCGCTTGCGCAGCAAGATAACTGGCTTGCCTTTGATATGCCAGCAAGTGCGAACCAGAGCGCAGGCTCTGCCTGGGAGATTGAACTGGCATTACCCGGTGGTGTGGTGCTGCGGATGAACCGGGCTGCCTGATGTTACCCTTATCCAATGGGCGTATTTGGCTGTATACCGGTAATACCGATATGCGCAAACAGTTTGATGGGCTGGCGGCACTGGTACAGGGCAAACTGGGGATGCAAGCGCATTGTGGTGACTGGTTTGTGTTTATCAATAAACGCCGTACCCAGCTCAAGGTGTTGTATTACTACCAGGGCGGTTATTGTTTGTGGAGTAAACGGTTAGAAAAAGGCACCTTCGCCAAAGTCACTGACGGTACAGCAAAAACACCATTAAACAGTGCTCAGTTACAGTGTTTGATTGATGGCATTTACTGGCAAAAAGACAAACAAAACAGGCGATTTAATTGACTGATTTTGTTATAATTTACGCCATGAAAACACATTCTATTAGTCACCTTTCACCGTCTGAAATTGAGGCTGCCTTTGCTCATCAAGCTGAGGAGATTGCGCAACTCAAGCATCAACTGGACTGGCTTAAACGCCAGTTGTTCGGGCGTAAGTCTGAAAAGGTGTTAGTGGATAATCCGGCGCAGAGCAGTTTGTTTGATGAGGGTGAGACACACGCCTTACCGGCAGACACCAAACCGGTGAAGGCCCATACCCGTTCCTCACAAAAGCAACGTCGCGACTCGGATGTGAATGATGAAGGCCTGCGTTTTGATGAGACGGTGCCTCAGCTGATTATTGATGTGCCTGCGCCTGAGTTACAAGGAACGAATGCCGACCAGTATGATGTCGTTGATATCAAAGAAACCCGTCGCTTAGCACAACAGCCCGGCAGTTATGTGGTACTGGTGTATCGTCGTCAGGTCGTGCGTCATAAAACCACGCAAACCCTTAAGGATACCCCAGCGCCAACCAATGTACTGGAAGGCTGTTACTGCGATGTTTCATTACTCGCCGGGCTGATGGTGGATAAAGCGGTGTATCACTTACCACTTCACCGCCAACATCAACGGATGCTCGATAGCGGCATTACCCTTAGCCGGGCTACCTTAATCAACTGGATACAACAAGGCATTGAGCTGCTTCGGCCCATTGCCAAAGCCCAGTGGCAACACATCCTGCAAAGTAACATACTGGCCATGGATGAAGTGCCCATTAAAGCCGGGCGCACCAAAGGCGCGGGTCGAAAACCGGGGCAAATGAAACAAACCTACTTCTGGCCGATGTACGGTGACAGTGATGAGGTGGCGTTTACCTGGAGTCACAGCCGGGGCATGTTGCATGCCAAAGCACAGTTACAGGACTTTACCGGTACCTTGCTCACAGATGGCTATGCCGCTTACACCAAAACGGTTGAGCAGATAAACCAACACGAACAAAAGATAGTGCACGCTGCCTGTTGGGTACACATGCGCAGAGGCTTTGAAAAAGCCCTCGACAGTGAGCCGCAAACAGCACAACAGGCACTGGATATCATCGCCACGCTCTACCGGCATGAAAAACACATCCGGGATAAGCAATCAGACCTGGCTGATATCCATACCTACCGCCAACAACACAGCGAACCCTTAGTCACTGAGTTCTTCCGGTGGGTCTACCAACAACGCCAGCGCACCGATTTACTGCCCAAATCCCCCTTCGCCAAGGCGCTTCACTATGCGCATGAGCGGGAGAGCCAACTTAAGGTGTTTCTGAGTAACCCCGCGTTACCCATGGACACCAATCATCTCGAACGGGCACTGCGGGTAATCCCCATGGGCAGAAAAAACTATTTGTTCTGTTGGTCCGAACTCGGGGCTGAACAACTGGGCATATTACAAAGCCTGATGGTGACTTGCCGCCTGCAAGGCGTCAATCCCTACCATTATCTGGTGGATGTATTGCAGCGTGTAGCACTGCACCCGGCCAAAGATGTACTCGACCTGACGCCAAGAGTCTGGAAAGAGAAATTCGCGGACAAAAAATTGACGAGCGATTTAGATAAAATGGGGTGATCCGGGTCTATATTGATCGCTTACTACCTGCCAGCCCATTATTGTCACTGATGCGGGCTACAAATCGCCGTGGTTTCGTGAAGTGCAGGCATTGAGATGGCATATTGTCGGACGTGTGCGAAAGCCACATTTATATTCGCTGGATGGCGGTAATGAATGGCAATCTATCGCTGAGCTTTATCTAAAGGCTACAACACGGCCCAAGCGATTTGATAACGCGCTTATCGTCAAGTCACGACCTTTTGCCTGTACCTTGGTGTTGGTTAAAGAGAAAGCGAAAGGTCGACGAGCGTTTAATGCCAATGGCTCGCGCCAACGGGATACCAATTCATTGAAATATGCTGATGGCGCAAGAGATCCGTGGCTACTGGCGACGTCATTGCCCTACCATCGTCACTTATCTAAACAAGTCATCGATATTTATCGCCAGCGCATGCAAATAGAAGAAGGCTTTCGGGATATGAAAAGCACGCGCTTTGGTCTGGGGTATGAAAATAATCGCAGCACAACCAAGACACGCATTACTGTTCTGGTCTTGCTTACCACACTGGCTTCGTTAGTGGCTGTACTGTTGGGCATGCTATTAGTTGTCAGTAACAAGCATCGACGCTTTCAGGCAAATACCGAAACAAAATCCGTACTATCCTTTCACTTTCTTGGCTTGAGAGCTTTTAACACCTCAATGCGATTTACCCTGCATCAGTGGAAAAAGACGATCCGCTGGCTTGATGAACTCACCGCTGAAGCTTGCATGAGCAAGAATACATGCTAAATTCGTGGGGATCCCTCAGACTTTAACATTTGGTAAATATTCGTTATCTATCTCCAGCGAATCGTGTCGAGAATAATTTAATACCTTTTCTAAGCCCAAACACTTAAGCTCACAAAATTCAAATGAATTCAAACCAGTAGCTTTAAAATTCTTCTTAAAATGCGCTACGAACTTGAACTCATCTTCGAGGTTATCGCTAGCGAAATTCTCAAGTGTTTCATCTTCGAAGGCTAATGCAGGCAGGGCGAGAGCATGAGTGCTCAAATTTCGTTCAACGCTACCAAACCCGCCGCTAACACCTTTTCCAAGTAATCAGTGCTGCCATGCGCACGCTTCTGTTTCCGTGGCACACTCGTTTTTCTGGTTGTCTCCGCACGAAGCATGTTCAAGGCAAGCTTCCTCGCTCCTGACAGTATTTCGGCGGCATTGCCACGATATATCTGGCATTCATCTTCTTTCATTGAGACATCAAGGACCCAATGAAGACTGTTTTCTACTGCCCAATGACTACGCACTGCGTTGGCAAAGCGTGCTTTAGTTAAAGCTGCTGAACTGATGTAGTACCGGTATTCCAAAGATGCTTTACCTTTTTTTGGCTGCCGATAGCTTAACGTAACGCCTATCGTTTTCAGCCCTTTCCATTCAGGAAACCTATTCACTAACGATGCCGCATCCATAACATGGTACGCTCTTGCTTCGCCTCGTCCATGATGTTTCTCCAGACAAATGACTTCTTGGTTTACAGCACCCGCAAGCTCATTGCGCACGGCATCATGAAGTTCCTTTTGATTACCTTTTAGAGCAAGAAGATAATCACCACCACTCTCTACAATCTTCTCCGCAATAGCAGTTTGGCAGCCCATCGCATCTATTGATATCAAGCAACCTTTGATATCCAGCAGGTTCAGTAAGGCTGGAATGGCTGTGATTTCATTCGACTTACTCTGGGTCTTAATTTGCCCCAATACCACATTATTTTCGGCTGCAAACGCATTCACCATATGGATGGCTGATTGCCTGTCTTCACGATTGTAAGAACCGCAAAGCCGCTTACCATCAATCGCAATTAACTGCCCGTCGGATAACTCGGCGACTGACTGCATCCAACCGATAAAGCAACGCTGGAATTGTTCGCTATCGACTCTTGATATCACACGAGCAATCGTGTCATGAACGGGCAGTCCATTTTTGAAAAGCCCTTTCTCGCGAAACCAGTCAAAGTGTAAATCACCAAAATCTTCAATGTCTTCCCAGCCTTTGGCACCAGCGATGGAAGCACACACGACAAGGAATAAAATATCAGTGAATAAATGTGCCACCTTAGCTGATTGACGAGGATCTTCTAACTCACTAAAAAGCTGTTCAAATGCACCTGTACCCATGACTCTCTCCGCAAAAGAGAGTATAAGATCACAGTCACTAAATTTCGTCCAGTTGTAATATCTCTTGTTAACTCAGTTGGTCAATAAATGTTCGTGATCTTGCCCTGCTAATGCAGGTTTGTAATAAAAATCGGACAGTATTTCAGACTCTTCGATATACTTGGCTTTTTCCAGGTCAGAATTTCCAACATTAGGATAATGCGAGAAAGTACTAACCAACCTTACCGTGGAGTTAGTATGGCGCTGAAAAATCGAAGTATATACTTGTAGCCAGTTGGAATGATAACCATATTCAAATCCCATAACCTCAGCATCGGCCGGCGAAATACATACAACCCCTTTCGGTAAGCCCGGATACGCTAATGAACGTTTGGGAACAACTTCGTTCCAAGACAGAATCTTAATTATTTGCTCAGCAATAAAACGAAATAATGGATATGTTGGATGGTTTCTGGTATCGAATAAGGGTATTCCTCTAATATTTTCATTAATAAATTCTGAAGTCTTTATATCACACGAAACTTCTCGTGCCTTTAATATTTGCAAAGAACTTTCAAATCGTTCTAAGATATTTGTTTTCTCAAATATCGAATTTTTAATTACGAGATCACCTCGCAGCTCTCTTTCGTTTTCGTTCAAATAACTTAAAAACGGCTCCAAACCATAAAAATCCGAATTAGTATCATCCTTATTAATTAATCCAGCGAAGCCGGTGCTATACAGATAAGGGAATGATATAAGTACCTTATCCGCGTATTGTGTGCGAATGTAAGCATCAGAAAAATAATGCTGTTCTGACAAGGGTTGATAAATAATGATATCCGAATTATCAAACAACTTATGTGTTGCTTCGTTACTTAAAACATGTCCACTTTTCGGGTTGTTATAAACGGCATTCACAGTCATCCTATTAGCAAACAACTCCAAAAACATATTCGCTAGAGTGGAAGCCTGACAGTTACCGAAGAATGTTATTTTTATCATTTCCCTAAAACTTCATTTTTGTATTTTTCAATCCATTTGCCTGCCAACTCTCCAGATATTTTTTTCAAACTTCTATCTTTTAAAACAATGCCATTACTCTCCAGCTTTAACAAAGATGCCACTTCGTAAATATAATTTCTAGATTTAACTGAATCCTCGTACTTAATTTCATACACATTCATATTAAAATCATTGATTAAGTCAGTTAGAAAACGTTCTTCCTCTTCAATTTTTCTAACTTCTGCATCTATCTCATCGTATGAATATTTTAATTTACTGTCATCTCTATTTTTTACTGAAAATTTGCCGAGTAGGTCTTTCACCTCGCTATCTTCAGATACCTGATGATAGACATTCGTATGCTTTGCAAAAATCCTTGATACAGCCTGAGCAACTTTGTCGTCCCTAAAAATCCTAACCCAAAGGAAATCTTTAAAGTAATCACAAAACGCTTTTTTGTGAGAATCTCCTTGTACCAAACCGGAATCTAACAAAATCTTACCTAGCACACCAATTTGGCTTTGCATAATTTTAACTGACAAAGAATCAGATGCAGGAACATAACCTTTATTAAGTGATTTTTCAAAATCTAACTTCAACTGATCAGGGTCGTTAACATTCTGAAAATTATCAACTATACCCGAAAAATACTCGGAGGGTCTACCAAGTAAACCGGTACTAGCAACATCTTCACATATCATTGTGCTCCCACTTCTTTGAGTGGAAAGTAGTAATATTTTATTCATCTTTTTTCACCGCTTCACTAGTAATTATTTCGTATGCTTTTTCCAATCCCACAGCATTGTAATGATTTAAATCAATCCGAAACTTAGCATCTTCATTTCTCTCTTGTAGTAAAGATGCCGGAATTTGAGTATCGAAAACTTTATTTATATTGACAATATTAGTCTTGTTTAGTCTTTTCGAGATAGACTTTAGTTTTTGCTGCAACGCTTCTTTAGAAGAGTGCGTAAACCTAATTAACTTGAAATGGACTCGTTCATTTAAACGTATAGGATCGTTTACTCGACACGAGCCAATAGGTATATAATTCATACGAGGCTCCTGTAACCGACAGATACCTTTTCTAGCCCAAGCTCTTTCTTAGCGTATATGTTTGGAGTATATCTATCCTGCAAGAAAGTTAATTCAATCAGATCTGAAAGTTCCTTTGCTGAAGAAGCCCGTTCTCCATTAATAGTTTCCATTATCAATTCACCACACCCGCCATTATCAAACGTGACAACAGGCGTATTACATGCCATAGACTCCAAAATGACATTAGGTAAATTATCCTCCAAGCTTGGAAGCACAGTTACATCAGCTGCACTATAACCCACGGCAAGTTTCCACTCCTCATCAATATGGCCAAGTGCCGTAAATGGAATTGGTAGATTTTTGGTTTCTTCAGATGCGTGGCCAAACATCAATACATGCAAATCATCTCTTTTGCTCGCCAAAATGTGAGCTACTTCCATTAACTCTTTGAAGCCTTTGCGTCGCTCTCCATGGCTCTGACATGTAAAGAGAAGTATTTTCTTGTCTTGGGGTAGATTGAAGAAACTTCTTGCGTGAGCTTTTCCTGTTGGCTGAAAAACGTTTGTATCAAGGCCGTTACGAATAACCTTAACCGGCTTGTTTCTGAAAGCCTGACTTTGTTTCGCACAATCTGCCAACCACTGGCTAGGGGAGACAATTGTAAGATCTTTGTCTTTCCAGCGCTGTACCTTTTCATTTAAAACTTCGGAAGGAAAAGCCTTCTTAGGCTCACTTAACTGTGGGCAATCGCTGCAATCATTAGTATAGCCAACGCATCCGTTTGAGTAATGGCAACCGCCTGTAAACGGTGCCATATCATGTAAGGTCCAGATGACTTTTTTGCCAAAACTTAAAATATAGTCAATGACTTCTACAGAGAGAAACATCTGTACCCAATGAAGGTTTATTACATCAAAGTAACGTAAAAACTCTACTTGCTCTTTGGTTAAGCTCGGATACAACTGATTAGAGAAAAATGTGCTACCTTCATGAGTAAAGTTTCTATCAAGGCTTAAAGAGGCCTCATAAAGCTTTTGTTGCTCCTGGTTTAACTCTAGCTTGTAATCAGCGTCGTGTAATCTTGGTGAAAAACTAATGCAGCTTACATCTACGCCTTGCTGTCGCAACCCCTTCGCTAATCGTACTGCGGCAATACCAGCTCCGCCTTCAGTATAAGTTGCTAACACTGCATACTTAATTTTTTTAGCGGGCACATGCACAGGCAAAAGCTTCTGTTTGGTTTTACCCTCATCCTCACATACTGAAGATAATGATTCGATATAAGCATTTACTGTATAGCTTCTTGCTGCTTTAGATGCCTCGGTGCCGTAATGACTTAATGAGTCTTTATCATTACAGAGCTTTAAGAGTGCTTCGGCCATACTATCAATGCGGTTACCCGATTCAATTAATAATCCACTTTGCTCATGGGAAACCAGGTTTTTAACGCCTTCACAGTCTTTGAACGCTATAACGGGTAAACCGAAAGACATCGCTTCAAGGGCGGTTAAGCCAAAACCTTCAAATAGTGAAGGGAATGCAAATACATCTCCCATTGGGTAAACATTATGTATATCCTTGCGAGCCCCCATCAGAATTTCGTCTGGGTTTAATCCGAACTCTATACACTGCTGTTTCAGCTCCTTGAGGAGAGGACCCTCGCCATAAATCTTAAGTTTCCAACCAGGTAAGTGTTTCGAAACTTTTGCAAACGCACTAATTAAGGTTTTATGGTCTTTTTGCTCCGACAGCCTGCCTACTGAAAGGATAACTTTTGAGTCTGAGGCTTTTTGATGATTTTTTGCTTTTGCAAAAATTTCTTCAGAAAGAAAATTGGGTAACACGAAGCATTTGTTCTGAAAAACTTCAGGTACTTGCTGTGCAAACTCGTCAAAAAGAACACCGACTCTATCCGCTTTCTCAAGTGCGACTAAACGCATGTATCTTTCCATTTTGGATTCTGCAGGATACAAAGGCGAATAGAATTTGAACTCAGGAGCATTATGTAAAGACGCTATATGTAACGTATTATCATTTTCTTTGCGGCCTAATAACGTATACGGATACGTTGAAGGCATGTGTGAAATCACTACGTCAAATTGGTGATGATGGAAAAATCCTGCATATATTTGCGATCGCCAGAAATGCGGGCTTTTTTTCCACTCATCAAAATCAGCTTCCGTTGGTTGATAATCGAGCTTATCGAAATATCTACCGCCATATTTCTCGAAAGAAATATCTATTTGGTCGGCTGGCATTAGGTACTGATTTTTATAAGGGAAAATAGCTAAATCGATTACAGGGATATCCGGGTGTAACTGATAATATGACTCACCTGCCATACCAAAGCACTGAACGACAGTCACTGCGTGCCCTTGCTCAAACAATTTGTTGGCAGACTCTACTGCAATCCGTTCAGCACCACCGGATGCATTGGTGAGATAATTTAAAGCAATACAGATCTTAAGCTTATCGCCTTTATCTTTTTCCGCTGGCTTAATTCGTCCACAGAGCGGCTTCTTACGATTTTCTAATGACATGAACATTGCTTTATGAAGCAATGAGTCTGTCTCTAATGCTTTAACAAGATATTTATCGACAGCTTGATCGTCTACTGTATAGCCATGCCAGTTTTTATAATATTTAAGCCCATATAAAAATTCGAAAAAGTCTTGGTCCAGCTCACCGAAACAATATTCCAGAACTCTTCTATTTTCTTTGATGCCGACCTCTTCGTTGAAAGACGTGCCGCCGGGCATCATCACCAAAATATTCTTTTGTAATGGCCCAGCTCGGAAGCCAGCGAAGAAGCTTCTGACAAATAAATGGTAATCTGCGGCTAACCGATAAGATTCATCATATCCCTGAAGATAATCATAACAATCCTTATGTAAGAATAAAGTTTCGTGACCTCCAGGCACACCTTCCACTAACATAGCCTCAGACCATGGTTTAGCCTCGTCTGCAACAACGGCTACTCCATTTTCGTCGGCATAATAAAACCCTGCGTAACTAATTTGTAACTCGTTTTGAAGTAGGTTTCTAACTGACAGCTCAACCGCTTCACTTATGTAAAAGTCATCAGCATTTAAAAAAACGATGTACTCGCCTCTTGCCAGTTTTAACCCTTTGTTCATCGCGTTATAAATGCCATCATCTGGCTCACTTACAATATAATCCAAGTGCTCTTCATATTGCTTGATGACATCAAGAGTTCCATCTTTAGATGCGCCATCAATGACAATATACTCAATATTCGAATAAGTTTGGCCTAAAACAGATTCTATGCACTTGCCTATAGTTTGTTTATTATTAAATACAACAGTGACAACAGTTACTAGCGGAAGAGCATCGGAGTCATTCTGATCTCGACTTGATTGAACAAGCCTTTTTCCACCTTCATACAACGGAGGAACATCTTTTCTTGGAACTTTATCCCAGGTGCCACAAAACTTATCAAATTTGATCTCTTTGCTTACCACAGAATTCAGTTTTTCGCAGAGTTTTTTAGCAGAAGGGCTTTTAGCTTCAGCTTCTAATTTCTTTAGCTTAACAAGAGCCTGGTGGCTTCGCCCTTGCTTATGATCCAATATAACCTCATTGAATCTCGATGATAATAATGTGCTCACTGAGAAAGACTCCTTCGATCTCTCGTTACAATTCATAGTGAAATCTGTCCGCTATTGTTCGGTAGCTTTGCGACTTTTTAATTTCTTCTTGCATTTCGTTACTTACTTCTCGTCTAGTTCTTTTAGAAATGTTTGAACTCTTTCGCCCACTGTCTCCAGTAACTACAGCTGTGTCAAAGAAATCGAGAAAACTATCAACAAAGTCAAGCTCCATATACTCACAGATTAACTTCATTTGCTCGATGGGATTTTCGACAAAAGCTTCATATTTAAATACCTGAGAATTGTCATAGTTATCCAAGAAAGTAACATATCGCCGACAATATTCTTCAAAATTGTTTGGTGAAAAATGAGCCCAATCATTATTTTTCAAAGATAAGTAAGAATCTATTGGGTCTCTTACCGTCACGACGGATTTTATCGTAAAACTATGACTTAAACTTTTCACTACCTCTGAGTATCCCGTCTCCCGATCGCCTACACAATAATCAGAGTGGGTATGCTCCCTGATAACCAGTTTACTTCCAATTTCGCTTAAGAATTCAGATACACGCTTAACACTTGAATCTAATATGTTTCTAGATAACTCATCAATGTTCGGCAATTTGCCATATCGGCAGAGTGATATGACGTCTGTTGGTCTAAACTCTGTGTTATTTCCAAGGTTTAAATGAGTCGTTGGATGAACTTCACTCAGCAAATAAGTATTCGGCATAGAAGAGATACACTTTGAAATCAGTGTTCCACCGCTACATGCAAAATGATGTAAAACTCTTATCAAAGGCTTTTCGCTTTGCTTTTTATCTACGATATCAGCACATCGCTGAAGTAAACTAGCCGTTCCCTTAACAATGTTATCATGTGTACTATCTTCAACTGGGAAATCACCGAGTCTCTCCTGAAGTAAGCTCAAAGCTCCATTGAGTTCTTCATTTATTTGACTGAAGTCTGCTAGGCTTTTACTCATCAAACTTCCTTGCGATCTCTGGATAATTTTGTTCTAGCTTGTAGTAAAATTCGGAGGCTTGTTTTAACTTAACGTAAAGCTCGCTAATTAAATCAGTTAACTCTTTTTCTGATTGTACTTTTTTAGAATATTGAACCCTAATGTTATCCAGATCTGCCTGAAGCTTGAGGTTCAGTTTGCATGTAGTTTTAAGAACACTAGCTTCTTGCTCTCGCTCTTCTTTAAGCTTTTTAGCTTCTGATAACCAGGACTGCTTCTCATCTTCAAAGCGGTTACTTTGCTGTTCTAACTGTTGCTTATTTTTTTCACTTTCCACTTCAAGATTAGCCACTTGCTCTTGCGCTTGCTGCAGTTGCTTTTGTAATGATTGGGATTCTTTTTTCGTTGCTTCCAGTGCCTCAGTTTGCTTTTGGAAATCTGCATTTAGCGAAGTAAGTTCGCTCTGCATTTCTTTCTCACGGCTGAAGTATTTGGAGTAAAGAAAACCAGTAATACCATTTTCGTTCAAATTAAAATTAGTAAGATTGAACCCTTCTATTTTTTGTCTGACTTCCCAAGCTGTCGCATAATAGTTAGCATTCTTTGGATCTATCAGTATGTAATCAAATGCGTTCAACTTTTCTGCTGCATGCTGAATCAACGTAGTTTCTGAACCTGGTACAGAAAAAATTAATAAGTTTATCTTTTCTTTACCGAAAGGTAACTCAGATAGTAATTCAGCAAATGGTTTTCCGCTTCTTTGTTCGTTAGCGAGTAATTTCAGGTTAGGGCGTGATTTTAGCTTCTCTGAAGGTGCAGCAAGTGAGTTATAGCGCGGATTTGAAAACTCGTAAATTGGAACTGGCTCTGAACCAGGAGTTACCCACTCATTAACTATGCGAACATTACTTACTTTCTTTGTTCTTTTTTCTAAGGCTGCGGCCAGTTGTTTATTTGCCTCAATGCACACGAGTAAATCAGGCTGCAGAGCAATAATTTCACCCAAATCACTACCGCTACCTGCTCCCACAACTACAACGGAGCCAAGCTTTTGGTTTAATGTTCCTTCGAGGAACTCTAACTCTTTGATCATTTAATCTGGCTCCTCTCAGCTCACAACCCATGTTAAGCAATCTTCAAAAAGACTGCTGTAATAGCTACTACATCTCGTAGGCATAGGCTTATCATTAGTTTTGTCAGCAAAATCGGTTAGTGAATGATAATAAGTTATGCCTAACCGTTCGATTTCCCTGTGCATCCAAAAAGGTTGTTGGCTCATAAAAATGATTGGCAAATTGTAATAGCCGCATAGCCAGACTAAACCGGAACTTTTATTTTGGTAAGTTTGATTATCGTAAGTACATACGACTCCCGAGAGGCTAGTTATAACAGACTGAAGCTCATCTTTAGACCAAAAACGGGTATATATTTGTACCTGGGCCGGGTAGTCTTTTTCCAAGCGTTTCAATGTATATATAACTGCCGCTAATTCCGGATAGTCCCACGCTAATGTGTATTGTACCGTTAATTTAACTTTTCCATTGAATTTAGCAATCGCTTTGGTGATAACTTCGGGTAAACGTAAAAACCCTTTGTTCTCCTTGGCGTCGCCCATATATAACAGGAGGTGTGGGGTTTCCGAACTTGCTGTTTTTTGTTTGTTTAAGCTACTCCAGGGTAACAAATAACATGGGTGGAAGCCCTGAATAGTGATACCCAGGTCTTCATAATACTCTCTCGTTTCCCAGTCCGATGCGAATAGCTTCACCTCTGAGCGTTTAGCCAATTGCCCGAACGAATATTTATAAAGCCATTCACTTTTATAATTAATTTTTAGCGGCTTAAACATACAGCTTACTTTATGTGTACATAGGTACCGTTCACCACTCATTGTTAGTGCTAGGCTAATTGCACTGGCATGTTCCCAGTTCAAGCAGGGGTAAAAACACACTACCTCATTGTTAGCACTTCCTTGAGCAGCTAGTTTAATAGCACGAGCATACTCCCAAGCCAGTAGTCTTATGTAGTTCTGCATACCACTTAAGTTTAAATCCAGGCTGTCTTCGTAATGTTGATAAAAGTTAGTTGAGAAAAATCGATGAACCTGAATGCTGTTATTTTTTGCTTTAATTTCGAGATCGTTATCAAGCTGTTGATGAGTGAGTACACAAACCTTAGCTCCTCCGCTTTCGGAATGAATTAACGTTTCCAAAAGCGCAGCATGATGGCCTCCGGCTTCCATCATGCCAGGATCGATAACGAATACAGATTTCATAGCAAATTTTAAAGTATGCTTTGCTTACGATTAAGCATGTTTACCCAAAGGCGCTTCACCAGTTCATCAACTTCACTACTACTTTCCAGCTCGGTGCAGATTTGATCGTATGCCTCTACTAACCAGCTAAATTCTGCTTGGCGCTCATTCGTTATTTCACCCATAAGTGCCTCTGCGGGTATCAAAACTCTTGGGCCATACTCGTCTTCACCAAAAAATTCGCTGTCATGGTAAATAACATCAGGCTCACCATTTCGAAGTTCTACAAAGAGTTCAGCATCAAAGGTATCCGCATTGATATTCTGGGCTTTTAACTTCACCTTGGTAATATCATCAGGTTTGCTAAATAGCACATGCTGGTAGCTGCCCATACTTACCACTTCGTTAACTGAAAATAATGCTTCGGGAACCGCTGGTTTGTCAGCATCAACCTCAGGCTGTTGCTCTTGAGACAACAATTCGATTGCACTAATCCAGTCCTTCTTAGGCCGTTGCATTTCTGCATGCTGCACTTCGGCTTTTTCGATAATACTTGTGAGGTTGTTTGCTAAATGCGTAATAAGATTGAGATCTGGCGTAGCTAAGTCCGACAGGGAATTTAGATCTCCCAGTTGCACGATTAGCTTATGACCATACTCATCGGCCGTTTCTGGTGGCCAGGATAGTAACGGTGGTGTTCCATCTTCCAGCGCTCTGTACTCCAGCGCAATCTCATTACTAAAAGGTTGCTCATCGCCTGTTACATTGGATGCAGCCACTTTTAGCTCTAATCTTTCCTGCCAGTTGTCGCCAACCAGCACATTTTTAAACTCAAGCCACAAGTGCTCATAACCACTGGTTTGAAACTCTTCTTTTAAAACTACGTTATCGAAGCTTAACCACGCTGGTACACTCTCAGTTGCTTCGAGTAGCTCAATAGCAGCCAAACGCCATGAGCGCCACTCCGAGGCGTCGATTTGAACTTCGCATTCGATGGATTGATTTTGGAGTAACTCTGCTATTAGCATGATGGTGCTCATGACCAACACGCGCTCACTTGCATTCATACGGTTAAATACAAGCTTCTGCTGTTCTGTTTGCTCGGCCGGAGGATTGGCATAAAACCGTAAAAACGGGCCGTATTCATCAGTTGTATCATCAAAATGTTGGAATAAATTACCTTCTGATGTGTCTCTGAACTCTACGGCAATGTGATCACCAACATTAGCGAGTTTCACAGGTAATTCTGCAAACTCTTTACCGCAACCCAAACGTACATCATTTAGTACAAAGTGAATATCCTGATATCCATCGTCAGCATATTTACCAATTACTTTTATGCCCGCTGCCATTGCTTTGGAAAACACTTTTTGCCGTTGATTTGCCATGGTTTTAACACTTACTCCTTTATTCTGTGCTTCCTGATAGGCCTGATAGTAATATTCGAGCTCCTCTTGAAGCTGACTTATTTGTAATGAGGCTAGCTCTAATTCTGCTTGATGAAACTCTTTGTTTTTCGTCATACCGGCTTCTGATTCTTTCAACTGGTTCTCTAGTTTATCTTTCAGTTCTTTAATCTGTTCGTTTCTTTTTATTTGCTGTGCAAGTTGTGACTGTAGCTCCCCAATGAGTGCCCGGCTCTTTTTACTCTGCGACTGCGTTGCTGCATCAACTTGTTGTGTTAAGCTTTTACACTTGCTTTCAAGTTCTGAGTTTTGCTTATCTAACTGCACACTTTCTGTTTGTAACCTGACTATTTCGGATTCGGCAGCGTCCTTCTCCGATTGAAGTTGGTTATAATCTTTGGCTAACCCTTCCGAACTTTTCGTTTGTTCAGTAAGTTGTTTTGTCAATGTCTGTTGTTTGGTTAGCTCTACCAGCGTTGCTTCTAACTCTTCTTGTAACTGGGCCACGTGCATCTCTGCAAGCGATTTATCAGATGTTAACCCCTCAATTTTTTCTGCATCTTCTTGAACCATTGCCTGAGATTCTTTTAGTCTTTCAGGGAGCGGGCTTAACACATCAATTTGTGAAACCGTTGATTCAAGCTCTTCTTGCAATTGAGCAATCTGTATCTCTGCAAGAGATTTATCAGAAGTTAACTGCTCAATTTTTTCTGAATACTCTTGAACCATTGCCTGAGATTCTTTTAGCCTTTCAGGAAGCGGGCTTAACACATCAATTTGTGAAACCGTTGATTCAAGCTCTTCTTGCAACTGTGCTATTTGCAGTTCCGCCAACTCATATTGCTGGGTGACTGATTCTAATTTAGCCGGGAGTTGTTCTAATTCCGCAAGACGTTTATTTGCTTTTTCGAGCTTCTCTGAAGCTCTCTGATATTGCTCTTCAAATGCTTTTTTATCTTGTACAGCTTGTTTGTTGTCAGAGTTAGCTTGCTCCAGTTGCTGTGTAACAGCCTTATGCTCGGCCACTATACGACGATTCTCTTCTACACACGCATTAATTTCTGATTGCTGTTGATCTTTTGCTTCTACAAGCTGCTCTTTTTCGGCAAGCAAGTTTTCCTGGCTTTGTTGCAACTCTGCAATTTTTTTCTTGAGCGCAGTTACTTGATGATTTTGCTCAGCTAGTACACCCGTTTGCTTATTAAGCTGTTCATCTTTTTCATGACAGGCTTGTTTTGTTGCTTCAAGAATCTTCTCCAACTCTTTCTTGGCCTGTATTTCGGCTTGAAGCAGTTGCTTGTATTCCTCTAACTCTTTAACAATTTCTTGTTGTTCTTTTTCTAGATTTGCAGAGTGTTGCTGGGCTTGCTCAATTCTTTTATCGTATTCTGCCACTATTTGTTCTTTATTTTCTGTGGCTTCTTTGAGCTTCGTATTGGTTGAATTGAGTTGCTGTTGCAAGCTTTCCAGTTTTTCAGCCTGTTGCTTATTTAACGTTTTGCTTTGCCCTAGCTGGTCATTTAGCTCGGAAATATTTTCTTCGAATGCTTGCTTGGTATTTTTTAAAGACTCTAAGTGTGATTCAAGTTCTTTAACCCGCTCTTTATGAGTCTCGCTCATTTGGTTAAGCGCTTGCTCAACATCATTCTTTTCTGATTTGATCTTTTCAAGGGTAGCCTGTACATCGCCCTGTTTAGTCTCAGTATCATTAAGTTGCTTCTGAAGCTCCTGAATTCGCGCAGCTTTAGCCTGAATTTCTCGGTAATTAACCGTTAACGTTTCTAGTACTGACTTACCAACTGCCTCAGCTTTTGATTTTAGCTCTTCAGCCTCAGGGCCTAAGTGAACCGTAAACTCGCCGAATAGCTTACCAATTGATAATGCCTCGTCGTAAAGGGCGAAAGCATCGTCTTGTTCAAATAAGTGAAGCGTAGCAAGGTGATTAGCAAACTGTTTTTTTGTGTGCGTAGAAGGCTTAAACTCGGCGGCCTTATTGATTGCGAAAAAATCTTTAAGGAAAAGCGATGAATGTTCTAAAACATCATTAAGGTCGCACAGCGAATACAATTCACTCTCTTCAACCAATGCCATAGCCTGGCTAACTGACTCCTGCCAGCGGTTAATCACCTGCTCGGGTTTAACCGTACCGTTTGAGGTTTCGAGTGCATTTGCTAACGCAGTAGCAGGGGAGCAGTATAGTAACACCAGCTTTTCTGTGGCATCGGCAATGCGTGGTATGTGCTGGCTAAGTGAACTAATGCCTTTTAGTAGTACACATTGGCCTTGGTCATCCGCTTGAATAAGTTTGTCTATCTCATCCACCGAGCTGGTAGTAGCGTCGATAACCTTACTACTTATAGAGTTTTGTTTGAGTAAGTCATTTAAGGGGTTGAGAGGGGTATCTCCCACCGCCACTACAATGGCTTTAGGCATGGTGTCTCCACATACTACGAATATTGACAAACTTGTCCTTGTTAAGCATTTCAGTTTACCGAGTTTGTCAGTTTAATTAAACCTTTGAAAGCTAAGTATAGCGGACATTAATGTGTTTCCTCCCCTTAATAAGAATCGTAATCCAGTTAGAAGGGCTAACATTAATTACACAGCCGACAGATACCAGTAACAATTCGGTATTTTAGTACAGGGCTATGTTCGGATTAACTGTTGTTGAATCGAAAAGAGCCTGTTTTCGTTAAGGTTTTCTGGATTATCCATAAACCTGAACCAACCTAGGTAGTGTTCCAAGTATTTTGTGGCTACTCCGTGAAACCGTTTTATCCACGCTTTCAGACGGCTGTGATAGGCGTTAACATTTTGAATGTGAAAGACTTTATCTATCACCTTAACTCCTCCTGCCACATCTAAGCGCTTGTGTATTAAATCATTTTTCTCAGAAAGAGCTATGTAGGGCTTATAGCCATCACTACACAACACACTGTCTTTCTCTAATTTCCCTGCTAGCTCCTGATGCAGAGCTGCCGATGTAACACTTGGCACAACGGCTTCATACGTATTCTTAGCTCGGTCTCTGACCGTTAAAACTGGCACCCAATCATCCTTTGAACGCCCCCGTTTTTTCGCTTTCATCCCTCTTTTACGGGGCTGACGAGTCATCCGTTTTGAGCCTTTCTCTGAGTAGGGAAAAAGTGTTTCGTCTGCCTCGATAATGCCTTCTAATTTGCTCGCTTTCAGTGCTGATGGTAGCGCCAAGAATCGGTGCCGCCACCTGAACGATGTTTCAAGGTGGAGGCCACATTCTTCGGCACATTTACGCAATGGCTTACTGTCCAGCATACAGCGAATATATTCTAACCAAAGCTCTTTGTACCTCAGTCGAGCTAGCGGTGTCGCCGTTGTCGCTACAAAGGTTTTGCCGCAGTTCTTGCAGCGATAACGCTGCATCTTGTTTACCTTGCCGTGCCGATTGATCAGTGAGCTATGACAGTGCGGACATTCAGGGTTTTCAACCATCCGCTCCTCAAGCTCTGTTATCAACTGTGAGACGCTATCAGTGCCTTTCAGCAGCTTCTCAACATAACGGGTTTGACTATCTGTTAAGTGTTCTAACTCGGCTATAAGCTTTGTAAATTGTGCTGGGATCATGATCAACCCTCAATAACTGTATTCATATACAGTATAGCAACAATTTAGCAGAACATAGCCTAGTACAGTAGTTTGTTTATCAATCTCACCATAAGATTAAATCTCCACTTCACAAAGGAGGCAATAATGTACGAACTAAACTTAACCGAGCAAGAAGCCGTATCTGGCGGTAACCCACTTGTGGTCTATGTCGTTAATTTAGTAGTCGGGGGTATCGTTTATGATGGTTTAAAAGCTGCTTACGAAGAACTATCAAAAACAGAATATGGCGAAACGACTGGTGGTAATATGCAGCGCGGCAGATAATTGGATACGTAGGTTGTATCTATAATGGCTAAACTACTTTCCACTACCGTTGTGTAACCGCAAAATAAGGCCGAAACCAAGATGTTGTCGGTTGCAGTATGGCCTTTCTTCCATCTCATAATGAACAAGGTAGTTACAATGAAGACAACAGACTCACAAAGACATGCCCTGTACCTATACCTAGCTATCGCCTCATTTATACTCTGCTTGTTTTTTCAGACTTTTTATAGATCATTTATTCTTGATAATCAGATCAGTGACTTTGGCATTGCAGGTTCATCGGTGAGTTTTTGGGGGCCATTGTGCGCTATGTTTTACTTCTACTACCGTGATGTATCAGCAAATTCCTTTTCTATTTCAATAGCAACCGCGCTTGGTGCATCAATTTATGAATGTATCCAACCTTTTTTAAAATTAGGTTATTTCGATTGGCTGGATATAATTGCATCCTGTCTGGCTGGCCTGATTTTTCCGTTTATTGTTCACCTAATAAATAAAACTCAACTGACAAAAGAGCCATAAATAAAAACAAGATTGCTCTTTAAGTAGAGACCATAAAACAAAAAACCCGCCAGCGGCGGGTTTTTTAATCGAATCGGTTAAGCGTGAACTTAGCCGTTATCGAGTAATTGCTTACTCTTCAGTTGCTTCCACTGCTTCTTCTTCAGCTTCTACAACCGGACGGTCAACTAACTCAACGTATGCCATAGGCGCGTTGTCGCCAGCACGGAAACCGCATTTTAAAATGCGAAGATAACCGCCTGGGCGAGTTTCGTAACGAGGACCAAGCTCGTTGAACAGTTTACCTACTACTTCTTTATCACCAGTGCGGGCCATTGCCAGACGACGGTTTGCAACGCTGTCTTGCTTAGCCAGAGTGATAAGAGGCTCAATTACGCGACGTAATTCTTTCGCTTTTGGTAACGTCGTTTTGATCACTTCGTGCTTGACCAAAGAACCGGCCATGTTTTTAAACATAGCTTGACGATGGCTGCTGTTGCGATTCAACTGACGACCACTCTTACGATGGCGCATAGTTTTATCCTTCTAAAAAATCAGTTTCTTTTAAACCTGATTAATCTTTTTCAGCGATGCTCTCAGGCGGCCAGTTTTCCAGGCGCATGCCCAGAGAAAGTCCACGTGAAGCGAGAACATCTTTGATCTCAGTTAGCGATTTCTTACCTAAGTTAGGCGTTTTAAGTAACTCAACTTCGGTACGCTGAACCAGGTCACCAATATACTGGATAGCTTCTGCTTTCAGACAGTTAGCAGAACGTACGGTTAATTCCAGGTCATCAACCGGACGCAGCAGAATAGGATCGAACTCTGGTTTCTCTTCTTTCTGCACTGGCTCAGAGATATCACGCAGTTCAACAAAGGCATCCAGCTGTTCAGCCAGGATGGTTGCGCTACGACGGATGGCTTCTTCAGGATCTAAAGTACCATTCGTTTCCATATCAATGATCAGCTTGTCCAGGTCGGTACGCTGTTCTACACGCGCAGATTCTACGGTGTAAGCAATACGCTCTACTGGGCTGTATGATGCATCTACTAATAAACGACCAATTGGACGATCATCTTCTTCAGAGGAACGACGAGTTGACGCTGGAACGTAACCACGACCCATTTCTACTTTGATGCGCATGCTGATTTCAGCTTCGCCGGTTAAAGTACAAACTACGTGCTCAGGGTTTACGATTTCTACGTCACCATCATGCTGGATGTCACCAGCTACAACAGGGCCAGCGCCAGATTTCACCAGAGTCAGAGTCGCTTCGTTTTTGCCTTCTAAGCGTACCGCCAAACCTTTAAGGTTCAACAAGATCTCGATTACATCTTCTTGAACACCTTCTTTGGTGCTGTACTCGTGAAGGACGCCGTCGATCTCAACTTCAGTTACCGCACATCCAGGCATGGATGACAGTAAGATGCGACGTAAGGCGTTACCTAAAGTGTGGCCAAAACCACGCTCCAGGGGTTCCAAAGTTACTTTGGCACGAGTAGGAGAAACGTTTTCGATCTCAACTAATCTCGGTTTAAGGAATTCAGTCACAGAACCCACAATGCTTCCTCTTTAGTTAGCTTTACTTAGAGTAAAGTTCGACGATCAACTGTTCGTTAATTTCGGCAGACAAGTCAGTTCTTTCAGGAACACGCTTGAACGTACCTTCCATTTTGTTGCTGTCTACTTCAATCCAGGTTGGCTTCTCACGCTGTTCAGCCAGTTCCAAAGCAGCCGCGATACGCGCTTGCTTTTTAGCTTTTTCACGAACAGAAACCACGTCTTCGGCAGTAACGTTAAACGATGGAATGTTTACCACTTTGCCATTTACTAAAATAGCTTTGTGGCTAACCAGCTGACGTGCTTCTGCACGAGTACTGGCAAATCCCATACGATAAACTACGTTATCAAGACGCTGCTCAAGAAGTTGCAACAGGTTTTCACCAGTGTTGCCTTTCAGACGAGCGGCTTCTTTATAGTAGTTACGGAATTGCTTTTCTAAAATGCCGTACATACGACGGACTTTTTGCTTTTCACGCAGCTGCACACCGTAGTCAGACAGACGACCACGACGGGCACCGTGTTGACCAGGCGCCGTTTCGATTTTACATTTAGAATCGATTGCGCGAACGCCGCTTTTCAGGAACAGGTCAGTTCCTTCACGGCGGCTAAGCTTGAGTTTTGGACCCAAATATCTTGCCATGTTCTTTCTCCAACTGTCCGTCGATTAAACGCGACGTTTTTTCGGTGGACGACAACCGTTGTGAGGGATAGGCGTCACATCGGTAATGTTTGTGATCTTGTAACCTGTAGCATTCAGGGCACGGATCGCAGACTCACGGCCTGGACCTGGACCTTTAACGAAAACTTCAAGGTTTTTCAGACCGTATTCTTGCGCGGCTACGCCGGCACGCTCAGCAGCTACCTGTGCAGCAAATGGGGTAGATTTACGTGAACCACGGAAACCAGAACCACCAGATGTTGCCCATGCAAGTGCGTTGCCTGAACGATCTGTAATAGTCACAATTGTGTTATTGAAAGACGCATGGATATGAGCCATACCGTCTGCAACCTGACGTTTAGCGCGCTTACGCGTGCTACGAGCTGGTGCTTTTGCCATAACTTATACTCCCCGTTTACTTCTTAATTGGCTTACGAGGACCTTTACGGGTACGCGCATTGGTTTTAGTGCGCTGACCACGTAGAGGCAAGCTACGACGGTGGCGAATACCACGGAAGCAACCCAGGTCCATCAAACGTTTGATGCTCATAGAAACTTCACGACGTAAGTCACCTTCTACAGTGAATAACGCCACTTGTTCACGAAGCTTCTCGATTGTAGCTTCATCAAGCTCTTTGATTTTTGTATCTTCTGCAACACCAGCGCCTGCACAAATGCTTTTCGCACGTGTAGGACCAACGCCGAAGATTGCCTGAAGGGCGATCACAGCGTGCTTGTGCTCAGGAATGTTAATGCCAGCGATACGGGCCATTAACAGCACTCCTCTTAATTATAGTCGACGGCCTAAAAAGCCCGATAGGATACTTACCCGTCGAACAAATTGCAAATAAAAGGTGATTAATTCATCTGCGCCGAAAGCAGAACCTGATGTCAGGTTCTGCTTACAGTTTTAACAAATTACTCACCGTTATGGTGATTAGCCCTGACGCTGCTTGTGCTTAGGGTCAGAACTACAAATCACACGCACAACACCGTTGCGCTTGATGATTTTGCAGTTACGGCAAATCGTTTTAACTGATGCACGAACTTTCATTACATCACTCCGTAGTAGGCTTATCTTAGCGGCCGTAGCCTTTAAGATTCGCTTTCTTCAGAACAGACTCATACTGACTGGACATCAGATGGGTCTGCACCTGTGCCATAAAGTCCATGATAACAACTACGATAATCAACAGTGACGTTCCACCGAAGTAGAAAGGCACGTTCCACGCAATCAACATGAACTCGGGCACTAAACAAATAAAGGTTATATACATTGCGCCAGCAAGTGTCAGGCGAGTCATTACCTTATCGATATAACGTGAGGTTTGTTCACCCGGGCGGATGCCTGGGATAAATGCACCGGATTTCTTCAGGTTGTCTGCTGTATCACGCGGGTTAAATACCAGCGCAGTATAGAAGAAGCAGAAGAAGATAATCGCTACTGCATATAACATCACGTACAACGGCTGACCAGGCGACAGCAATAACGCCACGTCCTGTAACCATGCCATTGATTCATTTTGTCCAAACCAGCCCGCAATGGTACCAGGGAACAGAATGATACTGGAAGCAAAGATTGGTGGGATAACCCCGGCCATGTTTACTTTTAGTGGTAAGTGCGTACTTTGCGCAGCGTAAACCTTACGGCCCTGCTGACGTTTAGCATAGTTTACCACAATACGACGCTGGGCGCGTTCTACAAACACTACCAGGTACGTTAAGCCTACTACAATGGCGCCAATCAACAGCAGCAACAACATATTGATGTCGCCCTGTCTTGCTTGTTCCGCGGTCTGACCTATCGCTGTTGGCAGACCGGCAACAATACCAGCAAATATCAAAATGGAGATACCGTTACCGATACCCCGCTCGGTAATTTGCTCACCCAGCCACATCAGGAACATTGTCCCGGTGACCAGGCTTACTACCGCTGTAAAGTAAAATCCGAAGCCAGGATTAATCACCAAACCACTAATCAGGTTAGGCAGGCCGGTAGCAATACCGATAGACTGGAACGTTGCCAGTACCAGCGTTAAATAACGCGTATACTGACTAATTTTACGTCTGCCTGCTTCACCTTCTTTTTTCAACTCAACCATTGGCGGATGCACAACAGAGAGCAGCTGCATAATAATCGATGCAGTAATGTATGGCATAATCCCCAAAGCCAGAACTGATGCACGCTCAAGCGCACCACCGGAGAACATGTTAAACATTTCTACGATAGTACCTTTTTGTTGCTCGAACAGTTGCGACAGTACTGCAGCATCGATACCAGGAATAGGCACATATGAACCCAACCGGAATACTACAATCGCACCAAGTACGAACAACAACCTTGCTTTAAGCTCACTCAAGCCGCTTTTTGCGCCCGAATCCAATCCTGGTTTCGCCATTTAGCTTATTCCTCTACTTTACCGCCAGCAGCTTCAATCGCCTCTTTGGCACCTTTAGTAACCTTCAACCCGCTAACAGTAACAGCGCGTGATACTTCACCGCTCTTCAGCACTTTAACGAACAGTACGTCTTTTTTAATCAGACCCGCTGCTTTTAAAGTGTCTACCGTTACTGTGTCGCCTTCGACCTTAGCGATTTCAGTCAGTGTAACCTGATCGGATACAAAGCTCTTACGAGAGGTGAAACCGAACTTAGGCAGACGGCGCTGAATAGGCATCTGACCACCTTCGAAGCCTGGCTTGATAGAACCGCCTGAACGGCTGGTTTGGCCTTTATGACCACGACCACCAGTTTTACCAAGACCAGAACCGATACCGCGACCTACACGCTTAGCGCTTGGCTTTGATCCTTCGGCAGGAGAAATTGTGTTTAAACGCATGTCTTACTCCTCCACGATCTCAACCATGTAATATACACGGTTGATCATGCCACGAACGGCTGGGGTATCTTCGAGTTCACGAACATGGTTGATTTTACGCAGGCCTAAACCTTTAAGCGTCGCTTTGTGCTTTGGCAGACGGCCAATTGCACTTTTAGTTTGCTTTACTTTAATCGTTGCCATGTCTGATTACCCCAAAATTTCTTCTACAGACAATCCGCGTTTGGCAGCGATACCGGCTGGCGAGTTCATCTCGGTCAGCGCGTTAACGGTTGCACGTACAACGTTGATTGGGTTTGTAGAGCCGTAACATTTTGAAAGTACGTTCTGCACACCAGCTACTTCAAGTACTGCACGCATTGCACCACCGGCGATGATACCGGTACCTTCTGATGCAGGCTGCATGTAAACTTTAGAGCCAGAGTGACGACCTTTAATAGGGTGCTGCAGTGTGTGACCGTTAAGGTCTACACTAACCATGTTACGACGGGCTTTTTCCATCGCTTTTTGGATAGCGGCTGGCACTTCACGTGCTTTACCGTAACCAAAACCAACACGGCCATTGCCGTCACCCACTACTGTCAATGCAGTGAAGCTGAAAATACGACCACCTTTAACCACTTTAGAAACGCGGTTAACGGCAATCAATTTTTCAAGCATTTCACCTGTTTGAACTTCTTGTTTAGCCATTATTAACTCCTAGAACTGAAGGCCAGCTTCGCGAGCTGCATCAGCTAATGCTTTAACGCGACCGTGGTATTTGAAACCGCTGCGATCAAAAGCAACATCTTTGATGCCTTTTTCGATAGCGCGTTCTGCGATTGCTTTACCTACTAAAGCCGCTGCTTCAGCGTTGCCAGTTGATTTCAGATCTTTAGCCAGATCTTTTTCAACCGTAGAAGCCGCCGCCAATACTTCAGCACCGCTAGGAGCGATTAACTGAGCATAGATGTGGCGAGGTGTACGGTTAATCACCAGGCGATGCGCGGCCAGTTCACGAATTTTAGCGCGTGCGCGAGTTGCGCGACGCAAGCGTGCTGTTTTCTTATCCATCGTATCACCCACCTACTTTTTCTTAGCTTCTTTACGACGTACATGCTCGTCTGCATAACGAACACCTTTACCTTTGTAAGGCTCTGGTGGACGGTACGCGCGGATGTTCGCCGCAACCTGCCCAACGACCTGCTTATCGGCGCCTTTCACGACGATTTCAGTTTGGCTAGGAGTTTCAACTGTGATGCCCTGAGGCATTTCGTATGCTACAGGGTGAGAGAAACCCAGTGTCAGGTTTAGTTTGTTACCTTGTGCCTGCGCACGGTAACCAACACCATTCAGCTGCAGTTTTTTCTCAAAACCTTGCGTTACACCAACAACCATTGAATTTAACAGCGCGCGAACAGTACCAGCCTGAGCCCAGCCATCAGGGAAACCTTCACGAGGTAACGCCTTAACCTGGTTCTCTTCCTGTACTACTTCAACTGCGTCGTTAAATACGCGGGTTAATGTACCGTTTTTACCTTTGATTGTGACTTCTTGACCTGAGATAGAGATCTCTACGCCAGAGGCGAGGTCAACAGGGGCCTTTGCTACACGTGACATTTCAACTCCTCCGTTACGCTACATAACCGATGATCTCACCGCCCATGCCTGCTTTACGCGCAGCACGGTCAGTCATCACACCTTTAGAAGTTGACACGATAGCAACACCTAAACCACCCATTACTTTTGGCAGCTCATCTTTTTTCTTATAGATGCGCAGACCAGGACGGCTTACACGTTCAATAGTGTCGATTACTTGCTTGCCTTCGAAGTACTTAAGAGTCACTTCTAAAACAGGCTTAACGTCACCAGATACAGCGAAGTCTGTGATATAACCTTCAGCTTTAAGAACGCCAGCAATTGCTACACGTTGCTTAGAAGAAGGCATAAGTACAGAAACTTTCTGTGCCATCTGGCCGTTACGGATGCGGGTAAACATATCCGCGATAGGATCTTGCATGCTCATATCAGCTACTCCTTACCAGCTGGCTTTTTTCAAGCCAGGGACTTCACCGCGCATCGCCGCTTCACGCAGCTTGATACGGCTCAGACCGAACTTACGTAGGAAACCATGTGGACGACCAGTAACACGGCAGCGGTTTTGCTGACGAGACTTGGCGCTGTCACGTGGTAATTGTTGCAGCTTCAATACAGCATCCCAACGCTCTTCTTCAGAGGCGTTAACATCGCTGATAATCGCTTTAAGCGCAGCACGTTTTTCAGCATACTTAGCAACAAGCTTTGCACGCTTTACTTCACGAGCCTTCATTGATTCTTTTGCCATAACCCTACACCTTATTTTCTGAATGGGAAGTTGAACGCACTAAGTAATGCGCGCGCTTCTTCGTCAGTGCCAGCACTGCTAGTGATGGTAATATCCATACCACGAACTTTATCTACCTTATCGAAATCGATTTCAGGGAAGATGATTTGTTCGCGCACACCCATGCTGTAGTTACCACGTCCGTCGAACGACTTAGCGTTCAGACCACGGAAGTCACGGATACGTGGAATTGCAATCGAAATTAAGCGCTCTAAGAATTCCCACATGCGCTCGCCGCGCAGGGTTACTTTACAGCCAATCGGATAACCTTCACGGATTTTAAAACCCGCTACTGATTTACGTGCAACTGTAACAATTGGCTTTTGGCCAGCGATAGCAGTCATATCTGCTGTCGCGTGCTCAAGAACTTTCTTGTCAGCAACTGCTTCACCTAAACCCATGTTTAGAGTGATTTTTTCAATCCGAGGGACTTGCATGACGCTTTTGTATCCGAACTGCTTCGCAAGTTCAGCTACTACTGTTTCTTTATAGAAATCATGCAGTTTCGCCATCGTACTCTCCAATAAATTAAACGAGTTCGCCGTTAGACTTAAAGAAACGAACTTTCTTACCGTCTTCTGTACGGAAACCAACGCGATCAGCTTTACCCGTTGCCGGGTTAACTACCGCAACATTAGAAACGTGAATAGATGCTTCTTTCTCAACGATACCGCCAGCTTCACCCAGTTGTGGGTTAGGCTTTTGGTGTTTCTTGACAAGATTTACACCTTCAACGACTACACGGTCATCAGAATTAAGCACACGCACGACTTTGCCTTGCTTGCCTTTATCTTTACCCGCTAATACGACTACTTCATCATCACGACGAATTTTATTAGCCATTATCGTGACTCCTTATAGTACCTCTGGGGCCAGTGAGATGATCTTCATGAAGTTATCACTTCTCAGCTCACGGGTTACCGGTCCAAAGATACGCGTACCAATTGGTTGCTTGTTTGCATTAAGCAAAACAGCCGCATTACTATCGAAACGGATGGTAGAACCATCTGCACGACGAATGCCTTTTCTAGTACGCACCACCACTGCGTTCAGTACATCACCTTTTTTTACTTTACCGCGAGGAATTGCTTCCTTAACAGTAACTTTGATGATGTCACCGATACCTGCATAACGGCGATGCGAGCCACCAAGAACCTTAATACACTGAACCCTGCGAGCGCCGCTGTTGTCGGCAACATCCAGGTTAGTTTGCATTTGGATCATGATTAATGCTCCGCTGTTAATTATGACTCTCTCGAGTCTCCGATTGCGTTAAAAACGATCTTTTTGACCATTTTTAAACCATACCCCGCTAAAAAGGGCGCGAAATAATAACAGAAAAGATGGGGGGAGTGTAGCGGCAATTTGAATTATTTTTAGCTAATCGCGGGTTTTATGCGTTTAACTGTTAAAATATCTTTCCAATGGGCGCAGATGCCGGAATTTACTGGCCGGATGCGTAATGAAACAGCCGGCCGAAGGTGCTTAATATAGTCGATTTTGGCTTAATTTACGATCTTTATTTCATAACCAGAGCTCGTTTCAGCTGGCTCAACGGAAATAAAATAGTTTTTGGTTTCATTAAAGCCGTACAGCGGATACCTGAATAACAAATATTGTTCCTCATTACTGTCCTCATGCACGGCAATGACTTCGTAATAGTCCGCTGGCACTACATCTGAATTGGTCTCGGCAAAGCCAATATGCTGAGTGCTGTATTCGGCGGTATCAATGGTTTCATCATGCCGTACCATGTAAAAATCAACGTCAGCATAATCATCTACCAGATTTACATAGTTGATGGTTTTATCGTAAGCCTGCGATGCCGAACTCTCCACAAAGCTAAGTGATGCCAGTGACGACTCGTTTTGGTAGAGCACAATAGCCTTACTTTCACTCTGATTAAGCGTTATCAGCTTGTTGTTCATGGTGGTCAGGCTGTTATCGGCAATACTGGCGGTAATCCGGTAGTCACCGTATTCTACTTCGGTAAACTCCCCCACCTCGCCGGGCGCAAGTTCTACGCTTATGGCTTGTGCTTCGTTGTCACCGGTAAAGGTAACGGTAACCGGGGAGTCGATATTCAGGCTGTTGTAGATTCGATACTGAGACGTAGCGTCTACATCGGTCACTTCGTAAACGGTAGTTGAGTTTAGTAACACATCAAGCGCCATACCGTTTTGAATAGCACCGGATAAGTCGCGGGTAATCAGCACGTATTCTGTGTTATAGGCCAGGCTGAGGGTGGGTGTTTCAAATATTACTTCATCAGAGCCAGGTTCAGTAAGGTAGATGGTGTATTCGTCTTCATTAAAATCGTCGCTGTCGTCATCGCCGTCCCAGTACGTGTATTCGGTAAGTTCACCACTGGTGATCGTACCCAGATAGTTAGCCGCTTCGAAAGGGTCGCCCGAATCGCTCATATACAAATCGAAGGTGGTGGTGCTATCGAACATGGTGGAGGTGGCCATCAGACGGAAATGGTCTTCCAGCGATTCACGGAAATATTCGTAGGTATCAAATACCGGTGCTTCAAAGTCACCACTCAACACTACCAGCGTTTTGTATGACGTTTTTAGGGTAACGGTGATGGTATCGATCACCACTTCCTGGTCGTCGCTGTCGATGCGATAAAATTCGAGCTCCAAATCGCCCTTTTCACCGGAAATGAGCGCACTGGCATCGCCAAATTGAGCGTAGCCAAGATCCGAGCCATCCACTTCCCGCATGTAAACCGTGGCGCCATTTGGCGACCCGTTGTAAAAGTGCAGGTAAGCTTCATCGTAGTCGCTGTTGGTAGAACTGCCTGAGCCCCCGCAAGCCGTTAACAGCACAGTAAGCAGTGCAGCCATTGCCAGGCGCATTATTATTTTAAAATGGGTGAACATGAGGTATTGCTTCCTTGAGATAATCAAAAGTCATCTCAACAGACGCCCCATTGCGAAGTTGGTTCGCCAGCCTCGCGCAGCTTTGCATTCCTTAACACTTCTTTTCGTTGGCGGCGTAATTTTTCATATTCAACCCTAAGAAAGGCCAAAAAAAAGCGGCCGGGTGGCCGCTAAAATGGGAATGAAGTGAAATGTCCCAGGTACGCTCAGCTTAAAAACTAAAACGCGTGCCCAGTGTAAAATTACGACCGGGCAATGGCGCCTGATCTTTCAAAAATGAGGTATGTACCCGGGCGTCTTCATCAAACAGGTTGTTAGCTCTTACATATACCGTCCAGTCCTGCGTATCAAATAGGCGATAATCTACCGAAGCATTCACCAGGGTGTAACCGTCTGTGGCGGTTTCATATTCGGTGGTTTTCGTCTGATCGTCATACCACACTACCGATAGCTCTGAGCTTAACGCTTCACCTTCGTAACTGATGGTAGAGCCTAACCGCAGGGGCGGAATGCGTGGCAGGTTATCCGAGTCGATTTTGGCTCGGATATAATCGCCAAACACGCTTATCCGCCAGTTGAGGTTAAGATCGACAAAACCTTCTGCTTCCATACCGTAGATGGTGGCATCGTCCTGGTTGAAGTAGTACACCGGCGTGCCTTCTTCTGCGTGCTCGTCGTGCGCTTCTATCTCATCAACGCCATTTTCCTCTTCTTCATGAGCATGCGAAAGTGCCGTCAGGCCGGTGGCACTCTGATAGATATAATCATCAGCCTGGTTGTAGAAGAAAGAAAGGGTGTAACCGCTGTCACCACTGAACTTACGGAAAGTCAGATCAATATTGTTACTCACCTCTTCTTTCACGCTGCGCAGGTTTTCAGACACTTCGCCCTCTTCGTCCATGTCGTAAACCAGGCCTACCTCGAAGGTTTGCGTTGCCAGATGCTGGCCGGCCGAGAATAGCTCCTGCATACTCGGTGCCCGTTCGTTGCGAGATAAGGTCAGTGCTACCGAGTAGCCTGGTATATACTCCCAGTTTAAGCCTGCTGACAGAGAGCTACTGGTAAAAGCATATTCGTCAAAGTTGAATGCCAACTCGTGCTCTTCGTGTTCAGCCACCTCTAATTCAAAATCGATGCTATCTGCATTGTAGGTTGTTCTCTCCAGACGCCCGCCCAACTCAAGGCTCACTGAGCCAAACTTCTTCTGCTCTACTAAAAACAATGCCATGCTTTCGGTTTCGGTGGGTGGTGTGTAGGCCTCATCACCTTCTGCGGTGTAGTCACTGTTATGGTATTGCAAGCCAAACACCCCGTGCCAGGCATCAATGTCTGCGTGGGTAGCTGCCAGTCGAATATCGCTGCCCTGATTGGTAAAGCGAGTGCCAACCTGACCATCTTCAATCTCTACATGCTCGTAATCCGTATAGGCAGCGCCAAATTTAAGTGAGCTGATGCCCGTATACGGTGAGTACCACTCACCGGCCGCCTGGTAACGGGTCATGTCTACATCCAGGTTAGTTCCCTCCTCACCTGCATGCTCGGCATGTTCTTCTTCGGTTTCACCTTCATGCTCTTCTTCATGATGGTGGCTGTGACCCGGCACGCCATAAAAATTATCAAGCTTTTCTACCGAGAAGCCAAAGTAACCTTCTTCGTCTACCAACGACAGACCCGCCGTGAGATTGGTGGTATCCATTGCACTGCTTTCCAGGGTGCCCGGTTGCTCATCTTCATCGGGTATTACCGATGCGTACCCCGGAATATCCGCGTTGTCGGTTTTACGCTTAAAACCATCTACATGAAAGGCGATATTTTTTTGTCCGCCAGTCAGGTTAAAGCGGCCAAACTTGCCGTCGTTTACGGTGGCATAGTTGGCTTCTACATCGCCCTCAAGGCTGGTAGGTACTTCGCGAGGGATGCGGTTATCCACCACGTTCACCACGCCGCCGATAGCGCCACTGCCATATTGCAGAGTAGCCGGGCCGCGCAGTACTTCAACCTGGGTCGCACTGGTGCTGTTGGCCGCTACGTTATGGTCCGGGCTAATACGCGATACGTCGGACACATCCAGACCATTCTGCACAATCTTAACCCGTGGACCATCATTACCGCGTATTACCGGGCTACTGGCAACAGGGCCGAAGTAAGTGCTGTGCACCCCGGGAGTGTTTTTTAACGTTTCGCCAAGGGTTTCGGCCTGAATTTTTCTCAGTTTATATTCATCTATTACCGATACCGGGGTTACCGACTCGAGCACAGAAGAGCCCAGCACACTAGCGGTGACTACAATGTTTTCAACTGAAACTGGCGTCAGTACGAAGTCTGCTACCTGATCGCTGTTGATATCGCCAAGGTCGTTATCGCCATGCACATAATCCGGCGAATACACATGCAAATGCACATGAGGCACCTGTACGCCTTTAAATTCATAATTACCCTGCGCATCGGTATAAGTAACTTGTTTAGAGCCCTCTATGCGCACTTCAGCGCCAGCGACAGCCTCGCCGGCTTCGTTAGTCACTTTGCCCTTAATGGTAGTCGCCATAGCAACCTGGGCAGTGAATGCCATAAACACTGCAGCACTAATTGCGGTTGTTTTGTTCATTGTGTGTTTGACCCTGAATCTGTCGATAAGAGTTATTGTTATAATATAACATTACCTCGATTATGCCATTTTCGTCAAGCGTCAGTGACCGCTGAAATTATTCGTATTGTCGTAAGGCAGGCAGTAGCACGGCATTAAATGTAAGCACTCACTATCAATAAATTAACTTATTAAAAATAAGGTTTAGAGTTTATAGCTGAGTTTTTTGATGATCATCACACAACATAAACGATTAAATGCTGTATCAGTCAGGACTATTCCGTTATGGTGAAAATAGCAGCAATATCTCATCAATGAGTTTTTATTTCGGGAGGAAACATGGGCATTCGTCAGTCAGTTACGTGGTGTATTTCGGGTCTTATTTTAAATTGCGCCCTGGTTGTCGGTGTAAGCTCTGCCGCTGAATTTAACACAGGGCCGGTGTTTCAGGATTATGGCAAAAAGGTGCAGGTTGAAGGCGTCGAATTTAACGCTAACACTGAGTTTATAGTGGCTTTTGATGTGGCGAAGGGGGCAGAACCCGGTAAAGTAAACCGACAGTTCGACAGTCTTGCCCGATTTATTAATATGCACGTGGCGAGCGGTGTTCCGGCAGAAAATATTGAGCTGACGTTGGTGGTGCATGGCAGTGCCACACTGGATTTACTGGCGGACCCGGCCTACCAACAAAAGCAGGGCGGCAAAAATACCAATATTGCCTTGTTAAATGCGCTGATGGCGAATCAGGTGCGGGTAATTGTATGCGGTCAGTCAGCCGCGGCCCATGGCTATGCTAATGAGGCTTTTCTGCCCGGCGTGGAAGTGGCGCTATCAGCGATGAGCGCTCACGCGTTGTTGCAACAACAGGGCTATACCTTAAATCCTTTTTAAGCAATGCCGTTAAAATTGTCAGGCGCGGTTTACCGGAAACGCCAATACCTGTTCGATATGGGTGTAGCCATGTTTGAGCATTAAAATACGATCAATGCCCATGGCCACGCCCGCACAGGCAGGTAAACCTGCCTCTAATGCACCGAGGAAACGTTCGTCGAGCGGTTTTTCCTCAAACCGGAAAGTGCGGCGTAAGCGGTTGTCGTGTTCAAAGCGTTTGCGCTGCTCGGCGGCATCCTGCAACTCGTGAAAACCATTCGCCAGCTCGGTACCTTTAAAATACAGTTCAAAGCGGTCGGCGACTCGCGGATCATCGCGGCTAATTTTTGCCAGTGACGACTGAGAGGCCGGATAATCATAAATAAAACACGGATATTGCTGGCCAATTCTCGGCTCAATTTCATAGCTGAACAGCAACTGCAGCATGCCATCGTGATCGATGGGATACTCATCGCTTAGATCGATATTGCAATCATTAAAGACTTCAGCAATACGCTGGGTACTGTCGCTTAGCGGGTCGAGGTTCAGGTGCTTTTGAAATGCCTGCTGATAGGTCATGCGCTCGGTTTGCTGCGCGCCAATAAGCGCTTTAAGCAAGTCGCTTATTTCATCCATCAAGGCATGGTGATCCAGCCCAATCCGATACCATTCAAGCATAGTGAACTCGGGGTTATGTAAGCGCCCGAAGCCCTCATGGCGGAACACTTTCGACATCTGATAAATGGAAGTCTGGTAGCTGGCCAATAAGCGTTTTAACGCGAATTCGGGGGATGTCTGTAAATACAACGTTTCATTGTGGCCACTGTCGCTGTAGGCGAAGTTTGTCGAAAAGCCATCAATAAAAACATCAGTAACGGTACCGTGAGATAACACCGGCGTATCGACTTCCAGCACATCACGTTCGGCAAAAAACTGGCGAATGGCAGTGTAAAGTTGTGCTCGCTCGCGCAAGGCTTGTAATGAGGCGGTAGGCCGCCAGTTGTCTGGAGTTGTCATAGGGTACGCTGGTAAGTCTGCGTACCTGCCCGGTTGGAAGGTACGCAGTGAAGGGGTTATTTTTGTACGCGGGAAACGTATTCGCCAGTACGGGTATCAACCTTAATCACTTCGCCGGTTTGCACAAACAGCGGTACGCGAACCACGGCGCCGGTGCTTAGTGTTGCAGGTTTACCACCGGTACCTGCAGTATCGCCTTTCAGGCCCGGGTCGGTTTCGGTAATTTCCAGTTCAACAAAGTTTGGCGGGCTCACGGTGATAGGGGCGCCGTTCCATAAAGTAATGGTACAAACATCGTTTTCTACCAACCACTTTACATTCTCACCCACTGCTTTTTCGTCAGCAGCGATTTGTTCGAATGTTTCATTATTCATAAAGTGGTAGAATTCGCCGTCGGTATACAGATAGGCCAGTTCCGTATCCATTACGTCTGCGCCTTCTACTGATTCACCGGAGCGAAAGGTTTTTTCCAGTACTTTGCCAGAAATCAGTTTACGAATTCTAACCCGGTTAAACGCCTGGCCTTTACCGGGCTTAACATATTCGTTTTCAAGAATGTTGCAAGGTTCGCCGTCGAGCATGATTTTCAGGCCCGCTTTGAACTCGTTAGTGCTGAAATTAGCCATAATTCCTCAATAAACACTGTAGGTTTTAGTTTTAGTGGCGCAAATAATACAAAAAAATAGCATAACTGTAGAGCAAAACTGGCAAAAAGAGTTGGCCAGTGGCTTTACTGATCCATTTTCACTGCTTAGTTACCTGAATCTGGACCCCACTGACTTTGGCTCGCATGCCGAAGCCCGTCGTTTATTTCCGATGCGGGTGCCGCGCTTTTTTGCCTCATTAATAGAAAAAGGCAACTGGCAGGACCCTCTGTTATTGCAGGTGCTGCCAAACAAACAGGAATTTCTTACGGCGCCTGGTTACAGCCAGGATCCGCTTGCAGAGCATGATACCGCGAATCCAGGCCTGTTACATAAATACCACAGCCGCGTGCTGTTAATTGTAAAAGGCGGCTGCGCGGTAAATTGCCGCTACTGCTTTCGCCGGCACTTCCCCTACGCCGACAACTCACTGAGTAACACCGAACTGGAAAATAACATCGCCTATATTGCTGAGGATCCAGCTATCGACGAGGTGATACTCTCCGGCGGCGACCCGTTAATGGCAAAAGACAGCAAACTCGCTACACTGGCCGAAAAAATTGCCGCCATTCCCCATGTAAAAAGGCTGCGTATTCATACCCGCCTGCCGGTGGTCATGCCCTCGAGACTCGACGCTTCTTTCTATCGCTGGTTTGCCGGGCTCCCCGTGCAACGTGTACTGGTACTGCATATCAACCACGCCAATGAAGTGTCGACTGAACTGGCCGAAAAACTTGCGCCTTTGCGTCAGGCGGGCGTCACGGTGCTTAATCAGGCAGTGTTACTAAAAGGGGTAAACGACACCGCCGAGACCCAGGCACAGTTAAACGAAAAGGTGTTTGCTGCGGGCATTATGCCTTATTACCTGCATCTGTTAGATAAGGTACAGGGTGCTGCGCATTTTGATATTGATGTAGCACAAGCCAGAGAACTAATGGCCGAAGTGATAAAGCGATTGCCAGGCTTTATGGTTCCCAAACTCGTTACCGAAATTGGTGGCCAGCCTGGCAAAACGCCGGTTGACTTACGTCTTTATCCGCAAGACTAAACCCACAGGTTCAGTCCGAGTTACGCGAACGTATCGATGTTGGCACCGATAGCCGGGTTGGCGGATGTAGGTTTTGGTACGTCAGCGGCTGATTCCAGCAGCTGAAGCGTCGCTTGTCCTTCCTGCTCTTGCTGGCCCTTAGCCAATTTGAGAGAAGCCAACTCAAGCGACGCACCGGACGTTCCAGAGGCACCTGCACCTTGAATATCCATACCAGTTTCCTTATTTGCTTGTAGCAACGTTAAAAAGTGGGCAGAATTGCCCACCTCACTGCTATATCGGCAGACCTTAATCATTCTTTAGTCTTTTTTCTGTTTTACTTAAGGAGCGCTCTTTGGATTCTGTTCACCAGCAATTACAGGAAACGCTACAAACACTTTATCGCAAAGCGGTGGATGCCGATCAGATCCTTGATCAATTGCAGCACCAGCAACAGGGCAAGTTTGCTGCCATCTTTGCCGACGACAGCGGTTTTACCACCCGCTCAAAACGCTTTGACCCCTATGTGGAAGAAATCGCTGCCGACTGGCAGGCCCTCAAACAACTCAGCGATGAAGAGGCTAAACAGGCACTGCTGCCATTAGTAAAGAAAATAGAACTGACATTAAGCACCTTGCAGCAATTTGTCAGCAGCGTGAAGAAGTAAGCCCGCCGGGCAAATTTGAAAAGTATGGGCTGCCGCGATTACTGGTACAGCGGCAGGTTATCAATACGCTGTTGAATCTCAGCGACCTGTTTTCGGTATGCCGGGCTGTCTACCTCGCTGTAACGGTGCCGAAACGCCTGCTTGCTTAGCCCTTCAGGTAAGCCTCCGATGTAGGGCAGAATATCCCGCTCACGAAGACCCTGTTGCGCCAGCTCCTGGAGTCGCAACGCGCTGTCTGGCTGAGTAGCAATACGGGCAAACGCCATTCCCGACATATCCGCCGCCAGATCAACAAAACTGTAGCCACTGCCACCCATAGCCCGGTCCATCAGTTCCTTAAATTCGCCAATGGCCAGGGTCATGTTTTGTTGGGAAAGAATTTGCAAGGCTGCAGAAATGGTAAAGTGACGAGCCAGGTCGTTACGCTGGGCCAGCACGGCCGGCGCTTTAGACTCAACCGGCGACTCTCCTTGTGGCTGACTTGCCCCGGCCAGGCCGCTGATCCTGTGATCGCCCAGAAAGATGGCTAAAGCCAGCAGCGCAGCCTGATTATGCATTACCGGATCGCCCTCTTCACTCAGTGAAGCGGCCCGGCTGAGCATCAGGTTAAGGTAATTAGCAACCGACTGCGGCGACGGCGAACGCCCTAAAGGCGAACCATTAATGTAAGCCAGATAATCGGTAGTTAGTTCGCCTAGTGCATCGACCCCGGTACTGATGTTTTCCCGCGCCACATCGATTTGCTGCAGTAATTCATCCAGCGGGCGCATATCCAGTACCAGTCGTTCATCAGACATAGTGATTTGGGTGATCTGATTTGCAGCCGTACTGGCTACATCACTGCTGGTAAAACGATCCACCAGCCATACCGCGCTGGATAAGGCAGTATCTCCCGGCACCACCAGGTTACCAATCCTAACGTGTTCGATATTAACACCCTCCCCCGGAAACACCTGGGCAGAAAGGTTAATGTAAAAATCATCGGCCGGCGCCGGCAACGCAATACTGGCAGCAATTTGGGTTTGCTGCGCTTCTACCTCTACTGCCCCGTTAAAACCGGGCAAGGCGCGCTGGGCAAACCCCATCAGGCTTTCAAACTGTGCTTGAGACACCTCAACGCGCTGCTGTGAATGGCGCTCTTCAAGGCTGTTTTTTAACTGGCGGAGCAAAGCGTGCACTGTTTCGGCGTTATCGACCTGCTGCGCAGATACGCGACTGACCTTAGGCGAGCCGTCTACCACCAGCACGGCAAGCAGGGTTAGCGCGGCAACAAACAGCAATACAATAATAAACAGGAGTCGGCCGAACATGTTTTTGGATATCCTATCAGCACCGGGTTGGTTAGTTAGCTAAATTGCTCATTAGTCCACGCAGACAAGCTTTGATATACTGCGGCCGCGGCAGAAAAGTCATGGCCCATGGATTGTTCAGTAGGTATCGCCACACATTGCAGTCCTGCCGCTACCGCGGCAGCCAGACCGTGCTCGGTATCTTCCACTGCCATCGCCTGCTCTGCTGTCAGCCCCATGTGCTCCAAAGCCATTAAGTAACAATCGGGCGCTGGTTTACTGTGCTCAACGTCCTCTACCGCTACTACACACTCCACCCAGTCGGCAAAGCCATAACATTCCAGGGTGCGTTGCACCGAATACTTGCTGCCGCCTGTCACGATGGCAATACGTAACCCCAGCTCATGACAGAGCGTCATGGTTTCCAGCGCGCCAGGCATTAACGGGAAGGGCGCTTTTTGCAGATGTTCTTCGGTCAGCCGGGTTTTCGTATCGGCTAACGCCGCGGGCTCAGCCGACAACTTGAAATCCCGCACCACATCCACGCCATTTTGTGAAGTGGGCACACCCGCCATGGTCTCGTTATAGTAAGCGTCGGTTAATTCAACATCATAAGGCGCGAGGGTTTGCTGCCACAACTTAAAATGAACCGCCTCTGAATTTATCAGCGTACCATCATGGTCGAATAAAATTGCCTGCAGCGCTGCTCCCGGGTTTGCCATTACACTACCTCGGCCAGATTACCTTTGCTTTCCAGCCAGGTTTTACGGTCACCACTGCGTTTCTTGGCCAAGAGCATATCCATCATTTCGAGCATTTCATCGTTATCGTCAGCCGTTAATTGCACCAGCCTACGGGTATTTGGATCCATGGTGGTTTCGCGCAGTTGTAACGGGTTCATTTCACCAAGGCCTTTAAAGCGCTGTACGTTTACTTTGCCACGTTTTTTGTCTGCTTCGATGCGATCCAGAATGCCCTGTTTTTCGGCTTCATCCAGCGCATAAAACACTTCCTTGCCCACATCGATTCTGAATAGTGGCGGCATGGCAACGTACACATGACCAGCATTCACCAACGCACGGAAGTGACGCACAAATAACGCGCATAATAGGGTAGCGATATGCAGACCGTCTGAGTCAGCATCGGCCAAAATACAAATTTTACCGTAACGCAAACCGGTTAAATCTTCGGAGTCGGGATCAATCCCCAGCGCCACGGAAATATCGTGAATTTCCTGCGAGCCGAGTATTTGCCCGGAGTCCACTTCCCAGCTGTTAAGTATTTTACCGCGTAGCGGCATGATGGCCTGAAATTCGCGATCGCGAGCCTGCTTGGCAGAACCACCAGCGGAATCTCCTTCCACCAGGAACAGTTCAGACTGAGTAATATCCTGCGAGCCACAATCGGTTAATTTACCTGGCAACGCCGGGCCCTGAGTCACCTTCTTACGGGCGACCTTTTTGTTCTGACGCAGGCGGCGCTGTGCATTGTTGATACACATTTCGGCCAACGCTTCGGCGATGTCGGTGTGCTGATTCAACCACAGACTGAATGAATCTTTAACCACGCCAGAAACAAACGCCGACGCCTGGCGCGAGGACAGTCGCTCTTTGGTCTGGCCGGCGAACTGCGGATCGTGCATTTTGGTAGAAAGAATATATGCACAGCGATCCCAGATATCATCGGGTGTTAATTTAACCCCGCGTGGCAGTAGACTGCGGAATTCACAGAACTCACGCATAGATTCTAACAAGCCCTGCCGCAAGCCATTAACGTGTGTACCACCCTGAGCGGTAGGAATCAGGTTTACGTAACTTTCGGTGGTCAGTTCGCCACCTTCCGGTAACCACATTACAGCCCAGTCAGCCGCCTCGCCGTTACCACTAAAGCTGCCGGTGAAGGGCACATCGTCGGGCACGGTAATGTAATCTTTAACGGCGCTTATCAGGTAATCCTGTAAACCGTCTTCATAATGCCACTCGTGCGTTTCTTTGCCGATCTTGTCTTCAAACTTGATCCGCAGACCGGGGCACAGAACCGCCTTTGCACGCAGGTTATGGCACAGTTTTGCTACAGAAAACTTTGCCGAATCAAAATATTGCGGATCGGGCCAGAAGCGCACGCTGGTGCCGGTATTACGCCGGCCGCAGGTATCGATAACGTTGAGGTCTTCAGCTCTGTCGCCATCGGCGAAGGCGATGAAATACACCTGACTGTCGCGACGAATGGTCACTTCCACCCGGTTAGACAGCGCGTTGACCACCGAAATCCCCACCCCGTGTAAACCACCGGAGTACTCGTAGTTTTTATTGGAAAATTTACCGCCGGCATGAAGCTTAGTCATGATAAGCTCAACGCCGGAGATCTTTTCTTCCGGGTGAATATCAACAGGCATACCACGACCGTCATCGACCACTTCCAGGGACTGGTCTTCGTGCAGTACTACTTTGATATTCGAGGCGTGCCCCGCCAGCGCTTCATCCACACTGTTGTCGATCACTTCCTGACCCAGGTGATTCGGGCGGGTTGTGTCTGTGTACATTCCCGGACGCCGTTTAACCGGCTCCAGACCATTTAGGACCTCAATTGCATCTGAATTATATTGATTCGACATTGTTGTGATTATTCTTCGTTTGAGCTGCACACGTGTTGTGCTGGCAGCATTGCAAGCAGACGCCACCAGAACAACCTTTTAACTGATGTTATCAGGGGTCTGGTAGAAGCGCAATTTGACCTAACTTTAGGTTGCGTCGGCCGAATTCAGAAAAGCCATTATTCCCTCAAGGTGCGCTTCGTAATTCACAAAACTGTGATCGCCGCCATCCTCTATATACACATCTGCACCGGCGTAATGCTCAACTGCCTGGCGATAATCAAGGGTTTCGTCGCCGGTTTGCAGCAGCACCTTATAGTGCTCTGGATGACGCAGCTGCGGCTGATAAAACTCGCGGATGTGGCCAATGTCATCTTCGGTAAGAACGAAACGTTTATTGGTGTAGGGATTTTCATGTTCGCCGAGATAATCCTTGAGCAACTCAAACGGCGTTACCGCCGGATTGATAAGCACCGCTCTGCCACCGTATTGCTCGATTAACCAGCTTGCCAGATAGCCGCCCATAGAACTACCTATCACTTTAAGGCCCCCGGTGAGTAACTCCGGATGGTCTTTTAGCAGCGACTGCAATTGCGCCTCGAGTTCGGCCGGGCTATTAGCTAATTCCGGGCAGATAAAGGAAGTGTCCGGATAATGGTGCAGCAGATACGCCCGGGTTTGATTGGCTTTTAACGAGCTTGGAGAGCTTAAGAATCCATGTAGATAAAGTATCGACGCCATGACGACTCCTGTTTTATTGCGTTATCCGGTGTATGCGGGAGGTAAAAGTACCATTTTCTGCCCATTCAATTACCCGAAAGCCTGGTTTTTCGCTGGCCAGGCCAAATTTGCTGGAGAGTTGCCACTGCCAGCACGAAGAAGGCACGCCAAGTACCGGCGTATCGCTAAGCTGAGCCTGATTGTCGGCATGAATGTGACCATGTAATACGGCTTTCACCGGGTACTCTGCAAGCCAGCGGGCAAGCGCGACAGTATTTTGCAGCGCATGATTATCCATCCAGCTGCCCGTGGCAACCGGATGATGGTGAATTGCCAGCAGGTGCCCGGCATCGGGTGCAGTAGCAATACTAGCTGCAACACTGGCCAGTTGCCTCTCATCAACCATACCAAGCGTACCCTCAAGTCGCGTATCCAGGCCATGAATATATTTGCCTTCAAGTACCCAGGGCGCATTAGCCTGTAACCAGTTGGCTTTAAGCGTCTGGTCAAAATAGGCGTTATTATCGTGATTGCCGGGGATCACCCGCCATGGTATCTCCCCGCCCCATCGGTTCAGCAGACTCAGAAACAACTGGTAACTGGCCCAGCTGTCGTCGCCGGAGATATCTCCGGTAAATAACAGACCGTCCGGTTGTTGCTCAAGAGCAGCAATCAGCACAGCAGTAAGAGATTGAGCGGGATTAATATCACCGTAGGCGGATAATTCGGGTGATTCAAACAAATGACAGTCAGATATTTGGATCAGCTTCATTCAGGTTGAGGCAATAGGTTGTGCGTTGTGATTTAAACAAAAATGCAGCCACTCGGTTAAAAATAAATTCACCATGTGTTTTTCGTTGCGAAGACGCATTTTGGCATTGGGGTATTCATAAGAAGGTGCCAGCGCACCGGCATTCTGACTGGAGGTCACCTCTGCCATTCGCGCATCATGGTACAGCCGTACTGTCATGGATGGTTTAAGGTAACCGGGCGTGGACACATTTACCTGCTCCACCAAAATGGTGCTGGTGTATCGTGCCGACTCAATAATCTGAATACGGTAAGATAACCCCAGTCCGGCCGTAAACCGGTAGGTCAGATCTTCGGTATCACAGTCGGGTAACAGATTTAACAGATGCACATAATTACGCTCGCAGATTGCCTGCAAGGTGGGTAAATTAGGGACATATTTACGCTTGTTACTGGTCACCGGACTGCCACTGCTCTAACAAAGTGTGTTTGTTCATAAAAAACCATTGTAACGCAATTATGCTTGCAGCGTTGTCTATTTTACCTGATTCGAGCCACTCACGGGCTGAGTCTTCTGCCACGCGGTGGACTAATATATCTTCTGATTCATACTCCAGTCCGTGCACGCCGGACGCATTAGCCGCATCGGTGCAGGCCACGTACACATGCAACCTTTCGGTGGTGCCACCCGGGCTCGCCAGGTAACTCAGAGCTTTAGTAAGGTGAGTGAGTGCAATTCCCGCTTCTTCCTGCGCTTCGCGGTGACAGACTGATTCCTGACTTTCCCCTTCGTCGATAATGCCGGCGATAATCTCAATTAGCCACGGAGAATTGGTGGTGGGCAACGCACCAATCCGAATTTGCTCAATCAACACAAACTCCTGACGAACCGGATCGTATGGCAGCACGGCAACCGCGTGGCCCCGTTCGAAGATTTCCCGGCTGATGTTTCCGGTCCAGGTACCGTCGTATTTCTTGTGCGAAAAGTCGTAGCGAACCATCGTGAAGAAACCTTCGTACAAGGGTTCAATTGCCGCGATTTTGACGTCTTCTGAGTTGAAACGTTGAATTTTCGCTGTCATTGCATTCTCATTTATTGGTTAAACCAGTTAATATACGCGATTGAGTATTTACGATCATGAGTGTATATATAATTTTCGTATAAACACGCTCAGACAAAGAAGACACATATTCTGTTACACTTACGCAAGCTCTGTTACGACTTAGTTGTGTCTTTTATTATGTGATTTTTTTAAAGTACACCAATGTAATAGAAGTGAGATCGTCATTTGGGTGCATGGTTCGGGCAAAGGCATACCCGTTAACCATACTAGCGTAATTTTGCTACCCATATCACCCATTTAGTTAGTAAACACAGTTGAGATTGAAGGCACAAACATGAAAAAAACACTTTTATCGCTAATGCTTGGTCTGGGAATGACCACACCGGTATTAGCAGATAGCTTATTGGACGTTTATCAACAAGCCATGGCCAACGATCCGGTTGTTAATCGTGCAAAAGCACAACGCGACGCCGCTTATCAGGCTATTCCAATTAGCCGTGCCGCGCTGTTACCACAAATTTCAGGTTCACTGGGATATTCCACGTCTACCAGTGAATCTACCCAGAACATTCAACGTGAAGATGAAAACGGCAACCCGACCTTCGAAATTTTTGACGTAGATGTTGACCTTGACTCGACCAGTTGGGGCATTGACCTCAGTATGTCGTTATACGACCACTCTCGCTGGTTAGGTCTGGACCAGGCTGAATTAACCGCAGAGCAAAGCGATGCCACGTACGCTGCCGCAGTACAACAACTTATCGTCCGTACCGTTACGGCTTACCTAGATGTATTGCGTGCCCAGGACAACCTGGATTTTGTGCAGGCAGAGAAACGTGCCATCGAACGCCAACTGGAACAAACCAAACAACGTTTTGAAGTGGGCTTAACTGCCATCACCGACGTGCACGAAGCGCAGGCCAATTACGACAATACTGTTGCTCAGGAAATTGTCGCAGAAAACAACATCGAGCTGGCCCGTGAAGCACTGCGTGTGATTACCGGTAAATATCACGACCGTCTGGACGTGCTGGATACCCAGCGTTTTTCCGCCTCATCACCATCGCCGCAGGCCGTTACTGAATGGCTGGACATCGCCGAAGAGTCTAACCTGACCCTACTAGCGCAGCGTCTGGCCATGGATGTAGCGAAGATGGAAATCGACATTGCCACAGCGGGTCACTACCCAACGCTTGGCCTGTCTGCATCGTATGGCAGCTCAAAAACCGAAGTTTCATCACCGTTTTTCATTGACGAAACGCCATTTCAGGATAGTCAGAGCATTGGTGTAAATGTGTCCGTACCTATTTACCAGGGCGGTCAGGTATCGGCGCAAACGGATCGTGCCCGCGCGTTGTTTATCAGTGCCAGTGAAGATTTAGAACTTGCCCATCGTCAGGCCGTTCAGTCAGTACGCAGTTCGTACAACGATGTGAAGGCTGCCATTTCGACTATACGCGCACTAGAACAAGCTGTGCTTTCAGCCGAAAGTGCATTAAAAGCCACTGAGGCGGGTTTTGATGTGGGTACGCGTACTATTGTTGACGTACTCAACAGCACCCGTAATCTTTTCAACGCTCGCGCTAACTTGTCTGGTTCGCGTTATGACTTTATTCAGGCGATGGTGACGCTAAAACAAGCGGCTGGTAATCTGACCGCCAGTGACCTTGAGCTAATTAGTCAGGGCCTGAAAGATGCGCCAATGGACAGCGAGTAATTCGCTTTACAATACACAACAAACGCGCCCTTGCGGCGCGTTTTTTATTGCACGATGATTTATCAGGGTTTAGATATAAACTGTATGGCCTCGAGACGTTGCAGGATTTCTTCCATAGACGCCTTAATTTTAAGGGTCTCTTCAACACTCGGCGCATGGTTATTTAATTGTTCTGCCAGTTGCGCTAATTTAGCTTGCAAACTTTCACTGCTGTCGTCCATGATACGGCCTGAAAAATTGATATTTCACAATCATATAGTCTTATTTCACGATTCTCAAACGAAACTAACTGACCATGAAGGCATCTCATCTACAGCACAAATTTGAACAGGTTCGAACCAATAAAGTGTTCGAACTTTTTGTTATTGCAGTTATTTTATTTTCGGCGTTACTGGTAGGAGCAAAAACCTACGACATGCCGAGTACCGTTAATCAGGTCACCAATGTACTCGACTGGCTGATTAGCGCGTTCTTTTTAATAGAAATCACCATTCGTTTTTTGGGTGAGAAAAACAAAGTCGATTTCTTTAAAAGCTTCTGGAACTGGTTTGATACGCTGATTGTATTAGTCAGTTTATTACCACTGGAAAACAGCGATACTGCACTGATAGCCCGACTGGTGCGGGTTTTCAGAGTGCTGCGGATGATCTCTATCATTCCGGAATTAAGAATACTTCTGGTTTCCCTGATGAAGGCCTTGCCTCAGCTTGGCTATGTGATGCTGCTGATGTTTATCATCTTTTATATTTACGCGGCCATCGGCAGTACGCTATTTGAAGACATCAACCCTAAACTATGGGGCGACATTACCATTTCACTGCTCACCCTGTTCAGGGTGATGACCTTTGAAGACTGGACAGATGTAATGTACGAAACCATGGAGGTCTATCCGTTAAGCTGGTTCTTCTACCTGAGCTTTATCTTTTTCACCGCTTTCGCGTTTTTAAATATGGTGATTGGTATTGTGGTCAATGTAATGGAAGAAGAAAACGCTAAGGCATACCGTGAAGCCCACAAAGATGAACCGACCATCAATGATATCGCCGCTCACCTGCAACGGCTGGAAGAGAAAATTGATGGCATGCAGCGAAAGGAATAATCGCACTTTAAATCGCTGAGCCAGTCGGTTCTGGAAATCCCGGATAAGCACTGCGTGCTTTCCGGGAAGCAGGAATAACTGATACCGGCTAACGGCCGGTATCAAGGCGACGTATTAAACCCACTTACCGTGAATATCTAGCCGCTTTATTTTTACCGGGCAGAGAGGCTTTAATAAACGCCCGGATGTCATCATTGGCCGTTTTCAAATCTTCATGGCGCAGATACATCATATGGCCGCTGCGGTAACCTTTAAAACTCAGGCGGCCTTTCATTTTACCGCTGGCGTCCAGTTGCCATAGCGTGTATTTCGCGTCGAAGTAACTCGTCGCGCCATCATAATAACCCGATTGGATCATAACGTTAAGATAAGGGTTAGCCGCCATAGCAAGGCGAAGATTTTCACCGGTTTTGTCGTTACTGCGATCCCAGGGATGAACCGGACCAAACATGTTGTACTTCACATCGGTTTTATAATTCAGCACTTCACGTAAATAGTAATTGAGTGCCGGCGTAAACGAGTGCAGCCATGAAGTGAGTTCGGCATTGTAGTCCGGCCGACTGCCACTGTCTTTGCCATCAATTCCCAGATAACGGCTATCGAGGCGACCGACCGTTTTACCTTCTTCACGAAGCAGTTCCTTCCAGTAATACCAAGGGCTCACATCCAGATTATTTTGCTCTACGGCTTGCTCTGATAGTCCTGAATAGGCTGCCACCTGCGCAACAATCGCTTGTTTTTCTGTTTTGCTGATAAAGCCGCCCCGGGCAACCGCCGGCAACAGCTTATTCAGCGCAAAGGCTTCAACCTGAGGCAGAAATTCTTCCAGCGCCATATTCTGATACTCAGGCGCCAACAGTTTATGGTGCCAGGCGGTAGCAGCAAAGTAGGGCAATCGGTTTGCTACGTTTACCGGGCCATCACGCTTAATGCCAAGATCTGTTGGCGATACCAGTATCACGCCGTTCAGATACATCCACTGGCTGTTTTGTAATGCCAGCGCCAGGCCGGCAACCCGGGTGGTCCCGTAACTTTCGCCAATCAGGTATTTGGGTGAGCGCCAGCGGTTATTGCGGGTAACAAAGGTATTTAACCATTCTGCCAGGTACTTAACGTCGGCATTAACACCAAAGAACATCTCTTTTTGGGCGTCTTTAGAAGGTAGCTCGCCCTCTTTGTTTTTCAGGACGCGGCTGTAGCCTGTGTTCACCGGGTTAACGTATACAATGTCGGCGACATCCAGAATGGAATAAGGATTTTTTTTCACGCCGTAAGGCTGCAGCGGGTAGCCCTCGTCATCAATGTTCAGAATCACCGGCCCGGTATAGGCAATGTGCATCCACACAGAGGCGGAGCCTGGTCCGCCATTAAAACTAATCACCAGCGGGCGGGTGCTGTCATCTTTCACATCACTGCGCTTGTAATAGGTGTAATGCAAAGAAGCAACTGCATCGCCCTCTTCATTCCACACAGGTTGGGTTCCAGTAGTGGCGGTGTAGGTAATCCTGGTGCCATTAATACTGGTTTTGTGTTCAGTGGCTACGGTTCTGTCGGGCTCAATAGCACGGCCATAGTCTTTAGCAACGCCAGGCGAAGCTATAAATAATGCAGCCCCCACTGTTAGGGTGAGGAGGGATTTAATGAGTGTCATTTAATGCGCTCTTTTTATTATCGTGTCATTTATTATCATGGCACAAAAACAGGAGCAGGTTGAGTATTGCCGGGGCATTTTGCCGGATCCCGGCGATAGTTGGCTGCTAAGCTGAGCAACCAGTGGATGGGTGATACAAGTCGGCACTTGTATCACCACAGTAAAGCTTACAGGTTATATTGCTGTTCCAATTCGGCTACCCGGGCTTTGGAATCGGCCGCATCAAAAATACGATCAGCCAGGCGACGTTTTGCCAGCGGGGTTAAATCCATTTTCAGCAACAGTTCAATGTAGTTAAGGTAAATTTCATCGCTGCGCACCTGTTCAGACATCACACCGTCGTAGATCGCCTTGGCTTCTTCCTTTTCGCCCTTGTCGATAAGTACCTGAGCAAGGGTATCAGCAATTTCCGGGGCCTGGGGTACGACTTTCAGCGCCTGGCGTGCATGAACTTCAGCGTCATCGAGCATGCCTTCCTGATGTTCGAGGTAAGCCAGGTTATTGAGTGCGATGGCATTTTCCGGTTGCTTTTTAGCAAGCTGACGATACACATTGATGGCTTCGCTACGATCCCGTTGAATAAGTCGCTCTGCGTACAGCAGCATCGCCTGGGTGTTGTCCGGGTTGTTTTCTCTGAATACTGTAACCAGCTCAAAAGCTTTGTCTGGCTGATCAGCCATTTCGTGGGCAGCCATGGCTAACAGCAGGTTGCGGGTATTCGGAATGGCCTCATACGCAGCCAGTGCATTGGGAATGGCTGCGGTTGGATTATCACGGTAAAGCTGTAACCGTGCTCTGATCCCCTTAACGTAAGGTAACTGCTTTTCTTGCTCCGACAGTTGATTAAGGATGGTTTCGGTTTGCGGAATTTGCCGCAACATGGCATGAAAATGCGCTTTGACTATTTCAATTTGCCGGTCCGGGCGCTTTTCTAAAAAGCCCGCGGTCAACTCCACACCATTCTGGAAGCGGCTTTGCAAATCAAGGATCATAGCCATACCCAGCACAGCGGTTTTATGATTTGGCTGTTCATTCAGCCATGCCTCGTAATGCGCTTTCGCTTCGTTTATCCGCGAACCCGCCAGCAATAACCGGCCTCTGGTATCCCAGTATAAGTCGGGCGTATCGTCGTCAAGCTTGACCTGCTCAATAAGCTCAATACCATCGGCAACCCGTTTTTCGGCCAGATAGACTCTGGCCAGAATGGTTTTTGGTACATCGTCGTCCGGGTGACGGGCAACCACTTCCTGAATGGTATTCACCGCTTCGTTGGCTTTGTCGGTTTGCTTTTGCACAATGTAAAGTAGCGCCAGCGATGCCTGATCGGTTGGGTCGATAGTGAGCGCCTGATTAATAGCATCCAGCGCCTGCTGTGGCTGTTTTTGCACCATGGCCAGCGAGACCCGCTGAATTTTAGCTTTTATGCTGTTGCTGTCTAATGCCTCAGCTTTGGTAATGGCGGCCTCGGCGGCCTCGTAGTTTTGCTGAGCAAGGTAAACCTGCCCTTTCACCAGCCAGGGCTGAGCATTTTGCGGTTCGGCTTTCTGCCAGTTTTCTGCCACTTCCAGCGCTTTATCGAACTGCCTGGTAGCAATGTAGGCATTGGCCAGTGTTTGCTGGCCCATAGTGAGTTCTGGTGCACGCTCTACTGCAGCTTCCAGATTAACCAGACCTTCGGCATCGTTAATCGACAGCTGTAATACCCCGATACGGGTTAAGTCTTCTGCCGAGGTAGCAATAGGCACCGACTTTTCAATCATCGCCTTAGCGTCGACCACGTTACCGCTTTGCAGTAACTGATACCCGGCTTTGGAAAACAGCATGGCATCATTTTCGGCTTCGCCATCGACTCTGGCCAGGATATCGGTCGCTTCTTCATTTTTGCCCTGTTGCAGCAAGCTGTTTGCCAGCATCCGCAGTGCCGCATGAGACGGTGGTAAGTCGGAGGCAATCATCGACAGATGGCGTGTGGTGGCAGCATAGTCTTCAAGCTGATAAGCACTGAAGCCGGCTAACAAACGGGCCAACGGATCATTGCGGCCATTCTGAATTGCCGTTTCGAGGTGCTTAAGGGCCACGCTGAAATTGCCCTCGCGAGCTTCAATGACACCCTTAAACTGATTAAGCAAAGGGTTATTAGCACTTTTTTCGAGCAGATCATCAACTAATGGCGCTGCGTCTTCAAAACGTTTGGCGTCCATCAGAATAGCGGCGAGGATAAATTTGGTTTCGGTATCATCCGGCGCTACGTCCAGGTACGCATCGTATGCGGTAACAGCGGCATCCAGGTTGCGTAAATACATATTCAACCGAGCTTGCTGCATTAACACGTCTTTGTTCAACGGTGCTTGTTGATGCAGGGTATTGATGGCTTGTAATGCGCCTTCATAATCGTCGTCGAGTACTTTACCGAGCGCCAACGATAGCCCCTTATACACGCTCGATGTGTCTATTTGTGCAATGTCGTCAAGCAGGACCCGGGCTTCTTTGTTTTTTTCCAGTCGCAGCAGGGCTTCCAGTTTGTAGTACGTTACCTCGGCCCGTTTAACCGGCGTCAGACCATCCACGTTGTGGTTAATCTCTGACAAGGCGACTTCTGAATTGGTTTCCTGATAGGCCCGGGTGATGAGTGGCAGCACTTCGCTGACCTCATAGCCAAGATCCAGGGCACGGTTAAGCTCTTTTTCCGCGGCTGCAAAGTCTTTTTGTTGCAGATAGAGCTGGCCAAGTTCAAACCGTGCGTTGGGATCCTCCGGGTCTTTTTGAATGGCGCTTTTATATTCGATAATGGCCGACTGGTTATCCTTCGCCTCAACAAACTGACGTGCTGCGAGCATGTGTTCTTCACTGGTTTTCTGACCGCAGCCGGTCAGTGACAGGCTGGAAATTCCCAGCATTACAGCAGCTAACACCGCGTTACGATTAAATGACTTTCTTTTCATAAAGCTTACCTTGCAAATGATTCTCAGACTTTCCGTATTGTTGCAGCGACTAATACCAATCAGACGTGGTATCCACACTACTATTGGCCTATAATAGTGTTTTAATAATCAGCTGGCTTTTCTGCTATGCCCCATCCGAGTTATTCAGGATCCGTAATTTAATGACCACAAATGTCGAACTGACCTTCACAGACCTTAATCTTCCGCAGCCTATCTTACAAGCCCTGGAGAAAGTTGGCTACGAGAAACCGTCGCCAATTCAGGCGGAAAGTATTCCGTTACTACTGAACGGACACGATCTGTTGGGTCAGGCGCAAACCGGTACCGGTAAAACGGCAGCCTTCGCACTGCCCATGCTGGCTAACCTGGACATCGAAGGCAACTACCCGCAACTGCTGGTACTTGCACCAACCCGCGAACTGGCAATCCAGGTGGCCGAAGCGTTCCAGGCTTATGCCAGTTTTTCTAAAAAAATCCGCGTACTACCGGTTTACGGTGGTCAGTCATACGATAACCAGATCCGCCAGTTAAAGCGCGGCGTTCAGGTTGTTGTAGGCACCCCGGGTCGGGTTATCGATCACATTAAACGCGGTACGCTTAAACTCGACCAGCTGAAATTTTTGGTTCTCGACGAAGCCGACGAAATGCTCCGCATGGGTTTTATCGATGACGTAGAACTCATTTTAAGCCATGCTCCGGCAGAACGTCAGACGGCGTTGTTCTCAGCAACAATGCCAGGGCCAATCAAAAAAATAACCGAGCGTTATTTAAAAGATCCCAAGCATGTCAAAATCGCCTCCAAGGTAAGTACCGCCAGCACTATCCGCCAGCGTTACTGCCAGGTTGCCGGTCACCACAAACTTGAAGCGCTGACGCGTATTATGGAAGTGGAACCCTTCGACGGGGTTATCATCTTTGTGCGCACCAAAACCGCAACGCTGGAATTATCCGAGAAACTGGCCGCACGGGGTTATGATGTGGAGCCGTTGAATGGGGATATTCCGCAGAACGCCCGGGAGCGTACTGTTGATCGCCTGAAGCAAGGCAAGATTGATATTCTGGTTGCCACCGACGTAGTAGCCCGTGGTCTTGACGTAGAACGTGTTAGCCACGTAATTAACTTCGACGTACCATACGACACAGAAAGCTATGTACATCGTATCGGTCGTACCGGCCGTGCCGGAAGAACCGGTGATGCTATTCTGTTTATCTCTCACCGCGAAAAGCGCATGCTGCAATCGATCGAACGGGCGACCCGCCAGACCATCGAAGCCATGCCGATTCCGTCGATCACGGAATTAAACGAAACGCGCCTGAGCAACTTTAAACAAAGTATCTCAGAGGCCACCAAAGACGACAGCATTGAAAACCTGATGCCAATTGTGGATATGCTGCGCGAAGAAATCGAAGCCAGCCCGGAAGTACTGCTGGCCGCACTGGTAAAAATTGCCCAGGGTGACGAGCCGTTACTGCTAAAAGAATCTGACCGTCCGGACCTGCACAGCAAGCCCCGTCGTGACCGTGACTTTGATGGTGGTAACCGCCGCGACCGTGATGGTGGCAGAGGCCGTGATGCACGCCGTAAGTCACCCCGTGACAGTCGTCGCCCGGATGAAGGCAAGCAACGCTTCCGTATCGAAGTGGGTCATGTACACGGTGTTAAGCCCGGTAATATCGTAGGCGCCATTGCTAACGAAGCCAATATCGACAGCAAACACATTGGCGCTATCGAAATATATGATAATTTCAGTACCGTAGATTTACCGGAAGGAATGCCGGCAGACACCCGCCAAACCTTACAGGGCACCCGCGTTGCAGGCCAGCGTCTGGCCCTTCGCGAATGGTCTGATAAGCCACCAGCAAAAGGCAAAGGTAAAGGTCCTGGGGCAGGCAGAGGCAAACCTCGCGGTAAATAACGTTAACGTCTAAAAAATTCTTTTTTATTCGTTTGAACAATATAAAAAACGGGGCACACTAGCTGCAATTGGAAACACTGAGAGTTTGATATGCGCTACTTCCCGTTATTCATCGATACACAGAACCTGCCCTGCCTGATAGTGGGGGCGGGTGAAGTGGCCGCTCGCAAGCTCGAACTGTTACTGAAAAGCGAAGCGCAGGTAACGGTAGTAGCACCTGAAATCTGTGGCACGGTCAGGCATCTGGCCAGCTCAGCACAGGTTTCCCTTCATCAACGTCCCTTTGAAACCTCAGATCTCGACCATGTTAGAGTGGTGTTTGTTGCCACCAGCGACGAAGCGTTAAATGCTGAAATCCATGCCGAAGCCACGGCTCGTGGTTTACTGGTAAACGTTGTTGATAACACGCCTTTGTGCGGGTTTATTACGCCCTCAATTATTGATCGCTCCCCTATAGTCATTGCCATGAGCAGTGGCGGCCATGCGCCGGTTTTACTGCGATATATGCGCCAGAAGCTGGAGTCGCTGATTCCTGCCAATATCAGCAAGCTGGGCGCTTTTTCTGAACGTTTCAGAAATAAGGTCAAATCTTCACTGGCATCGGTCACTGCCCGTCGTTATTTCTGGGAGTCCGTGCTCGACGGTGACATCGCCGAAGAGGTCACTCAGGGGAATAACGAAAAAGCCGAGCAAAAGTTTGAGGCGGCTCTCGCGGCTGCCGCTGAAAATAAACAAACCGAAGGTCAGGTTTATTTAGTTGGTGCCGGCCCGGGCGATCCGGACTTACTGACCTTTCGTGCGTTACGCCTGATGCAAAAGGCCGATGTGGTGGTATACGACCGCCTGGTATCGCCGCAGATCCTGGAACTGGTGCGTCGCGACGCTGAAAAAGTGTACGTTGGCAAAGCCAAAAGTGTCCACACCGTTCCTCAGGACGATATCAATCAGCTATTAGTGAAATATGCTAAAGAAGGTAACCGGGTTGTACGTCTTAAAGGCGGCGATCCCTTTATCTTTGGTCGTGGTGGCGAAGAGATCCAACGCCTGATAGAAGAAGGCATTTCCTTCCAGGTGGTACCAGGAATTACCGCTGCTGCCGGTGCAGGCAGTTACGCAGGAATTCCACTTACGCACCGCGATCACGCGCAGTCTGTGGTATTTGCCACCGGCCATCTAAAGAATAACACCATCGATTTAAACTGGCCTTCGCTGGCGCAGCCAAATCAGACCGCAGTGTTTTATATGGGCTTAACCGGCTTGCCGATTATCTGTGAACAGCTGATCAAACATGGCTTAGCCGCCTCAACACCTATCGCGTTGGTGCAATCGGCAACAACCCACCAGCAAAAGGTGATCACCGGAACACTGGCCGATATGCCTGACCATCCGCAACTGGGTGAAATAGCACCGCCAGCACTTATCATCGTGGGTGGCGTAGTTAGCCTGCATAAACAACTCAACTGGTTTGAGCAGGGCCAGCCTGCTTAGGCTGCTCATAAGCTGAAAAATTGCGCTACACTTAAAGGATGACTCTGCTAAGTTGCGCGCAATGAAATATTTCAGCTTTATTGGTTGCTTCTACCTGCTTTACAGCTTGCTCAATGTTGCCCAGGCAGAGCAAACCGCATATCGCCGTTCAGCCACAGCAGAGGGAACCCAATACACCTTTGCCTGGCTCGATCACGATAGCAAACCCCGTAAAATTTCATTTTTATTGCCCGATGACAGCAGCCGGCAGTTACCAGTTCAGCAGGTTAACTATAATCCTCAACTGGCACTCAGGGCAGTCGAGATAGAATTGCTCAAAGCTGCGCGGGATATTGATCCCCGGGAGGCTCGTTTTAAACTGATTAACCGGCATGATTCACTGGAGTTTAGTCTAAGCGGTAAAAATGAAAAACGCCTGGACGAGCTGACCACTGAATTAAAGGAAACTCAGGAAACCGCCTTAGATAACTACCTGACCGAGCGTTATTTTCAGCAGTACAAAACGCCTCTGTTACAGGAAGCCATTAAACCCAACCACATACGCTACATTGAAGAAAGCACACTGCCTCTGATCCCGTTAGCCCAGTCGCTGTATGATATTGTTGATGAGCAATCCAATGCGCGCTCTTACCTTAATCTGCTGCTAAGCTGGGCACAGACCATCCCCTACGATGAGCTGACTAACCGGGTTTCCAGCAACGGCTCAGGTTTTTCGCCGCCGCTGGCGGTGCTCAATCAGAATCTTGGTGATTGCGACAGTAAGTCAGTACTTACTGCGTCTCTAATAAGAGCATTCCTGCCAAACAACTCTATGCGACTCGTGCTGTTACGCAACCATGCTTTACTGGCCATCGCCATGACACCACTCACAAAAGACACCACGATGATGATAGACGGCATGCCGTTTATTCTGCTCGACCCTACCGGTCCGGCACAGATGAAACTCGGCGAAGTCAGTAAATCTACCAAGCAGGCAATAGCCTCTCAACAGTACACACTTGAAGTTATTCCGCCCGCAGCAGCCAGGCAACAGTAGGCTGGTAATTTAATCCCGATTAAAAACAGAGATATTAACGAACGTAAAAACCATTTTGCCAGTGCTCACCCGAACATCAGAGCAAAGACTACTACGTTAAAATAGCGCACGCAGCCAGTATCAAACCAGTTGAAAATCAGCTTGATAAATGTAATAAAGTCTTCCCGTTTGTGTCCAGAGTAAGCTCCCGGAGTCTGCTATTAAACCGCTAAATTGCTGGCTCGTTCTGGCAATCGCCCTCGCTTTTGTGAGCGGTCATTCTTCTGTCTATGCCAGCGAAAATTATGCAGGCGCAGAGGCCTGTATTGCTTGTCATAAAGCCCAGGGCGATGCATGGCTGAGCTCCGATCATTATCAAAGCATGCAGCGTGCTGATGAAAACGTGGTGCTAGGAGATTTCTCGGGTACTAAGTACACCTTTGGCAAACGCACTTCGCGGTTCTTTGAACAAGACGGTGAGTATTTTATAGAAACTCTCAACCAACAGGGCAAGCAACAGACTTACCCTGTTCGCTATGTCTTCGGTTACCGCCCGCTACAGCAATATTTACTGGAAACCGAGCCAGGCCGTTTACAGGCGTTTGATGTTGCCTGGGATACCCGGCCCCGGTCTGAAGGTGGTCAGCGGTGGTATCAACTGCAAGATGAAAGTGTTACGGATCCTGAGCATCCCTTTTTCTGGACCGGGTATTATCAAAATTGGAACAGCCGTTGTGCCGCCTGTCACACTACCAATTTTGAAAAACAATTTAACAGCGAAACCAATCAGTATCACTCCACGTGGACAGACGCAAACGTTGCCTGTGAAAGTTGCCATGGCCCAGGTCAGGAGCATATACAGAGTATTACTGACAAAACCTATTCTTCTGATCATACCGGTTTAAAAGACCTGGGTGAAAAACTTGTCTTTCATTTTAGTGATGGTGATCCTATCGCTCGCCCGCAGCAGTCGCCACAAGGCCTTTCGCTGGCACTGGACACCTGCGGAGCTTGTCATAGCCGCCGGTCCGAGCTACAGGAGCCCTCAGGCGCTGAGCCCTATCACCAGCAATTTCAATTGGAAGGACTGGATGAGCCACTGTATTTTAGTGACGGACAAATTCGTGAAGAGGTGTTTGTTCTGGGGTCATTTCTACAAAGTAAAATGGCTGAAGCCGGAGTAACCTGCACAAATTGTCATGATCCTCACACAGGAAAAACGCTCTTACCGGGCGCTCTGGTATGTAGTACCTGCCATGCCCCAACCGTTTTTGCAGCACCTGAACATACTAATGGACATGAAGGCGCAGACTGCCTTGATTGCCATATGCCAGAGCGTATCTATATGGGCGTTGATGCGCGTCGTGACCACCGATTCCACCGACCCAGTCCTAAACACCCAAATAGCAGCTCGCCCTGTAAAACCTGTCATGAAGATGCATCCGAAGGGTGGCTGACAAACGCGCTGAAAGCCTGGCCAAAACGACAGGGCGCATCACCAGACACCCTTGGCGAGTGGGCAGCCTTAAACCATCGCTTGTCTGCTCTGGATACCACAGCCATGAGTTCGGCCAGTAACCTGCTGAACAACGGGAGTCTCCCCTCGCTGGAAGAGGCCGCGCTGGTCGAAAAAATGGTTGTTATTACGCCCCAACGCATGCTCGAAAAGGTTTCCGGCATGACTGATGACGATGATCCCATTATCAGACAAAGTGCTGCGCGTGCAGCCGCGAGTTTACCCGAAGCCAGTCAGTATCAACTCTTACTTAAATTAAGTCAGGACCCGATCAGATCGGTGCGAGCGGAAGTAGCCAGTACGCTTTTATCGCTGAGCCCCCAATGGTTTTCAAGGGCACCTCAACTGACCGCGTTGCTGGAGGAGTACCAGCAACTATTGCGTGATAGCCAGGATCACCCTGGCGCAAATCTAGGTTTAGCCAAGATTGCTTCGCTCCAACAGCAAATTCCCGTTGCAATAAAGCACTATGAACTGGCATTGCAAATAGATCCTCAGCATATCCCCTCATTACTGAGTTATTCGGACTTTCTACGCAGTTTTGGTAACGAAGATAAAGCCCGTAGGCAGTTGGAGCTCGCCCTGCGATATGGCAGTGATATGGCTGCGGTACAGTTCTCTTACGGACTACAGAAAATTCGCGACAAGGCATACCAGCAAGCGCTTCCCCATCTCACTAAGGCAGCAAACTCAACTGAAGCCATACCAAGATATGCCTTTGTAAGTGCAGTGGCGTTATGGCAACTCAATTATCGAAAGGACGCCATCACTGTTCTGGCCGAAGCTCACACTCGCTGGCCAGGCAATTACGATATATTAGTGACCTGGGCAAAATATGCTTACCAGCTGAGAGATGTAACCGCTTTGAAAACCGCAGTTAAAGCGTTAGGTGAGTACTATCCCAATGACGCCACTTATAAGCAGTTACTGGGATTGCTTAACTAAGAGTTGCAGTGACTGCTTGCCTTGCTGAAGTTCACTGACCATTTGTTGGTGAGTTGCATAATTCAGCGCTACTGACGGACGATGATTATTTCCTTTACTCCGCCGGTCCCGGCCCTCGCCGAGCGAGACCGGGATAGCAGGGTTGAGTTTACAGGTGATGCTCAGCAAAATCTGCCAGACGCGAGCGCACCACACCATCAAGGTTAATGGTGGCACTGCCCGAGAAGTCTTTAAACTTCTCCACCAGGTAGGTTAAGCCCGAGGTCACAGCGCTTAGATAGTTACTGTCTATCTGCGCCAGGTTACCGCTACAAATCAGCTTGGTGCCTTCACCGCAACGGGTAATAATGGTTTTAAGCTGCGATGCTGTGAGGTTTTGCGACTCGTCCAGGATCACAATGGAGTTCTGGATACTCCGCCCGCGCATAAAGTTAACCGACTTAAACTGAATATTGGCTTTCTCCATAATGTAACTCATGGAGCCTTTGGTGTTTTCGTCGTGTTTATGCAGCACTTCCAAAGAGTCGGTAATTGCCGCCAGCCAGGGCGCCATTTTCTCTTCTTCGGTACCAGGTAAAAAGCCGATGGATTCAGCGATTTCCGGGGTATTACGGGTAACGATAATCTTATCGTACATGTTCCGCTCTACCACCATCTCCAGTGCAGCGGCTAATGCCAGCAGCGTTTTACCACTACCTGCCGGGCCGGTAAGGATCACCAGATCGATATGCGGGTCGAGTAAAGAATGCAGGGCCATCGCCTGGCCAATATTTTTCGGATTAATTCCCCACGCGTGGCGCGACATCAGACGCTCATAACCAAGGTCAAGAATTTCCATCTGGTCGCTGTCCATGGATTCCACCAGGCCAGCAAACTGATTACTTTCGTCGAGTAGAAACTCATTAATGTACGCTTCGGGTAATAACGAGCGGGGCACGGTGTGAATGGTGTCTCGCCCTTCTGAGCGACTGTCTACCGATTTTACGCGCTCCCAGAAATCCCCCTCAAATTGGTGATAGCCGCGGGTCAGATATTTAATGTCTGAAATCAGCTGATCGGTACGGTAATCCTCAACATGAGCAAGCCCGGCGCCTTTCGCTTTGAGGCGCATATTAATGTCTTTAGTGACCAGCACCACTTCCTGCGAGGCAAACATCGTTTGCAAATGCAATGCAACATTAATGATACGGTTGTCATTTTCGTCACTGGCAAAAATCTGCTGTGACTCGGTCATATTTAGATCAGCATAAATCGATAACGTCCCGGTCGGTCGGTTATCACCGGCACCGAATCCACTTAGTGGCACGCCAGCCAGCATGTCTTCGGGCGTCGCATCACGCAATAAATCTTCCATGGCGCGAATACAGACCCTGGCATCACGGGCAACGTCTTTCTTGCTGTCTTTTATATAATCCAGCTCTTCCAGTACCGTCATGGGCACCACCACATCATTTTCTTTGAAAGAGAGGAACGCGAGGGGTTCGTGTAGCAGGATATTGGTATCTAGGACATATATTCTGGTGTCTGCATTGCTTTTTCTTGGCATCCGTTACTCCAATGAACATGACCAGGCTCGTCTTATTGTCGACGTGCTATTACGAGCCGATGTACACGGAGTTACAAGCCGACTGACACTCCGCATCACATCGACCATCAACTCCACCATAATCCAGTTTTTAAAACTATTCACTTTTTTTTGGCATTTTTAGGCAAATTAATTTTTATCACCTGGTTGCCTGTTCATCAGGTACGACAAGATTGAAGTTGATTGCTATATTGAGCAAGACAGCTAAGGCGGGGATCAGTACAATACGCCCCCCGGTTATCGCGGAGTAGTTTAATATGAGTACCGACACACAATTTGCCATTGGCCAGCGCTGGCTGAGTAACACCGAAACAGAACTGGGCCTGGGCGCGATTATTCGCGTGGATTTCCGTTCCATAGAAGTGTTGTATCCCGCCACCGAAGAAAGCCGCATTTACACCAAAGCCGATGCCCCACTAACCCGCCTCACATTTACCGAAGGTGAAATGGTGAAATCGCAGGAAGGCTGGAGTTTGTGTGTTGAGTCGATCACCGAGCAACAGGGTGTGCTGATTTATCATGGTGTTCGCGAAGATACCAAACAGGCCACCACGCTGGCCGAACCCAACCTCGATCACCATATTCGTTTAAATCAGCCTGAGAAGCGGTTATTTAACTACCAGTTCGACCACCCCAAGTGGTTTGACTTACGCCATGGCTCGCTAACCCATGAACATACTCACGCTAAGTCCGACACCATTGGTCTGGTGGGCGCTCGTATCGAGCTGATTCCTCACCAGTTACACATCGCTTCTGAAGTGGGTCGCCGCTATGCCCCAAGAGTACTGCTGGCTGATGAGGTTGGCCTGGGTAAAACCATTGAGGCAGCGCTGATCATCCACCAGCAAATTCTTACCGGTCGTGCGTCGCGGGTATTAATTGTGGTACCGGATACCCTGCTGCATCAATGGCTGGTTGAAATGCTGCGCCGGGTTAATCTGGCCTTTGCAATTTATGACGAAAGCCGCTGCGTAGCACTGGAAGATGAGAGCGATAACCCCTTTGATAACGACCAGTTGATCCTGTGCGGCCTGAACTGGCTGACCAGCAACCCCAAACGTCAGCAGCAGATCCAGGAGACATCCTGGGACTTACTGGTGGTCGATGAAGCGCATCACCTGGCCTGGTCTGCCGATGAGCCGTCGCTGGAATATCAAACCATTGAAAAGCTTGCCGAAGCCACACCGGGTGTATTACTGCTTACCGCTACACCGGACCAGCTCGGTCACGAAAGTCACTTTGCCCGCTTGCGTTTGCTGGACCCTGCGCGTTTTTATGATTACCCGGCGTTTTTAAAAGAAGAATCTCAGTATACGCAGTTGGCAGAAGCGGTAGCACCGCTTATTGAAGGCGATGAATTAAGTACAGAGCAAACCGCTCAGTTAACTGCGCTTGCACCTGAGATCATGGCGCAGTTTGATGATTTAAACAGTACCGAAAACCGCGATGCCATTTTGCATCAGCTTATCGATTGCCACGGTACCGGCCGCTTATTATTCCGTAACCGCCGCGCCGCGATAGAAGGGTTTCCGTCGCGCCACTTGCATGCTTACCCGCTGCCTAAACCTGAGCTTTACGAGAATGACGAGATTACCTCGATAACCGAGGCCTTGTACCCTGAGCGGCAACCGGCACTTATTGATGTCTGGCTGGATGCCGACCCACGGGTGAAATGGCTGTTAAACCTGTTGCCCGACATCAAACCGGAAAAGGTGCTGTTAATTTGTGCCAGTGCCGCCACCGCCCAGCAATTAGCTGAGCTGATCCGTATGCGAACCGGAATTCGTCAGGCCGTGTTTCACGAAGGCATGAGTATTGTAGAGCGTGATAAAGCCGCCCACTACTTTGCCGATCCGGAAGACGGTGCGCAGATTCTGCTGTGTAGTGAGATTGGCAGCGAAGGCCGTAACTTCCAGTTCGCCCATCATTTGGTGCTGTTTGATTTACCGCTATCGCCGGATCTGTTGGAACAACGTATTGGCCGACTCGACCGGATTGGCCAGACCCAGGATATCCAAATCCACGTACCAGTAATTGAAGAATCTGCTCAGTCAGTATTGTTAAAGTGGTACCACGAAGGCCTGAATGCCTTTGAACAAACCTGCCCTACCGGCGGTAAAGTGTTCGACACGGTAGAAGAAACCCTGGTAATGAACTGCCTCACCCCGTTCGACACCGAGCTGCAGCAGGAACTGATTGAGCAAAGTCAACAGCTTAATGCCGAGCTCAAAGCCAAACTGGATGCCGGGCGCGACAAACTGCTGGAATTAAACGCTGCCGGTGTGGGCCGGGTCGATACACTATTGGAGCAGATCGTCGCCCAGGACAGTGCCAGCGAGTTACCTAAATTTGCCGGCCGACTGTTTGATGCCATTGGTATTCAACAGGAAGAAAAAGGTCAGGACTGTTTTATTCTGCGCCCCAGCGAATCCATGATTGGCCATCTGCCAGGCCTCGACCCGGAAGGGATGACGGTGACCTACCGTCGTCGCACCGCAACCACACTTGAAAACGTGCACTTTTTAACCTGGGATCATCCGCTTATTCATCATGCCATGGAAATGGTAATGACCGACATTTACGGTAAGAGCAGCGTGGGCTTTGTGGCCGATACCAGCCAGCCCAAGGGCGCGTATTATCTGGAAACTCTGTTTGTACTCTCGGCCAAAGCGCCTGCGGCACTGCAGCTGGAACGCTTCCTGCCGCCTACGCCAATTCGCTTGTGCCTGGATGCCAAGAGCCAAGCGTCGGATCTTGATACCACAGCTCATCGCCCGCTCGGCCGCAAGGTAGCAACACAGTTAGTACAGGCACTAACGCCGCAGTTGCAACAGCATTTACAGCATGCCCGCGAGCTGGCCCATAAACAGGCTAACCACGTATTGGGCGAAGCGATGAACGCTATGCAAACCACCCTGGGCGGGGAGGTACAGCGCCTGAAAGATTTGCAGCAGCAGAACCCGGCTATCCGTGACAGCGAAATTGAGTTTATCGAAATTCAGATGGCAGCGTTAACCAAGGTGCTGCAGGAGAGTGACGTGCAGCTCGACGCAGTACGGGTATTGGTAAACAATCCTTAAGGTTAGCGAAATAGAATGAGTGCCAACCCGGAGTTTGTTTACCAGCCGCCACTAAGCCCCTTTTTAAGCTTGTTGTATCATGATGACGATGTGATTGTGGTTAACAAGCCGAGCGGGCTGCTCAGTGTGCCGGGCAAAGCAACAGAGCACCGGGATTCGCTAATTACCCGTATTCAACGGGTTTACCCTGATGCCAGGATCGTTCACCGGTTGGATATGGCTACTTCCGGGGTAATGGTGGTGGCTCAGCACAAAGACAGCCATCGCCAGCTTTCGCGGCAATTTGAGCTGCGCCAGACCGCCAAGCGTTACTTCGCCAGGATAGCCGGTGTACCTGCGCAATCTTCGGGCTCGGTAGACTTACCGCTAATCTGTGACTGGCCCAACCGGCCGAAACAAAAAGTTGACTTTGACTCCGGCAAGCCTGCACTCACCCATTATAAAGTTGTGCAACGGGATGCCACCGAGGCGCTTGTGGCGCTTATCCCGATCACCGGCCGCTCCCATCAGTTACGGGTCCATATGCTTGAACTGGGCCATCCCATCTTAGGCGATCGTCTGTATGGCACACCCACAGTGATTGCCAGCGCGCCACGCTTACAATTGCACGCAGAGACCTTATCATTTACCCACCCGACCAGCGGTAAACGCATGCAGTTCAGTGCGCCCCTGCCATTTGGTCACTACCAACCGGATATTTTTTCAGAAGCGTCACCGGGCCCTTAATGTTTGCGGATCATCGCCGATAACCTACTATTAGTGTTTGTCAGGACCTGCATATTTCAGTCATGAATCGCCCTTTTGCCGTCATTAGCGCTGCTTTTAGTCTGCTTTTATTGGTGCTTTATAGTCGCCCGGTGACGGCGCTCACTATGGACGATCTGACCCACTATTTTCATGACGAGGACTTACTGACACTGGCCGTGGCCGACCAGCAAATTCCCGCCCTTGCGATCCAACCGAGTGTTCCCTTGGTGCGCGGAACCGCCATTATCCTGGTATCCCTCCAGTCACAATCGATTAATCTGGATACCGGACTGGTACTGGCCGAGAGCCTGGGTGAAAAAGGCTGGCGCACCTTGCTTATTCCCACCGACTTTAATCAGGCCGAGGCTACCCAACCGGCATCGGTAACCAGTGATAAACCGGTGGCGAACCTGCTAACGGCACCGGTGGACTATGATGCCTACCGACTGCAAATTATCGGTTTGATTAACGCCGCCTACACCCATGCTAATCAGTTTAAAGGATACACGTTTATTATTGCCGAAGGCATGACCAGCGCAGTGTTACTCGATGCTATCCATAACGGGTTACTCAGTGCGCCGGATACGCTGGTGAGCGTTGGTGCTTTCTGGCCGGCCAGAACCCAAAACAATGCGCTGGCTGAGATGCTGGCCCAAAGTAGCTACCCGCTGCTCGATATTAGTTTGCCGTCGCTGAGCCAATGGCAATCCGCCACGGTTGAACAACGCAGACATGCCGTAGCGATGAGTTTGAAGCAACTTTATCGTCAACGCACGTTTACAGCGCAGCAAAGTTATGGGGGTGCCGGCGACCGATTACCTCGACCGGGGAGTGCCTGGTTAGGCACCGAGATTTACAGCTGGTTACGCTACCTCGGCTGGTAGCTAAGCTTAAAATTGCTCACTCAGAATTGAAAACTACTGAAGTCTCAATGGCTTCAGAAATGACTAAAAGTTCTTCTATAACTGCGCACCATTAAGACCAATAATTCTCTTACAGCCCTTGCCATGTAAGGTATAAACTGAGATACAGGGGTATACTGCAACTCGTCGCATTTTTATAATTCTACCGGTGACATTCGAATTTTGGACTATACTTCGATTATGTTTTCCAGCGGGTTGCCAGCGTGAGTATCAGTCAATTTATTGAGGAAAAATCCCGTCAGTTGTGTTTTTATTTGCGTGCATTCTGGCAGGGCACCCTTAACTATCAGGAACTCAATTATTTTTTCTGGGACACCCTTGAGGAGTGGTCTCTGTATCGCAGTGACGATCTGGAGCCGAGCACTCACAAAGAACGCGTCTTTTGGCACTTATTGCACCAAATACATTACTGGCGCGAAGATCAGCTTTTAGACGACGAAATTTTACGCGAAGAATTAACCCATTGTGTGGCTTACCTTAGAGGTGAGTCGGTGTATCCCATGGATTGCATCGGTATTCGTCCCTAACGCGTGCGGTATCGCTCGCCTTCTCTTTAGCCAGACTTTTACTTGCAGCCACTGGCTATCCGTGATCCAATAAGCGCATAACAATAGCTAAAAAGAGTCTTCCTTAGTGCGCACATCTCTGGCCATTTTCCGCGACAAGCGCTTATTCAGTATATTTGTTTTTGGCATTGCCAGCGGCTTTCCCTGGGTCATGATCGGCTCAGTGCTCTCCGCCTGGCTAAAAGATGAATCGCTGTCACGCTCAGCCATTGGACTGTTTGGTGCTATTTTTGCCGTTTATTCCTTTAACTTTTTATGGGCGCCATTACTTGACCGCATCAAGCCACTGGCGCTTGGTCAACGCCGCGGCTGGATAGGGCAAATGCAGTTGCTGATCATTGGTTGCTGTGTGTGGATGTCGACCCTCGATGCCCAAAGTTCGCTGTATCAGATTGCCCTGTGCGGCTTTATTATCGCTTTGAGCTCTGCCACCCAGGATATTGCCATTGATGCCTTCAGAATAGACACCATCGCTCAACATGAGACTGACGCCATGTCGGCAGCTTCTTCGCTGGCCACAGCCGGATGGTGGACAGGCTACGGCGGGCTCGGCGCGATACCATTTTTGGTGGCCGATCTACCCGGTTGGGAATGGCAGCATATTTATTTATTGCTGGCCGCTATTATGAGCTTATGCCTGATGGCCACGCTGGTGGTAGCTAAAGAGCCAGATGTAAACCGGCAGGCTATGCTGGATGCGGCCACCGCGCGCTATCAGGCATTACTGAGCGCTGGCGATAGTCTTTTCGGTAAGATCTCAAGCTGGCTGTTAGTCAGTCTGGTAGAGCCGTTCAGGGAGTTTTTTAGCCGCAATGGCGTAAAACTCGCACTGCAGATCCTGCTGTTTGTATTTTTGTTTAAAATTGGCGAGGCGTTTCTCGGCCGGATGAGCATTGTGTTTTACAAGGAGATAGGTTTCAGCAACAGTGATATCGGCACCTACTCTAAGTTACTCAACTGGTGGGTCACCATTGTGTTTTCTATTATCGGCGGGCTGGTTAATATCCGCTACGGTATCTTCCGTGGTCTGTTTGTTGCCGGCGTTGCCATGGCGGCAAGTAACCTGATGTTCGCCTGGATGGCGGAAATTGGCCCGCATAAAGGCTGGTTTGTGGTCACCATTGTGCTGGATGGCTTTACTTCGGCATGGAGCACAGTAGCCATGGTGGCCTTTATATCCCTGTTATGTAACCGGGCTTTTTCGGCTACCCAGTATGCCCTGATGGCGTCTTTGAGTGTCGCCAGCCGTACCTTACTGGCCTCGGCCAGCGGTATTCTGGTGGATGCATTAGGCGGTAACTGGGCACTGTTTTTTGTGCTCACCGCCCTGATGGTTATCCCCAGCCTGGTCATTCTGTACCGGCTGAGGCATAACATTACGGCGATTGAAAAAGGCAATTCTGCCGGATAGTGCAGGCCGAATTATTTGGCCCGCAGGATAGCCTGATTACGGCCGTTTTCCTTGGCTTCATAGAGCGCCTGGTCGGCAAGATCCAGCCACTGCATTTCATTGTGAAAGGCCGGGGAGAATTCCGCCAGCCCCAGACTTACGGTAAACCTGATGGACTGACCATCATGGGTAACTTCAGTTGCCTCGGCCGCCTTGCGGATCCGCTCAGCCACCTGCATCGCCCCGTCACCGCTGGCATCGGCTAAGATAATGGCAAATTCCTCACCACCATAACGACCAGAAAGGTCAGTTTCCCGGGTCTGCTTTTTGATGATTTGTGCCAGAGTCTGAATCACTTTATCCCCGGCCTGATGGCCATAGTTATCGTTAACCGCCTTAAAGTGGTCAATATCAAGCATCACGGCAGTATTGGCCGACTCACGGCGTTTTGCCAGCCGATACAAACTCTGAAACCGTTCCTGCCAATAGCGGCGGTTATACAATCGGGTGAGTCCGTCCACTCGGCTCATTTCGGTAAGTTGGTTATTGAGGCCTTCGATATTCAGCCGGCTGCTGGCCTGGTCTGTTACATCGTAAACCAGCATACACATACGCTCGACGTTACCGGTCAGCGATGACAAAGGAAACAGGGTCACGTTCTGATACATGACGTCCAGTTCGGAGGTAATAGGCCGGTTACAGCCAAACTTAAACAAGTAGGGGCGCTGCTCCCAAATCAGAAACACCGGGGATTTGAGGTTAAACACAGGCTCTGCTTTTAGCATTAACCAGTCCTGCTCAATCTCCGGAAAGTGCTGGAACAGCGACTTACCCACAATCTGGCTGGGCCGCAGGTTACTGTGGTTTTCCATAAACTGGTTCCACACTTCCACCTTAAAGTCGCGATCGAGCACCACTATCCCTACTTCAACGGAGCTCAGTAAGTCATGTAACCAATGCTGGCGGCTAAGTTCTTCCATTACATCAGTGTTCACGGCATTAGTCCTCAATATCTACCAGTCGTGAATAAATACGCTCCATGGAGGTATCCGGGAACAACAACAGCAACTCAAAATGAATGCCGCGCTGTTTAATACCATAACCAATTTCTACCGCCATAATACGATTCCAGCGCTGCTTGGTGTTTGCCAGCAAACTCTCCAGCTCACGATTGCGCCCCAGAATAATCGGTGACGAGTGGCTGAAAGTAACGTTAAGCTGATCAGACAGGGCATTCAGGCAGGCACCAATAAGGATATTAGAAATATCCATCAGCGCTTCAAGCTGCGCTGGCGCGGCCGACAACTGGTCATAATTTAATAGCGTAATGATATTTTCAAAGTCAGTATCATTGAAAATGACCAGCGCTTCACCGTTGATACCGGCACTAACAAACCCTTTGGACACTGCCGAAACACTGTCATTACGGTTAACCTCGGCAAAGGCCATATGCAGTTCGTTGTTCTCAATGATATTCACATTGGGAATGGGTAAGTCGATAAACTCGCCGAGTTGGCGGGCAAGGTTTTCACCCGCCCGGCCCATGGCCACATTAACTAGCTCCCGGTAAGCATCCAGCTTTTCGCTGTCGCTGCTACCAGCGAGTGCAGTTTGCTTCTTACGCTGCTCTGAACGGGCGTCGCCGGTGTAAATGCCGTACTGCTTGAGTAAGGTGATAAGCTTTTGATTATCGATGGGCTTACGAATAAAGTCTAATGCACCCATGGCCAGCATACGGGTGCGCGCTTCAGGCTGAACGTCTCCGGATACGGTAATCACCAAACAAGGTAAGTCTTCCCGACGGATGACTTCCATGGTGGCATAACCATCCATTACCGGCATATTCAGATCAAGGAACATCACGTCGCCTTTTCCGGCGCGGATCATTTCCAGCGCTTCCTGACCGTCTTTGGCAAAATGCAACAGTACGTCCCAGCCATCGGGAATAGCCCGGGCCATCTGCTTTCTGGCGAAAGCCGAGTCGTCGCAAATCAGTACATTGGTTTTACTCATAACCCACCTTAAATGGCCACCGGCGCTTTAATGTGTGGATGCGACTGATAGTTTTCTAAAGTGAAATCATCAATGCTAAAACCAAAGATATCCCTAACCTCAGGGTTGAGCCGCATGGTCGGGCGTGCAAAGGGCTCACGACTTAACTGCAGTTCTGTTTGCTCAAGATGGTTAAGGTACAGGTGGGCATCGCCCAGCGTATGGATAAACTCACCGGGTTCGAGGCCGCACACTTGTGCCACCATCAGGGTCAGCAAGGCATAGCTGGCGATATTAAAGGGTACGCCAAGGAAGACATCACCACTGCGTTGATATAACTGGCAGGAGAGCTTTCCTTCCAGCACATAAAACTGAAACAGGGTGTGGCAAGGCGGTAACGCTTGCTTGCCGTGGGCCGCATTGTCTTTCGGTGACATCGTTGGATCAGGTAGTACTGACGGGTTCCAGGCGCTTACAATCAGACGGCGGGAATCAGGGTTGGTTTTAATTTCGTTGATCAGCGCGGTAATTTGGTCGACGGTCTCGCCATCGGCGCCAGTCCAGCTGCGCCACTGATGGCCGTAAACCGGCCCTAACTCGCCCTCATCCGTGGCCCACTCATCCCAGATCGAAACACCGTTTTCCTTGAGATAGGCGATGTTGGTTTCGCCTTTTAAGAACCACAACAATTCATGAATAATGGAGCGCAGATGGCACTTTTTGGTAGTTACCAGCGGAAAACCTTCATTAAGGTCAAAGCGCATCTGATAGCCAAATACACTTAATGTTCCGGTGCCGGTTCTGTCTTCTTTTTTTACGCCGTTATCGCGAATATGGCGCATTAATGCTAAGTACTCTTTCATGCGTCGTCTAGCTCTTTACCGTTTTGTTAGCAGGTGTTGTTGTGACACCCTTGTTTTTATAGGCATATACCATTAGTCCCAGACCACCGAGGATCATCGGGATACAGAGTAACTGTCCCTGACTCAGGCCAACCTGATACAAGCCAATATGGGCGTCAGGTTCGCGATAAAACTCAACAATAAAGCGAAACGCGCCATACCCCATCAGGAATAAGCCGCCCACCGCACCGGTTGGTCTTGGTCGCGCAGAATACAGCCAGAGAATAATAAACAGTAACACACCTTCCAGGGCAAATTCATAAAGTTGTGAAGGATGGCGTGGCTGTGGACCAGCGCCCGGGAAAATAATCGCCCAGGGTACATCTGTAGTGCGCCCCCACAGTTCAGCATTAAGAAAGTTGCCAATACGGCCTGCACCGAGGCCAATGGGCACCAGTGGCGCAATAAAGTCTGCAACCTGCAAGAAGCTGGCATTCAGACGTTTAGCCTGCCAGGCCATGGCTGCAATCACGCCCAGTAAGCCGCCATGGAACGACATGCCGCCGGTCCATATTTTAAACAGATAAGTGGGATCTTCCACAAACAATCCCCACTGGTAAAACAGCACGTAACCCAGGCGCCCACCAATAATCACACCAACAAAGCCCCAAAACAGCAGATCGCTGAGCTGGTCGCGGTTCCAGGGCGAGTTTGGTAAGCGCTTTTTAGCCAGCAGATAAGCGGCAATAAAGCCCAGCAAATACATCATGCCATACCAGCGCACGCTTAGTGGCCCGAGACTGACAATAACCGGATCGATATTGGGAAATACCAGGAAGTCTGTTTCACCCATGTACTAATTCATTCCTATAATCATGCGGATACTCACTAACACCAGTAGTCCCGCTAAAATCTTTTTAAGTAATTCTGTTGGCATATTCTGCCCTAACCGGGCGCCAAAGCCAGCAGTAAATATAGAAGTGGCCATAATGCCAAATCCTGCGGGTAAGTAAACATACCCCAGTGACCAGTCTGGTAAATCGGGTAAATTCCAGCCCGCGTGGATGAAGCTTCCGGTGCCAAATAACGCGATGACAAGACCGCTGACTGCTGCACAGCCAATTGCCTGACGAATAGGCACCTGAAACCAGACCAGTGCCGGTACCAGCAAAGCACCGCCGCCGATGCCCATCAATGCCGAGATGGTTCCTACAATGGCACCCACGGTAATTAGGATGGCTGGCGTATAAGCTTTATTCGAGGCGGTACGCTTGCCAAATACCATTTGTGCGGCAATGAGTATGACTAATCCGGCAAACACTTTGGTGAGAATATCGGCCGGCAACATGCTGGCCAGTTGAGCACCGGCGATGGCACCAACCGCAATACCGGTACCGCTTAAAACAATCACCCGGGGCACAATATTGCCCAGTGAATAATGGGCTTTGGCAGAGAAAAAACCGGTGACGATAATGGTGAACAATGAAGTGGCAATAGCCATGGGCATCGCCAGTTCATGGCTGATGCCGGCAATACCGGTCAGCAGCGCAGACAGCACCGGTACGATAATCAGGCCGCCACCAATGCCGAGCATGCCAGCCAGCGTCCCGGTGAGCATTCCCAGGGCCATACAACTGACGAAAATGAGTAGCAGAGGATCCAATCTAAGTCTCCGTAATGATTGAGGTTGCTAGCATACCATAAGTCCACCTTACAGAGGGTTAGCATAGCCCTGTAATATGATGAATTTAAGAACCGGCCCGGACTAATCCACCGAGCCCTTTCACTTCCAGATACTGATTGATGTGATTAAAGACTTCTTCGTAGCTGTCGGAAGTTAATGCACAAGACAGCAACGACTGCGCCTCACTGAGGTTTACGTTGCGCACCACCCAGTTAATCTTACGCAGGTTAAAGGCATTCATACTAAGTTTACGATACCCCATACCCATCAGCAGGATGGCGCCGCCTGGTTCACCGGCGATTTCCCCACACACAGATACGGGTACCTGATACTGGTCGGCCTGTTTGGCAATGTCATACAAAGCCGAGAGTACTGCTGGGTGGTAGCTGTTATACAAGCTGGCTACCCGTGTGTTGTTGCGGTCTACGGCAAGCAGGTACTGGGTTAAATCGTTACTGCCGACCGAGAAAAAATCGACCTTTTTAGCCAGTTGCGGTAATTGATACAACACCGAGGGAACCTCAAGCATTATACCCAGGCGCGGGCGATAAAGCCGCTCGCCTTTCAGTCGGGCTTCTTCTTCTACCTCAAAAAAGGCCTGTTCTACCAGCCGGCGCGCTTCGTTCACTTCGCCAACACTGGTAATCATCGGCAGCATAATGCTGAGATTCTGTAAGCCAATACTGGCGCGTAACATGGCACGGATTTGTACCAGGAAAATTTCCGGATGGTCGAGGGTCAGGCGAATGCCACGCCAGCCCAAAAACGGGTTTTCTTCGGTAATCGGGAAATAGGGCAACGGCTTATCCCCCCCCACATCCAGCGTGCGCATAACAATCTCGCGGTTTGGTGCGCTCATCAGGACATTCTGATACAGCTCAACCTGCTCACTTTCAGATGGAAAACGCTCACGCATCATAAACGGAATTTCCGTACGATAGAGCCCTATTCCGACTTTGCCGGAGTGCACGGCAGTTTCAACCTCTGCGGATAACCCGGCGTTAACCTGCAAACTAATGTGGCAGCCGTCCTCACTTTCGCAGGGCTTGTCGGCTTCTTTGTCGATGCGCTCTGAGAGGAGTTTTTCTTCCTCTATCAGTTGACTGAACTCAGCCTTGATAGCCTTTTCAGGCGACACAATGACTTCACCGGCATAGCCGTCGAGGAGAATGTCTTTTTTCTCAAGCAGGGTTGGCGAAACATTCTGACAGCCCATGACCGCCGGTACGCCCATGGCTCTGGCCAGAATAGCAGCGTGGGAGTTATTGGAGCCACGAATGGAAATAATCCCGGCCAGAAACGCCTTGGGGAATTCGGCAAGCATTGGCGCAGAGACTTCTTCGGCCACCAGAATGCTAGCCTCGCTGGGCCGATCGCTGACCGCTTCGGTCTTGCCACTGATCACCTGCAGAATATTAACCAGGATCCGATTGGATAAATCCACAATATCGATAGCCCGTTCCTGCATGTACGGGTCTTCCATCGCCTCAAACCGGGCTGCATAGGCTTCCACCACCAGCTTTAATGATGAAGCGGCATCCCAGCCTTCGCGGATTTTTGCTTCAACTTCCCGCCCCAGACTATTGGCGTCGAGTAATTGATGATAAAGCTGAAAAATTGCCCGCACATCATCAGGTACCTGGCCTTCCAGCCGTTGCGACAGCGCTTCGACCTGGGTGCGGGTAACCTCTACGCCTTTGCGGTAATAATCAATTTCCTGCTGGGTATTATCCGACTGTTTTACAATCCAGGTAGCCAGCGTGTAAGCCGCATGAGGCGAATACCCCACGCCCATGGCCAGACCCGGTGAACCCGGCACGCCGCGAACATTCTTTTGCATGTGGCCAGCGTAAATACCGGCAATCGGGTTCAGTGCGCCACGGGTTTCAGCGTGGGATATTTCCAGCGCTATTTGCGCCGCCAGCGTCACCAGAAAGGCTTCTTCATCTTCACTGAATTTACGCTTGGCGCTTTGCTGCATGGTGATAACACCCAGCACTTTACGCTGATGGATAATCGGAGTGCCAAGAAAGGCGTGATAGCTTTCTTCTTTAACTTCCGGGTAATGTTTAAAGCGAGGGTGGTTGGGCGCATCCTGAATATTGAGCGGCTCTTCACGCTGCCCTACCAAGCCGATTAAACCTTCAGAAAAACCTATTTTAACCAGCTCCACAGCGTCAGGCGCGAGGCCGTCGGTGGCTTTAAGAACAAAAGCCTGAGAGTTGTAGTCGGCCAGGTAAATGGAGCAGGAGTCGACGCCCATGGTTTGCTTAACGCGTTCAGCCAGGCGAAACAATGCATCGGTCAACCGGGGAATTTGGTTGACCTCCTGAACAATACTTTTAAGTACCGTTAGAATGCTGTTTTTTCGACCCGCTTCTGCCGCCAAGAGTGACCCTACCCTTATCCGCGTCGTTTGCGACGATGCTGCTTTGAATGATGATGCTGGTGTCGCGGCTGCGAGGTGATCACCGTTCCGGCAAATTCTTTCATTACACGGCGGTAGACATCGCGCTTAAAGGACACCACATTTCTCACCGGGTACCAGTAACTCACCCAGCGCCAGTCATCAAATTCCGGATGACCGGATTTCAGTACATCTACGTCTTTGTCCTGGCAATCCAGTTGCAACAAAAACCATTTTTGTTTTTGTCCTATACAAACCGGATTACTGCCTTGCCTTATTAACCGTTTGGGCAGTTTGTATCGCACCCAATTTCGTGTCACACTCAGAATGCTTACGTCTTTCGGGGTAAGTCCTACTTCTTCATGTAACTCACGATACATTGCCTGCTCTACAGTTTCCCCTTCATCTATTCCGCCTTGGGGAAACTGCCATGAATGTTGGCCATAACGTCTTGCCCAAAATACCTGACCTATTTTGTTGCAAATCACTATGCCCACATTCGCACGGAATCCATCGGTATCTATCACTCAGACTCCCGGGCACTTTATAATGTTCTGTGATAGCATTCTTTCACAAACCTTTGTGCATGCAAAGTATTTATGACATTTGTTTAACGTAATGGTTTTTTAAGGGATAGAAGGTTTGCAAATACCAACCTGTGCACCCGCTGACTTATCAGAACTGGAAAGCCGCGCCCAGGCGATTGCCGGATTCACACTTGGCGAGCTGGCAGGCATGGCCGGTATTGCTATTCCACGGGACTTTAAACGCCACAAAGGCTGGACAGGTCAGTTGATTGAAACCTGGTTAGGCGCCACCGCCGGCTCTAAGCCACAACAGGATTTCCCGGAGCTCGGGGTGGAACTCAAAACCCTGCCAATTAATCAGTTCGGCCAGCCGCTGGAAACCACTTACGTGTGTTATGCCCCCTTACTGCTGCCACCGTTAATCACCTGGCAAACCTGTAATGTCAAAAACAAGCTGCAATGTGTTCTGTGGGTACCGGTTGAGGGCGAGCGGCAGATACCGGTAGCCAGGCGGCGCATTGCTACGCCTTTTCTGTGGCAACCCAACGAAGCACAAAACGCCCTGTTGCAACAAGACTGGGAAGAACTCACCGAGATGATCGCCCTTGGCCAGGTTGAGTCAGTGACGGCACGGCATGGCGAAGTCATGCAGCTTCGACCTAAAGCAGCCAGTGGCCAGGTGTTAACCGATGCCCTGGATGCCGAGGGTAATAAAATTCAAACCCGGCCGCGAGGCTTTTATCTGCGTAAACAGTTCACCAGTCTAATCCTGCAAACCCATTTTCAGCAATAATTATCGTTTCCCGGTGTTGCCTTTGACCTGAATCAAGCGATAGCGTTAACGGCTTTGCATATAAATAAAGACTTATATACAGTCGGGACTCAGAATTTGGCTGGCCCGGAGAATAACCATGGCTTTATTAATCAGCGAAGAATGTATTAACTGTGACTTGTGTCCGGCGGAGTGTCCAAACGAAGCCATTAGCATGGGTGACGAGATTTATCAGATCGATACTGCACGTTGTACTGAGTGTGTGGGCCACTACGACGAACCACGTTGTGTGGATGTTTGCCCGGTTGAATGTATTGAACAGGATCCGGCAAATAAAGAAACCCTTGATCAGCTCGCCGAAAAATACGCCGCCATGTATGCATAACGTCCACGGCCGCTAACCCTTAGCGGCGGCTTTCGAGGTATTTTAAAAAGCTGCGACTGGCAGTGCCATTCGCTCCCAGCTTCAGGCGCTTGGTAACACTGCCGAGTTTGGTGTCAGACCCCATTAATACCTGCTTGGCATACTTCATTCGATACTGGTAGATAAACCCACGGAAATGGGTTTTCTTACCCGCCAGTAACGCCAGACAAATATCACTGGCAGACATGCCTGCCCGTTCTGCGAACATCGCCAGGGTCAGGCCGATTTCTTTATAAGCTTTTTGACTGATCACCGCGGCTTCTGCGCGTTTTAATACCGCCTGAGCAGTGCTCTGCGACATTTTCGGCGCTGCACTCATAGCGTCGTGGTCGAAGGGCGACGGTGACGGCCGGTGAGCACGGCTCAACTGTGCCAGCAATACCAGCGTAGTGAGCGCCAGCCCTAAATGAAACCAGGTCAACCAGAATGTCAGCGGTAAGAAACCAAACGCAACCGCGGCAACAATAATCGCCAGGCAGAAAGCCATGCCTACCGCAAACCCACTGGCGCCGCTGAGCCCTTTGATGTGATACATTTCGGTATCCACTACCTGCAAGGGTAACTCGTGGTGGTATTGTTGTAGTTGCTCAATCAGCACAATACTGATGTACAAAAATAAAAAGGCAGCAATCAGGCAAGTTAAATACACAGCCCAGTAACTGAGTGGCTCTCCAAGCGGCGCAAATCCAGGCCATTGTTGCCAGTCACTGCCATGCAACCAGCCCTGAATAACCACTAGCACCAACATTCCAGGCCCTATCGTATAAAACGGCCACATTATCCGTTTTGGCTTACGCCACAGCATCGCCAGCAAGTTACGATAAATTCCGGCCAACAATACCGGCATTGCAGCCACAGCCGCCGCTGCCAACCAGGGTGATGCGCCGCCAACAAGCTGCCATAATTCACTGCTAAGCAGCAGCGGCCAGCTCAGCATGGCCAGCCAGAACCCCTTATAGCCTTTCGCTGCAACCTTATTCCTGCTGACTTTAAGCAGCAGACACAGCCACAGGACAGTTAGCGCACCTGCGCTCCAGAGTGGGATCATATGTTGAGTGGACATGGTGTTTTTGTTCCGCGGTGATCAGTTACCAGTACACTTCGCCGGTCATGGCGACCTGACGACTTCTTTCCATCACATTGAGCAGCCCGTGAGTTTTCTCGTGGACCCATTCCAGCAACTCCTGTTGCTCGGCCAGCTCGGCATCAAAAATTGATTTTTTCAATAATAACAGGGCATTGAGTTCATCGATACCGATTAAAATATCCAACCATGGCGCCCGGAAGTGGCCCCGGCTGTCTTCAAACATATCGGCCAGTAAAAAGCCGTTAAATAAGGTCTGGCGCAACAGCATTTCTACCGACGTATAGTTGGAAGCGTACATGCGGCGCTGGATGGGCATGGTTTGCAGAATAGTTTGCCAGCCTTGCGACAGCCAGCCTTTGGCATGCTCCATCAGCGGCATATCATAACCTTTTACCTCGGCTCGCCAGGGTTTGCTTTGCAGCATCTCAGCGATAGCCAGCTTAAGCTTTGAGGGCGCAGACTGAAAAAGCCGGCTCGCAGGATCATGAGCCTGCACCAAACCGGCCTGCCGCCCCTGCAAGTAGCTGATCAGAGCCGGATAGCGTGACAGCTTTTTATTAAACAAACTCTTCTTAGACAACAACAAACGTAAACTCTGCAGATCGTCCTGCCACAGCCAGTTATCGGCATAACTGAGCAGTTGCTTATGCAGTGTCAGCATGGCCGGGCATTGTAAAACGGGTAAATACAGCGACACCGTCTGTAACAGCATTCGCACTGCCCGGGTAACCTCAGTAAGCATTTTGGTAGCGCCGGTTTCAAAGTACAGATGCTCATGTTTTTGCCAATGCACTAATCCACATTCCAGCGCCCGGCAAAAAGCGGCTTCGGTAGAAATATTGTCTTTCAGCGGCAGGAAGTCCGGTAGCGGCGTCACTTTATGAGAAACACCGTGCAGTAACTGGTACCCCTGGGCCGCTTTGGAGGTATCACTTAATCTCGCCGGTAGCGCATCCACCAGCCGGTTTGCCAGCTCGAACATGCGGCTCAGTTCGCCGCTTTTTAACTCAAGCTCGATTTCGCGGATCGGTGCTTCCTGCTGTTGCGCAGCAACTTTGCCGTTATCGAAAACCAGCTCAATTTCAGCATCGGGATAGCTGATATCAAAGATAGTTCGGTTAAAATGTGTGCCGAACTGCTTTTCTAACTGCTCGTTTAGCGTTTGTGCCTGATGACCTTGTGGCCATGGCACATCATTAAACAGGGTCAGGTCGGGTTCCGGACTATCCAAATCAACGTTAAATTCCAACCGCTGATGCAAGCCGCCACTTACCTGTCCGGTGGTTTTTACCGTTTGCTCGTAGCGACCATCGGCACCGCGCACACGCATGCCGATTTTATTTTGCTGAAACAAATGTTCGGTGGTGTCGTAATAATCATTGAGCAGATCAATCTGCCCTTTCTCCTCAATGGAGACATCCTGCGACGTTAAGGCGGTGAAGAGATTGTTTTTAAGTGCGGGCAACGGATCTTCGCGCAGCACAAATTTGATTTCGGTTTCCGACATGGAACAGTCGTACTCATAAGCAGTTGCGAGATAGTCCGGCTACATTACCTGCCGACGGGTCATTTAGCAATAGGCGCCACGCCGCAGACCACCAGCAATAACAATGTATGTCGGGAAGCACTTGCCTTTCAGGGTATCAGCCCCTAACATCAGAGCATTATTTTATGATGTAGAGACACTCATGCGCTTGCTACCTTTTCTTTTCGGCCTGGTTTTTATGAGCCTGCCAGCCGCGGCTCAGCAATCTTCAGATAATTTAACGGCCGATAGCGATCACTATATTGCCGATAACCTTATTGTATACATGCATTCAGGACCGGGACGTAATTACCGGATCCTGGGTTCTATTGAAGCCGGATTGCCGGTAACCGTGCTGCAAACCAACAGTGAAAATGACTTTTCTCAAATCAGCGATGCCGACGGTCGTGAGGGTTGGGTGGAAAATCAGTATCTTATCAACACCATTTCCCGCCGGGCACAATTGCCGCAACTGAGTCAGCGTCTCGCCGACAGCGAACAGCAGCTTAACCGGGTTCAGTCGCGCAACGCCGAACTGAGCCAGGAGCTGGCGCAGGTAAAACAGCAAAATGCTCAGCTTGAAGCGGCGCTGAATGAATCACAGCAATCTGTTTCGTCGCTGGAAGCGCAAATCAGCGATCAGGATACTCAGGAACGTTACAGGATGTTCAGTTATGGCGGTATTGTTGCAGGTGCTGGTGTTTTACTGGGTATTATAGTGACCTTTATTCCCAAGCGTCGTCGCCGGAACGACTCTTGGATGTAGTGGCTTTTGCGAACAGAAAGGGCGCTTTAATAAGCGCCCTTTTTCGTTTTTGATGGCTCAATTTTTGATGACCTGTTTTTTTTATAGCTTTGCTACTCGTCTTCATCCACCATGGTCATCAGCGAGGTATTACCGCCCGATGCCGTGGTATCGATACTGATCGTCTTTTCGGTCATCAGACGCTGAATCAGCTTATCGTTATATTCAGCGGTGATTACCGGCAAAATAGCGCCCTGACGTTCAGCTAACATCGCCGAGATGTGTGCCGTCCGCTCGGTGCTGCTGTCGACCACCACACCAGCCAGTTGCTCATCCATTAACAGCGCATCGAGGTGGCTTAGTCTGGCAACCTGGAACACACCATCCGGCGCACCTACTGCCTTAAACTTCTCTTTTACTGCCAGCGCCTCTTCATAGAACAAATCAGAGACAACAGACACCACGCAGTTACCGGTAGCCAGGGCCGACACGATAGACAGCATCCAGTATTCGAACGCTACTTCCTTATCCGCGAAACATACCAACACGCCACGAGGCTCAAGGTACAGTTTATTCGACTCACCGGTTGGCCCGGGCAATACAGTAGGTTTAGCGAGCTTTTTATCGATGCTGATTAACTGCGAACGAGCAGAAGCCAGTGTGCGGTTAAGGTCATCGGCCAACTCCTCAACAATATCTACCGTTGCCAGTTTAGCCAGTAGCTGACGCACCTTGGAAATCCGCTCATGTAACGGCAGATAACGCCAGGTTTCTTCTGTCTCGGTTGCCTTACGCATAATGGCAGCCGCTTCTTCGTGCTGCGTCTCGCCGCCCGATAGGGCATCGTCGATACTTTCAGGCTCTTCCAGAATGGTGGGTTTCGGCGTCGCTTTTTCCATCATCAGGCGCGACAGGTAGCTTGGGCCACCCGCTTTGGGCCCGGTGCCGGATAATCCACGGCCACCAAATGGCTGAACACCGACAATGGCGCCAATCATGTTGCGGTTGATATATACGTTACCTACGCGGGAGCGTGCCGCCAGCTCATAAGCCCGCTCTTCTATACGTGAATGGATACCCATGGTCAGGCCATAACCGGTATCATTAATTTGCTTAAGCACTTTATCGAGCTCTTTACCTTTAAAGCGCACCACGTGTACAACCGGACCAAACACCTCACGTTTTAATACGCTCAGATCACTGATCTCGTAAAGAGTTGGCGGGAAGAAAGTACCGTCTTTAGCGCTTTGAGGCAGCTCTGACTGATACAGCAACTTGCCGTTTTCTTTCATGTATTCGGCATGTTCCTGTAGCGAAGACAGGGCTTTCTGATCAATCACCGGACCCACATCGGTGCTCAACCACGACGGATCGTCGATGGTCAGCTCTTTCACCGCACCGGTGAGCATTTTGATCAGGTTATCAGCAATGTCTTCCTGAACAAACAAGACCCGCAATGCAGAGCAGCGCTGACCGGCACTCTGGAAGCCGGAATGGATAACATCATCCACCACCTGTTCAGGCAAAGCGGTTGAATCGACAATCATACAGTTCTGACCGCCGGTTTCGGCAATCAGTGGTACCTGTTCACCACCACGCTGGGCCAGTGTCTTGGAAATCAGCGTACCGGTTTGGGTTGAACCGGTAAAAATAACCGCCTTGATACGCTCATCCGGCAGCAGTACGTTACCCACATCCGGGCCTTTGGCGATAACCAGTTGCAGAGCATTGTCCGGTAAGCCCACCGAGCGCATCATCTGCACTGCGCGCAGGGCAATCATGCTGGTTTGCTCAGCAGGTTTGGCCACCACAGTATTACCGGTTGCCAGCGCGGCAACCACCTGACCAAGGAAAATAGCCAGCGGGAAGTTCCACGGACTGATACAAAGCACCACGCCACGGGGGACCAGACGCTCATCCTGGCTAAGCTCCACAGCTCTGGCAGCGTAATAACGACAGAAATCCACGGCTTCTCGCACTTCGTCGATTGAATCCTGGGTTACCTTGCCCGCCTCGCGAATACAAATAGCAATCAGCTCGTCCATATGCCGTTCCAGGGAATCCGCTATCTGATTCAGCAGCATTGCCCGCTCACTGGCAGAGCGCTCTGACCATTCCTGGAAACCGCTTTCGGCGTTATCAAGGGCCTTTTTGATAGCCGCTTCATCGGCATAATGATGATAACCCACAACGTCGTTAAGGTTGGCCGGGTTCTTCACCGGCACCGCACCTTCCGGCACATCCTCTGGTTGCACAACGTACTGACGTGCATAACGGCCTACGTTGTACTTGAGAGTATTAACGGTATTGAGATCGGTAAGATCCATACCTTTGGAATTGACCCGCTCCGGGGCAAACAATTCTGAGGCTTTATTGATTTGCTTGTTATAGCGGTACGTCAGGCGCTGAGTCAGTTCCACAGGATCCTCAAGCAGGGCCTCTACCGGTTTGCTGTCGTCCACAATGGCGTTAACGAACGAAGAGTTAGCGCCATTTTCTAACAGACGACGTACCAGATAAGCCAGCAGGTCTTCATGAATACCTACCGGCGCATACACACGGCATTGAATCTGTTCTTCGGTAACCACCTGATCGTACAGGGTATCGCCCATGCCATGCAGACACTGGAACTCAAAGCCCTGCTTGTCATCACCGGCCAATTCAACAATCACTGAGGCGGTATAGGCGTTATGTGTAGCAAACTGCGGATAGATCGTATCCCGGTACGCCAACAACTGGTTAGCACAGGCATGATAAGACACGTCGGTAGACGATTTACGGGTAAACACCGGAAACGCATCCACACCGGCTGTCTGGGTGAGCTTAATTTCAGTATCCCAGTACGCCCCTTTCACCAGACGAACCATCATTTTGCGGCCAACATCCACAGTTAACTCGCGCAGCCATTCAATCACATGGATAGCACGTTTCTGATATGCCTGCACAGCCAGACCAAATCCTTCCCAGCCATCCAGATCCGGATCGCGGAACACCTTCTCGATGATATCCAGCGACGTCTCAAGCCGGTCTGCTTCTTCGGCATCCACCGTGAGGCCAATATCGTATTCCTTGGCCATCATACACAGTGATTTAAGTCTTTCTGGCAGCTCTTCCATCACCCGCTCATAGTGAGAAAACTCATAGCGTGGATGGATTGCTGACAGCTTTACTGAAATTCCCGGCGACTTGCGCGGCCCTCTGCCCGCAGCAGCTTTACCAATAACCTTGATAGCTTTTACATAGGCATCGTAATAACGGTCAGCATCGGCAAAGGTGCGAGCTCCCTCACCAAGCATATCGTAAGAATACACATACCCTTTCTTTTCTTTTTCCTGAGCGCGTTCTACCGCGTCTTCAATGCTTTCGCCCATCACAAACTGACGACCCATCACGCGCATGGCTATATTCATGGCCCGGCGGATCACTGGCTCACCGAGGCGGCCCAAGGTCTTTTTCAACAGGCCAAACTGCTCGCTTTTACGTTTGTCGGCATAGTTGACCATGTTGCCAGTAAATAATAAGCCCCAGGATGAAGCGTTAACGAACAGCGATTCGCTGTTGCCCAGGTGCGGGGTCCACTGACCTTTGGATAATTTGTCGCGGATCAGTTCGTCCTGGGTGTCTTTATCCGGCACCCGCAATAATGCTTCAGCCAGACACATCAATACCACGCCTTCGGAGGTAGACAGAGAATATTCATTAAGCAGAGCGTCAACACCACCGTGCCCCTCCTGCTCGCGCCGAATTTTAAGCACCATGCGTCGGGCGCGTTCCCATGCCCGACTGCGGGCACGGGGATTGACTTCGGCAATCGGCAGGATCTGATCGACCGCGTCAGTTTCAGGGATGCGATAATAATCGCGGATCAACTGTCGGATCGGGCTGGTAGTCGTAAACGTGCTTTTAGTTAACATTGAACCCCTTGTGTACTTTCTGTCGTATAAAATTTAAAGTTAACACCGTTTTTTAACGCGGCAGTGTGAATACAGATCACTGTTTTATTTGTAGAAGCGCTTATTGATGCGCTCTGTTAACAAAGGTTATGTATTCTAACCAAGACGACTGCGCCGGGGTATTCCCCCTAACCTGCCCGTGACGAGAAAGCCGGTGAACTAACGTAAGATTTTGTTGCCACATTAACCGGCCAGTTTTTGTGCGTCAAGGCAGAGCCGGTGCACTGCGTCGCTGTGCGATATCTAACAGCCTGACGGAAATGGCGTGTTTTACACTAAAGGAGCAAGTTATGCAGAGTCGAGCCACTAAGTTTACCGTCTGGATAGCAGGGATAATTCTCACCCCGGTGATCATCTACTGGCTGTTTGCCGACATACTGATTAAATCAGTGCTGGAAGCCCAGCTAACCGAGGCCCATGGCGCAGAAGTGAACATTGGCGGTTTTGAGCACAGGTTGTTCCCTTTGGAATTCGAAGTTACTGAGATAGGCTTTACCGATCCGGCCCAGCCACAAAACAATCAGCTGGTTGTAGGACGCCTGGCAGGCGATGTAGAACTGATCCCCTTATTGTCTGACCAACTCATCATGAATCAGGTGGATTTACTGGATGTTGCTTTTAATCAGCCTCGTCCTGTGCCGGGCAAAGTGCTGCGTCAGCCTGAGGGACAAAGCTTCGATGATCTTCTAAGCGAAGCGAAGGAGGCCCTGCCAACGGTAGATGAATTGCTGGAACGGTCACCACTGAAAACCACCGCTGCAGTGGAAGAAGCCAGCACCACCTACAACACCTATGCCACCGAGCTGAAAACTGAGTATCAGGCGTTGCCCGACAAATCCCGCCTTGAGTTTTACAAAACAGAAATTCAGAAACTTCGCGACACCGACTTTAAAAATCCGGCAGAAGTAGTGAAAGCCAAAGCGGCTTTTGATGAATTAAAGCAACAAATTCGCACCGATAAACAGAAAATCACCACTTTCAGAGAAAAAGCCAGTGAGGCCAGAACCGCGATGAGCGGCGCTTTGAAAACCTTAAAATCGGCACCACAGCAAGATTACGAATTGCTCAAAGGTGTTTACGCTGGCGACCAGGCCGCCCTGTCACAACTAACCGAAGCGGTATTCGGCGATAAAGCGGCTCAGTATAACCGTTATTTATTCAGCGCTTTTGATTTGCTGGTGCCCTTACTTAAGGGCGGCGAAGCGCCACAAGCAGATGAACAGTACGGTACGCCACTGCAGGTGTTAGTCAGGCAGGCCAACCTATCCGTTAACTGGCAGGATACACTGCTAACCGGTGACTGGAAAAATATCACCAACCAGCACTCGGTATTTGGCAACCCTACCACCTTCATATTAAATGCCGCTGCCGAGGGTGCACAAAAGTTTGTAACGCAGGGGCAGTTTTTTATGGATTCTGACGGGCTGGATGCGTCGCAGACCTGGCAGATTGCCGGTTTGCTGTTAGACAGCGTATCGCTGAGCGATAATCCGCGCCTTGATGCTTCTATTAAGCAGGCCTTACTGGCGGCCAGTGGCTCGCTGCAAATCACCGATAACGCGCTGGATGGCTCGGGCACCGTCGATCTGACTAAGCTGACCATGGCAGCAACGGGCAGCGATAACCTGACTAACGCCATTGCCAGCCTGCTCGACAGCCTGCAGCGGCTTGATATGACCATGAACATTGGCGGTACCTTAAGTGCACCAGACTTTGGCTTTTCATCCGACCTCGACCGCCAGCTGGCCAACGCGGCACTATCCAGCCTCAGCGCCTCACAACAGGACAAACTCAACGAACTGAATAGTAAATTACAGGGTATGGTAGGCAGTGAGGATGACAACCTGGCCAGCGAGCTGGGCAATATTTCAACCTGGCTGAGCGCTACTCAGGGCGATGAAGCCGCGTTGCAGGAGTTGCTGCAGGCGACCTTTAAAAACGCGGTGGAAAAACACAAAGACAAACTGTTGAATAAACTGTTCGATAAACTGGATGGACGTTGAGCATCCGGCGCGGCATAATAACTGCGACTAATTCGAACAGGTGTTCATTGTGTGGCGAGATCGGGCAATCCTTTTTATTCTGCTGGCGCTGTTAGGCGCGCTGCAGTATCGCCTGTGGCTCGGGAAAAACAGTATTCCTGATTATCTGGCCAAACAACAGGAAGTGCAAAAGCAGCATCAGCAAAACGCTAATCTGGTGCAGCGTAATGCGCTGCTAAAGGCTGATATCAGCGACCTCACTATTGGCCTGGAGGCGGTAGAAGAAAGAGCCAGAAACGAGCTTGGCCTGATCAAACGGGGTGAAACCTTTTACCGTATACTGCCCAGCGAAGATGACTAAGTGGCGCAGTTAGCGTTGGTTTCCTTAATCCACTCCAACAATGACCATCAAAAAAACAACAAAGAGAATCAAACCTTTGAGCAAAGCTAATACATCTATTGTTGCCGTGGTACCCGCGGCGGGTATTGGTTCACGGATGCAGGCCGACCGCCCCAAGCAATATCTCACCATTGGCTCGCAAACGATTCTGGAACACACCTTATTAAAACTGGCGGCCCATCCCGCTATATCCAGGGTGGTAGTTGCCCTGAGCCCCAACGATCACTACTTTAGTCAGTTGTCGCTGCAGAATGCGCCGTGGCTGACTGTAGTAGACGGCGGGGCAAGTCGTGCTGAGTCGGTAAACAATGCCCTGGCTGAGTTAGCGGGCAACGAGTGGGCGCTGGTGCATGACGCCGCGCGCCCCTGCGTAAACAGCAGCGACATTAGCCGCTTAATTGAACGTACTGAGGCAGACGACTTTGGCGGCGGCATCCTGGCCACGCCGGTTCGCGACACCATGAAACGGGCCAGCGCAGATGCTGCCAACCCGGTGGTGCTTAAAACGGAAAAGCGGGATAACCTCTGGCATGCGCTGACTCCTCAGTTATTCAGGGCGGACAAGTTGCGTGAAGCGCTGGCGTCAGCGCTCAGGGCTGGTGCCGTAGTGACCGATGAAGCCTCAGCCATGGAATTTGCCGGATACACCGTTGAGTTAATCGACAGCGATCCGGCCAACATAAAGATTACACGCCCGGCAGATTTGCCGCTGGCGCAATTTTATTTACAACAAAGCAGGTAAGTGACACATATGCGGATCGGACACGGTTACGACGTTCACAAATTCGGCGGCGAAGGCCCGATTACTATTGGTGGAGTATCCATTGACTATGAACAGGGTCTGCTCGCCCACTCTGACGGCGATGTACTTATCCATGCCCTCTGCGACGCACTGTTAGGTGCGGCCGCACTGGGCGATATCGGTAAGCACTTCCCGGATACCGACAACGCCTATGCCGGTGCCGATAGTCGCGGATTATTGCGTGATGTAATAGCCCGGTTACATAACCTGGGCTATAAGCTGGTCAATGCAGATATGACTATCGTTGCCCAGGCACCCAAAATGGCGCCGCATATCACTACCATGCAGCGCTTACTGGCAGAAGACTGCGCAGTCGACACCGATCAAATCAATGTGAAGGCCACAACCACTGAAAAGCTCGGTTTTGCCGGACGTAAAGAGGGCATTGCGGCACACGCAGTGGTGCTGATTACTAAGTGAATAGCATGCAATTAAACACGCAACACTGGCAGTACCTCAACGATAAGCCTGTCGCCAGCGGGCTGCTGAAGCAACAGGTTGAAGACTTTAAAGTAACCGAAGAGCTTGGTTATACGCTTTCCGGAGAGGGAGAGCATATCTATATCGAGCTTGAGAAAACCCAGCTTAATACCGCCTTTGTGGCAGAACAGCTGGCCAGTTTCTGCGGTTTGCCACTCCGGCAGGTTACCTATGCCGGCCGCAAGGATAAATATGCCGTCACCCGGCAGTGGTTCGGTTTGCATGTCCCGGGCAAAGCAGAATTTAACTGGGACGAGTTCACCCTCGAGGGTACACGTATTCTTCAGGTACAGCGCCATAATAAAAAGTTACGCACCGGGCAGTTAAAAGGCAACACTTTTGAAATTACCCTGCGTGACGTAAGCGACCCGGAAGCGGTAATAAACCGGCTCAATCAGGCCGCCCAACAAGGCGTACCCAATTATTATGGCAGCCAGCGATTTGGCATCCAGCGCATCAGTGAAAGCGGCGAAGTAAACCGAGGCGGCAATCTCCTGATGGCAGAACGCATGCTAAATGGTGAGGTCATTAAAAATCGTAATAAACGATCTATGGCATTATCAGCGTTACGCAGCTGGCTGTTTAATGAAATGCTGTCGGCCCGCATTGCCGAGGGCCGCCTGCAGGCCATTTTGCCCGGTGATGTTATTAATCTCACCGGTTCTAACAGCATATTTGTTGCCGATGAAGAAACGGAAGTCCTGATCGAGCGATTAGGCCGGCAGGATTTATCCACCACTGTCCCCCTGTGGGGAAAGGGCGATATCGGCTCAGCCGGTGCAGCCAAAACAGCTGAGCTGAAAACTGCCGCCGGTTATCCGGAGGTAACCGCGTTTTTGGCCGGCCAGAAACTCAACATGGAACGCCGCGCGGCGATTATTTGGCCCCAACGGCTTGAATGCAGTCAGCAAGGTGATACATTAATCATTCGGTTTTTCCTGCCCTCAGGCTGTTTTGCTACCACGGTTTTAAGAGAATGTCTGCTTACCACCGAATTAGCCTGATGGAACACATTTCCTGTAGATACAATCGGTATACGTTAACAGCTTATGAAAATACTACTCAGTAATGACGACAGCGTTTTTGCCAAGGGCATTGCCACCATGTATGCCGCGCTGGCAAAACAGCATGATGTAACGGTCATTGCTCCCGACCGCAACTGCAGCGGCGCGAGTAATGCCTTGTCATTGCATCAGCCACTGCGCATTCAGAAGATGGACAGTGGCTTTTTTGCCGTAAACGGCACGCCTTCCGATTGCGTCCATCTGGGCGTTAACAGTTTTCTGGAAGAAGATCCTGAACTGGTGGTCTCGGGCATCAATCATGGCGCTAATCTGGGTGACGACGTTATATATTCCGGAACTGTAGCCGCCGCCACTGAAGGACGTTACATGGGTCTGCCAGCCATTGCGGTGTCGCTGTGTAACTACGACGGCGGGCATTTTGAAACCGCGGCCCGGGTGGTAGTAGAAGTGATTGAAAAATTAATCACTCACCCGCTGCCTGCTAATCAGATCCTGAATATTAACGTGCCTGATCTCCCTTATGAAGAATTAGCAGGTGTGAAGGTTACCCGTCAGGGGCGACGCCATCGCGCCGAGTCCATGGTAAAAGCCAAAGACGCTTTTGGACGGCCAATTTACTGGTACGGACCGGCCGGCGCAGAGCAGGATGCCGGACCGGGAACGGATTTTCACGCTATCGCTCATGGCTATTGTTCTGTCACGCCTTTAAGTGTGGATATGACAGCTCGCGATAGTATTGCAGAAATGGAAAAATGGCTTGAAATGTAAGCCCGATAAGAAAAATAACCCGTAACAAGAATTAATGACACATGAGAACAACAAGAAAAGGCGATGCACTGGCACAATTGTTGTGCGACGAAGGGATTTCGAATCAAAAGGTGCTCAATGCAATAGCCAGTGTTCCCCGCGAACGCTTTCTGCCGGATGCATTGCAGCATAAAGCCTATCAGAATACGGCTTTACCCATTGGTCAGGGACAAACCATCTCGCAACCTTATATTGTTGCCAAAATGAGTGAGCTGCTGCTGGCAGCCCCCAATTCCGCCAGTTCAGTACTGGAAATTGGTACCGGCTCAGGTTACCAGACTGCTATTCTGGCGCTGCTGTTTCCCCAGGTATTCTCGGTAGAGCGCATCAAAGCCCTGCAATTTCAGGCTAAACGGCGCATGAATCAACTGGATTTACATAACATCAAAATGAAACACGGCGACGGCTGGCAAGGCTGGAGCAGTAAAGCGCCTTATGATTGTATTATTGTTACTGCAGCTGCCAGCAGCGTGCCAGAAGCTCTTACCGATCAACTTAATGAAGGCGGCCGGCTGGTGATCCCGGTGGGCGACGATCAACAACAATTGTTGTGCATCGATAAAATTGAGGGCGAGCTGCACAGCACCACAGTGGAAGCCGTTCGTTTTGTGCCCCTGGTGGCCGGAGACCTCCTTTGAAACTATTCCAACCTTGTTACGACCTGGCCTTACGCTGGTCTAAACACCCGGCCGCCAGTCATTACCTGGCATTGCTGAGTTTTGCCGAATCGGTGATTTTTCCTATTCCGCCTGATGTCATGCTGGCGCCTATGTCACTTTCACAACCCTCCCGGGCCTGGCATTTTGCCCTGATCACCACGCTGGCTTCTATTGTAGGAGGTGTAGCCGGTTACCTGTTAGGCTTCTTTGCTTTCGATACGTTACTCCAGCCATTCATTGAATCATCGGGATACGCGCATAAGCTGGAAACGGCCATTGGCTGGTTCGAAACCTATGGCGTCTGGGTGGTCTTTCTGGCCGGTTTCTCGCCTATTCCCTATAAAGTCTTTACTATCAGTGCCGGCTTCTTACAGATGGCTTTTCTGCCCTTTTTAATCGCCTCAGCGATAGGCCGGGGTGCGAGATTCTTTTTAGTGGCATCACTAATGAAGTGGGGCGGCGCAAGAATGGAAGAGCAATTGCGTAAGTACGTAGAAGTGCTCGGTTGGGCAGTGGTTGGACTGGCGATTGTCGCTTATCTGATGCTACGATGAAATTTAACGGGACTAGCGTAATGCGCGTTGTCATTAGCCTGATTGCCAGCATAACGTTAGTCAGCTGCGCTGGTCCGGAGCGTCCGGCACCGGTGGTGGTGCTCAATAGTCAGCATTATCCTGAAGCCGAGGAAAAGCTAACCAATTATACGGTAAAGGCCGGCGACACACTCTATGCGATTGCCTGGTACACAGGGAACGATTACCGGGATATAGCGAAATGGAATTCGTTGTCTGAACCCTACAACATTTATCCCGGTCAAACACTGAATTTACAGCAACCGCGAAGAGTGTCAAAAAAATCACACACTGTCAATAATATGACTGGTCAAACCAGTAAGCAAAACCCAAAAATGTCTATTGACCAAAAAGATAGCCAGGCGTATTGTGATTGTAAACCAGATGTTAACAACACAAAAGGAGTTGTGAGTAAACCCAAGATAAATGGTTTCCCACAACGTGTTGAAAGATGGATTTGGCCTGCGCAAGGTCGAATCGAATTATCAAACAGTAACGGTCAGACTACTCAAACAGGGGTCGACATTTACTCAAATCAGGGCAGCGAAGTCGTTGCTGCTGCCTCAGGGAAAGTTGTATACGCTGGTAACGCGCTGCGCGGATACGGGAACCTAATAATAATAAAACATACCGAATCGTTTTTAAGTGCTTACGCCCACAATGACCGGATACTGGTTAGTGAGCGGGAATGGGTTAGCGCGGGTCAGGAAATTGCGAAAATGGGCGATACTGGTACAACAAAAGTAAAGCTCCATTTTGAAATACGCTATCGGGGAAAAGCTGTTGAACCGATGAAATATTTACCAATCAAACAATAACAATAAATAATAATAATAATAATTAAGAAATCAGGAGAACGTCGTAAGGTAAAACAACGCAGGAGATACAGTTGTGGGTCAACAAAATATCGCTGTCATCGACGCAACACCCCAAGACGAAGTAGACAACATCGAAGTTAATGAGAATATCAAAGACGACGGGTTGTTAGAAGAAAATGAAAAAACCAAGACCGAAACATGGTTAAACCAGGAAGAGGTCTCTAAAACACTGGATGCAACTCAGTTGTACCTGAGCGAAATTGGCTATTCACCTCTGCTCACCGCAGAAGAAGAAGTGCATTTTGCGCGCAGAGCACTGAAAGGCTGCGAAGCATCCCGTAAACGAATGATCGTTAGCAACCTCAGGTTGGTAGTGAAAATTGCCCGTCGTTACAATAATAGAGGCCTGGCACTGCTGGATCTTATTGAGGAGGGCAATCTTGGATTGATTCGGGCGGTGGAAAAGTTTGATCCGGAACGGGGATTCAGATTTTCAACTTACGCGACATGGTGGATTCGTCAGACGATTGAACGAGCCATTATGAACCAGACCCGGACTATTCGGTTACCAATTCATGTGGTGAAAGAATTGAACGTTTATCTGCGTGCGGCGCGTGAACTGGCTCAGGAGCTTGATCACGAACCAACGGCAGAAGACATTGCTCTGCATCTCGATAAACCTATTGATGAAGTCAGCAAGATGTTGCGTCTTAACGAACGTATCAGCTCCGTTGATACTCCCATCGGTGGCGAAAACGACAAAGCACTGCTGGATATTCTGGCCGATGATAACGAATCCAGTCCGGAAGACGAACTTCAGGATAGCAATATTAAACAAAATATTGTGTCCTGGTTACAGGAGCTTAACGCCAAGCAACGTGAAGTTCTGGCACGGCGGTTTGGTCTGATGGGTTACGAACCATCTACGCTGGAAGACGTAGGCGCTGAGATTGGCCTGACCCGGGAAAGGGTACGTCAGATTCAGGTAGAAGGCTTGCGTCGTCTCAAAGACATGCTCAGCAGCCAGGGGCTGGATTTAGAAAGCGTCTTTAGTCGCCTGAGTTAAACTGATAAACAAACGCCCCTCAAAGAGGGGCGTTTTTGTGTTTACTGTCTGTCCAGAGTGACAAAGCGGTAAGGATACGGGTTTTTCTCGTCTGGCTCACATGCCTGTTCTTCAACCAGCAACCAGTCGCCGTCGGCCTGATAATCCGGAAAATGGGTATCACCGTCGGTGTCTAAATCTATGAGTGTAAGATACAGGCGGTCGGCTTTGCCAAGCAGGCTGCTGTAAATTTTACCACCACCAATAATCATCACCTCTTCAGGCGCCTGCTGTTGCGCCTGATTAAGAGCATCTTCGATAGAATTAACCACTACAGCATCTGCCAGTTGATAGCTGCTATCAGTAGTGATGACGATGTTCAGCCGTCCCGGTAAGGCTCTGCCAATCGACTCGTAGGTCTTGCGCCCCATAATGACAGGCTTGCCAAGCGTGGTGCGTTTAAAATGGGCCAAATCGGCCGGCATGTGCCAGGGCATCTCGTTATCTTTGCCAATCACCCGGTTGTTCGCCGTTGCGGCAATCATCGCTATTTTCATATTTACTGCCACCTTACTGCTAAAGCCGGATTACTTACGGTAGATCACTTCAACGTCGTAGTCGTCGTCATCATCATCGTCCCAGTCGTCATCCGCTTCAGGCTCCGGGTTATAAGTATCCCACTTAAACTCAACTTCACGCTTTTCCTGCTCATCTTCGAGTTCGTCCGGCAGATTCTCAATAAAGTTCATAATCTCAAGACACAGCGGCTCCAGACCGATGCGCTGGAATGCAGAGATATAAAATACCGGACCGTCCCATTCAAGCTTATCGACAATTTGCTGGCACAATTCTTCGGCTTCTTCCTCGAGTAACAGATCGATTTTATTAAATACCAGCCAGCGCGGTTTGCCGGCCAGCTTAGGGCTGTACTTCTCGAGTTCATTAATGATCGTAATGGCATTTTCAGCCGGATCAGACTGATCGGCAGGCATCAGGTCAACCAGATGCAACAGTACCCGGCAGCGCTCCAGGTGTTTAAGGAAGCGAATACCTAAACCCGCACCCTCGGATGCGCCTTCGATTAACCCAGGAATATCCGCAATAACGAAGCTGCGTTGTGCATCCTGCCTGACTACGCCTAAGTTAGGTACCAGGGTAGTAAAGGGATAATCCGCTACCTTTGGCTTGGCCGCCGATACCGAACGAATAAAGGTGGATTTACCGGCATTCGGTAAGCCTAACAGACCAACGTCAGCCAACAGCATTAGCTCCAGCTTAAGGTTGCGAATTTCTCCCGGGGTGCCGTTGGTTTTTTGGCGTGGAGCGCGGTTTGTACTGCTTTTAAAACGAGCATTACCAAGACCATGGAAACCGCCCTGCGCTACTTTTAAACGCTGACCATGACGGGTTAAATCGCCCAGAACTTCCTGCGTATCGGCGTCGGTTGCACGGGTACCGATGGGTACCATCACGGTAAGATCTTCACCGGCCTTCCCCGTACAGTTACCACCCATACCGTTCTGGCCACGCTCCGCGCGGTGGAAACGCTCAAAACGATAATCGATAAGGGTGTTGAGGTTCTCGTCCGCTTGTAAGTACACACTACCGCCGTCGCCACCGTCACCACCGTCCGGGCCACCCTTGGGGACATATTTTTCGCGACGAAATCCAATGGTACCGTTGCCGCCATCACCTGCTTCAACTCGAATTTCAGCTTCATCTACAAATTTCATGTTTACCCCGGACCGAACCCTAAACTTTTAAGTGTAACTCACTTTATCGAAGAGGATAGCCACCAGGGCCGTTTCTTCACTCCGATAATTATAAACTGCTATGTTACCTGCAATAAAAAACCCCGCAAGCGCGGGGTTTTTTGAATCAGTAAACGATTGCGCTTTATTCAGCAACAATGCTCACAAACTTACGGTTGTTAGGTCCTTTAACTTCGAACTTAACTTTACCGTCAGCTAATGCGAACAGGGTGTGATCTTTACCGATACCCATGTTGTTGCCAGCGTGGAAACGAGTGCCGCGCTGTCTAACAATGATGTTACCGGCCAGCACAGACTCACCACCAAAACGCTTAACACCTAAGCGTTTACTTTCTGAGTCGCGACCGTTTTTGGTACTACCACCAGCTTTTTTGTGTGCCATGTGTCTATGCTCCTATTATGCGTTAATACCAGTGATTTTCACTTCAGTGAACCACTGACGGTGACCCGCTTGCTTACGCGAGTGCTTACGACGACGGAACTTAACGATTTTTGCTTTATCGCCACGACCGTGTGTAACAACTTCAGCAGTCACTTTACCACCGGCAACATATGGTGTGCCGATTTTAACGTCGTCACCATTGCTAACCATTAATACGTTATCAAACTCTACACTGTCGCCTGGAGCGACTTCGATCTTCTCGAGACGAACGGTTTGACCTTCGGCCACACGGTGTTGTTTACCACCACTTTGGAAAACCGCGTACATAACTTTCTCCGCTCTGCGCCAAATTTATTGCGCTTTCAATTCTAAAACAGGGCGCGAATTGTACGTGAATCAATTTTCGATCACAACCCCATATTGCGAAAAAAGTTTAATTTTCGAGCGAAGTTATCGATCCCAGGTCAGAGGGACTATTTTAACAGGTTTAGCGGCTAACCAAAACGCTTGTTTTTATTGATATTTACCAACAATTTCAAGCTCATGCGATTAACATAGGTTGCAATGCTGGAGATTGTTTTTGTCCCAGAGTCGCCGGGATCGCCACCGCCGATCCTGGGATCACGCGTCGTTTATCACGGTACGGCTGTTAATTATGGCGAAATTAATCTAATTCACTGGATAGACGGTAATATTTATGTACAATCTGCTGCCAGTCAGCTTACACGTACCGGACACTACGAGACGCTATGAATATTGATCAAATAAAAGCATTGGCCGAATCCGACATGCAGGCAGTTAACCAACTGATCCAGCAGCAGGTTGATTCGGATGTTGCCCTGATCAATCAACTCGGCTTCTATATAGTTAACAGTGGCGGCAAGCGCCTGCGTCCGTTATTAACCGTGTTGGCAGCCAGAGCACTGCAAATCGAATCAGGCCAGCACCACACTCTGGCCGCAATCATTGAGTTTATCCATACCGCCACGCTGTTACACGATGACGTTGTTGATGAATCAACCATGCGCCGGGGCCGCGAAACGGCCAATGCGCTGTTCGGTAACCAGGCCAGCGTTCTGGTAGGTGATTTCCTGTATACCCGCAGTTTCCAGATGATGGTTGAGCTGCAAAGTATGCGGGTGATGGAAATACTGTCAGACTCCACTAACCGTATTGCTCAGGGCGAAGTGCAGCAGTTGATGAACTGTAACGATCCGGATACAACTGAAGCCAGCTATTTTGACGTTATCTACGGTAAAACTGCCCGTTTGTTTGAAGCAGCTACCCAGTTAGCGGCGGTAATCACCGGCCAGTCGGCTGAGATTGAACAGGCTATGCAGGCCTATGGCCGTCACTTGGGCACGGCTTTCCAGCTGGCCGATGATATTCTCGACTACGAATCAGACAGCGATGCCATGGGTAAGAACGCTGGTGACGACCTTGCCGAAGGTAAGCCAACCCTGCCATTGCTCTACGCTATGTGGCATGCCGGTAATGAAGATGCAGTACTGATCCGCGAAGCCATCGAAAAAGCCAACGGTTTACCGCATCTACAGCGTATAGTCACGGTGATGAACGACACCGGTGCGCTAAACTACACCCGTCAGAAAGCTTTTGAAGAAGCTGACATGGCAATATCCGCTCTCAACGTATTGCCAGAAAGCGATTACAAGCAGGCGCTTATTGCTTTGGCGCACATCGCTGTTGACCGCAATAGCTAAAGACTAAAGCCCAGCATTCCTATCATAAAACCCAGGATCCCGCCCAGCGGTGGCGCCCAGCTGTTTTCCATGCGTACCTGAGGTGCGATGTCCTGTAGTACTGAATACAGAATTCCCCCTGCTGCGAATAACATGATGGCCGAAACCACCAGATTATATTGTGCCAACAGAAAATAACCGGTTAAAGCCATTACCGGACCGAGCAATGCCATCAGTAAAAACATCATCAGGATCTTGCGTGAACTGAAATGCCCTGCCGCTTTTAATTCACGATAGGCATTAAATCCCTCGGGAAAGTTTTGTACAGCAACCAGCAAGCCAAGCAAAATGCTGCCTCCGCCCAAAGCTGCAGTAGTGCCAAGGGCAATGGATTCTGGAACAAAATCCGACAACATAGAAGCCAGCTGACTGGCTGGCAGATCATTTCGTGCCAGCCAGATATCCAGTCCCATAAACGCAAATGCGCCAAGCAAGAAACTGATACATGAAGCCGTAGTACCGAGGTCTTGCATGCCGTCTGGCACCAAAACCAGGGCCACCGCCGAAAGTAAAGCACCCGCCCCCATGGCAAGAATGCTGTGGCGCAACTCTTCGTCGAGCCAGGCCGGAAAAATGCCTTCAACTCTGGCGAGCAGCGCGCCCGCGGGCATAGCCAGGCCCGCAACCAGCGCAATGACAACGACATAGATTACTGACGGATCTGTCACAAATCTTCCTCCCTGAAAGTACTACATAGCTTACCCGGCCAGACGCTCCGCTGCTCTGGTCATATTTTCATTGCTGTCGCGATGCACGATAATGTTATCTTCGATACGAATTCCACCGTAGGGGCGATAAGTATCGACCACATCCCAGTTGATGTATTTGGAAGACTCGCTGCTTTTCAGATCGGCCAGCAGAGACTCAATGAAATACAGGCCCGGTTCGATAGTAAAGACCTGACGGGCTTCCACCGTACGGGTACAGCGTAAAAACGGGTGATCGTCAGGCGCAGGCTTGGGTGTGCCGCGATCGTCCATTACCAGTCCGCCCACATCATGAACCTGTAACCCCAGGAAGTGGCCAATCCCGTGGGGGAAGAAAGTACGGGTGATCCCCTGCGCCAGGCAGTCTTCAGCACTCATGTTAACCAGTCCGGCCTGCACCAGCACATCGGCAATGCCTTCGTGGGCCGCCAGGTGAATATCGGCATAATCCACGCCCGGTTTTAACCTTCCGGCCAGTGACAGGGTGAGTTTATCGAGTTCGCTGATAAGCCCTTTAAACGGATTTTCTCCCACCGTATAAGTGCGGGTTATGTCTGCCGCATAACCATTGTAATTAGCCCCGGCATCAATCAGAAAGGAACGATGCTGGTCTGGTTTAGCGGTGTCATAGTCCATGTAGTGGAGAATCGAACAATGCTCATTAAGGGCAATGATACCGGTGTAGGGCACATCGTTGTCCCCCTGCTGGGTAGCAGCATTGTAAGCAAGATTAATATTAAACTCGCTTTCGCCGGCAAAGAAAGCCTGCGCCGCCGCCCGGTGACCAGCCACCGCTATACGATTAGCTTCGCGCATACAGGCAAGCTCATAGTCGGTTTTATAAGCGCGCTGGTAATGTAAGTAATGCAGTGCCCGGTCGGGATTCACATTGTTAAAGCCCAACGCACTGGCCACCTCGATATACTCACCCACATAGGCAAAATTGCGTTTATCGTATGGCAGATGCTTTTCCACCATATCCGCCTGCTTAAGCATGACGACGTCGAAACAGTCAGTCCAGTATTCGTTGGGCTCGGGCGGTACCTTGTGCCAGAAGTCGGTAGGCCGGTAAAAAATCAGCTTAGGCTTATCCAACCCGTTAACTACCAGCCAGCAGTTTGGGTTATCGATAACCGGTAACCAGGCCTTAAACTGTGGATTAACCTTAAAAGGATAATGGTTGTCGTCTAAAAACAATCGCTTGCTTTGACCTGAGTGAATAACCAACCCTTCCAGTCCTTCACGTTCCACGGCTTCGCGAGTACGTTGCTGAAGGGTTTCAATATGCGCTGCATACAGGTCGTGATGCTCTGTCATAGTGCCTCTGTCGTTATCTTTTATGCTTATATTATGGCGCATAACACTACCACGCGCCTAAGGTAAAGTCAGGCTGTCTGCCGAGAGTTTCATGCGACTCAAAGTATCAAACAGATGTGACGGCTGGCCAAGTTGTACCTGGTAGATATAACGGTAAGCCATCACCGCTTTGACATAATGGCGGGTTTCCCGGTAAGGGATGTTTTCAATCCACACATCCAGCGACTGCTCCCCGCTGGTTGGCAACCACTCCATTACCCGTTGCCAGCCAGCATTATAGGATGCCGACACCAGCACCGGATTGTGGTTGAGCTTGTCGTTAAGGTATTTCAGATACTGAATTCCAAATTCCAGGTTTTGCTCAGGCTGAAGCAGAGTGCTATAACCCACCCGCTGCTTACTGATGTAATTCACGGTGCCCGGCATCAGTTGCATCAGGCCCCGGGCACCAGCCGGTGACACGGCATCAACCATAAACGAGCTCTCCCGCCGGGCAATCGCCATAGCCAGCGCCGGGTCAACCTCGTGCTGGGACGCTTGCTGCTGAAACTCTTCGGCAAATGCCATGGGAAAGCGGCGGCGCACATCATTGAAATAACCGGTTTGAGCAAAGCCAATAATCGCCTGATCGTGCCACCCCCAATCACTGGCAAGCAGCGTTACCGCGCGCTTTTCTTCGTTGGTCAGGCGCCGGTTCAGGTAATACCACTCACGCCGGGCTTCCACATAGCGGCCCAGTTTAAATAACTCATAGGCCCGCTGAACTGCCGGCACCGTGCTCATTCTGGCCAGAGTGTAGTCGCTCATTTCAAGGGGCTGATCGGCCAGTTCCGGGGGCTGTTGCAAACGAGCGCTGGCCAGAAAACCATAATAATGGCGTTCTTTGGCCAGTTCACCGTAAAGTTGTTGGGGAACTTGTTCAGCACTAAGCTCTGAGAGTCCACGTGCCCGCCAGTAACGAAAAGCGTCCTGGCGCTGTTCTTCTGCCGGTGCGGTCTGAATCACTTGCAAAGCCTGCTGCCAGTCATTTTGCCGCAGCATATAGGCAAGATGCCAGTGTCTGACGTCTTCTTCGGCATCAGGGACATTTGCCTTCGCCAGCCACTCACTGGCATTATCGTCACCCTCAATCACCAGACTAATAGCAATGGCGCGATAAATTTGTCTGATTTGTGCTTCACTGAATGCGATTTTGCCCTGCCAGTACTGAAAGGCTTTTATTGCTTTAGCTGGCGCCTGCCAAGCCAGCCGGATCAGGCCATAATAAAGTACGGCCTTTTCCTGCTCCGGATACTTACGCGGGAACAAGCTGTATTTCAGTACCGTAGACGATGAGCGACGGGTCTGCCGCCATAAATCCACCAAATAATGATGCGAGGCAGGCAGCCTGCGCTGCAGATAACCCAACAAATTACGATCGCCGCCTCTGACCACTTTCTCGATGCGACCTAACACCCTGTCTGTGGTCATATGGCCAGCCTGTTGCCACTGTTTGAATACCGGATCGCACTCATCCGGACGCGACTGTCCGGACAACCATAGCGTATCGACCTGCTCAAACCAGTAGTCCGGGTTGTCGGACTGCTGTAGCTGATAGTGCAGATAGCGGCAGGTATATTTAGTGCCAAGCCCCGGCTGATAGGCTTCAATGAAAGCCGCTTTTCTTTGCTGGTCGCTGAGTAAGTCCAGCCAGCGCTTGCGCAAATGAGTCGCCAGAGGCGTACCTGCATAGCGGGCGAGAAATTCATTTACGGTAGTGTCGGACAGGCTCCCCAGGGTGCGCTCGGCAAGTCGTAGTTTTAAATACGGCACCAGCGGGTAGTTTGCCAGATCCTCAATGTCTTTATGAATAGCGGGTAGTTTTGATACCGGCAGTGTATTGAGTTGTTTCTCCAGGCTTAAAAATTGTGCGCGTTGCTGTTCACGCAGTTTGCCGTCTTCGGCCACCGCATACGGCGAAGCAAACCAATTCAGTAACGTGATCAGCAGTACTAACCGCAATGCCTGCACAACATCTCCTTTTTTGCCCGGGCCATATCAGAGTCTTGTAGTGTAGAGACTCTGCGTCCGGGATGACAGCGATATTCGATGACTCGCTTTTGTACGAGTTTCAGGGCAAAAAGTAACCAACAGTGCTAACATCAACAACAGCATTGCCGGAATCGCCTGCCCGTATTTCTAATTTAGCAAAATTGGCAAAAAATGGCAGCGACACCGAATGGCTATACACAACTATAAATAAATTAAATATGCGTTAAAGGGCTTGAAAACGTTACCTTAGACACCATTGACTCAACATAATTGAAACACCTGTTTGAATTTTTGTTGATATTTTTCTCTGCATTGGAAAGAATCAGGGTTTTAAAGAAAACGCGCCTCCCTACAATTTTATTAATTTCACGCGTAACGCTGAAAGGAGACAACAATGATCTACGAAGGCCAAAATCTAACGGTATCACTGTTGGATAACGGTTTTGCTGAACTGGTATTTGATGCCAAGGGTTCAGTAAATAAATTCGACCGCCAGACAATCAGTGACCTGGACGAAGCTACCCAGGCCATCGCCGCTAACAGCGACGTAAAAGGTGTGGTAGTTCGCAGCGCCAAGCCGGCTTTTATCGTTGGAGCTGATATCACAGAATTTACCGACATGTTTGCCCAGCCTGAAGAAGAAATTCTGGCCTGGGTTGCCAAAACGTCAAAAGTGTTTGACCGCTTCGAAGATCTGCCGGTCCCCACAGTGGCTGCTGTGAATGGTTTTGCACTGGGTGGCGGTTGTGAGATGGCATTGGCCTGTGATCTTCGCGTTGTGGATACCACGGCTTCTATCGGTCTGCCAGAAGTGAAATTAGGTCTGATGCCAGGCTTTGGTGGTACGGTACGCCTGCCACGTCTCATTGGTTCGGATAACGCCCTTGAGTGGATGACCACGGGCAAAGACAGAAAAGGCCAGCAGGCACTTAATGAAGGCGCCGTTGATGCCGTTGTCGCGCCTGAAAAGCTAGCTGAAGCCGCTCTTAGCATGGTGACGGACGCCGCCGCTGGCAAAATTGACTGGCAGGCTCGCCGGGCCAGCAAAAAAGCGCCACTTAAATTAAACAGCAACGAAGCGATGATGAGCTTCTCTACCGCCCAGGCTTTCGTTGCTGCCAAAGCAGGTAAACACTACCCTGCTCCGCACATGATGGTAGAAACGGTTAAGAATGCTTCTTCACTGGATCGTGATGGTGCGCTGGCGCTGGAAAACCAGGGCTTTGTCAAACTGGCTAAAACCGACGCGGCGAAAGCACAGATTGGCATTTTTATGGCCGACCAGTTGGTGAAAGGCAAAGGTAAGAAGTTAGCCAAATCAGCCAGCAAAGCAGTCAAGATGAATGCGGTACTGGGTGCCGGTATCATGGGTGGCGGCATTGCTTACCAGAGCGCCGTGAAAGGCTTGCCAGTAGTAATGAAAGACATTAACCAGCCTGCTCTGGACCTCGGCCTGTCTGAAGCCGCTAAGATCCTTAACAAGGGCATGCAGCTGGGTAAAGTTACGCCCGAAAAAATGGCTAAAACCCTCAACGCCATTACGCCTTCACTGGAATACAGCGCCATTAAGGACGTTGATCTGGTCATTGAAGCGGTGGTTGAAAATCCGAAGGTTAAGAGCATCGTTCTGAAAGAAACCGAACAGAATGTGGATGACGATACAATCCTGTGTTCAAACACCTCTACTATTTCGATTAACCAACTGGCAGAAAGTCTGGAAAAACCAGAGCGTTTCTGCGGTATGCACTTCTTTAACCCGGTGCACCGCATGCCACTGGTCGAAATCATCCGCGGCGAGAAAACCTCAGACGACACGATTGCTGCGGTAGTGGCTACCACGCTGCAAATGGGCAAAACGCCGATTGTAGTGAATGACTGCCCGGGCTTTTTGGTAAACCGCGTATTATTCCCTTACTTTGCTGGTTTCTCGAAACTGGTACTCGATGGTGCCGACTTTGTTGCCGTTGATAAAGTGATGGAAAAACAGTTTGGCTGGCCAATGGGCCCGGCTTACCTGCTCGACGTGGTAGGAATGGACACGGCAGACCATGCCGCCTCGGTTATGGCAGAAGGTATTCCTGAGCGTATGGCAAAAGTCGAAAATGATCCGGTAACGCTGTTGTTCAAAGAAGAGCGTTTAGGTCAGAAGAATGCCAAAGGCTTCTACAACTTCAGTAAAGATAAGCGTGGTAAGCCGAAGAAAGATGCGGCCCCTGAAGCTTATGAGCTGATTAAGCCTCACCAGGCAGAAGCCAGTGAATTTAGCAGTGAAGAAATCATTGCCCGTCTGATGATCCCGATGGCCAACGAAGCGATTCGTTGTCTTGAGGAAGGCATCGTGGCAAGTGCTGCCGAAGCCGATATGGCCCTGATTTACGGACTTGGCTTCCCGCCGTTCCGTGGTGGTATTTTCCGTTACATCGAAACTATGGGATTAGCGAACTTTGTCGAACTTGCCGACAAATACGCCCATTTAGGTCCGATTTACCAAATTACAGACGGCGTTCGTCAAATGGCCGCTGAAGGTAAATCTTACTTCGCTTAATCACCTTAGGAGACATAATCATGAAAGATGTAGTAGTTATTGACTGTATTCGCACACCCATGGGTCGCTCCAAAGGTGGCGTATTCAGAAACGTTCGTGCCGAGAGTTTATCGGCGCACTTAATGAGTGCCCTGATTGCCAGAAACCCCAATGTGGATCCGGCAGAAATTGAAGACATTATCTGGGGCTGTGTTCAGCAAACCAAAGAGCAGGGCTTTAACGTGGCCCGGAATGCCCAGCTGTTAACCGAGATCCCACGCAGTACTTCTGCGGTAACAGTTAACCGTTTGTGTGGTTCATCCATGCAGGCGCTGCATGATGCCACTAAAGGTATCATGACAGGTCAGGGCGACGTGTACATGATTGGTGGTGTGGAGCACATGGGCCATGTTCCAATGACCTTTAATCTCGACTTCCATCCGGGCCTGGCAAAGTATACCGCCAAAGCGTCTGGTAACATGGGCATGACAGCAGAACTGCTGGGCCGTCAGAACGGCATTACCCGTGAGATGCAAGATGCCTTCGCAGCCCGCTCACACCAGAAAGCACATCAGGCACATTTGGAAGGCCGCTGGGCTAGCGAGATTGTAGCCACCGAAGGCCATGATGCCGACGGCGTGTTAAAGATGGTCGACTTTGACGAAGTTATCCGCCCGGAAAGTACGCCAGAAACTATGGCTGCGCTACGCCCGGTATTTGATCCGGTAAACGGTACTGTTACCGCGGGATCTGCCTCGGCGATTTCAGACGGTGCTTCGGCAATGCTGTTAATGTCGGCCGATCGTGCTAAAGAACTGGGCCTGACACCACGCGCTAAGATCCGCTCAATGGGTGTGGCTGGCTGTGACGCGGCGATCATGGGTTACGGCCCGGTGCCTGCGACTCAAAAAGCTCTCAAACGTGCGGGCTTAACCATGGATGATATTGAGATTGCCGAGTTCAACGAAGCCTTTGCGGCCCAGGCGCTTAGCTGTATCAAGCAACTTGGCTGGCTGGATAAGTACGACGAGTGCGTTAACTTAAACGGCGGTGCCATTGCGCTTGGTCACCCTCTGGGTTGCTCTGGTTCACGTATCAGCACCACGCTGATTAACCTGATGGAAGCCAATGACAAGTCAATCGGCCTGGCGACTATGTGTATTGGTTTAGGCCAGGGTATCGCTACCGTATTTGAACGCGTGTAAGTCAGTACAACTTCATTGAAAGGGCACCTTAGCGGTGCCCTTTTTGTTATTGGCAGAAAACTCTGAGCTTTACCGGCATACCTGGCGTAGTAAACCCATTAATACTTTGTTTCTGCCAGGGAGTTTTCATGAAGGTAATGATGTTTTTCTTTTCTTTTATCTGTTTGGTTTCTTTTTCTGCACACGCCGCTGAATATGCTATTGAGCAGGTGAAGGACAATGTTTATCGCTTTACCGCCGGTAATTATCATTCAGTATTTGTTACCACGGAACAGGGCACTATTGTTACCGATCCTATCAGCGCTGAAGCGGCGACTTACCTCAGGCAATACCTTTCCGAAAAGAAACTACTGCCAGTAAGTTATATGCTGTACAGCCACAATCATACCGATCATGTTAGTGGTGGCGAACAATTGGCCGGTAGTGAAACGGTGGTGGTTGCTCACCAGCTGGCCGCCCGGGATATTGCCTTCACCCGCCTGCCAACCCGGCAACCCGACATTACCTTTAACGACCAACTAGCCGTTACTTCCGGCTCAACGCAGGTGCAGCTGGCTTACCATGGCGAGAACAACGGCAAGGGCTCGGTGAGCTATCTTATTCAGCCCGCCGGAGTATTGCATGTTGTGGACTGGATAGTGGTAGGTCGCTTACCCTATAAAGACCTGCCGGGTTATGACATACAGGGCATGATCAGCTCCACCAAAGCGGTACTTAACCGCTATGACTTTGAGGTGTTTATAGGCGGCCATGCTGATATCGGTACTCGTGCGGATATTGAACATTATCTGGCGTACCTTGAAGCGCTTTACACTGCTGTGAGAGACGGCATACTGGCCGGAAAAACCTTAGCGGAATTACAGCAAAGCATTACACTAGAGCAGTTCAGCGATCTTAAAATGTATAACGAATGGCTGGCCGACAATATAAAAGGCGTGTACCAGTCACTGGTGGATGACTCCTATTTTAATTTTCGTGCCGACCTTGAAACAACCTACTGACCGTTGAAGTACTTCGTTACCGCATCAAACAGGCTGGTACAGCGTTGGTAGCCCGAGGCCACACCATCGCTTTCATACTCCGAATCCACCAGATATAAGTGCTGTATTCCGGCACTTTGTCCGGCCTGTATGTCTGACATCTTGTCGCCAATCATCACTGAGCTTGCCAGGTCAATCTGATGTTCTGTGGCAGCAGCGTTGATCATGCCCGGATTTGGCTTACGGAAATCACAATCTTTAAGGTATTCGCCCTGACCGTGAGTAGCGTGATGCGGGCAAAACCTGACATCGGTAATGGCGACCCCATGTTGAGAAAATTGCTCACACATCCATTTGGTAAGTGCCGCAAATTTCTCCTCGGTATAGTATCCCCGGCCAATCCCCGCCTGATTGGTAACAACAATGATGACAAAGCCTTCATCCACTATGCGTTTACAGGCTTCAAACACACCGGGGGCAAACTCAAAACTCTCAGGCTCGCATACATAGCCGTGATCAATGTTAATGACACCATCCCTGTCGAGGAAAAACGCTTTACGAGGTAACGTCATGTTGATTCCGCTTTTAATCGCCAGCGCTCGCTGGCCTAGTTTTCAATGTCTGCCAGATATTCAGCGTTAAGGATATCTGTGAGAGTGCCATTCTGAATATCGCTGGTCCAGAATTCAAAGTTTTTAAATCCGGCGTCAACGAAAAACGCCATTTCATTTCTGAACGCCTGCTCTGTGCTAATGCCTGGCTCAAAACGCTCAGGTTCATCGGTGAAACTGGCGATGGTCTGACAAATAGCAAAAGCATTATTCGCCGCCTGCTGTGCAACGCTGAATACCGGATATTCAGATTCACGAGGGTTAGTTGCCATACGTGATGCACACCACCAGATTGCCACACCGCAACGCTCACCTATGGTGTCAAAGCAGTAATCGTAAGCGGTTTGCGCCAGAGCGGCACTATCAAAAACGGTATGCGCCTCGATAATGATGGGCGTGGTAGGGAAATAGGTCATGTACATATCAATGACACCATTGAAAGCATCGCTGAGGCGTGAAAAGGTGTAGCCGGCCTCAGCAAACCTTTGCTCATCCACACGCCAGTGCATCTCCACACCATTGGTCATCGCTGCGTAGGTAACGTATATACCTGCCAGGCTGGCATGACTATCAAACTGAGCTCCAAGCTGGCTGACCAGCGCTTCTTTATAGTCGAGGTAAGCGGAATCCCAGGGTAAGCAGGTTACTGCCGGGTTGCCCCTGAACGAATAGTCAAAGGTTGTGCACTCATCCAGCACCCATTGGGGCATTTCTTTGCTATCGATGACGGCCAGGTTCACCCTGTCACCCAGCGCCTCTGCTTCCTGTAGTTCCCGTTCTATTACCGAAAAATCATACTCTGCAGGAGCCGGATTTATTTCTGACCAGCTTAATCTCACCAGGGTGCCGGAAACATGAGGTAAGCCATTAATATGTTCAGATACAAAAGCGCCTGGATTATTGATATTGATGGTACCAGCACTGTTGAAGATCCCCTGCGGGTGGTCTTTAAACTCGCCGGCTGGCGGCGGATTAGTCACTGGTGGCAGCGGGGTTGGCGTTGGCGAGGAAGTGGTAGAGTTACCTCCCCCGCAAGCCGTTATCAGCAGTAACAAAAAAGTCAATAAGCCGGATAGTCGAAACAAAAGAGATTACCTCGTTAGTCTGCACGGTACATTCGTTATCAGAACCGCCCGGTTACTGCCGGCAGGCTGGATACTGGTACAGCAAAGTATGCTGGTAATCCCTGCCATTCTCAACTACGGGATATCTTTTACGACAAACAAATACAAAACAGGCCCCTAAGGGGCCTGCATCATTATTTGAACACTGTTATTTTAAAAGGGGCGCGTATTCGTTTTCCAGAATGGCCTTCAGAGTGGCATCCTGTAAATCAGCAGACCAAATCTCAAAGTTCTTAAAGCCCTCGCCAATGAAGAAGTCCATTTCATTACGCAGTGCTTCTTCAGAAGTCCAGCCCTGTCCAGAGTCGAAGCGGTCTGGCTGAGTGCTGAAGTTACCAATGGTCTGACAAACCGCGAATGACAGTTCGGTAGCCTGTTGTGCCACATGATAAACCGGATATTCCGCCTCCCGGGGGTTAGTGGCCATGCGAGATGAACACCACCAGATGGCTACACCACATCGGCTACCCAGAGTGTCGTAGCAGTGATTGAAAGCATTCTCTGCCAGGTGCGACTCCTCAAACACGGTATGGATTTCCATCATAATTGGCGTAGTAGTAAAGGCCTCTGCGTACATATCCATAACATCGTTATAGGATTGCTCCAGGCGATCCGGAGTATATCCGGCAGCAGCAAACTCGTTTTCATCTACGCGCCAGTGCATTTCGATGCCGTTAGACATAGCCGCATAGCTCATATAAACCCCGCGCAGATTTGGGTGGGAATCAAACTGTGCACCCAGACGGCTGACCAACTCTGCTTTGAATTGTTGATAGTAACTATCCCATGGCAAACAGGTAGTCACTGGCTGACCACGGAAGCTGTAATCAAAAGTTTCACACTGATCCAGTACATACTGAGGCATTTCTTTGCTATCGAGTATGGCCAGACTAATACTCGCATCCAACTCTGCAGCGGCAGCCAGTTCATTTTCCAAAGGCGTAAAGTCAAACACACCTTCAGATGGATTAATAACTCTCCAGCTGACTCTCACCAGACTGCCAGACACGTGGTCTTCACCATTGATATCGTCACGGATAATGGTGCCACGCTGATCGCTGGAACTGATTACACCAGCGCTGTGGAAAAGCCCCTGAGGTGCATTTTTAGTCTCAGGCTCAGGTGTAGGTTCAGGGGTCGGCTCAGGCGTCGGTTCCGGAGTTGGCTCTGGTGTTGGCTCTGGTGTTGGCTCTGGTGTTGGCTCAGGCGTTGGCTCTGGAGTCGGCTCAGGCGTTGGCTCTGGTGTTGGCTCTGGCGCAGGCTTTCTGAAGATTGGGCGCCAGAAGCTACGGGTTGGAGAAATCACAGAGGTGGTGCCAGTGCGAGCAAATTTCAGCTGGGACGATCCATCGAGGTTATTGGTTTCCATACCTTTTCGGGTGAAGCTAGTGTCACTCATGCTAGCGGCGCCTGCAGAGAATGTTGCAGAGATTACAGCGGTAGCAACAACACTTTTGATAAAACCAGTCATTTCTATTTACCTCAAAAAAACTTAAACACGGTTGCAAGGAACGGGATGCATTAAAGTCTTTTTCGGTATGAATAAAAATCACCAACTCCATACAAACGTATATAAAACGCGACCTGAAGCCACATGAGTGTTTTTTTAGGAGGTTAATTTCGACCCTGAATTAGCAGCAATAAGCTCTGTTAGTACAACTAACTGTATGACAGAAAAGCGCTTTCGCTTTTGAGATTTTAATTTGGCTGAACCACAAGAAAAAGTATTGAAACAATCATATTAATTCTGGCAAAAAGGTATTTAAAAAAATAACAAAACAAATGAAATAAAAGTGAAAACAGCCGGCAGTGAGGCCTCAAAATTTAAAAAAGTAAGACAAAACAAAAGGATCTAGTAAAATTGGGTGACATCGCGTTTGCAGACCAAGACCTTCTTACTATTTTAGCTCAACGGTACGCCCCGGAGCCTAAAAAGAAGTGTTTTTCCCAGGGGTCTATGGCACGATAAATATCTCACACTAATAACGATATCATGCGCACTAAACACCGCAGTAGCCCTACACGACAGGAGTAACACATGAGCCCGGATATTCAGGATGAAATAAAAGCATCCATTGCTGTTAAGGAAGCAACTTTACAGGATGAACATCTGCTATCTCAACTTAGCGAACTTATCGATGCCTGCCTTGCTTCACTTCAGCAAGGTGGCAAGATTATTTTCTGTGGCAACGGCGGCAGCTTCGCTGATGCGCAACATTTATCCGCCGAGTTTACGTCCCGCTTCCTGTTTGATCGGGCGCCACTGCCGTCGCTGGCACTGGGTACCAATAACTCAGCTATCAGCGCTATTGGTAACGACTACGGTTATGAATTTGTTTTCTCCCGCGAATTACAAAGTATTGCCACCGAAAAGGACGTGTTTGTAGGTATATCTACCAGCGGTAACAGTCCAAACGTTATTGCCGCAGTAGAAGTCGCTAAACAAATGAACGTCACAACGTATGTGTTAACCGGTCAGAGCGGCGGCAAATTGAAGGCGCTCTGCAATTGCCTGTGCATTCCATCCCCCGACACAGCACGTATTCAGGAGTGCCATATCCTGCTGGGCCATATATTGTGCGGTCAGGTAGAAAAGCGATATTTTAAAGGATAAGGCTCTTGTTTATCGCCCAAGTAAAGAATCCCCCTTTAAAGAAGGTGGCTTTGCGTTAACCCCCTAAAAGGGGGCTCTGTTTAAATCGAAGAAAGGACAATAATTGTGCCCTTCTTCAGTGTTGTCATTGTCACTGACAGACATAACAAACTAGAAGAATCATCATGGATGAGGATTCAGTCGATGCGGCACAGGGACGATGACGCTTTTCACTGATAAGGGCTGCGGGGAGTCCAGAGTGGTTCCCGGTCACCGGGTCGCACTACCCCCTCTGGTCGCTGTCGGCGACTCCGACAACAATGTATAAACACCTTCCTTTGCCAGCTTACATCGATGCGGACAAAGTCCTACCATGCATGATAACCACCTACTGAAGTAGGTGGTTTAGGGCTGAAAATAAAAAAGCACCTGATGGTGCTTTTTTTGAGCTTGTCAGTTTAGGCCGCCATCAATCAAAAACCGGCAGCCCACTAGGTACTTCAGCCGGAATCATTCCGCCTCTTTCGAAGCTGTTCCAATCAGTAAGCGCCTTCAGAAACGCCATAATATCATCCACCTGCTCAGGACTAAGAGCAACCGGCTGCAGCTCATTGGCATCAATAATGGTTTGGCGTAAAACCAGATCGTTATAACCATCCAAATCGGTTAGGTCAAATTCGTCATGTTTAGCTACTACTATCTGACTACCATCGTAATTTTCCAGAGATGTCAGCGGGTCGAGGTGATGTTCAATAACGCCACGTAAGGTTGCGTAGGCACCGTCATGGCCATAAGGCGCAGTTAACCAGACATTGCGCAATGACGGTGTTTTAAATTTAGCCCAGTCTTCGGCTTTACCTGTACGCTCTGAACGTCCACGATCCTGTAACGGAAAGCGGAACTCAGGGCCCGGGCCGACCTGTGGCATGGCAATACCATGAAAGCCCTGATCCGTTTGAAATTTACCACTGTGGCAGCTCGAACAGCCCGATTCACCATAAAACAGATTCATCCCACGTACTTGTTGGGCAGTCATCGCATCGGTGTTACCTCGCAGATAATCATCAAAAGGGCTGTTGTCACTTCTAAAAGCAACAGCCTGAAACGCCGCAACCGCATTGGCATAGTGTTGAATCTGCATATCCTGAGCACTGAGTATTTCGCCTGGATAGGCATCCATAAACATTTGCACATATAACGGGATGGCCCTTAAACGCTGCATGTAAGCGTTCCAGATTGCCGGGAAGTTTGCCGGACCGACGCGGGGCCTGACCACGGATGACACTTCGTTATCGCCAATTTCGCCCATCATTTCCGCAAAGTTGGTAATTGGAAATAATGACTGGCCGGCTAACACATTTTCGATGTTGCGGGGAGTTGCTCTGCCTGAGGGCAAATCAAGGCGCCCACTGCTTATCTGATGAATCCCGTTCCAGTTCATGCGAATGAACTCTTTGGCGCCAAGATTAAACAAATGCGGCGCATGCCGGCCGATACGGGTAGAGATCGCCTCAGCCCCTTCCCCCGTGGTTCGGTAACGGCCAAGGCCCCGGCCGCCTTCGCCAACCCCCAGCGACAATCCATCGCCACTGCTTAGCAATGGGTTATGACATGTTGCACAGGATATGTTTTGGTTACCGCTCATGATCTTATCAAAAAACAGCATGTTACCCAGTTTAACTTTGGCCTCGGGAGGCGCGCCATTATCATAATAATCGGCATCGGTTACCGGTTCGGGAAGTTCCTGGGCCTGCGCGCTGGTGAGCGCGACAGAGATTCCCAGAGACACAGCTATCAGTTTCAGTTTATTGGTATATCTGACCATTAGGTCTTCTCCTTGTGTTCCAACTCATTGCACCTACTGCTGTGCACCCAGAGTGTTGCTGGTTGTTATATTTATATTTTTTGTAATTATTATGTTGCAAGATGAAAGCCATAAATTTATTTTAATAAATACATGAATTTACAAATTTCAACGTAAAACCTTGCCACCGAACTGAACAAAAAAGCATCAATCTGGTGCAAAATCGTTTAGCTTATTCGCGGATTTGTATTTCTCTGATGAACGGATATTCGCTGGCAGGATTAGCTCCAAAGTCCCGACACCAAATCCTCAGCAGATAAGTTCCGGGTTCTTGCAGCGTGCCATTACCCGACGAGCCGTCCCATTCGTAAAAGACATCCTGCGCACCTTCTTCACCATCATAACCCCCGCCCAGCTGGGTTCTGACCAGCTCGTTTACCGTGGTAAAGCCGGACTCATCAAAGATGTAGATTGTCACCACAGCACTTTCAGTAATGTGAAATCCTATGCTTCCTGGTGTACCAGCACTCAAATCCACATCGACAATCTCCAGGTTTTCTACTTTCACCGGTGTCATATCTATCACGATATCAACCGCTGATTGCGCTGTGCTGCCGTCATCTGACTGAATGTATACATTAAAGGTATAAGTACCTTCTGGGTACGAAGTACCGTCATCAAACAGACCATCCCATTCGACAGTGGTAGATGCACTCACACCGGTCTGCGAAAAAATAAGATTGTCGTCAGCGTCGAGCAACGTCACTTCCCAGGGTAACGCCTGGTTGAAGGTGGCCGTTGCAATAGCAATGTCCGTTCGACCATCATCATTTGGCGAAAATGCCTGACGGTCGGTAGCAAAAGTGAGTATCTGAGGAAGGCGTTCGGGTGAGTCAACGCCGTAAACCCGAATAGTTCCACTTCTCTCGATCGGTATTCTCTCTGGGGTATAGGCGGTTATTACGTAGCTGTATTCTCCTTCACTCACCACTTCACCGTCAGCATTCCGTCCATCCCAGAAATAGTAAGTACTGGTACCGGTGCTTGAAGCTGTTACAACACTGGCCCCCGTATTTGCATAAATTGTCACGTTGGATATCAGCGAGTCAGAAAAAGCTGCCGCAAGCATGACTGGCAACTCCTGCTCAGGGTCAAAAAAGCTGGGCACATCACTGATATCGTTAACTAAGGGGATTGAACTGGTGCCATAGGACAGCGCGATGTCAAATGATTCGTAGCGGTTGTCATCCCAACCAACAATGAAATTATTGTTTTCATCAACATCTGAATCGATAACCAGCGAACCGTTGTCACTCGGTGAAATTACCACCAGCTCACTAAACGTTTCTCCACCGTCGTCAGACTCAACATACACGGTTTCATAATTGCCCGTAGTAGTATCTGACCAGGCGAGAAAAACGTCTCCTGTGGGTCCGACAGCCAGCGACGGGTAGATTGAGGTTCCACTGTTAGTCGATATGTTAAGCGGATCACTGAAGGTCTCACCACCGTCGCCGGATTTAATCATCAGAATATCGGTGTTCTGGTTCAGGAGCTCCTGGTCCCAAACAATGTAAACATTTTCGTCGAAGGCCTGAATATCAGGACGCTGGATTGTATCCTGCGAAACAAAAAGCTGGCGAGGTGTTTCGTAAGTCTCGCCACTGTCGGATGAGGTTACATAGATAAGACTATCCTGTTGCGCCCAGACTATCCTCACCAGGCCACCTTCACTAACCGATATTGCCGGCTCCACAATCACGTTTGTCCGGTAACGCAAAGGGCTGCTAAACGTTGCACCATTATCAGTGGAGCGGATAATATTTACCGCAGAGTCCGAAGACCAAACCACGTGGATTATCCCTGCAGCATCAATAGCTATAGTCGGCTCATTACTCGCCTGAGCAGAATTGGAAAGGTTTGTTTCAGGGTTTATATCATTAGCGTTGCGCGTTGAGCTTATCTCAAACAGCTCCGTTTCTGCATTACGCTCAAGGATCAGATAATAAATATCCGAGGTATTGGTTTTAGTATCCTGCCAAACCACATGCACACTGCCGTCGGGCGCCACATCTATATCAGCCCGCTGTGCAAGACCGATAATCTCAGATTGAGAGTTTGATAGCTTAATGACCTCCTGCTGCTCAAAACCATCGATCTTTACTGCGGTATAATAAACCTCGGTAGCCCCTTCGATGCCGGTGTTGTCATCCCAAACCGCGTGGTAATAGCCATTGTTATCAAATTTTATTGCAGGACGCAGAGTCAACCCCGGATTATCGGACAAGTTAACCGGTTCGAAAAAATTGACAGCAGGCGAGGCTAAACCGGTATCACAGGCATCACCCTGTCCATTTTCGTCCTCATCTTCCTGCTCCGGATTAACATCCACAGGGCAGTTATCAGTTCTGTCGGCTACACCGTCGCTATCCCGGTCGCACGCATCGCCCAGCCCGTCCTCGTTACTATCAGCCTGATTAAAGTTAGCGGTAAACGGGCAATTATCGAGTTCTGTCGGGATAGAATCGCTATCAACATCACAGGCATTCCCTACTCCATCGCCATTGGTATCGGCTTGATCTGGATTGGCTTCAAACGGACAATTGTCGTTCACATCAAGGATCAGATCTTCGTCTGTATCCTGGCAAGCATCACCCGGATAAGCTTCGTCGCTGTTGAGCTGTTCAGGATTAGCAATGTCCGGGCAGTTATCGATACTGTTGAGAATACCGTCATTATCATCATCACAAGCATCGCCGATACCATCGCCATTAGTATCCAGCTGGTCTACGTTAGCCGTTGCCGGGCAGTTATCATCAATACTGCGAATGCCATCGCTGTCTTCGTCACAGGCGTCGCCAATTGCGTCACCATTGCCGTCGAGTTGTTCCGGATTGAAGGTGGCCGGGCAGTTATCCTCGGTACTTTCAATACCGTCACCGTCGGCATCACACGCATCGCCCAGTCCGTCGCCATTCGTGTCCAGCTGGTCGGTATTGGCTAGCAGCGGGCAGTTATCAATCTCATCGTCGATAGTATCGTTATCATTATCGGTGTCACACTGATTGATAATGCCATCACCATCCTGGTCGCCTGCATTTGGATTTACCAGCGCGGAGCAGCGGTTCTCTTCTGTATCCTCAACCGAGTTGCCTTCTCCACAACCGGCAAGAAAGCCGGTGCAAATAACAAGCATGAGCAAAACACTAAACACTTTCACTGACATTTACTCCCTGATATATCACTGCTGTACTGCCCATACATGCTGGTTAACGCTCCCAAACATACAGGCGGCTATCGTAGCTCTCAGCGACAACCCGCATATTCTGATTAATAAAATCCAGCGTCTCGGCATCGATGATCCGAGTTAAGCCGTCTACCGGTGCTGCAACAAAAAACACCCGATCATGTCGACTCAGCACATCCTGAAGTTCCTGTTTATTGCGCAGTACAGGATTGCCAACAAACTTATCCACGTAATAAGGCCGCTGCTTAACCGTGTCGTACACTACCTTGCGATCGGTAATGGTTTGCACAAAGTAGTCGCCTTTATTATCAACATAGTGCTCGGTAAGCAGTGGTATCGAAGTGATTAGAACGTCTGATTCACGCCAATACTGCGCAAGCGCAAGAGACACAGAGCGACCGTCCATACCAGCCAGTTCGGGGCGATAATCCACACGCATCGCATCAATATTGCCGCTCATCAACCGGTACAGGTGCAAGCCTCCCGCGCCGGCCGGCACCACTAGCACTGCCATGATAAGCACTGCAGTAAGTACGCCCTGAGCACGAAAGACCTGCCCTCTTACCTGGCCAATCTGACGCTGGATCAGCATTAGCAATTTTACAAAAACCGCAGCAACCGCGAGCAAAAAGACCGGTAGTACAAAGTAAAAGTAATGGGCGTTGTAGTAGCCAAGTAAATTGGTTAATGACAAATAAGCCATCACTACAAACAGCACTACAAAACTCAGTTTGCGGTCATAAAACATGAAAATCAGTCCGAGCAGGAAGAATAAACTCAGGCCGATATGAGTTTCGGTGAAAAAGAAATTATTGATGTAATACCAGGGTTCGTACGACGGCTGAGTGAAGGTGAGTTTCGGTGTTGCCAGGTCGCTTTTACCAAACCCAACCATGATAAAAGGTTCCTGCAGTAAGGAGCGACGAATGCCCTGGGCGGCCACCACAAATATAATCAACACCGCCGCAATCCACAGATTCGGCTGAAAAAACCAGCGCCAGTCCTGCCAGCGTATGACCAGCGCAACGAATGCCATAATAGGCAACACCAATCCGGAACCTTCCCAGCTCAGATAACTAAAGGTAAAGGCCAGTGCTGATAAACAGGCGAGTTTCAGGGAAATCCGGTCACTGGCTAGCAACCGATAGAAAGCTATCAGCGCCACTAAATTGAAGAACTGGATTTGAGACGGATGGAAGCAATTCTTACCCCAGTATATGGCCCACGGCGAAATCGCATAGAGCACCCCGGCGATGAGGCCCGTTAACCGACCAAACCAGGCCGAGCCACAATAGATAATTAACAGGCAGGTGCTGGTACCAAACAGCACTGCGGGAATGCGCAGGGCAAAATCACTGTAACCAAAGGTCTTTACCGAGGCGGCCAGAAAATAAGGCACCAGCTCATAGGTAGCCAGCTCAACTTCCATGCCACCAACCATTAAGTAGGGATAGCCGCGTTCCACTACCCCTCTGGCAAATCCTGCAATCGTTGCCTCATCTACCGTAAGCGCCTGTTGGTCTATATTGTGTAATCGCATTAAAAAAGCTGCCAGTGCCACAACGGCGCTGACAATATAAAAGGCAGTGTTACCCAGCTTGAACTGATTACCGCGGTTCAACTCTCCAGGCGACTGGCTACTAACTGGTTTGATAGTCGCTGCAGCCTGTTCAGCAAGCACCACAATGACCATCAGCATCCACACAATCAGCATCAATTGCAGGGCATTTACCGAAAAAATTTGGCGCGCGTCGAATCGTACATCCTGAGCCATAAACCAGGCGGCAACTAAACATAAGATAGCAATGGCATTGGCAAAACATGTGCTGGTGAGCTGTTTTTGTAGGCTTATTCCCATTAGTTTGAAGAGCGGCGCAATCAACAGAATAAACAGCACCACTATACCGCCTTGCAACCAGGGGCCGCTCTGCGCTACTGCAGGAGGGGTAAAGTTATCATTTACAATATAGGCATAGGTTAGTGGCACTGCCGGAGCTGAGATTCTTACCTGAGTTAAATTGCTGCTCGCACGAATATCCTCTAATGCAGAATGGCCGCTGCCGCCACCGCCATGAATTTGCCAATCAGGCGAAATAAACGTTGTGGTTACCTGATAATCATTCTGCCGGATAAGCCCACCAGCTACCACCGGATCTACACCGTTATTCATCAGGTTGATTTCGATACTGTTTTCACCGTCTTTCAGGCGCGGCAACACCGAATTCAAATGTAACTGCGAATCGGACGGTGAAAAGATACCGCCACTGATGCCATTAATAATCGCTTCATAAGGCACATCCGATGCTACCGCCAGCCATACCTGCTCTTCAGCCGCCGGCGCATAGTTAAAGGTAGTGGAGAGTGAAACCGACCAATGTTGTGATGCATCCAGTACGTATGAAGGTGGACTCGGTAAGGCAAGTAATAACTCTGGAGGTGTTGTTACCTGCGCCATGCGGTTGTCACCGGCAACCGGCACCGAACTGGTCCAGAATGCATCATCGTACCCTTTGTCGAACCATTTTTGCCGGCTGGTAGTTTGCGGGTATAACGACTGGCTTTTCACCATAGCGTCAGAAATAAAGGTCTGCCGCTGGCCCAGCGCATCGATAACGGTTAATTCATATCGCAGCGCAACCATTGCCGGAAATGAAGAGCGGTGCAGTTCAAAAGCCAGAACATTACTGCCGGTTTGTAAGTGGCGACTCAGATCCAGTACGGCAGTGGCCTGCACTGAGCGATTTTCCACAGTTTTAACAGTCTTACCGTTTGCAAAAATCTGCAGGTGGTCTGTGCCTGACACATGCAGCACTGCACGCTGCGGGGCATTGTCCAGCTCGATCGAATGGCGAAAGTAGCCGTTAGCGCCGGCTGACTCGGTGCTAATCCACTGACTTTGTGACCAGTTCAGTAGCGAACGGGGATTCGCCGTATCCACTGACTGCAAATAGCCAAAGATCACTGCACAGACAATCAGGATAATAAGTGTGAGGCTGCTCCACCAATGCTCGGCTTTCATTATCATCCCCTACGTCCCGCTCAGGCCTTTGACCGCCCGGTAATTCTTATCGCTATCCAGAGCAATAGACTGCTGATAGGCCTGACGGGCCTCGGCAGGGCGACCAAGCTGACTAAGACAATCACCTTTTGACGAGAAAACATCAGCCGACACGGATCGGTTATGGGTGCGTTGCAGCAATAACTCGGCAGTACTGACACAGGCCTCAAACTGGCGGGTCTGCTGGTAAATTCGTAACAATGCCGTTTGCCCGACGGGGTTACCATGAATTGCCAGTGAGGATTTAAAGTGACTCTCAGCAAATCCCCAGTCGTTGCGCCACAGGTGTAGTAGTCCCAGGCGATTATAAGCATCCATGGTGATCCGCTGCTCAGTTCGAACGTGCGCATTAACCAATTCAGGCCTGATGTTGAGCTGCTGCTCCCCAGCGTTTAACGCCGCGGCGCTTACCGACAGTGCATTGGTATCGATGACTTCAGTAAACCGGCCGGCACTAAAGCGCTGTTCAAGCTGATAAGCTTTTGCCAGAGGTGTTGCCGGCCCATAAATTGAAAAATACAGATAAGAATGTAGCAGCGTAAATCCTGGCGAATAGGTCAGCACCGGATCGAGCGTCACCGCTTCATTGAGAATGCCAATGGCCACCGCAGGTTCGCCGTTATTAATCGCCCGAATCCCCTGGTTAACCTTCAGGTACGCCAGCGACACACTCCCCAGCCCGGCAGCAAAAAAGGTGATCAGAGCAAAAATCAGCGCCAGTAATAATGCAAGCAGTTTACGCTGGCTGCTGACAATACAGTAAAGGGATACTGCGCAGCCGATAAGGATACTTAATTTGGCTCCCCAGCCCAGTATTCCAAGAGCCGCCCTGATGCGATCGGTAAAATGATAAGCATCAAATGCCAGCGCGGTTTCCACCGAGCGACCGGCATTGGGGATCGCGTTTAATGCCAGAATATGCTGTATATCGCGAAATGCCTGACTCTCGGTGATATAAAGCTGAATACGTTCACCGTCGAGCATACTTAACGACAAGGCAATACAAAACATCAGCGCGGTTAAGCCAATGCATATCAATAAACGCAGCGTATACATGCGCATGGCAGTAGTTAAAAAGATCAGCGCAGTCAGGCCCAGCACTACCAGCTTAAACTGGCCGTTTTGGCCTGCCGCCTGTAGGTCGGCTAAACGATATTCTCCGGTCAGAGGCATCACCACCCAGGCGCCGCCACTCCCCACCAGCATTAACAATGCTGCCAGTAATAATACGGGGTGTTGTTCAACAAACCGCCAGGGCCTGGTGGTTGCCGTAAGCAGACCGGTTTGCAGGAGACTAAGAGCACGCATCATCTAACTCCCCGATGCCGAGTTGTCGGCCAGCCCGGCGCGGCTTTGGCGTTCTGTTAGCAATGCCAAAGCCCGTTTAATGTCTGCCGGTTTAAACACTCGTAACACAAACAACCCGGCAATGTAGCTCACGCCATAAGCCAGCGAAAAGAGCACCTGTTCTGTGACGCCTTGTGGGGGAGAAAGGTAAGCCACCCAGCTGATCAATAAACATAACAAAACCGGGCGAGCCAGTTGGGCCAGCCAGGCATAAGCCAGTTGCACGCGAGATAAAAACACAATACACAGCAGGAAGTAACTCAGCTCTCCCAGCAAGGTTCCCCATGCTGCGCCGGTGGCGCCCATACGAGGTATTAGCAGCACATCCACCAGAGTGTTCACGGCCAGACAACTCATTGCGGCCAGCAGGTAAAACCGCTGTTTACCCAGTGCCATAAACACATAGCTAAGCAACATGTTGACAAACAGGCCAATAATGGCAAAAGCAAGGATCCGCAAAGCCGGTATTGCGCTGATATAAGTCGGCCCGTAAAAGAGCTCTATCAGGTTGCCGGCAGAAACAAATACATACCCGCATAAAGGAATGGAAACAATTAAAAAACCGGTCAGGGTTAGCGAGAAGAATGCCGGCAGTTTATCCGGCTCGTTGCTGGCCATTCGTGACATAGCCGGAAACAAGGGCAGACAGATAGCAAATGGGATCATGTCGACCACCTGAACCACTTTGTAGGCGGCGCTGAATAAGCCAACGGCACTGGCTGTTGCCAGTACGCCCAGTAATAAAGTGTCGACCTGCAACGTTAACCGGCGGATCACCATGGAAGCCCCGATTGGCACGGCATCTTTTAACAACTGCCAGGCAAAGGCAAAATCACGACCAAAACCAAAGCGAATAAACCGGGTTCTGACCACGACAACAAAATAAACATACTGACAAAGGTTTGCCACTAAATACGCCATACAAATAGCCAGCAGCGAAGAAGAAAACAACGACACGTGATAAAACAGGTAGATAAGTGCCAGCAGAATAACCTTGTGCACTACAAAGCTGATGGCGTTGTAACTCATTTGTTCAAAGGCCCGGCACACCGAGGAATAAACCACAGAGTGATAGGTGGCCAGCACCGCCACGCCCATTATGATGGCAGCGTTTTGCTGCCGGGCGGTATCCAGGCTAAACAACGCTATCAGAGCAACCAGGGTTAAGATCACAATCGAAAGTGCCCATGCCAGCGACAGTACATTACTCATAATGTATTGCGCCCTGCTGGTATCCTTGGCGACTTCCCGAACGATCAGATTAGTTAGCCCAAAATCAGCCACCAACTGACAAACACTGGTGATCGCCAGGATGTAGGAAAACACACCAAACTGCTCTACTCCCAGCAGCCGGGCAGCCAACAACACGATAATAAAACTTAGCAGTCCTCCAACGCCTTCGCTGGCAAACACCATAACCAGGTTTTTTAAAACGCGCCCGTTGCCTGCCATCATTTATATCACTCAGACTGGCAGATTTGATTACTGAACAAAGACGCCTCGGCATATTGCATCCAGGCCTGATTGTAGGCAGCCAGCAAATTCAGTTGGGCGGTAATTTTGTCATCCTCAGCCTGAACCAGCTCATCAAGCCCCGACAGCCCGTTTTCCACCCTTTCATTTTCGCTACTAAGCATTTGTTCACGGCGGTTCAGTTCAAGGCGGGCAACCTCAATTTTACTTTTAGAGCTGGCCAGATCACCGGCGATATTGGCCGCTTGCAAGCGCTTTATCTTGCGCAGGTAATCCAGCTCAGAATCAATCGCGGTAACGGTTTTTCGCAGCGCTTTGGACTCTCCGTAGTTACTGGCCACCGCACCCAGTGGATATTCTATAGTCAGGCCAATTTCGCTGTAGTCTTTGCGCAGTGCATTACCAAAGTTATCTCCGGTACGTAATTTTACATACAGGCCAAGTGAAGGTTTGAGTTTGCCGTACTGGGCATCGAGCTTGTCTTTTTCCAGTGCCAGCTTAGATTCCAACAGAGTGATATCGGGGTGCGCAGAAACCAGGCGGTCCAGATCATTCATCTGCAGGCGCCGCTCCGTAATAGCGGCTAACTCTTTAAAACTCTGTTGCGGTTGCGCGCTTAATAACTCGACATCGCGCTGGAGCATCAACAGCAAAAACTTATAGTTAACTTCCCGTTGGCGAAAGGCGTCGTCGAGCTGATCTTTCAGACTGGCGTAGGCCGCACTGGCGGTGAAGAGGTCGTCGGTAGTGCTGACTCCGGCCTCCACCTTAGTCTTCATATCATCCAGTTGCTGCTGACGTTTCACCACCAGCGGCTGCAACACGTCACGCTGAGCACTGTACATCATAATGTTAAAGTAGTACTGGCTCACCAGGGTAAGCGCCTCTCGATGAGCGGTGCTGAGCTGCGATTTGGCAACCGACAGCTGTGACTCTGCCTCTGAGTTTGCCAGTGCCGACTCTCCCAGCCACTTGCCGTCTTCGTAGAGCCCCCAGTTCATATCCACCTTCCCCTGCCAGGCTTCGCCTTTAGAGTAAAAGTTAGGTTGTTCTGGGTCCTGAACCGCGCCTTCCTGAACGGCAAAAAAACTGGTGGGCTGCCCTTTAGCCGCATACACATCAAGCCCAACGGTAACGTCCGGCATCCATTTATTGAGCTCGGCATTTTCGACCCGCTGTTTAGCCGCATCCAGCTGCAACCGCACGTTAGCCGTCATGTCATGGGCTTTACAGGACATGTCGATAAGCTGCTCATAACTGTTTACCGGCACCGCACTGTGCGCCTGCAACGACAAACAACTAATAAATAATAAAAGGTATTTAGCTCGCATTGCCCATCTCCACACGATCTCCATCCTTAAGCGCCTGCTGGCCTACCACTACAATTCTGTCGCGTGGACTCAGACCTGAGCGAATGCCCACATACCCTTGCTCATAACCAATAATGGAAACTTCTTTAAGGTGTGCCTTCTTGCTTTCATCGATAACAAAAACAAACCCACTGCGACCATTACTACCAAGCAAGGCAATAGCCGGGATCCGCAAGGTATCAGCAGAGCCTCCCGCCAGTTCAATGGTGGCAATACCGCCCATACCAGGACGTAAAATCAGGTCCGGGTTATCAACCTTAGCGTAAACAGACACCGTGTCGCTGATCCGATCCACTTCATACCCCAGACGCAGGATTTCAGCGGTAATAGTGCGTTCGGGAAAAGCATCCAGCGACACACTAACAGGCTGACCCAGAGACAACTCACCAAAATATCGCTGAGCCACTTTGGCTTCTACATAAATAGGATTAGTCACACTCAGAGTGATTATCGGCATGGTCATGCGCACCTGGGTGTTTTCAAAGGCGGATACAGCTGTTACCACGCCGCCCACAGGCGCTTTGTGTTCTACCTGTGAGTATTCAAACTCAGCTTTCTGCACTTCGTATTGATTATTGATAAGCTTCGATTTGGCCTGTTTTTCGGCCAGAGTGGCTTTGGTGAATTCGTCTTTACCAACCAGATTCTTGGCAAATAGTGCTTCCACGCGGGTAAAGTTACGCTGCGCTTCCTCGTATTCTTCCTCGGCAATCTCAGCCACTGATTTGGCCAGTTCCACTTTGGCTTTGAGCTGGTCTTCATAAAAACTCACCAGCACATCGCCTTTCTTAACCAGATCGCCGACCTGCACACGCACCTCACTGACCATGGCATTGGAGCCCGGATAGATGGGTAACTCCTGGTTTTCAACCAGGGTCGCCTGGGTGACCAGCGTGGCTTTTACCGGAGCGGCTTCCACTTCAATGACTTTTACCGGTATGGGTTTGTCGTTTTCTCTGGCATAGCTGGCATTGGTAGTACTAAGGTGTGCAGAGATGATATTTAGCGCCCAGTTACCCAGTATTAGTAAGGCGACTATCAAAACCACCAGTAAGGTGACAGACAAGCGTTTTTCCATTTTCTGGTTAGAGCTGTTATTTGCTGTCATGATTCATCTCACTCACTTGAATCTGGCCGGTACCAGATTGATTAAAAAGCTGTTTATTTGCTGTCTTAAGGTTGGCGAAAAGTACCAGAGCGCTAGTGCAAAACCGCCAAAGATGAGCGTCTCTCTGGTCATAACCCACACGTTATGCAGCGACAGTAGCTCTGTCATCGAAGCGTGATTAGGGCCGAGGAAAAGGGTTAAGGGAGCGTGAATACGCTCCATATTAAATGGCCATAAGATTACGATACCGAAACTAGGGTTTATGCCGGGGTTGGGGCCTGTAAACCAGTCAACAAACACATGACTGAGCAGCGTGGCAGACACCATGGTTGCCATAACCCGCCCTTTTCGTTCTTCCACGCCGCTAACCCGGGCAAGCAACCAGAATGTCAGGCCGCACAACAGCGCAAACATAATTGAGTGAGTTAACTGCCCGTGCAGATAATGGTGATGCTTACCTAATAAGGGACCGACCAGCAAATCCAGATCCGGCGCGTTGGCTAAAAATACGGCCGCAAAAACGGAGCCGATACTGAGCGGACTCACCAGTTTCGGACTAACCAGACGACCAACCAATAAACAATCAATGCCACATAATGCGTGACCAAGTGTACTCGCCATAACTTCTCTTCTAATCCTGTTGTAAGGTGCTACCAAAAGTTGCTATTTCGCCTTGCAGCGTGTTGTTAGCTAAATCTGCGCTCCAGACCTCAAAATACTGTGCGCCCAGCTTTTCAGCTTCCTGCATCGCACTTAGCAGGCTGCCGTTCAGTAACCGCTCAGGCTGTCTGGTTTGATTACCTATCATCTGAATATTGCAAAACGAGAATTCACAGGCACTTTCTAAAAGCGGATACAGCGCCTGGTTCCAGCGTTGTGCTTTACCACTCCACCACGCCGAGAACAGGCCAAATCGTTTGCCGTAGCGAGCTTTGCCGAATTCATAAACCTGGCGCGCGGGCTCCACAGAATCCAACACCGGGTGTATCTCAATATCCAAAGGCGTATCAGGGAATGCATCAGCAAAATAAGTGATCACCTGCTGAATGGCCTGAATGTGTTTTTCCTGGGTATAGCCGGCATCATGCCATGGGCCCAACGTCGACGTTTCAGGACGTCCCGCAATCCGCTCTTCGGGGAGCTGCATTTCAAATCCATTCTTAGAGGAATGGGTGATATGCACGAGCGCAATCGTCGGGTTATCTGCATAACGTTTACCTAACTCTGCAATCAGCTTGTGCCAATAAGACAGGTAGGTTGGGTCCCAGGGTAAAGGAATGGCTTCCTGACGATTGCCGCGACCTGAGTAACGGGTTTTAAATTCGTAGCTAAACGCTTTGGCACCCTGCTCGTAAACCCAGGCTGGCGTTCGCGGCCCATTCAGCACGCTGAGTGTCACCCGCTTATTATGCTGACGGGCCTGGGCTATCAATGTATCGATGGCAGAAAAATCGTAATTAGCCGGCGCAGACTGGAGTTGATCCCATCCCACCCGAATCAGATTACCGGCAACGTGCGGCTGCCCTAGCACCCGATCACTCACAGTTGGTCCGGAGCTAACAAAAATGCCAGCCGGTGCATTGCCCGTTGGCTTTGCTTTTTTATTAGCCTCTGGACTCTTGGGTAGTGGTTGGCCAACGCCACTTTCATTGCCAGTTACTGGTTTTGTTGACTGCGGGTATTGCATGTTATTGCCGTGACAAGCGGTAACCAGCAGTAATAAAACACTGAGGCAGACCGGGATCCGACGACAACGAATAAAGGGCCACAACCGCAATTTCATGATTGAGTATCCACAACGGCAGCCGGCCACCTCGGCCGCGAGGGGAAATAATAATCCGGCTGCGAGGCTAACCGTTGATAGTCTTCCGGTATGCCCATGTCGATAAACGGGCCCGCCGCCTCAACCGTAGCAACACCCTGAGCCATTAAGCCAGGCATGATGGCTTGCTCAAAAGAAAAGCTCTGAGGGCATTGAAAGCCCTCAAAAATATCGCCCGGCAGGCAATAAACACCAGCGTTTATCAGACCGGCCCGGGCAACTGGCTGTTTTTCATGAAAAGCTTCAACACAGCCGTTATCACGTAATGTGACTTCACCATAGCGACTAATGTTATCTACCTTCGCCACCACCATGGCCATGTTATGCTGCGAGGCAGCCTCCAGCAATTCGGCAAGGGGAAAATCACAGTAGCTGTCACCATTGAATATCAGGTAGCGTTCCGCCGGGTGGCTGGTAAAACAAAATTTCAGAGCCCCTCCGGTTCCCAGAGGTTCTGATTCAACCACCAGTTCAAGGCTTAACTCAGGCAGCAATGATTTTTGTGTGGCAATAAACTGTTCGAAATGGGCTGACTTATACCCTACTGATAAGATGAATTCCCGCAGCCCTTTGGCATACAGCGCATTCAGCATATAAGCCAGATAGGGAATATGCCGGATAGGTGCTAAAGGTTTTGGTACATCGTTCACAACACTGCGTAACCTGGTGCCGAGTCCACCGGCCAGAATGATCACTTTCATATCGCCCCCTGCCGGTTATTCAACATCAAAGCTAAGGTAATCACTGGTGACTCCCCGCGATACTATTTTGGCTGGGATCCCAACCACTGAGCAGTTATCAGGAATCGATGACATCACAACTGAATTGGCTGCAATTACCACATTGTTGCCAATTTCAATGTCACCCAGTATCTTGGCACCGGCGCCCACAAATACATTATTACCAAGTACAGGTTTACCCCGTTTGTAATAATCGGCGCCAATACAAACGTTTTGATTAACTGTAAGGTTGGTGCCAGCGCGGCGGGGATCGAGCTCTATACCGGCAAAGTTATGCAAAACCAGGCCTTTATCTATATCTGCCTGCATATTAATACGGCAATCGGTGGCCAGTTTTACCGGCGCGGAAAGCAGCCGGAAAAGAGCAAGTAAGAGGAAACTCAGAACAGGGATATCCAGCTTGCTAATCTGCTGCTCACAGCGATAAACCATTACGGCCAGGGAGCCCCACTGTAATGTCATCTTTATGTATTTATTAACAAAATTATCGATGCGCGTGTAGTGGCGACGCTTACGCCGCAAGTCTATTCTTAACGCATCAAACCCCGACAGACTATTCTGCATCGATGACTCTCCGCCGCTCGATAAAGTCGATACGCAGATGTTGCTGACGTCGCTCCCCTTTGCGGCGCTCCAGAATTTCTGCCGGTACGGGCGTTGTTTGTTCCCGGCGTTTATCCCAGTATTTCGGTTGATAGCTGTCTCTGATGTACTGTTTAAGTAAAGGTTTTCGAGTTTCAAAATCACGCTCAATCAGCATGTCATAGATAACCGCGATGCCCTTTGCCAATACTTTCCACTCATACAACTCACCCAGCGTTTGCCGGGCCTGCGCCGCCACATACTGTGCTTTCTCTTTCTCATCCAGCAGCATGGCAATCGATTTGGCGAACTCTTCCACGTTGTGATCTTCAGCCAGCACGGCGGTTTTCATATGGTGCAGCCCTTTTGCCGCGCCGGTAAAACCGGCGATAGGAATATTGCCACACATGTAGTTGAGAATTTTCACCGGATGACCGGGGCAGTCTGTTCGGGGTAACGTTGCCACGTCAGATAAGGCGAGATAATCAGGCAGTTTTTCTAGTTCCAACCCTTTTACAATGTCCACTACGTCTGCAATATCCAATGTCTGGATTTGCGCCTCAATGGTATCAAGGTCTTTTTGATTGGCGATATTCGACGCCAGAATCACTTTAAGTTCGGGGTACTGTGGCTTAAGCAGATGGGTGGCATCAAGCAGATAATCGATGCGCTGAAATTTGTCGAGACTACCCGTGTAAATGACTATCTGTTGCCCCTCGCGGTAGCCGTATTTCTCTCGCAGAACCTGTTTATCCCGGGCAGAGAACATACTGGCATTCACACCGGCAGGTAATACCTGAATCTTATCGGCTCTGACGCCAATTTTAACCAGATAAGCTTTTAAAGAATCCGATACCGCGGTGACATAGTCACCCATAAAAGGAATGGTTTTATCCAGCAAACCGGCCAGTTTAAGAGCAAACTTTTTAGACCAGATAAAGTCGTAGGTGACCAGTTCATCGACCATATTATTCACCGCGTTATAAAGCATCGGCCGACGGGTGACCAGCTTCGCCAGCCAGCCAATCAGCGCGCCTTCGTAATTGTGCGCGTGAATAACATCAATTTTATATCGCCAAATCATCCAGATAAGGCGGAATACCATTAGCGGATCGTAGACAAATTTTTCCAGCGTAGGGCCAACTGTAACCTTATCCTTATTGAGGAAGGGAAAGGACACACGGTGGATTTTGGGCCCGACTACCGGAATATTTTCTTTAATCGGGTAGGTAAGAATATGCACCTCATGGCCCAATTCTACCAACGCTTCCGACATTTCTCTGATGGATGCCGGCGAGCCATGGTTAGCGGGGAACGGGCATGCTGCCACCATCACAACTTTATGTTTACGGGATTCATCCATGACTGACTGCTACTTCCTTGTTAACCACAGGATGTGGCTCAACCACTGTGATCGCAGGCATTGCGTTCACTCGTTCGTTGAAACCACCGTACATTTTTTCTAGTCCTGCCACGATGGCGGCAGGCTGATCACGCCAGGAGGATTTTCTGGTTCGCACCTCAAAAGGTTTATCGCAATCGAAAAATGCCAGTACCTCATCAATTGAGCTGGCTAACTCCTCGTACTTGATAAGAATAATCGGATGTCTGGTCAGTTCAGGGTTCAACCAGTTATCCAACTGCCGCTCAAGGCGAAATTCATCGACTCCGCGCTCCAGATAGGCCTCGATAGACATGTTTTTCAGATCCGCAGCAGGTGTATCACTGTTGGCATTCATTGCCTTGGCGTGCATAGACTGATAGCCACGGCGAAAGACAGAAAGCACGCTGTTATAGGGATTACCAAACACGTAGCCAAGCTTGATTTGAGTTTCGTCGTTGTAGACCGCCGGTGAATAAGCATGTTCACGCACGGTTTTATCAGCAATTGAGCCGATGTGCCGCGCCAGAGCGGTTGAGCCTACGCCCCCCATTGAACAAAGGGCGACAGAAGGGCCTCGAAAGATTATTCTGCGCAATGCAGGAACCCGGTTAAGTAGCGATACCACGCCGTCGAGTTTTAACGATTCCATATTTGCGTATCCCTGCCTAGTAGTTGAGCTAATCGGGTTTGCTCCTCAGCAAAGTAATCAACCAATTGTTGCCGGCTTGCTGAGTCCATCTCAGGTAGCGGTTCTGATTTGGCGTTCATTTTTCTGACCAGCTGCGCCAGGCCAGACCTTTTGAGACGCTCGGCAAACCCGGTTAGACCGCGTTTCACCATAAAGCGATAGGTTCTGACCAGCACATTTTCGAGTTTTAAGAAGCGGTAATTAACACCCTGATTGCGTTTTTCCTCAACGCCTTCGGGTAAAAAGTTGGTGTTATTTACGCCTATAAATTCAAAGATTTGTTTATAGCAGGCGGCCAGATCGTGCTGCATTTCCTCGAGCACCAGTACCAGGATATTCTCTTTGGGAAAATGTTCGTAAAAGGGCGCCAGATAATCGGTGTAATAGCCAAACTTTAACTTGTCCTGGTCGCGGATATACTCCGAAAAGGGGTAATCGCGACTGACGTCACCCTTGCGAATAAAATGCTGATAATCTGAGTAAGTACGCTCAACCGGATCGCGCACCATGGCGATAATTTTGGCATCGGGGAAGTGCTTATGTATGCGCTCCGCCGCTTTTGGGTGGTACATATAGCTAATAGAAAACTCACCCTTGATCTTTCCTTCTGAGCCGGCGAATAAATCTTTGTACCAGTTAAAATCCTGCTGCTCGTAGAGATCACCAAAATAGTGAATTTCTTTGGGGTTACCATCAAACACTTCGGGATGCTGGATAACATTTTCATACAGCCAGGTAGAACCACATTTGCCTGATCCTACGCCAATAAAGTCAACTTTAAACTGTTCCCGAGACATCTAACTCTCCGACTCATCTGGTTTACGTTTTATCCGCGCAGGATTGCCCACCGCCATGGTGTTGTCCGGAATATCCGTTAGCACCAGGCTATTTGCTCTGATCAGCACGTTATCGCCAATCGTTACTCCGCCTAATATTTTGGCGCCGGGCTCGATGCATACATTATTGCCAATGACCGGCAGGTTTTTACTGCCACGCACATTGCCAACGGTAACGCCCGAGCCCACGACGAAGTTTTCACCAATGGTTTCAGCCAGAATAAACAATCCACCGGTACCATTGAGAACTAATCCAGGTTGTATTTTGCAGTGTGCCTGAACGCTGATCCCTGTTACGCCCTGAGTGATGAAAAACAGTGGGTAATAAAGTACTTTGCACACCACTTTCAGTGGCTTGATATCAATTTCGTTGGCATAACGTCCAAACCGGTACACACAGGTTGCTAACCATGTGCGACTCAACAGGTGGCCAGCGCCGTTGCCATTTAAGCCACCATCGACAGCCCAGATACGCCGCTGCTCAGCATCAACTTTTAATTTTTTAAACATCCCTTTGAACCTTATATGCGGGTCCGACCGAGTCCTGCGTTAATAGTTGTCGTCTTTACCAGCCAGCTTTTCTGACATCCAGTTAGTCTCACGGGATATAATCCGTGCCGGATTTCCCATTACAGTGCAATTGTCCGGCACATCGTTAATCACCACGGAATTTGCACCGATAACGACATTGTTACCAATCGTGACGCTGCCAAGTACCTTAGCGCCGGCTGCAATCAATACGTTATTGCCAATTTTCGGTGGTGCAGGTTGTCCGCGAAGGTGACCGATAGTCACTCCCTGAAACACGATGACGTTTTCACCCATCTCCCCTTCGCTAATAAAGATCCCTGAGAAGTTGTGAATAGTGAAACCCTTGCCAATTTTGGCTTTGGACGGGATATAAATACCAAAGGCCGTAACAACAATCGCTTTGGCAAAGAAATAGGGGATTCTTACCAGGAGCCTTAATAAATTAGGACTTACCGTGCGGGTCCAGTTTCCATACCGGTATACAATCGAAGCAATTGTGCCGGGTTCCAGAAATATCCGTATATTCTTGGTGAACCAGCTTTTCTGACTGAGGAACCAGTCTTGCTTAAACTTCAGGTCAGCCGTAATTAGATCAAACACTTTCGTTCACCAACCCTTCAATGTAACCAGCCAGAGAATTAAGGGTGTCGAATACTTCGGGATCCAGACCGTCTGAATCTATCTCAATATCGTAAACCCACTCCAGTTCGACGATAAGCGAAATACGATTGATAGAATCAAGATTCAGCGATTCGTCTGCACCAACCTGACTGAAATCCTTTTTCACTACTTTGGTAAGGGTTTCCCGTAACGACTCAATGATTTGCGCTTTACTGCTCATAATTCTTCCTGATTAAATGGCTTTTTTCTGAAATAAGCGGATAGGGAATCGCTCTGTAATCTGAATTGCCGGATTACCGCCAATATTAATGACATAGGTTCTGTAGATAGCTTCCACATACTCTGGCTCGCCATCCTCCTTTACACTGGCATTAAAAACTTCGCGTCCGAAATCAACAATTTCGCGGTAGGTTTCAAGGCCAATTTCACGTAATAATTCGCCGATACCTATCTTTCCACCAAGCATTTGCTGTTTTACTTCTTCATCCAGCAATCCTGTTAGCAGGTAAGACGTTGCGTAGGCATAGATATCAGAGGTTTTGGCGCCTTTTAAAATGACGTCTCGCTTCAGGGCATGCTCACCTGTTTTGGCATTAATGAACGGTAGATCCTGAGTGAGCCAGCATTGCTCCTGCATGCGCATCTCTACTTTGATATTTTCCCAAAAGAAAGCTTCCAGGCTTTTGGTTACCGTACCATCCGTTACCAACAGGGTACGCAGGAATGGAGGCAGGGCCTCCATGTCCATCGCGGTCTTTTCGCAATTGTGGACAATGCCCCCTTCTATGAAACCGCGACTTCTAAAGTGCTCTTTCAACATGATTGCTTTCCTTTATAAATACTTTCGTAAGATTTTTCCGAGCGGGCTTTTCGGAATTTCATTTCTGAACTCAATGATTTTTGGCCATTTATATTCTGCCAGGTGCGCTTTGCAATGCTCTATTACATCTCTTTCGGAAGCCGCCTCGAGCGGAACGATTACGGCTTTGACCTTTTCCCCGTAGTCACCGTCTTTCTTGCCCAGCACAACCACCTCGCTAACGCCCTCCATAGCGAGAATGGCAGACTCCACCTCAGCCGGATCTACTTTTAAGCCAGCAACGTTAATCATTTTCTTACGGCGGCCCGTTACGTATAAGTCGCCGTTTTCATCAAAGCGTCCGAGGTCACCGGTATAATAACGCCCTTCCCGGAAGGTTTTTGCTGATTGTTCAGGCATACCGACGTACAACCTTGCTGATGCAGCGCTAATCACCACTATCTCACCTTCTTCGCCTTGTGGAAGCGTTTTATCCTGTTCATCAACAATCAGAATTTCGACATTGGCCATAGGCTTGCCAACACTATTGGTAGGCGCATTAAGTTTGTTTACTGCTGCCGCACCGGTTTCAGTAGAGCCGTAAAGCTGTCGTGGCGTCACGCCAAAGGTCGAAGAGAAAGAAGATATAACATCGGCTTCAAGCGGAGCACCAGCTGTGTAGACAATCTTAAGCCGGCTTAAATCCGGTTGCTGACGCAAACGCATGACCGATAACATTTTGACCATAAATGTGGCTGACGGGTAAATGGTAATCTGATGAGTATCGAGCGCTTTAATCACACTCCGGGGATTAAATTCACCAGGAGTAACTACTATTTTTGCGCCACTTAATATTCCCGCCAGCAATACGTTACCAAAGCCATGGGTGTGATGTAGCGGCACAGTACACAAAATGGTGTCGTCAGACGTGATTTCGAACGTTTCGACCTCGGATTTCCACTCAGCAAGTAAAGCTGAGTAAGTTCTCATTACCTGTTTTGAACCACCCGTAGAGCCAGAGGAAAACATAATCAGCGCTGGTTGATCTGCCTCGCATACAGCTATTGGGGGAACAGACACAGACTCCGTAGGATGAGTATCAACGAAACTAGCGACTAAGCCCAAAGATTCGATTCGCGATTGCTGGCTTTCAGCTTCGCCAACTACCACCAGAGCCGATGATTTATCGATGTACTGAAATAGCTCTGAATCTGTGTAGTTAACATTGAGCGGAACCAAGGTAGCACCAAGGCGGAATGTTGCCAGTGTCGCAACAAAAAACTCAGCGCTATTCGGGATGATAGTTGCCACCGCGCTTTCAACGGTTACGCCACTCGATGCCAGAGAAGCAGCTAGTTGTTCTGCGCGAGCATTGAGCTGGGCATAAGACATATTTGTCTCACCAGCACTGATGGCAATTTTGTCGCCATGCGCGTCAACGATGTTTAAAAACTGTTGATAAACCATAACTCAACAACCACCCAATTTAAGAAATCTTCGCGTAGAGCTTAAATAATTCTACAAATGCTCTGATAATTACCAGCGGATTTGCCCCGGTTTGCTCGCCAAGCTGTCTGGGATAATGCGACACTGGCACATTAGTCATACTGAAACCGCGCTTTCTTGCCAGGGCTAATAGTTCTGTGTTGACCATCGCGCCACCGGCCTGAAGATTAATTTCGTTAAAAATAGCGCGACGGAATAGCTTAAAGGCGCAATCGATGTCTTTTACTTTCACACGAAATAACAGACGTACCAAACTTCCCCATGCCCAGGCATTTAACTTTCTGTGTAAAGGGTCAGCACGATGAGCCCGGTAGCCAAGTACCATATCGAAGCTGTCTATGTGCTCCAGCAATAAAGTAATTTCTTCCAAATCAAACTGACCATCTGAGTCTGAGAAGAAGATAAAGTCGTTTTCGGCAGCGCTAAAGCCACTGCGTAGTGCTCCACCGTAGCCTTTATTCACTTCATGATGGACTGGCTTAATCCGCTCATCCTTAGCGGCCATATTATCGATTATCTCGCCTGTGGCATCATGACCACCGTCATCCACAGGTATTACTGTTACTTCGTGAAAATATTTACTGAAAGCCTTGATCGCATTGTTTATCGAATTTGCGATATTCTCTTCTTCGTTATAAGCAGGGAAGATAATTGAGACACTGCTTAACTTTTCCGACAACTCAAAAGCCTTGCTTACCGCGACGCTTTCGCTCGTGCTGTCATCCAGATCCAAAGGGACTGTAGTAGCTTCACTGTTCATAATGGTATCCTTACCTTACACAGCTACGTTTAAGCGCTCACGAATGAGCTGCTCTTTTCTTATATTCCGCCAGGACTCAACACCATCCAGTTCAAATTTAAAGCTTTCTACCCTTGCCCCCATCCGTTCAAGGGTTTCAACAACCTGGCGTTTCTTATTATTTTCACAATAAAACATCATGAATCCGCCGCCACCGGCGCCACTTACCTTGCCGCCGATTGCACCGGCCTGCCTGGCTGCTTCATAAAGTTCGTCAAGATGTTCATTAGTGATGGAGTCAGCCATGCGCTTTTTCTGCTGCCAGGCTTCATGAAGCAACTCACCAAACTCATTGGTGCGGCCTTTTAACAGTAGCCTTTTCATGTCATTCGCGTGCTGCTTAATTTGGTGCATGGCCGCAATATTGTCAGTCTTCTTAGACTTAACATTACTGATTTGATCTTCGATGATGTTTGATGAGAGACGAGATTTTTGGGTGTACACAAGGATCATATTGTACTCCAGTTCCCGTACTACCCAGGGGTCCATTTTTAAACGGTTTACCAGTACGCTGTCGCCGTCGAATTCCATGAAATTAAAACCACCGAAAGCAGCTGCATACTGATCTTGCATACCACCTAATTGCTGTAATTCCTGGCGTTCTATATCGTGGGCAAGTCGGGCAATGTCATAGGGACTCATAACCAGATTTTCCAGTTCTTTGAAAGCACTGATGATGGATACCATCATGGCTGAAGACGAACCTAAACCCGAACCTGGAGGCGCATCGTTGTGGGTAATAACTTCCATGCCTAACGGCTTGCTTACCAGATGCTTATAAACTGATTTCACAAAGCAATCGTTGATGTTGTCGGTTTTCAGTGTGGAACTACAAAACTCAGTTGTAGTATCAAAGTCATAAGAATTAACAGTGATGGATTCACTGTTATTTAATGCAATGCTCGTGTATGCATACTTGTTAATGGTGGCATTAAGTACAAATCCGCCATACATCGACGCGAAAGGATTAACGTCTGTACCACCGCCTGCAAAACTGATACGCAGGGGAGCCCTTGCTCTAAAAATTTCCATCTTCCGTCTCCAGTGTGCTTCATTGCATCCCGACGCAAAAACTCACTCAGAATTATTGTAAAAATGATCTGATTGATGAGTTATAGCGTTTTAAGCAAGAGAGTGGACTTACGTCACTACTACAAAATGACTATTGCAGACGTTTGTTACTCTGTATAGGCTTCTTATATATTTATTTAATTTTAAAATCAGATAGCCTTTATCTGATTAAGGCAATTTGTATACCAGTATAATTATTTTGGTGCTTTACCCGTAAATACAGCGTTTTAGCCGCAAACTGTAAAAAATCTTAACGGTTTAAAATTGTAAGTTGCACCATTTATGACCAATAGAGTTCAGTCTAGGGCATTTATTGTTCAGACTCACTCAAGCATTGTCATGATTCTTAAACCAAAAAAATAGCACTTAAGTGCTAGGTCCCCTTGTATATACTTCATTTTTATATATCGCCCATATTTTTGAGATGTTCTGAACTCCACAACTTAATCATGGAGATCCCGGATAAGCACTGCGTACTTTCCGGGATGACGATGATAGGGTGTTCCGGGATGACGATTCTTTCTTTTATCAGCGCTGTGTACAGTGCGCGTTTTAACTCTACGGTTGCACGATGGGGGTCCCGGTCTTCGCTGAGCGAAACCGGGATGACGGTTCTTTTTATACCAATTGCATTAATTAATTGACCAAATTTGTCCACTCTCTCCAACAGAGATTTTTGACTCGCTCAACATCCGCAATGAATGTATTCCAGGCACGAGAGACCTGTTCTACTATTTCTTCGTAACCTCGAAATACCCGGTTTGATAAGCAACGCTGCCGTAGCCATTGCCATACCTGTTCCATCGGGTTCAGCTCCGGAGAATAGGCTGGGAGTTTTACGAGACTGACGTTGGTAAATGGGCTGGCCGTGTCGAATGTATGCCAGCCAGCGCCATCCATCACAACAACGGCATGACGCCCAGGCTCTGTCGCTTCGCTGATCAATTTCAGATGCTGCTTCATCACCTCTTTATTGACAAGAGGGCTGATAAGCGCCTGGGTATTGCCATTGCTCGGACACACCGCACCAAAGATATAGCCATAATCGAATTGCTGTTGCTTTACCACTCTTGGTCTGCTGCCCTTCGCAGCCCATATTCTGGACGTCTGATTTTGCTGACCGAATCGTGCTTCGTCTTGGAACCAGACGTCAACGCGATCCAGAGGGAGATGACCTGGAGTGTGAAGGATCGTTTCCAACTGGAAGTTTTTTAAAAGTATCTTGGGTTTGCTGTGATTGTTTAGGGTGTTTAGAGCGGCTGGTTATCCAACTGAAACCGAGCGTATCCATGATGCGGTATACGTTTCGCAACTGATAGTCGATTTGGAAGGTGTCGCTAATGTATTGTCGTACATCCTGTGCAATCAAACGACCTCCCTCCTTTTTAACCGCGTTTTCTTCAATAAAATGTGCGACCTGTTCTCGCTGAGAGACGGAGAGCTGGCAGGGTCTACCCGGACTAGGTTTGGATTGCAGGCCTTCAAGTCCGTGAGCCAGATAGTTGGATACCCATGTATTAACACTGCCTCTGGCAACCCCAAGGTAAGCGGCTATCTGAGTACGTGTTTCTCCTTTCTTGAAATGATACAAAGCTAAATAGCGGGTCCGTAATTGGCCGTTGGATGTCTGCTTTGCTAATTGTTTAAAGTCGTCGGCGGTATGCATATGAAAATCACTCGAATATGAATACTGCCATTAGATCAAACTTTTAAGGCAATTGGTATAAGGCAATTGGTATTATATCGGTGTGCAGAAACGAAAAAAGCCCACTCAAATGAGTGGGCTTTTTTCTTAATTGGGAGCCCCGTAGCCGGCGCGGGCGGTGTTCTACTCTCACATGGGGGCAGAGAACGGTTTCAAGCAAGCAAACCGTTTTGCTTGCTCCGTTCGGAGCGGCTTCGCCTCTGGCGAAGACTGGGGGCCCCCTTCGGGAACGGACGACCGCGAAGTAGAACTTTCAGTTTTACTTAAACGAAAAAAGGCCGACCTTCATGGTCGACCTTTTTCGTTTCAATTAGGAGCCTGGCGGTGTTCTACTCTCACATGGGGAGACCCCACACTACCATCGACGCTAACGTGTTTCACTTCTGAGTTCGGAATGGATTCAGGTGGGACCACGTCGCTATTGCCGCCAGGCAAAGTCGTGCAAAATTGAGTGCTTTTCTCGACTTTTGCGCAAGGAGGACAAACAGTACTCTCAGGTGCCTGTTCATCAGCCTTATTTAAACTTTTAATTGTTTTAACAATTCTGGAAATACTGATATGTATTCAATCTATCGAGTAACTACTACTCTCTCTGACTTAATTAGTCAGCCATTCCATCAACATCTAAATGTAAAGCCATTTAGGCGTTGTATGGTTAAGCCTCTCGGGCAATTAGTACAGGTTAGCTTAACGCCTTGCAACGCTTCCACACCCTGCCTATCAACGTCGTAGTCTACAACAACCCTTCCAGAACTTAAGTTCAGGGATGACTCATCTTGGGGCTCGCTTCCCGCTTAGATGCTTTCAGCGGTTATCGATTCCGAACTTGGCTACCGGGCAATGCCTTTGGCAAAACAACCCGAACACCAGCGGTTCGTCCACTCCGGTCCTCTCGTACTAGGAGCAGCTCCCCTCAATCATCCAACGCCCACACCAGATAGGGACCGAACTGTCTCACGACGTTCTAAACCCAGCTCGCGTACCACTTTAAATGGCGAACAGCCATACCCTTGGGACCGACTTCAGCCCCAGGATGTGATGAGCCGACATCGAGGTGCCAAACACCGCCGTCGATATGAACTCTTGGGCGGTATCAGCCTGTTATCCCCGGAGTACCTTTTATCCGTTGAGCGATGGCCCTTCCATACAGAACCACCGGATCACTATGACCTACTTTCGTACCTGCTCGACGTGTCTGTCTCGCAGTTAAGCTAGCTTATGCCATTGCACTAACCTCACGATGTCCGACCGTGATTAGCTAACCTTCGTGCTCCTCCGTTACTATTTGGGAGGAGACCGCCCCAGTCAAACTACCCACCAGACACTGTCCGCAATCCCGATAAGGGACCTACGTTAGAACATCAAACATACCAGGGTGGTATTTCAAGGACGGCTCCACAGAAACTAGCGTCTCTGCTTCGAAGCCTCCCACCTATCCTACACAAGTAGGTTCAATGTTCAGTGCCAAGCTGTAGTAAAGGTTCACGGGGTCTTTCCGTCTAGGTGCGGGTACACAGCATCTTCACTGCGATTTCAATTTCACTGAGTCTCGGGTAGAGACAGCGTGGCCATGGTTACACCATTCGTGCAGGTCGGAACTTACCCGACAAGGAATTTCGCTACCTTAGGACCGTTATAGTTACGGCCGCCGTTTACCGGGGCTTCGATCAAGAGCTTCGCTTACGCTAACCCCATCAATTAACCTTCCGGCACCGGGCAGGTGTCACACCCTATACGTCCTCTTTCGAGTTTGCAGAGTGCTGTGTTTTTAATAAACAGTCCCAGCCACCTGGTCACTGCGACCCCCGACTGCTTAAGGAGCAAGTCCTATCACAATCAGGGGCGTACCTTCTCCCGAAGTTACGGTACAATTTTGCCGAGTTCCTTCACCCGAGTTCTCTCAAGCGCCTTAGTATTCTCTACCTGACCACCTGTGTCGGTTTGGGGTACGGTTCACATAATCATAAGTTTAGAAGCTTTTCCTGGAAGCAGGGCATCAACAACTTCACCACCTTGGTGGCTCGTCTCGCGTCTCAGCCTTAAGAAACCGGATTTACCTAATTTCTCAGCCTACTCGCTTTCACTTGGACAACCAACGCCAAGCTTGCTTAGCCTTCTCCGTCCCTCCATCACTGATTATATAAGTACGGGAATATTAACCCGTTTCCCATCGACTACGCATTTCTGCCTCGCCTTAGGGGCCGACTTACCCTGCCCTGATTAGCATGGGACAGGAAACCTTGGTCTTCCGGCGTGCGGGTTTTTCACCCGCATTATCGTTACTCATGTCAGCATTCGCACTTCTGATACCTCCAGCAAACTTCACAGTTCACCTTCAGCGGCTTACAGAACGCTCCCCTACCCAGAGGACATCCTTAACCCCACTCCACTGTGATGAAACGCTTTAACAGCAGGTCGCTTCGCGACGTTGCTGTTAGCTTACATCGAAGTAGTGTTAAGTGATGTCCTCTGCCGCAGCTTCGGTATATTGCTTAGCCCCGTTACATCTTCCGCGCAGGCCGACTCGACTAGTGAGCTATTACGCTTTCTTTAAAGGGTGGCTGCTTCTAAGCCAACCTCCTAGCTGTCTGGGCCTTCCCACATCGTTTCCCACTTAGCAATATTTTGGGACCTTAGCTGGCGGTCTGGGTTGTTTCCCTCTTCACGACGGACGTTAGCACCCGCCGTGTGTCTCCCGGATAGTTCTCTTTGGTATTCGGAGTTTGCAAAGGGTTGGTAAGTCGGGATGACCCCCTAGCCTTAACAGTGCTCTACCCCCAAAGGAATTCGTCCGAGGCTCTACCTAAATAGATTTCGGGGAGAACCAGCTATCTCCCGGTTTGATTGGCCTTTCACCCCCAGCCACAAGTCATCCCCTAACTTTTCAACGTTAGTGGGTTCGGTCCTCCAGTTGATGTTACTCAACCTTCAACCTGCCCATGGCTAGATCACCGGGTTTCGGGTCTATACCTAGCAACTAGACGCGCAGTTAACACTCGCTTTCGCTACGGCTCCCCTAAACGGTTAACCTTGCTACTAAATATAAGTCGCTGACCCATTATACAAAAGGTACGCAGTCACCCCGAAGGGCTCCCACTGCTTGTACGTATACGGTTTCAGGTTCTATTTCACTCCCCTCACAGGGGTTCTTTTCGCCTTTCCCTCACGGTACTGGTTCACTATCGGTCAAATAGGAGTATTTAGCCTTGGAGGATGGTCCCCCCATCTTCAGTCAAGATAACACGTGTCCCGACCTACTTAATATGTAAACAAAGCAGCTTCATGTACGGGGCTATCACCCTGTTTCGCCCAACTTTCCAGAAGGTTCCACTACTACTTTGCTTATCGGCTGCTCCCCTTTCGCTCGCCGCTACTCAGGGAATCTCGGTTGATTTCTTTTCCTAAGGGTACTTAGATGTTTCAGTTCCCCTCGTTCGCCTCTACACCCTATGAATTCAGGTGCAGATACACATAAATGTGTGGGTTTCCCCATTCGGACATCTGTGGCTCAAATGCGTTTTGTCAGCTCACCACAGCTTTTCGCAGACTTACACGTCCTTCATCGCCTCTATTTGCCAAGGCATCCACCGTATACGCTTAGTCACTTAACCATACAACCCTAAATAGCTTCTAGGTGCAAAATCGACGTTGTTTGTCGACTTTTGCGCAAGGAGGACCAAAAGTACTCTTTGCAGCAAAAAACATCTCATCAGTCGCTATTTCCACTTATTGACATGACTCATAAGTGTCCATAGCCGTTACAACTCAATCCAAAGCGTGCGACACGCTAAAAGGATGGACTGCGTTGCGCCTTACCTCCGCCTTTTTATCCGGAGCCAGGTGTGCATTAAAGCACTGTTGTATGCATGACTGTCTAATCTTCGTGCAAAATTTTCATTATCGCCTCAGCGATGATGGAAACTTTTGCGCAAGTAGGACATACAGTACACTCAGTTGTGTACAATTGCCTTCTTGCTACACTTTCGTCAAGTAGAGTAGCTCTCGTGCAAAATCGACGTTTTTTGTCGACTTTTGCGCAAGGAGGACTCACAGTACGCTTTGTTGTTAAAACGAAACTTACTGCTAATTCTCTCAGTTACTCAATATTGATTGATTACTAATATCAGCTTTCCAAATTGTTAAAGAACAGATTTAAGGTTTAAAAACCTTAATCAATAACGTATGTTATTGATTAAGACTCTTACACATCAGCCAATTCGCATGGTAAAGGCAGTTTCAACGCGAGAAACGCAGTGTGCGCCAGCACATGAGTATCGCAGCGATTGAAAATGGCGAAACCAGGTAGAATTGGTAGGCTTGGGCAGACTTGAACTGCCGACCTCACCCTTATCAGGGGTGCGCTCTAACCAGCTGAGCTACAAGCCTGCTCTTTTTAGTGTTAGTAAACTAACAGACTAAAGAGTGGTGGAGCTAAGCAGGATCGAACTGCTGACCTCCTGAATGCAAATCAGGCGCTCTCCCAGCTGAGCTATAGCCCCAGTGATTTCCCTTACGAGTAAATCTTGGTCGTTCTTTATTTCATAACAAAACAATCTGTGTAGGCACTACATCAAGTCGTCCAACGACTTTACGTAAGGAGGTGATCCAACCCCAGGTTCCCCTAGGGTTACCTTGTTACGACTTCACCCCAGTCATGAAACACAAAGTGGTAATCGTCCTCCTCACCGCTAGGGCGAGGTTAGACTAACTACTTCTTTTGCATCCCACTCCCATGGTGTGACGGGCGGTGTGTACAAGGCCCGGGAACGTATTCACCGCAGTATGCTGACCTGCGATTACTAGCGATTCCGACTTCATGGAGTCGAGTTGCAGACTCCAATCCGGACTACGACAAGCTTTAAGGGGTCCGCTCCACATCACTGTCTCGCTTCCCTCTGTACTTGCCATTGTAGCACGTGTGTAGCCCTACACGTAAGGGCCATGATGACTTGACGTCGTCCCCACCTTCCTCCGGTTTGTCACCGGCAGTCTCCTTAGAGTGCCCAACTAAATGCTGGCAACTAAGGACAAGGGTTGCGCTCGTTGCGGGACTTAACCCAACATCTCACGACACGAGCTGACGACAGCCATGCAGCACCTGTGTCAGAGTTCCCGAAGGCACCAATCCATCTCTGGAAAGTTCTCTGCATGTCAAGTGTAGGTAAGGTTCTTCGCGTTGCATCGAATTAAACCACATGCTCCACCGCTTGTGCGGGCCCCCGTCAATTCATTTGAGTTTTAACCTTGCGGCCGTACTCCCCAGGCGGTCTACTTAGCGCGTTAGCTTCGCTACTCACGAATTAAATTCACAAACAGCTAGTAGACAGCGTTTACGGTGTGGACTACCAGGGTATCTAATCCTGTTCGCTACCCACACTTTCGCACATGAGCGTCAGTCTTTGGCCAGGGAGCCGCCTTCGCCACTGATGTTCCTCCAGATATCTACGCATTTCACCGCTACACCTGGAATTCCACTCCCCTCTCCAAGACTCTAGTCTGCCAGTTCTAAATGACCATCCCAGGTTGAGCCCGGGGCTTTCACATCTAGCTTAACAAACCGCCTGCGTGCGCTTTACGCCCAGTAATTCCGATTAACGCTCGCACCCTCCGTATTACCGCGGCTGCTGGCACGGAGTTAGCCGGTGCTTCTTCTGTTGTTAACGTCACAGCTGGCAGGTATTAACTACCAACCTTTCCTCACAACTGAAAGTGCTTTACAACCCGAAGGCCTTCTTCACACACGCGGCATGGCTGCATCAGGGTTTCCCCCATTGTGCAATATTCCCCACTGCTGCCTCCCGTAGGAGTCTGGGCCGTGTCTCAGTCCCAGTGTGGCTGATCTTCCTCTCAGAACAGCTAGAGATCGTTGCCTTGGTAAGCCGTTACCTTACCAACTAGCTAATCTCACTTGGGCCTCTCTTCAGGTGCGAGCCGAAGCCCGCTTTGGTCCGTAGACGTTATGCGGTATTAGCAGTCGTTTCCAACTGTTATCCCCCTCCCGAAGGCAAGTTCCCAAGCATTACTCACCCGTCCGCCACTCGTCAGCGATTAGCAAGCTAACCCTGTTACCGTTCGACTTGCATGTGTTAGGCCTGCCGCCAGCGTTCAATCTGAGCCATGATCAAACTCTTCAATTAAATATCGAAATTTTGAATTGTCGTTGTTGACACTCTTAATGAGTGCCCACACAGATTGTCTTGTTATAAATTGTTAAAGAACAGTGCGAAATCTTATTTCGCTGCTTCAGCGTTCTTTCAGAACCTGCCGAAGCGGGATGCGTATAATACGCTCTTCGTTTTCAGTGTCAACATCTTTTTGAAATTAATTTCGCAAGTTGTTTTCGTTGAAAACCGTTAATTGAGGCTTACTTTACCTTGATTAACGACTTCTTCGTATCCCGTCTGACGTTCCCCGTCGAAGTGGTGCGCATTCTACGCATCCGAGGTTTTTCGTCAACCCCTTTTTTGTTTTTTTAATGCGTTTTTATCAAAATCAGGCTTAAGCGCCTATTTTTACAGCAAAAGGTATATTTCGAGTTATTCTTTTGTCTATATATGTGAATCAATATTGTTCATTTTGTTATAAATGAGTAAAATTTAGATAGCCGACACTTTTTTCTCATAACAATTATTAAGGTAGCATTATGAAAGTCAGCTTAATGCAGTGTTTTTTAGTCAGTCTTGTTCTGGCTGTTTTAGGATTTGTAGTTACTCAACAGGTTTCATTTGAAGGGCAGGCACCTACCATGGTTGCTTTGTCTCTTTTGATTAGTGGTATCGTTACACCATGGATAGCTTCTTTTATAGGGACGAATAAGCAAAGTCATTCTCAGGCTTCTGCTCCCATCACTAACCACAGCGCCGATTCTTCGTCTGATAACGTTTCTACATTATATGTAGGTAACCTTCCGTACAAAGCCAATGAAGCAGCAGTAAAAGCTTACTTTGAAGATCACATCCGTATTCAATCAGTAAGGCTAATGAAGGATAAGAAAACCGGTAAGCGTAAAGGATATGGTTTTATAGAAGTCATCGACGGTGACGTTGAGGCCATTATTGGTCAGTTTAATGATTCGGTATTTCAGGACCGTACTTTGAAGGTCCGACCGGCGAAAGATAAAGTCACTGACTAACCCAAATAAGCAGGCCCCTTTCCAGGGGCCTTTTTTTATTCAGCTTTAAGAGCGTTGATACGCCCGTTAAATAAATGGAAGCGGTTAATCGCGGAAAGCACATCCGGCACGTGTACCTCTTTCATCTGATTAATAACGCCGGTGACCAACTCTTTATACCCCTCCCCCTCTTTTAAAGTCGTATCGAGTAACTGATTTAATGACTTCAGTTCATCCATATATTCTTTAATAGGACGCATGTATTTTTTCAGCTCTGACGAATCCCCATCACTGACTTCTTTATAAGCCGATATCTTTTCGCTGACGACTTCACGACTGTTAAGCTTTAAAGCAAAACCCGCCAGCTCTTTTTCGTCGTATCCCAGGTCAAGGGCTTTATCCAGCGCAGTATCCAAATCACCTTTAAAAAATGATTTGCTGACATCAGTGATTTGCCTGACCAGATCAGAAATAGCGCCGAGTTCATCATCATCCAGTTCGCCCTGCACAGAAAAACTGATACCCCGGTATTCTGAGAACTGCACATTCAGTGATCGCTGGGCAACGACATCGTTTTGCGGCGCCGCAGGCTTCTTATTATCTCCACGACTATCGCCCGACGACGTTATCCGTTCGCTGGCACTGTACTGATACTGGCGCGACTGACCGAAGTTGATTTCTACCTCGTCACCGTCTTTGGTGGTTATCTTTAACCCGCCTGACTGTGACTGGGCATACTGAGCAGATAACGAGGCCCCCACTTCCATGGTACCGCGAAACGGCGATAAGACTTCTTTCTCGATGTTATCGATACCCTCGCCGATAGCTTCTTTACTGTTGCGTATACCATCGGTGATCTCCGGGTTCATAAACCCGGCCAGGTCTTTTTCTGCCAGTGCAATACCTTTGGCTACCCCGGAACGAGCCTGACCAAGCAGATCGGTTAGCTGCGCCTCATCGGCACCACTTTTCGCCGCACCACGCACAACGCCGCCAACAAACTTCAGCACATTAGAAGCTACCTTCTCAAAATCAAAGGCAGACTTGTTTTCCTCAGCCTTGTCAAACTGCCGGTTATCGAAGCGTCTTTCGTTTAACACAACTTCCTGTTCCAGAGAACTTACCAGTACGGTACTGCCCACCCGGGTTTGTGACACAGTAACTTGTGTTGCCTGACTACTTTGCTGAAACTCGCGTGCCTGACGCAAGCCTTCTTGTTGAAGCTGCTTTTTAAGGGCAACGTCCGGCTTTTCAACGGTCGCCTGGCCGCCTTTTGCAGCAGGAATTGAATCCACACTCATAATCTTATCCTCTCACACCTCACTATAGTTATCGGCAGTTAATGAGGATTGTTTAATTTTAATACATAATTAGCTTAACGCCGCTACATTGGAAGTTTTCTGAAAAGTCTCTACAATGCCGCTGCAAATGCGGTACGGGGAACAAAATGAGCACAGCACCAACTACTACCATTACTTATCAGGACCAGCTTCAGGCGAAAGTCGACACCTTAACGTCGCTGCTGAGCCCTTTTTATCAACAAGCGTTGGATGTTTACCCGTCGCCTGAGCAGCATTACCGTATGCGCGCTGAATTCCGCGTATGGCATGATGATGATGACCTTTATTACATCATGTTTAATAAAGAAACCAAGACCCCCTACCAGGTAGATGAATTCCCGGCAGCATCAGAAACCATTAACCGGTTAATGCAGCGTATTATCGAGCTGGTAAAGCCCAACCCTGTGCTGCGCAAAAAGTTGTTTCAGGTCGATTTTCTCAGCGGCTTATCGCAGGAGTGTGTGATCAGCCTGCTGTATCACCGCCAGTTAGATAACGAATGGCAGGTGCAGGCCGAAGCACTGCGTACCGAATTGAATAAAAAATTTAAGGTCAGCGTTATCGGCCGTGCCCGCAAACAAAAGGTCATCCTCGGTGACGACTTTATTATTGAAGAGCTGCCCGCCGACGGAAAAACCTACCAGTTTAAACATATCGAAAACAGCTTTACCCAACCTAACGCTTATGTGAATACCCATATGATTGAATGGGCGATTGCGCAAAGCCAGGGGTTAACCGGCGATCTGCTGGAGCTTTATTGTGGCGCGGGGAATTTTTCTATTCCGCTGGCCGCACATTTTGATCATGTTGTGGGCACAGAAATAGCAAAGCCTTCAGTGGAAGCAGCGCAGTTTAATATTGCAGTCAACAAGATTGATAATGTCCAGATAGCCCGGCTATCTGCTGAGGAGTTTGTTGAGGCACTCGCCGGTAAACGTCAGTTTGAACGGTTAAAAGGCATTGAACTGACTGAACGGCAATTTAATACGGTGCTGGTTGATCCGCCTCGGGCAGGGCTGGATCCGGCTACCACACAAATGATCAGTCAGTTTGACAACATTATTTATATATCGTGTAACCCACACACGTTGGTAGAGAACCTGGAGGCGCTTTCGTCAACCCATGAAGTTAGCCGGGCCGCCTTGTTTGATCAATTCCCCTTCACCGAGCATATGGAGTCAGGTGTGTTGCTCACCCGCAAAGCTTAATGCTTTTATGCCTGACTCTCTGGCATGGTTTGCCAGTAGGCCAGACTGCCTAACTGAATAAACCGTAACTGGCGCTTGAGCCTGTCGCTGATATCATTTTTCAAAATGGTGTCGGCTTCCAGGGCATCGGCGCCGGCACTGAACACCAGGCGCACCATGCTTTCTGCCTGCAACACCGCAATGTCATGGGGAATGCGCAGTTGCTCAATGATGTAGTCGCTCAGTTCGTCGGTGAAGTGCTGGATTTCTCGGGACACCGCCAGTCGATAAGCGGCTGAAGTACCAGTATGCTCACGCAGCAACAAACGAAAAACGTTGCTGTTAGCCGAGATAAACTCCATAAAAGTATCCACCGAGGTATCAATCACGCCCCCACCGGATGCAATCCGTCGCCGGGCCTGGCGCATTAACTGACGTAACGCTAAACCAGCTTCGTCCACCAGGGTCAACCCCAGTTCGTCCATATCCTTAAAGTGCCGGTAAAAAGACGTCGGCGCGATGCCAGCTTCCCGGGCGACTTCCCGCAAACTGATGGCCGACAGGGTGCGATTTTCGTTAAGTAACTGAAATGCACCGGCTATTATATTCTGCCTGGTCTTTTGTTTTTGTTCCTGACGGCTCAACGACTGTCCCCGACTGATACCTATGGCTTATTCTTAAGACTAATCTTAACGGTATTTCCCTTGCGAAACACCTCTTTTAAAGCTAAATTAGCGTACAGTTGTAAGCTGAGATAGAAATCAATGAATAAGCCACGTTTAATCGTTACTAATGTGCTGGTCTTTGTGGTGACCGGACTTATCGCATTTGTAGGAGTTCCATTCTGGGCATTCTCATATGGATTTGATACCACTGAAATCATTACCACCGTTGTACTATTTTTTGTTACCGGCATGTCGATTACTGCCGGTTATCACCGCTTGTGGGCGCATAAAACCTACGAAGCTCATCCAGTTGTAAAAGTCTTCCTCGCCATTGGCGGTGCCATGGCTCTGCAAAACAGCATTTTGCACTGGTCGTCAGATCACCGGGTGCACCATCGCCATGTTGATGTGAACGACAAAGACCCGTATTCGGCCAAAAAAGGTTTCTGGTTTTCACACATGGGCTGGATGCTGCGCGAATATCAGGCCGAGAGTTATGGCGATTACCGTAACTGTAAGGATCTGCTCAAAGATAAAGTGGTTATGTGGCAACACAATCACTATCTGGCTATCGTGCTAGCTGCAAACTTTGGTATTACGGCATTACTTGGCTGGATCAATGGTGATGTGCTGAGCATGATTCTGATTGCCGGTGTATTCCGTCTGGTCATGGTTCATCACGTTACGTTCTTTATCAACTCCCTGGCGCACATCTGGGGCAGCCGTCCCTACACAGATACCAACACCGCCCGTGACAACGGCGTTATCGCGCTGTTCACCTTTGGTGAGGGATATCATAACTACCACCACATTTTTGAATACGATTACCGTAACGGCATTAAGTGGTATCAGTACGATCCAACCAAATGGCTGATTAAAGGGCTTTCTTATGTGGGGTTAACCAAAAACCTGCGCACCTGCCCTGAAGAACGTATAGAAAAAGCACGTCTGGCGATGCAATTAAAATATGCCAGCCAGAAGGTATCCAAGCTGCCCAATGCAGAAGAGGTTATGCAAACCTTGCAACACGAATATGATGTGCTGATGCAGAAAATGACCGACTACTACACCACTAAAAAACGTATTATGGCGTTGCGCAAAAAGCACCTGCTGAAAAGCATGGAGCGGCTTGAGCTGGACTTTAAATACAAAGAGCTTAAGCAATCCTTACTACTGCAAAAAGAAAAATGGCTTAAGCTAAGCCAAATGGAATTTGCTTTTAGTTAATTTTTTATCCGCATCATCCGTGGTGGGTTGCCGCCCACCACCACTTTCTGCACATTATACTTTCCGCCAACTTCTGGTATCCCGACTTGCTATTTACCAAAGTTCGTCAAAACTTAGTCCTTTAGCCCCCAATATTTATTTCAACGCGAAACCGCACAGGATATGAATACAGTCAGGAGGTGAGGGAAAGTGAATGAACGAGCTGTTTGAGTTTAGCGCAGAGGAAGATACTGCAGGGCCATCACAAAAAAATGGGTAGTGTTAAGTGTAGAGGATAACCAGCCCTATCAGGACGTGCTGGAATCAGCTTTACAGGAAGAGGCCTTTGAAGGGCGTAAAATAGAGCTACTACGTGCTTCTTCTGCAGCATCTGCGGCAACTATCTTATCCAAGCGGCAGGATATCAGCCTGATCCTGCTGGATATAGTCATGGAAACTGACGACGCTGGTTTTTACCTTATCGACACCATACGCAACGTTATTGGTGACGAGCTGGTACGCATAGTGGTGCTTACTGGCCAACCCGGCGTTAAACCCCACGATAAAGCCATTAACGAATACAACATTTCTGAGTACTGGAACAAAACCGACCTGAGCGCCGATAAACTCAAAAGCGTTGTGATTAGCAATCTGAGAACTTGGCAAATCTCTCAGGAACTTAAAATAGCCCGGCGTGGTTTACAAATGATTGTCGACGCCTCACGCTCGCTCACTGCCAGGCAGGATACGTCAGAGTTTGCTCACACGGTGTTAGAAGAAATAGCCCGGGTCATCAATGTACCAAACACTGGTGGCATTGTTTGCATAGTTAAAACGGGCATCGAGAGTTTACAGCTTGCTCCCATTGTGGCAGCAAGTAGTCACTTTCGGGAATTGATTGATGCCCGACTCGAAAATGTCTTTAGTGTTTACGACGACAACAGAAAACAACGAGTTGAAAAGGCCATCTTTGAGGCCTGGCAAACACAGCAACACGTGTTTGAAAACGATTTTACTCTGCTATTTTTTGATACCAGCGAACATGATGACAAACAGTACCTGATGCTGGTTGATTCGCCGCACGCGCTGGATAGCAACCACCTCAATTTGTTACAGGCCTTTGCCGAAAACATCAGCTCTGGCTTTGTTAATCAGGCGCTGATGAATAAGCTTAGTGAGCTGGCTTATCTCGACACACCAACCGGTATTCACAATCGCAACTGGCTGGTAAGAGAGCTAAATCAGCAATCCTCTTATCATTTAAACAACAGCTCGCTGGTATTGTTTCGATTACTTAACTACGAAACCGCTGAAATCATGGCCGGACACGAATATGCCACCAAGATGTTCAAGGTATTTTGTAACTTTATCAAAGAGCAACTCAACAACCATTACTTACTGGCCGTCTGGGATCAAGAAACCCTGGCTCTGGTTTTCACACTGGACAACAAGCCCTCTGAGGACAGGCTTAATTACATTCGACAAGCCACCATGGAAATGGACGAGCTCGACATCCAGCTTCAGTTTCAGGTAGGCCTGATGGACTTTAAAGACAGCCAGTCTTTAGGCCTCTCTGAAATACTGGTGCTGGCTAATAATGCACTTGCTAAAGCTCACCGGGCTGGTACACCTATTTATCAGTTCGACCATGCCATGATTCAACGCCTTGCAAACCGCATGCGAATTCTTACCGCATTAAAGTCGGCATTAGCTTCGCGGGAAGCGTTTTTTCTGGTGTTGCAGCCTAAGGTTAACCTGGCAACCGGCAAGCCGGTTGGCTTTGAAGCCTTGCTACGGTGGCGCATGGAAGACAATACCCTGTGCCCGCCATCTGAGTTTATTCCCATTGCCGAGGCCTCGGGCCTGAGCCTGGAAATATCTGAAATGGTGCTGGCAAAAACCATAAACGTGATCCAGCGCTTACAAAAAGAAGGATACTCATTACCGGTTTCGTTTAATCTGGCTAATAGCGATGTGGTGAGCCCGATTATCTTTAACGAAATTAACCGCTGTATTGATGAGCATGACATTGATGCCTCGTTACTGGATATCGAAGTTACCGAAACCCAGGCCACCAAAGACTATAATATCATTAACCCTCTGCTTCGCTCTTTTATCGATAAAGGCGTGGGCGTGAGCATTGATGATTTTGGTACAGGTTACTCCTCGCTTTCACAGTTGGCCGATTTAGCCGCTACTACCATTAAGCTCGACCAAAAATTTGTTAACGATCTTACCGCGGAGAATAAGGATAAAGCCCTGCACATCGTGCAAATGATTGCCCGCCTAGCCGAGCGTTTTGCCTTTAAGCTGGTTGCTGAAGGCGTAGAGACTGAAGAACAGCGACAGCTGTTAATGGCCAATGGATATCAGCATGCTCAGGGGTATTATTTTGCCAGACCCATGCCATTAGACGAGCTGTTAAACTGGCTGGGTAAAACTTAACCCGAATAAGAGGGGAGTACCTTGTTTATACCGGCCCGATGGCGCTATTTGTGGTTATTTTTTGTTGTGCTGGTGTGCGCTCTGGTGTTTCGCCTGGCTTTTGTTGACCGCCTCAATGAATTAAAACAGCCCTATGAAGTTCGTCAGGGCGCGCTTATCGATCAGGCAGCCCTGCTTATTAATACTCGCCTCAGCCTGGTAGAAACGCAAATTCGTTTATTTCGTCACGAACTAGAGCTACATAACCCCGCGCAAGCCGAGCTTGAACCGGCCATGACCTCCATGTTTAAGCTTTACAGCGACACGCTCCAGGTTCGCTGGATTAACGAACAAGGTTTTGAGCAGGTAAGGCTCAACAAAACTGCCGACAATGGTGTAACGGTAATGCTCACCGAGGAATTACAAAACAAGCGTAACCGCTATTACGTTGAGGCTGGCCTCGCATTGGCAGACGATGAGGTATTTATTTCTCAAATTGACCTCAATATGGAGCGAGGCAAGGTAGAACGGCCATATCAACCCACCTTGCGGGGCGTCATCCAAGCCAGCCTAGCAAGCATGGGAGATGGCCTGTTGGTCATTAATTTTGATTTACGCTCATTACTGGATGAGGTGGCGGCACTCAGTGAAACAAACATCCAGCTATTGATAGCAGCCGGTGATGACCGCTGGATAGTGCACCCGGATAAACGTAAGCTATGGCGCAGTGACCTTAACCTGGAAGCGGCGGGTATTGAAACAGACCTTCCCAAATTAGTGCAAAGCATAGAGGATGACGGTCTCGCCCAGGGCGCTGAACATAACAATCAACTTTTTACTGCACAGCGACTTGCTTCGCCTTATCAAGGCGAGTCCAGTTTGCAGGATATTGTTGTTATCACTCAAACAGCCCCCTTAGTACTAAGGACTCTCAAAACTCAGGCACTGCTTCGGGCTGCCTTACTGGCTATTGCCACAGGTATTGCAGGTGTGATCCTGCTGACGTTGTATTCGCGGCACTTACGTGAAGTAAACGACCTGAGTGTTATACTGGAGCACGAACGCGACAACCTTAAAACAACACTGGAGCGGCAGTCTTCGCTTATTAATGAACTGGCCGAAACCAAAAAGCTGTCTTCGTTGAGCATAATGGTGGCGGGTCTTGCTCATGAGCTTAATACTCCGGTGGGTGCTACACAGCTGGCACTCTCCAGTCAGGCGTCGCTACTGGATAATTTAATTGAAAATAAAAATACCGGCCTGACCAAATCGGCATTCGACAATTACCTTAAGCAGTCTGGTAAATCCCTGCATCAGGCCCAGCGAAATAACCAACGAGCCATCGAGTTGATCCAGAGCTTTAAACGCCTCACTTTTGAACGGGCCAATAATGAACTCAATACGTTTAACGTTGCACAGCACCTTGATGACCTTTGCAAGTCGATGCACGGCCTGTTGCACAAACACAACATTCGGCTCGACAACAACCTCCCTAACCATATCACCCTTACCGGATACGCGGGCGCGTTTAGTCAGATTGTGCAGATTATTATAAGCAATGCCATCGATCATGCATTTGAGAATATGGCCGGCGCGTGCCTGGAATTAAGCTGTGAATACCGTGGTCAGGATGTTGTGGTGATTATCGGCGACAACGGCAAGGGGATTAAGGCTGATGAGTTACCTCATATTTTTGAGCCCTTTGTTACCTCCAAACGGCAACAGGAACACACCGGGCTGGGTTTGCATATGGCCCGGGTCTGGATTGAACAGGCATTTTCGGGAGACATTAAGGTTGAATCATCACCTGGCGTGGGCACCACCTTTGAGCTGACATTCCGTTCGGTCCGAAAACTGGCTGCGCGAATAGCCAAAGATAAGATCCCGGAAAATCCATTTACCTGAAGAGTGAACAGGTAAGAACGACACGCCGGCAGAAAATCCTAAACATATCAGTATTTTTTGCTACTATAATTTTGATATCTCCCACTCATTCACTTAACGCAAGTTGAACAGCGCACAATTATGACAACCAAAAAGAAAACAGCTAAACCCAACTATCAATTTGATGCCATCGTTATCGGTACAGGTCCTGGTGGTGAAGGTGCTGCCATGCAGCTGGCCAAGGCAGGCAAACGGGTCGCAGTAATAGAAAAATATCACGCAGTGGGTGGTGGCTGTACGCACTGGGGAACCATCCCGTCAAAGGCGTTACGGCACTCGGTGAGTCGTTTAATTGAATACAACAACACGCCGTTGTTTGCCGATAATCACGTATCCCGCAGTCTGACCTTTTCCGACATTATGCAACATGCCAGCGGCGTTATTCGTAGTCAGACCCGGCTTCGTTCTACCTTTTATGATCGCAACAGAGTCACGTTAATTCATGGCGAAGCGAGCTTTATTGATGCTCACACTGTTGAAATCACCCGCAACGACGGCTCTAAAGAGATCATCACCGGCGAAAAAACCGCTATCGCCACGGGTTCGCGGCCTTATTGTCCTAAGGACATCGACTTTAATCATCCAAGAATTTATAACTCTGACACGATTTTAAACCTCGACCATGAACCCCAATCCATTATTATTTATGGTGCCGGGGTAATCGGTACTGAATACGCGTCGATATTCCGTGGATTAGGCGTCAAAGTCGACCTGGTAAATATGCGTGATCGGTTGTTGTCTTTTCTTGATGCCGAGATTTCTGACGCTCTGAGCTATCACTTATGGAATAACGGCGTAGTGATCCGCCATACCGAAACCTACAGTTCGGTTGAAGGCAGAGAAGACTCGGTTATCCTAAACCTGGAGTCTGGCAAACGTATGCGCGCCGACTGCCTGCTGTTTGCTAACGGCCGAACCGGTAACACTGATATGCTTAAGCTGGAAAACGTCGGTCTGAAAGCCGATTCCCGCGGCCAGCTTAAGGTCAACCACAATTATCAGACCGAAGTGGATAACATTTATGCCATCGGTGATGTAATTGGCTATCCCAGTTTGGCATCAGCCGCTTATAACCAGGGGCGTTTTGCTGCTGAAGCCATGTTGCACGGCAATGCGAATGCACAGTTGGTTGAAGATATTCCCACCGGCATTTATACCATTCCTGAGATTAGCTCTGTGGGAAAAAATGAGCAGGAGCTCACCCAGCTTAAGATCCCATACGAAGTAGGCCGTGCCCAGTTTAAACATCTGGCCAGAGCACAGATTGCCTCTACTCAGGTGGGAAGCTTAAAAATTCTGTTTCACCGTGAAACCAAAGAAGTACTGGGCATTCACTGCTTTGGTGAACGTGCTTCGGAGATTGTTCACATCGGCCAGGCGATTATGCAGCAACAGGGGGCCAGTAACACTATTGAGTATTTCATCAATACCACGTTTAACTACCCCACCATGGCAGAAGCCTATCGGGTCGCTGCACTCAATGGTTTAAACCGGGTCTTTACTGATTAATTATTAGGGGCCTAAAACGAAAAAAACCGGAGATAAACTCCGGTTTTTTTATTCAGCCAGTGCTGAAGGCTATTTCTGCTCGGTGGCATTACGCACTAACAGCGCGTCTCTGTGAGCGACGATATCGATAGTCATTTCTTCGACATTAAAAGTCATAGTTGCCATCGCGTACTTGCTGCTGTTGGTATCAGCAGCTTCAACAATAGTTTGTTGAGCAGCCTGGAAGTCCATGTTGTTGCTGATTTTATCAACCATACATGTACTATTAATTTCAAACGTCTTCGCATCCATACAAGAAAATGCTTTATCGTTACCGGTGTCAGCATGCGCCACACTAGCTCCAGCAAGCAACAGTGATGCTAATACAACTTTACGCATGAGATAATCTCCTTTTGTTAACGATAATTTTACTTTACTGTATTTTTGTCCAATTAGCAAATGCTAAATCACAGCTATATGACAGTAATATTACAGCGAGTGTAACAAAGCAAAAAAATTCGCTGATTGCGTTTAGTCTGCGCTTTTTTCGGCCAGAAACTCTACCAGGCTGGTAAATGGCATGGGCCGTCCAAATAGATACCCCTGGGCTTCATCACAGCCGAGCTTGATCATAAAGCTCGCCTGCTCGCGCTTTTCAATGCCTTCGGCAATGGTGGTAAGGCCTAGCTTACTGCCGAGAGTCACAATGGTCTCGGCAATAAAGGCGGTTTCGCCGGGGCGAATTTCGGCCACAAAGGAGCGGTCAACCTTCAGACGATCCAAAGGCAACTTTTGCAGGTAACTCATAGACGAAAAGCCGGTACCAAAATCATCAATGGCGATGGTCACTCCAAACTGTTTAAGGTCGGTGAGAGCATCGATGACTATTTGCGGTTCATCCATCACCACACTCTCAGTAATTTCGAGTTCAAGTAAACTGGGGCTGATGCCAGATTCTGTAATTAATCGTTTGATGCTTTTAACAAACTGCGGATCCCTGAACTGGGGAATCGACACATTAACCGCCACCCGTAAATTCGGATACCCCAGGTTCGCCAGTTCCTGAAGACGTTTACAGGACTCCTCAACAACCCAGTAGCCAATATCAACAATCAGCCCGGAATATTCGGCCAGGGGCACAAACTCAGCTGGTGAAATAAAGCCGCCGTTACCGTCGGGCCAGCGCAACAAGCCTTCCATGCCAATCACCTTTTCGCTGGAAAGGTCGACCTGCGGCTGAAACCAGAGTTCCAGTTTGCGGGCAGTAAAATCGTTGCGCAGGCGACGGATCATATGCAGTCGCCAGGTCGTTTGCTCTTCGATTTCCGGGGCAAAATACTCAAAGTTAGTGGTGGGGATTTTCTTAGCCCGGTTAAGTGCAATATTGGTTCGCTTGAGAATATCCACGCCGGCTTCCGGCTTACGACCCAGCAAACACAAACCAACCGTGACATTCAGTGGCATGGTGTTATCGTCGGCACTGAAGGGCTGCTGAAATGCTTGATTTATGAGTGCCGGTGTAACCTCCTCAGCTTTTCCAAACAGACCAAACACGTCTGCTGCTATGCGACTCTTCTTAACCTCTGTACCAAAGCAGTCATTCAGCCGTTGCGCCACGGCTTTAAGCAATTCGTTGCCGGCCTCCTGACCTAACCCGTCGTTGATATCTGAAAACTGGTTAATGTCAATTAACGCCGCACAGAGCTGCTCCTGGGTGTGGTAGTTTTTTGAATGGTCGAGAATATTAATAAATTCGTTACGGTTGGGCAGCCGAGTGAGCCAGTCTCTGAAAGCCGCGTTTCTGAGCTCATGAAACAGATACACGTTCTCATAACCTACAGAAATGCTCGACAGGAACACTTCCAGCAGTTGTTTATCCAATTCGCTTATTTCACTGTGCAGGTTTAAGTACACAGCGGCTTCAAAGCCAGAGCTATTTAAGTAAAGCACGGAAACGCCGGCTTCAAATATATGTTTCTTAAGCCGTAAACAGCGGCTGACATGCTCTACTATCAGGGCGTTATGTAACGACTCGATACGTTCGTTAATGTAGGTGGCATAATCGCCAGCCGCGCCGAGCACGTAAACACCATCATCGTCGCGATCGAGTACGGAGCCCGCCCGGGCACACACAATGCCTTCGGCTTCGAGCCCTATCATCGAACTGATTTGCGTAACGATCCCCTCACAAAATCCTTTAATGGAATGTTCTTCCAGCAGATTGGAGGCTGAGTGGATGATTTTCTGTAAACCAACCCGACTTTGATTAATGGTCAGGATTTGCTGATATGACCGAACCGAAGAAATCACTGTGGTAAGCAGTTTTGCCCGGGTCAGCTCAGTTTTGGTTTTGTAGTCATTAATATCATAGGTTTTGATGACTTTTTCTTCAGGGGCAAAACCTGGCTGACCAGTGCGTAGAATGATTCGCGGCTCATGGTGGTTGAGTGTCTCGCGCAGATAGCGAACCACTGTGAGGCCGGCGTCATCGGTTTCCATCACCACATCAAGTAGAATAATAGCAATGCTGCTGCCATATTCATTGAGTATCGTTTTGGCTTCTTTGCCGGAATAGGCATGAAGAAAGTTTAACTTGCGGTCGTGAACTTCAAGATCGGATAAGGCGAGGCGGGTCACGGTATGGATTTCTTCATCATCATCAACGATCAAGATATTCCATTCTCTTTTATTGCTCTGTTCTAATTCCTGATGGGTGTCTTCATCAAGAAATACCAGCTCGTCGTTATCGTATTGCGCAGACATCTTGTTTACGTTGTGACCAATATTATTAGCATCCTACCCCTAATATAGACCTTTGCATAGTAAACTTCCTATACACTAAAGTCGAAACAAGGTATTTTTAGTTATGTGTATACGGCGAATGTTATGAGATGAAAATACCCACGCACACTTCAGCCACGCAGTGGACCAGCGCTACCGGTAAGGAGCGTAAAGTCCCCAAGCCTGCCAGTGAAGAAACGTCATCCACCAAACGCCGCTCCACACAGCATAGTAGTTCAACTCGACACCGCATCACCCATTGGTTTTCATCCATCGGCATTGAGCAATCGGCGCTGGACTACTCCACTCAGCCGGCCCGGCAAATAGCTCAATATCAACGCCTGCGCGAACAAAAAAGACTGGCTAACCTGCAAAAAATTATGTCGGTAGCCTTATCAGTTTCCAGCGGTGAGCCGTCTCAGGAGCAGGTCGACCCAGACTGGTTTCATTCGTTTATTTCCATGGCTGAAAATATTTACTCACCTACCATGCAGGAGTTGTGGGGTAAAATTCTGGCAGTAGAAATTCAGCGACCGGGCAGCTTTTCACTACGGAGTCTGGAAACACTGACGAAACTCACTCAACGGGATGCGGGGTTATTCAGCAAGGCCTGCCAGTTAGCTTGTCGGCGCAACAACGACCCGGCGCCAGTTATCGTTACCGGATACCATCAACAACCCGGTTTACTTAATGCCCTGTTTCCCGCCCCGGCAGCACACACCCAATTGGCTCAGTTTGGCTTGTCTTACACTGATATACTGGCTCTGGGCAGCATGAAATTATTGTATGCAACGGAAATAGAAACCGGTCTGCTGGACAAGGGAACATCCATAGCACTGAAGTTTTCGACCGAAAGTTTGACGTTAGAAGCGCGAAGCAAGCAATTGCTAATGACGTATTATAAGTTTACTGCGGTGGGCAGTGAGTTGGCACGCTTGTTACCAAAACAAAAGTCTGAAGCGTTTACTGCGCATATTAAATCGCTGTTTACCCCACATTTCAGTGTGGAGTAAACAACCATTTGATTAAATACCGTCACCAAATTCGTGCAGGCCACATTCGCGCTTAAGCCCGAAGAAGCGGGTATCCTGCTCGCTCATCCCTTCCTGCAGTGACTGGGTGGTATGCCAGTCACCAATAGAAACATAACCCTGCTCCCACAGTGGATGATAAGACAAGCCATTATCTTTAAGGTAATAATGCAGGTCTTTATTTGACCAGTCGATAATCGGGTACAACTTAAACTGGTTGCCAGAGCGTTGCAGAACAGGTAAATGTTGTCGTGTATCAGCCTGACTACGACGCAACCCGGCAAACCAGGTTTGTGCCTCTAGCTCTTTTAACGCCCGTTGCATAGGCTCAACTTTGTTCATCTTGTTGTAACGCTCGATGCCGTCGATCCCCTGCTCCCACAAGCGGCCAAAACGCGCCTCCTGCCAGGCAGGTGAAATGTCGCTGCGATACACCTTTAAGTTGAGCTTGAGCTGCTCTGCCAGTTCGTCGACAAACTGGTAAGTTTCCGGAAACAGGTAACCGGTGTCGGTTAACACTACCGGAATATCAGGCTTTGCCTGGGTAAGTAAATGCAGCATAACCGCAGACTGCGCGCCAAAGCTTGACGACACAATGTGGTTACCCGGCAAATACTCCAGGGCCCACCGGATACGCGCTGACGCATCCAGTGTTTCCAGCACCTGATTGATTGCCGTCAGTTCCTCATCAGTAGTATCGGAGGTAACCGGTCGGCGAATCGATTGAAGATCGTGATCAGTCATAAAAATCCTGAGCGGAGTTGATCACCGGGGCAATCACGCCTGTGCGCACTACGAAATCGCCGAATGACTCATTCGCTTCACGCGAACCGGCCCACTGGCCAAGAAGCTCATCGAGAATAGCCATGACTTCCTGCTCGGTGATGTTTTCTTTAAACATACGAGGAATACGGGTCCCTTCACGGTTACCACCTAAGTGCAGGTTGTAACGGCCCGGGCCTTTACCCACCAAACCGACTTCAGCCAGCATGGCGCGACCACAACCATTCGGACAACCGGTTACCCGGAATATCACGCTGTCGTCGCTTAAACCGTGCTTGGCCAGTAACTCGTCGAGCTGGTCTACTGCGCCAGGTAAGAAGCGCTCGGCTTCTGCCATTGCCAGCGGGCAGGTAGGTAACGCTACACAAGCCATGGAATCTAAACGCTGAGCCGATACATCCGGTTGAATTAAACCATGCTCTCTGGCGAGCGCTTCAATGGCGTCTTTCTGATCGGCTGGTACACCCGCCACAATCAGGTTCTGATTAGCCGTCATGCGGAAATCACCTTTATGAATTTTGGCAATTTCGCGGCAACCGGTTTTCAGGGTTTTATTCGGATAATCCAGGATCCGGCCGTTTTCGATAAACAGCGTTAAATGAAATTTACCGTCAATGCCTTCAACCCAGCCAATGCGATCGCCACGGCTGGTGAATTCATAAGGCTTGCTTTGGGCAAAGGTAACACCGGCACGTTTTTCCACTTCAGCGCGGAAGTTATCCACACCTACGCGCTCAAGGGTATACTTGGTTTTCGCGTTTTTACGATTCACCCGGTTACCCCAGTCACGCTGAGTGGTTACCACGGCTTCAGCAACCGCCAACGTATGTTCTAACGGAATAAAACCAAAGTCGTCGGCCTTACGCGGGAACGTGGCTTTATCGCCATGGGTCATGGCCAGGCCACCGCCCACTAATACGTTAAAGCCCACCAGCTTGCCGTTTTCGGCAATGGCCACAAAGTTAAGGTCGTTAGCGTGAACGTCGACATCGTTTTGCGGTGGAATAACCACGGTGGTTTTAAATTTACGAGGTAAATAAGTATCACCGAGGATTGGCTCCTGATCGGTGGTTTCGACTTTCTCACCATTTAACCAGATCTCGGCGTACGCACGAGTTTTCGGAAGTAAGTGCTCACTAATCTTAGTAGCCCAGTCGTAAGCCTGCTGATGTACTTCCGACTCAACCGGGTTAGAGGTACACAGAACGTTACGGTTAACGTCACCTGCGGTCGCGATTGAGTCAATCCCTACGGAGTTAAGCGTTTGGTGCATTAACTTAATATTCGGCTTTAACACGCCGTGGAACTGGAACGTCTGGCGGGTAGTTAAACGAATACTGCCGTACATGGTGTACTCATCGGCAAACTTGTCGATAGCCAGCCACTGCTCAGGGTTACACACACCACCCGGTAGACGGGCGCGCAGCATTACGTTGTGCAATGGCTCTAATTTTTGCTTGGTACGTTCACCGCGGATGTCACGGTCGTCCTGCTGATACATGCCGTGAAAGCGGATCAGCTGAAAGTTATCTGCAGTAAAGCCACCGGTTAACGGATCCTGCAGATCCTGCTCGATGGTGCCGCGCAGATGGCGACTCTCTGCTTTAAGGCGTTCATTGTCGGCCAGTTTGCCTTCAACAATAAAAGGAGACTTAGTATCGCTCATTAGTAGACATCCTTCTGATATCGTTTTGCTTTGCGCAGTGACAGTAAGTAAGCCTTGGCTTCTTCGTCACTCTTACCACCGTGGGTCCTGAAGATTTCAAGCAGCGCACTTTCAACATCTTTGGCCATTTGGTTAGCATCGCCACACACATACAGGTGGGCGCCTTCTTCTAACCACTCATAAACCGCCTTGCCTTCTTCAAGCAACCGATGCTGAACATAAATTTTGTCTTTCTGATCACGTGAGAAAGCCAGGCTGATTTTGCTCAGCAGGCCACTTTTCACGTATCCTTGCCACTCAACCTGATACAGGAAGTCCTGAGTAAAGTGAGGATTACCAAAGAACAACCAGTTCTTCCCTTCTGCGCCCTGAGCATCACGTTCCTGCATAAACGCGCGGAATGGTGCAATACCAGTTCCCGGACCAATCATGATGACAGGTGTGTCAGAGTTTTCCGGCAGACGGAAGTTATCGTTTGGCTCAACAAACACTTCTACTTCACCGCCTTCTTCAAGACGCTCACACAGATAGCCTGATGCGCCGCCCTGATGACGATTACCAAAGGCATCGTAATCAACGTGCGCGATAGTTAAGTGCACTTCGTCTTCTACTTCTGACTGGCTTGAGGCAATCGAGTACAGACGCGGCGTTAACGGACGACAAGCTGCGACAAACTGCTCAGCCGTAACCGGATGCGGATGGTCGCGAACAATATCGATAATCTGGCGATCGGCCAGATAGTCACGCAGTGCAGCTTTGTCTTCCAGCAACTTCGCTAATGCTTCACAGCCAGAGGCTTCCTGATACGCCTTTACAAACCCCGGATAGCTCAGGGTAAGTTCCAGCTTATTGATCAACGCTTCTTTAAACGACAGCGTGTGTTCGGCGACGGTGACTTCCTGATCGGCAGATGCCTGGATCAGGGTAATAATTTCGTCGGCCAGTGCTGCATCGTTCTTAAACCAAACACCCAGCGCATCGCCAGCCTGATAAGTAATACCAGAATCTTCCAGGCTGATTTCGATGTGGCGGATATCTTTAACCGAGTCACGACCCGTAATCTTTTGCGAGGTTAACAAGGTTGCCTGATAAGGCGCTTTCTTGGTGTATACCTGCGCTGCGGTGCCGGCGGCTACTGCAGAACCAGTTTGCATGGCTACGGCGGCTGAACCGGCGGAAGTGAAATCGTCTTTTAACGTTTCGATCAGTTTGGCAACCCAGGCCTCGGCTTCAGCTTCATAATCCACATCGCAGTCTACGCGTGGCACTACCAGCTTACCGCCCAGCTTCGCCAGACGCTCGTCGAAGTCTTTACCGGTTTGGCAGAAGAATTCATAGCTTGAATCGCCCAGCGACAGCACTGCGTATTTCAGCTTATCAACCTTAGGGGCTTTCTTAGTGCCCAGAAACTCATGCAACTCAATGGCATCATCAGGCGGCTCGCCTTCACCATGAGTACTGGCCACAATGGCCAGGTGAGTTTCATTTTTAATCTGACGCGGCTTGTAATCGGCCATGCTGATTAATTTGCTGGAGTAACCTGCGGCTTCAACCTTAGCCTGTAACGACTGGGCAATGCCCTTGGCGTTACCGGTTTGAGAGCCGAACAAAATGGTTAGTACCGGCGCTTCGCCGGCCGCCACTGGCACGACTGCTGCCTGCCCTTGCGGTAACGCTTGTCCGGACGCTGCCAGACCCGCCAGGTAACCACTTACCCAGGTTAATTGCTGTGCGTTCAACCCAGAGATCGACTGGGTGATCGCATTCCATTGCGGTTCACTCAGAATTGCTCCCGGTGCACCGACTGAAGTGTTTTGGTTGTTAGAATTTGCTGACATAACTCATTAGCCTTATTTGCATACTACTAGGCTAATGAGTTTTCTTGATAACTGGAAAGAATTAAAATTACTTTTTTATATCTTAAAATACTAGAAGTGAATTTCAAGACCGGCAAAGACGCCGTCGAAGCCCAGATCGGCGTAGATATCGTCCAGATCTTCAATGTCTACAGTGATGTCGCGATAGCCAACCTGTAGGGTCATATCGATAGCTAAATTCTCGACAAAAGAATAAGTAAGCGCAGCCTGAATGTCTCGAACCTCATGATCATCAAAACTCAGATAGCTACCTTCAGCGTAAACACCTAGGCCAGTGAACGGCAGGCCAAACTCCACCCGACTGTAAGCCATTGGGATAATACCTTTAAACGATGCCTCACCACTTTCGCCGCTATCAACGTCTTCCACATAAAACGTACCGTCGATGTATTTACCGTTGACACCAATATCAAAACTAACCAGATCGTTATCGAAGATCTCGTAATACAGAATAAGGTCGGCGCTATCGATGCTCGCGTCGGTTAATAACGATGTGTTGGCTTCGTATTCAGTGCCTTCAAATTCAAAGGCTGCATTCAGATTAGTTACACCGTCGGTATCCAGTTGCAGATAGTTAACTTTTACATTAGGAACCAGCGGTACAAAGTGTTCAAACGCCACGTACAAAGACGCATTGGTAGAACTGTCAAAATCAAAATCAGCCGTGTTGGAGGTTTCAGAGAAACCGCCCGACGTGGAAGTATTCCATCCCTGAGCGCCAGCGTAGAGCCCAAGCAGCGTATCTGCATGAGTGGCAGGGGCAAGACATAACGCCCCAAGAGCGGCGGCAATGACACGTTTTTTCATCGTTTATCCTTGATTGAGTAATTCAGACAACTCAATTATGGCTGCATTTGCACGAGAAATATAGTTCGCCATTACTAACGAGTGATTAGCTAACATACCAAAGCCGCTGCCATTAAGAATCATCGGGCTCCAGATAGTCTGTTGTGTGGCTTCTAACTCTTTGATTATCTGTTGTAAACTCACTAACGCATTCTTGTTTTCCAAGACACTGGCAAAGTCTACTTCAATGGCTTTTAGCAGGTGTAAAAGTGCCCAGGTAGACCCTCTGGCTTCATAAAACACATTATCCAGTTGCCACCAGCTGGTACGGGTTTGAATAGAGTTAGGGCGCGGTGTGCTGTTAGACGCCGACTTATCACCGGCCAAATCGGTATTTACCCGCTCAGCCTCAACACTGGCGCTGAGTCGTTGAGATAAACTGCCAAGTTTCTTCTCAACCTGTTTTAAATACTCACGAAGGTTATCGGCACGGGTATAAAACTGGCTGTCGCCAAGGGTGGGATCAGCAAGGTCATCACGATACTGACTCAGATAATCAATGGCTTCTGAGTACTGCGACTCTGCGGAAGGAAACAGCCAGTTACGGCTGTCGATGTTGAATTTTGGTTGCGCTTTTACCAGATGTGGATTTTCAACCGACTGCGACTGAGAGCGACTAAAATCCTTGCGCATGGATAACAACATATCGCGGACTATCTCCAGTACCCCGAACTCCCAGCTGGGCATGTTATCCAGAAACACAGATGGCGGCATTACGTCATTGGATAAGTAACCACCTGGTTTGTCCATGAGGGTATCGGCAACAGTAATTAAGGTGGTAGTCACAGTATAGCCGGGCACTGGTTGCACATTGGTACTACTCATTTGCTCTCTGGCATTGGCTTTAACATCAAACGTATCGGGTTCGAGGCTACAGTAAAAACCAATCAGCCAAAGAAGCAGAAACAAAACACCTAAGGTAATACTAATGGTTTTTACATTTAAATACTGTTTCATAGTTTTCCTTGTTTGCGATTGGTCTTTGAGGTGAACAGCCTGTCATACATTCAAAGTATGGCTCATTATGCTAAGTTGTTCATCTCTGAAAGTAAATCCACTGTGGTTGGTGGAGGCTGACGAAGGAGAAATCAGGCTGTTGCGTTATTTGACTTCCCTACCAGCAATACAATGGCAACGATTAACAATACCGGCCAGAACACACCCAGTCCGGCAAACACTAGCCCGCCAAGTACCGCGATAGCGGCGATGCCCAGCGCAGCGGCAATGCTCATGGCGACCACAAAGCCAATAACCACTAACAGTACACCAACTCCGGCCATAATTATCCATTCCAGCGTACCACTTACCAGTTCGTCACCCATGACCAGGTGTAAATCAAACCAGTCGGATGCCACACCGCCCAATACCTTGGTGAGCACGATGGCAATCAGGATGGCAAGAATAAAGTTTTTCATTATGCTCTCCTTGGTAACAGGATCACCGCCGCAACATAAGCAGGCAGAGTAATCATTGGCACGAACACTAAACCTAAAGCAGCACCGGCACGAACCCAAACCGGATCGATGTCAGCATAGCGGGCTACACCAGCACATACACCTGAAATTACAGCCCGACCTAAATCTCTTGATACACGTTTTTTTTCATAAATAGTTTTCATAACCTTACTCCTGCTTGAATGACCCGGTTGGTTGCGAGGCCCGCACTGCGCGGGCCATCATGCGTTTACGCGACTTTTTTCGCTTTTAACGCAGCCAGTTCCTGCTCAATTGATTCGTCTTTTTCCAGGGCGTCGAACTCAGCCTGTAGTGAGGTTTTTGAAGCGCTGTCGGTTAAATCATAGGCTTCAGCCCGTGCTTCCAGTTCATCTACCCGCTGTTCATAGTGAGCGAAACGGCCCATCACACTATCTAACTTGTCACTGTGCGTTGCCTGTTTAGCCTGCATTCTTACTGAGGCAGACTGACGACGTACTGCCAGCGCTTTTTGCTTGGCTTTGGCTTCGTTTAATTTCTCGTTTAAACGGCCGGTATCGTCCTGCACTTTTAACAGCGCTTCATCGATTACCTGTAACTGCTCCTGCAGTTCTACTTGCTTTGCTTCCAGTTCTTTCTTTTCTTTCAGCGCTGCCCGAGCCAAATCATCTTTACCTTTACTGACGGCCAGCTCGGCATTTTCCTGCCAGTGAGCGGCGCGTTTACCCAGGTTATCAATCTGGCGGTTAAGGTGCTTTTGCTCGGCAATATGCTGTGCAGCCAGCGTACGGATTTCCACCAGGGTTTCCTGCATCTCCTGAATAATCAGGCGGATCATTTTTTCAGGATCCTCTGCCTTATCCAGCAGCGCGTTGATGTTAGACTGAATGATGTCGTTGATACGTGTGAACATTCCCATAATTAAATCTCCGATTGGCGAAACGTTTTTAAAAGTTACTTAACACTTGCTTAGATATAACAATTCGCATGCCAACTTATAAACCACTGATTTTTATAACTTTAAATTAAATCCCGTATTTCTCACATCGAATAAAACAATATCAAAACCATATATTGGCAAAATTGACTAACTGTTTAGCTTAATTGACCAAAACCCTTGTCTAACCCCATATACGGCGTTTAAATCATCAATTAACCACACCAGTCGGCGTACAAGAGAGCTTCTGAGCAGCGATGTGATGAGTACATTATGGTAAGACGTAATTACGGACGTACAGAGACCAGAGAAGCAGCAGAGATTAAAAGGAAAGAATAAAAAGCAGTGCAAAAAAAACAGGTAACGTTTTTACGGTTACCTGTGCCTTCGAATTTGTCTTAGTAAGACGTGGGGCCTTATGGAGCTGACCCTTTGTACGTAGCTTTGTATCGCGGATGTCACCAAAGCGCAGAGGCCTATGCTGACTATCGGTAGAAGGACTACGTAACTGGCGAGTAGTGCATGGCTGAACATCATAGCCAGTGCCGCCTGTTACTCGCTATCAACCTGGATGTTGTGTTGCTCAGTATTGGCAGCCAGTTCCTGTACAGAGACTTTACCTGCCGGCACATCAGACAGTGATACGTGATAAGTGGCATTGGCAATATTCTGCTGAACCTCACGGCTAATTTCAGCCTGAGTTACTGATACTGCACTGGAGATCAGGCTACTCATTAAACGCTCTACAGCTGATTCCTGGGCATTGGCCTGAGCACTAACAGACAGACCTAAAGCAATGACTGAAGTAAGAATGATTGATTTGATTTTCATGGTGTTTCCTCTATTTAGTTAAATAAGTAATTGGTTGACTAACAGATAGCGAAAGCTGTGCCATCCTTTAAGAAAACTGCAAATAATTGTTTTATATAGGATTTCAACAATCATGTTCGTATAACTAATAACCACATCAGATTTTTTGAACTAATAGTTAGTTAATTTCACTACTTACATTGTGAAGTTCGCCAACCATATTCGGGCATTGGAACGAGATTAGCGGTGTACTGGTGAATTATTGGTCAAAGAAAGGTGTTTAAAACGCAAGAGGAAAGGAAAATAAAAACTGTGGAGTTGCAAATACAAAAACAGGTAACGTTTTTACGGTTACCTGTGCCTTCGAATTTGTCTTAGTAAGACGTGGGGCCTTATGGAGCTGACCCTTTGTACGTAGCTTCGTATCGCGGATGTCACCAAAGCGCAAAGGCCTATGCTGACTATCGGTAGAAGGACTACGTAACTGGCGAGTAGTGCATGGCTGAACATCATAGCCAGTGCCGCCTGTTACTCGCTATCAGCCTGTTTGTTGTTCTGCTCGGTTTTGGCAGCCAGTTCCTGTACAGAGACTTTACCTACCGGCGAATCAGACAGTGATACATGGTAAGTGGCATTGGCAATATTTTGCTGAACCTCACGGCTAATTTCGGCCTGAGTCACTGATACTGCACTGGAGATCAGGCTACTCATTAAACGCTCTACTGCTGATTCCTGGGCATTGGCCTGAGCACTTACAGACAGACCTAAAGCAACGACTGAAGTAATGATGATTGATTTGATTTTCATGGTGTTTCCTCTATTTAGTTAAACAAGTGATTTGTTACACACTAGATAGCGAAACCTGTGCCATTCTTTCAAAAAACTTTAGATTATTGAAATTTAATGATTTTTCATTTTTGTGTTGGCATGCCAATTATCGTACAAAAAAGAAGCACACCAACTGTTGGTGAGTTTAACCAAATAAGGTTGTGAAATTAACCAATCTCTTTAGATTGATACTCAATAGCTTTCGATGCGGTTTCCTGCATTGCCGCTAAACCATTCATCAACAAGTTAGGATCGGGGTTTTTGCCAGTGCCTTTCTGACTAAGGTAGCGTCGCCACACTCTGCCACCCGGTTGCCCCTGAAACAGGCCGAGCATATGGCGGGCAGCATGCCAGGGTTTAAAGTACGGTGCATCCTGACGCTCAATATAAGCCTGCATTAAGCTAACAATCTCTGCGCGGTCCAGCGGCTGCGCAGTGTCGCCGTAAAAGCGCTTATCAACCTCTGTCAGAATGTAGGGATTCGAATAAACCTCGCGGCCAATCATCACGCCATCAACCTGATTAAGGTGCCCTTCGGCCTGCTCCAGGCTGGTAATACCGCCGTTGATTGAAATGTTCAGATCAGGGTGTTGCGATTTTAACTGGTACACCCGCTCATAGTTGAGTGGCGGGATATCGCGGTTTTCTTTCGGACTAAGCCCCTGCAGCCAGGCCTTGCGGGCATGTACAATAAACGTATCGCATCCGGCACCGGCCACCACATCAATAAACCGGCTGAAGTCTTCGTACTCGTCCATATCATCAATGCCAATCCGGCATTTAACGGTAACCGGAATATCCACTTCGGCCTGCATGGCTTTTACGCAATCTGCCACCACCTGAGGCTGGGCCATCAAACAAGCACCAAAACTGCCATTTTTCACCCGGTCAGACGGACAACCAACGTTGATATTCACTTCGTCGTAACCGTATTCCTGAGATTTAACCGCGCACTGTGTCATATGCTCCGGATCGCAGCCACCAAGTTGCACCGCGACCGGATGCTCCTCTTCGTTAAAACCAAGATAGTCGCCCTTGCCATAAATAATGGCGCCGCTTGTAACCATCTCGGTATACAGCAGCGTGTGGCGGGATATCAACCGCAAGAAGTACCGGCAATGCCTGTCTGTCCAGTCGAGCATTGGAGCGACAGAGATACGCCTATCCAAAGTGGGTTTCGCAAGTTCTCTATTTAAATCTTTTACATCAGCCACTTACGGCGTTCCTCAGTTAAACTTAGCATTTAAAAGTTGAGCATTTTCACACTGTTTTGTCCCCTTTGAGAGGAACTCGTTGCCCAAATAGGGGAATACTTTTGGGCAGCCGTACACTTAAAGTGAGTGAAAATAAGATGGCTAATATTAGCATAAGTAAATGGACGAGAAAAAAACCGCGTGTGTTACACCGCCAGGGTCAGACAGAAACGCGCCGATTTTCACTCACGTTCACTTTTAAGCATAGTTCAATACAAATGAACAAATAAAAATAATGAACGACATATTGCCATACTGTTCATTTTAGTGCATTGTTCAGTAGGAATGAACAATATTAATAAATGAACACATGGACACTCTACTAGCTGAAGCAGCCGAACTGTTAGCAGTAACAACAAACCTAAACGTCACCCAAACGCACAATATTGGAGATAATATTCATGAAGCCGACGAGCGTTTAACTATTGCTTACGGACAACAACAATTTACTTGGGGCGTTGAAACAAAAAAAAGACTTACGCGTCAAATACTGGCAAAGCTCACCCTAGTGAAAACGGTATTTAACGATGAAAAAGTTCTCATCATTGCTCCCTACATTAATGAAAAGCTTGCCGAACTTTGTCGGGAAATGCAGATCGATTACTTAGATCTCGCTGGTAATGCTCACCTCAATCATCCACCGATTTATATAGACATTCGAGGCCGTAAACCACCGCCAGAGCATCAGATACAACTAACTCGCCAACTAACAGGTAAGGCTTTCCAGCCTAAAGGGATGAAACTGGTGATGATGCTGTTGTTAAGACCAGAACTCGTCAACCAACCAATGCGCGTGCTCGCTGACGAGGCAGAAATTGCATTAGGCACCGTAAAGCAAGTCTTGGATGATCTCAAACAACTCACCTTTATTATCGATAGAGGAAAAAAAGGGTATGCCATCAATGAGCAAGACCTGCTCCACACGCGATGGCTGGATGCTTACCCTCACAACATGGAAGCAAAGCTGAAACAGGCTCTCTATGTCGCCCAGGATTTAACTGAAATACGTAATGCCCCGCTTGAACCATACGGTGCACTGTGGGGCGGTGAGGTCGCTGCCGACGCATATACCCATTACCTCAAACCGAAAACCTATCAAATCTACGCAGATGCTGAGGCGCATAAAACACTGTTAAAAAAATTCAGACTGCGCCGACTACATGCCAATGAAACAGACGTTACGCCAATCAGGATTGTAGAGCCGCCTGTAGCAATTGAGAAGATTAAAGGTAAGTTACCAGGCTATGCCACGCCTTTACTGGTGTATGCAGAATTGCTCAATAGCGACGACCCTCGCAACCTCGAAACCGCGAAAAGGATCTACAATGACTATCTCACTTGATGTCAGCAACAAACTACCTGATGGACTGGTTGAGGTTTATGGCCGAGTTCAGCGTATTGCAGTAGCCTTGAAGATACCACTACTAATCGTAGGAGCGACGGCAAGGGATATCATTTTAGTTCACGGCTATAACGCTGCGATTGAACGTGGTACGCGGGATGTGGATTTTGGTCTGGAAGTGCCAAGTTGGGAGCATTACAAAAAAATGCGAGATGCCCTGATTCAATCGGGGTTTACAGCACACCCAAAGAAAACACATCAACTCAATACCACTGACAGTGACGGCCTGCCTTGGGAAATCGATCTCATTCCATTTGGGGGAGTCAGTGACGCCGAGGGCCAGATCACCTGGCCGCCAGAACATGCTTTTCAAATGAGCGTGCTAGGCTTTGATGAAGTCTATGACCATGCCTGGGACATACACCTGAGCAAAGAGCCTGCGCGAAGTGTAAAAGTAGCCTCTCCGGCTGGCATCTTGTTACTCAAACTCATCACCTGGACAGAACGAGGTCGCGAGTACCAGGGAAAGGACGCTATCGATATTTATTACGTCATAAAACACTACAGTAAAATTCCCGACGTATTTGAAGCCCTCTACGAACGCGATTACATGGAATTACAGGATTATGATGACATGAAAGCCAGTGCAATGATGCTCGCTGATGAGGTCGCGGCTATGGCACACGGCGACACCTTAAACTATATCAGGCAGACTCTGCTCGACAATGAACGAGTATTGGAACGCCTCAAGACAGATATCACTAAGTTCACCCGTGTAGACTTCGAGGAAGCTGAGACACTGATTGACATAATCAAACAACAATTAGATGTAGAAAAAAACTAACGTGGGTTTCAGTAATTGTAATCCGCTTTTATAGTGGCGTGGAGTAAGGTGTACTGCAAGAACGCTGATGAGTAATAGAGAACTATCGCGATTGAATTGATACCGAAAGCTCTGGAACAGAGGGGCTTTGCCTTCCCCTCATTGCTTCCTTAACATTGCGCAACACAATTATGCCGCCGCGGCCTGGCAGTAACGGCGGATAAACTCCTCGTGTGTGGGCATAGACTCGGCCGTTTTCGCCACTGACATGCGCAACATTTGCATGTTTTTAAGTAGCGCCTGAGCAGGCACCCTATCCACCAGCACATCGTAGTTTTGCGGGTATATCCCCTGCCCCAGCATAACGGCCAGCCAACTGTGCGGCGTAAACAAGTCTTCGGGCGACGGGATCACCCTGCCACTGCTGCGAAATATTTCCAGTTTGGCTGCCAGTGTATCCGGGATTTCCATATGCTTTACGTAGCGCCAGAACTCGGTATCTTCGCGCTCGGTAGCGTTATAGTGCAGCACGATAAAGTCGCGCAGGCGCTCATAGTCGGCGGTCATTAATGCATTGTACTGCGCTATCTCAGAACGATTACAGCCGCGCCCCGGCCACAAGTTCACCAGTTGCTGTATGCCCATTTGGGTGAGGTGAATACTGGTGGATTCCAACGGTTCGATAAATCCGCCAGCCAGGCCGATAGCCACGCAATTCTTCTCCCAGAATGCTTTGCGGTGCCCGGTACGAAACTTAAGCGGCAGCGGTTGCGTAACCGGTTCTCCCTCAACTCCGGCAAGTAACTTTTGCAGTGCCTCATCCTGCTCCATAAAGTCACTGCTGTATACATGGCCATTGCCTAACCGGGTTTGCAGTGGTATGCGCCAGCGCCAACCGGCGTCATCGGCAGTGGAGCGGGTAAACGGGTCTGGCGAACCGGCTAATTTGGTTTGCACCGCAATGGCACGGTCGCAGGGTAAGTAGTGATGCCAGTCAACAAATTCACTTTGCATCGCACCATCAATCAACAGCGCCTTAAAGCCGCTGCAATCGACAAACAGGTCACCTTCCAGAATCTGCCCACTGTTTAGCGTGACCGATTGTAGCAGGCCCGTATTATGATCCTGTTTAACACTGTTAACAATGCCTTCAATTCGTCCTACATTGTGTTGCTCGGCATAGCGCCGCAGCAATTGCCCATACCGCGCTGAGTCGAAATGATAAGCGTAGCGCATGGTCGATAAGATGGTATCAGCGCCCCCCTGAGGCGGCGCATAACGCCCTTGCTTAGCCGCTACGCTACACAAATTATAGTCGCTGATAATGCCAGGGGCATCGGCAGGGATTTCGCCTTTTTCAGCCATTGCATTTAAGCGCAGCCACAGTTGGTGAAAGGAGAACTCCGGCGTATCGCGGCCGTAAAAGCCAAAGGGATGAAAATAGCTCTCGCCTTTTTGATACCAGTCGACAAAGTCGATGCCCAGTTTGTAAGTACCCTGGCACTCGCGGAGTAAATCGTGCTCTTTAATGCCGAGAAAATCATTAAACTCCATCAACGTTGGAATGGTGGCTTCACCCACGCCTATCACGCCGATATCCTCAGATTCCACCAGGGTAATGCGGGTTTCCGGCGGCGCAATGCGAGCAATGGCGGCTGCACACATCCAGCCTGAGGAGCCTCCTCCCACTATCACCACGCGTTTTACTTCAGGTGTATTAACGGGGTTAGCTGAGTGGCTCATCGACGGGCCCTCCGCGGCTGTGGTTTAAAGCCATTCTGGCATACCTCACTCACCAAATCGCGATGGGTAGGCACTGCCCGTTTGGCATTCTCACTTTGCTGGCGAATGCTGGCAAACTCGTTACGTGCATCATCAAAGAAACGCAACGCGCCTTCACGGGCCGAAATATCGGTTTTAAAGCCCATGCCATAAAGAATATATTGCCAGCTGTTTTCATCAAAAATATCGTGGCTGGCGTCAATGTCTAAAAACGAAGGCGGCCGGTGACGCCACTGTTCCAGCTTCCCCTTAAGGTACTCAGAAGCTGTGGCCGGATCCTGGTTGTCACGCCAGAATGCCGTATCGTCGCGGTCAGTAAGATAGTAGTGGAGCTTAATGAAGTCTTTTACGTGTTCGAAGCGTTTACTCATGGCGTTGTTAAACTGGGTAGCAGAACGCTCATAATCACCGGACCACGGAAACAGATTACACAGCATCAATGCGGCCACTTCCGCAAAGCTTATCCCCGTAGCTTCGAGCGGCTCAATAAAGCCCACCGACAAGCCTATCCCTACACAGTTTTTATGCCACTGGGTTTTACGATAACCCGGCTCAAATTTCAGTAAGCGGTGTTGCAGGTTATCGGCCGCTGGCCCGATATGCGCTTTGAGGGTAGCCACTGCGGTTTCTTCATCGCAGTACTTTGAGGAATACACATATCCCAGTCCACGCCGTTCATGCAAACCAATATCCCAAATCCAGCCGTAATCTTTGGCTGTAGTATAAGTACAGGATGGAATGGGGCCGCCGGCTTGTTCATAAGGCACCTGCAAAGCTACCGCCCGGTCGCAGAACAACTCATTTTTATAGGAAGTAAATTCCGACCCCAGGGTTTCACCAATGAGTCTGGCTCTGAAGCCGGTGCAGTCAATAAACAGATCGGCAGTGAGTTCGCCATGCTCTCTGGCGGTAACCGATGCAATGGCACCGCCTTCATCGAGCTTCACATCGTCAATGGTATCGATTAGTCGTTTAACCCCCATCTCCATCGCCCGACGGCGTACTAACGCTGCCAGCTTGGTCGCATCAAAATGGTAAGCGTAATTAAGGGGCGCCTCATAATTGGGATGCGATATTAACTTGGGTGCCAGCTTAGCCTCCACCGCCCGTTCCTGTACTGTGCAGCATTCAGACCAGGGCACATCCCCGGCGACACCTAACAACCAGTAGGGCAACAAATCCATATCAGTATGCTGAGATGCTACCTGAAAAGGGTGAAAGTAGCTGTCATTCGGGTCGTCAGCGGGATTTTTCTTCCAGTTATTAAAACGGATGCCCTGTTTGAAGGTAGCATCCGCGTGTTTAATCAGATCACTTTCATCCAGGCCTATACGGCCCATGGTTTTACGGATGATAGGAAAGGTACCCTCGCCTACGCCGAGGATACCGATTTCTTCAGATTCGACCAGAGTGATTGATACGCCGCCGGGGGTGTCTGCTGCCAGCATCCGCGCCATGTAAGCCGCGGTTATCCAGCCTGCGGTACCGCCGCCAACGATCAATACACTCTTTCTCATCTTACATTTACCTTTTATTTACAACTTAGTTTGAACCATCTCAACACCCTGCTTAGAAGTCAAATCCAACGTGCAGGCTGATACGACGGTCGGTCACAAACACGGCCCGGTCGACAAACACGCCGTCGAGGATTTCCATCTCGGTACGCTGGTCTTCGTCGGTCAGGTTCTGTACGTTCAGCTTAACGTTGATAGCGTCAGTCACCCGATACGAAACACTGGCATCCAGACGCCCAATAGCCGCTGCGTAAACCGGCAGACCGATTTGAATATCGTCACCGCTGAACGGGTCGGTATACACCCGCGTAGTACCTGAGTCGTTGGTGGTAGTCAGGTAACGATCACGCCAGTTATAGGCCAGACGCGCACTCAGATCGCCTTTATCGTAAAGTAAGGTGGCTGAGTAAGACCACTCAGATAAACCAATTACCGGTACACTAAGCTCATCGCCATTAATATCCAGGGCGAAGGCATCCGGCGAGTCGTTACCGATGTAAGTAACGTTAGCATCCACACCAAAACCGCTTAACCAACCCGGCAACTCGTCGAAGTAGGTTCGGCCACCCAATTCAAAACCGCTGATAATGGTATCTTCGTCGGCGTTGAAGTTGGTTCGGCTCTGTACCGGGCCATCCAGGAAGGAACCGCCACTACCGTCGGTAAACGCCGACTGCGGATAGTTGTCTTCATTAAAATACTCTGCGCCCGGGCCAGAGAAATTATTGAACGTAATGTAATTTTCAATGGTTTTATGGAACAGCGATAAATGCACCGAAGAGCCTTTACGTGGATACCACTCCACCGATACATCGTGGTTGAGTGCAATTTCCGGCTCCAGGAACGGGTTCCCCGAGGTATTGGTGTAGCCCGAGAAGATGGCCGGAATCGATACATCGTCATCCGGATACAACGCATCCAGTTCTTGGTTAATCACGTTCTCAGTAGTTTGTACTGATGCAATACCCTGAGCCCGGATGTCCGGATAACGCGGCGGCGTTAAGGTTTTGGTAAACGCGTAGCGCACAATCCAGTTTTCAACCGGCTCAAACTTAATGTTAAAGGACGGCAGGAAGTAGTCTTTTGTTAACTCACCCACACGATCGTTTTCAAACCCGACACTTTCGCGGGTAAACGGAGGTTGCACCCCTTCGTTGGCCTCCTGCCAGGCCAAAATGTTTTCCAGGCCGCCCATGGCTTCTACCGATGCCTGTGCATCAGCTTCGGTTGCGTAGTAACGGGCACCGCCATTGAAAGCAAAGTTACCCATACTTTCTATGTCATAGTTCACCCAACGCACACCAAAGTTACCGGTAAAGTTAGACCAGAACGAATCGCCGTAATTCTCAAACCCTACCATGGCATACAACGACTGGGTTTTATGCTTGGTATCGTAGAACTGCGGACGCTGATCAAAGTTACGGTTTGGCGGGTTGCCGTAGATATAGTTACTCGCTTCCGGATCGCTACACTGGTAATACAAATCTGGTCCACAAGCGGTATAGGTGTTGTATACCCGCGCAAACTGGTCGGCAGAGTTGATTTGGTCGGTACCTACCCACACTGCGCCTGGTGCCTGTACATCACCTTTAAAGAAGTCGGAGAATTCTTCTAAGTAGAAATCACCTTCCGGTGCCGTATCAACAAAAGCTCTGGGTACACCGTTCCAGTTACGGCCTGTGGCCGACCACCAGGTACCTACAAAGCTGTCTGATTCTTCACGGTCGGCGACCCGGCCGCCCACAGCCACTTTACGGAAGAAGTCATGCTCAAGATAGAAACTGGCATCCAGTTGGAACGCGTGCGCATCGCCTTCATTTTCCATATCCAGCCAGTTAATCCGCGACATACCGGTATTCGCCGGATCGGTAGACAGCGGATTACCAAAGGTTACCGCCGGACGACTGCCGGTTAAGTCCATATTGGTTTCAATAATATTCTCAAGCACCGCACCACCCAGGCTGTACTTGCCCGAACGAGATTCCGCTTTAACGTACTGATAGCTACCGCTTAAATCCCAGTAATCCGACTCGTATTCAAAGCCAAAGCTGTGATCAGCTGTTTTACTGAAGCCCGGCGTAAAGCTAGAGTTCATTGCCACTGGCAAGCCAGAAGTAAGGTTAGTGCTGGAAATTGCACCGCTAACGAATACGTCACCATCAAACTGCGCACCATCAAGCACGCCTACCGGCGCACCCGGCTCAATAGTCATGATCTGACTGTCACGGTTACTTTCACGTTCTGATATAAAGGTAGTATGGAAGAATTCCAGGTTTTCTCTTGGCTTCCACTGCAGGGCTGCGTAATAGCCGGTCCGTTCACGCTCAAACTGGTCCTGGGTAAAACGCACTCCGGCAGGGGCATATACGCGCTGGCCGTTGTAGTTGGTCGCGTGGTACGGCGGAATAATAATATTACTGTCGTGCGAGGCGATTTTTGAGTAACCCATATTGAGTAACACACCAAATTCGCCGTAGTCAGTTTCCCAGCGATCTGAGATAAGACCAGAATAAGCTGGGGTTAGCTCTTCAGAAAAGTCACCGTAATCGGCCGTTACTGAGCCATTCGCTTTAAAGCCTTCAAAGTCAAAAGGCATACGGGTTTGCAGGTTTACTGTACCGGCCACACCACCTTCAATCAGATCGGCGCGGCTGGCTTTATATACGGTTACCGCTTTTAGCAGCTCCGGGCCTACATCTGCCCAGCTCAGCCCTGAACCACCGTTAGCGGAAAATACTTCGCGCCCGTTGATCAGTGTTTTGGACTTATTTAAGCCGCGTACCTGAATACCTGAACCTTCGAAGGCGAAACCATCTGGTGAGCCTTCGCTGCCCGCTCTAACCCGGTTCATGGTAACACCCGGTGAACGTTCCAGAATTTCTAACAATGAGGTACTGGGGACTTTGCCAGCTTCATCAAGGACAATAGAATCACCAATGGTATCGGCATTCTTCTTTAAGTCGATGGCGCTTTCCAGCGACTGACGTTGACCCGTTACCGAGATCACCTCTACAGCGCTCTCGTCCTCGCTTTCTTTGCTTTCATCAACTGCCTCTTGCGCCATTACCGCTGTGGTACAAGACATAATAGCAGCGGCAAGCACCGACCTTTTAAACCGCGGGAATGACTCCCCTGGCATCAAGCCGTTTTGCTCACTTTGTGAATTTAAATTTCTGCTTTTTGATTTAGGCATGTGTAGCAGCCCTCCGGTTTCAGTGATTCTCAGCCTTTATTGAGGCAACTGTGAATTTACAATCGAGTTCGCAATCGAGTGTCAGAGTTTCCTTTGTACAACTCATTCCGGAGGGTATTATTAACTTATTATATTAACATTTAATTTACGTTTATTGGTAAGTTTATTGCTTTTGCTTAAATAACATTAATAAAAAATTACCATGTAAAATAATCACATAAACAAAAGCATGCCTCAGGGTGACAATCGCCCCGATAACCTTTCACCTCAATTCAAAATTAACCTTTTTTTAACCTACAAATGGATTGTCCTGAGTCGGTTTTAATAAGAAAAAACGATCACCAATGCCACAGCGTGCCGTCTTCGAGTCGGTTAACTGGTAGCGCCGCTCGCTGGTAAGGATATTTTGCTGCCAGCTTTTCATCGATATCCACACCATGGCCGGGCGCTTCACCCGGCGTGAAGAAACCACGGTCAAACTGGTAGTCAAAAGTGAACACCGATTCCATCAGTTCGCTGTGCGGCATATGCTCCTGAATACCAAAGTTAGGCACCCAGTAATCAAAGTGAAGTGCGGCCCCCATGCATACCGGAGACAGATCGGTCGCACCATGAAAACCAGTACGAATATGGTAGAGGGCCGCTAAATCGGCTATCCGGCGCATTTGCGTAATGCCGCCGGCGTGAACCAGCGTAGAGCGAATATAGTCAATCGACTGATTAAGGATAAGCTCCTTACAGTCATGAATAGAGTTAAACACTTCTCCCACAGCCAGTGGGGTGGTGGTGTGCTGGCGGATAAGCTCAAAGCCCTGCTGGTTTTCAGCGGGCACGACATCTTCCATCCAGAACAGATGATAAGGCTCCAACTCCTTACCCAGCCGCGCTGCCTCAATGGGTGTTAAGCGGTGATGCACATCATGTAGCAGGTGAATTTCTTCGCCATACTGGCGACGCACTTCACTGAACAGGTGTGGCACAAAATTGAGATACTTTTCGGTAGACCACACCGCCTCGGATGGCAGCGCCGCATCCGCCGGCTCATACTTTTTGCCGTCTTTAGCAACGCCGTAAGTGCTGTCCATACCAGGTATACCCGACTGCACGCGCACCGCCTGATATCCCTGATCGATAGCTTCACCCACCGCTTCTAGCGTTGAGGCCAGATCATTGCCGTTGGCATGGGTATATGTCATGATGCGATCACGGCTACGGCCACCGAGTAACTGGTATAACGGCAGGCCAGCCACTTTGCCTTTAATATCCCACAGAGCCATATCAACAGCGGCCAGGGCTGTCATACCCACTGGCCCACGACGCCAGTAAGCACCGCGATAAATATACTGCCAGATATCTTCAATCCGGGCCGGATCCTTACCGATTAATGCCGGGATAAGGTAATCCTCAAGATAACTGACTACCGTTTTCTCACGGCCGTTGAGTGTTGCATCACCAATACCGTATACCCCTTCGTCGGTGACTATTTTGAGGGTAACGAAGTTGCGACCAGGCGAACAAACAATCACATACGCATCAGTAATTTTCATAATAAAGTCTCATCTTCAAATTGGTTAAGGCGTGGCATACACATAGTCGGGTAAAAACAGCACCAGCTCGGGCAACAATGCCAGTAACAGCAATACCACCAGCACAGTGAGATAGAATGGCCAGACATGACGAATAAACTGAGTGATCGAGCAATCCATGATGTTGCACACGGTGTACATGGCAATACCCACCGGCGGTGTAGTACCGCCAAAGGTCACTACCAGTACGAGTAAAATGCCAAAGTGAACCGGATCGATCCCCACGCTTTGGATAACGGGCACCAGAATAGGAGTGAGCAACAGTACCGTAATGGTGCCCTCCATTAACGTACCGATCACCAGCAACAGCGCCAAACATATCATCAGCACAAGCAGCGGCGACTGGGTTACTGCCGACACGCTTTGGGCTAGCTCAACCGGTAGTTGTTGAAAGGCAATCACATAACCTACCGTGCCGGCTGCCAGTACAATCAACATGATCATGCCGATATCCCGTACGCTTTCGTTTAAGGCGCTGTACAGCTGTGCAAAGGTAAGTTCCCGATAGGCAAATAGCCCGACTAAAACGGCGTATACCACAGCAAAGGCACCGGCTTCTGATGGCGTGAAGATCCCCCAACGAATGGTAACAATCAGCAATACCGGGAATAACAGCGCCCACTTACAACGGCTGGCGGCGTGCATTACTTCCCGGAATGCCGGCGGCTTTTGTGTTTCGGTGTTACCCAGCTTCTGAGAGCTTGCCACCCAACGTACACAAAGCATCAGTGCGATAGTCAGCAAAGCGCCGGGTAATAGTCCGGCGATAAACAATTTACCAATCGACACATTGCCCATGTAGCCATACAAAATTAAGCCGATACTGGGCGGAATACAGGCCGTGATCAAAGCACTCACGGTGATAATGGCAGCACTGAAGCCCCGCGGTAAGCCGGAGTCTTCCATAGGCTTACCAAGAATACGGGCCTGCATGGCCGCATCGGCAATCGCTGACCCGGACACGCCGCCCATCAAAGCACTGAGCACAATAGTGACATGAGCCAGACCACCACTGATCCAACACACCAGTAAATTAGCAAAGCTAATCAGCCGCGTGGTGATACCCGAAGCATTCATAATGTGCCCCGCCAGGATGAAAAACGGCACTGCCAGTAATGGAAAACTCTGACTGCTCGATACCATTCGCTGCACGGCCACCAGCGCCGGTAAGGAGTCATGCATCACAAAAAACAGCAGGCCGCTGGCCATCAGGCTAAACGCCAGAGGCACCCCGGCTAATAGCAAGGCTAAGAAAACCAGCAGCATCATCATTGCGCCGCCCTCTGTTTATTTGAAAACCACTTAAGCCAGCTTTGTTCAAGCAGGGTTAACAGCATCAATCCGGCGCCTACCGGGAGTGCAAGGGCTACGTAGCGGTAAGGTAAAGACGTACTACCCAGCGTTCGCTGAGGGTTAAGGTTAAACAGCGCAATGCCATATACAACAATAACGGCGAGCACGCCGATCATGATAAGAGATGCCAGGCCTGAAAGCCGCCGCTGCCAACGTGCGGGCAGGTATTGGGTGGCAATATCCACGGTGGCATGTTGTGCGTGTTTTAAGGTTTGATTAGCACCAAGCATACACAGCCAGGCAAACAGAAGTTGGGCAATATCGACCGACCAGATAATCGGCAAGCCTACAGTGCGCATCACTGCCGCCGCAAAGACCAGCAACACAATGGCAGATAACAAGCCAATACACACTATGCGCTCTATCTTATCGAGGTGGTTCATTGGGCGTTCCCCTCATCCAGCAATGCACAAACCTGCTGGCGCAGCTCGCTATAGCCGAGGGCCTGATAGACTGACTCCGTAGCGTGTAAAAATGGCTCAAGCGGCGGGGTTGATATTGAAACGCCGGCTGCGGCTAGCTTAGCCTCGATGTCATTTTCAGCAGTAAGTACCTGAGAAGTGGCATACTTACCTGCCGCAGTGGCAGCGTGGATGATGATATCTTGTTCGGCGGCTGTTAGCCGGTTAAACCATTCATCACTGGTCACCAGGCCGGAGATTAGTTGAATGTGGCCAGTTTTAGTCACATGACTTATTACTTCATAGAGCCTTGCGCCCCATACAGCAGCAAGCTGTGCTTCACCGGCGTCGATAACGCGCTGCTGCAAAGCACTGTATACTTCAGACCAACTCAATGGTGTGGGCGAAGCCCCCATGGCTTCGATGGTACTTATCCAAACCGGCGCACTGATCGTGCGAAGTCTTAGTCCGTTGAGATCCTCAGGCTGAGCTACCGGCTGCTGGGTTAGCAGATGCCGTGCGCCCTGCCACCAGTTAAATGCCAGCACACGTAAACCGGCGTTTTGCTGCAGGCTGCCATTCCACTGTTGAAACAGATCAGATCCAACCAGGTGTTGTAGCTCAGCCAGGTTGTTCACCAGATAAGGAGCGCCAAGAATGCCCATTTCATGGGCATACACAGACAGACGCCCGCCATCTACCAGCACAGCAATGCCAGCACCCGCCATGGCCTGCTCCAGAATGTCGTCGTCATTACCGAGCTGAGAACCAATAAACAGGTTAACGATAAGTGAGCCCTTACTGCCCGTTTCGACCATCTGCTTAAAGTGCATCAGGCCTTTATACATAGGATCGCTGCTACTCAGCGACGTCACCACGTTGAGTGACGTCACTTTTTCTGACCCCGCATCTGCATTGCTACCGGTAGCAAAAAAAGCCAGCAGCAAGCCAAAAATCAAATTGAGCAGACGATGTTGTGTCACCATAGATTTACTTAAATTACTGCGTAAAGGCGTCAGGATAGCGCTGGTGGTTGGCAGGCGACATTGCCATTTTTCACATTCCAGCAACGTTTTTTGGATGACCGAAAAAATCCTCGGCAAAGCCAGTAATTAGCAAAGCGTTATTTAAAAAAGAATTTTTTCCATTGCCGAAAATCGAGTGCAGTATAAGCACTTTACATTGTGAAATTTATGTTATTCATTACCGCTTTATCTTTTTATCGTTTCACAGCTCGTTAACATTGCCGATTGCCGTCAGTCGCTGCATTATTTGCCCCTGAATTTTAATCACTGACCGGGAGCGTATTGTGACGTTTCAACCAAAATATTCACTGACCTTTTCTGCGTTGTTGTCAGCCATGGTGCTAACAGCGTGTCAGCCACAACAACAAAATGTTGAAGCTCAGAACACTCAGGCTCAACCTGAGCCTCAAACACAACCACAAGTAAAAAGCGGCCTTGCTGAGCCGTTAGTAGAGCATATCTATACCGCGGATCCTTCCGCCCACGTGTTTAACGGCCGCCTGTATATTTATCCTTCTCATGACGTGGAATCTGGTATTCCTCAAAACGACAATGGCGATCATTTCGACATGCGCGATTATCATATCCTGAGCATGGACGAAGTGGGCGGAGAAGTGACCGACCATGGCGTAGCCTTATCAGTTAAGGATATTCCCTGGGCCGGACGCCAGCTATGGGCGCCGGATGCCGCCGAAAAAGACGGTAAGTACTATCTGTATTTCCCGCTTAAAGACAAGAACGACGTTTTCCACATTGGCGCAGCCGTGAGCGACACGCCGGAAGGCCCGTTCACTCCTGAGCCGGAGCCAATTGCCGGCAGTTACAGTATGGATCCCGCCGTGTTTAAAGATGACAACGGCGAGTACTACATGTATTTCGGGGGAATTTGGGGTGGTCAGCTACAGCGCTATGAAGGCGGCACTTATAACCCGGAAGATGCTTATCCGGCCGATGATGCACCGGCAGTAAAACCACGTATCGCCAAAATGGCGGATGACATGCTTTCTTACGCCGAAACGCCTAAAGAAATTGAATTACTCGATAAAGATGGCAGTCCCATCCTGCAAGGCGATAATGACCGTCGCTTCTTTGAGGCAGCCTGGGTACACAAATACCAGGGTAAGTATTACTTTTCTTACTCTACCGGCGATACCCATAAAATTGTTTACGCAACCGGCGATAATCCATACGGCCCGTTTACCTATCAGGGCGTGATCCTGCAACCGGTAGAAGGCTGGACTAACCACCACTCTATCGCCAAATTCAAGGGTAAATGGTACCTGTTCTATCACGACAGCTCATTATCCGGCGGTCAAACGCATTTACGCAGCGTAAAAATGACCGAACTCACCTATAACCCGGATGGCAGCATCGTTACCATCGATCCATACCTGGAGCAGAAGTAATGCTTGAATCAACCGCCACGCCAGCATCGACGGACAGTCCGTCGGGCGAAAATATCGGCTTTGTTATTTTTATCAGTATTGTGGCCACCATAGGCGGATTTCTCTTTGGATTCGACAGCGGGGTAATCAACGGTACCGTAGATGGCTTACAGCAAGCGTTTAACTCGGCCAGCGCCGGCACCGGGTTTAATGTTTCCAGCATGCTGCTGGGCTGTGCGGTAGGGGCATTTTTTGCTGGCCGCTTTGCCGACAAATACGGCCGCCGTGCGCTACTTATTGTCTCGTCAGTACTGTTTATCATCAGCGCCTGGGGCTCTGGTATTGCTACGTCGTCTTTTGAGTTTGTTATCTACCGGGTCCTTGGCGGCCTTGCGGTAGGTGCGGCCTCAGTGATGGCGCCAGCGTACATTTCGGAAGTCTCCCCGGCCCGTTACCGCGGTATGCTTACCAGTATTCAGCAAATTGCCATTATCAGCGGTTTGTTTGCTGCATTTCTGAGTAACTACATGCTGGCTGGTGAAGCAGCCGGTTCAACCAATACGCTGTGGCTAAATTTTGAGGCCTGGCGCTGGATGTTCTGGATTGAGCTTATTCCGGCAACCCTGTTTTTTGTGATGCTATGGTTTATACCTGAAAGCCCGCGTTTTCTGGTATCCAGCAACAAAACCGAGCGAGCTCACCGCGTACTCACCCGTTTACTGGGCGATGATGCAGCCACGCATAAACTCAACGAAATTAAGCAATCACTGGCCGACGATCACCGTCCTCAACTTAAAGACTTAATCGACAATAACACCACTAAGGTGCGCCCCATTGTTTGGGTTGGTTTGGGCCTGGCGGCGTTTCAGCAACTCGTTGGTATTAACGTCGTGTTTTACTACGGTGCGGTGCTGTGGCAAGCGGTTGGCTTTTCCGAGTCGGACGCTCTGCTAATCAATGTGTTAAGTGGGGCTATCAGTATTGCCGCCTGTATTCTTACCTTGCTGGTAATTGATAAAATCGGCCGTAAACCACTGCTCAAGTGGGGCTCAATTGGCATGACAATAACCCTTGGCATAATGGTAGTAGCCTTTTTGAATGCCTCACAAGGGCCAGACGGTAAGCTTATCCTGGGTGACTGGGGAACCACTGCACTGGTAGCGGCAAACCTGTATGTCTTTTTCTTTAATATGTCATGGGGCCCGGTAATGTGGGTAATGCTGGGCGAGATGTTCCCCAATCAGATCCGTGGTTCTGGCCTTGCGGTAAGCGGCCTGGTGCAATGGACTTCAAACTTCCTGATCACCATTACTTTCCCAATGCTACTAGCCGGTATTGGCTTAGGCGGTGCTTACGGTATTTATGCCATTTTCGCCTTCCTGTCGGTAATTTTTGTGGTGAAGTTTGTTAACGAAACCAAAGGTAAAGAGCTGGAACAAATGCAGGGATAGCTGTACCCACTCCCGCACTGTTTACAATAATAAAAATCAGTGTTGCCAGCGCTTCTGCGCTGGCTTTTTTATGCTTATTTACCTATGGAAGCACCAACATCCGTTGCAATGCCGATGCACTAGGCGTTACTGACACATATTCAGCCCGCGCAAAGGGCCAGCGATGAACAGGAAAGGGGCGTCGTGATGCTTGAGTACTCAGATAAATGCACCAACACTACTGTAACGTCTATTGAACTACGTGTTCAGGTGAATTAAATATAAAACCAGAGATGATGCTCGCCAGGCGAGGTTCAATTAAATCGAAATGTTCTACAATCCCAAACGTCGACGTACCAGCAACGAATGATTGTCACCAATATAATATGGCCGGCAATATTTTAGGAACATGGAAAGTGTCTAGGATTCTCAAGCCTTATCTCTTTCGGTTAAATTAAAGGTTGTAACATTTCGCTAAACAATCGGGAGGTTCTCAAAAGGCTTTTACTTTTCATTTACCTACGGATACAGTAGCGTAGAAATTAGAGTCATATTTTGTACAGGAGGTACGATGAAAGTTTTATGGATTAGCCTGATTGTTTTCGCTGCTGTATCTGGTTTTTTGGTCGGCAGAGCGTCAGCGCCTACTGCGTCCTTGCCGGTGAGTGAATTATCAACGGATGATTCGTCAGTAGTGCCCTCCCTGCCGACATCCGCGCCGGAAAACTCGGAGACAAAACCTATATCGCCAGTTGAAAGTACTTCAACGAAAATGTCTGCGTCCCCTGCAACATCGCAACCTTCGCCTTATTCCAGAGCCGACGTTGACCCGGACAGCAGCGCGCCTTACAGTAATGAACAAATCGCAGAACAGCAGACCTATGAAGATCTTCGTCGTATGGCTCAGGACAACTATCCCGCAGCTCAACAGGAGCTGCATGAGTGGGCTGAATTGCACAAGGCGGATTTAAAATCCCGCATGGAAGCGACGCTCGGAGAGAGCAGTGGCTTCATGTTTGAGGAGGTACTTAAGGACAATGCCATGCTCAACGAACCGCTCGCACAGCAACCCATGGAAGAAGATTTTGCCTGGCGCGAGCAGGCTCAGGTTAACATTCATGATTACATTATTATGAACAGCACCGACCCCAGGCTGGAAATCCTTAATATTACTTGTATGCAAAAGAAATGCGAAGTAACCCTGACTGGTAAAGACGACAGAGCGGGAATTATTCTTTACATGCAGCTGATGCAAACTCGGCCATTCGGCATCACCGGCGGCCCCAGCCCCACTACCATGATGAATGACGACGGCTCCTACTGGATGTATATGCTGCTGACTTTCTGATTCATTTAGTCTATTGATGAGATTAGCCTGATTCATGCCGCTTCTAGCTCCGCCTTCACAGATGCCAGCGATACGTGGTCGTCCATTTCGATGACCATTTTTGCTGTCAGCTTCGGATAGTATTTTGCTAATGCCGCGATAACCTTGCCTTCTTTGTGGTCCTCCAATTCCAATCGGATGAGGATGCCCCATATGTGTGAGATCTTTAGCGGTCGGTTCTGTCCAATAATTCGGGGATGTTCCAAGGTTTGCTTGCGGTTGTCATAGCAACCTCCCAGCTATTGCTAAATTGCAGTATGGGTTGGAAGCACTGAAATAGGCACTATTGACGTTCTTTTCTCTCGAATAAGCAGTAAACTAAACACTACTATTTAGTACTTGGTTTGCCTGATTCTCTTATCTTTGAATCAGAGGTATACTAGCTGCTATATCGTTAGAGGTGATTATGAATACAAAGATTGAAATATACGGCGTGAAAGCTGTAAAGCGCCCTAAAATCGCCGCCAGCAAGAAACTTGACTTGTCCGGTGAGTCTGGCCAGCAAATTGTTAAGTCTGAAACTAAGCTGGTTTTAAGAACACATAAGCGCACTTTTGAAAAACTCGCTGATATGTAATGGATCTCATTTTCTTCCCCTTTGAACGCGTGATAGAAATTAACGTGTTCATTCTCGAAAACGAACCAGGCATGAAAGGCGCTGCTGATATCAACAAACTTCAGGGTGCCCTAGGCAGAATTGATAATGCCATTGCCTATTCAGGCTTAGATGACGTTTTCGAAATAGCTGCAAAATATGCCTCTTCAATTGCGCTTTCTCATTCACTTCCCGATGCTAATAAGCGAACAGGTCTGGCTGTTGCGCTAGAGTATTTGTCGCTCAACGATTTTGAGTTAACCGCTGATAATGATCTCTTCGCAGATGCTATCAGAGACTTAGTTATTGGAAAAATCGATGAGTCAGATTTTGCCGACTTGCTTTATTCACAATATATTTTCGAACAAAACTCAGATCTCTGAAATTTACCTTTGCTTACCAGTCCTTCATGGTATTGCTAATGTCTGCTTCTCGCTCATTTCGGCCATTTGCCAGTGACTGACAGCCAAATCTGATTTAACTCAAAATCCGTTACTGCCAGTTCGTGTACGAATCTAATTACCCTAATTACTCTTTAGGAGCATAGTTTATTATGGGCGGTGGTTGCTGATCCCTCACATAGCGGTCAAGCCAGTTACGAAGCTGCATAAAGACCTCTTCTCGATACTGACTAATAGCATGATCGGCACCTTCATACATGATAAACCGCACCGGATAGCGTTTTTCATCCAACGCCTCGACAAGCTTTAATGCCTGAGTCGAACGGGTACGCCAGTCGGAAGAGCCGTTCAGTACTAGTATTGGCACTTTAGGTAACATATCCAGCCACTTTATTACCGAACGCTCTGCAGGCCAGGCTTGCGGATCCAACTGATACTGTGGGTCCATTTCAGCAAACGTTTTGCTAAACTGCGGGCGGTGTGCCAGTGTTAAAGCCACATCTGCAACAATACCGCCAACGGCTACGGCACTTACCTTAAGTCCCTTTTTTAACGCCAGAAAACTCATCATACTCCCGCGCGACCAGCCAAATAAACCGATACGTAGAGCATCAACCTCTTCAATCGCGGCTAGAACGGCAGGTAATGCCAGCACATCGTTTACATCATCGCCACCAAAATGATCTGCCCCCTCACTGCCTCCGGCCCCCCGATATTGGGAGGCAATCACCACATAGCCCCAACTGGCAATTTCAGCCAGTTGCGCCGGTCCTATCGATGAGCCCGGAAACGCCAGTGATCCGAAATCCCGATTGCCGCCGCGATTATAAATCACTGCCGGATATTTACCCGGCGCTTTTGGTTTAAAGACAAAGCCCCGGATTTTAAGACCATCGACCTCATAGACAATGCCCGATAGGTGTACGTTATGATTGAAGGTGTTTTCGAGCATCGCTCGGTCAGGTGTTTGTTCAACCCCGGATGTGAATAAGGGAGTCATGTTCCAGCAAATAGGCTTTAAATTCTGCAGGTGAGGTAATGGGGGTATCACTGATAAGCTGTGCAAATGCACTATGAGTCATAAGTACAAAAAGAGACAGCAATAGCCCAATCAAGCGAGCATGATTGTTCTTCATTAACCGAATCGTTGTCTGAAATAATGTCAGTTCTGTTTACTAGTGCTGTTCACATCCAACATCGAAACGGCATCTACAACACTATACTAGCTCATTCAAAAAGGCTGGCAACGCCTTTTCCGATGATTACATCTTCGTGGCTTACATCGGCGCTTTGGCCAATGGAAAAGTCTATATCCATAGCGAACTTGGCCATCATCTTACTAGTATGAGGGCTAAAAACTATCCTCCCACCGCCGTTAAGTTTGTTTACAACTTTTTGCGTTTGTCGCAGACCCTGAGTTGGTAAACTTACCTTTGGAACATTTGAAGGGAACTTAACATCAGTGAAGTACATCGCTTTTTCGCTTGCCTCAGCGCTTGCGTTTTGTATTGCAGCCTGCAGCAGCAATAATCAAACAGAACGGTTAACACCGCCCGATTCGGTGGTGAAATATTCCAGCATGGAAGGCTATCAGGACCGCTTTATTAATTTGTTTCCCAAATTTAAAGATTACCCGGTAACCTGCAGCGAAGACTGCTACCAGCCCAGTGAGCTTTTGGCGTGTAATGAGCCCATGGAAAATTGCACATATAAAGGTGATTCTGCGCCGTTGTTGCTCAACACCGGCTATACGGTGAAATGGTATGGCCACGCCAGCTTTCGGATCACCACCCCGGATAACCAACAGTTTCTATTCGACCCGGTATTTAATCAGTTTGACTGGCCGGTAAACTGGGCTTTTCGCTTGTCGGCTGGCTTTAATCGCAACGAACCGGAACAGCCATCGGATTTGATGCTTAATGCAACCGATGCGGTAATGTATTCGCACATTCATTATGATCACTTTAACAAAGGCGATATCCAGGCTTTCTCTGCAGATACAGCGTTTTTAACGCCTTTAGGTTTTGCTGAGCACTTTCCCGGCGGTGATTTTAACATTACCGAAATGGCCTGGTACGCCAGCAAACCACTGGGTAAAGTGAATGTGCATTTTGTCCCCGGTCATCACTTTAGCAACCGGATTTTGGTTCCCTATTTGTATGAAGACGAGAACAAAACTCTTTGGGGTGGCTGGTTGCTTGAACATCAGGGCAACACATTATTCTTTGCCGGCGACACCGGCTATTCGCCCCACTTTAAGCAGATAAGAGAAAAGTACGGCGAGATTGATGTGTGCTTGCTGCCCATTGCGTCCTATTTCAGCGCGGAATCACCAGCCTTTTACCGAAAAGTCCATATGACGCCAGAAGATGCGCTTATTGCAGCAAAAGAGCTTAACTGCAAAGTGATGGTGCCATGGGGGTATGGCAATAACAGCTGGAAGATGGGCGATAAAACCTCACACTCTGCCCTATTCCGCCTGCTAACCATGCATAAGCGTTTAGACTCAGAGATCCCCTTACACATTCTCAACGAAGGGGAGCAGGTTAGCTTTTAATAAAGGTAATAAAGGGGTCAGAGTCTGAGGGATCCCCACGAATTTAATTTCATGTGCCTGCGGCCCAGGCAGCGTCAACTATGGAGCTGTACCATTTGAGTGCAGCTTTCCACTGTCGCATAGTGAATCTTATTCGGCAAGCAATAGCTCTCAGACCGAGATAGTGGAATGACAGCACGCTTCTGGTGTCGGTATTAGCTTGGAAGCGCCGATGTTTATTCGAAGAGACGACTACCATACCCAATAAGATAGCAACCAGTGACGCTAACGTAGTAAGTAATATCAGTATTGTTAGACGCTGCTTTTTCACGCTTTTATTTTGCTCATAGCCAAGCCCGAACTTGGTGCTTTTCATGTCCCTAAAGCCTTCTTCAATCTGCATGCGCTGGCGATAAATGGCAACGACCTGTTTCGATAAGCGTCGATGAGATGCTAGTGATGTGGCTAACAGCCACGGGTCTTTCGCACCTTGCGCATGGACTTTCGACCGCTTTGATGCTTTGCGTGTACCATCTGGATTTGAAGCGTGGCGCCCTTTCGCTTTCTGCTTGAACAGAACTAACGTACAGGCAAAGGGGTTACCTCTAGCTATTTGGCTGTTATCAAAACGCTTTGGTCGACTGGTCGCTTGGGCATAAAGGTGACGAATACACTGCCACGTATTGCCGCTGTCGAGTGAGTAAAAATGCGGTTTGCGAACCCGTCCGACAATATCCCAGCCTAACGCTAATACTTCCCTGAACCAGGGTGATTTATACCCTGCGTCGGTGACGATAATGGGTCGGCAATTTGAAGGTAACATGGCGTGTAACGTCTTTAAGAATGCCTTGTGGGTGGCGGGTTTCTCTTTGGTCTTGTTGCAGTGAACTTCTTGATAAAGTGTGACGGGTCTACCCTTTAAAGATATGGCCGCGCGTAAAAGAAAGTGCGCTTTATGGTCATCTAAATCTGACCAGTCGATTGAGATAACAGGGCGTGATGTGCTGCCACAAAATAGTTGGCAAATAGATGCATAGATAAACGGTGTTTCACTTAATAAATGCGGGTTTGAAAGCAAGCGGTCGGCACGTTTAATCCGATGTTTTTCATAAGCTTTAGTACTAACCCCACGACCAATACTCGTTACGCTTGCTGCGCTTCCATGAAGAAGGCTTTTCACGCACGCCGTTACCACATCCCGACGCGCTTTATGCATTTTATAGCTGACAAGCGATATGACATTGTTCACAATAGATAGGGCATTCATGGCAGTTTGGTCTCGGTGATTTTTGGCGATTGATCTGATCACCAAACGTCATGAATGTTCCTATCTTTTTTTATCTTATTGATATTGCATTATTATTTGTGGGGATACCTCAGACTCTGCCCCCTTTATTTAATTAACTCTGACCCCTTTATTATTTATTACGCCCCCTTTATTTCTTGATATTTTCTTAGGGTGCGCGCCTTTGGGGCGGCCCAATATAGCTGGGTTTCAGATTACCAGTATCGATGATAACCCGCTGTAATACGGCTCCTGGCGTTAAGGCTTTTACCGCCAACCGGTGGCGACCTGCCTTAGTCACAGGCAATGTAGTACTGAGTTCTTTCACGTTATCCATTACCCCCTGCGCCCAGGCTTGCTTGTCTTTTTGTGAAGGCAACGCAAGTGTAGCCACATGCTCACCATCCAGGGTTACCGCCACTTTAATGCCCGTTGCCTCATCAAACGGCAATGAAGGCGATAGCTGGAGGGTAAGCGGAAACTCGCCGGTTGAGGTAAGGAATACTGGAAACTCCAGTGCTGGCGCCTGCTGGGGTTTCAGGCTTGAGTACGGCGGCAGTGCCGCACTCATGGCTTCGCCTGTCCGCCCGTGTACCGCGACCTTATGCCAACTGCCATTCGGGGTCGACTTCACCTTGGCCTCGCTGGAATTCATCGCCACATAACCGTCTGCTTCAATAAAGTCGCCGCTAACCGGCATTGCAGTAAGTTCTGGTTTGTGCGCAGTAACTTTTATGTTCGCGCCGCCCCAGCCGGTGCCTTTCACATTAATGGTCCCCTCGTGATGGCCAACCTCTAACTGAGACCAGTCAATGGAAACCGCAACTGGTGTATCTGTCAGCAGCTCACCGCTGTTTTTTTCCAACACGATCCAGGGTTGTGAGGCTGTCGCCGACCACTTGAAAGCCTTGCCCTGCCGGTTGTACACGGTAAAGTTGCGAGTCGCTTCGCCGTAGAGCGTAAATTCCGGCAGCAACAATCCGCCGGTGGCGGGCCAGTAAGCACGGCTTCCCTCAACTGAAACGCCCATATCAGCTACAGCGGGTTGAGCCAGTGCTTTGGTTTGAACTACCGGAGGAATATTGGCCGGCGGGTTATTCCAGTACACATAACCAATGTGTGGCTGCGACATCATACGGTTCCATTTGCCACCCTTGATGCTGTGATACATTTTAGTAAGCTCGGCATCCCGTTCAAACCACGCGTTGACTGTGGCCGCCTTGGCCGACGTAGAAGCGCGATCCTGTTCGGCATACAGAGCGTTCAGCGCCTGGGCTCGGTTTAACTCAAACATGGCCTGGGTAGCCCACACCGGATGCGCAACCAGCTGGAAAAATGCATCCTGATAATCACTGTCGATGCGCTCATAAATGCTATTGGCTTTATCCGCCGCTTCGGCCAGTGTTTCGCTTATCCGGTCGGCTTCGTTGTAGTTCAGTACGCTGTAAGTTTCCGGGCTCAGCGCTTCGGGCTTACGTCGGCCGTTTTGTAGCGTATAAACTGTCAGCAACTCAGCAATATCGTTAGTAAACTGTCCGTTAAACTGACTCGCTGCCCATTCCCGGGTAAACCGTTTGGCAGACTGCGCGTTAAATGCCTCCGGATCCCAGGCCTGCGCCAGGAAAAAGCTGATAGGTAATTCCATAGGCTTTAAGTCGCCTACGTTGGTGATCCAGATTTTATCCGCACCATACTCCCAGGCGAGATTCATTTGCTCCCAGACCTTACCCAGCGGCACGGTATTGATCCACCGGTAAGACCGCGGGCCGCCCACATAATCAAAGTGATAATACACTCCGGCACCGCCGCTACGGCCGCGCTCGGCTTCGGTTGGCAGGCGGCGAATATTGCCGGCATTGTCGTCAGACCAAAGTAATGTAACATCATCCGGCACACGCATGCCCCGCTCATAGAAGCCCTGCACTTCTTTGTACAATGCCCACACTTGCGGCACTTCAGATAGTGGCTTATCCATCACATCGGCAAGAATTTCCCGCTGATCGTGAACGATTTTTTCCAGCAAGCCGATATTTTCGCCCTCGCTCATTGGCGTATCAGCCTGACCACGCATGCCAAGGGTGAAAATGCCGTCTTTATCTTTGTAACGCTTAGCACCTTCTACCCAGAAGTCGTAGAGTTTGTCGGGGTTGGTTGAATATTCCCACGGACCGCTGCCATAGCGGTTCCACTCTTTATCCGCCCGCATCATGGGCTCGTGGTGTGAGGTGCTCATTACTATGCCCATAGCATTGGCCAGATACATGTTTTGCGGATCATCGTCAGCAAAGGCATTGTTCCACATCGCCGGCCATAAAAAGTTGGATTTCAGCCGCAGCAGCAGTTCAAAAACATGCTTATAAAACTTAGCGTTATAGCCACCGAATTGCTCGTGCACCATACCGGTAAGGGCTGGCGCTTCATCGTTGAGGAAGATCCCCCGGTATTTCACTTTGGGCGCATCGCTGATATGCGTATCGGCCTTAATGTAGAGTTTGTCATGGGTGATAACCGGTACATCAGCCCACCAATACCAGGGCGACACGCCGATTTTTTCACTCAGATCATAAATACCAAAAATGACGCCGCGCCGGTCATTACCACTGATCACCCAGGCCTGTTCAACGCCGGGGAGCGGGCTCGCTATCGTATCGAGCTGATAACCTTCCCACTGCCGGGCCTTTGGCTGAACTGTGAATTGATTACTGCTAATCAGTTTATCCACCAGCGCAGCCTGACCGCGCTCACCAACGATGATCACGTGGCCTGAAAGGTCGTCTTTGTTACTGGTTAACTGAGGCTTAAGGCCGGTTACACGGAGGATATCCTGTTGCAACGATTCAGCCGCCATTCTAATCCCCGGGTTGGCGGTACTGTCTACCCAGATAGTCGCCGTTTGTTTTGCGGTGCCATCGGCCACCACAAAGTCGCCTGACGCATACTGATGGGTAACATAGTCACTCGCCAGGGCCGGTACGCACAAACACACCAATAAAATACATACAACGCGCTTTAACATGCCTTTACCTCTTATTATTTTCTGGCGTGGGGGCCAATAGTGGTACCAACAAAGCCACCCGCTTTTTGCGTACTTAGCCAGGTAGCATCCTGCGATTCGCCCACGGCCAGCCACTCACCATCCTGCTCAACAGCAAAGTCAATTAATGCTCCCTCGCCGTGAATTTTTACTTTTACTGGCTCCCCCATCGGGGTTGTCAGGGGCAGACGGGCAACAGTGGCTACCTTGCCGTCAACTACCTGTTCAACAAACGCCTCATAGCGCCCCTGCTCACCGCGTAAGCCAAGAAAATAGTGGTAGCGGGCACTTTGGAATGCCGCCAGACCAGCCTCTGCTGATGAAGCGTTGGCGATGGTCACTTCGGTAGTCGCCGCAAACGAAGCGGCAGCCTGATGCGAGCCCACATAGCTCACCATTTCCTTGCTATAAAGGGCATTCTCCAACGGCGACATAGTCAGCACGCCGTTTTCAACACTCACCCAGTGGCGGTCAAAATCCCGCGGAGTTTGCCAGCGCACGCTCAGGCTATTGCCGTCAAACTGGTCATCCCAATCGTAAAAATCCGTGCCCTGCTGCTTGCTGGTTCCAGTCGGGCGCGGGCTGGTAGGCGGAATAGGTGTTTTTGCCGGTAGAATATGCGGCCATTCATTACGCCACTCTACGGGCAGTAAAAAGGTATCCCGCCCCGTGTTATAGAGGTAATTCTCGTACGGTCGGGTGCCTAGAAACACGGCCCACCACTCGCCGGTGTCAGTCTGAATCATGTCGGCATGGCCTGCGGTATCTACCGGGTTGGGTCGCGGCCAGCTCAGATCCCGCTGGGTCAGAATCGGATTGTTTTCGTACGGAATAAAAGGCTCATCCAGAGAACGTGTGCGGAATACCACCTGCGAGTGTTGTGGCCCGGTGCCCCCCTCCGCGCAGGACAAATAATACCAGTCATTCACTTTGTAGATATGCGGCGCTTCAATCCAGATAGGCTCCTGACTAATATCTACACCGCCATTTACCAGCAGTTTGCGGCTGTCGGCTAACACTTTCTGAGCGGCGGGATCATACTCCCACATCCAGATAGCCCGGTGGCCGTTATACAAAGGCTCGCCAGGAGGGGCTTCATTATGAGTGATGTAAACACGGCCATCGTCATCAAAGAAAATGTCCGGGTCGATACCTCCGACTTCCGGTAACCAGATGGGTTCAGACCAGGGACCGGCCGGATCGCTGGCAGTGATAATGAAGTTGCCGCCGTTATCTACCGACGTAGTAATGATATAAAATAGTCCGTCATGGTAGCGAATAGTTGGCGCAAAGATCCCTCTTGAAATGCGTGCGCCGGAGAATTCCATTTGCTCTTCACGGTCAAGGGCATAACCCACCAGCTCCCAGTCGGTCAGATTTTTACTGCGTAAAATGGGTAAGCCCGGGGTATAGCTGAAAGAAGACGTGGTCAGGTAATAATAGTCACCTTTTTTGGTGATAGACGGATCAGGATAGAAGCCCGGCAAAATCGGATTGGCATATTCGCCGGCTGGCGCCGCAGGGCGGTTATTCGGCGTTGCATACTTAAACCAGTCAAAGGTCACTTCTGCAGACATCGCTGCAGGCTTAGCCGTTGCCTGCTGTGCAGACCCTGAAGAACCGGCAGAGTTACACCCGGTCATCAACAGGCCTGTCAGTAAAGATAAAATAACACGCTGCTTCATAAACATTCTCTGTGTACTAATGTGACTGGCATTTAACGTTAAAGCCCGCAAGGCTTCAACGCGCAGGCGTTATGAAAAATCTCACCAGATTTGCGTTTTTTGTGAAGTAAATGTAAACAAGCAGAAGTCGTGTGAAGCGACCGTCGCTATTTAGCTAACCTTATGAATTAAGGGGATTAAGAGATAAAAAAGTGACAAAATAGGGGCCGGAAGCAGGCTGAGTTTTGTTTACCTGCCGCCAGCTATCACATTCAGGATGCCTTGAGTGACAGGTCCTGTTCTTCCTTATCGCGCCGTGCGTCGCGGTACTCCTTGGGCGTTTGGTCAAAGTGCTTTTTAAATACCGCATACATGTACTGCAACGATGGATAACCGCAGATCTTGGCAATCTGTGAGGTGGCTTCGTCAGAATTCTCCAGCATCTTGCAGGCACGGCTTAGTTTTTCATTGTGGATCTCATTGTGAATACTGTGGCCACGTTCTTCTTTAAAACGATGTTCAAGGTTTGAACGGGAGACCCCTACGTAGTCGAGCACCTGGTCTACCTTAATACCACGGCAGGCGTTCTGCCGGATATAATGCATTGCCTGCATTACATGTGGATCGCTGATGGCTTTAAAATCGGTAGACTGACGCTCTGCAACACATTCAGGAGGGATCAGCACCGGCTTGCGCGGCTTATTATGGCCTTTCAGGATTCGGTGCAGAGTTTTAGCAGCCTGAACCCCCATTTCAAAGCAACCCTGACGCACTGAGCTCAGGCTAACCCGGCTCAGATAACGGGCCAGTTCATCATCGTCTATACCGATAACCGACATTTTATCCGGGATGAGCATACCAATATGGTCGCACACCTGCAGTAAATGACGCGCTCGCGAGTCGGTAACCGCAATGATCCCCACCGGCGTTGGCAAGCTTCTCAGCCAGTCGGCCAGACGTTTGGTTGTGTATTGCCAGGTTTCAGGCCGTACCGGATGCCCGCGGTAAACATGACACTCATAGCCCTGAGAGCGGGTGATCTCTAATACCGCATTTTCACGTTCCTGGGCCCAGCGATGATGCTCATTCACCGGTGCACCATAAAATGCAAAGCGCTGGATACCTTTTTGTCTGAGGTGCTCAAAGGCAGCCTGGATGAGGGCGTAGTTATCGGTTGCAACATAAGGTACATCGGGGTAATCGGCCGGATTAGCATAAGAGCCGCCGATGCCCACCACCGGCACCTTGGCTTTATGCAGCGCCGCCTGAATTTCCGGGTTATCATAATCGGCGATAATACCATCACCGCTCCATTCATCGAGATGATCAAGACGTGCCATAAAGTCTTCTTCCAGGTACAAATCCCAGTCAACTTTTGACGTTTGCAGATAATCACCAACACCGGCAATGATGCGTCGGTCGTAAATTTTATTGGCGTTAAATAAAAGCGTAATACTGTGTTTATTCTCAAACATGAACTGCCCCGTGCTAGCCGCTTGTGCCCATAGCGGTTAATGTTTCAGACTTTAACTGTCTAGCAATTAACCACTTTGTTTAAATTAAGTAACTTTTTTTACGATTTTTGTTGTTTCGAAGCATACTAATACACCTTGTTCGAATTAACAAAAAACTAACAAATTTTCGTAATTGCGATTTAGTGATTTCGCAATCAGCATAAGCGCCTAATCTTTCCGGTGAGAGTAACTATGTATATTGGTATTGATCTTGGCACATCCGGTGTCAAAACCATTTTGACCGATGAAAGCGGCCAGGTGGTGGACTCAGCGTCTGCTTCATTAACGGTAGCCATACCGCAACCGCTGTGGTCTGAACAAAATCCAGAAGATTGGTGGACAGCAACCTGTGCCACACTGGATGAATTAAAGCAGCGTAACGACTTATCGGTTGTTAAGGCGCTGGGTCTTGCAGGACAAATGCACGGCGCCACACTGCTTGATAAAGCAGGTCAGGTATTACGCCCGGCGATTCTGTGGAATGACGGTCGCAGTGAAGACCAGTGCCGAACGCTGGAAAGCACTGTAGCAAAAGCACGGGTGATCACTGGTAACCTGGTGATGCCGGGTTTTACTGCTCCCAAATTATTGTGGGTGAAAGAAAACGAGCCCGACACTTTTAATCAGGTAGATAAAGTTCTGCTACCGAAAGACTACCTGCGCTATAAACTCACCGGTGAGTTTGCGTCAGACATGTCAGATTCGGCCGGCACCAGCTGGCTGAACACCGGTGAACGTAGCTGGAGCAAATCCATGCTGATGGCCTGTGGCTTAAGTGAGAATCACATGCCAAAGCTCTATGAAGGTAACGAGATCACCGGCTATCTAAGCACAGCCTCGGCCAGTCGTTGGGGCATGAATGCTGTTCCGGTAGTGGCAGGCGCCGGCGACAACGCCGCCGGTGCAGTTGGTTGTGGCATTGTTGATGCCGGCCAGGCAATGTTGTCGCTGGGCACCTCCGGCGTGTATTTTGCGGTGACCAATGACTACCGCAGCGACCCGGAATCAGCAGTACACAGCTTTTGTCATGCTGTGGGTCATCGCTGGCATCTGATGTCGGTAATGTTGAGCGCGGCCAGTTGCCTGGACTGGTTTGCCAAAAACTCTGGCTATAGCTCCGTTGCCGAACTATTTGACGACGTGGTTAACAACACCCGGCCGGATGATCCGAATACGCCGTTCTTTTTACCTTATTTAACCGGCGAACGCACACCACATAACAATCCCAATGCCAAAGCCGGCTTTTTTGGATTAACCGCTTCCACCACCCGGGCACATATGGCCCAGGCTGTTGTGCAGGGCGTCTCTATGGCGTTGGCTGACGGTATCGATGCGGTGCACGGCTGTGGTATTCAGGTTGACGGGATAAGCCTGATTGGCGGTGGGGTTAAAAGTACTTACTGGCGCCAGTTACTGGCCGATGTCAGCGGCATTGCCATGAATTATCGCAAAGGTGGTGATGTAGGACCGGCTTTAGGAGCGGCAAGGCTGGCACAGCTCGGCGTTTCACCACAAACACCGGTTAGTGATATATGTCCGGTGCCGGAACTGGTTGCCAGCTACGAGCCTGACTCTGCCCTGAAAAACTATTACGTTCAGCGTCGCCAGCAGTTCCGCGAGCTATACTTTTCACTTCATTCACAATTTTAACAAAAAACACAAAAGTCGATGAAGTTTACATAATTGTCGAATACACGCCGATTGCACAGTATTAGCAATCATCATTATAACGGGCCATTCGGCCCACTCAGGAGTTAACTATGGCGGATTTTTTCCAGGACATCAGCCCAATTCAGTACGAAGGTGCCGAGTCCACTAACCCACTGGCATTTAAACACTATAACCCCAAAGAAGTGGTGTTAGGTAAAACCATGGAAGAGCATTTACGCTTTGCTTCCTGCTACTGGCACAACTTCTGCTGGGACGGCGCCGACGTGTTTGGCGGTAATACCTTCGACCGTCCCTGGTTGCAGCCAGGCGATGCCATGGAGCGAGCAAAACAAAAAGCAGATGTCGCCTTTGAGTTTTTTAGCAAACTCGGCGCACCTTACTATTGCTTTCACGACATTGACGTAGCACCAGAGGGTGACAGCGTTAACGATTATATTCGTAATTTCAGTGAAATGACTGAAGTACTGGCGGCCAAGCAGGAAGCCACCGGCATGAAACTGTTATGGGGCACTGCTAACGTCTTCAGTCACCCGCGTTATATGTCAGGCGCAGCGACCAATCCGGATCCGGAAATCTTTGCCCGCGCAGCAACTCAGGTATTTCACGCCATGAACGCCACTAAAACCCTTGGCGGTGCTAACTATGTGCTGTGGGGTGGCCGTGAGGGTTACGAAACACTGCTCAATACCGATCTCAAGCGTGAGCGTGCTCAGCTTGGCCGCTTTATGAATATGGTGGTGGAGCATAAACACAAAATTGGTTTTGACGGTTTGCTGCTGATAGAGCCAAAACCTCAGGAGCCAACTAAACACCAGTACGATTACGATACGGCAACCGTTTATGGCTTCCTGAAAGAATTCGGCCTGGAAAAGGAGTTCGCGGTCAATATCGAAGCCAACCATGCAACTTTATCCGGCCATTCCTTCCACCACGAAATTGCCACGGCATTTGCACTGGGTGTGTTCGGATCCATTGATGCCAACCGCGGTGACGCACAGTTAGGCTGGGATACTGACCAGTTCCCTAACAGCGTGGAAGAAATGACGCTGATCTGTTACGAAATTCTCAAAAACGGCGGTTACACCTCAGGTGGCTTTAACTTCGACACCAAGTTACGCCGTCAGAGTATTGATGCGGCCGATCTGTTCCACGGCCATATTGGTGGTATGGAAACCTGTGCTCTGGGTCTGAAAAAAGCCGCCGCAATGCTTGAAAACGACTTTATTGCCGATGCGAAAGCCAAGCGTTACGCGGGCTGGAACGGCGAGCTGGGCGAGAAAATCCTCAACGGTGCTTTCTCTCTGGAGTCACTGGCCGGCTTAACCACTGAGCAGCAGCTTAACCCAAGACAGGTATCTGGCAGTCAGGAACTGCTGGAAAACCAGGTTAACCAGGTTATCTTCCGCTAAGTCGTTATTTTTACTTAAAAAGTGCAGACAACCTCTGCACTTTTTTTGTTTCTGAAGGAGACATAATTTGATTCGGTTACTTTTGCTATGTACCTGTCTTATCGCCCAATGTGCAGGGGCAGCCACCACATTACACCGGCTTATTTCAGACAACGCGGTGTTACAACGCAATAAGCCTGTTCTGTTAACCGGCACCACAGATTCAAAAGCACCGGTTCAAATCTTGTTTGACGGCGAACTGCTGGGTGAAACCAGCGCAAGCAACGGCAAATGGCGCTTTGAGTTACCAGCCCAACCCGCCGGCGGCCCCCATCAGCTTATTATCAAAAGCAACGACACCCTTACCGTTAATGACTTGCACTTTGGTGATGTGTGGCTAACCTCTGGGCAGTCAAACATGGAGCTGACCATGGCCCGTGTTGAAGAGGCCTATCCGCTCGATGTAGCCGAAGCAGATTTTCCGCTGATCCGCGAATTCGCGGTGCCCGATATCTACCGTTTCGATGGCCAGAACAGCGATTACAGTGACGGTCAGTGGCGCAGTGCCACGCAGCAAAACATTCGCCATCTGTCAGCCGTAGCTTACTACTTTGCCCGCCAGATCCACCTTGATCAGAATGTGCCCATAGGCATTGTTAATGCGTCGCTGGGTGGCTCGCCGATTGAGGCCTGGATGCACAAAGACATTCTTAGCCCCTATCCGGCTAAAATTGCCGCCGGTGAACGCTTTGCCGATCCGGCAGTAGACGAGCAAACCCGCAAAGAGGATAAAGCCCGCTCAGATGCCTGGTATGCAAAACTCCATCAGTCCGATAAAGGCTTACAGTCTAACCCCACCTGGTATGACCCGAGCCTCGACGACAGCGACTGGCAATCAATCACCCTGCCCGGCAATCTGCCAACTAACGGCGAAGGCTTTATTGGTGTTTGGTGGCTCAGAAAAACAATTCACCTGGACGAAGTTCCCGCGGAGCCTGTCACACTCCGATTAGGACGCATTGTTGACGCCGACACGGCGTATATCAACGGCCATGAAGTTGGCGGCACAGGTTATCAGTACCCTCCACGGCGCTACAATGTTACGCCGGACATGCTTAAAAAAGGCGAAAATGTTATCGCCATTCGCATTACCTCCGGCGGTGGTTCAACAGGATTTGTGCAGGACAAGGCTTACTTTTTAGGCACCGACAAGGCGCGTTATCCACTGGCAGGCGAATGGCATTACAAGATTGCCGCCGAAATGCCCCGCCTGAAAGGTTCGACGTTTATCCGCTGGCAACCCATGGGGCTCTACAATGCAATGATAGCGCCAGCGACCCACTTCCCGCTTACCGGGGCCCTGTGGTATCAGGGTGAGTCGAACAGCGGCGCGCCCAATGACTACGCCGACAAGCTAACCGCAATGATTAAGCACTGGCGTGGTCAGTGGCAACAGCCGGACATGCCTTTCATTATTGTTCAGCTAACCAATTTTATGGCTCGCCGGGCTCAGCCGGTTGAAAGCAACTGGGCAGTTCTGCGAGACCAGCAACGCCAGGTTGGAACGCTTGATAACACCGCTTCTGTGGTCACCCTGGATGTGGGAGAGTGGAACGACATCCATCCGGTCAATAAGGCTACTGCAGGAGAAAGGCTTGCACTGGCTGCCCGCAACATCGCCTACGGCCAGGACATTGCTTATCAGGGCCCGGTGCCGACTACAGCAGAGCGACAGGACGACAAAGTCATTGTGCACTTTAGCCATACCGGCGAGGGCCTGACTGAAGCATCCCCCTTAACGCAGAGCTTTGCTATTGCCGGCGCTGATAACCAGTACTACTGGGCTGACGTACGCATTAGCAACGACAAGGTGATTCTATCCAGCGCTAAGGTCAGTCAACCGGTTCACGTTCGTTATGGCTGGGCTGATAACCCCGAACCCGGTTTGTTCAGTAGTACCGGGCTTCCCGCAGCGGCTTTCAGTATGGCCGTCACCAGCGCAACCAATGCTGATTAATCTTTGTTTCAGGCCGGAGTAAATATGAGCACTAAACTACTATCATTTAGCAAGCTGGCGATGTCTTTATCACTGGTTTTCGCCATAGGAGCCTGTTCGGGCGTTAACAGCACAAGCAGCACTGCCAGCTCAGCAACCCCAGATAGCCAAGCGCAGCCCGTTGAATTCTATGCCAATCAGGTTGGCTTTTTGCCCCAGCAGCAAAAGCATATCGTGGTAAGAACTTCCCAGATGCTTGCTTATCGGGTAACCCATACTGCCAGCGGTAAGACCGTGCTGGAAGGCACCACCAGTTCACCGGACTACTGGCCACTGGCAGATCAAACCGTGGCTATAGCAGACGTGAGCAGTATTACTGCTCCCGGCCTTTACCGGCTGTCTCTTGGCGACAACGACTACACCACGTTCAGAATTTCTGTCCAACGTGTGAGCGCCCTGCATGATGCGGCGATTAAAGCGTACTATTACAATCGTGCCGGCATGGCGCTGGACCCGGCCTTTGCCGGTAAATGGCACCGCAAAGCCGGCCACCCGGACACCTATGTGCTTAACCTCAACCAGCCGCAGGTTAGCCTGGCAAGCCCCAAAGGCTGGTACGACGCTGGTGATTACAATAAATACATTGTTAATTCCGGCATATCGACCTACACCCTGATGCGGGCATACCTCGACTTCCCGGCTTTTTATGCGCAGCGACGCTGGAATATCCCGGAGTCCACCAACAACCAGCCCGATTTACTCGATGAAATCAACTGGAACCTGGACTGGATGCTAACCATGCAGGACAGCGACGGCGGCGTTTATCATAAGCTCACCACGTTAAACTTTGCCCCGGCGGTAATGCCGGCACAGGCCACAGAGCAGCGTTATGTGGTGGCCAAGGGCACTGCCGCGTCGCTCAATTTTGCAGCGGTGATGGCAACAGCCGCCAGAGTGTACCCGCAACGGCAAAGCAATTTTCTGGCTGCAGCGAAAAAAGCCTGGCAATGGGCATTAGAAAACCCGCAAATGGCCTATAAGAATGCACAAAACGTAAAAACCGGGGAATACGGCGACTCATCGTTTAGCGATGAATTTGCCTGGGCCGCCAGTGAGCTGTTTGTTACCACCGGCGAGCAGGACTATCTCAGTGAGGCAGAAAATTACCTGGGCTCCCCTGCCACCCCGGGCTGGTCTGATACTATGGGATTAGCCTATCTGTCATTACTCTCTGAGCAAGGGCAAAACGCTCTTCCCGCCGAGCGCTACCAGGCGTTAAAGACGCGCTTTCTGGACTACGCTGACGCACTGGTAAAAACCAGCCAGGCATCACCGTTCAGAACAGCCATGACCGCCAACGATTTTGTGTGGGGTAGTAACGGCGTTGCCATGAATCACGCAATGGTTTTAGCCAGCGCCTTCCGGCTTAGCAATAACGTCGACTACCGTCATGCCTTCACTGGCTTGGTGGACTATGTACTGGGTAAAAACCCGGTGGGCTACAGCTATGTCACCGGGTTTGGTGAAACATCGCCACGCTTTATCCACCATCGCCAATCCCACGCCGACGGTATAGCCGAACCCGTACCGGGCTTTTTAGTGGGCGGCGCTCAAAACGGCCAACAGGATAACTGCCAGTACAGTACCTCGTTGCCGGCCACTTCATACAAAGACAACTGGTGTAGCTACTCTACTAACGAAGTCACGATCAACTGGAATGCCCCATTGGTATATTCGCTGGCAGCAATGATCACCCTAACAAAATAAGTATGTAGGTGTGGGGTAACAAATGTAAACCATTTGTTGCCCCACACTCCCATCAGACTTGTAATATAACAATTCAAATAAGGCGAATTAATCTCATAAATTCAGACTATTAGCCATCATTCTTACAACTTTTTGTTAATTAAATGTTGCGGTATATGGTTTCTAGTTTGTGATATTTTAACATCCCATTGATAGTTATGCCGGCTTCAACGAGTATGCTCCCACCATAGTTGGCTTTCAAAATAGAGGTTACCAGCCGGTCAGCTTCAAAGCCAAGTAAATGGATAACAATAACTCCATACTATTCCAGCGGAGAAGTAAAAATGGCTAGGATTCGGGCACACAGAAATAACCGATACGCTACAACCTTTAATAAATCCCTCGTTGCACTAACGATCCTTTCTGCTTTGCATGGCGCAAACGCCCAGGAACAGGACGATCAGGAAAACACGGTATCCAGCGAAGAAGAAGTCGTAGAAAAAATTGAAGTTAAGGGGATCCGCGGCAATCTCCTAAATGCACAGAACCTTAAACGTTATTCCGATACGGTAGTGGATGCCATTACCGCCGATGACATCGGCACACTGCCCGACCGCAGTGTTCTTGAAGCCATTCAGCGGTTACCCGGAGTATCCATTGAACGCTTTGCAGGCCCCGACGACCCAGACCACTTTAGCGTTGAAGGCAGTGGCGCCATTATTCGTGGCATGACCCAGACACGAAGTGAATTTAACGGGCGTGACTCTTTTACGGCTAATAGTGGTCGGGGCCTTTCTTTTCAGGATGTATCGCCTGAGTTGATGGGCGGTGTGGATATTTACAAAAACCAGACCGCCGACATGATTGAAGGCGGCATCGGTGGTACCGTGAGTCTGCGCACCCGCAAACCCTTTGATTCAGAGGGCCGGGTTATTGCCTTTGGTGGCGATTACTCCTATGGCGATGTAGCCGAAAAAGGCAGCCCCACATTTTCCGGGCTCTACAGCGATCGCATCGATCTTGCTGAAAAGGCGAGATTGGCTTTCTGGTTAACTACGCTAATTCACAACTTTACGGTGAGTCACATGGTATTCAGTCTGATGCCTACGTGCAGACCTACGCACGCGATATAGCGGGGGCGGAAGCCTTTACCGGCGCCGACAACAACGGCACAGTGTGGATCCCTAACGCGTCGAACCTGCTTAAGAAATTTGACGACCGCAAACGGGAAGGCTTTGCCAGTACTCTTCAATGGGAAAATGAAGATGAAACCCTGTTGGCGACCATGCAGTACATTCGCTCTGATGCGTCACTGTCGTGGCATGAGCAGGCGGTTAAATATCAGGGCGGTTATTATAGCCTGGATAACCGCCGTACCCGGGCGCTGGAAGGCACCGAGTTTGAGTTCGATGACGATGGCCTGTTTGGCTCCGGCACCATGGTACAGGGCGCAGACGGCTGGCGCGCCGCTGATGGTAACAACGATCGGGTTATTCGCTCCTGGGAAAGCGGCGGTCGCCCACAGTTTGGCTACCCCTATCAATTTGATTCGCGTGTTAAGCAAACCGATACCCTGGTTGAGGATCTGTCTTTTAACCTTGAGTGGATGGCCACTGATGCGCTGGAATTGGAAGCCGATGTTCAATATATTAAGGCCAAAACCCGCGACGACGATGTGGTGTTACATACTGCGGCGTTTGCCGGTCAGGCCTATGACGTAACAGGCAGCACACCTACCATGACCCTGATCGAGCCCTACTTCGGTTACCGGGATGCAAACCCGGACGTTTATGCCGAAGGTAACTATCCGGGCTTCACCGGCGACCCGGCCGGCGATAGCAATTACTTCCAGGATCCCACGTCTTATTTCCTGCGTAGTGCCATGGATCACTGGGAACGTTCCGAGGGTGATTCTTTTGCGACCAGACTGGATGCTACGTATCACCTCGACAGTGACGGTATTTTCACTTCGGTACAATCAGGTGTACGCTATGCTAAACGTGAACAGACCGTACGCTCTACCAGCTACAACTGGGGTGCATTAGGTCCAGAGTTCAGCAGTGCCGCACCTGCCGGCTGGCTAGACACCATTCCGGTCGATGCAAGTAATTTTGAACTGGTCGACTGGTCTGATTTTCATGGGGGTGGCATCGCCGATATCCCGGGCAATCAAACTATTCATGCTACCGAAGCTTATGTGCGGTCGATTATCGCTGGCGCTCGTCCCTATATGACGGGCGGAGGCACATGGGAGCCCTACCCGGACCGTCCCGGTGTCGATGATAAGTACGGTATCTTTACCCCCGGCGAGGTCAATCTGACCACCGAGGAGAATAAAGCAATTTACCTGCGGGTAAACTTTGAAGGCACAGGCGATCTGCGCTATAGCGGTAACATTGGCTTGCGCTATGTACAACTCGACCGTCAGGCCGATGGTGCAGTGACCTTTCCGGATTTAGTGCCGGACTTCATGCCACCTGAGGCTTTACAGGGTGCTCCGCTAACCGCTGAAATTGTTACCAACTGGCTCAATGAACAGATTAATGCAGGCAATTATGCCGACCTTGAGGAAGCTCTCGAGGCCGAAGAAAACCGCTGGATTGGCGATCAACGCAACTACCTGTCTAATGCCGAGCGTAATTTTGGTAATGATGCTGAAGAACGCCTGTCTGCCGAAACCGACTTTGATATGCTGCTACCCAGCTTTAACCTGAAAATCGAAGTCGCCGATGATCTCATTACCCGCTTCGCGTTCTCAAAAGCCGTTGCGCTACCTGATATGTCGGATATCCGTAACCGTGCCACGCTGGGTACTGAGTCTATCCAGGCTATCCGTCCAATCAGTAATCCTGATCCGGAGAATCCACCAGAGCCAGGTGAGAATCTGATCCAGTCGGCCTATGTGCCAGCCTGGACCGGCTCTGGCGGTAACCCGTTCTTAAAACCGATGGAATCTACCCAGTACGATCTTGCACTGGAATGGTATTTTGCTGAGGTTGGTCAGTTGAGTGTGACCTATTTCCATAAAGACCTGAAAAACTACTTCATTCAGGGCGCAGCGGTGCAGGAGTACACCAACCCCACCACCGGTCAGGTGCAGTCGGCGCTTGTCAACTCCACCACCAATGGCGGTAAAGGCAAAATGGACGGCGTTGAAATTGCCTATCAACAATTCTACGACATGCTTCCGGCGCCATGGGATGGGCTGGGTGTGCAGGCTACCTACACTTATATCAATGCGTCCGGCGTGCCCAATAACGAAGTAGATGTAGAAGATGAAAGCTGGTTAGGCGATGATTTTACCGACACTGGTATTCGCGTAAATCTGGATAATGTGCCGCTACAAGGTCAGTCAAAACATACTGCCAATATTGTGGCCATGTATGAGAAGAATGGCTGGAGTGCACGACTGGCGTATAACTGGCGTTCACGTTACCTGCTTACTACCCGTGACGTCATCTCCAAGGCACCGCTGTTTTATAACGATATTGGTCAGTTAGACGGCTCCATATTCTACAACTGGAACGAGAATGTTACGGTGGGTATTCAAGGCACCAACCTGACCAATTCGCAGTCTGAAACCATTATGGTATTAAATAACGAAGGACAGGAAGCAGGCCGCTCGTGGTTTAAATCAGACCGCCGTCTGGCATTTGTAATTAGAGCAAACTTTTAATCACACGTGCACGGCGTAATGGATCAGGCCCTGGCTAAGGGCCTGATTTTTTTGTTTCAGGGGTAAACATGCAAACACAATTAAAAAAAATCATCATTCTGGGTGGCGGTTCCGCTGGCTGGATGACGGCTGCCGCACTAGGCAAAATTTTAAGTAAACACCCCTGTGACATTCAGGTCATTGAGTCAGAAGAAATTGGTACCGTGGGGGTTGGCGAAGCGACTATCCCGCAAATCCAGTTGTTCAACGACTTAATCGGGCTGGATGAAGATACCTTTTTAAAACGCACCCAGGGCACTTTTAAACTGGGGATCCAATTTCAGAACTGGCGCAAGCCAGGCCATAGCTACTACCACGCGTTTGGTGAGGTGGGCAAAAATATGGAAGGTGTGCACTTTTATCAGTACTGGCTCAAAATGCGCCAGCAAGGTAAAGCCGCGCCACTGGATGAATACACGCTATCGTCGTTGGCCTGCAACGAAAAGCGTTTTATGCGCCCCTTTGAAGCGGGCAACTCGCCGCTTTCAAACATCGCCTATGCGTTTCATTTCGATGCCGGCCTGTATGCTAAATTTCTGCGAGAGGTGGCCGAAAGCCATGGCGTGCAGCGTACGGAAGGTAAAGTCACTGAAGTCCGTCAGCACCCGGACGGCTCTATGCAGTCACTGATTCTGGAAAACGGTAACGAACATGATGCCGACTTCTTTATCGACTGCTCCGGCTTTCGCGCTCTGCTAATCGAGCAAACCCTGAAAACCGGTTATGAAGACTGGCGTCATTGGCTACCCTGCGATCGCGCCGTCACAGCGCCATCATCGCTCACCGAAACGCCCTGGCCATTTACCCGGGCTGCCGCTCAGCAAGCCGGTTGGCAGTGGCGTATTCCGTTGCAACACAGAGTAGGTAACGGCCACGTTTATTGCAGTGAATTTATGACCGACGAGGAAGCAGAAAACACCCTGCGATTAAACATCGAGGGCGACCTGCTGGCCGACCCGCGACAAATTCGATTTGTCACCGGTAAACGAAATAAGTTCTGGCACAAGAACTGTCTGGCAGTAGGCTTATCCGGCGGCTTTATGGAGCCACTGGAGTCCACCAGCCTGCATCTGGTGCAGGTAGCGATTTCCAAATTCTTTAGCTACTTTCCGTTTCAGCAACCGTGCCAGAGTGATATTGACCAGTACAACGCAGAGATGGACTTTGAATTTACCCGTATCCGCGATTTTCTGATCCTGCACTATCATGTTACCGAGCGAGAGGACACAGAGTTCTGGCGTTACTGTAAACATATGCCTATCCCCGACACCTTGCAGGAAAAAATCGACCACTTTAAGGCTAACGGCCGCATCAGCCGTTTTAATAACGAGTTGTTTAATGATCTGAGCTGGTTTGAGGTGATGTACGGCCAGGGCCTGCGCCCCGAGGGATATCACGCGCTGGCCGACATTTTTCCGGAGGAGGAACTGGCCCGGCGCCTGGAAGGGATCCAGCGAGTGGTGAGAAAATCCGTGGATTACATGCCCGGCCACGCCGAGTTTATTGCTAAAACCTGTGCCGCAAACCGTGACTAATATCAGGATGCTGCCGGTCCCCGGCAGTAATCATCAGGTGCTGGTGATCGACGACTTTATGCCTGCGCCAGACAAATTAATCGATTACGCGGTGGCCCCGCAACAGCCACCCAGTGAATCGCCGGTGTACCCGGGTCTGAGGGCGCCAGTACCGCCCGGCTATCTGAAATACGCCATAGCCACCATAAACCGGGCTTTTCAGCACGAAAAGTTCACTGCAAGGGTAAGTGATGGTGAAGCCTACTTTGCCATGGTAACCCGTGCAGCTGACGAGTTAACCCTTGAGCAATCTATCCCCCACTTTGACCGGCCGCTGCTCAATGAGTACGCTGTCGTTCATTACCTGTGTTCACCGGCGTTTGGCGGAACCAGCTTTTACCGTTACAAACCTACCGCACAGGTGGCAATCACCCGGCCTGGTCTTCAGGCTTATCAACAAAATTTGGCGCAACACCTGAAAACTTATCCCGCTGAACGCGGCTATATAAACGGTGATACGCCATTATTTGAACGGGTATTGCAGGTGTCCTGTGAGTTTAACCGGGCTGTGATTTACCCCTGTGCGCTGCTTCACTCTGGGGATATCGCGAAGCGGTTTATTGCGGATTTAAACCCGTACACCGCTCGCTTTACCGTTACCGCCTTTTTACGCTAGTTACTCCGGCGTAACCAGCTCAGCCACGGCGTGATAAGCCGCTTTGTGCTCGCCCTCGCGGTCCAGCAGCAGTGGGTAATCCGTGCGCCCGCGAATAGGCCAGTTATTGCGCCAGGAGTCACCGTCGGTAATGCCCCACAAGGTAACGCGGCTGATATGCCCGGCATGCTTAAGAAACAGAGCAAACAACGATTCATATTTGCCAGCCAGATCTTGTTGCTGCTTCTCGGGTAAGCCGTCAACATAAGGGTCATAAACCGGATGCGCGGTAAAACTCTGGGTAATATCCGCGCCGGTATGGGCATTTTCCGGTAGGGGTAATACGGTAACGTCCAGTTCGGTAATGGCTACATTTGTACCGGCGTTAATCAGCGCTGTAATGCTTTGCTCAACATCACTGATGGCCGGATAGAACAACGAATAGTGGCCCTGCATGCCCACGGCATGTACTTTAATGCCTTTGCTGGCCAATTGTTTAACCAGCCGGACGGCCCCCGCCACTTTTTGCGGCTTGTACAGGTTGTAATCGTTGTAGTACAGCTCGGCGGAGGGATCGGCCTGCCTGGCATATTTAAAGGCGTATTCAATGTAGTCGTCGCCGATGATGCGCCGCCAGGGTGTGTCCCGCAACGAGCCATCGTCATTGAGTGCTTCATTGACAACATCCCAACCTGCTACCTGCCCCTTGTACCGACCCACCAGCGTGTATATGTGCGCTTTCATGCGGGCGAGTAACACTTCCCGGCTCACTTCTTCGCCAGCATCGTCGGTAAACACCCAGTCGGGAGTTTGCTGATGCCAGACCAATGTGTGACCAATAACCTTGCCGTTACAGTGTTCAGCAATGCGAATTAACTGATCAGCCATGGCAAAGGAAAAAACGCCCGGCTCTGGTTGAATATGCTGCCATTTCATCGCATTTTCAGCAGTAAAAGCATTAAAATCGCGACATTCCGGCGTGTTTTTAGCTGGCAATGGTGACTTCAGTGTGCCCGACTTCACCGCCGTGCCAACCAAAAATTTTCCTTCATAAGCATTCGCCAGGCTATTGCCCGGATTGGCAGCGCAGCCAGTTAACAGACAGGGGACTAGTAACGCAGCGGTCAGACGACTCAACATCATCAGGCTCCTTTACTGCAACTCAATACGGGTGTGGGCAACTTTCTCCGGCTTACCAAAGCCTGGCTGACCATCTCCCATGTACACATCGAGTGTTCCGGTATAAGGGACTTTTTGCCCTCGATCGTTAATGTATACCAACTCGTCTGCACTCAGCGTGAGTGAAACCGTCTGCGTTTCACCTGCGCCAACCTCCGTACGGGTAAAGCCCTTAAGACTAAGTTTAGGTGTATTTACCGGTGCATCCGGCATACTCACATAAACCTGAGTCACCTGACTGGCAGCCTGCTCCCCCAGGTTATTAAGCGTTACCTGCAGCGTTAAATCTTCTCCAGAAACCAGCGATGCCGGGGCTTGTAAGTTGCTATATTGCATAGCGCTGTAACCAAGGCCATAACCGAAAGCATAGAGCACATCGCCTTCGAAGTAACGATAGGTACGGTTCGCCATGGCGTAATCATCGAGCGGCGCAAAGCCATCAAGATTCTTGTAGAAGGTAACCGGCAGGCGACCCGAAGGGTTCACTTCACCCCACAGAATTCGCGCCAAAGCAGTACCGGTGGCTTCCCCCGGATAGAATGCCTGAATGATCGCATCCACATTTTGCTGCTCCCAGTTGAGCGCCATGGCACTACCACTGAAGTTAACCAGTACCACCGGTTTACCCAGTTTTTCTACCGCTTTGATCAGTGCCTGTTGCTCTGCGGGTAAGGCAATGCTGGTGCGATCGCCATAGTTAAAGCCTTCCAGCTTAACCGGCATTTCTTCCCCCTCTATACGGGGAGAAATCCCCACCGCCATTACCACCACATCGGCTGCGGCCGCTTTTGCCAGGGCTTCTTCCTGCAGCGCTTTGCTCTCATTCACCCAGCGCAGTTGCCATTCTGCCCGCAGGCCGCCGGCGGTATTGCTAACCGGATTGGATACCACCTTATGACTGACCTTAAAGTCGTAGCTTTGCTTTGCTTTCAGCTCCACCGCACCATTTACCACCTCACCGTTAAGCGTTACTTCACCCGGCCCGTCGAATCGGTAACTGCCGGACTCCTGCGGCACAAGCTGGCCACGTGCCACCAAAGCAAAGTCATCCAGCCACTTACCGCTAACCGGCGAGCGCAGGGGACGCATTTGCAATTTATTCAGTACCTCAGAGTGCACTGCGCTACCGGTTTGCCTGGCTGGCACCCTTAATGAAGAGAAATCGGTGATAGCTTCACGTGCTACAGCATAGTATTCCACCTTCACGCCGGGGCTTAATTCACCTGATTCATCGTGGTGAAACAACACCGAATCATCGAGGATTTGCCAGTGGCCGTAAATGTCATCAATCAGGGCACTGCCTGGCGCATAAGGCACGGCTTCATTGCCCGTGTAATTTTTAATGCCCTGAAGCACGGTAACCGGATTAACCGGCAGACCATTGTAATTACCCAGCAGCACATCCTGATTGTCTGCGTTGGGCCCAATCACTGCCACCTTAACTCCCGGTTGAAGTGGTAGTACGCCATTGTTTTTGAGCATTACCAGGGAGCGTTCAGACGCTTTTTGCGTGAGGGCCAGATGCTCTTCATTCCCCACTACCTCCAGCGGAATATCAGCAAAGGGGACGCTACTATCGGGGTCGAACATGCCCAGTTTAAAGCGGGTCATCATCAGGCGGCCTACAGCCTGATCTATCAACGACTCCTCAATAAAACCCTTTTGTACGGCAAAGGTAAGGTTGGCATAACTGCTTAGGCGTCCGGTGCCACAATTCAGATCGGTACCACTTTTTACTGCCCAGGCTGCCGCAGCTGCTGGTGAGCGCGTTACATTGTGGGCTTTAGGATCGTAAAAATCGGCAATTGCACCACAGTCAGACATTACGTGACCATCAAACTGGTAACTACCGCGCAGGATTTCCTTTAACAACGGATCGGAGCCGCAGGCCGGGGCGCCGTTGACCCGGTTGTAGGCACACATAACCGCCTCAACATCGGCATCCACTACCGCCTTTTCAAAAGCCGGTAAGTAGGTTTCAAACAAGTCTTTATCCGATACCACATAGTCATCAGAATGGCGTGAGACTTCCGGCCCGTTGTGCACAGCAAAGTGCTTGGCGGTGGCAGCGGTTTTTAAATAGGTGTCATCATCACCCTGTAAACCACTGATGAACGCAACACCCAGCTCGCCGGTCAGGTAAGGATCCTCTCCATAAGTTTCCTGGCCTCGCCCCCAGCGCGGATCGCGGAAAATATTAATATTTGGCGACCAGTAAGTTAATCCGGTATAGCGATAACTCAACCCGCGTTCCTTGAAGGCATGGTGCTTAGCGCGGCCTTCGTCAGAGATGACCGTGGCAATCTCATTTAACAACTCCCGGTCCCACATTGCAGCCATGCCGATAGCCTGGGGAAACACCGTTGCCTCACCCGCCCTGGCTACACCATGCAGGGCCTCATTCCAATAGTCGTAGGCGGGTACATTCAGCCGCTCGATGGCCGGTGCATCGTTGTACATTTGAGCCACTTTTTCTGTCAACGACATTCTGCCCACCAAATCATCGACCCTTTGACTCATCGGCAACGACGTATCCTGATACGGCAGAACCTGCTCAGTTTGTAAGTCATTACTCTCGCTATTGATCACTGCGTTATTGCTTTCGTTACAAGCAGTGAGGGTAAGCGCCAGCGTCAGCCAGGTTGCCAGCCGACATTTGGCCAGCAGGTCGATATTGCTTTTTTTGTGGATGGGTAGTTTCATCAGATGCCTCAACAATTGAATTAAAGGCACCATACCTGAAGGTGTATCAGGCACAATCGAAGGACGGCAAAACGTAAACAAAAAGTTAAAAAACGCTAGACTTATCGTTGAATCTTACTTCATTCATGTTCCTTTGACTGGCAGGCACCGCGCGTTTCAGTCGTAACAATGAAAGCCCCCTTTGAATATACTTTTATCTCAACTTAACTCGATTAAGTATCGGTTTTAAGCCTGGTTTACGTTAAACTGTGGCCAATTTTGCAACTGGTAAGACGACTGTAGTGAAAACCCTATTACATAGCCTTAACGGCGCGCTGTCGGCGCTACTTTACGGGCTCAATACGCTGTTCTGGGTGCCATTGGTATTAACCCTGGCGGTATTAAAGCTTTTGGTTCCGCTTAAACCCTGGCGGACCTTTATGACTTATCTTCTGGATGCCTGCGCTGTAGGTTGGATAAGCGTTAATAACTTTAATCAACGGCTGTTCAGTCGCACTACGCTGGAAGTCTCAGGGCTGGAAGGGCTGGCCCGGAATGACTGGTACCTGGTAATTGCCAATCACCAGTCCTGGGTTGATATTTTATTACTTCAGCGAGTATTTAACCGCGAAGTCCCGTTTTTGAAGTTTTTCCTTAAGCAGCAACTGATCTGGGTCCCCTTTTTAGGTCTGGCCTGGTGGGCGCTGGACTTTCCTTTTATGCGCCGCTACAGCAAGTCATTCCTGGCCAAAAACCCGCACTTAAAAGGTAAAGACATGGAAACGACCAAAAAGGCTTGCGAAAAATTTCAGTACAAACCCACCAGCATTATGAATTTTGTCGAAGGCACACGCTTCACTAAAGAAAAGCATGCCCGTCAGGTCTCGCCTTTTAAGCACCTGTTAAAACCCAAGGCCGGAGGCATTGCTTTTGTTCTTAACGCCATGGGCGGTCAGCTTCATCATTTAATTGATGTCACTATTTTTTACCCCGCCGGTACGCCATCCTTCTGGGATTTTATTAACGGTTCAGTCAGTAAGATAAAATTGCATGTAGACGTAAAACCGCTGAAAGACCTGTTTCCTGAAGATATAAAGGTGATGGACTATTTTGAAAACCCCGAACAACGGGCCCGTTTTCAGCAATGGCTCAATCAACAGTGGCAGGCAAAAGACCAACGCCTGGAAAACTGGAAGACGGTGTAAGCAATGCTTAGAGTAGTCCTGGCCCCACTGATATTTGCAATCCATTTGCCGTTACAACTGGCCAACCTTGCCCTGTGGGGCGGCCTGGTTATTGTGTTTGGCTTGCTGCGCTTTTTATTGCCCATTGGCGCAGTGCAGCGAGCGCTGGCACCGCTGATGAACTTCTTTATGCTGTGTTTTGGTAAATGCAGCTTAGCGCTGATCCGGCTGTTTAACCCGGTCATCCTTGATTACCGGGTGCAGGGTGAGCTAAGTAAAGAAAACTGGTATCTGATAGTTGCCAACCACCTGAGCTATCTGGACATTGTCCTGCTCATCGAATTCTCGGCCTTTCGGATCCCAGCACCTAAGTTCTTCCTGAAACAGGAGCTTATCTGGCTACCTTTTGTTGGCCTGGCCGCCTGGGCGCTGGAAATGCCGTTTATGAAACGCTATTCGGCCGCCTACCTGAAAAAATACCCGCACAAACAGGGCGCCGATATCGAAACCACCAAACGCTACTGCCAGAAGTTTCGCCATAAACCCACTACCGTCATCAACTTTGTGGAAGGAACCCGATTTACCCCGGCCAAGCATGCCAGTAAAAAAAGCCCCTACCAGCACCTGTTGCCGCCTAAGGCCGGCGGTATTGCTTTCACCCTGGCAACCATGGGCGAGTTGTTCACCAATATTCTGGATATCTCGCTACTGTATCCGGATAATCCTAAGCATCCGATGCTGGCCATGTTAAGTGGTCAAATGCGACGAATCGTTGTAGATGTCAATGTAGTTGACATTCCGGCCGAAGCCATTGGCGATTATTATACGGATGAACAGTTTAAAGCTGGTTTCCAGCAGTGGGTGAATACCCTTTGGCAGGACAAAGACCGCAACATTATTGGATTAAAAAAGGGTAACTAAATGGTCACAGCGGAAACGCTTCGTGAAAACTTCGTTGAGCTGCTCAGGCAGCTTGACACCGATATCGTACTAAACGGCTCGCTGTATAACAGCTTTTCGTTATTGCTGATATTTGTGCTGGCGATCACCGGCCTGTTAATTAGCAGAATCGCACTGAATTCGGTCGTTACCCGCTGGATCCTGAAAAGCAAAACTCACTGGGATGACGCACTACACAGCCACGGTTTTTTCAAACGATTAATTCACCTGACTCCGGCACTGACTATCTTTGCCTGTACCCATGTACTGTTAACCACAGACAGCCTGCTGTATACCGTTCTGCTGAAATGCTCTCTGCTGTATCTGATGACCGTAGCGGCGCTGTCTGTCAGCGCATTGCTTAATACGTTTGAAGACTGGTATAACTCCACCCCTTTTGCTGCGCAAGCCTCGATTACCGGCTTTGTGCAAGTGGCCAAGCTGGTGCTGTTTATTGTGCTGATGTTGCTCAGCGTATCGCTGATTGTAGAGCGCAGCCCGCTGTTGTTGCTATCCGGCTTAACGGCTATTGCCGCTGTATTGTTACTGATATTCCGCGACACCATTCTGGGTTTTGTGGCCGGTATTCAGATAACAGCCAACCGATTGTTTACCAATGGCGACTGGATCCAGGTCGATAAATTTGGCGTTGACGGCGAGATCATCGAGCTCGGATTAACCAACGTAAAGGTGAGAAATTGGGATAATACGATTTCCACTATCCCTACCTACTCACTAACCAATGAAGCGATTAAAAACTGGCGCGGTATGCAGGAATCAGGCGGACGACGCATCAAGCGCGCCGTGTATATTGATATCCATTCTATCTGCCTGTATGACGAGAAAAGCCTGCAAAAAGTAGCCAAAATTCGCTTTATTGCCGATTACATCAAAAGCAAAATTGATGAATTACAGCGCTACCATAAAGATAATTCCATTGATGAAGGCGACTTACTAAATCGCCGCGCATTAACCAATATCGGTACTTTTCGCGCCTATCTGGAAGCTTATTTAACCAAACACCCCAAGATTAATCAGGACATGACGCTGATGGTACGGCAGTTGCCGCCTAATGAGTTAGGATTGCCCTTAGAAGTGTATTGCTTTTGCCGGGATAAGTCCTGGGTAGCCTACGAGAAGGTACAGGCTGACATTTTCGACCACATTATGGCCATGCTGCCACTGTTCGACCTAAGAGCCTACCAACGCGATAGCCATTTAGCGGCACTTTCGGGCCCTGCACCACAAAGCCAGTCAGATGAGGCAACTGAGGCCATAAAAGACTGACACAAAAAAAGCGCTCAAATGAGCGCTTTTTGTTTACCGAAAATCGGTGAGCCGTTAATTAGCCGATTACGTAGAGCATCAACAGGCTGATCACCAGGCCGCTAACGCCCAGATATCCCATCTCAATACGCTCATGCAGGGCTTCGCTGCCCTCTTTGCCAGACATAAAGCCCATGACGATGCTGCTCATGCCTAAAGTAAACGCTACTAACGCAACACCAAATAAAATTGCATCAATCCAGTCACTCATAATCTTTACCCTATAAAAATTCTGCGCGTATTATGCACTAAGGAAATAAAAATGAACATGCGCAAAATCAATATTCCACTGAATAATGAACATGGTCAAATACGCTAATAATTAGTGTTACTTCCAAAACAATAAGCAATAAATGTGTAGATATAAAACCAATAAAAATATAAGCCTTTGTTTTATATAAATTTAACAGATTGGCCTGTGATTTGCGATACGACCTTCGTATTGTTTAAAAGCAAATTGAGGATAACCATGAAAACTGTTGCTGCATCATTGATTTTAACCACTGCTTTTATTGCCCAACCTACACTGGCACACGTTGAAGTCGATAATCAATGTAATATGGAACTGCACGGCTCGGTAACCTTTGACCATGGCGATTTGACCATTACCACCGAAAGTGGCGAAAAGGTTCTGATCACGCCAAGTCACCAGCTATATGTAGATAACCAGGCAGTCAATCTGGATAACGACGAACAACGCTGGGTGTCTGATTATTACAGCAGTATTGAAACCGCTATCCCCATGACAGTTGAAATTGCCCGTGACGGTATCAAAATTGCCAGCTTCGCCATTACCGAAGTATTCACCGAACTGCTGGGAACAGATAATGACCTCAGCGAAGATTTTGATACGCTGTTTACCGACCTGTCGAACGAGATTGATGAGCGTTTTTACGCTGCCGACGGTACGTACAAATTCGACAGCACAGGCCTTGACGGCGACTGGACAGATGCCGCCTGGAGCGAAGAGTTTGATGACAAAATTGAGTCGCTGGTAGAGCGTTCTACCGGTCACCTGTTAATGGCGATTGGTCGTCAGATGCTGTTTGAAGACGGCGACATGGACGCCTTTGCTAACCGCATGGAAAACTTTGGCGAAATGATTGAGCAACGCGTAGAAGGTGAAGCGGATGCGCTGGAAAGCAAAGCTGAAGCATTATGCACCGTGCTGGCTAAAGCCGACTATGCCGAATCACGCATGCAGAAGAATATCGCCGGATTATCTGGTCTGGATTTACTGGAAACCACCGGTCAATCACCGCTGAAACAATAATGAAATCGCTACCGATAGTGTTAAGCTTTAGCAAAACAAACACCGGTAGCATAAATGACATCTCAACAAGAAAATAAATTGATACTTTGTGGTTGTGGCTGGCTGGGAGGCTATCTCGCCAGCCACTTTCGTTCTCAGATGACTATCTACGGAACTACCCGCAGTGAAGACAAAGCCCGGGCGTTGAGCCAACAAGGTATTCAATCCATCCCTTATTCGCTGGGTGATAATCCTCAGGACCTGCTCGCGGAAGCCCCCGACAGCACCTTTATTCTTAATATTCCGCCGGGCAGACGCAACACCGATTTAAGCCAGTTTACCTCAGCCATGCAGCAACTGATTTCGGCGTTATACAGCCAGGCACCACCTAAGCAGCTTATTTTTATCAGTACCACATCGGTTTATGGCGATCAGGATGGCGATGTCACCACTGATACCGCGCCAGCCCCAAACACCGCCTCTGGCGAAGCCCACGTTGAGATTGAGCAATGGCTCCGAAACACCGCGCCGGACTCGGCTTACATATTGCGCCTGGCCGGTTTAACCGGACCCGACCGCCACCCGGTAAAGAGCCTGGCAGGCCGAACACTCAGCGGCGCCACTCAGGTAGTAAATCTGGTACATGTTGATGATGTGGTAAAGGTGATTGAAGCGCTCTTAGCGCAAAAGCCCGCCAACAAGCTTTGGCATTTATGCAGCGATGAACACCCTATGCGCGGTGACTATTATCCGCAGATGGCAAAACGGCTGGGGTTACCAGCCGTTGAGTTTAGTGACCAATTAACCAGTGCAAGCGTGCCGTCGGGCAAAAAAATTAATCCCGATGCCACTCTTACCAGCCTGGGGATAACGCTTAATTATCCCACACCGTGGACAATGCAGCCGGCCTGATGGCCGGCCCGGCTTAGCCAATCAGACTGACTCCGAAATATTTAAGCGCCACGGTATTAACAAAGATCACCACCAGGATAAGCGGAATAAACGTACCTACCGAGATATCCACGTAGCGTTCAGCCCAGCTGCCTTTGTAGTTGGGCGCGCCAACCTGCAGTGCCTTGTTAAAGTTATGGCGCTTCCAGCGATACATCACGAAAATACAGATCAGCAGGCCGTTGAGGGGCAAAATCGTATCGTAAAAAACGTCATACACGACATCGAAGAAAGACTTATCCGCTCCCGCGTAGGCGGTAAACGATGTCAGGGCCGGCACAAAGCCAAACGACAATGCACACAGCGCGGCGAAAATCACCAACAGAGCGCCCAGTACCACCAGCGACTTACGACGGCTGTAGTCTTTTTCATCCATTAACGCAGCCACAGGCACCTCAAAGATAGAGACCAGAGAGGTTATGGCGGCAAAGAAAACCAGCAGGAAGAATATGCTGGCAACGATACTGGCGCCAATAAATCCGATACTGGTTTGCAGTGCCAGAAAAATCTGCGGCAAAAATGAGAAGATCATGCTAATTGATGATTCACTCAGCTCAGTCGGATCGGTATTCGGGTTAAATGAGAATATCGCTGGCAGGATCATCAGACCCGCCGTAAACGCTACAGCGGTATCGGTGATAGCCACCAGTTTGGCCGAGTTAGGAATGTCAGACTGATTATCAATGTAACTGCCATAAGTAATCATGATCCCCATGCCCAGACTTAACGAGAAGAAAGCCTGTGACAGGGCGCCGTTAATAACCGAAGCATTAATTTTGCTGAAATCCGGTACCAGATAAAAGCTAACACCCGCCATAGCGTTGTCGCGGGTCAGCACGAAAATAACCAGTAAAACCAGCATCACAAACAAGGTGGGCATGAGTAGCTTGGCCGCTTTTTCGATACCTTGCTTAACACCGCCCTGGAGGATGCCGTACATAATGCCCAGCACCGCAGCCATGTAGGCGAATATCACCGGCGAGTTGATAAAATTACCAAAGGTACTCGGGTCGGCGAGTAACTCTAAATCGCCGGTCACCGCATAAAACAGGTAGCCAAATATCCATACCGTGATTACCAGATAAAACACGGCAATCATAAAGGGTGTGACAATGGATAACCAACCGGCTATCTTCCACTTCGCCGAGTTGCCGGTGAGCTCAGAATAGGCCCCCAGCGGATCTTTCTTGGTATGCCGCCCCACCGACATTTCTGCCATCATGACCGGTAAACAAATAGCGAAGACAAAAATGGCATACATCAGCAGGAATGCGCCGCCACCATTTTTTGCAGCGCCTACCGGAAATCCCACCAGGTTGCCAATACCTACCGCAGAGCCTGCGGCGGCCAGAATAAATCCAAGGCGCGATCCGAACTGTTCTCTGGTCCCGCTCATATAAGTTCCTCTTGTGATTTTTATTGTTGCTTTATTTCGGAACGGTGCGCACAACTTCTTTTATTGGTAATGACGGTTGGCTGCGTCCTGTCGTCCGATTTTTTCCAATTGGCATACTATCAATACCCTGTAAAAAAGTCTTGGGTTTCATCGGTAGCAATCAGCCAGCGGGCGGGTAACGCTGTACGCGCAACTTACCAGGGGATAGGTTTGTTGTCCCAATCAAGGAAATAAGGACTGTGTTCTACTTTGCGTTGCTGAATTATGGCGACCAGTTGCTGCGCGGTATATTCTGGCGTAAACAGTTTTTCAGGTTTTACGTTACGCTGAAAAGGCTCTGATAGCTGCGAGTCTACTGTGCCGGGATGATAGCAAATCAGACTGGTGTATTTGGCACGCCGTTTATATTCCACCGCAGCAGTTTTAACCAGCATATTGAGCGCTGCCTTTGAAGCCCGGTATCCGTACCAGCCCCCCAAACCGTTATCTTCGATGCTGCCGACCCTGGCGCTCAGCGCGGTTAAGGTAGAATGCTCAGAGGGGAAAAAGCCAACCAGCCGTTTTATCCACAGCATCGGCAGCACAGTGTTAATGGCAAAGTAATGCTGCAGCGCTTCAGGGGTAATGTCTTCGAGGCGTTTTTCCGGCTGTACCTCACTGTCGTGCAATATTCCGGTGGTGCACACCACATGATGAAACTGCATGTCGTGCTGCTTACATTCTGCCAGCCAGTTCGCAATCGCCTGCTCATCCGTGGTATCCAGCTGTACTGATTTGAGGTTTGCCTGCCCGTCGTCAATCTCCTGCGGCTTACGCGACACAGCGTAAACGGTAGCCTGTGGAAATGCTTTTTGCATTTGCCGCGCAAGCGCGTTACCAATAGCGCCGCTGCTACCAATAACTAATACATTCATGGTTTTTTGAGCTCACACTGCTGGCAACGTTTTTGCCCGGTTAATAAGTAAGAGATGCGGTAACGGTGTTTGGCAAACCACAGGTAAAAACGGTCGGCCAGCGGCTTTATCAATGGCCAGCGCAGCGGCGCATACAGCCAGCCTTTCCCCACCAGCCGCCAGGCTTCGTAGGTAACATCCAGGCCAATAAGCATGGTGCCGTCAACCCGCATGGCATGGATGCGGTCGTTCAGGGCCTGCCAGTCGAGCTCGGGATAACGCTGGGCAAAGTCTGCCGCCATAATATCGACAAAGCGAAGCTTATTATCCTCATTGAGGCGCTTCAGGTGGCGCATTTCTATGGCACACAGCGGACAGCCGCCGTCATAGAATATGGTGAGTTGTGGATTTGTATTTGTGTTCATGCCAGCTTATACGCACAAATTTATCGCCTGGATGACTTGAAGATCACGCTTTGCGCCACCACACTTCATGCATAACAAAATGCGGAGTTTTTTATGACAACCACAGCGACAGAAACCACAGCAACTGCCACGCTGGCCGGCGGCTGCTTCTGGTGTATCGAATCAGCCTTTAACCAGATTCAGGGCATTCAACTGGCGACATCCGGTTACGCCGGAGGCCACACTGATTCACCCAGCTATGAGGCCGTTTGTAAAGGTGATACCGGCCATGCCGAAGTGGTACAGCTTACTTACTATCCTGACCAAATCAGTTACCGGGAAATTCTCGAAATCTTTTTTGCCCTGCACGATCCAACCCAGTTAAACCGTCAGGGAAATGATGTGGGCACGCAGTATCGCAGTGCAGTGTTCTATCATGACGAAGAACAAAAGGCCGCAGCAGAAGCCATTATTCAGGAAATGACAGACGATAAGGTATGGCCGGATCCCATTGTGACCGAGATCGTACCGTTATCCAACTATTCGGCAGCAGAAGATTATCATCAGTCCTACTTTAAAAATAATCCGCAAAACCAATACTGCGCAATGGTTGTCGCGCCAAAGCTGGCGAAGTTTAAAAAGACCTTTGCCGAGCGTCTGCGTTAATCAATTCGGGCTGGTTTAGGCCAGCCCGCGCTATCTCTTCACCTAATTAAATCTCATTAGCTAATTAAACCAGCTGGCATCCAGCGGCATGCTGAACAACAGCGGTGCCATGCCCTCGTAACGACTACGGTTAGCTTCGCACTGCAGGTTCTTCATGTAATTGACTTTCCATGGATCGTTTACCAGCCAAAGGGTGTCACCAATCACGGCCAGCCCTTCTATCGAGGCGTTGTCCATGACCTCCTGTGCTGCGCAGTTCTCCGGGTCGCCACCAGGCGCGGTAAATTGCAGGGCGATTTTCCGGGTGGGCTTTTCAGCTGCCGTATCAATAACCCACAACTCGTTATCATTACGAGCAGCAGCAAGTAAAAAGCCACTGGCTGCGCCGGCAGGCTGATAATATTCCAGCCCGTTGATGGGATGGCGACCATTGTCGAACGCAGGAACCTGCAGGCCCGGATCGGTAACTACTGCAAAATCAGTGTTGTCCCAGAAGCTATCATCCAGGGTCACCGAAAACACTCTGGGGTTGCCGGCATTATCCCGCTCAAGCGCCAGGTACAAGGTGCGGTTCTGGCCCAGTGCCATGCCTTCAATCCCATCATTAGGAAAGTCTCCCACCGCATACTCGAGCGGAAATTGCAGAGGGCGCACATGGGTCATGGTAGCGTTGCCGCTGTCGTGCTTTTCAATACGCACTAATAATGTAGGGTAATCGGTTGAGCCGGTTGCCTCATAGCGCTGCTGGCAGCGGTCAGACAGGGCGCCAGTGCGTGTGGCGTCCTCCGTGACGGTGTAAAACACATTGGGTTGTTCGGGGTCGGCCACCAGGGCTTCTAAGTCAGGTTCGTCTGCCAGATACTGAGAAAAACAGCTGCGGCGAACCCGGCTTGCCATGCCCATATCGTCCGGGCGGGGCGCCAAAGTGGCACTGGCAGGATCGATTTTATGTAAACGGCGACGCTGATACTCTTTAGCGCTGCCATCGGAGATAGTGTAGAGCATCCCGTCAACATGGGTCAGGCCGGAAGTTTGCGGATCCAGCATGACACCGCCGGCGGCTTCCATAATCCAGGCGCCAGCCAGCACATGTTCTTGCGGCGCCGATTTTAATTCGTTAGTTGCTTCAGTAGGCTGCTTGTCGTTACTGCAGGCACTTAATAAGCCGGCGGCTAGCAGGCTTAAAAACCAGGCTGATTTCATTGTCAGGTCCAATCCATAGTCATTTTGCGCTTATCGTCGCTTACTGACTCACCCTGGTCAAGCCCGTTGAGCAAACGCTCTGAGCCGTTGAGCGCACTTGCCTGAAGCCAACCAGCACCGTATAGTCTGGCAGTAACTACTACAGGAGCTGTTTTGACCTCATCACCCCTTCCTCTTGTTATCGCCGGCCCTGTTTTAAGGCATACGCAACAGGCTGGTTTTACCTTATGGCTGGTTACGTCAGAACCGGCCGATATTGATGTATCCCTGCATCAGGCGCAGCAGGCACAAAACAGTAACTCTACCGACCGCGTTATTCAGGTGGGTGAAAAGGCTTTTATTCATGTACTGACCTGCTCACCACAAACGCCGCTGGCGGCAAACACGCTGTATCATTACCGGCTTAATTTTAATCACACTGAGCAACAGCAACGCTGGCAAAACGAGTTACCTTCGCTGTGCTACCCGGGCCAGAATGACCTGCATTTTCGCGTGCCCGCAGCGCTATCCAATGTGCTGCATGGCAGTTGTCGCAAACCTCATCACCCGTCAGAAGACAGTCTGGTGAGGGTTGATGAACTCATTCATCAGGAGTGTGAGGGCGGCGCGCAAAGACCAGACCTGCTGCTGATGACCGGCGATCAAATCTACGCTGATGACGTAGCCGGCCCCATGCTGCAGGCGATAATGCAAACCATCAGACGACTGGGGTTATTTCATGAAGATCTCGATGAGGCAATTGTGGATTCCACAGCCCAGCTTGATGGTCACCCGTACTGTTATTATCACCGCCAACAAATTCTGCCTCAGGTAGCCACCAATACGGCGTTATCCAAGCTCTTTTTTGGCGCCAAGAAAAAACCGGTGTTTACTTCGGTTAACGCGCAGAACCACCTGATTGGGCTGGCCGAAGTGATTGCCATGTATTTATTGGTGTGGTCAGAATCACTGTGGGCCGATATTTCGTTTAATGCCGATGAGGTCGACCCGGACCATCAGGCCTTATTTAACCGCGAAGCTGACATTATTGAGCAGTTCAGCCAATCCCTCGGGCAGGTTCGCAGGGCGCTGGCGCACATTCCTACCTACATGATATTCGACGATCATGATGTTACCGACGACTGGAACCTGACCCGCGGCTGGGAGCAGGAGGTATACGGTCATCCGTTATCCCGGCGAATGGTGGGCAATGCACTGGCCGGCTACTGGCTTTGCCAGGGCTGGGCGAATCAGCCCGATAGATTTGAAGACATCGAAAAGCTCGCCGGTGAGAACTTCACTGCCAATGGCATGATGAACCACCCCAGGTTCATCGATGCATTATTCGATTGGGAGCAATGGCATTACCAGTTGGACACCCAGCCACCGGTACACGTACTGGATACCCGAACCCGACGTTGGCGCAGTGAATCCAGTCTTAATAAACCTTCGGGTCTGATGGATTGGGAAGCTTTATGTGAATTTCAGCACCAGCTTATCGGTCAGGATGCCGTTATCGTTGTTTCCGCCGCGCCCATATATGGTGTAAAGTTTATCGAGGTCATTCAGAAACTCTTCACCCTGGCCGGCAAAGCGTTAACCGTAGATGCGGAAAACTGGATGGCCCATAAAGGTACTGCCAGTGTTATTCTGAATATCTTCAGACACTACAAAACGCCACCGCACTTTATTATCTTGTCTGGCGACGTCCATTATTCCTTTGTTTACGATGTGCGTTTGCGTTTCAGGCGCAACAGCCCTGAAATCACCCAGTTTACCTGTAGCGGTATTAAAAACACTTTCCCGGATACGCTGATCCGCTGGCTTGACCGTTTCAACCAGTGGTTTTATAGCACCCGCTCTCCGCTCAATATTTTCACCCGACGACGCAATATGTCGGTGCACGATCGCCATCCTGACAGCAACGACAGTATCGCACTGCTTAATCAGTCGGCCATTGGCCAGATGTTGATTGATCCCGAAATCGAAAATGTTCGTTGTATTGCCTTGTGTAGTAATGGCGACACGGTAGAATTCCCCCCGGAACTGTCGGAAGACGAAACCTGCAAGAGAACAGTAAATGAGTGATACCGGATTAAAAATTGGCCTGTTTTATGGCTCAACCACCTGTTATACGGAAATGGCGGCTGAAAAAATTCAGGACCAGCTGAATGCCTTATTCGGCGAACCGGTTGTGGAGCTGCATAACATACAGGATGTATCACTGAGTCAGACTGCCGGTTACGACATTTTAATTCTGGGTATCTCTACCTGGGACTTTGGTGAACTGCAGGAAGACTGGGAGTCCAGCTGGGACGACGTTCATCAGCTCGATCTATCGGGCAAAATTGTTGCTCTGTACGGTTTAGGCGATCAGTTGGGCTATGCTGACTGGTTTCAGGATGCGCTGGGAATGCTCCACGACGCCATCGCACCAGCAGGATGTCAGTTTATTGGTTACTGGCCCAATCAGGGCTATGAGTTTGCCCAGTCCAAGGCACTTACCGAAGATGGCTCCCATTTTGTGGGACTGTCGCTGGATGACGAGAACCAATATGACCAAACCGATGACAGGATCCTGGCCTGGTGTACCCAACTGGTAACCGAACTCAGTGAGCTCTGAGGGTAAAATTCCTCCTCCTGCCGGACGACTTCACCAACAATACTACCGCAACGGGCAGAGCCATCGTGATGGTGCCGATGTGTCTTTTCAGGATATTCGCCGCCTCTTTGGCTTTCAGTCTATTACAGTGGGCCGTTGGGTAACCGCCGCAGAACAACAAATAGCTGCCAACCTGTTCTTCGATGCATTATATGACCTGATTGATATATTACAGGTCAACGAACGGGTGGTGTCGCTAAATGGCTCACTGTCTCTTGCTTTTGGTACCGGCGGCCAGAAACACGCCAATGCCCATTATCACCCGGCTAAACGCCAGCTGGCATTGGCCAAGAATGCCGGCGGCGGTGCGCTGGCCCATGAGTGGTTTCATGCGTTTGATCATTACATCAGCCAACGCTTTTTAAGCGCGCCTAAACCCTTGCTATTTGCCTCCCAGGCCTGGCTTGATGATGCAGAACTGGTCGAACATCCTTTAAATCTGCGCCTGGCAGATTGCTTTCAACTGATGTTTTTAGATGCCGATGGTAGCGCCCCAAACGATTATGTTTTACGTTCGGTAGAAGCCGATAAGGCATTGAAAAGCTTTTACTTTGCATCTCCACCAGAGATGGCGGCCAGAGCCTTTGAAGCGTGCATTCAGGATCAGGACATTAAGAACGCATTTTTAGTGCAGGGGACAAAAATGTCGGTAGAGGCTAGACTTGGCATTTATCCTCATGGTATTTTGAGACGGCAGCTAAACGAAGCATTTAAGTTGTATTTTTACCAACTGGGTGTGGCGCTGTCCGCAAAATGATGTTGCTTTCTAACGAAAGTGAACGACTAAGTCAGTAAGTTTATCGCTTTTGGTGATACTGTTTGTACAAATTACTACATTTTTTTGTTACAAACAGTATACTAGGCAGACAAGTGTTAGAGACAAGAAAACGAAATGAAAAGAAAAAAGCATACTTCTGGGGATGACGAAGCCCAGGTCGACATGACGCCCATGTTGGACATTGTGTTCATCATGCTGATCTTCTTTATCGTAACGACATCATTCGTTAAAGAGAAAGGTCTGGATGTTAATCGCCCAGAAAACAAAAACGCATCAAATCAGCCAAGTAAATCTTTGTCGATTCGTATCGACGAAATGGGCAAAATCATGATGAATGGCCGCGAAGTGGACATCCGTCGTGTAATCGCCAATATCCAAACTTACTTAGCTGAAAACCCAACTGACACTGCAGCTATCCAGGCTCACGAAAATACTGAGCACGGTGTAGTGGTTGAGGTGATGAACCAGGCTAAAGAAGCTGGGATCAATAAAGTATCAGTTCTGGTTAAATCTTAATAACCTAAGCCGATGATAAAAAAGCGCGATTATCGCGCTTTTTTTGTGCCTACAGTTTCCTTTTTAATTAGAAATTAAGGTAATAATCAGCGCAGAGCGTTTTGTACTCAAGCGTATACTGGTTATCCTCAGCCCGGATAGTTAACAGATCAGCGGTAGCCTCACAGGGCTTGCGAACGAAGCAGTACACTCCAAGGTAAGGTGCCGAACAAGCATTGTGTCGGACGGCCATCTGATGCCGTAAATGCCACCCACACTGCAAGGCATTATCCAGCACTAATGCTTTTCTGGTAATTGGGTACATACAATAAAGCCGGCCCTCAGCAGTACTGAGCAAAGCCGTTTCAGCAAAAAATTGTTCTACACTCAGCGTCTGCTCCGTTCGCGCATGCCCTCGATTTTCAGCCATCGACGCATAAGCACGGGTGGGACTAACCGCGTCAGCGAAATACGGCGGGTTGGAGACTATCAGGTCAAAGCGTCCCAGGCCCTCTATCGCCTGGAGTGGGCTGTGTACCACTGAAATTTTGTCAGGCCAGGGGCTGTTAAGACGGTTTTGGCTCGCCTGTGCAATTGCAGTCTGGTCGATATCGATAGCAGTAATCACCGTACCAGGGGAACTTTTTTGCGCCAGCATCAAGGCCAGAATACCTGAACCGGTCCCCACATCGAGAACAGACCGGGCATCGGCCACTTCAACCAGGCTGCCCAGAATCAAACTGTCTGTGGAGACTTTCATGGCGCACTGATCATGAGCGACAAAAAATTGCTTACACTGAAACCCTTTGGGTTTGGCACCACGACCACTCATTTGAAGGACTGGTGGCGCATCATTTCGCGCGCGACCTGATGAGGATAGACCGCCCGGTATTTTTTTAGCCGCCCGATGAGCAAGGGTTTCAAGAGTTGCATCATGCTCGCCCCCATTCGCTCCAGCGGGCGGTTATCGTTAGCACGCTCGCCAATGAGTACGCCTGGTCTTACCGCAGCGGCATTGGGCAGTTGTGGCATGCGCATAATCGCATTTTCCAGTTCGCCTTTCACGCGCAGGTAATAGTTTTTACTTTTCGCATTGGCCCCTACCGAGGAAATCCATACAAATCCGCCAGCCCGCTGTGCCCTGGCTAACTGCGCCGCCACGTGAACATATTCAAAATCCACCTTACGAAAGGCGCTGATGTCACCGGCTTTCTTTAGCGTGGTTCCCAGGCAACAGTACACATGATCAACCGAAAAATAGCCCTGATACTCATCCAGGTTATCAAAATCAATCACCACCGGCCGCAGCTTGTTATCGGGATCCTGATAGTGCTGCTGCCCCAGTGGACGCCGCACCAAACAAGTGACCGATTCATAGCGGGGATCGAGTAACAGCAGCCTCAGCAGGTTCTGCCCTACCAATCCACTGGCTCCCAGGATAAGTGCGCTTTTTAATACTGCCAAATTGTGTCATCCTCTAGCTTTAAATAAGAGTCCGTTCAACGCAGTGCTCTTGTGTATAACAACAACTTGTTTATACGTATTTCAGAGCAAATACGTGCAGTAAGCAAGCCCTAATAACGACAGATAATAGCGTATCCATGAAAAAAGCTTTAATACTTGGAGCCCTTATGCTCACAAACACGGTAGCCGCTGAAAAGCTGACCATTGAACGAATTTACCAGTCGCCTTCTTTGGATGGTAGTTCGCCGCGAAATTTACAGGTTGCCCCCGATGGCCAGCGAGTCACGTATCTGCAAGGCAAACAATCTGATTACGAACGTCTGGACTTGTGGGAATACAATATTGCCTCGGGCACTACGCGGCTGTTGTTTGATTCCGATGACTTATCCAGTGGTGAAGAGACCCTTTCAGACGAAGAAAAAGCGCGCCGCGAGCGCATGCGCTTATCCGGTAGCGGGATTGTTAGTTATCAGTGGTCGGCCGACGGCAAGGCGCTGTTATTCCCCATGGGCGGCGATGTATTTTATCACCAGTTAGGTAAACCCGGCGCCCGCCAGTTACTCGATACCGACGCCTTTGAAACCGATATAAAGTTATCGCCCAAGGGTAACTATATCTCGTTTATTCGCGACCAGAACCTGTATATCAAGCATATTGAGTCAGGCAAGGAAACGGCAATTACCACCGAAGGCGGTGGCAACATTAAATACGGTATGGCTGAGTTTGTCGCGCAGGAAGAAATGAACCGCATGACAGGCTACTGGTGGTCACCGGATGAGTCGTACATTGCCTTTACCGAAGTAGATGAAGCCCCGGTTGAAGTGATCACCCGCTCAGAAATCTATGCTGATGAGATCAAGATGATCGAGCAGAAGTACCCCGCGGCAGGTACACCCAATGTCACCATTAAACTGGCTGTCCAAAACATTGCAAGCGGCGAACGTCAGTGGATTGATACGGGTAAAGAAGAGGATATTTATATTGCCCGCGGTAAATGGATGCCCGACAGCGAGCATTTTACCTATCAGTGGCAAAGCCGTGACCAGCAACAGCTGGAACTGCGCAGCTACAACGTAAGTAACCAGCAACAGAACCTGGTGCTTAAAGAGCAGTCAGATACCTGGGTAAATCTGCACGATGACTTTACCTTTTTAGCCGATGGCAAGCACTTCATCTGGGCCTCTGAGCGTGACGGTTTCAAACACCTGTACCTGTTTACCAATGAAGGCAAACTGGTTCGTCAGTTAACCAAAGGCGAATGGGTAGTGGACGAACTGGAAGCGGTTAACGATGACACCGGCCACCTATATTTTACCGGCCGCATGGACACGCCCCTGGAGCGCCATTTATATGTGACTGATCTTGAAGGCAGCAAACCGCAGCGCCTGACCGAACGCGAAGGTATGCACGGTATCAGCTTTAGCCACGATGCCTCAATTTATGTGGATAGCTCTTCTACCGCTAACCGCCCTACCCAGGTAAGTTTGCACAGCGCCAACGGCAAACAAGTCACCTGGCTGGAAGAAAACGCGCTGGATGAAAACCACCCGCTCACGCCCTACCTTAGCGACTGGGTAAAGCCTGAGTTTGGCACTATCACTAATGACGACGGTATTGACCTGCATTACCGCCTTTACAAGCCTGCAGAACTGAAAGGTAAGCATCCGGTAATTGTGTATTTGTATGGTGGCCCTCACGCACAGGTGGTTAATAACGCCTGGGGCGGTAACCGCGGCCTGCTGATGCAGCACTGGGTAAGCAAAGGCTATGTAGTGTTCAGTATTGATAACCGTGGTTCAAATTACCGTGGTAAGGCATTTGAGGAACCTATCTACAAAGCCATGGGCAGCGTGGAAGTTGACGATCAGGTAAGCGGCGTTAAATTCCTCCACACTCTGCCCTATGTGGATAAAGAGCGCATCGGCGTATACGGCCACAGCTATGGCGGCTACATGACGCTGATGAGCATGTTCAAGGCGGGTGATTACTTTAAAGCCGGGGTATCCGGTGCACCAGTGACCACCTGGCGGTTGTACGACACGCACTACACCGAACGCTATATGGGCAACCCGAACACCGATAGCGATGCCTATGAAGCGTCATCGGTATTCCCTTATGCAGAGGGTCTGCAAGGCCCGCTGCTGATTTATCATGGAATGGCTGATGACAACGTATTGTTTACCCACAGCACCAAGCTGTATAAACACCTGCAGGATGCCGCCAAACCTTTCGAGGTGATGGACTATCCTGGCAAAAAGCACAGCATCCGAGGTAAACAAACAGGTATACATTTGTATCACACCATCACTAATTTCTTCGACAGACATTTTGATGTGAAGTAAATCCACCCGGCGCAAAAAAGCACTCACTGGCCTTAACCACTGAGTGCTTTTTTTAGCTTTTCTATAGCAACTTTTTAAGGTAACTTTCAGGCTTCTTTGGCAAAGCCTCTGAAAACATACCCCAGTGCATCACAAGCACGTCCTACCGGACAGTCTTCTTTATGCACAATATCCAACCCTACCTTTACTGCTTTCTCTTTGCACACACTGCACTCACAAGCCGTGTTAAACGACTCATCACTGATAAACTGGCCAGCGTCGAGCAAATCCATAATGATGATCTTGAGATCTTCCCGAGAAACGTCCACTTTCGTCTCCTGCATATGATAAATTTCATGATTATTATAGGCTATGTTCTGCTAAATTGTTGCTACACTGTATATGAATACAGTTATTGAGGGTTGATCATGATCCCAGCACAATTTACAAAGCTTATAGCCGAGTTAGAACACTTAACAGATAGTCAAACCCGTTATGTTGAGAAGCTGCTGAAAGGCACTGATAGCGTCTCACAGTTGATAACAGAGCTTGAGGAGCGGATGGTTGAAAACCCTGAGTGCCCGCACTGTCATAGCTCACTGATCAATCGGCACGGCAAGGTAAACAAGATGCAGCGTTATCGCTGCAAGAACTGCGGCAAAACCTTTGTAGCGACAACGGCGACACCGCTAGCTCGACTAAGATACAAAGAGCTGTGGTTAGAATATATTCGCTGTATGCTGGACAGTAAGCCATTGCGTAAATGTGCCGAAGAATGTGGTCTCCACCTTGAAACATCGTTCAGGTGGCGGCATCGATTCTTGGCGCTACCATCAGCACTGAAGGCGAGCAAACTAGAAGGTATTATCGAGGCTGACGAAACACTTTTTCCCTACTCAGAGAAAGGCTCAAAACGGATGACTCGTCAGCCCCGTAAAAGAGGGGTGAAAGCGAAAAAACGAGGACGTTCAAAGGATGATTGGGTGCCAGTTTTAACGGTCAGAGACCGAGCTAAGAGTACGTATGAAGCCGTTGTGCCAAGTGTTACATCGGCAACTCTGCATCAGGAGCTAGCAGGAAAATTAGAGAAAGACAGTGTGTTATGTAGTGATGGCTATAAGCCCTACATAGCTCTTTCTGAGAAAAATGATTTAATACACAAGCGCTTAGACGTGGCGGGAGGTGTTAAGGTGATAGATAAAGTCTTTCACATTCAAAATGTTAACGCCTATCACAGCCGTCTGAAAGCGTGGATAAAACGGTTTCACGGAGTAGCCACAAAATACTTGGAACACTACCTGGGTTGGTTCAGGTTTATGGATAATCCAGAAAACCTTAACGAAAACAGGCTCTTTTCGATTCAACAACAGTTAATCCGAACATAGCCTTATTATATTTGCAGTGGTTAGAACAGGTGCATATTGATACAGATAATCGGGTATCGTCAGACAAACCCTGATTTATTAAACTTTAGTATAAAAAACTAAAAACTCTCAGAAAATCAACGCACCAACTGTTCACCGCCAGAGACGCGTCTGATTGTGACATCGACGAATATTTCCTGCTAACATAACTACAAATTTCCAGGTCAGATACGATTGTGAAAATACTTATTATTCCTGTAACGCCCTTTGCTCAGAACTGTTCTTTAATCTGGGACCCCGACACCATGAAAGGTGCTCTGGTCGACCCGGGCGGCGATGAAGATAAGCTTTATAAAGCGGTAAGTGAGCAACAGGTTACCATCGAAAAAATTATTCTCACCCATGGGCATCTCGACCATGTTGGCGGCACTACTGCCGTGGCTGCCCATTACAACGTGCCCATCATTGGCCCGCACATTGGCGACAAATTCTGGCTGGATGCCCTGATGCAACAGAGCCAGATGTTTGGCTTTCCACCTGCCCAGCCTTTCAGCCCTAACCAGTGGTTAACCGAGGACGATACCATTTCGGTGGGTAATCTGACGCTGGAAATTCTGCACTGTCCCGGGCATACACCTGGCCACGTTGCCCTGGTTGAGCGCAACAGCAACAAAGTGATTGTGGGCGATATTATTTTTGCCGGTTCAATTGGCCGTACTGACTTCCCTCAGGGCAACCACCAGCAATTAATTGAAGCTATACGTGAAAAGCTGTTCACACTACCAGATGAAATGACGGTATACCCGGGCCACGGCCCAACCACCAGCATAGGGCACGAACGCTCAACCAACCCATTTGTGGCAGACGCCAAATTTGGCTAACGTCTATCAGAAAACGCCGCTGTCAGCGGCTTCTTTCTTTTTACTAGCTTTACCAGGTGGCTTTAGCGTCGCTTTTACAGGCACGCCAGACAAACCCGATACCCACACTGTAGGTCACATCTTTCTCAAAAAGCGGACTGTTTTCATTCGCAGAACCACTGTTAAATTGCACCGATGTGGTTAAAAAGCCCCGCACGTTTTTAATCACCGGGAAAGCCAGTCCTGCTGACAACTCTGCGCCCAGGTAGCCACTTTGTGCATCGTATGCAGGCCTGACTGCAGTGGCATACTCTGACGTTACCTCATAGAAGTAATCCTGTAACTTTTCGGTGGCCCAGGTTGCGCTGAGAGCCAGGCTAAAACCGGTCTCAGGCAGGAAAACGCCCCGTTGCTGATAGGTCAGAGTCGGTTCGAAAACAAATCCTCTGGCATCAAATCCGCCAAAATCGGTAGAGAAGACAGCACGGGCCTGTAGACGGGCATTCAGGCGCGCGTTACCACCACCGCTAAAAGAAAAATCTTTAACTTTGTAGATCAGCTGTGGGCCAATCTCAACCAGATAGTCGAGCTCGGGCATGCCTTCACGAACGGTATTGTCATCACTGTCAGCAGCAAAAGCCCCGCCAAAACTCATATCGAGCTCCAGCCTGTCATTTTCGAGGAATACCGCTCTTGCTCCTCCTCTTCCGCCAACCCGAAAAATATCGCCGCGATAAATCACATAAGGCAATGCCAGTGCCACAAAATTGCGCTCTGATGAGGCCGGATAATTCGGTGACACTATCATGCCCCCGCCCACACCCGCTTCCCACAGGGGAAGTCGCTCATTCAGGCCCTCAAAACCGGTTAAATCACGATTCGGCGAGTCTTCGATAGCGGCATCCTCAGACGCGGCAAGACCTCCATTGCATAGCAACGTCAGCAAAATCAGCCCGCCAAGTTTATTAAAAAAATACATGGTGTAATCCTAAACAAGAAAAATACAGTCCATAAGACCGACCTTAATCTGGCATAAACCACTCTTTATACTCAGTAAATCGCGCCAGGGATGAAAAAATCACCAGAGAAAGGCAGCAAGTTACTAACCAATGGGAAATGCCGCATAATTAAGGCTTTTGCTCAAGGCAATATGCGCTATGATGCCATTACTTCAGACTAAAAATCTTTTCTGATGGGATTGCCGGACTTTATAAAACAATGGTTTCGCCCTGCCCCGCTCCCTGTGATTGCGGTAGGTACTGATATCGCCTCTTACCAACTGCTTGAATATCTCACGAACTCGCCTAAGTTTACCCCCCTGTACGTACTGAACGAAGAGCCATGGCATCACCGCACTTACATGTTTAATGCGCAATTGCGCTACGCCAGTGAGCTTATTGCTCTGGTTGAAAAGCATCAAATCAAAAGAGTCTATTGTGTCACGGCCCAAGACTACGCTAGGCTGGAGTGTGAGTACGCTAAGGCGTTATCGGTAAAAGACTGTGAGCTTTGTTTGCTGAGTAAAGGGGAGTTACCGCAACGCTAAAGTGCTCAGGTTCGAAATCAAAGGCTGACCGCTTTGAGCGAATTGCGGACATACTAAATAACTATCCTTAAGTGTAGATCACACTTTGAAGATAACTTACTGTGATTTCTGCGTCCAGATCAATCGCCAAAAAGAAATTACCGAGAACCACACTGAGCATGAAAAGAATATCATTAGATTGACCGAACTGGGCGACGCCGTTTAGAAAAAATTGTTCAAAGTAGTAAAGACTAACGCTTGAGTCGTCGAGAAAAGTCAGTGCTTTTAGTTCAAAAGGCCAATATCTTAAGCATGTTGCGGCACTGCTGAGTGCAGCGAGTTCATTGGTTAATAGCTGGTGCAAGTGGTATGAAGAATAGGGCATAGAAGGTTTAAAAGATTCGGAGCATGGCGAACCCGCTTAATTACCCGCGGACTCAATAGTTCAGATACTGTTCTTGTTGATTCCATGTACACCCCAAGATCTTGGTTATCAGCGCAGTCTCTGGAGTTCAGTATTACTGACGAAGGTGATTCATGAAAATACAGACATTCGTATACATAGCGCGACATTACGACGATGGATGCCAGAACTAGGCATTATTTGGCGCAGAGCAGCGCCTACCTTGTGAATTAGAGCCCCTCACAGGGAAGAGAAACTGGTCGCGATTAAAACGGAACTGGATATATACAGCTGATCATCCTGTGTTTTACGAGGACGAAGTGGATATTCATCTGAATCCGAAAATAAGGGCAGATTGGGGATTTAGAGGAAAACAACGGTTAGTTCCGACGCCAGGGCAAAATGAAAAATACTATCTGGCTGGAGCGTAAACCGCCGGAAAGGGTAAAGTACTTTATGTTGGCCGACAGTCAAAATGTTCAGAGTTATTTATCCGACTAATGGAACACCTGATAAAATCGTACCGGAAATCTAAAACCATTACACTGATAGTGGATAACTACATCATCCACAAAAGCAAGAAAACGCAAGCATGGCTGAAGCAGAACACCGAATCTACACTGTAGCCCTTGAGTGAACAAGATTGAAGAGCTAAGGCATGCTTTGCATGAAACCGTAACTCGCAATCATAAATGCACAGAAATGTGGCAGTTATTGCGAAAAGTACGGCGATTAATGGAAAACGCCGTCACCATTGCCCTGGCAATAAGCATGGACTGGCAAAGGTGTAGCAGAGTAGAGAGCATTTATTTATTACTTCAATTTACCCCGATGCGGCATTTTTTGTTTTTACATGAAAACTGTATTTCAACTTTAAAATGCAAATAGCCCTAAGGAAGATGCGAATAAGTCCTGAATGTGAGATCATAGCTGCATAGTGAATCACAGCCATTACCGCCCATGAGCCAACAGTTAACTTTTGCCGATAGTGAGTTTTCCAGCAAACGTCGCCAGACGAGAAAAGAGATTTTCTTATCCAGAATGGATAACCTGCTGCCGTGGTCTCAACTGCTGAAAGTGATTGAACCCTTTTATCCTAAAGCAGGCAATGGCAGACGTCCGTATGCGCTTGAGACCATGTTTCGCATTCATTGTATGCAGCAATGGTATAGCCTCGGTGATGAAGCGATGGAAGATGCGTTATATGAAATTGCTTCGATGCGTCAATTTGCGCAACTATCACTGGATAAAGCCATTCCTGACCGCACTACCATTATGAACTTCCGGCACTTGCTGGAAAAGCACAAGCTGACTCGCAAATTGTTCAAAACGGTCAACCAATGGCTTTCGGACTGCGGTGTGATGATGACGCAGGGCACACTGGTGGATGCCACGATTATTGAAGCACCCAGCTCCACTAAAAACAAAAAGAATGAACGTGACCCGGATATGCATCAGACCAAGAAAGGTAATGAGTGGTACTTCGGTATGAAAGCCCATATCGGTGTGGATGCCAAGAGCGGTCTGACTCATACGCTGGTGACCACCGCCGCCAACGAACATGACCTGAATCAGATGAAGAACCTGTTGCATGGCGATGAGGAATTCATCTCTGCCGATGCTGGATATCAAGGCGCAGAGAAGCGTGAAGAACTTAAAGAAAAGGATGTGGAATGGCTGATTGCTGAGCGTCCTGGAAAAGTTCGGGCACTGAAAAAGCATCCCCGCAAAAACAAAACGGCCATCAACATCGAATATTTAAAAGCCAGCATCCGAGCAAAAGTTGAGCACCCGTTTCGCATCATCAAATGCCAATTTGGTTTTATCAAAGCTCGCTATAAGGGACTGGTGAAAAACGACAGTCAATTGGCTATGTTATTCACTCTGGCGAACGTGTTTAAAGTTGACCAGATGTTGCGACGACAGCCAAGATCTGTCTAGAATCCGGGAATAGCCCGAAATAAGGCCAAAATCCTGCCTAAAACGGCGGCATATTGGCCTAAACTGCAAAATTAGAGTTTAAAAATTAGGCAGGTGATGCTGCGGCTTAACTAAGCGTTAAACTGCAGGACTTATTCGCAGTTTCCCTAAAATACGATAATCCCGATTTACAAAGGATGCGGGTATCATCTGGACTCAGTTTGATTTTCAAATGCCAGTATGCTAGGTTGGACTGAGAAATGCTTTTCCGATGGGATTCGGGATATTAAATTTAGAACAAGGAGTTGAAAAAGTGAATATTGCGTTTAATATTTTTCCAAATTATTTGATCAAAATAATATTCTTTTTTTTCTTAGGTTCAAGCTCAGCAATCGCAATAGTTCCGAGCACAGTGGAACCAGAAAATGTCATAATTTGTCATGGCTGTAATTCGGCTGAAAGATATTCTCTCGCTTACCAAAAAGCTCAAGAGATTGGAATAAGCACTTGGGACCCTTTAACCTCAACTGATCCAGAATCTACATTTATATTTATTTTTGACTTTGAAACTGAAGAAGTCGATGCGTTTTATGTGAGCGGAAATTACGATCTTGCGAATCAGCGCCCTATAACAGTAGCAGAACAACCACGTAGTTACATTCCCGCTTCTGTAACCAATGGTTGGTATCAGTTTTCTAATGAATTCAAAGTTGCGTTTCAAAGCGTTTCCGATATGTATATAGATGGTGACGGATTTGAATTTCTTGCAAATGCAACATATAGGGATCAGGTTTATAACACGGTTAGAAATAATTTAGATACTTCGTTTACTGGAGTATTCATTGGAATGGGATCGGCAGTACAAGTGATTGGAAATGTTACAAATTTTGTTCCTAATCATTCTACATTAACCACGCTAACGTTAAACTTTTCTAATGGCGTATCTCTGAAAATAGGACTTAATGTTGACGGAAATCTAACGCTAATCGACATTCTTGCACTTAACTATGATTACATTTCAGATACAGCTATATTTACGGATGCAGATGGGACGCAAATCCCACTTATAGACAGTCCAGACGATGTAATATTAGATTATACGATTAGCGCAAATCAAACCGTATATGAAGGTATTATTAGTAATTACGATAGAAACGGTTTTACTATCAGTGGTGGGTTTGGTTCTGGAGGACTAAGTTTTAGTAATGGTACTTATTCCTGTAATGTTGTCCGAGAGGAAACTGGGGAAACGGACGAAGACAACTTACCAATATATATTTATGTATTTTCATGCTAAATGTCTTCTATATAAAATTATTCCGTTTAAATTTAATACGTGCTAGTCGCTGCATTACTCTAACGTCAGGATAACTGTATGACAAAACTGTATGAGTTTTTTTTAGTTATTTGGGCTGCTTTTGGTTTGGTTTTCATTATCACTGCCATATCGATTTCACGTTCTTTTTTTAGCTTTGTATTGTATGGCCAAATTGCCGCGGGTGTGGCAATGGTGCTTTTTTCATTTTTCACAATCAAAGCGCAAAAAACACGTAACAAGTTTTTTATGAACGTATCTTATATTTTAGCATTGATTCCATGCGTCCTACCTGTGTTCTGGATTGTTAACTATTTTTACTTCAATCACTCAAATAAAGATAACAAGTGTATCACTCATGGTTAACGAGCCAGATTCATTTGGGATTAGGCTACTAAGCTTTGAGACGGAAAATTCTTTGCCTCAAGATCCGATGTACGAACACAGGAGATGCACAAGCAGCCACCAAAGCTTAAACTTCAATAGATTCAGATACTTCTAAAACATCGTTTACCTTGGTTCCTAAGTAGCGGATAGTGCTCTTTAATTTTTATGGCCAAGCAAAATTTGTACTACCCGAGGGTTTATAGTCCTCTTATAAATCAGATAACATTTGGTTCTGCGCATTGGGGGGATGCTGTTGAGCGATGTGTCCAGTCCAAGTTTTTCAGTCCATCCGTGAAAAATGCGATTATATTGTCTGGTTGGTATATGCTCAGCGACTTATATACACGACTTAGAAGGATAGCCAGATCAGGGCAAGATCACGAACATAAATTAGCAAAATGAGTTGCCATTCAGCATAAAACATGGACGAATAAGGCTGTCTGTGATCTTATACTCTCTTTTGCGGAGAGAGTCATGGATACAGGGGCATTTGAACGATTTTTTTGGTGATTTAGAAGATCCTCGTCAGTCAGCTAAGGTTGCACATTTATTCTCAGATATTTTATTTCTGCTGGTCTGCGCATCTATCGCAGGTGCCAAGGGCTGGGAAGAGATTGAAGACTTTGGTGATTTGCACTTCAAGTGGCTCACCGACAAAGGTTTGTTCAAGAATGGTTTACCAGTGCATGACACCATCGCTCGTGTGATATCCAGAGTAGATACAGACCAATTATAGCGTTGTTTTATTGATTGGATGAAGTCCGTGACTGAATTGTCAGATGGCGAACTGATAGCCATAGACGGAAAGCGACTTTGTGGCTCATACAACCGTGAAGACCGGCAATCAGCTATCCACATGGTGAACGCCTTTGCCACCGAAAACAACGTGGTACTAGGCCAGGTCAAAACACAAAGCAAGTCGAATGAAGTGAAGGCGATTCCCGCGTTATTTCAGCTTTTAGACATCACGGGTTGCTTCATATCAATTGATGCTATGGGTTGCCAGACTGCGATTGCTGAACGAATTGTCGATAGCGGCGGCTATTATCTACTTGCCCTGAAAGGGAATCAACAATACCTGTTTAATGCTATGAAAAACTGAGGCGACAACTATCCTGACACAGGTGGCTATTGGAAAAATTGATGAGTCAGATTTTGCTGACTTGCTTTATTCCCAATATATTTTTGAACAAAACTCAGATCTCTGAAGTTTATCTTCGATTACCACTCTTTCGTGGTAATTGCTGATGACCGCTCCTTACCAAAAGGCGCTCCCGCAGTGCTCTCTAATGACTTATGTGGGCGAAGTTCTGATTAGTATGTTTTCAAATATCGAGCGATTCAGCAATATCTAGAGCATCATCAACTTCGATCTCCAAGTACCTCACGGTGCTCTCAAGCTTTTTATGACCGAGTAGCAACTGAACAACGCGTAGATTCTTCGTCTTTTTATAAATCAGGTAAGCCTTAATCCTTCGCATGGTATGCGTGCTGTAAAGCGTGGGATCGAGACCTATTTTTTCAATCCAGTCGTGGAATATGCGGTTATATTGCCTGGTGCAGATGTGCTCTCCTGGGACTTTTGCTGATGGGAACAAATAACTGCTGTAATTGAGTAAGCGATCAATTTAGACCGTCTTCCCCAGACAGAACCACTCCGTAAAATAGTCCCCGTAGATTTTACTTACGGAGATTTAATTGATGGCAACAAAAAGACGTACACGCGAGCAATGGCAGGAATTGATTGATAAGCAAGCTGAAAGCGAACTGTCGGTCAGTGAATTTTGTACGCACCATGATTTAACGGTATCAAATTTCTATTTGTGGCGTAAAAAACTGAGCGATGATAGTCAATCGCTTGCGCAGCAAGATAACTGGCTTGCCTTTGATATGCCAGCAAGTGCGAACCAGAGCGCAGGCTCTGTCTGGGAGATTGAACTGGCATTACCCGGTGGTGTGGTGCTGCGGATGAACCGGGCTGCCTGATGTTACCCTTATCCAATGGGCGTATTTGGCTGTATACCGGAAATACGGATATGCGCAAACAGTTTGATGGGCTGGCGGCACTGGTACAGGGCAAACTGGGGATGCAAGCGCATTGTGGTGACTGGTTTGTGTTTATCAATAAGCGCCGCACCCAGCTCAAGGTGTTGTATTACTACCAGGGCGGTTATTGTTTGTGGAGTAAACGGTTAGAAAAAGGCACCTTCGCCAAAGTGACTGACGGCAAAGCAAAAACCTCTCTCAACAGTGCCCAGTTACAGTGTTTGATTGATGGCATTTACTGGCAAAAAGACAAACAAAACAGGCGATTTAATTGACTGATTTTGTTATAATTTACGCCATGAAAACGCCTTCGAATAACACCTCAAAAGATGCACAAATTGCGGCTTTATCAGATGAAGTTGCACAATTAAAGCATCAACTGGACTGGCTTAAACGCCAGTTGTTCGGGCGTAAGTCTGAAAAGGTGTTAGTGGATAATCCGGCGCAGAGCAGTTTGTTTGATGAGGGTGAGACACACGCCTTACCGGCAGACACCAAACCGGTGAAGGCCCATACCCGTTCCTCACAAAAGCAACGTCGCGACTCGGATGTGAATGATGACGGCCTACGCTTTGATGAGACGGTGCCTCAGCTGATTATTGATGTGCCTGCGCCTGAGTTACAGGGGGCGGATGCCGACCAGTATGATGTCGTGGATATCAAAGAAACCCGTCGCTTAGCACAACAGCCCGGCAGTTATGTGGTACTGGTGTATCGTCGTCAGGTCGTGCGTCATAAAACCACGCAAACCCTTAAGGATACCCCAGCCCCCATCAATGTACTGGAAGGCTGTTACTGCGATGTCTCACTACTCGCTGGGCTGATGGTGGATAAAGCGGTATATCACTTACCGCTTCACCGCCAACATCAACGGATGCTTGATAGCGGTATCACCCTTAGCCGGGCTACCTTAATCAACTGGATACAACAAGGCATTGAGCTGCTTCGGCCCATCGCCAAGGCCCAGTGGCAGCACATTCTGCAAAGCAAAATCCTGATGATGGATGAAGTGCCCATTAAAGCCGGGCGTACCAAAGGGGCTGGCCGAAAACCGGGGCAAATGAAACAAACCTACTTCTGGCCCCTATACGGTGACAATGATGAGGTGGCGTTTACCTGGAGTCACAGCCGGGGCATGTTGCACGCCAAAGCACAGTTACAGGACTTTACCGGTACCTTGCTCACAGATGGCTATGCCGCTTACACCAAAACGGTTGAACAATTAAATCAACACGAACAAAAGATAGTGCACGCTGCCTGTTGGGTACACATGCGCAGAGGCTTTGAAAAAGCCCTCGACAGTGAGCCGCAAACAGCGCAACAGGCACTGGATATTATCGCTGCGCTCTACCGGCATGAAAAACACATCCGGGATAAGCAATCAGACCTGGCTGATATCCATACCTACCGGCAACAACACAGCGAACCCTTAGTCACTGAGTTCTTCCGGTGGGTCTACCAACAACGCCAGCGCACCGATTTACTGCCCAAATCCCCCTTCGCCAAGGCGCTTCACTATGCGCATGAGCGGGAGAGCCAACTCAAGGTGTTCCTGAGTAACCCGGCGTTACCCCTGGATACCAATCATCTGGAACGGGCACTGCGGGTTATTCCCATGGGCAGAAAAAACTATTTGTTCTGCTGGTCCGAACTCGGGGCTGAACAACTGGGCATATTACAAAGCCTGATGGTGACTTGCCGCCTGCAAGGCGTCAATCCCTACCATTATCTGGTGGATGTATTGCAGCGTGTCGCACTGCATCCGGCCAAAGACGTACTCGACCTGACGCCAAGAGTCTGGAAAGAGAAATTCGCGGACAAAAAATTGACGAGCGTATTAGATAAAATGGGGTAGTCCGGGTCTATATTGATCGCTTACGTAATTGAGGCTCTTAAAATTGATCCAGTCCAGCACAGATTTTCTCGTGCCCTCAGTAATTTCGAACTGAACCGGAGAGCCTGTTTTTTGCTGTGTCACAAGTGCGCGCCGCATTACCACGCCTCCCGACATGACATCCGATACGAGCAGCTTGACCAAATCACAGCCGCGAAGTTTACTGTCCAGAGCCATATTGAATAATGCTAAGTCGCGTTTGTTGTCTTCTATTTCCAATCTGATTCTGATCCCCCATATGTGAGAGATCTTGAGCGGTCGCTTCTGTCCAATATTTCGGTGTTTGTTCCAAGGTTTGCTAGCGGCTGTCATAGCGACCTCCCGGCAATTAATAATTTGTAGTATGGGCCGGAAGTCCCGAAACAGGCAGTTGTGACGTTCTTTTCTCTCGAATAAGCTGTAAACTAAACACCACTTATTTGTACCTGTGTGCCTGATTTTCTTATCTTAGAATCAGAGGTATACTAGCTGTCATATTGTTAGAGGTGTTTATGAATACAAAGATTGAAATATACGGCGTGACAGCTGTTAAGCGCCCTAAAATCGCCGCCAGCAAGAAACTTGATTTGACCGGTGAGTCTGGGCAGCAAATTGTGAAGTCTGAAACTAAGCTGGTTTTAAGAACACATAAGCGTACGTTTGAAAAACTCGCTGATATGTAATGGATCTCATTTTCTTCCCCTTTGAACGCGTGATAGAGATTAACGTGTTCATTCTCGAAAACGAACCAGGCATGAAGGGCGCTGCTGATATCAACAAACTTCAGGGTGCCTTAGGCAGAATTGCTAATGCTATTGCCTATTCAGGCTTAGATGACGTTTTCGAAATCGCTGCAAAATATGCCGCATCAATTGCACTTTCTCATTCACTTCCAGATGCTAACAAGCGTACCGGTCTGGCCGTTGCGCTCGAGTATTTGTCGCTCAATGATTTTGAGTTAACAGCTGACAATGATCTCTTCGCAGATGCGATAAGAGACTTAGTCATTGGAAAAATTGATGAGTCAGATTTTGCTGACTTGCTTTATTCCCAATATATTTTCGAACAAAACTTAGAACTCTGAAGTTTATCTTTGCTTACTAGTCATTCGCGGTTTTTGCCGAAACGACCGCTTTTGACCATTTTCAGCCTCGGCAGTGGCTGTTTAGGACTTCAATGAGCGATCAGCCGTTAACCCTGCTAAGCTTGTTCGTAGTGTTCGTTGTCTTCCAGCACATTTTGATTCATGGAGTCGCAGGGTCGCGGACAACAGGGACGCCCCACCACTTTGGCCGGTACACCTACCACCGTAACATGAGGCGGTACATCGTTAAGCACAACACTGCCTGCGCCCACTTTTGAACCTTCGCCAATTTCGATATTGCCCAGTACCTTAGCACCAGAGCCGAGCATAACGCCCTGACGAATCTTAGGATGACGGTCGCCACTCTCGTTACCTGTACCGCCAAGCGTAACGTTTTGCAGAATCGACACGTTATCTTCAATGACTGCCGTTTCGCCTACCACAATACCGGTGGCATGGTCGAACATTACGCCCTTTCCAATGGTGGCCGCAGGGTGAATATCCACGGCAAACGTTTCTGAGTTACGGCTTTGTAAAAACAATGCCAGCTGGTGCCGCCCCTGTTGCCACAAATAGTGCGCCATCCGGTGTACCTGCACCGCCTGAAACCCTTTAAAGTGCACCAGCACGTTGAGGTAATTGGTGACGGCCGGATCACGCGTGTAGATGGCACGGATATCTTCGATAGCTGACTCAACGATGGCCGGCTCCAGCAAATAGGCTTCGTCCAGAATTTCTCTGATAGTCAGCGCGGGCATGACATCGTCGGCCATTTTGTTCGACAAAATAAAGCTCAGCGAAGACTCAAAGTTATGATGGGTTAAAATGCAGGCATGAATAAAACTCGCTAACAGCGGTTCTTCATCGACAATTTGCCGCGCTTCTTTTTTTAGCTGCAGCCAAAAATCAGCGGTATCGGTCAGTGCATGCATGGGCATTCCTAATTAATTTGCTGTGCGGGTAAAGTTGAACAAGAGTAAACCAGCCAACGCGCGTAGCGGTAACATAATGGTTTATGGCGTCAATTCAAGAGGCAACCCGAAAAAATTGCGATAGCCGGAGAGTTCAGCGCGATCTGCGACACCGGAAGGTCAATCATATCTTATATCTGACCAGACTTCGCCAGGATCACTTTCATTATGATTGCTACGGGCAATAATCCGCCATTATTGTGCAAGCGCGGTTTAACGCAGTAGGCTTTAATGGCATACTTTGCTTTTTATGGCCTGAATAAAAATACAGGTGTTTTTGTATTGTTATGGATGTTTCTGAGTTACTCGACGAATTAAACGATAAACAGCGCGATGCCGTGGCTGCGCCGCTGTCTAACATGCTGGTACTGGCGGGTGCCGGTAGTGGTAAAACCCGTGTGCTGGTGCACCGCATTGCGTGGTTAATGCAGGTAGAGAATATCGCCCCTTACAGTATTCTGGCGGTAACCTTCACCAATAAGGCGGCGCGGGAAATGCGCGGCCGAATTGAGCATGTGATGGGGCGGCCGTTAAATACCATGTGGATAGGCACCTTTCATGGCCTGGCGCACCGTTTGTTGCGCGCCCACTACGCGGAAGCCAATCTGCCGGAAAACTTTCAAATCCTCGACTCAGACGATCAGTACCGATTGGTTCGGCGAGTGCTTAAGGCCATGAACCTGGATGAAAAACACTGGGCGCCGCGGCAAATCCAGTGGTATATCAACGGCAATAAAGATGAAGGTCTGCGCCCCCAGCACATTGAAACCCACGGCGATCATACCCAGCAAAAGATGCGCGATATCTATGCCGCGTATCAGGAAGCCTGCGACCGTTCCGGACTGGTAGACTTTGCCGAGCTGTTGCTGCGCGCCCACGAATTATGGATTAAGAATCCCGATGTGCTGGCCCATTACCAGCGCCGCTTCCGCGCCGTGCTGGTAGACGAATTTCAGGATACCAACAATATCCAGTACGCCTGGTTACGCCTGCTGTGTAACCAGGACAACAACATTATGATTGTGGGTGACGACGACCAATCTATTTACGGCTGGCGTGGCGCGAATGTAGATAACATACAGCACTTCCTGAAGGACTTCGACGGCGCTTCAACTATTCGCCTGGAACAGAATTACCGGTCTACCGCGACCATACTTAAAGCCGCTAACACGGTTATCGATAATAACCAGGGCCGTCTGGGTAAAGAATTGTGGACCGACGGCGACGATGGCGAGCCGATTTCGATTTATGCCGGTTTTAACGATCTCGATGAAGCGCGCTTTATCGTGGCGCAGATTTCCGACTGGCATAACCAGGGTAATCAGTTAAAAGAAGTGGCCATTTTGTATCGCAACAACGCTCAGTCGCGGGTATTGGAAGAAGCCTTGCTGCATCAGAGCCTGCCCTACCGCATTTACGGCGGTCTGCGCTTCTTCGAACGGCAGGAAATTAAAGATGCGCTGGGCTATATGCGCCTGGTTAATCACGCTCACGACGACGCCGCGTTTGAACGGGTGGTGAATACGCCCAGTCGCGGTTTGGGTGAACGCACGCTGGCCACCATTCGTGAGCAAACCCGTTTGCAGGATTGCTCTATGTGGCAGGCCAGCTTACAGTTATTGCAGGATGGCAGCCTGAAAGGCCGTGCCGCCAATGCCCTGAATGCCTTTATTGAGCTTATCAATAAACTGGCCGATGAATTTGAGGGCCAGCCACTTGAAGAACAAGCCAACAAAGCGATTAACCAGTCCGGGCTCTACGCCATGTATCAGGCTGAAAAGGGCGAAAAAGCCCAGGCCCGACTGGAAAACTTAGAGGAACTGGTCACCGCCTGTAAGCAGTTTGTGATCCCCGAAGAAGCTGATGAAATGACCCCACTGCAGGCCTTCCTTGCCCACGCTTCACTGGAAGCCGGTGAGACCCAGGCCAGTGGCGATCAGGATGCGGTGCAGTTAATGACCATTCACACTGCTAAAGGTCTGGAATTCCCGCTGGTATTTATTGCCGGAGTCGAAGAAGGCATGTTCCCGAGTCAGATGACCAACGACGAGCCCGGCCGCATGGAAGAAGAGCGCCGCCTGTGTTACGTAGGTATGACCCGGGCGATGAAAAAACTGTACATGACCTACGCCGAAATGCGCCGGGTATACGGGCAGGAAAAATATCACACCGCTTCACGGTTTTTACGGGAAATTCCCAGCGAATGTGTGGAAGAAATCCGCCTGACGTCTACAGTATCAAGACCGGTCACCAGTCGTTTCAGCAATGCGGCTTCTCATGAGCGGATGGAGCAAAGTGGTTTTTCACTGGGTCAGCGGGTTAAACACCGCAAGTTTGGTGAAGGCGTAGTGCTAAACTATGAGGGTAGCGGCGATCATGCCCGGGTTCAGGTAAACTTTGACGAATTCGGCAGCAAATGGCTGGTACTGAGTTTTGCTAAACTAGAGGTGATATAGGGTTCATAAATGCAGCAGAAGGTGCTGATAATTGAAGATTATGCGAGTAGCATCAGCCTGCTGACCAAGTTGGTTGAAATGGCGCAATTAAAGCCGGTACTCGCGACTTCGCTGACTGCTGCGAAACACATCTTTATCAACAGCGACCCGGAAGATTTTCTCTGTGCAATTGTCGACTATGACCTGCCGGACGCCCCCAACGGCGAGGCTATCGACTTCGCCGTCAAAAGTTACCTGCCGACCATTGTTACCACAGCCAGACTCGACGAGGATATTCGTAAAGCCGTGCTGTCGCGGGATGTAGTAGATTATATCCCGAAAGAAAACGCGCAGATATTTGACTACCTCATGCGCCTGATTGGCCGGCTGGAAAAAAACAAAACTACCGGTGTGCTGGTGATTAACCCTAAGCGAAGTGAGCGCAACGCTATGGCAGCCCTATTGCGCCGACATAACTTTATTACCTACGAATGCGCCACCGCCGCTCAGGCCGAGACTCTCCTCGATGAACACAGTCACATAAAGCTGGTGTTTGTCGACAGCGATATTCAGGATAAGCCGCCTACCCAGTTTGTTGCCTGGTTGCGCAAACAATACAGCAAGGAAGATCTGGCGATTATTGGTATCGCTAATGATCGCAACAACCTGCTATCGGCGCGTTTTATTAAAAGCGGTGCCAACGACTTTGTACGCAAGCCATATCACCTGGAGGAGTTCCTTTGCCGGGTAAATCAGAACATAGAACTATTGGAAAATGTGGAAACTATCAGGCGCACGGCAAATACTGACTACCTCACAGGTTTACCTAACCGCCGACACTTTTTTTATACCGTTAATAAAATGCAGCGCAATCAGCCAGCGAATCAGGCGCTGGCGTTACTGGATTTGGACTTTTTTAAAGCCATCAATGATACCCATGGTCATGACGCCGGTGATGAAGTGCTCAAAGTGGTCGCTAACCGCCTAGCGGTAATGTGTGCTGATGTGATTATTGCTCGCTTTGGCGGTGAGGAGTTTTGCCTGTATTTGCCCGACACCACTCCTCACCAGGCGTTAACCCGACTTGAAAAAATTCGCCGTAACATCAATGAACATCCCATTCAGTTCGGCGAACTGACTTTAAAGGTAACCGTCAGCATCGGCCTTACCACACGAAGTGATCATAATATTCAGGCAATGCTCACCACCGCCGACAAGCTGCTTTATCAGGCCAAGCACAATGGTCGTAACCGAGTGGAACATGATGCACCTCCTGCCGATTAATACCAAGAACCTGCTTTGCGATTATCAGTCAAGGATGTTTCATGCGAGCTTTGGTCGTCAGATTGTGATATGTAGTTAGTCCTATAAAGACAATCAAAAGCTATTTAACGCTTCCATAATCTGCACATCGCTAACAGTAAGGTGTCCGACGGCTATGCCGTGAAATCTATTGACTTGTAAGGCTTCTGCTCATAAGAACCCCGAACCCACCCTCAGCTAGGTTTGCGTTAATACTTGTAAATGCCTTATCAGATATTGGCGGCCATCACGCAGAAGGGCGCTGGCATTACCTGGGCGTTTCCATCGTTTACACAGCTTGCCATCGATCACTGGCCTTGCTCGGAAGGTTGATGAATGATTCAGCGGATATGCGTTCTCAAAACCTGACCGCCAACACAATATTCATTCCTGACGATATCAAGGTTGTTCGCATAAGTACTTCTGAATGACCTGCCGGGTGGGAAGCAACACCATATACTCAGTATACACAAAAAATTGCGTACAGACTGGCACAGAAACAGTGAATCTGCGGTAATCCCGGTGCCATCATGCCTATGCGATGATGAATATAATTTTATTATGAATTCAGATCATCCCGATCTGACCAAGATAAAAGTAGTAGACAGTAAGCCCTTTATTTATCCCGACAGATTAGCCCTAAAGCTCTGATTTAAAATTAAAGCCATCGATTTTTTCTTGCAAACTTTGTCGCGCAGTTTCCGGACATGCCCCAAAAGGATGAGACAGCATATTCCTCATAGGATGCTTTTCTGTAAGGCTTTCTCAATGGCAGTGATGCCATATTAGTTACCAAGCTACACTGCACCAACCGGTCGTTCGCAAAATATCCGTCAATGACTTGCTCGAATTTTAACCAGTCTGTATGCTTTAAGTTCATTTTTGTTATTGCAGTTTAATAACGGAAGTCACACTGACGAAGGAAAGCAATAATGAAAACCCTCATAGTATGGATGTTAGCCCTGTTGCTAAGTGCTGCAACACTTTCGGGATGCACTGAAAAGCCGAACCAAGCCTCCACGCAGGGCTCCCCTGCAGAAGCAGACACCGACGCCAGCGTTACATTCACGCCACCACCGGGCTGGACAGAAAACGTCAAGGGGCCACTAACCATTTATACCCCTAAAGAGGGCGATGCCAACGTTGTTATCGCAGCCATTAATGATGCCCTGAATGAAGAAGATGCGGCGCAGCAAGTCTGGACAATGTTCGACCCCGATTTTTCTCGGGATATCAGGGTAAATTCTCCGGACAATATTTATGGTGGTTGGCAACGAATACGGAGTATCGAGTATGTTACTTCGCCCAGTGAGCAACAACTGATTTACGCCACAACGTTTCAAAGTGATGGGCATTGGCAGGTTGTTATCGTCGCGGGCAGTAACGCCACACTCTATAAACGCTGGGCTGAATATAATGAGTTTATTCAGAGTTTTGTAAAAGCGGATTACGTTGCGGAAGATCTGAGTGCTCGTCAGGCAAAACAGTTAACCGATAATGATATTACCGAACTGTTGACGTTTGCTGAAAAAGCGTCCGTGAGCCTGAAGATTCCAGGAGCAGGCATAGCCCTGGTACAAAATGGGAAAGTCATTTACAGCGGCGGTATTGGGGTCGAGGACATCAATACCAAAGCCCCGGTCACCAAAGATTCTGAATTTATGATTGCCTCTAACACTAAAGGCATGACAACCCTGTTGTTAGCCAAACTGGTAGAGCTGGGCAAAATAGGTTGGGATGATCAGGTAATCAGCCATTATCCACAATTTGAGCTGGGAGATAAAACCACCACAGAAAGTGTATTAATAAAACACCTGGTCTGTGCCTGCACCGGACTGCCTCGTAAAGACTACCCCTGGTTATTTAAAAATACACCCGACACGCCTGTTACAGTCACTTTCGAAGATTTGGCGAGTACCGCACCCACCAGTGATTTCGGCGAGATCTTTCAATATAACAATCAGATGGCTGCGGCGGCCGGGTATATTGCAGGCCATGTTCTCTACCCTGAAATGGAACTCGGTGAAGCTTACGACAAAGCCATGCAAGAATTGATTTTTGCACCTCTTGATATGCAAAACACAACGTTTTCTTTTAAAGAGGCTTATAGCCAAGGCATTGCTTCACCACATGCCCTGGATATAGATGGCGAGATTATTATATTAGAGCAATCAACCACTGCAGGCTTTAATCATCTTGTTATGCCTTACCGTCCTGCAGGCGCAGCATGGTCTACATCCGCAGATATGATCAAATATGTTTTTAATGAACTGTCTGGCGGCGTAACGCCAGATGGCACCCGATTGTTTGCAAAGGAACCTTTGCTGAAGCGTAGAGAGCCATTTGTTAAGACTGGCGCGAATGAAAGTTATGGAATGGGCTTATCCAATGAGACAACCGGAGGCATTGATATTGTGTTACATGGCGGCAGTTTGTTCGGCTACAAGTCGAATTTTTTTGCTATTCCGGGCGCACAAACCGGCGCAGTGGTATTGACCAATTCTGATGAAGGCTACTCTCTGCTGCAGCCATTTTTAAGAAAACTAATTGAAATTTTATATGACGCCGAACCGTTAGCCCAAAGTCAGGTGGATGTTGCAGCCGAAAGTAATCAACTTTACCTCGATACGTTCCGAAGCGAATTTACGTACCCTGCGTCTGAAGAAACTATTAACCAACTGGCAGATACTTATATAAGCGACGACCTCGGTGAACTGAAAATTGTAAAAGTTGACGAAAAAGTATTTCTCGACTCGGGCATGTGGACCGCGGAAGTGGCAACCAAAGTAAGTGAAGATGGCAGTAATTTGTTATTCGTGATCGCACCTGAATTGTTGGGTTTAGAACTCGTTATTGGTGAAGAATCAGGGGTTAGCGTGTTAACCCTTTCTGATGGTCAACACGACTACAAATTTCGGGCAGTGTCACCATAACAATGTGATACTCAGTCGTAATAGCGTTGAATAACCAGAGAGAAGCAATACCCCGCGTCATCAACTGTCTACCTCGATGGAGCACAAGCCATTCCTCGCCTGTGGCTGAACAATGATGATGCTACATTCAGCGCCAGCGCACAGGATTTATAATCTTCCCGCAGTAACGACAACCGTCGTTACTGCCGTTTCCAACGTCTGCACTATGCCGCCCGTAGTGCTTTACGCTGCTGCCGGTAGGTCTTCAGTGAGTCGAGGAAAAATAACATCAGGCCTCACCACACGAAGTGATCATAATATTCAGGCAATGCTCACCACCGCCGACAAACTGCTCTATCAGGCCAAACACAATGGCCGTAACAGAGTGGTACACGATGCTATCTAAAGTACGTCATGTTCCTATCCTCAACTTTATTGGCTGAGCAACTTTACTGGCTGAGCAACTTTAGTTGCATTGTATAAATATTGTACGATAGTCTTAAGGTATCTGCTTTCGCCTGCCTTTTTTGACGATCGAGATTTTCATAACTATCCCTGTCGGATTGTTATCACTCAAGACAAAAGGAATGTTGCATGTCTCGTATCTCACTTATAAGTTCCCTATTTATTGTATTAACGCTAACTGCCTGCAGTAAGCCCGAGCAACTGCTGACAAAAGAAGTCCAGGACAGCGTTACCGAAAGTGAACAAAGCGCAACGGCAGAAGTCGGGCAGTGGGGTATCGATCTGGCCGAAATGAATACCACAGTTCGCCCTGGCAGTAACTTTAACCAGTACGTAAATGGCAAGTGGCTCGATACCCTTGAAATACCGTCAGATCAATCCGATTACGGGATTTTCATAGCGTTACGGGAGCGTTCAACAGAACAGGTTAAAAACATCATTGAGTCACTTCGGGAGGAAAGTGCGGCTCCCGGATCGCTGGTGCAAAAAGTAGGTAGTTATTACAGCACCTGGATGAATATAGAAGCACTGAACGATAAAGGTACAACCCCATTAACGCCCTGGTTAGAAGACATTAACTCACTCAAAAGCAGCCAGGATTTAGTCAAATTAGTTGGCTCGCTGCACTTCGATTCGCCCATCGGTTTTGGCATTTTGCCGGACCCGGCTGATACCACAAAGTACACCGCTTTTATTGGCCAGGCAGGGTTGGGATTACCCGATCGCGACTATTATCTGAAGGACGACGAAAAATTTGTCGCTTATCAGCAGGCATATAAAGACTACATGGCTAAGATGATGACTCTGGCCGGGATCAGTGATGCAGAAGTCAAAGCGCAAAGCATTTATCAGATAGAACATGAACTGGCAAAAATACACTGGAGTCGCGAAGACAGCCGCGATATCCAGAAAATCTATAATCCAATGACCCCAGCCGAGCTGGTTGAGTTGGCCCCTGAATTTGACTGGCCAACCATGTTTAAACAACTTGGTATGGACAGTATTGAAAGTTTCATCGTCGCACAGCCCGATGCCATTCAGGCGTAGGGCAAATTGTTGACAGAAATCCCTCTGGAGCGCTGGAAAGAATATTTCACTTTTCATTTTATCGACGCCAATGCCCCTTATCTCACCGCAGAATTAGATCAGACCCGCTTTGCATTTTATTCCACTACACTGCGAGGCGTACCAGAACAACGGGAACGCTGGAAACGCGGCTCAGATTTGGTCAACCGTAACCTCGGGGAAGCCGTGGGTAAAATTTATGTCGATCGGCATTTCCCACCAGCGGCCAAAGAACAGATGGACGAACTGGTCGCCAATCTGCGCAGTGCCTTTGAAGCGCGGATCAAAGAAAACCACTGGATGGATGAAGAAACCAAACAGCAGGCATTGTAAAACTCAGTACCTTTGAGCCCCGCATAGGGTATACCGAGAAATGGACCGACTATGACAAGCTGAAAATTGTTGATGGAGATATGGTAGGTAACGCAGCCCGTATAGCCGAATTTAACTGGCAACAGGATGTCGACCGACTGGGACGCCCGGTGGACCGCCAGCAATGGCCTTACCCTCCTCAAACAGTGAATGCCTCTTATAATCCATTAATGAACCAGATCACTTTTCCTGCAGGTATTCTGCAACCGCCCTTTTTTTGATATGAATGCTGACCCGGCGGTGAATTATGGCGCAATTGGTGCCGTTATAGGGCATGAAATTTGCCACGGCTTCGATGATCAGGGTCGTCGGTTTGACGAGCAAGGCCGCATCCGCGACTGGTGGACAGAAACCGCAGACGAAAATTTCAAACAACGCTCCGATAAACTGGTTGCACAATACGATACCTTTTCACCATTAGAAGGCCTGAATGTGAATGGCCGCCTGACGCTGGGCGAAAACATTGGCGATTTGGGCGGTTTGGAAATGGCCTATTCGGCGTATCAGTTGTACAAAGAAAAACACGGCGAGCCAGAAGTGCTCGACGGCTTTACCGGTGATCAACGATTTTTTATGGCCTGGGCTCAGGTTTGGCGCGAGAAAATACGGGATGATGCATTACGCGAACAACTACTCTCCGATCCGCACAGCCCTGCGCAATACCGTATTAATGGTGTAGTCAGAAACATGGACGCTTGGTACACCGCATTTAATGTGACAGAAGATGACCTGATGTACCTGCCTCCCGAAGAGCGCGTATCTATCTGGTAGAACCCCACCCGCAGCTTGAAAACAGAGTCTGCGGGCTAATCACTTGAGACGGGCTTCCTTCCCCGCAGTCTAAGCAGCTTTTAATACTTTACGCTGCTGACGGTAGGTTTTCAGTGAGTCCAGACTAAATAGCACCAGCCCGCACCACACAAACCCAAAGGTTACCAGCCTGGCCGGCTCCAGCGGTTCGTTGTACATCCCTACCGCAAAGATGAACATCAACGTTGGGCCGATATACTGAATAAGCCCGAGGGTGGTAAACATGATGCGTTTGGCCGCTGCATTAAACGCCAGCAACGGCAATGTAGTCACAACGCCTGCTGCCATCAGCCAGACATTTAACGACCATTCGTTGGTTAGCATGTTGGCCTCAGCAGAGGCAAAGTACACCCAATACAGCGCCGCAAAGGGCAACAACACCAGGGTTTCCATAAACAATCCAGGCAATGGCTCAACGGGAATTTGCTTACGTAACAGGCCATAAATAGCAAAGCTGCCCGCCAGTAACAACGCCACCCAGGGTAAGGTACCGTGGGCAATAATAATATTCGCCACTCCGATGATCGCCAGCACCACAGCGGCTTTTTGCATGGTGCGCAGCCGTTCGTTTAAAAACAGCCGGGCCAGAAACACATTAAGCAACGGATTGATATAATAACCCAGGCTTGCCTCGAGCATCATGCCGGCATTAATTGCCCAGATAAAAAGCAGCCAGTTACCGCCCAGCAATACACTGGCAACGGCCAGTAACCCGATTAACCGTTTAGACCGGAAAATAGCGCTGACTTTGGCAAACTGCCTTAAACCCAGCAGTAACAACGCCAGTAACGCCGCCGACCAGACAATGCGATGCATCAGAATATCCGGCGCCGGCACGCTGGCAATTTGCTTAAAATATAATGGGGCAATGCCCCACATGGTGTAAGCCGCCACCGCATAGAGAAGACCGGCGGTGGCCTGGCGTTGAATAGCCTCAGCGTTCAAAGCATTTCCTTTTCATTACAGTAAAAACAGGCTGCCCAGGCCCAGGAAGGCCACAAAGCCAACAATGTCGGTAACGGTGGTGAGAATCACCGAGCCTGAAAGTGCCGGGTCTATTTTGAGTTTTTCAAGGATAACCGGCAATACCACGCCAGCCAGGGCCGCAGCCAGTATGTTAACGAATATGGCCAGGCAGATAACCAGTCCCAACAGCGGATCGCTGAACCACATAAAAGCCACAATGCCTATCACCACTGCCCAAATCACGCCATTAACGCCACCCACCTTGAGCTCTTTGGTCATCAGCGCTTTTAAGTTAGCACTGGTTATCTGGCCGAGGGCAAGCCCCCTGACAATCAGGGTTAAGGTCTGGCTACCGGCGATCCCGCCCATACTGGCTACCACAGGCATCAGCACCGCCAGTGCGACCACCTGTTGTAAGGTGGCTTCAAATAAGCCAATAAACCACGAGGCCATAAACGCGGTAAGCAAGTTGATACCTAACCACAAGGCACGACTACGGGCACTTTTTGCCACTGGGGCAAATAAATCCTCGTCTTCATCCATACCGGCGGTTGCCATCACCTGGCGTTCGTAATTTTCATTAACCAGTTCACTGGCACTTACAATATCGTGTCTGCCGAGCAATTTATTATTGTCATCAATCACCGGCAGCGCGGCATAACCACTGCGCTGCACCAGCAGGGAGGCCGTGGTGGAATCATCGGAGCCTTTGATGACTGGCATGGACTCTTCGATCAGCTCCACCATGGGCAAGTGTTCTGGCGCACCGAATACGGCAGTAAGCTTTACGGCGGCCGAAAACTGCCCGGAGCGATTGACCAGGAAAATACTGTCACAGTGGACCGGTACATTGCGCCTTATCAGACGCAAGCCATCACGCACCTTGGCATTGAGCGGCAGTACCAGCATTTCGTGAGATATCCAGTGACCCACCTGTTCGTCGGGGAACTGGGTTGCATCACGAAAATAGGCCTGTTGCTGTTCATCCAGTGCCTGAATAGCCAGTTCCAGCAGTTTGCTTGGCAAGGAGTCCATCAACTCAAGTAAGTCTTCAGCGTCGATGCCGAGTAAAATAGCACTCCATTTGTCGTCCGGGGTGGCAGAAATCAGCACTTCCCGCGGATCGCTGCGCATTTCCACCAGCACGTCGAGTTTGCGCACATCCGGCAGCACTTCCCACAGCGACATCCGCTCTTCAACAGGAAGTGATTCTAACAGCGTGGCGATTTCGACATCTTCAACCGGTAACAGCTGTTCCGCTACTGTTTAGGTTGAAAGTCGTCGACGCCGTTATCGGCAACGATTTCTTCAATGAGATCGGGTAAGGGTTCAGCCATGAGTTCCACCACACAACAAAATTTGCCCCATAATAACACTGTTGCTATCACCGCAGGAATGACTCTGTCGTTCTACTTCAGTCAGTTATGGCATGAATCATAAAAAGTCGGGCAAAACCCGTGAACCAGAGGCAAAAAACGCGTAAACTCTGCGACTCATGACTGCAACACCAGATACCCCTTTAGCCATCGACGATAACGATAGCCAGACCGCTATCGTGGCAAGTGCTGCGCAGCCCGCAGACAGCCGCAATGCTCAGCAAATTCTTGAAGATATCTTCGGTTACAGCAAGTTTCGCTCCGGTCAGGCCGAAGTGATTGATCACACCATTAACGGTAAGGATGTGCTGGTATTGCTGCCTACCGGTGGCGGTAAGTCGTTGTGTTATCAAATCCCGGCTATGGTGCGCGATGGCACCGGTATTGTGGTATCGCCCCTTATCTCACTGATGCAGGATCAGGTAGAGCAATTGCGCGAGGCCGGCGTAAAAGCGGCGTATCTGAATTCCTCGTTAGATCAGGACGATTATCAGGCTACCGTGCAGCGCCTTCAGGAAGGCCATTACGACATTATTTATGTATCGCCGGAGCGCTTGTTACAGCGCTACTTTCTGAACATGCTGGCACAAACTAAAATCGCCTTATTTGCGGTAGATGAAGCGCATTGCGTATCGCACTGGGGGCATGATTTTCGCCAGGACTACCGGTCATTGGGTCAGCTAAAACAGCGCTTTCCGGATATCCCGGTCATTGGCCTGACAGCAACAGCCGACACCACCACAGAACAGGATATTCAGGTGCAGTTGGGGCTGGATAATCCACTGGTGTATAAAGGCTCTTTTGACCGCCCGAATATTCGCTACCGGGTAATCGCTAAATACAAACCCTTCGAGCAAATTGTTACGTATATCCGCCAACAGGATGGCAGTGGCATTATTTACTGTAATTCCCGGGCCAAGGTGGATGATCTCAGTGCTAAATTACACCGCCAGGGTTTTAAAAGTGCCGCCTATCATGCGGGTATGGATGCCGACGAGCGGGCCTACGTACAGCGCCAGTTTATTACCGACAAAATTGATGTGGTGGTGGCTACCGTGGCTTTTGGCATGGGCATCAATAAGTCTAACGTGCGCTATGTGGTGCATCACGATGTACCGCGCAGTATTGAGAGTTATTATCAGGAAACCGGGCGGGCCGGCCGTGACGGGTTGCCCGCAGAAGCATTATTGCTGTTCGACGAGAAAGACAGCGCCCGGGTAAAACAGTGGATAGATCAGGGCTCGATGGCCGACCGAAACGCCATTGAACTACAAAAATTCGCGGCCATGGAAGCCTTCGCCGAAGCGCAAACCTGTCGTCGTCAGGTATTACTTAATTACTTTTCGCAGTTCAGCGATACCGCCTGCGGTAACTGTGATATCTGCCTGGATCCGCCGCGCCCCTTCGATGGCCTGGAAACCGCTCAAAAAGTACTGAGTTGTATTCTGCGCCTTCAGCAGCAGGCAGCTACTCAGTATGTTATTGATGTCCTGCGCGGTAAAAACCTTAAACGTCTGCAGGAAGCCGGGCACGACAAGCTATCTACCTGGGGAATTGGTAAAGATCAGAGCGATCAGTACTGGCATAATATTATCAATCAGCTCATCCACCGCGGCTATATCCGGGTGGATATTGCCAGCCATGCTGTGCTGCGCTTAACCGAGGCTGCCCGTCCGGTTCTAAAAGGAGAAATTACGGTGGAACTGGCCACCCCACGGCTTGAAATTAAAGCTGATAAACCGGCCAAAACGGCGCTTAAAAACTACGATAAAGCGCTGTTTGCCAGACTTAAACATCTACGTAAAGTACTGGCGCAGGAAAACGACGTGCCGCCTTTTGTTATCTTTAACGACGCGACTCTGGCCGAAATGGCCGCCAGCAAACCCACCGATAAGCAGAGTCTGCTGGCAGTCAGCGGCGTTGGCTTAACCAAGCTGGAGCGTTACGGCGTGCCGTTCCTGCAACTGATTAACGACTACCTGGAACGCGACGACGAGTAGCTGCTCACGCGTAAGGACGGGTAACTGCTCACGCGTAAGCGTATTCGCCGCCTTTTTCGAGGCCACGCTGGTAAGCATCGCGGCTGTGGATTTTAGTAACCCAGGCATCAATAGCGGCATACTGCCCTTTACCAACCCGCCCCTGCATGGCTTCTAATGGGAAGCTCATCTGGAAGTCGGCACCGCTTAAACATTCCCCTGCAAACCACCCATTCTCTTTAAGATAGCTATCAACATAGTCGAGACTGGCTTTTAAGTTTGGCCCGTAATAGGCACTGGTGATGGCATCAACCACCTTGGCCACCACGGGTTTCATAAAGAACGGACTGGCCTTTTCTTTGGCTTTGCTCAGCACCAGTCTGGCCACCAGCGGCGGCATCAGGCTGCCTTCGGCAAAGTGCATCCAGAACCGATACTGATTGAGCGCGTAACGGCTGTCAGTGGGTTTAAATTGTCCGCCAAACTCGTCTATCAGGTATTCGATAATGGCGCCGGATTCTGCCAGCGTGCTATCACCGTGGGTGATTATGGGCGCCCGGCCGAGAGGATGAACCGCCTGCAGACTTTGCGGTGCCAAATTGGCTTTGGCATCACGCTGATAGTGCTTAATTTCGTAGTCCACCCCCAGTTCTTCCAGCAGCCATAAAATTCGCTGCGAGCGGGAATTATTGAGGTGGTGCAATACAAGTGGAGATGCTGCTGTCATAAGTAACCTTGTGGGCCGTGTTTGGGTCACCACGGCCATAAAAAAACAATAAGATGAAACTAATACGCAAAAAGCGTGAGTTGGATTACATTGGGTTAAAAATAGTCGTTACGCGGGTTATTCATCGCTATTTCTGTATCTGTCGTACCTAATGTTACACTTTACCCAATGACGAATATCTGAGAGTCCAATGCTATTACACCATCGCTACGCTACTGAGTTGGCCGACACCGTCAGCGCAGTAAAGCCGCAGCCTTTGAGCGAAATGCGCATGCCAATGTATAACAGCGAACTGGCAGCCCAGTTTAGGCTGCCGAATAGTGACGCACTGATGTCGGCGATATTTGATGAAGGCGGCGAGCTGGCAGCTAACTCCGTGGCGCAAAAATACGGCGGCCACCAGTTTGGTCAATGGAACCCATTTCTGGGCGATGGGCGTGGTTTATTACTCGGTGAGGTAAGCGACGACCAGGGCAACAGCTTAGACCTGCATTTAAAAGGCGCAGGACAAACACCCTACTCCCGTCATGCCGACGGGCGGGCTGTGTTACGCTCGACGTTGCGAGAATACATTGCCTCAGAAGCACTGCATCATCTGCGCATCCCCACCTCGCGGGCGCTGTGTCTGATCACCAGTGAGCAATCCATTGTGCGGGAGTTGCCTGAGCCTGGTGCAATGATGATCCGCATGGCGCCAAGCCATCTGCGTTTTGGCCACTTTGAGTTTTATTACCATAACAAACAAAAAGACACGTTGGATAAACTGATGCAGTACACCCTGACTCATCATTTCCCCGAATGTCTGGCGGAGGCTAATCCACACAAGGCACTGCTAACCGCGATTACCCTGCGCACCGCGCGCATGGTGGCATTGTGGCAGACTTATGGGTTTGTGCATGGCGTAATGAATACTGATAATATGTCGCTTCACGGGATTACCTTCGATTATGGGCCTTACGCATTTATCGAACACTTTCAGTCTGATGCTGTATTTAATCACTCCGACTATGAGGGGCGCTACGCATTTGATCGACAGCCCGGTATTGCGCTGTGGAATCTTAACGCGCTGGCCTATGCCTTCTCAGATCACTTAAGTACTGACGATATTCGCGACTGCCTGACTCTGTTTGAGCCAACCTTTTTAAATCAGTACCGCCATCAGATGCTTAGCCGGATTGGCCTTGAGGATAACGCCGAACACGAGAACTGTCTGAACACCTGGTTAAGTTTGATAACTGCGGAGAAACGCGATTACACGCAAAGTTTCAGGCAACTGGCCATGGCGGACCCACACTCAGAAGCATCGCCGTTAAGAGATCATTTTGTTGACCGTAATGCCTTCGATGGCTGGTGGCAGGATTACCGCCAGCGCCGTCTTGCTGCAGCTATAGCAAGCAGCGAACTCGGCCAGCTTAATCCGGTTGTGATCCCCCGTACTCATTATTTACAGTCTGCTATCGAAGCAGCGGAGCAGGGTGACTTTAGTCCGGCCCATCAACTAATGGAAGCCATTCGTCAGCCTTTTGATGATAACGAAATCACCCGGAACTACACGACACCTGGTCCCGACAGCTCACAAGGAGGTCTGTCGTGCAGCAGTTAACCCCACACGACATTGCTCGCGCACTGGTCTGCGAAACAAACATTGTGCGATGGACCGGGCCCATGCCTCAAACTCAGCAACAAGCGGTGGGGTTATGTCACACTATTGCCCGGTTATTGGGCGCACGTCAGGGCGACAGTGACTGGGGGGCAGACCGGTTACAGGTCAGGCTTAGCGCAGAGGATTTTGAAGCGGTGTTAAATGTTGAATGGCTGTGTGAAGCAATATGGCTTGAACCGGTGGGAGCCTCGACTGCGCACATCAGTAAAGCCGACATGCTACAAAACCTGCAATTGAAATTGCGGCAAGCCCTAAAGTAACTGGATCTTTATTATGCCAATTTAGTTGCGCCTGAAAATTAGACCCATGCCCTCTTAGGCGTTATAATCGCCGCCCCTGAGGGCTTGTAAACCTGTGTCACTGCCCTCATGTAGTGGTACTTATTAGGCAGTTTCTACATCAACCCGGCTCGAGTTTCATGACCAGTAAATCCCAGCAATACCGATTTGTCAGCGCAGCAAAGCTTCCTACCCGCAAGGGCGAATTCACTATCCATGGTTTTGTGGAAGAAAACTCGGGTGTAGAGCACGTTGCGTTATCATACGGTACCTGGCAGCCGGAAGACGTGGTGCCAATTCGAATTCATTCTGAATGTCTTACCGGCGATGCCCTGTTCTCAACCCGCTGTGATTGCGGTTTTCAGTTAGAGCGGGCGATGGAAAATATCGTCGACAATGGCTGTGGCGTACTGCTGTATTTACGTCAGGAAGGGCGTGGTATCGGTCTTATCAATAAAATCCGCGCCTACCACTTACAGGATCAGGGCATGGATACCGTTGAAGCTAACGAACACCTGGGTTTCGATGCCGACATGCGCACCTACGAGATGTGCAAGGTTATGCTGGATAAGCTGAACGTTAAAAATGTAGAGCTGATGACCAACAACCCCCGTAAAACCGCGGCACTGAAGGATCTCGACATTAACGTGGTGGCCCGCAAGCCCATTGACCACGGTATCACCAAAGACAACAAGCACTACATTAAAACCAAAACCGAAAAACTCGGCCACGCCTTCGACCCGCATATTCTGGGTGACTAAGCTTTATTCGCTGTCAAGCTGAACAATTGGTTCAGCTTGGTTCAGCCTGAATTAATGTTGCCCTTGCTATAACGATACAAACATCACACCAAGTGCCCTGTTGCACAGGAGAGTTTGTATGAAAAAGCGATTAATACTGGCCCTGTTTCTACCGCTGGTCTGCACCGGTCAGGCACTGGCCACAACCGCCCCTGAATACCAACCGGCTATCAGCGAAGAGCGCCTGAGCGAAGAAACGCTCGACACCGTGTTAGCACCAATCGCGTTATACCCCGATACGCTGGTAACCCATATTCTGATCGCCAGCACTTACCCGTTACAGGTGATAGAGGCCGACCGCTGGCGTCAGAATAATCAGTCGCTGGAGGGAGATTCACTGGACAGGGCGCTGGAAAACAGCAACTGGGATCCAAGTGTTAAGGCTTTGGTGCCGTTTACCGATGTCCTGCGCCACATGAGTGATGATCTCAACTGGCTGCAAAACCTCGGCGACGCGGTGATCACCAACGAAGACTGGGTACTCGACAGAGTACAGGCACTGCGTTTACAGGCGCGCCAGAGTGGCAACCTGCAAAGCAATGATTACCAGCAGGTTTCTACCGAAGATAAGATCATTGTGATTGAATCCCGTCAGCCGGAAGTGGTGTATATCCCTTACTACGACACCCGCCATGTTTATGGCCACTGGCATTACCACAGCCAGCCGGTGTTCTGGCCCACCAGCGTGCGGATCGCCCTGGGTCATCGTATTTACTGGGGCCCGCGGGTAAGCATTTCAGCCGGTTTTTACTTTGGTAATATCTGGTGGCCCGAGCGGCACATTGTTATTCGCAGTACCCCTGTACGTCATTATGTAAGGCCGGTTTATCATGCAAAACGCTCATCCGTGAGAGAGTATCATCGCTGGCAGCATAATGTAGGCAACCGCCATGCCCGCTATTCGCAACGGGTAGCGACCCATAAACCAGCCATCGTTAAGCAGCACCGCTCGTTAGATAATGCTGCCAGACATCGTGAACTGTATACCCGAACTCAAGCTGGCAGCAGCTATCAGATAGAGGGCGGCAAGCAGGGTAAACCATTACAACGCGAGCCCAAGGGTCAGAAAACGGTAAAATACAGCCAGGACGCTAGACAATTAAAACAGCGCCTGAAAAGTCATGATAATAATCAGGGCAATCATCGCCAGCCTGAAAATGTGGTGAGAGCGCCCAAGGAGCAGGCTCGCGGTGGTAAGCCGGGTTCCAAACAGCGGGAATTTGCGCCGGCTGAACGACAACAACCAGCTCGCCAACAGCCACAGGAACGTACCGTAAACAAAGAGCGCAAGTGGGTGAATAAAACACCGTCCCACTCGCAGCGACCCCAGAAGGCCTACTCGGAGTCCCGCCAGCAGCGACCGGTTAAACAGTCACACAGTCGTCCGGCGCCACGGGATCATGCTCAGAAGCCACGTGTTAAGCGTGAGCATTAATATAGCGGAGGTAGGCATTAACAAACCGCTGGGGAGACTGTTCATCAAGATTGAAATAGAGTGAGGGCTCAATGAGCTCGAGCTCTATTATGCGCCAGTCATCGGCAAACCATAACAAATCAACCCTGGCATACAGATAGTCATCGGGCATCGCCTGAAGCGCTGCTTCTGCATTGTGTACCATTGACGGCTCAGGCGTGATTGCCTGTAAGCTGCCACCATGCTCTTCCTGAACCCTGAAGTCGCCTTTTTTGGGACGCTTCAAAATGGCATGGCTTAATTCACCGCCAAAGTAAAACAGCGACACCTCCCCCCGTTCTGTCACACTCTGCACAAAAGGTTGGACCATACACTGACGCTGCTTAAAACAGGCGGCTAGTTGCTCATGCTGCTGTTGAATTGCGGCGCGGGTTAAACGAAACGTATCATCTGCATTGGCGCTGACACATGGCTTGATAACCACTTCATCGCAGGCAAACCGGGAAAATGCACCGGACACGGCAGCCTCATCGAAGTCGCTGAGCCAAAGCGTGGGAAGTACCGGCACACCGGCAGCGTCCAGATCCTTAAGATACCGCTTGTTTAAATTCCACATCATCAGTGGCAATGAATTCAGCAGGCAGGATTGTTGATCGATACGCTTCAGGCAGGCTACAAACGCTGCTTCATATTGCTGATAGTCCCAGGGGCTGCGAACGATAACCGCTTCATAATCGCTGAAGTCGTAATCAGCTTCATGCCATGAAACGGTATCTACTGTGTAGCCATGCTCGGCAAAAGGCGCAAACAACAGGTCATCGTAAACAAAAAAATCCTGCAGATCATCCATCGACAGAAAGGCGAGTTTTTTCATGGGTATTCTCTGCGTAGAAGCCGGTTAGATTTCGATAAGTAAGCCTTTACTGGTAATGTCGATTCGCTTGGGTTTCTGAACGCCAAAAGCAGCCAGATCCAGATCGTCAAAATCCAGTAACAGGATAACCGGTACCCGCTTCCCCTCCAGACGTTTAATACCATTAACCAGGCTGTCAGACACCACCGCCTGATTATCCAGTACTTGCAGTTTGTCTAACCGCGGCTCGATAAGTCGCAGTTGCGCTAACTGGTGGTGGTAAGCAATCTGCCCGGAAATCTCGGCTTTGGCTTTAAGTTGCTGACCATTTTGCTCGGCCAGCACGGTAACTTTCACGTTCACTTCGTCTTCCAGCGGATCCAGCTCAACAAAGGGCTCAGAAAAGGTAAACACCACATCATCAAAAGTGCGCTGCTGGGGAAATACCGCGGTAACCATCGTGTTTAACTGGCTTTCAGAAAAAGTCATGGTGAATGCATTCACTGCAGGCACAACTACCAGCGATGCAAAAAGGCATGTCCAAAGACGAGAAAGGAGCTTCATAAAGCGACATCAGCAAATTAATATCTGACAAGGCTACCAGATTTTTTATATGCAGGCACGATACTATGTGAAAAGCCCTGATCTCAACATTTTGCATATTCAAGTGATGGTATGTTTTTGTGCTTCATGCGCCAAAATCGAAGTCGCGTTAACTGTCTCGAATTCAGATAATAAGTGCACCACTCATGGTTAAAGGGTGACAGACGAACAACTGCCTGTTGGCGGTACTCTAAAGTCGCCAAACAATTAGGAAAGATGCGAATAAGTCCCCGATGTGAGATCATAGCTGCATAGTAAATCACAGCCATTACCGCCCATGAGCCAACAGTTAACTTTTGCCGATAGTGAGTTTTCTAGCAAACGCCGCCAGACTCGTAAAGAGATTTTCTTATCCAGAATGGATAACCTGCTGCCGTGGTCTCAACTGCTGAAAGTGATTGAACCCTTTTATCCTAAAGCAGGCAATGGCAGACGTCCGTATGCGCTTGAGACCATGTTTCGCATTCATTGTATGCAGCAATGGTATAGCCTCGGTGATGAAGCGATGGAAGATGCGTTATATGAAATTGCTTCGATGCGTCAATTTGCGCAACTATCACTGGATAAAGCCATTCCTGACCGCACTACCATTATGAACTTCCGGCACTTGCTGGAAAAGCACAAGCTGACTCGCAAATTGTTCAAAACGGTCAACCAATGGCTTTCGGACTGCGGTGTGATGATGACGCAGGGCACACTGGTGGATGCCACGATTATTGAAGCACCCAGCTCCACTAAAAACAAAAAGAATGAACGTGACCCGGATATGCATCAGACCAAGAAAGGTAATGAGTGGTACTTCGGTATGAAAGCCCATATCGGTGTGGATGCCAAGAGCGGTCTGACTCATACGCTGGTGACCACCGCCGCCAACGAACATGACCTGAATCAGATGAAGAACCTGTTGCATGGCGATGAGGAATTCATCTCTGCCGATGCTGGTTATCAAGGCGCAGAGAAGCGTGAAGAACTTAAAGAAAAGGATGTGGAATGGCTGATTGCTGAGCGTCCTGGAAAAGTTCGGGCACTGAAAAAGCATCCCCGCAAAAACAAAACGGCCATTAACATCGAATACTTAAAAGCCAGCATCAGAGCAAAAGTGGAGCATCCGTTTCGGATCATCAAATGTCAGTTTGGCTTTATCAAAGCACGTTATAAAGGGCTGATGAAAAATGACTCACAGTTAGCCATGTTATTCACCTTAGCGAACCTGTTTAAAGTAGACCAGATGTTAAGGCGACAGCCAAGATCTATCTGAAATCCGGGAATAACCCGGAATAAGGCCGAAAAAGGTAGTATATTGGCCTTAATTGAGAATTTAGCGTTCAAAAATTAGACGGCGAATGCAAAGGCTGGTTCAAGAACTAAATTGCAGGACTTATTCGCAGTTTCCCTAAGTTATTTGCATTAATCAATAGCACACTTATTATGAGCGCCTCCGATAAATAGGGATAAGACCCGTGGAAGAAACACTACAACAAGTAAAACACTTTCTGTCGCAAGACCTGTTTACGCTGTTTGATATTACTTTCACCAGCGGTGATTTAATTGCTGTACCACTGATTTATGTGGTGGGTATCTGGCTGATGAAGAAGCTCGCACATATTGCGACTTACCGGTTACGGGCATCCGGTGCCAGCGCCGACACCATTCATTTGTTCAAGCGGCTTTTCTATATTATCGCCGGCGCGATTTTAATCGTGACCACGCTGGATGTCATGAACGTGCCGCTCACGGCTTTTGCGTTTTTGTCCGGTGCCGTAGCCATTGGTGTGGGCTTTGGTGCTCAGAACATTATTAACAACTTTATCTCCGGCTGGATTTTAATGTGGGAGCGACCAATCCGTATCGGTGACTTTCTGGAAGTAGACGGAGCCCGCGGAACCGTTGAGACCATTAATACCCGTTCTACCCGTATTCGCAGGGTTGATGGCGTACACATGCTGATCCCGAACAGTAAATTACTGGAGAACACGGTAGTGAACTGGACGCTTATCGACAACCTTACCCGCACATCGGTGCGGGTTGGCGTGGCTTATGGTTCAGACTGCAAGCTGGTGGCCCGCCTTATAGAACAGGCAACCGTGGCTCAGGATGACATCCTCAACGAGCCTGCTGCAGTGGTGATCTTTGATGATTTTGGTGATAACGCGCTGATGTTCGAAACGTTTTTTTGGGTGAATGCCACCAAAGAACGGGACTTAAGACAAATTCGCAGCCGCGTTCGATTTACTATTGATGAGCTTTTTGCACAGCACAACGTTGTGATCGCTTTTCCTCAACGCGATGTGCATCTGGACGGTACTTTACAGCTGGTTAAACCCGGCAGGAAACCTTAATGACAAATGTAAATGAAGCCTTTTTATGGGCTTATGATGTAAAGCCATCGGGCGAAATTAATACACTTGATGTGGCCCAACTAACATCCCCCTCTCCGGAACAAGGTTACCGGTGGGTTCATATGCAATCCGATGCGCCGGAAGCGGCGGCTATGCTTGATGCACTGGGGCTTTCAGAGGATGTAAGCGACAGCCTGATGGCCTTACAAACCCGGCCCCGGGTGATCCCGGTGAACCGTGGTGCACTGGTATTTTTACGCGGCATTAATGTGAATCCGGGCGCGGACCCGGAAGACATGGTATCCCTACGCCTGTGGATTTCCGGCTCGCTGATTGTCACAGCGCGTCGCCAGGATCGTAAATTAATGAGTGTGCAGGATACCCGCACCCGTTTTGAACAGGGAGAGGTGCCTGCCTCGACTGCCGAATTGCTGATTGCCCTTTTAACCCGTATTGCCGACCGCATTCACGACAAGGTAGAAGACATCGACGAAAGCCTTGGCGACTATGAAGCACAGGAATCACTCAATAAACAGGATCGTAACCAGCTGGCTATGCTGCGCCGACAAACTGCGAGTATTCGCCGTCACCTGGCCCCTCAGCGAGACGCACTGGAGAACCTGGTTCGCATTCCCGGGCTGATACCCGACTCACAGGCTTTTGATCTGCGCGACCAGTCAGACCGTATGACCCGTTCGATTGAGGATTTGGATCTCGCCCGTGAACGCGCCATTGTGCTGCAGGATGAACTGCGCAACCAGATTGCCGATAAGCAGAACATCCGCATGTATGTGCTTTCCATGATTACCGCCATTTTTTTACCCTTGTCGTTTTTAACCGGCGTTTTTGGTATGAACGTAGCGGGTTTGCCTGGCACTGAAACACCCAATGCCTTTACTTTGCTAATGTCGTCAATGGGTGTCCTCGCAATAATCATGCTGATCGCCATGCTATGGAAGAAGTGGCTGTAACATAAAGGGTAATTTTGCTCCGACCAGTTGGATTATTTAACTAAAGATTGATCTGGTTGGCTGGCGTGATTCAGATCCTCAACTACACTTAACAAAAATTCTGGAGTTTTTGCTTATGTATTCGTGGGTATCCGAAGGACATAAAATTTTTCGTGGCGTCTTGGTAGCCCAGCTGGTACTGGCCATTATTATTGGCCTGGTAACCGGCGAGCTGTTCATTGCTTTTTGGCTGGGCATTCCCATTATCGCACTGCCGCTTTTCTTAAGCTTCAATAACCCTGCAGCGGAGATAAGCGCGCATGCTATGGGCATTGGCACCCAGTTAATGACCGCCCTGCACATTCACCAGGCCTTTGGTCTGACCGAAGTACATTTTGAAATTTTCGCCTTACTTGCAGTGTTGGCCGTGTTTCGCAACTGGAAAGTGATCGCCTCAGCCGTTGTTGTTGTCGCCATTCATCACATTGGTTTTTTCCTGCTCCAGGTAAATGAAGTGGCTGTGTATGTGTTTGAGGAGGGCCACGTTACCTTTATTATTTTAGTCCTGCATGCACTATTTGCGCTAGTGGAAGGCGGCATCTTAATGTACACCACAAAACGGAGCCACGATGAAGGTGTGGGCGGCGCAGCGCTGGAAGTTGCCATAAATGAAATCCTTGCCGATCGTCAGCAAATTAATCTGCGCGTGGATATCGACAAATCCATCCCCATGCTAAAGCGTTTCGACGAATTGCTGGGTTCATTACGTCAGTTGGTACACGATGCTTCGTCACTGGCCAACGATGTGGCCAGCACCAGTGATTTTATGCAGTCATCCACCAAAGAACTCAACCGTCACGTGCAACAAAGCAGCCATGAAATTGGCGCTATTTCGGTGGCATCTGAAGAAATTGCGGTAACGTTACAGGACTCATCAGAACGCACCAATGCTGCCAATGACATTACCAAAGACGCTCGCCACACTACCGGCGAATCCCGCGCTGCAGTAGAGAGTGCAACGGCCACCATTAATTCGCTCCGCGACCGGCTGAACAATGCCGCCAAAACTAACCAGGAGCTGAATGAGCGCTGTACCAACATCTCTGATGCTATGCGCTCTATTACGGCGGTGGCAGAACAAACTAACTTGCTGGCATTGAATGCCGCTATTGAGTCAGCCCGCGCCGGCGAGCACGGCCGAGGCTTTGCTGTAGTTGCCGATGAGGTGCGCACGCTGGCCATACGTTCAAAAGAAAGTGCCGATGAAATCACCACTATCACCGAGCAACTGGTATCAAGCACTTCATCGTCGGTTACCCAGATGAATCAGTGTATCGAACTGGTGGATGAAGCAGTAAGCGCATCAGGCAATGCAGCCAGCTTTATGACCACTATTGAAGAGAAAATCCAGGCAGCCAGCGACAATATGATGGAGGTCGCCACCGCTGCGGTCGAACAGGAATCGGCTTCAAGTTCAATTGCCCAGAGTACGGCAACCATTCATGAACTGGCAAACCTGGAGGCCACAACAGCTCAGGCTCTTGAAGCTAAGTCGGTACAGCTGGCCGAGATGTGTCAGCGTATGCTACAAACCGTTAAACGCTTTGTGGTGTAATGACACAACGTACTATCACCCTGATCGTTGTGGTATGGGCGCTCGGTATTCTGAGTTTGCTGGGTATTGCCAGCGTTAACCAGATTAAACCCTTCGACCCATCCATGTTGCTGGCCCAGGCGGCCAGCGACCCACAGTTTGATAGTGATTTTACCCAAGCCTTAACTCAGGCAGGCGTTGCGCCGGGCACCCTGGTGCACATGGTTTCCAACGGCGATTGCTACTGTGATCAGCTCACTGAATCCCATCGCCAGGAGTTATCCGGCGAACTGGCCAGTGCAGGATATCGGCTTCAACAACTCTCTTTGGCTGAACATCCTGATTTATCCCGCTATCTTGATCATTACCCCGCGCTGGCGGTAATCGATGGGGCCGGACAGTTACGCTATCTGGGGCCTTACGCTATCGGCTATGGCTGCTTCACCGGTAAGAATCTGGTGGCGCAAATCAAACAGGCCGCTACCTCAGCGGAATACTACGGCGCTAGTATCAACAGCGATGTAAAAGGCTGCTTCTGCGCCGTTTAACACACTCTCTAATGGCTCTGCTCGTCGCCGTGTAAACCTTTAATATGCGCGACAACGCTTCGCCCTAAAGCACTCTGGTTATAACCGCCTTCCAGCATGCTTACTATTCGTCCGTGGCACACCTCATCGGCCACATTGCGAAGCTGTTTGCTAACCCAGTGGTAGTCATCCTCGCGTAAACGCAACTGGCCCATGGCATCTTCGGCGTGGGCATCAAACCCGGCACTGATTAAAATCAGTTCCGGCATATAATTACGCAGCGCATCAAACCAGTAATTCACCTTTTCGCGAAATGCTTCGCCGGTTGCACCGGCTTTCAGTGGCGCACTGAGTATATTGCTGGCCGATACCGGATGACCGGAGTGAGGGTAAAAGGGGTGCTGGAAGGACGAGCACATTAAAATTTGTTTGTCCCCGGCAATGATATTTTCGGTGCCGTTACCGTGGTGCACATCAAAGTCGATAATAGCCACCCGCGATAATTCATATTGCTTCAGTGCATAGCGGGCTGCTACAGCGATATTATTAAACAGGCAAAAGCCCATGGCATTGTCGTACTCGGCATGGTGGCCCGGCGGTCGCACAGCACAAAATGCCTGGCGATCGTCCCCTTCCATTACCCAGTCAACCGCGTCACAGCCGGCACCCGCTGCATATAAAGCGGCACTTAAAGTAATTGGTGTCATACCGGTATCCTGCTCCAGCCAGATGACGCCGGTACGCGGTGAGCGCTGAAAAATACTGTCTACATAGTAGGGGTCGTGAGCCAACGCTAAATTTTCCCGTTTAACCTGCCTGGCATCACCATGCTGGCAAATCATTTCCAGGCCGGAAGACAATAGCTGATCGTCGATGGCGTAAAGGCGGTCGGGGTTTTCCGGGTGTTCAGAAGACACATCGTGATGCACGCAATCTCTACCGCGGTAAATTTTAATGGTCATTTTTTGTCTCCTGTTCCGCCCCTTCCGCTGCTTCAGGTTCCTGCAGCGGCAATTCCAACTCCACCTCACTGGGATCGCCACTAAACAGGCGCTTGAATCCGTGATGTTCGAAGATGGCAATCATCGGTTTATTATCGGCCCGGCAAAACGCCAGCATCTTGTTGATTTTCCGTTTGCGGGCAATGTCGATAAGCTTGATCAGCAAGCGGCTGCCCATGCCTTTACCCTGCTGCGTTTCCCGGGTAACAAAGGCCGCTTCGCAGGAATTATCGTGCTCGTTATAATAAAAACGTCCCACCGCATGGATGGTGATCCGCGAGCCTTCCTGACGCACAATACACAAAGCCGCGTCGGAGTTCTGATCAACACTTACGAGGTTACAGGACTTCTCACGCGACATTTGCTTGGGGTCGTAGTTATAACGTAAGCGCAGGGTTTCCTTGGTATGCGAATAGAAAAACTCCTGCAAACGTCTTTCATCAGCCGGATTCAACGGCCGCAGGTAAAAGGTCTCGCCCTGGATCACCATCTTCTGAAGCTGGATAGCCCCAAGTTCAGGAATATCAGTAGGATATTTTTGCTGAAAATGCGGTACCCAGTAGTTTTTTCGAACCTCGGCTAGCAGATGAGCACGAAACTTCGGGTGTGCCACGCGGATCAGCTCCAGGGCCCGTTCACGAATACTTTTACCACGCAGCGAGGCAATCCCGTACTCGGTCACAATATAGTGCACATTCCCGCGAGAGGTGGTTACCCCAGCCCCTTCAGCAATGCACGGTACAATACGCGAAACGGTTTCATGCTTCGCCGTAGAGGGCATTGCAATAATGGGTTTGCCGCCTTTGCTCATCGACGCGCCCGAGACAAAATCCACCTGCCCGCCAATGCCACTGTAAAAATCATAGCCCAGCGAGTCGGCCACCACCTGGCCGGTTAAATCCACCTCTAGCGCACTGTTAATGGAAATCATATTATCGTTTTTAGCAATATTGGTGGGTTTGTTCACATAGCTGCTGGGATAAAATTCGATATGCGGGTTATTGTGAACAAACTTATACAGGCGCTCACTGCCCATACAAAAACTGGTCACGATTTTGCCCGGATGAAAGGTTTTCTTGCGGTTGGTAATGGCCCCTGATGCAATGATGTCCATAATGCTGTCTGACAGCATTTCACTGTGGATCCCCAGATCCTTATGGCGCTGCAGGTACTTTAACGTGGCGCTGGGAATTTTGCCTACGCCAAACTGCAGGGTGGCGCCGTCTTCCACCAGCATCGCCACATACTGGCCAATCCGTTCAGTCACACTGTCAATAGCCGGTGCTTCAATAGCTTGTAACGGTTCATCGGCTTCGATACAGGCGGTAAATTCGCTGATGTGAATAAAAGAGTGACCAGCGGTGCGCGGCATTTGCGGATTTATCTGAGCAATGGCGATGGAGGCATTGCGTACCGCCGACATAGAGATGTCTACCGACACGCCCAGTGAACAATAGCCAAACTCATCCGGCGGACTTACCGTTACCAGCGCAGCATCCAGCGGTAAGGTACCGTCGCTGAACAGGCTCGACATTTCCGATAAAAATACCGGGGTATAATCGGCCCGGCCCTCATCCACTGCCCGGCGAATTTCATCACCCTGAATAAAAAAGGTATTTACCTTAAACCTTTGCCGGTATTCTTCCTTTGCCCAGCGAGTATCGCCAAGGGCCAGCATATGCACCAGCTCAATATCGCTGAACCCTTTACTGTGCTTAATTAAATCATCGATGAGTGCATACGGCACTCCGGCATTCCCACCAACAAATACCCGGCTACCTGATTTGATCAGATGCGACCAGTCCGGTCGCGGGGGCAGAGCAACAGCCATAGTTCCAACTCCCAATCTCAACTCACTTCATAATGCCACAGTTGCCTGTGGTTCGCAGAATCAAACAGCGGTTATTTGATCTGGTTGGACTTTGCGCGTTGAATTTCACACTGATGCTACCTGGCACCAAAATCAAGAAACCCCGCTGGGAGCGGGGTTTCTATTAAAGCAAGCTACAAGATTAACTTTCTTTGCTGTCTTCCTCATGTGGATGACGCTTAGCGCCAAACCACTTAACCACCATCACGTAGAACATAGGCACGAAGAAGATAGCCAGGAAAGTTGCGGCAAACATCCCGCCCATCACGGCGATACCAATAGCGTTCTGACTTTCAGAGCCGGCACCGGTAGCGATTGCCAGCGGTGTTACACCCAGAATAAACGCCATGGAGGTCATTAGTATTGGCCGGAAACGCTGTTCTGCCGCTGTGATCACCGCTTCAAATATAGGCGTGCCGTTGTCGTAGAGTTCTTTGGCGAATTCCACAATCAGGATAGCATTCTTGGAAGCCAGGCCCACGGTGGTCAGGAAGGCAACCTGTAAGTACACGTCATTCGGCAAGCCAAAGATATAGGCAGCCACTACCGAACCGAAGATCCCCAAAGGCACCACCAGTAATACGGCAAAAGGCACGACCCAACTTTCATACAGTGCCGCAAGACAAAGAAAGACCACGATAATAGACAGCGCATAGAGCATCGGTGCTTGTGAACCGGCCGCTTGTTCCTCATAAGACATACCAGACCATTCAAGGCCAAAACCAGCGGGTAACTGACTTACCAAGCGCTCGGCTTCCGCCATGGCTTCACCAGTAGAAATGCCTTCAGCCGGACTACCCTGGATGTTTACTGAGGAAATACCATTGAAGCGTTCAAGCTTAGGTGAGCCATAGTTCCATTCAACGGTAGAAAACGCGCTGAACGCTACCATGTCGCCTTCGTTATTGCGCACAAACCACTTGTCCAGATCTTCCGGATCCATCCGGTACGGTGCATCAGCCTGCATGTAAACCCGCTTAATACGGCCTTTATCGATAAAGTCATTCACATAAGCAGAGCCCCAAGCGATACTCAGAGTATTATTAATATCACTAAGCGACAAGCCCAGTGCTGACGCTTTTTCATTGTCGATATTGACTTTAAATTCAGGTACATCGCTCAGTCCATTAGGGCGCACGCCTGCCAGTTTAGGGTTCTGTGCAGCCATACCCAAAAACTGATTACGCGCCTGCATTAACGCCGCGTGTCCATTGCCTGCACGGTCAACCAACTGGAAGTCAAAACCGGTAGCGTTACCCAGCTCCCGAATAGGCGGCGGTAAAATAGGAAATACACTGGCATCCTGAATTTGCGATAAGGCCCCAAAGGCCTGGCCGATAATCGAGAAGGCACTCTGTGATTCGTCACGTTTTTCCCAGTCAACCAAATGCACAAAGCCCATACCGGAGTTTTGTGCGGCCCCGGCAAAGCTAAAGCCAACAATGGTAAAGATGTCTTTTACCGCTTCACCTTTTTGATCAAGGAAAAAATCCTCTACCTGTTTGACTGATTCCAGGGTACGACCAGCCGTGGAACCCGCCGGCGCGTTGACCAGCACCATAATGTTGCCCTGATCCTCATCCGGCAGGAATGCGCCGGGCAACTGGGTGAAAATAGCGCCCATGCCCACAACCAACAGACCATACACCAACAACGAACGTTTTACGCGATGCGCAATACCGGTAGAAACTTTTCCGTAGGTATCACGGCCTTTATTAAACACCCGGTTAAACCAACCAAAAAAGCCTTTATCTTTTTTGTTTTCCACATCTTCTCTACGCAATAGCGCAACGCAAAGTGTTGGAGATAGAATAATGGCGACCAGAACCGAGAATGTCATGGCAGAGACAATGGTAATCGAGAACTGACGATAAATAGAGCCCGCAGAGCCGCTAAAGAATGCCATGGGAACAAATACCGTAGACAGCACTACCGCTATCCCCACCAGCGCGCTGGAAATTTGGGTCATGGATTTTTTGGTAGCTTCTTTGGCATCGAGGCCTTCTTCTTCCATCAGGCGCTCGACGTTTTCTACCACCACGATGGCGTCATCCACCAACAGGCCGATAGCCAGCACCATGGCAAACATGGTCAGTACGTTGATACTAAAACCGAAGGCATAGAGCACAGCAAAGGTACCCAACAGCACTACCGGTACGGCAATGGTTGGTACCAGCGTCGCACGCCAGTTTTGCAGGAATAACAGCATCACGAAGAAGACCAGCACCACCGCTTCGACCAGGGTTTTTACCACTGAGCTAATCGACAGCTTGATAAATGGTGACGAGTCTACCGGATACACAATTTCAACATTGTCGGGCAGGTTAACCGCCAGTTCTTCGACCCGCTTTTTAACCGCATCGATAGTCTCTAACGCATTGGCACCACTTGCCAGACTGACCGCCATACCCGCTGCTGGTCGGCGCTTATAACGGGCAATAAAGCTGTAGTTTTCAGAACCCAGCTCGACCTTGGCTACATCTCTTAAACGCACCTGAGAACCATCAGTATTTACTCTGAGTACTATATTCTCGAAGTCTTCAGCGGTTTTTAACAACGACTGAGCGGTGATGGTAGCGTTGATTTGCTGGCCCTCAACCGCTGGCATACCGCCCAGTTGACCAGCCGAAATATCGGTATTCTGCGTTTGTACTGCCGCCCTTACATCTACCGGCGTCAGGTTGTAGCTGTACAACTTGTCGGGATCCAGCCAGATACGCATCGAGCGCTGCGCACCGAACACCCGCAAGTTACCCACGCCGTTGACCCGGGCAATCTGATCCTGAAACTGCGACACCAGCATATCACTCAGGTCAAACTGTGAGAGGCTGCCGTCTTTGGAATAGAAGCCAACGACTACCGCAAAGGCATCATTGGACTTGTTTACCGTTACGCCCTGCTGTTGCACCTGAGTTGGCAGCAACGACATGGACGACTGTAACTTATTCTGCGTTTGCACCTGCGCGATATCGGGATCGGTTCCGGGTTCGAAGGTCAGAGTAATCGACATCCGCTCATTTTCACTACTGGAAATGAAATAGCGTAAGTTGTCGATACCGGTCAGACTCTGTTCGATGACCTGGGTTACCGTATTTTCGATGGTTTCGGCCGAGGCCCCGGGATAAGCGGCGCTGATCGTCACTGACGGCGGCGCAACCTTGGGGTACTGCTCAATGGGAAGCCCGCTAATTGACAGAATACCCGCCATCATAACGATGATAGCAAGTACCCAGGCAAACACCGGGCGGTCTATAAAAAAACGTGCCATATAAGATGATTTCCTGAATTAGTTAACGTGCGTTAGCCCTGAGGCTGCCATGGCTTAGTATTGACCTGAGCACCCGGTTTTACCTTCTGGTAACCGGCAACAATCACTTTATCGCCAGCGGCCACACCGCTGGTTACGATGTACTGATCACCGTAGCTGCCGGCAATGGTAATGGTGCGCGCTTCAACTTTATTCTCAGCATTAACAACCATCACTGAAAGCGAGGTATCAGGCTGGCGCGTGGCGGCACGCTGAGGCACCAGTATCTCCTGGGTATTGGAGATATTCACCCGGGCCTTAGTAAACATACCTGGCATCAACAGTGAATCAGGGTTAGGGAACTCGGCACGCAGGGCAACTGCACCGGTGGTTTCATCAACAGTCACTTCTGAAAATTTAAGCTCACCGGTGTGCTCATAGCTTTCGCCGGTCATGTCATCAAGCACTAAAGTTACTGGCAGTGTGCCACTTTCCTGCATAGCACGACGCAGTTTTAAAATGCCTTTACCAGATTGCTGCATATCCACATAAATCGGGTCTAACTGAGTAATAGTTGCCAATTGCTGCGTCTGATTAGAGGTCACCAATGCACCCACTGTCATGTAAGAGCGACTGATCTGGCCGCTGATCGGTGCATAAACCTTAGTAAAATCGAGGTCTACCTGAGCGAGCTCTACCGCCGCTTTAGCCACGCTGATTTGCGCATCAGCCTGCTCTGCCTGGGCAATTGCGTCATCATATTCCTGTTGACTAACTGCATTCTTATTCAGCAACCCCTTGAAACGTTCGGCTTTGGCTTCCAGTGTTTTGCGATTTGCTTCAGCACTTTTCACATCGGCTTTAGCGCTGGCTAACTGAGCGGCATAGCGTGAATCATCAATTTGATACAGTTGCTGGCCTTTCTCCACAAACGCGCCTTCTTCAAACAAACGCTCGGTGATGACACCTTCTACCTGTGGACGCACCTGTGACTGCCGTAGTGGACTTACACGACCGGGCAAAGTAACCGTATTTTCAACGGGTTGCAGGACAACCTCGAGAACAGAAACAGTAGGAGGCGGGGGCTGACCACCACCAGCGGCTTGAGGAGCAGGTTCCTGTGAACAACCTGATATTGCAATAATCGATATTGCGGCTATTACCAATTTTTTGATCATAAATACTTTTACTTTAATGGTTCCTGAGGACTACTTGACAGGAAGACTGGACAAAAGGGTCTGTAAGTTATAGTTTAAAATACATTCATGTATGTATGTTGTCAATCAGCCCAAAAAGTCAGAATATGCGACGAACGAAAGAAGAAGCCGAACAAACCAGAAACGCCATTCTGGAAGCTGCAGTAGACGTCTTTACCGAAAAGGGCGTAGCGCGCGCAACGTTAGAACAAATTGCTAAAGCAGCGAATGTTACCCGGGGCGCCGTTTACTGGCATTTCAAAAACAAAACTGACATCTTTGTGGCTCTTCACGATGAGCTTCATCGCCCATTTATACAAGACTTAGTAGACGGGCTGGAGAATACCGGCGATGATCCACTCCAAAGTCTCAAAAGCTACTGCATTGAGCTGGTAACCCGTTTAGAAGATGACCTGTACCTGCGCCGTGTGCTTTCACTTTTTTTACTGAAATGCGACTACACCGGCAGCCTGCAGGTATGTCAGGAGCGAACCATTGATGCCCGCCGGGAAAAGAGTGAAGTCCTGTCAAAATTTTTCGAAAAAGCACAATCCAAAGGCACCTTATCGGCAGATCTGGATCCAAAGACACTGACTCTGGCACTCAACTGCTTTATGCGTGGCATTGCCATGGAATATCTGGAAAATGCCGACACTATGTCTATACGTGAGGAAGCCCCAAAACTGTTCAGTGTTTTTTTCAGAAAGTGGAATTAACCGGTTTATAATTAAGAGACGTTGGTTATTCTGGCTGCGCTACACTCGGTTTAACGGGTGTTAGGTCATGAAGTTTGGGACGGGTTATTGAGTCAGCCAAAGAACGTCCGTATCTGTTCAGCATCTACCGCAAAGCCTGCTTTGCCGGCGAGATCAATTGCTATATCCAGTTCAGTCACATATTCCACGTTAATATTATGGGGCTCATAGAGCTTTTTGATTTGCCTTACGGAGGTAATCTTCGTGCGTGACTTTTCGGTAACAATATACACCTGCACCAGCCCGGCAGCTATTGCTCTGCCGATACGCTCGGTGAGCGCGCGCTCTGCTTCAGGCACTAACAGGCTTTCACCATCCAGCACAACAATGTCGGCCCAGCGCAACATGCCACTCTTGTATACCGTGCCGGCATAGGTGAGGCCGAAGTTTTCCACACATTCGGTGTTCCATGGACCTTTGGCATTCACCAACACAATGTCATTTACCATGGTTAGAGCAAAATCACCGTGCTGCTTAATGTACCTGATATCCATATTTTCATTCCGCAAGCAAACTTATTTTTAAGTGTAGCAAAAGCGGGCCTGCCGCGACACAGGGTTGTCGCGAACAGGCAAGGTGTGATTTAGCGGCTAAGCAGCAATAATATGGGATAGTGCCGCAAAGGAGGGCTGGGACTGAATATCCAGTGGGATCCGCAAGATGCGGGCAATGTCGCTCACGCTGATTACTCCACGAATTTCATGGGCCACCTTATCAATCACCAGGCAATGCATGGCACCATTCTCGCGCAGGGCATTCACGACGTCAGACACACTCGACAGCTTCAGCTCGCTGTAGTCGAATGCCTGCAACATGGATTTAGGTTGCATCATATCCACCACCAGCAGCTCCGACCGCGGTATTCCCAATTGAACTACCCGTTGTAGTATTTTCTGCTCTGTAATATCAGCAAACGTGACTATACCAACAAACTGTTCACGCTGGTCGAGCACCAGTTTCATTTTAACGTGAGACTGGCGCATCAGTTTTTCCAGCTCTACCGCTTTTACGTTGCCATCAATCACCAGCGGTTGGTGATCATGAAAATCGGTAAAAATACTCAGCGCAGAAGACGCTAACTCAACATGCTCAAAGATATCCGGATGAGCGAGCGTATCTATAGATTCGGTTTTGCACAGGGTTAAATTATGCATGGATTTATCCTCATTTAATTAATTTCTATGCGCCTGAATGCACCATTGCACGACGCAGATAAGAGTGAAATTAACTTACTGAGGGAGGCGCTCTGATGCCGTGGTGGGAGCGATAGGTGTGCTTGTTTCGACTCTGATAAGTGAATACAGATTGGCAAAGATGTACTTCAGAACTCGAAACAGATTGCGGCAGGTAGCCATCAAAATCGGTGTCGCTCTCATCACTGATTTCAATGCTATCGGCAGCATTAGCATCAACGACAACGTCCTGTAGATCAACACGCTGAACTCCGACGCTGTGATCATCATGCAGCACAGTGCTAACAGCGGGACAGCCCACCATTGCCACCATCACTACTAACAATCTTAACCAGTTCATCTGAGTACCACGAGTTAAAGGATATACACTAATAGACTTACAATGGTTCGTATTGGTTCCAAAGGAAAGTCAGTTACCGACCAACTGATGCTATTTTACGCCGAACTGCCAGGCTGGCGGTAAAATGCGGTAGCGCAGATCACGCCTTTGCTACCGCCCAGAGTGCTGAGGATGTGATGAAAAAGCACTCTGCGAAAAACTACTTAGCCTGGGCTTCGGTAGTCAGGCGCAGTGTAATTTCATCACCTACATAGGGCACGTACTGGTCGATGCCGAAATCAGAACGCTTAATAACCGTTTCGGCGTCAAAGCCAATGGCCTGCTTCTTCGACATCGGGTGCTCACCCATACCGTTCAGAGTCGCGTCCATAGTAACTGTTTTGGTAGTGCCTTTAATCGTCAGATCGCCAGTAACAGCAAACTTGTTATCGCCTTTTGGCACGACTTTAGTGCTTACAAAAGTGGCCTTAGGATACATCGCCGCATTAAACCAGTCTTCGCCAAGAAACTCTTCAGTCAGCTTGTCCACAAAGGTATCAACCGTTTCGATGCTAACAGAAATGGCGATATCACTTTGAGCCGGCTTTTCGGCGTCGTAGGTAATGGTGCCTTCAGCTCCGGCGAATACGGCGGTAGGCGTTGAAAAGCCAAAGTGACTCCATGAAGCCACTGCAAAGGTATGCGTAGGGTCTACCGAATAGCTGGTCGGTGCTGCAAAAGCTGATACGCTGAAAAGCGCGCTAAGAAGAATAGTAGATATTCGTTTATTCATCACAGATTCCTTTTGTTGTCTGAAAGAGTCATTGAATTTCGACTATTCTTACGTGATTAAAGGAATTTAGCTTTATCTATTAATTAACCGACATTCCGCATCAAATTCAGGAATAAATCTCTTGGTATAATGTGCCAAGTACATCAATGATCACCTGCTGGCGCTCCTGTTTGTCTGTGATTACGGGGGGAGAGTCACCAATGCTGACTTCGTGGATCCCACTAAAACACAGAAATACCCATCGTGCCGTTGGCTTCTGGGACGGTTTCTTTTTCATGTCAGGGAAGTATTGTTGTCTTTCTTTTAATGACGTTCGGATCCGGTGTTCAAGGGCGGCGTATATCATCAGACTGCACGTCATCACCATGAGCAGCGCTTCAATCCTTTCCGGTTTCTTTAGAAACAGTGAGGATGTCAGAAATTCCGGACTTTTGAGAAAACGAAATCCCCGCTCAACATGTTGCTGGGATTTGTAGGTATCTAACACTGTCTGCATACTGAGTTCCCCGCTACAATCATTGGTTGCGAGGATAAACATCCCGGTTTGCGCCTGAGCTATTCCAACTTTATCCAAACAGGTGGCTATCAGCCCATCGAGTTGGTATTCATAGTATGCTGGCTGTTGTCCTTTTTTGGGGCGACCTTTACCTGAGAACACGGGGTGGGCTATACAGTCAAACTCACTGATGCGGGTTGTTTTTAACGTCTTGCTAAAGACTTTCATTGCCGTCTCGGCATCGGTCTGGCAGGCAAAGCGTTGCTTACACAATTTAATAAATTGCTTGTGCTCTTTTTCACTGCTTTTAAGTAAATTGCGGGCCAGTGTCTGCTGCTCCCGTTTAGTCGCCTGCTCACTGCGCAGAATCAACCATTTCTGTTTCACTCCGGCATAGTCTGCATCCACCCAACAACCGTGGTAACCGTTACCCATGGCAGTGAGACTGGCTTCCGTCACGTTGCTTACGTGCTGCCTGGCGTCTTTGATGGTCATGGGGACTCGTGAGATAAACAATTGGTTCTGTGTTGCCAGGGCAGTGATAGATTCTTCGGTATAAAGCGCCGCATCGGCAACAAAATATCGGCATTGTTGTGCGGCCTTTAAACACTGAATATGGTGACGGGTGACTTCTGCAAAAGCTTTCTGGTCATTCGTATTGCCACTTAAAGCCTGCATATAGACAGGGATACCGGCTTGATTTTCACAAATCAGCTCCAGTATCACCTGGTTTAATTCTGGCCGGTGGTCCCGGCTGTAACCTTTAACCAGCTCAATGCGTTTAGTCTCGCTATCTTGTTCATCAACAGCGTATTCACCATCGACATGAAAACTGGTGATATCCAGGTGCACAGCGTTACTGGCTAACCCCAGCGTGTCGACCACTCGCTCAGCCATGACTTGATATAGCGACGACACGTCTGCTTCATAGAGGGCATCAAGACACCGACCAAGTACATCATCATTCAGGTGCTTGGCCTGTACACCCGGACCAATCAGGCGTTCAGTGGGTTTGTCAGCGAAAAAATCTGCAAACATGTGTAGGGTGCGACTGTGAAAACCCAAACCATTGAGAAGCATGGCGACAAAGGCTTCTCCATGAGTCACCTTATGCTCATTGTTTTTTGGGATAACCGCGTCAATCATCTTAGCGATACCAAGCTCCCGACACATACCGGATACTAAACCAAGATGGTCCATGCGTTTGATAGTTAACCCTGATAGGGAGGTAGTAGAAATAGCCATTTTGCTGCACCCAAAGATGAGTAATAGATCAAAATGGGGGATCGGTGTCAAGAAAAATAAATCAGTTAATTAGGTGCGGAATGACGGATTAAACGTTTCGTTCTGATTTATAGAATATGGCGGATAAAAATAATAAAAAACCGTCTCAACGTCCTCTGTCTGGCAAAAAGTCCCCCCCTCAGATAGTTATATTAAAGAATTTTCGTTCCCTCAGGTTTTAACCCGAAAAAAATATACGTGAGTATCTTTTTTAATACGTTTGATTAATCAATATACGAAATTAAATACTACTATTTATAAAACCCCGCAATGAACAGGTTTAATACAAACGCTGAGTACAACGACATTACTTTCGTTGCCTGCCAGGAACTTGCCAGCCAGGCGAAAAGTTCCTGCCAAAAGCGTAAGCTCACGGATTCAATTAGAGCCGTATTGATGACTGTGGATTGGATCAAGCAACACAATAGAGCAACAGCCATGTTAGTACGTAAATCAGTTTACACGCAGCAAATTGAAGCGCTTGAACGCCAGTTGGCGCTGAGTAAAAGTTCGGAAAAAGAATGTCTGGCCATTAAGCGCCAGACGAACTATCTAGCCATCTCTGCTGCCGGTATGATCCTCGAATCCAGTCCTCAATTTGAGGCGCTGAGCGGGTACAGTAAAGCGCAGTTGACGTGTGAGCACATTGATAATCTGCTGAGTGAGTCACTAACCCAAACCAGCTTTTTTCAGAGCTTGCTCCAGTCTGGCGCCGTAGATACCATGGAGCAGCTCGAGGTCAACCTTAAGCAATCAGGCGGGGCGCTGCGTCATATCAGCGCACAGTTTGTTCCTATCGCAGATGACAATCAGGGCATTACCAAGGTAATTGCCTTAATTCAGGACCGCAGTGACGATTTTAGGCAGCAACAAAAAAATAAAGTTCTGGCCGATACGCTGAATGCCTCCATGGCAGTCATAGCCTTTACCCCTGAAGGCGAGATTCTTGAGGCCAACGAAAATTTTTTGCAGGTAATGCAATATCAGGCCGGGGACATCATTGGCCAGCACCATCGTATGTTTTGCGAACCCGACTTTTATGCTGAAAACCCCAACTTCTGGCAACAACTGGCTGGTGGCGAACGCTTCACCGGGCGCTTTACCCGGGTGGATGCCAAAGGCAATAAAGTGGCACTGGAAGCCACTTATAATCCGGTTAAAGACAGCAACGGTAATATAGTGAAGGTTATCAAGTTCGCCACCGACATTACCGAACGTATCAACAAGACCCAGCAAGTCATCAATATGGCGGCCGCTACCTCGGAACAAACCTCTACCATAACCCGCAGTGCCGTAGAAGTACTTAGCGAAGCCATTAACTCAGCGGTAAAAATTGCTGATGAATTAAAGCAAATCGCGGAAGACGGCCGCCGCTTGTCAGAGCAATCCACAAAAGTGACCGACATGGTGGTTACCATTCAGGGCATTGCAGAGCAAACCAACCTGCTGGCGTTAAATGCCGCCATCGAAGCAGCCCGGGCAGGAGAGCACGGACGAGGATTTTCTGTGGTCGCAGACGAGGTGCGCAACCTTGCCGAAAGTACCGCCACCGTAACCAAATCGATTACTGACATCGTTAATAAAAACAGTGAGCTTACCGAAACTATGGATGGCAAGTTAGGCGTGTTATCTGAACAGGCGCTGGCGGGTACGGATAAATTTACGCTGACCTCCGAGGGGCTCGAGGATATCAGTAACGGCGTTAAACAACTGGTTGAACTGATGACGCAACTGGAAATCTAGGAACCAGCCAGGTGCCCGGGCTTTTCATTTGTGAATGATAGGGTAGAATATTCGGCGAATTTACTTCTCCTGGATCAGCAGACAGGACATAACTGAGCTGGCATTACCATTAACTTTATTATTGGAGCCATTGCTATGTCTGCAGCACAGCGTATCTGGATAAAATCGCCGTTATATGTTTTTGCCCCCGACCAGTCTCAACCGGTCACCGGTCTGATAGTTAATCAGGGTAAAATTGAAACGCTTCTGTTTAATCATGACGCCCCTGCATCGCCCTGCGATGAAGTTTTCGACGCATCTGGTCTGGTGATTTTGCCAGGGCTGATTAACACCCATCATCATTTTTATCAAACTCTCACCCGTGCCTGGGCACCAGTAGTGAATGAACCCTTGTTCCCATGGCTAAAAACCTTATATCCGGTATGGGCACGGCTCACGCCGGATGCCTTGCATCTGGCCACCCAGGTCGCTATGGCTGAACTACTGCTATCCGGCTGTACCACCGCCGCCGATCACCATTACTTGTTTCCGGTAGGACTGGATAACGCCATCGATGTGCAGGTGGATGTAGTCAGGCAACTGGGCATGCGCGCTATGCTTACCCGCGGCTCAATGAGCCTTGGTGAAAAAGATGGCGGCTTACCTCCTCAGCACACCGTACAAACCGGTGAAGCCATTATTCGCGACAGCGAGCGACTTATTAGCCAGTACCACGAGCGCGATACCGGCGCACAAATTCAAATTGCCCTGGCGCCCTGCTCACCATTCTCTGTAACCCGGGAAATTATGCAGGAAAGCGCTCAGCTGGCTAAGCGCGAAGATGTGCGCCTGCACACGCACCTGGCCGAAACCCTGGATGAAGAAGACTTCTGCCTGCAAACCTTCGGGATGCGTACCGTGGACTACCTGGAAAGTGTGGGCTGGCTGAGCGACCGCACCTGGCTGGCGCATGGTATTCACTTTAATGAAGAAGAAATTGCCCGGCTGGGCGCCGCCGGTACCGGTATTTGTCATTGTCCGGTGTCGAATATGCGTCTGGCTTCCGGGATCTGCCCTACGCTTGACCTTATTGAGGCCGGTGCACCGATTGGCTTAGGAGTAGATGGTTCAGCGTCTAATGATGCATCCAACATGATGTATGAAGCCCGTCAGGCGCTGTATCTGCAACGTTTAAAATACGGCGCAGAAAAAATCACGCCGGAAGTGGTGTTACGCTGGGCAACCGAAGGCTCGGCCAGCGTGCTGGGACGCACGGATATTGGCGCCATTGCCGAGGGCATGCAGGCTGATTTGGCCCTGTTCAGTCTGGATGACATCCGCTTCAGCGGCTCCCATGATCCACTCGCAGCTCTTATACTGTGCGGCGCAGAAAGAGCCGAGCACGTTATGGTAGGGGGCCATTGGCGGGTGAGTCATGGCCAGATAAACGGCCTTGACCTGCCTGCTCTGCTAGCTCGCCACCGGGCTGCCGCCAGCCAACTTATCGCCGGGTAATCAGCCTTACCAGACACTGTGGCGGCCTCCACCGCCACCTACTACTTAGGCATCAACCAGGCGGTACTTTGGTAGCAACAAGGCCGGTAATTTACACCTGAAAGCCTTTAAATGAGTGAAAATCGTTTGTTAAACAGTCTTTACTGAATTGGCAAATAAAGTACATTATTTGAGCAACTCAAGCCGCCATTTTTCACTTTTCAGCAAGCCAAATCTCCATGCTGTTTGTTACAAAAATCACAATTTTTTAACTGTGGTCAGAACGACCAGAGGCAGGATTTACCCGGTAACGGTATGCCGCTACCGGGTACTATTTGTTAGTGAAGTTTTAATTTAGGGGTAACCAGGTTACTGACTTTGCGCATCAGCAGCATTAAAAAGCCCTTAAACCAGCCATGCACCGCAAACAAATGCATATTATACAGCGACACATACACCATCTTAGCCAGTCGCCCTTCAATAAACATGGTGCTGTTGCTGAGTTTGCCCATCAGACTACCTACCGTGGAGTATTTACTGAGGTGCACCAGCGAGCCGTAATCGGTGTAGGTATAGGCCTGCATCGGTTTATGCATAAACAGGTTTTGCAGGTTTTTGGCCAGTAAACTGGCCATCTGGTGCGCCGACTGCGCCCGTGGTGGTACCCAGCTACCGTCTTTCTGGAGCACTCCGCAACAGTCGCCGATAGCAAAAATCTTATTATCCACAGTACTTTGCAGAGCAGGCGTTACCAGGATCTGATTAGCTTTGTTAAGCTCGAACAGATTTAAATCGGTCAGAAACTCGGGCGCCTTAACCCCGGCTGACCACACCATTAAGTCGGCTTCAATCAGCACGTCTTCGGCGGTGACAAACCCTTCTTTATCCACCCTTTGTACCCGCGTATTCTCGCGTACTTCAATGCCTAGCTTGGTAAGGGCACGACGCGCAGAGCCCGCAATTCGCTCGGGTAATGCAGGCAATATCCGTGGTCCAGCCTCGAGTATCGACACCTGCAGTTTGTCGGCCGACATTTCAGGCATACCGTAGGCTCTGGCCAGGTTACTCACGTGGTGTAACTGCGCTGCCAACTCGGTGCCGGTTGCCCCGGCTCCCACAATCGCGACGTGGATTTTTTTCTTGGTAACGCCTTCCTGATTGATCTTCAGTAGCTGATTTAACAGCGCGCGATGAAAGCGTTCGGCCTGGATAAGTGAGTCCAGGCAATAACAGTGCTCACTCACGCCAAGGGTACCGAAATCATTGGTTACACTGCCGATAGCCATAACCAGATAATCATACTCCACAGTACGCTCCGGGAGGATTTCCAGGCCGTCTTCATCGTATAACGGGTCGAGGTAGATACTTTGGTTGTCACGGTCAATATAGCTCATATTGCCGAGCTGAAACTGGTAATGGTGCTGGGCGGCGTGCATACGGTAATCAACACCGTCTGAGGCTTTATTAATGACCCCGGCAGCCACTTCATGAAGAAGGGGTTTCCAGACATGCGTGCGGCTACGGTCAACCAGTATTATCTCGGCCAGCTTGCGCTTACCCAGTGTTTTACTCAGCCGGGTAACCAGCTCAAGACCACCGGCACCACCGCCTACAACTACGATTTTTTTCATAACAGACCTACTTATTAAATGTGAATTGGTCTGCACAATGCACTGATGTGCACAGATCAATCGACACTCAGGGTCTCATCAACCACTAGCAGCTTACGCCTTTTACCGGTGAGGTAAAGTCAGACTCTGCCAGTGTAGAAATATTTTATGTTAACAAAAACAGCAAAAAACACTCTCTAAACTGCCACTTTGCGCTGGCTTTTAGTAGCACGTCAAAGCAGTGCCAAAACCGCCCTTCCAAACCAGCACTTTGGTAGTAGATCTTTAGGCGAATTTCCGCAGAGGACTAAAGTTGAATTCAAAAGGCTCCATTGAGGAGTACTCAAAATCCGGCTGCTCAACAATACTCAATGCACAAAGAGCAACGGCAAAGAATCGTTGCCAATTAACGTGAGTGACAGTGGGACGCAATTAAAGTGTTACTCCACGCAATAAACACAAATATGAGGGTTACACATGAAAAATAATAAATTTGCGTGCAAACCGCTAGCAGTTGCCTTACTTGCACTCTCTTCAGCTTCAGCTAATGCCGCAATCACCATTTACGACGATGCCGAAGTGGCTACCGTATCGGTTGATGCGTCATTTAACACATTCTACACCACAACGTCTGTTGATAACGGCCCAAACGGTGACCGTGACCAGTCCCGCGTTAAAATGGGTTTCCTGCCTAATTGGCTGGGTATGAACTTCAGTAAGCAGATTGGTGACATGAAAGTGGGCGGTCGCTCATCTTTCTGGGTAACCATCAACGATTCTAACAGTGGTGTTACCTCAACCGGTATCGATGTTCGTCAGTTTTACGCGACGCTGGATGCCGACTGGGGTCAATTACTGATTGGTAAAGATTTCACACTGTTTAACCGCAGCAACGTTTTCTTAGACGAAGTCCTGCTTGGTTACGGCAATGTCAATGATACGCTGGGACTGGTTGATGGCCAGGGCGTATCATTCGGTAACCTCGGCAGCGGGTACACTTATCCGTTCCCAGCGTCGCAAATACGTTATACCTCGCCGTCTTTCGGTGGTGGCTTCAAAGTAGCCGTCGCGGCTGTCGATCCTTCGCCAGTCAATGGCGATGCTGACCGCGAAGAATCTGCACCTCGTTTTGAGGGTGAAGTGACCTACAGCGGCACTTTCGACGACGCATCAGTCACTGCATGGGTGGGTTTCCTGTCGCAAACCTCTGAATCTGATATGGGTGACGTTGACTCAAACGGCGCTTCATACGGTGTAAAAGTAGGCTTTGGTGGTTTATCACTGCACGCATCAGGCTACAGCGGTGAAGGTATCGGCATTCTGTTAGGCCCCACAGAAGCAGCACTGGGTTTAGCACCGGTCACCATGTATGACCCAACCACTTATAACGAACTGGACAGCGAGGGCTATATCCTGCAGGCATCTTACAAGCTGGATGCTAACCGTTTTGTTCTGTCTTACGGCGAAAACGAAATTGAAGACAGTGACTACATCGGTCATGAAGGTATGCAGGCTGCCTGATTCTACGGCTACAACAGCAACGTGACCTTTGCAGTGGAATATTCTACCAGTGAGTTCTCGGGCATTCTGGGTCAGGAAGAAGCCCAAACCGTTGCTGTCGGTGCCATCGTAAACTTTTAGTAACTGACTGTTTCCTTGCCAGAAAACAGTCTTGTCTTACGGCAGTCGGTGCCGGTCAGGGAGCTTAATCATGGCTCCCGCAAAACCGACAATCTGGCAACGCTTTTATAATTGATTACCGGAGTAAGCAACATGATCTATGCAGCACCTGGAACAGAAAATTCTGTCGTCTCATTTAAATCAAGATACGAAAACTTTATTGGCGGCGAGTGGGTTGCTCCCGTTAAAGGTCAGTATTTTGATAACGTATCACCTGTTAACAACGAAAAGTTTTGTGAGATCCCACGCTCAACGGCCGAAGATATCGAATTAGCGCTGGACGCCGCACACAAAGCCAAAGCAGCCTGGGGCAAAACCTCAGTCACTGAGCGCTCTAATCTGATTTTAAAGATTGCTGATCGCATTGAAGCCAACCTTGAAGCCCTGGCCGTAGCAGAAACCTGGGACAACGGTAAAGCGGTACGTGAAACGTTGAACGCTGACGTACCATTAGCCGCCGACCATTTCCGCTACTTTGCCGGCTGTATTCGTGCACAGGAAGGTGGTATCAGTGAAATCGACCAAAACACCATTGCTTATCACTTCCATGAACCACTGGGCGTTGTCGGTCAGATTATCCCTTGGAACTTCCCACTGCTGATGGCAGCGTGGAAGCTGGCACCTGCACTGGCTGCCGGTAACTGTATCGTTCTGAAGCCTGCTGAGCAGACGCCTGCGTCTATTCTGGTACTGATGGAAATCATTGGTGATCTGCTGCCACCGGGCGTACTGAACGTCGTAAACGGCTTCGGCAGAGAAGCAGGTGAAGCACTGGCGACTAACAAGCGTATCGCGAAGATTGCCTTTACCGGTTCAACGCCTGTTGGTGCCCACATTCTGAAATGCGCTGCAGACAACATCATCCCATCTACTGTAGAACTGGGTGGTAAGTCGCCAAATATCTACTTCAGCGATGTAATGAAGCACGAAGACGAGTTCCTGAGCAAGTGTGTTGAGGGTACTGTACTGGCGTTCTTCAACCAGGGTGAAGTATGTACCTGTCCTTCTCGTGCTCTGATTCAGGAAGATATGTACGATGACTTTATCTCGCTGGTTATCGCTCGTACACAACAAATCAAACGTGGTAACCCACTGGATACCGATACTCAGGTGGGTGCACAGGCATCTGCTCAGCAGTATGAAAAAATCCTGGGCTATCTTGAGTTAGGTAAGAAAGAAGGCGCCGAAGTGCTTATCGGTGGCGGTCCTGCCAATGTAGAAGGCTTCAGCAACGGTTTCTATGTACAACCTACCCTGCTGAAAGGCTCTAACGACATGCGCGTGTTCCAGGAAGAAATCTTCGGACCGGTTGTTGGCGTAACCACCTTTAAAGACGAAGCAGAAGCACTGGCTATTGCTAACAATACTGAGTTTGGTTTGGGTGCGGGTGTATGGACTCGTGATACTAACCTTGCATACCGTATGGGCCGTGGCATCGAAGCCGGTCGTGTATGGATGAACTGCTACCATGCGTACCCTGCTCACGCAGCGTTTGGTGGTTATAAGAAATCAGGTGTGGGCCGTGAAAACCACAAAATGATGCTCGACCACTATCAGCAAACCAAAAACCTGCTGACCAGCTACGACATCAACCCACTGGGCTTTTTCTAAAAGCGTTGCCATAACTGGCGTAAGCGAGGTTCCCGCATCTGCGGGGACCTTTTTCCTTTCTGTACCCTATAGTCAATAAAAAGAAGGATTTGTCTGCCATGCCAAAATTTATTATCGAACGCGAAATCCCCGGTGCTGGTGAACTTAGCGCTGAACAACTACAAAATACGTCACAGCAATCCTGCTGTGTGTTACGTGATGCCGGCCCGCATATTCAATGGGTGGAAAGCTACGTCACCGACAACAAAATTTACTGTGTTTACATTTCACCTGATAAACAGGCCATCCTCGACCATGCTGAACAAATGGGCATTCCGGCCAACCAAATTAATCAGGTCAAAACGATGATCGACCCAACAACCGCTGAATAGCTCCCAAAAAGACATGATGATTAGAGTTGTACTGTGTAGTGTCATCCTGTGGTGCAGCGCGCTGACGTCGGGCGCAAGAGCTGCTGATCTTCCGGAAATCCGGGTTGGTGTACTGAAGTATGGCACCCTCAACTGGGAGCTGGACCTGGCAGAAGCCAAACAACTTCCTGAACAATACGGTTTTAAATTAACCCGGGTGGCATTAGGCTCGCCCCAGGCCCTTTCGGTTGCTTTGCAAGGCGGCGCCGTAGACATGATTGTGGGCGACTGGTTATGGGCAGCACGGCAGTTCGATGAAGGGCGACTGTATCATTTTTATCCCTATTCCACGGCTGCCGGCGAACTGGTTGTTGATGCCAAAGCCAATGCTTCAGACATGGGTGATCTACAAGGTAAAACCATCGGCTTTGCGGGCGGTAAAGGCAACAAAAACTGGATCCTTTACAGTGCCTATGCAAGGCAACATTTCGGCCTTGAATTAGCCAGTCAGACAACCGTTAAATTCGCCGCGCCCCCTATGCTTAATCAGCTTATGCTGCGCGATCAGCTCGACGCCGTCGTCAATTTCTGGCATTACGCCGCGGAGCTGAAAACTCACGATAAACGCTCGCTACTAACAATGGATGAAGTGCTTGGCAGTTGGCAAATCAGTGCCGACGTACCGGTGATTGGCTGGTTATTTAAACAAAGCTGGGCAGCCGAAAATCCGGCGTTGGTAGACCAGTTTTTTGCTATGTCTTTTGCTACACGGGCCAAAATGAACGAAGACGATAACCTGTGGCAATGTATTCCCTCTTTCACACAAAAGTATTCAGACGATGCCCGGCCTGTGCTCATTGCGCATTACCGTGCTGGGATCCCGACCCGCTTTGATGCCAGCATTAAAGCCGATTTACAAAAGCTGTTTAAGGTACTTAAAGCCAATGAGGGAACGACCGGTGTAACCGGTGCACTGCAATCTCTGCCCGACAGTTTGTTCTGGCAAAGTCCGGCGCTGGCAGGACAGTAAGCACTGATGCACAGTCATCCGGCACTAACCCGCATGCTGTCGATGGTGGTTTTTATTCTGCTATGGCAGGCCGCTGTGATGCTATTTACTCCCGACTTGTTACCAGCTCCCTATGCAGTGCTGACTAACCTGATGGGTCATGTCGACAGCGGCGAGTTACCGCACCACCTGACCATTACCCTGCGCCGTATTGCCATTAGTTTTCTGTGCGCTATGTTACTGGGCAGCTTACTGGGGCTGGTTATTGGCCACTTTAAGCGGCTTGATTTATGGCTCGACAGCGTCGTGACCCTGGCGCTGAACGTGCCGGCGCTGGTAACGATTATTCTGTGTTTTATCTGGTTTGGATTAAATGAAACAGCCGCGCTAATTGCTGTTATCGTAAATAAAACGCCCAATATCGCGGTCACTATGCGCGAAGGCGCCAGAGCCGTGGATAAGCGCTTGCTGGATGTGGCCAAAGCCTATCAGGTACCGGCGGGGCGCACTTTTATAAAGGTTTATTTGCCGCAACTGTACCCGTATTTTCTGGCCGCAGCCCGCGGCGGTCTGGCCCTGGTATGGAAAATTGTGCTGGTAGTTGAATTGCTCGGCTGCAGCGATGGCGTGGGCTTTCAACTGTCATTGTTCTTCCAGTATTTTGATATTACCAGTGTGCTGGCTTATACACTGGCGTTTGCCTGTATTATCTTTGCCCTGGAAGCAGGCGTATTGCGCCCCTGGGAACGGCGGGTACTCAAATGGCGATGACCTATCAGATCGATATCGCCAACAAATCATTTAAGGATGAGGGCGGCAACCAACGCACGATTATTTCAGAGCTCAGTATCACCCTGACCGCTGGCGAGTTTGTTACTTTGCTGGGACCATCTGGCGCCGGTAAAAGTACCTTGCTGAATATCGTTGCAGGTCTCGATACCGATTATCAGGGTAAGGTTAAGCTGACTTTGCCCTATGCCCAGCCAGCACGTGTGGCTTTGATGTTTCAGGAACCACGGCTAATGCCCTGGCTGACCATTTGCGATAACGTAATGCTGGTTTGCGAAGGCGCTTCATCACAACGCCGCAGTAATGCACTTTACTGGCTGCAACAGGTTGGACTGAGCGGTGCTGAGCATCAGTACCCGGCACAACTTTCCGGCGGCATGTTAAAACGTGCGGCACTGGCCCGGGCTTTTGCCTGTGAGCCGGATATTTTACTGATGGATGAGCCTTTTTCGTCGCTGGATGTTCCGGCCGCCGACTCACTCAGACACCTGCTCACCCAGCTATGGCAAGCACGTCAGACAACCGTAGTGTATGTCACCCATGATATTACTGAGGCAATCACCTTATCGGACCGCATTTTATTGCTTAGCAGCCAGCCGATGCAGATTCTGGAAGACGTCAGGCTGACCGCTCAGCGCCCGCGAAACCCTCGCGATGATGGGCTTTTTACCCTCTCCCAACGTTTTAGACAGTCGTTAGCTGATCCGGCCTGATCGTTAGTTGTATGACCAACGGCCCAATTTATGCTACTAATGGCCGAGTTTTGTGCGTAAATCACTCCTGCGAATCTTGTTAAACAATTGTGAATTATATAAACTCAGCAGCGGTGAATTGGTATCTCAGCCCTTTGGCACAGCGTAATGCAACCAGTCACCCGAGTTTAGGGAGTATCCATGCTGTCGCAACCAATTAGTCAAACCGTTGAAGTCTTCGACTCACCCTCTGTAGCCAGAGCCGGCTCGGAAAGTCTGGATCCTGTGATTGCAGCACGGGACATCTACCATGCCCTGGCTCCCTGCGAAGCAGCATGCGTAGTATTTTACTGTTGTACCCGTTATCCGCTGGAACAGCTATCAAAAGAATTAAACCGCTATTTTGGTGACACCCCTGTGATTGGCTGTACCTCCGCCGGTGAAATCACCCCCGACGGCTGCCGCATGCATTCCATCAGCGCCTTTGCCCTCAGTAAGCATCACTTCGCCGTAGAAACCGTGCTCATCGAAAATCTGGCTGCTTTTGCAGAGCGCGATGCCGACGTACTGGTTAACTCCATGCTCGACAAACTGCGCAGCAAATCAGTATCACCCGGACCAGTAGAACAACATTCCTTCGGCATGACCCTACTGGATGGCTTATCCATTCGCGAAGAACTGGTTATCGATGCACTCAATATGAGTATGCAGGATATTCCGCTGGTTGGCGGCTCTGCCGGGGACGATCAACATTTTGTCGATACCCAGGTTTACTGCAACGGCCGCTTTTACAGCAGCGCAGCAGTCTTTATGCTGATCAATACCAACTGTTATTTTGATGTATTCAGCCACCACCATTTAGCACCCGAAAACGATAAACTGGTGGTTACCCAAACCGCACCAGGGCAACGGGTTGTCGAAGAATTTAATGCCGAACCAGCTGCGCTGGAGTACTGCCGGATAAACGGTTTAAAGCTCGAGGACCTGACTTCAGAGGTTTTCGCCATGCACCCACTGGCAGTGCAAATTGGCGACCAACTGTATATCCGCAGTATCCAACAGGTGAACGATGATTTAAGCCTGACTTTTTTCTGCGCCATTGACGCCGGGATTGTGCTGACCAACATGAAATCCAGCGGACTGCACGCTCACTCCACCATGATCCTCAATGATATTCGCCGTAATGTGGGCGACATTGAATTACTCATTGGTTTTGACTGTATTCACCGCCGCGCTGAAATCGATAAGTACCAGTTAGAAGATGCCATGTCAGAGCTTTACCGTGCCAATCATATGATCGGATTTAATACCTACGGTGAGCAAATAAATGGGTTACACTTGAACCATACTTTTACCGGCGTAGCCATTGGAGCGCCCATTGAAAACCACCTCAAGTCCACTGACGCCTGAAGTAGCCGTTGAGCCGCCGGAAATGGCCGGCGATGATGAACTCGAACGACTGCGCTACGAAAACGAAAAGCTGCAGAAAATAAACCGTGTGCTGATGCGCCGGGTAGAAATGGGCTGGGGTAATCACAGTGATGCCTATCAGTCGTTCGAAGATGCGGCGATGCTCGCCGACAAAGTAAAAGAGCGCACCTACCGCCTGCAGCAGACCCTGCATCGTCTCGAGGAGTCCAACCAACAGCTCGAACTGGCCCGCCGGGAAACAGAAAAAAGCCAAATCCAGGCCGAACAGGATCGGCAGCGTCTGCGTGACGCCATTGAGAGTATTTCCGACGCCTTCGCCCTGTTCGATGCAGACCGCAAAATGGTAATGGTAAACAGCCGCTGCGCCGAGTTCTGGCAACAGCACAATATTACCTACGAGTTGGGCAAAACCTCTTTTCAGGAAATTACCGCGGCCTCGCTGGTACTGGTTGATCATAAAGCAAAAGCGCAGAAAAAAGTGGGCGTCTATCCCGACCCGATTGCCCAGACTATCTTTAAATTGCGCGATGGTACCTGGATCCAGATGCAGGAACGCAAAACTAACGATAACTGTCTGGTGGTGGTGTATACCGATATTACTAATATTAAATTAGCCGAGGAGGTCCGCTACGAGACCGCCATGGCTGAGCAGGCAGAGCTACTCAAAGCCACCCTGGAAAACATGACCCAGGGCGTTGTGCTGATTAACGCTGAACGACAAATCGAAACCTGGAACCAACGCTTTTTCGAGCTGTTAGGCCTGGCGGATGACGGCGTGAAGCGTGGTGATGTGTTTGCCGAACTTATGCAACAAAACGTGTTTGCCAAAGCTCTGCTTAGCGCCATTTCGTTTGATGTAGCGCCCGATAAAGACTTCCTTGAAGTCGAGATGATGCTCGATGACAATCTGGTATTACTGGTTCGGCGTAACCTTATCCCAGGCGGCGGTATACTGATAACCTTTGCCGATATTACCGAACGCAGTCGCAACCAGATTGCCCTGCGCGAGAGTGAACAGCGTATCCGCCTGATCACCGATGCTATGCCGGCACTGATTTCCTACGTTAATAAAGATCTGTGCTATGAATTCGTCAACCGCGAGTTTGAAAAGTGGTTTAACCGCTCACGCGACGAAATTATTAATCATCACCTCAGTGATGTGCTTGGCCATAAAGAGTATCAGACACTCACCATCCATATTGCGCGCGCCATGCTTGGTCAGGCCGTAAACTTTGAGCTCGAACACAGCCGCGATCCGGATAACGTGCGGATTTCGAATAAAACCTATATTCCCCACTTTGACGAGCAGCGCAACGTCATTGGTTTCTTTGCCCTGGAGCAGGATGTTACCGAGCAGCGCCGCACCGCCCGTGCCCTTAAGCATGCCTATGATTATATGGAGCAGCGGGTTAATCAGCGCACTAAAAAGATTTCTGAAATTAACCTGCAGTTACGCAACGAAATTGAAGAACGGCAACTGGCCGAAATTAAGCTGCTGGAGGCAAAACGGGAAGCCGACCAGGCCAATGAATCGAAATCAAAATTCCTCGCCGCCACCAGCCACGATTTACTGCAACCCATGAACTCGGCTCGTTTATTTGCCGATGCCTTAAACGATCTGACATTGAGCGATGAGGCCCAGAAACTTATTCGTTCGTTAAGCTACTCACTGGAAAACCTCGAGTCGCTTATCAGTGCTTTAGTGGATATTTCCAAGCTTGAGGCCGGCTTGATTGAACCGGTACTGGATGATTTTGAAATTAATGACTTAATTACCAATATGGCAAATGAGTTTACGCCTCAGGCAGAGGGCAAAGGCCTCGAACTGAGAGTAAAGACCACACAAACCCTTGTTCATTCAGATACTTACCTTCTGGCGCGGATCCTTCGCAACCTGCTCAGCAACGCGATCCGCTACACCAACGAAGGCAGTATTCTAATAGGGGTAAGACGGCGCAAGGCAGGCTTACAAATTCAGATTTTTGATACTGGTATTGGTATCCCGCAAGACAAACTGAGTGAAATCTTCCGTGAGTTTAATCGACTTGATGCCAAGAAGCGCCGTCATGACAAGGGACTCGGCTTAGGCCTGGCCATTGTTGAACGGCTCGCCAGTGTGATGAACCATACCATTAACGTGCGTTCGGTAGAGGGCAAAGGATCCTGCTTCAGCATAACTCTGCCTTATGCCGATGTGTCTGTGGAGCGGGTAAAACCGGCTCCACCACCGTTAATTGATCGCTTTAACGATAAACTAGAAGGGGCACGTATTTTACTTATCGATAACGATGATGAAATATGTAAAGGCATGGAAACGGTGCTGGGCAGCTGGAATTGCAACATCACGTCGATACAAACTCTGGAAGAATTGCAGGAGCCGGAGTTTTTAAACGAGCTGGACCCACAACTGATCATCGCAGATTATCACCTTGACGATGGCGATACCGGCTTTGACGCACTGGAAATTACTCACCAGCATTTAGACCCGCACCCACCGGTTATTATGATCACGGCAAACTACACCAATGAACTGCGCCAGATGGTCAGGGAAAAGGGCTATTCGCTGTTAAACAAGCCCGTGAAACCTCATAAGATGAAGCTGGCATTATCTAACCTGTTGTCCAATGCAAAAGCCTGATTGTTGGTACTTACTACCACCATAAACTAGACAGAGTTAGACCAAGCAAAACAACATAGGGATACATTACTGTGGGTCTGAGACACTGTTTTAAGTACTCTTTAATCAGGTCCACACCGCTGTTGGCGATTTGCTGATACTGTTGATTAAACTGGCAGCCGGTTTCATTGTGATTGGCAGCTAAGGCCGCCTCAACAATTAGCAAGCGGCTTTCAAAACGCCCCTGAAAGGTTTTCCAGATACCGTCCTGCAACCAGAATACCCCAACCATTAACACCGGCACTAACAGGTTAAATTCAAACCCTAAGGCAAAAGACGTAGTAAAAATAGCGACCAGCTTAATGAGCAGACTGTATTTCTCATAGCTATCGAATTGGTTTTGCAGCGTCTGCCATTCCAGTGATAAATAATCCGTGGCCATTGGCTAATCCTAATTCCAAAGTGTTGATGATCATCGCTTGCTTAGCATAACCAGTGAAGGCCCTCTGCGCGACTAAAATCGTCATGCGCGATACCGGCAACGTTTACCGTTCATGGGCACTGCCACCGAATGCATAGGACTAGACGTAATCGCAACTTTCCTAACTGAGCCGAAGGTCAAATAAGCGTAACTCCCTGTGAGGGTGTGAGCAGCGCAATGCCAACGCCACCGCATACTACCTGAAACACCACAGCCTATGGTGAAAATGCCACGCGTTGCGAATTACTCTTAAACAGATTGTTAGCCCTAATTCCAAAAGGTTATTGTTTACTCAACAGGAACTTACGTAAATCTCTCTCCCTGCGCATAACAAACAAAATAAACACGCTGTCACCATCTTGCTTATAGAAAACACGACATGGATTCACGACAACTTCACGATAGATTAAATGTTCTAGTTCGGGTGGAATACGACCTGACTCAGGGAAAGTTTGTAAGCGTTCGATTTTGGAGAAGATCGTTTGTACTAACTGCCTTGCCGCAACAATATTTTCTAGTGCGATATATTCAGCGATATCATTAAGATCAGATAACGCGGACTCAGTCCAGATTATTTCAGCCATTTTGACATTTTGTCTTTGGCTTCATCATGACTTACCGCTTTACCGTCAGCTAGTGCGCGTTCACCTCGCGCGATCCCCTCAAGGATAACCAAACGATTTTGCATAAACTCATAATCATCGACATCAACCAGATACGCGGATGGCTTACCATGCTCGGTAATTAGCACTGGTTCTTTAGTGTCGTGGAGATCCGCAAGGATCTTAGTTGCCTGACGTTTAAGTGATGTAACTAGTTCTACTTTCATGAGAGCCGCACCAAAGGAATACCAAAGTGATACTATTCTATCACTTTGAACATAATAAACTCTACAACGGCTAACCTCTTATTATGGGACTTTACTTGAAGTGACGTCTAATTCTGGAAAAACTAATACGTCATAGGAACACGAGCTTCAACTGAACTTGCTGATTGTCTTGCATTGATTTCTCCTTGTCCTACAAAACGACAGTCCATAAGCGTAGGCATTAAGATTCTATTTTAAGATACTTATGTTTACCAAATGTCACGTAATAAAGCGGAAGTAACAGCGCTTTAAGTGGGTTAGAGGCGAATGCGTTTTTGACTACGATGCGGCTACCCTGAATATCACTAACGGCAAAGTCCGGGCTGTAGCACTAATCTATGTAAGCCGTGAGTATTTTACTGTCGGGCGGCAGAGTAACCTTTTGCGTGGTACCGCGTTCGATTAACGCCACTTCCCTGCCATCGGCAAGCAAACGGTAACTGCGGGTAAAATCGGTGAATTGTTTTGGTCGGGTAACTTCGATATCCATATCAACCTTTGCAAATCTGGCGAGCAAGGCCAAAACAATACTTAATTTTTAGTGGTTTTTAAAGCACTTGCAATAAAAGACCGTCACAGGTGGGAAGTCGGCAGGAAGGAGAATCACTCACGCCATGGGCAACAGGATACCCATGGCTTACAAAGCATTATCAATCGCTAACCGCTAATTGCGCATCAGATACTGGTTAAAGTCGATACTGGCGGCACAAAGCGCTGCCTGGATGCGGTTATGGACATTCAGCTTAGTAAGAATGGCCGACACGTGAGCCTTCACTGTGGTTTCAGCGATATTCAGCTCATAGGCAATCTGTTTGTTAGACTTACCTTTGGCGATACACTCAAACACCAGTAACTGGCGGCGGGTCAGAGCGCCAATCAGCTTAGGATCGATTTGCTGCTGAGCAGAATCTTCCTTGGGCTTGCTGCTACCACCATTACGGATGATATCCGGTGGCAGGTATACCTGACCGGACAGTACCTGCTGGAGCGCACCCACAATCTGCTCACAGCTGGAAGACTTGGTGATAAACCCTACCGCGCCATAGGTAAAAGCCTGCAGCACGACGTTTTTATCTTCTTCTGCCGACACAATAACAATAGGAATTTCAGGGAACTGATTACGAAAACGCACGATACCGTTAAGGCCATCCATGCCTGGCATATTCAGGTCGAGTAGCACCAAATCAATGTTGGGGTTTTCTTCTGCTGTATTGAGTGCTTCTTCAAGGTCGATACAACTGATGGTTTTAGTGTCCGGAATATTACGCTCAACGAAATCGGTGATTGCATATTGAAATAAGGGATGGTCATCAGCGACGAGAATTTCTACCATTTTTATCACCCTGTAAATGCTATGTAAGTTATATTAGTGGATGTACTGTCATTCAGCTAGCCTTTATTTACCGCGGCTATCAGGATAATCCATCCGTTTGTTAATTCAGCGAGCTAACCGCCCACCTTGCGTTTTACCATGCCCCTTTTGGGGTCGTAGCCCCAAATAGCCAGACTGGTAAAAATCAGCGTACAAAGACCGGTTACCAGCGCTGCCTGTCCGTTAAACTGGCCATAAAGCGCAAAACGAATCAGTTCTACCGCGTGTGTGAACGGATTAAACTGGCATATCCAGTAAAGCCATTCGCTCGACTCGCGCATTTTCCACAACGGGTATAATGCCGAAGAGAGGAAAAACATCGGAAACACCACGAAGTTCATCACCCCGGCGAAGTTTTCCAATTGCTTGATAAAAGACGACAGCAATAGTCCCAGCGCTCCCAGTAATAAGGCGGTAAGGAGTAAAGCCGGAATAACCAGCAAGTAACCGATTGGCTCAGCTTCCACCTCCAGCAGCCAGGCGATGGCAAAAAAGGCATACACCTGCAACATGGAAATACAGGCACCGGCCAGCAGCTTACTAACCAGCAGAAACGGTCGGGGCATGGGGCTGGTGAGAAGCACCTTCATGCTGCCCATTTCCCGGTCGTACACCATAGAAAGCGAGCTTTGCATGCCGTTAAACAGCATGATCACGCCGGCCAGCCCCGGAATAATGTAAACCTCATAAGTGATGTAGGTTTCATAGGGAGGAATAATCGCTACCCCCAGCGCAGCGCGAAAGCCCGCCGCAAACACCACCAGCCATAATAAAGGGCGTACCAGCGCGCTTATCAGCCGCGAGCGCTGTTGCCAGAATCTCAGCAGTTCCCGTTTTAGAACACCAACAAAGCAGGTCCAGTACATCTATTGCTCCCCCTGCTGATGGAAGTGTCGGTAAAGCGCCTGCACCGAGTCCAGTTGCAGGGCCTGCATGGCCTCCTCACAACGTTGCTGCAGTTGAATCTGGCCTTTGATCAACACAATCAGCTCGTCATTCGGGCGCACTTCGTCAATCAGGTGGGTCGACGACAAAATCGTGATACCCGAGTCGCTACACAATTGGCGCAGGTGATCGTTAATCGTGTCACGGGTGGACTGATCCAGGCCCACGGTGGCCTCATCCAGCAACAGGATAGCCGGTTGATGCAATAGCGCACGTGCTATCTCTACACGACGGCGGTGACCGCCATTGAGTAAGCGAACTTTATCTTTGCGTCGCTCGCTTAATGCAAAACGCTGTAATTCTTCATCGATCCGCTGTTTTGTGTAGGCGCTTGATAAGCCGTGCAGACTGGCGTGATAAGCCAGGTTCTGCTCAACACTCAAATCTAAATCCAGAGTGGGTTGCTGAAACACCATACCGATTTGCTTTAACACCTGACGCGGCTTTTTCGCGGCACTGATGCCGTTTACCGTTACGCTACCGGATTGTGGCTGCAATAACTGACAAAGAATCGAGAACAGCGTGCTCTTGCCCGCACCATTAGGCCCAAGCAATGCATAATAAGACCCCGCTGAGAGCGAAAATGTCACCTCAGACAGTGCCTGTTTGGCCCCGTAGTTAAATCCTACTTGCTCTACAGCCAATACCGGAACACTCATGGTTTAACCACAACGCCCCATGGATAGCGGCCGGCTTTAATCGTTTTAATGACTTTCAGATCTTCCACATCAATCACCGACACATCGCCGCTAACACCATTAGTGGTGAACAATAAAGACTGTTCTTTGGCAAAAGCTAACTGCCATACACGGCGACCTACCAGCAGATAATCAAGCACTTCATAGGTGCTGGCATCGATTACCGCCACATGGTTTGCCGGGCCGAGTGCCACAAAGGCATATTTGCCATCATCGGTAAGTTTAATGCCCACCGGCTGTATTTTATCGCGGTGTACGCCAGGAATTTTAAAGGTGATTTTTTTAATCAGTTCCCGGGAGGCTGTATCAATAACGTCCACTGTGCCGCCAATCTCAGCCGACGCCCAGACCTTTTCACCGGACTTGCTGAATTCCACATGGCGCGGACGCTGATCGACCAGGGTGTTATCCACCAACTCGTGGGTACTGGCATCGATCCAGTGCAGCATGTTGGTGGTTTCCGAGGTATTGATAACCCATTTTCCATCGGGGCTCACTGCCATACCTTCCGGTTCAATGCCCACATCAATTTGTGCGATAACGGTACGGTCTACGGTATCGACAACGGTAACCACTGCGCTGTCTTCATTAGCAATATACAGATGACGGTTGTTTGGATGCAGGGCGAACTGCTCCGGATCTTCACCGGAAGGCAGATTGTGAATCACCTTGTGGGTAGCCAAATCCATTACCTGCACGGCATCAGATTCGCTGGCACAAATATACAGGTATTTATAATCCTGGCTGAAGATAATGCCGCGGGGACGCATTCCTACCTCCAGCGTATCGATGACTTCCAGTTTATCCACATCGATAAGGGTTAGCGTATCGCTTTTCTCATTGGAAACGTAAGCCACCTCGGCCTGACTCACCAGTGCCGTTAACAGGCCGGCTGCTAAAACTATTAAACGCATACTTCTATACCACCTTTTAGTAAGCCATATCACAGCGTGATTCTGGCTTGTCGAATCCCAGCGTATCTAAATCAGTGCTCGGGTGAAGATACCCTTCCTGCGGCGACAGAGAGGTCAAACCTTTTGGGTGCACCAATGGAATCGGTTGCCGCAACTGGCCGTTCCACGGCCGAAAGCTCAACTTGCGACCCTTAAACGCGGCCAGCTCAAAATCATTGCTCATCAGATACGAGTAAAGGGCTTTAGGATTATTGGTTTGGGTGCGGGTAACCGCCTCACTGATGCTGCGCACTGCCAGCCATGCTGCATAATCTTTGTCGAGCATTTCGCGACCAAACTGTTCGTAAAAACGGTTTTGTAACTGGGTAGCGCCCCACTGCTCAAGGGCCCAGTGCCAGGTTGTTGGGGTTAACCCATGGGTGCCCGCAACCGGTCTGGGTAACCAGGTATTGTTCGGAATATAGTTACCAAACAAATCAGACTCATCGGCCACCAGCACAACATCATAATCGTCGCCCTGAGTGAATAGCGGCACCTCGCGCTGAGCACTGCGGCGCAAATCGGTATCAAAGCTCCAGGTTTTCTGCTCGGTTATTTTTGCACCAAAGCGTTTGGCTGACCGGTTAATTGACTCAGCATAGGCTTTGTCGGCGTCAGATTTACCACTGATCACAAACCACTCCCGCCAGCGTCTGGCCATAAAGAACTGGGCCATGGCATCGGTTAACATAGCGCGACTCGCCAAAGTGTGTAACAACCCACCACGGCACTGAGATATACGTAAATTATTGTCGGCTTCACCGGCATTTATGATCACACTGGAGTTGGCGAGTGCTAAATCAGCTACTACTTTCAGCGTAGTCGTGGGCAGGTCTGTGAGGAGGATAGCCGGCTGTCCGTTCAGACGTTGCTTAAGGGCCGCTACAATTTCCTCACTATTATCGCCGGTTACACCAGAAAGGCTGTACTGATGTTTTAAAAAACGCCCCGTGGTATTGCTGTCTTTTATGGCCAGTTCCGCACCAGCGATGGTGAGATTGCCGGGCGTTTTTTTAAGTAATAAGGGCTGCGCAGCCTGGTTTGATGATTGCTGAACATAAATCACATCTATATTTAGTGCCTTGGCATTAGCCACTGCAGGCATCAAAACCCCACCTACAACAAGCGCGATCAGGACGCCAACGTGCTGCGAAAATCGCGTTAAACAGGTGTAAAATTTGTAATCTATCCGTTTTTTTATGTTCAAAAACAAAACCCTTTTTTAACCTTATGGTGCAATAGTAGAGCATGATTGTACACAGTTGAAATGAGCAAAAAGGATGAAAGGTTTACTACCTAAGTACAATTGGAAGGAAACCCCAGATCTCCTAACTTTCACCCTGTGCTTTGTTGTAGACATGAAAACTTATTGATGACTATTTTTACTTCCCTGCAACATTTAACGGCATGACAACTCAATGTGGCAGCTTTTGGAGAAACCGAGATGAAGATGTATTTAACTATTTTGCGCAGCGCGATGCTGGCGGTACTGACCCTGGTAACCGCTAATGCAATGGCTCACGGTGATGTAACGCCGCAAGCAGTAGACACCAGTGAATTACCACAATTAGGTGATGAGTGGCTGAAGACTAACCCTTACACTGGCAATGAGCTGGCGATTAAAATCGGTGACTCAGCTTACAACCAGAACTGTGCCCGTTGTCATGGTCTGGAAGTTATTTCTGGCGGAATCACGCCTGATCTGCGTAAACTAAACGATGAGTTTGAATTCTTCAGCCAGGAAGAAGCCGACGGCTGGTTTATGACACGTATCCGTAACGGTGCTGTGGTCGATGGCCGTGTTTACATGCCTCCGTTTGAAGGTATTCTTTCTCAGGAAGCAATGTGGGCAATCAAAGCGTACATCGAAACTCGCGGCGTGCCAGAGTAAGCCGCATACCTGATCAATTCATAGTTAAGGGGCAGTAATGGTAGTAAGAGTTGTTCTTCTGATTTGTAGTTTAATAGCCACGTCTGTTATGGCTAAAAGTTATGAGGATATTCTTGAGCAAGGCCAGATAACCATTGCTGTCTACAACAACTTCCCCCCGTACTCCTACCTCAAGGACGGCGAACCTGCCGGTGTAGATATTGAAGTAGGTAAACGTATAGCGGCGGGACTGGGCGTTGATCTGGAGTGGATGTGGATCAACGCTGACGAAAACCTCGAGGATGACCTGCGCAACGCGATCTGGAAAGGACATATCATTACCCGCCAGAAAGCCGACTTGATGCTCCGGGTACCTTACGATCGTAAATTTGCCTATGCCATTGACGGTTACGGCTTGCCCAAGAATGACCTGGTGGTAATGTTCGGCCCCTATCAACAGGAAAGCTGGGCACTATTGCGTGACCACGAAAAAACCAATGATATTCGCACTCTTGCCATATTCCAGTATGAACCGGTTGCGGTAGAGCTTGATTCATTACCCAGCTTCTTCCTCGGTGCAACTATTGGTGGCCGCCTGCGTGACAAGCTGGTGCATGTGGACTCGGTGTTCGACGGCATCAAACTGCTGCAGGAAGGTAAAGTGGATGCAGTGGCCGGAATGAAAGGCCAGTTGCAATGGGGAATGAGTACCTCAGGAGACGTTAACAAAACCGAATTCGCGCCGCTTCCCGAGCAATACGACATCAGTGCTGACGGCCTGGCCGCTATGAGCATTAAGTCGTGGGATATTGGCATGGCAGTTAAGACAGATTATCGGGAGCTGGCTTATGCAATCCAGGCAATCACCGAACCGATGATTAAAAACGGCGAAATGGAAGCACTGTTTTTAGAGTACGGCCTGAGCTACGAAATCCCCGATTACCACCGCACCGAATAAGCATTACATTTTTTTTACAAGACTTCGAAAGGCCGCTATTTTTCACTTTAAAATGCGGCCTTTTTTACTATTTATCGTTCCTCTCATACACCGTCAAAGCCACGATTTATAAGCCCTTCAGCGAAGTATTACTACCAACGAACTAAAAATGATAACCCAAGGTTTAATGGTTGTTAACAAAATGATGACTGATACTAATTCTGAGGACTCTTAGGTAAGTATGGTGTTCTATACTCACCTAGTGGACGAAAACAACACTCAACAGTCGCATGCTTTTTGATGAACAAGCCGCGGACGTTGTAACAAAGGGTACCAAACCCCGTTGAAACACTGGAGAAATCTGATGAAAAGTAAAAGAGTTTCAGGCCGCTTACTCAGCTCTGCGTTCTGTTTAACCCTGTCCCTTGGTGCTATGACTGGCATGGCCCAGGCCAAAGTGACAGATAAAGATATCGTCAATGACCAGGCAACCCCAGGTGACGTGGTCAGCTATGGCCTTGGTCCACGTGGACAGCGCTTTAGTCCAATCGACACAATGAACACTAGCAACGTTAAGAAGTTGAGTCCGGTTTGGGCCTTTTCTTTCGGTGGTGAGAAACAACGTGGTCAGGAATCACAGCCACTGGTTAAAGACGGCATTATGTTCGTTACCGCTTCTTACTCTCGTATCTACGCTATCGACGTAGAAACTGGTGATGAATTATGGCAATGGGAAGCTCGTTTACCCGACGGCATCATGCCTTGCTGTGACGTAATCAACCGTGGTGCGGCGTTATATGATGACGTAGTTATCTTCGGTACCCTGGATGCCAAACTGGTAGCACTTGACCAGAAAACCGGTAAGCCAAGATGGCGCAAAACTCTGGGCGATTACAAGGCGGGTTATTCATTTACTGCTGCGCCTATGATTGTTAAAGGCATGGTAGTAACCGGTATTTCCGGTGGTGAATTCGGTATCGTGGGTAAAGTTGAAGCCCGTGATGCAGTAACCGGTGAACTGGTATGGTCGCGCCCTACTGTTGAAGGTCACATGGGTTACCTGAACGGTAAAGAAAACGGCATCACTGGTGGTGAAGCAAACAAAACCTGGACTGGCGACCTGTGGAAAACCGGTGGTGCAGCAACCTGGTTAGGCGGCACTTACGACCCGGATCAGGACCTGATCTTTATGGGTACTGGTAACCCTGCGCCGTGGAACTCTCACTTACGTCCTGGTGATAACCTGTACAGCTCTTCGCGTCTGGCTATCGACCCTGACACCGGTAAGATCGTATGGCACTTCCAGACCACACCACACGATGGTTGGGATTTCGACGGTGTTAACGAATTAATCGCGTTTGACTACAAAGATCGTGGCAAAACCGTAAAAGCAGCAGCAACGGCTGACCGTAACGGCTTCTTCTATGTTCTGAACCGTGAAAATGGCGACTTCATTCGTGGCTTCCCATTTGTAAGCGGCATCACCTGGGCCAAAGGTCTGGACAAAAATGGTCGTCCGATTTACGACGAAGCAATGCGTCCTGGCAACCCGGCTGAAAGTGAAGACGGTAAAAAAGGTAAAACCGTATGGGCCGTACCTTCATTCTTAGGTGGTAAAAACTGGATGCCTATGGCCTATAGCCAGGACACTGGTCTGTTCTACGTGCCTTCAAACGAATGGGGCATGGTCATCTGGAATGAGCCAGTTAACTACAAAAAAGGTGCTGCGTACATGGGTTCTGGTTTCACTATCAAACCTATCTACGACCACATCGGTTCACTTAAAGCCGTTGACCCTAAAACCGGTGAAATTGTTTGGGAATTCAAAAACAACGCGCCTCTGTGGGGCGGTGTGTTAGCCACTGCAGGTAACCTGGTATTTACTGGTACACCTGAAGGCTACCTGTACGGCTTCAACGCCAAAACTGGTGAAGTGGTTTACAAGTTCAATACTGGTTCAGGCATCGTTGGTTCTCCAATCACTTGGGAACAGGACGGTGAGCAATACCTGAGCATCGTATCTGGATGGGGTGGCGCCGTTCCTCTGTGGGGTGGTGAAGTTGCCAAGAAAGTTAAAGACATTAACCAGGGTGGTACTGTCTGGACGTTCAAATTGCCTCGTAGCTAAGAGGCACCGCGACAAACCGTTTTAGTCCCACCGGGTTTGTCGCGTTTTTTCTCCTCGGGGCTGGTAGTTTAGTCATCGCTACTTGCCCCACCCACTGCAGGGAGCCCAATGAAACGTTTCACATTTGTTCTCGGTATTTGGTTAGTTATCTGCTGCAGTATTTGTTCTGTCAGCCACGCCGAAGAAAGTATTACCCCGGAACGCATTCAGCAACTGTTTCCCAAAGCCACAGTGATTGGCGAAAAGCAAGCTGACTATCCCGTTTACCCCGTTTATCAGTTACAGGAACTCCTTGGTTACGCCTTTCAAAGTAACGACCTGGTTGAGTTACCCGGCTTTTCCGGCGACCGCATTAACCTGCTTATAGGCATCGATGTGGAAGGCAATATTGTCGGCATCGATATTCTGCACCATCACGAACCTATTTTTTTACACGGCCTGGGGCCAGAACCCATGCTGAAATTTCTCGACCAGTATATTGGTCAGAACGTGTCTAACCGCGTCATTGTCGACAGCGCGTCTAACGACACCAACCCGAACGATAACACCGTACACGTAGACGGCGTGACTAAAGCCACCGTGTCGGTAATTGTTATGAGTGACACGGTGTTACTCTCTGCGCTACAGGTTGCCAGAAACAAGCTCACCGGCTTTGCCAGCGCTCCTGCGGCCACTGCTAAGCAGGATAATTACGAGCCCCTTACTACGGCCCAGCTGCTCGAAAAGGGCTACCTGAAAGAGTGGCAGATCAGTCGTGAAAGCTTTGAGGATGCACTCGGCAGCGACCTGGATGATTACCCGTCAGAGACCTTCGACACCGACTTTAACGATACATTCACGGTGTATTACGCGTACCTGAACTCACCGCTCATCGGTCGTAACCTGCTCGGTGACGACGCCTTTAACCGTCTACAGTCAATGCTGAAACCTAACGAGCAGGCGTTTATGGTGATGTCGGAAGGCTACTTCAGCTACCTCGATGCCGACTTTAAGCCCGGCACGGTACCCAGCCAGGTAAGCCTGACGCAAAATGAACTGCCGTTTGCCATGCGCGACCTCAACTTTTTTAGTTTCGAGCCACAGGCGCTACAGGGCGATATTGCCGCTACAGAAGATTTGCAGCTGTTCGCGGTTAATACACAATCAGGCTTTAACCCCAGTGTGCCAATGCAGCTGAATCTGAATGTCGAGGTGGCGAAGAACCACCTCATCAAACAACAGGCGCAGTTTTCCAGCGACTATGCCCTGCCTGAAACCCTGTTTGATATCGCCGAGGTAGAGGTGATGGAAGAGCCACTACCGGCATGGGTAAGAGTGTGGAAGATGCGCTGGCATACCATTACCATTTTAGTGCTGAGTCTGATTGCTGTTACCGCCATCTTTGCCTTCCAACACAAGCTGTCTGCTAATGAGCCACTATTTCGTAAGGTGCGTTGGGGCTTTATGTTTTTCACCCTGTTCTTTATTGGCTGGTATGCCCAGGGGCAGCTGTCGATTGTTAACATCTACCCCATTCTGCAAAGCTTTATCAATGGCTTTGATTTACAGGTGTATCTGATGGATCCGGTGCTGTTTATCCTGTGGCTGTATGTGTTTATCAGCCTGTTTATTGTTGGCCGCGGGATTTTCTGTGGCTGGCTATGCCCCTTTGGGGCCCTGCAGGAAATGGTCGGCTGGGTTGCTAAGCGCTTCCGCATTCGCCAGTATAAAATATCTTTTTCGCTGCACCGCCGCCTGTGGTGGATTAAATACGCCATTTTAATCGGCCTGGCCGGTACCTCTTATTATTCTCTGTCGGCTGCCGAAGTGCTCTCCGAAGTAGAACCGTTTAAAACCGCCATTACCCTGCATTTTGTGCGCTACTGGCCATTTGTGCTCTACACCCTGGTATTGCTCGGGCTCGGTTTGTTTATTAATAAATTCTATTGCCGTTACGTGTGCCCGTTAGGTGCCGGACTGGCAGTACTTGGCTACTTCCATAAATTTGAATGGTTAACCCGCCGCAAGGAGTGCGGTAAGCCCTGTACCATGTGCTATCACAAGTGCGACATCAAGGCGATTACACCACAAGGCAAGGTAGACTATAACGAATGTGTGCAGTGTCTGGAGTGTATTGTTTATTACAATAATGACGACTTGTGCCCGCCACTTAAAAAGGCCAAGAAGACCAGACGAGCCAAACCGGATATCGCCGACTCGCTGGCTACAGAAGTAAAGTAGCTCCCTTCAGGGAGCTACTTTAAGCCTTACTGACCCACCTCAGCACCGCTGTTTAAGTACTTAACCGTAATGGTATGGGTATCTTCCAGCGCACCCAGGAAAGCCACAATTTCAGAGACTTCCTGATCACTCAGCTTACGACCTAACTGCATCCATGCCATTTGTGCAACCGCCTCGTCCAGCCCGGCTACCGCTCCATCATGGAAATAGGGCGCGGTTTTAGTGATATTACGCAGGCTTGGTACCTTAAATACATATTTATCAGCCGGGTTGTTGGTTACCGCGAAACGTCCCAGATCGTGGGTGTTTTCGTAGGCGTTAATCAACCCCATTTTCATGTACATGGAACCACCAAACAGCGCACCATTGTGACAGGAAGCACAGCCCGATTGCAGAAAAGTCTGGTAGCCCTTGAGTTCAGTTTCGGTCATGGCGGTATCGTCGCCGGCCAGGAACTTATCGAAGCGATCCACGGTAATAAGCGTACGCTCAAAAGCGCCAATGGCTTTAGCTACGTTGTCGTAGGTAAGTGGCTCAGCTTCGCCTTTGAAAACTTCTGCAAACAGCGTTTCGTAGCCTTCCTCTTTGAGGTTATTAACCGCCGTTTTCTCATCTGGCACCGCCATTTCTACCGGGTTGAGAATAGGCCCTTTGGCCTGAGCGGCGAGATCGGCAGCACGGCCATCCCAAAACTGCGCCACATGAAAACCTGCATTCCACACAGACGGTGAATTACGATCGCCACGAGCTCCTTTCACGCCGAGTGAAGTAGCTTCGTTATCGACGCCGCCCCGACCACCATCGATGCGGTGACAGGTATTGCACGACTGGCTGCCATCGGCTGATAACGCCGTTTCGAAGTACAGGCGCTCACCCAAATCGATTAATGCCGGCGTATCCACTTCTGCGCCAGGCATGGTTGCCGGGATCGGTCCGTGCATCATTTTAGCCTGAGTACGTACCGCGTTTTTATCCACCGCCATTGCTGTGGTGGTCACGCCGCCAATCATGACGGCCAGGACGAGTTTTTTAATATCCATAGTATGAGTATCCGAAAATGATGAAGAAGAAACACATACTACAAAGCAACCTTTATGCCTGTTCAAGGAATACCAAAAGCAGCTTATATTTTTGGTATAAAGTCACTGTTTTGGCTAATTTCAGAGTAAAAACTGCCGCACTTTCAACATTTTATTTACATCCACATGAAAAGTTAACTGCCAATAATGGCAAGCCACATGACAAGTTTGTCAGGCTGCATTATTGCAGTGCATAGTTGTTTCCCTGGGGGACGTATTGAGTGAGACTATCGGGGCAAATATTTTGCTATTCAGTAGTCAGTCAACTTCGGGCCAGCTAACGCTCATGCGAAAGTAACTTACCCCTGATTTAACAAACTCACGGCCTTCCACTGAGAGGCCAAACTTCTGATAGAAAGCCGTTGCCGTCGTTCGGGCGTCACACCAGAAGCGTTTGATATTTTGTTGTTTGAGTTGTTCTATGGCCTTTGCAAGTACCTTACTGCCAATTCCCCTGCCCTGATAGCCTGGCAGCGTTGCAAACTTTCTTAGTCTGGCACTATCTTCGCGCAGGTAAACAGATGCTACACAAACCAGTTTCCCATCGGTGAATGCCCCGTAGTGGGTAGCGATTTCATCTCCATCGACCCGGGAAAACGAGACGGGTTTATCGGGCCACAGCACCTGATGCCTGACTGACAAGGTATCCTGCCAGTCAATTTCGCGGATGGTTAGCGCCATGCTTTAGTCGTTGCGATACAAGGTTTTGATCAGGTGATAACCGAACTTGGTTTTTACCGGTCCGTGGATGGTGAGGATGTCTTTTTTAAATACCACGTCATCGAACTGCTTTACCATTTGGCCACGTTTAAACTCACCTAAGTCACCGCCGCGTTTGGCAGAGGGGCAAATTGAAAACTTGCGGGCCAGGGCGGCAAAGTTTTTACCCTTGGCTTTTTTGAGCTGGGCTAGAAGTAGTTGCGCTTCTTTTTCGGTTCTTACCAGAATGTGTACTGCGGCGGCGGTGGCCATATGAAATCCTCTAATGCAGGTTTGCTGGCATTATACCTGTAAGCGGCGGATATTTGGATATGCAGGTTGTAACGCTGCCGCGCTTACTCTAATCCACCAGCACTATGCCTAAGGACTCCAGTAAATGCACTGCCTCGAAACTGGAAAAGGTGGCGCCTTTGAGCTCGTTAGCCAGCACATCAATAGAACACCCGGTAGAATCGCTAAAATCAACGCGCTCAAGATTGGTGTGCATAAACAAACTGCGATCAAAGGTGCAGTGTGTCATCTGACTGTCGGCAAAGTTGCCTTCGCGAAAGTCAGCATCATGCACCTTGCATTCATCCAGCACCAGTTCATTCAGGGTGAGGCCGTAAAAGGACGCGTCGTTAAGTAAGCAACGCTGAAACTTAAGCTCAAAATCACGGTAGTATTGCGGCCAGTCAGCTTTCGTCCAGTCGACGCCCACCAGTTTGCAATCCTTAAACGTCAGGCCATATAACTGACTGTTAGCCATATCCGCCAGGCTAAGGTTACAGCGGATAAACTCACATTGGGTAAATTTACAGCCCTGAAACCGGCTATCGGAAAAGTCACAATCGATAAACTCGCATTCTTCAAAGCTTGCTCCGGATAGCCGCTTTTCGGTCCATATCAGGCCTTTAAAGGTGTCTTCGAAATAGTCGCCGGCGTCGGTTAGTTTATCCATATTCTTCCGTTTTTGCTGTTAAGCTGACTGCAAGCAGGCAGCGTGTTTCATCCCAGATGTGGGGATGTATTATGACTGCTGTACTACACGAAGCAAAGCCTGATAACCATAGTCGCCTAAGCTCACAGCACTCTGAACTGCCAACCGTCTGCTTTTCTGTGGTATAAAGGCGAAATTGTGCGCTTTAAATAAGAAAAAATGGAAGCTTTGATCCCGTCACTGTCGACCCTGATTGAAATTGCCGTTGCCCCGGTATTTTTACTCGCTGGTATAGCCGGCTTTCTTAACGTCATGTCCGGGCGACTAGGGCGCATTACCGACCGGGTTCGTTCAGCCGAAAAGGAAATGAACAGTCAGACAGAAGCAGAGCAAAACACCCGCTTACGCCGGGAGATCATCTTGTTGTGGCGCCGGGTTAAGTTAATCAACTGGTCCATCGGTTTTTGTACTGCGTCTGCGGTAATGGTGTGTGGCGTGATAATGAGTTTATTTGCCGGGGAGCTATGGCAGGTCAAACTTAATGTGCTGGTTGTCACCCTTTTTATTCTGACAATGCTATTGTTAATTTCAGCACTGACCTTGTTTCTTGCAGAAGTGAAACTGGCGACTGCCACTATAAGAGTCATTAGGACAATTAAGTAATCACTACCCAACGGAGAGAGCTTTGTTGCGATTTGGTTGTTTTGTTTTTGCTGCACTGGCGCTGCTTAGCAATCAGGCTGCCGCTCAGGCTACAAACTCGCAATGTTTAAGCGCGTCACAATTCGCCAGCAAATTAACGGCCGCGTTGTATTCTCTGCATCTTAGTGAAGTACAGGCAATCAACACTGATATTGCTCAACATTGCGCAAGCACTCTGTCGCCTGACATTGAGGTTATTGCCGATGCGGCAACCTTGTTTACTTTTATTCATCGCCGTAATGACGGCGATTCAGCCCAACAGGCGTTTGACCGATTACTGCAACAGGATTTTACACCGCTGCCCCGGCGGCATCAGGCAGCTTATTACCACCTGATGGCCCTTTATTCGTTGCATACCGGCGAATACAAACAAGCCTTGTCGATTAGCCACATTATTAGCACAGAACTTCTTCTCGCGGCTCTGAACGCCGCCGATGATATGGCGGCTATCAACCTGGCGGTTGCCGATATTCATTACGAGATAGAGTTTTATCAGTCGGTGAGGGAATTACTGCTGCCATTGCTTACGCATCCGGCTCAATACATTCGGGTTCGCGCTGCATCGCTGTTATGGCATATCCCGCAAACCCAGCAACAACTTGCAGACACCCTTGCCGTCCTCGATGATTACTCAGCCCTACCTCAAACGCTGGTCAAACTGCATGCCCTGGAAGCATTAGTTCGCCAGGCGCTGGAAGATAATGACCAATCGACTGCCCAAGCACTGCTCGAAGAGGCATACCTATTAGCTGAAGCGTTAGACGCCAAAGCAGTATTGATTCGTTTATACCTGCTGGAAACAGACAACACGCCTTCACCACATGCTGTAGAACAACTATTGGCTTTTTCTGCCAATCAGCTCAGCCTCAAAGAGCAGTTGCCGGTACTTAAGTTAGAGGTCGAGCGAGCCACTGCCAGTCAGAATTGGCAGCAGGCTACTGCAACATTGCAGCAGGCCGTCGCGCTGAACCAGGAACTTGCCCGCAATAATGCGCTGGCCAGAGAGTATGCCGGCTTTCAGATGGTTAGCCAGGCCCGGGAGCTTGAGCAGGCACGCCAGCAATCCCGTTTACAGGCACTGGCAGCTGAACAGCAAAATCAGCAGCGACTCATCTACCTGCTGGCACTGGTATCAGCCATTCTGGCATTGGCAGTACTCACCTTATTGTTTGTTAAAAAACGCAAGGCAGCAGTGCATTTTGAAAAACTCGCCAATACCGACGGCCTCACGCAGGTACTAAATCGCCGGGCGATCCAGCTGTTTGCCAGACAAGTCGCAGACCGCAGCAAACAGCTTGGCCAGCCTTTTGTGGTCGCGCTGGCCGATATCGATCATTTTAAGACAATCAATGATACCTACGGCCATGATGCCGGCGATATAGTGTTAACCGAGTTTGCCCGGCGCACCAATGCGCTGATCCGCCAGCAAGATCGGCTCGGGCGTTGGGGCGGCGAGGAATGGCTTATTATTATGACTAACACCCGCCTCGATGCAGTAGACGGGCTGTTTAGCCGTATGCAGGAAGAAATCCGCGACATAACCGCCGGTGAACATAAACTTACCGTCACATTTAGTATGGGGGCAGTAGCCGGTAACGGCGAGCAGTCTGTTGAGGCGCTGGTGCAGGCCGCTGACGAACTGCTCTACCAGGCAAAGCACAGCGGCCGTAACCGCTTATGCAAAGGCGGGGGCTAAGGCCGCCCCATAAAGAATTTTGCCTCTGCCGACACACCAAAATAATCGCCGGGGCCACCGGCCCGCATAATCGAATTAGCCCCAGCCGTATCAAACACGCCGTCGTTTAAATACGCTTTCTGAATATGCACCGCCACTACTTGTCCGAGCACCAGCCAGGTATCGCAAGTCTCACCGTGCATGTCATTGAGCTGAATGATTTGGGTAACCTTACACTCCATTGAAGCCGGGCTGACGGCAACGTGAGGCACCCTGACCAACGTGGATGACCGCTTTTGCAAGCCAGCCAGCTCAAATTCATCTATCTCAGGATCCACGCCAGCACTGGAGGCATTCATGGCATCAGCCAGCTCCCGTGTTGCCAGGCTCCAGCAAAATTCACCGGTCGCCTTAATATTACTTACGCTGTCTTTAAAGCCTACGCTGGCGAAACCAATAATTGGCGGCGCACCGTTAAAGGCATTAAAGAAACTGTATGGTGCCAGATTGGCAATACCGCTTTGATTTTCAGAGGCAATCCAGCCTATAGGTCGCGGCGCTATAATGGCTTTAAAAGGGTCATGAGGCAGCCCGTGGCCATTACTTAACTGATAGGAATAAAATGTATCAGACATATGCATTTCTCCTTTAGTAAACCCAGCCGTCCAGACAATTTGTTGGTTCGCCCAGTTCCTGTATTTCGCTAATAATGTCGTCGATAAATGAGGCTTCATCGGGCTCATTTTGCCTGGCCTTATTAAGCCATTGCAGGGCTTGTTCAGTATTTCCCACACATGCCTGGTAGTTGCCATACCAGCGCTGGGCAACAAAGCTGCCCTGCTCCGCCGCCTCGCCAAACAAGGTTACGGCTCTTTCGCGGTCGGTAAAGCGCAGGCTGTCGGCCAGTTCGTATAAATCACCGGCCGTGTTGGTCTGTTGATATACATACTCCCGGAGCGCTACCGATTGCGGGTAATCTTTGGTGATCTGATTAGTAAAGGCAACCATGCTGTAGCGGTACATACCGCTTTCCAGCGCCATGGCCAGCCCGCGAATTTCGGCTACCGATAACTGCTGATAACGAGCTAGCTGATGAATAAATACCCTTACCAGTTGCTCTTCATCCGGTTTATCCCGCGATATACCCAGCAAATCGGGCAATTCGGTTAACTGCTCAATAGAGGGCTGCAACATATTTTGCAGCATCCCGGCAAACCATTGCTGAACAGCGCTTTCTTCACAGCCGCCAATATCGGTAAGGGTGCTACTCATCAGTTGTTCTACCAGTTTAGCTTCCTGAGCGGGGTCGCTAAACTGCTTGCGCCACTGAAAGAAGCTCATATTGGTTTGCATACGCAGTGCGTAATCGATAGCCGAATAAGACTGGCTGGGCATGGCAACTTTGGTATCACACTGCTCTGTCATCGCCGCGAATAACTTATCGGTTAATGCCAGCCGACCGACAATTTCGGCGTAACTGCGGGCCAGTGCCTGCCTTCCGGATTTATTACCGGCTGGATTGCCGACTGGATTGCCGACTGGATTGCCGACCGGTTCGCTGGTTTGTGCGCTAACTGCCACCGGGACTATGGCGCACATCCATACCAACACAGAGCAGAACAGGCGCTTCATTATTGTGCCGCCAGCTCGTCCATCACGGCGAACAACACATTAGCGCCTACCCGGGAAACTTCTTTATCGTAAATATGCTCTACGTTAACGCCCTCCTGGCCACCGGCCAGATCGCTGATGGCGCGGATAATCACCCAGTCGACTTCGTTAACCGTACACACCTGGCCAACCGCGGTGGATTCCATTTCGGTGACTTCGGCATTAAACACTTCGCGGGTCCATTTGCGGTATTCGCGGTTATCGAGGAACACTGAGCCGGTAACACCGTTACCACCAACGCTTAACTTAGCTTTGCGTTCACCGAGAATCATTTGTGCCGGCATTTTAGCCATGGCACTTTCAGCTGCGCTCAATAAACGGGGCGATGCTGAAAAATACGCAGTATCCTGTGGTTTATCCATGCCGTCTTTAATGATTAACACTTCGTCGGGATGCACAAAATGGAACGGCTTATAGTCTGGATAATGCGGGTCGGCCGCTTTACGAGCCGGTTGCTCGGCCATAAAGCGCGCATAATAGGCTGGTAACACCGATTCGCCGGGATTGTTCGGATCCGGATTCGCATACACGCTCTCGTCGTGGTAATACCAACGCTGAGGCACAATCACGTCACCAGGCTGCCACTCCGGATTCACTGCCCCGGCAATCCCCATGTACACCACTTGCTTAACCGGGAAATAATCAAACGCCATTTGCATACTCATCGCCGCATTGGCAATGCTCATGCCGGTAGCAAAAATCAAAATTGGTTCATCATGATATTTACCAATGCGGTATTTGATTCCCTTGTAGGTCACCATTTGAGTGATGCTGGCATTGGGATCGGCTTCGATGCGCCCCAGAATACCTTCCATCTCCGGAGCATAGGCCACCACAACTGCGGTAAAGCCCTGATCATGCTCAGCAAACTTTGGCCCGTAGGCAGTGCCAGTAGGAGACGACGTATTCTGACACGCCGTGGTAACCACCAGCAGCACAGCAACAATGACCAGGCGAACCGATTGGACCTGGCGGGTAAAAGGTCGGTAAGACATGTGATATCCCTTAAACAAAACGACTTTGATAGGTTAATACTGACCATGCTATCAGGCTTTGGCCTGAAGCAGTGAGGCCCTTTCTCGTAGGGTTTGGCAAACTGGTCGAAAAAAATTTAAATTTTTGCCTTGAATAAATTTAACCCGGCCCTACTTTAGAATTGTCGGTGCTTAACAGTAAGGCCGACAACACCGCCGCCGATTATCGGGGCATTTAATTTTTAAACATATTGCTTAATAAAGGATATGACTATGCGTTCTATCGATCTATCTCCACTTTACCGTTCATTCATTGGTTCTGATCACCTTGCATCGTTAGTTGATGCTGCCAGCCGTGCTGAAAAGCAAAGCACGTACCCGCCGTACAACATTGAATTACTGGCGGAAGACAAATACCGAATTACCATGGCGATTGCCGGTTTTAGCAAAGACGACATCAATATTGTTGTAGAAGACAACACCTTATCGATCACTGGCACTAAAAACAGCGACGCCGATAAACAAGAGCGGAAGTTCCTGCATAAAGGTATTTCCGAGCGCAACTTCGAGCGCAAATTTCAGCTTGGCGACCACGTAAAGGTACTCGCGGCCGACCTGGAAAACGGCTTATTACATGTTGATCTGGAAAGAGTGATCCCAGAAGCTAAGAAGCCACGTAAGATAGAAATAGGTGGGCGCTTATTCGAGAGCGAATAACACCTCCCTCACCTTGTGTTTTCATGTTCGGCGCCTTCTTGGCGCCGCTTTTTTTGTAGCGCCTGCCACATACTCCTAACACCATTGCCTCGTACGTATAGTCAAAATCGCCACTAGTTATTTTACTTTTTTTTTACAAGAAATGTACGATACTCAATCTTAAGCATTGTGCTTTTTTTGGAGTTAGAAAAATGAAAAAAATAGTATCACTTGGCGCTTTGACCTTTACTCTTTCGCTCGTCAACTTTTCAGTTGCTGCAGCGGATATTGAAAAAGGTAAAGCTCTGTCAGGACAATGTGCCGCCTGTCATGGTCCGGCGGGGATCAGCCCCAGTCCTATGTGGCCTAACCTAGCCGGTCAGAAAGCCGCCTACCTGGAAAAACAGTTAAAGGATTTTCGTGCTGATGTACGCAAAGATCCCATGATGGGCATGATGGCCAAGCCGCTATCAGATGAAGATATTGCCAATCTTGCCGCTTACTTTGCATCATTGAAATAAAATCTTTTACGGGCCTTTACCAGCGTAGGCGGCCCGTAACACACCTTTTCTGCCTATTGTTTATTACCCTCTGCACCTCACAGCCCAACTATTAAACATTTTACTTTCCATTGCTACTTGGGTAGTCTGCGCTGCGTTCTTTATCAATGATTCATAGGGATATAAATGAAACGTATTCTCGCACTGAGTGCTGTTTTTACTTCTTTAACTGCAAGTGTCGAAGCGCTAAATGCGCCGCAAAAACTGGACTTTTATGTTGGGGCCGACGCCCAGGCTACGAGTGTTTCGCTAAACCCCGTTAACGCCGACGGGCGATTTGCTACAATGGGTTTGCGCGCTGGAGTTTATCTTTTTAAAGGTGTTGCTATTGAAGCGCAAACGTCGACGTCAGTATCGGACGATACTATAGCCAGTATCAACACCGAGATGGATTCTTCTCACGCCGTGCTTATTCGCCTTCAGACACCCAGAAAACAAGGTTTTCTTTTTGATCTCGGCCTGGGTTATGCTTCAACAAATTTAACTCTTGTCGACCCGGAAACACAAACACACGAAGAGTTAACCGAAGATGGGTTTGCCTGGTCAGCCCGAGTAGATTATGCCCTCACTTCTCACTGGCGAGTAGCTTTTGACTACACGGCAAGAAATAACAGTAACACTACCGACATCGACAGCTACGGATTAGGTGTTAGCTACACTTTTTAACCAGCCGCTTGATCCCCAAAAATGCAACGACTATTCTCACTCCGGTTATTACCGGGGTGATTTATGGATCCTAACTGTAAGAAAGCACCTACTCTGCCTTATACTTCCCGCCTTTTATAAAATTCTGAACCTCTTCACAGTCTGACCGTACAAGCTTAAGGACAACCATCCAGACCACAAGGACTTATGCATAACCGAACAACGCCAGTCAGCGTGAAGCAATACTGCTGCGCCGTGGCCACCACCAGTGAAGAAATTCACGAATGTGAGAGTTTTCTTGTAACCCGGCGTAAACGCGGGCGAGGGTTTCAGTATTTGCTGACTGATAACGAAAAAGTTACCGAACAAACGTTGCTCAAGCGCTTCAGAGGTTTGGTCATTCCCCCTATGTGGCAGGATGTTCGCATTAGCTTGTGTGAACTGTCTAAGGTGCAGGCTTTTGGTTACGACCAGCGTCAGCGCAAGCAATATATTTATCATCAGCAGTGGGAAGCTCAGCAGCAGGCTGAAAAGTTCGCCCGTCTGAAACAGTTTGCCCGGGTACTGCCGCAGATCCGTAAGACCTATGTGAAACACTTAAATCACGAAAAGTGGGATTTACAGCGCTCCTGCGCACTGGCAGTTATGCTGCTCGACAGAACCGGCATTCGCATTGGCAATCGCGCATATCAGCAGAAAAATGGTACGGTTGGCCTGACAACGCTCCGCCGCAAACATATGGAACAGGAAGGTGAGGAACTTGCCTTTCACTTCACCGGTAAGCATGGCAAGACGCGGCATATCGATATCAGCGACCCAACCGCCTCACAGCTAATTTGTGATAGCGCAGCCCGGCCCGGCTACCCGGTTTTACGTTACAAGCAAGGCGGGCAGTGGAAGGATTTGCTCAGTGACGACGTTAATGAGTACCTTCACTCACTCACCGAAATGGCTGTCTCTGCCAAGGACTTTCGTACCTGGACAGGCACCCGACTGGCCGTGCAACAAGCCCATGAGGCAGCAGCGCTGGTTGCTGAACACCCACGCCGCAAGTTTACCGCAACGCTGGTAAAACTGGTGGCAGAAACACTGGGTAATACCCCGGCGGTGTGTGAGAAATACTATATCCACCCCAAAGTACTCACCGCCCTGACCGAACGTTTTGAGAGAAAAAGCGCACTGCCCTATTTTGACGACGATAACGACTGGCTATCATCCGATCATTCTGATTGCGAGCGAGCTACGTTCAAGCTGCTGTAAAAGGCACTTATCGCTGAACCTGAGCGACAGTGCTTTTTATCCCTGATTTTCGACAACTGAACGCTTTATGTACGTTTCATCGTCAGTGCTTATTTGCCGGATTAATCACTCCTGAAACCGCAAAAACTGGTGCACCAGCTGCATTTTTTCAATTTTTTGTTCACGCCCCGTTTATCTCTTAAACCATTCAGATCACCCAACTCCCTGATTTACGCCTTTAAATCGCCCTATTGCATCAACCTCAAATACCCTTTAATGTGGATACTCCGTATACTTTATATATTGAAGACAGAGTGACCTGACCTATGAAATCTGATATCCAAAATATGCCACCAGTGGACTCCTCACGCCGTAAATGGTTAAAAGCAGTTGGACTTGGAGCCGGTGCAACAGCCCTGGCTGCCTGCGTAGATTCCGGGGTTAAAGAACTCAACGCAGCGGGCATGAAGACTGAACACTTTCCGTCTGCCACGCCCAATCTGAATGATGGATTAATCAGATTATCGTCGAACGAAAATGCCTTTGGCCCGTCTGCCAAAGCGGTAGAAGCCATGCAGGGCGAACTGTTTAACCTGTGCCGCTATGCCGATCCCACCGCGTCAGTACTAAAAGAAAAAATTGCCAAACAAGAAGGCGTGTCGGTGGATCAAATTGTAGTGACTAATGGCTCATCACCTATTCTGTTTGGCTATGCCGACTGGATCACACAAAATGGCGGCAAGCTGGTTACTTCAATGGCCACCTACGAAGGCGTGCCTCGTGGTGCGGAATTCATGGGTGCCGATGTGACTTACGTACCACTTGATGCCAACATGGATTTTGACCTGGACGCTATTGAAGCGGCGGTTACCGAAGAGACCACAGCAGTCTATATCTGTAACCCGAATAACCCTACCGGCCGCGAGCTGGATCCTGCCAAACTGACCGCTTTTGCCAAACGCGTATCGCAAAAGACTCAGGTATTTATTGATGAAGCCTATATCGAGATGTCTGCGGGATACCCTGGTAACGTGCAGTCGAGCCTGGCGGCTGAAGGTTACAATGTGGTTATTTGCCGTACCTTCTCAAAAATTCACGCCATGGCAGGGCAACGTCTTGGCTACGCCATTATGCCTGCCGAACAGGCTCAGACTATCGGCCGTAAACTGCGTATGGGCGGGGTTAACTACCTTGGTCTGGTTGCCGGTATGGCAAGCATGGACGACCACGAAAACCTTAACACCATGCGTAAGCGCGTAGCGACCGAGCGCGCCAAGCTAACTGCCGTAGCAGAAGAGTTAGGCCGCCCTTACGCGAAAAACCCACAGGGTAACTTTATCTACGTGGATACCGGCATGCCTCACGATCAGTTCGCAGCTAAAATGCGCGAACAAGGGGTAAAAGTAGTAGGCAGAACCTGGCCCGGTTATGATTCGTGGTCACGCATCAGCGTGGGTACTCCCGCTGAAACTGATGCCTGTGTAAGCGCTCTGAAAACCGTTTTAGCTTAGTTCTTCAGGTGATACCGGCTCTGTTCCTCCAGGTCAGAGCCGGTATCACCTTCCTCTCAGTTTTTCCCCGCCCCTTTCAAATTATGCTTTAATTAGTCTTATTATTTCCCTTCAGGAAGAAGCGCATGGCTATACACGGCAGTTGTTTATGTACAGCGGTAACCTTTACGGTAGCCGATAATTTTGACCACTTTTTTATCTGCCACTGCCAGCATTGCCAGAAAGATACCGGCTCTGCATTTGCCGCTAACCTGTTTATCAACGCAGACGCTATTACCTGGCTCACGGGTAAAGAACATATCCGTCATTTCCAGCTTCCTTCAACCCGACACGCCAGAAGTTTTTGTGCAACCTGTGGCTCTGCGCTGCCTTATATTATGACAGACAACCTCACCGCTGTAGTGCCAGCTGGCAGCCTTAACTCGCCTCCGACTAAACAACCCGATGCGCATATTTTTACCGCCAGCCAGTGCCTGTGGGAGTCTTCTCTTGCCAGTATTCGCTCGTTTAAACAATTTCCGGGGGAATAGACAGAGTTGATCTACGCACCGACCGTTACCAGTACAAAGTAGAGGACACCTCTTATTTTTAACCAAAATGGACACCGTTTATGACCCTGAATGATATCGACATCTTTAAACAAGCCTGCCTGATCAACGGAGAATGGGTGACGACATCGGACTGTCTGGAAGTGGACAACCCTGCCACGGGAGAAGTGATAGCGACCATTCCACAGCTGGACGCTGATGCGGTTAATCAGGCGGTAACGGCGGCGAACGATGCTTTTAAACTGTGGCGCAAAAAAACACCCGCAGAGCGTGGTGAGCTGGTTCGCAAATGGTACGAACTCATGGTGGAGCGCACCGACGAGCTGGCTACCATCATGACCACGGAACAGGGCAAGCCGCTGGCCGAGGCAAAAGGCGAAATTGCTTATGCCGCCAGCTACGTTAAATGGTTTGCCGAAGAAGCCATGCGCATTAATGGTGAAATTCTGCCGGCCGGTACACCCGATACGCAAATTCGGGTTTCCCGCGACCCTGTGGGGGTTTGTGCAGCCATTACACCGTGGAACTTTCCCGCGGCAATGATTACCCGTAAAGTGGCGCCAGCACTAGCGGCTGGCTGCACTATCATAGTAAAACCGGCCAGCCAGACTCCCCTCACGGCTCTGGCTCTGGGTGAGTTGGCAATCCAGGCCGGCATCCCCAAAGGCGTTATTCAGGTAATCACCGGTAAGGCCAGTGTTATCGGCGACGCGCTGTGTGAAAACAGCACGGTACGCAAACTTACCTTTACCGGCTCCACCGAAATTGGCTCGCAATTAATGAAGAAATGCGCGCCGGATGTGAAAAAATTGTCACTGGAACTCGGTGGTAATGCCCCCTTTATCGTATTCGAAGACGCCGATATCGACCTTGCCGTAGATGGCCTCATGAAGGGCAAGTTCCGTAACGCCGGGCAAACCTGTATCTCGCCCAACCGGGTTTATGTGCAGCGTAGCGTGTTGGAAGCTTTTCAGACCAAACTGGTAAAAAAAGTGGAAGCACTTAAAGTCGGTAACGGCCTCGACGAAGGTGTTGATATTGGTCCACTTATTGACGCGCCGGGTGCCGACAAGGTAACCGAGCACGTGGACAACGCGCTCAGTAACGGTGCGACATTGCTGACCGGAGGTAAACGCCTGCCAAACGGCGACAACTGGTATACGCCAACAGTACTAACCAATGTACCGCCAACGGCACAGTGCACCTGCGAGGAAACCTTCGGCCCGCTGGTCCCTATTATCCCCTTCGATACGGAAGAAGAAGTGATCGAGTACGCTAATGATACCCCGTTCGGACTGGCCGCATATTTCTTCACTGACGACCTGCATCGAACACAGCGCGTGGTAGATGCCATTGAATCCGGTATGGTCGGTATTAATACTGGTGCCATCTCAGCGGCTAATGCCCCTTTCGGCGGGGTAAAAGCCAGCGGTCTGGGCCGCGAAGGCGCTCACGCAGGCATCGAAGAGTATCTGGAAATGAAATATCAGTGTTATGCAATTAAACAGGCCTGAGCCTGTTTAATTGTCCCGGAAAGTCCAAAGGACTTATCCGGGACCTCCATAACAGCCTGACTATTCTTCTACCTTCACCTCCGGTAAGTCCACAGGACTTATCCGGGATCGCCATAACAGTCTGGCTAGCCATTAACTGTTCCAACACAAACTAATGCCAGGGGATCCCGTACAGTGTCGGCAACACTTCCGGGATAACGCTCTCTGTTTTAGATCAACAAAACACGGGTAAATTCGCAATTTCCATCCGCAGTAGCCTTTGCTGCGAATTGCCGTTATGATGAAACAATAATGACAAATATCTTAAATTTTCATTCATTTGTCGCAATAATTATAAATAAGTCATGCTTCTGGGGAGTCATTCGTTGGTTCGCGTTTATTTCGATACACAACATCTGTATTACCTGCCTCAATACCTGCCGGTAGCCCAAAAATTAACGAACGCGGGTGTTGAATGTATCTTTGTTCTGTATCCTGAAGAAGGCTTTGACGAGCTGAAAAAAAGCGAACTCGACAAAGCGGAAATGGCTTATCACTTTTTAGATTCGCCCAAAAACGCTCACCTTTTTTATCAGCAAAATAAAGCCGACTGGATTTTCTTTGGTAACCCCCCGCAATTTTGTAAAAGCGAGAAAGCCAAGATTAAGGCACGTCTGGCGTTGGTTTTACATGGTATTGGCCCTAAAGCCATTTATTACACAGCATCAGAGTTCCCATTTGATGTGCGCTTTGTAGAAGGTCAGCAACGCTTACAGCGGTTGCAGGAGAAGTTTCCGGAATCCGGTTTTGTGGACACCGGCTACGCTAAGCTCGCTCCTTTATTTGACGGCACCCCAGCTTCTATTGGCTTACGCGAGTTCGGCCTGTCGCCAAATAAACCCACGGTGCTTTACGCTCCCACTTTCTATCCATCGAGTATCGAAAAGTTCGATGAATCGCTGCCGCAACTGCTGGCCGATTACAATGTGCTTATCAAGCCGCATTATTTTAGCCTGACCAAAGAACGCTACGAAGGTCAGCGCGCGCTATTTAAAAAATGGGCTACCCATGCAAATGTGCATATTGCCGGTGTGGAGGACTATAACCTGATACCGTTTATGCAAATATCCGATGTAATGTTATCAGATGCCTCATCAGCCATCTTTGAGTATGCTGCGCTGAATAAACCGGTAGTATGGTGTGATTTCTATCAGACCCGCTGGAGCTATCGGGGCATTTTAAAGTTTCGCTTAGAGAAACGTCTTGACCCCGACCTGCAGATGTTCAACGATCTTTGCACGCGCGCCACGTTGCCTAAGCAGGTACCCGCCGCCATTGAAAGCGCGTTGAATAACCCGGAAAAGCTCGAACCCCAGCGTTTGCAAATTACCCAGGACATGGTGGGCGCCACCGACGGGCAGTGTAGCGAACGGATTAAAGACTACATTCTGGCTAACAGTTAACTAACCTGAAAAATCGTCGTCCGCGCGGGACTTACTTTATATATGTGGTAGTTTGCGAGTCGTTGAGAAGCCAATTGCTACCAATTCAGTTGGCATAGACAATTTCTATACTACGGCTCCCAAAACACAATATGACAAATGTCACATAATATTGATGACACTTGCTAATTATCTCTCACACCAGCACCGGGCATACTGAATCCATAATCACGGAGAAACAGTATGCAAGCAGAACATAAACCGCTCGTCAGCATTAATCATCTTTCAAAACGCTTTGGAAAAGTGTGCGCCGTCGACGATGTCTCGCTAACTATTCAACCTAATGAAGTCGTGGCATTGCTCGGTGAAAATGGCGCGGGAAAAACCACCACTATAGGTTCGCTGCTGGGTCAGCTGAAAGCTGATTCCGGGGAAGTTATTGTCTTCGGCCATCCCGCCGCGCATTGGGCTGCCAAACAACAAATGGGTGTCATGCTACAGTCGGCTACGCTGCCCGATAATGTAAAGGTTATAGAGCAGTTACGGTTGTTTGCCAGCTATTATCCAAACAGTCTGTCGCTAGAGGACGCTCTTGAAAAAGCCTTACTCACAGACTTGCAACAACGCAAAGTGCAAACCTTATCTGGTGGTCAGAAGCAACGGTTGCTATTTGCTATGGCTATTATAGGCAATCCACGCCTGGTGATATTGGATGAACCGACAGTCGGCCTGGATGCCACAGCCCGGCGCGAATTCTGGCGCTGCATCCGGGCATTAGCAGCACGAGGCGCGTCGGTATTACTAACGACCCATTATCTGGAAGAAGCTGATGCGCTCTCCGACAGAATTATCGTGTTATCCAAAGGGCGAGTAATCGCTCAGGGTGTACCCGAACAGATAAAAGCAGAGCTGGGCGGTAAACGCCTGCGCTTTCGCAGTAACACTTCGCATGATGTTGTTCAAAAGCTCCTGCCAGATACCAAGGTGCATAGCCGCGGCGACTATATTGAGGTGTACTCAACAGCCCCACAAACGCACTTGATGGCGCTATTCGACGCTGACATTACAACCCTTGATCTGACTGTGTCAGGGATTTCACTGGAGGATGCGTTTTTACACCTCACTCAATCCACAGTCTCAACAAATAGCGCGGTAAATAATCAGGAGATATCGTCATGATCACTTCGCAACCGTTGTCGCTCTCTAAACGCTGGCAAATATTGCAGTTAGAGACTCAAACAGAATTATTAAAGACACTACGCAGTCCTGGCTTTGTGATCCCAAGCCTCGCTTTTCCGCTGATGTTCTATGTATTTTTTGGGTTACTGTTTAACGCCATGGGCGGTCAACCTGGTCAGGCGGCAAAATACCTGATGGCCACCTATGCCGTGTTCGGCGCTATCGGCCCGGCGCTATTTTCTTTCGGAGCCGATGTGGCCACCGATAAAGACAAAGGGATTTTGAGCCTAAAGCAGGTAAGCCCAATGCCAATTGGCAGCTATTTTGCTGCCCGTATTATTACGGCCATGTTATTTGCACTGGTCATTATTCTGAGCCTGTTTGCTCTGGGAGCCGCGTTTGGTAGCGTTACGATGACCCGCACTCAGTGGCTTTCTACACTCATAACCGTGTTGTTCGGTACGTTGCCATTCTGTGCTATCGGACTGTTTATTGGCTTGTCAGTAACAGCCAAAGCGGCACCAGCAGTAGTCAATCTTATTTACCTGCCCATGGCATTTTTATCCGGCCTGTGGGTACCCATTCAGCTATTTCCGTCGACGCTTGAACTGGCAGCCAATCTCTTCCCTGCTTACCACCTGGCACAACTGGCACTGGCAATTCAAGGCAATAGTCTGGGCGCGCCCTGGTATTTGCATGCTGGCGTATTAACTGCCTACACGCTGGTCTTTCTAGGCCTCTGTGTAAATCGATTCAACGCTATCGACAACCGTCACTAAACAAGGACAACAACATGAGATTCTCTATCATTGTAGTGGTGATATTAGCACTTATCGGCCTATTTATTAGTGTGCTTCCTACTCCGGAAGTAACGCCGCAGCCGGCAGCAACTAATGCCGAAAACACCCTTACTATTCCTGACAGCGGCAGTTATCGAATAACTAACATTGCGGTTTTTGATGGCCAGCAATGGCACGACAATACAGAGCTCACTATCAGTGAAGGACGTATTGTCAACCCTGACACAGTAACCGATGTCACGGTAATTGATGGTCAGGGCGGCTTTGTGATCCCGGGCCTGATTGATGCCCATACACACTCCTGGGGTAACGCGTTGCAGCAATCCTTACAGTATGGCGTAACCACCAGCCTGGATATGTTTACTGATACACGGTTTTTCCTGGCAAAAAAAGGCCAGCGGATTAGCCTGGATACGGTAACGGAAGCCGACTTATTTTCTTCAGGTGTGCTGGTAACCAGTGCCGGCGGACATGGCACCGAGTATGGCATTGCTATTCCAACTATTGCCCACCCCCAGGAAGCCAGCGACTTTGTGGCTGCGCGACTGGCTGAGGGTTCCGACTACATTAAGATTGTCTACGACGCATCGGCCAGTCATGCCGATCACAAAGGCCGTTTTACGTCTATTGATTATGACACCCTGGCGGCTGTAGTCAGAGCAGCTCATGCTCAAAACGCTGTGGCGGTAGTGCACGTCATGGATCTGGCTTCGGCAGAGCATGCTGCTAAGGCCGGAGCAGATGGCCTGGTTCATACTTTTGGTGGCACGCCAGCCAGTGACGAACTTATTGCACTGATGAAATCTCAGGACATGTTCGTCATCCCCACTTTATCAATTCTGGCATCGCTGGCCGGGGAAGGGCGAGGGCAGGCATTAATCGAGAATTCCGCTTTTAGCTCTCATTTGGCTGCTGATGTGAAGCACGCAATTGCTAACGATATTGCTTCTGGCCGGGTGGCGGAAGATTACTTTGCCATTGCAATAGAAAATACCCGCAGAATGTATGAAGCAGGTATCGCGGTACTAGCGGGAACCGATGCGCCAAACCAAGGTACTGCGCATGGGATCAGTCTGCACGATGAACTGGCCTTACTGGTGGACAGTGGGCTATCGCCTACCGAAGCGCTGACCGCCGCGACCTACTTACCCTATTCGACATTTAATCTAGGCGAGCGAGGCCATTTACGCAGTGGTGCGCGGGCAGATTTCATCGTGCTCAACAAAGATCCCAGGACGAACATCAAACACACCCAACATATTCGGTGGATAGTCAAAAATGGTTTTCAGGTCGCTGCCTATTTTGACACTCAGACTACCACCGGCGAAACACCCAAGACAGGCATGGTAAGTCAATTCAATACAGACCTTAAGTCACAGTTAGGTGGCCGGTTTGTAGTCTCCACTGACCAGATGATGCAAGGTAATTCTACAGCTACCATTAGCCACAATGCCCAGGGCTGTCATGGTAATGGCGCACTGAAAGTTTCAGGCACTGTTGGTAAGCAGTTTGCCTATCCATGGTCGGGCGTTTTTCTGATGTTCACAGAGTCCATGGATGCTGGCTATAATCTTAGTAATTTCAAGCGTATAGTATTTGATGTTACGGGCACTGAAAACGTCTTCAGATTAATGGTGCTAACGTCTCAAACCGGCCGCCCCAGCGAGGTAAATTTTACGGTAACAGGCCAGTGTCGACAGGTGTCGGTTAACCTGAGTGATATTGGTGGCGTTGACTGGACTAACGTCACTGGGATTGGCTGGGTTGCCGGAGCCGCAACACCGAATTTTAACTTTGAACTCGATAATATTTACTTTGAGTAAACATGATTAACCACCTTAAAAAGCTGGCCACAACGGTGCATCGCCGCTTGTTGCCAGCCAACACCGACATTGGCGTTTTGCCTTACCTATGGCTGGTCTACCTGGGCACTTTTTTTGTTCACTTTGTGTTTTACGATCCACCGGCCTGGCATGTGTGGCTGTCGGCAATAGGTATACTGTTTTTCCTTATCTGTTATTTTCGTGCTTACTGGACATCTGGTACTCATACCCTGTTTTACATTGCCGCCATCTGTGCAATAGGCACGGTACTCACTCTGGTTAATCCGGGAGCCGGCGTATTTTTTGTGTACGCCAGTGCATTTGCGGCACACGTGGGGCAACCAAAACAGAGCCTTGCCACCATAGCGATCATACTGGCTTACATAGTGTTACTAGCCTGGCTGCGCGACTTACCAGCTTTCTTTTACGTGCCGGCACTGACTTTCTCTATCATGATTGGCGGCGTCAATGTTTTTCAACGTGAAATGGCGAAGAAGAATACGCAACTCAAACTCAGCCAGGAAGAGGTCAAGCGTCTCGCTACTACGGCCGAACGCGAGCGGATTGCCCGGGACCTACATGATTTAATCGGCCACACCTTCTCCATGCTTACCATGAAGGCCCAGCTGGCGCAAAAACTGTTTGATCATGATACCGACAAAGCCCGTCAGGAAATTGCCGAACTCGAACAGATCAGTCGCAGTGCTTTAGCAGAAGTACGGGAAGCTGTTACCGGATATCGCCAAAAAGATATGGCCACAGAATTAGCCAACGCCAAAACCCTGCTCAATTCAATTGAGGTTGACTTTCATTATCATATTCCTGAGACCCCCTTGCCTGCTAACATAGACAGCACTCTGGGCTTTATTGTCCGCGAGGCAGTTACCAATCTGGTAAAGCACGCCAACGCAACCCGCTGCCAGATAACACTGAGCGAAACAGCCGGGCAGCTCAAACTTACTATTGCCGATAATGGCAGTAGCAAAGCCGGTCCTGAGGGCAATGGGCTAAAAGGTATGCGCGAGCGCGTAGCTCAACTGGGCGGCGAGTTGTCGCTTGATCATACACAAGGGTTTAGCATAACCGTAACGGTGCCACTATGAATACAACCATTAATATTCTGATTGCCGAAGACCAGGGAATGCTGCTAGGCGCATTGTCTGCACTGTTAGATTTAGAGCCGGACATGCAGGTCATCGGCAAAGCCAGCAACGGTAAACAGGCCTTGCAACTTATCAGCGAACTTAACCCCGACCTGGTACTAACCGACATTGAAATGCCCCAGATGACAGGGTTGGAATTAGCCCAACAAATTCAACAGCAATCTCTGGCCTGTAAAGTCATTATACTTACCACCTTTGCCCGTTCAGGGTACTTACGGCGTGCCATGGAATACGGCGTAAAAGGCTATTTACTTAAAGACGCTCCCAGTGACGATCTGGCCAATGCAATTCGCCGGGTAATGCAGGGCCGCAAAATGATTGCGCCAGAGCTTATTGTAGATGCCTGGGAAGAGGCCGACCCGTTGAGCGACAAAGAGCGCAAAGCCCTCAAACTGGCTGCAGATGGTTATCAAACTGAACAGATCGCCAATGAAATGCATTTGTCGCCGGGGACGGTGCGCAACTATTTATCCAGTGCCTCCAGTAAACTGAATGCCAGCAACCGTATTGAAGCGGCCCGAATTGCGCGACAGAAGGGTTGGCTGTAAGCAACTGAAACTATACAAACAGCGTATCGCTGCCCGCACAAACTTGCTCCATCACACCGGAGCCAGCTAAAGGTAGCTTTTCTAAGCGGGCATCACCGCCATAAGCACGACGTTGTTTTAGCACCGAGATAGGTTCGGGATCATCACTGCCTGAATCTCTCGTTTGCGCAGCCGCTGTCGCGCTGAGTCCTGATAACACTGCCAGATGTAAAAGTCGGCGTGCTGGGTTATCAATGAAAGATTCCTAGGGCGTGTTGGGTTGAAAAGCAGGCCTTTGTGCTAACGACCCCTCGTTGTACTCAGTGCCGTTAAACAGGAAGGGATAGTAAAACTCCCGTAGTTCAGCATGGAACGTGCGGATATCGCGCTCGTATTCCCATGCAGCTTTTGCATCCGTATAAGCCCAGCGTGTTAGGGTTCTTTTAAACAGTGTTGCTGGCGACAGTAGTGCTACCCATCCCGCCGCTTCATAACGCTGCTCAGCAATTTGCTGATAAGCCCGGGAGAGAGGCCGGGCTTTTTCATCGCCCACTTGCTGAAAGGCGTAATACCACTTCCATTCAAACAGGCTGCTGGTTTCAGTTTTGCCGTACCACTCGGGGTGAGATGCGACGAACGCATCCATGGTTGCCTGGTGTGGTAAATCCCAGGCATCATTTACTGCTTCACGCTGGGTCATCAGGATATCGCCGCCCTCAGGCCCATGATAAGCCTCCTCAAAGGCCACGTTGCCAACCGACGGTATGATATAGGTCGTCGCTAACCAAATACCCAGCAGCAGCGAAGCCAACACCGGAGCAGGAAAGGTAAAACGCGCAACCCAGTAACACAGCAACGACCAGAATAGTAAGTAAACCAGTACTACGGCGCACACCGCTGCCATTTGCCAGATTGGTACCCCGTTTACTATGGCGCCGCCAATAAACGGCAGGATGAGGGCCAGCCACAGCCCCAGCACAATTAATCCGGCACGTAATGGCCACAAGCTGCTATGCGTTCTGGCCGTGACAATCAAAAAGTCATGACGACCAGCAGCACGTTCAGCAGCTCGTAGATCGTGTAGTAGTAATATCAGTATGAGCGGCGCAAACACAGCTATAACAAAGGTAAAATCAATTTTGCCGGCTAATGATAGTTCAGGGTTTTGCGTATCTGACTCGTGAATCTGACCTTCCAGAGCTAACATTCGGATACGGTGTTTCCAGGGATACACATCCCGAACGCCCAACGCTGCAAAGGCCAGTGGCGAGGGCAGCGCATACGTCAGGTGAAAGGTGTAATAGGCAATATAGCCATTGTCGTGATGCTTAAGGGTTACCTCTTCACGATCCGCTTTATCCCCTTCCAGTAAACGCTCAATGGTGGCTTTTTGCTGCGCCACCTCAACACTGCCTGTCCAAACTGAAAACAGGGCCAACGCACAGGAAGCCACTAACAGTAGAGACACATTTTTTTTGCGTAAAACAAACGCAGCTTCACGACGAATATCTGACCAACTCATACTCGTCTACCTGCAATATAAGTGAAACCCAGCACTAATCCGGCAGCAAACAGCAATTGCAATACGGCCGTCAGGCTATTAAAAAACCGTTGTCCGGCTGGCAACGGCGTAAATTGAAATTCTTCCAGCATCTGCCAGTTTTCAGCATCCACGGTAGCGGCTTTTTTAGCCTCTGCACTTTTATATTTATTCGCATCCTGCTCAAGGCTCATGCCCTCGGCATGCAGCTTATTCAGTGACTGCACAAATTCAAAACGTACAGCTTCGGCCTCGCGCATAAACCGCTGGTAGTTTTCCAGATCCGTGCCTGCGAGCTTCATCGACGCATTTTGAATAGCTATCATCGGTGATAGCCAGCCAAACATTCTGGCAATGACTGCCTGCGATTGCTGTTGCGCCATTTGCTGTTCAGCAAATTCATTTAACACTTCGGTTAAATCCGCTTCAGATTTTTGTGCCACCACGCCCCTGAAGTTAATCGGTAGATCCTCCACCGAGTCTACGTTGTATTGCGCTAGCAAATTGTCTTTAAAAGCTTTAAACGCCGGATCGTTAGCATTATGCCCATCACCCATCTGATGCAGTTTCTTTAGCACCGCAAAATCTGTTTCCAACTTACCTGGCGAGGCAACCATTACGCTTGCTGTGTTACTCGCGACCCGCGGTACTACAAGGCACAGTAGGATCCATACCGCCACCAAACCACTGAAGCTAACGCTGTTAGAACGAGCCAAAGTTGATATCAGCAACACCAGCGCGCACCACACCACAATGTAAATCAGGTAACTCAAAATGAAGGTCAATACCGGCACTACCTCGGCACCGTTTAACACCGAAATCAGGGCACCGATAATCAATGGGGTAAGCACCAGCAAACCAGCCCCTGCCATTGCAACACCTTTACCGGCGAGTAAAACCAGTGGCGATACGCCCTGTACTTTAAGAAAATCCAGCGTGCCGGCTTCCCGCTCCCGGGTCATCACCCCAAATCCCAGAACAATTAACAGCAGCGGCGTAAGTACCTGCATGACATAGGCCGGAGTGAGTCTTCCTACCCAGGTTAAACCGGTGCCTTGCTTCTGGTCAGCAAAGGTAGCTCCATTTTGACGATGGCCTTCCAGAAAAATGGCATTACCAGTGAAGCTGTCGATGCCCGGATCAAGCGAGCCCAGTGGCGGTGGTGAACGAAACAAGTAATGCCCATAATGCACCATTCGGTGAGGATGACGATCAGGCTGCTCTTCAAATGCCGTAATCGATTCTGACTGCATGTGCTGACGCTGTTCAGTGGTATGGCTAATGGTCGCATGCGTTACCCAGACCGATGCGGCGGCAAGAAGCAACGCAATAATCAACACGGTTTGCGCCAGGCTGGAACGCCGCCAGTAACGCCATTCATCCCTGGCGATGGTAAAGACAGTGTTACTCATGCAACCACTCCCTGAGTAAAGGCTTTATGCACCGCTTCAGAATCAATATTTCCCTGCTCAGGGGCATCAAACATACCTACAATCTCACCATCCCGAAGCAAACCAATGCGATTAGCTACATGGCAGGCCCCATACACGTCGTCAGTAACCATTAAAATGGTGGCACCCTGTGCAGCCAGCCGACTTACCAGGCGGTTAAACTCATCAATAGCTACCGGATCAAGCCCGGACGTGGGCTCATCCAGAAAAAGAATGGGGGCTTCACGCAGCAGCGCTAAAGCAATTGCTGTTTTTTGCCGCATGCTTTTAGAGTAACCACCAAGTGCGGTGCGCCATGCTGACTCCTGCAATGCTACTCGTTGAAGAGCGGCAACAATCTCTGTTTCTGACTTGTCTTTACCCGACAAAGATAAAAAGTACTGGATATTCTCAATCGCGGTTAAATGCCCGTATAACATGACCGATTCCGGTAAATAGGCCACCTTCTGACGAACAATGCCAGGGTCTTTTTTCACATCCACGCCATCCAGCCGCACCGAGCCTGAAGTTGGCTTCATTAACCCCAGAAAGGTCTTGATAGTTGTCGATTTACCAGCCCCGTTTCCGCCGAGTAAGGCAAGTACCTCTCCTCTGTTAGCATTAAAGGAAACATTTTTTAGAATTTTCTTTGTTTTCACATCAACACATAAGTTTGATGCGCTGATAACGGCGTCAGGCATGGTAATAAATCCGGAAATGAAAGTAGATTAAGGGATAAAATAGCTACACCCATTATGTTATACCATAACATTTACGAACAAAATTACCTTGTTATGCGCCTCGTCGTCCAATTTATCTTATTGATCTCATAAGCTTAGTTTACCCCTTCCAAAGCATCATTTTCATCTCTCCACCATTCATTTACAGTGAAGCTAACTAACCGTCGGGAGTCAGCATGAAAACCATTCATTTTGTCATTGCAGCAATCAGCCTGTTATTTGCTATACGCCCGGTTTCTGCACAGCACGAGGGTGGCAGCGGGAACACCAGTGAGTTAAGTTACGAATCCTTTGTAACCAGCACCAAACCGATTAAATGTTTGTATGGTTATGCCGCAGAAAAAGTAGGCGATCACGATGCGGCGATTGCGATTTTTGAGGACTGCATTGAACGCTTCAACAGTGTGTATTCAATGATTTGGCTGGCGCAAATTTACGATACTGGGGTTGGCGTTCCCAGAGATGAGAAAAAGGCCACGGCCCTGCTTAAGCGCGGTGCCATGACTAATGATGAAGCGGGCTATTCCGCATTGGCTCAATACCATTATGGCGTTGCACTAATAGAAGGTAAAGGTACCCCTGCCGACCGCTCGGCCGGCGTTGCCTGGCTTACAAAAGCCAGTGAAGCCGGAGTTCAGGAGGCAACCGATTACCTCAACAGCCTTCCGTCTTCCTAAAAGTGACATTCAACCGCAATAGTGTCGTTCCGTCACTTTGGGTAACAGTTCAGGACAGACTAATCCGATCCACTGGCTGACGCCGAACCTGCTGTTGCCGCAATCACGCCGGCTGTAGCCGCAGATGACTGCTGAGCCTGGAGCTGATCGGCAATTAACGATGCATTCTGGTTTTCGCTGGCAATAATGCACGGGCCATAACCCAGACCATCCAGTTTGTTTTCCCATAACACCTTGCCATCTTTGGCGGCAACGCAGAATAAATGCCCACCTGAATAGGCGAACACCTTGTCATCTTCAAATAACAGATTAGTTACACCGGATGTGGATTTTAGTTTGGTGGCCCAAAGCTTATCGCCCGAGGCTTTATCGATGCATACCAACTGACCTTTTATACCGAGAAAGAGCTTTTCCATCATTAATACCATACTCGCTACAGATACAAATCAGCCTAACACTAAATGACGCAGTCGGGGGCAGTCAGACATACTTACTAACAAATATTGAGTTAACTGTCTTTTTCTGAAGTTGCTGCCAGTTGCTCTACCGCCGGTTTGTAGTTTTGCGCGGCGGACTTTTGTAACCACTGCAAACTTAACTCCGCATCCACCGGCTTGCCTGCACCGGTTGAATACATCACCGACAGTGCATACTGAGCCCGGGCATTGCCTGCTTTAGCAGCTACCGAGAAAAGCTCGGCAGCTTTATTGAGATCACGCGGCACGGCCAGGCCGGTTTCATAGAGCCACGCCAGTTCGGTCATGGCGGCATAATTAGCGGGCGATTGCTCGCTGAGTTTGATCAGTTGCGCAATGGCCTGTTCATTGTCGCCGCGCATAAGCAAGCGTTTAACGCTGAGCATGGGATCACTACTGTCTGGCTCATCAGTAGTGAGCGTTTTGAGCAGCCGGCCGGCATCTTCGTCGCCATCTAAAGCAGCCACCATCAACCAGTGTTTTGCCGTATCCGGCGACACCATTTCAGGATGCTCCAAAGCCATCAGACCTACCTGATAAGCCCCCGCTCGACTGCCTGCTTCGGCGGCCTGCAAATAGTAACCGCGGGCCGCAACCAGGCTTTGTTCAACGCCTTTGCCCTGCTCGTACAGGATCCCTAAATTAAACAGTGCTTCGGCCTTACCTGCGCCATCTATCTGCTGCCACATAGCATGCGCCAGCGGATAATTGGCCATCTTGTATTCGGCATAGGCCATGTAGAGCTGCACTCTGGGTTGTGCATTAACGAAATCGTCTGACAATTCCACGCTGGCCCTGACCTGATTTACGCTAACCAGCCCCAGTAATCCCATCACCAAAACAATTGCTCGCATAGTTCACCTGCTTAACAACACTGATGCACTAAGCCTAAGTCAATTTTAAGCGGGATGATCTCCTACTTTAGGCCTTTTTTCGCAGGCAAAAAAAAGCAGGCCAGTGGATGAGGGCCTGCTAAAAGGATTCTAATAGAGTTAAGAGACACACTATTAAAACTACGTACGCCGTTAATGTAACCTCTCTCCAACCCAATTGCAAATAATAACTATTATCATTACGGATTTTGTATGCCGGCCACCAGGCTATCAATTACCATACGGATTTTGGGTGATAAATGGCGGGTAGGCGGATACAGCGCCCAAATTCCCTCATGGGCGATTTGCTGGTTGGGCAACAACTCGATAAGCTCACCGGAGGCCAGATATGGCCGGATATAGTAATCAGGTAACTGAATAATTCCGAGATTTTTAAGCGCGGCATCAATTAGCGCTACACCGCTGTTACAACGCAGGCGCGGCTTTACCCTGACGATTTCATGCTTGCCATTGCGGCTGAACTTCCAGTTATCTGAGGTACCCAGAATACATTGATGATTGGGTAATTCAGACAGTGAGTGCGGCGTACCACGCTTTTCGAGGTAAGCTGGAGAAGCCGCCAGATGCCAGGCGCGGCTGGACAATCGCCGGGCGATATAGGAAGAATCTTCCAACTCACCCAGGCGAATCGCCAGATCGTATCCATCGTGAATTAAATCCACCAGCTGATTGGTCAGGTTTAGCTGAATTTCAAGATCCGGGTGTGCTGCTGATATGTCATTCACAATGGGGGCAATAATTCGTTCTCCGTAAGTGACCGGCGCTGTCATTTTTAACTTACCGGTAGGTTTTGCCTGCAGATCAGTAACCACTTTCTCAGCCGCGCTGAGTTCTTCCAGAATAGGTTTACAATGACGATAAAAAGTCTCGCCCGAGTCTGTTACCGCCACCACGCGGGTGGTACGGTTGAGCAGTTTGGTACTGAGCCGGTTTTCAAGCTTAGCTACCTGTCGCGAAACCTGCGCAGTAGAGAGCCCCAACCGCTTTGCTGCCAGGGTAAAATTCTGCGCTTCAACCACCGCGACAAATTCGTTGATCCCTTCCCAGTTCGCCATAAAACCCCGATTATTACCATATGGTAAAAGTTATTTACATAAAACAGCTATTGTTACTGATTCTATCAGGTCTACAATAAATGTAATTAACTAAATCAACTCAAGAAAAACCAAGAGGATGTTGAAATATGGCAGATGTCATTACCTGTAAAGCAGCAATTGCCTGGGAAGCTGGCAAACCTTTAAGCATCGAAGAGGTGCAGGTTGCGCCACCGAAAGCGGGTGAAGTTCGCGTTAAAATTGTTGCCACAGGGGTTTGTCATACTGATGCGTTTACCTTGTCAGGTGACGATCCTGAAGGTGTATTCCCGTCAATTCTGGGTCACGAAGGTGGCGGTATTGTTGAGTCTGTAGGCGAAGGTGTTACCTCAGTAAAAGTGGGCGACCACGTTATTCCGTTATACACGGCTGAGTGTGGCAAGTGTAAATTTTGTACTTCGGGTAAAACCAACCTGTGTAGCGCAGTTCGCGAAACCCAGGGTAAAGGCCTGATGCCTGATGGCACTACACGTTTTACCTGTAACGGTAAAGAAATTTTCCATTACATGGGTTGTTCTACTTTTTCTGAATACACCGTACTGCCAGAAATTTCACTGGCTAAAGTAAATCCAACGGCGCCACTGGAAGAAGTATGCTTACTGGGCTGCGGTGTTACCACCGGGATGGGCGCAGTAACTAAAACCGCAAAAGTTCAGGAAGGCGATACCGTAGCGGTGTTTGGCCTGGGCGGCATTGGTTTGTCTGCGATTATCGGCGCTACCATGGCAAAGGCTGGTCGCATCATTGGTATCGACCTGAATGAGTCCAAGTTTGAACTGGCGAAAAAGCTCGGCGCTACTGACTGTATCAACCCGAAAGACTACGACAAGCCTATTCAGGAAGTGATCGTAGAAATGACCGACGGTGGCGTGGATTACTCGTTTGAGTGTATCGGTAACGTGAATGTTATGCGTTCCGCTCTTGAGTGCTGCCATAAAGGGTGGGGGGAATCAGTCATCATCGGTGTTGCCGGAGCAGGTCAGGAAATTTCGACCCGTCCATTCCAGTTAGTCACCGGTCGGGTATGGCGAGGCACTGCCTTTGGTGGCGTAAAAGGTCGCTCAGAACTGCCAGGGATCGTTGAAGACTACCTGGCTGGCAAGTTCGCCCTGAATGACTTCATTACCCATACCATGAGTCTGGAAGACATTAACGAAGCCTTTGACTTAATGCACGAAGGCAAGAGTATCCGCAGCGTAATTCACTACAACGGTTAATAACTGCACCCGCCACCAACGAGCGATGACCCACATCTCGGTGGCGGGGTAGTTTTTTCAACGGACGTCGAATTTTATCATGACAATAGAAAACACGAGTTGTAACAGAAGCTTTGGTGGCTGGCATAAACAGTACACGCATCGCTCCAAAGTCAATCGCTGTGAAATGCGATTTGCTATTTATTTACCTCCACAGTGCAATGATGGCACAAAAGTACCGGTCCTTTACTGGTTATCGGGCCTTACCTGTACCGACGAGAACTTTATGCAAAAGGCCGGTGCGCAACGTCTGGCGGCGGAATTAGGCATAGCCATTGTGGCACCGGACACCTCCCCCCGCGGAGATGATGTGGCCGACGATGACAACTACGACTTAGGGAAAGGCGCGGGCTTTTATGTCAACGCCACTCAATCACCCTGGGCAACCCACTATCACATGTACGATTACGTGGTAAAAGAGCTGCCTACGATCATCGAAGAAAACTTCCCGGTATCAGGTAAACGTGCCATTGCCGGTCATTCTATGGGCGGACACGGTGCGCTGAGCATCGCGCTGAAAAACCCGGGTATGTTTGCTTCGGCATCGGCCTTCAGCCCAATCACCAATCCGGTTAATTGCCCCTGGGGTCAAAAAGCGTTTACGGCCTATCTGGGCGATGATAAGTCTTCCTGGGAAGCGCACGACACTGTGTGTCTGATCAATGCCAGCAAAGCGCATACGCCAATGTTAGTCGATCAGGGCCTGGACGATAACTTCCTGGCAGAGCAGCTAAAACCTGAGGCACTGCAACACGCCGCTGAAGCAAATCAGTATCCGCTAACCCTGCGTCAGCATGAAGGCTACGATCACAGCTATTACTTTATTGCCTCGTTTATTGGCGATCACCTGCGTTTTCACGCCGATCACTTCTAAATGAGCCATGCAGAATAACAAATGTGAAAGGCCACTATTGAAGTGGCCTTTTTTATTTCTATTCCACGGGCTCAATTGTAAATAAAAAGATAACACAATCCGGTAATTGTGTTAGCAGCCTAAATACAACTTGTACGACCACCTTCAACCTAATACATTTATTACTGCGCCAAAGGCCCCGCGCAGCATGATTTGTGCCCTTTAAGACTACCCGGCGCGTTCCCGCTCAATAACAATTATTAGGTTTCCAGGTACTTACTATGCGCTTTAGCTCACTTAGTATTAAACAAAAGCTCATCACCATTCTCATCATTGCGGTACTCGCCTCTACTTTGCTGGTGGGTACGGTTCAACAATTTATCGCCCGCGATATGATGGAAACCAACATGGAAACGGCGCAGCTACCCAATATGGTAAAACAGGTGGCCAACCGGGTAGATAAAGAAGTGACTTTGATGAAATCAGTCGCTTTCAGCATTGCCAATAATCCGGACATTATTGCCTGGTCTGCGGCCGGTGCCGATAAGCCGGGCGAAGCCCGCCTGGTAAATTATCTTGGCGAAATTGCCCGTTTTAACGACCTCACTGTTACCTCATTTGTCGACCGCAACACCCACAAATACTGGAATCAGGACGGCTTTTTACGGGTACTTAAAAACGATCAGTACGATGGCTGGTTCTTCGCTTATAAAGACAGTGGTCAGGAAACTTCATTAAGTTTGTACAACGAACCCGGCCAGGGCTATCGTTTATTTGCTAACTACCAGCAAACCAATGGGCGCGGTATGTCAGGGGTAGCAAAGTCTGTCGATGAATTGGTGGATGTGCTGAACAGTGTAAAAATCGCCGAAAGCGGTTTTATTTACATGACCGATGGTGAAGGCACTATCATTGCCCATTCCAATACCGACCTGTTAGGTAAGTCACATTTACGCGATGTCACATCCGGGCAAACAGCCAACCAGTTACTGCAACAGCAGTCTTTCAATCTGGCCCGGGGGGAAGACATGCTTTACGCCAGCACCTATGTAAAAAGCGCAGGCTGGTATGTCATCGCTCAGGTACCGGAAAATGAGCTGTACTCGCAAATGGATAATGCCAGCCTGAGTATGATTTTCTGGTCGCTGGTGATTGCCGGTGGGTTTGCTCTGCTTGGCGTCTGGCTGGCCGGAACCATCAGTAAACCCATTGAAAATCTCGCCGCAGTGTTTAAACAGCTTGGTGACGGCCACGGTGATCTGACCAAACGCATTCCCCTGCCCGAGCAGCGCGAAACCCGCCAGTTGGTTGATGGCTTTAACCGCTTTATTGCCAGCCTGCATGACATTATCTCACGGGTAACCGATACCAGCGCGAATCTGCGCCAGTCTGCTTTTGAGGTGGCCAGCCAGTCCAAAACGACACAGACCAATAGCGAAGAGCAGCGCGACCGCACTATCCAGGTAGCCACGGCGCTAACCCAGATGAGCCATACGGTTAATGATATTGCCTCGTCTGCGCAGGCAGCCGCCGCCGATGCCCAGGCGTGCTCCTCAACCTCCACTAACGGGCTGGATACCACGGCACGGGCGGTCGCTAATATTAATCAGTTAGCCAAACAGGTATCCGAAGTAACGGCCGTTATCGAGTCACTGGATTCCCATACTGCCGATATTATTGGCATTCTAGATACCATCCGTGGCATCTCAGAACAAACCAACTTACTGGCCCTGAACGCCGCCATCGAAGCGGCCAGAGCCGGCGATCATGGTCGGGGCTTCTCGGTAGTTGCCGATGAAGTTCGCAGCCTGGCTTCACGGGCGGCTCAGTCTACCGACGAGATCCAGAGCAAGATTGATAAATTTAAATATGACTCCGACCAGGCGCTGGTGAAAATGCGCGACAGCCGCGGACAAACCGAAGAAGTGGTTAGCGCAGCACAAAATCTGGAAACCCTGCTTACCTCCATTGCTTCCGGTATCCAGCATATTAATGATGTAAATATGCAGGTCGCCACTGCCACCGAAGAGCAGACTCAGGTCATAGAAGATATTAACCAGAACATTCAGCAGATCAGCACGAATAGCGATGATAATCTACATGCGGCCCGACAAATGGTTGCCGTGAGTGATCAATTGGATTCGCTGGCCGCCGAGCTTAATGAGCAGGTTAATCGCTTTACGCTGTAGTAAAAAATCCACCTTCTAAAGAAGGTGGCTTTGCGTTACCCCCCTAAAAGGGGGCTTTGTTTAAATCGAAGAAAGGACAATAATTGTGCCCTTCTTCAGTGTTGTCATTGTCACTGGCAGACATAACAAACTAGAAGAATCATCATGGATGAGGATTCAGTCGATGCGGCACAGGGACGTGCCGTCATTGACGGTCTAGTTTGTTCTGTCAGGGACGATGGCGCTTTTCACTGATAAGGGCTGCGGGGAGTCCAGAGTGGTTCCCGGTCACCGGGTCGCACTACCCCCTCTGGTCGCTGTCGGCGACTCCGACAACAATGTATAGACACCTTTCTTTGCCAGCTTAAATCTATGCGGGCAAAGCCCTACCACGAATGATAACCACCTACTGAAGTAGGTGGTTTAGGGCCGAAAACAAAAAATCCGAGCGTGAGTGCAGTTGCCCGGGTTGATACCCAGTGATAAATCTGCACACCCTGGCGGGCTTTACATAGTGAGCAATGGTGGCTATATATTAGTCAACAGACATTGTCAAAATAAGGATATTTTCGCTATGAGTAACGCCCGCAGTTTGCGTATTTTCGCCCTTATCGGTTTAGTTTCTTTAACCGTATTTCTGGCTTATTCCACCTATCGCAATCAACAAAGCATTGAGCACATTGAGTCTAAGGTTGTCAGCCAGAGTGAAGCTAAGGCGCGTCTGATTAGCCACTAGTCCCTGAGCTAAAACTCCCGCTGATAAGACAGGGCAATAAAGTCCAGGCCAGGATTAGGTTTCTTAAAGCCGGCATTAGAGTAATGGAAATAACGCACGGCTACGTGATGCTGGTTGTTGTTTCCAAACTGCATCATTATGCCAAGTCGATCTTCAAACTGATAGTGAGTACTAACGTCTTTACCTGCGAAGGTGGTATCTTCAATAAGCGAGAAACCAATCCCGGCTTCCAGAAACAGAGGAGCTTGTTTGATTGTTCCAATCTGTTTTACCAGCACCGGCGAGACCGCCAGCACAAAATCGGTATCGTGGTTATCGTCCGCCCCGTATTCCCAGAAATTAACGCTCGCTTCCCAGTACAGCAGGATGTCATCGCTGATATATGACAACGGTCCGGCGTTGTAACGGGCGGCAAGCTTAATCCCTTCGACATCACCCTCACCGCGAATATAGTCTACAGAGTAACCAGGATTTCCGGCCACACTCAGGGTTGGCAGCAGTAACAGGCAGAAGCTTAAAAATAGTTTTTTCATAAATAGAATTTTCAGCCATTAATAAGTAGTGACTGCATTTTAAATCCTAATTAAATGGATATTTATTGCTTAAATAGACTAAATTCGTTTCACAAAAAAGAACGATCTTTACAGACAGATCACAATCTTCAGGCAAAGTGAGAGTTCGATAAGGGCCCTGTCTGCAATAGTCCGAAAAAACAACGATGAGTGTTACTGATCATGCCACTATCATAAAGTTCGGATAGTGTATGATAAGTGTATTCACGGACACGGATAATCAGGCATGAGTAAAAACAAAATCAGTGACATCATGGATGATCTGCTGGACAAAACCACTGGCGAGGTATCGGTTGGCGATGTGGTCAACAAATTTGAAAGCCGGGGGTTCGGGCCGCTTCTGTTACTGCCTGCTCTCATTGCCTTGCTGCCTACCGGCGCTATCCCGGGAGTGCCGTCGATTTGTGGCGTAACGCTGTGTATCATCTGTTTACAGATGGCATTTGGCGACGAGCATCCCTGGTTACCCGCTGTTCTGAAGAATCGATCTCTGAGCCACGCAAAGCTGGAAAATGCGGTAGAAAAATCCAGACCCTACGTGGTAAAAGCCGAGAAAATACTCACTCCGCGCTTAACCGGGTTAACTCAAAGTCCGGCATCGCGTTTTGTTGCTGTCTATTGCGCACTGTTTGCTCTAAGCATGATCCCTCTGGAAGTGGTGCCCTTTGCTGCCGCAGTGCCGGCCTTCTCCATCACCCTCACCGCTGTAGGAATGATGAGCAAAGACGGCGCAGTGTTACTGGCTGGGATAATATGTCAGGCAGCAACCGGTATGTTACTGCTACAGGTGCTCTAGCCGGTTTTAAAGTTGGCAACCAGCAGGCGCAACTGCTCCGCCTGCTGCGACATACTGGCGGTTGAGCCTGCAGCATTCTGTGTACGCTGCTGGGCATTGGCCGATAAATCACGGATAGCGACTACCGCACTGTTTACACCGCGTATCACAACTGCCTGCTCTTCAACACTCAGCGCTATCTGGTGATTACTGTCGGCAATCGCAGCAATGATATCGGTTACCTGGGCCAATGAAGCGGCGGCCTCCTGAGTATGCTTAACCATTTCGTCGCTGATAGTGTGAGTACTTTGCATCGCACTCACAGCAATTTCGGTGGCGCCCTGGAGCCCATCGATAGACACCTGAATCTGGCCCAGCGACTGCTGGGTTTTAGTGGCCAGATTGCGAACCTCGTCGGCTACCACCGAGAAGCCACGGCCATGTTCACCGGCACGGGCCGCCTCAATAGCGGCATTCAGCGCCAGTAGGTTGGTTTGCTCGGCAATGGAGTTAATCACCTCGGCCACACCGCCAATTTCTTCGGCCAGCCCGGCCAGTTTTTCCATCTGACCGGTAGCGTTGGCCACATCACTGGACATGGTCTGGCTGTTAGCCAGGGTTGAATTAAGCAGTGTCTGACTATTACGCGTTTCTGCCAGTGCATTGCTGGCCTCTTTGGCTGCCCCGGCCGCGTGCTGGGTAACCTGCTCAATAGAAGCCAGCATTTCTTCGGCGGAGGTCGCCAGGCCATCGGCCTGTTCCAGCTGTGCCTCCAGATCCCTGGCAATCGACTGGTTGCCGGTATTCACAGAGCTGGCCATGGATGAGGTTGTAGCAGATAACTCTTTCACTTCTGCCACGATGCCCCGGATATGTTCAATAAAGCGATTAAACTGTTGGGCCAGTCGCGCGATTTCACGATCGCCACTCTCATCCAGCCGCTTTGACAGGTCGCCGCCGGCGTCGGCCAGCTTGCCCGCGCGATTACTGATTAAGTCCAGACTTTGGGTAATACTGCGCCCGGCCGCCAGGTTAATAAAGACCACCAGCACAATGCCAATAATAGTCAGCGTTGAAAGCATAATGATGGCGCCCCGCACGTCAGCAAAGCTCTCATCAATCCGGCTGGTCTGAACGTTGCCCAGAAGGGTGATAAACTCTGAAAAATCACTTAGCAGTGCTTTTCTTAGCTCACTCAGCCGCGCCGCATTGTCAATGTATTGTTCGCTGACTTCCTGGGCCTGAATATTGAGCTCTAAACCCCTACGGGCGGCATTTTCAACCGGCGTGCCGGTGAGCGCAATAAGGTCTTTGCGGGTATTTTCGATGGCGGTACTGATATATTCGCGCACCTCAGGAACCAGACTACTATCGTTTATCATGCGCAGAAACAGGCGTTGGATACGATAGTTAGTGTCGGTGTTATTGGTGGCACCAATGATGGTGCGCAATTCCCCTTCAGGCACCGACACCGGATCTTTCAGCAGCTTCTTCGCGACGTAGTTTAAAAACGAGTTTGACTCATTAATGGAACTGTCGGTGGCCGCCAGTAACTGCGCTTCCAGTTGCTGCATTTGCTCACGGTGGTCGCCAGCCCGGGCTATCCGGTTAGCCATTCCGGAAAATTCACTAGCCTGCACGTGCGTGGTCAGCGAGTCGGGGGTATTTTTAAGTTCATTTACCGCGTCAGTTAGCGCAGCTACGCTCACCTCACCATCAAAATAATTCACCAGCATAAACTGCGTTTGCCGGGCTTTTGCCGCGTAACGCTCAATTGCTTCCACTGAGGATTGGGCACTGCCTAATACCGATATCACGTAAAATGAGGTAATCAGGGCAAGGATGGCCACAATGGCCAGGATAACCACCGGAACATAGAGCTTTCTTTTTAATGATGACAACACGGTCAGACTCCTTACTGCGACAAAGGTTGTTATTATTCCCGTTTAAACAAGCCATCCAGGCTGTCTGGCAAGGGTTTTGAAGTCAGCTCTGTCCATAGAGTTTCGGTAATTTGTGCCGGCTTACCCAGCATACGACAACGGGCAATAACGCTGCCCAGAATAGCGTCGAGTTCCAACTCTCTGCCTTTCTCAAGATCAATTAACATGGAGGTTTTGATGGAGTTGAACGACTTAATAAGGCTGAACATGTCATCGACTTCGGCCGGGGTAATTTCTACCCCATCGTAAGCGGCTGCACGGCCGGTCTCCTGCATGGCGCCATAAACCTTTTGGGCCAGCTCCGGCTGATGGGTTAGCTCATAGGTTTTTTTCCGCGTGACCGCCGACAAAGGGTTCACTCCGCAATTCACAATCAGTTTTTTCCACAGCTCTTTGCGAATATCATGGCTTACCTCTAGGGGAACATGTTGGCTTTGCCACAAGCTAGCCAGTATCGAGAGATTTTCAGGCATCGTGTGCGACGCTGGCCAGGGGCCCATAATAATTTTATAAATGCCGGTCGTTGTGGCCACACCGGGTTGCGATATCTCACCACCGCTGCGCACCGACAAGCCACCCCATACACGCGCCTGCCCAACCACAGAAGCCAGCAAAGGCTCGTTATCTACGCCGTTTTGCAGCGACAGCACTGGCGATTTGCCTCCGGCTAACCAGCTTCCCAGTTCGTTGAGCAGCGCTTTGGTTTGCGTGGCTTTCAGCGCAATCACGATGACATCAAAATCATCCGCCTGACAGGCAGTCTGTAATTCAGAATGAGCATAAGCGGTAACAGCTTGATGGCGGGTTTCGCCATCATGGATCACGGTCAGGCCATTGCGTTTCAGTGCCTCAAGATGGGCACCGCGAGCTGTTACAGAGACAGTAGCATCGGCATTCGCCAGACGTTCAGCATAAAAGCTACCAATCGCCCCACACCCAATTACCAGTACATTCATCGGTTAACTTATTAACAAAATGTTATAAGCAACACATTAATAAGAGTTTTTATGATGTTCAACTAACAATATTGTCAACCCCCGGACTTACAATTTTGTCAGGCCAGTAGTGACCTGGAAACCGGCAAAGGTGAAATTATGACCTGGCGCCCGGTGGCCCGGCACTTTGGTCGTTTTGCCCGGTCGCTTATCGGATCCTGCATCCAATCCGCAATCCAAAACGTTAAGATCAGTAAGTTCCTTTTTTTAAGAGTGGAAGTTTTGAAATATCTGATTTTTTCTACCTCGCTGTTGGCCTCTGCCACAGCAATCGCAGATGGCCCGCATATCGAGCGCGTGGTGGTATTTGGTAAACAAAGCGACCTGATAGGCGAGTCGATTTCTGCCTCAGAAGGCGTAATCGGTGCCGGCGATATTGCTCAGCGCCCGTTGCTGCGCCCTGGTGAAATACTGGAGTTTGTGCCAGGCATGGTGGTTACCCAACACAGCGGCTCAGGTAAAGCCAATCAGTATTTTTTGCGCGGATTTAACCTCGACCACGGCACGGATTTTAGTATTTCACTGGATGGCATGCCGGTGAATATGCGCACCCACGGTCATGGTCAGGGCTACACCGACCTTAACTTTATCACGCCGGAGTTTATTCAGCGCATCGACTACCAGAAGGGGCCATACCGTGCTACTCAAGGCGATTTTTCCGTGGCGGGTTCGGCCAACTTTTCACTGATGTCTTCCTTTGATCAACCCTTCGGCAAGCTTGAGATTGGCGAAAATGGTTTCCTGCGCACGGTTGCCGCCACTAACTTAGCAGTGGGCGAAAGTAATCTTGCCGTGGGTGGAGAATGGCAGCAATACGATGGCCCCTGGACCGACATCGACGAAGACATCGCGAAAACCAGTGCCTTCGCCCGTTTTCGACAGGCGACTGACGACAGCATCCTGCACGTTACTTTCTTAGGTTACGACAACAGTTGGAATTCTGCCGACCAGATCCCACTGCGCGCAGTGCAAAGCGGCCTGATAGATGAACTGGGCTCTTTGGATCCAACGCTCGGCGGCCAGTCCAACCGCTACAGCTTATCAGTTAACTGGCAATCGGCCGACTGGATGGTCAACGCCTATGCGATCTCAAGCGAGCTGAACCTGTTCTCTAACTTCACCTATTTTCTGGATAACCCTTACGCGGGCGATCAGTTTGAGCAGGTCGACGACCGCGCGATCTATGGCGGTACACTTACCCGTTTCCACTCCACAACCGTTGGTGATTCTCACGTACACCTTACCGGTGGCCTGGAATGGCGTTATGACGATATCAAAGAAGTGGGGCTTTATCGCACCACCGAGCGGGTACGACAGTCACCGGTTCGGCGCGACAGCGTGGATGAGTATTCGCTTGCCGCGTTTCTGCAGGTCGATGTGGATATCACCGACAACTTAATTGGCCATGTGGATATCCGCCATGATTACCTGACCGTAGACGTTAACAGTAATTTAAGCGCAAACAGCGGTGATGACAGCGATAACATCACTAGCCTGAAAGGCGGACTGAGTTATATTTTAAATGACGCCTGGCAGGCCTATGTCAATGTGGGGCAATCTTTTCATTCCAATGATGCACGCGGTGCAGTGATCAGTGTTGACCCGGCCTCCGGCGAGTTGGCTGAACCGGTTGATCTGCTGGTGAGAGGCGAAGGGGCAGAAGTTGGCTTAAGAGTAGCGCGCTATCGCTACTACAATGCCTCACTTTCGTTATGGTATCTGGAGAACGACTCTGAACTGGTCTTCGTTGGCGATGCCGGTAACACCGAAGCCAGCCGTGCATCCCGCCGCTGGGGGGTGGAATTCTCCGCCTATTACTGGTTTACGTCTAACCTGACCACTGACGTGGAGTTTGCCTGGACCGATTCGCAATACCGCGAAGATGAACCCGGCGAAGGAAACTATATAGAAGGCTCTTTACCGGTTGTCGCCAGCGTGGGCCTGAACTGGCAAATTGATGATAACTGGCGCAGCGATTTGCGGGTCCGGTATTTTGGCAAACGTACGCTGGATAGCTTTAAAGAACGCCAGTCCGACACCTTTACTGTAGTAAATACCAGCCTGGTATATGAAGTCGACCAGTGGCAGGGCAGCCTGTCGGTACTTAACCTGCTGGACAGCAACGACCATGATATCGATTACTGGTATGCCAGCCGTCTGCCTGGAGAACCTGCAGCAGGTGTTGAAGACCTCCACTACCATCCGATTGAGCCGCGCACCCTGCGCGCTGGCATCAGTTACCGCTTCTAATTTATCGTTACCCTCAAGGCTTAATTTCGGCAATTGACGAAATTAAGCCTTGCCCCTATTTCGTTATTTCGCTAAATTACGAATTAACTAATCAGAACAGGCCATGTGATGTCGGATGTTTTCCAGGCGCTTTCCAGTCCGGTGCGCCGTCAGATACTCAACATATTAAAGCAACGGGATTGCTCAGCAGGTGAAATTGCTGAACAGATCGACGTGGCTAAATCCACACTCTCCGGCCATTTCAACGTGCTGAAAAATGCCAACCTGGTAGTAACCGTAAAGCAAGGCACAACTATTACCTATTCGTTAAACACCAGCGTACTGGAAGATGTTATGACCAGCCTGATGGATTTGCTGGATACCTCCGGCTCAGGAAAGAATAAGGAGCACTTATGAATTCACTCAAAACCGCCGGTTTACTGGTTGTTCTCAGCGCGATGGCTTCACTTTATGTTATATCCCGGTTACCGGCTGATATGACCTTACCGGTTCATTGGGGATTAAACGGTGAGCCCGATGCCACCGCGAGCGCAACGATTGCCTTACTATTGCCTCCGGGCATCATGCTGGTGCTTACCGTGCTGATAGCAACGCTACGTTATCTGGAACCCCGCAAGCAGAATCTTGAACAGTCACGGGTGGGTATTCAGGCCATTTTCTGGGCGCTGATGGTTTTGTTTCTGGCTTTAGAAGCGGGCTACCTGGGATTAGCCAACGGTTATCAGGTGCCCATGTTTCAGCTCATCATTAGTGCGCTTGGCGTTGCATTTATCATTATGGGTAATTATTTTGGCAAAGTGCGCAGCAACTACTTTATTGGGATCAAGACACCCTGGACGCTGAGCAGTGACGCGGTGTGGCAAAAAACCCATCGTCTGGCCGGCAAACTGGCCATTACAGCAGGACTCATCAGCGCCGTACTGGTGTGGATACTGCCCGCAGATTTTGCCGGCATTTTAGTGATAGGCCTGCTTGTGCCAAGCATTTTGCTGCCCGCAATGCTTTCATGGTGGTTTTGGCGGACCGAAACACGCACCAGTTAAAATGTCGTTCACCTCAATATACTGCAGATTAGCGCCGTTTTCTGGCGCTAATCGTGGGCCTACCACCTGAAACCCCTTTTTCGTATACGATTTTCTTCTTCTAAGCTCGCCAATCTTCGTCATTTCCGGCTTTTTCTATCCAATTAGCATTTTCTGCTGCATCAACCTGAGGCTTGATATTTTTCACTGCACAGAGGGGATTTTTCAACGCAATTTGAGCGCGGCGTTACACTTATACTGATTGTGGAAGGATTATCCACTTAAAAAAAGAATCTCAGATAGCACAATAACAATCATAGGCTGTCGGATATCTCCTTTTGCCGTTGACCAGAGAACTTATTGGAGAACAACACAAGATGAACACCAACAGAATTATTGTGAAGTCAGTGCTTGCAGCTGCTGTATCAGTCGCACTGTCATCCACTGTCAACGCCCAGACTAACGCCGATGCCGATGACATCGAGCAAATTGAAGTTGTTCAGCAGCGTCAACCGTATCGTGGTGATATTCCTCTTAAGTCAATGCCACAAAATATTGATGTCGTCAGTGCCGAACTGCTGGACGATCTGGGGGTTAACGACTTCCAGAGTGCTATAGACTTTGCCAGCGGTATTGCCCGCCAGAACAGTTTTGGTGGTATGTGGGACAGCTTCGCCATCCGCGGTTTCGCAGGCGATGAAAACCTGCCAGGCGGTTATTTGGTAAATGGTTTCAGTGCAGGCCGCGGCTATAGCGGTCGCCGTGAAACCTCGAATATTCAGTCTATTGAAATTATTAAAGGCCCGGGCTCAGCATTATTCGGGCGCAGTGAGCCGGGTGGTACCATTAATATCATCACCAAGAAGCCGCAGTTTTATGAAGAAGGGTATATTCAGGCAACTGCAGGCAGCTACGATCTGTACCGTCTTGAAGGTGATTACACTAATGCTATCTCCGAAGATTTGGCATTCCGTGTTAATGGTGCCTACGAAGATGCTGGCAGCTTCCGTGACATGGTTGAATCCAAAAAGGTTTCTGTTAGCCCGTCATTCCTCTACAACATTTCAAATGACACTAACCTGTTATATGAAATGGAATATCTGGATCAGGAATACCCGTTCGACCGCGGTATCATTGTAACGGATTACCAGTTCAATGACGTGCCAAACGATGTGTTCTATGGCGAGCCCGCTGATGGTCCGGTAGAAATTGACGCCACAGGTCACCAGTTAACCCTGCAGCACAATATCAATGCAGACTGGAGTTTACTGGCGGGATTGAGTTACCGCGAATCGTCGATGGAAGGTTTTGCTTCTGAAGTAGAGCTTGGAGGCCGTCAGTTAGTCGGTCAGGAAGGCTTTGAGGAAACGGTTGTTCGCCGCCGCTTATATCGTGACTACGACAGCGAAGATTTATCAGGCCGCCTGGAATTCAGCGGTACAGTTGAACTTGGCGGTATGGCTCACCATATCCTTATTGGTGCCGATGCCTACGATTATACTCTTGAGCGTATCCAGGATCGCTGGCGTGTAGCCTGGGGTGTTAATGACACAACTTACGCTGTCAATAAATACGACCCGGTATACGGCCAGGAACAGCCTGCACTGACGCGCATGTGGGATGACCAGGAAAATCAGGATTCCTACGGTATCTACTTCCAGGATCAGATTGATATTACTGAACGCTTTAAAATCCAGGGCGGCATCCGCTTTGACGATTTCGATCAGGAATTCAGCTCCTACCAGACAGGTGCAACAACCACTCAATCACAAACAGCTACCAGTCCACGCGTAGGTGTTGTGTATGAAGCCTCGGCCTTGTATACACTCTATGCCAGTTACTCAGAAGGTTTCCGCCCTAACTCTGGTGCCGACTTTCAGGGTAACTCTTTCGACCCGGAAGAAAGTAAGTCTTACGAAGCCGGTGTGAAATTCAACACTATTAACGAGAGTATCACGGGTACTGTAGCTCTGTTCCGCGCCGAAAAATCCAATGTGCTGACTGCTGACCCTGTTAATGCTGGTTTCTCAGCCGCATTAGGTGAAGCAGAAAGTCAGGGACTGGAAGTCGACCTGAACGCTATGCTCGGCGAAGACACCATGGTAACTGTGGCCTACGCATTTGTTGATGCTGAAACGTCAAACAGCGTTATTAATGCCGACTGGGGAGTTGAAGTACCGGCCGGTACACCTCTGGTAAACATTCCGGAGCACAAGCTAAATGTAACCGGTATTCACTATCTGGATATTGCCGGTAAAGAATCTAAAGTGGGCGCAAGTATTACTTACGTCGACGATCGCCCTGGCGAACTGATTGATCCAAACTACATTTTGCCAAGCTACACCACGGTGAGACTATTTGGTTCAATTAACCTGACGGATGCGCTTAGCATAAACGCCGATATCGAAAACCTGTTCGATAAAGAGTACTACGCCAGTTCTTACTCGGCTATGTGGACCATGCCAGGCGCACCACGTCAGGCGAAAATCAGCGTGAAATACGCCTTTTAACATTGCTTAACCGGACCAGCCGGAGATCACGGCTGGCCCGGCCACTTCGTAAATCATCATCCGCAGCATGTAAATCAGGTGACTGTTTTCTACGATAGCGGTAATGTGACGAAGACCGAGAAGTACTAAGAGGATAATACTGTGGCTGGCACTAAATTAGACCGCATTGACATTAATATACTGGCAGAACTGCAAAAAAACGGGCGGATTACCAATACCGACCTGGCGGATGCAGTCGCTCTGTCGCCAAGCCCATGCCTGGCGCGAGTTAAACGGTTGGAAAAAGCCGGCTATATCACTAGCTATAACGCAAAAATTGCCCTGGATAAATTAGGTGAAACGGCAACGGTTTTTACTGAAGTCACGTTAACCGATCACCACATGGAAGACTTCGCGAAATTTGAGCGCAATATCCGCACCATTGATGAAGTGATTGAATGTCACCTGATCAGTGGCGGTTATGATTACCTGCTCAAATTTGTTACCCGTGGGATTACCCATTATCAAACACTGATGGAAGAGATACTGGAACAGGATTTTGGCATTGCAAAATACTTCAGCTATATCGTACTGAAGTCGCCAATCGAGAAACTCCACTATCCGCTAACCACTTTGTTTAAACCGGAAAAGTAGTAAGTGGCGCTAACCCTTTTGTATAAAGGCCCCGCTGAGCGGGGCGAGTGCTGGCAGCAAGCCGTCAATGCTGAATTACCCGAAGTGCGCTGGTTTACCTGGCCTGACGTGCCACAGCCAGACGCCGTAGATGCCATTATCACCTGGACACTGCCGGATAATTATCAGCAGCAGTTTCCTAACCTTAAGGCCATTTTCTCCGTAGGCGCCGGTGTTGATCAATTCGCGCCGGCGTCACTCCCGTCTCATTTAAAACTGGTGAGAATGATAGACCCTTCGATAGCCACCCAGATGCAAACCTGGGTGCTAACGGCGGTCATGATGCTTCATCGCGACATATTTCGCTACCAGCGCCAGCAACACCAGAATCTCTGGCAACCTCATAGCGTTAAGTTACCTCATGAATGCACTATCAGTATTCTGGGCCTTGGTGAACTTGGCAGCCAGGTTGCGTATACGCTGAGCGGGCTGGGTTTCGCCGTACAGGGCTATAGCCGCAGCGCCAGGCAGCTTCCTGGCGTGTTAACTTTTTCAGGTGACACACCGTCTGCAGAGATGCTGGGCAACACCGACATTCTGATTAGTTTATTGCCCTTAACAGCCAATACCAAAGGGATCCTAAACGCAGAATTACTGGCCAAACTCCCTAAGGGTGCCGCACTGATAAACGCGGGCCGCGGTGAACAGCTCATCGCCGACGACTTGTTGTTTCACCTGGATGCCGGACATATCAGCGAAGCCATCATGGATGTCTTTGATCCTGAGCCGTTACCGAAAAGTCATCCTTTCTGGGACCACCCGAATATTCATATTACACCGCATATTGCATCGGTAACCCGCAATGACACAGCGGCAATTCGATTGGTAGAAAACCTGCAACGCTGGCTGGCCGATAAAACCATGACCGGTGAAGTGGATAAACTCAAAGGTTATTAAGGTAATTAAAAAGGCAGCGCTCTGGCTGCCTTGGTAAATCTATCCGCTAATGCTTAATCGTAAACACACACATATACTTTTTTGTATTTTTCTATGGTCCGCCAGGTCCCGGCAAACCCTTCCTGCAGTAAAAACGTGTCACCAGCTTTGTAAGTAACTGTCTCACCACCGTCTTCGGTCAACTCAATCAGTCCTTCAATCAGGTAGCAAAACTCAAAGAAGCCTTTTTTCACCGAGCGATTAACACTGGGTTCGCAAGTCATTACACCTACTTTTATTTTATCGTTACCCGACGCTACGTGAGCCCACTTCTCCAACAATGGATTGCCCTCTAAAAGAATTTTTGGATCGGCGTAGCTGGTAGCTGGTGCTTCTGAAGGATGCTGAACAACGGTTTGCAATAAGCTCATTTAAACTCCGGTTAATGGCGATGTAAATAAAATAGGAAACAACCCCATCCCTGGGAACACATGAAAGCATGAGAAGTTAGTATACGACTGCTGCCCCGGCAGCTTGCTCTGAAAGCGTTTTGCTGCGGGGCATAATTGTTGGGTTGTGTAAAAAAATCAGCGGAAAATTACGCCGCTGATTTTTGTTTGATAAAGCTGCTGTAGAGTGACGGAATAACCACCAGCGTGAGCAAGGTTGAGCTAATTAGCCCGCCAACTATCACCGCCGCCAACGGCTTTTGGATTTCAGCACCCAGACCGTCAGACAAAAGCATTGGAATGAGCCCTAACGCCGATGTGAGCGCAGTCATTAATACCGGCCGGAGTCGTGAGCAGGCACCATCGAAAATAGCAACAGCCAGATCTGTGTTTTGCCCACGCCGCTGATTGATGCTCTCCACCATCACTACGCCATTCAATACAGCCACACCAAACAAAGTAATGAAACCAACTGAACTCGGCACAGATAAATAGTGACCACTCACATACAAAGAAAACACGCCGCCAATTGCTGCTAACGGAATATTCACCATAATTAAGGCGACCAGGCGAACATCGGCAAACGCAAAATATAACAGCAAGGCAATCAGCAGCAGGGATATTGGCACCACCAGCATTAAGCGCTGCATGGCGCGTTGCTGGTTCTCAAACTGACCACCGATCTGCACCGCGTAGCCGCCAGGCAGCGCAACGTCGGCTTCAATAGCGGCCTGAATATCTGCCACCACACTGCCCATGTCACGACCATCAACATTCGCCTGAATCACTACCCGGCGCTGCACATCATCCCGGCGGATTTGAGGCGGCCCCGACTCAATCGCCACCGACGCGACATCCTGCAAGCGTATCCATGCCCCCTGCGCAGTCAGCAGGCGCAGTTCTTTGATGGCGGCAATATCACCCCGGAAAGCTTCGGCATAACGCACCACGATATCGTACCGTTCATTGCCGTTAATAATTTGCCCGGCTGAGGCGCCACCCAGCCCGTGCTGGACCAGATTCATCACATCAGCAACGTCCAGGCCATATCGGCTAAGCTGCTTTCGCACCGGCCGCACCACTAACTGGGCTTCGCCGCTTATTTGTTCCATCGCTACGTCCTGAGCGCCCTCGATGCTGCCGACCACTTCAGCAATCTGCTGGCCATACTCAGCCAGTACATCAAGTTCCGGCCCGAATAATTTAATCGCCAGCTCCGCTTTAACACCGGATAACAGTTCATCTACGCGGGTAGCAATAGGCTGCGAGAAGTTAAGCAAAAGTCCAGGATGCGCTTCCAGTTTATGCGCCATAGCTTCCTGCAGAGCCACCCGGTTGGTTGCGGTTTGCCACTCACTTGCCGGCCGTAAACCTATATAGATTTCTATATTGTTTACCGGTTCCGGATCGCCGCCTATCTCGGCACGGCCAATCTTACTCACCGCATAGGTCACTTCAGGAAATTCCAGCAACATGCTTTCAAGCTTCGGAGCCACGCTTAGCGCCGTTTCCAGGCTGGCTGAAGGTGCCAGTGTCACCCGCAGGTTGATGGTGCCTTCTTCCAGCTCCGGCGCAAACTCAGTGCCCAGCCGGGGCAGCAACACGCCGGCAATCGCTATCAGTACCAGTGAACTGCCAGTAACCCATTTGCGCTGGCCCATAGTGATGTTAAGCAGTCTCGCATAACCGCGCTCCAAAGTACTAAGCAACAGATTATTGCGCTGCTTAACCGGCCGTGCGCTCAGTAAAAACGTGGCTAGTACCGGCACAAATATCAACGCCACCAGCACCGCACAAATAAGGGCCAGCATAATGGCGATGGCCATGGGCTGAAACAGTTTGGCTTCCACGCCTTCAAAACTGAACAGCGGAGTAAATACCACCAGAATAATCAGCGTCGCAAAAAAGACAGGTTTTGCCACTTCCCGGGCCGCAGTCACCACTAATGTGGGAATTTTATGGGTTTCGGTGCTGTTTTTCGGTAATTTTTGGTAAATATTCTCCACCACAACCACCGAACCATCCACCAGCATACCAATGGCAACGGCCATTCCGCCCAGAGACATCAGGTTAGCAGATATTCCCAACATGCTGAGCATGGCCAACGCCAATCCGATCGACACCGGGATAGAAAGCAACACCAATACCGTTGCCCTCACGCTTAACAGAAACAATGCCAGCACAATGACAATGAACATAAAGGCCAGTAACAGGGCTTTTACTACAGTATCTACCGCCTGTTTAATCAGATCCGCCTGGTCGTAATAGGGTTCAAAGTGAACACCCTCGGGCAATGCTTTAGCAATTAAATCCAGCCTAGCATTAATGCCTTCGATAGTGGCATTGGTGTTAGCTCCCATGCGTTTTAAAACCACGCCGGAAACCACCTCGCCGCGATTGCTGATACTGCCATCGGCGTGCTTAACTGACATAGTCACGGCACCCTGGCGTATTTCGCTGCCAAACCTGACTTCAGCCACGTCCCCCACTGTGACAATGGCTGCACCTGACGTTTTCAATGGAACTTGTTTAAGCTCCTCCAGAGCTTGCTGACCTGATGACAGCCAGCCAGTACCGCGGATCACCAGTTGTTCCGGGCCGCGCTGCATATACCAGCCGCCGGCATTGTTGTTGTTGCGGGATAAAGCATCCACCACATCCTGCTGAGTCAGGTTATAAGACAGCAACCGGTTGGGATACAGATTCACCTGATACTGGCGCACATAGCCGCCAAACGACAGCACATCGGTAATGCCATCAACCGGCATTAACATGAGTTTTATCAGGTAATCATTAAGACTGCGTAATGCCATGCTGTCGAAACCTGAGTCCGGTTCGGCAATCAACAGATATTGATACACCTGGCCAAGGCCCGAGGTGTTGGGGCCAATGGCTGGTACTCCAACCCCTTCGGGGATCATCTCCGCGGCTATCTGCAACCGTTCAAACACCAGTTGTCGGGCAAAATAAATATCCGTACCTTCCTTAAACACCACGGTAATGCCGGATAACCCGGTTTTGGAAATCGAGCGTACCTCTTCAACATCGGGGAGCGCATACATTACCGCTTCAATGGGATAGGTAATCAGCTGCTCAACCTCTTCGGCTGCCAGACCCGGGGCCTCGGTATTAATGGCCACCTGAATATTGGTGACATCGGGAAAGGCATCCAGGTTGAGTCGCGGTATCATAAGAGCCGCCATCACACACAGGCCCACAAGTACCAGTAACAATACAAAGCGCAGCTTCACCGCGCGGCTTATTAACCATGCAAACATCATAAGCCCCTGTTAATGGTTATGTGGGTCAAAACCGCCCTTGGCGATTTCTGACGCAACAAAAAAGGCCCCGCGACTCACATAGGTTTGGCCCGGCTTCACACCGCTAATGGCCTGCCAGTCACCGTATTGTGGCCCGAGTGTCACTACTTGCGGGAGCAAATCGCCGTCGTCGTCAGCGATAAAGATTTGCCATTCGCCCTCAGCATCGCGCATCAGCGCCGACTGAGGCACCGCCAGGATGGCGTCGGTTTGCGAGCCATTAAAGTAAATATCGACAAACATACCGGAGTGAAAGCGGTGGTCACGGTTATCCAGTTCAAGGCGCACCGTGCGTGTACGACTCACCGGATCGATAGTGTGCGACTCCTGAAGAACAGTGCCAATTGCTGCGATATCGCCAACTACGACGCTGGCCTGATCGCCCGGCTGTAGGTGCAGGTCGTTCTGGGCTGACAAGCGTGCTTCAACCCATAAATGCGCCTCGTCAGACAGCAGCATCAGTGGCTGACCGGGCTCAATGCGTTGCCCCTGATTGAATTCATCGGTCATGATAAGACCCGACGTTTGCGCCGTGAGCGTGTATTCGCCCAACGGATAATTGGTGTTTTGCTCTATGCGGGCGATGATAGCAGCAGATAAACCTAACGCCTGTAAACGCCGATTGGCAGCGTTGTATTCGGTTTGCGCACTCACAAAGCGCTTCTCGCCTACCGCACCCTGCCCGAGTTTACTGACCCGCTGCCACTCTACATAAGCCTGCTGGAGCTGACTCTGCGCGGTGATCATTTCTTCACTGAAAAGGGTGACCAGTGGCTGACCAGACGTCACTTTTTCACCGAGTCCGGCGTGACGGGCAGTCACCACAGAACTGACCCGGGGCGACACAATATAACTGCGATAACCATTCACCTTGATTTCGCCCGGTGCATAAACCTGTTCACTGAGGGTCATGGGTTGCAGGGTTTCCAGGTGAATATCGGCCGTTTGCCGCTGCCCATCACTGAGGCTCACTACGTTGGTCTCAGCGTGCTCGTCGTGGCCATGTTCATCATCATGACCATGGTCCTGTTCTTCAGCGTGAGCCTCAGTTTCGTGCTCTTCCTCATGGGCATGATCATGCTCCTGCGCAGGGAGTACAGGACTGTAAAGTAAAGCAGTGATACTCAGCACCGCCAGATAGTTGTGAAAGTGTGACATATTACTGCTCCGAAGAAATTAATGAAGAAACCACATCCGCCAACCCGGCGGTGATATGCAGATAAGCAACGTAGGTTTGCTGGTAATTTTTTTGCAGCGTCAGGCCAGCCTGCATGCCATCCCTAAGCTGCTGCACCTGCCATTGATAGTCAGCAAGACTCAGATCGCCCTGCGCATAACGTTGTTGAAGTACATCAACCTGCTCGGTCATTTCGTTATCGTGCAGTCCCTGCCATTGCTCAAACCGCAGGCGGGTTTGCTGTAGCTGTTCGGCGAGGTTACGCACCGCTTCGCGGGTATCGCGCAATTGTGCGTGCAGGCGCTCTTCGCTGGCCAGAGCCAGTTCTCTTGCAGCAAGAGCGACCTCGTTGAAGTTATTGCGAAACTGAATAGGCACCGACACATTGACAGAAAGCAGAGATTCCCCGGCCTGACGGCCAACACCAAATCCCACATTGGGCACCGGCTTATTCGCGGTTTGTTGTTGATTTGCGCTGGCAGTTGCAGCCAGCCACTCAAGCCGTGCCTGTTTTACAGCAGGCAAGGCAAGTAATTGCTGCGGTGCGGGTGCCCTCAGTTGCGCCTGAAAGAATGCCTGGTTAACAGTAACATCCGCAGCCTGCTCACCAGCCAGTGTGCGCAACGTTTTTTGAGCGCTTAACCATGCACTGAGGCGCTCGTTTTCCGCCACCATACCTTGCGCCACAACTGACTTTGCCATGGCCAGTTCGGTTCGGTTAACCTCGCCCGCAGCCAGTTGTTGTTCGGTTAATCTGAGTAGCCGCAGATCCTGCTCTACCTGCATGCGAGCAAGCTCATATCCCTGTTGTCCCAGCTGAACATCAATCTGAGCATTGAGGATTTGCGCCAGCAGATCATTAGTGGCTATCTGCACCGCTAGTGCACGCTGCTCAGCCTGAAGTCTGCCAACCTCAGATTGAGCTTCCCTTACCCCCCACCAGTCAATATCCGAAGACAGTCCGATTTGAAAATTGGTCTCACTGCCCTCTCTTTCCATGGAGGTATCCAGCGACGGGTTATAAATGGGTTTAGTCAGGGCTTGCGCCTGGTATTTTGCAGCGCTGTTTTCGTATTGATAGGCCTGCATGATGGGGTGACGCTCCACCGTGCTCATCAGCCAATTGGCCCAGGGTTGCTCGCCGGCAAGAACCGGAAAGCTCAGTGCGGTCATTAACGCCGCACCGCATAATTGCAGTTTCATAGGTTAATCTCTTAACAAAGTTTATCATCCGGTTACCAATAACCGGTACGCTTTCGAAACTCTTTGTTAAGCGATGGGCGGACGCAGCAAATTACGCCAGAAGCCAGTGGCGGGAGGCTGGTTAAGGTTGTATCGCACCGCATAGTGGCCATCGACCGGCGGTGCTTTAATCAATAAAAGGAGAAAGATGTGTTGTGCACCATGGCAATGACAACAGTGCTGGCAATCCAGCCCGCTGCTGTCGGCGGTATTTTCTGGTGGCTGGCTCTGCTCAGAGTGAGCTTCATTATGGCGTGTATCTGACAGATGAGAGGCCGTTTCCTGGTGGGCAGCGTGAGAGTCAAATACCACGCTCAATGCCTGCGTGCTCACCGAGAGCAGCAGTACCAGAACGAGAAAATTAACCCATTTACCCATCAGTAAGCTTGCCTTTTATCCAAATGCCTGAGAAATCAGACTGTAAATTTTCGCGCCGGTTCCACCCGCCGGCACAAACTCACCTTTCACCATCAGACTGACTTCATCAACCTGCGCCAGTCCCAATGACTCCAGCCAGGGTTGAATGGCCTTAGCCCGCTCAGTTAAATCGAACCGAATAAAGCCGGTCTCACTGGTCAGCAACTGGCTGATCAGAGCTTTCGCGGTATCGTCATCATCAGCCAGTACCGGCCCCAGAGTCTGACCATGACCGCTGGTTCGCAACATCGCATAACCAACCGCTTTACCGTCACGATAAGCTACCAGCCCTTTACCCTGCTGCGCCACGGCAGTGAGTAACGACGCCCGACTGCAGCCATAAGCAGCGACATCCAGTGCTATGATATCTGCCAGGTTGTTGGTATCAAGCGCTTGGATACTGGCATCCGACGACAGCGGCGCTACTGTTCCGGCCAATTGCCCCTGCACCTGATAAATTAACGCCGCTTCTTCAAAACCACATTGTTGATACAAGCGTTTGCCGGCCACCGTGGCCACCAGTTGCAAATTGCGCTCACCGGTCTGACTCATCACGGTATCCATCAGCTTGCGCCCCAGACCGTTACCCTGCATATGTTCAGGCACTACAACCAGGCCCAATGTGGCGAGTTGCTGACTATAATCCCACCACAGGATACAACCTACAATATCGCCCTCTGCATTTTCAATAATACTACCATTGCCCTGGGAAAAATGCAGTTGCCAATCCCCCATCCGATGCGGCCACTTTACCTGCTGAGTAAATTCAAGGCAGATTGGCAGGTCGGCTTCGCGCATCTCGCGAACGGTAAAAGCAGTCTTAGTCATTAGCGGTTCAGGCCTGTATTGCAGTTTAAATTCAATGGCATTGATTTTACCGGCTGTGGACAACAGATTTTGCTGTTTACTCATCTCAGGCAGGTCAAATCTGTTATTTCAATCACCCTGTTGCGGCAGAAAATCCTCCACCAGCGCGGTGTGAAGTTTAACGCCTGTAGCGATGATCTCATCATTAAAATCAAATTCCGGGTGATGCAGAGGAATATGCTCGCCCCCTTTGCCTTGCCCTAACCAGATATACGCACCCTCGCAGGCCTGTAACATAAAGGCAAAGTCTTCAGAGGTAAATGCGGGCTGTGGCGCCTCAACCGCATTACCTACCGTTGCAGCCACGGTCAGCGCATGCTGTGCAGCCGCTTCGGCGTTGATAGTTGCCGGATAGTAGCGGTTATAATCAATACTGATTTGCGTGCCGGTTGCTATGCCCACCCCCTCAATAACCTGGCGGATAGCCATTTCAATCTGATCCTGGACTTGCGGATCAAAGGTTCGCACCGTGCCGGTAAGTTCCACGCTGCCAGGCAATACATTGTGGGAGCTGCCGCCGCTTATTTGTGTAACCGACAGTACCGCAGTAGACGTTGGCGCGATTCGCCGGGACACGATAGTATTAAGCTGACTAACCAGTTCGCTGGCCGCCAGAATGGCATCCGGGGTTTGATGGGGCACGGCAGCATGACCGCCTTTGCCCTTCACCTGGATAGAGAATTTATCTGCTGCCGCCATAATAGGGCCCGGGCGGGTAGCAATGGTGCCAGCCGGTAAGTCAGGCCAGTTATGGAAGGCATAAACACGGTCGCAAGGAAATCGCTCAAACAAACCATCTTCAATCATCGCTTTGGCGCCAGCTTCACCCTCTTCAGCGGGCTGAAAAATAAAGTGTACCGTGCCGTCGAATTGTTTGCTGCGCGCAAGCTGGCGGGCAGCCCCAAGCAACATGGTGGTATGGCCGTCGTGCCCACAGCCATGAAAAACGCCGTGATGGCAACTGGCATAGGGCAGACCGGTTTGCTCAACAATCGGTAGGGCATCCATATCGGCACGCAAACCGATAGTGCGGGTGGAGTTACCTGCTTTAAGGGTACCCACCACGCCGGTTTTACCAATGCCGGTGGTTACCTCAAGGCCAATGTCTCGCAGACTCTGCGCCACTTTATTCGCCGTATCGACTTCTTTAAAGGCGAGTTCAGGATGAGCGTGGATATCACGCCTGAAGGCAATTAACTCTTCCAGTAAGTCCTCTACATCATGTTCATGTGAATTTGCCATAGTCCTTCTCCCGCAGCGTACTGCCTGTGCTAATGAGCCGTAGGATGTCATTTTAGCGTGCCCGGCACACATTTTTCGATCTGTTTAGGCCTGACTTTTTAATATAATTTGCTGTTGAGGATGTCAAAGCGGCAACCCATGCTGCATCATCCCCCCTATACTGGATTCATATTCATTCTCATACTTTGCAGCAGAATCTGCCGTGAACAATTTATTCGTTCAGGGGCGGTTTGCAGCAATCCGTTTTAACAGGAAATATCTCATGACAATACAACCCGTCGAACAGTTGCTTGATACCCGCCGGCTTGCTCAGGCGTATATCAATGGCGAGTGGGTTGCTTTATCGCAGGATAAGCCGTTTGATGTTATTAACCCGGCCACCGAAGAGGCCGCAGCGACCATTGGTTTGGGCGGTGAGCAAGATCTAAATGCCGCCGTGGCAGCGGCCAAAAAAGCTTTCCCGTTATGGGCCGCCACACCGGTCGAAGAACGTATTGCAGTGCTGGATAAAGTACTGGAGCTAATCGATGAGCGTGCCGATAAGCTGGCCAACCTGATGTCACTGGAGATGGGCGCAACGCTGGGCTATGCCTTGTCTACGCAAGTACCACTGGCAGCCGCGCACATCCGTGTTGCCAGGGAAAACCTGGCCAGCTATGAATTCACCAAAATGCGTGGCACCACGGCTATCACCCGCGAACCTATTGGCGTTGCCGGTCTGATAACACCCTGGAACTGGCCGCTTTATCAGGTTACCGCGAAAGTCGGCCCGGCCCTCGCTGTTGGCTGCTCAGTAGTGTTAAAGCCCAGCGAATTATCACCGTTAAGTGCCCTGGCCTTTGCTGAAATTCTCCATGATGCCGGCATTCCTGCAGGCGTTTTCAATCTCGTTAATGGTAACGGTATAGACGTGGGTGAGCCCCTTGCCAGTCATCCGGATGTCGACATGGTCTCTTTCACCGGCTCTACCCGGGCGGGGATCCTGGTAGCTCAGGCTGCGGCGCCAACCGTTAAACGGGTGGGTCAGGAATTAGGCGGCAAGTCACCCAATATTCTGTTGCCGGATGCCGATTTTGCCAATGCCGTTGGGTCTGGTGTTCAGGCTGGTATGCGTAACAACGGGCAGTCATGCAGTGCACCTACCCGCATGCTGGTACCCCGAGATCGCCTGGCCGAAGTGGAGCAACTGGCTGCTACCGCCGCTGAGTCTATTGTAATTGGCCTGGCAGATAACGAACTGGCTACACATGGTCCGCTGGCCAATCGCCCGCAGTTTGAACGGGTACAAAGCATGATCCAGCGTGGCATCGACGAGGGCGCACGTTGTGTTACCGGTGGCCCCGGTCGCCCCGATGGCTTTGAGCGAGGTTTTTATACCCGCCCTACCGTGTTCAGTGATGTCACCCCGGATATGGCAATTGCCCAGGAAGAAATTTTTGGACCGGTACTTTGCCTTATTCCTTATGACACTGTTGAGCATGCTATTGAGATTGCCAACGACACGGTGTACGGGCTGGCTGCCCATGTTCAGTCTGCCGACTTAGCAGCAGCCAGAGCAGTAGCCCGTCAAATCCGCAGCGGACAGGTACTGATCAACTATCCGGCCTGGGATCCGCAAGCGCCTTTTGGTGGCTACAAGCAATCAGGAAGCGGCCGGGAGTATGGCATCGAAGGGCTGGAAGAGTACCTCGAGACCAAAGCCATTGTTGGCTACGACATTGAAGCATAATTTTCCGAGCAGGTAGTAAATACATGTCACCACAACTGAAACACATTCCCAGCGATGAGAAAATTCCCGCAGAGGCCGATATCGTCGTGATTGGCGGCGGTATTATTGGCGCGGCGGCCACCTATTTTTTATCCAAACAAGGCTACAAAGTTGCGCTGGTAGAAAAAGGCCAGGTTGGCTGTGAGCAATCCAGTCGAAACTGGGGCTGGTGTCGCCAGCAGAACCGCGATGAACGTGAGTTACCTACTTCCGGGCTATCAATGCGCCTGTGGGATGAGATGTCTAAGGACATCGGCTTCGACCTGGGCTTCAGACGCTGCGGTTTACGCTATGCCACCGACGACCCCAAGCAATTAGCACAATGGGATTCGTGGCGTGATCTGGCTAAACAGTATGGCGTTAAAACCGTTATGCTCAATGCCAAAGAGGCCAACGAAATGATCCCGGCCCGTGGTCGCACCTGGATCGGCGGCGTCCACTCTATTGACGACGGTAAGGGCGAACCCGCCATTGCCGCGCCGATGATTGCTGAGGGTGCCCGTGCACTGGGCGCAACCATTCATCAGAACTGTGCAGCCCGTGGACTGGATATCACCAACGGTAAGGTTGAAGGCGTAATCACTGAACACGGTACCATCAAAACCAACCGGGTATTGTGCGCGGCCGGTGCCTGGGCCTCGGCTTTTTGCCGTCACCACGGTATTAGCTTTCCACAGGCCAGCGTGCGTCAAACCGCGTTTCGAACCAAGCCAATCAAGAGTATTGGTGATGCCGTCTATACCAACGGGGTTGCCCTTACCCGTCGCTTAGATGGCACCTACACAGTAGCAATAAGTGGCACGGCACGTCTTGAGTTTACGCCGCAGGGAATACGCTACGCCAAAGAATTTATGCCGATGTTTATGCAGCGTATTAAAGCCGTACAGTTTGGCGTTAGCAGTTCTTTTTTTAAAGGCCCGGAAGCCCTGAATAGTTGGACCAATGATGGTATTTCGCCGTTTGAGCAGATCCGCATTCTCGATCCGGCACCGGTAAAAAGTAACCTCAGAAAAACCCTGGCGACGGTTAAGGCATTGTTTCCGGCACTGGAAGCAATGGAAATCGACGAAAGCTGGGGCAGCTTTGTAGACTGCACGCCTGATGCCATTCCGGTTATTTCAGAAGTCGACGCTGTGGAAGGCTTCTTCCTGGCGGCGGGCAGCTCTGCCCATGGCTTTGGCCTGGGGCACATTGCCGCCGACCTGGTAATGGGCAAACAATCATCAATTGACACCCACCCCTACCGCCTGTCCCGACTGCTGGATGGCTCTAAAGTAAAAGTAGGCGCTATTTAACCGCGCCCGGAACCGCGTTCCTCCGTATGTGGTCGGCTGCGTTATCGCGCAGGCCACGTTTTTTATCAGCGCTTCAGTTGGGTAAGCTGGCATCAATAAAGGTTGCCAGGTCCGCTTTAAACTGGGCCATCGAAGGCTCATGCACATACATCATATGTCCCGCCTCATAGTAGGCTGTAGAGATATTACTGCGCAATGCCGCCGGTATTTTAAGATGATCGATCATGTACTGGGTAGTGAAGTGCGGCGTAGCCAAATCATAGTAGCCCTGTTGAAACAGCACCTTCATTTTGGGGTTCTGAATCATCGCGTAGGATAAATCAATCAGAGTGTCGGGAAAGGGCATTTTGAAGCCAACATTTGGTTGTACATGCCCCCAATCCCAACTGCTGAACACATCACCAAATACCTTGTAATCCACCTCCTGCTCAGATTTGAGTTCGGTGCGGTAATAATCCATAAAAGCAGCCAGTAGAGGCGGCCCAACCGCAGTGGTCATAGGATCATAACTCATCGCTTCTGAATGCACCGACAAAGTGTTGCCTTTAAATCGGGAATCAATGCGCCCAACCGTTTGTGCGCTTTCGCTTAGCACTTCCTTGGTAAACACCTGATGGTTTACCCGCAAATTTGCATCCAGCCAGTATTGCGCCTCCAGACCTGTTAAGGCGGCAAGTTTTTCGGCCAGCGCCTTTTTCTTATCTGCCGATAATCGTACGCCTTTCAGTAAGGCCGGGGCATATTCGTCTACGGCGAAGGCTTCTGCCGCCTTAAGATGCTCCGCTAATGTTACTGGTTTGTTGTCAATAGCATCGTGATACCAGCCGGTGGCGGCAAAGGTGGGTAAAAACAGTACATGGGGCAGGTCGGTCTGACCAAAATCAAATCCATTCACAAACTGTAAAAACGGCGACACCAACATAATGCCATTCAGACTAATCATTTCATTGGTAAGCGCCTGAGCTACCCCCGCGGTGCGCATGCCGCCATAGCTTTCTCCCAGAATAAATTTGGGCGACTGCCAGCGGTTATTCTCAGTAATATACTGCTTGATAAATGCAGACACCGAACGAATATCCTGGTCGGTACCCCAAAAATCCTCACCTTTGCCCTCTCCTACCGGGCGCGAGAAGCCGGTACCAACCGGATCAATCATCACGATATCGGCCTTATCCAGAATGGTGAATTCATTAACCACATAGCCATACGGCCCATTATTGGCAAACTCAACGTCTTTAACGACTGCTCGTTTAGGACCGAGGATACCCATATGTAACCACAACGACGCTGAGCCCGGCCCACCGTTATAAGCAAACAGGATTGGCCGCTTGCGCAGGCTGGTATCTTCTTTTACATAAGCCGTATAACCAAACAGTGCTATCGGCTCCTGCTTGGCGTTTTTCATCAGCATGGTACCCGCGGTAGCGGTATAACTGAGTTTTTTACCATTGATTTTGATGCTGTGACTGGTGACGGAAGTTTTCGCTTCGGGTACAGGTGGTTTTTCTTCTGGTTCATCCTGAGCAAAGCCAGAATAACTTACCAGACACAAACAAAGCAACGCTCGGTGGATAATAAAACGCATGGTCGGATCCCTGAATTATTGTAAAGGAACAAACAGGGTTTCTGATATTACAGGCAGTAAAACCGATAACGGCATAGGCCACAGGAGGGACGCTGTTCGTTTTTGCACTTAAACGACAGCGCTGTACAAATACTAGACAACCTTACAGGCAAGCGCAATGACTAATGAGTGACTTTGATTGCACAGTCAGTTCTTCCCGGTGCAGCGAATCGGCGGGTCTAGCCGCAATACCAATAAGCTAACACCAATAAACACACACTAAAAAAACCTGGTAATGCTACTTGAGGTAGGACTTAAGAATTTTATTCAGCGCCTCTACTTCTTCTGTACGTTCTGTGTCGCTAAGCCCTGGCTTGCCCACATGTTCGCGGATGTGATCTTCCAGAATCGTGGTCATCAGTCCGTTCACGGCGCCCTTAATTGCGGTGACCTGCTGCAGGATAGCCAGACACTCATTGCCATCATTCATTGACTTTTCTACGGCATTTAACTGGCCACGAATTTTCTTTACGCGGGTAAGTAATGCCTGCTGATTTTTATGGATATGCGCCATAGTCTGCTCTGCCAACCCTCACGTTTAATGGTATACTGGGGTATAGTATATCAATAAACTAAACAGATGGCCTGTTATGACTAAAAATATTGCTGAAAAGTGGTCTCATTCACACAACTTTTATGTGGATAGCAGCGAGTCAGAGCGCAAGGTGAACCTGGTGTTCTTACTCACCACCGTCACCATGGTGGTGGAAATCGTAGCGGGCAGCTGGTTTGGCTCAATGGCCCTGCTCGCAGATGGCTGGCATATGTTTACCCATTCAGCAGCCTTTGCGGTATCCATGTTTGTTTACTGGTATTCCCGTAAGCATCGTCATAGCAGCGACTATTCTTTCGGTACCGGTAAGGTCAATGCACTGGGAGGCTTTGCCAGTGCGGTGGCCCTGGCAACCGTTTCGTTGTTTATGCTGATTGAGTCAACCGAGCGGCTGTTTCTGCCCCAGGCTATCAGTTTTAATGAAGCAATCGTGGTGGCCATCGTTGGCTTTGTTGTGAATGTTGCCTCGGTATTTTTACTGCACGATGATCATCACCACCATCATCATGGCCACGGGCACCAAGACCACGACCACGACCACGACCACGACCACGACCATCATGAGCATAATCATGCGCATCACGATCACAACTTAAAAGCCGCATATTTTCACGTGCTCGCCGATACCCTGACCTCCTTACTGGCCATCGTTGCACTGATACTGGGTAAGTTTTATGGCTGGCTGTGGGCCGATGCAGTTATGGGCATTGTGGGCGCAGCGGTTATTGGAAAGTGGGCCTGGGGCCTGATGACACACAGCAGCGGTATGTTGTTAGATAAAGCCGCGAAACCGCAACACGCAGCAAAAGTCGCCCGCCTGATTGAGGAAGATGGCGTATCGGTGGTAACCGATTTTCACTACTGGCAGCTATCCGGCAAGCATCATGCGGCGATTGTCAGCGTTGCCACCAGCGCTTCGCTAACGCCTGATGACATCAAACATAAAGTTCGACATCACCTGCCATGCGACCATATTACGGTAGAGATTAATCCATTGCCCAATGCGTAAAAAAGCCCGCATTTAGCGGGCTTCCAATTGGCAGTTCCGACTCAGAGACTAATCTGGCACTGGCACCCGAACCGGTGCTTTGGGCATTGGTTTGATGGGTGACTGATAGCCTTTCAAACCGGCCAGCCCAACTTCAATGGCTTTATCCAGTTGTGGATCCTCGCCCTTTGCCGTTTTGCTGGTCCATTGCTCCACATTGATATCCGGTGCCACACCGTAATTCTCAACCTGCCACTCACCATTCACGTCATAAAAGCCCGACCGAGGCGCAGTCATGCTGCCACCGTCAATAAAGGCCGGTACGCCCCAGATGCCCACCAGGCCACCCCAGGTGCGTTTGCCCACCAGCTTACCAAGGCCATAGTAGTTAAACATGTAAGGCAACATATCTCCGCCGGAACCCGATACTTCGTTAATCAGCATCACCTTGCTGCCCCAGGTACCTGCTGCCGGGCTGGTCAAAGGTTCAGCCGGCGCGTAGGGATTATTGAAGAAGCCATTAAGCTCCCGGCGCAGCACGTTAATGATGTAATCCGCGATAAAGCCACCATGATTAAAGCGTTCATCGATGATCACGCCCGGCTTGTTGGCCTGGGGATAATAATAACGGTTAAAGCTGTGATAGCCTCCCTCCGCGGTGTCTGGCACCCATACGTAAGCGAGCTTACCGTTGGATTTTTCTTCCACATACCGACGGTTCTGTTCTACCCAATGCTGCTTGCGCAGTTCATTTTCGTTACCAATGGTTTTAACCAGAAAATCCTGTTGGTTGTCTTTTTTGCCTGGCTCACCGATGGTTACCGTTACCGTCTGGCCAAGGGTACCTTCGAACTGCGCATAAACGTTCTCTTTACTGGTTAGTGGTTTACCGTTAACGGCCAGCAGGTAACTGCCCTTTTCGATAAGATGCGCATAAGGTCCCAACGGCGCCATCAGGTTTGCACCGGCAACAAAACTCTCACCAGTGTACACCCGGGTAAGCTTTATCCCGCGGCTATCGAGTTCATAATCCACACCCAGCAGGCCGACATGAGATTTACCTGTTTCAGGTTTATCCCCGGCGCCGGTATAGGAATGCCCAATCGACACTTCGCCGCCCAGGGTATCGAGTAGATAAGTGAGATCCAGCGGATGACTGACCGAAGCAACCAGCGGCTGATAGACTTCATAGATTTCATCCCAGTCAGCGCCGTGGAAGTTATCTACATACAGATAATCGCGCTGATAACGCCAGGCTTCGCGAAAAACCTGTTGCCATTCTTCGCTATAGTCAACCCGCTTGGATAGCGCCAGCTTAATGGCTTTATCGTCTTTACCGGAGCCCTGTGCGGCACTGATCAGGCGATAAGAAGAGCCACTTTTAACCAACAGGGATTTACCGTCGGCGGTGAGTTTAAAATCGCTGATCTTATCGGCCAACTTTTTCATTTCACGCTCAGAGGCATTAAAGGTCATCAGGCTGGTTTGTTTGTCACCGGTATCGTCTGCATACTGACTGAGAAAATACAGGTTGCCCTCTTTGCCACCGGTTAAATGACTAAATTGTCCCGACTTGGCACTGACCGGCATGATGCGTTCAGCAAAAGCGGCCACCTGTACTTTGGTTTGTGATTCGCTGGTCGGTTTGTCATTACCTGCTTTGTCATCACCGGCTTCATCCTCTTCACTTTCAGGCGCCGGCTCTTCATCGGAACGCTCCGGGAACAACGGCATGTCTTCTGCGTTGAGTAGCGCATAGTACAGCTGGTAGCTGGGCGTAAAGCTGATCGATGACATATCAAGCCAGGGCGCTTTAGGACCGTAGTCCACGCTGCCAAGGAAGTACAACACTTCACTGTCATCACTAAAGGTAGGCCAGGTCACTTCGACCATGCCGTCGGTCAGCTGAAAGGTTTTACGCTCCATCACCGAATACAGGTGCAGTTCGCGGAAGAAATTGACGCCCTGTTTGGTATAAGCGATGTACTGACTGTCGGGAGACCAGCTGGCCATCATCTGCCATTCAGGGTGCACCCGTTTATTGGTATCGATAACTCTGGTAGTCTGGTTTTCCCGGTTAGCGACCCATAACTGCTGGGAAGAGTCGGTAAATAGCAGTCGTTTGCTGTCGGGCGACCAGCGCAGTTCATCGTAAAAGCCGCGCCCCGCAAGCGTAATTACCGTTTGCTCTTTGCCATACTGATTGGCAATGATGAGTTCATACTCGCCGGAGCGATCGCTGAACCAGGCAATAAACTGGCCGTCCGGCGACCAGGCTGCACCATGCTCACGTGCGCCAGAAGTGTCGGTCAACGGGCGTGGCGACCCGTGTTCTACCGGCACCGAATAGACATCGCCACGAGCCGTGAACAGCGCGCGCTGACCGGTAGGTGATACATCAAAACCAGTGACCTGTTTGTGCGCGTCTACATAACCGGTACGGGCCCAGTAGAAATCTGCGGCCACCTCTATATTTAACTTGCTGGCTGCAGCATTGCCGTTTTTCAGATACAGGTCGCCGAGGTACTCATACACAACCCGGTTACCCTCTACCGCAAAGCCCATCACATCATATTTATCCTGTCGGGTAACCTGGCTCACCACCTTCGACTGCGGCGAATATTTAAAAACATTCGTCACCTTTGAGCGATTGGATAAAAAGTAGATATCACCATTTGATGACCATTCAGGGTCCACATCAAAATCGTTATCGAACGGCAGGTCGTACTCTTTCAGGCTGTCGATATTAATCACCCTCAGCGCCTGATTCTGGCCGCCACGGTAATTACGCCAGCCTCTGTCCCAGAAGCCAGCTCGCCGGAATACAAGATTTTCACCGCTATTATCGAAAGCTCCGTCAAACGCTCGATGCATAGGTAACTGGCTCGGGTTGTCCCCGTTTACCGATACCGTGAATAACTGTTGCCAGTTACGTGGCGCCGAAAACCGCGCCGAACTGAATAGCACCTGCTGGCTGTCTGGTGTCCAGCCCACCGCTGCGTCTGCGCCAGGATGATACGTAAGCCGCTGAGGTTCGCCGCCATTAATGCTAACCACAAACACATCACGATTACCTTCGTATTCACCGGTGAATGCGATGTAGTTACCATCGGGCGAAATGACCGGCTGTGATTCACTGCCCTGGAAGCTGGTTAACCGCTGAGCTTTGCCACCGCTGACACTGGTTTTCCAGATATCATTAGCATAGGTAAATACCAGGGCATCACCGTGCAATGCAGGCTGCCGGAGCAGTTGTGTGGCGTTAGAGACAGCTGGCAGAATGGCCAGCATGAGAGTGAGCGAAATTCCTTTTAAGGTCATAAGCCGTACCTTTTTGTTTATTGTTATACTGCCGTTGCCATTCAGCTTAGCTTAATTAGTAAACAATGTAATTATTAACGCTTACAATCTGCCGTAGGACAATCGTAAGAACTGGCTAATTGGAGAGTAGTTGTGTTCAGAACGATAGCCTAAATTGGCTTTTGAGTTGTCCGTCACGTTATTCATTGCAAGGAGGCAAGCTTTGTTCCAGCGGATGAAACTAAATAAACACCGATTTTTCTTTACGCTATTCCTTTTATTGCAGATTGCTTATGCAGTACGAAGCTATCCCTATAGTCAGGCAGAACTGGTCTGGCTCGGAGCAGGTGTGGTATTTGCGGTGCTTTACTATTGGTTTGGCGGCGTAAGGGCAAGCCGGCATTGCCGGGGCGGGAGCAAAAACGGCTGGCGCTAATCGACCACCAGCCGGAATATTGAGCAGTCCGTATTATCCCTTATGCCCGGGACTGGCGTGAGTCCAGCCAGGTAGGATCCAGCGTTGGCACACTGTTTAGCAGCAACTCGGTATAAGGTTCATAAGGCCCGCTGGCAAACTGTTTACCCGAGGTGTACTGCACGGTTTTGCCTTTGTAGAGCACCATGATCTCGTCGCACAGACTTTTTACCGTAGAAATGTCGTGGCTGATAAACACAATGGCAATATTGAGTTTCGCCTGCAACTCGCCCAGTAACTCAAGAATGGCCGCAGCCACCACAGTGTCGAGTGCCGAGGTGACCTCATCACATAAAATAACGCTTGGCTCCGCCGCTAACGCCCGGGCCAGATTTATGCGCTGTTTTTGCCCGCCCGACAGTGCACCGCATTTACGGTCGGCCAGATCAGTGGGCAATTTAACCAGCTCCAGCAGCTCTGCTACGCGCTGCTTGCGCGCAGCACCTTTAAGGCCATGGAAAAAGGTCAGCGGTCGACCCAGAATATCACCCACTTTATGAGCAGGGTTGAGCGCCGTATCCGCATTCTGAAATACCATCTGAATTTGCTGGCACTCGGCCTTACTGCGGTCCACTATGGCTGGCGTTAACTCTTTGTTGTTGAGTAACATCGACCCGTTAGCCGCCGGTAGCAGGCCGGCTATTACCCGGGCAAATGTTGACTTGCCTGAACCTGATTCACCGATAATCCCCACGGTCTGACCACGACGAACGCGCATGGAAATATCCGATAAAATGGGGATTTCAGGCTTACCTTGTTTGGTCATCCTGCCATAGCCCGCTTCGATATTATTAATATCGATAACCACTTCACCAGGCGCGTTATCCTTATAACCATCACTGTCCTGCACTGCACTGAGCAGTTGCCGGGTATAAACATGTTCGGCATTGTTGAGGATAGTGGCGGTAGGGTTATTTTCCATCATCCTGCCGTTTTGCAGCACCAGGATCTGATCGGCAATCTGGGCCACAACGGCCAAGTCGTGAGACACATAAACTGCCGTAGTGTTGTACGCTTTCACTAACGTCTTTAAATGCTTTTAGCACGTCTACCTGAGTGGTGACATCGAGCGCAGTGGTAGGCTCGTCAAAAATAATCAGTTCCGGCTCGCAAATCAGCGCCATGGCCGCCATCAGTCGCTGCAACTGACCACCCGATACTTCATGAGGATAGCGGCGGCCGATAGTCTGAGGCGACGGCAACGACAGCTGCTTAAACAGATCAATGGCTTTGGCCTCAGCCTGACCGCGCGACATCACGCCATGCATCAGGGCACTTTCTATCACCTGCTCCATAATGCGGCGGGACGGATTAAACGCCGCCGCGGCACTTTGCGCCACATAAGCGACTTTGCGTCCTCGCACATCAGCCAGCTGGGCAGCATTCATAGCGGCCATATTATCCTCGCCCACGTGCACTGCACCGCCGCTAATACGACAACCCGGACGGGCATAGCCCAGCAGCGAAAGCGCTATAGTGGTTTTGCCGGAGCCGGACTCGCCGATGAGTGCAAGCACCTCACCACGCTTAAGGGTGAAACTGACATCATGGACAATCGTTTTTGCCTGACCTTGCGGCCCGGCTTCAACGCGTAACTTCTCAACATTCACATGTGCAGTCATCTTACTTACCTCGCGCCGCATAAGTTGCGCCGCCGCGCAGACTGTCAATTAACAGGTTAACCGCAATGGTAATGGTCGCAATGGCAATGGCTGGAACAATAACCGCCGGAGCACCTTCTGCCAGACCGGAAATGTTCTCGCGAACCAACGAGCCGAGGTCGGCTTCCGGTGGCTGAACGCCAAGCCCTAAAAAGCTCAGGCTACTTAGCAACAACACAACAAACACGAACCGCAAGCCAAAATCGGCCAGCATGGGATGCAGTATATTGGGCAGAATTTCTTTTACGGCCAGATACAAGCGGCTTTCTCCACGGGTTCTGGCCACCGTAACAAAATCCATGTTCGCCACATTAACCGCCAGCGCCCGGGCAATCCGAAACGACCCTGGCATATAACTGATAGCGGTAATGGTTAACAGTAATGGCACCGATGAACCGAATGCAGCAATCATTACCAGCGAGAAGATTTTGCTGGGAATAGAAATCAGCGCATCCATAAAACGGGAAATCACTTCATCAGTTCGAGGGCCGCTAACGGCTGAAAACAGTGCGATTAAGGTCCCGGTGGAACAGGCTAATGCCGCCGCCAGTAACGGAATAAAAATGGTAAACCGGGTACCATCAAGGATCCGACTAAACACATCACGTCCAATATAATCGGTACCTAATACATAGTCGCCGCCGATGGGCTCAAACACATCGTAAGCAACGATTTCACTGGCCGAATGAGGCGCCAGCCAAGGGCCGAAGACGGCTATAAAAACCCAGAACACTACCAGCAGTGCACCCAGCTTGCCGGATAAGGGCATTGATTTTAATATATTCATTGGCCTAGCCTCCGGTTCGCAGTTTAGGGTTAGCCAAAATGGCCGAGATATCAGCGATGAGTACCAATATTAAATAGCCGGTACAAAACAACATGGCGCAGGCTTGCAACAGCGGCATATCACGATTAGTTACGGCATCCACCATTAAGCTGGCCACGCCGGGATAGTTGAAAATCACCTCAACAATAACTACCCCGCCGAGTAAATAAGAAAGACTTAATGCCACGGCGTTAATGATAGGCCCGACCGCGTTGGGTAATGCATGGCGCAGTACCGCTCGTGACAGCGGCGAACCTTTAAGTAGTGCCATTTCCACATAGGGCTGGGAAAGCTGTTCCAGCACGGCCGCGCGGGTCATTCTTGCCATCTGTGCACTGAGCACAATGCACAGGGTAGCAACCGGCATGGCAAATGCCCGGAAATAATCATACAACCCGGCATCGGCGGAAATGTACGATAACGAGGGCAGCCAGTTTAGCTCCACCGCAAAAATGAGCACAAAAATGGTAGCCAGCAAAAACTCCGGCACCGCCACCATCGATAATGTAAAGATGTTCATGGCTTTATCGATGCGACTACCGCTGTACATAGCGGCAACAATCCCCAGCACCATGGCAAAGGGCACCGCTAACAACGCGGTAAACCCGGCCAACATGAGCGATTGTGACAGCCTTGAGCTAATCAGTTCGCTTACCGGGCGTGCATTGGCCAGCGACGTACCCGCATCGCCACTTAGCAGTCCACCCAACCATTTTGCGTATCGCAGCATGGGCGGATCGTTTAAGCCATAAGCTTCCCGCAGCTCTGCCACCGCTTCGGGGGTAGCGCTTTGACCGAGCATTTCCTGCGCGGCATCACCGGGCAGCAAGTTTGCAATAAAAAATACCACCGCTGAAACAATTAACAGCGTAATAATCGATAAGCCAATCCGTTTAATAATCAGCTGGAAAATGACCTTCATTGATAACTCCGGCTATTTGCATTCTAAGGTTGGATATTGAAATTTCATCCAGATGGCGACATTTCCGATTTGTGCAAAACTTGGTAGAAACTGGTTTGATAGTCAAGGTCGCCTAAAGACAATTGGACTAAACCGCTCCGCGGTAGTAGTGCCGCCCCCACCTCATTAATTATATTCTGATCTCGTTCCCCGCTTCTAAGCTGAAGGAAGGGCAATGTCGCCCTGAATTCACTCAGGAGTGAAACCATGAGTTACTTTGAAGGATCCAACCCCTTACGCCAACGCATGATTGAAGATATGACCATGCGTAGGCTCAGTCCTAAAACGCAAATAGGCTACATCAGAGGCGTGAAGAAACTCGCTACCTTTTTGAAACGCTCGCCAGAGGATGCCACGGCTGAAGAATTGCGCCAATTCCAACTCGCATTGGCCGAGCAAGGTACATCTAACATCACCATCAATGCCACGTTATCGGGTTTAACGTTCTTATTTCATAAGTCCTTGAATCGACCTGATGTGATGCTCAAAGTCAGCACCGTGCCGGTGCCAAGGAAGTTGCCGACGGTATTGAGTAAAGAGGAAGTCAAGCAACTGATTGATGCCACACATAGCATCAAATACAAAGCTGCCTTCTCGGTCGCTTATGGGGCTGGGTTACGGATTGGTGAAGTGGTGATGTTGAAGGTGACGGATATCGACAGTTCTCGCATGCTATTGCGCGTTGAGTAAGGTAAAGGGAAGAAAGACAGAATGGCAATGTTATCGCCCATGCTGTTGAGTACACTTCGCCAATGGTACAAACATGCCAAAGCGCATCACTTAATGCTACCGGGTGGGTGGTTGTTCCCAGGGCAAAATCCGTTAAACCCACTTGGCACCCGTCAACTCAGTCGTGCCTGTCAGTCTGCGTGTCTGGATGCAGGACTGAATAAAAAAGTCTCCATGCACACCTTACGGCACAGTTTCGCCACGCACTTACTGGAAGATAAAGTCGATATTCGCATCATCCAAACGCTGTTGGGGCATAGTAAACTGGAAACCACTGCGCTGTATGCACAAGTCGCCAGCAAACTCTTGCGAGAGGTGGTGAGTCCGTTAGATACACTGGCATTGTGAGCGTGACGTTATGTCGAGTTGTTCACGGCCACCGCTTGAGGTGGCGGATGTGTTTCGTCTGTCTGGTACGCAGTATAAAAGCGCTCAGCATGGGCATTTAAGCTTAGCGCAACTGAAAGTGATGTCAGCCATTGCGCGTTGTCGAAGTGCCCAGTTAGGTGCTCATCACCTGCACTGCGAACACTGTCATACCGATGCCATCGCATATAACTCCTGCCGTAATCGTCACTGTCCGAAGTGCCAGGGGTCAAGCGCCAAACGCTGGTTTGCAGCCAGAGAGCAGCAGTTGTTACCCGTAGAGTACTACCATGTGGTGTTTACCTTACCTGGTGAGGTAGCACAACTGGCCTTTTACAACAAAGCACAGATGTATCAGCTGTTGTTTAAAGCCGCATCACAAACGCTACTGACCATTGCCGGTGATACGCGACACTTAGGCGCTGAGGTTGGCACCACTATGGTGTTGCATACGTGGGGCTCCGCGATGATGCATCATCCTCATGTGCATTGCATTGTGCCCGGTGGCGGGCTGGATAACGCTAAACAATGGAAAGCGTGTAAAAAGGGCTTCTTCTTGCCGGTCAGAGTGTTATCACGCTTGTTCCGCCGTTTGTATATGCAAGGCGTACGTGAGTTATACGAATCGACGCAGTTACTGTGCTTCGGGGAGTTGACGCAGACCAGTGGCTTTGAACACGCCGGGCACTTTATGGCATGGTGCAAACAGCAACAATCCATGGAATGGGTGGTGTATGCCAAACCGCCGTTTGCAGGACCACAAGCGGTGCTGAAGTACCTGTCGCGTTATACGCATCGTGTAGCGATTGCGAATCGCCGACTACAATCCGTTGATGAAACACATGTCTCGTTCACCTATAAGGATTACCGGCGCAAAGGAAACAACATGCACCGGACGATGCAACTGACGTGTGACGAGTTCATGCGTCGATTCTTATTGCATGTCTTGCCAACCGGGTTTCATCGTATCCGGCATTATGGGTTACTGGCCAGTAAAGCCAAACTCAATATGGCCAGACAAGCCCTGCACGTAGCTCCGCCGCCAGACATCAAAAAGACGGCCAATGAATCGGAGACAGACTCAGCACCCTTCGTGTGCAGGCAATGTCAATCACCGATGAAGGTGTCGGCGCTCAGGCTACCTGCATACTTACCAAGAGCGCCCCCTAAATAGGCAGAGTGCTTAAGGAGATAAAAAAGCGCCTTTACTGGTGAGGATGATGCTTTACCTGAAACGCTATAAACCCCATGACAATGAATAGAATGAGACAACCGAGCTGAATAAAAACGTGAAAATCAGATGCAAATAGAAACAAAGCACCACTGGAAACACGTGATCTTGGCGATCATCCTCTACAGCAGACTCACATTCACCATCGAAATCCCCATAGCCAAACCACAGGGGTAACATCCCGCGGTTTCGTCCAACGAAGATTATCTGATATCTGCCCGAGAGTAGGACATCAAGGTGGATCTGAATGGAGGGCAGATAACTGATAATCTAAACAGGAGCGGACGTTTGACGATGTGATTTCCTACTTCCCACTTTGGTCAGGGTCGGTCATGAAGTTTCCTTCATTTTTGTCTTTTGGCTTTAAGTTCATTGAGAGCATTTAGATGTTGTTGTCATCAGAAATTAAGATGTATCAACGCTCGAAGTTGTCAAGTTCGACAGATAGCCCGATATCCGTTTATTTGACACCGATACACATGAACCATTTTAGTTATCAGCTAATTGATAAACTTGTACATAGTTTCGAGCGTAGGAGAAGCTTCTTCGGGTTGCACTGGCAGCCTTTTAAAGTTCCATGCCTCATAATGTTGAATTAGATGGGCGTTACATTCCAGAATCAGCAGGCGATTCCCAACCAATGTTTGAGCTTGAATGATTATCGCATCTACTTCATCCAAAATTTCCTTAAGAGTAATTGGAGTCTCAATTGCGAAATTTTTTCCAAGTTGGCCTATGAGAAAACAACGAACTCTTTGCTCTTCGTCTTGAGGATTTATTTTCATGCGCTTTCTTTGCGTAGACGAAACAGCAAATTTAGTCAGGGCAAGCTCTTTTGTTGAGATACTAAAGTAAGCATGTATATTGCCATCCTCACCTACAAGCAAATAAGTTCTGCACTTATCCTCTCGTTCGAATTGAATGGCTCTGTTATGGAGAAAAAGTTGAATATCTGTGTCGCGAGATGAGAAAGTTTGCAATAATTCATCAATCTCAGAGGAGGTTAATGCCTCCTCTGAAGTATCATTTATCAGTTGGCCGAGTGGCGTAATTTCCGTTTTAATAGAGATAAACCTTTACTTCCTGATGCCTTGATATCTCTTTGACGAACAGAATCGTCGACCTTAAAAGGCTTCTCCATATCAGAGCAAAATATCTTTGCGGCTTCTTTATCGGTAACGACAAAGTTTTTGTCAAAAGATGCTGTTGCCATTTTACACCTCCTGTATTCGTGTAAATTTTCAGCAAGGCTGATCATAACACAACGGAAAATTATACTGGTCTAACCAGTTGGGAGGGTTGATGGTGTAAATACATGGAAGGAAGTTTACACGAGCCTAATCGCTTTGACATAGAGGGTGTATCAATCCGTTTATTGGTGATACCGAAAGTAGATTAGCACTTTCGTCCTACTTATGTCTACTATTCACTCATAAATGCAATTAAAATTGCAATGAGCCAACGGCTGTTTTACGTACATTTAAGACTATAGTGCCGAATAGAAGAAATATCTCTCACCGGCCGCTATACGTACGAATCGGCCAACTAAGACAGGGGCACTTAAAGACAAATAGCCGACTGTTTGGTTTGAGACTCTGAGTTTCTGGCATGAGCCAGAATAGAAATTTGTTTACGCAAAATTGTTTCCCAGAGCAATAGGCTGCCTTTAAACCTGTAGACAGCTAGTCAATTATCAGTCTTGCGAGTCAGCTAGCCAGCGCATTATGTTCAGTAAAAACTCTTCATTTTGTTCCGCACCAACAGAGCGTAACCCCATAGTTTTGCCTGTACTTTTAACTAATTGCGAAGAGAACATCATGCCTTCAGAAAAAACTGCTACACGTCCTTTGCCTAGCTCTAAAACAGCACCTTGACTCCATCCTGACATTGGAAGCTTTGGTGTATCCGCGTTAACTTGAAACGGTATTTTGGGTTCTGTAGCAGTGATACCGTTCCCTAATTTCAGTAGAGATATTGCTTTTTCGGGAGCTTTAAATGCTGAGCCACCAAACGATCTTACCTGTAGTATATCTGGTGATACATTATTAATACTTTGCAGAAAAAGAGGCTGTGATTTTTCATCTATATTTTGCGAAATTTCTTTATTGTAAGTTGTAGCGTGTTCGGTGAGCGAATGATTCACTTTGCTAAAGGTTGCGTTTCCAACATGTCCATTGATGAATTGAAAACCAAGTGCAAGTGCCAGATTATCTATAGCTTTGGGAAACGGTGTGTGATCAGCAACTAAAAAAAGTGAACCACCGTTCGATATCCAGCTCTTGAGCACTTCAACTTCATTGTCATCAAACGCATCTCCATAAGGTGGAAGCCAGTCCTGTCGCTTTCTGTCAAGCGCGTTTGCAATTACTAAAATATCCACTTGCTTTAGCTGATTTTCTGTAATTGGTTTATCGTTCGAATCGACCCTGAACCCGTCACTTTTTAGAACTTGCGCGAATGGCTTATATCTGCCGCTCAACGTCAAAAAGTTATTATGGGCTTCGTCTATTAAAACAAGTGGACTACTCTCAGGGGAAAAGTGTGCAACTCTATGTTTAGGTCTGAAGTCAGGGTCAGATTGTTGAGGGCTATCAGAACAGGCTACCAATAATGTAGCAAAGCCAAAAACAACTAAGCTATGAACTAACTTCATTTACGACATCCTGTGTAATAACCTGGTAGTGATTAACGTTAAAATTTCACGGTGCTCGACCATACCATGAAAAATGTTTGAAAGGGTGATTGCACATATCAGAAGAATAAATAGACGTAATTCAGTAGCCGCTCATTGCGACGCGCAATGTCCAGTGTTTCAACTTCCGCTTTACGTACTTTGCCGCCCCTCCAGCTTTCTTGACTGGCACAAATTGTTTAGGTTATCAGTTATCTGCCCTCCATTCAGATCCACCTTGATGTCCTACGCTCGGGCAGATATCAGATAATCTTCGGTGGACGAAACCGCGGGATGTTACCCCTGTGGTTTGGCTATGGGGATTTCGATGGTGGATATGAGTCTGCTGTAGAGGATGATCGCCAAGATCACGTGTTTCCAGTGGTGCTTTGTTTCTATTTGCATCTGATTTTCACGTTTTTATTCAGCTCGGTTGTCTCATTCTATTCATTGTCATGGGGTTTATAGCGTTTCAGGTAAAGCATCATCCTCACCAGTAAAGGCGCTTTTTTATCTCCTTAAGCACTCTGCCTATTTAGGGGGCGCTCTTGGTAAGTATGCAGGTAGCCTGAGCGCCGACACCTTCATCGGTGATTGACATTGCCTGCACACGAAGGGTGCTGAGTCTGTCTCCGATTCATTGGCCGTCTTTTTGATGTCTGGCGGCGGAGCTACGTGCAGGGCTTGTCTGGCCATATTGAGTTTGGCTTTACTGGCCAGTAACCCATAATGCCGGATACGATGAAACCCGGTTGGTAAGACATGCAATAAGAATCGACGCATGAACTCGTCACACGTCAGTTGCATCGTCCGGTGCATGTTGTTTCCTTTGCGCCGGTAATCCTTATAGGTGAACGAGACATGTGTTTCATCAACGGATTGTAGTCGGCGATTCGCAATCGCTACACGATGCGTATAACGCGACAGGTACTTCAGCACCGCTTGTGGTCCTGCAAACGGCGGTTTGGCATACACCACCCATTCCATGGATTGTTGCTGTTTGCACCATGCCATAAAGTGCCCGGCGTGTTCAAAGCCACTGGTCTGCGTCAACTCCCCGAAGCACAGTAACTGCGTCGATTCGTATAACTCACGTACGCCTTGCATATACAAACGGCGGAACAAGCGTGATAACACTCTGACCGGCAAGAAGAAGCCCTTTTTACACGCTTTCCATTGCTTAGCCTTATCCAGCCCGCCACCGGGCACAATGCAATGCACATGAGGATGATGCATCATCGAGGAGCCCCACGTATGCAACACCATAGTGGTGCCAACCTCAGCGCCTAAGTGTCGCGTATCACCGGCAATGGTCAGTAGCGTTTGTGATGCGGCTTTAAACAACAACTGATACATCTGTGCTTTATTGTAAAAGGCCAGTTGTGCTACCTCACCAGGTAAGGTAAACACCACATGGTAGTACTCTACGGGTAACAACTGCTGCTCTCTGGCTGCAAACCAGCGTTTGGCGCTTGACCCCTGGCACTTCGGACAGTGACGATTACGGCAGGAGTTATATGCGATGGCATCGGTATGACAGTGTTCGCAGTGCAGGTGATGAGCACCTAATTGGGCACTTCGACAACGCTCAATGGCTGACATCACTTTCAGTTGCGCTAAGCTTAAATGCCTATGCTGAGCGCTTTTATACTGCGTACCAGACAGACGAAACACATCCGCCACCTCAAGCGGTGGCCGTGAACAACTCGACATAACGTCACGCTCACAATGCCAGTGTATCTAACGGACTCACCACCTCACGCAAGAGTTTACTGGCGACTTGTGCATACAGCGCAGTGGTTTCCAGTTTACTATGCCCCAACAGCGTTTGAATGATACGAATATCGACTTTATCTTCCAGTAAGTGCGTGGCGAAACTGTGCCGTAAGGTGTGCATGGAGACTTTTTTATTCAGTCCTGCATCCAGACACGCAGATTGGCAGGCCCGACTGAGTTGGCGGGTGCCAATAGGGTTTAACGGATTCTGCCCTGGGAACAACCACCCTCCCGGTAGCATTAGGTGATGCGCTTTGGCATGTTTGTACCATTGGCGAAGTGTACTCAACAGCATTGGCGATAACATTGCCATTCTGTCTTTCTTCCCTTTACCTTGCTCAACGCGCAATAGCATGCGAGAACTGTCGATATCCGTCACTTTCAACATCGCCACTTCGCCAATCCGCAACCCCGCCCCATAAGCGACCGAGAAGGCAGCTTTGTATTTGATGCTATGTGTGGCATCAATCAGTTGCTTGACTTCCTCTTTACTCAAGACCGTCGGCAACTTCCTTGGCACCGGCACGGTGCTGACTTTGAGCATCACATCAGGTCGATTCAAGGACTTATGGAATAAGAACGTTAAACCCGATAACGTGGCATTGATGGTGATGTTAGATGTACCTTGCTCGGCCAATGCGAGTTGGAATTGGCGCAATTCTTCAGCCGTGGCATCCTCTGGCGAGCGTTTCAAAAAGGTAGCGAGTTTCTTCACGCCTCTGATGTAGCCTATTTGCGTTTTAGGACTGAGCCTACGCATGGTCATATCTTCAATCATGCGTTGGCGTATGGGGTTGGATCCTTCAAAGTAACTCATGGTTTCACTCCTGAGTGAATTCAGGGCGACATTGCCCTTCCTTCAGCTTAGAAGCGGAGAACGAGATCAGAATATAATTAATGAGGTGGGGGCGGCACTACTACCGCGGAGCGGTTTAGTCCTCTTGTCTATTTGTGCCAGTCAAGAAAGCTGGAGGGGCGGCAAAGTACGTTTTTCGGACCTTGAGACTATAAATTTCCCACCCTATTGATCAGTAGATTTACATTAAAATCATATACACACTGTGATGCCAATTCAAGATAAAGGCGCCATTGCTAGTAACTCACTCTCATACCTATAAACGACATCGTCCAGAGCAGACGTTACTGTATCAATTGGTCGAACGCCACTACCCAGAATTTCAGAAGCAGCTTTCACAAAAAGGGAAGTCGTTACCACTTCATGTGGTAAAAGAGTTTGAAGAGTTTCTTAGGTGTGGTCGGCTTGAGCATGGTTTTTTGCGTGTAGTTTGTGACGACTGCAAGCATGAGAAACTGCTGGCGTTCAGCTGCAAACGCAGGGGATTTTGCCCAAGTTGCGGTGCAAGAAGGATGGCAGAAAGTGCCAAGTTGTTAGTTGAAGATGTTCTTCACGGTTACCCTGTACGCCAATGGGTATTGAGTTTACCCATCCCGCTTCGTCTACTTCTAGCTAGGTATCCCAAACACTTAAGTAAAATCATGCAAATCATTCATCGTGCTATTTCTTGCGATATTGTGCATCGGGCTGGGTATCTTAAGAAGCAAGCAAACACAGGAGCGGTGACTTACATTCAGCGATTTGGTAGTGCGCTGAATCTCAATATTCACTTTCACATGCTCTTTTTGGAAGGCGTTATCACTCAGGAGTGTGGACAGTCCAAATTCAAGTGCGTTAAAGCACCAAACCACAATGATATGGAAACCCTCGTGAATGTCATTAGCCATCGCATCGCGACCTACTTGGAGAAGGCCGGGCTCGTTCAACGGGATATGGACAACACATTTCTCGATTTACCCATGGATGACGAAGATAGTTTACTGCCCTTGCAAGCAGCCTCTGTCAATTACCGCATTGCTGTAGGACCAGATACAGGCAAAAAAGTCTTTGCCTTGCAAACCTTACCTGCCAAAGACGAACAACATTACGGTCAATTAGCTCAAATAAACGGTTTTAGCTTACACGCTGGGGTGTTTGCAGACAGCCATCAAACTGACAAACTGGAAAGGCTATGCAGATATATCTCAAGGCCAGCGTTAAGCGAGCAACGATTGAGTCTAACCGATTCAGGAAAAGTAAGATATCAACTGAAAACTCCCTATCAAGACGGTACCACACATGTCTTTTTTACTCCCTTGGATTTCATAGGCAAGCTCGCGGCACTGGTGCCAGTGCCGAGGCTAAACCTTACGAGGTTTTATGGCGTGTTTGCTCCCAATGCTAAGGTGCGTGCCGAGGTAACGGCTTCACAACGCGGTAAGAATAGCCCTCGCTTAGCAGAGCATCTGAAAGATTCAGATAAACCATACCATGCGCGAAGCATGTCGTGGGCACAAAGGTTAAAAAGAGTATTCAATATTGACATCACAGTCTGTGAGGCTTGTGAAAAAACCAACGTCAAAATTATTACTTGTATTACGGATCCGGCTGTTATCCATAAGATTTTGGCGCACCTTGACAAGCAGACTCTTCTTGAAGCAAAAAACGATTCTCTAATGCCGCCACTTCGAGCTCCACCAGCCACAGCCTCATTCAGTGACTACATCATTCAACGCGACTTCGATTTTGGCGCATGAAGCACAAAAAACAGACCATCACTTGAACATGCAACATGTTGAGGTAAGGGCTTTCACATATCTCATTGCGGATTTCAGTACCAAAGACCAGTTATATTGCGTCTATCTTGATGACAACTACTTCACTGATTCCTGAAAAGTACCCATTTGACACACGTGCAACTGGCCTTAAATACAGCTGACACAGTGGGTAGTACATAGCGTTAATATTTCTTATACTCCTTAAGACCCTGGCGTCTGATGAATTTGAGGGGCGTCTGCCAACGACAGCAGGGGAAAAGAAAACCCTCGATTTTCTGGTTTCAGAATTTAAACGACTTGGCCTTGAACCGGGCAACGGCGACAGTTACCTGCAAGCGGTGGAGTTGATGGAAATTACCGCCGATCCGGGCATGACCATGACCATTGGCAATCACACTTTTGACTACAAAACCGATATGGTTGCCGGCTCCAAACGTGAGCAGGATGTGGTAACACTTACCGATTCAGAGCTTGTTTTTGTCGGTTATGGCATTAATGCTCCGGAATACGAATGGAATGACTACGAAGGCCTGGATGTAACCGGTAAAACCGTAGTAATTCTGGTTAACGACCCAGGATTTGAAAACCCGGAAGGCGGTAAATTTCAGGGCACTACCATGACCTATTACGGTCGCTGGAGCTATAAATACGAAGAAGCCAGCCGTCAGGGCGCCGCGGGTGCCATTATTGTTCATGAAACAGCTCCGGCTTCTTATGGCTGGTCGGTGGTGGCTAATAGCTGGAGTGGCCCGCAGTATGGCCTGGTTAGCCCGGATAAAGGTGCCAGCCGCGTAGCCGTTGAAGGATGGTTAACCCTGGACGCGGCTACCCGTGTTTTCGCCGATGCCGGCCTTGATTTCGAGGAAGAAAAAGCTAAAGCCATGCAAGGCCCCTATTCCGTGCCACTCGAGCAGAACATGTCGGTAACTGTGCAAAACACCTATCAGGCCTCAACCAGTTACAATGTGCTGGCTACCCTGCCCGGAAGCGAAAAACCGGATGAGCATGTGATTTACACGTCGCACTGGGATCATCTGGGCAAGGATGAAAGTCTTGAGGGCGATCAGATCTATAACGGCGCACACGATAATGCTACCGGTACTGCCGCCGCATTGGTTATGGCTGAGGCCTTTAGTAAACTCACTCCCGCGCCAAAACGCTCTGTGTCATTTTTAATTGTCACCGCCGAGGAACAGGGCTTACTGGGATCGAAGTACTACGCCGACAACCCGATTATCCCGCTTAATAAAACCGTGGCCAATATCAACATGGATGCCATGAATGTGCTGGGTAAAACCAAAGACATCGCGGTAATTGGCATGGGTAAATCCGATCTTGAAGAAGAGCTGACTATTGCAGCGACTCGTCAGGGTCGTACTGTCACTCAGGAAGATCGTCCTGAGGCGGGCTATTACTATCGTTCCGATCATTTCAGCTTTGCCAAAGTGGGTGTTCCGGCGCTCTATGCCAAAGGTGGAAGCGAGCCCTTTGACGAAGAAACCGCGAAATATCGTAAACGTACCAGCGTGATAGTGACCGGCTGTTATCATCAGGTCTGTGACAAGTTTCGGGACGACTGGGATCTGAGCGGGATATCTCAGGATACCCAGCTATTAATGGAAGTTGGTTATTTAGTCGCCAACAAAGACAGTTGGCCGCAATGGCGTGAAACCAGTGAGTTTCAGCGCAAATAATCAGCCCCCTTCAGAAAACCGCCGCTTTCGGCGGTTTTTTTTATCTAAATGTTTAAATAGACCAGATTGTACTTGCATTTTTTGCTCATGCTGGCACATTCAGTAGTCGCGAGTGTAAAGGTTTTATCCTGCAAAAAAATAATCCACCGCTGTACGTCAATTCGAGCACCGACAGAAAACATTATCCTTTAACTATGTGACAAGAGAGAACGCTTCTTATGTGTGGTATTTTCGGTATCTTAGATATCAAAACCGATGTGTCTGAACTCAGAACCCAAGCTTTGGAACTAACCAAAACGCTGCGTCACCGCGGCCCTGACTGGTCGGGTATCTGGAATAATGACAATACCATTTTGTGTCACGAGCGTTTAGCAATCGTCGATGTTGATACGGGTGCCCAGCCACTGATCAGTGACAACGGTCACCAGGCTCTGGCTGTAAATGGTGAGATCTACAACCACAAGCAGCTCGCTAAAGAGCTGGACACTCCTTACAACTTTAAAACCCGCTCTGACTGCGAGGTCATTCTGCCGCTGTATCAACAGCGCGGTGTTGAGTTTATTGATGATTTACAAGGCATGTTTGCGTTCATTCTGTATGACGAAAAAGAAGATGCCTATCTGATTGCCCGTGACCATATTGGTATTATCCCGCTGTATACCGGTTACGACGAACACGGTAATTTCTACGTGGCTTCCGAGATGAAAGCGCTGGCCCCGGTTTGTAAAACGATTAGTGAATTTCCTCCGGGCCACTATATGTGGAGCAAAACCGGTGAAATGGTGAAGTACTATAAGCGCGACTGGATGGAATACGACGCCGTTAAAGACAACGAGTCGAACATCGAAGAACTGCGCGTAGCCTTCGAAAAAGCGGTTAAATCTCACATGATGTCAGACGTACCTTACGCCGTGCTGTTATCTGGTGGTCTGGACTCATCACTGGTTTCTGCTGTCGCCGCCAAATACGTTGCCAAACGGGTTGAAGATGAAGACAAATCCGATGCCTGGTGGCCGCGTTTGCACTCATTTGCTGTAGGCCTTGAAGGTGCCCCCGATTTAGTGGCTGCCCAGAAAGTTGCAGAAATGATTGGTACGGTGCACCACGAAATCCACTTTACTATTCAGGAAGGTCTGGATGCCATTCGTGATGTGATTTATCACCTGGAAACCTACGACACCACCACTATCCGTGCCGCTACGCCAATGTACCTGATGACCCGTAAGATTAAAGCAATGGGTATTAAAATGGTACTGTCGGGCGAAGGCTCTGATGAAATCTTCGGTGGTTACCTGTACTTCCACAAGGCACCGAATGCTAAAGAGTTTCATGAAGAGACGGTACGTAAACTCGACCGCCTGCACATGTTCGATTGCGCCCGTGCTAATAAAGCTACCTCGGCGTGGGGTGTTGAAGCCCGTGTCCCCTTCCTGGATAAAGAATTCATGGACGTGGCCATGCGCCTCAACCCGAAAGACAAAATGTGTGGTAACGGCAAAATGGAAAAGTACATTCTGCGTGAAGCCTTTGATAACGGTGAAACGCTGCCGCCAGAAGTGTTATGGCGTCAGAAAGAACAGTTTGGTGACGGTGTAGGTTACTCCTGGATTGACTCAATTAAGGATTTTGTTGCCAACGAAGTAAGCGATCAACAGCTGGCTTCTGCGGAGTTCCGCTTCCCAATCAATACCCCGGATACCAAAGAAGGTTACTACTACCGCACAATCTTTGAAGGTTACTTCCCGCAAGAAACTGCAGCTCGCTGTGTACCTGGCGGTAAGTCAATTGCCTGTAGTACGGTTGAAGCCCTTGAATGGGATGAGAGCTTTAAGAACAATGCTGACCCGTCTGGCCGCTCCATGCAGGGCGTACACGGCAAAGCATAACTTTTGCTTACCTACTAAAAAAAACAGCACCTTTAGGTGCTGTTTTTTTCTACTGATTATTCTTTATTAGGGGCGCTTTGGGGCGTATGGATCTGCGGATCAAACCATAAGGCTTTATCATCCAGCGGCGTTTCTTTAGGGAGTAATGGATTCTCCAGGTGAAATACCTTGCGCTCAGCTACGTTGACTTTAAGCAACGCCTCACGATGATGGCTGACAAAGATATTATCGAAAGAGCCGTCTTCCAGGGCTCTTCGTAATCCCGTTTCAATCAGCCTCGCCATGGTAGGATTGGAACGATTCACAAAGAAATACATTGCCGCCGGATAATGCATAACCAAAGATGGCTCGAGTACAATATCGTCATCCAGTGAAAGGGCATTTAATTCTCCCAGTACTTCACTAACGGCCCGTGGGAAAAAGTCGCCCTGTTTTAACTCCAGGCGATTAAATGCCTCCAAGTGCGTTAAAGCACCAAACCACAATGATATGGAAACCCTCGTGAATGTCATTAGCCATCGCATCGCGACCTACTTGGAGAAGGCCGGGCTCGTTCAACGGGATATGGACAACACATTTCTCGATTTACCCATGGATGACGAAGATAGTTTACTGCCCTTGCAAGCAGCCTCTGTCAATTACCGCATTGCTGTAGGACCAGATACAGGCAAAAAAGTCTTTGCCTTGCAAACCTTACCTGCCAAAGACGAACAACATTACGGTCAATTAGCTCAAATAAACGGTTTTAGCTTACACGCTGGGGTGTTTGCAGACAGCCATCAAACTGACAAACTGGAAAGGCTATGCAGATATATCTCAAGGCCAGCGTTAAGCGAGCAACGATTGAGTCTAACCGATTCAGGAAAAGTAAGATATCAACTGAAAACTCCCTATCAAGACGGTACCACACATGTCTTTTTTACTCCCTTGGATTTCATAGGCAAGCTCGCGGCACTGGTGCCAGTGCCGAGGCTAAACCTTACGAGGTTTTATGGCGTGTTTGCTCCCAATGCTAAGGTGCGTGCCGAGGTAACGGCTTCACAACGCGGTAAGAATAGCCCTCGCTTAGCAGAGCATCTGAAAGATTCAGATAAACCATACCATGCGCGAAGCATGTCGTGGGCACAAAGGTTAAAAAGAGTATTCAATATTGACATCACAGTCTGTGAGGCTTGTGAAAAAACCAACGTCAAAATTATTACTTGTATTACGGATCCGGCTGTTATCCATAAGATTTTGGCGCACCTTGACAAGCAGACTCTTCTTGAAGCAAAAAACGATTCTCTAATGCCGCCACTTCGAGCTCCACCAGCCACAGCCTCATTCAGTGACTACATCATTCAACGCGACTTCGATTTTGGCGCATGAAGCACAAAAAACAGACCATCACTTGAACATGCAACATGTTGAGGTAAGGGCTTTCACATATCTCATTGCGGATTTCAGTACCAAAGACCAGTTATATTGCGTCTATCTTGATGACAACTACTTCACTGATTCCTGAAAAGTACCCATTTGACACACGTGCAACTGGCCTTAAATACAGCTGACACAGTGGGTAGTACATAGCGTTAATATTTCTTATACTCAATAGAATATACCAGTGTCGGGGATTCCTTATCTAGTACCGGAGACGGCTCAGTAAAAACATCGGGAGTACTGATAGAAGCAGAATACGAGCAAAATAATTGGGGCTTTACTTTTGGTTTCGAGCGTTGGAACTACCAATGGACCAAGCCTGAAGCACTGCCATTTATCAATGGTATAGGCACTGACCCCTGGAGCAGTTTTACTACCCTGCAACTTGGCTTGGAATACGAACAGGAAATCAATGATCGCTGGGAGCTGGTTTATTATGTTGAAGCCGAATCATCTTATGAAAAACAAACGGCGGGCTCGAATGAATATGAAGTCGGCCTGGATATTGGTTATGAACCGTCTGATAGCTGGAGCTTTGTATTAAACACTAACTATGAATACCTGGATGCAGATGGTGGTGAGTTTGGCGTGGATTTAGAAGTTACCTGGAATGATCACAGTAAGGAAGGTTGGTCTGGAGAACTTGAAATAAGCAGTGAATTTCCAGAGTCTCGCCTGACATATCATTTTTCCAATGCGTTTTCGACAACCCTGTTTTACAATGACAGTGGCACCAATACTATCAGGCTGGCTGATGATAGCCCGGTCACGGGTATGCAGGGAGGATATCTTGAAGATCTATCTTGATGACAACTACTTCACTGATTCCTGAAAAGTACCCATTTGACACACGTGCAACTGGCCTTAAATACAGCTGACACAGTGGGTAGTACATAGCGTTAATATTTCTTATACTCGGTGTTTTACCGTCAATCTGACATTCCAGAGATCCCAGAATTGTGCTGGATGCTCAATTGTATGGCTGCGAAAGGCTTAATGAATCGTGCTCACGCCTATAAGGCGGCCGTTGCCGCCAACCAAGAGGCGGGTGAAGATACGGATTACGGCGTGACCATGGGTTTGTATAGCTACCCTGTGCTGATGGCAGCTGATATTTTGATGTTTAACGCCAACAAAGTACCTGTCGGCAAAGATCAAATTCAACACGTCGAGATGGCTCGCGATATCGCGGCGCGTTTTAATCATCACTATGGCCAGCACTTTGTGGCTCCTGAAGCCGTAGTTGATGACAAGGTGGCGGTGTTGCAAGGCCTCGATGGTCGTAAAATGAGTAAGAGCTACGGCAATACCATTCCCCTGTTCTTGACCGAAAAACAACTGAAAAAACACATCAACAAAATTAAAACCAACTTGCTGGAGCCCGGAGAGCCGAAAGATCCCGATAGCTCCACGGTGTTTCAAATTTGGCAGGCTTTTGCCAGTGAGCAACAAACCGTCGATATGCGTCAGGCATTTGCCGATGGCATCGCTTGGGGTGAAGCCAAGAAGCAATTGTTTGAGTTGGTTAACGGAGAGCTGGCGGAGGCTCGAGAGCGCTATAACGAGCTGTTGGCCAATCCTGCAGCGATTGAAGAAAAACTGCAGCAAGGCGCTGAAAAAGCGCGTTCTTTCAGTTCGCCTTTGTTGGCCAAGTGCAGAAAATCAGTGGGTATTCGCCCGATAGGCTAAGCTCCCGCCATGCTAGGAGCCTCAGTGCTCCGGTCGTGCTAGGCGAGTTGGCGCAGGGCCTTTTTGGTATTCCCGATCAGCCCCTCGACGAGGGGTTTTATCCCTTCTCTTATACAGAATGTTGTACTTCGAGATCGCCAGGAGGGCGCGATAGTGTTGGATCGGGGGTTTCTTCGTTCCTGCCTCTATCGTTTTGACCTGGCGCCTCTTGTCGTCATTCACCTCTGCTTCTAGCGGCCACTAACGTCTGATTATCAGTAACGGTGAACGGCCGCGCAACAAACTCTACTCTCGCAATCCATCGTCGTTGGCAAACCTCTGGCACAAGGACTAGGCTTTCTTTGATTGTCTGCCAAATTGCCCATCAATAATTCTCAACTTGGCCGATATCCCTATAGTCATGTTGCAATTGGTGAGTGATTCATGGAGTCGAATGTCAAGCTGTTGGTCGTGTCTGGTGTGGTTACCCTGTACGCCAATGGGTATTGAGTTTACCCATCCCGCTTCGTCTACTTCTAGCTAGGTATCCCAAACACTTAAGTAAAATCATGCAAATCATTCATCGTGCTATTTCTTGCGATATTGTGCATCGGGCTGGGTATCTTAAGAAGCAAGCAAACACAGGAGCGGTGACTTACATTCAGCGATTTGGTAGTGCACTGAATCTCAATATTCACTTTCACATGCTCTTTTTGGAAGGCGTTATCACTCAGGAGTGTGGACAGTCCAAATTCAAGTGCGTTAAAGCACCAAACCACAATGATATGGAAACCCTCGTGAATGTCATTAGCCATCGCATCGCGACCTACTTGGAGAAGGCCGGGCTCGTTCAACGGGATATGGACAACACATTTCTCGATTTACCCATGGATGACGAAGATAGTTTACTGCCCTTGCAAGCAGCCTCTGTCAATTACCGCATTGCTGTAGGACCAGATACAGGCAAAAAAGTCTTTGCCTTGCAAACCTTACCTGCCAAAGACGAACAACATTACGGTCAATTAGCTCAAATAAACGGTTTTAGCTTACACGCTGGGGTGTTTGCAGACAGCCATCAAACTGACAAACTGGAAAGGCTATGCAGATATATCTCAAGGCCAGCGTTAAGCGAGCAACGATTGAGTCTAACCGATTCAGGAAAAGTAAGATATCAACTGAAAACTCCCTATCAAGACGGTACCACACATGTCTTTTTTACTCCCTTGGATTTCATAGGCAAGCTCGCGGCACTGGTGCCAGTGCCGAGGCTAAACCTTACGAGGTTTTATGGCGTGTTTGCTCCCAATGCTAAGGTGCGTGCCGAGGTAACGGCTTCACAACGCGGTAAGAATAGCCCTCGCTTAGCAGAGCATCTGAAAGATTCAGATAAACCATACCATGCGCGAAGCATGTCGTGGGCACAAAGGTTAAAAAGAGTATTCAATATTGACATCACAGTCTGTGAGGCTTGTGAAAAAACCAACGTCAAAATTATTACTTGTATTACGGATCCGGCTGTTATCCATAAGATTTTGGCGCACCTTGACAAGCAGACTCTTCTTGAAGCAAAAAACGATTCTCTAATGCCGCCACTTCGAGCTCCACCAGCCACAGCCTCATTCAGTGACTACATCATTCAACGCGACTTCGATTTTGGCGCATGAAGCACAAAAAACAGACCATCACTTGAACATGCAACATGTTGAGGTAAGGGCTTTCACATATCTCATTGCGGATTTCAGTACCAAAGACCAGTTATATTGCGTCTATCTTGATGACAACTACTTCACTGATTCCTGAAAAGTACCCATTTGACACACGTGCAACTGGCCTTAAATACAGCTGACACAGTGGGTAGTACATAGCGTTAATATTTCTTATAATCAAACCACAATGATATGGAAACCCTCGTGAATGTCATTAGCCATCGCATCGCGACCTACTTGGAGAAGGCCGGGCTCGTTCAACGGGATATGGACAACACATTTCTCGATTTACCCATGGATGACGAAGATAGTTTACTGCCCTTGCAAGCAGCCTCTGTCAATTACCGCATTGCTGTAGGACCAGATACAGGCAAAAAAGTCTTTGCCTTGCAAACCTTACCTGCCAAAGACGAACAACATTACGGTCAATTAGCTCAAATAAACGGTTTTAGCTTACACGCTGGGGTGTTTGCAGACAGCCATCAAACTGACAAACTGGAAAGGCTATGCAGATATATCTCAAGGCCAGCGTTAAGCGAGCAACGATTGAGTCTAACCGATTCAGGAAAAGTAAGATATCAACTGAAAACTCCCTATCAAGACGGTACCACACATGTCTTTTTTACTCCCTTGGATTTCATAGGCAAGCTCGCGGCACTGGTGCCAGTGCCGAGGCTAAACCTTACGAGGTTTTATGGCGTGTTTGCTCCCAATGCTAAGGTGCGTGCCGAGGTAACGGCTTCACAACGCGGTAAGAATAGCCCTCGCTTAGCAGAGCATCTGAAAGATTCAGATAAACCATACCATGCGCGAAGCATGTCGTGGGCACAAAGGTTAAAAAGAGTATTCAATATTGACATCACAGTCTGTGAGGCTTGTGAAAAAACCAACGTCAAAATTATTACTTGTATTACGGATCCGGCTGTTATCCATAAGATTTTGGCGCACCTTGACAAGCAGACTCTTCTTGAAGCAAAAAACGATTCTCTAATGCCGCCACTTCGAGCTCCACCAGCCACAGCCTCATTCAGTGACTACATCATTCAACGCGACTTCGATTTTGGCGCATGAAGCACAAAAAACAGACCATCACTTGAACATGCAACATGTTGAGGTAAGGGCTTTCACATATCTCATTGCGGATTTCAGTACCAAAGACCAGTTATATTGCATCTATCTTGATGACAACTACTTCACTGATTCCTGAAAAGTACCCATTTGACACACGTGCAACTGGCCTTAAATACAGCTGACACAGTGGGTAGTACATAGCGTTAATATTTCTTATAATCGGTATGGACTAGCTCCACCATGTCGTTATGGGACGGTGCTTTGATGCGGGTAAAAGTTGTGCCACTTAATGGATTTTCACTTATTGCACCTTCTAAGAACAACATGTGGAAATGGATATTTAGATTAAGAGCGCTACCGAATCGCTGAATGAGCGTAACGGCACCGGTTTTTGCCTGCTTGTTGGTAAGACCTGCTTTGTTCACAATGTGAGTGGAAATGGCGAGGTGAATGATTTGCATCACCTTGCTCAGTTCACTTGGGTACCTTGCTAGAAGCAATCGAAGCGGAATGGGTAAACTCAATACCCACTGGCGAACGGGATAACCCTGTAACACATCATCTACTAGCAATGCTGCACTTTCGGCCATTCTTCTGGCGCCACAGCTAGGGCAGAAGCCCCCTGCGTTTGCAGCTAAACGCGACTAACTTTTCATGCTTGCAGTCATTACACACCACGCGTAAAAAGCCGTGCTCTAGCCGTCCACAACGCAAGAACTCATCAAACTCACGCTCAACATACTTGGGTAAATACTTGCCTTGGTCGGCTAAGTTTGCTGTAAAATCTGGGTAGTAACGTTCAACCAATTGATAGAGTAGCGTTGTTTCCGGTCGATGGCGCTTGTATGTTTCACTTTGTTGCTTTGCCAGCACATTCGTTCATCACTGAATTATGTACCGACGAGTGTGGCAAAAAAAGGGCTAATTTACGACTGGCTGAATGACCGGTTTAGGATGTTTTTTGTCAGTCATTTAAATAGAAAAAACTACAAAGCTTGGCTTAATCTACCATCTTTTGCACAAAACGGATGTTAGTCCGTTTCCATTTAAATCGTTACTTCCAACCTCAGAATGCAAATAGCCTTAAGTGCTAAGGTTGGAAAATTATACTTATTCTTTGTTTCGTCAAATTGGGCTTCTCTGCATGATTAATTTTTTCACCGTGATGAGATAATTGTAGAATGCTTTGCTAGCGTTGAGTCTTTTTTGTAAGTATGCAACCGCTATCACTACCGCGATACTAGCCATTATCACTTTGTTTTTAGCCGGTGTAGGTTTGTACGGTATTTTGAGCTACAGTACTCAAATGCGTCGTTTTGAACTAGGGACTAGAATGGCGATTGGGGCAAAGCGAGCGAGTATAGTGACAGTAGTAAACGGACTGATAGGCGCCGGCATATTTGGTTTGCCAGAAGCACTCCATTCAGCGGTGGGAACATTCGCCCCTTGGTTATTGTTGATTGGCGGTATTCTGGTCATGGCCATCGTCATTTGTTTTGCAGAGCTCACCATGTTGACGGATCGCTCCGGTGGCCCACAGCGATATGTAGGTGACGCCTTTGGCGCCTATCCGGGTTTTGTGGTGGGCTGGACCTTTTTCGCTGCTCGCCTTATCAGTCAGGGAGCTAACGTATTGGTGCTGGTTGCATACGCCGCTGCGCTTTGGCCGGCTGTTGGTCAGGGAGCAGGAAAAGTTACTTTGATAATCGTTGTGTTAGGCGGGCTGACATTCATCAACGTGATTGGCATTAAGCGAGTAGTGGCGTTTTTGGGTGCGATGACAGTGCTCAAATTATTACCGTTATTGATACTGCTTGTCGTTGGCATTGGTGCTGCCACCTATGAAGAAGCAGTGGTGTTGCCTCAGTTCACCGCCATTGAAGGTATCGCATTAGCGACCTTATACGCCTATGTCGGGTTTGAAAACGCCACCATTCCGGCTGGCGAAACCAAGAATCCAAAATACGCGATGCCCCGCGCACTGCTATTTGGCATTGCAGTAGTGACGCTTATTTATTTTGGTCTGCAATGGGCATATAGCCATAGTTCAATTGCGGGCACCGGACCTGAAGCGCCGCTTACTTCTCTAGCCGGTGAGTATGCTGGTGACATAGGCGCTTTGCTAATTGCGGCCACCATTGTGGTCAGCGTGCTTGCTAACTTGACAGCAGGGCATACGTCGGCAAGTCGGATGCCGCCATCCCTTGCTGACGATGGTTTGTTGCCCGCTTGGTTTGGTAAGGTATCACGCTGGGGTACTCCAGCAAATTCGATTATATTTTACGGAGTTGGGGCAATTATGTTTGCGTTGTGAGACGACTTTTTAGCGTTGGCGGCAGTAAGCACTCTTGCTCGTTTACTCGCTTATGTTGGATCGATTGTTGCGTTGCCTAAACTTCGCAAGCGAGCCGGTAAACCGTCTGTTAATGCTGCGATCATTGTGGCTGGACCGATTGCACTAGTACTATGTATTTGGGCGACCACACAAACTAACGCCCTGCAATGGCAAACACTCGGTGGCTTTGCTTTGTTCGGCACAATGAATTCAGTATGACTGTGCTCAACCCTCTAAAAGCGGATGGACTATTGAGTGGATCATTAGAATTGATAGCGCAGAATTTTAAGGAATTGCTGTTTTTTCATTTAGACGGTATTTATCAGCAGTTGGACAATCGTTTGTTAAGTCTGTTATTAGCTGTTATCGAGGATAATGCTGAGAACTCACAAGGTTCCCTTTCCAGGCCAGATCTACAAAAACTGGCATTGTTTAGTAAGGGAAACCGCAGCCTGGAGTTAACCGGGCCTTTGCTTAAAGCGCTGCTTTTGCATCCTCTAAACAAAACAGCCTTACGTTCAGGAAAATTTGACCTGGTTATTGATTTTGCGTTAAAGAAAACCCCATCAGCAATATTGGTTTCTCGTTATCAACTGGACGGCAAAAAACACTTACAGAAAAAACTTAAAGAACTCACCAGCGAATTGATGGACATTCAGAATGGCACTAAGCAGTGACTCTTATCGCTGTTATGCCGCTTCATAATCTTTGCGTATCAGGCTGTAAAGATTCATATCGTGGAAGGCACCATTACAGAAACACTTCTCTCGCATTACCCCTTCAAACTCAAACCCCGCTCTTAGGGTTACTGAAATAGAAGGTAAATTACTGGGTAATATCAAAGATTCTACCCGGTTGATTTTGATAGGAAATTTTGCACTAAAGACATAATCCAGAATGCACTTTACAGCTTCGCTGGCGAAGCCTTTTCCCCAATGCTTTGGTGCTAAATCGTATCCAAGGATCACGCTGGCATCGAATTCGTTCCAACTATTAAATCCGCAACTGCCAATCAATTTAGGTTCGCCTTTTTTACGTATTGCCCAGCGAATACCGGTTCGGGTTTCAAACCTGGAGGAGAAATATTTGATCAATTGAACAGCTTCCTTGATTTCTTTAAAGCGCTCAACATCATAATGAGCCGTAACATCAGGATCGGAGAAAATCTCAAAGATTTGCTTGCGATCCGTCTTCTTAAGCTCATTAAGGATAAGACGCTCTGAAGTCAAAATGGGAAAAGGAGCTGCTGGCATGTTTTTCTTCTTCTAGTCGTTTTATTCCATGATAACAAATTGTTTTTGTGGTTGACAGCTTTACGCCTCTAAAGTGCACTTCTGAACTTTTCACCGAGAGCATGCAACTGCTCTTTGCTGATGATTTCGACGTTGTCAGAATCAATGCTGACACCGTCATTAAAAAGTACCGTTCTGAGAAATCCATGCCCGCCAAGGGCATCAACAAAATCATGGTGTTGCTGAGTCAAATAAACCCGTTTTTCCTGCTGAACAAGCAAATTGATGACGAGCATAAGACGGATTAAAGCTATTTTCTACCCCCTATGACAGTTGTCTTTTTGACTAGATTGGTTTGTTGAATTATCGAATTGTGGGAGTATTTTAAGGCGTGTTAGTTTGCAATGTCTTGCGACGATAGGCCTTTGGTGCAGGAAATGGGGGGTGAAGCGCGAATAGCCCCACCATTTACTAGCGTTTTTCTTTACTCTTGCAGCAGTAAATGGAGCCTACGCCCCAAAATTGAAGTCACGTAAAGCACCAAACCACAATGATATGGAAACCCTCGTGAATGTCATTAGCCATCGCATCGCGACCTACTTGGAGAAGGCCGGGCTCGTTCAACGGGATATGGACAACACATTTCTCGATTTACCCATGGATGACGAAGATAGTTTACTGCCCTTGCAAGCAGCCTCTGTCAATTACCGCATTGCTGTAGGACCAGATACAGGCAAAAAAGTCTTTGCCTTGCAAACCTTACCTGCCAAAGACGAACAACATTACGGTCAATTAGCTCAAATAAACGGTTTTAGCTTACACGCTGGGGTGTTTGCAGACAGCCATCAAACTGACAAACTGGAAAGGCTATGCAGATATATCTCAAGGCCAGCGTTAAGCGAGCAACGATTGAGTCTAACCGATTCAGGAAAAGTAAGATATCAACTGAAAACTCCCTATCAAGACGGTACCACACATGTCTTTTTTACTCCCTTGGATTTCATAGGCAAGCTCGCGGCACTGGTGCCAGTGCCGAGGCTAAACCTTACGAGGTTTTATGGCGTGTTTGCTCCCAATGCTAAGGTGCGTGCCGAGGTAACGGCTTCACAACGCGGTAAGAATAGCCCTCGCTTAGCAGAGCATCTGAAAGATTCAGATAAACCATACCATGCGCGAAGCATGTCGTGGGCACAAAGGTTAAAAAGAGTATTCAATATTGACATCACAGTCTGTGAGGCTTGTGAAAAAACCAACGTCAAAATTATTACTTGTATTACGGATCCGGCTGTTATCCATAAGATTTTGGCGCACCTTGACAAGCAGACTCTTCTTGAAGCAAAAAACGATTCTCTAATGCCGCCACTTCGAGCTCCACCAGCCACAGCCTCATTCAGTGACTACATCATTCAACGCGACTTCGATTTTGGCGCATGAAGCACAAAAAACAGACCATCACTTGAACATGCAACATGTTGAGGTAAGGGCTTTCACATATCTCATTGCGGATTTCAGTACCAAAGACCAGTTATATTGCATCTATCTTGATGACAACTACTTCACTGATTCCTGAAAAGTACCCATTTGACACACGTGCAACTGGCCTTAAATACAGCTGACACAGTGGGTAGTACATAGCGTTAATATTTCTTATAATCCCATCGATGATGCTGTCGAGAATCGGCATAGCCTTGTCCTGGTGACCGCACGAACCAAAGAGTATATGGTCAATGGGTTCACTGGCAGGCGCCGAAGCTGACGCAATCAGTGCACAGAGTATAAATGGGGTTTTCTTCATAATAAAAAAGGCGGGCTTTCACCCGCCAGCACTTGGACACACAAATGGTTAGAAAGTCACTCTGGCATTCAATGCTGCCGCACGAGGTGCGCCAATCCAGAATGCACCCGGTGCAATCGTCGAAGCATAGTCTTCATCGAATAGGTTGTTAATGGTGAAGCGAATCTCGATTTCTTCAATGCTCTCACCAAGCCCGTCGATGTAGCCACCAACATAGAAGTCACTGACAATGTAAGAATCTACTTCAGCGGCGTTGTAGATATCCAAGAAACGAGAATCTACGTACTTGGTGCTCAAGCCTGCAAAATAGTTATCTTTTGCCCAGTCTAAGCTGACAACGCCCATGGTATCTGGCGTACCCAATACCGTATTGCCTTCAATAGACACCAATGACGACTCTGGGTTGTTAGGGTCCGCAATCGCGGCTTCAGCAGCAGCAAGCGATTCGTAAACCGTACCTGAGTTGCCGATAGTACCTACGTATTCAGATTCACTGATAGTCAGCGATGAGAACAGGCTTAGGTGGTCGGTTAACATTACGTCGAGAGAAATTTCGAAACCGCTTGATTCAATCCCACCCACATTGCGATAGCCACCGGCCGCCGCTTCTAGGAAGTCGATACCAGACGCCGTTTCATTACTCGTGAACTGGATGCGGTTGTTAAACTCAATGTTGTAGTAGGTGACGCTAGCATTAAAACCAGGAGAAGAATAACGCAGACCTAAATCGACGTTATCTGCCGTCTCTGGTTGGATGAAACGCAAGTCAGCATCATCGCGTTCTAGTTGCGCATCTTTGATTGCAGCAAAGTTTTCACCATAACCTGCAAAGGCTTCTAACCCTTCAACTGGCAGTGGTACAACGATACCCGCAGAGAACAGCGTATCTGAATCTGAATTGACCTGTAGATCGTTGTCTGAGTTGAAGTTGTCTTGTTTTTTTAGCTCAACGTCAAACTGCTTAGCGCCAACGCGGACTTTGGCAAAACCGAAGTCAATCTCGTTTTCTGCGTAGAACATTAACGTATCGACTGGGAATGTGCGATCGTACTGTACCCAGTAAGGTCTTTCGTCAAAGCGGAAGCTGGTAGCAGAATCGATGATCTTGTGCCAATCACGGTATTCTTCGCGATCGTAGTCTTCCCACCAAATACCAGCGCGGAATACGTTATCAAATTCGCCAATTTTAGCGTACCAGGTAGCGTCTGCATTAAAGCCTAAACGCTCTTTTTTATAGTGAGTGTGACGGTAAGAACCTACGGGAATTGCACCTTGCTCGTAACAGCCTGGATCGTACTCTGGACCCGCACCACCGTATGGGAAGGTAAGTGAACTCTGGCAGCCATCGATAGGTGAAAGCTGTTCACCATTGCCGTTAACAAAGAATATTTGACCCAAGAATGGCCCACCGAATACGGTATTGCCGTTAAGTTCAGAGTGAGGGTTACCCGCACCGTCGTCAGTGACATTGACGAGATAAGGCGGAACCCAATCACCGCGACCTTCATTGTCGTGGTAGTAGACATTAGCTGATAAGTCTACCGCACCCATTGTCCACTCTGCCTGTAAATAGGCAAACATGTTCTCGCGCAAGGTCGACCAGCCACGACGGAATGCTTGGTCTTGATAAGGAATCCCTGTCCATTCGCTGGTCAGCTGGTCCCATTCTGAATTTTGCGCATATTGGTCTAGACCATAGATACGTTGATAGTTGTCTTCTTGAGTATCATCGTATGCTACGTAACCCGTCAGGTTAACTTCATTAATAGTCGATACAATTTTAGCTGCGAAATGGTCTCGGGTGTTTTCAGCAACCTGATCCATAAAATCGCTACTTTCTTGAGTTGATGCACTTACCCACGCGTAGGTGTCTTTAAAAATCTCACCAGTTTCGTAACGGATGAAGTATTTTGAAGCATCAAACTCTCCGCCTGTTACGCTGACTACTAGGCGCTCTTCATCACCTGGATTAATCGTGGTGAAATTGATTGTCCCACCGAGTGCTTCATGTGAACGAGACGCGATATCCGCCGTGCCCTGTGACACTTCAACGCCTCTTGTGTTTTCTGTATCGATGTAGCGGTTGGCTTTCGCACCACCGCCATAGTTTGAGTTACCGTTAGCGATGCCATCGATAGTCATACCGATTTGCTGTTCGTTCAAGTTGACTTGGAAGCCACGAATAACGATAGAAGTAGACCAATCATCGGAGCCAAATGTATCACCTTCATTGATTAGTACGCCCGGTAAATTATCGATGATAGACAATACGCTTGTCATGCTGGTTTGCTGTTTTAACATTTCGTCAGAAGTCGCGTTATTGGCGTAAGATACGCTGCGACCAACAACGGTAACTTCTTCAATCTCTGCTTCATCTACAGCGACGTCATCGGCCGCAAAAGCAGGCAAAGAGGTGGCTGCTAGCACTGATAGTGCTAGAAAACTTTTCTTGCTTGGAAATGTGTTCATTGAATGTGTTCCTAGTAGTCCGTTTGTTTTTAATGTGTGAAACCGCGGATCATGCTAGATGACTTTTGTGACATTTATATTTCTTTTTATTGAACGTTCAATTAATAAAAGTGGCGAGTTTGAGATTTAACTTAGTTAGGTGAAAGAAGAGAGTGTGAGGAGGCGGCCAAGTGGGCCCTGAAGTTATGTTTCTTACATTAGTGAATCACTGTGAATATTTTGTGACCCACAGCAAGATGCTGAAAAAATTTATATTACACTATGTAGTTTACTTTTGGTGTGATATGAAATATTTCGTTGGTTTGATGGTCGTGCTTGCGGCCATGTGTGTAGGAGCATATATAGTGAATAGTCAGTTGGTTGCCCAGAGCACACAGGATTTGTCGGGAAGAGATAATGTTGTGAATGGTAAGTTCGAGAATACTGAACCCGTTAATATGGGCAGTCTCGGCGATATGTTGCGCTTAACATTGCGTTATTTTACCGAGAAAAAGGTACATGCAATTCCAGACCAGGCACTGCCTGTTAGCACACTGACCCGCGATGATCTCCTCGCACTGTCCGATGATGAATTACACGTGGTTAAGTTTGGCCACTCTTCTGTTTTACTCAAGGTAATGGGCGAGTTTTGGTTGCTTGACCCCGTTTTTGGTAAGCGTGCTTCACCATTTTCATTCATGGGGCCAAAGCGTTTTCACAATACGCCAATGACGATTGATGAATTGCCCGATATCGATAAAGTATTGGTATCCCACAATCACTACGACCATCTAGATAAGTACTCTGTTAAAAAGCTTGTTGCGAAGACCAAACAGTTTTTGGTTCCCATCGGGGTAGAAGCCAGTTTAGAAAAGTGGGGCGTCAGCGCCGAGAAAATTCAAAGTTTCGATTGGTGGCAGGAAATGCAAACCGCAGTGGGGAAAGTGGCGTTCACTCCAACAAAACACTTCTCAGGTCGTGGTTTAACCGATGGCAACAAAAGTCTTTGGGGATCTTGGGTAATCGATACGCCAAAAGGCAAGGTGTTTTTCAGCGGTGACTCAGGCTATTTCGCGGGTTTTGCTGAAATTGGTAACCGCTATGGTCCATTTGACTTAACGTTTATTGAAACGGGGGCCTATGACAAGGACTGGGCTGATATTCACATGACGCCAGAAGAAAGCGTGCAAGCGCATCTTGATCTCCAAGGCCGTGTCATGATCCCAATTCACAATGGCACCTTCGATCTGGCGTTTCACGCTTGGTACGAGCCCTTAGAGCGAGTATTGGCTGCCGCACAAACCAATCAAGTCGTTCTGTCTACACCCAGAGTTGGCGAAGTCATGGGCGTGATGGCGCCACAGACGCAAGAGCGATGGTGGCAAGGGCTTATACCACAGCAACTCGCGATGTAAGAGCCTTGTCCAAGGCACTGATTAAAGGCCGCTCGTCAGAGCGGCTTTTTGGGACTTTAATCCTGTGCGGATTCCTCAACAGGTTCCGTTTGCAAACTCGATAGCCACTTTACTGCTTCGACAGCGGTTTCTGGGAAGGCAGTAGTATGGTCTCCGTTCATCACTTGATAGTGAACGGATTCCGGCGCTACAAGTTGTTTTTCTAGGATTTGGATAAAGGCTTCAACCTTGGTTTGTAGTTTGTTTTCTGTCGAGCCGTGAGAAATAAAGACTTTAGCTCGGCTAGCTATCCCTACCGGTTTAGGCGTTGTGTATTGTGTTATGTCCTGCCATACAGAAGGGCTACCCAGCACATAGTAGTGAAATGTATCTGGTTGACTCATCACTGTATATGCCCCAAAAGCCCCACCCAATGAATAACCAAAGTAGCTGCGTTTGGAAGGATCTGTGCGATATCTTGTATCGACAAAAGGAATCACGTCGTTGCGAATGAAGGCCAAGTGCTGCGCAGCTTGACCAAAACGGTATTTCTGTTGGTGCTCTTCATTTGTTGAAGGGGCGTAGGAGTAGTCGCTAAATCGACTGACATAAGGGCCGACTTCTTCAACCAATTGAGGGTCGCTATTCGTTTGCCATGCGATACCAATTAAAATGACATCTTCAAACAAAAATTCTGATAACGCAGAGAGTATCTCTATATGCCAATACGCATCGGTGTAGTAGACGACGGGGTAGTGTTTATCACCGGCGTCGTAATTGCTAGGTAGCTTAACGTAGAGTTCATAGCGTTTTTGAGTGGCATTGTCTGTGATATTAATGATATCGGTACGAGGTATAACAAAACCGTTTTTAGATTGGGTTGCAGCGTCACTGGAAAAAATAAATAACAATAAAGTCGTCAGTAATAGTCGTCGCATTTCAGTACCTATTGGGTTTGACAAGAATGATAGTCACGAAATCTAATTCACGTGTTTTCATTACGCTTGACGTCATACTGATTTATCGCTGAATTTCGACTGATTGTCTTAAATACTGGATTGGCTATGTTCTGCTAAATTGTTGCTATACTGTATATGAATACAGTTATTGAGGGTTGATCATGATCCCAGCACAATTTACAAAGCTTATAGCCGAGTTAGAACACTTAACAGATAGTCAAACCCGTTATGTTGAGAAGCTGCTGAAAGGCACTGATAGCGTCTCACAGTTGATAACAGAGCTTGAGGAGCGGATGGTTGAAAACCCTGAATGTCCGCACTGCCATAGCTCACTGATCAATCGGCACGGCAAGGTAAACAAGATGCAGCGTTATCGCTGCAAGAACTGCGGCAAAACCTTTGTAGCGACAACGGCGACACCGCTAGCTCGACTGAGGTACAAAGAGCTTTGGTTAGAATATATTCGCTGTATGCTGGACAGTAAGCCATTGCGTAAATGTGCCGAAGAATGTGGCCTCCACCTTGAAACATCGTTCAGGTGGCGGCACCGATTCTTGGCGCTACCATCAGCACTGAAAGCGAGCAAATTAGAAGGCATTATCGAGGCAGACGAAACACTTTTTCCCTACTCAGAGAAAGGCTCAAAACGGATGACTCGTCAGCCCCGTAAAAGAGGGGTGAAAGCGAAAAAACGAGGACGTTCAAAGGATGATTGGGTGCCAGTTTTAACGGTCAGAGACCGAGCTAAGAGTACGTATGAAGCCGTTGTGCCAAGTGTTACATCGGAAGCTTTGCATCAGGAGCTAGCAGGAAAATTAGAGAAAGACAGTGTGTTGTGTAGTGATGGCTATAAGCCCTACATAGCTCTTTCTGAGAAAAATGATTTAATACACAAGCGCTTAGATGTGGCAGGAGGAATTAAGGTGATAGATAAAGTCTTTCACATTCAAAATGTTAACGCCTATCACAGCCGTCTGAAAGCGTGGATAAAACGGTTTCACGGAGTAGCCACAAAATACTTGGAACACTACCTGGGTTGGTTCAGGTTTATGGATAATCCAGAAAACCTTAACGAAAACAGGCTCTTTTCGATTCAACAACAGTTAATCCGAACATAGCCACTGGATTAGAAATAGTCGAGTGATTGAGTTTGGGTCTATGCGAGATTATGCTAATTCGATCTAAGGCTGCGGCCTTTAAGAGGAATTATGTCAGAACAATTTTGGATCGGTGGTTTTTTTGTTGACCTACCTCGCAATCAAATTACCCATAATAATAAAACGCAAACCCTAGCACCCAAAGCATTAGCTGTGTTAACTCACTTAGCCCGTCATCAAGGCCAGGTGGTGAGCCAAGATGCTTTGCTCGACGAAGTGTGGGCTAACACCGTTGTTTCTCCCAACACACTCCAACGTAGCATCGCCCAGTTGCGCAAGGCGTTTGGCGATGATGGCAAAGAACAAAACATTATTAAGACGCATGCGAAGCAAGGGTACAGTCTAGAGTGTGACGTGCGTTGGCAACTCACTGAGCAAGGTGCTGTTGTGCATATTAGGGGCGCACAACCGCAGAGTGATGTCGAAACTCCTCATCCGGAATCATCGCTGCCGCATAACAATGCGCAAACATCATTGTTTGCGTCCCCATTAAAAATGGTGGCGGTTGGGTTGTTCGCAGTGTTGTTTACCTCTATTGCAATAATGGCGGTTTTGAACAGTAATACAGAGGGTTTGACTGTCAAAGAAATCAGAACCATAACTGCAACGGATAACAAAGAGCATTCGGGCGCGTATTCACCTGATGGTCAATATATACTGTTTCATCGGTATTCTGATGTTCAATGTACCAACAATATCTGGGCAAAAAATGTCGACACATTGGAAGAGATTCAACTTACATCTCGACTTGAAGCCTACGGTGGGCACAGTATTTCACCAGATGGAAAGACATTAGCATTTGTGAAAGAGCAAGATTGTACAGCGCCGATCACGCAGAAAAAGTGCTATTTTTTGATGACATTGGATTTTCAAAAAGCGTTAGATGCCCCACAAACACCCACTCAACAGCTCGAATGTAAGCATTCTCGCATCAGGCTATTAACGATGTAAACTGCTCTTCTGATAAGACTTCTTTTTCCAGTAAGGCTTGTGCAACTTTGCTTATTTGCTCCCAGTATTGGTCAACTAATTGATCAGTTTTCAGGGTTGCTTCCTCCAGCCACTCTTTGACTAACTTTTCAGTCTGAGATTTGAAGTGAACTTCACGGCTCCATTCATGTAACACAGTGGTGTCTAAGTTGTAACTATCGGGATGCATTCCGTATTTGGCAACAGGATTCCAGGCAGACCACATGGCCTGCCTCAAATCACTGCTGGCACCGGTATCTAATCCTTCATCTCCGAACTGTTTTACCTGGGCCGCTCGACCAGCTAACGCTACACATGTCTGCGAGAACCAAAAAGCTTTCGTGTAATCAATTTCTTGTTCCCTGTTGTAGGCCACCATTCCTAAAGCTTGTTCTCTGGGCACAATACTTATTTGTTCAATTATTCTCTCTGGCATCAGAACTTTTGAGATAACCGCATGACCAGCCTCATGAAAGGCGGTTTCTGCCAGCATTTTTGCGCACTTATCAAGTGTCCGTTTAGCGCCATATTTAAGAATATTAATTTCTTCCAGTAACGTACTTTGACCAATTTTGCCAGTATTCTTACTTAGAGCCTGAAGCACTGTCTCCCGATGAACCTTCTCTAAATCTGCACCGCTCATACCAGCCGTTAGTGATACGATTAAATCAACATCTATAGCCTCTTCGTAAACGTCGTACTGCAAGAACTTTTCGATAAACCAGCGCCGGGCATTTTTATCCAGGAAAGGAACATGGACATGAAGATCAAGCCTTCCTGAACGTAATAATGCTTCATCAAGTTTATCCAGCCGATTGGTAGCCGCGACAATAAAAACCGCGCCTTTATTTGGCTATTTGCATTCTAAGGTTGGAAATCAGCTTTTCTGCCAAGGCAATGAAAAGGCTCAGTTGGTTGGAAGCTAAAGTATGAGGGGCTGCATTGTACGTATTCCGGACCTTCGCAATGGGTTTCCATCACCAAGGTCAGTAGGCTAACAGCAAAACCATCTGCATACTGAGCTACCAATCCTTGGTAAGGACGCCATTGTTAGCCACTCACACGCATACCTATAAACGCCACCGACCAGAGCACACGTTACTGTATCAATTGGTCGAACGCCACTACCCGGAATTCCTGGATCAGCTTTCACGTCAAGGGAAGTCGTTACCACTTCATGTGGTAAAAGAATTTGAAGAATTTCTTAAGTGTGGGCGTCTTGAACATGGTTTTCTTCGTGTGGTATGTGACGATTGCAAACACGAAAAGCTGCTAGCCTTTAGTTGCAAAAAGCGGGGCTTTTGTCCAAGCTGTGGGGCGAGACGCATGGCCGAGAGTGCCAAATTGTTAGTTGATGATGGTCTTCATGGCTACCCAGTACGTCAATGGGGGTTGAGTTTGCCCATTCCACTAAGGTTGTTACTCGCCAGATATCCCAAACATTTAAGCAATATCATGCAAATCATCCACCGTGCTATTGCGACAGATATTATTCATCGAGCAGGGTACCTGAAAAAGCAAGCAAACACAGGAGCGGTAACTTACATTCAGCGTTTTGGCAGTGCGTTGAATTTAAACATTCACTTTCACATGCTCTTTTTGGAAGGCGTGATCACTCAGGAGTGTGGACAGTCCAAATTCAAGTGCGTTAAAGCACCAAACCATAGTGATATGGAAACCCTCGTGAATGTCATTAGCCATCGCATCGCGACCTACTTGGAGAAGGCCGGGCTCATTCAACGGGATATGGACAACACATTTCTCGATTTACCTATGGGTGATGAAGATAGTTTACTGCCCTTGCAGGCTGCCTCAGTAGATTACCGCATTGCTGTAGGACCAGATACAGGCAAAAAAGTCTTTGCCTTGCAAACCTTACCTGCCAAAGAGGAACAACATTACGGTCAATTAACCTGAGCTTCGGATAAGAAATTAAGAAATCGAAGGAACTAAACGCTCGTTCCCTGATCCGATCATTCGACCAAGAGTAATTGGACCAAAAGGAAGGAACGAGCGTGAATAAGTTAGTTGAAACCTACTGCGATGTCGATGATTTCTGTCAGTTATTTATCAAGCACTGGCAATGCATGCTAGTGGAGAACGGGGAAATCAAGCGTCGCAGAGCCAATCGCTTATCTCCCGCCGAGGTGATGACCATCATTATCCACTTCCACCAGTCGCATTACCGAGATTTCAAGAATTATTATCTTCATTATGTCTGTCGCCATCTCAAAGCCTACTTTCCTGAGTTGTTAAGCTATACGCGTTTTCTTGCTCTGATGCCTGGTGTTGTCGTTCCGATGTGCAGTTACCTAACGTCAAAGCTTGGCGAACCCACCGGAATACAATTTGTCGATTTCACCAAGATAGAGGTATGTCACATCATTCGCGCTAAGAGAAATAGAGTGTTTGAAGGCATTGCCCAGCATAGCAAAGGCACCATGGGGTGGTCGTTTGGATTTAAACTGCATTTGATCATCAATCACCTGGGCGAAATCGTGGCGCTTAAACTCACAAAGGGCAACGTGGATGATCGAAAACCGGTAACAGAAATGGCCGACTCGCTCTTTGGCAAGCTCTACGGTGACAAAGGGTATATCAGCAAAGCACTGTCTGGAGAGCTGTTGGACAAAGGCGTCGAGTTGATCACGACAGTTCGAAAGAACATGAAGAAAAAATTCATATCCCTGTGGGATCGGGCCATCTTAAAGAAGCGATTCATCATTGAGACGGTGAACGATCAATTGAAGAACATTTCTTACATCGAACACTCCCGACACCGCAGCATGCACGGGTTTATGTTGAATTTGCTCGGCGGACTCATCGCCTACTGTTTAAAAGAAGAAAAGCCATCATTGGACTTGACGTCTCAGGAGCTTGAACTGTTAGAGAGCAACAATCTAATGCTGGCTTAACCAGATCTGAGGTCAATTAGCTCAAATAAACGGTTTTAGCTTACACGCTGGGGGGGTTGCAGACAGTCACCACGCTAACAAGCTGGAACGTTTGTGCAGATACATAGCGCGGCCCGCAATTAGCGAGCAACGATTGAGCCTGACCGATTCAGGAAAAGTGCGTTATGAACTCAATACACCCTACAGCAATGGCACGCCGGTGACCGCTCAGCTCACGTGTTTTTCAGCCCGCTGGATTTTGTGAGTAAACTAGCCGCGCTGGTGCCACCACCCAGATTAAATCTTACTCGCTTTTACGGGGTGTTTGCCCCGAATAGTCATGTGCGAGCAGAGGTTACGGCTTCACAGCGGGGAAAGAATAGCCCTCGTTTAGCAGAACACCTGGTGGATTCTGATAACCCCTATCATGCTCGAAGTATGTCATGGTCACCCGGTCACCGGCGCAACGCCCGTAGCCGGCGAGTCAAAGCGTGTATTCAACATCGATATCACGCAATGCGAGGTGTGTGAGAAATTTAACGTAAAGATTATTGCTTGCATAACCGAGGCCAGCGTTATCAATAAAATCTTGTCATATTTGGACAAGCAAAATTTGCCGGAAGCTGACAACGACTCTCTTATGCCACCACTTAGAGCTCCCCCGGACTTTGCCACATCCAGCGACTATATCATTCAACACGACTTTGGTTTTGCTGGGTCGGTCACCGACGCATGAAGCACAAAAACATACCATCACTTGAACATGCAAAATGTTGAGGTCAGGGCTTTCACATATCTCATTGCGGATTTCAGTACCAAAGACCAGTTCAATTGCCTATCTTAACGACAACTACTTCACTGACTTTTGAAAATTACCCATTTGTCACACGTGCAACTAGCCTTAAATACAGCTGACACAAGCGGCTTAAAGAGCTGAATTGGCAATTGAATTGGCAATATTGATGAGACTAACCACTCTTCGGAGTGGTTTTATGTGACCGGTCGCGAAGCGACAGAACACCACGGGTTTACCCGTGGATGAATGAGTCCGAGGCCTGTATGCTACGAAGATGGAAGTTCGAGTCTCATCACATGGTCTTTATAGACTTCAATATCACGTTGTCTGGCTAACTAAATACAGGCCTCGGATACTGAAGCCTTTCGTCGTGGAGTATTTGCGCAAAGTGTTGTCGAAGCTGCTTCGAAGTATGCCCGGCGTCACGATAGAGCGAGTGAGCTTTGATAATGACCATATGCACATGTTGATGGTCATCCCTCCGAAATACTCGATAGGAGAAGTGATGGGTAAACTCAAAGCCCAGTCAGCGTCAAACGTGAGAAAAACATTCAAATGGCAGGGAAAGGTTTATTGGAATGAGAATATTGTTTGGTCGCCGGGTTACTTTGTAAGCAGCGTAGGTTTAGACGAGCACACAATACGGAACTACGTTGAGCATCAAGGTCGGAAGGATTCAGATCAGCTCCGAATGGAGCTGTAACAGTAAGAACCCCGGGCATGCCCGGGGGAATCTATGCAACGATGCCTCATAAATGATACAACGAATGCATAGCAATTTGTTGTTTATAAGCACCATCTAAATGTATGATAAAGAACCAGTATGGCTATATTGGAATAACTTAAAAAATTCAAAGGACTATATAATGAAAAAAATGGGCTTAATTTCAGCAGTGTTAATGGCTATGTTATCCACCGGTTGTGCTCAGCGTGTCGCTGATTTTACATTGGCATCTACCAAAAACGTTGACCTAAACAGTGGTAATTTTGTTAAAGGTAAGCGAGTTTCCGGTGAAGACAAAAAGGCTGTCGTAATTGTCCCACTTGGTATGCCAAGTGTTAAAGAGGCTGCTGATAAAGCAATCGAGCAAGACAGATGCGCGGTTGGCTTAACTGATGTGACAGCCGACTCAGAAGCTTTCGCATTCCTATTCGGTTATGTGAAATATACAATCGAAGGCGATTTGATCATAGACAAAAGCAAACCAGGTTGTGAACACTGGAAAATGTAACGCGTAGTATATTGCAGCTTTTTAAGCCCTCTACCAGGAGGGCTTTTTTACATCCCAAGGATCTCCCAGCCATAAATCCCCGCTTGAGGATCATCCCCCGTGTTATACGCTATTCCCACTTAATGTGGGAATTGGGGCTAAGCTATGTCACAACACGATATGTTTGAACACGATGAACTATTTGCATTCTAAGATTGGAAATCAGCTTTTCTGCCAAAGCAATGAGGAAGCGCTGCTGGTTGGAATCTAAAGTATGAGGGGCGGCATTGTACGTTTTTCGGACCTTGAGACTATAAATTTCCCACCCTATTGATCAGTAGATTTACATTAAAATCATATACACACTGTGATGCCAATTCAAGATAAAGGCGCCATTGCTAGTAACTCACTCTCATACCTATAAACGACATCGTCCAGAGCAGACGTTACTGTATCAATTGGTCGAACGCCACTACCCAGAATTTCAGAAGCAGCTTTCACAAAAAGGGAAGTCGTTACCACTTCATGTGGTAAAAGAGTTTGAAGAGTTTCTTAGGTGTGGTCGGCTTGAGCATGGTTTTTTGCGTGTAGTTTGTGACGACTGCAAGCATGAGAAACTGCTGGCGTTCAGCTGCAAACGCAGGGGATTTTGCCCAAGTTGCGGTGCAAGAAGGATGGCAGAAAGTGCCAAGTTGTTAGTTGAAGATGTTCTTCACGGTTACCCTGTACGCCAATGGGTATTGAGTTTACCCATCCCGCTTCGTCTACTTCTAGCTAGGTATCCCAAACACTTAAGTAAAATCATGCAAATCATTCATCGTGCTATTTCTTGCGATATTGTGCATCGGGCTGGGTATCTTAAGAAGCAAGCAAACACAGGAGCGGTGACTTACATTCAGCGATTTGGTAGTGCACTGAATCTCAATATTCACTTTCACATGCTCTTTTTGGAAGGCGTTATCACTCAGGAGTGTGGACAGTCCAAATTCAAGTGCGTTAAAGCACCAAACCACAATGATATGGAAACCCTCGTGAATGTCATTAGCCATCGCATCGCGACCTACTTGGAGAAGGCCGGGCTCGTTCAACGGGATATGGACAACACATTTCTCGATTTACCCATGGATGACGAAGATAGTTTACTGCCCTTGCAAGCAGCCTCTGTCAATTACCGCATTGCTGTAGGACCAGATACAGGCAAAAAAGTCTTTGCCTTGCAAACCTTACCTGCCAAAGACGAACAACATTACGGTCAATTAGCTCAAATAAACGGTTTTAGCTTACACGCTGGGGTGTTTGCAGACAGCCATCAAACTGACAAACTGGAAAGGCTATGCAGATATATCTCAAGGCCAGCGTTAAGCGAGCAACGATTGAGTCTAACCGATTCAGGAAAAGTAAGATATCAACTGAAAACTCCCTATCAAGACGGTACCACACATGTCTTTTTTACTCCCTTGGATTTCATAGGCAAGCTCGCGGCACTGGTGCCAGTGCCGAGGCTAAACCTTACGAGGTTTTATGGCGTGTTTGCTCCCAATGCTAAGGTGCGTGCCGAGGTAACGGCTTCACAACGCGGTAAGAATAGCCCTCGCTTAGCAGAGCATCTGAAAGATTCAGATAAACCATACCATGCGCGAAGCATGTCGTGGGCACAAAGGTTAAAAAGAGTATTCAATATTGACATCACAGTCTGTGAGGCTTGTGAAAAAACCAACGTCAAAATTATTACTTGTATTACGGATCCGGCTGTTATCCATAAGATTTTGGCGCACCTTGACAAGCAGACTCTTCTTGAAGCAAAAAACGATTCTCTAATGCCGCCACTTCGAGCTCCACCAGCCACAGCCTCATTCAGTGACTACATCATTCAACGCGACTTCGATTTTGGCGCATGAAGCACAAAAAACAGACCATCACTTGAACATGCAACATGTTGAGGTAAGGGCTTTCACATATCTCATTGCGGATTTCAGTACCAAAGACCAGTTATATTGCATCTATCTTGATGACAACTACTTCACTGATTCCTGAAAAGTACCCATTTGACACACGTGCAACTGGCCTTAAATACAGCTGACACAGTGGGTAGTACATAGCGTTAATATTTCTTATAATCGGTATGGACTAGGTCCACCATGTCGTTATGGGACGGTGCTTTGATGCGGGTAAAAGTTGTGCCACTTAATGGATTTTCACTTATTGCACCTTCTAAGAACAACATGTGGAAATGGATATTTAGATTAAGAGCGCTACCGAATCGCTGAATGAGCGTAACGGCACCGGTTTTTGCCTGCTTGTTGGTAAGACCTGCTTTGTTCACAATGTGAGTGGAAATGGCGAGGTGAATGATTTGCATCACCTTGCTCAGTTCACTTGGGTACCTTGCTAGAAGCAATCGAAGCGGAATGGGTAAACTCAATACCCACTGGCGAACGGGATAACCCTGTAACACATCATCTACTAGCAATGCTGCACTTTCGGCCATTCTTCTGGCGCCACAGCTAGGGCAGAAGCCCCCTGCGTTTGCAGCTAAACGCGACTAACTTTTCATGCTTGCAGTCATTACACACCACGCGTAAAAAGCCGTGCTCTAGCCGTCCACAACGCAAGAACTCATCAAACTCATGCTCAACATACTTGGGTAAATACTTGCCTTGGTCGGCTAAGTTTGCTGTAAAATCTGGGTAGTAACGTTCAACCAATTGATAGAGTAGCGTTGTTTCCGGTCGATGGCGCTTGTATGTTTCACTTTGTTGCTTTGCCAGCACATTCGTTCATCACTGAATTATGTACCGACGAGTGTGGCAAAAAAAGGGCTAATTTACGACTGGCTGAATGACCGGTTTAGGATGTTTTTTGTCAGTCATTTAAATAGAAAGGCTATGTTCGGATTAACTGTTGTTGAATCGAAAAGAGCCTGTTTTCGTTAAGGTTTTCTGGATTATCCATAAACCTGAACCAACCCAGGTAGTGTTCCAAGTATTTTGTGGCTACTCCGTGAAACCGTTTTATCCACGCTTTCAGACGGCTGTGATAGGCGTTAACATTCTGAATATGAAAGACTTTATCTATCACCTTAACACCTCCCGCCACGTCTAAGCGCTTGTGTATTAAATCATTTTTCTCAGAAAGAGCTATGTAGGGCTTATATCCATCACTACATAACACACTGTCTTTCTCTAATTTTCCTGCTAGCTCCTGATGCAGAGTTGCCGATGTAACACTTGGCACAACGGCCTCATACGTATTCTTGGCTCTGTCTCTGACCGTTAAAACGGGCACCCAGTCATCTTTTGAACGCCCTCGTTTTTTCGCTTTCATCCCTCTTTTGCGGGGCTGACGAGTCATCCGTTTTGAGCCTTTCTCTGAGTAGGGAAAAAGTGTTTCGTCAGCCTCGATAATACCTTCTAGTTTGCTCGCCTTCAGTGCTGATGGTAGCGCTAGGAATCGATGCCGCCACCTGAACGATGTTTCAAGGTGGAGACCACATTCTTCGGCACATTTACGCAATGGCTTACTGTCCAGCATACAGCGAATATATTCTAACCAAAGCTCTTTGTACCTCAGTCGAGCTAGCGGTGTCGCCGTTGTCGCTACAAAGGTTTTGCCGCAGTTCTTGCAGCGATAACGCTGCATCTTGTTTACCTTGCCGTGCCGATTGATCAGTGAGCTATGGCAGTGCGGACATTCAGGGTTTTCAACCATCCGCTCCTCAAGCTCTGTTATCAACTGTGAGACGCTATCAGTGCCTTTCAGCAGCTTCTCAACATAACGGGTTTGACTATCTGTTAAGTGTTCTAACTCGGCTATAAGCTTTGTAAATTGTGCTGGGATCATGATCAACCCTCAATAACTGTATTCATATACAGTATAGCAACAATTTAGCAGAACATAGCCAATAGAAAAAACTACAAAGCTTGGCTTAATCTACCATCTTTTGCACAAAACGGATGTTAGTCCGTTTCCATTTAAATCGTTACTTCCAACCTCAGAATGCAAATAGCCTTAAGTGCTAAGGTTGGAAAATTATACTTATTCTTTGTTTCGTCAAATTGGGCTTCTCTGCATGATTAATTTTTTCACCGTGATGAGATAATTGTAGAATGCTTTGCTAGCGTTGAGTCTTTTTTGTAAGTATGCAACCGCTATCACTACCGCGATACTAGCCATTATCACTTTGTTTTTAGCCGGTGTAGGTTTGTACGGTATTTTGAGCTACAGTACTCAAATGCGTCGTTTTGAACTAGGGACTAGAATGGCGATTGGGGCAAAGCGAGCGAGTATAGTGACAGTAGTAAACGGACTGATAGGCGCCGGCATATTTGGTTTGCCAGAAGCACTCCATTCAGCGGTGGGAACATTCGCCCCTTGGTTATTGTTGATTGGCGGTATTCTGGTCATGGCCATCGTCATTTGTTTTGCAGAGCTCACCATGTTGACGGATCGCTCCGGTGGCCCACAGCGATATGTAGGTGACGCCTTTGGCGCCTATCCGGGTTTTGTGGTGGGCTGGACCTTTTTCGCTGCTCGCCTTATCAGTCAGGGAGCTAACGTATTGGTGCTGGTTGCATACGCCGCTGCGCTTTGGCCGGCTGTTGGTCAGGGAGCAGGAAAAGTTACTTTGATAATCGTTGTGTTAGGCGGGCTGACATTCATCAACGTGATTGGCATTAAGCGAGTAGTGGCGTTTTTGGGTGCGATGACAGTGCTCAAATTATTACCGTTATTGATACTGCTTGTCGTTGGCATTGGTGCTGCCACCTATGAAGAAGCAGTGGTGTTGCCTCAGTTCACCGCCATTGAAGGTATCGCATTAGCGACCTTATACGCCTATGTCGGGTTTGAAAACGCCACCATTCCGGCTGGCGAAACCAAGAATCCAAAATACGCGATGCCCCGCGCACTGCTATTTGGCATTGCAGTAGTGACGCTTATTTATTTTGGTCTGCAATGGGCATATAGCCATAGTTCAATTGCGGGCACCGGACCTGAAGCGCCGCTTACTTCTCTAGCCGGTGAGTATGCTGGTGACATAGGCGCTTTGCTAATTGCGGCCACCATTGTGGTCAGCGTGCTTGCTAACTTGACAGCAGGGCATACGTCGGCAAGTCGGATGCCGCCATCCCTTGCTGACGATGGTTTGTTGCCCGCTTGGTTTGGTAAGGTATCACGCTGGGGTACTCCAGCAAATTCGATTATATTTTACGGAGTTGGGGCAATTATGTTTGCGTTGTGAGACGACTTTTTAGCGTTGGCGGCAGTAAGCACTCTTGCTCGTTTACTCGCTTATGTTGGATCGATTGTTGCGTTGCCTAAACTTCGCAAGCGAGCCGGTAAACCGTCTGTTAATGCTGCGATCATTGTGGCTGGACCGATTGCACTAGTACTATGTATTTGGGCGACCACACAAACTAACGCCCTGCAATGGCAAACACTCGGTGGCTTTGCTTTGTTCGGCACAATGAATTCAGTATGACTGTGCTCAACCCTCTAAAAGCGGATGGACTATTGAGTGGATCATTAGAATTGATAGCGCAGAATTTTAAGGAATTGCTGTTTTTTCATTTAGACGGTATTTATCAGCAGTTGGACAATCGTTTGTTAAGTCTGTTATTAGCTGTTATCGAGGATAATGCTGAGAACTCACAAGGTTCCCTTTCCAGGCCAGATCTACAAAAACTGGCATTGTTTAGTAAGGGAAACCGCAGCCTGGAGTTAACCGGGCCTTTGCTTAAAGCGCTGCTTTTGCATCCTCTAAACAAAACAGCCTTACGTTCAGGAAAATTTGACCTGGTTATTGATTTTGCGTTAAAGAAAACCCCATCAGCAATATTGGTTTCTCGTTATCAACTGGACGGCAAAAAACACTTACAGAAAAAACTTAAAGAACTCACCAGCGAATTGATGGACATTCAGAATGGCACTAAGCAGTGACTCTTATCGCTGTTATGCCGCTTCATAATCTTTGCGTATCAGGCTGTAAAGATTCATATCGTGGAAGGCACCATTACAGAAACACTTCTCTCGCATTACCCCTTCAAACTCAAACCCCGCTCTTAGGGTTACTGAAATAGAAGGTAAATTACTGGGTAATATCAAAGATTCTACCCGGTTGATTTTGATAGGAAATTTTGCACTAAAGACATAATCCAGAATGCACTTTACAGCTTCGCTGGCGAAGCCTTTTCCCCAATGCTTTGGTGCTAAATCGTATCCAAGGATCACGCTGGCATCGAATTCGTTCCAACTATTAAATCCGCAACTGCCAATCAATTTAGGTTCGCCTTTTTTACGTATTGCCCAGCGAATACCGGTTCGGGTTTCAAACCTGGAGGAGAAATATTTGATCAATTGAACAGCTTCCTTGATTTCTTTAAAGCGCTCAACATCATAATGAGCCGTAACATCAGGATCGGAGAAAATCTCAAAGATTTGCTTGCGATCCGTCTTCTTAAGCTCATTAAGGATAAGACGCTCTGAAGTCAAAATGGGAAAAGGAGCTGCTGGCATGTTTTTCTTCTTCTAGTCGTTTTATTCCATGATAACAAATTGTTTTTGTGGTTGACAGCTTTACGCCTCTAAAGTGCACTTCTGAACTTTTCACCGAGAGCATGCAACTGCTCTTTGCTGATGATTTCGACGTTGTCAGAATCAATGCTGACACCGTCATTAAAAAGTACCGTTCTGAGAAATCCATGCCCGCCAAGGGCATCAACAAAATCATGGTGTTGCTGAGTCAAATAAACCCGTTTTTCCTGCTGAACAAGCAAATTGATGACGAGCATAAGACGGATTAAAGCTATTTTCTACCCCCTATGACAGTTGTCTTTTTGACTAGATTGGTTTGTTGAATTATCGAATTGTGGGAGTATTTTAAGGCGTGTTAGTTTGCAATGTCTTGCGACGATAGGCCTTTGGTGCAGGAAATGGGGGGTGAAGCGCGAATAGCCCCACCATTTACTAGCGTTTTTCTTTACTCTTGCAGCAGTAAATGGAGCCTACGCCCCAAAATTGAAGTCACGTAAAGCACCAAACCACAATGATATGGAAACCCTCGTGAATGTCATTAGCCATCGCATCGCGACCTACTTGGAGAAGGCCGGGCTCGTTCAACGGGATATGGACAACACATTTCTCGATTTACCCATGGATGACGAAGATAGTTTACTGCCCTTGCAAGCAGCCTCTGTCAATTACCGCATTGCTGTAGGACCAGATACAGGCAAAAAAGTCTTTGCCTTGCAAACCTTACCTGCCAAAGACGAACAACATTACGGTCAATTAGCTCAAATAAACGGTTTTAGCTTACACGCTGGGGTGTTTGCAGACAGCCATCAAACTGACAAACTGGAAAGGCTATGCAGATATATCTCAAGGCCAGCGTTAAGCGAGCAACGATTGAGTCTAACCGATTCAGGAAAAGTAAGATATCAACTGAAAACTCCCTATCAAGACGGTACCACACATGTCTTTTTTACTCCCTTGGATTTCATAGGCAAGCTCGCGGCACTGGTGCCAGTGCCGAGGCTAAACCTTACGAGGTTTTATGGCGTGTTTGCTCCCAATGCTAAGGTGCGTGCCGAGGTAACGGCTTCACAACGCGGTAAGAATAGCCCTCGCTTAGCAGAGCATCTGAAAGATTCAGATAAACCATACCATGCGCGAAGCATGTCGTGGGCACAAAGGTTAAAAAGAGTATTCAATATTGACATCACAGTCTGTGAGGCTTGTGAAAAAACCAACGTCAAAATTATTACTTGTATTACGGATCCGGCTGTTATCCATAAGATTTTGGCGCACCTTGACAAGCAGACTCTTCTTGAAGCAAAAAACGATTCTCTAATGCCGCCACTTCGAGCTCCACCAGCCACAGCCTCATTCAGTGACTACATCATTCAACGCGACTTCGATTTTGGCGCATGAAGCACAAAAAACAGACCATCACTTGAACATGCAACATGTTGAGGTAAGGGCTTTCACATATCTCATTGCGGATTTCAGTACCAAAGACCAGTTATATTGCGTCTATCTTGATGACAACTACTTCACTGATTCCTGAAAAGTACCCATTTGACACACGTGCAACTGGCCTTAAATACAGCTGACACAGTGGGTAGTACATAGCGTTAATATTTCTTATAATCTGACACAGTGGGTAGTACATAGCGTTAATATTTCTTATAATCCGCGGAGAATAAGATTTTTGACGGCGATCGCGAAGCGGTGCGCCGGCAAGCGGTTGCTTATGCCTTACAGCAACTGTTAAATCAGATTTAATTCGGTAGAAGAGTGTGAATGATTATAAAGTATGGTTGTCAGCGAATATTCCGCATCCGCTCTAGTTTCCCATTATTGATTTCATTTGTTTCGATCTCGATCTTCGCGGAGAACCGCGAGCCGGACGTATGGGGGTTGGCGTTCGGCGTGCGCTCGGCCGAGATCCCGTATACGACCGACATCGATACGGTCAACGATGTGGTCCCGTTGATTTATTACGATAATAACGAATACTTTTTTATCCGCGGTTTGACCGGTGGGTTGCGCTTTTACCAGAACGAGACACTCGAAACGAGCTTCATCGGTCGTTACCGCTTCTTCGATATCCCGGCCGATTTTCAGAACGAAGTCCAGGGCAACGCGTTCGATGTCGGTTTGCAATTAAAGTACAAGATTACCCCCCAATTCGACGTCGATTTCGAAGTACTGGACGATCGCAAAGGCCGGGCCCATGCCAACATCGTCGCCAATTACCAATGGTCGGGCGGTGATTGGGATCTGTATCCCTCCATGCGCTTGCGCTGGAAAGATGACGATTTCAACAACCGTTACTACGGCCTGGACCTCTACGAGCCGGGCAGCGGTTTTGATTTTAAAGTGGGGATCGACGCGCGTTACCAGGTGTGGAGTAATTTTTATCTTGTCGGTCGGGCCGCGGTTACGTCGCTCGAAAACGACGTGACGACGAACCCCGTCATCACCCGCGATACGCAAAGCGAGTTGTATTTCGGGATCGCCTTGTTCAACGACAAGAAAAAACCACGCAACGCTTTACTCAAGACCAAACCGTACCTACGCCTTGCTCACGGTTGGGCGACGCCGTCGAACATAGGGGAAATCCTGGCTGGACAAACACAAAAGGATCCTTTCAACAATCAACTCACTTCGGTTTTTTACGGCATACCGGTTTCCGATACGTTATTGACCTTACCGATCCAGATCTACGTGACCCCCGGCCTGGTCTACCATTATTCCTCTGCGGTGCAGGAAAACTTTCCGGAATACGTCTTGGCGCTGAAAGGTTATTACACGGTGCGCTGGCCGTTCCGCTGGCGTATCGGACTCGCCGAAGGGATCTCCTACGCGGCGGAAATTCCCTACATCGAAAAAACCGAACTCGAAGAAAAAGGCTTTCGGCCCAGCAACCTGCTCAACTACCTGGATTTTTCCATCGACATGAACCTCGGGGATATTTTCCGCAGCGAAGCGTTACAAAACCTCTGGGTGGGGTACAGCATTCATCATCGTTCGGGGATCTTCCAGACTTCCTCCGCGTTCGGTCGTATCAGGGGCGGCAGTAACTACAATACCTTTTATTTGCAATACCACTGGTAAGTGCACCGCCGGCTGAAAGACGCTTCTATCATTAACGTTTCATGGCAAATCGCTGTCGATATTGGTTGGGGGTTAAGCCGGTGTGACGCTTGAACAGACGGCGAAACGTGCTGTCGTCCTGGTAACCGACCCGCTGCATGATTTCTACGGCGGACAAGCGAGAGGTTTCGAGTAAATTCTTGCTCTTTTCGATCCGCACTTTCTGGATAAACTGGATCGGACTTGCGCCGGTACGTTGTTTAAACCGTCGTACCAGGGTGCGTTGGCTGGTGGCCAGGGCGTCGGCCCAGGCTGGTGCCCACGGCCTGGCGCATAGTTACGCCGCCAAGCGCCAGCAGTGCCGGCACAATTAAGAAGCCCCCCCCAACCCCGACCAAGCCAGCAATCATGCCCACCACCACAGCCGCCGGAATGAGCTTTACCAGAGACACCTCATTACTGGCAGCAACGCTAATGGGCTTAAGCATAAAACGGCTGGCAAGCAACATAATAACGGCGAATAACACTAACTGAGCCAGACCACTGAAGTACTGAGAAAGTTGCGCGCCCAGATAGGTACCAACCATACTGGGCAAGCCAAAACTGACCACTTTCTGCCAAGCCACCAAACCGGCCCGTTGCTGACGCCACACCCCTGCCAGCGCAATACCGCCCACAATTAACAGGGATTCCGCAATCGCCACTTTAGGCGGGCGCTCAACCACATAGGTCAGCAGCGGCACGGTGAGAATCGAACCACCAGAGCCGAGCAGGCCAAGACTCACACCAATCACAATGGCGCCAATAAAGGTAAGCAACATGGCTACGGCTTAACCGTCAGGGGAATTTTCAGGTAGCACTTGCCATTGTCTTCTACTGGTGGCATCTGGCCCGCTCTGACATTCACCTGAATGGCAGGGAGTAACAGTTTAGGCACCGCCAATGTGGCATCCCGGGCTTCCCGCATGGCCACAAAATCGGCCTGGCTGACGCCATCTTTTACATGAATATTGTTGCGACGCTGCTCAATCACCGAGGTTTCCCAGGCGAAGTGATCCCGAGTCGGGCTCCTATAATCATGCCCTACAAACATCCGGGTAGCCTCCGGCAAGGCCAGAATTTTACGGATAGACTGATAAAGGGTTTGTGCACCAGGGCGAGAGCATGAGTGCTCAAATTTCGTTCAACGCTACCAAACCCGCCGCTAACACCTTTTCCAAGTAATCAGTGCTGCCATGCGCACGCTTCTGTTTCCGTGGCACACTCGTTTTTCTGGTTGTCTCCGCACGAAGCATGTTCAAGGCAAGCTTCCTCGCTCCTGACAGTATTTCGGCGGCATTGCCACGATATATCTGGCATTCATCTTCTTTCATTGAGACATCAAGGACCCAATGAAGACTGTTTTCTACTGCCCAATGACTACGCACTGCGTTGGCAAAGCGTGCTTTAGTTAAAGCTGCTGAACTGATGTAGTACCGGTATTCCAAAGATGCTTTACCTTTTTTTGGCTGCCGATAGCTTAACGTAACGCCTATCGTTTTCAGCCCTTTCCATTCAGGAAACCTATTCACTAACGATGCCGCATCCATAACATGGTACGCTCTTGCTTCGCCTCGTCCATGATGTTTCTCCAGACAAATGACTTCTTGGTTTACAGCACCCGCAAGCTCATTGCGCACGGCATCATGAAGTTCCTTTTGATTACCTTTTAGAGCAAGAAGATAATCACCACCACTCTCTACAATCTTCTCCGCAATAGCAGTTTGGCAGCCCATCGCATCTATTGATATCAAGCAACCTTTGATATCCAGCAGGTTCAGTAAGGCTGGAATGGCTGTGATTTCATTCGACTTACTCTGGGTCTTAATTTGCCCCAATACCACATTATTTTCGGCTGCAAACGCATTCACCATATGGATGGCTGATTGCCTGTCTTCACGATTGTAAGAACCGCAAAGCCGCTTACCATCAATCGCAATTAACTGCCCGTCGGATAACTCGGCGACTGACTGCATCCAACCGATAAAGCAACGCTGGAATTGTTCGCTATCGACTCTTGATATCACACGAGCAATCGTGTCATGAACGGGCAGTCCATTTTTGAAAAGCCCTTTCTCGCGAAACCAGTCAAAGTGTAAATCACCAAAATCTTCAATGTCTTCCCAGCCTTTGGCACCAGCGATGGAAGCACACACGACAAGGAATAAAATATCAGTGAATAAATGTGCCACCTTAGCTGATTGACGAGGATCTTCTAACTCACTAAAAAGCTGTTCAAATGCACCTGTACCCATGACTCTCTCCGCAAAAGAGAGTATAAGATCACAGTCACTAAATTTCGTCCAGTTGTAATATCTCTTGTTAACTCAGTTGGTCAATAAATGTTCGTGATCTTGCCCTGGTTTGTGCACTGCCGTTAGGAAAATCCGCGCGCGCCGTACCGTAATCCGGCATAAACAGGGTATCGCCCACAAACACCGCATCTTCTATGTAGTAAGACACACAGGCCGGGGTGTGACCGGGCGTGTGCAGCACTTCAATATCAAGGTGCCCCAGCGTAATCACTTCCCCGTCGACAAACAGCTGGTCGAACTGACTGCCGTCAGTGAGAAATGTGCTTTCCAGGTTATAAATTGCTTTAAACGTGGATTGTACGCGGCGAATATGGTCGCCTACACCAATCAGCCCACCGAGCTTTTCCTTGATGTAAGGGGCAGCAGTGAGGTGATCGGCATGGGCGTGAGTTTCCAGGATCCATTCCAGTGTTAAGCCATTTTTGTCAACGTAATTGACAAGTTTGTCAGCGAACTCGTGGGAGATTTGCCCGGCTGCGGCGTCGTAGTCGAGTACCGGATCGATAATCGCGCAGCTGCTGGTGGCACGGTCAGTTACCACGTAGGTCACGGTAAACGTGGGCTCATGGAAAAATGGCGTGATCTGAATTTTGCTCATTTGCCAGCTCTCTGTATCAAAATAAAGTAGGTCTATAGTTTGATACAGCAAAAGCTTTGCCAGCTGGCCAGGGCGCTATCCAGAACGGCTTACAATCACGCCAAAAAAACACAAGCCATTGATTAATATATGTTTATATTATTTAGGATTTTTTGATTTTAATGGCATAATTCGCCAAATACGTTGTTGAGCTCGTACCTTTTCAGGGGTTTCACGTTGCCCTGTAAAGGTGACATAGATAAGCGGTTTGCAACTTCTATCGATGATGGCGTAGGGCTTTGCTGTCGAGTCTGTTTTCATAGTGGCGAGCATAAATTTAATTTACGATATATACGCATAGTTTTCGTTTATGGTCTTAATGTTGCGAGGCGCTTTTTCAACTAGTGCTTTGCACGATTTATCACGTTTTCATAGGGAAGCTAAGGCGAATAGGAAAGCGACGGCGAACCGCATTGGTCCGCCATCTAATCTGATGCCGTATCAAAGCGTGTTAGATCGTTGAAGGTAATCATGTCACGCAACTCTTTTCCATACTCCTCACCACGTTCAGAGTATTTGTTTAAACCGTGGGTAAGCGGTAACCCAGAAATAACAAACCCTTTTTCCCTAAGTGATTGGCGAATAGTGCGAAGCGGTTTGTAGGCATCATGACGATTTAAATTCATCATGTAGCTTTCGACCGAATCTGCTGGTGAACGAAAGTCGGCGACCTCATGGGCTTTTCCTTTATCACGAGACTGGGGAACAATGCCGCAGCCTTTGGTAAAGCACCATTGGCCAAAGAAGTTGTTCCCTTGTTTAGCAAAACGAGACGTGCCCCACGCACTTTCGTTTGCAGCCTGAGCGAGTGCTAATGAAACGGGCACCACATCCGCGCGACGCAACAATAATTGACAAGCAGACTCTTGTTGTAGATCGGCATCGTCAATCCGATACTTGGTTAAGTAACTTTCTAGCGAGGCCGCGTCACTGTTACCCTTATCGCATATTTTTTGAATTTGTCGTCTATCTGCGGCTAGTTGCTTATTAGCATCAACGATTATAGGGGTAAAATAATTGAAGAACGCGGTTTTGCGCTCTGGCCCAGCAGCGTAGGCAGTAAAATCAGGTGCTAATTCCTTGGCGAAAAAAATAAACCATACAGCTACACTAAGCAGTAGTGCGGAGCCTAAAAAAACAATATATTTAAAGTTTAGAATTGAATTCTTCCTTTTGATTAGTCAACGTTGTGATACTTAAGCTGTACCATAATTAATGGAAATATAGGTTAACCGCCTGAATACTTTATACAAGTTAAACTTAATATAGAAAATAAGCACGGTACGCTGTATAAAAATCGCGTAAAAATTTCAAACTGAGTGCACACTCGGTCTTGTGTACAACGATCTATTAATAAAGTGCACTCAGCAATGAAAAAAGGGGTTGCAACTATGTTAGCCGTAAACGCCCTTTGCTTTACTTTTCAGCTTAATACTGGCGATTAGCATATAAATGCTGGTGGCGAGGAGACAAGTAAATAAGTAACCCATCAGGCCTTGTTCACGCAGTATAAAACCATCGGCTATAATGGGTCCTGCAACTGAACCAAGACTATAACTGAAAAGCATAATCTGAGTAGCCGACACAATGTAATGGGCATCAAGGTTGTCGCAAGCAAGGTTGATGGCAACCGGATATAGGGCAAATAGGGCCATTCCAAGAAGGAATAGACCGGCGCCCAGTGCATATAAACCTGCAAAGGACAGTGTAAGAGAAATAGCAGCAACGCCCAGTAAGCAAAACAGGGCCATTAGTAGAGTTCTGGATAAATAGCGAGATAACATAGGGATCAAAGGCTGAACAGCCATTGCCCCAAGAATGACCAGCGCCATCAATCCTCCCAAGTGCTGATGAGCAATACCTCGCTGTATCAACTCTAGGGGCATTAAGCCGTAAACAGCACCTAGCGTTAACCCTGATACAATACATCCCATTATTGCAGCGTGATTGAGCTTGGTGATTTGCTTAAACGATAGTGGTGTGATTTCCGCGCTACTGGGCTGATCGCTTTTTATAAGCAGTAATACACCAACAGCAAAAAGTAGCGCAGTAAAAATGGCGACAAAAGGCATCACACCGTGAACGCCAACAAAGCCAAGGCAAAGCTGTCCTAACGAGCTGCCACCATAGAACGCTCCCATATAAAGGCCCACGCGCTTGGCGCGGTCGGCTTCATTACCATGTAATAACCAAGACTCAACAACAACGAATACACCTGCAACGGCAACGCCAGCAACGAACCGGGCAAGCAACCAAACGCTGGCGTCAGGGATTGCAGGCATTATGGCAATAGTAGTGATGAGCGTACCTAAACACCAAACAAATCCGTTTCGGTGTCCCAAGCGGGTAACCAAAGGCTCAATGGCCAACGCACCGAGAAGAAGGCCTGCATAAAAGCTACTTGCTAACCAACTGGCCAGCGACGTATCAAGGCCATAGTGCGTTAGCATAAGTGGAATGAGGCTCATTAAATAGCCTGACGCTATCGCATACATTGCCAGGGCAATCACCGGCGCTGAAATGCGTACTTTAGGCTCTGTAGACAATGTGTTTTCCAACGTTAAAGCCCCTGCAATCCGCAACTGCGTTCTAATGGCTATTAATTATTTGCGGGAATATGAGGGAATTTAACGGCGAGGTAAAACAAAAAGAAATGGTCGTAAAGAGCGATTTTATTACATGTTGAAGTGTGGAGGTGGTCTGAAAAGACGCTGGTTATAAGCGCGCACCGCAGGGCCAAGTTATCGCCCCTGCTTGCTTACAATTTTGCTATTTACATTTGAAAGCGTACGCCTGCAAATACGGTTCTTTCGAGGGCAGGTTCGATACCATCATTTCTCACGCGAGAATAATAGTTCTCGTCTAAAAGGTTATTAATGCCTCCATATACTGCCCATTGCGAATCGATACGATATTCAGCGGTCAGGTCAACAACTTCATAGGAAGGAATTAGCGCGGCTATTTCATCGATGCCTGTTCCTCTAGACGCATTCGAGTCTTGCCAAAATTGCTCGTCTACCATTGTCGCAGTAAGCGCGACATCAAGCTTTTCCGTGTTGTATATAAACCCGGCGCGTAAAAGATACTCCGGTGCAAAAGCGGTGGTATTTCCAACCAGGCTCTCGTTAAGGGAAGAGACGATTTCGGCATCAAGCAACGAGCCATTGGCAAAAATTCTAAAACTTTCGTCAGCACGACCCGCAAAAAGGTCGTAGTCGACGCTAAACTCTACGCCTTGATGGCGAGAGTCGCCAGAGTTCACTCGCTCTATGTCAGCGATATTTACCTGAATAGTTTCAATTTTGTCGTCAAAGTCGATTCTAAACGCACTCACGTCAAGTACAAGACCATCAACAGGCATGGCGCGGTAACCAAATTCATAGTTCATTGCACTAGAAACATCGGGGCCATTTGAGCTGGCGAGTTCTGAATTGGGGTTGGCCAAATCATCAAATCGTTGAGGGCGATAAGATTCAGAAACGTTTGCATAAAGCTCACTGATTTCGTTGAGCTGATACATCATGCCAAGACCGAGTAGCAGTTCATTTTCAGTCTCGTCTACGTCGATAGGATCTCGGTTTAGACTTGGATTTTTAGTCAACTCTTCTAAGTCGTAATTAACGCGCTCATAACGTAGGGTAGGTACCACACTCAATTTATCGAATTTGAATAAATTTTCGATAAATACGGCGTTATACGTCATTTTACGGTCTTGATCGAATAGCAAGTCAGCGGCGTTCTGTTGGTTAGAGCGAATATCGCTACTGACGTGACGAGTTCTTGGGCTATCTCCCCAGTAAGAGGTTGTCCCCACAGTCAGCACATTGTTGTCGCCCCAGGCTTGCGCATAACGGGCGTCGAAGCCCCAATTATCGAATTCTTGTTGATCAATATTTGTGGTAGCAGGCTCATTCTCAGGCTCAGAAAATTGCCCAGAACGGCGACTAAAGCGGTCCATGTATGAATACCAGACATTCGCGTCAAGCGTCGCACTATCGCTAATCTTCTGCGCAAAAGTAAAATTAGCCAGTACTTGTTCTATCTCAACACGATTGAATGGGGTTAATGTTTGATTGCGGTCTTGTTCAAATTCCGTCGTACTCAAACGACCTGCTTCACCAGAGTCTGAGTTGTATACATCAAGTTCGAAACCAAGGCGAATGTCGTCAAACCCTTCATAAGCCACACTAACGTGGCCTGATGTTACATCGAAATCTTCATTATCTCGAGGGCCGTCGGCCGAACGGTGGTCTACCGATGCAAAGAAACCGAAGTCTCCAGTTGAAGTGGCAAACTCATTATAAGTGCTATATAGCCCATTGCTCCCGAGTGCTTGATCGGTTCGAAAGCCCGTATCGCGGCCTACTTCTGCGCGCTTGGTAATAAAGTTTACCGTCGGCCCTATTTGTGGACCGTAAATTAAACCCGACCCGCCGCGAACGAATTCTATGCGCTCAATACGCTGTGCTGGCGGCATGTAGTAGATGGTAGGGTATCCGAAAAGGTCTGCGGCTAGGGGAATATTGTTTTGAAAAAAGCCCACGAACTCAGACTCATGAGGGTTTCCTAAGCCGCGGTAGTTCACATTGTAAAAACTGGGGATGGCTTGATCTGAAACGAAGAGCCCCGGCAGCGTAGAAAACATCTGTCTTAAGTTTGGCTCAATGAAGTTAGGCATTTCATCAAGCTCTACCACTGAGGTCTTTTTGCCCTCAAAGATTTTGCCAGAATCAACGGCAGCCATGGTGCGTGGAAATGTTGAATCGCTATTTCCACTAATGGTGATACGCTCAATATCGTCTGGCGCTATAGCCGCCATTGCGGACGCGCTCGACAGTCCCGCTAGTGCAAATGCTATCGCTTTACCCAATTTAGATACTCTACTTACATTTCTCATAAATTTACCCTTTAATACTCTAAATACAAATGATAATGGTTCGTATATGATATATATAATTGTTTTTTTATCAACAAAAAATTCGAAGAATAAAATCTATTTAACAAAAATGCTTATGAACTAGATGATTGCCCACTCAGAGGGCGCTAGCAAGTCTCCTAGCGAAACGTGAGAATCCAGGAGTGGCTGTTCCCTTTCAAATTCCCAGGACGAAGCTACGCATAGTGAAGGTTTCTTTGATATCTGCCGGAGCGGTGGGATCCAGGTTTTCCTCCAGCAATCCCTGATAACCAAAGTTTTCCTGAGCAGAGCGATAACCGCAGCGGGATTTGGTTTGCTGATCGCCGGTAAAAAATACACGGCTGACCGCATAAACTTCCGCTAATAATGTCGGCTCTATACCAATGTCGCTGATTTGCATAAACCCAGACTGGCTTAAGCTCTTGTGGATTGCCTGCGCCGGGGCAGGATGTGGATAAAAGGGGATGACAGGTAAGGTCATTTTTGCTCTCTTTAAAAAATGGGTGACAATGCCGCGTCCGCTCAATCGAGGCGCAGACGCATGAGTTAAGTTAAAGAGATTTTGTGTTACCAGCCCACCAGGCCAGGCACCAGTGGAAGAAGCCGTAACTGCATGGCAGTAAATTAAGCTTACTAAAGTGAGGAATGCTCGCCGGCTGTTTGACACAACCGTGAGCCAGTACCGTGAGCAACGACATTAAATCGATCAGCAATCCTAAAACACCGCATGTAAAGCGGTGTGATGTCATACTCATTGATTGAAAAAACGAAGTGGTTGCCACGCGCCTGCTCTGTATATGGTATAAATAAAATACTACACGGCAGCCGGTTAAATGCAATGGGAAAATTATCGGTAAAACCCAATTGAAGCATGCTCCGAAATCGCCTTAAAACTCAATCAGCCTGCGCGTTTTCCTGCTTTAATGGCAACAACAAAGTAAACTCGGTAAACACACCGGGTTCGCTCTCGCAGTGAATCGAACCATCCAGTCGCTGCATAATGTTATACACCACCGATAAGCCAAGCCCGGTTCCCTCGCCGATGGGTTTGGTGGTAAAGAAGGGCTCAAATATTTTCTGCTGGATGTCGGCCGCCATGCCGGGGCCGTTATCCCTAATTCGAATGTGCAGCATATTATCTATCTCTGCAGCGCTTATTTGAATAACCGGCTCAGCCGTATCCGCCTTTTCCATTGCCTGCACAGCGTTTTTAATCAGATTCACCAGTACTTGCTCAATGAGACCGGAGTGCGAATGTAACACGCCATTAAACTCAACATCCCGCTGGATACTGACCTTGTTGTCCAGGTCATATCGCATCATCTTCAGAGTGTCGTCCAGCAGCACAGAGAAATCACAAACCTCTTTTTCTCCGGTCTGATTATGAGAAAAAGAGCGTAAGTCGCTAATGATATTTTTAACCCGTTGCAGACCATTAAAAGAATCAGCGACGATTGCTCTGATATCTTCCAAAATAAACGGTATACCCGCCTGCTCCTCAAATTCACTGAGACTTTGTTTGAGATGAGCCGCTTTTTGATCCTGCTGAATGTCTATGGCAGTTAACAGCTCACTCTGCATGGACTGCAACTGAATAATGTTATCCAGATAGCTATCCATTGAGGAGAAGTTGCTGATCACAAATGACAGTGGATTATTAATTTCGTGAGCGATGCCCGCTGCCATACGCCCGATACTGGCGAGCTTTTCGTTGTGTGCCAATGCCTGTTTAGTGGATTTAAGCTCCAGCAGCGTATCCCGCAGACGGGTATATTGTTTCTTGAGGCTCGACTCAGCCTGTTTGCGCTCTAACAACACCGTAAGCTGCTCGGCGGCCTTATTGATAATCGTAATCTGCTTCATGGAAACCCTATCCATCTCCTGTTCGGGGATCAGGTAAAGCAATAAACACACTACCCGTTTATACACCACGATGGGGAATGCCAGATAACTACCTATATGGGTTGTAATTAGTTGGGTGACCGGCTCCAGCCCAACGCTTTCATCCAGCAGATGAATTTGTGGGTGCTGTTCCTCAATGGCCTGAGCAAGGCTGGCCGGCAGCCCGCCCTCTGATAACAATGCCTGCATAGTTTTTGCCAGATCGTTGCTGGCAGTATCGGAACCGCGCACCCGAAAACGCGATGTGTTTTCCAGGTAAATTTCGAAACTGCAGTGGGCATGGCATAATCTCGCCAGCGCATTTGAGAAGGTTGAAAGCAGCGCCGTGAGCTTTTCGTCGCCTCGTGAAAAGCGTGTGATACACACCAGCAATTCTGTTTCTGCATCGTGCTGACGGTAGGTGTTTTCAATATACTCAAAAGTGGCCAGCTCCCGTTTGAGCACACTGGCATTAAACTTGGCTTTCGCTTCAGACGCCGTTAAACAGGCATTGATTTGGTACTCTTCCAGCCAGACTACTTCGTCCAGTTGCTGAGTGGGGTTATGCATAAGAATGATACGGGTATCCTGGTTAACCAGCCCCTGACGAATATACTGGGCTACCGACTGACAGAGGGAAATATCATCATCGGAGCCTACACAGAGTATAACCAGTGAGGGCTTACAACTGCGCAGTGTCTTTTTAGCGTTTCTCAGGCTGGTTAATTTTTCGCAGTGCATTGTGTTATCCGGCAAAAATGCCGCTAAGTCTGGACTCTGACCAACCAAAAACACTGGATTTTCCATACATTTACCCAACACTACCGTTTCTGAAAACTCTGCTATATTTGAAAGATAGTCGTTGCCTGCAGTTACGCAAACAATTGCGCCGTTTAGAAAAAAGGAAAGTAAAAATGAAGTTAGTGAGATTGGTGTACTACAGCCATGCCTCGCGGGAAATGTCACTTAGCGATCTGAAATCCATTCTCGACACCGCCCGCCGTAACAATCAGGCCGAGGGCATTTGCGGTATGCTTTCTTACGAACAACAATATTTTTTGCAGGCGCTGGAAGGCGAACGCAGCGCCGTTAACGAGCTTTACCTGGATATTGCTGATGACCCCCGCCATGACGAAATCACTATTATCAGCGTAAGCGATCAATATAGACCCGGATCACCCCATTTTATCTAAGTCGCTCGTTAATTTTTTGTCCGTGAATCTCTCTTTCCAGACTCTTGGCGTCAGGTCGAGTACGTCTTTGGCCGGATGCAGTGCTACACGCTGCAATACATCCACGAGGTAGTGGTAGGGATTCACGCCTTGCAGGCGGCAGGTCACCATCAGGCTTTGTAATATGCCCAGTTGTTCAGCTCCGAGTTCAGACCAACAGAACAAATAGTTTTTTCTGCCCATGGGAATAACCCGCAGTGCCCGTTCGAGATGATTGGTGTCCATGGGTAACGCGGGGTTACTCAGGAACACCTTGAGTTGGCTTTCTCGCTCATGCGCATAGTGAAGCGCCTTGGCGAAGGGGGATTTGGGTAGTAAATCAGTGCGCTGTCGTTGTTGGTAGACCCACCGGAAGAAGTCAGTCACGAGTGGTTCGCTGTGTTGTTGCCGGTAAGAATGGATATCGGCCAGGTCTGATTGTTTATCCCGGATGTGTTTTTCATGCCGGTAGAGCGCAGCGATAATATCCAGTGCCTGCTGTGCGGCTTGCGGCTCACTGTCGAGGGCTTTTTCAAAGCCTCTGCGCATGTGTACCCAGCAGGCAGCGTGCACAATCTGTTGTTCTTGTTGGTTTATCTGCTCAACAGTTTTGGTATAAGCAGCATAGCCGTCGGTCAGCAAGGTACCGGTAAAGTCCTGTAACTGTGCTTTGGCATGCAACATGCCTCGGCTGTGACTCCAGGTAAAGGCCACTTCATCACTGTCACCGTACATCGGCCAAAAGTAAGTTTGTTTCATGTGTCCGGGTTTTCGACCCGCGCCTTTGGTGCGCCCGGCTTTAATGGGCACTTCATCCATGGCCAGTATGTTACTTTGCAGGATGTGTTGCCACTGGGCTTTGGCAATGGGCCGAAGCAGCTCAATGCCTTGTTGTATCCAGTTGATTAAGGTAGCCCGGCTAAGGGTGATACCGCTATCAAGCATGCGTTGATGTTGGCGGTGAAGCGGTAAGTGATATACCGCTTTATCCACCATCAGCCCAGCGAGTAGTGAGACATCGCAGTAACAGCCTTCCAGTACATTGATGGGGGCTGGGGTATCCTTAAGGGTTTGCGTGGTTTTATGACGCACGACCTGACGACGATACACCAGTACCACATAACTGCCGGGCTGTTGTGCTAAGCGACGGGTTTCTTTGATATCCACGACATCATACTGGTCGGCATCCGCCCCCTGTAACTCAGGCGCAGGCACATCAATAATCAGCTGAGGCACCGTCTCATCAAAACGCAGGCCTTCATCATTCACATCCGAGTCGCGACGTTGCTTTTGTGAGGAACGGGTATGGGCCTTCACCGGTTTGGTGTCTGCCGGTAAGGCGTGTGTCTCACCCTCATCAAACAAACTGCTCTGCGCCGGATTATCCACTAACACCTTTTCAGACTTACGCCCGAACAACTGGCGTTTAAGCCAGTCGAGTTGATGCTTTAATTGTGCAACTTCATCGGATAAAGCCGCAATTTGTGCATCTTTTGAGGGATTGTCTGAGGACGTTTTCATGGCGTAAATTATAACAAAATCAGTTAATTAAATCGTCTGTTTTGTTTGCCTTTTTGCCAGTAAATCCCATCAATCAAACACTGTAACTGGGCACTGTTGAGAGAGGTTTTTGCTTTGCCGTCAGTCACTTTGGCGAAGGTGCCTTTTTCTAACCGTTTACTCCACAAACAATAACCGCCCTGGTAGTAATACAACACCTTGAGCTGGGTGCGGCGCTTATTGATAAACACAAACCAGTCACCACAATGCGCTTGCATCCCCAGTTTGCCCTGTACCAGTGCCGCCAGCCCATCAAACTGTTTGCGCATATCCGTATTTCCGGTATACAGCCAAATACGCCCATTGGATAAGGGTAACATCAGGCAGCCCGGTTCATCCGCAGCACCACACCACCGGGTAATGCCAGTTCAATCTCCCAGGCAGAGCCTGCGCTCTGGTTCGCACTTGCTGGCATATCAAAGGCAAGCCAGTTATCTTGCTGCGCAAGCGATTGGCTATCATCGCTCAGTTTTTTACGCCACAGATAGAAGTTTGATACTGTTAACGCATGCTGTGCACAAAATTCACTGACCGACAGTTCGCTTGCTGCTTGCTTATCAACCAATACCTGCCATTGCTCGCGTGTACGTCTTTTTGTTGCCATCGATTAAGTCTCCGTGAGTAAAATCTACGGGGACCATTTTACGGGGTAGCTCCGCCGGGAAAAGACGGTCTAAATTGATCGCTTACTTATCAGCTATGAGGAAATCACCGCCCCTATTTTCAAACAGTGGAAAATGGGCTACGCCGGCGGCAGTGCCGAGTTTACTAAATTGCTCAAAGAGATGGGCCAGACTGAGTTCCTGCCGGAAACCATGAGCCCTCGACAGGCATTCCAATTCCTGCAACACCTTGCTGGTAATCAGGACAACCTTTAAGGCATAGTGGTTAAGCAATCTAACCTAAGTTAGCCAGGAGCGACTATGTCCGACGCACAGAGTTACACATCGGTAGACCAGTACATTACCGCCCTACCCGTGGAAAAGCAGCGGGTAATATCACAGTTACGCCAGACAATACTGGATAACCTGCCAGCCAGATTTAGCGAATGCATCAACTAAAACATGATTGGCTATGTGGTGCCCCATCAACGGTTCCCGGCCGGTTATCATTGCAACCCAGAATTGCCATTACCCTTTATGAACCTGGCGGCACAGAAAAGCCATTATGGCTTTTATCATATGGGCATTTATGCAATGCCTGAGCTCGAAAGCTGGTTTCGGGTCCGTTACGCCGAAGCGGTACCTACTAAGCTGGATATGGGTAAAAGTTGTATCCGTTTTAAAAACCCCAAACACATTCCCTACAACTTAATTGGCGAGTTGGTCAGCAAAGTGAGCGTTGATGATTGGATATCGGTTTATCAAAGCCTCAAAAAATAGAACTTGTTCCACTTTTACTGTTCTACTCTATTAACGACTTAAATTGCGCTTCTGATAACACTTCTTCTTCCAGTAAAGCTTGTGCTACCTTGCTTATTTGCTCCCAGTATTGGTCAACTAATTGATCAGTTTTCAGGGTTGCTTCATCCAGCCACTCTTTGATTAATTTTTCAGTCTGAGATTGAAAGTAAACGTCTCCGCTCCATTCATGTAACACTGTGGTGTCTAAGTTGTAACTATCGGGATGCATTCCGTATTTGGCAACAGGATTCCAGGCAGACCACATGGCCTGCCTCAAATCACTGCTGGCACCGGTATCTAATCCTTCATCTCCGAACTGTTTTACCTGGGCCGCTCGACCAGCTAACGCTACACATGTCTGCGAGAACCAAAAAGCTTTCGTGTAATCAATTTCTTGTTCCCTGTTGTAGGCCACCATTCCTAAAGCTTGTTCTCTTGGCACAATACTTATTTGTTCTATAATTCTTTCTGGCATCAGAACTTTTGAGATAACCGCATGACCAGCCTCATGAAAGGCGGTTTCTGCCAGCATTTTTGCGCACTTATCAAGTGTCCGTTTAGCGCCATATTTAAGAATATTAATTTCTTCCAGTAACGTACTTTGACCAATTTTGCCAGTATTCTTACTTAGAGCCTGAAGCACTGTCTCTCGATGCACTTTTTCTAAATCTGCACCACTCATACCAGCTGTTAAAGAAACAATTAAATCAACGTCTATAGCCTCTTCGTAAACATCTAACTGCAAGAACTTTTCTATAAACCAGCGCCGGGCATTTTTATCCAAAAATGGAACATGGACATGAAGATCAAGCCTTCCGGAACGTAATAATGCTTCATCAAGCTTATCCAGCCGATTGGTAGCCGCGACAATAAAAACCGCGCCTTTATTTTTACTAAATCCATCAATCTCAGTCAGCAAACGATTCATTAACGCGTCAGCTCCAGGCCCGGCTTCACCTCGCTTCGGCAATGCATCAATCTCATCTATAAATAATATACAAGGTGCGTATTTCCTAACTCGAATGAACAGCTCCTTTATAAAATTATCAGACAGCAGATCAGTACCTGAACAGGTTGCTATTGGCAGGCCAGCCTCACTGGCGAGTGCTCGCGCCAACATAGTTTTTCCCGTTCCCGGGGGACCAAACAACACCATGCCTTTAGGAGGCTCTACACCAGCATGCTCAAGTTGTTCCCGGTGATTTAAAATTCTGACTGTCTCCAGTAAGCGCTGTTTCACGACGTCATGGCCAGCGATGTCGTCAAAGCCAACATCAGGCATATCCAATATAATACCGCCATCAGCTTCCACATCATCCACATGTAAGAGTAATTCTTGCTTTGGATTGGAGTAAGTTAATATCAGTACCTGTTCGTTCGCACGACATGATGCTTCCATGTACAACACTTCTCCGCGTAACGTTAACGCATCGAAATGCTCAGAAAGTTCATTATTGGCCAGCATGTCTTTTATATCTGCGCCTAATGTAATCTGAACTTGGTCAAAGTCCGATTCAGGATGGGCTCTGATAAAGTCAGTTACTGGATCAACCACTTTTGCAGTGATATTCGATTTGATATCACGCACATCAAAAAACGGCGCAAATGTGAATAATAACAGACGAGTTAAATCACTTTCATAGGGCAGAAAATCGATTTTACTTTTTTGAGTGAAAAAGCTTAATTCGCGATTCAACTGTTTGCCAGATAACAGCATTAACTCGTTAACGCCCAGTGAACGAAACAATATAATACTGCCCTGGGATAGGCGGGAAAGTAGCTCTGGTGGTATCGCTTTTACTTCGTGACTTCGTTCGATTTTAGTTTCGTTTCGCAGGTGCGAGAGCATTGCAGCCCGGGCTTGCACAGGCTGGTCCACTATAGTTTTAAGGTAATCCGGCTTATTATAAACAGTCCCACCAAGATTCGACGTAAAAACAATTATAGTATTGCGGAAATCAATATCTTTTTGAGTATATTCGTCTGTTACAAAGCCGGCTGAGAGCATCCGCAGCAAAGATAATAGTACCTGGGTATGGGCCTTCTCAAACTCATCAAACACAATGATCGATTTCGGAAATTTCTCAACAAAAGTTGTCAGCTCACCTGGCGCAGAATCATCATAGGTTTTCTTCGCACCGACTAAGCCAAAACTCTCGTTAGCATTAGTGTATTGCGTCATATCGAATACACGATACTGGTATTCATCCTTCAAATGATGAGCAAAGCGTTCGGCTAAAAACGTTTTACCCGATGCCGGAGGGCCCGCAAAGAAAAACACTCCCTGTGGCCGGTTCTGCTGTGGCTGCCATACGGCTTTCGACATACTGTCAATCAGGTCTTCAATTGCATGCTCCTGACCGACTACTTCTTCACATAACGCCTTTTTGAGCTGTTCAAGTTGTTTCAGGCTTTCCCGGTAATCAACAGCCATCTCAGGTAAAACAAATATTTCGGTAACTGATACCCAATCATCATTAGAAGCGGCTGGACGAAGCTCTTGTAAAAAAGAAGAAACCTGGTCAGAAAAAGGTAAAACCGGTTTCTCAGCCATATAGCTGAGCAACACGCTACTCAGGTCGTTTTTATAACGATCTGCCATAAACTCTTCGCCAATATCAACCGACTTAAACCTGTTTTGAAGTTCCCCAATCAGGGGGGCCGAATGATCTTTGGCAAAAGGTTCCAGGCATAAAAAAGACGCCGCGACGTGGTCTAAATCGATCTTCTTTTGGCTTTCTTCTAGGGCGATATATTTCGCGAAAAGTAACAGCGTTCTCAAGGTAAACGATCCCTGTAATACATGAACTGAAAATAGCTATTATAGTCGCATGACGCCTGTAAATTTAATAGCAATAGTTCTTCAAAAGTCTGGCCCTGGCAGCTATATTACTCAATTAGACTATTGAATCAGTGACATTTTTCAATTTAAATGACAACTAAACATGGTAGATAGGTTTTTACTTATCGCTATTGATGTATCCTCGCATGTGGTCAGTTGACGACGTATTTGTAGTATTTGAAAGGAGTCATTCATGAGTTCAGCACAAGCATACCGCGAACTGCTTACCCGCATTGCTGACCAGAAAGAAAACTGGTCCGTAACCTCAGAGCAGCCATTTATTATTTCTCGTCAAAGAGAAGAAAATAGATTGCCTGTTTCGATCAGAATGTATGGCAATGAGAATAAGGTTCACTTGTTCTATAACTTGTACAGTGAAACTTCACTTACAGAGCTAGCCCAAAAGTTTTTGCGTCTGAAAGATAAAGAGCAGATTCAGCAAAAAAATGAAGAGGCGGGCGTGGTTATAATGATAGACGAGGACGGGTTCGCCGTCGTTTATGATGCCACGGACGAAGAAAGTAGCAGCTTTGAGCAACAGTTTGAACCTATTTTAGATAATGCCGAAACGGTTTTACTTGGCGTGCTAAAAACGGCGCATGAAACTGTCGAAAATGCACCGGAAGATGCACTTGAGGTAGACGCTTCGACTGCTAACGTTGACGCTCCACAATCAATTTCTGATGCCGTAAAGCAATATCTCGAGGAAAAGGACTATTCCTTCAAGCATGATGAAGACAAACAACGGTTTGTATTTGGTTTTTCCACAGACAATTACATCAACATCAAGGGAGATGCCAGCCTTCGAATAGTCATCAACTACTCAGATAACGATCTACTGCGCTTTGAAACCCCCTGGCTTTATGAGTTTGATCTGAACAAAACGGAATATAGCTTAATCAGTATGGCTATCGCCTGGTTTCAATTTGAATATAAGTTTTTATCCATGTCACTGGATCCAAGAGACGGTGAACTAAAGATATCTATCGATATCCCACTCGGCAAAGGGACATTGCACCCAACACAAATACACCGCCTGGTAACGTTTATTTTACAATTCGCAGAACGAACTTATGATGAATTATTTTCACTAATGCTGAAAGACAGTGATGCTGCTGAAGTTAAGCTCAAGGGCCTCATCGATAACTATAAAGCCGAATCTGAAAATCATCAGTGGATTGATTCGATTAAAGACAAACTTGGTGGCATATCAGAAGAACAGAGAAAAGCAATTGAGGAGATTCTAGCCAACGGTGCTGATGAAAGAAGCCAAGGTGGTATCTGATGATCAATTCCAATGCAAAGGCTAATCCAGCAAGCTGGTTTAGAAGGATCTTGTTTGGGCCTGTTAGCGAACTAATCATACTGACATTATTTTTTGGTACTTTCACTTTTGCCCTGTTTTGGTTGACTATAAAATTTCAGTTGCTTCCCACCGAATTAATGAGGCCTGACTTATCGCAAGAAGATACCGGCCTGTTTGACGCACTTGGTGGCTGGGCTCTGGGCTTCGCCGGCGCGGTCGTTGCGATTCGGATTGCAGGTATTGCCAAGAATATTCAACTCAATGACTCTATTCGGGAACAAATTCGGTTATGGGAAGAACATGTTGAACGTATCTCAGATTTGAACTCCCGACTTACACGTTCTATATCTGATACTAAAAGGGCATGTGCAGCCGTTCTTCTGTATGCAAAAGATCTATATATTACTGAGCAGCGAGCTCACCTTATCAACCCCAAGCCTGGAAGAGATGGCAAAGTAGTCAAACCTCATGAAGCTCATGCCCCTGAGGAGATGCTGCAGGAAAAGCTAGAAGAAAAGCTGGAAAAACTGGTCGAAACGATAGAAGAAGCGTTTAAAGACTCTGTATTTCGTTCCGTGTTACAGTTTTCCGTACAAGCTGACATTAACAGAAGATCGGCGCCTGAAAAAACACACGTAAAAAATTACTCGGAGAGTTTTTTTACCTCTTCAAAAGACAGAGAGGCTGTAAAAAGAATTGTTGATGACGATAATGAATTCTTTGATGTCCTTAACGTTCTAAGTGGATTAAACCAAGGAGCAAGAAACTTCGGCATAGGCCTGGTAGAACTCCGAGCAATGGGTTTGATTCAGCATTTTAGAATGGACCTTATGCGCCTGACAGAATACCAGGAAGATAATCAGGGAGATGGCAAGGCTCTGGAGATTGCAGATGCCGCCTGGTTGCTTTTAGGACTGCTCCTGTCAAGAAGGAAACGTGAAAATTCCTCCATAGGACAAAATGATGGCTTCATAATTATCGCTCTTTTATTGGGCTCATTACCAACCGAAAAGACAATGAACGACTATTTAAACAGTAAGTTTAACCAGGTCGTACAAACCTATTCAGGTGAAGGTAGCGAGACCATGAAACGAGAAGTCGATGCGTTGTCCAAACGACTCTATTACGTAAAAGGTAATGAACTATCGGAGCTCGCAGATCTGATAACGAAATGTAGCAATAACCTGAGTTATCTTGATGTGTTGACCAAGAGTACCGGAGTGAGTGCCGCTTATGAGTCGAAGAAGGAATCAGGCAAACAAAGTGGCTAAAGATGTTTCCTCTCCAGTGAAAACGCGTTAATTAGCAAGTGACATGAAAATGTGCTGTAGAAGGATTGAGTGAAAAGGATTACAGACACCTTATACCGTCAGGATAAGTGTTACCTGGCCCCTGAACCTCAGGGGCCGATTTTCTATTCCAGGAAACGCCATAGATGTAATGATTACCGACCCAGCTCATCCCGCACAATTTGCGCACCGGCACTTAATGCCGCTAATTTACCGCTGGCGATTTGGCGCGACAACGGCGCCATGCCGCAGTTTGTACATGGATAAAGCTTATCCGCATCAACAAACTGTAAAGCTTTACGCAGCGTATCGGCGACTTCTTCCGGCGTTTCGATCGCATTGTTTGCAACATCGATAGCACCGACCATCACTTTTTTACCGCGGAGCAATTCAATCAACTCCATGGGCACCCGGGAGTTATGGCATTCCAGCGAAATAATATCGATATTTGACTGCTGTAGTTTTGGAAACACCGCTTCATACTGGCGCCACTCATCACCCAGGGTTTTCTTCCAGTCGGTATTGGCTTTAATGCCATAGCCGTAACAGATATGCACCGCGGTTTCACACTTAAGGCCTTCAATGGCTCTTTCCAGCGCTGCGATCCCCCAGTCATTCACTTCATCAAAGAACACATTAAAGGCTGGTTCATCAAACTGAATAATATCCACCCCAGCGGCTTCCAGTTCTTTCGCTTCCTGATTAAGAATTTTGGCAAATTCCCAGGCCAGTCTTTCACGGCTTTTGTAATGATCGTCGTACAACGTATCAATCATCGTCATCGGCCCTGGTAAGGCCCATTTTATTCGCTGCCCGGTGTGTTTACGTAAAAACCGGGCATCGTCGGCAAAGACCGGCTTTGTTCTGGCCACGGCATCCACCACTACCGGCACACTGGCATCATAACGATTGCGAATTCTTACCGTTTTACGGTTTTCAAAATCCACTCCACTAAGATGCTCGATAAACGTGGTGACGAAATGCTGACGGGATTGCTCACCATCACTAACAATATCTACACCGGCGCGGAGTTGATCCTGTAACGAAAGCAGCAGCGCATCCTGCTTCCCTTCCACCAGTGCCTCACCCTCCAGCTTCCAGGGTGACCACAGGGTTTCAGGTTGTGCCAGCCAGGCTGGCTTAGGCAAACTGCCGGCGCTACACACAGGTAATAAGGTTTTCATAGTAAGTCTGCTTTTAGGTGGTTAGTTAGTGTAATTGGCAGACCATTGCTCCAGCACGGCCTGATAAGGTTTAATGAAGTACTGTTCGGCAAACCGCCCCTGCTCGATAGCAAGCTGGCTGCGCTCTTCACGGTCATACACTATTTGGGTAATCGAATGATCCGGGTGTTTCAGGTTAGGCTTATACTGTTGCCCGGCCACTGCATTGGCGTTGTAAATCTCTGGCCGGTATATCTTTTGGAACGTCTCCATAGTGGCTATGGTGCTAATCAACTCCAGGTTAGTGTAGTCGTTCAGCAGATCGCCAAAAAAGTAAAAAGCCAACGGCGCAACACTGTTTGGCGGCATGAAATAGCGTACCTGCAGGCCCATTTTCTGAAAATACAGTTCGGTGAGTGACGACTCGTTTGGCTGGTACTCAACACCCAGTACCGGGTGGGTATTCTCGGTGCGGTGATAGGTTTTGCTGTCAGACACACTCAAACAAATCACCGGCAGCTTAGCGAATGCCCGCTGATATTCCGGCGAATTCACAAAACACTTAAACAACTTGCCATGCAGATCGCCGAAATTGTCCGGGATGCTAAAGCCCGCCTGGTTTTTATTATGATTTAGCAGCAACACACTAAAATCATAGTCACGCACATAAGAGGAGAAATTGTTGCCAACGTTACCGTTAATGCGCTCGTTGGTTTGCTTATCCACAATATAAGTTTGCAGCATTTCAATGGTCGGAAAAGCTTGCCCGCTGCCATCGATATCAATGTCCACCGATAGAATTTCAAGCTCTACGCTGTAGCGATTACCCGCCGGGTTATCCCAGCTTGCCAGGGCATTAAAGCGGTTGTCTATCATCGCCAGGGCGTTACGCAAGTTCGCCTTGCGGTATTCACCACGGGCCAGGTTGGCGAAATTAGTAGTAATTCGCGTGTTCTCTGATGGACGGTAATCTTCATCGAAACAAACGCGCTTTATGGAAAAGCTAAAATCATCTTTCATGGTCATCTGCTACCCTGCTCCAAGAACTAAAAACTCGCCAAACACCTTAAGTGTTCAGAACTTGAGAGAGTTATACGCACCAATTCACATGAATAAAAGTGACTTTATTTCATTAATTTATGAATAAAATGCATACTTTAATTGGTATAGAAGAAGCACTGATTAGTGGCAAAACCGATCCAGTGCCTGCAGCAGGCGCTGATTAAACTCATCCGCCAGTTGGCTTTGCGGGGCTATGGACTCAAAGGCATGAAATGCACCGGGCACAGTGAAAAGCTCAGTTACAATACCTAAAGCCTTAAGCCTTTCGGCAAAGAAGCAGTTTTCGGCATAAAACAAATCCAGTTCTCCCACCGCAATGTAGGTAGGTGGCAATCCGCTAAGGGTTTTCGCTCTGGCTGGTACATGGTGACTGGGTATTTTATCGCTACCAGGGGCTTTGCCGAGGAAGGTTCGCCAGCCATAGTGATTCTGTTCGGCTGTCCATAAATACTGCCCCTGATGTGCTGGCGGCATCACGGTACTGCCGGTTCTGTCATCCAGCATAGGATAAAGCAGCGCCATACCGGCTAAACCTATCATCTTATTATCGGCACAGCGTAGTGCCAGATTTACGGCATGGCAGCCACCGGCGCTCACGCCCAATAAGCTGATTCGGCTAGTATCAATTGCCAGCTTACCGGCCTGTGCAATGAGCCAGTTCAGCGCAGCCTGATGCTGTTTTTGCGCCTCGTCGGGCCCCACTTCAGGCGCCAGGCCGTATTCCACCGATACCACCGCGCAATTTAATGCTTTGGCCAGGCTTTGCATGCGCGGCAGCGAATTCTGGCAGTTGCCCATTACCAGCCCACCGCCATGAAAGTGCAGTACTGCCGGCCGCGCCAGAGCATTCGCATTTGTATTGATTACCCAAAGTCGAAAGCCCCGGTATCCTTGCCCCTCGGCTACATCCACCACCTCAAAAGGCACATCATCAAGGGGCTTGCTGCCCCCTACTCTGGCGCGCTTGCGATAAAACCCCAGATTCGCGCCGTTTAAGGGCGGCGATTGCTCGGTTAGCTGCAATAAAGCATTAAGGGAGGGTAATAATTCATCCGCAACCAGCGGATCGGTTATAGCCATGAGTGTTCTCTTTGGTGGTTATTCAATGGGAGCATCCAGACTTTATGCGTCATTCAGTAATGGTGTTTTACCGGGCACTGCATGCTGCATACCCTTGAATTGTTATGCTATAACGCCATGCTGTACCATACCAGTATTGCTGCTTAGCAGTGTTTCATTTTTTAAAGCGAAAGAGAAGTGATGAGCCAGAACACCCCTTTGATCCCCACCAATATCATTACCGGCTTTCTGGGCGTGGGCAAAACCACTGCTATAAATGGCCTGCTGGCCAATAAACCAGAGGGCGAAAACTGGGCGATTCTGGTGAATGAGTTCGGCCAGGTGGGTATCGATCAGGAAATGTTACCCGATCAAAACGGTCTGCACGTAAAAGAGCTGGCGGGAGGCTGTATTTGCTGTGCCCTTGGCGCTTCGCTGGGTAAAACGGTTCGCGCGCTGATTGAACAGGCCAGCCCCGACCGGCTAATCATCGAACCTACCGGTATTGGCCATCCTGAAGGGATCATCGATACGCTTACCGGCCCCGCGTTTCGCGATAAACTGGATTTACGCGCCACTATCTGCCTGCTGGACCCACGCTCTTTGGGCGAGCCCGAGGTGATTAACAACGAAACCTTTCACGACCAGTTAAACCTTGCCGATGTGGTGCTGATTAACAAGTGCGATCTGGCCAGTGCAGAGCAGATTGCGGCCACCGAAAACGGCCTTAATGCTATGTTTCCGCCCAAGCAATACGTGGGCCGCACCACCCGTTCGGTTATTGATCTAGCGCTACTGGACGTAGTACGAAACGGTGAGCTTAAAGCGCAGTTTCCTGAATCTCATCAACATCATCACGCTCACCACGACCACGAGCACAACCACCAGCATACGAATGAGCATACACATGACCACGGCGACCATGCTGAAATCGCGGAGCCGGGTAAGCCGGTGCGAAAAACCGGCGATGGCAATGGCCTTTACAGCTGCGGCTGGATATTTCACCGCGATGATTGTTTTGATTACTGGCAGCTCGAAGCCCTGCTTAATGAACTCGACCCTATCAGTCGTATTAAAGGTGTTATCAAAATCGGTACGGTATGGGTGTTTTATAACCGCGTAAAAGACGAACATGACTTCGACAAAGTTGCCTATCGCCGTGACAGCCGGATTGAAATTATCAGTACCCAACCCTTGGACTGGGCACAAATCGAGGGAGAGATGCTGGCGTGTTTAACCTCATAAAAAAAGCCCCGCAACAGCCGGGGCAAGGAACGGATGGGAACATCCATCAATGAGGAAAGTTAAAGAGTAAGCATTTACTTACTTTAAATTAATAACGAAATTTCAGCTAATTACTGATTTAGCGCCAGCTCTTTCTCGGTTTTAAAGCCAAACACCCTACGTAAAATAATGGTGGCTGGACAAAAACCGGTAAAGCTTTGCTGAAACAGGTTGGCGCCAATAAACACGGTAAACCATAAAAAGTTTTCATGAACAAACCAGGTGAGTGCCACAGACAGCAACACCATAAATCCGGCAAAAGCGGTTAACGCACGTTCTGCAGACATAACTAACTCCTAATAAAAATAACGGAAAGACGCATACACATTGCTGGCGTCGTTAAATTGTGAGTAAAAGGTGTGGGGCTCATCACCGTAAAACAGGTTGGCCCCGCCGTTTATCTGCCACTCATCCACCGGTGAATAGGTAGCACGAAACTTCATGTAGCCGTCACTATCAGTAGGCGAATAGAAATTAAACCAGTTCAGAGTCAGCGTTTGCCTGAGCGCCCGGTACATTAACTGGGTCGTCACCACATGACGGCTCTCTTCCTGTTCGTACTGCGGCCAGTAAGAATTGGCAAGCAGCACATCGTGATCAACAATATGCTCGGCGTACCACTGCACGCTGCCGGTTAAATTGGCAATCAGTTCCTGCTCGTAACCCACTAAAAACCGGTGCTGGCTATTAGGTACTAAAGGGTTGGTACCGTCATCGTCTTCCATGGCATCGTGGTAAGCATATTCAAACTTGGCGAGACCCGGTCCGAGCGGCTTAACCGCACTGGCGCCCCACACATTTAAGCGGCTGTAACGAGGCAAGCCTTGCTCATCGGCCGCCATCGGCGTTTTGTTGTAGCCCCGATACCCGTAGAAGGCGAGCTCAGTTTGCCCGACGGTTTGATACATCCGCAACGCCCACTCGGCGTTATCTGGCTCGTTGCTATCCAGCACGTCAAACGCCGGTGCGACATTCATTCCGAATTGCGGATTAAAAAAGGAAAAGTACTCACCGGTAATACCGTTATCCGGCTCAAACTGCGGAGTAACCACCAGATCCACATTCACCCAGTCAAAATAGCCGGATAACCTGGCCGACAGGCTGGGCGCCTTTAAATACTCGTCGTCCCGACCAGCAAAGAAGGACTGATAATCCTTGGGAAACATGTCATTTAAAAACACATAGTCGCCGGTGCCCCAGGTTAATACCTGCTGACCGATTTTAGCGTCGAACTTGCTACCCCAATCACCTAAGAAGGCCAGATTGCCCTGCCAGGCCGCTTCGCGAATTTGCACTTCCACACTGTCGAGGACACCGTCGTAATACAGGTCACCCCGAAACGCCAGGGTTGACGCTTCGAGGGTATAGTCGGCCTGTAACTGCACCCGTAAATCCCGTAAGGTTTTATCGGTATTTACTGCCGGGTCGGAATTTAAGCGCTGACCCACAGCAATTTCCCCAAAGCCTGCCCAGGTAAAGGGGGATACTTCTTCGCTTTCCTCGAATTCATCAAACTCATCCCAGGCATCCCACTCATCACTGCTGGTCTGAGCTTCCTGAGCAGTCGATTCGCCGGAGTACAGCACCGGTACTGCTACCAGAGCAGCCTCAATGGCTAAGAATGCGGCTAAGGATAAAAACGAACGGCGCATTATTTTATCCACTGCACTGGCGGGTTACGCAGGCTTCGCTCGGTGAACACATCATCCGGCAATCCCACGTTATATTCTGAGCCGCGAAACTCCATTAAGGTGTATCCGCCGTTAGCCAGATCGGACACTTTTGAGCGCAGTACGGTGGGGAAACCCTGTACTTCATCGACCTGCACCGATTCTACGCGGCGGTAATTAGTATCATCACTTTTGTAGAAGTTAATCAGTACCGGTAAGGATGTGGCCTTGTCGATTTCGACGATGTAGTAGGCGAATTCTACCGAGGCTGGATCTTTAGGCACCGCTTTAAGTACATACCGCTCTGCGTTTTCTTCTACCAGTGAGAAGTTATCCTGGGATACGGCACGACCAGACACGTCTTCATAGAAGAAGTGCGAACCCACAAAGGAGGTGCGTTTATCGCCTGCTGAAATTCGTTTCACCAGATCCAGCGCAGGCAGGTACAACCAGCGGTCGTCATCCACATTGGTATCGGCATGTTTCTCTACCCGGAAAACCGTGTCTTTCACATCGGTAGGACGAGAGAAAAACACCATCATTTTCTGGTCGCCGTTGTCTTCTACGTCCTTGCGTAAAATAGTGAACTGACGCAACTGTTTACGGCCCTGGCTGTCTACAATCATCATGCGGGCATCAGAGCGACCGTCGTCACCTGCATAGTAAGCGGCTTTTTCGGCCTGTTTGATCAGTTGGTCTACATTCACCTCTGCCATAGCGGGTGTCAGAAGTGTCAGGCTACTGGCTGCCAGAATTGTCGCAGCCAGGGTTGTTTTAGCAAATTGTGTGAATTTCATAACCACTCCTTAATTCGCCGACTTGAAGACGATTTTACGGCCCAGACTCATTACCGCCGGTAATAACAACAGGGTTACCAGGGCGGAGATAGCCATAATGCTCGCAAGAAACACACCAACGGTGATGTAGGGTACGAGCGGGGCAAACAATAACGGGGTAAAGCCCAGCGCAATCACCAGTGCATTACGCGAAATGGCGGTTGCCGGCTCTTCAAACATAATAGCCATAGTTTGCTGAACGCTGCCTGTATCGTTGAAAGTCGCCCGGGCGCGTTCCAGGAAGTGAATAGCAAAGTCCACCGACAAGCCGAGCGTTAACGCGGAGAGCACCGCGATAGGCATGTCATAGTCTTTACCCACAATACCAATCAGGCCATAAATGAAGGTAATAGTGATGGTAAGCGGCAACATGGCCAGCACACCGTATACCAATGAACGAAACAGCACTATCATCATCACAAACACAATCACAAAGGCGCCCATTAAGCTGTCGAGCATGCCGGCTACCATGTTTTCCTGCCACACTACGTTGAGGTAGGCTTTACCGGCCCAGTCGGCTTCAATGCCGGCAGGCAGTGGATTGGCGTCGATATAGTCACTAACCAGTTGTACTACGGCGGTCATATCCTGATTGTCGCCGCTGGTCAGCTGCAGCCATACCAGCGCTGCGCGGTAATCCGGCTTAACAAAGTGCCACAGATCGTTTGGCCGGTGTGACGACTGGTACTGCAATAAGGTTTGCGCAACGGCATTACTGCTGTCTGGTAACGCATAGTCTTTCTGATCGCCTGAGCGCAGCTCACGATTAACCACTTTCACTACATCAGGCAGTGCATTGGATTTACCCACTAAGCCGGAGTCCTGCAGGGTTTGCTGTAGCTTTTCAATATAGGCCAGTACTTCAGGGTTCTGAAAGGTTTTGCTCTGACTGTTGGCCGCTTCCACGTTTGCCATTACCGCATCGAGATAATCGACTTCCTCGGTAGTGAGGTCATCAAACAGTTTATCGTCGATGGCAAAGATCAGGTTTTGTAGGGCTTCGCCTGGTGCACCGTCCTGCACCGCTGCCAACGTTTCTTCGCGCCAGTCTTGCAGCGACGCAGGCATAGCCTCGCCATCCAGCATGCTCTGTGGCGTGGCCTGCTCAGTACGGTCGGTTAATACCAGATAGGCATTGTAGGTACCGGCAAAATTCTCGTTTAATACGCGGTCTGCTACACGGATTTCGTGATCAGATTTAAACCAGCGAACCGGGTTATCGTTAATCTGAATTTGCGTAACGCCCCATACCGAGACCGCGAAAATCACACCAAACGCCACCAGTAAAGAACCCTTGTAACCTGTAGCAATTTTGCCCAGTCCGCGAGCGATACGAGCAATGCGTGAACCATCGCCACTGCCGTCCTGATGCAGAGCTTCCTGTAAATTATTCAGCGCTTTATCACTCATGCGGGACAGGTAAGCGGGAATAAACACAATGGTGACTAAAAACGCAAACAGGATCCCAAAGCCCACGAAGGCGCCAAAAATCTGTACCGGCGGAATGGGCGTCAGCATGAGCGAGAAAAAGCCCACCGATGAGGTAATCGAGGTATACAACATGGGTGTAAACAGGTGACCAACCACTTCTTTCACCACCGCTTTTAAGTCTTCACCGGGTTTATAGCGGTCGGAGAATTCCGACAAAATATGCACTGAGTCGACCACCGCAATCGGCATCAGGAAGATAGCGATCATCGATGACATAATATGCACGGTAAACCCAAAACCTATCAGCAAGCCCATGGTAACGATAACGGTTGCCATGGCCACCACCATCGGCGCAATGATGAGCGGAATATTGCGGAAGAAAATAAACAGCAGAATAAAGATGGTCAGCCCCGCCAATGGCGCGGAGATGCCCATTTGCACAAACATTTCAAAACCGAACTGATCTTCGGCCACCGGTAATCCGGTAATATACCATTGCTCGGTACCGTCAAACTGATTGATGGTGGCGCGGATTTCTTCGGCGATTCGATAGCTCTCGTTTTTATCCAGAATAGGCACGTAAATAGCCGCGGCTTTACCGTTTTGTGAAACAAGCGTGTCATACAACAATGGCAGGCGTTCAATATTGGTTTGAATTTGCGCTGCGGCAGCCTCATCAGCCGGTGGGTTTGGCATAATCCATTCAAAACGAATGGTGCCCGGTCCGGCCTGAGAAATATTGTCTACCGTGGAGATAGACATTAAATCGGCATCTACCACGCCCTCAATTGACAAAATTGACTCAGTTAAGTCAAAAATGTCAGTCAAAGATGACTCATTGTAAACGCCCTGTGAATTTTCATCGTCCACAACGCCCACAACAATGGCGTCGTACATGCCAAAATCTGCTTTGGTCTGATTGTGAAAAACCCGTGCGGGATGATCGGCATCCAACATGTTCTCCGGGTCTGTATCGATGGTAATCCGTGGGATCTGGCTACCAACGCCGAGGGTCAAAAGCAGCAGTATGGCATAAACCCATAATGGCTTTTGCGTACTGATTGCAACAAGTTTGCTGGATATACTATTCATAATCACCGTCGTTAAGACAATAAAACCTAATTTGTAGCAGCAATATATGCGCCAAATCTAATATAACAAGTCTTTTTATTCATGAAGTGCTGCTGCGCGGCAGCTAAATTGACAAATAAATACATCTAACAACCTGATATCGGTGGCAAAGCATCTGTTCGTGTTAGACTGGCAATTCATTCATTTATTTTCGGTGTCCCCTTCCTGACATGACCTTTCGCTTACTGTTCTTTTCGTTGCTTGCCACCGCCATGGGTCAGTCTGTGGTGATGACAACATTGCCGCCGCTGGGCCGCGAGGTCGGGCTTAGCGAATTTAACGTAGCGTTTCTGATGTCCAGCTCGGCCATGATGTACGCAGTGGGTAATGCATTCTGGTCACGAATTGGTAAGCGTCGTGGATACCGGCGTCTCCTCATCACCGGACTGACTGGCTACACCATAGGTACATTGATATTTGCCTCGGTATGGCTAACCGGTTTTCAGGAATGGCTAGTTGGCTCGGCCTTATTTATCGCCCTACTGTTTTCCCGCACAGCCCAGGCCACCATCATGTCGGCTACTCCGCCATCGGTGGTGGGAATGGCCATCGCGATCAGCAGTGAAAAAGAAAGGGTTAAAGCAATCAGTAAAGTGTCCTCTGCGCACAGTCTCGGGCAAATACTCGGACCAACGTTCGCAGGACTGATGGTTAGTTTTCATCTGTTGGCACCACTTTATGGGATTACCCTGATGACCCTCATAGCGGTTGTGCTGGTCTGGCGTTTTTTGCCACCGGAACATGGTCAACCTGCCAGTGTTACAACCAGCAAAGCAGTACAGCCTGGCTCTCGAAGTATACAGCCCTATGTACCGCTGCTAATCGGCATGAACGCCAGTGTGTTTCTGGCTATTGCGATGATGCAGCAATCCCTGGCGTTTTTCCTGATTGATCATCACAAACTTACCACTACCGAAGCCGCCCAGGCGGTAGGACTGGCGATGATGTTAAGTGCCATTTGTGCGTTAACCGTTCAAATCACGCTGGTTCAACGTACCAGCATGCACCCTGGCAACCTGGTTAAAATCGCTTTTCCATTGCTATCCATTGGCTATCTGATTATCTACCTGCATCAGCAAACCCCACACTTATATGTGGCCATGCTGTTTTTAGGCAGTGGGTTAGGAATTAGTTACCCGGCCATTGCGGCACTGGCCAGTTCCAGCTGCAAACCGGAAAATCAGGCCACGGTAACCGGGTTTATCACCGCCTCGCCAGCCATGGGTTACATTATCGGCCCGCCTATTGCCGCAACCTTGTATGGCATCGGGCATAGAATGCCTTTTATTGCCGCTTCAGTGCTGCTGGCACTAGTTACTGTAATCGCCATAACCCATTTGCGCGCCCGGCCGACGCCCCAACCTACGTCTTCAGAATAATCATGACCTCAGTAGTTATGACCGTGTCTGAACAGCATTCCCTTTGCTACTTTTAGCTATTTTTCCCGACATTTCCATGGCTCTAAAGTCAGATAGAATGATTAGTCTAAAGTGCAATTAAGACAAGCTCTGTAAAAACATTTTAGATTTTTATCGGTGGTCTTACTTGTATCCTTAAAATTAACTATATAGACTAGTCTGTATAGTTAATTGCGGGGACGATTATGAGCCGTGTTAGTGCGCGGGATAAATTACTTAAAGCAGCAGGAGAATTGTTTTACGACCATGGCATCACTGCCACCGGTGTAGATGCGGTGATCACCCGGGCCGGCGTTGCCAAGATGTCGCTGTATAATAATTTTAAATCCAAATCTCAACTGATTGCCGCTTACATCGATGCCCGCCATCAGGAATGGCTCGACCTGTTTGCAAGGCGATCAGACAACCTGTCAAATGGCTGGGAACGGGTTCTCGCAGTTTTCGATGCCTATCAGGATCACGCCGAGTTCGACTATCAGAATGGCTTTCGCGGGTGTGGCTTACTAAACGCCGCGGCAGAAATGCCGGCAGATAGTGCTGAACGAGAAGCGGTCAACCGGCATAAGCAGGAAGTCCGGGAAATCGTTATAAACCAGCTCAGTGAATTACCCCTGACCGAAGAAAGCGGTAATACCGCTGCTGCACTCGCCGAACATATCTGTTTTTTACTCGAGGGCTCAATTTCGCTTGCCGGGCTTTCACGTGACGTACAAGCCATCTCTCGCGCCAGAACCATGGCAGACAAATTGATAGAGCGCGCCCTATGAGTTCACAGCCAGGTTATTTGGTTGGCATTATTGCCGTGGTGATTGCCGCCGTACTGTGGGGAACCACCGGCACTGCGGCTACTTTCGCGCCACAGGTCAGCCCATTAGGTATAGCTTCAGTCACAATGGGGGTTGGCGGTCTGTTACTGGCGTTGGTTGCTGCAAGGCCCATAGCCCGGCATAAAACCGCACTTTTTAACAACCGTCTGCTGGTATTGGCAGCCGCGGTGAATGTCGCCATTTACCCCCTGGCTTTTTACAGCTCCATGAAACTCTCAGGCGTCGCCGTTGGTAACGTAATCTCCATTGGCCTGGCGCCCATTGCCGCTGCGCTGATTGAGTGGACTTTCGATAAACAATCGCTAAATCGCAGATGGCTCATCAGTATTGCCTTCGGGATAACCGGAGTGGTGTTTCTGGCGACAGCAAAACCCGCCAGCTCATTTGAAAACACTGCCACCAGCTGGCATAACAGCGTCGGGATCCTGCTTGGTTTAGTTGCCGCTTTTACTTATGCTATGTATTCCTGGATAGCTCGTCGCCTGATCGACCGCGGCATTGCATCCCGGGCCGCTATGGGCAGCATGTTTGGCGTGGGTGCCATGCTGTTAATGCCCGTATTGTTCGTCACCGGCGCACCGTTACTCGCGTCAGTAAATAATTTTTCGGTGGGGTTATATTTGGCCGTGGTTCCTATGTTTTTAGCCTATCTGTTATTCGGCAGAGGCCTGACGGTTGTGCGCGCAAGTCTGGCCACCACTATCACACTGCTGGAACCAGTTGTAGCAGCCTTGCTGGCAGTCACAATAGTAGGTGAAAAGCTCTCCCTTACAGGCTGGTTTGGCATCGGCCTTATCAGCGCCTGTTTGCTTATCGCTACAATCAGAAGAAGAGTGAAAAGCAGACCCACGCCGTTACATCCGGTTAGCGAAAGCAGCACTTAGCCGTTACACTGATGGCACACTTACCCGCGTACAGATAGCACAGGAGTCGTTGCTGTGATAATGCAAACGCAACATCTGAATATGGCAGCCGTTGATGATCACAGTGCAGAATTGCTGGTCATTCTGGTGCCAGCCGGACAAACCGGCTTTCCGTCCCAGGCCTATCCAGCCAGCCTCGAAACCCTCATAAAACATTATAAAAAAATGGGTGACTGGCATTCAGAAAGTAAATACTTACTGTGCATAAATCCACCAGAATTTAAAGCTTCACGCATTTTGTTAGTCAACACTAACCTTGATATTAACAGGGCTGATGCCAAGCGTATCAGTAATGTGGTTACCGACGTACTAGAACAACTAAACCAGGCCAAAGCCGACATTGTTATGCCACCCTCGTTAAAGGGTGGCGAACTTCTCATCCAGGCCCTTTTTTATGCCTCCTATAAGTTTAACGATTACAAAACCAAAACATCCCGGCGTGAAGAAATTAGCGTAGCGTTGCTGGTCAGCGACGACAGCTTAGATGAGTCATTGGATTATGCCCGGGCTTTACATAACGGCATGAGCCGGACCCGCGATCTGGCCAACATGCCGGGCAACCTGTGTACCCCCGGCTATTTTGCTGAATGCGCCCAGGCCCTTGACGACCAGTTTGCCACTATATCAACCGATATCCTCGACGAAGCACAACTCACTGAACTGGGAATGGGCGCCTATCTGGCCGTTGGCAGAGGCTCGGTGCATCCAGGTTGTATGCCGGTAATTCGCTATGTAGGCGCAGAGCCTGAGGAGCCGGCAATCTGGGTGATCGGCAAAGGCATTACTTTTGACAGTGGTGGGATCACCCTTAAAAAGCCGCCGGGCATGCAAAACATGATTTACGATATGTGTGGTGGCGCGTCTGTCATTGGCCTGATGGCCGCCGTGGCAGAGCTTAAATTACCAGTAAATGTAACCGGGGTTATTGCGACCGCCGAGAACATGCCCGATGGCGATGCTTTCAGGCCAGGGGACATTCTCACCACCACGTCAGGGCAAACGGTGGAAATTATCAGTACCGATGCCGAAGGCAGACTGGTACTTTGCGATGCCATTACTTACGCCAAACAACACCAGCCAGCGCTGATTATTGACGTGGCCACCCTGACCGGCGCACAGATTGTCAGCCTTGGTAGTCATGCCAGTGGCTTAATGGGCAACTCACCGCAACTCAACCGGGCACTGCAGCAGGCCGGTGATGAAAGTGGCGACCGCGCCTGGACCATGCCGGTATGGCCGGATTACCAGGATGCGCTGGACTCCCCTTTTGCAGATATGCGTAATGCAGGCAGTCAATCGCCTGGCATGATCACCGCCGGCTGCTATTTAGCCCGGTTTGCCGGAAATACACCCTGGGCCCACCTTGACATAGCCGGTACCAGCTTTCAGTATGGAACAGGCAATAGTGCTACCGGCAGGCCTCTGCCGCTGTTGTTACAATTTTTACGAAATTATAGCAACTTAACTGCGCCGCAATGGTCTATAGATACGGACGCTTGTGGATTTTTACCCTAAAGGGATAATAAAAAGTAGTTCCAAAGTAGGATTTTTTTTTCATGAGGCGAGTCCTACAATCATTAAAGTGTTAAAACGAAGTTAATAAGGAGCCCGTTATGTGGACTAAACCTCAATACACTGAAATGCGTTTAGGCTTTGAAGTTACTCTGTACATCAGCAACAGATAAGAACTTCTTGCCCGGAATGTTTTTTCCGGAAACGTCATCTCGACAAGACCTATAAAAGGTTGCATTTACGCTTAATAGTGGTGCAGCCTTTTTTATTGGTAACGCTTTTAATTAAATTTACCGCAACCGTGTAGCGGTTAGGTAACCAATCAGGGCTCATTACATGAAGATTCTGATCCTGGGTGCGGGAGCCGGTGGTGGTTTTCCGCAGTGGAATTGCCACTGTGATAACTGCCGTGGCGTTCGCGATGGCTCCATTAAAGCCTCTCCCCGCACGCAATCAAGTATCGCTGTCAGCGCCAACGGCACTGACTGGGTGTTAATCAACGCCTCTCCGGATTTACGCCAACAAATTAATCATACGCCAGAACTCTGGCCGGCTGATAAACAGCAGCAACGCGGTACCAGCATTCGGTCTATTATCTTAACCGACAGTCAGATAGACCACACCACTGGCCTGCTAACACTGCGCGAAGGCTTGCCGCTACCGGTTTACTGTACCGATGTTGTGCACGAAGATTTAACCACAGCCTTCCCGCTGTTCACCATGCTCAAACACTGGCATGGCGGTTTACAGCGGCACAGTATTGATACCGATTATGCAGCGTCTTTCACCCCACAGGGGGCCGAGGGTCTGGTGTTTAATCCGGTGGTACTGGAGTCCAACGCGCCGCCCTATTCCAGCTACCGGGATAAAGTGGTGCCGGGTAATAATATTGGTTTACAAATCACCGATACCGTCAGCGGCAAGAGCCTGTTTTATGCGCCAGGTTGTGTGCAAGCCAGTCCGCTCGTGGAGTCTATGCTTGATCAGGCATCCTGCGTGTTGTTTGACGGCACCCTATGGCTCGATGACGAAATGATCCAGAAAGGCTTTAGCAATCGTTTGGGCAGCCAGATGGGCCACATGCCGGTAAATGGTCCAGACGGTACGGTAAGCCTGCTGAATCGCTTTAACATCGATCGCAAGATTCTGATTCATATCAATAATACCAATCCGGTTCTGAACGAAGATTCCCAGGCGCATCAGTATTTAACTGATAACGATATAGAACTGGCATACGACGGTATGCAAATCACCCTATAAAAGAGGTATCCCATGAGCGAACAACGCCCCTGGAGCAGAGAAGAATTCGAACAAAAGCTGCGTGACAAAGGCCAGTATTACCATATTCATCACCCTTTCCATCAGGCCATGAATCAGGGTAATTGTAGCAAGGAGCAAATTCAGGGCTGGGTAGCCAACCGTTTCTTTTATCAGCAATGTATTCCGGTTAAAGACGCCGCTATCCTGGCTAATTGTCCGGACATGCAAACGCGCCGTAAATGGATCCAACGCATACTTGATCACGATGGTGAAGAAGGCGATCCCCGCTTAGGTGGCATCGAAGCCTGGTTACGCTTAGGTGAAGCTGTGGGCCTTGACCGCCAGGACATTCTGGATGAAAAGCTGCTTTTACCGGGGGTAAAGTTTGCCGTAGGGGCTTATGTGAATTTTGCCCGCCGTGCTACCTGGGAAGAAGCAGCCTGCTCTTCGCTAACCGAAATGTTTGCCCCGGAAATTCACCAGAGCCGGCTGGATACTTGGCCGGAGCACTATCCATGGATCGATGCCGAAGGCTTTAAGTATTTTCAGATGCGTCTGAGCCAGGCTCGCCGGGACGTTGAGCACGGCTTACAAATAACCCTGGATCACTTTACTACCCGTAAGCTACAGGAAAAAGCGCTCAATATTCTGCAATTTAAGCTGGATGTGTTGTGGTCACTGGCCGATGCCATTAGTCTGGCCTATGAATTTGATCGGCGCCCGTTCCACGGTGTGGCCGACCAGAGTATTTGCCATAAGGGGTTGATGTAAGTGAGTGAATTAGCCAGCAAGGTGCCCAAGCTAAACCGCCTGTTCAAATTTCAGTTTGAAAAAGCCCAGGACTGCTATGTACTGCTGTTTCCGGAAGGCATGATAAAACTCAATGGTAGCGCCTCTGCTATCCTGTTACAGGTAGATGGTACAAAATCCGTTGGCGATATTGTTGCCGCACTGCAGGCAGAATATCCTGATGCAGAGGGTATCGAAGAAGATGTACTGGCTTTTTTTGAACATGCCGAACAAAAGCGTTGGATAAACTATGTCTGATAATGGCTCTGGTGATCCGCAACAACCCGGCCCACCGTTATGGTTACTCGCGGAGCTGACTTATGAGTGTCCACTGCATTGCCCCTATTGCTCTAACCCGGTCAATCTGGGTTCAAGGGAGCAGGAGTGTGATACCGATACCTGGTTAAAAGTGCTCAGCGATGCCCGTGAAATGGGTGCGGTGCAGTTAGGTTTTTCCGGCGGTGAGCCGCTGCTACGCAAGGATTTGGAACAACTGGTGACCCACGCCAGCGGTCTGGGCTATTACACCAACCTGATTACTTCTGGTATCGGCTTAACCGAAAAACGCATAGCAGCGCTCCGTGAGGCAGGGCTCGACCATATTCAGTTGAGTTTTCAGGCTGCTAATGCCGACGCCAATGATTTAATTGGTAACAAGCGCCACTCCTTTGAGCAGAAACTCAAAGTGGCAAAACTGGTTAAGCAATACGAATACCCCATGGTGCTTAACTTCTGCCTGACTGCGCAGAATATCCATCAGATTGAAGAAGTTATGGCCTTGTGTTGCGAACTGGAAGGCGATTACGTAGAACTGGCCACCGTACAATACTACGGCTGGGCCTACCTTAACCGCGATCACCTGTTACCCAGTCAGGCCCAGCTTGTTGAAGCCGAGGCCAAAGTGAATGCCTTTCGCGATAAGCAGGAGGGTAAAGGGCCACACTTTATTTTTGTTACGCCGGACTACTACGAGGAACGTCCCAAGGCCTGTATGAATGGCTGGGGTACTACTTTCCTCACGGTAGCGCCGGATGGCAGCGCATTACCTTGCCACAGCGCTAAAATCCTGCCGCTGACGTTCCCTAACGTGAAGGAAAAATCGGTGCGGGATATCTGGTTTGACGATTTTGCGTTTAATCATTTCAGAGGCTCAGACTGGATGCAGGGCCCCTGTAAAACCTGTGACGAAAAAGACCTCGACTTTGGTGGCTGCCGTTGCCAGGCCTACATGCTAACCGGCGATATGTACAAAACCGACCCGGTCTGTTCAAAATCACCGGATCACCATTTAATGGCCGAAGCCGTAGCAAAATCTCAAACGCCTGAGCGCGAATTAGTGTATCGTAACCCCAAAGTAAAGATCCCAATTACGGAAATCTGAATCAACCATGGGTAACCAGACACGCCTGAGTAACGGCCTCAACGTTGTCAGCTTCAAGCAACCTGCGCAGGAGTACGGTGCTGCCTTTGTAGTGCCTACCCCGGCGGTAGACAGTTCAGGCATCGCTCATCTGGTTGAACATTTGGTGTTCCGTTACTCCGACCGTTACCAACAGCGCCACACCCTGTTTGCCGCTAATAGCGTGTTGCCGGTAAAAATAAATGCTTCCAGTCACAACGGCTTTAGTTATTTTTATGCGGTTTCGCCAAGCAAATCGGTGTTGCTGAAGATTGTGGGCTACCTTTACGCGGGCATACAGCAACTTGAGTACCCCGCCGACGACATTAAACGCGAACGAGATGGTGTCATTGCCCGTGAGCTGGCTATGTACGAGGCCACTCCCGATTATCAGGCACAAATGAGTATCTGGCGCGGCGACCGCTCGCCGGATTGCTATCATCACTGGGGCGGTTATTGCGATACCCTGGCCGGGATTTGCGTTGAAGACGTGGCAGCATACAAGTCGCAGTACTATCAGCCAGAACACATCACGCTGCTACTGGCAGGCGTTGAAGCCGACGAGCTCCCTTTGCTGTGTACGGCGAAAAGTAAACCTACCGGTAATACTTATGTTCCTAAGGAGCACCGCTTTTTCAGCGATACGCTGCAGGATGATTATATTTTCAGTTGGTGGTTGCCTGAGTGCTATATCGACGGCCTGCTCTCGGCCCAGGCCCGCTTAAACGAGGCGATGAAACCCTATAACATGCGGGTGTTCGTGGAAGACTCAGCCAACCACGTTAAAAAGTTTGCTTTGCGACTGATTGGCCGCCCCGGCCAGCTTATTGCGGCGCAACAGGCCCTGGTAGACGAAGTCCGTCATCTGCATATTGTGCCCAAGCAGCATATCTTTTTTGAGTCAAAATACCCTGAAACCATCAACGCCCTGCTGGCATGGTATCACGGGCAGCTGCCGCTTAACCGCAAGGTAGTAGCCCTCTCTCAGGCACTCACCTTAACCCCGGTAATAACGGGGGCCCGTCCGCTCAAAAAGCCTGTGATCCGTATAATGGAGCGCAAGGCTGATGCCGAAGTATCCTGCCCGCTGGTAACGGATACGCTGGAAAATCACGCACCCCAGGTGCCGGCAGAACTGCCTAACCGTCTTACCCCGCTAGCCTCAAAGCTGGACGATAATGTGCATTTTGCCTGCGACTTACAGGATTGGATCCTGCAGTATTCGATGACCGGTATGTCGGCAGCCCAACAAAATACCTTTATTAAAGACGTTATGTGCGACGAGCGTTTATGGCTGCCACGCACCGGCGGCCACTGTTATGCGATGGGCGTTCAGCGAGTTGATAATGGGCTGCGAATTTATGGCGTGATGGACGATGAACCCCAGCAGCGCCGGGAAGCACTGGAACAACTCCTCGCCCGCTATCGTCACCTGTAAATAGCTGCCATTCTATTTTACGAATTAACCCGTTCGACAAGTTAACTGTAATTACAAATAATTCTCATTTACAATTATCGACAGATAACCTGACCGCTGCGGCTGATGCACGTCGGGCGGCGTATCAATCAGGTATGATTAAAACTGAGCAAGCCGGCCTTTCGGTTTGCGCGTGCCAACTCCTCTCCTTTTTACACGGACGATTAGGAAAGGTTTTCGACCCATTATAAGGAGTGTCTATGAAAAAACGGCAATACTACCAATTACAGGTGCTAAGCACAGAACGCCTGACCCCTAATTTACAACGACTGGTGCTCACCGGTGACGATTTAGCCGCGTTTCCGCATGCACCGGCTGGCAGCTACATCAAATTGTTATTTAACCAGTTTGGTGAGCCGCAACCTACCGCCCCAGAAGAAGGTCAGAAAATACTCATGCGTACTTACACCGTGCGCGCACTGAATAAAGCTGCTAAGACTCTGACCGTTGACTTTATGCTCCACGGCGAGGGTGTTGAGGCCGGGCCTGCTTCTCATTGGGCACAATCGGCACAGCCTGGTGACACAATCATTGTAGCAGGCCCCGGCACTTCCAAAGGCCTGGCGCCCGAGTACGACTGGGTGATTCTGCTGGGTGACATGACGGCGCTGCCAGCTATCAGTGCACAGTTAGAAGCGCTGCCTGAGCAAACCCGTGGCTATGCCATTATCAGCATTGTGAATGAGGCAGACAAACAGCCGTTGCAAAAGCCTGAAGGTCTCGAAATTATCTGGTTAGTGCAGGCTGGCAGTGCCGGTCTGGCCAAAAGCCTGCTGGATATCGAATGGCTACAGGGTGAGCCGGCCGTCTGGGCAGCTTGCGAGTTTTCCTCGATGCGCGCGATCCGCAGCACGCTGGACGTAGAATTCAACGTACCGCGCTCGCAGGTGTACGTAACGAGCTACTGGCGCGAGGGCCGCTCAGAAGATCAGCATAAAATTGATAAGCGGGAAGACGCCCAGCAATACACGCAGCGGGTCGGCTAATTACGCTGACCGCATAAAATACGATAAGCCTGGCTGATTTCCTGGGCTTTGGCCGTACACCCTCCTTTATCGGGATGATGCTGCTGAAGCAATTTACGATACTGCTTCTTTAACTGCGCGGTCGTAAGCGTTTCTTCTGTATCCAGATCAAGCGTGAGCCTGGCTCTTGCCACATCGCTGGCTGACGCTTCACGGCCGGCCATACGCTGCCAGAAATCATCCAGCAAAGCCTCCACATCGGCACCATTGGTGTCGGTAAAGTTATCCCAGTTCAGATAGTAAGCCTTAAGTCCGTCGTGGCCGGTTATCCCTGCCTCAAATTCAGTAGCGGGTTTCAGTCTGATACGAAGAGTGTGGATATCCAGCTCGCCCAGCCCTTGCTGGCGCCACGCCTCACTTAACGAGTACAGGGCATTAAACAGCACAAAATGGCAGCGAAACATTGCCAGTGGCTCGCTAAGCGCTACGCCATCAAACAGCAGCCAGGGCGGCTGTTGCAGTTGTTTAATTAACTCGTATTCAGAAATACCTTCGTCAAACACCGCTTTTAATTCAGTCAACGCTTCGAGCAGCACCGGGTCGGTATAGTCGGGCAATGTCTTTCCTTTATCACTCACAGTACTCTTAGCCTAGCGTGGTCCGGGCAGGAATGCGAGATCAGGTCCACATAACCAGTATGGCCGCCAAACCAATAAGTACCAACCCCACAAACTCATGACGCCTTACAGGTTGCTTAAACCATACAATCGTAATGAGCATGGTAGTAAGCACTTCCAGCTGACCCAGGGTTTTTACGTAAGCAACATGCTGCATGGCCATTGCGGTAAACCAACCAATCGAGCCAATGCAGCTGGTGACACTTGCCGCAATTACCAGCCCCGGGCGGGCAGCGAGCTTTTTAAACGTATCGGGTTGTCTGGCGGTGATAAATGTACACAATAAAACCGTTTGCAGTGATAGTACCCAGAACAACACCCAGCCTGCAGCCTGTACATAGGGCAATCCTAACGCATGACTCGCTTCGCGCGCATACAGGGATGTCAGCGCGAAACAGCTTCCACAAGCCAACCCTATAGCCACGGTTTTAGCCGATAAGTCGCCCCCCCGACGCCAGCCACTCAGCACAAATACGGCCACCGCCCCAATCAGAATACCCAGCCAACCCAGCAGGCTAAGGTCGCTACCGAAAAACAACATGCCCACTACGCCGGCCACCAGCGCTTCACTTTTTGCCAGCCCGGCGCCCACGGCAAAGTTCTTCTGTTTAAATAACACCACCATCAGTGAGGTCGCAGCAATCTGCAGCAGGGCGCCTAAAACAATAAACAGCCAAAAGCGAGGCGTAAATTGTGGCACGCCAATGCCCTCTTCAACAGACACCAGGATCACATAAACCGCCACAATGGGGGGCGCGAAAAGAAATCGCGACAGGGTGACACCGGCAGTGGGCACTGAGCTGCTGAGTTTACTTTGGATGGCATTGCGAAACGTTTGAAAAAACACCGCCATCAGGGTGAAAAAGATCCAGGTCACAAGCTAATTTCTAAACAAAATAAGAGGGCCTATAGGTTACGCTATTTAGCCAGGAATGTGTTGATTACTCTACCCCTTTAAAACCAGACGGGTAATGGTGACCGCAAGATAACAGCAAGCCCCCGCCCTGAATAAGACGGGTGCTTCGCCTTTGCCCAACAGCCAAAGATCATCAGCTTAATGCTTTGCGCAAAAGCCGCATTGGCGGCCATAACCGCAACAAACGCACAACTCCCGGCAATAAAAGCCGGTGCATATTTTTCGAAAAAGTAGGTTTATTGTGGATTGCATGATTCATAGTGATTTCCTTATTTAATACCAAACATGAATTACTAATTAGAAACGGCAACCTGATAAGGTGTGACAGTAGTGGCGATATTTAATAGTGGTTGAAGTATCCGTTTTTTGTTGGGGTGCCGATAGCGCCCAGGGGTGGCAGTGAGGCCCCCCTGGACCCCGCTCAGCTCTATGTGGCGAAACAGCACTTCAAAGTGCTCTTTAATTAGCAGTGAACTAACCTTTTCTGCCACTCGCCGTTGTGTTCACGCTCACAGCTCTCTTCACTATCGAAGCACACATGACGGCGGATATCCTTTACCTTTATCCCTACTTTCAACAAATGCTGCTGAATCAACTGACGAAGCTTTTTATCGTTTTCGTCAATAGCTAGCTGCCGTACGTCTTCGTCGTGTTCAAATACACAGGTGACCATCAGACTTCCCGGAAACTGCTCGTAACGGGCAGTATGAGTGAGCCACTGGAAACCGATTTCCCAGTCCTTGGCGGTTTCACAGGCCAGGGTAAGCGCTTTAACCACGTTGTTATCGAGCTTTTTGATAGTTTTCTTCATATTTGGTCACTCCGATGTCGAGCCTGAGAAGACACTTAGCTAAAGTCTATTTAGCGTCTTTCTCAATCGAGTTACCGCCGGTCACCGCTATTCGCATCGCCGTTTCAACGTCGATATCCAGCTCAGTGATCCTGCTGCGCTCAAGGTAAATCGTGTAGCCACCAATCTGATAGCTTAAGGGCAAATATACGGCCACTTTTTCCTCACCGGGAAAGAGCTTATTGGCAACTTTTTCACTGGTCATAAAACCCACCAGCTTAATGCCATTGTCCAGTTCAACCGCAACCGCCTTCTTGGCTTCTTTTTCCTTTTTTACCTCAAACAGTTCAACGGCATCCTGCACTGCGCCGAACAGGGTTTTAACCACTGGTACGCGGGCAAAAACGCGCTCGCCGAGCAGAATGATCCAGTTAAACAAATACGCATTAATCAGAATGCCAATCGCCGTTAGTGCCAGAATAACCGTCACCACGCCAAGTCCTGGAAAATAATACCGGGCAGGAATAAGCGGTGATAACAAAGCTTCGGTAGAACTGACCAGCCACACCAGAAAATAGATTGTGATGGCAAACGGCAGAATAGTAACCAATCCCTTAACGGGCAATAACAGCAATTTATTAAACATTGTAATTCTAGTGAAAAATCGGTCTGGCATTGTAGCCTAGTATCCGTGGGATTTAAAAACTCTCCATGATAACTACTGTCGAACAGGATTTATCCTGGCAGTATATAACCAGCCTCCCAATGCAACAGGATAATGATGATCACAGCCAGCGAACTACACCAACTTGCTAAAATATGCCAGGAAGCATCAGACTCAGAAATTATGCCCCGTTTCAGAAACCTGGCCAGCGGCCAGATAGCAGAAAAGCGCAATCATCATGATTTGGTTACCATAGCCGACCAGGCGGCCGAAGCATTTATTTTTAACAAGCTAAGCAACCTGTACCCCGATGCACTGCTTATTGGAGAAGAAAGTGTCTACCACAACCCGGTAGCCCTCGCAAAGTTTCATTCTGCGGCGCTGAGTTTTGTGTTAGATCCTATCGATGGCACCTGGCACTACGCCAATGGCTCGGTAAATTTTGGCGTGATGCTGAGTGTCGCCAGTTATGGAGAAATCGTCGCCGGACTCATCCTGGAGCCCATCAGCGGCGATTACCTGTGGGCAATAAAAGGTCAGGGTGCATGTGACCGGGTACAAGGTGAGGACCGCCCTCTGCAGGCAGGCCAGCAGGCTTCCCTGCCACTCTGTGAAACCATGGGCTGCTTTTCATTTGGCGTCTCTAAAGGCGCAGACAGAGAAAAAGCGGTACAGGCTGTTATGCAGATGGGCAGAGTTATGGACTACCGCTGTGCTGCGGCCGAATACCGATTGCTTAACACCGGCGCCACCGCCTTTGTTATCTTTCAGGGTACGCTCAACCTGTGGGACCACGGAGCCGGATTGTTGATCAGTCAGGAGGCCGGAGCGGTGGCTCGCATGCTTGATGGCACTCAGTATTCCCCCCAGATCACAGGTAAATTACTGGTCGCCGAGAGCGAAGCTCGTTGGCAGGAAGTCGCCGCGTTATTCTCCTGAGCGCAGAAAAAATTGCCACATATTTTGGCTGATATGGCGATTTAGCATTAAGCTCAATGGAACGACAAAAGAAATTAAGCGCGCCTTAGGGTTTAACAACCAACGGCATTGATGCTGATAAAGCGGAGGCGGTATGCTGGATCGAATATTTGATGGCAGCCTGATGCCACACGGGCATTGCCTGTTGTGGCGCTGGGATCTGTTATTTTTACACCTTGGCGGCGACCTGTTAACGGTGATGGCCTACTCGCTCATCCCATTTGGCATTTTTTATTTTATACATAAACGTAAAGATCTTAATTTTAACGGTATAGCCCTGTTATTTGCTGCCTTCATTGCTTTTTGTGGTGCTTCACACCTGGCCGGCCTGATTAATGTCTGGCACGGCTACTACTTTATTGAGGGTGTCATTAAGTTTGCTACGGGCGTAATCTCGATCGTTACGGCGGTTTGCTTATGGCGACTAATGCCAACACTGATCAATATTCCCAGTATTGATATGCTAAAGCAGCGCAACACCGAGCTGGAAAACCTCAGAGCTGAGCTCGAAGAATCCAACAAATCACTGGAAGAAAAAGTAAAGCAGCGTACCCTTGAACTTGAACGTCAGGCCAATACCGATACTGTAACCGGTATTGCCAGTCGCTTTGCCATTATGGACCGGCTCAGTCGCTGCTATATGGCATATCAGCGCTATCATCATCCGTTTTCAATACTGATGATCGATGTGGATCATTTTAAAGACATCAATGATAACCACGGTCACCAAACCGGCGATAAAGTATTACATGACCTGGCGCTATGCATCGAAGATAACATCAGAAAAACAGATTCTGTGGGCCGTTACGGTGGCGAAGAGTTTTTAGTCATTTTGCCCGAAACCGCTGCCGAGCAGGCCTGTGAGCTGGCTGACAGGATCCGCATTGCAGTAGAAGCAATGACTCTCACAAATGACATTATTATTACCTGCAGTATAGGTGTTGCTACGATTTCCCGGGGTATTTCCGATGATGGCCTGATCAGTCAAGCCGATAAAGCGCTTTACAAAGCCAAAAACGCTGGCCGAAATCAGGTAGTTTCCTATACCAAAAAAATAGCAAACGAAGCCTAGCCCTGGCAAAAAAGCCCCGCAAACGGGGCAAGAGGTCACACACTGATTCCACTGCATTAACGCAGTTAAAGGCTGCAATTACCAGCTTGCTTTTTTATGGCCAAAGATGGCGTAGTAGCCAATAAACAAATAACACGGGATCATAATCACATAGGCCATTTGCGACGACAGCATATCGGCAAGGCCACCATAGGCCAGTGGTAAAATTGCACCACCGGCAATCCCCATGATCAGAATGGCAGAGCCTTGTGGGGTAAACTTACCCAGCCCGGCCAGAGCCAGTGGCCAGATAGTTGGCCATACCATGGCATTCGCCAAACCAAGCAGCGCAATCATGGCGATGGTATCCGGTAATAGGGGCAGTCCCATCCAGCCCCACAGCAAGGAAGATAGCAATGTCGAATCGTCCGAGCCCAGCAAAATTGCCACCGTCAGTACCAGCCCTAAACCAGCAGAAGCACGCAGTGCCGCAGCCTGAGATATAATCCGTGGGATACAGACCAGACCGAGCGCATAACCCACTACCATGGCAGTCATGGTAAAAGAGGTGAGTGAGGTCGCATTAGCAACCCCCAACGATGAGCCATACAAACCAATAGTGTCGCCGGCTATAACCTCGACACCCACATAGCAAAACAGCGCGACAGCGCCAAGCACCAGGTGGGGAAACTGCATCACTGAGCCGGACACCTCGCTAGCCGTGGTTTCATCGTCAAAACGAATGTCCGGCAGATTCACTTTCATTAACCCCAGCGCTAACACTCCCAGCGCAACGGCCATACCGATATACGGCTGAATCAGCTTAAAAGACATCTCGTTGAGCTGGATATTCCGTTCGGTCTCGCTCATTTGCGCCAGTGATACCTGATTGACATGGCCAAAATCACCCAAAACTAACGCGGTAAAAATTAAAGGGGCTAATACGCCGGCAAATTTATTCAGTAATCCCATAAACGCAATGCGCGCCGCGGCACTTTCTGGCGAGCCCAGATGCACAATAAAAGGATTCGAGGCGGTTTGCAGAATGGTCAGCCCGGAGCCCACTACAAACTGGGCCAGCAAAAAGATAATAAAGGTTTTACTCAACGCTGCCGGCACAAACAACAAGCAGCCACCGGCAATCATTGCCAGCCCCAGCGACATGCCCTTTTTATAGCCGGTACGCTCGAGGATTTTAGCCATCGGCAGGGCCATCACCACGTAGGCAACATAAAAACAAAAGGCAATAAACAGTGCTTCCATTTCACTGAGTTCACATACCATTTGCAAAAAAGGGATCAGTGCGCCATTGAGCCAGGTGACAAAACCAAAGATAAAAAACAGTAAACCAATGGTGAGTATCGGCATTAAACTGCGACTACCCTGCCGGGCAACAGATTGCGTATTCATAGGGTTATCTCTCCGTTTGCAACGGCCTTGCCGCGCAGCCAAATGGTCTCAATGTTCAGCGCTTCGTCGAGCAATAATAAATTGGCCGTCTGCCCGACAGCAATACTGCCAAGTTGTTGCTCTCTGCCAATAAAACGGGCCGGGGTCAGACTGGCCATGGTACTGACTTCGGCTAATGAAAAGCCCAGGTCACGATGGCTGTTCAACACCGCGGTATGCATATCAAGACAAGAACCAGCCAATGTTCCTTCCGGTGTAACCAGCTTATCGCCGTGCCGCTCGATAACGGTACTAAAAAAGGCCAGTTCAGTGATGTCGGTGCCTACGTGGGCCATGGCATCGGTAACCAGCATAATTCGTTGTGCGGTTTTAGTTTTTATCGCCAGCGCAGCGCTTTGGGAATGCACATGGTGATGATCCACTATCAGGCCACAGTAGGCATTACTTTGATTTAACGCCGCGCCAACCATTCCTGGCGCACGGGATTGCAACGCTGACATGGCATTGTAGAGGTGTGTAAAACCGGTTGCGCCTGCAGCCAATGCCGCTACCGCCTGCTCATAGGTGGCATTGCTGTGCCCTAACGCCACTACCACACCAGCAGCCACCAACTCGCGAATAAATCCAACGTCCACAGTATCCGGCGCTACAGTCACCAGTACCTTTCCTAAATCCGGACGAGTTAAGATAGCCAGCTCGCTGTCTTTGGGGTGACGAATAAAGCCTGCTTCATGCACGCCTTTTTTGGCTACGTTAAGAAATGGCCCTTCAAAGTGCACCCCAACGATAGTGGGATGGTCGCTGGCGATGACCTCGGCAATGGCATCCGCCGCTCTGGCCATAGCCGCCTCCCCATCGGTTATCAGGGTGGGTAACATTGACGTAGTACCAAAACGTAAATGCGCACTGGCCAGCTTATTCAGACTCTCAGCATCAGGGTGTTGATTAAACAGTACGCCTCCGCCGCCATTCACCTGGGTATCAAAGTACCCCGGCATTAGCGTGCCTGACTGCACTGGCTTATCGCCCGCCGGCTCAATGGCCACGATAATCCCATCTTCAACAGTGATACTGGTGTTATCCAGCACACCTTCTGGGGTAATCACCCGTTGTACACACATCTTCATTTATACGGTTTCCGTTACTTTGTTGAGCCCCGGCGGCGTATCAGGATCGAGGCCCATTTCCATCGCCACCTGTTCAATATCCAGGTAAAAACGCTGCATTAACAGTAAGGGTACCACTCTTTTGTGCAAGGTCGTGTTGGCACAGTCCATTTTCACCATGTTAGCCCCGCGCTGGCGTACATTGTCTGACATCTTATGATGGAAAGCCTGCGACTCATCGGGAATGTCCAGATCGATAATCAGCAACGGCTTTTCAGCCAGGGTTACCGGCCCGTGAATAAACTCTGCACTGCTGAATGATTCGGCATGGATGCTCAGCACTTCTTTTAGTTTAAGCGCCACTTCCCTGGAGATCGCATAGCCAAAGGCGCGCCCTAACACTATGCAGTTTTGAACGCCCTGCAAATGTTCGGTTTTAAGTTGTGGAGGCTGCTCACACACGGCTTGCATAGCCACAGGCAAATCAACAAGCGATGCTTCCAGCGCTTTGTTCTCGGACCACACCGCACATAACTGCAGCAACGCCGATAAACTGGCCAGATAACTCTTGGTTGCTGCCACCGCCTGCTCTTTGCCCGCGCGTATAGGTAAAACGGCATGACAAATGGATGCCAGCGGTGAAGTCTCATCATTTACCAATGCCACCGAATAAGCACCGCCCTGGCGGGCAAATTTGGCCTGATGCAGAATATCCGGGCTACGTCCTGACTGTGAAATCACAATCACAAGCGCATTTTTCAGGTTCAGTTGCTTATTGAAAATCCCCGATACCGAAGGTGCGGCAGCGCACACCGGGATACCCAGCTCCACTTCATAGAGATATTTGGCGAAGACCCCGGCATGATCAGAAGAGCCACGGGCTATCATCATGATCATGCTCGGCTGCAACGTACGTAAGGTTTCGGCAAGCTTGTCGCATACCGGCTTGTTGTGTTTAAGCTGATCGGCAATTACTGTGGCGGCCTGACGGGCCTCCTGTGCCATAATACTGTGTGTCATTGTCCCTCTCCGGCTGTTACTGCTTGTTTTGCCAATAAGATTGCGCCCTGCTCCGGGCTGTATGCGCAGGGTTGGAGCCGCTGCTGTATCGCTTCACTTAACAATGGCTGGTAAACGGCGGTCAGCCCGCCAATCAAACATAGTTCGAGCTCGCTATTGCCAATAGCTTGTTCAGCAAGGCGCTGCAAATAGTGACGGCCCTCATCAATAAAACCAGCAACTACACTGTTACCGCTTTGGTACAAGGGCACCAGCGCGGTCACAACGGCCGCATAATCGTTAGAATTAAACCCACTGCATTGCTGCACAATGTCTTCGGCCTGTTCACTGTTGAAGTGCGCTGAAACGGTGTCAAATACCGCATCGCGAGGCGCCAGATAGTCGTAGCCAAGCAAGGTATACTGAATGGCCTGTAATCCCAGCCAGGCACCGCTGGCTTTATCACCAATAGGAAAACCGTGGCCACCAAAATCGGTAAAAGTGCGGTTGGCGTAACGGGTAGCCGACGAGCCGGTACCACAAACAATCACCGCACCAGACTCTCCCCGGTGTGCACCGGCGCAGGCGGCGTGCAGGTCGCTCACCAGGTGCACCCGCGCAAAGGGCAACTGCCGTTGCAGAAAGGCCTGGCTGGCCCCGGCAATATTGGCGCCGGCAAGGCCCGCACACAACACTACCTGCTCGAAGGTAATATCCAGCCCGCACTGCTCGATAGCCTGGGCACAGGCCTGGCGAATTGACGCCTCGGCTACATTGGCATTGCGCATGATGTTAGCCGGGCCGCTACTGGCAGTCGCCAGCAACTCGCCGTGCTGGTCCTCAAGGCGAACCCGGCAACGGCTCCCTCCACCATCAACACCAATAAAATACGTGTTACTTTTCATAGTTAATTGTTCTCAACTTGCAGTCGTTGCCCCGGCACCAATGGTCTGAATTACGCTTGTGGGCAGCGATATAAATATAATTATGGTCTGTCGTCAGCATGCTGCTTAGGGCTCCACGGCAATAATTCGGCTGGTGTGAGGGCTGTTAATTAAACGTGCTCGCACAAAATGGATATTGTTTGCCGACACAGCGCCGGTGTAGGTGTGCCAGGTCATGGCATCTGCGCTGTATTCCAGCTTCAGATTTGGCATGGCGGCCCGCAATTCCAATTTATGATGTGCGTCGATGTGGTAACCCGGTGGCGGTATTCGGACATTTATATCCGCTTGTACCAGCCGTGGATAGTGGCGCTTCGCCACCACCTGGGTAAATTCGGTAAAGTCGCGATTGAGCGCTGGCAAAAACTCCGCCTGACTCACCTTGCCCTCCCACGCGGCCTGATGCCAGGCGCGCTCTGCAAATGCCAGTAAACGGGGAAAGAGCATGTATTCCACGCTGCGCTGATCGCGGGTTATTTCGGTCCAGAGCTGGGCCTGCATACCCAGTACATGTGTCGCCTCCTGTGCGGGTTCGTCGGCATAGGGCTGACCCATTCTGTCAGTCCAAAGCTGTGCATGCTGGCCAAGATACTGCGGCATAAAGCCAAAGACCCGCTTTAGCGACACCGACTTCGCGCCCCAGTAATAACCAGGCTCAAGCGGATCGTTCTGATAAGGAAAGTCAAAATAGAGTACATCGGGGAGTGACAGCACCGCCGGCGTATTGCTTGCGGCTAGCTGACTAACCGTTTTACTTGCACCTGCCGGCAGGGTTTGCCAAACATTCACATACACGTTGGCATTCGGCAAGGCCGGTAAGGCTTCCATCATGCCATCACTCCAGCCAGCCATTACCAGCCCCTTGTTATTACCCAGTTTAATGATTTCCTGGATAAAGGTTTTGGCGATGTCGTGGGGGGCAATGCCCGACTCTTGACAAGCGGCCGATTCGGTCCAGGCGCCAGCCGTTTCATCGGCGCCAATGTGGTAGGTGTGGAGTGGCACCCCCGCTTGCTGATGCATCACTTTGAGTTCTGCCAGCAATTTATCGATAAACCGAAACGTTGAAGGTAAGCACGGATTAAGGGTATTGTCGTTGTAGTGCTGAATAGAGGAATAAACCGATTTATCGCTGAATTCAGTGAGCAGATACATTTCAGCCTGCTCCGGTTTGCGCTCGGCCATCAGGCGGTGATAGCGTGCTTCCATTGCTTTTATTGCTGCCCGGGAATGGCCCGGCATATCCAGCGATGGGATCACTTCTATGCCCCACTGGTTAGCCAGCTGCAACAGATTTTGATACTGCTGCACACTCAAATAACCATTCACCCCGGCATCTCGATGTGGCCCGGAGCCTAGCTGTGGCATAAGACAACGCCGCTCGGACTCGTCGTGACAGCGGTAAGCGCCCACCTCGGTAAGCTCGGGCAAGCCCGGGATTTCAAGCCGCCATCCCTCATCATCACTGACATGCAAATGAAGCTTATTGAGTTTTAATATCGCCATCTGCTCCAGCAGCATGGTGATTGAGTCGTAGCCGGTAAAGCTACGGGCAATATCGAAATGCACACCGCGAAAGGCAAAGCGAGGCGCGTCGGCACTAGTCGTTAACGGAACCTGGCCAGTTTGCGGGTCGCGCAACTGAGCCAGCGTGAGTAAGCCATAGCCTGCCGCTTTATCTGATGCCGCTGTCAGGGTGATGGCCTGCTCCTCAATGCGCAATGCATAGTGTTCGAGCCCGCTGAACTGCTGTCTGGCGATAACAATACTGATAGTTTCCTGCTGCTCACCAACTGGCAGGCCCAGTTGCTCAACAAGCGGTAACCAGGGCGCTAAATGCACAGCATCAGAGGGTAATTTAATGCCTGTTAAATGGCGCTTTTGCAGACTGTCCTGGCGCTGTTTTACCTTTGGCACAACGCGGTTTGCAGTCACTAGAGGCCATTGCTCAGGCAAGTCAGCAAATTGTGCCTTGCTGGTCTCCAGCGGCAATACATCATCGGCGTTGCGACGATACTGCTTTGGTTTAGTCCAGCTGCCGGTATGGGCGTTCACCGGTAAACCAGAACCCTGCTCAGCCTGTTGCACAGTGCTATCGATAACTACCGGCGCCAGCGCATCAGCTACCAGGTAGTAATTAGGCATAATGTCAGACCGGGCTGCATGCCAGGCAGGTGCCGCAATGCTTATAGTCTCGGTAGTATGAGCAGGTATTGTGCGGGTAATACGCATCTCATGGTGATCGCCATTGATATGGCTAATGCTAACGGCACGGCTTTGTGCCGCCGCGATAGGAATAATATGACTAAAGTGGATCACCGTTCCTTTGGTTAGCGCAACGTCCTCGGTTTGCAATCGAATTTGGGCGCTGAAACAGCGTCCGGCAATTTGTTCTGACTCACAAGCTGTCTGCTCAGTGTTATCCAATACCTGATATTGCACATCCAGCGTCCGGCCTAACTGATTAAGTTCGTGCTGGGTAACAGCCACCGCGCTGGCACTTAAGCTCGCTACAGTGCAGACCAGGCAATATTTAATTAGGGTATTGATCATCATTGAACATCTTTGTGGTGGGTTAAGGTACAGATAAATAATGTCGTTCAGCCAACACTGCCGCTGACCGGCACGTAACCGGCCAGCGGTGGTTACTTAAAAACTCATGCTCGCACCAACAAACAGGCGTCGGCCATTCGCACTCTGGGTGCCACCGAGACGAGCGCCATCAGACTCCCGCACATAGTAGTTTTCCCAGATTTCATCGGTCAGGTTTAAGGCTTCCGCTTTAAACGTAACGTTGTCATTAAACTGCCAGCTAAACTGTGCATCCAGTTGCGCTTGTTCATCGCGATACTGGGTACCAATTTCGGCCTGAGCAATGAAGTACTCAGAACGATAGTTGTAGTTCAGGCGCGCGCTGTACTGGTCTGTTTCATAATAAACGCCTACGTTAAACGAGTTCTTCGACGTATTGGGGAAGCTCACCGTGCGGCTGGTGAGTGTGGCCCCAATAATATTACCGTCATCATCCAGTACCGGTGCAGCTTCGTCAATTTCAGCATCGTCGAGGTCGGTATAGGTGTAGTTAAAGTACCCGCCAAAGCCGTTCTCAAAGGCGTGCTGAAGTTGGAACTCAAAGCCTTCCAGTGCCGTTTTACCGCCGTTTTCAGGGGTGCTCAGCTGATTAATTTGCTGACCGTTAATTTCTTTAGCCACGGTTTTGGTAAAGATAAAGTCGCTGATGTCTTTTCTGAAGAACGTAATTGACGCCAGTGACGCACTGTCAAAGTACCATTCCACACCGGTTTCAAACTGATTGGCCGTTAACGGATTCAGCGCCGGGTTACCCGCTGAGCCTGAACTGGTTTCCGGGGTAAGATTCACCGCAGGCGCCAGTTGGAAAGGTGCCGGGCGGGTAATCACACGTGCTGCGGCAAAACGTAAGATAACGTCTTCAGACAGGTTGTAAGCAATGTTTGCACTGGGCAGCCACTCTTTATACTCGCTGTCATACGCGACGTCCTGGCCAGAGTTTAAATCAAAGCCATTTGAGGTTGAGTCGGTTTCCACATAGCGAATACCAATGTTACCGCGCAGATCGTCGGTTGAGAATTTTGCCATGGTATATAAGGCGGTAATGCTCTCTTCAATATCAAACGACGCATCTTTGAGGAACACATTGCTATTACGGCACAGACTGCCTGCATTACCTTCATTACACTCCGAAACGTCGTATAACGCTGAGTACATCAGGTCTTTGTCCGGCATAAAATAGCTCGCCGCCACGCCATTGGTTTGTGAATGACTGACATTCACCATGTCGCCGCTCCAGAAATCGCTCGCCGGCCCCAGGCTGCCTTCACCGGTGGGGGCAAGATTGGCCAGATCCGTAAGATAACGTTGCTGTGAGAAGCTACGGTCGCGGAATTTCATACCCGATTTGATTTCGTTAATGGCGCCCCACTCGACAAAGTGGCTGTAGTCAAACTGCAGGTAGTCTTCTTTATCTTCAGTGCTGTTTTCCTGATCGAAGATACCGCCTAACCACATTTCATCGCCAGGGTTAGCCAACCAGGGGCTGGCGCTGACAAAGTCGATATACGGATTAGTGCCACCCGGGTTATAAAAATCAAATGACGCACGCTCATCATCAGGGGTTACCCAGAACTCAGTGAAGAAGTCATTGTTAGTTCCTTCACCACTGGTGGTGCCTAACTGGAAGTGCAGCTCACCATTTTCCATGGTGTAGGTACCCTCTAAATCCAGCACCTCGGTAGACATTTCTGAACCGTCACGGAAGATATTGTCGTAGGCAATATGACGCGCCCAGCCCGGACGATTTGGTACGCCAGTCACCGCCAGTGAATCAACATTACCATTACTTACCGAACCTGGATTAGTATCTGTACCTAAGAACGCCACGCCTCTGAACGGGATACCGATAAGATTGGAGTTAACGTTATCCGCTTCCATTACCGATGACATATAGTGCAAAGACAGGTCGAGATCATCTGTTACCAGCCACTGACCAGTGATATCAAAGCCTTTACGCTTACGGTCCTGCTTAAACAAGGCAGAGCCCATTCCCCATGGAATGGCACCGCGCTCACTGGCCCCCTGTGGCGCTTCGATAAGCGGGTCAATACGCGGAATACTGGGGCCAAACCAGCCAAAATCTTCGTTGGTTTCACGCTGCACCGTACGTTGTTGGAAACTGGCTGAAACCAGTAAACCAAACGTACCGTCATCATTTTTCCAGCTGTATAAGCCAGATAGCGACGGATCGGTAGTTTCTGCGTTATCACTGTACTGACCTTCAATAGACACCTGCGAGGTATTGGCATCAAGGTCCAGCGGTTTGCGGGTACGCAGAATTACCGTACCACCCAGCGCCCCTTCATCTAAATCGGCCTGGGAGGATTTATACACCTCAAGACCGGCAACCATTTCAGAAGCCAGGATCTCAAAGTTAAAGTTACGGGTTGCATCAGACAGCACGAACCATTGTGCGGTACCCACAGCCTGGCCATTCAGTAATGTGAGGTTTTGGTCGGGCTGCACACCACGGATGGTCACGCCCTGGCCTTCACCGAAATCACGGTCGATAGTGATCCCCGGAATACGTGACAACGATTCGGCCACGTTCTTATCCGGGAACTTGCCAATATCCTCGGCGGTAATGGCATCCACCACGCTGTCGGAAAAGCGTTTGGTGTTAATATTTTCTTTTTGGCTTGCCCGAATACCACGGATTTCAATTACTTCGGTATTATCCGCGCCTTCCTGTGCAAAGACAGCCGGCGTTGAAGTTGCCGCTACTGCACCTACTGCCAGTGCCAGACGAAGCCCACGAGTTAATTTAGTTATTCTGTGTTTTTGCATCACTCAAGTCCTTGTTCTCACTATAATGACAACGCTGTCATTTTACTCGTAAATAAAATGACAGTCGCGTTCACTAGCCATAATTTGGCTAATGACAACGCTGTCATTGAGTGTTAAGCTACAACAAGGAATTAACCTTTGCAAACATATTTATTTACTATTCGGCGTGTGAATTACGTAAGCTATTGATAAATATATGCAAAAAATTGTTTAAAAATTATTCTGGAGGCATAATGTCTGCCACAATAAAAAGTGTTGCTCAATACGCCGGTGTTTCCATTAAAACCGTTTCCCGGGTGATTAATAACGAAGGGACCGTAAAACCAGACACCCTGGCAAAAGTGCAGCAGGCCATAGACGCGTTGGATTATCGACCGAACAAAGCGGCGCGCGATCTGGCTGGCCGTGACAACTATGTGCTCGGTTACGTGTACGACAACCCCAATGCCTACTACATTCTGGCTATGCAAAACGGTATTCTTAAGGAGTGTCGGTCTAACGGCTATGAGCTGCTGATCCATCCCTGCGACGCCACCAATCCTGACATCATCGATGAGCTGGTTAACATGGTTAACAGTGCCCGCTTAGCCGGCCTGATCCTGTCTCCCCCGCTATCTGAAATGCCTGATGTCCTTCAAGCCATGGACGAAAAAGGCATTCAGTATGTACGGGTGCTATCGGGCGATAAAGCCCCTGACGACAAGCCTTGCGTACTGGTAGACGATTACCAGGCTGCCCGCCAGATTACCCGTCACCTGCTCGATCAGGGCCATCAGCGCATTGCGTTTATCGCCGGTGAGAAACAGCACCATTCCACCACCGAACGTCAGCGCGGTTTTTATCAGGCGTTGGCAGATCATGGCATTAAAGCAGACCCGGAGCTTGTGATTGATGGCACCTATTCATTCGGTACCGGTGTGCAAAGTATTCAGCAGCTACTGGCATTGCCTGAGCCGCCCACCGCACTATTTGCCTGTAACGATGAAATCGCCGCGGGTGCCCTTTTTGGTGCCCGAATGCAAGGCGTGGATGTGCCTGAAGCGCTGGCCATTGCCGGGTTTGAGAACAGCCCGTTTTCAACCCAGACGTTTCCGCCACTCACTACCGCCTCGCAGCCCACAGCACAAATTGCCCAGCGTGCCACGTCTTCGTTAATACGCTCGTTACAGGCTCGTAAACGTAAGGCTGAGAACCACACGATTCCCGCTGATATCTTTGTGCCTGAACTGATAGTTCGCGAATCCACCAGCCGGTAGCCATTATGACGCATAGCACTCAACAGCCCGAATCTATCGTTATCGTTGGCGGCGGCACCGCCGGTTGGATGTGTGCAGCGTACCTGGCAGCTAAGTGGGGCAAGCGCTATCGCATTACGCTTATCGAATCGGCTCAAATTGGTACGGTGGGCGTAGGCGAAGGCTCCACGCCGTTTTTAAAACAGTTTTTTGCCGAACTGGGCTGGCAGGAATCCGACTGGATGCCCGCCTGTGATGCGACTTACAAAACGGGAATAGAGTTCAGTAACTGGACCGATAGCGAACGGTTTAAGCGCTATTTTCACCCCTTCTTCAGCGCACTTGATTTAGACACCGCCGAACACTTTTTTGCTAATTGTAACCAGCTGCGACGGGGCCAGAACGCAGCTGTTCGGCCGGAGCAATTTTTCTCTGCAGCGACAATGGCAGAAGCGGCAGTCTCACCGGTTAGTACTACTCTGGGCGGCGATATTGATTATGCTTATCACTTTGATGCCAGCAAGCTCGCCAGTTGTTTACGCAACTTTGCCGTACAACAGGGAGTAAATCACCTTACCGGCAATGTGCTGAGTGTGCAGTGCACTAACGGCCACATTAATCAGCTTCAAACCGATTGCAGCGATCCCCTTACGGCTACGCTTTTTATCGATTGCTCAGGCTTTCGCGGACTCCTGATGAAACAAGGACTTGGACAGTCATTGCAAAGCTATCAGGATTGCTTATTCAACGATCGTGCCGTGGCTATTCCTACTCCACCTAGCCAGCCCCAACAGGCTATTACCCCGCAAACCCGATCCGAAGGCTTATCCTGTGGCTGGATGTGGAATATCCCGCTAACCAGCAGAGTCGGTAACGGCTATGTCTACAGCAGCCGGTTTTGCTCACCGGAGGAAGCTGAAGCAGAGTTAAGGCAACGTCTCAGGGTTAGCGATGAAACACCAGCCCGCCACCTTACTATGCCCGTGGGCCGCCTACAGGAACATTGGCACGGCAATTGTGTTGCCATTGGCTTAGCTCAGGGTTTCATCGAGCCGCTGGAGGCTACCGCCCTGATGTTGGTGCAATACGGCATTTACCAGTTGTCGAGCCGGTTAGGTGAGCCGGTAACGACTACCAGCCGCACTCAATACAATACGGAAATGAACAGGATGTTTGACGGTATTCGCGATTATATAGTTGCCCATTATTATCTGAATACCCGCAACGATTCACCATACTGGCAAGCCTGTCGGAATGATATCCGCGTGCCGGAAAATCTCAGGTTACTGGTCAATGCCTGGGACGGAAAAGGTCAGTTTGAAGACGCTTTAGATAGCATCGATGAACAATTGGTGTATTTACGCCCTTCCTGGTACTGCATTCTGGCGGGCATGGGACGATTTAAACCCGAGGCAGTCAACTTCCCTGACCCGGGCGCCGCTGCGGGCATTCAGCAATACTTAACCAGCACTGTTGGTGAGCATTTTAGGGCGCAGTTAATGCCTTCGAGATAGCCTGTCGCCTCAACAGCCTGTTTTACTGTAGCAGTTATCTGTCCACAAACTTCAGATCACTACTGAACCGGCTGAAATGAAACGAAGACAAAGTAGTCTTATATACCTCACAAAAGACCACATTCGATTTCTATAAATATCAAATTAAAACGAAGACGTTCTCGTTTGAATTAATTTTACTGAATCTCGCATGGACTTTGCAAAACCCGTATTTCATCGAGCTGTATTTGATGTCTCGCGATACTTAACTACTGAAAAATTCGTGGTCGAGCCAATCATCTGGAAAGCCCATAGGAAATTTTGGAACTTCGGGATGAAGTGTAACTAGCGCTTTTACTTTATTATGCCATTGACTATCTGGACTAACCTGTCTCATTAGGTGACCTAACATAAGTAACACCATATAAATACGACGCTTAGGCTGAACTTGGCTGGGCTCAAGTCTTTCTGGCAACTGCCAATTATCACCATTTGGAATCTTAGGCTGAACAGACAATTCTCGATTCCAAAGTCGACTATGATGTGCGCAACAATTCCTCACAAAGTTTAGCGTATGCAACCAACTTTCAAGAACCTCTTGAGGCAAGTCAAATCTTCTAGCGATGTCTTTACGGTCATTATCTTTCGCTAGCCCTCGATATAGGTGAGATATACTCCCAAGAGTTAATTCTTCCACCATCGCCCAACCTGGCATTAACTTAGGAGAATCATATGTATGTTGGTAAAAGCGGGCATAATTCTCTCGGACTCTTCTTTCAATCCGCCGATCTTTAACTTCGGCAGAAACGGAAGTTCGCTCAATCTTTTTTACATCTCTCTGAAGATCGTTGGATTCTTTTGATTGCTTGTCTTCGATTTCTTTCAACAGTCGTTTGTGCTGGTATGAGGATTTAAATAATGATTCATTCAAGTACCAGTGGGAGCCACTACATATATCATCAGTTTGATGCTTGTTAGCCATAACGTTATTCAAGGTAGCACGGATTGCAACTTCTACTCTCTCAATAGCGTCCATAATGAGCAGCCGCAATTCTCTATCAAAAGCGTACAAGTCAACTATTTGTTTAAATTCAGTTCCATCTTTGAATTGATGATCTACAACTTGTTCGTTTATATTCTTTTGGAATGGGCGCATATATGCGCTAAGGCGAAAATAGCTTATTACTTCTAAATATCTTTCCGCACGCTCTGGATTTTGAATGGCTAGACCGCGATGCTGAAGAATGCCGATTTGTTCTGTAATACTAACCGCGGGTTTGTTGAATTGATTCATTATGCCTTATCTTCCATGACGTAAAATTCAGGCATAAAAAAGCCCGCACAATTTGAGCATTGTGAAGAGGCTTGGCGGGCGTGTTACTAATAATAGTAGTGATATGCATGCCGCTCGTCAACCACATTCATCGATTCTCTTCAAAGTATTAACTCACAACACAACGAAAATTTCAAACATAACCCCATGTATACTAAAGCAAAACAGTAATCCCTATTCAGCAATAAAAATACTGAATTTAAGCCAGATTTTTTACCCTAAAAAGTCTGTTCCATAGGCCTCTTTAGAAAGATTGCATGAATAGTTCTTGTTTCAATAGTTATTTCTAAAACTTTAAAATCGTTTTCAATTATTCAGGACCAAACATTCATCCTGATACAACGGTCGCACCTGCAAACACAACACCGTCCCGATCACACCATGCTCTTGTGGTTCCACCTTCTCTCTCCTCTTATAACCCGTCAGTCGTGGCCTAAAATGGGCCTATTGACCGGCCGTATATCCGAATCCATGTTAAGTTCTAGCGTAATTACAAGCACATAGCCGCTAACAACGATTCGCACGGAAGTTAGTATCAAAGTGATACTAACTAATTGTTTATAAAAGACTATTGATCTAACTCTCACCTTATACTAGCGTAAAGAAAGATACCACTGACACGATAGTATGACATGCTCACTTACCCCGATGGCTGGCTCCTTTACACCCTAACCGCTGACAACGCCGCTACCCAGGTTTGTCTCGCCACGCTCTACAATGACAATTCGATGAGCGTGGACTGCGCAGCACAAAACGCCGTACCGATCCACATGGAGGAAGGTAACTATCATTGGACCGCCTCAAGTGGAGAAATCTCGGTACTGCATCCCCTCAAAGAGGGCTGCGTGCGCTCATTACAACGGGTGTTATTGGACAGCGAGCTGGCAAAGTGGCGTGCGGCACACGTGACCGTGCAACGTATCCGGCTCAGCGATATTTCCCTCAACCCAGCATAAAGGAGACACCATGACAGTGTATTGCAATTATGTATGGAAAGTGGATGCAGCCACGGAGCCTCGCGATCTGCTGACCCAATTTGCGCAGGAACACTTTCACGCCCATGAGGCTGTGCCCATCGATACCACTCAATATGGCATTGATCATGGCTTGAATGATGTGCGAGCAGTATTCAAACCCGAACAACATTGGATCGCTTTCTGCTGTCGCTATCAGCATGATGTGATTACGACTGAAGGCAAAGTCCTTGCCTTTGCTCAAACGCACGGCCTTACGGTCGAGCGCATGCGAAAGTAAGGACCTATCGATGCCGTCGTCGTTTGCCGCTGAATTGGTCTTTACGGTCATCCCATCGCCGACCACCTGCTTGGCTGCCACCCATGCCGGGGTAGAAGTTCTGCATGTGCCTACCGGTTTAATTGCCCGTTCGGTGGTATTGCCGTCACAGTATCTCAATCAACAAGCGGCACTGGCGATTTTGGCGAGTCGATTAACGACTCATGATTAGGGGTAATGTATCGTAGGTATCAACGAGAAAAGAATTAAAAATACCACGGAGTACACTTCGAATTATGCAGCCAGTTAGATAAACATGGATTAGCATTCTGGGTCAAAGAAGCTTGTCAGTTTTGCCGCTACCGATCCTTTTGACACTATACCCAACGGCTTTATATCCATTAGCACGCTTTTTCCACATTCGTTGTAACATGGGAAAGTCATCAACATAATCGTGCACCGTGACCTCTGTTTTATTTGGGTGGTGACGCTGAATACGGCCAGCATACTGGGCTACAATCCCTTTCCAGGAAATAGGAAGAGCCAAAAACAAGGTATCCAGATAAGGTAAGTCAAAGCCTTCCCCCACGTATTTACCCGTCGCAATGATGACAGTCCTTTCAGGTAATCCCTTCTGGATCAGTTCAATCCGCTGTTTACGGATCTTAGTACTCACACCACCATGCAGCTCAATGGTATTGATGCCTTGTGTATTTAATTGCTCGCTGAGTATTGCAATATGTTCTTTACGTTCACTGAGCACCAGACATTGACGTTTTGCCGCTATTGCCTCGGCGATGCTACGCGTGATGAGCTGATTTCGAGACCCGTTAGCTTGCAGGTATTGATACAGCTGGGTGATTTTTACCGGCTCCGAACCATCCACCCAAGACGGTGGAAAAGCGATTTGGGTATCACAGCCATAGGCCGTTTGACTGAATGTTACCGATGCTGGTTTAGACTCAAATAACACCGCACCAAGTTGAAAATACATGAGCTTTTCCAACCCATCTTGTCTTTTGGGCGTCGCGGTAAAGCCAACCAGGAATTGAGGCGCGACGTTCTTTAACAACGTTTCATAGTTTGAGGCCGGAATGTGATGGCATTCATCGACAATAATTTGCCCGTAGCTATCGACTTTGTCATGAATATCAATGCCATTTCTACTGATCAGGCTTTGATACGTCGCGACGTCGATCCGTCCATTTAATTTATCCTTTCCGCCCAGGAGAGATCCCATCTCTGCGTCTTTGAGGAATATCTTGCATCGCTCAATCCATTGTTCCGCCAGCGCCTTATTGTGCACTAATACCAATGTATTGACGGCGCGTTTGGCGATTAATGCCAGTGCAACAACGGTCTTACCAAACCCCGTATTCGCAATGACCAGTCCATGCTCATTCTCCAGTAAGGCTTTTAGCGCTCTCGCTTGCTGGCTGCGAAGCGTACCCTCAAAACGCAGGGCCGGGAGTCGCTGACCCGCATAGCGTTTATCCTGATACCGGATGGTACAAGCCTGTTGTTCCAATAACGCTTCAACTTGCCCTTTTAGTCCTCGGGGCAGGTGCAGATAGCCCGATTCAATGTGCGCTGCACACAGATAACGAGGTATGCCTATTGTTGAAAATCGCATCGCCTGGCGTTTAAAAAACTCAGGATTGGCAAACACCGCTAACTTCTTTAAGGTCGCAACCAGTTTGTTGGGTAAAACCGCAATAGCAATATACAGCTTGTCAGCCACAACAATGTCGATTGTCGCAGGACAGTCGTCAATTTTGGGCGTATTAAGGGTCGTCGTTTTTTCCCAGGGTTTTAACTCGGCGACTTGCGGCTCCACGTCCACATAATCGGCGAGACGCTCGAGTAGTTGCCGTATAGTGTCAGGTGATAGTTTGCCCGTCGCCGCCAGTGCCTGCCATTGATCTTCGACAACGCCCCCGTCAGCATCAATAAAGCAGGCGTTCCCCGACAAGCGAGGCTGTTTTTGTAACGGTAATGCAATGAGGTTCCCCATCCCGCCGCTGGGTAAGGCGTCTTGGTTGGGAAACATGCGGTCAAAACAGTCAAAGTTAAGGGCCGGGTATGTGTCCATGGTCAGATTGAGCAGCGCTGTGCCCAATTGGCGTGCGGATTTTGCCTCTGTCGCTTTTTCAAAAAAGAGCCACAAATGGCCGCCTTGTCCACTACGGGAACGCTCAACTAAGTAGCCAATAGACAGTGACTCACACACGTTTCGCAGTGCCGATATTGCCTCAAACCAGTCCGTTTTATCGAAGTCAAACGCTAACAGGTAACATTCATTTTGCGCCGTTAACGGGTAGATCCCAATAGTGCGTTGCCCTCGAAGATGGGCATTAATAGCACTGTCATCAAAGCGATGGAAGGCTTGGTGGGCACATTCTGAACATGCCGTTTTGGGTTTGTTGCAGATCCCAGCTTGCCATTCATTGGCACAGGAAGGGCTATATCCGGCTTTCCCTTGCTTAGACTCCCAGCGGAAGGGATAGACATCTTCGCGTCCGCGAAAGTATTGCTTAAACAGGGCAACCTTGGCCTCGGGTGTCTCAGATTGACTGAAGTACTGTGCTTGATGCGCCATGCTTTGTTGCAAAAGCGCACTACGTTCATTGAGCAACGCCGTTTTTTGTTTTTCCAATCGCGCCAGCTCTTCGGCGATTTGCGTCAGCCGCGCCTGGGATCCCGGGATTGTCATGCTACTCAAGCTCCATTATCGTTTGGCATAGGCCCGTTGGGGAAAAGGAGCGCTCCACGGTTTAAGCAAGTGTGATCCCCTCTTTCACTTGAAGCTTATCACGAATGCGCCATCCCAGCGCTGATGCGTCATGAGCGTTTCTTGGGGCTCCCCCTGTGGGTCGTCGGTGACGGTTTGCGAAAAGTGCGAGAAATGGCACGTTCAGGGCGAATATGCACTCAAACGACAAAATGGGCGTAATGGCGCATAAGAAGACATTATGTTCAATGACTCAACCTAGGGGTCAGCGACGGGATTTGTGCTCTCAAATAGGGGAATTTACGCCGTTGGTCAGCACATTGTGACAGCGCGTGTATTTTCGCACGTTTTCGTTGTCGACAACCTGAAGATGCGCGGTCACTACGCTGCACTTCATCCGGGGGTTATCCCCCTCAGCAGCGCCTTAATTGCCCAGCACAAACTGCGCTTGTAACTGCGTGAGCAGTTGGAAGGTGTTCATATAACTGACGTTGAATTGCTGACAAATGTTGGGGACTTTGACTTTTTTACTGGCAGGATCCACCACCTTTTCGTGCGTCACCACCGTCGCCCCGGTCGTGATGGCTTTGGCGATAAGCCACGGATCGGCTTTGCTGAGAAAATTGGCAATATCCACCGGGGATTTGCCTGGCAGCGACACCACATAATTGGCGATGTCAGTAAACGTCGCTTGCGTCGCCGTATCGGCCACCGAGACAAAATGGGCCTTATGTGCCTTGGCCCACTGCGATAAGGTATCGGTCGAGTCGGTGAGCTCAAGGTACACGTTGTCAATACTCATCACCTGCCCCGCATGAAACTGCTTTTCTAACCAGTCCCAGAAGGCGGGGCAAAAGTCCATGTTGTAATACACATTTTTCGCTTGAATATACGTATTTGCATCCATCAAATAATTCAACGCTCGTATCCTTTCGCAAACGTGGCAATTTTGTCCGGCTTCATCCCTAATAGCTGGCCTGCATCGCGTAATAACACATGGCCACTGGCGGTTTCAGACAGCACCGCCCGTGCTAATCGCTCGCTGGTTTGGCTTTTCAGCGTCACATAATAACTCGGCCCACTTCCCGTGCGCTCCCGCTCATCGTATTGCTGTTTCAACCAGGCAATAAAGCGGTGATAGTCGTCGGCGGTAATAAACTTCAAGGTCAGTGCGCGTCGTGCTAAGACCCATTGGCTCACGTGAAAATGGGCTTCTAACGGCCCCAGATTCTCTTTCCAGTCCTCAGCAGGCTGCCACAATGCACGAAACTCCTCACCCGGCACCAGAAACTCCGCTGCCACGGCATTACACAGCACTTCCTCTTGTCGATGGCTCGTATCGGCCCCGTCAGAGACGCCACTTTGCCCAATCCAAATGTGTGCCAATTCATGGATAAGCGTAAATAACCGTGCCACGGGGGCATCCGCGAGGTTAATAAAGATCACCGGTGCAATAGGATCCGCAATCGCAAAGCCGCGAAATTCACTCACAGAGAGCGGTTTGGTGTGATGGCCCAAGTGACCCTGGCGGATCACCAAAACCCCAACGGCTTCAATACGTGCGATCAACGCCTTATGGTAGTCCTCCCAACTTCCCCGCGTCGGGTGCGGCGGCACGCCCAGCACCTGGCGCATGTCATCCACGATGGTGGCAACAGGGGTTGTCGTCGTAAAGCGTCCGACGAAGGGCAAAGGAGAATGGGCCTGCTCCAGGGCGTAATCTTTATACCAGGCTTGCTTCGTCAGTGTGGTTTGTACCACTTTGCGTAGCTCTGCACTGGGCTTTCTTACCGGCTCACTGTCCACCGTCCGCAAGTCCGGAATGGGCAGCGTCTCTTTGGGCTGTTCATGCAAAAATAAAAACCCAAAAGGCACGTAAGTTTTCTCAGCCAGTTCCATGGCTTTGCGCATCGTAATAGGCTTTGCGCCGCTTTCCCACGCATCCACGTTGTCTTCGGTGGTGTGTAACTTTTTCGCAAGCATAGCCAGGGTGAGATCAGCGCGTTCCCGCGCCCACCGAAGCAAGTTTGGATTAACCTGTGCGTATGCCGTTGCCATGCAGAGTCCTTTTCTTTCTCCCTATCGTAGCCAGTGTTGAAACAAGAGAAAAGATGATATTTAAAAAAAATACGTTAGCGTTAAAGCCGCTCGAGGCGGTGCGTAGTATACAAAAATTGTTCAACGTTATCATGCTTAGATAACGGGAACGGGACGCGAGTACCCTGCGGTTTCTCGCGATGGGATGACAATGACACGGGTGAATACAGGCAGGGACGCAGTTGGCGGGCCCCCACACGTGGCTTATATCCCGATGGCACGATCCAGCCTGAGCCTGTCATTGTCCGTTTTTAACTGGATCCAAAGCGGAAAGTGATCGCTCAGTTGGTAGGTCGCCTCGGTATAGGTTAATTCAGGAAACAATTCCGTCTCCATAAACCCGCCTCGTGAAAAATCAATGACCCCACCACGGTCAGAAAAGACCGTGTCATCACAGCGGTGTAAGATTTGATCGTAGTTTTTGACCGCTGAGCTGGCCGCCGTGTCCACCACCCCGGCCAGGCCAACAGGCATTTGCAGTCCGCTTTCTGCGGTCAGTGCCTCGTAAAACGCATCGCCAATGCGCGGGATATTAAAGTCACCCAAGACAATTAGATCTTTGTCAAAAACCCTGTCCTGACTGTCATCCCAGCGTGCTTTTATCCACTCACCAATCCCCTTTAACTCCGCTTTTCGCCCGGCTTTGGTGCCCCATCGGACATGCATAGCCATCATAATAAAATCAAATTCACCGGCACAAAAACTGGCGAGATAGGGCGAGCGCCACCACGACTGGGACGTAAAGTAATCTGCCGCCTGCTTGGTTCGCGCGGGTGCTGCTTCCGCCGCAAGCCCGGTGAACGCCACCATACGAGCATCATAAACAAACGCCACGCGCTCACGATTTCCAGCACGATCGGATTGCCAGTCATTCAGGATGAATTTCCAGTATGGACCAAGACGTTGTAACACTCGCTGTAAATCCTTGAGTGATGAATTTGTTGATTTGTATTGCGCTTCAAATCTAAAACAACGTGTAGCGACATGGCAAGAAGCTGAACGTGAAGAAGACGGAGGGCCAGAACCTGATGGTCGCTGGAGAGAGTACAGCTACGATGAAATCATAGCTCGTGATAAAACGAGCCTCGATATTTCATGGCTTAGAGATGATTCATTAGAAGATACGGAGAATTTGTTATCCCCTTCGGAAATTGCAAACGAAATTGTAGAGTTACTTACAGGGGCACTCAACGAATTTAAGAGTGTTGAAGAAGCGTTAGCCGAAGAAGATGATGAGCTAGTTTAGGTTTAGTTTAGATGATGGAAAAAGAGACAAAGTCAGATTTGTCTCTCTTCGAGAGATAATCACATCTACTTTTGCACCCAAACGTATTAAATGAACTAAACTACTAAAGCTTCGTCTTCGCTCTAATTTCATCTGTCTTCGTTTTAATTACTTCAGATCACTTGAAGATGATCAATAAAGTTTGCCAAGTGACAAATAAAGTATGCCAAGTGCTTTGAAGAAGAGAGAAATTTGATACAGAAGAATAAAGGCTACAAGCAAAGAATCTCGATATGGATTCAGCTTGATAATTTAGCGCAAAAATTGGGCGGGCTGAGCCTTAGGTAATTTAGCCATTAGCCAAGCATAGTCATTTTGGTATAACCAATAGGCAGCAGCGCTATTTTCCGCAAAAACTGTCTTCCTTATCGCATCTGGTCGAGAGGCTAAAAAACGTAAGATTGTTACTCGGTATCTGCGCCTCATTGATTCGAATTTTATTTGACGTCGACGGTCGACGAGGCCGGTAATTGACGATATAACCATTTCAACACTTCCCGTAGAAACACCAAAGTGTTTCGCTATAGCGTTTCTATTCCAGCCTTTAGAAGCCATGTTAGCAATACTATTGCGCACATTAACATTGATACGTTTTGGCGCAAGGCGGGAGGTTTGGCCATATTTGAGCGCAATAGATTTTACGTAAGTCCGACTTTTATCAATAATTTTTGCAGTTTCGTTCAGGCTTGTACCACTGTTAAGCAGCGAGTAGCACTGCTTTTCTTTTTCAGTTTTGCACGAAACAGAAGATGCAGTTCGCGGTTGACTTAGACCATCATTGTTTTCGCAAAAAGATAACCAGTATAAAAATACACACATGCGTTGCGTATTAGGCATTTCCCGATCACTAATTCCGGCCTCTCGATCACCCCAATTCTGATACACCCGATCACTGGTATTATGGCTTGCCCGATCAGTAGTTGTGGCAGACCGCAGTCTGCCACAGGTATTTACCTCATGGTTTGTTGCTTTCTCATTGACTCCCCAGTGAGGGTTATCCGGTGAGCATTGTGGATGAGGCGATCTAGTAGCGCATCGGCAACCGTGCCGTTACTTATCATTGAATGCCATTGCTCTACAGGTAGCTGACTACAGATGATGGTGCTACTTACGCCGTGCCTGTCTTCTACCACCTCCAGTAAGTCTGTTGCCTGTTTGACGGTGAGTTTTTCCAGTCCCCAGTCATCCAGGATCAGTAGCTGTTGTTTCGCTATCGTTGCTAGCTGCTTGGTGTAACTGCCATCAGCGTGGCCGATGTGTAAGTGCTCGTTTAATCGTGGTAATCGCCAGTAACCAACACGTATTCCCTGGCGACACGCTTGTTCACCAAGCGCACAAGCTACATAGGTTTTACCGCCACCTGTGGCTCCGGTAACAATGATATTCTGATGATGACTAAGATATCCGCCATTTAATAAATCGGCCATTCTTGGCTTTTGTAATCCGCGGCCATTGTCGTATGACAGTTCTTCCGGTGTTGCATTTAACCTGAGTCGTGCCTGTTTACGAAGTCGGTTGATGCGGTTTGTCCGTCTTTGGTTCATTTCATGGTCAACCAGCAGGGACAACCGTTCCTCGAAGGCTAATTCACAGTAGGTGTTGGGTTGAGCGCGTTGCTGTTTTAACATATCCGCAATCCCTGTCATGCGCAGTTGCTGTAATTGTTGGATGAGTAGATCGTTCATTTGAGTTCCTTATTTGTAATATTTAGGGCCGCGGATGTTGTGATGAGTGAGATTGGGCGTTTCAACGTCATCCACTTTCGGGGCATTATCAAGGTGGGTGTGCAACAGCGATTTCACGCTGGCTCGACAGGGATTACCTATATCAATAGCCCGGCGACAGGCTTGTTCCAGGCGACTTTCGCCGTATTTCTTTGCAAGGTTAAGTAGCCCAAGGCAGGCCCGATAACCTTGCTCTGGATGTGGTTTGCTTTGCAGAATGGCGTCGGTGACTTCAAGTGTGGAAGGGCCGATCTGCTTTGCCCAGTTCTTGAGTCTTCCGGGTGACCATTTCTGATGCTGATGATTGGCAGGCATATGCTCATCAACACAGGTAAAGCCACCTTTTCGGTCACTACGCATGTGTTGTGCAATGCACTCGCGTTGGTAGTAAATCCGAATAAGCCGCTTAGAAGCCTGTATTTCAACTGACTTGCCGACAAAGAGGTGAGGAACTGAGTAGAAATGGTCTTTGTACAAGATATGGTAATCAATACCGACTCTGGCAATATGGATTTCAGTGTATTCCCATGGTGTTGTGGGTAACGGGGCCAGCTCTGGTTTATCCAGCGATTCAAACAAGGTTTGTCGGTTTCCCGGTAATCGCTGGAATGGTTTCTGATTCAGTTCATGCAGTAACGCCCGAATAGCAACATTAAGGCCTGATAAGGTATGGAAGACCTGATGCCGCAATTTTGCCATTATCCATCGTTCCACAATGAGTACGGCATTTTCTGCTTTCGCTTTATCTTTTGGCTTCAGAGGTCTTGCAGGCATCACGGCGCAGCCATAATGATTCGCTAATGACTGGTAAGCTGTATTCAACTGAGGTTCAAATCGACAGGCTCTGGTGACCGCTGACTTGAGATTGTCCGGTACCAGCAATTGCGGCACGCCGCCGAAGAAGGCAAACATAGCCACATGCGCCTCCAGCCAGCTTTCGAGCTTCTGGTTTTCTGTGGCAATCGCAAAGGTGTAGTTTGACGCGCCCAGTACCGCAACAAAGACCTGGGCATTACGCACTTCTCCGGTGCCGGGATTTACAATCGGTAATGTCGGCCCACAGAAGTCGATAAATAGCTTCTCGCCTGCTTTATGCGTAAATCGCATCGAGCGCTTTTGCTGGGATTTCCATTCACGATAATTGTCGCAAAACTGGCTGTAGCTATAGCAAGCATCAGGGTAATTAGCCTGATATTCCTCCCAGAGCAGCAGTTTAGTTACACCTTTACGCCGCAGTTCAATATCCATCAGGCCATAATCAGGTTTAATACGGCCCGCTTTCCTGTCAGGATAAAGTGACTGATGTAGCCATTGATCGGAGGCATGCTCAGGTAACGGCCAGCCACAATCCAGGGTTCTGAATTTACCGAGAATATCAGATATAGTGGCAGCCCCCACATTCAGTCTCCTGGCGATGTCCCGGTTACTGAGGTTTTCATCAAGCTTAAGATAGAGAACCGCTTTAACGCGTTCTATGTCAGTAGGTTTTGACATACTTGTTTCCTCTTTAAAATTAAAAGAAGTTAACAAGCATAAAAGACTGATCGGGTGGTGAAGAAAAAGTCTGTGATCGAATGACCGGAATAGAGTTGATCGGGCTAGCCAGAATCAGCGATCGAGAACATCAGAATACGCACCCAGAACCCACATCCGGCGTTTTTCAAGGTAGTTGTCGCCTGAGCTGTTAAGCTGCTTCTTTTTTATTCTCCGGATTTAGCTCTACGCTTCCGATCTTATCCCAGTTTCTGGTTTCACCAGACCAACGACTTGGATTTCTCACTTTTGCCTCGGCATATAACTCAGTGCGCTTTGCCAGTATCTGTTGGTCTTCACCTTTGTGTCGCTGCTCTGGGGTAACGAATCTTATGCGGCTATGGCGATGTTCGGTGTTATACCAGCGGACAAAATCTCGCACCCAGGCTCGCGCTTCCTCCAGCGACTTAAAGCCTTCACTCGGCCATCTATGGCAGTATTTGACTGTGCGGAACAGAGATTCTGAGTAAGGGTTGTCATTACTGACACCGGGACGGCTACGTGAGCCGATAACGCCCATTTCAATCATCTTAGCTTGCATGGTCAGGCTCTTCATCGGACTGCCATTATCAGAATGTAAGATTATCTCGTCATTCACGCATTTCTCAGACCATAGCGTGCGTTCCAAGAGGTTAGCGGCATGATCACCAGACTCGCAATCATACACTTCCCATCCCACAACTTTACGGCTAAAAATATCCATTATCATGTACAGATAAAAGAACCGACCAATGACCGTAGAGGGGCAGTACGATATATCCCAGGTCCACACTTCACAGGGACCCGTAGCCGTAAATCCATCAGGTTTTGCCAGTGTACCTTTGGGTTTTGCTTTGCCTCTGTGGCTAAGCTGATTATTGGCTTTCAATATACGGTAAAAGCTGGATTCCGAACCCAGATAAACTCCCTCATCGGCCAACATGGGCACAATCTGACTGGGCGGCAGACTGGCAAACCGCTCTTCATTGCAGATATCCAAAATGGCTTGTTGTTCTATCTCAGTTAGCTTATTTGCAGGCGTCGGCCTGCTCGCCTCCGGGCGCTTATCTGCACAAATTCCATCCGCGTCCCGCCATCGTTGTAACGTGCGCAGGGATAAGCCGATGATGCCACAGGCTTTGTGCTTTCTGGCCCCCGCACTAACGGCTTCATCAATCAGTGAAATATAGTATTGCCTATCTGAGAACGTGGTTAGTTGTCCTCGTCTTCCCCCCAGTAGGCATTTAACTTTTTTCTAAGCACCAGAAGCGCAGCAGTTTCGGCTAACGCTGCGTCTTTGCGTTTTAACTCTCTTTCCAGCTCTTTAATGCGTTTCTTATCCGCTTTACGTTCCTGGGCCTGCTGTTTACGCTTATCCGCCTCGGATTGATTACCGGAGATACAGCTATGTTTCCATTGCTGGATTTGCTCCGGGAAAAGGCCCTTTTTCCGGCAGTATTCACTTACCTCAACTTCCGACATGGCAGCAGTCTCTATCACCGCAGAAAACTTCTGCTCTGCGGTCCAATTCTCTGGCGTATTACTTTTAGTCAAACTGAAATCGGCCTCTGTATACTTGTCCCGCCAACCATACAACGTAGACAGGCTAATACCTTCTCTTTGCGCAAACTGGCGTAATGATAAACCGCTTTCAATCAACTTACTAACCACTGCCTTTTTATGTTCTTCTGGATAATGTCTCACTCATGCCTAACTTCCGCACCCTGTCTAATACTATGAAAAACTGAGGCGACAACTATCCTGACACAGGGGGCATCCCTCATTTGCCCGATTATTCTCCAGCGAGACGTTTCGCTGAATGACTGCTGGAAATGTATACGATGAATATAAATTTCATCGTTACTATTTTCTGCAGGTGAATATCCCGCTCTGTAAGACATTGTTTTTTTGTATGGTTTGATTGCTGGCGCAGGTACACCTCCGGTATTTGACGCAAAAACAGGCCAAACTCCTGTCAGGAGAAACACAACAAGAGAACCGCTCTTGATGAGAAATTTATTCAATTTTTTCATACACGTACCTAATAAAAAAGCGGACTGTGTTGTAGTCCGCTTTTGAGTCATCTCTCTAAAAAAACTACTTAAATATTGACCTGGGTTTCTTGTTGAGTAGCAAACCGACAACTACGCCAATAAGAAAAATCACGGCGATTAAAAGCGCCCTGGGCATACCTACATCCCATATCAGAATGGGCACGGATACGTGTTCAAGATTCTGCAAAATAAATACAAGAAAAAGCGTAACCAGCACGGTGATCACAATTCTATTGATATTCGATTTATTCACGCTTCTTACCCCTGTGTTACTGAATTTCTTCAAATGGAAGCATCTGTTCGGGCATCAAGTTTTCCATCAACTGGTCTAAGTTTTCCGCAACGTCTTCTGGCTCTTCAAAAAGTGCGACATGGAACATGGCATCGCCCTCTTGCACCAACGGAATATTCTGCTTGCCAATAATGATGCCCGAATGCGGCGCAATAACATCATGGACGTAATTACCCGTTGGACTGCAAACGTGCGCCAACACGTCCCCTTTTTTGACATGATCACCAAGATGTTTAACATCCCGCACAATTCCGCTTTCCGGCGCTCGCAGCCAAGAGCTTTTGTTTGCAATAAATGGTTCAATGTTGGGTTTTTTACGCCGTCGTTTTGCGATCATGCCGAGGCTAGCAAGGACGTTATGCACGCCCTTTATTCCTGCGCGAATTGACAGTTCGTCAAACCGCAACGCTTCACCGGCTTCATACAGCAAAATACGCGTACCGGACTCAGACGCCGATTGCCGCAACGAACCATCGCGAAGATTGGCGTTTAACAACACTGGGACCCCAAAGGTTTTTGCTAGCGCAAGTGTTTCTTCGTCTTCGAGATTCGCACGTATCTGAGGCAAATTGCTCCTGTGAATAGCGCCAGTGTGTAAATCGATACCGTAGTCGCATTTACTGACGATTTCGGTCAGAAATAAATTGGCCAGTCGTGCTGTCAGTGAACCTTTGCTTGAGCCAGGAAAACTGCGATTCAGATCGCGCCTGTCAGGCATATACCGGCTTTGTGTCAACATGCCATAGACATTTACCATGGGTACAGCAATCAAAGTGCCACGGACTAGCTTGAACTTATCTGACGAGAGTAATCGCCTCACAATCTCAATACCGTTAAGCTCATCACCGTGGATGGCTGCACTGATAAAAAAAGTGGGCCCTGCGCGTTTTGCGCGGATCACTTCAACAGGGATAGCCATATCCGTATCGGTATAAAGCTTTGCGGAGGTCAATTGAAGCTTGACTCTGCTACCCGGCTTTATTTCCGTGTCACCAATAAAAAGCGAGGGTGAACCTGTCATAGCCTAACCCTGACCTTTTGTTTTGGTGTTATGCGGTTTAGTTTTCGCGCTTTCTATAAACTCAATGATCATATTGGCAACGTCTTTGTTTGTTGCTGCTTCAATCCCTTCTAATCCCGGTGATGAATTCACTTCCATGACCACAGGTCCATGCGATGAGCGCAATAAATCTACGCCACAGACATTCAGCCCCATTGCTTTGGCTGCAGACACTGCTGTTGTTCTTTCAACTGCTGTGAGTCTGATAAGTTCAGCGCTGCCACCACGGTGAAGATTCGAGCGAAATTCGCCTGGCGCTCCCTGACGTTTCATTGCAGCCACCACCTTGCCGCCAACAACGAAACAACGAATATCAGCACCGCCTGCCTCTTTAATAAAGGCTATGTTCTGCTAAATTGTTGCTATACTGTATATGAATACAGTTATTGAGGGTTGATCATGATCCCAGCACAATTTACAAAGCTTATAGCCGAGTTAGAACACTTAACAGATAGTCAAACCCGTTATGTTGAGAAGCTGCTGAAAGGCACTGATAGCGTCTCACAGTTGATAACAGAGCTTGAGGAGCGGATGGTTGAAAACCCTGAATGTCCGCACTGCCATAGCTCACTGATCAATCGGCACGGCAAGGTAAACAAGATGCAGCGTTATCGCTGCAAGAACTGCGGCAAAACCTTTGTAGCGACAACGGCGACACCGCTAGCTCGACTGAGGTACAAAGAGCTTTGGTTAGAATATATTCGCTGTATGCTGGACAGTAAGCCATTGCGTAAATGTGCCGAAGAATGTGGCCTCCACCTTGAAACATCGTTCAGGTGGCGGCACCGATTCTTGGCGCTACCATCAGCACTGAAAGCGAGCAAATTAGAAGGCATTATCGAGGCAGACGAAACACTTTTTCCCTACTCAGAGAAAGGCTCAAAACGGATGACTCGTCAGCCCCGTAAAAGAGGGGTGAAAGCGAAAAAACGAGGACGTTCAAAGGATGATTGGGTGCCAGTTTTAACGGTCAGAGACCGAGCTAAGAGTACGTATGAAGCCGTTGTGCCAAGTGTTACATCGGAAGCTTTGCATCAGGAGCTAGCAGGAAAATTAGAGAAAGACAGTGTGTTGTGTAGTGATGGCTATAAGCCCTACATAGCTCTTTCTGAGAAAAATGATTTAATACACAAGCGCTTAGATGTGGCAGGAGGAATTAAGGTGATAGATAAAGTCTTTCACATTCAAAATGTTAACGCCTATCACAGCCGTCTGAAAGCGTGGATAAAACGGTTTCACGGAGTAGCCACAAAATACTTGGAACACTACCTGGGTTGGTTCAGGTTTATGGATAATCCAGAAAACCTTAACGAAAACAGGCTCTTTTCGATTCAACAACAGTTAATCCGAACATAGCCTTAATAAATTCTTGGACCAGAATGTTAGCTTTTATTCCCATAAACGCTTCAATGATGCTTTCTGCCGCTTTGTTCGTGTCGGCAAGTACTACGCCAATGCCTTGTGTACCCTCTAGCAATTTAATGACCACGGGAGCGCCACCAACGTTGGCGATCAAGTCTTTTACGCTGTCAGGACTGTGCGCAAAGCCAGTACGAGGAAGGCCTATGCCTTTTCTTGAAAGCAACTGCATAGAGCGCAATTTGTCTCTCGAACGACTGATCGCCACTGATTCGTTAACACTAAACGCGCCCATCATTTCGAATTGACGCACAACTGCCGTACCATAAAACGTAATCGACGCGCCAATTCTGGGAATAATGGCGTCATATTTGGGTAATGGCTGTCCCTTAAACCTGACCGAAGGCTTGTTGCTGGTGATGTCCATGTAGCAATGAAGTGTATCGATGATATCGACTTCATGACCACGGGCTTCTGCTGCTTCTTTTAGGCGTTTAGTTGAATACAGTTTTTTGTTTCTAGATAAAATTGCGATTTTCATAGGTTTTCCCTTTCGTTTTTTCCCTAGACGCGACAGATATGGGAAAAGTCACAAAATAATGAAAAATAAATGATAAAGCTGCGAAGAGTTTCGCCGCTTTTATAACGTGGCTTTATTTGAGGACTTTTTCTCGCTTGTTCACTACGAGTTTTGCCTCAATTCGTCGATTAATGCGATGTGCCGTCTCATTGTCTGCTGTATCAAGCAAACGGCTTTCACCATATCCAACCGCAGACAAACGCTGCGCAGATACGCCATATTGATTTATCAATACTTGCACGACTGCATTGGCGCGTTTTTCTGACAACCACTGGTTGTAATCTGCCTCTCCTGGTGCTGAGCTATGGCCTTCAATCATCGCCGTCACATCCGGGTACTTTTTCATAAAGTCTGCAAACCGGCGCAAATCAGACGCGTTTGGATCAATCACCTCACTTGAGTTTTGAGCAAAATTGATCTCAAGCGCAATACTGTCCTGTGTCTCTTTAAACAGGGTGCACCCTTGTGCATCCGTTTTATCAGTACGAGGCGTGTTAGGGCATTTGTCTTTGCTGTCAACGACGCCATCTCTGTCTGAATCTACCGGCATAGCGCAGCCATATGCATCGACACGAACACCTATCGCCGTGTTCGGACAACGATCTCTATTGTCAACTACGCCATCATTGTCTGAATCAGAATTCACGACCTCTGCTGGCTGCGTTGCTTTTACAGGCTTCACTGATGATGTGCCCGACGATCCAAACTGGTAAGCCAATCCAATCTTGGCGCTATAGTCTTTATGTGACTGTCCAAAATCATGATAAGCCGCGACCTCAGTGATCACTTTCCATTTCTCGGACACAGACCAGTGATGGCCGATACCCACGTTACCCAAACCGTAGCCTTTATCGAGCGACTGATGTTTCAAACCTGCAAAGACATAGGTGTTGCTTTGAAAGGGAAAATACATCGCATCAAAACCGAAACGGTAACCGTCAATCGACTCTTGACCCTCATAGGATTCCAAATCAATGCGCGCATACTCAAAGCGACCGGCCCATGATTCGTTGAAGCGTTCACCTATTTCCAATCCCCAGCCCCAGTCGATACGATCTTGAGGTGTGAACTCAAATTTGTCTTTATCCGCATAGTAGTATTCAGCAAAACCACCCATCCAGATGTCTTTTTCTTGTGCGAACGACGCTGAACTCAATAAAGCGGTTGCAATAGATAGCGCTAATGTGTGTTTTTTCATTTTTAATTCTCCTTAAAGCTTAAGTTTCACAACTAGTACTTAATTATTTAGATGCACTAAGGAGATGCTAAGTCACAAAAATCACAGCCTTATTTAAAAAATAAATGGCACTTGTAGTGGAAAGACTTCACCCGATGTTTTTGGATAATAATCTTGGTTTATTCGCGCTATGTTTTGTTGAGGCGTAACAGCTTTTGCAATGGATGCTATATGGAAAAGTGGTGAGTTTACATCAACGGAGCGACTGTTTTGTTTCCCAATGATCATGCCTGACATTGGGGCGACTATTGGGTGTTTTAGACCATTTTCTAAATCTTCAATGGTTGCTAGAGTTTGACCCGCTTCAACGATAGCGTTTAACGCTATTTTCCCGTTTTCATGAATAATGCCAGAGGTCCTAGCGTGCACCCATTGATTGCAGTAGGCCACAAAAGGCTCTGTGTTACCCACGCGAGACAACGCACAGTCAATCATGCCCAAATAAGCCATTACGTTAAGTAACCCTTTGACACCCGCCCATACACTCAAGGCGTTGGTGTGAACAGATTGTCCTAGCTCATAGGCTAACCATTTGGCCTTTGGATTGTGTATCGCTGCCCTCAATCGAGTAGGCGATTGAGTTTGATTAATGAGTACGGGGGCACCGAATTCGTGTGCGATATCTTGCATTTTACTGTCGGCCAGCGTGGTGGTGACTTGAGGTAGGTGGCTAAAGTGAAACGGGGTAGGTTTAAGTTCAATAATGATGTCAAACACACCGTGTTTTTTCTCAAACTCAGCCAGCTCATCCGACGACACGCTGTCGTCAAAGCAATGGCACAAAAGCGTCCCTGAAGCAATCTTAAGCGACTTGATGCCATTGAGACGTCGAATAATTTCCGTACCGTTGAAGGGCTCATCGCTTGTTTGCGCAATAAGAAGAATAGATACGCCAGGCTTTTCACCGCGAAGGCACTTAGTCCAAGAGCCTGGAACGGACTCCGTTGCGTGTATCTGGTTTCCTGTTGCATGTCGCGTGTTCATTATCTCTACTCAAAATTTTGCGATGATATAGAGGAAGACGCGACATACATGGGATAAGTCACAATTAAAATAAAAAAAGGTCAAATTTTCTACAACCCCTTAATCACAAGAACCTTGGCTTGACCCATTTCAATTAAAAGGCATTAGACGGATGCACTTAAATCCTTTGGCGCTTCACGTTTATCCTCATGTTGCTTTTCTGCATCAGCCTGAGCCGCGGTAACATTCGATAGCAGGGTTTCAGGCATGGCAGAGCTTATCCCTTTGAGCAGTCGTCCCAAAATGTCTGCACCGGTGATAATACGCGGGTGCTTGCCCCAGACCAATACGACGTCCACTTCAATCGTGCCATCATGATGTGCATCCAAAGATTCTTGTGCCTTCAAGTGCCAAATCACATCGCCAAGCGTGAGGTTTTCATCGCGCACAATCAGTGGTCTATGGCAGAAATCATAGATATCAAATGGCTTATCAGTATCAAACAAGGCGGCACGCAGTGCACCGTCAGCATCCAAAATCAAACGGGGTTGATTCTCTTCATCCGCCAGCACGACCCAGTTATGCCCGCTGGCATTGATTTTACGGAGAAGTTCATCAGAGCTGTCGCGCACAAAGTCAGGCACAATCGGAAAATCCACTTTGGTTGGAAGCTGAATAATTGATTCAGGTGATATTAACTCACCTTCCTGAGACACCCTGACATCATCAATAGCCAAAAAGTTCAGCGCGCCAATGCCCTCAACGTGATCGACTTCGGCCTCTTCTGCTTCGACGTGTTGTTTCAGCACGCGGCGCAAATCGCGGTCACGCATGTACTCCACACCTTCTTTGCCCAACCAGCCATCCAATATGAGAGCAGATGGCTTGGCGACCGGATACAAAACAAACTGATAGAAACGCAAAACCGGCGATAATATGGACGCCATGCGCATCGCATTTCGTGAAAAGTAAGCCTGTGGCAGGATCTCACCAAAAATAGTGATAAAGCCAGTGGAAAAGATAAACGCACTCGCACCAATCAACACAGAGTCAGATAACAAAGTTAAGAGTACATTGATTCCTACGTTGCCCCATAGAATGGTTGTCAAAAGGAAGTTTGAATCTTGACGCAACTTTAATATCTTTTGCGCAGATTTGTGCCCGTGAGACACTTCCATTTCAAGCTGCAAACGATTTAGTGAAAAGAATGCCAAGTTCAAGCCTGAAAACATGGCCGATTGAGAGATACAAAACAAAATACCCAACCAAATGTATAGTTCCTGTTGGGAGAGCGTAAATTCCATAAAATTTCCTATTACTGCACGATTAAAATTTCAAACAAACTAAAGCAAAAACAAGGTGCCAAGCCCCAAAAAGGCAACAAAACCGACGATGTCGGTGACAGTGGTTAAAATGACAGAGCCAGATAGTGCTGGGTCGATTTTCAACTTATCCAACAATACCGGCACAAAAATACCCGCGGTTGCCGCAGCGATAATGTTGAGCAAAATAGCCAAACCAATCACGACACCTAACATAGGATCGCCAAACCATGCTACCGCCACCGCACCAATCACGATGGCCCATATCACACCATTTAAACCACCCACCTTGAGTTCTTTGCCAAGCAGGGCGCCTACGTTTGCTGGCGTCACCTGATTAAGCGCTAAACCACGTATGATCAAGGTTAGCGTTTGACTTCCCGCAATCCCCCCCATGCTTGCAACAACAGGCATCAACACTGCCAGAGCAACGACTTGTTGCAGCGTGGCTTCAAACATGCCAATAAAGGCACTGGCCAGAAATGCAGTGAGGAGATTAATGCCCAGCCAAATTGCACGATTTTGCGAACTCTTTCTGACAGGCGAGAACAAGTCCTCATCTTCATCCATACCGGCACCGGCCATAAGCTGCCTTTCATACTCCTCAAACGACAACTCGGCGGCGGTAGTGACATCCAAACGCCCAATCAATTTTTGATTTTCATCAACGATGGGAAGTGCACCAAAGCCCGACAGTTGCACCTGTTTTGATGCAATAAGGCAAGACTCTGTGTCCATGATTGTGTTGATATCGTCTAGTGCAATATCAACCAAAGGCACATGCTCCGGCTGAGCATGTAAAAGCGCAATCGGCACCGCCTCTGAGAATTGCCCCGAGCGGTTGGTCAAAAAAATCAAATCGCAGTGCCTTGGCATTTCACGTCTTATTAAACGCAGGCCATCACGTACCTTTGCGTTGATGGGCAAAGATAAAAATTCATGCGTTCCCCAGTGGCCGATTTGCTCTTCAGTATACTCATTGGCCTGTGCAAAATACGCTTGCTGCACCTTGTCCATCGCGGCATAGGCTTGCTCCAAAAGGGCGCTAGGCAATGAATCGGCCAGTTCAAGTAACTCTTCTGCTTCTATGTCAATGAAAAAGGTTTGCCATAAATTAGCGTCGGTATTTTCAATCAGCACTTCACGCGGGTCGCTGCGCATTTCAATCAACACACCCAGCTTGCGTTTGGCAGCAATGGTTTCCCATAACGCCAAGCGCTCATCAATCGGCAATGATTCCAATAAGAGTGCAAGCGCTTTGTCATCCGCTTGTGCTAACGCGGTAGTCACATCATTGCTCAATATATCCTGTGATGATTGTTCAATAATTTCTTCAATAAGATGGGGTAACGGTTCAGACATGTAAATCTCACTTCCCTAATTTCTGCCTGCTAAGACGCATCGGCTAAGCAAAAAGTCACAATCTTCAAAAAAATTGTGACTTTTGTTTGATCGCCCTCGTCTACATTCAAAACTAATTAACAACTTTGTTTTCCAAAGGGGGAGCATCATGAAAAAAGGTTTGAAAAAAAGCATTATCGCTATTTCAGTGGCGGTGTTTCTAGTGTCTGGCTGTGCAACACAGGCAGTTAAAACAGAGACTCAAGTTCTAGAGCAATTTCCAGCGCTAGCCCAAGCTAAGTCGTTATTAGCCACTGCTGAGTCTCAAAATCATGAACTCTTTTCGCCCGACAACGTCGAAGTAGCAATCCGTGACTATGAAAAAGCCCTTTCAGCAGCAAAAACAGGTAAAGCCAATGTGGCACAACTGGCAACCAGTGCCATCCAATCATTTAATGCAGCAAGTGCACAGGTAAAAGAAGCCAACTATGTGTTTGATGACGTGTTCACTGCACGCAAAAAAGCCCTTAATGTGAATGCACATGTGTTAGTCAAAGAGCAGTTTAATGAAGCTGAGGTGCAATTCAGAAAAATGCTTGCTCAGCTTGAAGACGGCGAAGATGACAGGGCCAAGCGCGACTTAAACGATGTAAAGAATCAGTTTTTAGCGGCTGAACTTGCGGCATTGAAAACCAATATGCTGAGCTTTGCCGAGCAGGCGCTTGCAAGTGCAAAAAAACAAGACTTGGACGACAGCGCGCCCGTTCTATTGGCACAAGCTCAAGATGAATACCGCCTTGCCTTGGACACCTTAGAAGCAGATAGAACGAATATCGTTCAAGCAAACGTGCACGCCAACAAAACCATAAGTCTGGTCAATCGCGCCAAGCATCTTACTGATATTCAGCAGTATTTTGAGAACAGTGACTTTAGTGAAGAACAGAAAATTTTATGGTTTCAGGAGCAATTGGCGTATGTGATGTCACCGTTACACAGCGAAATGGCATTTGATACACCGACCAAGGATATTGTTTCTGACAGTAGGCGGTTGATTGCCCAAGAGTTAGAAGAAGCGCAAAGCTTATTACTCACTATCCAGACATTGGAGTCTGAACTCAGTCAAGCCAAGCTCTTAGCGGCCGAAAGTGAGACGCGATTGCAGCGAGATAAAGACCAAGCTGTGCTGCAAGCTCAGATGGAAGTGCAGCGACAGCAGCAGGCCAAGCGCGAGGAAGATGCGCGATTTGCGGGTGTCCAGGCATTGTTTTTAGAGAACGAAGCGACGGTATATCGCCAGTTGGACAATGTGCTTATCCGCGCCCACGGTTTTTCTTTTAGACCGGGAAGCAGCGAAATTGAATCTAACAACTTTGCACTGTTAAACAAGATCACCGAGGCCATTTCGCGTTTTGATAACCCCAGAATTAAGATTTCAGGTCATACTGACTCAACAGGCAGCAGTGAACTCAATTTGAGCCTGTCTGAAGCACGTGCACTGACTGTGGCTGACTTTTTAGTCAAAGTCGGTAAGTTTGATGCACTTCGCATGGAGTCTGAGGGGTTTGGTAAGGAAAAACCCGTTGCGACTAATGAAACTGCAGAAGGTCGCGCGCAGAATCGACGTGTAGAAATTTTAATTATTAATTCATGATAGGTGGGGCTGCGAGTTTACTCGCGGCTCTTAAGTACTGGGAGACAAAAATATGGCGCTTGATGAGGAAAAACTCAAAGCTCTGATGAGTGAGGACCTTAACCACTCTGATGAGCACAAGAGTTTAGAAAAAGTGCTGGCAGATGGCAAAAAAGTCACTGCAGCTAAAGATGTAGCCAGCATGTTTGTTGGTTGGATTTGGGTCGTTTTTTTAGGTTTTGGTGCCTCACTTTATTCAGCAAAACGACAACTTGAAAAACATAAAGAAGCAAAAGAAAGACGCATCATTTAGAACACATAACAATCAAAAAAGAGGAAGACCATGGACATTAACGTATGGGCACAATCATTCAGTAACGCTTTAAATCGATTTTGGACAGAAATTGCGGGTTTTTTACCTAATTTACTCGCCACCATCATTGTGGTGTTTATTGGCTTGTTTATCTCAAAACTCATCACTAAATGGGTGGCGAAACTGATTGAAAAATTGGGATTCAACAAGCTTTGCACCAAACTCGGTGTCGAGAAAATGATTAAAACGCTTGGGTTTAGTACAAAGCCGTCGGATTTGATTGGCAAGCTGCTGCATGTGTTTTTTGTTCTGATCATCTTGGTTGCTGCATCTGAAACCCTCGGTCTGGACAGGTTTTCTGCCATTTTAGATGAGTTTATTTTGTATCTGCCCAAACTGTTTGGCGCACTGATTATTACGCTGATTGGGTTGTTTATTGCCAAAAACGGCAAGTCACAATTAGAAAATTCGTTAGAAAGCATGGGTGTCGAATACGGGGCGGCTGCGGGGCGCGTGCTACAGCTACTGGTTTTGTTCATCACATTTTCACTGGTGATAGGTCAATTAGAGCTAGAGACCGAGCTGCTTAACACCATCTTCACCGTCATTATCGCTAGCTTAGGTGTGGCGCTTGCATTGGCATTGGGCTTAGGCACTCAAACGGTAGCCAATGGCATTGTCTCTGGAATTTACGCAAGAGAGCAACTGATGCCAGGTGATGAAATTGAATTCGAAGGTTTTGTGGGCAATGTGGTAGAGGTGAGTACCGTGAACACCGTGATCGAGAATGCAGACGGTAAACGCTTGAGCGTCCCCAATCAAGATTTACTCTCGAGCAAATTCATCACAACGAAATTGAGTGCACCTAAGCGAACGAATAAAAAAACATGAGGTGAGGCATGAACGATCACGAGAACGAAAGCCTTCGTCTCGCTGATCGGCTGTCAAAACTCAGTGATGACGAATTGGTGCGTATTGCGAAACTTCAGCTTCCCTATGTCACAACAGCATATGAAGCGATTTTTCACCGATACCATCAGAAGCTAACACAAATATGTTACCGCTATTTAAAGTCAGCCGAAGAAGCGGAGGAGACGGTAAGCGACACGCTACTCATCGTGTTCAATAAAATAACGCAGTTTGAAGAACGTTCGAGTCTGAAAACCTGGTTGTACAAAATCGCTCATAACCAGGCATTAACCAGGCTTCGAAGGAAACAAGCGGAATACGTTGAATTTGATGAAACCTTGCCCGAGCTGGAGCAAAGCCAAAGCCTGGGTAATGAAGAGGCATCGCAAGAGCAAGTTGAATTGAGTCGGCTGTTAGATTTACTGACGCTAGAAGAACGCTCAATCGTTGTGTTTCGAATGACGGGCAATTTGGAATTTACAGAAATTGCTCAGGTAGTCGACCAGAAGCTCAGTACCGTCAAAATGCGTTATAAGCGAGCCTTAGAAAAAATGGCCGTCAATGCGCGTAAATAAAAAGTTGAAACACGTTTTGTGTGTGTCAGGCCCAGCGCCAGGTTATCCCCTTTCGTTAGGCGCTGAATACGGTCAATAAATAACAAAAAGAGACGGTTAGGTCTGACACACCATTTTTTGAAAAGAAAGGAAAACAATAAAATGAAGAAGATAAAAATGTCACATGCATTGGTAGGTTTTTTAGCACTCAATATGGTGCTTGCATCTCATTACTTTTTGTCACAATCGACACACAGTAGCGGTCTACCCAAAGCGGAAGTGAAAGCAAAAACCCGTTTGAACAAACTACCGGATTTCACTGTGTATACCGACGTAAAAGAAAAGAAATCGGCGTTTTTTGAGACGCTGTATCCCATTATCGAAGAAGAAAATAGGCATGTACTCAGACTGCGCAAAGTCATTCAAACGCTCAAAGGTGCGCCGGAATTAACTGAGCCACAAACGGAATGGCTCAGCACAATAGCTACGCATTACAAAGTCGACGAGACCTTGCCTACTGACGAGATGTTCACCATGTTGCTAAGAAAAGTAGACTTTGTTCCCCCCTCGTTGGCATTGACCCAAGCCGCCATTGAGTCTGGGTGGGGCTCGTCTCGATTCGCTAGAAAAGGAAACAACCTATTTGGTCAGTGGTGCTTTACTAAAGGCTGCGGCATTGTGCCCTCTTCACGAGATTCAGGCAAAGGTCACGAAGTAGCGAAATTCTCAACTGTTAACGCGGCCGTACGTGCCTACATTAAGAACTTGAATACCAATGCGGCTTATCAGGATCTCAGATCAAAACGTGCGTCTTTGAGAAAATCGGATTCTCCCGTATCTGGCATTGCATTGGCCTCTACGTTGACCCGGTATTCTGAAGAAGGGACTGAATACGTGCAGAAAGTGACGCGCTTTATCCAGCAAAACAATCTGCAACGATTTAACGAGCAATTTAGTCAAGCCTCGCTAATTGCGGCGAGATAAACATCTCTTACTCATTTATATCAACGCGAGTTTGTTAGACCTTGGTGTAATTACTGTGGCATTTACATTTGATGCCACATCGATGCACTGGAATTGATAGAAATCACCCTCGTGTCGACGATAACATGCTTCTTTGAGATTTTTTTCGACTTGAGAATAGCGCTGCCAATTCCTCGGTAGCGCTACAAGCGGAGAGTTGATTAGGCTCAGCCGCCAAGTCGTGCAGAAACACCTTTGCTAGCTATTCTATGTTAAATCATTTTTTGTACAAAGGCATGTACATATGGATAGCACTTCACTGAAAAAACGTTTTATAGACAGGCTAAAACAGTGACTGAACAATCGATGTCGCACTGTTCGTGAATCAGGCAGCAGTAAAAATATCGAGTTTGTTAGACAAAACGGGTCACGTCACCATGAGGATTTACGGGTCTGCGCAAGCTTTAACCTATGCTGTCGAATAAACTCTGCTGTCTTTTCAAGCAACCGTCTGTGTTTTTCTTCTGAAAATGCGGGTTGATAATTTTTTAAGAATAAGTACTGAGCTCTATTCCAGTCATCGATAAATACCTCTGTTGAGAAGTTCCAGTTGTCACTTTGACACTTATTGCAATAGCCTGTGAGTGATGCCTTCAAATTGTCATAGATGTTTGATCGTTTTCCGCAACACTTATGCCATAACTGCGATACGTGGTGCAATCTAGTTTGGTGAATGGAACAGTCAGCGGAACGGAGCCAATCTATTTTGAAGTATGAATATCCAATAGATCTCAATTGCAATTTTACGCATTCAATGCAGTAACGAAGTTGTGTTCTAGATGCTGGCTCGAGATATGATTTATCGGTGTCTTCATTCTGCAGTACTAACTTGGCGAGTTGAGTCCTGGTTTTTAAATCTGCGCCGAGATAGGGTGCATTGCTATCGATAATTTCAGCTAACCGATTGATATCGATATCTTTAAAACATGCACGTTGTTTTTCATTCAAAATTGGAAGCTCATAAACGACGCCCCCAGGGCTAACCACGCCTCCAAGATCTCTAGGTTTATTCAGTGCACCAAAAAGAATCATCCTTCGAAGAATAAAGCTATGAATTGATTCATCTCTATTAATCGGTGCCACTCGTCAATACCTCTTCAAAATTTGATTCGAAAACATGCTTTTATAAACCTTGGCGCCTGTGGCTCTTAAGATCATTGGTTGAACTTTCGTGACCCAAAACCTGAAACTTGGCAAACTTTAAAAAGCAACTTGGCATTCTTTATTGTCACTTGGCAAAGTTTATTGATCATTTTCATCACTACACATACTGCGCGGCAGCCCAACCGCTACTCCAGGCCCACTGGAAGTTGTAGCCGCCCAACCAGCCGGTGACATCCACCACTTCGCCGATAAAGAATAATTGTTCTACTTTCTTACTCATCATCGTTTTTGATGACAACTCGTCAGTGTCTACGCCGCCAAGAGTCACTTCGGCAGTTCGATAGCCCTCGGTACCGTTGGGATGAATCTGCCAGTCTTCAAAAAATCCAGCGATGGCGTCGGCTTCCTTACTGTTTAACTGTTTAACCGGTTTATTGTCCCAGCGGTTCAGTTCGCAAAAAGTTGCCGCGACCCGTTTGGGGAAGTGTTTTGATAACCAGGTTGTTATTAAAGAATCAGGATTCTTTAATTGCGCTTCCGCCAGACTTTCAGCGATATCGAAGGTAGGTGAAGCATTAATATGCAATATGTCGCCTGGCTGCCAGTAGCTTGATATCTGTAGCATAGCCGGGCCGCTCAATCCCCGGTGAGTAAATAAGGTGTTTTCCCGGAACGTCGTATCATTACAGGTGGCATAGGTATCGATAGCCACCCCGCTGAGTTCAGCCAGTATTGTCTTGTCTTTCTCATGCAGGGTAAAGGGCACCAGGCCTGCCCGGGTGGGTAACACGTTAAGGCCAAATTGCTCCGCCAGTTTATAGCCGAAGGGCGTGGCGCCAAGTTTGGGCAGGCTCAGCCCGCCGGTTGCAACCACCAGGGATGCACACTCGTAGTCGCCCATGGAAGTGGATAAAGCAAAGCCCTCATCGGTTTTGCTCACACTGAGGATCTCACAGCGTGTAGTAATCTCGACATTGGCTTTACGGCACTCACTCACCAGTAAGTTTACGATATCGGCGGCGGATTCGTCGCAAAAAAGCTGACCCAAGGTCTTCTCATGATAGGCAATACCGTATTCCGCCACCAGGGAAATGAAGTCCCACTGGGTGTAGCGGCTAAGCGCTGATTTGCAAAAATGAGGGTTACGGCACAGGTAGTTTTCATGGCTGGCATACATGTTGGTAAAGTTGCAGCGGCCACCGCCAGACATGAGGATTTTACGGCCGATTTTCTTTGCATGATCCAGCACTGCCACACTACGGCCGCGCTTGCCGGCTTCGGCCGCACAAAATAATCCGGCTGCACCTGCCCCAATCACCACTACATCAAACTTATTCAAAACAACACGCTCCTCTCCTGACCGGCGTATTATAGGTCAGGAGAAGCGTGGTTAATATGGTTTAGCTGATTTAATTGCCTTGCTCAACCGCAGCTTTAACGACATCCAGCCGGGCCTTCCATGGATCGGTACCGTGCTCCATTTTGCCATTGCGGGTCATATTCAGAATATTGCTTTGTGCCGGGTCGTAAGCCTGCCAGTCTGCTGCTCCAGCACTCACTGGCTGGCCTTTTTTGGCAAAACTCACAATATACTGATGAATGGTTTCAGCAGCCGCTGCATCCTGTTCGGTTAAGGCATCACCATACTTGGCTGCTACCGTATTAAAGAAAAACGGGATATCTGAAGCATGGGGGGCGCCCGGACTATCATTACTCTGGGCAACAGTACCAAACCGGTAATAGAAAGCTCGCTGACCATGTCCGGTCATCTGCTCTGCCACAAACCTTGCCGGTTCCTGCATGCTGCGGTCCTGCCCTACCGAATAGCCCACCGCCTGGAACGGTACATCACCGGTGGGATCGTAAACTTCACGAGCTTCATCGGCGTAAGGGCCGAAAGAAGCGAACAGTCCGTCTTTGTCTTTGAACATATTAAAACCAATGTCGAGACTGGTTGCGCCTACCATCACATCCACCTTCGCCACGTTGCCATCGCGAAGGGCATCTTCGGTAGTTGCCGTAATAATTTCACCATCCTGCATCGGTCCACCCGCCCAGGTTGGCTTGTCTGTAGGTGTGGGGTTAAATAATGCGGCCAGGTTAAATCCATCAACGATATCTTCCGGGCTTAGCTCCCGCAGAGCAGCCAGGGCTTCGGCGTCGGTACCGGTAATGCCGTGTTTTTCGGCATAATTGAGGCCATACTGTTCCCCAGCCAGAGACGCCGGCGTTGGCTCACTGACCTTGCGATTACCAAACAGTGAACGACCACCGCCAGACATGATAATCGCCCGATCAAACAGCCCTCTGACCTGCTTTGCCTGCATCATGGCATGTACCGAGCCACCACCGGCTGATTCGCCCATAATGGTAACGTTATTCACATCGCCACCAAAGGCAGCAATGTTTTCGTTTACCCATTTCAGCGCTGCGATTTGGTCCATGTACGCGTAGTTAGCCAGCATATCGCCAGAGGCTTTGGCTTCTGCCGTAAGCGCCGGATGGGCAAAGAAACCAAAGCGTCCCAGACGGTAGTTAAAGCTCACAAATATCACACCGTTTTTGGCGAATTCGCTGCCATCATAAACCGCTGGAGACGCGCCGCCGTTAACAAAGCCACCACCGTAGATCCACACCAGTACCGGCGTTGAACCATCGGCATCTTTAGGTGCCCAGACATTAGCGTACAGGCAATCTTCTGCCGGTGTTTTACCCAGTGGCGCAGCGTCGCTGGGGAAAGGCAGCTGCATGCAATCGTTACCGTAATCGGTGGTCTCCTTCACTCCGTTCCATGGCGTTACCGGTTGTGGTGGACGCCAGCGCAACTCACCAACAGGCGGCGCGGCAAAAGGAATGCCCTTGTAAGTCACCAGTTGTTCCGTAACGGTGCCTTTTATTTTGCCGCCGGTTACTTCAACTTCCCCGGGAGTATTTGCAGCAGAGCAGGCAAATAACCCCATTAATGAACCCAACACAATCAGGCCATACTTTTGTACTGAACTACGGAACATCTTCGCATCCTGTGAAACCTAAAAATGAGCGGTGCAGATAATCTAATGGTTACCTGTCACCGCCAGCAGAGACCGGCGCGCTGTCAGCACACCGGGGAAACAGCGTTATAAGCTTTTCAGCATCGATTCGGCGTCACTCACTTCAAAGCGACCTGGATCCTCAACATTCAGTTTTACCACTTCACCGTCTTCCACCAGCATGGAATAACGTACCGAGCGGATACCGCCAAAATCACTGGTGTTCATGTCAAGGCCAATGCTTTTAGTAAAAAACGCATTGCCATCGGCAACCATCAGAATTTCATTGGCATTAGCAGATTTGCCCCAGGCATTCATCACGTAGGCGTCGTTCACACTTAAGCAAATAATACTATCCACGCCCTTAGCTTTAATTTTATCTGCCAGAGCAACATAACCAGGTAAATGTGCTTCAGAGCAGGTTGGTGTAAATGCACCCGGTACTGCGAAGAGGACTACGCGTTTACCGCTGAATAGTTCATTAGTATGCGGACTGGTCATTTTGCCGTCTTTCATCAATCCAAACGTCACTTCCGGCAGGGTGCTACCCACATCAATCATGTTGTTCTCCCAGAGAAATTATATAATTAACAGCAAGCTGTCTTAGGTAAATTATCCTTTAACTATAACAGTATCTGTAAATTGTGAAATAAAAAAGCCCCCGAGTTACGGAGGCTTATTATTTTAGACAGACTTATCTGACGAATTTAAAAACTCACCGTCATTTCGTCTGAACAACCACGGTCGTCACAGATCTGATAAGTAAATTCGGTATCGGTAACATTACGGGCAACATCACGATAACGGCCGTTATTGGCTACAGTGGCAACTACCACACCATTGCGAATAATATCCACAGTTGGTGCAGGTGTTGGGCGCCAGGTCAGGAAAGTCACCAGCGTACCATTTGGTCGTAATACTGAGCGACGAATGTCAGCGATAATAAAGGCATCTGCCGGCTCACTTACCGTTACGGAGTCTGAATAGGTGTCAGACTGACCTTCTGAGTCAGTAACCGTTAATGAAACACTGTAAGTACCTTCTGCCGCATAGGTATACACCGGACTCATTGCAGAAGAACTTCCGCCATCACCAAAGCTCCAGTCCCAGCTAACAATGTCATCGTCTGTGTCGGTACTGGTATCAGTAAAGGTGGCGGTTAGCTCATCTGTACTGACCTCAAATCCTGCAACCGGCGGCGCGTTGGTGACTTCACCCAGAGCCTGGAAGCTCAATGACCAGTTGTTCAGCGTCCCTAAATCCTGGCCGGCATTATCAGTAATTGATAATACCCAGTCGCCATTCATCATTTCACCGTTGAAGCTGTCGACTGAATAGGTTGCAACAATATCATCATCACTGCTGCCTGAGCGGTTATGCAGATTAACGGTGGTACCAGACGGCGAAGTCAGATCGACAATCAGATCGCCAATCCAGGTGTGCGTGATATCAACACTCACCTCTGTACCAAACACCGTATAAGGGTCGGCTACGGTGATGGTGGATGTAATACCTGTCGAATCATTATCCGGGATTGAGACGGGTGTGTTATTAGAATAAGTGACGTCAATCAGGCCCGCTGGTAACACGGTTAAGTTAACAGTTTGCGAGCGTTCAATGTCATCACTCACCGCAGTCACCACATACTGATAATCGCCCCATGGAGTATCGTCAGCCGTTGGCGTAAATAGTGTCACTTCGTCACCAGGCATCGCCGTGGTGGAAGAGAAGCTCGCTCCGCCCAGAGGATCTGTTACCGAGAAGGTCACTTCACCCGACCAGTCCGCAATAGAGCTGATAGAAAAAACGAACTCTGCGGTATCGCCCGCCGTGACTTCCATTGTCGAATCATCAACACCTAAGCCAAAGCTAGGTTGAGGGTCTGCACCAAGCAATGCGTTGTACACGTTAAGGCGTTTTCCTGAAACCGTTCTTCCGGTCAGGAAGGTATTATCATCACCGGTTTCCATGAGCAGCGTTTTTACTTCTACCGCAGAAAGCGTAGGATTAACCGACCAAACCAGTGCTGCAGCACCTGCAACGTGAGGTGTGGCCATAGAAGTGCCAGAAGCGTAAACGTAGCCATCATCTACATAGGTTGAGCCGATATCTGTGCCCGGTGCCCCCATGTCGACCGACACCAGGCCATAGGAATACCCTGAATCACCATCGTTATGGTTGGTACTGGCAACCGCTAATACGTTATCTACCTCATAGCTGGATGGATAGTGCGGGCTGTTATCGTTATTCACTCCATCGTTACCGGCTGCTGCCACAAACAGAATGTCAGCATCAGCGGCAGCCTGAATGGAGGCCTCAAGCGCACCACTAAACGAGCCACCACCCCAACTATTGTTGAGGGCTTTAATGTTAACGCCATCTTCTTTCAGTGCCACCATGTAATCAATACAGGCAATGGCCCCTTCCGTAGAACCAAAGCCATCTGCAGCAAGGAATTTACAGCCAACGATAGAGACATCGTGGTTCACCCCAACAACGCCGATACTGTTATTCCCCTCTGCACCAATAGTACCCGAAACATGAGTACCATGGCCCTGATCATCGTAGGGGTCGGAGTCGCCGTTTACGGTATCAATACCGTAAATATCATCAACGTAACCGTTACCGTCGTCATCAATGCCATTACCCGCGATTTCGCCGGGGTTCATCCACATATTGTTAACCAAATCAGGGTGGTCATACTGCACACCGGTGTCGATCACACCCACGACTACGTCGCTGCTACCGGTTGAAATATCCCATGCTTCTGCAGCGTCGATATCGGCATCAGGTGTACCACCTGTCTGACCGGTATTATTCATGGCATAGAGCAACTCATAAAATTCGTCGTTAGGGGTTGCGTCAATAGACCAGATAAAGTTTGGCTCAGCAATGGCAATGGCTGGGTTAGCTTGCAGTTTATTAATGGCATCTTTAACCGACATGCCTTGCAGCTGAAATTTAGCAATTCGACCCTTCAGTAAATGACTGAACTTGTCGTCTCTCCCATCTGCATTCATGTCAGCGATGCTGGCGCCAACCAGGGCGCGTGCCGACAGCTTGTCGGCAGAGGTAGCGGATTCTTTATAAACAACAATAATAGAATCGTCCTTGAACTTTACAGTTTCTGCAGCAGCACTAAAGCCCAACGCAGGCAGCATAGCCAGCGTTAATGCGGTAAGTTTTGTTTTCATAATTATGCTTCCAACAATAAAAAAACGCTTACTGGGTAAGCGTGATAGGTTCCTTCGAATCGATTGTGAAACTGCGACAATCCACCTTCATTTTTGGCACAAGCCATAGGGGATTGCTAGCGAGGAAGAGTAATTTACAAAAAATGTACTAGTTATCTGCGCTGCTTATTTTTTAACTAGTACCTTTATACTAGAGCCGCCATCAAACAGGCGTCAGGGAGTCAGCTTTGCAACCCCATGGAAGAAGTAACACTCGGAGAAAAAGCCAGATTAAATTGGGAAGTGGGATTAGCCGAAAACACTGCTCGACCAGGCAACAAGCTCAACCCGGTTACGCGAGTTGGTTTTACGAAAGATGCTGTAAATGTGAGTTTTAACCGTATTCACACTAATGTGCAGGGTATCGGCAATCTCCTGATTCTGTGCCCCTTTGGAAACGAGCAGCAGGATATTCTTTTCCCGTTTGGTTAAACCCGCCTGCTGAACCATTTGCTGTACTTCCATATTCTGAATGGCGGCAGCCGGATCGCTCTTATCACGCAGCTGGCGGAAGGCGCGATTAATGGTATCGCGCTTAAACCAGACATCGAACTTATTTAAACGATGGATGCCTTTCAGCAAAAGCTCTGGCTTGTCGGTGGTGTAAAAAACCCCTTCGGCACCAGCCATTAACAGCGTGAGCTCATCAACGGAGCCCGGCGAAACATTGAAAAACACCCAACGGCCGCTGCGGGTACAGCAGCTTAAAAGCTCACATAAATTAGCCGTTAACCGAATATCAATAAAAATCAATTGTGCTGGTTCGGCGTTAGCAGGCAGGCTCTCAACACCTTCCACACAGGCAGTAACATAGCCGCAGGCTTCCACTAGCTGCTTTAATAAGCAGTTAGGAGCCGCTATAGCACTACAATTGTCGGGTACCACAAAGCACACCGAATTCGTATTCGTTACAGTCAATGCAATTCTCCAGAAATCCTTTGGCTTTTGCAGATAACGAGGTTGAGAGTTGTGAATTTGCTCAGGCCTGCCGAGTTACTTCCTTTCGACATTTGAGCAAATCGTATACTTACTATACCGGTTAACAGCTAAATGTACATCCTTTGTACAGCAAAAATTACAATACCAATATAGCTATTTCGGTATACAAATCAACATTTTGAATATTATCAGGACGGCTTTATACGTTTTTGATGTACACATCGAAGCGATGTTTCTTACTGGCGATTGCCATAGAAGGTTTATGATTGGCCAGCAGTGGTGCACTGTTAGGGCGCTTTACCACCACCCTCTTTGCGGCTGCATGAAGCGCTGCAGGTAAAAGCAAATCGGCATCTTCATCGGGGCCGAGCATCAGCTGGAACAGGCGCATTTCCTTTTTTACCAATGCCGACTTTTTGCGGTGGGGGAACATGGGGTCAAGATACACTGCATCCACGCTACCCGCTGCCAGTTGCTGCATGTAATCGCAGCTGTTGGCATGGTATAGCACAAATTGTTTGGCCAGCTCTGGTTCCTGCACGGCGAGACGACGCAGGCCATCTGCTAACAACAAATAAGCCACCGGTGAGCGCTCAATCATAATTACATTGGCCCCCAGTGCGGCCAGAACAAATGCATCCCGCCCCAGCCCCGGCGTAGCATCCAGAACGGTAAGTGGTTGGTTGGCTTTTATGCCCACGGCTTTAGCCACCGGCTCTTTACTGCCACCACCGTGCTGGCGCCGATACTGACTTTGGCCTGACAGAAAATCCACATTCACGCCGTTACTGTTGGCCACCGTCAAATCCATTAACTGCAGGGTCTCGTCAACGATCTCCAAAACCAGCGACTGCTCGCCTGAATCCTCACTCTCGGGTTTGACACCCACCGAACTGGTCAGCGAGATTAATTGTAGCTCAACCTCGGAAGGCGCGGCCAATTGCTGCGCTGAAAGCCTCAGATACGGTAACTCAGGCATGCCCATAATGCTCCTTCTGTCCTATCCAGCGGTTAATAATGGCCTGCGCCCGGGTCGGGTATTCTGCCCACAGGCGGTTGGCAATCTCCTGCACCTGTGGAATAAGCGGCGCGTCGCGTACAATATCAGCAATCTTTAACTCTGCGATGCCGGTTTGACGGGTGCCCATAAGCTCGCCCGGGCCTCTGATTTCAAGGTCTTGCTGGGCGATATAAAATCCGTCATTCGACTCGCGCAATACCGCCAGGCGCTTGGTGGCCGTTTTCGATAACGGGCTTTGGTACATGAGTACACAGTGACTTTCCACCGCCCCCCGGCCAACCCGGCCCCGTAACTGATGAAGCTGGGCCAGACCCAGCCGTTCCGGGTTTTCAATAATCATTAAACTGGCATTGGGCACATCCACACCCACTTCAATCACCGTGGTAGCCACCAGTAAATCCAACTCTCCAGATTTGAAGGCCCCCATGATTTGTTGTTTTTCCGCAGCTTTTAACCGACCGTGTACCAGGCCTATTTTCAGGTCGGGCAGGGCGGTTTGTAAAATAACGGCCGTATCTTCAGCCGCCTGACACTGCAACACTTCAGACTCATCAATAAGCGTACACACCCAGTAAGCCTGACGCCCATGCTGCTGACAAGCCTCGCGCACCCGCGCAATCACATCCGCGCGGCGGGAGTCAGGCAAAGCCACGGTTTTTACTGGTGTACGCCCGGGCGGTAGTTCGTCAATAATTGAGGTATCCAGGTCTGCATAAGCCGTCATGGCCAGCGTGCGGGGAATAGGGGTGGCGGTCATAATTAACTGATGGGGAAAACGCCCCTGCAGCTCGCCTTTTTCACGCAGCGCCAACCGCTGATGTACGCCAAAACGGTGCTGCTCATCAACAATCACCAGCGCCAGCTGATCATAGGTTACCTGCTCCTGAAAAATAGCATGGGTGCCCACCAGCATTTGCACCTCACCACTTGCCAGACGCCCCAGCACTTCAGCGCGCTGCTTGCCTTTTAATTTACCGGCCAGCCAGCCCACTTCAATGCCTAGCGGTGCCAGCCAGTCCCGGAAGTTATTGGCATGTTGTTCTGCTAACAGTTCGGTGGGCGCCATGAGCGCGACCTGATAACCGCCGCCAATGGCCGATAGCGCTGCCAGTGCGGCAACCAGGGTTTTACCAGAACCTACGTCGCCCTGTACCAGCCGCATCATGGGTCGGCTGCGCGCCATGTCTTGCTGAATATCCGCGGTTACCCGCTGCTGGGCCCCTGTGGGGGTAAATGGCAGGGCGGCGAGTAATTTATCTACCAGTGCATGATCAACGTTTATCGCAATACCCGGCTGTGCATCGCTTTGCTGACGTACTTTTAGCACACTTAAATGCTGAGCCAGCAGTTCTTCCAGGATAAGGCGCATCTGCGCCGGGTGCTCACCGTTTTCGAGTTCCTGTAGCGCAACGTCTGGTGGCGGACGATGCACCAGCGTAAGCGCTTCTTTCAGGCTGACCTGTTGCTGATACATGCCGTCGGGTAATAAGTCGGTCAGGCCGCCCTTGTTGAGAATTTCCAGTGCCTGCTCGGTAAGGTTGCGTAAGGTAAGCTGTTTTACGCCCTCGGTAGTTGGATATACCGGAGTGAGGGTTTCTTCCATGGGCGCGGCATCTTCTTCAATCAGCATAAACTCAGGGTGCATCATTTCGAGCCCCCACTTGCCGGTACGCACTTCACCAAAGGCGCGGATCTGATTGCCGGGCGACATCATGGTGCGCTGCAAGGCGCCAAAATGAAAAAATCGCAGCGTAATGGTGCCGGTACCATCGGAGAGTTTCACTACCAGCATGCGCTTTTTACCGTACTGGATATCGGCCGATTTAACTTCACCAAGAATACTGACGTGCGTGAAAGGCAAGCAATCGCCAATGGGATAGATACGGGTGCGGTCTTCATAGCGTGCAGGCAGATGAAAGAGCACATCCTGCACAGTTACCAGATTGATTTTTGCCAGTTTCTCCGCCACCTTGGCCCCCACCCCTTTTAATTGGGTAATGGGCATGGTAGCAAGAGGCTGTTCAGACCGCATATGAGTGTCATTCCTTACTTTTAGGGGCATATTAAATCAAGCGCTTAGCCATTGCGAGCATCAATCATCCTGTGCTCGGTTTCGGGACGGGCTACTACTTTAATTAGCCTAAAGTACTCTTTCGCCAGAACCCCCTCAGTCTATAGTTAATAAACCATCAACTTTTCGGATGCCGCCATGAACCTTCTCTCTCTTACCACACTGCTATTAGCTCTGACAGGCTTTAGCCACTCAGTCGCTGTAGCGCAGGCCAATGACCCGCTCTCAGGTGAGAAGCGTATTATATTAAAAGGCAACAAGGGCGAGCAACTGGACATCGGCAGAGTCAACTTCACCCCCGGAGCTAAAGGGATTCACTACACCCTCACTATCGACCACGACCATTTTACCGATTATTTTTTGTCGATGAAGGAAATGAAATGCCTGGAAGGCCCCGAGCTGTGGTGTCATCTGCCTTACCCTTACGACCAGCCGCGCACGGTGACTACGGATGATTTTAGCTGGCTGGCGCACGATCTGCTATTTATGTACAAGAAAAAAGGCGAGTTTGGCGCTAACTTCTGGAATGGTATTTACTACAAGATGAGCCTTCAGGACGATCGGATCACCGGCATGGCACAGGCGGTGGACTTAAATCAGCTCGCGGCGCCCCCGGATGATCTCACTACACCACCTTTTGGCGAATTTGAACGCACTGACATTGAACCTCAGCCGCGCTTTTTACCCTTTGTGGAAATTCGCTGATCACGTATTATCAAAGGCCAATCCTGATGTTCGAGAGTCTTTATGTTTGTCCCGTCGGCGTTTTCTTTTACCGATACCGTAGCCCAGTTAGCTTTTATTAAAGCCCACTCTTTCGCGCTGATAACCACGCCCGATCTGCAGACAACCCATATGCCGCTGCTGGTAAGACAAGAAGGTGACAGCCTCTTTATGATAGGCCATATGGCGCGTGCCAACCGGCACTGGCAGGCGTTGGATAATACTCCGGTAGTTGCCGTGTTTAGCGGCCCTCACGCCTACATCTCACCTAAGTGGTACGCCAGCGAACCCAATGTGCCTACCTGGAATTATGTGGCGGTTCATGCCAAAGGCAGGGTAAGTGTTATGAATGATGAGGCATTACCCGCAGCGCTCAACGAGCTTATGCAGGCTTTTGAGCCTGATTACAATCCTGAAACGCTCGATACAGCACTCATCGACTACCAGCAAAAACTGATCCGCGGTATTGTCGGTATTGAGATTAAAGTAGACTGCTTGCAGGGTGTACGCAAACTCGGTCAGCACAAAAACGCCGCTGATATGGCCGGGGTTTGTGAGGGACTAAAAACCAGCGGCGACCATGAATCACTGGCGCTGCTCGACTACATGCAGCGCCACGGTATTGGCTACGCAGATTAACGCTCGCTGGCCAGTGCTTCAGCCACCGACAAAATTAGTGTAGCCGATGGGCGCACTTTAAAGTCAGGGTTTACATAAGTGAACTCGATAAGCCCCTGTTGATTTACGATGAATATGCCTGGTGCTGGCAGTACTGGGGTACCGGTTTCATCTTTGGTCAGGGGAATATTATAGCCGGCATATTTTTGTGCAGTGGCATCATCTACATAAAAGCCAATGCCAAATTCACGCAAGGCATCCAGTTTAACGTCTGACAACTGCTGAACTTTGATTTCGGTTTCGAGTTCCTGAGATTGCAGCGCTGCCGGCGTTTGCGGTGAAATCGCGAGGATTTGGTAGCCTAATTCCAGCAATTGGTCTTCAATTGTCTGTAGCTCGCCAAACTGACGATTACAGTAAGGGCACCAGCCACCACGATAAAACAGAATGATGGCGGGTTTATTCATGGTCAGCGCATTCAGGCTTACCGGACTACCATCCGGAAATTGCAGGGTTACAGCCGGCACTTTCATACCATTTAGCAGCGGGGTAACGGAGTTAGCCTCAGGTGCTAACTGTTTGGCAGAAACACCCAGTGGCAGCAATATACACAGCAGGATAAAGAAAAACTTTTGTCGCATCATTGTTCTCGTTAAATAAGCATTAGAAACCAAAAAGACCCGCAAGCGGGTCTTTTTCTTTCAGTACCATTTTATCTAAGCTATCAATGGCTGCTGACAGCTATCACTCCGGCAGTTCCATCACGCCGTCGATTTCTATTTGAGCGCCTTTAGGTAACTCTTTAATACCAATTGCTGCGCGTGCAGGATAAGGCTTGGCAAAGTACTTAGACATAATTTCGTTTACCGTGGCGAAATGGCCAAGGTCAAGTAAGTAAATGTTTACTTTCACCAGATCATTAGTGGTACCGCCAGCAGCTTCACACACGGCTTTGATATTCTCGAACACCTGAGTGGCCTGCTCGGCAAAATCCTGGGATACCAGTTCCATCGTGGCTGGTACTAATGGGATCTGACCAGACAAGTACACAGTAGTGCCGGCTTTGACCGCCTGACTGTATGTACCAATTGCAGCTGGCGCGTTATCAGTTTGAATAATCGACTTTGCCATGATGAGTCCTTCTCAATTAATGATGTCGCGACTGGCTGTGTCGCGACACCCGTTGTACTTCCGGCATGATACGAATTTTACGCATGACGTTGGCCAGATGTACGCGGTTATAAGTGGTTAATTCAAGATCTACAAAGTAGATATTGCTTTCTTTTTCCTCGGTTTGCAGCCCAATAATGTTTGAGTCGCACGAGGCAATGTTATTGGTCAGTGTAGCCAGTGTACCCTGATGATTAAACAGCTCAATACGTAATGACGCTTTAAACTCACCCTGAGGCTCTTCATCCCAGGTCATTTGCAGTACCCGCTGCGGCTCTTCTTTTGCCAGCTTACGGATATTCGGACAACCATTCTGGTGAATAGTCATGCCTTTACCCGGGCTTAGCACCGAGACGATTTCGTCATCCGGAATGGGGTGGCAGCATCGTGCATAAGTCACCAGCAGGCCTTCCGTACCACGAATAGCCACATTGCCTTTCTTATCCGGAATATCTTCGTTCTCGCCTAACAGACGACGAGCCACAATAGCGCTTAACTCATTACCCAGGCCAATATCCACCAGCATGTCCTCAAAGGATTCATGCTTGGTTTCTGCTACCACGCGGTCGACCGACTCCTGACTGATATCGTCCAGTTTAACCGCGCCCAGCGCGTGGCGTAACAAGCGGTTACCCATTGTCAGGGCTTCCTGTGAACGCTGTTTGCGCAGGTATTGGCGGATGCGCGTGCGCGCTCTGGCACTGACCACAAAATTCAGCCAGTTAGCATTTGGTTTAGCTCGTGGTGAGGTAATGATTTCTACCGTCTGACCATTTTGTAACGGCTTGCTTAAACTATAATTGCGCCGCTCTACCCGCACGCCTACACAAGTATTACCAATATCAGAATGCACTGCATAGGCAAAATCCACTGCCGTGGCGCCAGCCGGTAATTCAATAATCCGCCCGTCCGGGGTAAACACGTAAATCTCATCCGGGAACAGGTCGGTTTTAACGCTTTCAATAAACTCAAAAGACGAACTGGCACTTTGCTGCAGCTCCAATAGCGACTGCATCCATTTACGGGCCCGTAGCTGGGCAGTGGTACCATCGCTGGATTCTTTGTACATCCAGTGGGCAGCAACCCCTTTATCAGCCATTTGATCCATGGCCTGGGTGCGGATCTGTACTTCCACAGGAATACCGTGAGGCCCCACCAAAGAGGTATGCAACGACTGATAACCATTGGTCCGCGGAATCGCAATATAGTCTTTAAAGCGTGTTTCAATGGGCTTGTACAGCCCGTGCATAGCACCTAGCGAGCGGTAGCAGTCGTCCACCGAATTTACCACAATGCGGAAGGCATAGATGTCCATGACTTCATTGAACATCTTCTCTTTGTTCTTCATTTTGCGGTAAATAGAATAGAGGTGTTTTTCACGGCCGACTACGGTGGCTTCAATATTGTAGCCCTCCAGGCGGGTGCCTAGCTCCTGACGAATATTCTCGATGATCTCTTTACGATTACCCCGCGCTTGTTTCACCGCTGATTTCAGAGCACGGTGACGCATGGGATACATGGCCTGGAAGCCAAGATCTTCCAGTTCATTTTTAATATCGTGAATACCCAGGCGATGGGCAATAGGCGAATAGATTTCCAGGGTTTCCAGCGCGATACGACGACGCTTATCCGGACGTAGCGAGCCCAGTGTACGCATGTTGTGCGTGCGGTCGGCCAGCTTGATCAGGATAACGCGGATATCCTGCACCATGGCCATCATCATTTTACGAAAGTTTTCGGCCTGGGCTTCCTGCTTACTGCTAAAGGCAATCTTATCGAGTTTACTGACGCCTTCTACCAAATCAGCCACGGTGTCGCCAAAGGCTTCGGCCAGATCTTCCTGACTGTAGTGGGTATCTTCAATAACGTCGTGCAGAAGTGCCGCCATGAGGGTTTCATGGTCGAGGTGCATGTCGGCCAGAATGCTGGTAACCGCAACCGGGTGGGTGATGTACGGATCACCACTTGATCGCATCTGACCATCATGGGCTTCATGTGCCAATACAAAAGCATCCTGAACGAGCTGAACCCGTTCTGGTGGCAGGTATTCGGCGATCTTTTGTTTTAACCCTTCAAACAGATACACGTGTGTAGCGTATTTCCAATAATATCAAGCGTTTTTCAAGAATACGGTGAAACGCGTCGGTTTCCAACGAAAAACGCCAGTGTTTCTTATAAAAGACACACTGGCGCTGTCAATTTGTGCTTCCGAGGGCTAGCCGATTTACTGATCAGACAGGATATTTGCAACTGATGCAAACTCAGCGTGTTCCTGATCCTGCTGGTCACGCAGCTCATCTTGCTCAAGGGTTTCAGAAGTCACTAATCCTTTTTCGATTTCGCGCAGCGCGATAACCGTAGGCTTATCGTTACTTACATCAACCATTGGATCTTTGCCTTCAGTGGCGATTTGGCGGGCACGACGTGCAGCAACCAATACCAGATCAAAACGGTTACCTACTTTTTCTACTGCATCTTCGACTGTTACGCGAGCCATGAAAATCTCCGATTCGAACAAAAATATTAAAAAAATGGCCGCGTAGTATACAACAAGCCATACTTAATTGGGTAGCAATAAATCACTCAGCGCTTAATAAACTCTCTATTAACGCCTGGTGACGGACTTTTTGCTTAGCCGTACGTAAGCGCTGGGCTTCAACAATGCTGCTTAACTCCTGCAAAGTTTCGGAAAACTCATCGTTAACCAGCACAAAGTCAAATTCATCGTAATGCGACATCTCTGACACCGCTTCTGCCATGCGCTTATCAATCACACTCTGTTCATCCTGACCGCGGTTAACCAGCCTTTCGCGCAGTGCTTCGGTAGACGGTGGCAGAATAAATATACTGCAGGTATCAGGCATCAGGGCTTTCACCTGACGGGCGCCCTGCCAGTCGATATCCAAAAATACATCAATGCCCTGGCTCAGAGTATTTTCGATGGTAATGCGGGACGTCCCGTAGTAATTGCCGAAGACTTCGGCATATTCGAAGAATGCCTGCTGGGCAATCAGCGCTTCAAACTGCTCACGGGTGACAAAATGATAATGCTCACCATCCACTTCGCCGGGGCGGGGTGCCCGGGTAGTGTGCGACACAGACACCTGCTTCGGATTAAAGTTAACATCCGGCGCTTTAGACAATAGCGCTTTTATCAAACTGGATTTACCGGCACCGGACGGGGCCGCTAAAATAAACAGATTGCCGAGTTGTGTGGTCATAATGGTGTTCTATGCTTCATTTTTATGATGAGGTTATACCGCGAAAGTGTAGCACACTCGGCGTCGACATAAACGCCGCATCCACAATATTCATCAATACCGGTAAGACCATTGTACCTGTGGTCGGTGAGTGTTAATTTTAATCTGTAATAACAACAGCAAAAGGAACTATGGGTCAATGAGCAGTGCACTACCTTACATCGAAACCAATCCGGTCTCAGAGATTAAAGCCACCGTTATCTGGTTACATGGGCTGGGCGATTCCGGCCATGGTTTTGCGCCTATAGTTCCCGAGTTAAGGTTACCCGATGCCCTGGGTGTACGTTTTGTGTTCCCTCATGCACCGGAACGCCCGGTCACCATTAACGGTGGCATGCGAATGCGCGCCTGGTACGACATTAAGTCCATGGATTTTGATAAACGCGCCGATCTCACCGGGGTCAGAGAGTCTGCCGAACAGGTAGAGCAGCTAATCGAAGCAGAGATCAGTAATGGCGTTCCGCCAGAAAAAATCATCCTCGCTGGTTTTTCTCAGGGTGGCGTCATTGCGCTGCATCTTGGCCCGCGCTTCAGCAAATCACTGGGCGGGATTATGGGACTTTCAACCTACATGTGTCAGCCAGAGTTACTGGCCGATGAAGCCCATCCGGCCAATCAACAAACCCCGGTTTTTATGGCCCATGGCGAAATGGACGACGTGGTCCCTATTGCGATGGGCAAAGCCGCCCACGATACGCTCACGGCAAATCAGTACAACGTAAGCTGGCAGAGCTATCGCATGCAGCATAATGTCAACATGGATGAGATAAACGCCATCAGTCAGTGGCTGCAAGCGCGTTTGGGGTAGATCAAATACAGGCGGTATAACATCGCCTGTATCGGCAAAATCGTTTACACTTTGCGCTTTAGCGTCGCTGCAACAAAGCTGGCGCTGTGATTGAATTCAAAATTAAAGGCGAATATTGCAGTGAAGTCTTCCCGCACTATCCGAATTGCCACTCGTAAAAGTGCCCTGGCCATGTGGCAGGCCGAGTATGTTCAGGCACAGTTATTAAAGCATCACCCACAATGCAAGGTAGAGCTGGTGCCCATGTCAACCCAGGGCGACCGAATTCTCGATACGCCACTGGCGAAGATTGGCGGTAAAGGCCTGTTTATCAAAGAACTCGAAGTTGCCATGCTGGAAGGGCGCGCCGATATTGCTGTGCATTCCATGAAAGACGTGCCGGTAGAGTTTCCGGCGGAATTCGGCCTGCATGCTATCTGCCCGCGGGAAAACCCGTTCGATGCCTTCGTATCCAATACTTATAACAATATTGATGAATTACCAGCCGGCGCAGTCGTTGGTACCAGTAGCTTGCGTCGTCAGTGTCAGTTAAAACACCTGCGCCCGGATTTAGTCATCAAAGACCTGCGCGGCAACGTGAACACCCGACTGGCCAAACTGGATGCCGGCGACTACGACGCCATCATTCTCGCCTGTGCCGGTCTTATCCGTCTGGGTATGGAAAACCGCATTACTCAGCCTATTCCCCTGGAGCAGTCTTTACCTGCCGTGGGGCAGGGCGCTGTTGGCATTGAATGCCGCAACGACGACGCCGAGCTTATAGCATTACTGGCGGCTCTTAACGATGCCGACACCGCTTCACGGGTAATTGCAGAACGCGCCATGAATGAGCGACTTGAGGGCGGTTGTCAGGTACCCATTGGCAGTTTTGCCACGTTAGACGGCGATACGCTGTCACTGACTGGTTTAGTTGGCTCGGCAGACGGCGCGACCATTCTATATGCCACTACCCGAGGTCACCGCGATAACGCCGTTGAACTCGGTCAAGAGGTCGCAGAATCTCTGTTAGAGCAGGGCGCTGGTGAAATCTTAAAGGCTTTGCACCAGTAAACCGCTATGTATCTAATCACCCGGCCGCTGGCAAAATTAGCCACCACTGACTCGGCTTTTGCCGAGGCCGGGTTGTCGGCCAGTGTGATTGCCTTGCAGCAAACCAAAGCGCTCCCTGCAGGTATTGCCCGCTTACAGGCTTTGCTGAAAACTCATCCGGATGCCGTTGTAATCGTTACCAGTACGGCGGCTGCCGCACCGCTGGCGGCGCATCTGGCTGGTGATATCGTTAGTCAGCCGTTGATTGCAGTCGGTCAGAGTACCGCTAACATTCTTACCCACGCCGGTTTAAACCCGATCGTCCCTGATAACGAAAATTCAGAGGGTGTACTCGCTTTACCTTTGCTCAATGATTGCGCCAACAGGCACATTTTGTTATTAAAGGGTAAAGGCGGGCGCACTACAATCCCGGAACAATTGACCCTACGCGGTGCCAGGCTAAACGAGGTAGTTCTTTATGAAAGAGAGCCATTAATCCCCCCCGTATTTAGCCGGACCTGTCACTGGACACAACTGGCGGGCATTATTGTCACCAGTAGCGAACAGGCCCAGGCACTATTAAAACAATTTAATACCCAGCCGCTAACCGGTGTAAAATGGTTAACGGTCAGTGAGCGCATAGCGCAACAGCTTCATCAACAAGGCATCCGGCAAACTGATGTTTGTCCTAAAGCCAGCAACGAAGCGCTCATTACATGGATTCAGCAGAATTGGGAGTGATATATGGCTGATCAGCAGCAACCAAACCAAGAGCAACCCAAGCAGTTGCCCGACACAGCCAGCGCCAAACAATCTTCGGCCAAAGCCGCTGCGCCCAAAAGCTCACCAGACAACCCGAAACCTGCTCTGTCTGCACCGGCCAAAAACGGTCTGCTATGGCTGGTCACCCTGCTAAACCTGCTGTTAATTGGTGGCGCGGCCTATGGTGGATACTGGTACTTCAATCAGCATAGCGTTACCCAAACCAAACTCGACACTCTGCGCAGCGAGCTAAATAACGAGCTTGGCCAGAAACACAGCCAGATGACTAACCGCGCCGCAACGCTGGAACAACAAATCAGTGCCCAGGCAGCCGCCACCCGGGATGTACTGGACGGCGAAGCCGCTCAGCAGGCCACTGTGGAGCAACTGGAAAATCAACTGCAGGGCGCACTGGCGCAAATTCAGGAATTAGATGGCCGCCGGCCCACCGACTGGCTAATAGCCGAAGCCGATTATCTGGTGCGCATGGCCGGGCGTAAAATGTGGCTCGAAAAAGATCTGCGAACTGCCATTATGCTGCTCGGTAATGCCGACCAGCGCTTGAAGTCATTAGCCGATCCGTCGGTTCTGCCGGTAAGAGCTTTAATCGCCCAGGACATTCAGGCCCTTCAACAGGTCAACCCGGTATCAGAAGTGTCGGTCGCGCTGGCCCTCGACGGCCTGGTTAAACAGGTTGATAAACTGGCCATTATCACGCCAAAAGAAGCAAACGAATTTACCAGTGACGAAGTCAGTGACTCCACCAGCGACTGGAAGCAAAACCTGCTAAATGTGTGGCGCTCACTGGTGGATGATTTTATTCGGGTTGAATATCGCGACGAACCCGTTGAACCCATGATGACTGCGCAACAGGAATGGCTGTCACGCGAGCAAATAAAGCTGGCCCTGCAACAGGCACAGGCTGCCGCTCTGGCCGGTGAGCAGGCGCTGTATCAGGCCTCTGTTGAACGCGCTCAGGCGATAATCAGCGAAGACTACATTCAGACAAACAGTGATGTTTCAGGATTTCAGAGAGCCCTTAGCCAGTTAAAAAATACCGATATCAGCAAAGCCATCCCCACTGAACTGAGTTCACAGGCTGCCCTTGAATCGCTGCTCGATAGCCGGGTAAAACGTGTGTTCGGTGAAGGAGCCAGCGCACTATGAAAAAGCTAATTTATATTTTAGTCATCGTGGCGATATGCCTGGTCGCGATGATTGCCGCGCCGTCATTAGTGGGCGACAAAGGCTACGTGATGATTCAGATGGGCAACCTCGTGGTAGAAACCAGTGTTGTTGCCCTGGGTATCATGATATTTATTGGCCTGGTAGGCTGGATCATAATCTCCACCTTATTCAGCCGCACCTGGCGACTAACCAAACTGTCTGGCAGTTGGTTTGGCAACCGTTCACGGCGCAAAACACAAAAAGCCTTTTATCGCAGTATTCAGGCTCTCGCAGAGGGTGACTGGGATGGGGCCACCAAAGCAGCGGATCAGGCCGAGAATGGCGAGTTTGACGGGGTAAATTACCTGGTTTCAGCGCAGGCTGCCGTGGCCAGAGGCCGCAAAGACACCGCCGCGCGTAAGCTTAACGAAGCCGCTGATTACGAGAGTTCCGCGCTGGCAGCCAGAGTAACGCTGGCGCGTATGGCATTGGCGGAAGGTCAGCCTGGCGACGCCTTAAAAGAGCTGGCTAAGCTCAGTGACAAACAGCAAGCCACTGCACCGGCCATTAAGTTAAAGGTCCAGGCACTGGCCGAGAGTAATCAATGGGCACAACTGGAAGAAGAGCTGGGCAGCTATAAAAAAGTGCTCGGTGATGACTACGCCCAATGGTCTAAACAAATTGCGAAAGGCCGGCTGGCCGAAGTGGCCAGTAAACAAGGGGCTATTGCCCTCAAATCGTTCTGGGACAACCTGCCGCGCAAACAACGCAATGATATTGGCTACCAGGCCGCCTACGCCGAGCAATTGCTTGCTCAGGGCATGCACCAGGAAGCGCAAACCGTATTACTTGACTGGCAAAAGCGCGGGCCTCAGCCACAGCTGTTACCGCTGCTGAAAGGCTTACAATTACCTAATCCTGCGCCTACCATTAAGGCGCTGGAAAAATGGATCAAGGCTGACGACGAGAATCACGAACTGTATATGGTACTGGGTCATGTAGCCTATAACGCCGGAGACAGTATGCTGGCCGACAAAGCACTGCAAAAAGCCATGAAGCTTAATCCTACCCAGGAAGGTTTACTGTTACTGGCCGAAATAAACGAAAAGGCCAACAACCGCGAATCGGCGATGGCCTTTTACAAGCAAAGTCTTAACCTTAAATAGTAGTTTGGGATCGCAATAAAACACGCGCCCGATACCAGCCTGATTTTGGGGTTTTTGAGTAGGCTTATGAGTCGATTTATTCTCGTTTTAGCACTCTTTGTGGCGATGTTGGAAATCGCACCACAACTTGCCCTGGCATCCCCAAACAACACCGAAGTAAATGAATACCTGCAAAGTGAGTTGCAGCATATAGCAACATTAAATGAGCGCAGTGATGTAGCAGGCACCAGACTGTATATTTCTGCCTCGCCAGTCATCAACAGTGCGATAATTTGGCAAGCCGATGGTGAACAACGCTATCCGGCTACCGCACAAGTACTCCATGTATTGGATCAGCCTGTTATCGCCGCCGAAAAGCGATTAAAAGCACTCGCAGAACTCGCCCGTCCCTGGCGGGCAGAAAAGTCAGATGCTTCGGGCGCCGAATTATTTTATTGCTATCGAACCCAGCAGATCATCTGCGCATTGCTAAGTGTCGAGCAACTGGCCACTTTATTTTCTGTCTCGCCTGATGAGATCAATCAGCAACTCGCACCTGCCGATACTGAAGTGTCAAATCATAATTGGGTCACCTGGGGCGTAGCCGCTTTGGCGATACTGGGAATATCAGCAGGCAGCGTTCTTTTCTCGCGCCGTCAGCAACCAGCAAAGGCAACCCAAACACGACATCAGGAAGCCGGTTTCAGGTTAGGCGATCTGACAATCTACCCGAAACAACTGCGTGCCCTGCGGCAAGACTTAGCCATCGACCTCACAGACAGGGACGTAAAGTTGCTGCAGCATTTTGCCAATCACCCTTGTGAAGTGATCACCAAACAAGCATTGTATGATGCCGTATGGGGCCGTGAATTTATGCCAAATAGCCGGGCGCTGGAACAACACATCATCACCCTACGTAAAAAACTCGATCCCGAAAAGAAGCTGCCAACGGTCATTGAAACCGTACACGGTCAGGGATACCGATTTAGCCCTCCCGCATAAGTCTCTATCACCATTTTCAATACAATCTTGCAAATTTCTTGCGAATTACTTTGCGTTTTCTGGCATATCCGATTGCCGTTTAGTGTGCAATGAGCTGGTCGATTAACTAGCAACAAAAGGTATTACTATGTCCTGGATTGGAATTTGGTCAGAACACGCACAAACCTACCTGTTGGTAATAACACTCATCACGTTTTTTGCTTTCAGCCTGCCACTTTTTTTTAAGCCTTGCCTGTGGGCAAAGCTTTTACTAGGGAAGATCCCTGATGACACGCACCTGACCATATACTTCGGAAGGTGTCTGGGTGCCTTTGCCATTGTCACCAATATTATGTTTATGCAGGCGGCTCTTTATAATCTTGGGACGCCTTTTATTCTGCAGTTTTTTATATTGTTTTGTGGCTTGATGGTGATTGTACACATTTGGGGCGCGGTGCTGCGTATTCAGCCTGTTACAGAAACTCTTGAAACCGGGTTTTGGGCGGTATTACTGATCCTCAATCTCCTGTTTTATCCTGTTCCGCAATAGGGGGCGCCATTATGAAAATCGTAAATTATGTGATGGCGCTGATGATTTTCCTGTCTCTGCAGAGTAGAGCTCAATTTATGGATGGCGAGCTCGATGAATATGGTGGCGCGTTAAATCCTACTGATTTTTCGTGGCATTACTATCAGGAACAAATGGACCGCTTCCCAGAGCGAATAGGCACGATCTGCTATAACGCCTACTTGCTCGACAAGGGAGGTCTACACAGTGACAGTGAAAAATTTTTAATCCAGTGCGCGCAGCGAGGTTCGACTTCGGCAATGATCTATTTAGCACTGCTTTATGAAATATCCCCGTCAATATGCAACAAGCATATTGACTAATAGCCCTCCTCGTTCATACTGAATATATGTACAGTAATGTTATGTTTGTTATTGTTGTTGGGTTGTGTGTTTGTGGAGAATTAGTGTGTGTCTGTTTTGGTAGAAGTTGTGGGTAACTGCCTAAGCAGTTATCCATCAGCTTATACGAAACAGTCCACACAGTGAGCGAAGCGAAAATTCCCACAATCCACAACACTTGTTTTGTTTTTTTGGTTCTTTTTCTTTGGGTTAATAATGGATCTCGTCACTAGCACAGAAGACTTCAAAATACAGGGAATAAGCTACCCTGATTTTCCCATTTTAGTCGACAAGGATGGCGAGATAGTCATGCATGCGGTGGAGTTTCTGGTCTATCACTGCTTGAAACGCGGCAGCGTGCAAAGCGTGCATAGCTGGAAGACATACGGACAGGACTTATATGATTTCTTTGGGTTCTGTGAAGGGAATAATATTGACTGGCGAGAGGTCCGCTGTCGCCAAGATGAAACCATACTGGCTGTTTATCGTGACGCATCAATGAAGTATTTTGGAGTGGCGGCGAGCACCATTAACCGACGTTTACGCTTTCTCATTAAGTTTTATCATTACGCTTATAACCGTGGATGGGTGGATACGCTTCCTTATGAGCTTGAAGCGGTCTTGGTGAGAAAGCCCAAAGGGTTCTTAGCCCATACCGACACATCGGGTGGTGTTAAAGCGCGTCCTGATATCATGCTTAAGCAAACGAGAACAAAACTTAAAGTCCTCAATGGTGAACAGGCGACTCAATTACTAAGCGCTATTAAGAATAAGACGCTAAGGCTCATGGTGAGGCTAGGTTTGCTTACCGGACTGCGTAAAGCCGAAATTCTTACCTTCCCATTGTCTTATGTGATTAATCCACAAAACCTGACTAATCGAAGCCACATCAAGGTGTCGCTTAACCCTCAAGAGATGAAAATAAAGGGCAGCAACCCACGCAATATTATGGTGCCTGTGGGCCTCATGTTCGATTTGTGGGATTACGTCCTTCACGAGCGCCATCAATTACTTGACGGTCAGGATAAACCAACTGACAGGCTGTTTGTGACGCGTGACGGGCAGGCATGGAGTCTGAAATCTAAATCATTTAACAACCAGCTTGATGCGCTTAAATTTCCTTTTCCCGCTCACCCACACATTTTGAGGCACACATTCGCCACCAACACCTTAAGATGCTTGGAGGCACGTAAAAGCGAAGGGACATTCGGTGGTAATCCACTGATGACAGTGCAGTCACTGCTTGGTCATGCCAGCATTAATACCACCATGCAATACCTGCACTTCCTGCATGAGCTGGAAGATGATTTATCCACCGAATACCAACGTGAAATCGAAGCGTTATGCGAGGCCGTTACATGAGTAAAAAGCAGTTTAAGGTCATTACTGATAATCAGAATGACGATGCTAAACGCCTCTTTGAATCAACGGGCATTAACACCGACAAGCATAGTGCAAGCACCGGTGTCGTCTCGATAACGCCAACCACCATGACCGTTCACTTTCCAGAAAATCCCTCTACTGTCAGAAGCTTCTACTTTGCGCCTTATTATGGACAAGGCTTTGATGCGATTACCACGATATGCCAGGCGACTATCGAGAAACTCATCCAGCAAAGTATCGATACCCAACAGGCCGTCATCGCCATCACAACGATAGTGAGCTATTGTCAATCCGGCCTTAAAACCTTCTTCGGGTTCTTAACAATATGGCGTGCTGCTGCGAAACGTGATTTGCAGCCTGTCGATATCACACCTGAATTGATTGAAGAGTTCATCCATCATCTGAAAGCGTCGGAAATCGGATATACAAGCCAGAAAGCTTATTACGCATACGCCAAGGCTGTACTGACTGCGTCGCACACACAGGGCTATTTACCGCACGCAGATATTAAGCACTTCTTCCCGAAAAACCCCTTCCCCAATTCAAACCGTCAAACCAAAGGCCAAAGGCCCCTTACACAAGCAGAATCTAAGCAATTGGTCTCGGCCCTGAAAATGGAGATGTCACGCATTCTGGCAGGCAACGCGCCGCTGGATAGCTTTGATTTAACGGTCTGTGTACTGGGTATCGGTATGGTCACAGGGATGAATCCCATACCTGTATTATCGTTGCCGACAGACTGCATCCAGCCACACCCACTGAAACAAAATTTGCGATTGCTCGTGGCCTTCAAACGCCGAGGCAATGCCACGCAAGTGGTGTCACTTCGCCAGTCGCAGGACATCGCATTACTTCGCAGCGTTAAGCTCAATGCTGCCAATACCATTGAGATGATTATTGAGCGCAACGCTGTCCTTCGTCAGCAATACCAAGACCCAATGCAGTTGTTGGTGCATCAGTCTAAAAGGAGCGCAAACAAAGGCGCTATCACGCCGTTGACCAAAAATAATTTGATGCGCAATATCAACACCCTGATTGACAAACATCAATTGACCGATGACGACGGGAAACCGATGCGCCTCAACATGATGCGGCTGCGCAAAACCTTCGTAAATCGTATCTGGGAGTTATCAGGGCAGGACCCGCTCATTGCAGCACGCTATGGCAAGCACACCCCTGAAACCAGTCAGCGCGATTACATGGTTGCTCCACCCGAGGCGGAAACGAACATGCGCTTTATCGGTGAGGCACGCATTGAAGAGTTGCGTGTCAGCTATGGCCCCAAAGAGAATACCCCGATATCTGGCTGCAAAGACAGTAAATACGGGCATCGCGCCCCCAAAGACGGTTCAGTGTGCACAGAAACGTTGGATTGCTTTCGCTGCAAGAGCTTTGTGGTCACCGAAGAGGATTTATACCGCCTGTTCAGCTTTTACTGGGCGGCAGTCAGGGAGCGTGACAGCTTCGGTATCAAGAACTGGAACAAATACCTTCGCCATATCATTCGCATCATTGACGAGGATATCGCCCCACAGTTTGATGGCGAAAAAGTGACGGCGGCGCGGGAAAAAGCCAAAACAACACCCCATCGCTTCTGGCGCGATTTAACGATGGTGAGGATGGCACGATGAGCAATCAAGAGTATCCCAATCAGGTCAACCAAGAGGTTATCTTTGCTGATAAAAACCGCCTCAGAGATGACCTACGCACCCGTAATGGATTGCATGGCGTTATCACCTATTTAAAGCTTGATAATGGTCAGCACCATGTACTCTCGCGGTATGAGCAGGATGAGTGGACACTGCCAGGGCATTGGTTCCCAACTGCGGTACGTGAAGGCCAAAAAACACTTAACTTCGGACGCATCAACATCCCTGCCTTGCGTGATGCAGCCAAAGTCGTGATGGCGCGGCTATTATGGGGCGATGACGCGAAAAGCGGCAAGCGTCGAGGGAAGACACTTAAGGATCAATTCGATAGTATTACCCTATGGCTTAACTTTCTACCAGCACTCGGCGTCACTGAGCTATCTGCGGTTACGCCACTTGTTGCCATGCAGTATGTCACGCATGTGAAGTCCTTGATATCCAGTCGCGGTAAACGCAAAGGTAAGCCTCTTGCGCTTACCACAATATGTTCTCGATTCTTGGCAGTGGAGGCGTGCTACCAACAGCTTCGTGAAACCCAATACGGTTTTGCGCATCCGTGGCCGGAATCCAGCGCTGTCGCGTTATCGGGATATAAGGGATACGGCAAAGCCAAAACCGAGATTATTCCCGATGAGGTATTGGCACCGCTGTTTCAATACGGCGAATCGATGTTAAACCGTGCACCAGAATTATTGCGTTTACAGGGGCTGCTGTCAGATTTTGTGCCGACCAACAAGTATCAGCGCACCCAATACCTTAAACAGCACGGCTGGGCGTCAGGCGCGAAAGCGTTCAACCAAAACATAACCGCACTGCGAGATAGCTGTCTGTTTATCATCCTGATGACCACAGGTATTCGTGTGCATGAGCTGTGCAATCTTACGCGGGGCAACTGGTACTCTGAGGTCAGAGACGGTGAGCGGTTTTACTTTTTAGGCTCTAGGTCAGAAAAAACCGATGCAGGCAACACCCATTGGTTATGCCCTGAAATCACCATTGAGGCATTTAGAGTGTTAAGCGACCTGATGTTGCCGATGCAGCAACTGCTTGAACAGCAGCTTGATGCGGCGCAACAGGCAGGTGATGCACAGGAAGTGGCCAGGTTAACACGCTGCTCTGGCTCTGTCGTGCTTGGGAAAACCAAGCACCAAAATAACAAAGTCGATGTGTTAAGTGGTACATCCATCAATGTCGTTTTACAGAAACTTGCGGATTCGCTTGGGCTTGATATTAAGCTTGCCTCGCACCGATTCAGACGGACCTTTGCCAGTTACGTGGTGCATCATAAGCTAGGGGATTTACGCTATCTGCGTGACCACTTTAAGCACTGGAGCCTCGAAATGACGGTATTGTATGCCATGAATGAAATGCAGGACTTGGAGTTGTACGACGAGATATATGCGGCCTTCGATGATGAACGTCAAGGTATCATCGGGCACTGGCTAGAGCCGGATACGCCGCTGACGGGTGGGCTTGCCAATCAGATACGCAACCTGCGGGATAAAGCCACGCCAACCCGCACCCACAAAACACGCGCAGACATGATAAAGCATATCTCAGAGCAGGTTTACCTTCGCTCTACTGGGTTGGCATGGTGCACAAACGATGATGGCTCCTGCGTAGGCGGGTACTGTGAAGAATGCGAGCACGGTGTTATTGACGACAAGAAGCAAGCCTTCTGGCGCGGTGTGTATGCTCAGCAAATCGAGCTACGATTAATTGATGATTTAGGTGATGCTGGTCGACGAACCGTTGATAAAGCCATCGTTCGCTGCGAGAAAGTGCTGACGGACTTGGGGGCTGATATCAAGGCTATTAAAAAAGAGGTGGAAGATGCCTACTGCAACGCCTAGAAACCGCAAAAAGACCCACGACAAAATACGTATGGCGATTGTCAGGCTTGAGCAGGGGCGACCTAACGTTGTTAAGCCAGAGCGCAAGATGTCAGTTGCAGCCGTCGCAGAAGAGGCGGGTGTCAGTCGCACGCTTCTTATGAATCAATATCCCGATTTGCTTGAGCGTATTCGTGGCGGTGCTAACAAACATATCCAAAAGCAACGTGACGAGAAGCATGAAGCGCTTAGAAAAGAGCGTGAGAAGAATCGAGAGCTTAGAAGTACGCTTGCTGATGTGATGCAAAAATACCAAGTGATGGTATCTAGAAACGCAACGCTTGAACTGGAAAATCGACGGTTAACGGGTATTGTGGAAAACGAAAATGTGACAGTGTTTAGAGGTAAAATTAACAACTGAAGATCAGTCAATGCATACCTATAGCTGTTCTATCGACTGATTTTGATTAAATGCTTTGTGCCATTTGTAGATCATCATTAACCAGCCCTTGAACGATCACTTTGTACGTAAGGACTAAACCGCTCCGCGGTAGTAGTGCCGCCCCCACCTCATTAATTATATTCTGATCTCGTTCTCCGCTTCTAAGCTGAAGGAAGGGCAATGTCGCCCTGAATTCACTCAGGAGTGAAACCATGAGTTACTTTGAAGGATCCAACCCCATACGCCAACGCATGATTGAAGATATGACCATGCGTAGGCTCAGTCCTAAAACGCAAATAGGCTACATCAGAGGCGTGAAGAAACTCGCTACCTTTTTGAAACGCTCGCCAGAGGATGCCACGGCTGAAGAATTGCGCCAATTCCAACTCACAATGGCCGAGCAAGGTACATCTAACATCACCATCAATGCCACGTTATCGGGTTTAACGTTCTTATTCCATAAGTCCTTGAATCGACCTGATGTGATGCTCAAAGTCAGCACCGTGCCGGTGCCAAGGAAGTTGCCGACGGTCTTGAGTAAAGAGGAAGTCAAGCAACTGATTGATGCCACACATAGCATCAAATACAAAGCTGCCTTCTCGGTCGCTTATGGGGCGGGGTTGCGGATTGGCGAAGTGGCGATGTTGAAGGTGACGGATATCGACAGTTCTCGCATGCTATTGCGCGTTGAGCAAGGTAAAGGGAATGAAAGGGTTATCAGCCCCGGCTATCCACGGCAAGGTCGGCCTGCGCGCCAGTGTGACAGGCGAGATTGTCATGGATGGGGTGTTTTGTCCTGAAGAGAATGCCTTCCCGGATATACGCGGCCTGAAAGGCCCGTTCACGTGCCTGAACAGTGCCCGCTACGGTATCGCCTGGGGTGCCCTGGGGGCTGCTGAAGATTGCATGGATCGAGCCCGTACTTACACCCTGGAAAGAACACAGTTTGGTCGCCCGCTGGCAGCCAACCAGTTGATCCAGTTAAAACTGGCTAACATGCTCACCGAAATCGCTTTGGGTCTGCAAAGTGTATTACGGCTGGGCCGCATGAAAGATGAAGGTACCGCCTGCGTGGAACTAACATCTATCGTTAAACGTAATTCCTGTGGTAAGGCACTTGATATTGCCCGGCTTGCGCGCGACATGTTAGGCGGCAACGGGATCAGTGATGAGTTTGGCGTTGCCCGCCATCTGGTCAATCTGGAAGTCGTGAATACCTATGAGGGTACGCATGATATTCACGCGCTGATCCTCGGCAGAGCAATTACAGGACTGGCAGCATTTAACTAATTGCTGCCCTGCGCGAGCTTCTCGCGCTTACACCGATAAAACAAGAACGAGTATTAATCAATATGGCTATTGATCACGAATCATTTGAACTCATGTCAGACGCTATCCAGCGCTTTGTACGCGATCGTCTGATCCCCGCAGAGAACGCACTGGAAGAACACGACGAAGTCGCACCGGATATTGTTGAGGACATGAAAGAAACCGGTCTTTTCGGGCTTTCGATCCCGGAAGAATATGGCGGCATTGGATTGTCCATGTCGCAGGAATGTAAAATTGCCTATGAGATTGGGCAAACCTCATTGGCCTTTCGGTCAGTATTTGGCACCAATGTCGGCATTGGCTCACAAGGCATCTTAATGGATGGTACCAACGCACAAAAAGAAGCGTATCTGCCCAAGGTAGCAAGCGGTGAGCTGATCATGTCCTTTGCCCTGACCGAGCCTGACTCTGGCTCAGACTCTGCTGCACTTAAAACGACCGGCGTTAAAGACGGCGATGATTACATTTTAAACGGTACTAAACGCTATATTACCAATGCCCCGCGTGCCGGTGCATTTACCCTGATGGCCCGTACTGATGGTCCGGGTGCAAAAGGGATATCCGCCTTTATCGTGCCCGCCGACACGCCGGGGCTGAAACTCGGCCCGGCAGACAAGAAAATGGGGCAACGCGGCACAAAAACCTGTGATGTGATCCTGGAAAATGCACGTGTGCCTGCCGCCAATATCATCGGTGGTGTGCCTGGCCAAGGGTTTAAAACCGCCATGAAGGTGCTTGACCGTGGTCGCCTGCATATCTCGGCCGTGGCGTGTGGTATGGCAAAACGTATCCTTGATGAGTCGGTCGCCTATGCACAAGAGCGCAAGCAGTTTGGCAAACGCATTGGCGATTTCCAACTGGTAACGGCCATGCTGGCCGACAGCTATACCGAACTCTACGCAGGCTGGTCGATGGTGCAGGACTGCGCACTCAAATACGATCAAAAGGCACCGGGCGTCGCTGATCCCGATGTCAGCATGCACGCCTCATGCACCAAGCTGTTTTGTACTGAGATGGTGGGCCGCGTGGCTGATCGTGGCGTGCAGGTACACGGCGGTGCGGGTTACATTAACGAATACAAGGTTGAGCGTTTTTACCGCGACGTGCGCCTGCTGAGACTGTACGAAGGTACCAGCCAGATCCAGCAGCTCATCATTGGTAAAGCATTGATGGGGCGTCCGGAATGAGCAAAAATGGTTTACAAGAGGCATTCATCTGCGATGCCCAACGCACCCCGTTCGGACGCTATGGCGGCAGCTTGTCCAGTGTGCGTACCGATGATCTGGCGGCGGCGCCCATCCGCTCACTGATACAGCGAAATCCCGGTGTAAACTGGGAACAGCTTGAAGAAGTAATGCTCGGCTGCGCCAATCAGGCTGGTGAAGACAATCGCAACGTAGCACGTATGGCCAGCTTGCTGGCCGGATTGCCGGTCAGCGCTGCCGCAGTGACCCTGAATCGCCTTTGTGGTTCAGGGCTGGATGCTATTGGCTCAGCAGCGCGGGCAATTAAGCTCGGCGAAAGTGCCCTGACCATTGCTGGCGGGGTAGAGAGCATGAGTAGAGCGCCGTTTGTGATGCCCAAAGCGGCCAGCGCATTTTCCCGAGATAACGCCGTGTATGACACCACTATAGGCTGGCGTTTCGTCAATCCGTTGTTAGCCGAGCAATATGGCACCCATTCCATGCCTGAAACGGCAGAGAACGTCGCTGAGCGCTATGCCATTTCACGTGAAGATCAGGATAACATGGCGCTCGCCTCCCAACGCAAGGCCCTGGCGGCGCAGCAATCCGGCTTTTTCAGTCACGAAATTGTGCCCATTGAAATTCCACGACGCCGCGCCGAGCCACTGATTGTTGAGCACGACGAACATCCCCGCGACACCAGCCTTGAATCGCTTGCTAAACTTCGCCCCATTGTACGCCCCGGCGGCACGATTACCGCGGGTAATGCGTCCGGTGTCAACGATGGCGCATGTGCGGTATTGATGGCCAGTGAATCGATGGCTGTCAGCAACAATTTAACACCGCGCGCCCGCATTGTCGGCATGTCGACGGCGGGCGTGGAACCCAGCGTGATGGGGATCGGTCCTGTGCCAGCGGTACAAAGGCTGCTGTCACGCCTGAAATTCACTACTGATGATCTTGACGTCATTGAACTTAATGAAGCCTTTGCGGCACAAGGGTTAGCGGTATTGCGGGAACTGGGTATTGACGATAACGATCCGCGAGTCAACCCTAACGGCGGTGCCATTGCGCTGGGGCATCCGCTGGGAGCCAGCGGTGCCAGACTGGTCACCACCGCGATTAATCAATTGCACCAGGCAGGCGGTCGCTACGCCTTGTGCACCATGTGTGTTGGCGTCGGTCAGGGTATCGCCCTGATCCTGGAGAAAATGTAATGAACGAGCAGACACTTCCCTTATCAGGCGTTCGAGTACTCGATCTCTCCCGCGTGTTGGCAGGCCCGCAATGTGCCATGGTACTTGGCGATCTGGGAGCAGAAGTGATTAAAGTGGAACATCCGCAGCGTGGCGATGATACCCGTGACTGGGGGATCAAGGTCGGCGAGACGCAAACCACTTATTTCAATAGCGTCAATCGCAACAAACGCTCGGTAACAGTTAATCTGCAAAGCGACGCGGGGCGTCAAGTGGTGCTGGATCTGGCTAAACAATCCGACGTTATCATTCAAAATTTTAAATTTGGTGGGGCGGAAAAACTGGGTATTGGTTACCAGCAAATACGTGAGGTCAAACCCGACATCATCTATTGCTCTATCGCCGGCTACGGCACCAATGGCCCTGAAGCGACCCGACCAGGTTATGATCTGGTGGTACAGGGCGAGTCCGGCTTGATGAGTATTAACGGCGAAAGCAGCCAGCCACCGTTAAAATTTGGTGTAGCCGTGGTGGATATGTTCACGGGTATGTACTCGGCACAAGCCGTACTAGCCGCCCTTTACTCGCGACAACGCACCGGCGAAGGCCGACATATTCAGATGGCGCTCTACGACTGTGGCGTGATGATAAGCAGTTATTACGGACTCGAGTCCTTACTGATGAAAAAAGATCCGCCTCGCTTTGGCAACGCCCACCCATCCATTGTGCCTTATGGCGTGTTTGATGCGCTGGATGGCAGACTGGTCATTACGGTTGGTAATAACAGTCAGTTTCAACGCTTCTGTTGCGACGTGATTGACCGTCAGGATTTGGCCAACGACCCGCGCTTTGCCACCAATCTTGAGCGCACCAAACATCGCACAGAATTACTGGCCGAAATCAATGCAGAGGTAGCAAAACGGCCTCGCCAGCAATTGCTGGAAACACTAACTGCCGCGGGTATTCCCAACGGCGAAGTATTAGGCATCTATGATGCACTAAGCTCAGAGCGTAGCGCTCAGGCCGGATTGCTGCATCAGTACTCTGATCCACAGGCAGGCGACGTTAAAGTGCTGGCCCCGCCGTATCGATTTGACAGTCACCGTTTGCCCGTGCGTCGTCCGCCGCCATCGCTCGGTGAAGGCACCAACGACGTGCTGCAAGACTTGCTGGGTATGGACGATCATCAAATCTCTGCATTACGCAGTGACGGTGTCATTTGAGCAGGGTTTGATGCCATCCAGATAATTTAGACATGTTCAGAGCGCCTGAGCAACACATTGAGAGAAATGGTCCATATATGTCAAAAGTAGAATACAGAGTGCATGATGGCGTTGCCATCCTGACGATTAATAATCCGCCGGTCAACGGACTTGGCCAACCTATTCGGGCTGGTCTTGTTGAGGCTATTGAACAAGCACAACAGGATCCTGCCGCCACAGCTGTGATCATCACCAGTGAGGGCCGCTTGTTCTGTGCTGGTGCCGATATTCGCGAGCACGGAGCCACCCCGCAGGAACCCCTGCTACCTGCCGTGCTACTGCGTATCGAACAAGCTGTTAAACCGGTCATTGCCGCGATATTTGGCGTTGCAGCCGGTGGTGGTTTGGAAGTCGCATTGGCCTGCCATGGGCGAGTTGCGGCATCAGGCACACGGGTTGGCCTGCCGGAAGTCACCTTGGGTATCGTGCCGGGAGCCGGCGGTACGCAACGTTTACCTCGCCTGATCGGTGCCGAAAAAGCCCTTGAGATGATCACCCAGGGTAAATTAATGCCGGTTGAAACCCAATCCGGCAATAGTTTAATCGACAAGATTGTGCCTTATGAAGAATTACTCGACACCGCCATTTCCTTTGCGAAAGCGCAAGCCGCACTACCCCATGCGCCACGCAGAACCAGCGACCTGCCAGTCACCGGCGATAAACAAGCGTTACTGGCGTATCAGGATCGCATGAAAGGCCGCTGGCGAGGGCTGGAAGCGCCCTTTATTGCCGTAGAGCTGGTGATTGACAGCCTGGATAGGCCCTTTGATGAAGGCGCAAAGAATGAGCGTAACGCCTTTTTGCAACTGCAAGTTTCAGATCAGGCTAAAGCCTTGCGACATGCTTTTTTCGCAGAGCACGATGCGGCAAAAACGCCCACTGACATTCCCAAAACCGCGCCATTGCCGATTAAACACGCCGGTGTTATCGGCGCTGGTACCATGGGCGGCGGCATAGCAATGAATTTTCTGAATATCGGCACACCCGTGGTGCTCATCGATAATAATCGCGAAGCACTGGACCGTGGTATGGCGGTGATCCGTAAAAATTACCAACGCACTGTTGATAAAGGACGCCTATCCAGCGCCGATATGGAAAAACGCCTGGCCCTGTTGCAAGGCAGTATCAGTTATGATGCCTTGGCCGATGTTGATATTGTGATTGAAGCCATTGTCGAAAACATGGCAATAAAAAAACAGGTATTTAGCCAACTTGATCAGATCTGCAAACCCTCAGCGATACTGGCTACCAACACCTCTACACTTGATATCAATGATATTGCGGCGGCGACAAACCGCCCGGAAAACGTGGTGGGTACCCACTTTTTCTCGCCCGCCAACGTCATGAAGCTGATGGAAAACGTGCGTGGCGAAAACACCTCGCCGCAGACCATTGCCACAGTGATGCAACTGGGCAAGGATCTCGCAAAAGTGCCAGTTATGGTGGGGGTCTGTTTTGGATTTGTCGGCAACCGTATGCTCTATGCCTACACCCGCCAGGCCAACTTTCTGATTGAAGAAGGGGCCACACCGCAACAGGTCGACCGGGTGATTTATGAGTTTGGTTTTCCGATGGGCCCTTTTCAAATGGCCGACCTTGCCGGTATCGATATTGGCTATAACAACCGTCAGGCCAACCGCGATATCATCGCGCCCGAGGGGATGCGCGGCTTTACCGTTGCTGACCGCCTGGCCGAACTGGGTCGTTATGGTCAAAAAAGTGGCATCGGCTGGTATATCTACGATGAGCAACGGCGGCGCGGCGCGCTTAATCCTGAAGCTGAAACCATTATACAGGAAGTCATGGCCAGGCAGGGCTTCGCTCCCCGCACGTTCACTGACCAGGAAATTCTTGAACGCTGTCTGTTTCCATTGATCAATGAAGGTGCCAAAATACTGCAGGAAGGCATCGCCCGCCGGGCCTCAGATATTGATGTCATCTGGACTCAAGGCTACGGGTTCCCGCGCTACCGAGGCGGTCCGATGTTCTGGGCCGATCAGATTGGCCTCAACCATGTTCTCGCTGGTATGCGCAAACTCCATGACGAGGTGGGCCAATGGTGTCGCCCTGCACCACTGCTTGAAACCCTGGTCAAGGAAAACCGCACCTTTGCCCAATGGTCAAACAAAGCCTGACTCGTTTGTATATAGAGATTACTCCCAAGATGCGGCCATTGCTGGCCGCATTGCTATCCCTGACTGCAACAATATCCCCATCGCATTGATCCAAATTAAGCGGTCTAACGTGTAATTGATTGCACGAGTGTATATTCTGGAGAATAATGTACCAATCGTTACTAAATTGCAGTTTCCTGCCATATTCTCATAAAACCCCAGCGATAGCCATCCTGGCATGGAGGAATGAATTCCCTCGTACCAAGGCTTACGTTGACTGAAAATAATGAATGGCACAATCTGTTTTTATCACAATGTAAATTAACGATTTTCAACTAAGATTTACTACTGCGATAGGTATAAACAAAGGAAAAATCATGACAAACGAAAGCAATCAGGTGTCAAAATGCCCGGTATTGCACGGCGCAATGACCGCAACCGGTAAGAGTAATACCATTCCATCTTAATATTTGGTCAGTAATGCCCAGTCTCTCGAACACATATTCATGATTCGCTTAGTGTCATCGACGAAATCGTTCCAAGCTGTGGTACATGCATCAACGATATCTTCGTATCCCTGGAAGCATCTGTTCGCTAAATGATGTTGCCGTATCCAACTCCACACCTGCTCTATGGGATTCAGTTCAGGAGAATAGGGTGGCAGTTTCATAATTGTCAGGTTTTCAAAGTCATCGGCTATATCATCGGTATGCCAACCAGCACCATCCATCACCACCACGGCATGGCGCCCCGGTTTTGTTTTCTGTGAGATTTGCATCAGGTGTTGACGCATGATGTCTTTGCTCACATAGGGCGAAATGAACGCTTCGGTGTCGCCAGTAGCTGGACATACCGCGCCAAACAAATGTGCATATTCAAATTGCTGTTGCTTCACAACTCGTGGGCGACTTCCCGTTGGGGCCCAAATGCGCGTTGTCGTGTTTTGCTGGCCAAAACGAGCTTCGTCCTGGAACCAAACATCTATGCGATCCAAGGCGAGATGCCCCGGAGTGTTAAGGATCGTTTCCAGTAGGAAGTTTTTTATATGCATCCTGGACGCCTGTTTGTTGTTTAGGATGTCGAGAACGACTCGTTATCCAACTAAACCCCAACGATTTTAACAGCTTATAGATTGCATTATGATGGTAGGTAACGCCAAATGTTTGCTCAATATAGGCTAAAATACTTTCCCCGGTAAGCCTACCTCCTTCATGTTTATCCTGGCTATGCTCTTCGATGTATGAACAGAGCGTTTGCTTTTGCCGTTCTGTGAGGTAGCAAGTTCGACCTTTTGCCTTTTTGGATTCCAGACCTTCAAGGCCATTGGTAAGGTAATTGGATACCCACAGATTCACACTTGTCCTACTGACTTTGAGTATTTCAGCGATATAAGTGCGGCTCTTGCCGTCAAGAAAATGAGAAAGGGCTAAGAAGCGTATACGCTTCCGACTATCTTTTTCAGATTTTGAAAGGGCGAGCAATTGCTCTGATGTATATTTCAAACTAAATGGACTCAGGAATGTAATGTGGCAATTAGATCACAAATCTAGATGGAATGGTATAATACCGACTGGTGGCCGGAATCCATTAACCTGGATATTTTGCATCAGCATGACAGCAAAACCAATCCGATGGATGCCAACTTTAATTATCGTGAAGCGGCGAACTCTCTGGATTTTGCGGCTCTCAAAAAAGACATGCACGCGTTGATGACTGACTCGCAGCAGTGGTGGCCAGCTGACTGGGGTCACTATGGCGGGCTGATGATCCGCATGGCATGGCACTCAGCAGGCTCCTATCGTATTGCTGATGGCCGGGGAGGTGCAGCAACCGGTAACCAACGTTTTGCGCCACTTAACTCCTGGCCGGATAATGTTAACCTGGATAAAGCACGCCGACTACTATGGCCGATTAAGAAAAAATATGGCAATAAAATTAGCTGGGCGGATCTGATCATTCTGGCTGGCACGATTGCTTATGAAAATATGGGCCTGAAGACCTATGGCTTTGCCTTTGGACGCGAAGACATCTGGCATCCAGAAAAAGACACCTACTGGGGCGCTGAAAAAGAATGGCTGGCGCCAAGCGATAGTCGCTATGGTGATATGAGTAATCCGGCGACCATGGAAAACCCGCTGGCGGCGGTGCAGATGGGGTTAATTTACGTCAACCCGGAGGGCGTTAACGGTACGCCTGATCCGCTTAAAACCGCTAAGCAGGTTCGTGAAACCTTCGCCAGGATGGCAATGAACGACGAAGAAACTGTCGCCTTAACGGCTGGCGGCCACACCGTAGGAAAAACTCACGGTAATGGTAAAGCAGAAAATTTAGGACCGGATCCGGAAGCTGCCGATGTGCAGGAACAGGGCCTTGGCTGGATCAACCATACTAGTCGAGGAATCGGCAGAGATACCGTCACCAGTGGAATTGAAGGCGCGTGGACCACACACCCAACCCAGTGGGACAATGGTTATTTTTACCTGTTATTTACCTACGATTGGGAGCTGACCAAGTCACCGGCTGGCGCATGGCAATGGGAGCCAGTCAATATAAAAGAAGAAGATAAGCCAGTGGATGTGGAAGATCCCGGCATACGCCTCAACCCTATCATGACCGATGCTGACATGGCCATGATCAAAGATCCGGTATATCGCGAAATTTCTGAGCGTTTTTATAATGATCCGCAGTATTTCTCCGAAGTATTTGCCAGAGCCTGGTTTAAACTTACCCACCGGGACATGGGCCCCAAAGTACGTTATATCGGTCCCGATGCGCCAGTGGACGACTTGATCTGGCAAGATCCTATTCCAGCAGGGGCCACTAGCTATAACATCGAAAGTCTGAAAAACAGTATTGCCGCGTCAGGGTTGTCGGTGGGTGAACTGGTAACAACCGCCTGGGACAGTGCCCGCACCTTCAGACAGTCTGATTTACGCGGTGGCGCTAATGGTGCGCGTATTCGCCTTGTGCCACAAAAAGACTGGGTAGGAAATGAACCTGAACGTTTAAACAAGGTGCTCGGCATATTAACGCCGCTGGCACAACAAGCAGGTGCCAGCCTGGCTGACACCATCGTACTAGCCGGTAATGTGGGCCTGGAAAAAGCCATTGAGGCGGCGGGTTACTCGATACCAGTGCCCTTCTCACCTGGTCGCGGAGATGCCACGGATGAGATGACAGATGCGGAATCATTTGAACCGCTTGAGCCAGTCGCCGACGGTTTCAGAAACTGGTTGAAGCAAGACTATATCGTAAAAGCAGAAGAGTTATTGCTTGATCGCGCTCAACTGATGGGCCTTACCGCAGCGCAAATGGTTGTGCTCATTGGCGGTATGCGGGTGCTCGACACCAACTATGGTAACCAGACACTTGGTCAGTTTACCGATAACCTGGGCGCGCTGACTAACGATTTCTTTGTTCATCTTACGGATATGCGATATTCCTGGAAGCCGCAGGCTGATGGTACCTACGCCATAGTTGAACGCCGCTCTGGCGAGCAAAAGTGGTCTGCCAGTCGGGTGGATTTGGTGTTTGGTTCCAACTCTATTTTACGCTCTTACGCCGAAGTTTACGCTCAGGATGACAATCAGGAAAAGTTTATCAGCGACTTTGTAAACGCCTGGACCAAAGTCATGGAGGCTGATCGCTTTGATCTGCAAGACTAGACGTTGGGCGTCGTGAAACTCACACTTACACGGTATATTAGCCTGGCTGCAACTGCGCCAGGCTATACTCAAAAATAACAAAGCCCTCGCCGTTGCAGACTGTGAATACGATTGACGGCCATTAGCTGCTTTGGAATGATGGGCTTTTATCAATTCCATCAGTTGAGACCACGCATAAGATCCTATTCAAAGGGGCGAACAAGTGGCAGTCTACTGAACTGCCACTTTCCTCAACATACACAAAAAATAATTATTCACTGTTCTGTTCAATGCGAATTTATCGTCGGTCGCGAAGTTTATCCACGTCAAACAATGCTGCGTTATTTCTGGCTGCGGCATCCCAGTTTGATGAAATCGATAACATCGAATGACGTTTGGAAATCAGGTTAGGAATAATCACCGTGCGCCATTGAGCCCGCCCAGTATCAGGCTGCCACCAACGCGAATCTTCAAATATACGCCACAGGTTGCCTCGGCGATCATACATTTCCAGTGACTGCGAATAATACAGCTCTTTGTCAACAAAAATACGCTTTTTAGAATATTGATAGGTATTGGTTTTATCAATCACATCATAGACCCAGACAGGGCGCAGTTCGAGATCTACGATGCCGCTAAATGCACACCGGTCGTCATCCATGCGGAAAGGATCATACGCCGCACCCACCTCAGGGGCTGCCAGTACAAAGCCTTCTTTAACCATGTTGTATTCAAATTGGCGTTTGTCGGTTTTGGTCCAGTGGCTGCGCCACTCATCCCAGGTCAACTCCAAAGACGGGGCAATAGGATCCTGACCATTGGTACCGGTTAATGTACGTGTACGGCGCAGGGTAGGGATAAACAGTTTAAAATCATCCGCCTTGTCTGCATCGGCATAACGAAGACGCACCGCCGCCAGACCCCGCACATCTCGAGGCGATGACAGAAATAACGAGCCGGCTTCTGACACCCCTTCAAATCCAGGCACATTGCCAAGTGGCTCAGCCCCAACCCGACCAGCCATTTTACGCCACCAGAGGTTGCCTTTGTAGGCACGTTCCACTTCGTTATCGGAGTTACAACCGGTCATTTCGATGGGATCGAAAGCCAGATCCTCGGTACCAACACCATGCGCATTAAACAACCAGTTCAACTGATCACCGTTTTTCGGATCAATAAACGGCAGACCCGACGATGTCAGCACACCATTTTGACCATTTTTGTCGATTAGCTCACCCTTTTCATTAATGGTAAACGGATCGGCCCCCAGCGCTTTGGTCGCCTCAAGCATCGGCCCTTGCATGTAATAATGGGTGGTGGGAACAATGCGTATCCCTTCAACCCCCATCCATTCGCTGCTGAGTCTATCAATCCAGAACTTCGGCAAGTAATCCGCCAGCCAGGGAAACGACGCCATGTTATCTTTGGTAATGATCAAGCCGGGCGTCAGTTCAGCCGGTAAATCAGCCCCTTCAATTAATGATGTTGCAGTGTAGCCTCTAAAATCCGCCCACCGCTGCTCAAGTGCTCGTGTTTCATCATTGTCGAGTATCTCTGCCCACGCTTTGTGTCCGGGCAACCCGGTGTCGGCGGCAAATTGTTTCCAGCGCTCAATATAATCACTTTCTGCGTTGGCAAAATTGGCTACCGCTAACAAGCCGATAGCCCCCGTAATCGCTTTCTTTAAATAGGTAAATTTCATTATTTTCTCCTGCAATGGAATTCAGGGTTTTTGGCGTATTGGTGTACCACTAAAACTGATATGTGAGGGACAGCTCAACATAATCTGACTTGCGGTACAGACCCAATAAACCTTGTTCTGGATCACTGCTAAAGTACCCTAACTCTAAGCGTGCCAATAACTGATTGGCGAACATCGAATAATCGATACGCTGACGGTAAGCCACTCCACCTTTACTCAGATCCAGCAGAAGCAAACCATCAAGGATCAACTTGTCATTGAATAATCCTATTGTATAAGTTTGCGACATGTACTGTTGATTCATTTCCACCTCGGTCAGTGCGTAAGGTGCCTGAAAGAGCAATCCATCCGCATCCTCGGTGTGAATATTGAAAAACTGGGTGGTCATAAAAATAGAGCTACGCTGGCTTTCCCATCCAGGGATCCAGACATTGTAATCAAGGCCAACCATCAACGAGATCTGGTCGCGCTCGCCAACCGTATCTTCCTGGGTGGTAATAAGTGCTGGTGTGCCCACCGACACGTCACCAGGCACAAACGGATTGGCAATCGTCCCTTTGTTAAAGGCCTTATCGAACTCATACGAAGCTTCTACACGCATTACCGGTGAGACATTTTTCGGACCGAATCTCCATTTAGCCATATCTCTGGTAAACGAGAATCCGAGGGTTTTTTGCCTGTACGTGTAATCGAGGTCAAAATCTGCGGTGATCGAACACGCTGCACCACCACCGGCAGGATTAAGCAGATCCATACAACCAAATGGCAGTAACGGGAAATCACCTGGTGCAGCTGTGCCGCCAGCAAGCGCCTGAATAAAGTCGACATACTGACCCGGCGCATGCACAGCACCAATAGTCGTGGCTAAATCAAGCGGCACATTCACTACATTCTCTGCATTCGGATCATTTAAAAATGTTCCTATATGCAATGTTGAACCGGTGTTGACAACGATCGGCAAATCCTGAAAGCCATAAAAGCCATTAATGGTACCCTGACCGCCCAATACATCAAATTTCAATCGAAAACCAAACTCAGAGTCTTCCCAATCTTTGGTTTCACGCTCCGATAAGCGAGCCCCCAGCAACGGCAAACCAAAACCTGATTCACCATCAATCAGAGCAGGAAACGGCAAACCAAATGGTCCACCCGACGCACTGCGGCTAGGCGTAGGGTTATTAACAATAAATTCTGAATGCCTGACAAAAGGCGTGTAAATTAGCTCCAGGGAGGATTTTTCTAGCCCTATGGCGTCAAACATCCCCCCCATATTCAAGGCATCGAGATCCAGTGACAGTGCAGCGCTCCATTGCGTAATACGCAACTCTTCCGGATCGGTAAAAAAGGTGCGCAGACGCAGATCCTGAGGATTGACAATATCCAACAGTCGCAAGCCATCAGATTGCCCCCAACCACGTTGAAATTTGCCGAGTTTAAACGATATATTACCAGCGTCATCGGTGAAACTTACTGACAGTTCACGAATGACATCTTTTTCAAAATCATCGAGTAGTACATTATCACTGCCATCATTACCAAAAGGCTCAGGCAACATGAGTGAGCCATTTTCGGTTAACAGAAAATCAAATCGGTCGAGAAACGGTGGAGCCTTGGTAAAATCCTGTAAACCAGGGCCGATATGCTCGCCGTCGTCCAATTGATAAAACCAGTCGCCGCGCAGCCAAAAATCAGAAATCACGGTGACATTTCTGGAGGGCGTCCATTCCATTTGCAACTCAGCAATGAATTGCGACGGCCCCCAACCACTGTCATCACCATAGGTATCGTAATAAACGCCTGTGCCCTGTTTAAGGCGACCGCCTATCCATACCTCATCCGGTAAGTCCAAAAACTCGGTCAAGGTTTCAGCCTCAGCAGGCAAGCTAACCGCGCCTCCACCTAACGCTGCCGCTGTCACGGCGACAGCGAGGAAATTGCCCTGATCCCTGATTGCACTTGTCAACTTATTCAGCTTTCTCATTATAGTTTCATCCTCAATCATGTTTATGATTCGCCCCACCTCAGCATGGAGTTAGCACTTTACGCTTATCTTCTTTTTGGAATGAAAAGCCACGTGGCTTTAAAAAGCCAATTGCTGTTGGCACGACTGTCAAAGCACCGATCATGTTAAACATCAATATGATCGCTAATAAAACGCCCATCTCAGCCTGGAACCGGATCGGTGACAGGAAGTACCAGGGCAAGAGTGGCAACACCATTGTCATTGCCGTTACTATCACAGCGACGCCAGATGTATTAAAGGCGCGCATAGCCGCTTCTTTAAATACAACGCCATGATTCATCTCATCACGGATGCGATCCGCCATGTAGATACTGTAATCAACGCCCCTGCCCAGGCCGAGTGCGGCAAGCGGAAGCGTATTCAAATTCATCCCCACGTCCATAATGGTCATGACACTCATGGTGATAAAATGCGAGGTCGTCAGAACAAAAATAATCACCACGGCAATGGCCGGGGAGCGATAGAGCAACAACAAATTAACGGCAATAACAATAATGATAGCGATTAACAGTTGGTTCTCTTTTTCGGCGATTTCATCGTTACTGGCCTTAATAAGACCAATTTGTCCACCTGCGAACTGAACCTTTGGCTCGTCATCATCAAACACATATTGAGCAAGAAAATCGTTACCGGCATCGTTCAACGCATTGACCGTTTCCGCACTATGCTCACGGGCAAAAATAGACAACTTGCCGATACTCCATTCAGGGTTGGTGTAGGCCGCAAAATCACCGGGCTCACCACCGGAACGGAACATGTAAATATTGAAACCAATTTCGTCGGTCGTATCCGGGATGATCTGATACGACGGATCGCCCTCCCACAGCACCATATTGATATTCTTTACAATCGGCACCAGGCTCTGTGCGCGGGTTGCCGATAACACCCGTTCATAGATGTGACGGTCAAATGCCTCAATCTGATGATACACACGGGGGTCAAGCATGGTTTCGCCGTCGCCTGAAAAATAGGCCTGCATGACATCCGTCCCCACCCGATTAAAGTTGGAATTAATGGTGTTAACATCCACGTTATAGCGCGAGTCCTGCCACAGGATCGGACTACCGACGGCATCACCGATTTTGAGGTCCTTAGACACCACGTAGCCACCAACCAGCGCAACCACGAACAGGGGAGCAAACACGTACCGGGAAGATTTCAACCCAAAAATCATGCCCAGAAACGACTGCGCAGGCAGATGGGTACGGTAATTGGTCGGGCGTGGTAACAACGCCATCAGGGCCGCGGCAACAATGAGCCCAGGCGTCAGTGAGAGCAACCAAAACGTACAGATCACGGCCAGTGACTGAATGCTGGGTATGGTCACCAGCGCAAGTACCGTGAACCCAGCCGCATCAGTGATAACTGCAGCCGTGCTAGGATAAAGCAGTCTTTCCAGACCTATTTTTACTGCTTCAGGCATACTCACGTTATCTGATAATTCATCAAACACGCGGGACACAAATTGCACCGAATGAGATAACACCGTTGCAAATACAAAAAAGGGGAGCAGCAGTAGCAGTGGATCAAGGTTGTACTTTACAAAGCCGATAACACCAAAGCCCCAGATGGTAACGGTGAAGGCAACCACCATGGGGATAGCCACCCCGACCCAACTGCGAAAATACAGATACAACACCACGCCAATCGCCAGCACAGATGCCGCAAACACCAGTAACATCTGCGGCAGATTTTTCTTCACCATGCCTAACAGAATTGGGCGGCCAACTATCGCCAAATCAATATTTTCAACGTCGTAACGGTCGCGAATTTCATCCACAAAATCAATGAGTTGCCGAGTGTCGACGGCATGTTCAAACTCGGCTGACAACAACATTGAGCGCTCATCCAGCGAGACTAATGAACCCAGAAACTGGCTTTGCACCAAGGCCTGAAATTTAACCAGATCGGCTTCCGTTTTAGGCACTTCTGGCCACATTAACGGATTGACCACTATCTGCCCTTCTCCGCCTGACACTGCGCGAGTTTTACGCAGGTTAGCGGCTTCGAACAAGGGCTGAACATTCGACTCATGAAAGAAAAACTCATCAGATATGGCCCGATAATTTTCAAGAAACTCAGTGTTATAAATCGTCCCCTCACGATTCGTAACTTTAACCAGTACCGTGTTCACACCGCCAAACTGACCACTAAATTCCTTGTAAAGCTCAACATTGTGGTGTTTGGAAGGCAGCATATCCTCCATCACAACACGCAAAGACAATCCGGTCACACCGAAATACCCGGCTATGGCAGTCGTTAACCCCGCAACCAGTAAAATAAACCGCGGGTAGGACACCACCATTTTTGCTATAGATTTGATCATACAACCTTTCCAATAACCTTCTTTTTGTAACTGACGGGTTAAAATAAACCTACCATCTGACAAGTGAATTTGACGTGCCGGAAGTAACATTCAAGCCGACAACAGAACCATTTGCCCCGACAATCACCCATTCATCCGAACTTGGGCGAGCAACCGCGCCGCCATACCAAATGTAGTCTGGTGTACTTTCGGGTAGCGACATCAAAGACATGTCGCCTTGCGGATCTATTTTGTATAAGACGCCCTGACCTGCGGCCACAACAGCACCCTTAGCGTCACTATTAACAGTAAACAAATGTGCAGAGATAACTGACGGGAGAAGTGAAATACGCGCCGGTGCCGCCTGTTCGCGATTAACGGCGCCATCAGCAACAGGGTCAACTGGTGGTGAAATCCTGACAACATTGCCTCCCAGGCCCACGGCCCAACCAACGCCTTGCGCAACGGTGACATCAACAAAGGTAACATTCAGTTGCCCTGGAGAAAGGATAGTCCATTGATCGCCGCCATTAACTGTCTCTGCAATCACACCAAACTCACCAACCACATACAGATGCCCTGCGCTCGACGATGCAATACCATTCAGGCGAGGCAGATCTCGTCCGGTAAAATTCGACAAGGTTTGTTTGGTCCACAACTGCCCACCATTGACGGTATGCAGAATAGTCGCCTCATGACCAATAACCCAGCCTTCTTGCTTACTAACAAAATGCACATCCCGCAGATAGATCCCCGGTTCCTCATGCATCACGCGCCACGAAGCTCCACCATCTTGCGTTTTGAGAATACGTCCCCGACTGCTCACCGCCCAGCCGGTCTGTTCATCAAGAAAGTCGATCCTGCGAATGAGATCGTTAACCGGCAGAGCATGATGCGTCCAGGTCTGTCCGCCGTTATCGGTGTGCAGCAAGGTGCCGTAATAGCCTGCTACCCAACCAACCTGATCAGAAACAAAGTCCACCGCAAACAGATTGTCAGGTACCAGCCGCGCAACACCGCTGGACAGGCTATGGATATTAGCGGCACCTGTAGGTGGATTATCGGTATCCTTGGCAACAGCACTCGCTCCCAAACAGGTAAATAGAACAACCGTGCTTAAAACAAAATAGATGACACCGATAACCATGAATTTGCTATGCTTATACATACTGGTATCCATTATAGGTGGTTAAAAAGTCACCCGGCTTGGGTAATTGCGATTCATGCGCCACAAATATCCAGCAACGCGCAAATATCTGGCGCAGCTCCGCTTCGTAAATATCTTGATCCCAGTAAACTCTGCGCGACAACCAGCCTTGATCAATATCCATCAGCTCGTCATAGTCACGTTTTCGGGTTAAATCGATTAAATTCATTGTTTAATTCCTCGTAGAATAAATAGTCGCAACAGAAACCCTAGGGGTTAACCTTGAAAGTGGTTGCGAGCAAACGCGTTTGCGCCGCAAGCATCTGTGCATCTAAACCAACACCAACCATCACGGCACCTTGTTCCAGACAGCGGCGAGCCAGTGCCTCGTCCCGTGTCTGAATGCCCGCCGCTTTTCCGGCTAACTGTATCCGCTTGATCGCATCCATGATTGCGTTCTGTACCTCTTCGTGAGCGGGATTACCCAAATGACCAAGCGACGAGGATAAGTCCGCCGGGCCGACAAGTAGTCCGTCGATCCCCTCGACAGCTGCAATTGCTTCAAGATTAACCAGGGATAACTTCGTTTCGAGCTGAACGATGATGGCGATTTCATCGTTAGCAACGTTGAGATAATCACTTCTGCCACCCCACAAGTGGGCTCGCGCTCCGCCAATTCCGCGAGTTCCCATCGGGGGATAGCGACAAGCCTGAACAATGGCCTGAGCCTGGTGCGCGGTCTCGACCATGGGCACCAGAATGCTTTTAACCCCCAAATCGAGATACTGTTTTATAACGGTCTGATCGGCACACGGCACCCTGGCAATAGCATGTGTGGCAGGATGACAACCGATAGCCCGCAATTGCCCCAAGATACTGTGCGGCGTTTGCGGCGTGTGCTCGCCGTCAATTAACAACCAGTCAAAACCTGCACAGGCGCAAATTTCGGCGGTTGTGGTGTCACCAATAGATAACCAGAAGCCGATTTGCGGAATGCCTTGTTGAATGGCTTGTTTAAAACTATTCGTCATAACCTTATTCGCTTAATCAAAATGGATATTTACGCAACCAAGCGGACCATAATCGGCACAAAACTGATCACCCGAGGCGGCTTCGACAATCCGTGTAAACGAACCGGCCAGCACGATCTCACCCGCCGCCAGATGTTCATCCCAGGCACTGAGTTTATGCGCCAGCCAGGCAATACCATTGGCGGGATGATTCAGCACACCAGCACCCAGCCCGGTCTCTTCTACCACCCCGTTTTTGTACAGAATTGCCCCCAACCACCGCAGATCAAATGCCTCCGGGCGGAAAGGCTTAGACCCCAGCACGATACCGCCGTTGGCGGCGTTATCGGCTATGGTGTCCAGTACCCGGCGTTGCGCATTGGTTTGTGGGTCGAGCCGTTGAATGCGGGCATCGATAATTTCAAACGCCGGCACAATCCAGTCGGTAGCGTTGAGCACATCGAAAATCGTGACATGTGGTCCCTTTAGTGGCGCTTTTAAAATAAAAGCCAGTTCAACCTCTACCCAGGGTTTAATAAAACGCCCCTCGGGAATACGCGCACCATCGCTAAACTGCATATCGTCGAGCAAAACACCGTGATCAGGCTCGCTGATATTGGCAATTTTTTGCATCGCACGAGACGTCAACCCGATCTTGCGCCCAATCACTCGTCGCCCTTCAGCTAACTTGAGTTGCATCCAGGCACGCTGAATTTCATAACTGTCGGCAAATTCAATTTCGGGGTAACGCTGAGAAAACTGGCGGATCTGAACCCCGCTTTTCTCCGCCTCCTGCAGCTCTGCTGCAAGTGCGCGAATGACGTCTGGTGCTAATGCCATAACCGTGTTCGTCAGCCTCTAAGAAAATGCGAACGCATCAGTGGCAGCATGGCATCCCAGCGTTGGATCTGGGCCCAGTGACCGCAGCGATCCAGCACATGCAGATCAGCCCGCTGTAAATGTTCCAGCAGGTACATACTGGCTTCCAGTGGTACGATCCGGTCAAATCGGCCATGCACCAGCGCAAATTCGTGGGGCATACGTGACAGCGCTGTCGGTGGCACAACCAGCGCATCCATGCCGGTTTTCATCGACTCAAACATAACTTCCTGGACGCGTCTGACTTCTGGATCGGTCGCCACTTTGAAGCGTTGCTCAATGATTTCATCCAAGTTTTTGAGTGCCGACGGATCGTATACAAAGCTGGTGATCAACTCTCTGTAGCGCGGTAATCGAGGATCGGCATAAAACGCAAGAAGCCTTGCCATTTCGGGGGTTCTGCTCATTTTAGCCCCGGCCGGTCCCATCATCATGATCCGTTTAAAGCGTTCAGGGGCCTCAATCAACAGGTGCAATACAACCGCGCCGCCCATGGAATTGCCCACAATATCGGCACTTTCAATACCCAGCGTATCCATTAGGCCCAGTACCTGCAGTACTCGCATACCCATCCACGTCACACTATGGGGCGGTATTGGATCAGGAATTTCACTCTGGCCAAAACCAATCATGTCAGGCGCGATGATATAAAAATCTTTGGCCAGATCCTCAAGGCAGTGTCGCCAGTTAGAAGAAGCAGATGCGCCAGGACCGGCACCATGCATAAGAATAAGCGGCGGATTTTCTGGATTACCAGCTAATAAAACATGACTTTCGTACTGGCCTGAAGGCACTTTTTTCTCAATAATTTCAACAGCCATTCTCTGTCTCATGGTTTATAACAATAGGTTTATCGTTTTAAAGATTTTCACCGCCACGGACGTTGGCGATGCCACGCACCCCCAAACCACCATCCGTATTGATAATCACACCGGTGGTAACTGAAGAATTCTCTTTAGATGCCAATAGCACGTATGGCCCGCAATAATCTTCAGGTTGGGGAGAAACTTGCAAGGGAGTGATATCGGTGAGTAATTCATCCAGCGTGTCGATCTGATTTAGCGACTGGCCATCGGTACCGGTAGCGGATAACCCTCGCAAACCGGTTTTCATACCGCCTGGCGCAACGCCATTAACCCGTACTTTTGGCGCTAATTCGTAAGCAAGCTGGCGAACAATGCCAACCAGCGCGTGCTTAGATGCGGTATAAAGCGGCCCACCGCCACCGGGGTAAAAGCCCGCATTGGAAATGGTAAAAATAATGTTACCTTGAGTTTTTATTAACTCAGGGAGCGCGGCACGGGCACCTAGCACTCCTCCCTTGGCATTAACCGACATCAATTCGTCAAAGGCTTCGGCAAGTTTTGCGCCTTCGTAAGCCGCTAGCGGTTCAAAGAAATCCCAGATACCGGCATTTGCAACAAAGACGTCCAAACGACCAAACGTATCAACCGTTTGTTTAACGGCCCGCTCATTGTCATCATAGCGAGTGACATCGCCAACGATTACGCAGACCTGGTCTTGCAACGTTTCCCGCAATTGTTCGGCGCGTTGTTCATCGGCTTCAAGTACCGCCACTTTGGCACCCTCGGCAAGATAACGTTTTACCAATGACAGACCAAGTCCGGAGCCACCGCCAGTAATTAAAGCAACCGATTCTTTAAGCCATCCCATCGATTTCCCCCTCGCTTATTTTTGTTTAATGTTTGTTTAACTTGTTTATTTATTGTTATTTATTATGTTGATTCGGTTAGCAGTAGGGAACACCCAATCACGCATATGGCATATCACGGCGCTGAATAATAGGTGTTCTTCCATGGGGCTGGCTGCCTTTCTGGTACAAATTTCATACAGTCCAAGCACATAATTGATCAAGGCGCAATGAATGTGGCGTTGCACCAACGCTGAATAGATAGCAACTAACGCCAGGCAGAACGCGTGTAGCGCCTACTCGCAAAACATCCTTTGTTTGCAACTTATATCTTATTCTGTCAGCTACTTATGTAAGATCAGGAGATAAAAATGAACAGCGTGACGATATGCTTTATCACAGATGATAATTATCGATAACGGCGGGGCTTATGGGATTGAGTATAGATCCAAGTTAACATTTACTTTTAAGTAAAACTTATCACCAAAAATACACATTTATTTTACATGTAGTTGTTATTCATCCACAACAAGAGGAATAAAGATGGCTGAAGTAAAAGTCACCGAGCTTGGATATCTCGGTCTCACAGTGAGCGACCCACACGCATGGAAAGATTATGCTGCGAATATTGTCGGTATGGAAATTGTTGATCATGGCGAACCGGATCGTTTTTATTTAAGAATGGATCCTTGGCACCACCGTATTACTTGCCATATTTCAGACCAGGATGATTTGGCTTATGTTGGCTGGAGAGTCGCTGGACGAGAAGAATTTGATGCGATGGCCAGTAAACTGGAGAAGGCTGGCGTGTCTTTTAAAATTGCATCCAAGCAAGAAGCAGCGGAGCGTCATGTACTTGGCCTGATGAAACTGGTCGATCCCGGTGGCAATCCTACCGAGATATTCTGGGGGCCTCATGTAGAAACTTCTCGTCCATTTCATCCTGGTCGCCCATTATTTGGTCGCTTTCTCACTGGCTCAGAGGGCATCGGACATTGCATACTCAAGCAGACAGACGGCGAGGCAGCCTACCGGTTTTACACCTTGTTAGGACTCTCTGGCTCCGTTGAGTATCAACTTGAGATCCCTAATGTAGGCGAAGTTGAACTCACCTTTATGCATTGCAATGAACGCCAACATTCCATTGCCTTTGGCACTGGTCCCATGGAAAAGCGGATAAATCACCTCATGATAGAATACACTGAGCTTGATGATTTAGGCCAGGCCCACGATATTGTGAGAAATGCTGGCATTGATGTTGCGATGCAAATGGGTAAACACTCTAACGACAAGGCCCTTACATTCTATCATGCAAATCCGTCAGGATGGCTTTGGGAACTTGGTTGGGGCGCAGCGAAAACGCCAGCTCAACAGGAGTATTATAAGGGCGATATCTTTGGACACGGAGTAGAAGCCAGCGGTTACGGCCTTGATGTCAAACTCTAACAGAGTGCTTAGAGTGTGCTGATCTTTGCTGTTTACATTTGCACCTTTCGGCCCTCTGAACTCTTTTATACGATAGAAGGCAATACCAGAATAACCCGGCCCATAGACTGTCTTCGACTAGGGCCGGTCGTTCAGTCTTTTGCAATTTAAAAACTATTCGATACTTTAGATATTTCCTTCATTGTTGGGTTACCAAAAAAGAATCGAGTCACCAAAACGAAAAATACGGGCACGAAAAAGATCGCCAAGACAGTGCCTGTAACCGTGCCGAAGAACGTTGCATATCCGATCGCTAGGCGCGCACCCGACCCCGCTCCGCTTGATAGGATCAGCGGGACTACGCCGAGTCCAAAAGCCAAAGAGGTCATCAAAATCGGTCGCAGGCGCAACTCGGCCGATTTGCGTGCCGCCTCCAAGGCACTCTCCCCGAGCGTGTCCATGCGTTCTCGGGCAAACTCAACAATCATGATCCCATTCTTTCCGGTTAAGCCAACCACGGTGAGCAGACCAACCTGAAAATACACCCCATTCGTCTGGCCACCAATCCAGGCTCCAAGCAATGCACCGAGAATGCCAACCGGCATCGCCAAAAGTACCGCAACAGGAATAGTCCAGCTTTCATAGAGTGCTGCAAGACACAGGAATACCGTGGCTAACGCCAGTACATAAAGCACCATGGCACCGGAGCCGGCTTCTTTCTCTTCAAGCGACATACCCGTCCATTGCAGCGAGAAACCCGGTGGCAATTTTGCGCTAAGTTCCTCCATTGCAAGAATGGCTTCACCCGACGAATAGCCATCAGCGGGAGAGCCTTCTATCTTCATTGACGGCATAGCATTGTAACGCGTGACTTGCTGAGGACCGAACACCCATTCCTGTTGAGAAAAGGCAGAGAAATCCACAAAATCGCCGCTGGTATTTTGCACTCGCCATTGAGCAAGATCTTCAGGCGCGGTTCGAGCCGATGGCTCGCCCTGCACATAGACACGTTTTACACGCCCATCATAAAGAAAGTCATTAACATAGGCACTGGACCAGACAGCCTGTAAAAATTCTCCCACGGTTGCCGCCGATACGCCAACAGCCCCGGCCTTACTCCAGTCGATGTTAAGCCGAAACTGCGCGGCATCCTCAACGCCACCGGGACGAACCGAGGTAAGTCGGGAGTCCTGCCCAGCCATGCCAAGCAGTTGATTACGCGTTTGTAACAACTCCTCATGAGTCTGTCCACTCGTTGCCTGAAGATATGCGGTAAAGCCGTTTGAGTTACCCAGTTCCTGCACCGCTGGCGGAACAATAGGAATAACTAATGCCTCACGGATCCCGCCCATCAGCGGGCCAAAGGCACGCCCGGCGATCGCCATAGCAGAATCCTCTGGATTGCTTCGCTCTGACCAATCCCTGAGCTTGACAAAGAGGAGCCCCATGTTTTGTCCCTGTCCGGTAAAGGAAAACCCACGAACAGCGAACACAGAGACGACATTTTCGGCTTCCGCCGAGACGAAGTATTCACGGACCTGTCCCAGCACGCTCTCGGTTTGTTCCGCCGTCGCCCCGGAAGGTAACTGTACCAGAGTCATCAACACACCCTGATCCTCATCAGGCAGGAAGGATGTCGGTGTACGCGCATAGAGCGTCGCCATACCTACCAGGATCAGCCCAAAAACGATCAGCATACGAAACGGACCATCAGTAGCACGGCGAACTCCCCGGGTGTACGCACGTGTCAGACCGCTGAAATTGCGCTCAAACCAGTTGCCGAAACCGGATGCTAACCGCCCAAATTTGCTCTTAGGTGGAGTGTTGGAATGCGGTTTGAGCAAGGTAGCGCATAGTGCTGGTGTGAAGATCAATGCGACCATTACCGAAAGTCCCATGGCAGAGGCGATGGTAATAGCAAACTGCTTGTACATCTGGCCAGTGGAGCCGCCGAAAACGGCCATGGGGACAAACACCGCCGATACAACAATCCCGATGCCAACCAGCGCACCGGAAATCTCGTCCATAGATTTGCGGGTTGCCTCAAGCGGACTAAGCCCTTCGTCATGCATGATTCGCTCAACATTTTCGACGACTACAATGGCATCATCAACCACGAGGCCGATAGCCAGAACCATCGCCAACATGGTTAGCGTGTTTATACTAAAACCAAGCGCAGCAAGGATACCAAATGTCCCCAACAGAATAACCGGTACCGCCAGCGTAGGGATCAGTGTTGCTCGCAAGTTGTGCAGAAACAGCAACATTACCAGAAATACCAGTGCGATAGCCTCAAACAGCGTAGCCACCACCGCCTCGATAGAAAGCAAAACGAAAGGCGTGGTGTCGTAAGGGATAGTATAGCTAACGCCCGCCGGAAACTGACTCGCGAGCTCTGCTACCTTGGCCTTAACCAGATCGGCGGTTTCCAGCGCATTGGCGCCCGAAGCCAGCTGTACCGCCATACCGGTCGAGGGTTGGCCATTAAAAAAGCTGGTGATCTCATAGTTTTCAGTGCCAAGTTCGGCGCGGGCGACATCGCGCAGTAGGACCATCCCGCCGTCGGTATCGGTACGCAGTACGATACGTTCAAAATCCTCAGGGGTTCGTAGTAGCGTTTGCGCCGTGATCGTGGCATTAAGTAACTGACCTTTGGGCGCTGGCATGGCCCCAAAACTACCGGCTGAAATCTGCGCATTCTGCGACCGAATAGCCGCTGTTACCGTCTGTGGTGACAAATTGTAATATTTGAGCTTTTGAGGGTCCAGCCAGATCCTCATCGCGTATTCCGAACCGAAGACCTGAACTTTGCCAACCCCCTTCAGCCTGGACACCGGCTCAACAACGTAGGAATTTAGGTAGTCGGCAAGATCAATCGCACTCCTGGCTCCGTCATCAGAGATCAGTGCGAGCACCATTAAAAATCCGGTAGCCGACTTTTCCACTGTGACCCCTTGACGAGCCACAGCTTCGGGAAGCCCAGCCTCGGCCTGCGCTAATTTGTTCTGTACCTGTACTTGCGCAATATCCGGATCAGTTCCGATAGTGAAGGTTAGCGTGATACTGGCGCTACCCGTCGATGTAGTGGAGGATTCAATGTAGCGCAGTCCATCCAGACCGGTCATCTCTTTCTCGATCACCTGTACTACGGTATCGGCGACCGTTTCAGCTGATGCCCCAGGATAGGTCGCACCAATTACCACCGAAGGGCCGGATATACTGGGATATTGTGATATGGGGAGGCGTAGAATGGACAAGATCCCTAAGCCCATAACGATAATTGCCAGAACCCAGGCAAATATAGGTCTGTTGATAAAAAAACGTGACATAGTGTAGTTCTATCCTTTGCTGGGAGTAGCGATTTCGACCTTTACTCCAGGAGCAACTTTCTGAAAGCCCGAAGTGACAACAAGATCGCCGGCGTTTATACCGCTGGTGATAACCCACTTGTTTCCTGCTCCGGTCAGCATTGTAACAGTGCGTTCAACCACAACACCATCATCAACAATCCAGACGCTGGCTGTGCCAGAGCTGTTCCGCATCACCACATTTTTCGGCAACAGGATGGCGTTTTCGGCTTGCTGTCGAGGAAGCTCGACTTCAACATACAGACCCGGTATCAAACGATAGTCTGGGTTTGGGAACGCAATGCGCAGTGTAATCATGCCTGTTGTTGGTTCAACTCTGGGTTCAGCGGCACGCAGTTCCCCTGCTTGAGCATAAACTTCTCCGGTGGGCAGTATCAAAGTCACATTTCCGGCCATACGTTCCTTATACTGTTTCGGTTGTTGATACCAGGCCAGCAGATCATTAACCGATTGTGTCACATCCACGTAAACAGAGTCGATTGACCGGATCGTTGCAAGTGCATTGGCTTGTTGTGCACTAACCAAGGACCCAGGTGTACTTTGCGACAAACCAATAATGCCAGAAACTGGGGCGCGAATCGTGCAACGGTTAAAGTCAATTTCTGCACTTTTCAATTGCGCCCGCGCCATTTCAAGTGCGGCCTCCGCAGATTTCCTTTCAGCTTCGGTATTATCGTAGTTCTGTTTCGACCCCGTATTGGTCGAAAGCATCTTCTTGGCTCGGGCCGTTTCAGAGATGGCTAAATCAAGTCTCGCCTCGGCCTGAGAAACTGCCGCTTGCGCACTGGACACGATAGCGGCGTAGGTATCGTCTTCCACCTGATATAGCGGCTGGTTCATTTCAACCGATGCCCCCTCAACAAACAAGCGTTCGCTAATTATTCCGGTAACCTGAGGACGAACTTCCGCTGTTGTTGTGGCTTTTATTCGGCCTGGCAGGCGTACCTTAGCAGTAAAATCTTCGGTTTTGGCGGTCATCACTGTGACACTGGGCAAGCTCTGTGCTTTTAAATGCCCTGAAAACAGGGCTATTAGAGCCAACACCACTACTGGAGAGAAAACTTTCATATGCTGCCTTTTAAAATATATTATTAGAAATAAAGTAACCTACATTTACATTAGAGGTAAATTAAATTTAAATATTGTTATGTACTTACAATACAAAAATCGCTGTCAGAGCGAACAATATATGTTGAAAAGTTAATTACTCGTTATCCCTTGGCGCTTCTTTCAAGCCCTGGCTTACTAACTCAAGGTCATTGACGGTCAAGTTCCCAGCAGCTTCTTTAAGCGTTACCATTGACTGAATAAAGTCATAACGCGCGCCCGACAGATTAGCGCGTGCGTCGAACAGGTTACGGGTGCTGTTAAGTACGTCAACAATGGTACGCGTACCCACATCAAAACCCGCTTCTGTCGCTTTCAACGCGCTCTCTGCAGATAACACTGCCTGTTCCAGTGCGCGGATGGTAGAGATAGAGGCTTTTACATCATTGTATGAACTGCGAACCGACTGGATGGCCTGACGGTGGGCGAGTTCTAAATCTTCACCGGCACTGATAAATAATGCGCGGGCGCGATCCGTTTGCGCCGATACCTGACCGCCCTGATAAATAGGCACAGAAACATTTACACCGATGCTCTGACTATCCTGAAACGGCGTTTCGTTGGTGAAGAACGGTGATGAAACTTCGGTTTTCGAGCTACCATAAGATGCTGACAAACCCAGCGTTGGGTAGTGACCAGCTGTAGCAATGTCGATTTCCATCTTCGCTACGTCCATGGCCAGACGCTGAGCCAGCAGGGTCAGGTTAGACTCTTCGGCGATGTCCAGCCATTCTGTAACGGCCTGTGGCGATGGTGATGAGGCGGCAAAGCGTTTGGTATCGAGCACGTCCAGACGGTCGTGATACTTACCGGTAATCACGCGCAGCGCTTCACGGGCCAGCTCGATGCGATTTTCGGCCACAATTTCCTGAGCAACAGTATTGTCGTAATTGGCCTGAGCTTCGTGGACATCCGTGATGGCGGTTAAGCCCACTTCAAAACGCTGTTTGGTTTGTTCTAACTGGCGTTCGATGGCACGTTTCTCTGCCTGCACAAAGTCCAGGTTGTCCTGGGCGCGCAGTACGTCGAGATAAGCAGTGACCGTGCGTACAATTAGTTGTTGTACCGCGGCGGCGTAGGTAGCGTCGCTTTGCTCGGCAGATAATTCAGTCTGGTCCAGACCTAACCAGCGAGAGTGGTCGTATAACGACATATTGAGGTCAATGCCCCAGCTGGTAGAGTCACGGTCAACTTCTACATCGACAATTTCGAAGGTCGGGTTGCCGTTTTCATCTTCACGTTGAATGTTCTGGGTAGATTCACTGGTAGATGTGGAATATCCCAGGGAACCTGAAATTTGTGGCAACAGCGCCGCGCGGCTAATGGGAATCGCCTAATAAGCGACATCGCGCTGTGCTTTTGCACGATTTACAACTGGATCGTTGGCCATGGCTTGTTGATAAACGTCTAATAAGCTATCAGCGAATACCGGTATGGTTATTGCCACACTAAACATAAGCGATAGAAATTTTTTTTTCATATTTGTGCCTTCAGCCTCGGCTTTGGTTAAAAACTAAAAAATGGATATGGTTAGCAATATTACACGAGCATGGTGAGTGGGCATGCGGTTGTGCTAACCAAGTTTATTAAAGACGCTCTGAAATCAAATCCATTGGCGTAAAAAACACATAATAATAGATACTACAAAGTCGTAACGGGGCCTGCGTCAGTATATCTGTGCATGTTTCAGGATTTGCCTACTCTTAAATGTGTAAATTTACATACAATCATGAATCTAAAAACTTGATTGTGGATATTAACTGATCTAACCAGAAAAAGAGAGGAAAATATAGCCGAAGTTTAAACGTTAGGATGTCAAAATCGCGTAAATTGCGCCTTTGCGTATTCTGCTGAACGTGAACACTAATTCTGGCGCATCGCGAACACCTAAGATCTCCCGCATTGGGCGAAGCCCATCCTTACACTAAGTGTTCACCATCAGTCAACTCTGAGCGTGTTTTTCGCATTGATTCCCCTTTTAGATTTATCCGGTGCGCGTTGTGTATCAGGCGGTCGAGTATGGCATCAGCCAGCGTGTTATCACCGCTGGATTGATACCATTGATCGTTGGGTAACTGACTGATGATAATGGTTGAGCTGTGGTTATTTCTGTCATCCATGATTTCCATCAGGTCGTTGCGTTGGGCTGCCTTTAGCGGCTCCAAGCCCCAGTCATCAAGGATGAGGATGTCTATTTTCGCCAGTTGTTGCAGCATTTTGCTGTAAGTACCATCGGCTTTTGCCAGACTTAGCTCGAGCATCAGTCTGGATAACCGGTAGTACTTTACGCCGTAGCCTTTCATGCAGGCAGTATGAGCCACGGCGCAGGCCAGATACGTTTTCCCGCAACCACAAGGCCCGGTGAGTAGTAGGTTCTGGTGTTTATGCACCCACTCACATTGCAGAAGGCTGGCCATGTGCGCCTGCTTTAAACTGCGTGGATGCGTATAATCAATGTCCCTGGCGGTAGCGTGTAATTTGAGTTTTGCGGCCTTTAGCAGCCGCTGTTGTTTTCGCTGGCCGCGTTCGAGATGTTCTGCATCGACCAGTAATTGCAGTCGCTCTTCGAAGCTTAAGTTGTCGTAGTTATTCGGCTGTGACTGTTGCATGGTCGGGGCATCAGCCATGCCGGTGAGTTTTAATTGTCTGAGCAGCATTAAGGTGGTGTTAGTCATTGTCTATTCCTGAGTTAGTGGAAGCTTTGTGGGCCGCGGATATTCTCGTGGACTTGAGGTAGGTGGTTTTGCGACTTGTGCTGATACAGCTTGTCCTGATTCGAGGTCAGGATGGCTTTCACCTGTTTAAGCCGGTACAGATGCTGATGATTGGCGATAGTGCAGGCTTTGTTAAGCCGTTGTGACGGGTATTGGCGTGAGAGATTGAGCAGGCCCAGACACACGCGGTATGCCTGGCGCCCAGCTTTGATGCTTCTGATGGCGTGTAGGCATATGCGCCGGAACGGTACTCATTCCATGACGATATTGCCTGGCATGACTGGCGACGACCTTGTTGCGGAAGTACAGTGTGATTAAGGCGCTGCTGGCATGCACATCTATTCGCTCGCCAACCAGATGATGCGGCACGGAATACAGGTTCGCATCATCTGGATATGGTAGTCGATATTGACCTTGACCGTTTTGATGTCGGTATATTGATAAGCCAGCTTAGGTAACGGTGCGAGTGCCGGCTTATCGATACTATCGAACCACGATTGTCTGCTGCCATTGAGTTGCTTGCAGGGACGGTTATTCACGTCTTTAAGGAGAGCGGCAATACACGTATTCAGCTCCGCCAGTGAGAAGAAGGTGTAATGACGTAACCGGGCTAATATCCAGCGCTCAATCACTTGCACACCGACTTCGGCTTTGGCTTTATCCTTCGGTTTATAGGGTCTGGTGGGGACAATCGCACAGCCATAGTGAGCCGCTAACTGCTGATAGGCTGGCGTGACATCCGGGTCGTAGCGGCAAGCTTTACTCACCCCACTTTTTAAATTATCCGGTATCACCAACTGCGGCACACCACCGAAGAAGCTAAACGCTCTGGTGTGGCTACCCAGCCAGTCCGGCAGACTCTGTGTCCAGGTGCCTTCCGCGAAGGTGTGGTTGGATGCCCCCATCACCGCAACAAAGACCTGCGCCTGGCGAACTTCACCGGTACTGGCACTGATTATCGGTACTGTTTGTCCCGCATAATCCACAAACAGCTTTTCACCGGCCTTGTGAGTCTGCCGCATTGAGCGGCGCTGTAACGTTTGCCAGACCTGATAATGATTGCAATATTGCGGATAACTGTAACTGCGGTTGGGGTATTGCTCCGTGTACTCCTCCCATAACAGGTGTTTGGTTACGCCTTTATGCGTAAGTTCCTGATGCACATCCCGCCAGTCCGGCATCTCATACTGCCCGGACTGACGTGTATCCGCTTCTGGATAGAAGCGACTTGCCAGTTATACATCATCAAGCTGGTTAACGTCAGGCCAGCTCAGGTTCATCTCATTCGCTTTGCTAAGCACCTTGGAAACGGCACCAACACTCACTCGTAAACTACGGTGGATTTGCCGGATACTGAGATCTGCCTGCAATTTCAGGCGAAGAATTTCTCGAAGTTGTCGCATTGATAATCTCTTGGTTGGCATCCCTGTTTCCTAAAGCAAAAGGCAACAGGTTAGCAGTCAAAAATATCAATGCGGGAAATCTATTCTGGTTCGTGAACAGTGATTCTGGCGTCAAGGCAAAACTGTTCACCATCAGACCAGAATGGGTGTTCACCATCGGCCAGAATTGGTGTTCACGATCGGCCAGAATATGCACCACTGCCATATCATCGAAACCAGTAATGACAGCGACCGTTTTAAACAATCAGCACAACAAACCAAGGGGAAGAATAACTAGCAATCAAAGCCAAAAAGTGGCATTAATCTAACGAACATGGTGGATCACAATTCAGTGCAAACCGTGGATTAGATTTAGCTGCAAATCAACACCGCTTGGTGCCGCGCTAATTGAGCGCCAGCCTAATCTACAATGCCCACCGGATAACTCTCGCAGACAAGTGTGTACTACCCCAAACTCTTTGAGCAACCCTCGAAGCTCATTACTATTGGCCTTTCTATTCCACTCACACCTCTTACAGATTATATGTAAGGCCTGAATATCCTGTTGGGTTTGCGTTTTCGACAACGCACATCCCATCTTTGTTCATACGACTGGTTCGGTTATGGCTAAAGCATCATAAATATGTTTTATTACCTCGCACATACGTGTTTTACTGTGCAATATTCATTTTGGTCTCCTCAACTTGATAACTTTAATGTTCAGTTCCAAGTTTGGCACATTGCGATGCCGTTTGAGGGAGGAGACTATTCCATCGTTGACTATACAAACCGATCAAAATGGAGTTGTTCAGCGGGCAGCGAATGATTCAACAATAACAGGTTTTCCACCGCATCGGTCATCAATGGTGGCCCGCAGAGGTAATATTCAAATGACTGGGCACTTTCAACCTCTCCCAACCAACGACTTACCGCTTCATGAACGTAACTGATAGACCCCGGCCACTGCGCATCCAAAGGTGCTTCCGACAGCACCGGCACGAACTGTATTCGATCATCCAGTGGCAGCCCCGTTGAACGCAGGTAATTCTGACAAAGGCCCTCGATAGTGCGAGCACCAAAGAAAAAATAAATTTTTCGTTGACTGGCGAGCGGATCACTCACAGCCGAGCGCAAGATAGAGAGAATAGGTGACAGTCCCGAACCGCCGGCAATGCAGACTATATCTCGCGGTGAATCGTTACGATAATGCGCCACACCAAAGGGGCCATCCAACTCGATAACGTCCCCCTCTTGTAACTCGTTAGCCAAATAATTCGATACCAAACCATTCGGGACTTGCTTAATCACGAAAGACCAAATGCCTTCCTGGTTAGGCAGGTTTGCCATGGAATACGCACGCTCGGCACCGATACCAGGTGCCTTCAGCATGGCGTACTGACCGGGTATAAATTCTGCCGGCCCATCAGACTGAAAAAGGTACTCAGCCATGTCGCTGCCAATGTCATGTTTGCCAGCAAAACTCACCTTGACACGCGCTGGAGCATAACGGGGTTGAAACGCCGGTTTTAGTCTAACCTTGATAGTACAATCACTACTCATTTCTGACTGACATGCCAAATGCCTTCCAGATGCACGTGCTTTCTCCGATATGCCGGGAGCCTGCGCCCACCGCTCATTAATTTCACCCTCAAGCAACTGAAAATGGCAACCGCCACAGCCACCAGAATTACATTCATAGGGAAATCCCAGCCCTGCCCGCAGCGCGGCACGAAGCACCGTATCACGCTCTTCCACCTCGATTTTGGTGTCCGCACCAATCGTTAGTATGTGCTTTGACATATCAGTTACTCCACAACGGCCATTACATTGCCATCTTCAACCGACACTGCGTATGTTTTAAGATCAATTTCACAGGGAAAATCAACCGCCTCTCCAGTACGTACATTAAAGGTCCCCCCATGAACCGGGCACTCTACCAGGTCGTCTTCCAAGTATCCATTCGTCAAAAAAGCGGTGGCGTGCGTGCAAATATTACTGGTTGCACAGGGCAAGATCGTACTTTTGTTAAATTACTCTGATATCTGATCGATTTAATTCGTTATATTTATCATCATTAGTGTGATCAAATAGTTTTTTTGATGACACGAGTTAATTATGAGTTTTCTAAGCCATTTTTCAGAAGTTACCGATCCCCGCACGCAAATTAATGTTCAACATGACTTTATTGATGTGATATTTCTGACTGTGAGTGCAGTCCTTTCTGGAGCAGAGGGTTGGAGCGATATAGAAGTGTTTGGTCGAGATAAACTTGATTGGTTGCGCCAATACCGTCCCTTTGAAAACGGCATTCCTGTTGACGATACCATTGCCCGAATTGTCCGAGTAATATGCCCTGAACAATTAAATAAAGCCTTTATGAATTGGGTGAATGAAGTGCGTGTTGAAACGGGTAAGCCTCAAATTGCCATCGACGGTAAGACACTTCGTCATTCCTACGATGGCGATAAGCAAACGGCATTACATAGCATTACCGCCTGGAGCAAAGATGCAGGTTTAGTGCTTGCGCAACTGAAGTCATCGGGCAAGAAAAATGAGAATGCTTCGGTATTGGACCTACTCGACACGCTTAATATTAAAGGCGCTCTTATCAGTGCAGATGCCATGAACTCTCAGAAAAAGATAGTCGAGAAAATCAGCTCGGAGAACGCAGATTATGTGCTCTGCATCAAAAATAACCACAAACAACTACGCGATGAAATTGCCGCCTATTTCCATAAGGTAGAGAGGGATAATCCCGATTGGATTGCCTGTAATGAACAGACTGATTCTGGCCATGGACGAATTGAAGTACGCCGGTGCCAGCAACTAAGAGTCAGTGAGTGGATAAGTGAAGCACAGCACTGGAAAGGTATACGCAGTGTTATCAAAATAGAACGAGAGCGCCACCTTAAAGACAAAGAGGTGAGCACTGAAACGCAATATTACATCAATTCACTGGATATTGACCCCGTTGCGGTCAACCAGGCTATCCGAGCACACTGGGAAGTCGAAAATAAAGTCCACTGGGTGTTAGACGTGACGTTCAAAGAAGATGATAGCCGAATACGCAAAGAGGACGGAGCGGAAAATGTCGGAGTGATTAGGCGGTTTTGTTTGAATATGGCTCGTTTACACCCCAAGAAAGCCAGCATGAGAAGCAAACTCAAAATGGCTGGCTGGGCCGATGAATTCAGAGCAGAGCTTATTTTTGGGTAAAAGTATGCGGTTGCCCTGACTGGTTGCATAGATCTCACCATCAATATTATAAACGGCAATAGGAGGGACACCATCAATATCCACTCTTAACATATCACCAACATCGACATCTGATACTTTGCATAATTGAATTTTTTCGGCCATTTATAGCGCCTCCATTAATCTGGAATAGTGCAACATCGCGTAATAATGCGCGAATAATCAAGCGTGAACAACATAGGTAAACATAAGTTAACCATCACCGATCTGAATAAAGCGACGAGCATTATTGCGTTTCTATCTTAACGTCATTCAATATCTATTCTAGTTGCCCAAAAATGGTATTGATGCCTATACCCGCGCCGCCTCAAGTTGCCGGATTTCAGCCAGAAAAAAGCATAACGCGGCGCGGTTATGATATGAGTTATAAAAATTCTGGGTTTTAGTAATGAGAGTAGAGAAAAGACTGGGAATGTAGTCTATCCGGTAAAACACCGGCCTGTTTCAAGCTCCATGAAACGGTTTCGATTGCATGCGGCGAACCAAACGAATAAACTCGGCATTCTTTTAACCTGGCTAACTCAAGATGAATTGCATCGGTAAGAAGTCCGGTCAGATAACCGCGTTTCCGTTCCTTAAGGCCACTGGCAACAACAACGCGTAATTTCGTTACCCCCCGTAAACCGGAAATGACATCTTTCAATTCCTCAATGCCATACATATCCTCTCGCAAAGAAAAACCAGCATAGATATACACCGTGTTTAGCAATCCCGCATCAGCGATTGACCTGAGGAGCGTCACCATCGCTCCCAAACCGGTATTATGCGATATACAAAGGATAGGCCTGGTACAGTGTTCACGTAAATAAACGCTACCGAGAGGGCCTTTCACGGTAACGGTATTACCGACCAACTTGTTGTTTGCAGCGAACTGCGAGAATCGACCAAATGGATGCCGCTGAACGTGAAAACGCAGTTCGTTTTCTCCCGGCATGCTAGCCGCAGACAGGGGACGAATGATGGTAGGGTGCCACGTCACGTCAAAATGTTGTCCAGCGCGAAATTGCGCAGGCGTTTTAGTACGAAGTACGAATTCGTCAACCGTGGATGATAAAGAGCGGACCGCAAAGACTTCTGCTCCAATAATCTGCGCCTCGACAATACACAGATCCTCCACACTGGGTATAGAAACCAAACAATCCGTTTTGGTGCGAGTTTGGCAAGCAAGTACTGACTGCGCACTCTCATCATTCAAGCTCACCGGCAGCTCACCGGACCCTCTCTCCAGCAAAGAAATAGAGCATCGACAAAGCCCACAGCGACCATCCTGACAGCTATATGAAATAGGTTCATCATTTTTTAGTAAGGTTTGTAATAACGTTTCACCGGGCTCCACGGCCAAAATTCTTCCGCTAGGTATTACTGTCATCAACATCGCGTAAACTCACAAACGGTGAAAGAGATCAAACATCAGGCCACGCAACCAGAGATTGGCGGGATCTCGGTGGACCCGGCGATGCCAGCAAACATCCACATCCACCGTTGGGATTGATATTGGAAGCGGCACAGTTGTTAAATTAAATGGGTTCTCAAGCATTCTCGCAGCATCTACTGGCAGGGTTGAGATCATATCAGTTGTTGCCAGTGTAGGCCCCAAAGTCATAAAATGAGGTACGGTTAATTTAATATCTCTTACCATTCCCTTTTTCGCCAAAATGGTGTCAACATCACCATGCCCCGTTTCTTTTGCGACAACCACCATATGCGACTGCCGTAAGTAATCTTCTGGGGTCCAAAGCCTTTTTCTTGCCATAGGATGCTGCTTACGCAGACAAATCACGTATTCTTCGTTCAATAATCGACGGTGGAGGATATCGCCTTTGAGTTGAGGCAAGATATCGACTGCAAGATCAATATTTCCGTTCTCCATTTCAGCCTGCAAGGAGTCGCTACCCTGTCGTACAGTATTAAACCTGATATTGGGGGCGGATTCCATCGTATGGGCTAGTAAACGGGGGAGCAAATAAGTTTCACCAATATCGGTCAGGCCGAGGTTAAATGTTCTGTTATCCGTGATGGGGTCAAAGTGAACAGGCTGACTAAAAGTGCTATCAATCACTGCTAGGGCGTACCCCACGGGTTCAGCAATTTGGATCGCAAATGTGGTGGGTTGCATGCCGCCACTGGTACGAATAAACAAGTCGTCCTTCGTAATGTCACGTAACCGCTTTAAGGCATTACTAACGGCAGGCTGCGTTAATCCAAGTGCCTCTGCTGCCGTTGAGACTTTTCGTTCCATCATTACACGGTGAAAAACCCGCAATAACGTCATATCGAGCTTATCGAGATCCATTTGTTAAATTCTATATTGTTTTAATTATTGATGCACAAAGCGGCTAAAATTAAAGCTACCGCCATATGAATTAAGCGTCAAAGACTAACAGAACACAAAAGCATGTATCAAGCATGTTACTAAAATGATAATGAATCAGGAGTAAAATAACAATAAGATATTGTCACGGGGATATATTCAATAGCAGGGCAGCGCATGTTCTACAGCTTTATTCACAGTAGTGATGTAGATGTTATGCCTACTAGAATTGCATCTGTTATCAACCTGTCGCACGCTACTTTGAAAGTCGATATATTAGTTGAACGAGTAACGTCATGAAAACCAAAAACACTGATCAACGCGACAAACTGCCTTACCCTGATACCCAACTACTGATCAACGGCGAGTGGAGCAACGCCGCTGATGGACGGTCACTACCGGTTACCAACCCGGCCAATGGTGAGGTCATTGGCCATGTTGCACACGCCAGTATAGCGGACATGGAACGGGCCATTGACGCGGCGCAACAAGGCTTTGAAATATGGCGCGAAATGACGGCGGCAGCGCGCAGCAATATTATGCGTAAAGCCGCCGCACTGTTGCGCGAGCGCGCCCCAGGCATCGCCCAGACGTTAACCCTGGAACAGGGAAAACCGTTACATGAAGCCACGGGTGAGACCACGGCTGCTGCCGATATTATCGAGTGGTTTGCTGATGAAGGTCTGCGTATTTACGGTCGTCTTGTGCCGTCCCGCAAGAGTTTGTCTATTCGACAAATGGTCATCAAAGATCCCGTTGGTCCAGTCGCGGCCTTTACACCATGGAACTTTCCTATTAACCAACTGGTTCGCAAGCTCGGGGCGGCGCTAACGGCAGGCTGTTCAATAGTGGTCAAAGCCGCCGAAGAAACACCCGGCGCGCCTGCCGCGCTCATCCGTGCGTTTCATGATGCCGGACTGCCACCGGGTGTTGTCAATCTGATATACGGCGACCCCGCTGAAATTTCAGATTATTTAATTCCCCACCCGGTAATCAAGAAAATCAGTTTTACCGGTTCAACCGGCATTGGCAAGCAACTTGCCGCCATGGCCGGGCAACACATGAAACGAGTAACCATGGAACTTGGCGGACATGCCCCGGTCGTTATCTGCGATGATGCTGATGTAGAACTCGCAGTTAAAACACTTGGCGCCCTTAAGTTTTATAATGCAGGTCAGGTGTGTATCTCGCCAACGCGCTTTCTGGTGCATGAGTCGATTCGTGAGACATTTGCCAGCGCCCTGGCGCAGCACGCCAGACAAATCACTGTCGGCGATGGATTGAGCGAGGGAACACAAATGGGCCCTCTGGCCAACGCCCGGCGTCTGGATGCCATGGACAGCATTATTAGTGATGCGCTGGACAAGGGAGCCCAACTATTATGTGGCGGGGCGCGAATTGGTGAAAGCGGTAATTTCTGGCAACCCACGGTACTTGATAATGTCCCTTTAAATGCCAAGCTACTTAATGACGAGCCATTCGGGCCGGTTGCCGCAATAAGAACATTTACCCATATTGAGGAGGCGATTACCGAATCAAATCGACTGTCGTTTGGGCTAGCGGGCTACGCATTCACCCGTTCACTCAAGAATGCGGATCTCCTGACACGCCATATGGAAGTCGGAATGCTGTGGATTAATATGCCACCGGCCACGTCTGCCGAGTTACCATTTGGCGGGATTAAGGATTCTGGATATGGTACAGAAGGAGGCCCGGAAGCAATTGAAGCTTATTTAAACACGCGGGCCGTTGCTATTATGAATGAATAAAAACGTATGCCAGTGGTACTTACTGCTACAGCTTACAGCTGATGCAAAACGCAAAGCTTCACAATGTTCCAAAGTTACACAATGCGTTTTGCTTGTTCTCATTCATAACAAAACAGACAGGTGCGTGAACCGCAGCTGTCTGTTTTACGTTTAACGCCTGACTAAACCAGACTTTCTGCTTTAAGTACAGCACCCACTGCCGGACGGCCTGCTACAGAGTGGTAATAACGCGCTAGATTCTCCCATTGCTGCATGTCAATGTGAAGATGGGGCAACCAACTCAATACTGTAAATAAGTAGGCATCCGCCACCGAATAGTGCTCGCCTAACAAATAATCATTACCCGCCAGGTAAGTATCCACATAACTGAGCCGTTTGTTAATCATGGCCGTTGCACTTGCACGCCAGTCATCTTGGGCGGCCGGATTGAAAAACACACCACAAGACTTGTGTAGTTCAGTACCAATGAAAGTGAGCCACGATTGAAGCTGATAATGCGCCATTGAGCCCGGTTCGAGCACTAACTTTGCGTCGGGGTGTAAATCTGCCAAATACTGCACAATAGCTGGTCCTTCAGTGAGCACTTCGCCATCATCAAGCTGTAAAGCAGGCACATAGCCCTTGGGGTTAATCTTCGTAAAATCTTCCCCAGACTCAGTCAACTTGGTGGCTAAGTCGACTTTTTCAGTTTGATAGTCAATACCAAGCTCTTCAAGCACAATATGCGGTGATAACGAACACGCACCGGGATACATATACAATTTCATCTTTATTCCTTCTTCGCCAGAGGCTGTAAAAGTAAACAGCCGTTAATCAACTGATATGTTCGAGATATTCTTCGACGAAATCGAGCCTGTCATTCCCCCACCACATATGACCATCGACGATCACCGTCGGCACCCCAAACACGCCTTTTTTAATCGCGTCGTCGGTATATTGTCCATAGCGCTGCGTCGCTGCAGCAGAATAAATAAACCCTTGAAAGTCATCGTTTTTCCACCCCATCTGTGACGCAACACGACCAAGCAGCTCAATATCATCGGGTGCGCCGCCCTCTCCCCAGGTATGGCGAAAAGCAGTCGCCACATACTGAGCAGACTGATCACGATCAATGGCATACAATAATCCCACATTCAGCAGGTGAGAATTATGGTTCTTTACCGGCGTCAGTGCGATATCGTAGCGCTTGGCCCAGCGTTGCAGATCGGTCATCAAGTAATGCAGCTTGACCGGCAAGCTGCGGTTACTCGGACCATCATTACCAATGGCGAGTTTGGCTTTGCTCAAATCGATGGCTTTGTAGGCAACAGAGACATCATACTTCTGTGCAATCTTAGCCAACCGATGAGACGCCAAATACGCAAACGGACTCATCAAATCGAAAAAGAATTCAATTTTGGTCATGGTTTTCGATTCACCTCAGGCAGCGCTCATTTCCATAAAGCCGCAACCGCAAACCCACTCAGGCACCGACTGATAGGCGATGATCTCCCCTTTCCAGCCTTCGAGTATGCCCATTGCACAGATCCAGTTTTTGATTTCAAGACCACCGTTGCCAGCCTGCTCAAGGATCTCTTCGTCTGACATCGCTACCAGTGCTTGTACATTACCCTGCTTAACATACGTCATCACCTGCTCATCCCAGGCTGAATTGACTTCGCCCATGCGGGCCATACCAGGCCAGTGACTGAGACCACCGGTACCGAATACGGCGATACGTTCATTACCTTCCCAGCAAGCGATAGCTTGCGCAATAGATTGGCCAATCTGGTACGCACGGGCGCTGTGAATGAACGGCTCTACTCCGGAATTAAGATAAATCGGGATACTGCGTAGTCCATCTACCGGTTTGATCGTGTATTGGATCGGGATCATTGCCGAGTGATCAATCAATAACGCCTTGGACACCGACCAATCTACACCATTGGCATGACCATAGTTCATGATATGAGTAGCCAGGGGTTCGTTATTGGCAATTTGCTCCCTGGGTATATTTAACCAATGTTCCCAAGGTCCTTCAATGTCACCAATACCGATTAAACAGGATGGAATGCAAGCCGGTTTGTGAATGGTATAGTGATCATCGCCAATCACAATAACGGTGTCAACGTCTAACGATTTTAGTCTATTGGCAATATCCTGAAACGCATCCATACACGCTTTTTTCTTTTCTTCTGGCGGCGCATCCGGCATCGCAGCGATAAGTGGATCATGAGGTAACATGAATCCAGCAACAACTTGAGCCATTTTAATTCTCCTAATCAAAGTACCTGTTAGCGCATAAACCTATTCAGCAGGCGTATTCATTCGTCGCATATATTCAGGAATGGATGCAGCACCCCCCTGAATGGCTTGCCAAGAGTTAAACAGTAACATCTGGCTAACCCCCTGATCGGCCATGACGCGCACGTTTAACGATGCAATTAACTGCTGTTCTTCTTCGCTAAGCGGATAATTACTCAGAAACGACGCAGCATCATCATGGAAGCTTTTCACCATATCCGGATGCGCGTGTAGATCCCATAAAGCCCGTTCTATTGTGTTATTGCTCATGATTACACCTCTCATATAAAATCAAGATTTCGATTCAAACGTTTAGCAACTGCGTAGCTTTTCATTGAGAGCCTTAAGTGCCAAGCCGGATTGTTGGGCACCTTTCAAATATTCCTTGGGAATGATATGGTAGGGCGAACGACACGGTCCGGCATTTACCCACCCAGCAGCGTTCATCCGGCCCTTCTCAAGGCCAACGTTGTATTTAGAGAATTCAGAAAATTCACCTTTGGGAAAGAATCCGCGATCACACGCACTGATTTGCATCGCTATATCCTTTGCTTTGCTCCAATCTCCGGTTTGCTTCGCTTCAGCTACTCTATCTCGTAAGGTTAAGGCTGGTAACGGCCCGCATAGCGCACCACTCGACCAAAATGCCGTCATTCTATCCGGATCGATACGAGCGGCCGCGTAATAATCGTTTTCATTTGGTAAAAAACGTATATTAGGAGCAAGTTCAAGATCTGCGGCGAGCATGCCGATGCCTAAGTATTTACACGTCACAACTTGTGGCAGCTTACTCATTGCCGCCCAAAACGGACGAGGAAATTCAAATTTGAATGCTTCGCTATTGGCATATACTGCAATTGCAGTATCAGGGCATGCCTCAGTCACATCGTAAAAAAAATTAACCGCCGTAGGCAAATCATTTTTAACCCACATAGGCACTCCTAGCATCGTGCCACTGACACCTATATCATGCATAACTCGGGTCTGCTCAACAACTTCACGTGTGTTCAAGGCGGTTGTGCCTGCAAAGAAAGGCACACGACCACGAATAGTATCTACCACACAACTAACAAATGCCTTTTTTTCCTCCCACAACAGGCTGTGCGCCTCACCATAGGTGCCTAAACTGAGAATACCATCTACACCAGAATCGATAAGCGCCTCAACAATGCGAACAGTTTCATCCAGGTCAACCGTATCACGGGCTCGCCAATCTGATGCGTTGCTTTTAGCAGGGGTAGGTAAAATTGGCCAAGCACCGTTAATACCACTGGCGTCAATTCTTAGTTTTGGTTGAGACATTATAGATTATGCTCCAAATGTTAATGAAACTTTAAAATTTCAACTAAAATTCTAGTATATCAATGAAGAGGGCGTTGTCAACGAAATTACGCGCCACTAGTGGTAATTCACAAGAGCGTAGAATTCGATATCCGTAAGGAAGTACAAGAAGTCTTATAAGTTGCGTAAAAACATAGAGAATTGCTGGGTCGATGAACACGAAAAATACAACAATGTGCTATTTTGCTAATTCAGTTCGCTATTCTGATAGAGATATAGTAAACGGTCGGGATAACAACCAAAGAAATACATTTATTAACGGTTTGTGCTCTCTTCAGGAAGAATACCCACTCTGGATGGTTTGGAAAACACATGATTGAACATAAGTTCTTCTGATCGCTTGGCGTCTCTTTCCCTTATCGCTTGCATGATTTGGTCACGTTGCTTATTAGCGATTTCGATTTGAGTTTTACCTAACAATGGTGCCGTTTGCCAAAGCAAAAAGTCGGCCATATTCCAGAAACTTGAAATTCGCCAATCCAGTGAAGGCGAGTGAGCCATTTGTCGCACGGTATGATGCCAGATCCTAACGAGTTTCGCGTAATCTTTAGCCAACCCCTTTTGCGGCATAGGGCAATCTATTAACTGTTCAAATACCTGCTCTAATACTGTAAGCTGTGAGATGTCAAAGCGCTCTGCAGCGAGCGAAGCTGTCACGCCTTCCATTCGTGCAAACATCAGAAAAAAATCACTGATTTCAGCAACTGAAGGTGAAACCACTCTACACCCCACTTGTGGGGTAATAATAATAAACCCTTGAGCCCTCAATTGGCCTAATGCAGCTCGCATTGGCTGCAAGCTTACATTAAACTCCTCGGCTAATTCGGCTTGAGACAGCCTCTCCCCAAATTTGTAGTAACCTTTAGCAAAACGGCTTTCTAGTTCTGCGAATACTGCACCTGATTTACCAGACAATAAATTGGGCATATGAGAGATATTCATATTTAAAATAACTTTGCGCTCGTTTATTTATTATTTATCATCATGATAAATCAAAAAATCTAGTTAACAACCAAACCGTGGCTGAAAATATTTATAATATTGCCTCACGCACTAAACTTAGTCAACGCTAACAAATCTTTATGATAATTCGTTAATCAAGTTAAGCTTAGTCACTTTTTCTTAGTGATTTTTTCTTTAATCTATAACGTAATTGAGGGCTAGTCATGCCTAAATTTCTCGCCGCCAATGCATAGACACCATCAGCTTCGTCTACCGCTTGTTGCAAAATCATGTTTTCTAATTGCTCAAAAGTAAGGCCAGTGTTAACCAATTGTTCGATCAAAAGCTGGTTTTTATCCTTATTCTCGACTTTGCCGGTATTGCTGACTTCCAGTTCATCAACCATACTCGTATTTTCGATCATCAGAAAAGCGTGTTCGATCATTTTGTTTTCAGGAGTTAGTACCATTGAGCGTTCAATAACGTTCTCTAGCTCGCGAATATTCCCGGGCCAGTCATGCTTTAATAACGCCTGCATGCTGCGCTCGGAAATTCCGGTAATATTGCGCTTATGACGACGATTGATTTTGCTTATTATTGCATTCACCAATAGCGGAATGTCACTGGCGCGTTGCCGTAATGCAGGCACATTAACAGGAAACACGCACAACCTGAAATAGAGGTCAGCACGGAATAACCCCTTTTGTACCGCCGCTTTCAGATCCACATTGGTCGCCGCAATCACGCGAATATCAACCTTTCTGACACTATCGTCACCTAAGCGTTCGACTTCCCCTTCTTGCAACACCCTGAGTAATTTGACCTGCGCCGATAATGGCAGATCACCTATTTCGTCAAGGAAGATCGTACCGCCGTGGGCGCGTTCAAATTTGCCGGCCCGGGACGCCGTCGCACCGGTGTAGGCACCCCGCTCAGCGCCAAACAACTCTGACTCCAGCAGGTCGTGGGGAATCGCGGCACAATTAACCGGTACAAAAGGACCCAGTTTTCGATTGCTCATTTGATGTATGGCATCGGCTAAAATCCCTTTGCCGACCCCGGTTTCTCCTAATAACAACACGGTAACATCAGTATTCGCGGCCTGACGAGCCAGAGTATAAGCATCTGTAAAGGCAAGAGATTGGCCAATCAAATCAGGATTAAATGCACGATCCTGTTGTTGCAGGGCAGAACGTTTGGTGTTCTCCGCTATCGCGAGTCGTTGCTGTTGGGTGGTTCTAAATTGCTCAACCGGATTTTCATCTGACCATTCCTCAGCGGGCTTACCCACCAATATACAAGTCTTGCTACCGCAGGCAGCACAACTGGTTTCATGAAAGACAATCGAACGGCCCATAAATGTTGACGTAAACCCGGAAGCATAACCGGTTTGCATCCAGCAAACCGGTGTATCGCTGTGACCATGTTCACGTAAGTGGGTATCAGCCTCCCAAATATGTTCAGCGGAGAACTCACCATAGAAATGACCAGTCCTCGGATCAATTTCCAGGTGTAACGGCGTGACTCGCGCACTGCCTTCCAACATAACGAGTTGCGGCCCCGCCGCAAACATCTCAATAGCACTTCGGCTACCACGTAATCGACTCGCTACCTCGGCATCCCGGATCCCTGCTTCAAAACCTATCTGTGTCATAAAGGACTGAAACGATTTTTCATCAAGCACTGCCATTAAACGCTTTCGAATACTGGCCAGCGACGCAGCATGCATCAACATTACCCGGTTTTCGCCCAGCCATATCTGGCCTGATTCCGCCGAAAAACGCAATAGCTTTAGCAGATCATCGAGTTTTGGATACGAGAAGTTATTCACTATTTAGTCCTTTAACACCAATTAAATATTACCGCGGGGCCCATCACAGGCCACTCACAAGTTGCAACCATATCATCACAATTTAAAAGCATGAGATGATATAGTCGCAATCATGCTAACACAAATTCATAAGCTGTTAACATATAAACCTATAAAATGTAACGAAATTTCTCCTTTTTGAGATCTGTGGCATGAACAAGGCACTATCAGGGAGCCACAACCAGCATTATCAACCCGGTGGCTGGCTGAAGCCGCCAATGCCGGTAACCCGATTGCTCAGTATCATTATGGCATGGCGCTGATTAATGGCGTCGGTATAACCAAACAGCCGCAATCGGGCATACAATGGATAGCCGAGGCAGCTAAACAGGGAGAAGTGTTAGCCATAAAGCATTTAGCACAAACCCGCTGCCTTAACGCGCATTGCTAGTAATCCTATTAATTAAGCGGTCTGTTAAAGCAGACCGCCTATCTGGTTAACCGCCACCGCAATCGCGTAAGCCAGTAATCCGTATGCCACATATAAGCCCCAGGACAGTTTACTGCTGCCACTTTCGCCTTTCAGCATGGCCACCGTTGCTACACACTGCAAAGCCACCACATAAAACAGCATCAGACCGAGACCGGCTTCAGTTGTCATGCCATCAGCCTGTACCCGCTCGGCAAGACCGGCTACATCTTCATCTGCGCCTTCCAGGCCAAACAGAGTCCCCAGCGCGCCTACAAAGACTTCACGGGCCAGGAATGACATCAGTATGGCTACACCGTAACGCCAGTCGAGTCCCATCGGCGTAAAGATAGGTTCAATAAAGTGCCCGATCTGACCCAGCCAGGAGTTTTGTAGCGTTGAATTCAGAGGGAAATAACCTAAAATCCAGATCCCCACCGACACCATAAAAATAATCGGACCGGCGCGCTTGATAAACATAATGCCGCTGTTTAACACGCGTTGGAACAGTGGTTTCCAGTGCGGCAAGCGGTATGTTGGCAGTTCCAGAATAAACGGCATATCGGTTTTTTCCAGATCCCGGGGTAAAAAACGATTAAGGATCTGACTGACCACCAGAGCCATAAAAATACCAAAGAAATACAAACCAAAGAACGCCGCGCCCTGCATATTGAAAATGCCCAGGAACGTCTCATTAGCAGGCACCAACACTGCCACTAACAGAGCATATACCGGCAAGCGCGCCGAGCATGACATCAGCGGAATAGTGAGCATGGTGATCAGGCGTTTATGGGGTGATTCAATGGTGCGTGCCGCCATGATGGCTGGAATGGCACAGGCATGACCGGATAAATACGGAATAAAGCTGCGCCCGGAAAGCCCGAAGAAACTCAACGGCCGATGACACATTAACGCCGCCCGGGCCAGATAGCCGGAGTCTTCCAGCAGGCCAATGATAAGGGTAAGTACCATTATCTGTGGTACAAACACCAAAAAGGAACCAAAACCACCAAAGATGGCATCGTTAATAAAGTCGTTAACCACACCTTCGGCAGTGACCGCGCCCACACCGCCAGCCAGGGTTTCGATAAAGCTTTCCACCCCGTCCATTAGCGGTGTAGCCAGGGTAAAAATACTCTGGAACAGCACAAACATGACGGCAATAAAGATAAGGCCGCCGGTCCAGTTGTTGAGCATGAAATTGTCGATACGATTCTGGTTTCTCAGTACGATATCGTGCTGAATGCCGAAGTCCCGGGCCAGTTCCTGACTGCGCTCGGCAGCATCCGCATGAGGTGTGCTATCGTTTGTAACATAACGCTCTGGTTCACCAGCCATGCCCAGTAAGCTTTGCTTAAACTCGTGTAAACCATCCAAAGAACGAGCCGACAGCGCTAATACCGGACTGCCCAGGGCTTTCGACAAACCATCTGTATCGATGGTTTCGCCCACACGCTTAACTTCATCAATAAAGTTAAGGGCAAACATCACCGGTTTGTTATGCTCAAAAGCAAGTCGCTGAACCTGCAGGCCCATCACCAGACTCTGCGCCAACCGTGTGGCATCCAGCACCACCAGCACCATCGAGGTGTCATCGTCAGCTACCGAGCGTTTAATTTCATCAACTGCGATCACTTCGTCACGGGTTAAACCGTTTAACGAATACGCGCCAGGTAAATCTACCAGCTCGAATTTGTCACACTTGCCGCGCGTGATTTCGACAGTGATACCTGGATAGTTAGCGACTTTCTGGCGTAACCCGGTAAGCTGGTTAAACAGCAAACTCTTACCACAGTTGGGTTTACCTACCATTAAAATGCGTTGCATGAATACGGCTGTCCTGAATCTAGACTAACTGGATATTTCAGTCAGTGGGGAAATCTGAATACGGGTGGCCAGGTCGTGCTCCATAGCAAAAACACTTCCACCTAACTGCATGACCATTGGCCCACCTAAGGGACCGCGTCGGATACACTGCACATCACGACCTGTGGAAAGGCCCATTTCGCTCAGGCGGTCAATAATTTGTTGATCGAGGGAGGCGTCAATTTGAGTAACCTTGGCAGATTTTGACTTACCTAATTCCCATAACGTCATACTAAAAACACCTAATCAGTGGCACCTGCTGGCCAAAAAACTGTGCAGCGGTCACCCGCGCACCACTTAAATAACAATCATTCCCATTTAGACTACCAGAATTTGACCAGTCAGGCTATAGCAGACCGGTTTTTGTTAACCCCTGATAGACTATTTGTTGAGATTAGCCGATTTCGCCCCATATGTTTGGTAGCACACAGACCGGGTTAATAGGGATAAATAGTCATTCCCGCCGGGGACTTCTTGCTCTACACTATTCTGCAAGCCAATGGGGCCTGTTAATAACAAGGAATTTTATATGATCGCTTACACTATCGTTGGTACCAACAATATTGAAAAGGCCGCTGCCTTTTACGACGAACTTTGAAGTCTGGCAGGTGCTCAGCGCGCTATTGACGCACCGCGCATGATTGCCTGGGGCAATAACCCCGCCGCGCCCATGTTCGCCATCGCAACCCCTTATGATGAAAAGCCAGCGACCGTGGGTAACGGTAGCATGGTGGCAATTGCTGCTACTGATCCTGATCAGGTAAATGCATTTTATGCCAAAGCAATTGAATTAGGTGGTACGACAGAAGGCGAACCCGGCGTGCGAATGGACGCATACTACTGTGCTTATGTTCGTGACCTGGACGGCAATAAGCTGAATTTCTTCTGCATGGCGAACTAATCAGCAGATCGAGTAGGAGGGAGTTTCGCAACTCCCGTCCTCTCACACCACCGGGCATACGGTTCCGTACCACGGCGGTTCCTGTCTGTATTGACCATAGTCAATACCTGAGTCTGTTTCGTTCATCGTGTCGCCGCTTTATCGTTTAGAACTCCGCAAACACCGCCCAGGTTTCCGACCCTTCTTGTATATTTGTCCCGGAGCAATGATTCTTCATTGCCTTGTGTCCCGATAACGCGAGAGCACGCGTGACTTGCCGCTCGTGACAGGTTCAGCCCTTCGTGCTATCGGTTTCATAGCACTACTACGGCGTCTGCTGACTTCTGATATTCCATCCCGACACCTCGCGATGTCAGTAGCTCTATAGCAGAATATCAGACCTCCCGGGGTAATTCGCGCGACCTTCCTGCTTATGCCTGTCGGCTCTACGTTGCTGCATTCCGTGCAAGTATTGGGCTTTAGTGATAATGGCCACCTCACCCTGCAACAACGCCTAAACCGCTTCCTGTTCGTCAGGCCAGCATTTTGCCTTCGGCTTCCTTCAGATTTCACCTCACGATGAACACCCTTGCCGTTCGGCTAGCACTTCCCCTTGCCGGGTGTGCAGAGGACTTCCACCTCCAAGTCATCAACTCACCACCACAGTGAGTCGAACAGTGCTAAAGCACTACGCGCCATGCCCGGCGCACCACAAAAAAAGCCACCTCAAAGAGGTGGCTCAACCGTCGTGAGTCAACGAGGTTATACGGAAATCAGAACTTCACGCCTACAGCCAGCTGAACACGGCGTGGGTTGTAGTAACTACGCGCTTCACCAAAGTTGTCATCGGTCAGGTACGGGTTGTAGTTATATCCGGTTTGCTTATCGAACACGTTAAACAGATCCGCTCTGAAACGGGCAGTATAACCTTCAACAAACTCCCAGTTTTGCGTGTAACTTAGGTCCACCTGCCAGTGGCTGGCACCACGGCGGCTGCCGGCAGGTTCAGCATAACGGCTGGTATGTGAAGTTGCATAACCATAACCAGTGCCATCCCAGGCAGTCCAGGCTTCACCCGATTGGAAAATAAAGTAAGCGCCCATAATACCTTCCCAGTCAGTGGTATAGGTGCTGATAACTTTAACTTTATGTGGCTTATCAGCCGCTAACTTTCCATAGCGGTTATCCCATGGCATACGACCACGGCCGTCCCCATAGTATGACGAACCGATAAAGGTGTTCGCATCATTAGTTGACGTTGTGTTGTCGTGGTCAAAGTTACCGTAGTAATGGCTCCATACATAAGACGCGTTTACATACCATTTGTCATCTTGGTATTCCGCCTCCATGCTCCATTCCCAGTATTTGGTCTGGCCGCCATCAACTTCGGCAATCACATAACTGGAACCGCCTACTTCATCACGCATTGCACCCAGGTTAGGGATATAATCACCTTTTGCTGCAATATCCGCAGGTACCTGACCGATATCACCATACTTGCCATACGAACGCGCACCGTTAGGCATATCTTCCCAGAAGTGACTACCGTAGCGATAACGAACGTGTGAACGCAGGAACAATTCGCTAGTAACCAGTTTAGTGGTACCAATGGTGAACTCATCAATACGACGCGGCTTCATGTTATCGGCGAAGAACTTACCTGATGATCCTGCAGCTGGATCAAAGTCAATGTAGTTGCCGTCTTGGTCGAAGTTCACATCTAGGTCACGCTGGGTATTTCGAGCCCACGACGCAGCACGCGGAAGTGAACTGGCATTGGGGTTATAACTGGCATAGTTTGCAAATACCGTTGAGGAATCTTCATATTCCCAGGTAACGCCTAAACGCGGCTGGATCATATCTTTCCAGTCAGTTTTATACATTTCGTATTTCGCGCCAGGCGCTAACTCATAGCCTGATACATTTGCGCTGTTTTTACGCAGCCCCTGACCATAAAACGTGTCCCGGCTCACCATAACGCCAATATTGTAGGTAAAGTCACCGTGCTCAATTTCGTCATTGATTTCAAAATCGAGTGATTCAATAGAAGACTTGATAGGAGGTACCGTTTCACCATTCTGCAACAAGCTCATTTGCTGAATTGTTGCCTGGTAATATACATCGGTTCTATCTGGGTCAACGTCTGTCCCTAATCCACCTATGAGTCTGACGTTACCCCAACCGTTAGACAGACGAGCAAGCTCTTCTTCGCCCTCTGACCAGCGCGCACCAAAATGCAGGAAGTGAGTCATATCACCAGTATAAAGTTCGGTATCAAAACCAATCTGGAACGCTTCACGATTATACTCAGTGGTATTATAAGTAGGGTACGCGCCGACACCGCCGCCGCCGCTTAATTCGCCATCGTCATCAATGTAGCCGTACTGCTGAACATAGCCAGCTGCCAGCGCGTTGAAGATATCATACTCGGCCATTTCTTCTGGCGTAGCATTTGCCGGATAGTCACGCTCACTGGGCACTAAAAAGTAACCAAGCTGATCCATATTGGCAATATCTAACGAATCGCCAAGTGCTGGTGTAAATCCAAATTCAACATCAGGGCCTTCAACCCCTTCATCGGTATATTTCGAATATTTAAAAGTAAGGCTGGATGTATCACCTAACAGCCATGAACCATCAACTGCGGTGATTTTACTTTTAGATTCGCCACCACGGGAAACGCTATCGGTTTCGAACTCGCCGATTGACGCACCTTCTTCCTCGATGTCGGTATTACGGTGACTAACATTGATCAGAATGTCGTCAGTTGGTGCCCAGGTTAATTTACCATAATATTCATCACGAACTCGCTTATAAGATTTCGCCGGACCGTAAGCGGTTTGTTTATCTTCACCGGTGGTTTCAGGACGATAATACGAGCCGTAAAAAAACAATTGGTCCTGAATAATCGGACCGCTCACTGAGCCAATAATCCAACTGTTATCAACGTCACTGATGACACCATCTGTAGGTGTTGCAGTAAAGTCCGCATTCTGAATGCGGTATTCTAGGCTGCCGTGGAAGTCATTGGTACCTGACTTGGTGACAGAGTTAACATTTACGCCACCAGCACGGTTAAAACCAATGGCTTTTGAACCACCACGGTCTACCGAAACATAGGAGATATCGTGGGTTGAAGGTGATGAAGATAAGTTACCAAACATCGGCAGGGATAAATCCACACCATCCAATGCATAGCTGTTATCCACGCCCGAACCACCAGCTGAGGGGCCCAGTACGCCGTTTTCAGTATATTCTACACCCGGCAAAATTTTCAGCATGTCACGATAAGACTGACCAATGGGCATGTTAGCAATAACGTCTTCGCCGAACGAGTTAGTCAGCGATGAATCACCTTCTGTAACAATAGCAGTACCATATACTTCAATGCGTTCAGCCTGCATGGGTTCAAAAGCAAAATTAACCACAGATGCCTGTTCCAGCAGAACCTTAGTATTGGTTTTACGCACTGAACCATCTGCGAAGGTGAAAGTAACGTCGTAGTTGCCAGGGAGCAGATACGGCAGCGTGAACGTACCATCGGGACGGGTTGTTGTACTACGCGGTTTTGGCATCACATCACTGGTAACTACTACCTGCACACCACTAACGGCAACATCCCCCCCGGTGCTGTTACGGTACCTTTAATACTCCCGGTAATTTGCTGTGCCTGAACAGGTGCGCAGATACCCGCAGCCACTGCACCGGCAAACATAACGGCAGCAGTAGAGGTTGAACGATTTTTCCAGGATTGACGAATTGCCTGACGAATCTGACCAGACAGATACTGCCCGGCAAATTTCGCCTTGATTGACGTGAGTTCGTTATTCATGAGTGTGACCCTTTTGCTGTTTTTAGTGCGGCTAAATTACCACTTATGGTCAACATTTAACCCACAGCACGACCACACGTCAAGAATAATTTTTTCTAATTATTCATATTTTTTGAAATATTTTATCCCATATCAAGAATAATTTTCTGCTCAAAGCGTTTATTTATTCTAGTCAAATACAAAACTTCCTCGCCGGAATCACGTTGATATCGGCAATACATTATAAAATAGCCAAAAATTCAAAATTTAATCAAATAAATTCATAAGCTTAAAATTTGAGCGACCAAAGTAAACAAATAACGTTTTTATATCTTTTCAGGGGTTAATCAGCTTACCATTATTCGCAAACGTGATTAATTATTACACAGGAATAGCTTATTCGCAGGAATAGAAATATTAATTATTCCTAATAAACCAACTAAATTTATTCCGAATTTATCACGGCAACCGGAGGGCTGGCTGCCGTGTTTTGAAAGCTTACGAGTTCCGGTGATTCCAGGGCCCCGAAATCGCCAGGGTTTTGGCAGGCGAATAGAGATTCACAAACAGCGTTTTGCCATCCGGCGAGAAGCACGCCCCGGCCAACTCGGTTTGCAAAGCCAGCCGCGCAAAAGGATACACCTCACCGGCTGGCGTCACACCTCGTAAATGATTATCCACAATGGCGGTGTACTGATCTTCACAAATAATCAAATGACCATTAGGCGTAACCGTAAGGTTATCACCGAAGTTAAGCAGTTGGCTGTCGGCACTCTCTACAAACAACTGCAAAGCACCCGGCGCGTCACTTTCTCCCGGGCTGCCCTCATAGACGGAAGGCTTGTAAGCCATTACCTGTCCCAGCTTTTTGTGCCCGCCGTTGGTACAGCAGAAATACAACCGGTCTTCTGCCCAGTGAATGCCTTCGCCGCGGGCAAACAACGCTGCGCCTGCCTGATACCCTTGTTTACGCAGATCATCTTCAGCACTGTCGGGCGAAGTAATATCCACCCAACTAACATCCAGCCACTCACCTACCGGCATTTCACGTTTGTTCCAGTTACGAGAGTCAAACTTTGGATAGCCTTTAACGGCCAGCGCCTGCAACTGACCACCGGCGGCCAGATTACCGTATTCATTGGGGATTAAGCGGTACAGTAAACTGTCACCGCGGTCTTCCGTCATGTAAACAATACCGCTTTCAGGATCCACACAGGCAGCTTCATGATTAAACCGCCCCAGTGCTTTGAGCGGTTTAGCCTCAACCAGTCCGTTTGCGTTGGCGGGCACTTCAAATACATAACCGTGATATTTATTACCATCGTCAGAAGGTGTATCAACGCTTTCTTCACAGGTAAGCCAGCTTCCCCACGGCGTAATGCCACCAGAGCAGTTTCGCACCGTGCCTATAAGACTCAGATATTCCTGCTCTTTGTTGCCAGTTTTCGTATTGTAAACAAGAGTGGTAGTGCCACCCGGCAAGGCTTCATTACGTCTATTGTTGTCGTAAGCCAAGGCAGATTTAAACGGCGTCGGCTGGCCGGGCCCGAATTCCGTTAAATGCTTGGGCTGTAATTCGTGATTACGGATCAGTGCAACCCGGTTTTCATCCAGTGGCAAACAGCCCATGCCGTCGGCGCGGTCTGGTACCAGTAGTCCGTCATCCATTTTATCGCCGAAAGAAGATAAGACCTGATAAGAGAAGCCTTCGGGTAATGCCAGTACGCCCTTAGGATCGTCAATCAGCGGGCCATAACCAGCACTGGTTTTCATGGCAACATTGGTTGCCGCCATGGGCTGTCGGAAAAGGCCGCCTGACATACCGGCGGCTGCCAGTGTTCCTAAGGTGACGGTAAACTGTCGTCGTGTAATCATGGTGTTCCTATATTTTTCACAGCCATTTTTGTTTTCTACGTTACATCAGTAACATGACTTTAGAATGACAAAATGGGTGTTGGTTCCTTCCAGACAACAGCGTAAACGCCCAATACGCTATTTTTACCGATAAACTACGCGCCACACTGATGGCTACTTTTCTTCTTCCAGCAAGCGCATCAGGGTTTTACCCAATCGAACATTCAGGGCCCCGGCAGCCACGGCTTCGGCAGAGTTCTCCATTAACTTGGCGGCCAGTGAGCCACTGAGCTGATTGGTCATCTCATCGGTAGCCAAATCAAAAATGCTCTGCGCGGCCAGATTCTGGGCAAGAATTTTCATCAGCTTCCAGTTCCCGGCGGTAGCCGGGCGAAGGCCGTACACTTTGGCCACCCGTTTAATGGTGCGCATGCTGATCCATAAAATCATCAGCGACTGAATTAGATGATTCGGACTAATAAACGCCATGCTACCACTGGCCATGGATTCCTTTTTCACCACTTCGCTGGCTTTGGCTTTCACCGGCTGCGCCACAAACTCACGATACATATCCACTATCTCGACACTGGAATGGTCGGCCTTTAACAGCCCGGTAAAACGCTTGTAGCACTGCTCGGCATAACTGTGGCGGGTAAACTGGCTGGCATGTAACTGCAGAGCATCCAACGTTGCCTGTCTGGAGTCATTACGCGCCAGCTCCGATAGTTTTGGCCGGCGATGAATAAACTGAGTCACCTTGCGATAGCCCCGCACCTCACCAAGAGTCATGGTAGAAACGCTAAGCACGAATACACCCAGTACCACGGCGAGCACTGAAGTGGCTACCGGCGAGGAAGCAAAATGACTTTCAATAAACGTAACCGCCTCAAATAAGCTAAACCCCACCACACAGCCAATACCGGAAAGCAGCGCCAGCCACTTAGCAGAAAAGCCCTTGTCTGGTTCAACAACAGTTAACGGCTCAGCCTCCCGTTTAGCCGGCATGGCATGATCCGGCGGCTGCATATCAATTTCCGTTTGCGTGACTTTGGAGCGATAGGTTTTTTCTGTGGTGCTCACGGTTAGTCCTCCAGTAGATACTGAAACAGCCTGTCCAGGCCATTGCCATTTAAAATGCGCGCCAGGTGATCCTTAGGCACGCCAGCCGGCAACGCCGGATAATGTTCATCAGCAGGCATGGCTTTCAACGAGTCCGGTAAGGGTTCGAAGGTCGCTTCTATATACCGCCCTTCACTATTTACGTAGCGCAGGGCCTGCTCATTTGAACCTGCATCGGTGGCCTGAATGGCCGACACTAAAAAGTGTTCAAACTGAATACCGTCTTTATCCAGCTGGGCCGTAGCGCCCCGGGTTACGTCTTTCAGCAGCGCCAGCAAGTTATCTTTCTGCGCGGCCGGAATCAGATCGCTTTTGGTGGCAACAAAGGCGACTTTGGCAATTTTTTGCTGGCGCAACAGATGGCGTTGCACCCAGCCCGGGATGCCATACACAAAGGTTTGCGCCAGATTACTCAGGGTTTCCCGCAACTGGTACAAGTGACTCTTGCTGTGATTTAAGCCCTCAAATAGATCCACCAGAATAATTTGCTTGTCTGTCTCGCGAAACGTGTTTTGTTTTAATGCTGCCAGCCAGTTTTTCTGGAACACCTCAAAATGATGGGTGAAGCGCTGGGTCCACGGGCTGGATAAATCGCTGCTGATCCGCGACGGCAAGGGCGTAAAACCGTACTCCTGCCAGTCGAAACCTGAACCGGGGATAAGAAAACTGCCGGGTTGAAGCATGGAGATGCCCTGGGCTTTGGCAGCCAGCAGGTACTCGCGGTATTTGCTGACCAACAGATTAATCGCATCGGGGGTTGGCGGCTGTTCAAAATCAAAACCGCTCACCTCTTCATGCCAGTCTTTAGCAAACTGATTCTGCGGCTCGTTCATTTGCTGTGCCCAGGCGGAGTCCGACCATTGAGTAAAGGTTTTATCCAGCATGGGTAAATCGGTGAGCCACTCGCCTGGGTAATCAATAAACTCAAATACGATATCGGTGAATGGCAACAGGTACTTTTTAACACCGTGGGTCTGGCGCAGCCGCACGGTTAACTGAAACCCAGCTACCGATTCGGTAGCCGGCGGCCATTTGCCTTTTCCCAGTGCCGCCATGTGCTCTTCTACCGGGAATTCAGGCAGGTCGCCAAGAGGCTCCACCCACATATTTTCTACCAGATCCATGGGCAGGTAACGCAGCAACGGCAGGCACTGATACTGCTGTTCACTGCGATACTTTAAAATAGTCATCAGGCTGGTAAACAGCATGGATTTACCACTGCGGCTTAAGCCGGTAATGGTAAAACGATGGCGGGACTGCATAAACCATTCGGCAAATTGTGCCGAGCCGGCATCAGACGCCCGCCTGACCGGTTTAAGCACACTGTCCAGCAAGTTTCGCATGGTTTTCCTCCCGCCCTTGTATACTGCTATATCCCTGATATGTATTACTTAACGTGGGTGGCTTTGCAATCAATATCAAGCTTTTGCCACACTTTGTTACAGTTATAAGCCGAAGGGGTTATCGATAGACTGAGCCGGTTGGGTAAACCAGCGCGGGCCGTCTTCTGCCATGTAAAAATGGTCTTCAAGACGGATCCCAAATTCCCCCGGCACTACAATCATGGGTTCATTACTGAAGCACATACCCGGCGCTAACGGCTGCGGATTGTCTTTTACCAGATAAGGCCATTCGTGAATATCCATGCCGATGCCATGGCCGGTACGATGGGGTAATCCCGGCAAATCGTAATCAGGCCCAAGGCCAGCCCTTTCCAGACTGACCCGGGCTGCGGCGTCCACGTTACCACAGGGCGAGCCATTGGTTGCCGCGGCAAAAGCCGCCAGTTGCGCGTCTTTTTCGGCCTGCCACAAGCGGGCCTGTTTTTCGCTGGCCCCGCCAAAGGAATAGGTACGGGTAATGTCCGACAGGTAGCCATGTAACTTACAACCGGTATCAATCAGTACCAGGTCGCCTTTCTTCAACACCTGAGGGTCTTTGACGCCATGGGGGAAAGACGTGGCTTTACCGAACAATACAATGCAAAAATAAGCACCGCTGGCACCCACTTTTTTATGGGCCTGGTGAATAAATTGTTCGACCTCGGTGGTGGTGATCCCTTCATACAAGATGCTGGCGGTTGCCTGATGGACTGCCAGTGTCATGTCCATGGCGCGCTGAATAAGCGCCAGCTCGCTGGCCGATTTATGCATTCGGCAATGGGCTGTCACGCCACTGGCGTTAATGATTTCGAGATCCGGCATGGCTTTATTAAAACCATCGACAATAAAAAACGCCGTGGCTTCATCCACGCCCAGAATATCACCGCCGCTTAATCCGGCATTCTTTAATACTTCGGCGACCAGCTCATAGGGGCTTTCATGCTCCTGCCATCCCACAATGTCGCCGGCAATCACCTGACGCTCCGACAGAGAATCAATCTCAAATAAAGGAGCAATATAAACGACATCACCGCTGGCTGGCAGAATAGCGCCTACCAGGCGCTCGCTGGCATACCAGTCCATACCGGTAAAATAACTTAAGTTAGTGCCGGCATTCAGATAGATGGCCGCAATCTGATGCTCACGCATATAGCGTTGCGCTTTGTCGATACGGGCCAGGTGTTCACTATGCGTTATCAGCTGAGTGTCTGCCGTCATATCTGAAAGCGCGGCCAGCGCGGCTTCCTGGCTCTTACCGCCAATACCTGTTTGCATGATTTACTCCTGTCTGAAAATACCGGCACACTATACCTTATACACCATTTTCCCGACAGACAGCCGCTGCGAAGCTGGTCTACGCAGACTGTCAACCTGGCGGTTTATCCTCGCTCAATTCAACTGGCTAAGGCAGTATAAGCAAAATACGATAGACTTATTACAATCCGGATATAACAACAACAGGAGACTCTGGTGCTCACAGCTCAATCCCCCCACCCAATAAAAATAGTAGCTTTATCGGTAATAATAGCGTGCTCAGCCATCGGTATTACGGCGTGTTCTTCCACATCGTCGCCGTCAGCTGGCACCAGTGTGGTTCAGAATAACGCCGACAGCCGCTTTGAAGCGCTGTATGAGGCAGAGTGGGCGTGGCGCCAGAATAAAGACGCTACCGATGAGAACAGTAATACCACCAGCGCGCCGTCGAGCCTGCCGGATGTCAGCATTGCTACCCAGCAAAAACGCCTTGCACGTTGGCAGGAGACCCTGGCGCAGCTGGACGCTATCGACGTAGAAGCCTTATCACAAACCAATCAAATCAATTACGCGGTGTATCGCCTGCAAATTGAAAACCTGATTGCCGACCAGCAGTTTAAAACCTACGAAAAGCCCTTACTGGGTGATACCGCGTTCTGGAGCAACCTGGCTTATATCACTCGTGAAACTTTTCATAGCGAGCAGGATTTCGAGAACTACATACAGTGGCTGCAAGACATGCCGCGCTACTTCGATCAGCAAATCGCCAATATGAAGCTTGGCCTGGCGCGTAAGTTCACGTTACCGAAGATTTCGTTACAGGGCCGCGATGCCTCAGTGATATCGGTGATCGAGGCAAAAGGCGCGGAGAACATGTATTTCAAGCCGTTTAAGAAAATGCCTTCCCGTTTAAGTGAGGAAAAACAAGCGCAACTGCAGGCCAAAGCCAAAGCCGCTATCGACGACTATGTTATTCCGGCTCATCAGACATTGCTGACCTTCTTACAGGAAGACTACATTCCTAATGCCCAGCCTTCGATTGCTGGTTATGACCTGCCCGATGGCAAAGCCTATTATCAGGCGCAAATTAAGAAGTACACGACGCTGGATCTGAGTGCCGAGGAAATCCATCAGATTGGTTTGGATGAAGTCACCAAGATCCGCCAGCGCATGCACGAAGTAATGGCTGAGGTTGGCTTTGACGGCGACTTGCAGGCCTTTTTAACCTTCCTGCGCACCGACGAACAGTTTTATGTTGATACACCACAGGCACTGCTAGACCGCGCTGCATGGACGGCCAAGGAATTTGATGGCGTAGCGGACCAGTGGTTTGGTCATCTGCCACGTAAGCGCTTTGCCATTATTAAAGTACCAGACGATATTGCGCCGTTTTATACCGCTGGCCGTGGCGGTCCGGGCACCTATTGGGTAAATACCTATGATCTGCCCTCTCGCCCGCTGTATTCCCTGCCAGCACTCACTCTGCATGAATCGGCACCGGGCCACGCATTTCAGATGCCTCTGTCACTGGAAAACGACGCCATCCCTGAGTTCCGCCGTAAGAGCTATATTTCAGCCTTCGGTGAAGGCTGGGCGCTGTACAGCGAATTATTAGGTGAAGAAATGGGCCTTTACCATACGCCTTATGAGGTGTTTGGCATGCTCAGTTACCAGATGTGGCGAGCAGCTCGCCTGGTGGTTGATACCGGTATCCACGCCAAGGGCTGGACCCGGAAAGAGGCGCAGGACTTTATGAAAGAGAACACCGCGCTGTCGATTCATGAAATCACCACCGAAGTAGACCGTTACATTGCCTGGCCCGGGCAGGCGCTGTCTTACTATCTTGGTCAGATGGCCATTGTTGAACACCGCGCGCGAGCAGAAGAAGCCCTTGGTGAGCAGTTCGATATCCGTAACTTCCACGATATGATCCTGCAAATGGGATCTGTCCCACTTGCGGTACTGGAAGAGCGGGTCGATAAGTTTATTGCCGAAGGCGGCCCATCGCCTTACCCGGCGGGTTAACAGCACATTCCGGGGGCGTAAGTGATTGCTGACAGCGTATCAATGCTGGTGATGCTTACGCCTCCTTTAAACAGGCTAATGTCTGTTTATGTATAACGCTTCCTTTGCCAGCTCAAGGGCCACAGACATTGCTTGGTCAGCGTCACTTTGCACATCTGGCATAACCCCGCTGTTTTTCCAGCTATCGCCGGTTTGTGGATGTTGCAGTTCAGCGTAAGCCATCACCAGACTTAAATGCTCACTGAGTTTCTCAACAGTTGTCATATAACCCAGGCCAATGGTTGGCATGCCCACTACCGTGGCCCGGTCGGCTTGCTGCAATGTGAAGGCGACAAACTCCCAGGACCCGGCAATAAAAGGCGACGTAACAATAAACACAGGCTTATCAGTGCTAACAGGGCTCGCCACTAGCTGCGCCAACAAAGGCGTACTTTGCTGGTGCGCAAGAGTGACCATCGATAGCGGCGGCCCCACCGGCATAAAATGACTCAGAAAATGTTGCGAGAGCGGCAATGAGCTCATGCCGGCACTTCTGAGATCGATCACTATGGCCTGACTGTCTGATAAAAACGCCATGGCTTTATCCATTTCTGCCCGCCACTGCTCATCAAATAAATCACCATCAACAGCCAGGTAGCCAATATCACCTTCCAGCATTTGCATTTGCAGTGCGCCGGGCAGCTCATCGATAGCCATTAGTGTACCGTTTAGCCCGGACTGCCAGTGCAGCTCGAAGTTGGAATCCTGACTTACTGAGTAAAGCATAGACTCCAGTTTGATTTTCAGGCGGCCAAAAGAAAACGAACCGTTCAGTTCACCGCGCTGCAGTGCATTAGTTAGCAATTCAACTGTGTCCTGGCGAACGTCTTCACGAATATAATCCTTCTCAACCACCCTGATTAGTTGAGTTACCGCACCCTGCACCTCCTGTTCGGAGAGTAATGGTTCGTCCGCCCCAAATGCGGGTGCCAATGCCGGGATTAACCCACCAAGGTGAAAAATGAATACCAAAAGTAAAATGCATTTAGCGAACGTCATCGGCTCATCCCTTAGAAATTGACTGTTTTATAATTGGACTTTAATGCCCGCTTTCAATGCGTCATGACCAAAAACAGCTATCTGATTATAAACTACAGCTAAGCTGCCAATCGTTAAAGTGCTACAATAGCGCCGTCTTTTTTAATCATTAGCGATGTAAGTTATGCGTTTTTCCGACCTGGGGCTGCAAACCCAATTGTTAGCCATCCTTGACGAGCTTGGCTATCAAGCGCCTACGCCCATTCAACAGGCTGCCATTCCCGAGGTATTAGCGGGGCGCGACGTGCTGGCCGGGGCCCAAACCGGAACCGGCAAAACTGCTGCATTTGCATTACCGTTAATTCAACGATATCTGGCTGACGAAGGCACCTCAAAAGCCATTCACGTATTAGTGCTTACCCCAACCCGCGAGCTTGCTCAGCAGGTGCATCAGAGCTTTGTTGCCTACAGTCAGGGTACCGGATTGCGCTCTGTTGTGGCCTACGGGGGAGCAAGCATTAACCCGCAGATTGACGCATTAAATAAGGGCTGCGATGTACTGGTAGCCACGCCCGGACGTTTACTGGAACTGGCAACAAAAGGACTTATTGACCTGGGCACTTTGCAAACCCTGGTACTCGATGAAGCAGACCGCATGCTGGATATGGGCTTTATTATTGATATTAAGCGTATCCTCAGGCACTTGCCAGAAGCGCATCAGACGCTGTTTTTTAGTGCCACCTTTAACGATGACGTATTTGCCCTCAAAAACACCCTGTTAATCGACCCGGCGCTCATTGAAGTAACTGAAAGGAACACCGCCGCCGCGAAAGTTGAACAACGCATCTACGAAGTGGACAGTCACAAAAAAGCGGCGCTGGTAGCTTATCTTATTGGCGCTAACAACTGGCAACAGGTACTTATTTTTACCCGCACCAAGCAAGCGGTGGATGCCCTGGCCAAGGAACTCGGCAAAGACGGCATCACTGCCTCAGCCGTTCATGGTGACAAAGCGCAAGGCGCCCGCGAGCGAGCGCTGGAGGCTTTTAAAACCGGCCAGGTACGCGCACTGGTTGCCACCGATGTGGCCGCCCGGGGCCTCGATATTCAGCAGTTACAGTATGTCATCAACTATGAGCTTCCCTACAACGCCGAGGACTATATTCACCGCATTGGCCGCACTGGCCGGGCGGGTTTAGCCGGGCTCGCAGTATCGCTGGTTTCCCATAAGGAAAAGTACCTGCTTGAAGACGTTGAGAAACTCACCGGCGAGCATTTTATCCCGCAGTGGGTGGAAGGCTTCGAGCCTAACCCGGCTGCGCAGGAAAGCGCTGGTAACCCCCGCCGCAAACCGTCGAAAAAGTCTTTGCGTGCAAACGCTCTTGGCCAGTCCGGCAACAAAGGAAAGGCCGGCAAGCGGCGCCGCCGCTAAGCTGTTTGAATATATAAAATGCCAAATCCGCAGGTTTGGCTGCCGTGTTTTTTACCCGGCGGCGGGGTACCATAGCGCGTCTTTCTTCGCGGAGCTTACATGGCCCATTCATCTCAACTGCTCACCGGCCCTATTCATAAAGCGCTGTTATCTCTCGCTATCCCTATTGTGATCAGTCAGTTATTGCAATCAGCTTATCAACTTACCGATGCATTTTGGGTGGGTCGGCTGGGGCCGGCCGAAGTTGCCGCAGTCTCCATTAGTATGCCGGTAACTTTTTTGGTGATCGCCATTGGTGCCGGACTAGCTATGGCAGGCGCCACACTGGCTGCCCAGTACATGGGGGCCGGACGCAAAGACGAAGTCGACAAGGTGTCTGCACAAACGTTATTGATGGTGATGGTGGTCTCTACACTGCTTGGTACCTATGGTTATTGGCTGTCGCCGCATTTTCTCACGCTGCTGAAAGTAGAGCCTGAGGTATATAGCAACGCCCTGAGCTTTATGCATGTGTCGTTCATCGGGGTGATCTTTGTGTTTACCTTTAATATGTTTCAGGCGCTGATGCGGGGCATTGGCGAAGTGCGTATTCCGCTACTGATTGTGCTTGGTACCGTGCTGCTTAATCTGGTGCTCGACCCGTTGTTTATTTTCGGTTATGGCAATTTTCCCGGATTAGGCGTTACCGGCGCGGCCCTGGCGACCCTGGTTACCCAGGCGCTGGCCGCTGTAATCGGCATAGGTATTTTACTCAAAGGGCGCCATGGCATTCATGTTCGGTTGCGCTATTTCATCCCCGATTACAGCTACATTCGCCGCGCCTTCTTCCTTGGCATTCCCGGCTCGGTCGATCTCTCTGCACGGGCGCTTGGACAAATTATCATGTCGTTCCTTGTGGCCAGTTTCGGTACCGTCACGATTGCTTCCTATGGTGTCGGTAATAACATTTTGATGTTTGTCACCATTCCGGCTCTCGGCCTGGGCATGGCTATTTCCACGCTGGTGGGGCAAAACCTCGGCGCAGGGCAAATTGAGCGCGCTTCTCAGGCCGCTTTTACCGGGGCAACCTGGGGCTTTGTTGCGCTAACCCTGGTTGGCACATTATGCTTCTTTACAGCCCCGCAAATCATCGCCTTTTTCGTTCCTGAGCAACCCAATGTGATTGCCACCGGCGCGGAGTTTGTTCAGGTAATGGCGCTCACCTGGGGCGGTATGGCCGTGCAGGTATGCATTACCGGTGCTTTCAGGGCTTCCGGCAACATGATCAATGCCATGGTGCTGTCGCTCTTGTCGCAGTGGATGTTCCTGTTCCCTATTGCGTTTATTTTATCGAAGCACACGGCCTTGGGTAAAACCGGCATTTGGTGGGCCTTTGCCGCCACCAATATCCTGATTGGTATTGTGAGTATTTGCTGGCTGGCCCGGGGCAGTTGGAAACACACCCGACTCACCAGTCAGAAACAGGAAGTGCTACAGGTGACCGAAGAAACCCTGCGCGAATCCGAAGATCAGTATTATCCTTAAACCAGAGAAACCACCATGAAAATACACCGTATAAACCCCACTCAGCGTTGGTCAGACATCACCGTTTTTAACGGCATTGCCAACTTTGTTGAAGTGCCTGAAACCAACGAAGTACTGGAAATTGAAGGTCAGGTCAGCGCTATTTTTGAACAGGCAGAGGCCTCTCTGGGGTTAATCGACAGCGATAAATCGCGTATTTTAAGCGTGACCATTTATATTACCGACTTTAGCCTGGTTGACCGATTAAATGCGGTATGGGACACCTGGTTTGACGAGGGCACAGCACCCAGCCGGGCGTGCGTAAAAGTTGAACTTGCCGATCCCGACTGGCTAGTTGAAATGGCCTTTACCGTAGCCGCCGGCGAAGCGTATTTATGAGCCTATCCGGCGCGGCAAATGCCGCACCGGTAGCCCGAATCAGCTTTCTTTAACCTGATTGCGCAACACAAACTTCTGTATCTTTCCGGTAGACGTTTTAGGTAATTCGCCAAACACAATCTTCTTAGGCACTTTAAAACGTGCCATATTATTGCGGCAGAATTCAATGACTTCTTCTGCACTCACCTCCATACCATCTTTAAGTTTAATGAACGCAGCAGGCACTTCTCCCCACTTTTCATCTGGCTGCGCCACGACAGCAGCTTCAATGATGGCCGGATGGCGATACAGTACGTCTTCCACCTCAATACTGGAGATGTTTTCGCCACCAGAGATGATGATGTCCTTAGAACGATCTTTAATTTCCACATACCCGTCTTCGTGCCAGACGGCCAAATCACCGGAATGGAACCAGCCACCTTCGAAAGAATTATCCGTGGTTGACGGATTTTTTAAATATCCTTTCATCACCACATTCCCGCGCATAAAGATTTCACCTACAGTCTTACCATCCTGGGGCACCGGTTCCAGGGTATTGGGGTTAGCCACCATGATGTCTTCCTGCATGGGTACTTTAACGCCCTGACGCGACTTTTTACGGGCCTTATCTTCTATGGGCAGAGCATCCCATTCATCATGCCAGGCACACACTACACAAGGGCCATAGGTTTCTGTTAAGCCATAAACATGGGTCACCGCAAAGCCCATTTCCTCCATTCCCTGAATCACCGCCGCCGGTGGCGCCGCGCCCGCCGTCATTACGCTCACCTTATGCTCAATGCCCGCTTTCAACTCATCCGGTGCGTTGTTAAGCATATTCAGTACAATAGGTGCGCCGCAAAAGTAATTAACCCCGTCTTCCCTAATAGCCTGATAAATGGCATCGGGGCGAACGTGGCGCAAGCACACGCTCACACCGGCATTAGCAGCAATGGTCCAGGGGAAGCACCAACCATTGCAGTGGAACATTGGCAGCGTCCATAAATAGCGCGGATGGGGCGCCATATTCCACGACACAATATTACTCACTGCATTCAGGTAAGCACCGCGATGGTGATACACCACGCCTTTGGGATCGCCGGTGGTACCAGAAGTATAATTGAGCGTAATGGCATCCCATTCGTCTTCTGGCAAAGACCACTCATATGCCGCCGCATCGCCGGTAGCGATAAACGCTTCATAATCCATCTCGCCAATCAATTCGCCACCTTCGTAATAAGGGTCGTCGATATCAATCACCAACGGGGTTTTATTTAGCATTTTCAACGCCTTACCGACCACTTCAGAAAACTCCCGGTCAACCACTACCACTTTGGCTTCGCCATGTTGCAGGATAAATGCGATGGCTTCAGCATCCAGACGAATATTGACCGCATTGAGCACAGCCCCGGTCATCGGCACACCAAAGTGCGCCTCAAACAGCTCTGGTAAGTTTGGCGAGATAAAGGCGACGGTATCGCCCTTGCCTATTCCCCGTTTTGTCAGGGCGCTGGCAAGCTGCTGCGTGCGCTCATAGGTTTCGGCCCAGGTGCGGCGGGTTTGCTGGTGAATCACCGCCAGATGGTTGGGGTAAACCGCAGCAGTGCGCTTAATAAAAGACAATGGGCTCAACGCCGCAAAGTTGGCTGGGGTTTGATCGAGTCCTAACGCATAGGGGTTATGAGGTGTAGGGTTCATGGTTATCCTTATCGCATTCAAACAAGTGTTTAATTTATTCTTCCATACTAGAGGTTGTTGATCTTTGTATGAAAAGCAGCCGGCATAGCAACGAGGTATAATTGTTTCGCCAAAAATAATTAACCGTAATGTTGCTATGCCAAGAACGATGTTAACAGATGATGCGTGGGAAATCCTAAAAGTACTGCTAAAGGAGAGTGGCAGAGTCTATAACAAATATGAGCACCGAAATACCCTGGAGGGCATACTTTACCGAATGCGTACCGGCATTCAGTGGCGGGATTTGCCATCTGAATTTGGTCTCTGGAATACGGTCTACCGACGATTTAATTTATGGTCGAAGAAAGGCATATTGCAAAAGTTATTTGAAAGCTTAGCCTCCGAGGGTGACCCAGAATGGTTGTTTCTTGATGGTAGTATAGTTAAAGCGCATCAGGATAGTAGCGGTGCAGCGGGTAAACAAGATGAGGCCATCGGAAAAAGTCGAGGTGGTAACTCAACGAAAATTCACCTTGCGGTAGATAGCGGTGGCCTGCCCGTTTATTTTGAACTATCCGGTGGTCAAGTGAACGACATCGTACATGCACAAAGTCTGATAATAAACTCCCCACAAGCCGATATTGTTTGTGCTGATAAAGGCTATGACAGTGAAGCTTTTAGAGCTTACGTAGAAGAAAGTGGAGCAGATGCCAATATTCCACGCAAACGAAATAACAAATTAGGTAATGACGATATGGACTGGTGCCTGTATCGATATAGGCATCTTGTTGAAAACGCGTTTTTGAGGATAAAAAGGTACCGGGCAATATCAACAAGATACGACAAGCTAGCTCGAAACTATAGCAGTACAGTCGCATTGGCATTCATGATGATGTGGCTACCAATGTACTGCTGAACAAATAATGTTCAAAGATCAACAGCCTCTAGACTTTTGTTTAAGCTAAGCACAGTAGCCGATGGTCTTATACGTGACGCTATGAAATACCTTATTCGTATTTAGAAGTCAGTGTGAACGAAGATAAGACTAACGGGTTGGTGAAGCAAAGGTGCACTCTACCCCGCCGAAGCTGGGGCAACAGCGATCTGAAACTGGATTATTATCCGGTTAGTTAAGCAGCGGGACGATTTTCCATGTCGGGTCAGAAGTATCGGATTCCCTATGTCTGATCCGCGTCTTCACCTTCAAGCTGCTGTTCTTTCAGCTCAAGTTCTTTAACTTCCGCTTTAATTTGCGTGCGAAGCTTGTCGTGCTGCTCTCTGGTGAGCGGATAGATTTTGTTGATATAGCATCTAAACGGCAATGAGTCAGGCGTGTAGATAAAGTCAGTACCTTCACTGAGAGAGTTGCCAAAACGGCGGTGCAGCAAAATACCCGGGGCAAAGGCAATTTCATTGCAGCGAGGCACCAGTTTCACCAGGTAGTGACGCATGGGAGAACTGCGAAGGATCAGATATTCATCACTGAGTTCGGCGTAGCTGTCGAGCCTGAAGGCGCTGACAGTATGGTCGCGCTCAAGGGATTCATCCGCCACAAACTGCTCCACCAGCGTTACCATCTCGCTGTTAGTTAAACGCGGTGTTGCACACCCGGCTAACATCAGTACTGCTGTCGCTAATAGCCAATATCGCTTCATAATATACCTTTTTAAAAACATTAACGTTGCCGGTTCGACAACCTGCCAGCCCAATAATTCCTTGTTTATCAGTTGCCACTGAATAGCCTAGCACGCCTTGCTTAACCCAAACTGAACAATCCGTTTTAAGTATATGAGTATTACTTAGAAACCAACAGCTTATGCTGCTATTATTAACTACATTGCGGCTAACACCCGCGCGCCACAAATAAAAAGACCGGATAAAGAGACAGCCATTGGACACCAGAGAGTTTATTCAGATACGCCGGTTTATTCTTAAGCTGGGTAAAATGCTGCACAAATACGGCACACCGGCTTTCCGCCTCGAAGCCTATTTAACCGAAGTGGCACGTTATCTGGGTGTACATGCCTCCTTTATCTCTACGCCGACGTCTTTATCAGTGGTTATCTGGAGTGATCGTCACGAAGAGGAATACAGCCATAATGCCAGGCTTGAGCCCGGTGAGCTGGATTTGAATTCGTTGTCACTTACCGATGAGCTGGCTAACTTGCTGTTGTCCGGTCAGGTAACGCTTGAGGAGGCTGACAAGCGGTTAACCGAAATTGATGCCATGCCCAGCCCCTACGGTAAACTCATAACCGGCTGTTCTTTTGGTTTATCCACCGGCGCTTTTGGCATGCTGATGGGTGCCAGCTGGTCGGAGATTTTTTGGTCAGGCCTGTTTGGTTTTGTGGTGTATTTCTGGGTGCTGTGGTCGGAACGCTCCAAGCGCGTGGCCCTTATGCTCGAACCGGTAATTGCCTATGTGGTGGCCTTTCTGGCCTGTGTAGCGAGCCGCTTTTTTGATCCGGGTATTAATATTCCCATTATTATCCTGTCATCGGTGATTATTTTTGTGCCGGGCCTGGCGCTAACCATGGGGCTTGCCGAGCTCTCCTCGCGCAATATGGTATCGGGCACAGCGCGAATTATGGACGCCATGATGCAGCTGTTTAAACTGTATTTTGGAGCCTTTTTAGGGGTGGCGACCGGTTTTAGTTTATTTGGCGAAAATACCTATGCACCGGCCGAATCCCTGCCCTACTGGTCAACCTGGCTGGCCGTGGTATTGCTGGGCTTTGGCCTGGTGGCCATATTCCGCACCCGGGCCAAGCATATTCCCTGGGCGCTGGCCGCAGCGTTAATTGGCTACAGCGCCACGGCGCTAAGCTCTGATTTCTTGCCACAAAATATCGGTAGCTTTATGGGGGCATTTACCCTGGGAATCTTCGCCAATGCCTTTACCCGCATTGCAAATCAACCTGCCACCATTGTGGCTATGCACGGCCTGATTGTGCTGGTACCGGGCTCTAAAACCTATATCGGGCTGAACTCTTTTGTATCCGGGCAGGATTTTGTGAATGCCGATCATATCGGCCAGGACGTGTTTTTAATTTTCATGTCGCTGGTCGCCGGCCTCATTTTTGCCAACGTGGTGTTTCCCACCAAAAAAGCGCTCTGAGCCTAAGGCGTGTTAATCTTTGCTGTGCACTTTTGTAGCAGTCAACACGCCCTAGCCAATAATACCCAGCTCAACAGCACGCAGTACCGCACGGGTGCGGTCGCGGGCATCCAGTTTGGCCAGTATCGTCGACACCTGATTTTTTACCGTGCCTTGTGATTTAAACAGCGCCCCGGCGATTTCTTTATTGCTGCACCCGGATGCCATTAAACGCAGGATTTCCTTTTCCTTAGCCGACAGCGGTTCAACCGGTGCCGGGCCGTCGGACGCAGTATTTAAGCCCTGCAGACTGTTGATCAGGGTATTGGTAATGGCCGGCTGGATAAGCGACTCGCCGTTATGCACCGCCTCAATACCGTCGACCAGGGTTTCCAGTGACACGTCTTTTAGCAGATACCCTTTGGCACCGGCGCTCAGCGCCCCCATCAAACTCTCGTGGTCGTCAAAAGTGGTGAGCATGATAGTGGGTAGCAGTGCGCCATCCTGCTTTAAACTATTGAGGAGTTCTATACCGGTCATCCGTGGCATGCGGATATCAAGCAGCATCACGTCCACCTTGCCGGCGTTGGCTTGCAGCCAATCGCGGGCCTCTAAACCATCGTTGGCCTGCCCTGCCACTTCCACTTTGTCGGATAATGCCAGCAGGCTGCACAGCCCTTGCCGCAATAGCTGCTGATCGTCTACCACCAATACTCGAATCATCCTGGCTCCGGTATCATCAACCGGGTATGAAAACCCTGGGGGCTGGCGTTGAACTCTGCGCTACCATTGAGCTCGGCAACACGCTCTTTAATACCGGTTAAGCCATTGCCTGGCTGATATTCACCGGCAGTACCGTTATCGGTAATTTCGGTAACCAATTGATTTACCTTGCGGCTTATCTCAATGTGCAACTCACTGGCTTTCCCATGGCGGATGCTGTTGGTCAGGCTTTCCTGCACACATCGCAGTATCGTAGTGGCCTGCAACAGGCTTAGTTCCGTTAAATCACCGTCACAATGAATGGTCACCGATATCTTATCCTGCAAGGGTGCAATCAGTTCATTTAACGCCTGCAGCAAATCCAGCGAACCATATTCGCGCATGTCCGACACGGCCTCTCGTACATCAGACAATAACAGTCTGGCAATGCTTAAGCACTGATCAATGGGCGGTCGCTGCTCGGGGGCAACGGTACGTGCGGCTACCTGTAAATGTAACGACAGCGCAGTAAGATGATGACCTACCAGATCATGGATGTCACGGGCGATGCGAGTGCGCTCATCCTTACGACTGGCCTGCTGCATCAGATCCTGTAACGCCCTGAGTTCGCGGTTTGCCTGCTCGGCCTGCTCCCGTGCCACTTCTGCCTGCTTGCGGCTTTCCATCATCATTAGCGAGAATAAATTAAAGGTCCAGAACAGGGCGGCAGTTAACCACAGTCCATTGGATTGCTCCCACACCTTTGCAAACACCAGCCAGGGTATTGCCGACCATAAAGGCGATAACCACAGCGTACGCCGGTAAGGCATAACGTACGGTAATTGCCCGGACCAGATAACCAGTAAAATGGCATTGAACTCAAACGGGCTGGCCATAAATGACGCCAGTACCAACAGATACTCAAGAGCCAGCAGAATAACTCTGACTGAAGTATCGTGGCGGTAGGGCTCATCGCGGGTGACAAACAGGAATGTCAGCGCAAACAGCACAAATATCGCCAGCGTAGCAAACAGGTTCACCGGCCCGAGGCGACTGGAACCACTCATCAGCCAGGCATTCGCTACTGCCACTACGGCAATGGTGATAATTGCCACCAGTAGTTCGGAGTCAATTTTAGGGAAGTATTTTTTCATAACTGCCAGTATTGGCGAATCGCCGGACAATTGGAATAGGCCAAAAGTCATCTTTTCGATTGTGACTTTTGCCACTACGGCCAACCAGGCTGTAACGGTAGTCTGCTTAACACAAGGTTAAGGAGATTTCGTTATGCACTCTATTCAACAAGGCTTACTGTACTTACATATATTTACCGGGGGTTTAGGCCTGCTGTTATTCTGGATCCCCATTTTTGGCCGCAAGGGCGGCTTTAACCATCGCCGGTTTGGCGTGTACTTTCGCCGCACTATGCTGACCTCGGTGATAAGCGGGGTCATACTCGCGCTGTTCTGGATTGTTGTGCCTACGGTGGTTCATCCGGAGTTGTTGGATAACCCCAAGGCTATCCCGTATTTTCAGCGTTTTGGTGCCTTCTTAGTGCACTTAGGCCTGGTGATGTACACCTCTTTAATGGGGGGGCAATGGGCGCTTGAAGCTAAGCATAGCCGAGACTCACTGCGTACTCCGGCGCGAGTTGCGCCGGCTGTTTTACTGGTGTTTACCAGCATTGGTTCAGGTTACCTTGGGATTAGGCACGAGCAGGTATTAATGATGGTCTTTGCGCCGCTGGGCCTGATGATTGCCTGGGGTCAGTTGCGTTTTATTTTTGCTAAAGAGGTCGAGCCTAAAGCCTGGTTGGTGGAACACCTTTCTGGCTATATCGGCACCGGCATTGGTGCATACACGGCCTTTTTTGCCTTCGGTGGCCGCACGTTGTTTAGTGATATTGGTGCCTGGCAGTATGCTTTTTGGATCCTGCCCGGTGTTATTGGCAATTTCGCCGTGGTTTTACTGGCCCGTAAATACCGCGGAAACAGCAAATCTCAGGTGCAAACCCCTTCACTACCGGCGCAATCAGGTACCGCGCAGTAAAAAGACACCTTGCTCAGACTCATCGGTGAGTACATTGTCTTCGGAGCGGTCTTTCAGGCCAACGCCCGTCAGCTGTTTAGCCCGGGCGTTTTCCATTAAATACAGGCAACGCGTGGCGGCTTTTTCCGGGGCCAACCCCTCTGGCCGCACGTTTGAAATGCAATTGCGTTTGGCATCATCACAGCCTCGTTTCGGCTGCCAGGTAAGATAAATCCCCAGGCTGTCCGGCGAACTTAAGCCAGGCCGCTCACCTATTAGCACCACCACCATTTGCGCATTGAGCGCTACGGCAATGTCGTCACCAATAGCCACTCTTCCCTGTTCCACTATGGTTAGTGGTGACAGGGTCCACGCAGGCTGGCTGGTTTCCAGCTGCGCCAGTAAAGCCGTTAAAAACGGTACACCTTGCTGCATTATCGCAGTGGCGGAGAGCCCATCAGCAATCACAATAGCCAGATCGAATGACTCATTTTTACTAAGCTCTTGCAATGAGTAAGTACTTGCTTCACTCAATTTTCGGCCCAGATCAGGTCGCTGTAAGTAGACCAGGCGATCTTCCGCTTCACTGCTAACGCTACTTATTGTTAACGGTTGTTGATGATAGCGTAGCGCTTTCATTTGCTCGCGCAGCAGCTCGCCGTTTAACGGGCTGTGCACTGCATCAATGGCCTGAGCATGGGCCAATTGAAATTTAAGTAATTCACTGGTGGGGAGGCTGGTACCGGCCCGGCCAAGTCCGATCCGTGCTGCGGTTAGCTCGCGCAACTGTTGCCAGGTATCGGTGTGCAGGTGTTGCTCCTGGTTACTCATGGCTTACCTCCATTATGTGGTAGCGCCGAGGCGAACCGGCCCGGTAGTTTATCGGCCAATAGCTGATTACCGCAGTCGGTGAAGATCTTCTGCTGTTTCAGCCAGGCATCAAATTCCGGCGCCGGACGAGCGCCGAATAGCTGGCGAATATACAGCGCGTCATGAAACGACGTGGTCTGGTAGTTCAGCATAATATCGTCGGAGCCCGGGATACCCATAATAAACTGGCAATGGGCGCTGGCGAGTAAGGTGAGCAGGTTATCCATATCATTCTGGTCGGCCTGGGCATGGTTGGTGTAGCAGATATCGCAGCCCATGGGTAACCCTAACAGCTTGCCACAAAAATGATCCTCTAAACCCGCCCGGATAATCTGTTTACCATCAAACAGATATTCCGGCCCGATAAAGCCCACCACGGTATTGATAAGCAGCGGGTCGAGAACTCTGGCCAGGCCATAAGCCCGGGCCTCGCAGGTTTGCTGGTCCACGCCGTGATGGCCATTGGCCGATAACGCGCTGCCCTGGCCGGTTTCAAAATACATGACATTGTCGCCTACCGTGCCACGCTTAAGCGATAACGCAGCCTCGCGAGCTTCTTGCAGAATAGCCAGCGATACGCCAAAACTACTGTTAGTCACTTCGGTGCCGCCGATAGACTGAAACACTAAATCTACCGGCGCGCCGCGCTCGATGGCTTCAATGGTGTTGGTCACATGGGTTAACACGCAGGACTGGGTAGGAATATCGTACTGATGGATGAGCTCATCGAGCATGCTGAGTAGTTTTATGGTCTGCGCCACATTGTCGGTTGCCGGGTTAATGCCAATCACCGCATCGCCACTGCCGTACATCAGGCCATCAAAGATTGATGCCGCGATACCGTTTAAGTCATCGGTGGGGTGATTCGGTTGCAAGCGGGTAGAAAAATGCCCCGGCACACCAATGGTATTGCGAAAGGCGGTGATCACCTCACATTTTCTGGCCACCAGGATCAGATCCTGATTGCGCATAATTTTGCTCACCGCGGCTACCATCTCAGGGGTCAGGCCCAGACACACATCCTGCAGCACAGTAGCATCGGTAGATTCAAGCAGTAACCAGTTGCGTAACTCACCCACAGTTAAACTGGCCACCGGAGCGAACGCTTCGCTGTCATGGGTATCAATGATCAGTCGCGTGACTTCATCTTGCTCGTAGGGAATAACTGTTTCGTTTAAAAAGGTGCTAAGGGGAAGTTCGGCCAGGACCATTTGGGCTACCACCCGTTCCTCCGCCGTGGCCGCGGCCACACCAGCCAGTTGGTCGCCGGAGCGCAGCGGTGAGGCTTTTGCCATCACTTCGGCTAAATCCTTAAACCGATACGTGAGTTGGCCGAGTGTGTAGCGATATCCTGCCATAGCAACTCTCCCTGTGAGTAAGGTTCAATTCATCATGCCCGCGTGGCGGTGCATTTGCAATCGCGTCACATTCGCCAATTAGTAAAGACTTCTGGCACAAACCGGGGGATTATTGTTTAATTAACACTCAACACAAGGAATCGACGATCAGGAAGTCACAATGAAATATTTAATAATTGTATTCCCAGTACATTGACTCCCCCCCGCAAAAATATAGACTTTAGTTTCAATTAATTTAGAAGGATCTTATTTTTTGATGAAACGTTTATTCATTTTTGCTTTATTTTCTTTTTCTTTCTCAACAGCTTATGCTCAGAAATTTCCTGGCATACCACAAGCACCTACTTTCGAAGGAGTATTTGAACGTTGTGTCGCAAACTATTCCGGGACCGATTTAAGCTTCTGCGTTTCTTTCGGGTTTAAATATCAAACTGTAGAAACGTCTTTTGATACACCTAACGGCTACAAAATACAGTTCAAGTCAGACATTATAGAAAGTGGATCGGCAAGACTCAAAGTTGAACACTACGACATTAAAGCATTTTGTACTGGCTGCTCTACAATAAAGTCTGGTGTCGGCGCAGAGGTGCCCAATCTCGCTGCAGATTTCAGCGCCGGAGTTAGCAATGCACACTACGGACATACTTTTTATTCTAAGCTAACAAGGAATAATGGCAGCAGAACCAACAATCCGACAAGATCTAACAACGGCGCTGACTGGTCAGAGCAACTGAAAAATACGACGGACTCAATATCGAATATTTGGGACCTGGTAAGTGAATTATTTTCTGAAAATAACAGAGACGGAGGATTTGTCGAGCTCTATGGCCCTGATGGCGCTCCTGAACTGATCGTATGGGTTGACGAAGATGGAAAACATTATATTGTTGCAGAACTTAAGGATGATGATGGAGAAAACCTCATAGATGAAGACGGCAATCCCACAGATGGGAATGGTGTATCTTTCCGTGCCCAGTTTCCCTCCTCGGCGGGCTCTAATGATTTTATAGACTTTGTCCTACCTCTTCTGGAGAGAGAAATGGAGTGCACTATAGTATTTACCGGCGATAAAGAGAGAATGACAGCACAAGTCAGTTGTTATTAGTTATAGCAACTTTTCTGGTTTATCGCTTTAAGCATCACACACCTCAAGTCCATATCGACTTGAGGTCGCGAGCTTAGAGGCTTAGCTGGACAGGCACCTGCAGACGAACACCAGGCGGCTTTTTGACATAGACAGGCAGATCTTTTTTTAATATGGACAGGCATTAAAATAACTATCCCGAAATGAGAGCTTCAGCTCCGAGCATTAGGCAGTTGTATTGCGTTTTATATATTTCAGAGGGTGAAGTTAAAGCATTTGGTCTTTCAAATGCGGGGAAGGCTGTTGAATGTCCGCCAGTCAATCTTCGCTAATCGTCCGGCGATATGGAATGAAATGGTGTTGATGTAATAGTTACGTTTGACTTGACAGGTCAGGAAAACTCTAAGCGCAGCCTGCATATTTTCGGCGTTGCCTGATAAACTTCTCAAAGCTTATCGATGATTTAAAGGAAGTCTCAATGCCTGTTACCATCTCATTCCAATCACTTTGCGCGAGTCCAACCTGGTTCAGTATGGGTGAAGCTGAGTCATCGATTTTGCCTTGCTTGTTGGGCTGTAAATGGCGCCCTGACAGTTCAACCAGTTCAATGTAATCCTGCAACCGAAAAGGCAGGCCATCTGGCATTGTGTTACATGGGTTCCCTACAAACGGAAGTAATTGAGCAGGTTGTCGATTCGATTTGGCCGCATTGATGCGTTTTTGAATACTTGTGTGAGTAGATGATTCTGGCGTACTCGCCAAACAAGCGCGTACTGGGTTTAAGTCAACATATGCCATACAGGCCGCTAGAGAAACTTCATCTAAGAGCGCCTGTGACTTAAACCGCCCCTCCCAGAAATGACCAGTACAATCATCCTCTTTATTGGCCCTACGGGCGATATACTCGTTAAGCAACCGCATAAACCAACTGATATCGTACAGTCGCTTACGATAAATTTCAGCCAGACTATGTACCGTTTCAATTTCAGCTTCAGACAATGTGGTAGATTGAAAAGGGTCAATATAACGTTGCGACAACAACATGCCTTTGTAGAGTTGGTGCCACCTCCTGATGACGTCCCTCACGCTTAACGAATCAGCCTTTCGTTTGTTAATACGTAATACCACATGGGTGTGGTTACTCATTACCGCATAAGCGCACACATCAACACAAAACACTTTGGCCAAAAACAGTAATCTGTCTTCTACCCACTGCCGGCGATGCTCATAACTTTTGCCTGTTTGGTAATCTTTTCCACATAAATACGCCCGACGAACACAGCGGGATATGCAATGGTAGTAAGGGGTATCGGAGAGGTTGATGAGGCTTTTACGGGATCTGGGCACAATGTTTCACTAAAGCTGAAAAGTAGTGTGTTCATTGTGCCAGCACAAAGGCAAAATCCAACTGAACCTGAGTCTAGCAAGTGACTGTCTTTGTATAAAAATGTTAGTCGATTAACTTAAAAGCTGTAACCGCCTGTCCATGTTGAAACAAAAGGGTCACAGCCTCTTCATGTTGCTAGCAAACAGCAGCAAACGCCTTTGCGGTAGCGTCAATATTGCGGGTGTTTAAGCCCGCTACACACATACGGCCGCTGGCAATCAGATAAACTCCAAACTCGTCTTTCAGGCGTTTAATTTGCTCCGGGCTGAAGCCGGTGTAACTAAACATACCGACTTGCGCGGCCAGATAGCTGAAATCCACATCCGGGCGCAGCTCGCCAAGCTTGGCGACCAGTTGCTGACGCATGGTGTGCATGCGCTCGCGCATAGCTTCCAATTCGGTTTTCCACTCATCGGTGAGTGCATCGCTTGCCAGTACATGGTTAACCAGGCGCGCGCCGAACGATGGCGGCGTAGAGTAGTTAGTCCGGACGGTAAATTTAAGCTGCCCCTGAATGGTTTCGGCAGTTTCCGGTGATTCACACACCACACACAACGCCCCAACTCGCTCACTGTAAAGTGAGAAGATTTTCGAGAATGACTGCGCTAGCAGGAACGGCTGACCAGACTCCGCCATCAGTTTAATGGCCTGAGTATCTTCGTTTAAACCAAAACCGAAACCCTGATAAGCCATATCGAAAAAGGCCAGCAGGTTACGCTGTTTAATCACGTCCACAACCTGTTGCCACTGCTCGTTAGTTAAGTCGATGCCTGTTGGGTTATGGCAACACGGGTGCAGCAGTACAATGGCTTTTCCCGGCAGTTGATTTAAATCTTCCAGCATGCCGCTGAAATCAAGCATTTTGGTTTGCGGATTGTAGTAGCGATAGGTATTTACCTTCACGCCTGCGCCTTTGAAGATAGAGTGATGGTTTTCCCAGGTCGGGTCGCTCACCCAAAGCTCTGAGTCGGGGAAATAGCGCTTGAGTAAATCAGCACCCACTTTCAGCGCGCCTGAACCGCCCAGGCTTTGGGTTGACGCTAAGCGACCGTCCACCAGTGGTAGTGCATCACCAAAGGCCAGTGATTTTACTGCTACGCGGTATTCCGGTAAGCCGTCCATCGGCAGATAAACGGGCGATGCTAGCGGGTTGTCTGCCGCCCACACTTTGGCTTTATCAACACTGCTAAAGTTTGGCACGTTGCCGTCTTCATCAAAATAAAACCCGATGGTGAGATTCACTTTATCCTCACGGGGATCTTTCATGAATTGTTCAACCAGCGAGAAAATCGGGTCGCCGGCATAGGCATCAACATGTTCAAACATAATTATTCCTTAGAGTGACTGTCTCTTGGGAGCAGTTTTTTATTAATTTATTGGCCAGTTTAAGCTAAATAGCGGTCTTTACGGTGGTTAAATGCAATCAGAATATTCAGCACTACCGCGCCCAGTACAGAAGCGATTAGTGCCGGAATGCTCACTACAAAGAACGCCGCACACACCACCAGCACATCTACTCCCATTTGCAGGTAGCCGGCACGGAAGCCGGTTTTATCCTGAATGTAGAGCGCCAGAATGGTTACGCCGCCGAGGCTGGCTCCGTGGCGGAACAATACCACAAAGCCGGTGCCCATGAGCAGATTGCCGAACAGGGTTGAGTAAAATAAATCCAGCTCACCAAACTGAATAAACGCCGGGTGAATATGAGTAAACAGCGATACCAACGACACGGTAGCAAAGGTCTTAAGGGTAAAGACCATACCCATTTTCTTTAGCGCCAGTATATAAAACGGAATATTCACTAAAAAGAAGGCTACGCCAAAGGTCATAGGCGACAGGTAATCAATCAAAAAGGCCATTCCGGCGGTACTGCCGGTAAGCGCGCCAACCTCACGCAATAAAATAGCCCCGAACGAAACTAAAATGGTACCGGTGATCAGGGCCAGAACATCTTCTACCCAACTGTGCCGAATGGACTTCGGCTGACTAATTGCTGCTTCGCTCATTATCTTACCCACGGAATGACCAAAAATTAAACCGTGAGAAATATAGCACAATAAAATCATATTGTGCATAAATCTTACATTTTATGCTCAAGCCGTGCGATCTTGAGTTATTTTTGCGGCATTACAACCAAACACCATCCTCTTTAAGGCGCTCCAACACCACCGCTGTGCGGATATGCCCCACCGTTTTGTGTGCGGCGAGGTCGCTGATCAACGCCGATAAGTCACTCAGCTCAGCCACCGCCACTTTAAGAATAAAGTCGGCATTACCGGTAGTTTTATACATGTCCAGAATAGCCGGGATGTCTTTTACCAGCTCATAAAAAGCGGTAACGGCCTCGGGCGAAGCTTCAGCAAGAGTAATTTCCAGTACCGATGATATATCCAGATTCAGCGCGGCCGGTGAGATGCGAGCGCTGTAACCAATAATGTACTTTTGCTGCTCAAGGTGAATTCGGCGGCGGGAGATTTGCGAAGCAGACAGGCCCACCAGCTCGCCTAACTCCTGATTAGTCAGGCGGCCATTCTGGCGCAGGAGTTTTAGGATCTGTTTATCGTAATCATCAATATCATGCATGATGTGTGCAAATTTCCGTGCAGTATGAGTTTATTGTGCAAGCTTAGCGTGAATGGGCAATGAGATCATGCAATGATTCAATCGCCGGCAGTTGATGCTCCGGCTGATAGAATAACCGGTTAAGACGGCCGAGGAAATTTACCTTACGATTAGGATCCTGCGGTTTTACCCGGCGTTCACTGCTGGTTTGCAAAAACTCCTGGGGGCGCAAATTCAGCTCGCGAATTTCATCGGTGGTAATGCCCTGGCCATAAACCGTGCTCAGAATACGCTCCGTTTTACTTTCCATAATCGGCATAATGTCATCAGCGTAAAGTTCGCTGATGGGTTCGCCAATGGCTTCCAGCGAATGATTTATCGCCGCCCATAACTCATCGTGAGTATAGTGCGCATCGTCCGGCGCGTAGTAACCCATGACTTCCCACTCAAATTCGGCATTACTGGCCGCAATGGAACTATCCACCGTTGGCGAAAACGAAAGGTCCGGTCGTGCGCCGATGTTATAAGCATCTACCGACAGGCCAATACAAATCACCAGGTCACCCATTACCGCCGGCTTGCGGTAGAGCGCCTCAAAGGCCGCCCGTTTTACGCCCATCCAGCCGTAAATCATCGGCTTCTGCTGAGCAAAGTGGCGCACTTCATGGGGCAGATCTTCACCGTACTTTTCTACCAGTAGCGGCATAGGATCGGCCTCTAACTGGCTTTCCGGTACCCAGACTTCGTATTCCAGGCGATTATCGGCTTTACCACGGCTCTTAATACCATAAGAGAGGTTGACCGGGCGGCAGATACTGCGATCTTCATCCACCCGGTGAAAATACTCCGAGCGTAAACGTTTGATAAACGGAGCATCCAAACCGGCCAGTGCGGCAGTGGGATAACGGTAGCCGCAGTCACTATGCTCAACAATAGTTAACCCTGGCACCCGCTCGGTTAAGGCATGTTTCAATCCTTTAAACAGATGATAGTCAGGCAGAATGATGCTGCGCTCCGGTTCGATGGTAAATCGTTCGCCGGTTTCGCTGATAAACTTGGGGGTCTTACTGAATTCATAGTTGCCAAGGCCCAACTGCTCAATGGCAAGATCTCGCAAACGGGCAATTTCCAAAAACAGCGCTTCATGGTTGCGAATATGTTTTAACAGCGGTCGTTCCATCTACTCACATCGGGATTAATTAAAGCCTGTAAGCCAGTCTGCCAGAAATAGCACCAGAGGTTAAGCACTTAAGTAACGGCCGGAATTGACGCTGCACACACCGCAGCATTGCCATTCAGTAAGCAGCTCAATACAGCCGCTGATAGCCATATCCTGACGGCAGGGTTGGGTTAGCATTTTGATTCGGGTTTTAGGTAACCGGCACATCAGCTCAAGTGTTCTGCCGGTATCCGCCGATTCGGTGATCACACCTGAGGTGTAGCCATAAAGCAGTCGCATCAGCCCGGAGCGCAGGCGAGGTGTTACGCCGCTGTGCGATGTGCTCCAGTTGGTATTGTGTATTAACCCGGCAACGTTGCCGCGTAAGCCCGACAGCAGGTTAGCCATGGAGGCAGCCTGAATATATTGATCGTCCACCGCCAGAACAATTTCACCAGGATGGCTTTGCATATAGCGCTTTAATTCCGGCACCGCCAGCCACACACTGCTGGCTCGCAAGGTTTTGATGGTTAAATGCGGGTGTGCAGGTAAACGGCAGGACGAGTTATCTTTGTTGTTAAGCAGCAGTAATTCCACATGCACGCCACTCATCAACAGCCCTTCTATCAGCTGACTGGTGAGCTCAGCGTCTTCGCAGCCATCACATTCTGAATACGCCGCAAAAACAGCAAGGCGCTCCAGTGAATGTTCTACAGAAAAATACATGCTGCCCTCGATATTAGTGATATCAGCGTAAGGCAGAGTTAATCATATCCAAGCAAACATTTCATTAACATTTACATAACAAACAGCAAAATAATTACCATCCTGCCTGTATAACAGCTTCACAAAGGGCCAATTTTAGTTTGGCGTTCCCGTTTCCTGCCAGTACGACAGTTGCTCAATATAAGTATTCACAGCCACGTCTTGTTGAAACTGGCTCACCGCGTCCACTAATACCTGGCCCGCGATAGGTGACTGAATAGCAGCCTGCATTGCCTCGGCCAGGGCCTGAGTGTCATTGCAGGGGACTACTCGCCCCACCCGGCCGTTTTGCAGGGTTTGGGCAACATCCCCGACATCAGTTGCTACACAGGGGATCCCCATGGACAGGCACTCTGTTAGCACCGTTGGCGAGCCTTCGCAGTCGGACGACAATACAAACAGGTCGGCACGCTTCATTTCAGCGTAAGGGTTTTCAACAAAACCAAATAACGATACATGCTCGGAAATGCTCAGTTCAGCGCATAAGGCTTCAAGCTCACCGCGCTGCGGCCCCTCGCCGAAAATAACCAGCTTTAACGGTATTTGCTGTCTGAGTAAGTCAAACGCCCGAATAAGTAACGCAAAGTTTTTCTGTGAGGACAATCGCCCTGCCGCCACAACCACCGGGCACTCTTTATTGGTTAACCAGGGATGAACTGGCGATGCGGCCGATTTTTTAGCGATTGCCGGGGTGATAACAGGGTTAGGCAGTATTTTTATCCGCGTGTCGGGTAAGCCTGTAATGGTTTGTAACGCACTCGCGGCATCCTGCGATACCGCAATGACGCCGGTTAAGTAACGATATAAATGCCTCATCAATGCAAACCTGAATCTGACCATCAACCCGTTTCGGGATGCCAGCCCGGTAAGCATATTGGTGTGGATTTGCCCCACTACCCGGCCTCTGCAACGATTTATCCTATTGGCTAGCGATGCCGCCTGAACCGCGCGGTCTTTAATCGCAAAGAGCAGCCGGTTGGGATGCTTATTCAGATACCTGACCAGCTCCGGCACCGCCAGTATGGCACTGCTGGCATTGAGTTTAGTTACCGTAAGCTCCGGATGCTCTGGCAACTTATCGATGTGCGGACCGCGGGCTTTCAGCAGCAGAAGTTCGACCTCAATACCAGCATTAACCAGCCCCTGCACGAGATGATTAGTAATGACTTCAACGCCACCACTCCCCGAATACGACACCAGGACAGTCAGTTGCGTGAGTGACTGTCCATAAACTTCAAGTGACTGTCCTTGATTTGTATTTACCTGTGAATTCATAGCTACCGATGTGACTGTCCTTAATATGTCATATTGCTATCGTATTGTTTGAATGAAACATTTTTATGACTATCGACGATATCAATGCTGCTTTCCCACAAACATCAGTTTCTTTTTGTGCATATTGCAAAAACCGGTGGCACCAGTGTGCGTGATGCTCTGTCACACTTTCGCTGGGATGCCCGTTACGGTGTGCCGCAATTTATAGTAAATAAGCTAAGTCAACTCTGTGGGCATAAACTGGGTTGTCGCTTTCCACGCCACAGTAAAGTGATTGCCGCTAAAGAAATGTTGCCAGCGGAGTACTTTGCGGCGTTGTATAAATTTGCGTTTGTACGAAACCCTTGGGATTTGCAAGTGAGTTCCTATCACCACATCAAACGTGAACGACCCCATCTCGTAGCGGGCCTTGATAACTTTGACAGCTTTATGCGTTACAAGCTCGATCCTGAGCGCCCCTATCAGTATCACATCGATACTTCCATGCAGTTACAAACCGATTATCTGACCGATCTGCAAGGCAACCTGTGTATGGATTTCATCGCCAAGTACGAAAACCTGCAGGATGATTTCAATACAATCTGTGAGCAATTAAACCTGCCGACTAAGGCGCTGCCTCATAAGCGCAAGGCCACCGACAGACAGACTTACCACCAATACTATTCGGATGAGTTAGCCGAGTTGGTGGACAGGCACTTTCAAAAAGACATTAACCTGCTTGGCTACCACTATTAACGTTTTCATTGATTTAACGTACGCCTTATAACTTTTTCAACTTCCAGCTAAGTTAGTGAAATTGGTGGACAGGCATTTATATTTGGCAGCCTGAATGAGTGCCTGTCCACGCGGCGGCTCCTGTCCACGCGGCGGCTAACGTTTTCGCTGATAAAGCGTAAGCCTCACGACTTTTTCAATCTCGAGCACTATGAGTAATGCAAAGCCGGTAAGCACTATCACCAGATTATCAATTAGTGTAGGTGAATGCGTACCGAACACGGTTTGCAATACCGGAATGTAGGAAATGGCCAACTGGGCTACCACTACCACACCGACTGCTGACCACACCACTTTAGTGCCTCTTACCCCGGCTAAGGAGATTGAACGCAGGTTCATGGTGCGGACAAAGAACAAGTAGAAAATCTCCAGGCCCACCAACATGTTCATCGCCAGTGTCCGGGCATACTCCACATCATGCCCGGCTTTAATGGCGTACTGATAAATGCCAAATACCGCCAGGAAAAACAGTGTGCCAACCAGCATAATCTGCCACACCAACGCAGGCTGAATAAGTGCCTGTCCACGTGGTCGCGGTGTTTTTTTCATGGTCGCCGCGTCGGTGGGCTCAAAGGCCAGCGCCATGCCCAGCGTAACCGCCGTGATCATATTTACCCACAAAATCTGCACCGGCGTAATGGGATATGGCAAGCCCGCCAGCAGTGCAACAATGATGGTTAGCGCTTCACCCGCGTTAGTAGGCAGCGTCCAGCTCACCACTTTTTTGATGTTGGCATACACGGTACGGCCCTGCTCTACCGCCGCCGCTATGGAGGCAAAGTTATCATCGGCCAGCACCACTTCGGCGGCTTCTTTAGCCGCTTCGCTGCCTTTAAGGCCCATGGCCACACCGGCATCAGCGCGTTTAAGCGATGGTGCATCGTTCACGCCGTCACCGGTCATCGATACGGTGAGTCCCAGTGACTGCAGCGCCATCACCAGCCGCAATTTATGTTCTGGCGTAGTGCGGGCAAACACATCCGTATGCTGCACAGCCTCTTTAAGTTGTTCATCGCTGAGGGCATCAAGTTCCGTGCCGGTTAGCATCTTATCGGTATGCGTTAAACCCAGCTGTTTGCCAATCGCCTGGGCGGTCACCGCATGGTCGCCGGTAATCATCTTGACCTGAATTTTTGCATTCAGGCAGGTTTGCACTGCGCTGATGGCTTCCTGCCTGGGCGGATCGATAAGCCCTACCAACCCCAGCAAACACAGCGAATCCTGCAAATCCGATGCACTCAAAACGGTATGTTCTGCAGGCACACTACGAGAGGCCACAGCCAGCACACGTTGACCTTTTCGGGCCAGCGCCTCCGCTTTATCGAGCCACGCGGTTAAATCGATGGATTGTTCCTCGCCCTGCGCCGTTTGTTGTACTCGACATAACTTCAATACCACTTCCGGCGCGCCTTTCACCAGAATGATTCCGTGGCCGTTGTGGTCGTGATTGAGTGTGGCCATATACTGGGTGGTAGAGTCGAATGGCAGTACATCGGTGCGCCGCCAGCGCGCTTTAAAATCCTCGCCCTCATCAAAAGTGGCCTTACTGGCAAAGCTTACCAGCGCCGCCTCCATAGGATCGCCCTCGAAACTCCAGTTGTCATCACGATGGTGAATCTCAGCGTCGTTACACAGTGCGCATGCCCGGGCAACTTTCTGCAACAAGGGCTGCTCAGCGGTATGTATCGGTTTATCGTTAAATAACACGTCGCCAATGGGCGCATAACCTTCGCCATCCACATCGTAGTCGTTAGCGGCGGTTTGTACGCTGACCACCATCATTTCGTTGCGGGTAAACGTACCGGTTTTATCGGAGCAGATCACCGACACAGAACCAAGTGTTTCAATTGCCGGTAATACCCGTACGATTGCGCTGCGTTTGGCCATGGCCTGCACGCCAACGGCCAGGGTAATGGTAAGCACCGCGGGCAACCCTTCCGGAATGGCGGCAACAGACAAGCCCACCACTGCGAGGAAGAGCTCAGTAAACGGCTGATTGAGTACCAGAGTGCCAACCAGCAACAGGATAACCGCCACGGTCAGAATAAATCCGGTGATCCACTTAGCCAGCACGTCCATTTGCTCCACCAGCGGTGTGGTGAGCTTCTGCACATCGGATAGCATGCCGCCAATACGGCCAATTTCAGTATGAGCGCCGGTAGCCACCACTATCCCGGTTGCCTGTCCTGCCGTGACATTAGTACCGCTGAAGGCCATACACTGTCGGTCGCCCAGCGCCGCCGAGGCTTCCACTGCCTGAGTACCTTTTTCTACCGGTAGCGACTCCCCGGTAAGCAGACTCTCCTGAATCGCCAGGCTGTGGCTGCTTAGTAAACGTATGTCAGCCGGCACTTTATCTCCGGCTTCCAACAGGACCACATCACCGGGCACCAGCTCTTCACCCGCCACAGTGAGACGCTTACCATTGCGGATCACCGCCGCTTTTAAGGCCAGCATCTGGCGAATAGAGTCCATGGCTTTTTCGGCCTTGCCTTCCTGAACCACGCCGATCAGGGCGTTAACAATCACCACCGCAAAGATCACCGCGGTGTCTATCCAGTGTTGTAAAAATGCGGTCAGAATACCGGCCACCATTAACACGATAACCAGCAGATTGGCAAATTGCTTAAGGAATCGCGCCAGCGTGCTGGCCTGTGGCGCCTCAGGCAGCTTGTTTGGTCCACAGTTTGAGCGTCGCTGGCTAACCTGCTCCTGGCTCAGGCCGTCGCGGGTGGTTTCGAGTTGGGTAATCGCTTCGTCGGCGGTCAGCGCGTGCCATTTGGATTGCTGTACATCGGTCATGATTACTCCCGTACATGTAAGACAAAGGCAGTACAAAGCAGGGCCGTAATATTATGTGTTCAGCACCTGCATGCCATCTATAAGTATAGATACCGTACAAAGATTACGTGACGAAGACACTGATTTGCATCAAAGAGACGACTACCGGGACTGCTGACGTTCTGTTACAGCAGTCCCGGTTAAGGCTGGTTCAGATATGCAATGTTGCACCATGCTGAGAAAAAATCGAGCGCACTTTATCCAGTTCATCCGGTGAAGCCTGTTTGAGAAACGCACTCAGGGAGCGAAACAAATCCAGCGCCTGACTGCCAGGACCGATAAATTCGATCATCTTTACGCCCTCAGCACAAGACTGAAAGGCATGAACCTGATCCGCCGGAATGTAAACCATAGCCCCGGCGCCGCAGTGATAACCATCTTCGTTGAGCATAAAATCCACAGCGCCGCTTATCACATAAAAGGTTTCCGACCAGGGATGGCTGTGGGGCGGCGGACCAAAACCAGCGCCGGCACTCTCCTGTACGGTGACAGATTGTTCATCACCTTTGTGAGTATCACTCATCACATTGATCAGGCCGCCGAGCAACTCAATCGATTCAGGTGGCGCAGTTTCCTGCAAAACAATAGCCCTGTGCATGGCATTACCTCTTTTCACCCACTTGCGGCTTCGGGCCAGAAGCCCGCCGCAGATTGCCTTTACAGACTCATCTTACGGCTAATGGCATACCTGAAATGCCGGATTTGAGCCCATAGCGAAGGCGCCGGTACCCCATTGCAAAACACGCCAGCAGTAATAAAACGCTTACTGCCGGTGCATCCACCTGAGTTGCTACCGCCACCACTAATACCGGTAAAACGTCAATAAAGAACCCCGTATTATCAAACTGCACCAGTGGGCTGCTCATAATGGTTGCCACTTCAGCGCTGCTTAAATCCGTACCACCATTTAAAAACGCATCCATCAGGTTGTTACTGCCACTGTTGTGAGGCAGGCCGAGTTCATGGGCAAGTAACTCTGCGTTAAACAAGCTATCGGCATAGGCCGATTCAACCACAAAATCGTTGCCCGGCGTTTCGCCACAGCCAACGTAAAAAATGAAGTTATTACCGCACCAGGTAATATTATCGAGAAACCAGAAATTCACCGTTGTCGCTGAACCGTAATGGGCTGAGGTCAGCGCACTCCATTTAGCGGCGGAGTCGAGGGTGAGCAAGCCCGGGTCAACGTGCTCAATGGCGCTGCCCAGCCGGATATCAACCGGCGTATTTGCGAAGCTGGTCTGGGCATATATCGCATCCATACCGGCTTCATCAACCGTAATATAGGCAGCCTGCGTCACTCCGCTTAAAACAAACAGAAAAACAATGCTGTACAGCCGTAGTAATGGCGCTGAAGAATTGGCGTTTCGCAACATGTCCGGGTCCTTTAATAATCAACAGGATTTTTATATTCCAGACCGCTCAACAATAAAGTTCAGGAATAGATATGCTTTGCACTTCACAGTGGCTAAGTATAGTGAAGAATTTTAAAAACGAGATGGCTGAAAGAAAATAACCGGCTGAAAGCTTACCGACGGGTCTGCTTTCCGCTAGCCCTTGTGACGTTGGGCGGCAAGGTACTTGTACAGAGTAGATTCACCAATATTAAGCTGCCGGGCGACCTCTGTTTTCTTCATGCCTTTAGCAATCAGTTTATTGGCCTTGTTAATAATCGTTGCCGGCAATGCTTTACGGCCTTTGTACTTACCCTTAGCCCGGGCTTTGGCTATACCAATGGCCTGCCGGTCGGTCAGCAGGTCTTTATCTATTTGCGCGGCACTGGCAATCAACGCATAAATATTCGGTGCCGGGCCGGCTACCGACTCCAGATTATCAACAATCAGCATAATACCCTGTCGTTCAAGGTCAGCAGTAACCGCCGCAACCGCCCGAATGCTGCGCCCGAGCCTGGACACATCGTGAATAATCAGCCGATCCCCCCGCTTTAAGCGCTTTAACAGCCGGTTGAGTTTGGGCTTTGCGCCGGGATCGACATTAGGCTCGCGCACCACAATATCGTGAGGGTACTTGTTGATTAAGGACTGAGCCTGCTCGTCAACGTCCTGTTTTTCGGTACTGCTGCCAACGTATAAGTAGGTGGTCACGCGCTGATTCTGATTAGCCTGATAATGCTCAAAATGATAGTAAAATCAGCATTGAATACAAGCGTTAAAACATCCGACCTGACAATTAGCGGGTTTTCACCCTGCCTTGACCGTTGCCACGCTAAGGTTTGCGTAACATACTAGAGCAACAGACTTAAAAGGCGCCGGACTGTGGCAACATCAATTTCTGTTTTATTAATCGAAGACAACCTGGCCATTGCCCGGCAGATTGTTGATTTTCTGGAAGGCCATGGCTGGCTGGTCGATTTTGCTGCCACCGGCAAGCAGGGTGTTCAGCAGGCATTAAACTGTCAGTTTGACGTTATAATCCTTGATCTGAACCTGCCTGATATAGACGGCCTGGAAGTGTGTAAGCGCGTAAAGGCAGAAGCCACCAAAGTGGTGCCGGTGTTAATGCTCACCGCTCGTGATGCCTTTACCGACAAAGCCAAAGGGTTTGGTCAGGGCGCCGACGACTATCTCACAAAGCCTTTTGATTTACGTGAGTTAGCGCTGCGCTGTGAAGCCCTGGCACGACGTCCGCAACTACACACCGATACCACAGTAACCCAGGGAGCGCTGACCATGGATACCCGGGCCATGACCGTCAACTGGCAAAGCACGGTTATTCCGGTAACCGGTATCGGCTTTAAGATCCTGCATAAACTGCTCTGTGACTACCCTTATCCGGTAAGTCGTTCAGACTTAATCAGTCATATCTGGGCCGACGACCCACCCGAGAGTAACGCGCTGAAATCACACATGTATACGTTACGCAAAGCCTTGGAGCAAGCCAGCGGCCGGGCCCTGTTACACACCATCAGTAACGTGGGTTATCAGCTAAAGGGGCTGGATGATAATGAAGTTTAAAGGCATTCAGGCGCAGTTGTTTATTGCGTTTGGAACCCTGGTACTAATCATTGGCTTATTTTATACCCGCCTCAGTATGCTGTTTATGGAGGTGACCCAGGACATTGTTGCCTCCCATTTACTGAGCGTGGAAATTGCGCAGCTTGAACAAAACTGGGCAGACAATAGCCAGCTCAGTGCATTGTCTCCCTCTTCCTTAGCATTCACTGTTATTATCCGCGACAGCGAGCTCCCCGGTAAGCTCACACCGAGCACTTATGGCGATAATGTTGCTACGGTTGCCGGGCAGGAAGCGGCTTACTTTCAGCCTTTTACACTGCCTGATATCCCGGCCCGGGGCGTGATGGTGCAGGCTAATGAGCTTCTGCCTCTGGCTAACTTTGCCAGCATTTACCAGGTTTTTCTGTTTAGCGTTTCGCTGGCGGCCATTATCCTGGCGATTCTCAGCACCTGGTTTCTGGCCTCCCGGTTGGCCAAGCCTATTCAGCGCTTGTCAGTTTCCATTAAACAGCAGTCACCCGATACGCCCTGTCAGATTAGCGGCGAACGTCGTCAGGACGAAATCGGCGAATTAGCCAATTCGTTCAAGAATACTTATTCTGAACTCCAGGAAGCCTGGCAACGGGAGCGGGATTTTACCCGCGATGTGAGCCATGAATTACGTACCCCTATCACACTGCTGAAGAATACCCTGGCTATCAATGACAATCTCATAAGCGATCCGGCCGAGCGCCAGTTAATTGAGCAAGCTACCAATACCTTACAGCAAACAGTAGAGGTATTGCTGGCACTGGCGCGTAAGGAAAACCTGCAGTTTAGCGAGGTTAAATTACTACCCGTTCTTGAAAAGCGGTTACTGGCGCTGTACCAGATTTACCCCGATCAGACGTTTAATGCCGACATTGAACTCCCCGACAACTTTACCCTGCCGGGCAACACCTACTTAATCTCCTTGTTGTGCCAGAATCTGATCAATAACGGCTTTTACCATGGCGGTGGCGGCGGTATGCGGATTTATTTGCAGTCAGCACATGTGGTATTTGAAAACCCGCTGACCGACTCGCCTTCACGGCCTTACTATCAGGGGCTGGGACACGGCCAGTATCTGGTGCAGCGAATTGCGTCGGTAATGCAATGGCAGGTTAAAATTGAGCAATCTGCCACGCATTACCGCGTGTTGCTAAGCTGGTAGAACAGATACTTTCTGCTTGATGAGCAAGCCCCCCAGCCAGCCAAACCAGCCAATTTGCAGCAACCCGAAGGCACCGCCCGCAGCGGCCAGCGGCGGATACAGGGTTAACATACCAATCACGCCCGTTAAGACTCCCGCTACACTCAGGGCCCGAGGCGCACTGCGCTGACGATACAGACTAACGTTGATCACCAGCATCCAGATGCCGCCAATCCATTCTACGCCATCACCAAGGCCCGTCTGAATCGCCAGGATAGCCGGCCAGGTTTCATTGGTTTGGGTGGGTGTCAGGTAAGTAAGATATTCGATGGTAAGCACCGAAATAAAGCCGATAGCAAACACGTAAGCGGCCCAAACGTATCCTATCAGCGCGCCTATCAGTTGCCATTGGCCACTTTCCTCGCCCGCCGGGCGATAAAGGCTGCGGTTTAGCAACAGCAACGCCACGCCAAACACCACAAAAATAATAAAGTACCAACTCTGAATAAGGCGAGGTTCTGAGAGAATGGCCTGCAGACGCTGCTCGCCATCAATATTAATGTCCGGCATGACAACCAGTATCATGGTAAAACCAATGATATAACACAGCGCACAGACTACTGCGGCAATACCGCCAAGCTGCAAGCGAGTTTTCATTTTGGCTCCGTCCAATGGCAATAGGCAAAGCATCAGCTTACCACTTAAACCGCTTTGCCAATACTCACCGGTTATGAGTTCAGGTGCTTAATTTGTAACAGATTATCTAAAGCGGACGTGGTGGCGATTAAGCTCACTGATTTTACTGCAGCCCATCAGGCGCATATCCCGTTCTATTTCTGCCACCATCAGCTGCATGGCCCGCTCTACGCCAGGTTGACCAGCGGCCGCCAGAGCATACAAATAGTAACGGCCCAGACCCACCGCTTTTGCTCCCAGCGCCAGCGCTTTTAACACGTGAGTACCGCGCTGAACGCCACTATCGAAAATCACATCAATTTTATCACCCACGGCATCAACAATTTCGGCCAGATGATCGAATGAGCTACGAGAGCCGTCCAGTTGCCGGCCACCGTGGTTAGAGATAACAATGCCGGTACAGCCAATGTCTACGGCACGGCGCGCATCATCGGCACTCATGATCCCTTTTAAGCAAAACTGGCCGTCCCAGAATTTCACCATTTCTTCTACGTCTTTCCAGTTCATAGAAGGGTCGAGCATATTGGTAAAGTAATCGCCGATAGAACTGCTGCCGCCGCCCATATCAATGTGCGCTTCAAGCTGCGGTAAAGAGAACTTCTCGTGGGTGATATAGTTAATCCCCCAGGCAGGTTTGCTGGCAAACTGCCATAATCCGGCCAGGTTGAGTTTAAACGGAATGGAAAAGCCGGTTCTGAGATCCCGCTCCCGGTTGCCACCGGTAATGGAATCTACCGTTAGCATCATTACTTCGATGTTGGACTCTTTAGCCCGTTCCATCATGGCCCGGTTCAGGCCCCTGTCTTTGTGAAAATAAAACTGATAAACCTGCGGGGTATCGTATTGGCGGGCAATCTCTTCCATACTTACCGTGCCCAGCGACGACACGCCAAACATGGTGCCGAACTTTTCGGCCGTAGCGGCTACCGCGCGCTCTCCCTGATGGTGGAACAAGCGTTGTAATGCGGTGGGCGATAAATACACCGGCAGGTCGAGCTTCTGACCCATCACTTCCACGCTCAGATCGATATCTTTCACACCGGTTAACACACGGGGGATAAGATCGCATTCTCTGAATGCATCGCTGTTGCGACGCAAAGTGGTTTCGTCGTCGGCGCCGCCATCGATATAGTTGAAGATGGGGCCAGGCAGTCGCTTTTGCGCCAGCTTTCTGAAATCATGAAAATTAAAACATTGGTTCAATCGCATTAACGGCTCCCCTTTTAAATAACGCGAATGGGCTGACTTTGGTTACATCTGATACAACGCTAAGGATACCGGAAATTTTGACGCCTGCGGCAGTATGCGCCTAATGTCTCAGTGAAACCGTTGAATAACCGGAGAAAAGTCGCCTGACTGCCGTGCCGTTGGGTTAACAGGGCAATCAGGCTGGCTTGGAAACACGGTTACACAATACCTGAGCCGGTGGCATTGGGATCCCGTGGGCGTAACTCAGCCATTTTGCTGCGATAACCACTGCTGCGGTACACCGCCAGCGGGTTAATTGCTGCGCCTTTGCGATAACGGGCCATAGCCAGTATGGGCGACACATCCAGGTTAAAGGCATTCTTTAATTCCAGCGACGCCATTAGCGCGTCGTTATCTTCCTGATAGCCATAAAGCGCCTCGCGATTAACCAGTAACGCTTTAACAAAGGAACGCTGCACTTCGATGGCAGAGTTAATCAGGCTTTCGGCCGGATCAGTTACGTTATGTGACTGGTCGAGCATGTAGGCGGGATTGAAATCCTGCTCCTTACGGTATTCAGCATCAACGAGCTCATTAAAAATGAGGAACTGCTGATAGGGATGTAATGAGCCACTGTCGAGATCATCGTCGCCATATTTGCTGTCATTAAAATGAAAGCCACCGAGCTTTTTGAACTGGATCAGGCGCGACACAATCATCTCAATATTGGTGTTTGGCGCATGGTGACCCAAATCGACCAGCGACTTACATTTAGGCCCTAACTGCATGGCAGCCAGAATGTTGGAGCCCCAGTCCTGAATAATGGTGGAATAAAATGCCGGTTCGAACATCTTATGCTCAATGTGCATTTCCCAGTCATCCGGCAGGCCTTTATAGATTTGTTCCATGCTGGCCAGGTAACGTTCAAACGCGCGTTGGAAATGTTGCTGGCCAGGATGATTAGAGCCGTCGCCAACCCATACCGTGAGGCTTTTCGCGCCTAACTGCTGGCCATAGCCGATGCAGTCGAGGTTATGTTGAATAGCCAGTTCACGGGCTTCCTTGCTGGTGTTACTCAGACTGCCGTATTTGTAGGAGTGTTCCTGACCAGGCTGATCCTGGAAAGTATTGGAGTTTACGGAAACCCATTTTATCCCGTACTCATCGGCCGTTTGTTTGAGCTCACTGAAATCATCCACTTTGTCCCAGGGGAAATGGGGCGACACGCTGTCGGTACACCCCGAAAGCTCATTGATCACGGCACAATCCTCGAGTTTCTCAAAGATATTACGTGGTTCGCCGGTGCCAGGAAAACGCGCAAAGCGGGTACCGCCGGTACCTGTGCCCCAGGACGGTACGGCAATCTGAAAATCTGCCGCGCTGCGGGTGATGGCTTCAATATCAATATTCTGCCGCGCCAGCTTATCGCCCAGCGCCGCGTAGTCAGCCTCAAGTTCGTTGAGTAGTGACTGATTCGCCCGGTTAATCAGTGCTTCATCGATGCGTCTTAACATAGTCGGTTACTCCTATCGCAAGAAGGCTTCGTGCAGACCACCGTCCACACTGATCACCTGCCCGGTGGTTTTACTTAACTGCCCTGAAATCAGCAGGTACGCAGCTTCGGCCTGGTCGTCCGGCGTTATGGGCTGCTTAGTGAGGGTGCGCTGAGCATAAAACTCAGCCAGTTTATTGCGTAGTGCCTCGGTTGACTCATCGGCGCTGAACGCAATGTTGTATTTGGTTAACGATGAAATCACCCGGTCACGAGGGAACATGTTACTGCCCTGCACCACAGTTGCCGGCGCCAGTGCATTCACATTAATAAGCGGCGAAAGCGTAACGGCCAGCTCCCGCACCAGATGGTTGGCCGCAGCTTTACTGGTATCGTAAGCCAGCGAGCCTTTCTTGGAGACCGCGCCGTTAACACTGGTGGTAAGTACCATAGCGCCTTTAAGCCCCTGGCTCTGCCAGATTTTCTGCGCTTCAGAGGCCACCACGTAACCGCCTTTAACATTCACACCAAAACTTAAATCAAAGATTTGGTCGTTCTTGGCCATGTCTGTGCCTTCCGCTACAAACACACCGGCGGTGACAATCACTTTATCAATGCCGCCGTACGCCAGTAGCACCTGAGAGAACAAGGCCTCAACCGTTTCCCGCTTAGTAATATCCACCTGTAAGGCGATTGCCGGTCCACAAGCTGAAATCCCCGAACCTGCCACGCCAATGCCCTGACCATAAATCTCGGTAAGCTCGGCGGCGGTTTTCTCAGCATTGGTATAATTCAGATCCGCACACACCACATGGGCGCCTTCCCTGGCAACGCGGTGGGCCGTCGCTTTTCCGATTCCGTCACCGGCGCCAATCACCACTACCACATCGCGAGCCAGCGATTTTTCTGTCGGCATACGTTGCAGTTTGGCCTCTTCCAGCGCCCAGTATTCAATATCAAAAGCTTCCTGTGCAGGCAGCGCTGTGTATTCAGAGATGGCTTCTGCGCCTCGCATTACCTCAATGGCACAGTTATAAAACTCGGCCGTCACCCGCGACTCACTCTTGTTTTTACCCCAGGCAATCATGCCGATGCCAGGAATAAGAATAACCGTGGGGCTGGGGTCACGCATAGCCGGAGAATCTTCGTGTTTGCAGCTTTCGTAATAAGCAATATAGTCTTCGCGATATTGCTGCAAGCCCGCTTTAAACTTGTCGACCAGCTGTTCGAAATCGTCATTTTGCGGATCAAAATCCACCAGTAATGGTTTAATTTTGGTACGCAGAAAATGGTCCGGACAAGAAGTGCCCAGGGCAGCCAGTCTTGGCGCATCCACGCTGTTTACAAAGCGTAAGGTAGCGTCGTCGGTTTGCACGGTGGCGATAAACTTCACCTTGGTGGAAATCATGCCTCTGGCAACCGGCAGGAACTCGGTAAGCAGGCGGGTGCGGCTGCTTTCATCCAGTGGCGCGTATTTTTGCCCGCCAAAGGTCATCTCGCCCTTGTCGTGCTCTTCAATGTAACGAGCAGCCGTTTCGATCACCCAGAGCGAGGTTTCATAACAACTCTTACTCTCGCCGGCCCAGTTGGTGTGACCATGTTGTCCTAACAGAATACCCACGATATCCGGGTTTTCCTCGTAGGTTTCTTCACAGAGTCTGGCCGCTTCCCAGCCCGGACGCATCCAGGGTACATACGCCAGCTTGCCGCACCAGATGGTTTCAGTAAGCGCTTTTTGATCTTTACAGGACGCCACCGAAATCACGGCATTGGGATGCAGGTGATCAACATGTTTCTCATCAATCATGGAGTGCAGCGGCGTATCTATGGATGAGGCACGCGGGTTCAGGCAAAAGTTACAGTGCTTAAACATGCCCACCATACGGTCTTCGCCGGCAGATTTGTAGCCTTTATCAGGATAAGCCTGATATACCTCATCCAGCGCCTGCAGCTTGCCTTCGTACAGTGAAGAGAAGTTCTCCCGGGTGGATGTGCGCAAATCACCGCCGGAGCCTTTTACCCACAATACTTCAACCTGCTCGCCGGTGAGCGGGTCAGTTTCCATCAGCTTAGCCGAGGTATTACCGCCCCCGGTATTGGTGATGCGCTGATCTTCTCCCAGCTTGTTTGAGCGGTAGACCAGGTTATCGACGGGGCTTAGCTCGTCGGCAATGTGGTCTTCCCATAAATATTTTACGTGTTGATACTCATCCGGCTGATACGGCATAACAGTGTCCTGTGAAATCAATAAATCGAATTTGGCTTTATATTGCATGTAACCATCAATATAAAAATCAATATACATCCATACCAATCTATGTCAATCAAATTCAATCACAAAGTAACAAATTAGTTACATTAATTTTAAGTATAACCCTTGTCGGTGATCACAAAAGGATATCGCGGGCATAAAAAAACCGGCGATGCCGGCCTTCTATACATGGTATTGAATGGGTGTGGGGGATTACCCGCAGGCTTGTACCACCACAACATTCACCCCGTGTTGGCGAATTTTATCGAGTGCCTGCGGATCAGCATTACTGTCGGTAATGATGGTATCCACCGCATCCAGCCCGCAGAAGATAAGGTTACCTTTAATGCCTATTTTGCTGCTATCCACCAGTACAATCAGTTTGTCAGCCCGTTTTCTTAGCTTTTGCTCAGCCAGAATTAATAACGGATCGGTTTCCATTACGCCGAATTCACTGACGCCGGGAGAGCCCATAAACATTTTGCTGCCGCGATAATTTTGCGTGGTATCGTTTTCAAAGGAACTGAGAATAATGCTTTGCTTACGGTACACCTCGCCGCCAGGCAAGGTCACCTGATTCTGGCTGTTTTCCAGTAATTCATGGGCCAGTACAAAGGAATTGGTGAGGATATTCATCCGCCTTTCAGCCAGAAACTCTGACATCATAAAGGTTGAAGAGCCACCGTTAATTATAATCGCCTCACCGTCTTCACACAGTTCGGTAGCCGCTTTGGCAATCATGCGTTTAGTGTCGGTATTACGCTCTCTGTCGACTAAAAAGGCGTTACCGGAAATCTTAATATTAGAAACAGCACGATCGTCGAGCGCCTGCGCGCCACCACGAATTTTCTTAATTTTTCTGGCATCAGCCAGCTTGTTTAAGTCGCGGCGAATAGTGGCTTCAGAGGAGTCCAGCTGACTACACAAGTCTCTCACGCTAACAAAGGTACTTTCATCCAGAATGTCCAGAATCAGCTGATGACGCTGCTTTTCAAGCATTATACTGCCCTTATAATCAATATTGTTCAGGGAGATAATATAGTCACCTATTTGTTCACAATCAATCATAAAAGCTAAAATATGATTGATTGTGATGATTCATTACGATTACTACTGAGCAGCACGGCTAGCAATAGCGTAGTACCACTGCGCCTTATACTGGGCCAGCTGGTTAAAGGTAGCCGTTGTGCAAGGCACAAGGTCGGTGACCTGTTGCTGCCGGTGGTTAAAGTCCATCAACGCGGCGGCGCCCATCACCGTGCCGGTATTATCCGAGGAGAGCATCACCGGTTGATGGGGCCGAAGTTGAGCTACCAACTCACAGAGCACCGGGTTTTTCAAAAACGCCCCTTCGATGTACACCGGCCCGCTGGCGTCGAGGTCGTTCAGGCGCTGATCGATCATTAACGCACAGTACAAGGTTGCAATAGCCTGCGGCGACGGCGGCTTATCCGGGCACAGTAAAGCCGGTTCGGCATGACCAAAAGGCCCGTTGCCCTGACTAAAATCAGGAGTAACCATCCAGCGTTCATCAATAGCCTGCTGAATAGACTCGACTTCTGCTCCCATGCTGATATCGCCACCGAGGAGCTGACAAATGGTTTCGTATTCACGCCCGCCCATAAAGCGAGCACAATTAACCGGGCGGCCAAAAACATCCACATTGGCCAGTGTATCCCGGGCCGCTTTCAGATTATCCACCGACCGGTTCGTTTGCATAATAATGGTCCAGGTGCCGGAGGAAATTACGTTCAGCGTCTGGTTACTGTCATTATCGGCTGGCAGATATCGCAGCAGGCTCGCATTGCTGTCGTGAATCCCGGCATAGAGTTTACAGGTTGCAGATAACCCCGTTTGCTCAGCCACTGGCTCACTCACACAACCCAACTCGTCCCAGGCATTTCGCAACGGCGGAAAATACTTTCGCCACTGACACTTGTCAACCAGCGAAGAATAGTCCTGCCCCTGCGGTTGCCACAGGTCTGTATGGCAGCCTAATGACGTTACTTCACTGGCCGGCTCGCTGCCCAGTCGCCACGCCCAGTATTGCGGGTACATAAGAATATGGGTAGCACTGGCAAACTCATCAGCAAACTTATGTTGTAACCAGAACAATTGCCGTCCGAGATTAAGCCCTGCAGGTAATTGCGGCGACAGGGTTTCAGAAAAATCAGGACGAACGCCAGCATAATCGCTATTACACTCTTCCACGCCGTCAAACTCGTAATCAACTATCGGCAGCACCAGTGCTGTATTGCGGTCTTTTGCGTTATGGTTCACCAGCGCCGCCGTGGCGCCGTGAGTGGTAACCACCAGCGCGGCAATTTCGGCGGTGCGCGGATAAGCGCTTAATGTGGTACATAACCATTGCCAGATAGCATCTGTGTCGGCATGGGGGTAAAGCCCCTCCTGCGGTGCATTTTTACTGGTAAAGCAAGCCTGCTGCTGAGCATCCTCGAGCACCAGCAACTTAATATGAGTTTTACCAATATCCACAACGGCGTTCAGCATTAGAGGCTCCCAACGAACAAGGCCGACATAACGGCAAAAGCAAAGACAGCCTTTTAGACTATCCCCTGTTAACAATACTGAAACAAATTACACAAAAAATCATCTTCAATCAATATCAATCAAAAAGAAAAGGGGATTTAACATTTAGGGAGGGGCGTCACGGCGTACAGATAGTTAGTTATATAAGACTAATCTCCGGTTTCTCCAATCATACGGTAGTGGTGGTTTGAGGCTGCTACAATTGTACAAATATTAGGTCTGACAAACCTACTACAGTTCAAAGGAAGAACATGCAAGATAAAGAAAAGATAGCTATTTTTATTGATGCTGATAATGCACCGGCGGCGAAAATAGATAAAGTTCTGTCTGAGCTTGCCAGATATGGCGTCGTTAATATCAGAAAAGCATACGGCAATTGGAAAAGCCAGACCCTAAAGCCTTGGGAAGATCTGCTTTTGGACTATGCTATTCAGCCAATACAGCAGTTCGATCTCACAAAAGGCAAAAACGCAACGGACATAGCGCTTGTGATTGATGTCATGGATGTCCTTTACACCAAAGACGTTGATACTATTTGTCTTGTATCTTCGGATTGCGATTTCACGCCACTTGTTACCCGATGTCTTGCCGATGGTAAATTCGTAATTGGTTTTGGCGAACGTAAAGCCCCCTCACCATTCGTGAATAGTTGCTCCAGGTTTTTGTACTTGGATACTGAAAATCAACAGGCTACTCTCCTACAGAAGCCAGAAGGAAACCTTAAAAGCAATACAAAGCTAATGAATTTACTCAGGCAAGCCATCGATGCAGTTAGCGAAGACGACGGTTGGGCCAAACTGGGCCCTATCGGCAACCATATTTCTAACCACGCATCCTTTGATCAGCGAAACTATGGCTTTAAAAAGCTCAGTGACTTATTTATGGCCATAGATTTGTTCGAAATGAAGAAAACAAATGGCTCAGTAATTTGGGTTCGTGATAAGAAGAAAGCGAAACTGTCGTCAAAATAAAGGACAGGCACACCATTGGGTCCTGACGGTGTGCCCGTGGCTAATTATCAGCCAATGCCAAGCTCTTTTAACTTTTTATCCAGGCCCGGATAAACCCGGCGTGCATTGCCGGAATAAACCTGTTTACGTTGTTCGTCGGTTAAGTCCAGCGCGTCAATGTAGCGCTTGGTGTCGTCGAAGTAGTTACCCGTTTCCGGGTCGATGCCACGTACTGCACCAATCATCTCGGAGCCAAACAGAATATTGTCGAGATCGATGACTTCAAACAATAAATCGATACCTGGTTGATGGTAAACACAGGTGTCGAAGAATACATTCTTCATCAGGTGCTCCCGCAGCGGCGGTTGCTTAAGCATATCTGCCAGGCCGCGATAGCGCCCCCAGTGATAAGGTACCGCACCACCACCATGGGGAATAATAAAGCGCAGGTCCGGGAAGTCTTTGAACAGGTCGCCCTGTAATAACTGCATAAATGCAGTGGTATCGGCGTTCATATAGTGGGCGCCGGTGGCATGGAAATTTTCGTTACACGAACCGGAGACATGGATCATGGCTGGCACATCCAGCTCTACCATCTTTTCATAAAAGGGGTACCAGCTTTTGTCGGTCAGCGGCTTGGAAGTCCAGTGACCACCGGATGGGTCCGGGTTGAGGTTACAGCCTACAAAACCCAGTTCTGTTACGCACCGCTCCAGTTCTGCGACGGAGTTTTTAATCGGCACGCCAGGCGACTGCGGTAATTGACACACGCCAATGAAATGCTGAGGGTACAGATCTACAACCCGTTTGATCAGGTCGTTACAGGCGCTGGTCCACTGCCTTGAGACCGCCTCGTCACCAATATGATGGGCCATAGCGGATGCTCGGGGTGAAAAAATAGTCATATCTGAGCCGCGTTCAATCAGCAGTCGCAGCTGGTTCTTTTCGATACTTTCCTGAATTTGTTCGTCACTGATGTGCGGCACTTCAGGCAATGCTTTGCCATCCTTATACGCTTTTAACTGCGCTTCGCGGAACAACTGTAATGGTTCCGGCGCTGTGGTGTAATGGCCGTGGCAATCAATAATCATAATATGCGCCTTGTTTATTATTCATTCACTTCGTTAGGGGTAAACGCGCTATCAGGGATCATCACTTCCCCGCGCATCAGCAGTCGTGCCGTTCTGAGTAAGGCAGCCCGGCGTATGTTAAGCGTATCGACAGACTCAGCACCATCTACGTCCATAGCAACGGTAAACTGACCAGTCGGATGTTCTATTTGCAGGGCATCAAATCCAGTATCCTGCCCGCCCAGATACTCGTTGCCCACCGCCCCCTCGATAACACAGGCGGTGGCTACGCTAACCGAGGCCAGTACACCAATAGCATCATGCACACGATGGGGGATAAACGAACGGGTATTCACCAACCCACCTTTTACAGCAGGCGACAACAGGGTCATTTTCGGTACTGTTTTACTGCTGACATCGCCCAGGTGCATTTTTTCACCGGCTTGTAATCGAATGGCTTCTACCCGGCTTTTTAGTTCAGCCATGGCTTCTATTTGTTCCGGCGGTTCGTTGCCGGTAATGGCAAAGTCTCTCGCGTTCATCAACACTACCGGCATGCCGTTGTCGATGCAGGTTACGGTTATACCATCGAAGATGTCAGTCACATTACCAGTGGGTAATAGAGCCCCACAGCTGGAGCCGGCAATGTCGAGAAAGTCTATCAGCACAGGCGCTGCGCCACCTGGCACACCATCAATTTCGGCGTCGCCTTCATACACGGATTTGCCGTCTTTAACCTGGACCTGAGCCACCGCCAGAGCGCCGGTATTTACCATATGGATGCGCACGTCAGTAACGCCCTCAACAGCCGTTACCAGCCCTTCGTCGATGGCAAAGGGCCCAACACCGGCCAGAATATTGCCGCAGTTCTGGGCATCACTGACTACAGCCTTGTCGACCACCACCTGCAAAAACAGGTAATCCACATCAGCGTCTTCGCGGCTCGATGGACTGATAATAGCCACCTTGCTGGTAAGCGGGTGTGCACCGCCAACGCCGTCAATCTGGCGGCTATCCGGCGAGCCCATTGCCGCCAGCAAAACCTGATCGCGAACGGCACTGTCAGCGGGTAAATCTTTAGCCTGAAAGTACAGCCCTTTAGAGGTACCGCCGCGCATTAAACTGCAGGGGATAGCTTTCACGCTTTTTTACCGTTGGTATGTTCTTCGTAAGTCACATAACGCAGGCCTTTTTCGGCCAGACGCTCGCGCATATTGTAGATATCGAGCCCAAGTTCACCGTTAGCCAGGCGTTCTCGCTTGGACTCTTCGTTGGCTACTCTTTTAAGCACTTTTTCGTGTACTTCGTCGGCTTCCTCGCGGGCGACTACCACTACGCCATCTTCGTCGGCAACCACCATATCACCTGGGTTTACCAGCGCACCGGCACACACCACCGGCACATTTACGCTGGCAATGGTTTCTTTTACCGTGCCCTGGGAATAAATGGCTTTCGACCACACCGGAAAACCCATTTCTTCCAATGTGGCGGTATCTCTTACGCCACCAGCAATCACCAGTCCTTGCACGCCGCGGGCTTTTAAAGATGTGGCCAGTAGATCGCCAAAGAAGCCATCAATGCACGGACTGGTTGGCACCACCACCAGCACATCCCCTGCCTGACACTGTTCAACCGCCACGTGGATCATCCAGTTATCGCCCGGCGCTACCTGGCAGGTCACCGCTGGCCCGGCAATTTTCGCCGGCTTATAAATAGGCGTCATGTATTCCGCCATCAGCCCTTTGCGCCCCTGAGCCTCGTGCACTGTGGCCGCTTCGGCCCCTGCGTAATTTTCGATTGTTTGCTTTGCTGGGCGTGGACACCCGGTAACACATACCGCCATAACAGCCTCGATGAAGTTATTTCTGATGAAATCAGTATGCGCCCGACAGCGCTGAAATTCCGTTTAGAAAGATGTAAAAGTCCATTAGGATTTTCTATAATGATAAAAAACGCCAAAGAGACATACTGTGCAATTTAATATCCGACACCTGTTCTGCGCGCTGGAGATACGCAAGCATGCTAATCTCTCCGAGGCGGCCAGACATGTTCACCTGACCCAGTCGGCGCTTACCCAGAGCATTCGAAAACTGGAAAAGTCTATTGGCGTACCGTTATTCACGCGGGCAACGACAGGTATGTTTGTCACCCCTCAGGGTGAAGTCTTTTTAAACCGTTTTGAACGTGGTTTTGCGTACATAGAGTACTTCGCCAACACGCTTTTTAGTGCCGATCGCACTGCCCGGTTAATCTTTCTGCGTGGTATTAGTGCCCGCCAGCTGGCTGCCTTAATTCAGGTGGTTGAACACCAAAGTTACACGGCAGCATCACGGGTCATGGGCTTAACCCAGCCCACCCTGCACCGGACCATAAAAGAACTTGAAACCCTGTGTTCACAGAGTTTGTTTACCCGCTCTCCTACAGGAGTCGAGGCCACCTGGCGGGCACGTCAGTTAAGCCGTTTGGCCGGGCTGTACTTTGCGGAGCTGCAACAGGGGCTGGATGAATTACAGGAGCTGGCAGGTTCTGGACACGGTTCACTTAAACTGGGCAGTCTGCCGTTAACCCGCACCAGTATTATCCCCAATGCCGTGCTTAAACTAACCGAGGTTGCGCCGCAGGCGCACATCAGTATTGTGGATGGCCCTTATGAGGAACAGCTTCATGCCCTGTTGCACGGTCAGATTGATATTTTAATTGGTGCACTGCGCTTTCCCCCACTCAGTGATGAAATTACTCAGCATCATCTGTTCGATGACAATTTATCGCTGGTTTTTAGGAATGGCCACCCGCTGGCTTCTCAGCCCGCACTTAACAGTAACGACTGGTCATCACTCAAATGGGTAGTGCCTAAAACCGGTACGCCAGCCAGAGCCATATTTAAAGATCTGTTTGGTTCGATGAATTTACCCGTGCCAGGTGACATTATTGAGTGCAGCTCTTTAGTTGCCACCCGGGGCTTGCTCATTAACAGCGACCGCGCCGCCTTATTGCCAGCCAGACAAGTTGAGGTAGATGTTGAAGCGGGCTTACTCGCAGTAAGCCCGTTAGCACTTCGCGATCCGGCCAGGCAAATTGGCTATACAGTCCGTAAAGGCTGGACACCTACCCGATTGCAGGCCAGTTTTCTGACCATTCTGGAACAATCTACCTGTTAAGCTTGCGCATACCGGATACGTTGTGGAACCGCCCCTGGCAAGATTACACCCAGCTCGGACTTTGTTTTTTCGCTGCGTTCATTGCAGTAACTCCAGCCGAATCGACGCTTTCAAGGCAACATTGTAACCGGTACCTCCGCGACTTTTTAACACTAGCTTGTGACTTATCGCTACATCGCAAAAAGAAGAGTCTGACGATCAAGCTTCGCAGTTAAAGGCTCATAGCGCGATTAATAGCTACTACGTTGTGAAAAAAAATAATAGCCGCAAAAAACCACCTCGTTACCATTCGTTAACAGTTTGTTTACGCTTGCGTCCGGCAGTGACGCCACTACATGGCCAGGATAGCCAGGGAGCAGCGCAAGGAAGTCGTAAACAAGTGATTAAGGAAAATTAACGGGGCACACATGAAATCTAAATTTCCGTACAAGAAAACGATACTTACGCAAAGTATCTCGCTGCTACTTGGCACCAGCGTAATGCTGCCGGCGATGGCTCAGCAAGCATCGCCAGATGACGATCTGGTTGAAGTCATTGAGGTTACCGGCCTGAAGTCCAGTCTTACCGAGGCGGCATCCATTAAACAAAACTCCGTAGGGGTAGTCGACGCGATTTCCGCTGAAGACATTGGTAAATTCCCGGATACTAACCTGGCAGAATCGCTGCAGCGCATTACCGGCGTATCTATCAGCCGTTCTAACGGTGAAGGTAATGAAGTCACCGTGCGCGGCTTTGGTGGTGAGAATAATATGATCACCCTCAATGGCCGTATGATGCCTGCCGCACAAACCTACGGCGGCGGTAGTGGCGCCGATGGTACCACCCGTGGCGGCGGTACCCGCGCGTTTAACTTTGGTAACCTGGCGTCAGACGGTGTTCGCGCCGTTGAGGTGTATAAAACCAGTAAGGCCAACATCGCTACCGGCGGGATTGGTGCTACCATCAACATCATTACCGCACGACCACTGGATAATCCGGGCTTTAGCGCCACCGTTGGCGCCAAAGCGGTGCACGACACCACTAACCGCGCCGGTGATGATATTACGCCAGAACTGTCCGGCCTGATGAACTGGACCAACGAAGACGCCACTTTCGGCGTAAATGTGGCTGCGGTAGTGCAACAGCGTGATTCGGGTTACGCTGGTGCTACGGTAAACGACTGGAACATTGGTACCTGGGGCGATCCTAACGACCCGGATACGCTGTTTAACAACGCAGACATGTCGATTTATCAGAACGCGCCGGAAGCCGGGCAGTTGTACGCGCGTCCAAACGATTTACGTTATGCCTTTTCCGATACCCAACGGGATCGCACTAACGCGCAAATCACCATGCAATACGCGCCCACCGACAATATTACTGCCACGCTGGACTACGTATTTGCCGAAAACGAAATCACCGAACATCGCGGCGAAATCACCAACTGGGTACAAAACGGCTCTAACGTCACCAGCGTTATCTTTGATGATGGCCCGGTGGCCACGCCCATCTACATTGCCGAAAATTATAACGGCACTGTGGATGAAGGTTACGAGCAACAGTATCGTGAACAAACCAACACCCTGAACTCACTTGGCTTCAATGTGGTGTACCACGTAAGCGATGCATTGTCGCTGAACTTTGACGTGCATAATTCCAAAATGGAAAGCTTACCCAGCGGTCCCAGCGATAACCTGGCAACCGGTGAAATTGCCGTAGGCATAGGCGCACCGTCGGTGGCCTCCCGCGAGTGGTGGTACGACAGCGAATTGCCCAGCTACCGCAACGTGTACGACGACTCCTTACGGGGCAATAACAACGGTACAGTGGATGCGGGCGATGTTGGCTCATCCATTCTGCGCTTCCGTCACGCTTCTCAGGTTACCGAAATCACTCAGTTTAAATTTGACGGTACCTACTACATGGATAATGGCAAATTCCAGTTTGGCGCCGAAGGCCGGGCAATGGAAATGAACGCCCGTCAGACTGCCGGTGACAACATGACGCTGGGTAACTGGGGTATTGCCAACCCGGGCGAATTCTCTGATGGCCTGCTGGAACAAATCAATGTGGGCGGCCTGTTTGATGACTACGACATCGGCGAAAGCCAGGGTATCGGCTTTATTGCCGATCCGGTAGCGCTGGCGCGGGAAGGCATTGCCCTGTACCCGTCAGATGCAAACTTCTTTGGTGTCAGCAGCGTGTTTTCCAATAATGATACGGTTAAGGAAGACACCATGGCGGCTTACTTCCAGGTGCACATTGAAGCCGAGTGGAACGACATGCCGATTAACGTGCTGGCCGGTATGCGCTACGAAACCACCGATGTGGAATCCACCTCTCTGGTTACGCCGCCAAGCTACCTGATTTGGGAAAACAACAACGACTTCTCGTTGTATACCGATCCATCAACATCAGCGCAGCCGCTCTCGGTTGACGCTGATTACGACAACCTGCTGCCCAGCCTTGATTTTGACATCATGCTGACCGACGACATTAAAGCCCGGTTCTCCTACAGTAAAACCATTGCCCGTGCAGGCTATGGCTCACTGCGGGTTTCCCCGAGTGGCTTTGGTTTAACCGGCTCAACTATCAATGGTGCCAGAGCAACGGCGTCGTCATCCAACCCGGGGCTGTTACCGCTGGAGTCGGATAACTTCGACCTGTCGTTTGAGTATTACTACGACGACAGCAGTTACGCGTCTTTTGGTTTCTTTGAGAAACGGGTTGCCAACTTTATTGGTACCGGCCAGCAGGACAGAAGCTTCTTTGGTATCCAGGATCAAACCTCAGGTCCGCGCGCTATCGCCGCTGCTGAAGCCCTTCGTGAGCGAGGCTTTGCGGTAGATGATACCTCGTTGTTCGCGATGATGGTATTGCTTGAACAACCTGAAGCGTTCCCTAATGGTGCCGATGACTACACCGGTTCTGCCGAGCAAATTCTGCAGTTAGGTGAAACGCCGGGATGGGATCTGATCCCGCAGCAAGGCGATCCGGAGCTGGTATTCCGTACCTCTTATCCACAAAACAACAAGGAAGCCAAACTGTACGGTGCCGAACTGGCTGTACAGCACTTCTTTGGTGATACCGGCTTTGGTGTGCAGGCTAACTACACCATTGTGCGGGGTGACATAGGTTTCGATAATACCGGTAACCCGAATGTCTCGCAGTTTGCCCTGACGGGACTAAGTGACACAGCCAACCTTGTATTACTGTACGAGAACTACGGCTGGACGGCGCGTTTCGCCCTCAACTGGCGTGATGAATTCCTCAACCGGGCTAACTATAAAGGGTCTAACAACCCGGCCTATATTGAGGACTATTATCAGTTGGATGCTAACGTCAGTTATGCCGTTAATGACAACCTCTCGGTATTTATAGAAGGCATCAACATTACCGGCGAAAACAGCCGTGAACATGGCCGAACCGCTAACCAGCTGTGGTATCTCGAAGACCTTGGCGCGCGCTACCAGTTAGGCGCCCGGTACTCATTCTGATCACCGCTTTAAGTAACACAAGGCCACTTCGGTGGCCTTCTTACGTTTAAAAAAGGTAAGCAATGAACAATAACAAGTACACCCTGCTTGATAATGTGACGCACAAAGATCTGCGTGTCATTCCCCACTACAGCGCCGACTTCGGCGACGATGTGGCTTCCGTTCCGGTGTTTGCCACTGAGCTGGCCAACGTTATTAAACACTATCCGGTGCTGTTTTATTCCACCGACAAAACCGCCAGCGATTTTACCATGGTGGCCTTACTCGGGCTGGAAGCTGGCGAAAACCTGTTTCTCAACGAAACACTCCCGGAAAGCTACCAGGCCCTGCGTCAACAGTCTGGCTGGGCGGCAGACTATGTGCCGGCCACGGTCGCCCGCGGCCCTTTTGCCATTGGCCTGCATGAAAATGGTAATCAGGTGATGGTCCATGTAGATGCCAATCACCCCAAACTGTCCACCGAGCAGGGCAAACCGCTGTTTTTACCCAAGGGGGGTAACTCCGACTACTTAAACCGCATCAGTTCTATACTGGCGGTGATCCATAATGGCGTACAGGTTACCAGTGACATGGTGAGTATGTGGCACGCTATGGGGTTACTGGAGCCTATGACCGTAGATATTGAGCTGGTTGATGGCAGCAAACACACTCTCGGCGGCCATTTTGCGGTCAGCGAGGAGAAAGTCGCAGCCCTGTCAGCCACCGATTTACACACCCTGCATCAGCACAATTATCTGCAGGGGCTGTATCTGGCGATGACATCACTGAATAACCTCCAGACCCTCATTGACCTGAAAAACATCCGCAAACACGAGGAACTGCAGGCCTATGCCTGATAGTCTGCCGACCATCAGCACCCCAGTTGAGGAAATAGCCGCAGGGAGTGCACCAGCCGCAGAGGCGCTGGCAGAGGCTGCCCGGCCGGTAGTGCTGCGCGGCATTGCCAAAGACTGGGCGCTTACCCGCCAGTCAGCATCAGGCCCCGAAAGTAGCGCCGCCTATCTGAAGCCATTTTATAATGGCAGGCCATCAATGATTTACCGGGCCCCTGCCAGCATTAACGGTCGCTATTTTTATACCGACGATGCCAGCTCGCTGAATTACCAAAGTGTCCACGGCCAGGTCGATGCTTTTCTGGACGAACTGGCAAGCGAGCCCCAGGATGAATCGCTCTACATGGCCTCAGCTCCGTTGGATAAGTTTTTCCCGGGCCTGAAAGAAGCCGTTCGGTTTAGCGACACTCCGCAATTGAATCCGGATGCAAAGTACGATCCACTGGTAAGTATCTGGGTAGGCAACCAATCACTGGCATCCTGCCACTTCGACAATATGGAAAACATTGCCTGCTGTGTGGCTGGCCGGCGCAGAATTATCGTCTTTCCGCCTCAGCAAATAGCCAATCTGTATCCGGGTCCGGTAGAACGCACGCCGGGCGGCCAGGTTATCAGCATGGTGGATTTTCATCAGCCCGACTTTGCTCGTTACCCGCGTTTTGCTGAAGCCCTTAAGCACGCGCAAATCGCCGAACTGGCGCCGGGTGACGGAATTTTCATTCCCAGTATGTGGTGGCACCAGGTAGAAGGCCTCAGCAACTTTAATGTACTGGTGAATTACTGGTGGTCGCAGTCGTCACCTCTGACGGGTTCCGGTATGCCTGCGCTGTTTCATGCCATGCTGGCCATTCGCGACAGGCCCGAGCGTGAAAAAGCGGCTTTTAAGGCGTTGTTCGACTATTACGTGTTTGGCGATCCCCGTCTACCCCACGAGCATTTACCATCAGCAGGTAAAGGCGTACTGGACAGCATAGACGACATTACCGCCCGGCGTTTACGTGCCCTCATTATGAATCAATTAAATAAGTAGCAGCTCATGACAACACCACCCAAACAAATAGTAATAGCCGGCGGCGGCACCGCAGGTTGGATAGCCGCAGCAGCGCTGGCCCGTAAAATGGGGCCACTGGTTAATATCAGACTGGTGGAATCCAGCACCATTGGCACCATTGGTGTGGGAGAAGCGACAATCCCTCCCTTACGTACCTTCCATAAGCTGCTGCAAATAGACGAGCAAGCCTTTATGCGTGCCACCGCTGCGACCTTTAAGCTCGGCATCCGGTTTGAAAACTGGGGGCGCATTGGTGAGCAGTATATTCACTCGTTTGGTATGACCGGCCAGCAAAGCTGGCTGGCAGAATTTGTGCATTTTTATCTGAGCGCCAAAGCCCGCGGCTTAGAAGGCGACTATGGTGACTATTGCTTTGAGCTCGAAGCCGCTCGTCAGCACAAGTTTGCGACCTCAGCGCAAAGTAATATTCAGTATGCCTATCACCTGGATGCCGGCAATTACGTAGCGTTTTTAAAGCGCTTTTGCAACAACCTCGGCGTTAACCATTGCGAAGGGGTTATCAGCCAGGTTCTGCAACATGAGAATGGTGATATTAAAGCGCTCAGACTGGACAGTGGCGAGCTGATTGAAGGTGACTTTTTTATCGATTGCACCGGCTTTAAAGGGCTGCTGATTGAGGAAACACTGCACACCGGTTATGAAGACTGGTCGCACTGGTTACTCTGTGACAGCGCCTGTGCCGTACAAACTACCAGCACCGCTCCGGCCGCGCCCTTTACCCGCTCCGCCGCGCATCATGCTGGTTGGCAGTGGGAAATTCCGCTGCAGCACCGAACCGGCAATGGCAATGTTTACAGCAGCGCGTTTATGGACGACAACGAAGCCAGCGAACAACTTATGCAGAACGTTCAGGGCGAGGCGATTACCACGCCCAGAACCCTGCGCTTTAAAACCGGCCGCCGTAACAAGGCCTGGCATCGCAACTGCCTGGCTCTGGGGCTCGCCAGTGGCTTTGTGGAGCCGCTCGAGTCCACCAGCATTCATTTAGTGATAATGGGGATCACGCGGTTTATGCAGTTGTTTCCTCACGGCGGTAATGATCAGGCGCTGGCAGACGAATACAACCAGCAAACCCAACTGGAGCTGGAACGCATACGCGACTTTATTATTCTGCATTATCACGTGACAGACCGCGACGACAGCCCGTTTTGGGAGCATTGTAAAAACATGACTGTCCCAGACTCTCTGCAAACGCGCATTGCCTTATTTAAAGAGCAGGCACATGCCTTTCAGAAGCAGAACGAACTGTTCCGGGTAGACTCCTGGGCGCAGGTAATGCTGGGCCAGGGCGTAACGCCGGATTATCACCATCCTGCCGCCGCCATGCTGTCTGATGCACAGCTTAATCAGTCGATGCAGCAGCAACGCCAGCAGGTGCTTCAGGCCGTCGCTCAGTTGCCCGCTCATGACGATTTTATACGCCGCTACTGCGCCACGCCACAAGAGGCTACGGCTCTTTCGTGAATGATACCGTATAAACCCTATATTTACCGAAGTACCATGAGGAGATTCAATGTCTGTTAAATCGATCCCATTACGTCCACTGGGCGCCTCCAACCTTGATATCAGTGAAGTTGGCCTGGGCTGTTGGCAGTTGGGTGGCGACTTCGGCCCCATTGACGAGCCCACCGCCAAAGCCATACTCGAGCAAGCCGTTGCCGACGGCATTACGTTTTTCGATACCGCCGATGTCTATGGCGCCGGGCAGAGTGAAAGCTATGTGGGCGAAGTACTGGCGGAAATTGCACCCGATGCGGTTATCGCCACCAAATATGGCCGCGGCGAAGGCACCTACCCGGATGGCTATTCCCTGCAGGACCTGCGCGATTCAGTAAAACGCGCCCAGGACAGATTACAGCGGGACAGCCTGGACTTACTGCAACTGCACTGTATTCCAGAGCAAGTACTCAGCGAAGGCGCTATCTTTGACTGGCTGCGTGAAGTGCAGCAAGAAGGCCACATTAAACACTTTGGCGCCAGTGTGGAAACCCTGCGCGAAGCGCATATTTGTTTGCAGCACGTCGACCTCACCTCACTGCAAATCATCTTTAACCTGATGCGCCAGCGCCCGGTCACAGAACTGCTGGATCAGGCCGCTGCGCAACAGGTGGGCATTATCGTACGCCTGCCGCTGGCCAGCGGCATGTTAACCGGTAAGTTTGATCAGCACACCCGGTTTGCCGACAGCGATCACCGCAACTTTAATAAAGACGGCGAAGCCTTTAGCGTTGGCGAAACCTTCAGCGGTATCGAGTTCAATAAAGGCCTGGCACTGGTTAAACAGTTGGAAGACTTTAAACCGGCATCCCTCAACATGGCCCAGTTTGCCATGCGCTGGATCCTCGACCATCCGGCCGTGTCGGCCATTATTCCCGGCGCCAGCTCTGCCAGACAGGTATCGCAAAATATCGCCATCGCCGGATTACCGCCGCTCGATGAAGAGTTGCATAACGCCCTGTATGACTTCTATGTAAAAGACATAGAGCCACTAATTCGCTGCGAGGTTTAACTCTCTTTTTGCAGTCAGTGGCATGCTCTCCCATGGCTGTCTCTGACTCGCTTTTTTCTTCCTCTTTCAAATGATGAAATCACAATAGCAATAACCGATACCGTAATTTTAATTGACCGCCAGATTGATAACCTTTTGTTTACAATTAAAAACGGAGAGACTGCGTGCTAAAACCACTTCTTGCTTTCGCCATTGCCGGCGCCTTTGCCACTGCCTCAACAATCACCCTTGCGGCTACCCCTAAGCTTAATGATAAGGAGTATTTCAGCCAGCCGAGCCTGGATGTGGTAGTGTTCAGTAACTGGTACAACGGGTTATTTGGAGACTCAAAAATAAGTGGTGTTGAGCTGATTCATTTTGGTGAGCGCACCGCAACCAATGGTGATGTGCGGCTCAGTGCAACGCCTGAACAGTGGGATCCCATTCCTACATTTGTGGAGCGCAAAGTCGATGAGGCGTTGGGTACCATTAGTGCCACCCTGGCATATCCGGAGTTTGGCTTTACCTACACCATTACCGCCAGGCCCATAAACAACGGCGTTGAAATTACTCTGACATCACCCAACCCGTTACCGCCCACCCTGGAAGGCAAAGCCGGGTTTAATATGGAATTTTTACCGGCCACCTATATGGAAACCAGCTTTCTGGCAGATGGCAAGCCCGGCAGCTTCCCGCTCTACCCCACTGGCGTAAAAGAAATTATCGGCGAGCATGAACCAGAGCCGTTGGCTACTGGCCAACATCTGGTACTCGCACCGGAAAGCCCGCAGAAAAGAGTGTCCATCGTGTCAGAATCGCAACCTTTGGCGCTTTATGACGGGCGGGCTAAAGCCCAGAACGGCTGGTATGTCGTGCGCGGTCTGCTGCCTGCCGGTAAAAGCGGTACACTGGCTAAGTGGCAGCTTACAGCCAGTACTGATGACAGCTGGTTACGTGCGCCGGTTATTGGCCATTCACAGGTAGGCTATCTGCCGCAACAAACCAAGCGGGCAGTCATCGAACTGGATGCCAGAGCCTCACTTTACGGCGAGGCCGAGTTATTACGGGTTAATCCCGACGGCACCACGACCACCGTTAAAAAGCAACTGCCTGACAAGCACGACAACTACACCCGCTATCAGTATGCAGTGTTTGACTTCAGCGATGTCACCACCAGCGGTGTGTACCAGTTGCGCTATGGCGAAACCACCACCGCGCCATTTTCAATCGATGCCTCGGTGCTGGATAGCGCCTGGCACCCTACCCTCGACCACTATTTTCCGGTACAGATGGATCACATGCTGATCAACGAAGCATACCGGGTGTGGCATGGTGCTTCCCACCTGGATGATGCCTTGCAGGCACCAGTTAATCACACTCACTTTGATTTATATGCTCAGGGCCCCACTACCGATACGCCTTACGAGCCGGGGGAGCATATTCCCGGGCTAAATGTGGGCGGCTGGTATGATGCCGGCGATTACGATATCCGCACGCAAACCCAGTATCACACCATAACCGCGCTGGTGCAGACCTGGGAAGAGTTTGGCCTGACCCGCGATACCACGCTGGTGGATTACGAACGCAAATATGTGGACATTCACGTGCCGGATGGTAAGCCCGATCTGTTACAGCAAATAGAGCACGGCAGTCTGGCGTTGCTGGCGCAATATAAAGCCGTAGGCCACGCTATTCCCGGCATCATCGCGCCGGATTTAAGCCAGTATACCCACCTCGGCGACGGCCTCACTATGACCGACAATCTTATTTACGATCCGGCTATGAGCGATACCGAGTCAGACGGCATTCACAGCGGCGTTTTTGACGACCGCTGGGCATTTACCAGCAAATCCACGCCGCTCAACTACGGCTCTATGGCGGCACTGGCGGCAGCGAGTCGGGCCCTGGCCGACTACAATCCGGCCCTGGCTGCGGAATGCCGCGATACCGCTATAGCCGCATGGCAGGAGGAAGCTGGCCACGCACCGGATATGTTTAAGGTGGGTAATACCACCGGCGGTGGTCTGGAAGAAGAAAAACTCAAAGCCGCGGTAGAGTTGCTTATTAGCACCGGCGACCAGCATTACCAACGCGCCGTAAAAGACTTACTGCCCTATATCGAAGCGGAATTCAGCCGTGCTGCGGTGGTTGCCATTCGCGCCTTACCGCACATGGACAAATCCTACGCCGCGCGTATTCGCCGGGCAGCACAGAAATATAAACCGGCCCTTGCAGCCGCCACCAGCAAAAACCCGTTCGGTGTTACCATTACCGAGTATGGCTGGGCGGGCAATGCTACCATTTTGCAGATGGCCATTACCCAGTACTATCTGCACACCGCCTTTCCTGACTTATTCGATGCGCAGTTAATTTTCCGTTCTTTGGATTACCTGTATGGCACCCACCCGGACTCCGACATTTCCTTTGTATCTAATGTCGGTACGGTGTCGAAAAAAGTGGCTTATGGTATGAACCGGGCAGATTACTCTTTTATCAGTGGTGCCATCGTGCCTGGGGTATTAATTCTGAAGCCGGACTTGCCGGAAAATAAAGAAAACTGGCCCTTCCTGTGGGGCGAGAATGAGTATGTGATCAACGTGGGCGGGCTTTATTTGTTTACCGTTAATGCTGCTCTGGCACTGGCAGAGCACTAGCGGGTAAAGCATAGCAGTTCACCCGAGCGGTGAACTGCTGCGTTATTACTGGTCCGTAAAATCCTCAGTATCAATGTCGGCCTGAGCGCCGGCGGGATAACGGGCCCCTTTTACCGTATCACGATTAATCAGTGCGTCTGCCTGCGCGAGCAAGTCGGCCGGCAGGGTCAGGCCGCTGGCCTGTAAATCTTCCACAAGATGTGCTTCGCTGCTGGTGCCTGGCAGGGCATGAATATGCTCGCCTTGCGCCAGTACCCAGGCTAACGCCAACTGTGCCGGCGTGATATCTGCTGAACGGGCCAGTGCTGCGAAGTCGGCAAACAACTGCTGGTTAGCCGCCCAGTTATCGCCCTGGAATCTGGGCATCCCTTTACGGATATCGCCGTCGCCCATGCTGGCCGGATCGACGCCACCAGCAAGATAACCACGCGCCAGCGGACTAAAGGCCACAAAATCTACGCCTAGTTCTTTACACGCATCGAGCACTGCGATTTCGGCATTGCGGGTCCACAGGGAGTACTCGGTTTGCAGTGCCGCAATAGGATATTCGCCATGGGCTTTTCTCAGCGTTTCAGCCGACACTTCCGATAACCCTACCGCTCCGATTTTACCGGCTTTCACCATGTCACCCAACGTCCCCACGCTTTCCTCTACCGGCACATTCGGATCAATACGGTGTAGGTAATACAGGTCAATATAGTCGGTTTTCAGACTGGTTAGCGCGGTATCCAAAGTGGCCTTTAGGGTAGCCGGATGGCCATCAATGGTGCGTTTGCCGTTAACGCCGGTCATGCCGCATTTACTGGCCAGAAAGATATCCTTGCGAAACGGTTTAATCGCCTCGCCAACCATCTTTTCGTTACTGCCAAAGCCGTATAATGCAGCTGTATCAAAATGGGTGACACCCGCTTCAAAGGCTTTGGTCAGCAGGCTGGTCGCCGTGGCCTGATCAACCTTTTTAGCATAGGCATGGTTGAGGTTCATACACCCCAGGCCAATTTCTGATACCAGGCTGCCAGCCAGTTTGCGTTGTAACATAGCGCTAATCCCTTTGGTTTACTGAGTACAGATATTAATTACTGAGCGTTTAACTGCTGCTCAAGCTCATACAGTACACGATAACAGTCAAAGACCTTGGCAACACTGCTATTCGGCTCACGCCCTTCGTTAATAGCCGCGACAAACTCCCGGTCCTGCAGCTCAATGCCGTTCATCGACACATCGACCTGAGACACATCAATGGCAGTTTCCTTACCGTCAACCAGATCATCATAACGGGCAATATAAGTGCCGTTATCGCAGATGTAGCGGAAGAACGTACCCAGCGGGCCATCATTATTGAATGACAGTGATAATGTACAAATCGCACCATTTTCGGCCAGCAGTTGAACAGACATGTCCATGGCAATGCCCAGCTCCGGGTGAATCGGCCCCTGGATAGCATTCGCCTTAACGACTTTGCTGCCCGCTTGGTAAGCAAACAAATCTACTGTGTGGGCGGCATGGTGCCACAGCAGGTGATCGGTCCATGAACGCGGCTCGCCTTTAGCATTAATGTTTTGGCGGCGGAAGAAGTAAGTCTGCACATCCATTTGCTGAATATTAAGCTCACCGGCGGTGATTTTATTGTGCACATACTGATGCGAAGGATTAAAACGACGGGTATGACCGACCATGCACACCTTGCCGGTTTCTTGCTGCACTTTGAGCACTTCCTGGGCGTCTTCCCAACTGTCTGCCAGCGGAATTTCTACCTGCACGTGCTTGCCTGCTTTCATACAGGCGATCGCCTGAGCCGCGTGCATTTGCGTAGGCGTACATAGGATCACGGCGTCGGCATCCGACTCCAGTGCATCTTCAAGGGTAGTGTAAACGTTAGGGATGGCATATTCGTCTGCCACTTTTTGCGTCTTGGCCGCATCGCGGCCCACCAGGCCGACAACCTCGGCATTGTCAATATTCTTCAGACCATCAAGGTGTTTGATACCAAAGGCACCAGGGCCCACTACGATTACTTTCATCTTATCTCCCGTGTTCTTTTTCGCCTGCCAGTGCAGGGTTAATCCGCCCAGTACAGGCGCATAGGGTTATCGATCAATAATTTGCGTTGCAATGATTCGGTGGTGGCAATCTTTGGGATCATGTCCACCAGATGACCATCATCGGGCATGTGTGATTTCATATTTGGGTGCGGCCAGTCTGTCCCCCACAGCACGCGGTCAGGGAAACGCTCGACCACGGTTCTGGCAAAGGGGATCACATCCTGGTAACTGCCGGCCGGCCCAACGTGTGAGATACGCTCCGGACAACTGACCTTGCTCCAGAAGTTTTCGTTCTCCTCCAACAGTTTGAGAAACAGCGCAAACTCCGGGCCGTCAACGGGCTTGGTTACATCAGGACGTCCCATGTGATCAACCACTACCGTTGTTGGCAATGCGGTAAAAAAGTCATATAGCTCAGGAAGCTCTTGTGCTTCAAAGTAAATCACAATGTGCCAGCCAAAAGGCTTTATTTTGTCGGCAATAGTGGCAAGGGAATCAAATGGCAACGCATCAACCAGGCGTTTCACAAAGTTAAACCGTACTCCCCGAACCCCTGCTTCATGCAGGGTTTGCAGTTCTTCACGAGTGATATCCGCTGTCACCGTTGCTACGCCACGAGCCAGGCCATTGGAATGATTCAGCGCATCCACCAGGGCACGATTGTCCGCACCGTGGCAGGTTGCCTGCACAATAACGTTACGGCTGAAACCAAGGTAATCCCGTAATGCCCACAGCTGATCTTTTGAGGCATCACATGGGGTGTATTTACGTTGTGGCGCAAAGGGAAACTGATCACCGGGGCCAAACACATGACAATGCGCATCCACCGCGCCTTCTGGTACGTTGTAAGCGGGTACCGATGGTGACTGATGCCAGTGCAACCAGTCAGCATCCACAACAAATTGGCTCATGGCCTGCTCCTGAGTATGGGTTGCCCACTTATGCCTGTTGGGTAGCAACCTGTTGATTTAGCAAACGCTCAGCTCTTTCAGACCACCGCATGACGAAAAAGTACAATCAATAGATTAAAATCTACAATTGCACTGTTACCGGTGTAACGCTGAGAACGTTTATTATTTGTCCCACAGTATGCGCCACCTAAAGTAACCTTGCAGTTTAGAAAACTGCAAAACGCCATTAATTTTTCCTATATTGCATATTTTACATTCACGCATTAAAAAACAAAAAAGCAAATAAAAATCCTTATATTACAAACAATTAGATGTATAAATGGGTTGCATTACAACATTGTAAGGCAATTAATCTTATCATTATTTACGCTTTTGCTGGCGAAATTCACCGGCCGTAGTGCCTTCCATTTGTTTAAAGAAGCGGCAAAAGTAGCCGGTGTCTTTAAACCCCAGTGTCAGGGCAATTTCTTCAAGGGTCTGCCGAGTGTAAATCAACCGCCGCCTGGCCTCACTGATAAGACGCTGATGCACCAGACGTTTTGGTGTTTGCAAGAGCTGCTGGCGACAGATACGGCTTAAGGTAGACACTGAAACAAACAATTTTTCGGCGTAGTCATCAATGGTCAGGTGATCCTGATAGTGCTTATCGATGAGCTCGCGAAAGCCCAACAGAATACGATTTTCGCGGCCAGAGGGCCCGCTTTGCACTGAGTCGAGCTGGCGCTGCCGGGCAATGGTGATAAACAACAATTTTAACAGCAGCATAATGGTGGTAGTGGCGCCGGGATCGCTGATGTGCATTTCATCAGCCAGCATCATCAGGCAACTAAAGTAACGCTCTGCCTGACGGGCATTGCGAAATTCAATGGTCTGTGGCAGCCACACCAGCTGATTAAATGCACTGATGTCCTCGCCCATTTCCATATTAGTGATCACATCAGCATTAATCGATAGCACAAACCCTTTAGTGTTCAGCGCAAAATGAAAACCATGTACTACCCCGGGCGGTAACGTGACCACCCAGTTACCCGACAGGTTGTGTACCTGATCATCCAGTTGCACCTGCCACTCGCTATCGAAAGCACAGACGATCTGCGCCAGGTTAGCATGCCGGTGCGGTTTTATTTCCCAACCTAAGTCGGCACTGCGCGACTGAATATCCTCCAGATGCACAAAATCCGGCTGCATGCGCATAAAAGACTCGCCGTAGAGATCATAAAACGGGATCTGGTTTTGCGTTGTCGTCAAATCGGTTCTCCAGGTGCACGCACCGCTGCCATTAACCATGACAAAAAATTAACATGTGATTAAAAAGTACAACAATTTAACGCATAAGTGAATAACAATTGTGGCTAACGTCTTCCATTATTGAATTATCAAAATTGATTGTTTCACCGGGAGTCATCGCATGAACATAAAAACAAAGGTTGCCATTATTGGCTCAGGCCCATCAGGTTTACTGCTCGGGCAATTGCTGCATAAAGCAGGTATCGACAACATTATTGTCGATCGGGTGAGCCCGGAGTATATCCTTGGCCGTATTCGCGCCGGGATCCTTGAGCAAGGGTTAGTCGATTTAGTTCGCGAAGCGGGTGTTAACCAGCGTATGGATGAAGAAGGCCATGCGAATGACGGCTTTGATATTGCCTATTACGGCAAGCGTTATCGCATTGATCTCAACAAGCTTACCGAAGGCAGTACGGTAATGTGTTACGGCCAGACTGAAATCACCCGCGATCTGATGGAAGCGCGTGAAGCAGCCAGCCTCACCAGCTTTTACGAAAGTCAGGATGTGCAACTGCAGAATGTTGACAGTGACTCGCCGCAGGTCACGCTGTTTAAAGACGGTGAAAACATCACCATTGATTGTGATTATATTGCCGGTTGTGACGGCTTCCATGGAATTTCACGGCAGACCATTCCGAAGGAGAAGCGCACGGAGCACGAGCGGGTGTATCCCTTCGGCTGGCTGGGTTTGCTGGCCGATGTGCCTCCGGTGAGTGATGAGCTGATTTATTGTAAAACCGAGCGCGGCTTTGCGTTGGCGAGCATGCGTTCTTCTACCCGCTCCCGTTATTACCTGCAGGTTCCGCTTACCGACAAAGTGGAAAACTGGTCAGATGATGCGTTCTGGGACGAACTTAAAAAGCGCCTTCCTGAAGACAGCGCCAATAACCTGATCACCGGGCCGAGTATTGAAAAGTCGATTGCACCGCTGCGCAGCTTTGTGTGTGAACCCATGCAATGGGGTAACCTGTTCCTGGTTGGCGATGCCGCGCATATCGTACCGCCGACCGGTGCTAAGGGACTAAACCTGGCCGCTTCCGACGTTTCAACCTTGTATAAACTGCTACAAAAGCGCTATGAGCAAGGTGATTTCGCTGCGCCGCAACGGTATTCTGAAATCGCCCTGCGCCGGGTGTGGCACGGTGAACGCTTCTCCTGGTGGATGAGCAACATGCTGCATGATTTTGATCAGGGTGAAGTGAATGGCATGGACAAAGGCACCTTCGACCGCTTTATGCAGTCTGAACTGGACTTTTACCTCAGTCACGAAGAAGGACAGAAAGTAATAGCCCGCCAGTATGTGGGTATGCCTTACGAAGCCGTTGAATAACTCCAGTGATTGCGCGGTCTGAAGGCCGCGCTTACTTAGTATTAATAATATCTATACTTCTGCCAATATTCTCTATTTTACTTTAACGAAACATTCAAAATACAATTCATTTACTTATATTGTATTGGGAAGTTTCTATGTCTGCGCGTCGCCCGTTGCGAGTTTCATCTGTATTTCTGATGCTTGGCTTTGTAAGCCTGCCAGGCATTGCCAGCGAACTGGAGCAGCAGTTTCAAACACCACCACAGTCGGCTAAACCACTGGTTTGGTGGCACTGGATGAACGGTAATGTAACAGCCGAGGGGATTAAAAAAGATCTCGCCTGGATGCATGAAGTGGGGATTGGCGGCGTGCAAAACTTTGATGCTCACCTAATGACCCCGCAAGTGGTCGATGAACGTTCAGTGTATATGTCTGACGACTGGGCCGAAAAATTTCGATTGGCACTGCGCATCAGCGATGAGCAAAATTTTGAATTTGGCATTGCTGCTTCGCCAGGCTGGAGTGAAACCGGTGGGCCCTGGGTCGCCCCCAAAGACGGCATGAAAAAACTGGTGTGGACTGAAACCCTGGTAACTGCCGGCCAGTCACCGGTATCGCTTACTGCGCCAAACGGCGTGACCGGTTTATTTCAGAACTATACCTCCGGCGATACTATGCTGGGAGAAGAAGCCGCGGCCAAACATGGTGCCCCGCAGTATTATAAAGACATAGCCGTAGTCGCCTACCCGCTGGTAAACCAAGACAAACTGACCATTGCAGATATCACCACCAACGCAGCGGAAAATGTCGACACCGGCGCCATGACAGACGGCGACTATAATACCGCCACAACCGGCAGAACCACCCCCGATACGCCCTTCATCGTTACCTTCGACCTTGGGGATTTACAAACCGTTGCAGCGGCCTCACTCGCCACCCCCATGCCCGGTATGTTTTTACCGCCGCAGTTAAAGCCGGTGTTACAAGCCAGTGCCGATGGCATCCAGTTTACCGATGTAGCCCGCTTTGACGCCGGCATCACCCTGCAAACCACGGTGAGTTTCAACGCGGTCAAGGCTCGCTATCTACGCATTGTGATGAAAGCGAACCCCGATGGTAAATTTAAAATGCCTTCGTCCAAGGCGCCGGGTTCAAAACCACCGGGTGGATTTACGCTGCCCACCGGCGACCCCGGCGAAGTGGATGCACCGTTATTGGAAGTCGCGTTTTATCGTCAGCCTAAGGTTCACCGCTTTGAGACCAAAGCAGGATTTGGCACTGTTCACGACTATTACCCGTTATCCTATCAGCATGAAGCAAGCGGCACGGATGTCAGCCAGGTTATCGACTTAAGCGATAAACTCAACGCCGATGGCACCCTCAACTGGCAGCCTGAGTCGGGACGGTGGAAAGTCCTGCGGATAGGCTATTCGCTGACCGGTAAAGAAAACCACCCCGCTACGCCTGAGGCGACCGGGTTGGAAGTAGATAAATACGACCCGGCGGCAGTTAAAGCGTATATCAATCACTACCTGGATAACTACAAAGAGGTTGCGGGTGAGCACAACATGGGGGGCGATAATGGTCTGCAGGCGCTGCTGAACGACAGCATTGAGGTAGGCCCGTCAAACTGGACCCCCGCTATGTTCAGCGAGTTCAAAGCCCGCCGGGGCTACGATATGTTGCCGTGGTTACCGGCTCTGACCGGTGACATCATCAATAACGCCAAACAAACCGATCAGTTCTTGTATGATTTTCGCCTGACCTTAGCTGAAATGCTGGCCGATAATCACTATGGCGTGATCACCACCGAGATACATAAGCGCGGCATGCGCCATTATTCTGAAGCATTGGAAAACGAACGTCCGGCAATCGGCGACGGCATGCGCATGCGCCGTACGGCTGATATTCCGATGGCCGCAATGTGGGCTTTTGATACTGCTAAGCAAACCGGCCCGGCCCCGCAATATTGGTCTGATATTCGTGAAGCCGCTTCGGTTGCACATGTATACGGGCAGAATCTGGTGGCCGCCGAATCACTAACTGCCGCTTCCTCGCCTTGGGCCTTTTCACCAGCCGATTTACGCCCGATGATCGACATGGAATTTGCTCTGGGAGTAAACCGCCCTATCATCCACACATCGGTGCATCAGCCACTGGATAATGCACCGGGGCTCAGTTTGTTTGTCTTTGGTCAGTATTTTAATCGTCTGGATACCTGGGCCGACTACGCCAAACCCTGGGTGACCTATATCAGCCGTAATGCTTACATGCTGCAACAGGGGCGTTTTGCCGCCGATGTCGCTTATTTTTATGGGGAAGAAGCACCGCTCACCGCCTTATATGCCCACGCTCCCTCTGAAGACGTACCGGCCAATAACGCATTCGACTATGTAAACCGTGACGTTATCACCGATTTATTCACTGTTGATAACGGCCAGCTGGTAACGCCAAGCGGGCAACGTTACCAATTGCTTTACCTTGGCGGTTCCAGCCGTTTCATGACCCTGGATGTGCTGACAAAGCTGCAGACACTGGTAAACGCCGGTGCTACCATTGCAGGGCAAAAGCCCCAGGCATCTCCATCACTAAAGGACGACCAACAGGCATTCAGCCGGATTGCTGATGCCTTGTGGTCAGGCAACACCGGGAAAGGGCGGATAATCGTTGCCGACTCGGTGCAACACGCGGTTGAAAAGGCAGGTGTACGTCCTGACTTTACGGCCAGCACCGACCGTGAAGACAGCACCATAATGTTTGTGCACCGTAAAACCCCTGAGCAGGATATCTATTTTTACACCAACCGTAAGCCACACCACGAAACGGCCACCCTGCGGTTCAACGTTCAGGCCAAATCGGCCCGCCACTACAATGCAGTAACCGGTGACATCACACCATTAACCGTGCAACAGCAAGCCGGATACAGCCTGATAGAACGTGAATTACTGCCATTTGATTCTGGCTATATTGTGTTTGATCACAGCACTCCCTCCCAAGCTGCCTGTAAGGTGAAAAACGCCACGGTAGTAGCAACCTTAAATCAGGGTTGGCAGGTAGAATTTCAGGCTGGCCGCGGAGCCCCGGAACAGCCAATGCCCTATCCTCTGGGCAACTGGGCCGATTCAGCCGCGGACGGCATTAAATACTTCTCGGGCACGGCCAGCTACAGCAACACGTTAACCCTTAAGTCGGCCCCGGCAGATAATGAACAGATGATACTCGACCTTGGCGAAGTTAAAGAGCTCGCCCAGGTCATCATTAACGGAAAGGATGCCGGTATTTTATGGACACCGCCCTACGCCATGGATATCGCTGAGCACCTAAAGGCCGGAGACAACACGATTGAAATTAAGGTAACCAACTTATGGGTTAACCGGCTGATAGGCGACAACCAGCCAGAGGCTGAACAAACCTATACCTTTACCACTATCAACACGTATTACGCAGACGCGCCGCTGCGCGAGTCGGGGTTAATAGGGCCGGTGTTACTGCTTTCTCAAACCACCGAGTAGCCCTAGCAAGCGAAGCTGGCTGACAGATGATTTGTCGGTCAGCTGCCGGGTTTATAAACAGCCCAGACTGAACTGGCAGTTACCGCTGGAAATGATGAGGTGCTGTTTGCCGTCAACCATGGCGGGCTTGGCAATATCAACCCACTGATAAAACACATTGCGATGCACCAGCGCTTTTAAACCGCGGTGCAAAGTTACATACGGTCGGGGCTGCTCCGGATTGCGGTTATCCACTTCCAACGGATGCTCATCAGACAGCACCGCTGAATGCGCTAAGTTTGAGATCACTTCAATGGCCGGGCCTGCTTCCGAGTCGTGGATGTGCCACTGGGTAATCACAAAAGGCGCATGTTCCACCTGAATACGCACTTTTTCCGCCGGTGTTTTAAGAAAATACTCATCGCCTTCCTTAAGCAGCACACTGGCAAACAGCTTCACCAGTTTTTCCCTGCCAATTGGGCTACCCATATACCACCAGCTGCCATCGGTTTTGATGGTCATATCGATATCACCACAGAAAGGTGGATGCCATTTATCAAAAGGCGGCGCGGTGCCGAGGTTTTCTATTTGTTTGGTAAGCGTTTGCAGATCCATACCGTCATTACCCGGTTTTGGTAGATATTCATTGGTGAACGACTCGCCAAAAGGCAAAGATCACCACGTCAAAGTGAAGTGTATCACTCTACATAGGTATCAATAAAAAACCCCACCTATATCTAAACGCGCGCGGCAATCAGAAAGCCTAAATAACCGAATCGCCAGCGCACTATCTTTGGTTTTCGGCACAACCTGCCGGTCTTCTTACTATTAATAAAGGAGTAGAATGCGGCATCAGGTGGATTTAACTGACAAACTACCCATTACCAATCGCCGCAGAGCTATGCACAGAATTGCCCACCGGTTTATAACGCTGAATCAGCACTAACACTGAAAACGCGATGAGCGTGGCGACTATATCCTTCCAGTCGAAGTACATTTCTGGAATGAAAGCCTGATGAACCTCCCACAATAAAGCCCCACAAGTAATACCAATAATGCAGTTGTTGAGTTTTTTATTAGTAACTGAATTCGCAAAGGTCACGTAACCAGACACCAATATCACAACATATAAATAGCTCATAACAGAACCTACAAGGATATCCAGCCCATCACTAATACCCACATAGAGTTCACGGTTTAATTTAATTGCCAGCGACAATATCGCCGACAAAATAAACAGTATTAAGTAGATTGCTCTATTATTCATTACAGTCTCCTTAGGAAACCTGCAAAAACACTAATACAGGTTTATCTCTTAATTTACGCGGCCGTCATCATACCTTCGTAGTCTTCTGTTGGTCCTAACATCCCCTCAACAGCTTTCTCCAGCTCCTCGCCGATATAGTAGTCAACGACTTTACCGACGATTATACCTAACACAATTCCACCGACTAAACCGCCTGAAACATTAACGCATTCAGTTGAATTCAACTCTTCCATAGTTCTTTCCTCAAAATAAAATTAACGCTCAAATAGCGCTTAATTAACAGTGTTCACCTCTACTGCAGTGTTAACCTTAAATGATAAGCGCCACCGCGAAAGCTGTACTCTGGGTTAGAATCTGCGATATGCAGCTTTTGAGTCGAAAGATATGCAAACGAAGACACGTATTGGGACATTAACCCATGGCCAGTTCACTTTCACAGCGACCGTACTTATGCACCACATAACCTAACACCCCACCGAAGATATCCATTAACGCATGCAACGAAATCACCACCCACAGTGACTCAGTCAACACATAAATAATCCCCAACACCAAACCAATGACACCGGTTCGCAGCACATTGGCCCAGCCCTGGTAGAGGTGACATAAGCCAAACAGAAAGCTGCCCAGTAGCAAACTCACCCAAACGCCCATTAGATCGGCAAACACCGCGAGAAAAAAGCCCCGAAACAGCAGTTCTTCACAAATACCTGCCGACATCGACACCCCACCGGTAAACCAATACAGCTCACGCTTATTCGAGGGCATCAGCCAACTGTGGGTTTGCATGGCATCAAACAGCTGCTGGTACTGCGGAGTGCCGGGTTGAATACTGCGGACATGCCAAATCACATAGGCTACGGAAGCCACAACCAGCAAGACGCCTGCCCAGTTGCCCCAGCTATTTTGCCAGCCAAGCCCTAAACGCTGTGCCGACACAATATCTAGCGTTAGTAAGATCATCAGAGCACTGGTAGGTACCCACAAAAACAAGATAGTTTCGCGGTACATGGCCAGCTTGGTTTTGCGCCCGGCCAATACCGCGACTTTTGATTTATCCGACTCCCAAAGACTGTATAAGACCATGGCCGCCATCATTGCCAGCACCAGCCATTCACCTGCGTGTAAATGCATTTTGCTACCCGTTATGTTGATAAAAACCACCCGGCAAGTCTAAAGACTGGCATTAATTAAATAAATATATTAAAAATTAGTTTTATTTATACTTTTAGTTTAAAAAATGATTAACCCCAGAGAATTAGCCATATTTTGCAAAGTGGCCGAGACCGGCAACATGTCGCGGGTGGCAGAAACCGAAGCCAAAACCGTGATGGCCATCAGCAAACAAATCGCCAGGCTGGAGGCACAACTTGAACAAGCGCTGTTCATCCGTTCCCGGCGACAGCTAGTGTTAACCGAGTTTGGTAAAGCCTTTAAGCTAAAGGCCGAAGTATTGCTGGAACAGCATCAGGCGCTGTTGCAATGGACGCAAACCAATAACACCGTTGTCAGTGGTGAGTTGCGCGTACTCTGCCAGAGCAATGAGGTAGTCACCGAAACACTGGTGCCCTGGATGGCCGAATTTACGGCACAGTATCCCGAGCTCACCCTGTCGCTGGATGTGAAAGAATCGCTGATCAATATCCGCGATGATGATTATGACGTGTTCTGGTCGGTAGGCAGTTATCTTGGCGAACGATACCCGGGGCTAAAGCGCCGCTCGCTATGGAAAACTCAGTATGGTGTGTTTGCCTCCCCCGCCTACCTGCAAACCCATGGCACGCCAGATAACCCGGACAAACTGGCAGAGCATCAGGTGATAGGTTATCTGTACAACCAACCCAGCAATATACTGGTACTACAGGATAAAAACGGCGAGCCAATTTACGCCACACCCCGTTGCCAGATAAAAACCGTGGCGGGCTTGGTGGAGCTGGCCGAAGCGGGGCTGGGCCTGATCAACGCCCCGGCAGACGCTGAACACATCAAGCGCGCCATGCAGCAAGGTACGCTTGCACCGGTTTTACAGGATTACTGGTGGGAAGACGCCGAAGTATATGCCTACTACCACCCCTCAACACCGGTTCAGGCCAAAGTAAGAGTGTTTCTGGATTTCTTTTTTGCTAAGCGGGAGGCGTGGCAGGTTTGATCCGCAACCCCAAAAAGATCAGCAGTTTACCAACTCTGCCGCACTTCTTCGGAAGTAAGCGGCGATGGGTTCGCCGCCAGCCTATAGCAATCATTACGGCAGCAAACGCCACTAAAGTGCCAGGCTCAGAAACACTGACTGTGCGGACCAATAGAGTTGAATAACTCTCGTGCGCGAGACCTAAAAAGAAATCTGAATAGGCTGCGTTATCCCTCAGCGCGACCTCATCTTTATAAGTAAAAACGGGAAATCCGGTTTTATCCACAACATCGTTAAACTTAACACTCGCCAGTCCATTCTTACCCATGAAAAAACCAATCGCTGTAGCCCTTTCCATAAACGCAGTATCGGATAAGGTGTTTACCCCCATAACAGCAAAGGTGTTATCCCATACAGAGTCATCGCCACCGACCACACGAGAATTATAGTCCCAGGCATAGAGTTGGCCTGTACCGTATTCATCAGCACTCTCGTAATCCGCTTCAACCTTATCGAGGCTGGCCACGTTCTGCCACATCAAATAAACCTCATCAGCAGAAGGTAAGCGCCAGCCAAAGTAATCACCACCAGGGGCAAGTTGAGAGCTTACATAGTTATATGACTGACCGTTATTAATACCGAATTCCATCCACACCAGGCCAGTTGCTGTGTCTTTAAAACCGGCTTCGGCAAAGCTGTTATCCTTTATAAGCTCAGCGTTAGCGGTCACGCTGGCCAACATGAATAAAACACCCAGCCCCTTTACTACTGTCTTCATAGCTCTCTCCATCGAGACAAATACAACCGACTTGCAAAGTAACAATGAACCGGGACAGAAACTGACCCAAACCAAAAAATAACGCTGAGATAGGTAACACTGATGGGCACTTCGCCTGACTTTCACTGCACTGGGCACCGTAACGTTGCCAGTATTTCGCAGCGTTAAAACAGGGTACCGGTTGCCTTTATCGATAAAAAACCATAGATTTAGTCTGGTCTTATTAATGACTTAAAAACAATACGCTGCAAAGCATGCACTACCGAGAAGACAGGATGTCGTTCAATCGTTGATTGAGGTTGAGGCAGAAAGGCACAGCTCAGGCTGATCGCTATCTGCAACTTAGCAGGAGGCTAAACTCAACAACAAAGGTAGGCAATAATGAAAAAAGTGATTAGTACGTCTGTTGTTAAAAGTGCCGGTGACAGGGTTATTCGCTGTTTTTTATTAGAGACTCTCATTCCGAGATACCCGAAATATAAAACGGTTGCTCAGTTGCAGGAAGAGCTGATCACTCATGGGTTTGAGTGCTCCAAAAAAACGATATACAGAGACATGGACTTATTATCTTGCTTTAAACCCATCGTATGCGCGGAAGAAACCCATCCAAGGGGCTATTCAATGTATACCGATTAATTGCAAAAACGCCGCCTCAGGCGGCTTTTTTTATTTAAACAACGCGCTGTCTTCAGCGGTTGTGAACATCCTGCCCATTCACAACGAGCAACACTGCTACAGGTAAATACAGCCGCGATTACCCGTCCCAGCGGATTACTCACCGGCTACGCACAGAGGTAACGCACTGTCGAATGAAGATGAATTCCTTATTCGGATCCGTCGCTCCTCATGTTTTGCTATCCAGTACTTGTCTTTTATAAAGGGTAACTCGGAATCTTCGCTAACCGCCACGCTGATAAAGTCCACTGTGAATTTTCCATGCCGTAAAGCGCGTCTCATTTGTGCTGCGTTGGCAGGCGCAAGCCCTTTACTTTTGCAATAATAGTAGGCTTCAGCGGTGGTTGACACGAGTTGATCACCTAATAAATAGCGTTGACCATTGGAGCCTTCTATCCAGGTCTGGGCCGTCAGATTCGCCGAAAAAAGCAATGATGCCAGAATAGCGGTAAGTTTAAACATTAATACATCCCTAGTTATTTTATTATTTTTAGATGGCGCTAAAAACGCCCGCGTTATTCTCCTTCAGACAGTTCTAAAACGGCTTTGAGAATGTCGCGTTCCTGTGGTGAAAGACTTTCCAGGGTTTTCTCTACATTTTTCCGATAGGACGACAAAGAGGACTTATCGCTGGCAATGGCTTTATCAAGCGTTTGCTCATATTTAATCAGCAGCGCATTCACTTTCTGGCTGTTTTCCATGTTCTGCTGATATCCCTGCCAGGCAAAGATTATTGCTATAACAGGACTCACAATATTAAAAGCGACAAATCCCATTTTTTGTAGCCCGGTGCGGGGCTCTTTATCATGGTTTTTAGCTTGTTTTTTCACTTCATTTTTAGTCACTTGTCTCGCGCCTTTTGTATCTTGCGACCCCAGCCCTAGCCTGACTCGCCGTGCTTGCATCCGGGACTTCATAATGTCCTTCAGTTTTGACGCTTCGCTATCCGATATTTTTTCTTCTTTTTGACCGTAAGATAAAACACTAGACCCCTTAAACATGAGTTAATCTCCCAGCATCGATAATTTAAGCTTAATTCTTTCAATCGTTTGCTGCGCTTCAACTAACTGTTGTCGCTGCGCATTCTCATAGTGATTGAGTAAAAAAAATAAGCCAATTAACAGGGCTGATACCAAAACATAGGTAGGCAAATTATCTAAAATATATTGTTTTATATCGACGATAAGTTCTTTTATCTGCTCCATTAAATCGCCATCCTGCAATTTTCAATTTTATTATTCACAATATTTTTCTGAGCGATGATCTCTGAGATGCTCGATACATCAATAGTCGGTGCGCTGAAGCAGTGGTAATCTTCATCTGCAGAGGTTTGAATCAGAAATAAGTTTTTATGGCCAATTTCCTGAGTTCTGAGCATCGCGGTAAGTAAAAGCGGCCGCTGATTAAAGAGCTTAATCAACCGCCTTTCGATTTTGGCAATGGCATTTTCTTTTCCAAATTTGCCGCTGGCGATATCAAACAAAACGTTTTCATCGTTGTAGTCTTTGGCAAATTTCATGGCAAGCTGAACGCGGTCTGGCTGATAGAAAAAACGCTGCTCGAGTAGTACGCCCAGATCTGAATCAGCCAGGAAGTTTGGCAGCTTTACACCTGTTACTTTATTGCCATCTAACTCAACGCCCATATAAACACCGATGGACTTATCCCGACGCAATAGCGCAATATGCAGGTCGTAATGATTCTGCTCCGGCGATAATAAAAGGTCTGGCACCCAGGAGAGCCGCTCCACAGCCCAGTTATCAAATTTTTCAATGGCAGAAACTACCTGCCCCCCAAAGACTGCACTTTGTTGATACTTTCCAGGCGTTGCTTCACCCAAGCGAACATCAGAAAAAAACGCCAGGTCATGGTAGTGATTAATGAGCGATAAGTTGTAATCCAGGAAGTCACCGTACAAGGGGTATAGCGCCTGTTCTAATTTGTTCTCTTTGGGCAGATTTTTAGCAAATTCACTCATTGATGAACGGTAAATTCTGTCATCATTTAATATTGCCGGCGCCAGCAGCAGCAGTATAAAAACCACACCAGAAACCGTGCAGTAGTACCAATTCCGGCGGAAGAAATACCCCACGACTCGGCCACACATTGCCAAAATCGTGAAGACACTCAGGGCGATAATAGCGGGTAAAATGATTGCCAGGCGAAAGGCATCTTCACCCATCTCATACAATGCACCGCCAGGAGAAAATGCCGCCACCGCAGCAGTAGATGTGATTAAACGAATAAACGAAATATTATCCTGTTGTTTAAGCCACGCATTCTTATAATCATCCCGTGATAGAGCAAGCGAGGAACCTTCAACATAGAACTCGCCGAGCATGTCACGTTCTACTGATACGATGGCTGGGTGATTCGCAAAATCAATGCGATCCAGCGTGGTCGCTTCTATTTTTAACTTCGATGCTGAAATGTACTCTAACCAAACAGCCTTTGCAGCGGCTTGCGCCTCTACCTGAGACTGTTGTTTTACTTTTTCAGCGAGAATGCGGGTTTGATTTAACTGCCAGTCTGGCGGCAGCTCAATACCCCGCTCTTTCAGTACCAGTATTGCTCTTTGACGAAACTTATCCGTGGCCCTAAATTCATCAACAGTGTCAAAACCGGCAAAGCCGTAGGTGTCATCCAGCCATGCCTGGCGACCTTTTCTGAAGATCTCCTCTAATCGAGCCGTAACGTTGTAAAACCCCCAGGTGTCTTCAAAGTCGATATGCTCAGGCTTAACAAATATCTCAAGACCATCGCCACTACTGAACTTAAAATTATTTAGCGCATCAGCCTGAGCAATTTTTACTTTCTCTTTGCAGGCCGCGTCACAATCGCTGGCATCAAACTGTGCTTTAAATGCCTTGTGGCTTGCCTGAATATTGGGAAGATTTGCCAACCCTGCATACACATCCTGGTGTTTTTCAGACGACATCGTTCTGTAGTGATTCCAGTAACCCACAAGCCAGGAGTTTATGGCCGAAAGGTGTTCCCGTACCTCATTCGCTATGGCCGTATTGTCTTTCACCTTAGCTGATGCACTGAGGTATTCACGCTTCGCTTGTTTATATTGTTGCCATTCCTGCTCATAAAGTTCATCAAACGCTTCGAGCCTGGGCAAACCGTACTTATCGAAATCTGCTTCCTGCGCCCCTTTCATATAGGAAGCTGCCATGTTGTCGAGGTTTTGCTCAATCAGGCGATTAAAGCTTGGTGATAAGTAAGCTAACGATGGAATGGTTGCGATAATTAGATTACTTCTGGTTTCATCCTCGGCAAGTGTATTAAACGACTGGCCATTTTCTATCTCAATAGCACCGGCCGCATAACCTTCTTTAAAAATGACCGCTCGCACTGAGCTAAGTCGCATCTCTGCACTGGCTTGAGAATCAATAAACCCATCGATAACCAAGCGCAGCACTGGCACTAACGCTAACCATATGGCCACAAAAATGAAGGCTTTTGGCAACAAGCGAGTTGAGAATACTCCCCGCCATATGCTTGAAAATGAACCTCTGTTATTGGGTTCAGTCTCGCTGTATTTTACCTGCTCAACAGATAATGCACCGGGCAAGGGTATGAATGGAATAATAAACAGCGCCAAAGCCAGCGCAGACAATCCCCTGGCATATAAATCCAGGCGGCCAACCGCGTCAGCATGCTGAGTAAACACCTGATCCAACGGTTGTGAGTAAATATCAATAAGGCTGAAGTTTAACGACAGCTCTAATCCAATATAAATAAAAACACCAGCCAGTAGCAGGCAATACTTCAGGTGTTTGGCACCTACATCCAATGACTGTGACAAACGCAATCTTCCTTACAACGGTTTCCACTTCAGAATGACTTTTTGCTGGTTCTTTTGCTGCTGCCCGACATCTTTTACCCGCCCCTTGCAAAGGTAAAACATCTCATCCTCTTCGGTCAGATCCTGGCATTTATCATTAGTGGCTTGCTGTGGAGTGTGAGTCGTATCACTTTCGGCAGGAAGGTGTTCCGCTACGGTTTGAGAAGAGTCAAAAATTGAATAATCGTAGGGCGCGGTCTCAGGTAAAGACGAACAGGCAGATAACAGTGAAATGGTAAAAAAGGATATGACTGCTTTACAATAATCCATTATAAACTTCCGTGATTTTGTGTTTTCTTATTATTATGTAGCCGCAGACATTCCAGTCATTGATAAGCTGCGGAGAAGCTGTTGTACCATTTAAATCTCTAACAATCTTCTTTCAGCGCCATTTTTTAATCTAAAGTTGTAAATATATTAAAACGTATTAGCGTTTACCGTGACGTCAATAAGGTCGGCTGGCATACCTGACTTTTACCAGACGTTGAATATCAGAGTAATACAATGTTGCCCCCTTTACTTACAGGGCAACAACATTACCGCACAGCTGGGTCAAATGATGTCCCGGTACCGTCATGAAAATTACGTCATTTTTAGTCTTCATAAGAAACTGATTAACTCATCCGTACCAATTTCAGTTCCACATAGTTGCTTCACTTTGTGTTATGGGAATCCCATAATGACTGATGAACCGTTTGAGGAAACATAAGTTAACAGCGCGCATTTTCTTGCTGATGGCAAAAGCATTGCTGCAAGAATCGGTCAGCTAAAAACAGTGGCGATAGCGCCGCAAACTTGCTCAGCGCGGAAATTACAGGTCTTGACTCACGTAAGCCAGTGCGGTTTCGAACGCGGATTTCTGGAAACCTTTTAAACCAGTCTCGCTAAATTCTATGTATATACGGCTATCTTTTAACGCCGCTTTGATCTCAGTTGGAGGCATCACGACAACCTCCACCTCGTTTAGCAACTCCAGCGCCGCCTCTAATTTAAACCCAATGGCGCCACCGGCAAATTTGCCCTTCATGGGGCGCTGGCGAATAACAATGGTTTCGATTTTGTAATCCTGTACCAACTGCGCGAAGGATTTCTGAAAATACTTGAGCTCATGGGCAGTAGCCGCTTTTTGCAGGCTTAATTTACGGGTGCGGCAATCCGGAAGCTGGATCAGGTTATTCTCCAGATTAAGTAGGGCGATGCTTGCATCATTTCCCGCCAGTTCTACACCACATACACGCATTACAAAGCTCCACCGTTAAATATCAGCCCGGAGTATACCGGAATTAGCGCCGCCGCGGGCTGGTTTTTCTGTTCATCCACCGCGCTCTTTAAGTGATTTTATCTCACTGGGAGGCAATCCGGAAATGAGTGGTGATCCAGTCATCTGCTTGCAGTGACCCGCTGGTAAATGCTTTCCCTTTACAGTCAGCATGAAATAGCCACAACAATGCCGGGTTAATACGGCTTAAAGTTACCTGTTTATGGCAAGCCACGAGTCAATCCAAATTGGTCCAAATAAGGGGAATTCGCCCCCCTTTTTTCTCTGCGATAGTCTCAATGTCCAGCGGTGCAGACTCTCCGGGTTCTTGTTATGCTGGAGGTCAAAAAATATAGATAACACCGATGCCTATTTCTGTTTCATAATCACTTCGGGCAATGGGGCTTTCTCTAACCTCACTACTGTAGTACTCAAATAATGCTTCACCATAAAGCTGGCAGTTGTCATTGAGGTTGTGGCGGAAACTATAGTCAATACCCATTGAACGTAAACCACCACTAAGGCTTGTAACATCCAAACCGGATGCTTCTCCTTGCGCCTGATCTATCCCGAACCCTTTGTTGGCGTATTCACTGTCGTGAAAAACGGCAACCAGATTAACTTCATGACCGGTACCATCTTGTTGTTCGCCAAAACGACGACCTACGCCAAATAATGCCAGATTCCCATCACCTCCGGTAACAACACGACCCACAAGCCAATAGCGCCAATCGGAGGTAAAGGCTCGTCGTGCTTGTAAGACCAACTCGAAACCTTCATCTTGATCACCCAGACCATCAAGATACCCCTCGTCGGAATCACTTTCTTCACGTCCCTCCTCAAATCCAAGCAAGGCTTCCAATAACCATTTGTCATCGCGAAGACCGCGCCAACCAAACGCCTCTCCAGCAAAGTAGAAGATGTTATTCCCGTTTCGCCACTGAACGGCGCCAGCAGGCTGTAGTTCTAAACCAAATTCATCTGAGCCTTCGTATGCCGTTTCATATTCAACGCCAAGGCCAAGTCCGAATGCCCACCCATCTTTTCCTTTTGTAAAATCATCCAAGGAAGGAAGCGGTACCAGGGCATTATTCTCAGGCTGTGCTAACGCTGTGTTTGAAAAGGTGGCAAGAATAAACACTGTCAGTGTAAAAGCGTATATTTTTTTCATAGTGATTTTTCTCGTTTGAATAAAACAGCGTGTAACTTTTTATTGTCTATTTTTCACCAATACCTGCGGTGCTGAGAAAGGATCGTTTATTTTGAATGATTTGACTGCTTTAATTCGATAAAGCTAACCTTTGGCTAAATTCACGGTGGTATTCGAGGCTTGCGTGCTGTGCCCAGCGGCAGCGTACTGCATTGAGAAATCCAGTTATCGACGTAGAGAGCTCCCTCGCAACGCTGCAGCAGTAGCCGCTTCCGCAAACGGTAGCGGTTATCAAATCAATGACCATTCACTCTGAACTGTTTATCCAGTTCACTGGTGCCCAGCCCGCTCTTTTTAGTTACCACCAGCTGGGTGGGGATACGTTCCTTCATGGCTTCAACGTGACTGATCACCCCTATCATCTTGCCGGTGGCATTAAGGTTATCCAGCGCATCAAGCGCAATATCCAGGGTTTCTGAGTCCAGCGTACCAAAGCCTTCATCTAAAAAGAGTGAGTCGATACTGGTTTTGTGACTCACCAAATCAGACAGCGCCAACGCCAGAGCCAGGCTCACCAGAAAGCTTTCGCCCCCCGAGAGGGTTTTGGTATCCCGCTCCACATCGCCTTGCCAGGTATCGAGTACGCTTAAGTTGAGCCCTTCGCCGGATTTTCGTTTTAGCAGATAGCGGCCGTGCAGTTTATCGAGTTGTTTGTTGGCCAGATACACCAGGTTATCCAGGGTTAACCCCTGGGCAAATTTGCGGAACTTGTCGCCACTGGCCGAGCCGATTAACCCCTGCAGGTAACTCAGATCATCAAACTCTGATTGCTTGTTTTCAATCTCAGCGGTGAGGTCTTTGAGCTTTTCGCGCTGCTCCGCATCGGCTCTTAAACGCTGCTCCACCTGCCCTTTTTGTGCAATCAGTTCGTCACGCTTTGCCTGGCGTTCGGCTAATTCAGCTGACACCTGATCTTTAGGGGTGGCTGACCATTCGGCCGCTTTGTCTTCACTATTGAGTTCGCTTAACCGGCTTGCCGACTCCTCCAGTAGGGTATTGGCTCTGGCGAGCTTGCTGTCTAAATCACGTTTTATGGCAGACAGCCGCTCGCGCTCGTCCTGCGGCAATAAGGCATTTTCAAAATCAGCATGGGTGTTAAAGACACTGGCTGCAAACACCGCATCCCACTCTTGTTGCTTTTTAGCCTGCACGTCTGATTGCCGGGATAAACTCTGTACTAAAGAATCGAGCAACGAGAGATGAGCAGAGCAGGCTTTGTCGGCCTGCGTTCGTTCCTGTTGGCGTAGCGCTTTTTCCTGTTCAAGTGTATGAACGCTGTGGGTCATCGCATTGCGAACCTCGGCAACACTGGCATCGCCAAATAACGCATGGCGCTCTGCGGTCATTTCGCTTATCGCCGTGTTTAATGCGTTACACTCACCTTGCTGCGTATTTGCTCGCATTGTTTCTTCTGCAAGTCTTTCACTTAGCGACTTCGCTTTGCTCTCCTCAATCACCATTGCATGCTGATGCTGTTCAAAGGTTTTCGTTTGATTTAGATATTCAGCGCTATCGGCCTTTTTCAACGCTATCCACTCTGGCAACGCCTGTTCGTCGGGCGTAAAGCCTTTCGCTTTGATTTGCTGCAGCAATGCAGCAAGGGCGTTGTTTTGGGCAGTCACTGCAGCCTGATACTTCGCTTCCGTAGTGCTGAGCGCATCAGTATTGCTGGCTTCTTTCTCCGCTAATACCTTCACGTCTGTGCCAATCCGGTCGGCTTCCCGCTGTTGCACATCAACACCTTCTTTTGCTGTGTGGTATTCGCTGGCAGCTTGCCTGATGTGTTTAATTCGATGTTGTAATGACTCCACATCCTTATTAAGGGTGGTTTCCAGCGCATCGAGACCCGCTTTATCAGCAATCTCTATCGATGCCCCCAGATTCACCAGCACCTGTTGCCATGATTCAGTGTGTTCCGTTAGCTTTTGCGCAGTATCCTTCAGGGTTGATTCAAGCTCCTGCTGATGTCGAATGCTGGCCTCAAGATCCTGCCTTGCTTGTGTGCCCGCGGCTTCAATCTGCTGTAGTTCCAGCTCGACTTGTTGCTTGCGCTCAACGGTATCCGGAATATCCAGCGCGGCCACATCCACCGCGTGGTCTTTGCCACCACAAAGGGGGCACGCTTCGCCCGGCTGAAGTAACGCACGGTACGCCCCCAGCGCTTCCTCCTGACTGATTAGCCGGGCGATATCCTGCACGCGCTCTTGTTGTTTTTTATACTCAACCACACATGACTCGCGTTTGGCTGTTAAGCCTTTAACGCTTTGTTTAACGCCCTCCAGCTCTTGCGTTAGCGATTGCTGCTTATCCTGACACTGCAAATAGGGTTGCTGTACGCCTCTCGCTCTATCCAGGGCGCTTAGCTTGCTGCGCCCCGCGTCTAATAGGTTTTGCAGCGACTCTTCTGTTGTTGTGCCCAGCAAGGTTTGCCATGCGCTATGTTTTGCCTCCATGTGTGTTTTGGCGGCGCTTAATGTTTCCTCTGCGGCTTTCTGGGCGGCGACAAGCCTGGCCTTGTCGGTATCTAACGCCTTTTGCTTTGAGCGCAACTCAGTCAGCTCGTTTTCAAAGCTTAGTGCCTGTTTTCCGGCGCTATTGACGGTTTGTAGCTGTAAAGACCAATCAGGTAAGCAGTCGCTCAATACCGCATCCGATTGATGCGCATCTAAATACTGTTTTGCCTTGTCACAATTGGCTTGCAGGCGTTTTATGGCGGCATTGGCATCGTTTAACTGCGCCTGGAACTTAGCCGCCTCGCTTTGGTGTTGGTGTAACTGTTGCTGAAGGCTTTCGAGTTTTTCCTGCTGCGCGCCGATGTTATTATCCAGCGGCAGTACCTGCTCGGTGATTAACTGCTCTTGCTGCCGGGCGTTCTCCTGGGCGGCGGTAAATTTCTGCTCCGCCTCCGATAAAGCGGTAGTGGCCGTACTTAATTGCGCTTCGAAAGTAGGCTTAAGGGCGGTTTTACTCGCCACTTCAGCGGTTAATCTTGATACGTCTGCCTTGATGGCTTTAAGCATTTCCCATGGCAACCGCAATTGCTCAGCAGGTTCACTGTGGGCCAGTTTAGCCAAATCCGCTTTGGCGTTTTCAATGGCCTCATCCACCAGCGCTTTATTGTGGTTTGCCGCTTGCGCTTTGGCCTTGGCAGCGTCGGTATTTTCCAGCCATTTTAGCTGTGCCTGTAAGGCAGAAGATTGCGACACTAACGCCGTCTGCGCTGCCTGTAGCTGCGCTTTTTGCTCATTGAGCTGAGTTTTTTCTTCATCCGTTAACAGCGCAAAGCCACCCGCTTTTGCTTCGAGCACACTTAATTCGTTTTTGCATTCCGCATGATGCTCATGCACACGCCTGGAGATCTGGCCATAAATTTCGGTACCGGTCAGTTCTTCCAGCAACTCTGCACGCTGGCCTTCCTCTGCATTAAGAAAGGCTGCAAAGTCACCCTGGGATAACATCATCGATTTGGTAAAGCGGCCAAAGTCGAGCCCGGTTAACGCTTTTACCTCCTCGGCTTTTTGTTTAATTTTGGTGGTGATGACCTTGCCTGTAGCTACTTCGGCCAGCTCAGTTTCGGCGGGTTGCAAATTACCCTCGGGCTTATTGCGCGCCCGGCGCATACTCCAGAATGCCCGGTAGGCTTTGCCCTTTACCTCAAATTCTACTTCGGCCAGACACTCGGCGGTGCCCCGGGTCATGATCTCATTGGTATTGGCAGACAGTTGCCCCAACCGGGGCGTTTGATGGTAAAGCGCTAAACAGATGGCATCCAGGATGGTAGTTTTACCCGCCCCGGTGGGACCAGTGATGGCAAACAGGCCGTTTTGGGTAAACGGCGCGGCGGTAAAATCAATTTTCCACTCGCCTTTTAAGGAATTTAAGTTTTTTAACCGTAGCGACAGGATCTTCATACGTTATCCTCCTGATGCTCAACTTCCGACAGGATTTGCGCAAAATGGCCTCTTATGCGCTCTGCTCTGGCGATAGCTTCATCGGTATCGAAATGCTCCATTTCCAGGCGTTTTTCAAACACCTCGGTTGGGGTTAATTCTGCCAGGGTTTCGGTTTTTTGTTGCGAGAGCATCTGACGCTGTTTATTGCGAACCCGGCGAAGCTGCAACACCTCAACGTTTACCCCGTCGATCATCGCCTGCACACGTTGTTGTAAATCCGAAAGGTAATCGTCACTATCCACCTGTAAGCAAAGCCAGGTTGGCCTGTCGCCCGCGGTATCAAGCGATTTAATATCCTGTTCAAGTTGAGCCAGATTACCGGTAAGGGTTGTCATGGGCTGAAATACCGGCACATCCACTGGCGTAATGGACTTACGCGCCGCCCCGTTAAACTCCACCATTACCACTTGTTTGCGGGAATTGAGCTCATCAAAGCTTAAATAAATAGGCGATCCGCTATAACGAATATGTTCAGATTTGGCCACCATCTGCGGGCGATGAATGTGCCCCAGGGCAATATAGTCCGCCGGTGGAAAGCCATCCGCCGCAAAGGCTTCCAGCGTGCCGATGTAAATATCGCGGGTACTTTCTGATTTGGTTACGCCAAGCGCCGTTAAATGGCCGGTAGCAATAATGGGTAACTCGCCCCCTGCGGCATCACGTTTTGCCACGGCCCGGGCATACAACGAGGCATAGTGCGCTTTAATGGCTTCCCCAAGCGCCTGGCGCTTATCGGTGCCGGATTCACCGGCCTGGCTTTGCAACACATCACGGGGGCGAATATAAGGGACCGCACATAAAATCGCGGCAGGGTTACCATTCCGAGCGGGCAACTCAACCACCTGCTCATCCAACTCTAACCCCGTACTGGCAATCACATGCGTGTTTAACCGCGCCAGCAGGGGCTTTGATTCATTCAGCATGGCAACAGAATCGTGATTGCCGCCCAGTACCACCAACTGGCAACCAAGTTGCTGTATATCCACCACAAACTGATTGTACATTTCGCGGGCATAGCTGGGCGGTGTGCCGGTATCAAAAATATCCCCGGCCACAATCAGCGCATCAATGTGTTCACGCGCAATCAACGCCAGGAGCCACGACAAAAAGCACTGATGTTCGTATTTACGGCTTTGGGTAAAAAATGACTGACCTAAGTGCCAGTCAGAGGTGTGGATGATTTTCATGAATAGGAAAGCCTTAAATTCCCAGGGCGCTAGAAAACGAAGACCAGCAAACCAAACATTTTATGTATTTAAACACGGGTTAGACTATTGGTTTAAAGGTTAGACGCTAAAGGGATGTACTATATCGATGAGAGAGTGTGCTCTCCAGTTAAAATCGCATGAATAACAGAGAAGTTGCTACCACTGTCCTGCCCCAGAGCAGTTTTAACGGCGAGTTGGCTCTGAGCTTACTGTGAACATGTTCGCCCTGAATTGATGAACTTAAAATCGGGAACAACGGTGTTTTTAGGCAATCATGGCCTGGCATTCAGGCCTCTGTCTACCGCGCAATTCTGTTTGGAGGTGACACAAACACAACTCAAAACAACTTATGCCAAAACACATCCTGCGGCCATAGCTCGAAAGCGCTGACTCTTGTATACCTTCTTCAAGCTAATAAGCATTAAAACCTAAAAACAACAAATCATTAAAAACTATAAAACGTGCGACATTAAAACCTACAAATGATATAACACTAAAACCTAGAGGTGCGGATTGATAACTGATAAGTATCACGAGTAATAGTTGGAGCGCACATGAATGACATATCACAAAAACTTGCAGATTCGCTTGAGCAATTACAACAGCTTCAAGCGTCTGGGGTTGTTGCCATCCAGTCAAAGCAACTCAGCAGAGTGCATCGAGAGCGGCTATTGAAGCATGGATTTATTCGCGAAGTCATCCGAGGCTGGTACATACCGGTGATGCCTGATGAAAAGCCGGGCGACAGTACGTCTTGGTATACTTCTTTCTGGGATTTTTGCGGCGCTTATTTATCGGAACGTTTCGATAATGCCTGGTGTTTATCACCTGAGCAATCAATTAGCCTGCATATCGGCGATAGAACCGTGCCTCAGCAATTGCTCGTGCGCTCGCCCAAAGGCAATAATAAACCCACCGCCTTTCTGCATAATACCTCGATTTTTGATGTCAGATTGAACATGCCCGCCGCAGAACACATTGAAAATTTGGATGGGCTCAATGTATACAGCTTAGCGGCAGCGCTTGTATATTCTTCGGCGAATCAGTTTCAAAATGCGCCCATTCAAATGCGTACTGCCTTATCGATGGTGACAGATGCATCCGACGTATTGTCTGTTTTACTCGCCGGTAATCACAGCGTAATTGCCGGCCGATTGGTGGGGGCTTTTAGAAATATTGGCCGGGATCTGATTGCTGACAATATCTTAAAGGGCATGCAAGCGGCCGATTTGAAAGTGCAAGAAGCTGACCCCTTCGCAGAGAAAGTGCAAGTGAGCTTTGGTCGTCGTGATGTATCACCCTATGTTAATCGCATACGATTAATGTGGGCACAAATGCGTGAAATTGTTATCGCAAATTTTCCAGAACAACCACACCAAACAATCGATATAAAAACCTACATGGCCGAAGTGGAAGACAAATACGTCACAGACGCCTACCACTCACTGTCTATTGAAGGCTATCGGGTGACTCGCGAATTGATTGAACTGGTTCGCTCTGGCAACTGGCAAGCTGAAGATTCAAACGAGAATAAAAAACACTTAGATGCCATGGCTGCCAAAGGCTACTGGGATACGTTTCAGGAAGTTAAAAAAGCAGTGTTAGCGGTATTAGAAGGTAAGAACCCTGGCGATGTTTTGGAACAGGCACACAGCGATTGGTATCTCGCCTTATTTGGCCCTAGTGTGGCCGCAGGTATTATTAAACAATCGGACTTGGCCGGTTACCGGTCAGGGCCTGTCTATATTCGCCAGTCTATGCATACTCCACCAAGCAGAGAAGCGGTTCGCGACATGATGCCGACACTGTTTGACTTGCTCGCAGAAGAGGAAAATGCAGCCGTCAGAGTGGTACTGGGGCACTTCATTTTTGTGTACATCCACCCTTACTTTGATGGTAACGGCAGAATGGGAAGATTCATCATGAATGTAATGGCCGCATCTGGTGGTTACCCTTGGACAGTCGTACCTGTCGAGCGAAGAGATGAATATATGCAAGCGTTGGAAACGGCCAGCGTCAAACAGGATATTGTGCCTTTTACACAGTTCCTGGCATCGCTACTTTAACCAAAGGACTGGTTTTAGGCTTAATAACTTCTTTGGTGTTAACTTTCACAGCTATTGCTGCTAATTCTTCTGGTTCGTCAGAAATTGACGAAGATATCGCGGCTTTAAGAGCATCAAGCACAGGAAAGCGGTGGTATACGGATTTACGCATATAGTAATTTTATACACTAATACGTATATTTTTATTTTATACACATATCGGTATAAGAGACTAACATGAAAATTAATACGCCCAGGGATCTTAGCGCCATTATCAAGGACAGTAGAAAAGCCAAAGGATGGACTCAAGCTGATTTAGCAAAACGCCTTGGCGTATATCAACGGGATATTTCTAACTGTGAAACCAAGCCTGAAAAAGTCTCGGTGGATATGCTCATCAAACTTTGTGCGTCACTAGACTTAGAATTGAGGGTCGACAACCTGCCAAGGGATGAAGTGTCCACACTGACTACTCCTCTCGCGAAAAAATCACTGAGATTCTGATGGGACGAAAATCACATACCCGCACACTCTATTGCTCCATGAACGGATTTCCTGTGGGTGAGTTGTATTTAAAAAATGGACGCATGAGCTTTAAGTACGACCCTGACTGGCTAGAGGTAGAGGGAGGCCGCGCAATCTCCCTAAGCCTGCCTATGCAACGAGCTGAAATACAGGGAGACGCTGTAAATGCTTATTTTGATAATTTGCTGCCGGATACAAGCGCTATCAGAGAACATATGGAAGACCGCTTAGGCGCCGATAGTGCCAAGCCCTTCGATTTGTTGGCCAAGGTTGGAAAAGATTGTGTGGATGAGGTCATAACCGAACGCACGATCACATGCCTGCGCAAAATAACGACTTTTCTGAAAGGATAACGGAAAGCTCCGCTATTTATTCCGAATCACATTAGAAGTAATGTTTCATCCGAAATGATGATTTATTTTGTGGCTTGCCTCCCTTCATATTCGTTCCTGCCAGTTGGCTCACCACTCTTCGAGTTGCTGAAAATCTCTAATTCTGTCTCGCTGCATCGTGAACGCTTCGAATACATCATCAAAGCTGCGGTTGCTATCGGGTAAGTTAGGCAGCGCCAGATTCGCCTGGATAAAAAACTCATCCGCATTTTCAGTCCAGCCTTGTTGCCACCAGTCGGTAATGATTTGTCTGCTGTGTTGTAACCGCGTTGAACTGGGCAACTTATCTGCTTTTTTGGTGTTTATCTGTGTTTTTGTGGGGAGTAAATTCCATAGGTCGTTATTAGGCCAGCGAGAGAATGGCATAGCATGATCGACAGCATAACTTTCAGCTCTCAGTTTTGTACCCGACCAGCAGCAGTTAACTCCATCGCCTTTTAGTAACTCAATAACCCGACTTCTTACGCGCGTTGTTGTTCTGCGCGGATCTTCCCAGGTTAACGCTTTCAGCAGTTCAGATTGAGAAAACTGCATTGCATTACTAGAGGAGTAAGTACGCATCAGTGCGGCCCACTCATTGACCAGTGAAGGCTCTATCCACACACTAAATCTGACCATGGAGTCCCAGATATTTACCGGAATATAAAAGCGACCGAACGACGCTAAGAAGCTGACATCAATAACGATCCCCCCTGACGGTTTTGTTGTACGTTTACTCTCAACATGAAACACCCCTTCAGCACTGCCAGGTAACGTTATGTAACGTACGGGCATATCCCGTATTGTTGAGGTAACGTCTTTCAGAGTTTGGTGAACCGCCCTAGCAATATCGCCATTTAAATAAGTAGCGCCAATATAAAAGTCGTTAGCCGTAAATGAACGCAACTCCTGCCATCCGTCCTCCTTTACAAAACCCAGCCCTTTTTGACGGTTACTGCTTTGCGGAATTTGAAAGTGATCGACCAGCGGTTTAAATAGCTTAATCCAGTAAAGTGCAACCAAACCCACCGGTAATACTACGTGCTCTTTCGTGCGTTCAAGCACAGCGCCGGGATGGCCTTCAGCAATTCTTAACAAGGTGCGCAGTAAGGCCACTTTGTAAGTAGAGGATTTACTATCATTCACAATGATGTTTCGCAGCAGCGGGAATGCCCCTGAACCATCATCGGGTAAAGTGAGGATTACGGTTTGCCAGTAAACATCATCGCGACCCAGCTCGTCAGCATTAACCTGTTCACTCAGCAAGCGAAGTGACAGGCCAAACTTGCGGGCAAAACCAGCCAGCTCGTCGGCCGATACCTTATACATAGTGCGCTCGTCATGGCACGCGCCATGCCGCAAAGAGATAATGATTTTTCCGTTGGCTTTGAGCAGACTGCTTAACTTACGGATGCATCGTTCCCGCTCAGACGGCGCAATATGCATCCACACTGCGCTGAGTAAGATGAGATCAAATTTGGTTTGCAGACTAAATACCTGAGCAAGCTCTGGCAGCTTATCGTTCAGCCAGTGTATCGGCTGATTAACCACGTATTGTTGGGCGCGTTCGCGAATACCATCAGCAGGCTCAACGGCAACCACACTCAATCCTTTGGCAGCAAGAAACCGAGCATCACGGCCCGAACCTGCGCCGACATCCAGCACAAAGCCCTTCTCAGGAATTTCAGATAGCCATTCCTGATGTACTTTTTCAAACGCGACGCTGTTATATTGATCAATGAGTTTTTCTGCGTGAGTTGAATAGTATTTAATGTTCTCGGACAAAGGGTTTGCTTCCTTGCTAGTTTACTCAGCACTTACCAGATAAAGTAATCTACATTCAGCACGATACGAACAATGCGGTAAAAATGCAAAGTGCAACTGGTCGGAATAATCAGATATTGTTATCCGCTTTATGCAGAATTTGTAAGGTGAATATTCCTGGCATTTAAACCAACAAGTATAATCAGCGAAATATCATTTCTCGATGATAAAGCATATATTCGCGACTCTCCTGGTGCATGTGCAAATTGCCGGATGAGTTTATGCCCAATTTTGTATATTCCTCAAGCTCTTCAGAAATCAAAATCTCCCCAGTATCAGAGAATGAAATGTAACCTTTGTCAAAAGCTCTGTCTAAGTTAGCAACCAACAAAAGTCCATTGTATTTATCAAGCTTTTCAGCTTCTGAAGAATCGCGCCATGGCTTGATATGAGAAGCAATCAAAAAATCTCTGTTTTCGAAACCAGTCAACGCACACTTGCCCCATAGGTCAACAAGGTCTTGCCTATATTTTCCCTGGCCAATTCTCGCTTTTACCAGCACCGATTTCTCAGTCACCGTTTTTGTTTCATCTTTGAGAATATAGTCAATGTCTTCTTGCAATTGCACCTGAGTAGTGTCTGACAGAAAATCTCCATAGGCCTTTAGAGCAGCTGAATACATTCTCTTTCCAGTAAAGTCCCTTTCTTGGAAAATGCTAGTCTCACGCAGTTTCTGCTCGAGCGACTTGAATTCTGCGAGTGAGCCCAGCTCAAAAATAGAACCAGTATCATGCCCTAAACTTTTCATCCAATTGGGCATCGTGGTTTTTAAAGCTGAAACGTAATTCTTGGCAGTCTTTTCACTTTTACCAATTTCAACAGCCCAACGCCTAAATTGATCACCCAACTCAGCAAAGTTCTCTGACAAACATTGCCTAAGAGCATTTCTTTGCTTTTCATTTTTTAACAAAGCAAAGAGATCTTCATTCAAATAAGCGTATTCGACGTTCGTATTCAGCGATTTATCACTTACTGAATATCTATGATTGTATTTCACGCCAGAGCGCAGTTTGTGATGCCAAAAACTTGAGCTTCTTAAGTGAAAAAAAGGAAGATAAGGATTATTTCTATCACCATCAGCACGAAACTTACCAAAGTAGTGAGTGAAACGTGCTTTCAGTTCATCGTTTAAAAAAATTCGGTTATCAACAATTTGCTTATCTTCGATAAGATCAAATACAGCGAATAAAAGACAAACTTTATGAGGTTTAGCTCTACCAGACGACCTATCAACATTAAGCTTTTTAAGTTCATCTGCATATACATCAAACATTATACAACTCACCCTTGGTTAAAATTCGTCTGTAATATGAAGTGAAGTCCTTGAGGGATGCGATTTATCTTCGAAGACTAAAATAGCTTAACTAAAACTAAAGTTTCCTTTTGCTGAGAGGCGCAGATACTCTGAATCAACTATACCTATTCTCATCCAATTGTTAGCTAACGCTGCCATTTCACTAACGGCTCTGTTATACCTAATTTCACCGACCCACTCAAACTCGGTTGAATTCTGTCCGGTTGATTTGAACTTAAATAGCAAATTATCACCCTGCTCGTCTTTCGTACCTAAAACTCTCTTCACTTTTTTATCCGGTGCAAAGCAAAATGTTTTCACTACTGGGTGCTTTTTATCGAAGTAAACACCAATATTTTTATCGCCCGAGGTAGATATAACTAAGTTATATGGTTTGTCAGACATAGAGCCCTCAATGAAAACAAAAGGCCGGTCTTCACTCTCAATTCTAAGAGTGTCGCAGGCTGGCGTAAAACACATTAAATATTTATCTTCGCCGCTGATAGAGTATTTTAATACTGTCCCTGTAGTAATCGATGGCCGCCAATTTTGGTTCAATAATCTTGTTGTAGTTCCATTCGCTTCTCGACTAAAAGCAACCAAACGAGAAAATTCATTTTCAGCGTCTCTTGCCGCGTCAGGGCCTCCTGCAAGAGTAATTGAAACTGAATCCCTACATTCTTCAGGAAAAGAAATTTCCTGACCTTTTCTAATCACAAATGTTTTGTCACCAACACCTTTTTGTAACATCGCATTCAATGCGACAAAATCCACTTCAATTTCTCTACTCTTTTTGTCTTTGTAAGAAGCTGGCTTTATTGACTCTTTATTATTCTCCAGCCACTTAGTAATAGTGTCATTTTCTAGAAATTCATCTGCCACGCGATCTAACCCTATCGCATTATCATATTCAGCAACTAGTAGCTCTCGCATGAGCTCAGTCACATCACCCGGCGGATTAGTGATCAATCGATTCGAGACATAAGCGGAGTCTAATGAGGCATGGAATCGCGTAAGCATATGGTGAGTGTTTTTTCTAATTGCCCCGACAGCTGCTAAGGCAAATGATGGTATCAAACCATCTGCAAGCTGAGTAAATTCTCTAATTAGTAAATTAGGGAGTTGGGTGACAGGGACATCACTTTTATTTGTTAATAGAACAAGAGTATTATTAGATATCGCACAGAATTTTTCGTTGCACGCCGAAGAAAACCTAATACCACCTTCTGAGAATTTTTTTATAATATCTTCAAAAATATTGGCTGATAGTTGTTCGCTAGTATAGACACAAACCAAGCGTAGCCGCCCTTTTTCCTCAACGTCTGAACGAGCTATTTGTTCTAATATTTGAAGTGTTAATGAAGAATCTTTATCTTTTAAATACCAATCTATAACAACTAAATCAGAAACTTTAGCTGCATCTAAAGACCGCTTTATTTTTTCTGCATCATTATCATCACCATCATCAGGCAGCACGAGAGCACAAGCGATTCCCTCAGCGATAAATGCATCAGTGACATTACGAATATTTATGTCACTGGCAGTATCCATCTGCACAGCGCTATTTGGCGCTTCAAGAATTCCAGCATCATCTCCCATTCCCTTCGACTCCGATAAAGCCCCACTGCTTTCAATCCTCGTATCAATAGACGGTTGATTGTCAATCACCACAGCAGTTTTTAAAAACTTACGAACGGCACCTGTTACATGTTTTTGCCAAGCTTGCTGAGGCGATGCATTCCTACTCATCAGACTCTCCCTGTGCATAAATCTTAAATTGCGGTTGTTGTTCTAACCCCGTTTTAACAAGTTCTATATTTAAGCCTTCTCGGCGCAATGTTTCTCGAGTAATAGCTAGGCCCATGCCTCGGCCACCGGACTTGGTTGTTTCACCAAAATCAAAGATACGTTCTTTTAATCGCTCTTCGATTCCAGGCCCGTTGTTAGAAATAAGGAAACCGCTCTCATCTGCATCAAGGAAGATCTTCTTTTCCCCCTGTGCTCGGCTATTTAGCCAATAAATCGCATTGTCTATCACATTAATGAAGCCGCCCAATAAAGCAGAGGAGCGACATTTCAATTTAAAGCCTCTAAAGGCATAAGTTGGTTCCAGCGAGATATTTGAAGATTTTAATTGTTCGCTAAATACACCATATACAACGTTTAATATCTCACTGCCGGATAACTCTATTGCTGAGCGATGCAGACGACGGCCGAGTGGATCAAGTACTTTTAGGTAGCCATCAAGGTGTTCGATATGGCTACGTAATCGCTGATAAATTGGCGCTAGTGGCGGGTTTTTGTCAGCCCATGGTTTTAAATCTGCCATAGAGACTCGAATTCCGCGGGTGGCGCTTTCAAACTCATGTTGCAGAATGCCAACTGACATACCCATTTGAGCAAACTCAGAATAAAATTCGACTTGCTCCGAAAGTAACAGATTTTGAGCTTCTATCGCGGCAAATCGATCATCGAGAGTTTCACGAGCTTTTATTTCTTCAGTTAGCTCAGTCATTTGCCGCTTTAAAGAATCCAGCAGCTCCTTTTCTTTGCTTCTTAAATACTCAATTTTCTCTTCAACTTCCGTACGCACTGCTTGCAGCTGCTCAGGTGACTCGGCTGAACGGCGAGTAAAGTCATCTACTAATTGTTCAATATTTACTCGTAGCTCAGCAAATTCTTCCTTCAATACACTTCGAACCGCATATTGCATAGCGCCTAATGCTTCAGTGGTGGTTTTACGTAGGCTGGCCAGCTCCCGAACTGTACTTTCCTTTGCATGCTCAATTTCTTGTAGTGCAGATAGTCGGCGATCATGAAACGCAACCTTACCTTGTAGCGCATCTTGTATAAGTTGCTCTAACGCAATCTTTGTCGGTTCAATTAACTCTTGTTTGATTTGATTAGACTGAGCTTCGAAGGCAATCCAATCTTTCTTCAGGCGATTGGTTAATGCTAGACCGCGAGGCAGAGCTAGAGAAGTTTGCGTAATTAATCTTCTAATTTTGCTTTTAGCTGATATTTCCAGCGTTCGAACTGCTGATGCAAATTCATTTGGTGCTAAGTCCGATTCGTATTTTGCAAGCTGCTCCGTAACAGATGTAATTAACTGTTTAGTCTCTGATTCAAAATAATGCTCATTATAAAGATTAAAAAACTCTTTTAATGACTCATCAAATTCATTACGTCTATTATTTGCTTTTTTTTGTTGCTTCTTTAACAAATCATTTTGAGCTTTTAAAAAAGCCTTGTTTTCAGCAAAGTCTTCACCTTGTGGTGAACTATCTCTAAAAAACTCGTAGGCCAGCTGACGAAAGAAGTTAACTAAAATGGCCCGAAAGTCTCGATAAGCAAAATTCTCTCTAAAGCCCTCTCGACCCGCTTTTTCGATTAGTGTGTTATTATCTGTATGACTGATTGAGACGTAACCAAAACCACGACGATATGAAAAAAACCAGTCTGTTGCACTGAGGGTCCTGCGTTTTTCAATGTCTAGCCAATCAATGTCAGAGTTCCCATATGGCAATACACGAATACCATCGCGATATATGTAAACACCACCAATTCTGTTTGTCTTTTTATCCATCTCCGTGAAGTCTGCTGGTGATAGCTTACTTTCCGATACCCTTCCTTGAACATATCCGTATTTAAATGAAAATGGCCCACAGCGGGCTAACCTACCTTTCCCATCTGTCCAATTGCATACGAACTGCCTAGGCTTTCCATAAATCGAAACAGTCCCAGTAAATTGGCCGTATTCGTTAAATTCACCTTCAAAATACTGATCAGTTTTTTCGAAATCTTGTTGACTGAAGAAGCTTTTGGGTCCGATCCGCTCTTCTACACTATCAATAGCGTGGTCTCGAAATTCGGTCTTAATAACAGGTTTATCGGTTGCCATTAGGTTAGAAAAACCAAGTAAATTGCGCTCTAATTTGGATGAATCTTTGTCGGAGCCACCATCAATATCGTCATCAAGTTCAGCCGCAACAGGCAACAAAATAAATTGAGTACCGTAGCCATCTCCGCTCAGAGAGAGGGACTGTTCGCGTTCTTTGTTTAGATAACCATCTAACACATCTGGGCTAATTTGTTTTACTTTGTCCAGAGCAGCGACTAGCTCACTGTATGAAGATGGCTCTATTTGTTCTTCTAAACTAGATAAATTATTTCGAACTTTGCTTACTAAGTCTGCTATGTCTGCGTTAGTTGGCAACGAGCCAGATTCAAACTCGGAAATAGGTACATCAATTTCACTGATATCCAAGCCCGGTTGTTCAAACAAACCCCAATGCACTAACGCAACTACTAAATTGTGCAAACCGTCGGGACGAGCTGCCCTTGTCATTAAAAGTGTTATAGGGGCAATTACTGCAATAGCTAAACGACCAATCCCCTTTTCACCCATGATGGCTCTAACGGGCAAGTTATTAGGGCCACGCCATTCTTTGCTTCTGTCGGGATTCTTATTTGCGTTAAGGCGGGATTCTGTACCTAAAGTAAGCCAACGGTTCTCGACATCATCACGGGTCATGCCATAGCCATCGTCTCGTAGCACCAGTATTCGATTACGCCGGAAAAAGTCGACCTCTACTCGCTCCGCATAAGCATCATGCGCATTTTTGAATAACTCGTGGATAGCTGTAGGTATACCAGCAATTTGCTGCCGGCCCAGCATATCAACTGCTCTAGCTCTCACCCTGAGCTTTGTCATTCATTCTCCTGTTTGCTTTATAATAGCCATCACTCAAAAGCATAAACGTAAATAACTTTCTGATGAAGACTAAAGTGATGAAAAAACGACGAGCTTCTTACTCTTCGTTGTTAATAGCGTTCAATAAGCTTTTTGCAATGCTCTGCATCATTTGTGGCGGAACCGCATTACCTATTTGCGTAGCTACCTGGCCGGAATTACCAATAAACCGATAGTCATCAGGAAATGACTGCAACCGCGCGGCTTCACGTAAAGTTATTCCTCTGTTTTGTTCTGGGTGAGCGAATCTTCCTCTTGTAATATCGGTGCAACCGGTAGTCAAGGTTGGCGCCACGTCATCCCAACGCATACGACCGTAAACATCAGAAAATGAGGCTTTTTTTCTATTTTTATGGCAAGCAAGCTGCAGATATTCAGGTAATTGATCGCGACTACCGCCATCTTTAGGTATATGCTTCAAACGCTCTAAATTTAGTGTTGAGTGCTTTCTTGAAAAATGTAAAGCATCGTTAGTCACCGCACATCTTCCCACAACAGGAACAGGTAAATCTGCAATAACTTCGCGTACCGTCTTTCTGGGCAAACGCGCAATGTTTATAGCCGCATTTATATCTGCACCTTTGACAGCGACCATGATCATCCGGCATCGACGCTGTGCCACACCTAATTCAGATGCATCAAGCTTCAATGGTTTAGCAATTTCATAACCTTGTTTTACTAAACAAGCACGGAACCTATCAAAAATGCCACTAGAGGCTAGCCCAGGCACATTTTCCAAAAATACGATTTGAGGCTCGTATCGCTCAATAAAAGGAAGAGAAGCTTCAACAAGGTTTAATCTCCCATCAGTTTTAGAACGCTTGCGATTCTGGCTACTAAAAGGCTGACAAGGTGCACAAACTACTAATAAATTCAGTTTTTTCTTAACTACATCGTCAAAAGCATCTACCGGAATTAATCTGATATCGTTTTGAATTAATTTCACTGAAGGATGATTAGCTCGATAAGTTGCACAGGCATTAGGGTCAAAATCTACAGCACCGACAACATCAAAACCGGCATTTTTTATGCCCAGGCTGACAGCACCAGAGCCACAGAACAGATCAATAGCAATTGGTTTTGATGTTTTTTTTCTAGTATCCATTCTAATAAAACGTTTCGTGTTTCAGTGTGTATGCTACCGCTAATGGTATATCAGATAGACCTTTTCAGCCAATAGTGTTGATATATTAAGATAGTGTCAGATGGAGAACGTCACTTAAACTCTGGGCATTAATGTAATCAATATCACAGCTGTGTTCTTAATGGGCACAATTTGGGCACAGAGCCATTTCAGGAAGTTGGGAATTAGTGTAACTGATTGATTTAAATGGCGCACCCGATAGGATTCGAACCTATGACCTTTGCCTCCGGAGGGCAACGCTCTATCCAGCTGAGCTACGGGTGCGTGCTTTGCAAACGGTGTAGAACCGTCTTGAGTGGCGCATTATAGGAGTTCATCTGGTTAATTTACAGTAAAAAATGAAAATGCCGGTGCTGATGTTTAAAAAACCGTCAAATTTGGCTTTTGCTTCGCGTTCTGAATTGGCTTAGTCTGGTTTTATCAATAAAGGATGTGATGTGTATGTTTCAAGTTTGGCGGTTTTTTTGTGTGGTTGTCTAAGCGCAGTGGTTTCACTCTCTGCCCTGGCTGATGAGCAAAGCGATTTGGGTTTCTATAACAATGTGTTGAGTGCCCCACCATTGTTACCCAAGCAATACTCGACTGATTGCGGTGTGCCCGACTGCATTGCAAACATGATGCCAGGCGCGAGTATGCGCAGCCGTAAGCCAAATCCGGATTACATTACTGTTGAACAGTCTGGCACCGCTCCTGGCTGGGAAGAACGGGTAGCCAGTGACTGGAACTACTTTAATGTGCCTGCTTCACTGGGCAAAATTACCGTTATCGATTTTGGCCCTACGCCCGATGGAACAGGCTATCGCTATCTGGCGAATGCCAATACCCAGGATGTGCTTTATGAGCCCTGGAGCTCTTCTAAAATTATGGCGTTTGCCGGGGCGCTGGCGACGATTGGCCGGGAAGTGAGTGCTTCTACTCTGGTAGGCGATGTGCGCCTGGCCGACTTAATTACCAGCATTAACAGCTATGCGCCCTCGGGTAAGGCAGATGGTAACTCCAACGCCATTGCCACCTACTTTGCGAACATTGCCGGGCGGGAATTTCTAACCGGCTTGTTTCATGATGAATGGCTTAACATGAACAATCCGGCCATTCGCTTTCGGGGCGCTTATGGCCCTACTGCGTTTGCGCCGAGCTCAGCCGACTGGCAGTTCGATTTGCGCAATAAACTGGCTGTGGAGCCGTTTGAAGAGGCTAGCGACGATCCTTTTTATCAGTCTTACCGCTGTGATGAGTGCGGCTTAACTGGCAATAAACCCATGACCACGCTGGCTCAGGCTGAGTTCTTAAAACGCCTGGTAACTCACCACAGTGAACCCTTAACCCGCCTGCCCGGCTTTAAGAGCTCTCACCTGCATATGTTGTTATATGGTGATGGCCATAGTAACTCGGTACAACCTGCGGGCGGTATGCAAGCGGGCATCGGGTTGTTGCTCGCCCGCGCCATTGCTAACGCACTTGCACCAGATTCAGCGCAATCTGTTAAAGCGATATTAGATGCACACACCGGCGGCAGATGGCGTATTTTTCAGAAAATTGGCGCCGGGCCCAGTGAAACCCGCGGGCAAAGCGAAACGGTTTTACTGGCGCATGTGATCTTGCAGCTAAATGGTAAGCTCATTCGGGAGTTTACCCTGGCGGTGCAAACTGAGGTCGAAGGTAACAGCGAGGCCGGTGTTGGCCGCGCTGGCAAAAAAATGCAACAGGTGCTGGATATTGCTATGGCACAGCTACTGGCCGATGCCTCATCCAAATCGCCGGTTGCGCAGTAATAACTAAAGTAAAATACAGCGGCAATACGGCAAAAAGTCTATTTTTATGCGCTTTTTGTCGGATAAGGACTAATCAATTAGTCTCAAACAGTTGTCGCGGCTGGATTAACCTTTATAATCATGCGGATTATTTATTTTTCAGACCAAAATTGCCTGGAGACGATTGTGAAATTAAAAACGTGGTTAGGTATGGGCGCTGTAGTACTGGCAGCTTTTGCGGTAAACGCTCAGGAAATGTCAGACGAGGCGATCAAAGAGCGTATTAAGCCAGTTGGCTCTGTGCACGTTGCAGGCGCTGCTGCCGCTGCACCGGCTGGTGCATTGTCGGGTGAAGACGTATTTAACAAAGCTTGTGTTGCTTGTCACGCTGCCGGTGTACTGGGTGCACCTCGTGTAAACAACGCGGCTGACTGGGCACCTCGCCTGGAAAAAGGTTTCGACGCTGTATTAGCCAATGCAATTAACGGCTTTAATGCAATGCCTCCTCGTGGTACCTGTGCCAGCTGTAGCGATGACGACATCAAAGCAGCCATTGAGTACATGACCGAAGAGCTATAACGCTCGGTAACACTAACAACCTGCATGTTTTGCGCAACTTCGGCGCATTTCGATACCAAAACTGCAGGTTGTTGGTGCGTACATTCCCTCCAAAGCTCTGGCAAAATTATCCACAATAGAGTAAGTTAATCATTTTACTCCAGCGGATTGTCGGCTGCTATTTTTTATGTCATCTGAGCCAACAAAATATGAGTTGTCAGAAGCGGAATTAAGAGAGCTTATCCCGCAGCTGCAGCAGTTAACTGATAAATATAAACGTGCTGAACGCGTTCAGAAAGCATTGTTTAATATATCAGAGTTGGCCAGTTCCATTAGCAACCTGTCACGTCTCTATCCTGCTATTCATGAAATCATTGCCGACTTCATGGACGCAGAGAACTTCTTTGTTGCCTTTTACTCACCTGATACCACCATGGTCGACATGGCCTACTTTGTTGATGAGTTCGACGAACAGGTGGTAAAGCAATTGCCTGCCGAGGAATTAAAAAAAGGCCTTACCGGCTATATTCTTGAGTCGGGCAATCACGTTTTCTTTCGCAACGAAAATGAAGATGAGTTTAATCAAGACCACAAGGTAGAGCTTATTGGTAGTCAGCCCCACCAGCTATTGGGTGTGCCGCTTAAACGCGGTAGCCAAGTAATTGGTGCCATGGTGGTACAAACCTACGACGATAATGTGAGTTACACCCAGGAAGATCTGGAAGTATTGCTGTTTGTCTCCCAGCACATTGTCACCACCGTCGACCGGGTAAAAAACCGCGAGCTTACTGAGCGCACCATTCGTGATCGTACCCGCCAGTTACGCCAGATCAACGACGATTTGCAGGAAGAAATCCTCGAGCGCCAGAAAGTCGAGGCGCTACAGCAGGCCCTGTTTGAAATCTCTGAGTTGTCGGCCAACGCCAGCCGCAACATGGATACCTTTTATTCGAGTCTGCATGAAATTATTGCCCGGCTGATCAGCGCGCCTAACTGCTACATTGCTATCCTCGATGATACTAAACAGTTCCTGAACTTCCCCTATTTTAGTGATACACAGGATGATGCGCCGGGCACCCGGCCCTTAGGCTTTGGCTTAACCGAGTTTGTTATTCGCCGCGGTCAGGCAGAGCTGATAGATCCCTCGCGTATACTCTCGCTTACCGAAGACGGCGAGATCGACGTAACCGTAGCTCAGCGTATTTTAAAGCAGGCCAACTCCTGGCTGGGTTCGCCTTTGATCATTGATGGTGAGGTGTATGGTGTTATTGCTGTACAAACCTATGGTAAATCGGCTAAGTACACCCCGCGCGATTTAGAACTCATGCGCTTTGTGTCGCACCATATTGCCGTGGCACTGGAGCGTAAGTTTCGCGCCGAGGCCATGCATGCCTATAGCGCGCAACTGGAAGAACGGGTTAAAGAGCGCACCACCGAGCTTAACCGCGCCAATGACGTATTGCGCCAGCAGATAGAAGAGCGTAAGGAAATCGAACTTAAGCTGCTCCACGATGCTCATCACGATACCCTTACCGACTTGCCCAACCGTTCGATGTTTGCCAGCCGTCTGGAATTGGCCATTGCTAATAAACAGCGCTATCCGGAAAACCTGTTTGCAGTGCTGTTTATCGATTTGGACCGGTTTAAAATTATTAACGACACCCTGGGTCATTATGCCGGCGATGAGTTTTTAATTGAGGTATCCAAGCGGATTACCAAGTGTATTCGCGGCCACGATTTACTGGCCCGCCACGGCGGCGACGAATTTGTGTTGCTGCTGGATAATTTTGACTATGCCTCCGACGTAGAAGAGATTTCTGCGCGCATTATCGACTCTATTTCTGAGCCGTTCATTCTGGAAGATAAAGAAATGTATTCCGGCGCCAGTATTGGGATTGCCCATGTCGAAACCTACTACCGCAGCGCCGATGAGGTGATCCGCGACGCCGATGCCGCCATGTATCAGGCCAAGTCGCTGGGCCGTGGCCGTATGGTAATATTCGATAAGAGCATGCGCGAGCGTCTGCTGGAAGAGCTGGAGCTGGAAAACGAGTTTCGCCGTTCACTGCGCGACAGGGAGTTTGAATGCTATCTGCAGCCGGTTATTAACCTCAACACTAAGCAGCCGTTGTATCACGAAATTTATGTACGCTGGGTGCATCCGTCGCTGGGTAAAATCTCCCGCGAGCAGTTTCGGCAGGTGGCTGAGCAAAGTGGCTTAATTCTGGAGCTGGACATATATCAGTTACGCGCCGCCTGCGAATTACTGAAAACCTGGCCAGATGCCGAACGAGTAGGTTATGAACCGAGAATTGCAGTAAACGTATCCATAAATCATTTATTGCAAAGCTCACTGGTACAGAAAATTCTCAATGTCATCCATGAAACCGGCGTGTCGCCCGCAGCATTGGTGTTTGAGTTTGATGAGAACGATCTGAACCGCCGCTCGCAATATATTTTACCGGCGGTTAAAAAGCTTAAACGTGCCGGTGTGACGCTGGTACTGGATAACTTTGGTAGCGGCCTGGCGTCGCTCAGTTATTTATTCTCTTACCCGTTTGATTACATCAAAATTGATCACCGCTTTATTAAATCACTGCCGCGTTCGCTGCGTAATTTAAAGCTGATCCAGTCGGTGATGCTGATTTCCGGGCACCTCAAGTTCGACGTGATTGCCGAAGGTATCGACAGCTACTCACAGCTTGAGGCGTTAACCGAAATTGAGTGTATCTACGGCCAGGGCAAATATCTGGAAAGCTCGCAGTTGCTGCCAACGCTGAATCAATCGAGCGCCTAAGACTTACCCAGCATATCCCGTAAGTTGGCAATACTGGCCTGGCCTTTTTGCTGGCGTTCTTCGGCCGAAACCTTGCGTTTTTTCTCTTCCCATTCCAAATCGTCGGTGGGCAGCTCGTATAAGAATCGGCTGGGTTCCGGCTGGATAACTTCACCGAACTGTCGGCGCTCTTTCGACAAGGTAAAAATCAACTCGCGCTGGGCTCGCGTGATCCCCACGTAAGCCAGGCGACGCTCTTCTTCTACGTTATCCTCGTCGATGCTGCTCTGGTGCGGGAGCAAGCCTTCTTCCATACCCACCAGAAACACAATGGGAAACTCCAGCCCCTTGGAGGCGTGTAAGGTCATTAGCTGCACCTGGTCGGCCTCGGCTTCTTCTTCGCCGCGCTCCATCATATCCCGTAAGATTAGGCGGTTAACCACTTCTGGCAAGGTCATGGGTGCGTTAAGCTCGTCACCTTCGAGCATATCGGTGACCCAGCCAAACAGGGTACTCACGTTAGCCATAGCCATTTCGGCGGCCTTGGGGCTGGTGCTGTGCTCGTAAAGCCACTCTTCGTAGCTCATGGCGCGGATCATGTTGCGAAGTACCGCTGCAGTATCGCCGCGCACCGCTTCGTCGGAGAGCGACACAATCCAGCGCGCAAAGTTATGTACGGCCAGATAGCCTTTGCCGCTTAGCACTGAATTAAGGTTGTCGTGGCAGGCCGCCTCAAACATCGACACACCCAGTTCGTTGGCAAAGTTACCGAGCTTTTCCAGCGTGGCGCGGCCGATGCCGCGGGTAGGCGTATTGATCACCCGTAGCAGAGCGTTGTCGTCGTCCTGGTTTACCAGCAAACGCAGGTAAGCCATGATGTCTTTCACTTCGGTACGGCCAAAGAACGACATCCCGCCGCTGATTTTGTAAGGAATACGGTTGCTCATCAGCAGCTTTTCAAACAGGCGGCTCTGGTGGTTACCGCGATACAAAATCGAGTAATCCTTGAACTTGGTGCGATTGGTAAACTTATGGGCCAGCAATTCGGCTACTACCCGCTCGGCTTCGTGCTCTTCGTTTTTGGCCATTAACACCCGCAGCGGCACACCGTAATCGAGGGCCGAGAACAGGGTTTTGTCGAACATATGCGGATTGTTCTGAATAAGAATGTTAGCGCAGTGCAGAATACGCCCGGAGGAACGGTAATTTTGCTCCAGCTTGATCACTCTTAAACGGGGGAAGTCTTCCTGCAACAGGCTAAGATTTTGCGGCCGGGCGCCACGCCAGGAGTAAATCGACTGATCGTCGTCGCCTACCACGGTAAACCGCGCCCGCTCACCGACCAGCAGCTTTACCAGCTCGTACTGGCTGGTGTTGGTGTCCTGATACTCATCCACCAGCAGGTAGCGGATTTTACTTTGCCATTTGGTGCGGGCTTTTTCGTCCACCTTGAGCAGTAGCGTGGGCAGCATAATTAAATCATCAAAATCCAGCGCATTGTAAGCGCGCAGATGGTTCTGATACTGCTGATAATACTCGGCAAACTCTTTTTCTCCCTGGCTTACCGCCTGCTTTAACAGTATCTCCGGCGTTAACAGATCGTTTTTCCAGTTAGAGATGCAGCTCTGCAGTAATTTAAGCTGGTCTTTATCACCGTCGAGGGAGTGAGCAGTGAGGTCGTTTAGCAGGGCCATGCTGTCTTTATCGTCAAACAGCGAGAAACCGGCTTTTAAGCCCAGCGCTTTCACTTCCGACTTAATAATATTTAAGCCCAGGGTGTGGAACGTGGAGACTTTCAGGCCTCTGGCTTCCACCTTACCCAGCGTTTGTGCTACCCGTTCTTTCATTTCCCGCGCCGCTTTGTTGGTAAAGGTTACCGCCGCGATATAGCGGGCTGGCATGTCGCACTGGCGCACCAGATGGGCAATTTTGTTGGTGATCACCCGGGTTTTGCCACTGCCGGCACCGGCGAGTACCAGGCATGGGCCGGATACAAAGGTCACAGCGGATTCTTGGGCGGGATTAAGCTTCATTAACGGGTATTCTCAACAACAAGGGGAAATGGCAACGGTAAAAGCGGTATTGTAATCGACCCATGGCCAGAATCCGAGTACTGATTGTATTGCATCGCGGTGGAAGTGTTTTAGAATAACCCGGCCAATTTATGTATTTGCCAAGGAAATGCCATGTTAGATCCTAAAAAACTTGAAGATATTGCACGCCAGATTGCCGACTCGGTACCGCCAGGCGTAAAAAACATGGCCGAAGAAGCCGAAGGAAGAATTAAACAGGTGCTGCAGTCACAATTATCCAAGCTGGATCTGGTGACCCGCGAAGAGTTTGATATTCAAACCCAGGTGTTAATTAAAACCCGGGAAAAGCTGGAAGCCATGGAAGTACGCCTGGCCGCACTGGAAGCTGAGCAAAACGCGGAGAAATAGCGTTAGCCCAGTAAAATCAGATCGACAATCAGCCCCAGCGCAATCACCAGCCCCACGTAGTGATTATCTAAAAAGGCCTTAAAACAGGCCTCGCGCTGGCGGTGTCGAATATTATAGTGCTGGTGAATAAACAGCGCAGCAGCGCCCACCAGGCCGGCATAAGCAAACACACCAAGGTTATTGAGCATAAACACTGCCGCCAGTAACAGCAGGGTAATCACCTCCAGCAGCGCCACAATCAGCTTATCCATGCGGCCAAACAAAATGGCACTCGACTTAATGCCGATAATCACGTCATCGTCGCGGTCGACCATGGCGTACATGGTGTCGTAAGCAGTGGTCCACAGCAGATTTGCCACAAACAGTAACCAGCCCCACGCCGGGATATCGCCTCTCACCGCCATCACAGCCATGGGAATAGCCCAGCCATAAGCGGCACCTAATACAGCCTGAGGCAAATAGGTATAGCGCTTCATAAACGGATAGGCCGAGGCCAGCAGCAGCGCAACACAGGAAAGCAAAATGGTTGCCCAGCTCAGCTGCAACACAATCAGAAAAGCAATCAGGATGAGGGCACTGAACAGTTGCAGGGCTTCACGCTCGGTCACATGCCCGGCCACCAGCGGGCGCTCATTGGTGCGTTTTACCGCGCCATCCACGTGACGGTCGGCATAGTCGTTAATCACGCAACCGGCCGAGCGCATTACCACTACACCCAGTGAGAATAAAATCAGTTCCTTCAGCGGTGGCATACCGCCAGCGGCCAGCATCAATGCCCACAGGGTTGGCCACAGCAGTAAATAAATACCAATGGGCTTATCAAGCCGCATCAGCTTGGCGTAGTAAGGAACGTTTTGCAGGGTCAGCGTCATGTTTTGGCATACCAGCGCGCAGTGAAGACGCCAGAAGTTTAGCATTGGCAGCAACGCCGAGACAACCCACCATCTGCCGTTAGTCTAAAGTTAGGTTGTGCGCTGTGATAGTCTCAACTAGAATTTAGCTAATTGAATTTTATGGATAACCTTAATGAAGCAGTTTCTTCGGCTGATTGTGTTACTTGGCATGCTCGCGCCTTTTTCTAATGCCTCAGCACAGGATCAACCGTCTTATGCCTACATTGGTATTGAACCTGAGATTGTCACCAATTATCTGGGCCCCAGTGCTACCAAGCTGGGCTATGTACGGGTGATGATCGAAATTATGGTAGCGGATGTCGACCAGCTCGAACTGGTAGAACACCATATGCCCCTGCTACGCGCTACTGCCATTGAAATTTTTGGTCGGCAGCCGGAAGAGAAGGTTAAATCACTCACCGGCCGGGAAGACATTCGCCGCGCCGTGCTGGCAGCGCTGCAAGACCACATGCTGCAGGAAACCGGCGCCAAGGTAATTAAAGACATTATCTTTACCAAGTACCTGCATCAAAAATAGCGTTGCGGCTTAACGGGCAGTCGGTTTACCGCTGCCCAGTGTCAGCAGCCAGGCCATCACACACCCTGACATTAACCCGGCCGTATGCGCCGCATTGGCCATATTTACCCACAGTACATCGGCAAAGCCTAACAGCAACCAAACCAGCATAAAGCCAACAATGGCTTTGGGCAGATAAAGCCCCCATTGTGGCCGCAACCAACCAGTGATCCACACAAAGCCTACCAGGCCATATACCACACCAGAAAGCCCGCCAAAATTGGGCCCGGATACCATCAGCTGTGCCAGATTACTCACCAGCGCGGTGACAACAAACAAAATAATAATGAAACTGCTGCCAAACTTACGTTCTACCTGGGAGCCCAGCATACTCCACCACAACAGGTTAAAAATAAAATGCAGTACACTAAAGTGAATAAAAGCCGGCCCTAACAGGCGCCACCATTCATGGTTTTGCAGCAGATTACCGAGCGGCATTATCATCAGCGCAGCGGCAATAGGCTGAAACAACCCCACCAGTGAAGCACCGAATATCAGGGTACACAGGATCAGGATAACGCCGGTTACCGGCGAGCGGCGCAGCGAAACCAGCCAACGGCGCATACTGTTGCCCGGGGCCTGTTCTACCGGTATATCGGTTCGCTCAGAGTGCTGCCAGGCCGCCTGCTGATACTTTGGATCATTGGGGGCCTGAATAAACGCCTGGCAAATTTCCAGTGCGCGTTCGTGGTGGGCTTCGTTATCCAGCACCAGCACGTACTGGTCTTCCTCGGGTACATGATGAACCTGTACCGGGATCTGTTGGGATTTCAGGTAACTGGCCAGTGAGTCAGCGTAACGTAGCTGACTGATTGCAATCAGTGGTTTTGCCACAATTAGTCGCTAACCACCGGCTGACCCAGACGCCAGCCTTCAAAGCCGCCATCCATGCTGTACACCTTTTCGTAGCCCTGACCAACCAGAAACTGTGCGGCTTGCTGGCTGCTTACACCGTGATAGCACACCACCACTACCGGGGCGCTTTTGGGAGTGGCTTCCATAAACGCGGCCAGATTATCGTTATTCAGGTTAATGGCGCCTTCCATGTGAGCAGACTGAAACGATCCGGCATCGCGGATATCCGCAATAACCAATTGGTCTTTCTGTTCTGCGACGTCAGCGATAGTGATGTGTTGGAATGGTTGCATAAAACTCTTATTGCCAGTTAAGAATGACTTTTCCAGACTCTCCGGAACCCATTGCATCAAAGCCTTGCTGAAAGTCGTCAATGGCAAACTGATGCGTAATGATGGGGGAAATGTCCAGGCCACTTTGCAGTAAGCTCGCCATCTTGTACCAGGTCTCAAACATTTCCCGGCCGTAGATACCTTTAATCACCAGGCCTTTAAAAATCACCTGGTTCCAGTCGATGGCGACGTCCTGCGGCGGAATACCAAGCATGGCAACTTTTCCGCCGTTATTCATGTTATTGAGCATATCGCGAAAGGCCGCCGGGACTCCAGACATTTCTAGGCCAATATCAAAGCCTTCGGTCATGCCCAGTCCGTTCATTACGTCTTTCAGCGATTCTTCCGCCACATTCACAGCGCGGCTCACGCCCATTTGTTCGGCCAGTTTCAGGCGATACGGGTTTACATCGGTGATCACCACATGACGTGCGCCAACGTGGCGGGCGACCGCGGCAGCCATAATGCCAATCGGGCCGGCGCCGGTGATCAACACATCCTCACCCACCAGATCAAACGAAAGCGCGGTGTGTACAGCGTTACCAAAGGGGTCGAAGATAGAGGCCAGGTCGTCACTGATATTATCCGGGATCTTAAAGGCGTTAAACGCGGGGATCACCAGGTATTCGGCAAAGGCGCCAGCGCGATTTACGCCCACGCCTTCGGTATTGCGGCACAGGTGGCGGCGGCCCGCACGGCAGTTCCGGCAGTGGCCGCAGGTGATATGGCCTTCGCCAGATACCCTGTCGCCCACTTTGAAGCCCTGCACTTCCTGCCCCATGTCGACCACTTCGCCAACATATTCGTGGCCCACTACCATGGGTACCGGAATGGTTTTCTGCGCCCAGTCGTCCCACTGATAAATATGCATGTCGGTGCCGCAAATGGCGGTTTTACGAATTTTAATCAGCAGGTCGTTATGGCCCATTACCGGTTTATCGGTATCAAGCATCCAGATACCGCGGGTTGGCTGCTGTTTTACCAACGACTTCATGCAATCACTCCCAGTTCACGACCCACTTCAATAAACGCATCCACTGCTTTATCTACGTGCTCCAGTGTATGGGCAGCCGACATCTGAGTACGAATACGCGCCTGGCCTTTAGGTACCACAGGGTAAGAGAAGCCAATCACATAAATGCCTTTCTCCAGCAGTTTCTCTGCCATCTGGTTGGCCAGTTTGGCGTCGCCGAGCATCACCGGAATGATGGCGTGGTCTTTTCCTGCCAGGGTAAAGCCGGCTTCAGTCATGCTGTGGCGGAAATGTTCGGCGTTGCGCCACAGCTGGGCACGTAAATCGTGGCCATCGGCCATCATGTCGAACACTTTCAGTGACGCTGCCACAATGGGCGGGGCCACAGAGTTTGAAAACAGGTACGGACGAGAACGCTGGCGCAGCCATTCAATGGCGGCTTTGCTACCAGACGTATAACCGCCGGATGCGCCGCCTAAAGCCTTGCCCAGGGTGCCGGTAATTAAGTCAATCCGTCCCAGCACGTCACAGTATTCGTGGCTGCCGCGGCCGTTTTCACCCAGAAAACCGGTGGCATGGCAGTCGTCTACCATCACCATAGCATCGTATTTATCGGCCAGGTCGCATACGCCTTTCAGGTTGGCAATGATACCGTCCATCGAAAACACGCCGTCGGTAGCGATTAAGATAAACCGTGCGCCGTCCTCACGTGCCTGCTTTAACTGTTCCTCCAGCGCTTGCATGTCATTGTTAGCATAGCGGTAACGCTTAGCTTTACTGAGGCGTACGCCGTCGATAATACTGGCGTGATTCAGTGCATCAGACACAATGGCATCTTCCGGCCCGAGTAACGTTTCAAACAAGCCGCCATTGGCATCGAAACAGGACGGATACAAAATGGTGTCTTCGGTACCCAGGAAGTCGCTGATTTTGGCTTCCAGGGCTTTATGAATATCCTGGGTGCCACAAATAAAGCGTACCGAGGCCATGCCGAACCCGTGGGAGTCCAATCCGTCCTTAGCCGCTTCAATCAGTGCCGGGTGATTGGCCAGGCCCAGATAATTGTTGGCACAAAAGTTAATAACGTGGTCACCGCTCTGGGTGGCGATGTCGGCTTGTTGCTGGGTGGTGATCACCCGCTCTACCTTGTACAACCCATCCTCACGGGTGGCGTTAAGCTGTTGTTCGAGATGAGAAATAAAAGATGCTGACATGCAAGCACTCCTGGCCGAAGGGGTTGGATAAAAGAGGCGTATTGTACCGAAGAGCCGGTGAGACTGCCTATGCCAGGGCGCATGGCTGCGGGTTTCTGTACGCCTAAAGTGTAAACTTTTAAGGACGCTCTGCAACGCCTCCCGGAAGTTCGCAGGTTAGAGTTGCCAGCGCCCCATATATACCTTGGTTTGTAGCACGTCCCACAAGCGATGTTCGTCGATAGGTTTACTGATGTAATACCCCTGCCCGTACTGGCAGTTCATAGTTGCCAGTTGAAATAACTGCTCGGGCTGTTCAATGCCTTCGGCGATGATCTGCTGCCCCATGCTGCGCACCATGCTTATGGTGGAGCTGACAATATTACGATCGCTTTCGGTTTCGAGCATACCGGCTATAAAAGAACGGTCAATCTTAATAATGTCGCTGGGGATCATTTTCAGATAGCTTAATGATGAGTAGCCGGTCCCAAAATCGTCTACGGCAAGTTTGCAGCCCAGGGCGCGGATCTGCTGAATAACGTCTACCGCCCGCTCTATGTCGGCCACCAGCACGGTTTCGGTGAGTTCCAGCTCGATGTTACGCGCGTCCACCTTGTGCAGCTCAATAAGCTCCATCAGGTAAGGTAGCAACGCGCTGTTAGCAAACTGCGCCGCCGACAGGTTAATAGCCATTTTTACATTACGATAGCCGTTGGTTTCCAGTCTGGACAAGAGCTCAATGGCTTTTTCCATTACCCAAAAATCAAGCTCAGACATCATTGCCGTATTTTCGAGCATAGGCAGAAAATCCCCCGGAGGCACCAGGCCTCGTTGCGGATGATTCCAGCGCAGCAGTGCTTCGAATCCGGTGAGTCGCTTGCTGGCCAATTCAATTTGCGGTTGCAGGGCAAGGAAGAATTGTTGTTCTTTTAAAGCAATACGGGCTTCATTCTCAAGCTCCACCTGCTTAACGATTTTCTGGTTCATCGACGAATTAAAGAAGCGGAAACTGGAGCCTCGTTCCAGCTTGGCTTCGTACATGGCGGTGTCGGCCTGACGCATCAGCTCCAGTGCCCGTGTTTTTGAGTTGGAAGTGTAGGCCACGCCAATACTGATGCTGATATAGAAAGTTTGTTCGCTGATGCGCATGGGCTCAACAAACTCTTCGATCAGCTTGTCGGCAACAATATTCACCTGCTCGACCTTATCGAGCCCGGTTACCAGGATCACAAACTCATCGCCACCAAACCGGGCGATCAGGTCATTTTCTCTGATCACCCTGGAAAGCCTTTCGCCGGCGAGTTTCACCACTTCGTCGCCAAAGTGATGACCGTGGCTGTCGTTAACCTTTTTAAAGTTATCCAGGTCAATAAACAATAAAGCCATACCCGCCTGCCGACGCTGCAGTGCTGCCAGCTGTTTGTTGATCTGAAAGGTCATCATATTACGATTGGGCAAGCCGGTGAGGCTGTCGAACATGGCCATCTTTTCCAGCTTGGCCGTGTTCACCGTCATTTGCTGATCCAGCGACTCCAGTTTATCGGACAGTTCTACGGCAGCCTCACCCAGGGTGTCGAGCTCATCCAGCAGCCATTTTTCACGGGTAAAGCTGCGTTTTTGCTGTATTTTGAATTCTTCAAAGCGCTTTTGAGCCAGTAACGGCAGCATGTTTGCCAACGCAGTAAGTTTTTGCGCATAGCGCCGCAACAGTACAAACATACATAACACAAAGGTCAATACCAACCCCACTCCACCGAAGAAAATAACCCGGTTCTGGCTTTTATAAGCACGTTTACGCTCATCAATGTCATGGGTAAACATCAGATAATGACCGTTAGACTTGTGCTGATAGAGTGGCAATAGCGTTATAAGGTAGGCGCGCCCGTTTACGTTAACTTCGTAGCCGCTGGTGATCAGCTTGGTTTTGCTGGCGGAAGGCGGAATGGCGGCCAGAATATCGCGCATAAAGCGCTCCTGCTTATCGCTGACCATACTGTTAATGAAGTATCGGTCGGATTGAGAGTTGGCCCCCCTGGCATGCTTCACCAGCACCAGATCTGACTGACTGGCGCCATCGGCTGCCTCACTCAGTAAGGCCAGTAATTCCTGTAATGATGTGCTCATTACTACTACATTAGCAGTCTGCCGGTTGATCATCACTGGGATGCTGACAACCTGTTCGCACATTACATGACAATGCACGCCGGCAACAGGCCTAGCCTCGGTAAGGGTTTGTTCAACCATTTCAAGCACATCGTCTGGCAACATCTCCCCCTGCTGGTATACCAGTTGTTGCTGGTTGTCGAGTATCCATATGTTATTAACATCCCACTGAAGCAACAGGAAATCTTCGGCGCGCCTGAAGGTATCTACCAGTTCGGTAGTATTACCCGGTGGGATATCGTTAATGTATTTGAGTCCTTCGACCCAAACTGATAGACGTTCATTGAGTAAAGTTGAGAACTGATGATAGCGGGTAACGTCACGCGATAATATCGTCTGATTAAGCTGTTGCTCCTGATTAGCCGCCTGATACAGTAATAGACCCACCACCAGCGAGCAAACAAACATGATCACTACCAACATGATGGTCAGGACTTTGTAACTGAGCGAGACGTTTTTTTTCATCGACTCAGAACCAGTACATCAGTTGCACAGACCATGCATTCCAGTACGGCTTTGCATAAACCAGCGCATCAGGAAATACCACGGCAGTAAGGCGACCGGCACCGTGGGTACGGGAAAACTCGCCGCTGAGCCTCAGGTTTGATCGGATATCCCAGCTCATGCCTACGGTCAGTGTGTCCATATAACCATAGTGTTCAGGAATAGCGCCAAATGGATTGAACGCCAGTTGATCGCCGTGGCGGTCCTTGCGATCCACATCGTAGGTATCAAATCGCACCAGTCCGGTTAGGTTGTTTTGCAAAAAATAGCGCCATTGGAGATAGCCGCCCTCGCCGGTTTTATCAACATCCAGCGTGATGCCCTGGGTAAAGTCTCCCTCGTACATCAGGCGGTCGCGCAGCAGCTCCATAGTGAGTTCCCAGTTCTCGCTGTCATATCGGGCGGCCAGGGTAAGGCGGTCAAGAGCAGACTGGCCATTGAGCAGAATGTCCAGTGCGGTCGGCTCATAGGTAAACTCAGACTGCAGCAAACTAAAGCCAACCTGCCAGTGCATGGACTCTGGTTGCCAGTAGGTGCTGAACTGATGCGTAAAATCCTGTTTTACCCTCCCTTGTGCCTGCGGGCTTAACAGCTTTTCGGTATCTTCTCTGGCCAGCGGTGAGCGTCCATAGCTCCAACGTACTTCCCAGGTGCCAGTGCTGCCTGTTTTAGTGCTCTGTAGGGCAATACCGTCGCTGCTGAGAGCGAGATCGCGGTTACCATCGTAGTAGATAGACTGAGGCAACGAAATGGAAGGGCGAGTATGCGGCACATCCTGGGTAGCCGAATACCACCAGTGGCGGTTTTTATAGCGCCCCAGGTGCACGTTCACCTGCCAGTCAAACAAGCGGGTTAAGCGCCAGTCTAAAAATAAATAATCAAGGCGGGCTCCCTGGCGAAAACGGTTGCCGCCGTTCAGGTAGACTAACTGGCCGGACACGCTCAAAGACGGGTTAATCACATACGAGCCATTGATTCCTATTTCGGTGAGTTCGGCAGTGATCTCATTGCCGGTGGTAATGTAATTGCTATCGGTAGAGCTGGTGATGCCCTGGGCGACAAAGCCATGCCAGGAAAAGTTGTCCTGACTAGCCTGAATATGAGTAGTAAAGAGCAGCAGTGTTAATCCTACGCTGTACACAAAATGCTTCATAACGGCTCTCCCACGGTGATCGTCCTGGTATTTTTACTCATCGACTCAGGCGCTGGCAGATAGCCAATAGCCCCGGGCGTTTGGCCAATAATGTCTTGCAGGGCCTGCGTGGTACTAATGATTTCTGGCGCTTCACCTTGCCCAGAATACACTACACGCTGCCAGATACGTTCAAGTTGGTAGGGATAAATATTGAGTAAATCACGGCAAAAACGCTGATGAACATCACTTTGAGATGACAGCACGAAGACACTGATCCGACTGCCGTCGGGCCAGAACTGGGTTCGCCCGGCAAAGATCATCCGAAGTTGTGCGGGTGTTAGCGTAGTAATATCAACGGATTGATTAACCACCACCGCGATAGGCTGTGCTGGTGTCTCGGCCCGAGCAGTTGCTGTCCAGAGTGTTCCTATCCATAACAATAGGGCACCGAAGCAGAACGCTTTTAAAATCCAAATTTTCAAAGGTACGCCTTAACTAATATGGTAGTCATTTGCGTAGGTCCCTTCCTGCCGCTTAGTGCCTTCCCTGAGTTGAAAAAGCCCAACTATAAGTTTAGAAAAGAATTGAATTTTTTAAAGTGTTTATTGCTTTAATTTTAGTGCAATAAGCGCAGATCTTTAAACGCCTTCAAGCCGGTTGAGTACAGTATCGATAGCAGTATTAACCTTTTCAACACATATCATTGCCATCAGGTCTTCGCCTTTGGCCCGTTTGCCCCAGGGCAACGCTTGCCAGGGTTTGCCCGCCTGCTGTTCAATGCACTGGTCGTAAACCGAAACCACATCGGCCAGGTTGTTATAGGGGCCGGTACGACGCGGATTGGAATGCGCGTAAAGGCCGATGACCGGCGTATTCATTGCCGTAGCCATATGAGCAGGGCCGGTGTCGGGAGCGATAACCAAACAGGCCTCAGCGAGCACACCGGCCAGTTCTTTGAGTGTGGTTTTACCAATCAGGTTATCTTTGATGGGGGCGCCGGCTGCCAGGATAGCATCGCCGATGGTTCTGTCGAGGGGCCCCGGTCCACCGCAAAGGAATACCGGAACGTTTTTATTCGCAAGATGCTTAGCGGCTGCGGCATAGCCCTCCGCAGTCCAGTTACGTTCTGCCTTAGAGGCAGCCGGGCAGATAACGGCATAGCGGCCATATTGCTGCTTTAAGGTAATCCCCTTAGCCAGATCAGACTCGCTCAAAGGCAACTGCCAGGCAAGCTTCTCAACAGGCGCAATGCCCATGGCATCGGCAAACGCCATAAAGCCCTCCAGCACATGGGGATGCTGTTGCTTTGCAATGCGTTTATTAATAAACAGGCTATGGCCTTCTTTACTGCGGGACTTATCGAAGCCTAAACGTACTTTAGCCCGGATAGCACGGGACAGCAGATTGGCGCGCAGTGCTATTTGCATTACACAGAGCACATCGAAGCGTTGTGCTTTAAATTGCTGGCGAATGGCCTGCATCCCCTGACGGCCAGTTTTCTTGTCATAGATAACAAACTCCACGCCGTCCATGCCATTAAGCAACTGGTACTCTATCTTACCGATAATCCAGGTGATCCGGATGTCAGGCCTGGCACTCCTGATACGATTAACCATGGCTGCGGCATGACACACATCGCCAATGGCTGATAATCTAAGAATACATATTCTTGCATTTTGAGGGAGTTTTAATACACCTGACAAAGAATCTTCCAACTAGCACTGATAAACCCCGCTAATTTGATTACAATCAGCATGATTTAACAAGTCTTAATACTGAGAATTATCGTTGCAAGCCATACAAACCTATACATCAGGCCGTGATACGCTGTTACTTTGCGCCGACCAGTGCGAAGCATTCGGTATTCCTGTTCCTCCTCCTGAATGGTTACAGCAGTCACACTGGAAGCAGTCTGCCACCGCCAACAGCGGGCGCGGTCAGGCGATACTGATTGATAAGCCGGCGCAAATGGTACTGAGGGATTATTGCCGTGGCGGTCTGGTCAGGCATGTGTCTGAGAGACGGTTTATTTTCGGCGGGCTAACCACTACCCGCCCTTATCGTGAGCTCAACCTGCTTAATAAAATGCACCAGGCAGGTTTACCGGTGCCCAGAGGGCTGGCCGGGCGCGTCAGCCGCTATGGTGTCTGCTACGAAGCCAGTATCTTAATGGAACGTGTTCCGCACAGTTGTGAAGTGCATGAGCACCTGCTTGCAAAGCCACTTGCCGGCCAACACTGGCAACAAATAGGATGCTTAATAAAGCAGTTACATGATAATCAGGTTTATCATCACGACCTTAACATTCACAATATTATGATCGATCGGGACGATAAGTTCTGGCTGATTGATTTTGATAAATGTGCCGAGAAGGCCGGTGACCAGTGGAAAGCCGGTAATCTGAGCCGTTTAAACCGTTCCTTAAACAAGGAACAGGGCAAGTATCCAGGTTATCATTTTACGCCGGAAAACTGGGATAGCCTGCTAAGTGGTTATAATCAGCCTGGCTAGCCGGATGGCGATTGCATCCGCCGTAAAATCTGGTTACTGTTTTCTTAACTCAAACAATACTTATCTATTATGCATACACGAGCTATTTATCCGGGGACCTTTGATCCCATCACCAATGGTCATGCCGATTTAATCGAGCGGGCTTCACGCATGTTTGATGAGGTGATTATGGGGATTGCCGCCAATCCCAGTAAAAAGCCATTATTCACTCTGGAAGAGCGCGTGTCGTTGATTTCTGCGGTCACCAGTGAACTGGACAACGTTACCGTGATTGGTTTTTCCGGTTTGCTGGCGGAGTTTGCCCGTACCGAGAACGCCACCATTCTGATCCGTGGCCTGCGTGCGGTGGCAGATTTTGAATATGAGTTTCAGTTGGCCAATATGAACCGCCGGTTAAATCCGGACCTGGAAAGTGTTTTCCTTACCCCTTCGGAGGAAAACTCGTTTATTTCCTCAACGCTGGTGAAAGAAGTAGCCCTGCATCATGGCGATGTGGGTCAGTTTTGTCATCCGGCAGTTAAAGTGGCGCTGGAAAAGCGCTTACACGGCTAATCCGCAGCGCTTAGCGCTGGCACTGCGGACAGTAAAAGGTATTACGCTGACCAATGGTCAGGCTTTTAATGGGCGTTTCACAGGTTAAGCATGGCTCACCAGAGCGCCCGTAAACGTTGAGAGACTGTTTAAAGTAGCCCGGGTTACCATCGGTCTGGGTAAAATCTTTAAGTGTGGTACCGCCCTGCTGAATGGCTTTTGCCAGTACTTCTTTAATGGCGATGGTAAGCAGTGCATAGCGTTTTGCGCTGACCTTGCCCGCTTTACGACGTGGATCGATACCGGCCATAAACAACGCTTCGTTAGCGTAGATATTACCTACTCCCACCACAACCGCGTTATCCATAATAAAGTTCTTAACGGCCACCTGTTTGTTGCGTGATAACGTCACCAGACGCTCAGCATCAAAATCGATTGTCAGCGGCTCCGGACCAAGGTGAGCCAGTTGCTGCGGAGCCGGTTCGCCGGGGGCTTGCCAGAGGCAGGCGCCAAAGCGTCTGGGATCGTTAAGCCGCAGGCACTTGCCGCTATCCAGCACAATGTCGATATGGTCATGTTTGACCGGAGCTACGCTCGCCTCGAGAACCCGTAGTTTGCCAGACATGCCCAGGTGCAGAATTATCCGCCCGCCACCCGCCAATTCAATAAGCAGGTATTTGGCCCGGCGGTTAACGGCCGTAACCTGTTGACCAATCGCATCAGCGAGTGATTCTGGCACCGGCCAGCGCAAACGGCGATCGCGAACAATAATATTGCGGATTACCTGCCCTTCAAGAAAAGGGGCAACGCCAAGGCGACTGACTTCTACTTCTGGTAACTCAGGCATTACATTTCCTGCTCATCGGCCCGCCAGGGTAGCAGTTGTGACAAACGCACCTCATCGAGGGTATACCACTGCTGATCAAACTGTACCCAGAGGTTCTGATCCTTAGCCACAAAGGCATAAACCAGCCCCTGCGAGGCACCGGCTACCCAGACAACAGCTATCAGTGGTTCGGTTTGAGTGATTTCCCGCGGCGGCTTGGCGGGTTGCATTACGGCGTTACGCCACTGGCTGATTTGCGCTTCAGGCGTGCTGCTGAGGGTTTTATTGACGCCGTTCCAGCGCCACAGCTGACCAACCCGTTCGAGTTTAAAGCCGCTTTGCTCAATTTTGAGCACATGGGCGTTTTCCGGCAACAGCGGTAAGCTGACAGGCTGCTTACTTTCCGGCACAAAACGGTCCAGATTAAACAGGAAAATCATGCCTAACATGGCGAATATCACCACATTATTGAATCCTCGTTTGGACAGTCTTGACATAGTTTAGTTACCTGTTGAGATATACTGCTGACATTCACGCAAAAAACCCGGCAACGGCCGGGTTTTCGTGGAGACAAAAGCAAGTTTTATTACTTGATTTTGGCCTCTTTAAACATAACGTGCTTACGAACAACGGGATCATACTTTTTGATCTCCATTTTGCCCGGCATGTTACGCTTGTTTTTGTCAGTGGTGTAGAAGAAACCAGTACCAGCTGAAGAAACTAATTTAATTTTATCACGCATGATTTGGCTTCCTTAGATCTTTTCGCCACGGGCACGGATGTCTGTTAATACAGCATCAATACCTTTTTTATCGATAATACGCATGCCTTTAGCAGACAGACGCAGTTTAACGAAGCGGTTTTCGCTCTCAACCCAAAAACGGTGAGATTGAAGGTTTGGTAAAAAGCGACGGCGAGTCGCGTTTCTAGCGTGAGAGCGGTTGTTACCTACCGCAGGACGCTTACCTGTTACTTGACATACTCTTGACATTATTTGTCTCCAGAACAACGAATTTTGTCTCGCCAATCGGTCCCACCAGCAATTTGGGTGTCGGGTCTGATGACGTCTTAACCTTTAAATAAGAGGGCGCATTTTATACAGCAAATCTGCGCCGAATTCAACACTAATGCAGAAAAACCTGCGATCCTGAGCAAAAAACCGCCAACCGGATCCTTCAGATCGGCATTTATACCCTGTTTCAGCGCCTAATCCAAGAATGGCGATCGCATTTCTGTTACACCGATCAGCTGCACCGGACGGTTCAGCATCTGGCCGCCATCCCGGGCAATAGGTACCCATGGGAACTGGCCGCGCCCCGTAGCCGGCTGCAGAATAAACAGATCCAGCGGCACCGATACATAAAAGCCTTTAGTAAAGCTGCCTTCACCGTATTCTTCTGAGGAGACATTGGTAAATGAGGCAAATGCGCCTACCACAATGCCACTGTCGAAGCGTTTGGCGAAGTCGATATTGATACCGCGATCCTTAGCAAGGAACTGCCCTACGCTGGCTCTGATACGCGTATCCGGCAGAAAATCAGGCTGATAATAAGCCGAGGCAAAACCGGTGACCGCCGAATAATCCATAAAGGCCGTTGTGCTATCCGGGTCGCGCTGTTTCACGTAGTTGATATCCACACCGAAGGCAAAGTTACTGTCGATGGGGCGATACATAATTTCGCCGCCTACACCGCCGAACATGGTTTCCAGATAGCCGCCATAGCCCTGGTAATACCAATTATCCGCCAGTCTGTCGGACCACTGCATAAACACCGTATCAAGGGTTATCATTGGCCCGGTAACATACTCACGAACCCGGGTTCTTACCCGCGGCAAAAAGGCTTCTTCGGCATCTACGGTAAAGTTAAATTTATCGAAGTTATCCAGCAACGTGGTACGGATCCCACCATAGATCCCCAGATGCTCATTAAACTTATAGCCCACACTGCTCAGCAGCCCGATTTGGTATAAATAAAAATCTTCCGGGTTACCGAAGGTCTGCGTCCAGAAAAACTTGGTAGAGAAAAAAGCACCCGTAGCGCGATGTGGCTCGTAGGCATCAACCTGTTGCTGGGTGGGTGAAACACGCCGATAGGTATCTTCTACACTACTCTCTGGTACGCTATACGTTGCATGTTCACGGAACGTATCCGCATCAATAACGGTATCCACCATCGGGACATTATTGCTTTGTTCAACCAGGTGATATTGCTGAATAGATTCTGGCAGCTCTGAGGCCAGAATACGGCCAACCCGCTCAACGCCCTCATTGCGGTCGCGATATCTCGTTTGCAGGCCATAAAAAGTGGCCTGCTCATCGTCGATTTCCAGGTCGGTGATCACATAACCCCCGTGACGGCGCAGATCGTTATAGAGCTTCTGGCGATTCACTGCGGCAGCGTTTTCTGGCGGTTTAATGCCTTGAATTTCACGCGGTGGATTATCAATTTTGACCTGACTAACAGTATGCATATTCAGCTTATAGCTCACGCCAAAGCCGATAGTATTGCCGCGCTGATAATTAAGTGAAAAATCAAAGTTATTCCAGCGGTAGACAGCACCAAAGTTCCAGCGGGAGTCCTGCTCCAGGGCACCGGCGCGGTCCTGCTGGTAATTATTCCCTTCAAACTCTGCTTTGAAACTCAGGCCTTCCAGCGGAGTCTGATACTCTACCCCGCCAAATACCGCCATAGGCCCTTTAAAGAAGTTCTGGTAATCAACCTTACCGCCGCGGCCAGAAAAGCCGTCCGGGCGCTCGCAGAAGCTGTCTCTGAGCTCACAAAAAGGGTTAGTGATATCGTTCTGATAACCTAAGTGCCCCCAGCCTAAACCAAGGTGAAAATCGAATGGCCCTACCGCTTTACTGGCATTAACAAACTCGCTTTCAAAAAAGCCGGTGCCGCCGAAATCTCTGAAACCCACCGAGATATCCGGTAAATAATAGCTTTCTTCCCACAGGCGGAATTTTACGTCGAGGCCTTTATCTTTCAGGGTTTGGTCACCACTAAAGTCGTCGACATTGCTGTATAGCCGGGTACGCACGTCGGTGTACCGGGCGGTAGCTTCCATCCAGGGGAACAACTGCAGACTGACCGACATAAAGCGGTATTCCTGGTTGTCGGTGTAACTCATCGACAGGGCGCCTTCCGGCATCATCCGGGCGGTTGGCGTTTGCCAGAGTCCTACACCACCCTGCACCATCTGACTGGGGGTTACTGAGTAAGTCGTTGGCTGATCGGATTCGTCAGCCCGGGTCTGCGGCACGGCTGTCATGCAGGCCAGCGCCAGAGTCGACAAAGAGAAAGAAAAACGCGGAGCAGCCAAGGTTACATCCTATGCATCATAAGTTGGGCGATTTTGTCATTGAGCGGACCAATACGGTCGAAAAACAGCTCATCCTGAAGCGGTATAAATATTTCACTGCCGGGCATCGGTTTAACAAACTGGCGATTCCAGTAGGCGATACCAAGCTTTTTCACGTCACCATCGGGTTCGAGCAAATAGGCAATATCCCGATGGGCATTGGCCGCCAAATCGACGCTGTCGATATAATCTGTAACTGTTAGCCCGGTTTTAAACGGTAACGCCGTGGCCTGTTGCACCATGCCAGTGAGCCGAACCATCTGTGAGCGTTGCTTAAAACGAATATAGTACTCACCGGTATTGAACTGCGGGTTAAGGGCAGGATTAAGCCGTGCCTGATCATAATCAACAATCACGTTGAGACGGCGCATCAACTGCCAGCTGCCTATTTCCTGGTATAACGCAGAGAGCTGTCGATATTCAGAACTGCCCTTAGACTGCTCACGGATCAGCGCTGCCAGTTGTTGCAGAATATCTGCCCGTTGCTGCTCTATTTCAGGTGCATTTAACTGGTAAACCGCCGCATTAGCCCAGTACTGAGTAGGCTTTTGTTCAACGATAGACAATACCGTGGCCAGGCGCACCGGGCGGTCGAAGGTATAAATCTGGCCGGCCACATTGAAAGTCACTGCGATGTCTGCAGTGGCTGAATAAGAAAGCAAACCGAGCATCATACAAAGTACACGTAACATCAATTTGCCTCCCTGGCGTTAATCAGGCGGGCGATACGGCTCACAAATGTCATTTTCATCAGATCGGAATTCGGCGTGGCTTTCTGTTCGCTGTAAATAATCTGCCCGCTGGTCTGTTCCAGCCAGTAGACGTTTTGCCAGGAGGTCTCATGAGTCCAGTAGGGTTTATCAATATCGATGGAAACCGTTTCGGTGACCGGAATTACGGTGAATGCTTTATCGTAAAACGTGACCTGTTGTGGGGCGCCGCGCTGCCACTGAGAATCCACTGGCAGGCCATAGTGGTGTTCTTCCACATCGATATGATACTGCCAGTTAGCCTGCGATAACTTATCTGCGGCTCTAAGCGGATTGTTTTCGACATTGTCCGTATACTGCAGGTCAACATCCAGACCGGCGATACGAATGATTTTATCCCGATCCATGGCTACCACAACGTGGTCTGCAGACACCCATTTATCCTGCCCGTCTTCAATATAGGCCAGGGCCATGTATACGGGTAAACGCTCGCCGTGCAGGACTTTAAGGAAATCAACTTTACTTTCCCTGACCTGCTCAAATGATAATGAAGGCCCATCTTCAAAAAATGCCAGACGGAGGGTTTCCAGGTACAACCTGTTAACATTAGAACAACCAACCAGCAAGACGCTGACGGCTACCATGATGAAAAATCGAAGAAATGTTGCAACAGACATGAAAGACTCGGTTCAGCCTAATGTAATTCCATAACCAATAAAAAAGCCGCCCAACAGGCGGCTTTCTAAAACTGTTTTCGCTTACTGAGGTACAGTAGGCAAATAAGTAGTAGTTACCGGAACGGTGATAGTAGTAGTTACGCCGTTGGTATTGGTAGTAGTTAAGGTATTTGTTACGTTGTAACAAATGCCGTCTACCAGGTCGTCACCAGCAGAACACTCTGGGTCAGGGTTTTCACCGCCGCCACCAGTACCAGTGTCAGTATTAGTGTCGTTACTCGCGATAACAGAGCCAACTACTGCCGCGGCGATTACACCACCAGCAATACCAGCAGCACCTAAGCCACCTAAAGCGCCACCGACACCACCAGCGCCGCCAGCACCAGCACCCGCACCAGCTTCACCGGTTTGTTGTGCATTCGCAGACATTGCCATAGCGGCAGTGATCAGCGTAATAAGCAATGATTTTTTCATGTTTAGTCCTTTCTATGGGATATCCGCCAAGTGATCATACTAAAGCATTTTTACCGGCAGATCACTAGGGTTGGCGTAAAAAAGTACAACTTAAGATAAAATATACCGGTATAAAAAAACAAACTAAAGTATAAATTTTCAAACCTTTATACCCCTTCGGTAACTCAGATGATCACATTAAGCCCTGCTGGGCCAGAGAACACACCTGATTATCGGCCACAATAAAATGGTCGAGCACCTCAACATCCACCAGCGCCATGGCATGTTTTATATCCCGGGTTAAGCGGATATCTGCTTCGCTGGGAGTGGGATTGCCCGAGGGATGATTATGCACCAGAATAATCGCTGCCGCGTGGTCGGCAATCACCTGCCTGACGATTTCCCGGGGGTAAACAGCAGCGGCATTTATAGTACCGGAAAACAGCTTTCTGAACATAATTAACTGATGCTGGCTATCGAGCATTAATACGCCAAACACTTCCTGTTTTAAGTCGCGCAGCTCAGCCCGCAGGTAAAATTTAGCATCTTCGGCGCAATGAAATACCGAGCGTTTATATAATGGCTCAGCCAGTTGGCGGCGGCAGATTTCCATGGCCGCCTGGAGCTCGCAATAGCGGGCTTTACCAATGCCAGGCAGCGCACAGAGTTCGTGACTGGAGGCGGAGATAACTCCGCGTAAACTACTAAAATGGGCCAGTAACGTTCCCGCCAACTCCAGTACGGTAAGACCCCGGGTGCCGCTACGCAGAATAATCGCCAGCAGTTCGGTATCAGATAATTGCTGAGGCCCATATTTTAGCAGTCTCTCGCGGGGCCGCTCCTGTAGCGGCCAGTGATGAAGTGTCAGCGTCATAACATCTCTCGGTAATGTAACGTTGATAACCTCAACAGACTAAGTGAAAAGTTGCCGGCCAACTACTGCACCTGAGCCGGGTTTTCGCTACACACCAGGTGCCGTGCATGCTAATCTTTGACTGTTTAGCTGGTCGGACATAGACACATGACGTTACAAGGTAAAAAAATAGTACTGGGGATTAGCGGCGGCATAGCGGCCTATAAAACCCCTGATTTAGTGCGTAAATTGGTCGCTCAGGGTGCGCAGGTTCGCGTGATCCTCAACCAGTCCGGCGGGCATTTTGTCAGCGAACTGTCGCTGCAGGCCGTGTCGGGTTTTCCGGTTAGCACGGATTTACTGGACCCCAGCGCAGAAGCCGCCATGGGCCATATTGAGCTGGCTAAATGGGCCGATATTCTGCTGATAGCGCCAGCCACTGCCAACACCATGGCTAAACTTGCTCACGGCATTGCCGACGACTTACTGACCACGGTATATCTGGCAACTTCGGCAACGGTGTGTATTGCCCCGGCCATGAACCAACAAATGTGGAAAGCTAAACCAACTCAACACAACCTGCGATTATTACGGAGCTATGAAACGCACATTCTCGGCCCTGCTGACGGCGCCCAGGCCTGTGGCGATATCGGCCCAGGCCGGATGCTGGAACCAGAAAAAATCGTTGAATGTTTAAGCTCAATACTCAATAAGCCGCAGCCATTGCGGGGTAAACGCCTGTTGATCACCGCTGGCCCCACCCGGGAAAGCCTCGACCCGGTGCGTTTTTTGTCTAATCACAGCTCGGGCAAGATGGGTTTTGCCATTGCAGAACAGGCCCGAAGCCTTGGTGCCGAGGTAACCCTGATAGCCGGCCCGGTTGCTTTGCCCACGCCAGCTGGGGTAACGCGAATAAATGTAGAAAGCGCCGGACAGATGCTCGAAACTGTTATGGCCAAGGTAAACAGTCAGGATATTTTTATCGCAACCGCTGCCGTCGCCGATTACCGGGCAGAAAATGTAGCGGACAATAAAATCAAAAAAAATGCCGATGAGTTAACACTTACTTTTGTAAAAAACCCTGATATCCTAAAAACAGTAGCAGGTTTGCCTAAGCCACCATTTTGCGTTGGTTTTGCTGCAGAGAGCCAGGATGTTGAAGCTTATGCAAAACGGAAACTGGCCGATAAGAAACTCGATATGATTGCGGCGAATGATATTACGGTTGCCGGATTAGGGTTTAACAGTGACGCCAATGCGTTACAGGTGTTCTGGCCGGAGGGGCACTGTGATTTACCCGCCCAGCCTAAAACTGAGCTCGCACTGGCGCTGTTGAACGTAGTCATTGAACGATATCAAGAAAAAAACGACACACTGTCATTATAATTCACAATAAAGTGGAAACTGTTGTCACTCAATAATATGGTGGAGGAAGCACTTTTATTATGCCTGCTGCAAAACGAACTAACCGTAGAGCGCAAATTCTACAGGCGCTCGCCGGAATGCTGGAAACCAGCCCCGGTCAGCGTATAACCACGGCGAAGCTTGCTGAAAAAGTAGGCGTATCGGAAGCCGCGCTGTATCGTCACTTTCCCAGCAAAGCCCGGATGTTTGAAGGCTTAATTGAGTTTATTGAGGAAACCCTGTTTTCGCGCATCAATAAAATTATCAATGAAGAGAAAGACACGGCAGCCCGTTGTCAGCTCATCCTGCACCTCATTCTTGGCTTTGCCGAAAAGAATCCCGGCATTACCCGCATTTTGAACGGTGATGCGCTGATGGGCGAGCAGGAACGATTGCGTCTTCGCATTGCCAAACTGTTCGAACGTCTGGAGACTCAGTTGAAGCAAGTGTTACGGGAGCGCCGTTTGCGCGAAGGCAAAGAGCTTGCCGCCGATGAAGGACTGATTGCTAACACGCTTATCTGTTTTACAGATGGCCGGATCAACCAGTTTATCCGCAGTGGTTTTCAGCGTAAACCTACCGAGCATTTCAATGAACACTGGGCCTGCTTTAAGCAGTCCTTTTTCATCTAACAGACGCTGACGATTGCAGACTGAGACCAACCGTTTATTTGCATTCCATGCGAGGCAAACTACAGTTAACTTAGATTAAACCACTGACTTTATTATGCCTCGCACCTCGCTTTACAACCTGGATGATATTCTCTGCGAAGCGGAAGATATCTTTATTGAACACAGTTACAACGGCGCCGTAATGGATGAAATTATCGCCCGTACTGAGTTTAATCGCCGGGGGTTTTATCTTGAGTTTGGCAGCAAACTAAAGTTTCTTTACGCCGCCCTCGAGTATTACGATACCCACAAGCTATCGCCCATTCTTGCGCACCTTGAGGATCATCAGGGCCTGGCGTCTATTGAACGCTTCTTTGCTGCTTACATTGAACATATTTATGGCCGCGGCTGCCTGCTGATTAACATGGTAACGGAGTTAGGCAGCGAAGATGATCATATCCGCTCTTTGGGCCGCCACTACCTCGACAAACTGCAGTTGGCGTTTATCGGCTGCCTGGAACAGGCGCAGCGCCAACAAACCGTGCAACCCCATATCAACGTTGAGGCGGTAGCCTTACAGCTCACCAGTTTCGTGCAGGGATTTGCTATCAACAGTATTCTGGCGGAAAGCGAAGAAGAGTTACATATCGCTACCCGCGCTCTGCTACAGCCCATTTCGCAGTAACAATTGTGCTTTCTCCTCTTGGAGAGGCTACCCTTCTCCCCTTATAATCTTCGCACTTGATATACCTTTTCAGCAGTAATAAAGAGAACATAAATGGCCGACAATAAAATGCTCTACCGGGTACAGTTTGTGAGTAATGGTGAACATTATGAGCTATATGTGCGAGAAGTCTCCCAGGGCGGATTATTCGGGTTTGTAGAAATTGGCGATTTTGTCTGGGATAACCACAGCCACATTGTGGTGGATCCCTCCCATGAAAAACTCAAAACCGAGTTTGCCGATGTCACCAGCACTTTTATTCCTATGCATAATGTGCTTAGAATCGACCAGGTAAAAAAACAAGGTAGTGCCAAAATCACCGAGTTATCGGATAAGGTAACGGCGTTCCCCGGTCCTATTTATACCCCAAAGAAAGATTAACCCTGCGGGCCTGTACTGACACAAGGATTATTCTGACATGCTGATATTTGCAAGCTTTGCTGCGCTGATTCTGTTGTTGATTTTTTTTGGTCTGAAAGTTCAGAACTTACAAAAGCAACTGCAGCTTTGCCAGAACAGCCTGAAAGCCACGTCAAGACGTATTAGCGATGCTAACGGCAGTATGGTGGTGCTCTCGCAACAAATACAGAGCTTTCTGGCTGAACGTCTCGACGCCTCACACAAACGGGGTTTAGTGAACGCTAAGCACTATGAAACACTGCAACCGATGTTTGAAAAAATCAGCGCCGTGGCAGTGTATTGCATGGAAAAAGGCATGTCGGTTGAAGAAGCCCTTAATGCCGCTTTACAGGATGGGGAAGTGACCCTGGAGCAACTTCGTGAAGTGATTAAGGTTCAGCCCAGTGATATCCGCATGGCCTGGAGTAAAAACACCCTCGATGGTTTTATTATCGCCTGCCGCGGCCTTAGCTTTCCGCCTACCAAAACCGAAAACAGTAAAGCAGAATAATTAAACAAATCCCACGCGCCTCTTGCAGAGGCGTTTTTTTTGACTAAAATACTGTATAAATAAACAGTATTTTATTATGTCAGCATCTATCAGTTCGCTTATTAAACATCCCCTGGTTTTTCGGGGCCGGGACCATCGTCACACTGCCGATGGCGAAGAAGCACGGCTGCCGTTCGGCCAGGCTAATCTGGATAAAGCCTGCGCCGGCGGTGTGCCAGCCGCTGGCGCAATGAGTATCAGAGCGCTTGCCGGGCAAGGTGAGCTGCAACTGCTGAATAACGTGCTGTTGCAAAAAGCCGCTACGCAAAAGCGCATTATCTGGTTGCCTAACCGGATGCACTTAAACCCAAACTGGATGTCGCAAACGCCATATCAACAACAATCCTGGGTAGTCAACACCACTAACGAAGCGGATGCCCTGTGGGCCTGCGAACAGGCAATCCGTAGCCAGGCCTGTTGTTGTGTAGTGATGTACCTGGCTCAGATAGAACCGAAGGCTGCCCGACGCCTGCAGGTACTGGCGAGGCAATACGACTGCCTGGTGGTACTGGTTCATCCCGGTCACAGGAGTCCGGGTGCGTTGCCGGTGAACATTGATATGGAGCTGATGTTCAATTCGCGGCAATGGTTTGTTCATTTACACCGGGTAAGCGGTGCCTGGCCGCAACAGCATATTGCCATTGAACACCCCCTTCCGGCCTCTAACAGTGCCATTGTTAACGCGTTCAGGCAGTACAGTAACAGCGCTGCAACGGCTATACACGAAGTCAGTTAATCTGATGCACTGGCTCTATCTGCATTTTCCACGGTTGCAGCTCGATCAATTTGAGCAGCTTCATCCTGAGCAAACCGCGCCAACGGTAGTGATTGACGGAACCGACAATACGGTTTGTCAGTTATCAGCAGCGGCCATCACTGTTGGCATTAAACCGGGTATGGGCTTAGCAGAAGTAACCGCTATGCATGCGCAAACCTGGATTATTGAATATTCCGCCAATAGCGAAAGCAGCCAGCTAGAGCAACTGGCTACTACCCTTTATGCAATTGCCTCCGATATTGTCTGTGTTGCCAGCAATGGTATTGCCATTAATCTGAGTCCGCTGGTGCGTTATTATCAGGGGCTGGATAATTTTATGGCGCTATGTGAGCGAACGTTAACCGCCCAGCGAGTGCACTTTCATTTTGGCTCTGGCACCACGATCGAAATTGCCCGGGTGCTGGCTCGCAGTCGCGTTAACCGGGTAGAGACGGAACCTGAACTGGCCGATTATCACCTTAAAAACTGTTCTTTGCAGGCCACTGAACTCCCCGCCAGAGAAATGGAACAGCTAAACCGAATTGGTATTCGCAAGCTCGGGCAGCTTATTGCGTTACCGCTGGAGGAAATTGGTAAACGCTTTAGTAACCGGATCATTACTTACCTGTTGGCTATAAAGGGCGTCAAGCAGCCGCCTTACAGCTTATTTCACCCGCGAAAGCTATTCAGCCAGTACCTGGAACTGCCTTATGCGGTGGAGTCTGCACCTGGATTAAGCCGCTATATTGCTGTAGTGCTTGGCAATAATTGTACCTATCTGCAAAAGCGCAACCTGGCCACAGACACCCTGCAATTTGAACTTCAGCAACGGGAGCACGATAACCTGGTGTTTGTGGTTAACGCCGGTACCGCCCATCATCATTTAAGTGAATGGCAAATGCTGGTCGACCTTAAGCTTGAGCAACTTACGCTCGACTCACCGGTAACCTCGCTAACCCTAACCTGTGATCAACTGGTTGAGTTTGATCCGGAAAACCTGTCGTTACTGCAAAGCACCTACTCAAGACACGCAGAAAACATGCTGTTGGGTAAACTGCTGGCCAGGCTCGGCAACGATAGCGTGAAAACAGTTCAACAGATTAATGAGCACCGCCAGGATTATACTTTACAACAAACTAGTCCACTCCATAATTCACCGGCCAGTTCAGAAGCTAACGGCCAGCAACCGGCATGGCTGATGGTTCAGCCTCAGCCGCTAACCGAGCAGACTCAAATTCTCTATGGTCCGGAGCGGATTCACACTGGCTGGTGGGATGAAAACCCGGTAAAGCGGGATTATTTTTTAGCCGTTACAGGCAAAGGCCAGCGCCTCTGGGTGTATCGGGATGAGCAACAACACTGGTATGTACACGGGTACTTTGGCTGATGATGTTTGCAGAACTGTTGTGCCAGAGTAACTTCTCATTTTTAGAAGGGGCCTCTCATCCCGAAGAGCTGGTTAATACTGCCGCCTTTCTGGGCTATGAAGCCATTACCATTAGCGATGAATGTTCGGTAGCCGGGGTTGTAAGAGCCCACGCAGAAATCAAGGCAAATGGCTTACCTATTAAGCTGATTGTTGGCAGTGTGTTTCGGCTGGCGCCGGATTTGAAAGTGTGTTTACTGTGCCCCGACAAAACCGCTTATGCTGAGCTCTGCCGTATTATTACCAATGCACGGCGGCGCAGTGAAAAAGGCCATTACGCCTTATCAGAATGGGATCTAAAATCGGTAAAGTCGTGCCTGGCTATCTGGTTACCGGCCTATAACGATAACGACAGGCAATGGGCAGAGTTTTTCACTAAGTTTTTCAGTGAGCGCTGCTGGATTGGCGTATCCCGTTTATTAAATGGCAGTGATAATGCTCACTTCGCTGCGGCGATGTCGCTGAGTGAAAAGTATTGTTTCCCTTTGGTGGCCACCAACCAGGCGCTGTTTCATCACCCCGACCGTCAGCCTACCCAACATGTTCTGCACGCCATCCGCACACGCAGTACGGTGGCCGATTTAGGCCGTAATGGCTTACCCAACCAGGAACGCAGCCTCAAAACACTGACCAAACTCGCCCGCCTGTATCCTAAGGCATGGTTAAGCGAAAGTGTGAGTATTGCCAGTCTTTGTCAGTTTAGTCTGGATGAACTTAAGTATCAGTACCCCAGCGAGTTGGTGCCCAACGGCTATACAGCAACCAGCTATCTTCGCCACTGCGTTGAAGCAGGGATTAAAAAACGATTTAAACAAGGTGTGCCTCAATCTATCAGAGAGACCATCGAAAAGGAACTGGCGCTGATCCATTCAGAGCAATTTGAATACTTTTTCCTAACCATTTACGACATTGTGCAATTTGCCAAAAGCCGCGGCATTCTGTATCAGGGCCGGGGCTCGGCGGCGAATTCCATTGTATGTTATTGCCTTGAAATAACCGCCGTGGATCCGCGCCAGATAAACGTGTTGTTTGAACGCTTTATTTCTAAGGAGCGTAACGAGCCGCCGGATATTGATGTGGACTTTGAGCATGAACGCCGGGAAGAGGTTATCCAGTATATTTATGCCAAGTATGGTCGGGAGCGGACTGCACTGGCGGCGAGTGTAACTACTTTCCGCTTTAAAAGTGCGTTTCGGGAAGTCGGTAAGGCATTAGGGTTACCCGAGTCGCTTCTGAGTTACTGGCTGAAACAATTTAACCTTCGCGATCGAACCCTTGGCTGGCAAAGCCAGTTGCAGGAGCTGGGCATTGATCAGGATGGCCGTACCGTTAAGCAGTTAATTAGCTTAACGGAGGAGCTCATTGGCTTTCCCCGGCATTTATCTCAGCATGTAGGAGGCTTTGTGATTTCTGCGGGCCCGCTATACGAGCTGGTGCCGGTTGAAAATGCTGCCATGGCAGAACGCAGTGTAATTCAGTGGGATAAAGACGATCTGGAGTCTTTGGGGCTGCTAAAAGTGGATGTGTTGGCGTTGGGTATGCTCACCGCAATACGTAAAGCCTTTTCATTGATCAAACAGCGTTACCAACAGGATTTATCTATTCCCTTTATCTCAGCTCATGGCAGTGATAAGCAGGTATTTAAGGCCATTTGCAAGGCCGATACCGTGGGAGTTTTTCAGATTGAATCGCGTGCGCAGATGACCATGCTGCCTCGATTAAAACCCGTTTCTTACTATGATCTGGTAGTCCAGATAGCGATTGTCAGGCCCGGTCCGATCCAGGGTGACATGGTACATCCTTATTTACTAAGAAGACACGGTAAGGCGCCGGTCAGCTACCCTTCTGATGAAGTGAAGTCGGTACTGAGCCGAACGATGGGTGTGCCTATTTTTCAGGAGCAGGTGATCCAGTTAGCCATGGTTGCGGCAGGTTTCACCGGCGGCGAAGCCGATCAGCTCAGAAGAGCCATGGCTAGCTGGAAGAAAAACGGTAAGCTACGCCAGTTCAGAAACAAATTGATCGACGGCATGACACAGAGAGGCTATAAGCCGCAATTTGCCGAGCAGCTGTTTGAACAAATCTGTGGCTTTGGCGAATACGGTTTTCCGGAGTCTCACTCTGCTTCATTTGCCGTACTGGCTTATGCCTCAGCCTGGCTTAAGTATTATTATCCGGTGGAGTTTTATGTTGGCTTGCTTAACAGCTGGCCGATGGGCTTTTACTCACCGGCGCAACTTATTCAGGATGCTGCCCGACATCAGGTTTATGCGTTGCCGGTTGATATTAATGAAAGCAGTATTGATCATACCGTTATTGATAACCACCACTTCAGACTCGGCCTGAGACAAGTGAACGGCTTATCAGACAAAGCTATGAATACACTGATATCACAACGCCCTGATAAAGGTTTTGCCAGCCTGACTGAGATTAAATCCCTTGGCCTTAGTCGAAGTGAACTGTCTGCACTGGCCAGTGCAAACGCTTTAAAAACGCTGGCTAAAGACCGCTTTAATACCCGCTGGCAGCTGATGGACTCGCAGTTGACACTGCCTTTATTAAAAGACCAGAGTGAAAGCACGTCACAGATGTTGGCGCCAACGGCGGTTGAAGACCTGATTGAAGATTACGCGTCGCTTAATCTTTCTTTGTCGCAGCATCCGGTAAAGCTACTCTTAGAACAACATCCCCTTCCCCACCTGACACTGGCCAATGAGGTCCTAAACAGAGCCCATAAGTCTCCCATACGAGTAGTAGGCTGCGTAGTGGGCCGACAAGCGCCTGGCACCGCGGGCGGCGTAACTTTTATGACGCTTGAGGATTATACCGGTAATCTGAATGTGGTGGTTTGGCAGAGTACCGCAAGGTTACAGAAAAAGGCCTTCATCAGCAGTAAGATCCTTGAAGTCAGGGGAATACTAGAACGATCAGAAGAAGGCGTAACCCATATCATTGCCGGTAAACTTATCGATCACAGTGACAAATTGGAACAGTTGCTGATGCATTCCAGGGACTTTCATTAGTGATAGTTTGCAATTCACATAAGAAAATACGTATATATCGACAAAAACGTATATAAAATACACAAACTTTACCGTAATCTAGTGTTATTGATGTTTGGAAGTAAACTTTGTTATGAACAGCTTTAAGGGTATCGCTTCTATTGTAAGCCGCCTGGCAATAGTATTTTTTATCGTCGCAGGAAGCTATAGCCGCGCCGACACAGTGGTTATCGGTACGCAGAATTTTCATTATTATCCTCATTACGATTTCACCTCAGATAATGATAAGGGCCTTGCCTGGGCGATTTTCGAAGCGTTTAGAGCTACTACCGACATTCCGCATCAAATTCAGGAATAAATCTCTTGGTATAATGTGCCAAGTACATCAATGATCACCTGCTGGCGCTCCTGTTTGTCTGTGATTACGGGGGGAGAGTCACCAATGCTGACTTCGTGGATCCCACTAAAACACAGAAATACCCATCGTGCCGTTGGCTTCTGGGACGGTTTCTTTTTCATGTCAGGGAAGTATTGTTGTCTTTCTTTTAATGACGTTCGGATCCGGTGTTCAAGGGCGGCGTATATCATCAGACTGCACGTCATCACCATGAGCAGCGCTTCAATCCTTTCCGGTTTCTTTAGAAACAGTGAGGATGTCAAAAATTCCGGACTTTTGAGAAAACGAAATCCCCGCTCAACATGTTGCTGGGATTTGTAGGTATCTAACACTGTCTGCATACTGAGTTCCCCGCTACAATCATTGGTTGCGAGGATAAACATCCCGGTTTGCGCCTGAGCTATTCCAACTTTATCCAAACAGGTGGCTATCAGCCCATCGAGTTGGTATTCATAGTATGCTGGCTGTTGTCCTTTTTTGGGGCGACCTTTACCTAAGAACACGGGGTGGGCTATACAGTCAAACTCACTGATGCGGGTTGTTTTTAACGTCTTGCTAAAGACTTTCATTGCCGTCTCGGCATCGGTCTGGCAGGCAAAGCGTTGCTTACACAATTTAATAAATTGCTTGTGCTCTTTTTCACTGCTTTTAAGTAAATTGCGGGCCAGTGTCTGCTGCTCCCGTTTAGTCGCCTGCTCACTGCGCAGAATCAACCATTTCTGTTTCACTCCGGCATAGTCTGCATCCACCCAACAACCGTGGTAACCGTTACCCATGGCAGTGAGACTGGCTTCCGTCACGTTGCTTACGTGCTGCCTGGCGTCTTTGATGGTCATGGGGACTCGTGAGATAAACAATTGGTTCTGTGTTGCCAGGGCAGTGATAGATTCTTCGGTATAAAGCGCCGCATCGGCAACAAAATATCGGCATTGTTGTGCGGCCTTTAAACACTGAATATGGTGACGGGTGACTTCTGCAAAAGCTTTCTGGTCATTCGTATTGCCACTTAAAGCCTGCATATAGACAGGGATACCGGCTTGATTTTCACAAATCAGCTCCAGTATCACCTGGTTTAATTCTGGCCGGTGGTCCCGGCTGTAACCTTTAACCAGCTCAATGCGTTTAGTCTCGCTATCTTGTTCATCAACAGCGTATTCACCATCGACATGAAAACTGGTGATATCCAGGTGCACAGCGTTACTGGCTAACCCCAGCGTGTCGACCACTCGCTCAGCCATGACTTGATATAGCGACGACACGTCTGCTTCATAGAGGGCATCAAGACACCGACCAAGTACATCATCATTCAGGTGCTTGGCCTGTACACCCGGACCAATCAGGCGTTCAGTGGGTTTGTCAGCGAAAAAATCTGCAAACATGTGTAGGGTGCGACTGTGAAAACCCAAACCATTGAGAAGCATGGCGACAAAGGCTTCTCCATGAGTCACCTTATGCTCATTGCTTTTTGGGATAACCGCATCAATCATCTTAGCGATACCAAGCTCCCGACACATACCGGATACTAAACCAAGATGGTCCATGCGTTTGATAGTTAACCCTGATAGGGAGGTAGTAGAAATAGCCATTTTGCTGCACCCAAAGATGAGTAATAGATCAAAATGGGGGATCGGTGTCAAGAAAAATAAATCAGTTAATTAGGTGCGGAATGACGGCTACTACCAACCATGAGTTTGTTTATATTTCTATGCCAGTTCTGCGACTCCAAAAAGAGCTGGCTAAAGGAAGTGTAGATTTTATCTACCCGGATAACCCCAAGTGGTATAACCCGATTATCAGTAATACCCTGAAAACCTTTAGTCGGCCAGTAACAAAGGCGCTGGGAGGGACGATTCTACGCCCCGAGAAAGTGGGTGCCGGAATTAACGAAATTCGCCGACTGGCAATGCCGTTGGGCTTTACACCGGTTAACTGGCAGGAAAGAGTGGATAACCAGCTTACTCATCTGATCCGGGTTAACGATACCCTCAATGCGTTGGAACTGATCGCTAAGAACAAGGCCGATGCAGCTAACCTCGAATACCATGTCACCCAGCATATCGCTTCTCAACAACCCACTCTTGGCAAGTTTACACTGGACCCAAAGTTACCTCACGATGGTGTGGCTTTTATGTTAGCAACAATCAACCATACCGAGTTGCTGGCAGAATTTAACACCTTCCTTGTTTCACACCAGGCATTAATTAAACGACTTCATCAGCAGTACCAAATTAAATCACCGGAGATTATTCTTAATAACTTGAGTGACCAATACTACTGATTTTGATGTGTAATTTTTTCCTTAGCAGTTAAAAACTTAACATTACTGCCTTTTCCTCCCCGCAAACAAACTATACATATCAGTAGGTTATGATTGGCTAACTATTTGCTTCGTTGATTTCAAAGGAGTGAATATCATGCTTAAACCTTATTTTCTTTGTATTTTTCTGTTTTCTTTTTCCAGTTTTTCTTTTGCTAATGATCAGGCCGTTTCTGTTGGTTACCTTAATGGGTTTGATGATATCCAGGGCGTTAGGGTCGCCTGGCGACCAACAACTCTGGATATTGATACTACCTGGCTGGGCGATGTAGACGTCTACCTGGAAGGTAGTGTCAACTTTTGGCGTTACTCGCAAAACGGTAACAGTGAAACGGATACCAACTTTACCGTAGCACTTACACCGGTAATTATTAAGCGCCTTGGTACAATCAGCGACCAGTATCCCGTTTACCTTGAGGCCGGCATCGGGTTAAGTGTGGTTAGCGATCAGCACTTTGCCGGTAAAGATATCGGCTCCCATTATCAGTTTGAGGATAAGCTTGGCCTTATTATCGACTTGGATGAAAGTGAAAAGCTCACTCAACAAGTCGCTGTGAGGTTTATTCATTATTCAAATGGTGGGCTGAATAATGATAATCCCGGTCTGGATTTTCTTAACCTGGCCTATATCGCTCATTTTTAATAGCTTTGGCGACGCTCTGCTGTTGCCTGACGGCAGAGTGTACTGCAGTTATATATAGGCACCGCAACAAAGACGAATTTGATTGTTTGACGGCTCCTACGCCTTAATTGGAAATGTCTTTGGTATGTGTGTTTGTCTATGTACTATAGTTAATCTATTACTCATGGTATTAAGTAATGATGATGCACTCTCTTTTCCGCAAATATACAGGTTCCTTCTCTTTGCTGCTTTCCTCTGCTCTGGCATTTAGCTCTGCATGCGCCGAAACCTATGTAGTAGCATCACAAAATATCGCCTATTACCCGCATTATGAATTCTCGGCTGTAAAAGACAGAGGGTACGCCTGGGCTTTGCTTGAAGCCTTTGCAGCTGACCAGGGTATTAAATTTGAATATGTAAGCATGCCTGTACTGCGACTGCAGATTGAGCTTGAGAAAGGTAACGTGGACTTTGTTTACCCTGATCATCCAACCTGGACGAATCCTGTAAATGATAACGCTACCAAGCACTTTAGCGCCCCTTTAACAGAAAGTCTGGTAGGTACCTTTGTAAAACCAGAACGCTTTGGACAGGGTATTTCATCTATCAGAAAAGTGTCTATCGTATTGGGTTTTTCCCCTTTGTACTGGCAGGACCGTATCGATAGCGGGCAAACCAAGCTTATTTCGGTGGCAGACAATAAGTCTGCTATCTATATGGCGCAGTGGGACAGAGCTGACGCCTTTGACATGGATTATTATGTTGCTCAGTATCTGATGCAGAAACTTGATGATGTGGACGATTTTAAACTCGATCCTGACCTGCCGGTTACTGTAGTCGAATTCTGTTTATCAACGGTTAAAAACCCACTGCTATTATTAGAGCTTAATGAATTTATAGCCAGCAACCCAGGCTTGGTCGCCATGCTTAAAGCCCGGTATAACATCGGTAACGCCCGTTACCGGCTTGAGTCTATTCAGGCAGGCCTACAGTAGTTTTTTTGTTGGTGTTTATTATACCAATTGCATTAATTAATTGACCAAATTTGTCCACTCTCTCCAACAGAGATTTTTGACTCGCTCAACATCCGCAATGAATGTATTCCAGGCACGAGAGACCTGTTCTACTATTTCTTCGTAACCTCGAAATACCCGGTTTGATAAGCAACGCTGCCGTAGCCATTGCCATACCTGTTCCATCGGGTTCAGCTCCGGAGAATAGGCTGGGAGTTTTACGAGACTGACGTTGGTAAATGGGCTGGCCGTGTCGAATGTATGCCAGCCAGCGCCATCCATCACAACAACGGCATGACGCCCAGTCTCTGTCGCTTCGCTGATCAATTTCAGATGCTGCTTCATCACCTCTTTATTGACAAGAGGGCTGATAAGCGCCTGGGTATTGCCATTGCTCGGACACACCGCACCAAAGATATAGCCATAATCGAATTGCTGTTGCTTTACCACTCTTGGTCTGCTGCCCTTCGCAGCCCATATTCTGGACGTCTGATTTTGCTGACCGAATCGTGCTTCGTCTTGGAACCAGACGTCAACGCGATCCAGAGGGAGATGACCTGGAGTGTGAAGGATCGTTTCCAACTGGAAGTTTTTTAAAAGTATCTTGGGTTTGCTGTGATTGTTTAGGGTGTTTAGAGCGGCTGGTTATCCAACTGAAACCGACCGTATCCATGATGCGGTATACGTTTCGCAACTGATAGTCGATTTGGAAGGTGTCGCTAATGTATTGTCGTACATCCTGTGCAATCAAACGACCTCCCTCCTTTTTAACCGCGTTTTCTTCAATAAAATGTGCGACCTGTTCTCGCTGAGAGACGGAGAGCTGGCAGGGTCTACCCGGACTAGGTTTGGATTGCAGGCCTTCAAGTCCGTGAGCCAGATAGTTGGATACCCATGTATTAACACTGCCTCTGGCAACCCCAAGGTAAGCGGCTATCTGAGTACGTGTTTCTCCTTTCTTGAAATGATACAAAGCTAAATAGCGGGTCCGTAATTGGCCGTTGGATGTCTGCTTTGCTAATTGTTTAAAGTCGTCGGCGGTATGCATATGAAAATCACTCGAATATGAATACTGCCATTAGATCAAACTTTTAAGGCAATTGGTATAAGCACTGCGTGCTTTCCGATGTATGGACTCCTCCCTCCGAGGGAGGTAAGTTATTTCTTGCACAAATAAACAGGAGTCCATACATGTATCAAGATAACGTAATTGCCCTGGATTTAGCAAAGAATGTTATTCAGGTTTGTATTTTAGATAAGCAAAACCAGATTAAATCGAATCGAGAGTTACGCCGTCAGCAGGTGCTTGGCTGGTTAGCCAAACAATCCCCTTCTGTTGTTGCCATGGAGGCCTGCGGCAGTGCTCATTACTGGGCGAAGCAGGCGCGGGCATTGGGCCATCAGCCTGTGTTGTTATCAGCCCGCTTCGTGAAGAAGTTCGTAGAAGGCCATAAAACAGATAAAAATGATGCGATAGCGATTGGCATTGCGGTACGACAACCTAGCGTAAAACCGGTGGCCATAAAAAGTAATGACCAGTTGGCCCTGCAAGCACTCGAGAAGATGCGTCAGCACTATCAGGATGTGGCGATTGCCACCAGTAACATGGTTCGTGCCATCGTGTATGAGTTTGGCATGGTGATACCACAAGGAGAGAAAGCCTTCCGGGAACGTATCCCCGATATTCTGGAAGATGCTGAGAATGGTTTACCGATGATGCTTCGAGTGCCGCTTCATCAACAATATCAGTTCTGGATAAGTTTAAAGCAACAAGTCAGGGAGGCTGAAAAGCAGCTCCGCGCTCAACTAAAAACACATGAGCAATGTAACGAATTACAGAAGCTCGATGGCGTGGGGCCGGTCAATGCCCTGAACCTGTACCTCGCACTCGGGACGCGCGGTGAAGCCTTCAAGAACGGCCGTGAGGCAGCCGCCTGTATTGGCCTGACACCCAAACAACATAGTAGCGGAGGAAAAGTCGTGATGCTGGGTATCAGTCAGCGCATTGCCAAAAAGCAACTCAGGGCCAACCTTATTCAGGGCGCCCTGGCCAAAATAAAAGTCGTCGCCAAACGAGCGCCACGAAATACCCGCGAAGTCTGGATGAAGCAATTAATTGAACGGCGAGGAATACGGCGAGCCGCCGTGGCATTAGCCAATAAAACCGTCAGGATGGCCTGGGCCATGGTGCACTACCAACAGCCCTATCAAGCCCCTGAGTCTGTAGCAAGTTAACCAGGTTCTGCAATACCAGTAATGCGACGTTAATCAGGTCAGACCGTCCCCCAAGCGCCTGTTCATCCCGGCGGTTGGTAAAACCTTGATTCCGTAAAAGGCATGGGGGAGCGAGCACATCAATGGACAAGGCTAGCTACCTGATAAGAGTCCGAATATACGCACGCATCTCACACCTGACAGCATCGCAAAATAGGTATTGCATGACAAGAGGAGTCCATATACGGGATGACGGTGATGTGGTGTTCCGATGACGATTCTTTCTTTTATCTGCGTTATATCGGTGTGCAGAAACGAAAAAAGCCCACTCAAATGAGTGGGCTTTTTTCTTAATTGGGAGCCCCGTAGCCGGCGCGGGCGGTGTTCTACTCTCACATGGGGGCGGAGAACGGTTTCAAGCAAGCAAACCGTTTTGCTTGCTCCGTTCGGAGCGGCTTCGCCTCTGGCGAAGACTGGGGGCCCCCTTCGGGAACGGACGACCGCGAAGTAGAACTTTCAGTTTTACTTAAACGAAAAAAGGCCGACCTTCATGGTCGACCTTTTTCGTTTCAATTAGGAGCCTGGCGGTGTTCTACTCTCACATGGGGAGACCCCACACTACCATCGACGCTAACGTGTTTCACTTCTGAGTTCGGAATGGATTCAGGTGGGACCACGTCGCTATTGCCGCCAGGCAAAGTCGTGCAAAATTGAGTGCTTTTCTCGACTTTTGCGCAAGGAGGACAAACAGTACTCTCAGGTGCCTGTTCATCAGCCTTATTTAAACTTTTAATTGTTTTAACAATTCTGGAAATACTGATATGTATTCAATCTATCGAGTAACTACTACTCTCTCTGACTTAATTAGTCAGCCATTCCATCAACATCTAAATGTAAAGCCATTTAGGCGTTGTATGGTTAAGCCTCTCGGGCAATTAGTACAGGTTAGCTTAACGCCTTGCAACGCTTCCACACCCTGCCTATCAACGTCGTAGTCTACAACAACCCTTCCAGAACTTAAGTTCAGGGATGACTCATCTTGGGGCTCGCTTCCCGCTTAGATGCTTTCAGCGGTTATCGATTCCGAACTTGGCTACCGGGCAATGCCTTTGGCAAAACAACCCGAACACCAGCGGTTCGTCCACTCCGGTCCTCTCGTACTAGGAGCAGCTCCCCTCAATCATCCAACGCCCACACCAGATAGGGACCGAACTGTCTCACGACGTTCTAAACCCAGCTCGCGTACCACTTTAAATGGCGAACAGCCATACCCTTGGGACCGACTTCAGCCCCAGGATGTGATGAGCCGACATCGAGGTGCCAAACACCGCCGTCGATATGAACTCTTGGGCGGTATCAGCCTGTTATCCCCGGAGTACCTTTTATCCGTTGAGCGATGGCCCTTCCATACAGAACCACCGGATCACTATGACCTACTTTCGTACCTGCTCGACGTGTCTGTCTCGCAGTTAAGCTAGCTTATGCCATTGCACTAACCTCACGATGTCCGACCGTGATTAGCTAACCTTCGTGCTCCTCCGTTACTATTTGGGAGGAGACCGCCCCAGTCAAACTACCCACCAGACACTGTCCGCAATCCCGATAAGGGACCTACGTTAGAACATCAAACATACCAGGGTGGTATTTCAAGGACGGCTCCACAGAAACTAGCGTCTCTGCTTCGAAGCCTCCCACCTATCCTACACAAGTAGGTTCAATGTTCAGTGCCAAGCTGTAGTAAAGGTTCACGGGGTCTTTCCGTCTAGGTGCGGGTACACAGCATCTTCACTGCGATTTCAATTTCACTGAGTCTCGGGTGGAGACAGCGTGGCCATGGTTACACCATTCGTGCAGGTCGGAACTTACCCGACAAGGAATTTCGCTACCTTAGGACCGTTATAGTTACGGCCGCCGTTTACCGGGGCTTCGATCAAGAGCTTCGCTTACGCTAACCCCATCAATTAACCTTCCGGCACCGGGCAGGTGTCACACCCTATACGTCCTCTTTCGAGTTTGCAGAGTGCTGTGTTTTTAATAAACAGTCCCAGCCACCTGGTCACTGCGACCCCCGACTGCTTAAGGAGCAAGTCCTATCACAATCAGGGGCGTACCTTCTCCCGAAGTTACGGTACAATTTTGCCGAGTTCCTTCACCCGAGTTCTCTCAAGCGCCTTAGTATTCTCTACCTGACCACCTGTGTCGGTTTGGGGTACGGTTTACATAATCATAAGTTTAGAAGCTTTTCCTGGAAGCAGGGCATCAACAACTTCACCACCTTGGTGGCTCGTCTCACGTCTCAGCCTTAAGAAACCGGATTTACCTAATTTCTCAGCCTACTCGCTTTCACTTGGACAACCAACGCCAAGCTTGCTTAGCCTTCTCCGTCCCTCCATCACTGATTATATAAGTACGGGAATATTAACCCGTTTCCCATCGACTACGCATTTCTGCCTCGCCTTAGGGGCCGACTTACCCTGCCCTGATTAGCATGGGACAGGAAACCTTGGTCTTCCGGCGTGCGGGTTTTTCACCCGCATTATCGTTACTCATGTCAGCATTCGCACTTCTGATACCTCCAGCAAACTTCACAGTTCACCTTCAGCGGCTTACAGAACGCTCCCCTACCCAGAGGACATCCTTAACCCCACTCCACTGTGATGAAACGCTTTAACAGCAGGTCGCTTCGCGACGTTGCTGTTAGCTTACATCGAAGTAGTGTTAAGTGATGTCCTCTGCCGCAGCTTCGGTATATTGCTTAGCCCCGTTACATCTTCCGCGCAGGCCGACTCGACTAGTGAGCTATTACGCTTTCTTTAAAGGGTGGCTGCTTCTAAGCCAACCTCCTAGCTGTCTGGGCCTTCCCACATCGTTTCCCACTTAGCAATATTTTGGGACCTTAGCTGGCGGTCTGGGTTGTTTCCCTCTTCACGACGGACGTTAGCACCCGCCGTGTGTCTCCCGGATAGTTCTCTTTGGTATTCGGAGTTTGCAAAGGGTTGGTAAGTCGGGATGACCCCCTAGCCTTAACAGTGCTCTACCCCCAAAGGAATTCGTCCGAGGCTCTACCTAAATAGATTTCGGGGAGAACCAGCTATCTCCCGGTTTGATTGGCCTTTCACCCCCAGCCACAAGTCATCCCCTAACTTTTCAACGTTAGTGGGTTCGGTCCTCCAGTTGATGTTACTCAACCTTCAACCTGCCCATGGCTAGATCACCGGGTTTCGGGTCTATACCTAGCAACTAGACGCGCAGTTAACACTCGCTTTCGCTACGGCTCCCCTAAACGGTTAACCTTGCTACTAAATATAAGTCGCTGACCCATTATACAAAAGGTACGCAGTCACCCCTAAAGGCTCCCACTGCTTGTACGTATACGGTTTCAGGTTCTATTTCACTCCCCTCACAGGGGTTCTTTTCGCCTTTCCCTCACGGTACTGGTTCACTATCGGTCAAATAGGAGTATTTAGCCTTGGAGGATGGTCCCCCCATCTTCAGTCAAGATAACACGTGTCCCGACCTACTTAATATGTAAACAAAGCAGCTTCATGTACGGGGCTATCACCCTGTTTCGCCCAACTTTCCAGAAGGTTCCACTACTACTTTGCTTATCGGCTGCTCCCCGTTCGCTCGCCGCTACTAAGGGAATCTCGGTTGATTTCTTTTCCTAAGGGTACTTAGATGTTTCAGTTCCCCTCGTTCGCCTCTACACCCTATGAATTCAGGTGCAGATACACATAAATGTGTGGGTTTCCCCATTCGGACATCTGTGGCTCAAATGCATTTTGTCAGCTCACCACAGCTTTTCGCAGACTTACACGTCCTTCATCGCCTCTATTTGCCAAGGCATCCACCGTATACGCTTAGTCACTTAACCATACAACCCTAAATAGCTTCCCAGGTTACCCTGTTCGTCGTAGCCACTGCTTATTCACATGAGTGAGGAATAAGGTGAACTACCGTACAACACTATCCAAAGGATGCGACATCCTAAAAGGATGGATAACGTTGTGCCTTACCTCCGCCTTTTTATCCGGAGTCAGGTGTGCATCTAAGCACCGTTGTATGCATGACTGTCTAATCAAATTACATTGCTGTTTTCACAGCGCCGTATGTCAAGTAGAGAGTAGTCTTGAAAGAACATCTTTCGATATTCTCAGTTACTCAATATTGATTGATTACTAATATCAGCTTTCCAAATTGTTAAAGAACGGTTTGCCAAAAAACATTGCGAAGCAATTTCTTTTGGTATTCGTTACTCCCCTTCATACATCGTATGATGGCGAAATAACAAAACAATCTGTGTAGGCACTGCATCAAGTCGTCCAACGACTTTACGTAAGGAGGTGATCCAACCCCAGGTTCCCCTAGGGTTACCTTGTTACGACTTCACCCCAGTCATGAAACACAAAGTGGTAATCGTCCTCCCGAAGGTTAGACTAACTACTTCTTTTGCATCCCACTCCCATGGTGTGACGGGCGGTGTGTACAAGGCCCGGGAACGTATTCACCGCAGTATGCTGACCTGCGATTACTAGCGATTCCGACTTCATGGAGTCGAGTTGCAGACTCCAATCCGGACTACGACAAGCTTTAAGGGGTCCGCTCCACATCACTGTCTCGCTTCCCTCTGTACTTGCCATTGTAGCACGTGTGTAGCCCTACACGTAAGGGCCATGATGACTTGACGTCGTCCCCACCTTCCTCCGGTTTGTCACCGGCAGTCTCCTTAGAGTGCCCAACTAAATGCTGGCAACTAAGGACAAGGGTTGCGCTCGTTGCGGGACTTAACCCAACATCTCACGACACGAGCTGACGACAGCCATGCAGCACCTGTGTCTGAGTTCCCGAAGGCACGAAACTATCTCTAGTAACTTCTCAGCATGTCAAGTGTAGGTAAGGTTCTTCGCGTTGCATCGAATTAAACCACATGCTCCACCGCTTGTGCGGGCCCCCGTCAATTCATTTGAGTTTTAACCTTGCGGCCGTACTCCCCAGGCGGTCTACTTAGCGCGTTAGCTTCGCTACTCACGAATTAAATTCACAAACAGCTAGTAGACAGCGTTTACGGTGTGGACTACCAGGGTATCTAATCCTGTTCGCTACCCACACTTTCGCACATGAGCGTCAGTCTTTGGCCAGGGGGCCGCCTTCGCCACTGATGTTCCTCCAGATATCTACGCATTTCACCGCTACACCTGGAATTCCACCCCCCTCTCCAAGACTCTAGTCTGCCAGTTCTAAATGACCATCCCAGGTTGAGCCCGGGGCTTTCACATCTAGCTTAACAAACCGCCTGCGTGCGCTTTACGCCCAGTAATTCCGATTAACGCTCGCACCCTCCGTATTACCGCGGCTGCTGGCACGGAGTTAGCCGGTGCTTCTTCTGTTGTTAACGTCACAGCTGGCAGGTATTAACTACCAACCTTTCCTCACAACTGAAAGTGCTTTACAACCCGAAGGCCTTCTTCACACACGCGGCATGGCTGCATCAGGGTTTCCCCCATTGTGCAATATTCCCCACTGCTGCCTCCCGTAGGAGTCTGGGCCGTGTCTCAGTCCCAGTGTGGCTGATCTTCCTCTCAGAACAGCTAGAGATCGTTGCCTTGGTAAGCCTTTACCTTACCAACTAGCTAATCTCACTTGGGCCTCTCTTCAGGTGCGAGCTAAAAGCCCGCTTTGGTCCGTAGACGTTATGCGGTATTAGCAGTCGTTTCCAACTGTTATCCCCCTCCCGAAGGCAAGTTCCCAAGCATTACTCACCCGTCCGCCACTCGTCATCTTCTAGCAAGCTAGAAATGTTACCGTTCGACTTGCATGTGTTAGGCCTGCCGCCAGCGTTCAATCTGAGCCATGATCAAACTCTTCAATTAAATATCGAAATTTTGAATTGTCGTTGTTGACACTCTTAATGAGTGCCCACACAGATTGTCTTGTTATAAATTGTTAAAGAACAGTGCGAAACCCTTGACATCTTTACGATAATTTTAGCTTTCGCTGCTTCAGGCTTTAATGTTTAGCCCCGAAGCGGGATGCGTATATTACGCTCTTTATTTTCAGTGTCAACAACTTTTTGAAATTTAATTTCGAAGGCTGTCACTCAAAACCACTTCAACTTTGTTTACTCAACCTCGCTGAAGTGAGGCGCGCATTCTACGCTGATGGCTTTCTGTGTCAATGCTTTTTTTGAACTTTTTCAAACATCGCATTTGGCTGAAAGCCGCTTCCAATAAGGCCTTAGGCGTTATTGCCGGGTTAGCGTTTTAGCGCGTTCCCCGTCGAAGTGGGGCGCATTATAGAGAGTTGAGGTTACACGTCAACGGTTATTTTCAAAAAACTGTAATATTTGTTTTAATAGGTTATTTATGCAGCAAAATGGGGTTATTTCCAGTACCCGTGCTTCTTTCTTAACTGAAATTTGCGCCATATTCCGGGCTTATGGGGCTTAAGCTTTCCTTTATAATGCAGAATGAAGTCATCAATAGCGTCTAAAACCCGTTCACAGTTATGCCCGTCCCGGTATCTTTCATGATGATCAACATATTTATTGATAGCTGCCATTAATTCCGGCGGTCTTTTTAATGCGGTATCAACACCCTGCTCTATTTGGTCGGTATTGTTCACATCAATCAAATGAGGCCCCGGATTAGTGTTACGGTAGGTGACAACCGGTTTGTCCTGCATCATAAATTCGAGAATGATAGATGAGCTGTCACATAACAATACACTCGCTTCATTGACACTTTCCAAATCAACATTATGCAGGTATCTGACGTTCTCTAACGAATTCGCTAATTGCTTATAACGTTTAACGATTTCAGAACCATGTAATTTAGGATGAAACGTGAGTACCCAGTTCCACTCCCGTTCTTTGGCTAATCTCTCGATAGTTAAATACACAGCCTCAGCAGAGCTAATACCTTTAGTAAACGTTGTGCCATATAAAATAGTAGGCGGGTTGGTGGCCGGCGCCTGCTTACCATTAATATAGGTATCCACTTTACACCAGCCGGTTTCATAAGCCTTAAAGCTTCCATGTTGTTGTTCCAGAAGCTTATACGGTTTTGTACTGCTCGGTCCCTGCGTACAAATAACATCAAGGCTATGTTCTGCTAAATTGTTGCTATACTGTATATGGATACAGTTATTGAGGGTTAATCATGATCCCAGCACAATTTAGAAAGCTTATAGCCGAGTTAGAACACTTAACAGATAGCCAAACCCGTTATGTTGAGAAGCTGCTGAAAGGCACTGATAGCGTCTCACAGTTGATAACAGAGCTTGAGGAGCGGATGGTTGAAAACCCTGAGTGCCCGCACTGTCATAGCTCACTGATCAATCGGCACGGCAAGGTAAACAAGATGCAGCGTTATCGCTGCAAGAACTGCGGCAAAACCTTTGTAGCGACAACGGCGACACCGCTAGCTCGACTAAGATACAAAGAGCTGTGGTTAGAATATATTCGCTGTATGCTGGACAGTAAGCCATTGCGTAAATGTGCCGAAGAATGTGGTCTCCACCTTGAAACATCGTTCAGGTGGCGGCATCGATTCTTGGCGCTACCATCAGCACTGAAGGCGAGCAAACTAGAAGGTATTATCGAGGCTGACGAAACACTTTTTCCCTACTCAGAGAAAGGCTCAAAACGGATGACTCGTCAGCCCCGCAAAAGAGGGATGAAAGCGAAAAAACGAGGGCGTTCAAAAGATGACTGGGTGCCCGTTTTAACGGTCAGAGACAGAGCCAAGAATACGTATGAGGCCGTAGTGCCAAGTGTTACATCGGCAACTCTGCATCAGGAGCTAGCAGGAAAATTAGAGAAAGACAGTGTGTTATGTAGTGATGGATATAAGCCCTACATAGCTCTTTCTGAGAAAAATGATTTAATACACAAGCGCTTAGACGTGGCGGGAGGTGTTAAGGTGATAGATAAAGTCTTTCATATTCAGAATGTTAACGCCTATCACAGTCGTCTGAAAGCGTGGATAAAACGGTTTCACGGAGTCGCCACAAAATACCTAGAACATTACCTTGGTTGGTTCAGGTTTATGGATAACCCAGAAAACCTTAACGGAAACAGGCTCTTTTCGATTCAACAACAGTTAATCCGAACATAGCCATCATCAAACCAGCCCCTGATCCGAAAGTGTGAGTCTTCCTGGTAGGTTTTCTCCCCACGTTTACCAATAAAGTAACCATGAAATACGCCTACTTTAATCCCTGGGATAAAATGATAGATGTAATTACCAGGAGTAAGCGTGGCATCGGGATTATAGGCAACAAGCTCCTCAACCGTTGCCAGTCTTTTTTCATCGGGACGTAATAGATCTTCACATTCCGGTTCTAAATACCATGCAACTTCGCCACCGCGCTCTTTAATCTCAGACTGGATTGGTCGTAATATAGAATAAGCGTAAGGTAATGCGGCAAACAGAACATAGCGCTTTGACATGGACTCTCCGTAGTAATAACTAAGACTTAATACGATATTGTATCAGTATTCATTTTTTATCGAGTTTCAATCTGACCACACATCGATAAGAATGTTCTTTATAAACGTTGTGATTCGAATATTTGCGCAGTAAATGCTTATAATGGATCTCTTCCCCTACAACACATCATCTCAAAGAGAATTAAATGCAACAAACAATTAGCAGCTTTAGAGGAATGACACCTGATATTGGTCAGGGAGTGTATATTGCAGACTCAGCACGCTTAGTGGGTGAGATAACTATTGGTGAAGACAGTAGCGTCTGGCATATGGTCGCCGCAAGGGGCGATGTTAACTATATAAAAATAGGCGTACGTAGCAATATACAGGACGGCACTATTCTTCATGTTACCCGTAAATCAGCCGGCAATCCTGAGGGTAATCCTCTTATTATTGGTGATGATGTTACGGTAGGACATAAATGTATGTTGCATGGCTGTATATTAGGAAATCGTATTCTGGTAGGAATGGGCGCTATTATAATGGACGGTGCCGTTGTAGAGGATGATGTGTTTATCGGCGCTGGTACACTGGTTCCGCCGAATAAACGCCTGGAAAGTGGTTATTTGTATGTTGGTAATCCTATGGTACAAAAGAGGCCGTTAAAAGAGGCAGAAATAGCCTTCTTAAAACAATCTGCCATTAACTATGTTGAGCTAAAAGACGACTACCTTGCTGAAGGTGCGTAGCCCCCTAGCGGTTACGCAGGTGTTCAATAACACTGCCCGTTGACGGCTGTTTGCCAGTCCAGATATAAAACGCCGCGGCAGCTTGCTCGACAAGCATACCCAGACCATCCAGTTGCTTTGCGGCACCCAGTTGCTCAGCATGGGCCATAAATACCGTCGAAACATTATCCTTTGAGTACACCATATCGTAAGCGAGCTTGCAGTTAGCCAGCACTTCATCAGGTACGCTGGGTAGCGTTCCGGATAAACTGGCAGAGGTAGAGTTAATCACCACATCGTAATTTGCCAACAGTTGTTTAGGGTTAACTGCTGTTACCTTTGGGTTATTGGCATCTTCAGCAATGGCCTGAGCTTTTTCTAAAGTTCGATTAAGAATGTGCAGGTTTTCAACGCCGGCATTTAGCAGCGGATGGACAACACCACGGGCAGCGCCACCGGCGCCTAACAGCAACACTTTGGTACCTTGCAGATTTAAGCCGTTATTGGTGAGGTCTGCCACCAGACCAATACCATCTGTATTGAAAGCACATAACTCGCCCTCTGCGTTACGCATCAGCGTATTCGCGGACCTGGCCATTACTACCGCATCATCTTTATGCTTCGCCATGGCGCAGGCTCTTTCTTTAAAAGGGACGGTAACGTTGCAACCTGCCGCTTGTGGTATAGCGAAAAAATTGCCGATGGAGGCTTCAAAGCCCTCTAATGGGGCCTCTATTTTCTCGTAGCTGATATCCTCAGCACAGGATTTAGCAAACATTTGATGAATGGTTGGTGATAAACTCTGAGCAATTGGATTTCCAAATACGGCAAACTTTTTCATGGGACTATTATCGAAACTGGGTATGGGAAAGAAAACTTCGGACAACAATACTGGTGTTACTACCCCCTATCAAGCAATAGGTGGAGAAAATACCGTCATGCAACTGGCGAATCGGTTTTATGACATTATGGAAACTGACCCTATGGCGGCGGAACTTTTAGCCATTCACCCGCAACCACTGGATCGTATCCGTCATGTTTTCTTCCTTTACCTTACCATGTGGCTGGGTGGCCCTAACCAATACGAACAGGAACGTGGCCATCCCCGGTTAAGGGCCAGGCACCTGCCCTTTACCGTTACTCCAAAGCTAAAAGCACAATGGATGTATTGCATGCGCAAGGCTATGTATGAATGCGTTAACGATATGAATATAGCCGATCAGTTGCTAAAGGCATTGGATCAACTCGCCGACCATATGGTTAACCGTGAAGACGAAGCCGTATAAAAAAAGGCCCTTCAATGAAGGGCCAACAGGCAGTGCAAAAACACAAGGTGAAACTGATAAAACTATTTTTTAGAACTTATAACCCGCAGAAATAGTAAATACATAAGGGTCAATATCCACGTCTACGCTGCCTTTTACATCAGCAACGGTGAACTCTGCAGTGGTGTCGATTTTGATATAACGGGCAGAGGCATTCAGAGACCAGTTTTCATCGATTTGATAATCAAAACCTACCTGCGCGGCTAAACCAAAAGAGTTATCCAGGTCCAGATCCGTAAAAGTTTGATCTTCGCGGGCACCGGTGAATTCTTCGTCGAAGAAAATGGTGTAGTTAACCCCCACGCCAACGTATGGCGTAAAGGCACTGTTAGTATCAAAGAAGTAAACCGCGCTAAGAGTGGGTGGCAGTTGTGTAACTTCTGCCAGTTTGCCGTCACCTAATCCCAGACCATTGTCTGCAGTATCGATAAGGGTAACGTCATGGCTAAATGGTGTGGCAGCCAGTACTTCAAGGCCCCAGTTAGAATCCAGCATGTAAACCAGGTTCAGGCCAAGCTGAGTGTTAGAATCGACTTCTACGCCCATTCCTACGTTGCCACCCAGGGCATCTACATTAACGTTGCTTGAATCGTCGTTTGGTGAAACAGAAGTTAAACCTGCACGAACAATGATGTCGCCGGCTTCATAGGCAAATGCTGAAGGCGCAGATACTAGTGCGGCTAGAACTAGTGTAGCTAATGCTGATTTTTTCATTGTGTATTTTCTCATTCGTTTAAGTTGATGGAGGCTAATGTACGCCTCCTGACAAATAAAAATTTGATCTAAAACAAGTTTGAAAATACGTTTAAAAATCTGCGGATTAAGGTTGATCTACGTCAAAAGATACTGGCGCAAAAGCTCGCTTTTACCATTGATGAGGAGTAAGCCAGTCCTGCAGTTTGGCTTCCGGTGACCCCGCAGGCGCGGCAAAACCATACTCCCAGCGCGCAAGTGGCGGCATAGACATAAGGATTGACTCGGTTCGTCCGCCTGTTTGTAAACCAAACAAAGTACCGCGGTCATATACCAGATTAAATTCTACATAACGTCCGCGCCGGTAAAGCTGGAACTGGCGTTCACGCTCACCATAAGTATTGTTCTTACGTTTTTCTATAATCGGCACATAGGCATCCAGGTACCCATTGCCCACAGCCTGAATGTAAGCAAAGCACTGCTCAAAATCCCACTGGTTGAGGTCATCAAAGAATAACCCGCCAACCCCACGGGTTTCGTTACGATGTTTAAGATAGAAATACTCATCACACCACGCCTTGTGCTCGGCATAAACGGTGTCGCCGAATGGCTTACAGATCTTCTTCGCGGTGTTATGCCAGTGCTGCACATCTTCTTTAAAGGGGTAAAAAGGGGTTAAGTCGAAACCACCACCAAACCACCAGATTGGCGTCTCTCCCTCTTTTTCGGCAATAAAGAAACGCACGTTAGCGTGCGAGGTAGGAACATAAGGGTTATGGGGGTGAATCACTAAAGACACACCCATGGCCTGAAAACTACGACCAGCCAGTTCAGGGCGCGAAGCCGTTGCTGAGGCAGGCATTTGGTTGCCATGCACGTGAGAAAAGTTTACTCCCCCCTGCTCTATTACCGCGCCGTTCTTAATCACCCGCGAGCGACCACCACCCCCTTCTTGCCGCTCCCAGGCATCTTCTACAAAGTGTCCCTTGCCATCGGCCAGTTCCAGGGTGTGACAGATATTGTCTTGCAAAGCCAGTAAAAACGCTTTAACCGACTCAATCGCCTGAGGCGTATCCTTTAAGGGGGTAATACTCATGTTTAATTCCGAATGGTGGTACCGGTTAAGGCATCTTTAATAGTTGACGGTTGAGCGGCTCCGCCTACCAAACCTTCCACATAGTGAACACTGTTAGCAAAATAACTGCGGGCTTCTTCTGTGGTTCTGGCTGGTTCCTGCCCGGTCAGGTTAGCGCTGGTCGACACAATAGGACGGCCGAGTTTGTTACACAGCGCCCGTGCCCCTTCGTGAGCGGTAACCCTGACGGCGATAGCATTGTGCTCGCCGGTCAGCCATTTTGGTGCCGTAGCAGACTTAGGCAATAACCAGGTTACCGGGCCAGGCCAACAGGAAAAAATACTGAAGCGTTTATCCTGGGGAATGGCATTATCGTTTACATAAGGCAGCAGTTGTGAATAGTTGGCAGCGAGCAGAATAAGGCCTTTTTCTACCGGGCGCTGTTTTAGCGCCAGCAACGACATAACAGCCGCCTCGTTATCGGGGTCACAACCAATGCCCATCACCGCTTCAGTGGGATATACCATGAGTTGGCCACTTTCAAACGCTGCTACATCAGCATCCTGATGAACGGAATCAACGCTCATTTGTTACCTCTTATTCTGCTTCTTGTTCGCTTTGTGCTTCTTTATAGCCACATAATGGCTGCGGGCACACTAAACGCCCCTTCTTTTCGACCAGTATAGCCCATCCGCAATCCGGACAGGACTTCTCAACCGGCGCGAAATTTACCACATAACGGCATTCAGGATAACGATTACAGGCAAAAAAGCGCTTACCGTATTTATTGGTGCGATCGAGCAGGTGTCCTTGTTGGCATTTAGGACAGGTAACAGAGGTATCGGTTTGCGGTTTAGCATTTTCGATATGATGACAGGCAGGAAAGTTAGTACAGCCGATAAACATACCGTAACGGCCTTTTTTGATGGCCATGGACGAGCCACATTCAGGGCAATGGCTGTCTTCTATCACTTTTAATGTGGTTGTTTGATTATCATGTAAAGGCTTGGCGTAGTGGCAATCGGGATAGCCACTACAACCGATAAACGGGCCTGACTTGCTGTTTCTGATGCGCAACTCTTTCCCACAGTCCGGGCATGGCCCGTACTGATGTTCTAAAGCGTGCTCATGCGCTTCGAACAGTGAATGATCAATCTTCGACACAGCCCTACACTTCGTAATCTTTATGATTAGTGCAGTATACCGTCATGCTCTTCGAATAACAGATCTTCCATCTGCGCGTAGGCATTTTCTTTGCCCGGCACATTAAACAACACCATCAAAACCACCCACTTAAGGTCTTCTAAACAGAATTCAGGCGAATCTATCTCCATGACTCTGTCGATGACCATTTCCCGTGTGGACGCATCCAATACGCCAACCTGCTCAAGGAACAATAAGAAACCCTGACATTCAACATCCAGGCGCATTTGTTCCTGCTGCGTATAAATACGGCTCAGGCTGCTGGAGATGCCTTTACAGAAGTAGGGGTTAATATCAGTTTCTTGCAGCGCGGCGAGTTTTTCCAACCAGGCGAGCGCTTTGTATATCTCATCGTGATGAAATCCTGCGCGGACCAGCTCTTCGGTTAGTTCATCCTGATCGACGCGAATTTCGGTTTCACTATGGATGAAGTTTTCGAAGAGATACATGAGGATATCGAACATAGCATTTTCCCCCTCAATTTGAAGTAACCACTAAAAGGTGATTACCTAACCTCGCAAACTCTATTGTAGTGGTCTGGTCTTTTTTCAAGTCTCAAGACCAGTTTTGCGTACGGTGTCGATGCAAAAAAGCAAAGCATCTAAGTTCAACTTATCTAAAAATACGGATAATGCCAAGCTTTGGGTCGACTTTTTTTCGATTAACTAAAGCATTACCCTGCAAGCGGTTGACTCTCATACAAAATAAGGCTTGCCGCTAACTAGTCCGAAAGCTGAGACCTTAACTACCAACAGGCCCCATAGCTCGGGTATAACCGCCGGGCACTGCCACTATCCGGCCCTGAAGCTCAAGTTCCACCAGCCTGGGCATTAAGCGATTAACTGACAGACCGGTCTTCTCAACCAGGTAGTCTATATTTATCGGCTCACCGGCAAATTCTTTTAGTATTGGTTCATCATCGTCATCTTGCTGATGATTGCCACCTTCTCTCTCTGAGTCTTTTACCACCCAACCCAACTCCTCGCAAATATCGCCGCTGCTGGTGACCAGCCTGGCGCCTTGCTGAATAAGGTAATGAGGTCCCTCGCTGAGTGGATTGTTTATGTTGCCGGGCGTAGCAAATACATCGATACCCATGTCTGCGGCCAGATTGGCGGTAATCATGGAGCCACTTTTAATGCGCGCCTCAATCAACAGTACCCCGCTCGACAGCGCGGCAATTAAGCGGTTTCGCCGAGGAAAATGGTATGGCTTAACCGTTTCCCACGGCGGAAACTCCGACACCAGACATCCACCGTGTTCAACCAGGCTCAAGGCCAGGGCCTGATGGCTGCGCGGGTAAATGCAGCCCAGCCCGCCACCAAGAATGGCTACGGTGCGCCCTGAGGTAGGATAGGCGCCCTGATGAGCCGCGCCATCAATACCGAGCGCCAGACCGCTGGTAACCGTTATGCCTGCGTCGCCCAGCTCCTTTGCCAGGCGACGCGCTGTATTTAAACCGTTGATGGTTGCCTTGCGGCTTCCCACAATAGCCAGCTGCGGCGCTTTCAGCAACCCCGCATTGCCGTGGCAGAAGAGTAGTAAAGGAGGAGAATCAAGCTGCTTTAAGCGCTCCGGGTAAGCTGCATCACAAATGGCGATAATCTGATTGAGCGGGTGTTGGCAAAGCCATTGTTTAATCCGTTCAATCTCATCGCCGGGACTGTTGATAAGGGCTATTTCATTAGGCTTGAGGCCACACTGACTAAGTTCTCTAACCGGCAGACTGAATAGTTGCTCAATGGTTAATTCGAAATGGGCCAGTAGCGCAAGCCAGAATGCGGGCGATCGTTTTTTAATTAAGCTCAGACGTAGCCAGTGCTGACTAAATGGTGATAGTTGGTTTTGCATTCACACTCCCGTTCTCGGTACTGAGACGGGAGTGTCAGTACCGGTTATGGCTGGGCGACAATGTTGCCGGTTCGAACCATGTCACTGGCCCGGGTGATAATGCCGTAGCTGGCATTAGTGAAGGTACTGAAGATAATCAGCTCACCCACTTTTAAAGCAGGCTGATGAACCGTACTGCCATCATCGAAAACACTTACTACTACCTTGCTTTCGGTTGAGTATTTTGGCTCATCACCATCAATGATCACCGGCCCCTGCTGATAAATGCCCATCACAGTGCCCGGCGCAATCTCATCTTCACCCAAGTCCACGATGACCACATCATATTTACCCAGCAGCTCGTACTGGTGCAGGTTACCTACAATAAACGCACGCTGAGACTCATCCGCTGGTTGCAACGCCATGTCGCCGGCGGTTTTCGGCTCACCAAAGAGTAACTTGTCACCACGCTTGGCTTCTGAGTTAGACCCGTCAATTTTCACCAGCCACTCGCCTTCGGCGCGATCTTCCACCATGCTCGCGTCGGCGATATGGTGAATTTGTACACCCAGCTCGTTGCCATCAAGGTCTTCAATTGTAGATTGCTTGCGGATCACGCGATACTGATCTCTGGCACGGCCGCTGCGACGACTCATTACCAGGTCTTCGTTAACAAAACGAATAGAGGCGTTCTTGTTGCCCAGTAAATGCGGCAGGATTTCGTACTTGCCGGAATCGAGAATTTCATGATGCTGAATATAAGGTTCGATAACCGACCAGGGTAACAGATTAATCGGTTCGCCCTGCTTCACCGTACGGTTGGCATTGGGAGATAGGGTGACCTGCGTTTTTTGCCTGACTACGTCGAGTACCGGTTCACCGTCGACGATGCGTAAAATCAGCACATCACCAGGGTAAATAAGATGAGGATTCAGAATTTGCGTATTGTTGCGCCACAGTTCCGGCCACAACCAGGGCTTATCCAGAAAGATACCGGCGATATCCCACAGTGTATCGTTCTTCTTAACCGTATAACGGGTTGGCGCATCGGGTTTGACCTCCAGCGCCAGCGCACAACTCGCACCGACCCAAAGCATCAGTCCAGCCAGTATGGCCGCCCATTTTTTTGCAATTTTTAACATCATATCCCCTCGCCAGTAACGTCTCGCAGCCAGCCCTATGCTTGTATTATTAGATCACAATCCCCAATAATTCAGTATAGAAGCGATTAATACTGCATGAAAACGTGCTTTAAGCTAGAATACTGCCTGTTAAGGCAGGATAAATAGCATCATCGGCCTTAGCGTATAATTCTTAATACAGAAAGAGTGTAAATATCGACAGATGGCAATATTAGACGTATTACAATTCCCCGACGAGCGCCTTCGTACAGTGGCTAAGCCCATTGATGAAGTCAACAGCGAAATTAAACAACTCGTCGCTGACATGTTTGAAACCATGCGCGAAGAAAAAGGCATCGGCCTGGCTGCAACGCAGGTTAACAGACACGTACGCCTGGTAGTCATGGACGTCTCCGAAGAGCAGAAAGAACCGCGGGTATTTATTAACCCCGAAATCGTTAACAAAGAAGGCTCAACCATCAGCGAAGAAGGCTGTTTGTCGGTACCGGGTAACTACGCCAAGGTAGATCGTGCCGAGAAAGTCACGGTAAAAGCCCTCGACGGCGAAGGCGAGCCTTTCGAGCTGGAAGCAGATGGCCTGCTGGCAATTTGTATTCAACACGAACTGGATCATCTCGATGGTAAGTTATTTGTAGATTACTTATCGCCCCTCAAGCGCCAGCGTATTCGCAAGAAACTCGAGAAAGAAGCCCGTCTGGCCGCTAAAGCCTGAGAGAAAGCCCTGTGACCAAGCCACTGAATATTGTTTTTGCCGGTACGCCGGACTTTGCGGCTACCCATTTAACTGGCTTGCTCAACAGCCAGCATAATGTGATAGCGGTATACACCCAACCAGATCGTCCCGCCGGACGTGGCAAAAAGCTTACCCCAAGCGCCACCAAACAGGTGGCCGAGGCGCACAATATCCCTGTGTACCAACCTGTTTCGTTAAAAAATGAAGAAGCTCAACAAGAACTCGTCGCGCTGAAGCCCGATATTATGGTAGTGGTCGCCTACGGATTACTGCTGCCCAAAGCGGTACTGGATATACCGACGCGCGGCTGTATTAATGTGCATGGCTCTATTTTGCCACGCTGGCGTGGTGCAGCGCCTATTCAGCGCAGCATCTGGGCTGGCGATAAAGAAACCGGCGTAACCATTATGCAAATGGATGAAGGGCTGGATACCGGCGCTATGTTACACATTGCCAGATTGCCAATTACTGATTCAGATACCAGTGCCACGCTGTATTCCAAACTGGCAGAAATTGGCCCGCGGGCCCTGGTAGATGTGCTGGATAATTTTGATTCCCTGAATGCCGAACCGCAACAGGAAGACAGCGCCACCTACGCTAAGAAGCTCAGCAAAGAAGAAGCGTTTCTTAACTGGCAGGAGCCGGCCGAACAATTAAGCCGCAACGTACGGGCATTTAATCCCTGGCCGGTTTGCTGGAGCCAGGTTAACGGCAAGAATATTAAAGTCTGGCAGGCGTCTGTTAGCGAACACGCCGTTGCCAGTAAAACGCCCGGCACCATTCTGGCTGCGGATAAATCAGGCATAGTGGTAGCCACCGGCGATAAAGCGCTGTGTATTGAGCAGTTGCAGTTGCCCGGAAAAAAGCCCATGGCCATTCAGGACGTGCTCAATGGTTATCAGGAATGGTTTGCGGTAGGCAGCGTCTTGCCGCGTGAGCCTGGGCAAGCACAATGAAACTGCCGGCTAAGGTCGACCTTCGCGCCGATACCGCCTGGGTTATCTTTCAGGTACTTGAACAGGGAAAATCCTCCCGCGAAGCCTTAGCCATGGCACAGGCCAGACACAGCAAACAAGATGCCGCCTGGCTACAGGAAATGGCAATGGGCGTATTTCGTCATTTGCCACAGTTACAGATTTGGCTTCGAGAGCTACTTGAGCAGCCTCTTAAGGGCAGTAAGAAGATCCTTGAACATGTGATTTTGCTGGGTTTTTATCAGCAGGCTTACAGCCGCGTGTCTGACCATGCCGCCGTTGCGGCAACGGTTAACGCCGCGGAAGTGCTCGGCGGTAAAGGTCTTAAAGGACTCATTAACGCCATACTGCGAAACTTTCAGCGTCAGCAACTGGCCGAACAGGTTAGCGACAACCCCATTATTCGGTCAGGTTTGCCTAAGTGGCTCTACAAACGCCTTGCTAATGCCTACCCGCAGAAGTTGGAAAGCCTGTTGAGTGGTATGAATCAGCCTGCGCCTGTCTGGCTCAGAGTAAACCAGCTGCAATGTACGCAACCAGATTACTGTAATGCCTTAACAGAAGCTGGCATTCGCTTTGCACTCTCTGAAGAACATCCGGATGCCGTGCTCCTGCTCGACAGAACGCCAATAACTACCCTGCCAGGCTTTGCCGAAGGCTGGTTCAGCGTACAGGACGGTGCAGCACAGCTGGCAGCGCCACTTCTGGATGCTCAGCCAGGCGAACGTATACTGGATTGTTGTGCCGCCCCTGGTGGTAAGAGTGCCCATATTCTGGAGCGCACCGCCGGGCTGGCGGAGCTGATTGCTTTAGACAGTGAAGCATCCCGCCTTAAACGGATGACCGAAAATTTACAGCGTCTGCAGATACACGCAAACTTAGTCTGCGCCGACGCGGCAGAGGTAAATAGCTGGTGGGACGGCAAACCCTTCGACCGCATCCTGTTAGATGCGCCCTGCTCTGCTACGGGCGTTATTCGCCGCCATCCGGACATACGCTGGCTCCGTAAATCAGCCGATATTGAGGCGCTACAAACGCTGCAGTATAAAATTCTGGCCAACCTGTGGCGTACGCTCAAACCCGGCGGTACGTTACTTTATGCTACCTGCTCTGTGCTGCCGGTTGAAAACACAGCGCAGATTAGCCGCTTCCTGCAAGAGCACAGTGATGCGCAGTTACTGCCAATCCAACCGGGGGAAACCATTGAGCAGCCAGGGCGGCAAATTTTGCCCGGCGAGCAACAAATGGATGGTTTCTATTATGCTAGGCTGCTAAAGTCTTAATAACCAAGATTAAAAACACCTTACAACGACGATGAAAATTATCATCCTTGGCGCAGGACAGGTTGGCGGTACACTGGCTGAAAACCTGGTAGGCGAAAAAAACGAAATCACGGTGATCGATTCCGATCCCGTTATCCTGCGTGCCTTGCAGGACCGCCTCGATCTGCAGGTTGTAACCGGTGTTGGTTCCCACCCTGATGTACTGCGTAAAGCTGGTGCCGAAGACGCCGACATGCTGATTGCTGTGACCAACAGTGACGAAAGTAACATGCTGGCTTGCCAGGTAGCTTACAGTCTGTTTAAAACCCCTACCAAAATTGCCCGGGTCCGCTCCGAGCAATACATCATTTACCAGGAACAACTGTACAAGCAACAGGATATTCCGGTTGACCATATTATTGCCCCGGAACAATTGGTGACTCAGGCCATTAAACGCCTGATTGACTACCCCGGCGCCCTGCAGGTAGTAGAATTTGCTGAAGGCAAAGCCAGCCTGGTTGCGGTAAAAGCCTATTACGGAGGTTTGCTGGTAGGCCATGCCTTATCTGCTTTGAAAGATCATATGCCCAATGTGGAAACCCGGGTAGCGGCCATTTACCGCCGCGGCAAACCAATCCGGCCGCTGGGTACCACCGTCATTGAAGCTGATGACGAAGTGTTTTTTATTGCCGCCACCAAACACATTCGCGCGGTAATGAGCGAGCTGCAAAAGCTGGAGTCAAGCTATAAACGCATCATGATTGCCGGTGGTGGCTTAATTGGTGCCGGTCTGGCCAAGCGCCTGGAACACAATCACAACGTTAAGCTTATTGAGTACAGCCCGCAACGAGCGCAGTATTTGTCTGCCCATCTGGATAAAACCATTGTCTTCAGCGGCGATGCCTCCGACTCCACGCTGCTAAGTGAGGAAGGCGTAGAACAGGTGGATGCGTTTATTGCGGTAACCAACGACGATGAAGCGAATATTATGTCGGCCATGCTGGCTAAGCGCATGGGTGCACAAAAAGCCATGGTGCTGATCCAACGCAGCGCCTATGTGGATCTGGTTCAGGGCGGCGAGATCGATATCGCCTTTTCCCCTCAACAAGCCACCATCTCCGCTTTGCTTACTCATGTTCGCCGAGGGGATATAGTTAATGTGTACTCACTTCGCCGCGGTGCCGCAGAAGCTATAGAAGCCATCGCACATGGTGATAAAAATACGTCAAAGGTGGTAGGCCGCGAAATTGGCAGTATTAAATTACCCCCCGGCACCACCATTGGTGCCATTGTACGCGAAGAGCAGGTTATTATTGCCCACAGTGATACTGTGATAGAAGCCAACGACCACGTCATTTTGTTTTTGGTTGATAAAAAGTATATCAATGATGTGGAGCGTTTGTTCCAGCCAAGCGCATTCTTTTTTGGCTAAAGATCGTTCAGTTTGCTTGCAAAACACGTCTAAACTGATAGATTTTACTGTGTTGTGAAGTTAATCAGGATGTTGAATTTTCGCTAGGGAGTATTGCGAATTACAGCGGTTTTCCTTGTTTATACAACGCCGTTGCCGGTGAGGTTAAGTACATAATCACTCGAACGTTTTTACTGAAACGTGATACCCCATCGGTTTCCTTAATTGTTAGTATTGTATGAGAGGGATCCGTGAAAACTATCAACTCAAAGGTTGTAAAACCGTTCAAGCAACCCCGAATTAAATCACTGAAACTATTAACTATTGCCTGCGCTTTAGCTGTGCAAACGGCGTGTATGTCAACCAACCCGATGATGGGCGGCAGTGACAGCACCGTTACCGGCGCCGCTGGTGGTGCCAATGCGTCGGAAAACAATACCGCGCTGGAAAAATGCGATACGCCATTGGGCACCGCTTCAATATTTGAAGACACCAGCTTACCCTGGTGGCAGGATTACCGCAGAACCTACCCGAAAGTCGGTAGTACTGTTCCCATACTTCGCCTGATGATTCAGCAATCAAACTGCTTTGTTATTGTAGAACGTGGCCGGGCTATGAATGCGATGAATAGAGAGCGTCAATTGATGCAATCCGGCCAGCTTCGCAATACCAGTAATATTGGCGCCGGTCAGATGGTAGCGGCTGATTACACGGTAAGCCCGGAGATCATGTTTGCCGAGAAAACAGCCTCTGGAAAAGCTATTGGTGGCGCTTTACTCGGCGGCCTGGGTTCCCTGGTGGGTGGTGCTTTTGACAAAAACGAAGCTGCTACCACGCTAATGTTAATCGATAACCGCTCGGGTGTACAGCTATCATCCTCGTACGGTTCATCGTCGAACTATGATTTTGGCATGTTTGCCGGCATGTTTGGTGGCGGCGTTGGCGGTGCAGGTGGCGCTTATTCGAAGACACCTGAAGGTAAAATGCTGACAACCGCATTCGCCGACTCGTTTAATAACATGGTGAAAGCTCTGAGAAACTACAAAGCTCAGGAAGTCGAAGGTGGCCTTGGCAACGGTGGCTCTCTATCGGTTAGTGGAGCACAGGACGCTAAACCACAAACCCAGCCAATTCCTCAGGAGCCCAGCCCGCCGCTGGTATCAACAGCGGTTTATGTGGAGCCCACGCCAGCATCGACTTCTGTGAATAGAAGTAAAAGCTATAACTTTGATATAGACGAATATGACGAAGATGCTTTTAATCAGTATTTTGAATGGCTTAAAAACACTGGCCCGTTAGTAACAGCATTTGCTAGCTTTGACCCTGAAAATAACAGCAATGCATTTGGCGGTATGTCCATTTCTTCGGTTGCAACAATGCTTCTTGGTCAACTGGATACTTATCGTATTGAGTTAGAGGCGTGGCCGTATGAAGCTAGAGCTGAAGCCTGGCGTGTTATGGGTAAACGTATCGAGAGCCACAGCAAAATATTCGAACGGAACCGTCAAATGGCGTTGAAAAACGAACGGTTATCAGAAGACGTTCGTTATATGATTTCTGATATCCAGCTTGTTACCAAGGAAAACTTATTTCCTGAAGGTATCTAGCCCCGCCAGAACGTAGGCGAGAACAATACCAGTAAGGAAAAGACTTCCAGTCGACCAAACAGCATGGCGGTAACCAATAACCACTTACCGCCATCGCTGACATCGGCAAAGGTACCTGCAACCGAACCCAGCCCCGGGCCAAGGTTGTTTAAGGTAGCGGCTGTCGCAGTGAAAGCAGTAATATTATCCAGCCCGGTAGCAATCAGACCTATCATAATCACCACAAACACTATCGCGTAAGCAGAGAAAAAGCCCCATACCGCTTCGACTACCCTGTCTGGCATCGCCCGCTCCCCCAGTTTAACGGAGTAAACGGCCTTTGGATGAATCAGCCGGTCTATTTCCCGTTTGCCTTGTAGGAACAACAAGTAGACCCGGATCACTTTTAACCCGCCACCGGTAGAGCCGGCGCAGCCACCAATGAAGCTGGAAAAAATCAGCAGAATGGGCAGAAATGATGGCCAGTTTGCAAAGTCGGTGGTGGCGAATCCCGCCGTAGTACTGATCGATATGGCCTGAATGACCGCCTGATCCAGGGCCTCCTCGGCGTCGCTGAAGTGATTGTGAAAGACCAGCACCATAAAACACACACTGATCAATGCCGCCTGAATAAACAGAAAGGCTTTTAATTCCGGGTCGTGCCAGTAGCCTTTTAATGACCGGCCGCTGGCCGCAGCGTAATGCAGCGAAAAATTAAAGGCGGCGATAATCAAAAAAACAGCACATATGGCGTTAACCACCGGACTATCAAAATATCCGAGGCTGGCATCGTGAGTAGAAAACCCGCCAATGGCAATGGTCGAAAAAGAATGGCAGATGGCGTCGAACCAGTCCATGCCGGCAAACCAGTAAGCCAGTGTGCACGCGGTGGTCAGCGATAAGTAAATATACCAGAGATGCTTGGCGGTATCCGCTATCCGCGGAGTCATTTTAGAGTCTTTTACTGGCCCGGGGGTTTCGGCCCGGTACAGCTGCATTCCCCCCACACCAAGGATTGGCAGAATAGCCACCGCCAGAACGATGATCCCCATACCGCCCAGCCATTGCAGTTGTTGCCGGTAAAACTGTACGGAATGGGGTAGAAAGTCTATCCCTTCGATAACCGTTGCACCGGTAGTGGTTAAGCCCGAAAACGACTCGAAAAACGCATCGGTTACGGTCATAGAAGGTTGTTCGAGAAGAATAAACGGGATAGCACCGAAACTGGCCAGTACTGACCAGAATAACACCACAATCAAAAAGCCTTCACGGGCCCTTAAGTCCTGGCGATGACTGCGATTGGGATACCAAAACACACAACCGGTCAGGATACATAGTATGAAAGCCAGGAAAAATGGCAAGCCACTACCATCTTGGTAAATCAGAGAAACGATCGCTGGCGGGATCATGGTGACTGAAAACAGTGCAACCAGTAACCCTAAAATACGGATGATAGCGCGATAATGCATTATAGTATGTTGGCTATTTTTTATGTTATTGAATTGATGCAGCTCTCACTATATAGCGAAAGCCACATACAACCAAGAGACACTTCAGTATTACGACTGCATGGCAAACACTGCCTGCACCATCTTATCGAGCCCTTCCCCTACTTCCAGCAGGTTCTGGCCAAGCATATAAGCAGGTGTAGTAACCAGTTTAGCTTCGCTATCAATAATTACCTCAGTTACTGCACAGTTTTGATGTTTAATGCCAAATTGCTCCAGCGCCTCTGCGGTACCAGCATCGTTGCCAATGGTCAGGTTTATGCTGTTGCCATACACCTTTGCTGCCAGCGCCGGAGCAATACAGGCATAGGCAGCCGGTTTACCAGCCTCGGCAAAAGCTTTACAAACGGTCAGAACATCAGCGTCAAATTCACATTGAGCACCATCTACCGCGAAGGTGCACAGATTTTTAGCTGCGCCAAAGCCGCCCGGTAAAATTAATAAATCAAACTCATCAACATTGCACTCTGTTACGGCCTTAACCTCGCCCCGGGTTATTCGGGCAGACTCCACCAGGACGTTACGCGACTCCCCTTCTGCCACTTCCCCTGTCAGGTGATTTATAACATGCAATTGCGGCTTGTCCGGAGCAAAACACTGATAACTGCCGCCGTGTTTCAGAATACTTTGCAGCGTTAACACGGATTCATGAATTTCGGCGCCGTCATAAACGCCACACCCACTCAGAATTACTGCTACTTTTTTCATGATCTTGCCTCCATACTGTGTTTTTTCTGGCTTATGCAATTTCATTTTATAAATTGCCTTTAAACAATAAAAATTTTATCAACCAAAACTGGGATTTCTACTGGTATATGCTAAATTATCCTTTGTACCAGCGCCTGACTAAATAATAGACAGTTTGGTTATCCACAATAATATATGGAAATAATAAAGCAGGGTAGAGTCTGCAACTTTTTTATTTTTCCCTTACTTTTCATAAAGATCTGCTACCAATATCGTAGCGATCGGATCGCGCCATTTTCACGTTGATCACATTAGATCACAAAGTTATCCACAGTCACTGGGATCGCAGTAGTAGCCATCGACAAAGGTGTATGGCATGCTTCGCCACAGACCATAGCAAGAGAAGATTTTAATCATGTCATCCCCTTCAAAGCCCCCGTTTATCCTCGTCGATGGGTCTTCATACCTGTTCAGAGCTTTTCATGGATTGCCACCACTGACCAACACCAAAGGTCAGGACACTGGTGCGATCTACGGCGTGATCAACATGCTCAAAAGCTTGATCAAACAGTACAGTCCAACGCATATTGGCGTGGTATTCGACGCCAAGGGAAAAACCTTTCGGGATGATATCTATCCGGAGTACAAGGCTAACCGCCCTCCCATGCCGGATGAATTGCGCTCGCAAATAGCCCCGCTGCACGAAATGATTAAAGCCATGGGCTTACCACTGATTATTGAAGACGGCGTAGAAGCCGATGACGTAATCGGCACCCTTGCCCGACAGGCTGGTGAACAGGGTATCGACACCCTTATCAGCACCGGTGATAAAGATATGGCTCAGTTAGTCAATGAGCATGTCACGTTAATTAATACCATGAACAACCAGTTAATGGATGTTCAGGGTGTGCAGGATAAGTTTGGGATCCCACCAGAACTGGTCATCGACTTCCTCGCACTTAAAGGAGATAAGGTCGATAACATTCCAGGTGTACCGGGTGTTGGCGATAAGAGCGCCCAGGGATTGCTAAACGGTATTGGTGGCATTGAAGCCATCTATCAAAACCTCGACAAAATCGCTGAACTGGGTTTTCGCGGTGCCAAAACGCTGGGCAAGAAAATGGTCGAGTATGAGGAACAGGCCCGTTTATCCTACAAACTGGCAACCATTGATGTAGACCTTAACCTCGACTATTCGCCACAAACCCTTACCCCGGAACAAGCCGATAACGACAAACTGGCTGATCTGTACAGCGAATACGAATTTAAGCGCTGGTACACCGAAGTCACCAGCAGTCAGGCCACACCGGCCGCAACAGATTCAGACAGTCAAAGTAAAGAGACCGATGAAGAAGATTCCGCCGCTGCTGATATCGAGACTGACTACACAACGATCCTCGACGAAGCCACATTCAAGCAGTGGTTTGAAAGAATCCAACTGGCCGATATTGTTGCTTTTGATACCGAAACCACCAGCCTGGACTATATGGAAGCGGAGCTGGTTGGTATGTCTTTTTGTATGGAGCCTGGTGTTGCCGCGTACCTGCCGGTTGCACATGACTACCCGGATGCACCGGAACAGCTATCCAGAGACTGGGTACTTCAGCAGTTAAAACCCTGGCTGGAGGATGCTTCCCGGATCAAGGTAGGCCAGCATCTTAAGTACGACAAAAATGTACTCGCTAATTACGACATTACACTCGATGGCATTGGTTTCGATACCATGCTCGAGTCTTATGTATTAAACAGTACCGGTAGTCGACACGATATGGATACCCTGGCACAAAACTATCTGAACCATCGTACCGTTCATTATGAAGAGATCGCGGGTAAAGGGGCTAAACAGCTCACCTTTAATCAGATCGAGCTGGAACAAGCCGCCTTTTATGCGGCAGAAGATGCCGACATCACCCTGCGTTTACACGAAGTGCTGTGGCCAAAGGTAGCGGCCGAAGACACCCTGAAGAAAATTCTGCAGGAAATTGAAGTACCACTGGCCTCTATTCTGGCCCGCATGGAACAACAGGGTGTACTGATAGACAGTCAGCAATTAAGTCAGCAAAGTCAGCAACTGGCTACCCGCATCATGGAGCTTGAAAAAGAAGTGCATGAGATGGCCGGGGAAGCATTTAATTTGGGCTCCACCAAACAACTGCAGCACATTCTGTTTGAGAAGATGGAGCTGCCGGTGGTTAAAAAGACCCCTAAAGGCGCACCTTCAACCTCTGAAGAAGTGTTGCAGGAACTGGCACTGGACTACCCTCTGCCGGCGCTGATTATGGAATACCGCGGTCTGACCAAGCTTAAGAATACCTACACGGATAAACTGCCGAAGATGATTAATCATCGCACCGGTCGTGTTCATACCTCTTATCATCAGGCAGTGACCGCTACCGGCCGGCTATCATCAACGGATCCTAACTTACAGAACATCCCTATTCGTAACGAAGAAGGCCGCCGGGTGCGTAAAGCCTTTATCGCCCGCGAAGGATACAAGATTGTGGCGGCCGACTACTCGCAAATCGAGTTGCGGATTATGGCTCACTTGTCCGGCGATCAGGGCCTGCTCGACGCCTTTGCCCATGGCAAGGATATTCACCGGGCCACCGCATCCGAGGTGTTTAATGTTGCTGAGGATGACGTTACCGCTAACCAACGCCGCAGCGCCAAAGCAATTAACTTTGGTTTGATCTACGGAATGTCTGCTTTTGGTCTGGCTAAACAGTTACATGTTAGCCGTCAGGAAGCCCAGGAATATATGGATCTGTATTTCAAGCGTTACCCCGGCGTGCTCGATTATATGGATCGTACCCGTGAGTTTGCCAAACAACATGGTTATGTCGAGACCGTATTTGGTCGCCGGCTGTATTTGCCGGAAATCAAATCGAGCAATGGTGCGCGACGTAAAGGTGCCGAACGGGCGGCAATCAATGCGCCCATGCAGGGCACGGCTGCCGACGTAATAAAAATGGCTATGATCCAGGTGGATGACTGGATCCGCAGCATCGATAGCGACGACGTAGTGATGATCATGCAGGTGCACGATGAACTGGTATTTGAAATCAAACAGGACACCCTGGATACCAACGTGGCAACCATTGTAGAACTGATGGAACAGGCAGCAACGCTGTCGGTACCACTGAAAGTAGAAGCCGGAAATGGCGAAAACTGGGAAGAAGCACACTAAAAGGTAATTAGCTTTCAGAAAAAACGTAACAATTGCTGAATATTACGGCAAGTCACCGGTTACATAAGTAATAAAATTACATTTTTGACTTGCCGTTTTCGATTAGCTTAGGTAGTCTTACCACTGTAGGGTACAGAGGTGAGAAATCATTTTTCAAACCTTTGATTTGAGCTCCGGTGTTTACCGGAGCTTTTTTTATGTCTGAAATAAAACTGCAGGCGGGCCTGTTCAAGCTGTCCGTAAAGTATTTCTACCTTCCTCAACGCTCCTGAACAACGTTTTTTTAACGCTTAAAATACTGATAAATAAAAAGAATAAAATTAATTTAAAAATAAATGAATTATTTCTGAACTTTCGGTGTGATTACGTACTCTTACAATCGGTTTTTTTATGTGTTTTCTCTCAGTCCTTAACCCCATTCTATGAATGGGGTTATTTTTTTGGGCGCTACTAATCAGCGCTACCTTCCTCATCCGCCGGCTCATCTTTGATCAGACCAAACCATTGGTTCAGCACTGCTTCAAATTCAGGTAAACCGTGTTTATTTAAAGCTGAAAAAGTCTGCACAGTGACGTCACCGCAAAATGCCAGCGCGGCTTCCCTGGCCATCAGTAATTGCGCTTTGCGTTTACCTGATTTTAATTTGTCGGCTTTGGTTAATAACGCCAGAACCGGGATCCCGGCCTCCACTGCCCAATGGATAAGATCCTGGTCGATGTCTTTATAAGGATGACGAATATCCATCAGTACAACCAGGCCCTTCAGGCTTTTGCGCTGTTGTAAGTACTCACCAAGGGAACGCTGCCATTTTTGCTTCATGGCCAGCGGTACTTTGGCATAACCGTATCCGGGCAAATCCACCAAGCGCTTATCGGCTTCCAGCTCAAACACGTTAATAAGCTGAGTGCGGCCTGGGGTTTTACTGGTTCTGGCCAGATTTTTCTGCCGGGTTAATGTGTTTAAAGCGCTGGACTTACCGGCATTTGACCGTCCGGCGAAGGCGACCTCAATACCGCTATCATCTTTAAGGTGCTTAATGTCGGGGGCACTGGTAAAAAATTTTGCTTTGCTGTAATAACTCATGGGGTACTCATAATGTCAGAACGTCTGCTACATTAGTCGTAGTTCAATATTAAACCGATGTTATTCCATAGTTTTAGCATGGAATAGGTTTTTCTGACGCGTTAAATGTGTAAAATACGCATGATATCACGTATATCACATCAGCCGTTGGATCCTTGTAAGAGAAAAATTATGAAAAAACTGTGTTTGTTGGTTTGTTTAACCCTTGGGTTTACCACTTCTGTTACTGCCGAAGGAGACCCTGAAGCTGGTAAAGCAAAATCAGCTGTCTGTGCTGCCTGTCACGGACCTGATGGAAACAGTATGATCGATATCAATCCCAAGATTGCCGGTCAGCACCAGAACTATCTGGTAAAACAATTAACCGAATTCCGCTTAGCCTCTTCTACCGGTGGCGAAGAAGGTCGTAATAATGCCGTGATGAACGGTATGGCTGCCCCGCTGAGCGATCAGGATATTGCCGATTTGGCGGCTTACTTCTCAAGCCAGGAAGCAACGCCGGGCTCTACTCCGGAAAACTTTGTTGAGCCGGGAGAAGCTCTGTACCGCGGTGGTGATGCAGAACGTGGCGTAACAGCTTGTATTGCGTGTCACGGCCCAAGTGGTAACGGCATGCAATTAGCAGGTTTCCCGGATATCAGTGGTCAGCATGCAGCCTATACTACTGCTCAGTTAAAAGCCTTCCGCGCCGGCGAACGTCACAACGACATGAACGGTATGATGCGCGACGTAGCCTCTAAACTGACTGACGAAGACATCGAAATCCTGGCGAATTATATCGCGGGTTTACACTAAAATTTACCGTGCTGACTAATGCTTACACGCCATTGTTAATAAAATGTAACACGCAGTGTTGTAATTTATTACAGTTAGTGTAAGCTAGTTTGCGTCGTGAAACCTGTTGTGAAACAGCCCGACAATAACAACAAAAATAAAAAGTCAGTCCACGGATGAATTTATAAAGTGTCAGGAAGACCCAGAACAAAAAATGCTCTGTGAAAAAGAACAATAAGGGGAGCACTGCAGGAAAGCCAGCCGCACAGAGAAGTGCACTAACGGGAGAGGTGTCATCTGACACTCAATTAACAAGGTGATGGTGTGATACCATCACCTTTTTTATTGCGGTAAATCATGTTTAATTGCCCACTTTGCCAGTCTAAACAATACGTTCAGTTTCATCAGGATAAAAAACGTACCTACTTTCGCTGCAATCAGTGTCTGTTGGTGTTTGTCGATCCGCAATGCTTACCAGAGCCGAAACAGGAACTGGCTGAGTACCGCCTGCATCAGAACAGCCTCGAAGACGAAGGCTACCTACGCTACCTAAATCGTTTAGTAGACTGTGTTACGCCGCATCTGAATACGGATGCTAAAGTGTTGGATTACGGCTCAGGCCCCTGCCCGGCATTGGCGCACTTACTTAACAAAGCGGGCTTTAATACCGATTGTTTCGACCCCTTTTTCGGCCCGCACGAAATTCCCGGCACCAGCTATGATTTGATCACGGCGACAGAATCTATTGAACATTTCCACACACCGGCAACAGAATGGCGGCGCTGGATGGCGCTACTCGCGCCCGAGGGCTGGCTGGCCATCATGACCAAGCGGGTACTAAGTGCCGAAAAATTTGCCAACTGGCATTATAAAAATGACCCCACGCACGTCAGCTTTTTTTCTGTTGAAACCTTTACCTGGCTGGCTCGGGAGTATCAGTTAAATGTGATCTTTCCCGACCGCGATATTGTATTGATGCAGAAGCTCGCGTAATAACACGTTATAATGGTAGCTATTAAACACTGCACCAGAGCGCAGGAGCTCGACAAAATACTATGGCAAAAAAGAAAAAATCCAGAAAGGTAGGTTTGATTGGCGTTCGTAAGAACCCGGATCATGTTAATACCAAGTCTTCTGAACGGCCTAAAAAGCATAAAGGCAAAGCCCCGGGTAGCCGACATAATGTTGAACAGAAGAAAGCTGATAAAGCCACTTCCAATACCAACAAAGACCCGCGCTTAGGCAGTAAGAAACCGGTGCCACTGATCAAATCAGTACCGGCTAAGATTGAAAAGCGCAAGTTTGCTACCCCGGCTGAAGAGTTAGCGGCCATTGAGGCTGATGATCGTCTGGCCAGCTTACTGGATAAACTCGATGACGGTGAGAAGATAACCAAAGAGCAGCAGCACTACGTGGATACCACTATGGCTCGCCATAAAGTGTTGTGTGACCTGATGGGTATCAGTGATGAAGAAGATGAGGAAGACGAAATCGACGATTTAGATGCACTCGATGCATTGAAACTGGACGACTACGAGAAATAACTATGCTTTGGATAATTCTGGTTAGCATTGGTCTGCTGATCATCGCCGGGCTGGGTGTTTACGCCGGCAAACTGGTTTTTCAGTTACAGCAGCAAAACGCTCGCCAAAAGGATGCCCGTGAAAAGCGCCTGGTAGTGATGTTTGAAAGTATTCACACCATTGCCAGAGCGATGCAGCAGCAACAGTGTAATGTATCAGAAGGTACTATACGTATCTGCCGGCTACTCAGAGCACTGCCGGAAGAAGCCCGCGACTATGCTGGTGAATATCCGGCTATTCACACGCTGTTTACTGAAGTCAGCGGCTTCGCCATTTTAGAAGACCGTAAGGCATTATCCAAACAGCAGCGCTTCAATGAAGACAAAGCCCGCGAAGCTATCGAAGAGCAACACGAAACGCCGGTTTTAAAAGAGCTGCCGGCTATTATCGCCTACTGTGAAGAGCGCTATCCGCAGTTAGCCAATTCCCGCACACTTTCGTAACAATGACAGTCTGTGGTGTGGTCGTTGACCATGCCCACAGCCTGCATAAAGGCATAGCAAATCGTCTCGCCAACAAATTTAAAACCCGCTTTTTTGAGTGCCTTTGCCATCGCCTTAGACTCTTCGGTACTGGTAGGCGCATCCCGGTAGTCCTGCCACTGATTTACCACGGTTTTATGGTTGGTGAACTGCCAGATAAAATCACTGAATTCCCTATTTTCGGTAAGTGTCAGATAGGCTCTGGCGTTAGTAATAATGGCATTAATTTTTGCCCGGCTACGAATAATCTGTGGGTTTTGTAGCAGTCGCTCAACGTCCTGGTCGTTCATGGCGGCAATTTTGACCGGGTCGAATTGATGAAAGGCCGCTTCAAACCCCGCCTGTTTTTTTAAAATCGTTATCCAGCTCAGGCCAGCCTGCTGCCCATCCAGACACAATTTTGCAAACAGCTGCTGTGAGTCATATTCAGGCCGCCCCCACACTTCATCATGGTATTGCTGATAAATAGGGTCGTCCGACACCCAGCCACACCGAATAACACTTTCGCTCATTTTTCTCTCCTGTGATAGGTCAACCGTAATACTCGTCGCATAGCGACGCCAGTTTTGTTGGAATAAACCGGACTTTTTAGTCAACAAGCGGGTAATTAAGCCGCCCTAGGCCTACATTCATGGCCTGACAAAATGTATACTAACCCACCTCTTTAAGTCATCAGTCAGTTATAGTCGTTAATGTATGCCTAAGTACGATATTAAAACATTTCAGGGCTTGATCCTTGCCTTACAGGATTACTGGGCCAGACAAGGTTGTGTGATTATTCAACCACTGGATATGGAAGTTGGAGCAGGTACCTTTCACCCTATGACGTTCCTGCGTTCTTTGGGCCCGGAGCCTATTAGCAGTGCTTACGTGCAACCAAGCCGACGCCCTACTGACGGTCGCTACGGTGAAAACCCTAATCGTCTGCAGCATTACTATCAGTTTCAGGTCATGCTCAAGCCTTCACCGGATAACTTCCAGGAGCTTTATTTAGGCTCGTTAAAAGAGCTTGGCTTCGACCCACTGGTGCACGACATTCGCTTTGTAGAAGATAACTGGGAATCACCTACCCTGGGTGCCTGGGGTCTTGGCTGGGAAATCTGGCTTAACGGTATGGAAGTGACCCAGTTTACCTACTTCCAGCAAGTGGGAGGCCTTGAGTGTAAGCCCGTTACCGGTGAGATCACTTATGGTCTTGAGCGTCTGGCCATGTATATCCAGGGTGTAGACAGTATTTACGATCTGGTTTGGACAGACGGCCCAATGGGTAAAGTTACCTATGGCGATGTGTTCCACCAGAACGAAGTGGAGCAATCCATCTATAACTTTGACTATGCCAACGTTGATGTCATGTTCAGAACCTTTGATGAGTGCGAAACAGCTTGTCAGTTGCTGATAGAAAAGAATCTGCCGTTACCGGCTTATGAGCAGGTAATGAAAGCATCCCACGCATTTAACCTGCTGGATGCCCGCCACGCGATATCTGTTACGGAGAGACAACGTTACATCTTACGCGTTAGAACCCTTGCCAAAGCCGTTGCACAAGCTTATTACAATGCCCGTGAAGAGCTTGGTTTCCCGCTGTGTAAGAAGGAGCAGTAAAAGGTGCGCACCGAAAATTTATTAGTTGAACTGGGTAGTGAAGAGCTCCCACCAAAAGCCCTTATCCAACTTGGCTCAAGCTTTGCCGATAACATCAAAGATGCGTTAAGTGCAGCCGATCTGGGCTACAGCGATGTGCAGTGGTTTGCCGCGCCGCGCCGCTTGGCGGTGTACGTCACCGCCCTGGCAGAATCACAGCAAGATAGAGTCGTCGAAAAACGTGGTCCGGCGGTTTCTGCCGCTTTTGATGCCGAAGGTAATCCAACCAAAGCCGCCATGGGCTGGGCCCGAGGTAATGGTATTAATGTTGAAGATGCCGACCGTCTGGTTACCGACAAAGGCGAATGGCTGATGTACAAGGCCGAAGTAAAAGGCAAGAAGATCAGTGAGCTGCTGAAAGACATCGTCAGCCAGGCAATTGCCAAACTGCCTATCCCTAAACCAATGAAATGGGGTGACTACACCACTCAGTTTATTCGTCCGGTACACACGCTGTGTGCACTTTATGGTGATGAACTGATTGATATCGCAGCTTTGGGCTTAAGCAGCGCCAGAACCATTCAGGGCCACCGTTTCCACGGTGAACAGACCTTCGAACTGGATCACGCTGATAATTACCAGAGTGCGTTGAAAGCCCATTATGTTGTAGCCGATTTCGCCAGCCGCGCAACCAGCATTGCTGAATCACTGAATGCTAAAGCCGACGAACTGGGCCTGATTGCCGATTACGATGAAAGCCTGTTAAATGAAATCGCCGCATTGGTCGAGTGGCCGGTGGTGTTGCAGGCAGGTTTCGAAGAAGCCTTCCTGGATGTGCCAAAAGAAGCCCTGATTCACACCATGAAAGGCGATCAGAAATACGTGCCTTTACTGAATAAAGACGGCACTTTATCCAATAAATTCTTGTTTGTGACCAATATCGAGAGTCACGATCCGATTCAGATTATTCATGGTAACGAAAAAGTCATCCGCCCGCGCCTTGCAGATGCCGAGTTTTTCTTTAATACCGACAAAAAGCAGTCTCTCGAGTCACGTTTAGCTTCTCTTGAGTCTGTGCTGTTTCAGAAGCAGTTAGGGACTTTAAAAGAAAAGTCTGATCGCATTGCGGCGTTATCGGGTTACATTGCCGATATCATTGGTGCTGATAGCGCCCACGCGCAACGAGCAGGCCTGTTATCCAAAACCGATCTTATGACTGACATGGTCATGGAGTTTCCGGATGTTCAGGGCGTAATGGGTAAATACTATGCGCTGCACGATGGTGAACCAGCACCGGTAGCCAATGCGTTATACGAGCAGTACTTACCGCGCTTTGCCGGCGACGTGTTACCTGAAGCGCCGGAAAGTGCTGCGGTGGCATTGGCCGATAAGTTCGATACGCTGGTGGGTATTTTTGGCATTGGTCAGTTACCTAAAGGTGATAAAGATCCGTTTGCGTTGCGTCGTGCTGCCATCGGCGTGTTGCGGATTATCACCGAGAAATCATTACTGATCGATCTGCAGGATGTGGTAGTTAAAGCCGCTGAAATCTACGGTGATAAGCTTACCAATCAGGACGTCATCGAGCAGGTAGTCGATTTTGTATTAGGCCGCTTTAATGCCTTACTGCACGATCAGGATGTTGAGACTGATGTTATTCAGGCGGTTTCTGCCCGCCGTCCAACGCAACCAACCGATTTCTTAGCGCGCATTAATGCCGTTGCCGGCTTTAAGCAAAATGAAGCTGCTGAGGCGCTGGCTGCCGCGAATAAGCGGGTAGCGAATATTCTTGCCAAGAATAAAGTTGAAGGCGATCAGAAAGTTGATGAGGCACTGCTCTCAGAAGATGCAGAGATCGCCTTGTATAACGATATAAAAGCGATTCAGGCCAGTATTCACAGCCATGCGGCTAATCGTGAATATACTGAAGTACTGGCTCAGCTGGCAACGTTACGTCCGAGTATCGATGCCTTCTTTGATAACGTAATGGTTATGGCTGACGACCCGGCAATAAAAGCAAACCGCCTGGCGCTGCTATTATTACTGCGCAGTCTGTTTATCACCACCGCAGATATTTCGTTATTAGCCAAATAACATTGAAGTACATTAAAGGGCACCAGGCGTGCCCTTTTTTATTTTCTTTAGTTTGGAGTCAATCATGCAAAAACGTTGGTTAGCTCTGCCGTTATCCCTGTTGATGACAGCCTGTACGCAAACCGGTCAGTACCCGGTCTTTCAGGAAAAGCAGCCAGAAATTGTATTTTCAGACTGGTACCTGCGTGGTGTATTTAACTGGTGGGAAGCCAAACCGGCTTATCAATTACAGCGCGGCAGTAACGGCTGGTACGTGGATGTTGAACTGATTGCTGATGAGCAGCCCTACGACTTTAAGTTTTCCAATGCCAACTGGACGACCGGTCAAACCTGTGGCGCCAGTTACAAAGGCCTGGCGATTGCACTTAAACAGTCCATGTCGCTAACCTGCGGCGAAGACGCTGCTAACATGCGCTTCACACCTCCTCACACTGCAACCTACAGATTCACGGTAAAAGGCAGCCCGAATACGAGTTTAATGCTAAATATCACCGCCCTTTAATCAGGGAATCAATATAAAAAAACGGCGACTCAATATTCAATTGATGTCGCCGTTTTTGTTTATGTCAGACAACTATAAAACGTTATCGCAGCGGATAAGCATGGGCTGAGGCGCGGAATATGCTGTTCATGAACATCACATTTAAGCCATCAAGATAAGCTCGGACTGTTGGCTCCTGGGTATATGCGATGACCATTCCCCGACCCATAGGCTGGTGGATCAGGAACGGCTTATACGCGCTCTGCGTTTTAAACTCATCCCAGATATAGCCACTGGCTACCACCTCATCCTGGCCCTTAAACCAGGCTACATTTTTACCGGAATCCAGTTTGATTGGGCTGTAAATATCGTTTCCGGTAACCATGGCAAACACTTCGGGATTCACCCCTGCGGTAAGCCAGTGCTCCTGGTCAACTTCAACCCGGGTAAGAATACCCGCTACATAATCTGGTAGTTCCTGCTCGTTTTCTATCGCGTTAAGGAAACCTTCGCGATTTTCGATGGTGGTGCCCTCAACAATGTTTCCATCGCCCTGTGCAGTTACGTCTTCGTCTTTTAAGGCATACTCGCGTTTTACATCCAACAGACCAACATTCTCGCTGGCTGCCCACTGAGTCGCATTAGCTATGGTAATTAATACACCACCTTTGCTTACCCAGTCTTTGAGGTTTTCTGCACCGCCCGCCCCCAGATGTCTGGCGTAGTTACCTGAAGGCAGGATAATAACCTGATAGTCACTAAGGTTAGCCCAGCTCATATTGCCGGCGCGGATTGCCGTTACCGGATAATTGAACTGTCGCTCAATCACAAAACGCAGACTGCCAGCACTTAGTGAGCTGGTAGGTTCATCCCAGGCCATGGCGATTTTCGGTGCGCTCATGCCTGCCGTGTTTTCACTACCAAAGCTTGGACCTTCAATCACCCAACTGGTATCCACTCCCACTACTCTGGCGCCGGTCTCGGTGGCAATCCGTTCGATTTCCCCGGCCAGGTTTTTATCGTTCTGAGCAACCTCTACGATCAGCGTACCGGCAGGATAGCTGCCCGATTCCATTTTAAAAGCCTGGTCTGCACTCTTAACCCGGATGCCTGCACGCAGTGCGGCTGTTAAGAACCGCCCCGCGGACATATCACCCCAGGGCACAAGGTACGCCACCTTAGCATCTGCGTTTACCAGTTCTGCTCCCAGGGGCATATCGGCACTGATCATCTTGCCATTTACTTTTACTGCATCGTCACAGCTATCGGTATCCACGTTAAACATCAGCGGTAATGACCAGCCGGTGACATCATAGATCTGATCGCGTAGTTTATTAGCCCGGCGACGCTCCTGTTCAGCCACAAAGTTTTTATCCATATCCACCTGTTGGGTAAAGGTGGTCTTGGCAAACAGTCCTCTGGGCTGGGCGGTATCAATAATAAATGCGCCAGCCTTGTAGCGTTCACCGCACGCTCTGAAGCTCTCTGAGGCCCGTTTAACCTGGACACCATGCTCAGCCATTAATGTGGCTAAACGATGCGTCGCAGCCCTGTCTCTGACGTTTGGCAGAATAAAGGTTCGCTCATCATCATCCTTGCCTGCTTCAATGGCTTTTTGTTGATAAAGATAAAAGTCGCTGAGGATTTTTTCGCGATGTTCAGCAGTAGTTTCGGCCGTTGCCATGGATGCTACGAAGTGGCGCTGTACCGTGTCGCGGTAGTGCAAAATACTGCCGTCCAGTTTTTCAAACTGCTCACCCCGGGCCGATGCTACTTCATAAGTTGCCGCGGACGCACCATAGAAAGTTGGCCAGCTGTCACCATAGCCTGGATAGAAAGCATCAAATACTTCACGGGTGTAGTAGCTGAAACCAAACTGGTCGAAGTATTTTGCGTTGTTTTTACCGATGGTGACATTATTATCTAACTGCTCTTTCTGCATATGGGGGTTAATAGGCTGTGCAGCAGGGACAAAAAAGTAGCTCGAGTCGCCGCCCATTTCATGCAGATCTATGACCACGGTAGGTTTGTATTGGTTAATGACGCGAATACGCGCTTTTGTTTCAGGCTGGGTGATTGCCAGCCAGTCTCGGTTCATATCAAACAGATAGTGATTAGAACGTCCCCGCGGCCAGGGTTCGTTGTGCTCAACGCTCAGGCGGTCGGTACTGTGCTCCAGCCCTACCGTTGCGTAATACTGGTTGATAAACCGCATACGTCCATCCGGATTTTGCATAGGGTCGATAAACACCAGCGTATTATCCAGGATCTTTTTTACCATGGGTTGATTAGTAGCGGCCAGTAAATGATAGGCCGTTACCATTGATGCATCCGTACTGGAAATTTCGTTGCCGTGAACACCGTGCTCCAGCCAAACCGACGACGGCAAAGAAGCAATGAGTTGTTTAGCTTCGCTTTCAGAAGTTGTTCCTGGGTCAGCCAGCCGGTTCATGTTTTTAGCGAATTGCTCAAGATTAGCGAGATTTTCTTTAGAACCGATTACCGCGTAGATTAGCTTGCGCCCTTCCCAGGTTTCGCCGAACTCAACTACCCTGATATTGTCAGGTGCAGCAGCCTGTAACGCATAATAGTATTTTAACGTGTCTGCATGGCTGGTGATGCGTTCACCTAGTTCGTAACCGAGTACTTCCTGGCTGGTAGGAATACTGGCGTTGTATTGTGCAGCTGGCCACATTTCAAAGCTATCTTGCTCGGCTAAAACCGGCGAGGTAAAACCTAGTGATGCAGAAATAGCAGCTGCAAGTAATAGTCGTCTTTTCATTATTATCAATTCCGCAGTCGGCTTGTTTGGTTAATTATCCAATGTAACTGTGTTTGTTGCAGCTGTCATGATCATCAGTCATGTTTAGCTGCCTGTTATCGAAAAGCAAAAAAAACCCGGCGTGTTTAGCCTAATGCCGATCAGTTAAGAAATTTATACTGATCGGTTGACCGATCTTTCTACGGGTTCACAATCCGATATCAGTCTCTGGTATCGGATTTTTTTATGTCTTTACTTACACACCTCGATGATACATTTGGTCATGCAGAAGATTTGAATGCTATCGATAAACTGATGTCTTTCGTTGACCCCGAACTTCTCCAGCAAGCTTATGAATTATCGGGTGTAGCGACCGTCAGGCGTCGACGATTACCTCTGGATTCGGTTGTTTTTACCATTGTTGGTATGAGTCTTTTCCGTAACGACCCTGTCTGGGACATTGCGAATAAACTCGATGTTTCACTACCGGGTAAAAATCGTTTTGTTGCGCCTAGTGCGGTGGTACAAGCGCGCCAACGACTGGGGGAAGATGCCGTCGGGCACACTTTTAAACTGATGGCACAGCGGGCATTTGGTGAGTACGCTTTTGAGCAGTGGTGTGGTTTAAATGTACTGGCGGTTGATGGCGTGATGTTTCGTACTCAGGATACTACGGAGAACCTTAATGCATTTGGTTGTGACCGGAATGCCAAGGGTGATAATCCGTACCCGCAGGTACGCATGTGCAGCCTGATGGAAACGTCCAGCCACCTTCTTTTGGCCAGTGAATTTGATAGTCGTAATGTAGGAGAGATGTCCCTCGCTGAACGGCTTATCCCTTCGGTGCCTGATAACTCTCTGACCCTGTTCGACAGAGGCTATTACTCGCTGGGATTACTCTACTTGTGGATGACTAAAGGGGTCAACACGCACTGGATGCTCCCTGCACGTAAAGATTTACAATACACAGTAAAACATCAACTAAGTGAAGATGATGCTATTGTCACACTGAAAACTTCTCCTCAGGCTAGGAAGAAGTTCGATGGTTTACCGGAAACCATCGAAGCGAGACTGACCAGCTACGAAATCGACGGAAAGACCTATCGGGTGCTTAGTTCAATGGTTGATGCGATGCAGTTTCCCTATGAAGACGTTGTTGATGTGTATGTTCAGCGCTGGGAAATAGAGTTGGGCTTCAGGGAAATGAAACAGACTCTGCATCAGGCAAAACTAACGCTTCGTAGTAAGAAACCTGAGATGGTGCGTCAGGAACTGTGGGGACTATTGCTCGCCTACAACCTGATTAGGATGATGATGCTAGATGCAGTAAAAGACATACCGGATTTATCTCCCTCTCGACTTAGCTTCGGACTCTGCATGAGACATATCATTGTGTTCTTCCTGACCACTATCCCAGACACAGTGACTAAACTGCCAGTTCACTATGAATACCTGATGGAATCGTTGAGGATGATGAGGTTACCGGACAAACGACCTGACAGGTATTATCCACGAGTGGTAAGGAATAGACCGGCTAAATACCCCTCAAAGAAAAATGCCAGTCAGCTTAACTGACTGGCATTAGGCGTGTTTAGCCGGGCTTTTATCTTTATTCGGGTTGTGGGATCTCATAATCCTTGCAAAAAAGAATACCTGTTTTTAAAGGCGTTGCGCGAATTATGAGAATTTTTCAGAATCTGAAATTCTCATAATCTCTTCTAAATTCCGCAAAGATTCTCATAATTGCTTCTAAATTCCTTATCAGATACTTGTCGCCAAAGGTGTTGTCAGAAAAATCAGAGGGACAACATACTCGGATGTACTAGCTCAGAGTGCTTTTATCCGAGCACTCCCATTACAAATAACTATCTCTGCCGCCTGCCACTCTCGCGATTTACCGTTATGCGTCGGCGGAAATTTCAACAATACCTGCTCATCACCAACGTTGATTTTGCAGCTCAATGAAGTCGGTGTCATTACACCAACTTCTGAATAATTCGTTACTAACACCCTATAAACGTCAAATGACCATCTGCTGATATCAATACGCTCCTTTCCTGGTCCAGTTCTCACATCATTTTTTAAACGAGCAAAAGGTGCACTATCTAATGAGCCATGGTTACGAAAGTCGACTGTATCTAAAATATCCCCACTTAAATTTTGTACTTGTAATGAGAGGTCTATGTCAGAAAGAGTATCATCCCAATCAATCTCTATATAACCACCTGAATTTGTACTACCAGCTACGTCTAAATTATTGTCTGATACTTGATCTACCTCTGGTATTTGTGAGGGTAGTTCAGGGAAAAGAACTTTTTTAATTGAGTCAGTGACAACTTTTTTTGAACACTCTCGTAGTGGCGTTGCATCTCCTATGAAACTAGCACGTTGTTGAAGTTCGTCAGGTAACTTCTCTTTCAGCGCACTTTCATCTGCTGGGCCATGATTGATAAGCTGGACATTTGCTTGTGGGCAACTAGTTGCATAATCTTTTACTGCTTGTGTAAAGTTCTTTTTGTTTACACTCAGGTAGTGTTTGCATTCAAGAACATATATTGTTTGTGAAGCGATCGACTGAGAGATATCGACTTGTAATATCCTAAAATCGGGCTGTATACCTTTCTTTCGCTTCGGGCTCTTGCCAACTAATGAAGAACGCAATTCAGCCCATACATCATACTGTTTGTCGTTCCAATTAAATGTAGCCAGACGACTCCCACCAAATGCGAATGAGAGGACATCATTTACTGTGTGGTAACGTATTTCAGGAGCTACACTTTGCACAACAACCAGCAACCGCGTACCAATCCAGACCGAATAAAGTTCATGCCGGCGCTTCCATGCTGGTAAATTTAAAATATCGAGAAGTTCATCAAATGTGCGAGAGACCCAATTATATGACCACTCAACTCTGCTGAGTTGATTGTCTAATATTGCGAAAATTTCTTCATGATCTTGTTGCCCAGAATTTAGTTGCGCTGATATCGCCTGAACTCCTTGCAAAACACCTATGTCCCAAAAGTCCGTTGCATCGCGGCATAGACTTAAAAGTTCGTCTCGGAAATCACTCTTGCGGGCTGTTTCAAATACTTGTGAACGTGTTTCCCCATGTTTACCCCAAATTCCCCTCACCGCAGATACCAGTTCCACAATGGTATCTAACTGAGCGTCGATACCTTGATGCCCAGTCTTATTTATTGACTCCACTGGAGGGAAGCCTTTTGGTCGCTCACCACTGAAATCATTGGGAATATAGTTTCTTAATGTCTCGAAAAGTGACCAGCGTAGATCGGAACCTGGAAGTTTTGGGCGCTTTTCTAGGACATTTCTAGTTCGAAGTACTGTTGCTCGAAATTGCTCGAGTGTAGCTTTTAAAGGATCGCTGACATCATCAAATTTAAATTCAACACTAAGTTGATTTGATGCACTAACAGCGTTTGCTTCAATCAATACGTCAAGAATATCCTGCATCATTTGCGCAAATCCATTCTGACTTTTTAGTATCTCAACAAGAATTGTCTCAGTACTAATAGACGGTTTTGGTGAAAGAGCGTCCTCTTCCAACCATACCTCGAGGGACAAAGCACTATCCGGCACATCTAACGCAAGTCTCAAAGACTCTTCAATATCGGCGTCCCTACCAGGCTTTCCTTTACTCAGCCTCAACTCCAAGCCAGCACTGGAGCACAAACTTTTCCATAGTTCAGCGGGCGAAGTGATCATATTAAGCTCTCCATGTCCAAAAATATGTTTATCTGTATTTAGCGTGGGTATAGATTATGAAAATAAAGTGAAACGTACAATGCAGCTCGATGTTTAGAACGTCAAGTATCTTAACACAGTGGGGAAACGGCCGATCGGATTCACCGAAATACGCAGCAGATTTTTTTGTTCAAAACGCTATCGCATACTTTTCTGGAGGTTTGTGTTTTAGATCGGCTATAGTTAACTCCAATGGATAAAAGTTAATGCTAAAGCAATAATGAATTACTAACATTACGCTAATAACCGCACCTGCGACACCAAGGGCTCTACAGAGCTCCTTCAATGTATTAGTTAAAGCCCCTATCAATGAACTGTCTTCCATATTTATTACCGTGTTAGTTTTTGAGATGTGAACGCCTATAGCATTGAACGAAAAACAGAACGAGACGGCGTTTTTTACACCTGATTGGCTTTATCAAGCATGTTGCTCGATACCGAGAAGATTCTTCATATCAGTAATATATTTTGAGTAGTTGTTCCACTCCAAGATTGACCGAATATTTGATGAATATGAAATGATTGATTCGTTATCGAGATCAAATGGCGGGTCGAGAAAATCACCATATTCGTGGTTCGTAGCCAATGCATTAAAGACATTGATGTTTACAATATTTTTTAGACCATCTTGAGTATCAAAATGGTTGTACTGGTTACGCCCCGCATAAATGATAAGGCCTATAGGGACGCTTCTAACCTTTCTGCCAATAGCAAACTTTACTAACCTTGCTTTTAATTTTGACTTGCAGCCCTCGAAAAGGTACGCAAATGAGTCGTCGCATTCAAGGTTATTTGAATAAAGTTCTATTGCTTTACAAGCTATCTGCAAAATCGAACCTGAGATGACATGCCTAGAAAAAAGGCTGGCTCGGTATTCCTCACGAGCATACTCGGCAATTTCAAATTCTTGCTGAATTTCAGGCCTAGACCTCCAAGCCTCATATTTCTTTTCAAACTCTCCGTCGCGGCCATTATGACGAATTACCTGTACCGGAGGGAAGCTCATTTTTACATTCAGAATAGTGATTAAGAAGGTCAAACATGCCTTCAACTGCATGCTCAGACTGGAATATGTATTGTTCGGGGCTAATCATCTTATAGTTCGCTTAACGCCCGCAGCACTCGAAACTCTGATGCGCAGCGGAAGTTTTGTTTCAGAGTTGTGCTTGCTAAGTGTTTGGTTGGAAATAGTACAACCCTTTCGCCAAAAGTTCCTCGCAAACATAGTGAGGTATGCGCATGTAATCTAATCCGTTCTTAACCTTGTAATTCATTAACTGCCTTGAATGATTAGGAACTGCATTGACGAACTCCCAAATTATTTCTTTTTTATTCTGTTGTCTCAGAGGGTTAGAAAATACAAGATTAAACGATTTTGAGAAGTCCCAATGATTCTCAACTTTATCCTTGCGCTGATAGTCATGGTGACGGTGATACAAATTTGTCAGCATAACTACGTCAACATTCTTATAATCTACAAATGAATAGAATGACTCATTGGTAAACAACCCCTTATGACCATAAAGGTAGAAAAACCACTTCTGCATATCAGTCAAATCAGCACAGCAAACTACAAGGTAAGCGATCAATATAGACCCGGATCACCCCATTTTATCTAAATCGCTCGTCAATTTTTTGTCCGCGAATTTCTCTTTCCAGACTCTTGGCGTCAGGTCGAGTACATCTTTGGCCGGGTGCAGTGCTACACGCTGCAATACATCCACCAGATAATGGTAGGGATTGACGCCTTGCAGGCGGCAAGTCACCATCAGGCTTTGTAATATGCCCAGTTGTTCAGCCCCGAGTTCGGACCAACAGAACAAATAGTTTTTTCTGCCCATGGGGATTACCCGCAGTGCCCGCTCAAGATGATTGGTGTCCATGGGTAACGCGGGGTTACTCAGGAACACCTTGAGTTGGCTCTCTCGCTCAGCGGTGTAATGAAGCGCCTTGGCGAAGGGGGATTTGGGTAGTAAATCAGTGCGCTGGCGTTGTTGGTAGACCCACCGGAAGAAGTCAGTCACGAGTGGTTCGCTGTGTTGTTGGCGGTAGGTATGGATATCGGCCAGGTCTGATTGCTTATCCCGGATGTGTTTTTCATGCCGGTAGAGTGTGGCGATAATATCCAATGCCTGTTGTGCGGTGTGAGGCTCACTGTCGAGGGCTTTTTCAAAGCCTCTGCGCATGTGTACCCAACAGGCAGCGTGCACAATCTGCCGTTCGTGTTGATTTAATTGTTCAACCGTTTTGGTGTAAGCGGCATAGCCATCTGTGAGCAAGGTACCGGTAAAGTCCTGTAACTGTGCTTTGGCGTGCAACATGCCCCGGCTGTGACTCCAGGTAAACGCCACCTCATCACTGTCACCGTACATCGGCCAGAAGTAGGTTTGTTTCATTTGCCCCGGTTTTCGGCCAGCCCCTTTGGTACGCCCGGCTTTAATGGGCACTTCATCCATGGTCAGTATGTTGCTTTGCAGAATGTGCTGCCACTGGGCCTTGGCGATGGGCCGAAGCAGCTCAATGCCTTGTTGTATCCAGTTGATTAAGGTAGCCCGGCTAAGGGTGATACCGCTATCGAGCATCCGTTGATGTTGGCGGTGAAGCGGTAAGTGATATACCGCTTTATCCACCATCAGCCCAGCGAGTAGTGAGACATCGCAGTAACAGCCTTCCAGTACATTGATGGGGGCTGGGGTATCCTTAAGGGTTTGCGTGGTTTTATGACGCACGACCTGACGACGATACACCAGTACCACATAACTGCCGGGCTGTTGTGCTAAGCGACGGGTTTCTTTGATATCAACGACATCATACTGGTCGGCATTCGCCCCCTGTAACTCAGGCGCAGGCACATCAATAATCAGCTGAGGCACCGTCTCATCAAAACGCAGGCCTTCATCATTCACATCCGAGTCGCGACGTTGCTTTTGTGAGGAACGGGTATGGGCCTTCACCGGTTTGGTGTCTGCCGGTAAGGCGTGTGTCTCACCCTCATCAAACAAACTGCTCTGCGCCGGATTATCCACTAACACTTTTTCAGACTTACGCCCGAACAACTGGCGTTTAAGCCAGTCCAGTTGATGCTTGAGTTGCGCAATCTCCTCAGCTTGATGAGCAAAGGCAGCCTCAATTTCAGACGGTGAAAGGTGACTAATAGAATGTGTTTTCATGGCGTAAATTATAACAAAATCAGTCAATTAAATCGCCTGTTTTGTTTGTCTTTTTGCCAGTAAATGCCATCAATCAAACACTGTAACTGAGCACTGTTTAATGGTGTTTTTGCTGTACCGTCAGTGACTTTGGCGAAGGTGCCTTTTTCTAACCGTTTACTCCACAAACAATAACCGCCCTGGTAGTAATACAACACCTTTAGCTGGGTGCGGCGCTTATTGATAAACACAAACCAGTCACCACAATGCGCTTGCATCCCCAGTTTGCCCTGTACCAGTGCCGCCAGCCCATCAAACTGTTTGCGCATATCGGTATTACCGGTATACAGCCAAATACGCCCATTGGATAAGGGTAACATCAGGCAGCCCGGTTCATCCGCAGCACCACACCACCGGGTAATGCCAGTTCAATCTCCCAGGCAGAGCCTGCGCTCTGGTTCGCACTTGCTGGCATATCAAAGGCAAGCCAGTTATCCTGCGGCGCAAGCGATTGGCTATCATCGCTCAGTTTTTTACGCCACAGATAGAAGTTTGATACTGTTAACGCATGCTGTGCACAAAATTCACTGACCGACAGTTCGCTTGCTGCTTGCTTATCAACCAATACCTGCCATTGCTCGCGTGTACGTCTTTTTGTTGCCATCGATTAAGTCTCCGTGAGTAAAATCTACGGGGACTATTTTACGGGGTAGTTCAATGAGGAAAAGACGGTCTAAATTGATCGCTTACACTACAAGAACATTCAATTCGCTTGGCCCAGTCGATTCTTTAAACTTGCTGTGAGCAGATACAAGGTAATCTTTTAACTTGTTATCCATGTGCTGCTGTATCACAAGTGGCTTATCAGGGTCTGCTGCCGGATTATTTTCAGGATCAAACACATCTTTTAGATTTGATACCACATCCTCAAAATCAATAATTCTTCCAAACGCGCCTATCTTGAAGGTATTTGAACTATCGATTTCATTCTTTTTTGAAAAGTCTGGACATTTAACTTCAATATTGTAGGTTTTTCCGTTCAGCTCAAAACCACAATCAACATCTTTTGGAGGATTTATTTTTGGTTCATAGACAAAACTATCGGGATATGTTCGCGCCAAGTAGGCTGCAATTGATGTTTCACATGCAGCTTGGAGATACTTTGCCTCATCAAAAGTTGAACCTTCAACTTGAAGATCTTTAAACAAACGTATTTTCTGTTTCTTTGTTAGATGCGTTTCTAAAAAACCTAATGCTTCCACTAGTCCAGCAAGATAAGCACTCTCCGAACCTGAAAATAAATATTCGTTTTTCTGATTGGTTACCTCTAAGTCCATAATATCTCCTTGGACACTTAGATCCCCTGACTAGGGGCAATAACGTGTGCTAGCGTAAGGAACTAAGTGTCGGAAGTCCTGGCCTAGCATCCTGCCTATTTGGATTCTTTGTTTTCACCTGCGCTGTATTTTTGCCGCAGCACCATTAATCGATTTAACTAAATCTGTTGTTGCCTTTGCATGTTTCTCTGATGCTTGAATTAGTTTTTTAGATAACTCGTTGGATGCTTTTGTATACATGGCAAGAGATTTATCGTGACCAACAGATTGTTCTGTAGCTTTCGCTAATGACCTCATTGCATCTGCTTGAGCCTTAGCAAAAATAGCGAGCTCTTTGGTTTGTTTTGCTTGCTCTTGCAACTGCGCTTCTTGCTGTTTTAAAGCTATTGTGTTTTCTTTGAGCTCCTGCCCTTGTTGAAAATACCCAAATATCAACCAGAAAAGAGCCAATATTGAGCCTATACCCGCAATTAAATCACCAACTTCGTTCGGTTGTAAGGAGACGAGCTGTTTAAAATTAGTAAAGCAATATACGCCTACAGCCGTCAAAAATAAAAAAGTTATGATAAAAGCAAATATGGTCCGCTTATCCATCCATTCCTCCGAGAAAGGCCTACTCTGCAAGCAGCGGTCGAAAAACCGAGCAACAGGTTTGAGGGCCAGCCCACGAAGCAGGCATAGCTGACTGACCTTGTCATATGCGCTCTGTTGACAACCATAACAAATGAAATCTAATCCTTTTCAAAAGTTATATACTGACTTTTTCCATCAACAAAAATTGGGGTACCTCCCGCTACACCTCGGTCTGCAAGACAAATCTTGATCGGAGCGCCATTTTGATGCGGAGGAAATATTGCAATCACAGTTGGTTTAGCTTCTTTGTAATACTGATTGATGTCCTCGCCAACGGTTGCAACCATACTAATATTATTATGTACATAATGAACCGTATATATCATTTCGCTGGTTTTAGGCACCGGATTTCCAATAAATTCCGCGGTTGCAGCTAATACACTTAATGCTTCGTTGTTATCTCTGGCGTATGGAAGAAAAAACTTCATCGAATCACACTCCTTTGTTGTCTAAAAATCGAGCCCATAACATCTTGCTCTCAAGTTGTCATACTAACACTCGTTTCCGATGAAAAGCTATGTCCTATATTTTCATGGGAATGGACTCAAAAAATCTGCTTTGAATAATGGCCGGTATTTTTTGACCATCCTCATAGAGAGTAAACGGACTCTGAAACAGCAGGTTGCGGCTAAACTCATACTTAAGAACAAGTGCAGTTGCCGTTTACTTATCGTCTTGCCACGCCTAGCATGATTCTTTTTATCAGCGAGGCGGGCAAGACCCAGAGCTCTTCAAACGTTTCAATCTTAGACACGCATCATAGCCAAATGAAATACTCGGGATGTGTGATGCGTTAGTGGTTGGGGAAACACCGACATCGCAGCCGTACGATTTACAAATCAGCTATACCCCTGCATTTTCCCAATCAAGGTGGTCTCTAACGTAGGTGTATATCATCGGTATATTCACAAACTGATACCTCTGATACATCTTACTCCTAAGCTTATAGTTTTTATCATGGTCAAAGGGCATGATACCGAGTTCTGCCAAGTGTCGATACAAATGCCTGGGGCTTATCTCAAGGACTCCGGCCAGTTTCGCCCCTATAACAAATCGCGCCTTAAACTTGTGGGCAAACTCTATCGGGATCACTCTCTCGTTAGAGTTGTTGTCAGTCTCGCAGCTCTTTATGAGCTTATGCTTTACTAACTGCGACATGAACTCAGGATGTAATTGCAATTTTACCGCCATTTTCGTGGCTGAAACGTGGTGGGCTGGGGTTATCCTTTTAATGAGACTGATTAACTCACGATGACAAAGTGCCAGGCCTCTTATACCTAATGCCTCATCGTCTAAATGAGACAATAGGTTGCCAGCTCTGCATTCTTGCAGAATAGTTAAAAATAAATCGGGTATATCACCACCGTATTTTTTCATGGCAACAGGTAGCAGAATCGACTTAGGCATCAACTTAACTTTCTTTGGCGTAAGACTTTTCAAGTATTCGATTATTTCACTTTTTGCAATCCGCCAATGTGCGCACCGTCCAGGCTCTGGCGGAACAGCGGATAAGAGCACTCCGCTGTTACACATTAGCTGCATTTGTGATTTCGTCACACCCAGTAAAATTGCCGCTTCTGTGGCATTGAGTTGTTGCATTAAAAAGCTGAGACGCGCTTCTAAATGGGGACGGTATATCAGTGAAAAGGTTCTTCCGCCTTTTTTCTGTCTGTTACAAGCGATTAATCCCTCTTTTGTCGCAAGCCGGAGTTTGGATGTTGCAACCGAATACTCTTTAGATGCGACCTTCAAAGGGAGCCAAACGTTGCCATTGATTGTCTTCTCACTAAACAAGCTATTTCTTTTCGTCGCATAGACACTACGTTCCGTAATTGCTGCTTCTAAAACGTCTTTATACCGCTGAAAACACGCCTTTTTTGCTTCCTTATAGAACGACCGGTAAAAGATGGTGAGTTGGTCAACTCGGTGACCTTTGCCGCCCATCTTTTGCAAAACATCAAGCAATGCAATAAACATTGCCTTGCCCCCAAGCAAACCACGAGCGACATCCTGGAGGGCATCGAGTGCTTGTTGCATACTATTTAACTTTGTACTGGTACCTGTTTTTTTAACATCGTGGTTTGGTGTAAGCCGCGAGAACAAGCTTACTAGCGATACTCGTTCCTCAAGAGTTAACCCATGGTCAGCCGGCATAAGCTGCTCTCTGTTTTGTTCAGGTACAGCACCGTCCTCAATAAACCGCTGAAGTTCTAGTAGCTGTTTCGATGCCCTAACAATACTTTGCTCACCGTACGATGCACCACAAACACACTCGTGAAGTTTAGCTTTGAAGAGGTCTGTGTCTGCACCACATGTTGTGCAAACATCCACCAAATTAACCTCATGTTTTACACATGTTACCGATGCTTTAAGGTGCCAAGTGGCTCTCCATTTTTTATCTTCGCTGACACAAATAGGACATAACCTGGCATTTTTAACTAAATGGAAATTCTCTAACTGGAAGATGCGAAGTGCTGATTCATCCTGCTCAGCCTGTTTTGTCCAATCCTCTTCGGCAAGGTAATTGACGAGCTGACTCAAATTTCTTGAAACCCTATCTTCAGCATTTTTGTACAGCCACGTATGTGAATCATAGTGGTTTAACAAAGCAAGCCGCATAAGATAAAACAGTGGGGATTCGCCAGCCTCTATCGGCGGGTGTATAGGGGGCTTTTTCAACATCATTTGAAGCCCCCCTTGGTTTGTCGCACGGAATCACGTTCTACCGCATCGTAGAAAGGCATGTTCGGTTTATCCAGCAATTCCCAATTAAATTTGGCTATGTTCTGCTAAATTGTTGCTATACTGTATATGGATACAGTTATTGAGGGTTGATTATGCTCCCAGCACAATTTAGAAAGCTTATAGCCGAGTTAGAACACTTAACAGATAGCCAAACCCGTTATGTTGAGAAGCTGCTGAAAGGCACTGATAGCGTCTCACAGTTGATAACAGAGCTTGAGGAGCGGATGGTTGAAAACCCTGAGTGCCCGCACTGTCATAGCTCACTGATCAATCGGCACGGCAAGGTAAACAAGATGCAGCGTTATCGCTGCAAGAACTGCGGCAAAACCTTTGTAGCGACAACGGCGACACCGCTAGCTCGACTAAGATACAAAGAGCTGTGGTTAGAATATATTCGCTGTATGCTGGACAGTAAGCCATTGCGTAAATGTGCCGAAGAATGTGGTCTCCACCTTGAAACATCGTTCAGGTGGCGGCATCGATTCTTGGCGCTACCATCAGCACTGAAGGCGAGCAAACTAGAAGGTATTATCGAGGCTGACGAAACACTTTTTCCCTACTCAGAGAAAGGCTCAAAACGGATGACTCGTCAGCCCCGCAAAAGAGGGATGAAAGCGAAAAAACGAGGGCGTTCAAAAGATGACTGGGTGCCCGTTTTAACGGTCAGAGACAGAGCCAAGAATACATATGAGGCCGTTGTGCCAAGTGTTACATCGGCAACTCTGCATCAGGAGCTAGCAGGAAAATTAGAGAAAGACAGTGTGTTATGTAGTGATGGATATAAGCCCTACATAGCTCTTTCTGAGAAAAATGATTTAATACACAAGCGCTTAGACGTGGCGGGAGGTGTTAAGGTGATAGATAAAGTCTTTCATATTCAAAATGTTAACGCCTATCACAGTCGTCTGAAAGCGTGGATAAAACGGTTTCACGGAGTAGCCACAAAATACCTAGAACATTACCTTGGTTGGTTCAGGTTTATGGATAACCCAGAAAACCTTAACGGAAACAGGCTCTTTTCGATTCAACAACAGTTAATCCGAACATAGCCTTAAATTTATTACTAAAGGGATTTTTAGAATGTTCGCATTCTTGCCAAATGGCTTCGTTGAAAGCTAACTCCAGGGTATCTCTCGATAGCCCTTCATACCCCTTTTCCATTGCGATTTCATACGCCGTGATCAATATCTTGGTGACGTAGTCAATAATCCCCATCGTCGCAAAATAAAATCGTTTTACTAAGTCCTGAGATAACTCAAGCGGGCTTGCGGTCGCCAAGCTTTGTTCTAACTGCAAAATCACACCACCAAAAATTTTGGTGCTTTCTGGATCAGTGATTGAAAATGGAGGTAGGTACACCTTTTGGCTAAACCGCCGTTGCAGCTGCGTGTTTATCGAAAGTAGCGTTATGCTTCTTTTCAGCCCCATCAAAACGAAGCAGACTTTTGAATCCTCCATAAGCGATTTAAGCCAATCTGAGACCTCTTTTGCTGTAGACGGCCCGCAGTGATCAACAAAATGTTGAAGCTCATCCACAATAAGCATCATCACTTTCTTTTCTTTAAACAGCTCTTTTATCCTATTGGTTTTTTGTGTTGCAGTGCCACGATAGAAATTGGGGTCGTCAAGCTCTACTAAAATCGTTTCGGCCATGCTTTTTACAGTGGGTTTGGACGGAGTTTCTACGCACACAAGAGGCTGCGTGATGCACACAGAATCATTTATCGGTGGGTATTTGGCCTTCAGGTGATTTTTGAGTGTCGTTTTACCTGTGCCCGGATCGCCAAGGCACAAAATATTTTTACTCACGTTCACAGCAATTTTCGCCCGCAACGCTTTTTCAATTTGTTCAGAAGCCTTTTGATAAGACGGATGAACGACAATAGTGTTTTTGGTTTTGGCAATATGCTTAAAAATGATCGCTTCGCTGGGTTTCATTACGCTTCCTCCAAGGTAGCCGAAGCGAGTTGAAAGACATCAAATGACTCAAAACTGTCAAACACAATGTCTTCGAGTGGTGCGGATTGCTGGTCCTCTTGGCGAGGGCTATTTTGATTAGTTTGCGTAAGTTGAGCCGCCTTTCTGCGTTTCCTTTGCAACCGGTTCGATTTGAGCGACTTAATATCTTCGTTCAGTCTGTAAATATGCTCTAAGACTGCTTTTTTGTTCTGTTCACCCAGTCCCTTGTCGATAAGATGCTTTCTTATATGCTTGTGTTGTCTGAGGGATAACCCCGTTGCGTACTCGGGCGTGATGCTGGGAACACAAATGTAGTCTCCATTTTGATCGTCGAAGACCCATATTCGGCCTAAATCTTCAGGATCGGCACGCACAATGACATCATAATTATCGTGTCTTCTGCATCTCAAAGCTCGCAAGTCTGCCGAATTGTAAAACATACTAAAAATCTCTATGCCTTTGTGAGTCAAACATCTTGTTTCCTCATGTGTCATACAAAACGCCAGTGCGGTTTCACTTTCGGGTAATATCGGGGACACAGACTCAAGTCCCTCGTTCCACATTGCAAGAGGGGTCCTTTTTGTCTTTGTATGGACTCGGTTGTGGTAGATATCAATAATCCAACGGCATACAAAATTTTTGAGTTCCTTTTCAGTCACACAGGCATATTCTTCAGATTTATAGTCCCCTCTTTGCTGTATCGAGCCAAACGTCGTTCCTGGTAATCGGTGGCATACTTCTCGATTAATGGTTCCCACTAGTCTTTCCACCGTGCCTTTGTACCCGGGCTCAGCCTTTGGGCAAAACTGAAGATTGATATCCAATTCTGCACACAGTCGTTTAAGTGTCTCTGCATGGAATTCTGAACCATTGTCACAAATAAGGTTCATTGGAATACCGAACGCTGGCCACTCTCCTGCCACGTCCTGTAAGTAGGAAGCAGCGTTTTCTTTTGGCAGGATTGCATGTCGCAAAGCCCTCATCACAGCCACGAGAGAGGGCGGCTCAAATCCTATGTAAATCCCAAGTATCATTCGAGAGTACACATCAATCAGCAATGTGAGCGTAGGCCGCCCTAACACAACGCCGGTTACGTCATCAACTAATAAAGCATCGATAGGCGAATGATCTACTTCTACTCGCTCCAAAATCATACTTACTGATGGGCCTGCTCCCGTTAGGCGAAAATGCTTGTCGGCGGCTTTTTTACCTTGTCGATGTAACATCGTTTCGTATTGATCAAGTCCTTTTATTATTCTGTAAAATTGCGCCCTCGACGGGAATTTAAGTGGCGTCGGTCTCAGCCTGTTGAGAAGTTCTACTTTATGTTCGAGTAGCCGATATACGTGAGATGGTGGGGGTTTATTGTTCGAGAGGTATTCCTCTTCAATAATTGTTTGAATTTCATCCGTGATTATTGAACTAAAGCGACGTATACCCTCTTTTCCTGGCTTCCTTTTCTGCAGTGACATAATATCGCCACCGGAGCGGTGATATTTTTTCCACCATTTATACACTGAATCTATGCTTGGGAGCCTTTTTAAGTCGAGGGCTTGACCTACCTCAGAAACCACATTCTGAAGGCCAACTGTCGTAGGCTGTTTCCCAAGCACGTTGATTGCTTTGCTTATAAAACTCAGTCGGTAATAGACGATTTCTCTGTGCTCTGGATCCAAAGATTGCAAATCTTTGCTGAACCTAGCGCCATGAAAACGACGAGTATTGACACCTATCAGGCTCAATTCTCCCTTAGCGTGTCGTTGCAATAATTCTTCAACGGGTTGAGCAATCACGCTCAAGTCATCGGTGTTCTCCAAGAAAATCTTGTTTTGTACCTTGCGAATGATTTTGAAAGTTTTGCTATTTAAAGTCAGGTGCGTACCGGCATGAAAAGATGATACTTTCATCGCTGTTCTCCTCATTAGTAAATGTTATTGACGTTTCAGACAGGGGTTGAGTTAGGTCGACTTGAGCATGGCCATGTGCAATGAATGCAAAAGCTTTAAGCGATGAGCCAAGCATCTTTGAAAGGGCAAAAATTGGTGCTTTGCGCTTTTCTTTTAGCCATTCCTTCATGCCATTAATTTCGACATTACTGAGCGTTAATTTGCTGTAGTGCTTTAATATGGTGAGATTAGTTTGGAAGTTAGATACGCGAATCTCTTTCTCGGTAAGAATGAAGAAATCGGCTTTTTTCTCATCTCGGAAGAACACTGAGCACTTCGCTAACTTACTTTTTAAACCAGTATCATTTAACTTCTCTTCCGGCTTGATTTCGACGTATGCCTCTCCTCCGCACCTGAAACTAAGCTTAAAGTCTGGTGTATACCTGAATGAGTTTCCTTCATCTTGTATTTCAAATTCTTCAGGTTGTTCAAAATAGGCCACTATTCCTTTTGAAAACTCAAACAGTGCACAGGCATCTCTTTCTAGCTGTGATTCCCAAGCAATAGGCTTTTTGTTCTTCCAAGAGGCGTAGTAGCCGACAACGCGACCCTTAGAGCGAGTAACAGGTTCTCTCGCTCTAAGGTACGTGCCCTTTCTTGCGTGCACTCTCGACGCAAGCTGTAACGTTGCCGTCACCGCAAAATCATTATTTTTTTGCATGCTTATCCCTTACCAAATAAGGCAATGATTAATTACTGGTTAATGTGATGCTGGAAACAGGGATTTGACGACGAGAGAAAGGCGGTACATAATCTTGCTTGTCGAAGGTAAGTATTATGTACTTGCTAGCTCTAGTCGGGCCGGCTTCCAGTCGGTCCTGCTAGTTCTTCATCGAATACCTCTCTCTGATTTGATTTCGTCTTGTATTTTCAATGCTATTTTCATTAGCTGTATTTGGCTCGACGTGAGATTGCCAACGTAGTCTTTCATCATATACAACAGTTCAAACTCTTCCCTTGATGCATTAATAGGCGCTTTTAGGCTAAAACGGCTAAGTTCAAGGTCGTTTTTCAGTCGTTCAGTGTCGTTTTGATTTAAGCGAAGACAATCAATAATTTTTTCCAAGAGCGCTTCGGAAGGTAACTTGCGGCTATTTTCAAGCGTGCTTATGTAGTTTGCACGAACCCCCACCATCGAAGCCAAATCTGTTTGACTAAAGCCCTTATCGCGTCGGAGTGTTTCAAGTGTTCTGGAAAAAGGGGTCAAGAGTGCGTCTTCAACTGATGGCGTATTTTAATTGAAGTTATTATATTGGTAATGATCGTCACCTCAACATAAATTTTTATAACCTGTTGAATTATAAGAACAATGTGTATATTAACATACACACCTAAATTCACTCGGTGAGACTCAAACTTAGGAATGATTTGGGTGGTATCTGAAAGGGGCATAGGAGTTGTCGCAGTTAGTACAGAATTGATTACAGACCGCGCAGCTACTGCCATGCATTCGAAAGCGAGATAAAAGGACAACAGTACAGATTTTTTTAAACACGTTACCGGTCAAGCTAAAGAATGACATTTCGTTAGCAATAAAAATATACACACTAATTTTTTTTCTAGCAGATGATATCTTTGTTATGGAACATCGAGGTTATTCTGATAGCCAACCATGCATAATGTAACTTCAACTTACAAGTCACTAATCAACTGTTAAATCGTGTTAAGGGGTGCTACGGTTAGCGTTTACTTGGGAGCAGAGCAAATCTCCTAACAATGACTCTCGTGTGGCCAGATATTGCCTAGTCGCGAATTTATTTAAACCTACAACATTGAGTCATCAATTTGCGATAACATAAGCCATCCCATCCAGCCGTTCTTTCGTCTTTTCCCACTTTGGCATTACCTGGCTCATTAGCCGGTAAAATCGCTCACTATGGTTATGTTCGGCGATGTGGCAAAGCTCATGCAAAATAACGTAATCAACGCACTCACGAGGCGCTTTAACCAGATGCGGGTTCAGGGTAATTCGGCCATTAGGTGAGCAACTTCCCCATTGGGTTTGCATCGTAAGTATGCGCAGCTGTGGCCGCTCTTCGACCCATAGGGCGTGTTCCAACATTGCATCGAGTCGCTTGACGAAGATTTGCTTGGCCCGCGCTCTATACCAGTCATTCAGCAACTCTTTGACCTTGTCGGTAGATTTCACACGTACTGATACTTCCAGTTTGCCCCGTAGCAGTTTTACGCTTTGTACCCGCTCAGGCGCTTCAATCACTTTTAGCAGGTACTGCTTGCCCAGATAGTAATGGCTCTCACCGCTGATGTATTGCCGAGGGGTTATGAATTCAAGCTGCTTGCGGAAGTCCCTAAGCTGCTCGTATATCCAGCGCCCTCGCTTTTTCACAGCCGATAACACGGTTTCGCTTTCTGCCCCCTCAGGAGCCGATGCGATTACCCGACAATCGGGATGAACCTTGATTAATACCTTACCTGTGGCTTGCGGGCGCTTAACTCGCTCAAACGTAATCTGCTCGTCACCGTAGCGAAAGCTCATGGTCTGCCCCGATTTTGAGGGTTGGGGGTTAATCGGCACATTCATCTGGTTATACCCATTCAAGCGCCGTTCAACCCGACCCGCGTGATCTGAACAATCATCTCAACAATCTTCTTGGCCTGATCCATACCGCCACCAATGACTTTGCACTCCTGGAACATACGCGGCAGCAGCTTTTTACGAATGTCGGCTTCGATGTTCTGTGGGTTGATGGAATTCTCTGAAACGGAGGTTTCTACCGCCTGGTCAATTTCAAAGGCAACGTTGACCCACTTATCCTGAACTTGCTGATCCAACACAGCCAAAGCTTCAGGCAGCACTTTCTTGAACACACCAAAGTAAGCCTGAGCATGACGATTACCGGCAAATACGTCGGGGATGTCATTCAAGCGTCTATCTTGCACTTGCTCCTCGAATTCACGGAACAGCATGTATTGCTTTAATGGGTGGTCGAATAGTTTTTCGACCTCTTCAATGGCTTGGCGCAGCAGCTTGGAAAACGCTTCCTGAGCATAGGGGTCATCCCGTAGCTCCTGTTCAATCATGCGGGTTACACGGGTTTTGATGATGTCGGTTTCGTTGCGGGTTTTATCTTCGCTCCAGTCTTCCGGCTGTTGCTTTTGTCCCATCTTACCCACTTCATACACACCTCCGGGCTCTTTAACTTCGACGCCCACCACATGCTTATCCAACAGCTTTTTCACTTGCTCGGCGTATTCGTCGTAGTCAATCCTCTCACCGGCATCTTGCTGCACAAGTTGGCGCAGGCTGGAAAATTGCTTCACGGTTTCTTTGTAGTGTCGACGGTCTTGGTCGCTAAAGCTCTTGTCTTCAAAGAAGGTGGCCGATTGTAGCGCAACCTTAAGGCAGCTTGCGAAAGCCGTCAGGGCTTCGTAGAAGTCCTCACGTACCTTGAGATGCACATCGACCAACTCTCCGCTCTCTCCCGGCGCTAAAGGCTTTTGCTCTTCAATTTTCGGTACCAGTACCTGTCGCAACTGCTCGATGTCGTTCTTGTTTTCCACGCCATCGAATATGGCCCATAGCTGCTTATACAGCTGTGGCAAGCGCTTGTACTCGGTACTCATCTGGTTGTAGAGGCCAGCAATATCATTAACGTCATAACCGCCTTGAGTGCGGGAGGCCAAATCCTGATATTTCTGAATGGTCGTATCCAGTTCAGACAGAATGCCACGATAGTCGATAAGCAGACCAAACCTCTTCTTCGGATGCAGGCGGTTTACCCGTGCAATCGCCTGGATAAGGCTGTGCTCTTTAAGCGGCTTGTCGATATACAGCACCGCATTTTTCGGCTCATCAAAGCCGGTGAGCAGCTTATCAACCACAATGAGTATCTTCAGTGAATCGTCTTTGTCGAAGCGTTCGATAAGGTGTTTGGTGTAAGCCTGTTCATCCTGACTGCCAATATTGTCTTTCCACCACTGGGTCACTTCGGGCGTGGTGGCCTCATCGACAGCGGTGTTGCCTTCTCGGCTATCTGGCGGGCTCATCACCACGGCAGATTCAAACAAGCCAGCTTCATCCAGATATTTTTTGTACTTGATAGCAGAGGCCTTGCTGTCGCAGGCTAACTGGCCTTTTAATCCTTCGTCGATGTTCTTTACGAAATGGTTGGCAATATCCAGAGCAATCAAACGAATGCGGTCATCCGCACCGTAAACGGGACCTTTTTTAGCAAACTTGTGCTTTAGGTCGGCCCTCTGCTCATCTGACAGCCCTTCGGTAATGCGCTCAAACCAACTGTCGATAGCGCGTTCATTCACATCCAGGTCGGGAATGCGCTCTTCATACAGCAGCGGCGTCACCGTCTGGTCTTCAACCGCACGCTGCATGGTGTAAGCATGCACAATGGGGCCAAACTTATTAGTGGTCTTGTCGTCTTTTAACAGTGGCGTGCCGGTGAAGGCGACAAAAGCGGCATTCGGCAACGCCTGCTTCATTCGAATATGGTTTTCACCGCCCTGGCTGCGGTGGCCTTCGTCAATCAGCACAATGATGTCAGAGCTGTGGTTTACACACTCTGGCATTTTTGTAGCAGTATTAAATTTCTGGATGAGCGAGAAGATGATCCGCTCAGTGCCTTTGCCAATCTGCTCGGCCAGGCGTTTACCAGAGGTGGCCATGGCGGCTTCTTTGTCTTTTTTACCGGCCAGTTCACCGCCCGAGGCAAAGGTTTTGCTCAGCTGAGTTTCCAAATCTACCCGGTCAGTCACCACTACAATACGGCATTGCTTCAGGCTTTCGTGCAGGATCAGCGCCTTGCTTAAAAACACCATAGTGAATGACTTGCCCGACCCCGTGGTATGCCAAATCACACCGCCTTCACGGCCATCTGTGCTGCTTCGGGTATTGATGCGTTCAATCAGTCGCTTAATACCAAACACCTGCTGATAACGGGCAACGATTTTGCCAGCCTTTTTATCGAACAAGGTGAAGTAACGGGTCATCTCCAACAACCGAACTGGCGTTAACAAGCTAATCAGTAATTGATCCTGACCAGTCACAGCAAGCTCCCCGGCAGCGGTTAAACGCTTGTACCAATTCAGGTCTTTTGTTGGGCGGTGGCTGAATAATGTTGTCAGTTGTTCGTCTTTGAGTGTTTTGTTTTTTATGGCATACATCTCGGCATCGGTGATGTCTTCTTCACGCCAGGCAGCCCAGAACTTTGAAGGCGTGCCACAGGTACCATAACGACCCTCGTTGCCGTTTATAGAAAGCAGTATCTGGCTATAGGCGAACAGTAACGGAATTTCATCATGGCGCTGATTACGCAGGCATTGCGAAATGCCTTCGTCAATGGTGGGACCTCCCCCTTTTCCAGATCGGGCCTTCCCATCTGGGCGCTTTGCTTCAATCACCACCAGTGGAATGCCGTTCACGAAGCAAACAATATCCGGCCTGCGGCTTTCCACGCCACCAGAGCGGATAACGGTAAATTCCTCAGTAAATACAAAGCTGTTATTGGCTGGCTTCTGCCAATCAATGAGCGCAACCGTCGGGTTGGCTTTTTTGCCATCGACAAACGCAGTGACCGAAATGCCATATAGCAAGTGGTTGTAAAGGCGCTCATTAGCAGTTAACAGACCCTCGTTAAGTGCGGGGCTGCATACCTCGGCAATCAGGTTGTCGATAGCCTTTTCAGACAACGGATAGCTTTTGCCGGCAAAGGTGAAGGTGCGCTTCTTAAGTTCACTGCGCAGCACATGTCGCAAAACCACCTCGTCGGCTTTACCACCACGGGCGGCTAATGCGAGTTCAGGAGAGAGAAACGACCACCCTAGGTTGATCAACAACGTCAGCGCTGGTAACTTAGCGCTGTATTCTTCCTGAAATTTTGGGGCCGCTTGAATGGTCATTTCTTATCCCTTCGCTTTTGTTCCAGTCGTTCTTGCAGCTTTTCCAGTTCCTCTAGCTCTGCTTTATCTGTCGCTTGTGCATCGGCTAATTTACGCTGTTGATCAAATTGCTCATAGCGCTGGTTAACGAGTTGCTCCATTTGTTTACGGCTAATTTGCCCCGCATTACTAAGGAGTGGCTGTTCGTTAAAATCCATGAACTTATCGACGTATTCGCGCCAATCTTGCAAACGAAGATGTGTTTTGTTTTTGGCCCTAAACTCAGCAAACTCGAAAAACATGCTGACCAAGCGATTCAGACTTTCCAGCTCATCCGCTTGCAGGTAATTTTTAGCTATCACCACATCTGCCTTATGAACCTTATTCCCTGCGAAACTGGTTAGGTTCATGTTTGGCTTGGCAGGGTCAGAACGCGCCACAACCAGTTCAGAGGCAGTGTGACCTGTGACAGCAAAGAAAAGTTTGTTCTGCACCTCAGCGAACAATAATCCAGTTTCCTTTTCATTTGCTCGGTAGTCTTCAGACAACGCCAGTAGATCGCGGACTTTCTGATAGAAACGCTTTTCGGACGACCGTATATCGCGAATGCGTTCAAGCAGCTCATCAAAATAATCCCATTTAGGATCTTTGAGGCGCTCATCATCCATGGCGAAGCCTTTGGTCAAGTACTCTGCTAACGTTCGAGTTGCCCATTGCCTGAATTCAGTGCCACGGGTCGAGCGCACTCGGTAGCCAACGGCAATAATCATCGGTAGTGCATAAAGCTGAGTCAGGTACTCTTTACCATCAGCTGCAGTTGTAAACTTTGAGTTTACAACTGCCCCCTCAGCCAGCTCCCCGTCTGAAAATACGGCCTTCACGTGCTTACCGATGTTTTGCTTGCTGGTTTGGTAAAGCTCAGCCATTTCCAGCTGGGTCAGCCAAACCTGACCACCCAGCTCGCGCAGGACAAGCTGGGATTGTCCATCGTCAGTGGTATAGAGGATAAGATCATTGTCCATGTGCATGTCCTACCTTTCCCCATTCATCGACTCTACCACCAAGGGCCGCTAACGCGCTTTCAGGAGAGAGGAACAGCCTCAGCGCCGTTAACTTGGCACTGTATTCTTCCTGAAATTTGGGTGTGTATTGTGTCATTCGTTATCTCTCTTCAACCCCTGATAACCGAGGTGCAGTTTCGGGTTATGGCTTTGTTCTGTTTTGTCTGCGCATGTTTTCTACAGCCAACGCAAAATCGGCATTGGTAACGTCTTCTTGCCAACGAGACCAGAAATCTATTGTAGCGCTCAATGGTTTTTCAGCAGGAGGATCAATTTTTATTCTACTCGGCAGCAGTACCGAGTCGCCTACCACCATTGCTTCCCCAACATCCATGATGGGTAATGCTTCTAAGAGGCTTTCTAGGCTTTCTGGAAGTAATTTTCGAACAGTTGCTTGGTCATCCGCGTTTGTCAAACGCAATGAAATGATGTTGTTACACTGGCTTAGAATGGTGGCACTTACATCAGAAGGTCGTTGGCTCACAATCATGAGTGCAACGCCGTATTTTCGACCTTCCTTAGCTATCTTCTCAAATGCTTCAACCGCTCTGCGCTCAACTGGGTTGCCTTCTTTTCTTGGCAGATACAGATGAGCCTCATCACAGACAAAAGCAACTGGTCTGCGACTATTCGGTTCAGTCCAGAACTGAACTTGATAGATAATACGAGCAACCAGGCCAATGATGACTGGCAGTATGTCAGCGGGAACCTCTGAGAAGTCGATTACTTTAATACTTTGTTTTTGATTGCCAAAGCCCATTAGTTTTTCAGCAATCATACTCAACGAATCGAATTGGTTATATTTGTCTGGGCTGTTGAACAGGAAGCCATAACGTCGGTCGTTTAAGCGACTGGCCATACGAACCAATAGCCTAGAGAATTCGCCGTTAAAAGGACCGTTTTTTAGGCCTTTTGCTCCCTGAACCTTTTCTTCATTCAGATATTGAAGCTTCCCAATAACTTCATTTAGGGAATATGGAATTGGACTGTCTAGAGTAAAAGACTGCAATAGATCCGCTCGACTATTCGCTTGTAGGAATGCTTTCTTTTGCTCTGTTATGGCATCTTGCACAACCACAACTTGGTTATGTGCGCTGAACTCGCTGCGATCAACAAATAATGATTGAATCTCTTCGGAATTGAGCAGCCAATACGGCAGGAAGAGCAATGAGTCATCATCTACGTCAACCTCATCCGGCCCTGGAACTCTCAGTTGCTTAGCATAAGAAAGCTCCTTGTACTCACCATGCAGGTCGAATACAACAAGGTTTGAAGAAGGTAGCTGCGAGCTTCTTTCCAAAATAGAGGCAACCGTCCATGATTTACCAGAGCCGGTACTGCCAAGCAAAGCGGCATGCCGCTGGAAAAGCTTATTGCCATCGACATAAGCGCGTGCGTTTTCATTAAGCTTATAAGAGCCCAGTTCCAGTGAGTGTTCTCCATCGCCACACTCAGAAATCACACGCATAAATTCTTCTAATTGAGCGTCTTTAAGTACGTAACAGGTTGAGTCGATTTCTGGGACGTGATCAAGTGATCGTGAAAACTTATATTTTTGAGCGACTGCATCCCAGCGGGCTGCGCCCATCAAGGTGATCTTAACTGTATTGACTACGCTATCTTCAAAAGCATCTATCTCGTCAGCATCATCTTCCGCTATTTCCGGTGTAAGTGGCTGGGTGACCACCGCTTTAATGACTTTATCAATCATGCCAATCAGCCAACATTCAGTTGCACCGCTGAGTTGCACGGTTACAAGCTGTCCAACTCTGGCTTTACGTAGATCTTTGTCACTGTTAACCAGAATAGTTACTTTTCGGGTGTCAACTTCACGGATGTTGCCAAGCGTGTAGCTGTCATCATTGAAAGTAAAAAGTGCCATGTTACCCTCCTAAAAATTCGTTGGTAAAAGCGTCAAAACGCCACAATTCCTTGTCATCAATATGTAGCCAGTTTTCAAATTTTGAGTTGTAGATCCTGCTTTTGTCTGAGTCAGCCTGTTTGCAGACGAGCCACATGTTCGGACACTTGCCTAGCCACTCTTCAATTCTTGGGTTCGAATCCCGAGTAATCACCAACGCACGGCATTGGTCTTGTTCAAGCTTTTGCCTAAATGCGTTGTTAACAAGCTGGGAATCGTTAAAGCCAAACCCTAAAAACAGGAAGCTAGTATGGTTTCCGACAGCTGTGTCGTATTCGGCTAACTGTGCTCTGTCCTTGTGTAATCGTTGATATTTGGACGTGCCAGGAGTGATCATGGCCCGTACAACGCCGTCAGGTTTGCTGAATATCCAGCTGTTACATTCAATAAGCTGGGCTTCCCATTCAAATGTATTCAACGAACCGTGCGGCTTGTGTAGTCGGATATGTTTGCATTCAACAATTCTTAATGGCGGCCTTGTCTTACCAAGACCTTTCTGAATGGATTGAACAGACTTTTTTGCCTCAGCCCAGTCGTAGCGACGAAGGAAACCACCGTGAAACCCTGTAATGTAAGGGATGTTGTGCCGGACAAAAGCGTATTCAGCCAGCAAATCGTAATTTGGTGTGGCGACGTGAAGTCGTTTATCTGCCTGCGGCAAAGCTTCAACCAGCTTTTTCAATAGCGAGCCAGCGGGCCAATCGCATAAGCCAGACATGATTGAATGAGCGTGGGTATTATCGTGGTGCGCAACAAAGCTGGCAGTAAGTTCGACTATTCGATTGGTCAGCGCCTCATCTTTGATGAAGTCCATTGCAGATTCAAAATCATGACTACCGACATCAAGAGCAGAGACCACTTGCTGCCATTGCTGTGCTTGTGCTTCGGTCATTCCATAAGCAAGCTCAGCTCGAAGGTGGCGCTCAAGAGCTGGCATCCCAAAACTCAGATCAAGTGCACATGAAGTTCCTGTGCCAAATAACACAAACGGCTTGTCTGCAAAAAACTCAGCAATCGCTTGATATGCAACGTCCTTTGTTAGCTCCACGTGGTCCCCCCTTAGCTCACCAAAACTCTTCGTTTACCCGTCAATAACTGCTGCATCAGGGCCTTTTTCTCTTGCTTTAAGGCATCGAGCTTTTGTTGCAGAGCGGAGATTTCCTGGTCGGCGGCGCACAGTACGGTGGCGATTTTTTGTTGTTCTGCGAAACAGGGTAAAAGCACCTTGAAATTCTGAAGAAGGCCGAGCTTAATATACGGCATCGCGCCATGCTGCTTTTCTCGTTCTATATCTCGCATCAACCAATAGAGGATATACTGATGAAGAAAAGGGACATCAATCCCATTAAATTCCGAAAGAATATATGTTCTCTGGTAAGCCTCGAATTTGCCGTTGAAATAATGAGTTTTTCCAAGCATCCCATTACCAGCGATCAAAAGCGCTTCGCAATCATAGGAGTAGCTATCACTTCTAGTCGGCTCGCTCGCACAAGTGAAGAAAGGGTAATTCCCTTCTGGATTACCTTCGTTTACGTCCTTCTTGCCGGTTTTTATTGTGCAAAGTGATGCTAATCCTTGGTGTTTCCACTCCCCGCTAAACCTAATCCCATTCTTATTCAGCAGGCGCTTCTTGCCAGAGAGCAGTTGTTGCATCAGGGCTTTTTTCTGCTGCTGGCTGTTGGCGAGCAATTGTTCGGTGTTGGTAATGGCCTTATCCCAAGAGGAGAGAATTTGGGCGATTTTCTTTTGTTCGGGAAGTGGTGGAAAAACACATTTCACACCATGAACATTGTTTCTGTTTAAGGTTGGAACTGATGAAGCCTCGTCAAACCTTTCAAGTCGTAGAAATCTCAGGAAATATTCGATGTACTTAATGTCATTACCTTTAAAATCCTTTACCCACAAGGTCGTATCATGAGGCCAAAAATCTTCGTTGATGAGGTATACCGGACCTACGCTTCCTTTACGACCAGTTACAATTCCAGGACCTCGAACTTTTGATTCGTTATGGAAGTAGGCTAAACCAGAAGACGAATAGACAGGAATATTGCCATCAACTGCTTGTTTTGCAGTCAAGTCGAAGCCTCTTTGAAGTAACAGGAAGTCCTGAACTTGTCCTTCACTCCATCCCTTAGGCACCATAACCCAATTCCTCCAGATACTTGGCCATCTCGGTTTCCAGGTTGGTCAGTTGCGCTTTTAACTGCTCACGCTCTGTTCGCACCGCTATCAGGTCAATTTCTTCCTCTTCTTTAGAGGTATCGACATAGCGCGGGATGTTCAGGTTGTAATCATTCTGTTTGATCTCTTCGATACTGGCGAGGTAGGCGTATTTATCCACGCTTACACCCGTTTTATAGGTAGCGACGATCTTGGCGATATTCTCTTCTGTCAGCAGGTTCTGGTTTTTGCCGGCTTTGAAGTCGCGGCTGGCGTCGATAAACATGACGTTATCGTCGCCCTTATTTTTCTTAAAGAGCAGGATTGCCGCAGGAATGCCCGTGCCGTAAAACAACTTCTCTGGCAGACCAATCACTGCATCGAGCAAGTTTTCGTCAATTAGTTGCCGGCGAATTTTGCCCTCAGACGAGCCACGGAACAACACGCCGTGTGGCACCACCACACCCATTCGGCCTGTTTTTGGCTTCAGACTTTCAATCATGTGCAGGATAAAGGCGTAGTCACCTTTGGTTTTCGGCGGCATACCGCGGCGGAAACGGCTGAATTTGTCGTGTTCGGCTTCGTCATGGCCCCATTTATCCAAGCTGAAAGGTGGGTTTGCGGTCACAATATCAAACAACATTAAGTCGCCGTTTTTGTCGAGCAGCTTGGGGTTACGAATAGTGTCGCCCCATTCAATTTTGTGGTTGTCTTCACCGTGCAGGAACATGTTCATTTTGGCCAGCGACCAGGTAGAACCAATGGCTTCTTGGCCGTACAGCGCGTATTGCTTGCTGCCGTGGTTGGCCACGACCTTGCGTCCACACTTCATAAGTAGCGAGCCAGAGCCACAAGCCGGGTCACAGATGCTGTCGCCCGATTGCGGGTCTAACAACTCGGCGATGAGTTCCGAGATTTCTGGCGGGGTATAAAACTCACCGGCTTTCTGGCCTCCGCTGGCCGCGAAGTTTTTAATCAGGTATTCATAGGCGTTCCCTATCACATCCAAGGTGCCAACACGGCTGGGTTTTAGATTCAACTCGTGCTTAGCGAAGTCTTCCAGCAGGTGACGCAAAATAGTATTTTTTTGCTTTTCTTCACCCAATTTGTCGGTATTAAAGCTGATATCCTGGAACACGCTTTTACCAGCGTCTTTCAGTTTGGTGCCGTTGGCTTCTTCGATGGCGTGCAGCGCCTGGTCAATACGCTCACCATTACCGGGTTCATGACGGCGTTCGTACAGAGCGTAGAAACTGGCCGCCTTATGCAAAACAAAACGCTCGTTTTTCATCATCTCTTCGATGAGTTCAGGCTCGTCCCCGAACTCAGCCTTATAGCCGTCGTAGTGGTCCTGCCATACATCGGAGATGTACTTGAGGAATAACATGGTCAGGATGAAGTCTTTATAGGTATCGGCGCTTATGGTGCCACGAAAGGTATCGCACGCGTTCCACAGCGCTTTATTAATGCTGTCTTGATTAATTTTGTCTTTACCGCTCATAGCCGTATCGTTCATCCATTGCTTCCTTTTATTAGGGGCCAATCAATGGCTGTCCCGGTTCAAGTCTTAAATTCGTTTTTCTGACTATTTAGTGACCATACGCCTGGTACAAGTCGTTGGCGATTGCGCCCATCATGCGCTCACCGTTGGTTACTAGCCTCTGTATCAACCTTTGTTCTTCACCCAACGTGTTCGCCATCGCAATGATTGTTCTCTGCTTAGCAAGTGGCGGAACAACGACAGGGGCATCTTCCAGCACACTGCGGCGAATACTCTTTGTTAAGGTTCCCTCAGCATTTTGGTCAAAATAACGCTGAGTCGGTGCCTGATTCAGTAACCACACCATAAACTCGGGCAGAATATTTTCCTTCTTCAGATTATCTCTTTTTAAACGAACGAGGAAAAAATGCGGCGCAGCAACGGCCTGCTTTCCCGTAGAAGCCAGTAACTGATTTACCTGTACGGCGTAGTTATGGCTGCCACGAGCAGCCACTAAAATATCACCCGTGGTGAGGTAATCGGCTTCGCGCTTCCCACTTAGCTCTGTTTCCAAGCACTTTGACCAGCGAATACCTTCCGTTAACGAGACATCCTTCATCTGAACCGCGACCACGGCAGAACCTGACACTTCAGGGATTCTGCCCCGGAACGGATACCCTGCATTGATGGTTGCGACCTGTTTAAGCTTCACGTAATGGGCTTTTCATTGTCAATGATGCAAAAATAATCTTCTTTTACTGGTTAAATGTCAACCTCGTGCTGTTCTTTAACTTTTGATGCAAATATAGTTGCGGAATGTAAGAACGTTAATTTTTAAGGCGTGGTTGGCACTCTCTGTTTATGGAAATACTATTGTATAAGAGCCATGTAATTCAGCAGTCAAGCATCTACTTTTTAGATTGTGTAAAACGCTCATAAGCGTGAACTTAGAGGCAGCTTGAGACAAGGTACGGACATTCAACATAACACCGTGTCACAGGCCGAGCTCCTGCCTGCGCGCATTTTAGCAGGCGATTGTGATTGGCTCTGTTATACAAGCTGCCCCCACTGAGATTGGTCAATGTAAATCATAGAAGTAGACAATTTAGCATCCCTTGGTATTCCATTGGTGTCAAAGTATGAAAGCCAACACCTTATAGCTTGGAAAATGAACTCCCAAAGGGCTAATACATCTCCATTGACGAATGTAATCTGATAACTAGGGGCCTCATTTTCTAATGAAGCCCTATATTCTTGATCGGTTTTAGCCCGCTCTATGGCTTCAGCAATATTTTGATTAGAGCGAAACTCAAGAGTTTTGCCCACAGACTCGTCGGCTGAATTTACAGTTGGTTTATAGCGAGAAATACCAAAATGTTTGGTTGAGTTTGCAATATCTTTTGCAGCCTGCAAACTTTTTTCTTGATTCCATGCCGTATGAAGCAGATCTTGGATGGACTCTTTTCCTTGATATTTTATACACCAATCTCTGAGGGAGTGGCATGTAACAGAGAAGTTAAAAACGAGATCTGACAGCCTGTCTGGTTCATCTTCAAAGTTGATTGAATTACCATCTCGGATAAGCTTCTTCAATAAATCTCCCGGCTCTTTGATTGAATTAATTAAAGACACTGGCCTCTCCTAGTTTGTATCCGTCATTCCGCACCTAATTAACTGATTTATTTTTCTTGACACCGATCCCCTATTTTGATCTATTACTCATCTTTGGGTGCAGCAAAATGGCAATTTCTACTACCTCCCTATCAGGGTTAACTATCAAACGCATGGACCATCTTGGTTTAGTATCCGGTATGTGTCGGGAGCTTGGTATCGCTAAGATGATTGACGCGGTTATCCCAAAAAACAATGAGCATAAGGTGACTCATGGAGAAGCCTTTGTCGCCATGCTTCTCAATGGTTTGGGTTTTCACAGTCGCACCCTACACATGTTTGCAGATTTTTTCGCTGACAAACCCACTGAACGCCTGATTGGTCCGGGTGTACAGGCCAAGCACCTGAATGATGATGTACTTGGTCGGTGTCTTGATGCCCTCTATGAAGCAGACGTGTCGTCGCTATATCAAGTCATGGCTGAGCGAGTGGTCGACACGCTGGGGTTAGCCAGTAACGCTGTGCACCTGGATATCACCAGTTTTCATGTCGATGGTGAATACGCTGTTGATGAACAAGATAGCGAGACTAAACGCATTGAGCTGGTTAAAGGTTACAGCCGGGACCACCGGCCAGAATTAAACCAGGTGATACTGGAGCTGATTTGTGAAAATCAAGCCGGTATCCCTGTCTATATGCAGGCTTTAAGTGGCAATACGAATGACCAGAAAGCTTTTGCAGAAGTCACCCGTCACCATATTCAGTGTTTAAAGGCCGCACAACAATGCCGATATTTTGTTGCCGATGCGGCGCTTTATACTGAAGAATCTATCACTGCCCTGGCAACACAGAACCAATTGTTTATCTCACGAGTCCCCATGACCATCAAAGACGCCAGGCAGCACGTAAGCAACGTGACGGAAGCCAGTCTCACTGCCATGGGTAACGGTTACCACGGTTGTTGGGTGGATGCAGACTATGCCGGAGTGAAACAGAAATGGTTGATTCTGCGCAGTGAGCAGGCGACTAAACGGGAGCAGCAGACACTGGCCCGCAATTTACTTAAAAGCAGTGAAAAAGAGCACAAGCAATTTATTAAATTGTGTAAGCAACGCTTTGCCTGCCAGACCGATGCCGAGACGGCAATGAAAGTCTTTAGCAAGACGTTAAAAACAACCCGCATCAGTGAGTTTGACTGTATAGCCCACCCCGTGTTCTTAGGTAAAGGTCGCCCCAAAAAAGGACAACAGCCAGCATACTATGAATACCAACTCGATGGGCTGATAGCCACCTGTTTGGATAAAGTTGGAATAGCTCAGGCGCAAACCGGGATGTTTATCCTCGCAACCAATGATTGTAGCGGGGAACTCAGTATGCAGACAGTGTTAGATACCTACAAATCCCAGCAACATGTTGAGCGGGGATTTCGTTTTCTCAAAAGTCCGGAATTTCTGACATCCTCACTGTTTCTAAAGAAACCGGAAAGGATTGAAGCGCTGCTCATGGTGATGACGTGCAGTCTGATGATATACGCCGCCCTTGAACACCGGATCCGAACGTCATTAAAAGAAAGACAACAATACTTCCCTGACATGAAAAAGAAACCGTCCCAGAAGCCAACGGCACGATGGGTATTTCTGTGCTTTAGTGGGATCCACGAAGTCAGCATTGGTGACTCTCCCCCCGTAATCACAGACAAACAGGAGCGCCAGCAGGTGATCATTGATGTACTTGGCACATTATACCAAGAGATTTATTCCTGAATTTGATGCGGAATGTCGGTTGTATAACAACTCATTGCTGAGACTTGATAGTAACACCAGTGTTCCATTAAAAAACTATACTTTGTGTTTTTATAGGAAGTGTTCAATGTCTGCTATTACGACATTTGAGCCCTTACAGTATGTGGTTTTCGTACTGTATTTCCTTCCAGTCATTATATTCGAACCAACAAGTATGATTTTCTTTTGTTGAACAACATACTTTACGAAAGATTATTTTGTTCAGATTCGACTACACCGTCAGTGATTAGCCAAGTAAATAAGTTAACCGATGTTTAAAGCTGATCAGACTAAATTTACAATTTTCATTATCAGATTAATAAAAAAACCGGCAAATGAGCCTAATGCCAGTCAGTTAAGCTGACTGGCATTTTTCTTTGAGGGGTATTTAGCCGGTCTATTCCTTACCACTCGTGGATAATACCTGTCAGGTCGTTTGTCCGGTAACCTCATCATCCTCAACGATTCCATCAGGTATTCATAGTGAACTGGCAGTTTAGTCACTGTGTCTGGGATAGTGGTCAGGAAGAACACAATGATATGTCTCATGCAGAGTCCGAAGCTAAGTCGAGAGGGAGATAAATCCGGTATGTCTTTTACTGCATCTAGCATCATCATCCTAATCAGGTTGTAGGCGAGCAATAGTCCCCACAGTTCCTGACGCACCATCTCAGGTTTCTTACTACGAAGCGTTAGTTTTGCCTGATGCAGAGTCTGTTTCATTTCCCTGAAGCCCAACTCTATTTCCCAGCGCTGAACATACACATCAACAACGTCTTCATAGGGAAACTGCATCGCATCAACCATTGAACTAAGCACCCGATAGGTCTTTCCGTCGATTTCGTAGCTGGTCAGTCTCGCTTCGATGGTTTCCGGTAAACCATCGAACTTCTTCCTAGCCTGAGGAGAAGTTTTCAGTGTGACAATAGCATCATCTTCACTTAGTTGATGTTTTACTGTGTATTGTAAATCTTTACGTGCAGGGAGCATCCAGTGCGTGTTGACCCCTTTAGTCATCCACAAGTAGAGTAATCCCAGCGAGTAATAGCCTCTGTCGAACAGGGTCAGAGAGTTATCAGGCACCGAAGGGATAAGCCGTTCAGCGAGGGACATCTCTCCTACATTACGACTATCAAATTCACTGGCCAAAAGAAGGTGGCTGGACGTTTCCATCAGGCTGCACATGCGTACCTGCGGGTACGGATTATCACCCTTGGCATTCCGGTCACAACCAAATGCATTAAGGTTCTCCGTAGTATCCTGAGTACGAAACATCACGCCATCAACCGCCAGTACATTTAAACCACACCACTGCTCAAAAGCGTACTCACCAAATGCCCGCTGTGCCATCAGTTTAAAAGTGTGCCCGACGGCATCTTCCCCCAGTCGTTGGCGCGCTTGTACCACCGCACTAGGCGCAACAAAACGATTTTTACCCGGTAGTGAAACATCGAGTTTATTCGCAATGTCCCAGACAGGGTCGTTACGGAAAAGACTCATACCAACAATGGTAAAAACAACCGAATCCAGAGGTAATCGTCGACGCCTGACGGTCGCTACACCCGATAATTCATAAGCTTGCTGGAGAAGTTCGGGGTCAACGAAAGACATCAGTTTATCGATAGCATTCAAATCTTCTGCATGACCAAATGTATCATCGAGGTGTGTAAGTAAAGACATAAAAAAATCCGATACCAGAGACTGATATCGGATTGTGAACCCGTAGAAAGATCGGTCAACCGATCAGTATAAATTTCTTAACTGATCGGCATTAGGCAAATGAGCCGGCCTTTTTTCCCTATATTCAGGAGTCTCAATGCTGCGCGTGAAAGTAGGGTTAGTTGTTATGCTGAGTATGCAGCACCTACTTCGTTATTTCAATGTTTTGCGACTACAGAGGCTATGTTTATCTCTCTTTCCTTTGTCATGCTTCTCAAAAATGGCGCATCGCAATGAGGCGTCTTTTGCGTATATTATGAGAATTCAAGGAAGTAATGTGAGGCAAATTAGCAAAAATCCGTGTAACTTCTCTTATTATCTAGGGCTCAAATCTATATTTTGCAACTACTTGTTTTCAAGAACAATTAAGTTAAACCGTGTGGAAAATTTTGCATTGTTCCTAGCTCTGTGACCCAACTAAGTTTAGATTCACAATAGATATTTTTTGTTGGTGATGACTTTATTGGTGTATCAAGTGAGCCTAGATATAAGATTTTCAGACCTGTAAACTTGATACTTTGATTATATATTGGAGTTCCACAGTCTTGACAAAAGCTTTTAGTCGCTCTCTTTGAAAGCGGTATCTTTTTCAAGGTACCAGTTTTCAAAACGAAGTCATCATCCGGTACCACAACGTACGTGGAAAAAGCACTACCATTCACTTTGCGACACAATTGGCAGTGGCAATTCACTATTGCTGTTATGCTATCTGAAGAGTGGAAGCGAATGCTTCCGCAATTACAACTTCCTTCCATAAAAAACCTCTTTGCCTTCGGCGTGCTATTGATTTTGCATTACTTTAGATTTATAGTTTGTGTTAATGCAGACATAACAACATCGGGTTCAGAATCAACGATTAAGTGTTCACTTTTTTTTGCGATAACTCTTGAGGTGTTAAATGTCAGAGTAAGTTGCGCTCGCTGATATTTGTCGTGGAGCTCGTTGTATATGGTAATACCTTGTTCAGATATACCCGCTTGTCGAATTCTTTGATATGGTTGGCCACGAGATACTATTTTTACCCTCATACTCTGGGGTAGTACTGCCTCAGCCATCTCAAATTGGCTAGCCCAATAATTATGTCCCAGTGTTGTTTGAAACCAGTCAAGGATACTTTGCATCTTATTCCAGTCGCTGTCTGACATCAGGCTTTTCATTTCAACCAGCCAATTTTCGTGCGCAGCATCAATTAATACTATACCCTTAACTCGCTGTGGATGCTTCGCAGCATAGTAACGAGCAATAAAGCCGCCGAATGAGTAACCAACCAGAACAATTTCCTGACTGTCAGATTGGCTTTTTATCAGCGCGTCTAATTCTTCAGCGTAGTCTTTCACTGTCTGATCTAAACCATCAGGTACTGGGTCGCTTCGTCCAAAGCCAAGACGCTCACAAAAACATACTTTATTCGATTTTGCTATTTCGTTAATATTCTATGAAATGCATCGCGAGCGCTTATGCCAGAAGGTGCTTCTAAAAACACGTTAGGCGCTCCTTTACCTGCACATTCAAATTCAAGTTGATAGTTTGTAATGCGAATATGCCCGCTCTTCGAGGTAGACAATGAATCATCTGCGTTTACACCCATCGAAATTGCAAGGAGCAAGAAATACAAAGTCGACGATACTTTTTTTTGCTTCGTCTATTATGGACATTATTCACAATTGGTTTCACCATTCAGAAGCCTTTGTCCAAGTCGCAGCTCCATTAACCTAATTTCCTTGGCAATATAGTTTTTATTGTTTTGTGAAAATATCCACAGCTTAGTAGCCACTTGTGCATTAAAACTTAAAATCAGACATACGCCCCAAAATAGTCCATCGGCCGGGGCCGATATATAAAAACGATATGCAGCATACATTAACAATGCCGTCAGAATAATCGCCATGACATAGGCTATCCTGACAAGTGAACCTGTCGAAGAACGAAAGCCAAGTTTTAAATAGGACTGGATGTCGTTTTTTTCAGTAATAAGTTCATCAATTTCTTTTGTAGCTTCTAATAGTCTTTGTTTTATCAACTCGTCATTTTTCATCGTTTTCACTCCGGTAACTCAAATAAATTTGCAAGAACTTTACGTGCTTTTGAGAGCCTCGACTTGACTGTGCCTTCTGGTACTGCCAACGTTAGTGCTGTCTCATGAACTGACAAGTCGCACAAGTAATATAGTTCTACAACTGTCCTTTCCTTTTCCTCTAACTGACACAACACTTTGGGTATATCTATCATTTCAACTTGAAAAACATATGCAGCATCTTCAGCGTCTCTATATTCCAGTTTTGTTTGTGCACGTTGCCAGTCAAGCAATTCCCAGCGCAGCGCCCTATATAACCAACTTCTGAATAAAGAGACGTCTTCCAGTTTATGGATGCGTTTCGTGACCTTTACCCAAACGTTTTGAACTAGATCCTCTGCGACCATTGTGTTTCCTGTTCTCCTGATAACGAATCTACGCATAGCTGGATGGAGTTCTCTATACAACTTTGAAAATGCATGGTCACTACCTTCCATTACCTCAAGGACAAGCAACGCTACTGTCTCTTGGTTCAAAATAAGTGGCTCCAAAACGTTATCAAGTTACCTAAATTCTCAATCATGAAACCATAAAGAAGGCCTAAACTCTTAAAAAAAAGCATGTTGAATACAAAGATTAAAATGAATTCCCAACAATTTGAGAAAATGGCAGCAAGCATATCGATGTGGGCGACCAACAATGTTCCACCGAAAACACTTAAGATGCTGAAATAAAAGAGTTTTATCCATTACTCATTCATACTAGAACCTACTGTTAATCGTCATATAGTTTAAAGACGAACCAGTAACGAATGCGGTTCATGAAAAAATGAAAATACTTACAATATGGCGCAATCTTATGTCCTCCTGTGACGAACAAACGCTTCGGCTTGTTATATCTTTCTGCTTCCGGCTTAGCCTTTCTAAAGTACCAATATAATTTTGACTTGCACAAATTTAATCTTTGGAATTTTTGCCGTCACAGGGAAATGAAAAGATACGAGTTATCCTTCTTTTAGCCGATAATTTATGTACGTTTTAGGTTTTCGATAAGATTTAAACTTGTAATTACTATTCTGTTTTTGAACTTGAATTAAAAAAAGGCGCATCGCAATGAGGCGCCTTTTGCATTAATTATGAGAACTCATGGAAACAATGTGAGACAAATTGGGAACAATTATGAGATCCCACACGGGTAACAGTAACCTATACGTCGAGGTTTTCCACGTTCAATGCGTTGGCTTCAATGAAGGCACGTCTAGGTTCAACCTGGTCGCCCATTAGCGTTGTGAACAACTGGTCACAGGCAATGGCATCTTCGATGGTGACCTGTAGCATACGACGGCTTTCCGGATCCATAGTGGTTTCCCAAAGCTGTTCAGGGTTCATCTCACCCAGTCCTTTATAGCGCTGGATATACTGACCACGCTTCGCTTCACCCATTAGCCATTCCAGTGCGTCTACAAAGTAGGTTACCGGCTCTTTACGCTCATTACGCTTAACATAGGCTCCCTCTTCCATCATGCCATTAATGGCTTCATTAAGGCCTTTAATGCGCTGATATTCAGCAGACTCGATAAAGTCTCTGCCAAGGTTATACTCGTAGTCGATACCGTGCATACGCATGATAATAGCAATGTAGTATTCGCTACGCTCTGCGTCATGTTTAATTTCGTACTTGTATAACGCACCGTCGGTTTCCTGTGTTTCCAGTGCGCTGGTAAACTCAGAGGCAAATGCGGCTAACGCATCTTTATCAGTCAGGTCGTCGGTAGACAGTGTTTTGGTATAAATAAGTTTGTACCACAGACTCACCGGCATAACCCGATACATGCGCGCAATCATCTTCTCTACGCCCTGATACTGCTGTACCAGGTTTTCCAGTGCTACACCTTTGATAGGCAGCGCATCTTCACTGGTATATAACTCAGCGCCGTCCATTGCGATAGAAGTGAGGTGCTTGGTCAGTGAATCATCGTCTTTCAGATACTGTTCCTGCTTACCCTTTTTCACTTTATACAGTGGTGGCTGGGCAATATACACATAGCCGCGCTCGATAATTTCTGGCATTTGGCGGTAGAAGAACGTCAGCAGCAAGGTACGGATGTGTGAGCCATCCACGTCTGCATCCGTCATGATGATAATGCTGTGATAGCGCAGTTTTTCCGGGTCATATTCGTCACGGCCAATTCCACAACCCAGAGCAGTAATTAAGGTAGCGACTTCCTGAGAAGACAGCATCTTGTCGAAGCGAGCTTTCTCAACGTTAAGGATCTTACCTTTCAATGGCAGGATAGCCTGGTTTTTACGGTTACGACCCTGCTTGGCTGAACCACCTGCAGAGTCACCCTCCACTATATACAGTTCGCTAAGAGCCGGATCTTTTTCCTGACAGTCTGCCAGTTTGCCTGGTAAGCCGGCGAGGTCTAATGCCCCTTTACGACGGGTCATTTCGCGGGCTTTACGCGCTGCCTCACGAGCGCGTGCTGCATCAATAATCTTGCTGGCAATGATTTTACTTTCTGTTGGGTTTTCCAGTAAGTAGTCAGCCAGTTTTTCGTTCATGGCAGACTCAACGGCCGGACGCACTTCAGAAGAAACCAGTTTGTCTTTAGTCTGTGACGAGAATTTTGGATCGGGTACTTTTACGGACACAACCGCTGTTAACCCTTCACGTGCATCATCACCACTGGTAGAGGTTTTGGCTTTTTTGTTGAGGCCTTCCTTTTCCATGTAGTTATTCAGGGTGCGAGTTAGTGCCCCACGGAAACCGGCTAAGTGAGTTCCACCATCACGCTGTGGAATGTTGTTGGTAAAGCAGTAAATATTTTCCTGAAAGCCATCGTTCCATTGCATGGATATTTCAACAGAGATGCCATCTTCCCTTTCGCTGGAGAAGTAAAATACCTTTTGGTGGATAGGTGTTTTGTTACGATTGAGGTATTCAACAAACGCCTGAATACCGCCTTCATAATGGAAGTGGTCTTCTTTACCGTCGCGCTCATCTTTCAGTTTAATTGATACACCTGAGTTCAGGAATGACAGTTCGCGTAAACGTTTGGCCAGAATTTCATAGTGGAATTCAACATCCGAGAAAGTACCAGTACTTGGCCAGAAACGTACTGCAGTACCTGAGCTTTCAGTATCGCCAATTACGGCTAGTGGCTGTTGTGGCACACCGTGCTGGTATTCCTGCTCGTGAGTTTTGCCTCCGCGACGGATTGTCAGCTTGAGTTTGCTGGACAGTGCATTTACTACCGATACACCAACGCCGTGTAAGCCACCTGATACTTTGTAAGAGTTATCATCAAATTTACCGCCTGCGTGAAGTACCGTCATGATAACTTCAGCCGCTGATACGCCCTCTTCCGGGTGCAGTTCAGTAGGAATACCTCGACCATTGTCAGAAACAGAAACAGAGCCATCAGTATGAATTTGCACTTTGATTTCAGAACAGTGTCCAGCTAACGCTTCGTCAATGGAGTTATCTACAACCTCAAATACCATGTGATGTAAGCCTGTTCCATCATCGGTATCACCTATGTACATGCCGGGACGCTTCCGTACTGCGTCCAACCCTTTCAGAACTTTAATACTGGAAGAATCGTAATTATGCTGTTCTTCTGACATTCAGTTTTACTCCTCGTTCACGTTGCAATGTTCCACGTGAAACAATTTTTTGTCTTTATATTTATTCACAAATTCAAGTTGTTCTTGTTCTATGGCAGTAACAAAAACCTGGGTCTGAGTTTCTAATAACCCATCGATGAACCGTTCTCTTTTTTCTGCATCCAGTTCGGCACCAATATCATCGAGCAAAAAGATACTGTGCCTGCTGGTTTCCAGCGTAAATAGCTTTGTCTGAGCTAACTGTAATGCAGCAACTGCCATTCTTAACTGTCCGCGTGATAGCACTTCCTGGGCCTGGGTCTTGTTTACCCTAAAGCGTAAATCCGCTTTATGAGGACCAACGGAGGTGTATCCCACCTTTCTATCGTAAGGCAGCTTTTTATTTAAAGCCTGCGATAAATCGCTATCTTTTTCCCAGCCCCTATAATACGAAATTTCGACGGAAAACTCAGGTAGAAATTGCGTGCATGTGCTTTCGAATACAGGAATCAATCTATTGACGTATTCGCCACGTAATGCATCTATACGCTCCCCTAGCACGATAATCTGCTGATCCCAATATCCCGTATCATTTTGGGCGGATTGTCCATTATAGTCCTTTAACAGCGCATTGCGATGCTTAAGTACCTTTCCATAGTTTTTTATCAGTTCTGAATAGGATTGTTCCACGTGGAACAATCCCCAATCGCAGAATCGTCTTCTTTCTGAAGGTGACCCGATTACCAAATCGGTACTTTGAGGGGTAAACAATTGGATAGGCAGCAGACTCACCAAATCACTAAGACGCTTAAAATGCTCGCCATTAACGCTACACTTAAACTGTTCTGCATTGCCCCGAGACAAACCAATCTTGAATTGTTTACCGTCGTCATTCTGGCAGCTGGCGAAAATAGTGAATGCATCTTTATCATGTTTGATAACCGATTGGTGTTTGGAAGTTCTGAATGAACGGCCGTATCCCAGGTAATGAAGCGCTTCGAGAAGCGAGGATTTACCACTACCGTTTCTACCTGTAATGATATTCAGTGATGGAGACGGACTGAATTGCACAGACTCGAAGTTTCTAAACTTTGTGAGCTGCACCTTATCCAAAATCATAAAACAATACTTATGCTCTGAGTGAAGTAAAAACCGGGGATTAAATACAACAAAGCCGAATATCGAGATTCGGCAATGTATTCAAAGATTACAAAAATGACGGGCCCACTGCACCTACAGGCGCATGGGCATAATAACGTAAAGCGCGGCACCATCATCGGCGTCTTCAATAAGCGCACTGGAATTGGCATCCATCAGATTAATCTTAACGTTATTTGAGTTAATAGAATTCAGTACATCAATTAAGTAAGCAACGTTAAACCCTATCTCAAGGGAATCGCCCTGATAATCGATATCTACGATTTCCTCGGCTTCTTCCTGCTCCGGGTTATTAGCCGTAATCTTTAATTCACCGGAAGAGATGTTTAAACGAACACCGCGGAACTTCTCATTCGATAAAATAGCAGCACGAGAGAACGCATCTTTTAATACGTCCTTACTAGCCAGAATAATCTTGTCACCATCCTTAGGTAGTACACGACGATAATCAGGGAAGCGACCATCAACCAACTTACTGGTAAAGATGAACTCAGTAGAAAACATGCGAATATGATTCGCGCCAATCTGAATTTTTAACAACTTGTCATCGTCTTCAATCAGGCGGGAAATTTCCAGCACGCCTTTACGCGGAATAATAACCTGACGAGCTGGCAAGGTAGCCGCCGTGTAATCAAGTCGACAAAGTGCTAAACGGTGACCATCGGTAGCAACAGTTCTTACCAGGTTTTCTTCAGTTTCAAGGGACATCCCATTGAGGTAGTAACGTACGTCCTGCTGTGCCATGGAAAAATGAACACTGTCGATTAAGCGTTTTAGATTTGCACCAGATACTTCAAACTCAACCTCTCCTTCCCAGTCTTCGAGATTCGGGTAATCGCTGGCTGACAACGTTGATAGTGTATAACGACCGCGACCAGCACGTATAACGGCTTTATTGCCATCGAGTGAAAAGTTGATTTCTGTACCATCAGACAAACCACGACAAATATCAAAAAGCTTTTTGGCAGGTACGGTGATCTCACCTTCGGCAAAGTCCCCTTTCAGTTGTGTACTGGAAATTAACTCCACCTCTAAATCTGTACCCGTTAACCAAAGTGCGCCTTCACTAACTTTTATTAAAACGTTAGATAGAATCGGCAGAGTGTGGCGTCTCTCTACTGCCCCGGATACTAGTTGTAATGGTTGTAAAAAGTTTTCCCGGCTGATGGTAAAGTTCATCGAATTCTTTTCTCACCTGTGTTGGTTTCTGTTAAGAAGACAGTGTTCTTATCAAGTTCTTATAGTCTTCTTTTATATCATGACTTTCTTCTTTTAGCTGCTCTATTTTACGGCAGGCATGCAACACCGTAGTGTGGTCTCTGCCACCAAACAGATTACCCAACTCGGGCAAGCTATGATTCGTCAATTCCTTTGATAACGCCATGGCGACTTGTCTTGGCCTGGCAACACTGCGGCTGCGACGTTTTGACAGAATATCAGATACTTTTATTTTATAATAATCCGCGACCGTTTTTTGAATATTATCCACCGTCACCAGCTTTTCCTGTAACGCGAGTAAGTCTCTCAATGCCTCGCGCACAAAATCTATGGTGATTGGTCTGCCAGTAAAGTTTGCGTTGGCAATAACGCGGTTTAATGCGCCTTCTAATTCCCGAACATTTGAGCGCAGCCGCTTGGCAATAAAGAAAGCAACCTCGTTAGGCAGCTGGATATTATTCTCAGCCGCTTTACGCATCAGAATTGCCACCCGGGTTTCAAGTTCCGGTGGTTCGATTGCTATGGTTAATCCCCAGCCAAACCGCGACTTAAGCCGGTCTTCTACCCCGTCAATCTCCTTGGGATAACGGTCGGAGGTTAGAATGATTTGCTGATTACCTTCCAACAACGCATTAAACGTATGGAAAAACTCTTCCTGGGAACGTTCTTTATTAGCAAAGAACTGAATGTCATCGATAAGTAACGCATCCACCGAACGATAGAAACGCTTAAAGTCTTCGATGGCATTATTCTGCAGCGCTTTAACCATATCCTGCACAAAACGTTCAGAATGCATATAAATGATTTTTGCATCCTGCTTAGTATTGAGGATGCCGTTACCTACTGCATGAAGTAAGTGAGTTTTACCCAAACCGGTGCCGCCATATATAAACAACGGATTATAAGAACCACCTGGATTATTAGCTACCTGGCTCGCCGCTGCCCTGGCCAACTGGTTAGACTTACCCTCAACAAAGTTATCAAACTGATAAGTAGGATTGATATTGCTCTTGTGACTCACTCCTTCCGGAATAGGGATGACCCTATTGACTGTCTGCCCTGCCGGTGATGGAGGATTAACCCTGGCACTTACCGGTGCCGGTGCAGCAGGTGGACTTTGCATCGCTGCGCTGTTGTCATTAGTGAAAGCAGTTGTTTGCTGAGGAGGCTGACTATAATTATTAGCAGATGCAGGAAACGACGATCCCCTTGCAGATCCGCGGATCGGATCGCTGTCGGTAGAAGTTGGCACCGGATTAGACGCAGCCGGAGCAGTACGACGTTGAACTACCTCGAAACGCAGCTGTGGCGCCTGTTGGCCGCCGCTGAACTCAACAAATAACTGATTGATCTTGTCGCGGTATTTCTCGCGAACCCAATCCAGAATAAACCGATTCGGAGCATAAAGCGTTACAGCATCATGATTTTGTTCTGATGTTAGTGGTCTTATCCACATAACAAACTGCTGTGTAGGGAGTTCCTGACGCAAACGCTCCAGGCACTGATTCCATAAAGACATATTATTATTATGCTCCGTTCTGGCGCTAGGCCTTATTTTTATTGTTATTATCGTTATTTAATGTTGTGTATAAATGCTGCGGGTCGCATCGACTAACAAACAGGTGAATTGTGAGTAAACTGATGAAGTCACGCTGATCGATCAACTAGCTTGTGGATTATCTTACTTATTCGATCCAAAGTAAATCCGGATCAGCAAAAAACACCGACGAGAAACATTTAATTTCATGTTTATTAAAGGAAAATCTTTAAAAAATGATCAGATCGCAATATTGTGATCGAGGATCCTGTATAGGCGATCAGTAGCCGATCGTGTGCTTGACAAGACCTTATATTGCTGGATCGCCACTAAAACTGTGGATAAATTGTATTGACAAAAATAATTATTCACAGTCCGCTTGATTTCTATTCGTGATACGGCAACAAAATTAGGATTATTAAGTGGATTAACCGGCTTTTCCATTGACAATGGCCCCGGAGATCTCTAGAATTCAGCGTCCTTTTGTAGCACGCCTATTATTTGGGCAGTTACAATAAGTATGTTTAACCACGTAAAAGTGAGACTTTGGTCATGAAAAGAACGTTTCAACCGAGTAACCTAAAGCGTAAACGCTCTCACGGTTTCCGTGCTCGTATGGCGACTAAAAACGGTCGTAAAGTACTAGCCGCTCGCCGTGCAAAGGGTCGTGCTCGCCTTTCTGCTTAATGGTATTTACCAAAAGTGGGCGAAAACCAGTTTTCCCGGGAGTTAAGGCTTCTTACTCCCTCCCACTTTACCTATGTTTTCGATAAAGCAATTCCTGCAGTATCACCGTGTTTTACGGTTCTAGCCAGACATAATCAATTAACTCATCCCCGTATTGGCATCACCTTAGCCAAAAAACGTATTCGCAAAGCTAATCAGCGCAATCGCATTAAACGCTTAATTCGCGAGAGCTTTCGTCATCGCGCGCAGCAACTCCCCGGAATCGATATTATTGTGGTCGGCAAAACCGGCGCCGATGCATTGTCGAATGAAGAAGTGTTTATCACGTTGGAAAAGTTATGGAAAAAGCTCGAAAAGCGCTGCACTACGGGCTAATCGCGCTGCCGCTGGGACTCATTTACTTTTACCGGTTATTTATTTCACCGGTGCTTGGACAGCGCTGTCGCTTTCATCCAAGCTGCTCAGTTTATGCCTTAAATGCATTTAAATCGCACGGATTGTTAATTGGCGGTTGGTTATCTATCAAACGCATATTAAAATGCCACCCTTTGCACTCTGGCGGATACGATCCGGTACCCGAAAACAAACAAGACAATAAACACTCAAATTAAAAGAGACCAGTATGGAATCGCAACGAAGTATTCTGATTATTGCCATCGCATTTATCAGCTTTTTACTCTGGCAAAAGTGGCATGAGGCCTACGGACCGCAGCCAGTTCAACCAGTAACCCAGGAAGCGGCAGACAGTGTACCGGCCGGTGTACCCTCAGCTTCATCAGTCCCAGCCAGCAATGGCACTGACGAAGATGTCCCTGTTGCAGTGAGTGAAACTTTGCCGCAGGCAACAGCCAGCAACAATACTAAGCAAACGATTTCAGTAGTAACCGATACACTGAATCTGACTATCAGCTTAGTGGGTGGTGACGTTATTCACGCCGACCTGGTTAAGTTTCCGGTTACTCAGGGCTCAGACGAACCTTACAGCTTACTGCGCGCTGGTAACGGATTGTACGTGGCGCAAAGCGGACTGGTAGGTGCAAATGGCCCCGATGGCAGCTCACAGGGCAGACCCTTATATCAGGCACAAGCAGATTCATACGAGCTAAACGGTGACACACTGAGTGTGCCGCTTACCTGGTCGAGCAATGACGGGATCAGCATTACTAAAACCTTCACATTCACCCGTGGACACAACGATGTGGATGTAAGCTATGCGATTACCAATAATTCAGGTCAGACTGCTCAGTTCCAACAATATGCCCAGCTTAAGCAAACCACCGCTGAACAGGAAGGCGGTAACATGTTTATGCCGACCTATCGCGGCGCCGCTTACGGCACAGCCGACGATCGTTACAACAAGTACACGTTCGGCGATATCGAAGACGAGCCACTGCGTATCAGCACCACGGGTGGTTGGGTAAGTATGCTGGAGCACTACTTTATTTCGGCCTGGGTACCGTCTCAAACCGAGACTAATTCGCTTTACAGCCGTCTGGTAGCTAATCAGTACGCGATTGTTGGCTACACCGGCGAACCGACAACAGTAGAAACCGGACAAGCCATTGAGTTAAAGAGCACTCTTTATCTTGGCCCCAAGGATCAGGATAAGCTGGCTACGCTGGCGAAAGGCTTAGATCTGACCGTAGACTACGGTATTCTATGGTGGATTTCACAGCCATTATTTACCCTGCTTAAATTCCTGCATAGCCTGGTGGGCAACTGGGGTGTGGCGATTATTCTTATCACCATTATCGTTAAAGGTGGTATGTACTGGCTGACCAAGAAACAGTACGAGTCCATGGCCAAGATGCGTAATCTGGCACCGAAGATGCAGCAACTGAAAGACCGTTACGGCGATGACCGTCAAAAGATGTCTCAGGCCATGATGGAGCTGTACAAGAAGGAAAAAGTTAACCCTATGGGTGGCTGCTTCCCACTGTTACTGCAAATGCCTATCTTCCTGGCGCTTTACTGGGTACTGCTGGAAAGTGTGGAATTACGCCATGCTGACTTTATTCTGTGGATTACCGATTTGTCGGTAATGGACCCTTACTTTGTTCTGCCGGTATTAACCGGTGCCAGCATGTGGATGCTGCAGAAGCTGCAACCCACTACGATGACCGATCCGATGCAACAAAAGATTATGCAGTGGATGCCGGTTGCCATGAGTGTATTCTTCATCTGGTTCCCGGCCGGTCTGGTACTCTACTGGTTTATCAGTAACGTGATTACCCTTATCCAGGCAAAAATTATTTACGCCTCCATGGAAAAGCGTGGCATTAAGTAAATAATTAATCCCAATAAACTACTTAAAGCCCGCATTCTTGCGGGCTTTTGTTAACAGGAGAGCAGTCACCATGCCTTCATTTGATATTGTGTCAGAAATAAACATGGAAGAAGTCCGCAATGCCACGGAAAACGCTAACCGTGAATTGTCGACCCGCTTCGATTTTCGTGGCGTAGAAGCCAGCTTCGAATACAAAGACAAAACCGTGGTTATGGCCGCCCAGGCCGAATTCCAGCTGCAACAGATGGAATCGATGTTCCGAAATGCCTGTGCCAAGCGAAATCTGGATACCTCAGCCATCGACTGTAAACCGCATACTGTTACCGGCAAAAACTACCGTCAGATTATTGCGTTTAAAGAAGGCATTGAACAAGCCGTCGCCAAGAATATTGTTAAACTGGTCAAAGATGCCAAAATTAAAGTACAAACGGCTATCCAGGGCGACCAGCTGCGGGTTAGCGGTAAAAAGCGCGACGACCTGCAACAAGTCATGCAACTGGTTAAACAGGCTGAGCTGGGCCAGCCATTTCAATTTAATAATTTCCGCGACTAGAGCTTAATTATGACTATCAGCCATACCGACACCATCGTTGCACAAGCTACCCCGCCCGGGCGAGGTGGTGTTGGCATAGTGCGGGTATCCGGCCCGCAGGCGTTAACAGTGGCTGAAAGCATATTGCGTACCCCGCTATCACCCCGACAGGCAACCTACACTGACTTCTACAATGCCATGGGTGAAATCATCGATCAGGGCATCGCTATTTACTTTAACAACCCGCACTCCTTTACCGGTGAAGATGTAGTGGAATTTCAGGGTCATGGCGGACCGGTCATTATTGATATGCTGCTGGAAGCCATTTTGGCAGTACCCAATGTCAGGCTGGCACGGCCAGGAGAATTTAGCGAGCAGGCGTTTTTAAACGACAAACTTGATTTGGCCCAGGCTGAAGCCATTGCCGACCTGATTGATGCCAGCTCTCAACAGGCCGCGAAAAGCGCGTTACGCTCGTTACAGGGTGAGTTCTCAGAGCAAATTAATACCCTCAGCGAAGCCATTATTCATTTGCGCATGTATGTGGAAGCCGCTATCGACTTCCCGGATGAAGAGATCGACTTTTTATCCGACGGCAAGGTCAGCAATGACCTCACCACTATTATCGAGCAGGTTGGCAAGGTTCACAGCCAGGCAAAACAAGGGACGCTGCTACGGGAAGGTATGCAGGTAGTGATTGCCGGTAAACCCAATGCCGGTAAGTCAAGCCTGCTTAATGCACTGGCCGGCCGCGAAAGTGCCATCGTAACCGATATCGCCGGTACCACCAGGGATGTTCTGAAAGAACAAATCCACATTAATGGTATGCCGCTACATATTATCGATACCGCCGGTTTGCGCGAGAGCCCGGATAAAGTAGAACAAATAGGTATTGCCCGAGCCTGGGAAGCGATTAATCAGGCCGACCGGGTATTGTTTGTGGTCGACAGCACCGAATCAGACAGCATCGACCCGTACCTCATCTGGCCAGAATTTATGCAACAGCTGCCTGCCGGTATGCCGGTAACAGTTATCCGCAATAAGGTGGATAAAACCGGCGATGAAATCCGCCTGCATCAGGTCGACTCGGCCCATGGCGCATTTACCACCATCGCGCTTTCTGCCAGTACCGGTGCCGGAGTCGATGTGTTAAAAGACCATCTGGCAGCCAGTATCGGCCTGGACACCACCACCGAAGGCCAGTTTATCGCCCGCCGCCGTCACATGGATGCCATTGATACCGCGCTGGCGCACCTGGAAACCGGCGAACAGCAACTAAACGATAACCTAGCCGGAGAATTACTGGCTGAAGAGTTGCGCCTGGCCCATCAGGCACTCACCGAAATCACCGGCGAATTTACCTCCGACGATTTGCTCGGTCGTATCTTTTCCTCGTTCTGTATCGGCAAGTAACCAGCAGCCGGCAACCTACCCCGACTAAACATATTCCCTGGCGGTTATTATTGTTATAATGCCGCCACTTTAAGCATAACTGCCACAAGGTTTATCCGGAGTAATATGGATCGTCACTTTACACTGCTAGTAGGTTCTGTACTGGGGGCCAGCGAATATGTTGCTGATGCCATTGCTGAGGCACTTCGTGCCCGGGGATATAAAGTTACTATACTCACTCAGCCCGATATGGACGATATCGAAGCAGATTCCACCTGGTTTATCTGCACCTCTACCCATGGTGCCGGCGATTTACCCGACAACATTCAGCCTTTTGCAGCCCAGTTAGAAGACGAAGATCTCAGCGATATTGAGTACTTTGTGGTGGGCTTAGGCGACAGCAGCTACGATACTTATTGCCACGGCGCAATGGCCATGGAAACGCTGATGAATAAAGGCGGCGCTAAACTCATGGCCGAGCCATTACACATCGACGTACTCCACCACCCCATTCCGGAAGATCGCGCCGTAGAGTGGCTGGAACCCATTCTCGACACGCTGGACTAAATGTTTACCCAGGCCGAATTAAATGCCCTGACCTCGCCGCTGAGCAATGCGGCAAGGGTGCTGTATTGTCTGGCGCTGCGTCCTAAAGCGAATCAGGACACATTGCTATCTAACCCGCTGCAGTACAAAGAGCTACTGGCTCTGATGAACAGCGATCCGCAACGAGAACCGGTAACTCGCGGTCGTGAGATTAACACTTTACTCGATGAACTCACTCAGGCCGGTCTGGTGTCATTACCTGAATCGCTGAGCCTGGATATGTCGCTTAACGGCAAACGTGTTCTGTTGCCCCTTATCAGTAATACCCAGGGCTATCAGCCCTTTCATCAGCAACACTACGCCATGCATCGCGACTGGCAACCAGAACAACAGGTGTTTGATGACATTGCAGCACTGATTGGATTAATTGATAAAAGCTTTGATGAACAAGACATTGGTGAGTTTGTGGCCTATTGGCTAGGCCGTCCGGAAGCGGTGTTCAGTAGCTATCAATGGACGCAGAAGTTCACCTACGCGTTGAAGAACCGCCGCACCGCCAAAGGCTATCAGGCCACAAAAAAAGTGGGTAATCAGGTTGTCACCGTTGAACCGGGCATCGAAGCAGATGATAATGCCAGACAGCTTGTTGCTAAATACGCCAATAAATCAGGTAAAAATTAATCATGGATTCATTTAAAGATAAACTTAACTCACTGGCCAGAACGCTGGGTAAAGCGGTGCCAAATGAATCTGAATATATCGATTACAAGACCCTGCGAAAGCAATACGAAACCCAGGCCAATCAGGAAATCGCTCAGCTCCAGCAACAATCCAAAAAGCAGCGCATCGAAATGCTCCATGGTCGCTCTGATCTTAACCCTCGCTGGACCTTCGCCAACTTAATTGAAGACAGTGATGACGTGGTTGAAGCGGTCAGCATTGCCCAGTCTTTTATCGCCGCCCACGAAGACAAAGCCTGGCGTGACGCGGGCTCTCATATGATGATTTTCTACGGTGACTATGGTCGCGGTAAGTCGCACATTGCCGGTGCTATTGCACACCAGCTTATCGATCAGTATGAAGTTACCGTGTTGTACCGCCAGCTATCCACACTGCTGGAGATGCGTCATTCTGCCTATGACTTTGGTTCTCAGGACAACGCCGGGCAAAAATTCCGTGCCGCCCATCAGGAACTGCTGGATGTGGACATGCTGATCCTCGACGAGGTTTGCGTTAACGAGACCGCATTAAAGAAAAACTCACAAAGCTGGCTGGGTAATCTGCTCCGTCAGCGCCTGGTCAACAAGAAAAACTGCATTCTGATCACCAACCACAACCTTGGCGATCTGGAACAGGCACTGGGCCGTTACTGCTTTGAATCGATCAAAGAGTACGATACCTACAAAGTCAGGTTTTCCGGCCCGAGCCGACGTAAAGGCCTCACTCTCGACGAAGAAGATCAGGTCACTACCACACCTCGCTATCAGCCTAATCAGGTCCGCTAACGTCCCAACAAACCACTGAGAAACGCCGTTTATACGGCGTTTTTTTATAGCTGGCGTCTACTATTTACGCTTAAAAATATCCATTCAATAGGTTTCAACGGCCTTCTGACAACAATTATTTGCCCTCCATAACCTGCTATTAACTATTTTTATAAACATTGCCGCATAATGTGATCGGATCGAAAACGTGATCCACAGATCCAAAACCGTTACGATCTGAATAACTTTTTTCCACAGAAAAACACCGCTATAAGCCGCATAATAAGGGTTAACGGCCGATCGGATCCTGGATCTATTAAACAACTTATCCCCAGTTAGATCAAAGCTAGATCACTGCTGTGAATAACCTCTGAGAAGTAGCTGTGTACAAGCTTTGATCTGAATTGTGATAAGATCCGGACGGTGTTGGCATGTGGATAAAACAGTGCCTTATACACAGGATCCCAGTACGGTTGTGATCGGGGTCTTCCAGATCTTATTGATCGCGTAAAATCATGTTTTAAATGAGGAAAAATGACTTACACACAGATCCGGCGATCCCTAATAAGAATAAATATAAAAGATCTAAATAGATCCTATACTTTAATAACACGATCCGCTTTTCAGCTTTACCGGCAAAATGTAGAAAATTTAACCGTTTTCATTAGCCAAGAACTCAGCTAAAATACGCGCCCTTTTTTCTCCACTGGCTAACACTTCGTCCCAGTTAGGTAATTAGTGAGGTAACTATGTTTTATCAGCAGGATTACGATGTCATCGTAGTTGGCGGCGGTCACGCCGGTACCGAAGCTGCACTTGCTGCTGCCCGTATGGGCGTGCGTACCCTATTACTTACCCATAATGTCGAAACCATCGGGCAGATGTCCTGTAATCCTGCGATCGGTGGTATCGGTAAAGGTCATCTTGTAAAAGAAATCGATGCCTTAGGCGGCGCAATGGCACTGGCTATCGATCAGGGCGGGATCCAGTTCAGAACACTTAACTCCAGCAAGGGCCCCGCTGTGCGTGCAACCCGTGCCCAGGCTGACCGTAGCTTATATCGTCAGGCGATTCGTAACATCGTGGAAAACCAGCCAAACCTCACGCTGTTCCAACAAAGCTGTGATGATCTGATCGTCGAGAACGATCGCGTCTGTGGTGTGGTAACCCAGATGGGCCTGAAGTTCCGGGCGAAAACCGTGGTGTTAACCGTTGGTACATTCCTGGGCGGTACCATTCACATTGGTCTGGAGAATTATCGTGGCGGTCGTGCCGGCGATCCACCGTCGATTGCCCTGGCCGAACGGCTACGAGCGCTGCCGTTCAGAGTCGATCGTCTTAAAACCGGTACCCCGGCACGACTGGATATCCGCAGTCTGAACTTTGATGTAATGCAGGCTCAGCCTGGCGACACGCCGGCACCGGTGTTCTCGTTTATGGGTAACCGTGAAATGCATCCGCAGCAGATCCCGTGTTACATCACTCATACTAACGAGCAAACCCACGAGATTATTCGTGGCGGACTGGATCGCTCACCAATGTTTACCGGCGTAATCGAAGGCGTTGGGCCGCGTTATTGCCCCAGCATCGAAGATAAAATTACCCGTTTTGCCGATAAGAATTCACATCAGATCTTTGTTGAGCCTGAAGGGCTGAACAGCGTTGAGGTGTATCCTAACGGGATCTCGACCAGCCTGCCCTTTGATATTCAGCAGGCGCTGATCCATTCCATCAAAGGCTTTGAAAACGCGCATATCATTCGTCCGGGTTATGCCATTGAGTATGATTTCTTTGATCCCCGCGACCTCAAACAAACCCTTGAAACCAAGTACATTGAGGGTTTGTTCTTTGCCGGCCAGATTAACGGTACTACCGGCTACGAAGAAGCCGGTGCCCAGGGTCTTATTGCCGGTGCCAACGCGGCCTTACAGGTACAGCAAAAAGATCCGCTGATCCTGCGTCGCGATCAGGCCTACATGGGCGTACTGATTGACGATCTGGCAACGATGGGCACTAAAGAACCTTACCGCATGTTTACCAGCCGGGCTGAATACCGCCTGCTGCTGCGTGAAGATAACGCCGATATGCGTCTTACCGCTGCAGGCCGCGACATCGGGCTGGTGGATGATGCTCGCTGGCAGGCCTTTAATGCCAAAATGGAAGCGGTTGAACAGGAACAACAGCGTTTGCGTGGTCAGTGGATCCATCCTGAACACGCCGCGGTTGCTGAGCTAAACACGTTGCTTAAAAACCCGGTGAGCCGCGAACATTCACTGGAAGAGCTAATCCGTCGTCCGGAAATGACCTATTCGTCACTGATGAGTATTGAATCGCTGGGGCCGGGCCTTGCCGATCCCATTGCCGCCGAGCAGGTGGAGATCCAGATCAAGTACGCCGGTTACATCGCTCGTCAGCTCGACGAGATCGCGAAAACACAGCGTCATGAAAATACCCTGTTACCAGCAGACTTTGATTACAGTAAAATATCCGGGCTGTCCAATGAGGTAGTGGCTAAGCTTACCGATGCCCGCCCGGAAACCATTGGCAAGGCAGCACGGATTTCAGGAATTACGCCGGCCGCCATTTCGCTGCTGTTGGTTTACCTGAAAAAACACGGCATGTTACGTAAACACGAGAAGCAGTCTGCCTAAATGAGTTTTGACCGACAAAAACTAAGTATCATTTTACGCGACGGCATCGATGCGATGTCATTGGTGCTGTCTGAAGAACAGCAAAATTTGTTGCTCGACTATGTTGAACGTATCCACAAGTGGAACAAGGCGTTTAACCTGACGTCGGTTCGTGATCCCGAACAGATGATGGTAAAGCACATCCTGGATTCACTGGCTGTGGCGCCGTTTTTAACCGACCAGCGCTACATCGATGTGGGTACCGGCCCCGGTTTACCAGGTATTCCACTGGCCATTGCCTGCCCGGATAAACACTTCACGTTACTCGATAGCCTGGGGAAACGGGTGCGCTTTATGAAGCAATGTGCATACGAGATGAAACTGGTCAATATCGAGCCCATCCAAAGCCGGGTTGAGGAACATGTGCCTGCGCAGTACTATGATGCAGTACTCAGTCGGGCATTTGCCTCGCTGAAAGATATGTTGCACTGGTGTGAGCATCTGGTAGATACTCAAGGGAAGTTTCTGGCACTGAAAGGCCAGTATCCGACCGACGAAATCGCTGCCATTCCGGCTACCTTTACTCTGGAATCATCTGTAGAGCTATTCGTACCGGGGCTGGAAGGCGAACGTCACCTGCTGACGGTTCAAAAATCATAGTTGGGATCAAACGTGGCTAAAGTAATTGCAATCGCAAATCAAAAGGGCGGTGTGGGTAAAACCACTACGGCAGTAAACGTATCTGCGTCAATGGCTGCCACAAAACGCAAAGTGTTACTGATTGACCTGGATCCACAGGGTAACGCTACCATGGGTAGCGGCGTGGATAAGTACGAGGTTGATGCAACCAGCTATGAAATGCTGATTGAAGACAAGCCGGTTGACGAAGTCATCGTTAAATGTACCTCGGGTAAATACGATTTAATTGCCGCCAATGGCGACGTTACCGCGGCCGAAATTAAACTCATGGAACAGTTTGCCCGCGAAGTGCGTTTGCGCAATGCCCTGCAGTCGGTTCGCGATTACTACGATTTTATTTTTATCGACTGCCCGCCGTCACTAAACCTGCTTACGGTTAACGCGCTGGCAGCCGCTGATTCAATTTTAGTGCCCATGCAGTGCGAATATTATGCACTGGAGGGACTCACGGCGTTGATGGACACGATTCAGAAACTCGCTTCGGTGGTGAATCCGGAATTAAAAATAGAAGGTGTGCTGCGGACCATGTATGATCCGCGTAATCGCCTGGCCAATGATGTGTCTGAACAACTCAAACGGCATTTTGGCGAGCAGGTATACCGTACCGTGATCCCTCGCAATGTACGTCTTGCTGAAGCCCCAAGTTTTGGCGCGCCAGCCATGTATTACGATAAATCATCGACTGGCGCCAAAGCCTACCTGGCGCTGGCCGGAGAAATTTTGCGACGCCGGGATAAAACGTCAGAAATGCCTGCCAAGGCTAGTTAAGAAAAAGAACATTCAGGCATTGAGGATATTATGTCAGCAAAAAGAAGAGGATTAGGACGCGGGCTGGATGCATTGCTAGCTACCAGTCAGTCAGCCTCACGCAGCGAAGATGGCGAAGCCGTAACTTCACAAAACAGTGAATTGAGAAAACTGCCTATCGAATTTTTGCAGCCTGGCAAATATCAACCCCGTAAAGATATGTCGCCGGAGGCACTGGAAGAACTGGCCTCCTCTATCCGATCGCAAGGTGTTATCCAACCAATCGTTGTGCGGTTAGTAAGTACTGATAAATATGAAATTATTGCCGGTGAACGCCGGTGGCGTGCCGCGCAGCTGGCGCAATTGGATGTAGTTCCCTGCCTGATTAAGGACGTTCCCGACGAAGCTGCCGTGGCCATTGCGCTGATCGAAAACATTCAGCGTGAAGACCTCAATGCCATGGAAGAAGCCCAGGCTCTGGACCGCTTAATGAACGAGTTTGAATTGACTCACCAGGAAGTGGCCGAGGCGGTAGGTAAGTCACGTACGACCATTACCAATCTGTTACGCCTCAACAATCTTAACGACGATGTAAAGTTACTGGTTGAACACGGTGATATAGAAATGGGTCACGCCCGTGCTTTACTGGCGCTGGAAGGTGAATCTCAGTCTGATGCCGCGCAAATTGTTTCTGGCAAGGCGCTCACCGTTCGTGATACCGAAAAACTGGTGCGTAAAATTCTTGAACCTGCAGAACCCAAACCCCCCAAAGAAATTGACCCGGATGTAAAAAGTCTGGTGAATAAGTTGTCGGATAACCTGGGTGCTAAAGTGTCGATTGACCATAACGCGAAAGGGAAAGGTAAGCTGGTGATCAACTTTAATGATTTAGACCAGCTTGACGGTATTTTGTCGCGGATAAAATAGCCTTTTTAAGGCGATTTTTGCGGCTAACTCGTCTGACCTTCTGTTATAGACTCAGAAAATTTTCACAATAACATACAAAAAATCCATAACGGTTGAATTCTACCGCTAAAACAGTATACTTCTGTCGCTTTTTGTTGGGTTTCACAACCAGAGAATACATGTGACAAAAAACTTGGCCGACAAAGGAAAATCAGTGGCCAAAAAAGCGGCGCTTTTTCAGATTATAGGTGCGCTGATTTTCATTCTCATAACAGGGTTGTTGAGTACCGTTGATAAAGCCTTAGCTTTTGCAGCGGGGACTATCATCAGTATCTTACCCAATCAGATTTTCGCATTGTTTGCGTTCAGATATGCCGGGGCGAGTCAATTAAGACTGGTCACGAAAAGTTTCAGCCAAGGCTCAAAGTTAAAACTGGCTGCAACAGTAATTTTGTTTGCTATTGCCTTTGCAGGTTTAAAGTTAGAACCGCTACCGGTATTTGCCGGGTTTGCAATAGCAACGGTCAGCTACTGGCTGGCGTTGTTTCGTCAACGATAGTACTAACAACTAAAAATAAAACGTATCGCCCATAGTCGTAAGTAAACTAAGGCGAAGGTCGTAGAGACGAAACCAGTAAAGCATTTTAAACTTTAATTTTTTAGGTTGAACAATGGCATCTGAATACACTACCTCAGAATATATCAAGCACCACTTGACCAATGCCTCCATGTGCAGCACCGAAAACGGCATCGCGTTTAACGCGCAATGTGCCGATGCTGGATTTTGGACCTGGCATATCGACACGCTGGCATGGTCGATTGGTTTAGGTTTACTGTTTTTGTTTTTATTCCGCTCGGCGGCCAAAAAAGCAACCACAGGCGTGCCTACCAAATGGCAGGCATTCGTGGAATTAGTTATCGAGTTTGTCGATGACAACGTAAAGAGTACTTTCCACGGTAAGAGTGACCTGATTGCGCCGTTAGCACTGACCATCTTTGTATGGGTGTTGCTGATGAACCTGATGGATTTAGTACCGGTAGACGTCATTCCAATGATTTCTGGCCTGATTGGCGAAACCTTCTTTGGTGTGGATGCCCATCACGTATACAACAAAGCAGTACCGACCACAGACCTTAACCTGACCTTTGCGTTAGCCTTAGGCGTGTTTGTACTGATTATATTCTACTCGATTAAAATTAAAGGTGTAGGCGGTTTCATCAAGGAACTGACCATGCAACCGTTTAATCACCCGGCGTTTATTCCAGTTAACTTTATTCTGGAAACCGTTACCCTGCTGGCGCGTCCGCTATCACTTGCGCTACGTTTGTTCGGTAACCTGTACGCCAGTGAGCTTATCTTCATCCTGATCGCAACCATCGGCTACTTCCAGCTACCGTTGCACTTTGCCTGGGCGGTGTTCCACATCCTGGTTCTGCCTTTGCAAGCCTTCATTTTCATGATGCTGACCATCGTTTACCTGAGTCTGGCGAGCGAAGATCACTAGAAACAAACAAGCGGTTGTCGTGAGTAACCTGGATGTTCACGGCAACCACATTGAAACGTGTTTTAACTTTAACTTTTAACTTTAACTTTAAATATAATCGGAGACGTACATGTTATACATCGCTGTTGCACTACTGATCGGTATGGGTGCCCTTGGGACTGCTATTGGTTTTGGTCTGCTGGGTGGTAAATTCCTGGAATCTGCTGCACGCCAACCAGAACTGGCACCTCAACTGCAAGTTAAGATGTTTGTTGTAGCGGGCCTTATCGATGCGATCGCAATGATCGGTGTTGGTATCGCTTTATACCTCTTGTTCGCTGTTGGTGCTTAATTTTTATTAACTCAAGTCTATTAGCGAACATTTATGAGGAGGAGCGGTTGTGAATATTAACGCCACTCTAATTGGTCAATTAATCGCATTCGTTGTTTTTGTGTGGTTCTGCAAAAGCTACGTATGGCCACCATTAATGGCTGCGATTGAAGAGCGTCAGAAGAAGATAGCCGATGGCTTAGCGGCTTCTGATCGCGCTGAGAAAGACCTGGAGCTTGCTCAGGCGAAAGTCTCTGAGCAACTTAAAGAAGCGAAAGCACAAGCAGCTGAAATTATCGAGCAGGCTAAGAAGCGTGGAAATCAACTTGTTGATGAAGAAACGCAACGTGGTCATGCTGAGCGTGAAAAAATTATCTCGCAAGGTTATGCCGAAATTGAAGCTGAACGCAATCGTGCCAAAGAGGAACTGCGTAAGCAGGTAGCAGCATTAGCTATTGCCGGTGCACAACAGATCCTTGAACGTGAAATCGACGCCAGCGCGCAAAGCGACATTGTTGAAAAACTTGTCGCCGAGCTTTGAGATAGGAGATGAGCCATGTCTGAATTGACAACCGTAGCTCGTCCCTATGCGAAAGCCGCTTTCGATTTTGCAGTTGAGCAAAATGCCATTGCTAAATGGCAGGAAATGCTGGGATTTGCTGCTGAGGTTTCGAAAAACGAAACTATCCATGACCTGTCTACAGGTGCCATGGCGGCAGACAAGCTGGCAGACCTGTACATTAATGTCTGTGGCGATTCGCTCGATGAACATGGTCAGAACTTACTGAAAGTACTGGCTGAGAATAAACGTTTAACCGCGTTGCCTGAGATTTCTGCTTTGTTTGATTTACTCAAAGCAGATTATGAAAAAGAAGTAGAAGTATCTGTTACCTCTGCAGCTGAGCTGACTGAAGCACAGCAATCTGAACTCAGCACATCGCTGGAAAAACGTTTGGCACGTAAAGTGAAGCTTATTTGTAACGTGGATCCTGCCCTGGTAGCCGGCTTAGTTGTTAAAGCTGGTGATACAGTCATCGATGGTTCCGTGAAATCTAAATTGAACCGTCTCGCAGACGCGTTGCAAGCATAACGGGGATAAGAGCATGCAACTTAATTCCACTGAAATTGCCGAACTGATCAAGAAAAGAATTGCTCAGTTCGATGTAACCAGTGAAGCACGCAATGAAGGTACTATCGTCGCAGTAACCGACGGTATCATCCGCATTCACGGCCTGGCCGATGTTATGCAGGGTGAAATGATTGAGCTTCCTGGTGGTCGTTACGCGATTGCACTAAACCTTGAACGAGATTCAGTTGGTGCAGTTGTTATGGGTCCTTACTCGGACCTGCAAGAAGGACAAAAAGTCCAGTCTACTGGCCGTATCTTAGAAGTACCGGTTGGTCGTTCACTCCTTGGTCGTGTTGTAAACACCCTGGGTGAAGCGATTGACGGTAAAGGTGCTATCGAAACTGATACTTACGAGCCAGTTGAAAAAATCGCACCGGGCGTAATCGAGCGTCAGTCAGTTGATCAACCAGTACAAACTGGTTACAAGTCGGTTGACTCTATGATTCCAATCGGTCGTGGTCAGCGTGAGCTAATCATCGGTGACCGTCAGACTGGTAAAACTGCGATGGCGATCGATGCCATCATCAACCAGAAAGGTACTGGCGTTAAATGTGTATACGTAGCGGTTGGTCAAAAAGCCTCTACTATCGCAAACGTAGTACGTAAGCTCGAAGAGCACGGCGCACTGGCTCACACCATTGTTGTTGCCGCGTCTGCTTCTGAGTCTGCTGCCCTGCAATACCTGGCGCCATACTCTGGTTGTACCATGGGTGAATACTTCCGTGACCGCGGTGAAGACGCCCTTATCGTATATGATGATTTGTCTAAGCAAGCTGTTGCTTACCGTCAAATTTCACTGCTGCTGAAACGTCCTCCTGGTCGTGAAGCATACCCAGGTGACGTATTCTATCTTCACTCACGCTTACTTGAGCGTGCTGCACGTGTTAACGAGCAGTATGTTGAGCGTTTCACTAACGGCGAAGTTAAAGGCCAGACTGGTTCATTAACGGCACTGCCAATTATCGAAACGCAAGCGGGTGACGTCTCCGCATTCGTACCAACCAACGTAATCTCGATTACTGACGGTCAGATCTTCTTAGAAACTGACTTGTTCAACGCAGGTATCCGTCCGGCAGTTAACGCTGGTATCTCGGTATCTCGTGTTGGTGGTGCTGCGCAGACTAAAATCGTCAAGAAGCTGGGCGGTGGTATCCGTTTGGCCCTGGCTCAGTATCGCGAACTGGCGGCATTCTCGCAGTTTGCATCTGACCTTGACGAAGCGACTCGTGCCCAGCTTGAGCACGGTGAGCGCGTTACCGAACTAATGAAACAGAAACAGTACACGCCACTGTCGGTAGCGGATACTGGTGTTTCCCTGTTTGCGGTAGAAAAAGGTTATCTGAAAGACGTGGAACTGAACAAGATCCTCGATTTCGAAGCGGCCTTACATTCATTCATGAACAGCGACTACGCTGATCTGATGAAGACTATCAATGAAACAGGTAACTACAACGATGACATTGAGTCTCAGTTGAATGACGCTTTAACCAAATTTAAAGCGACACAAACTTGGTAATCAATGGCTGGTGGTGCAAACCACCAGCACAACGTTGAGTAATCGGAGAGATAGTCATGGCCAGCGGTAAAGAGATAAAAGGTAAGATTGGGAGTATCAAGAATACTCAGAAGATTACTAGTGCGATGGAAATGGTTGCTGCGTCTAAAATGAAAAAGGCGCAGGAACGTATGTCTCATGGACGTCCATACGCACAAAGCATGCTTAAAGTGATTGGTCACATTGCTAACGGTAACCTTGAATATCGTCATCCTTACCTGGAAGAGCGTGAAGTCAAGCGCGTTGGTTATATCGTAATTTCTACGGATCGTGGCTTGTGTGGTGGCTTGAACACCAACGAGTTCAAATTAGTATCGCAACAGGTAAAAGAGTGGCGTGCTAAGGATGTAGAGGTCGATTTTGCTGCGCTGGGTTCAAAAGCCTGTGCATTCTTCAACCGGTTCGGCGGCAACGTACTTGCTGCAGAGTCTGGTTTAGGCGATGCACCATCGGTAAGCGATATTGTGGGTGTTGTTCGCGTAATGCTTAAAGCATTCGACGAAGGTAAACTGGATAAAGTATTCCTGGTTTACAATGACTTCGTGAACACAATGACACAGCAGCCTGTGAGCAATCAGTTACTGCCTTTGCCAAAGTCAGAAGACGAAACGTTAAAACATCGCTGGGATTACATTTACGAGCCGGATCCAAAACCAATTTTGGAAGCATTAATGGTTCGTTACATTGAATCTCAGGTATATCAGGGCGTAGTTGAAAATGCCGCGTCGGAGCAAGCTGCCCGAATGGTTGCAATGAAAGCCGCAACCGATAACGCAGGCAACCTGATCGATGATCTTCAATTGGTATACAACAAAGCGCGTCAGGCCGCAATCACACAAGAAATCAGTGAGATTGTTGGCGGTGCCGCAGCGGTGTAGGCAAAGGTTTATAAAAGTTAATGAGGACAAATTATGAGTCAAGGTAAGGTCGTCCAAGTCATTGGCGCCGTTGTGGACATTGAGTTTCCACAGGATGCGGTTCCAAAGGTATATGACGCGCTTAAAGTTACCGAAGGTGACTTGTCTGGGTTAACCCTGGAAGTGCAACAACAATTAGGAGGCGGTGTCGTTCGTGGTATCGCTCTGGGTTCTACTGACGGTTTGCGTCGTGGTCTGGTAGTTGAAAACTCTGGTGCGCCAATTAACGTACCAGTAGGTGTTAAAACGCTGGGTCGTATCATGGACGTACTGGGTAACCCAATCGACGAAGCAGGCCCAATTGGTGAAGAAGAGCGTATGTCTATTCACCGTGCAGCGCCTAGCTACGAAGAACAATCAAGCGCGGTAGAACTGCTTGAAACCGGTATCAAGGTAATCGACCTGGTTTGCCCATTCGCTAAGGGTGGTAAAGTTGGTCTGTTCGGTGGTGCGGGTGTAGGTAAAACCGTAAACATGATGGAACTTATCCGTAACATCGCTATCGAGCACAGCGGCTACTCTGTATTCGCAGGTGTTGGTGAGCGTACTCGTGAGGGTAACGACTTCTATCACGAAATGAACGATTCAAACGTTCTGGACAAAGTATCACTGGTATACGGTCAGATGAATGAACCACCAGGTAACCGTTTACGTGTTGCTCTGACGGGTCTGACGATGGCAGAAAAGTTCCGTGACGAAGGTCGCGACGTACTGTTCTTCGTAGATAACATCTACCGTTATACACTGGCCGGTACCGAGGTATCAGCACTGTTAGGCCGTATGCCTTCAGCGGTAGGTTATCAGCCTACACTGGCTGAAGAAATGGGTGTTCTGCAGGAACGTATCGCGTCTACCAAGACTGGTTCAATCACGTCAATCCAGGCGGTATACGTACCAGCCGATGACTTGACTGACCCGTCACCAGCTACCACCTTTGCTCACTTGGATGCAACGGTAGTACTGTCTCGTGATATCGCGTCTTTGGGTATCTACCCTGCGGTAGACCCGCTGGATTCGACTTCACGTCAGCTGGATCCACTGGTAATCGGTCAGGAACACTACGAGACTGCTCGTGGCGTTCAAACGGTATTACAGCGCTATAAAGAGCTGAAAGATATCATCGCGATTCTGGGTATGGACGAACTGTCTGACGAAGATAAACTGGTTGTAACACGCGCTCGTAAAATTCAGCGTTTCCTGTCTCAGCCGTTCTTCGTAGCAGAAGTATTCACTGGTTCTCCAGGTAAATACGTTTCTCTGAAAGACACCATCAGTGGCTTTAAAGGTATCTTGGAAGGTGAGTATGACCACCTGCCAGAGCAAGCCTTCTACATGGTTGGTTCTATCGACGAAGCGCTGGAAAAAGCCAAAAAATAAGCCCGTTTGAAACCGACCGGCTCGATTAAGCAGCCGGTCTTATTCAAACAAGGCTTTACGTACCTATCAGGAGGTTATTATGGCAATGACAGTTCATCTGGATGTTGTAAGCGCAGAGAAGTCTATCTTTTCTGGTCTCGTTGAAACAATGCAGGTGACAGGAAGCGAAGGTGAACTGGGTATCTACCCTGGCCACGCGCCTCTGATCACTGCAATTAAGCCTGGCATGGTGCGTTTGGTTAAACAGCACGGTGAAGAAGAAGTTATTTATGTTGCTGGTGGGGTACTTGAAGTACAACCTGGCAGTGTAACTGTTCTGGCCGATACGGCAGTAAGAGCAGAAGACTTGGATGAACAAGCTGCTGAAGAAGCTAAACGACGTGCAGAAGAGCACATCGCCAATCCAGGTGCTGATTTTGATTACGCCGAAGCTGCATTAGAGCTAGCCGAAGCAATTGCCCAGTTACGATTGATACAGAAACTGCGCAAGTAAATCGTTATAAGCATTATTTGAAAACCCGGGCACTGCCCGGGTTTTTTTATGGTGCGCCGGGCATGGCGCGTAGTGCTTTAGCACTGTTCGACTCACTGTGGTGGTGAGTTGATGACTTGGAGGTGGAAGTCCTCTGCACACCCGGCAAGGGGAAGTGCTAGCCGAACGGCAAGGGTGTTCATCGTGAGGTGAAATCTGAAGGAAGCCGAAGGCAAAATGCTGGCCTGACGAACAGGAAGCGGTTTAGGCGTTGTTGCAGGGTGAGGTGGCCATTATCACTAAAGCCCAATACTTGCACGGAATGCAGCAACGTAGAGCCGACAGGCATAAGCAGGAAGGTCGCGCGAATTACCCCGGGAGGTCTGATATTTTGCTAAAGAGCTACCCGCATCGTGAGGTGTAGGGATGGGATATCAGAAGTCAGCAGACGCCGTAGTAGTGCTAGTAAACCAATAGCACGAAGGGCTGAACCTGTCACGAGCGGCAAGTCACGCGTGCTCTCGCGTTATCGGAACACAAGGCAATGAAGAATCATTGCTCCGGGACAAATATACAAGAAGGGTCGGAAACCTGGGCGGTGTTTGCGGAGTTCTAAACGGTAAAGCGGCGACACGATGCACGAAACAGACTCAGGTATTGGCTATGGTCAATACAGACAGGAACCGCCGTGGTACGGAACCGTATGCCCGGTGGTGTGAGATGTATGGACTCCCTTCCCTGAAAGGGGTACGGTCTTAATTGTCAAATTAGCCAAAGGGGTCCATACATGATTAAGAATACAATTATTGCAATTGACCTTGCAAAGCATTCCTTTCAGGTTTGCAAGTTCAACAGTGACGGAAAAATTGATTATAACAAAGCAATGAGTCGTAAAGCATTGATAGCACTTCTGGGAAACCATGTGTCAGCGTTAGTGGCAATGGAAGCCTGTGGTGGCTCGAATTACTGGGCGCGTTTAGCGAGGCGGCATGGTCATCAAGTAAAAATCATTCAGCCTCGCGCAGTAAAAGGGCTGCAATTAAAGCAAAAAACAGATAAAAATGACGCCTACGCTATCGGTATTGCGGCTCAATTACCTCATATAAACTCTTGTGGCATCATGGAGGAAGATGAACAGGGTCTTCAGGCCCTGGAGCGGGTGCGAATGCTGCAGTTGGAGCAAAGGACGGCGTTGGCAAACCAGATACGAGGACTGTTGACGGAATTCGGGATTGTGATAGCAAAGGGGTTAAATCATTTAGTCACTGCGCTGCCTGACATTTTAGAAGATGCAGAAAACGGCTTGCCGATGAATTATCGTCAGGCTTTGGCTGCGCAGTCACAAATGTTACAACTCTATACGACTCAAATAGAAAGTTATGACAGGCTCATAGCAGAACACACGCGGCATAATCCTGTTTGCCAGAAATTAAGTAAACTCGAAGGCGTAGGCCCTTTGATTGCTTTGGGGTTAACCGTTCGATTGGGAAATGCGACAGAGTTCAATACAGGCCGGGATGCATCAGCATGCATAGGTTTGACACCGAAGCAGCATTCGACCGGCGGTAAAGAGCGATTGGGACATATTTCTAAAAACTGTGCAGATAAAAGATTGCGAAGTTTGCTCTATCAGGGAGCAATGTCGGTAGTGAATAAAGCAGTATCCAGAGAGCCTAAGACTGTGAAAGAGCAGTGGCTGAAGGCGTTAGTTGACCGAAGGGGAAAGAAGGTTGCTGCCATCGCGTTAGCAAATAAAACGGTGAGAACCGCTGTTGCTCTAATAAAGAATAATGACGATTACAATCCGATACTGTTAGCAGCCTAAGAGTTAGTAAATCAACAAATTGCGAAAATAAATGGTAAGACCAACCAGCAGAATTCAGCCAGTCCTCTCAAGTGACTAAACACTGTGTGTGAGAATTGAACTGTTGGTGCGTATACATCGAAGGGCAGGAGTAGCTCTCCATTTAAAGCCCGTATATAAGAGCGCATCTACTACTAATTTTTCAAAAGATGTTGATTACTTCAGGGAGTCCATATAAGAGGACGGGAGTTGCGAAACTCCCTCCTACTCGATCGCGAAATAGATTGCCTGATAAACTGTATTTATATACAGTTTTATTTGGGCGATATCGCCAGGAACTGTAATACACAATGTTATTCATAAGTTGTCATCGCCATTGCCTGACGGTGTTGAATAGAACAATTAACACCAGTAAAGGAGCAACTAATGACTATAAAAACCCTTAAATCCACCTGCCTTTGCGGCAATACCCACATTGAAGTGACTGCCCAGTCATGCCAGATTGGCGCGTGCCATTGTGCTATGTGCCGAAAGTGGTCTGGCGGGCCTTTTATGGGTATCGAGTCTGAACAGGTAACGGTATCCGGTGACAATATAGTTTGTTACCCGTCGTCAGAATGGGCAGAGAGAGCTTTTTGCCGGCAATGCGGTACTCACCTCTTCTACAGATTAAAAGACAATAATGTGCATTATGTGCCGGTTGGTCTGTTCGATGAAAACGATCAGATGACCTTATCCCACGAGATTTTTATCGACAGTAAACCGCACTATTACCACTTTGCTGAGGATACTCACAAGATGACAGGCGCAGAGGTGTTTGCTGCTTTTGAAGGAGAGAAACCATGACAAAAGATACGCTGATAAATTATGTGGAGCTGCCATGCCGCAATCTACCTGCTACAAAAGCATTCTTTGCGGCGGTATTCAACTGGACCTTCACTGATTACGGCCCGGCTTATGTCGAGTTTCATGATAAAGGCATCGTGGGCGGCTTGTATCAATCGGAACTTGCCTCCGTTACTGCTAATGGTTCGGTCTTACTGGTGTTTTACAGCCCGGACTTAGCCATAACTCAAAAGCTTATAGAGGCGAATGGCGGTGCTATTATAAAACCGGTATTCGATTTTCCGGGTGGCAGACGCTTTCATTTTACTGAGCCGAGCGGTAATGAGTTTGCAGTATGGAGTGATAAGTAAACGCTTACAGAAAAGCTACCATCACAGTGCTGCATAAGGTAATGTATTGCGTCGCATTTAATTTGCAACGTAATACATTATTTAATTTAGAAAGCAGATGAAAAATAACAAAAACGCAGTGCTGCATGTCTGGATTTTGCCGCTTCTGTTTGTCTTAACCTGTTTTACCGCTTGTTATCTGGCCGGGTCGTTAGACTACCGGAGCATAATAGACGAACGTTCCCAACGCGATTTCAACGCGGCGCTGGGTATGCCTCTACTCATTGGTTATTTATGGCTGGCACTGCGTATATTACATCGTCGATCAGGTAAACGGATAGCCGATTTTCTGGTCCAGACCAACCAACTGTCGCAATACACCCAGCACATGAAAACGCTGGAAAAAAAGCTGATACGCCATGTTATTCTGGCTGCAACGCTGTCTATTGCTATTACCCTGGTGTACCTGATCAGCGAAGACCTTCTGGCCTTTAATCAGCCATTCTCGGTACTTCTGCTAAATGTTATCGCCGTGCCTTTCTGGTTTTTTCTGTTTTTGTTCCTGATGCAATCAGCGTCATTCACGCGTTATCTGTATAAACGCCTGGTGCTGCCGAATATCCACCAGCACTTCTGCTACTGCAAGCCCATTTGCGATCTGGGTGTCAGCAATGTGATATTTTCACTGCTAATGTTGCTGTTAATACCTGTGTTCTGGATAGGTAAACCGGTGCCGCTCATCGACGGGCTAATACTGTCTGCGGCGACGTCATTTATGATCGTTCTGCTGTTTCTGCCAGTATTCAAAACAGTTTATCTGATGCGTAAGCATCGCAACCAGAGTATTCAGCAAATAGAAGGGCAGCTTGCCAGCCTGATTATGCAGGGCAGAGATAATCCCGGAGCAAATTCGGGAGACGTGCTCTACAAACTTAATCAGCAGCTCGAAGACTTAAGACAACATCGTTGCTGGCCAAAAGATGGTGTTGTAAATACGAAAGTTTTTATTATGTCGACCGGTCTACCTTGCTGTTTTTTAGTGCTCATCTGGTGGTTAATTTAGGGAAGTCGTTAAAAATGAAAGTGTATGGTGACAGCCGCTCGGGCAACTGTTACAAAATCCAGTTACTGTTAGGATTATTGGGCAAGCAGTGCGAATGGAAAGAAGTTGATATTTTAAACGGAGAAACGCAGACCGATGCGTTTAGACAGCTTAATCCGCTCGGTAAGATCCCGTTGCTCGAACTCAGCGATGGCCGTTGCCTGAGCGAGTCGAATGCTATTCTGAATTATCTGGCCGCGGGCAGCGCGTTTATTCCCTCCACCGAATTTGAACTGGCTAAGATGCTGCAGTGGCAGTTCTTTGAACAATACAGCCATGAGCCTGCCATTGCGGTAGCGCGCTTCATAAACGTATATCTTGGTCTTCCCGCTGAGCGCCAGCTAGAATATGAACTCAAGCAACAGGCCGGCCATAAAGCCTTAGCGGTAATGGAACAGCAGCTAATGCAAACCGTCTTCCTGATTGGCGATCAAATGACTCTGGCTGATATATCTCTGTACGCCTATACTCATGTGTCTCATGAGGCGGGCATTTTGCTCGATGGGTACCCGGCTATCCGCCGTTGGTTGTCGATGGTAGAGGAGCATCGCGGCTACATGCCAATGCAGAACAAAGGCTAATTAATTGGCATTAATCCCGCCGCGGGAGAAAACGCTGCCATTGGGCAGTAAACGTATTGAGCAAACTTAGCAGTGGTGCCGGATCGAGTTGTTCGACATACTCCAGGGTATAAGCCACTGCCTCCAACGTAGAAAAACTGTATTCCAGTTCAGAATTGCGAATTGTATACTGACCACTATGGTGCAGTGGCAGTTTATAAAACGGATATCGGTTAAGCCAGGCATTGTTCTGCCAGATACCATAGGCCTGCTTCCAACTGGCATCGATAAAAATCGCGCGTTTGATGCGAGTAGAAACATTTTCAGCACCGGGGGATAACTCGGTACTTTGCTCTGCAGGGTAAAACACCGCCGTTGGTTTAGGATCGACCGCCAGGTACTGGTCAAGCTCAGTAAAGTCGACAGCCAGTTTGCCCGTCAGAACGGTGATGTTTGACAGTGTCAGGCTAAGCAGCCGTACCGTGTTTTTAGCATGCAGCGATTCTTTGGGATGTTGCAGGATGATGACTTCGGTATAGTTAGTAACCGGTTGAACTGCATGGCAGAGGCAGGTTTGTACAGGGTAACCACAATTAGGGCATTGTTTGCGCATGACTAAACAGGAGTCGACTGGTACGGATAGCCGTAAGCTTACCCCAGCGGAACGCATTTGGCACACCGTAGGGCTCCTTCCAGAGGGAAATGTGGCGTCTTACGGAAAAATTGCCGATTTAGCAGGACTACCAGGGCGTGCCCGCTATGTCGGGTATTGTTTGCGCAATGTACCCGCCTCTCTTACACTACCCTGGCACCGTGTATTACGCAGCAATGGGCAGATTGCTTTTGTGGCCGGTACGCCACAGGCCCTTACCCAATGTGAGCTGCTGGCAGATGAACAGGTACTGGTGCAGAATAATCGGGTAAATCTCAAGCTGTATGGCTGGGAGCCGGGGCTGGATGTACTGCTGCATCAGTTAGCATTTTAATGTCTTCTCTCTGAGCAAGGAACTTATGGCATCGTTAACAATAGGAATTGAACAGCTGGAAGTCGGCATGTACGTGCTGCAGATCGCTGAACAAAAAGCCGGAACGGTGCAAATAAAAACCCGTGGCCGGGTAACCAGTCAGGCCATTATTGACCAGTTAAAGCGCAAAGGCATCAAGCGGTTAATTATTGATACCGACCTGTCTTCCCACACCGCAAAACCAAAAGCAAGCGAACAAAGGCAACCTGAGCTGGATACCCGAGTGCCGCTTGCCGCGGAACTGGTTAAGGCGGAAAGCTTGTACCAGCAGGGAATTGTCCTGCAGAAGAGCCTGTATGATGCCGTCCAGGAAGGTACCCCTTTCGACGACTTTGTACCGGCAGAATTTGCCCGGGCGCTGGTGGGCTCGCTGGATAGAAACCCGGATGCGTTGTTATTGCTTTCGCGGATCCGCGAGAAAGACACCTACTTACTCGAACATTCCCTCAACGTTGGCATTTTATCTGCTCATTTTGCCCGTTCCCTGGGAATGTCTCAGCCTGAGATCGAAGCGGCTGCCTACAGCGGGCTGCTTCACGATCTGGGTAAAATCAAAATCCCTGATGAAATTCTGCATAAACCCGGTCGGTTAACCGAAGATGAAATGGACGTGATGAAAAAACACGTTGAGTATGGGGTTGAGTTCTTGTCTGCCATGAAATTAGATACCGGCCTGATAAAAGTGGTTAGTGAACACCACGAGCGACTCGACGGCCAGGGATACCCCAATCGTCTGAGTGGCGAGGATATTTCTTACAACGGTCGTATACTGGCCATCACAGACATGTACGATGCACTAACGGCCGATCGCTGTTACAAAGCCGGAATGCCGAGTCAGAAAGCCCTGCAGATCCTGATGAAAGACAGTGAAACCAAGTTGGATGCCACCTTATTGCAGCAATTTATTAAATGCATGGGCATCTATCCACTGGGGTCACTGGTTGAGTTATCCAATCAACGGGTGGCGATGGTTATGCATCAAAATGAGCAGCAGCCTCTGCGACCGGTAGTTAAAACTTTCTATTCCATTAGCGGCGGGCACTACATAACGCCCAAAGACATCGATCTCAGTAAAGATTTGCAAATCAATATTGTAAAGGCCGTCACCCCGGCGCAATACAATATTGATATTAATCGCTTCTTTAAAGAGTCAATCATGGTTTAACAGAAGGTGTTGCAATTTAGAAACAGCTGAATGTGTAAACATTGCAATTATTGCACTGAGCGGTTGCTGTAATTACTGCCACATTACCTCTCATCTATTCGCCCCTAAACCTCCACAACTCCCTGATATCTATAACTGAACGGCGGATTCATCTGACGTTCATTAATCTAAAGTTATTGTTGGAACAGGATTTGCTCCCGTCACATTGTATGCGTAAGTTATCTGAGGAAATTATGAAAAAGCTATTATTAGTGTGTGCCGTTTCTGCTGCTATTTCTTTAACCGGTTGTGCTAACAGCAACAACACCCAGCGCGGAGCCGCTATTGGTGCGGTTGCTGGTGCCTTATTAGGTAAAGCCACCGGCGACCACGATAAAAAACGTTACGCCTGGGGCGCAGTGGTAGGTGCCATTGCCGGCGGTGCAATTGGTAATTACATGGATAAACAGGAAGAAGCATTGCGCGAAGAGTTGGCTGATACTGGTGTGGATATCGTTCGTGAGGGGGACACACTGCGTCTTATCATGCCGGGCGATATCACCTTCGCGACCGACTCATCGGCAATAAGTCCTAATTTTAATCCGGTGCTCAATGATGTGGCGCTGGTTATTAATAAATTCGAGAAAACGGTATTGATGATCGAGGGCCATACTGACGATACAGGCGCTGAGGATTACAATCAGGCGTTATCGGAGCGTCGTGCCAATGCCGTAAAAAACCTGCTGGTTTCGTACAATGTAAACAGCCAGCGTATCACTACTGTTGGTATGGGGGAGTTTCAGCCTAAGGTGCCTAATACCTCTGCCGCGAATCGTCAGCTAAACCGTCGTGTTGAGCTGTCTATCCAGCCTATTACCAACTAATCACGCATAATCTGACCCGCCTGAATGGCGGGTCTTACTCAGTGCATCCCATTATAAGCTTTGATCTGCTCAGCTACGTTGTCGGCAATGTCATTGGGAATTGGAATGGTTAAGTGATACTGAGTGACTTTCCAGCCCGCCTCGGTTTTAACCAACACGCCCGTCCCCCGGGTCAATCCCAGTGAGGCATTATCCAGCAGTTCGTCAAACCAGGCGACATCCTTGTTGGGTGAAAAGTAAATGTGACGCTCCCTGGATTTATACGTCCAGCCAGAACCCCGATCAAAAACCGGTTTCGCATAGTTTTTAAATTCTTCCAGCGTCCAGGTTTCAGACGCATCGGTGCCAATAAATACGGCTTCCTCGTCATACTGCGCAAAATAACTGGCATAGTTTGCCTGTGCAGCAAACTTATGTAAGTTGCTGATTACCTTATCAACAGCTTCTTTATCTGTGGCTAATGCTGAATGGCAAAAAAGCCCTATTAAACAAATTAACCAACGCATAATGTCTCCTTTGTTGTGGTTTTGCTCCCGATGATGACCTCTTTGAGCAAGATCACATAAGACGCTGTTTTCAATATAAACGCCGTGCTGTTTACTTGCAAATAAGGGGGCGTCGACTACTTTTCATGGTATAGGCGCGGCGATTATGGCCGTCTTGGTGTATTTAATTCTCTGGAGCTATAGCGTTCATGAACTTACTTTTGAGGCTGACTGTCGGACAAAAAATTCTCCTTATCCCGATCATTGGCACCCTCAGTTTTGCAATCTTTGTGATTATCAACAGTGTCGTTTCGGCACAAAATGCCAGCGAGCTAGAGACCGCCCAAAACGTTGACTTTCCTGCGCTGCAATTAAGTACCTCAGCGTTAACCAATATGGAAAAGGTCCGCGACATACTCGCTTCCTCGGTGACCACTGGTGACACAGAGGGCGTTGATACAGCCAGGCAGAAAGCGGACGTGGTGAGAGCCGATCTGACCTCCATAAGCCGGATTGCGCCGGAACTATCCGGCGACATTAATACGATTCTTAATACCTTTAATGCCTACAGTAAAATGGCTTTATCGCTGACCAGTTCCATTCTGGACAATACAGCAGACTTTGCCACCCTCGGTGATCAGCTCGAAACCATGAATAGCCGTTACGACGAGGCGATAAATCAGCTCAACGGATTTAAAAGTAGTCGGCAGCAAACTTTTGAAAAGGCTTTTGAGCAATACAACAGTGCTCAGGATTTCCTGTTTTGGCTGGGGCTTCTGATGGGGGTGTTAACCACGCTGGTGTTATTTGGTACAGCCATCCCGATTACCAAAACCATTACCGGTAATTTAACCCGGGTGGTTAAATCTCTGCGTGACATCGCTGAGGAAGACGGCGATCTGACCATTCGTATTCAGACTAACGCGCAGGATGAAGTGGGCGATCTGGTGAAATACTTCAACCGCTTTATGGAAAAACTTCAGCGTGTGGTAAAAGACATTGTTGATACTACCCTGCCCCTGTCTGATCTTGCTCAGAACCTGAATCAGCTAACCGACACAACCAATCAGAATATTAGTCAGCAACAAGGGGCTGCCGTCCATGCCAAGCAGGCTGTTGATAATATGAATCACTCAGTGATTGCGGTGGCCGAGAGTGCCGCAGAAGCTGCCAGAGCCGCAGACGAGGCCTCATCTGCCTCTAACAACGGTCAGCAGGTGGTCAACAGTACGGTCACTAATATTCAGGCCTTGGCCCAGAATGTGGAAGAAACGGCTGAAGTAATAAGAAAGCTCGAAAATGACTCTAATCAGGTGGGCGTGGTGCTCGATGTTATTAAAGGCATTGCCGAGCAAACCAACTTACTGGCACTCAATGCGGCCATCGAAGCTGCCCGGGCTGGTGAGCAGGGCCGCGGCTTTGCTGTGGTGGCCGATGAAGTGCGCACTCTGGCCTCAAGAACTCAACAATCAACAGAACAAATTCAACAAACTATCGAACGTTTACAAACCGCTGCCCATCAGGCTGTTTCCGTGATGTCCAGCGGTACGTCTCAGGCTGAGGGGAGTGTTGCGGAAGCTAATAAAGCGGGTGACAGCCTGGTTGTTATTGCCGAAACGATCAACCGAATCAGCGCCATGAATGGCCAGATTGCCAGTTCGACGGATGATCAGCAGGCGGTTGCACGGCAAATCGTTGGGTTTGTAGATGAGATATATGCCCGCACGGATGAAACCTCGCAGAATTCCGATCGACTTGCTTCTGCAAGCACCGAACTGGCTGGTCTGGCCAAGAATCTGGAAAATATCGCCCGCCAGTTCAGGGTCTGACATTCATCACGAAACAGTTTGATTTAAAAGCCCGGGGATAACGGGAATTGATAAATTGGTCTGCCATCGTGAGATGGCTGGTTATTCATTTACCTGGAAAATACTATGAAAAAACAACTGATAGCTGTAGCCGTTTCACTTCTTGGTGTAACGCACAGCGCCCATGCCGAAATTAATTTCAGTGGATTTGGTAGTGTTGTCGGTGGAATAGCGACTGACGATGAGGTGACAGTTCGTGGCTACACGGACGACATTGAGTTTAAACAAGGCTCATTTTTTGCCCTTCAGGCTTATTCAGATCTCACTGACGGATTAACTGCAACGGTTCAGGTCAGAGCGCGGGGAAGTGATGACTGGGAGCCTGAATTCACCTGGGCTTACCTGTCTTATGAACTTGACTCGAATTGGCGTATTCAGGCCGGAAGGCAGCGTATACCGCTCTACCTGTACTCCGATTATCTGGATGTGTCTTATGCTTATCACTGGATTTCACCGCCTTCTGAAGTCTACAAAGCCCCTTTTGACTCCATCGATGGTATCGCCTCAATCCACAATTTCACTGTTGGTGATGCGAATCTGGACTTGCGGTTGTATTACGGTCAGGAGGACTTTGAAGCCGGCGCTAATGCTTATGAGATCAATAACATTATCAGCGTAGTGGCGAGCGTAAATTATGGCTGGTGGACATTTCGCAGCAGTTACACTCAATTTGAGATCACCGGTGAACTTGGCCTTGGGCCGCTGGTTGATGCCTGGTCCGCCACCCCTTTCCCGCAGGTAGGTAGTGATCTCGATGTCAATGAGGATGATTACAGTGGTCTTGAGGTCGGCGTGATTTTTGATAATCAGGACTGGCTTTTTGTGGCTGAATATATTCCGTCATCACTGGATAACGGTTTGATCGGCGATTACACGCCATGGATGGTCTCAGTGGGTAAACGGTTTGGTTCTGCACAGATTCACGCAACCGTTGGCGAGGATAAGGTGGAAGCTTATGACGAAAGCTTTAAGCAGGTACCTCTCGGCGCGAGTGCCGAGCTCGATGCCCTGATAGGTGCAACTCAGACTGTAATCGACAACAATACTTACACCCGGCCTTTTTATTCCGTTGGCGTAAGGTGGGATTTTCATCCATCTGTTGCTCTCAAAGTTGAATACACCAATGTGGATTTTGAAGATGCGGGTAATCAGGGTGTAATCCAGACTGCTTTAGTCACAGTCTTTTAAGGAGTCGTGGTGATGAAACAACGATTAATGCTTAATAAATTAACACTGGTACTGGTAACCGCCATGATGACAATATCGACCAGCGTGGTTGCTGATGTTGCTGTGGTGGTTAATTCCTCAAGCGCTGAGATGCCAGACCAAAGTAAAGTGGCGCAGATTTTCCTGGGTAAAGACAAATCGCTCACCCCTTTTATGCAAAAAGGGGCTGTGGCGGAAGAGTTTATAGACAAAGTGCTATCGCGAAACGCGTCGCAATATAAAGCTTACTGGGCCAAACTTGCATTTACTGGTGGTGGCCGGCCGCCAAAAGAGCTGGGCAGCGATGCTGAGGTACTCAGTACGGTGAGTGGCTCAGCCGATGCCATTGGTTTTGTCGATGCGGCAGCGGTTAATGATTCGGTAAAGGTGTTATTTACCCTGTAGTCCGGTGAATTGACATATAGAAGGAAAAGGCCCACCAGCGTGTGGGCCTTAAACCATAAAAAGCGCTTTGTTTAGTTGTTTTGGTGTAGGATTAACCGGGTTGAAACTCATCCGGTACCCTGCATGTTATTAAGAAGCTTTATTCTTGCTATGCTGCTTGGCCTTATCTGCGCCTGTAGCACTCTTTCTTCCATTGCCTCCTATACAGTCACTGAGCATGACATTGAGCAAGGTTTGTTAGAGCATCTCGACCAGCTAAGCCAGAAAACCTCAGTAGCGGGCATACCAGTTATGCTTAGTGTGTCATCGCTGGAGGTGATAGTAGGGCAGGATAATCGTTCAGTGGTTGCGCTGCGGGCAGACGCCATTGCCAGTGTGTCAGTGTTTGGGTTGCGTTACCCGGCTAAGGTCAAACTGGGGCTGGAAGGTGAGCCGTATTACAACCAGCAGGAAAAAGCCCTGTATGTGCGCTCGCTGACACTGACCCGCAGTGAGATAGATGCGGCGGGTTTTAAGGGTAACCTGACTCCGCTGGCAGACCGTTATATGGGGTTATTTAACAGTTACCTGGCTACGCATCCGGTTTATCAGATTGATACGACAAAAGGTGGTCTGGCATGGCTTGGTAATGTGCCGTTAAAGATGGAGATCGTGCCTGGCAAAATCACCTTTTTGCCGCAATTTAACCAAGCAACTAAATAACAAACTGTGCCATGAGGTGGCGCAATGACTGCATCTGGCCGGCCAGCTTATCAGCCGTCTGCTGACTCACCTCAGAACGTTCTACAATGTCTTGAAGCGTAGTAACCAGATCTCGAACGTGATGTTGCAACTGATCGCCCAAAGCTACCTGACTCTCTGTTTCAGCTGCAGTTGAATCACTCATCGCGTTAATGGTTGCCAGTGCGGTATTCACCTGGCTAAGTGCTTGTTGTGATTGTTGGGTTACCTGACTGGCCTGAACACTTTTGGCGCTGCTTACAGTCATGGTTTCTACCGCATTAGCTGCCGATTGCTCAAGGCGAGTGATGGTGTGACTTATTACTTCGGTGCTGCCCTGGGTGCGTTGTGCCAGTTCGCGTACTTCGTCGGCTACCACCGCAAAGCCCCTGCCCTGTTCGCCGGCGCGGGCCGCTTCAATCGCCGCATTTAAGGCCAGCAGGTTGGTTTGGTCGGCAATCCCATTAATCACCGCCAGTACTTTACCTATTTCCACTACGTCTTTTTGTAGCGTGGCGATTTGCTCGGCAGATATGGAAATTTCAGACTCAAGGCCACTCATCACCTGTACGGTTTCATCGATAGAGCGATTGGCTTCATCACAGTGGCTTTTCACCTGGCTCGCCGCATTAGCGGTTTGCGTAGCATTGGTTGCAATTTCTCTGGCTGAGACCACCAAATCGCCAACAAAGCCCGATACCGTGTGGCTGCTTTGCTGGCCTTTACGCAGTTGTGCACCGGCGTGTTTGGTATCGCTGCTGATGGCAGTGGTCGACTGATACGCGGATTCGCTCTGTGACGCTACCTGGCTGATTAACTGATGGATGCGTGAAGCAAAGCCGTTAAAGTTACGCGCCAGCCCGCTGACTTCGTCGTTACCACCGTCGTTAACACGCTGAGTCAGATCGCCATCGCCCTGCGTGAGTTCGTGAAATGAATTACTCAACGATAGCAGACGCTGCAGGATCCCTCGGGAAATTAAAAACGACGTGCCAACCGCAATCAGTAAAATCACTACCGTAATCACCAGAGTCAGAATGAAAGTGTCCTGACGAGCTTCGCTGGCTTCTTCCCTTAAGGTACTGATGTAATTATCGATATCATCAATGTAAAAACCGGCACCAATGACCAGATCCCAGGCCGGAATGTAGCGAACATAGGACAGTTTGGGCAGCGGTGTACTCTCGCCCAGACGCGGGAAATAATAAACGTAATAGCCACCATTGGTTTGTTTACCGGTGGCGACCAGGTCGCGCACAATGTACTGAGATTTTTTATCCTGAAGATCCCAGAAGTTCTCTCCCAGGCCGTTGTCACTGCTACCCAGCAGGTGTCGTATGCCCTGACTGTCGTAGCCAAAAAAGTAGCCGTTGTCGCCAAATTGCTGTTGGCGCAAACGAGCCAGCCCCTCTGCACGGTTGGCGGGATCTGTCGTTAGGTCGCTTACCGATGAGAGGGCCAGGTCGATGTAGTGCCTGAGTTCCTGGTGTTTAACTTCCAGTAGTTGCTCGCGGGTTTCTTGCAGTTGCGATTCAACCAGTGATTCCGCTTCATAGTTATTTAAAAAGAGTAGAAAAATACTAAGAAACAGGACCGGTAGAATTGCTAACGCGCGGAGTTTATTTTTTATGGTTAACTGCATAGCAACTACTTCTTGTTATTTTTTAAATGGTCTTGTGGACGTGCGCCATTTTGTGTCAGTCAACCGGATTTTTAAGCGCTGAGCCACAATACTTTCGTACTATGACAGCCCAAGCCGCTGTTTTTTGAATTGAAGAGGCGGAATTTTCCGTGCTATTAAAAAAGAAAACCCCGCGTCAGCGGGGTTTTAAAGGGGGGATTGCAAAGCGAACTGACTACATTCTGTAGCGAATACCCAATGCAAATGTACGGTCGCGGATATAGGTATCACGCGGGTACAAACGGGCATCTTCAGATGAGTCACCACCAAAATAGTCGTTTGCCACATCGTCAGTAAGGTTGGTACCGTCGAAGCTGACTGTCAGGTTCTCGTTTACGTCGTAGTTAATTGAGAAGTCCAGAGAGCTGATTGGATCGTGAACCACTGAACTACCTGGCTGGTCGCCTACTTCGTTAAAGCTACCATACCATTCACTACGCCAGTTGTAGGCTAAGCGAACGTTCAGACCTTCACGCTCATACATCAAAATGGCGTTGTAAGACTCATCAGACACGTTTGGTAATGGTTCCATCACACCTTCCGCATTCTCTGCCTCGTGGTCCATGAAGGTAGCATTTAACTGAACACCCAAACCGTCCAGTACTGCTGGCAGGTTTTCAAAGAACTGAGTATAGGCAAGTTCAACCCCTTCCAGTGAACCGGCGCCGGAGTTAACCGGGCGGGTAATAGAGAAGTCACGGCCATCAACGATTTCTTCGTTGGCTACGTACTTCACATAACCGTCGATATCACGGTAGAACAAGGTACCGGTTAACGAGCTGGCTTCTCCAAAGTACCATTCTGCTGCTAAATCGTAGTTTTGTGACTCAACCGCGCTCAGCTCGGGGTTACCGCCGTTACCGTAACCAATTGAACCGGTTTCGGTAGGCAGGAAGTAAGACGCGCTTGGATTCAGGTCGGCAAAGTTAGGGCGCTTAATGGTTTTACCATAAGCCGCACGCAGGAAGACTTCATCGGTAACCTGTAAACGCAGGTTCACCGCTGGCAGTACTTCGGTAGCGCTCGTATCAACCGTAATCGGCTCTACTACACCGTCGGTAATGCTATTACCGTTCAGCTCAGATTCAAGACGCACTACACGGAAACCCGCCTGGCCATCAAGCAGCATATCGCCAAACTCATTGCTGAAGTTAGCCTGCGCGTAGATGGCGTAGTTTTTCTCGGTGTTATCGTAATAACGTGCTGGCAGGAAGTCTGGCTCGGCACGCGAGTAACCCATGGCTTCACGGATGTCGGCACGGTTGCTCAACAGGTAGCCTGCATTTGGCGTTAACCACTGGGTATTGTTGAGGTTAGTTACGTCACTCATGTAACCGCTGGGTGAGTAGTCCTCCAGGCCCGGGAATTCGGTTAATGGAATATCGCGGCCAGAGATATTACCACGGCCCGCGGTATCGGCTTCCTGGTTGAAAGCAGAGCGGTTATTAACCCGCACGCCTACGTCTACAGAGTGGATCCAGGAGTCCAGCGCAATGTTGGCATCGAGCGTCCAGTCGATAGCATCACCTTCCTGGTGACCACGTGAATCGAAGTTGGTCCACAGGTAATATTGGCTAAGGTCGGTCATGTCATAAGGCTGACCGTCGCTGTTAAGGATCTGAACGTCGGAGATACCTGCGCCGTTCTTGTCGAAGTCATAGATAATAGTGTCAGCAAAGAACGCTAAATCCAGAATAAAGCCACGGTTATTCGCTTCGGTATCGGTGTAAGCCAGGTCTGATTCAACGGTAACATTATCGAAGTACCATTTACCGCCCAGGGCAAACTGGTAGGTGTCAGATTCGTTGAAGAACGACTGGTTACTGGTGATAGTGCCTGGTGCATCCGGACGAACTACGGACTGCGCAACGTTAGAGCCTTCTTTATATGACTCTACGTAGCCCTGGCCCCAGCCACCCCAGCTTGGCAGCGGTACCCAGAAGTTCAACTGGCTGTTTTGCTCGTAATTAACACCGAACACGTCCAGGTAATATGAACTGTTGCTATTTGGCTCCCACTGGAAGCTGGCATTGAATGAATCACGCGTACGGTCGCCGTAGCGGAAGTAGCCACCAATCACGTTTGGCGCCATTGCCGGCGCGCCGGCTACATTAAGCGGCGCAGAATTCGGGTTGTTCACCACGCTGTCTGGCAGGATAAACGGCGCAGTAACAAAGTTTACCTGGTCCTGGAAGTCGCGGTCCTGGTGAGAAACGCTGAGCATAGCACCAAAGCGGCCGTTGCTGTTTTCCCAGTTATTATTAATGGTAATACTACCTACCGGGTTCCATGATTCAGCTTCATCGCTGTATTCATAGCGCAGGTTACCCGCGGCTGAAAAGCCATCGTCGAAATCAAACGGACGACGTAACTGAATGTCGATACTACCGGCGATACCGCCTTCGATATCTGCCGCGCTGATGGATTTTTTCACATCAACGGAGTAAACCAGGTCAGCCGGAATATCGGCCAGTGAAATAGAGCGACCTGTGGTTGTGAAGATATTACGGCCGCTCATGGTAGTAACGACATCGGGTAATCCACGAATCAATACCTGGGCAACTTCGCCGTTTGTACGTGCTACCTGAATACCGGTTACCCGTTGCAGTGCTGCGGCTACGCTGTTATCCGGTAACTTACCGATATCCTGAGCAACAATAAGGTCAGAAATGTTCGAAGCGTTCATTTTCATGTTTTGCGCGGAATTAAGGCTGGCCTTTACCCCACGTACATCAATAACTTCAACCTCGTCCTCGCTGGGCATGCTGTCGGTGTCCTGGGCATACAGAGGCTGTGCGGAAAGTGCGAATAAAACGGCGCTGGCAAGTTGAGCACGTTTAAACATGTATTATCTCCAAATATATGTGAATGCGCAGTTCACAGGTATGTCGTCCAATTGTGAAAATCCTGGCGCGTTGTAAGGTATCGACTTCAATCAGGTCGAAATCTAAATTCTTTATCATTGTTATTCTTGGGGTGTTGATACTATTGTATGATAATACTACAGTCAACATACCATTAACGAATTATTCCCGGGGTATGGTTGGCTTTAAATGGCGAAAAAGAGTATAAATTTATATAAAACAGCAACTTGTGATTAGGTGGTTGTTTATTGATCTTAATTAATAAATTACGAATTATTAATAAGTTTAGTTTTCCTACCGTTTAAATGTTAAATAATTGTGTGGTTTTTCCTGTTGAAACAGTGCGGATTAATCGCTTTATTCATCGTAACGCATTGCAATGACCCGGGGGATCGGCAATCATCTCTGCCAGCATTATCGCGGAGGTCTTTATGCTTAACTGGTGCTTGTTACCCTTCTCTGGGCTCACTACCGACCAGCTCTACGAATTACTCAAATTACGCACCGACGTATTTGTTGTGGAACAAAACTGCCCCTACCCGGAACTCGACGACAAAGACCGTATCAATGGGGTTTATCACCTGTTGGGTACCAGTAATAGCGAGCTGGTGGCTTACGCCAGACTATTACCGCCCGGCGTCAGCTTTCCGCAGGTGAGTATTGGCCGGGTCGCTGTCGCGGGGCACACCAGAGGTAAAAAGTACGGGCACCAACTCATCGGTAAAGCGTTAGAAGAATGTCAGCGGCTATGGCCGGATACGGACATTCAGATCGGTGCACAGGTCTATCTTGAAAAGGTTTATCAGCAGTTCGGCTTTGTCAGAAACTCCGAAGACTACCTGGAAGATGGTATCCCTCATGTGGACATGGTGCTGAGCAAAGGGCGCTGATCAGACAACTTTGGCCAACACCCTGTAGCGTGGCTACAGCCGGATAAGCAGCTTGCCTTTGTTGGCGCCGGTAAAAAACAGGTTAAGCGCGCTCATGGCGCTTTCCAGTCCATCTAGTACATGGGTGCGGTATTTTATTTTGCCTGCGGCCACGTAGGGGTTGAGTTGGCTAAGCAGCCTGGGCGCTTCATGCAGATGGTCGGGCATGGCAAAACCCTGAATTAAAATCCGTTTCTTAATTAGCGGGATCCAGTTAGGCCCCGGCGCTGGCGATGCGGCGGTGTAGTCGGCAATCATACCGCATACAACTATTCGCCCGTGTACATTCATGCGATCAAAAATGTGCTGTTGCACCGGGCCGCCGGTGTTTTCAAAGAAAACATCTACACCGTTTGGGGTCAGAGACTCCAGCTTACTGGCTACATCATCGGTTTTGTAATTTACCGCGCCATCAAAGCCGAGCTCGTTGACTATCCAGTCAGTTTTTTCGTCACTGCCGACCACACCGATAACCCGCAGTCCTTCGGCTTTTGCCAGCTGACCAACCATAGAACCAACCGAACCTGCTGCGCCGGTGACTACCAGGGTCTCACCGGCCTGAGGCTTGCCAATATTAAATAAGCCCTGGGTGGCGGTCAGGCCCGGCAAACCAAATACAGCCAGCGCAGTTTCACCGTCGACGCCAGCGGGTAATTTGTTGAGTCCTTTTCCGTCGCTCAGGGTATATTCGGTCCAGCCCATCATGCCCATTACCTTATCGCCCGGAGAGAAATCCGGGTGGTTTGAGGTAATCACTTCGCCGTATCCGCTCGAGCGCATGCGGGTATTAAGGGCCACGGGCGGGATATAGCTGTCTTCATCGGGCGTCATCCAGCCCAGCATGGCCGGGTCCATCGACATATGGGTTTGCTTAATTAACATTTCACCCTTGCCCGGTGTAGGGATACCTTTATTGATTACCTCAAACAGGTGTGGGCCTACTGGCTTGCCGTCTGGGCGTGCCGTTAACAGAATTTCTTTATACTGGCTCATCGCATTCTCCTTTATTAATTGCTGTAGTATGGCATATCGTCTTACTGTCAAAAATGGTATAAAAAAGGAATAACTTTTGTTAATAAAGCAATAATATGGATAAGCTGAGAGCCCTTAACTATTTCGTTGAAACAGCAGAGCACGCTAGCTTCTCCGCCGCGGCGAAGCGCTTTAATGTGCCCGCATCATCGGTATCCAGGCGCATTGCGGATTTAGAAGCCGAATTAGGCGCACAGTTATTAAAGCGCAGTACGCGAACAGTGACTTTGACTGAAGTCGGCAATCTGTTTTTACACCAAGCACAGGAAATACTGGCAAAAGTTAAGCTGGCAGAGCAAACTGTGCATGAGTATCAAACTGAGCCCTCAGGCGTACTAAAAGTGTCGGCGATGGCAGGCTTTGGTGATCAAATCTTACAGCCTGTGCTTGAGCGCTTTGTCGATCAGCACCCTAAGATCACGCTGGACGTGACCATTAGCGATACACTCACAAAGCTTGGCCGGGATGATGTGGATATTGCCATTCGGGGAGGGTTTGCCCCTGATGAGCATGTTATTGCCAAACGTTTAATGGATAACACCTTCATCCCTGTAGCTGCACCACAATATCTTGCCAGACACACTATGACGCAAAATCCGTTGGCATTAACTGAGCATGCTGGCCTGTTTTTTAAAACACCGGCGGGCCCCAACCGCTGGTACTGCGAAATCCAAGGCCAGTGGCACGATGTATCGGGTAAAACACAACTCACCAGCAATAATGGCCGTTGGTTGATCAACAGTGCCGTAAAAGGGAAAGGTATTTTAATGTTGCCACGCTGGTCCGTTAGCCGGGAGCTATCAGCCGGATTACTGACGGAATTAACCTTTGAACACCCGGTACAAGTAAGTCGGGGACAGGATTTAGGTATTTATTTGCTATATCAAAAGGTAGATTACACCAGCCCAAAGATTAAAGCAGCGGTGGATTTTATTGTTGAATCGATTGTTGGAAATTCAGCGACTGGCGGTTAATGAGCCAAAATCTGCACTGCGTGAACGCACAGACGCTGGTTTCAGGAAAACAACCATATAATGATTAAGGTTTATTTTGGGGAAGCGATTTAACTAGTACAAATGCTTGGCAAAGTACGACACAAAGCTCCGGCAGATATGGAATAAAAAAATAAGCGAACAAATGTCTAAAGCGTGGATACAGCGACTTAAAGATGAAAGTTGGGGAAGCCGACCAGAGCCAATGTGCCGATAACATCATCATCGTAACTAACAGTTAGTTGCTATGCATTGGTGTTCGCCATTGGTTAAACCCATTCCTTTTCTGATGAGGAGTCTGCTGTCGGCGTTAGCGCTGTCGATGTCAGTGTGATACCCAGCCCATTGAGAACAGAAAAAACTGCAGCTAAGGTCTGAGCTATCCCCACGAATAGTAAAATAAAGTCAAAGAGTTAGGGAACATTCATGGCATTTGGTGATCAGATCTTTCGCCAAAAAAAACCAACACAGAAAACACCATGAATGCACGCTCTATATTGAACAATCTTGTCTCTTTTGTCAGCCATAAAATGCATAAAACCCGCAAACAGGCCGTTGTCGCCTGTGTGCGAAGCTTGATTGAGAGCGGTTCGGCCACTGTGACCAGTATGGGGCGCGGTATCCGTTCCAATGCCTATGAGAAACACCGTATTAAGCGGGCTGACCGGCTGTTATCTAATGGTCACCTCCAGCGTGAAGTACCGTTTATCTATGCAATGATTTGCCGGTTATTTTGTACCTGTAAACATCCTGTCATTGCCGTTGACTGGTCAGATTTGGATAAGTGCAAAAAGCACTTTTTACTTCGCGCCGCAATTGTCGTTAAAGGGCGGCCTATTACCCTTTATCAGGAAGTGCATGATAGAAAAGCCAGTGCAAAAGCGACTACACATAGAGACTTTTTAGAGATATTGCACACGCTCTTACCGGATACCTGCCAGCCCATTATTGTCACTGATGCGGGCTACAAATCGCCGTGGTTTCGTGAAGTGCAGGCATTGAGATGGCATATTGTCGGACGTGTGCGAAAGCCACATTTATATTCGCTGGATGGCGGTAATGAATGGCAATCTATCGCTGAGCTTTATCTAAAGGCTACAACACGGCCCAAGCGATTTGATAACGCGCTTATCGTCAAGTCACGACCTTTTGCCTGTACCTTGGTGTTGGTTAAAGAGAAAGCGAAAGGTCGACGAGCGTTTAATGCCAATGGCTCGCGCCAACGGGATACCAATTCATTGAAATATGCTGATGGCGCAAGAGATCCGTGGCTACTGGCGACGTCATTGCCCTACCATCGTCACTTATCTAAACAAGTCATCGATATTTATCGCCAGCGCATGCAAATAGAAGAAGGCTTTCGGGATATGAAAAGCACGCGCTTTGGTCTGGGGTATGAAAATAATCGCAGCACAACCAAGACACGCATTACTGTTCTGGTCTTGCTTACCACACTGGCTTCGTTAGTGGCTGTACTGTTGGGCATGCTATTAGTTGTCAGTAACAAGCATCGACGCTTTCAGGCAAATACCGAAACAAAATCCGTACTATCCTTTCACTTTCTTGGCTTGAGAGCTTTTAACACCTCAATGCGATTTACCCTGCATCAGTGGAAAAAGACGATCCGCTGGCTTGATGAACTCACCGCTGAAGCTTGCATGAGCAAGATTACATGCTAAATTCGTGGGGATCCCTCAGTATTGGATTAGAGAGTATTTATTCAATCATTGATGCGGAACCCGGCAGTTATCAAGATCATTTTTACGTTATGGAGACCGTATGGCGAAGAATAAATTCTGCAACTCAAATGACGAAAAACGAATTTGCTAAGCAATATGTTGTTAGAGATTTTTTAAACATTGTCTTCGGCAACTCAGATAACCATGGCCGCAATATTTCATTTTTAAAATTTGACGGCGATATTTGTTTTGCACCCATCTATGATTTTGCACCTATGAAAGCAGACGAAGAAGGCATAACTCGTTTATTTAAGTGGGGCCGAAATTGTGAAGTAGGTGGGCACGTTAATTTTTCAAACATTGCTGAGCAGCTTTCAGATTTTTGTGAGCCGAATGACATGATTTTATTTTTGCAGCAACTGGCAGAAAAATTAATCGACTTGCCTGAGCGGTTAACAAGATTAAATTGCCCAGACGAGATATTAAATTTTCCGGCGATTGGGTTTAGCAACATTAAAAATAAATTAGTAGAGATGGGAGTCTATGATGGTTAGCTTATCGGGCGAACAACGAAAAGATATTCTAGCGCAGCTCGAAAATGATCTTGCTAACAATGTTATTGGCATAGGCGAACTGGTTAAGCAGGTTCGAACTCAACTTTATGGCATGACGCAAACACAGTACGCGAAATTTATTAAGGTGTCTGATAAAACTCTTCGTGATATAGAGAAAGGGAATACTGATCCACGCGTCTCGGTTCTAAATAAAATTTTAGCGCCAGGTGGCTTTCAACTTTCCGTTCGGTCGGTGCGCCACGATATATAAATTAGGTTTTGACTTGAATTTGATCACTGGATTTCATCATCTGATGCAAGTACTGGTGAAATTGCCTAATTGTGTCTTCGTACAAATAGTTTCAAATCTAAGCGTATTATTCTTCGGAGGAAAAAGCGAAAGATCTTTGACACTATCGTCTCAATACGCCTAAAAAGCAAAAGGCCCAGTATGACTGGGCCGAGCGGATTATTTTGTAGGGTATTGGATCTTACTCAATATTCTGAATCTGCTCATTGAGTAGCGGCCTAGAACCTAACAAACTCAACGAGTTATCGAAAAGAAACCGTTCAAAAATGCCTGTTTGCCCACCAAACTGCCCACCACTTGCCTATGGCTTTTACTAAATCTTAGTGGTTAGCAATGGAAAAACAGTGCCGTTTTTATGCTGCTGTTAGAGCTAAAACATAGCAGTTTTGAAGGGCTTTATCGAGCACGATTTCCGTCAACATAGCTTTGCCATTTTTTCACTGGTTCTACGCGATAGTAATGAGTCAGCAGAAAGCTCACTTAGCCTGAAATGGACATTATGATGTCCATTTTAATAGAAATAAGCTCAATATGGATACTATGGTATCCAAGAGAGATAAGACTGAGTGTCGAATGGTAAGCATCAGGTCTACAAATTGTTATCCCTAAGGTAACTTTGTGTAGACCTTCGGGGCTAGGCAACGCGCTTTTACCACCTCTTTGGTAAATACTGCGTGAAATACAAAGGCATCACGATATTGGTTTGTTCTAACGCTGAAGAGCCTTGTGTACCCGTTAACTTAAAGGTTTTATTTGGAGTACATTTTTCAACGTAGGATGCCAACGATTTTGCTCTTGTACGTTTACCACTTTTGACTTCCACAGGGATGATATCGCCTTCATCGGTCGCCAAAATAAATTCGATTTCGGCGCGGGCGTCATTCCATGAATAGCTTGGGTCAACGCCAATAGCTGTGAGCTCTTGTTGCACAAAGTTTTCAGCCACATAGCCTTTGTATTCATAGTTTTGTTGCTTAATCTCTTTATAACTGCTGCCCAGCATATGATTGAGCAGGCCCACATCAAACAGAAATAGTTTAACCATATTGTCTTTTTTATAGGCCGCCAACGGAGATTTAGGTAATCCTTCAATAGGGTAGTTTGGCAAAGCTAAGCGGCAGCAGTTAAGCCAATGGATCGCGGTTTCAAAATCGCTATAACGAGATTTACGCTCATGCACATGCTTAAATTTAAAGCGTTTAACTGACTCATCGCTGACAAGTGATAGCTGGGCTGGAATGTTATTAAACACCGATTCAATCAGTGTGGCATCGACCTTGCCCGCGTACTTACCGAAATCGCGGCGATAACCTTCAACTAAATCGGCATGAATTTTTGTGACTTTTTCAACACGCTCTAGAATGCTTGAATCCTTAAACTGATACCAAGCAGAAACGGCTTCCGGCATACCACCGGTAAAAAAATAGTCGGTTAGTTTATCCATCAATTTAGTGTGCACCGCCGGTGTGCTTGCTTGACTATCAAATGCTTTGATCAGTGCTTGCTCGTTGGATGCGTAAATAAATTCTTGGAAAGTCAGTGGTCGTAAATTGTATTGTTCTACCTTGCCCACAGGGAAGGTGTTGAGCAAACCAATATTTGAACCGCTGGCTGCGACAAAATAGGACGGTGCTTTTTCGGCAAAATACTTCAGCGAAGTTACGGCTCGTTCACATTCGCCAATTTCATCTAATATCAGCAAGTCGGTGTCTGGATTGAACGCTTGGTTGGTTAACAACTCAATGTTCATTACTAGCTCGTCAGGTGACAACGAGCCATCGAACGCTTCTTTGTAAGCTGGGTTTTCAAGGAAGTCGATACGAAGGATGTTGGCAAAGGTATTCCCAAACAACTCTTGCAGTAGATAGGTTTTACCTGTTTGTCTTGCGCCATCGATCAATAATGGCTTGCGCACAGGTTGACTTTTCCATGCTATTAGGGCGTTGAGTAAGTTGCGCTGCATTGTCATTTCCCGCCAATTTAGACTGTTAACTGCCTGTAGTATAACTCAGTCTACACTTTTACGCGCAGAAAAGTGTGATATTTTACATTTTTATGCGCGTAAAAGTGTTGTGGCGTTCTAATTGAGCAAGACTCTCCCTTTTTGATAAAGCTTTTGGCACTCATCCCTTGGGCTTTTGGGGCAGTCTGGGCAAAGCCTTGGTTCACGCCACTTAGGCACACACTAACCCTGCCCACAGAGCATTTATTGTTTTGGGCACTATCTACAAACTGGGGCAAGTAGCTACCCGTACCCTCAGAAAGCTACACGATCTGGGCATTTATCTGCCTACTGCGTCCGTTTAGTACTGGCAAACTCCTAACTGAACTTAACAGATCAGTGAGGAAGCAAACGATGAACCCAACCACACAATCACCCACAAACACATTACACCCAGCGCGTCAGCAGCGGATTTTGCGCTTGCCCGAGGTAAAGGCAAAAACAGGCTTTGGCCGCAGTACCATTTATGCCCTGATGGCCAATGGTGAATTTCCCCGTTCCATTCGTATTGGCGCGCGTGCCGTGGGCTGGTTAGAAAGCGATATCGACCAGTGGATTGAAACCCGCCGTATCGGTGCTGCTTATGGCCGTGGATAAACCATCAGCATTAAACCAATTATCTGCCAGTGATATGCCTAGCAACGAGCCAACATTACCGGCTGGTTTTGCCTATAACGCGCAAAACTGGCTGGTGATGCAACCAACGGGGCAAGATAGCCCAGTTAAAATCTGCTCTTGGTTGCAAGTAGCTGCTCGTACTCGCGATCCACAAGGGGACAACTACGGCTATTTATTGCACTGGTTAGACGATGACAATCGCCATCGCTATTGGGCTATGCCAGCAGAACTATTGGCCGGAGACGGCAGCGAGTACCGCCGAATCCTACTCAGCCGAGGCATGCGGCTGAGTAACAGTGTCAAAGCGCGGCAGTTGCTCTCCCTGTTTATTCAACAAATGGGCGAACTGGCCACGCAAAAGGCCATCAGCGTGAACTGCATTGGCTGGCATCACCACGCTTATGTGCATCCGCGCCTAACCTTTTACCGAAGCGAACACAGCAACAACCCGCGCATGGTGCTGCAAACTATGCACCCGATAGAAGGCTTTATTCAACAAGGTAGTAGCGATAGTTGGCGGCAGCACGTTGGCCGTTATTGTCTGGATAACCCGCTATTAATTGTTGGTGTTTGTGCTGCGCTGGCTGCGCCTTTGTTGCATTTGTGCGGGGTGGATGGTTTTGGTTTGCACCTCTACGGTGCCAGCAGTACTGGTAAAACTGCGGCGCTGTATCCGGCATTATCGGTGTGGGGCGAGCCTAATCAGCTACGCCACAGTTGGCGTGCCACGGCCAACGGTTTAGAAGGCACTGCGTTAGCCCATAACGATGCCTTGCTGGCGCTCGATGAAATGGGCGAAGTTGACCCAAAAGAGGCAGGCGATGTCGCTTATATGCTTGCCAATGGACAAGGTAAAACCCGTGCAGGTAAATACGGTGAAATGCGCTTACCCGCCCGTTGGCGTTTGGTGTTTTTATCTACTGGCGAAGTGACGCTCGAAAGCCATCTTGCCAGTATCGGCAAACGCGTAAAAGCCGGCCAGCAAGTGCGCGTGATTGATCTCAATGCCGATGCCGGTGCGCAAATGGGCGTGTTTAACCAGAGTCATGGTATGAACGCCGCCGATTTAGCCGATCATCTAAAACAGCAAAGTCGCCAACACTACGGCTGCTTGGCTTTGGACTGGTTACGGTATTTATCGCAGCACAGCGCGCAGGTGCGACCCGTTTTCCAAAACGTACGCCAACGTTTTTTAGCTAGCTTACCAATCGAGGCTGACGGCCAAGTGCGCCGGGTCGCCGAAAAGTTTGCCTTACTGGCTAGTGCTGGGTTGTTAGCCATTCAAGCCAAAGTACTCGATTGGCCAGCCCAAAGTGTCGAAGCCGCTTGCTTAAATCAGCTTAACCAATGGATACTCGCCCGCGGTGGTGTGGCCGCCAATGAAGATCAACAAGCCATTCGCCAAGTACGCAGCTTTATTGAGCAGCATGGCGAAAGCCGTTTTACACCCAAACAAACCGGTTACAGCAGCCAAGTGCGCCAACGCGCGGGTTGGCTTGATACTACTGGCCCACAAACCCTCTACCTGTTTTACCCAACCGGCTGGCGTGAAGCCACCGAAGGCCTAAGCCCAGATCGCGCCGCCAAAGCACTGATGGCCGCAGGCTACCTAGTCCCCGATGGTAATCGGCCACAGCGCAAAGTCAGCCTGCCCGATAACACCCGCCCGCGCATGTATTGTGTTAAAGGCAGCATCTTGGATGACTAAAATGGCGATGAATCCTGTGTAGGCTTGTCGCCTTGCAGTGCACCGCCAGTCAACACAAATAGCTAGCGAGGCTTGAAGTCCAATACAGACAATACCGCTAGAGGTATTCCCGTGAACCGCCAGCGTACCAATAACCAGCACCGAACGAATAACAAATACGCTCAATTATTTGGTTTTAACTCAAATAAGTTGAGAATAATCATAATCGTGGTAGGGTAAGCAACAGTGAAAAATCCCCAAGTTTATGGTTAAGAAAACACCGTGGAGAGAGCATGATCCGCTGCCACCTAGCCCGATTAATGGGTGAGAGAAAAATGCGCATTAGCGACGTGATGCGAGAAACCGGCCTAAGCCGTACCACCGTCACGCTACTGTACAAAGAAACCGCGCTCAAGGTGGACTTAGAGGCGCTCGATAAGCTGTGTGATTTATTTAACTGCCCATTGAGCGACATATTGGAAAAAATGCCAAGCGATAGACAGGGCTAAAAATCATCAAGGAGTGACGATATGTCGTCAGAAGCAGACACCAGAGCAAACTACATCGACCCAGCGTTAAAAGCCGCTCATTGGCAACCGGGCAATATCATTCGGGAGCACTACTTTACCGATGGCCGTAAGCTTGCTGGCGGTGTCCGTGGTCGTCGATTATCTGCTGCACAAAGACAATCGTTACCTTGCGGTTGTTGAAGCGAAAAAAGAATCTGAACATCCAACCAAAGGCCTTCAACAAGCCATCGACTATGCCAAGAAGCTACTCGTTCGCTTTGTCTATTCAAGCAACGGCAAACAAACCTATGAGTTCGATTTAGAAACGGGTAAAGGCGACTACATCGAGTTTTACCCGACACCACAAGAGCTTGAAAACCGCTACGCGGGTGTTAACTCGAACCTAGGCCAGCAGCTTCGTAATGTGCCCTTTCATTTAGAAGGCGCAATGCAGCCACGTTATTACCAAGAATTAGCGGTCCATGCCGCCACAGATGCCATTGGTAAAGGTAAGCCACGGGTGCTATTAACGCTGGCGACTGGTACAGGTAAAACCTTTATTGCCTTTCAAATCGTCCATAAACTGTTTCAGTCTCGTTGGAACAAAGAATCTCCGGGTACACGTAGGCCTAGAATTTTGTTTTTAGCCGATCGCAATATTTTGGCCGATCAAGCTATCAATACTTTTAACCCCTATGAAAAAGACCTTATTAAGATAAATGGGGAAGAGGTACGCAAACGTGGCGGTGTAGTGCCAACCAATGCGCATATCTTTTTTGCTATCTACCAAGCCATTGCTGAGCGAGAAAACATTGAAGGCTACTACAAAGCGTATCCAAGTGATTTCTTTGACCTTGTAATGATTGACGAGTGTCACCGTGGCAGTGCTAATGAGACGGGCTCTTGGCGAGCCATACTCGATCATTTTGGCAGTGCGGTGCATGTCGGCCTAACAGCTACACCGAAACGTGAAGCCAACGTGGATACCTATGATTACTTTGGTACACCTGCATTTGAATACTCATTAAAAGACGGCATCAACGATGGTTTCTTAACGCCATATCGTGTTAAGCGGGTACGTACCAACTTAGACGAGCTAGTGCTGACCAAAGATGACCAAGTGATCGAAGGTGAATCAGGGCAAGACGTCTATCAGGTAGAAGATTACGACAAAAAAATCGTCGTAGATGAACGTACCGAGCTGGTCGCAAAAGCCATTTTGGACAATATCAATCCACTAGAAAAAACCATCGTCTTTTGCGAAAACCAAAATCATGCACTGACCATGCGTGACATGATCAACAAACACAAAAAACTGAAAGATCCGCACTACTGCGTGCGCGTTACCAGTGATGAGGGCAAAGTCGGCCGCGAGCTACTAGAAAAATTCCAAGATAACGACAAAGACATCCCCACCATTATTACCTCCTCACAAATGTTAACCACAGGGGTGGATGCCCGTAACGTGCGTAACGTAGTGCTGGATAGAACCGTTGGCTCAATGGTGGAGTTTAAACAAATTGTCGGTCGCGGCACCCGTGTTTTTGATGGCAAAGACTATTTCACCATTGTCGATTTTCGCGGTGCAACCAATAAGTTTTACGACAAAGATTGGGATGGTGAACCCGAAGCACCAGAGCCAGGAGGTATTGGTGAGCCAACACCACCTTACACACCAGAACCACCCGGAGGAACAGATGGCCCAGAGCCTGAACCGGGTGAGCCAAAACCTCGGTTGAAAGTAAAGTTAGGCAAACACCGTGAACTGAAAGTCATTGACGTTGAAACTCGTTATATCGATGAAAACGGCAAACCTCTCACGGTGCAAGAATTTGTTGAGCGCTTGATCACCCAATTACCAGGGTTGTTTAAATCGGTTGAGGAATTGCGGCAGATATGGTCAGACCCAGACGAACGCGAAACCTTGCTCGGAAAACTCGTACAAGCAGGCTTTGATAAAGAGCAACTCGCCACACTTCGACGGATGTTTGAAGCAGAAGAGTGCGATATCTTCGATCTGCTGGCTTTTTTAGCCTTTGAACAGCCTATGGCAACCCGCAAAGCTCGTGCCGATCAAGTACGTACTAACAGCGCCTTCTTTAATCAGTACCAACAAGAAAAGGCACAGCAGTTTTTGCACTTTGTGCTTAACCGGTATGAGCAAACCGGCAGCACCGAGCTATCACGCGAGCGCTTGCCAGCACTTATCGAGCTATCAGGGTTGGGTACTGTCAAAGACGCCTCAACAGCATTCGGTGGAAAACCAGCCTATTTGCTAGCGGCTTTTAAGCAATTACAACAACAGCTTTATCACGTGAATTGAAATGGAATTAACACTCGCACCTAACCCGTTGCACGACCAGCCACAAACTTTAAACATCAATAAGGTTGCTACTTTAATTGGTGAAAATGGCAGCGGCAAATCCAGTATTTTACATTCAATCTTTAAGAAGCAGATTGAAGAGCCTAGTGGCACGCTTCAGCTGATCTGTGCTACTTCAGGACAAAATGAAAACTTCTCTACCTTTTTTGAACGAAGACTAACCTCTTTACGATCAAGGAAAGATATAAGTGACATTGATTTTTCGAGCCTTTTCTTTACTCAGAAAGATGTTCGCTTCCTTACGTTTCTCGCCTACACATTCAAGAACAGCGGCTTAGTTTTCAATTTTGTTAACAACCACAAGGCATTCAAGGATCAAGTTTCAGTTAAATTGAAACTGAAAATATCTGTTCCTGATACTTATATAAAAAATGTACAACAAGACCAGATAGCTGAAGCTAAAGACTATGAACACCCATCGATAAGAAAAAGACCTTTTAATCAGCGACTTGATACCTTTCTTGAAAGGATAGAAACACTTCCTGACCTTGATGCTCTGCTAGAAACAGGTAAAGGCTTAAAGTCAACCGAGGTAGAAGTAACTAATGAACAATTTTTTGATGTTTTTGATGGCTCTAGAGTTGATGCCACAAAATTTCTAATCGAAGGCTCATACAACGAATATTTCTTTTCAGCTTCTGAAGTATTGCTTTACCTAACTGATAATATTGAATTTTCATTGCTCAGTGATGGAGAGTATCAGTTTCTATTCGTAGCTTCACTAATTGATCTTTTTGATAGCACTTCTTCTCTCTTTATGTTTGATGAAGTTGACTCACACCTGCACCATAAAAACGTTGAGCTCCTGTGGGATATCCTAGGCAGAACTAAGGGTAAGGTCCTAACCACCACTCATTTGGTCGACTCAATCGCTGAGAATGACTTCGAATCATTGTTTTTGGTTGAAAATGGGCAGATAAAAAATGAGCAAAAGTCTCAAAAGTTATTGGAAAGATTGAAGGTTTTATCCAAAAGTAAGGTCGTCGAGTTAGAAATAGCCTCCAAATTGAACAACATTTGCTTGATTGATTACTACAACGATTGGAAGATTTTTGAGTTATTAGTAAAGCAGAAAGGGCTTGACTGGACGCCTCTGTCCTCAATAAATCCTATCGCCAAATCATCTGGTTACAGTTCAGCGGCGGACAGCTTTGGTGCGTCCAAGATCAAGTGGCTGAATGAGTTGAGAGATATGAAAGACTATATCAGGGCATGCAAAGCTGAGAAATATGGCAAAACGCCTGCGCTGCATGACCGCAAAGCAACCAACGTCTTTTTGGTATGCGATCGTGATGAACTGCCAGAAGCTAACATTCACGCACAAAGCGGTGTCAAGGTAGTTGGAGTTGATTACCCTGACAAATTTGACTTAGGTTTGCCTTGTCCAGAGAGAATAAACTGCCATTTGCTGACTTGGAAACGCCGCGAAATCAAAAACTATCTGCTGTCACACTCAGCTCTACAGCACCATGGTGTTTTAGATCAAATTAATAATGCTGAGATGTTAAGAGTGCCATGTTATTTACAACCAAACAACCCAGGTGATAACGACGATATCCGGCGACTGAATGCCAAAAGTGTTATTGATCCGCTGATCAATACCGAGGGTATTGGGCTCGACATTGACAAGCTCCAAGCCTATATCGACTTGATTCAAAAAGAAGAAATCAGCGAAGACATCACCAATATGTACAATTTTATTATCGGAAAACTATAAGCCATGTCATTACAACAAAAAATTGACCGAATTACCGACATACTGCGCCGCGACGATGGCATTAGTGGTGCTATGCACTATACCGAGCAAACCTCTTGGGTACTGTTCTTAAAGTTTTTGGATGATTATGAATCTGAAAAAGAAGATGAAGCAGTACTGTCAGGTAAAGCCTATCAACCTGTATTGGATGAAGAACATCGTTGGTCGAATTGGGCCTGCCCGAAAAATGCCGATGGCAAGCTAGACATCAACAAAGTTCGCACAGGTGATGACTTAACCGAGTACGTGAATAACGAGTTATTCCCTTACTTAAAGAGCTTTGCCAATGCCGCCGTTACCGGTTCAGACCCTAAATCCTTCGCCTATAAAATTGGTGCCATCTTCCAGTATTTAGACAACAAGGTGGCGTCTGGTCATACTTTGCGTGAAGTGCTGGATATTATCGATACACTGAATTTCCAGTCCAGTGATGAAATGTTTGAGCTCTCGCTAGTTTATGAAGGCTTATTGCAAAACATGGGCGATGCCGGTGGTTATGCGGGTGAGTTTTACACCCCGCGCCCAGTAGTGCGTGCCATGATTAAGGCCATTGACCCACAAGCCGGGCAAACCATTTACGATGCAGCGGCTGGCTCATGCGGATTTTTAGTGGAAGCCTTTGATCATCTAAAGGGCAAAAAGAACCAACTATCTACCGAGCAATGGGACTTTATCCAGCGCGATACCTTCTTTGGTTTTGAAAAAACTTCGCTGGCTTACGTCATGGGCATGATGAACATGATTTTGCATGGCATAGAGTCACCCAACTTGTTCCGTGGTAATACCCTGACCCAGAATATCCGTGATATTCAGGAAAAAGACCGTTACGACATTATTCTGGCTAACCCACCGTTTGGCGGGAAAGAAAAAGATCAGATCCAACAGAATTTCCCCATTAAAGCGAATGCCACCGAATTGCTGTTTTTGCAGCACTTTATGAAAACTCTGAAAAGTGGCGGTAAAGCAGCCATCGTAGTGCCAGAAGGCGTGCTGTTCCAAACCAACAGTGCGTTTAAACAGGTCAAACAAGAACTGCTGGAAAATTTTAACCTACACACCATTTTAAGCCTACCCGCTGGGGTATTTTTGCCATATTCGGGCGTAAAAACCAATGTGCTGTTTTTTGAGCGCAGCGGCGGCACCAGCGATGTCTGGTACTACGAATGTGAGCCTGAGCAAAAGCTCACCAAAAACAAACCAATCACCGACGAGCACCTTAAAGAATTTGTTGAGCTGTATAACAACCGCGAAACAACCGATCGTTCCTGGACGGTATCCGCCAGCAAATTGGCTGAAGATTTCGACCTGTCTGCCAAAAACCCAGCCAAGCAGAAAGATGCCGAGCATTTAGCACCTAGCGATATTCTTAAGCAGATCCGTACCAAAGAAAAGCTGGTGTCAGGCCTGTTGGATGAAATTGAAGACCTGTTGGCGGAGAAATAAGCATGGAGCAGGTTTTGTATCAATTACCGGAGGGCTGGAAATGGGAAACGTTAACAGATGTGACGCAATTTATTGGTGGTTCACAGCCACCTAAATCAGAGTTTTCCGATACGGCGAAAGATGGTTATGTGCGGCTGATTCAGATCAGGGACTATAAAACAGATGCTCACATTGTTTACGTCGATAGAAACTCAACAAAAAAATTCTGCAATCGTGACGATGTGATGATTGGCCGATACGGTCCACCTGTTTTCCAAATCTTACGAGGTCTAGAAGGGGCATATAATGTTGCTTTAATGAAAGCCGTGCCGGATGAGAATGTTTTAAGTAAAGACTACTTATTTGCCTTTTTACAGTCGAGCCCTATCCAGAGTTACATTGTGGGGCTATCTCAGAGAGCTGCTGGTCAGTCAGGCGTCAATAAGAAAGCTCTTGAAAACTATAGCATCCCAATTCCTCCCATGGCGGAACAAACACGCATCATCGAAAAGTTCGATGCACTGCTGACCCGCATTGACACCTCCATCGAGCATTTGCAGGAAAGCGTCGCATTGGCTGATGCGTTGTTTGAAAGTTCACAAAGTGAAATATTTAATGATGTCCTTAGCAACTATCAGCACAGCACAATTGATGAAATCTGCATCGTCACATCAAGTAAGAGAATTTTTAAAGCTGATTACGTTGAATCAGGCATTCCATTTTACAGAACAAAGGAAATCGTAGACCTATCCAAAGAGAAAAATATATCCACTGAACTGTTTATTGATAAAGAAAAGTTTTCCGAAATATGTGGCAAATTTGGAGCCCCTAAAAAGGGTGACTTATTATTCTCTGCCGTGGGTACGATTGGTGTCATGTGGATAGTTGATGAACGAGAGTTTTACTTTAAGGATGGAAACTTACTTTGGCTAAAAGACATGAACGGGGTTACCCCAGAATATCTTAAATCGGCAATTAGTGCGGTGTTAACCGAGAAAATTAAAGATAGAAGCCAAGGTGCTGCATATAAAGCCATATCGATCACTAACCTGAAAGCATTTGAGATTCCCCTTCCTTCAATAGAGGAGCAAAAATCAATTGTGGCTAAAATTGAGCATGTTAGTTCTGTGACAAAAAAGACAAAACAAGAACTTAGCCTGCAAATAAACGATTTACATAACCTAAAAGCATCAATTCTCGATTCCGCCTTTAAAGGCGAGCTCTAAGGAGGGAGTATGGCATTCGATACCACAGTTTTTGAACAGAAAGAGTTCAGAGAGGCAATTAACAAACTCGAAGAGTTGCTCTCACACTCAAAAGCGTTTCTGTTAGGTGCAGGGGCGAGTGTTTGCGCTGGGCTTCCATTAACAAATCAGCTAACAGCAAGAGCACTAAACAGTGACAAGCTCTCTGACGATTCAAAGCAGATATTGACTGCCATACAAAATTCTTTTGCTGGCGCAAATCCAGCTTCGCATATAGAAGACTACTTAAGCGAACTCGTAGATTGGCTTGCTATCACTGCTCGCCGAACAAATCGCAATGCAACGGCTAGCGATGTATCTATTGGTGGTACTGAATATAGTAATGATCAGCTATTAGCAGCGATAAACGAGATAAAACTCGCTATTTTTGACGTAATTAAAGTTGATGTAGATTCTGCTGTGCATGAGCGCTTTGTTCAGGCACTGCATCGACCAATGCGGCCAGGCAAAGACAGCCTTCCGAGCACCATTGATTATCTGGTGATGAACTACGACACGTTAATTGAAGACTCACTCGCACTATCACAATTGCGATATGCCGATGGTTTAGAAGGCGGCGTATCAGGATGGTGGAACCCTTCGACGTTTGAACAGAACAATCTAGATGCCAGAGTATTTAAGCTACATGGCTCCATCAATTGGGCTGAACATACTTCTTCATCAACACCATTGCGTATTGCTCCACATTTGAAGCGCAGCCAAGATCAAGCTGCGAAGATTATGATTTGGCCTGCATCGACTAAATACCGTGAAACTCAACTCGACCCCTACGCAAATTTAATGCACAGAGCAAGAGCTGTTTTAACCCCGCGAGATGGTAGCCAACGAGTTTTATTGATTGCAGGTTATAGCTTTGGCGATGCCCATATCAATCTAGAAATCGAACGTGGTTTAAGGGCTTCAAATGGCAATTTAACCGTGATTGCGTTTACCAGTGATGCCGAGCCTAGTGGCGCGCTGAAAATTTGGTATGAAGACAGCTCAATCAACGAACAAGTACTTATTTTTGCTGATAAGGGATTTTATCACGCCGATCACAAGGCAACCTCAGAAAATAGCATTGAATGGTGGAAGTTTGAAAATCTAACTCAGATCCTTGAAGGAGGTATTTGATATGGATAACAAATACATAAAACCCATTGAGAATCTCTCTATCGGGAAAATTATTGAGGTAGATGGCTCGCGTATTATCGCCGAACTCGACCCTACGATTTCAGACTTGTCCCGCGTATTTGCTGGTGAAAACTATCCGATTGGGCAGTTTGGCTCAATCATCAAAGTTCATTTTGGTCGCCGCTCCATTTATGGGTTAGTTAGTCGATTACGTATGAAGGCTGACTACCAACTAGAAAAGGGCTTGCCTGTTGCGTCTTCAGATGAGCGAATAATTGAAGCGGATTTATTTGGCGAAGGGGAATGGCGCAGGAAAGGTGAAAATGAGTTTTCCCTTGAGTTTGAACGCGGTGTTGCTACTTATCCACTACCACAACAAACTATTTATCTGACACCCAAATCAGAACTTAGGTTTATTTACGGTGACGCCAAAGGTGCGGTTATTCAACTTGGCGAGCATGTTGGCTCTGGCGGTGCACCTTGTTACGCTGAGTTGAATGAATTACTAGGTAAGCACACTGCCATCCTTGGCTCCACCGGTGCCGGTAAATCAGGCACTGTAGCGGCAGTTATTCACAGTATTCTCGAACGTGGCCAGATAGCCAATCATGAACACTGGCACCCACAAATTATTATCCTTGACCCACATAATGAATACGGCAAAGCGTTCCCCAAACACCAACGTTTATCAACCGATGAAGGTTCGCTAAAACTACCGTATTGGTTACTCGATTTAGAAGAGTCATTGAGCTTGTTTATCGGCAAGACCGAGTTTGCAGCAACCTCACAATCAAACATTGTTAAAAATGCCCTAATAGCGGTTCGTGAGCAGGCGGCTGATCAGCTTGGGCTTGATAAGAACCAATTAACGGTTGACTCGCCGATTCCTTATATCATTGGTGACAGCAGCGGACTTGATCACTTTGGAAAAAAGGATGGCGAGCTGTATACAGACGGATTAATCGGAGCTATTAACCAGCAAAGGCCATCTGGTGCGAATAAAAAAGACCACGAAGATTACAGTAAAGTAATTCGCAAGATTGATTCATTGCTAAAAGATGGTCGACTCAAATTTATGATGGAAAGCTGGGACGGTGACAAAGATCCGCTACCCGCTATCGTCAATCAATTCTTAACACAAAAAGCCACAGTGCAGATTGTTGACTTGTCTGGTGTACCCAATGAAGTGGCAGGGGTAGCTAGCGCCGCAATCGCGAGAATCGTATTTCAACTTAAAGTCTGGCAAACCGAAGCTGAACGGCAAAATAGCCCTGTATTTTTGGTGTGCGAAGAGGCACACCGATACGTACCGAATCGTGGTGAAGCTCAGTATGAGGCTGCTCAATCTGCAATTCGTAGAATTGCAAAGGAAGGCCGAAAATATGGCGTTGGTCTGTTATTAGTTTCGCAAAGACCAAGTGAAGTTGAGGCAACGGTATTGTCGCAATGTAATTCATGGATTGTACTTCGAATAACCAATGATGCCGACCGCGAGCATGTTCGTAGTGTGTTACCTGATTCGATGTCCGGTTTAACAAAAATGCTCTCCGGTTTAAGGCGTCAAGAGGCTATATTTGTCGGGCAAGCAGCAACGTTACCAACCAGAGTGATGATTCGCAGCTTGTCTGATGATCAACTACCTCGTTCGAATGATGTGGATTTTGACAAGGGTTGGCAGCAACGTGCAATGACGATAGAGCAGATTGGTGCGGTGGTTACGAAGTGGCGCTATCAGAGTAAGTAATTTATTGAGTACGAAGAATGACAACCTATAACGTCTATTGCGACGAAAGTCGCCATACATCAGACCCGTCTCAACACTATATTGTTATCGGTGCACTGCAATGCCCTCGTGAAGAAAAACACCGTATTGTTGGGCGCTTACATGGCCTGATGACTAAATATGGTATTAAGACCGAATTTGGCTGGAAAAAGCTATCGCCTAACAAGGCTGATTTTTATCGAAGCCTTATACAATTGTTTTCTGAAGAAAACTCACTTTCATTTCGATGTATTGTGGTCGACCGCAGGCAACTGAATCACAAACAGTGGAACGATGGGGATAAAGAGCTTGGTTTTTACAAGCTGTACTATCAATTGCTAGTCCACTGGCTTCAACCTGGCGACAGCTATCATGTATATCTTGATTGGCAGCAGAATGCTTCAAGTACACGCTTTGAAGAGTTACGTCAGATCTTGGCTCATAAGTTGTCTGGCCGCGCTAAGCTTGCTTGTTTAGAGCCAGTTGAATCACATAACCAACCACTGATACAACTCTCTGATTTATTGATGGGAGCGGTAGGATATAGCTGGAACGAAATGCAGAACCGACCTAATGCAAGTGCATTTAAAGCTGCGTTTGTTGATGAACTTGCGAGATCGTTAGGTAAGGCTAGCCTGCGTTACACCACAACCAAAGGCGAGCGAAACTTTAATATCTTCAATTGGCAGGGACGATAGCTGTGGCAGAAAGTTTGTGGCCGCAACTGCGGTTGAAAGCCGATAGCGAAGACGAGCTGATTGAGAAATACCGTCAGGTATATCTGGAAAATTATGTTCATGATGAAAATGGCAATGCCAGAGTATTTACCGATTGGTGTGGTGTAACCTACCAGTTTGGTGCGGGTGCTTTTGATCATGCCTTTACGGAGTCTACCAATTACCGAACCAGTGCAGGTATTCACGATGGCGGTTTCTCCAAAAAGCGTGCTAGACGAATAATGTGGATTAAAGAAGTGTTGGCTCTATCAGCCGGGACGGTGCAGCGTTACAGCCAATCTCGTCAAACCGATCGCGGTAAAACCGCAAAGCGTAGGACATTGGTCGTCGTTGAAGAAAAGTATGTAGTTGTATTTGATGATCCAAGGAAGGTCGGAGATCCACATTGGTTTGTCACAGCATTTCCAGCAGACCAAGCCTATTTTGATCGGATAAAGAGGACTAGCTTTTTAGTGGAAACTAAACAAGGAGGGAGATAAGCCCCAGTCTTATCGGCGACTGAGGCGCAGCCACGAACCAAAACACTAGGTAAAGGTTCAACCAGTTCCGAAGAACTTGGGTGAATTATGGTGCTCTTAATGAAAAATATCAAGCTATTTAGCCTTGTTGTTGAGTTTCGTTCTCGTTAACAAAGCATTTGTTCGTAATCCACACATCATTCTCCGGCCCACAAAGGTGGTGCAGCAGCGCTAGGTTGATCTGATGGCTGATCACGTTGCCGTTTCGTTTTCCGTTGTCTTTTCTCAAACCTCTAAGTAATAACCCCGTGCATGATTGGCCTATTTGCTCCGGCGAACTGGGCAGGCAAAAAGCGCGGTTTTGCTGTGTGGGGTGCAAGGTAGTGCGCTTTCCTGTTTTAGATAAAGGCGTAATGCACCAAAAGATACAGGCGTTGGCGGGGGTGTTTGCGTGCAATGTGTTGGTTTGAATCGTGCCATCCACATATACCGATAAAAAATCTGCCGGTAATAAATGCGCTGGTAACAAAACCAACCCGCCTTGCGCGTGGCCATCAACCTCAGGTAAAGGTAGCCAATACAGGTTTGGCCATTGCTCGGGGCTCTGCCATTTTTCTACGATCACTTGTGCGCCAATGCTATTTAGCCATTGGTGAATCGGGCAGCCTGGGTGCGCTTGTTTAACGCGCGGTAACTGATAGGTCAGCCAGCGGGTTAAGCGTTCGGTTGCATTCTCGCACTGGCTTAGTGCTGGGTAGAGGGTAAACGCGCCATGCCCAACCAGTAAAGCGACCACCTGCTGTATCCATTCTCTATCCCAATCGTTAGCACTTGCCCATAACACGTTACTTATCACCTTGTTGGTTCGTCATGCCGTCTATTTTCAGTCGTCGGGTGCAGACTCAGTGGTGAAATAGATGAAAGAAATGGCCATCAAACTAACCAATCAAATCGGTTGTTTATGATGACCTGTGCGCAGCTAACTGTTTGATATACATAGTCCAATGCGGCGCTGTTTGGCGGCATTTGGCTATTTAAAAAAAATCGAGACGCCAAACGATCGTTTGCATTTTGGGTTTAAAAAATCAAACGGTTTGTACTTTGGGCTCGAAGTTGGTTTAAGGCGCAAAAAGTGCCAAACCTTGCTTTGATCCAGTACTGGCAAGGCTTAGCAGCGTTGTATTTCAATCGAGAAGCCAAACAGTGAATGGGCTAATTTCCCTGTTTGGCGTTTCGATCCAAAAGCCAAACGGATAGTGGTTTTGGCGTATGGGGGTAAAGGCATGGGGAAGTGTGTGCGCGAACACGCGAATGATTGCCCTGTAAAACCAATCGACAAAAACGCCAACTTGGTTTATATTTTTAAAATAATTTTAGTTTTCATAAACCAGAGGTCTGTATGATTGGAGAGCGCATAAAACGAGCCCGTGCAGCCGCTGGCCTGTCGATGCAGGCCTTGGGTGAGCAAGTTGGTATTAGTGCCAACATGGTTAAAAAATACGAGCACGACCAGAGTATGCCTTCGTCGGGAGTTTTACTTAAATTGGCGACGGCTTTGTCGGTTCGTACTGAATACTTCTTTCGCCCAGCACAGGTGACTTTGGGTGAGGTGGAGTATCGTAAAAAAGCCTCAGCTTCAGCTAAGTTGCTAAAGAAGATTGAGTCTGATGTGGTTGACCAAGCAGAGCGCTGGTTAGCGCTTAAAAATGTATGGCCAAACTTCCCGATAGCGAGTTTTAACTACCACCCCGACGTTCCTGTTGTTAGTACTTTAGACGCAGTAGAGCAGGTTGCCACCAAAGTCCGTACTGATTGGCAGTTAGGTATGAATCCATTGCCAGACTTAATCGACTTGCTTGAGTCTAAAGGTATTTTGGTGATTGTCAGTAACGTACCCCAAGCCGATAAATTTGATGGGTTACAAGCCCAAATATCAGGGCAGCCAATTGTTGTTGTGTCTTCTCATTGGCCTGGTTGCCGCCAGCGGTTCACATTGGCGCATGAGCTTGGCCACCTTGTTTTACATGGCTTACTCGATGAATCCCTTGACGAAGAGATGGCCTGCAACCGCTTTGCTTCTGCGTTTTTACTGCCCGAAGTAGGCCTTTTTCAGCATCTAGGAGAGCGACGTTCGAACGTAGACCCCAAAGAGCTATATTTCCTGAAACACGAATATGGCTTAAGCATGGCAGCTTGTTTGTATCGCAGTGCCGACCTTGGTGTGATCACCGAAGAGAAAAAACGCCAAATATTTATACAGTTCTCAAAAAACGGTTGGCGAAAGCAAGAGCCTGGGAACCCTTTTCCACAAGAACAAACATTATTGTTTGAGCAGTTGGTTTATCGTGCATTGGCAGAGGGAATTGTTAGTGAATCGAAAGCCGCTGAGCTGTTACAGATGTCAGTGATGGCATTGCATAAGCAACGCCAAATGTTGGCTGAGGCTGTTTAAATGTATTTGTTGATCAGTGATGCCAATATCCTCATTGATCTCGAAGAAGGCCAATTATTAGGCGTCTTTTTCAATTTGCCTTACCAGTTCAAAGTTCCAGATGTGTTATTCCACGAGGAGTTAAGCGATCAACATGGCTATTTACTCGAGTTGGGGTTGTTGTTGGGGGAGTTAAGCCCTGAGTCTATGATGTACTCATTTGAACTGAGGCAAAAGTATGCTGGCCCTAGCATGAATGATTGCTTTGCACTTGCGTTGGCGAAACAAGAACAGTGTCCATTGCTAACTGGGGATATGGCGCTTAGGAAGGCGGCTGAAAAAGAAGCGATATTAGTTCAAGGTACGCTATGGGTTGTTGAGCAGCTCGTCACCCATGGTGTATTGTCAGTTGAAGAAGCTCAAGCTGCCTACGATAAAATGGCAAAAGCTGGTCGTCGCTTACCTTGGGCGCTTGCAAAGCAGCGTTTAACCCAATTATAAACTTTGCATAGCCCCAATTGCTCCATCCCTTGGGGCAGTTTAATATCCTCTTATTCACCCTCTAAAGCTCGGCATATCAAGTGTTGCCCCATTGTCCCAACTGCCCACGGTAAGTGAGCAAATGGGGGATTGTTAGTTTCGCCTGATGGGCCTTTTCGGCATGCGGCTGCGTTTGCCATCGAAGAAGGCCAATACTCTGAACCAATAGAGTGATTCTTCATACCCCAAGCTGTGCGTTGGACGTGCAGGCGGGATGAGTCCCAGTTTGCGTCCTAGGCTGACAATCACGTAGAACGTGAGTTTTAGTGTAAGCCAAGGAGTGAGTACCAAGAATACCATCAGGCAATACCGAGTAAGTGCGTAGCCTATACCATAAGGCTGTTCGAGTAGGGCAATGCCAATACACCAGCCAAGGCCTGCCAGCATGGCTATTGGAAAGGTAATGGGGGCGAGTCGTATCATCAGTTGCATGTTAACGCCCTCCTGTGTTGTGCTGTGAAGAGTGCTCAAAGTTCACCAGTGGTTCAACCACATCAGCTACGGTTTGATGGGCAATTCGGCGCTCTTCAAAGTAATCGTGGCGGTCGTAGATACCCTCAACGCCTTTTAGCTTATGGTTAAGACAGCGTTCGGCTACGTTGCCTGCAATGCCCAAAGAGGCAGCAAGGCTGCGAAAGGTGCGGCGTAAATCGTGTACGGTGAAGTGTTCAAGCTTGCCCATTTTATTGGGAGGCTGTTTTTTGCGCCCAGGCTCGCGACCAAAGAGTTTAGAAATGGCGCGGTTTAGCGTATCTGGCCCCATATGTGGACGATGGCTTGCTCGTCTGGCTGGGAAAACATAAGGTGAGCCACAAGCGCGGATTTGCAGCTCGTTAAACCAGGCAATGGCTTGGCGCGGTAAGGGGATGCTGATCGGCACGCCAGTTTTACTTCGTTCCTTGGGTAGATCCCACACGCCTGTGGTTAAATCCATTTCACGCCACATGGCTTCGCAAAGTTCGCTTTTGCGCACGCCCAATACCAAAAACAGGCAGCAAGCGAGGTAATTGTCGCGGCCAAAGCTATTGATATGGGTATGAAACACGCTAAAGGCGTAGTGAATTTCCTCTTTGCTGAGCATCCTGTCTTTACTAGACTCCACGCCACCGGCATCGTCTACGGTAAATGCTGCGGCTGGGTTGTTCAGCGTTAAGTCGAGCTTTATCGCATGCCGAAACAGCTGCTTCATGTACATCAAGGTATCGTTGGCAATGGTAGGGCGGTTACTTTCTCGAATGCGCTCTAATACTTCGCGCACATGTGTGGGGCGCACAGCTTGGATAGGAAGTTGACCAATCACTGGTGCAATCTCTTTGGTAAAAACACGTTTGAGTATATTGGGGTGCTTTAACCGGCGACTTAAGTCTTTGGCATACCAGTCTTGAAACAACTGACTGACATTTTGAATCTCAGGTATGGTTTCAATAGCACGGATTGCTAATGGGTCTTCACCTTGCTGAAGTTGTAGCTGCATTTTAGACGATTCAAGTCGAGCCTCTGCTAAGGTCATGCTTGGATATTGACCGAGCGTGGCTTCTCGTCGTCCGTTTAGGCTGGTATACCTTAGCATCCAATACGGCATGCCAGATTTTCTTACGCAAAAATATAGGCCATTACCATCACTGTATTTTTTGTTTGCTGCTGCGGTGCGAGCATAAGATTGCACCTGAGTTGCGGTTAGTTTTGCCATCGTTTGTTACTCTATATTCCTAAGAAATCGTTAAAATTTGCTCACCATTGCCCACCACTGTTTGTTTATCGATTGGTTCGATAGTTGAGTGATTGAACAATCTGCAAGCAGCACGATAAGTGGAGATGGCATAAGGCGGTGGTGAGATAGATGCAAAAATCTGCTCACCAGATACCTTGACTTTTTGCTTATTGAGTCAAAAAAACAGGTCTTGCCCACCACTTAAACAGCAACTGGTAACGGACATCTGCAAACCGATTTGGACGGGGGAAATAAAAAAGCCCTTTATTTACAAGTAAATAACAGGGCTTCTAAGACATTCTTGGACGGGTGAAAAAACTATTCGATGTTTTGCACCTGCTCGAAGAATAATAATTTAAAATTCTTTAAAAACAGACGCTTGTCTTAGTTTTTGCATCGATCTTCGCCCAATACTACCCATTTTACTACCCATGGATAGAAACTTTATCTCTGATTGGCCCAATCGGTTACAACCCATGATTATAAACTGGGATAAGTGGGAAAATGGGAATTTCTGATCCTTTTCCGATTTACCAACACCTCGTCTAAACCGAAAAAAACCTTCTGGCAAGTCTAGCAAGAGCGTCACTCCCGATGCACCACTGCTGATACATCGAAGTTTGTACTGACAGAACAAACCTTTGATTTTATTAGGTATTTTTTTATTTTCTTCTTGCATATTTGAAACTTCGTGCGAGTATTTTAGAAAACGCAGGAGTTCAAAATGACCAAGTTGAAGACCATTTGTTTTGCTGTAACTACAGCCGCGCTCGCGGGTTGCGCTGCCATGCCTCGACACTATGACGACGAATCATCCCGCGCACTGAATCTGGCCCGCGCCGGCGGCGTCTACGATCAGGACCTGCGGGATTCACCAGACGGGACGCGCTCGTATCGAAAGGGTTTGTTGGTAAGCGCCCTCGACCTGGCCAGTCTGGCCACCTCATTAGATGCGCCGCTTCGTCATCTTACGGGCACCCAGACACTGTTATTTAACGCCACCGATATCATGATGACGCCGAGCAACCCCTCCGCAAGACCCAGCCTGATGGGCTGGATGCCGGAATCACTGGCGGCGAACGAGGATGACGCCTATGACCACTATGTTGCGGTCGTAGATGAGGCCATCACCCAGGCCGCCGAATCGATGGCAATTACGGCAACGAAACTCGCAGACGTGAAGACGCCGGAGATTGACGGGCACCCGCTCATGCTGTGGTCGGTAACAGCCGAGCGATATGGCTGTGCCGATAGCAACTGCATCATCGCCTACAACATCCAACAACCGAATCACTGGAAGACACCAAGCTATGTAATCGGCGGTGAAGCAGCCAGTTACAACATCGCTGCTAACCACCCCGAGAAATATTCCCGACTGGTATTTCGGCAGTCCGGCCATGAACTCACCTTTCCTGTAGATGAATTCTATGGCGCTGTCAGCGCCGGCATGCCTCCCTGGATAGTGATGTACTTTCCACCGAACACCGTGATCCAGGACGGCGAGCCGCTCCCCTATCCGGTGTTGTATGAAAAGGGCCAACAGCTGATGTTCAGGGAGCCCGACCATGAGTGACTGGCACGATGAACTTGAGTTGGCACTGCTGCCGCTGGAGGACCTTAGAGTCGATAGCGTCTACATGACTTTTGTGATCAGCAATGCCCTGAGCGAGCGAGGCATCTTCCATCAATGCCGGATCGGATACGCGGAGGACCGACTGAGCCGAATGACCACTGCTCCCCATTGCTGGGTCGAGCTCGAACAGGGTTGGTGTATCGATCTCCGGCTCAGACAGTGGCTGGGCGATGAGGACGACCTCCCTCATGGCGTATTCCAGCCATCCGACTACCCGCGAGCTCGATACCAAGGCACGGCGTTGCTGGTTCCACGCCTGGACGTGGAAGATTTGAAGGCGATGACGAATGATGCCTACAGCAAGGTGAAACTGCCGTGGCTGGCCGGGCAAGCCACAGCGGCCTGACGCCGGGCAAAACTTGCATTTTCTCAGGTTCTGGTAGCTTCGAAGTAAAGAACTATCGGGGACTGATGCCATGGTGAGAGTGGCAAAATCAGTAGCAGTGGGGCTCGCCGGGATCGGCGTTGTGGAGCTCGCCTTTAGGGGTACCGATGCTGCGCTTTACGCATGGTATCTATTGTTCGCGCTCTGGATGGTCGCACTGTTCACTCGCTTCACACTGGCCGCAGTCGATGCTTACAAGACGGTTTCCGCCAAGGGACCCGATGGGGAAATGACGTTTCCTGAATTCGAACAAAAGATGGCGTCGTTCAGTCGAGGCAGTGATGAGGAGGCAACCGGCGCGAGCAACAAGGCAACTTCCGGCAATGGGAGCAATGGCGGTACAGAGGGCTTCTTCGATGACGACAGAATCAACCAGATTTATCGAGCGGACGATCCGTTCGGGGAGTTTCTCGACTCTTGAGGTGGTTCCTTATGGGTACAGATTAGGAGAACCAGAGGTTCGAACCCGGTAACGGCCACCAGAACCACCTAAACCAGACCGGCCAAAGAGAACCACTTATAACAGACTGAGGAACCGACGATGTTTATTCGAGCCTACCTTCGGGCATCCACGCAAGAACAGAATGCGGAGCGAGCCCGGGAGTCACTGGTGCAATTCGCCGCTAACCACGGTCAGCGCATTGCGGCTTTCTACGTGGAGAACGTGTCCGGCGCTACACTGCACCGCCCCGAGCTGATGAAGCTGATCACAGATTCCGGTGAGGGCGACATCGTTCTGGTCGAACAAATTGATCGGCTGGCTCGCCTCAAACAGAGTGACTGGGACTCCCTCAAGCAAAAGCTGGCCACCAAGCGGTTGGCCATCGTCTCCCCGGAATTACCGACCAGTTGGCTCGCCCTGGAAAAGAAAGACGAGACCGGATTCACCGACTCCATTCTGCGAGCGGTCAACGCCATGATGCTCGACATGCTGACTGCCGTGGCCCGCAAAGATTACGAAGACCGTCGGCGTCGGCAGTTCCAGGGCATCCATAAAGCAAAAACGGAGGGTAAGTACCAGGGGCGGCAGCCAGACCTGAAGCGCAGGCAACACATCGCCAGCCTTCTCAAGAGCGGCCACAGCTACAGCGAAATCCAGGAGATGCTGAGCTGCTCCCGGCACTTGATTGCGTCTGTCGCCAAAGAACAAAGACTGGCCGATGCTGCGGCCTGAAACCAACAAAGCGCCCTGAAAGGGCAATCAACCATTGGAGACCTGAATATGCTGAACCTATCTGCCACACTGATTGCATTCCTGAGCTTTGTCGCGGTCGTACTTTTTATCTGCGGTATGGCCTACCGCAACGCCGATCGGCTGGAAACGTTCCTGGAGCGTAAGTTCCGGAAAAAAGCACCCCGCCAGAGCGGCGGTCAGAAATAAATCAGAGGCAAACCGGTGTTCTTGCCCAAAACGGGCAGTTTGAGAGCCGTGCCTACCGCGTCGTCCATGGCAGCATAATCGTGAGGTCGATATGAGGTTATGCACATGATGGACAAAACAGCCATGCTTCCCGACAGCTTTCTCCATTTATTGGAACAGGAAGAAAAGCGGAGGCAACAGCGGGAGGAGTCGGGGCTTCCTGCGTTAAAACTACTGATTGACGCAGCCCACAGCGGTGGTGGCCAGGCCCGGCATATCCGGCGATTCCTGCTTGGCCTATATAACGCCAGCCGCTGGCCATTCGAGCTGAACCGGCTGAGGGCCTTGGATACCGAACTGCAACAGGCTGCGTTGCAGGTTCTGGCGCTGGATTGGAATGGCCGGGAGGTTCACACCTATGCGCCGGGTGGTGATGAGTTGTTTCAGTCCTGGTGGGAGTGGGAATCGGGAGCTTGAAAACCCTCTGCCTGTTGCAAAGTATTGCGCTCCAGCTCGCCCAGCATCTCATTCGCTCGCCGAAAGGCGCCTAAGACCACCTCTGGCTTTTCCTCGTCTAGTATTTCTTCCAGCGTCTTCGCCATACCCCTCCCTTCACTCATCTATTTCAGCCGGCGTTTGATGAGTACCAAAAGCCACAAATAATACCGAAACGACAATATAATTACTTGTTATTCAACAACATAAACCATTATTGCAATCTTTTTGATGATAACCTATATGCAAAATCGTCGCAATATGGCACACTTTTTACCATTACGTATTTGAAATTCCTTTTATACCTCATTGACTGATAGGTGCGTAGATGGCCAAGGCCAAACTGGAAGACATCAGCCAGGCCCAGAAGGAACGCCTGTTTCACATAGACTTCCGGCTCCGCTTCCTTGGTGCGGTGTCCCGTGCTGACTTGGCTAGTCGGTTTGGCGTCAAGGCGGCTGCGGCAACAAGAGATTTATCGCTATATAAAGAATTGGCGCCTGACAATCTTGAGTACGACACCAAAGCTAAAATCTATAATCCATCTCAAAAATTCACGCCTCTATTCGGTTGTTCCCAAGGCCAGGTACTAGCCGCGCTCGGCCAGGGTTTGGGCGATGATTATGTCGGCACCCACCGCCCACTGATTACTTCGGAGTCCCCCACCCAGCTCAATCCTCCGCAACTTGATGTTCTGGCGACCGTTAGCCAGGCAATTCACCAGAAAAAAGCACTGCACATACAGTATCGCTCGCTCTCCAGTGGCCCAACCAGCCGAGAAATCGCACCGTTTGCATTAGTCGACAACGGCCTTCGATGGCATGTCCGAGCATTCGATCGCAAACGAGGACGGTTTACCGATTTCGTTATCAATCGCATTACCAAGCCGCGTCTACTGAAAGACAAGCTTCTAGGCAGCCACGAAAGCAAAGAAGCGGATATCCAGTGGAACCGCATCGTCGAAATGCACCTGGTACCCCACCCGCAACTAAAGCATGCGGAAACCATCGAGCATGAATACGGGATGCACCAGGGCATGCTGAAAGTGCAGGTGCGGGCAGCGGTCGCTGGCTATGTGTTGCGCCGGTGGAATATCGATTGTTCTGAAGACCATAGCCTGAAGGGTGCCGAGTACCATCTGTGGCTGCGTAATCACCAAACGCTCTACGGCGTCGAGAACCTGGTCATTGCGCCTGGCTTTAAATCTCCATCGACAGACCAAGTCCACACCAAAGACCAGGCTGTGATATCCACCATGGAATGGGGAGACGTTGAATGATCAAACTGGAAGACATCAAAAAAGACGCCCAAATTCGCGGCATCCAAGGCAGCGAAATTGTCCGGGTCGTACAAACTGAACCGGTCGGTGAGCATGCTCTCACCATCTACTACAAGGACACTCAGGGCCGCCTGAACGAACAGATGCTTTTCCGTTCCGACGAAGCACGCCTGGAACTGGCTGAAGCAGGCCGACCTTGGGCCTTTGATGCTCCGGGCGCTGACTTTAAGCTCGGCCTTGAAGCCTACCGTATCACTCAGGCCGCGCTGTTCGACCCCATGATGGCTGTGCATACATCCAACGTCGAGCCATTGCCGCACCAGATTTCAGCAGTGTATGAGGCCATGCTGCCCCGTCAGCCCCTGCGCTTCGTACTGGCAGACGACCCCGGGGCGGGTAAAACCATCATGGCTGGCTTGCTGATTCGTGAGCTGCTCATGCGTGCGGATGCCAAACGGATCCTCATCGTCTCTCCTGGCGGACTCACCGAACAGTGGCAGGATGAATTGCTGGAGAAATTTGGCGTCCAGTTCGAGATTTTCAGCCGTGAAAAACAGGAACAATGTGCGTCGGGCAACTTCTTTGACGAAGCCAACCAGCTTATCTGCCGTCTGGACCAGCTCTCCCGCAATGAGGATTTCCAGGAGAAGCTCAGAAACACCGAGTGGGATTTGATCATTGTCGACGAGGCACACAAGCTCTCAGCCAATTACTTTGGCAACAAGGTCAACAAAACCAAGCGGTTCCAACTCGGTGAAATGCTGGGCTCCATAACCCGGCACTTTCTACTGATGACCGCAACGCCCCACAACGGCAAGGAGGAAGACTTTCAGATCTGGCTCTCCCTGCTGGATGGTGACCGCTTCTACGGCAAATTTCGTGAAGGCGCACATAAGGTCGATGTCTCCGACATGATGCGTCGCATGGTCAAGGAAGAGCTGCTCAAGTTCGATGGTACTCCGCTCTTCCCTGAACGTCGGGCCTATACCGCCAACTATGAGCTGTCTGATGCCGAGGCCGAACTTTATGCCGAAGTGACGAACTACGTCCGTAACGAAATGAACCGTGCGGACAATCTTGATGGTAAGCGTAAAGGCACCGTTGGCTTCGCCCTCACTCAGCTCCAGCGCCGACTGGCGTCCAGCCCCGAAGCCATTTACCAGTCGCTGAAACGGCGCCGGAAGCGCTTGGAAGCCCGTTTGGACGAAATGAAGCTGGTCGCACGGGGCGAAGGGCTTAAAAAGGCTGGCCGGAATGGCGTGGCGGAAACCCTGGGCGAATATCAGGTCACCAAACAAATTGATGTGCCTGACAACATCGATGAGATGGATGAAGAGCTGAGCGCCGAAGAGTACGAAATGGTGGTCGATCAGGTGGTTGATCAAGCCACTGCCGCCGAAACCATTCCGGAACTGGAAGCCGAAATCGTCATCCTGAAAGATCTGGAATACCAGGCTATGACCGTGGTGCAGTCTGGCAACGACAAAAAATGGGAAGAGCTTTCCCATCTGCTGCAAGACCAGCCCGAGATGTATACCGCCGGTGGTAGCCGCCGCAAGCTCATCATCTTTACCGAGCATAAGGACACATTGAATTACCTTGTCCAACGCATCAGTGGGCTACTGGGTGACCCCGGTGCCGTGATTACCATTCATGGCGGTACCAACCGTGACGAACGCCGCAAAGCTCAGGAAGAATTCCGAAACAATCCCGACGTGCTGGTACTGGTGGCGACGGATGCTGCCGGCGAAGGTGTAAACCTGCAAAACGCCAGCCTCATGGTCAATTACGACTTGCCCTGGAACCCCAACCGGCTTGAGCAGCGCTTTGGCCGTATTCATCGGATCGGCCAAACCGAGGTTTGCCATCTGTGGAACCTGGTCGCCAATGAAACCCGGGAAGGCGATGTATTCCAGAAGCTGTTTGACAAGCTGGAAATCGAAAAACAAGCGCTGGGCGGTAAGGTCTTCGATATTCTGGGGGAGGCATTCGAGAACAAATCCCTGAAAGACCTGCTTATCGAAGCGATTCGTTACGGTGAATCGCCCGAGGTTAAGGACAGGCTCAATCAGGTGATCGACGGAGCGCTGGATACCGATCACTTGAAGGAAATCCTACGCCGTAATGCCCTCGTCGAGCAGCACATGTCATTGGAAGACCTTTATGCTGTTAAAGAGGAGATGGAAAAGGCCGAAGCACGTAAGCTCCAGCCCTATTTCATCCGCGCTTTCTTTACTGAGGCGTTTCAGACGCTGAGCGGAGAAATGCGTCCCAGAGAGGCAGGGCGTTACGAGGTCCGCCATGTGCCGGCAGCTATACGTGAGCGGGACCGTATTATTGGCGAAAGCCGTACTCCCGTACTGAAAAAGTACGAAAGAATCTGTTTTGAAAAGCAGCTTGTCCGAGTGCCGGGCAAGCCCATGGCCGACTTAATCCATCCAAGTCATCCGCTGATGCACGCCGCGACGGACCTAATTCTTCAGGCGCACCGCAGCAAACTCAAGCAGGGTGCCGTGCTTGTAGACCCGAACGACGAAAGCACTGAGCCGAAAATTCTGTTCATGGTGGATCACACCATTCGCGAGAGCATGAGCGACGGCGGCGATAAAGACAGCGGTAAATCCACCGTTGCCTCCCGTCGACTGCAGTTTGTGGAGATTGATCAGCATGGTAATACCACCCATGCCGGCTGGGCGCCTCACCTCGACTTACAGCCCATCGACGATTACGACCATAAGCTGATTCAGGACGTCCTGAACGCGCCCTGGATCACTGGCAACCTCGAAGGCCTGGCCCTGAACCACGCCTCCCAACACTTGGTGCCGGAGCACTATCAGGAAGTTAAAAGCCGTCGGGAGGCGCAAGCCGACAAGGTTCTGGCTGCCGTACACGAGCGACTGGTGAAGGAAATCAGCTACTGGTCTGACCGGTACATCAAACTCACCGACGATGTAACTGCAGGCAAACAGCCCCGCATGCAGCCAGAGATGGCCCGTCGCCGAGTCGATGAACTCACCGAACGCCTGAACCAGCGCAAGAGAGAACTAGAAGCCATGAAAAGCGTGGTCTCCAGTACGCCGGTCGTGATCGGCGGTGCTCTGGTCATCCCTCAAGGGTTACTGGCCATGCGCAAGGGCGAAACTACCTTTGTCGCCGATGCCCAGGCTCGCGCGCACATCGAACAAATAGCCATGAAGGCCGTTACAGATTATGAGCGGGCATTGGGGCATACAGTTAAGGATGTCTCCGCCGAGAAGTGCGGCTGGGATCTTACGGCCAGGCTCCCGGCGAAGCCGGACGGTTCATTGCTGCCTGATCGGCATATCGAAGTCAAAGGTCGCGCCAAAGGACAGGAAACCATTACTGTCAGCCGTAACGAGATCTTGTACGCCCTTAATCAGGCCGACAAGTTCTGGCTCGCCATCGTCATTGTGGATGGCGACAGCCACGAAGGGCCGTTTTACGTGAAAAACCCCTTCACAACCGAACCGGATTTTGGTGTGCCTTCGGTTAATTATGAACTCAAATATCTGCTATCGAAGGCAGAGCCAAAGGAGTCAAACGCATGAAAATCAACAGACTGCGTTTAAAAAACTTTCGATGCTTTTCTGAGCTTGAATTAGATCTCAACGAGAAGCTGACCGTACTGGTCGCCGAAAACGGTCAAGGTAAATCCACATTGCTCGATGCCATTCGTATAGCACTGTGGCCGTATGTGGCGAGTTTCGATCTGGCTCGCCCTGCTTTCAACGATCCAGGTAACGGCATAACCGTTAATGATGTACGAATGGTGCGAATGTCAGACAACGATATGGCGCGCCAATTACCCACCGAAGTGGCAATCAGCGGTGATTATGGAACGGGTGACAATCAAACTTGGATTCGTTATCGGGATAGTGAAGCTAAATCCACCAAGACCAAAGATAGTGGTGCCACGTCGAAACTGAAGAAGTGGGCCAGTCGTATCCAAACAAAAATACGGGAACCGGGGGAGTCAACAGTAAATCTCCCTGTCTTTGGGTACTACGGAACTGGACGGTTGTGGGCACAAAAGCGCCTGATGGAGAAAGTTAAAGGTAAAGACGACACCAAGGATCCAGACTTCTATATTCGCACCTTTGCCTATCAAAACTGTTTGGATCCGGCCTCTACTTACAAGCACTTTAAAGAGTGGTTCATATGGGCCTCAGAGAGCCTGAACGAACAACTACTGAAAGAACTGAAAGGCAAACATCAACCGGAGGATCTTCAACAAGCGCAAGACAGGGTGCGTGTCGTACAAGAGGCGGTCGATACATTTTTAAAGCCGCTTACCGGCTGGCACACGCTTGAGTACAGCATTACGAGAGAGAAGTCCCTGATCTTGCACCATGAAGACCAAGGCATTCTTGATGTGGAGCAACTCAGCGATGGAATAAGAAGCGTATTGGCTATGATCGGAGATATCGCTTACCGGTGTGTCAAGCTCAATCCGCATTTGGGAGCAGATGCGGCCCGGCACTCTGATGGTGTGGTGATGATTGACGAAGTGGACATGCACCTCCACCCGCGCTGGCAGCAAGTGGTGCTAGGCCAATTGCAGGAGGCTTTCCCTAAGGTGCAGTTCATCGTCACTACACATAGCCCTCAGGTGCTGACAACCGTCGCCCGTGGTTTCATACGTGTATTGAAATCCGTTGAAAGCGGGATAGCGGTTGAAATACCAGAATTCAGTCCGCTTGCTCACGAATCCGGTGATGCATTGGCTCAGATTATGGGTACCCACAGAGAACCTGAGCTCCCACTACAGGACGATATCCGGGCCTTTGAGCAATTGATAAGGGCTGGGCAAGAAGCCTCCACAGAGGCGCAGGAAATCCATGCCAAATTGGAAAACGCAGGCTACGAGTTCCATCAAAGTGACCTGACCACATGGCGCTTTCTGGCAGAACGAAAAAAGAGTAAGGAGTCTTAACTGTGGTTGAGCTGCAACATCGCCGAGGAGGTCTACCTACTCTGCATCTCTATTTAACGAAAACCCCTGGTGCTTCAGTAGCAGATTGGGATAGTCAGGCTTTCCACCCGATTAAACGAAAGGTAAAAGAGGCCCTGAACCAAGACCAACAGGGGCTGTGTGCCTACTGTGAGCGCAAACTTTCAGAAGAAGAAGGTCAAGTCGACCATATCAAACCCAAAGCCGGTCCTCACGCACACCCGTCACTGTGTTTTACCTATTCGAACTATGCCCACAGCTGCATTAACCCCAAAACCTGTGGGCAGAAAAAGAAGGATGGCCTGCTACCCATAGAGCCTGCGCCAGGCTGCAATGCCCACTGGTCACTGTCTACCGACGGGACAATCGAGCCAGTCGCCGCATTAACCCGCAAGCAAAAACATAACGTCAATCAGACACGGGATATGCTTGGCCTGAACAAAGACTCATCCCTGGTGGACGAACGCCAAAAATGGTTTGCCGGTGCTTTGGAAGTGCTGCACACATCGCCCAGCGATCTCGCTGATTTTCTGAACCGTTCACCCTTTCGCCATATTCTGGCGACGGCGCTTTAACACCGGATGATATTATGACTGCGATCAAAACGCCCAAAAAACTTATCGAAGTGGCCCTCCCGCTGGACGACATTAACGTCGCCGCCGCCCGCGAGAAGTCTATTCGGCACGGCCACCCCAGCACTCTGCACCTGTGGTGGGCACGTCGTCCACTGGCAGCGGCTCGGGCTGTGTTGTTTGCTCAATTGGTGAACGATCCCGGCTACCAGCGCGAGCTGGGTTATGGGGTAAACAAGAAAGAGGCGGAGCTCAAGCGCGAGAAGCTGTTCCAGATCATCCGTGACCTAGTGAAGTGGGAAAACACCAACAACGAAGAAGTGCTTGGTCGTGCCCGTGAGGCTATCTGGGAGAGCTGGCGTGAAACCTGCCACCTCAACCGTAACCACCCACAGGCAGCGGAACTGTTTAATCCAGACAAACTTCCTGCCTTTCACGACCCCTTTGCGGGGGGCGGTGCCATTCCGCTGGAAGCCCAACGCTTGGGATTGGAAAGTTATGCCAGCGATCTGAACCCGGTAGCGGTGATGATCAATAAAGCGATGATCGAAATCCCACCCAAGTTTGCAGGGCAGAAGCCGGTTGGGCCAAGGCCAGAATCCGACAAACAAACCAAAAAGTCAGCGACCAGCGACGCCTTTGAAGATTGGACCGGTGCCAAAGGCTTGGCCGAAGACGTGCGCCGCTATGGGTACTGGATGCGCGAGGAAGCCTTTAAACGCATTGGTCACCTCTACCCCAAGGTTAAAGTCACCTCGGAAATGGTTTCCGAGAGACCTGATCTGAAAATTTATGAAGGCGAAGAACTGACGGTCATTGCATGGCTTTGGGCCAGAACGGTAAAAAGCCCTAACCCGGCATTCAGTGATGTGAATGTACCGCTGGTACGTTCATTTGTGCTGTCAAGTAAGAAAGGCAAAGAAGCATGGGTCGAGCCGGTAATCGACGGTGGTGATTACCGCTTCGAAGTGCGAATGGGTAAGCAGCCTACTAACGCCCTGGAGCGCACAGTCAGACGAACAGGTGCAACTTGCATCATGTCGCAAACCTCCATGCCATTTAAGTATATACGTGAAGAAGGTAAAGCTCGCCGTATTGGTGAACGACTGATGGCTGTCGTTGCTGAAGGCTCTCGTGGTCGTGTTTACCTGTCACCAACAAAGGAAATGATAGAAGTTTCTCGGTCCGCTAAACCAGAGTGGAAGCCGGAGCACGCTCTACCAGTAAACCCGAGAGACTTCAAAACCCCAAACTACGGACTCAATACCTTTGGCGACCTTTTCACCTCCCGCCAACTCGTGGCGTTGACTACCCTATCAGGTCTTGTGGAAACGGCGCGGGAAAAAGCTATTGCCGATGCCAAAGCCGCCGGCCTACCGGATGACAGCCAGGGCCTAGCCCAAGGCGGTACTGGAGCTACAGCATATGGAAACGCTATAGCAACTTATTTAGGTATGGCCGTGAGTCGAAGTACGAACACCATCAATGCATTAGCGGTATGGTCTCAGAGTCGAGAGCAATCAGTAAATCTGTTTAGTCGGCAGGCGATCCCGATGAATTGGGACTTCCCGGAAGTTAATCCATTCGCCGGAGCAGCAGGAGACTTCGCATTAACTACCAACTCAATGAGCAAATCTTTGGCCAATGTCCCCGCTACTGGGTTTGGGAGCGTGAACCAGAAGGATGCTCAAACACAAACGATAAGTGCTAATAAAGTTATCTCTACGGATCCGCCGTATTACGACAATATCGGTTATGCAGATCTAGCGGACTTTTTTTACGTATGGATGCGCCGGTCTCTCCGAAATACGTTTCCAGAGCTTTTTGGAACTATGGCTGCGCCAAAGGCTGAGGAGTTGGTTGCTACTCCTTATCGGCATGGATCATCTGAACAGGCGGAAGAGTTTTTCCTCAATGGCATGAGTCAAGCTATTAGCAACATAGAAAAACAAGCTCATCCCGCCTTTCCCGTAACTATCTACTACGCCTTCAAGCAGGCTGAAACTAGCGCAGACAGCACATCAAGTACTGGTTGGGAAACGTTTTTGGAGGCAGTAATTAACTCCGGGTATGCAATTGATGGCACTTGGCCTATGCGCACAGAAAGACCAACAGGGGTGAAAGTAGCTATGAATGCTCTAGCCTCGTCAATAATTTTGGTCTGTCGAAAGCGCGAAGCTAGCAACGATTCCATTTCCCGCCGAGACTTCCAACGCCAGCTCAGGGAAGAAATGCCCGAAGCCTTGGAGACCATGATTGGCGGCCAGACCGGCCAAACACCGATTGCCCCTGTGGATCTCGCTCAATCCGCTATTGGCCCAGGAATGGCCATTTACTCCAAATACGAGGCTGTGCTGAATCAGGATGGCACCCGTATGAGCGTGCACGACGCTCTAGTGCTAATCAACCGCGCTATTACTGAATACCTGAGCCCGGATTCCGGCAGCTTCGATGCCGACACTCAGTTCTGCTCCAGTTGGTTTGAACAGTATGGCTGGAGCGCCGGTCAGTTTGGCGAAGCTGATACGTTGGCACGCGCCAAGGGTACCAGCGTGGATGGCGTCAAAGCAGCTGGCGTGGCCGAATCTGGGAGCGGCAAAGTACGCTTGCTGAAATGGTCTGAGTACGAATCCGACTGGGATCCCAGCAAAGACGATCGTACCCCCATCTGGGAAGCCTGCCACCAAATGATCCGCCGCCTGAACAATAGCGGCGAATCCGTCGCCGGTGAGCTGTTGGCCAAAATGCCGGAAAAAGGCGAAGCAATCCGCCAACTGGCCTACCACCTGTATACCTTGTGCGAACGCAAGAAGTGGGCCGAAGAAGCCCGCGCCTACAACGAACTGATCGGCTCCTGGCACGCCATTGTTGTAGCCTCTCATGATGTGGGGCACAAAAATGAACAGCGCGGTCTGGACTTTTGAGGAGGCATTCCATGACAAACACTGACTGGCCCTATCCTGGCTCTCGCTGGTGGAAGTTTGACTTTCACACCCATACGCCTGCCTCAAAGGACACAACCGCGTGGCAAAGGGCTATCGGGAGCCCTGATGAGTTAACAGCCGAAGCCTGGTTGCTAAAGTATATGGCAGCTGGGATCGACTGTGTGGCAGTCACTGATCATAACAGTGGTGCTTGGATAGACGAACTCAAAGAAGCCTATAGAGCCATAAAGGACCAAAGTGACCTGGGGCTTGCGCCAGAGGGGTTTAGAGAGCTGACATTGTTTCCCGGTGTTGAAATTTCTGTCAGCGGTGGCTTTCACCTGTTGGCTATTTTTGGTCCGGAAGCCTCTACGCGCACAATAACCGATCTGCTATCGGCAGTTCGTTATCAAGGCACGGACGGCGATAGTGATGGTGTCACGCGGGAAGGTCCGGAAGCGGTCATTGAGGAAGTTCTGAAAGCCGGCGGACTTCCAATTCCAGCCCACGCAGATCAAGAGAAGGGCTTGCTGAGGTGCCAGCCAGAGTCCAAACGAAGTCAGGTTGACGCCAATACACTTCGCCAGGCCATTGGCGTAAAAGGACTGTTGGCCGTGGAATGGTGTGACGGCAGCAATCCCTGGCCGGAGTGTGTGGCGGATGTAGAAAATCGTCTCGCCCGTGTGGTGGGTAGTGACTGTCACAGTTTCCAGGGCAATGCCGTGCCGGGCAGTCGGTTTACCTGGGTCAAAATGGCTACTCCCACCCTCGAAGGGCTACGTCTGGCGCTGCTTGATGGTAATGGTGTGTCGATTCGACGCAGCGATGAGGGTGAGTTTAACCCGTTCCGGGTTCCTCCCCACGCCATTACTGCCATAGATATTGAAGGGGGCCGCTATATTGGCAATGGCCGGACGGCACGACTTGAGTGCTCGCCTTTCTTCAATGCCATTGTCGGTGGGCGGGGTACGGGTAAATCCAGCGTGGTGCATGCTTTACGCCTAGCCGCACGCCGCGAACAGGAATTAACGCAACTCGGGCCAGACAGCGAACCCCGTGCTCAATTTGAAGATTTCCGCAAAACCGCCAGAGGACGTGATGACAAAGGTGCGCTGCGGGATGGCACCGAGATTCGCGTGGAATGGGAGCACGATGATACCCGGTTACGGCTGCGCTGGCGTGTAGATGGTCAAGGCGTCGTCGTTGAAGAGTGGGATGACAACCAATGGCTCGAATCTAGTAGCCAAAGCGTGAATGCGGCGCGCTTTCCGCTGCGCATTTTTTCCCAGGGACAAATTGCTGCAATGGCCGGAAGCGGTCGGCAAACCTTACTGTCGATCATTGACGAGTCAGCTAATGTCGAGCCATTGAAGCAGTCCTTTGAGGAGGCAAAACGCACATTCTTTACCCAACGCGCCCGGCTACGGGAGCTCGATGGCAAGCTCGCCGGAGAGCCTGAGGTGAAACGCAAGCTGGAGGAAACCAGCAGGAAGTTGGCCGCTCTATCCCAGACCGACCAGGCATCCGTACTACGGGCTTATGGTCAGTCGCAACATCAGTCAAGGGAAGTGAAAACTCTGTTTGAGCAGTTGCGGAGCGATGCTGGCCGTATTTCCGATCTGGCCGAACAAATCATGCTGGATGACTGGCCAACTCAATACTTCTTAGAACAGGACGCGGATATTCTGGCTTTGCGCAAAGAAATTGACGGCCAGGTCGAGCAGGTTCGAACCGGATTGCAGGAGCAGGCGAAAAAGCTCAATGCCATTGTCGAGTCCGTTCAGAAAGACTCCCGCTATTCACAATGGAGCGCTCGTGTTCAGGCTGCTCAGCAGGCCCATACCGAGTTACAACAAAAGTTGGCAACCCAGGGTGTCAGCGATCCGCAGGCATTCGCCCGTCTGACGCAAGAAAAGCAGCAGCTTGAAACGCAAAGCAAAGCTTTTACCAGGATGCGTAGCGATCGGGAGGAACTCTCCCGGCAGATCGATGCGCAGCGGAAATTGATAGGACAAAGGCGGCAAGATATCACCCAAGCGCGAAAGGACTTCATACAGCAGGCGCTCGCTAATAATGACCATGTGCGCATAACTGTTGTGCCTTTTGGCTACGATCCCAAACAAACAGAGCGCGAGCTACGCGAGCTGATAGACGTCATGGATGACCGTTTTTCAGACGACATTCTTAATGACGAAGCTACCGAAGGGATGGCTCTTGAATTAGCTCAGGCCAATGAATCGGATAAATCTGCGGCGCTGAAACTGCTTAAGCGAAAACTACTTGAGATGGACGACAGTCTGGGCGGACGCTTTCGCAACTACCTGCAGCGTAAGCATGAAAAGCCAGAGTTTGCAGATCATATTCTAGCTTGGGCTCCAGAAGACGACCTAAGTATTCAGTACAAACGCGAGAGTAATTGGCATGATATTCAGACTGGTTCGCAGGGCCAGCGTTCTGCGGCGTTACTGGCGTTTTTGTTGGCTTTCGGTGAGGAACCCATTGTTCTCGACCAGCCTGAAGACGATCTCGACAACCACCTTATCTACGACCTGATCGTGCGGCAGATTCGCGAAAATAAGTTGCGTCGCCAACTCATTATTATCACCCACAATCCAAACGTCGTTGTTAATGGCGATGCCGAACTGGTGCATGTGATGGAGTTCGGGCGCGGGCAGTGTTACGTGCAGCAAAGCGGTGCTCTTCAGGAAAACGACCTGCGAAATGAAGTATGCAGGGTGATGGAAGGTGGGCACGAAGCTTTTTCCCGGCGCTGGAAGCGATTAGGAACGGAGTTTTAGTATGTTTGGTACACGTAGCGAATTGCTTGAAAAAATCCGGCTGGGCGAAGACGGCTTTCTTGAGCTTAAAGAGGTCCGCTTTGCAGGCGACAAAATTCGGGGGCCTTCTCAGGTAGATCTCGCCGACGAAATGGCGGCCTTTGCTAACAGCGCCGGTGGCGTGCTGGTGCTCGGCGTTGAAGACAGAAGCCGTGAAGTCGTGGGCGTCCCTCTGGAACGGCTGGATGCACTGGAATCCTTGGTGCGTGAAGCGTGCGAGCAATCCATCAAACCACCATTGGCGCCTATTATTGAACGCATGACGTTGCCGGATACCGGCGGTAGCGAACAGCCTGTCATTCGTATTGATGTTTCTCGCAGCCTGTTCGTGCATCAGAGCCCTGGCGGTTATATGCAGCGGGTGGGGTCATCGAAACGCCCGATTCCGCCGGACCAACTCGCGCGACTGTTTCAGCAGCGGAGCCAGTCCCGTCTGATCCGTTTCGACGAAACACCGGTGACCAAGGCAGCAATGGCGGACCTAGATGAAACTCTGTGGAAGCGGTTTGTACCGTCGCAACATCACAGCGCGCCGGAGACTGTGCTGGACAAGCTGGCTATGGCGGCTCGTGATGATCAGGAAGTATGGCGGCCCACAGTTGCGGGGTTACTGATGGCCAGTCGTGAACCACAGCGCTTCTTGCCGGGGGCTTTTATTCAGGCCGTGGCCTACCAGGGAACACGCGCCCTGCCTGAAGCTGAAAAGGCTTATCAGCGGGATGCTCAAGACATCACTGGACCTCTGGACCAGCAAATATTGGGAGCCTGCGCTTTTGTGCGGAAAAATATGCAGGTTGCAGCTCGAAAACGCGCAGCAGGCGGGCGTGAAGATCTACCCCAGTTCGATCTACTCGCCATCTTCGAAGCGGTTACTAATGCCGTCGCCCATCGGGACTACTCAATGGGTGGTGCCAAAATACGGCTCCGTTTGTTCGATGACCGGCTGGAGCTGTACTCACCCGGTATGCTGCCCAACACCATGACACCGGAGAGTTTGCCATTCCGGCAGGCGGCACGAAATGAGACACTCACCAGCCTACTGGCTCGCTGCCCTATCGAAGATGACGCTTTGTCTGCTCACCGTCAGCACCTGATGGATAAGCGCGGTGAGGGTGTCCCCATTATTCTTGAAATGAGTGAGCGCTTGTCCGGCAAACGCCCGGAATATCAGCTCAGTGACGAGAGTGAACTGAAGCTGACGATATACAGCGCACAGACGGAGAACGAACTATGAGCCTGAAGCCATGGCGCGAAATCGCCCGCCCACACAAAGATGTTCTGGAAGGCTCGTTCAAGCAGTCTGAATTTGCCGCCGACATCTCACAGGTAGCCGGTGGAACCGCACCTGATGAGTACCAGAACGCCGAGAAATTTTTCTCACGGACCTACATCACCGAGGGGATGCGCCTTTTGCTGATTTCCGTTGCCCAGCGTCTGGCAGGTCATGGCGGTGATCCAGTTATTCAGCTTCAAACGGCATTTGGTGGCGGCAAAACACACACCATGCTGGCCGTATACCACTTGGCCAGCCGTGAAGTCAGCACCGACAAACTGATGGGCATTCCCCCAGTGCTGGATGAAGCGGGTATCAGTGAGTTACCCCGAGCGCGTATGGCAGTGATTGATGGCATTCGCCTGTCGCCCAGTCAGGCCCGAACCTACGGCTCGACAACCGTCAATACTCTATGGGGAGAGCTGGCCTGGCAGTTGCTCGGCGAAGAAGGCTTTGCGCTGGTCGCCGACAGTGATGCTGACGGCACTTCGCCGGGCAAGGAAGTGCTGAAAGAACTGTTAAGCCGCGCCGCGCCCTGCGTAATCCTGATCGACGAGCTGGTAGCGTTTACCCGGCAACTGGAGTTGGGCAAGCAATATAAAGCGGGTACTTTTGACAGTAACATCAGTTTTATTCAGGGGCTAACGGAAGCGCTAAAGGCCGTACCTAATGCGATTCTTCTTGCCTCATTGCCAGAATCTGAGCTGGAGGTGGGCGGCACCATGGGCCAGCGCGCTCTGGAATCGCTGGAGACATATTTTGCACGTGTAGAGTCTGTGTGGAAGCCCGTGGGCTCCCGTGAAGCTTTCGAAATTGTGCGCCGCCGCCTGTTCGAAAGCTCCGGTGAGCGTGCCGAGGTCGAAGGTATCAGCCGACAATTTTCGGACTTCTACCGGAAGCACGCGGATAAGTTCCCCGTGGAGACCCAATCCAACGAATACTTTGAGCGACTGTGCTCTTCCTACCCGATTCACCCGGAAGTGTTCGATAGACTTTACGAAGACTGGTCCACTTTGGACAAATTCCAGCGAACCCGTGGTGTACTTCAGTACATGGCCATTGTGATTCATCGCCTTTGGAACTCCGACAATCGGGACGCGCTTATCATGCCCGGTTCGTTGCCGTTGGAAGACACCAATGTACGCAACAAGAGCATTCACTACCTGCCCCAGGGCTGGGAGCCAGTTATTGAAAAAGAAGTAGATGGCCCGCGCTCTATTCCCGCTGACATTGATGGCCACCACACTTTGTTCGGTGGCGTCCAGGCCGCTCGGCGCACTGCACGCAGCATTTTTCTGGGCAGCGCCCCTTCAAGCCAGGAGCAGATGATACGCGGCATCCAGGCCGAGCGGGTCTTACTGGGTACTGTACAACCGGGACAAACTATCGGTGTGTTTGAGGATGTACTCAAGCGACTGCGAGATCGCTTGCACTACCTGTACGCCGAACTGGACCGTTATTGGCTGGATACCAAGCCCAATCTGCGACGGGAAATGGAAAGCCGAAAACAGAATATCAGTGAGCGCGATGATCTGATTCCCATGCTGAAAGAGCGCGTGAATCGGTCGTTTGGTAAAAATCACCACTTCGGTGGCATTCATGTGTTCACGCCGTCCGTGGATGTGCCCGATGATTACGGTTCTGGCCCTCGCCTGGTGGTACTGCCCACTCAAGCGGGTTACAGCCGAACCGAGACAAACCAGGCCTTTGGCGAGGCAGAAAAAATTCTGCGCAACCGTGGCGAGCAACCCCGTCAGAAGCAAAACCGCCTGATCTTCCTGGCACCGGATTTTGACGTTGTCAGCCGACTGAAGGAGCAAGGTCGGATTTTCCTGGCCTGGCGTTCAATCGTGGCAGATATTGAAAGCGGTACGCTCAATCAGGACCTTTCGCATCTGAACCAGGCCAAGCGTAATCGTGACGGCGCAGAACAATCGCTTACCCAGCTCATCCGGGAAACCTGGAAATGGCTCTTGGCGCCTGTTGAGGATTTTGTTAAGGGACGCCCCGAATTGAACTGGGAAGTGGTGTCTATTCCGCCAACCGCTCCGAACCTCATTCAAAGCATTGAGGATAAACTGCGTGAAGAAGAATGGTTGGTCTACGAATGGTCGCCGATTCACCTACGCAAGGTGCTCAATGACTGGTACCTGAAGGATGGTGTGACAGAAGTCAGTGCGCTGAAAGTCTGGCAAGACAGTTGCCACTATCTCTACCTGCCCCGGTTGGTCAACGACCAAGTGTTTCGCAACGCCATAAGCCAGGGTGTAGAAACTGAAGACTATTTTGCGTACGCCTCCGGAAAGGAAGGGGACCGCTACCTTGGTTTCAGCTTCGGGCGAGGATCCATTGCCCCGTTAGACGATTCATCGCTGCTGATAGAGCGTGAGGCGGCAGTTGCCTATGCTGAGAAGCAGCGTCAAGCGCAGCAACCCCAACCTCAGCCCGGAGTAGACATGGGCGGCCCTACAGGCGTTACTGGCGGAATAGGCGGCACACAAGGCGGTGGCGGCTCTCCGGTCAATACTCCACCCGGGATTATCGACGGTACCGATGGTGCCGGAAGCAGTGGTTCCAGAGTGGTAAAAACACATTTTTATGGAATCACATCGCTGGACCCAGTAAAGGCTAAAATAGACTTTGCCACCATCATGGATGAAGTAGTTCAGCAGTTCACAGCACAACTCGGTGTTGAGGTGACAATCTCGGTCGAAATCGAGGCCAAGAAGAAGGACGGTTTCGACGAGTCATTGCAGCGCACCATTAAGGAAAACTGCAATGTGCTGAGGTTCAGCTCTTCGGAGTTTGAAGAGGACTGATTGGACCCGCCAGTGAAGGCCGTAACTTGAGCTCGGTTGCGGCCTTCGTGCCTCCCTGACACTACTTTTTCGAGGTACCCGCTGTTTTGGCGGCCTTGGCGAGAGGGCCCAGTGTTTCCTCCAGGTAGACTTCCAATTCAGCCAGTAAATGGGCACTGGATTTCAACACCCTCCTGAGTTGCGTCAGATTAGCATTAAGCCTGCGAATCAACTCAAAGCCATCTTCGATATCTGCGATGACGGGCTTTTCCCAGTCCTGGGCGCGAGCGAATGCCGACTTGAAATGACGGTACCGACCGTCTTTGGAAATATGTTCACTGTAAACGGCGTGTCCGGTTCCGCGTTCTTTTGGCACGAATGAATTGTAATACCAGGACAGTTCCAGTTTTCTTCCCCTTAGCCTGGCTCGGCATCCATGATGGCCAGGGTAACCCTCCGTCTGATCGGTTCGGTGAGCAATATTGTGCTCCCAATGTACATCACAAATACGTTGGGCTAAGTATCGATATCTGGCCTGTTCAACGTCAATCAAGTCCATAAGCGTTTGCAAAAATGCTTTAGATTGCTGAGTCGCTGCCTGGGTGCCCCGTGTGTGATCAACCCCTTCAAGTCGACTTGCATGACACCAGTGGTCGACTACCTGCTGTTTGTTCAATCGCGTCATTCACTTACTCCTCTCGTTCTGAATGCACGAATGATGCTAACCGGATTTGATCATTACGGTGGCCCGTGCTTTTGCCCTTTTTGGGCGCAACGGCGAACTTGGGATGAAAAAGTCATAAAATGCCAAGGGACCTTCCAGTTCCTTTCCACATAACTATCTGATTTGGGACTTCTGCGCTATGCTCCCATCCCTCAAGGCATAGGAGGCATGGGCTAAAAGCGTGGATCTCCGTTATTTATTTGGGACCTACCGCCCCATTTGCTGGGAAGACTCAGGTATGCAACGGCCTGATGTAACCGGGCTGACTGTCGTCGCTACAACAATTCCCGCTACTTCCTCGGGGCACTTACAAGGGGCTTGGAAGAGGCCTTTTGGAGCCCCGGTGTGATACGGGGATAACCCGTGAAGTAACAGGGCCTCGAAAAGGCTCTTTAAGAGGCTGTTTTGATCACGTCCAGCATTGACTTTCACATGTGAAAGTTAATGAGCATTACCGCCTCACAAAATGATGCCGTGATGGTGGCGGGTGACAGCGGCCGTTCACATTTTCACCAGATTTTGCCCGTAAACCGATGAGATTCACATGAAAATCGCCCGAATAACAAAAAATAATCTTTAAGTTCCAATGGTTATAAAGTTTTTTTCTTTGCGCCCAAAATAGCCAATTCCACGGTTCTGGTCCCGACTTCTGATTACTAATAATCACTCCTGCCGTTAATCAACGAACCAGGAGTAGATAATGAAACACATGTTTTCTAGCGAGACCAACGAGCGCTTGCTCACATACGAAGAAGTGTGCGCCGTCACTCAGCTATCGCAAGCCACGCTGCGTCGGTACGTCCGATCAGGTCGCTTCCCCGCCCCCATCAAGCCAAACCCGCAGGGTCGAGCCGTCAGGTTTCGGATCCAGGATGTTAGAAACTGGCTGGATCGGTTGTGACGGAGGGACAAATGAAATTTCAATTGAGAGACTCTGGCCTGTACTGCCTCAGCACTGATGAATGGCAAAGGGTTGGTGGGTGGATTGAGGTTGTTGCCCGAACCCGCCTTTCCAATAAAAAACACGGCCACGGCGCGCTTCTGCAGTGGAAAAATATGGACAACGTCCTGCTGCGCGAGGTGGTGTATGCGAGGACTCTGAACGGCGATAACGCCCGACAGATACGAGAACTGCTCGTGGACAGCGGCTATCTGCTGGAGCCTGGCAATATCAGTTGGGCGCGACTACAACGCTACCTGCTTGAGGAAATGGCAAAGGCACCGCCGGCCACCACCGTCGACCGCACCGGTTGGCATGGCCCGGTGTTCGCGACGAGCAACTGGACGGCAGGTCAGGCGGATGAGCAGCACTATTTCGTCGGGCAGCTATCGACATCCCCTCTGCTACAGGAAAGCGGCTCTCTCCAGGATTGGCAAACTCAAGTGGGGAAACTGTGTGAGGGCAACCCGCTAGCGATGTTCAGCATTGGGGTAGCCCTTGCGGCACCCCTGTTGAAACATGCTGGGTTAGAAAACGGGGCTTTTCATCTTGTCGGCAATAGTTCCACCGGGAAAACGACACTATTGCAGGTGGCCGCCAGTGTTTGTGGGGCTCCAACCTTCGTACGAAGCTGGGTAGCGACTGCCAATGGACTGGCAGCGGTGGCTGCCGAGCACAACGATATAGCGCTCATGCTGGACGAAATCGGCTTGGCTCGGCCCGAGGATGTCGACGTCTCGATTTATCACATCATGAACGGTGCCAGTAAGCTGAGGGCGAATATTTCCGGAGATCTGGCGGCACAAACGCATTGGCGGACGCTGGCCTTGAGCACCGGTGAGATTTGGCTATCGGAAGTATTTCAGCAGTTGGGGAAACCAGTCAGGGCCGGCCAAGAGAACCGTTTGGTTGAAATCCCAGCGTTTGGGCGATTCGGCGCATTTGAGGAATTGCATGGGTTTGCCAACTCTCAGGAGCTGGTCGATGCGCTGAAAAGCCGCACCAGGCACTGCCATGGCACATTGTTCCGGCACTGGCTCGAGCGTCTTACAGAAGATGTGGATGACTTGCCCGAGTATATCCAGAGGGAGACGGCTCGGTTGACAGATCAGTGGACGACGTCGCACATGGCTTCGCAGGTCATCCGCGTGGTCAAGCGGTTTGCATTGATTACCGTTGCGCTATGTCTGGCGTGTCGAAATTATCTGCTGCCCTGGACGGAGGAAAAATCTGAGCGAGCAGTGCACCAAGTGGCCGACGCCTGGATAAAATCGAGAGGACATATATTCAATAAGGAAGAGCACCGGATTCTATTGAAGCTCAATGAATATATGAACTCACGGAGGTTCAGATTCGCTGATATAGAGAAGGGTATAGCTGAATCGCCCTACGACGGATTCAAGCGCACGGTGAACGGTGAAAAGCAGCTACTTGTGAAGAAAGCCAATTTCCTGCAGTTTTTCGGGCTCCAATCTCGATATATGCGTGAAATAGAGTTCCTGATCCAGAAAGATCTGCTCGAAACCAATGAAAGGAGTCGTGGCACACTGAGAGTTAAAGTAAATGGCAGATTTGAACGATTCTTCGCCTTATGGCCTGATCGCATCAGAAACTATCTGAATTCGCTGTCAGAACTTGATGGGTTATCCCAGTTTCCCACCTTTCCCTGCGGTAATCCGGAGGTGGCAGAGGATGATTGATAAAACCTTCAGTCCGCCTTCGGAAGAGGTGCGCACCAAGCTTCTGGCTCGTTCTGGACAGTGTGAGCGACTGGTCCGGGAGTGGGATCGCCGCGCGATTACCGGCGTCAGCCGAACTCAATGGTGGTCGCTGGAACGAAGGAAAGTTGCTCCGGCACGACTAAGGCTGGGTTGCAACTCGGTGGCGTGGCGGTTATCGGATCTGCTGGCCTGGATCGAGCAACAAGGGGCCTGATCTGGCCCCTTTACTCTCCAGAGCTGACTTCACCTCTCACGATGGGCGCCAGCCACTCGCAGAGCGCCTCGTGAGCCTCTTTTCGTTCTTCAAAATACGCATGCCGATTATAGATTTGATCAACCCGGTTGCCGGCCTGCTGGTTCAGGCAGCGCTTGGCCAGGTCATCATCGAATCCCAGCTTTCCAAGCATAGTTCTCGCGGTGCCACGCAGGTCATGGACCCGCCTTTTATCAAATGAGAAGAACCTCTCCTCGAACAGTTTCTTGAGTGCGTGGTTTAATGTGTTCTCGCAGACGTGAGGGGTGCGAGCCTTCTTGCTGATCCGCCTAGCCGGGAAGACCCACTCACTGCCACAAGACCGTACTTTCAGCTCCTCAAGCCATCCCATTACTGGCTCGGTCAACGGGATGTCAATCGCCCTGCGTTTCTTGGTTCGCTCGGCTGGCAAGTGCCAGACTTTGTTATCCAAATCGAATTCCGACCAAGGTGCTGCGAGAAGCTCCATCTTCCTTGTGCATGTGCCAATGAGCAGTGCACAAGCCAAGTAATTCTCCCGGGAGAACTTGGCGGGGATGTCTCTGAGCTTGTCGAAGAACTCTTTCACCTCGAAATCTGTCATTGGGTAGTTGGCCGCCTTTTCCTCTCCACCCGCATCCCTGGGGCGAAACGGAGTGGCCGGATTGAACCGCGTGACATCCAGCTTCATGCCGTGATCAAACACCCGCTTCAGCATTCGCATTACGTCGTTTGATATAGTTGGCCGAGGCGGGTTGTCATCGTACCCATTAGCGATATCCCGCAATATTTCACTAACGTCGACAGGCCGAATCCGTTCCAGGTCCGCCTTCCCGATGCGCCAAGCGACCTCACGATCGTAAAGGCTCTTCTCTTTTTGATGGGTCGCAATCTCCCGCTGGCGCAGCTGGTGATAGTCTGCATACAAATCATTCAAGGTCTTAAAGGGGTTTTGGTTGACCTTCTGCCGTTCCTGAACCGGGTCAGCACCCTCACGCTTGATCGCCAATCTCAGCTTCGCCGCCTCATCGCGGGCGTCGGCCAGTGACCAGTCGTCCACCTTGCCGATGGTATATTCGCGCCGGAGCTTGGTAGCTGGGGTGGTGTAGCGCAGCATCCAGTAGGCATCGCCGCGCTTCGGGGTCATGAGGTAGAGACCATTGCCATCGGCATGCCGCACGGATGGCTTCTCTTTGATCAGTTTCTTGACGGTCTTGTCGTGTAGCTTGCCCACTTTCCTGCCTTAAAAAAATTGGGGAGTACAATCTCGCCGATACAATATAGCGAGAAAATACTCCCCAATCTACTACCCACCACTACCCAAACTTGCCTGAATTTACACGAACGCCATGACCGCCAAAATTACATAACTCTTTGATTTATAATTCCATTAATAACAACGTCGAACACCCAAGAACATCATTCAATATTCTGGATCTGCTCGCGCATTTGTTCAATAAGCACTTTAAGCTCTACTGCAGACTGGGTGATCTCGGTGTTAATTGACTTTGAGCCCAGCGTGTTCGATTCGCGGTTAAATTCCTGCATCATGAAATCCAGTCGACGCCCACAGGCACCGCCTTTGTTCAGGATCTTGCGGGTTTCACCTACGTGAGAATTGAGGCGATCGAGCTCTTCAGCCACATCTACTTTTTGCGCTAACAGGATCATCTCTTGCTCAATTCGCGCGGCGTCCAGTTCCAGCTTGGCTTCTTCAAAGCGGGTCAGAATGCGTTCACGCTGCCAGTTAAGGATTTCCGGCATACGCTCGGCAACTTTCTTTGCTTCTACTTCGATGGCTTCGAGGCGCTGCTCAATCAGCGATTTGAGGTTTTCGCCTTCATCGCCCCGGGCAGTAATAAAGTCATCCATGGCTTTATCCAGGCCGGCCAGTAAGTCGGCCTGAATGGTGTCTGTATCGGCCTCTTCGGCAGCGATAACGCCAGGCCATTTTAATACATCGAGTGGGTTTACGCCGGTCGATTGACCGTGCGACTGTACCCAGTCGGCAGCATGCAATACCTGTTTGGCCAGCTCTTCGTTTAGGGTTAACTTAGTGACGGCTGCATCGTTGGCGGTAAAGCGTAAGGCGCACTCTACTTTGCCTCGTTGCAAACGCTTTCTGAATCGGTCGCGAAGCAGTGGCTCTAAACTACGAAACTGTTCCGGTAAACGAAAATAGGTTTCCAGGTAGCGTTGGTTAACTGAGCGAATTTCCCATACTGCGGTTCCCCAGTCTTTCTTTACTTCGCTGCGTGCGAAAGCCGTCATGCTGTAAATCATTGTATTGTCCGTCGGCATATTGCTTGTGTTGTATCCTATTGTACTACAGTCCGCATCTGAACCCTATGCCTTTGCTTTGTTGCCACAGTCGGGTTTCACATGGAACATTGCTTAGTCTGGAATGATTCAACGTTCAACTTATGCCATTAATTACGCTATACTAGCGCCGTTGAATTAGCCGAGTACCCAATTTCAGGAGATTACCATGCGCCCAAGTGGCCGAACTGCCAGCCAAATCCGCCCCGTTACTATTACCCGTAACTTTACCTGCCATGCAGAAGGTTCTGTGCTGGTGGAATTTGGTAACACCAAAGTCTTGTGTAATGCCACGGTTGAGGAAGGCGTACCGCGTTTTATGAAAGGTCAGGGCAAAGGCTGGATCACGGCTGAGTATAGCATGTTGCCACGCTCTACCCACACCCGCTCACAGCGTGAAGCGGCACGCGGCAAGCAAGGTGGACGTACCCTGGAAATTCAGCGTCTGATTGCCCGCTCTTTACGTGCTGCGGTGGATCTTAAATTACTGGGTGAAAATACCATTACCTTTGATTGCGATGTAATTCAGGCCGATGGTGGTACCCGCACAGCCTCTATCACCGGTGCATGCGTGGCGCTAATCGATGCGCTTACCTACATGCGAAATAAAGGCATTATTAAAGCCAACCCGCTTAAGCATATGATTGCCGCACTGTCGGTAGGTATTTACGAGGGCACTCCTATTGCCGACCTGGAGTACATCGAAGACTCTGCTGCTGAAACCGATATGAACGTGGTAATGACCGAAACTGGTAAATTAATTGAAGTGCAGGGCACGGCTGAAGGCGAACCCTTCTCCTTTGAAGAAATGCATGAACTGCTGGACATTGCCAAGCATGGTTTACGTGAATTGTTTGATATTCAAAAAGCGGCATTAAATTAAGTTTCGGAGATCCCATGAAAGCATTCCAACAGGCGTTTATTGAGTTCGCGATTGCCCGTGGCGTTCTGAAATTTGGTGAATTTACCCTGAAATCTGGCCGTAAAAGCCCGTACTTCTTTAATGCGGGGTTGTTTAATCGCGGTGGTGATTTGGCCAAATTGGGTCGTTATTATGCCGATGCATTAACCGATGCGGGGATCGACTTTGATGTATTGTTTGGTCCTGCCTACAAAGGGATCCCAATTGCTACCACTACCGCGGTGGCACTAGCCGACCATCACGATATGGATGTGCCGTATTGCTTTAACCGTAAAGAAGCCAAAGCCCATGGCGAAGGCGGCAATCTGGTGGGCAGCCCGCTGGAAGGCAAAGTGATGCTGGTGGATGACGTAATTACTGCTGGTACTGCGATTCGTGAATCCATGACCCTGATTGAAGCCAATCATGCTTCGCTGGCCGGTGTGCTGATTGCACTGGACCGTCAGGAGCGTGGTACCGGTGAGCTTTCGGCAATCCAGGAAGTCGAGCGCGACTACAACACTAAAGTGGTATCGATTGTTTCATTGAATGACGTGGTGACTTACCTCAAGTCTGCCGGTGGCTATGATGAAGCCATTACCGCTATCGAAGCCTATCGGGAAAACTATGGCATCTGAGCCAACGGTTAACTGGCAGGACGCCGATCATCAACTGGATGCGCTGGGCCTGCGGTGTCCGGAGCCGGTAATGATGGTGCGTTTGCAAATGCGTAAGCTCGAAGATGGGCAGACGCTGTGCATTACCGCCGACGATCCGGCAACGGTCAGAGACATCCCCAGTTTTTGCCGTTTTATGCAGCACACCCTGGTGGCGGCTGATACCGAACAACTTCCCTATCGATACTTATTGAAAAAAGGCCTTTAGCCTTCTGAGGCTGCCTGTAACACCAGTTGTTGCAGGCAGTGCTTGTGTTCCGGTGACGTGCTGTGAATATCACTCAAATGAATCTTCTGACCCTGCAGTAACTGCTTGAGCACTGATACCCTCAAGTGCACATTAACGAACTCCGGTTGTGGCTGAAATGTTTTCATTGGCACTTCCTTCCTGATCAATGCAGATGGGTTGAAAACTGCATAACATCATCGTGACGTAACCATTCCTTTAACTGGTGGATGGTCGACAGTAGTTGTGGCTCGGATGCATACAACGGCATAAGCGCTGTGAGCTGTTGCTGAGTGTCATTGAGCACATCCTTGCTGAACTCAGGCTGCGCTTTACTGCAGTCACTTACCGCCATAGCGGCCGCTACGAAACTCACCAGATCCTGATGGTAAATTTGCGATGCGCTGTCTGGGCGGCGCAGCGCAAATAATATGGACTGCGCAATTTCCCAGACCTGAGTGTAGAGCTTTCTGGCTCGTGATAGTTCGCCATCTCGCCGGAGTTGTAGTGCCTCAAGTTTAAGCTTTTGTCGTTCGAACCGGGCCTGCTCCGGATGCAGTTGTAACCATTTCCGATAGACCGGGCAAAGTAATGAGCTGCGCATAAACACTATCTCCTTTTATCCAGCAATGCATAAGAGTCATTACTAAGTTAATCTAAATGAGAATTATTATCAACAGTGGTTTTTAAGCTGGTTTCTAGCTGAGAATCAGCCACAGTCCTGCAGCCACAACGGTAATGCCGATCATGGCTTTGGTTTTGTAGCGACGAATAAAGCGTTCCGCTTTGTTGCCAAATACTTTTACTATCAGCGCCAGGCCAAAGTACCTTAGCGAGCGGGCGATAACAGTCGCCAGTAAAAACAGCCAGATAGAGTATTTGGTGGCGCCAGCGGCGAGCATAGCTATCTGAAAAGGTACCGGCACAATGCCCAGGGTCAGCACAAACCAAAAGCCCTGAGCCTCCATTTTCTGCGTAACGCGCTCAAACTGTTGTTCTGAGCCAAACCAGCTAATCAGGTCCTGGCCCACGGCATCAAACAGAAAATAGCCAATGGCATAGCCAAACAGCGCGCCGATAATACAGCCCACCGTGGCCATTAAGGCAATCAGCCAGAGTTTTTCCCGTTTGGCCTGCATTAACGGAATAAGTACCGCTTCCAGTGGGATGGGAACAATGGTGGATTCCAGAAAGGAGGCAATCGTGATCCCGCGCAGCATATGCTGAGAGTCCACGAGCGCCTTGGTCTTACGTTTTAGTGTCTCTTTCACCAAGGGAAAACGCCCCTATTGTTTGTAAATTTTTCCGCCTTTCATTACAAACTGCACGTTTTCCAGTGTCGTAATATCTTGTAGCGGATTGCCCTTAACCGCGACGATATCCGCGAATTTACCGGCCTCCAGGGTGCCTAGCTTATCTTCAATGCCGAGCATGGTGGCTGCGTTTATCGTAGCGGCTTGTATAGCTTTTGCAGGGGGCATGCCAGCTTCTACCATCAAACCAAATTCCTGACCATTATCACCATGAGCTGAAACGCCGCTGTCGGTACCAAAGGCTATGTTTACGCCGTTCTTATATGCCTTGCCAAATGTTGCCTGAATCAGGGGGCCGATTGCCGCGGCTTTAGGGCGAACGATGTCCGGGAAGTAGCCGTCAATTTTTGCCTTTTCGGCCACAAACTCACCGGCCAGAATGGTTGGCACATAATAAGTGCCGTGCTTTTTCATCAGGGCCATCACTTCTTCGTCCATATAGGTGCCATGCTCAATGGAGGTGACGCCGGCTTTGATTGCTCGGATCATGCCTTCTTTACCATGGGCGTGTACCGCAACCGTCATACCGTAGTCTTTTGCGGTAGCGACCACAGCTTCGAGTTCATCGTTCATAAACTGGGGGTTCTGGCCGCTTTTGGCTACGCTTAACACGCCACCTGTGGCGGTAATTTTAATCGCGTCGGCACCATCCTGATAACGCTGACGAACGGCCTGGCGAGCTTCGGCCACACCATTAATAACGCCCGCTGCCGGGCCGGTATCCGGACGAATTCGTTTAGCCATGCCATTGCTGGGATCGGCGTGACCGCCGGTGGTAGCCAGTGATTTGGCCGCAGTGTAAATACGCGGGCCGGTTGCCATGCCCTGATTAATCGCGTTACGCAGTGATACCGTTTCGTTATAGCTGTCGCCCAAATTGCGCACGGTCGTAAAGCCCGCCATCAGGGTTTTATTGGCGTAATGGGCCGCCGCCAGGGCGTAATCGGCTTCGTTGAGGGTAAACCGCTTCATGTACGACGAGGTGCCACTTTGCTGGGAGCTTAGATGAACATGCATGTCCATTAAGCCTGGCAATACTACGGAATCAGAAAGATCGATAAGCGTGTCGCTTTTGGCTACCTTAATATGACCTTTGCGGATCTCACTGATGGTGTGGTTCTCAATGATCAGCGATACCGGGCCGGTTAGTTTGTCGTCGGTGCCGGTAAAGGCGTTGCCCGCATGGATCACCGTGGCGGCCTGTACATAATTCACAGGGAGCAGGACTGCCGCCAGCAGGATGGATTTGATTGTATTCTTCATTACTCTTTGCTCTTGTTGTTGTGAAGTCACTTCACTTTATGTCATGACTGGCGCTCTTACAAAATACCCTGCACACTGACTGCAACTTACAATGCTCGTGGAAGAGCTACAGGAAACCACCAATAAATAAAAGGAACTCCCGCTATGCAACAAAGATTAAAGAAAATATCGGCGCATTCACTGGCTATTCACCTGGCACTGGTGTTTGCCATTCTGTCACTGATTTTTATGCTGCCGTTTACGTTTTTGATGACCTCAATGGTACCGAATATGCCTGAACAAAATGCCATGCCGTTTATGTTCACCGGCGCGATGACTTTTGTAATGCCGTTTTTCTATTTTGTTTTCACTTATATCTTCACACTGATTATGGCGTTTATTTATAACCTGCTGGCTAAACTGACCGGCGGTGTAAAGGTTACGCTGGAAGCGAATGACTAAGCGCTGATAAATAACAGCCAATAAAAAAGCCACCGTCAGGTGGCTTTCTTTAATACCATTTTGCAATGCGGGCTTACTGGGCCATCAGACTGTCTTTAAGCTCACGTAGCTTCGCTTTTATACGGCGCATGTTATCCGGACCAGTGCGCAGGAGTTGTTTCTGCGGGTCGGATAACCCTTCCAGACGTTCGTCAGCATATTTGTACATAACTGAATCGGTGTACACTTCCACTGGCATTTTCACTTCTGGTGTATCCAGCAGCGTGTCAATGGCTTCAATCAGTACCTCGGTGAAAGGCTGATCCGGGTCGCCAATTTCAGCATACTTGGTCTGAATCTCGTCCTGGTAGGTTTCGTACAGGGCAATCAGGTCTTCGTTGCTCATTGACTCCAATACGTCTACATAAGGGGTGTAACGCTTGTAACTGGCAGAATCAATCCACTCGCGGTCAGCCTGGGTATACACCCGGAAATCCTGATCCGGTGGTGTGAGTAAACGGTGGTTAGGAGCAGTTTCATCATCAGCCAGGTTAGTCGCCGTTACAACAAAGCGCTGTAATAACCCATCGTTAACCAGCAAGCGGCTAAGCGTTGGTGATGTCGCAATAGTTTCAAGAGCGGCTTTAATAGCGGTGTCGCTAACGTCCAGCGGCTCGGGCTCTGGCGCAGGTTCAGGCATGGGCTCAACGTCCTGATCCGGATCGATTTCTACCGGCTCTGGCGGAGGCGTCGCTTCAAAAGTATCGGCTGGCTCAGGCTCAATTGGTTCAGGTTGGGCAACTGCTGGCGTTTCTGGTTCAACAACTGGTTGCGGCTCTGGTTCGCTCGATGGCCACATCAGTACCACCAGCAACACAACAACGACTACGCCAATTACGATGGCATAAGGTAACCAGGATCGTTGTTCAGTATTTTCGCTCATATTTGTCTACCTTGATCATTGGCTGCGGAATTCCATACTATCAGAGTTAATGACAATCCGCTGAAAATCAATGCACTTTTGCAAATCTTTTCGATTATGAAAACTCACTTGCTGCGCTCATATTTATTGAATACAGGACTTGGCAGCAAGAGTAAACCGTTAACAGGTACGATTTATACCAATCCCCATAGGAGTTTACTCTCTCAGAGTGAGTCAAAACGACTTAGATCACGACGCGTTCTCTGTGGCATAGTCAATCTATGTCCAAAGGGCGCAACACAGATGTAAGTCGTTTTGGCCACTCCCTTCGGGCAAGGCTGGCAGGCTTTCTGGCGTTGTTACGCTTGCTTGATTTGGAGCCACCAAACCTGTGCAACCAAGCCTAGCCAGAAAGCCTGACAGTCTTGCTGAGTGGACAAACTCCTATGGGGCTTGGTATTTATAGATGCTTTGGGGGTAATTTGGTTCACTTCATCCTTTCTTTACTTTCCTGCGTACTAAAAGACGAATTACTGATTTCGGAGTGTTTATGCACAAGTTTATGAGTAGCGATATTGAAAAAGGCCCGCTGGAAATCGAGAACCTGGAAGTTCAGTCGTACGAAATGAATGTCTATCTGGTCCAGCTAACCATCGATGGCAATACCGGCCTGGTGTTTAGTGATAAGGACCAGCCCATGCGGTTTTACAGTGCCGGCCATATTCGTGAATTTTTCGCCCATTGTGAGGTGGACCACTCATTTATGACCCACGATACGCCGTATGATGAAATGATCGGCAACCCGCCAAAAGCCAAGCACTCCATGGCACTGCCCTTTAGTATGGATTTACCTTATTAAAGCCACTTCGCGGCGGCCTCGCGCAAATCCACCTGCGTATTCAGGCGTTTAGCCAGTAAATACAGGCCGCCAAGTTTGCGATGGATAAACACCGCGTCTATGGGCGGTACATGCCAGAAGTCCTGCTCGAAGCTAAGCGCCATGCCTGCTGATTGTAAACGTCCCAACAGGTCGCTGTTGCCAAAGTCATAGGCCCCGTCACAGTACAATGCCTCACAAGCCAGACGCCCCATGGCCAGCACGCTGGCTTGTTGTTCCTCGGTGTGAGTCTCCTGCATTAAGCCAATAGCTAATGCGGCTTCGGCCACACCAGGCATATCCTCTTCGGCCATACAGCGAAGTAGCTGTAAGTAGCCGTCAGAAATAGCCGCTGGGATTTCCCGGCAGGCTCCGAAATCCAATAAGGCGATCTGCTGCGAGTCGGGCATGTAGCGATAGTTTGCCATGTTCGGGTCGCTCTGGATAAGCCGGAAGGCAAACACCTCATCAAAGAACAGCCTGAACAGCTCCGTCATCAGATGATTACGCACTGTCTGTGGTTGTTCGTTAAGTGCTTCGACAGGGCTACTGATAATATGCGTCATCGCCAGTACAGTAGGCGTGCTGAGCGCTGCATACACCTCGGGTACCACAAAACTGTCAAAATCTGCTGCTGCCTGCTGGTAGCGGGTCATCATTTCCGCTTCGCGAACATAGTTAGCTTCATCATGCAGTTGCAGTTTGGCTTCGGCCAGCAGCGGCCTGATATTAAAGGAGCCAGGCAGCAGGCCGGAAAGTTTAATAATACTGGCGACATTGTCTACGTCGCTGTCGATACTATTACCAATGCCCGGATACTGCACTTTGACCGCCAGCGTTTCACCCTGCATGGTAATCACCTTGTGAACCTGGCCAATGGAAGCCGCCGCAATGGGCGCATAGGAAAAATACAGCAGCTTGTCGAACCAGCCTGTGCCCCAGGCTTCGTCGAGCACTTGTTGCAATTGCTCTTTGGGCATCGGGTCGGCGTCTTCCCGCAGGCGAGCTAAAATGGCGCTGAGTTCAGGCGGTAGCAGCTCGCCGCTGTCCATGGAAATGAGCTGGCCCAGTTTCATGGCGGCCCCTCGCAAAGACGCCAACTGGTCGGTAATGCGCTGAATATTTTTAGGGGTGAGAACCAGATCTGATAAAACCGGCCGTTGGCCTGAAAGCAGCTTGGTGGTGCCGTTAGAAATAACGCTACCGGCAATTTTGGTGGCCAGCGTACCGATCCGCGAAAGCCTGGCTATGCGTGAGCTGGGAACGGGTTTATTTTTCGGGGGCTGGCTCATACACCCTTAAACGAATTGCGATATAAACTGGATCAGCATGCCGGCGGCGCTGCCGAAACCAAAACCAAACCAGCCGTTTTTGCCCAGGTAACGGGCCAGTGAGGCGCCGAAAATACCGCACCATAGCATGCTACCGTAAATGGCCATTAAGCCTGTGCCCATGCCACTGTCTGGTAAGAACATCATTACAATAATGGTAAGCGCCATGGCACCGGATAAAATTACCCAGATAACGTTTTTCTTTTTTGCTTCGGGGGTGTCGGCGTGGTTGGTGTCGGTCATTCAGATTGCCCTGTCATTGTTTTGAGCATCATGACCATTTACGCAGGTCAGGTCAAATGCGACCTTGGTCTGAATAAAAAGTACCGCAAAGGTTCCTGCGGTACTTAGAATTAATTAAAAGTGGACTTCCAGTAATTCAACACTGTCGGTAAAGGTCAGTGTTTTTAAATCGCCGTTGCCTTCCACATTAATAGTATTCACTTGCTCCGGCCATAAGTCCCGCAACGCATCGTGGCGAATTTGCAGGCCTTCCAGTGCAGGGGGTTGGGCAGTTTCCTGATATATCCAGAAATGCTTGCCTTCTACCTCAAAACCCACCAGGTTAAGCGGCAGTGAGTCATTCTGAGCATTAAACAGCACAAAGCGATTCGAGACATAGCGGGCAAACTGGGTTTGCGTTTCCTTGTCATCCAGAATATCGGCAGTTTTCCTGAACAGCGCTTTAACGGCGTGCTCTGCATCATGCAGGTTAAACCGGTGCATGATTTCGATGTTCTCAGTGCGCGGATTAAATAACACCGTTGTGATGGCGATTTTTTGCTGATGTGCCACAGCCTGACCACAGGCCATAAAGAACAGCAGGGCATAAAGCCCTGCCTGCATGACACTTTTTACTCGATTGAGTTTAGTTGTCATCACCTTCTTTCTTCTCGCCGTCTTCGTCTTCGTCGGTTTTCAGCTCAGTTTTGATATCCTGCATGATATCGCGACGAGCACCAGTTGTTGAGCGCTTAGACTTGTACGCTTCGATCCGTGAAGGAATGATTTGACGCGGGTAGTGGTTGTTTTCCACATCAACGTCAGCCGTTTCCCAGCGCGGGTCAACGGTTACGCTTACCAGCTCTTTATCTTTGTCGGTCACCACCAGTTTGCTAACAGCCTTAGGGGTACGACGCCAGATTTCAGCCGGAATACGCATCATTTCCTTGGTACCGTCGGCAAAGGTCATTTCCAGAATAATTGGCATTACCAGACCGCCCACGTTAGAGAACTCCATCACGTAGTAGTTTTTGTCTTCTTCGATAGCACGTTCAAAGGCTTTACGTTCCCACGGCTCAAGCTTTTTCAGCCAGCTTTGGTACTTATTACGCTCTTTGTTAGTTACCGTAAATTGATCGTTTTCGTCGTAGAAGTCGGTGATATCAGGGAAGCGTTCTACCCACAGTTTACGGCCTTCTTCTTTATTACGTTCAACGGTCAGCGACATAGGCTTGTCTTTTTCGAACTGACGCTCACGGGCATAATCGATATCCGGATCTTCAGTATCCAGACGCAGCTTGTACACTTTGTCCAGTGAGATATCCACGTGATCAGTAGTGTAGAACCAGCCACGCCAGAACCAATCCAGATCAACGCCTGACGCTTCTTCCATGGTGCGGAAGAAATCAGATGGCGTAGGACGCTTAAACATCCAGCGCTGGGCGTATTCTTTAAAGGCAAAGTCAAACAGCTCACGACCCAGGATAGTTTCGCGCAGAATGTTCAGGGCAACCGCTGGCTTGGTGTAAGCATTCGGACCTAAACGCAGTACCGAATCAGACTGGGTCATGATTGGTACCTGAGTTTGTGACTTCATGTAACCTGTCACGTCGCGCGGCTCAACTCCCCATGGAATGTCTGGATCCCATTCGCGACCGGCAACGCCGTCGAGGAAGCTGTTTAAGCCTTCGTCCATCCAGGTCCACTGACGTTCGTCAGAGTTTACGATCATTGGGAAGTAAGTGTGACCCACCTCGTGAATAACCACGCCGATCAGGAAGCGCTTCTCAGCCAGTGAGTAAGTGCGAGAGCCATCGTCCTGTAATTCAGTGCGTGGGCCGTTAAAAGTGATCATGGGGTATTCCATGCCGCCCACCGGACCATTTACCGACTGCGCTGTTGGGTACGGGTAGTTAAAGGTAAAGCGGTTGTACACTTCCAGCGTATGCACGATAGACTCAGTAGAATATTTCTTCCACAGATCGCCACCTTCTTTCGGCCAGAAAGACATCGCCATTACGTGCTTCTGTGGACCACCCTGCTTAACGCCTTTGGCATCCCACATAAACTTACGTGAAGAGGCCCAGGCAAAGTCACGAACGTTGTCGGCTTTGAAGTGCCAGGTCTTGGTATCGCTGGTGCCTTCTTTTTCGTTTTCCAGCGCTTCTTCTGGTGTAACGATGAAGACCGGACGGTCAGCATCTTCGGCTTCTTCCATGCGCTCGCGCTGTTCACTGGTCAGCACGTCTCTGGGGTTTTGCAGCACACCGGTTGAAGACACGATATGGTCAGCAGGTACGGTCATGGAGACTTCGTAATCACCGAATTCCAGGGTAAATTCACCGCGACCGATAAATTCTTTGTTAGTCCAGGCTTCGTAATCGGTGTAAGCCGCCAGACGCGGGAACCACTGAGCCAGCAGGAAAATATCGTTGCCGCCTTCACGTTCGTCATCCGGGAAATGCTCGTAACCAGAACGGGCTGATACTGCATCTTCTTCAACAATGTTGTAGCCAAAGTCGATGTTTAATTCGGTTTTCTTGCCCGGCTTTAATGGCTCGGCCAGGTCAACACGCATCAGCGTACCAACAATCACGTAGTGCAGTGGCTTACCACGACCGTCGGTGACTTTTTTGATTTGGTAGCCCAGTTCGTTGTCGTCAACAAACTGCTGGCGACGAATGGCGCCCATGGATAATTTGGCTGGCGAACTGCCAGAAGCGGCAGAAGTTGCTGGGCCACGGTTACCAATACCACCAAAGGTAGTGGTCAGTGCCGACATGGAGTCGTCACGGAATTTGTTCTGGTCCAGTTGGATCCACAGGTATTTCAGCGTATCCGGCGCATTGTTGTGATAAACAATTTCTTCGCTGGCATCAATGCGACGCTTTTCTTCGTCCAGCGTCACATCAATATCGTAGTCAACTTGCTGTTGCCAGTACTGGTGGCCCGGTTCACCGGCGGCGTTACGATAAACGTTTGGTGTGGGTAACACTTCTTCCAGTTGGCGGAACTTATCCTCAAAATCACCTTTGGTTTGCTTGATTGCACCATCAGCAAAAGCTGGCGTGGCTGACATAATCGACAGCACTGGCATCAACCAAACTAACTTCGGCATACGCTTACTCATAGGTATTCCTTCGTCGTTAAGTGGAAAATGGCTCAGATTGACGAGAAGGAATTCCTTAACGCATCGTCACCTATATTTATTAGAAGATACATAGTTTAATTCTAATACGGTGAAATTTGCCAGCGATTGACCGTAAATAGCCAAAAACTGAACGCAAACACAGCTTCACAGGGCAAGATATTCATGGTTTTTTTGTTTGTTTTGTGGGCGCGTTGTAATATTCTTAACACCCCGTTTATCTATCGATTTCTCCAGATGAGTACATTTTCCTGGCAACGCGCTGTTATCAAGATAGGAAGCGCTCTGATTGCGCCAGACGGACAGCGATGCAGTGGCCGGTACTTACTTCCCATAGCGCGATTTATCAATGCCAGCCGTGAGGCGGGAAAAGAAGTGATTTTGGTGTCTTCAGGCAGTGTTGCCGCCGGAAGAGCTAAAATTCCGGTCAATCACGTGGCATCCATCGCTGAAAAGCAGGCCATGGCGGCCATTGGCCAGATTGATATGATGGCTAACTGGCAGCGTTTTTTTGATTTTCCCTGTGCCCAGGTGCTGCTGACCTATGACGATCTGCACGACCGTACGCGCTACGTAAACATCAAAAATACCATTCGTGAATTACTCAATCACCAGGCACTGCCTATCGTTAATGAAAACGACACCGTGGCAGTCAATGAACTGAAAGTGGGTGATAACGACAATCTGGCGGCCTACACCGCACTGGTGGGCGGCGCCGATACGTTGATCATTTGTTCCGACATTGATGGCCTGTACAGCGCAGACCCGCGTAAAAATCCCGACGCGACGCTCATTCCCGAAGTGGAAAATATTACCCCGGATATTTATGCCATTGCCGGCGGCGCCGGTACGTCAGTAGGTACCGGCGGGATGCGAACCAAAATCGAAGCCGCCGATAAATGCACCCGCAGTGGTATTCAGACACTGATTGTTAACGGCCGCAATGGAACGGTTTTTGATGCCTTGCACGAAGGGCAACTACCGGGCACGCTGTTTAAAGCGCAGCAGTCGCAGAAAACCGCTCGCCGTTTATGGCTCGAACACACGTTAAAAACCCGTGGACGCATTGAGGTAGATGAAGGCGCCAAAAAAGCCCTGGTTGATAAAGGTGCATCATTACTGCCATCGGGTGTGGTGGAAGTAAGTGGTCACTTTAGTCCTGGCGACGCGATCGAAATTCACTGCGGAAAACAGGTGCTTGCTAAAGGTATTGCGCTGTATGGCGCGCAGGAATTGCGACAAATCAAAGGCGCTAAGAGCGCACAGATCAATACTATCCTGGGCTATGACAGTGGCGAAGTGATTGTCCATCGGGATGATTTAGTGCTATTTAAGCCCTGAGACATTGTGCAGCGTACCGCTAATGACTGCGCCCCAGCACTGCTACAATTAACTGATCTGTTAAGCAAAGGGAGTCGGTATGAGTTTTTCAATTCGCAAAGCCGCCAGTGAGGCAAAAGTGGCCGCCAGACAGGTTGCCCGTTTGAGTGGCGAGCAAAAACGCGCTGTTTTAATGGCCATCAGTAAGCATCTGGTGAGTCAGGTGAGTAATATCTTAAGCGCCAACCAACTCGACCTGGAACATGCTAAAACAGTAGGGCTGGATGCCGCTATGGTTGACCGCTTAACCCTTACCGAAGAGCGGGTGATGGGCATTGCCAGTGCGGTAGCCTCTATTGCAAACCAAACCGATCCGGTGGGCGAAATCAAAGCGCTTAAAACCATGGCCAGTGGTATTCAGGTGGGCAAAATGCGCATCCCGCTGGGCGTCATTGCGATGATTTATGAATCACGGCCCAATGTTACCATCGATGCCGCGACGCTGTGCTTCAAGGCGGGCAATGCGGTGATCCTGCGCGGCGGAAAGGAAGCGCTGCACTCTAACCTGGCGCTGGCAGCCTGTATTCACCATGTGCTGCGCGAATTTGATATTGATACGGCGGCAGTTACGGTGATCCCCGACCCGAATCGTGAGATCATGAATAAACTCATGACCTTAAAAGAGTATATCGACCTGATCATTCCCCGAGGTGGTGAAGGCTTAATTGAATACGTCAGCGAGCGCAGCCAAATACCGGTGATTCAGCACTATAAAGGGGTTTGCCATTTGTATGTCGACAAAGACGCCGACCTTGATCAGGCCCTGGGGCTGCTGGAAAACGGTAAAACCCAACGTACCGGCGTGTGTAACGCGCTGGAAACCTGTTTAGTCCATCGCGCAGTGGCCGATACGTTTTTGCCCCGGGCGGCAGCCATGCTCAAGCAACATAACACCATGATCCACGCCTGCGACTCGTCGATTGGCCATTTTGCCGAGGCGATTTCGGCTACCCATGCCGACTGGCAGGCTGAATACCTGGCCATGGAAATTGCCGTACGGGTGGTAGATAGTTACGAAGACGCCGTTGCTCATATTACCGAGTACGGCTCCGGTCATACTGAAGTCATTGCCACGCAAAACTACACCACGGCCAACGCGTTTATCCGGGATATTAATTCTGCCGTGGTGATGGTGAACGCGTCTTCGCGGTTTTCTGATGGCGGTGAACTGGGACTGGGGGCTGAAATTGGTATCTCGACCAGTAAATTGCATGCCTATGGTCCCATGGGCGCTGAATCGCTTACCACCGAAAAGTTTGTGGTACTCGGACAAGGGCAGACCCGGGCGTAAACGTGGTTTAATCTCAACCATAAATGGCGTAGTGTTATATTTTTCGCGGCAGACGTTGTGTCTTCGTTGCCAGACAGTCAATAAAGGATGAAAGAGTATTATGACGGATATTACCCCGTCCCTCAGCGATTACCCTTACCAGGTGACATTGCCAACCCGTTGGCAGGATAATGATATCTACGGCAATGTGAATAACGTGGTGTTCTACAGCTTTTTTGATACCGCGGTAAACCGCTTTTTATGTGATGAAGCGGGGATGGATTTTCGTACCAGTCCGGTAGTGGCTCACGTGGTGAGTTCACAGTGTCAGTTTATTTCCCAGGTTGCCTATCCGGAAGACGTGGATGTGGGTGTTCGGGTTGCTAAAATCGGCCGTAGCTCGGTAACCTACGGGGTGTCTATTTACGCCGGTACCAATGAGCGTCGGGTGGCCCATGGTCAGTTTGTGCATGTCTTTGTCGACCGCACGACCGGCCGTGTTGTGCCTGTTCCGGCGCGAACCAAGTCGGCTCTGGAACGCATTATCGAGTCGTTATAATGCGGGCGGTTGTACTCGACAGTGATTCGCTGGGATCCGATCTTACCCTCAACGAATTTGAATCATTACCCGTAACTCTTACCCGTTACCCGACCACCACTCCCGAACAGGTTATCGAGCGTATTCGCGATGCCGAAATTGTGCTGGTGAATAAAGTCGTTCTCAATGCTGACGCATTAGGTCAGGCTGAAAAACTGCGCTATGTGGGTGTGCTCGCCACAGGCACCAATAATGTGGATACCGAATACTGCCAGCAACACGGAATTACGGTTAACAATGTCGAAGGCTACGGCACCGATTCGGTTGCGCAGCACGCCATGATGCTGTTGCTGAATCTGGCCACCTCGTTTGTGCCTACCATGCAACAGGTTAAACAGGGAGACTGGTCGCGCTCACCGTTCTTCTGTTTGCTGGATAATCCGGTAATGGAACTGGCCGGTAAACATCTGATTATTGTTGGTTATGGGACGCTTGGGCAACGCTTTGCAGAGCTGGCCCGCGCGTTTGGGATGAAAGTCTCGGTAGCGGCAAGGCCGGGAACGACCTCTGCTGAGCGCAGAGCGCTGGATGATTTACTCCCGGAAGCGGACGTAGTGAGTTTACATTGCCAGTTAAGCGCCCAAACCGAAAAGCTGATCAACGCCGAACGACTGGCCTTAATGAAGTCCTCAGCCTTACTTATTAACACGGCCCGTGGCGGCCTTATTGACGAGGCGGCACTGGAAACAGCGCTCAATGAGGGGCAGATTGCCGGGGCCGCGCTGGATACTTTATCAGTTGAGCCCCCTCCGGCGGATCATCCCCTTTTACAGCTTGGTTTACCCAACCTGCTGATCACGCCACATTCTGCCTGGTCTGCCAAAGAGGCTCGCCAGCGTTTGTTACAAATTGCTGCTGAGCGTCTGCAAGGGTTTATCGAGGGTTGCTAAACGGTTATCAAACCTTGGCAAAGTATTAAGCTACATCCCGTTATACCGGAAAGTGCGAATGCGTCAATCCAGTATCTGACCCCCGTCTTACCGGAAGATGCGAATACATCTATCCGGTATCTCCCAAAAAGTTTTACACACTCAATAAGATTGTTTCAGGTAGCCAGGCGGTTAAGGAGATCCCGGCTCGAAGGCCGATGTATGGACTCCTCCCCCGAAGGAGGATAGGTTATTTCTTCCACAAAAAAACCGGAGTCCATACATGTATCAAGATAACGTAATTGCCCTGGATTTAGCAAAAAATGTTATTCAGGTTTGTATTTTAGATAAGCAAAACCAAGTTAAAACCAATCGAGAGTTACGCCGTCAGCAGGTGCCTGGCTGGTTAGCCAAACAAGCGCCATCTGTTGTTGCCATGGAAGCCTGTGGCAGTGCCCATTACTGGGCGAAGCAGGCGCGCGCTTTAGGCCATCAGCCCGTACTTATTTCAGCCCGCTTCGTGAAAAAGTTTGTTGAGGGCCATAAAACCGATAAAAATGATGCGGTAGCGATTGGTATTGCCGTGCGACAACCTAACGTAAAACCGGTGGCCATAAAAAATAATGACCAGTTGGCACTGCAAGCACTCGAGAAAATGCGTAAGCATTATCAGGATATCGCGATTGCCACCAGTAACCTTATCCGTGCCATCGTGTTTGAGTTCGGCCTTGTGATACCACAAGGAGAAAAAGCCTTCCGGGAGCGTATCCCCGATATCCTGGAAGATGCCGAGAATGAGCTACCCATGATGCTTCGGGGACCGCTTCATCAACAATATCAGTTCTGGATAAGTTTAAAGCAACAAGTCAGGGAGGCTGAAAAGCAGCTCCGTGCTCAACTAAAAACACATGAGCAATGTAATGAATTACAGAAGCTCGATGGCGTGGGCCCGGTCAATGCCTTAAACCTGTACCTCGCACTCGGAACGCGAGGTGAAGCCTTTAAGAACGGCCGGGAGGCGGCAGCCTGTATTGGCCTGACGCCCAAACAGCACAGCAGCGGTGGCAAAGTCGTCATGCTGGGGATTAGCCAACGCATCGCCAAGAAGCAGCTCAGGGCCAATCTTATTCAGGGCGCGCTGGCAAAAATAAAAGTCGTCGCCAAACGTCCACCGAAAAATACCCGCGAAGTCTGGATGAAGCAATTAATAGAGCGACGAGGACTACGGCGAGCCGCCGTGGCATTAGCCAATAAAACCGTCAGGATGGCCTGGGCCATGGTGCACTACCAACAGCCCTATCAAGCCCCTGACTCTGTAGCAATTTAGCCAGGTTCTGCAATACCAGTAATGCGACGTTAATCAGGTCAGACCGTCCCCCAAGCGCCTGTTCATCCCGGCGGTTGGAAAAACCTTAAAGCCGTAAAAGGCATGGGGGAGCGAGCACATCAATGGACAAGGCTAGCTACCTGATAAGAGTCCGAATATAAGCACGCATCTCACACCTGATAGCATCGCAAAATAGGTATTGCATGACAAGAGGAGTCCATATACGGGATGACGAGGTTAAATTTGGCCGGTATGACAGAAAAATGAGTGCCCTATGGGAATTTCCACCTTACCGTCTTCCCGGAAGTTTCGTAGAAACTATCCGGGATCTCCTGAGTAGTGTTGCTCACTCAACAAGGTTGTTTGAGGGAGCCAGGCGGTTAAGGAGATCCCGGCTCGAAGGCCGGGATGAAGAGGTTAAATTGGGCCGGTATGACAGAAAGGTGAGTGCCCTATGGGAATTTTCACCTTACCGTCTTCCCGGAAGTTTCGTAGAAACTATCCGGGATCTCCTGAGCAGTGTTGCTCACTCAATAAGGTTGTTTCAGGGAGCCAGGCGGTTAAGGAGATCCCGGCTCGAAGGCCGGGATGACGAGGTTAAATTTGGCCGGGATGACGAGGTTAAATTGGGCTGGGATGATGAGGTTAAATAGGGCCGTGATGACGGCTCTTTTTTACCGGCACAACTTACTTAATTCCTGATTTAGCTCATACGAAGGTTCGGTAACGATTTTCTCCAGCACTGCGATACGCTCTTTTAAGGCCGCAATTTCAGCGTCTTTTTGGGCGGAGGTTTGCGAGTTTGCCTGCTCTGTTTTCTTAAACGGATTTACTGGCTTGCCGTAAAACCAGGCGCTTAGCTGCCATTGATATTTGGCATCCAGGTAATGACAAAATAAACCCAGGCCAAGCATGGCTGTTACCAATAAAATTATCTCTGTATGTGTCATGGTGATTTCCTCTGTAAGTACTAACCAAATGGCGTTGTTACCGGTATAGTCATGAGCCATTAAAAAAAATTACACAACAGTGTTATTTTTTTTGCCTAGGGCAGACTAAAAGAAGTAAGCAAAGTCATTTAACCTTTCATACCAGGATTTTTGTGCACAAGGACTTTAAGCAAATACTCGCTGAACATCAGGCCCTGTTGAGTCGCGTAGCGTCGAGCTACGAGGCCAATGAGTCCGTGCGTCAGGAGCTGTTGCAGGAAATAGCGCTGGCAGTATGGCAAGGGTTAGAGCGCTTTAATGGCGACGCCAGTCTGAAAACTTACATCCTGAAAATTGCCCATAACCGGGCAGTGACTCACGTGAGTAAAGAAGTTAAGAATCGCGATCTGAGTCAGCCGGATGACGACGATATCGTTGGTACAGCAGGGGCGATTGATGAAGAACCTGAATATGTGGCGGCTCGCAGTCGGCAGGTGACCTCTCTGTTGGAAGCCATTCGTACCCTGCCGGTTACCATGCGTCAGGTAATGACACTCACCCTGGAAGGCCTCAGCTATCAGGAAATTGCCGAAGTGTGTGGCTTAACTAAGAATCACGTTGGTGTATTACTGCAGCGGGCGAAAACCACGCTGCAGCAGAGGATGAACCATGAATAACGAAAAACCAGAGCAGGATTTAACCGCACTCTGGCAACAGCAGCCAGTGAGTGAAATCGATCTGAGCGATGTAACCCGGCGCCTCAAGCATCAGCAACGCCTCCAGCGCTGGTACATTGTTTCAGATTTCACGGGCTTTTTAATTGGCCTTGGGATGCTTATTTACAGCTGGGAAAAGCTGCCGTTATATATGGCCCTGGTATTGTGCTCCGTTATGGTATGTGGCGGTATATATACTGGCTTTGTTATCTGGTTGCGTCGGCATGCCGTACTGGCCTCGTTTGAAGATACCAGTCATTACCGCGAAACGTTAAAAAAGCAATATATCAGTAATCAGAGAATTGCGCGGATCACCCTGCATTCTGCCTGGAGCAGTGAATTAATATTATTGGTTATATGGGGAATTGCTGCCGTGGTTGGCGATCTCAGCTGGGAGTCGTTTGTGGATAAAGGCGGTGTGGCCACCTTTATTATAATCAGTGTGCTGATGGCCGGATTTGGCTACTGGGCGTACAAGCGGGAGCAGAAATTTAAACAGGAATATGCGCGACTGGTCAGTCAGGAGCAAAACGACTTGTTCCCTTAGGCGTGCAGGCCTACACTGCCCGCTCTTTTCCCGTTTAAACAGGCCACCGGCTGCATGGATGATATTAAAAAATTACTCGATAACAACGCCCACTGGGCTGCCCGAACTCATCAGGCCGACCCCACTTTTTTCGATACGCTGTCTAAGCAGCAGGCGCCTGATTATCTTTGGATAGGCTGCTCAGACAGCCGGGTGCCGGCTAATCAGATTGTCGATTTACTGCCCGGCGATATTTTTGTGCATCGCAATGTGGCCAATATGGTTATCCACACCGACTTTAACTGTTTATCGGTGCTGCAATACGCGGTGGACGTGTTAAAGGTTAAGCACATTATTGTTTGCGGGCACTATGGTTGCGGTGGTGTGGAAGCGGCAATGAGTGACAAGCAGTTTGGCCTGATTGATAACTGGCTTGGCCATATTAAGGATATCTATCAGCAACACTACAGCGAAGTGCGGGCATTGCCAGAGAATAAACGTTCTGCGCGCTTGTGTGAGCTCAATGTGCTGGCCCAGACCGAGAATGTAAAGCGCACTACCATCGTAAAAGATGCCCTGGCCCGAAATCAGGCTTTAACCATCCATAGCTGGATTTACAGCCTTAATAATGGCCGGATCACCGACCTGGGCCTGAATGTGTCATCCGCCGACTAGTCTTTGTTGCCTTTTTCAGCGGTGTCTTTGGGCTTGTTATCTCCCAGCGTGAACTGGTAGTAAAGATCGACCGTGGTATACAGGCTGCGCACAATCTCCAGGTACAGGTTAGACAGGATTTGATAGCGTAATGCAACTTCCTGACCGCCGCTATCTTCGTCAGAAAACATCCCCACGCCGTAGCGAACGGTAAGGTTTGAGGCGATCTTGCCAGAAATAGCTACCTTGGTATCACTGCCCTGGCCAGTGGTACTGAGCGATAAATCCTCAATGCCCAGTGCGTTACCCACATTACTGGTGAGTGATTCGGAGCTGGATAAACCAAAACCTATCAGCATGGCAGCATAGGAGTTTTCATCCATCTGGCCGCCGCCGAGCCCGCCGCTGCCGTTTAACAGGTAGGCCAGGTTTCGGGCCTGATCCATACCAGGCTCAGAAAATAACGACACGCTGGGTTGATTGACCGGACCTTCAACCCGTACACCTGCAATCACATCGTCTTCAGTCAGATCGGGATCGCGAATGGCCTCTACCAGCAGAATGGGCTGGTCTAACGGGCCGTTAAACTGCACTTCTCCGGTGCGGATGATTAGGTTTTGACCATAGGCCGCGTAGCGCCCGTTAATGATACGCAGGTCGCCATACCCGGTAAGTGCTGGCTGGGTTTGCACATTCACGCCGCCACTCAGTGTCGCCTTTAAGCCAAAGGCATCGAGTCGCACTTCCTCGCGCTCGTCTTCATCGATGGTCACCATGATGTTGGCATTAATATTATCTACCAGTGCTTCGCTTGGCGGCTCACCACGCAAGTGAACATCCCGCGACGGAGACACCGCACTGGGCGGGAGTTCGTTAATTTTCACCCGGGCATAGGGAATATCAATGTCTCCTGAAATATCCACGTTTTGTGGGCTCAGGTTAATCTGTAGGTCCGGCGAGACTTTAACCCGGCTGTCGTCGTAATTCACGGTAAAGGCATCGCCTTTCACCGCCAGATCGACCAGCAGGCTGTCCTGCCAGTCTACCGAACCGTTCAGGGTACCCGGGCCGTCACCAAGCAGAAACTCCCCTTCAAAGTCGGCACTGGCACCATTGAGATTAATGGTTTGCTGCCACTGACTCACCGCTACCGGCAGGTCTTCACTGTTTATCTCACCCTGTTTAAGCGTTAACTGACCATTCACCTGGGGCAGGCTTAACGGCCCGTCCAGCTTAAGCTCACCATTGATATTGCCGTTAAGTTCATTCATGCGTGCAATCAGTGGCTTAAATGGCGCGAGCTGCCAGTCGGCAATGGTAATGTGAGCTTCGATGGAGGGCTGTTCGGTAAACGGAAATACCGTGGCCTGAGAAGTAATTGCACCAATTTGCGGACTGGTAATAGTGCCAGTCAGGGCCACCTGCTGCTCATCAAACTGGCCGTCAAAGCTTATCTCATCAAGGTCAATGGTGACTGGCTCATTACCCGCTAACTGCCATTTATCCGGGCTTACGCCTATTTGCAACTGACCGGCGACTTTTTCACTGGCCGGGTCGAATTTACCTTTGGTTGTGATCTTAAGTGTTGCACTGTTGCGCTCCACCAGTAATTCAGGCATCAGCTCATCAATCCACAGACCGATAGGCAACGCATTGGCCTGAACATCCCAGATGACCTGCGCTGGTGTATAATCCACCGCATTAATACACAGGTTGCCTTTTTCTCTGGCTTCCCAGCAATGCTGACTCACCGTGAAATGTTGCGGGCTGGCTTCATAACGTAACGCCACATCCGATTGTAATTCCCAGACCGTATTGAGCAATGCCAACTGCGTGTCTGATAACTGCCCCTGCCATTGCTGATTTTGCCACTGACCGTTCAGGTTCAGGGTGGTGGTGTGCTCAGGCAACTGCAGATTGGCATTAAGGGCATGCTCGGCTAATGAGCCAGTAATGGTGATTTCGCCATTCAGCGGGCCCTGATTAGCGGCAGCCTGACTCAGGCGGGTAGTGGCAAGGATATCGGTCAGTAATAGTTTTGTATCGATCACCGGTGCGTCCCAGGGACCTTTTACTGCCACTGTTCCAGCCAACTGGCCGGATATTTCGGGGTACAGAGCCGTCAGTTTCTGCAGATCGATGGCTACCAGAGCATCCAGATATTGTTGATTAAACACCTGTCCGACGGCTGAAAAATGGTTCGCAGCCAAGGCGCCGTTGAGGTTGGCGACCATAATATCACTGTTCGCCGAATACACCGCATCGCCGGTAAGGGTATACATCTCCTGGAGGTGCTCACCGCTTAAGCGAATATCCGATACCAGTACGTTAGGGCCTTTATCACTCAGGCTCACCTGCGCTTTTACCACCCCGTTAACATTGGTTGGGGCGAATTCAGAGAAGCCTTGCAAATCAACCCGCGTTAAGCGCGATATGCCCTCCCAGCTCAGTGAATCGCTAAAATAAAGCACGCCACTGTTGGTCAATTCGCCTTCAAGTAACTCGCTGTTAAGGGCCGAAACGGCCAGCGAACGTTCGCTTAACAGGGCTGTCAGACTGACTTTTACCGGTGAAACATCGGGGATGGTGGCACCACCGTCGAGCTGTATGACGTATTCTCCCATCTGGCCCTGCACCGACAAAACGCCGCTATCGAGTTCAATATCAGCCAGCGGGTTAAGGGCCTGTGCAGGCCATCGGCTATGTAATGATACCGGCAGGCTGTCACTCAGCAGGTTGGCTTTGCCGGTGAACTCTGCACTGACCAGTCCGCTGCTATTGATAGTAAGCCCAAGGTCGCTCAAATCCCCTTCGGCGATAAGCTCTATGTGCTGGGTAGTCTGCTCAACAGGAAGGTCTGCAATGAGAGTTAAGTTGAGCGGGTACTGACCGCTCAGGGTGACTTCACCGTCTAGACTCGCATTAACCTGCTCCATGTTCACACTGAGTGCCTGTAAGGCTATCCGGCTGTCCTGTATTTGGGTTTGTTGCACGGCTACATCCAGTGCGGCGATTGCCTGTTCACCCTGCACAACCCGGATATTTGAAATCTGTACGTCATTGGCCTGCAGGGTGAGCGGAATGTGCACTTCCGGCAAGGCTGGCGCCTGATAAGTGATTGCCACTGGCGACGGCGGCTGTGGCTCGCTCTCAGGCAACATCAGGGTGAGGCCGTTGAGTGTCAGATGGTTGATTTGTAGCGAGTCTATCCACTGAGCAGAGCTGGTTAACTGGTCGGCCTGCACAGTAATAGCAGGGCTCTCAAAGCGCGCGTCACTGATTTTCAGTTCATTCAGCGCGATGACCAGCGGCAGAGTAATTTCGCCGCTCGGTTCAGATGGCTCCTCATCGGTGCTTTCTGCACTAGCCAGTTGTTTTACATGCGGTGAGCTAACCTGCAGCGAGGTAATACAGGCTTTGCTGTTTAGCAGGCAGGTCCATTCGTGGGCCAGAATGACTTTGCTTACGGTCACCTGCCACTGTTCGTTCTGCCAGTTGACTTTCTCCAGTGTCAGCTCACTTAACGGGCTTCCTGATACCGAATCAACCGCCAGACCGGGCACATATTTGTTAGCGGCGTAGTTAATCAGCGGTGCGCCCAGCGGCGATAGCACAACCGCGATAATAAGCAGCAGAGTGAGCAGCAGTATTAAGAAGCCTTTTGCCAGGCGATTAATACTCATAGCTCAGGCCCCAGCGAGAAGTGGAAGCGCCATTGTGTTTCGAAGTCATTTTTACCCTGGGCAATGTAAAACCGTACCGGGCCAATCAGCGTTAACCAATGGGCACCAATGCCCAACCCCCGGGACAAGCCATCAGAGAAGTCATTGGTGGCGGTACCTACATCGGCAAACACCGCTGCCCGCCAGTTGTCGGCTACCGGATAAGCATACTCAACGCTGGCAGTTGCCAGATAGCGCCCCCCGGTCAGTACCGAATTGCCCTCTTCATTGAGCACCTGTGGGGAAATTTCCTGATAACGGAAACCCCGAATACTCTGATCGCCACCGGTAAAGAAACGCAGTGTCGAAGGTACCCGATCAAAGTCATCGGTACGAATGGCGCCGGCATCGGCGCGCAGGTAAATTCGGTGGGTATCATTGATAGTGGTAATTACCTTGGCGTTGGCGGTAATTTTAAACAGTGAGATATCACTGCCTGCACTTTCATGACCGCCCTGCACTGCCACAATATATTGTTGGCCCTGATTGATCGTGAGTTCCTGATCAGATTTGGTATATCCAATGGAATAACCGGGCATCAGCAAATTAATGGTTTGCGGGTCGCTGATACCCTGAGTAAACATTTCCCGTTCAAAGGTTAACGACACGCTGCGTTGCCAGGGCGAACCGGCCTCTTTCCAGAAACGATGCCCGGAGATACTTAAGGTTTCACTTTTAGTATCGCTTATGGAGTTGTCTTCAAACTCATAACTGGTTTGAACACTGGCGTAGTCGTTATTAACGTCTTCCAGTGGAATGCGGTAATCGAGGCTGGCTGCCTGTTCGAGCTTGGAGACAAACACCTGGCCGGTTACCGAGTGCCCGCGGCTATTGACCCATGGACGCTCCCAACGCGCTCGAACTCTGGGACCCTTATCGGAGTTGGCGCCGCCACCGACATTAAAAATATCCCGCGGCAGGTGGGTCAGTGTCACTTCGATGGGCACCCGGGCTCCTTCGGCGCGACTCACAATGGGGCGGGCAATGGCGCGGGCAAAATAGCCCGTTTCATTCAGGCGGCGGTTAAATTCAGTCAGTTTGGCGGAGCTGTACTTCTCACCGGCAGTGAAATTCCTCAGGCGGCCAATAATGGCTGCAGCCCGGTCGTCACCCACCAGTTCGACTTCGCCAAATTCATACTGACGACCACTTTGTGCAATAAGCAGAATATTGGCTTCGTTCTCTTCGCGTACCAGGTCAAGCCGGGTGGCCTGCCAGTAAAAGTCAAAATAGCCGTTTGATAGTGCATAGTTAAACATCTCTGACTTAAACTTTTCGTAGGTGGGTTGATGTAACACGTCGCCCTGTTTGAGCGGGAAGGCATTATACCGTTGCCGAAAAGCATCATCATTGCGCCCGTCACCAATGATTTCGCGGGTAACGTTACTTACCTTAAGCGGTGTACCAGGAGTAACGTCGATAACAAGCTCTTCGTCCTCAAAATAGAGAGTGACTTCAGCATTGTAAAAACCGAAAGGCTGCACGGCAGTTTTTACAGAGCGGATAATGCGTTCTTCGGTGGGTTCATCGAGAGTGTTGTTAGCCAGTTTCACCTGTGCCAGGTGCAGTTCTATGTTGTCTTCTAAATCATCCCGTTCCACCCCTTTTAGCTCGTAGTCCAGAGCCCATGCAGGATAGCAGGTGAAAAGCAACAGCGAGGTCAGCGCCAGCCAAGCACGACGGAAAAAGAAAAACATACCAACAGACATTAACGGACGGTGTGCTCCTTGCACTACATACAAACAAAAGGGTCAATTCTTAAAGCAGAATCTACGCCAAAAGTGTAACGCCTTAAGCGGTTTGGCTACAGCGTTTTTAGCTAATTTCCTGCTTGTTGCGACAGGTATCGTCTTTCGTTTATATTAAGGGCAAAATTTTATTATAAAAAACAAGGAACGTTGGATGTCTTGCCTGATAAAACCACTGGCAGTGCTGCTGTTCAGTTGGATGGTAATGCTGCCTGCTGCTCAGGCGGCAGAACCGCAACCTGTCGAAGTTTTTAGCCGCCTGCCGCAGTTTTACGGCGTATCGATGTCACCAGACGGACAACGTTTCGCGATGGAACGAAACTCTGCCGAAGACGATTTGGCTGTATTGATGACGCTGGACCTCTCAACCGGCGATGCTTTCTATCTGCTTAAAGCTGACAATAAGAAAGTCAAAATTAACTGGTATCGCTGGGCAAATAATGAAGACCTGTTAGTCAGTGCACGGTACGAAGTGAGTCGGGCAGGCCAGAAGTTTTTCCGCACCCGCTTGTACCTGATGAAGTACAACCAGCAAGGGGGCGACCCTGAAATGGTTATCGACTGGCGGCATATCCAACGTTACCAGAACGATGTGGGTTATGTGCCACAGTTTCAGGATGATGTCATCGATTATCTGCCTGATGACCCGGACCATATCCTGATGGCTATCGATATCTCCCGACCTTTTGAAAAATCGATTTTTAAAGTCAATCTAAAGAACCGTAAAATTAGCCGACTCATTAAAGGCAAGAAACGTATTCGTGATTGGGTAACCGATCGTCAGGGCAATGTGCGAATTGGTATTTCACTGAATTATGAAACCGGCGACCGCGAGATCTTCCTCCGCGATGAAGACGATAACTACGAAGAGCTGTATGCATACAATGTATCAAACGATAAACCGGTTTACATTTCGGGGTTTGCCGCCGATCCCAATATTCTGTATATCAAAAAATACCTTGGTGAATACAAGGCGTTGTATAAGCTCGATTTAACCACACGCGAAGAAACGCTGGTATTCTCTGATGAGAACTATGATGTGGATGGCGGTCTCATCTACTCCCCTGCTACGAATGATGCCATTGGTGTTTATCATCCACAGGCGCCAGGTGGCCGTTTCTATTGGAACGATCGTTATGCGCCGCTGCAGAAAGGACTCGATAAATTATTCAAAGATAGCCATAACTCGTTAAGGGCGTTTAGCCAGAACGAAGAAATTTACCTGCTTTATTCTGAGAGCGATACGCAACCCGGCCGTTATTACATTGGTAATCGGAAAGCGGTGACGATTGACCTTTTGTTTGCTCAATACCCGGATATTGACACCGCTGCGCTCAGTGATCACGAGCGGATTAGGTTCACGGCCCGCGATAAAACGGAGATTGAAGGCTACCTTACGTTACCCAAAAACGGCGAAGCGCCATACCCAACGGTAATCTTTCCTCACGGCGGGCCGGGTGTTCGTGAATACAGCGGTTTTGATTACTGGACAGCTTACTTTACCAGTCGTGGTTATGCGGTGCTGCGGCCCAACTTCCGTGGTTCTTCCGGCTATGGTTATTCGTTTAGTGAATCACAAATGCAAAACTGGGGCATGGCCATGCAGGATGATGTGGTAGATGGTACTCAATGGATGATTGACCAGGGTTATGCCGATAAAAACAAAATTTGTATTGTAGGCGCCAGCTACGGCGGGTTTGCCGCGTTAGCTGCAACGGTAAAAAGCCCTGAAGTGTATAAATGTGCAGTGAGCTTTGCCGGTGTGAGTGACTTGGATCGCATCGTTCGGCGTGCACGAGGCTTTTTAGGTTCGAAGTTAGTTAAAAAGCAGATCGGTGAAGACGATGATGACCGCGAAAGACGCTCACCCATTAACTATGTGGAAAATATCAAAACGCCTATTTTGCTGGTCCACGGCGAAGAAGACCGAGTGGTTCACGTGGAGCAGAGTCGCCTGATGGCCGATGAGCTTGATGACGAGGACAAGGAATACCGCTATGTTGAATTGCCTCTCGGTAACCATCATCTGGAAATCCAGTCGAACAGGATTAAGCTCTTCAAAGAAATGGATAAATTCCTCGCCGAATATCTCTAACCACAGACTGTAAAACCATGTCCGGGTGAGCGGCTCTAAGAGCGCCCGGACTGGTGCTGAATTAACCGGTTGATCCAGATCAGCCGAGCTTTGATTAAGCGGGGATTAGCCCCCTAGTTGTGGCTAATCGGCGTACAATAACTCCGTAACGAAGGAGAATTGAACGTGACCGATAGCCAAAAACTTACCGCTGTACCTACCCCTGAAGATGCCCACGAGCATCCGCATTCACTGTCTGAAATGCGCCACGACGAGCAGTATATTGCTGAGTCTTTCCGTTCCGGCGAATATCCTTACAAGCGCAAAGTAACGCGTCAGTTCTACGAACAGCATAAGCATCAGCTGCAAGTAGAGTTACTCAAGGTCCAGAAATGGGTTAAAGAGAGCGGCGAGCGGGTGGTCATGTTGTTTGAAGGGCGCGATGCGGCAGGTAAAGGTGGTACCATCAAGCGCTTTATGGAACACCTGAATCCTCGTGGTGCCAGAGTGGTGGCGCTGGAGAAACCGTCGGAAGAAGAAAAAGGGCAATGGTATTTTCAGCGCTACATTAAGCATTTACCTACCGCAGGCGAAATAGTTTTATTCGATCGCTCCTGGTACAACCGCGCCGGCGTAGAGCGGGTAATGGGCTTTTGTGAGCCCAATGAGTACCTTGAGTTTATGCGTCAGACACCTGAGCTGGAGCGCATGCTGGTAAACAGCGGCATTCGGGTATTCAAGTTCTGGTTTTCGGTCACCCAGGAAGAACAAACCCGCCGCTTCCAGAAACGAGAAACCGACCCGCTCAAGCAATGGAAATTAAGTCCGATTGATAAACTTGCACAAGCGAAATGGGATGACTACACCGAAGCGAAAGAAGCCATGTTTTTTTACACCGATACCAATGACGCGCCCTGGATGGTGATCAAGTCGGACGATAAAAAGCGCGCGAGGCTCAATTGTATGCAGTATTTCCTGCACAGCATGCCATATCCGAATAAAGACCGCCGTATTGCCAAAGCGCCGGATCCGCTGATAGTCGGCAGGGCCTCAACCGTTATCGACCGGGACAACCATATTCTGGGTAAATCTCTGCACCCCGACCAACAAAAAGCCTGAATCTTCAGACCCTGATAACCGTGTAAAAGTGTCTGCCTGAGCAGACACTTTTACCAGGGGAACCATCTCCATTCTTACATTTTTAATGCTAAGTTATTGTTAAGTATGACTATTTAAAAGCTGGCAAGGTATTCGCTATACCATGTTGTAAAGCCGCTGAAGCGGTGCAGTATTTAAAAAGGAATGGCTAATGATGATTGTCATCTTACTGGGACTCACCCTACTGGCAACGGTTATCAAATTTCAGGGCGCATCGCGCCTGATGAATCGCTTGGGTAAATTCATCATGATTGCCGGAATTTATGTGGTATTTTTAAGCAAAGTCGTTAAAGCATTATTGTTCAGACATCATTAAAAAAAGGGCGTACAACATGAAAAAAACTAAACATATTCTGACTCTGGTTTTTATTGGCTTATTTTCGCTGGTATTAACCGCTTGTAGCGAAGAAAAGAAAGAACAGGCTGAAGACTCTTTAAGTGACTTTAAAAATGCTGCCAGCCAGGCAATGGACGAAGCTAAGGATGCCGCCTCTGAAGCTGCTGATAAAGCGAAAGACATGGCAGAAGATACCGCCGACAAGGCTGAAGAAATGGCTGACGATGCAGGTAATGCACTCGAAGATGCCTGCGAAGACGCAAAAGAGAAAATGGACCTGGAAGATAAAGACTGCTAATCAGACTTTTTCTCTCGTCGATTCCGGTTTATCTTCTCCCAGATGATGGCGTTATGCCGGATAGCCGTTTTTGCGCTATCCGGTGTGCTAATCAATAAAACCTCAGGCGCTTTACTGCCCTTGCCAGCGACCCGGCTAAATTTTCTACGGCATTTTACTGTTAATTCACCCTTATCTGAGCGCAGTTGTCTCAATCTTCCGGTATAATCACCCGCTGAATTCGTTTTCTTCTCTGAGGCTGGCTTGTCCGGCCTGTAATACCCTTTAACCGGAATATCCTTTTGTTATGACGCAAAAAAGTACTCATGTGAAACCCGCTCTCGGCTTGCCGGAGTTTATTGCTCTGATGGCGTTAATGACGTCGTTGGTGGCGCTGAGTATTGATGCCATGCTGCCCGCGCTGGATGCTATCGGCTCGGCGATGGGTGCGAAGGATATCCACGAGAGCCACTTAATCGTGTCGTTGTTTTTTGGCGGCATGGCAATAGGCCAGCTATTCTTTGGTCCCTACTGTGATACCCGTGGTCGTCGTGAGGCGATTATGCTGGGGCTGGGTATATTTGCCGTTGGCACTGTGGTGTGTATGCTGGCCAGTGATATGCAAACTATGCTGATAGGCCGCGTGATCCAGGCCTTTGGGGTATCAGGACCGCGCATAGCTTCTACCGCCGTGATCCGGGACCAGTTTGCCGGCGAGGCGATGGCGCGGGTTATGTCGTTTATTATGATGGTGTTTATTTTGGTTCCAATGCTCGCGCCAATGGTGGGTCAGTGGGTGCTGAATATTGCCTCTTGGTTGCATATTTTTACGCTGTTTCTGCTGGTGGCGGTGTTCACCGGCGCCTGGTTCTGGATCCGGCAACCTGAAACCTTGCCCGCCAGTCGTCGCAAACCGTTTTCATGGGCGCAGTTTTTCCGCTCATCGCGGTTTATACTTACCCATAAGCCAGTGATTGGCCCGACGCTTGCCATGGGCTGTGTGTTTGGAGGCTTTCTGGCCTATTTAAGCGCTTCGCAAACTATCTTTCAGGGCTTCTATGGCGTGGGCGAAATGTTCTCCTATATCTTCGCTACCCTGGCCTTCTCGATCGGCCTGGCGTCGTTTATTAATAGCAAAATTGTTATGCGACTTGGCATGTACCGGGTGACTCAGGTGGCATTAATTGGTTCGGTAGTCTTTGCCATAACTTTTCTGGGGATTATTGAGCTGTTTAATGGTCTGCCGCCGCTGGTGGTTACCATTGGCTCTTTGTTTATCGGCTTTTTCTTTGTGGGTTTGTTGTTTGGTAATCTCAATGCCATGGCGATGCACCCGTTAGGCGATATGGCAGGGCTGGGCGCAGCCATTATTGGCTCACTATCGAGTATTATTGCTGTGCTGGTGGCCACCACTGTAGATTCTTACCTCACGGTAGACCTGTTCCCCATTGGCGCCGGCTTTCTGGTGTTCTTCACGCTGGCCTTTATTATTATTCGCCTGAGTCTGCAACGGCCGGACAAACCGGTACAATCGCTTTCTTAGCGAAAGCGATTGCCGTTAACCAACTGAACCACTGCCCGTGGGCGCTGGTTTTCAACGATTTCTACGTTGCGTGAATGGCGTTCACCATTACGTAATTTGTCGTATTGCAGCTGTTTCATTTCCAGCTGTTTGGCAAATTCGTAAAAGGCCATACAGTCTTCCCGACTCAACTCATTGTGCTGGCGGGTTAGCTGTGTATCGATATACATGCTTTCCCCGTTAGCGGTCAGTGTTGCCACTGCATCATAGGGCTCACCGTAATTTTCGACTCGCAGAGCTCTGACCATTTTGACTTCGAAGATCCAGTCGCCAATTTGCGTAAACCTGGAAATGCCTGACTGCATGAAATTCTCCCCTCAGGATGACATTAATTATTATGATTGCTTTTTTCAGATAACCAGTAGTTACTACAAGCATTGTGCCAACTATTATGTAAAGTATTATCAATTACTTAGCGTTCGCGAGACCAATTGGGGCAAAGCGATCTGTATGCAGTTGGTAACACATTTTCAAAAGCCAGCCCTGAGCAGTAAAACCAGTAAAGCTGAGGGAGTACGTATGACGTATGCTTTCGATCGGGCATGAGTATTTCAGAGGACCAGTTCTGTTTTTGGCAGGTTGCGTCGGTGGTCAGGAGGCGCTGCCTTTTCACAACAGTACATAGCTTCACAACGAACGTTCCACTTCGTTGTTGGTGGGCGATACACCAATGTGTTTGAGTTTCATTGCTCGCTTTTTATCCACCTGTAAATATGAGGTTTTTCTCGTGTAAAGCTTCTTGAGTTAAAGATGCACTAAAACCAACAATCATCATATTTTCAATTATTAACACAGGTATTTGATTTATGTTGTCTTCTCTTAGTGCTTCGAATGACCTTGGCTGTGTTTTAAGTTCGAGATATTTATATTTCACACCATACTTTTGTAAAACTGATTTCAATTCTTGGCATGCTGGACAGTAATCCGCACCATATAAGATGACTTTGTGTTCGTCTGTAACTCCATACTTTTCAAAATTGCCTCTTTGCACAATTGTAGAAACATCTTCATTTCTGTGTGTAAACCACGCTGTTGCAATAGCAATAGCAATAGCAGCGATAACACCATAAAGTATAACTTCACTTATGTACTTTTTTGATTTCATCGTCATTTTCTACTCTAATTAAATAAACCATCCAAATCTTCCGAAGGAACCATAATTGTTGTTGAATTTTTACTTGGAACCATAATAATTTGAACTGCGTTGATATTTTTATGAGCTAGTTTCTCATGGATTTTGAGTAGCATATCTTCATGCTTCTTACATGGTTTGCAAGCGTCATAGTTATCCAGTCTAATTAGCACAATTGTATAATCACTTTCATTAAAATCGTAATTTTCAGGTAAAAATGGACTTAGTGTTGTAATCTGTTCGTTGCTTGACTCTAAAACTTCTTTATTTTTGAGATGTTTCACTAAATCAGGAGCCAGGGAAGATGCGAATAAGTCCCCGATGTGAGATCATAGCTGCATAGTAAATCACAGCCATTACCGCCCATGAGCCAACAGTTAACTTTTGCCGATAGTGAGTTTTCCAGCAAGCGCCGTCAGACCCGTAAAGAGATTTTCCTATCCCGGATGGACAACTTGTTGCCGTGGACTCAACTGCTGGAAGTAATTGAACCCTTTTATCCTAAAGCAGGCAATGGCAGACGTCCGTATGCGCTTGAGACCATGTTTCGCATTCACTGTATGCAGCAATGGTATAGCCTTGGTGATGAGGCAATGGAAGATGCGTTATATGAAATTGCCTCGATGCGTCAGTTTGTGCAACTGTCATTGGATAAAGCCATTCCAGACCGCACTACCATTATGAACTTTCGGCACTTGCTGGAAAAGCACAAGCTGACTCGCAAATTATTCAAAACGGTCAACCAATGGCTGTCTGACTGCGGTGTGATGATGACGCAGGGTACACTGGTGGATGCCACGATTATTGAAGCACCCAGCTCCACTAAAAACAAAAAGAATGAACGTGACCCGGAGATGCATCAGACCAAGAAAGGCAATGAATGGCACTTCGGTATGAAAGCCCATATTGGTGTGGATGCCAAGAGTGGCCTCACCCATACGCTGGTGACCACCGCCGCCAACGAGCATGACCTGAACCAGTTGAAGAACCTGTTGCATGGCGAAGAAGAATTCGTTTCCGGCGATGCCGGTTATCAGGGCGCTTCGATGCGGGAAGAGTTGCAAGATACGAATGTGGAATGGCTGATTGCTGAACGCCCCGGAAAAGTCCGGGCACTGAAAAAGCATCCTCGCAAAAACAAAACGGCCATTAACATCGAATACTTAAAAGCCAGCATCAGAGCAAAAGTGGAGCATCCGTTTCGGATCATCAAATGTCAGTTTGGCTTTATCAAAGCACGTTATAAAGGGCTGATGAAAAATGACTCACAGTTAGCCATGTTATTCACCTTAGCGAACCTGTTTAAAGTAGACCAGATGTTAAGGCGACAGCCAAGATCTGTCTGAAATCCGGGAATAACCCGGAATAAGGCCGAAATCAGGCCTAAAAAGGTAGTATATTGGCCTAAATTGAGAATTTAGCGTTCAAAAATTAGGCGGCGAATGCAAAGGCTGGTTCAAGAACTAAATTGCAGGACTTATTCGCAGTTTCCCTAGCACCAGCATGACAATCAAAGACTGAGCTATCCCCACGAATAGTAAAATAAAGTCAAAGAGTTAGGGAACATTCATGGCATTTGGTGATCAGATCTTTCGCCTGCGTATTCTGATGTTCTCGATCGCTGATTCTGGCTAGCCCGATCAACTCTATTCCGGTCATTCGATCACAGACTTTTTCTTCACCACCCGATCAGTCTTTTATGCTTGTTAACTTCTTTTAATTTTAAAGAGGAAACAAGTATGTCAAAACCTACTGACATAGAACGCGTTAAAGCGGTTCTCTATCTTAAGCTTGATGAAAACCTCAGTAACCGGGACATCGCCAGGAGACTGAATGTGGGGGCTGCCACTATATCTGATATTCTCGGTAAATTCAGAACCCTGGATTGTGGCTGGCCGTTACCTGAGCATGCCTCCGATCAATGGCTACATCAGTCACTTTATCCTGACAGGAAAGCGGGCCGTATTAAACCTGATTATGGCCTGATGGATATTGAACTGCGGCGTAAAGGTGTAACTAAACTGCTGCTCTGGGAGGAATATCAGGCTAATTACCCTGATGCTTGCTATAGCTACAGCCAGTTTTGCGACAATTATCGTGAATGGAAATCCCAGCAAAAGCGCTCGATGCGATTTACGCATAAAGCAGGCGAGAAGCTATTTATCGACTTCTGTGGGCCGACATTACCGATTGTAAATCCCGGCACCGGAGAAGTGCGTAATGCCCAGGTCTTTGTTGCGGTACTGGGCGCGTCAAACTACACCTTTGCGATTGCCACAGAAAACCAGAAGCTCGAAAGCTGGCTGGAGGCGCATGTGGCTATGTTTGCCTTCTTCGGCGGCGTGCCGCAATTGCTGGTACCGGACAATCTCAAGTCAGCGGTCACCAGAGCCTGTCGATTTGAACCTCAGTTGAATACAGCTTACCAGTCATTAGCGAATCATTATGGCTGCGCCGTGATGCCTGCAAGACCTCTGAAGCCAAAAGATAAAGCGAAAGCAGAAAATGCCGTACTCATTGTGGAACGATGGATAATGGCAAAATTGCGGCATCAGGTCTTCCATACCTTATCAGGCCTTAATGTTGCTATTCGGGCGTTACTGCATGAACTGAATCAGAAACCATTCCAGCGATTACCGGGAAACCGACAAACCTTGTTTGAATCGCTGGATAAACCAGAGCTGGCCCCGTTACCCACAACACCATGGGAATACACTGAAATCCATATTGCCAGAGTCGGTATTGATTACCATGTCTTGTACAAAGACCATTTCTACTCAGTTCCTCACCTCTTTGTCGGCAAGTCAGTTGAAATACAGGCTTCTAAGCGGCTTATTCGGATTTACTACCAACGCGAGTGCATTGCACAACACATGCGTAGTGACCGAAAAGGTGGCTTTACCTGTGTTGATGAGCATATGCCTGCCAATCATCAGCATCAGAAATGGTCACCCGGAAGACTCAAGAACTGGGCAAAGCAGATCGGCCCTTCCACACTTGAAGTCACCGACGCCATTCTGCAAAGCAAACCACATCCAGAGCAAGGTTATCGGGCCTGCCTTGGGCTACTTAACCTTGCAAAGAAATACGGCGAAAGTCGCCTGGAACAAGCCTGTCGCCGGGCTATTGATATAGGTAATCCCTGTCGAGCCAGCGTGAAATCGCTGTTGCACACCCACCTTGATAATGCCCCGAAAGTGGATGACGTTGAAACGCCCAATCTCACTCATCACAACATCCGCGGCCCTAAATATTACAAATAAGGAACTCAAATGAACGATCTACTCATCCAACAATTACAGCAACTGCGCATGACAGGGATTGCGGATATGTTAAAACAGCAACGCGCTCAACCCAACACCTACTGTGAATTAGCCTTCGAGGAACGGTTGTCCCTGCTGGTTGACCATGAAATGAACCAAAGACGGACAAACCGCATCAACCGACTTCGTAAACAGGCACGACTCAGGTTAAATGCAACACCGGAAGAACTGTCATACGACAATGGCCGCGGATTACAAAAGCCAAGAATGGCCGATTTATTAAATGGCGGATATCTTAGTCATCATCAGAATATCATTGTTACCGGAGCCACAGGTGGCGGTAAAACCTATGTAGCTTGTGCGCTTGGTGAACAAGCGTGTCGCCAGGGAATACGTGTTGGTTACTGGCGATTACCACGATTAAACGAGCACTTACACATCGGCCACGCTGATGGCAGTTACACCAAGCAGCTAGCAACGATAGCGAAACAACAGCTACTGATCCTGGATGACTGGGGACTGGAAAAACTCACCGTCAAACAGGCAACTGTAAGATAAGCCAATAGATGCGATTATGACGACTATGAATCAGTAGGTTAGCGCTGTTTTAAATAAATATATGCAATGGAAATCATAGGAATAAGCGCAACGAGGACCAAAATGTATATGAATAACTGCAATGAAGCTCGGGTTAAGCAGGTTCGTAAGATCAATCCTACCCGCAGAAGTGTGTCTGGCGTTTACGCTTTTCGTGGGGAGTCATCCGTTGCATACGAATCCACGTTAGAGCGTGACTTCCTGATTCGTACCGAATTTTGTATTGATGTGCTGGACGTGGTGCCTCAGCCAACGGCTATTCCTTTTACTGGCATCAACGGCCAGTCGTACACCTACACCCCTGATTTTCTTGTCTATTATCGTCTTGGTAACAGACATTACGAGAATTACCCTAAGCCTATGTTGATAGAGGTTAAGCCTGAGCAGGAGTGGCGTAAACACTGGCGCAAATGGTTGCCGAAGTGGAAGGCGGCTTGGAGTCATGCCAAGCATCAAGGCTGGACGTTCCACATCCATGATGAGTCGCGCATTCGGGACCAGGTCTTCAACAACATCAGGTTTTTGGAGCGCTATAAGCGGATGTCGTTCCCGATGGAGGAAACCAGTGCAGTGTTGACAAGCGTTCGCGACATGGGGGCAAGCACACCAGACTACCTGCTGGCTCGGCATTTCATGGGGATGTACCGGGCAGAAGGTGTTTCACACATCTGGCATCTGTTGGCCACCCGCCAATTGGATTGCGACATGAGCCGCCCCCTCAACGAGTTCTCCGAGCTATGGATTCCTGATTATGACTGAAGACGACGACATCAAAATGCCGAACGAGGCCTTTGAGCCGAACCGCATGCAGGTCAAGGTTGATATAGGCTCCTTGGTGCAGAATGGAAATACGGTTTACAAGATCTCGCAGATTCTAGACTTCGACTCGCTTGTAGGGGTGGCGGTAGAAACAGGGCGCAGTGCTGTGTTGAGAGTCGGTGACCTACGCCCCGTTGCTGGAGCACCAGACTTGCCTGCAATGACTCAGGATCTGGATGAAATAGCTGATGAGGATTGGAAAATAGCTCAGCAGCGTTATGCAGCCATTAAACCGCTGCTTGGTCAGCATCAGATTGGCCGTGAGCAAGCAGAACACCGTGCGAATGAGCTGAATATTGACCCTGCTACGCTTTACCGCTGGTTAAAGCGCTATAACGCTTATGGTTCGGTTATAGCGCTCATCCCTCATAAACGCGGCTGGAAGGCAGGGAATAGTCGTATTTCTGCTGATGTTGAAGCTGTCATAGAGAAGGTCATACGCGAATTCTATCTCACACCTCAGCGCCCTACTGCCAAGAAGGCAATCATTGAGGTCCAGCGGATATGCGCTGAGCGAGGGATGACAGCACCGAGCCACATGACTATCCGTGCCAGGATCAAGAAAATCGCGGAGCGAGACCACTTACGTGGCCGGGGGTTTAAGGAAAAGGCTAAAAACCGCTTTCTTCCAGCGCCTGGACGTTTCCCCAATGCGGACTATCCGCTCGCTGTCGTCCAGATCGACCATACTCCGGTAGATATTATCCTTGTAGATGATGTCTATCGAAAGCCGATCGGTAGACCTTGGGTTACGCTTGCGATGTGCCTGAATACTCGGATGATAACCGGCTATTACTTGTCTTTTGATCCCCCCTCTGAAACCTCTGTAGCGATGTGTGTTGCTCACTCGATGTTGCCCAAAGACGAGTGGCTCCTGCTGCACAAGGTGGATGCGTCATGGCCAGTATGGGGTATGCCAAGAACTATTCATGTTGATAACGGCGCTGATTTTCGCTCGAATAATTTCCAGCAATCCTGCTTGGCATACGGTATCAATCTGGAGTTCCGGCCTGTCAGGCAGCCGCGCTACGGTGGGCATATCGAGCGAGTGCTGGGTACCCTCCTGAAAGAGATTCACAACCTGCCTGGCACCACCTTTTCCTCCATAAAAGATCGTGAGGGTTATGATTCCGAGAGGCATGCGGTAATGACCAAATCGGAGTTTGAAGCTTGGTTAGTCACGTTCATTTGCAAGGTTTATCACCAGCGACTTCACTCGTCGCTAGGCATGGCGCCGTCTAAAAAGTGGGAGATCGGGATCTTTGGAAATGGTGAGGAGCCTGGCGTAGGTGTTCCTCCTCGAACAGCTGATCGGCTTACCACCTTGCTCGACTTCCTTCCGTCATTTCGGCGGACTGTACAAACTTTCGGCGTCACTATTGATGGAATGAGTTACTACGCGGAGGCCTTGCGCCCGTGGATCAATGCCAAAGACTCAGAGACGGGGAAGAAGTTGGAACTCGTGTTCCGCCGCGACCCCAGGGATATCAGTGTTATCTGGTTTTTTGACCCTACGCTCAATCAATACTTCAAAATTCCCTTTGCGGACCAAGGGCTTCCGTCAATGAGCATATGGGAGTACCAGCAGGCCAAAGATAAGCTGAAGCGTGAAGGAGCTAAAAGCGTCAATGAGCACGAGATTCTTCGGGCTATCACTGAGCTGAGAGCGCATGTTGATGAAGCGCAGGAGCGCACCAAAAGGGCGCGTCGGCAAGCGCAGCGTCGGAAAGAGCATGAGAAGAAGGTTTCACCAGCAGCGCCTTTGCCAGCGAAGCCCGACAAAAAGCCGGTTGCCGAGCTGACTGCCTTTACTGAGCTAGTCGATGGAGATATTGATGGCTTCGGAGATATCGCATGAGCGCTTACGATCACGTCCATCCAGACTTCCAACACATTTTGCTGCTGTCCAATCAGGAGCGATTGGAGTTTCTCGATGAGCCCCGCTGGATTGGTTACCACACAGCGCTTCAGATAGTGGACACTCTGCAAGGCCTGCTGAGCAAGCCGGTACGACCACGCATGCCCAACCTGCTTCTCGTCGGCGATTCGAACAACGGCAAGACAACGATCATCCGACGCTTCGTTGAGTTATGCGGACAAGGTTACGTTAACGAAGAATCTGACCCAGTAAAGCCAATTATTCTCGCTGAAGCACCGCCCACCGCCGATGAGAAAGGGCTCCTTATTTCCATTCTGGAGCGCTTCTTCACTCCCTATCGAGCCAGTGACCCCGTATCCAAGCTGCGATACCAGGTGATTCATCTTTTCCGCGCCTGTCATGTGAAGATGCTGATTATTGATGAGTTTCATTCGTTACTCACTGGTTCCGGCGTAAAGCAACGGGAGGTGATGAATGCGATCAAACTGCTTTGTAATGAGCTGGCCATTCCTATCGTAGGCGTGGGTACGCGTGAAGCTGTTCGTGTTCTCCACACTGACCCTCAACATGCGAGCCGTTTTGACGTAATCAGCTTACCAGCGTGGGAGCTGAATCAAGACTTCCAAAGACTACTAGCTGGATTTGAGAAGGTACTCCCGCTGAAAGCCCCTTCACGCCTCCACCAGCCGGAACTGGCAATGCTGCTGCATGCTATTTCTGAGGGGAATATCGGTAACCTTCATCGGCTCCTGATCGAGTGCGCCCGAGAAGCGATAACCAGTGGTTCGGAGCATATTAATAAGGCGATTATTGAAAGTAAAAGTTGGGTCAGGCCGACTCGTGGCATCAGAGAAGTAATGACATGAAACCCGGCTGGGCCGTTCCTGTGCCGCTACAACCGAGCGAGCTGTTCTCGTCCTGGTTAGCAAGGGCCGCTCTGACTCAAGGTTGTGATCCACTGGTGTTGACGGGTGACGTTTGGCCCCGTTGGAGAGCGTGGATAAGAGATCTTGATCGTGGGGTCAGTGCGGAGCGACTTACGGCTTTGGAAAGCGCATCAGGTATCCCAGCCGTGATATTGGATGCGGCGAGCCTCCGGGGTACGGTCGAATCTATCTCGGCAGACTCGCTCGATAGTCGCGCTGTCTGGCCCTGGGTGCTCACACTGGGCAGCAAGAACAGAGTTCGCTTGGGTGGGCTGCAGTATTGCCCATCCTGCCTCGCTATCGGTCAAGTGCCTTATTACCGCCTGGAATGGCGGCTCGCTTGGCATGTGGGCTGCTCTGCGCATGGTGGACAATTATATGATCGCTGCTGGAGCTGTAAGCTCCCCGTGGAACCCCACCGACTGCAGGCGGAGGATAAGCATTTGGCGATATGTGCGCACTGTGGGCGGGATCTGAGGGATGCGAACTTAATTGCGTTCTCAGAAGCAGCAGTCGCGTTTCAAGAAGCGGCTGATCGGGTGATCCAGGATGGCTATGGGTATTACGACCAGGTAAAGATCACCAGCCACGAGTGGTTCCGACTTGCGCGGTATTTTCTTTTGGTTATACGCCGGGTTGCACAGGGACAAGCTGGAGGTCTTCAGGCGTTTATAAAGACCTTGGGGGTAGCTCCGAGCGCCGTAGTGTCTCCGTCCACTGGCTTGGCGTTTGAGCTCATACCCGTCCAGGAGCGGACTCCCTTGTTGTCGGGGGCTTGGCAAATGCTCAACGCAGGGTCTGAACGCTTCAGGGAAGCTGCTACTCAAGCTTCACTTACTCGCGCCACATTTTTCGGGATATCCCGGCCGTTGCCCCGAACGATTGCAGAGATGGTGGCGTCATTGCCCGATGGTTCTACTCCTCGGACGAAGGCCGCTCAGGCTAACGAAGTGCGCCGACCACGGTCGCGACAAACAGTTATGCGTATGTATGCGCGCTTGCAGCGTAAGTTAGCCAGAGTGCCTTGATGACTACCTACCGCTACATTTGTGATGAATGTGGGCGGCAGATGGTTAAAGCACATCGTTTCTATCGAAATCGGCGCTACTGCCCGCGCTGCTACAAGCGTGAATTCAGACCCCGGGTCTGCACTCGTTGTGGGTGCAGCGCGCCTATTTTGCGGACTGATGCCGTTGCAGTGTGCCGCAAGTGTGAGTATGACCGGCCTTGTGCTCGTTGTGAGAAGACGGACTACTCAATAGGGAAAATCACGCCCTATGGCCCAGTCTGTAACGCATGCAGCCCTTATTTCAGAAAGCCAGAGCCTTGCGAGGTGTGCGGCGCTCTTTCGTCCAGGCTATCCAGATCAACAGCTCAAGGACATGATTGGCGGATGTGTTCCAAGTGCTTCACTACAGACCATGGGACATGCCAGGCCTGTAAACGCCATCGGAAGCTGCAGTTGGCATCCAGCGGTCAGATGTTATGCCGGAAGTGCGTTATTTATGGGACGCACCCCTGCACCCAGTGCGGGCAGTCTATGCCTGCAGGGTATGGCAATAGGTGCGAGCGTTGCTACTGGCGGAGTTTGTTGGAGAAGCGGGTACGGCTGGACTGCGCTGCCTTCTCAACTCGGGTGATGGCAGAGCACTTTACTGCATTTGGGCAATGGCTACTGGCGGAAGTGGGAGGAAATAAATCGGCGCTGACTATTCATCGTTATCTCCCGTTCTTCATTGAGATTGAGCAGCAGTGGGGAGATATCCCTGAGTACGCCCCGTTGCTGGGGCGATTTGGGGCTGCTGGGCTTCGGCGAATGCTGTTGCCTATGCGCTGGATCGAGTCGGTTGGCCTTGCCACTCCTGATGAGGAGGCAAAGGCTGAAGATTCTGAGCGCAGGAGGATCGCCGCAATACAAGACAAGCTTGCCCCAAGGTCAAATGAACGAAAGCTGCTGGACAGTTATTTGCAGATGCTTTTGGGTCGCTTGGCGGCAGGTAAGACAACCTTGGTGTCTGTCAGATTGGCGTTGACGCCAGCGGCAGAGTTATTGAGCGGTTTCGCTGAAGGCGATCAGGGGTGTTGGCTACCGGGTCAGGAGCAGTTGAACGCATACCTAGCTAAGAAGCCAGGCCAAAGAGCAGCGATTTCGGGGTTTGTGCGGTATTTGCGAGAGGTGCACAGCGCTGAAGTTAGCTTGCCGAGCGCAAACCAAACTGAAGCAAAGCGCCTGCGCAGAAAGAACCTGGAAGCAGAGCTGCTGGCATTGATGCGATATGGTGACGGTAGCGAGCCCATCAGAAGACAGTGGATCTCTGCTGCGCTGGCATACTTTCATGGGCTGGACAGAAATATTGACAAAAAAGCTCTGGTTGGGGTTGCGCAATTCCATGGAGGGGTCGTGATTACCTGGCACGGCCAAGCCTTCTGGCTGCCCGTTCCTGCGTGGTGGGTATTGAAGTGCCCCCCCTGCGTATTCCGGCGAACGTGACCGGTCATTCCGGGGATCGTGACCGATTTGCACACGGCCATCACGCTGGAGTGAGTTTTGTACTCTGAGCGGTCACGATGGGTCAACCGATTCCGTATTTTGTGCTTTTGCTTTTCGCAGTGATTCCCCCTTCAGATTGAGTCGATGAGCGCCGTGCAGGAGTCGGTCCAGGATGGCGTCGGCGAGCGTGGCGGAGCCGATGTAGTCGTGCCAGTGTTCGGTTGGTAACTGGCTCGCGATGAGCGTTGAGCCTCGCCCGTGCCGGTCTTCGATCACCTCCATTAGGTCTTGCCGTTGTTGCGCCGTGACCTTCTGCATACCCCAGTCGTCCAGGATCAGCAGGTCGGTTTTCAGCAACTGGTTCATCAGCCGTGCGTAGCTGCCATCGCCGTGGGCAATGCGCACCTGCTCGAACAGGCGCGGTACTCGCAGGTAGCGAACCGAGAGCCCCTGCCGGCAGGCCTGGTTACCCAGAGCGCACGCAAGCCAGGTCTTGCCGCAACCGGTTGGGCCGGTGATGCACAGGTTCAGGGATTGGCGGATCCAGTCACAGCTTGCCAGACCCGCCATGCGGGAGCGCTCCAGCCCCCGTGGATGGCGGTAATCGACGTCTTCCACGCAGGCCGGGACCCGCAACCGGGCTGCCTTCAGCAGCCTCTCCAGCCGTCGGTTTTCTCGGTGCAGCACCTCCCGGTCGATCAGTAAGGCCAGGCGTTCCTCGAACGCCAGGTCGTGGGTGTCGGGTTGTGCCCGTTGTTGTTCCAGGGCATCGCACATGCCGGTCAGCTTGAGCTGGCGCAGGGTATCGAGGGTGTTTTGAGTCAACATCAGTGTCTCCGGGATCAGTGGTAGTAGCGGGGGCCGCGAACGTTGGTGTGAACAGGCAAATCGGTCAGTTCCGGTTCTTCCTCGGTCAGTGGCAGAGGCAACTGATCCAGACCCTGCTTCAGGATCGAGGTGATGCTCTGGTAGCTGGCCGAGTTGATGGACAACGCCCGGGCACAGGCTTGCTCCAGCCGATCACGGCTGTAACGTCGACTCAGGTTCAACAGCCCCAGGCAGGCCCGGTAGCCATGTTCGGGATGAGGACGGTCCTTGAGCTGGCGCTGCACCACGTCGAGCGTGGCGGGGCCGATGTCCGTGGCCCAGTTCAGGAAGCGGCCCGGTGACCAGTTCTGGTGGGCCTGATGGGACTTGGGCATATGCTCGGTCAGGGTGACGAAGCGGCCCTTGCCGTGACGGGAATGAAGGGCGACCCGCTGGCCCTTGTGCATCACCTCCACGGACGTATCGGTCACCCGAACATCCAGCTTCACGCCCACGAGTGCGTGAGGCACGCTGTACAGCCGTTTGTCGATCTCGATGTGGTAGTCGATGCCCGGTCGTGCCTTGCGCCACTCGGCGTAGACGTAGGGCGTTGCGGGGAGCGGCCTGAGCGCGGGTCGGTCCAGTGCCTCGAACAGGCTCTGGCGGCTCTCGGAGCGCCCCTGGAACGGGCGCTGGTTCAGCGCCGGTAACAGTCCGGCGATGGCTGCGTTTAGCTCGGCCAGTGAGAAGAACGTCTGATGCCGCAACCGGGCCAGGATCCAGCGTTCAACCAACAGTACGCCGGCTTCGGCCTTGGCTTTGTCCTTGGGCTTGTAGGGGCGTGCCGGCAGTACCGCCGTCTGGTAATGGGCCGCCAGTTCCGCATAGGTCTCGTTGATCTGGGGCGTGTATCGGTCTGCTTTGGTGACCGCTGCCTTGAGGTTGTCCGGAACCAGTAGTTCCGGTACGCCACCATAGAACGCCAGCATCCGCTGGTGAGAGGCGATCCAGTCCGGCAGGGACTGGCTCCAGGTGGCCTCGGCGAAGGTGTAGCTGGACGCCCCCAACACGGCCACAAAGACCTGGGCCTTGCGCATCTCGCCGGTGCTACGGTCCACCACTGGCACGGTGGGACCGCAGTAGTCGATAAAGATCTTCTCACCGGCCCGGTGGACCTGGCGCATGCTGCGCCGCTGCCGACCACGCCAGAGCCGGTAGTGGTGGCAGAACTGGCTGTACCGGCGAGCCTTGTCGCCGTGGCGTTCCACATATTCGGCCCAGAGCAGTTGCAGGGTGACGCCCTTGGTCTTTAGCTCCTGATGGACCTGGAAGTAGTCGGGCTCGGCAAAGCGTGAAGGCGGCGTCTTGGCCGGGAACAGCTGGGCCTCCAGCCGTGCTTCGTCCGTGCCTTCCGGCAACGGCCAGGTGATGCCCTGAGCGGTGGCCAGGCTGACGTACTTACCGATCACACCCTTGGAAAGGCCACAGGCGCGGGCAATGCGCTCATGGCTCAGGCCCGCTTCGTACTTGAGGCGCAAAACCTCGATGATCTGTCGCATGGAAATCCTCGCTGCCGGCATCCGCCTTTCCTCGTCGTAAAAAAGAGGCGGGTATGCCGGAAAAAGTTGCAGAATTCCAGCGAGTTGGGTGTGATTCCGGAGGAACGTGACCGATGATTCCGGCATCGTGACCGGCGATTCCGGAAAACGACCCGAAATCGGTCACGATAAAACGGAATGAGCGGTCACGATCGCCCGGAACAGGCGGTCACGTTCAAACGGAATGGGTGGTCACGATGGGCCGGAATATGCACCTGCTATAGACGTTAGGATGTAACCGTCCGGGGGCCCCATCTTGAGCGTAACGCTGGCGGCGTCAAAATAGTGTCCACTTATTTTTTAGTGGACACTATCCATGGGCTCCTTAAGCGTGATCACTTCTAAGCGGACATACCGCCGTTTTCTCCGAGGTATGCTCCTGGCTATAAACTGACCGTTTGAATATTGTATTTTTAGTGGCTTACGCTCTTTTAGCGAGAGCCTATTGGATGGCTGGGAGAGATAGACACGTTCCCGAACGGTTACTGCACGGGTAGATTTCATTACTCTATTGGTCATGCAAAGAACACTCCCATCTTGCCCAGCGCATTCCGTGCCGCTGATACACATGGAATGTAGTCTCCACTGGAAGGGGCGTGGTTAAAGCTGTCGGCCTTTCCTGGGCAGCTGACTGCTAAATGTTTCACGACACCCGTTTTATACCTAACCTCCGACAATAGGAGGGTAAGCCAAGGTCTGAGGTCATCCGGGGTGGAAAGTGCGAATATTAAACCTTGGAATGACTCTTCAGTATCGCTGACCAGCCCATCTTTATCTTTCTTTTTGATAGGGCGCCGCTGAATTTCCACGATGTGGACTTCTTTATCCCCGGCCTTGATACGCATAACCAGTGCTCCCCGCACCTCCAGCATGGTTTTGGGGTCGAGATATGGCCATCGCCAGATCTTGCTCGACATCCCTTCTTCACGGTCTTCGAAGGGCTGGATAGCGATAAGCTTGGGCTCCGTATCGGCTTGGTAGCCATCATCGAACGTAAACCACTCAACGGATTGGATGATATGTGGGTATGTTTTTTTGAAAAAAAGCATCGCATTCCACATGTCTCTCAGCGTGCCCTGGGACTCCAGCACTGGTTTTGCATGTATCGATGCATAACCGACCCCTTTCCCGCTTCCATGGGGATCGCCACTAGAAAAAGTCGACGCGTCCGTTGCCTCCACCCTTGCTTGCCCTGAGAAGTTATGTGGGTCTGATCTCCACAATTGGTGGATAACCCGAGGCGTCCCGAGTATCTCAAAGTCCGGGTCTTCAATTTCAACCAATGATGCGTCGCCATCAGGGGCTTCAGCATCCGTGAGGTCAATAATATCCGGTATTTTACTAAGCCGTTTGATCGGCGCACCAGATCCGGCCGGCCCGCCTTCACCCGCCGCTAGCGAGCCGGTGGTCTCCCTATCCTTCCAGATAGGAACACCTAGGGGATCGCTACTACCTTTAATCTCAAGTGCAAGAAAGGATCGGTTTTGATCGAACCATATTCCCTTCACTTTAAGTTTTGCCGGGCCATCGAACCAAGGTGCGATTTTTATAAAAGCAGGTTTTTTTCCCTCGGGATCATAGTTTACTTGTATATCAGAGTGAATTCTCTTAACTATCGATTGGGTATAGGGACTGTACTTCGCATGAGCGAGAAGAATGGAATCGCCACCAACAAGGCGCTTCCTGAGTTTTATTTTCCATTTCCCCTTTTCTTCCGGCTCGTTGAGAGGGGCGTACAGCCGATTCTTGGTGAGTTCCTCCCAGTCATAGGTAGCCAGACAGCGTCTTAACTCTGCTGACCTGCCATAACACCGGGTAAAGAATTCCAGGCATGGAACGATCAGTTTCCCCCCTGTCTCTAGCGAAAACTCCAGCAACCAATTTTTATCCCGCCCATAGTGGAGTGGGTGGATTTCGGACGGGTACGGTGGCGGAAGGTCTAAAACATGCCTCCGTTGGAACGAAGTTAGAGCCCAGCCATGTTGGGTAAAATCGACATCAAATACCTGAGATTCGAAACTCATGCTCATCCAGCATGCTCCATCTTCCCACACAGTACCGATTCTAAATTGGCCCAGTGCAGTAAGGGGGATGCGCTGATAAACGATTTCATCGGATAGACTCTGGGAGTCCATGAGTTTCCGGAATGCGACGAGCACTAGCGGCTGGGTGCTATCCTGCAGGTTTTTGTAGAGGCCGCAATACCACCAAACGACGAGAGGGCCCGGATAGCGAAGGTCGTATCGAACGACTTTGTTACGTTTGAGATGGGGTGTCAGGCTGATTGGCATGAAGTTCCCCGGACTTTGTGTTACCTGGGCCTGTTGTGGCGGATAAAACTTTATAGCATCTATTTCTATATTATCGCAACCAAGCGTTCGACCAACTGGGGCTGAGTTAGGTTGGCGGCATTGTGAACCGCCAGCATTTTCCTCAACTAATACCTCAGCACGCAGGGCGGTTTGTGACATATCGCCGATAAAACTGCTGTCCGGATTGCTGTAGCTATACCAATCTCTATGCTTCGATAGTAAAAAACGCTAGCTTTCACTATCTTTCGAAAAACGGAGGAGCCAGGATTCTGATTTTACTGCCATTTCCGGACTAGATCACTGCCAAAAGGCCAGCCATCTTGAAAATCCGGCCTTCAAAGACTCAGTTTTAGCAGTAATCAGCTGCGTCATTAATCATTCTTCGAGTTTAATTCAGAATCAACGGGGTCATTCTGGCTGTCTGTTGGCGGAAGATCGATCGAGAATAGCTGGTACCGTTTGTTCTCCCCCAACTTCTGAGCGTCAGTGGCCCGCGGACCAAGAACCTTATCTACCGCATCGTTTGGAATTGCGGCAAAGACCCTGGCGTACCCGTCAGCGTCCAGCAGACTGTCGAATTCTGTGGAGGTGATTTCGACAGCGTCGCCCAACGAATAAAAACGTGCGGAAAATGGCATCTTGCCAATGTAAAAGATTGGACCGTCTCCCGCTTGCTGAATGCTCTCATACCGGCCTATCAATTGCTTCTCGGTTTTTAGTGGTTTTACTCCGCTCACACCTATGAACACAAAAAGGGTAATGAGAACGGGTGCAAGTAATACAGCACCCGACCTGATTCTGGACCAGGGACGTAAATTGAGCTGCGACACCCATCCGGCAATCAGAATGGCCGAGAACGGCAGAGAAGGAAGTATGTAAGTCCAGAGCGTGTTGCCTGCCAGGGTAAAGAACAGCATTGGCGTTATCGCACAAAACAACAGATACAGCGTTGAGGCGTCTTGAACAGCACCAGTGAATATATCCTTTGTTTTGCCTCGCGCCGCAGCAAGGCCAAAGCCAACCAAGCCAATGATACCCCAGGGGAATGAAGCCCAAATCCAGAATATCCAGATCATGCCCTTGGGCCGGTCATGGGCACTACCGTACAAATCGCCGGCCCACCCGGGGTCCAGAAACCGGCTAAAGTGTTCGCCAATGATGAAATAGTTGAGGAACCCGGGCGTTTTCAATTCAGCGAGCACGTACCATGGCACGGCAATCGCCAGTGTCAGAAGTGAGCCAAGAAGCCAGGGTAATTTTTTTAACGGTTGTAACTGCTGCCTGAAAATAGCAGCCCATAGCACCAGGGGGGTAACGGTCAATACAACAGCCAACGGTCCCTTTGACAACAAGCCGATAGCCAGGCCCACGAAAAACCACCAGCGCCAATAGTCAGACCGGCCCGAAAGCACGAACCACATGCTCACCAGAGAGAGGGTCGTTCCAAAAACCAGGAATGTATCCGTCATGACTGCGCCAGCACTGATATAAGTGAGTGCCATCGTGGAAAGCACAAGAGTAGACCACCGAGCGACCGCAGCACCGCGCGCATGATTTGCGAGGCACCACGTCAGCCATACGATTCCAATCGTGGCGAACCATGCCGGTAGCCGCAATGAGAATTCAGACAGTCCAAATATCTTTAGAGAGGCCGCTTGAGCCCAGAATGACAGGGGAGGCTTCCCCCAGAACGGAACGCCGGGTTCAAACCAGGGCGTTATCCAGTCCCCGGATTCAGCCATTAACCGAGCGATTTCAGCGTATCGGGGCTCCGTTGTATCCACGAAGGGATACAGCGTCATTCCGATAAAGCGACTGAACAATACGGCAGCCAGTACCCAGAACCAGGGCTCAAATCGCTTTAGCATTCTTGACGCCTCTGAAGTTGCTGATTTGGTCTCGGCTTGATACCTCTTTGTTCTCGACCACTTCTTCGGTCAGATACAGTGGTCGCTGTTTCGATTCGATGTAGGTTTTGCCCACATACTCACCAACGATACCAACGCTCACCAGTTGTATGCCGCCCAGAAAACTGATGAGGGCGATTAACGATGGGTAGCCGTCAGTCGGATCGCCGAGCATTATTGCCTTCGCTACAATCCAGACACCGAACAATCCACCAACGGAGGCGGTCAGCAAGCCGACAAGCGTTGCCCATCTGAGAGGTGACACTGAGAAGGAAGTCAGGCCTTCAAGGGCCAGGCCGACCAGGCCCGGGTAGTCCCACTTACTCTCGCCAGCCACTCTCAATGCCCGGTCGTATTCGATGATCGTCGTTGGCATACCAACCCAGGCAAAGAGTCCCTTCATGTAGCGGTTGCGCTCTCCTAACCGGAGAAGGGCATCAACTGCCCGCCTGCTCATCAATCGGAAATCACCCGTGTCGACCGGGATTTCAGTGCGACTGGTCTTATTCAGCAAGCGATAGAAAAGGTGCGCACTCCAGCGCTTGAGAAAACTCTCGCCTACACGTGATCGACGTTGCATCAGAACGACATCAAAGCCGGACTTCCAACTCTTGACCATCTCGGGAATGTATTCAGGTGGATCCTGAAGGTCCGCATCCAGAACGATCACCGCATCCCCCTTGGCATGCTCCAGCCCTGCTGTTACCGCTGCCTCTTTGCCAAAGTTGCGGCTTAGCTTGACGAGACGGATGCTCGATTTCCTTTTAATGAAAGTCCTAACAAATTCGGCACTGCCATCCTCGCTACCATCGTCCACAACCACGATCTCCGAGCGAATATCGAGGCTCGCAAGGATCGGCAATACATGCTCAAAGAATAGGGGAAGCATCGAACGCTCATTGAACACCGGAACCACCAGGGAAAGCAGCTCTGATTCATTCGGCGCACGGGAAGTCTCAAGAGGTTTGTTCATGAAATACCAGCCTTTGGTAGACAACATAGTTAAATACAGCGACAGCCGCAGTGGTTAGAAGCTGAGCAGGCACAACAGAGATTTCAAACAGTTGATGCAGGACTAAAAAGATCAGAACGTTCAGGAGAGCTGCGAGTGAACAGGAAAAGGCATATCGCCAGATGGCCTGGATGTGTGGGCGTGCGTTTGGAAAGGCCAAAGTTCGCTGCAACCAGTAGTTGGTAACCGCTCCTACAACGCTTCCAGAAAAGGTGGCTGCTACGGGGGCCATGCCAAGCAGAACCAGGCCGGACATGGCCGCCCAATGGAAAAGGGTTGCCATTCCTCCGGCGGCAATAAATCCACTTATTCTTTTAAGGCTACTCTGATTAATTCCGACGTTCATTTATAATGGATCCAGTCCCGATAACGAGTTAAACCTCATGCGCCAAGATTCCTTTTCCGATGCCGGATTCGAGAAATACCGGAATAAGGAATCAGGGATGTCCCAGTTAAGACAGACAGATTACTGGATAGTTCATATCGGGATCCAAGCATCAGCTCACGCTTTTTCAGACAGCAAGAGTATTCTATTTTCGGTTCAGCCCCGGATAAGACATTTTAATCATATAGGTATACGACACAGGTGCTCGGCGAGTCGCAGCCAGTTGTATATCTCACACATAGTGCGGAGGATTCTATGAGTAAAGACGAAAAAGGCCCACCTTTCGGTGAGCCCTTCTTCTCGCATGTCCCCAGGGGGAGGCTTTCGCCAACAAGTCCCAGAGCTAACGAATAAATCCTATTGTTTATATTCCAACACGTCAAGAAAGTAGGCGGTTGGTGATGGAGAGCGCGATAGGGGCGGGCAGCTATTTCTATATTCGCGCAACAATTAGTATATCTTACAGCAACAGACTTACTGGAGGTGGTAGAAGACAGGCACGGCGTAAGTAGCACCATCATCTGTAGTCAGCTACCTGTAGAGCAATGGCATTCAATGATAAGTAACGGCACGGTTGCCGATGCGCTACTAGATCGCCTCATCCACAATGCTCACCGGATAACCCTCACTGGGGAGTCAATGAGAAAGCAACAAACCATGAGGTAAATACCTGTGGCAGACTGCGGTCTGCCACAACTACTGATCGGGCAAGCCATAATACCAGTGATCGGGTGTATCAGAATTGGGGTGATCGAGAGGCCGGAATTAGTGATCGGGAAATGCCTAATACGCATCGCCAAAAAAAACCAACACAGAAAACACCATGAATGCACGCTCTATATTGAACAATCTTGTCTCTTTTGTCAGCCATAAAATGCATAAAACCCGCAAACAGGCCGTTGTCGCCTGTGTGCGAAGCTTGATTGAGAGCGGTTCGGCCACTGTGACCAGTATGGGGCGCGGTAACCGTTCCAATGCCTATGAGAAACACCGTATTAAGCGGGCTGACCGGCTGTTATCTAATGGTCACCTCCAGCGTGAAGTACCGTTTATCTATGCAATGATTTGCCGGTTATTTTGTACCTGTAAACATCCTGTCATTGCCGTTGACTGGTCAGATTTGGATAAGTGCAAAAAGCACTTTTTACTTCGCGCCGCAATTGTCGTTAAAGGGCGGCCTATTACCCTTTATCAGGAAGTGCATGATAGAAAAGCCAGTGCAAAAGCGACTACACATAGAGACTTTTTAGAGATATTGCACACGCTCTTACCGGATACCTGCCAGCCCATTATTGTCACTGATGCGGGCTACAAATCGCCGTGGTTTCGTGAAGTGCAGGCATTGAGATGGCATATTGTCGGACGTGTGCGAAAGCCACATTTATATTCGCTGGATGGCGGTAATGAATGGCAATCTATCGCTGAGCTTTATCTAAAGGCTACAACACGACCCAAGCGATTTGATAACGCGCTTATCGTCAAGTCACGACCTTTTGCCTGTACCTTGGTGTTGGTTAAAGAGAAAGCGAAAGGTCGACGAGCGTTTAATGCCACTGGCTCGCGCCAACGGGATACCAATTCATTGAAATATGCTGATGGCGCAAGAGATCCGTGGCTACTGGCGACGTCATTGCCCTACCATCGTCACTTATCTAAACAAGTCATCGATATTTATCGCCAGCGCATGCAAATAGAAGAAGGCTTTCGGGATATGAAAAGCACGCGCTTTGGTCTGGGGTATGAAAATAATCGCAGCACAACCAAGACACGCATTACTGTTCTGGTCTTGCTTACCACACTGGCTTCGTTAGTGGCTGTACTGTTGGGCATGCTATTAGTTGTCAGTAACAAGCATCGACGCTTTCAGGCAAATACCGAAACAAAATCCGTACTATCCTTTCACTTTCTTGGCTTGAGAGCTTTTAACACCTCAATGCGATTTACCCTGCATCAGTGGAAAAAGACGATCCGCTGGCTTGATGAACTCACCGCTGAAGCTTGCATGAGCAAGATTACATGCTAAATTCGTGGGGATCCCTCAGAATCAAAGACATTGAAAGAAGCGCTACTTGTGGGGATTGTTGTTCTTCAATAAGGGCGGTGACATTAAACAGTTTTGGATTCTGAAATGAGTTGTCTATACTTTGAATCCCTGTATTAACACTTTGTAATACCTCCGGAGCGGTTGCTTTACTCCTTAGTAAAATACTTTCAAACCCTGTTATTGTAGGAACTAAGCCGTAAACTAAAGATGCAGGATCATCATCTAAACTTCCGTAATAAACATCTGCAGCTACGCCTACTACATCTATTGTTCGTGTTGTGCCGTCAACATATTTGCCAATTAGCTTTACTTGAGTAAGAGGCTGGCCGTCAAAATACTTCTTGTACAGTGAATGACTAATCACTACATCGTTGTACCGCCCCCATTCCATATTTTCTCCGATGAGTAACGATATACCACTGGCGTCAAAAAAATTGGGGGAAATGCTTGAAGTGAGTACAGCGGCGCTCCCGGTTCCACCCAGGGGCTGCATAGAAGGAGTGAAGAGGTTTTCGTAAGATGAACGCCCCATCATAAATGGCATTGTTGTTAATGCAACAGAATCGATATGCTCTTGTGTCTCCAGGCTTTCTACAAGTAGTTTTGGAAGTTCATTGGCATAAAACGTACCTCCTTGGCGTGGAAAGTCAAAATTGACCACGTACAAGTCAGTTGAATCAAAACCTCTATCTTTTTGATAGTAATCTAACTGAATCTGAACAAGTTCTATTCCTCGGATAACGCTAATGCAACTCAAACTCACCATTACACTGAGAATCACAAAGGTTTGTAGCTTTTGTCCTCGCGACGCGGTATCTCCTCTTCCCAGACTGGTATTTAGAAAATGATTTTGCAAAAAAAATGTTACGTTCGACATAATAAAGAAAAAAGCCAGTACTAAGCCGAAAATAGTAAAAAGTGTGGTAAAGCCTGTATCGGTCGTTGTATCTAGCGTCGGAATTACCAACCTAACGAGTATTTTAGAAACGGGAAGCATAAAAAGAAGCAAAATAGCTAAGGAAATAAAATTCAATAAATTCTCAACCGTTGATTGAAGCGTTAACTGATATCGATTCGCTCCTAAGTAAGTACGCAATGTCCGCTCATTTTGTCGATTTTGATTGTCATTTATTTGATGGCTCAAAAAGGCAATAAAACTGAAAACAAATAATACGGTAAATAGTTGAATTAGTCGGCCTAAGCGAGCTTGAACTTCATTATATTCCTTAATCGTATATCCAAATGCACTGGAAACTATAAGCTCCTCATTATCAGGCAGTAAAAGTTGATCTTTAAAATACTGGTTTATAGTATCTAAGCTTTTACTATTCAATAAGCTATCACTTACAATATATGATAGTACATCAGGAGATAAATCTTCGAGCGAGCTTAAAGTCAATCTTGATAGATATGAAAATGGAATAATAATATCGACGGCGTTCTGTTGTCGAAAAGATTTGAACTCTGGCTTCAATATAGCATCTACGATGACAATCTCACCGTTTATGATGAGTGTTTTACCTAAGATAGGCTTAGACTTTAAGTGATTTTTCCAAAATCTATGGCTAATTGCTATATGAATCTGTGATGTTTGGTGAGGAAAGTCTAAATTATCCAAATTTCCGAACGCAGGTGAAATTCCAAACGATTCATAATCACCTGAAAAAAAACTGGCCTCAACGTCTATTACGTCTGTTTCACCAATCTCAACCCATTGGTTCTTTTCATAAACAATATTATATTGAAAGTTTGGAATTGATTCTTCAGCCAAATAAACAGGAATTGGCAAATCTGTAGAGCCAATGAGTCGAATTTGTTGGACATTTTCCGGCTTGTCTACACCAATGAACTGGGGGGTGTTATATGCTATATTTATTAGGTAAGCGTGAACATAAAATGACATTGGAAGAGCTAATAAAAATAAAGAAATCCAGAAACCAGTATTTTTCTTATACTGCTGCCACCAATTAATAGCAAAGTTTACGCCCAATCTAGGCCATACTGGATTCACTGATCTTTCCTATTTTTTTTGTCTCGATCTGGCCATCCTTTATAACCAATTGTTTTTCTGCTTTATTGGCGTAATTCATATCATGTGTAATCACACAGACAGTGCAGCCGCCTACATTCAATTGTTCTAAAATGTTAAAGATAATTTCCGAATTATTACTATCGAGGTATCCTGTCGGCTCGTCAGCCAGAATAAGAGAAGGCTGATTAACAATCGCTCTTGCAATTGCGACGCGTTGCTGTTGTCCACCAGAAAGCTGATTTGGAAATCTGTCGATAAAAGATTCCATGTCTACTTCTTTCAAAGCTTGTAACACTTTGTTGCGATACTGCTTACGCTGAACCGTTGTGTTGTAAGTCAATGGTAAACATACGTTTTGATAAACGGTTAGATGCGCCAACAAATTAAAGTTTTGAAAAATAAGACCAATTTCCTGGTTTTTCAATCTGGCAATAGATGCCTCGGTAATATCCTGAACGTCAGTTCCGTGGAGATAATAAGTTCCCTTTGTTGGCTTATTTATCATACCCATAATGGAGAGCAGTGTACTTTTACCTGAACCAGATGTCCCCACAATTGACAAGTAATCGCCTTCCTCAATTGAAAATGAAATATCGCGGAGCACTGCAGTCGTTTCATTCGGGTAGCAATAACTTACTTTTTCCAAACGAATAATTCCATCCATGTAATTTACACCTAGTTAAACCAAACGCTTTGCTTTGCAATGGGGACGAATACTATTTGATCGCCACTTTGTAGCTCTCCATCAAGCACCAAGCTATCATTATTGGCACTTATCACTTTTATATCAGTTGCGTATCGTTGCCCATTAATAACATGATGTATCTCCCAGGCTTGTTCATCAGTATAAAAATCCGGTCTTTCCACGGAGGCAATACTCATAGGGGTAGACATATTGATAGCCGCTTTAACCGATTGCTCCATTGTTAGCCAATGGGGGAGATCATTCGGTAATTGAATTCTAACTAGAACAGCGCCCTGTCTTACAATTGGATCTACAAATTCTACCGTAACCGTTCACCAAGGCCCTATTGACAGGCAGCTTTGAAGTCGTCGAGCAGAGGATAGGACGTTTTGTTCAGCGTCGCTTCGAGAATGGCGCGGAGCCAATTCAGTGGATTCAGCTTTTGTTTCCGGCAGGTTTCGACGATGGTGAGTATACGTTGTCTGAACAGTTCCCCTCGGTGAGACCACACACCATAGCTGCCTTTTCGCCACAGCACATAGCTTCGCAATGAACGCTCGGCTTCATTGTTAGTGAGAGGGACGCCATCGTGACTGAGGAATACCCAGCACATGTCATCGTGTTTTAGCAGTAGCTTACACCGGTTCTGATAGCGGGGAGTCACACAGCGTCTTGATGCCAGTTCAAGTTGCTCTCGCCAGGCGATGCGTAGTTTTTCCATCCGGTCCAGGTATCGCTTTTCACTTAGTGCGTTACTCTCATACCGGTGTTGCAGCCGGAACAGTATGCGAATGAGCCTGACTAACGTTGTTCCATAGGTTTTATTCGTACCCCAGCTTTCCGCCAGCGCATTCATGTTTCTTAAGATATGCGCCCAGCACAATTGACGGTGGTCTGAATCGATGTAGTGATAACCGGCATACTGGTCAGTCACAACAATGTTTTCCGGATTATCGCCGAGTAGTTTCTTTGCCGCCCAGGCGCCACGTGAGAAGTGCGTCATAAAGCATGATAATTCTGCTGTGCATACCTGCCACATCCAGCGGTTTTCATTGCCCCGCTGATGACGGGTTTCATCACAATGAACCACTGCCTCATTATGCATAGTCTCTTTAATATCCTGATAGGCAGGCGTCAGCACCGCACTGACGCGGCCTTGTGCTTCAGAGATAGCACCGCGACTGAACGATAAACCAAAGTTTTGCTCGAGCTGTTGCTGGATTTTACTGATACTCTGGTGAAACTGACCCGACTGCATCGCCACATACGCCAGCAGGTTATTGCCCATCTGCCCTTGATTCACGTTGTCGGGTAGTGTGGCTTTTACCGTTTTACTGCACTGACAACACTGGCCCTGATGCAACTGATGTTCGACTACAGAGAATGCCTGGCTGGGAATATCAAATACCTGATGCCGACGATAAGGGGAATCATTGATAGCAATGTCACCACCGCAAGCACAAGTATCGTCGGGATAATAGGTGCGCGTCTCATCAACGGTATCGGCCAGCATCCGCTTACTACCTTTATGGCCGGATTGCGCACCGCGCTTACGGCCTGTCGGCTTTTTAGCTGGCGCAGAAGAGGACGCCCCCGGCCCATTAGACGATGGCGGGCGCGATGAATTACGACTGTTTTGATTCAGTCGGTCTTCGAGGTCATTTAGCCTGTCCCAGAGTGTACTAATGAGCTCATTGGCATCATCGAGATTAGTAGCGACGGGTGGCTTTGTGGGCTGCTTTTTACGTGGCATAAAACCACTCTGACAGACTGGCGGGATCAATCAATAGGATCCCCACGATCATTGAAAATAAATATTACTAACTGTCAATAGGGCCCTGGTGAACGGTTACATTCTACCTGCCCACTAATCTGACCATTAGGTGTTTCAACTGTTGCAATGTATGACTCGCGAATTTTGTCGCCCAGGTATTGTGGTACGGTAATCTCAGCAACCAATTGTGTATTGTCAACGATATCTAATAGCTTTGCTCCCTCAGTTACTGCTTCCCCCTGAGCAATAGGGAGTTCTCTTAAAACACCGGCGATAGGTGATTCTATTATCAAAGAGTCAATCCGTTTTCTGAAGTATAAAACTCTATCAGTTGCTGCTTGCTGCTGTGCCAGTAAAGCGTCCTGCTGACTCTTTACTATTGGTTCCATTAGGGTTAGCCGATGTTCAAGATTGTTAACATCCATTTGGGCCTGTTCGGCAGTTAGTTTTAATTGTTCGAACTTAACTTTAGATATGATCCCTGACTCTTTGAGCTTTTCATTTGCTCTTAACTCCAACTGGACACCTTTTAAAACTGACCGAGAGCGCGCCAAATCTGATCGCAATGCTTCCAACTCTAAATCTAACTGGCTATGCTGATAACTCGTTTGGGCTATTACTTCGTTTGCGGTAAATTCCGCTTCCCGGGATTCTCTTAATAGAGTGGGGTTATTAATTTGAATAAGCGGTTGGCCTACTTCTATCGATTGACCTTGCTTAACAAAGATCTTTTCGACGATCCCGGACTCGTTAGCTGATAATACGCGATGGTTAACTGCAGTAATTTTTCCATTCCCCCGAGCTAATGAAGGTTGCTCAGTGATAGAAACAGTAAATTTTTTGTGTATATCGGTATCAGCGTCTGACTTCAAATACAAACTGAATACGATGCCACAAAAACAAAGTAAAAAAACTGGGATTAGAAATTTTCTCTCAGTAAAGAATGTGTGTTTCTTTGTTTTAATTAAATCATGCACCCGAAAAAGATTCCCGAAATATATTTACCTGTTATTCAACTTTAAATACTAGGAACATCAGGTACAGGTGGCGTTGGGTCAGGGTGACAAATTCTTATGGTGATACATCTCCCTTCTGAATCACATTGCTTACTGTTAAAACAACCGGCTACCGCAGCGAATTATGCAATAGCGACTGTCGCTCCGATAATGAGTTTTCGTAGATTTGTTGCAGATCTTTTCATCAATAATTTCCTTATATCAAGTGAGAGTCCTTCTCTGATGCTTTTTCACTATAATGACTAAGTAGCTTGGGGTCAACATTACATATGTTAGTTCATACTAGTCTACAGCTTCGGGACGAATTATCAGCACTCTTCTAATAGCGACGCATTGTACGAGATTGCCCAGTGCACCAGTTTCCACGCCTAGATAAAGCGATAGGTGTCCGCACCATTTTAATGAACTTTAGGCTCCTGCAGGAAAAGGACAAGCTAACTCGCATGTTACTTAAGAGGGTCAATCAATGGCTGTTGTGTCTGCGGTGTGCCGAAATACTGCCAGGGGCGAGGAAACTTGCCTTGAACAAGCTTCGTGCGGAGACAACTAGAAAAGTGAGTGTGCTATGGAAACAGAAGCGTGCGCAGGGTAGCACTGATTACTTGAAAAAGATGTTAGCGGCAGGTTTGGTAGCGTTGAAGGATATTTGAGCGCTTATGCTCTCGCGCTAGCAACTGGGGCCGTCAGTTAAATATAAAAAAGCCCGACCAAACTGGTCGGGCAAAAGGGCTTGGTTAAGCACCTAACGACAGAAACTGTCTACGCTTCGATGATGGCTTTCATATCCGTCATGTAACCGCGTAATTCTTTACCAATGGCTTCAACGCCAGTGTTGCGAATCGCTTCGTTAACCTCGGTAAGACGCTTGTTGTCTACCTGGTTAGACGTTACGTTCAGACCTTTACCGATAACCGAAGTATCGATGTTAGGCATGAACTTCTCGCGCAGTAATGGAACTGCTGCGTTCGCAAATAAATAGTTACCGTACTCTGCAGTGTCAGAAATAACCACGTTCATTTCGTACAGACGCTTACGCGAAATGGTGTTCGAAATCAGTGGTGTTTCGTGCAGTGATTCGTAGTAAGCCGACTCTGGCAGGATGCCCGCTTCAACCATTACGTCGAAGGCCATCTCTACACCGGCTTTAATCATTGCTACCAGCAAGATACCCTTGTCGAAGAATTCCTGCTCTGAGATTTCGCCGTCGTAAACCGGGGCATTTTCAAAACCGCTTTCGCCGGTTTCTTCACGCCATTTCAGCAGGTTTGCGTCGTTGTTTGCCCAGTCAGCCATCATGGTGCGGGAGAATTCGCCGCTGATGATGTCGTCCTGGTGTTTTTCAAACAGTGGGCGCATCAAAGAAGTCAGTTCTTCTGACAAATCATAAGCTTTTAACTTCGCTGGATTAGACAGGCGATCCATCATGTTGGTTACGCCGCCGATTTTCAGCGCTTCAGTAATGGCTTCTAAACCATACTGGATTAAGGCTGCTGCATAGCCGGCATCGATGCCGTCAGCAGTCATTTTTTCGTATGCCAGAATCGCCGCAGTTTGCTGCATACCACACAGGATAGTTTGCTCACCCATGAGATCTGATTTAACTTCTGCAACAAAAGACGACTCCAGAACACCAGCACGGTCGCCACCCGTGGCGCTTGCCAGTGCTTTAGCGATTGGCCAGCCTTCACCTTTCGGATCGTTCTCTGGGTGAACCGCAATCAGTGTAGGCACACCAAAGCCACGCTTATATTCTTCGCGTACTTCTGTACCCGGGCACTTAGGCGCACACATAACAACAGTGATGTCGCTACGGATTTGCTGACCTTCTTCAACAATGTTGAAGCCGTGTGAGTAACCTAAGGTTGCGCCTTCTTTCATTAGAGGCATTACCGCTTCTACCACACTGGCGTGCTGCTTATCAGGAGTGAGGTTATAAACCACATCCGCAGTTGGGATCAGATCCTGATAGGTACCTACTTTAAAACCATTGTTAGAGGCGCGTTGGAATGAGTCACGTTTCTCATCAATCGCAGCCTGACGCAGCGCATAAGCGACGTCTAACCCTGAATCACGCATGTTGAGTCCCTGGTTAAGGCCTTGTGCACCGCAGCCAACGATGACAATTTTTTTACCTTTAAGAAACTCACAACCCTCAGCAAATTCGTCGCGATTCATAAAGCGACAACGACCTAACTGGTCCAGTTGCTGACGTAAAGACAGAGTGTTGAAATAATTAGCCATAAAAAAATATTTTCCGAACTTCTTTTTGTCGTTATCCCTTTGCTTCACTCAGCTGGGATGACCTCGTCATTGACGACTTGTAGCAAAGATACGCTACCCCTTTCGTTTTGAAAAATGATATATTTGCAAAACAGTGTTGCAAAAAGTGAAATCACCATGGATTTTCGCAGTCTACAGCTATTTAATCATCTCGCAAAAAGCTTACATTTTGGTGACACGGCCGATGCTATGTTTGTGTCGCCGTCCACCTTGAGCCGCGTGATCCAGCGCCTCGAAGAAGAGTGTGGATGCGTGTTATTTAAACGGGATAATCGCTCGGTGGCGCTCACTCACGGCGGCCATAAGTTGTTGAATTTTAGCGAACAAGTGCTTGGTGAATGGCAGCAGGTTCGGCAAGAGCTACGCGACGATGGCAAGGCCCTGCAGGGTGAGTTGAGCCTGTATTGTTCTGTAACAGCCAGCCAGAGCCACCTGCCATCTGTACTCTCTCGTTTTCGCCAGCGTTACCCCGGCGTCGATATCCGTTTGGTGACCGGCGATCCGGGCCTGGCAATTGAACATGTAAAGCATAAAAAATCGGATGTCGCTATTGCCATTCACTCCCCGGAGTTTCCAACTGACCTGTGTTTTTCCGGATTAGACTTTGTACCCCTGGTATTAATTGCCCCCCGTGAACGGCGTTTAACCCAGTTGGCGCAGGTAGACTGGCGGGTTAATCAGGTCATACTGCCCGAACAGGGGCCAAGCCGCCGTATTGTTTATCATTGGTTTGCCGAACACGGCATCCGGCCTAATGTGTATGCTTCGGTAGGGGGGAATGAAGCCATTGTGTCTATGGTGGCGCTAGGCTGTGGGATTGGCTTTGTGCCCCAGGTGGTGCTCGACCACTCCAGCATGTCATCCAGCGTTACCCGCATTCAGGTAGACGATATCGGCTCCTACGAGTTAGGCCTGGCCTGTTTACAGGAACGCCGTCACGAGCCGTTAATTAACGCGCTGTTTCAGCTTGAGTTAAACTGACGAATTAAATTATCCAGCGCCCGGTAACCTAATGCTTCGCCAATATGGTCGGTATTAATTTGTGCCTGGTTTTCAAGGTCGGCAATTGTTCGGGCGACCTTAATAGTGCGATGAAATACCCGCATAGACAGCTTTAGTTTGGTGGCAGCGCGCTGCAGAAAATCCTCAGTTTCTGCCGGCATGGCGCAATAGCTACTGAGCTCTGCCACACTTAGCGCAGCATTGCTTTTCCCCTGACGCTGCTGCTGAATTTGGTGGGCTGCCATAACTTGTTGTCTGGCCAGCACTGCAGAATCTTCACCCGACACAGGCGAAGCAAACGCGTAGGAGCCCGGCCGACGCACTTCTATCTGAATATCAATACGGTCGAGTAACGGGCCAGAAAGCTTACTTAAATAGCGCTGGATCTGCTGCGTGGTGCTGCGGCCATCATCTATATCGCCGGTCGGGCTCGGGTTCATTGCCGCTAATAATTGAAATCGGGCGGGATACTTTGCCTGACCAGATGCGCGGGACAGGCAAATATCACCGGTCTCCAATGGTTCGCGCAGTACATCGAGCGCCTGGCGACCAAACTCAGGCAGCTCATCTAAAAACAATACCCCATTATGGGCCAGCGACACTTCGCCCGGCTGTGGGTGCGCACCACCGCCCGTCAGGGCAATGGCTGAGGAGGTATGATGAGGAGACCGAAACGGCGGTGTTAGCCACTCTTCGGTGTCACGCTGCTCACCCTTAACCGAATAGAGCGCGGCAGTAGCCAGCGCCTGTTGATGGTTCAGTTGCGGTAATAAACTCACCAGGCGACTGGCGAGCAAACTCTTTCCGGTCCCTGCTGGCCCTACCATCAGCAGATTATGCGAACCCGCAGCCGCGATACAAAGGGCGCGTTTAGCCTGCTGCTGACCGATGATGTCATCCCAGTGCGGGCTCGGTGGTGGCAGGGCAATGTTATTTTGAGTGTGTTTAAGCTCAAGCGTTTGTTGTCTCGTGAAGTGTAAGAAAGTATTTAACAGTGTGGCTGGCAGTAAATATTCCAGATTATCCACCAACTGTATTTCCGCTTCATTACCCGCCGGAAGCACCAGGGTATGGTTGTTTTCTGCACAGCGCATAGCCACCGGCAGCAAGCCGGGTACCGGGCGAATATCGCCATTTAAGCTCAGCTCTCCGGCAACTTCGGTATGATTAACCGGTGACTGTTCTATTAGCCCCATAGCAATCAGGATCCCCAGCGCGATGGCTAAGTCGTAGCGTCCACCGCTTTTGGGGATATCAGCCGGTGCCAGGTTTACCGTGATGCGCCGGGCCGGATATTCAAACCCGCTGTTTATTAAAGCGCTGCGTACGCGCTCTTTGGCTTCCTGCACGGCGGTTTCGGCCAGGCCGACTAACTTAAAGGAAGGCAGACCGTTGGATAAGTGCACTTCCACCTTTACTTTTGGTGCGCTGATCCCGGCGGCACCGCGGGTATATACAATTCCCATTCCCATGATGTTCTGCACTGTTGGGGCGTTTTAAAGAGCAGTTTAGTGAGGATGGGTACTCAAGAACACTGAGCCTTGGTGCAGATTCGTCGAAAGAATGGCGGGTTTGGTCGGTCAAAAGGTTAATTTTTATGCCCTGCCCTTGATCAGGCCCCGGGATCCGTGGTATTTCTACGCCCCTGAAAGGTCAACGTTATAGCCAGGCGTTAATTTTCCTTTCAAAAGCCAACCAAAAACTTCCGAATCTGTGTCTGTATCTCGTTATTGTCTGCCAATAAACTATCGGCGATAACGGTGTTTATTATTCCGTGCAAATTGCACCGCGAGTGCCGAAGCGCTTTACGCGCACCTTAATTGCACGAGTTTACACTGTTTATCTGCGAAAAATGCCGCTGTGCATTGGGTCGCAAGCCCGCGTCATGTATCATTTGACGCGGTATTAATTATGGTGGTCAGTTAGCAACTGGCTACTCTTTAGGGTTATCTGAAACCCGCTTGTTCTTAAGGAAACGTCATGGCTAAGCAACTTGCTGATTATATCTGGTTTAACGGTAACATTATCCCCTGGAAAGAGGCTACCGTTCATGTAATGACTCACGCTATTCACTACGGTTCATCGGTCTTTGAAGGTGTGCGTGCTTACAACACACCGGATCAGGGTACCTGTGTCTTCCGTTTACAGGAACACACCCGTCGCTTGTTCGACTCAGCCAAAATCTATCGCATGAACATTCCATACACGATGGATGAATTAAATCAGGCGCTAATCGATATCATCGTTAAAAATGAGCTTAAATCCGCTTACATCCGTCCGATTGCTTTCTTTGGTGATATTGGTATGGGCATTAAAGTACCTTTGGATGCGGAAGCTGAGGTATCGATTGCGGCCTTTGAATGGGGCGCTTATTTAGGAGAAGAAGCGCTGAAAAACGGTGTTGATGCCGGTATTTCTTCATGGAACCGTCTGGCGGCTAACACTATGCCGACTGGCGCGAAAGCGGGTGGTAACTACCTGTCTTCACAGCTTATCTCAATGGAAGCCCGTCGCCACGGCTACGGTGAAGGAATTGCGCTGGACCGTAACGGTTACATCAGTGAAGGCGCTGGCGAAAACATCTTCGTGATCCGCGATGGCGTTATCAGCACTACGCCTAAAACCGCGGCAATCCTGCCGGGTATTACCCGCGACACGGTCATGACGCTGGCCAAAGAACTGGGTTATGAAATCCGCGAAGAGAACATTCCGCGCGAAGCCATGTATCTGGCCGACGAGATCCTGATGTGCGGCACCGCTGCCGAAGTAACGCCGGTAAACAGCGTTGACGGCATTACCGTTGGAAAGGGTGGTCGTGGGCCAATTACTAAAGAAATTCAAGACATGTTCTTCGGCTTGTTTAACGGCAAAACCGAAGATAAATGGAACTGGTTAACCCCGGTTTATAAATAAGATTTACCCAAACGGGACGAGAGTTTTTTATGCCTAAGTTAAGATCTGCAACCACAACACAGGGACGCAACATGGCCGGTGCGCGCGCTTTATGGCGGGCCACCGGTATGAAAGACGGTGATTTTGGTAAGCCTATTATTGCCATTGCCAACTCCTTTACCCAGTTCGTGCCAGGCCACGTTCATTTAAAAGACATGGGCCAGCTGGTGGCTCGAAGTGTTGAGGCTTCAGGTGGTGTGGCAAAAGAATTCAATACTATCGCGGTAGACGACGGTATTGCTATGGGGCACAGCGGCATGCTGTACAGCCTGCCGTCCCGTGAGATTATCGCCGACTCAGTTGAGTATATGGTTAACGCGCACTGCGCCGATGCCATAGTGTGTATCTCTAACTGTGACAAGATCACCCCGGGAATGCTGATGGCGTCAATGCGTCTTAATATTCCGGTAGTGTTTGTTTCTGGCGGACCGATGGAAGCGGGTAAAACCAAGCTGTCTGATCAAATCATCAAGCTCGATTTGGTGGATGCCATGGTGGCTGCTGCAGACGATAAAGTCTCCGACGATGATACTAATGAGATTGAACGTTCAGCGTGCCCGACCTGCGGTTCCTGCTCTGGTATGTTTACCGCTAACTCCATGAACTGCTTAACCGAAGCGCTGGGTTTATCACTACCGGGTAATGGCTCTATGCTGGCTACTCACGCCGATCGTGAAGGCTTGTTTAAGCGCGCCGGTGAACTGGTGGTTGAGTTGTGTGAGCGTTGGTATAAAAACGATGATGCCTCAGCGCTACCACGTAATATTGCCAATTTTAACGCTTTTGAAAATGCCATGAGTCTGGATATCGCCATGGGCGGTTCTACCAATACTATTCTGCATTTACTGGCCGCGGCAATGGAAGGCGAAGTGCCATTTACCATGGCTGATATCGACCGCTTGTCGCGCAAAGTGCCGCATCTTTGTAAAGTGGCACCCTCTACGCCGCAATACCATATGGAAGATGTGCACCGCGCCGGTGGTGTATTAGGCATTCTCAACGAATTAAACAAAGGCGGTTTGCTGCATGGTGATTGTGCTCATGTGCTGGGTAAGCCTATCGAAGAGGTCATTGCCGAGTGGGATATCACCAATCCGGATAATGCCGATGCCACAACTTTTTATCGGGCAGGCCCGGCGGGTATTCGCACCACTAAAGCGTTTAGTCAGGACTGTCGTTGGGACGAAGCCGATGCCGACCGTGAAAAAGGCTGTATCCGTGACTTAGAGCATGCTTACAGTCAGGAAGGTGGTTTGGCCGTACTGTTTGGTAACCTGGCAGAGAACGGTTGTATTGTAAAAACCGCCGGGGTGGATGAATCCATCCTGACATTTACCGGCCGCGCGCGTATTTATGAAAGCCAGGACGAAGCCGTTGCCGCTATACTGAACGATCAGGTGGTTGCCGGAGATGCCGTCATTATCCGCTATGAAGGCCCGAAAGGCGGCCCGGGTATGCAGGAAATGCTCTATCCTACTTCCTATCTGAAGTCTAAAGGTTTAGGTAAAGATTGTGCGTTGATCACCGATGGCCGCTTCTCAGGTGGTACATCGGGCTTATCGATTGGTCACTGTTCGCCAGAAGCTGCCAGTGGCGGTGGTATTGGTTTAGTGCAGGAAGGCGATACCATTGAGATCGATATTCCCAACCGGTCGATTAATATTGCCATTACCGATGCAGAATTACAGGCCCGTCGCGCCGCGATGGAGGCCAGCGAGCGCCCATGGCGCCCGGTTAGCCGCCAGCGTGAAGTGTCGCTGTCACTGAAAACCTTTGCCATGCTGGCCACCAGCGCCGATAAAGGCGCAGTAAGAGACCCATCCAAACTGGAAGATCTATGACCGTTACCGATCACGAATACCTGAAAAAAATCCTGTTAGCGCCGGTTTATGACGTGGCGGTTAACAGCGATTTGGTATTGTTATCGCGCTTAACCGCCGAGCTGGGCAACGACGTTTTCTTAAAGCGTGAAGACCAGCAACCGGTTAAGTCGTTTAAACTGCGCGGTGCCTATAATCGCATCGCCAGCCTGTCGCCTGAGCAATTAGATGCCGGGGTTATTGCTGCCTCGGCGGGTAACCATGCTCAGGGCGTGGCTTACAGTGCCAATATGAAAGGCATTAACGCCACTATCGTGATGCCGGAAACCACGCCGGACATTAAAATTGAAGCGGTACGCCGTTTTGGCGGCCAGCACGCTAACGTTGTGCTGCACGGCACCAACTTTGATACGGCCAGTGCCCATGCCCGGGCGTTAAGCGCTGAACATGGCTACACGCTGATCCCACCTTTTGACGATCCGGATGTGATTGCCGGTCAGGGCACTATTGCCCGCGAATTGCTGGAACAAAACCCAAACCTCGACATTCTGTTTATTGCTGTGGGCGGCGGTGGTTTAGCGGCGGGTATCTCGGTATACCTTAAGCAGTTAAAACCTGAGATCAAAATTATTGCCGTAGAGTCGGAAGAATCCGCCTGTTTTAAGGCAGCTAAAGACGCCGGTGAACCAACCAGCTTGAGCTCAGTGGGCATCTTTGCTGATGGCGTGGCCGTTAAACTGATGGGCAGTGAGACCTTCCGCCTGTGTAATCAGTACGTCGATGAGATCATGACGGTCACCAACGATGAGATCTGCGGTGCCATTAAAGACATCTTCGACGATACCCGCGTGATTGCTGAACCGGCTGGTGCGATGTCGGTAGCAGCGATTCGCAAGTATGTGAAGCAAAACGACATTCAGGGCAAAAAGCTGGGTGGCATATTGTGTGGCTCAAACACTAATTTCCATACTCTGCGATATGTGTCTGAACGTTGTGAGTTAGGTGAGCAAAAAGAGGCGGTATTCGCGGTTAAGATCCCTGAGCGCCAGGGTGCCTTTAAGCAGTTTTGTGAATGTTTGGGTGGCCGCACCATCACCGAGTTTAATTACCGCTATGCGTCGCAGACCGAAGCGCATATTTTTGTTGGCATTAAGCTGCGGGGCGGCAAGGCCGAATTTGAAGCCCTCACTGCTGAACTGGGTGACAAAGGCTACGATTGCTTTGATCTCTCTGATAACGAATTAGCCAAACTGCACGTGCGCCATATGGTGGGTGGTCGTCCGCCAACTATTCTTAACGAAGTGGTATTCAGCTTTGAGTTTCCTGAATACCCGGGCGCTTTGCTTAACTTCCTCAACACCCTGGGTGAACGCTGGAACATTACCTTGTTCCATTATCGTAACCACGGGGCGGCAGAAGGCCTGGTGCTGGCCGGGTTTGATATTCCGCCAGAAAGCCGCAAAGCCTTTGATGAGCACGTTACTGCGCTCAACTATACCTGTCAGGATGTCACAGATAACCCGGCTTACCGGTTCTTTTTATCAGAGCCCAAGTAATTCCGAGATAATCTTAAGTACCCGGCATCAGCCGGGTATTTTTTTGCCTGATGAAATCAGGCTGGTTGAAAATTGGCCAATTTAGACTCGCCACTCTATACTAATATCAATCAGTGTTCATAAGGAGTGTGACATGTTTAACCCTTTTTCCTTTCCGCCCTTTGCCTGGAATATGCCGTTAAGCGGTGATGTAAAAGATATTTCGCCGGTGACAAGTTGGTTTTCCCCTCAGTATGAATTCAATATCGCTGGTAATGCGGCCCTTGAGAAGCAGGTGATCACGAAAGTGGCCAGCTATGGTAAGCAACTGGGCAAACTCACCAATGCTGTACTGGAACTTGCCGATGGCGAGCCCGGAGCAGCGGTGGAATCGCTAAGAGCCATGGCTAAGGAAATCGAAGATTTAAAAAACAAAACGCTGGTTGATAGCATAGAGGCCGATCTGGCTAAACTGAAAAGTCAGGATACAGCGGCCTATCAGGAATTATTGAAGCGTCTTTCCAGGTAATCACAAAAACAAATTAAACTAATCAGTTTTAATTGTTTTAAATCTTTCTGGTCGGCAGCCATACTTTGCTCAGAACAAATGTTGAGGAAAGTCTGATGCAGCAAATTATTAATCACCTTCTAAACCGCAAGCCCACCACCCATGCTGAGCAATCCCAACGCGACTGTAATTTTCGCGATAACTATTACGGCGATCAGCTATGCAAAGAGGTTGTGACAAAACAGGCGCCTGAGGCTTAACAGGAGGCGGCGATGTTACTGTTACTACTCACTGCCACGCTGTGTTGCATTCCACTGTGCTTATCGGTGTTTATGACCAGTAAAACCCGCTCGCAACTGTATCAGGATGCCGCCAGGCGGGGGGACGTTGCCATGCTCCGATACTTTCGCTACACCGGTAATGATATCGCGCTGCAGGCGCACGAAAGAAAGGCCGCATTATCGGCCGCCCAACAGCACAACCATCAACAGGTGCTGGCGTTTCTTAATCAGTCTGACTGATAGTTGTTATCCGATTTAATTGTGTTATCCCAATCCTTGCTTGCCCTTTAAGCTATGGCGGGAAGTTTCCCCCGCCATTTTTTATAGTCTCTCGACGATCTCCTTTACATGCATAATCTTATGTGGGATAAAAAGTATACAGAATAATATTCAGGCGTAGTAACTACCGCTATGGCGGCGTTACGGCAGCACAGCCACGGGATCTTCATGCACAAAACGCGATTGCCTTCTCTGACCGAAATTCTCATTCTCACCCTTCTGCTGCTGGCCATTATCTTTGTGGCGGTACATCAACTTGGCCTACCCATTCAACTGGCCTTTATTGGCTGTTGGTTTGTCGTAATGGGCTTTGGTAAGTATCTAGGCTATCACTATCATCATTTGCAAAAAGGGGTGATTGCAGGCGTTACTCAGGGCATGGATGCGATTATGATTTTGATCGCTGTGGGTGCACTTATCGGTAGCTGGATGGCTGGCGGAATTGTTCCCAATATTATTTATCTGGGTCTTTCAGTAATGGATCCGGCGCTGTTTCTGCCGGCTGCGTTTATTATTTGTGCCATTACCTCACTGGCAACCGGTACCTCGTTCGGTACGGCTGGCACTGCTGGCATAGCCATGATGGGCATTGGTGCCGGCTTTGATTTACCGCCAGCGCTGGTGGCCGGTGCTGCTATTTCGGGGGCTTACGTTGGCGATAAGCTTTCACCGCTTTCTGATACCACGGTGATGACCGCCTCCATGTGTCAGGTAAACCTTATTGCGCACATTAAATCCATGCTGTACGTCAGTGTGCCTGCCTGCATCATTGCCTGTATTGCATTTTTGCTGGTCGGCCTGGGATTTGATCATGATGGTGGTACTGGTACCGCTCAACAGGTAATGGATGCTATTGCCGTTCATTACACTATTGGCTGGTATATGTTGTTACCGGCGCTGATTGTCATTGGTTTATTGATGATGCGCCTGCCCTCATTTCCGGTTATCTGCCTGGGGGCATTGCTTGGTGTGATTTGGGCAATGCTGTTTGAACAGGTTTCTTTGGTGAGCGCTTTCGACAGTCTGTATAACGGCAACTTTATTGATACCGATGTAGAGTTCCTGCAGATCCTGCTCAATCGGGGCGGTATTACATCGATGTTGTCGGTGATCCTGCTGGTTATTCTGGCGCTGGGGCTGGGTGGACTGATGGAATCTATTGGTGTACTTACGGCGGTATGTAATGCCCTGCAAAATTGGGCCACCACCACCGGCCGTCTGGGGCTTTCCACTATGCTAAGCGGTATTTTAGGTAATGCGCTCGGCGGAGCGGCCTATGTATCGATAATGACCGCCAGCACCATAACATCCCGTAACTATGAACAGATGGGCATTGATAAACGGGTACTTTCGCGCAACGTTGAATCCGGCGGTACGGTAACTACTCCTATGATCCCCTGGACCGACGGCGGTATCTTTATGGCGACTACGCTAGGGGTAAGCACGCTGAATTACCTGCCGTTTTTGTGGTACCACTGGCTTGTACTCGGCATTACCCTGCTATACAGCTACGCAGGCTGGTATCACTTTGCCCCCGTTGAGTATGATGCAGAGGGCACGCCGCAACCGCAGTCGGCAAGCTAGGTCATACTCATTACAAAATTACAACGGCTTCAGAACGCTATATACTGCCTGACGATTACATTTTGCCTGAGGAATTATTGTGTTCACTGCTAACCTGGTTATTGAGAAAGCGTATCAGTTTTCCCGGTTCGATAGTGCAAACCCACTTTCTACGTGTTCGGCACATCCCATTTTTCTGGATGAGCAGAACTGGCTGACCTGCGAACATTATGTTCAGGCCAAAACCTTACGCAGCGCCCGGCATGCCAGTAAAGTGGTTGCACTGCCGAGCGGTGAGAAAGCCAATGCCTATGGTCAGGCCTGGTTTCGTGGCAAAATCGCGGACTTTAAAGTCACTGCGCCGATCCTGATGAAACGCGCTTTGTACACCAAAGTACAAATGTATGACGAAGTCCGCGAAGCACTGTTTGCAACCGAAGACAGATTGATTATTGAAACCTCACAATATGATTATTTCTGGGGCATTGGTCGCGATCAGCGCGGCCTGAATCATATTGGTAAAGCGTGGATGGACATTCGTCAGAAACTACTCGGCGATTGATCTAACCAAAGCCAGGCTAACAGCGCACTGGAAGGCTGCCGGGATTTGTAAATATGCCCGTCGGCTGTGATGGCCGCTTGTTAGCACCATTGGGCAATTCCTTCGCTATCACTACGCTAAATTCTTCACTTTCACCGGCGGGTGCAATCGCTTCCTTTCAATGAGTTTCACATGTGAAACAAACCTGCGGTATTTGGCGCTTTCGCCATGCATTACTTGCTTCAATTCAGGCCTGACAATCACACTATAGGCTCATTTGCGAAAGTTAGCTGACAGGAGAACGGGTATATGACCTCCCCCGATTTTGGATTAACCAACAAGGTTGCTTTAGTCACCGGTGCCAGCCGTGGCATTGGTCAGGCGCTGGCTACAGGGTTGGCGGGTGCCGGTGCAAAAGTCATTTGTGCCAGCAGTCGTGAAGGCGGTTGTGCCGACACCGTCAGCAAAATTACCGATGCAGGTGGTGAGGCCACAGAACTGTTTGCCGATTTATCAGACGCCACGGCCGTGCAAGCTCTCGCTGATAAAGCCAAAGGCGTTTACGGCGAGGTCGATGTGCTGGTGAACAATGGCGGCACGATTTTTCGCAGTCCGGCGGTGGAATTCCCATTGGAGCAATGGCAGCACGTGTTACAGGTAAACCTCGATGCCACTTTTATTTTGTGTCAGCAAATTGGTAAGGATATGGTCGCTCGCCAGCAGGGCAAAATTATTAATATAGCGTCCATGCTCAGCTACAGCGGAGGCATTACGGTGCCAGCGTACACCGCCAGTAAGCATGCGGTGGCAGGCTTAACCAAGGCACTTGCCAACGAGTGGGGGCAGCATAATGTGCAGGTCAATGCCATCGCGCCGGGTTATATCCGTACCGACAACACCCAAGCGCTGCAGGATGATCCTGAGCGCAGTAATGAAATTCTCAAACGTATCCCGGCCGCGCGCTGGGGCGAAACCGCAGATTTACAGGGTGCGGCCGTATTTTTGGCCAGTGCCGCCAGTAACTACATTAATGGGCATGTACTCGCCGTCGATGGCGGGTTCCTGGCCCGATAGCAACGAATTGATTTAAGGACTTATTATGTCTAACAAAACTGAATATGAAGTCAGGTATGCAGTAGGGCAGTGCGAAGTAAAAGGTTACGACACGACCGAGCTACGCGACACCTTTCTGGTCGACAAACTGATGACACCCGGCAAGGTTTATTGGGTATACAGCCATTACGAGCGATTCATGCTGGGCAGCGCAGTACCCACAGACTCACCGCTGGTGCTGGAAACACTGGATGCCCTGAAGGCTGAGCATTTTCTTGACCGCCGTGAGCTGGGCATTATTAACATTGGCGGCGACGGCACCGTGGTAGCCGATGGCGAAGAGTTCAACCTGGCCCGCGAAGAAGCGCTGTATATCGCTAAAGGGAATAAAACGGTAACTTTTTATTCCAACGATCCGGAGAAGCCTGCCAAGTTTTATTTAAACTCAGCGCCGGCCCATCATGCTTACAGCAATAAAAAAATTGGTAAACGTGATGCCAGGGTGTTGCACCTTGGAGGCCAGGAAACGTCCAATGAACGGAACATTAATCAGCTAATGATTAACACCGTGGTGGAAACCTGTCAGTTACAAATGGGGCTTACCCGCCTGCTGCCAGGCAGCGTGTGGAATACCATGCCTGCCCATCAGCATGACCGCCGTAATGAAGTGTACTTCTATCTTGATCTCGACGAAGGTCAGGCGGTTTGCCACATCATGGGAGAACCCCATGAAACACGGCATATCTTTGTGCAGAATGAACAGGCCGTGTTGTCACCACCCTGGTCTATTCACTGCGGTGTGGGCACGTCAAATTATGCCTTTATCTGGGGCATGGCGGGTGAAAACCTCGACTACGGCGACATGGACAGCTACCCGCCGGATCAACTCCGTTAGTAGCTATTTCGCCTGAGTCCTATACTATGATTAATGATGTAACCCGGAAGTGATTATGGAACGTTATCTGATCCCCAGTGTTAACCATGCCTGTCAGATTTTCAGAATTCTGGCCAATGCGCCGGAGGGGATGACCATGCACGAGATGGAGGTGGCGCTGGAGTTACCTCGTACCACGCTGTTCAGGTTACTGCGTACGCTTTGCAATGAGCAGATGCTGGAGAAACGGGGCAAACGCTACTTTTGCGGTACCGACCTGATGAAGCTCGTGTTACACATTATCAACTCCGATCGAATGCACCAGTTGGCGATCCCGCACATTCAGCGCCTTGCCCTGAAAAGCGGCCATACGGCCCATCTGGCGGTGCCCAATAACGGCAGTATTCTGATTGTGGAAGTGGTGGACAGTCCCAACCCCCTGATGGTTTCTAAACGCCCTGGCGTGCAGGCCCAACTGCATTGCTCGGCCGGCGGCAAAGTGTTTCTGGCGTTTCTGTATTACGACAATCTGGAGTTAATCCTGCAGGAACACCCCATGGAGAAACACACCGAATATACCATTACCGACATCGATAAACTCCGCGAGGAGCTCAAACGCGTAGAAGCCTTGGGCTATGCGGTAGATGAGCGCGAATACAATAAAGATGTGCGTTGTCTTGCCGTACCGGTAAGAGACAACCGCGGCGTAGTAGTGGCTTCTGTAGGGGTTACCGCGCCAGCAGTGACCTTCCCTAAATCGCAAATTCCGGCAGTGGCTGAGTTTGCCAAAGAAGCGGCCCGGGGCATTTATCGCGATACTTATCAGCTATCGGAAAAACGCCTGGGTGCTTAGGGTTGTCGCTCTCCCGCCGGCATTTCACTGACAGTTATCTGATATCGGCTGAGCAGAAAGCCAAGCAGAAGGAAAATAACCCCTGCCACACTCATGGCTAATACCGCATGAAAGGTATGGCTGTTGAAGCGATCGGTAATTTCTCTTATCACTTCACTGTGCAGCACTACTTTACTTTGCTTTAAGCCGAGGCGGGTATATTGCTCGTTTTGAATATCGTGCAGATTGAACAGGTAATCAGACGTACCTTCGATCATGGATGAGACGTAAAAAGCCTGAATAAACAGTAAAAAGCCAGCGGCGAAAAAGAAAGTACTGATCCCTTTGGTGCTGATAGTCAGGTTCATCATAGTGCCTCCTTGCACTGCTTAACTAAAGTGTTGCTCCATTCCTGAGCCGTAAGCGGCTAACCTTGCCGCCCATTAAATATAGTCTAAAACCCGCTAATTTCTCCAGTGTACTGAGCGCAAAAATACGCTTTTCATGCAAGCCACAATAACCGTGGGAAATTTAAGGGTTTGAGCGGCGCGGCGTTATTGGGTAGTCTCTGGTTAATTCACTTTTTCTTATAAACAGCATGATAAAAACACTTATTCTGAGCAGCGCACTGCTTTGTACGTTTGCCAGCGTCGCGGCTACACCTGCGGATATCGGCAACAGCATTAATCTGGATAGTTACCGGCAGGCTGTGAAAACCCTTGCCAGTGATGAATTCGAGGGGCGTGCACCGCTTTCCGATGGCGAAACTAAAACCGTGGCGTATCTGGTAAAACAGTTTCGCGAGATGGGCCTGCAGCCGGCATTTGATGATAGCTATATCCAGCCAGTGCCTCTGGCTAAAATTGCCGCCAGTCAGGACATGTCGTTATCTGTTGGAGATACCAGCTTTACCAATGGCGAAGACTTTGTGGCCCGTACTGAGCGTATTATCGATGAAATCACGCTGGATAGTGAGGTTGTGTTTGTCGGCTATGGTATTAATGCGCCGGAGTATCAGTGGAATGATTATGCCGGGGTTGATGTTAAGGGCAAAACCGTGGTCGTACTGGTTAATGATCCGGGCTTTACCTCTGGCGACAAGACGTTCTTCGATGGCCAGGCCATGACCTACTACGGTCGCTGGACTTACAAATATGAAGAGGCCGCCCGTCAGGGGGCTAAGGCGGTGTTTATTGTTCATGAAACCATGGCGGCCGGCTATGGCTGGGGCGTGGTGAAAGCCGGTGGCACCACGGCAAAATACACCCTGGTAGACAAGAATCATAACCTATCGAAAGTCGGTGTGATGGGCTGGATAACACTGCGCGCGGCCGAAAAAATGTTTGCCGCATCGGGTTTGGATTACCGGCAATTAAAAACGCAGGCGGGTAAGCCAGGCTTCAAAGCCATCGAGCTGCAACAGCGCGCCAAACTGACACTGCGCAACACCATTGAACACAAGGCATCACAAAACGTTGCCGCGATTTTGCCCGGTAGCGAAGCCCAGCATGAGTGGGTTGCCTTACATGCCCACTGGGATGGCCTGGGTAAGGGCACAGAGAATGGCCAGCAAGTGATCCTGAACGGTGCGGTGGACAATGCTTCTGGTGTAGCGGGTGTGTTGGAGCTTGCCAGGGTCTTTAAGCAAAGAGCCGAAGCCGCACCCTTTAAACGTACGCTGATGTTTGGTGCTTTTACCGCTGAGGAAACCGGCTTAATTGGTGCAGAGCATTTTGCTAAACACCCGCCTGTGCCGGTTAAGGATATCGTCGCATTTTTAAATATTGACGGCATGAACGTCAATGATGCCACACCCTATACGCTGCAATATGGTGAGAATATCTCTGAACTGGAAGACTATGTTGCCCGGGTGGCCAAAAGCCAGGGGCGCTTTGTTAAGCCGGATCCACGGCCGCAAAATGGCCTGTTTTTCCGCTCCGATCATTTCGCAGCAGCCCGCCAGGGGATCCCGTCTTACTTGTTTATGAGTCTGGGAGATACCGATCCGCAATTTATCGCCAGTCGTTATCATAAATCCGGTGATGATTACTTTGATAGCTGGTCATTAGGCGGGGTGGTTCAGGATCTGGACCTGATTGGGCAGATTATGGCTGAGCTTGCCAATAACGGCGACTGGCCGGGCTGGAAAGCCGACTCGTCCTTTAAAGAAGCGCGGATTGCTTCGGGCCGCGGGAACTCGTCTGTCGAAGATTAATCGGCTGGCGTTACCATTTTGCTAACCAGTGCGGCCATGGTGCCAGCGTCGATGGCCTGCATATCAATCAGCCGTAACGCTTGTACCATATGCAGGGTGGCCTTTTTATACTTTAAAAAATGAGCGGTCTTAAGGCGTTCCCTGGCCGCAGTGTTTTCATACCGGCCAGAAAAGCCGGAACATTGTCGTCGCCCTCAGCCGGCGCCCAGCCTGCAAAGTCCTTATCGTCAGTCACTTCGTAGGGGCCTTGTTTTACTTCGACAAAAGTAACCGGCTGGTTACACACGGTTGCATGCCATGTGTTAGGCGGTATTTCCACCCCCAGACAATCACTGCCCGGTCCCAGAGCAACGCGCTCGGTGAGCACGCCGTGATCGTCAAAAAACAGCAGTTCAAGGCAGCCGTCCACCACCATAAAAAACTCCCATTTATGTGGTTGGCTATGGCGATGAGGCCTGACATAAGAGTCTGGCAGCATACACACAAACAGGCGCTGTACCGGCTGCTGGTAGTCGTCATGCACATTATGGTGAGCGCGACGGCGCGGGCTGGCTTCTGCCCGGGTTCTTAGTTCACTGAGTAATTCAAGATCAAACTTCTTCATCGGCGCCTGCTTCCCTGTCGGCCTGCAGAATATCCTGTTGTAAATGCTGCACTATCTCCGGCCAGACTAACGCCATGATATCTTTACGCAGGGCCGAGGCTTCCTCGGAATACTTCAGGCTGCCGTCTTCGTCTGCATCCAGCCAGTGATTATCCCGTAACGCGCTGATAAAACTCGACAGCACATTTTTATCGTAAAACTCCGGCGAGTGCATGCCATACAGTTTGGATAAACGCTCGGCCACGGTTTTGCTTTCCCGCTCCAGGGCATTGCGGCTAATCGATTTGTCGCGTTTAAGAATGGTCAGCACTACCGCGTAGCGCTGCAGGGTTTCCTGCATACAGCGACTCAGCAGCCAGCTTGAATGGAATTGTTCGCTGTCGGCTTCCGGCAACGCCAGATAACGTCCCTTTTGCTGCAACATGCCGGTTTGTTTGAATGCATCAATCAGCTGCGCGGTGTAAGCCAGCGCTTCATCCTGCGAAAGGTGCAGGAATAGCTCGCGCTGCAGCAGCGGATAAAGCGCCGCAATTAACTGCAGAATGTTGGTTTTCTCCAGTTTGCCATGGGCAAAAATGGCCGTCATGACAATGCCCGGCAGTGCGAACAGGTGAATAATATTATTCCGGTAGTAGGTTAAAAACACCGCATTATCCGGCATCGGACTAATCAGCGTGCCGTAGTTGTCTTCGCTTACCTGTAACCGTTTTAACGATAAGGTGTGGTCGAGCAGCGCGTCGGCATCATCTTTGGGCAGAGTGGCATTAGCGCTGTACGGGGCCAGCTCAAACAGGGCGAGATAATCCCGCATCGCCTGGGCCAGCTCCGTTTTACTCATGGTCTGGGTTTTTGACGCCAGCAGGCATAGCGCGGTGAGCGCCATACCATTAATCGCAGCTGCGCTATTTACCCGAGTCATTAACTCATTGGCCAGGCCGTTAACCGTGGGTGTTAACCAGGCGGGTTTTTTCTCAGGGTTTAACGTCTGACTCTCACGCCAGTCAGGAGCTTTATTGTCGAGAAATTGATTGAGCGGCAGTGGCTCGCCAAAATTCACAAAGCCGTGGCCGTAATTTTTGAGCTTTTTAATGGCTGAAAACACCTGCCAGTTGGACTCTTTCTTTTTCGCGCCGCCCTTGAGCTCGCTCAGGTAGCTCTTCACTTCCATAACGTTTTCGTAGCCAATGTACACTGGCACCAGACTGATTGGGCGGTTGACGCCTTTAACCGCGGCCTGAATGGTCATGGCCAGCATGCCGGTTTTCGGCGGGATCAGGCGTCCGGTACGGCTGCGGCCGCCTTCCGGGTAATACTTAACGGCGTAGCCTTTTTTAAACAGTAACTCAAGATACTCGCGGAATACGGCGGTGTAGAGCTTGTTACCGGCAAAACTGCGGCGCAGGAAGAACGCGCCGCCGCGCCGGAAAATACCGCCTACCGGCCAGAAATTAAGATTAATACCTGCTGCGATATGCGGTGTGACGAGGCCTTCGTGGTAGATCACATACGTCAGCAACAGGTAGTCCATATGACTACGGTGGCAGGGTACGTAGATGATTTCGTGGCCATTATTGGCCAGTTCACGAATACGGTTAGCGTGACCAACGCTGATACCGTTATAAATTTTGTTCCAGATACGGGTTAACAGGCGATCACCAAAGCGGATCAGCCCTTCCCGGTAATCGGCGGCAATTTCAGTCAGGTAGCCTGCGGCAACCTGGCGTGCTTCATCGGCACTGAGCTTTTTAGCGCGCATCTCTTCGCCAATGGCATTGCGAACCATTTCAGCGCCGAGCACCGCATTGTTCAGTTCCTGACGTTCCAGCAGGGTTGGGCCGGTCATGGCCTGGCGCTTACGATGAAAGTGAGTGCTTGCTACACGGGAAAGCTTATGGGCCAGCTTTTCATCGGTACTGTGCTGATCGGCCATTGCCCGTGATGACACCGCCTGGCTGTAACTGATAAAGGTGTCGCGACCCAAAAACAACACGATAAAGAATTTGCGTAACCAACTTGGCGCGGCTGACAGGGTGAGTAAATCCGCCAGGCCCGGCTTGCCTTTGCCTGGCGCCCTGCCCCAGGTGATAAATACCGGCACCACCTGAACATCGAGGTCGGTGTGATCGCGGTGCAAATGAAACAGATCGGTAAAAACCGGCTCAATATCAGTGTTTTGATTGCGTTTGCGCAGCAGTGCTTCAGTACGACGCAGAAACAGGCTGCCCGGATAGTTTTTATTTGCCAGCGTCACCGGCTCAATGGGGTCAGGCAGACCCATCTTTTGCGCGGACATTTGCAATGCCAGCTGATCGGTGACCGAATCGGATGGCAGTAAATAAATTATGGGGCGTGATTTATCGATGCCGAGTTCACTCTCAACATCAGAAGGAATACTGTTGGTTTTCACCAGCCACTTAACCGGTAGACGAAACACGTTAAGCAAAGCCTGACGCATCCAAGTCATGAATTGGGTGTCCTGTTTAATGAAATACCTGCATAGTGTATCACGATTTCAGGCAGTTATAGCGTGACAGACCCTGCCTGGCGCTAATCCTTAAGTTTTATAGCCAGTGCGCCGCTGGTGCTGATTAAGGCGGTAGCCACAGTGCCCCAGGTCCAGTCTATCAGGGTAATCAGTAACGGCCAGTCGGCGACGATGGAATAATTGGTGAGGTTATAGGCACCATAAGCCGTGGCACCCACCACAGCGCCGTTGAGAAACGCTTTGGCCAGGTTTTGTCTGGCCGGGAGCACCGCCAGATATAAACCCGCCGCGCAGTAGCCAATATAAAACACCAGCCAGGGCCAGGTGATAAAAGAGTCGCGCAACAAGCCAGACAGACTGCCGAAATACCATTGATTTGCCACCACGCCCAGCCACATGCCATCGAGCACGCCAAACACCAGCAGCATCGTGACATAAGCCAGTAACAGCTGACTAACACTGGTTTTAGAAGCGTAAGGGGATGTCATGGTGTTTCCTTAATATGGTGGAGTTCCGTTACAAATTGATATGACAGTAAGCCTGAAACAGATCGCTTTGTGCAGATTGATCTTTTTGTAAATGTAAATTATTCTTATTTGCGTTTTAGGGTCAGGCCTCTGCCTGACAAAATCAAACGGTGTAATAGCGGTTAATCAGGCACTAACGTGCTAAACGCTGCATCAGCTGAAAATAATAAGTAAGGTTTATGATTTTAGAAAGTTTTCTGGCTTTGGTTGGGTCAACCGTGGCGGCCGGTGGTATCTACCTTAGCTGGCGTAACAGTTCAGCGGTGTATGCCTGGTTGGGCTGGTTAGCCGCGGCTGGCAGTGTGTATTGTTGGTATTTGGTCCTCGGCGTGGAATATGGCCTGACCATTGGCTTGTGCTTGCCTGCGCTGACCGTGTGGGCCGCTATCGCGGTTGAAGCCAACCCCCAACGTCAATCTACAGCGCGTATTAAGCCGGCGCATCAATGGCGACTTGCCCCGCGCCAGATTGCCCTGCAAACCGGGCATATTCTGTACGTCTTACCCGGGCAGCTGTTTATCTGTGCGCTCATTATGATCGCCGTGGTGTATCAGCTGCCTGTCTCGGAGCCCAAGCAAATGGCTATTGGTGTGCTGGTGATGCCAGTGTTGTGGGGCCTGTTGGCTTACTGGTATGGGCTGTCATCGCGTAAGTGGCTGCATATTGCTATATCTTCAGGCGCAGCGGTTGTGGCTGGCTTGTGGTTATTTGGAGGTGCTCATGGCTAAACCGGTTTCTGCAGGCAGTCTGGCAAAACGCTCGCTGCAGTCTCACACCTGGCTGGGGCTCGTTGTTAGCGCGGTGATGTTCCTGATTTGTTTATCCGGCACCATTGCCGTATTGCATAAAGAGTTTGAGCGCTGGGAGCAACCTAACATCCCGGAAACAACAAGCTACACTATCGAACAGGTGGAGCGCGCCTATACCAGCTTTACAGAGCAATACAATGATGACACCCATCACTACTATTTTGTGTTCCCTGGTACCGGCATCCCGCGGCTGGTGATGGAGGATGATCACCGGGCTCACTTTGTGGATGATCAGGGCACACTTATTGAGCAGGAAAATGTTACCTGGTCGCGGATGCTGGTGGATTTGCATTTGTACCTGCACCTGCCTCATTCGTTTGGCATGATCCTGGTGAGTGCCTGTGGCGCCTTATTGTGCGCGTTGATTGTATCGGGCTTAATGGCGCATCCCCGAATTATCAAAGACGCCTTTAAGTTTCGTTATGGGGGCGACGGGCTGAAGGAAAACATCGATCTGCACAATCGCCTGAGTGTATGGGGCACGCCGTTTCATCTTATGATAGCAATCACCGGTGCCTATTTTGGCCTGGCCGGGGTGTTTGTAACCCTCATTGCCCAGGCGTTCTACGATGGTGATACCCAGGCAGTGTACGACCGCGCTTTTACGCCGGAGCCTGAGCTGGTGCAAGAGATTGCCCCGCCTGACATCGGCACCGCCATGCGCGATCTGCAGGGCCGGGTAAATACCGAAGGCAATTTGCTGTTCTTTACGGTGCACGAACCCCATACACCGCAGCAGTTTCTGGAGTTTTTTGTGAAAACCCCTGAGCGCCTGATTTACTCAGAAAACTACCGCTATGATTCGGCCGGCAACTATTTAGGTAAAGCCGGGTACTCTGATGGTGACGGCGGCATGCAAACCCTGTATTCCGTTTTCCGCATCCATTTTGGTGACTTTATCGGCATGCCCGTAAAGATACTCTACATTATACTGGGCATGATGCTGACTGTGGTGTCTGCCACCGGCATGAATATCTGGCTCAAGAAGCGCCAGACCCGCGACGCACTTAATCTGCTCTGGCCAGCATTTGTGTGGGGTACACCCGTAGCGTTGGTGGCTAGTGCGGTGAGCTATTTTGCGGTGGCACTCTCACCTACCCTGCTATTCTGGGTGGCAATGGCTGTGCTTGCCGGTGTGGCGTTACGCCTTAATGACGAAGCGCGAATTGTGCCCTTGTATAAGCAACTGCTGGCAGTAGTGATTGCTTTGTTCTGGCTGGTGTATCTGGTGCGCTTTGGCACTGCCGCATTTTCTGTGGCAGCATTACAAATTAATTTGCCGTTGCTCGCCGTTGCCGTGTGGGCTATGTGGTCTGCACGTCGCAATAAACGAAAGGTGATGCAGGTCGCAGCACTAAGCGCTGGTTAAACAGGAGAAGCCATGTTTATTGTTATGTTTGAGTTCGTTCCCAAAACCGGTAAGGAAGCAGTTTTTCTGCGCGCCTGGCCGAAAGTAACTCAGGGCATTTACCTGTTTCATGGCAGCCTTGGCTCACGCTTGCATAAGGATGAAGAAGGGCGCTGGATTGCCTATGCTCAGTGGCCCGATAAGGCTACCTGGGAACAGGCCGCAGCCAACAGCATGAGTGAAGACTACGAACAGCAACGTATGCAGATGCATGATGCGCTAAATCTTGAGGCCACCCGTATTCTGTATAAAATGGACGTTGCCTGCGATTATTTGCAGCGCCGCCCTTTTGCGCTGGATAGCTAACAGCCGTTAGCGTCTTGTGCAGTTAGCAGTTTGGTTGTGGTTAATGAGGAGTGGCCATGGAACATACGTTCTGGCATGACAAGTGGGAAAAAGGTGAGATAGGCTTTCATCAGAGCGATATCCACCCAATGCTGGCAGGCTTTGCCGATAAATTCGGCATAGGCGATGGATGCCGGGTGTTTGTCCCGCTTTGCGGTAAATCCAACGATATGACGTTTTTGCTCGAACGTGGTTGCGAAGTGGTGGGCGTTGAGCTAAGCCAACTGGCCGTAAGCCAGTATTTCGAGAGCCTTGGCGTTACACCGGTGATTGAAGAATGTGGCAAATTAATGCGATATACGGCACCGGATATCACTCTTTACTGTGGCGACTTTTTTGCGCTTACTCCTGAACAACTGGGCACCATTGATGTGGTTTACGATCGCGCCGCGTTGGTGGCCCTGCCCCAGGATATGCGTAAGCAATACAGTCAGCGCTTGTGTTCACTTACTCCCGGCGCAAAACAGCTGTTGGTGACTTTCGAGTACGATCAATCATTAATAGGCGGCCCGCCTTTTGCCATTCCCAGTGAAGAAATCCAGCAAAACTATGGTAAGTACTGCGCAATAACGCTACTGCACAGTGAAGCGCTGAAAGGCGGCTTAAAAGGTAAAGTCCCAGCCGTTGAAAATCTATGGTCGCTTACCAGTAAAGGATAACGGGTTACCGTTAAAAAAGGTCGGCAAAGTGCCAGAAATTTGCACTTTACCAACCTTGCACCAGTGAATTTTGAAAGCAATCAGTAAGGCCCGTCAACCACGGCATCTGGTTGCCATAGCGCGTGATAAACCAGGTTACCGCGAAGATAATAAATATGGCCATTGTGCAACACGCTGCGATCCTCATAGCTGCCAATGTAATAGTCGTCCTCTGTTGTCGGAGTTATCGAATCAATAAGGCTCAGCGTCCGATCTGCTTCATTGACCTCCAGCGTCTGCAAGGCATTATGGGTAAACCAGTAACCGGAGTCGTCGAACCCCCAGGTTTGTGAGGGTAGTGCAAACTGGTAGCCGGACTCCGTTTTCAGCACCGACAGTGAGCGGTGGTCGTATTCCACCGGGGTATAGGCTTGCGGCCAGACAAATTCACCCAGTACCACCGGATTGGCCGGGTCGAGTACATCAAATAAACTGACTTTCATGCCTTCCTCAATGGGGGTTTCCAGCGGGGTGCTGCCGCTTACGGGGATCGCATCATTCCTGACCTGTTGGCCTACGCCCAGTAACAGCCCGTTTTCCATGGGATGCAGGTAGCTGGAAAAGCCTGGTATCTCCAGTTCGCCGGCAACCATTGGCGCGTAAAGGTCCGTTAAGTCAATCACGTACAAGGGGTCAATCTGTTCAAAGGTAACGATAAAGGCTCTGTCTTCAAAAAAGCGCACCGCATAAATGGCTTCACCTGGCTTACCAATGGGCGCGGGTTGAGATTCGTTGGGCAGGGTGGCAATTTCTACCAGCTCACTGCCCTGTTGCTCAAGGATATGCAGCATATGCTCGGGATCCTGTGACCAGGCGCCCACTGTAGTCACAGCCAGTAATTTGCCGTCGCGCTCAGCCAGTCGGAATTGCGCTGAACTTTGCCGACCCAGAGTGCCTACCACACTGGCAGTTGCCTGATAGCGGATCTCATTGCCCAGAGCGACTTTATGCACAACCGTTTTTTCTTCGCTACTGGCATGTAAATACAGGTGATCGGCCGAGGCGAACAGGCCATGGGCTTCGGTCAGCATGCACAGCGAGGAATAATCCATAGGGTTATCCAAATTAATTTTAACCACGCTAACCATTTGCGTATGACCATTCTGTTTAGTGGCACGCTGGGGTAACAAGCAATCAGTTAACTGATAAAGATCACTGGTTTGGCCGTTAATGGTGATTTTGGGAACCAGCTCACTGCTGTCTTTTGCCTGGATTGCGTTGTACAGATCAACCAGGCTGCGGTTGCTGGTGCCGGCATGAGGCAAGTCTTCCAGATTAGGCACAAACTGCGTGGCGATAAACAAATGGTTGTCGATACGTCGAGAGTTAATCAGACCGCCATCAATACGAATGTTACTCACAGAACTGGGATTGGCAGGGTCGGCGACGCCGTAAATATCAATATATGTATCGTTCTCTGGTTGTTGCCAGGGGCTTGAGTCGACCAGAATATCGGCCATGGCGTAATACTGGAAAGAGTGACTAACCACGCCGAGGGTATCTTCATACAGGTACATGCCCGCTACGTTAAGGTTGTCCTGCAATGATATTGTCGCGGCTTCGGTTAAAGAATAATCGTTCTGGCGCGCCAGAATGTGCACTTTTTTGACTTCTCCGTGGTCCGCGGTCCACACCGGTAAATCGGCCACAAACAGATAGTCACCGTTGTATTCAATACGGTCCGCCTCATCGACACCGGCAATCTGGGTGTTGGTGGTCGAAAAGCTGGCCGGCGCCGCAGTATCATCGGCGGCTCTCTCCACCGCCGTTGCCTGCGATTTTTTCATCAGATAGATGCCATTTTTAACATAGCGTTCGGCACTGACCTGTTGCGCAGTGGTTAAGGCTGAGTCCGTCGCTGTCATGTAGCTGAGCGTCGGCGGACTCTCGTTACCGTCGTTGCTGCAGGCGGTAATTGTACAGGTTGAAAATATCGCTACAGCCAGGCACTTCCACATCAGGTCGGTTTTTTGCTTCAGGTTCATATCCATGTCCTTTTAAGCGGTGAGGTTGATTACTACCCTAGTGCTTGTTTAAGGAATAATCCGATCCAAACTATGTAGAAATGTGACAATTTGTAATCGGGTGCTGTGCAGGCTCTCAGGGTTTGATAATCTTAAAAATCTGAATAACCTGCCGGAGCTATGGTGTGCGGATCCCTTTGCTGTGCTGTTTATTGCTGTGGCTGTCAGGCCACGGCATTGCGTGGGCCTGTGAGAGTGACGATGCCTGCATAGCACCCAACTCCTGGAAATTAGGCATCGCGGTGGGCATTGGCGCCAGAACCAATCCACTGGTCGATGGCGATCCTATCCCGCTGGTGGTTTTACCCGATGTAGCCTGGTATGGCGAAAATGCTTATTTCGACAACGGTGAGGTTGGCTATCAGTGGCTATTGCGCAGTGATGTAACCACCGAATTGTTCGTGAGAGCGAACCGAGAGCGTTCCTACTTTGCGTTCTGGCACCCGGCAAATATCGTTTTGTCTGTTAATACCAGCGCGGCGGATGTTATTGGCAGCCCGTTGCAACCCGGCGATAGTGACGGTGAATCCCCCGCCCCCCGGGATTCAATATCTATCAACGACATCAGCAGCCGAAAGTGGACCGCTGATGCTGGTTTCAGAGTCAACTGGAATGGCTCCGACAGCCTGTTATCTGCTGCGGTAGCCGGCGACCCGCTCGGCGTACATCAGGGGTATTATGCACAACTAAAATACCAGTACCGCTGGCAGTGGGACGACTGGCGCTTTGCCGCTAATGCTTCAGTGACCTACAAGAGCGAGAAGCTGATAGATTATTATTACGGTATAGATGGTGAGGATACGGCTAATAGCAGCCTGTGGTACGCCGCAGACCATGCCCTGCAAACCAGTGTCGGGCTGCTACTCAATAAATCTTTAAGCAAGCACTGGCGCTGGGTGGGCCGGGTGCAGTTATCCACCCTGGGCAGCGGCATGACCGACAGCCCGCTGGTGTCTAAAGACTACGTTGCCAGTGGTTTCATTGGCTTCGGCTATCAGTTTTAAGGGGTTTGGGTGCGTTTATTCTGCTTACTTCTGCTGCTCTCAGGGGCATTGTTAATGCCGGCAGAAGCTGAGGACGACGCCTTTTCAGCCACGCCCAGTGAGTGTATCGCTGCAGAACAAGGCGATGAATGTGTTATGTCAGTCACGCTGCACTATCCACCGCTTCCTGACGACAGATATTGCCTGACGCTGAACACCGAGCCGCTGGGGTGCTGGCCTCATAGTGGCATGCCAGGTGCTGTGAAGGTTAGGTTAAAAGAAGAGTCAGAGCTTAGCCTGGTGAGAGAAAGCAATACGTACCAGGCTTCGGTAATACTCACACTGCGTTATCGCAGCGCTTCGATGCTCAGACGCCGCGTTAAAAATCCCTGGAGTTTATTCTGATGAAGTCGCTTATCCTGGTTGAAGACGATGAAAGACTGGCTGAGCTGGTTAGTCAGTACCTGACGGCCAATGATTTTAGCGTGGACCGGTTTGCCGATGGTGAAGGGCTCGTAGAGCGAGTGAAGGATGCACCACCGGATGCCATTATTCTGGACGTCATGCTACCGGGGGATGATGGCTTTAACTTATGCAATCGATTACGTCAATTTTATACCGGGCCGCTGCTGTTTATGACGGCGAAAAGTGAGAGCTTTGATCAGGTGCTGGGACTGGAAATAGGCGCTGACGATTATGTGGTTAAGCCGGTGGAACCGCGGGTGCTACTGGCCAGGCTGAATGCCCTGATGCGTCGCGCCGCCTCGGCTGAAGCGCCGGTTCAAAGTGGCTCGGTAGTGACTTTTGGCAAGTTGAGCATTGACAAGCTGTCGCGCAGAGTCAATCTGGGCGGCGAGGATATCACTTTAACCAGCCACGAATTCGACCTGCTGTGTTTATTGGCCGATAACGCCTCACATCTGGTAGAACGCACCACCCTGTATAAAGAGCTGATTGGCCGTGAATATGACGGCCTCGACCGTTCGGCTGACGTCAGGGTGTCCCGCTTGCGTAAAAAGCTCAAAGACAATCCGCAAAACCCTTACCGCATCAAAACTATCTGGGGCAAGGGATTCTTTTTTGTGGCGGATGCATGGAGTGACGAATGACCCGCCTGTTCGTGAGCTTTTACCTGTTTATGGCGGTCTCTCTGGTACTTATCAGCAGCACGCTCGAACTGATTTGGCCTGACGAAGATTACCGCGAGCCGGCCGACATGGTGTTGGCAAAGGCCTTATTGCCGTTGACATTAAAAGATCAAAAGCAACTGCTGGCAACACTCCGCCAGGCGGGTATCGATTACAAGCTGAAAGACAGTGCGGCGATCAACTGGTCTGCTGCGGAGCAAGCCGACCTGGAGGCCGGCTTGCCCGTCACCTTGTATACCGACACTGCAAGGTTCATTTATATACCGGCCAGTGAACGCCGTTTGATTGTGCTTTCGTTGCCGTTTACCGAAGTGTCCAGGCCCTATTTACTGATCTATCTTTCGGCGTTCCTGCTGTTGCTGGGTGTGATGCTGGCAATCTGGTTGTGGCCCCTGTGGCGGGATCTGGCTTATCTTACCCGCAAGGTCAATCATCTTGGTCAGGAAAGTGAAAATGTCGCCATCGCGCTTAAAAAGCGCTCTGTTATCCAGCCTATCGCTAACAAGCTCAATATGCTCAGCGAGCGGGTTCACGGTTTACTACGTGACCAACGCGAACTGACCGGTGCTGTGGCTCATGAATTCAGAACGCCCATTGCCAGATTAAAGTTTGCCCTGGAAATGAAACCTGAGCCGGATAGTCAGGCATGGCGTGGCATTCAGGCCGATCTGGATGAGCTTGAGGGGCTGGTGCAGGAGATGCTCGATTACACCCAGTACGATGCCATGACGCCGGAGCTCAACATCGCCGATATTCCGCTAAATACGCTATGCAGTGAAGTGGTGGCCAGGTTAGCACTAACCACCAGTAAGACCTTGTTGGTGAGTGGTAACGAATTTACCGTGCGTGGGGATGGTCACTTTATAGAGCGGGCTGTTATTAACCTGCTGAATAATGCTATCCGCCATGCTAAGTCGCAGATTATTATTGAAGTTTATCAAACCGATACTGCGATAAACATTGCCGTAAACGACGACGGTACCGGCGTAGAACCCGCCCAGGCCGCGCGTATTTTTGAACCGTTTTTCAGGCCTGACAACAGCCGCGTACGTTATGCTGGCGGCGCCGGTTTAGGGCTGGCCATTGTAAAACGAATTCAGCTCTGGCACGCAGGGACGGTATCGGTGATTTCCAGCAACTCGCTGGGGGGGGCCTGTTTTATTCTTTCTTACCCCCTGTAGGTGACTGGCGAACTGCGGGTATAAGCATTGCTATGCTGCAATTTCCCTTAAGGTTTGCTTAAGATTTAACTGCTATACTGGGGTTAACTTAAATTTCACGTTATCAATAACATGCGAATACTTCTTGTTGAAGATGACCAGCCGCTCTCGGCCGCGCTGAGTAAATCGCTGCGGGACGCCAGTTATGTGGTGGACTGTGTTTATCGCGGCAGTGAGGCGCTGGCAATGCTGGCGGCAGAGCAAACCGATATTGTAATCCTCGATCTTGGCCTGCCGGATATGGATGGGCTGGAAGTGCTGCGCCAGATTCGCCACAAAGTGAAAGACATGCCGGTGATCATTCTGACCGCCCGGGATAAAGTGACCGATAAAATACTGGGTTTAGACGCTGGTGCTGATGATTATTTACCCAAGCCTTTTGATATGGACGAACTGTTTGCCCGCTTGCGTGTCCTTGAGCGTCGTTTAGGTACGGCCAGTACTGCCATAGTAAAAATTGGTGAGGTGGCCTTAAATACACAAACGCTGGAGCTGAGCGTGGCCGGAGAAGCCGTTTCGCTGCCTCGACGGGAGCTGATGTTATTAAAGGTGTTAATGGAAAACGGCGGCCGTATTCAGCCCAAACAAAAACTGGAGTCACGGTTATATGAATGGGGCGACGAAGTCTCAAGCAATACTATCGAAGTGCACATCCACCATTTGCGTAAAAAGCTGCCGGAGAACTTTATCAAAACCATTCGTGGTGTAGGCTACAGTATCCCTGTTAACGGAGCCTGACGATTGCACTCAATACGGCGCACGATAACGCTGGTGCTTATCAGCTCGCTGATCCTGGTGATTTTCAGTGCTGCGATCCATGGTTATCGCGCGGCGCTGTCGATGTCGTCGCGGTTTATGGATCAGGAGCTAACTACTCTGTTGTATTCGGTAGCACTGAGCAATGGTCAGCAAATGGATGGCTTCGGTAGTAGTGAACTGGTGTATCAGATCTGGCGCGACGGTACACTTATCACCGACTCGCCCAATCAGCCAGATGAGCCGCTCACCATTGGCGCGGATGGCTTTTCCGAACAAAATTTTGATGGCCGGCGCTGGCGGGTTTATAAACAGACTCTGACAGACGGTACTACAGTTATCGTTGGGCAGCCGTTACAAAGCCGCGTGGGGTTAACCGATGCTTTAACGGTATCGGTCATTATGCCGTTTATTTATGCGGTACCGATATTGGCGCTTATCGTCTTCATATCGGTGAGTCTGGGGTTAAAGCCCCTTAAGTTACTGTCATCAAAACTGTCTAACCGCCAGGGCAAGGATTTGTCGCCGGTGTCTTTGCCCCAGGTGCCGACTGAAATGCAGCCGGTGATGGACACCCTTAACACCATGTTCCTGCGCCTTAATGAAGCCTTTGAGCGCGAACAGCAGTTTGCTTCCAATGCCGCCCACGAGCTGCGCACACCACTGAGCGTAATGAAAATTAACCTGCATAATCTGGCCAAAGAGCGCCATGACGATGCGGGTAAACTGCAAGCCATACAGCAGGACACCGATCGAATGATCCACGTGGTGAATCAGATTTTACTGCTGAGTCGCACCAGCCCGGAGATGTTTCACTTGCAATTAAGTAAGGTGGACGCTTTTGTTGTGGCGCAAAATGTGATTGCTGACATTTACAGTAAAATCGACAGTAAACATCAGGACATCAGCCTCGAGGGCGACAGTGCATTTTTGATGAGCACCGAATTTACCCTGTACACCATGTTACAAAACCTGATTGCCAACGCCAGTGCCTATTCGCCTCAGAGCGCAGCCATTCAGGTAACGGTGTTGAGTCAGGATAATCAGGTGTGTTTTATGGTGGAAGACTCAGGCCCTGGTATAGCACCACATGAGCGCTCCCAGGTGCTTAAACGCTTTTACCGCGATCAGAAAGATGAAAAGTACAAGTCAACGGGCAGCGGCCTGGGACTGGCCATTGTTGGGCAAATTGTCACCTTGCATCATGGCAAAATTGCTCTCGATGATTCTGTGCTGGGGGGCTTAAAAGTGACGGTGAGTTTACCTTTTGAGGTAACTGAGTCATGAAGCTGATTCTGCAAACCATAACGCTAACCCTGTTAACACTGGCGCCATTGCATGCGTTGGCAGCGCTGCCAGAAGTGGTGATTGAAATTCGTGACCATCTGTTTATCCCGCAAACCGTGCGCATTCCGGAAGGTAAGAAAGTGCGTCTGGTATTTATTAACCATGATCCCTCGCCAGAGGAAATTGATAGTTTTGATCTTAACCGCGAGAAGGTGATTTTTGGCCACAGCAAAGGCACTATTTTCGTTGGCCCATTGCCAAATGGCCGCTATAAGTTTTTTGGTGAATTGCACCCGAATTCCGCATTGGGCTATGTCATTGTAGGCGACAAGGAGGCAACGGATGCTGATTAACACCGTGATCCTGTTTATTCGTGACACCTTGCCCGTATTTCTGTTGTTCAGCTTTTTACTGGCTCAGCAGGGGGGAAATGCGCGTTATCTGCTTGGCGGCACACTGGCGGGTTTTCTGATGGCTGTGGGATTGTATTTCAATTTATCCGTCGTTTCTGAATGGTTTGAGGGGGGCGGTCTGGAGCTCATTAAAACGCTGGTGCTGGTTGTTATGCTAAGCGGGTTGGGAGAGTTTGTCCGCCGGCAATATCAGGGCAATACCTCTTCAACGCAGTGGTTAAGTGCCTTGCTGATGGTTGGCATTACGTTTATTAACGTGATCCATTTTATTATTTATTTACTTGCCTATTGGTCGGCATCCGATGCCGGTGCGTCACTCATTCTGGGCAATGTCATTGGGCTTGGGATCAGCCTGAGCGTGGGGGTACTGCTCTATGTCGCAGTCGCTGCAATTCGCGTCAGAGTGATTAAGTTCGCGGTTCTGATCCTCTTCTTTGCTGGTCAGATTGCTGGCATCGCGATGTTGCTGGAACAAATAAATTTGCTGCCAAATCAGCGTCGGTTATGGGATACCTCAGGCTGGGTGGCGGATGACAGTGAGTATGGTCACTTTCTCAATGTGTTAATCGGGTACGAAGCTACGCCGACGGGAGCTTATATGTTGATTTACGTGGCTTCGATACTGTTTCCGGTTGTGTATTGTTACTTATGTTCGTTACTGGTTGGTAAGCGTCAGCTAACCGGGGAGTTAAGATGAGATTATATCTGGTTATAGCCCTGTTACTGGTTTTGCCGGGCAAGGTGTGGGCCGACAATTTTACCGTCGACAGGGTTTATCATCCCTATGTTTTACCCTTTGAGCGTGAAGTCGAATGGCGCCTGACCTCTCGCCAGAGTGAGGAAGACGGCAATATTCTGATGCAGCGGATTTCGTTTGGTCATGCGTTGTCTGAATACACTATTCTGGAGGCCTATATTGTTGGCTCTCGTGATGACACCGGCAATTTCGGTGTGGCTGGTTACGAGCTGGAGTTGCGTTCGATGCTTACCGAGCAAGGGCAATACTGGGCTGATTGGGGGCTGTTGTTTGAATTGGAAAAACAAAATGCCAGTAACGATTGGGAGTTTAAGGGCGGTGTGCTCACCGAAAAAGAACTGGGGCGCTTTAGCTTAACTACCAACGTGCTGTTGGTGTACGAATGGGGAGACACCATCGAGTCTGAGTTTGAAAGCGAGTTTAAAATGAAATTTCGCTATCGCTGGATCCCGGAAATTCAGCCGGCTGTGGAGTTTTATGCCGCGGAGGATTTTATTGGTGTAGGTCCGGCCTTTATGGGGATAAAGCGCTTCGATAAACAAAAGCAACTTAAATGGGAGCTGGCTTTTATTGCCGGACTCAACGGTGACAGCAAAGACCATACACTGCGTATGGCCATGGAATACGAATTTTAGTAAATCGCTACACCCTTGATGTATATCGTCGGTACGCTACTGGCAATGGTGTTTGGCTGGCTGTCTTGGGCGGCCAGGCTCCCGCCAGATGCGTGGCAATGCCTGAAAATAGCCGCTTGAGTTAGCCAGACTGTAGTGCGCAAAATATAAAGTGTACCGTCATCCATACCGGTAAACCCCAATTGCAATGCCAACATCTCTTGTGGCGTGCTGCACTGATGGTTGCTCCTGACCATTACTGTATACGCAGCCTGACTTAGTTTATGGTTAAAGAGGTGTTCACCTGAGTTGGCCAGAAATTGCTCGAGGCGCTAAACGATCAGTGAAATTCAACTCTTTGTCATTATTAACGAGTATCAACTTGCCACTATAAATAGCTAAATACCATAGGTACTGCATCATGGGGAAACAGTCCGCACGTTATATTGGCGTTAGCGTGCAGAGAGGCCCTGAGGTATACTCTGAGATGGTTTTCAGGCGGCATAAGGTCGCTTTGGCAGATGAGGCAGAAAAATTAGCACAATGCGGTTAATTTCCTATTGCATACTCTTACTTCTAAGCAGTGTATTCTCTGCCGGTCGTGCAGTGGCCTTACCGCCGACGCAAGAGATCATCTTTGCGATTAATTCGCCCGGCTCACCGCCCTATCTGTATTTTGATTCGCAAAGTCAGTCCTATCAGGGCGTGGTTGTGGACTTTTTTAACAGCTTTGCCGACAAGGCAAACCTGCGGGTCACTTACCTTGATTCCAGCCGCGCCCGCAACGAGTTATTCCTGCGCCAGGGTAAGGCCGATATGTTTCTTTCTGGCGAGGAATGGCTGGACGACCCCAAGGGATTTATCTTCAGCAATCCGCTGCTACAGCATGATAGCTATCTGTACGCAACAACCGCTTTTGACGGGCCATTTGAGTTGGCTGAGAGTAGCGGAGAGTTGGTTTGTACCCGCCTTGGGTTTAAATATCCGGTGTTACAGACGGCTTTTGAAAGTGAACAGCACCCACTGATTCGTGTAAACTCGGCCAGCCAGACACTGATGGCGCTTATGCTCACCAAAGGCCGTTGTGATTATGCCATTATGAGCGAACAAAACGCGTTGTCGGTGCTCAATAAACGCCAATTCTGCGACAATGAGTTTTATCAGTCTCCCAATGTGATCAGCAGTGTTGATCTGGTGTTTGTCCTCCGGCCAGGAAGGCAAGATCTGCTGCCAGTCATCAATCAATATATGGCCAGTTATATCAACAATGGCCAACTCGCCAATTCCATTGAACGCCATTCCGGTGTCCACACATTTCCCAAGTTGCTCTGTGATTAAAAGTCCGGCATCGCGGATTGAGTTTGTCGCTTAATTTGCGTGGAACTGCAGAGCTCGTCAGCAGTTTTAGCCGGATTCGGATGGCTAACCCGTTGGTGTTATATAAAAAGAGCCAAGGCAAACCCGCTGATTTTTATTGGTGAGACAAGCTTTTAAGGAGATCCGGATAACGTAGACGTTTCCGGAGTGCCCAAAAATCTGTAGATTTTTGGGCACTTAAGGTTCGCTTAATATTGACAGTTCATAATTTCGCTCAACAGTCACCCAATGAGACGAAGTTATGTTGAGTACCATCCAACCTGTTTCAGAACAATTATCACGCCTGCGTGTTCCGCGTAAAGGCTCGACTGTGGTGCCTGCTGCCAGCTTACCAAGCTTACAGGTAGTCAATCAGCAAAGCACAAAGAGAAAAACCATTGAAAACCATATTGCTAAAGGCTTTAACCAGGCCTATCAGGCAGACATTACCGAATTTATGCCCGTGCTGATTGCCCTCGGAGGTAACAACATCGAAGCCGCACTGGGCATTCGTACCGGCAATGAAAAAATGTTTGTGGAAACCTATTTCCCTGACTCTTTGGAGCAGGCACTAAGCGATAATGGCATCCATTGTCCGCGCCATCGACTGGCCGAAATCGGTAATCTCTACAGCAAATCTTCCCGCTATACCATGCCGTTGTTATTGCTCACCGCCATGGGATTATTTCAGCAGCATATTTCAGTATTGGTGTTTACTGCCACTACCCGACTACAAAGAATGATGGAACATGGCGGCCTGGCTCTGCATTACCTTACAGACGCCGATGAAACCCGGTTAGGTGAGCCAAAACAAAATTGGGGTACCTATTACCAAACAGGACCTAAAGTCGTGGCAGCCAAGGTCGCCGATATTATTCAGTTAACCCTGGACAACCCGAAATTACGCACCGGCTATGAGCAGTTTGCGCCTCTGGCTCCGGCGTTCTCGGCACAATTGGGAGCACAGTTATGATTTTGCAAAACTGGCAACAATGGCCAGCCAGGCAAGCGCTTAGCTGGCGAAGCGGCAGTCTGACTTATGCAGAGTTGAATGACCGGGTGAGTCAGGTGGCTGACTGGTTGGCTTCGCACTTTGCAGAACGCATAGCATTGCTGGCCGATAACAGTGCCGAATGGATTACTTGCGATTTGGCCTGTCAGCGGGCAAATAAATTACTGGTTCCGGTACCACCTTATTTTTCAGCGACCCAGCGGCAACACCTGCTTGCCGAAGCCGGTATTGAACTCATTATCACCGATCAACCCAGATTGTTTTCCGGTGGTCAGCCGACGTCTTCGCCGTTTAATCAATTGTACGCAACATTGTGGGATAACCCGATGTTGCCAGAAGTCCCCGTCGGCACTGGGAAAGTTACCTTTACTTCCGGCTCTACCGGTAATCCTAAAGGCGTCTGCCTGAGCAATGTCTCGCAAGCCAGGGTTGCTGCCAGTTTGGATGCAGCGCTGAAGATGCCGCATGTGCGCCATCAATGCCTGTTACCTTTGGCAACCCTGCTGGAGAATATCGCTGGTGTGTACGCTCCTTTAATCTGTGGTGGCACAGTGGTGATCTGCGGTAGTGACGAGCTGGGTTTTTCCGGCGCCAGGTTAACCGACCCGGCGGCGATGCTAAGTGCTATCAGCAAAGCTCAGCCTCAATCGTTGATTCTGGTGCCAGAGCTCTTATTGATGCTGGTTACCGCCTGCAGTAATGGCTGGCAGCCACCACGGTCATTAACGTTTATTGCGGTGGGCGGCGCTCATGTGCCCGCTGGTTTGATAACCACAGCCCGAGAAGTCGGTTTGCCGGTTTATCAGGGCTATGGCCTGTCTGAATGTGTCTCGGTAAATACTCTCAATCTGCCTGGTGCAGAAAGTGCCGATAGCGTAGGGCGCTCGCTTGGTCACAATACCCTAACGGTTGAAAACGGTGAGCTGGTGGCCAGTGGGACGATTTTTCTTGGCTACCTGAATCAGCCTGAGTCGTTTTATCCATCAAAAGTGAAAACCGGCGATTTGGTGAGTAAAAAGGATGGTTATTACTACGTGGCTGGTCGCAAAAAAAATCTCATCATCACCTCTTTAGGGCGCAACATCTCGCCAGAGTGGATCGAGAGTCAACTGATGGCTGGTGGCTTGTTCAGCCAGGTATTGGTGGTAGGCGAAGCGCGCCCGCACTGCGCTGCACTACTGGTACCACGCCATAAATCGGTCACCGCGCAAATGATTGAACAATACCTTGCGGCAGTGAATAAACAACTGCCCGACTATGCCCGCTTACAGGCGTGGCAAACCCTGCCTGAAATTGCTGCCGATACCGGCTTATTTACCGCTAATGGCAAATTAAAACGGGATAGAGCCGTTTCGCATTTTCAGTCTGTTATCGAAACTATGTACGCGCCAGAAATTGTATAGGCGAGGAGTAATCAGCATGAATTTATATACCCGTTTAGAGCAGGAAACCCAGGCAGAAAGAGCTTATTTAACCAGTTCGCCTATCATTCAGCAGGTGTTTAAAGGTGATATTTCCCTGCACGATTACACCGCCTTCCTACGCGAAGCTTATCACCACGTAAAACACACAGTGCCTTTACTGATGGCCACCGGCGCGGCATTACCAGAGAGTAAAGAATGGTTGCGCGAAGCGGTTGGCGAGTATATCGAGGAAGAAATGGGCCACCAGGAATGGATCCTCAACGACCTGGCTACCTGCGGTGTGGATAAAGAGGAGGTTCGTCACAGTCAGCCTGCTGCGGCCACTGAATTAATGGTGGCTTACGCTTACGACGCAATACGTCGTAAAAATCCTTTGTGCTTCTTTGGCATGGTGTTCGTGCTGGAAGGTACCAGCATCGCGCTGGCGGATAACGCTGCCGCCATGATCAGGAAAACCCTGGATTTACCCGGTGGCGCGTTTAGCTATCTGCGTTCTCATGGGTCGCTGGATCAGGAGCATATCGTGTTCTTCCGTGACCTGATGAATAAAATTGACGATAAAGCTGAGCAGGATTTAATCATTCACTCTGCCAAAATGTTCTTTCAGTTGTACGCCAATATCTTCCGTACGCTGGAATGTAAAACAATGCTGGTGGAGGCCGCGTAATGGCTATTCAATGGCAACATCAGGTGTGCCTGATCACCGGCGCCTCCGGCGGTATTGGTGAAGCCATTGCCCGCAAACTGGCTGGCCTGGGTGCCTCGCTGATCCTGACTGGCCGCAATAGCGCTAAACTCAGCGAACTGCTTGAATCATTGCCAGGGCGTCACACGGTTGCCTGCGCTGATATCACCACGGCAGATGGTCTGGATAAGGTTGTGGCGGTGTGTCATGAGCACCCGCCCACGATGCTGGTCAACAGCGCCGGTATTAATGAAATTGGCGATTTCAGTGCTATTCCAATGGCCCGTATTGAAGCGCTATTGACCACTAACTTAACGGCGCCTATCGCCCTGACCCAGCGCTTACTTCCTGTATTGCAACGTGCAGGCAAGAGTTACGTGGTCAATGTTGGCTCTACCTTTGGCAGTATTGGCTTCCCTTGTCATGCAGCCTATTGCGCGTCTAAGTTCGGTTTACGCGGATTTACCGAATCACTTATTCGCGAGTATGCGCACAGTTCAGTTAACTTTTTTTATCTGGCGCCGCGGGCCACTCAAACGGCCATTAATTCCGATGCAGTGGTATCGATGAATAAGGCTCTGGGTAATCAGATGGACCCGCCTGAACGGGTTGCTGATGCCCTGGTTGCACAACTGGAAGGTAATAAATCCCGTTGGTTTATTGGTTTCCCGGAAAAACTGTTTGCCCGCATTAATGGTGCATTTCCTGGCATTGTCGACCGTGCGCTTATTAAAAAACTACCCGTTATTCAACGCTTTTTGACATCTGTCACAAAGGAGAAACTGTCATGAAAACTGTTCGTTATCTGCTTGCTTTGCTGGCGGCTGTGTGTCTGCCACTGACTGCCGCTGAGAGCACACCTGGTTTGGCTGACATTCAGTCGGCCTGGGCTAAAATTAACTACGCTGACATCGATAGCGATAAAAAAGCCGATGAATTTAAATCACTGATCAAACAAGCCGAGGCGTTGGTGGAAGCCCAGCCTAAGCAGCCGGAATATTTAATCTGGCTGGGTATTGTGCAGTCGAGCACTGCCGGTGCAGAAGGTGGCATCGGCGCACTGAAATACGCCAAGTCTGCTAAGAAGAGCTTTGAAGATGCGCTGGCTATCGATTCTCATGCGCTGCAGGGATCGGCAATGACCAGCCTTGGTGTGTTGTACCATAAAGTCCCCGGCTGGCCGATTGGCTTTGGCAGTGACAAAAAAGCAGAGCAGCTGTTAAAAAGTGCGCTGAATGTGAATCCGGATGGTATAGATAGCAACTATTTTTACGCAGAATACCTGTACGACGATGGCGAATATGAACAGGCGCTGGCTTATCTGGATAAAGCGTTAAATGCCGCGCCACGACCCGCACGACCATTAGCTGACGAAGGTCGTCACAAAGATATCGCGGCTCTGCGCGCCAAAGTAGAGAAAAAGATCCACTAAAAGTTATAGCTGTTTGTTCGAAACGCCCTGGTGGCAGGTTACGTCAATACCATAGTTTGCTTATTAATGGCGCTGGCCTACCACTGTTTTGTAAGGCGTCAGCGCTGAAGGTAGGTTTGCATACCCGCCGTTTTCTCCAGCTTGCGTAACACCAGTACGGCCAGCAGAATACCTACTGCATCGGCGCTTAGATCGGCAAAGTCAAAGGTACGGGAGGGGATAAAGGCCTGGCTGATTTCCTCTCCGATCACGAACAGCGTAACCGCGATGGCACCGAAATACAGCCTGGTGTTATTTAGCGTCCAGCCGGTAAACTTAGATGCCAGCACAGTTAAAAAGGTTAAGGTGCCGAATAAACCTACGTGGCCAAGTTTGTCGCCGTAGGGAATGGCTGCAACAAAGTCAAAAAATACACTGTTGTGCCCGGCGTTGGCCATATAAATAACCCACACAATAAACAGTAAAAAAGCAAGGGCTGCTAAGCGGGTTAAATTAGTCATTGAATGTGTACCAAACGCTGATTGACTTCGTCCTGCAGACCGCCGTCAGTAACTTCCCGGGTAGCCGCAAATAATCCCGGCTTGTAGGCGAGGGTTTTGGTAAAAATTCTGACTTCCATGTGTTGCCTTTCAAAATAGCCAGTACAGTGTGACTATAATCCACCGGATGCGTCGATAAAGCTACCTGTTACAAAGGATGATTTATTAGTTGCCAGCCAGATGATGGCTTCAGCAACTTCTTGTACAGTGCCCGGTCGCTGCAGAGGTATCTTTGCCTCCAGGCGTTTGACTCTGTCTGGCTCGCCACCTGAGGCATGCATTTCATTATCTATCAGGGCCGGTCGCACTGCATTCACCCGAATCCCTTCGTCAGCCAGTTCCAGTGCGGAGCCGCGGGTAAAGCTGTCTATGGCACCCTTTGATGCGGCGTAATCCGTGTATTCATTGGGGGCTCCGGATTTGGCCGCCGTGGAGGAAACATTTACGATAGTGCCGCCGCAGCCGCCCTCTTTTGTCGACATTCTTGTTGCCGCTGCCTTGGTACACAAGAAGCAGGACAGTACGTTTACATTCAGGATATGACGAAACCGCTCCGCCGAAATGCCGCGCAGGCCGGTTTGTTGCGCCAGGATGCCGGCGTTGTTAACCAGCACTGCAAGGGGGCCCAAAGCGTCGGCCTGTGAAAACAAGGCTTCAACCTGATCTTCCTCAGACACATCTGCCTGTACCGCGATGCACGGCACACCCATAGCGCTAATTTCTTGCTTTAATGCTTCAGCCGGTCCGGCAGAGTTCTGATAATTAAGCACTATCGAATAGCCTTTTGCTGCCATCAGCCGCGCTGTTGCTGCGCCTATTCCTCTGCTGCTGCCGGTAATGACTGCGACCTGATTTAGCATGGGATGTGCCTCTTATTGTTCAGTTTACGAAAGCGTTTAGCGACGAACGAAAGTAATGCATTTCTTTGTTATTGTCGACATTAATATTCATAAAAACCGTAATAAATATATATTTCTAAAGTTTTACATTAATATTGTCGACAATGTTGGCGTGAAAAGGATTGCGATTTTGACTTTATATAATTTACTCGGCGCCATTAATACCCTGTTTATCATGATAAGCGTACTGGGTGTTTACTCTCAACTGGGTACCATCTGGCGCCGTAAACACATGGCGAGTGAGGTAGCGCGCCCGACCGCTTTACTTTCTCTGAATCAGTTTACCGTAAGCTTTTTTGCCTACCTGTCATTTTTTATTTATGGCTACTCCATTGAGCCATTTAATCACTATATTGTCTGGCCGCGGTTACTCGCGGCAATGCTGGTGATGGGGATTTTGTTAGAAATCTGGCTGGACCGCAAATCCAGGGCGGCCCGGTTGAGTGTTGTGCTGGCAGCGGCGAGCCTTGTATTAGCGGGGGCGGGGTTGTTGTCAGGTGAAACTATCGCCGATCAGGGCCGGCACATTGCGACATTGCTGATTGTACTGGTGTCGGTGTTTATTGCTCAGGGCTACTATCATCAAATCCGCTTGATCCTGACCGCGGGTCAGACCGGTGCGGTGGATCTTAAAATGAGTCAGTTTATTTTGCTGATGGACATTTCTACCATTGCCTTTGCGCTGAGTATGGGAGTGAGTAAAGGATGGCCATTGCTGGTACTGGCAATCACCAGCGGTATTACCAAACTGGTGATTATGTATCTGTTCCGCTGGGTAAAAGTAAGTGCAGTAGCACAGCAGCGCCGGCAAGCGTATGCCACGAGATAGTCAGCTTAGGTTACGGAGCCAACATAACGAGTTACATGTTACCTGTGCTGTTTTTGCACAGTAATGTGTCACTTTTTGATATTCACAGGTGTGAGTCGGTGTATTAACATTTTTTTATCGTTTATCCGGCTGGCTACAGGACCCTCAATACCCATGAAGCTAAATAACATTGTACAATTTCGCTGGCTTAATCTGTTGTTTTTAATGTGTTTAGCCATAACGTTAGCGCCGCAGGTAAGAGCCATGAATGAGACTGTTGTAAATCTGGGTGATCGCGATATACCCGAAACTGATAAAGTGCCTGGCATGCAGCACGTGCTCACACTGGTAGTGACGGTCGATGAGCTTGTTGAAGTCGGTGAGAGTGACAAAGGCATCCGCAAATACGTGCCAATTACCGGGGGATACTTTGCCGGACAGCATGTAAATGGTGAGTCGTTGTCTGGTGACGTAATCCCTGGTGGTGCGGACTGGCAGCTAAAGCGCCCTGACGGCGTGTTGGAAATTGACGCCCTTTACAGTATCAGAACTTCGGATGGCCAAACGATTATTATCCATAACAGTGGGATTGCATCCCAGGCCGATGAGGGAGGCCCCTACGTTCGTACAATACCAAAATTCCAAGCCCCGAAGGGCAGGTATGACTGGCTGAATCAGCGTGTTTTCACCGGTACCATTGACCTGATAAAAGGTGGTGGTGCGGTAATCATCCGTGTGTTTCAGGTTTTATAAAACCAATTTCAGGAGCACATGCTGATTGCGGGAAAGTTTACCCGTCACACGCAGAAAAGAATGCGCTGACGGGCAGCCAGACTAGCTGAAAGTTATTTGGTTTTAGCTACGCTGATTTTTTCAATATCCTGCCTGTTTACCGCACTTTCATCGTCGTCGGTCGCCAGTTTGAAGTCCAGTTGTACTAAAATACCGGTTTGTCTTTGTGCCTTACCGCTTTGGACCCGTGGCTTATACTGCCACTGCTCCATCGCTTTCACTGCACTAGAGTCAAATACGCCAGCCGGTGACGACTTAACCACTTTAATGTTGTCGGTAGCGCCGGTTTCAGTGATATCAAACTGGAGAGTGACAAATCCCTCCTGATTTGCCAGGGCTGCGCTGTCTGGATAAACCGGCGGCACACGTTTTACCGGCGTAGCCAGATTGACTTTGTCGGCCTGAACATCACTGGCAGGCAGGTTTGCCAGTGCTGTGTGAGTGGTAAGAATAGCGGCGACAGCCAGTGCAGCAACACCAGCCACTTTACTTGCCGAATTTGGCTTATTGATCAGATTGAGTCGTTTTAACATGGTGCTTTTTTCTCCGAAGGTCGGGTAGGTTGTAAGGTACGAAGAGTTTTGTTCTGCGCAGGCCACCAGGGCTTTTGCGTAGAGCAATTTTTCCTGTGGACTTTTCTGGCGCAATACCTGGTTATCGCACGCCAGCTCCTGATTAATTCTGAATGAGCGCAGGGCTAGCCAGACCAGAGGGTTAAACCAGAAGACAGTGACTATTATCAGCGCCAACGCATTCCATACGTGATCGCCGTGCCGAAGGTGTGTGTTCTCGTGTTCCATCACTAATCGCTGCTGCACGGGGCAAAACAGCCTGGTAAAGCTTGCCGGAAGTAATATTCTGGGAGCAAACAGGCCAAACAGCATAGGCGTGGTGGCCCGCCGGGCAAACCAGGTGTTGTTACTGCCAGCCACAGGTTTACCTATGGAGCGGGCAAGCTGTGAATACTGCGTTATCAGGTAAAGCGCTATGCAAGAGGCACCCGCTGCCCATAAACCCAGCCATACTGTGTTTTGTGAAACGTTTACCGCTACCGATCCGCTTACTACATAGCGGGTAAAACTATTGGCAGGCAATGAAATCACAGGGATGGGCAGATTAGCCATCAACAGCACAACCGGTACCATCCACCACAGTTTGTACATCAGCCGGATGCCAATTCTGGCGGTGAAAAAGTGCTCCATCACCATCAGGGTGATAAGCACTAAACATAATGGGCCTTGTTGTTGAATAAGCTGCTGAATGAGCCACTCAGTCATTGTTTTGCTCCCACTGTTTAATCAGCGCCTTAAGCTCATCCACGTCCTGTTGAGACAGCGAATTCTGGTTGGCAAACCCGGCTACCAGAGGCGCTACCTTGCCTTTAAATATTCGGCTCACAAAGCTGGAGGCTTCTTTTTTGGTGTAGTCTTCCCTGGCAATCAGCGGGCGGTATAGGTACTGACGCTGGGCCTTATCAAAGTCCACTACGCCCTTCTTAACTAATCGGCTGAGCAGGGTTTTTACGGTTTTATCGTGCCACGGCTTTTTTTGATTTAAACGTTCAACAATATCGCTGGATGTGGCGGGGTAGTCATCCCACAGTACATCGAGCACTTCAAATTCGGCGTTGGAGATATCCGCTTTTGGATTGTCGTTACTCATCGATCACCTCTTCCCAAATTCAATTTGATGATTACATTTGTAGTCGATCTGTTTTTAAGATTACATGTGTAATCTTTTCTGGCAAGTGATTTTTTGAAAAAGATGAAACAAAGAGCATGATTTTGACGGCGGATTAAAATACGTATCCACCAAAGAAAAAACAAATTAAGATCCATTATCTTGTGATCCAGATACGGTCTTTCAGATGATTGATACAGAGGATGAATATTTGGCCACTCGTGAAGTAGTGCCTTGGCTTGGCTATATGAAATGGTCTGAAAACCTCTCCCCCAGTTTTCACAGAGATTTTATGATTGGTTTCGCAGGATTGGCCGGCCAAACACGCTGACCATTAGTAACGACCTGACAGCAAATGTGCGCTTCAAGATTTACACTAAGTTCCATCGGCGTCTTACTAATCGAACTGATTTGGGATTCCATAGCGATAATTTTAACGAGTCTGTGACTCAGCGTTTACAACTTCCAATGGACGTCGAATTTGAAGTGTCTATAGATTTTCTGCCAGAGAAAGACGCTGTAGTCCTTAATATTAATCGCCCCACAATGAGAATAGATAAGGACAATTTACGGATAAATAGTATTGTGGAGATGATGCAACCCCGGCGACATGACCAGCATTTTATTCACATTATGCAAATCCTATCGCACAATCCTGTCATGGATTATTTCGAGATTTATTTGTCTCTTACAAGTTCGCACAGAATTCACTTTGACGAATTTCAGATAATAAAGTGGCACGTTAATCCTTACTGCATAGAAGAAATTAGTGATATTCAATACTGCGATTGAATGGTCAAGCCACTACTTACGAGGATATGAGCTTCGAGGAACGGCTGGGGTTATTAGCCCAGCACGAAATTCACTGCCGTCAGTCTACTAAGGTGAAGCGACTGCTAAAGCAAGCATCACTGCGCCTTGATGCACATGCCAGCCGCTTGAAGTACCGCAGTGAACGTGGGTTACGTAAAGATAAAATCGGCTCGCTACTCAGCGGACAATACCTGCACCACGCGCACAATATAATCATCACGGGGGCCACTGGCTGCGGCAAAACCTACCTTGCCTGCGCATTAGCCAAACAAGCCTGTGAGCAACACCAAACCGTCCGCTATTACCGCTTAGGGCAACTCCTTGATGAGCTAAACATCGGCCACGCCGATGGCAGCTACCGTCAGCAACTGGCCCAAATTGCTAAGAAAAAGCTACTCATCCTGGATGACTGGGGAATGGAAAAACTCAACGCACGACAAGCAAATGACCTGCTCGATGTGATGGAGGAGCGATACCAAAACGCCAGCACCATCATTGCCAGTCAATTACCGGTTGCTGAGTGGTACAAGTTGATGACCAATCCCACCGTAGCCGATGCCTTACTCGACCGATTATTACACAATAGTCATCGCATTGAACTCACGGGAGAGTCGATGAGAAAACTAGACCAATCCGATCACTTAAGGTAAAACTGGCAGGGACGAAAAAGAAGATGAAAAAGTGATCGGATAACTCCGAAACGCCTGATCGAATTCACCGAAATACGCAGGGCAACCAGGAAAACTAATCCAGCACGTACTTGTGCCTTCTCTATACTCAGATAGGTAAGTGTATTTTGACTCATCAGGTAGATTTCAGTCAGCGTTTTCTTTTCGTCATTGATAATTAACTTATACGGATAATTAAACGTGCGCCAAAGCTCGAAAATACAATACATGACAATTATCGGCGTGCCATAAAGGCCAAGTTCATACTTAGCTAGCGTTTCTGGGTCGATGCTTGCTGGATCCCTAACAACATATTGGTATAACCAGAGTCCTATAAGAAATATGACAATATAAATTCGAGCTAAAACATTATTTCTCTTAAAAATACTTTCACGATGGCTGGACACAATCGCAATATCCTTTTTGATTATTTCATCCTGTTATCGGCTGAATAAATCGTACTATGGATTAGTTGAGCCTTAAATTGGATCCAGCAAAAATCGTTGTGTTTTAAGTTTTAGTCGTTATACTGCTAACAACTGTATGGAATAACAGGCTGTTTATGCGTCCACTAACCCCCCGACAACAAGAAGTACTCGATCTGATCAAATCCACTATGCTGGATACTGGTATGCCGCCCACGCGTGCTGAGATTGCCCGTCAGTTAGGCTTTCGCTCTGCTAATGCTGCAGAAGAGCATTTAAAGGCGTTGGCGAAAAAAGGCGTGATTGAAATACTTCCGGGTACTTCGCGGGGGATTAAGCTTAATATTCCGCTGGATGACGAAGTGGAAGAAGAAGGCTTACCGCTGATTGGCCGGGTTGCGGCTGGCGAGCCGATTCTGGCTCAGGAACATGTGGAAATGCACTATAAAGTGGATCCGGCGTTATTCCATCCAAAAGCCGATTTCCTGCTGCGTGTAAACGGTATGAGTATGAAAGACATAGGCATACTGGACGGCGATTTGTTAGCAGTGCACCGCACCAGCGATGTCCACAATGGACAGGTAGTGGTGGCCCGTGTAGATGAAGACGTTACCGTAAAGCGCTTGGAAAAGCGCGGGCGTGAAGTACTGCTGCATGCAGAAAATGAAGAATTCTCACCCATTAAGGTCGACCTGGCTAATCAGCCGTTTAATATCGAAGGTATCGCTGTAGGCGTTATCCGTAATGCCGACTGGATGTAAGCACCCCAGGCATTATTTTTTAAATCTATGAATTTGAAAACCGGCATTCGCCGGTTTTCTTGCGTTTAGGGTTTTATTTTCTTTAAGCCACGCTTTCCCGGTACTTTTTGCCTGTTCAGGTCTACTTATTAAGTTAGTAAAAGCTCACTAACAAAATTCACGCCGATTACCCTCCTCGCACAAAAAATAACCATTTATCCGAATTTTAGACAAAAATAGCTGGACGTTATAGTCACAATGAGTAATTCTTATACAGTGCTTAACAATAAAATAACAAAGTAAGCACAAAATATTAAAAAGGCAGTTCAAATAACAACCAATACAGACCAGTCAGGCTTTTTCGCATTGGGGCGTTTCGCGAGTGGCTACCGGTCTAACGGAGGTGTCGAGTGAAACAACTCGGGATATGTGTACTGAAAGCCTGGACAGCACTCGTTCTGTTGGTAGCTGGCGCGACAGCGGTAGCAGCAGGAAGCGGCGAAGTGTCGGCACTGAATCTGCGGCGTGGCGCGACAGAGATCAGTGGCCAGGTTTACGATCTGCACATGCTGATGTTCTCCATTTGTGTGGGGATCGCAGTAGTCGTGTTTGGGATCATGTTTGTTTCTATGTATTTGCATCGCAAATCACGGGGTGCAAAACCAGCTAACTTTCACGAGAGTGTGAAAGTCGAAATAGCCTGGACCGTTTTACCCTTCTTAATTCTTATCTTTATGGCTGTACCAGCCGCCAAAACACTGCTAGCAATGGAAGATACTACCGAACCGGATATGACCGTGCTGGTAACCGGTTCGCAGTGGAAATGGCATTACAAGTATATGGATCGCGACGTGGAGTTTTATTCACTGCTGGCGACTCAGCGTGAACAAATCGATAACCGCTACGCCAAGGGCGAAAACTACTTGCTGGAAGTCGACCGCCCTTTGGTAATCCCAACCGGGCAGAAAGTACGCTTTCTGATCACCTCTGACGACGTGATCCACTCGTGGTGGGTGCCTGATTTCGCAGTGAAAAAAGATGCTAACCCGGGCTTTATTAATGAAGCCTGGACACGGGTAGATGAGCCGGGGATTTACCGTGGTCAGTGCGCTGAACTGTGCGGTAAAGACCATGGGTTTATGCCGGTAGTGGTGATTGCTAAAGAACCGGCTGCATATGAAGCCTGGGTCAGTGAGCAGGAGTCCATTCGTCAGCAAGCCCGCGAGGAAGAACAGCGTTTACTGGCGATGAATATGTCGATGGAAGAGCTGATGACCGAGGGTGAGCGTGTATACAACGCTACCTGTGCCGCCTGTCACATGCCAAACGGTGAAGGCTTACCCGGCGTGTTCCCGGCCCTGAAAGGCAGCCCCATGGCACTCAACGACATGCAAGGGCATATCGACATTGTATTAAACGGAAAAACCGGCACCGCTATGCAGGCGTTTGGCAAAATGCTGAGCCTTAAAGAGCTGGCGGCGGTGATTACCTACGAGCGTAACGCCTGGGGCAATAACACCGGTGATATGGTGCAGGCCAAAGACGTTAATGCTGTGGCCAGCGGGGAATAGGAGCAGAACATGAGCAAAGCAACTGAGATTATCAGCCCCGCCCACGGGGAGGCAGATGCCCACGATGACCATCATGAGCATCATATTCCCAAAGGCTTAATGCGCTGGGTGCTGACTACCAACCATAAAGACATCGGCACACTGTACCTGTGGTTTGCCTTCATTATGTTTTTGGTGGGCGGTGCCATGGCGATGGTGATCCGGGCCGAACTGTTTCAGCCCGGGTTACAAATTGTTGAACCTAATTTCTTTAATCAGATGACCACCGTGCATGGTCTTATCATGGTGTTTGGGGCAGTTATGCCGGCCTTTACCGGCTTGGCTAACTGGCTGATCCCCATGATGATCGGTGCGCCGGATATGGCGCTGCCACGGATGAACAACTGGAGTTTCTGGATCCTGCCGTTCGCCTTTACTATTTTGCTGGCCTCACTGTTTGTTGAGGGCGGTGGCCCGGCCTTTGGCTGGACGTTCTACGCACCGCTGTCTACTACCTACAGTGGCGACAGTACGGCATTGTTCGTGTTCTCGGTGCACATCATGGGTATCTCATCCATTATGGGTGCGATAAACGTGATAGTGACCATCTTTAACATGCGGGCGCCGGGCATGACCTGGATGAAAATGCCGTTGTTTGTATGGACCTGGCTGATTACTGCGTTCCTGCTGATAGCAGTAATGCCGGTACTGGCAGGCGCGGTGACGATGGTGCTTACCGATAAGTTCTTTGGTACCAGCTTCTTTGATGCTGCCGGTGGTGGCGATCCGGTGATGTTCCAGCATATCTTCTGGTTCTTCGGTCACCCCGAAGTGTACATCATGATTTTACCGGCCTTCGGTATTATCTCGCAGATTATCCCTACCTTTGCCCGTAAGCGCTTGTTTGGTTACGCCTCCATGGTATATGCCACGGCTTCTATTGCGCTGTTGAGCTTTATTGTGTGGGCTCACCATATGTTTACTACGGGGATGCCGGTGGCGGCAGAGATGTTCTTTATGTTTGCCACCATGCTGATATCGGTACCAACCGGGGTGAAAGTATTTAACTGGGTAGCCACCATGTGGCGTGGGTCCATGACCTTCGAAATCCCGATGATGTTTGCTATTGCCTTTATTGTGTTGTTCACCATTGGTGGTTTGTCGGGCCTGATGCTGGCGATAACGCCGGTGGATTTCCAGTACCATGATACCTACTTTGTGGTGGCACACTTCCACTATGTGCTGGTAACCGGCGCGGTGTTCTCGATTATGGCCGCGGTGTATTACTGGATCCCGAAATGGACCGGCCGTATGTTTGATATCACCCTGGCTAAATGGCATTTCTGGTGCTCGCTGATTTCCGTAAACGTGCTGTTTTTCCCTATGCACTTTGTAGGGCTGGCGGGTATGCCGCGGCGGATCCCGGACTATGCCTTGCAGTTTGCTGACTTTAACAAGTGGATTAGCCTGGGCGGTTTTGCCTTTGGTCTCTCGCAGCTCATTTTCCTGGCGGTGATGATTAAAGCCTGTCGTAAACAGGGTGAGCCGGTGTCTGATCAGGTGTGGGACGGTGCGGAAGGTCTGGAGTGGGAAATCCCCTCACCGGCGCCTTATCACACCTTTGAAACGCCACCGATTGTGAAGTAAGGGCACAACCATGGCCAATTCCAACTCGGCACTGGTAACCAAATTACTGCTGATTGTGGTGGGCATGTTTGGCTTTGGTTTTGCTCTGGTCCCGTTGTATGACGTGTTTTGCGACATCACCGGTATCAACGGCAAAACCAATGAAACGGCCGCGGTTTACTACGATGGGCAGGTGGATGAATCGCGCACCGTTACGGTGGAGTTTATTACCCGCACTCATACTGGTATGCCGTGGGAATTCAGGGCACAAACCAAGAAGGTAAAAGTGCATCCCGGTGAAATGAATATGGTGGAATTTTATGTGCGCAACCCGGCTAACAAGTCGATGGTTGCGCAGGCCATTCCATCGGTTACACCGGGTCAGGCGGCGTTGTATCTAAACAAAACCGAATGCTTCTGTTTTAACAGTCAGCCATTGGCGGCCGGCGGCGAGTCGCTTATGCCCATGCGGTTTTATGTGGATCCGCAGCTGCCCGAAGACATTCACTTTTTTACCGTGCAATACACCCTTTTTGACGTCACTGGTAATGGTACCGATGACAAACAACTTAATAACCCTTTCCTGACTTCATTTAGCGATAACTGAGTCTAAGGAGAAAGTAATGCAACAAGAGTATCAGAAATACTATGTTCCGGAGCAGAGCTACTGGCCTATCGTGGGTGCCATTGCACTGTTTCTAATTGCGGTAGGGGCCGGTAACTTTGTTATAGAAGCCACTCGCGGCGAGAGCGGCTGGGGCGATAACGTACTGGGCGCTGGCATCGTTATGTTACTGGTGATGCTGTTTGGCTGGTTTAAGGATCAGATTAACGAGTCCATGAGCGGCTTGTACAGCGACCAGTTGGGCCGCTCGTACCGACAGGGAATGAGCTGGTTTATTTTCTCTGAAGTGATGTTTTTTGCGGCTTTCTTTGGCGCGCTGTTTTATGCCCGCATGATTGCAGTGCCATGGCTTGGCGGTTCGTCGAATAACGCCATGACCAACGAAGTATTGTGGCCGGGTTTTCAGGCAATGTGGCCGCTGGTGGAAACACCGGGAGGCATTAATACCACGCCAATGAGCTGGGCGGGCCTGCCCACCATCAACACCATTATTCTGCTCATTTCCTCGGTTACGCTACACTTTGCACATGTTGGGCTGGAGCAGAATAAACGTAAGCAGCTTACCACCATGCTGGGTGCCACCATTTTGCTGGGCTGCGTGTTTTTGTTCTTACAGGTAGAAGAATACATTCATGCCTATCAGGAGCTGGGGCTAACCCTCCAATCCGGCGTGTATGGCAATACTTTCTTCCTGTTGACTGGCTTTCACGGCATGCACGTTACCCTGGGTACCATCATTTTAATGGTGTTATACCTGCGCGTAATCAAAGGCCATTTCACACCCGACAATCACTTTGCCTTTCAGGCAGGCAGCTGGTACTGGCACTTTGTAGACGTAGTGTGGGTAATGCTGTTTGTGTTTGTTTACGTGTTGTAAGGCTAATAAGGACTCGGATTGGGCGTGATCAGCCCGGTGGCCATGGCTACCAGGATGATCACCACAATCAGGGCCGACGTCATAACCCGCCGGCCAATATATTTACTCATCGGGGCTTTACCTGAGTTGTTACCCAGCATCGCTTTCATCGCTAAAAACAGGTTAATGATCATAAAAATCAATAAACCAACAATAATCACTTTGATGACCATGAGTAAAACTCCTCAGTACTCCGTGGCGAATGGTTCCGGCCCCAAGAAATGGCCGGTACTGGCAAGCTGCTTAACGCTGATGGCGGTTGTAGTTATGGTGTTTTTGGGTGTCTGGCAGCTTGATCGCATGGAGCAAAAACAACAGCGTCTCGACAGCATAGCGCAAAAATACACCACTGCGCCAATGCATCCTTTCGACGTTGCCGATCAATGGCAGGATGTGCGTGATGTACCGGTGCAGTTTAGTGGTGAGTTGCAGGCAACACAGCTTATCTATCTCGATAACCAGATCACCAATGGTGCCAGCGGTTATGACGCGCTGGTGCCAGTGATTACCCGCGGTCGGCCGGTACTGGTTAACCTTGGCTGGGTGGCGGCCACTGCTTCCCGGGCTGAGCTACCAACAGTTGAGCTTCCCACGGGGCCGGTGGTAATCGAAGGGGTAATAACCCAGCCCGGGCTCAATCCACTGATCAAAGAAACTCAGCAACAGTTCAATGATTTTCCGCTGCGGGTGCAGCAAATAGATATTCCTCTGTTTAATCAGCAATGGGCATCGCGACTGCCAGACATGGTCGTTGAGCGGTTGTCGTCGCAGCCTCAGATGAGCCGGTTTGTTACTAACTGGCAGCCGGTTGTGATGTCACCGCAAAAACACCTCGGTTATGCCATTCAGTGGTTTGGCCTGGCCATTGCTGCAGTAGTTATTTTCATTATCGTGCTCATCAGGAGAACCCAATAATATGGCAACCGCAATTACTCCTCAGGCTAAACCCAAACGCTCGCTGCTGATTTTAATGGCGGCATTTATTATTCCGGTAGTGTTAGCCAAGCTGGCCCTCGACTTTAACTGGTTTGAGCAAGGCGCTACCAATAAGGGTGAGCTGCTGCAACCGGTAGAAAACCTCCAGCCATTGCTTAGCGAGCAAACACCAAAGTGGCGGGTAATGTATATCGTCCCGGCGCAGTGTGGTAACGAATGCGAAAATGCAATTTACGCCATCCAGCAAGTCTGGCTGGCACTGGGCAAAGAGTCTGACCGGGCTCAGCCTGCGGTATTTTTAACCGCAACCAGCGACAGCAAAGCCATGAATATTCTGCATGATTACGAACATATCAATGCGGTTACGCTTAACCAGTCGCAAATGCAGCAGTTGGAAGCCAGCCAGGTCAACGAGCATATTTTTCTGGTCGATACTCAGGGCAATGCGATGTTGCGTTATCCCCTTTATCAGCTTCGTCAGGATGCCGTAATGGGCAGCCGCGACGTACTGTCTGATCTGCGTAAATTACTTAAACTGTCACGTATTGGTTGAGGCGACACTATGCGGAAGTTGGTTGGTTTTAGTATTCTCCTGGCCGTCGTAGTCATTGTGCTGGGTGCCTACACCCGTTTAACCGATGCAGGCTTAGGCTGTCCGGATTGGCCGGGCTGTTACGGGCATCTTACGGTGCCGGAATCTGACATGCATATTGAGGCGGCTAATGCCGCTTATCCTGAGCGGCCGGTAGAAACACAGAAAGCCTGGAACGAAATGATCCACCGCTATTTTGCCGGCACCCTGGGCCTGTGTATTTTAGCGATCGCCGTGTGGGCGGTGAGCAAGCGATCTGCTGAAATTCCCTTAAAACTGCCGCTGATTTTGCTGGCGCTGGTGTCTTTTCAGGCATTACTGGGGATGTGGACAGTCACGCTCAACCTGCTTCCGGTGGTGGTGATGGGCCACCTGTTGGGTGGTTTTAGTGTACTGACCTGTCTGTTCTTACTGTATTTACGGTTATCCCGATACCGGATTGGTTTTGTGGATATGCGGATTAAACGCTATGCCACGTTTGCCGCACTGGGCATTGTGGTGCTGGTGGGTCAAATCGCCCTGGGCGGCTGGACCTCAGCTAATTATGCGGCGCTGGCCTGTACCGAATTTCCGGTTTGCGAAGGCGACTGGCTAAGCCGCCTGGATATGGCCGGCGCGTACAGTGTGCCCGAGGCCACCAATTACGAATATGGCGCCCACGATTACGCCGAGCGCATGACTATGCATATTGTTCACCGGTTGGGCGCGGTGATTACTTTTCTGTATCTGGGGTGGCTGGCTATCAGCCTGTATCGTCGCTCCGCTTCTCAGCATCTGCGCAACGCGTCGGTGGTATTAGGTCTGGTCTTATTGGCTCAGGTTGGTCTGGGCATCAGCAATGTGGTATTCAGCCTACCTCTGCAGGTTGCCGTTTTACACAATGCCGTAGCGGCATGTTTATTACTGGTGCTCGTTCTTATTACTTACACACTGTATCGAAAAGTGTAGGAGATTCTCATGGCAAAATCGCAATCGATTAATGCACCGCTGTCAGCCTCCAAAAGCCGCCCGTTAAGCGGCTGGCGGGCAAACTGGCGTTATTATTACGAAATGACCAAGCCCAGGGTGGTGATGCTATTACTACTTACCGCCCTGGTGGGGATGTGTCTGGCCACGCCAGGCTGGGTACCCGCCGATCGCTTAATTGCCGGGTTACTGGGCATTGGTCTGCTGGCCAGTGCGGCAGCCGTACTTAACCATATTGTGGACCATAAAATAGACAGCCAGATGGCGCGCACCTTTAATCGTCCGGTGGTGAAAGGCAAGGTAAGTATTCAACAGGCGCTGATATTTTCGTTTGTGCTGGCGGTAGTGGGTTATGCGTTGCTTGAAATCTGGGTTAACCGCCTAACTGCCATGCTCACATTAGCCAGCCTCGTAGGCTATGCCGTGGTTTACACCATGTTTCTTAAACGTGCCACACCACAAAATATTGTGATTGGTGGTTTAGCCGGTGCCGCGCCGCCATTACTTGGCTGGACGGCTGTTACTGGTGAAGTGCATGCCTACGCATTACTGTTGGTGCTGATTGTATTTACCTGGACACCACCGCATTTCTGGGCGCTGGCTATCCATCGCGAGAAAGACTACGCCAAAGCCAAAGTGCCTATGCTACCGGTGACTCACGGTATTGCTTTTACCAAAACCTGTGTGCTGCTGTACACTATTCTGCTGTGTTTAGTGTGCCTGCTGCCTTACCTGATTGGTAAAGCGCATCTTATTTATCTGGTCGGTTCATCGCTGCTTAACGCCGGCTTTCTATATTATGCGTTAAAGCTCAAATATGCGGCCGATGAGCAAACCGCCATGACCACCTTTAGATACTCGATTGTCCATCTGATGGTATTATTTGTTGTATTGTTGGTTGATCACTATGTTCCGATGGCTTTATGAATCAAAAATTGTTGTTAACCCTGGTGGCGGCGCTGGCCCTTGTGACCGGCGTGGGTATGGCGTGGTGGTTCACCACGCAAAGCACCGAAAACGAAACGCCCAAGTATCTGCAAACCTTTCCTGAGCCTCGCCAGCTGGCTGAGGTCACGCTGGTCAATCAACAGGGTGAAACGGTCACTAACGAAGTGTTTAAAGGGCATTGGAGCCTGCTATTTTTAGGCTATACCTTTTGCCCTGATGTGTGCCCAACTACTATGGCGGCATTAGGAAAAATTTATCCAGAACTAAAAAATATTTCCACCGACTCACCGATTCAGGTAGTGTTTGTCTCCGTGGATCCAAAGCGGGATACACCTGAAAGGCTCGCCTCTTATGTTGAGTACTTCAACCCGGAGTTTGTTGCTGTAACGGGTGAGCATAAAATGTTGTTCCCGTTTGCGAGATCGCTGGGGCTGATGTACGCCATTGCTGAAAGTACCGATAACCCCAATTATCTTGTTGATCACAGTGCTTCTGTGGTTGTCGTCGATCCGAATGGTTTGGCCATCGGAAGGTTTAAGCCTGAGTATAATCCTGGTGAACTTGCAGTAAGTGACAGTATTCAAATACTTACTGATATGCCTGTTATTACCAAAGAACAATAAATGCCATGTTGTAGTGTTATCCGAAATGCCAAAAAGGATGATGGTAGTATAGCTGTTCCCCTGCTGTTTAACGCTGGTAAGCACTTGCTTACTGAGGTCTTTGGCCAAGGTGACCAACAAGCCACCCTGGACTACCTGTTATCAGCCTGGAAGAAAGGTGGTGGACAGTACGGTTTTGAAAATCATTGGGTTGCCGAGTATAACGGCGAAGTGACCGGCCTGGTTAGTTGCTGGCATGATCGCTTGCCTGAAAACTTCGACAGAGAAACCCTGTCTTCTATCGTTGAACACTATGGTATCGATGACGCGCTTGAGATCGTCATGCGCTCTCAGCAATACCTGGCCGTGTTAGAGGCGCCTTTATTTACCGAACTCGGTATTGGCCACCTGGCCGTATCACCCGACGCGCGGCGTCAGGGGACGGGCTCTGCCCTTATCGAGTTTATGGCAGTAAAAGCCCGTGCGATGAAGAAAAATGCGCTCGTTTTAAACTGTGAAATTGCTAATGAAGGCGCGATTGCTTTTTATCAGCGGTTAGGGTTTGGTGAACACCGGACCAACGAACAGTTTGTGCAAATGATCAAAGCGCTGCATATAGAAACGCAATAACCAGTGGGCGATTGACGGTCGCGATATACTTGCGTCAGTAATCGCCGCTGTTTCGCTTAATCCGGATAATGTCCCTTCTCGTTGGCCACGAAAAACGGCATCGAATACCAGTAAAAGCGGCCGCCTGCCGACTCTGATGGCGCAGTACAGTTCACCCGTGAACGTCCAGTCGGTAACTTTGCATCCAAAGTAAAACTAAACCCGCTGGCAGTGGTTGCTACGTCAAGTGTACCGCCCTGATAGTAACAGGCCAGCTGCGATAATCTCACGTCTTTAGCGACAGTCTCGTCGAGAGTAATCGTAATGGTGTCATCAAGCTGGCGGCCGGCCATTTGCGGGTCGGCCAGCGAAGCACTCTCTACCGGCATAGCCAGACTGGCCATTTTGGTTTTCAGAGTGCTCAGCTTGGCATAGGGCCCGGCAGCAGGAAAACGCGGGATAGCCGTCATATCGGTAAATTTACCGAAGGCGCCAGAGTGCTGTCCAAACCCGGTATAACCATGCTCGGCCAGGCGTTTAGCCAGCGTACGATTGTATTCGCCGAAGGGGTAGGCAAGGTACTTAAGTGATTCACCGGTCTGTTGCTGTATGATTTTTTCAGCACGGGTGATGTTCTGCCACACCCGCTTAAGCCAGGCTTGTTCGCTTTCTCCGGCCTGTTTTTCCAGCAGGTGCAAATGGTCCATGGTGTGATTGGCAAAGGTCACTCCCTGTTTTTGCATTTGCCTTACCTGCTCCCAGCTAAGCTGATTACCCTGTTTACCAATGACTTCAGGGTTTATAAAAATGGTGTAAGGAAAGTCATGCTTGAGCAGTAACGGGTGACCATTGGTGAGTATATTTTCGTAGCCATCATCAAAGGTAATGGCCAGCGCGTTTTCCGGCACGCTACGCTTGCCTTTTGCCGCTTCAACCAGCTCCTTTAAGGGCACTACCGTATAGTTTTCAGCAATGTAGTCGAGGTGCTGAGCAAACTCTTCGGGGGTTACTGAGGTGCTGCGCGGGGTATCATCCGCTACATGGTGATACAGTAAGATCACGCCACTGGAATGGGCTGGACCGGCCTCGGCCTGACTTGCCGTGCCGTGCAAAAATAACAGGCTCAGTAACAGCGGGATAAATCGGCGTGTCATGATAAACTGCATGCATTCTCCTTGAAATTAATACAAAACTCGCAAAGGTTCCGGTGACAACCCTATCCTATCAGTTACGTGGCAGTGCTGCCCACATTCAGTTATTAAAGCTGGCTCTGCCGATGATCCTGGCGAATATCACCACGCCATTACTCGGACTGGTTGATACGGCGGTAATGGGGCATATGGATTCATCGGCGCAACTCGCCGGCGCATCCATTGGCGCGTTAATTCTTACCCAAATTTACTGGGTGTGCGGTTTTATTCGTATGTCGGCCACCGGTATGAGTGCACAGGCCAGGGGCGAGGGCGATCTCAGCGTGATGGCCAGGTCATTTTATCAAACCGCGGTAATTGCCATCACTATTGGCCTGCTTATCTGGTTAACCCAACAGGCTATTTTGCAAGCCGGCTTATGGCTAGCGGCTCCGGCTGCCGATGTGGCGGTTTACAGCCGTGAATACTTTAATATCCGGGTGTGGGGTGCACCGGCTGCTCTGCTCAATCTGGCTTTGATTGGCTGGCTGGTGGGACAGCAAAAAACCACCAGTGTGTTACTGGTGCAGATTGTCGGTAACCTGCTTAATGCCGGCCTCGATATCCTGCTGGTCTGGTGGTGGGACTGGGGCGTAAGCGGTGTGGCGCTGGCCAGCGTAGTCGCCGAATACACCATGATGGTCATGGCGATGCTGATTGCCTTAAAACATATTCAGTGGCAGCCGCCGGCAATGGAGTGGTTTAATAAAACGGCGCGTAAATTTTTAATGAAGCTAAACGGTGACATGCTGTTGCGTAATCTGGCGTTGCAGGCTTGTCTGGCTTTTTTAACCATTCAGGGCGCTCGGTATGGCCAGACTGCCACCGCCGTAAATGCCATCCTGATGCAGTTCTTTGTGCTGATCGCGCTGGGCCTCGATGGCATTGCTTACGCTGTAGAGGCCACCGTCGGAGAGGCCGCCGGTGCCAGGAGTACCAAAGGGGTGATGCGCCAGACACAGCGGGGGTTATTGTGGTCGGGGTTGTTTGCCGTCGGCTATGCGGTGATATTCTGGTTTTTCGGGCCGCAAATCATTCGTTTACTCACCGACATTGAGTCTTTGCAGCAGGCAGCGTACGCCTACCTTGGCATGATGAGCGTGTTGCCACTAGTGGCTCACTGGTGCTTTTTATATGATGGCGTGTTTGTGGGCCTGACCCAGGCGAGAGCCATGCGCGATACCATGGTAGTCAGTGCGTCGCTAGTGTATTTCCCGGTGTGGTATTTCACCCAGTCTGAGGGTAATCCGGCCTTGTGGTGGGCTTTGCTGGCCTTTTTACTTGCCCGGGGGATCACACTGGGAGCGGTGTTCTACTGGCGCAGGGATAAACTCGTTGTGAGTGCCTGAGTTTACTTGTGCCGGTGGGGATTAATCGACTTTGTGAGGCGCTGCCAGAGCAGGCCAAGATAACCAGACATCGCCCAGCCGAAGCCGCCGAGCAACACGACTAACCCCACATAATATAGTGGCTCAAACCACCAGGCGCCTGCCGCCATAACGCCCAGGCCCGCGGCAAAAACGCAGAGGCCCTGAATAAAGCGTTGCCAGTGGCTAAAAGGCAGCATGGCGCTGTGAGATTAGTAGTAAGAGTGCTCACCCGACTGATGCTCTGTGGCATCGCGAACGCCTTTGATTTCGCCGGCGAATTCTTCGAGCATCTGCTTTTCGATACCTTCTTTAAGCGTAACATCAACCATTGAACACCCGTTACATCCGCCGCCAAACTGCAGCACGGCATAACCGTCGTCAGTGATTTCGAGCAGCACAACCTGACCGCCGTGATTGGCCAGTTGCGGGTTAATTTCAGATTCAATCATGTAGTTCAGACGTTCTACTATTGGCGCATCGTCTGCCACTTTACGAGCCTTGGCGTTTGGCGCTTTCAGCGTTAGCTGTGAGCCCATCTGATCGGTTACATAATCGATTTCGGCTTCTTCGAGATAAGGCGCGCTCTCTTCGTCAACCACGGCATCAAAGCCGTCGAAGGGTAAACAGGTGTCGGAAGGCTCCACCGCATCGGGTGGACAATAAGAAACACCGCATTCAGCACTTGAGGTTCCCGGATTCACTACGAAAACACGAATATTTGTGCCTTCTTCCTGTTTAGCCAGCAACTTAACAAAGTGTCCCTGGGCCTCTTTTGATATTGAGATCATTGTAGAGTCCTGCATAATCAATAACTGTCGCATATGATAACAAATTAACCTGAGTAAAACAGTCAGGTATTGAAAATATATTATGCCGAAGTCACAGGTTTCAAGACCATCAAATAAAACTAATTATGGTGTCCGTAAAATGCTATCAGCGCCAATAACGACAAATTCCACCCCTTTACGCTCATGTCTTGCCAGGCTATACACTGTTCTGATTGTTGCGTTTTCGCTTTGTTTCAGCGCTATGGCCACCGCCGGGGGCAAGCCGGCCAAAGCCTACTTACCTGACAATGTTGAGCTTGATCCCACGATACCCACACCTGAATCAGTGCTTGGATACAATGTTGGCGACTGGCATGTACGCCATGATTTACTGGTCACTTACATGCGCAGCCTCGCGGCGGCTTCTGATCGGATAAGCCTGGAAGTCACCGGTTATACCCACGAACAACGCCCGCTGTTGTTGTTAACCATTACAGCGCCGCAAAATCGCAGTAAGCTGGAAGACTGGCGTACCGCCCATTTGGCTCAGGTACAGCAAGGTAAGAAAACACCGGCAGATGCGCCACTGTTTTTTTACATGGGCTACAGCGTACACGGGAATGAGCCTTCCGGTGCTAATGCATCGCTGTTAGTGGCTTATTATCTCGCAGCCGCTCAGGACGAGCGGGTAACCCGTTTGCTGCAGGAAAACGTGGTGCTGCTAGACCCTTCCTACAACCCGGATGGGCTATCGCGCTTTGCGCACTGGGCCAATATGCACAAGGGCAAGGTACTCAATGCCGACCCGGCGCATCGTGAACATCAGGAAGGCTGGCCCAACGGACGCACTAATCATTATTGGTTCGACCTTAACCGGGACTGGTTAATGCTGGTGCATCCTGAGTCTCAGGCGCGCATCAGCAAATTTCAGCACTGGCGCCCCCATGTGTTAACCGATTTCCACGAAATGGGGACCAACAGTTCTTACTTCTTCCAGCCGGGTGTGCCGAGTCGCAAAAACCCGTTTACGCCGGAAGGTAACGTACGCCTGACCAACGCGCTGGCAGAATACTATGTCAGCGCCTTCGACAGCCAGAAACAACTGTATTTCAGTCAGGAAGGCTTTGATGACTTTTACTACGGTAAAGGATCATCTTATCCTGATGCCCAGGGCAGTATTGGCGTGTTGTTCGAGCAGGCCAGTAGTCGTGGCCACCTGCAGGATTCTATTAATGGCCCGCTGGCGTTCCCGCAAACTATCCAGAACCAGTTCACTATGTCAGTGGCGGTGTTTGATGGCGCCATGGCAAACAAAGCGGCGCTGCTCGACTATCAGCATAACTTTTATAAAGAAACCGCAGAACTTGCCAGTCAGGATGACAATGCAGCCTATTTAATTCATGAACCGCAGGACAGCTGGCGCCTGGAAAAAGCGCGCTGGGTGCTCACCCAGCACAATATCCGTTATCAGCAACCGCGCGAAGATATTGAAGTTAACGACACCGTGTATAAAGCAAACAGCACCCTGGTAGTGCCGCTGGCGCAACCACAGTACCGCTTAATCAAGTCGTTATTCTCCACTCAGCAGGATTTTGTGGATAACACCTTTTACGATGTCTCTAATTTCAACCTGCCACTGGCGTTTGATTTAACTTTTGCCCCCATGAGCAGCCGTGAACTGCGCCGCGCCAAATTCACCGACACCAGCCCGTCACCTGCTCCGATAGTGCCGGTAGACAGCGAAGCCTACGCTTACGCATTTGAGTGGCATCACTACAAAGCCCCGGCGTTGTTACAGCAACTGCTAGATAAAGGCGTGGCAGCGCGTATTGCCACCCAGCCTTTTACCGCAGCAACTACTCAGGGCAACCTGTCGCTGGCGGCTGGTACCATCGTGATCCCGCGGGGCGTGCCTCAGCCACAGGCGCTTATTGAGCTGGTTAATGCGGCGGCGGTTGATGCCGGGGTGCAGGTGTTATCCCTCAGCAGCGGCTTCACCACTACTGGTATCGACATTGGTAGCCGCAGTATGGTGCCGGTAAAAGCGCCTAAGGTTCTGCTGGTAGGTGGCGAGGGCGTCAGTCCTTATCAGGCCGGTGAAGTGTGGCATTACCTGGATACACAGGTAGGTATGCCGGCCACCCTGGTGGAACAACGTCATCTGGATAACGTTTCCCTGCATGATTACACTCACGTTGTATTTGTTGGCGGCCGCTATGACTTGCCTGAAGGCGTTGATGAAACGCTAACCGACTGGGTTCGTGCCGGCGGCACCCTGGTAGGCCAGACTTCGGCATTGCGATTATTTGCCCGGCATAACTGGTTGGATATCAAACTGAGTTCAAGGCAGGACGTCGCCGACCTGTTTAGCGACAAGAAGCTGACCTTTGCCGATCGTTCCGCGCACAATGCGCAGCAACTGGTAGCCGGGGCGGTTTATCAGGCCAGCATCGATACCTCTCACCCGCTGTTTTACGGCTATGACGCGCCGCAGTTAAACCTGTTTAAAACCAGTAATATGATGGTGTTCAGCAATGCCTCGCCAACAGTGGTTGCCGCCCGCTATACCGACTCGCCGCTGGTCGCAGGTTTTAGTGCCGACCCGGTGGCAAACGAAATAGCCGGTTCGGTAGCGGTAGTAGCCGAAGCCATGGGACGCGGCCGGGTGATTGGCTTTACCGACGATCCGCAATTTCGCGGGTTCTGGTATGGTACCAATAAGCTGATGAGCAATGCACTGTTTATGGCTGAGGCGATTAATTAAGCCTCGCGGTGACCAAGGATTTGACGACCAGGCAGCAGTAGCGCCTGGTCGGCCTTATTTGGTGTAACAGCCAACGCCCAGACTGTGATTTCTGTGTGCGGTGCTACCTGATGGATGAGCCTGCTCAGAGTGGCGATAGTGGCACCAGTCGTTACCACGTCGTCAATCAGGGCTACCCGGGCGGGAAAGTCGCCGCTTCCCAGCTCATATGCCTGTTTAAGGTTGCGCAGTCGCTCGCGCCTGCCAAGGGATTGCTGACTGCGTTGCCAGCCTCTTCTGTGAGCCCATTTTGGCATCACCGGGATATCCAGGTGCTTTCCAAGATAGTCGGCTAACAGCAGGGTCTGATGATACTGTCGCTTAGCGAAACGCCAGGGACTAATCGGTACGGGCAGCAGGCAGTCGGGTAACGGGCAGGATGAGGCCGCAGAGTATCGCAAGAACCATTGTGCCAATGGCTCCGCCAGCAGCGGGTGGCCGTATTTAAAACGGCGTATCAAATGATCCAGCGGCCACTGAAAGTAACTTAGCGCACACATTTGCTGGTAGGGGCCGGGCGTCAACCCCTGCTTAATGTTGGGCCAGTTTAACAGGTTGCCGGCTACCTTCTGGTTATTAAAGAACAAACAGTCTTGTTCGCAAACCTCGCAAACAGCGGCCTTGCAGTGTTGCTGACATAAATAACATAACCCTGCAGGACGGAATTTCGTCGCGCCTTTGAGACGTTCCACGCATTTCGCTATTGGGGTTTTTAAAATGCTCATGTAAACTTTTGCTACGTTCTGTCAGGAAGTGATTACGTGGGTGACAATAACACTAATACAGCATTAAAAAGCCTGTCTCAGGGATCGGGAAGGACGTTGGTTTTGCTCCATGGCTGGGGCATGAACAGCGCCGTTTTTAGTGAGTTTTTACCGTTTCTGACCGCCGATCTTGAAGTGATCCGCATTTGTCTGCCAGGCTTTGGTCTGAATAGCGACAAACTGCCGGAAGACTACTCACTCGATACCATTACGGCATTGGTTAATGAATCCGTTCCCGAGGGCTCTGTGGTAGCAGGTTGGTCGCTAGGTGGTTTAGTAGCGCAACAGCTGGCGCTGTCTTACCCGGATAAGATTGCCGGCTTAATTACCCTGGCCTCCAGTCCCTGCTTTGTCTCCAACGGGTGCTGGAAAGGCATTGAGCCAGAAGTGCTGAACGGTTTTCAGCGCCAGTTGGCGCGAGATTACGAGAAAACCCTGGATCGTTTTTTAGCTATTCAGGCTATGGGTAGTGCATCAGCCAGGCAGGATGTAAAAACTATACGCCAGCAACTGGGCGCTTTGCCCTCCCCTGCCGAAGTTGCGCTCGCTGCCGGCCTTTCCTTGCTGGAAACAGTGGATCTGCGAAGTATGATTGGGCGGATAAATCAACCCACGCTGCGACTGTATGGCCGTCTGGACAGCCTGGTTCCTACCAGTAGCATCGATCGTATTCACGAACTGCATCCGGGCGCAGATACCGTGGTAATGCCCCATGCTGCCCATGCACCGTTTATTTCTCATCCGCAGCAGACCGCTGATATCCTGTTGAATTTCATCAATAACCTGACCCGCATTGACCGTTATTACAGCTAGCTCGTGATGACGTACCGCAAAGTATTGCACCTGAGTGGAGCTACTTTGCGGTAAATAAATCGATGACTCATGCAAAGCGTCAGACGCATAATCGCCCGCCATAAAAGGCTTGTGTAACGATTTAATACCACGCCTGTGACTACCTCAGACTTTATTTTTTAACCATTTTGGTTAATAATTGAACATGAGAGTGTAGAGGTAGTGTATGGTGATAAGCAACAACGTAAATTCTGCGATAGTTGCTGGTCAGTTTGGTTTGCAACAGTCGTTTGAGGGCATGACCCAGTCAGCGATGAACATTGCACAGCGGACAGCCCAGCAGGACGTGGCGCAAAATGGTACCGGTGATTTTCTGGCCGATGCTTCGTTGCGCAGTTTGTCCACCACATCTGATTTGCTGCCATCGGGCGGCGACAGTATGACATCTGATTTACTGTCGATGCAGATGTATACCAATAATGCCCTGGCTTCGGCCAAGGTTATAGATGTTGCTAACGATACGGTTGGCCGCATCATCGACACGATTGCCTGATCGCAGGTAACCCGTTATGAATATTGTCACGCCCATCCCAACGTCTTTTGCCATTCCAACCGCTAATCTCAGCGTGGAAGCGGCCCGGCGTGATAATCTTGCCCGTGAGTCCATTCCCCAGCCATCAGATGCCAAACAAGGCAGTGCTGAGCAGGGCCTGGGCTCCGAATCAGACAAATTAAAATCTTCGGTTAAAGGTAATCAGCCGCTCACCTATGAACGTCCACAGTCGAATCAGGGCAGCGCAGCGCAGGTAACCGGCGACAGTCAACAACAGTTCAACGATGCCAGCGAAGAAAGTGCCGGCAAAGAAGACGCTCGGGAGCGCCAGCAGGAGCAGGCCGAACAGCGTCAGGTTGAATCCCTCAAAGAGCGGGATCAGGAAGTGCGCACCCACGAACAGGCACACGCTACTATTGGAGGTCAGTACGCCGGTTCGCCTCAGTATGATTTTCAACGGGGTCCGGACGGCCAGCGCTACGCTATTGACGGAGAAGTATCTATTGATGTCTCCACCGAAAATACACCGCAACAAACTATCCGCAAAATGCAGCAGGTGCGTGCCGCTGCGCTGGCGCCCGCTGAGCCATCACCGCAGGATTTGCAGGTTGCCGCAGAAGCGTCCCGCATAGCATTTGAAGCGCGCAGTAAACTGGCCGAAGAGCGCAAAGAAGCGTCGGCAGTGAGTCCGGAAGAAGGCGATTCTTCCTCGCGAGTCGCATCTGAAGTCCCTACGCTGGAAGAAATTGTGGCGAACAATCAGCCACAAATTCCAACCCGCAAACTTGACGAACTGGCCGCCGACGAAGACAGCTATAGTCAGCAAAGCAGTGGCCGGCGCTCGCTGCAAATAGACAGTGAGCAGATGCAACAGAGAAATACCGTGATTGCGTCATTTTATAAAAATGTCGCGGTGCCTGCAGAAGGTGGATTCAGCGCCTCGGCTTAGACGAGCAGATTTACAAAAAAGCCCCGTCTCTTACGAGCGGGGCTTTTTTAGTTCTGCTGAGCTGCTTAATCAGTTTTTCTTTGCCTTGGCAAAGGCATCGGCGAAAGCATTACCCATGGCTGCATTAGCAGGTGCGCTCTGGCGGCCTTGCTGGCCTTTCTGATTGCGGTTGTTGCCGCCTTTGTTTTGCGGCTTGCCGCTACCCTTTGGTCCTTTGCTTTGCGGAGCCGGAGTGTCATCCAGGCGCATGGTAAACGAGATGCGTTTACGATCTGCGTCGACTTCCAGCACTTTTACCTTAACGATATCGCCGGCTTTCACCACCTCGCGTGGATCGGAGATAAACTTATTGGTTAGAGCTGAAATGTGTACCAAACCGTCCTGATGAACACCTACATCTACAAAAGCACCAAAGTTGGCCACATTACTGACAACGCCCTCGAGGATCATACCTGGCTTCAGATCTGCCATGGTTTCTACGCCTTCTTTAAAGGCGGCGGTTTTAAACTCCGGACGCGGATCCCGGCCGGGCTTATCCAGTTCTTTAAGAATGTCTTTAACGGTTGGGATACCAAAGTTGTCACTAACAAAATCTTCCGGATTAAGCTTACGCAGTAAGTCGGTATTACCAATCAGGTCATTTACCGCCACATCGGTGCGACTCACAATGCTATCTATTACCGGGTAGGCTTCCGGGTGCACCGCTGAGCTATCCAGCGGGTTAGTACCGTTTACAATGCGCAGGAATCCGGCGGCCTGTTCGAAGGCTTTTGGCCCCAAGCGCTCGACAGATTTTAAATCCTGGCGTCGGGCAAAGGCACCATGGGTATCACGGTAGCTAACAATGTTATGCGCAAGGGTTTTGTTTAACCCGGATACATAGCTGAGCAGGGCCGGTGAAGCGGTATTTAAATCAACGCCAACGGCGTTAACACAGTCTTCGATAACCTGATCCAGCGACTTGCCCAATAAACTCTGACTGACATCATGCTGATACTGACCCACACCAATGGCTTTAGGCTCAATTTTAACCAGTTCTGCCAGCGGATCCTGCAAGCGACGGGCAATCGACACCGCACCACGTAAGGAAACATCCATACCCGGCAGCTCTTTTGAGGCGAGCTCAGAGGCCGAATAAACCGACGCGCCGGCTTCGCTGACCATAATTTTCTGGGCCTGTAGCTCGCTGTTGGCTTTGAGCATTTCACCTACCAGTTTGTCGGTTTCCCGCGAGCCGGTACCGTTACCGATGCTGATCAGTTCTACCTTGTGCTGTTTGCACAGGTTAGCCAGAGTGCGCTGGGATTTATCCCACTGGTTTTGCGGTGCGTGAGGGAAGATAGTAGTGGTACCTACCACCTTACCTGTTTTATCTACAATGGCGACCTTAACCCCGGTACGCAGGCCCGGATCCAGGCCCATGGTGACTTTCGCACCGGCTGGCGCTGCCATGAGCAGGTCGTTGAGGTTTTTAGCAAACACATTAATGGCTTCTTCTTCGGCTTTTTCGCGCAGCTGACCAAACAGTTCGGTTTCCATGTGCAGGCCGATTTTGATTTTCCAGGTCCAGGTAACTACCTGAGCCAGCCATGCATCGGCCGGGCGACCCTGATTGCGCAGTTCAAAGTGCTCAGCAATAATTTGCTCGCAATAGGAGGCCTGAGCTGGCGAGTCTTCCTGACCAGGATCGGCGACCATCTGAATGTGCAGCATATTTTCATTACGGCCACGGAACATTGCCAGGGCACGGTGGGAAGGCACTGAGGCGAGTTTTTCTGAGTGGTCGAAGTAATCACTGTACTTCACGGCTGCTTTTTCCTGGCCTTCCACAACGCGGCTGCGAAGGTGGGCGTTTTCGTTAAGATAACGACGAATTTTCGCCAGTAAGCCAGCGTCTTCGGCAAACCGTTCCATCAGGATATAACGCGCGCCTTCAAGCGCTGCCTTGGTATCTGTTACGCCGTTTTCCGCACTAACATAGTCAGCAGCCACGGTATCCGGGGTCAGAGTTGGATCAGCAAACAGCGCATCGGCCAGCGGTTCGAGGCCAGCTTCAATAGCAATTTGCCCCTTGGTGCGGCGACGCGGTTTATACGGCAGATATAAGTCTTCCAGCGTGGTTTTGTTGTCGGCTTTGAGAATTTGTTGCTGCAATTCAGGCGTGAGCTTTTCCTGCTCACCGATAGATTTTAAAATCACCTGACGGCGGTCTTCTAATTCACGTAAATAACCTAACCGCTGTTCCAGGTTACGTAACTGGGTATCATCCAGTCCCTGGGTGACTTCTTTACGGTAACGAGCGATAAAAGGTACGGTTGAACCTTCGTCGAGCAGTTTTACAGCCGCTTCAACCTGAGCAGGTTTAACGGCGAGTTCGTTGGCAATGGTATTAATTATCATCATGTATGAGATTCAGGCGGTAGTGAATTTAATGATTGGAAGTGTCCCTTCCTACCTACTATTGATTTGCAATCGGTAAGCGTTACCCACGCTTTTAATGGGTCCAGAGTATAGCACCTCTAACCGCCGTGTCATATGGGTTTGCTAAGCTCATTTCGGGCTGCAAACAGGTGACAGAGATAATCCCTGGCTGGCACAGTTAATTGCCGATACAATTTACTTTTGAGCATCATTTTTTAAAAGGTCTGGCAAATTGCGTACAAACCTGGTGACCCGGGAAGGGTATGACAAACTGCGTAACGAACTGAATTATCTGTGGCGTGAGTACCGGCCGGAAATTACGGCCAAGGTGACCTGGGCTGCCAGCCTGGGCGATCGGTCAGAAAACGCCGACTACAAAGAAAACAAGCGCCTGCTGCGTAAAATCGACTCCCGGATCCGGTTTTTAAGGAAGCGCCTGGAAATTCTTAAAGTGGTGGATTTTGCCCCGGAGCAGGCCGGCCGGGTGTTCTTTGGTGCCTGGGTGGAAATTGAAAATGACGACGGTGACACCAAGACCTTTCGCATTGTCGGGCCGGATGAAATTTACGACCGCAAAGATTATATTTCCATTGACTCGCCGATGGCGCGGGCCCTGCTGAAAAAAGAAGAAGATGATCAGGTGGATGTAAAAACACCCGAAGGCATCCGGGTTTGGTATATCAACCGGATTAGCTACGTCGAAGAAAACCAGGAAGAATGAGATGATGTTACGATTCATGTGGTGTGCTGTTTTATTAGTACTTAGTCAGAGTGCGGGTGCTTATGACTTCGGCTCGGGGGATATTAAGGTTCCCGAAGGTTTTGAGGGGCCGGTAATGAAAGCGCCCAGTGAGGCCTTCTCTGCCGTTGGGTTTACCCGTCGTCACGACGATAGTGACAAGAGCACGCTGCTACAACTAACAGTGTTTACGCCGCCAAATGGTATACCTGAACTCAATCAGGCCAGGCAAATCGCGTTTTCCAAACAATACCTGATGCAGTTTTTAGAGGGCGTGAAGCGCCGCCGGGATAATTTCTCTACGTCTGCCATAGAAACGGTATCGATTGACGGCCAACCTGCCGTTCGGATCCGTTGGACCGGGCGTAGTACCGATAACGATGTTGAATTGTATGGCGAGATGTACTGCGTGATATATCAGCAGCAACTGCTCAGTTTTCATGTTCAGGATTTTACCGATTTCGACACTACCGGATATGAAGATGCGCGTAGTGCTGTTATGGCGATTGCCTTTGATTACGGCGTTGCCGAAAACGCTGAATAGACTCAGCTTAAAGCCAGCAGCAGTAAATAAAATCATATTTTTATACAAAATGCCGATAAACTGTGTAGCAGATTAGCGACAAACTTTGTGTTTATGTCTATAATCAATACGATTAATGATTGTTATCTATACTAAAGATCCCTATCCGTCGCCTCGGTTCTCAGGTATTGTAATCAAAATGTAAATATATTGAACGAATTCGTCATACAAGTGACTAAATCCTTGTAGTTACTTATTTATAAATGGAATCGTTTACATCAAATGAATTGAGATTATGAACCGATACTCACCAACAGAACGAACTGAGCAACACCAAAAGCGAGCTGACAAGCCGGCAACCGCCAGCGCCCTCGGCTTATGTTTAATGGGCTTCCTGCTGTTGTTAAGCGGCGTTTTAATGTTCATCCTCACCACTGTGAATGCTTTTAGTAGTAATGAAGGCACTAAAACCATGGTGTCAGTGCTGATCTGCCTTGCTATGTACCGGGCCGGAAAGTTTTTACTGCAACAGGTGCGCAAGTTCAAAATGCCGCCTAATCGCCGCCGTAGCGTTATCTCTTAATTTCTTAAGCAACAGTTATCTAAATCAACAGGGGCACACAGTGACAAGTGGGCCCCTGTTCGGTTAAGAGCAGATTGGAATAAAACCCATGCCTTCTAGCTCGAAATATTTTTTAAAAAGTAGCGGTTCGCCGTGCAAACCGGTAAATCTAAACTAAGCTTAAAGAGCAAACAAAACTTTACCCGAATGAGTATTTGGGCGCATGCGTTGCTACCGTTTTGATTGGCATGAGTATGCAGACAGTACGGACTTACTGATGAGCAAGGACAGGTGCTGAATAAAAAGCCGACAATCAATGTCGGCTTTTTCTTTTTTGGTTCGATGGAATATCAGCGCGGCGCTTGAGAGACCGCGACGGAAATTATTCTGCGGCTTCTTCTTCTGCCGGTTTAACCACTTCCAGTAACTCAACTTCAAAGATCAGTGTTGAGTTAGGTGTGATATTACCTGTAGCACGTTCGCCATAGGCTAACTCAGAAGGAATGAAGAAACGGGTTTTACCGCCTTCTTTCATGGTTTGAACGCCTTCAGTCCAGCCTGGGATAACGCGGTTCAGTGGGAATACCGCTGGTTCGCCACGAGAGTAAGAAGAGTCAAACTCGGTGCCATCCAGTAAGGTTCCTTTGTAGTGAACTTTAACTGTGTCGGTGGCAACCGGGCTGGCGCCTTCACCTTCTGCCATTACTTCGTACTGCAGACCTGACTCAGTAGTAATTACACCTTCTTTCTGACCGTTTTCAGCCAGGAAAGCTTCGCCTTTGGCAATATTTTCTTCCGCCATTTTGCTGGCCAGTTCCTGTTGCTTGGCTTGCATTGCCTGCTCGCCCGCTTGCGCCAGTTGCTGGATTTCAGCCGTTTCAAACATCAGGGTGTTACCCATACCGTCTTTAATACCTTGCATCAGGGCGTCTTTATCGATGCTTTCACCAAACTGTTGCATCTGCTTGTCGCGGGTAAACACGAACATACCCATGCTGGCACCCATGGCATACGCTTGCTTTTGCGCGTCGGTCATTTCTTCTTTAGTCAGCTTTGGGTCCTGAGCAGGTTCGGTAGTGGTGCCCTGTTGAGGCTGACATGCTGCCAGACCCAGTGTAGCCATGATAGTTAGGGCAACGAGCGACTTTTGCATAAACTTCTCCGTTAGTTGGTCTCTCTTGTCGCAGCGCCAATTGTGCTGCAACAAATCAAATTCTTTAAATGTAAATCAGGTTATAAACGCTTTACTGTAACACGCCTGATAAGATAATCACGAATATCGGTTTCACATTGCGCCCAATCCCCAGGATAAGCGACGCATATTACGATTTCGTGCTATGTTAATGCGAGCATTCGCAATAAGAAAGGCCTATGACAACACCATCACTGAAAACGTTCACTTCTCGTCTGATTGTTACGCTACTGGCCGGATTTGGTTTAGCCGGTTGTATTGTTCCGGATACCACGCCGGACAATCAATGGCGCATTGTTGAAGATGGCGCCTATGCGGCAGACGTATCGGTGGATGGCCAGTTAAGCGTAGTGTCTGGTATCAATAATGGCATCCATGTGTGGCGCTTTGGTGAAGCTCAACCGTTATTTCAGTGGAGCCACCAAAGCGAAGACGGCGACCAGAGCAATAATTTGGTGGCCAATGTGCATATCAGTGCTGACAGTCAGTTTGCAGTAACATCAGACCGTGAGGCTTTTGCTATCTGGAGTTTATCTTCTGGTGAGCCGGTGGGTTTCTGGCGCATCGACGAGTCAACTATCCGCGATGTGGCGCTGGCCAACGGCGGACGCGGTGTGTTGGTGGGGCGTTCCAGCGGCAAGGTGATGTATTTTGAACCGGAAAGCGGCCGGCGCATTGAGTTTCTTGGTCATCAGGAGCGCATTAACAGTGTGGATATTACGCCGAATGGCCGTTATGCTCTGACCGGTGGAAACGACTATGTAGCTTACCTATGGAGTACCGATAGCGGGCAGGTGATTCATACGTTTACTCATCCCAGCCGCGTTACCCTGGTGGCGCTGGATGACGAAGGGCGTTATGCCTTTACTGCCGACAGTCAGCAAAAATCGCAAATCTGGAACGTACAAACAGGTGAACCGATTAGCCAATTGCAGTATATTGCGCGCCAGAAGATATTTACCGATGCTGTGTTTTCTAAAGATGGTAAGTACTTGCTTACCGGAGCCCCTTCAAGAAGGTTGTATTTGTGGGAAGTTGCAACGGGTGAACAGGTGGGAGAATGGAAAGTTGCCCCACGGGAAAACATGTCACCCCCTTCTGCCGTTGTTTACGGCGTGAGCTTCGTTGATAACGAACACGTGCTGTCGGTAAGTAGTAGCGGATTAGCTGAGCTGTGGAGTATGCCCTGAAATGACAACGAACAACGACAAGCTGGCTAACGAGTTAGCCAAAGCCGAAGAAGCGATTGCCGAGCTGGAAACTAAGGTGGCTTTTCAGGAGCACACCATTGATGCACTCAATGAAGCGCTGGCCCATCAGCAAGTACAAATTGATAAAATGCAGTTTCAGTTACGACATGTTATCGACAAGGTCAAAGGCATGGAGCCTTCCAATATCGCCAAAATGTCAGAAGAAACCCCGCCCCCCCATTATTAGCAGCTCATTAAAAAGGATTGCGCTAGAGCTTACCGGCCAACAATACCTGGAGCCAACGACTATCCTCCGGCCCCAGACGCGCCTTAGCGTGCAGTGCCGGGGTGGCCAGAATATCCCTATATACATGACAAACCGCAGTTTCGGTTAAGTTGCGCCAATGCTCGCTGTTGAGCTCGGGCAGGCAGGCGTTAGCCAAATTAGGATCGTGCAGCGGGTCGTGTTCTACTTCACTGGTGCGCAAGGCAAATTCCAGTTCGTGCAGAATGGGGTTAACTACCTTAAGTGTGGTGGACTCAGAAAACTGCCCAAGCACATGTTGCTCTGCCTCTTGAGCCCGCTTTTCCAGTTGTGCCCGGGTTGCTTTCTCGCAAAGCGGTTTAAGGCCATGCCTGACCAGTAAAGACGAAATACCGGGCAAAACCGCTTTAATGGCAATGCCGGCACCAATCAGCGGGTTAAATACCGCTGCAATGGCCCCGATAACCAGCATTCCGTAGGTGAGTTTGGTATCCAGCGCGTCAATATCGTCAGCCAGCTTCTCCAGTGTACTCACTTCATGCTGATGTGAGGAATAGGAAAGGTCTCGTGCTGCTTCGACCATGTAGTGGCGTAACGTGCCCTCATAATGTTCGTTGGGAAAATGAAAAATACGCCGTTTTGGCAGTTCATTAATCTCAGGTACGCCTTTGGGCAGATAGCGCATGGTATGCAGTGAAAAGCCGGCGTCGCTGGTAAAATCAGGGATCACAAAATAGTGCTTTTCATCAAACTGGCAAGCTGTTTTCTCGCCACGTTCGAGCGAGGCCAGGACCGGTAGCTTACCTACCTGTTCCCTGATAAGGGTGGCAGTGTTATCGAACTCTGACTTCAGGCTGTCGAGCCCTTCGCTCAGCCGATTAAGGAGTGACTTCATCAACGTACGCCCACAATACCGGTTAACAATGCCTGTCCGCCGGAGGTTAACAGGTAACCCAGAGCGGTAAGGTTGAGAACCACCGTAAACCAGAATATGGCTTTAAAGCTTCGCTTTGCGGATTTATGCCGCAGCCACTGCTGAGCTAAATAGGCACCGGGCCAGCCGCCAACCAGTGCTATCAGGTGTAAATGGCTTTCCGGCGTGCGCCAGCGGTTAGCGCGCGCAGCGGATTTGTCCAGGGCATACATGACAAACGCAATCAGGCTGGCAACGCCATAAACGTAAAGCACTTCAATGGGAATGCGTTGAAACCAGGTAAGGCCACCAAGCAAGGCTAAAAAGGGTAGCACCAGCGGAACCCGCCTTTTAGATGGTCGGGATGGTGGTTTCGATGCTTTCTTCGGGCGGGGCTTATTGCCCGTTGGATGGTCGTTAACCAGGTTAATTTCAATTGCCCGAAGTTTACCTTTGCGGTCCTGACTGGTTTGGTACTGGATTATATCGCCGCTCTGAGGGCGGCGGGAATAAAAGCTAAACGCCTTAATATGCACAAAGGCGCGCTGGCCGCCGCCTTTGGGCTCAACAAAGCCGTAGCCCCGGTTATCGTCCCAATTAAGCAGCTTGCCCTGTAGCTTCATGGGTTCAGCCCAGGCAAGCTGCTACCGGCGTCTGGGGCGCGGTAGCAAGGCAAGTAAAAAAGATTAACTGTTTGGCTTGTCATCTTTTGCCGGCGTTTCACCTGGAGCGGATTTAGCGGAACCGGATTGAGGCTTCTTCGCTTTGGTCGTCACCAGGTCACCGTCAATCACAGCACTGCCCTGGATAAGGTCTTCCAGTGTGCCATCTTCCGCATCCACTAAACCCACTTCACGCAGTAATGAGTCGACTAACGGGGCATTGGCGCGGTAGTTAAGTGCCGCGCTGGTAACCTGATCAGCCAGGCCTGCGCCGCCGCTGTCGCCTTTACCGCCAGCATTACCGAGACTGTTGCCATAGCCTTGTAAAATCTTAATGCCGTCGATGTTTTCCAGTGGTTTAACCGCATTGGCAATAATGTCTGGCAGGATCTTAAGGATGGCCAGTGAACGTTGCAGATCAATTTGCTCATCTTTCAGGGTATTTTCGGCTTCGTACATGGCTTTCTTACCAGCTGCTTCCACGGCGAACACTTTCTCGTCGGCTTCGGCCTGCAGTTTCTTGGCATCTGCGCTGGCCCGGGCTTCGGTAAGAATGGCTTCTGACGTATTGATCGCCGCTTCACGTTTGGCTTCGGCTTCAACGGTAATATTCACCGCTTCACGCTCTGCTTCTTTACGGGCGTCAATCACTTCGATTTCCATGCGACGATTTGCTTCGGCCACCTGGCGGGTAGTAATAACGGCTTCTTCTTTTTCAACCTTGAGTTTTTCGGCTTCAGCGGCTTTAGCGCGGGCGGCGGATTCTTCTTCCGACTTATTGGCTATGGCAATTTGTTTATTTTGCTCGGCCACTTCAATTTGCTGGAGTTGCAGAATACGCGCTTCATCAATCGCTTTGCGCTTTTCAATTTCGCGCGCTTCAATGGTTTGCGCTTTTTCGATTTCCGATTCGGAAATGGCTTTTTCTTTGGCAATCTCGGCCTGACGCTCTTCCTGCTCTTTTTGTTCGCGCTGTTTGGCGATTTCGGCTTTTTGTTCCTGCCGTTTGAAGGCCAGAGACTGTTCTTGCTGAATGCGGGCTTCTTCTTCGTCACGCTTAATGTTTAACGACAGTTTTTCAGCTTCCAGGTTGCGCTGCTCAATCTGAATGCGGTTTTCCTGTTGAATATCGTTAGTTTCTTTGCGTTTCTCTTCGATGATTTTGGCTAAGCGGGCGCGACCTTCGGCATCGAACGCGTTGTTTTCGTTAAAGAACTGCAGGTCGGTCTGGTCGAAGCCGGTTAAGCTCACCGATTCCAGCTCAAGGCCGTTCTTTTCCAGATCGTTAGCCACACTTTGCTGCACTTTTTGTACAAAGTCAGCGCGTTGTTCATGCATTTCGGTCATGGTCATCTCGGCCGCCACCGCACGCAGTACGTCGACGAACTTGGATTCCATGAGCTTTTTCACTTCTTCAGCACGAGTTGTTCGTGTGCCCAGGGTTTGCGCCGCCATGGAAATGCCGGCTGCATTAGGCGCTACGCGCAGATAGAAGTCGGCTTTCACATCTACCCGCATGCGGTCTTTGGTGATCAGCGCATCCTTGGAGGTTTTTTCTACCTCAATGCGCAGGGTGTTCATATTAACCGGGATAATTTCATGCACCACCGGTAAAACTACGGCCCCACCGTCTTTAATGACTTTTTCGCCGCCAAGGCCGGTACGAACGAACGCAGTTTCTTTGGTGGCTCGGGTGTATAATCGGGCCAAAGTAAAGCCAATAACCAGCAGCGCAATAACTGAAACGCCAGCGACAATCAATATAAAAGGCGCATTACCTAAATTTGAATTTTCCATAGTGACTACTTCCATCGCAAAGGGTTAAAGGTCGGAATAGCGACTTGCTAACCAGCGGTAATCCCGCTTTTGTATTAATAATATTTTTTCGCCCTGACTGAATTGTTCATCAGGCTCGATAGGCTCTACCAACAGGTAGTGAGGCTGACCATGAGCATCAACAAATTTGCCTTCTGCAGGACTGTTCTGGCGGGCAACACCAACGGTGATGTGGCCTACCGTGCCGACCAGTTCATCGGCTGTGGTGGCCGATGACTCTTGTTTGGGAAGCAGGCGGGCAATAAAGGTGCCGAACCGGGCCGTGAAAAACAAGCCGGCTACCACAGCCAGCAGCGTTATCAGCCAACGGGCAAAATAGGTGTCCAGCAGCGTGAGAGAAAGAAAATTAAACGTCAGACCGGCAGAGCCGAAAGTGGTAAGCAGTAATACCAGCCAAACCAGCAGGGGCACCCTGTCGAGCGCCAGCCAACTACCAAACTCGGTAAAACCTGAAGAAGTATCAGCGTCGGCATCCAGTGCCGCCTGATCGTCGACTAGCCCTAACAGACTAACCCCAAAAAACATCCCTGCCATTTCCAGAATGAAAAGCGCTATAACAATGCCCAGCGCACAGCTAAACCAGAAATTGGCATCATCTAATAAGAATGACAACATGCCACCGTCCCTGATGGTGAATTCATAATCGAGAAAAGGAGTGTAATCCTAAAATAGCCAGATGGTAAAGCACTTAATAGGTAGTTCAGGCCTAACGTTCAGGATACGTCGTTGCCATGTTGTCCAAGTTTTCTAAGCACATACAACCGCCAGATTGTATAGCTATTTACCATTAGCAGCGTCATCTCCAGCAATTTACAGCCAATGGAGCCAACAATAATGTTGTTGGTAAGCCAGCAAATAGCACCGCATAAAAACGCCAGGCGCATTTTAATGCCCGACAAACAGTACAGCGCGTAAGTGCCTATGCAGGTGCCCAGAATGGGAAATAGGTCGTACCATACATCGGCCAGATACATTCCCAGTGCCAGCGTAATCGCAATAAACAGGTAAGCCACGATGTGCGAGCGGGTTTTAATCGATAAGCCGGTTCTAACCACCGATAACAACGCGCTTAAACAGGCGGTAGTGGCGCCCAGCAACGCAAAATGCAGCGCGTGATTTAAGTTCATCACTACCATCATAATGCGCAGATGCTGATCGTCTTTCTGGTAGAAACACAAAATACCGAGCACAAAGCTCAGCATGCCAAACGCCTGGGCGAGATTAAATTCGGGTAAGTCGGGTAGCAAAATAAACGGTTTGGTGATTATTCAGGTTTAAACACGCCAATTACGTTGGCGTTTTTGCTGGCGGTTTTAACTTCTTCCTGAGGTTGCGATTCGGCATAGCCGCACTCTACACAGGTGAGCTTTTCGATGTTGTTTTCGAAAAATAACATAATGGTGTCGGTGGCTTTGCATTTGGGGCAAGTGGCACCGGCAATAAAGCGTTTTCGTTGGCGTTGACTCATGGGGTAAACCGTTGTGAATAATTAAGGTTATTACGCACTGCGCGCAAATGCAGATCGCTTGCAGCGCTTCTGGTAAACTACGCAGCCAGACTATGTTATCACAGGTATTCGCAGTTTTATGATCCAGTTATCCGACGTCACCTTGTTGCGCGGCAGTAAAGTACTGCTGGATGGCGCATCGGCACAGGTTTTTCCCGGCCATAAGGTTGCCCTGATTGGCAGCAACGGCTGTGGCAAGTCGAGCCTGTTTGCTTTATTACGTGGTGAGCTTAGCGTGGATGCCGGTGACTGCGCAGTGCCTGCCGACTGGCGCATTGTGAGCGTGGCGCAGGAAACGCCGGCGGTAGAACGCAGTGCCATTGATTATGTTATCGACGGCGACAATTATTTACGCGGCCTGCAGCAAAAACTCAGCGAGGCTGAAGCGGCGAGCAACGGCGAAGAGATGGGTAAGTATCATGATTTACTCGCTCAGGCAGGCGCCTATGATGTGGAAGCCAGAGCCGCCACCATTCTTGCCGGTTTGGGGTTTGCTCAAAGTCAGCTTACCGCGCCGGTTACCGATTTCTCGGGGGGCTGGCGGATGCGTTTGAATCTGGCCCAGGCGCTGCTGTGCCCTTCAGACTTACTGTTGCTCGATGAACCCTCCAACCACCTCGATTTAGATGCCGTGATCTGGCTTGAGCGCTGGTTACAGCGTTATCAGGGCACACTGCTGCTGATTTCCCACGATAAGGCGTTTATCGATAACACCGTGGCGCAGATCATCAGCGTTGAACAGCAACAATTGATTGCCTACACCGGTAACTACTCAAGCTACGAAACCCAGCGTGCAGAACGACTGCGCTTACAGGACATTGAATATCGTAAGCAGCAGGACAAAATCGCTCATCTAGAGTCGTTCATTACCCGCTTTAAAGCCAAGGCCAGTAAAGCCAAGCAGGCACAGAGCCGCATTAAGCAATTAGAGCGGATGGAAACGCTGCTGCCGGCCCATCACGCCAGCCAGTTTAGTTTTGAATTTAAAGCCCCCACTGCATTGCCTAACCCGCTTATTCAAATGGAAAAGGTCATGCTGGGTTATGGTGAACACATTGTGCTAGAGCAGGTAAAGCTCAATCTGGTGCCGGGCAGCCGAATTGGTTTGCTGGGCCGTAACGGCCAGGGTAAATCTACGCTAATTAAACTCCTCGCCGGAGTACACGAGCCGAAAACCGGTGTATTTACCACGGCGAAAGGGTTAAACGTGGGGTATTTTGCCCAGCATCAGCTGGAGTACCTGGATCCTCAGGCCTCGGCCTTACTGCATTTACAGCGTTTAGATAGCAAAGCCACAGAACAGCAACACCGCGACTTCCTTGGCGGCTTTGGCTTTCACGGCGATGAAGCCACCGGCCCGGTTGCGCCCATGTCTGGCGGTGAAAAAGCCCGTTTAGTGCTGGCGCTTATTGTGTATCAGAAGCCGAATCTGTTGCTGCTCGATGAACCAACTAACCACCTCGATTTAGAAATGCGTCATGCCCTGAACATGGCTTTGCAGGGCTTTGAAGGTGCTATGGTGCTGGTATCGCACGACCGTTTCTTATTAACCGCGGTGTGCGAAGAGTTTTATCTGGTCGACAGTGGCGAAGTGGCGCCATTCAGTGGCGACCTGGATGATTATCGCGACTGGATCCTCGCGCAGCAAAATGTCGATAAAGCGGCAAATGCTGAACCGGTGGAAGACAAACCCAAGGTGGATCGTAAAGCCGAAAAACGCCGCGAGGCGGAGTTTCGTCAGTCTACCGCGCACCTGCGTAAGCAAATTCAACAGTCTGAAAAGGCAATGGAAAAGCTCAACGCCTCGCTGGCCAAAGTGGAGGAGGAGCTGGGTCGCAGTGAACTCTACGAGGCCGATAACAAGCCTGAGCTAATGAAGTTCTTAGATCAGCAGGCAACTCTAAAATCTCAAATAGAGGATGAGGAGATGCAGTGGCTGGATGCGCAGGAACAACTGGAAGCGGCTAAAGACGCCTATGACATCAGCGCCTGAGCTAACATCTGAACTGTTCTGGCAACATAGCCTGCAGCACTATGCAAAGCCCGGTGTGGCGGATGCCTGCCTGGCATTACAGGATACCTACCAGGTAAACGTCAATCTGCTGCTGTTTTATCATTGGTGTTTTGCGGTAAACCAACCGGTCAGCCAGGCATTATGTAACGCGCTCGATGAGGCGATAGCTAGAACCGACCCAGCGATACAGGCACACCGAAAAAGCCGGCGTGCGGCCAAAGGCAGTAGCCACTACGAAGCCCTTAAGCAGCAGGAGTTAGAACTCGAAGCAGCACAGCAAGCAGAGCTGGTAACCACCTACCTAAAAATCAAGGGGTCAGAGTCGTTGAATAGGGCATTCAACGACTCTGACCCCTTGATTTGCATTATTGAGATGCTTGGGTTGCCGCACAACCGGGCTGTTCGCACTTTAATCACAACAGTATTACAGGCATGACCATACGGACCAATCAATCACACGGAAGCATTGTTAAAAGCAGTTTTATTGCGCCGCGCTGGGCGCGTAACCGGCATATTCAAACCATCTACCCGCGCTTTATTCAGCGCCGTTTGCCGCTCAAATACACTATGGAGCGGATTAAGCTCGACGACGGTGATTTTCTCGATTTGGCCTGGGGGCCGGCACCGCAAACGCTGACCGGACTGGTGGTAATGTTTCACGGCCTGGAAGGCTCCATGCACTCCCATTATGCCAACGATATGATGGCCACGCTGAGTCAGGGCGGCTGGCAGGTGGTGATGATGCACTTTCGTGGTTGTAGTGGCGAAGCCAATTTAACCCCCAGGGCTTATCACTCTGGTGAAACCGGCGATCCGGCTTTTATAATTAATCTTTTGCAGCAGCGTTACCCTGATACCCCCAAAGCCGCTATTGGCTTTTCCCTGGGCGGCAATATGCTGCTTAAGCTACTGGGTGAACACCCAGACAGCCTGGGGTTAAAGGCGGCAGTAGCGGTGTCGGCACCGTTAAAACTCGATGAGTGTGCTACCAGCGTAAATCAGGGCTTTTCCAAGGTGTATCAGAAGTACCTGCTTGGCAGTATGAAGAAAAACCTGCTAAAGAAAATGCAGCACATAGATTATCGCGACATCTTGCAAATCAGCGAAGCCGATGTAGAAGGCATCCAAACCTTCTGGCAGTTTGATAATCTGGTCACCGCCCCGCTACATGGGTACGCAGACGCCAAAGACTACTACGAGAAGTGCAGCGCTTATTACTTTTTAAAAGCGATCCATTGCCCGACGCTGATTTTGCATGCACTGGACGACCCGTTTATGAATCACCTGGTCATCCCGCCGGAGCAGGAACTGGCGCACAGCGTGACCGTAGAACTGAGTGAAACCGGCGGCCATGTTGGTTTTATGCAGGGTACACCAACCGCGCCAGAAGTGTGGATGCACCAGCGCGTGTTGCGTTATTTCTGCGACTATTTACCCACAACCTAAGGAGTCTGCATGATTATTCCTATCGACGAACTAGCGCCGGATACCCTTAACAATATTGCCCGGGAATTCGTGTTGCGTGAGGGCACCGATTACGGCGAAATTGAGGCGGCCTTTGCCGATAAAGTTGAGCAGGTAATTACCAAACTTAAAAGTGGTGAAGCCATTTTAGTGTATTCCGAACTGCATGAGACTGTGGATATCCGCCCGGCCGACAGCTACCAGCCTGATACGCAAGAATAAGTTACCAGCGTAATCGGGTTGTAAAGGTCTAAAATCTTTTCAAAATATGTCAGGGTGTTGACCAATCTTTCAACAGCGCGCATGCTGGGACCAACATAACTCAAACTCTGCGCTGTTTACCGGCGCCGGGTTTATCTAATGATCCTTACTCTAACGACACAAGAGAACATTATGAGAACACTCTCTGTTATTGCAGCGGGCGTGATGTCTGTCTGGCTGGTCGGCTGCGGTCAACCTGCACAGACCGATGCACAGTCTGATAGTGCGGCAACCATGTCGGATGCCAAAACCATCGCTGATGCCGCCAGCGGCGTGGATATGAACGTCGATTACAATGTCCCGGTAGAATACTTCAAGCTCGACAATGGCCTTAAAGTGGTGTTATCCAAAGACGAGACCGCGCCAACGGTTACTGTTGCGGTGTACTATAACATCGGCTTTCGGAATGAGCCAAAAGACCGTACCGGCTTTGCGCATTTGTTTGAACATATGATGTTTCAGGGCTCGGAAAATCTTGGCAAGATGGAATTTATTAAATTGGTAAATGACAACGGCGGCGTGCTGAATGGCTCGACCCGTTTTGACTTTACCAATTATTTTGAGATTGTCCCGGCACACAAACTGGAAACCTTTTTATGGGCAGAGGCCGATCGAATGAAAGGGCTGGCCATCACTCAGGAAAACCTGACTAACCAGCAGGGCGTGGTGAAAAACGAAGTAAAGGTAAATGTGCTTAACCAGCCTTATGGCGGTTTCCCGTGGCTTGATATGCCCCAGTACGCCTTTAATAACTGGTACAACGCGCACAACTTTTACGGCGATCTGGCCGACCTCGATGCGGCCAATCTGGAAGATGTGGCGGGGTTTTTCGACATGTACTATGCGCCAAATAATGCCGCACTCGCTGTGGTAGGCGATATTGATGTAGCCGAAGCAAAAGCCATGATTGAGAAATATTTTGGTGATATTCCGGCCGCTGAGATTGCGCCTCAACCGGATTTATCTGAGCTACGCCAGGAAAAAGAAAAGGTCTTTAATAAGTACGATAAGCTGGCGCCTAAACCGGCCTACGCCTTCGCCTATAAAATGCCATCCCGGGATACGCCTGAGTACTTCGCCATGGGTATCATCGACCAGATCCTGGTGCAGGGTGAAGACAGCCTGTTGTATCAGGAGCTGGTAAAAAATAAACAAATTACCGGCAGTGTGGGTGGCGGGATTAACTACCTGCTTGGCAATATGTTTAACTACAACGGCCCTATGCTGTGGATGAGCTCGTTTACTCACGACGATACCGTAAGCCAGGAAACCATTACTTCTGCCATTGATTCTGTCGTTAATCAACTGTCTGAAAAACCACTCAGCGATGAAGAGATGTCCCGAGCGATCGTGAAGATCCGTTCCAGTCTGTTTGATTCCATCGACGGTTTCTACGGTTTCGGACGCGCCGATCTACTGGCCAGTTTTGCGTTGTTTGATGATAAACCGCAAAAAATTAATGAACTGGAAGCCAATTTTAAGCAGGTAACGCCTGAGCTTATTATGCAAACAGTAAAAGATTACCTGCGCCCAACCAATCGCACCATTCTTACCGTAACGCCCGGTGAAGCGCCGGCCGACGAATCACAGGCACAGGGAGAATAACCATGAAATTAGTCAAAACACTACTGGCTTCCTCGCTGATCACGGTGCTGACATTGTCGGTGAATGCTAAGGAAATGCCACCGGCGGGCGGTACGCCGGGCGATTTCACTGTGCCTGCGACACAGGAAATGACATTGGACAATGGCCTGAAGGTGACCTTTATCCCTTACGGCAGCACCCCTAAAGCCACGGTAAGGCTGGTGACCAACACCGGCAATATTGATGACGATGAACAAGTCTGGTTAGCCGATCTGAGCTTTGATATGTTGCGCCAGGGCACCACCAGTCAGTCAGCCAAAGCCCTTGCAGAAGCCGTTGCCAGTATGGGCGGTGAAATTAATACCAGCGTGGGCATGGACTCCAGCTTTATTGGCATGGATGTACTTGGTGAGTTTACCCCGGACGCGGTGGGCGTACTGGCAGATATGGTGATGAACGCCACATTTGATGAAGCTGAATTTGAGCGCATTAAAACCGATAGCCTGCGCGATCTGGCGGTGCAGCAATCCAACCCGTCGGCAATTGCCAGTGAGGCATTTTTCCAGTCGATTTACGGTAATCATCCATATGGCCGCCTGTACCCTACAGCGGAAAGCCTGGGGGCCTTGACCGTGGCGGATGCAAAGACTTTTATTTCGACTAACTTCGTACCGAATCGCAGCCATTTGTATGTGTCGGGCGTTTTTGACCAGGCAGCAGTAAGTAAGGCTGTAACAGCGGCGTTTGCCGACTGGCAGGCGGGCGAGGAACGTGCTGTGAAAACGGTGCTCACCAAACCCGGCCCGACCCTTGAACTGATAGAGCGCGAAGGTGCGCCTCAGTCGACATTGCGTTTAGGGTTATCCACTGTGGATGCCACCCATCCGGATTACACTAAGCTTAGTGTGATGAACACCCTGCTGGGTGGTGCATTCTCCAGCCGCATTACTTCCAATATCCGTGAAGATAAAGGCTACACCTATTCGCCGCGTTCCGCGGTAGTAGACAGAGTTGGTAGTGCAGTGTGGTATGAAGGCGCCGATGTGACCGCTGAAGCCACTGGTGCATCACTGATGGAAATCTTTAAAGAGATCGATTTGTTAGCGAATGAAGCGCCACCGGCTGAAGAACTGAAAGGGGTGCAGAACTACATGGCTGGAATCTTCGTGTTGCGCAATTCTTCACGAAGCGCAATCATTTCGCAATTGACGTTTTTGGAGCTGCATGGCTTGGATGAGTCCTACCTTACCGACTATGTGCAAAACGTGCATGGCGTAACGCCGGAAGAAGTCAGCAACACGGCTAAGAAGTATTTGGATAGCGATAAGATGCATCTGACCATTGTAGGAGATACCGCAACGGTCACGCCTCAGCTGAAAGAGGTTAAAGCCCTGGAAGCCTACCAGTAGATGTAAGACAGCGCTGAGAGAAACAAAAAAATGCCGGACCCACATCCGGCATTTTATTTCTGAGGGATTGAAGAATAAAAAGCCCCGCCTCGTCCTTGTATGCGGAGCGTAAACTGTTATTTAGAACGCGTAACGGGCAGAAAGCTGAAATACATCTGCGTCGTCCATAAATTCATAGTTGGCACCTACCGCAAATTGCGGGTTGAAGTAGTAATAAGCACCGGCTTTAAGGGTAATGTCGCCGTCGTCCAGATCCAGGTAGCCCAGTTCACCGTTCACTTCCAGCTCAGGCGTTAACATGCTGCGCACACCGGCATTCAGGCTGTAGCCATTGTCATCGTAAAAATCCGCATCAATGCGTTCGAAGTTCGCGCCAACATAGGCATCGGTAGTGCTATTTACGGCTAAGCGATAACCACCACCGAGCGTCATGGTGGTAAAATCGATATTACCGGTCTCTGCCCAGCCAAATTCGCCGTTCACATAAAAGTTGGGATCGAGTAAATACTTCCCATTCACCTGTAAACCGTCCGGATCGAAACCACCATCGCCGTCATAGCTCAGGTAACCGCCTTCTACATAGCGCCAGTCGGGCGTATCCGCATTGACTGATACAGAAAACATGGAGGCTGACAACGCGGTGAGGGCGATAATTGAAGATGCTTTCATAGTGGTACTCCTTAAGAAAAAACAAAAAGCGTTTTGCTGCCAGGGCTTTTGCAAGCATTGGGCCAGGGTGTAAAAAAAGTTAAATAAAAGTGAATTAACGCTTAATAAACAGCTGTTTATGCACTTTTCAGATAGCTTTTCCGAAGAGGTTGGAGTGGTGTTTAGGTTGATTTTTAAACAGGCTTTCTGTGAAATGTGTTGCTAAATACCAACACCTACTTAGCCTAAAGTATAATTTTCACGGTATGTTTTTTAGTCGAATAAACTCTTCATAAATAAATTTATCGTCTAACTGTATAATATATAGCGATTTTATTTTAATTTGCGTGCAAAGCAACAAGGTTGGATCGGCATTTGCTCTAGTCACTGTAGTTTTTCTGGCTGCTTTGAATCAAATGGAGATAGCAATGCCACCAACCAAAAGGTTATTACCTTCTTATCTGGCTGCTTTATCAGCAGGCGGTCCGGTTTTCAGTGACCGCACACTCGTTTATTCAGTACGTGCATTCGCATGTGTCATTCTTATGCTGTGCGGCGCGGCTGTGACTCAGGCCGAAGAAGTGTCGGCGCAAAATCTGCCACCCGAATCCGCGCCTATTTTAAATAGCATAATTGAAGAAGCCCGTCAGTCGGCCACCCAGGCCTACGAAACAGACGATCATGAACTGTCTGACGCGCTTAAAGAAATGAATTACCAGACTTACCGTGCAATCCGTTTTAAAGCCGACAAGAGCTTATGGCGCGGTGAGAACCCCTACGAAGTACAGTTTTTCCATCCCGGCTTTTTGTATCAGCAGCCGGTAACCGTGTATACCATTGGCGCAGATAACCAACCCAGGCGTTTACCCTTCGAGCGTGAAGCGTTCCGCTATGACGGCGATGCCGCACCACTGGCAAAGGAAACCGCTGACGATAACGGTTATGCCGGTTTTCGCGTTCACTTCCCGATTAAAAATCAACAATACAAAGACGAATTTGCCGTATTCCTGGGCGCTTCTTACTTCCGCCTGATTGGTAAAGAACACGTATATGGCATTTCCGCGCGTGGTCTGGCTATCGATACCGGCCTGCCGGAAGGAGAAGAGTTTCCGCATTTCACCAAGTTCTGGTTAATTGAACCGGGTCAGGGTGAGCCCATGATGATTTATGCCCGCCTGGAGAGCCCTTCGGTAAGCGGTGCCTATAAATTTATTATTACCCCGGGGGATGAGACCAACGTAAAAGTACAAAGCTGGTTATTTGCCCGTGAAGACGTTGCCAAACTTGGCGTAGCGCCTTTCACCAGTATGTTTTTGTACGGTGAAAATACAGCCGTAGTGCCCGACGATTATCGTCCTGAGGTGCACGACAGCGATGGCGTAAACATGATCACCGAGAGCGGTGAACAAATCTGGCGCGTACTGACTAACCCGGCAAAACTGCAAATCACATCAATGAGTGACTCTGCGCCAAAAGGGTTTGGTGTAATGCAACGCGATACCGACTTCGCCAGCTACCTTGATGGCGAAGCTAACTATCATCAGCGCCCGGGGTTATGGGTAACCCCGCAGGCGGGTTTTGAAAAAGGCCGTCTGGAAGTGGTGGAAATCCCCACTAATTCTGAAACCCACGACAACATTGTGGCTTACTGGGTACCCGAAGCGCCGTTTGTGGCCGGTGAAAGCCGTTACTTTGCTTACCAGCTCGAAACGGTAACCGGTGCCCGCAAAAGCGATTTGGCTACGGTTGTGCGCACTCGCCAGGGCGCTACGGTTTTACCGGGCGAAGAGCCTCAGGAGTCGCAAACCCGCCGTTTTTCCATCGATTTTAAGGTACCTGCGGGCATGAGCGTTGCGCCTGAAATGCTCAACCTCACAGCTACCACTAACCAGGGACAGATTCAGCAAGCGCGCGTGTTCCCGGTTAACAGCGGTAAATTATTGCGCGCAACTTTTCTGCTAACCCCGCAGGCCGGTCAGCCAGCGGATATGCGTCTTTACATTCATCAAGAAAACCAACGTGTCAGTGAGGTATGGAACTATGTCTATCATGCACAATAATACTCACTCGGACTCTGAAGGCAGTACTCCAATGGCAACGCCTGTATTGCGGGCGTGGGGTTCAGGCGTACGATTATCCATAATGGCGATTCTGGCCATTCCCACCGCTGCATTAGCCGGGTGGAGCCTGTACGAAATTTTTAAACCTAACGTGTTAACCGAAATGGAAATCGCCCAGCTGGCATTGAGTATGATGCTGTTTTTATGGCTGGCGATGTCGTTTTGGACAGCGGTGATCGGCTTTGTATTAAAGCTGTTTAATATCGATCCGCTCAGTATGCGTAAAGCACAACCCGCGCCGCGCACCGATGCACCGCTCACCAAGCGCCACGCGGTGGTAATGCCGGTGTATAACGAAGATACCCGCCGTATTATGGTGGGCTTTGAAGGCTGCGTACGCGAGTTGCTGGATACCGAAAACGGCAAGCAATACGACTTCTACATGCTCAGTGACACCACCAAGCCGGAAATGGCTGAGGCCGAGCTGGCAGCCTGGGAAGCGCTAACCGCTCGTTTAGGCGATAAAAGTAGCCAGGTATTCTATCGCCGTCGCGAGAAAAACACCGGCCGTAAAGTGGGTAATCTGGCCGACTTCTGTCAGCGCTGGGGTAACCGTTACGAAGCCATGATTGTGCTGGATGCCGACAGTATTATGTCGGGCGAGCGTATGAACGATCTGGCTTACCGCATTGAGCAAAACCCGAATACGGCGCTCATCCAGACCATTCCTATGCCGGTGCGTCAGCATACTTTCTTTGCGCGTTTTGTGCAGTTTGCTGCACATCTGTACAGCCCGATGCTGGCTACCGGATTGTCATTCTGGCAAACCGACAGTGCAAACTACTGGGGCCACAATGCGATTATCCGCGTGGAACCCTTTATGCAGCATTGCGGACTACCAACACTGGAAGGTAAAGAGCCCTTTGGTGGCGACATTTTAAGTCATGACTTTGTGGAAGCGGCTTTATTACGCCGTGCAGGCTGGCAGTGTTTCCTGTTAACGGACACTACCGGCAGTTATGAGGAAGTACCCTCAAACATGATTGAGTACGCTACCCGCGACCGCCGTTGGGTGCAGGGTAATATTCAGCATTTAGGTTTACTCGGTGTTAAGGGCTTAAAGGCGACCAACCGTTTGCATTTTGTGTTTGGTGCTTTCGCCTATATTTCGTCATTGTTACTGCTGCTGGTGCTGGCATTCGGCACCGCCGATGCACTCTACCGTGCCTTAACACCGGTGGAATTCTTTACTGCTGAATACCAGTTATTCCCGGACTGGCAAATTGCCCGTCAGGGGTTAATGGTAGCCACCATGTGGGGAACAGCAGCGCTGTTATTTATGCCTAAAGTGCTGGGCCTGATCCTGGCGTTGATCCAGCGTCGCAAAGAGTTTGGTGGTGCATGGCGCTTAATTAAAGGCGGCGTGATGGAGCTGGCTATGGCCATTCTTATTGCCCCGCTGATGATGTTTTACCACAGCTACTTTGTGATAAGCGTATTTGCCGGAATTTCGGTGAAATGGGAAGCCCAGGCCCGTGAAGGCAGCATGGTACGATGGATGGATTCACTTAAACGCTCAAAAGTAGCAACCATCGTCGCTTTAGCCTGGGGCGCGGCCACGTTCGTCTACACACCGGCTCTGTTTATCTGGCTGTTACCGGTATTAATCGGACTCATTCTGGCAGCGCCGCTGATTCGGATCACCTCCAGCCTAGGCCTTGGCCGGGCAGCCATGCGTGGTGGTATCTTCGTGATCCAGGACGAAATCAACGAATGCCGTGCTTTAAAACGAGTTCGTATTGGTATGGCTAACATTGAACACAGTGAAGCAGACAATATGAAAGCCCCGGTACCGGCATTGCCTGAAAGCAGCTGGGAACCTATGGTGATCCAGGATTTCAGTACTTATCCTGAACCGCGAACGCCACTGGCACCCGAAGCTGCGTAATAGCCTGATAACTAACATTAAAAGCCGTCGTATGACGGCTTTTTTGGTGGCTGAACGGGTTTGAGGTTAAAGGTCATCGCTGTTTGTAAACGATTTTACCTGAACTTGTGCCACTGCTTTCTTCATCTTCATTCGCAAAACTGAATCTCAGTGTAGTAGAAGCGAGTTAGCGTTTCTGTCACGCTTGAATTGCAAGTACAGCTGATGACGGCACCGATCATCTGTCTTCAGGTAAAGTCTCTATCATCAAATTGCGCGGACAATATCATCTAACTATTCCTTCTTATCGGGAGATTAGATTTTTAGTGACTTGGTGAATCTTGCAAAATTTGTAAATGTACCCTGTTGGAGTATACTTTGATATACAAGACGAGAGAGTTTGCGTCGCTAAGTAAAAAGGAATACTTAAGTGATAATGATCTTATCGATGCTTGTAAAGAGATGGCTGACGGACTATTTGATGCAGATCTTGGTGGCAATGTTTATAAAAAACGCATTGCCTCCCAGGGTAAAGGCAAAAGTTCAGGTTACAGAACTATCATAGGGGCGAATATTGGAGAAAAGTACTTCTTTCTCTATGTTTTCGCGAAAAAATCGAAGGCCAATATCAACGTCAGGGAAAAATTAGCCCTCAAGGAGTTAGCAAAGGAGTTGCTTGGTTTAACCCGTGATCAAATTAATCAACTTGTAGCAGATGGCGAATTACTAATCGTGAGTGAAGATGATGAGTAACATTTTAAAATCAGTTCATAATACTGCCAAAGGGTTAAGAAAGTCCGGGGTAATTGATAAAACAACGATGCGTAAATTCGATGCAATGTGTTTAACAAGTGTTCACGAATTTTCTCCAGAACGAGTCAGGAACCTAAGGTTAAAATATAATCTGTCCCAGCCTGTGTTTGCTCAGTATTTAAATGTCAGTGATAAACTGGTAAAAAAATGGGAACAGGGTGATAGCGCTCCCAGAGGCCCAGCTTTAAAAATGTTAATTATTGCAGAAAAGAAAGGCCTGGACGTAATAGCATAAACAAGCGCTATGACTGTACTTGTTTCCATATTTCCGATCTATACAGCGCGACGCCGCGTAGCTACCTGGATACTTGAGCATAAAAAACCAGTGCTCCCAGCTTAAATGGTCCCCGGAGGCTCACTAAGCTCACCCGCTTCAAAATGAATGGAGGCAGTATGGAAGAGAAGCAGCCTGTTACGCCAACGCTATTGCTCGCACTCACGCCTGTGGTGTTGACGCTGATTATTCTGGGCACACAGATATTCTACTTCGGTGTATTTGAGCCACATATTCCCCTGGCTATTGGGGTGGCGATGGCCAGCTTTGTGGGCATTCACTTAGGGCTTAGCTGGGAAGAGATTCGAGCCGGTATTTTTAAAGTGATTCATGTGGCCTTGCCTTCGGTAAGCGTACTGATTGTGGTGGGCATGATCATCGGCATATGGATTGCCAGCGGTACCGTGCCAACCATCATCTATTACGGTTTAAAAACATTGTCCCCGGAGATTTTTCTTGCCGCAGGCATGGTGATATGTGCCGTGGTAGCCGTATCCCTTGGCACCAGTTGGGGTAGTGTGGGAACCGTAGGCCTGGCACTGATGGGCATTGGCGATGGATTTAATATCCCCGTATACTGGACTGCCGGGGCGGTAGTCTCGGGTGCATTTTTCGGCGATAAGGTCTCGCCACTTTCTGATACCACTAATCTGGCTCCCGCCGTTACCGGCACCGATGTGTTCTCTCATATTCAAAATATGATGGCTACGACTATTCCCGCCATGGTCATTGCCTTTCTGATTTACCTTGGAGTCGGGTATTTTGTGGTGGCTGGCGACCCTTACTTGTCGGTCGCGTTACCCGGAAGGATGTTTTCGCCTGTCTACCGCGGCATGGGGTATTCAACGTTAAACCTATCGCGAGGCGTTGAAGAAGGGGGCACATTAATGTCGCCTCTGATCCCGTGGAATGCCGGCGGCGCGTTTGTTATCTCGGCACTCGGCCTTGGCATTGCGGGAGATAGTTTAGAAAACTTACTGTACATCCCTCTGGCTTTTGCCTGCTGGACCGCGCCTTTGATCGGGATATTTTATGCCTACCTTGGTTGGTTCTCACCCAAAGCCTCAGACGAGGAACGCGAAGAATGGGAATCATCAGGCGCTGACATCGCAAAGTTTAATGACGATGGTACGCCAGTGGCGAATTAAGGCTTTTCAAAGGTGTTTCGAGGTGAGTTTCCTGTCACACCATATGCAATGCTTCACATGGTCCCTGATGGATTCGTCGGTGAAAAATGCCCGGGTAAGTTTGTTACCAGTAAAGAGCTGGAGGGCAGAATCAGTGAATGCAGAGTAGTGCGGCGTATATGCTAATTAGAGCAAGCCCGCTGAATACGGCGTTATATTCCTGTAATGGCGAAGTCTATCGCGTCTATAAGCAAATCTCTGTATGGTTCCAGAGAACCAATGCGATCACGTAACACCTCCTCGGGGATAGCGCTTAATTGCTGAGCAAGGAATAAATAAGTTTCTCCTTCGTACTCTATCTCCGGCGTCAACTTTTTCATGTACAGGCTGCTTCTGGTACTCCTTTTGATTAATGGTACCGTAAGCCGTGTTGCTAATTCATCGATAACAGAATTCTGGACATCAACAAGCAGGGGATAGGCTTTACCCGTTTTCTTGCTTGGATTTCTGTAGACATCAAACTGAGCCATCAAAAATGCCTGTATTCATCACCTATACAACCATTTTCGCTTACAAACTCGTTATATGCCGATATCGCAGCCTTATTTTCCTGTTTCCATTTCTCAGCTTCAACACTCTTGAGCTTGTCTTTAAGTGCTTGCTCCAAAGTCGCTGATAAATTCACTTTTAAGCTCCGCGCTTTCTGCAATAAATCGCTGTTTAAGCTTAAGTTTGTTGCTTTTTTTGGGGCATTGATGTCATATAAATCTTGCATTTTATCACTCCAATAAAATTCAAAATTTAGTATACGTATACAAATGCGCATTGAAAAGTGTGATTTGAATATAACCAGTCTAGGCGCTCGACTCGCCCGCTGGACGCTTACACCCGGGCAGCTTCACTTTGATGCTTACTTTAAGCACCGATTCGCAGCTAACCGTCACTGAAAGTACTCAGGTAAAGCGCCTCTACCTTATCCCTGGCCCATTGGGTTTTACGCAAAAATTTCAGCGACGATTTAATCGACGGATCGTTGTTAAAGCAATTGACTCTGATTTGCTGATACAAACCCTGCCAACCATAGTGTTGCTGCAGGCGGGTAAGGAGCTTTTCCAGCGTCAGGCCGTGTAACGGATTGTTGGGTTGTTGGTTCAAGGTGGGGGCTCTGTCGAGTTAATTGTGTGGGCATTATCGCGTGTCGCTGTTGGCCTGAAAAGCCTTTATTGGCCGGGTAGAGGTAATAGCCGGTTTAGTGCGCCTTTGAATGACTTGCCCACTCTAAGTCGCACCTGATTATTCAGTAACACTGAGTCACTGTCTTTCCCTATTACTGCGTTGTTGCGTACCACAAAGGATTTGTGGATTTGGCTGAAGGCCTGTGCGGGCAGTTCTGCCAGTAGCTTCTTTAAAGTGCTGTTGGCCAGTAGCATGCTATCACCCTGCCACACCTTGACGTAGTTGCCATAGGCTTCCAGATAGGTGATGTCTCGCAGGCTTACTTTTCGTAGTTCGCGGTCTACTTTAATCACAATCTCTTTGGGTGCCGGTATAGGTTGGCTGGCAGCGCTGCGCTGGCGAACTCTATCTAAGGCAGATGTAAGGCGGGCGTCACTCACCGGCTTCAACAGGTAATCGGTCACATCCAGCTCGAAGCCCTGCAGGGCGAATTCCTCATAGGCGCTGACGATAATCACCTGGGGTCGGTTAGCCATGACCTTGAGCATATCCATGCCGTTTAGCTGCGGCATATTAATATCGAGGAAGATCAAATCAGCGCGGTTAGAGGCTAACCAGGCCAGTGCCTCGGCGGCGTTATAGCATTGTTTTACCACCTTTACGTCCCGGTGACTGGCCAGGTGATGCAAAATGACTTTATGGGCTAACGGCTCATCATCCACAATCAATGCGTTTAGCATGGCGCGAGCTCCATTTGCAATCGGGTGTACCAGTGATTACCGCGCTGTTCGCTAATCAGCTCGTGGCAATTAGCGTACTGCAGGTTTAAGCGGCGCCGCAGGTTTTCCAGCCCCAGCCCGCTGTTGTCTTCATCAACTGGCGTTTGTGCGCTCTGGCCTATGGGGTTTTTACATTCAAATACCAGGCGATTATTATCCAGTGTGAGCGCTAACTTAAGCTCGCAGGGCTTGCTGGCTTTTTCGATGCCATGTTTAAAGGCATTTTCCAACACTATGATCAGTAACAGCGGTGACAGCTGCCAGCGTTCAGCCTGGGTTGGCCAGGTGCACTGAAAGTGACAGTCATCGGTATAGCGCATAGACTGCAGTGCCAGGTAGTCCTGCAAATAACGCACGTCATCAACCAGGGATACTTGTTCTTTCTGGCCCTGATAAACGGTGTAGCGTAACAGCCCTGCGAGTTTTTCTACCATGTCCGGCGCCTGTGGTGAACGCTCCAGACACAGCGCATACAAATTATTCAGGGTATTAAACAGAAAGTGAGGGTTTACCTGTTGTTGCAGCATTTGCAATTCGGTGCGGGTTTGTCGGCGGGCAATATCCGCTACTCTGGCATCCTGAGATTTGCGCTCAAACGCCAGAATAATAGGGGTGCTGAACATCAACAACCAAAAGGTCATCTGACTGTTAAAGGGGTCAAAAGGGTTGTGGTTTTCTGATGGGATCAAGGTGAAGTCAGTGACGTTATTCAGCGGCATCAATAACAGCAGCGCGCTTATCGGTGTGCTGAACAGCAGAATAAAGATGAGTCCACCGGCCAGGAACGGTATTAAACCATGTACTGCCAGCAAGCGGCGGATCAGCACATAACGGTTAAACCAATATACGCCGAATAGCACCAGTGCCATCAAACTGAACTGCCAGAAATAGTGCATAAATAGCGGTAGTTTTTCTGTAATCAGGGCAAAGTCGATGATCATCTGTAATGGCTGATTGACCATGGGGTTGTCTGTGTACAGAAAAACGCCTGCCATGGTAAAGGCCCATAAAAACAAGCTTAGGGCCACCATGAAGTCTAATGATAACAGGTGTGCAATCCAGCTTCGGGGGCCCTGCTTAACCCGCCCGTAGAAGTGGTGAATAAACCACAGCACACTGGCTACCATGGCAAACACTACGCCTTGTATTTCCAGCAACCGCCACTGACCGTAGGCGGGAATGGTATGCGCCAGAATATTGCTTAACAGCGGATAACCGATAAACCCGCCTAACCAGATGAGCAGCGCCGGTCTGCCGGAGCGTGTTGAGGCCAGATAATGGCACACAAAAAACGGCAGCATCTCTAGCAATAGTTGGCCGTGTACCGCCAGATAAGTGGTGGCATCGGGTTGTTGGTAAGAAAGAAAGCGAATCGCGGCTTCCAGCAACAGGGCGGCAAAAATCGGTAGCAGTACCAAACTGATTTTGCGCAAATTAACCACCATGTTGCTGAACCCTTGAATAAATAAAGCTGCCAAAGTCTGCCTGATAGGCGCGGCCTGCACACGTTGTGAATGATGAACCTACGCAATTTAATGATGAAAGTAAAACCTGTTGCGGCCGGAGCCCTGTTTAAGTCATCGCAACAAGGTTTTTACTCCACCCGGTACTGAATAAACCACTCTTTTGTCGTTTGTCACCGCAAACTTATGCTTTGTCATCCCTTGCTGTTTAGCCGTTAATCAGCTTGGTAGGTTAAGGCCATTCTCGTTTCACATTCAGGATGATGACCCCATGCTTACCATGACCGACGTGTCTAAAACCTATTCAGATGGCACCAAAGCGCTGAATGATATTTCCTTAACCTTGCCGGCGGGCATGGTAGGCCTTTTAGGCCCCAATGGTGCAGGCAAATCCAGCTTAATGCGCACTCTGGCCTGTTTACAGGCACCAGACAGCGGGCAGATTAGCTTTAACAATACGGATATTCAGCAATCACCGCAGCGTTTGCGTGAACAGCTTGGCTACTTACCCCAGTCTTTCGGGGTGTATCCACACATGAGTTGTGTGGCCATGCTTGAGCACATCGCGGCCCTGAAAAACATTCCGCGTAAACAGGCTAAGCAGCAAATAGAGGAATTACTGACGCTAACCAACCTGACGGCATTTGCCGGTAAGCGCGTGAGTACCTTTTCCGGCGGCATGCGACAACGTTTTGGCATTGCTCAGGCACTGTTGGGCGACCCAAAGTTATTGATCATGGATGAGCCCACGGCCGGGCTCGACCCGCAGGAGCGCCAGCGTTTACACAGTGTGCTCATCCGCCTGAGCCAGAACAAGCTGGTATTGCTTTCCACTCATATTGTGGAAGACATTGAGCACCTGTGCCCCCAGGCTGCCATTATGATGCAGGGCGCCATCGTCGACAGTGGCGCTATTCCTGCGCTCATTGCGCCAATGCAAAACAACGTGTGGGAAACCTCAGCAAAACCCGCAGAAGGCATATTATTGGGTGAGCGTTATCACTTCGGCCAGCCAGTATGGCGGGTGTGCCATCATGAACCGCCTGGTGCTGATGCCGTAGCCTGCCGGGCAACCTTGCAGGACCGCTACTTTCTTGAACTGGCCAGGCGGGAGGCGAACTGATGCTGATCATCAATGAATGGCGTTTATATGTGCGTCAGCCTCTGGTGTGGTTAGGTGCACTGGGTCTCCCCGGATTGTCGGTATTGTTGGTGCAGGGCCTGACCGTTGCCGATTTACAGTTGGCAAAACGCCTTACCATGCTAAATATTACCGTGGTCATGCTGGCGCTGCCCGTGGTGGTGGCTGCGTTAACGCCTCCCCTACTGCAGCGTGACAGGCTCCACACTATGCAGGAGCTTGTTGGTGCGGCCAGAACGAGTCAGTTTACCCGGCGGCTGAACCGGTTTGTGGCCTTTTTGAGTCTGGTGGCGGTGATCTGTTTATGCGGCTCGGTGCTGCAGCTATTAATGCTTAGTCAGCATCCGCTATTCGACGCCGGTGTTATTCACACGGCGCTGAAAAACGGCTTGTTTATAGTCGCTCCGGCGTGTTTTTGGTATTGCGCTGCCGCGTTACTGATTGCTCAGCGAGTCAGAAGTGCGCTGCCGGTGTATGCCTTTTTCGCCCTGGTGTGGATAGCTTATGTCATGTTGGCGTCCGTGACTGGCTCGCCTGTTTTGGCGGGGAGTAGCATTATCCATCCATCGCTTTACGAGGCGATGCTGGTAGCTGACCCTTTGGGTTTTACGGCGATTTTTGCCCAGTTTACCGGTGATCAGACTGACTGGTCAGTTAACCCGAGCATTGTTCTGAATCGTCTGGCCTGGCTGGCGCTTAGCGCACTGCTGGTGTGGTTAGCGTTGAGCGCTCGAAGTGTGTTAAATGAAAGCGTTAAACGCGCACCCGGGTGGCGTTTGAGGAGAACTGCGCCGCTGCCTGCCAGCAAAATTAAAATGCCTGCGGCCATTACTCATCATCCCTTTGCCGCGTTGCTTATGAACGCGACCAAAGCGTTACTGGTTAATCGGGTGATGCTGTTAGTACTGGCACTTTACGCTGGCGCGATTTTCTCCGAAGTGCTGGCGGCCATAGATTATGCAGAACCCCACTCAGTCATCACGCCGCTGAGTATTGATGCGCTCAATCGCGTTGTGTGGGATATGTTACCCTTTGCCGGCTGCGTACTCATGGCACTCTGGAGCTGGCAACTGGGCTGGCAAAATCAGCGTAACGGTGCCGCAGAAATGATCGCCGCAACCCCAATAAGCAACCACCAACTGGTCTCTGCTCAGGCCCTGACTATGGGTATTGCCTGGCTCGCTTTATTGAGTATCACGGCGGTGGCTGTTCTGGTGGCTCAACTGCTGGCAGATAGTGTTATTGAGGCAGGCGTATATGGGCAAATACTGGCAATGACAGGCCTGCCTGTATTGCTGTTTGGCTGGCTTTGCCTGGCACTTCACCATGTTATGCGTAGTGCGTTGATGGCAGGCGGGCTTTGCCTGCTGTTGCTGATGGTTAAGTTTACACCACTCCTTTCCCTGGCGGGCATTTCCCACCCTTTACTCGATATCGCCGGTACGCCGTTACAGCCTGCCGACTATTTAATCGGCTTCTCCCGCAGTGAACATACCTTTTGGCCGTACCTTATTACGTGGTCGGCAGTCGCGGTTTGCGCACTGGTGCTGGCGGTAAACAAAACGCACCGCGGGGCAGGCTTTGCGCTGCGACCCTGGCGTTCCTTGTCTCGCTCTGGCTGCCTTGCTGTTGGTGTGGTAGTTGTGGTGCTAGCAGGTTTTAATCTGGCTTTACAACAAGAACGGCCTTACATGACACCCGACGCCCGTTATGCCCTGCGCGCCGACTACGAAAACCAATATGCTCATTGGCATGCGCGGGTTCAGCCGGTAGTTACGCACATTGATGCGCTGGTGGATTTTTTTCCCCAGAAGCGCCGGGTAATGCTTAATCTCACACTACACCTTAAAAACCTCAGTGATGAGGCGATTAATGAGGTGTTAGTGGGCAGTTACCCTGGGTTTAAACCCAAAGCGCTAACGCTCAGCGGCGGGCAACTAACGTCTCAGAACGAGCGCTTACAGCAGTCTGTGTATCAACTGGATTCGCCACTACAACCTGGAAAAGGACTGACCTTGCAGGCAGAAATAGTGGTAAATGGCGCGCGCAGATGGCTACCTTCAGGCCATCAAATTCTGCTTCCGGAGTTCAGTTATTTACGCGGCGTTCCGTTACTCCCCAATATTGGCTTTAACCGACAGTACACGCTACGTGATGAAGTGCTCAGGGAAGAACTTGGCTTAGCGGCTTTGGATATGCCGTTACCCAGTGCCTTTGACGGTAAGGCCCCGGTCACAACATTGCAATCGACCCCGGTTACCCTGCGCAGTGTTGTTTCTTCGCCGGTTTCGCATACCGTGCATACTCAGGGGCAAATAGTTAACCAGTGGCTGGCTGCTGGTCGTCGCTACACGGAATTTGCCACTGCAGAGCCTGTTCGTAATATTCCGGTCTGGCTTGCCACTTTGCAAACGAGTACAACCTATAGCGCCTCGACGGGGGGGCGCTCTGTGGATATCAATTTAACTGGTTTAACCCGCGATCTCACGAGTGGCTCACAAGCCAGTGCGCAGCAAGTTCATTTACAGGCAGTGACCGACACCCTTAAATGGTTTTCGGCTCAGCTTACGCCCTATCCTTACCAGCAGTTATCCTTGCTGTTTACGCCAGAATTCGGCCCCAGCGGTTATGCGCTGCCACAGGTTATTTTAATGTCTCATCGCCTGGCAGTGCGGGCGCGCCCTGCCACCGATGCTGGCTTTGACCAGCGGTATCGGCGAACGGCGCATGAAGTGGCCCATCAGTGGTTTGGCCATCAGATTGGCTATGGCGTGGAAGCAGACGGTGCCTTTTTAATTGAATCGCTGGCGAAATATGCTGAGCTGGTGCTGATTGAACAGCGCTTCGGTAAAGAGACAATGCAGGCGCTGGTGGACTTTGAGCGGCAGCGCTATCAGCACGCTTTGCGGGGCCGGTTAACAGCCACCACAGCCATTATTGATGCTACCAGCTCGCCGGATGTGTATGCCAGAGCAACGCTGGTGTTTGCCAGGCTTCGGGAGCTGGTAGGCGACGAGCCCATTGTCAGTGTATTGAAACAGTTGCTCGAGCAGAACGCGCCGGGTAAGAAAAGTGTTACCTCGATGGATTTTGTTACCCGACTGCTGGCTTCGACTGATGCTCGATATCACAACGAGATAAGGCAACTACTGCTGGGGCGAGAGGTAAAGGGGTTGCTGTAGAAACGAAAAAGGAGCAGATAGCTGCTCCTTTTTGTTGGGTTAAGCCAAAGGCTTATTCCATTTCAAAGGTCACAGAAAAGGTTACGGGTGACGTTTGAGTAATACTCTTTAAACCTGCAATGTTTTGCAGCATGTCGAGACCAGCTGTTAAACCAAAGGTTTCTGCGCCAATCAGGGTGGGCGATACCGTGTTTACTACCATGGTATCGGCAGACACCTTGCTCACGCTCACGTTAAAGCTGACAGGTGCTTCCACACCGTGCAGCGACAGGGTGCCATCCACTTTTGCCGTGGTGCTGCTACCCGGTTGCAGTTTCATTAAGTCTGCGGGGACATCGGCGGTAAAGGTCGCGGCCGGAAACTTCGCCACGTTAAACAACTTTTCCTGCATTCGCGTGTTGCGAATCGGAATGTTGGTATTCACTGAGCTAAGTGGTACCTCAATCATCAGTTTACCGCTGTCTGACACTGAGCCGGAGAGCTCCTCGAAAGCATGTACCTCGGTTACCTGGGCGTTTTTGGTCGACATAAAGTGCAGACTGGATTGCTCTGGCGCGACGGTCCAGTCGGCAAAAGTCGGTGCTACCAGTAAACTGCTGAGAAGAACTAATGATTGCTTAAGCATAAAAACACTTACTCCCTAATATTGAATAACGTCCCGCCACGGCACATTTTGATCGCCCAGCACAATAAAGTCCGGGTTCTCTAACGTATTACGCTGATTGTAGCTAAGTGGCTCAAAATCAGCAGCATAGATGGCACCGCCCGCTTCCGAAACAATGCACTGAGAAGCACCGGTGTCCCACTCGCCGGTGACACCCAAACGCATAAAGACGTCGGCTTTGCCCTCGGCGATAAAGCAGGACTTCAGCGAGCAACTGCCTAATGGCAGGGTTTGATACACCCGCTTGGCACATAATTTAGAAATCACCCGTTCCCGCGGCTGACGGCGACTGATAGCCAGGATCACCACGCTGTTGTGTGGGTCGTCCAGCTTACGTACGCTGATGGGGCCACTGGCTTCAGGCGAGTCTTTATAGGCGCCATGTCCGGCCAGAGCGTAATACAGGCTTTGTCCGGGCGGCCAGAAAATCACCCCTATCTTAGGCTTGTTGTCTTCAATGAGCGCGATATTCACGGCAAAGTCGCCGCTGCGTGCGATAAATTCCTGCGTGCCGTCAATCGGGTCGATTAACCAGTAACGCTTCCAGGTTTTGCGTTCTTCCAGACTGGCATGTTTGGTTTCTTCCGAAAGGATCGGAATATCCGGTGACATTAGGGTGAGTATGTCGGTGATAATTTCGTTGGCTTTGTAATCGGCACTGGTGACCGGTGATTCATCGGCTTTCTGGTAGCTTTCAAAATCGCCGACATCATACAACCGCATAATGGCTTCGCCAGCTTTCAGAGCGGCGTCTTTGGCTATCTGTAGCAAATCATGATCAGTATTATCAGGCATAGTCCGGATGCTCCTTTAACCACTTTTGAGCAAGAAACAGTGCAGCGATACAGCGTGCTTCAATAAAGTCTTCGCGAGCCAGCAGTTCGTCGGCCCGGGCAATGGGCCAGCGAACCAGCTCAAGCGGCTCTGGCTCGTCGCCAGGCAGAGTTTCGGGGTAGAGATCGTGAGCGATAACAATATTCATCTGGGCGTTAAAGAACGTTGGCGCCATATTCACTTTATGGATGGCTTTAAGCTCTCTGGCACCAAAGCCTGCCTCTTCTTTTAGCTCACGGTTGGCCGCTTCTAAAATACTTTCACCCTGATCGATAAGGCCTTTAGGAAAACCCAGTTCGTATGTGTGGGTACCGGCTGCATACTCTCTGACCAACAGAAAGTCGCCATCCTGCACCGCAACGATCATTACTGCCCCGCGGTTGTAGCCTGCCATACGTTCAAACTGACGAGTTGCGCCATTGGTAAATTCCAGGTCCACACGCTCAACCCTGAAAAAGCGACTTTCGGCCACAATTTCGCGCTGGTGGATCTGCGGAAGCGTTTTGTCCTTATCGATATTGCTCATGTTGTTTGGGTCAGTCTTTCGTTATCATATTATCAAACTTAAGGTTAACGTATTTAGAGGAAAAGCGCTTGCCATTTCTGCCCTGGAACGAAATCAATACCGTCTTACTGGATATGGACGGCACCTTACTGGACCTGCACTTCGATAATCAGTTCTGGTTGGAGCACCTGCCTAAAAAGCTGGCTGAGAAAAGTGGCCGTTCGCTGGCAGAGTGCCGCGAAGAAATGCATGAGCACTATTCACGGGTAAGTGGCCGCATTGAGTGGTACTGCCTCGACTACTGGGCTAAGCATCTGGATATGGATATTGTGGCAGCCAAACGGGAAATAGAGCACCTCATTGCTATGCGAGACGATACCTTGCCATTTTTGGACGCCTTGCATAACAGTGGCCGTGAGGTGGTATTGGTAACCAATGCCCACCCGGGTAGTCTTTCGTTAAAGGTGGAACATACCAAACTCGACTCACATATCGATACCCTCATATCCACCCATGAATTTGGCGTCACCAAAGAGTCGCAGGACTTGTGGCGTGCATTGCAGGCCCGATTAGGGTTCGACCCGGCCACCACGTTATTTGTTGATGACAGCCTCAATATTCTTGAGGCTGCAAAGACCTTTGGCATAAAGCACGTGCTGGCTGTAAAAAATCCCGATAGCAAGCAACCCCATCGGGAAATAGAGGGCTACCCGGCGATCAGCGATTACCGCACCCTTATTGATGATATTACTAATCACCCCTTTGATAACGCATAAACGGAAATGGTGTAATGAAAGTCGTAGTTGGCTCTAAAAATCCGGTAAAGATAAATGCTACCCATGTAGCCCTGCAGCAGGTATTAGAGGCTGGGGATGATTTTGAGGTGATAGGTGTCGACGCGCCAAGCCTGGTGGCTGATCAGCCCATGACTGAAGCGGAAACGCGGTTAGGCGCCGTTAACCGGGTAAAAGCCTGTCTGGCTGAATATAAGGCCAACTGGTATGTGGCCATTGAGGGCGGTGTGGATAAGTTCACCGACGGCCCCGCTACCTTTGCTTACGTAGCCATTTGTAATGGTGAGCATTGGTCGGTGGGTCGCAGTGCTAACCTGCCTCTGCCTGAGACGGTTTACGCATCTCTGACCGCCGGCGAGGAGCTGGGCGATGTGATGGATAAACTGTTTGATACCCACAATATCAAACAAAAAGGCGGCGCTATTGGCTTATTAACCAATCACCTGGCCACCCGTCAGAGTGTTTATGAGCTGGCTATTATACTGACCATGGCCAAATTTAACTTTTTGCCGCTGTATATAGAGTAAAGCTCAAGCTGGGATTAAAGTTCAAACTGGGTGTAGCCATTGGCATCCGGGCGACCAAAAAATAATGCTGCCTCATGTACTTCCTGCGGCAGTGAGGGGTCGGGTTTGAACTGCCCTTTTACCGATAAACCGGAAAAATCCTGACGGGCTGAGGCCTGCATGCTCAGTCCGAAGGCGTTTGGCTCTTCTACATTGATTACAATTTGCTCGTCCTGACAACGAATTTGCGCCGAAAACGTGCCCAGTTCGATGGGTCCCTGCGTACCGGCAACGCGAGCGTTTAACCAGTCGCCATAGGCCATCATCTGATCGCAACCCTGAGCGGAATATTCCAGATCTTCAATATTAACCCGAAACCGGCCGCCGGCATTTACCGGCAGCGGTAATTGCACTTCAGACAGCACCCGATCAACCGGTAAGTACAGTAAAAAGTCTTCGGCAGACACGGCCTGAAAATCAAACAGGCTCACACTAACCGGCCCGTTAAAGGCGATTGACGCTGCATCACGCATGTTACCTGCATCGAGCTCCACAGCCAGCTGGCCGGTGAATAAGGCCCAGGGGGATACGTTCCAGCTCAACTGATTAACCGGGATATTATTAACGATAACCCTGTCAACTTCGCCCTGCCATAGCGTACCCTGCACGTTGCCAACCTTAACGTTGTCTGGCAGGCTGATTCGGCTAACCACCTGCGACGCTGGCAGGTAAGCAACGAGTAAACACAAATAAAGAAAAAGGCCGGCTGACAGCCAGCGCCAGTTAATGCCCATCATTTTGTAAGTACCAACCGTCTGACTTTTATCATGCCCGGCGCATTGGCTTTAGCCACATCGAGTTGCTCAATCACAATACCTCGCGTTTCTAGTTCATTCAGCCAGCCCACCAGACTGTTGAAAGGCGCTTCATCTATCCACACCTGAATTTCATCACCCTGAGGTTGCATACGCGATATGGATAGTGAGTGATTACTACTTGTACTGGTGACCAACTGTGGCAGCGAACCGGTAACCCGTCTGGGCGACGACTGAGTACGGCGCAGCTGCGCGGCCTTTTGGCCCTGCTCTTCAACCCAGCTAACCAGTTTTTTATTACTTTCCAGTAACTGACTTTGCTGACTGATACTCTGATTAAGCGGTGCCCATAACCCCCAGTAAAAAATACCCAGTAAAATCACCATGCCCGATAACAGCACCATGCGCTGCTCCCGTTCTGTGAGAGCAGTAAACTTTTGCTTTATAGCGTTCATGAGGCTCCCCGGATATTCATTGTGCCGATGACTGTGTCATCGCGGTTGTTAATAGCGCCCTGCTCTACAGTAAAGCCGGCGGCTTCGGCACTGCGCTTAAACGTATCCAGCGCGTTAAAATCCTTACCCTGTGCCTGCATGCGGATCTCGGTGCGGTTAGCATCAAAGCGCAATGTTTGTGGAGTGATATTCGACGCGGCGAATGCGGTATTTAATTGTGAAAGCATCACCAGCAGCGAACTGCCGTCGCCGGACTGCTCCAGGCGTTGCATTTCTTGCTGCACTTTCAGGCGGACGTTGCGATAGGTTCCGATATCCGGAAATCCTTGTTTTACCAGCGCGTCGATTTGTGCGGTCAGGTCGGCATTTTGTTGTTGCAGTTGATTGAGCCTGAGCGTTTTATCGCCAATGGTTAACACGATCACCAGAGCGAGCAAAATAAGCGGCACGCGCCAGACCTGCCACACCTGATTGTGCTGCTTTTTAGGCTTGTATTGCCCCTGGAGTAAATTAAACGATGCTTTACCAACGTGTTTGGCCAGTACGCCAATGGCTGGCACGTCGTCGTTATGTGCTTCCTGATGAATATTAGGTACCGCGTGAAGGTCGATGTCGGTGAGGGCGCTTAAGTTAACCGGCTCCGGCTGGGCTTTGGCCTGTAAGGCAAGTACCCCGGTAAGAAACGCCTGTTCTCCCTGCATGCCCTGCCATGGCCCCTGACGAACAATTAACTGTTCACCGATTGCCAGTGCTACCCATTGGTTATCTTCCTGTTGAGGAAGCGCCAGGATATCAGGCAGGATCACATCAGCTGTAACGCCGGCATCTTGCAGCCAGCCCAGCCACTTTGCCATCTGGCGGTGGCTGACGATGGCCACGGATTGTTCCGTACCCCGGGAAGGGCCCATAGCAAAAAACAGTTCGCCGATATCTTCAGCCAGTTCGTCTTCCAGCATAAACGGAATCGCATTTTGTAGTTTGCGATTGACCTTGCCAGGCAGGGTAACATTGCACAGCCGAACATCTGCGCCGGGAACCAGCACGATTGCTCGGCGCAAACTGGTGCGCTCGCCGAGGCTTATCAGTGCATCGGCACTGGCTAGTTCGCCGCTGGCGATAACGTCCTGGCTTTGGGCAGACCAGACTACCCAATGCACGGGATCGTGCAGGTTAGTACCCAGCCTAACAACTAACTGTTCCATTACTTTATGACTCCAAATTCGCGGCGCAACACCGCTATTTTGCCTGATGAAGCGGCATTTAACACGGTTGTCATGGCAAACGTTGCTTCATTGTAACGGCTCTTGGTATGTAAAATAAAATACTCTGTGGTCACACTAAACCATTGAGTTTGTTCCGGCTGCAAATTTAACGCTGCAATATCCGGTTCGGCTAAAAAGGTGTTCACATCATCCCAGCCGTCCAGTGGACGAGCAGCGATAATCGAGGCGGCCTGAGACAGGCTCAACCCGGTTAAGGCAGCCAGAACCGGCGCGCGCTCCTCGCTTAGCGTGTTTACATTGATCACTAACTGATCATTATCGGGGATTACGCAAACCTGCGGCAGTAACTCTTCCAGCCACTCGGCTTCCACACCGTTAATCAGGCGTAATTCCGACTGGCTGCTCATCTGTCCGTTGGCGGCCAGATAAGGGAATGCGCGCGAGGCATATTCGCTGTCTTCAGCGCCGTAAATGCGCATGCGGTCGTCACTGTCGAGCCAGTCTGCCAGCGAATCCCGTACCGTATCTATCGTAAAGCTGGGTATTTCTTCGTTGGTCAGCTGCAACAAGCGGGCAAACGCATTCATGGCTTCTGTGGGTTGCTGACCATTTACATTGGTCTGATTGGCGTTGGGCAGTGCGTTAATGTTAAAGCAACTTTGCATGTCTTCCAGGTTTACACTGATACCGCCTTCTTCCATGGGATATTCGAATTCCTGCGCCCAGGGCTGGTTCAGGGTAATTTTATCGCCGGTTTCTTCCATTAGCGTTACCAGCGACATGCGGGTATATTCTTCGGCACTTTTGGCATACCAGTAGGCCTGGTTGCTGCTTTTGATATTACTGGCCCGCTGTACCTGAAGTTGCAGTCTGGCGCCCATTTCGGTAGCGAGTATAGCCACCAGGGCGACTACCATCAGCACAATTAACAGGGCTGCACCACGCTGTTTGCCAAGCCTCATGACGCTTGCTCCGTAAGCGCAAAAACGCGCTGGATTTCGCCCAGGTCGGCAAGGGTAATGGTAATCCGAATTCCCCGCGGCAGGGTTTCGCCAATATAATTGTCATGCCAGGCTGCTTCGTCGGTTTCACTGCCACCGGTATTAAACTCAACGGTAAAGTTAGTCACGTTGTCGAGGATTTCCCTGACTTTCGGTTCGGTGCCCAGTACGCTATCCACATAAACGGTATTCAGACGTTCGAGTTTATTTTCCCGCAGGCGATATGCTACGCCCTGTAAGGTGCTGCGCGGTAGAGCCAGTTTAGGGTTGTGCCAGCCGCCGCGCACAAAGGCCAGTCCGCCAGCGTCGCTGTCGTCGGTTTCTTCACCGCCACGCATCACAATACTGTTTTGCTGGCCTTCCATACGGACTGCCCGTGGCATTGCCTGCTGTACGTCTCGTTCTAGAATAAGCATAAAGCGTTGGAGCTGTTGTAATCGGGCGAATTTCTCACTAGAAATTTCGTCGCTGTCGATCACCGTAGAGAGCAGCGCCGTGGACGCCAAACCCAGCATGGCGAAAATCGCCATGGCGATTAAAATTTCGATCAGAGTAAAGCCGCGGGTACGCATTAGCCGTTCTCCGCTGGTTTGGCAAAATAGGTGATCACTGTGGTGATGGTGTCATTGAAGTCTGCATCAAGGCTGACGCTTACTTCTACCGCTTTAAAATCGCTGTCGCCGGTATCCTTGACGACTTGTTTCCAGTACCAGGTGCGCTCGGCCATTTCAGCCTGGCCTTTGAGGTTATTTTTCAGCGGCCATGGGCGTTCTAACTGAATTTCATTTAGCTGGTTGTTAGCCACCCAGGTGGCAATGGTTATTTCTTCGATCTGTCCCACGCCGTTGAGGTGCTCTGAAGCAGCTTTCATAATGGCGCCGCCGGTCATGGCAAAGATAAACAGAGCTACCATCACCTCGAGCAGGGTCATGCCTCGTTGGCTGCATATCAGTCCCATTCTGGTCGCTCCAAGGGGCCGAGTAACTCCAGCGGTGGCAAATCCTGGCAGTTTAATACGTAATAGGCGGGCAAATCGTTGGTAAACTCTGGCTCATAATGAAATACCAGGCTAAAAGGGGTGATTTCACCGCTCGACATGATGAGAATTTGTGGCGGGGGCGGCGGCGCCTCTTCCTCGCCAATTTCAATATCCTGTTCATTAACACTCAGTGAGCTGTCGAACATTTCCCGGTCAAACAGCCGGTCTTCGGTTTGCCAGGGCAGATCATCCAGATTGAGGGTAAAAAAGAATGGCTCGGTGAGCGTCACCGGCTCATACAGCGTATTGCCTTCTATGAATTGCCACTCATCTTCATTGCTGAGCTGCATAAAGCTATAGGTACGGTTTTCCTGATCAATATAGATACCCAGTTGCTGCTGGTTGAGTACCGCATAATCACTGGCCATGTCGATGACCACCTGCAGCCGCCGGGCTTCTCTTTCGAGCTGTTCTGACGGGTCGGTGGAAAAGGCATTGAAGATGACATAGCCGGCAGCCAGACCCATTAGCAGTAACACCAGCATGACTTCGAGCAGCGTAAAGCCGCGCTGGCGGCTGGCCGCCAACGATGCTAAAGCGAAGCTGTACCGGTGACGGCCTGGTGCACGCATAAACAGCGTAATGCCTTAATTCAGGTAGTCGTTAATGTTCCAGTTACCAATATCGTCATCGGTGCCGGGTTCACTATCCGGGCCGTTAGAAAAGATATCAATGGTGCCCATTTCTCCCGGGCTGATAAGCACGTAAGGGTTACCCCATGGATCGTCTGGTAAACGCTTGATGTAACCATCTGCAGGATAATTACGCGGAATAGGGTCCAGAGTCGGCGCACTTACCAGGGCATCAAGCCCTTGTTCGGTGGTAGGAAAACGGTTGCTTTTAAGCTTGTACATTTCCAGCGCACTTTCCAGTTGCTGAATATCCACGGCCGCTTTTTTAAGCTGTGCTTCTTCCTGATTGCCCAGGATTTGTGGAGCGACCATCGAAGCGAGGATACCAATGATCAGCAGCACCACCATGATTTCAATTAAGCTGAATCCCGACTGTCGTTTAAGCATTTTCATTACACATTCACCATATTATTTAATGCCAGAATTGGTTGGATAATGGCCATGACGATAAATAACACCACGCCAGCCATCGTTACAATGAGCAAAGGTTCAAACACCTTTAGTGAGACACTGATTAGCGACTCAAATTCCCTGTCCTGATTATCGGCAGCCCTGCCAAGCATTTGTTGTAGCTCACCTGAGCGCTCACCCGAGGCAATCATATGCATCATCATCGGCGGAAATATCCGGGTATTATCCAGTGCGGCTCGCAGGCTGGACCCTTCTTTTACGTGCACTGCCGCTTCGGCAATACGTTCTTTAATATACAGGTTTTGCAGTACATCGGTTGAAATACGCATGGACTCAAGCAGTGGCACGGCACTGGCGGTAAGAATACTTAAGGTTCTGGCAAAGCGCGCGGTGTTAAGCCCTCTGGAAACTTTGCCAATCATGGGCACCTTCAGCAGAACCCGATGATAGCGCAGACGTATAGCGGGCTTCTGAATAAGACGTTGAAACATAATGACAAGCAGCATGATAACGACCAGCAAATACAGCCCGTAATTCTGCATCCATTCACTTATGGCGATGAGCACCGTGGTAATGGTGGGCAGGTCCTGACCCATGTGATCAAACTGCCCGACGATTTTTGGGACCACTACAGTAAGTAACACCACCACTATCATCATGGCGAAAAACATCATAATGGCAGGATAAATTAAGGCCTGAATCACCTGACTGCGGGTTTGCTGGCGCCTTTCGGTGTAGTCGGCCAGGCGGTTTAATACGGTATCCAGATGCCCTGACTTTTCGCCGGCTGCGACCATAGCGCGGTATAAATCATCGAATACGCTGGGAAATTCGCTGAGTGCGTCGGCCAGGGTGTAACCTTCAACCACGCGGCTGCGAACCGCCATCATCATATTTTTATGGCGCGGCTTTTCACTTTGCTCGGCAACGGCGAGTAGCGCTTCCTCAATGGGTAATGCTGATTCAACCAGGGTGGCAAGCTGACGGGTAAGCAATGATAAATCACTGGCGGAGATACGCGGGCGAAACAGCTGAAATCCTGAAGATGACTGCTTAGCGCTTTTCTCGGCGACCTGCTCAACTTCCAGCGGCACCATGCCTTTTTCACGCAGCTGCTGGCGGATTTGCCGGGCGTTATCGCCCTCCAGAACGCCACTTTTATTGCGCCCGTTGGCGGCAATGGCTTTGTATGCAAAAGCGGCCATTAATCCTCCCGGGTAACCCGCAGCACTTCTTCCAGCGACGTTTGTCCGCTGAGTACTTTATGGCAACCGTCTTCACGAATACTCGGCGTGGTCTGGCGAATATATTTTTCGATAGCCTGTTCACCTTTGCCTTCATGCATCATGGTGCGTACCGCTTCATCAACAATCAGCAGTTCATGAATACCAGTACGGCCACGATAGCCGGTTTGATTACAGGCTGCACACCCTTTAGGTGAATAGATCACTACATCCGTTGCATCGCTTAAGCCCAGTATCTGCGCTTCCTGCTCGCCGGGTGAATGCGGTGTTTTGCATTCCGGGCACAGTGTACGTACCAGACGCTGTGACAGCACGGCCAGTAAGCTGGATGACAGCAGAAACGGCTCTATACCCATATCTTCAAGACGGGTAATAGCACCGGCTGCGGTATTGGTGTGCAGGGTAGATAATACCAGGTGACCGGTTAAACTGGCCTGCACCGCAATCTGGCCGGTTTCGATATCACGGATTTCCCCCACCATGACCACATCCGGATCCTGACGAAGAATGGCCCGCAAACCCCGGGCAAAGGTCATTTCTACCCGCGGATTTACCTGGGTCTGACCAATACCCTGCAAATCAAATTCGATGGGATCTTCCACCGTCATGATGTTGCGATCTTTGGAATTAATTTCGCTGAGGCCCGCGTAGAGCGTGGTACTTTTACCGGAGCCGGTTGGCCCGGTGACCAGGATAATGCCGTGCGGTTTACGAATTAAGGTAGAGAAGTGATCGCGGTTAACCTGGGTCATACCCAAATCAGTTAAATTTAACCGGGCATTATTTTTGTCGAGCAAACGCAGCACTACCCGCTCGCCATGGCTGGAAGGCAAGGTAGATACCCGCACGTCAACCGCGCGACCGGCAATACGCAGCGTGATACGGCCATCCTGGGGTACGCGTTTTTCAGCGATATCCAGTTTCGCCATAACCTTGATCCGAGAAACCAGCATGGAAGACAGTTTGCGGTTTGGGCGCAGAATTTCGCGCAGCACGCCATCCACCCGGAATCGCACTACTAACTGATTTTCAAAGGTCTCAATATGGATATCCGACGCGCCTTCTTTAATGGCTTCGCCGAGCATGGCATTAATGAGTTTAATGATGGGCGCGTCGTCTTCGCTGTCGAGCAGATCTTCGGTATCCGGCAGTTCTTCAGCCAGCGAGAATAAATCACTCTCGTTACCCAGATCTTCCATTAACTGTTTGGCTGCCGATGAATCGCGCTGATAAGCCTGGGTTAGCAAAGGCTCAAACTGGTCTTGCGGGAGCTCCTTAAGCACCAGTGCACCGGCATGATAACGACGGACTTCACTGAAGATTTCCAGTGGCGTATCGCTGGTGTGATAGAGCAATGCCGGCTCCTGATTGAGCTCCAGCAATACCTTGTGCCGTTTGGCAAAACCAAAGGGCAACTGTTGATCGTCTACCGCTTCTTCCGGTAACAGCTCTTCTGCCGAATCAGCAGCCACGCTGGCTACTGATTCGGTAAGTTCGGGCTGCTTGGTTTCGGTGCTCATTCGTTGCCATCCTGGGCTTTTTGCTGAGCTTCTTCCTCTTCGCGACGCTTCAGGTAATCTTCATAGGTAGGCGGCAGCGCCAGGCTGTCGTCCCACTTTGGTAATACCGGCGTTTCGGTGCGAGGCATCAGTGCAACGCCACGCGACTGGCGCTCAAGCTGCTCAGCACGGATATAATTGTATTTACGCTTGCTGATTTCATTCATGGTGACGCCATCACGAATGATTTTGGGGCGTAAAAATACCATCAGGTTGGTTTTGCGCTTGCTGCTGCTGGTAGATTTAAACAGATGGCCAAGAATCGGAATGTCACCCAGTAACGGTACCTTGGATTCACTCTCCTGAATATCTTCGTCAATCAGGCCGCCCAGCACAATGGTGCCGCCGTCATCCACGATAACCGTGGTTTTGATTTGACGTTTATTGATGGAGATGTCTACCGAGGTGGCACCGGAAACGCTGGATACTTCCTGCTCGATGGTGAGCTGAATAGCATTACCCTCGTTGATTTGCGGGGTGACCTGCAACTTAATACCCACTTCCTGGCGATCAACAGTCTGGAAAGGGTTAGAGTTGTTGGCACCAGTAGTCTGACCGGTGATCACCGGTACTTCCTGACCCACAATAAAGAATGCCTCTTCGTTATCCATGGTGGTTAAATGCGGAGTCGCCAGTACGTTTGAGTTGGTATCGTTACTGACTGCCTGCACCACTGCGCCCCAGCCATTTTCCACAATCCCGGCAATTAAACCATTAGCACCGCCGAGCAGGTTAGCCAGGGTGGTGAAATCGCCCTGGGTGGTATCCTGGGTGGTTACTACCTCACCGTTTGCGGTGACATAGGTTGACTGGGTTGTCTGATCTTCTGCCTGACGCAAGGCAACGCCCAGCGCGCCTACTGGTACCACGCCGTTATTAAACTGCGTACCGCCTCCGGCTTCTGACACAAACTGCATGCCCAGAGACGTACCGTCGCCTTCGTACATCTCGACAATAATGGCTTCAACCTGTACCTGAGCACGGCGAATATCCAGCTGGCGAATCACCTCTTCCAGTGAGCGCATCATATCCGGCTCTGCGGTGATCACCAGTGCATTGGAGTCTTCGTGTGAATCGATACTGACATTACGATTAGAGGAAGTACGTCTGGCATTGCCGGCGCCGGCGGTTTCTTCTGCCTGAATACTGTCGCTTACGCCCTGCAACACTTTCACCAGATCTTCGGCTTTGGCGTAGTTGAGGAAAATTACCCGGGTATTGCCGTTGGTTTCGAGTTCCTGGTCCATGCGCTGTACCAGGTTAATCAGGCGCTTGCGGGCTTTAGAATCGCCGCTTACGATAATGCTGTTGGTACGGTCATCGGCTACCACCCGGGGTTCACTTTTACCGCCTGCAGCCTGTTTGCCCTGAGATTTATTAATGCTCTCAATGATGCGCACCATTTCAGATGCTGACGCGTATTGAAGCTTTACAATATCGACTTCTTCGTCACCGGCGCGGTCTACCCGCTCAATGATTTCTACCAGGCGGTTTACTACGGCTGCACGGCCGGTCAGCATCATTACATTCGACGGGTCGTGGCTCACCACGTTACCGCCGCCAGCCTGATCGTTGAGCTGGCGTAAAATCGGTGCAAGCTCACGTACTGGCACGTTATACACCGGGATTACGCGGGTGATCATTTCGTCGCCGTCGAGGTTAGCGTTTTCCACCACCGGAATATTGGAGGTTTTGGCGTCTTTGGAGCGGACTACCTTTAAAATACCGTTGGGCATTTCAACCACGGCAAAATCGTACACCTGCAGCACGTTTAAGAAGAACTGATAATACTGTTCCTCATTCAGCATGTCGTAGCTGATGACGCTGATTTTGCCTCTTACATTGGGGTCTACAATGATGGTTTTTTGCAGATTTTTACCAACAATCGTAATAAATTCGTTGATATCCGTATCCTGAAATTTGGGCATACGATCGATTGCCGCTGCCTGCACACATAATAGTGTGGTGCAGATTGCTACGCTCATTCGGGTCAACCAGGTTCGACCAACTCGCCTCATGTTTTATTCCTGTTTAGTATTTTACTTGCTTAAATTATTGCTCTGGCATGTCCAGATACAGTGTAATGTACTCGCCTTCGCGGGCCACCGTCAGCTCGATGGACTGCGCTGTTCTTAATTCGCCCATGGCATCTCTGGCCTGAGCCGGATCGGTTAAGTCCAATCCGTTTATCTGGATCACAATATCGCCGTTTTGTAACCCCACCGACTCAAACAAGCTGGGGTTCTTACCCGGCTTCACTTTATAGCCGGCCATCTGGCCGCCTTCGAGTGCCGGGGTCACGGTAATAAAATCAATAAAGCTGGATGGGCTCTCACGCAGCGTCTCGGTGGCTGCCACGGCTTCGTCACTTAACTCGCGAGCCGGCTGCGGACTGTTATCAATTCTGCCCATGGTCGTACTGTTCTGACTATTGCCGCGGGTAATTCTGCCGGTCGCCGCTGATTGTTGTGCAGCGCGGCGCTTGGTAAAATCCAGACCATCGAGCATCAGAGTTTCGTGGCGGCCGCCATTTTTAATAATAACGCGGTCGGTATGAACCTGAGAAAGCGTGGCATTGGTACCTTCAATCTTTTCGCCAATGGCGTAGGTTGCCTGTTTGCCGCGGTTTTCAATGATGGCGGTACCCTGATCTTCAGCGCTGGTCGATACCACACCGGACAATACCAGATTAAGCTGAGTTTCCGGTGCGTCGGTTATAGTTTCCTGGACTGGCGGTGGTACCGCTTTATTTAACTCGCCAAATAAGTTCAGGCGTTGTATTTGAGTAATGTCGACCCCACGTTGGGAGTTTGATGACGCCCCGGCGGAACCGTTGCCAGAGGTGTTGAGCCCGGATAGGCTGGTACTGCTGTCTGGCTCGGGAATGAGTTTCCAGGTGATTTCAGCAGCGAAAGCAATGAGATACAGGCACAATAACACCACTACCGCGAGGCGAATGCGTGGTTGGTGGGCGCTGAACATGGCCGGTAAATTTTGTAAGCTGGACTGATTTAATATCATCTGAAAACAACTAATTGGTGAACAAATAACCGCGAAAAACGCACCCATCATAGCCTAGTCGGCGCGGGGGCAACAACATTAATCCGATCAGGTTAAAATTATATTACAGTTTAGTAATTAACCCGAGATCGGCTTAAGCCACGACCATTGAATTACGCTCAACATCAGTAATATCAAGTGATGGCTTGTTTTCCTTGAGGCAGTAAGCAACCAGGCCTGCCATCAGATTAAGCGTAAAACCGTTCATACTGCGATGTCTTGAGTGCTCAATGAATGAAATGTTCTTCAATTGGTCGTTGATGGTTTCAATAATGAAGCGTTTTGAAAGCATTGCTCTGTCCCATAAAGACATCGCTTTTGCTTTCATATTTTTGCGAACCGTGGTGATAAGTTCGACGCCTTTATCAAATAAATTAGCTTCAAGTGCTTTGCTTAAATAGCCCTTGTCTCCGTACAATTTACCCGGTAAATGTTGAGCTAATTCCTCAACAGGTTTTGTGTCATGAACATTACCCGTCGTCACTTTTGCTGCGACTATTTCGCCGTGATGATTGACGATTAAGTGTAGTTTGAAACCATAAAACCAGCCCATGGTGCCTTTTCCTCTTTGTGCAATTCCGTCGAAGGTTTTATGTCTGGGAATGCGAATGTTGTGGCAGACTTTTAAACTCGTTGAGTCAATGAATTCGATGCCTGTAGGCTTGCCCTTAAGCGAACTAAAATAGGCACACATGGGGACAATAGTACGAGGCATCACTTCTAAAAAACGCGTGTAACTGAGTAGAACAGGGAAGTCTTTACGATAAAAAGCGTGAACATACCCCAAGTAATAATTCTTAAAATCACGATGATGTGACATGTGGAAACCGATAATAATGGTCATCATTTCACTCATTGACATACGGCAAGCTCGTTGTCTTTTTCGAGTACCGTCTTCCAGCAGCTGCTTTTGCCATTGAGGGATAAACACTTTGCAAAAATCATCGACATCGCAAAATAATTCTACTAACTTCTTCATGCCTGTTCCTTTTGTTTGATTGAATCGTTCTTGGTCGAAAGATCCGATCTGGGAACAGGCATTTAGTTCAATTTCTTAAACAGGATTGGGGTTAATTA